>WLWT01000001.1:0-727500 GCA_012103455.1 Gammaproteobacteria bacterium
GAAAGTGCGAATCTAGAATACTTACATTAGCTAGCTGATTATGGTCAAAATAAGCTTATGAACAATCATTTAACACCGAGCGAGCGCGATGAACTCATAAAATCTCATCGTAAAGAGAGAGATGGGCGTATTCGAGACCGAATAAAAGCTGTTTTAGCTTTTGATGAGGGTTATAGTTATTCAGAAATTTCTAGGATTTTGCTTTTAGATGATGAGACTATTAGACGCCATGTCGATGATTACTTTTCTAAAGCTAAGCTGAAGCCCGAAAACGGGGGCAGCAAAAGTGATTTAGACGAGAATGAAACAGCAAAGCTCGTTAAACACGTAGAAGGAATGACTTATCCTTATGTTAAGGACATTTGCACTTATGTGAAGTTGAATTTCGGTAAGCTTTACAGTGTAAGCGGCATGACAAAATGGCTGCATCGCAATAATTTCTGCCATAAGAAGCCTCATGCAGTTCCAGCGAAAGCAAACGCACAGGCGCAAAAAGCGTTTGTCAAAGACTATGAACATCTTTCGAAAGACGCTAAAAACAAGGGTTTAATCTATTTCTCGGACAGTTTTCATCCGCAGTATCAAACGCGATTGGCCTGTGGATGGATTTTAAGAGGCACTCGAAAGAATATTGCCACAACGGCTCGTCAAACACGATTGAATTTCATTGGTGCTGTATCTTTGGATGGTCACAAAATAATCCACACTGAAGTTGAGCGAGTGAATGCGCAAACCATTAAATCTTTTCTAAAGTCTCTACGCAAACGGCATACACCAGAGAAAGAGATTCATGTAATTTGGGATAATGCGGTTTATCATAAGAGCAAAGACGTTCAGTCTTATGCCAAGGACTCAAACATTGAATTACACTATTTGCCTCCCTATTCACCGAATTTAAATCCAATTGAGCGACTTTGGAAAATGATGCATGAAGCGGTTACTTATAATCGGTACTATGAGAAGTTTTTAGATTTTCGGGAAGCATCTTTGAATTTTTTCAAGCGCACTGGAAGACGAAAGGCTTTATTGAGAAAAAGAATCACTGATAGGTTTCACATTATTAATGCACCGATGTTCGCATCTTGAAGTGTGATGGGTATATGAGAGAAGATCCAATCATGGCGGAAATTCGGCGCAATCGTGCAGAGCACGCTGAAAAATATGGGCATGATCTCAAACGAATCTACGAGGCGCTAAAAGAGTTCGAATCCAAATCGGACCGCAAAGTTGTGCATCGTAAACCACGCTTGTTGTTACCGAGAACAGGTAGCTAACGAAAAGCTCAAGCCGACGCGCAAAAGATGCTGCGCTCGGGAGAAGCTATTCGTGATGCGTTAAATAATGCAGGTTGTTTGGCTGCTCAAACTCAGTGGGGTGAGGCCAAAGTGGATCGCCACGTTTATCAATCAACCAAAGGGCACCTCATGACCGCAAAGCATTCTGAACACTCATCGTATCGAGAAAAGCTCATCGAGCATCTGTTTGTTGGTGAGCTATTGAAGTTGTCTTGGCAAAATGGAGATTGCTCGCTAGAAGTTGCTAGCCCTGAGGTAGACAACTCTGGTTATGACATCATCGCTGAATTACTACTTCGGCAAAAGATTACCCGACACAAATTAATAAAATGTGTTATAGTGATGCTATGAAAAAGACAGACGGTCGCTCACTGCCCCATTCCGCGCGAGAAGCCATCCGCAGGCACGCGGTTGCGCAAGTGTTATCAGGTGAAAGCCCTGAAAAAGTAACTCAAAGCCCTCGGATTTCATCGTTCTTGCATTGACGATTGGTTATCCAGGTATGAGCGAGGTGGTGAACAGGCGCTGTCCACCGGCAAGATCACGGGCCGCCCAAGAAAGTGTCCCGATGAATATGCGGATCGCTTACGTGAACGGGTTAAAACGAATCCGTTGCAATTGGATTTTCACGATGCCCTGTGGACGCGCTCGATGATTCAGATATGACTGAAAGACAAATTTGGCATCGAGGTCAGTGAGCGCTCGGTGGGCAATAGCCTGTCTCGTTGGGGGATGAGTGCGCAGCGCCCTGGGTTTAAGGCATACGAGCCAGACCCTGCTCAGGTTAAGGTATGGTTAAAGGAAACTTGGCCTGAAGTACAACAAGAAGCGAAAAGGCGCCGAGCGCGGGTCTATTTTGGCGACGAATCGACGATCCGGTCGGATTATCATCGTGGTACTACTTGGGGAGTACGGGGTGATACGCCGGTTGTAGCGAAAACGGGTCGGCGCTTTAGCGTGAATAGGCTGTCAGCCGTTTCGCCGAAGGGTCACCTGCGTTTTATGGTGAGCGAATCACGGGTAACCGCAGGCGTTTTTATCGACTTTCCAAGGCGTTTGCTGCACAACGCCAAGCGATCGGTCTATTGGCTTGTTGATGGCCATCCCATTCATCGAGCCAAGAAAGTGCAAGAATTTGTCCGCACTAGCCAAGGTAAGCTCACGTTAGTATGGTTACCGCCGTATTCACCGGAACTCAATCCTGATGAGCTAGTATGGCATCACGTAAAAAGCCAACGGATTGGGCGGACAGTGGTGGCTACAAAGGAGCAACGGATGGCCTTGGCTCGTTCGGTGTTGCACTCACTGCAACAGAATATGCAAATAATTAAACGGTTTTTCTATGAAAAGCATGTCAGATATATTCTGAATTGATGTCGGGTAATTTTTTTCCGAATTAGTAAATGGCGTTATACGGCACATACAGCTAAAGGCGTCGTACCTCGGTGGCAGCACTGCTCGGCAGAAAATTCATACGAAATTGGCTTCCAAGCCATCAGGTTGCGTTGTTTGGGTTTACTTTGATGAAGCCACATTAAAATTAGGTCCATTCTTGTTCTTCGGTAACACTCCAAGCAAGCCCCTTCCAAGTCTTGAGGGCATGAAAGTTGCCAAGCACACTAAAGGAGACCAAGACGGTTACAAAGCAGAAAGGCCAAATATTCGAGAAGTAAGCAAAAGGCAATTTACGTCGTGCAATTCAGTTCAAGAAGTGTATGAGGCACTATTTGGCAATGCCGTATAACAAGCGGTTCCAGGCGACCGGCCAAAGCGGCGCGAGTTCAGTGTATGATTCCGGTTTCGGTGGGCCGCTTTGGCGGGCGCCTGAGCCGGGACGTTATGCGGCAAAGGCGCACGTCATGTTCTGTCACCTCATGAGGTCGAATGATGACAAAGAAGAATTATTTTAGGAGGAACGCATGACAGTAAAAATCTTAATTGAAAAAGATGATGAAGGCTATTTAGCCAGAGTAGAAGATCACCAGAATTTATTTGCATTTGCCTATTCGGAACAAGAAGCTGTTACAGAATTAAAGAATGTTGTTGAAATGATGATGGATTATCACCTTGAGCAAGTGAATGATGAGCGAATCATAAGGAATGAATTAGCCTCAACGATTGAAAAATATGCCATTCAAGTATAGGGAGATTGAAAGTAGGTTAGTGAAAATGGGGTATAAGATTGTGCGTCAAAAGGGTTCATATGTTATATTTTCTGACGGTAAAAATACTTTTCCAGTACCTGACCGCGGCTCAAAAGATATTTCTCCCGGTGTTGAAAGGCAATTACTTAAAATATTGGATATGTCCGTGGATGAATTTAGGAACATTAAATAAATCGCCTAACAAGGCACTCCAGCGGACGGCTACCGCCGCCGAGTTCGGGCGTTATCGCGCTGGGTAAAGCCCGGCGTATCTTGCAGGGTGCAAGTCCCTGTCGGGCCAGGGTGAGCCACCCACCCGTATCGCGTGTTACTCCTACTGCGGAGCCGGTAACGGTGAACCAAGACGTGGGGTAAGCGTACCCAGAGCATCCTGTAGGCCGTAGGGGAGGTCGCGCTCCCTGAAGTGCTGGTACAGCTTCGACCTACACAGTTGCGGATGCCGAGGGTTTTAACGCACACCGAAGGCAACACAGAAGCCACCGTATAAGGCGCCACCGTATGAGGCGCCACTGTATAAGGCGAAGGGGTGGAGATGCGGCGGAGTGCACAGGCCGTGGCCTGCACGAAGAGATGCGTTGAGGCACCCAGGAAGCCCTCAAGGCTCGTGATCGAGGTGACATGATGAAACGGACAGCGTGAGGACCCCTTGGGGTGATGAACCGTGAAACCGCGTGGGCGCGGGTGGCATGTTGGCACACGGAGCGAACCGGTAGGCGCAAGTTTCTGATGTAGTAGAAACAGCAGAAGAAATGTTTCAAACTCTTTCAATGTTACTGTTTCTTGTTCAAGAGAAAATAATCAACTAGGGCGTGTTAACGCTAATTATGATAGACTTCGCGTATGGAAATCACCCATCGCAATTCAACATTATTCAAAAACTTCTTCCCGTTCAAAGAGGTAACGTCAAAATACCTAATTGACTGGTGTTGAACGCCATTTTGTATGTCGCTGAGCACGGTTGCAAGTGGCGAGCTTTGCCGAAAAAGTTCGGCCATTGGGACAGCATTTATACTCGGGCCAATCGCTGGGCGAAAAATGCTGTACTCGATAGTGTATTTGGCTGCACTACAGGAAAACGATGTCATCAACATACAGGTGGAGCAGGTATCGTTGGACAGTACAACAGTCAAAGTTCACCCGGATGGGACTGGCGCGTTAAAAAAACGGTCCACAGTCGATGGGTCAATCCCGAGCCGGGTGGACAACGAAGATTCATAGGGTTGCAGCAGATGCCACAACAGCAGTGACCTTGTCCCTGTACGCGGGCCGCGTTGGGGATGCACTAGCAGGCCGGGAATTATTGAAATCCCTTGAAAACGATGGCTGGGACGGGACCAAAGTCATCATGGACAAGGCCTACGAAGGCGATGAGACCCGGCAGTTGATAGTCGATTGGGGGATGGAGCCCGTTGTACCACCGAAAAGCAATCGGCTAATGCCTTGGAACTACGATGAGGAGCTGTATAAAAAGCGAAATGAAGTAGAGAGATTATTTCGACGGCTGAAAGGATTTCGTCGAATCTTTACACGTTTCGACAAACCGGATGTTGTTTTTATGTTTTTTATCCACTTCGCCCTTATCGTGCAGGCGTTGAATAGTGTTAACACGCCCTAGGAAAAGTATTAAAAAATTCATCCATCACTAAGTCAATGAAAAACAACATAACCAGTAAATCCAGGTGACGCCTACGGCACATCTAATTTAGGCGTTATGCAGGTGAATCGGAAGCACGGAGTACAATCACCTCATGAGAATCTACCTCGATAGCTCTCCTTTCAGCGCCCATTGGATGACCAGACGCAACCGAGGATCCGGGTTGAATCCGAAGCCGTTCTGGCGATCCTAGCGGCTGCCCAAGCCGGAGATATCGTGTTGGTGAATTCCGAGGCGCTCGAATACGAAATGGGACGTATTCCGAACAACCAACGTCGTAGTGAAGTGGCGGCAATCCTGGCCTTGTCCAAGGAGCGCATCGAAATCACTGATGAGGCGGAGAGATTAGCCGAATCTTTCGAAAACCATGGTATTAGTCCAATGGATGCCGTCCATCTTGCACTTGCATCAACATCAAGGGTGGATTTCTTCACGACATGCGATGATCGCCTTTTGCGGAAAGCCAATGCAGAGGCTGGTCTCGACTGCAAGGTTGTATCCGCGCTTGCTCTTGTATCGGAGGCTTTACGATGACAACGCACATTCAACCCATCTCTGAAGTAACGCAACGCGGAACTGATGCATTGATAAAGGAAATCGGGGTTGTTGATACAATTCGGTTTCTCAATCAACTCCGAGCAGGCTCCGGAAACTATACGATGGAGCGTGACAAGCTGTTCCAGGGATTGTCCGTTAAAGATATTATCAGCGAGATCAAGGCGCAACGAAACCAATCGCGTAATGCTGCAAATCCAGCCGACGCTCTTGCCTCGCGCGGCTGATTTGCAGCGTAATTGCGCTGTGCAAAGCCCGGCGTATCTTGCAGGGTGCCAGTCCCTGTCGGGCCAGGGTTAGCCACCCACCGGTATCGCGTGTTGATCCCACTGCGGAGCCGGTAACGGTGAACCAAGACGTGGGGTAAGCGTACTCAGAGCATCCTGTAGGCCGTAGGGGAGGTCGTGCTCCCTGAAGTGCTGGTACAGCTTCGACCTACTCGGTTGCGGATGCCGAGGGTTTTAACGCACCCCGAAGGCAACACAGAAGCCACCGTATAAGGCACCACCGTATAAGGGGAGGGGGTGGAGATGCGGCGGAGTCCACAGGCCGTGGCAGGCACGAAGAGATACGCTGAGGCACCCAGGAAGCCCCCAAGGCTTCTGCTCGAGGTGACATGATGAAACGGACAGCGTGAGGACACCTTGGGGTGATGAACCGTGAAACAGCGTGGGCGCGGGTGGCATGTTGGCACACGGAGCGAACCGGTAGGGGCAAGCCAATGCCGAGGGGTATCTGATCAAACATAGTCCTCAGAGGTGGGGAGAGCCTGCCACAAGGGGAAGGACTTGACGGAAGAAGGTCGACCACAAAAGCACCCGGCGCCGGACACGGTAGGGCTGGAACAACGCGGGACACCCTCGCTGTGGGGCATAGCCAAGCGGGCGCACGCCTGCCAAGACCCTCGATTTCAGAACTTTTATCGACTCCTGGATGCCAAGCTGCTCCTCGGCGGCTGGGACGAACCGAACAAGCAAGCTGCCAGAGTGGAGGGTCGGGTCACGGCAGTAGCGTATGAGCAGGCACCCATCGCCCCTATCCAGGGCTGGGTCTAGCGTCTGACAACGAAACGCGACCGAACCGGCTGGTTCGGTGCTGTTATATCCCCAAGGACACCGGCGGGGAAAGGCCGCTGGGGATAGCCGCCCTGGAAGACAAGCCGTTGCAATCGGCTGGCGGCACAATCGGAGGGGCCTTCTACGAAGCCGACTTTGTGCCGGTGAGTGATGGGTATAGGCCGGGGCTCGGCGCCAAGGACGCCGCCGTCAGTGACCGGGGATTGAACCTGCAATACGGACGGATGGGATAGATCGTTGAAGCCGACATCAAAGGGTATTTCGACAGCCTGGACCACGACGGGTTGTTACAGAGGTTGAGCCTGCGGATTGACGACAAGGTCTTTGACTCCCTCATCCGCCAATGGCTGAAGGCAGGCATCCTGGACACCGACGGGCAGATACCGCACCCGGTGACGGGTAGCCCACAGGGCGGCAGCCTCTGGCCAATACGGGCAAACGTGTATTGGCACTAGGCGCTAGACCTGTGGTTCGAACGAGGGGTCAAACCGCGATGCCACGGTCAGGCACGGCTCATACGCTACGCGGATGACTAGGTTTGCGCCTTGCAGTCCCAGCGTGATGCTCAGCGGTTCTCTCAGGCAATGCCCAAATGGTTGACCCAGTTCGGCCTGACGGTAGCCCCGGATAAAACCCGCCTGCTACGCTTCAGTCGTTTCCATCCCGGCTGGCGTCGGCGTGTTGCAGGCCTGGGCTTCGAGCGCTACTGGGCCCGCGACCGGCGGGGCGGCCTGCGGATGATGAAACGCACCGGGCGTAAGAAGTTGCAATAGGCCAAAGGGCGGATGAAGCAAGGGGTCAAAGCCAAACGCCCCTTGCCGATACGGCAGTTCATCCAAGGACCGAACCGCAAGCGGGTGGGGCACTCTAACTGACTTCGGGGTACGCGGTCACGGCGGCGCCGTATCGGGATGTTACAGCCCTGCCATCGGCTGCGCCTACCAATGGCTGAACCGACGGGGCGCTAAGAAATCCAGTGACACCGGGTCAACGTTCGCGGTCGAAGAAGCTGCCTTGGACAATGCCGATGTGCAACGGTTCGTGGCCGAGGGTACCGTGCGCCAAGTCATTGTCGTGCCCGGCAGGTTGGTGAATGTGGTGGTCGGGTGAGAGGAACCCGCGTTACACTTCAGTGCGGTAGGCCAGGGCCTGGACGAGGGGAGGTTGAGCATGCGCACGCTGTCGTTGTTGGTGCTGGCTGCCGTCATGGCGTTGTCCGGATGTGGTTTTCAACTGCGTGGCCAGGCTGAGTTACCAAGCGACATGAGGGTGTTGGGGGTGCGCGCCGCGAATGCCGACGTGCGCAATGAGTTGGCGATTTATCTGCAAAGCTCTGGCGTTAAAGTGGTTAACGCCGAGACGGCGGCTAATACCGACGCAGTGTTGATCGTGGGGGCGGAGAATTTCTCCCGTCGGGTGTTATCGATTGATCCGAACACCGGTAAGGCGCGCGAGTTCGAGCTGGCTTATACCTTCGAGTACAGCGTGGTCGGGCGCGATGGCGAGACGGTCGTGGTGCCGCAGTCGGTGAGATTGGTCCGTGACCTCGTATTCGACGAGGACGCGGTCATCGGCAAGAGCCGGGAAGAAGGCGTATTGCGCAAGGAGATGCGCCGTGATGCCATCGAGCAACTGATCCGCCGCTTACAGGTCAGCTTGCGCTCCTGATCGTTGCGCTTCCAACTGTTGCCGCTCCCGACTGTTGCATTGAATCTACGGCCCCAGCAGTTTTTAAACGCCCTGGAAACCGAGGCTCTGCCGCGGGCCATACTGTTTCATGGCGATGAGCCGTTACAGATACGCGAATGCCTGGATGCGCTGCGCGAGTGCGCTTCCAAGCAAGGGCTAGCCGAGCGCTGTATCTTGCATGGCGATGCCAAATTCGATTGGCGAGAACTCGATGCGAGCACCGATTCTCTTTCATTGTTCGCCGAACGAAGGTTATTTGAAGTGCACCTGTCAGCCCGCCCCGGTGCCAAGGGGGCGGAGACGCTTTTGCGCCATGTACAAGGTAGTGGCGATGATGTCATCGCTGTGCTCAGCCCGCGCTTGGATGCCAGCGCGCAGCGCACCGCATGGTTCAAGAAGCTCCAAGAGGTCTTGCCCTGCGTGGGATTCTACGATGTTGCTATAGGCGAGTTGCCGCGATGGTTGCAGGAGCGTTGCCGGCGGCTTGGTTTGGAGCCGAGCAGGGCGGCTTGCGAGTTGCTGGCTGAACGCACGGAAGGCAACTTGTTGGCCGCCGCCCAGGAGGTCGATAAGCTGGTGCTTTTGTGTGGGCGTGGTGTGGTAGATACGGATGATGTGCTGTTCGCCGGTGGCGACAGCGCCCGCTATTCGGCGTTCGATCTGGTCGATGCGGCACTGAGCGGCGAGGGTGCCCGGGCGTTGCGCATCCTGCGGGCTCTGCGCGGGGAGGGGATGGAGATACCACCGCTGCTGGGTTCGGTGACGTGGATGTTGCGCAGTCTTTGCCGCCTCGCCGAATACGAGCGGAGCGGACGGGCCGTAGACGCCGCTTTGCGCGGCGCGGAGTTCGCTGCTTTGCGTCGGCGCCGCGCTGCGGTGCAGCGGGCCATGCACCGCTCCGGTCCTGCGCAGCTTTACGGCATATTGCGCCAGGCTAAGCGGATCGACGAAGTGTACAAAGGACGCTCACCCGGCGACCCATGGCTGTTACTGGAGCGGGCGTGCTTGGCGTTGGCGGGGCACAGTGAGTTCAACCGTTGATCGATGCTTTGGTTGATCAATGCCTCCCTGGGGGACTGACCGATAATCCGGGCCGATAATTCGGAGATTGACCGGTAAGGAGTAGACCGTGGATACGGCGTTGGATATCGAAAAATATATGCACGGCCTAGGCCGGCGCGCCCGTGATGCGGCTAAGACGCTGGCGCGCGCTTCCACCAAGGCTAAAGACGCTGCTTTGCAGGCGATGGCCGCGCACCTCGAGGAAGAGGCGGAAGCGCTGGTGGCGGCCAATACCAGGGACATGGACGCAGGGCGGGCACGGGATTTAGCGCCGGCTTTGCTGGATCGGTTGGAATTGACGCCGGCGCGGATCCGGTCTATGGCCGAGGGCTTGAGGCAGGTGGCGGCGCTGGCCGATCCCATCGGTGAAATCACCGATCTGCGCTACCGGCCATCGGGTATTCAGGTCGGTAAGATGCGTGTGCCGCTCGGTGTGGTGGGCATCATCTACGAATCGCGCCCCAATGTGACGGCGGATGCGGCCGGTCTTTGTTTGAAGGCGGGCAATGCCACCATCTTGCGCGGCGGTTCGGAGGCGTTGCATTCGAATCAAGCCATCGCTGTGTCGATTCGCGCCGGTTTGCAGGCGGCTGGCCTGCCCGCCGATGCGGTGCAAGTGGTAGAGACCACCGAGCGCAATGCCGTTGGTGCCTTGTTGCGCATGGCTGAATACGTGGATGTCATCGTACCGCGTGGCGGCAAAAGCCTGGTGGCGCGGGTGACGCAGGAGGCGCGGGTACCCATCATCAAACACCTGGATGGTGTTTGCCATGTCTACATCGATGCGGCGGCCGATCACGAAAAAGCGGTGGCGATTGCGGTCAATGCCAAGACTCAACGCTATGGTACTTGCAATACGCTGGAGACGTTGCTGGTGGAGCGCTCGCGGGCCGAAGAGATATTGCCGCCCATTGCGGCGCGATATGCCGCGGCGGGGGTGGAGATGCGCGGTTGCGAGAGCACCTGCGCGCTCGTGCCGCAGGCAGTGCCCGCCAGCGAAGCGGATTGGTACGAGGAATACTTGGCGCCGATCGTCTCGCTCCGGGTGGTCGATGGTTACGACGAGGCGGTGGCCCATATCAGCCAATATGGTTCACAGCACACCGATGCAATAGTCACTGAAAACGTTAGCCGTGCCCGTCAGTTCATGATCGACGTGGATTCCAGCTCCGTGATGGTCAACGCTTCAACACGCTTCGCTGATGGTTTCGAATACGGCCTGGGTGCGGAAATAGGCATCAGTACTGGCAAAATCCACGCCCGGGGGCCGGTGGGCATAGAGGGGCTCAGCTCGCAGAAGTTCGTAGTGTTCGGGGATGGGCACGTGAGAACGTGACTCCATCTCGCCGCCTTGAGGAGGTACCTAGGGGCTTCGCTGGGTGGATGTAATCGGTATACTTGGCGGCACTTTTGATCCGGTACACCACGGACATCTTCGCCTGGCGCTGGAAATGCGGGCTGTGGCGCGGCTCGATGAAGTACGCTTTGTACCCGTTGGGACGCCCGCGCACCGGGCGCCACCGGTAGCGGAGAAGCGGCTGAGAGCGCGGCTGTTGCGCGCGGCTGTAGCTGGCATAGACGGTTTCACCGTCGATGAACGGGAACTCGAACGATGCGGACCTTCGTACACCGTTGACACACTTGATGAACTGCGCCACGAGCGGCCGGATGTGGCCTGGTGCCTCATCATCGGTATGGATCAGTTCTTGTTGTTCGACCAATGGCACCGGTGGCGCGCCATCTTAGGTGCCGCTCATCTTTGCGTAGCGCAGCGTCCCGGTACGCGTACACAGTTACCGGCCGGGCTTGAAACCGTGCTGAGCGAGGCACGGATAGACGATGCCAAAACGCTGCGTGCGCTCTCCCATGGTTGCATTTTCATCGGGCAGCTACCGGTCCTGGATATATCCAGCACACGAATTCGGGCCCTATTGGCCGCTGATCAAGATCCTAGATTTCTACTGCCGGACCCTGTGTTGGAACTGATAAAGCTTGAGCGATTATATGAGTATGACGAGTAGTGCGCTTCGCACCTTGGCGTGCGATGCATTGGATGATTTGAAGGGCGTTGATATCAAGGTTTTGGATGTTACCGCGATGACGGGGGTGACCGATTTCATGGTCATCGCCACTGGCCGATCCGAGCGCCAGATCCGCGCCTTGGCGGAGAGTGTGGTGATGCGGGCTAAAGCGCAAGGTGTGCAGCCCCTGGGTGTGGAAGGATTGGATGGGGCGCAATGGGTGCTGGTGGATCTTTGCGATGTGGTGGTGCACGTCATGAACGCTGATGCACGGGATACTTATCAGTTGGAAAAACTGTGGCAACGTCCAGCCCGTCTGCGCGTACAAGAGATCGCCGGTGCCGCCAGTGAGACAACCGCCCATGAAATAGAGACTCATGACATGGCGGCCAACGAAATTACGGCGGCGTCTTGAAACGGTGCGGCTACACTTGGTTGCCATCGGCCAGAGGGTGCCCGCCTGGGTGCGCGACGGTTATGCGGACTATGCCCGGCGCATGCCGCGTGAATGCCAACTCGAACTGCATGTCCTGAATCCCGGCAGAGGTGGGCGCAAAACGGCTGCCAGTGTTTTGCGGGCACAGGAGTCGCGGGCTCTAATGGACCGGGTGCCGCCCGGCGCTGGCGTCGTGGCGCTGGATGAACGGGGGGTAGCGTGGTCGACCCAGCAGTTAGCCGACCGCTTGTCCCATTGGTTGGGCAGTGGACGCGATATGGCTTTACTCGTGGGCGGCGCCAATGGTCTGGATGACACGTGTAGGGCGGTGGCGGAGCATATCTGGAGCTTATCGGCGCTGACCCTCCCCCACGCCATGGTGCGGATAGTGGTCGCTGAGCAACTGTACAGGGCGTGGACATTGCTCAAGGGGCATCCCTACCACCGCCAGTGAGAGCGCCCAGTGCCAGTGAGAGCGCCTAATAACGAGACAATCGGGTGACCGAGATCATTTGTTTAGCCTCCGGATCACCGCGCCGGCAGGAGTTGCTGCAACAGATCGGCGTCGCCTTCGAACTCATCGGCGCCGCCGTGGACGAGCGCTTGCATGCAGGCGAAGCCCCGGCGCATTACGTGGCCCGGTTGGCACGCGCGAAAGCGCTGGCGGGTGCCGCCCAGGCGTCTTATGCCCAGCGGACGGTGCTGGGCGCGGATACGGCGGTTGCCATCGGTGATCGGATTTTGGGGAAGCCGCGTGACCGTAGCGAAGCCGAGATGTTTTTGGGTTTGCTGTCCGGGACATGCCATCAGGTTTACTCCGCCGTGGCCGTGACCAGCCCGTCTTATTGCGGTGTGTTGGTGTCGCAATCGAACGTGCACTTTAGGGTTATATCGGCGCGCGAGCGGGCCGCGTACTGCGCCGGCGAAGAGCCGTGGGACAAGGCTGGCGGTTACGCCATTCAGGGTTTAGCCGCCATTTTCGCCGAGCATCTGGAGGGGAGTTACAGCGCGGTCATGGGATTGCCGCTCTACGAGACCGCCCAGTTGTTGCGCGAGGCGGGGGTCGCCGTATTGACCTGAGGCCGTATTGACCTGAGTAGGCCGTGCCGGCCTAAGTAGCAGGATCGTAGATGAATGTTGCCGACTGGATAAGTGGTTGGGCGCGCCAACGGGGGGCCCGCCCGGCCATCCACTTTGAAGGCGCGGTTTGGAGCTATCGCCGGTTGGCTGATGCGGTCAACGCAGGGGCGGCGGATTTGGCCGGGCGCGGCGTGCAGATCGGCGATCGGGTGGCCCTGCTAGGTTACAACTCGCCGCACTATCTGGCCGCCCTATTCGCTTGTGCCCGGTTAGGCGTCATCGCCGTACCGCTCAATTGGCGGCTTGCGCCACCGGAGCACGATTACATATTGGCCAACAGCGGCGCCCGGCTGTTGCTGGCCAGCGCCGATTTAGCGGGCCTGGCGAAGAGGCTTGAAACGCCCGGCGCCAGGGTGTTGCTGGAGGGCGTGTCGCCCGGTTGGGAAAGGCTTGATTGGAGCGCTGGCGGTGCTTCGGCGCCTGCTGTAGTAGAGGCCGGCGACACTCCGTTGTTGCTCGTTTACACCAGCGGCACGACCGGGCGGCCCAAGGGTGCTTTGCTGAGTCATCGGGCGCTTTGGGTCAACGCGGTCAATTCGGCCCACGCTCATGATCTCATCAGCACGGATCAGGTGCTGACCAATTTGCCCCTGTTCCATGTGGGTGGCTTGAATATTCAGACATTGCCTGCGTTGCATGCGGGCGCGCAGGTGACCTTACACCGTCAATTCGATCCGGCAGCTACGCTCCGTGACATAGCAGCTAAACGTCCCACGTTGTTTCTCATGGTGCCGGCGACCATGGCGGCGCTGATCAACCATCCTGAGTGGAGAAGCGCCGATCTGTCGTCACTGCGGGTGGCGATGGCTGGGGCATCGACTATTCCTCTTGCTCTGATCCGGGCGTTTCACGAACGCGCAGTGCCTGTGGGGCAGATCTATGGGGCGACCGAGACCGCACCGATCGCGGCTTATTTGCGGGCGGAGGATGCGTTCGCGCATGCGGGCTCGGCCGGGTTGCCTACTGTGGGTGGTGATTTGCGTATAGAGGCCGGCGGCGAGCCTGCCGCTCCTGGGGTGCGCGGCGAAATCCTGGTGCGCGGCGCGAATCTGATGAACGGTTATTGGCAAAACGCTGCGGCCACGCAGGAGGCGCTTCGCGATGGCTGGTTTCATACCGGTGACGTGGGTCACCTGGACGAAGACGGCTATCTGTTCATCGACGACCGTATGGGCGACGTCATCATTTCCGGAGGCGAGAATATCTATCCGGCAGAACTCGAAAACGTGCTCGCTGATTGTGCTGAGTTGGCTGAGGTTGCGGTAGTGGGCCGCGCCGATGCCAAGTGGGGTCAGGTCCCGATGGTGGTGGCGGTACCTAGGGCCGGCAGTGACATCAACGAGGCGGATGTGCGCAGCCTGTTCGAGGGCAAGGTGGCCCGGTTCAAGTGGCCCAAGCATGTGCAGTTCAAAGACGCCTTACCCCGCAACGCCATGGGCAAAGTACTCAAGTATTTGCTGCGCGATGATGAATAAGTCAGCGGTGTGTGGCTGGATCGGTCAGTGGTACTGAATGGCGCTTGTGGATGCTTTGAGGGAGTGTTGAGGATCGACGATTTTTCCAGCTCCGGGATCGGCGAAGAGGGTCTTTTATGGAAGCCCCACGAATCGTCATCAATGGGTCGGGTGAAGAGTGGCTTGGACAGGAGTGGCCATACGCCGCTATAGTGCCTCGCAGATCGCTGTGGAACGATTGACTATGAGCAAGTCCGAGGGGCAATTGTTGTGTTTGGCGCCAGGTTTCAGGTTCCAATACGAGCCGGCGCAAGAATCCTGGGTGCTGTTGTTTCCTGAAGGCATGGTCAAGTTGAACGGCAGTGCCGCCGAGATCATGAAGCATGTGGACGGCAGCCTGACCGAGGCCGCCTTGATCGCCAAGCTGGGTGAACAATTTCCGAGTGCCGAGCTGGCCGATGATGTGCGGGGTTTTTTGACCGAGGCCCGATCACGTGGATGGTTAGCCGCATGAGTGTTGTGATCCTATGGACGATGTGAGCACCATTGCCAAAGGACCACTTTGGCTGTTAGCCGAGTTGACTTACGCCTGTCCGCTGCAGTGCCCCTACTGCTCCAATCCTGTCGATTTCGCTCTGCATGGACCAGAGTTGCGCACAGCGGATTGGGTGCGGGTTATGGGCGAGGCGCGCGTGCTAGGTGCGGCTCAATTGGGTTTGTCCGGCGGCGAGCCTTTGACCCGTACCGATCTGGAGGAGTTAGTGGCCGAGGGCCGCCGCCTCGGTTATTACACCAATCTCATCACCTCCGGTTTAGGCATGAACGAAGCACGGGTTAAGGCGCTGCGCGATGCCGGTCTCGATCACGTTCAGGTGAGTTTTCAGGCCAGCGAGGGGACGTTGAACGATCTGTTGGCCGGCACCCGCGCTTTCGAGCACAAGCTGGCCATGGCCAGGAGTGTCAAGGATGCGGGTTTCCCCATGGTGCTGTGCTTTGTGATCCATCGCAGCAACATCGATCGCGTAGCCGACATGTTGGCGTTGGCGGCGCGCCTGGGCGCCAACTATGTGGAGTTGGCCACCACGCAGTATTACGGCTGGGCTTTGCTCAACCGGGAACAGCTCATGCCTACAAGAGCACAGTTGGACGCCGCGGAGGCGGCGGTCAATGCTTACCGGGAGCGCAACGGTGAATCCATGCGCATCTATTACGTGGTCCCCGATTATTACGAAACCCGTCCCAAACCCTGTATGAATGGTTGGGGCAATGTGTTTCTCACCATTGCCCCGGATGGCACGGCGCTCCCCTGTCAGGCGGCACGGGAACTACCCGGCATCGATTTTCCGAACGTACGCGAGCACAGCGTCGAGTGGATTTGGCGGGATTCTCCCGCGCTCAATCACTACCGCGGCGAAGCGTGGATGAAAGAGCCCTGCCGCACCTGTACGCAGCGCTCTAAAGACTTCGGTGGTTGCCGGTGCCAGGCTTATCTGTTGACCGGCGATGCCGCCAATGCCGATCCGGTCTGCGATAAGAGTCCGCACCACCACGTGGTAGAGGCGGCCATAGCTAGCGGCGGCCGCGACGGTAGGAAGAGGCCCGATTACATATTCCGCAATCCCGCCAATTCCAAAAAGATCAACGTGTCCTTGCGTTAAGTCAACCACCCCGCCGCACTAAACGCACCAGGGTGCGCTGCGGGTCATAACCGAACACGGCTAACACGAAGAATAGGGCGAAGCTGCCCGCCACTACTGTGGCCGCGGTGCCGTTCCATTGCCCGTACATGGAGAAGCGCAGCAGTTCTACGCCGTGGGTAAAAGGATTGTAGCGGGCCAGAAAGTAGACGATTTCGGCCCCCGATTCTTCCAGTTTCCACAATGGATAGAGAGCCGATGAGATGAAGAACATGGGAAAGATGACGAAGTTCATCGTGCCGGCAAAGTTCTCCAGTTGCTTGATGTACACCGACAGCAATAAGCCGAGCGCGCCCAGCATCATGCCCACAGCCACTAAAGCTGGAAAGAGGTACAGCGCGCCTAAGGCGGGCAACTCGACGCTGAAGGCAAAACAGACGAGCAAAAAAGCATAGGCTTGCAGCACCGACAGTATGGTGCCGGCGATGAGTTTGCCTAGTAACAAAAACCAGCGCGGCAGCGGCGCCGTCAACAGCAGGCGCATGATGCCCATCTCCCGGTCGTAGACCATCGCCAAGGACGATTGCATCCCATTGAAGAGCAAGACCATAGCCATCAGGCCGGGCACCATGTACACCTCATAGCGGATATAGGTCTCATAAGGTGGAATGATGGAAACGCCGAACACGTTCTGGAAGCCGGCGGCAAACACCAATAACCAAAGGCTGGGCCGCACCACCGCCGAGATGAGGCGCCCAGTCTGGCGAATGAACTTGTTGACTTCTCTGGATGTCAGTGCGGCTAAACCCGATAGGGCGTGGGCTGGACTCATGATGCGTGACTCGATGCGGTGCCCGTGAGCGAGAAAAACAATTGCGAGATATCGGCGGCGGCGTATTCTTGCAGGAGCGACTCGCCCGTGCCATCGGCGGCGAGCTTGCCCTTGTGTAGCACCAAGATGCGATCGGCTTGGCGGGTTTCGTCCACCAGGTGGGTAGCCCAGAGCACGCTCATGCCCCGGGTTTGGCAAAGCTCGCGCACGTAAGACAGAAGATCCCGCCGCGAACCCGGATCCAAACCAACGGTAGGCTCATCCATAAGCAGCAGCTTGGGTGCATGCAATACCGCCCGGGCCAGCTCCACTTTGCGCCGGTTGCCGCCGGACAGCTCTTTGCACGGCTTATCGGCGGCGTCGCTCAGGCCTACGCGCGCCAACTCTTCGCTGATGCGCGCCGCCGCGACTTTACTGGGCAGGCCGTGCAAACGGGCGTGAAAACGCAAGTTGCCGGCGGCGCTCAGGTCCAGATCCAGGGTCGCTTGCTGAAAGACGATACCGAGCCGGGCCAATACGGCCACTGGATTTTTCTCAAGATCATGTCCATCTACCGCGATACTGCCGGCATCCGGCGTGAACAATCCGCTCAGCAGTTGGAACAGGGTACTTTTGCCGGCGCCGTTGGGGCCCAGTAGCACGTTGAAAGTGCCTGGCGCCAGATCGATGTCAACGCCGTCCAAGGCTTGCACTCGTGGGTACGCTTTGCGCACGCCGGCAATGGACAAGATGGCGGCCATGTCGCTCATAGTTGACTGCTCTTGGCTATATTCCCCTGCAACAGCCTAGGATACTGTTTTAGCAGCCCGGCGTGGGCGTCCAACAGTTGCGCATCAGCGCGCTCGCGGGGCCGGCTCAACTCGACCGGGTAATCATGGATGACAGCGGCGGGGCTTGGACAGAGGAATATGATCCTGTCGGCCAGCAATAGCGCCTCGATCAGATCATGGGTCACCATGACCACGGTTGGCCGGTATTGCTCCCACAGCTCGGTGAGCAGCGCCCGCAATGCATCGGCGCTCGGCTGATCGAGCGATACGAACGGTTCATCGAGCAGCAACAGCTTGGCTTCACGGGCAAACGCGCGGGCCAGAGCCACGCGGCGTTGCATGCCGCCGGACAGGGTGCGGGGCAGGGCATCAGGGTCGCTGAGTCCTACCCGGGTCAACCATTGACGCGCTTTGTGTTGGTCGCCGTCGAGGACCAGATCGATGTTTTGCAGCGAAGTGAGCCATGGCATGAGACGCGGGCTTTGAAACATGACGCCGGGCGGTTCTGCATGATCCAGTTGGATGCTGCCGGTGTAATCCGTGTCCAATCCGGCCGCGATCCGTAAAAGGGTCGATTTGCCGCATCCTGAGGGCCCGATTATGGCCACTATCTCGCCCGGGGTGAGCCGGCATTGCAGTCCCCGCAGTACGGCATGCGCCTGGCCGGCGAAGCGTTTTTCCGTAATCGCTATGTGCACGGCGTGGGGCTCATCGATGCCAGCGTGCGATATGCCGGTCTATGGGCTGCATGACTAGCGCCTCGATGACGTAGACGACGGCGGCGAAGGCTAGGGTGTAAGCAAGAATGGAGGTGATGTCGAAGAACTGGAAGAAAGTGCCGATCTGAAAACCCACGCCATCGCTGCGGCCCAGTAATTCGACCACTAAGACGATCTTCCAGATAAGAGCGAGACCGGATCGGGCCGCCGCCATGAGATAAGGGTAGAGCTGCGGTGCGAAGACCCGCCGCAGGGTCGTCAAGCGGCTCAGCCGGTAGGCCCGGGCGACTTCCATCAAGTCCTGATCGACGGCTCTAGCCCCCTCGCGCACGGTCACCACCACTGTGGGGATCTTGTTGAGCGCGACGGCCACTACCGCCGCTGCTTCGGTCAAACCCAACCATAAGTAGCACAGCACTATAGTCACCAGAGCGGGTATGTTGAGCCCGATGATGAGCAGTGCATCCAGTACATTGTTCCAAGCGGTCTTCGAGCCCATGAGCATGCCGAAGGCGGTGCCCACGAGCATGGCGATGGCAAAAGCCGTGGCCACACGCAGCAGGGTAATACTCAAGTGCTCGGTCAGCTCACCGCTCGCAAACTCTTCGCTTAGCCGGCCTAGCACCGCTGCCGGCGGCGGCCACAGATCGCTGCCGGCGGCCACCGCGCTCACCTGCCATAGGATGATGAGGACGGCGAGAGAGCCGAGTGTGGTCCAGGGAAACCGGGGCCATGGAAATCTAGACCATGGAAATCCAGGCCGTGGAAATATAGGCCGTTTAGTCGTTCGGTTCAGCGGGGCCACACCGGTAGCTCGAAGTCGCGCCAAAAAGTGCCTTCGTCCAAGGCGGTTGCAGCGCCGGTGAGCTTGGCACCGCCGAATTCGGCCAGCACGGCGAAGGTTTTCTTCGCCGCGGCTACCTCATCCTCGCCGAAAGTACGGGGAATACCGGCGCGGTAGGCGTCGCGCAGCGCATCGCGCGCCGCATCGTCCGCCACTTTCATACGGCTTTGCAACCGGATCCACGCCGTGTCGTCCTCATCCAGGCGGCGCTTGGCGGCGTAGGAGGCAGTGAGAAAGCCGCTCAGCGCGGCCGCGTTTTGCCGTGCCCAATCTTCATCGAACACCCAGCCTAGCAGCGGCACTGGCCGCTCGACGCCGAGCTTGCTCAGCATGCGTGGAACGGCGATCAGGCGGCGCATGCCCGCCGCTTTTAAGCGGGCACTGTAGTGCCAGAAGTTAAGGCCTGCATCGAGTTCTCCGCGCAGCAGCAACTGGTTCAGCAATGGTGGTGCGACGAATGACACCTGCACTTTATCGGCCAGATCGTAGCCGAGTTCCTGCACACCGAGCGCGCGTAACGTCAGCCAGCTTTTGTCCACGGGACCACCGGCCACGCCCAGGCGCCGTCCTGCCAGATCGCCAATGTGGTCGATGCCGGCAGCGGGGCGCACCATCACGCTGCCCACCGCCAGGGAGTAGGGGAAGAAGCGGTAGCGCCGGCCGGCGCTGCGTTGGCGGGAGACCCAGATCCAATCGGTGACGATGATGTCCGCCGCGCCCCCTTGCAGCGCCACCGCCGTCGCGTTCTTGGAGGCGAGCGCCACTACTTCTACGCTAACGCCGTGGGCCCGGTCCAGGGCGAAATGTTTGAGTGAGTCCAACTCCCAGTTGACAGTGCCGAACTTGAGTACGCCAACGCGTACCGGATCGGTGCCATGGGCTAGGGGGATAAAGCACCAAGCTATGAGGATCAGCCGTAGTACGAACATAAGCGTTGTATCTGTGTAGGAGGCGCGGGGTGCTGTTAGGCGATCCACGCTTTTGTTTATGGATGATGCGAGGCGCTTAGACTAGCACTTCTAGTTGGGACGAATGACTCATGACTTTAGGGCGAATAGAGCGCACCGGCAGCGGTCAGGGGTTCGAATGAGGGGGTGAATGGGGGGGAAGGTGTGGTCTTCGAAGGCCGCGGCGCGATCAGAGCAGTATCCCGGTACGATGGCCGCTCGTCTGGAGGATTGATCGGGCGGCGCCGTGTAGCCGGCGCGGCCTTGAACTATTACATTGCCCCTTCCCGAATATGGTCACTCGGCATGCCGCAATGATTCATGTACATATACTGGGCTCCGCTGCCGGCGGTGGCTTCCCGCAATGGAATTGCAACTGTGCCAACTGCGAGGGATTGCGCAGTGGACGCTTGAACGCCCGGCCCCGTAATCAGTCCTCGATCGCGCTCTCCACGGATAAGCAAAACTGGTTATTGATCAATGCATCGCCTGATATACGGGCGCAAATCGGCGCTTTCTCTCCATTGCAGCCGAGCGTCAACAAGCGTGAAACGGGCATACGCGCCGTGTTACTGGTAGACAGCCAAATCGATCACACCACCGGATTGCTGATCTTGCGCGAGGGAGAGCCACTCTCCCTGTACTGCACCGACATGGCTTACGACGATCTGACCACCGGGTTCCCGGTATTGAACCTGTTGCAGCATTACTGCGGCGTTGAGCGCCACACTATTGCGGTGGACGGTTCCAGCTTCACCGTGGAAGGTATTGATGGCTTGGTGTTCAAGGGCTTGCCTCTTTGCAGTAAAGCGCCGCCTTACTCACCTCACCGGCACGATCCTCATCCTGGGGACAATATAGGTTTGTGGGTGGAGGGTAGCGGCGCCGGGGGCGGCAAGCTGTTTTATGCGCCTGGCCTCGGGATGATAGAGCCGCATGTCAAAGCCGCCATGGAGGCAGCCGATTGCGTGCTGGTTGACGGCACTTTTTGGACCGACGATGAAATGAGCCGCCGCGGTGTGGGTACGAAGAAAGCCGCCGACATGGGCCATTTGGCGCTCTCCGGCGAGGGCGGTATGATTCAACACTTGCGCGGCTTGAGTGCCCGCAAGGTCTTGATTCACATCAACAACACCAATCCTATACTCGATGAAGATTCACCGGAGCGGGCGCAACTGGCCGGTGAAGGTATAGAAGTGGCTTGCGATGGAATGGATCTGGAGATCGGAGCATGAGCGGGCAACACGCTGCGTGGACGCCGGCGCAGTTCGAACAGGCGTTGCGGGCCCTCGGTTCGCGTTATCACATTCATCATCCGTTTCAAGTCATGATGGGTGAGGGCAAGCTGTCGAAGAAAGCCATTCAAGGTTGGGTAGCAAACCGCTTCTACTATCAACTCAACATCCCGCATAAAGATGCTTATCTCATGGCCAACTGCCCGGACCGGGCGGTGCGCCGGCGCTGGATACAGCGCATCATCGATCATGACGGACGCGAGGGGGATGAAGGGGGCATCGAGTGCTGGATCCGCATGGCGGTCGCCTGCGGTCTTACCCGCGAGGAAGTGGTCTCCCTCGAGCACGTGTTGCCGGGTGTGCGCTTTGCTGTGGATGCATACCGCAATTTCGTGCGCGATGCCGAGTGGCACGAAGGGATCTGCTCGTCGCTGACCGAACTCTTTGCGCCCACCGCGCATCGCCAACGCCTGGCGACTTGGCCTGAGCAGTACCCGTGGATTGAACCGCAGGGCCTTGAATATTTTCGCAACCGGCTGGCTGAAGCGCATCGGGATGTGGAACACGGGCTGGCAGTGACCCTCGCCCACTTCACCACCCGTGCGCTGCAGGACCGGGCACTCGAGATCCTTCAATTCAAGCTAGACGTACTGTGGTCGATCCTTGATGCCATGCATCTAGCCTATGTCTTGGCGATGCCACCGTATTTCAACGAGCGGTAATTATTCGACTTAAAATAGCATCGAAAAGGAATTTACAACCCCAATAGGGATCTGCTGTGAAGATAGACTGACTGGAAAAAAATCAGTTGGCGAGCAACTGCTTCAGGTAGTGCAAGATGCAAAGTACCAACACCCGAGAATGTGTTCGAACCATCAAACACCCTTCTTGGCAAATCCGGCCACTACACCTGGCATCCCGATGCATCTTGCGGCCATGAAGATGGCATCGCCTGCGAGATCCGTAGTTCCTGCTCGGCGGTCTGGGTAGGACGGCGGCAGCTTGGCACGGTGCATGAACTAACAGGGCAATGGTCCACGCGGCACATCGCTGTTGTTGCCGAATAACCCCCCTTAGAACTGCTTCGTTATGACCTCAGTGGCATGACCTACTCCGTTAAAAAGATATTTCATACCCTACAGGGCGAAGGTGCTAATGCCGGGCGCGCCGCCGTCTTTTGCCGGTTTGCGGGTTGTAATTTATGGAGTGGGCGCGAGCAACACCGGTTGCGCGCGGCGTGCCAATTTTGCGACACGGAGTTTGTAGGTACCGATGGTGTGGGAGGGGGCAAATTCGAACATGCCGAGGTGCTGGCGGGCGCTATAGAGCAGGCCTGGTTGGCCACCACCCATGGCGCTGCGGGACGATTTGTAGTTTGCACCGGAGGCGAGCCTTTATTGCAACTGGACGATACCCTCATCAATGCTTTGCATGCGCGCGCCTTTGGAATCGCCGTGGAGACCAATGGTACTCGCATCGCTCCCACCGGCATCGATTGGATCTGCGTCAGCCCTAAAGCGGATGCGAACTTGGTGCAAACGAGCGGGCACGAGTTAAAGCTGGTGTACCCACAGGCCGGGATGGAACCGCAGCAGTTCGAACATCTGCCGTTTCAGCATTTGTTTCTTCAGCCTATGGACGGGCCCGATCTAGCCCGCAACACCGGGCTTGCCGTGCGCTATTGCCGTGAGAATCCCAGGTGGCGGTTGAGTGTGCAAACGCACAAGATACTCGGGATCCCATAAATCTGTGCTGAGCGTGCTGGTGGTGGGGAGCGTTTGCGCAAGGCGGGTTTGATTGACTGGTGTAATGCGCCTGAGGCTAAAGCTGGCGCGCTCCGGCCCAAACATTCATCCAGCCCAAACATCCATCCGTTAGTCAATACCCCTGCTAGTCACATGAGCGCTGGATGGTGTGGATGCCCTGCCTCTGGCAGTGCATCCATATTTGAGCTTGATAAGTGTCGGTTGCCGCTACCTGTGCAATGATGCGTAATAAGCGGCCAGATTATCGATATCTTCATCCGACAAAGGTGCCATCATGGGCGTCATGATGGACGCTTGCGCACCTTTGCGCTGACCATTTTTGTAGGCTTTCATGGCGAGTTTTAAGTACTCCGCGTTTTGACCTGCAAGATGGGGATAGGTCGCAATAGAGGCTTTGCCTTCGGCACCGTGACATGCCGCACATACCGCGGCTTTTGCTTTACCCGCCGCGGCGTCCCCGGCAAAAGCAGGGGTAGCTAAAAGACTGGCAGCGGCCAGAGAAGCAAACAGCAGTTTCATGATTGGGCTCCAAGGTTAGGGCAACTCTAAAAATAGTCGTTTTTTCGTGAGTGCAAGTAAGCACCGCACAGAACCGCAGTGTATAGGTCATCACTGCTGTCCCACAAACTTTTGAATGAGCTTAGAATCAAAGACTATTCTGCGCTAATTTGTTAGAATAGAGGTCCAGAATATCTTTCAATATCAACAGGATAATAGCCTTGAGTCACAGTAACAGCGTATTTTCACAGCTGCTAAAACTGATTTCTAGACATGAATTTGAAACCCTTGCAAAGACCCACCATAAAGGCCGTGTATTGAGGACAATGTCACGCTGGTCACAGTTTGTGGCGTTGAGTTTTGCCCAACTCGCCGGTCGCTGTAGTTTGCGAGATATTGTCAGCAATCTGGATAAACAACGCCGCAAAAGTTACCATTTGGGTATCGGTAAGGTCAGTCGAAGTTCTCTGGCTCGTGTTAACGAGCAACAGCCTTATCAACTCTACGAAGGATTATTTTGGAAGCTGCTGGCACGATGTCAAAGCTTGGCGCCTAGGCATGGGTTTCGTTTTAAAAATAAGCTTTATTCCTTGGATGCATCGACCATTGATTTATGCTTATCACTATTTCCTTGGGCCAAATTTCGCAAGACCAAAGGCGCGATTAAACTACATGTTGGTCTGGACCATGATGGTTTTTTACCGGTCTTTATGACTATTACCGAAGGCAAACAACAAGATATTACACAAGGCCGTAGTTTAGAACTGGATGCGGGTTCTATTGTGGTGTTTGATCGTGGCTATACGGACTACACGTGGTTTAACTTGCTCAATTCAAAGGGGATTTATTTTGTCACCCGGTTGAAAGCCAATACGAAATACCGAGTGATTTCTCGCCATCCGGTGAATAAAGAGCAGGGCATTACCTCAGATCAGACGCTGATTTTAACGGGCCCTAAAGCCGATACCTGTCCGATTAAGTTGCGCCGGATGGGTTATCGGGACCCACAGACCGGCAAGCATTACGTCTTTCTCACCCATCAATTCGAATTGACTGCCAAAACCATTGCAGATATTTATAAGTCGCGTTGGCAAATTGAGTTATTTTTCAAATGCATCAAACAAAATTTGAAGATTAAGTCATTCGTAGGGACGTCAAAAAATGCTGTCATGACTCAAATATGGGTCGCTATGTGTATGTGTTTAATGGTTGCTTACCTGAAATTCTGTAGCAAACTCGATTTAAGCATTCAACAGATTATTCGACTCTTTCAAGTCAATTTATTTGAGCGAAGAGACCTGTGGGGACTACTCAAAGGAGACCCTCCAGGCCCTATTGAAACTCAGGTCCAGATACAGTTTACATTCTCATGAAAGTTTATGGGACAGCAGTGATCCATCTTCCATGCGTAATGTAAATGGGTCCAATTGCAGGCTTTGAACAAGAAATTCGTTAACACGGTCTTCAATACTCTGCATAACTGTCGCCACTGAACAGCCAAGATCTTTTTCTATATCGTGTAAAGTTTCACCTATTAGCATTCGAAATAACGCCCACAATTGTTCGAAAAAACTCACTCTATTGAGCTGATCTTGTATAGTGACTCTTGCATCGCTAATGCGAAGTTCTTGAGTCGTCAACTTGGCATGAACCAACATCAAATAACGAATCGCACACAAATGGATAGAAGCGATGTGCGAGACAAAAGTCCTTGTCTGCTCTGTCACAAACCCTAGATGCTGCTTCGCTTCCTTGAAGTCAACCTCTATCCCCCATCGCAACGCATAGATTTCTAGCATCTTACTGACGCTAAGACCCACATCTGTCGTCACAAATAGCGCCCAGTCCTTTTTGCCAACGTCCCCTTCACCCGGCCCCTTCACACCGCGCACAAACAACAACTTCACCTGCCTCCAATCGGGTTCACTTCTCGTGTCCTGCGACACATTCAACTCCACTTCCCTCGATACTGTCTTCCACGGTAATCCTTGCACTTTTCTCCATTGACCCCTAACCGCCTGGGCATAAAGCTCCCTCGCGTCCAACTCAATTTCCTTCCCCTTGTCGCTCACCGCTCGGTACTTGAGCTTGCCTTTGTTCATCCGCAAGATGGCGCAAACGCCTAGCGAAAAGGCCATATCAATCATGCGTTTGCTACCGAACCACGCATCCGCTACCAAGGACTGCGCCTGCACACCGTTAGCTATCGCTCGCGCCATCATGGCCTGGGCCATTGACAGTTTATCGTGCGTACTCGCTTCAACATAACGAGCCTGCGCCACACTACCCGCCTGGTGCGGATGATTCAAAGCTTGTGCCTTGCTCTGGCTGATAAACCGCTGTCAATCCAATGGCATAAACACCTCTTCTGTTGCCAGACCCAAGGTCAATACCTGATGACCCATTACAGGTTTGCCGCTGGCGGGGTCAAAGTGACGGGAAACACCCTCCATCTTTTTGCCCCGCCGAGTTTTGATCGAATCATCCAGGACGAACACATTCAATGCACTATCACTCACTTTGTGCCGGGTGTGGATTTCCTTGGCGACCTGATAATTGAACGCTCGCCAATCGATATCTTCGCGCTTTAACAGGTCGTACATCACATCCTTTTTCGCTTCACTGAATAAGCTCAACGCTTTGCGGCAAAACAGGGCAATCGAGGAGACCTTGAGCCATTTCCACACTCACAGTAAAAATACTGCCTGTGTTATCTCAATTCCACTCCGCTTGGTAAAGTTCGCGGCTTTAATCAGTCGGTTAAACTTCAGCACATTCCAAGTATCTGCAAACAGATTATCAAGGCAGTGTTTGGGATCGGAGAGAACTTCTGGGCACCTGCTAAAAATGCACTGTTTCCGCGATTGCGGCGTCAGCGCCGTGCTCCAATCCTCAGGTATCACCTATACACTGCGGTTCTGCGCGCGGTGCTTCCTTGCACTCACGAAACAATGACTATTGTTAGAGGCGCCCTTCTTCTACTAACGATGGAAGGGCGTTATTTTTTGTGTCACCATTCATGGGGGTCTTCCGCGGTATCAATGTTTTGTTATGTAAGCTGATATTATACCGCGCGCAAGGTCCTTTTTCTTCTAAATCAACACCCTATATTCGATTTTTTATCCTGTTTAAACCCCGAAACTTGAGTTCTACCTCGTAGACGACGTCCTCTACATCGTTGGCTTGGCCGAACCGGTTGAGGTCTATGATGGAGACGCTTTTGCACCTGTTTTTGCAGATCTGCGTGACTGCATCGAGCTTGCCTGCCGGTACTTGCATCTTCAGCACATAACTGCCCTGGGAGAGTTCACCGAACTTCAGAAAATGGAAAGCCATGACCAATAGCGCCATGAATACGGTGAAAATCGCCGCGTAAGCATAAAATTGGACACCGCAAGCCATGCCGACAGCGATGGCTGAAAACATAAAAACCAGATCGCGTGAATCCTTTATTGGCGTTCTAAACCGAACGATGGACATGGCACCGACTAAAGCAAAAGCCCGCGCTATGTCGGAGCCGATGATCACCATGATCAAAGACACGGTAATGCCCACTAGCACGATCGCTTGCACAAAGCTTTTTGAATAGGAATAGCCGCAATGGGTAAAAACATACGCTTTTGCAATCACCAAAGTGAGTCCCGTGCTGAGCAATAAGCACGCTACTATGTCCGGGATGGTCAGTTGCGATGGGCTGGAAGATTCTTCGATGCTCTGCAGTAGATCATTGACTAGTGGGTCCATTTCAACCTCATTTAAACAACAGCATTGAAAGAAGAACACGGGCTGATTTCGGGTTTTAAAAAGAGGTATGCTTAGCCGTCTTTTTCAATCTCCTAGCCGCTCTACTCATCGGCGCTGGCAATGGACCTTGAATGGCAATTATCCATCCGACAGGGCCCGCACTACCGCATCCACGTCAGTCACCACACTGACGTTTTGCAGTGCGTAGCTGATCGCCGCATTGTGCCAATCCGCGTTGATGGTTGAGCAGGCGTTTTCCGGGACGATCATGAAATACCCTTTATCCGCGCCGGTACGGGCTGTGTGCTCGATGGACATATTGGTCCAGGCACCGGTCACTATGCACACGTCGCGGCCCGTGCTCTTCAAGAGGGTTTCGAGGGGGGTGCCTTGCCAGGCGCTCATGCGCATTTTCTCGACTACGAAGTCACCGTTCTTGCGCTCCAAGGTTTTGACCGGCTGTGCGCCCCAGGTGCCGCGAACCAGTGCGTTGGCATCCAATACGCTTTCGAATAGCGGCGCGTTGAGGGTCAATCCTCGCGCGCCTGGATCGACCAGGAACCAGACGTGAATCACCGGTACGCCACGGGCGCGGCAGGTATCGGCGAGCCGTGCGATCCGGGCGATGACGTTTTGTTGCTTGGCGTGTTCGGGGGCGCCGGAATCGGCGAATGCGCCGCCCTCCATCACTACGTCGTTTTGCATGTCCTGAATGATGAGTGCGCAGCGATCCGGGTCCAACAGCAGTGACTTATTGCTTACCCTTGATGGGCTTACCCTTGATGGGCTTACCCTTGATGGGTCTACCTGTGGTAGGTCTACCTGTGGTGGCGATTCGCGCGCTGTGACTGGTGCTTGCGGGGTAGGCGCGGGCTGCGCCAGCATGAATGGTTCGAGCCGGCCACTCACTTTGGTTTGGAGGCGGTACAACGAGGTGGATGCGGTCATCATCAAGACCGACCAGCCGGGGCCGGCCCAGTGCAGGTTGGCCACCAGTTCCGGTACTTTGATGGTGCCCAGATGTTCGCCGCCCGGGTTGAACACCGCGACGCCGCCCGGTGCCGTCACCCACACGTTGCTTTTGGCGTCGCACTTCATGCCATCGGGCAGGCCCTCTTCCAACTGCGATTTGAGTCCACTGGCGAAGACCCCGCCGCCTCGCAAGGCACCGTCGGCCAGCACTTCGAAGCGGCGGATCAGCGCGTTGGCGGTGTCGTTGACGTAGAGCAGCGATTCGTCCGGCGAGAAACACAGGCCGTTGGGCATGTCGAACAAATGCCGCTCGACCAAGAGTTGCGGCGCGCCGCCGGCGGGCGGCACTCGAAACACGCCTTGCCAGCCCAATTCCCGTGGCCGCTCGACGTCGAAGACCGGCATGCGCCCGTACCATGGATCGGTGAAGTAGAACGAACCGTCCGAGCGCATGCACACGTCGTTGGGGCTGTTCAGCGCTTTGCCCTCGAAGTGTGAGGCGAGCACTTGCCGGCGGCCATCACGGTGCAGGCGCACCAGCGATGAGGTGGCATGCTCACAGATCACTAGATTGAGCGCGGCGTCGTAGGTCATGCCATTGCTTTTATTCGATGGCCGTGCCGATTCGCGCACGCCATGGTGTTCGTCCCAACGCCGCCGCACATCGTCTGGCATGTCGGAGAACAGCAGGTAGTGTTCGAGCGGATGCCAGATCGGGCCTTCGGTGAAGTTGAAGCCGGAGCCAACGGCGCTCACCAGGGCGTCTTCGTCTACGAGTTCGCGTAATTGCGGTCTTCTAAGCGTATGCATGGAACTCAATCTCGCGGTTCATCGTCCGGCTATGTTTCGTCCGGCTGTGTTGCGTCTGGCTGTGTTGCGTCCGGCTATGTTGAGCAGATAACGGCTGACCGGTCCGGCGCCACTGCCATCGGCGAGATCATCGATAAGCGGTAGCACCGCTTGCAGCGCTAGCGTGTCGGGGGTGAATGCCGGATCGGCCGCCAGCGGTGTCAACCAGGCCGAACGCCAGGCCAGCCGTGCCAGCCGGGCCAGGTAGCGGGCCAGCAGTGCGGGGTCGCCGCGTTCAAGACCGTCGGAGATGATCACGCACACGGCGCCACTGGCATGGGCGGTGAATTTGGGCACGGCGAAGAAGGCCTGGAACGCTTCGCCGATGCGGGTGCCGCCGTCCCAATCGGCGACGCTGGCAGCCACCGCCGCCAAGGCTTGTTCCAGGTGGCGGTGGCGTAGCGCCCGCGTCACCCGGCTGAGCCGGGTGCCGAAGGTGAACACTTCGGCCCTGGGCGCCGAGTGCACGACGCTGTGCGCGGTGCGCATCAGTGCTTCAGTGTGGATTTTCATTGATCCCGATACGTCGATGAGCAATAACACTTTGCGTGGCACTGGGTGGCGGCCACGGCGCAGCACTTGCAGCAGTTCGCCGTCGTGGCGGATGGCACGGCCTAGGGTGCGGCGCATGTCCACCGTGGTGCCGTGGCGGGCCGGACGTAAGCGCATGCCGCGCCGGCGGGGTAGGGCGGTTGGCAAGCGCTTGCGCAATTCACGCAACTGGCGCTCCTCGGTGTCACCGGCGAAGCGACGCACACCGGCGCGCTCGGTACGCGCCGCCGCCTGGCCTGAGGCTTCCAAGGCGGCGGTCGCGGCGCTGGGTTCGCCCCGGTCCACATCGAATACTCGCGCGTTTTCTCGTTGTTCTTCGGCGCTTTCCAGGGTGGTGAGAGCGCCCGCCTGCGCATCCAGAAAAAAAGCGTCGAACAGCCGGTTGAACTCGGCTAGACGCTCCGCTGGCGGTGCCAGCATGGCGTGGCCGCTCCAGCGGATCTGCTCCACGTCCCTGGGTCCTAGCAGCTTGATGGCAGCGAGGAAGCCGATCGCCTGTTCCGGTGCGATAACAAAACCGTGTTGCCGCAACGTGACCACAAAGCGGTGCAGCACAGCGCTAGGCCCGGGCAAATCTGTTGCCGGCCACTCACTGGTTATTCGCTCTGCGGCCGTCAACGCGCCGTCTCGGCGGATTGTTCCGGCATGACCTCATCCAACACCGCCGTACTGATGGCCAGGTCGTCCTCGTCTTTCAACGCCAAGCCGATGGCGCGTCTGAACGCCAGCGGCCAGGGCAGCCCGCCAGCGGCCAGCAGCGTCGCGGCGCGGGCCCAGTCCACCGCCTCGGCAATGCCCGGCGGCTTGGCCAGCGGCTGCGCCCTGAATGCATTGACGGCGGCGACCACCGCCTGCGCCGTGGCCCTGGCCACCTCGCCCGCACGCAGCGCGATGATCTGCGCTTCCTGCTCGGGCGATGGGTAGTCGATCCAGTGGTAGACGCAGCGCCGGCGCAGCGCCTCGTGCAACTCGCGGGTGCGGTTGGAGGTCAATACCACCAGCGGTGGCACGGCGCTGGATTGGGTGCCCAGCTCCGGGATGCTGATCTGAAAGTCCGCCAAGAACTCCAGCAGATAGGCCTCGAATTCTTGATCCGCCCGGTCTATTTCGTCCAATAGCAGCACGCTGTAGCTGGCCTGGCGCAGCGCCCGCAGCAATGGACGTTCGATCAGGTACTCCGGGGTATAGAGGTCGAGGTCGCGTTCGCCGGCTTGGCGGATGGCCAGCAATTGGCGTGGATAGTTCCATTCGTACAACGCATTGGCCGCGTCGATGCCTTCGTAGCACTGCAAGCGGATCACCTGCCTGGCTAGACAGCTGGCGAGTGCCTTGGCCGCCTCGGTCTTGCCAACCCCTGGCAGACCCTCCAGCAACAAAGGCTTGCCCATGCGCACGGCCAGGAATACGGCGGTGGCGAGCGCTTCGCTGGCGATGTAATCGACACCGCGCAAAAGATCTGCCAGGGCCTGCGGTGAGTCCGGTAAGGGGCGGGCGGTCCTGGATGGCGGCCCGCTGCCGGAGCTGGCGCGCAACTGCGCGGACCGCCCCCAGCGCGTGGGGCCAGGCGCCGGTGCGTCTGCGTCAGCCATCAGAGCTGGCTGCCTTGCAGGGCTTTGATGCCGGCCAAGATTTTCTCCGGGGTGAAGGGCATTTCATCCACCCGCACGCCGACCGCGTCGAAGATGGCATTGGCGATGGCGGGAATAATCGGATTGGCGCACATCTCGCCTGGTCCTTTAGCGCCGAACGGCCCATCCGGCGCGGGGCGCTCCAATACCACGATGTCGTGGGGGCAGATGTCGCCCGCGCCCGGCATCAGATAATCGTTGAAGTCCGTGGGGCCGTGGCTGCGATCCGGATAATACGGCTCGGGCGTTTCGTACAGCGCATGGCTCATGCCCATCCAGGCGCCGCCCACCAGTTGCTGTTCCACCAGCTTGGGGTTGATGGCACGGCCCAGTTCGTAGGCGCTTTTCATCGATAGTACGTCCACTGCGCCGGTCTCATCGTCTACCGCCACTTCCACGATCATGCAGGCATGGGCGTAGCAGGTCACCGGATCCATGGCGCCGGTCTCCGGCTCCACCGCCGAGGGCGGCACCAGGAATATGCCACGCCCGGCGATGGTCTTGCCTTGCTTGAACTGGGCGGCGCTGGCCACCTCGGCGACGCTGATGGAGCACGCCGGCGCGCCCTTGACGTGGATGTTGCCGTTGCCGTCGGTGACCAGATCACCGGCATCGACTTCCAGCTCTTGCGCCGCCGCGTCCATCATCACCGCCCGCGCTTCTTCGGCTGCCGTGATCACGGCGTTGCCGACCCGGTGGGTGCCGCGCGATGCGAAGCTGCCCATGCAGTGGGGGCCGGTGTCGGAATCGGCGGTGTCCACGTATACGTGCTCCACCGGGATGCCCAGCGTTTCCGCGCAGATCTGGCGGGTCACCGATTTCATCCCCTGGCCCGGATCGACGGAGGACAGGCTGACGGTGAATTTACCTGTGGGGTTGGAGTGGACCAACGCTTGACTGGGATCGCCGCCCAGATTCATGCCGATGGGGTAGTTGACGGTGGCGACGCCGCGGCCGTTGCGTTTGGCCATGATCAGCGCTCCTCGCGGCTAAAGAAGCTGGATAATCTTCGGCGGCTGGCCGCGGTTGAACTCGCTGGCGGCGTACCCGGTGTTGGCGTACCCGGTGTTGGCGTACCCGGTGTTGGCGTACCCGGTGTTGGCGTACCCGGTGTTGGTGTACTCGGTGTTGGCGCCGGTGTGGTGCCGACCGGCGCCGGCGCACTTGCCACGTGCGCACCTGAAGCGCCTCCCACCCGCGACGACATCGCTTTGAACTCGGGGCGCAGTGGCCAATTCGCTAGCTCTGCCGCCGCCTGCGCGCACTCGATGAGGGCACAGTTCTTGGCTACCTGCCGGTGCGCTTTCATATCACCGTCGCGGTAGGCGTTGAGCAGGCGAAATTCCAGCGGATCCATGCCCACTAGCCGCGCTAGCTTATCCATTTGCACTTCCAGCGCGAAGTCGGCGCCGGTGACGCCGAAGCCGCGCATGGCGGAGGCGGGGGTGCGGTTGGTGTATACGCAATAACCGTCCATGGACACGTTGGCGATGGTGTACGGCCCCGGCATGTGGGCGGCGCATTTGACTACGGCGTAACTGCTGAGCCGGGTGTAGGCGCCGGCATCGAAGTAGTGCGTCACTTGGCGGGCGGTGATGCGCCCGTCGTTCATGATGCCGTCGGTGATATAGATGCGCTCGGCGCCGCGCGACGATGACATCTGCATCTCCTCGGCGCGGTTCAACGCGTAGCGCACGGGCCGGCCCGTCAGCATCACCCCTAATATGGCCAACGGCTCGGTGACGGTATCGACCTTGCCGCCGAAACCGCCGCCCACCGTGCCGCCGATGAAGTGCAGCTTGTTGGAGGGTAGAGCTAGAATCTTGGCGCTGGTATCCAGCGAGAAGAACAGGGCTTGGGTGCTGGTGTAAACGGCGATGCGCCCATCTTGTTCAGGCTCGGCGATGCAGCCATTGGTCTCCGTGGGCGCCTGCTCGATGGGCGACATCTGGTAACGCTCCTCCAGTACGTGATCGGCCTTGGCGAGTGCCGCCTCGACGTCGCCGAAGCGCAACCGCTGATGGTTGTAGCGCTCGTGATACTCGAAGGCGTTACCGGAGTAGACCTCGTTGACCAGCGGCGCGCCGGGGACCAGCGCTGCTTCCACGTCGAACACCGCCGGCAGCGGCTCGTAGTCCACTTCGATGAGCTTGAGCGCCGCGTAAGCGAGCGCTTCCGACGCGGCCACGACGGCGGCGATGGGCTCGCCTCGGTAGCGCACTTTGTCCACCGCCAGCGACGGCTCGTCGTCTTTGCCGAAGTCGATGAGGCTGAGCAGGGTGTTCAGGTTGACCGGTACGTCTTTACCCTGGATCACCCGTTCAACGCCCGGCGCCCGCTCGGCTCGGGCCACGTCAACGGCACGGATGCGGGCGTGGTGATGGGGGCTGCGCAGTACTTTCAGGTGCAACAGACCGGCCGGCTGCCGATCATCGAAGAACCGTGAGGTGCCGGTGACGTGCCCCATCATGTCCTGGCGCTGGGTGGCTTGGCCGATCTCGTTCAAGTTGTCGTCGCGCTCGTCGGCGAAGAGATCTTTGCGAAACTCCATGGTGTGCGCTCCGGTTAGTTGTTATCGCCAGCCGCTGCCGCCAGCACCGCGCTGATGATCGGCGCATAGCCGGTATAGCGGCAGATATTGCCGGAGATGGCGTCCACCACTTGTTCCCGTGTCGGCTTGGGCGTCTGGTGCAGCAGCGCGCTGGCCGCCATCAACATGCCGGGAGTGCAAAAGCCGCATTGGGCGGCGAAGTGCTCCATGAAAGCGCGTTGCAAGGGGCTCAGTTCGGCGCCTTGCTTGAGTCCTTCCAGGGTCTGCACCGCCCGTCCTGCCACGTCTTGCGCCAGCATCAGACAAGACAGGTATGGGGCGCCGTCCACCAGCACCGTGCAGGTGCCGCAAGTGCCTTGCAGGCAGCCCCGTTTAGGCGAGGTCAAGCCTAGCTCCGCGCGCAACACGGTTTGCAAAGTGGCCGCTTCATCGACCAGCGCGGCGGCTTGGCTGCCGTTTAACTGAAACTCGAGGGTCAAGCTCACCTCTACAGCTCTCCCAGCAATAAACGGTGCATATATACCCATCGCCATTGAAAATGCGAATATAGAATACTTATATTAGCTAGCTGATTATGGTCAAAATAAGCTTATGAACAATCATTTAACACCGAGCGAGCGCGATGAACTCATAAAATCTCATCGTAAAGAGAGAGATGGGCGTATTCGAGACCGAATAAAAGCGGTTTTAGCTTTTGATGAGGGTTATAGTTATTCAGAAATTGCTAGGATTTTGCTTTTAGATGATGAGACTATTAGACGCCATGTCGATGATTACTTTTCTAAAGCTAAGCTGAAGCCCGAAAACGGAGGCAGCAAAAGTGATTGAGACGAGAGTGAAACAGCAAAGCTCGTTAAACACCTAGAAGGAATGACTTATCCTTATGTTAAGGACATTTGCACTTATGTGAAGTTGAATTTTGGTAAGCTTTACAGTGTAAGCGGCATGACAAAATGGCTGCATCGCAATAATGTCTGCCATAAGAAGCCTCATGCAGTTCCAGCGAAAGCAAACGCACAGGCGCAAAAAGCGTTTGTCAAGGAATATGAGCATCTTTCGAAAAACGCTAAAAACAAGGGTTTAATCTATTTCTCGGACAGTTTTCATCCGCAGTATCAAACACGATTGGCTTATGGATGGATTTTAAGAGGCACTCGAAAGAATATTGCCACAACGGCTCGTCAAACACGATTGAATTTCATTGGTGCTGTATCTTTGGAGGGTCACAAAATAATCCACACTGAAGTTGAGCGAGTGAATGCGCAAACCATTAAATCTTTTCTAAAATCTCTACGCAAACGGCATGCACCAGAGAAAGACATTCATGTAATTTGGGATAATGCGGCTTATCATAAGAGCAAAGACGTTCAGTCTTATGCCAAGGACTCAAACATTAAATTACACTATTTGCCGCCCTATTCACCGAATTTAAATCCAATTGAGCGACTTTGGAAAATGATGCATGAAGCGGTTACTTATAATCGGTACTATGAGAAGTTTGTAGATTTTCGGGAAGCCTCTTTGAATTTTTTCAAGCGCATTGGAAGACGAAAGATTTTATTGAGAAAAAGAATCACTGATAGGTTTCACATTATTAATGCACCGATGTTCGCATCTTGAAGTGTGATGGGTATATACGGGAGCGACGGCGCGCCGGTAGCGGGCGCTGGCGATGGCGTCGGTGGGCGGCGTGATGTCCGCCTGCAGCTGCTGCAAGGCGGTGTCCACCGCCGCCGCGTGCAGCCGTTGACCCTCCAGGGCGCGTTCCAACCGCGATAAGCGAATAGGGCTAGGCGCTAGCGCCCCCGCCGCCAGGCGTACGCTGGACAGGCGTTCACCGCGCGCGCCGAAGCAAGCCGCCAGGGACAGCACGCTGACTCCCTTGGGTTGCACCCGCGCGACTTTGTGATAGCGCAGCGTCTGTCCGGGGCGGGGCCGGTTGAACGTCACGCTGCACACTAGCTGCGGGCTGCTCTCGCCCGGCCCGCGCAGGATCGCATCGAGCGCCCCCTCGCGGGTGCCGAAGGATGCTTGCACTTGCACCCGCGCATCCAGCGCCAGTAGCGCCACGGCGAAGTCACCATAGGGCACCGGCGCGAACAAGTTGCCGCCTATGGTGGCCATCTGGCGGATGGCCGGGCCGCCCACCGCCGCCGCCACGGCGTGCAAGAAGCTGAGTTCGGGCGTTGCCAGGATCGCCGCCATGGTCACGGCAGCGCCCAGTTCGATCCGCGAGCTATCGGTGCGTATCCGCTTGAGCGCCGGATCCGTGGTGCGAATCAAGCCGTCGAAATCGGCCGTGCCCTCATTGATTTTACGCATTATCAGAGTGCCGCCGCCCAGCACCCGGGTACGCCTGTCTTGGTTGAGGGCGTTGGCGGCGTCGCGGGCCTGGCCGAAGGTGTGCACCTTCAATGTTCGACTCTCAAGGGGATACTCCGGTTGCAGCGAGATGACGCTTGATGGCATCGAAACCGGCCTGGTAGATGTCCTCGCCGACCAGCGTGCGTAATTCGCGTTCCCGGCCCGGCGGCGTTATGAACGACGAGGCCCAGTGCCAAAAAGTCGCATCGCTATCGGTGACCGGCGCCAAGCGCACGTGCGCCACATAGTTGATGAGCGGCACTGGCGTATCCAGCAGGCAATAGGTGAAAGCATGATCGCGATCGGATAAGGCCAATAACTGCTCGCGCAGCTCGGCGCCGTCGCCCAGCACGAAACGCCGTACGCAACCTACCCGATCGGCCGCCTGAGCGCGTTCTATGCGGCTGGTGGTCACCGCCGGATGCCAGTGGCCGTGGCCGTTGAAGTCGCGCAACACTGCCCACACCCGGGTGAGGGGAGCCATGACGACGGTGCTGCGCTCAACTTTGATCATTGCCAACCTTGGTCACTGCCAACCTCGGTCACTTCATTTGGGCAGCAAAATGTCTCTTCAACGCATCGAAGCCGGCCTGAAATACCTCGCTGCCGATGGCGGCGGTCAGCCCGGCCTCGTCGTCCGCTGCGCATTCGAACTCCGCCGTCCACTCGATGAAGGTGCGATCGCCGTCGGTCACCGGCGTTAGCCGCAGGGTGGCCACATAGTCGGTCAGTGGCATGGGGGATTGGAGTATCGAGTAGGTGCAGAGGAGATCGTAATCCGACAGCGCTAGCAGTTGCTCGCGCAGCGGTGCGCCATCGGTCAACGTGAAGTTGCGCACGCAGCCCACCTGATCGGCGGCGCGGCCATCTTCGATACGGCTTCGGGCGATGGCCGGATGCCAACTCGGCAAGCCGTTAAAGTCCCTGACGCGGGCCCACACCTTCGGCGCGGGTGCGTTGATTAAGCTGGATACATAGACGCGCGCCATCTTTTGTTAACTCTTGGTGCCTATTGACTTTGGGTGGACTCGCTGTCCGCGGGCTTGGACGAAGCTTCTTCAGTGCTACGCACCCCCCGGCGCAGGCTCTCCATATCGCGCGCCTCCCGGATCAAGCCGCCCATCTTTGTGAGCGGCCCACCTGCCATGCCGATGTCTGCCAGCAGACTGTCGATCATCGGCGCCTGCACCCGGTAGCGCAGCGCCGAGTCTATGACCTCGTCGGTCATGTTGCGGCCAGCGCCGCCCTGACCGATGCCGTCCACGTGCAGGATATTGATGCCGTCGATCTTCTCCATGGGTTTGACGCTCTCGCGCACGATACCCTCGATGCGCGCGAGCAGAGCGCGCCGGTAAATGGATAGGCGCGCTTCGTCGGTCAGCACGTTCTCCGCTTCGTTGGCCAGGCGCTGGGCTTCGGCTTGCACCACCGCCCGCACCTGGTCCGCTTCCGCGGCGATGCGCACTTGTTCCGCCTCCTTTCGCGCCAGCGCCACCTCGACCTCCCGGCGCCGCTCGGCAACCGCCTTGTCCCTGGCCGTCAGCACCTCCTCTTCGGCCCGCACGGCCAGCGCCCGCGCGGCATCGGCCAGCGCTTGCGCCTCCGCCTGCTCCTTGGATTTCAGATAAAGCACGATGGCTTTGTCGAGTTCGGCGGTTTCCAGCGTTTCCTCGCTTTCGATCTCCAGCCGCCTGAGATCCCGCTGGCGGCCCACCCGGGCTTCGTCCAAGCCGCGATCCACGGCGATGCGCGCCCGCTCGATCTCCTCTTGACTTTCGATCTGCGCTTCTTCCAGCGCTTGCGTGCGGGCTACTTCCAGCAACTCCAGCGCGCGGCGGCGCTGCACGCGGGCCGCTTCCAGTTCCCGGTCCTGTTCGACATTGACTTTTTCCACCTCTACGTTGGCGGTGATCTCGGCATGACGGCGAGCGCGATCAGCTGCCGTGCGCTCCACTTCCTTGGCCGCCAAGGTGATGTCGTGATCATGCTCGGCCACGGCCACGCTGGTGCGGCTCTGAGTAGCCAGGACCGCGCGCACTTGCTCCGCCTCGATGCGCTCGCGCTGCAGCGCCGAATCGGCGGCCACCCGCGCCCGTTCCAACTTGTCGTGCAGCGCGATCTCGGTCGTCTCCAGGGCGTCGGTGCGGGCCAGATCCCGTTCGCGGGTGGCTTGCTCGAAGGCGATGCGCTGCGCTTCGATGCGCCCCTCCTGGGCGATGCGGGCCGCTTCGGTGGCCTCGCGCGCGCTGATCTCCGCCGCTTCTATGGCTTGCGCCCGTTCGATGTCGCGCCGTTGGGTTTCCTCCTCGTTGACGATGCGCGCTTCGTTGACGGCGCGCTCTTGCTCGAGACGCGCCCGTTCGGTGGCTTCGCGCGCCGCGATCTCGGCCGCTTCCAGCGTCTGGCTGCGCTCGATGTCGCGCCGCTGGGTCTGTTCTTCGTTTTCGATGCGCGCTTGATTGACCGCGCCTTCCTGTTCGATGCGGGCGCGCTCGCTGGCTTCGCGCGCCGCGATCTCGCTGGCTTCAATGGCCCGCGCCCGTTCGATGTCGCGCTGCTGGGTTGCTTTCTCGTTCTCGATGCGCGCTTCGGCGATGGCCCGTTCTTGCTCGATGCGGGCTTTTTCGGTGGCTTGGCGGGCGCTGATCTCCGCTGCTTCGATGGACTTGGCCCGTTCTATTTCACGGCGTTGGGTGTCTTCTTCATTGGTGATGCGGGCTTCGGCAATAGCCCGCTCCTGCTCGATGCGGGCTTTCTCGGTTTGCTCGCGGGCTTCGATCTGCGCCTGCTCCGCTTCGGTCTCCCGCGACACCCGCTGCCGGGTGACCTCGGCCCGCTGCGCCGCCCGCCGCGCCTCTAGTTCGCGTTCCTGCTCCAGGCGGGCGATTTCGCTTTCCCGATCGATATCCAGCGCCTCGCGTTCCGCCGCCAAGTTGCGGGTGCGGATCTTGATCATCGATTCTTGCTCGATGTCGTTGCGTAGTTTGCGGCGTGACTCGATCTCTTCGATGAGCTTGGTCAAGCCTTCCGCGTCGAAGCGGTTGGAGGGGTTGAAGTACTCCAGATCGGTCTGGTCCAGATCGGTGATGGCCACCGATTCCACTTCAAGGCCGTTTTGCGACAACGCATCGTAAGTGAGCGCGGCCACCTGCGACACGTAATCACTGCGCTGCTCATGCATCTCTTCCAGCGTCATGCCAGCGGCTACGGCGCGCAGTGCGCTGATGAATTTACCGGCCAGCAATTCGTGTAAGCGCTCTTGGGCCATGGTGCGCTTGCCCAAGGTGGCGGCGGCCAGGGAGACGGCCTCGACCTTGGGCGCCACCCGGACGTAGAACTCGGCCACCACATCGACGCGCATGCGGTCCGCGGTGATCAGGGCGCCGTCTTTTTCCCGCACGATTTCGAGTTGCAAGACGTTCATGTTCACCGGCGTGACGTCGTGCACGATGGGGATGACGAAGGCGCCGCCGTTGATGACCACTTTCTCGCCTAGAAACCCCGTGCGTACGAACGAGGTTTCCTTGGACGAGCGCTGGTACAGCCAGTTCATCAAGTAGACGGCTATGGCGATGACGATGATCGCAACGATGAGCCACAGTACGATTTGGCCGATGAGCTGCGCGGACATGGTGGTTTCCTCGTCTTTGCCTAGTAGTGGTTATAGGGCCTATGGTGTGCCGATGGCTTTGAACCGGGCGGTTTGCTCGATGAGCGCGGTCTCCGCCGGCAAGCGCTCCATGGAGGAGGCGCCGTAGAAGCCGTGGCAGTGTTGCGTGTTGCGCAAGATATAACGCGCATCGTCCGGTTGCGAAACCGGGCCGCCGTGTACTAGGACGTGTTAACACTATTCAACGCCTGCACGATAAGGGCGAAGTGGATAAAAAACATAAAGGGCATCTATAAAATTACGATTTTGACATTTCGCTAGAGCATAAGTGACTGATTTTATTGATTATCAGATTTCAGAATGTGAATTATTAGAGGTCCCCTAAAGACAACATCCAGTTTGTCGAAGCGTGTAAAGATTCGACGAAATCCCTAATGCAGGTTATTTTGCTGCTGAACAAACCCTTCAAACAGTTTGATACCGATGGCTCTCCAATCATTTTGGCTGACCTCAAAAGGGCTTTACCACAAAACCTATCAAACTCAGTGGGGTGAGGCCAAGGTGGATCGCCACGTTTATCAATCAACCAAAGGTGGTCGCCAATATTGTCCATTGGAAAAAGACGCAAAAATCTTTCTAACGGCAACACCCGGCTTTATCAAGTTGCTTTCTTGTCAATACACAGAACTGGGCTCTAGTCGAGTCTTATTTGATTTGCAGCAATGTCATGGTCGGAGCATAGCGAGAAGCTATTTGAAATCTATCGGTGACGCAGTGGGAGCCGTCGCCCAAGCGAAAGAACAGGCATGGACGTATGCTCCGCTGGAATTAGCTAAACCGGTTAAGAGCGTGAGTGTTGGCATAGATGGGATCTGCAAGTTGTTAACTAAAGGCGGTTGGCACGAGTCAATGGTGGGGACTATAAGTCTTTATGATCGCGAAGGGCAAAGACTGCATACCATCCAAATGGGGGCTACACCGGAATATGGCAAGAAGAAGTTTTACGGTCGATTTGATCAAGAGTTATCGAAGGTCAAGGAGCGATATCCCAAGGCAAGCTATGTTGCCATAACTGATGGAGCGAGAAGCAATTGGTCTTATTTGAGGTCTAGAACTGATCGACAGTGGGTGGATTTTTGGCATGCTGTGGGTTATCTGGGCCAAGCCGCCGATGCGCTATTTTCGGGAAAAAGACAGGGTGTTGCACGTAAAGAGTGGCTTGACCAAGCGTGTCATCGACTTAAAAGCCAATCGGGTTCAGCGACCCGGCTATACAATGAGCTAAAAGAGCACCTTGAGAGTGGGTCGTTTAAAAAGACCGATAAAGAGCACTTATTAACATCGGTTACTTATTTTAAAAATAACCAATCCAAGATGCATTATTCTCGACCTCAGTCAGACCATTTACCGATCGGGTCGGGTGTGACTGAAGCGGCTTGTAAGACATGGGTTAAGCAGCGCCTATGCAACTCAGGGATGCGCTGGAAGGAGGCTGGGGCTCAAGCCATTCTGTCATTGCGTGGGTTGGCCCACACGGATGCTCGTTGGGATCAATTTTGGCGTAAGCTCGATCAATATGGGTTTGATTGAGCCGCTTAAGTACATCATATTAAAAGCACATCCTCCTAGTCGATGCGAAAGTCCCGATTTCAGTGAGTCACAGAGCATGGCCATCCTCAAAGAGGCTGACGCTGACATGAAGGTGGCCGAACTGTGCCGTAAGCGCGGTATCTCTGATGCCACGTCCTACAACTGGAAGAGCCAGTATGGCGCGATGGACGCCTCAGAACTCAAGCGCAACAGGGAGTGAGAATCTGACAATGCCCGGCTCAAGCGACTCTATGTAGAACTGGCGCTGGAGAATGCGCCGATGAAGGACCTCATTGCAAAAAAGTTCTAACACCAACGCAGAAACGAGATGCAGCACAGTGCTTGGTGGGCGAGCATCACATGGCTGTGGCAGGCGCTTGTCGCTGCATGGCCTTGTCTCGCTCGGCCTTCTACCGTGAGCCGCAGCCCTAGACGGTCCGTGACGCGGAAGTTATCAAGGCGCTATCAGCCCGGGTCAAAGACCGGCCAACACGTGGGTTCTGGGAAGGCTACAAGTTGCTCAAGCGCCAAGGCTAGGAGTGCAATCATAAGCGCGTTGACCGCGTTTATCGGCCAATGGGGCTCAACCGGCATCGACCGGCGAGGAGGCGCTTACCCAAGCCAGAGCAGGTACCGCTGTTTGTTACCAAGCAGCCCGACACCGTCGGGTCGGCTGACTTCATATCCAGCACGCTCATTGCTGGGCGGCAGTTTCGAACATTCAATGGGGTCGATGACTGCAACCGTGAGGGGGTCCCCATCGAAGTCGATACTTCTATCACTGCCATGCGAGTGGTACGCCTGTTTGAACGTCCTAGCGAGCAGCCGAGCGCTGCCCCAGGTCATCCGTACCGACAACGGGCCGGAGTTTCTCGCCGAGGCGTTCACCCGATGGGCCAAGGACCACGGTGTAGCTCTCCAGTACATCCCACCCGGGCAGCCTAATCAGAACGCTTACATTGAGCGATTCAATCGCACGTACCGTGAGGAACTGCTCGACCGGTATTGGTTCACCTCGCTCGATGATGTTCGAGAAGCCACGTACTGGTGGATGCGCGAGTACAACGAACCGCGACCTCACGGCGCGCTGGGCGACATGACACCCAAAGAATATCTTCACCTCGCCAGAGCCTCTAATTTACAACTGTCCTCTTGACGGGGAACTTACGTATGGGGTCCATCATAGTAGGGAACGGCGCACCTTGATTGGGCACGGATAGCCCAGCGGCCATTTACACATAGCGCTGATTATACGGTGAAGCGCATTATATTTTTGCTACTGGCGTCTGAAAACTAATCTTTTCCCAAAGCCAGGCCATGACTGTATGTCCTCGACATCAGAATGAACACTTTTGATTAGATACTTACCATCTGTAAGAACGTCCAACTCAAATTTAATGTCTTCGATGTCTTCCTGATTCACGTTCTTTCTAGTTTCATGCAGGAAATATAAAAGTATATCCGTTTCAATAATCTCAAAGGAAATTGCGCGCATATCCTTAGAAAGGAGCCCGAGTAAAGCCTGCATGACTTGTAATGCAACTGTGTTCTCTACAGTTAGCGCAGCAGATTTTGTCATGGCGTCCAGTTCGGATTCGCTGGAACGACACTCGGGCTCTTAGTTCCTTTTATGAAAAAAACATTTGTCGCTTGATCCACATAACCAGCACCAGGGTTGTTGTTGAATCCTTGAACGCTCCGTGTTCTGACTACAATATTCCCACTCCGAGTTACACCAAGAACTTCTGCTAATCCGCTGTGAAAGTCGTTAAGCACCTGCTGTGCATCCGACCCTGATCGGAAGTATCCCCCGTCATTATATAAAGAGCTGCTTTGTACATGACGAGCTTGGCGCTGGGTACTAATAGTCGTTCTGACCGCAGCTCTGTCTATTGTATTCCCTGCCGAATCAACAATAAATCTGGCGGGTGCTCCCCTCTCTGGTTCAACAGACAGTTTTCTAGTTTTTCTGAGTTGCTTGAGTGCCTTAATTGAGCCAGCCGTTACAAAGATGGAGGCGATTTTTGCACCACCCTTGATTTGGTTGCGAGTATGCTCCGGAATTTCATTCCAGCGTCTTGAAACCTTGTTTCCAGTTGCGTCATCCACATAAGTGATGGTCGCATCAATGGCTTCTCCGGTGGCTTCCACAACATCCAGTACGGCAGCGGTTTGTTCAGGATATTCGGTTGCGGACCATTCAACGGCTGCGCTGGTGCCCGCGGCAACGGCTTGACCAAGAGGATCATCGCCTGATCCGATAACAGCAAGTCCTTCAAGGGGATCACCATCCCCTGAATAAGTCGTATAACCGATGATGGCGGCGATGACGCCAATGCATATCCCCCCGCATAGCGCATTGTTCTGGGCAGCGTTCCCACCGGTAAGGGCGGCTGTATCGACATCACCGCCAGCAACCGCAACGGCTAAACCACTTGCCAGACGGGCAACATTAACGCCAGCATCCTGATATTCGTTCAACTCCTGTAAAAGTTGCTCTTTAGAAACTTCACCTGAACGCGCATCCTCCGCGCGTTTTTCCAGCCAGTCGGCCAATCGCGCCTTGGTGATCAGGCCCACTGTCTCGCCCACCACACCGCCTGCTGCACCCGAGCCACAATCACCCGAAGCGGCTGCACCCACCACACATCCAAGTGCCGCATGAGCAATCAACTGACCGGCCGTATTGAGATGACCATCATCAACGGCAGTGCCAATCTCCTGCGCGGCGTTCTCGCCGATGACGCTCGCCGCCTCCATTCTGAGCGCGGCGATGAGATTTGCATCCAACTGGCCGCCTTCGATAGCGGTGGAGACGCCCGCGTTGACCGTGGTACGGATAAGGCCACGCTGAATATCCTGTGCCACACGATCTGCCAGCGAAGCCGTTTGGGGAAGATCGATGCCAATGTCCGCAACATCGCTGATGTGGGCGGTGAGGCCCGTTGCCACCATGGCTGTTGCCAAAGAACGTAGTGAAGCGGATGAGCCAAGGGTTTCCAGTGCGGCACCCAGATCACCCTTGTTATTGATAAGCGCGATGCTCGCCTGTTTGGCCAGCGAGTTCAGTCCCGCCTGAAGGGCGGCTTGCACGACACCTTCGGCTGCAAAGCCAAGCCCCTGGGCAAGGGTTGCTGAAAGGCTGGAGAGTGCCCCGCCACTGACTGCACCCACCACAAGAGAGACGAAGGCAGCGCCGGCTTCAGTCAGTCCCTGATTTTCGTAATCCCAAGTGTCGAATCGCGCCTGAACTTCAACCCAGTCTACGCGTGGGTCATTTTTGAGCCCGCCGATCCACTCTAGTCCGGGCGATTGGGCAAGCTGGTCAATAGAGGCGTTCAGATCGCCAGTCTTTTGATACTCTACAACAAGGCCTTTTCCTGCATTGATCGTGAGACCGCCGCCGGCCTCGATTGCAACAGGCTTGATGGTTTCCCTGACGTACCCCTGGTCGCTTTCATTCCACCAGAAGATATCTTCTTCACGCCGTTCATCACGTTCAAATTCGGAATCGGTTTCTGTGAGAAGTGCGATTTTGCCCTCTTCGGCTAAGAACGTTGTTTGTTCTTCGCTGGCAAGTCTGGAAGCTTTTACTGTAATACCTTCTTTTTGGGCGGTGATGGTTAAAGCACCGCTTGCCTCAATGTCTGAACCTCGAGTCTGCGTTGAAGCGGATTGTCTGCGAATGTGGGTTTCGGTTCCAAGCAGACCACTTGTCTTGAGGTCAAGCTTCAGATCTTTGGATTGTTGGTCCTGAACAGCGACGATATCGATACCGCCGGTCGCAGTGATAGTTGTGTCTTTCCCTGAAGAAGTGTCCACGCCTCTTAACGTGACATCCCCGCCGGAATCGAGGGTGAGTGCTTCACCTGCATGAATGCCAACCAGTCGATGGGTGAGGGAGGATCTGCGATCATAGCCCCCTTTGAATTCATCCTTGGCAAGACGCTCGATTTCAAGCGCACCGAGTGCAACCGCTTTTCTCGCATCCAGTGTGGTCGAACCGCCTGAGCTGAATTGTCCACCCGTTGAAGCAATGGTTCCTTCAGCGTCCAATAACAAATCGCCGCGTGCCTGAATACGGGCGATTAGCTGATTGCGGTCGGTAAACCCGTTGCTACGCCGGTCACGGGTTTTAGCCGTATCGTTCAGGATATCATCGGCTTTGATCGTCACGTTGTCGCCGGATACCGTGCCGGAGTTGTTGGAAAACAACTTGCCACCGTTGATCACGATATCCGCATTGGCAAACAGCCCACCGCCCTGACTGAGCACGGCATCATTGGCCGTCACATTCAGACCATCATGGCCTGTCATATCGCCCGAGTTGAACAGTGTGGCCACTTGCACATTAGCCTGACCAGCCTTGATCTGCGCACTTGCAAAATTGACGTTATCCAACGTGGATGAGGCAAGATAAACGCGTGGCACCCAAACGGATTGCCCACCAACAACACGCGCTTCAAGCCATGTGATGTCCTGTGTCAGCCGCGCAACCTGAGCAGGCGTCAAGGCCACACCCAATGTAAGCCCGAGACTTTGCCGAGCATCAATAGCGTTTTCGTACAGGGATTGAACAAGACCACGAGTGTCTGTGGCGTTGCCTACATATCGTTGTCCGGTCAGCTCGAAAATCTGGTCGAAAATAAGCCGTGTTTCCACATAAGCATCACCGAAACGGCGCAGGGTCTGATCGGGGTTGTAGCCACCGACCTGATTAAGAAAAAAGTCCGAACCCAGAAACTCGCTTGGATCGATAAACTGCGAGCGGGTTTCCACCAAGAAAGGCGAATGGGGTTGCTGCGCTACATCAAAGAGCGCACTGCGTCCAAGCAAGGCAGTGATGCCGACATCGAGTGCGTCAAGATTGACAAGATTTGCGGGGCCGCTTCCGCCTGCGACATGGGCCGAATTCAGTGCACGGCTACCCGAAGAAAGGCCGATTGGTCCGGCACTTCCACGTACGGCAGTGTTGTTCAAATAACCGCTTACATCAGCATTCAGTGTGCCGCCTGCTTCAATGGATGCAAACATTGAATCATAGGTTGGAGAGGTCGTATTATGGCTGGTCGTTGTCCAGTAGCGGGTTTTCCTGCTGATGCAGATACCAAAAATGCGTCTGGCACAATATCTCTGCGAATGCTGGGTAACCGTTGTTGTATCAACCGTTTCAATCAAGTCGCGACCGGTGTTGTTCGCCGTGTTGGCAGAAATTGTGATGTTTCCATTGGCGGCAATTTGGCTATAGTGGTTGTTGAGCGTATTGGCATCAACAGTGATAGTGCCGCCCGCCAACAGTTTCGCTGCCGCAGAGCTTTGGCTTAAAGTTTCGCGGGTGGTCACCACAGTCGTGGTCGTGCTGCCCGAAGTTGAAACATTGGTCGTTGACGTGGTACCAAAAGCAAGATTGGTACGCTCATTGGTAATCGTATTGGCCGTCAACGTCAGGTCACCCGAAATGGCCTCTATATTGCCCGAGGAGTTCTTGATTGACGTTGCACGGGCAGCACTTCGACCTCTTATGGTCAGGTCAGTTTCTGCCAGAATATCGGCATTGGTGTTGGTCAGGTTTCCATTGAGCTTATAGATTGACGACGTCCCGGAATAAAACACACCCGTGTTGGTCAAATCACCAGAAAGTTCAGCCAACACATTACCATCAACCGATCCGATTTCCCCCGCATTCGTAACCGTAGCAGCTCGTAGGGTCAGGCTCTCTGCGCCATTGATCAAGGCTGTATTGAGCGAGTTGGACAAGGTGCTCAAACGGCCACCGGAACGGCCAGCAATAACCAGTGCTTTTTCGCTGATAATGGAGCCGGAATTGGTAAGGTCGCCACCTAGTTCGATAGTTCCTATTGTCTTGGCTTCTATCGTGCCGGAGTTGATTACGTTGCCGGTGACATCAATGTCCAACCCGGCAGTGCGGGTTTTCAGAACAGCTGCATTATTGAGAGACGCGATAGAATAGTTGCCGGAGCCACTGCTAATTGTACCACCTGCATTATTGTTCAGTGCAGTGCTGTGGGTGTTATTGTGCCCCTTGATCGTCAGTGCATTCGTGACACCCAGTTTGCCACTATTGGTAAGTGTTCCATCCACATTCAGACTAGCGCTTGGACCCGCAAGCTCGCCTGTATTGTCCACATTGCCATTTGTATTGACAGTCAGCTCTGACCCTTGTGCCGCAACCTTGCCAGCATTGGCAAGCGATGAAACACTAAACACCACGCCCTCATTACCGGCAATCCGTCCCGTGGCTGTATTAGTTGAAGCACCCAGCGAGGTAATATTGACGGATTTTGCAGAGAACAAATCTCCCTCATTGCGAAGGATCGTCGCCGCACTGACAACCGTTCCTGCATCACCTGCCATCCGGCCTGAATTGACAACGCTCCCGCTTGTTCCGCGCAATGTTACGGTACTTTTGGAGTTCAAGACTGCACTGCTTGTAATATCATGAGCTTCAACAAGAAGATGTCCAGCAGCCGAGTACAAACCACCAGCGAGATCGAGTGATGAAGATGATTTCAGGTCCAATGCACCCAACGCTGTCACACGGGCATTGTGAGCGGAAACATTTTCCGCCTTCAGGGCGATTCCCCCCAAGGATCGCAACACATTCGTGTTGCCATCGGCTGCGCGGTCCAGATTGATAGTCGATGCAGTAACGGTCAGTGTGTCTCCCGCGGCAAGTTGACCGTTTCCAGCGTCAAGCCGGTCTGCCTCAACGCTCAGATTGCCAACATTGCTTTGTGCGCCGTCTTCGCGGGTGCCTGATGCAACCAATGCGGCGTTACCCAGTGAAACAGAATCGGCTTTCAGGGATACATCGCCAGAAGAAGCAATCAGCGCATTGTCACCAGGCGTAACGGCACTCTTGCCGTCTAGAACAATGGCCTCATCAGCAAACAAAGTCCGCTGGACTTCAATCGATTGGGTTTTGGACGTTGCCCGGATGGCTCTCTTGGCACGTACATTGCCAAGTACCAGCTTGCCATCGGCTGTCATGGTCATACCGTGGGCATTGGCAGCCATCTGTCCTTGAGTATTGACGCCTGCACCCCGATCGGTCGAAACAATCTTGATCCGGCCCGCATACATGCCGCCCAACAGTGAGGAATCAATCGCCACACCCGGTTCATTCGCGTCAGAAGCAAGGGGCGTGATCAAACCGGTTTGATACGCATAGCTGTTGCGCCCCGCGACCAGATTAAGATCGCCCAAAACCTTGACCGGACCGCCAATACTGATCTTGCGCGACACCAGTTCAAACGCATTGACGCTATCAAGATTAGCCCCATTCAGGCCAATATTGATATCACCTTTTTCAACCAACAAGCTGTTGAGCGAGCCATTGCTGTTCAACTCAGGGCGAGCAGTAGCAAGCGTGACCCTGGGTGTATTGATAAAGCCACAGCCGTTACAGCTTATTCCATTGGGGTTGGCAACAATAACATCCGCCCGACTACCATGAACCTCAAGGGTTCCTTCCAATAGCGACCGCTTGGCGCTGATCACTTCATTCACTATAACCGATGCAGGTCCCGATGAGTTTAGGTTAGGGTTACCCTGAACTAGCCCACCCAGTTGGGAGCGTTGCAGGTTTTGATTGGAATTGTTCAAAATCGCGCCCGGTTGCCCAATATTGAATCGCTCATATTTATTATGCGATAGCCCGGCTGCATTGGGCTTAACGATATTGACTAGAGGTACACCATTACCGGCGCTTCCAACCCCCGGTTGGTTGGCCGCTGCCGCATTCTGGGCCGCTGTTATCTCTGCCGCCTGCATGATCAATGGCTGGAAAGCAAGGAGTAAACACAGCGGATACGACACGGCTTGACGCATCAAGCGGCTCATTGTGTTAGAGAAATACTGCGAATGCCTGGGTTGCCTGTTTCTAGCCATGCAATACATTCTGCGTGCTTTACACTGACATCAGCGATGAATATTTATAATTGATTGACCATTAAAAAGCCAAATTGACCCGTGCATAAGCCAATCCCGATGCAAAGACTGCCGCATCCAGATTGTTGGATGATGCGACAATATCCGACCACGCCACATCAAAACCGATCCTGCCACCGCGGCTGCGCAATCCGATGGCCGCACCGGTCAGATTTCCGCCATCGATGCCGAAGTCCTCTTCCTCGAACACATGAGCAAAGCTGAAATTCCACTGCTCATTCAACTGCAAAATATCTTCAAATCCCAAATCGACCCTCGACTGCTATTCACCGGTTGATGAGGCACCCAAATTGTCAAAGCCCACAGCTCCATACCAGTTTTTAGACTTGTTTCGTCGAACCTGCAAAACCGATGAACCCGGTTTTTGCCCCCCCTCCAGTTCAATGGTTGCATGGTTAGACCGCAGCCGGTTAAGCTGCTCAAGCCCCTGTTCAATGTCACGCAAATTGACCGGCTTGCCCACCATTGCGGGAAATGCGGTATCGATCCGGCTTCTGTTTGTATCAAGCTCACCGTCCATTACAATAGATTCCAGCTGCCCTTCGACGACAACGATCTCAAGCAAACCATCTGCCAAATCCTGCTCCGGCAACAATGCACGCGAAGTGATGTAACCTTTCTCCACATACAAAAATGTCAACTGCTTGAGAATATTGTTGAGATCGGAAAGCCCCAGATATTGTCCCTCGAACTCGGAAACGATCCCGTTGACTGCGCGAGCTTGCAACAATGTGATGCCGGTTAGCGAAACCGTGTTGACCTCAATACAAGCCTCATCCGGTGCAGCAACATCCCTTCGTGGAGGAGAAACATTTGCACCACCGGGTGGCCGGTTATCGAGCCTACTTCGCTCCAGTTGGCGCTGACGTTCGTCGGCCGCCCGGTCGCGCTCGATCTGTTCAGCCTGTCTCGCGGCATCATCGGTAGCACTTTGCGCTTGAGCCATATCTTGCAGGCCCAACAAAAACAGATTGGCAGTCAAAACAACCGGCAACACCGATTTGCAAAAAACCCGACCCAGCATGATGGCAATCGCTCGGATACATCCGCTTGCTGGATATTTTACTCTTCAGGCAGATCACCGGAAGCAAGCGCGTTGAACGCTTTGGTAAAACCCTTCAAAGAAAATTCCACCCTGATGACCTTGCCGTTCAACAGTCGGAACAACCCCGCACCGTTGTTTGCGCGCTTCAGATTCGTCAACAGAGAGTGGTCAGCAGGAATAACGACCTGACAGCCTTGTGCATTACAATGCCTGAATCTCGTCAGGAAAGGCTTTTTCTTTCCCACGATCAAACCGAAATCCGACGGCAAATGAATATCCAAATCAAGAGGCATCCATACCACCAGCGCCCATTTTACTTTTCCAGCCTTATCATTGGCGCGTATCAACGCCACATTGAACAGCTCAATATGTGCCCCGTTCTGCTGTGCTCGCACCGACTGAGCAATCTCGCATTCGGGTTGCTGTACCTCTGCTGCCTGCTTGCTCGGCACAAGACACTGGTAGGTCCAATCACTATATTGACGGATTTGTATTTTCAAATCTTGGCGGTCGTTTGAAGCGTCAGAAGCGCTTACCTGCGCATGAACCGGGTACGTCAAGTACAAGACAATCAGCAGATACCGTGTAAATTTGGCGAGTTTGCAAATCTCGATGGAGCCGTATTTTTGTTGTTTCATTTTTCAATATTCACACTATGATTTATTTATTTACAGGGTGCGATCTCAATATGATGTATATAAGCAGCTCAATCAAATCCATATCGATCGAGCTTACGCCAACATTGATCCCAACGCGCATCCGTGTGGGTCAACCCACGCAACGAGAGAACGGCTTGAACTCCAGCCTCCTTCCAGCACATGCCTCAATTGCATAGGCGCTGCTTAACCAATGTTTTACAAACGGTTTCACTAACACCCCAAACATCCACCCACTGTCGATCAATTCCAGACCTCGAATAAGACCCATTCAAACAAGACCCATTGCCTCTCGCTCCATCAGCTATTGCAACACAGGCTGCCTTGGGATATCGGTCCTTGACCTTCGATAGCTCTTGATCAAATCGACCATAACACTTTTTCTTGCCATATTACGGTGTAGCCCCCATCTCAATTGTATGCAGTCTTTGCCCTTCGCGATCATAAAGACTTATAGTACCCACCATTGACTCGCGCCAACCGCCTTCAGTTAACAACATACAGCTTCCATCTATTCCAACACTCACGCTCTTAACCGGTTTAGCTAATTGCGGTGGGGCATACGTCCATGCCTGTGCTTTCGCGTGAGCGAGTGTTCCCGCTGCGTCACCGAAATTCTCCGATCAATAAAATCAGCCACTTACGTTTCCACGAAGCGCGAAGCCCGTAATTTTTAAAGATGCCTATGAGTTAGTGTTAACAGGCCCTAGCAATTGCGCGATGCTGTGTCTTGGTGGGTAAGAGGTTCCCTAAACTGAAATGAGCCAGCACTAGGATGGAGCCGAGCTAGTCGCCAAGATGTACTAGCTGTATCCCCGCCGTCGCTTCTGCGACTTCAGTGCTGCAATAGCCCCTTCCGCTGCTTCGGCGGTTTCAAACCACTCCAGTTCGGCTTGTCCGCGCTGACCAATGCGGCCCCACTCACGGACGAGTGTCCACTGTCCAAACAAATTGGGCATTATCACCAGGCTGTAAAACCGGGCTTGGTTATTGGCGGGGTCGATTTTCTCTAAGTAAGTCACAGGCTCAGACCTAAATCAGCATAGCGCTCCAACAGTCGGTACACGCTCTGGCGGTGCCAGGCACCGCCCCGAAGAGTGGGACGCGCTTTTCGTTCATGGCACGGGTCAAACTGGCCACGGCCGTTCTCTGTGACACCTGGGAGGCCGCGGGTGATTGCGCTACCGTTGGATGGTTACCGACCGGTAACAGATTCGTATCACAGTCACTGCCTTCCCCTCGTCCGACCTATTTGCAGAAAATAATGAGCGCAACTGGACGCAGTTCGTTCCTGCCCAGGGAAGTTCTATCCTTGACGCGATGTTTCTCATCGGTAACATCGGCCTCGCCGACCGCGACGTGCTCATCCGCTGAGGGCGTTAACAGAATGATCGTAAGGTAGTTCTGGATGGCGAAAAGAATCTTCTTCAAACCGGCGCGGTCTTTGCGTGTCAGTGTCGTAGAAAGAAAAAAGAAACTGATGCGATGAACGCGGGCTGCCCGACTGAAAAATGGCCAGGCGGTCGCGCGCCGTCATTGTGTACAGCCTAGAACAAGCGCCATCTGAGGAGAGTAGGAAGAGCAATGAGTACAGTAAGCAGACGCGGGTTCCTGAAAACCAGCGGCACTAGTGTCGCCGCGGGGGCCGCCGCAACCATCGGCGCCGCAACCATCGGCGGTGTTGCCGTCGCCCCTGACGCGCAAGCCGCCACGTTCGAGCAAAAGACGCTCGCGCGAGCCAAGACGCTAAAGATGAACGTCCCTGTGACCTTCACTTATCCTGACGCGTCGTCGCCGTGCACGCTCGTCAAGCTGGGACAGGCGGCGTTGGGCGGCGTTGGGCCTGATGGCGATATCGTGGCCTACAGCAGCCTCTGTACGCACATGGGGTGCCCGGTGGCCTACGACCCGGAGCGCAAAGTCTTCAAGTGTCCTTGTCACTACAGCACCTTCGATGCCGAGATGGCAGGGCAGATGGTGTGTGGTCAGGCGACCGAGGATCTGCCACGGATTGTCCTGAGCTACGACGACAAGGACGACAGCGTGCAAGCTGTTGCGGTCGATGGGCTCATCTACGGTCGTCAGGCCAACGTGCTTTGAGGGGGCCATGTCATGAGCAGCAAAAAAGACCGCATCCCGCTCCCGCCGATCGATGCCAAGAAATCGTTGATGACTTGCCACTTTTGCATCGTCGGTTGTGGTTATCATGTCTACAAATGGGAGGCAGGCCGCGAAGGCGGCCGCGCCCCGCATGAAAATGCGCTCGGCCTTGATTTCCGCACGCAGCTTGCGCCGCTTGCCACCACGATGACACCGGCGATGCACACGGTCATAGCGGATAAAGACGGGCGCTCACACAACGTGCTCGTCTCGCCTGACAAGGAGTGCTCCGTCAACCAGGGGCTGTCCTCTACGCGGGGCGGTCAGATGGCGAGCATTTTCTACACCCCGGACGGAGCCGGCGCGAACCGCCTGCGCTATCCGAGCGTATTCACCGGTGATGACCGTGTCGATACGAACTGGCAACAGGCGATGGCGGTCTACGCCGGGGTTGCAAAGCGCCTGCTCGATGAGCACGGTCCCGACCCGATCATGTTCAACTGCTTCGACCACGGCGGCGCCGGGGGTGGGTTTGAAAACACCTGGGGCACCGGCAAGCTGATGTTCTCGGCGTTGCAGACCAAGATGGTGCGGATCCACAACCGCCCAGCCTACAACTCCGAATGTCACGCGAGCCGCGACATGGGCGTCGGGGAACTCAACAACTCCTATGAGGACGCCGGGGTTGCCGACGTCATCCTCTCGATCGGCGCCAACGCCTATGAGACGCAGACGAACTACTTCCTCGCCCACTGGATCCCCAATCTCACGGGTGCGACCGTGGACAAGAAGAAGGAGTGGTTTCCTGGCGAGAGCGCTGGGCGCGGCCGCATCATCTTCGTCGATCCGAGGCGCAGCCTGACCGTCTCGGTTGCAGAGGGTGCGGCGGGCAAAGAGAACGTGCTGCATCTTCAGATCGAGCCCGGTACCGACACCGCCCTCTACAATGGTCTGCTGACCTACGTCGTCGATCAGGGCTGGCATGACAAGGACTTTATCGCCCAGCACACCACTGGCTTCGACGCGGCGCTCAAAGCCAACCGCATGAGCCTTGAGGAGACCAGCAAGATCACCGGTGTATCAGTCGCCGACATCAAGAAGGCTGCGCAGTGGGCGTACCAGCCCAAGGCCTCTGGGCACCGCCTTCGGACGATGCACGGGTATGAAAAAGGCATCATCTGGGGCAATGACAATTACCGGATTCAGTCCTCGCTCGTCGATCTGTGCCTGGCCACCCACAATGTAGGCCGGCGCGGCACAGGCGTGGTGCGCCTGGGCGGTCATCAGGAAGGCTACGCCCGTCCGCCCTACCCAGGCCCGCGGCCGGCGCCGTACATCGACCAGGAAATAATCAACGGCAATGGCAAGATGCTCACGGTGTGGGCGTGCAATTCCTTCCAGACGACCCTCAATGCGGAGCAGTACCGTGAGGTGGTGATCAGGCGTTCAAACGTCGTCAAGGAAGCGCTCGCCAAGGCGCGCGGCGCGACCGCTGATGAGTTGGTCGATGTCATCTACGATGCCGTGGAGAATCGCGGCGGTCTCTTCGTCACGGTCATCGATCTCTACCCGACGAAATTCGCCGAAGCAGCGCATCTAGTGCTACCGGCTGCTCACCCCGGTGAAATGAATTTGACTTCAATGAATGGCGAGCGCCGTATGCGTCTGTCCGAAAAGTTCATGGAGCCCCCGGGGGAGGCCAAGGCCGATTGTCTGATTGCCGCCGATATCGCCAACGCGATAAAGGCGCTCTACGAGAAGGAAGACAACGCCGCGATGACGAAGCGGTTCTCGGGATTCGACTGGCAAACCGAGGAGGATGCTTTCAACGACGGCTTCCGCAAGCCCGAGGGCATCGACAGTCAGGGTGGTGGCACTGGGCATATGGTGACCTACGAGCGCTTGCGGGCCATGGGCAACAATGGGGTTCAGCTCCCCGTCAAGGAGTACAAGGACGGCAAGCTCGTTGGCACGCCGATGATCTATGCCGACTACAAGTTCTCGACGAGCGACGGTAAAGCACACTTCCAGCCCTCCCCATGGAACGGCCTGCCGGCTCCAGTTGCGGCTCAGAAGAGGAAGCATCGCTTCTGGATCAACAACGGGCGGGCAAATCACATCTGGCAGACTGCGTACCACGACCGGCACATCGATTTCCGCAGAAAGCGCTATCCGATGGCGCCAATAGAACTGAACCCCGAAGACGCGAGAGAGTTTGGCATTGAAGCCGGCGATATTGTCGAGGTGTACAACGACTACGGCTCCACGTTCGCTATGGCATACCCCGATCCGGATATCCAGCGCGCCCACACCTTCATGGTGTTTGCCTATTGGAACGGTATCGCCGGGGATGTTGTCACCGAGTGGACCGACCGGAACGTTGTGCCGTACTACAAGGGAACGTGGGCCAGCTTGCGCAAGGTCGGGAGTATGGACGACTACAAGAAGACCGTCAGCTTCAAGCGCCGACGCTGGGTCTAGAGGATGTGTAGAAGCGCTCATAGCAAACGGGGAACGGGGCATATCCAGTGCCCTTGTCCTCTTCCGTAGCACACGAAATCTGCAAAAGCCGAGCAGCCGTTTCAGCCACCAAGTGTTGCTGTGCTTACAGTCGCGGCCATCATACGCTGCGGACGGATGATGCCGGTTGTTGGCTTGCTGAGCGTGTTTCGACAACCAGTCATAGGGTGTCGGATAGGACACTCACGGACCATGAAATCCACCGCATTCAATCTATTATGGCAACTCTTCCTCGAGATCAAGCGTGAAATGTTTAGCGACCTTGAAGCGGTTAAATATTCTCCCTACTCGAAGCCCGATCTTCTCCAATGAGCCAGATCGAGGGCGGAGCCTCTGGTTAAAGAGTGTGTGCCCATGAGTAAGGGCGCTAGTGGATTGCGATTGGCCGTCCGTGTGCTGCACCGCAAGCGGGACAAACCGGCCAATACCTCTCTACAATTAGAGGGCCGGTCTTTCTGGGTGCTTCGCCGGGCTGCACCGCCGGCAGCCATCGCGGTAACGGTACATGTACGGCGACATTCCCGGTAAAGCCCTACGGTGTTTCAATGACAACAATTTTTAGCGATACGGCTAGGAGTATCCACCCATGTGGCGATGGATATCAGTCGCAGTACTAGCACTGGCAGCTCACAATGCTGGCGCCGGGTTCGATGACGCGATAGCGGCGTATAAACGCGGGGACATCAAGGAGGCCGTGGTTGGGCTTCGTGCCGCTGCTGAGCAGGGCCACACGGACGCGCCTTACATCTTGGGTTACATCTATTTCCACGGCGACGGCATCGCCACCGATGATGTGGAGGCGGCGAAGTGGTTTCGCCTGGCCGCCAAAAAAGGCGATGCCGAGGCCCAATACTACTCAGGCCTCATGTATGAAAAAGGCCGTGGTGTACCGGTCGATATGCCTAAGGCTTTGCGATGGTACCGCCAGGCGGCGCGGCAGGGAAACGCGGACGCCGCGCACAATCTAGGGTTCATGCTCAGCAACGGCGAGGGTGTGGCCGCCGACGATGAAGCCGCCGTGCAGTGGTTTAGGCGCGCGGCGGAGCGCGATCATGCCGGTGGGCAGGCTAGATTGGGCGCCCTGTACGCTCTTGGCCGGGGGGTGAAAGTCGATGACGATGAGGCGATCAAATGGCTGCGTCTGGGCGCCGAGCAAGGTGACGCCGGCGCCCAGTACAATCTAGGCATGATGTACGCCCTAGGCAGAAGTGTGTCTAAAGACGACGTGGAGGCGGTGAAGTGGTTTCGAAAAGCCGCCGAACAAGGCGATGCGGCGGCCCAGGACCGGATCGGGGTCAGCTATGTTCTGGGTTGGGGGGTACCGGTTGACTATGCCGAGGCGGCGAAGTGGTTCCGCCTGGCCGCGGCGCAAGGGCAGGCAGCGGCGCAAGCTACTCTAGGTACCTTGTATGCTAAGGGTGATGGGGTGCCGGTGGACTACGCCGAAGCACTCAAGTGGTTCGAAGCTGCGGCCAAGCAAGGCAACTCCGATGCGCAGTACAGCTTAGGTCTGATGTATGCCGAGGGTAACGGGGTAGCAGCGGACGATGCGGAAGCGGCACGCTGGTACCGCCGGGCGGCGGAGCGGGATAACACCGCTGCACAGATACAACTGGCGTTTATGTACGAACAGGGCCGCGGCGTAGAAGCTGATGTTACCGAGGCGGGCCGGTGGTTCCTGCGTGCGGCCTTGCTGGGCGATGCCGAAGCGCAGTTCAACGCAGGGCTCCTGTATGCCAACGGTAACGGCGTTAGCACTGATCCTAGCAGGGCGGTGGAATGGTTTAAGCGGGCGGCTGAACAAGGTCACGCCGATGCGCAATGGCAGTTGGGGGCGATGTACATTCTAGGTACGGGGGTGGAACTCGATTATGCCGAGGCGGCCAAGTGGTACCGGTTAGCCGCCGAGCAAGGCCACTTAGAAGCGCAGACCAGGCTTGGTGTTATGTATACCAACGGCAACGGGGTGGAAGCCGACCGGGCGCAGGCGTTGCGGTGGCTGCGCCTGGCTGCGGAGCAAGGTGGCACTACCGCGCAAGATTTACTGGATACTATGCAAGCCTCCGGCCCGGCAGTAGCGGCGAAACGGCAGCGGACCTTGAGCCAGTTGCTGCAAGCGGCGGAAAAAGGCGAAACCGGCGCGCAAATCAAACTGGGCAATATGTTCGCGCGCGGCACGGGCGTACCAGTGAATCACGCGGAGGCGGCGAAGTGGTATCGGCTAGCGGCGCAAAGCGGCGATAGCCGGGGGCAGTACAACCTGGGTAATGTGTACCGTCTTGGCAAAGGTGTGGCTGCTGACGATGCCGCGGCGGTGAAATGGTACCGGTTAGCTGCCGAGCAAGGGAATGCGGGTGCGCAAACCAACTTGGGCGTCATGTTGCAAAATGGCCGTGGCGTTCCCGCTGATGACGAGGCGGCGGCGAAGTGGTACCGTCTGGCGGCCGCGCAGGGCTACGCGCTTGCACAATTCAACCTGGGGGTGATGTTCGCGAACGGCGATGGCGTACCCAAGGACAATGTTGAAGCATATGCTTGGTTCAGTTTGGCCCATGCGGAAGGGGACGCGGGGGCCGAGAAAGCCTTAGAAGTAATCCGCGAACTGCTGACGCCGAACAAGCTCGAAATGGCGCAGGCGCGGTCTCGTGAACTGAACGCGGAAATAGTCCACCGCCAGCCAACGCCGCAGGGCAGATCGCCATTGGCGCGGCCGGCTAAAGTTGCGGTGTCGCCGGCTCAAGTATCACCGGCCTTGAGGCTGTCAGCTCCGGCGGCACCCGCCTCGGCAGTGACGGCCAAGGACGCACCGGCTGGGGTCCCAACGGTTGAGGTCTCTACGGCCAAGGCTCCAACGGTCAAGACTCCAACGGCCAAGGCTCCAACGGCTAAGGCTCCAACGGCCAAGACAGATAGACTGGTGCACCATATTCAGGTCGCGCTGGCCGATAAAGGACTAGACCCAGGGCCTATTGATGGGGTGCTGGGAGAGAGCACTAGAGCGGCGATACGGGCGTATCAGCGCGGTGTCGGGATACCTGCAACCGGTGAGCCTACGGTCGAGCTGCTGATGACCTTGATTTCGAACTGACAAGGTATGACCGGCAGCGGTGCGGTGGGCGGGTGCGGTGGATGTTTATGTTGTTGACGAGCCGACCCGTACCGGTGACACTTCATCGATCACTCGATCATCCTTATTTGGAGATTCGATGAGCTATCGTGAGTAGCAGTGGCGTATTAGGCTCTGCGCTGGGCCTCTCAACCTAAGTAATTGATCACATTCGAGCAATTGCTCATATTGGGGCAGTCGATCATATTGTGCAGTTAGGGCGGAGGGTGCAGTTGGGTCGCAGGCGGGCTGTTGCCGCAGCCTCCCCCCACTTCGAGACTTAAGGATAGGTGAATGTGCGTCACAGTCACCATACCGGAGAATCCAGTGACTAATAGTAGTCGAGTTGCGCTCTTTTTGTTGTGTATTTATGTAGGCAATGCGTATGGCGTTGACTTGCTAACTGTTAACGAGCAGCGGACACTGGATTCATTGAAACAGGAATTCAGCGTCGATGACATGCTGATCTCAGCGAATGACAGGCTGTCGTTGTACAACAAGAGAAAGCATGCACACGCCGATCTGTTAACCGAGATCGAGCTTAAAAAGACTAAATATCAAGAACTCATTGCGCAGTTGCCGGAGGTGATTCGGGCCAAAGGTAATGCGGTCTCCATGTATACGGAGATCGAAACCTTGGTCACTACGGTGCAATCCTTGGAGGGCAAGGTAGAATCGGAGAGCCGGGCATTAAAGATCGACTACGAACTGATACAGGCCGAATACCGCAAGATTGAAAACGCCCGAGCTAACAAGAATGAGAGGTTGCTGGCACTGAAGGCCGAGATCACCAAGAGAATTGTCGATGATCTTGCCGGGTCCGGTAGCGCTCAGGCCAGGACCAGGGACGGGACTGTTTCGTGCTCCAAGTTCAAAACGATGCTCGACTGTCTAAAGGACGCCAAGACCGCGGCCATGTCCCGTGAAGTGGAGAACGATCCGTTTATAGACGACAAGAGCGTATTGCTGTCTTACGAAGTGCTCGATGCCACCATGAACCTGAGCGGTAACTTGAAGTACCGCGTCGAGATGGTGTTTAAACCTTCTTACAACAGTGAAATCGATGCACTGCTAAATGAAAAGCTGGGACTTAACTCCGCTGTAGTCAAGCTGATCAGCAATGTGGAGGCGGAATGGTTCATTGACGGTGTCAGGGTCGGAAAAGGAAAACAAATCAGTCAGAGTGTGCCTCTGGGCAGGCACATCATCGTGGCCTCTTATGGTTCCGATGCCCAATCGACCGTCGAGTTCATTCAAAGCAGCGGAGAATACCGGTATAACTTCGCTTCGGCGAAGAGAAGCGGGTGGGCAAAGCCGCGCAAGAAAAAACCCGCCCCCGCCCCTGTGGCCAGCAAACCCGTGGTTGGCAAACCCGTGGCCAGCAAAGATCAATCCAAGCCGGTGAAACGCACTCCGGTCGCCAGCGAAGACCTGCACTCCAAGTCAAATCCTGTGCCGGCGATCAGCAAGCAAGAACCTAAGGCCCAAGCCGAAAAAGTTTGTTTTGGTAAGAACCGCTGTTACTGAGTTCCTATCTATAGGGCACCTCTAACAATGCACTTTTTCCGCGATTGCGGCGTCAGCTCCGTGCTCGAATCCTCAGGTATCACCTATACACTGCGGTTCTGCGCGCGGTGCTTCCTTGCACTCACGAAAAAATGACTATTTTTAGAGGCGCCCTATAGGACTAGAAGAGGGCAGGACAAGGAGAGCTATAGTTATGACCAATAAGAAATTCGTGCTTGTTTGGGCGTTGGCGCTAAGCTTCAGCCTGTCAATTCTAGGCGTGGCACGGGTGTCTCACGCCGGGGAATCGGCTGCTAGCAGTTACTTTACCGATGTTCAATTGGTCAATCAGTTCGGTAAGCCGATGCGGCTGTATACGGACTTACTCGAAAATAAAATCGTCATCATCTCAACATTTTTTACCCGCTGTCAGGGCAGTTGCCCGGTTATCAACGGAAAGTTGGCTGTGCTTCGCAACGCTTACACGACGCGGTTGGATAAGGACGTTCATATCATTTCAATCACCAACGATCCCGACTACGACACACCGCAACGCATAGCTGAGTACGCCCGGCGCTTCAAGGCCCAAGCCGGTTGGTATTTCCTCTCCGGTTCGGTTGACGATGTTAATTTCGCCAATTACAAACTTGGCCAATATGTCCAAGAACCGGCGGCCCATAGAGATGTGATCATCATGGGCAACGAGCGGTCCGGGCTGTGGAAAAAAATTAACGGCAAAGCGGCCATAGATGCCATCAAAGTATCGTTTGACGAAGTGCTAAACGACGCCAATTGATCGGCTCTACTCGATAGGCTCGCTACTGCGGTTCGGGCGGTGGCCGTGCGTGGCCCGCCCCTGACGGTTGCAAGCCTGACGCTTGCAAGTTGCCGCCTAGCCGTTGCAGGTAGGCAAATAAATGATCGAAATCGGTCAGTGAGATCTGAAAGCGGGGCATCACTGGGTTCAGGGGATTGCGCGCCGGGTCCAATCCGCGCGTGAGCGCATCGCGTAGCGCGCGTTTGGTGTATGGACCACGCGTGCGCTTCGCGGTGTCATGTGGTTTTGTCAACGTTTGCCAACGGATATCCGGTACGTCGATACCGCCCTCGGAACCGCCACGGCCATCAGCACCGTGGCACGCGGCGCACGGAAATGCACGGCCCGCAAGGGGGGCTGGCGAATACGGGAGCTTCACCATAAAAGGATAACCGGATGACGTGCGGCCTTCCTGGTAAATCAAGCGCCCGCGTTGTTCGGCATCAGTGAGCGGCGCACCGGCAAGCTCGCCAATCAAGAATGAAATCAATATTCCTAGGATAGCGGATCGTGTTGCCGCTATCGCTGCGGGCCGGTGCATAACACGGTTTCGCGCTGGTCCAACATATCTTCGAAGATGCTATCCCACCGGGCCGCGATGTTGTCCCATTGGTAGTCGGGGCGGGTCGCCGTCCGGCGGGAACGGGCCGATAAGGAATCCAGTTCCGCTGGGTTTTGGTAAAGCTGATCGAGCGCACGGGCGACTTCTGCCGGTGCCACCATATGACCTTCGGTCAAAAAATGTTCCGAGGTAAAAGTGACCGCGGGTTCCAGCAGGGCAGCCGAGCCAGCCCATAACTCCTGGCAGGCGCTATGATGGGGAACCACCTGCGCCGCGCCCGTAGCGGCGTGTTCGAAACTGACTAAGCCCCAACCTTCGCCGATCGATGTGTTGAGTCCCACGTCGCAGGCGTTATAGATGCAGTTCAACACATCGTCGGGTACAGCGTATAAATAGTGGGTATCGGAGGTGAGGATCAAACGATCTTCGATGCCATACCGGCGTGCCAGCGATATCACATTCCAACCGCAGTCCTGCACCCCCATGTGCAGATAAAGCTTCACGTTATCCGGTTTGTCTGCGGCGAAGTCGGCAAAGCCCCGCAGCGTGATATCGACCCGTTTGCGCGGTTGATTGCGGTTGCCATTTAGAACGATGAAGGCATCGTCTAGCGCTTCATTGCGAAACAGCCGCCGGCGCGCCAGTACCCGCCCTGGCATTCCATCCTCCTCGGGAATAGGGTAAAACGCGCCAGTATCCACCCCGTGGGGAATGATATGCATGGGCATGTCTTGCGCAGCGGGGTCCTCTAAGCGCGCAAAAGCCTCGCGCATGGTGCACCTGCCGAACTCGGTGTAGACCACCATTGCATCCAAGCGGTTAACGCCCCGCACTAAATGAGGCTCCAAAGGCGCCGCGTCTACCGGGCAGTAAGCCAGGGTTTTATAGGACTTAGTCTCATCTTGCAATGCATCCAGGTACGAGCCCACTATCCATACATCGTTAACGAAGAACAACAGCTCCGGCTCGATGTCATCAATGAGTTGGGGTAATTTCTCCCGGCCCAGATAATCGCCATCCACTCCTGCGGGATACATGGTCCATGGGTGGGAGTGTTCCTGGTTGCCATAGTTGATGGCGAAGTGATGAAACTCGTAACGCTCGCACAAGGGGCCTAGAATGCTGTGAACCACGCGCGAAAAACCGGTCGCCACTAATCCGTCGCCTACAACTATTATCTTGGGTTTGGCTATTATCTTGGGTTTGGCTATTATCTCGGGTTTGGTTACGGCTTTAGGTTTGGCGCCTTTGGTCATCATACTCTCCAAGGCGCGGGGTTTAGATACGATACTGTATACAGATCCAATGAATCAGCCCACTGCACGAAACCCGGGGTTAATCGGGCGCGTTGTGTTTGCCGCAATCTGGCCGTGAGTTCACTTGGGAAATAACGTTCCAGCAATACCAACGGAGCATAGCTTGCGCGGGCGTCCATGTTCTGCACCAGGTGTTGCGGGGTTTTCAATAGCGGCACCAACCGGGCCATATCCAATAATTGAAGCAGGCGAAAATTGTTGTGCAGTATGTGATGGGTGCCGTGTAACAACAGATAGCCCCAGAGATCATCCACATCCATTAACCAGGCGTTGCACCCGGCCAGCGTGCTCTTGTACGCACCCGCCCATACTTGTTCGGTGATATCCACCGGATCATCCACCAGCTTCTCGACGCAGCGCGGATGCACTTCCAAAATGCGCGGGTTGTCGGGGTGCTCCGAGGTCTCATCGACTATTTGCATATTGTCCGGCCGTTGAAACTTGGTATGTTTCCAGCCCCCAAAGCCCCGCGCATATCCAAGCTCGGCCAGCAGGCTGGCTGCGGTGTCGAGGTCGCAGGCGTCAATCAACAGATCGATGTCGTTCATTGGCCGCGAACCGATGTCTTGATACACCCGTTCACCGATGGCCAGTCCTTTCATGGCCATCACCTGAACGCCGCGCCCTTCAAACAGCATCAATATATCCGCCAGCTCCACCGCCATGCGCGAAATGCGCGCGTGATTGTTCGTGTACTGGTGGGCGAGCCAGTCACGCATCCGTGCCGGCCACACGCTGGCGGACGGGCCTTCGATGTGCAGGAGGCTTGCGACACCGTGGGTCGCGCACACGGACGGCAGCAATTCCCATTCGGCTGAGGTGACCGAGGACACGTCCGCCGGCGGCGATGCTACCCACTGCGCCACCAAATCCGTGAGCCGCCGCCATTGTTCCGCTGATGCACTCATCGCCATCGACAACTAGGTTTGATCAAACAGCGGTTCGAGTAGATCCAGCGCTGCTTCTATGTCGTCGCCGAACCGCAAGGTGAACGCGCCGTTGGCCAAGAGATCTCGAATCGCCGCTTCGTACCCAAGCGCTTGTGCTTCCTTGATGGCGGCGCCGGCTAACCAACTATTGTAAGCGATATCGGGGTCGCAGGGGCTGAGCGAACTGATCCCGCCAGGCGCCCGCTCAAGTAACACGACCCGGCCAGGAGGTGCGCAGGTGGCGGTACATCCGGGGCGCATCTTCTGCAAGTCAACCGCCAGTTTGACTTCGCCATTGATCTGCGCAGCCGCCGGAAGGTGCGCCAATTCGGGAAACAAGGTGCGCGCGTCGGCCAACATATGGAACGGTGAGGGCAGTCCCCACCAGCGGCCACCGGACACGTCAATCCACACCGCATCCTCGGCCAACGCCTGAAAGCGGCGGCGCGCGGCGGCGTAGGCGAGGGTGGTTTTGCCGTGGCCGCTGGGTGCCCGCAACAGCAGCGCCTGGCCGTCTTTGCAGATGGCGGCACCGTGCACGCCTATGAAACCGCGCCATTCCAGGGCGAAATAGACGGCGAAGTCCAGGAAGTGCCAGCGAAAAAACGCCTGGTTGGCAAGAGTAGTGGAGGAGAAATAACCAAAGCCCGAGCGGCTATTCCGATCGATGATCAACACCGAATCGCGCCCGGTGGTTTGATAAACAAGCGGTCCCTCAATGCGAAATAGGGGGTTGCCCAACACACCGTCGTCGATGTCGTGCTCGAATAAGCGTAGGCAAAAATCCGGCGCGCCCTCTGGCGCCTGTTCACCGTAGATGGAAAAAGAGGCATGGGCCGCCGCTGCCACCTCATCGGAGTTGGTGAGCAGCCGCAGCTTGATGCCCATGGGCGCGAACCAAAGATCGTGATTGACCGCGGCGGGGGCGGCTAGGTAAGGCCGTTCTTCCACCATGGCTGCGCTCAAAGGCTATCGCGTTGCGGGACCCGCAACGACACCAGTTTTTTCGCCAGATTGAGCTCCCACGGTTGCGCGTAAATCCCGGTGTGATAACGCCACTGCGCTAGGCAACTCAACACCGTTTTACCCCACCGAGGCACACGGTAGTCCTGCACCGTGGGGAATCGGCAGCCGAGCACAGTGGCGAAGTCGTGCACCCGCTGGCGCATCTTGTCCGATAACCAGGGCGCGTCTTGGTGGCATACATAATTCAACCATTGCTGCTGCGTCCACTCCTCGGGCGTGGCGGGTAGCTCGGGGCCGGCCGGGCCGTATTGATCCAGCACGGGCATGCGCAGTCCAGCCGCTTTAGTCTTGGCCGTCGCTTTCTCTAGGCGCGGCGTCGGGCTATAGAAATACAAGATGACCTCGCAGCGCGGGTGGACAGCTTTTAGCCGTTTGATAAACCCCAGGGTTTTTTCAATCTCGCCTTCCGGATCGGTTGGCCCGCCTAAAACAAAGGAGAACTCCGGAATGACCCCGTACTCGAAGCAGCGCCGGGCTACTTCCATGGTGTGATCGACACGGGTGCCTTTGCGCATACCTTTTAAAACATCATCGCTGGCCGCTTCCGCGCCGATGAAAGTCATGGTGAGACGGCTTTTGCGAATGAGTTCCCACGTTTGCGTGGAAAGATTGGCCAGGGTGTCCGCCCTCGCGTAGCACCACCACGGCATTCGCACTTTGCCCAAAGCCTCCAGCAAGGGCACACTTTTGGCTTCCGTGTCGAAGAAATTATTGTCGTAGAACTGCATGGCGGTGGCACCGTACCGATCGCGCAGTATGGTGCAGGCGTCGAGTAACCGCTCCGGCGCCTGCAACCGGGTAACACCGTTGTACATACTGACGACGCCACAGAATTCGCAACGGTAGCGGCAACCGATGGCCGCCTGATGCACGCCGGTGCGCTTGCCCATGAAGCTAGGGCGCATGTAAGGCTCAACGTCACCTAGCCGCTCGTAGGGATAGGCGGGGTAATCGTCGGGAGGACGGAAGTGACGGTCACGGTTATGTATCACCGCGCCCGCGCCTTTCCAGCTAAGGCCGGCGATGCCGTGCAGGGCGGATGTATCGGTAGCCGAGTTCAACGTATCCAAAGGTGGCCCGGCGTCGGCCACGCAAGCTAAAAATTCGAGCAGTGTATCTTCGCCTTGGCCGCGCACCAGATAATCCACGTAGGGCGCATTGAGGGCGGAATCCGGGTACATGGTGGGGAAATAACCACCCCACACGATCGGCACCTTGGGCGCATGTGCCCGAATCGTCTGCGATATCTCGATGGCGGTTGCCACTTGCGGGCCCGGCATCACACTGATGCCCACCACGCAGCCGGGCGATTCGTCTATAGCTTTGGCGATCTCTAAAGCAACGCTGCCGGTGATATTGCCGTCGAACAACCGGTATTCGTGCTTGCCTTCTAGCACGGCGGCTAAAGCCAACAATGACAGCGGCATGCGCACGGCGCTTGGACTGCACATCTTCGGGTTGACGAGTAGTACTTGCGTCACGGTTTCCTGCGCCTTCCAATCATCACCGCCGGACCAATTCCAAGGTGATAAAGCGGCCCATGCTTTTTATGCCGGGTAGCCGTCCTAGATGCGGCTCCAGGGTGCCGGCAGCCCGGAGCAGCGCATGGGGCAACCAACATCCCGCCCGTTGCGGCCACAAAAAGCCGAGCGCGTATTCGCGCTTGAGTTCGAAGTTGCCGGCGAAATAGTGACCATATACTTCCCCGGGGGAGAATAGATGGTGCGCCACGGCGACGCCACGAATGCGCTTCGTATAAGTTTTTTCCCACGCCAGTCTGTGGGCGGCTCTTGGGCCGTGCCGCGCAAAGCAGTACAACCGGCGCCACAGTCCGGCGGGACAAAGCGCGTGCAACACGGCGTTGGCGCCGGGGCGTAAAACCCTGGCCGCGCTGGTGCTATAGGCTCGTAGATCGGTGACTGTGTTAAGGCCGCTAAAAGTCGAGACCATACCGTCGAAGGTGCCCGCCGCAAATGGCCATGGCACCGCTGCATCGTGGATCCGAGTGTCTACCCGGTGGGCCAAGCCGGTGGTTTGTGCTTTTTCGCGCAGTGCGCCGAGCATGCCCGGTGAAATATCGATACCGGTTACGTTGACGCCGTTCGCCGCTAGGTGCAGCGTGTCGATACCGGTGCCGCAGGCGACGTCCAACACCCGGTCGCCGGGGGCGAAAAGAGCGCTGTAACGCCGCCATAACAAATAGCGCATCCACCGATCGTCGTCCAACAGGCCGTCGTAATCCGGGGCGATGGCATCATAAGCCCGCGCCGCTTCGCCAGATACGTTGGCCGCGCCAGAGGCGTCTGCCGGGATAGGGCTCGTGTTCATCGGAGCGAAACCCACCGCGCCTTCGGCCCATCGCTGGCGAAGCTGACCACGAATGAGCCGGACGCACCCTCGCGGCGGTACGGCCCAAAGGTAAGCGCGGGCGCAAATCCGCTCCTATATCCGTCAAAGCTCTCCAAGGCATCCACCAGCGCTTCCCTGGTCACATTCCGGCCTGCCAAGCGCAAGCCCTGCGCCAATGACTCCAATGCATGCAGGGTGAAGACTTGGGCGCCTAGGTAACGCTTGGGCAGGCTTGCGCTTCGGGCCAAATGCAGGTGCCGGGCGCTGGTTTCGCTGCGTGATGGCGCGGTAGGGAACGCCAGCAGCACCTGCCTTGGATCGGCAATTTTACCCAGTAGCGAGGCGCCGATCAGGGGGCCGGAAAGCAGCAATAGGGGGGACCAATCGGCTTTTTGGGTGGCTGCAAGCAGTGCCTCGGCCTGCGCTTGGCTGCCTAGAAACATGACTGCCGCCGTATCGGTGTCGCGTAAGTCTTCAACCATGCGGCCAAGCGCCGCGCCCCGGCTCGGCAGCTCGACGGCAGTGAGAGAATCCCAGGGGCGAACACCGCTTTGTTGCACGGCGGCAGTGATGCGCTGTGCCACCCGTTTGTGCCTACCCGTGTCGTGCCTACCCGTGTCATGTCTACCTGTATCGGAAAACACGATGACGGCGCGGGTGGGGCCGTTCACCTGATCTCGGGCAACCTGCAGCAGCGCCTGGCCCTGTAGACTTAAGTCCGGCAGCACGTGAAATACGTACCGCCCGGTCTCACGGTGTACGCCCGGAGCGGTCAGCAAACCGATGATAGGTATTCGAATCTGCTCGGCAAGGCTGGCCATACCCGCTTCAACCCCGCCCGCGTGAGAGGCCACCAGCGTCAGGATATCGCCTTCGCTCAGGAATTCGCGCACCACCCGAAGCCGCTCCGAAGGGTCCTCGGGTGGGCGTAAATAATCCACTTCCAGGACGCGGCCGAATAGCCCGCCTTGCTCGTTCAGCCATTGCACATAGGCTTCAGCGGCCAGGTGAACGGCTTGCCCCATGCCGTCCAATAAGCCTTCAGGCGGCAGCACTACCCCTAGGCGAATTTTCTGCGGCGCCAATCCAGGATCGGCGACGGTACCTAGGGTCAGCAGATAAGCGGCAAGAGCTTGTTGTATGGGCGCGGACATCCGGTATCTAGGCATGTCCACCGATAGAGCATTACCCGAGGAATCGATGCCCTTGGCGATGGCCCGGATCAGAGTATCGGTGTTGTAAGGACCGTGTTCGCGGCGCCCCTTGCGTCCCACCGCGTAGGGTCTACTCAAGGCCGGTCTTGAGATATCGGAGGGCACTTGACCACCCTCGGGCCGGCCCCGGCCATCGTGGCCATGGCATTTAAGACAAGGAAATAACCGGCCATCCGCCGCTACCCGATCCGCCCCGGAACCGAACTGCGCCGTTATGGCGCTGCCGTCGGTGCTGGTCCCGGTCAGGTAGATCTGTTGCCCTTCGCGGGCTAAAGGAGTTAACGGCTCTTGACCTGAACGGTCGTCAGTCAAGGCACTGAGAGGCGTACCACAGGCGATGACGATGGTCACTGCCCGTGCCACTACCCCTGTAACTACCCCTATAGCTACAATCGGGGCGTGCGCCCAAGGCCGGGCGGTGCGAGTCGCTTGCATACGCTCTGGTGCTGGCGCTGGCCGGCGCCCTCAGGAGGGCGGTAACAACGCTTTGATCGATGCGGCCAGATAACGCGGCGGTGCGAGACCGTCAGTGTGCACCCACTCACTGGATGATTGCTTGCCGATCAGGACCACCGGCGCATGGAAACGCTTATCGGGGGTGTACATCCGAAGTGAGCGCAGCAGGTCGTCGATGATCCCTTTAGGGCCCGTCAGCAAAGTCCAACCCGGACCGCCGCCCAGCTTGGCACGCCAAGCAGCCAGTCGGGCTGGCGTGTCTACGGCGGGATCGACAGTGATCGAGATGAGGTGTACATCCTTGCCCACCCGGCCGCCCAGGTATTGCGGCCGGCTGAGTTGGGCGAAATATAACCCCGCCGTCGAACATATAGTGGTGCAGGTGGTGAACACCGTATTGATGGCGACCACCTTGTCTTTTACCAAATCTGCGAAATCGACCGGAGTACCGTGTTGATCACGCAGTGTCACGCCGGCCGGGATGGTGATGGCCGTTGGGGAGCGTTCGGTCAACTCGGCGTACTTTGATGCATCACCGTGGGCCATGGCGGTGGGTGAGCCGAGTCCCAGTATCAGCGTCCCACCTATCAGGGCCCGGCCTACCAACGTCTGCGCTATCAGCCTGAATACCCACGCTAAAGAATGGAACCCTAGAATGTTCATACCGTAGATTCCCCTTTGGTAGACACTTTGTCCGGTAGCTCGTTGAACTGAAACGAGCACACACACTTCATACATATCGGATCGCGGCTTACGTCCAAGTGCTGGCGCCACTTGAGCGAAGCATCGGCGTTGAGGATAGCCGCTAGACTCGTGGTCTCGTGGAGATTGCCGAAGGGTGGTTGAAAGAAACACGGTCTTACCGTGCCGTCGGTCTCCACCACGGCCGATACCCACGGCGCATTGCAGCGCACCTCGGGAAAGAGTGCCCCGCCATGCAGTGCTTGGTAATACTGGTAGAGCTTGGCCCAGAGCTTGGCCGGCGGTTCGGCGATGAACCCGCAGGCGAACTCATCGGCGCATTCGGCTTCAAGCTTTTGCAATTCCTCCGCCAGGTGAGGCAAGTCGCCGGCTGATAATGCCACCGACTCGATTTTGTCTGCCTCCCACGCCTGGAGCCGGTTAAACGCATCGCTGGACACATCCGCTGCCAGAAAACTTATCCGGTCCAAGCCCAGCTCGCGGGCACTGGCCACCGTCTCGCGCATATGGCGAAAGTTCTGCCGTTGGATGGTACAGCGCGCGGCGATGGGAAACCCCGGCGCCAGTGTGCGCACCGCCGAAACGCCATCGCGCAAACGGCCATAAGCGCGGCGAATGTTGCGGATGGTGTCATGTACTGGCTGCGGCCCGTCCAGACTTAAAATCACATCATCGCAGTGGCTGATCAAGTGCTTCGCTTCACGCTCCAGCAATACCCCGGTGCTATGAATGGTCACGCGGATGCCGCTCTTGCGCAGCAGGGCGCACAGCTCCCAGGTGCGCGAGTACATCAGCGGTTCGCCGCCGCTCAGCATGATATGGCGCACACCTAGGGTGCGCCACTCTTGTAGCCAATGAGCAATAGCCTCCAACCCCAATTCGGCTTTGTCTTTGATGCGCCAGATGTCGCACATCAAACAGCGGCAATTGCAGCGGTTGTGGGGGAACAGCACGAGCACTGGAAGCTGGGTAATGGGATCGACCCGCGGTAACTGCGCCATGCCGGACGGGGACGCCACGCGTGAGGGCGCCGCCCTTAGTTGAAGATTTAGTTGAAGGTTGTCTGTCATTTCGCCGCGACGGCGCGCACGATCGCCGGGCTGGCCATGTCGAAGCGCAAACCTAGAGACGGGGAGCGCACGAAGATGTAATAACTGCCCGTGGTGTAAGGCTCGAATAGGGCCTCGTAGAGCCCCGGTTCGACTTGTTTGGCCATAAACCGGCGTTGTTCGGTGCCCGGCGCGGTATAAGCGAGGAACTGAACGTCCTTCAGATCGGCGCTGGGTTTACCCGATGCGCCGTCCACCAGCCGAACCCGCACGGCGAATGGCTGGTGGACGGGCACTTGGTTAGCGGCAAGGTCGTAGCGCACGGAAGGGCTTGCTTTGGCCACCCGCGGCAGCGCCTGCACCTCGACGTCGAAGCAATGCACCCGCAGCGGGCTGTCCAGATAAAATGCCAGTGAGTACTGACCCGGACGGCGCAGGCGGGTCAGCGTTTCGTAGCTGCCGGGTGCCACCTCCTTCAAGCTGCGATCCAATGCCATCACCGCTGTTGGGATCCGCCTATAGTTGCTGAAATGTCCCATGGGCGCGGCCATGCCTTCTTTGTAGAAGTAAATGGCGCGGTCTTGAGGATTGGCCACCAATACCGCATTAGCGCCCGGCGCCTGGACGATGGTGGGAGCGGCGCCCGCCCCCAGGGTCTGGCTGAACGCGCTCTGGCCGCCCGGGAAATCGATCAGTGACAGGGGTTTTTCCGGTTGGCCGATCTGATCCAAGGCAGCCATCCATATAATCTCGCTGTCGCGTTGGCGGATGAATGCCAGTTCATCGGAGAACGCCACCTGATCGGGGCCGGATCCCACCTGGGCTACCTGCACGATTCGATTGAGCACTGCGTCGAAAATATAAACCTCGTTCGCCGCCGGATTGGCGATGAAAGCGAAGCGGTCATCGGGCGCGAAACGCGCTTGAACCAGGCCCGGCTTCGCTGCTATGGACGCCACCGGCACATGGCGCCCGGCATCCACCACGGTGACGGTACCGTCGCCTTGCGCTGCCACGACTACCGATTGACTGAGCGGCGAGTAAGCTAACGACACGGGCCGCTCGCCCACCTCGATCTGGGCGGTCAAAGACAGTGAATGAATATCGATGACACTTAAGGTGTTCGATGCGGCATTGGAGATGAAAGCGAAGCGGTTGTCGTCACGGAACACGATCTCGTGGCTGCCCGCGCCGGTTCGGATGCGGGCGGCTTGTTGTAAGGTCTGTACGTCAAAAACAGTGACACTGCTTATTTTCTTGGCACTTATGTTTTTGGCGCTTATGTTCTCGGCGCTGATTCCGTCAGGACTGGTGTTCGCCACCCATAGATATTTTTGATCGGGCTGGATGAATACCCGATCCGGCCTGCCCGCAAGCTCCAAGTTGTGCCGCACACGCCAGTTATCGGTGTCCACCACGGCCACTTGACCGGTTTGCGGCATGGCCACGAATAGACGGTCGCGATCCGCCGTCATGGCCCAGTCCGAGCCGGGGCTTTCCAGGGGAACAAGCGTCAGCAGCTTGCTGTTGCCGAAGCCGAATAGCGGATCTACAACGCTGATCGAAGGGTCTTTGTTAAGGGCGAGCACGTAATAAACGTTGAGATCGATCTCGGCCTGGGCATAGAGGCTGCCGGCCACGAACTGTTCGACTTTGGCCTGGCAGGTTTGCGCATCCTGCTCGATGCCCACCACGATGTGATCCATCCAGGCGGCGGGGAAGAGGCCGGAGCGAGGCCGGCCACTGAGGGTGTCGGCGACCTTGAAGCGCACCAGCACGTCGTCGCCCTCGCGCAGCCCGCCGCGCTGCTTGGCTTGCGCGGCTACCGGTTCGATGCTGGCTTCTACTGAAACTCCCCGCAAGTCGGCCCGCTCCAGCATAGGCGGGCCATCGTTCGCCCTGGCGGGCACTGTGCTCGCCATCATGCCAATGGCAAGCATCCATCCCAGGCGCGCTGTGCCCCTGTCAGTCACCCGCTAACCCGATGCGCTATAACCCGATGCGCCATCAACCTGAGGCTGAGGCGGGTTGTTGAAAACTGGGGCAACGAGCGGGCACGGCGGAGGGCTCCTGGGCGGTGACCCGGAAGATACCCCAGATCCCGCTTTGCAAATGCAGTGCCGGATAGCTTCGGTAGAGAAAATCGCCGGATTCATAGTTGGCGCCGCCGGCCTGCTCGATCACTACGTCATAGTGATTGGCAGGCCCGTGGCCCATCCGCGCTGCTTTCCATTCCGACACGGATGCGGGTGTCTCCAAGTCGCCATCCGGACACACCACGTCATTGCCGATGGTCTGGGAGGCGTGCAGGTTGGTTTGGGTCAACGGCGTCGCGCAATGAGTCGCCTTCGTAGAGTAAGGCGCTTGCAGATAAGGATGGCCGTGCAACTCGAACACTTGATTGGTTACCGCGCCACCCGGATGCAACAGCCGGAAGCGGGCCTGGTGGCCGGTGCGGGCGCAGTACATCGGCGTTTGGATCGGGATTTGCGGGCCAAGACCACAGTCCGTGCTGCCACCGTTACCCGTCGTGCACTGGGCTGCGACTGAGAACACGCACGACGTGGGATTCGCTGAGTCGGCGCAGGTTCGGGTGAGCCCGAACGGGTTGGATCCCATGAGCCGCTCGGTGCGGTAGTTCACGGCACCGTTGCCATTTTGCTGAGTTAAGCCATTGCCGGTATCCAAGTAAAGCGCGATGTCGTCCTGAACGATGACGACGAAGTCCCGGAACAACTGTTCGCCGTTACTGTCGCGCACCGTGGCCGACGCTCTTGAGTTGGGATCGGTGGTCCAACTAGACCCTTCCGGTTCAATGACCAGCGCGCCGAATAGGCCGTATTGGTGGTGATTGAGGGGATCGGCCGGGATGAGGTTGGATGCACCGAATTCCACTGGAATGTGCCGCTCATTCGCAGGCGCCGAGGCATCGACGTTGCCGGCATACCACCAATAGGTAACGGATGCGCCCGGCGCCGCCGTTTGCACCGGATTGAAGCCGGCATTGGTGCCATCGCTGCGGGCCACGTCGCGGGTCACCAGTTGCGGGTGCAAGCCCACATCCGCGGACACCGTAGAGGGTGCGAACAACCCCTTATTGGCGGTGTTCTGGCCGGCCACCGGCAGTTGCCCGGAGGCGTAACCGCCTAGGGATGCGACCGTTTGTGCATTGAGGTTGTTGGTCAGTTGGACCTTGATGCAGTCACCGGCGGCAGCGCGCAGCACCAGCGGTTCGGCCAAGCCTTGTGCCTTATCGAACCCGGGTACCGGCTCGGAGGCTTGCAAATTGTTGTAATCCTCTTCCAGGAGATAGATGAGGGCGTTGGGCGTTTGGAAATCCATCTTCGAGTTGTACACCAGGGCCTTGCCGGGGAACAACTCATCCACGGAAGCAGCCACTACCGAGTAACACCGCAGGCGGTGGCCGTTGGCGTTAGGCTCGCTTGCAGATGACCCAGCCGTACAAGTGGCCGCCAACAGATCCGCCGGACAAACACCTACGGCAGCTTGGGGGGTTGGGTTTTGCGGCAACCGATGAAGCGATCGCCGCGTTTGTTTGTAGGCCCGCATCAAGCCCCAATTGCCCGCAGCCTGCCCTTGGCGGGCCGCTGTGGTTTTGTACAAGTGATCGGTCCAAGGCTTGCTCTTGGGCGGCGCTTTAGGACGTTTAGGACGTTTAGCTTTAGGACGTTTAGGATGGGTAATGGCGGGTACCTTGAACAGGTATTCGTAGTGTTCCGATATACCCATGGTCTGGGTGCTACGCCAGCCGGAGTTCACGTTCGACGGTTCGAATAGCCAGTTGACACCGTGCATGGTGAAGTTGTGCGGGTTTTGGTGGGCCCCCACCAGTATACGAACCTGCACATCGTCGTTCGCGTAAGTGCGAAGGATCGGCGTGAAGGGATCGTTCGGTCTCACACCAGCGGTTAGCGGCGGATAAGCCGGCGATTGTTGCCCGGGAAGATTGCGTTTAACGGAAGAAGCGCAAGCGAAGCTGGAGTTTTTCGCCTTGGCCGAACCGCTGGCATTGACCCGCGGATACAGCGGTTCATTGCGGTAGTTCATCGAGAAGTTCGAAGTACCGCCGTTAAATGAGATCAACTCCGGCTGCGCAGCCGTGGTCTGTTTGCCCGACACGTATAGCCCCTTGGGACCTGGATCGATGGGCCATGTATCTCAGCCGATGGCTTGGATCGGATTGTCGGGATCGGTGTTCGCCCAGATATTGCTGGTCACAGACTCCGTATTAAACAGACTGTTCTTCGACGGTATGCCGGCGATGAAATTACAGCTAGGCTCTAGATCAACGGTGACTGGATTGCCGTCGTCGTTCATGATTGGCTCACCGCGCATCGTCACTGGCAGCGCGATCGCTTGGCACACTTTGCCGTAGTAAAGCTCGGAATTTGAGTTGGTCACGCAGATTCGACTGTGGTCCGTGGAACAAAAACCACAAGCAGTTCCGGGTGGGCAATCCGGCGCCGTTACGCTGCCATCAAATGGCCGGTACATCAGCGTGGTGTCCTGGAACTCCAGTAAGAATTCCCGGTAACTCTCATTTTCATCAGCCGTTTGAATAACCGCTTGCCAACTGGTCGGGCCGCCATCTTGCATGGCTTGGCCGTTTTGCACCGGAGCGGTCCGGTTGCCCAGCAGGCTGCCGTCCTCATTGTCGAGCCACACGGAGTCGGCAGGCTCGGCCACTAAGCCGGCATACAAGCCGGTTTGCTGGTGGGTGGAGGGGCTGAAATGGTCATGGGTGAAGACCGTGCGCATGGTCTTGTCTTCGCCCATATTGGTGAGTTGAGGGTCTACATACCATTTTTGGAAGGTGGCCTGCGAACCGCACCAGCGTCCCCCCTGCACACTGTAGTGACCGTCTTCTTGGACTACCGTGCAGCTACACTGTGGTCCGCTACCGGTCGAGGCGCAATTCGCATCGGCACCGAAGTATTTGATGAATTTTGGATCGAGGGTCTCCACTAGTAGGCCTGCCGCCGAGGTGAACGAACCGTTGTTGAAGGCGTTGATGCGCTCGATAACCTCATCTGGCGCGAAGGTGCCGTCTTCATAGTTAAAGCCATTAGCGGCACCGTCTGAGGCAGTGACGTCGAATTTCACCAGGTGAATGTGTTGGCCCAAAACATCGGTAGGCGTCCTCACCTGGAAATCGTCCAGCTCATAGGTTTTGGGCACTAGATTGGCCATGCGGTAGTGAACACAGTCACCGGAGTTGGCCCGTATGAAGAAAGGCTCGGGCGCTTTTTGTGGTCCGCGCAGTCCGAGGAAATCCCAGGCGTCACCCCATAAGGAGATCATGCGCTGCTGTGGATAATGCCAGCCTTCTTTGTTGTAAACCGCCGCCGTTTGAATATCGACGGCCCAATAGTCCCTGACCATGGTGTTACTGGGCTGGTCGCCATCAATGTCTATACACGGCTCGGCGTACGGCGCTCCGGGCGCAGCCGGATTGCCGTTGGTGATGAACATCACCTCGGACCCATCCGGCGTTTGGGTGGACCCATCCGGCGTTCGGGTTGGATGGGTACGTTGGGCATGGAACTGCATGGCCACCTGTTCGATGGCAGTGCCTTCCTCGGCTAGGCCCATCGCGTCCGCTCTCTCCACATCTTTGCTGAAATCCAAAGGATTGATGTCGTTGTGCTTAACCTCTCCGCCTTTTAGCACTACGTGCCGTGGCAGTCCGCCATCCAGTGCTTCGCACATGCCGCTGTGGTTGGGACAGGCCACCCCAACGGTGTCGCAAGCGGTGCCGTCAACGGAGCAGGCCAGAGCGAAATCGAGTGGCGGGTGCGTGGCTCTAGAGCCAGCAATACCCGGGATGAAGAACGGATAACCGGGATTGCTGTACAGGTTGGAGCCGGCCGAGGCGGCCAAATTCGAGAGGCAGTTCGTCGGAGCAGCTTGCGTGCCTTGACACACTTCCACCTGGGAGCCGCTTTCCACCAATTTTACCGGCGCAGGTTCCGGCGCCATCGCTTTGGTGGGCAGCGGCACCAGACCAGGAATGGGGGTACCGGCAGTAATTTCGCCATCGGGCAGGGCACGGGCGTTGGCAACGGGCGTGCCCAGCGGGTAACTGTCGAGTGCGGTACCTGCCTCGAACACGTCATGTACACGCCAAAGAGCCCACATACCGGCGGCGAAATGGGGATAAAAATGGCAGTGGAAAATGGAATCACCCACGGTCAGGTTTTTGTTGCCGCCGCCGTTGTAGACCATCTCCAGGGTAAAAGCCGAGCCTGGTCCTATCGCTTGGCTGTCCAGATAGCTGCTAAATGAGCTATTGGGTGTGCGCTGCCACTGATGGGCATGCAGGTGATGCAAGTGGTGCAGATCGACGCCGCCGTGGAGGACGCGGAATTTAGTGTGGTCCCATAGATAGCTATGGTAAACGTTCGACGGATCGTCGGGGAAAAACGCCTTGGTCGCCTTGGGCGCTGTGGCATCACAGGTGTAGGTGGTGTAGTTGTTATCGTCACCGCCTGAGCATCCTGCATCGGCCACATTATCGACGATCATGGCGGGATCGCCATTGGGCCACGAACTCAAAAAGAACTCTTCGTATTTGCAGTCGGTGCACTGCGCCATCGGCCCGGTCTGCAGCCGGTTGGCGATAATTTCCGAACCGATGCCGCCCATGCCGTAGTTGATGGCGAAATTGTCCCCGCCCGCCTCCAGCGCGTTCTTGAGCTGGTCGGCGTTGTACAGCGGGCTAAACGCCTGCACGCTGCGCAGCAGTTCATGATAGATGATGGTGAACTCGCGGTAGGGCTCTAAACGGTCGGGTGTTTGGACAACCTCGTTGAAGGGCGGCGTGCCCGCCATCGAGTCCGGGAATCGTGCGGCGTCGGGCCCCGTAATGATGGCGGTCAAATCACTGTGCACGATGTTGCTACCTTGCACCATTGCAAGAATCGGCATCCCTTGCCGTGGATGTCCTTGCGGATAGACCGCGGCATAATCTATTTGCGGCAAGCCGGTGCCGTCGCGGGTGCATTCGCCGTTGGACCACTGAGCGTCGGTACTGGCAAGGCACAGATCCTCGGCGTTGACTTGGCTGCGGTAATACTGCGCGCCGCCGGGCTGAACGTTGACGGCGCCAAACAAGCCTTGAGTTAACTGGCCGCCAGCCCCCGTGCCGCCATCCGCTGCGTTGTCAGACGAGAAGTCATCCCCGGTGCTGTAGAGTAGAAAGGTGCCTTCTTCCTGGGCGTAGTAGAGATAGTTCTTTACACCGGTGGCGCCGGCATTCACTAAGCTGTTGACGTTCTCACCAACCCAGGATGCATCGTCCTGTCCTTTTTGCGATGGCTCGTCCGGTACCGGGCTCGCCCAGTTCAGGCCCTGTACGAATACGCCCGCGGCCAGTTCCGCGGGACGTCCATCCTTCGGATCGGCCGCCATTGGGTTCAGCAGATTGCGGAACTCGATATTCAAGCACTGATCCCGGTTAACCCTCAGCACCAGCGGGCGCGGGCGCTTATAGTTTTTCAAAGCGACCTGACCTGCTTGCCAAGTGGTCCAATCGTTTGCATCGGCACTTGCGGTGGTGGGCTGTACATCTGTGGCCAGAGCATAAATCATGCCGCCTGGCACCTGCGCGCCTAGGCGGTTAGCCATGAGCACAGCATCCAGCGCCACTACCTGGGCGGTGACAACCGTTTTGCTAACCCCGTCGATGAGACACTGCGGCGTTGCGCTCATCGCTTCGGCCGCGCCTAGCCCCATTACCATGGCGGTGGCGCCAGGAAGTGCGAGCCTGCGAATTGAATTCCTCAATTGTGCTGCCAAAAGTTTCATACCGTCTCTTCCTATGAGGAAATTTATGGGGAAGATCTTCTAGGGTTCTAAGTCAAGCGAGCGCCAACCCCTCAGGCATAAACCCGCGCATACGCATTTCTGTTGGAGTCGTTAGTGTAAGTATGCTCACGAACTCGTTACATTCTTGAGCATTTAGCGGGTATTTAGCCTTTTTGAGGAGAGGCGTAGACATAGATGTATCACATCGGTTTGCAGTGCGCAACGCGATTGCTTGTAGCGCCTACATTGTTACCCTGTGCGTCACCATGAATGAGGTTTCACAAAAGCATATTAATCCATTCGTTCGTGCGCTGACATTAGCGTGGTTGTCGTTGCTGCGTCCGTGGTTACGCCGGCAGGTGCGGCGCACTGTGTTGGAGACGATAGACAACCACACTTTTGTGGTTCTGCCCGAAGTGCACAATCCAGTGGTATTTCGTAGTGGCGCGGTTTTAGGCCGGGCGGTGGCGCAAGCAGCTTACGCGGCGGCGCCGATAGATTACCCCATAGATTACCTAGGAGGACGAACCCGCCGGGCGCTGGACATGGGCACCGGTTGCGGGGTAGGCGCCGTCTTCGCCGCCCACCAGGGTTACGATGTGGTGGCGGTGGATATCAATCCCGACGCGGTGCGTTGCGCCCGCATCAACGCGTTGACGAACCGCTGTGAAGACAAAGTGGACGTACGTCACGGTGATCTGTTCGCGCCGGTGGCTGGCGAACAGTTTGACTTGGTGTTGTTCAACCCGCCTTTTTTTGTTGGCGAATCGAGGAGCTTATTCGATCAATCATGGCGTGGTGTGGACGTGCTGGAGCGTTTCGCGCGAGGTTTGCCAGAGGTCCTGCTGGAATCGGGACAGGCACTTATTGTGTTGTCCACCGATGGCGTGCCCGGGCGATTATTGGCCGCTCTTGAGCATCATCAGATGGCGCTGTCCATCGTCATGCAACGCCATCTGGGCAACGAGATCATGACTTTGTACCGTGCGACTAGGAGTCGAAAGCTGAGTCGTTGCAGGGCTAAGCGTTAAGCCGGTGTAATTCCATCAAATAATGATCGGCCAGCCACGGTAACGGCGGCAGCGATTCAAGCGCTCGTTCGAGCCGATCCAGCGCGCGTACCAGGGCGGCGGCTTTGCTGGTCAAATTTTCCGTATATGGCGGCGGTACTAAAGCGCCTAGCGCCGCTACCCGCCGGCATTCGAAGTGCGGCGCGAATTCCTCGCGCAACACAGAAATGCTGGGGTAGTAGACCTTCAGTCCGCGCCATTCGACGCCGCCCGAGTTGATGTGCCCAGGATTTATTAGCTCAAGGGTCATGCGCCTAAAGGCTTTGCGTGGCGCGAGCCGAGCCAGGAACCACAGCCATTCCCATGGCACCACCGGACCCATGACGCACACTAACAAGGTGGCGCCGGGTGGCAACACGCAGGCGAGATCGGCTGCCAATAGCCGCCGCCCAGCCACGCAGTTGAGACCGCCGAAGTTTGAGAACGCGCCATCGAAACAGCCACCCGCCAGTGAACTCACCTCTTCCATCGGCATAGGCTGAACGCTCACCCGATCGGTTAGCGCATTTTGCTGCACTTTGCGGCGCGTGGCCTTCACCATCCGGGCGGCGGCGTCCGTGGCGTGCACCCGTACTCCACGGTTAGCCAGATGAATAGCGTCTGCCCCGGTGCCGCAGCTCAGTTCCAGAACGCGCTGGCCCGGTTTAAAGGCGGCGTCCAGATGCCGCCAGACCCGTGCCCGCATGAGCGAGCCTATAAGGCTCAGCGTGAAATCGCCGTCGTAGTCCTCGGCATAGGCATCAAAAGGCGTGGACATTAGGGGGATAGGCCATCGGGGGGATAGGCATTGGGGGGCATAGGTATTGGCTGGCGTTCAGCGTTTACCGCTCATTAGTGTTCACCGCTCAGGCTTCCACCTCCGCCGCCACTGCGCGCATGGCGTCCCGCGCCGCTAACGCCTCGTTGCGCAGCGTTTGCGCGCCCGCCGGATCGCTACGTTGATTGCGAAACGCGGCCACTTCGTTGCGCAGCCATTTGTCCGCGTGCCGGTAATAAGTCCGTGAATGCCGTCCTTTGATCTTGATGTCCCTATCGGTTGAGGTGGCCCATGGCAAGTCGCACGCCACTTTGTTCGCCACTGCGTCGTAATAGGCCGTGCCCTTGATGGGATAGGTGACGGTGGTGAAGAAAATATCCGGGTTAGTGGTTTTGACGTGCTCGATGGTGGCCTCTATATCGGACTCGGTTTCGCCGTCGTAGCCCCACATCAAGAACATGCCGACCTCGATACCGTGACGTTGCGCCGCTTTGATGGCCCATTCCACCTGCTCGACTTTCACGCCGCGGTTCATGGCATCCAAGATCCGCTGGCTGCCACTCTCCGAGCCGATCCACACGCGGTAACAGCCTATCGCGGCCAGCGTTTCCAATACCTCTTCTTTCATCATTCGATCGGCCCGCGAGATGGTCTCGAACGGTAGCTGAATGCGCCGCCGTTTCAACTCCGCGGCGTAGCTGGCCAACCAGCGGTGATTGATGGTGAACACATCGTCGGCGTACCACACCTGCTCCGGACTATAGGTGTCGCGGATGAACTCCACCTCGTCAACGCAGTCGTTGAAGTCCCTGCGTCGGTGCGAGAACCCGAACACACCATGCGAGCACCACTTGCAGCGGTACGGACAACCGCGCGCCGTGATCAGATTGACGCTGCCCATACCGTGGTGTTGGCGCCACACGTCCACATACCTAGAGATATCGATTTGTTCGCGATCGGGCCAGGGAATGCTGTCGATATCCGGGATACGGGTGCGTTGCGCATTGGTGACGATGGTGCCTGCATCGTTGCGGTACACCACGCCGTCAATACCATCCAGGGCGTATTGGCCGCGGCAAGCCAAGCGGGGGATCAGCGCCTCCAAGGTCGCCTCACCCTCGCCCACCACCACCACATCGGCGCCGTGCTCCAAGTATTCGCGCGGATAGTTGCCCGATTCCGGTCCACCCACCACCACGGTCCAGCCAAGCGCCTGCGCTTCACCCATGATCTTGACCACGGACACGCGGGTCATCAGATTGGTGTAGATGCCGAGGATACCGCCGCCCTGGTGCAACCGTGCATGCAACTCATCGCGCGCCGCAAAGGTAGTATCGAAGACTTCCACGTCAAACCCGGCCCGGCGCAGATAAGCGCTCAGATAAAGCAACCCCAGCGTGGGGTAAGGCTTCATGATTTCCAGCTCTTTCTCGTCCTCGTAGAGAAAGTAGCCGTGGGTGAGAACAATATCGCTCATGACTTCAGGGCGCCTCTAAAAATAGTAATTTTTTCGTGAGTGCAAGGAAGCACCGCGCGCACAACCGCAGTGTATAAGGTGATACATGAGGATTCGAGCACGGCGCTGACGCCGCAATCGCGGAAAAAGTGCATTTTTAGAGGTGCTCTTCAAGTCCGGGTGATTGATGCAACGGGCGCCGCGCCCGCCAGCGCTGGCAAAACGGTCGCGTGCGGATTCAATTGCGCCGGCTCCGATGCCCGCCACTGCGCCCAGGCGGCCTCGAGTTCACGCGTCTCACGCGCCAGCGAACCAGGGTCATTTGCCGCGCCTGCTCGCGCGCGCCAGCGTAGGGTTAAATCTTGGTGTAACAGGGTGTGCAATTGCCGGTAGAAGGGTGTTTGGTAAGGTCCCTGAAACATCATGTCCAGATCATTACTATCGTCCCAGTGATCTTTTTTACCCAATTCATGTTGCACCCTGTCATGGAATTTAGTGCCTTTAAGCGGGTAACTCACACTCACGCCTATATCGTCGGGCATGGTGTCACGCACCAGATCGATGGTCGCCATGATGTCCTCGTAGGTCTCGCCCGGGTAACCGAATTGAAGGAAGAAACACGCTTTGATGCCGGCCTGTCCAAGCCGCTTTCTCACCACTGGAATATCATCCACTTTGGTGCCTTTTTCCATCGCATCGAGAATTTTCTGACTGCCGCTTTCGGTGCCTAGCCAAACTTCGTTTACAGCCGGCCCTAGCCAATCCTTTGACCGCTTTTTTCGTCATCAGATCAATACGCGATTGCACCATGAACGGAATGGCGGCGTTGAGCTTGTCCACTTCGTCGGCAAAGCGGGCTACCCACTTTGGTTGCAGCCCGAAGATATCGTCTGCGAACCAGATATGGTCGGGCTGGAACTCGCGTTTTAACCGGGCCATCTCCTCGGCCACCGAGCGCGGCGAACGTATCGCGTAGTGTTGTCCCCAAATGGGTTTCGCGCACCAATTGCAATGGAAAGGACAACCCCGGGTGGTGACCATGTTGATACTGAAATAACCGTGATGCCCGCGCCACGCGGTGCGGTAACGCGCGGCATCGAACATGTCCCACGCCGGTGCTGGAAAAGTGTCGGCATCGGCTTGTGGCGGCCGGCGGGGGGTGCGGCGAACGCCGCCGGTGGTGCCAGCATCGGGGAATACCAATCCGCGTATATCCTCAGCCGCTGGACCACGCCCGCCGAGCAGACTTTCAACCAACTCGCACAATGTCTCATCAGCCTCACCGGCGATGGCGAACTCGACGCCTTGCTTGAAATACAGCGCAGGTTCGTCGCTGACATCAGCGCCGGCGGCTAACACGCGGGCGCCAGCCTCGCGGGATTTGCGGCTAATGGCGAATGCAGTAGTGCGGGCATGGCCCAGGCACATCTTGTTCAGGAAATTGAATTGGTCTTCGTAGATAGCTACGATCGCGGGGCGCTCGGCGGCCAACAGCGCTTCGAATTCTTCCAGTCCATCGCAGAGCATGGCATCGTATAGCGCCACGGAGAAGCCACACTCGCGCACAGCCGCCGCCGCGAACAGAGTTCCCAGTGGCGCATAAGGACGCATTTTGGCCGTCTGCTTGGGATCGTTTTTTAAGCAAAACGCGGTGGCTAGCAGAACATCGCTCACGTCAAGCTCCTATCGAAGTTTTGCTCTCCTCGTGCCAGCGGGCTATGCCCGTTACCTGAGGTTTTAAACCGTCTTCGCGTAATCACGCCGCTGCCAGTAAACCCGCTGCCAGTAAACGTAGTATCACGGCGCGTGTTGTTTCCCTGAAGGGATCGTTAATGTGCCGCAAAAGAATTTTAGTTGCCACAATTAAATAGTATCGGGAGGCGCTTGAATAGAACGGGGCCGGAGTCGTTTTTGTATTTCGGTCACTGTGTCCAACACCTGAACAGTGGTAATGGCGCTGATTCGATTACCGATTCGGTCAAACAATGCCCAATGATCGGCGCTGGCCGGATGTGAGTGAGTGAGTTTTTCGTGATGGGAAAAATAGACTGTCGGGGTCGCCACCGTTGCCGCGCAATGAATCGGTGCGCTGTCGCTGGAGACCAGCAGTGAAGCCCGTTCCAGCAGTGCTGTCAGGCCCGCCAAGGAGGCGCAGGAGTGCACGGCTGGCACGCCCGCGGCTGCGAGCGCGCCGGTAATGGCGCGCCCCAACGCCGCCTCGCCCGGTCCGGTGTCAATCACCGGCCGCCAGCCGTGGCGGGCGTAGAGTTCTTCGCCTAGATGCACATAGTTTTGCGCCGGCCATCGGGAGGACGAGCGGCCGGCGGGGGTTATCACCACAAAACCCCGTTCTTGCGTGATCTCACGGGCGCTGAGCCAATCATTGGTGATCATGCGCGTTTCATCGTGAATGGGGAATAACAATGCCCGGCTGGCGCCGCCCACGGTCTTAGCGATAGGCGCCAAACATTGCAGCAAAAAGCGGGGACTCGCGATAGCGCCCCAATAAAACCATCCCTCGTGAGTGAACAGTGCCGAGGGTGAACAATCATCCATGCCGTCCACGTATTCGATATTGATTCGCAGTGGCACCTGCAACTGCGCCAGCATCTCGGCTAGCCACCGGCTCTTGGGCCGGCGGGTGAGGGCCATGAGTGCGGCGTGATAGCGCTGGGAACGTAAGTATTGAAATACCCAGCCCCGTGCCTCGGCCCCGGCATCGGGATCGAAGACTAAAAACGCATCGGCCAGTGCCGTGGGTTGGAGTACCCGCGCCGTGACCCGCGAGCCTGCAACCGTGACATGCGCCTGCGGCCAGAGGCGGCGTAGCTCACGCAGCACCGGGGTTATCCACAGTGTGTTGCCTACCCTGAAGCGCGATTGGTGAACCAGGATGCGTGGATGACCGGCTGGCGGCCAACCGGTGTCGGCATTGACCGTCCACCAGCGCTCGTGTTGAGAAGCCGCGAAGAAAGCATCGCTCGCTTCAACGCCGGCCCGGCTTGTGGCCGGCGGTCCGGCGAAGTCGAAGCGTCCGCCGTCCAGCCACTTGAGCGTACGCGGCAACGATGGTGGCCGGCCATCCAGGCCCAGGCAAACACTGCCGCTGCTCTCCCAGTGGGACACCAGTGCCGCCCAGGCGGGCCGGTCGGCGGCGGCGGGCAGCGCGTGCACGGTGCTGGCGGGCAGTGCCCGCAATGGACGCCAATCGCGAAATTGACTCACCAGCCAAAGCGCCACGGTGCTGGCGGGTGTACGCTCGCGGAGGGCTTCGAGCAGAGCGTAGAGTTGAGCGAATTCGAGGACGTGGGTGAGCGGCCTGAAGCAAACCACGGCAAGCGGACGATCAGTGGGGAGGACGTGGGGGAGGCGCCAACTTCGTATCTCTTGGCCATCGGCCGGTTGCGCTGTGGCGCCGACGCCGATGGACATGGCAGGATAGCGCAGGTCCTGCAAGTCCTTTGGACCGGGGTAGGACAAGGGCACCTCTAAAAATAGTCATTGTTTCGTGAGTGCAAGGAAGCACCGCGCGCGCAACCGCAGTGTATGAGGTCATACATGAGGATTCGAGCACGGCGCTGACGCCGCAATCGCGGAAAAAGTGCATGTTTAGCAGGTGCCCACAAGTTTATGGAACCGCTTAGCACATTCGTTCACCATGGCAACGATACTGTTGCCCGTGGCGCTTTGCCAACCCATGCATCCGTGACCCTTTCGGATCTGGCCCGAGCGCTACGCCACGTGTGGTGGCTAGGGGGTGGCAGTTGCGCGGGCAAGACCAGTGTGGCCCGGCGGCTTGCCAGCGAGTGTGGTGTGCACACCTATCATTGCGACGAGCACTTTGAGGCACACTGCCAGCGCGTGGATAAGCACCGCCATCCGTATTTTTTTCATATCAAAGACTTGCGCCCTGAAGAATTGTGGATGCGGCCGGTACCGGTGCAGGTGGCGGAACTCACTGGCTTCTACGATGAAGAATTCGACATGGTGGTCGATGATCTGCTGGCGCTCGGCTCAGCGCGTCCCGTGCTGGTGGAGGGCGCGGGCTTGCGTCCGGCCCGGGTCGCCCCGCTTCTCACCAGAGCAGGCCAGGCGTTGTGGTTAACCGCCACCGATGAATTTCGCCGCCGCACTTATCCTGACCGTGGCCCATTCGTGGCTGAGCTGCTCGGTCAATGCTCCGATCCGGACAAGGCCAGGGACCACTGGATGCGCCGCGACGCGCTGCGGGCTGCAGCGCTAGAGCGCGAGTTGCGCGATCTCGAGTTACCTCACTTAGTGGTAGATGGCACGCTTGATTTGCTCCAGACGGTCACATACGTGCAGCGTTATTTTGGCTGGGAGGGTTCGATGGCGGGGAGGGTTCAATGGCGGGGCCGCTAGCCACTGCCACGGGTCTGGATGCGATGCTAGGCACGATAGGTCTTGGGTAGCCAATTCTCATACCAGCGCGAGGCTGGCGGCGGGCCATCCGCCTGCGTCCAGGAGCCGCGAAGGCTTTTAAATCGAGGCAGCCGCGGCACCACCTCACCCGCCCAAAACGCCTCCACATCATCGAAAGTACGAAGACCAGACGGCGCCCCCGGATCGTAAGCGGCCAGTAACTCGCGTTGTTTTGCCGCCAGCCAGCGCACGATGTCTGCCACCATCTGCTGCCCGGCCGCCAACGAAGACTCTTGGGCGTCCCGGCCCATGCCGAAGACCGGATATTCCTCGCCTTCAGGTAACATGCGCATATCCACACAGTCTGGCTCCAACGCCCAGAGCAGCGAGGTTTCTACCTTACCGGCGTGATCGCCATCGGCCCCGTCACCTGGAAATCCGGGCTGGTTGGCCTCGAACTCCGGCAGCCCGAACAGGCGCACCTTGACGAAAGGTTGGATGAGATCGATGAGGGTTTTGAGATCGGTCCAGTTAGGTCCGTAGTGCCCGGTCAGCAGTATGGCCGCTCTAAACTCCAAGACTTCCGCCATGCGGATGTGGTAACATACGTTTTTGAAGTGCATCCACGGTGGCAGCGCCGTCAACCAGGGTTTGCCCTCGCCTACATGTTTCACGCCCCATATGGCGAAGCGGCCGATCTCGTGCACGTGCCAATAGTCGGGGGGGGCGACGATACCGCCGTGGCGCCTGGCCAATGCCACCAGTATGGCGTGGGCTTTCAATGCATCCAGGCCCAGACTACAGTGCGGGCCATGGGGTTCGCACAGGCCGTATGCCAAATACAGCGCCGGGCACTCGGCAAAAGCGGCTTCCAGTTGATGGGGAAACATGCGTTCCCAGCGTACTTCGCGGGGTGGTTGGTCGGTATTTATGTCTTCCAAGGAATTTATTTCCCTAGCCGTTACTGCCTTAGTGGGCCATGTTCTCTGGCAACTTTCCCGGAGATCGATGACACTTGTCAAATAGAATAGAAGGAAGGTTCTAGCGATGACGGTACTCGACCAAGGGCAACGGTTTTTCTTCGAATGTAACGGCTACTTGGTGTTACCGGACGTGCTTGACGCACGGCAACTGGATGCGCTTCGCGCTGTCTGCGATGAGGCCGAGCAGTGCTGGCGGGCGGATGCCAGCCTCGCCGGTGTACGCCGTCATGATCTCGATCAGGTCATGGCTATCGTCGAATACGACGAGCTTTTTTTTACCATGTTGACCTATCCACCGGTGTTCGGCGCTGTGCGCGAATTGCTAGGGCCCGATATCAGCCTGTTGGATCATGATTATTTTATTACCCCGCCGGGCGCCACCATTCACAAAGGATGGCATTACGATGAAAGCTTTCCCAATGTTTACCACCCGCGCTCGCGGTTGATGATCAAAGTATTTTATGTCCTGCACGATATTCCTGCCGATGGTGGCGGTACCGTGATGCTGCCTGGCTCGCACAGCTTTGCGCCCGGTTGGACCTTACCGAATCCACCCGTCCCTGAAGACATGCCGGCCTCGGTGCGGATGAATCTTCGGGCTGGCTGCGCTTATTTCATGGCGGGCCGCTTGTTTCATTCGGTGGGTAATAATCTTTCCGCCCGCCAAAGAAAGCTGCTCATCTATACCTATGGCCACAAGTGGATGCGTACCTGGGACGGTTATGAACCTTCGGAGCGGGTTCAATCCTGGGCGCGAACACCGATGGAGCGGCAACTGCTGGGGCTCACTGATCCGTATGGCCGCAATGCCGGTTGGGAAGAAAAAGAACGGGAAGAGAGTCTGGAAGCCATAGCCGAGGCGCTGGAGTAACAGCAAATGGGCGTACTCACCGATGCGCAACGCATTGCGTTTGAAAGCAACGGTTATCTCATCCTCCATGATGTGCTCTCGGCCGATGAACTGGCCAAGGTCCGCGCGGCGGCGAACCGGGCCGAAGATCGATGGCGCGCTGATCTTTCCCTGCCTGGATACCGCGAATGGCCGTTCGAGGAGATCGACGCCATCATGGAATATGACGATGTGCTGTTCGACCTAGTGGAGCATCCGCAGGTCTTTCCCTACGTGCATGAAGTACTAGGCCCCGATGTTCAACTGATCGATCATGCGTATTACATGACCGGCAGGGACGGCGCCTTGAACGGCAGCGCCTGGCATACCGATCTAGGTAACCGCATTCACGGGATCTACCGGCCCCGCTCCACGTTGATGGTAAGAGCCATATTCGCCCTGGAAGACATAGGGGCGAGATCCGGACCCACGCTGGTACTGCCCGGTTCGCACCGGTATCCGGATGATTTCGACCTGCCGCAGGTGAGCGATCCAGTGGAAATGCCGGGCAGCGTGGCGCTCGAATGTGCGGCGGGCAGTGCTTATATCTATAACGGCAATCTATTGCACGCCCCGAGTACCAACCGCAGCAACGTGACCCGGCGCGTTTTACTCTTCAACTACGGCCACCGGTGGATGCGGATGTGGCGAGGGCATGGGCCCTCTGCCGCGCTCATCGCCAAGGCGGGCACGCCGATGCGGCAACAACTCATCGGCCAATGGCGGGCTTATTACGGCACAAACGCACCCTTGTCCACGGCGTAGTACGGTTCATTGCCGTGGCTCCAGAAAGATAAAAACTGAGTGCTGTTGCCTGGACATTCCTTGGATTGCAAGTGGCGAGGCTCATCGTCGTTGGTCACCGCAAAAGAGCGTTGGTAGAGTGTGGTACCGGTCTCGGTATCTATGATGTGAAGCTCGTTGCTGTCGGATAAGGCGAAAGCGAATACGTCGCCGGTGATGTGCAGCACGTCATGCAGCCAGGCGGATCGAACCTTGAAACGTTTATCGATGGCACCGCCGGGACCCACCGTGACTAAGGTGCCGCTGCAACTGTCGGTAAAGTAGATACCACCGTTGCTGTCGAAACGCGCACCGTGGCATCCATCAAAGCCCCGCACCCTCTCTTCATAGCGGTCATCGGCTACATCGAACGTTCCAACGATCCCGCCAATGAGACCGGAAACAACAATCTGCTGACCGCACGGGGTTATATCCGCGCTGTTGACATGGGCCAGTTGATACATATCGGGAATGTAATGACGGCGCAGATCATGATCCGAGTTGAGATCATAGTTGCTGCCGTACAAGTGGGCGGGCAGGCGCCACTGCTTATTGACCGTGCGGGTTTGCGGATCCAAACGCAAGACTGCATCCGCACTGGAGCATGACAGTAAAAGATGCTTGTCCGGGGTGACGGCGATGGTGTGAAGAGCCACTAGCCAGGGATGCTCGAAGGTCCAGCACAGCTCTGCTTTTATCTTGGTGGATGAGTCGGGCGGAAGGTCCACCCACCAGCATTCCAGCCGGTGTTGGTACCCCACCATCAGGGTATCTGCCGCCGTCAAAACCGCGTGCTGAATCCTATCTCTATGACGCACGCCGCCGAGGGGGGTAACCGCTAGGGAGCCAGCTTGGCCGGCGCTTACCCGGTAGAAACTGATGCCACCGGAGTAGAGCGCCGCAGCGGGTTTCAGGGAGGCGGCGGGAGGTAACCCGGTGAGGCGCGAGGGTTGCCCGAACCGGGCACGCAAAAACGCTCTGGAGCAGCGTTCCAAATCGATCATGCGGCTGGAGTGTGTAAGGGTCAAAACGCCTTCACAGGAATGGTTCGAGAACGCTTCCGCGGCACTTTCGGATACCATCGTCCCGGCTCTCTAAAGGGCGTTGATTACTTCCAGATACTGCGCCGCCACCCGCTGCGGGGCGCACAGTTCACGGGTGGCCTGTTGCAGCCGCTTGCCCCACCCCGCGTTGGCCAACTTCAAGCATCGCCGAACACTGTCCGCCGAGGGGACCAGGCCATCCCATTCGACAAACAAAATACTATCGGCAAATACTTCCGGCAGTGCCCCCACCGGCGTGGCGATAACGGGTGTGGCGGTAAAGCCCGCCTCCACCACCACCATGGGAAAGCCCTCATGCCTTGAAAACATCATCAATGCATCGACGCTGCGAAGGAGTGTTCCTACATCTGAACCGGGTGGGATCCACTTCAGTTGCCCTGCTACGCCCTGGCGCTCGGCTAGGGCGGTGAGTGCCGCCCCGGACCATTGCTCAGTGTCCAAACCTTGCACCAGCAGATTGCAATCCAGTGTTTTCAAGTGTCGGATCATCCAGTCGATGTTTTTAAACGACAGTAACCTGCCCAGATAGCCCACGGTAATTCTACGGCTATCGCCGAATGGTTTGCCGCCGGTTCCCCGCAGGCGTCCAAGCGAAGCTGTGTTGGGGATCCAAGTGGCACCTGGAATTTGCCGTTGCACTATGGGGGATACACACACCACTGCATCGATAACATCGGTCCATCGCGCGCAGAAAAGTTGGCCTTCCTCGGGTTTGTCGGTATGCACTATCCGGATCGACTTGGGCCGTTCGGGCAAATCGTTTAGTGCCCGTGGCGTCCAGCCATTGGTGCCGTACCAAATCAATACATCGACGCTCCGTAAAAAGTGACTCAGAGCACCGGCCGAGGGGATCAATGTCACATCGTCAAAGCGGCGGTTTAACTCCGCGCGCAGATCGAATGGTTGTCCCTCGCCACCCCGTTCCAACGCGCATACCCGAACATCCAGGATGCTTTTGAGTTCATTAGCGGCCTCGATCATGGCCGTCTCGCCGCCCCCTAGGCGCAGGTGCGGAAACAGAAAACAAACCGACGATACCGGGGTCACCGCCGCCTCCAATGATCGGCTTTGGCAATGCAATAGATAGCGAGACCAGGGCAGTTTATATCGCCGTTAAAACCTTTCAGCACCAGCGGTTCGCTACGCTGGCCACGGGCCATATCCACTAGAAACAGGGTGAGTTTCGACTGTCCGATCAGGAATAGCTCATCATGCAGGAGGGCGGCGCCACGCAGCCAGCCGTTCTCGATGGCCAAGGCATCGCCGGTGGTGCGCGGCAACGGCACCCGGCAATCTACCCGTTGCAGCACCCGCGCCGTGGCACAGTCAAGCTTGATGAATTCACCGGTGGCGGTGTAATTGAGATAGTGAATACTATTCATGATATGGCCATCGTGTACCCGCCCATCCAAAAGCGTTCCGCCGTTGCCCGGGAGTAGATGGAAGCGGCGCGCGGTGACGTTCCAAAACTTACTGGCCGCCGCCGACACTGGCATGTTAGGCAAGTTGACGATCAGGTCACCGTTATCGGCAAAACACACATGATTGATATGAAACCGGTTGTAGTACGGTCCTTTGTAACGAAAATCGTGATCCCACATCATCGCCTGGCGGGGATGTTCTGTCATCTCGCGCGCTAGCTCCGGCTCTTCTCCCGCCCACCACTCGAAACACTTATGGAGATTATGATCGAAGTCGAGAACGCTATCGGAGGCGGTGGCGGTCACGTAGATCACTCGGCCCCGCACGGCCACGGAATGGATATCGCCAAAACGTCTATCGGACACCGATGCTTCGATGCGCCGCAGATCTTGATCGAGGGCGAACATCTGCGTGGTGTTGCAGGCGATATATCCGCCGGCGAACTCGGCCACGCCGCGCACGGAATTTCGTCCCAGGCGGTGGGGCGATGGTGGCAGTTCCAGTTGGCGCAAAACCGTGCAGGTATGCTTTTGGCTATCCACTGTCGCCAGCAGCAGGCTACCGCTGATTTCTTCGCCGCGATCATCTTCGCCGCGATCATCTTTGCCGGACTCACGCTCACGCCTACCACTGCGCAGGGAGGTCGAAATCAGAACGTGGAATAAAGCCATCGGTCACTGAGACGGTAACTTCGCGATGCAATAGATAGCCAGCCCCGGATCATCGAACTCGCCCTTGGCGCCGTGAATATGCACCGCCCGCTTGGTGCCGGCGGCGGTATCGACCAAGAATAGTTGCAGGCAGGCTTGGCCGACCAAAAAAAGTTCATCGTGAAGATGCACCGCCCCGCGCAGCCAACCGTGGCTCAAGGATAGGGGATCACCCGTGGTGTAGCGCAGCGGCGTGCTGCAATCAACGGCGGCCACTTGAGCGCCGGTAGCCCGCTTCAGTTTCACGAATTCGCCCGATGCGGTCCGGCATAGAAAATAATGTTTACCGAGCGCCACGCCGTCATGTACGCGCCCGCGTACGGCGGCTTCTATGGGGTGGCCAGCGAATTCGAATTGTTTACGGCTGACGTTGTACACCCGCGACTCGCCCACTTGGTAGGTCATGCCCGGTAAGTTCACCAACATATCCCCGGCGCCGTCGAAACACACGTGATTCATGTGAAAGCGAGCGCCGGGACTGGCGTCATATCTGAAGTCGTGATCCGCCGCCACCCGCGAGCGCTGCCACTCGCGCATGTACGGTGCTAACAACGGATCTGAACCGGCCCACCATGCGAAGGTTTTTTGCAGGCAAGCATTGATGCCGATGACGCAATCCGATGCCGTTGCGGTCACGAACAATTCGCCGCCATGGCTGGCAATGGAGTGAATATCGCCGAAGCGCCGATCGGAAAAGCAGCCGGTGATGGCGCGCAGCTCGTTGTCCAGGAGGAAAAGCTGGCTGGTGTTGCACACGGCGACCCCGTCGGCGAACGGCGCGATACCGCGCAACGATCGGCGGCCCGCTAGGTGGGGTGACTCGGGTAAGTCGAGTTGGCGTTGCACCGTGAACAAAGCTTGCTCCGGATCCAGCCAGCCAGCGATGACGGAGCCACTTATTTCCTCTCCCCGGCCGCCGCTGCGCCCGCCGGAGCGCAACGAAGTGGTCAAAGCCACGCGGTAGGTGCCATGCATCGCCTTGACCTATACAGGGATCGCGCTATGGCAGGCGCCGGTGCGCGATGAATCCACCCCAGGGCGTGTCACCGCGTTGGATGTGAAACACATGCGTGCCGCTTAAGGCCGCCTCGATACGGGGAATGTTGGGATAGAAATGCCATTCGCCACGGATCCAACCCACCCGGCGCATCAGATCGGCGTCCGCCAATGCCTCCAGGATCTCCGCCTCCGAGCCCTCGCAGTCGATTTTCAGGAGGTCTATATCAGGGTTGCCGTGCGCCTCTAACAGCGCCGTCACGCTTATGGCTTGTACTTGCGCGGTCGGCGCTCTGGCAGTGGGATTCAGCGGCGCCACGATGTGCGAGACATGGGTGGCGGCCGCATTGGCGTCAGGATTGAAAGTGGTTTGACGAATGGCCACCGTGGCTGGCGCATCGCTACCCAATAGCGCTTTTTCATGCAGCCATACATCGGCTAATCCTTGCGTGTTCAGCCGAAACAGGGCGGCACTCTCCGGCTCCGGCTCACAGGCGATCACTTTAGCCGCAGGCCAGTGGGCTTTAACCCGCCGGGTAAATGAACCCACGTGCCCGCCTATGTCCAGCACCCATTGCAGTTGATGCCCGTTGATCACCAGGGGATCGAGTTCGTACTCGTCGCCGGCGAGTATTGGCGCGCAGACATCGCGATCCCAATACTGTGCCCGCGCTTCGCCGCGCACCCACATGGCGTGACCATGGATATCGATCTTTTGCGCCTCGAGCCAATGCTCGCCGCCCATCTTGATCCGCACTTTTCATTCTCCATCCCGGTGTACAGCAATATTCAGGCTAGACGGCAATGGCACGCCTATGCAATGGTGTGCGGCACTGACCCGCCATCGGTGTGGTGGGGGCTTTATATTCCCCGGTCAGCGGAGAGACGCCGTGAACGCAGTACTGGAAGTGGCGAGCCCTGAATCGCTGATGCGCAGCGGGGTGGCGCAGAGCCGCCGCAAGCACAAAGTGGTGCTCTACAATCCGGCGGATATTTTCTTCACCATGCCATTGGCATTGGTGGCCGTCGCCTCCCATTTGGATCCGCGTATATACGATGTCCGCATCATCGACGGACGTCTTGAATCGAATCCCATCGATGCCATCGCGCCCCACTTGGACGAGGCCATTTGTTTCGGCGTCACCGTCATGACCGGGGCACCCATCAAGGACGCCATCCATATCTGCCGCGCCGTGAAAGAGCGCCGGCCTGATCTGACCGTCGTGTGGGGCGGTTGGCACCCATCCATGTTCGGTACCGAGTGTCTGCAAGAGCCCGCCGTCGATATCACCGTCCAAGGGCAGGGCGAGGAGACGTTCTGTGAGATTCTAGATCGCCTGGTGGCCGGCAGCTCAATGGCGCACTGCGCTGGCTGCTGCTACCGCGGCGCTGATGGTGAGGTAAAAGTCAATCCAGCCCGTCCTTTCAAGAACATCAACGCCTTCGGCGAACACCGCTACGAGCTATTCGACGTCGAACGTTTCTTCGCCCTTAAAGGTAAGCGTCAGCTCGACTACATCTCCTCCCAAGGGTGCCCGTTCCGCTGTGCTTTTTGCGCCGATCCCTTCGTGTTCGGCCGCCAGTACGCCGGCTTCACCCCGCAGCGCATGGGGGCGGAGATCGAAGCGTTGTGGCGTAAATACCAGTTCGATGATCTGAATTTTCAAGACGAGACTTATTTTACTTACGCGAAACGGGTGGCAGGAGTTGCCGATGAATTGATCAAGCGCAAACTTCCCATCACCTGGGCCGGCACCATGCGCGCCGATCAATGCTACCGGTTGCCGGAAGAGGTGTTCGCCAAATGTAGAGAGTCCGGATTGCGCCGCGTGTTGATGGGCGTGGAGACCGGCTCGGAGTCCATGATCAAAAAAATCAAAAAAGACATCAAGCTCGAGCATGTATTGTTCGCGGCGCAACGCTGTAAAAAATACGGCGTAGACATGCACATTCCATTTATCATCGGCTTCCCGGATGAAACCGCCGCGGATGTGCAAGCGAGTCTTGATCTCATCAAACATCTGCGCTCCATCAGCTCCGGCTTTCAAACGCCTATTTTTTATTTCAAACCCTATCCGGGCACGTCCATTACCCAGCAAGCAGTGGAAGGGGGTTTTTCGTTGCCCTGCGATCTAGAAGGGTGGTCCGACTTTGCTTTCGTCGAGTCGGATGCGGGACCGTGGGTGACGCCGCAGCGGCACCAGCTAGTGGAGCGCTTCAAGTTCTTCCAGCAGCTCGCGTTCGATGAGGCCTGCGGCTGGAAACAGATGCTCAAGACAGCGGCTAAGTGGCGCTGCCGCAACGACTTCTACGGTTTGCCCATCGAGCGCATCTTGCGCCGTTGGCTCCATCCAGGGCCGCAGATGTCCTGATCCACTCAGCTATCCTTAAATCACCTAGAGGTGCCCTAGATATCATTGAACAGGGGGGCGTCAGCTAAATCCAACTGCTCGGCGATATAGCGGCAACGGTGTTGTAAACGCCGGTACCTGCTGGTGCGGCGGCGCGCCAGCACCGGTGTCAATTCAGCGACGAAGTCCGGCGTACGGTAATTCGGGAGAGCGATGTTTGTCTGAGGGTAAAGATTCGTAAACGCCTTCTCCAGGACATTCGAGTCCACCGTCAACTCGTCGAAATGTACCGCCTGAGCGCCGGCGATGGCATCCAAACTGGCCCGTGCCCGGATCAGCCCCTCAATGACCGCACCTTCGCGATCGGTACTCAAGGTGGCGGCGTTGCGTGGATACACCCAATCGCGTGCCAGCATGGCATACACCACATCCACCAGGGGGCGGTCGATGCGCAAGACGGGCATACCGGAAGTGGTGGCTAGCCACTTGCTCACCACGAACGGTTGCACCACATCCTTGTACGCATAGCCGCGCCGAATGGCTAACTGTTCGAGAAAGGTGCGCATCTTTTCGCATCGTTTTTCATCCACAAGAGGATGGGTGAACTTCGCTGCTTCTGGCACTGGCGTTGGTTCGAACGCAACATGCCGGTCGAGATTCATAATCTCGCCGTCCGTAGTCCAGTCAGGCTCCTTCAAGTTTAGGGCTTGACGCGCCAAGTGATACATCCGCGATGACAAAGAGCGCGGCAAGGCGACAATGAACATCGACGGGTTCACTTCTTTGCGATGGCCTATCAAAAGGATCCTCTTACGCCTGTTGGAGACGGGCGCGGTAGTAACAGACTAACCCATGTTAGGCCCGCTACATGCCGGGGCCACCGTAACCGGCGTAGGGGCATGTTGCGCACCAATGCCACCCACTTGGTTAGCACAAGTCATATAAAGCATGCTCGACGTGCAACTGTTCAATGACATTTATAGGGCACCTCTAAAAATGCACTTTTTCCGCGATTGCGGCGTCAGCGCCGTGCTCGAATCCTCAGGTATCACCTAGACACTGCGGTTGTGCGCGCGGTGCTTCCTTGCACTCACGAAACAATGACTACTTTTAGAGGCGCCCTATAGAGGGATACGCCCTGCTGGCCCGGAAGTCTCACCGCTGCAGCACGTCACACTTGCTCGTCAACTTCGAGCGGCAAGTGGGCCCAAATCCATGGCGCTTCACCGGCCCTTTCACTTATTTGTGCTGCGGCCCCTATTCGAGCCTTCGAATTCACGTTCGACACGACCCCGGCCCTTATCACGCCGAACTCACTTCTCTGCGTGGCCAGCGTAAGCCTTCCCGCCACACGCCCACTTTGGAAGCGAGATTACGTCAGTTAGCATCCGGCCAAGCCCCGCTCAGCTAGTCGCGCTCGGCCAAGTCGCGCTTGAGCTGTTGCACTTCACGGCGCACCTGCGTGGAACTGCTCTTAAATCAAACAGCGATTATGTCGTTCGGGCATGAGGTGGAAAGATAAAGGTTTGGAGACGGTGTTGAGTTTACGCTCGTCAGTGCTAACCAAAGGTCGATGGCAACAATTTTGGGAGCACATCAACCAGTACGGTGCTGGGGTTTTGGCTTAGGAGATACATTATTGTAAGGCAATACCGTATAACAAGAAGAGGTGAAAGTGAGTTGGCTGGCTAGCCGATGTCGAATGCGCCACAATCATGCGCTTTACATCACCATGCGGGGCGCATGAAAGGTCACGTTAAGCTTGTCTCTTTGACCAAACACTACGGAACCCTGGCCGCGGTGGATGGCATAAGTCTAGAGCTCGAGCCAGGTAGCTATTGCTGTCTGCTCGGGCCTTCAGGGTGCGGCAAAACCTCTACCTTACGCGCGATCGCCGGGCACGAAGCGATCACCTCGGGTCAGGTCTTGATCGATGGCACCGGTGTAGGCGCTTTGCCGCCGGCTCGGCGCCCCACCGCGATGATGTTTCAAAACTACGCCTTGTTTCCGCACTTAAATTGCCTGGATAACGTGGCTTTTAGCTTACGCATGCAAGGCATGGCCAAATCTGAGCGGCATGCCCGGGCACGGGAAACGCTGAGCCTGGTCGATATGCAAGACCTGGCTGGCCGCATGCCTTCTCAGCTATCTGGCGGCCAGCAGCAACGTGTGGCTTTGGCGCGGGCGTTGGTCACTAACCCGTCAGTGTTGTTACTGGATGAGCCGCTCTCGGCCTTGGACCCGTTTCTACGGGTGCGCATGCGCGGCGAGCTACGCCGCTTGCAACGCGAACTCCATATCACTTTCGTGCATGTCACCCACTCGCAGCAAGAAGCGATGTCGGTGGCTGATTTAGTCGTCGTGATGAACCGTGGGCGTATTGAACAGGCGGCTTCGGCGCGGCAGCTCTATAACGCGCCTGATAGCGGGTTCGTGGCCCGTTTTATAGGTGGCCACAACATCTTGACCGGCACCATTCGTAGCAGCGCCGGGCCGGGTCAAGGCTTCGAGATGACGGTGCCGGCCGGCCGAGTCGTAGGCCGCGGCGACGCCCACGCTTTAATCTCCCAAGAGGTACAAGTGGCGCTGCGGGCGGATAAAATCCATATAACTGCGTCGCCCAAAGATGGTGCGGTCAATGCAGTGGTTGGTGCCGTTCGTACTATTGAGTATCACGGCTCGGCGGTGCGCATGGATTTAGAAGTAGCGGGTACTGATGAGTTCATCGTATCGGTAGCCGAAGCTGAGTATTTTGCAGCTCCGGTACAGATAGGGGACTCAGTACATGCGGTGTGGGATGCTGGCGCGGTGCACTTGCTGCGGCGGTGACGTGCTGGTTATTTATTATCGGCCGATTGCGGAGGATCTGAGATGAAAGAAGAGATGAAAAATGGCGGCGCCACCAGTAGGCGTTCAGTCTTGAAAAGCGGCGCGGCAATGGCGGGGGCTGTGATCGGCAGCGGCGCCATTACAGGCTTTCCCATGGTCTGGGCGCAGAAGATCAAGAACGTCACCTTACGCCAATTCGGCACCGGTGTTTCGAATATCAACGAAATTGCCAAGAAGGCCAGGGAAGATCTCGGCATAACGTTGCAGATGACCGCGCTTGATACGGATTCCACCGCACAACGCGTGGTGACCCAGCCGAAGAGTTTCGACATAGCTGATATTGAGTACTTTACCCTCAAGAAAGTTTGGGGTGCTGGCAATTTACAGCCGATGAATACCGGCAAGCTAAAGCAGTTCGATAAGATCGTTGGCATCTTCAAAGACGGCAAGTTGACTCCCACTTCAACGATCGCCCAAGGTACCGCGCCCCATACGGTGAGCTTTGTCGCGAAGCCTGGCGACAAACGCTTCACCAGCGCCATGACGGATTGGTACACCATGGTGCCGACCATCTATAACGCTGATACCTTGGGCATTCGCCCTGATCTTATTGGCCGGCCCATCTCGAGCTGGACTGAATTGCTCAATCCGCAGTTCAAGGGCAAAGCCTCTATCCTCAATATTTCTTCTATCGGCATTATGGACGCCGCCATGGTCTGCGAAGCCATGGGCGAAGTGAAGTACGGGGATAAGGGCAACATGACCAAAGAGGAAATCGACCAAACCATGGCCATCTTTACTGAGGCCAAGAAGGCGGGGCAGTTTCGTGCTTTCTGGAAGACCTTCGATGAGTCGGTCAATCTTATGGCTTCCGGCGAAGTTGTTATTCAATCCATGTGGTCGCCGGCCATCACCAAAGTGCGGTCGATGGGCATTCCGTGCATCTATCAACCGCTCAAAGAAGGTTACCGTTCTTGGGGCGGCGGCTTAGCGTTGTCGGCCAACCTCTCCGGTTTTGAGCTAGACGCCGCATATGAGTACATCAACTGGTATCTTTCGGGTTGGGTGGGTGGCTTGCTGATGCGCCAAGGATATTATTCTGCCGCGCCGCAGACCTCCAAGAACTTCATGACCGCTGACGAATGGGGTTACTGGTTCGAGGGCAAGGCGGCGCAAGCGGACATCATCAATCCTTTCGGGCAAAAGCTGGAATCAGCCGGTGCGGTGCGTGATGGCGGGTCATTCCATGAGCGCATGGGCCGGGTAGAGTGCTGGAATTCGGTGATGGATGAGAACCGTTACATGGTGCGTAAGTGGAACGAATTCATCGCGGCGTGATCAATGACAAGATAACTCTACGGGATGCATCCGGCCTCGCAGCCGGGTGCGCCAATATCCACGCAACCGTTACACAGCACGCATGCCTTACCTGCAGATCCTACCTCTCACTTTGATCTTGTTATTTTTCTTGGTCGCACCTGTGGTGCTTATCGGTATTGTCAGTTTTTGGGATTATACCGAATTTGATCTGATCCCTGACTTCGTTTGGACCAACTATGAAGAGCTGTTTAAGTCTTCGGTCACTTACTCCGTTTACTTATCGACGCTGAAGTACACGGCTTTAACCTGGGTATTCACCACTGCCATAGGGTTTACCGTAGCTTATTTCCTGGCTTTCCATGTGCGCCAACTGCGTTGGCAAGTCACCTTATTTCTTATTTGCACTATTCCTTTTTGGACCTCTAACATCATTCGCATGATCGCCTGGCTCCCAGTACTCGGCCGCCACGGCCTGGTAAACGATGGCCTCATTGGGATCGGCGTTGTGAATAGCCCACAGGAGTGGCTGCTCTATTCTGATTTTGCTGTCGTCTTAGCTTTTGTGCATCTGTATACCCTGTTCATGGTGGTCCCTATATTCAATGCCATGATGCGCATCGACCGGTCCGTCATCGAGGCCGCTTATGATGCCGGTGCCGGGCCGTGGCGCACCGTGTGGCATGTCATCTTGCCGCTGTGCAAACCCGGGATCGCCATTGGTACTATCTTCGTGGTCACCTTGGTCATGGGTGATTTCGTGACCGTGCAAATGATGTCAGGCGGTCAGAGCGCATCAGTGGGTGTTGCCATGAATAACAAACGCGCTTTGTTGCAATATCCAGCGGCGGCGGCGGACGCAGTGGTGCTCTTGGTGGTGGTGTTGCTGATGGTGGCTGCCCTGATGCGCATCGTTGATGTGCGTAAGGAGCTGTGATGCGTGATACGGGAAAACGCGGCGCTGGTTTTTATGCTTTGGCTGCGTTTTTTACTTTATTTGTCATCTTTTTGTACGGCCCGATGTTCGCCGTTATAACGCTGTCTTTTCAAGGACCGGAAGGCGGTTTAACTTTTCCCATGAACGGCCTTTCCTTACGCTGGTTTCGCCATCTATTCGAGGAGCAGTTGGTAGGGGATTTTGAGGGTTCTTTCTTAAGATCCTTGCTCTTGGCCGTCGTGGTGATGGTGTTAACCGTGATCTTTTCGTTGGCGGCTGGGTTGGCGTTTAGACGGCCGTTTCGCGGCGCGGCGATAGTGTTTTATCTAACCGTAGCGAGCCTCATCGTACCGTCTATTTTGGTGACTTTGGGGATTGGCTTGCTGTTTGATCAGCTGGGTTTTGAAGCCACTTGGTATGCCTCCGGCCTGGGCGCGCACCTGACCTGGACGCTACCGTTCGGATTGTTGATTATGTTTGCGGTCTTTAACCGTTTTGATCCGTCTTACGAAGAGGCGGCGAGGGATTTAGGCGCAAGCCCGTGGCAAGTGTTGCGGTACGTGGTGTTGCCCATTATCGGACCTAGCCTTATCGGTGTTGCGTTGTTCGGATTTACCTTATCTTTTGATGAATTCGCCCGCACGCTCATGACCGCAGGGGTACACAATACCCTGCCGTTAGAAATTTTCGGTATGACCACAAACGTGACGACGCCCGTCTTGTATGCGTTGGGCACGGTTACGACTGGCGTTTCGCTGCTTATCATCGGTGTCAGCCTCACTGCCATAACCTTGGTGCAACGCCGCCGCTTGCGTCATGGTAGCGACGCCGGCGCCGGCCTGGTCTAATCCCCAGAGGATTTGCGTAATGCGGCTGTTGTTGATTAATCCGAATACAACATCGTCAATGACGGCGGCCATGGCTAAGGCCGGCGCCAGCGTGTTGGCTCAAGGAACTGAGTTGCTCGACGCCACGGCGCAGTACGGCCCAGAGAGTATTGAAGGCTACTACGACGAAGCTTTTTCAGTACCGCCTATCTTAGACATTGTCGCTGCATGGCAGAGCGCCGTTGATGGCGTAGTGATCGGCTGTTTTGATGACACCGGCGTAGACGCGGCGCGTACCCTGACCGATGTGCCTGTTATCGGCATTTGCCAGGCTGCTATGCAGGCGGCGGCGACCTTGGCGGGTAGTTTCTCGGTGGTGACTACCCTGGGCCGCGCGGTACCTGCGCTAGAACATTTGGCGCTGCGCTATGGCTACGAGCGCGTTTGTAGGCGGGTGCGGTCTTGCGAAGTGCCGGTACTTGAACTGGAGAACGACAGGGGTGATGCCAGCCGCCGCATACGGGCGCAGATCCAAGCGGCGCTCGATGAAGAGGGGGCGGAGGCGATCGTGTTAGGGTGCGCCGGCATGGCTAACTTCGCCAAGGTGCTCTCACAGGAGTTCGAGGTGCCTGTCATCGAAGGGGTCACAGTGGCACTTAAGTGGGTGGAGAGCTTGGCCTGCCTAGGCTTGAAGACCTCTTCGCGTGGCGGTTATGCCCCACCCAGGACCAAGCGTTTCCAGGGCCAAGCGCTTTAAGCCTCCCTCAAGCCGGTGACGCCAGTACGCCAGTGACCGGTGTATCTGCGGGCCTAATCTTTGACAACAGTTGGTTGACCTGAACATTACCAGTGGCGGTCCAACCGGCCGCGCAGATAGGTTCGGCTCGCGATACAGCCGTCACCTCTGTTCGGATGCCAATGTTGTGCCAATGTTGTAGTGGCGGAGTCGATGTGGCGAAGATCTGCTGCACTGCGGCTGCGCCCAGTGCGTGGGCGGCGGCGAAGGGAGCACGGCGCATTTGTGCACAGAGGATGACAACTTGGCCACCAGCCTTGGCCATTGCCAGTGATGCGGCCGCATCGCGACACCGCGTCAAACAGGAGCGCCGCCCGTTGCGTCGTGCGGCGGCGGCTGTGCGGTGCTGCGCCCATCGCTTGCGCTCGATACCTCCAAAGTAGACAATAGCGTTGCTGGGAGTGTGGGAATATCCAGGCAATACAGTCACTTACATCGGAGGAAACGCAATGCGTCAGCGTTTGCGCGAGCTGGTCGAATCCCTGTGCCTGTTGGAAGGCGACTTTGTGCTGAGTACAGGTGCCAAGTCCCAATTTTACTTTGACTGCAAGAGAGCGACCTTAAACGGCGAGGCGCTAGCGCTGATCGCCGATGAGTTCCTGCATGAGATCAATCGATTACCTGAAAAGCCGCAAGCGATTGGCGGCTTGACCATGGGGGCTGACTTCATCACTGCCGCCGTGGTGATGCGCGCTGCGCAGACTGATCATCCCACCAATCTTGGCTCGATTGTCCGCAAGGCGCGCAAAGAGCACGGTACGCGCAGCTTTATCGAGAATGAGCTAGAGGAGGGTACATCAGTCGTCGTCGTCGATGATGTCGTCACTACAGGTACGTCCACGGCACGTGCGGCTCGTGCCATGCGCGAGGCTGGATGCCGTATTGTTGGAATCGTGTGCCTTATCGACCGGGAAGCCGGCGGTATGGAAGCGTTGCGCGGGGAGTTCAACGTTGATGTGCGCAGTGTATTCCGTAAAAGTGATTTTCCAACCCCGATGCAGTCCAATGAACTCGGCCAATCCGATGAACGACTTGCCGCTAGCGCTTGACGCCTACAGCGCCCACGCGCTGAACGATCTCTGCGCAAGAGCCGGCATTGCGCTTCGTTGTTGTTCTCGTCCAACACATTCTCAAACAGTTGCACTGTTTGCTCTAAATGCGTGTGGCCGGCCTGACGGCCAGGCGCCTGGAGGAAGTGCCCACAGTCGCAGCGGGCGATGCTCGAGGCAAAATACTTCACGCTTGCACCGATGCTGCTCTACAGGCGCCTAGCGTTGTTGCGGGTACACACGCGTTGACCCCAGCACCGGTCATGCCGGCAATTTCCTGATGGGCTCGCTGGCCGCCTTCATATTGCCCAACACTGACATTGCTTAGCACTGATTCGACTTGCCCGGGAGTGTAGAGATTGAACATACGAGAGATTGTCCAGCGCAAACTCGCGGCGGTGGTGGCGGAGCACTCCCCCATGCCGTTGCCGGACGTTATTGACGACGATGATCTGCTGGACACCTTTGGACTTGACTCCGCCGCCTTCATGGCCTTGCTCGCCGCAATTGAAGCACAAGTCGGCTATATCCCTGCCGCCATCTTGGAAGGAGAGGTTTATCCGGAAACCTTTGGCGAACTGGTAGCGGCTTATGCAGGGGCCCATGGCGAATAGATTGCGTAGCGAATAGATCACGCCACCATGAAAGCAGCGGACCTACCCCAGTATTACAACATCTGCCAAATCTTGGAGCACAACCTGGCCGCGCGGGCCGATAAAACCGCCCTGTATAGCGCTGAGGGATGCATGACTTTTAGACAAGCCGTGGCGCAAGTCAATCAAGTGGGGCACGCGCTCAAGAAACTGGATGTGCGCTTTGGCGATTGCGTCGGCATCCTCTCGCCCGATAGGGCCGAGTGGGTCACAGCATTCTTTGCCATCGCCAAGATCGGAGCCACCGCCTTAGGCATGAATACGCTGCTAAACGGTGAAGAGTACAATTATATTTTGCGCGACAGCCGGCTGCGGGTGTTGATTGTTCACCAAAGCCTGCTCGGCACGATCGCCTCGATTCGAGATCAACACTCAACGCTCGAACAGGTCATCGTTATCGGACAAGCAGCGCGGGCGGAGGATCGCTCATTCGCGGACTGGATAAAAAACGAGCCGCTGACTTTGCAGGCGGAGCCAACGCACCGGGATGATTTCTGTTCACTGCATTATTCCAGCGGCACAACGGGTCCGCCCAAGGGTATTTTGCACGCCCACAAAGACTACCCGCTCATCGCCCAACTAGTGGGTGTGGATTTATTCGGCATCAATGAATCCGATCGCACGTTTTCCGCCGCCAAGTTATTTTTTGTTTACGGCATCGGCGCCAACTTGATTTTCCCCTGGTATGTGGGGGCGAGCTGCGTACTCTATGCCGGTTCGTCCCGGCAAGTGGCGGGGGTTTTGCAGACTATAGAATCCTTCGAGCCGACCATCTTCGTCGGTGTGCCGACAGTTTATTCCGCCATATTGGCGTTACCTGAATTTCATCAGCGCTACGATCTATCTTCCTTGCGGATGTGTTTGTCCGCCGGCGAAGCCCTGCCAGCGCCCGTATGGCAAGCGTGGAAAGATGGCACGGGTCTCGAGATCCTCGATACCATCGGTTGCACCGAGAGTTATCACACTTTTCTCGCCAACCGTCCCGGCACAATCCGCCCCGGCAGCAGTGGTAAACCCTTGGCTGGATATGAGATCCGCCTGGTCGATGACGATGGCCTTGATGTATCCCAAGGTGAAACCGGTCACCTGATGGTCAAAGGCGAATCCGTCGCACTGTTCTACCTGCATCAATACGAAAAAAGCCGTGAGACCTTCCGTGGCGAGTGGTTGTTGACCGGCGATCGGTACTATGTGGATGAAGACGGCTTCTACTGGCATGCGGGCAGGGGTGATGACATGTTCAAAGTCGGTGGCTTGTGGGTATCGCCGATCGAAATCGAGCATGTCTTGAACACCCATGAAGCCGTGCTCGAGTGCGCGGTGATCGGGCAGCGGGACCATGCCGGGCTGGTAAAACCAAAAGCCTTTGTCTGCTTGGACCATGAGCACCGCGCCACCGGCGAATTGTTGGCGGAACTTCTAAAACTCTGCGTGGCGAAACTGGCTATTCATAAAAGACCCCGCTGGGTGGAATTTATCGATACTCTTCCCAGAACGGCAACCGGCAAAATGCAGCGCTTCAAACTGCACGATTACTAAAACTGTACAAATACTAACCGCTAGTCATATGTCCGCACACCCTAATCGCGCATCACTGGACGAAGCCCTGCAAGAAGTCCAACGCCTGCGCCGCAAACTGACCGCATTAGAAACAGCATCTACCCGAAATCCGGCGCCTGCCGAGCCCATAGCCATTGTTGGAATGGGTTGCCGCTTTCCCGGTGGCGTCAACACCCCGGATGAATTTTGGACACTGCTCTCAACTGGCCGCGATGGGCTAGGCGATATTCCGCCGTCGCGCTGGCAGGTAGACGCTTATTATGATCCTGAAATTTCAGTGCCGGGGAAAATGTATGTGCGCCAGGGGCATTACCTGGACGGCGTCGATCAATTCGATCCGCAGTTCTTTGGCCTGTCGCCGCGCGAAGCCGCCAGCTTGGATCCGCAACAACGACTGTTATTGGAAGTCAGTTGGGAGGCGCTCGAACATGCCGGCATCGCAGCCAGCGATCTCAAGGGCGGCCAAACCGGTGTATTCGTGGGCCAGTACTGGGACGACTATTCGATGCAGCGCATCTATGCGACCGATCAGCGCGAGATCGACCGTTACGCTCAACTCAGTGGTTTGCGCGGATTAGCGGCTGGACGTATTGCTCACATCCTCGATGCCCACGGACCCGCTATGCAGGTGGATACCGCGTGCTCCTCATCTTCGCTGGCGGTTCATCTTGCCTGTCGGTCGCTGGCATGCCGGGAGAGCGATCTCGCTTTGGCCGGGGGCGTGAGCCTGATCCTGGCGCCGCAGCATTTGATCGGCATCTGCCAAATGAAAGCGTTGTCTGCCGATGGCCGCTGCAAGACCTTTGATGCCAAGGCGGATGGTTTCGGGCAGGGTGAAGGTTGCGGCATGGTGGCGCTGAAACGCCTGGCCGATGCGCAAGCCGATGGCGATCGTATCTTGGCCGTGATCCACGGTTCGGCGGCCAATCACGATGGCCATGCCCGCACTGTCACCACACCCAGCGGTCCGGCACAGCGGGCAATGCTGCAAAGCGCGCTGGCCAATGCCGGGCTCCATCCTCACCAACTCGATTACATCGAAACCCACGGGACCGGCACCCCTCTTGGCGATCCGATCGAAGTGATGGCCATCGCGCGAGTCCTGTGTCAGGCGCGGCAGCATCCGCTCTATCTAGGTTCGGTTAAAACCAATGTGGGGCACTTGGATGCGGCGGCGGGCATTGCCGGGCTCATGAAGGTAGTGCTGTCATTACAGCATCAGGTGATCCCGGCCCATTTGAATTTCTCCGAGCCCAATCCCCGGATCCCTTGGAGCGAGTGGCCTTTGCGGGTGCCCACGGCATCCATCCCATGGGACTCGAACGAGCGTTATGCCGGGATCAGCGCGTTTGGCATGAGTGGCACCAACGTGCATTTGATCGTGGGGCAAGCACCGCCGGCGGCCGTTGCAGCCGGATCAACCTGCCGGCCGGTGGTGCATCCCCAGCCTCTTGTCAGCCAGCATCTTTTAACCTTATCGGCGCACAATCAATCCACCCTGCCGGCGCTTGCCCGGCGTTACGCGGCGTTGTTGCAGACGCTGCCGGGCGTGGAGGCCGGGGGCGAATTGGCGGATGTTTGTTATACGGCAGCGGTGGGCCGCAGCCATTTCGCCCATCGCATCGCCATCATCGGTGAATCCTCAACCGCTATGCAAAAGGATTTGCTGGCTTTCGCCGGCGGTAGCGCGCCGCGGAGTTTATCGGCTGGCGTCACCGGCAGACGGCCACCCAAAGTTGCGTTCTTGTTCACCGGCCAAGGGGCGCAATATGTGGGCATGGGACGGCAGTTGTACGACATCGCGCCCACCTTCCGTTTTTGGCTTGACCAATGCGCGTACCTGCTACGGGAGCATTTGGATAAACCTCTGCTCGAGGTGATGTGGTCGGGTGAAGCACTGCATCAAACCGCGTACACGCAACCGGCTCTATTCGCCCTGGAGTACGCGCTGGCCAAGTTGTGGCAAGAGTGGGGGATAGAGCCGGAACTGTTACTAGGACATAGCATCGGGGAATACGCAGCGGCATGTATGGCTGACGTATTCTCCCTAGAAGACGGCTTAACTTTAGTCGCGGCGCGTGGCCGGCTCATGCAGTCGCTGCCCTGCGGCGGTGAGATGGTGAGTGTCGCGGCGGATGAGGCTACCGTGAGTGAACAACTTGCGGGCGTTGCCTCCGAGGTGTCTATCGCCGCCGTCAACGGGCCTCGGAGTATTGTTATTTCAGGCCGGGGAGAGACCGTACAAGAGGTGGTGAGAGGCCTGCACGAACGCAACATCAAAACCACTCAGCTCAAAGTATCACACGCTTTTCACTCGCCATTGATGGAGCCTATTCTGGCTGACTTTCACGCCATCGCCTCGCAGATCTCTTACCGCTCGCCGGCCAAGACCGTGATCTCCAATGTCACCGGGCAGGCGCTATCGGGTGAACTGCTCAGCGCAGAGCATTGGCCGCAGTATTGGGTCGAGCATTTACGGGGAGCGGTGCGCTTCGCGGACGGTATCGCCGCTGCGCACAAGAAGAAGATTGAAACCTTTGTTGAAGTGGGTCCGCGGCCCACATTGCTCGGCCTAGGCCGGGGTTGTGTGCCGGCGCAGGATAGCACATGGCTGCCTAGCCTCAGACCCGAAGCGCAGTGGACTACGTTGCTCTACAGCCTGGCACAGCTACACCTGCGCGGGGCGAATATAAACTGGCTTCGTTTCCACGGCGCCCGGCGCCAGAAAGTCACTTTGCCGAATTATCCATGGCGGCGTCAACGCTACTGGACAGATATTCAATCAACGGCGCCCGCTGGCCCCGTCCTGCATCCGTTGGTTCACCGCCGGTTTGCTACTGCCAGCAGTAGTGCGATCTTTGAATCGAACTTAAGTGCCTCGGATCCCGCGTATCTAGCTGATCACCGGGTATTTGACAGCGCCGTGTTCCCCGCTAGCGCTTATTTCGAGATGGCACTGGCCGCCGGCCGCATTGCTTTAGGTCATGTTGAATTGCAGATTTGCAATGTCTCCATTCAGCAGGCCATGTTGTTGACCGATGCGCCGCTCACCGTCCAGATCATTATCGATGAAGACGGGCGCGCCCACCGCTTTGGAATTTTCAGTAAACCGGCTAGCGGGAATAAGTGGACAAACCACGCCGCAGGCACAATTAAACGCCGGGAAACCGGCGCTGCGCCCGGCATCGACGCGGCGCAGTTACAAATACACGGTTCTCAACGCATCGATTTGCAAGCATTGAGTCAACGCTTCAATAGCAAAGGAGTGAAGTATGGCCCCTCGTTTATGGCTATTGCAGAACTCGGTTTTTTAACGCCGGAGCCGGCGGCGGTTTTAGCACGCATAGAACTGCCTAAAGAGGCTCCGAGCACTGGCGCCAATGCTTACCAATTGCATCCGGTGCTGTTGGATGCCAGCTTGCGGATCGGTGAAGCATTGTTTCCTGAAAGTGACAAAGATGAAATCTACTTACCCTTTGCCGCCGGCTCAATACAATGGTCGAAAGTTCCACAGGGCGCTCTTTGGGTAAAAGCAACCGGGACGCAATCCGAGCGTATCCGTAGCGTCAATTTGAGACTCTTCGATCAGCAGGGGGAGCCGGTAGCGGCAATTGACGATTTCACGTTACGCCCTGTCTCCGTGTTCGGGCTACGGCGGGCGCTAGCACCGGGCCAGCCATCCGCGTACAGGGTGGCGCAATGGCTTTATCAACTGCACTGGGAGCGCAAACCTTACAACGATGAGCAACGCAACCTGGCGCAAGCCGGCAGCTGGCTGATCCTGGCTGATGCCAATGGATGCGGGACGCGGCTTGCCGCCCAGCTTGAACAGCAAGGGCAGAGTTGTTGCATTGTTGCAGCCGGTCCGGATCATCAACAAGTAGCCTCGAATCACTATACGGTTAATGCCAAAGTTGGCGCCCAAATCGATCGGCTAGTGGCGGAGCATTTACCGCAGCCGCTCGCCGGCGTGGTTCATCTTTGGAGCTTGGACGCGCAGGAACACAACTACGGTGAGAGCGTTGCCGCTGCCCTGCACTTGGTACAGTCGCTAAAGCGCGCGGGAAAGATCGCACCGGTGTGGTTGGTCACCCGCGGCGCGCAAGCGATCAGCGCCGATGAAATTGGCGCGGATGCAATTAGTGCGAATGCAATTAGTGCGAATGAAAAAAGTGCCCATGTATCCATCTGGCAAGCGCCTCTATGGGGTTTTGGCCGCACCTTGCAGATCGAGCATCCGGAGTTTTCTTGCACTTGCGTGGATTTAGAGGCCGGTGCGGATGACGGCGAGTTATTGCTGCGAGAGCTAGGCCGTAACGATGGTGAGACTCAGATTGCCTATCGCTGCGGGGAACGTTATGTCGCCAGAGTGCGCCGCGCCCAATCGGCGGGCAACGCGGCCTGCGGGTTTCGTCTTCAAGCGGACGCATCGTATTTGGTGACGGGTGGGTTGGGCGCGCTGGGATTGCAAGTCGCTCAGTTCCTGGTTGCATCGGGTGCCCGGCATTTGTTTCTGATCGGACGCAAGGGGACAACAACCGCTGCGCAACAAACGGCGGTCGAACAACTTCAAGAGCGCGGTGTCCGCGTGCAGGTGGTCGCAGCGGATATGTCCTCGCCGCGGGATGTCAACAAAGTATTGCAACTGGCGAAACCCACCTTACGCGGCATCATCCATGCCGCGGGTGTGCTTGATGATGGCATGCTCACCGCGCAAACGGCGGAGCGTTTTCAAGCCGTCGCCGCGCCAAAAGTAGGTGGCGCCTGGCAGCTACATGTGCAGACCCTTGATCACCAGCTGGATTTTTTTGTGATGTTCTCCTCAGTGGCATCCCTGCTCGGCTCGGCGGGTCAGGCCAACTACTGCGCCGCCAATGCCTTGATGGATGCATTGGCGCATTTTCGAAACCGCAGCGGTTTGCCGGCGCTAGCTATTAACTGGGGGCCGTGGGCGGATGTGGGCATGGCTACGTCAGAAACGGTTATGCGCCGGTTGATGAATGACGGATGGCAGCCCATGACCGCGCAACAAGGATGCGAGATCATGGCGCATTTAGTGTCTGATGGTGGCATGACTCAAGCGGGTGTCATTCCACTGGACTGGCCAACTTTCGTGCGGCGAGTACCGGGTGCTTCGCAATGGCCCGTACTCTCGGAGTTAGTCACATCCACGGATGCATCAAAAGAAGATGCAACATCCAAGGCGCAAGCACTGGCGCGGCAGGTAAAAGCATCCAGCCCCAATGAGCGTCACAGTCTGCTCACGGCCTATCTACTAGAACGTATCGCCCAGACTTTGCGCGTACCGGCCTCTGATTTAAACGGCCGAGAAGCGTTGAGCAATTTGGGCATCGATTCATTAACGGCGGTGGAGTTAATAACTTGGATCCGGGTTGATTTAGCCGTCGAAGTCGCCGTGGAGCAGATGTTCAGCACACCTGACATTGGCGAATTGGCCAGCGTCATCAGCAAAGCGCTTGCCGGTGGCTCTCCTGATATAGGCCCATCCGATATAGGCCCATTGCCCCCCTCAACAACAAGCTGGATAACACAGCCACACCCTAGACCACAGGCCCGCATGCGCCTGTTCTGTTTTCCGTACGCGGGCGGCGGCGCGTCCGCGTTTCGTGATTGGCCGCAGAGGCTGCCCGAAGATATAGAGGTCTGCGTGATGCAACTACCGGGACGCGAAGAACGGCTGCAAGAGTCGCCGGTGACGCAGATGTCTGTCTTGGTCGATGCGCTAACACAAGCCTTATTGGCGTATGTTGACAAACCTTTTGCTTTTCTAGGCCACAGCATGGGGGCCATAGTTAGCTACGAGGTAGCCCGCCAGTTACGGACGCTTGAACAAGCACAACCGGTCCACTTGTTTCTATCATCACGGGCGGCCCCTCAACTGGCCAAGGGCGACCAACCGTTGCGGTTTTTACCCGATCAGGCATTCATCGAACAACTGCACCATCTCTACGGCGCCGTCCCCGAATCGATCCGGCGCAATGCTGATCTGCAAAACGTTTTTTTGCCCATCCTGAGGGCGGACGTGACGCTGTTGGAAACCCATTCATTCGTGCCTGGCGATCCTCTAGATTGCCCGATCACTGTGTTCGGTGGCGAACAAGATCGGTCTATTTCGCCAACCATGTTGGCAGCTTGGCGTGAACAAACCTGCGCTTCGTTCACGCAACAATTATTTCCTGGTGATCACTTTTATATTGTTGACGCTAAAGACGCGGTCGCCAGTGCGGTGGCCGGGCAGCTCGCAGTGATCAGAGAAGACCGATGAGACGGAATGAAGATCCTGTCCGGCGACTTCGCTAGAGAGCAACGTATTCAGTCAATAATCGTAGATCTGGCCCGCGGAGAATCCAAAGATATGGTGGCCTAGATCGCGATGACCACGCTCGCTCACGCCGTCCAGGGCCACAATCCCGTTGCGCTCAAAGCTGGCCAGCACCAGCGGTGCATGACTGGTAGCAACCCATTGCAAACCAGGGAGCACCGCGCGGAGTCGAGGCACGGCGGAACGTTGTAGCGATTTTACTTCGATGCGAACCTATTAAAATCGCTCAGGCAACCCGCACGTCCCTAGCGGCGCCGGTGATAACCGTGGCTGTGGTCGAAGTGCTCATGATGTTGGCGTAACCAGTCGGTGCCATAGTCCCCGCCATTGGGAGCACGAACAACGGTGTGAATATGGTGCGGCGTTGGCATTAGATTATCGAACACCACACCCGGATGATGATCGAATTCGACAAGTACCACCGGGCTATGTACGCGGTAGTAAAACGGACCCTCGTCACCGGTTGCTCCCATCCAGCTAAACCATGTTTCATCCAGATGCTGTTCTACCCGGTGCATTTGCACCCCCGCATGACCGTCGCGGGTCCAGCCCACATAGATGCCCACCAAAGAGCGCAGTAATTGCCGTTGTGCATCGCTCATATCGGCGCCGCGAACGCCTTCGTATTCGATTCTCGCGTTGTCCTGAAACGCACCCGCAAGCATGCGGCCGTCAACAGGGTGCTGCATATTCTTGGGCAGTGCCTCCGGGGCAATCGAAGGGCGCACGATGCCACGCTCGCGCTGTTCACCACTGAAGCTACGGATTAAATTAAAACCTGCCCGCTGCTCATCGGCGAACAAATGGGTGCCCGCCAATGGCCCGTCGTCGAATTGGCATGGCTCCGAGCCCATGAAGGCGGGCGCGACGATGAGTTGGTCGCCCAACACAACGCAGTTCAAATTGAGATGATGTCCGTCTATCTGCCAACCCCACGGCAACTCGCTCGAAGGCGTACCGAAAATAGAAATAAAATACGGCCATTGACCGAACTCATCATGACTCCCGGTTAACGCCGCCAGGAATTCATTGACACGCATGATGTCACGCGCCTGCTTGAAACCACGCGCGGACAAAGTGGCGCGAAGCAGGTTCAAGCCGCACCGGCGGCCAGCCTCATCCAGTTCTTCGAGCATGACACCGTGGCGGTAGAAGTTCACATGGATGTTTAACCAGGTACGCCACTCAACCGCATCCATGGCAAAACAAGTTCTACCACGTTGCTCCTCATTCAACGACGCGAGAAACACCTGCGCCGCGTCGATAATGGCGTCCGTATCCACCCCAGTGGCGGTACGCTCATAAAGCCCATGCATTATTTCCTCGCCAGCGTGAATGCCACGAAGAGGCTCGGCTAGCAGCCGGTATCGTTGCTCCAGGAACGGGCGCAAACGATCCGGTGCCTCTACGACTTGCGTACGTGCCGACAAAGGCACCCGGTGGCGCAGTCCAAACTCTTTCCAATGGGTCATGTATAACTCCTAAGGGCGCCCCTAAGTGTTCGCCGCGCGCACTCACGTTGTTTCATACCAACGCATTGTTAGTCCAGGTACCGCGATGCGTGCAGTTCCATATCTGATCGGCGGCGGCAAGATGAACAAAATTGACGGTTTATACCACCCGGCCATCACCACGGCCGGCGGCAACACCCAGATCGAATTGTCTACCGGCAAACTCGCCATGGAGCGGATGGCGCGCTGCAAAACATCGTCACATTGCGATGGTGAAGGCGCTAGGCTGGCGCAGCCCGGACCTAAGGCCCCAGAGCCCCACATGAGCAACTACCCACCAGGGGTATACGAGAAGATTCTTGCTGCACCGGACTAGACAATCCTCGCTACCAGTGAGAATCAACCCTCCTTGAAAGTGGCATGGCTTTTCGTCAATTGCCGGCGCTTCGCTCAGCGATCCACTTTTCGTAGACCGATTGGACGCTTCTTCGCGGCAACACCGCATCGGCAATGCGCTTGACATTGGGAAACTCGTCCACCGATGGTTGTCCCCGCGATGGCCGCAGCCATGTGGTCAGCATAAAGAGATAGATATCCACGGCACTGAACCGCTCGCCCAGCACCCACTCGTTGTCGCCAATCTGGTCGTCAATCACCTTCCACGTTTCCCGCAGCCGCCGGTTGCCACGCCGTTGCGCGCCGGGTTCATCGGCTGGGGTGTCGGCAAAACGCTGCGGGTAATAGTTGAGTTGAAAGGCATTCTGAACGGAGCTGGAGAAATAAACCAAGGTCTGTAGAAACAGGCCCCGCTGCGCATCAGCTATAGCAGGGGCCAGCTTCGTTGCGGGATGACGATCGCACAAGAATACCGTTATGGCGGCGCCCTCGTACATGGCGTTCTCATCCCAAACGAGAATGGGGATCCAGCCGTTCGGATTGAGTGCCAGTTGTTCAGGCGGGCGGTGCCCGTCCTTGGCAATCGTCGTTTGGATTAACTCGTAGGGAGCGCCGATTTCTTCCAGGAGTACGCGGATACCCATCGCCGCGCTCCCCAGCGCGTAGAACAGTTTGTATGCCATCCACTACTCCTTCAAAAACCGCCGCCAGGGCAATCGCCGCCAGGGCGGTGGCACCGTTCGCCTCAGAGCGTGAAATCAACGCGATGCCGAACCCGCGGCTGGCGAACTCGGCGGCCAGCGCCCGGCTAAGACCTTCGCCGGATCCGACAATGGCGCACACGGGCTTCGTCATGGCTACTCTTGCCACCTCAGGCAGTTGTTTTGGAACAAATGTACAGCCGGCACAATACTACCGCATTCCAGCAGGAGCGCCCGGTCACTTTCCTAGGAACCGGCGGAACGGTTCCCCGGCACAGTAGCGCCCGCTATCATGGACGCGCTTTGCGCTTAAGCAGTAGAGTATGCGGCGTGGGGGAAGTTCTTTCACCTCGCACAGTGCCCTCGTTATAACTCCCTCGTTATAACTCTTGGGTAGCGCACACTTAGGAAGGGGGATTGGCGATGCCTATCACTTACGTGTACCAAGCCGCCGCTGGCGCCGACAGCGCCGGTGGCTCCGGTTCGGTCATCCCATCAGGCTGCGGTTCGGGCGGTTCCGGTTCGTTCATCCCGTCAGGCTGCGGTTCGGGCGGTTCCGGTTCGTTCATCCCGTCAGGCTGCGGTTCGGGCGGTTCCGGTTCGTTCATCCCGTCAGGCTGCGGTTCCGGGGTTCCCGTTGGGACCGGCGGTGGCGGACCGAGCTACATGGTGGTGTACGCAAGGGCCGAGTAGCAGCTAGCTGGCGCAGTGTTCGCGCAACCGGCGCGGTGCGCTTTGCGTGCCGTGCAGCCTTCTTTGATGCCTATAACTACCACTGCCCACCGTCGCATACTGCCACCGATACGGTGAGGGGCGGGCCTGGCAGCAGCGCCGCGCGCGCTTTGAGGCCGGCGGGCGGCCCACCGGCGCGCTGGGGCCGTCCACGCTGTTTCCGGCCATGTCGTTGCCTGCCGGATCATTGCCGCGGGCGCTGATCTAAAAGACGCAGCGTGAGGCCATTGAGCGTGCCGCCAAGCTTTGTTCGATCAGCGCTTTTACCCTCGAAGAGGCGGACTAAACAACCGGGAAAGGGTTAATCGATGAATCAGCGGGTAGGTTTCATCGGCCTGGGCGCGATGGGTCTTGGCATGAGCATCAACTTGCACCGCGCCGGCTTCTCGGTACGCGGATTCGACCTTGCCGCCGCCAAGTCGAAGGCACTGGAAGCCGCCGGTGGAGCAGCAGAAGCAACGGCGGCGGCAGCGGCGGAAGGCGCCGAGTTATTGCATATCTGTGTGTTTAACGCGGCCGAGGCGGGCGAGTTGCTAGCGCCTGATGCGGATGTGATGAGTGTGTTGCCCGCGGGCGCCACTGTCGTTATGCACACGACCATGGCGCCCGCGGAAGGACGCGCGCTCGCCGAAGGCGTGGCAAGCGGTGGGTTTGATTATCTGGAGGCGCCGGTGACGGGCGGCCAGCGCGGTGCTGACGAGGGTACGCTCACGGCCATCGTGGCGGGCTCTGAGGCCGCCATGGCGGCGGCGCGGCCAGCCTTGGATGCCATGTGCAACCGTGTCTACCGCGTCGGCGAGCGGGCGGGGGCGGCGGCTACCGTCAAGATGATCAATCAGCTTTTGGTGGGGGTGCATATGACGGCGGCGGCCGAGGCGATGGCGCTCGCGGTGCGGGCCGGCGCCGATCCCAATGTCACTTTCGATGTGATTCACAATGGCCGCGGCAACTCCGAGATTTTTAGCGCGCGGGTGCCGTCAGTGCTGGCGGGTGCTCCGGAGGCGTCGCGAACGGTGGAGATCTTCTTGAAGGATCTAGCCATCGTCTTGCAGGCCGGCCGCGATCTCGCTATGCCGCTGCCGCTCACGGCCAATGCGCATCAGTTATTCGTGAGCGCGGCGGCCATGGACGCGGGCGGTGATGCGCAGCCGTCGATGTTCAAGCTCTACGAGGCGTTGAGTGGTATAGACATCGCGGCGAGCGCCGCCGCCAACACAGCGCAATGAGGGTGGCGGTGTTGCCGATAGGTTTATAAATCCGCCCAACTCGATTGCGTGACGAACTCATAGATGGCGCGCACCATGCCGGAATGGGCAAATCTCTCATCCCCTAGAGCGCGGATATCCTCCAGCATCTCGGCGATGCGCGCATCATCGTCGGTATTGTCTAGCCGGGTGAGTAGCCGGTAGGTTTGCTCGGCTTTTTCGAGCCGTGCGCTGCGCAGGCTCTCGCGGTCTAGGCCGCAGGTCTCAATAGTTTTCTCACCAAGAAGACTGCTGTCACGGGCTGCGTTATATCGCCCAGCACACCAAAAGTAAGATGCGCGGCGGGATCTAGGGGGCCAAACGGATCCAGCAGGAGCGCATGTTCGGTGTGTTCATCGCCTTCTTGTGGTGCGCGGGTGCGCCGCGCCTGAACGGGAAACAGGGCGCTTTTCCAGCGTTGATTGCAAGTTGCGCATGCGACCAGATAATTATCCCAGTCATACGCTAACCAGTAATAGCCCGAGTCGAAACGTTTGTTGTACTTGCGGCCCCGTTGATTAACTAGGTCTTCCAACTCGGCGCCTGGGGCTGTTAACTCCCATAGCGCATTCTTAGGCCGGAAGTGCTCAACGTCGCCTGCTGCCTCTGTAATTTTTACTTCGCAATAACCGCATTTGCGGTGCTGCGCGGCCATGAAAGCCGGTTTGACTTCGCCCCAAATCGCGTTGTCCTTGATGTATTCGTTGATCGTGGGGTCGATCGTCGATGCCGTGCTCGTGCTGGCCGCTGCCAATGCCCCGACCGCTGTTTTGTGGGGTGCCGCCTTAGCCTCGAATTCCGCGCGGCCCGCGCTAGGCCGTGTTTCAAACCGCATCATTGCTTGGCACTTTTGGCCTGTTGGATCTTGTCGCGCAGCCGTGCCCGCAACGCTTTGCGTTGCTCGACCGTGGCGCAGAGGTAGTCGATATCCGAGTCCCGCGCCGCCGCTTCCAACTCCGCGCGGTCCTCAGAGGTATCGGCGAAAGAAGTGAGCCGGCTGCGCAACTCCAACTCCAATGCGCGGCGCCGCTCGTGACCTTCATCGGCGCCGCCGCGTAAGAACTGGCGGTGCTCTTCGAGCTTGGCTTGCGTATCTTTGTCTAGTGTTGAAGTCAACCCGAACCACTCGCCCGTGAGCACTTGGTCCGCCCGGATACCGGGTGGCAGGTCGATCTGTCTGGCGTCGAGTTCACCACCGCTGTTGCGTAATACATGCACCTCCCCGGTGTCCGCTCCTAGCAAGGCGAGTGGATTATGGGTCGTCGCGACAAAAGTCATGCGGGGAAAAGCTTTGCGTAGATCGGCCACGATGGTGCTTTGCCAGCGCGGGTGCAGGTGTAGATCCAACTCGTCAATCAACACAATGCCGGTCATGTGCTCGTTAAAATTCGGTGGGATCTCATGTCCATTTTGAATTTTGCAATGGCTCCACCTGGCGATCATGTCTAGCACCCAACCGATGGCCGTTAAATAACCATCGCTCAACGATGCCAATGTGCATTCTCCAACCCGTGGGCCACGAACGAGCACACCTTGAGTGGCGATCTCTATCTCGTCCACGCCCGGCAGCAAGCTCAGTAATACATTGGACACGGCTTCAAACGTCCAAGTGGTCGCCGTCGAGCCCTTCAACGCGCCATGCTCCAGATCGCGTAGCCACGTCTGCGCGTGAATGAGATTCGAGCCTAGATTAAAAAGCGTGCCCACGGCGTCAATGGGACGGTCTAGCTCCACGGCGCGGGCGCTGCCGCCTAGCGCGGAACCACGGGTGACACCATAGGCGAACAGTGGTAAGGCCGGCACGCTGGCCGCCGACGCTAAATAAGTCCGCTGTCCTTGCCGCCTAAACGTGCATTCAAAAGGCTGTAATTCAGTGCTGACGTTAATGCGGGCCGTGTGCGCCGTTGAGTGAACCAGCTCCGCGCTAAGGTTGGACAGAACGCCTTGGATCAATTCGCTGCCGCCTAGGGCCATCGCCATGGCCCATAGAACGCTGCTCTTGCCGGCACCGTTTTCGCCCAGTAGGAGCACCCATTGGCCGTGGCCCAGTCGCGGGGGCTCAAGATGAATCCGCAGGTATTCAGTGCCGCGAAAATGGTCTAAATCAATAGAACGCACCACGAATGTGTCATCACCGTGGGCAACGTCAGACGCACTAAGGCGGGTGTAAGCCGGCACAGTGCCAACCGGTGGCGCGTTTGAATGGCCAAGTAGGGCGTTAAGCAGTTCTACATAGACCGTCTCACTATAGGCCGCCTCATTCTCGGCATCGGAAAAATCCAGGATGTGACGGTCCCTAAGATCAGGCGGTAGCCGGACGTCAAATCCCATCTTGATAGGAATGATCCGTAATCCGCCGTCATTCTCGGCTAACTTGCACGTAAGCTCGAACTCCGCGGAAGCAGGTCCTTGGCCAGCTTTCAATTGTTCGGAGTATTGGCGCGACAACACGACAATGACGCAATTGCTATTGCGAATAGCGCCCGCTAGCACATCTGACCAGCGCTCCCCCGGTTGCACTAACCAGCGGTCTATATTCGCCTCGATGCCGTCTAGGCGCAGGCGCGTTGCGAGTGCTACAACCCTGGATTCTTGATCGCGGGCGTATGAGATGAAGACGGTTGGGTGGGGTGATTGCATCGCTTCTTCTTCGTGCTACCGGCGTTTCCTGTCGCCCCTGAACCAAGCATCTTCCGCCTCGAAACGTTCGGCACTCCACGATAGCGCCGCCTTCAAACCCTGCTCGGCGCGAATCTCGTTGAACTCATCGATCTCCGGCGATGCGCCGGTGCTGGCAAGCGTTGCCGCTTCCAGTTCCATGGAACGGTCAATGACTTGGCGAATGCCCATGAGTTCATAGGACATATTGATGAGTTTTTTGTTGTATTCCACCGTCGCCGCCGGCAGTTTGGCGATGGTGTGGGCTTGGCGCAGCACGGCTTCATCGAGTGCGGCGGCCGGCACCACCTGGTTGACCAGATCGAGGCGTTTGGCTTCTTGGGCGTCGATGAGATTGCCGGTATAGAGCAACTCGCGGGCTTTGCTCATGCCGACGACCCACGGCCACACCGCTGGAATGTAGGGACCGCCCGTGCGGATTTCGGGGGCGCCGAACTTGGCGTCCTCGGCGCAGATGCGCAAGTCGCAAAAAGTGGCGGTGGCCAAGCCGCCAGCGATACAAAAGCCTTGGATCTGCGCGATGATCGGCTTGGGGTTGTTCCAAAATACATCCCACCAAGCCGAAGCACTAAAGCCTTTGCCCTTCAAGAAACGGGCGCGGCGGGCGACGGCGTGATTGTCGGCGCCTGCTGTGATATCGAAACCGGCGCTGAAAGCCCTGCCCGCAGCCTTCAGCACGATGACGCGGATGGCGTCGTCGTGACAGCCGGCATCCTCGAGCGCCTCGCGCACCTCCAGTTGTAGTTCCGCGGATAGCGCGTTGAGTTTGTCGGGCCGGTTCAGGGTGACGAATGCGATAGGCCCGTCTTTTTCGTAGAGGATTGTTTCGTATGTCACGGTGCTCAGTCTCCAGTGGTGGTCAAGTTCTTGTTGGCGAAATACTCAGTGATGTCCTCGTTTTGAACCCTTACGTATATCTCTTCTACCGAAAGACTGAGATCGATGGATTCCAAATAAATCTCGTCTCCCAGGAAATAATGCGCTGATCGCCAATCTTGATTCCTTCTAACCACCTCCACATCGACAAAATCCTGCTCAATAAGAATGTATTCTTTCAAGGTCGGGATTCTTTTATAAGCGGCCATCTTTAACGTCTTATCTGTCTTACGCGTAGAGCGGGAAAGTACCTCTACTATAAGAACAGGGCTTTCGGTGTAGCTGGCATCGTCATTCAATTCTGCGCAATCCACCATGACGTCAGGGTAAAAATAGTTTCCCTCCACCCTTACTTTCATGTCAGATGCGATAGGCTCACAAGGATGTCCTTCAAGATGATTGCCAAGTGTCCTAAGCACATTAATGACAATACGATTGTGAGCCATCTTCGCTCCGGACATGGCATAGATTTCACCGTCTATATATTCGCGGCGAATATCACTGGTCAGCTCACTTGCCAGGTATTCTTCTTCCGTGAGTTGGTTTCTTTTTCTAGCGATAGCCATGATGGGACCTCTAAAAAGCGTTGTTCGCGCACCTTCCATTCGCCTTTGCTGATTGTCAAGACACCCTGTAGCCCCGGTTATTCAAGACCTGTGCTCTAAGCCGTTCGCCCTGGTACCCTAGGAACCTAAAGCCCGTATTCAGCGCGGGGTCCACGCGCGCTCAGCCGCTATTTCTACCTTCCAGCAATCCAATGGGAATCATCCAGCCATGCGAGGATGAGAGGACGTAAAGGAGAGTCAACATGAGCTACCTAGACCCCCTGCGGCTTCATTTCGCCGGACAGTTTCAGGCCAACGTATCGACGGTGAACAACGATCCGGGGCATTTCGACAACGCCACATTCCTGCAGCATTATCAAAAGAGGCAAGGCCCGCGCATGAGGCCGCCCAATGGCTGGTTCAATCCCGAAGGCGATGCGGCGTTTAGATTGCTGGGTTGTACCGTCACCTCGGCGTGGTTGCCGGCGCGGGCGGTGGATAGCTCAGACGCGGTACTGGAATGCATTGTCGCCGACTCTGACAGCGCGGTTGCGGCCAAATTGGTTGATCTGGATTCAGAGCAGCAACTGGTCTCGGAAATCTGGGGACTTGAGGTGCGGATTGCCGATGCGAATGGCAATACCTTGATGGCCGGTAACTATAAGCCGGCGGCCTTCATGGATATCTGGGATCGGGCCACCGGCGGGGGTAACGGGGATGTGGGCGCGGGCAGCGCTTACCACTCAGTGCTGAGTGATCTCAGGTGGGCGGACAACCTCGCATCGCCGTTTTTACAACAACTCAAAACAGCATCCGAAGCCACTGGCATGTTGTCCATAAAGTTCAATATAGACGGTTTCAATATGGACTTTAGCTCGCCCGACTTCATGGTTGGCCGGGTGGTAGGCAGCATCGGTCCGCAACATCCAGGGGCGCCGCAACACCTGATCATTGGCCGTCAGTTCATGGCCGTTGCGGCTGCTCATGGCAACTTCTTTACCCCCCAAGGCGGCATCAATTTCTTTCCCGCCCTCATCGATACGAAGCAAAGCAGCATCTACCTGGATTTGGGTAATGCTTTGTCTACCACCGCTCCGGGTGAGGCGCTCAACAATCTAGGTGATCTGACGCTAAGCGCTGGTGCTACCTCCCTCGGTACGATCGCCGCCACCGGTAGCGATGGTTATGCCAGCGATGCGGCTTGGTATCGCCAGACAGCGGGTGTGGTCGCCCTGGCGCTATCGGCGGCGCAGTGCAAAGCGGCAAAAAGGACACCGTTGACGCTCACTGGCAATACCGGTATCGAGATAGCGGAGTGGCCCAACGGCGCATTCGTGCGGGCGGACACTTATGTTTACCGCGCCAGCCCCGGTGATGCAGTAGAGGTCGCCGTCTATGCCACCCAATTCGGCGAGCGTTTGTCCGGGTCGGCGGTGGCGTTCAGTTTCGATTCCGGCCAGCTACAACCGACGCCGGATGAGCATCCGTACGTTCAGGCAGGACCACCCGTGGCGGCGCCTACCTCAGCCGTGCAATTCGCCGAGGAGGTGACAACGGATGCCCACGGAATCGCAACGCTGGTGCTCACTTTGAGCGATCCGGGTACGCCCCGCTGGTTTAACACCGGTACTGACTACGGCATCGACGGTCAGGTCTATGGTATTCGCCCCACTTTTAAAGACGCCAGCATGAATGCGGGACCTGAAAATCAGTGGAACTTTATCAGTCTTTTGCTGTGGAGCGGATTCAATGTTCCTGATCCGGTCACGTGGAACGACATCCAACCGATCATGCAGCAATACGCCAACCTCTATCCGGCGATGCTGCGGTTCTTGAACATGGCCGATGAGGATTCGGTGAGGACGCACGCCGGCATTATGAAACTGGCATTCGGGTTGCCCGTATCCGATCCGAACTCGATGCCCGTGACCCGGGATCTGTCGCCGGCAAAACGCGCGGCCATGCTCGAGTGGTTGGACAATCCAGTGAAGAGTACGGTGAGCACGCCACGTCCAAAACGGCCAGTGGCCGCTGCTCAGCAGGCGGATAGCGGCGTTCCACCCGCCGCGCCTCAGGGCGGCAAAGCCGCTGCCGCCGCCCGCCGTTTGATCGTACAAAAGCGTTAAGGGAGCAAAGCCGATGATTCGAGTTCAACGTTCACTCACCGCTGGCCTGACCGGGCCGCGTGCCGCTCCCAAGACAGCCGTATTGCAAGCTCTGCAATGGGCGGTGGAACTGGAGCATGCCACCATTGCGCCGTATCTCTATGGGCTTTACTCCCTGGACCGCAGCAAGAACACAATGATTGCCGCAATCATCGAATCGGTGGTGGTCGAAGAGATGTTGCATATGACATTGGCGTCCAATGTGCTCAACGCGCTTGGTGGCTCGCCAGTGATCGACAAGCCGGATTTTATTCCAACTTATCCGGGGCCATTGCCTGGCTGCGTTCAGTCCGGATTGACCGTGCACTTAGCGCCTTTTTCCATGGAGCAGTTGGAAACCTTCCTACAAATCGAGGAGCCGCAACGGCCACTCGATTTTAAGACTGCGGCGGCGGTGGACGATGAGATGACTATCGGTGAATTCTACACTGCCATCTCCCAAGCCATTGGGGCACTAGGGGACGGTGCGTTCGTTGCTCCGCCGAGCAACCAGGTGGGTCCCGATCTGATGGGAGGATCAGTTGTGGTGACTGATGTTGCCTCTGCCCAGCAGGCTATTCAGATCATCATTGATCAGGGGGAGGGCACCGCGACCTCGCCGCTGGAAGTAGAGGGGCAGGGTTATGCTCACTACTACCGGTTTATGCAGATCAAAAAAGGCCATATGTTAGTACCGATCCCTAACGGTGGCCCGAATCCTGAAGACAAATACACCTACGCCGGGGCACCCGTGGTATTGGATAAAAGCGGGGTTTACGCTGTGGCCACCGATCCGGGGCCGTACGCCCCCGGCACTGTACACGCCTTCGCCAATGACAATTTCAACTACACCTACACCAATTTGCTGCGTGTGCTTCACGCGCTATTCAATGGCGAGGCAAACCAGGCACAGTTCAACACGGCCATTGGTTTGATGATGTCTTTAAAAGGTCAAGCCAAGGCGATGATGGCGGGTATTCCGGATCCCGGTGCGTTGACTGGACCTACGTTTCAATATCAACCGGTTAATCCGTCAGTGTGAAAATTTATTCCATGATGTAAGCAATACTCGGCGGCGGGCTAAACATGTCCGGCGCACAAAGAGATTGAACTCATGCCAGCCGTTACCCGCTATCTCTTCGCCGTCAGCATGGATGTTGCTGCGGATAAAGAAGCATTCTTCAACGAGATCTATGATACCGAGCACGTGCCCTGCTCTTACTGCCGTGCCCGGCGTCGTCTCCGCTCTCACGATTATCATCCCGTGTGCGTGCACACTTTGGCGCATTGTCCCGATAGTTCTTTATTCATGCCGATAGATTCACCTGGTGAAACAGGTGATTCCCTCCCAGTGCTTAAGAGGAACAACTTAAAGGGCGCGACGTTAGGAGCGTCCCAACGAACGATGGTGAGCAACTTGATGTGATTGTTATGCATTTATTCCTCTGTTGGCTCAGCGGCTACTGCGCTTGAATTAACGATAGACAAATAAAGAACGTTTAATGACATCCTAAGCGAATAAACTAACAGAAAGATTGATACGACAGAAAGAGAATAAATATCAATTTCATTAAAATGATTGAAATATATTTCATCCTTTATGATTGTTTGAATGTATATGCCCTTTAGTAGTGCTAATGATGTGGTTCCTGAAACACCCAAAGTTCCTATAGTAAACGCTGTATCTGCGAAGTTGCCGAACATTCCATAGATAAGGCTAGTTTGGCTTTGATTGTTTGAGACAGGAGAAAAGCTGTAAATTGTGTAACAAATTATGATAACTAACCAAAAGCATAAAGTTAAATGCGGCCACACTAAGAGCTTGTGAGTAAATTCTTTTACATTTCCAATATTTGTCACTAACAATATTGACAGCACGACTAATGCTGATAAAGCTGATAATAGACCAATATTTATTTTTCTATTATTCATTACTAGCTCCTGTTGAATACTTCTGCACGTTTCGCATCCTCTTCTTTGGAGCTATTACCAAGTAAACCGCCAATAATCCCACCGATAATCACACCAGGAACACCGCCCAATACGCCTACTACCCCACCCAGTGCCATTGATTCTGCAGTATTGTCAGAAGGTTCGGCGATTACTTTTTGGATTGGGATGTTATAACCTGATACTCTAAGGCTGTAAGAGCCTATTGATCGGGCTAACTCATCTCGAGTTGGCGCAACTTGTTTTAGATATATCTTTTCATTCGTCGATGGATCGATGACAAACAATCTCATTTTATTAATCCGTATTTATTGCATAACGTTTAAGCTGTGCGGCGCGACATAAAGAGCGTTTAAACGAGCACGTTGTTATGTTGACCGAATTCATACACTAACCGCGACACATTTAAGGCCTAACGAGGTTGTAGAAAAATCTCATTTTCAATTTCTGATCTAGTAAAATCAATCACTTACATAGTAGCAAAATGGTGGTTTTGGGTATTTCTACAGCCTCAACGACAAGCCTAACCGGCCGGCTTTGAAATGCAGCGGAAAGGCCGGTCTGCGTTAACGCTTTTGTCAGCAGTTCATTTTCCCTCAATCATGTCGGCAATTTCCCGAAACTTCTCAGCGAGCTTTTCGGCAGCTTTTGGATCACCCACTGAGTTTGCGACGTTATCGGCTATCTTTTGGAGAGCCACATCAATATCCTTATCGGTCACGCCCTCGGTAAATATTGAAAGGAATCGTTGCCAGGCGGCCAGTTGAATTCCAGCCAATTTCTCTTCGAAAAGTCGGGAGATGTAGTTATCCATGACTCCTGCGCGGGCCAACCTCCCAAAGTTCCCTCCACTACCACTTGCCGGGCGATCAGAAATCATGTCCGATTTCGCCGGATAAAACCGATTCACGCTCGAAAGCTTAATGCCTCTGTTCGATGCCCCCCTTCTCTTATGCTGCCTCTTATGCTGCCAGTACCAATTTCTATACTCAGCAGCATACCGCGCACCCATGACAAAAGGCTCGAATACAATAGGTGACCCAGAAATTACATTTGAAAGCGCCCATGGAACTACCACTAGAAGGTCCGCTGACGCACAAGAAGCTGGCGTTACTTTATACCTGAAGCTAGGCTCTTTCTCCTTCGCAAGCACATACCAGCCTTTCAATTCAATGCCCATAAGCACAGTCGGCTCTACGTCAGGAGCACTGGCCTTCAACACCACATCCGGAAACGTCTGTGGCTGCCGTTCGAATTCATAGAGTGCATAGTGTTGTTTGGGATCCCATACAGATCGCAGCTTGTTCAGCGAATCAACCACTTGCTTCTCAACTGTTGCACCAAGAGACGAGTTGAAAGCGAATAAATCAGTCGCTAGCACACCATTGATATTCAAAGCACTCTCGAAAACGGGAAGGCAGAGAGAAAATAGCCTTCTTTACCGATACGAAGAGTTCAAAATGCTCCCAGCTTTCCTCTGGCTCAGTGGCGCGAGGCGGGTTGGGAATTTCGCTTTTGCTCATATAGTGGAAGCTCCTGATATACTTCGCTTATTCTTTCTGATGCTACGTCAAAATACTCAGGAATGAGTTCTGATGCATAGCACTGCCGGCCCATTCTGAGCGATGCGACCGCAGCAGAGCAAAGACCACCAAAGGGCTCCCAAACCACGTCTCCTGGATCAGTTAATGCCGCGATAATGCGGTCCATCAGCTTCAACGGTTTTTGATTTGCATGTAGTGATTTCATTCCCTTTCGGACAATTCGTTCTTTTCCTCGCACTGCTGGTTCTTGCCAAACGTTCGTAATACCATGCACATGATTCCATTTTGCGCGCATGCGCTCCCACCTCTTTACAGTTAGCGGCGTACTTCCATCGAGCGAAAAGTAGGGCCGGTTTGTCGGTGCACCATGACTGTTAGCATATTTAGCTAACATCGCCATTTTCTCGGGAGGTGGGAAATACCATAAATGACATTGTGTAAAATACTTGCGCGTGGCTGCATTCTTTACACCACACGCTTCGTTTGTTTTATAAAGCGGTAGGCCGCTTCGCTGCCATTCGCTTCTAAGCCACTCCTTAATAGAGCATGACCGCCCTTCATGGTCACGAAGCTGTACCTCTTTTACATACTGCACGCATATCTCAGTTACTACCGGAAACCCCCTAATCGTATCTCCATTACAATTACCTGCTACATGGCCAACACCTTTATCCCAAATATGCGCAGCCTTGTATCTCCAACTATGCAATTTGAGCACTTGGTGCACATCGGCCCATGCAAACTCAGAACACCAAAACCAGAGCGTGGTTTCTGGGCCAGCCTTTTTACTCCACTCCGCGATATGAGGCGCATACCACTCAGCTAAACTTTCAATCCCGTTTGGGTCACCGGGATACTTCGCTAGCCCGTAAGGTCCGTCCGATACAATTGCCGTGGGGGCAGGCCATTCCTGATATTTATCTAGCGCGTCCCCTAGGTGAAGACTTACCTGAGGGTGAGAGGTACCCTCAATTCGCAGAGCAATAACTCTAGATCTTTGATATTTAAGTATTTTTCCCATGTACCTCCCCTGGAATTGTGCCGACTTTTCGTATTCTAACAAGATGCGTCGGCGGCTCCTACAACGCTCCCGTGATACTGCTAGCGTCGAAGGTGAGAGGCGCGAAGACAGCAAGCGAAGCTTGCTGGCGGAGCGTTCCACTCGACCGTAGTGTTGCCCTTCACGGGAACGGAAGCGGTGGCTGTGATCGACTGAGACAAGTGTTTATTTTGTGAACGAACTTGCGCACCACTGGCGTTCGCACGAAACACCATCGTGGTCTCCGTCCATCTGAATGTTGGGGCAGTTTCGCAAGAAGAACGCGGTCTCGGTGCAAGAAGTCATTTGGGAACAGTATGTGCGACCATCACAGCGAAAAGCAGAAGAAGTTGTTTGGTCGGCCGGTTGGGCCGCAACAGGGGTTTGCGGAACCGCGCGGCGCGAATATTCGCTGTAACCGTAGAAAGCAAGAGCGATGACGACGGCAACTGGAATGACTCGGCCAAAGAAGCCGGGCGGCCCGGTGCGGCGGGGGATAGTGGCCTGTGTGTGGGGCGCATTGTGGGACGGTTTGGGCAAAGCAGGTTCATTGCCCGTTTCTTTTTCTCCGCTGATGCAGCCGTTGTTCGGCCATTCGATGACTGATCGTATTGCGTACTTACCGTATTGCGCTCGGTCCGAGCAGGGGCGCCAAGGTTTTCACCTGGCAAACTGTGCCGCCACGGGCGCACGGCGGTGAACAGCAAATCCTTGACCCCTTCAAGGACAAAGCCAGCATCAACGAACCCAGGGCGTTACCCGGAAGTCGGGCGCCAGCGCCAGTGGCGCTGTTCACGTCCTCGTTCTGATGCGTTGTTAAGCAGCGCCGCGAGCACGCTCATGGCCAGTGAGAAATACTGGGAATTTCCAGCCCATTTCTGAGCAAAATAGGCGGACCCTATGCAATAATCCTAACCGTACACCACCTGAATCACTCAACACTAGCCTGCACCCCGTTCCACTTAATTGTTGATTGGATGCAATAGGGCGTTTAGTCTTCTTATATCCCTGTCCCGCAGCCAAGATAATCCCATCGATTCCGCCTTTCATCTTTACAGTGCATTAATCGCCTGGCACGGTCATAACCACTAGCACGACTTTGCCTAAAGGACAAAAAACTCTTGGGATAGGTAACACTGCACATTCCACCACCCCGTAAAAGGAGTCACAGCAATCTTTGTGACGACTAACGGAACATTGACTCTGGGAATATCATGCTTTGCACTCACCGCATCCCTCTGATAGGGTTTCGATGTTAGCAAATCGGCGTTAAGGCAAAAAATTCATATCCCATTGGAGTCAGGTTTATGAGCCACAGTCAGTCAGAATATAACGTTTCTAGGGCGCCTCTAAAAATAGTCATTTTTTCGTGAGTGCAAGGAAGCACCGCGCGCAGAACCGCAGTGTATAGGTGATACCTGAGGATTCGAGCACGGAGCTGACGCCGCAATCGCGGAAAAAGTGCATTTTTAGAGGTGCCCTCTAGTCACTTTTACAACGAGATTATGAACTCGTTTCAAATGGATTTTTCCTTGATGAGGATTTAATTGATATCTTAAAACCTAAGTCGGTGCTGGAATTTGGCTGTGGCATGGGTCGATTATTCCCCACTTTTGTCGACGGAGCTACGGAAATTGTTGGTGTTGATATCAGTGATGAACTATTGCTGAAGGGAAAACAGTATTTTGAGAAAAACTCCGTTGACAACACTGACATCCAGTTTGTTAATGGCAACATGTGTTCCTTTGCGAACAACAAAAAGTATGATCTCATTGTTTTCGCATTATCTGTTCTGAAGCATTTGGCAAATGATACTGAGCGAATGCAGGCCTTGAAAACGGCTAAGGAGCACCTTAGCGAGGATGGTTTGATTGTCATTGACCACACAGCGTTGCTGTATGCAGATGGTCCCGTTGATTGGACCCCAGCGAGCCAGTCCCTGGTGGCAAGCTGGGTCGCTGAGCCTGAAATTCTGCAAGGGTATCAGTGGCGGAAAACCCTGGATGGGGCGACGGATATTCTTGAATGGCGCTATCAGGATACCCAGCAAAAGACGCTGTTTGAAGTGAAGTTCACCACCTATCGCTATGACATTGAGGCGTTGACTCAGCATTTAGAGGAACTGGGCTTATACCATGAGCTTATGCTGACGGAGTGGGGTGTGAATGGATTGAGTGATAAAGGAAAGCGGTTTATTGGAATCGCTGGCTTCCCCGGCAATGGGCGCAGTCCCAGGGAACGTTTATTGGAGAAGGTGAAGCGGCGGGGTGAAAAACTGTGGTCTAACCATGAGATTGCCACTGAAGAGATGTTGCAGGTTAGTTAATCGCTAGCAGTTTTTCTATCCCATCTAAAGGGCACCTGCTAAAAATAGTAATGTTTTCGTGAGTGCAAGGAAGCACCGCGCGCACAACCGCAGTGTATAGGTCATACATGAGGATTGGCGCACGGAGCCGGCGCCGCAATCGCGGAAAAAGTGCATTTTTAGCAGGTGCCCGTTATGGATGAAGGCTCATGGTGACATCTGAACGTTTGTCGTGTGCGCCCCTGCTTGGGAACCGCCGGGTGCGGACCCGCAGGCCCAGTGGTGTGAGTAGGGGGGAGCTAGATACTCCTCTTTACCCGATTATGCATCTATCCCCCGTTTCCATTCGCCGAGTCCGACGGCCATGACACCTTCAAGCCATTCTCTGAACCGCTCCTCCGTCTTCGACCTCTTCTCCGCGTAGTTGAACTGAAAAAGATCCGTCATGGCGGGGCGTACATCCGCGGCATCGGTTACTCCCTCCTCACGAGGAACCCGGTGAAACGTCAGCGCAGAACCGACCAATACACCTCTAGCACCGTGCCCGATCCCGTGAAAGCTGACTACAATTTCGAACACATTGTCAGTGGTGATTGCGATCCGCGCCCAAGAGCGATAGGGGTTTAGATTGGCGAAGTAGTTAAACTGTTTCGCAGTTTGAACGATCTGATGATAGAAGTGGTGACGCTCCGGACTGTCGTTTGCAGCGTGACGGGTATTAGCGTGATATTGAGTCTCTCCCATCGGCGTCAAAGGTGCCAGTTGCTTTGCCAGGGCGGCCGAAATTTCCGACATTCTGGCGCCGGCTTGTTCGCGCAGTCCATCGGCTATTTCATAGACCGCGTCTACGTGTGTCTCGTGTTTTTGCAACCTCGCCTGTAGCACTTGCACAGCGGCCGAAATGATCTCTTCAGCGTACTTTGCTTGCTGCACTTGTTGCTCAAGGCCAAGTGCCGACATGATCGCGTCTCGTGCTCGTCTCGAGAACAGATTCACGAGACCGTGTAAGTTGCCTGAGTCAGCGTCCTCCAACGCTTCAATATACTGGGTACGATCAGAATCTCTAATGACCAAGGGGAAAAGCCCCCTCTTTAGAAAAACTAAGGTAGCAAGAGCTCTTGCGACACGTCCATTGCCATCCTGGAACGGATGGATCTGCGTGAAGCGATGATGTAGCCATGCTGAGAGCACTTCTGGAGGAATGGTGTTCTCCGACTGTCGATACCACTCAACCAACCTGGCCATTTCGTCCCGAACCAGTTCGGGAGGACAGTACTCGTGGACCGTTCCGTCGCGTCGGCGCGGATTGTTTGGGAGAGATTTGTATTCGCCACGGAGCAATTCAACGCGGACGAGGCCGCCGGATGGGGTCACAGCTTCAGTGTGGGTTTGATGCGAGGTAAATTGCGTTTGCATGCCACGAATGAAATGCTCGGTCAATGGTTGCTCGCCTTTCACAAACCCAAACAATCCCTCGACGATTTGGAGCTGGTCTTTGATTAGACCGTGAACCCGATTGGCTTCTTCACGGCCGAGTCCTCCTCGGTGAGCGATAAGCGTGGACTCTATACCTTGCTGTATCAGCGCCTCGGTGACGCCTCTGTCCCAGTTGTATAGACGCTCAATAATGCCTGTCTCGATTGCCCATTCTCGCTGAAGTTTTCTAAGAAACTCCTGATAGTCTCCGCCTGCCTCTAACTCCTCTTTGCGTTCAAGCCAAATGCTGGACAAGGCCTCGAGTTCGGAATTCGACATCGGCTCGATATCATGTGGGATTGGCTCAATTTGTTCGTACATTCGTTTGTTACTTGATCGGCTTTAGGGCATAACGCGCTGGCTAAGCGGCGCGCGCGTCCGCTTGAGCCGCGTGTTAGATTTACAGTGGTCCGAGAACAGTACTGCGAGTTGTGAACCTGCCAAAATCCTTGTGTAGAACTGCGGAGGATGAAAATTGGGTTCTCTTGAACGAATCTCGTGCAGTGGCAACGGATTTCGAAACCCGCAAGCCTTATCAAATACGATTGCGCTCACCCTCTTACGACCACCAGCATACGACTGAAATTCTTTAACACTGAGACCCAATCTGTGTTCCCACTGCCTCCAAATCTCCCCAGGACTGTCGGTAACAACTCGCTCGGCAACAGCTGTCGCTTCTAGCGCTCCCCGAGGTAGCGTACAGTAGAACCACAGAACGTCGCCGGCACTCAGTCTTGGCGCGCGCAGACGTAGTTCCACAGACTTCTTGCCGGTTAGCACTCGACTGAGATACCGAGGCCACAGAGAAAATAATGCTGACATAAGCACCTCTCAAAGATGAACGCTTTGTATTCCCATCGACAAAACAGTGGAAAGTTGATTCGGGGTTAGCGCTTGTGAAGTGATTAGATTTGCGCCGCCAACTATCCCATTAGTCTTTAGTTGTTTCATACTTACCGGATCCGTGAAACCAAGAAAACAGTCGAATGTAAACGACATTACATGTCCATCGTTTCCAGACATCTCTCTGAGCCTTTCCTTCGAAATTACTCCTTGGCGTTCTAGCAGATGTTCAGCCGAAGACATGTGCATATACTGCGACGAAGTTAGACGGGCAACAGCGATGGCGGCTCCTGCTCCACCACCGCTAAGTGACTCGTAAAAGACCACCAAGTCGCCTCTAGTAAATAGCGCCTCTTTATTCCTACCTGAGAAGTACGCGCGCTCTAGACGATAGGATGACACCGCTCCAGGAAGCAGACTTGCTTGTGGAGATGACTGCGGCAACAACGTCTCGGAAAACCATCGTTGGATTGGGACCATTACTCCTTTTCTGGAACCCGACATCAAAAGGCCGGGAGAAATCAGGGTTTCTAGCTCGAACAACGACAGTGAGTGCTCGGATTTAGATTCAGGATCAACGATTCGGAAATCGCCGTCTACACGCTTGTCATCAATGCGTGAAGGTTCCAGAATCTGCCCAGTAATGAATTGAAATCGGTTTCGAACTTCGCGCCATCGGGCCGCATCAATAATCCCTCTGATCCCAACTTTCAAGAAGCGCTCAAATCTTGAGTCAATTTCCGTCCGTTGTCTCTTAAAGCCCCGCGACTTCAAGCTGCGCTTGAGAGCAAAGCTTTTTCGTGGCACAACCAATACGATCGGTTCCAAGTGTGCCGCAGAGATTTGTCTCTGCAAATGTTCCAAGAGCTGATCTACGGCTAAGTTGTCGTCTGCCGTAATTAAATCGGCTAACAATGTCGCATTTATTCCAGAACCTATGGAGCCGGATTTATCTACCACCAAGTACCCTAGAACATCGTCGCCTCGAACCGCCACGAACTGCTGCTTCTGATTGTAACTTGTACCTTTTTGGGTCAGTGCTGATACTTCTGCATCGTCAATATGCTGAGACATAAAGCGCTTAATAGCTAGCTCGAATCCGCTAGTCTTCTGTGTAACTTCTACCTCTTGGCCATTCGCAACTACGGAAGTACTAGTCTGGATTGAGTTTTCATCATCAACGAATTCGGCCGGCGCGAGCACCTCTATTCCATACCGTGCCATTAATTCCGAACTTGCCTCTAACAGCTTCCGTTCTCTCGTCAAAAATCCTGCTGCACCATTAAGAATGCAGTGCGCCAAGTGCTTTAAGTCGGAGTCATCCTGAGTCTTGCGCTTAGAACCGGTGGGAATATTTGGGAAGACGAGTGGCCGCAATTCTGTCTTCAGATTCTCAATCTGGGACTCTGGTTGTTCTGGTAGAACGGGCAGCCCGCGAGCGAATGCAAGTACAGGATCCGCTTCCTTGGAATTTCTTGACAACTCAACTTCAAACTCTTTGGACACGGCAAGTCGAATTCGGCCAGACATTGCTGCAGATAGCGCCCATACTGCCCCTTCTCTCCCTTCTCTATTTCGAAGTATGTCGAACAGAATGTTTAGGTCCAGAACGTACACAGGATTGCGTAGAAGGGGACGAACCGCCTCGATTTCCAGCTCAGGTTTCTTCTCCGGCTTCCAAAATAGAGAGCCTTCAGGCACTTCCCAAGCTCGTACGTTTAGTTGACGGCCCGTTGTTTCGCCACCATCAACGACTTGGTAAGTTGTGAGCCCCTGACGTTCCCAGAATTGATTGGAAGGAAGATCGGTCGCTACCCGGGCCTGTATCACGGAATAGCTGTGTTGCTTAGCAAAATCCTTGAGCCGAGAGACAAGTTCTGCACCTATCCCGCGCTTTCGAGAATTTGTATGGATGTACAGTTGCCAGATTTTGAGCTTAGGATAAGTGCCACCAAAAAGCAAGTACCCGATGACTCCGTTAGAGACTCCGTCCATGGCTATCCAGAGACGACCTGCATTCGCGGACTGAACAAATACTTTCTTCGGAAGAAATCCTAGAGCTTTCTTGTGCGAATCGGCGAGATAGCACACCGAATCAACATGAGGAAGCACGTCGCGCGAGTCCAAAAAGAACTGGATCTCTTGAAGCATGCGTCTAAATCTAACGAGGCTGTAGAAAAAGCGGCCCCGGAACGCAGCGGCCGAGTGAGGCGCGATGGCCTCGATTGTTGGTGCCAGACACGGTGGTGTTTGCGAGCGTTTCGCCCGGGCTGGCGGTACCGTCCAAAGGGGCATCGCCCATGCACAACAGCGGCGTTTTGCGGTCTATGTCCCGCTTATTCGCTTTCAGCATATCGATTCAGTTTCCCTACATTGTCAGCCATGCAATACATTAACCACTGCGCGTTCACTTTCATCTTGCCCCTGAGCGTCAACCTATCTAGCCTCAGCGTCGAGCCGATAAGGGCGAAGGGCGGCCCCGCCGTGCCTAGCCGTGTGTTGTATGGGTGCCGCCCCCGGGCACTATCGGCTGTTCGGCCCATCCACTGCATCGGCCCCTCTTCTTGGCCTTGGCGTTAGTGTTCGCCAAAGACTGTCACGGTGCGTTCTTGGGTCTGCTTCGGCTGACGCAGACAGTTCCTGCCAAGCCCACAGGGGAGGCAATAGGGATTGGCGTCCTTTGCACCGCACCTCCGAGCACCCTTGCTGCGCTCCCACCCTATTCAGAGGCAGTGTTGGGCCGGCCCGACACTGGATCGTCGCGGCGCTTGAACCGCTTCTTCGAGTCGCGGCGGCAATGGCTGCGCCCAGGTCTTCACCGCCTTGTCCCTCGTCAACACTTCTCGCGCGAAGCCGCTGTGCGTACCGCTCTATGCCTGCGACCCGTTCGACGGCAGCGTCACTCCCTCCACCGCCAACATCTCTTGACCTATCAGGCATGCCTCATGACACACTAACAACACATCCCGGAATAGGTCCATCGCCGCCGCATCGAGACCCCAGACGCAGCCCGCTGTCGCCGTCAAGTGAGCACGACTATTGGTTGACCGGGCCAGGCCATGAACACCACCCGCCGCTCATACGCCGGCGCGCGCCGATCTCATCGTAGCCCAAGCGTGCATCCAGCGTAGAGAAATCTAAATGATGACCGGCCCGATAGCCCAGCATGGACTCGAACGTGCCTGGGACTATCTGTTCACCGAAATCAACCGGCACCATCGCCATCTGACGGGAGTCGTACAGTTGATACTTCACCATGAAAGGGCAATGCTCACATCCGCTTCAGTGACGCTACTTGTTCACATCACCATCTGGGAATCAATAGGCGAATGGGACTTTTTCTACTGCTCCAACGATTTGCGTAAGTGGCCTGCGTCCTCGTGGGTCCGCTTGACGCATTTGTTGGACGAAGCCGCTACGCGGCAGCTTGAAGCCATTGGCTTTTACTCATGGTTTAGATGAAGCGGAGACTTCCCAGTGCCCGCAATTCGGCGTGTGTCATTGGGAACCCGCCTCAGGCAAGCACACGAGAAGTCCGGCTTTGAGGCGTTATACCAGAAACGCCTACGCGCCCTAAAACTCAAAGGCCATGCCCGTAAAACCATTGCGGGCTATGCCACAGGCGTGCGCCGCCTGGGCGAACACCTCAAGCGCTGCCCGGGCGATGTCACCAAGGCAGAAGCTCGACCCCCCTGTCGACTGCCTGCTCCAAACGCCTGCCTGGGCCCCCATGAAGATTGACCGTCACGGTATTCGCTTTCTCTACGCAGAAGTCCTCGCTCAATCATGGCCCGGGCTCGATTTCGCTAAGGCGCCCAAGACCCAGCGCCTACCCGATAGCCTGACGCCAAATGAGCGTGCCCGCATTCTCCACATCACTCGCCGCTTTGACCTTCAGTGCTTGGGGTTCGTCACGGATACGTTGGGTCTGCGCCTAGGTGACACACGGCGCCTTGAGTGCGCCGACATCGACCGTGAGCGCGGGCAGGTACCTATCCGCCCCCCCAAGGGCCATCAAGCTCGCTTTGTGCTTTTGCCGTCAATGACGTTGCCGGTTCTGCGCAAGCTGTGGTGCCCTCATCGCCATCCACGAGGGGTGTTCCCTCGCCGTGACGGGGCCTCGGCCCCCGGCTCATTGGACCGCGCCAACGGGCAAAAGGGCTTTCAGCAGGCCGTTGCTGATGCACGGGTCCTAAAGCGCGTCTCGATTCATTCCCTTCGTCATAGCGACGCCCCACCTAAAACGCTAGCCTTGCGGCGCCGGCGATGGTATTGCGCCGCCACACTCACTATAGGGAGGGTTGGTCTTGGGCTATGGCATCCTCCAAGTTTGGCCGGGCTGGCTCAGGCTACCGCTCGGCTTCAACAAAGCCCAAATTCCGCCAAACCCCGCCTGCCGCCGAACACCTCGAACTAATTGCCATACACTAAGGCTGCCCTAACCCCGGGCTTGTCCAACACCGGAGCAGGTCACGGCTACGCGCGACCTAGCCTTATTTGTTAGGCGCGGCTTATAGTTAAAGTAACTGTTGCTGTGAGAAACTATAATAACTGGCCTCCGAAATAATTAAATGATCCAGCTCCTCAATGGCTAAAATTCTCCCGCCTTCAACTAGCTGCTCAGCAATAGCCTTATCCGATGCTGAGGGCTTTAGATAACCACTGGGATGATTATGCGCCAGAATAATTTTCGGTGATTTTTTCCTGACCGCTAAATGAAACACTTCAAGCGGGGTGACAATAGCTGCTGAAAATACTGCCTAAACCACTGCTGTCCCATAGAGCATACTAACCCTTTGAAATTTTTGGAAAAACTGTTTTCATGTCTCAAACACAATACCATAGTCAATTTTTTATGTAAATCAATAGGTTATACGCTGTGTTTAACTATTTTGTGGGACAGCAGTGTGCCTAAACTCACCAGTTCGATATAAGCAATTTCATGACTGGTCGCTAAACCCATGACCCAAAAATGTTCTTTTGCTCTACCGACTCGGTTTTCTCTGAGCAGCACCTTTTGCATAATGCTGTAAATATCTTCTGGTGAGCTAATTTTGATTTTTTTGACAACCTCGCATTCACAAGCCTTTTTCTCCAACGCTCTATTGAAGAAGCTCACGCTAGAAGATGGGCGATTTTGACGCCTAACGGCTAGACTCAGGGGCGCGCAGCGAAGCGGAGTGTCCCTTGGAGCCCATTGTTAGAGCCTGCCCAACCAGTATTGTGGACGACGCCGGTTGTGAGCAACCGCCAATACTTGAACAGACTCGGACGATTCTCGAAACAATATAGTGAATGGGAATCTTTTCATTCGGACTCGCCCTACATCCGGTTGCTTCTCAACTGGAAATCTATCTGGTGCTTCACAGGCAGTACTTATGACCCTTTCAAACTCTGCGAGATAGGAAGCACCGAGCCCCGCCCGTCTTGATTCAAAGTAAACAACGGATTCAAGATGCTCCGCCTCTGCAGCAGGATGAAAGTAGTAGATCATCTAAGTTAAGGCCTGAGCCTTTTTTCTGACTTCTTCTGCTGGAATTGGCTGCACAATTCCTTCATCTAGTTCTTTCGCTCGACGATGTGCTTCAACCAACCAATCTTCCTCTATTTTTTCGTCCTTCGGCACATCGAGACTCAGGAGGAGTTTCTGTGCTAATTCCGCTCTTTCTTCCTCGGATAAATGAAGAGCCTCGGCTTCGATTTGCTTCAGGTTCATATCTTTTTCCTATGCTGAATTTCATGGATCTAACGCCCGCGTAATAGGCGCGAGCTTGCGAGCGTCCTAATTGACGCGCTTGTTAGTCGCGGTTTATCGGTTAAGATGCTTCCGAGTAATACTTTCAAAGTAATTTATCGCCTCTGTAAGTTGATTCGAAAGCTCATCTGACGACTCTCTACTAGCAATAACGTCATCTTTATATCCTTTGGTCGCGTTACTCTCCCCGACACCACCTCCTCTGTATTCCATCGCTACAACCTCTTTAATTGATCTCACTAGACGGTTATAGCAGCCATTTATTTTGCGCCCTTGCTCACGAACCTCTTCTCCCCAAAGGGCTTCGGCTTCGAGAAGACACACGTCTAAGCTGTTCATCGCTTCGGTTAATGGTGACAACCTATTTTTGTATAAATACCAAAGCGCATCCGCTTCTATTTCAGGGTCTCGCGAGCTAGCTTTTTTGTTTTTTATATAATCTTCTGGAAACTCCGATACATCTCGCCAACCAGACCTTACTATTTCAAAGTTATTTCTTACACCATACAAAGCTGTCAATAATTGCTTAGAAGTTTCAAGATATACTTTACCCTGAAGTTCTCTTTTCCATTTATTACTCCATAAACAGCAACCCCAGATGTGATCACCGCTGCTATAGATAGAATTATATCTTTTATGTAAGGGATCATTTCTATCAATGTACATATTTCCACAGGAGCAACTAACAGTGTATTAGACGGATATGGAATATACTGCACTAGACAGTCTCTGTCTAGTGCAGTATATTCTTGATTAACCCGACGTAACTACGTATCATCACTTCTCAGATGAACGCCCCGTCCAATTGGCACAAATACCTTAAGGGCACCTCTAAAAATAGTAATTTTTTCGTGAGTGTAAGGAAGCACCGCGTGCAGAACCGCAGTGTATAGGTGATACCTGAGGATTCGAGCACGGCGCTGACGCCGCAATCGCGGAAAAAGTGCATTTTTAGAGGTGCCCGCATAACAAGTGGTTCAGCCGCGAAAATTTCGCGTAGCGAGATTTTCGCGGCTGAACCACTTGTTATGTGCGCCCCTGCCATCTGGATGGATGACGAGTGCCATGCATGACTGCGATGACGACAATCTCATCATTTTCCTCAATGAAGTAGACGCAGAACGGAAAGCGTCGAGTCATCGCACGACGAACATTCTGAAACATAAGGGGATACGATGCCGGGTGCTTGGAGATACGAGAAATCGTTCGCAGAGACTCATCCAAAAACTCTGAACCCAGGTCGTCAACCTGTTCCTCGTACCAGTGAGCGGCTTCTTCCAGATCGGCATCGGCTTGCGGACGCAGCCGAACCATCACAACCGCGAACGTATCCTTTCGATGGCCTCAGCGGCGGGCACACCCCGATCACCCGATTTTCGGTAGGCCTCCAGGCGCACCTCCAGAACCTCACGATGTGCCTCGGGCAATTCAATTGAGGCCTCTTCGTCGGCAATACTGTCCCAGATTTCCTCGACCAAGCGTAACCGTTCCTGCAAGGTAAGTTCTTGAATTTTCATGCCCTTTCACCTTGTCGAGTGGTACGAGGCAGAGTGTATCGCGATTCAAGCAAGAAGCACATAACGCCAGCGCTCAGGCGCCGCTTGTGGCGCCAGCCGTTTTGCTGCAGCAAAACGGCTGGCGGGGCAAGTGGTCGCTTTGCAGCGCTGGCGTTATGCCTATTCCGCAGCGAACTCGATATCAGTGACCTTTGCGGTGACGGCGCCAGGCTTCCATTCGCTGGGAACTCCCTTCGCGACATAAAATTTCCCGCTTTCCATCTGCCAGATGTAATTTGGTCGAAGTGGCGATTTGTTGGAGCGCCACGAGCTGCTATTCACCGGCCAAAAATCGTCCTCGAATATGACTTGAGCTTCATCATTTAGGAAGTACACGGTGACCTTGACATCCTTGAGTGTTCGGACGCTGGTATTGCGAAGTTTGAACGAGACTCCGGGAGTCTTCTTGTTGCGGTACGTTTCATAATATCCCGCAGTCGATTCATAGAGTTCAATCTTGAGGATGTATAAGCATCGCGCTCTTTGCGGCCTGGCTCAGCATGTTCCTGATTGGTCTCAACCTGTTGTTCAGTCTGGCCTGCCTTCGACCCAGTCCCCGAGGGGAATATTGCCCCTAGCACTGCTGTCTTTAGCAGCTGCTCGAGTTTTTCAACCTTCTCCTCAAGTACTTCAATTCGCTGTTCCAGCTTTGCTGTCGATGCCTCATTCGCCAACGCGAGCGTAGGGTGCATCGCAGCGGCAAAAATTAACGGGCACCTCTAACAATGCACTTTTTCCGCGATTGCGGCGTCAGCATCGTGCTCGAATCCTCAGATATCACCTATCACTGCGGTTCTGCGCGCGGTGCTTCCTTGCACTCACGAAAAAATTACTATTTTTAGAGGTGCCCTAAATTGATTTTTCTACAGCCTCGTTATAAGCCACAAGGACAGATATGAGTAGATCAAGTATTCCAGCGGATGTCAAACGAGCAGTTCTGGTTGAGGCTGGTCATCGTTGTGCTATACCACGCTGTGGTCAAACTGAACTTGATATTCATCATATAATACCTTATGAAACTTGTCAGAAGCATGAATATTCAAATCTAATAGCATTATGTCCAGTCTGTCATAGAAGAGCACATAATGGAGAAATAGATAGAAAATCTTTGCTGATTTACAAAAAGAATCTTGCTATCGATTTCAATGAGAACGACTCAGGTGGCTTTTCTGCGCCTATAGTTGAAATACGTAGAAGGATCAGAGAAAAAGAAGTTACTGTTCCTGGATATACTTTCAAGTTTGACTTCCCGGACTTTCAAGAGCCAGTTGAAAAAATAGTTTCAAAAAATATTGAGGCATGGGGTTATGAACTTCTTACCCAGTTTAGAGAAAATCAGGAAGAGCATGTAATTTATGCAGGTGACAAACCAATCTTTACAGCACCAAGTAGGTTATTTGGTAGCTATTCTATAGTGAGACATGATAGTTCTGTCATCAGTATAAGGTACACACTGGATTATTATTTTACTGGATCAGCTCATGGTGGGAGAACAACAAAGGTTCAAAATTTTTTTATAGCGCCTTTTCAGCCTATAAGTATTGAAAGCTTACTTCAAGATGGAGTTAGTCTTCCAGAGTTTGCTGAATATGTTCGTAGCCGCTTAGCTGCGACAGGAAAGTATGATCAAGAATGGCTTCTGCGAGGAACTGAACCAGTAGAAGATAACTTCAGCCTATTTAATATTGAATGGTATGGCGTTTCATTTACCTTTTCAGAGTATCAAATTGATTGTTATGCTGCGGGTGAGCAACACCTATGGCTCAGTTACGATGAGTTGAGAAAATTGTGTAATAAATCTGTAATTGAGAGTCTGTGGAAAAGTGGCTTATAACAAATGCTTCCAGTTCGTTCCGAGGCTTTGCCCCTCTACTCGACCTCGCTAACGCTCGGCGGCTGAAGCAGGTGTTAAGGGTAAAAAGGAGAGAATCGTGAAAATTGTAAGACATGGAATGTCATTGATTACTCTTACACTTCCAGTCAGTGGATTTGCACAATATTGTGCAGTAGGAAAAATTGAGGCTGTAGGGCACCGCTAAAAATAGTGATTTTTTCGTGAGTGCAAGGAAGCACCGCGCGCAGAACCGCAGTGTATAGGTGATCACTGCTGTCCCATAGAGCATACTAACCCTTTGAAATTTCTGGAAAAACTGTTTTCATGTCTCAAACACAATGCCATAGTCAATTTTTCATGTAAATCAATAGGTTATACGCTGTGTTTAACTATTTTGTGGGACCGCAGTGATAGGTGATACATGAGGATTCGAGCACGGCGCTGACGCCGCAATCGCGGAAAAAGTGCAATTTTTAGAGGTGCCCTCTTGGCGATGACATGCTTGGAACCGCGGATGGAAGCGGCCAGGTTAGCCGGTACAACCTGCCGCACAGCGTGCCAATCAGGGAGCATCCAGCGGCCAGGCGCTGTTTGACGGTCGGAATTAATAGCTGGCGACCTATTTCTTTTTGTCGCATCTGCCCGTTTGTCACGCCTGCTAGCGTAAGGTCTGCAAGTAATTTTTGAACGCCAAAATCTGTGACGCGAAATGTTCATTGGTGTCAGAGTAATAGCTACGAGTAGGTTGCGTATAAGTAAAGCTCACCATATCCACTTGCAGCAGATCATAGATATTTTGCCACTCATCGTCTACCCGCAAGCTGAGTTCGGGGTTGACAATGTAATGGCCACGCTTGATACGCAGGAATAAGCGGCGGTTGTATTTATCATCCCGCCCGACTTCATTCTTTGACAAAATACTGGAAATGTAAGCCCGTTTTTTGCGTCGGTTCGGGACGATATACTCAGGGAAATGCGCCAGCGCCTCAACAAAGTCGCCACTGGTACTACTTCGGCAAAAAATTACCCGACACAAATTAATAAAATGTGTTATAGTGATGCTATGAAAAAGACAGACGGTCGCTCACTGCCCCATTCCGCGCGAGAAGCCATCCGCAGGCACGCGGTTGCGCAAGTATTATCGGGTGAAAGCCCTGAAAAAGTAATTAAAGCCCTCGGATTTCATCGTTCTTGCATTGACGATTGGTTATCCAGATATGAGCAAGGTGGTGAACAGGCGCTGTCCACCGGCAAGATCACGGGTCGCCCAAGAAAGTGTCCCGATGAATATGCGGATCGCTTACGTGAACTAGTTAAAACGAATCCGTTGCAATTGGATTTTCACGATGCCTTGTGGACACGCTCGATGATTCAGATATTACTGAAAGATAAATTTGGCATCGAGGTCAGCGAGCGCTCGGTGGGCAATATCCTGTCTCGTTGGGGGATGAGTGCGCAGCGCCCTCGGTTTAAGGCATACGAGCAAAACCCTGCTCAGGTTAAGGTATGGTTAAGAGAAACTTGGCCTGAAGTACAACGAGAAGCGAAAAGGCGCCGAGCGCGGGTCTATTTTGGCGACGAATCGACGATCCGGTCGGATTATCATCGTGGTACCACTTGGGGGGTACGGGGTGATACGCCAGTTGTAGCGAAAACGGGTCGGCGCTTTAGCGTGAATAGGCTGTCAGCCGTTTCGCCGAAAGGTCACCTGCGTTTCATGGTAACTGAATCACGGGTAACCGCAGACGTTTTTATCGACTTTCTAAGGCGTTTGTTGCACAACGCCAAGCGATCGGTCTATTTGATTGTTGATGGCCATCGAATTCATCGAGCCAAGAAAGTGCAAGAATTTGTCCGCACTAGCCAAGGTAAGCTCACGTTAGTATTGTTACCGCCGTATTCACCGGAACTCAATCCTGATGAGCTAGTATGGCATCATGTAAAAAGCCAACGAATTGGGCGGACAGTGGTGGCTACAAAGGAGCAACTGATGGCCTTGGCTCGTTCGGTGTTGCACTCACTGCAACAGAATACGCAAATAATTAAACGGTTTTTCTATGAAGAGCATGTCAGATATATTCTGAATTAATGTCGGGTAATTTTTTTCCGAATTAGTAAAAGCATCGCCAAAGGAGAGTTTATCTCCCAGGCGAATATAAAACAGCGCCATCATTACATTCAACATGAGGAACTCCATCAGCCTATTGTCCAATTGATATAGACGTCCACCGGTTTGCACGGTGCTGTTATCCGGTTCCAGTGAGTGATAGATCGGCGCGAGTTTTTTTCTTGTGAAGTCCAAGTCTTTGCAGGCTTGTTCCAGGGCAATCTGGAAGGCATTGAAGCCAGCATTGTTGGTAAGTTCCAAATTTGCTCCGGCCTTTTTTAGTTCCTCCACCGCTGGCGCGTTACCCAAGCGGCTGGCAATCATCAAAGATGTCTGGTTGAATTCGTTACGGAAATCTACACCGTACTGGTCCACCTTACGCATAATGCCGGCGGCACTTTTGAGCTGGTAGGCCATGAAATATTTTTGATTGAGCTGCTTAATGCCTTTGTCCGGCGTGTTCGCTGGTTTGAATCCGGCCTTAATCAAATCGTTGAGGTAATCCCGATGGTGATAGACTAGAGCATATTCGAACAGCAATAACCTGGCTTTTTTGTTGCTCTCTTTAATGGCACGGGTGTATAGTTGCTCCACTGCCGGCCCTTTTAGCACTTGCCAGGGTACCTCTTTGAGCTTGAGGATTTGGCTGCGGATCTCCTCTGCCTGTTCCTCTTTGCCCTGCATTGCCAGCTTGTGCGCCTCGTGCCGCCATTCTTCCAGGTCCGACTGATAAGCCACCAGATCCAGGCCGCTATGCGATTCTTTTAATTCTAGTAAATCAAAAACACGCTGTTCAGGACTTTCTTCAATCAGATAGATAGTCTCAACTGCACGGGTCAGCGCAACATATAGGGCATTGACATGAAATTTATAGATTTCCAGCGATTTGTCGGATTTATCTTTAGCGCGAGCATAGCGTGATTCATCTCCAGCTAAATCTTGCGCCGCGACACCTTGGGTAATCTCGCGGAAACGATCCTTCTCTGAGGATATGAAGTTATAGAGAATAATGTTTTTATATTCCAATCCCTTGGCTTCTTGAATCGAAAATATCAGAGGCGTTTGAAAATGCTGCCTGGCTGGATTTTTTTGCTCTGGATGCATAACGATGACGGCGAAGCGCGTAGAGCGTGATGTTTTCTGGTTGAGTTCGCGCAGCAGTTTGTGTTCTTCTTTGAGCAAAACAACCGTGCCGTTATTGTGTACATTACTGCGCACAAGGTAATTGCTTTCTTTGTCCACCGAACCGAAGCGGCTGGTCTTGATTTTCAACACTTTGTTCGCAATCTCGGTGACTTGTGGCGAGTTACGGTAGTTGGTGTTGAGGACGCGAACTAAATCCGCCGGAGCGGTGTACGATTTTGGCTCATAAAACAGCGACTTGACTTTCGACCAAGAGAAGAAATTGGGATGCACGATCTGGTTTGAGTCGCCACACAGAAGAAACCGATGTGGGTCACGCAAGGCTTTTAGTGTCACTTGCAATTGAACAGTGGTTAAATCCTGAGCTTCGTCAATAACAATAAAATCATAACGTGGTTCAACTTTCTCCAGATACTCATAGCTCAAGACATTGGCGTCGTAATAGTCTTCATCATGCATGAATTCCAGGTATTTATTGAACAAATCGTAGACTTGAGCACGCTCTTCGATCTGAAAAATAGACTGTTTAATCCCTAGTTTTAGATATTCTTCACGGCTCAAATAAGCACTGTCTACCGATCCGGTGATAACACCTTTGAATTCCTCAAAGATATGGTGAGGATCTTTAAGTTGTTTGGGCACACGATGGCGTGCGAACCACTGGGCGAAACGGCCAAATGGCAACTCCTTACCTTTTGGCACTTGAATAGAGGCTAAATAATCGTCGAACGATAAAAACGAAATCTCCTGGGCATCATTGGCATAACCTAGGGCATAGTACAAATTGCGCGAGTTGTGCACCAAATACGGTGAGCGGGTAACATACAGGATTTCCCCCGCCGCGTGTTTCATCTTTTCCAGTGTTAGGGCAGTCTTGCCGCTACCTGCCGAACCGATGATAATGAGCGGCGGGTTTAATGTATAAATTTGTTGCTGATTATCGTCAAAAGAGATGATTTTGTCGAGAATGTTAAATGTCGGATGTGCAGGATTAAGATAAATTAGTGTTTCACTATCAATCTTATTCAGTACCGGTGCAGTGGTGATTTTGTTCTCGTCCACCGTTGTTTTGCCCCGAAGAAAACGTGATTTGTCATAAGCGTGATTTTCTATTAATTCCAAAATCAACGCATAGGTCTCGCCTTTATACCGGCAAAGAGAAAATAATAACCGATTGGATTTGTCCAGACGGGCACGGTATAAGTCGTCGCCAATTTTTTTTACTTCGGCTGACTTGAAATCATCCATTTCCAGAAATTTGCGGATTTTAGAAAAATTGGGGATTTTCTTTGTATCGAGTTCGTTATAAATAAGTGTTTTCATGGTGCTTCAGGTAATACCTTCGCCATATTCTGTAGACGTAAGTTTCTTTGCACTGAACCAGGCCAGTCTAACCGTAAACCTATTGCGCCGCAGCCGCCGGCTTCGCCGCCAACCAATCATCGAACACCTCATCGTTATGCGCGCCCAAGAGCGGCGCCGCCCGGCGCACCGACCCCGGGGTGTCGGACAACTTCACCGGTACACCGAGTGTTTTGGACTTACCCGCCGTAGGGTGTTCCACTTCCACCACCATCTCGCGCGCCTTGGCTTGCGGATCGGCCAGCGCTTCCACGTGGTTAAGAACCGGCCCCACGGGGATACCCGCTTTTTCGAACTCGGCGCACCAGTGGGCGGTAGGTTGCTTGGCGAAATAAGGCGCTAGTTCCGCCGCTAGCGTATCGGTGAGTGCCACACGCTCGGCTTTGCTCTTGTAGCGGGGATCATCAACAAACTGCGCACAGCCGAGGATATCGCAGGCTTTGGTCCAGAATTTGTCGTTGGCGCAGCCCACTGTCACGAAGCTATCGGCCGTTGTAAATATCTGATAGGGCGCGCTGCCGCGGTGACCCTGGCCCAAACGCTCGGGCACTTCGCCGCTGGTGAACACACTGGCGGCCTCATACACGCCCAAAGCCAAACCGGATTCAAACAACGAGGTATCCACGTGTTGTCCCCGGCCCGTGTGCGCCCTGGCCGCCAAGGCGATCAGTACACCTATAGCACCGTTCATGCCACCGCATAAATCCGTCAACGGCACCGGAATGCGGTACGGCGGACCGGCGGACGGACCGTTGATGGACATCAGGCCCGACATACCCGAGGCGATGAGATCGAAACCGCCACGGGGCGCATAGGGGCCGGTTTGACCGAATCCGGATATGGAGCAATAGATCAGCGATGGATTGCGGGCGGCCATGGCCTCGTAGCCGATGCCTAGCCGCGCCGCCGTGCCCGGTTTGAAATTCTCGATCAGCACGTCCGCCACATCAGCGAGTTGTAGCAGGCGCGCCAGCTCTGCCGGCGCCTTCAAATTCAGCGCCACCGATCGCTTGTTACGGTTCCATACCATGAACGGTGCGCTTTCGCCGCCGTTACGCGGCGGCGTTTTACGCATGTCATCACCGCCATCGGGACGCTCCACCTTCACCACGTCCGCGCCGTGATCGGCCAAGATCATGGCGCAGTATGGCCCGGACAGGTGGGTGGTCAGATCCAGGACCTTCAAGTGTTCGAGTGACATCATCGGCAGCGGGCCTCGAAAAGCGCGTGAGCGGGTAAGACGCCGGTACATATACCATCTTGGCCACGGCCTGTGCCAAGCGGGCGCTAGCGCCCGCGCAACGCAATTGCGCTGTCTCACAGATCGCACAGCTTGGGCGCCAGCGGCCCTTGAAGTAGTAGATTGGCGCGCTTCGCCTCGTACTGATCGGAGCTCGACCAATGGCTCAGCCCTTCGCCGGCTTACGGGTAATCGACTTCACCCAAGTTCTCGCCGGCCCTTATTCCACCTATCAACTCGCGAGCCTGGGCGCCGACGTTATCAAGCTCGAGCACCCCAAGGGGGGCGATCAAGGCCGGGGCTTGTTAACGCCGACGCCGGAGAGCGCCGCAGCCGGTATGTCGGCTCTGTCATCGGCGGTGAACTCGGGCAAGCGCTCTTTAGCGCTTGATCTCAAACACCCAGCGGCCCAAGCCATCGTGGACCGGCTCGCCACCGGGGCGGACGTGCTCGTCGAGAACTACAAGGCAGGCACCATGGACAAGCTCGGCTTCGGCCAGGCGCGCATGCGCGCCCTCAATCCTAAGCTCATCTACTGCTCCATCTCCGGGTTCGGCCAAAGTGGACCACGCTCCAACGCGGCGGCCTACGATCCCGTCATCCAAGCAGCCGCCGGGATCATGTCCGTTACCGGCTTCCCGGAGACTGGGCCGGTCAAGGTAGGCTTTTGGGTCTGCGATATGACCACGGGCATGAACGCCGCCTTCGCCATCGCCAGCGCTCTGTTGCGCAGGACGCATACCGGCCAAGGCGACTACATCGACGTGTCGATGTTGGATACCGCCGTCTCCCTGATGAGCCCGATGGCCGGACTGCCTCTCAACTACGATGTTGATCCAGTCATGACCGGCAACGGCGCGCCGGGCAGCGGCGGCCCGTCATCGGTCTTTAAGACGGCGTGCGGCACCCTGACTATCGCCGCCGTCACCCCCCATCAGTTCGCCGCCATGGCACGGGAAGTGGGCCGTGGCGATCTAGCCGAGGATGAACGCTTTACCACCAGCCCCGCTCGCATTGCTAACGCGGATGCTTACCGGGAAGCCATGACGGCCGCTTTCGCCAAGGACACGGCGGCCAATTGGGAGCGCCGGCTGAACCGCATCGGCGTCCCAGCGAGCAAGAACAAGGAGGTGCGCGAGCTGGCCACCGATCCGCAACTGACCCACCGGGGCATGTTCCAGCCGCTACCACCCCCCCAGGGCATCAAAGGTGAGTTTCACGCTATTAACCTCGGCTTCAAGCTCGACTACGACGGACCCGGCGTCCAATCGCCGCCGCCGCTAGTAGGCCAGCATAGCGAGGAAATTTTGGCTGAAGCGGGCTTTTCCGAGGCGCGCATCCAAGCTCTGCGGGCCGCAGGCGTCATTTGAACCTCACGCCAGCTATGGCAGGCACAGCAGTGCTGTATAGGCGGCCCATGAGTGGCGAATGATGGAGCGCAAGAGCTGCATAGCGTACCTGGTGGAGCACCGCACCGGGGCTGATCTGTTGCTACGGCTAATACTGCTGGGCGGCATCGACAACGGAATCGGACATGGCAGTCTCCTCGGTGGAACTCATCGGCGGTTATCGAGTAACAACAGCAGCTCTTCGGACACTCGTCCGGTGGGCGATATGCCAAGGGTGGTTTGAAATGCCCGCACCGCTTCAATGGTCTTGAAACCCAGCAATCCATCCAGCGGTCCAGCGTCGAAGCCCAGTGCTTTTAAGCGTTGCTGCACGCTCAAAATGAGCAAGCGGCGGGCTTTGACACCTTCCGAAGGGCTGCGTAACTCGGCATACCGGCTCAAGAACGCGACCAGTTTGTTCTCCAACTCCATGTCCAAGCGGCGCGAGTGGTTGAAGAAATCACGCTGCGGATCGAAGGGGATCCCCTGTTTGTCCCGGCCCCGTCCGTCATAGCTGGAACCGGTGTGAATGGCGATGACTTCGAACTGATCACCGTTTCTGATGGCCACGGGACCACCACGGGCATTTTCCATGGCATCGCAACTGTGGATGATAACGTGGCTGATATCGCGCCGCGTAAGCTCCGAGCGCGCCGCGGCCTCCGACACGTAGGAGCCGCAATCCGAGGCCACCGCGATCGTATCTGTGGCGGCCATATAACCAGCGGTCCACAGCTTCTCGTGGGGCGTGTCCACCGCATCTGCCGCGGCAAAACGCAACTTGAGCGCACGTGGTAACGAAATATCATCCGCTTCAATGGTGGCGAACGCCCAATCGTCGCGATCCATAAAAAAATTGACCTGGGAGCCGAGAATACGATCAATGATACGAAGATATTGGCCCGGCGCAGCCACCGGCCTGAAAGCACACGGCTCGCGGGTCTCGCCCGCATCACCGCGGTACAGCACTTTCGCCGATGTCGCCACCAAACGCAGGCGCGGTGCGCCGATCACGTACTTGGAGATATCGACTAAAAAGCCGGTCCCTACAGTGCCGTCCGCGCATTCGATAGCACCAGCCGCATCCAATAACTCTTTGCGCTCCTCATCGGCCGCGTTCACATAGGGCACGCGGTCGTCTAGCCAAAACACCGTCGCCGGCGCCGGCATCGCGACGGTCAACAAGGCCACGGCGGCGGCGAACGCCATTGCCCCGTGTGCTGTTATTTTCAAGGCCGTTATTCTCAGGGCCGTCATGTTCTTGGCCGGCATGCCCATGGTGTGCATGTTGTGTTCTCCAGACCGGCCGGCCATGCCAATGTTCTTTACCCGGCCGGATTGCCACGGGGCATGATACCGGGTGGCGGATCAGAGATGAGCCGCCAAAATGAGCCGGGCTTTTCAGCCCTACAATCATTGAGTATCTGAAACTCCTGTAGGTGCTGCATCCATGAACGACGATGGCTGGGAAAAACTAGGCTCACGCTACGTATCCGAACAGGGCAATGATCTCATCTTGTTCCGTACCCGTTTCGACGATATGCGCAACCCGCGCAACAATATCGTCAAGTCCCGTCTAGTCCTCGAATCGGTCGATTGGGTCAACCTGGCCGCCATTGATGAAAACGGTCTGTCGGTGATGGTGCGTCAATACCGTTTCGGGGTCGGCTACAGCACGCTGGAGACTCCCGGCGGCATGGTCGATCCGGGGGAAAACTCCTTGAGCGCCGCCAAGCGGGAGCTGTTGGAAGAAACCGGTTATTCCGGCGGCACGTGGCGCTATCTAGGGGCGGTGGAGCCGAATCCGGCCATTCATAACCATCTATGCCACCACTGGCTGGCGGAGGGTGTGCACAAAACCCATGCTCCGGATCTAGGGGAGGGAGAGGCGATCAGCGTAGAACTGATGGACCCGGCCAGTATCGCCAGAGCAGTGGCCTCGGGTGAGTTGCGCCACGCTTTGGCGTTGTCGGTGCTGAGCCGGGTGTTTCCACTGTGGCCGCATCCTTTTGTGACTCATGAGCAAAAAGATGCGCCCGAGTAGCTAAGCCCTAAGCCACCGTATTCTTCGGCACCTCGTTGAAGGGCCTGTCGGTGTCGATGCGGTGTTCCTTGGGCATCTTCAGCACCCGTTCGGCAATGATGTTGCGCTGGATCTCGTCCGTGCCGCCAGCGATGGACGTAGCCGGCACCGAGAGCAAGATCTCGCTGATCAAACCGTCCATGGGCGCGTCATCGCCCGATAACATCGCATCAGCCCCAGTGATCAAGGTGTGCACTTTGGCTGCCGCCCGTGCCACATTACTGGACGCTAGCTTGCCCAGCGAGCCCTCGGGCCCCTGCGGACGGTCCAGCGCCTGCGCCGCCCGCGCCCGCCGTGCCGTCCACTGCGCCGACTTCGACATGATCATCAACTTGGCGATTTCCTGGCGCAGGGCCGGATCCTTGTTCTTGCCGGTCGCTTGCGCCCGCTCAATCACCAAGTCCACCCGCCCGGCGCGCTGCGGATACCATTTGTACGGCGCCATCATAGTGGCCACTTCTTGCGCTTCTTCCTCATAGATGCGGCCTTCACCCCTGGTGGCCATGGCCCAGCTCCGCAATGCGTCGGCCCCGCGCCGTTCATGCATCAAGGTAGTCATAGCCACGGCCCAGCCGCCGCCCAACCCACCCACTTGGTATTGCGGCTCGATGACGGCGTCGGTGAAGAACACCTCGTTGAACGAGGCATAGTGGTTCATCTGCCGGAGCTGGCGCACTTCAACACCGGGCTGCTTCATGTGCAGCACGAAATAGGTAAGCCCTTTGTGTTTGGGTACATCCCAGGCGGTACGCGCCAGCAACAATCCGTAGTCCGCTTTGTGAGCGCTGGTGGTCCAGACTTTTTGCCCGTTGATGATCCATTTCTCGCCGTCGAAATCCGCCCGGGTGGTGGCACCGGCCAGATCGGACCCGCTGCCGGGCTCGCTGAAGAGCTGACACCAGGTGTCTTCGCCAGTGACGATGCCACGCAAGAATTCTTGCTTGTGCGCATCCGTGCCGTGCTCCAGCAAGGTGGCCGCCGCCAGCGTGCGGATGCCGACCTTGGCCACGCCAACTGCGCCCATCTGACGGAATTCCTCGTCAACCGCTGGCACCATGCCGGCCGGCAAGCCGCGGCCCAGCCACGCTTTGGGCCAAGCCGGACAACCCCAGCCGGAATCAGCCAATTTATTGCGCCATTCGATAAGGCTTAGGGACGGATCCCAGTTCTGCTCCAGCCATGCCCGCACTTGTTCACGAACTCGCGCTTCTGTCATCTCGCTCATACTCATTCCCCCCAAAGCCTTGTACGGAGATTCCGCTCATACGTCCCAGCGCTGCATGAGCAACTCGCGGTGATAGCCGGGATCGCCCAGGAATACTTCCGAACTCTTAGCCCGCTTGAACCAGAGATGGGAATCGTTCTCCCAGGTAAAACCAATACCGCCGTGCAACTGAATGCACTCCGCCGCCAGGTGCATATACGCATCGGACACGCCAGCTTTAGCCAGTGAGGCGAGCGCCGGCAGATCATTGTCTCTGTCCGCCACGGCAGCGGCCGCGTAGTAAGCCGCGGACTTCGCCAGTTCGAGTGCCACCAAATTGTCGGCCATACGGTGCTTGATAGCTTGGAATGAACCTATGGGCCGCCCGAACTGCATGCGCAACTGGGTATATTCGAGCGCTGAGTCAAACATCTTCTGGGCGCCGCCCGCGCTCTCGTTAGCCAGCGCGACGGCGGCTTCTATCAAAATCGCCTCCAAGGCCGCCGCCCCCTGGCCAACGGGACCCAGCGGCTCGGCGCGGGCACCGTTGAAGGTGATCTCGGCGAGCTTGCGGGTGGTATCCACGGTGTTTAACAACCGCCGTTTGATATCGCCGGAATCGGCATCCACAGTGAAAAACGAGAGGCCTTCGTTGCCGCAGGTACCGGGTTCGCGGCCAACCACGACCAATAACTCCGCGGTGCAGCCATCCACCACTAAGCGCTTGGTCCCATCCAGCTTGTAGGCGCCATCGGCGGGTGTCGCCGTCAACCTCACGCCGCCCGCGTCCCAGCGGCCATTGGCTTCGGTCAGCGCCAGCGCCGCCCGCGTGGTGCCGGCAGCGATTGCGGGTAATAATTCGCGGCGCTCGGCGTCCCTTCCGGCCTGCATGATGGCCCCCGCCGCCAGCACCGATGATGAGAAATACGGTGCGCACAGCAGCGCACGGCCCATCTCCTCCAGCACGATGCCAAGCTCCACGAAGCCAAACCCGGCGCCGCCATACTCCTGCGGAATATGCATACCGGCCAGCGCCAGTTCATCGCACAGCTGGCGCCAGACCGCCGCGTCCATGCCCTCGTCCGTTGCCATCAGGCGGCGCACTTCCGTGGGCGGTGACTTATCGTCCAAGAAGCGGCGCAGCACGCCGCGAAATTCAGTTTGCTCGTCGGTAAAGGTAAAACTCATATCATTGATGATCCGTAAGACTACATTAATGATTCGGCTTGAGTGCGAAGCGCCGCGCGCAGCCCGGGATGCGCGATAACATACCCCGCTTGGCGGTGGATTCGAGGACGATGAGGCGGGTGCCGCCCGCTGAACGCATGCACCCGCGCAGAAAATCGGCTTGACCGCCGATGAGACCAAAATGGCGGCCACCGCCGGCTTCGGCGTTGACTTGACCGGTGAGATCGACCTCTAAGGCGGAATTGAGGCCGTAGAGATTGGGCAACTCAATGGTTGCTTGCGTGACGTATTTAGCCGGTTGTATGGCCTCAAGAGGCATTGCAGGCACTCCATGGATTGCCACAACGCTTCTTCATCGCACGATGCCAGTGCCCGGACAAGTGCAACTTGGAATAGCTCACGTGTGAATTCGCTCTGGCTATGGTGGCTTATGTATTTACGTCGCACAGAGTCTGATCTGCCAAATCCTTTTGGGCAACTTCACCAATACCCATAAGAAAAACAGCGGCAACACTAAGCTCTGAATAACGAAAATAACCGCCAGATCAACGATATCTTTGGCCAGATTGCGAACCTTCTCCGACAGGCGCTGCATCTGCTGGCCGAGCTGCGTGGCATCGCGTAGTGAACCTAATGTTCCGGTGACCCGCTGCCACACCGATGGCGGGTTTTGGGCGGATGCAGGCTTTGCCGCCACCGTTTGTGCCGCTCTCAAATCGTCGCGAGCCCGCTCTATATCACGCGAAGCACTGGTGTAGTCCTGCGCCAGGAACAACTGAAAAAACGCCTCACCGGCTAACGCATAGGCCGGCGTTATGAATCTCAGCACCAGCATGAGAAGAGCCAAACGTACGATAAACTGCGCCGGGCCGGAGCGGATTCTTTGCCCAAACCACAACGCAGTCAGTGCGCTCAGCCCTATTAACAAGACCAGTGCATTCAGTAGCGCAGATGCGGTGATCTCAAGGGCAACTTGCTGGATCCCAAGGGAAATGGTGCTCGCTAGCATGATCCATGAGAACCGCTCTACCAGATCGTTGACAGGGTCTAACACCTCGCCCGGTGTTAGCGTTAAGCCCAATCCGGCAGGCTGTATCGCCACCTCGGTTCCCTGAATGACCGAGATCGCGCCATTTAGCCCGCGCGCCGATACGAACGCTATCAGTGCCCGTTGGGTTGCTTTTGCGAGCTGCGTCTCGCCAAGCCGATCGCCGGTGCCCAGCAACGCCAACGCCATGCCGATGACGATGGCGGCGCTCAAGAGCAGGTGCCACCGTTGTTGTTGCATCGCCATGGTCTTTCCAGTGGAAATTTACGCAATAGAGCGTAGTTCTTTCATGATAGTTCTTCTTGGCGGTTCAACCGCGTTGCAAGACTAGTGTAGCGTCCTAAAACTAAAGAGCACCTGCTAAAAATGCACTTTTTCCGCGATTGCGGCGTCAGCGCCGTGCTCCAATCCTCAGGTATGACCTATGCACTGCGGTTGTGCGTGCGGTGCTGCCTTGCACTCACGAAACAATGACTATTTTTAGCGGTGCCTTTATGTTGTTCAACGGTGCCCCGCTACTGTGCGAGGATGTGGTAGTGAACAGTCGAACCGAGATTAACCCTAGGCTGGCTCATCAAGAGCAGCTTAAAGCTGAAAAACTTGGCAACAGTTCACAACAGCCCAACACAGCCGTTTTTCTACAGCCGCACTAGCGCCAAGTAAACATGTCGATATCCGAACTCATATTTCAATGGGCAGGGCTCTTGTTACAAGGCCAGGTTCTGGCTGCGGTTGCCGGAGTCATTGCACTGCTGGTGTTTCGCAATGAAGTGAAGCTTCTCTTGACCGCCCTTGCCGAACGTGGCGGAAAGTTCTCGGCAGGCCCGGTGAGCGGCGAACTCTCTGCCGGAACGGGCGAGGGGAGTGCTCCGATCTCACAGCCGCCGCTGGCGCAGGAATACGCGAGGCCTGAGTCTGAGCAACAGCAGGAACTAGAGCGGCTAGCGCAGCGAATGGAAGACATTATGTCTAGTGGCTCCAAGGCGCGAAGCTCACTTGTCGATGACATCCGAAAAGAACATGGTGCCGGATGGAGTTGGGATGTTCTTTCGAAATCTTTGGCGACCGGGCGATTGAGCACTAGGATATGTGCAGCAGCTCTACTCACGAGCATACCGGCGAAAATGGATGCCGCCGCCGTAGCTGGCAGGATTGTCAGCGATAGCTCTTCGCTAGTTCGCTATCGTCTGCTTGAAGCCCTCAGCTATTGGCTGACAACATCTGTGCCTGATGAGCACTCGAGCGCCGCCGTCCTTGAAGTGTTAAGAGACTATTTCGAAGAGAACCCCTTCGTGCAGCGAAAACAGCGCGAAGCGCTTCGGTTGCTCCGTGGGCATGTGCGCTGACAATTCGAACGCCCGGGCCGGCCGGCGAACCTTCTAATGTTGAGTACATTTAGATCGGTTGGAACGGCTAGACGATATCCCCGCTTGGTTCCCGGCAGTCACCCGCACGTACAAGTCCGGCGAGGCCACGCCATGAACGTTTTGGAATCCACCGACTGGACCTTTCCCGTTCCCATCCGCTACGGCCCCGGCAGGCTGAATGAGCTAGGTAGTCTATGCTGTGGGTTGGGAGCGAAGCGCCCGCTTTTGGTCACCGACCGTAACAGCCGCGAGTTGCCATTCGTGGCCCAGGCTTTGGACAGTATGGCGGTGGCCGGGGCGCCAGGGGCGGTTTTTGCTGACGTCGCTCCGAATCCAACCGATCACGATATAGCGCGGGGCCGTGCCGCGTTTACCGCCGGCCAGCACGATGCCATCGTGGCCATTGGCGGCGGCAGCGGTATGGACGCGGGCAAAGCCATTAGCCTGGTGGCGCGCTGCGGCCAGCCGCTTTGGACCTACGACTATGATTACGGTCACTGGCCATCCGCCACAGCCGGCGATTTCGTGCCGTTAATCTGCATTCCCACCACGGCAGGAACCGGCGCGGAAACGCAAAGCACCGCGATGGTCACGGACACCGCCGCCGGCGCGAAACGCTGCGTCTGGCATCCCGCCCACAAACCTGCCACCGCCATTTTGGATCCAGCACTAACCGTGGGCTTGCCGCCTAACCTCACCGCATGGACCGGCTGCGATGCGCTGGTCCATGCCATCGAGGCGCTGGCGGTGCCGTCTTGGCACCCTCTATGCGATGGGCTAGCCCAAGAAGCGATGCGCCTCATCTACAAGCATTTGCCCACGGCGGTACGCGATGGCGGTGACTTGCAGGCCCGCGGCGCCATGCAAGTGGGCGCCTGCTTGGCCGGGATTTCCTTCCTCAAAGGATTGGGTTTAGTGCACGCCATGAGCCATATGATCGGCGCTGTCCTAGACACCCAACACGGCCTGACCAACGCTATCTTGCTGCCCTGCGTGTTGCAGTACAACCGGCCCGGACTGGGCGATAAGACGGACCGGATGTGCCGCGCCATGGCCCTTAACGGCGTGACATTCGATGATCTCTACGCCGCCGCTGTGGACTTACTAGACCGGCTAGACATCCCGGATAACCTGGCCGCCATCGGCGTGACCGAAGAGCTGATCCCGGAACTGGCCGCCAAAGCGCGTACTGATGCGGCGTGGGCCACCAATCCTGTTCCGTCCACGGTTGCGGATATAGAAGCCCTGTTACACAAGGCCCTGCACCGGGCGCGTTAGATTCAGGACCTCCCTGCTTGACAATGGCCTGGCTCCGCCTGGCTATAAACCCTGTCAGTCGAACCATCCCCGCCAAAAAACACAACTCGCGAGGCTTCACACGATGAAAGCCGTAAACTACAAACCCGGCGACGCCATCATATTCGTCAAACAAAAATACAGCCTGCGCCCAGGCCCCCGGGCGAGATCCGTACGGGCGAATCCCAATGGCGAAGGATATTCCTATCTAGTAGATAAATATTGGCGGGTGGATGGATTGGAAGACAATGGATCGCTAGTTTTGACCACTAGACGCGGTAAACGCCATGTCATTGCCACAACCGATGATCGCTTGCGCAAACCGAATTGGCTGGAGCGCCTCTTCTTGCGCAAAGCTTTCCCCGCCATCGAAGCTTAGTACCATACTGCTAAGTTGGAGTAGCTCAAGGTGTACCCGCGATACTTGCTGGTTTTCTGAAGACGGTTCCGCGAAGCGCGCAGACGATCAACAACATAAAATCATCCATCATTTTGAAAACGGTGTGTTCCATCCTGTTGTATTCCTGAGCCTTTACACCATCGCGTTGACTGCCGTGAGCAACGTCATTTCGACGGTTGACAAGTTGGTAAATCGTCCCGTCGTTTCGGTTGAATGCATCATGTTTCAAACCGATACGATACAAGTTCTTTTGCAGCACTTCCGGCCAGAGATTCGACTCAGTATCTATGGTTGATTCAAGAATGTTCACCAATGTCTGCTGGAATTCAGATAGCTGCTCTACGAATTCACGTCGTCTTGCGAAGCGATGAAGAAAGTCGCCTGCTGGTAGCTGATTGTTGAATACTTTCTCCTTCCTATCACCCGATTCAACGGCATTGAACAGCTCATGCCACGAACCTGCAACGATAGCTGATGTCGCCTCGCCACATTTAATCTTTTCGTTGTTAATACATCGCACATAAAGCAGTAGCGCAAATTTGAAAAACCCTTCGTAGTGTGCATAAAGCATAACTACAAGTGACTTTCGATAGCGCATTTTTTGAGAATTACTAGAGATATCCGCTATGCGATTCTTTAAGAATCGCATTTCGTCTATTCGCCATGTTAACTCTTGTTCAAGTTCCGCCCTTACTGCGGCGACATTCACAACAATGATCTCAACTTTTCGGAGACGAAGTCGATTTTCTTTTTATAGGGACCAGGTGAATTCTGCCCGCCTCCTGTTATCAATTCCCTGAATTCGGGATCCTTCTTCACATCCGCCAATTTATCTTTAATGTCCGCCCATGGGAAATCACTATCATTGATTCTATCTGCAACCTTAGCAACACCCAAAGAAAGTGCTTCAAAATGATGTATTAGAAATTGCCCACCATATCGGTCATCTTCAAGGCATCTGATGCATGTATTTTCCCCAAGTGTTACCGCCAGCACTTTGAATATTTTTCCAAATTCTAGTCGCTCTTTTGGGTAATTGAATTTTATATGATTCTCATTCGAGTTATCGCTAACACGTTCCATATAGTCGGTTAGGAAAGCTCTAACATCATACCTGAACTCAGAAAAGTTGTTTTTAAATGCAAAAAAGCGCAAAACCAACTCTACATCACCCATCATCCTGCGGCGATCTTCGGTAAGGCTTGAAATACATGTCTTGAAATCATCGTTTCGACTGAGTTCTATTAAGAATGCATTGAACTTTTCGTCCAAAAGACGAATCGTACAATTCCGCACCTCCTGCTCGCTAAGAAGTTCTCCGCCGGTATTTAGACGCTTGAACATGTAATAACGAAAATGTGGATCAGTATCCTGGCGAATGGCTTCGACGCGTAGAAAACTGCGCTTTAACCTGATTTGTAGCGCAAGAGGCAGATCATCGTACGACGTGCCGTTCAATTCTTCGAGAATGTCACAACCAGTCAGCGCTAACTTGTCGCCTTTCCTGATGGGCGGGTCAAGATCGGGTGCCTCGAGTTGGCCACGGTAATGAAGAAAAGTCGATAACCGTTGCAGTCCATCGATTAATTCCCATTTGCCTTCTTCAATTTCAATGATAAACACGGCAGGAATCGGCATTTCCAAGAGCAAAGACTCAATAAACTGAGACTGCTTTGATTCAGACCAACGAAACAAGCGCTGAAACTCCGGACGTATCTTGAGTTCATTCGCCTCATACATATCTGCCAGTTCGTTCAGTGACACATCGAGCGACTTGGTCTCTGCCCGCTTTCTTTTGAGATCTGTAGCCTCAAGCAACTGCTCTGGCGATGGGTTTTCAGAGTCGAACATACTGACTTATCCTGTTTTCCTGAAATGAATGACATTCTCTATGGGTTTCTTCTCTAGTCGTTTCTTGTCGGCACGAGGATTGACTCGCCCCATATCTAAAGAAACAGGGAAATCATAGCGCCTCACAACTGGCATGTTGAGATTATGTGCCATTTCCTCGACCACCCAAAGCTCTTATCGGCTTCACGGTTCGTATTTCTTGTATATACCCATCACACTTCAAGATGCGAACATCGGTGCATTAATAATGTGAAACCTATCAGTGATTCTTTTTCTCAATAAAATCTTTCGTCTTCCAATGCGCTTGAAAAAATTCAAAGATGCTTCCCGAAAATCTATAAACTTCTCATAGTACCGATTATAAGTAACCGCTTCATGCATCATTTTCCAAAGTCGCTCAATTGGATTTAAATTCGGTGAATAGGGCGGCAAATAGTGTAATTTAATGTTTGAGTCCTTGGCATAAGACTGAACGTCTTTGCTCTTATGATAAGCCGCATTATCCCAAATTACATGAATGTCTTTCTCTGGTGCATGCCGTTTGCGTAGAGATTTTAGAAAAGATTTAATGGTTTGCGCATTCACTCGCTCAACTTCAGTGTGGATTATTGTGTGACCATCCAAAGATACAGCACCAATGAAATTCAATCGTGTTTGACGAGCCGTTGTGGCAATACTTTTTCGAGTGCCTCTTAAAATCCATCCACAGGCCAACCGCGTTTGATACTGCGGATGAAAACTGTCCGAGAAATAGATTAAACCCTTGTTTTTTAGGGTCTTTCGAAAGATGTTCATAGTCTTTGACAAACGCTTTTTGCGCCTGTGCGTTTGCTTTCGCTGGCACTGCATGAGGCTTCTTATGGCAGAAATTATTGCGATGCAGCCATTTTGTCATGCCGCTTACACTGTAAACCTTACCAAAATTCAACTTCACATAAGTGCAAATGTCCTTAACATAAGGATAAGTCATTCCTTCTACGTGTTTAACGAGCTTTGCTGTTTCATTCTCGTCTAAATCACTTTTGCTGCCCCCGTTTTCGGGCTTCAGCTTAGCTTTAGAAAAATAATCATCGACATGGCGTCTAATAGTCTCATCATCTAAAAGCAAAATCCTAGAAATTTCTGAATAACTATAACCCTCATCAAAAGCTAAAACAGCTTTTATTCGGTCTCGAATACGCCCATCTCTCTCTTTACGATGAGATTTTATGAGTTCATCGCGCTCGCTCGGTGTTAAATGATTGTTCATAAGCTTATTTTGACCATAATCAGCTAGCTAATATAAGTATTCTATATTCGCATTTTCAATGGCGATGGGTATAGATGTAGTGAATTTGATTGTAAAACAATAAGGAAGCACCGCGCGCAGAACCGCATTGTATAGGTCGCACATGAGGACTCTAGCACGGCGCTGACGCCGCAATCGCGGAACAAGTGCATTTTTTAAAGGTGCTCTCAAACTAAGCCCGGGAAATGGCTAGATAAAACGACCAACACAGGCGGCAGAAGGGCTGTAGCAGCCTCTTGACCCTCCGGTATCAGCTACCTCACCACTGCACGGTAACGCGGACGCCGTCCACGGTGCGGATGTTAACCGTGCCCGGATCTTTGCGCCCGGGCAACTCATCCAGGCGATGATGTGGTTTTACAATTCGATGCCGGGGGCGGGGCGTCACTGCCCGCTCACTCCAGATATCACGGTTTGCCGGCCAGGCCGATGAAAGAGCGGGCCAGTTGGGGGTTTAACGCTTTCGCCCGCTCACGAGCCCTCTAAAGAGATAAACGAACAATAGAGGTTAACGAAGGACTGCATGAGTTTTCTTGAGACTTTCGCCCGCCTGCGCCGCCTGCACCATGAGCAGGCAGCGTGGAAGCTGCTGCGCGCGGATAACGCCCCCCTCATCTTGGCCTTTGTCGATGATCTGTTCAAAGAATCATCGGAGATATCTTTTGGTCAGGCCAAGACGGCGCTGGAAGCGGAGTTGGAACAGGGCCGCGAGCAAGGACTTTGGGATACGCAAGAGAGCGCTGCGGGGTACCTGCGCCGCTGGATTCAGGCCGGCTGGCTGCGGGAACTCGATGACGCTTTGAGCATGACCGATGCTTGCGAAGTGGCGCTTCGTTTCTGCCGCCGTCTCGACGAGCGCGACACCCATTCAACTGCCTCGCACCTGCGGGTGGTACGTGAAGCGGTGCGCGATCTGGCGGCGGCGCTCAGCCCCGACGCAGCTGCCAGGACCGCTATCTTGCAGGCGCGGCAAGCGGAACTCACCCGCGAACTCGACCAGTTGAAGGCGGGCGTGGTGCGCGCGCTGCCGGTGCAGGAACAGCGCGAGCGCGTACGCGAGGTCTACCAACTCGCCTCCGTTCTCAATGCCGATTTTCGCCGTATAGAAGATGAGATAAGGAAGCTGGACCAAGCGCTGCGGGTGCAGATGGTGCAGGCGGACGCCAGCAGGGGCGATGTCCTGAGCGGCCTGCTGGAGCAAGAACATCTGCTCGCCGAAAGCGATGCCGGACGTGCTTTCCAGGGCTTCTTCGACTTGCTGATGGATGACAACCGCACCGCGGAGTTGCGCGAGCAACTGCGGTTCATCCTAAGCTGCGATGCCGCCACTCATTTGTCATCCGGGCAACAGCAGTTCTTGAACCGGCTTATGCGCGAACTCGGCCGTGAGAGCGATCGGGTGTTTCAGGTGAGAAGACGCACCGAAGAAGGCTTGCGTAGTTTCGTTGAAAGCGGCGCCCTCAACGAGAGCCGGGCGGTTGACCGTTTGCTGCATGAGTTGGAACAAGCCGCCGTGCATCTGCGCGAGCGGGAGGTCAATCTCAGAACCGAGCTGGATGTGGTGCTGCCCACCGGCAGTGTTCAGATAGGCTCCATTCAACGCATGCGCTTGCAAGCGCCCGGTGAGCCGATCAATCCTCGAGACATCGAGCCGGTGGACAATGAGCGCGAACCCAGCGGCACTATGATGGAGCATCTGCACACGGTCCGGCTGACCGAGCTGGCGGGGCATATACGCGGTATCTTGCAACGTACCGGCCCTCTTACCGTTGCCGGGCTCGTGCGGGAAAAACCGATAGCGCTGGGGCTGGAAGAGTTGGTCGCGCACCTTAGAATCGCCAAGGCAATCGGGGCGACCGAGTTGGAGGGCAGTGAAAAAGTCACCGTTACCGATCGGCATGGCCAAACCGTGCTCGCGACCATCCCGCGTATGATGTTGCACGCTGGGCTGTTCCCGGAACGGTTGGATGAGTTGCCGCTGTGAGTCCATTCCTGTGAGTTCACCTCCTTATGAGTCCACCCCTGCGGAGCCCTCCGATGAACCCACGCGATGAGCTGACTGCTCAAGAGGACGGTGGCGCGCCGGCGCTATTCGATGCGCTGCGCGGCGGTGAGGGCGAGGACTGCACGCCGCTTGCCACGCAAGAGGCGGCGAAGGATGACAAGGCGGATGGCGCACCACCGCCGCACGCTGGCCGGCTAGCACCCGATGCCAGAAGAGCGCTGGTCGTGCTGCTCAAGCAAGGGCTTATCCTGGCATCGGAGAAACGGCTGTTGTACGAATCCTTGTGCCGTTACCGCAAACCGATCGACGCCCACCTAGCGGACATGTATTTGCGCATGCTCATTGATGAGCGGGCGGGCTTGGCGCTGATTTTGCAGCACTCGGCCGATGATGGGGTGAGCGACGATAGGGTGAGCGATGATAGGGTAAACGATAATACTGGCGATGATGAGGCAGAGGACTTCTGCGCGCTCATCACCCGGCGGCCACTGTCTTTATACGACACGCTGCTATTACTGGTGCTCAGAAAACACTATCAAGAAAGACAAACCGACGGTGCCAACATCGTGCACATAGACGTGGAGCATATCGAAGCCCGCTTGAGCCCGTTTCTGCCGTTGACCACTAGCAGCCGTAATGAGCGGAAGCGGCTGTCCGGCGCGCTGGGTAAGATGGTCGAACGCAAACTACTGGCCCGTGTTCGCGGGGACGATGAACGTTTTAAAATAACCCCTGTTATCACCTACGTGGTCAATGCACCGGCGCTAGAGCATTGGTTAACCCAATACGAGCAATTGCTCGAAGCAAGCGGCCCAGATGATGGCCCCTCGGGCGATGTTCATCCGGGCACTGGTAGTGCGGACGATGGCCAAGAAGCCTGAAACCACCACCGGCTTATTCCCCTCGGGGCAAATCCGGTTAAGGCAATTGTCGGTATATAACTGGGGTTCTTTTCAAGGTGTGCACACAGCGCCCATCGACCCTGAAGGCACCCTCATCACCGGTGACAACGGCTCCGGCAAATCGACCCTGGTCGATGGTTTGATGGCGCTGCTACAGCCGGCGGGACGGGCGACGTTCAATGTCGCCGCCGCTCAAGGCGACCGCCATGATCGCACGTTGATGTCATACATTCGCGGTCATTTCGGCTCCGAGCGCGATGGCCTGGATACCCGCGCCAAAGCCAAGCGGGAGGGGGCCACTGCAAGTGCGCTCAGGGCTTATTATCTGGCCGATGACGGACGGCAAATCACTCTGGCCGCGGTGTTCTGGACCACCGCGCCGTCAAACGCCATCAGCGATCTCAAACGCCATTACTTGGTGGCCAAACGCGATATGACGTTAACGGAGTTATTAAAAGCGTTCGGCGATGGCGATACACGGGCACTCAAAGCTTATTTACGGGACGACGCATCGGTTTGCTCATGCGACGATCGTTTTCGCGATTACCAGGAAACCTACCAACGGCTTTTGCACATCGAGAACCGCAACGCACCGGCGCTGCTGGCCCGTGCTCTTGGCCTTAAAAAAATCGATGATCTGACATTGCTTATCCGTGAGCTGGTGCTGGAACCTAGTGCCGTGCGGGAGGACGCGCGCAAAGCGGTTAATGAATTCGCCGATCTGCATGCTATTCACAATCAGCTAGCCGACGCTAGAGCGCAACAAACGGCCCTAAAAGAACTACCGAAGATAGATACCGCCTGGCGCACGGCCCGCACCAAAGCCGCCGAACTCATGGCTGAAGGGGCCGGATTGTCCGCTTACTTCGGCGAGCAATCGGCGCTTCTTTGGCGGCGAAAAATCGATCGTTTAGCAGCGCAACTGGCCAAAGTGCAGATGATGCTCGGTAAGCGCGAGGAGCGCATAAACGATGCCAAAGAGGAAGTGGAAGCCCGCCATGCAGATTATGTGCGGGTGGGCGGCGATCGCATAGAAACGCTGCGCAAGGAGCTGGAGGCAGCGAAAGCGCGCTTTACCGCAGTCAACGGGCGGGCGTCCAAGTACCAAAGCGCGGCGCGCGCGCTCGAGTTGGATCCTTCCTTGGATATAGCGACCTTCGAGCACAACCGGAAACTGGCTAAACACCACATAGAACAATTCGCCGCGCAACAAGAGCAAGCCCGAAGCGATTTCGGCGCCGCCTCGGGCCGCTACGGCAATATTCAAAATACCTTGCGTGACTATCAGCGCGAACACGAAGAGATAAGCAAACGCCCCGGCTCGGCCATCGACCCTCGCCAGCAACACTTGCGCGACGAGATGGCCGAGACGCTCGGCATTGCCCGCGATGAGTTGGTGTTCATCGGTGAACTGGTGGAAGTGAACGATGAACACCATATATGGCAAGGGGCTATAGAAAGAGCGCTGGGCGGACTTCGCACTACGCTGGCGGTACCGGGCGAGCATTATTCCAAAGTGACCCATTGGTTAAATGCCCGCCACACCGGCTTGCATGTGCGCGCGCAAGTGACCGCCGCCGTCAAAGGCGTGGCGCCTTTTCTAGAGCGCGGTTTTTTACGCAAACTCAAGTGGCGCCAGCATCGATACCGCGAGTGGGTCAAACATCACTTGGCGCGCTTCGATCTGCATTGCGTGGCGGATACCAAAGCACTCGATCAGACGCCTTTTTCCATGACCCGCGCAGGATTGATTCACCGCGAGCAAGGCCGCTTTGAAAAACGCGACTTAAGCAAGATAGATGATCGCCGCGATTGGTGTTTGGGTTTTTCCAATGCCACCCGGCTGGCCTTATTGGCCACCGATATCAAGATGACGCAAGCGGCTCTCGAGGAGGCTATGGCCACGGTACAGACCTGCCGGCACGCCATGGATAGTCTGGCCACTCAACTGCGCCAGTGGGAACGTATAGACGAGAGCCCATGGAATGAGATCAACGCGCCTTATTGGGAGCAACGTTGCGCTCGACTGCGCGCGGACATCGCCGCTCTTGAAACGGCGCACAGCAGCGCGGCCCAGGCGCTGGCCCGCTGGGAAGCGGCGAAACAAAAACTGGCCACCGCGGAAGAACGCTTGCAACGGGTGCGGCGCCTACAGTGGAAAACGCAAAGCGATCATGAGCAGGCACTACAAGCACTCGGTAAGGCGGAAGACGCCGCGGCGAACGGTTTGGATGACGCCGTACGGGAGCGTTTACACAAACGGATCGGCGAGCTGAGCAGCGCCTCTGTTGAGCATGTTACCGAACTTGAACATCATCACCGCCAACGCATTCATGGCGAGCGGGAAAAAGCGGCGCAACGCCAAACATCAGCCGGCAACGCCTCTATTGCCATCATCAGCCGATTCCGCGCGCGCTGGGAGCTGATCGCGGGCGAGTGGGCCGCCGATCTGCCGAGCGTACCACAGTACTTGGATTATTTAAGCAAGCTCGAAAAAGAGGGTTTACCGGCACTCGTCGAGCAATTCACCGAGCGGCTCAACCGTCACGCCACCCAATCACTGGCGGCGCTGAGGGAGAAAATAGAATCGGAGCGCGACGCTATCCGCGAGCGCATCGGCGTTATCAATGCCGTGTTGTCACGCACCGAGTTTCGCGATGGCAGCTTCTTGCGCCTACTCAGTAACAAAGAGCAGTTTCCCCATGTCCGGCATTTTGAACAACAACTGCGGATAGTCTTCGAGCAAGCCACATCGGGCCATGATCCGGAGGCGCGTTTTAGTCAACTGCGAAAAGTCATCGCCCTATTGGAAAAAGCCAGCACTCCGGCCACCGCCCATACGCTGGAGAGCTTGCGCCTGCTCGATCCCCGTTATCAGATGACTTTTTTGGCCGAAGAGATCAACCGTGATGATGACTCCTCGCGCGATATCATGACGTCATCTAGCGGCAAGTCGGGCGGAGAAAAAGAAGCTTTCGCCGGCACCATAGTCGCCGCCAGCTTAGCTTATGTGCTCACGCCGGATGGCGCGGATAAACCGATCTACTGCACGGTATTTTTAGATGAGGCGTTCTCCAACACAGCCGAAGCTGTGAGCCGGCGGGTGCTGCGGGTGTTTCGCGAGTTAAACATCCACGTCAATTTGATTACGCCGTTCAAGAATCTAAACCTCGCCAGGGAATCGGCCCGCGCGCTCATCATCACCGAGCGGGATATGACCCGTCACGAAAGCCGATTGTGCGAAATCACCTGGGAGGAGCTAGACCAGCGCCAGGCCGAAGCGGTGGATTCCACCATCACCATGCAAGCCGAAGCCCTAGGCATTGAATTGGCAACCCACCCGTGACCTGGGGCAAGTTCCCGCATGATGTCGTAGCGACGCTGAAGAGCAGGGAATGGGACAACCAAGCCCATCTGCGCCAGCGCCTACTCAGGGAGCGTCCATTTCCCATTGAAATCAATCTGAGTCCGCCCAGCGGTACGGCTGCGCTGCATGATCTCACTCGCTTTCAACAATTCATCGAAGCTTGGCAGCGTTGGCCACGGCAGCAACAAGTGCACTATCAAAGGCGGCAACTGCATAACATTGGCCAACACCATGTACCAGTTGCGCTCACCATTGCGTCGATGCAGGAATTGATAGAGAGCTTAGGCCCGGAGTGTGTAGAGCGAAGTCAGCATTGGGCACGCGCGATGAAACCTCTGTTAGCGCTGGACGGCGATCTTTATCCGGTGCTGGTGCGGCATCTTGCGGCCCTTGAAACTTTGACCGTGGAAGATGCGCAAACCCTAGCCGCATTGCTGCCGCAACTCAAACCGGGGATGGGGCAAAACCGATACTTAAGAGCCCTGCCCATTCAAGGTATCGATACCAAGTTCATCGAGATTCACCAAACACTGATCAGCGGGCTATTGGATCAGTTACATGCTGGTGCAATATCGGCAGCGGGCGGTTTGCCGTCATGGTTGGGGTGCCGCGTCAATCCTTCCGGTTGGCTATACGTGCGCTATCTTTGCGCGGCGCACCGTGAACGGCTAGGTGGCTTCAACATCCTGCGGCTGCCTACTCAGGAATTGCTGAGTACGGCACTTGCGGGCAAACGTATTTTGATCGTTGAAAACCTGCAATCGGGTCTCGCATTGCCGGAATTGGCAGACACCACGGCGGTTTGCGGCGGTGGGCAAAATCTTCAGTGGACGCAAGCCTCGTGGTTGCGGCAAAAAGAAGTGGCTTATTGGGGCGATATCGATACCTGGGGATTCAAGCTGTTGAGCGATGCCCGCGTCAATATCGCACCGCTTCGATCATTGATGATGGATGACAATACATTACAGCGGTTCAAAAGCCGGACGGTTGCCGAGAAATCACCGTACGTTCAAACACCTGCAAATTTATTAGCACACGAGTCATCGACTTACAGCCGGCTATTTACGGAAAACGCAGAGGTTCTGCGCTTGGAGCAAGAGAGACTGGATGCGGATTACATCCACGACAATATTACCGAGTGGGCCGACACCACTTAGTCACAATTTAGTCACAATAAAAAAGGACTTGGGCTCTGACGCGAAGCACTGCCCGGCCCGTGATTCTCAACTGTTCCTGAGCCACCTCTTTTCCCGACTGTCCTTGTTCCGCGCCTCTTTTCGGCCATGCTGTCTTTTATCAGCCATTGTGCCGTAGGGTGTGCAACCGATGCCTATCGATAAATTCAAAATAGCGTTTATCGGCAGCCACGGTGTGGGCAAGACTACGCTGTGCTTCGGCTTAGCCGCCCGCCTCAAGAGCCGTGACCTATCGGTGGAAGTGGTGCATGAAGTGGCCAGGCGCTGCCCGCTGCCCATCAATGAAGAGACCACCGTGGAGGCGCAAGCCTGGATCTTGCATACACAGATCGCCGAAGAGCTGCTGGCCAGCGTGCGCTATCCTATCGTCATTTGCGACCGGTCTGTGGTCGATAACTACGCTTATTTGAACTTGGCTCATGGCCCGTCGGCCCGCCTGGAGCGGGTCATGGAAGATTGGCTTGAAAGCTACGACAAACTGTTTTTGGTCCCTGTTGCCAGCGCGCCGCGGGCCGATGGCTTGCGGGCCACCGATCCCACTTTCCAGCAGCAGGTGGACATCCGCGTACGGCAGTTGTTAGCAGAGCGGGGCATCCTGTTTCACGACCTCGGCGCGGTGACGCGGGAACATTGGCTGGAACGATCGGTGGACCTCGTGCTGCAAGCACTGCAACCGCCGCAGCTCGATTTACTGTAAAAGGCAACCGTCGGGACTTTCGATGCGTGCCGCCACAACTCGGGTTACTGCAAACCGTCTAGCGCCTGCTTGAGATCGGCGATGAGATCGTCCACGTCCTCGAGTCCCACCGACAGGCGCACCAAACCGTCGGTGATGCCGACCCGCTGGCGTTCGGCGGGATTCATGTCGGCGTGGGTCATGGTCACGGAGTGAGTGACCAGCGACTCGACCGCGCCTAGGTTCTCCGCGAGGCTCCAAAGCTGCAAGGTGTTCATGAGCTGCTTGCCGGAAGCAACGCCGCCTTTTACCTCGAACCACATCATGGCACCGAAACCATCCGCCTGGCGGCAGGCCAACTCATATTGCGGAAACGAGGCCAGCCCCGGATAACGCACTTCCTCCACCATGGGGTGGGTTGCAAGGAATTGCGCCACTTTCATGGCACTCTCGGACTGCGCTTCCAAGCGCGTACTCATGGTCTTGCAGCCTTGAAGGGTATAGAACGCCACCTGCGGCGACATGTTCGATCCCAGACAGTTGCGCACGAATTGGATCGCTTCGAGCTGATCCTGGTGCGCCGCCACGATGGCGCCGCCCACGGTGGTGTTGTGCCCGTCCATGTATTTGGTGGTGCTGTGCACAACAATATCGGCGCCGAGTTCCAGGGGCCGCTGATAAAACGGCGTGAGGAAGGTATTGTCCACGGCATGAGGAATATCGGCCGCCTTGGCCAGCGCGGAAATGGCGGCGATATCGGTTAGCTTGAGCGTGGGATTGGCCGGCGTTTCGGTGAATATGAGCTTGGTATTGTCACCGATCGCGGCTTTCACCGCGTCGGGATCGGCGCTATCCACGAAACTGTATTCAACGCCAAAGCGTGACAACACGCGGGTAGACAGCCGGTGCGTGCCGCCATAGACCACATCGGAACAAATCGCGTGCTCGCCTTGATTGAGCAGCGCCATCATGACCGCGCTGGTGGCGGCCATGCCGGTGGCGAAACAGGCGGCGCCGGCGCCGCCTTCCAGCGCATTGATGCGGTGTTCTAGGGCCACGACCGTGGGATTGCCGGAGCGGCTATAGGAAAACCCCTTGGACATGTAATCATCGACCGAATCCTGCACGAAAGTGGTCGATTGATAAATCGGCGTGAGGATGGCGCCGGTAACCGGATCGGGCGACACACCGGCGTGTACTTCACGGGTTTTAAACCCTTCTTGATTGCGCTTCATGGCAGGTCTCGATGGAACGGACAAGGCGCGCGAGTCTACCATGACGCCCCCGCAATCGAGTTGACGCATTTTGGCGCGCCTGCGCCATATGTCTTGCCCCTGTCGTCTGCCGTTTTGACGCCGCATCATTCTCATGAGGGTGAAGAGTACCGGGAATTTTTCCACGGACACTTTTTAATCAAAGATAGGGAGGCGGCGGCTAGAGGTTGGCGCTGTTTCGTTCACGCTGCTGGCGCCCAAGCCATTGGCGCCCAAGCCATTGACGATCCCGATGAAAGCGCCAGTATCCGGGGCTTTTCGTATGAATGCCTGGCCCTAGGGCGGCGTGTGCTTCAGGTAATGCGAAAAACGCAATGGCCGCGTAAGCATGATGCTCGGCGTGATAGTTCATATTCCAGCACAGCCAGCGTATCAACGGATTGGACAAGGTAGTACGCGAGTTCCTCAACATATCCGGTACTTGCGCGCAGCCGGTATGCTCGGCCAGCAAGAACATACGCAGCATGGGCATGCACACAACGGCGGGCAGCCACCAGAACAACAACAGCCAGTAGGCTATTGCCGGCGCGGATAAGGCCGACAGCATCAGCGCTGTATAGACGGCAAGATAGGCGCGGGCTTCCCACGCCAGGGCACGCTGTTCTTGTCGATGGATGTAAGGCTCGCTTATTCGATTCGAGGCGTGACGAAACAGTGCGCGCCACTGGCCCCACCAATAGGGTAATCCCGACATCAACCAACCGTAGTGCATGAGCGAAGTAGGTTTTGATGCTTCCAACTCAGGATCCAGTCCCGGGATTTGCGTGTGCCGGTGATGGGCCAGATGAAATAAACGAAAACCTTGGGCCGGCAAGACGAGTAAAAATCCGCAACAATGCGATACAACGATGTTGAGCCAACGGCTTTTGAACGCCGTGCGATGTGCCGTCTCGTGGGCGGGCGCAAACAGAAACACCAGCACAGTGCCGTGCAGGAACAGCGTGCCGCACACCCACCCCATATCCTGGCTGCGCCAGAGCCCATAACCGGTGGCGAGCAGCAGCAGTAGATGCGCCGCCAAACGGGCCAATCCCTTGGCGTTCGAGCGTTGGCACAACGCCGCCAACTGCTCGGCGCTCAGCGTTACCTGCCGGCCAGGCAAGGTTCAGCCCGATTGAGGCGGCAACAACTCACGCACCAACTCCACCCAATAAGTCGCGCCTATGGGCAAGATATTGTCGTTGAAGTCGTAATGCGGATTGTGGACCATGCAGGCGCCCGAACCACTACTGTCGCCATTGCCCAGCATCACGTAGTTGCCGGGGCGTTCGCGCAGCATGAAAGCGAAATCTTCCGAGCCCATGATGCGCTTGCCGTTGGTGGTGACATTCTCCTCGCCCACCACGCGCGCAGCGGCCCTGGCGGCGCGCCCGGTTTCCTCCGCCGTGTTCACCAGCGGCGGGTAATTACGGGTATAAGTGGCTTTGCCCTCAATGCCGCGCGAGGCACAGATGCCATCGACAATACGGTGCAGGCCGGCTTCGAATCGATCACGGGCGGCGTCGGAGAAAGAGCGCATGGTGCCGCCGAACGCCACCGTATCCGGGATCACGTTGAGCGCATCACCGCCGTGGATACGGCCCACGGTGAAGGTGGTGGGAATTTGAGTGTCTATCTCTTGCGCCACGAATTCGTTCAGCGCTTGGATAACGCTACATGCCACGTTGACGGGGCTGCGGGCCAAGTGGGGCATGGCGCCGTGGCCGCCCATGCCGTTGATCTCGACTTGCACGGTATCGGAGCAAGCGAGAAAGGGGCCGGAGCGGGTGACGAATCGGCCCACCGGGATCGGTGGAAAGTTGTGCATGCCCCACACCGACTCGACGGGGAATTGCTCGAACAAGCCATCTTTAATCATCGCCGCCGCCCCGGCCTGGCCTTCCTCGGCGGGTTGGAAAATGAAATGCACGGTTCCGTCGAAGTCACGATGAGCGGCGAGATAACGGGCGGCGCCCAACAGCATGACCGTGTGGCCATCGTGGCCGCAGCCATGCATTTTGCCGTCGTGGGCGGAGGCGTGCTCGAATTCGTTGAGTTCTCGCATGGCCAGCGCGTCCATGTCGGCGCGCAGGGCGATGGCCCGGTTGGCACGGCCTTGGCGTAGAGTGCCCACCACGCCCGTGCCGCCGAGCCCGCGGTGAACATCAATGCCGTAACCGGTGAGTTGTTCCGCCACCAGAGCGGCGGTTCTATGCTCTTCGTAGGCGAGTTCCGGATGGCGGTGAAGGTCGCGCCGCAGCGCGGTCATGTCGTCATGCCAATCGATGAGTTCGGCTATCAGTCGCATGTCAATTCCAGCTTCGGCTCGCTGTTGCGCCCATGTTACCGGCATCAAGAGGTTCAGCCGATAGCGTTCGCCGGGTTTATTGCACTATAGTCGAAAGAAGCATGATGGCGAAACGGAGCGCCAGTGCCCCGATGATTTTTATTCTCTACATCGCTCTAGTGATATTAGCGCACATACCGCTGCTGATACTGCGCATCATCATGCGTTGGCACGGCAAGGAAGTGCCGGGTATGCCGGGAACCGGCGGCGAATTGGCTGAATACCTGGTAGAGAGAAGTGGTATAGACGCCAAAGTGCTGCGGGGTAAGGAACACGAAGACCGCTACGAGCCAGGCTGCCGCACTATCTATCTGAGCCCGTCGGTTTATGATGGCCGATCGCTGGCCGCCGTGGCGGTGGCGGCCCATGAGTTCGGCCACGCCCTGCAGCACCATGAAAAGCATCCGGCCATGGCGGCACGCCAGCAGTACTACCGGCTAGTGCAAGTGGTCGAAGGTATAGCGGTAACGCTTCTAGGGCTCGCCCCCATAGTGGGGATATTCTTGCGCAGCGCGGCGCTTACCCTGGTGTTGGTGCTGGCCGCCATCGTTTTATTTTTCTCCCGCTTGGTCATGCACATACTGACGTTGCCGCTCGAGTGGGACGCGAGTTTTGGTAAAGCGCTACCGATCATCCAAGCGGGGCGGTTGGTCGCTCCGGGCGAGGAGCGGGCGGTGCGGCGCGTGTTGCGGGCAGCCGCTTTTACCTATGTGGCGAATGCCTTGGCGGACGTACTGAGCATCTGGCGGTGGCTGCTGATCTTGCGGCGGGGACTGCTATAGGCCGGCGCCGCCGGGTGCTCATCCAGTCAGAAACTCATGAAGCAATGGCGCGAGCGCAGCGGGATCGGTAACCGGCGCCATGTGTCCTTTGCCTGCGAGCGCAACTTCGCTCGCTTGCGCCGCACCCGCCATGAGCCGCTTGACGATACGGGCGATGACAGGTGGAGAGGCGGTGCCGTGGAGCAGCAGCATCGGCTGGGTGAGTGATGCGATGTGATGAGAACCGAGCGGCGCGCAACCGGCGGCAGTGGTTTCACGGCTCAACTGCGCCGCGCTGGCGATGAGCGCTGCCCGGATCTTGTGCGGCATCGCCTGCCAAGGCGTGTCGTTCCATGCTTCGACGAAGGTGCGTACCCCCAACTCGGCCTGTCCCGCATCCACCCGCTGGCACATCTTGCGGACGATCCGGCGATCCCATGCGAGGCCGGCGGCATCCTCGGCGTCGGACGGGTCCAACACCCCCAACGCAATAGGCTCGTACAGACACAATCGGGACACCCGGGAATCGGCCACGGCGGCCAGCAGCGCGACCAGTCCACCCAGCGAATGACCGAACAGAGCGCAGCGATCAGCCTCTAGCACGTCCAGCAATAAACGGACCGCGCCGGTGTGAGCGCGCAGAATGTCCGGCTCGTTGAGAGCAGTCGGCCCATAGCCGTGCAATCCGAGGCACACCACCCGGCGATGAGCGCTAGCGAGCGCTTGCGCTAGCGGCACGAAGGCTAAGGGCGACGATGCCGCACCGTGAATGAGCACGGTAAGACCAGCTCCGGCGCCGAACTCCAACCAGGACACCTGCCCTGCGCTCGTGCGATAGGTTTTCACGTGCCGCCTCTTCCCGCCGGGCAATCACAAACAGGGACAGTCAAAATTTGACTACCACGCTCATTCAGAGGCTTCCTTTAGAGGCCGCCCTGGATTTTCGCTGGATTGGAAAACGCACTATTCGCCCTGACGGGGTCGATAAGGTCATGGGAAGAGCCACTTGACCGAAGCAACACCGACTGTCCCGGCCAACTGTCCCGGATTATTAACGCACCTACCTCTAGCCGGGCTTTATTCCAGTAACCCGGGTCAAGGTATCCGGAATGAACTCATTCACACAGACGTCAACAAATCCCGCATCCTCCAAATAACTACGGCACTCCGTCTCGCGGTGGGCAAGACCCGTTGAATGATTCACCGCTTCGGACAACCCCCAAAACGCAGGCCCATGAGGACCGGTACCCTCGGCATTTAGCATCTCACCGATCAAATGATATTCACCACCCGGTTGCAGTGCTGCAAAAACCCGCCTCACGACACTGGCAATAATCTCCCTAGAATATTGCGGTAGATTCGATGCCATCACCGCCACATCACAATCGCGCGGCAGCGGGTCGCGGGTAAAATCGCATACCCGCGCTTCGATGCGATCGGTCAGACCGTGCCGAGCAACAAATTCCCGCGTAATAGGCACCACCGGCGCCAGTTCCAACACAAGGGCACTTAGCCGCGGATGCTGCTGAGTACCCACTATGCAATAACAACCCGACCCGCCACCCAGATCCATCATTTTCGTGCGCCCGCGGAGATCGACTTGCCGGTGAAAGCGCCGCGCGGCTCCCATGCCGATGGAATATGTCGCTTCGTGATATCTACGCGCCTTGTCTTCATCGAAAGCCTCTGCATACATGCCAAGAACACGTTGCTCATCAGCCCCCTGGCGTAAAAACTCCGTCAATCTGCCCCAGCCGTCCCACCTCGGTTTGGCAAACAACATCCACGGACCGGCAAAGCGCGATGATCCCTCGACTAAAAACCGCTCCACATCGGGCGCATTGGTAAACGTCTCACCTGTACGGGTCACCAGTTCCATAGCACAAAGCGCTACGAGCAAGCGCTCCGCATTCACGGCTTCTATAGCAACAGCGTTAGCCACCCGCGCAATCGTGTTGTCACCTTTGGCGATGGCTGTGAACACACCGAGTTCAACCGCGCTCATCAACGCCGCCGATTCCCAAAAACCTTTAACGATACGTTGCAACCGTACCGTATCCAAGCGCGCTTCGGACATGGCCGTAATCCTATCGAGTTCCATAAACTCACCCTGCGTTATCGAGTTAAGCCCCGCCGCACGCTAATGCAACATACGGCAAAGCACCAGCGCCGCTCTCCATCGATTCATGGGCTAAGATGCCAGCAGCATAAAACCACGAAGACAGGAGGACCCCCATGAAAGTCGGTCTTTTCACGACCAACCAACAGCACCTGGACAAAGACATGTACGGCGCCTTCCAAGAGCAACTGAGAATAGTTCATCACGTGCGTGATGCGGGCTGGGACTCGGTGTTCAGCGGGCAGCATTTCCTCAATGAAGGCAACAATCAGATGTTGCAGTTGGTGCCGTTCATCGCCCGGCTGATGGCTGAAGCCGGTGAAATGACCACCGGTCTTGGCGTGATGCTGATCAATCTGCACAACCCGGTCTACATCGCCGAGACCGTGGCCACCCTGGATATCATGGCCGGCGGTAATTTTGTTTTCGGTGTCGGACTCGGCTACAGAGAGGTCGAATTCGACGCTTTTAATGTCCCCAAGGGCACCCGGGTGAAGCGCTTCGTCGAATATCTGGACATCGTCAAGCGGCTGTGGGCTGGCGAGCAAGTGACCTACGACGGTGCCATGTGCAAGCTAAACGGGGCGTACATGAACATCCGCCCCGTGCAGCGCCCCCATCCGCCCATCTGGTTCGCCGCCAACAACGACGCGGCCATCCGGCGCGCCGCCCGCCTAGGTGACAATTGGTTCATCAACCCCCACTCCACCGTCGCCACGGTGCGCCGGCAGATGGCTATCTACCAGCAAGCGTTGGCCGGGCATAACAAACCGTTCCCTCAAGAGTTGCCAACGGTGAAAGAAATATTCGTCGCCAAAGATAGGGCGACGGCGCTTGAGCTGGCCGGGCCTTACCTGTCGGGTAAATACAAGGACTACGCCAAGTGGGGACAGGACCAAGCCATGCCTGAGGATGAATCCTTCGATCAGGCGTTCTCGGAGCTACTGATAGACCGTTTCGTGCTCGGCTCGCCGCAGGCGTGCTTTGAGGAACTCAAGCCGTACTGGGAAGAGCTGGGCGTGAGCCACATTATCTTTCGCACGCACTGGGCAGGCATGCCGCTGAAGACGGCTATGTCCAGCCTGCGGCTTATCTCCAATGAACTGCTGCCCGAATTGCGCAAAGTGCAGGTCAAGCGGCCCTCTTTTACTGCGTAGGCCCTAGCCCGTGCGTCATCCGCTCCAGCTTCGTAACACCTCTGACAGAGCCGCGAAAACCATCACAAGGCTAACGATAGCGTGGTGTCAACCGGTTACGTTGAAGCGGCCGAGCAAGATAACCCAGCCATGGCTCAGTCGATGATGGAACGAGCGGTAGATAATGGCCTGAGTGCGATTCACATCAACTGGCCACATCACTGGCTATATCACCGGCTATATCACTGGGCGAAAACGAGTGCCAACCCCATCCAGCCGGTCCTACTGGGCCGAGTTCTATCCGATCATACGGCTGTTCACCGCGTTCGCGTTGCTCACCTGCGGTGGCGCCACCATGTACGTCGCCATCATTGGCCTGAAGCCGGTCGCCGCCGAGTTCGACGCTACCCGCGCGCAAGGCTCGCTGACCTATACCTTTTTGATGATAGGTTACGGAGCGGGCGGCATTTTGCTGGGCTACCTGTCCGACCGGTTGGGTGTAATGTTGCCGGCGCTATTCGGTTGCGGTTGCCTGGCCATCGGATTCGCCCTGGCGGCCGGGGCGCAATCCCTACCGGTGTTTTATTTTGTCCATTCGGTTTTGCTGGGCTTGCTGGGCAGCTCCGCGTTATTCGCGCCCCTGGTGGCCGATATCTCCCATTGGTTCACCGCCCGCCGCGGTATCGCCGTGGCCATCGTCATCAGCGGCTCCTACGCGGGCGGCGCCGTGTGGCCCCCGGCTGCTCAGTATCTATTCGACACCATCGGCTGGCGGGCCACCTACGAGGCGTTCGCCTGGTTTGCCATCCTGGTGATGGCGCCGCTCACGTTCATACTCGTTCCCTCGCGTCGCAACATGGAGCTAGCGACAGGCGGCGAACCCGAAACCGTCGCATCGAAGCCGCTGGGGTTCTCCCCGGCCAGCCTCCAATGCTTGCTCTGTTTCGCCGGGCTCAGCTGTTGCGTGGCCATGGCGGTGCCGCAGGTTCACTTGGTGGCGCACGCCACCGATCTCGGACATTCCGCCGTCGATGGCGCCCGCATGCTCGCCCTTATGCTGGCCTGCGGGGTGGTCTCGCGGTTGTTGTCGGGATGGCTATCCGACCGCATAGGCGGCCTGAAAACCTTATTATTGGGCTCCGTTTTGCAAGGCTTGATGTTGGTGGCGTTCATCCCGTTCGAGGGCCTGGGTGCGCTATACATACTCGCCGCTCTTTTTGGCCTCTCCCAAGGCGGCATCGTGCCCTCGTACGCCATCATCATCCGCTCATTCTTCGCCAGCACCGAGGCTGGCTGGCGTATCGGCGCGGCCATATTTTTCACCATGTTGGGCATGGCCTTGGGCGGGTGGATCGCCGGTGAGCTATTCGATCGGACCGGCTCCTATACCGCCGGCTTTTTAATCGGTGTGACGTTCAATGTGTGGCATGCGGCGATCGCGCTTTGGCTTTTGCGCCGCGCCCATACCCTGGCGCAGCCCGAATAGCTCACCGGCATACCAAGACGCACCGGCCACCGAGGCGTCGGTCACCGGGGCGTCGATCGCGTAGGCGAGAAACAATACGCAGACAGCGCCGCCGCTAGCACATGCAAAAACCTGCCCGAACCCGGCTAGCTTGAAACCCCGGTACATGATGAACGTACTGCAGGCCCACAACACCGCGGCGGCAACCGCCATCCAATCGCCAGCATCGCGGCCAAGGCCAGCCGCCGTCGTCGCCTAGAGTAATGGCCAATCTGCCAAAGCCACCTATGAGGATCAGCGCCTGAGAATCAGCGCCCTTGAGCGGGTGACAGGCGCACCGGGAACGAAGCGCTCCATGCCGGTATCAGGTAGAAGAGCAAAACCGCGGTGGCCACTTCGGTCAGTAGTATGGCCATACCGTAGAGCGCGAAAGCCGAACCAGCCAGCCCGGCCACCTGCGCGATTTCGAGTGCACCGGCGCGCAGCGCGCGCAAGCCCCAGGGCGGCGCTGGCACCAAAGAGACAAAGTATGAAGCAGAGCAGTCAGCGACGGTGTAGTTCCATTGCGAAGGCGTTGAACACAAGATCAAGAAAACGACCTAACTGGAGAGCACCAATTGAAATGCTACCAAGCTGAACAACGTTGCACTGCAAATGGGATTGGTGTACCTGAAACAACAAGGCCTGTTCTGACTTCGGGACGGCTGGATTGCCTATCATCACGGTTGATGAAACGCCCTGTACGGAGCCGCATGCAGGGTGTTGTGGGGGCTGGAGGGTAGAGATCTCCGGCTACCCCGATTAGCCCATTTGCTTGCAAAATATCCGATGTCACTTGGGGACGCGGCATATTTTGGAAGAAAGTTCCAAAAGAAGACTATGAATTACTTGCCACAGACATAGCGACTGGAGTTGACTGTAAAGAATTACCCTATGGGAATGAATCGCTTGACTGTGTTGTATTAGACCCTCCTTATATGGAAGGGTTCTATCGTAAACAAAATGATCATAAGGCTGGGTCAGGCACTCATTCAGCATTTTCATCCGCCTATTCAAATGGTGATGAAGTAAACGCCGACACAAAAAACACTGGCACTAAAAAGTGGCATGCAGCAGTTACGGACGTGTACTTCAAAGCTGGCCTAGAAGCATACAGAGTACTCAAAGAGAAAGGCATCCTTATTGTCAAATGTCAAGATGAAGTTAGTGCTGGAAAACAATGGTTAACCCATGTTGAAATAATAAATAAGTATGAATCATATGGCTTTTACGCAAAAGATTTGTTTATTGTAGTAAGAACAAATAAACTATCTGTTAGTCGATTAAAAAACCAAATACACACTAGGAAAAATCACTACTATTTTTTGGTATTTATTGAAAAATAGTCAATGGACATCAATGTATCCAAGCAGCATACCTCTCAAACTTGGGTTTTCATCGAGTAAAGTTGTTACTAATTCGGCAAAAAATTACCCGACATCGATTCAGAATATATCTGACATGCTCTTCATATAAAAACTGTTTAATCATTTGCGTATTGTGTTGCAGTGAGTGCAACACCGAACGAGCCAAGGCCACCCGTTGCTCCTTTGTAGCCACCACTGTCCGCCCAATCCGTTGGCTTTTTACGTGATGCCATACTAGCTCATCAGGATTGAGTTCCGGTGAATACGGCGGTAACAATACTAACGTGAGCTTACCTTGGCTAGTGCGGACAAATTCTTGCACCTTCTTGGCTCGATGAATTCGATGGCCATCAACAACCCAATAGATCGATCCCTTGGCGTTGTGCAGCAAACGCCTTGGAAAGTCGATAAAAACGTCCGCGGTTACCCGTGATTCGCTCACCATGAAACGCAGGTGACCCTTCGGCGAAACGGCTGACAGCCTATTCACGCTAAAGCGCCGACCCGTTTTCGCTACAACTGGCGTATCACCCCGTACCCCCCAAGTGGTACCACGATGATAATCCGACCGGATCGTCGATTCGTCGCCAAAATAGACCCGCGCTCGGCGCCTTTTCGCTTCTTGTTGTACTTCAGGCCAAGTTTCTCTTAACCATACCTTAACCTGAGCAGGGTCTGGCTCGTATGCCTTAAACCCAGGGCGCTGCGCACTCATCCCCCAACGAGACAGGCTATTGCCCACCGAGCGCTCGCTGACTTCGATGCCGAATTTGTCTTGCAGTCATATCTGAATCATCGAGCGCGTCCACAGGGCATCGTGACAATCCAATTGCAACGGATTCGTTTTAACCCGTTCACGTAAGCGATCCGCATATTCATCGGGACACTTTCTTGGGCGGCCCGTGATCTTGCCGGTAGACAGCGCCTGTTCACCACCTTGCTCATACCTGGATAACCAATCGTCAATGCAAGAACGATGAAATCCGAGGGCTTTAATTACTTTTTCAGGGCTTTCACCCGATAATACTTGCGCAACCGCGTGCCTGCGGATGGCTTCTCGCGCGGAATGGGGCAGTGAGCGACCGTCTGTCTTTTTCATAGCATCATTGTAACATATTTATTAATTTGTGTCGGGTAACTTTTTTCTGAAGTAGTAGTTGCTCTGCAGTAATATCCTATTCTTCAAGAATTGTCATTTAGAAGCACCTTGTTCCAGTTGATTGATGAACTTACAAACATCAAATTGGAGTGCTTCTGCCACATTTAAAAACTCAATTAAATCAAGCCTTCTTTCACCACTTTCAAATTTTGATACGAATGATTGGGGCTTGTTGAGCCTCTCAGCGAGATATTGCTGTGTAATTCCAGCATCTTTACGATGCTGTACCAGCAATTCTCTGAATATCTCATATTTTTTGGTAAAAACCGATGATGTCATAGCTACCCTTCCAGTTTGAAAGGGTATTGTCTATCCTATAATAGGATTATCCCAAAACAGGATAATTATGTAATGCTTATATTAGGGCTAACGAGGCTGTAGAAAAACCTCATTTTTCAAATTTCTGATCAATAAAATCAATTAGTTACATAGTAGTAGTAAAAGGCGCGCTCTTAAAATAATGTATTCATCTATCGGTAGTTGAGTGATAATCTGGTCTCTTTTGTCAAGAGAAAAATACCCATTATGAGCCGTGCGGAAATAGTCAAGCGCAGTCATGCAACTGTGACCTTGCAAGTCACCATTTCTTTGGATTCCAAATCGATGCTTCGCTCGGAAGAAGCTATTCGTGATGGGTTGAATAATGCGGGTTGTTTGGCTGCTGAGCAAGCCCTTAAACAGTTTGATACCGATGGATCTACAATCATTTTGGGTGACGTCAAGCTGACCTCGAAAGGGCTTTACCATAAAACCTATCAAACTCAGTGGGGTGAGGCCAAAGTGGATCGCCACGTTTATCAATCAACTCAAGGCGGCCGCCAATATTGTCCATTAGAAAAAGACGCAAGAATCTTTCTAACGGCAACACCCGGCTTTGTTAAGTTGCTTTCTTGTCAATACGCGGAACTGGGTTCGAGTCGAGCCTTATTTGACCCGCATCACTGTCATGGTCGAAACATAGCGAGAAGCTATTTGAAATCTATCGGTGACGCAGTGGGAGCCGTCGCTCAAGCGAAAGAACAGGCATGGACGTATGCCCCACCGCAATGAGCCAAGCCGGTTACTAATTCGGCAAAAAATTACCAGACATCAATTCAGAATATATCTGACATGCTCTTCATAGAAAAACTGTTTAATTATTTGCGTATTCTGTTGCAGTGAGTGCAACACCGAACGAGCCAAGGCCACCCGTTGCTCCTTTGTAGCCACCACTGTCCGCCCAATCCGTTGGCTTTTTACGTGATGCCATACTAGCTCATCAGGATTGAGTTCCGGTGAATACGACGGTAACAATACTAACGTGAGCCTCCCTTGGCTAGTGCGGACAAATTCTTGCACTTTCTTGGCTCGATGAATTCGATGGCCATCAACAATCAAATAGACCGATCCCTTGGCGTTGTGCAGCAAACGCCTTGGAAAGTCGATAAAAACGTCTGCGGTTACCCGCGATTCGCTCACCATGAAACGCAGGTGACCCTTCGGCGAAACGGCTGACAGCCTATTCACGCTAAAGCGCCGACCCGTTTTCGCTACAACCGGCGTATCACCCCGTACCCCCCACAAGTGGTACCACGATGATAATCCGACCGGATCGTCGATTCGTCGCCAAAATAGACCCGCGCTCGGCGCCTTTTCGCTTCTTGTTGTACTTCAGGCCAAGTTTCTCTTAACCATACCTTAACCTGATCAGGGTCTGGCTCGTATGCCTTAAACCCAGGGCGCTGCGCACTCATCCCCAAACGAGACAGGCTATTGCCCACCGAGCGCTCACTGACTTCGATGCCAAATTTGTCTTGCAGTCATATCTGAATCATCGAGCGCGTCCACAGGGCATCGTGACAATCCAATTGCAACGGATTCGTTTTAACCCGTTCACGTAAGCGATCCGCATATTCATCGGGACACTTTCTTGGGCGACCCGTGATCTTGCCGGTAGACAGCGCCTGTTCACCACCTTGCTCATACCTGGATAAGCAATCGTCAATGCAAGAACGATGAAATCCGAGGGCTTTAATTACTTTTTCAGGGCTTTCACCCGATAATACTTGCGCAACCGCGTGCCTGCGGATGGCTTCTCGCGCGGAATGGGGCAGTGAGCGACCGTCTGTCTTTTTCATAGCATCATTGTAACATATTTATTAATTTGTGTCGGGTAATTTTTTGCCGAAGTAGTAAGAGCGTGAGTGTTGGCATAGATGGGACCTGTATGCTGTTGACTGAAGGCGGTTGGCGCGAGTCCATGGTGGGTACTATAAGTCTTTATGATGGCGAGGGGGAAAGACTGCATACCATTCAAATGGGGGCGACACCGGAATAGGGCAAGAAGAAGTTTTATGGTCGATTGGATCAAGAGTTATCGAAGGTCAAGGCACGATATCCCAAGGCAAGCTATGTTGCAATAGCTGATGGAGCGAGAAGTAATGGGTCTTATTTGAAGTCTAGAACTGACCGACAGTGGGTGGATTTTTGGCATGCTGTGGGTTATCTGGGCAAAGCAGGCGATGCGCTATTTTCAGGAAAAAGACAGCATGTTGCACGTAAAGAGTGGCTTGACCAAGCGTGTCATCGACTTAAAAGTCAACCGGGTTCAGCGACCCGGCTATACAATGAGATACTAATTCGGAAAAAAATTACCCGACATCGATTCAGAATATATCTGACATGCTCTTCATAGAAAAACCGTTTAATTATTTGCGTATTGTGTTGCAGTGAGTGCAACACCGAACGAGCCAAGGCCACCCGTTGCTCCTTTGTAGCCACCACTGTCCGCCCAATCCGTTGGCTTTTTACGTGATGCCATACTAGCTCATCAGGATTGAGTTCCGGTGAATACGGCGGTAACCATACTAACGTGAGCTTACCTTGGCTAGTGCGGACAAATTCTTGCACTTTCTTGGCTCGATGAATTCGATGGCCATCAACAATCAAATAGACCGATCGCTTGGCGTTGTGCAGCAAACGCCTTGGAAAGTCGATAAAAACGTCTGCGGTTACCCGTGATTCGCTCACCATAAAACGCAGGTGACCCTTCGGCGAAACGGCTGACAGCCTATTTACGCTAAAGCGCCGACCCGTTTTCGCTACAACCGGCGTATCACCCCCGTACCCCCCAAGTGGTACCACGATGATAATCCGACCGGATCGTCGATTCGTCGCCAAAATAGACCCGCGCTCGGCGCCTTTTCGCTTCTTGTTGTACTTCAGGCCAAGTTTCTCTTAACCATACCTTAACCTGAGCAGGGTCTGGCTCGTATGCCTTAAACCCAGGGCGCTGCGCACTCATCCCCCAACGAGACAGGCTATTGCCCACCGAGCGCTCGCTGACTTCGATGCCAAATTTGTCTTGCAGTCATATCTGAATCATCGAGCGCGTCCACAGGGCATCGTGAAAATCCAATTGCAACGGATTCGTTTTAACCCGTTCACGTAAGCGATCCGCATATTCATCGGGACACTTTCTTGGGCGACCCGTGATCTTGCCGGTGGACAGCGCCTGTTCACCGCCTTGCTCATACCTAGATAACCAATCGTCAATGCAAGAACGATGAAATCCGAGGGCTTTAATTACTTTTTCAGGGCTTTCACCCGATAATGCTTGCGCAACCGCGTGCCTACGGATGGCTTCTCGCGCGGAATGGGGCAGTGAGCGACCGTCTGTCTTTTTCATAGTATCATTATAACATATTTTATTAATTTGTGTCGGGTAATTTTTGCCGAAGTAGTAAAAGGGCGCCTTGAGGCCGGGTCGTTTAAAAAGACCGATAAAGAGCACTGATTAGCATCGGTCACTTATTTTAAAAATAACCAATCCAAGATGTGTTATTTTCGACATCAGTCAGACAATTGACCGATCGGATCAGGTGTGACTGAAGCGGCTTGTAAAACGTTGGTCAAGCAGCGCCTATGCCATTCAGGCATGCGCTGGAAGGAGGCTGGGGCTCAAGCCGTTCTCTCATTGCGTGGGTTGACCCACACGGATGCTCGTTGGGATCAATGTTGGCGTAAGCTCGATCAATATGGATTTGATTGAGCTGATTAAATACATCATATTGAGAGCGTATCCCTTTAGAGGAATGAACATGAATGAGGAAATGATAGAAAATCATGAGGACCTTAAATACCAGTACGATAATGACATCGCCGATGTCTTTGAAGAGTACATGCAGAGCCACTATCGGAGGGCCGCAAAGGAATTGTTTGTGGCTGCGGTTGGTGATTTGCAGGGTCAACGGATGCTAGAGCTATCTTGCGGAACCGGAGCCGTCACACGAGGACTCAAGCAGATCTCTCCGTCAGCGAGCATTGTAGGCAGCGATATTAGCACTGGAATAATTGCAAAGGCACAGAAAATCGAAGCGGCCGAGCCCTTGGGAATTCGCTATCTCGTGGGCGATGCAATCACCCAAGGATCTGTGGAAGGTGGCGACTACGATGTCGTGGTTGCACACTGCCTGCTTTGTTATGCCAAGGACAAGACAGAACTGCGCAGTATGGTAAAAACTTGTTATGATAACCTTCGTCCTGGAGGACGCTTGGTTATGGCAGTTAATTAATGACGTCTGGACTCGAACAAGCATCAAGCGACCTTACAGAGCAGGCGTCTCCATCTTTCAGGTTCCAACCAGCAGACGCGACCCAGCGGACACTCAGGAAGGCGAGTTGTGCATCTGTAGGGTGCTGCTACCAGACGGGCAGAGGGAGAGATCTTTCCACTATCACTGGGAAGAGCAAACTTGCCGTAAGATGCTGGAAAGCGTTGGATTTACCCAAGCCACGCTAGAACCTTTCATGCTCTCTCTTGTGCCACCTTCTCAGAGGTTCGATCCTGGATACACATCCTTTACCGATTTTCCATTCTCAACTATTCTCCGCGCATTGCGGCCAGAACAGTAATCAAAAAAAGGACCGTTGCCTAGTAGTGCATGGGTGCAATCCCAAAAAGGGGTTCTGCCTTATAATAATGTCCCATCTAAACCAAACCCCCACTTTCGCATGGGTTGATGCGCTCCCAAAATTCCTGCCATCGACCTTGGGTCAGCACTCACGCGCGTAAGCTCAATACTGTCTTCAAGCCTTTATCTTTCCCTCTCATACCCGAACGACACAGCCGCTGTTCAATTAACCTCTTGCAGGCGGCTTCCGTGACACCAGAGCCGATTGGAAAGTGCTGCTCACGCTATCGCGCATAGTCCATCATAGACCGGTGATGGGTGAAGCATCTGATGGCGTCTTTGACTTTTTTCTTTGCTATCTGCCGTTAGGCGCTTACGGCCCACTCTGTTCAAGGGCACCTCTAAAAATTACGAGTTTCGCGCTTCGCGGAAGCGTAAGTGGTTGATTTTATAGATCGGAAAATTGCAGAATGTGGATTATTAGAGGTGCCCTTCAATTCATCGAGCACCTTTTGTGCGCCATTGCTTTGGTGTTTGAGTCTGTGACATTGCTCTTTTAACCAAGCTTTTCGTTTTGACTTCCCGGTTTTGTCTTGATGGGCTCCGTTAGCCGCCTGCGCCAGATATTGTGTTGCATGATAGACATCCAAAATCCGATGCTGCGTCAGGGGGGTTAATAGCGGCCAGTTATCACTTGCCCCCTCAGCAATGCCGATTCGAGTGGCATTGGGGTAGAGCGACTTAACGTGTTCAGCCTCCGCCATAAACCGCTGTTTGAATGACACCTTGCCCTATTGCGCACAAGCCCCTCAATAAATGCTGTGTAACCGCTGCCCTTCACCGTCATATAACGAGATAGAACCCACCATCGCTTCTCGCCAAACACCCCCTCGCATTGGCACCATCGCACCGTCCAGGCTCATACTGACCCCTTCTACTTCCTCATCAAACTCAGGCGTCCGATACTTCCATACCTCTTCCTTGGCCATACCGCCTCCTTGGCTTGGGCAATCGCACCCACCTGCCCGGCCACTTTTTGTCAATCATTCACTGAAATCTTGCAGCCATGATTATCCGCAAGGTCATGGCGGGTTTCATTGGCGTTCAGCCGGGCCTATTGGCTTGATAATAGCTTGGCCATGCGCGGGGTTGCATTTTGCATGACCCGCGCTGAGGCTTCCATTGGACAGTCGATACGACCCCCCTTAGACGTTGGGTACACAGGGCGGACAACGTCGATGGGTCCATAGGGCGTCGATGGGTCCATAGGGCGAATAATACGTTTGGTTGCTTTGCGTGCGTGAAGTGAGTGTTATACCGCTTACCTCGATTGGACTGCCATCGGTATCAAAGCGATGAAGGGCTTGGGCTGCCGCAGAGCAACCCAGGGGGTTGCTCACCGATAAAATCGTGCTTTCCATCGCCAGCAATGAGCCGGTTAACTCCATCTGTAACTTCAAACTTAATCCGATGGCCTGAGCGTGAAATGATTTGGACCGATGACGGGGAAGACATAGAGAGCACCCTCACAAAGCTTATAACAGGGCTAGGCTGGCTAAAATACCACATTATGTCAAGGCAAAACCCAGTAAAATGATGGTTATGGGTTTTCTACAGCCTCAACGCCAGCCATAACCGGACCCAAAAAGCGGAGCGTAGAATAGCTTTTTGGGGTCCGAGTTTATGGCATTGTGTACGCCCGGCATGGGCATGAACTGATGGGGTGTAAGTCCCCGGTTGGCAAACCACCGCCAGAATGTCTTGCTGGAAGTCTGGCGTTCACAACGAGCACAAGGCAATGGCAAAACCGCGAGATTTTGTAGGCGCGAGGTTGTGTGGGAAGCAAGCCCAATGCAAAGCGGCGCACTGACGGACAGGAACATCATACAAGGCGCAGTCTGGAGGCGAGTTGGCACACGACAGCGAAGCCGCGTGGTTTAACGGACACCGTCAATGATGCAGGGGTGCAGTGACAGTTCATGTCCTTATCCGGGGAGAACGGCTTAACGGGCGGTCGTAGAGAACCCAATCAGGCAGGGGTATGGAAATGGCCTAGGCGCGCGGGCCTGCCATCGGCCAGGAGCCATCCCGGTTGTGATTAAGGACACCTCTAAAAATGCACTTTTTCCGCGATTGCGGCGTCAGCTCCGTGCTCGAATCCTCAGGTATCACCTATACACTGCGGTTGTGCGCGCGGTGCTTCCTTGCACTCACGAAACAATGACTATTTTTAGAGGCGCCCTACTATGGGATGGGCAACCCATACCAACACGGTGTTGAACTTGACCACTGGAGACGCCGGCGGGTCACGATGGGCTATTGGAAACAGGGGGGCAGGGCGCGTACCAAGAGACACAACCTGATCAAACTTGGACTTCCGCTAAAGACTGCGCTGGCTGGTGGGCGTTCTAGCAAAGGCGGGTGGCAGAGTGCCAAGTCCCACGGGATAAAGGCTGCACTGGGATTGGCGTACTTGGAACAACAAGGCCTGTTCTCACTTCGGGACGGCTCGATGGCCTGTCATCACGGTTGATGAAAGCCCTGTGCGGAGCCGCATGCAGGGTGTTGTGGGGGCTGGAGCCTAGAGACCTCCGGCTACCCGATTAGCGCGGTCCATGTTCTCGCCACAGCTCGATCATTTTGCGACCTCTCGTCGAGGGTTCATAGAAAAGTTTCCCAGCCGCACTCCGGATTTTCACAGCAGATGGAGTCGTAAGGCCCGAACTCACCAACTGCTCCATGCGCCATTGCTGGGAAAGCAGTTCATCGTCGCCGTGTTCCAGAAATGATTCGAGGTCATCAATGAATGCGGTGTCAATAGCTGCCGCTAGACGGCGAAACTGAGCCCCGTCAAGATGGCCGCCCAAGAAGCAGGCGTAGAACACCCCCAACAGATCTGCCTTTTTCAGGTCGGATAGTTTGTCCAAGACGAGCAACACTGCTTCTCCGGTCCGACGCTTTTGATCATCGTCAGACAGAATTTGCTTCTGAAACTTCATCCGATCCGGCTTTGCCGTTGACTCTAGTTGTTCGATGAACCGCTGAACCTTTGACACGAAGATCCGATCCCGGAGGTCCGCTCTTCCAGCAACAAGTTTCACCGCGGTACCGACAACTGGAATGCTCTTGACAATTTCGTTGTCAATGAGTGCGTCGGCGACCACCTCAGCGCTCTCTAGTACGACTTCCAATAGCTTGGGTGGTTCTTTGGCCATGCTTACGCGCTAACAGGTATTCAACGGACTTTTGTCGCGGAGTTCTACGGCGGGTTATCGTAGCCGTTTATGGCAATGTGCCATGTATTCATCCGACTTTTCTCACTCTGGTGGAGTTTCTACTCTTATTTCCCTTCCTGGTCAATGGCTTACTTGATTGGGCTTTTTTGTCTTTGACTAAGGTCTGTCAATACGCGGCGTTGGTTCGTATTACAACGCGAAAGCTGTGCGGCTGTGACCTAACTATAAAGACAAGCTTTCCGATGACACGAGGCCTCATCTGTTCGAGCTAGCCTTTCCGCGTTCTTTGGACGGTGAGGAAGATCTGCTGTGGAAGAGTTGTCAAGTGAGGCGAAGAATGCACGGGGCAAGCTGAGCGAAGAGATCCGGCTTCGGCACTATTCAATACGGACGGAGCAAGCTTACCTCGGATGGGTTAGGCGCTTTTTGTACCGTGCCCGCTGGCTTGATCTCGCAGCGCTAAGCGCTTGGCACGCACGCCGGTTCTTGCCGGACCTGGTTACGCAACGCGCTGTCGCGCCTGCCACTCAGAATTAAGCCTTAAATGACGGACATTAGGACTACGCAAATCTACACGCACGTACTGAAACGTGGCGGCCGGGCCGTGCGCGGTCCACTGAGCGCGATACTGTCCGCAGTGATGCCCAGCCAACATAAAACCAGCGATGCAGTGGATGCATGATTTCACATCCGGCCAACGCAGAGCCAACCGGGCCAGATATTTCCGCAACCGAGCCGCGTCATTTGGATTGCTCTTGTTGTCAGGTGATACCGCAAACAATGCCCGCCCCGCCGCCGGCAGCGTTCGATGTTGCCGGCCCACGCGGATAGCTTCAGCGGGTTGCACCGCATTGATGTGATCGATGTCCCGTTCGCGCAACAACTCATCGAGATCAACATCAGCATCTTGTCTGCCCGCCCGCCACGTTCTCTTTCTAACCGGCTAATCTCTTTTTCCACTACTTCGTTAGATATTCGCCCACCGGCAGCCGATGTAACCATGCGCGTCACACTAGGGGGCTGTGCCGAGGGCAACCAAAATTCGGGCACTCAGTCTCTATTGGCGTGGCTGGACCAACGACTATGGGATGGGCAACCCATACCAACACTGGGTTGAACTTGACCACTGGAGACGCCGGCGGGTCACGATGGGCTACTGGAAACAGGGGGCAGGGCGCGTACCAAGAGACACAACCTGATCAAACTTGGACTTCCGCTAAAGGCGGCGCTGGCTGGTGGGCGTTCCAGCAAAGGCGGGTGGCAGAGTGCCAAGTCCCACGGGATAAAGGCTGCACTGGAATTGGCGTACCTGAAACAACAAGGCCTGTTCTCACTTCGGGACGGCTCGATGGCCTGTCATCACGGTTGATGAAACGCCCTGTGCGGAGCCGCATGCAGGGTGTTGTGGGGGCTGGAGCTTAGAGACCTCCGGCTACCCGATTAGGCCAGCGCCCATCCGGCGCTGGCCACTTACTTAAGCCCGATATAATCTTAAGTTGTACAACCAGAAGAAGCGGGGGTAATCACCATACGCTGTTGGCTGATCTTGATTTCAAGCTCGATGCCGACGGTAAAACCCGCTTGATCGAGCCAATAGCCTTTGAGTTGTATCCACGGCACGGGTATGGGTTTGCGGTAACCGGACGGGTTGCTGGTAGAGTCGGTGGCCGTAATGCCCTGAATGGACTTTAAGACGGCGGGAGTAGGGTAATTTTGCTTTAGCCGAGCGGGACTCTGGCTTATGATGTTTTTTAGCCATGATTGATACCTTCATTTATCGGTTGTGGTTAGCTGCCTCTGGGTGTTGGTAGCACTCAGAGGTAGCGCTTTTGTTTAATGAATGCTATTAAATTATGCCCTCTTTTTTGGCATGCTTTCCTTTTTGGGCCATTCTTTTTTGCTTGTACGCTACTATTTATAAGCCTCTCTTTTGCAGGCAATTGCAATACTTTCTTTGATTTTATTTTTTGGCAAGACATGTAGGTTTTGGGGGCCTGACGAGGCTGTAGTGAAACAGTGGTTTTTGGGTTTTTCTACAGCCTCAACGCTTGGGCTCAGGGGTCTAGCCGCAGGCCAGGTCCAACTGCATGCGCTTGTTATGTGTCACAGAGTTATTACCTGATCAGGCATGTTTCCAGCCAATGCCTCATACAAATTCGGGAAGCATCCGATGGTAGCGCCCTCTACAAGCTTGCCGTCGATTTCACGCTCCCAACAACATTGGTCACAGCCCATCAGCATAATGTTTTGCTCCTTTGCGACTTTGGCTAATCGCTCCCCTAAAGGGTCGCCCTTTACCAGAACATAATTGTTGTCCTCGAAAAAGAACATACCTACAACTTCAGGACCATGTGATTGTTCCTCGAGTTGAGGAAGAATCATTTTACCAAGTTTGTATGAGACTGTGTGTCCCTGGCTAGAAAAGATGTATGCGACTTTCATGTAATATCCTCGTTGTTGGTTGTTGGTTACTAAAATTGCGTGGCAACATAGCGCCTGCTCCGCTGAAGGCATTGTTAGCCGATAAACTTACCTATTATCGATGTGAACACGATTCTTGTACTCCCCAAGTGAAGATAGACAATTTTTCCTGTTGCTTTGTTTACAGCATCCACAACAGCTTTATCACTAAAAATAACTCTAGCCGGACTTGCCGCGACAGAATACAGACATAAATAGGCACAAGCCATCAGTCAGCGCGCCAGCGGCGAAGAGGATGAATCCGGGCTAGCCGCCGACCGGGCCATCTGCCTCTAAGGCGCGCAGCGGCAGCCAGATGAGCCCGCAGGCGGCGCCGCATACGGCAACGCCGGTGCTCACCAGAAGAGCGGGCCGGTGCGTGCTGATCCGGGGTTTATCGTGTCCGGGGTTTATCATCCGAGGCTTATCGTGGGAAGGCGGTATTTCAGGGCGTTCGTGTATGCCAATCCGTGGCGCTCTGATAGGCGTATCCAGCCCTCAGCAGCAGTGGCTCTTGCCACCATTTCGCTTCTAACTGCAGACCGATGGGCAGTCCGCTCGCGGTAAACCCGCAGGGAATGGATAAGCCCGGTAGTTGGCCAAACGCGCCGGCATAGGTATTGCGCGTCGCATCCCGGGTGGCCGCATGTAGCGACTTCCGATCGTCGATGCGTGGCACTTGGGTGTGCACGGTGGGCGATAGCAGTATGTCTACAGTGTCGAACAATGCTGCCAGACGGCGGCGCCAGATGGCCCGCTCCCGCAGCGCATCGGCATAATCCGCGCCAGTGAATTGCAGGCCGAGGCGCATGCGCTCGTAAACCTGGGGAGCAAAAGTTTCCGGCTGTTGATTTAATCGCTGGCGATGAAACGCGCACGCATCCGAGTAGATAATGGTGGAGGCAAACTGGTGTGCGTCCGCGGCGCCGTCTAGGGTGACGTCGGTGAGACGGGCGCCCAAGCGTTCCACGGTGCGGGCCGCCTCCATGACCGCCGCCGCGATCTCGCTATCCGCCCCTTCGAAGTAAGGATGGTGGGCGATGCCGATTTTAACGCCGCTTATGCCGCTGGCCAGGGTAGGGATAAAATTCTCCAGGACGCGGTCTTCGCTGAACGGATCGGCGGCATCATAGCCAGCTAGCACGGCGAATAACCGGGCTACATCGGCTACCGAGCGGGCCATGGGGCCAACGGTGTCTTGCGTTGGGCTAACCGGCGTAGTGCCGGTGTTCGGCACGCGCCCGAAGGTGGGGCGAAGGCCGCTGACACCGCACATGGCGGCAGGCAGGCGTACCGAGCCGCCGGTGTCGGTGCCTAGCGCGCCAACACACATGCCGGCGGCCACGGCGGCGGCGGATCCGCCACTGGAACCGCCCGGAATATGCGCTTTATTCCATGGATTCAGGCACTGCCCCGACAGCGGATTGTGCGAGCGGATGCCGAAGGCGAATTCGTGCAGTGACGCTTTACCAAGGCAGATCGCGCCAGCGTGCCGCAGCCGTGCCACCACCGGTGCGTCTTGCTTGGGCAGGTAGTTGGCGAAGAAGCGGCTGCCGCTGGTGGTGCGCACGCCCGCCGTCTCGATGTTGTCCTTGATGACCACGGGCATGCCATCCAAAAGACCTGGCCATTGACCCCGTTGCCGCGCCGCCGCTAATGCTTTGGCCTGGGCCAGGGCCTCCTCGCGCGTAACCGTGATGAGCGCTTTTAGGTCCGTGTGCTCATCAATGACGGCTAGATGGGTTTCGATTTGCTCTACTAAGTCCACTGGCGCTGTCTCTTTTTCCCGTAGCGGCGAGTATAGAGGACGATTCTGCTTAGCTTATGCATTATTGGGGCACTGGGGTTAGATTTGGGCACTGGGGGGTTAGCTGTGGTAGAACGTGCGCCGCGCCCGCCGCTTGCGGCGCGCCACTTCACTTTCGGCAACTTCGACCGGGACATTCGACTGTTGGGGGGATACACGCATGCAACTTTCCATGACCGGGCGTACCGCTCTTGTCACGGGCGCGAGCTTCGGTATTGGCCGCGCCATCGCGCAAGCTTTTGCCGGCGCTGGCGCCAGTGTCGCCCTGGTCGCCCGCCGGGACGGGCCACTACAAGAGGCTGCCACCGCCATCGCTGCCGCCAGCGGCGCCAAAACCGTTGCTATCGCCGCTGATGTCAGCACCGCCGACGAATGCGAACGTATTTTCAACGAAGCGCAAAGCGCGCTCGGGCAAGTCGATGTACTGGTCAACAACGCCGGCTCATCGGCCCGCGGCCCATTCGAGTCGGTGACCGATGAGCAGTGGCAGGCCGATCTGGACTTGAAGTTGTTTGCCGCCATCCGCCTTGCCCGCCTGGCCTTGCCGAAGATGAAAGAACGGCATTTCGGGCGCATTATCAATATCCTGAACACCGGCGCTAAAGCACCACCCGCGCAGGGCGCCCCCACCGCCGTCAGCCGCGCCGCCGGCATGGCCCTGACCAAGGTATTAGCCGCTGAGGGTGCGCCGCACAACGTGTTGGTCAACGCACTGCTGGTCGGCAAGATCGAAAGCGATCAATGGGTCCGCCGTCACGCGGCTTCGCACTCCAATGAATCCTTGGAAGCGTATTACGCCCGCATGGGCGAGGGCCTGCCGATGGGCCGCGTGGGTACGGCGCAAGAGTTTGCCGCTATGGCTTGTTTTCTGGCGTCGGATGCCGGGTCGTACGTCACCGGCACCGCTATCAACGTCGATGGTGGTGCGTGCCCGGTCGTGTAACCTCGCGGTCATGCGCCATGCGCGTTGCCCATGCCCATTGTCCAGGGCCCGCCGGCAGCTTGTACGCCCCGGCCACGCAGAGGATAGGCGAGGCTTACAACGAGCCGGGAACAACGAATTAAATATTTATACCCTTGATATTCATACCGTTGATATTCATACCGTGGGGGGTGATTGCATGGGCTGGCTCATTGGCGTCGATGTAGGCGGCACTTTCACCGACTTCTACGCATTGCACGAGAGCGATGGCCGCGAAGTGGTGCATAAGACGCCCTCGACGCCTGCCGATCCCGCCAGCGCCATCTTGAATGGCCTTGCAACCCTCAGCGAGGACTTTGGTATCTCCCTTGCCGAGGTGCGTCGCCTTGCCCACGGCACCACCATAGGTACTAATGCGCTGATACAGCGCAAGGGCAAACCGGTGGGTGTTGTCACCACGCGAGGGTTTCGTGATTTACTCGAGATCGGGCGGCAGATCCGGCCGCGCCTGTACGACTTGCGTACCGATAACCCGGCACCGCTCGCGCCCCGCAAGCACCGCTTCGAGGTCGAGGAGCGCATCGGCCCATCCGGCGAAATTCTGACTCCACTAGACGCCGAGTCTCTGGCCGCCGTGATCGAGGCGGTGCGCTCGTCCGGCGTCGAAGCCTGCGCCGTGTGTTTGCTGTTCGCTTTCTTGAATGGGCGCCATGAGCAACAAGTCGCCACCGAAATCGCTAAAGCACTACCGCAGCTGCAGATTTCCCTGTCGAGCGAGGTGCAGCCGGAATTTCGCGAGTACGAGCGCTTCTCCACTACGCTGCTGAATGCTTATTTGCAGCCAGTGGTTAGCCGCTACCTGCGGGTGTTGGAAGAGCAACTCACCGGTCGTGTCCCTCATGCCAGCGTTGGCATCAACCAGTCGAGTGGCGGCTTGATGTCGGTGAAGCGGGCGCAGCGCTTTCCCATTCGCACCGCTCTGTCAGGGCCCGCCGCCGGCGCCATCGGTGCGCTCCACGCTGCCAGGCTGTGTGGTAGGCCCAATGTGATTACGTTGGATATGGGCGGCACCAGCGCGGATGTCTGTCTTATCCGCGCGCATCAGGCCGGCACCGGCTTTAGCCGTAAAGTGGCGGACTTTCCAGTGCGCCTGCCGATGATCGACATCAATACCGTAGGCGCTGGCGGTGGCTCCATCGCTTGGTTCGACCGTGACGGTTTGCTCAAAGTAGGCCCCGCCAGCGCCGGTGCCGAGCCTGGGCCTGCTTGTTATGGTCTAGGTGGCAATGATCCCACGGTAACCGATGCCAACGTGGCACTAGGGCGGCTCTCGCCGCGCGGACTACTGGGCGGCACCCTGGCCTTGGATGTGGACGCAGCCAAGCGTTCCCTGGCGCCCATCGCCGAACGGCTAGGCTACTGCGTCGAGCGCAGTGCCCACGGCGTTCTAGGTATCGTTACGGCCAACATGGTGCGGGCGATACGCGCGGTATCGGTAGAGCGCGGTCATGATCCACGCGACTTCAGTCTCATGCCTTTCGGTGGCGCTGGCGCACTACACGCCGATGGGGTGGCGCGCGAGTTGGGCATCACCGAGATTCTGGTGCCGGCGGCGCCGGGCATTCTCTGCGCCATGGGGTTGGTGGTCTCCGATCTCAAAGAAGATTTCGTACGGTCCGCACGCCTCACCGTTACCGGCGCCAATCACGCCGCCATGCGCAAGCTGGTGGATGCACTGGCTGAGGACGCTAGGGATTGGGGCAACAGTGAAGGCATTGAAGACGGGGATCTGCGCCGGGAGTACAGTTTCGATATGCGTTATGTGGGGCAGAATTTCGAGTTGTCCGTGCCCCTGGCGATGCAAACACCCGATGAGCTGCCGGACGCGGACCAGCTAGTGGCACTGTTCGGCGAGATACACGAGCGAAGTTACGGCTACGCCAACCCCGAGGATCCGGTGGAAGTCGTCAACTTGCGCTTGATCGCCCGGGCGCCACTCGGGCAGCCGCCGGAACGCGACTTTGGCCGGGCGGATGGGGCGGCGAGGCCGGCGGCAACACGTCAGGTATGGTTCGATGCCAATGCCGCTGCCGATACACCCGTTTACGAACGCGCCTGTCTACTGCCGGGCCACGTGATAGAAGGTCCCGCCGTCATCGAACAACTGGACGCTACCACCGTAGTTGCTCCGGGCGCCCGCGCCTGCGTGGACGGCTCATTGAATATCATCATCGAGGTCAAGTCATGAGCAGCACGCTCAAAAACGCCATCGATCCCATTACCTTGGAAATCATCTTCAACGGGCTGCGCTCCATCACCGATGAGAGCTATATCGCGCTTATGAAGAGCGCTTATTCCACCAACATCAAAGAGCGCCACGACCATTCCACCGCCATCTGCGATCGCCATGGGCGTTTGGTGGTTCAGGCGGAAAATTCCCTGCCCATTCATTTGGCTTCTATGACGGGTTTGATGTCAGCATTGCTGAATAAATATCCTGTAGAGCAAATCCAGCCCGGCGATCTGTTCGTGGCGAACGATCCCCACGTGGCCGGCGGTACCCATCTTCCGGACATCAACATGGCCATGCCGGTCTTCGCCGGCGGCTATATAGTGGGTTTCATCGCCAACATCGCGCACCACGCCGACGTGGGCGGCATGGCGCCCGGCTCCATGGCCGGTGGCATGGCGGAAATCTATCAAGAGGGCCTGCGCATACCGGTGGTAAAGCTGTTTGCCGCTGGCGAGCTACAGCGCGATCTCTTCGAGTTGATGCTCTTGAATGTGCGCATCCCGGAGGAACGCCGGGGGGATTATCACGCTCAAATAGCCGCTTGCCGGTTGGGTGAGCGGCGGCTTGGGGAAATGTTGGAGCGGTATGAGGCCGATGTGCTCGAGCGCGCGTTCGGGGAGATCACCGGGCGCACGCGCAACCGCATGCGTGCCCTCATCGCTGATTTGCCGGATGGCACTTATGCCTTCGAGGACGTCATGGATGACGATGGCTTGGGTCATGTCAACGTCAAGATAAAGTTGGAGATAAAAGTTGTAGGAGATCGGATCACATTCGACTTCACCGGCAGCGATAAGCAGGTCACCGGTAACATCAACCTCACCACCAACGCCACGGAATCGGCTATTTGTTATGCCATCAAAGCGCTGCTGGACCCCGATGTGCCCAACAATGCGGGGGTGTTGGACTGCTTCGATTTGGTCACACAGCCCGGTACCGTCGTCGATTGCAAATTCCCCGCTCCGGTCGCGGCCCGCGCCCATACCTGCCAGCGGGTCGTGGACATCATTATCGGCGCCTTGGCCAAAGCCCTTCCCGAGCAGGCCGTAGGGGCCGCCAACGGCGCCAATACCACGGCGGTTTTCTCCGGTGTAGACCCCCGCTCGGGAGATAGCTATTTGTACTTGGAGACCTTGGGCGGTGGTTTCGGTGGGCGCAGCGATCGCGATGGCACCGACGGTATCCAAGTGCATATCACCAATACGTCGAACCTGCCCATCGAAGCGATCGAAATGGAATATCCCCTTCGCGTGGAGAGCTACGGCTTCGTGGAAGATTCCGGTGGCGCTGGACAATACCGGGGCGGCCTCGGCTTGCGCCGGGTCATCCGGCCCGTTGATCATGTTTGTATTTTCAACGGCGCGGGTGAGCGTTTCGACAATCAGCCGTGGGGTATTTTCGGTGCCGCCGCAGGCCGTCGCGGGCAATTCATACACGTGCGCGAAGACGGCTCACAGGAACAACTGGCCATCAAACCATCGGCTATCACGCTGCTGCCGAAGGAGCAGCTGATCATGGAAACGCCTGGTGCAGGTGGCTATGGCGCGCCCTGTGACCGGCCTGATGAACTCATCGAAGATGACCGGGAAAGCGGTAAGTTCACCGATGATTATTTGGCGCGCCACTATGGACGGGGCGAGACCTGAAGCGTGATGTTCCGATCGGCCTCGATACGTTCTATGCCATCGAGCTATGCCATCGAGGAATAGACGGTGGCAGAGACCGAGTGGGGCCAGCACTGATCAGGCTAGGCTGCCAGCAGCGGACTTTTGCTTGATGAAGGCCGGATGCTTTTGTGCACCGGGCTCAAGCATGGCATCCGGTGAGATCGAAGACTCATCGCCATAGCGCACCAACACGCTGCCTGTGGCGAGCGCTTGCACGGCGGCGTCCAGCAAACCGGCGCGCTGCGGAGCCGCGGGAGTGGACAAGACGGTGGCCTCATCGTCCGCCGCGGTGTCCAAGGGGTGCACCAGGCCGCGGTACGGCACATCGGGTTGCTGCGCGAATAACGCCTGGTCCGCTTCGATGCGCCGGCGCATTAGGCCGCGCAGGGGCAATAGTGCCGGTGGCACCGTCAACTCGCCTTGCACGGTGATGTCACCCCGTTCAGTTTCGTCGTGCAAGCCAATCTCGAGCATGTGCCCAGCTCGAGCATATGTCTGGACCTAAGCGCGAATTCGATAACCCTCGGCGTGAGGTTCAATGCGCACGGCAGTGGGGGCAGCGAAATGGGTACCCAAGACCAATGTATCGTCGCGGCTCCACTGCGCCAGCCGGGTACGGCGGGTTTGCATCGCCTGCTCCACGTCGCTACATACCCGCGAACACACCGCCGGCTCGGCGATCTGAATAGGATGATGGATCATGTCACCGGTGATGACGCCCTCGCGGCCCTCCTCACCCAAGAGCACGCTACAGTGGCCGGGCGTATGCCCAGGTGTCAGGGTAAGACGCACGCCATCGGTGAGTTCATGGTCCGCGGCCACGAGCTGCGCCAAACCAGCGTCCACCACTGGCGCCACACTGTCGTCGAATACTTGCCTCTGGTCAGCCTGCGCCTGCCAGTGTTCCAATTCCTCGGCATGAAATAGATATTTCGCGTTGGCGAATGTGGGCACCCACTTGCCGTTGACGAGGCGTGTGTTCCAACCCACGTGATCCATGTGCAGGTGAGTGCAGAACACCAGATCGACGCTCTCGGGCGTGACCCCAGCCGCGGCTAACCGCTCCAGATAGGGTGTGTTCATGTTGGTCCAGGTATCCAGCGAGCGCTGTTTGCAATTGCCAACGCAGGTGTCGATGAGAATGGTGAGTCCGTTTACCCGCACGATAAAGGTGTGAATGCTGAGTTTGAGTTTCAGATCATCGGTGTTGAAGCGCGGCACCAACCAATCGCGATGGGCCGCCATGACTGCGTAACCGGCGTTGGCAAACAACCATCTGGGACTGATGGTCCACAATTGTTCGCGCACCGCTGCCACTTCGATATTGCCGACGTAGAGTTTTCCCATCATAGGGTCGTCTTTGAACATCTAACCCACTCGCAAATCGGCTGAACGCACCATGGTAACGCGCCTATGGGCGCCTGCTAAAAATAGTCATTTTTTCGTGAGTGCTAAGGAAACACCGCGCGCACAACCGCAGTGTATAGGTGATACCTGAGGATTGGAGCACGGCGCTGACGCCGCAATCGCGGAAAAAGTGCATTTTTAGAGGTGCCTCTATTTCGATCCGCTATGCTCGACTCACTATCGGAACCCGTTTGCTACCAAGCAATCTCGATCTGTTCGTGGTCAAGGCGCGGGCTGATACTGATGGCTTTAGCCGGTACTAATGAACGCGCGTCCCGCGTATAGTGACGTGTTTGTCAACCTGGATTCGCATCCCGCCGCAAGCAAGGGCTAGAATATCTCACCATGAACCCGACCAACACGTCGGACCCGCAGTATTTTCACCGCGTGGTTGACTGTCAGTGGGGCTGTCCGGCTCACACCGACGTTCCCGAATATATCCGTCTAATCGCGCAAGGCCGTTATAGCGATGCCTATATGGCCAACCGGCGCACGAATATATTTCCCGGCATCTTGGGCCGCGTGTGCGATCGGCCTTGCGAGCCGGCATGCCGGCGCGGACGGGTCGATGAAAAACCGGTAGCTATTTGCCGCCTGAAGCGGGTCGCCGCCGATCTGCGTGGCGACGTTACCGCCCGGCTGCCGCGGGCGCCGGCGCGAAAGAATGGCAAGAAAATCGCTCTGGTAGGGGCGGGTTGCGCCTCCTTGGCGGTGGCCAATGATCTGATGCCACTCGGCTACGCATGCACTGTTTTCGAGGCGCTGGCCGTTCCCGGCGGGCTGATGCGCAGCAACATTCCCGCCTTCCGTTTGCCCCCTAGCGTGCTCGATGAAGAGATCGGTTACATCGTCGATATGGGGGTGGATCTACGCCTGAATACGCCGGTGTCCAGCCTGGCCGCCCTGCTGCAAGAAGACTATGACGCCGTTTTCATAGGCAGTGGCGCGCCGAAGGGTAAGAACCTCGATATCCCTGGCCGCTACGATGATCCGGACCACGTACACATCGGCATCGATTGGTTGGAATCGGTGGCGTTCGAGCACATCGATACCATCGGTGAGCGGGTACTCATCATCGGCGCTGGCAACACGGCGATGGATTGTTGCCGCACTTCTCTTAGGCTCGGTGGTAAAGCCGTCAAGGTCATGGCGCGTAAACCACGGACTTATTTCAAGGCGTCGGACTGGGAGTTGGAGGACGCCGAAGACGAGCGTGTAGAGATCATGGAATGCTTGTCGCCGGAAGCCTTCGTTATCGAAGACGGGCGTCTCGCAGGGATGCAGTTCACCCGGCTCGAGTATTTCGAGGACGGCAATGGCCGGTTGCGTTCCAAGGCAGTGGAAACGGTATTTTTGCCCTGTGACGATGTCATTTTGGCTATCGGCCAAGAGAACGCATTCCCTTGGATCGAGCGGGACATCGGTCTCGAGTTCGATGAATGGGATGTGCCGGTGGTCGATAAGACTACTTTTGAATCTACCCGCCAAGGCGTGTTCTTCGGTGGCGATGCTGCCTTCGGACCGGAAAATATCATCTGGGCCGTGGAACACGGCCACCAAGCGGCCATCTCCATTCACCGCTACTGCAACGGCGAAGATCTGCATGCCAGATTGCCTTTCGGCATGAATCTCAGCAGCCGCAAGATGGGCATCCACGAATGGAGCTTTAGCAACGACTACAACCCCAGTGCTAGAAGCATCGTGCCGCAGGTGGATCTAGGCCAACGGTTCAAGCAGCTCAACATCGAAGTGGAACTCGGTTTCACCGCCGAGCAAACCCTGCGTGAAGTGGAACGGTGTCTTAACTGTGACGCACAGACCGTATTCGCCGCCGATCTTTGCATCGAGTGCGATGCTTGCATAGACATCTGTCCGGTGCAGTGTCTTAGAGCCTGTTCAAGATCTCCGAAGCAACAGCGCAATATTTGCAAGTAGCATCATGCCCAACGAGCTTTCGATTAGCCGCTCACAGTTTTTCCACAACCGGCGGTTTTTCTCAAACCATGAGAAGGTTCGCTCGACAACCCACCTCTTCGGGAGGACGGCAAAACGACCCGTGTCCGAGCGTTTGATAATTTCGACGTTCGCTCCGATTAATCTCAGCACTTCGCCAGCGAAAGCCATCCCCGTGTACCCGCCATCGCCCACTACACACCTAACCTCCGAGAGGCGCCCATCTGCTTGAGCAGCAAGTGCGGCCAGTGCCCCAGCTCGATCAGTGACATTTGCCGTGGTCACAAAAGCAGCGTGCACCAATCCCTGAGTGTCCACAGCTATGTGCCGCTTGATACCAGAAGTCTTCTTGCCTGCGTCATAACCTTTGTGGTTTGCACTGTCTGTGTTCTTCACGCTCTGTGCATCAACGATGATCAGGCTGGTTTTGCCACTGCGCCCCTGGGATTTGCGGGCCTCGCCAACCCATTTTTTTAACGCCTTGTCCAAGGCGCTGCAAGAGTCTTCTGGGGACGATTGCCGCCAGATAGTGAAATACTCATGCACACTTCGCCACTTTGGATACTCGTTGGGCAACATGCGCCATTGGCAGCCGGTCTTCAGCAGGTACAACACTGCGTTGAACACGTGATAGAGATCGAGTTGCCTTGGCTTGGTTCGCCGACGCGCCGCCTCCAGGATCGGTCTAACTTTCTCGAACTGTTGGCGAGATAGGTCACTCGGGTAGATTCGCTCGTCTGTCATTGCCTTCGCAGCCGCTATGACTATGGATAACAATAGCTTAGGTCAGATGTCCAAAATCGTCAGATCTTGAACAGGTTCTTAGCATATTGCCGCTCGAGCCAGGCGAGAGCGAGGACGCCATACGTGCCCGGCTGCCGGTGCCGGCGGCGGACAAAGAGCAGGCGCTTTATATATCCGAACCGCTCAAGCAAACGGGCCGCACCATGATCAAGGACGAAAATCTGTGTGTGCACTGCGGTCTTTGCGCGGAACGCTGCCCAACCACGGCATGGGATATGCAGAAATCCCATCTGTGGGTGCCCTATGCCAAAGACGAACTTGCCAAGGACGAACTTGCCAAAGACCAACTACAAGAAGCAGCGGCGGAGTAAACACGATGGGCGTTAATGACTTCGTCATCAAGTTAGCTAACGTCAACGGCACCGGCTCAGCCAGTGCCAACGGGCTGCTCATGCGTTCCCTCTTCAGGATGGGCGTACCGGTCGGCGGCAAGAATTATTTCCCCTCCAACATTCAAGGCTTACCCACCTGGTATGAGATCCGGGTAAGCGGCGATGGTTATCTAGGCGCCGCCGGCCGCGTCGACATCATGGTGGCCATGAACGCGGAGTCGTACGCCAAGGATATCGCCGAGGTGGCCAAGAGCGGCGTGTTCATCTACGACTCCAGTTGGCCGCGGGACCGGCAATTGGCGCGCGACGGCGTACGCCTGATGGGCATACCGCTGGCTAATCTTTGCAACGATCGGTTCGCTGTGCCTAGAACCCGGATCTTGATGAAGAATATGGCTTACTTCGGCGCGCTGATGCCACTGCTCAATATCGACATGGAGGTGGTGGAAACACTGATCCAAGAGCGCCTGGGCCATAAAAAAGATCTGATGCAGGCGAATATGGACGCCATCCACGCAGGCCGTGACTACGCCCTCGAACACTTCGACTGTCCGCTACCTACCCATATACAACGCCTGCATAAGACGGATGGACACGTCTTGATGGACGGCAACACCGCTGCTGGATTGGGCGCCGTCTATGCTGGCGCCACCGTGGGCGCATGGTATCCGATCACGCCTTCCACATCGCTGATGGATGCGTTTGGTGCTTATTGCGAGCGCTTCCGTGTTGACCGAGAAACGGGTGAAAAACGCTTTTGCATTATCCAAGCAGAAGACGAACTGGGCGCCATGGCCATGGTGGTGGGTGCCGCTTGGACGGGAGCGCGGGCGTTTACCTCGACCAGCGGACCGGGCGTGTCGCTGATGTCCGAGTTACTCGGTTACGCCAATTTCACCGAAGTACCGGTGGTGCTTTTCGACGTGCAGCGGGTAGGCCCTTCCACCGGCTTGCCGACGCGCACGCAACAGTCCGATGTGCTGGCCTGCGCTTACGCTTCCCACGGTGATACCCGCCATGCCGTATTGTTCCCGGCGAATCCCGCCGAATGCTTTGCAATGGCCACCGCCGCTTTTGATGCGGCTGAACGGTTGCAAACACCGGTCATCGTGCTGAGCGATCTGGATATCGGGATGAACGACTGGATGATCCCCGAGCTCACCTGGGATGACGCGTATCAGCCCGATCGCGGCAAGGTACTGGATGCCGCCGCCCTGGAGGCGGCTGAATCGTTCCGCCGTTATGCGGATGTGGACGGCGATGGTATCCCGTACCGGACCTGGCCCGGGGTGCACGCCAAAGGCGGTTATTTCACCCGCGGCTCGGGTCACGATGAAGCGGCCCGGTACACCGAAGACGGCGGCGACTACCGGCGGCTGATGGATCGCCTCAAACGCAAGATGGACGGTGCGCCGCCCCTGCTACCGCAGCCGATTGTCCGCCAAGCCGAAAAACCGTCCCGTATCGGTGTGATCGCTTATGGCAGTTCGGATGACGCGGTGAACGAAGCACTGGATAAAATGGCAAACGCTGGCGTGCATGCCGATTACATGCGCATTCGCGCCTTCCCATTCGCCGCTAGCGTACAGAGTTTCCTGGATGCCCACGAGCAGATATTCGTCGTCGAACAAAACCGGGATGCGCAACTGAAGACGCTGCTGCTGGGCGAACTGGATGTGGTCAAAGCCAAGCTCACGAGTGTACTGCGCTACGACGGTATGCCCCTGACGGCCGGTGTCGTGATCGAGGCGATGAACGAGGCGCTGGGACAGGCGGCAGCGGCATGAGCTTCATCAAAAAACCGCAGCCGCTACGCACTCACCTGCCGATCAATAACCTCGGTCTCACGCTGCGCGATTACGAAGGCGGCATGTCCACCTTGTGCGCTGGCTGCGGGCACGATTCGATCAGCGCGGCCATGGCCATGGCGTTTTTCGAACTCTCGCTGCCACCACACCGGGCTATCAAAGTATCGGGTATCGGTTGTTCCTCCAAGACGCCGGCCTATTTTTTGCGCGCCTCCCATGGCATGAACGCGGTTCATGGCCGCATGCCCGCCATCGCTACGGGCGCCGGGGCGGCGAACCGGGAGTTAGCCCTGATCGGCGTATCGGGAGATGGCGACTCCCTCTCGATCGGCCTTGGCCAATTCGCCCACGCTATGCGCCGCAATCTCAACATGCTTTACGTACTGGAGAATAACGGCGTTTACGGTCTCACCAAGGGTCAGTTCTCTGCCTCCGCCGAGGTCGGCACCAAAGCCAAAAAAGGTCAAGTCAACCGGCAACAACCCATCGATCCGGTGCTGACCGCCTTGGGCGCCGGGTGCACTTTCGTGGCCCGCTCTTTCTCTGGCGACAAAGAGCAATTGGTACCTCTCATCAAAGCGGGATTGGAACATCGAGGCTTTGCCATGATCGACGTCATCTCTCCGTGTGTCACTTTTAACGATCACGAAGGGTCGATGAAAAGCTATGCTTATACGCGGGAAGCCTCACAGGAGTTGGTGCACGCGGATTACGTGCCCCATGCCCAGCCCATAGAGGTGAGCTTGGCCGATACAGGCGTGACCCCCGTGACCTTGCACGACGGCAGCCACATTTTGCTTCGCAAAACGGATGAGGATTACGATCCCGGCGATCGCGCTGGTGCTTTTGCCAAGGTATTGACCTGCCAGGAGCAGGGCGAAATAGTCACCGGGCTTTTATACATTGACGCCGAAGCGCCGCAAATGCATGAAGTCAATGGTACCGTGGGCCGGGCGCTGGTCGATGTCGATTATTCTGAGCTATGTCCAGGCGCTGATGCATTGCAAGCTTTGCAGGCGCGGATGCGCTGAGGCAAACTGCTCTTGCGCCGCGCCCGGTATTCATTCGGTACCACTCACGGCGCCTGAAATCGGATAAAGCGGGCCAGATATAATCGAGGCCAGGTATGACCCCGCAGGTATGACCCCCCCAAGTATGACCCCCGGATGTAGCCAATGAGCGGTTCACTCCAAGATCAATTGCTCAAAGTCGGATTGGTGACCGAGGAACAGCTGCGCAATGCGCGCGAGCGTCCCAAACCATCTGACAACAAACGCAAGAACCCGCCTAAGAATAAGCGCAAGAATAAAAACCGGGACAAAGCCAGGAGCGCGCAGCAGGACAGAGCTGCACAGCAGGATAGGGCCGCACAGCAGGACAGGGGGGCCGCACAGCACGATAAAGCCAAGGCGGCCAAACCGGCACCAGCCGAACCGGTCCGGAAAATTTCGGGCGATACCCTCTCACCGCAGGAGCGGGTGCTGCGCAATAAAGTGCACGCCATGATCGCCGATGCCATCATCGGGCGCGAGAACGCCGAGCTGCCTTATCACTTCGTCAAGGGCAGCCGTATCAAGCGCATTTACGTGACTCAGGAGCAGCGGGACCTGCTGGCTGAGGAAGAACTGGCCGTGGCCGCCATGAAGGGGCGCCACTATCTGATCCCCATGAGCGTGGCCCAGGAAGTTAAAGCATTGATTCCGCAGTATTTCATCGCCATGGGCAACTCGCAAGAGTTGGCTGATGAGGCGCAGGTGGATGACAGCCAGGACGATGAATATGCCGACCATCAGGTACCCGACGATTTGATTTGGTGATCGGGCACCTGCACCCCTAAGCGCACCACGAAGCGGCTACCGCCATTCTCATTGGCAGCACATTCCGCGGTACCGCCATGGCGCTCGGCGATCTGGCGGACTAGCGCTAGACCGAATCCCACCCCGCGATCGTAGCCTTCGCGTATACCGGGTGGACGGTAAAACGGTTGAAACACCTGTTCTCTTTGGTCCTCGGGGATGCCGGGGCCATCATCGTCCACTGTGATTTGAACGCCGCCTTCGGGCAGGGGGTTGACGGTTAACGAGACCCGGGGTCCGCCGTGTTCCATGGCGTTAACCAGCAAGTTGCGAAGGAGGCGGCGTAGCCAGCGCACCTCGCCTACATACGGGCTCGGGCTGCCGGATAGCTCAGCGCCCACGGCCTGCGCCTCGTCGCTCGCGAGCGTGTAGATGTCCACTGTGTCTCTTGGCGCGGGAGTGCAGGCTTGCAGCCGGCTAACGGTGAGCAACTCGTCTATCAAAGAATCCAATTCGCGGATATCGCGCTCCAGATTCTCCCGCAAGTCGGCCCGCAACTCATCGGCATCCAACAACTCTATGGCCATCCTGATGCGGGTCAGTGGCGTCCTGAGTTCGTGGGAGGCGCCGGCCAGCATCGATCGCTGCGCTCCCACTAACGCTTCTATATGGGCGGCGGCCCGATTAAAGCTGACCGCTAGCTCGGCCACCTCGTCACGGCCTTCTACGTTAACCCGGGAGCTGAGTTCGCCTGCGCCCAGCGCGTCCACACTGGCGCGCAAGCGCTCTAAGCGCCGGGTGATCCGCCGTGCCAATGGATAAGCACCCAGCCCGATGGCGAGTGCCAGAATGGCCAGACCACCCAGGAATGTGCCGCCGCCCTGCCGGCTCTTGCGGGCCAGCACCCATCGTCCATCGGCCAGACGCACGCCGACCACCGAATGGCCGCCGCGAAACCGTACCCAGCCCCCTTCTCGCGCCTCCTCCGGCGCGGTTATCTCATAGCCCGCCGCGGCAATGACAACGCCGGACGGGCCGCGCACCGCCAGATCGACGCGCAGTATTTCATGCCAGCGCTCAAGCGCTTGTTGCACCTCCTCGGGCGGCGCGTGGGCCGGTGGCAACAAGCCCTCGGCGATGGCCGCCGCCGCGCCGATTTCCCATCCGTGAAGATCATCGTCATGTAGCGTGAGGTGCACGGCGGCGGACAGGGCAAAGAACAGCACCACAATGCCGACAAAGCAGACGTACACCTGCAAATAAAGCGCTCTTCGCCAGCGGCTGAACATGTCTAGTCTTGCTCGCGCACGAACAGATAACCGGCGCCGCGCAGGGTCAGCACGCGCTTGGGTACCTTGGGATCGTCTTCGATGGCGGCGCGAATACGGGAAATGTGTACATCAATGCTGCGATCGAATACGTGAGCATCATGCCCGCGCAGCCGGTTCATCAACGCATCACGGCTCAACACCCGGCCAGGGCTGCTCGCCAATGCCACCAGTAAATCGAATTGGTATCCGGTCAACGTACGGCGCTTCCCGTTCACCGTCACCGTCCGCTCATCTCGGTCGATGTCAAGACAGCCAAAGCGCCAGGCGCCGCTGCTCTTGGTGGACTGACCCCGGCCGCGGCGCAGCATGGCTCTGAGCCTTGCCAATAACTCGCGGGGATTAAACGGTTTGGCCAGGTAATCGTCCGCCCCTATTTCGAGGCCGACGATGCGATCGGTGTCATCACCGCGCGCGGTCAACATCAAAATGGGTAGGTCATCGGCTGCCCGTAGTTCCCGGCAGACGTCGAAACCATCGCCATCGGGCAACATCGCATCCAAGATCAGCGCATCGAACGGGGTTTCCCGCAGCCGGGCCATGCCGCTTTGCACGGTGGCCGCCGAACTCAGGGCGAGTTCGGCTTTACCGAGATACTCCGTCAGCATGGCGGTTAAGCTCTCATCGTCATCAATGATCAAGATCTGTGCTTTCATCCGCCTTGCCTAGAGTGAGTCCGCTTTACATGTTGGTGTTTACATTCAGTGCCTAAACTTGGCGATAGCCTGGTGCAACTCTTTGCGTTGCGCAGCCGTCAGCACCGCCGCCGCTTCGGCTATAGCCTGTGTCAATACCTGCGAACCTGAGTCAAGCAACGCTACTTCCGCCTTGCGCAACCGTTCCAGCGCATCCTTGTCGATGGCATCGCCGGACAGCAATTGCACGATGCTGGCGTGGTGTTCGCGGTGCTGTGTCAACAGCGGCATCATCCCGTCAACGGCGCGGTTGATAATGGCGACAACTCTTTCTTTTTGCTCATCGCTGGCATCGACGCGGCCCAACACCCATTCGGCTTTCTCTGCCGCGTGCGCCTTGGCCCGCTCCGCGTTGGGTTCACCGTGATGGCCGTGCCACCCGCCATGCTTGCCAAAGCCGCCGTGAGCGTACGCCGTCGCCGCCGCAGTAACGGCGCCTCCGGCAAGTGCGCCGCCTAGGGCGATCGCACCCGCGAGCATCCAGGTACGCATGGAGGTTCCCCGCCGCCGCGGGTTTGCATTATCTGTAGTCATCGGGCTGTCTCCCATGTTGGTGTGGTTAGAGCGGGTGTATGCATCCCGCTTGACTACCTAAACTAGCGCGCGCCGGTTGCCGCAGCCTTGCTGGTAAGTAAAGAAATGTTAATCAGGCCTTAGTCGCATCGCCCTGGACGCTTCTTGCCACCCGGCCCTCCAGGAGAATAGCGTTTACCAACGACTGCGCAGCTTGCCTACAGGGTTACACACCAGTCGATATGCGCGTGAGAGAAGAACTTATTGGATGAGCCGCAGGGAGCGGGTGCCTTAAAGACTTTTATGGTGGATTTCCTGGTCTCTTATTGGGAATAGTGATAGGGATCTTGACAGGTAGGTGGATTGCGGAACACGCTATTTAAGCAATTCCCCCTAAGGTTTTTTCAAGATGACGCTGAAAAAATAGGTGTAGCGACTGTCCTGTTGCTGCTCGCGACAGGTGCGAGTGCATGTGACATTGACTTCGATGCAATAAATACGAACATTCAGATTTATGATGGTAATTGCAAGAAAGAAGAGCGCAACACCGTCGTCATCCACGGAGGTCTTCGGACTGACCAAGATGGCAGGAAACGTGGGAGCTTTTCTTGCGACGAATTTAAAGGATATATCAAGGCACAGCACAGGAAGGCTATAGCGACACAGTGCGAGTGGTTAGAGAACATGCCTGAGTACTTATTGAAGGTTGAGTAACGTCTGAATGCGGCTATAGGGGGATGGGTATCCGGCCTTCCGCCCCTGACGGGCAACCCGGACCCGGTTATCAGGCGTGGCTAAAGGATGAAATCGCCGCCGGCATCGCGCAACTCGATGCCGGACCATCCATACCCGCCCCGCGGGTCTGGCAAGACCTTGGCTTGGAATGAGGATTGTTCTTGCCGAACAAGCCGGCAACAGGCGACAATTCGCCCGTGAAATGTCATTGACGCCGGCCATGGAATCCGGCTATATAGAGCGATGACCCGAACCATAGAAAATATTTACGCCGCAAAGATCAGCCGAGTCCTCGCTGAGAAGGAAATCCTCCCAGACAAGGCCGTCACGGGGGTCCTTGATGAGGAGATGGCCGACATCGCGCGCCGTATGCGCGACACCGCCAAGGCCCGCGGTATGACGGAGGCGCTCTTTGATGAGCTGACGAAAGATCTGTGAATGCGGATCGTCGTCGATACCAATCTGTGGGTGAGCTATTTGCTGCGGCCCCACTCGCCCCTCGCATTCAAGCTGGACGAACTCACCCGCGCCCATAGGCTGCTTTACAGTCGCGCCACTGCGACGGAACTCGCCACAGTGCTCACGCGGCCCAAATTTGCCCCGTATATTAATTATGATGATGCACAGGCATTCGTGGCCGCCTTCATCGAAGCCGGCGAGGCGGTTACCGTCTCGACCGAGATTCACGCGTGCCGCGATCCACGCGACAACAAGTTTCTGGAACTGGCCGTATCCGCAAACGCTGATTGCATCATCAGCGGCGATGAAGACCTGCTGGTCCTCCATCCGTTCCGTGATATTGCGATCCAACGATTGACAGACTTTTAGGCGGCCGGCCATGCGCGCGATAAATAAGATCATCGTGCGTGACGATGAACCCTGCACGATAGTGATAGGGAGATACTGACCGCCGCATCGCCCCCATTCCCCCCGGCCCCAAGCACGGTATCATGCGCCCCTTTAACCGCCGCGCTCATGAGGTTCAGATGGGGAGCAAACGACTAGACAACAAAACCGCCGTGATCATAGGCGCTGGCCAGTCCCCAGGCGAAGGCGTTGGCAATGGCCGGGCGACCGCCCTCTTGTTCGCCCGGGAAGGCGCCAAGGTGTTGTGTGTGGACCGGGATCTGGCCTCCGCGCAGGAGACCGCGGCGAAGGTGCACGGCGAGGGTGGCGAGGCGGCAGCGTTCGCAGCCGATGTGCTCAGCGAGGCGGCACTGGCCGCGGCCATCAACGAGTGTAAGAGCCGTTGGGGACGGATCGATATCTTGCACAACAACGTCGGTATCAGTGTCGCTGGCGGCGATGCCGAGGTTACGGAAATTACCGGCGATGCGTTCGACCTCATCATGCGGGTCAATTTGCGCGGCACCGTCATGGCCTGCAAACACGTTATTCCCATCATGCGCGAACAAGGCAACGGCTCGATCATCAACATCTCTTCCCTGGCTGCCATCGAGAATTACCCCTGGGTGGCGTACAAAGCCAGCAAGTCCGCGATGGTGTCGTTTACCGAGCAGATCGCTATTCAAAATGCGCGGTACGGGGTGCGCGCCAACGCCATCTTGCCGGGTCTGATAGACACGCCCATGGCTGTCGATACGCGGGCGCGGGCTTGGGGCAAGTCCCGCGCGGAGGTGGCCGCCGCCCGTGATGCCAAAGTACCGTTGCGCAACAAGATGGGCACCGCCTGGGATGTGGCTTACGCCGCGTTGTATCTAGCGTCCGAGGAAGCCGCTTTCGTCACCGGAGTCGCTTTGCGGGTGGACGGCGGCGGCGGCATCAATATCGGAGCTTAGGCGGCCATGGCGGGTGCGAGCGATCGATTCAGCGGCACCAAGCCGGTAGAAGAAAAGCACCGCTTCGATATCGAGCAATTGGAGGATTACCTGGGCGAACATCTGTCCGGCTTTCAAGGACCGCTTGCAGTCGAACAGTTTCGCGGCGGGCAGTCATGTCCCACTTACCGCCTGCAATCGCCCTCCGGCACGTATGTATTGAGGCGCAAGCCCCCCGGTAAATTGCTGCCGTCAGCCCACGCGGTGGACCGTGAATACCGGGTGCTCACGGCTTTATCAAAAAACGATTTCCCGGTCGCGCGGCCGCGCTTGCTCTGTGAGGACGATGATGTCGTAGGCACTATGTTCTACGTGATGGATTTCGTGGAGGGCCGTGTGTTCTGGGATCCGGCCATGCCCGGGTTGGATCCGGACCAGCGGCGGCAAGCTTATGCGGCCATGGCTGAAGTACAAGCAACTTTGCACTGTTTCGATGTGCAAACCCTAGGCTTGGACGACTTTGGCCGGCCCGGTAACTATTTTGGCCGGCAGCTGGGGCGCTGGTCCAAGCAGTATGTGGCCTCGCAGACCGGTTACATCAAGGAGATGCACCGGCTGATGGAGTGGTTGCCGCAGAGCAACCCGTCGGACGGGAGCAATTGCTTGGTGCACGGCGATTTCAGTTTGCACAACATTTTGTATCACCCGGAAGAACCCCGGGTGGCGGCCCTGCTCGATTGGGAGATCAGCACCCTCGGCCATCCGTTGGGCGATCTCAGTTACAACACGCTCATCTGGTATGCGCCGCGGTTCGAGGGCGGTATGGCGACCTTGGCCGGCCAGGATTTGCCCGCCTTGGGTATTCCCACCCTCGATGAGTACGGTGACGACTACTGCGCCCGCATAGGCCGCGACCCAGTGGCGGATATGGCCTGGTACCGCTCGTATACGATGTTTCGCTTGGCTTGTATTTACCAGGGCATTATCGGACGGGTGCGCGATGGTACGGCGGCTAATCCTCACGCCCTCGAGTTGGAAGCACGCATCCGGCCTTTAGCGGGGGCGGCGTGGGCGGAAGCGAAGTCCCTGGGCGCCAGCGAAGATTGAGTCGGCAGAAAGTTAAGCACGAAGAGCAGAAGGGGAGAGTCAAGTGGATACGCAATACGCGCTGTTGGATGTGGAAGAGGAGATCGCGGTTATCACACTCAACCGGCCCGCGGCGCTGAACGCGCTCAGCGCCGGGTTAAGCGAGGACTTGGGCCGCTGTATCGATGAGGTCAAGGAGCGCGCCGGCAAAGACATCAAAGCACTCATTCTCACCGGCGCCGGCAAGGCGTTTTGCGCCGGCGGCGATATCAAAGCCATGCGCTCGCAGCAGCGCACGCCTGAGCGCCAGCGCGCCGGTCTGCGCAATAGTCATCACCGCATGCTGGACCTACTCAATATGGAGTTGCCGGTCATCAGCCTGGTCAACGGGCCGGCGGCGGGGGCCGGCGCCAATCTAGCCCTGGCGGCCGACTTTGTATTCGCCACCCCCAGAGCCATGTTCATGCAGGCTTTTGGCCGCATCGGCCTAGTGCCCGATTGGGGCGGCTTCTATGTGTTGCCGCGGTTGGTGGGACTACAGGTGGCCAAGGAGCTGGTGTTCACGGCGCGCAAAGTGGGCGCCCAGGAAGCGCAAAGCCTAGGCATGGTCCACACCGTCGTGAGCGAGGACACTGCGCTGGCTGAAACCAAAGCATTCGCGGGCCGCTTCCGCAACGCCTCCACCATGGCCATAGGCGTTGCTAAAAATATACTCAACCAGTCGTCCAATCTGGATGTGCGTACCCTGCTGGAGATGGAAGCCAATGCCCAAGCGCTTTGCTCGAGTAGCGATTATCACCGGGCGGCAGTCAAGCGTTTTGTCGATAAAGAGCCGTCCATTTACGACTGGGAAAAGCTGAGCGCCGGCTGAGGCCCGCTCGTATATTAGTGCCTATTATTTTGGGCTGCTTATTATTTGGGGTGCCCATTATTTTTGGGGTCTAGGAGCTGCTTACATGATCGCCCATGGTTACACCATCTATGACATGCTGGAGCGCGCGAGCGTGATGTTCGGCGGCCGGCGTGCTGTTGTTTTCGAAGGGACAACGCTGAGCTATAAAGAATTGTTGGCGCGCGCCGATGCGCTAGCGGCGGGATTGCAGGATCTAGGCATAGCGCCGGGCGAGCGTCTCTGTGTGTTGTCGCAGAACAATCTTGAGTATTTCGAACTGTATCTGGCCAGCGCCAAGCTCGGCGCCATCATGTATCCCGTCAACTGGCGCTTGACGGCGCAAGAGGTGGGTCATGTGGTTACGCGGGCCGGGCCGGTTGCTTTCGTGTATGACGAAAGCTGCGCCGAGGTGGCCAAAGCATGCCGTGCCGTGGAGCGCCCCGGGCTCAAGCATTGGTTGGCCATCGGTGGCGATGACGATGCGCTCGATGTCGCGACGCTCTACGAACATGACGGTGCTAGCACTCGCCACGGCGCCGCGCAAGATGATATCTCGCTCGTGATCTCTACCGCCGCCGTGGATGTGATCCCCCGTGGCGCGGCGCTTACCCACGGCAATATTGCCGCGTCGGGCATGCAGACGATGGGTCTGCTCGGCTTGAATGAAACGGATGCGGCGTTGCTACCGCTGCCACTGTTTCATATCACCGCCGTCGGTCATGCGTTCGCCATGATCCAATGTGGTGGCTGTATTCTTTTATTCCGCCGTTTCGACGCTGTCGCCGTGGTATCCGCCGCCGATGAACTGGGCGGCACACTGCTCGGCACTTTTCCGCCGATGCTCGGATCGGTATTGGACGCAGCCAAGGAAAGCGGCAGCCAGCTACCCCATTTGCGCCATGTGATGGGGCTTGAAGGGCCGGACATGATCGCGCGTTTGCATGAAGACACGAATGCGCAGTTTTGGACCGGCTTCGGTCAATCGGAAACCAGTGGTTTTGTCACTCTACAGCGGGCCGGGGAGCGGGCGGGCACCTCGGGCCGCATCGGCCCCATGGCCAGCGTCAAGTTGTTCGACGACGATGACAACGAAGTGGCCGTGGGCGAAGTGGGCGAAATCGTTGTGCGTGGCCCGTTGGTTATGGGCGAGTACTTTGGCCAGGAGGATGTCACTGCGCACACTTTCCGCAGCGGTTGGCATCACACCGGCGATCGCGGCAAGTTCGATGCCGACGGTTACCTCACCTACGCGGGACGCAAACCCGAGAAAGAACTCATCAAGCCTGGCGGTGAGAACGTCTACCCCGCCGAGGTCGAAAAAATCATTGATGAGATGGAAGCGGTGCGGGGCTGCTGCGTCTTCGGTGTCCCGGATGAGAAGTGGGGCGAGGCGGTCAAGGCGGTGGTGGAAACCGACGAAGGGACCCTCAGCGCCGATGACGTTATCGAGTACGTAGGCAGCCGTATTGGCCGCTTCAAAAGACCACGTATCGTGGCGTTTTCCACTGCCCTGCCCCGTGGAGGCGATGGCAAAGTCGATCGGGAAAAAGTGAAAGCGCAGAATCAGTAAATATTTAGGTGCGGCGGCCCGGAAACAGGCCGGGCATCCACCAGGCGCCAAGACGCGCACTGAAGTGCAATCTCAGTGGTGCGCGGCGACCCGTTGATGTGATGGCTTCGCGCGCCAGTAATTCTGCAACCACGCGGCGTGCTTGCCGTTCGCTCAAATCGAGCAGCGCGGGCACCTCGCCGCGAGTCAGTTCCCCACGATATAACAGGACTTCAAGAACCGTTCGCGCTTTAGGCGGCAGGCCCGATGAGATTTCATGTCCAGCCCAGTGAAGAATACGTTCGCGCAGGCGCGACGGTTCCATGAGGCGCTCCATGAAATCGACTTGGTCTACACAGAGTTCCAGGAAAAATCGCGAGAAAGCCGCAAGCGCCTCTTCACTCAGCATGCCGCGGCCATCCAGATCGTTGCGGCGCGGTTGGTCGCACGCAGCTAATAGTTGTTTATAGTCCGCTTCACGGCGTGCCAGTCCTCGGGCGATGGACCATAGGCCATCCGTATCTAGAACTTCCAGGACAATGGCGTGGGACATGAGCCGCGCGACACGTCCGTTGCCGTCCAAGAACGGGTGGATCCAGAGCAAGCGATGGTGTGCGGCGGCTATCGCCAAGATGCGATCGGTACGTCCCAGTGCCGAATACACGGCATCGAAGCGCTTGAGGAAACGGGGTAGAGCGCCGGGGCTGATGGCGATGTGATAGCCGACGCGCACGTCCCGCGAACGCAGTTGGCCGGCTTCCACGTATGTTTTTGCTTGCCCGTCAAGGTTTTCAATCCAGCGTAAGTCCTCGGGAAGTTGTTCGTAGAACCGCCGGTGAAGTTCGAGTAACCCATCTACGCTGGTGGCGCGTCCTTGCAAGCCGCCTTCGTCAATCCATTGCTGAACTTTGATGTGGACGCGTGCTTCGCATTGAAGATTGCGTTGGCGGGTATCGGTGCTGTAGTCGCCGTTGAGGGCGCGTTCGATGTCTATGGGATGAGTATCGTGACCCTCGATGAGATTGCTGTAGTAGCAGTTCATCGAGCGCACTATCTCGGAGAGTGCTGCTAGCGTGCCGGATGGTAAAGAGCGCTTGAAACCGGCTGCTCGCCCCGCGAGATCGAGGGCAATGTCGGTGAGTTCTTGGCGCTGCCTAGAAGCTGTTCCCAAGCACAACGGTGCAAAGGCGTTGGTCAGCTCACCACGGTCAACAGGGGTATCTGTGGCCGTTTGTTTGTCCGCTTCTATATCTGGCATATCCTCTATTAGAACAGATAGTTATGCCGTTAAGATAGGGAAATATGGCCGCTTTCATGACCGTTTTGCCGTCAAGAGCCCGAGGCGGCGGCCTGGTGTGAATACTGCTCACCCGCCAAATCACGCAAGATAGGACATTCGGGCGACTGATCGCCGCCGCAAGCGTCCACCAGACTGCGCAGTACCTCGCGCATGGTCTCCAGCTCCCGCAGCTTTGTCTCCACTTCCCGTAAGTGCCCCGAGGCGATCGCTTTAACATCGGCGCTGGCGCGGGTGCGGTCGTCCCACAGGGCCAGTAGGGAGCGGCAGTTGTCGATACTGAAACCGAGGTTACGGGCGCGGGCCAGGAAGCGGGCTCTTTGTACGTCATCGCCGGTGTAGTCGCGATAACCGTTAGCCAGGCGCCTTGGCACCAGGAGCTTGATGTCCTCGTAATAACGCAGCGTTTTACTTGGAATACCGCTTAAGCGAGCCGCTTGCTTGATATTCATGCCAATTAGCCACCCTCAATGAGCCCGGACCATCATCAAGCTTACCGCACGCTCCAAGTCCGCCAGTGAGTTGACCGTGCGGATCAGATCGGCATAAACCTGGTAGCGGAGCATTTCCGAGTCGCCCGTGCCCCAAAAAGATCGCGGCTCGGGATTGAGCCACATGACGAAGCGGGCTTGATCATGAATGCGCCGCAGCAGATCCACCCGCGGGTTGGTGTAGTTGCTCCGGCCATCGCCCAAAATGAGAACGGTGGTGCGCCGGTCCACGTCGGTTAACGCGATGTCCTCGAAATCCTCTAAAGCTTGGCCATAGTCGGTAGCGCCTGACATGGCCGCCTCCGCCGCCCCTCTTAACGCCGCGTCTAGGTCCGGGTTATCGAAGATGGCGGTGGTCTCCACCAAGTTGGAGCAAAGGGAAAACGAGCGTACCCCGCGCAGTACTTCGCTCAAGCTGTGGACGAAGAGCAGCAGGAATTGTGACAAGGCTGATACCGAACGGCTCACGTCGCAGATGACCATGAGCTTGGGCCGGTCGCGCTTTTTATGTTTCCATTCCAGCCGGAACAGTACATCGTCGTTGGTGTGGTTTTTGCGCATGGTTTTGCGCACGTCCAAGGTGCCGTGTTTCTCACGCCGCCGCTTGGAGGAATAAAGCGCTGCCAATTGCTTGGCCATGCGCCGGACGATTGTCTGCATCCGTTCGCGATCGCGCAGATCAACCGCGCCCAGGCGTGCGTTGCGCAGGCGCTCGTCGGTCAATTGCCGGGTTTTGTCTTTGGCGAAGAGATCGAATTCGCGCTCTACGAAGTCTCTAGCGGTGTCGAAGAGCTGGCCGCGCAGGGCTTGCAGTTGCGCCGTGCGAGCTTCATCACCCGTCCGCTCGGCCTCATTGATAGCCCGTTCCAACTCGGTAAGGCCCATCTGCTCCAGCATGCGCCGGGTGAACTGGTTCTTCTGGGTGAAGATCCACATGCGCTCCAAGCCAACAGCGTTGGCGGCGTTCTGTAGTGCCCCGGTGATGCCGGCCACGTCCCCGCTCAGCAGTTGCGCCGCCGCCTCCGCCGCCTCACCTAAACCCTCCGTGTAGATATTGTGCTCCGGCAGGGGCGCAGGCTCTTCAGCGTCTATGGCCGGCGCGAAGAAGCGATCGAAGGTTTCATCCAGCCGGATTTTGTCTCCTTCGGACTTGGCCAATGCGATCGCCAAGGCATCCTTGAGCAACTGGCGGTTGCCGGGACCGATGGTGGCGACGGTGCGGTAAGCATCCAAGGCTTCAGCCGGTGAGACGCGCAGCTCTACTTGGCGAAGGGCTTCCAGAAAGCGGGACAGAGAGGTATTCACGCCGAACGCAGAGCGTACGGCTGGCGCGCCGCGGCCAGCAGGTGAGCGAGTTGTTTTTCGGCGATGCCGATGTCGTCTTCGAACTTGAGCAGCACGTTTAAGGTGTCGCGGACCAAGTCGGCGCCCAGCTCACCGGCGTGCATGAGCATCAAGGTTTTGGCCCAGTCGATGGTCTCGGCGATGGATGGATATTTGCGTAAATCGAGTCCCCGCAGCCCGTGTACGAAGGAGACCAACTGTTCGTTGAGTTGCCCCGGTACTTGCGGCAGCCGGGCGGAGACGATCCGCGCCTCCAGCGCACGGTCGGGGAACGGGATGAATAAATGCAAGCAGCGGCGTTTGAGTGCATCGCTCATTTCGCGGGTGCCGTTGCTGGTCAAGAAAACCAGCGGGCGTATGCCGGCCTCGATGGTGCCTATTTCGGGGATGGTCACTTGGAAATCGGACAAGATCTCCAAGAGAAAAGCTTCGAATTCCTCGTCGGATTTATCGACCTCGTCGATGAGTAATACGCCGCCTTCCGGTTGCTGAAGAGCGCGCAGCAGCGGACGTGGCTCCAGGAAGCGTTCGGAGAAGAACAGATCGTCGAATCCGTGCAGGCGCTCCAGTGATTGCTCCAAGGTGGGCGCACCGGTCAGCAACTCGCCCATGTGGTCTTTGAGCACTTGAGTGTACAGGAGCTGCTTGGCGTACTTCCATTCGTAGAGCGCCTTGCTCTCGTCCAGGCCTTCGTAGCATTGCAGCCGTGTGAGGGGCAGTTCAAGGTAAGCGGCCGCCGTCTTGGCTAGCTCCGTTTTGCCGACCCCCGCCGGTCCTTCCACTAAGATGGGTTTCTCCAGGTGATGGGCGAGGTAGACAGCCGTTGCGATACGGGCCGTGGCGACATAATCGTGAGCGCCCAGCCCCGTCGTAATTTTTTCAATGGAACTCAGGCGTTCTTGGCCCACGTGTTGGGGATTGATGCTCAAGTTTTCATCCAATTGATCTGATTTAGGAGCAGGTAGCCTGCATCTGATGGCGCAGGGTGAGGTTATAGTGTTCGGCAGGCTCGCGGGAATGTAGGCGCCCGCGAAGAATTGACACAAAACACACCGTAAACTGTTAAGTTTGCCCTCTTCGGCTGATCGGCGCCAACGCATTCGCGGCTTGGCTGCTGAATACCTGCCAAATAGGGCAGCCGAATGAAGGCGCGCAGAGGAAAGTATGGACTCATCCGGGCAGCCACTGGTAGCAATAATCGTGCCCGCTTACAACCGGGGCAGCTATCTGGCCGCTACCTGGGCGGCGTGCCTGGCGCAGGACTACGAGCCCCTGGAAGTGATAGCGGTGGACGATGGCTCCAGCGACGACACCGGGGCCATCATGCACGATTACGCCACCCGCGACCGGCGCCTGCGCACGTTTTCCTATCCAGTCAATCAAGGCCAATGCGTCGCCCGCAACGTTGGCCTGGGTTTGGCCAAAAGTACTTTGGTGAAATTCCTGGATAGCGATGACCTGCTGTATACCAACACCATTCGCGCGCAGGTGAAGCTGCTGATCGAGCACGGCGCGGATGTAGCGGTCAGCGGATTCAGCGAATTTTGAGACGAGGACGAGGCGTCCAATATCGCCGCTACCGTGGCGCCGCTGGAGTTAAGTGGCACGGTTCGCGAGTACGATGATTTTCTGGCTTTGTATGAGCACGGAGAACTTTACCTTCAACCAAGTGCTCATCCGCCGGGACTTGGTGGCGAGCGCCGGTGGTTTCGATCCGGCAGTGAGAGCATGTGAGGAGGCTAATTTGGCCATTCGCATGATCAGCCGGAATGCGCCCGTTAAGGTAGCTGTACAAACAGATCCGCTGTTGGTCAAACGCGTTGGTTATTACTCCTTGGGTTACACCGCCCGCTCGCAACGAGAGATCCCGTGGTTACTCATCTCTTTCGCCAGGGCCGCCCGTGACATTCTCAAGGATACGCCGCATCCCGCGCTGCACCGCTCTCTGGCGCCAAAGCTCTATCAGGCGCCAAAGCTGCTATCAGGCGATGGTCTATGCTTACCGCGCGGGCTCGCAGGGCGAAGCCTTGAGCGCGTTTGCCGATTGGCAGGGTTTAGGTGTGGAGCACGAGCGCTTATCGCCCTGGTATCACGAGTGGTTGCATAGCGTGTTTGGTTTTCGCACCGCGCAATACGTGCTGGCGGCGGTGCGCCGCCTAGCGGGTAAGAGCCAAGCCGATAAGACAGTTGACCTCCGTTAGCGGAGCGGACACAGTCGAGGCCCCCTCTTGATGATGGAACCTGGCTGACGATGGAATTCGGAGTCGTTCTACAAACCAGCCCGCCGGCTAGCCGGGTCATAGAACTTGCCAAGCGCGCGGAAGCCAATGGTTTTACCCACGTGTGGGTCTACGATTCGCACGTGCTCTGGCAAGAGGCGTTCATCGTGCTCAGCCAGATCCTCGCCGCCACCGAGAAGGTTCATGTAGGGCCCATGGTGACCAATCCCGGCACCCGCGACTGGACTGTGCTCGCCTCCTGCTTCGCCACGCTGAATGATCACTACGGGCCTCGTACCATTTGCGGCATAGGCCGGGGTGATTCGGCTCTGCGTGTGATTGGCCGCAAGCCGCGTAGCCTGGCGGAGATGGCTGAGGCCATGCAGGTGGTGAAGGGGTTGGTCGGGGGTAAGACGGTTGACTACCAGGGTACCGATGTTCACTTTCCTTGGGTTGGCGTGGGGTGGGAGTTGCCCATGTGGGGCGCGGGCTACGGCCCTCGGGCTCTAGACTGTATTGGCCGGCACGCCGATGGGTTTATCCTGCAACTGGCCGATCTACAGATCTTGGATTGGACTTTGGCCGCTGTGCGGGAGGGGGCTAAAGCGGCGGGCCGTTCGCCGGATGCTCTCGCCACCTGCGTGGTGGCGCCGGCTTACGTGGGGCCGAACCGTGCCCACCAGCGCGAGCAATTGCGCTGGTTCGGCGGCATGGTCGGCAATCACGTGGCCGATCTGGTCAACCGCTATGGTGAAAATTCCGCGCAAGTACCCAAGGCGTTGACGGAGTACATCAAAGAGCGTAAAGGGTATGACTACGCTCATCACGGGCAAGCCGGCAATCCCTCTACGGATTTTGTGCCCGATGCCATCGTCGATCGCTTCTGTGTGCTCGGCGAAGCCGGTGAACACATCGCCAAGCTGAAAGAGTTGCGCTCGCGCGGGACCGATCATTTCGCCGTCTATTTGATGCACGATGCCATGGACGAAACCCTGGAAGCCTACGGTAAAACCATCATTCCGGCCCTCGCTACAATCCCGGCCCCGGGCGGCCACTCATCTGGCCGCAAGTTGCCTAAATCCGAGCAAGCAGCCCCGCAAGAGGGGTATGCGGGCCGCTCGGGTTTCGGCCTAAGGCCGGCCTTGCTCATCGTCGATTTCATCAAAGGTTTCACCGATCCGGCGTCGGGGGTCGGGCGCGATTACAGCGCGCCCATCGGCGTCACGGGCGAGCTCTTATCCTTATTTAGGCAAAGTGCTTTGCCGGTGATATTCACCACCCAGGTTTACCAGCCCGATCTCAACGATGGGGGAGTGTTTTTGCAGAAAGTGCCGGCACTTGGGGTGTTGAAACGGGGTAGCCCCTGGGTGGCGGTGGACGAGCGTTTGCGACCGCGGCCATCCGAGCGGTTGGTGGAGAAGCAATACGCCAGCGCTTTTTTCGGCACCATGCTCGATGTGGAGTTGCGGTCTATGGGCGTAGATACTGTGGTGATAGCAGGATGCACCACTAGCGGCAACGTTCGCGCCGGCGCGCTCGATGCGATGCAGCATGGCTTTAGGGCCGTGGTGGTGCGCGATGCCGTAGGCGACCGGTCGCCGCAGGTGCACGAAGCTAACTTAAATGAACTGGATACTAAATACGCGGATGTGGTAGATGCGCAAGCGGTGAACCAGCGTTTGACCGCGGCTGGTAAACACAGCGCATTGGCGGCGAAGGCTCGCGAATCGTTTCACCGTTGGTGGCATGGACCATGATCCCGCCCCTTTCTCCCAGCACTAGCTTGCCTGTTTCTTGGCGCGGATTGTGCGCCGCTTCATCGGACTCAGCCGAGTGGTTCTAGACCTACTTAAGCGGGCGTGCGGTTGGGTGTCTTGTACTTACCTTCGTCAGATCTGAGCCTGGCTGCGGAACGGGTACAATAAAAATCACTGCTGTCCCATAGAGCATACTAACCCTTTGAAATTTATGGAAAAACTGTTTTCATGTCTCAAACACAATGCCATAGTCAATTTTTTATGTAAATCAATAGGTTATACGCTGTGTTTAACTATTTTGTGGGACAGCAGTGAATAAAAATGTAGTATTTGTGCCACTCGGCTAGCGGGTGAGCCATAGCGCCGGCAATCTTCTCATTCATATTTCACGTTGGCCACCAGTTCGATGCGTAAACGCTCCCCTTTCGTAGTGGAGCTAGTGGTGAAGTGCCCCGGGCAACGCTTAGATTTCAAGAGCTAAAAGAGAAAGCAAGTATGAAACTTGAAGAGATCAAACATCATTGGCAAAAATCAGGAGAGAGTTTTCCATCTCACAGCAAAGTAACTCCTACATCAAGAGATCCGTACCTGGGGGAGCTCGAAAGAGAGAATATTCTGTCCTACCTCAACCGCGAACATGCCTGTCTTGAAGTAGGATGCGGCGATGCGTTTCACACAATACACTACGCAAAGAAGGTGAAACGAATACTGGGTATCGACGTCGCGGACAGTCTCATCAATATCGCTAAAGAGCGGAAACTGCAGCGAGATCTCCTCAACAATATTGATTTCGATGTTTGTTCAGTTCTTGATATAGGAGAGAAATTTGACGGCGAACGATTTGACTGCGTGATATCCCAAAGGTGCCTCATAAATCTACCGACTTGGGATCATCAAAAGGAAGCGATTTCTCAGATTCATCGGCTACTGACTGATGAGGGAATATTTCTACTGACAGAAGGCTTTCAAGATTACCTTGATACGCTGAACTCGGCGAGAACGAGGTTTTCTTTGCCGGAAATAAAGGTAGTTGATTACAATAGAAATTTCGTCTTGAACGATTTTGAGGAGTTCATTCAACAATACTTTGAAATTGTCGAGCAGCGTCACTACGGCCCGTATTTGTTCTTCTCACGCATATATCATCCACTCGCGGCGTTGCCTGATAGCCCCAAGCACGACTCTAAACTGAATGAAGTTGCAATGAACATCTCAAGGGTTCTGTCTATGTCGGATTTAGAAAAGTATAGTTACAATCTATTCTATGCTTTGAAAAGACGAGAGCTAGCAAGCTCAGTATCGGATCCCCAGTCAGCAATTTAGGCTCTCGTTTGTCAATAGACGAGCAAGTGCGCACTCCTTCACTGCACACAGTCATGCGATGAACTAGTCATGGTGTGGCGAATTGCCTTCGCGTCTCGACGCGTAGCCGTGATTGTACGAAACACTCATTCGGGGCACGCCGAGAGTCGAGTTTCTCATCCCCGCCTGCTGCCTGTGAGATACGGATCATGAAAATCGGCTTTTTCTACAACATGAACAACAATTTCTTTTCGATCGTGCGACACTTCCGCGACTAAGGCGTAGATGCACGATTATTGCTATTTAAGAACGAAACCCGTCACTTTCTTCCGCAGTGCGATAGCGTCAGCTCTGGTTTACCCAGTTTGTCAGTAATCTTCTGTGGAACAAGCTCAATTACCTCATTGATACCCCTGCCGGGGAACTGCTGAGAACCTTGGACGACTTTGATGTCATCGTAGATTGCGGCCCTGCACTTGCGTACTTCAATAAGGCGGGTCGGCGTGCCGACTTCTTCATTCCCTACGGTGACGACGTGTCCAGAATGCTTTTCTACAAAAAAGATCAAGGCTGTCTTTATGACGAGCGGTATGCCAGAAGATTATCGGGGGTCCTATTTACACAAAGGAGCCGATTACGGCTCTGATTTGTCGGCCGGTGATATCAACACGTATATGACGCATTGCGAGAATCGGCTGCTACGCAAACTGGTGCCACGGTTGTTTCCTGAACGCGTTCCGCGGTATCTGGATTTCGCCTGCGGCACGGGCCGGGTAACGCAGGTGACCGAACCCATGGCGATGCAATCATTGGGCGTTGACGTGTCGCCGAACATGCTGGAGCAAGCGCGGCAAAGATGCCCGTCAACACAGTTCTTTCAAATCGATATTACTCAAGGGCACCTCTAAAAATGCACTTTTTCCGCGATTGCGGCGTCAGCGCCGTGCTCGAATCCTCATGTATCACCTATCACTGCTGTCCCACAAAATAGTTGAACACAGCGTATAACCTATTGATTTCCATAAAAAATTGACTATGGCATTGTGTTTGAGACATGAAAACAGTTTTTCCAATAAATTCAAAGGGTTAGTATGCTTTATGGGAGAGCAGTGATTTTTAGCAGGCGCCCTGAAGCCTCGTGCCACCGGAGAGCTTGCCTTTTGTAGGTCACAGCCGCACAGCTTTCGCGTTGTAATACGAACCAACGCCGCGTATTGACAGACCTCAGGCAAAGACAAAAAAGCCCAATCAAGTAAGTCATTGACCAGGAAGGGAAATAAGAGTAGAAACTCAGCCAGAGTGAGAAGATCGGATAAATACATGGCACATTGCCGTAAACAGCTACGACAACTCGTCGTAGAACTTCGCGACAAAGGTCCGGCTAGTACCTGTCAAGTTTCTCACGGGAGAAATGAGCAGTGGATTTTGAATGGGATCAAGACAAGGCAGCAAACAACAAAAAGAAACACGGTATCAGTTTCCCTGAGGCTATGACGGTTTTTGGTGATCCGTTCGAATTGACAATTTCTGATCCGGGTCATTTATCAGGGGAGTACAGGCTTCTCAGCATTGGGCATTCAAGTACAGGCAAACTTCTCGTGGTAGCCTACACTGAGAGACAGCAGAACAACGTTCGGCTTATAAGCGCCAGAAAAGCCACAACGCAGGAGCAGAAATATTATGAGCAAAGTTATTAAAGACAATGAAATGCGAACAGAATATGATTTTTCATCGGGTGTGCGTGGAAAGCACTTTCAGGCATATCAGCAGGGAACAAATGTAGTGTTTTTAGAACCAGACATTTCTGCAGTGTTTAAGAATTCTGAGTCTGTCAATCATGCGTTACGTATGCTTTTAGAATTGGCTGGACAAGAAGTAAAGAAAAACTTAACAAGTGGTTCAAGCGGACGCTCGTAAACTCGGTGCGCCACGAAACGCAAATTAGCTAGTGGTTGAAAGTACCCCATCGAAAGTGTTGACCCGACACATCGATTATCGAGTCTTGGGCCGCTGAGCGGTAACGGCAGAGGTCAAGCGTAGACAGAAAGTTTGTAGGCCGGAAGCGAAAGCTGAAGTGATGGAGTCCCGTTAACGAGTCATTTGGGGATTGGGTACGCTCTCAATGTGATGTATTTAAACAGCTATATCAAACCCGTATTGATCGAGCTTACGCCAAAATTGATTCCAACGAGCATCCGTGTGTGTCAACCCGCGCAATGAGAGAACGGTTTGAGCCCCAGCCTCCTTCCAGTACATGCCTGAATTGCGTAGGCGCTGCTTAACCAATGTTTTACAAGCCGCTTCAGTCACACCTGATCCGATCGGTAAATTGTCTGACTGATGTCGAGAATAACACGTGAATTCAACTTGTAAGTGCAACTCCACCGAGTCGAGTGAGGTGGCAAGCTGCGGTAGTCTGGCAGTCCACCCACCGACAAAAGTAAGAGGAGCGCATATGCACTACACACAGCTTGCCGAACACGAACGATAGCAGATGTACAGCCTCATGAAAGCAGGCCATAGCCAAGCAGAGGTCGCGGAGCAACTGAACCGATCAAAGTCAACCATCAGCGGCGAAGTGAGGCGCAATCGCGGTCAGCGAGGCTATCGGCCCAAACAGGCCAATGACTTCGCCAAGGTTCGACGAGCCAAACACACTTCCCCACGAATTACCAGCGAAACCTGGCCATGGGTCGAGCGACTTATCCGGGAAAAATAGAGTCCGCAACAAGTGAGTCACTGGCTGATCAGGGAACACAGTTTGACGGTAAGTCATGAATGGATTGACCCATACATTGCTCAAGACAAACGCGCTGGTGGCCAGTTGCATACACACCTTCGTTGTCAAAAGAAACGTCGCCGTCCCCATGGCAGTGCAGGTCTAAGTCAGCGGGGTCAAATCAAGGGTCGCGTTTCTATCGACGAACGCCCTGCGATCGTCGATGAGCGCACCCGTATAGGCGAGTGGGAGGCCGATACGGTGATCGGTGCCTACCAGGGTAGCCAGCCTGTTCTGGTGACGGTAAGCGAGCGTAAGAGCCGTTATAGCCTGATTATCAAGGCCGCGAATAAAACCGCCGAAGAGGTTAAGGAGAAGCTGTTGGAGATCATGGTTTCACTGAGTGCATTCGTTGAAACCATTAGCTATGACAAGGGGGTAAGGAGTTTGCCCTGCATGAAGCGATATCAGAGGCACTGGGGGCCTCGGGATACTTTGCTCACCCCTATCATTCCTGGGAGCGTGGATTGAATGAAAATACCAACGGATTAATTCGGCAGTACTTTCCTAAGCAAACTGATTTTTCAACGGTCAGTGATGAGGAAATAACTGCAACCATGGACGCGCTGAATAATCGACCAAGAAAATGTCTTGGTTGGAAAACACCGAATGAGGTATTGTTCGGAATTCAACCCACTGTTGCACTTGCGGGTTGAATTCACGACACATCTTGGATTGGTTATTTTTAAAATAAGTGACCGATGCTAATAAGTGCTCTTTATCCGTCTTTTTAAACGACCCTGCCTCAGGGTGCTCTTTTATCTCATTGTATAGCCGGGTCGCTGAACCCGGTTGACTTTTAAGTCGATGACACGCTTGGTCAAGCCACTCTTTACGTGCAACACGCTGTTTTTTTCTGAAAATAGCGCATCGCCTGCTTTGCCCAAATAACCGACAGCATGCCAAAAATCCACTAACTGTCGATCGGTTCTAGACCTCAAATAAGACCCATTACTTCTCGCTCCATCAGCTATTGCAACATAGCTTGCCTTGGGATACCGTTCCTTGACCTTCGATAACTCTTGACCAAATCGACCATAAAACTTCTTCTTGCCATATCATACCTCGCTTCGCTTTTTACTCCCGGTTATAGCAGGCGTTATATGCCTTGGGTTTGAAGTAGTACTATAATATAGTACTATTACTAAATGAAGCGCAAGCATCAGAAAACGCTAGAGCAAATCTACAAACGACTAACTAGCGGCAATATCCCATGGCCGGATATCGAATCTCTGTTCAAAGCGTTGGGGGCGGATGTTTCAGAACGCGCTGGCTCACGAGTGGCGGTTGTGCTGTTCGGTGAAGTCCGGGTATTCCATAGACCGCACCCTTCTACGGATACTGATAAAGGTGCGATAGCCAGTATTCGAAAATGGTTTGAGTTATATGAGGTGAAGCCATGAATATGATGGAACTCGATGGTTATAAAGCAAAAATTGAATACGATCCTGAGCTAGACCAATTTCGGGGAGAAATCCTTGGGTTGAATGGTAGTGCTGATTTTTATGGTAAAAGCCCGAGTAGTCTTCGTAAAGAGTTCAAGAATTCATTGAAGGTTTTTCTGGAGGTTTGCGAAGAAAAAGGCATTTCCCCAACCAAAGAATTTTCGGGTAAATTCAACCTTAGAATATCGCCCAGGTTGCATAGTGAAATATCTGCCCGAGCAAGCGCTGCAAATAAAAGTATCAACCAGTGGGTATCAGAGGTTCTTAAGCGTTCAGTCAATGATTAATGTGGCATATAACAAGTGGGTCAAGCCGTTCGCTTCGCTTACTGGGACACCCAACCCGCTACGCGACTTGCACGCTCCTACCCAAAACCCAAAACCCAAAACCCAAAACCCAAAACGTTATGCAATTCAATAAAGGACGCCTCTAAAAATGCACTTTTTCCGCGATTGCGGCGTCAGTGCCGTGCTCGAACCCTCAGGTATCACCTATACACTGCGGTTCTGCGCGCGGTGCTTCCTTGCACTCACGAAAAAATGACTATTTTTAGAGGTGCCCTATATGCGATTTTCCGGCTGCTCGTCCTGCGGCTCATCGGTATGCAATTAATGACTGCTCCCGCCGGTCTCATGCTCCATTATTGATGAGTTTAGGTGAGCCCCATGGCGGTAGCGCGATCCCTATTGTTCTCACAGATCCTGCTAGCGTACGCCGTGGTTGTGGGCCCGGCGATAAATACTGCGCACGGCCAACAATCGCAGTCTAGCCAAGTGGTGGAGTCGGTCAAGAACCGGGCCGCTGCCGCTTTTTTATCTGTGCTTTTGCGGCCAGAAGCTGCGCTCAATGCACTCGCTTGGATAGACCAGAACTGGGAGCCGGGCATGGAGCCTATCGCGTTGGAAGCACTACGGTTTACCCAAGATCCGCTGGCGCGGCTCAAACTGATAGAGCTGCTGCAACGCAAGACGGGCCAGACCTTGGAGCCTGACGTACAGGCGTGGCTTTTTTGGTGGTGGAATCAGCCTCATGTGGAACACGAGTCCTATCTCCCCTTCAAGCGTATTTTTTACTCTTTTTTGGATCCGAAGTTCGAGGCGTATTTTAAAGAGCCGGGCGAACGCTCTATTCGCTTAGATGAGATTGTATGGGGCGGTGTGCGTCAAGATGGCATTCCACCCCTGCGCCAGCCGGCCATGCTAAAAGCTGAAGCAGCCGATTACCTGGACGAGACTAATGTGGTGTTCGGGATCAGTATTAACGGCGATGCGCGGGCGTATCCCAAGCGCATTTTGGCCTGGCACGAGATGTTTATAGACACGGTAGGCGGCCAATCCGTGGCGGGGGTCTACTGTACTCTTTGCGGCACCGTTATTTTGTATTACACCGAGCACGGCGGGGTTGAGCATGCTTTAGGTACCAGTGGATTCTTGTACAGGTCGAACAAGCTTATGTACGACCAAGCCACCCGTTCGCTGTGGAGTACCATGCGGGGTACGCCTGTGATGGGGCCGCTGCACGGCAAGGGCATTCGGTTGGGACGGGGCAGCGTGGTCACTACCACCTGGGGCGAGTGGCGCCGGCGTCATCCGCGCACTCAGGTGTTGTCTTTGGATACTGGCCAGGTGCGTGATTACTCGGAGGGGGCGGCATACCGCGCGTATTTCGCCACTGATGAGCTGATGTTTAGGGTGCCCAAGGTGGATAAGCGCCTCGATAACAAAGCGCAGGTGCTGGCCTTGCGCACCTCCGACGCATCTGAGGCGCTCGCCATCACCAGTGAGTTCTTGCGCGGGCGGTCCCTGTATCAGGTGGTGCTGGCCGGTACGCCGCTTGCCATTGTTACCGACCAAAGTGGCGCGCACCGTGTCTATCAGCGAGGCGAAGTGGAGTTCGTCTCGTGGGATGGCACCCATGTGGCCGTCGATGAAGCGGGCAATGAGTGGCGCGCCGATGAGACCGGTTTGCATTTCGCAGGCACCACCTTACCCAGGTTTCCTGCCCACAATGCGTTTTGGTTCGGGTGGTACGCCGCTTTTCCTGAGACCGAGTTGATTTATTGATGGGGTTGTTCGCTCTTTTATCAGCCGCTCTTTCACCGGCGCTGGCGCATTTGGGATCATGCCTCTTTAGGATTGCGCCCCTCTGGGATGGTAGATCTTTGGGATGGCAGACCTTTGTGGTGACTAGCCTCGGGCCGGTACCGTGCACTCCACTGGGGGTTAAGAGACATCATGAGCCGCACCGCTAGCGAAATCAGCCAATCCACCCGCCGGGTAGATAGTCCCGAGCTAGACGCCCTAGCCTGCGATGCACTGTCGGCAGCACGGGTTTATCTGGGGCAGCTTCATGCCACCGTGCACGGCGCTGTGACCGAGGACGGGCAGATCAGCGCCAGCAAAGCGAATGCCGAGCAGCGGATTTTGCATGGTCTTGCTTGGATTGCCACGACCGTGGAAGCGATGGCGCAGACTCGGTCCTGGTGGCAGCGGGCTGGCGGTGAGCGCGAGAGCATGGAAGCGCTGGTGCTTAAACTCGTGTTCGGCGAATATTTGGCTCAACTATTGGGCGGTGTGCCTATGAGTCAAAATGAGATCATCCGTCCTCATGAGATGGGTGGATGGGAGATGAGTGGATGGGAGATGAGTGGATGGGAGATGAGTGGATGGGCGCTGGGTGGATGTGAAGAGGCGCACGCGCTGGCAGCCAGTACTGCGGTGCAGTGGTTTTTGCGCCACGGCAATACGGCCGGGTCCCGCGCTGCGTTGGTGGCGCGTGTGCGTGAAGGTGGTATGCCCTGCGAAGTGCTGGACGATGAAATGCTGGAGCTGGTGCGGGCACAAATGCGCCGTTTTACCGAGAGCCGCATCAAGCCTGCTGCCCATGGTTGGCATCTGGCCGATCGGTTGATCCCCACGGAAGTGGTCATGGAAATGGCCGAGTTGGGTGTCTTCGGGGTATGCATAGATCCGGCGTTCGGGGGGCATGGTCTTGGCAAGTTGGCCATGTGTGTGGTCAGTGAGGAGCTGTCCCGCGGTTGGATTGGCGCTGGTTCGTTGGGAACCCGCTCCGAGATCGCTGGCGAACTCATCTCGGGTGCAGGAACGGATGCGCAAAAGCAGTATTGGTTGCCGGCTATTGCCAGCGGCAAAGTCTTGCCCACGGCCGTATTCACCGAGCCGGATACCGGATCGGATCTCGCCAGCTTGCGGACCAGGGCAGTGCGCAATGCCGGTGGAACTTGGAGTATTAACGGTAACAAGACGTGGATCACCCATGCCGCGCGTAGCGATCTAATGACGTTGTTGGCCCGCACTGATCCATCCACTCGAGGCTATGACGGCCTGTCCATGTTGTTAGCGGCTAAACCGCGTGGGACCGATGATGATCCGTTTCCCGCGAAGGGTATGACGGGCAGCGAGATCGGCGTGTTGGGTTACCGGGGCATGAAAGAGTACGAACTCGCGTTCGAAGAATTTATCGTCGCCGAGGATGGCTTGCTGGGCGGTGAACAAGGTCAGGGGTTCAAACAGTTGATGCGCACCTTCGAGGGCGCTCGCATTCAGACCGCGGCCCGCTCCATCGGCGTCGCCTGGTGCGCTTTCGATCTGGGCTTTCGCTACGGCCAAGCGCGCAAGCAGTTTGGCCGGCCGATCATCGAATTTCCCCGGGTCGCAGACAAGCTGGCGCTGATGTTGGCGGAAACCGTGGCAGCCCGGGAACTCAGTTATTTCGCCGCTCAAGAGAAAGACAAAGGCCGGCGCTGTGACGTGCAAGCCGGTATGGCCAAACTGTTAGCGGCGCGGGTGGCCTGGTCGAATGCGGACACCGCGTTGCAGATCCACGGGGGTGTGGGCTACTCGCTCGAGTACGAGATTTCCCGTGTCCTTTGTGATGCCCGTATTCTCAATATCTTCGAAGGTGCCGGTGAGATTCAAGCGCACGTCATCGGACGGGGGCTGTTGGCGGGACGCAATTGATTCAGGGCCCAGAAGAGATTTAGGGCCCAGAAGAATTTAGGGCCCGGAAGAATTTAGGGCCCGCGCTGTTTTGCTTATGGGGACCTGCTAAAAACCGTAGCGAGCGGCCTTAGGGCAAGGCGCACGGCGCGCAGGAACCGCAATCTATGGGTAATACCTGAGGATTGCGAGCACCGCGCAACGCAGCCATAACGTCGCGCAGTAGGTTTTTAGAGGTCCCCTTATCGCTGTTTTGCTTATTGTCAGGGTGCTTGCTCTCGGGCGCTCATTGCTAGGGCGGCGGAAGGCCGGAGGGGGAAACAATGCGTGTGGCGATAGTGGGCTGGCTCGGCCTCGGGTTGTTGATGAGTATTGCTTGGTCCCCTGCGCTATGGCCGGCTGGACCGCAGGATCTCGCAACTGCTGCTAGTACCCAAGGTGAGCAGCCGGCGCCTTTAGTGGTGCCTGCCGATCTAAAACGCAGCGAGGTCGAGAAGTTCGTCGCCCCGCTTTCCGATGTTCAAGTGCGCGCCGTACTTATTGATGAGCTTCGCTCTCATGCTGGCGAAGCCGGCGGTTCGGATGGACCCGTGAGTTATAGCTTCGCCGAGTTCTTAGGTTCTACCCGTAGCACGATCGCCGGCTTGGGCCGGCGCTTGGATGCGTTGACCGAAGCCTGGGACGGCCTGCCGGATACGCTCGACTTCATGGTTTTGTTGTTAACCGATCAGGAAGGCATAGAGGCGATGGGCTCGGGCCTCAGCGCCTTGTTGTATATGCTCCTCGCCGGGGCTATCGCCGCCGCCGTGGCCAACCGTCTGTGCCGCCAGCCGCGCGCGTATATCGCTAATGCCGTCCCCTCGTCAGTCTTTTTAAAACTCACTTTTCTGGCTGGTCTGCTGGTGTTGGATATGGTCAATGTCATCGTGTTTGCATTGTCCGGCTTTGCCCTGTCGTTTCTATTCTTCGCCGATGTATCACCGATGCGCTTGTTTGCCGTGACTTATTTGAGTGTGGCGGCGGCGGCGTATTTTGCCTATACCGTCGCCCGGTTTTTGTTTGCTCCGGCGCTGCAAGAGATGCGGATAGTGCCTATGAGCACGCAGGCCGCCCGGCGTAACACCGCCGTGTTCGTGGTGTTGGCGAGCATTATGGCCAGTGGTTTTTTCTCCGGCGGTTTTTTGGAAGTCATCGGCGCTGATGAAGACTTCCTCGCGCTACTGCATCTTAAGATCTTGGCGCTTTTCGCCACTGTGCTCATCGTGCATTTGTTGTTTGCCCCCGCGCTGCCAGCGCAGGAGCCGGCGTTATTTCGCCAGTGGCGTTGGCTAGCCATACTGTATGTCGTTTTGGTCACGGGCATTTGGGCTATGAATGTTGCTCTTGGCAACGAGCACGCGGCCCATGCGGCGTTTTTGAGTATTTTCCTCGCCATGTCGGTGCCGGCACTGGACCGGGCTGTGCGCAACGCCTTGGCTAATCCTGTGCCGGCAGCGGACGTGCATGGCCAGCCACCGCCCGGGGCGGAGGTACTGCCGGGGGCGGAGTTAAAGAGCAATGCAACCATAGTTTTGTCGATCGTGCGCGTGGCTATCGCAGCGGGCGTTGTGGTGGCCGCATTTTTGTTATTGATCGAGGCGGCGACTGGTGCCATCTCGCCTTGGTTGTCTACACCGCTGGGTATTGCCGTGGCCGGTGCCGGGGTGCGCGTTCTGGTGAGCGTGATCATTGCGTGCACCGCGTGGTCTGTCTTGCGCGGATTTATCGATCGCATGATCGCCCGCGAGCGGGCGAAGGCGGCGGCGGTCGCGGCGGCGGAAGGCGGTGAAGCGGACGGTGAAGGTGGCTCGGGCATTGTCGGGACACGCACCCAGACGTTGTTGCCACTCTTTCGTGGCACCGTGTTCGTGGTCATTACAGCCGTTACCATCATGATCGTGTTATCGGCCATCGGTATCGACATAGGCCCGTTGTTGGCTGGCGCTGGCGTGGTTGGCTTAGCCATCGGTTTTGGCGCACAAGCCCTGGTCAAGGACGTGGTGTCCGGGATCTTCTTCCTGATCGACGATGCTTTTCGCATCGGTGAATATATCGAGATGGAAGAGCTGCGCGGGGAAGTGGAGAAGATCTCGATACGCTCTATGCAGCTACGCCATCATAGGGGCTCCGTGCAAACGATACCTTTCGGTGAGATCAAATCCATCACCAACTACAACCGCGATTGGGTCATCTACAAGCAAGAGTTCCGCGTGCCGTACGAGACCGATCTGGAGAAAGTGCGCAAGCTCATCAAGAAGCTCGGCCAGAGCATGCTGGCACATCCGCAGTACGGACAGTACTTCATCGAGCCGCTTAAATCTCAAGGGGTGCGAAGGATTGAGGATTCTGCGCTTATCTTAGGCACCAAATTCATGTGCAAGCCGCGGCGGCAATTCGTACTGCGCCGCCATGTTTATCAACAGATCCAGCATCTATTCCATGACAATGGCATCGAGTTTGCGCGTAAACGGGTTATCGTGGAGGGTGGTGATCCCAATGCCGCTACGGCGGCGTTGGAAGAAGAGGAGCATACGGAGCAAAGCGTGCCCGACCGTCGCTGAGGGCGTCCGCTCTTGTGCATTACATGGTTGGACTGTTGGATGTTTGCTGATGGCGGGGTAGATCGTCCGCGGTGTCGAACCAGGCGACCTTTTCCGAAAAGAAAACGTGGAAGGCCGGTACGTAGTCTTGCGGATTATCCAAGGTGCAAAGGTATAGATGGGTTTCATCCGGGAATTTGTCGGCTTCGTAGGTCAGCGGAGTGCCGCAGTCGCGGCAAAAACCACGGCGAACCCCTGGTGAGGACTCGAAAAAATGCCGCTCCCCGGCCGTGTAAGTGACTTGCGCGGAGCGTAGCCCGACAAACGTGGCAACGGCCGAGCCAGTATTTCGGCGGCAGCTCTGGCAATGACAGTGGCCCACCCACACCGGTTTCCCCCGGATCTCGAAGCACACGCTGCCGCACAAGCAGTGGCCGCTCGCCCAGTGCCCGCTCGCCGGTGTATCGGTCATTCGAAGTTCTCCCACTCAGGGTATTGCCCACTCACAGGGTATTGCATACAGGTCTTAGGTTTAGGGCATACCGTCGTGCTTCGGGATGTCTGCATGCATGATGTCCCAGGGTTGCGCGCTGGCTACATAGATGTCCCGGCCCGGTGTGTACCAGCTAGGGTCATCTAGACTGCCAGCGTACAACACGGTGGCGCCGCTGCGGGCACCGTTCACCAAGAACAGCGGCGATCCACAGCTCGAACAAAAACCGCGCTTCATGATATGTCCCGCATCCGCCGGGCTCTGGTACCAAGTGGGTTCGCCGCTGGTGAGCTTAAAATCTCGCTCGAGCATCAACACGGCAGGGAAGTAGGCGCTGCCGGTCGCCCGCTGGCAGTCGCGGCAATGGCAGTTGCCCATGTAACGGGGCGCGCCGGAACATCGGTAGCGGATGGCGCCGCAGGCGCAGCCGCCGGTGAAAGACCCTGGCATGTCGGTGCTCCTAGGGGTGGTGCGCGCTCAGTCTTGCATGCGATTGCGGCAAAGGCCACGGCCGCCCCCCTGTTAAACAATTTATCATGGCCAAACAATTCACCTGTCAAATACTTATGTGAACCGCTCCACGCTGTAGGCGGATATGTCGATATTCATGCGTTCCGCGCCGATCAGTGCGCCGATGATGCGGGCTGTCATGGGCGCCCCGGACAGGCCGTAGTGGCCATGGCCAAAGGCTAAGAAAATGCCCGGATGATGGCCGGCGGGTCCGATGATTGGCACGCTATCGGGCAGTGCTGGCCGCAAGCCCATCCAAGGTGTGCCTTCATCGACATTCAAGCCCGGCAGCATCGCTTTGCCCAACCGCTTCATGATGTCAGCGCGGCGCCAATTCGGCGCGGCTTCCAACTCGGTGAATTCGCTGGTGCCGGCACAGCGTAGCCCGCCTGCCATGGAACTGGCGACAAAAGCCCGGTCAACATCGTTTACCGAGTTGTTGAGTTGGACGCCAGGGTTGGCGAACTCCATGTGATAACCCCGTTCGGCTTGCAGAGGAATATTCAGATCCAACTTGGCTGTCAGCCTGGACGACCAGGCCCCGCTTGCCACCACTACCTGCTTCGCCTCTATGCTGCCGTTTTGCGTGGATACGGTGACTGCGCCGCCAGTACGGGGGATGAGTTCATGTACCGCCGTTTGGATAAAACGGCCGCCGCTGCTCAGCACCTTGTCGCCGATGACTTTGACCAGCCGCCCTGGATTGGTAACCCGCCCCTGTCCGTGCACAAGAATAGCTTTTACATATTCTTTAGATAAATGGGGTTCGATCTCACCGAGGGTGGCCGCATCTATTGCCTCAACGGTAGCGCCTGCTTGCAAACGGCGTTGCCAGGGCAGTTGATTTAGGTTCAAGCGCTTCCCGTTGCGGGTGGCAAATAGATAGAAAGCATCTTGCACCAGCGATTCGTGGCCGCTGCCCTGCAACAACTGGCGGAACATTTCCACCGTCGGATTATTTAGGGTGAAAAGAGCCGCGGCGCTCTTGGCTTGCCGGTTGCTCTGCGTGTTGCGGATGAACTGCCAGAGCCAGCCCAGCATTTTGGGCAAATGGCTTGGTCTGAGCGCTATGGGCCCCAGCGGATCGGCTAGCCAACGCGGTAGCTCTTTCCAAAGTCCCGGTTTGGCGGCCGGATCGAAGGACCAACTGCAAAGCACGCCTGCATTGCCATGCGAACAGGCTGCACCGATACCCTCGCGGTCAAGCAAAGTCACCCGGTGGCCATTGAGTTGCAGGGTACGGGCGCAGCAAACGCCAATGATGCCAGCGCCTATGATCAGGATGTCGGCAGTGGTTGTGTTAGCAGCGCTGCTGTTTGTAACCGCTTTACTCATAGCATAGCGTCCTTCGTCTTTTTGGCTCTGCGCACCTTATCCGAGTGGGCGATGCGATGTTCGATGCCGATTTATGGGCGCCTCTAACAATAGTCATTGTTTCGTGAGTGCAAGGAAGCACCGCGCGTACAACCGCAGTGTATAGGTGATACCTGAGGGTTGGAGCACGGCGCTGACGCCGCAATCGCGGAAAAAGTGCATTTTTAGAGGTGCCCTTATTCATGTTTGGGCCATCCATACTCGCCCTTGACAGCTAACTTTGGAGCAAGGGCTTTTCAGGCAAGCTTTGCACCGTTTTCAACACTACGCTCCGGCACCGCTAACACTACCGCGCCCTCAGTATTGACGAAGCCGGTGATGAGGCATTGTGAGCGAAACGGACCGATTTGTTTGGATGGGAAGTTGACTACAGCAATGACTTGGCGGCCGATCAATTCTTCTTTACTGTAAAGCGCTGTCACTTGAGCCGACGATTTACGGGTGCCGATGTCCGGCCCGAAGTCAACCCAGATCTTATAGGCGGGATTTCTGGCTTCGGGAAAATCCCGTACCTCCGTTACAGTGCCTACACGTAGTTCCACGGCCTCGAAATCGGACCACTCGATGGTTTTTGTCATGATGAGTTCGCTTCAATGATTTTTTGCTGCGGCTTGAATGTACCGTCAATATCACATTTTGACAGGCCATCTCTTGATTGGAACTTGCACTAGACCACTGCAGGCCGGATATGATGGAGCGGAATCGGCCACGGTTGCCTTGCTGGGCGGTTCTTCCGTGACATTCGGATTGTGATGTAGATGAGCGCAGGCGTGGGCAATCCATCTATGTCGGCGGTACCGGCTATGTCAGCGGTACCGGCTGCGCCGGTAACAAGAGGGATCGTGCTCGGCACGTTTATGCCGCCACACGCAGGACACCGGCTCCTTACCGACTACGCACGGGCGTGGTGTGATGCGCTGACCATCGTGGTGCTTGCGTCCGGCGCTGATCCTATTGACGCCAGCCAACGAACCGCCTGGTTGAATGAGTTATCTCCGGGCAGCGATGTAGTGACCGTTGCGTTGGCTGCTTCGCCTGGCGAAGACACTGAGCCCGGTTCCTGGATTGAGCTGGTGCGCCAAGCGCTACCGGATGGTGCCGACGGTTTCTTCGGCACCGATGCGCGTGACGCGGCCATCGCCGCCGCTCTTGGCCTCAAGTTCTATGCGCTCGATCCCGGCCACGCTATGGTGATGGTTAGCTCCAGTGCGATTCGCGACGATCCCATGTCCAATTGGGACTACATCCCCGAATGTGTGCGCAGTGCGTATGTACGCCGGATCTGTGTATACGGTCCTGCGGGCACCGGCAAAAGCGCTTTGGTAGAGCAACTGGCTATTCACTACGATACGGCCTGGGCAGCAGATTGCTCGGCAGTAGATCGCTGGGCAGCAGATGACTCGACCGGGGCGTTCAAGCCGGTGGACGACAAACCGCTAGCACCACAGGACATGGAGCGCTTAGGTAAAAGCCAGGCTATTATCGAGGATGCCCTGGCCAGGCAGGCCAACCGGGTCCTCATCTGCGACGGTGGTGTACCGGGAGTGGCGATGAAGGCGTACAGTGCCTGCAAGACTTGTACGCCGGTATTGATGCAGATGGCTAAAGCCCGCCGTTACGATCAGATCTTGCTCATGGATCTGGATCCTGCATTCATTGAGACGGCACCCAAGAAACGTTTGCAGGCGGCTCAACGGGAGTTCGAGCGGTACCGCCAGGCGCTGATCCTCGATGACCGCAGGTACTTGCGTCTTGATGGCGACCATGACACCCGTTTTCGTATCGCCTGCGATGCGATCGATATCCTGATAGAGCAGCCCACGCGCCGCCCGCCGCGCCCCGATATGTAGTTTGGTATTGCCTTCGGGCTGCCCGCTTGATGCCAATCAGATCAAAGGACAACTCTAAAAATGCACTTTTTCCGCGATTGCGGCATCAGCTCCGTGCTCCAATCCTCAGGTATCACCTACACACTGCGGTTGCGCGCGCGGTGCTTCCTTGCACTCACGAAACAATGACTATTTTTAGCGGTGCCCTAAAGAGACTTAATGCGGTGAGTGATTTTTTTGCTGCGCGGATGAGCCGCTTCCAACCTTCTCCAAGTCAGCTCGCCGCGGTGCGGGTGCGCGAGTTGGTGGCTCAAGGTAGGGATATCATTAAGCTGACGGCCGGCGAGCCTGATTTTCCGACGCCCGAGCACGCCAAGGCGGCGGCGATTGCTCTGATGGAACGCGACGGCATTGGCTATACACCGATTAATGGCACGCTGGAGTTGCGCCAGGCGGCCCAGACCAAGTTCGCCCGCGATAACGGGCTGGAGTACGGGCTGGACGAACTGACCGTTGGCTCGGGCACTAAACAAATACTTTTTAATGCGTTGATGGCGACCGTGGACGCCGGCGCCGAGGTGATCATCCCCGCGCCTTATTGGGCCTCTTACCCGGATATGGTGTCCTTGGCGGGTGGTCAACCGGTAATCGTCGAGTGCGAGCAGAGCCGGGGTTTTAAAATGACGCCGGAGAGGTTGGCCGCAGCGATTACCCCCCGCACCAAGTGGCTTGTGTTCAGTTCACCCAGTAATCCCACGGGGGCGACCTACAGCCCCGAGGAAATGCGCGGGCTGGCCGCTGTCTTGCTGGATGCGCCCGGCGTGCACATATTGAGTGACGATATTTACGAGCACTTGGTGTTCGATGGCCGTGCGTTTGCCACCTTCGCGCAGGTTGAACCGAAGCTGCGCGAGCGCACCGTGACCTGTAATGGCGTCTCCAAGGCTTACTCCATGACCGGCTGGCGGGTTGGGTTCGCCGGTGGGCCTAAGCACATCATTGCCGCCATGTCGAAGATGCAGTCGCAAAGTACCGCTGGTGCCAGCGCCGTGGGACAGGCCGCCGCCGCTGCTGCTTTGAGCGGCCCGCAGGATTTCGTGCACCAGCGTACCGCCGATCTGCAACGCCGTAGGGATATTCTGTTCCAAGGCTTGAACGCCATTCCTGGGTTACGGGCCGAGCTGCCCGAGGGCGCGATGTATGTGTTTTGCTCCTGCGCGGGACTTATCGGCAAAACAACGCCGGATGGCAAAGTGCTGGAAACGGATACCGATGTCACGGATTATTTCATCGACGCGGCTGGCGTGGCGGTAGTGCAGGGGGTGGCGTACGGCATGTCGCCGTATTTTCGGGCGAGTTTCGTGGCGCCCGAGGCGGATCTTGTTAATGGCAGTGCCCGGCTGAGCCAGGCTTGCGCCGCTCTTGTTTGATGCAGGCGCAAAGTGAAGTGGAGCCGGCGTGAAGGTTGATCTGCACTGCCACTCTCACTGTTCGGATGGCGCGCTGTCGATGAGTGAGCTGATAGTCCGGGCCGTTGAAGCGGAGCTAACTTTCTTCTCTATTACCGATCACGATACGGTGCGGGCGTATGGCGAGATACCTGAAGCGGCCTGCGGTCTGCATCTAATACCCGGTATAGAGCTCTCCACCTGTTGGCACGGCACCGATATTCACGTAATCGGCTTGAATATAGCGCCCCAGTCGGCGGCCATGGCTGAGGCGGAACGCTTTCAACAAAACCAGCGGGCGCAGCGGGCGCAGCGTATAAGTGCGGCTTTACAACGTGCTGGCGCCCCGGATCTGTTGGCTGAGGCTTGTTCGCTTGCGGGTGCGAATGCCCCTGGCCGGCCCCACTTTGCCAAATGCTTGGTTAACGCCGGGGTGGTCAAGGATGAGAAACAAGCATTCAAACGGTTTTTGGGCCGGAGCAAATATGGTGACGTGCCCAATTCGTGGGCGGACATGGCTACGGTGATACGCTGGATTGAAGATGCCGGCGGTATCGCCGTATTGGCCCACCCAGCCCGGTACCGACTATCGAAACGCCGTTTATTGGCCCTGCTGGAATCCTTCAAGAATGCCGGTGGCCGTGCCATGGAAGTTGTCTCGGGCCGCCAAGATCCTGCGACCACAGGGCAACTGGCGGATTTGTCGTTGCACTTTGCATTGTTGGCCTCCGGCGGCTCGGATTTCCACGCGCCCAGCCAGACGTGGTTGCAGCTTGGTTTGAGCGAGCCACTGCCGAAGCGCTGCACACCCGTTTGGACGGCGTTTTAGCTTTTGCTCGATAAGCGCATGGGTGTATACACAATGCCGCGGTCTGAAACCGCCTCGCCCGTCGCGGCGAAGCCCCAGCGCTGATAAACCGGGATCGCGAACGCAGAGGAGCGCAAAGTAAAAGTACCGGTGTTACCGGCGGCCAAGCAGGCGGCTTTCGCGCGCTGCCAGAGGTGTGTGGAAATACCTTGCCGATGCCAAGCTGGACGTACGAAGTTAAACATCATGTGTGAATGGTCTTTGACCCCTATAACGCCGATCACGTCCGCGCCAGCGCAAGCGACGAAATAGATATCACCGCGCTCGATGTATTTCTTGATCGCCGATGGGGCGCAGAATTCTTGCATCAATGCTTGGCCTTCAGTGGTGAAATCCCGGAAGGTGAATTCACGTTGTACGTTGATGATGAGCGTGGAAACGGCGGCGGCATCTTCTGGGAGGCCTGGGCGGTAGGTGATTGGAGGCATAGCTTGGGCCGCGGCAGTGCTGATCGCCCGCGTGAGTTCGTGGACGGTTGTGGATGGCCGGCCATAAGCGTTTCTCTCCGCTTCGCGGCGCTCAAGTAGTTTTGCAGCCCGCTTTTCCGCGATATCCAGAGTTTTAAGCAGTTCGCTGAAGTTTGGTGATTTTGCCCGGTCCGGATCGTATTCAGGTCTGAGTGCTTTAAGGTGCGCTTGCACGGCGTGTCTATCGTCGGGTTTGTTGAAGTCCTGTTCATGTAGAAGGAGCCAGACCTCAAAGCATGGATTGGATCGTGCTACCCCCACACCTGAGCGTGTGCAAAGAGCAATTGCGTCGTTAAAGCGAGGATGCTCATCTCTATCGAAGACGGCCCACACTTGATCGTGTTCTTCAAAAGAGCTACGGGCTTGGCGGTCTTTCTTTCCTATGCCGATGGCAGCAGCTTTCTTTGCTGCACTGTTCGCGAGCGTGTAGGGCACTCCGGCAGGACCGATAGGATGTAATTCAACCCATTGCTGTCCCATAAACTTTCATGAGAATGTAAACTGCACCTGGACCTGAGTTTCAATAGGGCCTGGAGGGTCTTCTTTGAGTAGTCCCCACAGATCTGTTCGCTCAAATATGTGACTTGAAAGAGTCTAATAATCTGTTGAATGCTTAAATCGAGTTTGCTATAGAATTTCAGGTAAGCGACCATTAAATACATACACATAGCGACCCATATTTGAGTCATGACAGCATTCTTTGGGCTCCTTCCCTTCTTTAAGTGGGCGGTTTTCAGCGATGTATGCCAGTGGGATATAAATCCAACCCACCCAGATGAAAGTAGATCGCTGCCTTATATCGTTCACGATTTCTGAAACCACACGCTCGATTCTTCAAACTTTGAATCGTGCTGTTAATGCCTTCTGCTCGTCCATTGTTGGCCTTAAGAACAATAGCGTTGACGATGCCCCACAAATGCGCTTTAATCGTTCTGGCCACTTCCTTGATGGGTTCTAGGCGACATCTCTGAGCCCAGCTCAACCACTTCTTCCAGGCTTTGATTGCCCAAGCTGTGGATGGGTAATCCCATAAGCTCATCGCCAGTTCACCGATAGCCCAGGCACGAGCTGTTTTAAGCGTTGAGTGTCTCAGTGGTTCAAAGTTATCCCACTGCTCTTTAGACAGGTTCTCAGGGTTTGTCAGCCCGTTGTAACGAGTTCCCTTCAGCCACTCTACACCCTTGCTTATAAGGGTTTTATTCTCTTCCATGCGAACCTTATTGACCGCTTTACCCAGGGACTGAGCAATAGGGAATTTATCAAATGCTATCTTCCGGTCTGCCTGCGGAATAGTTTGCCTGACTGACTTGATATAAGCTTTAGACCTATCCATCGTCACACATTCAATACCTTTTTTGGCGTCATCCGGCAACGTATCAAAATACTCATTGAGGCTGTCGCTCTTACGCTCATCAGCGACATGGATAACGACGCCTTTATCGTGGTCAGTCACTACCGTGGCGTATTCGGGGTGCTTTTGAAAAGAGGTCTCATCGACAGCTAGTCGTTTTGGAGGTTGGGCATCCCTGCGAGCAAGACCTCTCCTCACGGCACGCCGCCCAATACCATCAATGGCGTTCCAGCTAAGCTTCACTTGTTGTGCAACAGCCCTGATTGTTGCCTCTTTGAGCCAGTCAATGACCAAGGCTTCGAACAGGGCTGTATATCGGGAGCCTGATTCAGCCCAAGGAACGTCAATGGCCAACACCTTGTGTTCAGGGCACTGGACACGGGGAACACGGGCGACGAGGATAGTTTGGAACTGACAGGTATCCCAATGCCGCCACTTCTGGATAATGTGGTCGTAACCCGGACAGGGCTTAGCGCAAACACGGCATTGGCAGCCTTTTTTTGCCAGTGTGCTCAATAAAGACTTTAACCTGTTGCGCCTGAAGGGACAGCTCGACATCAGACACGAACCAGGGTGTTTCAATACCTAGTATTTGAGAATAGAGTTTCTTGTCGCGCATTGATGCATCTTTGCATTGAGTGTTTTAGATTATACTAAACCGCCCACTTAAAGAAGGGAAAAGCCTTAGGTCTTTATCGTAGATTGTGGGCAAGCCTTTGATGCTAGGCCGGAACTCGATCCACCGACCGTTGTGTTCATAGCGCCGTGGCTCACGATCAGGCTTCTTTGACAGCGAGTAGAAAGGGTGTTCCATCAAGGCCAGATCATCCTTCAGGATGACGTCAGTGATGTCACATACGAACAAGTCGCCTTGTGCATGTAGGATCGGTTTCAGGTCAGTATTCATCTTCGTTACTTCGCCGCGTGTAAGTGTTCGGGAAACACCCCCCACCGCCAAAAACCGTCATTTTTACGCTATATTTCAAATATTTATGGATTTTTCAGATCCAACGATCACCTTCCGGGGTGATCATCCGTAGACGGACGGCCTAGATGACGGCAGCGTGGAGCGCGCTTGGGCGCGAACGGTATCTTGAATTGAGCGCATGGGGTGATCTGCCGGGTGATGCCGAGCGGGTCTTGGGTGCGAGTGAGTTCGTCTATAGAAACTGTAAAGCCGACTGCGCTTTATCGGAGCGGCTATTGGCTGGCGATTTTCTCACTCGATCGCTAGAGGTTGGTGAAATAGTCGAACTGGTGCAGGCGCAAGCGCAAGCGGCGGGTGATGAAGCGGACCTAATGCGGCGGCTTCGGCGGTTGCGCAAACTGCATATGGTGCGCATCGCGTGGCGCGACATAGGTGCGCTGGCGCCGTTTTCGTCCGTGGTGCAGGAAACCACTTGGCTGGCCGATGTCATCATCGACGCCGCGTTAGCCCGGCTCTACGAGTGGGCCACCGCAAGCCGCGGAACCCCGTGTGATGCACACGGCAACCCGCAACATTTAATCGTGTTGGCATTGGGTAAATTGGGTGCGCGCGAACTCAACTTCTCATCCGACATAGATTTGATTTTCGCATTTGCGGAGCATGGACAAACGCGGGGTGCTGGCCGTAGCGAAAGCAATGACGAATTTTTCGAGCGTTTGGCGCGCCGTTTAATCCGAGTGCTGGATCACACTGATCGTGATGGATATGTATACAGAGTCGATATGCGCCTTCGGCCCTTCGGCGATAGCGGTCCGTTGGTGACCAGCGTCGCCGCCGTCGAAGACTACTATCAAACCCATGGGCGTGATTGGGAACGCTACGCACTCATCCGCGCACGCGTGGTGGCCGGTGATCGTACGGCCGGTGAGCAGTTGCTGCACACTTTGCAGCCATTTATCTACCGCCGCTATCTAGACTTTGGCGCGCTGGAATCGATGCGCGAGATGAAAGCGCTCATCAATACCGAAGTGAAGCGCCATGAACTCGAACACAACGTCAAGCTAGGTCCGGGCGGCATTCGCGAAATAGAGTTCATTACTCAAGCATTTCAGTTAATCCGCGGTGGGCGCTACACGCAACTGCGTAGCGGCGAGGTGTTGAGTGTTCTGCCCCGCCTCATAGCCCTCAACTTGCTGACCGAGGGGGCCTCGTGTCAATTGGAAGAGGCGTACCGGTTTTTGCGCACCCTGGAGCACCGGCTACAGCAAGTCGATGATCACCAAGTGCACGTGTTACCCGAGCATGCGCAAGCGAGAGAGCGCATCGCTTTTGCTATGGGTTTGCACGGTTGGCCAGCACTGCAGATAGAGCTTGACCGGCACCGCGGCCACGTGCGCGAACATTTCGACCAGGTCTTCGGACCGATCGAAGAACAAGCGGATGCCCCCGCTGATCCTTTGCTTGCGTTGCTGCATCTGGGTACGGGCGAGGAATCTGCGGCATTGCTTGCCGCGGCGGGTTTTGCCGTGGAGCAGATACCCGAAGCCTTGAAGACAGTGCGGGCAGTGATCAGCGATTCGCGCATCCGCCACCTGCCAGAGCGGGGACGCCATCGGCTCGAGCGTTTGTTCCCCGATCTGGTGCGGGCTGCGGCCCGCGCCGGCAACGGTGTGGTCACACTAGAGCGGGTGTGTGAAGTGGTAGCCACCGTCGCCCAACGCAGTGCCTACCTATCGTTGTTGTGCGAGCGGCCTCTCGCTTTGTCTCAATTGGTTAGGCTCTGCGCTAGCAGCGCGCTTATCGCCAGCCATATCCGGCATTATCCGTCTGTGTTGGATGAGTTGTTGGATCCGCGCACGCTGTATGCGCCGTTGTCGAAGAGCGCGCTCGCGCTTGAATTCAAGCACTGCTTGGAACTCTGTGACCCTGGCGATCTCGATGATGAGATGGAGACCTTGCGCCGCGAAAAGCAGACCAACGTCCTGCGGGTAGCAGCGGCGGATCTCATTGGCGCACTGGCGCTGATGAAGGTCAGTGATCATCTGACCGAAATCGCCGAAGTGTGCGTGGAACAGGCTCTGCGCATTGCCTGGCGTGATCTGAGCGCGCGTCACGGTGTGCCTTATTGCACGGTTGAGGGCCACCGCAGGGCGGCGCGCTTCGCAGTTATCGGTTATGGCAAGCTCGGTGGCGAGGAACTCGGATACGGCTCCGATCTGGACCTTGTTTATCTGCACGACAGTGAAGGCATTCAGCAACAAACCGATGGCGCTAAGGCGGTTGATAATGGGCTTTTCTTCGCGCGTTTGGCACAACGGCTGGGGCATATCCTGGGCACCCGCACCAGCACCGGTGTGTTATACGAAGTGGATTTGCGCTTGCGTCCCGATGGAACGGCCGGATTATTGGTGCAAACTTTATCGGGATTTATTCAGTATCAGCACGAGCAAGCTTGGACTTGGGAGCACCAAGCGCTCATCCGCGCCCGCTTTATCTGTGGCCACCGCGAATTGGGCAGCGCCTTCGCCGGCGCGCGTACAGATGTGTTGCGTCGATGCCGCGAGTTAAGTGCCTTAAAAGATGACGTTCGCGAAATGCGCGGGCGCATGCGTGCGGAGCTTGGCGGTGGTGGTGGTAAGAGCCGGCTCGATCTCAAGCAGGATCCGGGCTGCATCGCCGATATTGAATTCATCGTTCAGTTTTTGACTTTGTCTCATGCCGGAGCCCTCGGTGATGCCTTACAGTTCACCGACAACATTCGCTTGTTGGAAGGGTTGGTCAACTGCGGTGTACTGCGCGCCGATCGGGCTGGCACATTAGCCGATGCCTATAGAGCCTACCGGGCGCGGGTACACGCACTAGCGCTACAGTCCGAGCCGGCGCTGGTGGATGCGCAAGAGTTTGCTGACGAGCGCGCTCAGGTGCGCCGCTTGTGGGCAGAACTCATGGAGTGAGCTGTTCTAAAGCTGCGCAGTTAGCATCGCGGGTTTCATTGCCGAACGATATGGGCCAGAACAAAGAACCGGCTACAATGCGGCCTAACCCGGCCGCGCAGACGATTGCGCGCGAGCAGAATGAAGACGGGACCAGCCCATGCCGACCGAGAGCACCATCAACCGCAGCGACTTGCGCCAAGCCAACGCTGATCGGCGCTATACCGTGACCGCTGCCGATCTACCCCTCGCCTGCCCCATGCCGGGCATGACGCTTTGGGATTCCCACCCGCGGGTGTATCTACCCATTGAGGAGCAGGGGGAATCGATCTGCCCGTACTGCGGCGCTCGTTTCACCTTGCAGCAAGACTGAGCCCCCCATCGCTCGGTCAGGGGGCACACGGCCCTGGATATCACATCATCGCAGCCGATGACTGCCACGCCCGCCGAGACCTACCGGCGTTTGCTGCGCCATGTATTGCCTTATAAAGGGCGCTTCGCACTCGCCATTGTTGGCATGGTGGTGTTGGCTCTCACGGAGCCAGCGGTGCCGGCGCTGCTACAGCCGCTTTTGGATGATAGCTTCGTTGCCAAGGATCCGAACTCCGTGACCCTGGTGGCAGCCCTGTTGGTGGCGGTTTTCGTGTTGCGTGGTTTGTCGGCTTATTTGAGTGCCCTCGGGTTGGCCTGGGTGGCGGGCCGTTTGGTGATGGACTTGCGCACGCAGATGTTCGAGCGGCTGCTGACCGTACCCACCCGCTTCATTGACGCTCAGTCCGCCGGCAAGCTGATTTCCAAGGTGACCTATGACGCCACCCAGGTGATGGAGGCGGCCACTCACGTGGTAACTGTGCTTATCAAAGATTCCCTGGCGGTGGCCGGACTGCTCGCCTGGATGGCCTGGATCAACCTCGAACTGACTCTGATCGCCATCGTCACAGCACCTTGTGTGGCGCTTATTGTTCGGCACTTCTCAAGACGTCTTCGTAACATGAGCCGTGGTCTTCAAGATAGTATGGGCGATATGACCCATGTGTTGAACGAGGTTATCGAAGGACAAGGGGTAGTGCGGGTATTCGGTGGTCAGCCGTACGAGCGCCGGCGCTTTCGCCAGGTGGCGAATGCGGGCCGTTTATTCCACCTGAAATTCATCTCCGCTGGCGCTGCTACCGGCCCAATTGCTCAATTGATAGTGGCTTTTGCGCTGGCCGCCGTGATCATGGTGGCCGCCCAACAAGCTGTCGATGAGACCATCACCATCGGTGGTTTTGCCAGTTTTTTCACCGCCATGGCGATGGTGTTCTCACCTCTTCGCCGCCTGACCCATGTGAACTCGCGTCTCCAGCGCGGCGTGGCGGCGGCTGATAGTGTATTCACGCTGATCGACGAAGCGGTGGAACGCGATAGCGGTACGGTGCGAGCCCGGTCCATCGCTGGTCATGTGGAATTCAAAGGGGTCAACTTCGCTTATCCGCACAGCGATTCACTGGCACTAGAGGATGTGGATCTGGTGATTGCGCCGGGCGAGACAGTGGCGCTGGTCGGCCCCTCCGGTAGCGGCAAAACTACGTTGACCCATCTGCTGCCCCGCTTCTATGAGGTGGACGAAGGGCGGGTGCTGCTCGATGGGGTGGATCTGCGTGACTACACCCTCGCTTCACTACGCGAACAGGTGGCTTTGGTCAGCCAAGACATCGTATTGTTCAACGACACGGTGGCGGCCAATATCGCTTACGGTCCCATGGCCAGTGCCTCTAGAAATGCCGTTGAAGCGGCGGCTGAACAGGCCAACGCCATGGACTTCATTCGCAACTTGCCCGATGGGTTCGATACGGATATAGGTGAAAACGGTGTGCGCTTGTCCGGTGGGCAACGCCAACGGCTTGCCATCGCGCGTGCGTTCTTGAAACAAGCCCCGGTGCTTATCATGGATGAGGCGACCTCGGCGCTCGACAACCGATCGGAACGCCGGGTGCAAGAAGCCTTGGACGCGCTTCGCGCTGGGCGCACCACCCTTATCGTTGCCCACCGTCTTACCACCGTGGAGCGGGCCGATCGCATCGTGGTGATGTCCGAGGGGCGGGTGGTGGAGCAGGGTAGTCATGCGGACTTGCTGGCGGGCAACAGCCTCTATGCGGGCCTTTACCGTTTTCAGTTCGCTCGTCAGGCGAACGGTTGACGCCAGGCCACCGGGTTGAAGAGCGCTGGTTTGAAGAGTGATAGGTTAAAAGCCACGGCCAATGAGGTAGAGGCCGGTGAGGTAGATATGGTCGTTTGGCGCTTCATTGACGGCAAGCCCGGCCACGATAACCAAAGCGCGGGACTGGTGGATGCGCTGCGCGAGCGCATAGCGGTTCATGCTTACGATATCACCCTTGAACGGCGCGGGTGGCGAGCTTATGCGCAGCGCAACAAAGGCGCGGTTTTGCCCAACCCTCACTTATTGATCGGCGCTGGTCATGGCACCCACCGTGCGCTGTTGCGGGCGCGCGCTGAACACGGCGCAAGAGCGGTGGTTTTGATGCGCCCTTCTTTGCATCAAAGCGCATTCGATCTATGTGTAATCCCGGAACATGATCGGCCGCGTACGAGCGCCCGAACACTCGTGACCCGGGGTGTATTGAACCGTGTACGTCCCCATACGCAAGCCCGATATGATCTCGAACACGGCGCTAAGGGCCTCATTTTGCTCGGCGGTCCCTCGAAACATTACGATTGGCTGGATGCGGAAATCGTTCGGCAAGTGACCCACATCATGACGGCGGAGCCGGCCTGTTCATGGACCCTATGCGACTCGAGGCGCACGCCCAAGGGCACGCTTGAGCGTTTGGCCGCGCAAGAACACACGGTGATCCACTGGCGTGACGTTGCCCCCGGCTGGCTTGCGCGGCAACTTCCGCGGGCAAGTCATATCTGGGTGAGCGAGGACAGTGTGTCCATGGTGTATGAAGCATTGACCGCCGCCGCCGCGGTCGGTCTTTTGAGTGTGCCACGCCGGCGGCGCGGGCGTGTGACGGACGGTATAGCGACGTTGATACGGCGCGGCGATGTGACACCCTATGCGGTATGGGCCAGTGGGACGGCGCTGAGTCCCGTGGCGCAGCCGCTGGCGGAGGCGGATCGGTGCGCCCAGTGGATCATGGACCACTGGTTTGCGGGGGCGCTTGAAGAGCATTGGGGTTAAGCGACATGCCTGCCGGCAAGCGCTTGACCGTTCTACAGTGTTTACCCGCGCTAGATGAAGGCGGCGTGGAACGGGGGACGCTGGAAATCGCCCGTGCCCTGGCGGTGGACGGGCACCGTTCACTGGTTATGTCGGCAGGCGGGCGGTTAGTGGCGCAGCTCGAAGACGAGGGCAGCTACCACCTCACCAGGGATATTGGCCGGAAGCATCCGTTGGTCCTTGCCCATGTGCGGCCACTTCGCCGGCTTCTCATGCAAGAGCGAGTAGACATCTTGCACGTGCGCTCGCGGTTACCCGCATGGATTGCGCGGCTCGCCTGGCGCCGCCTGGCCGCCGGGCACCGCCCGCACTTCGTGACCACCGTCCACGGCTTTTACTCGATAGGGCGTTACAGCGCGGTAATGACCAGTGGCGAGCGCGTGATCGCGGTGTCGGAGTCGATTCGTGATTACATTACCGACTGCTATCCCGCAGTGGACAAATCGCTCATTAAAGTAATTCACCGCGGCATTGACGATAACTATTACCGGCCCGATTTCGCACCTTGCGAGAAGTGGCTTCAAAGCTGGCATGAGCGCATGCCGATGTTGCGAGCACGCACCGTGCTCACACTAGCGGCGCGCCTCACACGCTTGAAAGGGCACGCGCAGTTCATTGATCTGATCAGCCGCTTATGCACCGCTGGCCGGCCGGTTCACGGCCTTATAGTCGGTGGCGAGGATCCGAGACGCAGCGCTTATGCCGGGGAAATACGGGCGATGGCCAAGGGCTTGCCCATTACTTTCCTCGGTTACCGCGCCGATCTGCGCGAAATCATGTCGGTGTCCGATTTCGTATTGTCGTTGTCCTCGCAGCCGGAGTCGTTTGGCCGCACGGTACTCGAGGCGCTCGCTCTAGGGACCCCCGCCATCGGCTATGATCACGGCGGCGTCGGTGAAATATTGCGGGCGATCTGGCCCCGCGGTGCCCTTCCCGTGGGCGATATCACCGCAGTCTATAACCGTGTGATGGAGTGCGTGGCGAGACCGCCTGAGATCCCGCGCAGCCACCCGTTTTCATTAAAATCCATGCAGGACAGCACGCTTGCCCTCTATCGATCACTTACGCTGCATGAACCGTCATATATGGCTCAGCCGGGCAAGTTCTGATGTCGATCCGGGTGCCGGCGCGGGACATAACAGTGGCACAGCAGCGGGCTTACGATCATTTACGGTTGGTGGAAAGTGCCATTAAAAGCATACCGGAGCACGTGATCGAACGCTGTGACCAATGGCTGGCGCTACTAGAGCACAAGCTGGACTGTGCTACCCGCGCCGCCGATCTGCGGCCATTGCTGCCGGCTCTCGGTCGAGTCGCTTCGCATCCCACCTTAAGCCGGCGCTTGCCCAGCGTGTTCAGCGGCTGGTCTGGGACACATTGACATGCGCATCAGCGACGAACTGCGTCCATTCCTTGAAGGCGCACGGTTTTCCAACGGTCTTGCGGTGCGCTTTGAGTTCGACGAAGCGGACTGTCAATTGCGATCGCGTATCGAGTGGCTAGAGGAACTGTGCCGGAATCATCAAGTGATCCACCTAGGTTGCGTCGATCATGATCTAGCCCAGGCGCAGCGAAAGCGCGGTCGCGGTAAGTGGTTGCACGCCCGCTTGCACGAGGCGGCCGCACGTTGTCTCGGCGTCGATATCGATGTAGAGGGTGTAAGCTTGCTCAAACAACGCTTTGGTTACGATGACTTGCTGGCGGCGAACGTGTTGTCCGATCCTTGCGCACCCATCTTCGAGCAGAGCTGGGATGATTTTCTGTTGGGTGAGGTGCTGGAGCACACCGGCGATCCGGTGGCGTTTCTGTCCCGTTTGAACGAGCGTTTTGGCCGTCAGATCAACCGTTTCATCATCACCGTGCCCAATGCCTTCGCGGCGGAGAACTTCAGCGCGGCTAAACGGGGCATCGAAGCCATCAATTCAGATCACCGCTTTTGGTTCACCCCATATACCCTGGCCAAAGTCTGCATAGACGCGGGACTCAACCCCGAGCGTTTGATCCTTTGCCGCAACGGTGTGGTGAAACGCCGGACCTGGTTTAAGAACTGGAAACTTTCCCGCCAGCCGCTGCTCCGAAACAACATCATCGTGCTCGCCGCGCCCGGGTAATACCTGGACGCCTTCAGGGCAACATTCCACGTCACCGCGCCGGACACTCGCCGCATCCTCAACCGGTATGAGCGCACGGCGATGACAGCATCGGCCCCGCTTGATTTGAGCGCGATTCATGTAGATATCTCCCGCTCCCGCGGGCTGCCCGCCGAGTTGTATGTAAGCGAAGCGTGGGCGCGTGAGGAGCGCGATAGACTATTGGCCCGGCACTGGACCGCCGTTATGCACGCGAGCCGTGTGGCGCCGCGCTCAGCCCAGCCGGTGGAATTGATGGGATTGCCTTTGTTAGTGGCGCGTGACGACGGCGGTGAACTGCGGGTGTTTCACAATGTATGCCGTCACCGTGGCCATAAACTGGTCGCCGCCGAGTGCCGTATCGAAGGGGTTATCCGCTGTCCGTACCACAGTTGGACCTATGCCCTGGACGGAACGCTTCGCGGTACGCCACACATCGGCGGACCCGGTGTGCATGAAGCCGATGGTTTCCATAAGTCGTCTTACGGATTAAAGGCGGTACGCACAGTCGAATGGCTGGGCGTAGTATTCGTCAACTTATCCGGTGACGCACCGCCATTCGATGAGTGCGTCGCGCCGCTCAAGGCGCGCTGGGAAGCTTTCGTTGGCACCGGCGGTTTTGACCAGTTGTCGGTGGCAGCAACCCATCCGCATATGCAGTTGGAAGTACAAGCCAACTGGAAACTGGCGGTGGAGAACTATTGCGAGTCCTATCATCTACCTTGGATCCATCCAGGTCTCAATAGCTATTCAAAACTTGAAGATCACTATCACATCATGGAAGGGGCGGTCGGCGCGGGCCAAGGCACACTGGCCTTCGACTTCGCCAGCCGCGAGGGCATTTCCTTGCCCCAGTTCGTCGCTTGGCCCGGCGATAAGCACTCGGTGGCGGAATATGTGGCGCTCTATCCGAATGTGTTGCTGGGCCTTCAAATGGATCATGTATTCACCATCATCTTACAACCGCTCAGTCATGACCGGACCATGGAGTGGGTTGAGCTGCTATACGTCGGTGATGGCGCCAGCGATCCCGCTTGCACCTTCGCCCGGGAGCGGACCCTGGAAGGTTGGCGCGAGGTGTTCGCCGAGGATGTAGATGCCGTAGAAGGTATGCAGGCTGGCCGTGCGTCGAGCGCTTTTGATGGCGGCGTGTTTTCACCGGTGATGGATAACCCCACCCATCATTTTCACCGGTGGGTAGCGGCGCGGATGTCTGATGAGAAATAATTTGTCATTTTCGGCCTGCTTTCGTTCTGTCTAATTGTGCTTGCCAAGCCTTCTCTAGCGTATCGTGGAAGTCTGGTACGCAGTCTTTAGCGGCTAAAGCTGTACACTCTTTCTCAGTGAACCACCTGACCTCGAAGTGTTTAGTGTGTTCAAACTCCTTGGTGACGGCCACCGAATTCTGTACTTGCGCTATATATACCAATCGCTATTGAAAGTGCGAATTTAGAATACTTGCATGAGCTAACTGATTATAATCAAAATAAGCTTATGAAAAATTATTTAACACCGAGCGAGCGCGATAAACTCATAAAATCTCATCGTAAAGAGAGAGATGGGCGTATTCGAGACCGAATAAAAGCGGTTTTAGCTTTTGATGAGGGTTATAGTTATTCAGAAATTTCCAGGATTTTGCTTTTAGATGATGAGACTATTAGACGCCATGTCGATGATTACTTTTCTAAAGCTAAGCTGAAGCCCGAAAACGGGGGCAGCAAAAGTGATTGAGACGAGAATGAAACAGCAAAGCTCGTTAAACACATAGAAGGAATGACTTATCCTTACTCAAGTTTCGGGGTTTAAACAGGATAAAAAATCGAATATAGGATGTTGATTTAGAAGAAAAAGGGCCTTGCGCGCGGTATAATATCAGCTTACATAACAAAACATTGATACCGCAGAAGACCCCCATGAATGGTGACACAAAAAATAACGCCCTTCCATCGTTAGTAGAAGAAGTTCTCACCGATCCCAAACACTGCCTTGATAATCTGTTTGCAGATACTTGGAATGTGCTGAAGTTTAACCGACTGATTAAAGCCGCGAACTTTACCAAGCGAAGCGGAATTGAGATAACACAGGCAGTATTTTTACTGTGAGTGTGGAAATGGCTCAAGGTCTCCTCGATTGCCCTGTTTTGCCGCAAAGCGTTGAGCTTATCCAGTGAAGCGAAAAAGGATGTGATGTACGACCTGTTAAAGCGCGAAGATATCGATTGGCGAGCGTTCAATTATCAGGTCGCCAAGGAAATCCACACCCGGCACAAAGTGAGCGATAGTGCATTGAATGTGTTCGTCCTGGATGATTCAATCAAAACTCGGCGGGGCAAAAAGATGGAGGGTGTTTCCCGTCACTTTGACCCCGTCAGCGGCAAACCTGTAATGGGTCAGCAGGTATTGACCTTGGGTCTGGCAACAGAAGAGGTGTTTATGCCATTGGATTGGCACCTGTTTATCAGCCAGAGCAAGGCGCAAGCTTTGAATCATCCGCACCAGGCGGGTAGTGTCGCGCAGGCTCGTTATGTTGAAACGAGTACGCACGATAAACTGTCAATGGCCCAGGCCATGATGGCGCGAGCGATAGCTAACGGTGTGCAGGCGCAGTCCTTGGTAGCGGATGCGTGGTTCGGTAGCAAACGCATGATTGATGTGGCCTTTTCGCTAGGCGTTTGCGCCCTCTTGCGGATGAACAAAGGCAAGCTCAAGTACCGAGCGGTGAGCGACAAGGGGAAGGAAATTGAGTTGGACGCGAGGGAGCTTTATGCCCAGGCGGTTAGGGGTCAATGGAGAAAAGTGCAAGGATGACCGTGGAAGACAGTATCGATGGAAGTGGAGTTGAATGTGTCGCAGGACACGAGAAGTGAACCCGATTGGAGGAAGGTGAAGTTGTTGTTTGTGCGCGGTGTGAAGGGGCCGGGTGAAGGGGACGTTGGCAAAAAGGACTGGGCGCTATTTGTGACGACAGATGTGGGTCTTAGCGTCAGTAAGATGCTAGAAATCTATGCGTTGCGATGGGGGATAGAGGTTTACTTCAAGGAAGCGAAGCAGCATCTAGGGTTTGTGACAGAGCAGACAAGGGCTTTTGTCTCGCACATCGCTTCTATCCATTTGTGTGCGATTCGTTATTTGATGTTGGTTCATGCCAAGTTGACGACTCAAGAACTTCGCATTAGCGATGCAAGAGTCACTATACAAGATCAGCTCAATAGAGTGAGTTTTTTCGAACAATTGTGGGCGTTATTTCGAATGCTAATAGGTGAAACTTTACACGATATAGAAAAAGATCTTGGCTGTTCAGTGGCGACAGTTATGCAGAGTATTGAAGACCGTGTTAACGAATTTCTTGTTCAAAGCCTGCAATTGGACCCATTTACATTACGCATGGAAGATGGATAGATATACCCATCACACTTCAAGATGCGAACATCGGTGCATTAATAATGTGAAACCTATCAGTGATTCTTTTTCTCAATAAAATCTTTCGTCTTCCAATGCGCTTGAAAAAATTCAAAGAGGCTTCCCGAAAATCTATAAACTTCTCATAGTACCGATTATAAGTAACCGCTTCATGCATCATTTTCCAAAGTCGCTCAATTGGATTTAAATTCGGTGAATAGGGCGGCAAATAGTGTAATTTAATGTTTGAGTCCTTGGCATAAGACTGAACGTCTTTGCTCTTATGATAAGCCGCATTATCCCAAATTACATGAATTTCTTTCTCTGGTGCATGCCGTTTGCGTAGAGATTTTAGAAAAGATTTAATGGTTTGCGCATTCACCCGCCAACTTCAGTGTGGATTATTGTGTGACCATCCAAAGATACAGCACCAATGAAATTCAATCGTGTTTGACGAGCCGTTGTGGCAATACTTTTTCGAGTGCCTCTTAAAATCCATCCACAGGCCAACCGCGTTTGATACTGCGGATGAAAACTGTCCGAGAAATAGATTAAACCCTTGTTTTTAGGGTCTTTCGAAAGATGTTCATAGTCTTTGACAAACGCTTTTTGCGCCTGTGCGTTTGCTTTCGCTGGCACTGCATGAGGCTTCTTATGGCAGAAATTATTGCGATGCAGCCATTTTGTCATGCCGCTTACACTGTAAACCTTACCAAAATTCAACTTCACATAAGTGCAAATGTCCTTAACATAAGGATAAGTCATTCCTTCTACGTGTTTAACGAGCTTTGCTGTTTCATTCTCGTCTAAATCACTTTTGCTGCCCCCGTTTTCGGGCTTCAGCTTAGCTTTAGAAAAATAATCATCGACATGGCGTCTAATAGTCTCATCATCTAAAAGCAAAATCCTAGACATTTCTGAATAACTATAACCCTCATCAAAAGCTAAAACAGCTTTTATTCGGTCTCGAATACGCCCATCTCTCTCTTTACGATGAGATTTTATGAGTTCATCGCGCTCGCTCGGTGTTAAATGATTGTTCATAAGCTTATTTTGACCATAATCAGCTAGCTAATGTAAGTATTCTATATTCGCATTTTCAATGGCGATGGGTATATATACAGGGCTGATTTAGGCTATAGTAATTTCAACTCCGAAACTTGAGTCATAATTACTCGATTAAGGGGAATCAGAATTACTTGTTCTGTAGCATAACGGGATGCATGAGCGGCTGGGACATTCGCGTAGCGAATGGGCCAGTCCGTCTCCATGCGCTTGTTATGCTTACCCTTTTAGGGCGCTAAGTACGAGCTGCGGTTCTTTGGCGACAAGATTTAGAAGCACTCTGGCTGGCCCATGCGGTTGCCGATTGCCTTGTTCCCAATGCCGTAATGTACCCAAGCTAATACCAAACGAAGCAGCGAATTCACGCTGGGACATGCCGACTTTGCTACGGATAGCTTTTACATCGACTGCTGATACTTTATGAACAATAATGCCTTCGGAATTGCCTTTCGCATGGGCAATTGCTTCGTTTAGGCCCGCCTTGATATTGTTGAATGCGTTACTCATTATTTCAACCTCCATGCTTGCAGGAGCAGTTTGGTTAGTTTGGCCAAGTCGTTTCGTTCGGACTGGGACAGATTGTCTTTTTCGCCTTTGGCGAAAACAGTAAGCAAATAAAGCGGAATTCTTTCATCGTGGTAGTAATAGACCACACGAACGCCGCCACTTTTGCCGGAGCCCTGGCGGCCCCACCGGAGTTTGCGAATGCCGCCAGTGCCCTGGATGAGGACGCCAGCTTTTGGAAACCCTGCCAAATAGCTGATTAGCGCTTGTCGCTCTGATTCAGTGAGGAGACGCTCAATCTTGCTGACGAATCCAGGTAACTATGCGACTGTTTGCATTCGGCGATAGTACGCCAATGGAATACTTTCGTCTAGTGCGGACGTAACGTTCCTAGATGAACATAACGCCACGCTTCAACCGCCGCCGCAACGGCCCCCGGCCGCGGAGGGTACCAAACCGCGCAGCGGGTTGGCGGTCGGTTGCAAACGCTTGTTAGGAGATGATTTTGTCATATTCGGAATGTGTGCCAATCCAGAACCAGTTGATACCATCTTCAACATCCACACCGAGGGCGCGATAGTGATCTTCAACCCGAACCGACCACAATTCCCCGACTCTTTTGAAATGAAGCGAAGGGTGGCGAGGATTGGCTTCAAGCAGTGAGTAATTCTTGTCTGCAAGGCGCCGGACTGATTCCGGCAATGCTTGATAGGTCGTCCAAAACTTCGACGACGATAATGCTTCAAAGCTCTCTGGCCTTCCCCGCCTCGTAGTCCGCCTTTGCCTCGGATATCGGCTTATCGAGTTTCCCGGATTTCAAATCCTGCTCGATCTTGGCATCCCATAGCCTCCAATCGAAGGCGATAAACCACTCGCGAAACTTTTCGAGATCTCTGGGTGATAGGCTTTCGATGTTCTGTTCAATTGGTTCAAGCTCATTCATCTACCAACTCCTCAATCGCAATGACGACATTGTACGCGGGTGGTCTCTTGTCTCCTAACGTGTGAGCTAACGGGCGCCAGCACCGTCGCTGCTGAAACTCACGGAGAGTAAAGGCGTCCCATTGAGCGACATGTTGGACGAAGCCGCTACGCGGCAGCTTGAAGCCATTGGCTTTTACTCATGGTTTAGATGAAGCGGAGACTTCCCCGTGCCCGCAATTCGGCGTGTGTCATTGGGAACCCGCCTCAGGCAAGCACACGAGAAGTCCGGCTTTGAGGCGTTATACCAGAAACGCCTACGCGCCCTAAAACTCAAAGGCCATGCCCGTAAAACCATTGCGGGCTATGCCACAGGCGTGCGCCGCCTGGGCGAACACCTCAAGCGCTGCCCGGGCGATGTCACCAAGGCAGAAGCTCGACCCCCCTGTCGACTGCCTGCTCCAAACGCCTGCCTGGGCCCCCATGAAGATTGACCGTCACGGTATTCGCTTTCTCTACGCAGAAGTCCTCGCTCAATCATGGCCCGGGCTCGATTTCGCTAAGGCGCCCAAGACCCAGCGCCTACCCGATAGCCTGACGCCAAATGAGCGTGCCCACATTCTCCACATCACTCGCCGCTTTGACCTTCAGTGCTTGGGGTTCGTCACGGATACGTTGGGTCTGCGCCTAGGTGACACACGGCGCCTTGAGTGCGCCGACATCGACCGTGAGCGCGGGCAGGTACCTATCCGCCCCCCCAAGGGCCATCAAGCTCGCTTTGTGCTTTTGCCGTCAATGACGTTGCCGGTTCTGCGCAAGCTGTGGTGCCCTCATCGCCATCCACGAGGGGTGTTCCCTCGCCGTGACGGGGCCTCGGCCCCCGGCTCATTGGACCGCGCCAACGGGCAAAAGGGCTTTCAGCAGGCCGTTGCTGATGCACGGGTCCTAACACGCGTCTCGATTCATTCCCTTCGTCATAGCGACGCCCCACCTATGTTGGAGGCGGGACTCACACTCAGTGCTATTGAGCATCAACGGGGGCACGCCTGTCCTAAGACCACCGCTCGCTATGTGCCTATGACCGAGAAAAGCGCGGGCGATGCCCAGGCAATGCCGGAGGCCCTGGTTGGCCAGTTTGCATCAACCTTGCGCACCCTATGGGCTGAGGCGGGCTCGGCATCAATGCCTCACCTCGATTGGCTGAGTTGGTGCGCAACTACGGTTTGCTTCATGGCAACGCCAAGCCATTATGGCGGCTCGTGCAGTGGGTACTGCACATCGCGCCGGCGCCGGTGTCACCCAAAACGGCTAGACCTTTTCACTGCCCGCACTGCGGTTCTCCCATGCGAGGTGGGTCGTTCATACCAAACAGGGCGTTTATCTCGCCACTCGGACCGCCACTACCGGGGGGGTGGAGTCACGGCATGGCTGCCTGAAACGCTAGCCTTGCGGCGCCGGCGATGGTATTGCGCCGCCACACTCACTATAGGGAGGGTGGGTCTTGGGCTATGGCATCCTCCAAGTTTGGCCCGGCTGGCTCAGGCTACCGCTCGGCTTCAACAAAGCCCGAATTCCGCCAAACCCCGCCTGCCGCCGAACACCTCGAACTAATTGCCATACACTAAGGCTGCCCTAACCCCGGGCTTGTCCAACACCGGAGCAGGTCGCGGCTACGCGCGACCTAGCCTTATTTGTTAGGCAGCGTTCTTGCTTCCTACACTCCGCCATTACAGTACTAGAGCGGATGCGCACTCATAGCGCAAAACGTTCGTCCAACGCTCTAGCTGTCCATGCGGCGATTCTCATGACCTTTTCATGTCGATCGGCGTGCAGCCTTTCAAGCTCATACATTGGGGAGTTTTTGCTATCCTCTCGAAAGGCTAGGAGGTCGTCGGTTCTCAAATCTCGCGTGACCGTACGTATCGCCTGCAATTGAAGCCGGTAGCCTTGTATGGTCTTCGCTGGATCACGTTTCTGCGGCATTGCCGTGTTCTCCACCGCCAGTAACCTTGCCTTCAACTCTAGGTGGCCAGGTATTGCACCAGCGTCCGTCACCCATACGAACACATCCGAGTCAAGGTCTGTGTCTCCTAGATTTTTGGTAGATTTTGTTTTGGCGACTGATACGTGGAACTGCTTGCCGGTGCCGGGCAGCGCGATCGGTCTCGTTTTTAGCAGAAGCGACACAGTTCAATCCTCCAAACCGCCAGCCGGCTTGCGGATTCGTTCAACGGTATGTAGCACATCGCAACCCAGAACTGAATGTAAAAAAGGCATTACAAGCGCATTTTTGGTGGCCTCTTCAGTAGCCAAATTGTCAGAAATGATTGCCAATTTCTTTGACAGTGATTGCAAACGTTCAATAAAGCCCATAGGTTTAAACCTCGCTATAGGGCACCTCTAAAAATGCACTTTTTCCGCGATTGCGGCGTCAGATCCGTGTTCGAATCCTCATGTATGACCTATCACTGCTGTCCCATAGAGCATACTAACCCTTTGAAATTTCTGGAAAAACTGTTTTCATGTCTCAAACACGATGACATAGTCAATTTTTTATGTAAATCAATAGGTTATACGCTGTGTTTAACTATTTTGTGGGACAGCAATGATGACCCATACACTGCAGTTCTGCGCGCGGTGCTTCCTTGCACTCACGAAAAAATGACTATTTTAGAGGTGCCCTACAGTCCTTGATAAAATAGCCGCGATAACCGAGCAACCAAGCGCCAGTAAGTTGTTCGCCAGTAAGTTGTTCGCCAGTAAGTTGTTCGCCAGTAAGTTGTTCGGGTTAGGGGGGTAAGAACTGGCGTTCCGAGATGGTGTCTGGGATCAAGGTGAGGGTGTTGGCCGTCTCGGTGAACCGATCCATATCCACATGCAACGCCACCGCCGCCGGACAGGTAGTGGTAAATCGACTAGGAATGACTTTGGCCAGGGTGGGCTTTAAGGCAAAAGAGGTGCCATCTTGGATATGGATTGCGGAGAAACGTACAAATGGGCTGTGTGGAGCGAAGTGCAGTGCAGCGAGTGTGCTCGGAGCGGGCGCTTATCGTGTCTCTCGCCATCGCGTTCTTGATAGGCCGGCAACAACTTTTGCCTGCTGATGAGTTTATGGCATCTGCGCCAAGGATTGACGAGTAAAAGCGTTTCCGGTTGGGAAGGCGAGTGGGATCTATATATTGCGGGCGGCAACGCGTTGGCGGAAAGGCGTGGGAGTCGAACCCACCAGGGACTGGCTTCCAGCCCCTCAGCGGTTTTGAAGACCGTGCGACACACCGGTGCCGATGCCCTTCCTCGAAGAGCCGCGAAGCTTAGCCCGAAAAGCATAGCCGTAACGGTCCACCCGGTCCATGCTTATGGCAGCGCCGCGCGCTGCGCACTATTCACTCCAATGCTTGGCGATGACCGCCTGTGCGGGTTGTTGCAGCCGCCGGATGTTGCCGATGCGGCGGGTAAGGCCTACCCGGTCGAAGTATTCCAGCAATTCGATGGTGGCGTTGCGGCCGATGCCGGAGACGTCGCGGAAGGCGGCCGCAGTGAAGCCTTCCGTGCTGTGTTGGTTGGCCAGTTGTTCGGCCATGTGAGCCAGTTCGCGCAGTCTTGGCAAAGTGAAGAAGCGGTTGGCATTGACGTGGGCGAGGATGCCGGCGCCGACGGCGCGCTCAGCCATGGCGCGCAGCCGCATGGGATCCAGGCTTAAGGACTTGGCCAAGTCCGGCAGGGTGGGGGGTTTGTCCGTGGCCCGCTCCAGATAGGGTCTTATCTTGTTCCACAAGGCTTGGTCGGCGGGTGGCAGTTGGGCGCGGTGGCCCGGGCGGGTTAATAGCGGTCCTTGTACGGTGATCTGGTTGCTGGCGCGCAAGGCCGCGATGGCCGCTTCCAATAGTGCCGGCGACACTCGCATGGGCAATGCTCTGCGTAACCGTTCCCGCTCGATGCCGGTCCGCTCGGGGTGCTTGTCCAGCCATTGGCCGATGCTGTTCACCACGGCTTTGCGTATATTGGCCCAATGATCCGCGTCCATGATCAAGCGCTTGTACGCCGAGCCGAGGACGTCTAGCCCGCTTTCCTCTAGCGTCCTGGCGACAGCTTCCGGTGGCAGGTTCCAGCCGCGGGCATAGGGGTCTAGTTCGACGCCGGAGGGTTGTATGGCGGTTAGGCGGGTGAGGGCGTTGGCCGGCTGACTCGGTATCACCGCGCGCAGGTAGCCGATGCGTTGTGAGTGGGAGCGGCCCCGCGCGGGGGGTAGTGGGTCCAACACGTGACCGCCACCCAAGGTGCGTTGCGCCGATTGGTCGCGCACGATGAAACGGTCGCCCACCCAGGCGGCGGCAGGCCGGTCCAGCATGAGGCGTACGAGCTTTTGCTCGCCCGGTTCGATGGTTTCGCCTTCCAGGGTGGCGATGCGGGCGGTGAGGTCTTGCGTGCCCAGGTGTACGTGTACCGGGGTCCAATGGCGCAGCGCTCTGGTCTCGTTGGGCAATACCCGCAGCTTGGTATCCAGGCGCTGGGTCGGTGCATGGGCTGGTTCGGCCACTGCCCATTGTCCCCGTTTGACCCTCTCGCGCCGCACGCTCTGGCCAGCTAGGTTCAATGCGCAGCGCTCGCCCGGACCCGCTGCGCTGGCCATCCGGTCGTCCGCATGTAAACCACGCACACGCACCTCGCCACCGTTTGGTGAAATGATCAGCCGATCATCGACGCTGACGTGACCGGAAAAGACGTGACCCGTTACCACTAAGCCGGCACCGGGGACGGTGAAGGCGCGGTCGATGGCGAGGCGAAAGTTGTTGTCTGCTTGCCCGGCGCGCAGCACTTTGCCAAAGGCTCTGACTTTGGCCGTGAGCGCCTCGATGCCTTCGCCAGTGGGCGCACACACTGGCTCGATGTGGGCGTCGGCTAACGAGGTGCCGGCCAGCATGACCTTGATGTCATCTGTAGCTTGTTCGATACGGGCGGCATTGACCCGGTCGATTTTGGTGAGGGCGACGATGCCACGCTCGACCCCGAGCAAGTCCAGGATATCCAGGTGTTCGCGTGTTTGTGGCATGGGGCCGTCATCGGCGGCCACCACTAACAATGCGCAATCCACGGCGATGACGCCTGCCAGCATGTTGCGGATGAACCGCTCGTGGCCGGGCACGTCCACTAGCCCCAGCACTTCGCCGTCGCCAAAGTCGCGGTAAGCGAAGCCTAGATCGATGCTCATGCCGCGCTGTTTTTCTTCCGGCAAGCGGTCGCTGTTGACGCCCGTCAGGGCCTGCACTAACAGCGTTTTACCATGGTCGATGTGGCCGGCGGTGGCGATGATCATGGTTTTGTTTCCTCCGCATAAGCCGCGGCGAGTTCGTTGAGGGTGGTTAGGAACGGGCCATCGTCAGCGCTGAGACCGCGTATGTCCAACAGCAGTGCGCCGTCGTGGAGGCGGCTGATGATGGGCGTTGAAAGTTTGCGCATGACCGCCTCCAGGCGGGAAATGCGCCCACCGCCTTCGCCCAATGTGTCGCGGATGGCGATCGCCCGGCTGGGTAAATCGCGTCCGGGCAGTGCGCCGCTGCCCGGTTGCGCTTGCGTCGCGATCACCGCTGCTTCGAAACCGCCGGGTAACAAGGGGACGATGGCTTGTTGCAGCCGTATGGCATGAGCTTGTATGTCATCCAAGGGCCGTAGCATGGCGGCCAGGGTAGGCAAGTGCTGTTTTAGCGATTCGGTATGTCTATACAGTTTCAAGGTTTCACTGAGGGCGGCGATGCGCAGCTTGTCTACGCGCAAGGCGCGGCGCAATGGATTGCGTTTGATTTGATCGATAAGTTCGCCGCTGCCCACGATGAGGCCGGTTTGCGGGCCGCCTAGCAGTTTGTCGCCGCTGAAGGTGACTAGGTCGGCGCCGGCGGCCAGTGCGTCTTGTACGGTAGGTTCGTACGGTAATCCGTGCTCGCGTAGGTCCAATAGGGTGCCGCTGCCCAGATCCACCACTAGCGCCAGGCCGTGGTTATGGGCGATGCGCGCCAGCGTGCCCGTGGGCACACGTGCCGTGAAGCCTTCGATGACGTAGTTGCTGGTGTGTACTTCCATCAACACGCCGGTTTGTATGCTGATGGCGTTCTCGAAATCATGTGGATGGGTGCGGTTGGTGGTGCCCACTTCGCGTAGCCGTGCCCCCGAGCGGGCCATGATGTCGGGGAGGCGGAAGGCATCACCTATCTCCACCAATTCGCCTCTGGATACTGGCACTTCTTTGCCTAGAGCAAGCGTATTTAGCACGAGGAGCACGGCGGCGGCGTTGTTGTTGACCACGGTGGCCGCTTGCGCCCCGGTGAGTTCACACACCAGATCGTGTACGTGCGCATCGCGGTCGCCACGCTTGCCGGTGCTTATGTCGTACTCGAGGTTGGTGGCACGGGTGGCTGCCCCGGTCAGGGCTTTGAGCGCGGCCTCGGGCAAGATGGCTCGGCCTAGATTGGTATGCACTAAGGTGCCGGTGCAATTCCAGACCACGCGAAGACCGGTTGTATCGGAAGCGTTGAGGGTCTTGGCCACTTTTTCGGCCACCATGACCGCAGTTACGTCTTGGGCCGGGCTATCGCCGCCTTCGCGCAGGGCCTGGCGAATACCGTCTAATTGTTGGCGGATGGCGGTGATGACACGGCTACGGCTGGTTTGCGTCAGGACCAGCGCTAATGCGGGTTGGCTGAGAACGCGGTCTACTGACGGCAATTGCCGTAGAGCGTGATTCACTTTGGCGGTTCCGGGTGGAGTTGACTTCTGCGTTCGAATGATAAGCTCTTTGCCATGAATATCATCTGGATCCGCCGCCTGATGCGGCGCCGGCGGCGGCGGCGTTGGAGCCATGTGGTGGAGCAACGCTTGGGTCAGTCGCTGGCTCGCACTGCTGTATATCTAGCGCTTATTTTCGCCGCCCATACGGTGGCGATGATGACGCTGGAGGGGATGGCGCCCGGTGATGCGCTGTGGCTGACGTTGACCACGGCGACTACTGTCGGTTATGGCGACATATCCGCCGCCACGGCGCTTGGCCGCACCGCGACGGTGGTGTTGCTCTACGCCGGCGGCATTTTCGTGGTGGCGAAGATAGCGGGCGATTACTTCGACTATCGTAACGAGCGGCGTATGCGTATGGCGCGCGGTGAATGGGAATGGGACATGGACAATCACATCGTCATCATCAATATCCCCGATGAAGATCCGGAGCACTATCTGCGGGTGCTGATCGGCCAGTTCCGCGCGGCTAAGGTGTACCAGGATGCGCCCATTCAGATTTTGACGCCGGATTTTGCGGATGGCTTTCCAGCCAGGATGTCGGAGCTTGCCGAGGTGGTGCATTACCATGCGCACGGCACCGAGGATGAGGCGTTGCGGGCGGTTAACGTGGAGCGCGCCCGGGCGGTGGTGGTGTTGTCACGCTCGGATTATGACCACAGTTGCGACAGCGTGACTTTCGATATTCTCCACCGGCTGAGGAGCGCGGGCGTGGCGGCGCCGGTGTTGGCAGAATGTGTGCGCGATACTAACCGGGCGCGTCTGCGCAGGGCCGGCGCGGACATTGTCATCCGCCCCAACCGCGCCTATCCGGGCATGGTGGTGCGTGGTTTTGTGGCGCCAGGCTCGGAGCAGTTAATGGAGGAGCTGTTCACCTCCGAGGGCGGCGAGTACCGCCGGCTGGCGGTGGATATCGACTGTAAGCCCTGGGCGCAGGTGGTGATTGCGCTTATCGAAAACGACTTCGGTGTTGCCGTGGCCTACGAGGACCGGACGGGCAACGTGCATGCCAGCCCCGCCGCTGCCCATGCGGTCAACGCGCAAGCGCTGTTCGTCATGGTGGATACACAGGCGCAGACCGATGAGGAGGCCGTGAACGAAGTGCTGGCGAACTTGTGAGGAGCGTTATTGCTGGCGCTGCGGTTGCGCCGTGGGGACAGGGTCGGCGGCATCGTTAGCGCGGTAGACGAAGTGCTGATAGATGGCGATGAGTTCACTGGGCGAGAAGTCCACGATGATGAGCTGTTGGCCCGGCAAGATCAGATCGGCATCGGTGCTCATGCGCCCTTGTTTGAAGTTGTAGATGGTGGTGGCGGCGGCTTTGCGGTGAATGAGGCGGCCTAGAAAAGAACTGGAGGAGTCAGCGCGCAATTCATCGGCGTCGCCTGGGATGGCGACTTGATAGGTGTTGATGTGCGTGCCCCGTTGCAGCGCCATGCCTCGGGCGAAGTTATCTATCAACCCGGAGTGGATGATGCCCCAAATGCCTTGAACATCGCTGGCTTTAACGGTGCGTATGTAGAACACGGAATCGCCACTCGCTCTGTTGTGCAAGCCTAGCAATTCTTCCACCGTTGTTTCATCGAACTCAACCACGTGCGGCAATATCTCGAATCGCGTGCCAGGGGCGGCATCGGTTTGGGCGCGCAGCTTCTCCAGGGTGGTCACGTCGTATTGGGGCAGCTTGCTCAGGACTTCGAGCTTGGCGGACGGCTCCAAGCGGTGGTGCTGCAACGCTTTGCCGAGGGTCATGCGGGTGATGCGTTGGCCTTGCTTGACCTCTATGGGTGTGCCCAAGTCACCGTCGAAGCGGGCCAGCAAACGGGTTGGATCGAGCGGCTCTAGGCGCTCTGTCACCCGGACCACGGTGATGGGGGTGTGGAGGTCCAAATCTGGCGAGCGTAGCAATTCCTCGGCCGTGCCGCTGCGCCGCGGTCCAAGCGCGGATAACCCGGTACTTGAGAGCTGCAGCCGTTGTTCAGGCCGCACGAAATGATCGGCCTTATCTGTCTCTATGGGGTGGATTAAGGCGGCGGCGATGTGGTCCACGAACGCTCTCGCCTGTTTCGTCAGCTTCGGTGCCAACCCCGGTGTCAAACCAGAACCAGGTGGCGCCTGGGTGAGGGCGGTGGGCAGTTTGATGGCAGCGGCGCTGATGTTTGCGGGCAAGGTTATGGGTTGCAAGCTGCCTAGTTGCGTATCGGGGAGGGGCGGTGGGACAGGCGCCAGGATAGACGGTTTAGCTACTTTAGGCTCGGGTGATTGATGCACAGGTGATGTTGGTTTAGGCGGCTTGTCCTCGGCTAGCTCGGGCTGAAGCTGTTTGGGCGCGTCGTTTACCGGCGCAGCGGCGGCGGAGACGGCTAGCTGGATGGCCGGGCTGTCGCCAGATGAGATGCGTGGGTTAGGCGGCTTGTTCTCGGCTGGCTCAGGCTGAGGCCGTTTGGGCGCGTCGCTTACCGGCGCCGGCGCTGCGCCGGCGCCGGCGGAGACGGCTAGCTGGGTGGCCGGGCCGTCGCCAGATGAGATGTGTGGGTTAGGCGGCTTGTTCTCGGCTGGCTCAGGCTGAGGCCGTTTGGGCGCGCCGTTTACCGGCGCCGGCGCAGCAGCGGTGGAGACGGCTAGCTGGATGGCCGGGCCGTCGCCAGATGAGATGTGTGGGTTGGGCGCGGGTGCGTGAGGGGGGCGAGCTGGTTTAGGTGTGGTTACCGCAGGTTCTTTGACGGCAACGTCGGGTGCTGTTAGCGGAGTTGATGCTTTGGCCGGTTTTGAGGCCGATCGCGCAGGGGGGACTGCTTCAGCTTGTGCCGCTCGAGTGGGCATCGGTTGAGAGAGGGCTTTTGGCGCGCGAGCCGCAGCGGCCATGATCGGAGCCACTGGTGGCTGCAATGGACGTCTCGCCGGCGCGTGTTGCCGCGATATTTCGATAGCGCGGGGATCGGGGACCGGAATGTTGGAGGAGGCGGGTGTGTTATCAGTTATTTTATCGGTTACCGTTTGCGCGCCTTCATCGGCACTCCACAACCACGCCACGCCAGCCGCCATCACTACCACGCCAAGTGTGACGAACCGTTTGCGCATCGAAACCTCCAGCGCCGCCCGCCGTTCCAACTGGGCCTACTTTACCTTAAAGGCGCTACCCCGCAGATGAGTTTTGCGGCTCTACCTGGCCACCGTGGCGCTGAGCGCAGTACGCTGGTGGTTATTGTCATCGTCATCCACATCGAACAATTCCGTGAGCTGGTCCATCATAGTGCCGCCTAGTTGCTCCGCGTCCACCAACGTTACCGCCCGGTTGTAGTAGCGGGTGACGTCGTGGCCGATGCCGATGGCCACAAGCTGTACGGGACTACGGTTTTCGATGTAGTCGATGACATCACGCAGGTGCCGCTCCAGGTAATTGCCGGCGTTGACGGACAACGTGGAGTCGTCCACTGGGGCGCCGTCGCTGATGACCATGAGAATGCGCCGCTGTTCGGGTCTGCCCAACAGCCGTTCATGGGCCCAAAGTAGGGCCTCGCCATCGATGTTCTCTTTCAAGATGCCCTCGCGCAGCATCAGTCCTAGACTGCGCCTGGCCCGCCGCCAGGGCGCATCCGCGCTCTTGTAAACGATGTGCCGCAGATCATTGAGGCGCCCGGCGTTAGCCGGTTTGCCACTGGTCAGCCAGCGCTCGCGCGATAGACCGCCTTTCCAGGCGCGGGTGGTAAAGCCGAGGATTTCCACTTTGACGCCGCAACGCTCGAGGGTGCGGGCCAATACATCGGCACTGATGGCGGCTACGGTGATGGGCCGCCCGCGCATGGACCCTGAGTTGTCGATGAGCAGCGATACCACCGTATCGCGAAAGGGCGCTTGTTTTTCCCACTTGTACGACAGTGGCTGGGTCGGGTTGGCCACCACCCGGGCCAACCGGGCAGCGTCCAGGATGCCTTCTTCCAGATCGAATTCCCACGAGCGGGTCTGTTTCGCCATCAAGCGCCGTTGCAGGCGGTTGGCGAGCTTGCCCACCACGCTTTGCAAGTGCGAGACTTGGTCGTCGAGTTGCGCGCGTAGGCGGTTTAGCTCATCGGCCTCGCACAGCTCCTCTGCCGCGATGATCTCATCGAACTCTGTGCTATAAGCGTGGTAACGGTTTGCATCGGCGCTGTTACGGCCACTTAAGTCCGGCGGCCACTGTTCACCGGATGGTTGTGCGTCCATGTCCATATCCGGGCGGTCATCCCTATCGCCTTCGGTGGGTGTCTCATCGCCCTCCATCTGCTCGGTGTCGGCGCCCTCGGCACCTTCAATGGCATCGGGGCTCATCTGCGCCTGCTCGTCGCCTTGCGTGTCACCCGCGTCCTGGTCTTCGCCTTGCGAGTCGTCCGAGTCGCCATCGTCGGCGTTCTGTTCTTCCTCCACTTCGATTTCGAAGCCGAGTTCGCGCAGCACCTCGTGGGCGGCGTCAGCGAACTGCGTTTGGTTGTGCATGTACCCGGTCAGCCGGTCCAGCGCTTCATGTACGCTTTGTTCCAGCGCGGGACGCCATAAATCCACCAGCGCGCTGGCTGCTTGCGGGATAGCACGTCCGGTCATTTTCTCCCGCGCCAATAAGCGCAGCGCCTCGGATAGCGGTGCATCGGCCCGGTCGGTCAGGTGTTCGTAGCCGGCATCCCGGCATTTCTGGGCGATGGCTGCATCCAGGTTATGGGCCACACCCATCATGCGCACCGAACCTACCGCTTCACAGCGGGCCTGCTCCAGCGCATCGAAGACCTCGCGGGCCGGTGCCAGCGATGGTGATTTGGAGGCATGGGTGCCGGTGGCGTGGTGGCGCAGGCGCAACGCTAGCGCATCGGCTTCACCCCGTACCCGGCATACCATGGTGTATTCCAAGTCCGCTGCGGGTTTGGGCAGGTGCAGGGTGCCGTCTTGCATGATCGGCGTGCCCGGCCCGAATCGGACGTCCAGGGTGTCGCGCTTGGCAATGGCGCGCGCCGCCGCCGCCGTATGCTGGCGGAAGCTCTCCAGTCGATCATCGCCGCGCTGTTGGCTCATAGGGTGGTTCCGCCCCTTAGTTGAGTACTTGAGTTGAGTACTTGTTTAACCGAGCACTGCTTGGACGCCGGTTTCCGGCAGTTCGGTATTGAAACAGCGCTGGTAGTACTCGGCGATGATGGGCCGCTCCACCTCATCGCATTTGTTCAGGAAAGTGAGGCGAAAGGCGAAGCCCAGATCGTTGAACAGCGAGGCGTTTTCAGCCCAGGTGATCACGGTGCGTGGGCTCATGACGGTGGAGACATCACCGGCGACAAAACCGGAGCGGGTCAGATCGGCCAATGCCACCATGTTATCGACCGTCTTGCGCCCCTTATCGGAGTCGTATTCGGGGGCTTTAGCGAGGACTATTTCGGCCTCCGCTGCGTGCTCCAGATAGTTGAGGGTGGCGACGATGTTCCAGCGGTCCATCTGCCCCTGGTTGATCTGCTGGGTGCCGTGATAGAGGCCGGTGGTGTCGCCCAAGCCGACCGTATTGGTCGTCGAGAAAAGCCGGAAGGACGGGTGTGGATGTAGCACCCGTGACTGATCGAGCAAGGTCAATTTACCTTCCGCCTCCAGTACCCGCTGGATGACGAACATCACGTCGGGGCGGCCCGCGTCGTATTCATCGAAGACGATGGCGGTAGGCGTCTGGTACGCCCACGGCAAAATGCCCTCTTTGAACTCGGTGACCTGCATGCCGTCGCGCAGCACGATGGCGTCTTTACCCACCAAGTCTATACGGCTGATATGGCTGTCCAGATTGACCCGTATACATGGCCAATTGAGCCGGGCGGACACCTGTTCTATATGGGTGGATTTGCCGGTGCCGTGATAACCCTGAATCATTACGCGGCGGTTATAAGCAAAGCCGGCGAGGATGGCGAGTGTGGTATCCCGGTCAAACCGGTAAGCGGTATCGATGGGTGGCACGTGTTCGGTGCGTTCGCTGAACGCTGGGACTTCAAGGTCAATATCGATATGGAACGTTTCGCGAACGGAGATTTTTGTGTCCGGGTTGCCGGATGAGGGAACCACTTGCGCCATGGCTGCTTATGCACCTCGAGAGCGGGGTAAGACGAGCGACCCTCTGGTAGAGGCGCCGAGCAAAAGTCCCAAGTTTAACGCTTGGGGCTCACCGGTAGTAGTGCGGGCATCGTTGGATGAAATCGTTGGATGAAATCGTTGGATGAAATCGTTGGATGAATTAGGGGGGGGGATGAGCAGTGGCGGCGATTGTTAGGCCGCTTCGATCTGCGCCGCTTCGAGTATGGCCGGCACGTGCTTCTCCCAGCCGATGGCCATGATGTGCACGCCGTTGATTACCCCCTTCAGCGCTTGGATGGTCTCGGCGGCGATGGCCACAGCGGTGGCGCTGCTGTCAGTGGCAGCATCCACCCGTGCCATCAGCCGTTCCGGTACGTTGATCCCGGGTATCTTCTCGTCTATGAAGCGCGCCATCTTCGGCGATCTGAGCGGAATGATGCCGGCCAGCAGGCGTGCGCCTAAAGCATTCGCCCGCTCGGAGAAGTGGGCGAATGCCTCCACGTCGTAAACCGCTTGGGTTTGGAAGAAAGTGGCGCCGGCATCCAGTTTTTCTCTGAGCCGGTCCAATTCCTTGTCTTGATCGTCAGCCCCTGGATTGGCCACGGCGCCGATGCAGAAATCCGTCGCGCCTTTCAGCTCGTTGCCCATCAGATCATGGCCACTGTTCAGTCCGCGGGCCGCCGCCAGTAGGGGAATAGAGGGCAGATCGAATACGGCTTTGGCGTCGGGATGATCGCCGTTGGTAGGCGGATCGCCGCCCATGAATACGACGTTGTGTATGCCCAAGGCGCTGGCGGCCAGCAGATCCGATTGCTGGGCGATGCGGTTTCTGTCTCTGGAGGTCATCTGCAAGATGGGCTCGATGCCGGCATCTAACAGCAAATGGGCGGCGGCGATGGGGGCCATGCTCATGCGTGCGTTGTGGGAGTCGGTCAGGTTGAATGCATTGATGCGCGGCGCCAGTTCCTTGGCTTTTTGCAGCAGCGCCGTGAGATCGGTGCCTTTGGGCGGGGTCAGTTCGCTGGTGACTACAAACGTGTTGTCGGCGAACGCGTCGGCAAGGTGGCTAGGCATGGTTTTTGGGGCTCCAAGATGAATTCAGGGAGTAGCGATAAGTCGGGGCTTTAAGGCGCTCATCTTAAGGCGCGGCGATAACGCTTCAGGATCGGTTGGCAGTTCTATCAGCGCGGTGCGGCCGGCGGCTTGGGCGCGGGCAAAGGCGGCGGGGAATTGCTCGCTGGAACCGATGCGCTCGCCATGGGCGCCGAAGCTTGCGGCCATGGCGGCGAAGTCCGGATTGGTGAGCGAGGTGGCGCTTGGCCGCCCGGGGTAGCGCTGCTCCTGGTACATGCGGATGGTGGCGAACATATTGTTATTGGCGACGATGAAGATGACCGGGAGGCTGTGTTGCACCGCCGTTGCCATCTCCTGCGCGGTCATCATGAAGCAGCCGTCGCCGGCGATGCTGACCACGGTACGGTGGGGAAAGGTGGCTTTGGCCGCCACCGCCGCTGCGACGCCGTAACCCATGGAGCCCGAGGTGGGCGCGAGCTGCGTGCGGTAGTCCTTGAAGGTGTAATAGCGGTGAATCCAAGCTGAGTAGTTGCCGGCGCCGCTGCAGATGATGGCATCCTCTGGCAGGTTCTCACGCAGCCAACAGATGATGTCTTCCAGGCGTACATCGCCCGGAGTGGGCTCGGGTACCAGCTCTGCCTCGAAGGCGGCGCGGCCGGTCTCGCACCAGGCTTGGAAGCGCTCGTTGTTGGCCACTTCGATGTTACTCAGCGCTTCTAAAAATGCGTTGGCGGAGGCGTTGATGGCGAGATCGGGCCGGTATACCCGTCCCAATTCCTCGGCGCCCGCGTGCACGTGGATGAGTTTGGGTTTGGGGTTCGGGATGCTGATCAAGCCATAGTCGCGGGTGGTCAGCTCGCCCAGCCGTGAACCGACGCTGATGAGCAAGTCGCAATCGGCGAAAGCCTGCGCTAGAGCGGTACTGATGGCGATACCGGTGTGGCCTACGTAGGCCCGGTTGCGGTTGTCGATGTAGTCCTGGCAGCGGAAAGAAGTACACACCGGGATGTGGTTGGCCTCAGCGAAGGCGCCGATGAGGCGGGCGCATTGTGCTGACCAACCGCCGCCGCCGGCGACGATGAGTGGCCGCTCAGCGGCGTCCAGCATGGCGCGCACCGCCGTCGTCTGCGCTGCGCTGACGCCCGTGTGCACCGGCACTGCCGGGCGGGCATCCTCGACTTCCGCCTGGCTGGACAGTACATCTTCCGGTAGCGCTAGGACCACTGGCCCGGGCCGTCCCGCGAGGGCCGTATGCCAGGCGTGGGCGACGTATTCCGGGATGCGGTGAATGTTGTCGATCTGTCCCACCCATTTGGCCATTTCACCGAACATGCGCCGGCAGTCGATTTCCTGAAAAGCTTCGCGCTCCATGGCCTCTCTTGCGACCTGGCCCACGAACAAGATCATCGGCGTCGAGTCCTGAAACGCCACGTGCACGCCGCTGGATGCATTGGTGGCCCCAGGGCCACGGGTGACGAAACAGATGCCGGGCTTACCCGTCAGCTTGCCGTACGCATCTGCCATCATCGCCGCGCCGCCTTCTTGCCGGCAGGTGATGGTTTGGATGCGGTTGTGGGCGTGCAGCCCGTCCAGCGCCGCCAGGTAGGATTCGCCCGGCACGCAAAACACCCTGTCGCAGCCGTGTATAGCGAGTTGATCGATCAGGATTTGGCCACCGTGGCGTACCATGGGGAGCTCCTTCATTGGTGCCGGTTCATTCGTGCCGATTTTTGGGGGCCCGGTTTGGCGGGCGGCGTAGGCTAACGCGGGTGGCTCATCCGGGCTGTTCTGCGGGCGACGGTTGGATATAGGTGCTCTTGCGGGTGCGCAGGCCCACGGTTAGGGACAATAAGGGTGGGACGATGATGAGGGTGAGCAGAGCCGATAGGGCCAGTCCACCTACGACCACTGAGCCTAATCCGCGGTACAACTCCGAGCCGGCCCCCGGGAATACCACCAGTGGCACCATCCCGAAGACGGAGGTCAGGGTGGACATGAAGATCGGCCGGATGCGGTTGCGGGTGGCTTCGACGATGGCGGCGCCCGCGTCCATGCCCTCTACGCGCAGATGAAACAAGGTCTGGTGCACCAGCAAGATGGCGTTGTTGACGACGATGCCGATGAGGATGACAAAACCCAGCATGGTGAGCATGTCCAGCGGTTGGAGCTGGTATTCGTTTAGCAGCAACAGGCCACCTACACCACCGGCCGTCGCCAGCGGCACGGACAAGACGATGACGGCCGGATAGATGAAGCTCTCGAACAGTACCGCCATGACCAGGTAGACGATGATGAGCGCCATGACCAGTTGCCATTTCATGGCCTCGCGTGTTTGCTCCAATTTGTCCGCCGTTCCGGACAGCGCTACGCGTACGCCCGATGGCAGCCCTTCTTGGCGCAGGGCGCTGACAACGCCTTCGTTGAGCTTGTCCATGGCCGCTTCCAGTACCAAGTGTTCGGGCGGTCTCACTTCTATGGTCACCGTTCTGCGCCGTTCTTTGTGGCGGATTTCGGTGGGGCCGGAGGTCAGGGCGATCTTGGCCAGCGATTCGGCGGGAAGAATCAAGCCGTCGCGGGTCACTACCGGCAAAGCCCCGATGCGTTGAGTTTGTTCCGCCGCCACCGGCGGTCCTGCCAGCATGAGGTCCAGGCGCTCGCCGTCTACGGTGATCTCGGCAAGGCGCAGGCCGTCGTTGAAAGTGTCTACCGTCAAACCGAGTTCGCGCACAGTAACGCCGGCGTCGGCCAGCCGTACCCGATCTGGCAACACCCGGACTTCGGGAGCGCCCAGTTCAAGGCCGGGATTGGGCCGGATCTGAGTGCCCTCTTGGCGTGGCAACACCCTGGCGATATGGCCCATGGCTCTTAGCGCTACGCCCAATACCTGCTCCAAGTTACCGCCCGAGATGTCTACGTCGATGCGCCGGCCACCGCCTATGGAGCGCCCGAAGATCGAGCGTTGGGAGACGAAACCGAAGGTGCCGGGCTCACTGAACATGGGCCGGCGCAAAACCGGGATCAACTCAGCCACCCGGCTCGCATCGGCGGAGACGGCGCCGAGGAAGGTCAAGCCTCTGAAGGCGACGAAAAAGAAGTTGGTGATCCCGGGTGGGCCGCCGCTTGGGGCCGCTTGGGCCTTGTCTGTACTCTTCTTCCCGGTCACCCAAAGGGGCCGGACTGTTGCTTCTAGCGATTCGGCGATGCCCGTGGTGGTGGTCAGGTTGTAGCCGGGGGGGGGCAGCATCATGCCGAAGACTAGATTGCGATTGCCGGCAGGTAGGTAATCGGCCTTGGGTAAGAAACTATGGGTTAGGCCCACGGCGGCGGCCGATACCCCTAATGCCACCGCCAGCGCCAGGGTTTTATGTTTGAAAGTCAGGTGGGCAAAGCCGGTGGCGAGGGTGGTGAAACCACGCCCGAAGTGATCGAGCCCGGGCAGCGCCAGAGGTTTGCGCCCCCCTACATCGCCGCCCAGCAAGCGCTGCGAGAGGGCCGGAATAACAGTGACCGCGACCAGCAATGAGAGCAATACGGCGACGGAGATGGCCACCGCGATGTCGCGGAAAAGCTGTCCTACTTCCGACTCCAAGATAAGGATGGGGATGAATACCATCACGGTGGTCAGGGCGGATACGAACACGGCGCTCCACACTTGCTTGGCGCCTTGATAAGCGGCCTCTTGGGTGGCCATGCCCCGTTGCTTCAAGCGGTAGATGTTCTCCAGCACGACGATGGCGGCGTCCACCACCATGCCTACGGCAAACGCGATACCGGCCAAGGAAATCACGTTGAGCGAGCGGCCTAGGGCGGCCATGGCGACGAAGGAGCCGATGACGGAGACGGGAATGGCAAGCGCGATGATAAGAGTGGCCCGCCAGGAGCGCAGGAATAGCAGCAGCATCAACGCGGCTAGCACACCGCCTACATAGATGTTTTGCTGCACTAGATCGATGGCTGAGTCTATGTAGATGGTCTCGTCGTAGACTTGCCGTAGCTGCAAGCCGGCGTCTGCCACCACACCGGCGGATAATTCCTCCAGCGTTTGGCGAATACTGTTCATGGTCTCGATAACGTTGGCGCCGGTTTCGCGGGTGACGCGGATGGCCAATGATGGGTCGCCCATGTTGCGGATGCGCGCCTGCGGCTCTTGGTAGGCATAACCCACCTGCGCCACATCGCCTACGGTGACTCTGGCCAGACGGCCAGTGGCCGGGTCGCGCTGGGAGCGCAGCACCACCGCTTCAATCTGAGCAACGGTGCTGAGATCGCCTTCTGTGCGCACGATGTAGCGGCGTTTGCCCTCGGTGATATCACCACCGGTGATGGAGGCGTTGCTGGCTCTCACCGCCCGTACCACATCGCTGACCGTGAGGCGAAAGCGGGCCAGGGCGCGCGGATCTATGACGACACGGATCTCACGGTCGGCGCCACCGAATACATCTACGCTGCCCACGCCAGGTACCCGTTCCAAGCGATCTTGAACGACGTCCTTGGCAAACTCGCCGTGGATGTGGATGTCGGGTTTGTCGCCGCCGCTGCCGGGTCGGTATTTAGCGATGATCCAGGCGATGGCCTGATCCTCGGAGCCGGCGGTTTTCAAGGTGGGTTCGTCGGCTTCCTCGGGATATCCGCTCACCCGGTCAAGGCGCTTTGATACCAACAGCAGTGCTTTGTCCATGTTGGTGCCAACGGCGAATTCCAAGGTGATCTGGCCGCTGCCATCGGACGATTTGCTCACCATTTCGGTGAGACCTTCGATGCCGCGCAGCACCTCCTCTTGCCGGTTGACGATCTCGCGTTCCACTTCCGCCGGTGAGGCGCTGCGCCAGTTGGTGTCAATGGTGATCACCGGACGATTGACGTCCGGGATGAGCTGAATGGGAATGGTCTCAAGGGCCACCAAGCCGAACATGATGACCATGAGGACTGCCGCCACCACCGCCGTCGGGCGGGCAATGGAGGTGCGGATAAGGTCCATCGGCGAGGGCGGCTCAGGTAATCGTTGGGGCGGCAGCTAGGTTTTGCCGGGTTCTACGGCCTGCCCTGGCCGTAAGCGTTCGTTGCCGCGCACCACCACGACCTCGCCCGGCGCCAACCCGTCGAGTACCTCGAGGCGCGGACCTACTGCCTCGCCGAGTTGCACGAGCCGGATGTTGGCTTTACCGTCCGCCACCACGTACACCAGTTGCTGTCCCTTGCGGTTGATGATGGCGTCTTTGTGCACGGAGACGACTTGGCGCGGTTCGCCGGCCGGGATGGCCACGGTGATGGATTGATTGGCGGCTATGGCCGCCTTCGGATCCAAGTTGGCGGAGAAGCGCACCGGCCGTGTGCGGGTGAGCGGGTTTTCATCCGGGATGAGCGCCCGTACGGTGACTTGAATGCTCTCGCCGTTGTCGAAAACCGCGTCCATTTTGACTCCGGGGATCACGCCGCCCAAACGTTCGCTGGGGACATCCGCCTCCACTTCCAGATCGTTGGCCGCCATCAGCGTGACGATGGCATCGCCTAGCCGCAGGTAGGCGCCCGCCGACACGTGCTTGCGGGTGACCACGGCGTCATAGGGCGCGCGGATTTGCGTGCGGGCCAAATCGATGCGCGCCGCCCGCAGTTGCGCATCGGTGCGGGTAAAAGCGGCACTGGCCTCCGCTAGCTGTGAAGTGAAACGCACCACTTCGTGCTGTTGGTCTTCGTAACGGGCGCGGGGAAAAGCGGAGGAGTTTTTGAGTTTCTCCAAGCGCTGCATCTCGTCCTTGGCGATAAGAAGCTGGGCTTTGGCCGCGTTCTTGCGCGCTTCGTGAATGGTGAGATCTGCGGCACTGCGGGCGATCATCGCCTCGCGCATATCGGTAACCAACTCAGCCAACAGCTCGCCGACTTTGACTTTGTCGCCCACCTGCACATGGACTTTACGCAGCGGCCCGGGCACACCAGCGGCGACCGCGCCCTGTTCTTTGGCCACGATGCGCCCGAGGATGGGTACGGTTTGACGTAACGGTTCTTTCACTACGGTATCCACTTTAACCCGGGCTGGACGGTCTTGAGCCTGGGCGCCATCTAACACCACCAGCGGCAGCGTCAACCACAATATGAGCGTGCAGCGAAAAAAGCGCAGTTGGATCATGGGCGGATGGGCGGGGATCTGTTGAAGATGCATATATTATAGACGTCCATGAATATCCGGCGTGTTTTGTTAATCTTGCCAGTGCTCGTTATCGCGCTGCTCGCGCAGGCGTACTTTTGGGTGCCTACCTATGAGTCGCAGCTAGCCACTGTACCGCAACGGGCAAACACCCTGATCGAGGCGTCGATCGGGGATGCGAAGATATTGAATCCTATCTTGTTCAGCGACACGGTCAGTGGGCGCATCTCGGATCAGGTTTTCGATGGTCTGTTGGACCTGGATGAAGACTTGGGGTTTCGAGGGCGTTTGGCTACTGATTGGTCACTTGAGGAAACCGCTTACTTGTTGGTGCTGCCCGGGGCGGCGCTGGCCGATGGCTCTGTTGTGGGGGCCTCGGTGAATGCAGCCGAGCTGGCCGCACGCATCACCGCGCAGGCGGCTAGCGACGGTTGGGATGATGCTTTGTTGGACATCACCGTTGAGGCGCCGCGGGTTATCGAGCGGCAAGCGCCGGCGGGAGACGATGAGGAATCGGTAGCCGTTCGCCCACTAGCTATTCGCCTGGCAGCGCCGGCACGGTTGCGCCTTGCGCTCAAGGGCGTTGATCAAGATCTTATGCAGCGGTTGTTGCCGGTATTGGGACCGAACTATACAGAGCGCTTCGATGCGTTGCACTTCTTAGCCGAGCCCAAGATAGGGGCGGTGCGGGACAACGAGGCCGTAGTACAGGCGGTGCGTGAGGCGCTGCCGTTGTTGGAGCACAACCCGGTATTGACCTTCAAGTTGCGCCAAGGGGTGCGCTTTCATGACGGTGAACCCTTCGATGCGCAAGACGTACGGTTTACCTACAACGCGCTTATGGCACCTAAGAACCTGTCCCCCAGGACCGCCATGTTCGAGCCTGTCAAGGCGCTGGAAGTGGTCGATCCGTATACCGTACGGGTGGTCTACAAGCGGTTGTTTTCACCGGCCGTGAACGCTTGGACCATCGGTATATTGCCGCAACATCTGCTCAACGACGAGGCGCTTGCGAAGGAGGCCGAGGCGCGCGGCTTGGACGGTGGTGCGCGGACTGAATTCGGCCTGCGTGACGCCGATTTCTCGCGCAATCCCGTGGGTACCGGCCCGTTTCGTTTCGCCCGCTGGGACGGTGATGAGGTGATAGAACTCAGCGCTAATGAGGATTATTGGGAGGGGGCGCCGTTGTTAGACAGGTTCGCACTTCGGGTGATTCCGGATCTGCTTACCCAGGAGTTGGAATTTCGCGCTGGCGCCGTGGATGTATACAGTGCGCAGGCCCATCAGGCGGAGCGGATGCGGGCGGATGCACGTTATCGTCAGATAAGTACGCCACTGCGCGGCTATACCTACATCGGTTATAACAATGCCCGCCCGCCCCTGGATGATCATCGAGTGCGCCGCGCGCTCGGTATGGCCATTGACGTTCAGTCCATCATTCGCTTCGTGTTACAGGGCCAAGGTGAGCCGGTTACCGGTCCGTTTGCCCATACCACACCGTGGTACGACACCCGCTATGCGGGCTTGCCCTACGATCCCGAGGGGGCGCGGGAGGCGCTGTTGTCGCTGGGTTGGCAACCCGATGCGCACGGTTGGCTGGTTAAAGAGGGTAAGCGGTTTGAAATCAACCTTATCTCCAATAACGGTAATCCGGTCCGCAAAGCGGTGCTCGCCATCGCCCAGGCCAGTTGGCACAAAATAGGCGTCAAAACCAACACGCAACTCTTCGAATGGGCGGTGTTCCTGGAAGATTTCATCAACCCGTCCGCGTTCGATGCGGTGGTATTGGGGTGGAATTTAGGTGTGGACTACGATCTGTTCTCGCTATGGCATTCGGGTGAGACCGGTTTCGGTAAATTCAATTTCGTCCACTACCACAACCCTGAGGCGGATGCTTTGTTGGAGCGCATTCGGCGCGAATACGACCGTGACCGGTTGATTGAACTCACCCATGCGCTGCACCGCACTATCGCCGCCGATCAGCCCTATACGTTTTTATTCGCCCCCCGGGCAACGCGCATGTTCGATAAAAAATGGGTCATGCGCACCACCGCCGGCGGCGAGGCACCGGTGCGGCCCTCGCGAAGCGGCGAACCGTGGTACTTCATGAACCGCTGGTACAAGAGCGCAGGCGATCAGCCACGCCTGGCGGCGGACGGCTAGGCTGATGCTGGGCTGGTTAGCGCGCAATCTGGTGAGTCGGCTTCTATTGCTCGTGGTGGTGTCTGTGTTGGCCCATGCGGTGGTTCATCTGGCGCCAGGGGAGGCGAGTGAGGTCGATCCTAGCAATCCGCGGATGAAGCCCGAGGATGTGGCCAAGATCCGGGCGGCGTTTCATTTGGATAAACCCATTTACCTGCAATACCTGTACTGGGTGCGGGATCTGATGACCGGGCGGCTCACGTCGTTTAAAGACGGGCAGCCAGTGTTGTCACGCATCTGGGAGCGATTTTTAAATTCCCTGCCGCTATTCGTATTGTCCACCGTTGTCATTTGGACGCTGTCGTTTCCCGCTGGCATCTATGCGGCGTTGCGGCGTGGGTCGCTCTATGATCGCGGTGCTACCGTGGTGGCTTATTTGCTCATTTCCGTACCCAGCTTTTTCTTCGCTTATGTGCTGATTTTGTGGCTGGTGAACGCTTTAGGCGTTCCTGTCATCGGCCTGCGCACCTTCGGTGCCGAGGCGGCAGGGGCGTTTACCCGTGCGATGGATGCCCTCTGGCACCTGGCCATCCCATCCCTGATGTCGGCGGCGGTGGGCATCGCTATTTTGTCGCGTTATGTGCGTGCTCAAATGCTGGAGGTACTGTCGTTTGACTACGTGCGCACGGCGCGCGCCAAGGGCCTGCCCGAGGAGAGCGTCATCTATGATCATGCTCTGCGCGGTGCGCTGCTCCCGTTCGTCACCATGTTCGGTTTGCTGCTGCCTGGGCTTATAGGCGGCAGTGTCATCATTGAACAGATCTTTGCCTGGCCCGGTATAGGCCGCCTCAGCTATGACGCTATTCTCGCCCGTGACTATCCCATCATCTTGACGGTAAATTTCTTTGCGGCGGCCCTCACCTTAATAGGTACTTTTCTTTCCGATTTGCTCTACGCTTGGGCGGATCCGCGGATCAATGCGCCATGAGTACGCTTTTGCGGCCGGCTTGGCGGGCGCTTGTCCATGACCGTTTGGCCATGGCCGCGCTGGGGTTGCTAGGCGTGATGTTGTTGGCCGCAGTGCTCGGCAAGGCATTGACCGAATGGGCCGTGGTGTTCGATCCGGGCACGGTGCGGCTCATCGACAAGTTGCGCCCGCCGTTTAGCGAAGCGTCGGCGCTGCTACCAATGGCCGAGCAGCCAGCCTTCGGCATTTACCTGCTCGGCACCGACGATCTGGGCCGGGATGTATTTGCCCGTATGTTGCAGGGCTCTTTTGTGTCGTTGTCCATAGGTATTGTCGCGGTCACTATTTCATTGCTCATCGGGGTGACGTTGGGGGCCATCGCCGGTTATTACGGTGATCGGCGGCTGGGGCCGGTGACGGTGGATGGCCTCATCATGCGTTTTACCGACGTGATGCTGAGCTTTCCTTCTTTTTTCTGATTTTGACGGTGGTGGCGTTACTGCCCGCCAGCATCTACAACATCATGATCGTTATAGGGCTTACCGGCTGGATGGCGATGGCCCGCTTCGTTAGAGCTGAATTCCTCGCCCTGCGCGAGAGAGATTTCGTCATGGCTGCTATTGCCGCCGGTTTGCCCGAGTGGCGGGTGATCGTGAAGCATATGTTGCCCAATGCCATGGCACCGGTGATCGTGTCCGCCATCATCAGCGTTGCCAGCGCCATATTGACCGAATCCGCTTTGAGCTTCCTAGGTTTCGGTGTGCAGCCGCCTAACGCCACCTTCGGTAACATTCTCGCTGGAGCCAGGGATTATGTATTCGATGCACCCTGGCTGTTCTTCATCCCCGGTAGCGCTATTTTGCTAGTGGTACTGGCCTTCAATCTGTTGGGAGAGGGGCTGCGTGAAGCTTTGCAGCCCCATCTTCGCGAGGGCTGACTCTTTTTCGATCTCCGCACGGTTTTGGTCGCGTTCGACCTCTAATTGCATCTCTTTTTCGAGCAGAGCCTGTTCCAGATTCTCCACCGCCTCTGCCAGTTCTTTTTCGTAATTGATGAATCCTGTTATCGTGGTGTCCCGCCTTAGGAGTAAGAGGATTCTTGAATGAATCAATGACCGAAAGCATAAGGCTTATCACGGCAGGTGGGGGTTGCGCCATTGGCTTCGGCTCAGGATTGATCGGACATAAGGCTTTATTTTAGGGGCTGTCCTAGACAACGAGCCCATTTCACTTCTAACCCATTGAGTTAATTGCTTTAATTGGCTCTTTGGGTGACTGTTATCAAAACGCCACTCACATTCCTTCAAAAATAGGTGAAAATGCTCTCGTGCCACCCCGTTGAATCGGCGCCAATGGCGCTTCGCCTGATTCCAGACATTCTCAATACCGTTAATGGGGTTTTGCTGGTCAGCAAACCGTTCACTGGGGTTAATACGGTAGTGCTTGAATTCTGATACATCCAGTGCGTTATAGCGGCCGAATGTGTCCGTGTAAACCATACTGTCCGGCCTTACCTTTTGCCCAATGACCGGCAGTAATGTATCGGCTTTGGCATTGGGTATCAGCACCGTAAAAACCTTGCCATGTCGCTTTAACAGTCCCAATACGGGCACTTTCCCTAACGTGCCCCGGCCTCGTTTGCCTTTGCGCCTGCCACCCCAATAACGTTCATCTGCTTCTACTTCACCTTCAAGCCACTCCAAGTGCTCGCTGTGCGCATAAATCAGCTGCCGGAGCCGATGAAAGTAGTAGCTTGCAGTCGTCTTATTCACATCTAACCACTGGGCTGCCGTTCGTGCTGTTGTTCCCGCAACAAATAGCTCAATCAATCGTGATTGTTTATGCCAACTCAGCCTGCTTTTTCTCATTCAGCCATCCTAGATAAAAACGGTTATCTAGGACAGCCCCTTAAAATTATTCAAAAACTTCTTCCTGTTCAAAGAGGTAACGTCAAAATACCCAATTGACTGGTGTTGAACGCCATTTTGTATGTCGCTGAGCACGGTTGCAAGTGGCGAGGTTTGCCAAAAAGGTTTGGCCATTGGCACAGCATTTATACTCGTGCCAATCGCTGGGCGAAAAATGGTGTACTCGATAGTGTATTGGCAGCACTGCAGGAAAACGATGTCATCAACATCATTGCTGTCCCACAAACTTTTGAATGAGCTTAGAATCGTCTATACCCATCACACTTCAAGATGCGAACATCGGTGCATCAATAATTTGAAACTTATCGGTGATTCTTTTTCTCAATAAAGCCTTTCGTCTTCCAATACGCTTGAAAAAATCCAAAGATGCTTCCCGAAAATCTACAAACTTCTCATAGTACCGATTATAAGTAACCGCTTCATGCATCATTTTCCAAAGTCGCTCAATTGGATTTAAATTCGGTGAATAGGGCGGCAAATAGTGTAATTTAATGTTTGAGTCCTTGGCATAAGACTGAACGTCTTTGCTCTTATGATAAGCTGCATTATCCCAAATTACATGAATTTCTTTCTCTGGTGTATACCGTTTGCGTAGAGATTTTAGAAAAGATTTAATGGTTTGCGCATTCACTCGCTCAACTTCAGTATGGATTATTGTGTGACCATCCAAAGATACAGCACCAATGAAATTCAATCGTGTTTGACGAGCCGTTGTGGCAATACTTTTTCGAGTGCCTCTTAAAATCCATCCACAGGCCAACCGCGTTTGATACTGCGGATGAAAACTATCCGAGAAATAGATTAAACCCTTGTTTTTAGCGTTTTTCGAAAGATGTTCATAGTCTTTGACAAACGCTTTTTGCGCCTGTGCGTTTGCTTTCGCTGGAACTGCATCAGGCTTCTTACAGCAGAAATTATTGCGATGCAGCCATTTTGTCATGCCGCTTACACTGTAAAGCTTACCAAAATTCAACTTCACATAAGTGAGGATAGTAAAAACAAAAGCCCATTCCAGCTCAAAGCCGAGGTATTGGATGGTGGGGCGAAAAGGCGTTGATAGCTCTGCGCCGGGGAGGATTGGTCGGGTGGGGGGGGGGGTAGGCCTACAGTTGACGAGCGCGGCGCCTACGACATACAAGCTGCGCGCTCAACGACCCCAATGACGCGCGTGCGCTGTCCCTGGCGGTCTGTCGGCCAGATGGGGTCATTGACATCAGTTCGCCAAAGCCAACGGCGGCGCACGTGGCTGCACCAGCCCTTGCAGAGCAGTGTGTTCGAGAATGCGCGAAATGACGCCAGGCTCGGTCATGACAGCAATCACTTGCAACTCGCCGCCACAATGAGGGCACTGCTTCATATCAATGGCGAACACCCGCTTAAGTCGGGCCATCCAGCTCAACGGCGTACTGCCAACATGGGACACGCATTCATCGTTCGCACTCACTTGGCTCGCCACCCTGGGGCGAGCCACGATGTCGGCTCGTTCGCGCGCATTGGGCGCGAATAATCCGTGGTCTCTCACCCAATGAGCCTTGGGGCGCGGCACCAGCGCCGCCCATCGCGCGATGAAGTCCTGCGGCTCGAACAATACGTGTGTGGTGCCGTCGCTAAACGCGCGCTTCAACTCAAGCACCACCCACCCGTCACCCTCAATGCTTAGGCGTTCTTGCGCTATCGGACCTCGCGCCCTGTAACGGCACACTCGTTCGAGCTTGGCCCGTTCATGCGCTTCACAAGCAACGGCGCAGTTCAGCGAGAACCTATCACCCGCGCCGGTCAATGGCTTCGCTGTCGCGCCGCTCGGCTCCACAGCCAACAACGGAGCGTGCAACCGCATCGTGGCGCGTCCAGCGCGAGGGCCAGCGGCGATGACAGAGCGTATTGCTGCGCCCGCCAGTTGTTCGTAGGGTGAGTCCATCTCCAGGTCAAGGTAAGGCTGCTAAGGCCTCGGCCACTCGCACACCGGCACGCACCAGCGTGCGGGTGACGCGGGGAATAATAGGCGTGAGTAAGGTGTTGAGTGTCTCTGGACGTAAGGCCTCGGCCCGGCTTACCTTGGCCAATAATTGAGTAACTTCGGAATGCTCTGCACCCATCCTTAATTCAAAATCAAGGTGATATCAGCACTTTTACCATCGGTATCAATTAATTCCATTGCCTTTACCTCAATCCATCGAAATAAGAGGCTCTTCCCTAATTTGCGTGGGCGGTTTAGCATAATCTAAACACTCAATGCAAAGATGCATCCATGCGCGACAAGAAACTCTATTCTCAAATACTAGGTATTGAAACACCCTGGTTCGTGTCTGATGTCGAGCTGTCCCTTCAGGCGCAACAGGTTAAAGTCTTTATTGAGCACACTGGCAAAAAAGGCTGCCAATGCCGTGTTTGCGCTAAGCCCTGTCCGGGTTACGACCACATTATCCAGAAGTGGCGGCATTGGGATACCTGTCAGTTCCAAACTATCCTCGTCGCCCGTGTTCCCCGTGTCCAGTGCCCTGAACACAAGGTGTTGGCCATTGACGTTCCTTGGGCTGAATCAGACTCCCGATATACAGCCGTGTTTGAAGCCTGGGTCATTGACTGGCTTAAAGAAGCAACAACCAAGGCTGTTGCACGACAAATGAAGCTTAGCTGGAACGCCATTGATGGTATTGAGCAACGTGCCGTGAACAGAGGTCTTGCTCGCGGGGATGCCAAGCCTCCAAAACGACTCGCTGTTGATGAGACCTCTTTCAAAAGCACCACGAATACGTCACGGTAGTGACTGACCGCGATAAAGGCGTCGTTATCCATGTCGCTGATGAGCGTAAAAGCGACAGCCTCAATGAGTATTTTGATACGTTGGCGGATGACGCCAAAAAAGGTATTGAATGTGTGACGATGGATAGGCCCAAAGCTTATATCAAGTCAGTCAGGGAAACTATTCCGCAGGCAGACCGGAAGATAGCATTTGATAAATTCCCTATTGCCCAGTCCCTCGGTAAAGCGGTCAATCAGGTTCGCATGGAAGAGAATAAAACCCTTATAAGCAAGGGTATAGAGTGGCTAAAGGGAACTCGTTGCAACGGGCTGACAAACCCTGAGAACCTGTCTAAAGAGCAGTGGGATAACTTTGAACCACTGAGACACTCAACCCTTAAAACAGCTTGTGCCTGGGCTATCGGTGAACTGGCGATGAGCTTATGGGATTACCCATCCACAGCTTGGGCAATCAAAGCCTGGAAGAAGTGGTTGAGCTGGGCTCAGAGATGTCGCCTAGAACCCATGAAGGAAGTGACCAGAACGATTAAAGAGCATTTGTGGGGCATCGTCAACGCTATTGTTCTTAAGGCCAACAATGGACGAGCAGAAGGCATTAACAGCACGATCCGAAGTTTGAAGAATCGAGCGTGTGGTTTCAGAAATCGTGAACGATATAAGGCAGCGATCTACTTTCATTTGGGTGGGTTGGATTTATATCCCACTGGCATACATCGCTGAAAATCACCCACTTAAAGAAGGGAAGAGCCGTCAATTTAGCTGCTTTAGTCTTGCTTTGATGACGTTCTTGATCTCGTTTATTCGCTTGTTGATGACGATAGCCCCTGTGTCCTATATTGCGATGGAGTTCGCGCGATAGGCTGCTTTGTGAACGCCCTAGTGTCTGAGCTATTTTATTGATCGATGTCCCTAGTTTGCGCTCTGTCTCTATATAATGTCTTTCGGATAAACTTAAATGATGGTAGCTCATTGCTTTTCTCTAACAAGTGGGTTGCAACTGTTCGCAGTACACATCTAAATCTTGTATTTCTAGAGCGAAGGTGCTAGCTTCAGTTGCGCGCGGTAGTTATGCACTTATTATACGAATCCACGATCTTTGATTTCTGGTTCAGTGTTACTAAAATCCAAAGTCAACATTGGTCAACATCCTGCTTATCAATTTGCCTCAACTTCTGGTTGAAGGTGCTGGTGGGCATGTTCAATATCGCCGCAGCACGGGCTTGATTGCCGTTTGCCTGTTTCAAGGCTTCCTGCATAGCGTAAAACTCTATATTCCTGAGTGCTTTCTTAAGATTGCAACTCTCACAATACATCATTTTTACTTGAAGATTTTCCAATTCATTCTGTAGTTTCTGGCTCAATTTCCTTTCTTTTGTTTTAGGTACCTTAACCATGAGTTTGAATAATTGCGTTCTGGACTCAGTGTAAACCAATGCAATGACAAAAAATATCATGGTAAGAGAAACAACAATCATTGCATTAATTTCAACCCCATATTCATTAATGTAGCTACCAGGAAAATCCCAGCGACAAAAGGCGTGAGTGATACTAATAATGCAATGCTGCGTTTTTTTATAAATTGGTTTCTTGACATAGTGCCAATGGAGAAGTACACACAAGATAGGGCTAAGCCCAGTAATATATACCAATCGCCATTGAAAATGCGAATCTAGAATACTTACATTAGCTAGCTGATTATGGTCAAAATAAGCTTATGAACAATCCTTTAACACCGAGCGAGCGCGATGAACTCATAAAATCTCATCGTAAAGAGAGAGATGGGCGTATTCGAGACCGAATAAAAGCGGTTTTAGCTTTTGATGAGGGTTATAGTTATTCAGAAATTTCTAGGATTTTGCTTTTAGATGATGAGACTATTAGACGCCATGTCGATGATTATTTTTCTAAAGCTAAGCTGAAGCCCGAAAACGGGGGCAGCAAAAGTGATTGAGACGAGAATGAAACAGCAAAGCTCGTTAAACACGTAGAAGGAATGACTTATCCTTATGTTAAGGACATTTGCACTTATGTGAAGTTGAATTTTGGTAAGCTTTACAGTGTAAGCGGCATGACAAAATGGCTGCATCGCAATAATTTCTGCCATAAGAAGCCTCATGCAGTTCCAGCGAAAGCAAACGCACAGGCGCAAAAAGCGTTTGTCAAAGACTATGAACATCTTTCGAAAGACGCTAAAAACAAGGGTTTAATCTATTTCTCGGACAGTTTTCATCCGCAGTATCAAACACGGTTGGCTTATGGATGGATTTTAAGAGGCACTCGAAAGAATATTGCCACAACGGCTCGTCAAACACGATTGAATTTCATTGGTGCTGTATCTTTGGATGGTCACAAAATAATCCACACTGAAGTTGAGCGAGTGAATGCGCAAACCATTAAATCTTTTCTAAAATCTCTACGCAAACGGCATGCACCAGAGAAAGAAATTCATGTAATTTGGGATAATGCGGCTTATCATAAGAGCAAAGACGTTCAGTCTTATGCCAAGGACTCAAACATTAAATTACACTATTTGCCGCCCTATTCACCGAATTTAAATCCAATTGAGCGACTTTGGAAAATGATGCATGAAGCGGTTACTTATAATCGGTACTATGAGAAGTTTGTAGATTTTCGGGAAGCATCTTTGAATTTTTTCAAGCGCATTGGAAGACGAAAGATTTTATTGAGAAAAAGAATCACTGATAGGTTTCACATTACTAATGCACCGATGTTCGCATCTTGAAGTGTGATGGGTATATACAAGGGCAGTTGTCGCAACGTGTGCAAGGTATCATGACATGGCGAAAAGCACTGCTCGAAGGCCATTTGCCCCATGAGAAGTCTATAGACTGGCCCGATCAACCGATTCTTGGCAAAATACTGAATGTTTTAGAACAATTGGATATTGCACGTTTCTGTCACCAACAAACTGAGCTAACCGATCAACTGTTGCTAGAGGTTTGTGATGCGGTTAACCAATTTGAAACAATACAAAGCGAGCAGATTGACAAATATTTTGAAGAATTGAAACAACTAGAAGAACAGCGTAAAAAAGAACAAAATCAACAGCCTCATTTACAAAAACAATTCGACCATCAACGCAAAAAAGTGGTCAAAGACTTTAAAGAAATAAAAGATTTATCCACTGTTTGTTCCTCAATTCAGCAAAACATGCCCGCCCTCTCCACATCCGCACTCTCACTCAAGTTGGATGCTGAAACACTTGAACAACTTCATCAAGAAGCCTTGCGTCTGGCTGGTAAAAATGCGACTGAAGTGGCAAGTGAGCAATTTCTACAAAACTGGCAAGAAAGAGCACGAATATGGCATGCATTGGCAGAGGTGTTCGATGAATTAGGGGGTTTACTGGAGCGAGGTTGGGATTTGTCACAAGGCATGTTGGCGAGTCAAGGTTGGTTAGAAATAGTGCGATTACGCAAGTTGCTTGAACAAATTCCTCAACTTAAAGAGTTGGTACGCACACTTGGCAAAATGCAAATTTCAACTGAGGAAGATACCCTACCGGTGATGACACAACTCTTTGAACCCGTCAAACGCCTCATTGAGAAACTTAAAGAGATTCGAAGTCCTTTAGCACCGATGGAGACGCGGGGAATTACTCGATCCGATGATATTTCCCGAATGCTGCCCTGTGAATCTGTTTTTTTGGGACATCCGCAGTTGAAAATGTTATGGCACGCCCGTCGTGCCGAAAAGGCTTTACTGACTTATCGCGTAGAAGGTGTATTATCAGAACATGTGCTGACTGAAAATGAAGTCCTAGAGAGCAAACAACAGCCTGGCAAAAAAGAACGTTTGGAAAGAGGCCCTATTATTGTTTGTCTTGATACTTCAGGCTCCATGCAGGGTACCCCGGAAACGGTGGCTAAAGCACTGACGTTGGAAGCCATGCGTGTCGCGCATCAGGAAAAGCGGGCTTGTTATCTGTATGCATTCGGTGGCCCTCAAGAAGTTATAGAACATCAATTAGAATTAACGGCGCAAGGATTAACCGAACTGATGGCATTTCTGATTAAGTCTTTTCATGGAGGTACTGATATTCAAGCCCCTCTCGAAAGAGCTCTTGCAAAACAAGATACGGAAGACTGGAAACGGGCTGATATTATGATAGTCACCGATGGCGAATTTTCGCTACCTTTCGATACTGTTGAACTGATTAACAAAGCCAAAGAACAGGATAAATTGCGAGTACATGGTGTTTTAGTAGGCAACTTTCATAGTGCGGCTATAGAAAAACTTTGCAATCCAGTTCATCGGTTTTCTGATTGGCAAGCATTTTGACTATTGGGCATCTCTAATAATCCACATTCTGCAATTTCTCGATCAATAAAATCAACCACTTACGCCTCCGCGAAGTGCGAAACTCGTAATTTTTAGATGTGCCCTATTAACCCGGCAATCTTTTAGAGATGCCCTTATGAAGATAAGGGTAAGAACATACCCAGCCGGTCAAACGCTTCCTCCTAAAATTGCACAAAAAAGTAGCTACGGCACATTCGATGTTTCCATGTTTTCTACCAAAGATGCGAACGCTAGACGCATCGAGCTTCGATTGACCAAACTGGGAAGATGATGAATCTGAACTGTACATCGAGTGGATTATCTAATATTCCATAGTGCGGGCTGGAGTTGAACCGGCACGCGCGTTCGTTTGCACGCAGGGGATAATTTTTGAGGCGGTCCGCCGGGTTCGAAGGTTGAATATCCTTATTAGGTTAAGGTTGAGCACTTAGCGATGTGCAGTGCTCACGATGAGTCTTTTGGTCGCAAGGTGCTGACATCGGAGCTGTGCTGATCGAGACGTGTTCGGGTTGAGAACGTAATCGGTCTGCGCCGCTTCGCAGTGTGTTTAAGCTAGTCCCAAGCCAGTAACCGGCTTTTGTGCGCTAAAGTGCCACTTTTGCATTCGTTGAATCCAAAGTGGGGCACCAGTGGACGAGATGGCGCCGCGGCTCAGCCGCATCCTAGTGACCAACGACGACGGCATCGACGCACCGGGCTTGGCGGTGGCTGCCGACATCGCTGCGGAGTTGGCCGATGAAGTCTGGATCTGCGCGCCGGCGGCGGACTGTAGTGGCAACTCCAGGCAGGTCTCCCTACACAGTCCGCTGCGGGTGATCCGTCATGATGAGCGGCGCATCGCCGTGACCGGCTCGCCGGCGGACGCCGCCATCATCGGCCTGCGCTATCTGATGGCGGACAACCCGCCTGATCTGTTGATTTCAGGGGTTAACGCCGGTGGCAATCATGCCAAGGATGTCGGCCATTCGGGCACCGTGGGCGCGGCCTTCACCGCATCCATGCTCGGCATCAAGTCAGTGGCGTTGAGCCAGCGGTGGAGCAGGCGCGGATCTTTACATTGGGACACGTCTAGGCGTTGGATGCCCCAGGTCATACGCGGGTTATTGCAAAGCGCCGCGTGGCCTGGCGGTGTGGTGTACAACATCAACGCGCCGAACCGCCAACCCGATGAGGTGAGCGGTATCGAGATGACTTCGCTTAGTATGGCTATGGACATCGACATCCAAGTCGATAGGCGTGTGGACAACCGGGAAAGAGACTATTTTTGGCTGAGGTTTATTCGCACGCCTAGCGGTCAGCAGCCCGATAGCGACGAAGCCGCCCTCGAGCGGGGGGCCATTTCGGTCACCCCCATCAGCCTCGATCAGACCCACATGGGACTCAAAGCGCAATCGCCCCACTTCGGCTGAATGCTTGCGTGCGCGTAAGATGCGCTCTTCGCCGCGAAAATTAGCCCTGAGTAAAATTAGCCCTGAGTAAAAATTAGTTTTGAGTAATAGATTTGGGAGGATGCATCCGTGGATGCCGACTTTGAACAATCGATAGCGGACCTAGAGCCTTGGGTGGGCCGGCAACGCATTACCGAAGATGAAATCGGACTCAGTACCGTGCGGCGCATCGCTGGCATGCTGAATAAGGATCCGCAAGCGTTCGAGGCGGGCACGGAACTACCCCCCCATTGGTTCACCCTATTCTTCGGCGAGACGGTGGCGCAAAAAGACATCGGCGCCGACGGCCACCCTAAACCCGGTGTAGTGCTCCCGCCCATCCCCTTGCCGCGGCGCATGGCGGCCGGCCGGCGGGTCACGATCAACCGCCCTCTCAAGGTGGGCGAGGCGGCCCGCAAGGTGGCCGAGGTGGTGTCCATCGTGCCCAAGTACGGCAGCACCGGCCACATGGCGATTTTGACCATGCGTCATACCATCGAGGCGGGCGGCGAGGTGGTTGCTGTTGATGAGTTCGACGCTTTCTACCGCGGGGCAGTGGCGCCCGGCGAAAAGTCGGCAGCCGCTAACATTCGCCTGGCGCCGGCAGGCGGGCAGTGGCAGGACCAAGTCGAACTCAGCAACGCACTCGTTTTCCGTTATTCAGCGCTCACTTGGAACGCCCACCGCATCCACTACGATGCCGACTACACCCGCGGCACTGAAGGCTATCCGGAGCTGGTGCAAAACGGCGGCCTTACCATGCAGCTCATTTTGGATTCGGCGCTGGCCCACCACGGCGGGCGTTTGGTCAGCTATACCGCCAGGCTCATGCGCCCGCTCTGGGTGGGCAATACGGTGACACTCTCCGGTATACGGGACGGTCACTCCCTCGATTGTTGGGCCGCCGATCATGCAGGCGCCCTCTGTGTGCGGATGGGCTTGGAATTCGCCTAGGTGGCTGGCGGGCCGTTGGAAGGTGTGCGGGTGATCGATCTCACCACTGTCGTAGTGGGGCCGATCTGTACCCGCACCCTGGCCGATCAGGGCGCCGATGTCATCAAGGTGGAATCGTTATCCGGCGATCTGTTGCGCACCATGGCCGATGGCTCGCGTAATCCCGGCATGTCGGGAAAGTTCGTCAACTTTAACCGCAACAAGCGTTCTATTTGTCTGGATCTCAAGAGCGCCGCCGGTTTGGAAGCGATGAACCGGCTACTGGCGAGCGCCGATGTGTTCGTGAGCAACGTGCGTCCCGCGGGGCTAAAGCGGATGGGATTAGGCCCAGGGGACGTGTGTTCTGCTCATTCTCACCTCATCTATTGCGCTATCGTCGCTTTCGGCGAGGGCGGCCGGTATTACAACAAGCCGGCTTACGATCCGATTATTCAAAGTCTGTCGGGGGTTGCCGGAACCATCGAGCGGGCCACCGGTGAGCCGCGTTTTGTACCGATGGTGATGACCGATCATGTCACTGGTTTGATCGCCGCCCAATGTATCGGTTTTGCCCTCTTCCGGCGCGAGCGCACCGGCCAGGGGGAAGTCATCGAAGTGCCGATGCTGGAGAACATGGCATCGTTCGTGGCGAGTGAGCATCTCGGCGCGATGACGTTCGAGCCGCCGGTAGGGCCTGCGGGTGACGGCAGATTACTGAGCCCGGAGTACCGTCCATTGCCGACTGAGGATGGTTACATTACGGTGGGGCCGAACACTGATCCGCAAGCATTCGCGTTTTTCGACGCCATTGGCCGCCCCGAGCTGAAAACCGATCCTAGGTTCGGTTCCGCTGCATCACGCACGGCTAATGCGGCGGCTTATTTTGCGGTGCGCATGCAGGGCTTGGCGCGAAAGACCACCGCCGAATGGCTGGAGATATTCGAACGCCTTGACGTCCCGGCGGCGCCCTATAACCGTATTGATGATCTGCTCGATGATCCGCACTTGCGCGATATAGGCTTTTTTTACCAAAGCGAACATCCGAGCGAAGGCGCTATCAAGCGCACCAAGATCCCGAATACTTTTAGCGCTGGCATGCGCGAGGACGACGGACACGCGCCCCGCTTGGGTCAACACAGCCGCGAGATATTACAGTCCCTGGGCTATAGCGATCAGGCGGTGAATGCGATGCATGCCAGCGGCGCCACGATGGCTGAGCAGTACGAAGAATAAAAGTAACAAGACTCAAGGGCACCTGCTAAAAATGCACTTTTTCCGCGATTGCGGCGTCAGTTCCGTGCTCGAATCCTCAGGTATCACCTATACACTGCGGTTGTGCGCGCGGTGCTTCCTTAGCACTCACGAAACAATGACTATTTTTAGCAGGCGCCCTTAAGGCGGAGAACCGATTCATGTCACCCTCTTCTTGGCGTTCATTATTATTCGTGCCGGTGAATTCGAAGCGCTTTGTGGACAAAGCCCATCAGCGCGGTGCCGATGCCATCATTCTCGATTTGGAAGATGCTATCGCCGCGCAAGAAAAAGAGGCGGCGCGCGCGGCACTGCCGGGCGCGGCTAAGCAGATAACGCAGGCGGGTACGGATGTCACCGTGCGCATCAACCGCCCCTTGGAGTTGGCCGTACCTGATATAACGGCGGCGGTGATGCCGCAGGTCAAAGCGTTGATGTTGCCGAAGGTGATGGGACCTGAACACGTCAAGCTGTTGAGCGAGGTGGTGACGGCCAGGGAGCTGGCCCTCGGCATGGATGTGGGGCATACCCGTTTCATCGGCGTGGTGGAGACAGCGGCGGCGCTGGCCCATCTGCATGCCATCGCCGCCGCCGATGCGCGCATGCTGGCGCTAGGGCTGGGCCCGGAAGATCTCTGCACGCAGTTACAAGCCGTGCCCGGCGGCGACAGCCTCTATCCGTTTGCCATGCAGGTGGTGGCCGCCTGTAGGGCCGCGGGCATTGAACCGTTGGGGACGGTGGGACAGTTCGCTGATTTCTCCGACCTGCAGGGTTACCGGGCCGCTCTGCGCCGTTCGCGCGGTCTCGGTTTTTCCTGTACCGCCTGCATTCATCCGTCTCAGGTGCCGATTGTCAACGAGGAATACAGCGTCAGCGAAGAGGAGGCCGGCAGGGCCAGGCGGCTCATCGCCGCTTTCGAGGACGGTATCGCCCAGGGTTCAGGCGCCGTCGCTTTCGAAGGCGCCATGATCGATAGGCCGGTGGTGGACCGGGCGCGGGCTTTGTTGGCGCGGGCCGGGCGTGGCTAAATTAGGGTAACCGCGAGACCCGCGTTTCTTTCGCGGTGATGAATTCGAGCAATGCGGGTACGCCTCGTTGCGTCTGCTCGATGCCGCGCTTGATGGCCGGGATGATGTCTTGCGGTCGGGTCACCCGCTCGCCGTAACCGCCGAAGGCGCGCGCCATGGCGGCGTAATCGCCGGAGATATCGGTGGAGCGGTATTTCTCGGTGGATTGCTGCATGATTTTGAGTTCGATGGCCATGGAGAAGTTGTTGAGCAGTATCGACAAAATCGGTATGCGCTCGCGCACCGCCGTTTCGAAGTCCATGCCGGTAAAGCCGATAGCGGCATCGCCCCACACGTTGATGCAGAGTTTGTCCGGCTGGGCGATCTTCGCACCCATGGCTAAGCCTAGGCCGTAGCCTAGCTGCGTGGTTTTACCCCAGCCGATGTAGCTGAGCGGCGTGGTGGCTTGCCAGAACGGGGAGAGCTGATCGCGCGGCGAGCCGGCGTCATGGGTGATGATGACGTTATCCTTGTCCACTGTGTTTTGCAGATCGCGCAGTACTCTATAGGGCGACAACGGCACATCATCGGCGTCGATGAGCGGTTGCCATTGCGCTATCCATGCAGAGCGCACCTCGGCGATTTTCGCCGCCACCGGGCCGGCCTCGCGCGCCGCGCCTAGAGTTGTTTTTATCTCGGCGATCAGTGCATCCAGTGTCAGCGCGGCGTCCCCGGCAAGACCGATGGCGGCGGGTACATCTTTGTTGATGTGGGAGGGATCGACGGTGGCGTGAATGATGGTCTTACCGGCTGGCATATCCGTGCCGAAGTTGGTGCGGGTGAAACTGCAACCGATGCCGAAGATGACATCCGCTGCGTCCAAATGGCGGCGTACGGTCAGCGGTATGGCCAAGCCGCATGAGCCCAGCGACAGCGGGTGGTGCTCCGGGAAAGCGCTCTTGCCGCCCAGACTGGTGGTGACGGGAGCGGCGAGCAGTTCGGCCAGTTGTTTGAGCTGTGGCCAGGCTTTCGCGTAGTGCACACCTTGGCCGGCGTAGATCACCAAGTGCTCGGCGGCTACCAGCGCTTTCGCCGCCGCCGCTACATCGCCGCCGTCAGGGGCGTAGCGGATTTTGCGGGCGGGTGTGTAAGCGAGTTCGCCTGGGAAATCGGCGAGCATCAGATCCGTTGGCACTTCGACCAGAGCGGGTCCACCACGGCCGGAACGAAGGTTGGTGAATGCCCGCCGCAGCACGTCGGGTACCTGCGCCGGTTCCACCAACGGTTCAGCGATTTTGGTGACATCGCGCATGGCCCGCACCGAGTTGAAGTTCGGTGTTATGTGAGCCAGTTTGCGCGCGTAGCCCATGGGCATGACCAAAATGGGCACCGACTCGCCGTAAGCTTGGGCGACACCGCCGTAGGCGTTCTCGGATCCGGGACCATGCTGCATGACGAACACACCCAATTGGTCGCCGGAGGTTACCCGCGACAAGGCATCCGCCATATGTAGACCGATACGCTCTTGGCGCACGATGATGGGGCGGATGTCGGCGCGGGCAGCGTATTCGATGATGTGGTTGACGGGATAGGCGAATAGGTATTGCACACTTTCGCGTTTCAGGACATCGACAATGGCTTCGACGGTTTTCATGGCGTTGCTTCGCTCCCCCGCATGATTTAAGCGCACCTTACTGCGGCGCAAGGACGATCGGATCACTCGATGTGATCTTTGAAATCAGTGCAAACGCTCTGGCGCCCGCGCATTGGCGCCCCCGTATTGACGCCCTCGCATTGACGCGCTTGGGCAATCCCGCAACAGTAATAGTTTTTGTTGAGTGCTAAGGAGATCCGCGCATGCGTGCTGTGTTGTGTAAGGACTGGGGTGGCCCGCAGACACTGGTAGTCGAAGAGGTGCCCGAGCCGAGCCCAGGACCGGGCGAGGTTTGCATCGAGGTACACGCGGCCAGTGTCAATTTCGCCGATACCCTCATGATCGCTGGCAAATATCAGGTCAAACCGGAGCGGCCTTTTTCGCCGGGTATGGAGGTTGGCGGTGTCGTCAGTGCCTGTGGTGAAGGTGTGAGCGGCCTTGCGGTGGGCCAGCGGGTGATGGCCGTGACCGGTCAGGGGGCTTATGCCGAGCGGGTGGTGGCGCCGGAGAAAGATGTGTTCGCTATTCCCGACTCGATGCCGTTTGATGAGGCTGCGTCGTTTCCCGTGGCTTACGGCACATCGCACCTTGGCTTGTGCCGCCGCGCCCAACTCAAGGCCGGCGAGGTGTTGTTGGTGCACGGTGCCGCTGGCGGCGTGGGTATTACGGCGGTGGAGATCGGCCGGCACCTGGGCGCCACTGTGATCGCCACGGCGGGCACCGATGCCAAGCTTGCGATCGCCCGATCCCACGGTGCCCATCACGGCGTCGATTATGCCGCGGAGGATGTGCGCGAACGGGTGTTGGAACTGACCGGTGGCCGCGGCGCTGACGTTATCTACGATCCGGTGGGCGGTGATGTGTTCGACGCCTCGCTGCGGTGCATTAACTGGGAGGGGCGGATCTTGGTGGTGGGCTTCGCGGCCGGCCGTATCCCCTCGGCGCCAGCGAATTATCTGCTGGTCAAGAACTGCGCCACTATCGGCGTGTTCTGGGGTGCTTATAGCCGGCGCGATCCAGCCACCTTGCGGGCCGGCATGGAGGCGTTGCTCGGCTGGTATGAGGAAGGTGCGCTCAAGCCGCACATCTCGTTGCGCTATTCCATGGATGAAGTACCGGCGGCCATGAATGCGCTGTTGGAGCGGCGCTCCACCGGCAAAGTAGTGATCAGCATCCGTTAACCCTGTCAGCGTAGCAGGGCGCCGCATACGATCACCGCACACCAACCGCCAAGGGAGGCGGCGGCGCAGGCTCTAGCCGGCCATGGCGGCGCCGTGTGCGCCGGCCATGTGCTGACCGAGCGGTACGGGCCGGTGTGGAAAACGATGGCCAACACGCCGCCCAGAAAAAACAGAAGCATCTTGAGGGCGAAAATGCGGTTAGCCAGATAGTCCGGCGCATGGGCGGCGAACATGGCAAGACCAGTGGGCACGATCAGCACCAATGCGGCCACGGCGAGCGGCAATAGATGCCGCGCCAGGTGTTCGACGCTAATGTGCTTGTTGAGACCTAGCAGCCGTAGATCGAAGGCGATGACGGGACCTGCTAGCAAAGCAACGCCGATGAGGTGCACCGCCTGGATGCAACCGAGTAAGAAGCCGTCTTCCCGCAGCGCTACGGCGAAGGGTAGTGCTTCGATGCCGGGCACGGGAACGACTTCAGTGGTCAAGGCGGGCCGTCCTACACGGACGCCGAGGCGGCGAATCCATGGATGATAGGATGCCAGTAGGAAACTGGCAAACGGATGTGGTTGCATCCCTAGCACCGAGCTTGGTGTCCCCCGGGAACGGACGCCGTTAGAACAGCTAGGTCAGGGTTCGTCGGTGGAGGCTAGCCGACAACCAACCTGGCCCCATGCCGAAGACTACCGCAACTCCAAGCCGCGCGATTGAGGGAGGTGCCACACACTGCATTCGATCCGGCATCCAGAGCTTTTTCACCCGGATTCCGAAAGCCGTGGTTCACGAACGTATCGCGGCACACGTTACGGACACTGAATGTCTCGACACTCTGCGAGATGCCACCGAACTCGAACTCTCGAACCTGACCGAGCTTGGTAGCAATGAAGCTCAATTTCCTCTCCATGAGCTCGGCGTCGCGCAGGGATGCTGCTCGTCCCCCTCTCATGGGCAACTTAACCTGACGACTATGGTAGGCGAATCGAGCTATGTATCTTGTCTCGAAGACTGTAGATCCGAAAAAGAGATCCGAAAAAGCGCGGCTATGACGGTAGCATTGATACGGATAGCTCGCAGCGTAGAGGCGGTCGCTACCTCACCAAGGCAGCAACTCATAGAACGCTTTAACAGCAGGGTACACTCTTTCGAATGGCGGTGACTCATCCGTGATTTCGGATTGAAGGATTTCGTACTCCTTTTTGGATCTTTCTACGATTGCCTCATTAGCCATCGAGCCGGAGTTGACTTCCAGACCTCTAGATTCTGACTTCCTTCGCAACGATGACAGTATCTTGGCTTTCTCATCTAATGGGATGTGCGGAAATTGCTCCAGAAGTACGTAGAGGTCGTAGGCATCCTGCCGCCTTACTCGATTGCGAATCTCTTGTTGGAGCATCGCCCGGTACTTCTCAGCGACAACATCCGCGAAGCTATACGCATGAAACTCCCCACCATCGGTGAGTAAGATGTTTTCTACTTCCAGGGTTTCTTCATTGAAGCTGTAATCGACTTCGATAACATCGATAGCCTGGCCAGCAAGCAACCGTTTGTGTCTGCGAGGCTCCTGCTTTGGTGCATAGCCGATTGTGAGCTTTAGCGTCGGGAATGAGGCGTCTGGCCGATTGGCAGGCTGGATGTGACGGGATTGGAGCCTACAGTCCAAATCGTACTCCAGCTGAGCACTCGTAGTCAGTAGGCCAGAACTGAACTCGGCCAAGAACCGTTCCTCATCGAAGTCTTCATAACGGGTGCTTGTCGAAAAATCGATGTCTCGCGTGTATCTCAACCCCTGGTACCTGATGGCGAGGAGAATACCGCCCTTGATGAGCATAGTCGTGCTCAATTCGTGGGATGTTCCGATCGCCGAGAGGACGGTATGGATGGCTTGTCGGAACTCACGTTGCCTAGGGTCTGTTTCAGCCTCAACCCATTGATGTACGTCACACGCGTACAACGCTTTGTCATGCTCCGAGGACGTTGAGCGACAAAGACCATCTTTCAGAGTACTCGGAGCTATACTCGGCTTTGGCGTCCAGCCTTCGAGATCCCCCTCGTTGGGCGTACTTCAGCCATTGCTGAACTGTCCGATCTTCAACGTCGCACCTTTCTTCCAATATGTACCCTGCGCGTACTTTGTCTATTGGACTCCCCCACTGGTCAATCTCAGTGACTATCAGTTTCAAATACGACTTGGCGTGTTGCTCGAAGACATCGAGAACGTGGCTCATGCCGCCACAGAGTACGGGTTCGCGAACCATGTCAAGAAAGGTCCGCCCGATTGTCGCGACTCTAAAGGCTCGTCCGCGAACTGTCCGGTAAGCTCCACGAAATTCACTCACACCCCGCCGTTCCACTGGCCGTTGAGCGATTCTGTGCATCCTTATTCGCCGTAAGTGCGGGAAGCCGCCCCGTAGGTAATCGTCCAAGAACCCTTCGCAGTCCTTCTGCATACGTTCCAGAGCTAAGTCCTTCCACTTCTTATCGACGGGCGACGACCAGTACAGGGGTCTCGGTAGCCGGTCGGTCAAGCCGTGGTAATCCATTGCACTTAGGTGCGAGACGAAGGCGAACGGATCGACCGTGCAAACGATGTCTTCTATTGCTGCTTCCTGTTTTCCAAGGACACGAAACACGCCCTTCTTTGGAAAGTTACGGTCGTGGGAGAGGACGCCTTGGTCGAGTAGTAGTTTGATGACATTGGAGAGGTCCTGAGGCTCCGGTGCATCCTTGCTGACTCGTACTGGTTGACCTCGGAACTTCTTCGCTAGATACAGCTGGTAAACGAGGGTACCCAACTCGTAGCGGGTCACGACGGGCTGTGGCAAGCTGCCAAGGTGTAGAGAAACGGCCTTACTTAGATAGATCGATATCACGACAAAGTCTAGCCCTGTATACGTCCTCAGGACGTATACAGGGCTAGACTCATTGCTGTCAAGATAATTCTTTTAAAATGAGTTAGTTGGGTGATTTTCCTTGACACAGAGCCAGTTACCCACCTACAATGCGTCCTCAGGACGCATTGTAGGTGGGTAGATAGGGTTGGATCCGGAAATATCCGGGCACCGAAACTAACTCACTTCGCACTATTCTATCCTATTGTTTTTGCGGACCTTATTCCTGGGAAAGTTTCGTGGCATGCGTACTGTCCAAAGATGTCCAGCCTAGTGGGTGGTGCTATTTTCTAGCCCCCCCTATCCGCCTACGTTACTCCTCTCTCGGGCGCGCCTCGCATCTCGCGCCCCGTTAGAGGTCGAGGTCGTGTGGACACGCATCGCTGAGCAGATGGACGGCCTTCTCACAACGCCACGTGACTTGGCACTGTTTCGGGAAGCCGTACTTCAGCTTGCGGTTCGAGGGAAGCTTTGCAGCGAAGCCGAGTCCGATGTTTGGTCCGAGAGAACCATCGGAGAATTTGCCAACTTTCAGAATGGATTTGCTTTCAAGAGTTCCTGGTACACCAAGACGGGTGGGCGCCTCGTTCGAAATCGGAATATTGGACACACGGGGTATTGAGTTGGGACGATGGGCGCCGCGTGAGTGAGAAGCATGCGGTGGAGTTCGAGCGATTCTCCCTTGACGATGGAGACATCACTTGGTGACGAGGGTACGGATGGACGGCGTGATCTCGACGACCTTCGGTGACGGGTCCACGCGGTCTGTCTTGTGCTCGGGAAGCAAGATCGTACCGTTCTGTACATCGATATCTTCCATCTTCATCGTGCCGACTTCCTTGATGCGGCATCCGGTGTAGGCGAGCATTTGGACGGCCAGGAGGCCGAACGGATTCACTTGACGGGCGTCGAGCATCCGGCTGAGGTGCTACCGAGCCGGTTCCACTCCTCGGATTCAGCGATGGCGTTGTGCCGCTCTTGAGCGCTCATCTACGTCCCCGGATACCAAGAAGGCTCGCGTTTCTCAAGAAAACTGCGCAAGCCCTCCCCGGCCTCGTGTTGCAGGCGGATGGTGGCGTGGGGCAGTGCCATATCCTCTTGCTCAAGCGCGGAGAAATACAGATTGGCGTATTTCAAGATGGACGCTTTAGCAGCGGCCAACGCGCCCGGCGGACAGTGCAGCAGCGCGTCTATGATCGGCGCGGCCGTCTGGTCGAGTCGGTCCGCCGCGCAGATCTCGTCAACCAGGCCGATCGCAAGCGCCCTGCGGCCATCGAAACGCTCGCAGGTCAGGCTATAACGCCGGGTGCGCCCCGGTCCCAGGCGGGACAGTAGCTGCGGATAAATGGGCGCCGCCATGAGGCCCCAGCGGGCCTCGGTGATGGAGAAGATGGCGTCATCGGCGGCGATAACGATGTCGCAAGCCGTGGCCATGCCGGTGCCGCCGCCGAAACAACCACCATGGACCAGGGCCACGGTGGGTTTGAGCACGGTGGTTAAGCCTTGAATGGCGCGGGTGGTATTGCGCGAGATAGCCAGGTTCTCGGCGAACGGTTTATCCCGGTTGTCCCGCACCCACGCCAAGTCCGCGCCGGCCTGGAAATGCTTGCCGTTGCCACGGATGATGATCACGCGCACCGCGTCATCGGCGGCGCAGCGGTCAACCGCGTCGGTGAGCGCCAAGACCATTGCGCCGTTGTAAGCGTTGTTACGCTCCGGGCGGTTGAGGGTGATGGTGCCTACGCCGTTGCCGGCCACGTGGGTGAGGACGGTGGATGCGGACATGGGTTCTCCGTGGCGTTTATTCTCCGTTGAGTCTATTCTCCGTGGAGTCTATTGGGGGGTGACTCAGAGCTCGCGGCTGGCCGTCTCTATAAGCTCGATCTTGTAGCCTGTCGGATCTTCCACGAAAGCGATAATGGTGGCACCACCTTTCACCGGGCCTGGCTCGCGGGTGACGTTGCCGCCGGCGGCGCGGATGCGCTCGCAGGTGGCGCTGACGTCATCTACGCCCAGTGCGATGTGGCCGTAAGCACTGCCTAGATCGTATTCGCTGACGCCGTGATTGTAGGTCAGCTCCAGTTCGGCTTGGCCGTCTTTATTGCCGCCGCCGAAAGCGACGAAAGCGAGGGTATAGCCTTGCTCGGGCCGCTCGGTGGTACGCAGTAAGTTCATGCCGATGACGTTGGTGTAGAAGTCGATGGACTGCTGAAGATCGCCGACTCGCAGCATGGTATGCAGTAAATTCATGGCCGTTCTCTGCTTCTATACAAGGGGTGAGTGACGCCGGCAGTGTAACCCGAAATGTTGATAATTCGGTTTGAAGGCCGCGCCGCTGGTATGGTGATGCACTGCCCTGCCAGATGAGCGACGCTGATGAATGATGCGGCGGCGGTTGACCAAGCCCTGCAACCCCTGGTAGCGCCGCTGTTGCGGGCGCTGACGGCGCTCTCCCAAGAGCAGCGTTATCTGCATCCCCTGTTGCTGCAAAAAGTGGTTGAGCAGGCGCAAGTGCAGGCGCAGCCGCTGGCGGTGGTGCGCGATGCGTTGCCGCCGGTGGCTATGCCCGCTGCCTTGACGGCGGTGGTGGGCGCGCTGGATAGCGCGCTTGCACTGACGGAAAAAGCGCTCGCGGCGTTGCGCGAGACGCCCAGCGATCCCGAGGGTATATACGTGGCCTACAGGGCGTTGCGGTATCTGCCCTATGCCATGGAAGCGCTGTATCCCTTGACCGCTGCCTGCGCCGCGGTCAGCGCTTTTTTCTTGGAGGCGGGGGCAAGTGAGGAGCAAATAGCCCGTTGCCGTTTAGCCCCTACCGGTGCGCACCGTGGTGTGCAGCACTTTAACAACGAGCGCGGCACCAAGGGTGGTTATTCGGTGTATGTGCCGGAGTACTTGAAGGCCGGTGGCCGCCATCCCGTGGTGTGCGCACTGCATGGCGGCGGCGGCCATGGACGGGGTTTTCTCTGGACCTGGCTCAAGGAGGCTAGGACGCGCGGTTTCATCCTCGTCAGCCCCACCTCGCGGGGGCCAACCTGGGCGTTGACGGGACCGGATATAGACAGTGACAATCTAGAGGCCATCCTTGCCCGCGTCGATGAGCGCTGGGGTGTCGACGAGCACCGGACCCTATTGACGGGCATGAGCGACGGCGGCACGTTCACCTTCATCAGCGGATTGCGGGGGGCATCGCCTTTTACCCACCTGGCGCCTGTCGCTGCCAGTTTTCATCCCATGATGATCGAGTTGATCGAGGCGCCTGCCATCAACGCCCGCCCCATATACCTGACCCATGGGGTACACGACTGGATGTTCGCCATCGACGTGGCGCGCGCGGCCAACGAAGTGTTGACCGGCTTGGGCGCGCAGGTCGTGTATAGAGAAATAGAAGATTTGGCCCATACCTATCCGCGCGAAGAAAACGCCCGTATCTTGGATTGGTTTTTACCATGATGAAACAACCGTCGTTCAGTTCGTTACTCAATGCACACATCGCCGGATTGGAGGAATACCCTCCGATTCAGCCGCTAGAAGTGTTGAGCGCGCGCTTGAATATCGCCGTCGATGCTCTAGTCAAGCTGGACGCCAACGAAAATCCTTACGGCCCGGTGCCGGCTGTGACCGAGGCGCTTGCCGCTTATCCGCATTATCACATCTACCCTGATCCGCAACACCACGAGCTGCGCGATGCCTTGGCGGCGTTCACCGGCGTGGCCAGTGAAAACATACTGGCGAGTCACGGCGCCGATGAGTTGCTCGATTATCTTTCGCGTATTTTCTTGAGCCTAGGCGATGCCATCGTCAACGCGCCGCCCACTTTTGGCATGTACAGTTTCGATGCCAGGTTGCAGGGCGCGGAGGTCATCGATATTCCGCGCCGTGATAACTATCAGGTAGATGTGCAAGGAATAGAGCAAGCGGTGGCTGCCCGGGGCGGGGACGGCCGGAGCCGGGGCGAGCGGGGTCGAGGTGGTCAGAGCCAAGGTGGTCCGGGCTTGGTGAAACTCGTATTTCTAAGCTCGCCTAACAATCCATCCGGCAACTGGATGGACGATGATGAACTCAGCCGTTTGCTGCGCTTGCCCGTGATGGTGGTTTTGGATGAGGCCTATGTGGAGTTCGCCGAGCATCCCAGCCGTGCCCCGTGGGTAGCCGAGCACGACAACTTAATAGTGTTGCGCACCTTCAGCAAAGCGGCCGGAATTGCCGGTCTACGCTTGGGGTATGGCATTTTTCCCGCTTGGCTGATGCCGGCATTATGGAAGTACAAGCAACCCTACAACGTCAATGTGGCCGCCGCGGTGGCCGGGATTGCCGCGCTGCAACACGCCGGGCAAATAGCAGCCATCGTGGACACGCTAAAGGGTGAACGGGCGCGTTTGTATGAGGTGTTGCGCGATTGCTCTTTCCTGCGCCCGGTGGAGGGTTCCCAGGCGAACTTTGTTCTATGCCAGGTGCAGGGCATACCGGCCCACGGCTTGAAGCTGGCCCTGGAAAAACGCGGTGTCTTAGTACGGCACTACGCTAAGCCCGGTTTGCACAATTGCATTCGTGTGTCGGTTGGTAAACCCGAGCATACCGCGGCTTTAGCCCGCGAGTTGCAGCACATCGGCCTCGACGACATAAAGGCCACGTAAATACAAAGCTTAGGCAGCGACTCGGTTGCGCCCGCCATTTTTAGAGATGCCCTTAAGACCACTGGTGTCATCGGTGTCGCTCGGCGCCGGTATTGGGCGATAGCTTGTTGCTGGCCTGTAGGGGCGCTGGCGAGGATCACGATATTCCGGTGCAAAGGAGGGAATAATGAAAAGACGAACCGTGGGTGACATTGAAATTGGCCGCATCATTGAGCTAGTACAGGATTTTCCAGCCCTGGAGTTCTTTCCCGACACCTCGCAAGACGATTGGGCACCGCACCGCGAATGGCTACGGGCGGAGGGTGCGCTCACCGGCTCGCACAATATTTTACTGCCCATGCAAAGCTATATCGTTCGTACCACCCATCATACGATTTTGCTCGATACCTGCATCGGTAACCACAAAGAGCGCCCAGCCCGTCCCGCCTGGCACCGCAAAACCGATGACACTTATATGCAGAACTTGGCCGCCCATGGCTTAGGGCCGCAGGATATCGACTATGTCATGTGCACGCATCTACATCACGATCACGTCGGCTGGAACACCAAGCGGGTGGACGGGCGCTGGGTACCTACGTTTCCCAACGCCAAGTACATCATGTCCGGGAAGGAGCTTGCAGTGTTCCGCGAGCAGGACGATCCGGCGGCATCGCCCTCCCTGGGCGACAGTGTGCTGCCGGTGGTCGAGTCCGGTCAGGCGCAACTGGTCAGCAGCGATTTCGCTTTGGACGACGAGGTGTGGCTGGAGCCCACGCCGGGGCATACGCCGGATCATTTCGCCGTGAGACTCGCATCCAGGGGGCAAAACGCGGTAGTAGGCGGCGATCTGATGCACAGCCCGGTGCAATGCCGCCATCCCGAGTGGCGCCCACGGCCCGATTTCGATCCGGCGCAAGCGCGCGATACCCGCCGCCGTTTCATGGAAACCCATGCGGAGTTGGGATCGCTGGTGTGCATGATGCACTTCCCGCTGCCGTCTGCCGGGTGGTTCGAGCGGTCCGGGGATGCGTTCAGGTTCCGTTATGACAGCGAGGACTGGTGAGCGCTTAAGCCGTGGCAGTGCCGGTCTCCTGCGTAATGTGGGTGGCCAAGCGATCGGTTGGTGCAGTCGAAAAATTTTTGGCCTAACACTTTTGACCTAACACCTCATCTTTTGGCGTAACACTTTTGGCGTGATACCTTCAATTCTCTAAACACCAATTCTCTAAACACAACTAGCAAAGGGGAAGGGAAGTGCAACAACGCAGACTCGGCGTGATAACCGGTCTCTTGGCAATGCTGGGCTCCATGAGTGTTAACGCCGATGAAATCGTCGCGCGTATGTCCTATCACTGGGCACCCAAACATCCTAGCGCCATTCACGCCAAGGCTTTCGCTGAAGCGGTTAATGAACGTCTCAAAGGCAAGTTCAAAATCGAGTTACTACTTCGGCAAAAGATTACCCGACACAAATTGATAAAATGTGTTATAGTGATGCTATGAAAAAGACAGACGGTCGCTCACTGCCCCATTCCGCGCGAGAAGCCATCCGCAGGCACGCGGTTGCGCAAGTATTATCGGGTGAAAGCCCTGAAAAAGTAATTAAAGCCCTCGGATTTCATCGTTCTTGCATTGACGATTGGTTATCTAGGTATGAGCAAGGCGGTGAACAGGCGCTGTCCACCGGCAAGATCACGGGCCGCCCAAGAAAGTGTCCCGATGAATATGCGGATCGCTTACGTGAACTAGTTAAAACGAATCCGTTGCAATTGGATTGTCACGATGCCCTGTGGACGCGCTCGATGATTCAGATATGACTGAAAGATAAATTTGGCATCGAGGTCAGCGAGCGCTCGGTGGGCAATAGCCTGTCTCGTTTGGGGATGAGTGCGCAGCGCCCTGGGTTTAAGGCATACGAGCAAAACCCTGATCAGGTTAAGGTATGGTTAAGAGAAACTTGGCCTGAAGTACAACGAGAAGCGAAAAGGCGCCGAGCGCGGGTCTATTTTGGCGACGAATCGACGATCCGGTCGGATTATCATCGTGGTACCACTTGGGGGGTACGGGGTGATACGCCAGTTGTAGCGAAAACGGGTCGGCGCTTTAGTGTGAATAGGCTGTCAGCCGTTTCGCCGAAGGGTCACCTGCGTTTCATGGTAACCGAATCACGGGTAACCGCAGACGTTTTTATCGACTTTCTAAGGCGTTTGTTGCACAACGCCAAGCGATCGGTCTATTTGATTGTTGATGGCCATCCCATTCATCGAGCCAAGAAAGTGCAAGAATTTGTCCGCAATAGCCAAGGTAAGCTCACGTTAGTATGGTTACCGCCGTATTCACCGGAACTCAATCCTGATGAGCTAGTATGGCATCATGTAAAAAGCCAACGAATTGGGCGGACAGTGGTGGCTACAAAGGAGCAACGGGTGGCCTTGGCTCGTTCGGTGTTGCACTCACTGCAACACAATACGCAAATAATTAAACGGTTTTTCTATGAAGAGCATGTCAGATATATTCTGAATTAATGTCGGGTAATTTTTTTCCGAATTAGTATATCCGGCTGGCCAGCTCTTTGGTATCCGCGAGATCATGGGCGCGCTGGCATCCTCTGCCGTCGAGATGGGCGGAGTCGTGGGCATAGTGAGTTTCCCATCCATCGAAAAGAACTACTCGGTCGCCGTTTTTCCCGGCTACTTCAGCAGTTTTGCCCAGCAGCGAGAATTCTTTGAAAAAGATCCGCTAGGCAGCAAGGTGTGGAACAACATTCTCACCAAAACCCGCTCCACCGTGATCGCCTACAATCCCGTAGGACCGTTCGCGGTCTATTCGACGGTCGATAAACTGGATACCGTCGATTCATTGAAAGGCCTCAAGGCCCGCGTTCTCACCAAACCCGATCGGGCGCGCTGGAAGGGACTGGGCGTGGGCAAGATGATCTCCATGCCGACCCGCGAGGTTTACACCAGTTTGCAAAACGGCACCATCAATACCGTATCCACCGTGCCTAGTGCACTCAAAGCTTATAGCTGGTGGGAGTATTTGAAGTCGGGTCAATTGCCGTATTTAGGCTTCGCTGATTCTTATCTGATGGCCAACAAACCCTGGTACGACGGGTTGCCCGATGAGATAAAGCAGGTGTTGGCGGAAGAAGGCGCCAACACCACTAAAGCCTCCACTGACAGTATTCTTCAGGCCTCCGAACAGATGCACAAAGAGTTCGTGCAGCGCGGCGGCCACCTGACGGTCCTGGAGGGTGATGAACTCGAGAAGCTGCGGCGCATTGAGGCGGCAAAAGTTGAACCCGCTCTGGCCGAGGAGGTGGACGCTGAAGTGTTCGCCGCGCTGAAGAAATTCGTTGGCCGGTAAACTCTTCTTATGGGAGCCATTCACGTAACGGCCGCCATCAGAAATCCGGCCAACCCGGACAAGGTCTGGGAAGGTTTGTTTCTCGTCGATAGCGGTGCAATTGACTCCCTCGTTCCCCGCGACCATCTTGAGGGCACCTCTAAAAATGCACTTTTTCCGCGATTGCGGCGTCAGCTCCGTGCTCGAATCCTCATGTATCACCTATCACTGCTGTCCCATAAACTTTCATGAGAATGTAAACTGCATCTGGATCTGAGTTTCAATAGGGTCTGGAGGGTCTCCTTTGAGTAGTCCCCACAGGTCTCTTCGCTCAAATAAATTGACTTGAAAGAGTCGAATAATCTGTTGAATGCTTAAATCGAGTTTGCCACAGAATTTCAGGTAAGCAACCATTAAATACATACACATAGCGACTCATATTTGAGTCATGACAGCATTTTTTGACGTCCCTACGAATGACTTAATCTTCAAGTTTTGTTTGATGCATTTGAAAAATAACTCGATTTGCCAACGCGACTTATAAATATCTGCAATGGTTTTGGCAGCCAATTCGAATTGATTGGTGAGAAAGACGTAATGCTTGCCGGTCTGTGGGTCCCGATAGCCAATCCGGCGCAACTTAATCGGGCAGGTATCGGCTTTAGGGCCCGTTAAAATCAGCGTCTGATCTGAGGTAATGCCCTGCTCTTTATTCACCGGATGGCGAGAAATCACTCGGTATTTTGTATTGGCTTTCAACCGGGTGACGAAATAAATCCCCTTTGAATTGAGCAAGTTAAACCACGTGAAGTCCGTATAGCCACGATCAAACACCACAATAGAACCCGCATCCAGTTCTAGACTACGACCTTGTGTAATATCTTGTTGTTTGCCTTCGGTAATAGTCATAAAGACCGGTAAAAAGCCATCATGGTCCAGACCAACATGTAATTTGATCCACTGCTGTCCCATAGAGCATACTAACCCTTTGAAATTTCTGGAAAAACTGTTTTCATGTCTCAAACACAATGTCATAGTCAATTTTTTATGTAAATCAATAGGTTATACGCTGTGTTTAACTATTTTGTGGGACAGCAGTGAATTTGATCGCGCCTTTGGTCTTGCGAAATTTGGCCCAAGGAAATAGTGATAAGCATAAATCAATAGTCGATGCATCCAAGGAATAAAGCTTATTTTTAAAATGAAACCCATGCCTAGGCGCCAAGCTTTGACATCGTGCCAGCAGCTTCCAAAATAATCCTTCGTAGAGTTGATAAGGCTGTTGCTCGTTAACACGAGCCAGAGAACTTCGACTGACCTTAGCGATACCCAAATGGTAGCTTTTGCGGCGTTGTTTATCCAGATTGCTGACAATATCTCGCAAACTACAGCGCCCGGCGAGTTGGGCAAAACTCAACGCCACAAACTGTGACCAGCGTGACATTGTCCTCAATACACGGCCTTTATGGTGGGTTTTTGCGAGGGTTTCAAATTCATGTCTCGAAATCAGTTTCAGTAGCTGTGAAAATACGCTGTTACTGTGACTCAAGGCTATTATCCTGTTGATATTGAAAGATATTCTGGACCTCCATTCTAACAAATCAGCGCAGAATAGTCTTTGATTCTAAGCTCATTCAAAAGTTTGTGGGACAGCAGTGATCACCTATACACTGCGGTTCTGCGCGCGGTGCTTCCTTGCACTCACGAAAAAATTACTATTTTTAGAGGCGCCCTTGAGTCAATCGGCCTTCAGGTGAAGGCCCAGCGCACTTACGAACTCGCCGATGGAAGCGAAGTGAAGATGGATAGCACGACGGGCGATATTGAATTCATGGGAGAAATTGTTGGCGGTACAATCATCTTCGGAGACCCTGGTACGGAACCTATTTTGGGCGTGACTGCCTTGGCATCGGTAGGCATCGATATTGATCCTAGAAGTCAGCAACTAAAAAAGCTGCCAGCTACCCGGTTAAAAAAGCTAATGCCAAAATCCAACAAGTCTTTGCCATAGCGGGCTGACGCCACTTAGAACTTTTAATCACCACCCCTTTAATCACTATCCTTCAATCACCACCATGGCGCTCTTGCGTTTTCTGGCGGCCATCGTGCGCCGCATTAACGATATTTTGGCGAAGATTGCTATGGCCATCGGCATGGCGGTCATCTCCTTTGCCGCCTTAGCGCTATTTGCTCAGGTGGTGGAGCGCCATGTCACCGGGCAAGGTTATGCCTGGATGAATGATTTTCCACCTTACCTCATCCCCTGGTGCGTGTTTCCCTTGATGGGTGTGCTGCTGCGCACCGATCAACATATTAAAGTCGAAGTCGCGCCCAATCTGCTGAAAGGGACAGCGCTGATCGCGCTGCGGTTGTTTATTGCCACCGTGTGTTTGGCGGCGGGAGTTTATTTTTGTTGGTCCGGCACCCAAGCGGTGGGGTTCTTTATTCTCCTAGGGGAAGTGACGGAGACGGAAATAGAGATCCCGTTTTGGTATCTGTACGCGGCATTTCCCGTTGGTTTCGGTGTGCTAGCCATTTTTGCTATTGAGCGGATATTAGAAGAGCTGTTATTGCTTTTCGGCGATAAGCCGCCCAGTGAGTCCACTGCAGCCGGAGGGACTGCGGAGGGCTCGGCATGATCGCCTGGGGTTCCATACTCGCCATTGTCTTATTGCTTTTATCCGTTCCCATTTTTCTAGTCTTCGGCATCGGCTCCAGCCTGATTGCCACCATCGATCTGCGCCAGCCGTTTACTACCCTGTTGCAAGTGTCTTACGGGGCCATAACAAAACACGTGCTACTGTCCATTCCGCTATTCATCTTCGCCGGCTTGGTGATGTTGCGGGCCGGCGTGGCGGGCCGCTTGGTGCACCTGTGTATCACTCTGGTGGGCCACTTGCCGGGTGGTCTTGGCATCGCCATGGTTTTAGCCATGGGTTTTTTCGCCGCGTTTTGTGGCTCGATTTTGGCGGCTATTACCGCCGTCGGCAGTATTCTGATGCCGAGCATGGTGGAGAGAGGTTACGACAAACCGTTCGTGGTGTTGTTGGCCGCCACGGCGGGGTTGCTCGAGGTACTGATACCGCCCAGTAACGGTGCCATCATCTTCAGCGCCCTCACCGACGTGCCGGTGTCGAAGACCTTTGCCGCCGGGGTGTTGCCCGGTTTTGTGTTCATGGCGTTGTTGATCATCTACGTGTCTTTTGCCTGCCGGCGCATGGAGCGCGCGGCGCAGGCCACGTGGGCGGCGCGGCGCAGTGCTTTTGTTCAAGCGATCCCAGGTTTGCTGACGCCGGTGATTATTCTAGGCGGCATTTACGGTGGACTACTGACACCCTCTGAGTCAGCGGCCGCGGCGGCGGTTTATGCGATTTTTGTAGGTTTTCTGATCCACCGTGAATTGACCTTCAAGGGACTGCTAGATGCCGTGCGCTCCACCGCACTGACCACCACGGTTATCTTTTCCATCATCGCCATGGCCACCTTCATGTCGGTGATTTTAACGTTTACGCGGGCGCCACAAACGATAGTCGAATATTTTATCGTCTATGGCGTGACGCCACTGACTTTCTTGATCGTTGTCGGCATCATTTGCTTGATTCTCGGCACGTTCCTGGAAGCGATACCGGTGATTTATTTGACCGTTCCCGTGTTCTTGGCGGTTATCGAGCACTATGGTATCGACATTATTCATTTCTACGTCGTGTTCGGCGCGTTCGTTGGATTGGGGTTACTTACCCCACCGGTCTGCGTGGGGGTTTATACGGCGGCGGCAGTGATTCGAGAAGCGCCCGAGCGGGCGTTTCGCGCCGTACCGGCGTTTTTAGCGGTTGGCCTTGTTTACGCCGCGCTCATGATCGCGTTCCCCACAGTGGCGACATGGTTGCCATCGAAACTCTAAGATCATCAACGAATGGTTTTGACTATGCCGTTATAGGCGCGGGCGCGGCTGGGATCTCTGCCGCCCGTACCCTCTCGGCGGCGGGTCGTCGCGTCGTCGTGCTAGAGGCTCTGTCCCGCATCGGTGGCCGGGCCTTCACTGAAACTATCAGTGGCTATCCGTTTGACTGGGGTTGTCACTGGCTGCATAGCGGATCGCGCAATGTACTTAGGCTGGAAGCTGACCGCTTGGGTGTGCGCTATGGACACCCGTCCATAGCGCGGCGTTTGCGTATGCCGGATGGCACATGGGCGGACGCGGCAATGTTGGCCGAGCGTAGTGCTTACACCAAGCAATGTGACGAGGCGGCTGTGCGGGCCGCACGCAAGAGCGACGTCGCCTTGGCGCGGGTGCTGCCAGACCATGATCGCTGGAACCCTTGGCAGCGCATGTGGTTGACCTTGTTGTGTAGTTTCGAGGCGGAAGAGATTTCCGTGGTTGACTACGCCCGCTACGAGGATACCTTGGAAGATTGGCCGGTATTGGATGGCTACGGCGCACTGATAGAAAAACTGGCTAGTTCGCTGGATATACGCACGCAGACGGAAGTACGGACCGTAACCCGTTCGGCTGATGGCGTGATTCTTAAGGGAGCATTCGGCGAGTTGCGGGTCAAAGGCATGGTAGTCACTGCCTCAACCTCCGCCTTGGCTGCGGAACGCATCCGTTTTACTCCGGCCTTGCCCCACGAAGTGACGGAGGCGTTTCACCATATCCCGGTTGGGCGCGCCAACAAAATCTTGTTTCCTATTGTTGGTGACGCAGAATCATTTCCCGAGGCGGCCAACTTGGTGGACCTTCGCCGCTTGCCGCAAGCGCTCAGCTTTTATTGCCGCCCCTACGGACGCGCTTTAATCGTGGCTCATAGCGGCGGTCATTTTGCCGCTGCCCTGGAGGCGGCGGGCGAGCGGGCCGCGGTGGCTGAAGCGCATGATCAGCTCAAAGATCTCTTAGGTACTCAAGTACTCAAACATTTAGGTGATGGACGGGCCAGCGCCTGGGGACAGATCCCGTCTATTCGGGGTGCGTATGCATCCGCGCGCCCTGGGCATGGGCACCGCCGGCAAGTACTAGCAACCCCTTTCGATGAGCGCCTGCAACTGGCCGGCGAAGCCTGCTCCATGCCGTTCTATTCCACCGCCCATGGCGCTTTTGAAAGCGGCGCGGCAGCCGCCGCGAGACTGCTTTAGGGCGCCTTTAACAATAGTCATTGTTTCGTGAGTGCAAGGAAGCACCGCGCGCACAACCGCAGTGTCTAGGTGATACCTGATGATTGGAGCACGGAGCTGACGCCGCAATCGCGGCAAAAGTGCATTTTTAGAGGTGCCCTTTAGCCGTTACGCGCCTGCCGCCAGAACTGCGCCGGGCCGCCGCCGTAACCCCCGTCCAGCTCATCGAACGCGATACCTACACCCGCCTAATTCGGCGAACTGTTGCCAAAGCTCGCCGTCGAAGAGCTGCGCCTGCGCCGCCACACGGCTCTTGCGGCTCTCGAAATCGTAGCTTGATTCCGGCAGCTTCCACGCACTGTCCTGGATGAGTTGTTGCTCTTCATTCAAATTCCACCTGGCAAGCTTTCCCCCCACAGTCCCAGTACACGTTTGGCGGTAATCATGGACTGCACTTCATTGCTGCCACCGGTGATGGCGGGGCCGCGGGTGGGGTAGCGCTGCGCGGCCAGGGTGACGGCCCTAGTCCGGACCTAAGTCACCCTCGCCGTCTTCGACCTCGAAATCTGCGCGGGAAATTTCTCATGGATGAAATCCCTGACTTGCTCTGGAAAAGTCCGGTCTTCCTCATTGATGGCACTGGCGCTTCGACTTGGCATTTTCCGGCTCCCCGGTGACCGATACGCTCCCCCATGACTGATACCCCATGACTGATACCCCATGACTGATAACGTATCATCGTATGCATAAATCGAAGCTTCGGATAAGTTTGCTATGACTCAACGCAGCATACGCATTGGTGCGACGGCGGCACCCACCACCGCCGGTAAAGCCGATCACGATCTTTACCGTGAAGTGATAGACGATTGTTTGCTTATCGATCAATTAGGCTATGACACGGCGTGGTTTGTGGAGCACGCCTTCAGCGATTACCTGCCCCACCCGAGTCCACTCATCACCATGTCGCATATTGCCGCGCAGGCGCCGGAACTCGGTTTGGCGACAGCGGTGTTGGTGTTGCCGTGGCATAACCCGCTGCGGGTGGCCGGTGAGCTGGCGATGGTCTCGGCGTTGACCCGCGGTCCTTTGCTGATCGGTATCGGCAGGGGCACGGCCAAGTCGGAATACGACAATTACAACGTCGATATGTCCACTGCCAGGGCGCGTATGAACGAGTCGTACAAAATCATCGACATCGCTCTTAGGGGTGAACCGTTCACCTATAACGGGCAATTTTTCAAATACGATAAACCGCTACGGCTGCGTCCCAGCGTGGCGCCGGGTTCACGGATTCAATTCTATGGCGCCATCGGCAGTCCCGGCGGGGCGGAGAATGTGGCGGAACTCGGGTTGCCGCTGCTGTGCCAGTCGCAGTTCCCCGACAGATTGCTGTCGAAGATCCATGATACGTGGGTGGCCAGATCGCGTGAGTTGGGCCGCACTTGCGATGCCCCTAATGTGATACAGGTGCGCACGCTGATCAAAGATACCGATGAGGAAGCGTTCGCCCTCGCCAAGGAATGGTATCCGCGTGGCTTCGCCGCGCAGCACGCGCACTACGTGCCGGATGCGAATCCGTGGCAGGGCATTGATGAATATCAGAGCTTTGTGCGTGCATTCGAAGGTTTGGCTAAATTAAAAGATCCGGCCAACATCATGCCGTTTATAGAGACGCAGGCCGTGGGCTCGCCGCAGCGGGTTGCCCGGCGTTTGCAAGAATACCTAGCTTTAGGTTTTGACTATCTGGTCATTCATGCCACGTTTCCCGAGTTTCCCCAAGATATCCGGCGTGAAACCTATACCCGTTTTGCCAAGCAAGTGGCGCCCTTGCTGAGCGACAGTATGCGTGGACGGTAGCGATGGGCAGCAATCCGATTGTCACTAAAATCGAACTCATCATGTTTGAAATTACGGTTCCGAATACAGCCACCGATAGAGCCGGTATGGGGGTGTCCTATCGCCCGGGGCCGGGCATGCCCATGCAGCGTTTCGCCGTGCGCATTCACACCGACGCGGGTCTCACTGGTGAGTACGTGCCAGTGCGGGCGCGAGCCAAGGTGATCATGGCAGCGAGCGAAGCTTTGGCTTACGGATTGATAGGGCAGCCAGCCCTTGAGCGGGAGCGGCATTATCAGCGCATGCGCCGGGCGACCAAGCACGTGGGCGAAGTGGGTATCGGGGCCCTGGATATCGCGCTTTGGGATTTGGCCGGCAAACACCAGGACGTACCTATCTACGCTATGTTAGGCGGTTACCGGCGAAAATTACCCACCTATGCCAGCACCTTGAGCGGCGATCATCTACCCGGTGGTTTATCCAGTGCGCAAGCTTATGCCGACTTTGCCGAGCGGTGCTTGGAGCTGGGCTATCCGGCGTACAAGATGCATGGCTGGCACGCTGGCGATCCGCAGCAAGAGATCGCCATGCTGCGGGCGGTCGCCGCTAGGGTTGGCGGCAAGATGCATCTCATGTACGACGCGGCTTCTCATCTAAAAACCTTTGCTGATGCGGTATTAGTCGGCAAAGTGTGTGATGAGTTGGATTGTTATTGGCTAGAGGATCCCTTCGCCGACGGCGGTATTTCGATTCATGCCCATCAACGGTTGAAAACGCACGTCAAGACGCCGCTTTTGATCACCGAGCATGTACGCAATGCGGAAAGCACCATCGATATAGTGGCGGCGGGCGCAACGGATTTTGGCCGCGTTGATCCGGACTATGACGGTGGGCTGACAGGCAGCTTAAAAGCGGCTTACGCCTGTGAAACCTTGGGCATGGATTGTGAAGTGCACGCCTGCGGGCCCGCCATGCGCCATCTTATGGCGGCGCTGCGCAATAGTAATTTTTACGAAATGAATTTGTTGCATCCCCGTATGACCAATGCTTGGTCGTTGCCGGTGTATGCGGACGGTTATGCCGACGAGATCGATAGTATCGATGAGACGGGTTGTGTGAGCGTGCCCGAGGGTCCCGGTTTGGGTGTGGCTTATGATTGGGCGCGCATCGCCAAGAGCACTGTGAGTACGGTGGTGATCGAATGAAAGCGGTTATTTGTAACGCCTATGGCACGCCTGATGATCTGCTCATTGAGGAACGCCCGTCGCCGTCACCGGCGGACGGTGAAGTGACAATCGCGCTTCGCGCCCGCGGGGTGAGTTACACCGACGTGCTGCGAATAGCGGGTAAATATCAGGTTAAAGACGAGCTGCCATTTATCCCCGGTGGTGAGGCCAGCGGCGAGATCATGGAAGTGGGGGCTGGCGTTGAAGGCTTGGCGGTGGGCGATCGGGTTTTGTGTGGCGGTGGCTTCGCCGAGGAGACGGTGCAACCAGCGGACCAAGTGATCCGGTTGCCTGCCCATGTGGATTTCAAAACGGCTGCCGCGTTTCGCTCGAACTATACGACTGCGTATTACGGCTTGCAGCGGGGGCGGTTGCAGGCGGGCGAAACCTTGCTCGTACAGGGTGCCGCGGGTGGTGTGGGGTTGGCCGCCGTAGACATGGGCAAATTGTTGGGCGCTAGGGTGATTGCCACGGCGCGCAATGCGCAACGGCTGCAAATCTGCGCGGATAGGGGCGCCGATCACGTCATTGACTACTCCGATGGTTTTCGCGAGCAAGTAAAAGAGCTGACAGGAGGGCGCGGCGCGGATGTCATCTATGATCCAGTTGGCGGTGACGTGTTCGACGAATCCATGCGCTGCATCGCGCCCTACGGCAGAATTTTGATTATCGGTTTTACCAGCGGCCGGCCCGCATTGGCCAAAACCAATCATCTGCTGGTTAAAGACGCCGAAGTGATCGGCTTCACCATCGGTGCATTGAGCCGCCATGATCCCGCTTGGGCGGAGCGCAATTTACAACACCTGATCGGCTGGTTGGCGGCGGGCCGCATTCGTCCTTATTACTCCCATGAAGTTGCGTTAGCGCATGTAGCGGATGCGTTAAAGCTCATCGAAGAGCGCAAAGTCATCGGCAAGGCATTGTTGATATGACCTCACATGACCACACTACAGTCATCCGTAACCTGGATTGGGCGGTGATATTTGATAACGTCAAGGAAAGCCATGTATATGCCCGTGGCATCGATGTTGCGTTTGCTGGCGGCGTCATTACTTTTGTGGGCAAGCATTACGTAGGGCCGGCGGATGAGGCGATCGATGGTTCGCAAAGACTGCTGCTCCCCGGCCTTATCAACGTGCATTCCCATCCCTCCTCGGAACCGTTGCGTAAAGGGCTTACCGACGAGACCCGAAGCCCGGGTTTTCATCACAGTTCGCTCTACGAATTCCTGACCGTCTTCGACAATGATGCTGAAGGCCGCGTGGCCAGTTTGCAGGTAGCGCTGGCGGAATTGTTGATGAGCGGCTGCACCACCGTGGCCGATCTGTCTGCCCCCTACGATGAATGGTTGGATACCCTCGGCGCGAGCGGAATACGGGCGGTGGCGGCGCCCGGTTTTCGTGATGCCCGGTGGTTTACGCAAAACGGGCATTCATTGGATTACGCCTGGGATGTACCTGCCGGCGAGCGGGCGATGGCGCGTGCGTTCCAACTCATAGACCTGGCCAATCAGCATCCATCGGGACGCTTGAGCGGCATGGTGTATCCAGCGCAAGTGGATACGTGTAGCACCGGGCGGTTGCGTGATGCTTACGATCATGCGTGTGCGCGAGATCTGCCTTGGCAAACCCACGTGGCGCAAAGTGTGACGGAATTCCACGAAATGTACCGGCGCCATGGTAAGACGCCTATCCAATTGTTGAGCGATGCCGGGGTGTTGGGCGACAGAAGTATTCTGGGTCACGCGATCTTCTTAGATCACCATCCTTGGCTGCATTGGACCAGCCGTGACGATTTGGCCCGTATCGCCGATGCCGGTGCTAGCGTGGCCCACTGTCCTACCGTGTTTGCCAGACGTGGTATTACGCTGCGTACTTTCGGCGGATATCTTCGCGCCGGTATCAATATGGGTATCGGTACCGATACTTATCCTCACCACTTCCTGGAAGAGATCAGAAGCGCTGGCTATTACGCGCGGATTATCGCCGAGACGGTGGATGATCTAGACACTCGCGATCTCTTTGATGCGGCTACCCTAGGCGGTGCCAGGGCGCTGCGGCGCGATGACATAGGCCGGGTGGCCACGGGCGCGCAGGCGGATCTAGTGTTAGTCGATACGCACCATCCGTCTATGATGCCTGTACGCGAGCCGCTGCGTAGTCTGGTTTACGTCGCGGCGGAGCGGGCTATTCGGGTGGTGTTCGTCGATGGTGAACGGGTAGTGGAGGACGGCCATTGCCTCACCATCGATCTAGCCAAAGCCAGTGCCGCACTTCAGGCGGCGCAGGCTCGAGCCATTGGCCGCACAGAACAGCTCGATTGGGCGGGGCGCAGTGCCGGTGAAATGGCGCCCATGGTTTACGGACGCCGCTAAAAATAGTCATTTTTTCGTGAGTGCAAGGAAGCACCGCGCGCGCAACCGCAGTGTATAGGTGATCACTGCTGTCCCATAAACTTTCATGAGAATGTAAACCGCATCTGGACCTGAGTTTCAATAGGGCCTGGAGGGTCTCCTTTGAGCAGTCCCCACAGATCTGTTCGCTCAAATAAATGACTTGAAAGAGTCTGATGATCGGTTGAATGCTTAAATCGAGTTTGCTACAGAATTTCAGGTAAGCGACCATTAAATACATACACATAGCGACCCCTATTTGAGTCATGACAGCGTTTTTTGACGTGCCTACGAATGACTTAATCTTCAAATTTTGTTTGATACATTTGAAAAATAACTCGATTTGCCAACGCGACTTATAAATATCCGCGATGGTTTTGGCAGCCCATTCGAATGGATGGGTGAGAAAGACGTAATGCTTGCCGGTCCCTGGGTCACTATAACCCATCCGGCGCAACTTAATCGGGCAGGTATCGGCTTTAGGGCCCGTTAAAACCAGCGTCTGATCCGAGGTGATGCCCTGCTCTTTATTCACCGGATGGCGAGAAATCACTCGATATTTTGTATTGGCTTTCAACCGTGTGACGAAATAAATCTCCTTTGAATTGAGCCAGTTAAACCACGTGAAGTCCGTATAGCCACGATCAAACACCACAATAGAACCCGCATCCAGCTCTAAACTACGACCTTGTGTAATATCTTGTTGTTTGCCTTCGGTAATAGCCATAAAAGCCGGTAAAAAACCATCATGGGCTAGACCAACATGTCATTTAATCGCGCCTTTGGTCTTACGAAATTTAGCCCAAGGAAATTAGTGATAAGCATCAATCGATGGTCGATGGTCGATGCATCCAAGGAATAAAGCTTATTTTTAAAACGAAACCCATGCCTAGGCACCAAGCTTTGACATCGTGCCAGTCGCTTCCAAAATAATCCTTCGTAGAGTGGATAAGGCTGTTGCTCGTTAATACGAGCCAGAGAGCTTCGGCTGACCTTAGCGATACCCAAATGGTAACTTTTGCGGCGTTGTTTATCCAGATTGCTGACAATATCTCGCAAACTACAGCGCCCGGCGAGTTGGGCAAAACTCAACGCCACAAACTGTGACCCGCGTGACATTGTCCTCAATACACGGCCTTTATGGTGGGTCTTTGCAAGGGTTTCGAATTCATGTTTAGAAATCGGTTTCAGTCGCTGTGAAAATACGCTGTTACTGTGACTCAAGGCTATTATCCTGTTGATATTGAAAGATATTCTGGACCTCCATTCTAACAAATCAGCGCAGAATGGTCTTTGATTCCAAGCTCATTCAAAAGTTTGTGGGACAGCAATGATCATAATTAGTGTTAACAGGCCCTAGCATCTTACTGATACTAAGACCCACATCTGTCGTCACAAATAGCGCCCAGTCCTTTTTGCCAACGTCCCCTTCACCCGGCCCCTTCACACCGCGCACAAACAACAACTTCACCTGTCTCCAATCAGGTTCACTTCTCGTGTCCTGCGACACATTCAACCCCACTTCCATTGATACTGTTTTCCACGGTCATCCTTGCACTTTTCTCCATTGACCCCTAACCGCCTGGGCATAAAGCGCTTTCGCGCCCCACTCAACTTTCTTCCCCTTGTCGCTCACCGCTCGGTACTTGAGCTTGCCTTTGTTCATCCGCAAGATGGCGCAAACGCCTAGCGAAAAGGCCATATCAATCATGCGTTTGCTACCGAACCACGCATCCGCTACCAAGGACTGCGCCTGCACACCGTTAGCTATCGCTCGCGCCATCATGGCCTGGGCCATTGACAGTTTATCGTGCGTACTCGCTTCAACATAACGAGCCTGCGCCACACTACCCGCCTGGTGCGGATGATTCAAAGCTTGCGCCTTGCTCTGGCTGATAAACCGTTGCCAATCCAATGGCATAAACACCTCTTCTGTTGCCAGACCCAAGATCAATACCTGATGACCCATTACAGGTTTGCCGCTGGCGGGGTCAAAGTGACGGGAAACACCCTCCATCTTTTTGCCCCGCCGAGTTTTGATTGAATCATCCAGGACGAACACATTCAATGCACTATCACTCACTTTGTGCCGGGTGTGGATTTCCTTGGCGACCTGATAATTGAACGCTCGCCAATCGATATCTTCGCGCTTTAACAGGTCGTACATCACATCCTTTTTCGCTTCACTGAATAAGCTCAACGCTTTGCGGCAAAACAGGGCGATCGAGGAGACCTTGAGCCATTTCCACACTCACAGTAAAAATACTGCCTGTGTTATCTCAATTCCGCTTCGCTTGGTAAAGTTCGCTGCTTTAATCAGTCGGTTAAACTTCAGCACATTCCAAGTATCTGCAAACAGATTATCAAGGCAGTGTTTGGGATCGGTGAGAACTTCTGGGCACCTCTGAAAATGCACTTTTTCCGCGATTGCGGCGTCAGCTCCGTGCTCGAATCCTCAGGTATGACCTATACACTGCGGTTCTGCGCGCGGTACTTCCTTGCACTCACGAAATAATGACTATTTTTAGCGGCGCCCTTCTTCTACTAACGATGGAAGGGCGTTATTTTTTGTGTCACCATTCATGGGGTCTTCCGCGGTATCAATGTTTTGTTATGTAAGCTGATATTATACCGCGCGCAAGGCCCTTTTTCTTCTAAATCAACATCCTATATTCGATTTTTTATCCTGTTTAAACCCCGAAACTTGAGTTGTTACTACTTCGGCAAAAGATTACCCGACACAAATTAATAAAATGTGTTATAGTGATGCTATGAAAAAGACAGACGGTCGCTCACTGCCCCATTCCGCGCGAGAAGCCATCCGCAGGCACGCGGTTGCGCAAGTATTATCGGGTGAAAGCCCTGAAAAAGTAATTAAAGCCCTCGGATTTCATCGTTCTTGCATTGACGATTGGTTATCCAGATATGAGCAAGGTGGTGAACAGGCGCTGTCCACCGGCAAGATCACGGGCCGCCCAAGAAAGTGTCCCGATGAATATGCGGATCGCTTACGTGAACTAGTTAAAACGAATCCGTTGCAATTGGATTTTCACGATGCCTTGTGGACGCGCTCGATGATTCAGATATGACTGAAAGATAAATTTGGCATCGAGGTCAGCGAGCGCTCGGTGGGCAATAGCCTGTCTCGTTTGGGGATGAGTGCGCAGCGCCCTCGGTTTAAGGCATACGAGCAAAACCCTGCTCAGGTTAAGGTATGGTTAAGAGAAACTTGGCCTGAAGTACAACGAGAAGCGAAAAGGCGGCGAGCGCGGGTCTATTTCGGCGACGAATCGACGATCCGGTCGGATTATCATCGTGGTACCACTTGGGGGGTACGGGGTGATACGCCGGTTGTAGCGAAAACGGGTCGGCGCTTTAGCGTGAATAGGCTGTCAGCCGTTTCGCCGAAGGGTCACCTGCGTTTCATGGTGAGCGAATCGCGGGTAACCGCAGACGTTTTTATCGACTTTCTAAGGCGTTTGTTGCACAACGCCAAGGGATCGGTCTATTTGATTGTTGATGGCCATCGAATTCATCGAGCCAAGAAAGTGCAAGAATTTGTCCGCACTAGCCAAGGTAGGCTCACGTTAGTATGGTTACCGCCGTATTCACCGGAACTCAATCCTGATGAGCTAGTATGGCATCACGTAAAAAGCCAACGAATTGGGCGGACAGTGGTGGCTACAAAGGAGCAATGGGTGGCCCTGGCTCGTTCGGTGTTGCACTCACTGCAACAGAATACGCAAATAATTAAACGGTTTTTCTATGAAAAGCATGTCAGATATATTCTGAATTGATGTCGGGTAATTTTTTTCCGAATTAGTAACTCTCGCGCAGTTCTCGCCAGCTATGCTTTTTCTCGATCTTGATGCCTGCGCTTGCGCCAGTCGTTGCTGTTGGCTGAGAGGCGTCACCGCTTAACATTTCTCGCACTAGATCCGACCGTTTAAGTGCCTCTAGCCCAACATCTGCACAGGCTTGTGTCTGCTGTGCGATCAGCGCCTGCCGGTCGTCATCGCGCAGCTGTTCATCCGACATTGCGCCGATAGCATGAGCGCGTGCGGGCTGGGTGGCCGGTGAGCTCTGGCATCCCGATCAACGCACACAGTTTCGAACGGACGACAGTTTCGAACCCAGCGTTCCATACCGTGACCCGCGCGAACTGTTGGGCGAAATCTTGCGCCACGGGGCCGAAGTGACCGTTCTAGGCCCCAAACCCTGATACCGGCTGTGGCCGGCGAGCAGCGCCGCGCGTTGGCCCTCTATTGCAGTATCAGAAACCTGAAGACCGGCCAGTTTCACCATGTTGCAGGATCTGCAACAGCTAAACGCTATCGTCTTCTTCCCGTGCAATAAAAATCCCTTAAAACCATAGGAGTATCAAATAATGGAAATAGAACTTACTTACGAATGTTTACGCGAAAGCGTGCAAAATTCCGAGGCCGCGCTGCGCTGCCGCACCCGTCTACAACCGGCCGGCGGTGAGGGTGACAAAGTGTTTCCCCCCACGTACGCAGGCGCCGCCTACGCAACGGAAAAGCGGCGTATCGAGGGTTACGCCGAGCCGGTGGAGTGTGTGCTGCTGGACTCCGTGCAATCCCAGGCTAACCGTATCGAAGAAGCGTTGCAGGATGCCGTCGATGAGGGCCGGCTTGAGCTTCCGGTGATAGAGGTCGATTTCAGTGAAGTTGCGATACTAGAGCCCGGTGACGATGGACCCGGCCTGTATGAACCGATTGGCCGGGTAACCAGCTTGCAGGCGCCGCACCGGGCAGCGGACGCCATTCTTCGCGACAGCGAGTTGGACGGCCAACCGTTTCGGCAAACGGAAATCGGCAAGAAAATCGGCCTTGCCAACCTTCGCAACGCCACCCCCCTGTTCGAGATATGCCCGACCGCGCTGCTACTTGGACTATGGGATTCTACTGGCCCTAAGGGCGGCCTAGGCACTAAGTTCCAGCGGGCATTAGTTTCCGAAATCATCGGCGTGGACGCCTGTTATGGCACCAAGAGCGAGAGCCGCATCGACCCGCTCGGCATTCGCAAGGACGCAGCCGAGTTGTATGAAACCAGTGATGGCGGCTGGTGTCTTGATCCGGCGGCAGCGGTCAAAGAAAAGAGCAAACCCAAACGCAAAGGCAAAGACGGCAAACCCTCGGAAGCGAACCACGGCAATATCGTGCCCTCTTTGTCGAAAATACGCGACGGCGTCCCGGTCGCGGGAGGCGCGACTATCGCCTATGCGCAGCAGATCACCGTGCTCTCCCTGCCCGCACTGCGGCGCCTGCAATTCCCGCTGGATGGTCGGGTCTCGGCGGCGGCTAACGTGGCGGGCCGCACTGTGGTGGCGGCGCTAGGCGTGTGTGGCGCCGTGCTGGCGGCACAGAGGGGTCTGGACTTACGTTCCCGGTGCCTGTTGTGGCCGCAAGCGCCACTGCGTTGGGAACTACTATCGGCACCTAGCGAAGCGCCGGGCGAGTTCACCTTGAGCGGCGATGAAGCTATCGAATTGCTAAGTCAGGCGGTGGCCGCGGCGGCGCAGTGTGGGCTCACCTGGCAGTCGCAAGGACTGGTGCTAAAACCGGCGGATAAATTGCTGGAGCTGGTACGCAAAAGCCAACAGCTAGCCATCGTCAGTGGCGCCAGCGAAGGGGGCGAATAATGGCCGCAGCACCATCACCCCACCCGCCATTCGTCATCCATCTGCACTACCTCACCGGCACCGCGGTTGCCACCCATGTGAGCCACCGCGAGCGGGCCGAATGGCCGCCGCATCCGGGGCGCGTCTACCTGGCGCTCGCCGCCGCGCACTTTGAAACGGACGGCAGCGAACAGGATAAACAAGCCGAACGCGAGGCATTGACATGGCTAGAACGCCTGCCGGCGCCCGCGATCCGGTGCTGGCCCGCCGGGGAGCGTACCCCTGTCACTACTTATGTACCGGTCAATGACGACACCACCAAACCGGTTAAATCCATGTTGCAGTCCGCCCCCGGCCTACCCCGCTCGCGCCAAGCGCGCCACTTTCCCGCCGCCATCCCCTGCCGCGCATCGGCAACGTCCTCCTGCCCCGCGGATGTCAGCCTCATCTGGCATCGCGCCGATAACTGCTCGGCGCACCAGCGTGCCTTGGACCGGCTGTGCCAACACTTGATTTGCGTGGGGCACTCCACATCGCTGGTCATGGCGTGGACCGCCACCGGTGAGACGGCGGCCCGCGGCGAGCATTGGTCCCCAGCCGCTAGCCTCGCGCAGCGGTCATTGCGCATCGCCGCCGCCGGTGAATACGAACGCCTTGAACAAGCGTTTGGCCTAGAAGCCATAGAACGCTTCGTCAGCCTCAAGTCCCGTGTCGAGTCCACCCGTGGCAAAGCCAAGGCAGCGGCGAAACAAGCATTTGAGAACACCCTAGGCGTACCGTACAAAAACAGCTTGCGCCCACCCGAGCCCAGGCGGCCCAGGCTCGGCACCTGGCAGGGTTATCAAAAGTCAGCAGGCACTGAGAATTCAGCAACCTGCGATAGCAACGCTCACTTCGATGCCAATCTTCTAGTGCTTTCGCGGCTCGACGGGCCGGCACTGAACGTCGAGCGCACATTAACGCTAACCCGGTTATTACGCGGCGCGCTGCTCAGCCATACCGGACCGGCGCCAACCTGGTTGAGCGGCCATGCAGCGGATGGCAGCGCCGCGGCCGGCCCGCACCTCGCTCTATTGCCCTTGCCATTCGCCGGGCATCCACACGCCGATGGCCATCTACTGGGACTGGCCTTGGCCCTGCCGCGCACTGTCGCCGCTGAAGAAATAGGCGAGTGGCTGGGGCCGGCACTCATCGATCAAACCACCGGCGCCCCTGGCACTTTGCACCTGCGAAGCCATGGATTGCATTGGCGTTTGCAACTGGAAAACCGGCCCTCTCCCCCACTGGCCCTGCGCAGTGAAACCTGGACCGCGCCCTCGGCTTGTTGGGCCAGCGTGACGCCCGTGGTCTTGGACCGCTACCCCAAACACCGCCCTCCCGGCAGTGCCGGCTGGCGCCGTGAGGTAGCCGCCATCGTGGCCTTGGCCTGTACCCGCGCCGGCTTGCCACAGCCGGCGGTAGTCGATGTGGACGCGGTCTCATGGCACCAGGGCATGCCGCGCGCCTGGGTGGCCCGGCGGGGAGGCCGTGACACGGCCAGAGCGCATGGCGACGGCTTTCCGCTGCTGCATCAGCGGCACTCCAACGCGCGGCGGGTCCAGGTGCACGTCTGGCTACGGTTTACCCGGCCATTGTCGGGGCCGGTATTACTGGGCGCTGGCCGGTTCCTCGGTTACGGCCTGTGCAAACCTACAGATGACCCCCGTGACACGCTAAAAGATGGATGAACGATGAACACAAAAACACCGATCCAGATAGACCACTTCACCGAGTTCTATGCCGCCGTTTACGGTCAGCAACCGTTTCGCTGGCAGCGGCGGCTGGCGGCGCGCGCTTGCGTAGGCGACTGGCCGCGGTATCTAAAGCTGCCAACGGCCAGTGGCAAAACCAGTTGCTTGGACATCGCCGTGTTCGCCCTGGCTTTTCAGGCTTGCCGCCTGGCGCTGCACGGCGATGCCATCGACATGCCCCGGCGCATCTTCTTCGTGGTCGATCGGCGCATCATCGTCAACGAAGCGTTCCGCCGCGCCGAACACTTGCGTGACAAACTCGCGCAGTCATTAGAAACCGCGCGAGCACCGGGTCCATTGAGGGCCGTTGCAGAGTGGCTTCAGCAACTGGCGCACGGTGGCCCACCGCTCGATTGCTTCGAATTACGCGGCGGCATCTACCGCGACGACGCCTGGGTGCGCTCGCCACTACAACCCACCCTGCTGACCAGCACAGTCGATCAAGTGGGCTCAAGATTGTTGTTCAGGGGTTATGGGGTAAGCGACCGCGCCTTGCCGATCCACGCGGCGCTGGCCGCTAATGACGCCATGATCATCGTGGATGAAGCCCATTGCTCCAACCCGTTTAGCCAGACACTGAACGCCATCGCCCGATACCGCGATCAGCCGCTGGCCGAAGGCGAAACGCCACGGTGGGCCCAAGCGCCCCTCCACACACCGTCGCGGTTAATGGAAATGACCGCCACCCCACCGCCGCAGCGCACTGGCGATCTGTTCACCTTGGAAGCACAAGACTACGCCGCGGATGCACCGCTCCAAGTCCGTCACGGTTGCGCGAAACCCGTACAACTGACGCTCTCCAAAGCAGCGGGTAACAATCAGAATCAACGCTTGGCCCGCGACCTCGTGGACGCGGCGCAAACCCTAGCTGACCCGGCGCAAGCCCTAGCTGACCCGGTAGATGGCGCACCGTGCCGCAAGATCGCGATAGTGGTCAACCGGGTGGATTGCGCCCGTGAAACCTTCGCCTTGTTACAGCAGCGACATGGCGCGCGGGTGCGGCTGATGATAGGCCGCATGCGGCCATTGGACCGTGACGCTCTCACCCGGGAGCTACAGGAACTATTCGGCGCCGGCCCCAAAACAACGCTGGATAAACCCCACTTCGTGGTCGCCACCCAATGCATGGAAGTAGGCACCGATCTGGACTTCGACGGCATGGTCTGCCAGTGCGCCAGCCTGGACGCCCTGCGCCAGCGCTTTGGCCGCCTGAACCGCCTAGGTCTTGCCGAGCACGCCCGTGGCGTGGTGGTCATGGCCAGCGGCGATCTGAAGCCCAAACGGCCCGATCCGATCTACGCGCACGCGCTGCCCGCAACCTGGGAGTGGCTGGCGAATGAGGCCCGTGACGAATCGGTTGACTTCGGCATCCAGGCACTCGACGCCCGTTTGCAAGACCTGGACATAACCGTGCAGGCGCAATTGAACATCACGCCAGCCGACGCCCCGGTACTGCTACCCGCCCACCTGGACGTACTCTGCCAAACCGGGCCAAAGCCGCAATACGAACCAGACATCGCGGCTTTCTTGCATGGGCCTGGGCGTGGTGTTGCGGAAGTGCAGATCTGTTGGCGCGCGGATCTAGCCGAACCGGCGGAAAAAATGAACCTCACCCACTGGGCGCGCACATGTGACTCAGCCGTAGTCATTTGCCCCCCCCCACATCCGCCGAATGCATGCCGGTACCGCTAACCCTATTTCGCCGTTGGCTAAAAGGCGAACAAACGCAAGACCAATGGGGCGATGCGCTAGGCGTGGCCACTGATGCGAGTGCCGCCAACCCGGGCAAACCACCGGCCCACGCCCCCCGCGCGGCGCTACTTTGGAGCGGTGGTGAATGCCGCCCCTTATCCGCGCGTATACCGCACTCTCTAGAGCGCATCGGCCCCCACGCCACCGTGATCATTCCCGCGGCATGCGCAGGGTGGAGCGAGTTCGGGCATATCCCCGGCACCCATAGCGATGAGACGGCAGTCGATAACCCGGCCACATCCGCGCGGCCAGGGGGTGGCATAGCCGCCATCGACATCGCGTCGGCAGCGTTCCGCCAAGCGCGAGGGCGGACCATCTTACGGGTACATAACGCCTTGATTGCATCCGCTGCGGAGCGCGCCGCGCTTAGCGGTCTCACGGACTTCATGCACGACCCACACCTACCGTGGCGGCACAGCGTACTTGCCGAACACGATGGAAGCGCCGGTGCACAGCCCGATGTGCCGCCATCTCCAAGCTCCACGCTTAGAGCGGACCGCCTGACCGAGCTGCGTGGCGAACTACACGCCGCTGGTGCTAACCGCGTCCACATGGTGCGTTATCCGGGCGGGTTTGCCCTGATCGGGCCACGGTTTCAGCGCCGCTTACCCCGGGAGAACTTCGATGATGAACGTGACGAGCAGAACGTAGATGCCGATCAACCCCTAGCACTGGCCGATCACTTAGCGGACGTCGCCGCTGAAACCAGGCGCTTTGGCGGTGAGCTACATCTACCCGCGGCGCTGACCGAAGCGCTAACCAAAAGCGCCGAATATCACGACCTCGGCAAAGCCGATCCCAGGTTTCAAGCCATGTTAATAGCGGCCCCAGTAGAAATCGCGTACATGCAACCGCGTTTGCTGGCTAAATCAGCGCGCGGCGTACGCACGGAGGGCCAGCCTAGCGATCTGCCGGCAGGCTGGCGGCACGAGATGTTATCCATCGACTTGGCCAAGAAACTAGCCAGCGCCGGCGAGCACGAGCCATTGCTGCTGCACTGTATCGCCGCACACCATGGCCACGCCAGACCGTTCGCGCCGGTAGTGTTAGACGACGCACCACCGACGGTAACCTTGGACAAACTGAACGGCCGCTATCAGAGCGATCTCGATCTTACATTGAGCGCCGAAGAGCGGCGCGAGCAAGTCCCACCACACCGCCTAGATTCCGGCATCAGCGCTCGGTTTTGGACCCTGAACCGCCAATATGGCTGGTGGGGATTGGCTTGGCTTGAAACAGTATTGCGGCTGGCGGACTGGAGCGCCAGTTCCACCCCGAACAAAACAGACGATACGGCGTCGTTCGAGCCGCGTTCTTCCGTCCCTAAAACAGCGCTGACGCGAAGCCGGCATGAACTGCCAGTAGCAGGGCTGGATGGTAGCAATCCACTCGGATTTTTAGCCGCGCTGGGCGTACTGCGCACCGCAAGCACTGCGCTACCAGCGCATCAGATATCCATGTATTGGGAGCACGCCGGGATATGGCGGCCAGTGCTTCGAAGTGTTGAACCGCTCGATGAAAACATACTTATAGAATCGCTCCACACCGCACTAAAAAGCCATCAAGACGCGCCTCAATTCACGGCGCTAGGAGACAACATCAATGTCCCTAAATACATATTTCGCCAGACTGCCCAGCAAGCTGTTGCTAGCGCCAGTATCCGGTCAAGAGCTTTCGCAGATTTCTGCGCAGCCTATGGCTCCGAGGCGTTATCTGCACACAACGAACCACAAAAAATCCAAGACACCGCGATCCGCACCATGGCCGGCGCGGGGCACCAGCACTTTCTAAAAACAATGCGAGCCCTGATAGAAAAACTCACCGAAGAACACTTACAAAAGACGCTATTTACCGCGTGGGATTACGGCGACCCGGCGGAAGCACTCTCCCTTAGATTCGATCCAATCGATGATGTCCGCTACGCGCTACGTTGGCGTGATCCCAGTGGCGACCCGCGGCGCAAATCCGCCGGCTCAAACCACGGCGCCAACCGGCTGGCCATTGAAGCACTCCCTTTATTGCCAGCATTGCCGGGACCTGCCCGGCTACAAACCACCGCATTCATCGGCCACCGTAGTGACAACATATATTTCATCTGGCCCATTTGGGCGCGTCCAATAACAGCAGCACTGGTGCCCTCTTTATTGCTTCTCTCGGACGTGTATGCGGCAAACCGTTCCTCAATGCAACTGGCGGCGCGTGGCGTTGCCTCGGTCATGCGCTCGCAACGCATTACCGTTGGAAAAGTGCGCAATTTCGCGCCATCTGAACCGACAGCCATCCTTGCGCTAACCCCCGCCGCGTGCACTCCAGTGAGGCATTGATCAGATGAAATCCGTACCCCAAAACCAAGACATGCCGTCATCCGAAAACGAACCAGCCGCACCGCCTCTGATACCAGCACGCATGATCAACGAATATCAATATTGCCCGCGGCTGGCCTACCTCGAATGGGTACAAAGTGAATGGGAAGAATCCGCCGACACCGTAGACGGCAGTTATCATCATAGGCGCGTCGATAAACGAGCGTCTCCATTGCCGGATACGCAGGACATCGAAGCAGAAGCGAAACTTCATGCCCGCTCCGTTACTTTATCTTCGCAGCGCCTTGGCCTCATCGCGAAAATGGATTTGATCGAAGCCAAAAACGGCGCAGTGATCCCAGTCGATTACAAACGTGGCAAGCGCCCCCATGTGGAGCACGGCGCATACGCACCAGAACGGGTACAAGTTTGCGTGCAAGGAATGTTGCTGCGCGAACATGGCTATAACTGCACTGAAGGCGCGCTTTATTTCGTCGGCAGCCGCGAGCGCGTCACCGTCATATTCGATGATGATCTGCTAGCGCTCACAAACAATGCAGTCGAAGGCTTGCGCAACTTAGCGCAAAACGGCCGCGTTCCTCCCCCACTAGAAGACAGCCCCAAATGTCCGCGCTGCTCGCTGGTAGCGATCTGCTTGCCGGATGAGATCAATCACTTAAGTCATCTGCACACGCCCACCCGGCCCATTGCCATCCCCCGCGAGGAATCCTTGCCACTGTACGTGCAATCCTATAAAGCCAAACTAGCCAAATCTGGCGACAACTTAATCGTCAGCATTGACGATCAAAAAATAACCAGCGCACGCATTCGCGACACCTCTCAAGTCGTGTTAATGGGAAATATCTATGTCACATCACCCTGCCTGCAAGCATTAATGGCCCGCGATATTCCAGTCACTTGGCATAGCGCCGGTGGTTGGTTTTATGGCCATACGGCAGGCAACGGCCACAAGAACGTAGAGATACGTACAGCGCAATACGCCGCCAGCTTCAATGAGGCGACATGTCTTCAGATCGCGCAAGGATTAGTCCAAGCAAAAATCCTCAACTGCCGGACACTGATAAGAAGAAACTGGAAAGCGGCGACGAGCCCACCCACATTATTGAGTGCATTAAAAGCGGACATAGAGCGAGCCTCCAGAAGCCAGTCACTCGGTCAGTTACTGGGCATTGAAGGAACTGCGGCCGCCCGTTACTTTGGAAATTTTCAAGCAATGTTACGCATCGAACCACCGGCAACACAATTCGATTTCCGGTTCGAACACCGCAACCGGCGCCCACCAGCCGATCCAGTCAACGCGCTGCTGTCTTTTGCCTATGCACTACTAGTGCGTACTTGGACCGTCACCTTGGCTGCCGTAGGCTTAGATCCATTCAAGGGTTTTTACCATCAGCCAAGATACGGACGTCCGGCCCTCGCGTTGGATATGATGGAACCGTTCCGCCCGTTACTGGCCGACTCAGTAGTCGTTCAGGTTATCAATAACGGCGAAGTACGTCCGGCGGATTTTATTCGGGTAGGCAATGCGGCTGCTCTATCGGACAATGGACGCAAACGTTTCATCGCGGCCTTCGAGCGGCGCCTCTCGCAACAAATTACCCACCCCCTATTCGGCTACAAACTGAGCTATAGAAGACTGCTCGAACTGCAATGCCGCCTGTTCACCCGCTTCCTGTTGGGCGAATTACCCGACTACCCAAATTTCACGACCCGGTGACACATGGACGAACACTTGTATATGGTCACCTACGACATCGCAGACCCAAAGCGTTGGCGAAGAGTATTCCGGCTAATGCATGGTTACGGCGAATGGTTGCAATTGTCAGTATTTCAGTGCCGGCTGAGCCGCCGCCGGCACGCCGAATTAATTGCCAATCTAGACGAATTAATCCACCATGACGCCGATCATGTGTTGTTGCTAGACCTAGGCCCAATCAGCTCGGTCCACCCACGCGTGGTCAGCCTCGGCCGTGACTACGTGCCGGTGCAACGAAGTGCGGTAATAGTCTAGTATTAGCTGCCGCCAAGTCTGCGAGAGGTCCAGTGATGACTGATCTCCCGGGAACCTCTCGCAGACTCGCAGCTCTTTGAAAATTCAATACTTTTTGGAGTGTCCTGCACCCGGACTTATGGATCTTTGGCTACCGTTCGCGGAGAAATCGGCAGGTCTCGCAAATGCGGGATTTCAGCTTTTAGGATCAATGGGTTATAATAGGTGTGTTTTCCGCGGAATAATTCCGCGGCCTCATTGAAGCAGGCCGCGATCCTGGTTAGCACATCCACACAGGTCGGTTTTCCGCGGAATAATTCCGCGGCCTCATTGAAGCCGGCTCGAGACCTGGATGGCCGACCACGCCCGCTTGTTTTCCGCGGAATAATTCCGCGGCCTCATTGAAGCGTCGAGCTGCGCGCTGTCGAGTACAGCGCGGGCAAGTTTTCCGCGGAATAATTCCGCGGCCTCATTGAAGCTTATTCTGTTGTCAAGCTATTTCTTCAGCAATCCTGTTTTCCGCGGAATAATTCCGCGGCCTCATTGAAGCGAGAATGTCGCGTAGGATCTCGAACAAAGCGGCCTCGCGTTTTCCGCGGAATAATTCCGCGGCCTCATTGAAGCGGAGCAATAATCATGAGCTATCGCTGTGCATGGGACGTTTTCCGCGGAATAATTCCGCGGCCTCATTGAAGCCGCTGCAAAATCGAGTCCACACGTCGATACCCGCTTGCGTTTTCCGCGGAATAATTCCGCGGCCTCATTGAAGCGGGCTACTATGACGATGAGGTGGGATTCGTTTGTTGGTGTTTTCCGCGGAATAATTCCGCGGCCTCATTGAAGCGCGGATCAGACTCGTTGCGGAACCCGGGGTGTCCACCGGTTTTCCGCGGAATAATTCCGCGGCCTCATTGAAGCCCGCATCGGCCGGCCGAAGGTGGTCGCGATGCGACGTTTTCCGCGGAATAATTCCGCGGCCTCATTGAAGCTAGCCATCCATGACCAGGTCTATGTATGTCCACGCAGTTTTCCGCGGAATAATTCCGCGGCCTCATTGAAGCTAGCCATCCATGACCAGGTCTATGTATGTCCACGCAGTTTTCCGCGGAATAATTCCACGGCCTCATTGAAGCTAGCCATCCATGACCAGGTCTATGTATGTCCACGCAGTTTTCCGCGGAATAATTCCGCGGCCTCATTGAAGCGGGGTCGGTTGGCCCATAATGTTATCGAACACACCCGTTTTCCGCGGAATAATTCCGCGGCCTCATTGAAGCGCGAAGTCTCCAATACCATCGATATCTTCCACTCGTTGTTTTCCGCGGAATAATTCCGCGGCCTCATTGAAGCATGTTCACCGGCCAGCGCATCTGGACCCGAGGTGGTTTTCCGCGGAATAATTCCGCGGCCTCATTGAAGCTTGAAACTCCTGATAGGTCCGGGTGGGCGCATGGTGTTTTCCGCGGAATAATTCCGCGGCCTCATTGAAGCGGGCGGTACGGCGTGGCCATAGGTCCGCCACGCGAGGTTTTCCGCGGAATAATTCCGCGGCCTCATTGAAGCACTGCGTCATCCTCTAGTGGCATCTTCTAGTCCTCCGTTTTCCGCGGAATAATTCCGCGGCCTCATTGAAGCACGGAAAAAACTAATCGTTATCCCGCGCAAACCGCGCGTTTTCCGCGGAATAATTCCGCGGCCTCATTGAAGCGCCGCCGCACGCTACGCCGACCATCTCTATCGCGCGTTTTCCGCGGAATAATTCCGCGGCCTCATTGAAGCAATACTGTGGCGCTCGCGCAGCACACGCCGGTCATCGGTTTTCCGCGGAATAATTCCGCGGCCTCATTGAAGCCGGAAAGGACCATCTCTAGGATCCTCTCTCGCGCTCCGTTTTCCGCGGAATAATTCCGCGGCCTCATTGAAGCCAGCTTGAGATCACTCAACACCGCTGAATCCAGCAGCGTTTTCCGCGGAATAATTCCGCGGCCTCATTGAAGCGTACTGGAGGCCGTCCGTGCCGCAGCGCCACAACGGTTTTCCGCGGAATAATTCCGCGGCCTCATTGAAGCGTCGGGCCCATGTCCTCGATGGGTCCCGGGACGCGGTTTTCCGCGGAATAATTCCGCGGCCTCATTGAAGCCATAGCTGGTGGTGGTGGCTCGGCCATCCCTTCGATGTTTTCCGCGGAATAATTCCGCGGCCTCATTGAAGCCTCTCCGCGCGCGGCCGCCTCTATCTGCTCATCCGTCGTTTTCCGCGGAATAATTCCGCGGCCTCATTGAAGCGGCAACCCATTGTTCGGGCTCTTCCCTTCTTTAAGTGGGCGGTTTAGCATAATCTAAAACACTCAATGCAAAGATGCATCAATGCGCGACAAGAAACTCTATTCTCAAATACTAGGTATTGAAACACCCTGGTTCGTGTCTGATGTCAAGCTGTCCCTTCAGGCGCAACAGGTTAAAGTCTTTATTGAGCACACTGGTCAAAAAGGCTGCCAATGCCGTGTTTGCGCTAAGCCCTGTCCGGGTTACGACCACATTATCCAGAAGTGGCGGCATTTGGATACCTGTCAGTTCCAAACTATTGGACATGGCGATGATCCTGCGGTTGGTGCCTCAAATGTGAAGCGCATGATCATGATTCTGCACAGCCTGCCGCCCGCTAGGCAAGCCATGGCGGCACCACGCCCGTTAGCACAAGGCGTCGGATGCGAGAACCACGGATGTTCGGACCGATGGCGACCGCGGGCGAACACCCGCGGTCATCCGGCCACGTTTGTCACTCTCCCCCAAAATCGCCGTTATCTACTTTATGCAAGAATTCCGCGAACAGCTTGCAAAAAATTTGCCAGTTCTTGGCGTCCTTTCTAATCCGCTCACTCAGCTCAATCTGTATACCGACTTCACCTGACGGAAGTTCGTTGAACCCTTCCGACGTGAATCCGCCTTTAAATCTATAGGGCAAGTTTATTGAACTATCACCTTCTTTTTTCTCGGCATCCTCAATAGCCTCATCTTCGGCATTTTGCGCCGCGAGAACATATTGCTCCATATTACCTTCAGGATCAGGATATTCTATTTCTACGCTTTCCCTATCCTTTGTTTTTTTATCTTCAAGAAAGTCGATAAACCCGTTAGTGATCTTTAACGCCATACTGTCTTCAGCTGCCCCTTCTATGCCGATCTGAATATCAGTCCATCCAGCATCAAAACGAGTCTTAGTAGCCCTTGAATTCTTTCCGTATAACGTAAATCCATGAATATCGAACAAAATTGAATTTTGTCTTTCGTCTTCTCCTCGCGCCACATAACCCACGTTACTGAGATAATCTTCGTAAACAAGAGGAGGAACCGGATAGTGTTCCGCGAACGGGGACTTACTATCAATATGAGGCCAAGCACAATCTGGCGTCCGGTTAAAGTCGATAAACTCTCGGCGCACCATGGCAATATTGTAGCTTAGTGCTTTTTCGTACTTCGCATAAAACTCCGCAAGCGTTTCACGGACAACGTCCCAGGTATTCTCATCATTTCCTGTAAGTGGCGTACAGGAGACGTTAATTTTACTGCGTGCATACTTTGCCGGAAATTCATTTGGCTCATCATGAGGCGCATTTAATATCAATAGGGTATCGCCGCTAAAGACTCGATTGCGAAAAGCAGCGGCGGTTTCCGCATGATCACATGGATTCAGCTCAACAAATAGGGGGAAGTCGTCCTTGATCGATCTTTTGACCAACGAATCAGCAGACAGATCTTTGTCAAGAGTATAGTAGTCCTCATCCTTGAAGAACAAAAACGCTTCCTTGCCATCTGAATCCTTCTTATCATAGGTAGCAGCATCTATATCCGACGGTATACCCGGAAACTCATCTGATATATTCTTTTCTTCGGCCTGGTTATAGTTTGCTTTTTTTACCTGCCAAATGCGATCACCCTTAAAGAACCAAAAGCAATCAGACTCTGTTCTTGCATCATAGAAGGCTGCATCGACGAATAAAGGAATTTCTTTTGGGAATTTGTCATGAATTTTAAATGGACCATTGACAATCTTCCCTGAGCCTTTCTTCTTGATCCAATATTGATGCCCCCTAAAGAAATACCAACGCTTTTCATCATCAACATACGCCACGGCGTCAACACTCTGCGGTGCGTTCTTGAATAATTTTTTCCAATTTCGCCAGATGATTCTACGTTCCTTCCTTTCTTCTTTATTTCCCAGGCCATAGCTCCCTTAAATACCCAAAAACTGTTATTGCTACCGGAAACATCACGAAAAACAACCGCATCAAAGTGCGTCAGTGGAATATCAGTTTGGCTCATGTTTTGCTCCACGATGTATTGTCGAAGATTGAACATACATTCTTTGCTGGCCGCCAGATCATGGTGAAATCCAGAAAAGAATAGCTGCAAATATACGGCCCTTGGAGTTTAGTACGGACGAAAGACGCTTCGGCCAATGATGCCGATACTCACCAGGCCAAGATCTCAGCGGCAGATGTAATTAAACTTCCAAATTTTTCTTTTACACTCATCACAACGTCTGCCGAGGCTGTTGTGCATAAGCTTGGTGGATAACATTACTTTTATTCCTACTAAGTCAAGCCCCCCAAGATTGGTTTGCTGGTTATGTACAAGATGTGGATAAGTTCGCCGTTGGGCATCAAGGCCGGTGGCCCGCTCACCGGTGCGGGTACAGTTGATGGCTTACGTTCGGTCACGATAAATGGCTATGCCGCTGGCATCGGCTGTATCGTCACATTTTGCTGCGATCTCATTATCGCCTCCGAGCGGGCCGAGTGACGCCTACCACAGGTGGCACTAGGGATCTTGCCGGCTTACGGCGGTAGCGCCCGCCTGGTCCGCTGGGTGGGCAAGGGACTAGCCATGCGCCTGGCCATGGGTTTTCCATTGCCGGCTGACGAGGCGTACCGGATTGGCCTTGCCCAATGGCTGGTGGAGCATGGTGAGCTGGATGCCAAAACCATGGAGGTGGCCGAACACATCACCGCCCTGCCGCCACTCTCAACCCGCATGGTCAAGGAATCGCTCAGTCACGGCATGAACATCGGCAACTTGAGTGACGCCGCTTTGACCGATCTCTACCGTTTCATGGTGCTAGAACTCACCGAGGACAAAGCAGAGGGACACGACGCCTGGCGTGAGCGTAGAACGCCGCATTTTTCTGGACGATAATTCATGCTTGCCGTTGCTCTAAGCTAGTCACTAACCAACCGCCACGCCGACACACCATAACCACAATCACAGCCACGAAGACAAACCCTGACGGTGGCCGCCGGCGCGGGCGAGCGTGTGTTTCACGATTGCGGCTCAGTGGGGAATCCTTCGCACACAGGCATCGACGAGTTGCTGCGCGAATACCCACCTGAACTGGTGGCACGCATGATCGCTTATCACTACGAATCGGCGGGTAGCGCGGAGCAACTTGCCGAACGCGGCGCCGATGTGGCCACGCCCGGACAAGTGTTTAACCTGACCAACTATTGGGCGCCTCTAACAATAGTCATTGTTTCGTGAGTGCAAGGAAGCACCGCGCGCAGAACCGCAGTGTATAGGTGATACCTGAGGATTCGAGCACGGAGCTGACGCCGCAATCGCGGAAAAAGTGCATTTTTAGAGGTGCCCTATTGCCAGGGCGGCGCGGTTCCCCACCCATCCCAATAGGTGGTCTGCGAGGTAGGGATCCGCGAGGTAGGACCAAAATTGCCGCGCGGATAACCCAGCGGAATGCAGCAGTGAAACACCATGTCGTCCGGCACGCCGAACATAGCGTTCACCCGCTCCATTACTGTCGGGTGCAAAGTGGTGAGAACGCTGCCTATGCCGAGCGCCCGCGCCGCCAGCAGCAGATTTTGCACGCCGGGAAAGGTGGATGATTCCGCCACCGCGGAGGCTTCGGAGTAACATAACAACACGACGGGCGCGTTCACCATCTCATCGGCTAATAACGCCGGCCATTTGTAAACCGAGCCTGCGGGAATATCGGCTTGGCTGGTCCAGCCGTAAGCATCGTAACGCTTGGCCCACCACGCCTCATGGTAGAGCTTGCCGAACTCAGCGATCTTGCCCCGATCGCGGATCACTAAGTAACGCGCCGGCTGGGTATTGCCACCACTGGGCGCCTTGGACGCCGCGTCCAGCATTATCTTCAGGTGCTCATCGGACACGGGCTTATTCGGATCCAGGCGGCGGATGGCCCGCTGCGTAAACATGGCCTCACCCACGGGCATCGTGAGTTCATCTGGTGGCGGCAATCTCACCATTTCCACGGAGTAACTCCTTAAAACTGACTAAGACAAACAGCGGTAATCTACTCGACAACCCGCTCCCGCGCGAGACAGTTCTTCAGGACCGCAACAAACGGAATGCCCGAGTTGTCCCCCGCTTGCGATTATCGTTACTCACGCACCTCACACACAGCAAGGAGTCTGAGCTTTGATCAACCGCTCAATGGGTTATCAGGAATGGGCATTGCTCATAACCCTATCCATCCTCTGGGGTGGCTCCTATTTTTTCAACGCTATCGCCGTCAAGGAATTACCCACCTTCAGCGTGACCGTGTCACGGGTTGGCATCGCCGCCGTCATACTGTTACTAGTCATGCGCGTTACCGGCACGGCCATGCCATCGGATCGGGCGGTGTGGCGAGCCTTCTTCGGCATGGGTCTGCTGAACAATGTCATCCCGTTTTCCTTGATCGTCTGGGGCCAGCATCACATTGCCTCCGGGCTAGCCGCCATTTTCAACGCCACCACGCCGTTGTTCACCGCTTTAGTCGCCCACTGGCTAACCACCGATGAAAAACTCACCGCCCGCCATGTAGCCGGTATCTTGACGGGGTTGGTGGGTGTCGCCGTGGTTATTGGCCCGCATGCTTTAGCCGTGTTCGATGCCAGTGTGGCGGCGCAGATCGCCGTTCTCGCCGCGGCTCTCTCCTATGCTTTCGCCGGGGTGTACGGGCGGCGTTTCAAAACCCTGGGCGTCGCTCCGATGGCCACCGCCACGGGTCAAGTGTGCGCATCGAGCATGCTGCTGATTCCAGCGGCTCTCACTATTGATAAGCCGTGGACGCTCCCCATACCTAGCACGGCGGCCATCGGCTCACTGATCGGTGTGGCGGCGCTATCCACCGCGCTGGCCTACATCATCTACTTCCGCATTTTGGCAACCGCCGGTGCCAACAACTTATTGCTAGTCACTTTCTTGATACCGGTCAGCGCCTGCTTGCTGGGGGTTTTAGTGTTGGGAGAAATCCTGCTCGCAAGTCACCTGGCCGGCATGGTCATCATCGGCGTTGGTTTAATCATCATTGATGGCCGGCTTCTTGGTGGCCAATCATAAGGTGGGCAATTGCAACCGCATGGGGCCGCTAGCCGTATCGAAATGAAGAATAGACTTACCGTTGTTGAAGGCGATGCGCACGCCGCCAGTAATATTGGGCAAAGGCTTGCTTCGCCACCGCTGCACCAATTTACCCCCGGTAAGACTCACCACGGCGAACTGGCGCCGGTTTTGTAGCGGCAAAATAAGATCCGCGCCATTCACTGTTTCGGCATTTAATTCCGCCACCGCCGCCAAAGTCAGGGACGTCGAACCCATGGCGTGATTGCAATAACCAGGGCGGCGGGCAACCGGAACCAGCCGCCTTTCCTCCGCCCGTACGATGGTGAGGATGGCGCTTATATGCGGCGTTTGAACGTAGGCGGCCTCGCGGCGGCCATCGCCATCGAAGCCGGCCTCGCCCGCCGGATTCAACCAACGAAAACCGGTACCGATGGGCGCGGTGGCAAAACGTAACGCTAGCGCGCCGTCTTGCACACCATACGCCTTGAATCTGGCGCCCTCCGAAAAATCGGAGCGCATGGTCCAAATTTCGTCATAGCCATCGCCATCGAGATCAGCCAACCGTGGCGTTAAATCCTCGAACACCGAAGCGTCATCCAAGCGAAAAATATAGCGGGCACCATCGCGGTCCTCCGCCACCAGGGCGCCAGCTTCGAACTCATCGCCAAATGCACCGTGGGGATAGCGATCGGTAGGCGCCGTTAGCCAGGCCCGCGCGATATCCGCGTCGCCGCTAACGATACCGCCTCCGGGGATAGGCCCGGCCGGGTATAGGCCGCGGCGGCTGGTCCGCCAATGCCGCCGCCCATAACAACGCGGCGGCAACGGCGAGCGTTCCTTTAACCCACTGCACTGCGTAATCCCGTGGGCGCGTAGAGCTTCGGCATCACTTCCTCGGTAAAGAGTTTGATGCTGCGCATCACCGCATCATGCGGCACACCTGGAAAATTCGACCATACCAGCAGTGTTTCCAGGTTCAGCTTTTCGCGCATGTCCTCGATTTTTTCGATCACGTAATCAGGCGTACCGAACAACATATTGCGTGGATGCAACCAATCGTAAGTCAATGCATCAAGCTTACCGGGGGTATCGGGCAACGCCTCCCCCGGGAACATATGATTGCCAAGACCGCGATAGTGGCAGACCCAGCGAAGATAGGTGAGCAATCCTTCACCGGCGATGTCCCGCGCTTCCTTCATCGTTTCGCTGACGAACATATCGCGCAATACACCGACGTTCTTGCCGAGCGGCAAGCCATCGGGGGTGGCTTTTTGATACAACTCAAAGCGTGATATCAAAGAATCCGTGGGCGGGATCCAAAACAAGCCCTTCAAGCCGTTGGCCGCCGCGTACTCAATGGACGTGGGCGTATCGATCACCTGCCAAAGCGGCGGATGCGGCGTTTGCAGCGGACGCGGCACCAAGCTCAGGGCAGTCAGATTGCCGGTTTCAGGATCGGTATTCTCCGGTAGCGGCGGACTCATGGCGTGATCGAAAGACACGCCAGGGTAGGGAAACTCGTAGTGTTCGCCCTTGTAGGAGAAAAATGGCTGCGTCCACGCCGCGCGCATCACCTCCAGGGTTTCCACGAACAGCGCCCGGTTAGCGGCGGAATTGCGTATATCCGCTTTGGGATTCATGTTGATGGTCTCGCGTGGATAAACGCCGCGTCCGACCGCCACCTCCAACCGCCCATCGCACATGTGATCCAGCATGGCTAGATCCTCGGCCAACTGCAGCGGATGCCTGAAAGTAATGATGTTGGCCGCCTGACCGATGCGCAACCGCTGGGTGCGGGCCGCCAGATCCGTGGACATCATCACCGGATTCGGGCAGACCTCAAGGCCCTCATGCCCGAAATGGTGTTCAGTGGTCCAGATGGAATCCCAGCCGTTGGCATCGCAGTACTGGGCGATGTCGCGCCCTTGCGCCAATACTTGGCCGAACGGCTTGGCTAAGCCGAGGTTATTCTGGTTGAGAAAATAGCCTATGTGCATTGCTGTGTGCTCCGTGTAAGTACTTAACCGTAAATGGCTAACCACCGCCGACGCTTGGTGTCCAATGCCTGGCATCAGCGCCTGGCATTAGCGCCTAGCATCAGAGGATAGGGGCACACACCGTTTCACCTCACTGCCTGCCGACTTGAGGTCTGGTGGCAAAACTTAAGGACTCGCGTACACCGGCGTCAATCACCCCATGCGACACCCGAATTAGCACAACCGCCGCCGCCATGACATAAGCGCCCGCCTCAGCTATAACGAGAGCTATGCACAATCATTCTTCTAGGCGTTGTTGCAGGTGTTATTCCAGGGGCCGCGTCGCGGTTGACTACCACCCGTGACCCAACAGATACCACGGCCACCACGGGCCGGGTCACCAAAATCAGCCTCGGCATCGTTTTCATCGTGCTCTCGTCGAGCTGTACACGGTATTGGTGGCCGTGGTGGTGAGCGCCGCGCTGATCCCGTGGCATTACCAGTCTGCGCAAAAAGGCGACTATGTTGTCTGGCTCGCCTTCGCCGCCGCCGGCTTGCTGGGCGGCATTCGCCATCTGTTTGGGATCAAGGCCTACCAATACGCGCCGGCTTCGGTAATCTTCCTTTTTTTCTACTGCGAACTCGTGGGGGTCACCGTGCTTGGCCACGTGGTGTTCGGGGATTTTCCAGACAGCATGACCTGCTTAGGCGCCGCCACCATCGTGGGCCGCGGCTTGTATATCGCCCACCGCGAGCGGGTCCGTACTTCATCTCAAGCATAGGCATACGCATGACAGCTATTGGATTCATTGGCCTTGGCCTCATGGGGCGGGAAATCGCCGCGAACCTTTGCCACAACCAACATGACGTGACGGTATGGAACCGCTCGGGCGAAGCCTGTGCTCCATTGGTGGCATTGGGCGCCAAGACCGCCGCGTCCCCGGCTGAAATAGGCGCCAGTTGCGGCCTTATCTTCGTCTGCGTATCCGATGGCTCCGCCGTTCGCCATGTGTTGCTGGGCGCCGATGGCGTCAGCATGGGCGCCAGCACGGGCACTTTGGTGGTCGATCACTCTACCGTGGCGCCCGAGGACGCCCTGGCCATCGCCGCTGATTTGGCTGCAACCTGCGGCGCCCGTTTCATTGATGCCCCGGTGACCGGCGGCACCCCGGGGGCAAAAGCCCGCCAACTGGTTATGTTCGCGGGCGGCAACGAGGCGGACGTGCGCATCGCCGAGCCATGCATGCGCGCCTCGGCCCAACGGGTGGAACATATGGGCGGGGTGGGCACCGGCCAAGCCACCAAAATGTGCAATCAAATGCTGGCGCTGAACACCTTCGCGGTGGTGGCGGAAACCATCAAATTAGCCGAGGCCCTGGGCTTGGATGCGGAGCGTTTACCGGCCGTGGTGGCGGGCGGCAGCGCCGACTCGCGGGTATTGCAGATGGCCGGCACACCGGCGGCACAGCGCTCCGATGAGCTGACCGCCAGTATCAGCATTCAGGCAAAGGATTTGGAACTGTTGCTGGGGGTGGGGCGCGATGCCGGCGTGACCATGCCGATGACCGCCGCCGCCGCCCAGGTAGCGAGGCTGGCCAAGATGCGCGGCATGGGCGGGATGGACGCCAGCCAACTCATACGTTTATATGATCAGAGCCATGGCTCCATGCCGTCCTTATAACCGTTCGGTTCAACCCGCATATCGCATCACTTGAACCCCCCCTGGACAGGTGCCATATCATGGGCGCCGTATCATGGCTGGCTACCGTTGAATAACTCGAGTTGATCATGAGCGCAGGAGAACGGCTGCCGGGCACACCCGAGCCTATGCATTTTTGGGCTGGCCACGCGGGTCTTCGCATCGCTGGCGATGCCTGGGGCAACCCGGATGGTCCGCTGGTGTTGCTGCAACACGGCGGTGGCCAAACCCGGCATGCCTGGAAAGGGGCTGGCGAAACCTTGGGCGCCGCTGGCTATCATGCGGCCGCTTTCGATGCCCGGGGGCACAGCGATTCCGGTTGGGCCGCACCCGATGAATACACCGCCGATCACATGGTGGGGGATTTAAAAGGTGTCATCGCCGGACTGGGGGGCGAAAAACCCATCCTGGTGGGCGCCTCCATGGGCGGCGGTACCAGCCTCATCGCCGTTGGCGAGGGACACATTGACGCCGCCGCGCTGGTCCTTGTAGACATGGCGCCTAAGCTGGCCCCGGAAGGCACCGCCAAAATCCAAGCATTCATGAACTGGAAGCCGGAAGGCTTTGAATCATTGCAGGAAGTGGCCGATGCGATCGCCAACTACCAACCGCACCGCAAACGGCCACGTACCTTGGATGGCCTGGCCAAAAACGTGCGCCTTGGCGCGGATGGCCGTTATCACTGGCATTGGGATCCGGCGCGGCGCTACCGGCGTATGTCCGACTACCGTGAACGGTTGAGCAAGGCGGCGGACAATCTCAAACTGCCTACGCTACTGGTGCGCGGCGGCTTATCCGACGTGCTCACGGAAGAAGGGGCACAGAGCTTCTTGGAACAATGCCCGCACGCCGAATACGTCAACGTCGAGAACGCCGCCCATATGGTGGCGGGGGATCGCAACGACATCTTCGCTGGCGCCGTCATCGATTTCCTGAAGCGGACAGTCCCCGCCGCTGGCCCTCGGCGGAGTTGACGTCATGAGAACATTTTGCAAGCACGCGGGAGGCACCATTCACTACGAAGTGCTCGGTGATGGTCCACCGCTGTTCTTACACCATGGCATGACCCAAAGCCTTGAGCGGTGGCACCTGGATGGTTACGTGGATGCGCTGAAGGATCGTTTCCAGCTCATCCTTCTCGATGCCCGCGGACACGGCCAGAGTGAGAAATTCTACGAGCCGTCAGCATACGGGCTCGATAATTATGTAGCCGATGTGCTCGCCATCCTCGATGAACTCAAACTCCAACAGGTACGTTACTGGGGCTTCTCCCTAGGCGCGGGCGTTGGTTTCGCTCTCGCCAACCGGGCGCCCGAAAGAGTTTGCGCTTTCATACTGGGCGGCGGTCATCCCTATGCCCGCACTTTGTCAGCGGAGCAGCGGCCCGACGGTAGCGATGCCGATGCCTTCGCGCGCATCTTCATGCAACGCCTGGGCGTGGATTTGTCTAGCATCCCGGCCACCCATCTAGAGCGGCTGATGAACAACGACTTCCGGGCATTGGCGGCGGCGCAACAAGACCGGCCATCGCAGGAGGGAGCACTCGCCAAGATGTCCATGCCTTGCCTCATCTACGCTGGAGAGAGCGATCCGCTGTACGCCGAGGCCGAACAGAGTGCCAGCGCCATCAACCATGCAAGCTTTATCAGCCTAGCGGGCTTGGATCACACCGCCACCTTTAGGGAATCCGGGCGCATCCTGCCGCGGGCCCTGGCGTTTCTAGAGACTACAGTTAATGGTTAATAGCGGAGTCTTCACGGCGGGCGTTTCAATAACCAACCCCATACCACGCAGCTACCTGCGGATGGATCTGAATGAGGTCGGCGTCCTCGGGCCGGGCCGCCGGCCCATCTCCCGCGATCGGCTCAGTTGGCTGCCAGCCAACACTGACCAATACGATAGCGACCGCGCGCACCTTACCGAGGAATCCGCTCAGCAAACCTAACCAGGCCACTGACCAGTAGTAAGACCGTTTGCTGCGTCTTTGTCTTCCAGTTCTCCTCTCTTCGTCCCCGAAGTGCCGTCAGATGAGTATCATTTTTATCAATAGTGCAAATTGCCGATCCCTAATTTGTCGAGAACATCACATTCGGGCTTCAACTTAGCGCGGCAAGCTCAAGGTAACGGCGGTACCACGGCCAATCTCGCTCTTAATATCAATATCATCGCCATAGGCGGACACGATCTCTTGCACCAAGGACATGCCTAGGCCAGTGCCCTGCACCGATTTGGCGGCATTAGCGCGGTAGAACGGATCGAATACGCGCTGGATGTCATCCGCCGTCATACCGATGCCTTGGTCCGTGACCGTAATGTGCGCGGCTCCGGCATCACTCCAAACCGAAACGGTGACCGGTGAATCTGTCTTCGAGTATTTGCAAGCATTGGAGAGCACGTTGTTCAGCGCGCGGTCCGTTTTCGCAAGGAGCTCCCTCTAACGCTGGCTACCCTACTCACACAGTGACTGCTTTGATGACTTCAATTTGATCCTCTGGTGCGTAGAAATAAGAACCCGGCCTGAAGTCATAGCCGAGATCGCCCAACAGGCGGCGCTGTCTGGGCGTGCATTGCGCTAGTACTTGCGACGGCGTTTCATGGTCATACCAGCGCACGAACATCTGGCAGTAGTTATATAACAGGGTCTTACGGGCCTTACCGGAATGATTAGGCGCTGGGCCGTGCCACAGCGCATGCGAAAACAGATAACAATCGCCGGCTTTCCCCCGTAACTGCACGGCGCCAGGTGTATGCGGATTCAAGAAGCTCTCGGCGTTTTCCGGGAATGGCCGCATATGACTGCCCGGAAACACGGTGAAGTTGCCACTATCAGGCGCCTCCACGTCGGACAACAAATACATGGCTTTCATCGCCAGGGGCCGGCTCGTTTCCGTCACGCGGATGCGGCGCAAAGCTTCGCCGCCATCGGTGTGGGTATAACCGGGAAAGCTCTGTGTGGAGGCCCGCACTATGGACTGGGACATGCTGTGAAGAACATACGGGCCCATGATATCGACGATGAGATCGAACACATCGGGCCGGTCAACCAAGTCGATGAAGGCTTTACCGTAGATCAATAGATCGCGCCTATCCATAAAGCCTTGCGGGTCCTGATCGATGGCCCCCGGCAACCACTTGTAATGTCCCCGTGGCAGCTCACCGGGCGCCGGTTCATACCCTGGCACCGAGCGGATACGGTCCACTTCCGCGCTGAGGAACTCCACTTCCTCCGGCGGTATAACTTGGTCGAGAACAAGATATCCGTCTGTGGCCCATTTGACGCGCTGTTCGTCCGTCAAGGTCAACATACTGTTCGATATCAACGTCTGAATCCTCCGCTTACCTACCGCACCGCCGGGCTTATCCGCTACCGGGCTTATCCGCCACCGGGCTTATCTCCTATGGGCTGCACGCCTCAGACATGGTCTTCCACCATGGCTTCGATCAATATGGGCTGCGCACCGCTTACCGCCTCTTTTATGGCCGCATCGAACGCTTGCGGCGTGTGTGCCGCAATGGCCCTCATACCGAAGCCTTGCGCCAACTTGCAAGCACTGATAGACGGCTCTTCAAAGTCCATGCCGATAAAATGTTCATTGCCATGAAACGATTTCAGCCGCTGCTTGATGATGCGGTAACCACCATTGTTGGCGATGATGAAAATCATGGGCAACTTGTGCTTGGCGGCGCTCCACAGCGCCTGGATGCTATACATGGCGCTCCCATCACCAATAATCGCCACCACCCGCGCTTGGGGACGAGCCAACTGCACGCCAACGGCGGCAGCGATGCCCCAGCCTATACCGCCGCTCATATTGCCGAAATAGTCATAACGGTGACGAAAAGGCAAAAAGCCGAGCAGAGCGTCAGTCGTAGTAATCCCCTCATCTACAACGATGGCGTTGTCCGGCAGGTTATCAACCAAATGCATCATCAACCAATCGGGTGCCATCGGGCTGTTGCCGGCATTGGCGAGGGCTTTTTCCCGCGCCGCCCTACGCTTGGCACTCCAGTTATGCGCCTCTAACCGGCCTAAGGATGCCTCGGCGCGGCGGCGCTGCTCATCGCCGCCCAGGCGCATCAGCGCTGCGTTCACATCGGTCAACGTGGTTTTTACATCCGCCTTGATCGCCGTTTGCGCCGCATAATTCTTGCCGAGCTCCCAATCACGCAAACCTATTTGCACCACTGCGGTAGAGGCCGGCAACGGATCCACTGCGCTCCAAACCGACATGCGTAAGACATCCGCACCTACGCAGATCATCAGATCGCGGGCGCTCAACAGTTCGCGCACATGGGCTTGATTGCGGTTGAGCGAGCCCATGTAAGCGCGGTGCTCGGAGAGAAAATGTGAGCCGGTGTGCACGGTTTGCTGATACACCGGTGCACCTAGGAGTTCCGCGAACCGGGCCGCCTCCTGAAGAGCGTTACTGCTAACGATTTCCTGGCCGGCAACGATGACCGGTGCTTTGGCCGCCAGCAGCCGGGCCGCTAGGGCCTGCACCGCTGCGGCGGACGGGCGGGTGGCGCAATCCACCCGCGTGACGCCACCGAGTTCCAACGCCGCCTCGGTATTTAAAATATCGCCAGGCAACGAAATGAATACGGGACCGGTCGGCTCGGTCATCGCCACTTTGGCCGCCCGGTGCACAATCCTGGGCAGATCTTCGATGCGGTTGACTTCCACCGCCCATTTCACCACCGGCGCGGCGATAGGCACTAACGGCGCGTACAAAAGCGGCTCCGTCAAACCGTGACCTTGCTCCTGCTGGCCGGCGGTTATCAGTACCGGGGAACCGGAGACGTAGGCGGTGTAGAGCGCACCGATGGCATTGCCTAGCCCTGGAGCCACGTGCACATTGCAAGCGGCGATCCGGCCGGAGGCACGCGCATAACCATCGGCCATGGCCACTACCACGGACTCCTGCAAGCCCATCACGTAACCGATGTCATCCTGTTCGGTCAGGGCGTGCATGATCGGCAACTCGGTGGTGCCGGGATTACCGAATAAAGTGGTCACGCCTTCATCGCGCAGCAACGCCAGGAAAGCATTGCGGCCACTCATTAGATTACTGAGATTACTGCCTTGACTCATCTGCCGGGGTCCGATGGGTGAATGGAGGTATAAACACCTCCACGAGCACTAACTGACATCCGGCTTGATCAGTTTGATAATGCTGGTGCTGTCCAGCTCGCCGTGGCCGTTTTCTATATGCATGGCAAACGCCGCTGTTGCCACCGCCCCCAACGGCGTTGCCGTAGCGGCTGATTGGGCCGCCGCCTGGGACAGACGCATATCTTTTAACATCAGCTTGGCGGCGAAGCCCGGCTTGAAGCCATTACTGGAGGCAGCACAGGGCAGCGGGCCAGGCATGGGGCAGGCGTTGTTGAAGATATGTGAGCGGCCCGTGGAGGTGGAGATGACATCGTAGAGGATCTGCCGGTCTACCCCTAGCTTCTCTCCCATCACCAGGGCTTCCGATACGGCCAAGGTGGTCACGCCAGCAATCATGTTGTTACAGATCTTGGTCACTTGTCCCATGCCTGGGCCACCGCAATGGACGATGTTTTGCCCCATCCCTTCAAGGATGGGTTTAGCCTTGGCGAACGTGCCGGCCGAGCCGCCACACATGAAGGTCAAGGTACCCGCTTCGGCGCCCGGCACGCCCCCCGAGACGGGTGCATCGAGCATCTCGAAGCCGGCCTCCTCGGCGGCGGCGTGAACCGCTTGCGCACTTTCCACGTCAATGGTGGACGCATCCATCAGCAACGTGCCCGCAGCGGCCGCCGCCAATACGCCATCGTTCAAAAACACCTCCCGCACATTGGCTCCTACCGGCAGCATGGTCACCACCACCTCGACGCCGCCCGCCGCCTGCCGCACCGATGAGGCGGCGCGGGCGCCGGATTGCACGGCGAAATTCACCGCCTCTTCGGATAAGTCGAACACCTTCAGTGAATGACCGGCTCTGATGAGATTGCGCACCATCGGCCCGCCCATGTTACCCACGCCAATGAAGCCAATGCGTGCCATCGTTCTCCCCGTTAGTCTGCTATGAGTGCGCGCGCAAGCAAGCCACAAGTGCGGCCCCTAGTGCAACTCCGGTGCTTACAGTATCGATCTACCCCCGCGTCAGTCCCACCGCCGTCAGCCTCACCGCCGTCAGTCCTGGCGCCGCCGAGTTCACCGCTATGGTGAACGCCTAGCGCGGATAGCGATGATGCGTTGCGCGAGCAGTGCAATGGATAGCGGCGCACTGCCCTCGGCTTTGTTATTCACGATAATGTGAACCGGGTATTCCAGCTCCACACCGCGGACCGCGATCTTGGCCACCCATTGCCGTGTCGCCTCATCCGGGGCCAGCAGACGATTGAACGGTGCATAACTTCGCAGCGCCGCGCCGTATTCAAGGCCATGGCCAAGATTCCAGCGGCAAAGGATGCCGTGAACAAAGGTCGGAGCCGCGATACGCGCCTGGGTTGCCAACGGCGGCATGCGCGGGTGCACACTCAAGCAGTGACTCGCACCTGCGTCCGCTAGCGCTTGCACGTACCGCTCGGTGAGCCACCCGGCGTTGCGGATCTCTATGCTGTAAGCAACGCCGGCAGGGAGTTCGCCGATGAAGCGGTGTAGACGATCGGCCAGCTCCTGAGCACCGCCTAGCGCACCACCGCCTTGTGGCGGAAACTGAAACACCACAACCCCTAGCGTTTCACCCAAACCGGCTTTGAGTGGCCCGATCACTTGGTCGGCGGCGTACTGCGCATCCAAAAACACCGCACTGGGGCGCCCGCTACGCTCGCCGTAGCGTGGATGGTGGGGAAATACGGCCGTGGTGAGATAGTCGTGCGCCTTGACGACAAAGCTGAAATCCGCACCGGCGGCGGCGCGGTAAGCCTCCAGTTCCGCGGTGTCCATGGGCCGGTAAAAAGTACGGTCCACGCCGACAGTACGCAGCAGAGGATGTTGCGCGTAAGCCGAGAGCCCATCACGCGCGAGCCTGGACTCAGTGTAGTGTCCGTTCCATACAAGACCGTCCCAGCCAGGAAAACTCCACGACGAGGTGCCTATGCGGATAAGCGCAGGTATCTTGCCTGCCAAGCCGGCCACGTCTTGATCCACCACCGCCGGCTCGACTTTTGCACGCTCAGGTGCCTCACGCTCGGGCAGCTCGAAACCCGGAAGGCTCAACGTCATACTGGCATCTTCTTTGTGGCGTCTTCTTTGTGGCGTCTTCTTTGCGGGCCGTGGGCAGCGTACTAGCCGCCTCCCTAGCCACGCAGCTTCGCCCGTACGCCACGGCGCACGATGCGGGCCACCGCATAGTGCATACCCACCCGCAGCCATTGGCGGACCGCCCGCGCCTTGCTTGTTGCCGTAGCAGCGAAGCGAGACAAGCGTCTATTGGCGCCTAGCCGCCCAGGGCCGGCACCCTGCAAGACTTGACGGCCCAGTACTGCACCGCGGGACACGGGCTCATCCAGCCTGGCCGTGGCATCCCCGCCACAGATGAAATCCCCCTCCCGGGTGCGGGCCAACAACCGGTGCAACACCAGCGCGCCGGCGGGGCGCCGATACAAGATCACATCACCGATCCTTAAAGACTCGGCTGGCATAGGCTCGATGACGACCAGCTCGCCGCTACTGACAGTGGGGTGCATGGATTCCCCGGTAACCCGCATTCGCACGCGATACGCCTGGCCCAGCAACGCAGGCACCAAGTGCTCGGCGATGACGGTGTTGCTAATCACGCAACTCTTCGAGCAACCCATACAAAGCATGGCGTAGCCGACCGGTACTGCGGGTGAAATGCAGATCGAAACAACAGACCGCATCCAACACCGCACCACAGCCCGTCAAGGCGGCCTGTGCTAGCTCCCGGTGATACCAAGGGATCGAAGTTACCCGCAAAAACTCCGGCAAAGCCGCCTGCGCCGCAATAGGCTGCGCGGCCGTCTCTTGCGCTTGGCGCAGCAAACAGATCGCCCTTAACGGCGCGGCGTTGCAGGAGGCCACCCTGGCCTCACCACTCCAGGGTGAGCCATGCAGGTAAAAGCGGCCGTCGTCACCTCGCCGCACAATCAAGCGATCGTCACTTAGCACTTCGAAAGCATCATCCCCGTTCAACAAACCCGCCACCGTGCTCTTGCCAGCCCCGGACACGCCGGCCAACAACAAGCCGGCGCCGTTCGCCACGAGGCCGACCGCGTGTACCAAAAGCGCTCCACGTGTGGCGCCGTGATGAACGGTCAAGATCTGATCGAGCGGGTAGCGGATCAGATCGACCGGCATGCCCTCTGTTTGCGTACCGCCTAAAGCCGCTACGCCGGCGCCTATCTCGGCATTTTGAAACTCATCGTCTATACCAATCCGCCACAGCGGTCCATCCTGGCCCGGCATCTCGAATACATAGCCCCATTCAGACACCGCCCCTCGTGCAGACACCGCCCCTCGTGCAGATACCGTCCCCGGTTGACAGCGCCAAACCCGCCAGCCGCCATCGGTGTCGAACATGAGTTTCGCGTCAGAACAAAGCGGTATCACAGCTTCTTGCAGATGTATTCGGATATGACTTTGCGCCGGCCTGGGAAATGGACCGCTGAAGGGTGCATACAGTGCATCGCGCGCGCCGCTCTCAACTAGCGGCATGCCGCTGAATAGAAATTCAGTGCCACCGATGCGCACTCTATAAGACAAGGCTTGCACCGGTACTACTAGTTAGACTGGGCCACTACTCCGACCGAAGGTGCAGGCTAGCTAGCTACCATTGACGGTCGAGCAGCCAGTCACCGCGCAGTTAAACCCTTGAAAACCGCCGGACGGAAATGAGGCCATTTTGCAACCGGCGGCCAACACCTCTTCCGCCACCAGAGGGAAACGGCGCAGCACCGGCTTCTCGTAGGGTTTACGATCATTGGGGGGTTTAAGGTTATTGGGTTGGTTGCTTTCGTTTTTCATCGGGTATCTCCCTAAGCAGTTCACGCACCCGCGGTTCAATCCGGTCGAACAGGGCGTGCGTGGTCTGGCACATGTACGACGAGCGCAGATCCTTGGCACCGGTCTCTGCCTCGAACACGGCAGGACAACCCACGCAAAGCGTACGCTTGTCGCAGCTCACGCACGGTTTGTCGCGGCTTTGCCGCAAATCTCGCAGTGCCTTCAAAGGACCGTTCCAGCCCTCCATAAAGCTACCGTCTAACACGTTGTAGCGGGTGCCCGTGCTGATGGTACATGCTTGTAGATCGCCGTAGGGATCGATATGAAATGTGGTGAGGGCGGCACCGCACTGATACACCGCATCAGAGCGCGGGGCACCCAGTGCGGCCACATAGGACTGCGCCAACTCGTCGATGCGTTGCTCGCTGAAAGCTTGCGCCTTAGCGCCTAGCGCCGGTTCCACCCGCAGCGCTACCGGTTGTTTGCGGCCCAGACCGCTAAGGGACGGCGGCGCTACTTCGACGCTGGTGCGAGGCTTGGTCCCAGTATTTGTAGAGCCGCCGGTTTTAAGCCTATTAGCCTTACCAGCATTGTCCGCGTGCGCAAGGCACGGAAAGATGGCCGAGTCGAAATTGAACTTGACGCCGTATGCTTCGGCCATGGCGCGCATCTGCTCCAATTCATGGGCATTAGGCGTCATCAGCACGGTCTTCAACATGAAGCGGTGGCCGTGGTTGCGTAGCTGCTCTATTCCTGCCAGGCATTTCCCGAACGAGCCCGGGACTTGCGTAATAGCCTCGTAGGTCGCCGCCGTCGCACCGTAGATACTGACCTCCACCGAGCGCGGCGGTAGCTTATCGAATAGCTCGACGATGCGATCGGTGATCAACACCGCATCGCAAAATACAGTGACCAACAGACCACTGCGTACCGCGTACTCATAGATCTGGGCAAAGTCCTTGCGCACCATCGGATCACCACCGGTGATGGTGAGATTCAACGTTCCGGCTGCCACCAGTTGGTCGATGACCGACTTCACTTGCGCGGTGGACATCTCCTGCTTACGGTGTTGACGGATCTCATCTTGGTCGCCCAGGTAGCAGTGAATACATTTCAGGTTGCACCGGTGCGAGAGTTCGATGCTGCCGTCCACCGGCACGCGCTGCTCAGCTACTTTGCCCTTGAAGCGGGTTACCGTGGCGATTTGTTCGCGAGACAGGGACACGCTACCTCCTCACCATGGGGCTCATTACTATGGGGCTCATTGCGTGATGGCCACAGGATCGCCGATCGGATGGTAGATTTCCTAGGCCCGGTTCACACGAATCTAATTCTCTCGAACAGGCTTTCAAGGAACTTCTCACTGCTTCAGCCGAGTCACCGATACCGTTTTCACGCGTTATTCTAGAAAAAACACCCATCAAACATCCATCCGCTCGATGAGTTCGAGTTCGCTCAAATGCTCAATCAAGGCCGAGATATCCTCTCGCGCCTCCCACTCATCCACCTCGAACTCATCGACCAACCTTTGGCAAATATCGCCCAGTGAGGTGTGGCCGTCGAACTTCGACCAAATATAAGCGCCCGTCTCGTTGAGGGAAAATATCTCCTGGATATTGGCCAATTTACCCGCGATGGGCACTAATAGAGTCTCCCCGACGATGCAGCGTGTCACTACGGACTCATTGATTTGGTAACAAGCATTCGCTTGCAGTGCTTTATGCTCGCTCATTTCATCAGGAACTCATTTTAACGGGGTCTCATTTCGGAGACTCATTTCGTCGGAGTTCATTTCAACGGAGGGCGCATTTCATAATGGTCACAGGATCGCCGAGCAGATCGTAGATGTCCAAAAAGATACACGTCTTGCCCCATCTCTGGCGTAACGCACCTGCGCCCGCAATATCGCCTCTCCGATGGCCAACTCGCCCTCTTCGAAAAATGGCTTTGTAGAAACTACGACCCAATTCACCTACCCGATGGTTCACCGACAAGCCGCTATTCGACCAAACCGCCGCGGCACCGCCGTGCGGCTTCATCAAAAGTGTCTGCGCTATGGAATCCACACCCTGGCAACCGAACTGACCAGCCAAGCAGTTAAACGCGGTCACTATAGGTAATCTACCGCTCAGATCCATCACGAGGTATGGGCGCGCCGGGCGATGATAGACATGGAAACCGACACGGCCACGGGTCCAGCGCCAGCGATGAAACCGCTGGCGCCGTTCGGATCTTGAATGCGAACAATAAAAAGCAGGCCACCGGCGCCCGCTAGACAGTCACCACCATCAAAGCGTACATCCGTAGACGCGCGGGGTAACCGAGATAACGCTTATTTCATTATGGTAGCGGGATCGCCAATCAGGTTGTAGATGTCCAAAAGATACTTGTCGTTACCCTCTTTAGCGTAACGCATCTGCGCTCGCAATATCGCCTCTCCGATGACCAATTCGCCCTCTTCGAAGGTGGCTTTGTAGAAACCCTGCCCCAATTCGCCCGCCCGGTTGTTCACCGACATGCCGCTAGGTGACCAAATGGCCGCGGCACCGCCGTGCGGCGTCATCAAAAGTGTCTCCGCTATGGAATCCACACCTTGGAAACCGAACTGACCGGCCAAGCAGGTAAACGCGGTCACTATAGGTAATCGATCACCATTAGCAAGCGCCGCTATATCGCCTAACCCGAATAAGCCCTTGTTACCGAGATGCATCAAGCCACTGTGGCCATAGAAGTTCAAAAACGCACGGCCTTCGTTGAGACCTGCCATGAACTCACTCTTGGCCTCAGCCAGCGGCATCTCATCCAGATGCAGCCTATCGACACCGTAATCGGCTGGAACGATATTGGCTACCGCATCACTGTTGGCGGAGAAATCGCCCCCCAGATCGAGCGGATCGGCCGCCACTGTCACCTGACGCACCCAATCGCCACCGCTCGCCTCGTAGGCGATTATCTTATGGGTCACGGCAGTTAGCTCAGCCGCATTGATAACCGGCAAACGGCCGATAGCGAATTCACCAACCCAGTCGTTGCCTTCCACATCTGCCAATAGATTGTCCGATGGGAACAAGCCATCGGGCGTGGGGGTGAGCAGCGTCGGAATTCGCGAATCGCCTAATCCCAGATAGTTACGGTAGTCGATGGACCCTTCCCCAGCCAACACCACATAACGTGGACCACGGCTCCAGCGTGAGTGGGCGTAATGCAGGAAAGACCAGATGGCGTCCACGTCTTTAATGCCATAACTGAACTCGTCGTAGATGTTCTCCACATCCACCACCATCGCCGCCAACCCCTGACCGGCGCGGTAATCAGCCAAGGCCTGCGCCGCTTCGACCATATCCGCGGTGGTAATGATCAGGTAGTCGGCACGATGACTGCGCCACGTCAGGTTCGATTGCCTGGCGGCGACCATACTGGCGGGCTGCGCCGCGCGCTTCAGATCCATCACCAGGTATGGGCGCGCCGGGCGATGATAGACATGGAAACTGACATTGTATTGGCCCGCATCGTCCGCTTGTACCCGGGACCTCAGCAAGACGATGGGACGCTTCGGGTTGTGCGTATCGAAGATGCTGATAGCGGCGGTGCTAAAACCATCCACAGTCAGGTCCTGCCGTCCTTCGCTATTGACCGCGGCCACATCGTCGCTGGCGGCATAAAGCCGGGTATATTCCAACGAGAAGTCATTGATGTAGAACACACTAGGCTGCGCCGCAAGGCCCGAGGAAGCCCCCTTCACCTCAATGGTGTTCTCGCCATCATTGAGCAGCTCCGGCGCGACCTCGATGATCTGCTCATGGGGCTGGATCCCATCCCAGGCGGCCACTCCGATTTCAACACCGTTCAGGACGACGGTAGCGTGGTGATCCACCTCGGCATCGGTCTCGGAACCGCCGTGCAAGCGTACCGTGAGCAGCGCCTTATCTGCGCTGGCCGCATCGCGTCCCGGCGTAGCGATACGAAACGGCGTGTGCGAGCACGGCGGACCGTTGGTCTCGCAGGACGGATACACGAACGTCTCGTAGCGAAAATCCCACATCCAATAATCATCATCCGGATCATCGAATAAATGGGTCAGCGTGTAGTGGCTGCCGGTGATGTAAGCAGTATCGCGGAATCCACTTTTCGGCCCAGCCCGGTACGACCAGCCATTGCTCACGCGCATCATGTTCAGAGCAATGCCGTTACGCAGCCAATAGACGTTTTCGCCGGTGTACTGGGTCTCGTGTTTCTCGGCATAGAAAAACAGAGCACTGTTGTCGCTCGCCGCAAGGGTCGCGATCAGCCCACCTTTATTACGCAGCGAATAGCGGCCTCGTTCGATATCACGTTCCACATCAGCCACATTCCGGCCAAGAGCGGTGGCGATATCCGCCGCACCGATGCGGTGCATACCCTGCCCGACCGTGCTTATCTTCAACATCGGACCGTAGTACTGAGTCCGCCGCTGCAAGTCGGCTTCCCGCTGCGCGGCCAAACGCTCGGCGAAACGCCTCTCTTGCACTGCGGTCAGCGGTCTGGCGATGCGCTCAAAACGCTCCACCGGACTATCGACCGCGGGCGTCGAATCATCATCAACCCCCGCTCTTGCCGCGTCCAAAGCAACCACGACCGAATAAGGACCATAGGTGATCTGATTGCCCGTGGCTTCCAGTTCCACCAGCCTGTAGGTGGCCGCTTGGCCAACGCTAGCGAACGGATCGGGGTAGCGGTACACGCCGCCGTTACGCGAATGCAACAGACCGGGCAGAAGTTGGCGGTTCAGGCGGCGCCAGGTACCAGCGCTGGTCATGCGCTCAAGATTAAAGCCAACGGTGCCGTGCTCCGAGAGCGTCACCCACTGCACCGTCACCCCATCGGCGCTGCCGTATGCCACCAGCTTGCCGATGACGGCACGAGTCACCATAAGAATGGTTGTCGTCGCCGTAATGGCCTGCGAGGTACTGTTCGCGTCCGACATCACCACCAGGGTAACGGGATCCCGTAAAGGCCGTTGTTGCACATGTAGAGGCCGGCGCAGTTCATAGGCGAGCGAATCGCCACCGGGAACACTCACATCCGGATTGCCGTCGCCAGTCGTATCGTAAAGAGCAGGATCGGGGATGTTATCCCAAGTGCCATCGCCGTTAGTGTCCTCGGCGATCAGCAGATCTGGCGGGCCATTGGGGGTGGTGGCTATGTAAAGCTGCGTCGGATGCGGCCGATCATCCCGTACGTTGGGATTGACCGTGTAATCCGACGGGCCGAGGTCGAACTCATAGCGATCGGAGGCAGCGCCCAAGTTATCTAAAGTACCGGGGAAACGCGCAGTGTCGCCACGGCGCACCACCTGCGTGCCGCCGCCACTCAAGTCGAACACAGCACCAGGGTCTTGCGCACCGACCAAGATGGTATCGGTGGCGAACCCGGCCAACCTCGGATCGGCTTGCGAGAAAGCTGTTAGCTGCGTCTGACCGGTGGCGCCAGCGCTGGCACCGGCCGGCACTTCGACCACCACGAAGATAGTCATGGTGTCGCCGTCGGTCAGACTCACCGTGTTCGAGATAGCGCCATCAACGCCCGCCGTGTAGACCCCGTCGCCGTTCGTGTCACGGTAGATGGCTGTGGCCCAAGTAGACGGGTTTTGAGGAATGGGCGGATTATCGGCGTTAGTCTGCACCGTCAAGTCGAACACGTCAGTGGCGCCGGTATTGTTGGCTACGTAGTGCGTAAATGCGATCGTGTCGCCCGGATCAGCAATGGTGGAGTGATCAGGCGTGACCAGAATGTCGGCCACCTCCTCTGGCAGAGAGCCACCTGCGGTGATAGCGATTTCATCGCGGGCCATGCCCGTCACATTGTTATCGCGGCCCGAGGTGGCCGTTAACGTCACCGTCTCGCTGGAGCCGGCCGGCCGGCACGGTGACGCGCACGATGTAGCTAGCAGACGCACCGCGCGCCAAATTGCCCGTGTTGGACGTGATACCGTCCCAAATGCCATCGCCGTTCGTATCCGTAGCAAACACTACGCTTGTGTCCGGATCGATGAGCTGTAGAGCAAAGCCGTTGTCGCTCACCGCCGTTAGCGCGAAGGCATCGTCCGCCGGGCCGCTATTGGTCACCGTATGGAAAAAATCGATGGTGCGCTCCCGATCATTCGGCGCGAAGGCGGCACCGTTAGGCTCGATCAACACTGCGGCGGAGATACTGTCACTTAACATGATCGGAACGCCCGCGGGTACCTGCTCACTTCGGGTGTAGGCGAAATTGACGATATTGCTAGTCGCCGCCGGCAGCGGATCGTTCACCCGCACCTGGAAAGTCACCGTCGCGCTAGCGCCTACTTGCAGGGTTTCCGGCACCGCCAAGGCCGGCGGCGCGAAGCCACCGCCGGCGGTAATCGCGGAAAAATCAATTCCCTGCACCCAGGCAAAAAACGGCTGGCCGGTAAGGCGCCGCTCCAACTCGATCGTGGTCGCGTTGGTATAGCGGGCGGAAAAATTCGGCGTAGGAAACGCGGTTCCTTCACCTGCAGTGCCGTTGTAAGAAAGCGCCATGCGCCAAGCATTAGCTGAGTTGACCGTCAGCGTCTGCGTGGCATCAAAAGCATCGCCATCGGGAGAGGCATCGTCATCGGGCTCCACGCCATCACCAAGACCCGCGAAGCGATAATCGACCGCCAAGGCGCTATGGCTCATGACATAGACATCGAAGTCCATGTCCACAACGCCCCCGCCTTCGTTCTTGCCGATGGCTACCGTAGTCTCGGTCGCGTTGCGATTGACACCGTCGCCTAGAGTGATGGCGACTGCCTCAGCCGAATCGCCAATACCGTTCTCAGTGGTATGGCCGGTGCCCCAAACCCAGGTGTTGGCGCGGCTCACCGGGCCGATAGCACCCGTTGCGTACTCACTGATCTCATCGCCCCCCGGGCCGCCATTGTTACCCTGCACCCGGACCCGTTGGACGTTCCAGCTAGCCCCCCACTCAACCACCATCACCGTGCTGGTGGCGGTATTCAGCCCGCCATCGCCGGGGGGTGTTTGCCGGGTCCACTCGATGGTATCAGCACCCGAAGGGAACAGGCGCACGTGACAGGACGGGAAATGAGTGGCGAGCGGCTCGGCCGTATCACAGCCCGCGCCATTAAATCCGCCCATCAGCAAGACTTGGTTAATATCGCTCCAGGCAATAGCCGAGGTATCGGTGCCCGATTGGCCGGTGTCATCGTGAATCACCCGTTGCACATCGCGCAAGATAAAGCCGTCCACCGTGCCATCGCCCAGTGATTCGACGATCGTCACGACCCCGGTCCAGCCCGTGCTTATGACGCTGTCGCCCCGGGTCAAGGTAATCACGTTCGAAGCGCCAGAGGTGGCCAGATCACCTGTAGCGTAGGGATCCGCGGTCAGCGACACATAGACTTCGTCGGGACCACGGCCCCCTAAATCCGTGCCATCGCCATCGCTACCTTGAACGATGGCGAAATAATTGGGCGCCAAGTCCTGCTCGAGGGTGAGGTTGTGAGTGGTGCCGGTAAAATCGGTACCGGAGATATGATACTCATTGACCCGAATGACCGCGCTATTGGCTGGATTGGTGCCACTGCCGGAGATAAAAGTGGTGTTGGCAGGCACTGCATCATTGAGCACCAATCCCGTTTGCGGCACGCTGCCGGTATTGGTGACGGTCAGCGTGTAAGTGAGTACGCCACCCGCCGCAAGGCCGCTGGCCGGTGCATTCGACGTTTTAGCGATCTGCAATCCGGCCGTCGCGAAACCTACGTCGCCAGCGCTCACTGTAGAACTGCTAACCGCGGTGACCGTCTGGGGATCATTGCCGGTGGTGAGGGTCGGATTAGCCGGCAGATCCGTATCAGTCCCATCGACATCAATAGTCGTGGTACCAGGCGTCACCACTGCCGTATACGCACCATTGGCATCGGTGGTCACCGTCTGCGTGGCGCCATTAGCGCCGGTGATGGTGACCGTAATGTTCGGCAATAAAGTATCGGTGCCATTAAAAACACCATCAGCATCGATATCGTTGAACACACGCCCGGCGACGGTGGCATCGCCGATAATAGGCAAAGACACTAGATCAGTGTCTTGCGATATCAGATCGGTGGCACTGATGGTGGCAAAATTATTGAGGTTCTGCCCGCCAGTCCCTGCATTCACATCCATTTGGAACCGAAAATCCAAGGTCGCGCCAGGATTCAAAGTAGTGCTGGCAAACCTCACCGAGGTCACAGTCGCAGCGCCTTCGTCCGTATCCGCTGCATCAGTCAAACTGGCAAACGCATCGGCGTTTCTGCGAAACCTCATAGTTCCGCTCACGAACGTTGCGTTGGTTGGGAGCAGGTCGGCGATAGTGACGTTGTTAGCGGCCGCGTTACCGGTATTCATAACCGAGATCCGATACTCCACCCGCTCCAATGGATGCACGTTGGTGGCGCCGCCGACAACGGTTTTACCGACACTCAGAGCCGGGGCGATAACAGAGGTTTGCACCGTGTTGGTGCTAAACGGATTGGTCTGTGCACTCTCGTAGGTAGCGGTGTTATTGATCAGGTCCTCTTGGGAAACACCGCCGTTGACCGTCACCTGGTACGAGAGTGTGCGAGTGACCCCATCAGCAGGCAAATCATCAGAGATAGCGATTTGGAAGTTGTCCACGCCAAAGGTCTCGCCAGTGACATCGTAAAAAGCGTTGACACGAAAACGCACACGGGTATTGGTGGCCATAAAAGAAGTAATGTCGAAACTGACCGAACCGGAATGCACCCCCGTAAAGCCGGTAAAATCGCGCAGCGCGGTGTAGGTGGCACCGCCATCGTTGGAGATTTCGAACAAGATCGAATCGGTGCTGTCCACCGCGGCGCTAGTGCTGTAGTCAAAAGTGAGCGTAGCGGAGGTTCCACCCGGGGCCAGTAGATTGGCTTCCCGCTCGATCCTCGACCGGCGCAGATCGCCTGGCAGCGTTCCAGGATTGAAAAAATCACCGTCTATATAAGTGCCGGCGCCGGATAAGCTGAGTATACCGCCCGCTATCAATAGATCGCCGGCGGTCGCCAAGCCGTCATCGTTGGTTTCTATCCAGTCAGAAACAAAATTGGTGTTGCCATCGTTTTGATCGTAAGCGGCAGTACTGAACTCGTCCCTGAAAGTAGCACTGCCCGCCAAGGTCCACACTACCGCGTTTTGAGCCGCGTCGAAGGCACCCACGAGCGGAGCTGCAGTGGTGATGCTGCCGGGAGAAAAAGTGGTATTCATCGGGACCGGATCGATGATTCGAACATTGGATTCGGATAGGCCGCCACCTGCGGCTGACGGATTATTAACGTTCAGCGTATAAGTAATGGTGTCACCGGACCGCGCGGTGGCTCTATCGACCGTTTTGTCCATGATCGTGGCGGTTCGAATCACCCGTGCGGTATCGATCGAGTTAAACGTACTAGAGGCTAACTCGGCCCGCGCCGTGGCTTCGTTCATCAGCACGCCTACACCACCCGGTGGTACCCGGATCCGGTACTGGATGGTAATAGTCTGGTTAGCGTTTAGCGAGGTGAAATCGAGCTGAGTGGCATCCCACACCAACGAAGTGTCGCTCGCCGTGGGATCGGCAGAGGAACCCGCTTCCTGGCTCAAGTCCGAATAAGTGATAACAGCACTGCCGGATACATAATCAGTGATGCCATTGATACCCGAGGGCAGCACATCGGTGATCGACAAGTTGGTCAAATTGCCCACACCAGAGTTGTTGACTTCGATGGTATAGGTGACGGTACCCCCGTTCACGGAAACCGAACCAACATTCGTGCTCTTGTCCAGCGTCAGAACAGGCGTCAAAAACGATTGACTAGGAGAGAATACAGTATAGCCGTAGTCCACCAAGGCCCCATTCGGCGCGGCGCGATCCGTGTGCTGGCCATAAGAACCTGTTCAAGATCTGACGATTTTGGACATCTGACCTAAGCTATTGTTATCCATAGTCATAGCGGCTGCGAAGGCAATGACAGACGAGCGAATCTACCCGAGTGACCTATCTCGCCAACAGTTCGAGAAAGTTAGACCGATCCTGGAGGCGGCGCGTCGGCGAACCAAGCCAAGGCAACTCGATCTCTATCACGTGTTCAACGCAGTGTTGTACCTGCTGAAGACCGGCTGCCAATGGCGCATGTTGCCCAACGAGTATCCAAAGTGGCGAAGTGTGCATGAGTATTTCACTATCTGGCGGCAATCGTCCCCAGAAGACTCTTGCAGCGCCTTGGACAAGGCGTTAAAAAAATGGGTTGGCGAGGCCCGCAAATCCCAGGGGCGCAGTGGCAAAACCAGCCTGATCATCGTTGATGCACAGAGCGTGAAGAACACAGACAGTGCAAACCACAAAGGTTATGACGCAGGCAAGAAGACTTCTGGTATCAAGCGGCACATAGCTGTGGACACTCAGGGATTGGTGCACGCTGCTTTTGTGACCACGGCAAATGTCACTGATCGAGCTGGGGCACTGGCCGCACTTGCTGCTCAAGCAGATGGGCGCCTCTCGGAGGTTAGGTGTGTAGTGGGCGATGGCGGGTACACGGGGATGGCTTTCGCTGGCGAAGTGCTGAGATTAATCGGAGCGAACGTCGAAATTATCAAACGCTCGGACACGGGTCGTTTTGCCGTCCTCCCGAAGAGGTGGGTTGTCGAGCGAACCTTCTCATGGTTTGAGAAAAACCGCCGGTTGTGGAAAAACTGTGAGCGGCTAATCGAAAGCTCGTTGGGCATGATGCTACTTGCAAATATTGCGCTGTTGCTTCGGAGATCTTGAACAGGCTCTAAGAAATAGCCACAGGCTTGTCGGCGGCGACCCGCGTGCCGTCGTTGTCGAAATCATTAGGATCGGAGACGGCCAACGACTCTAGGCTATTGACCAAGTAACCGTTCGCGCAGGTGCCGCCGGTAAATGCCAAGGTAGTGCCGGCGGCGGCCGTCAAGTCCTGTATCTGATCGAAATTGCCGTCGTTATCGAAATCGATGGTCACACAGGTATTGTCGTTGACCGGTGCGATGTGAATAGGCGCGCCGCCTATATCGCCGCCACCCGTTCCGGTGTCATCGTCGAGTGAGAAGGAGACCGTATAGGTGCTGCTTAAGAATTGTGTTGCCAACCAGGCATGCCCCCAGTCACTGGAGACACCTTGGTGGTCATACGCACTCACGCCCCAAAACGGCCGGTCCGCAGTCAACCGTACCGTGGAATTCGCCGCCGGAAACCGCCCTTGCCCTGTAGCGGAAAAAAAATCGATCTGAGAGTTTGCCGCGACGTTGAAGGTCGATGAGCCGAGTTGGTCGGTAGCGGTAACGGAGATGCTGTTTTCGGGATCGGGATTGAAGATATACAGATTCAGGGGCCTGTCGTGAACGATGACACCTGCATTAGGGTCATCGCCCGGCGCGGTAGTGATATAGTCCGTGCCATACAGCGACTCAGGCAATAAGGGATAAAAGCGTGTCTGGAACTGGCCATCGCCGCCGGTAAAGATAAGACCGGAGATCGGCTTGTCGGTTACCACCCTGGTGCCGGCGTTGGTGGTGATGGCGCCAGGGTCGGTGGGAATCGTACCTGGCCCCGTTACCGTACCGCTGAAGGTGCTATAGTGCTGGCCCCGATCAAGCGAGAAGGACACGTTGCCTGCACCTGGACTAGTAATGATGACATTGGTGTTGTCCTGGAATGCCACCAAGTTCAGGTAAACGTATTTGAACAGCTCCGTAGTACTGTTGTTCCCGCCGTAAATGTCCTCACCTATGGGGATGGCATACGACGTAGTAGCGCCCACCGCTTGCGCTGAAATCATCTCACTGGCACCAGCGATTATACCCTGGGTCGGAAGCCCGGCATTGTCGAAGTCTACGGTCGGATCTTGAAGGTGAACCACAGCGAGCGGACCGCCAGCGCCGGCCAGATAGTCGCCGCCGTCGAAGCGTACGTCCGTGTCAACACGAGGCAGCGGCACACAGCCGAGTAGATTGGTTGGATGGCCACTAGGCAAGTTGGCCGGATTGGCGGCGGTACACGTGGGCGCGGTACCTTGGGATGAGCTGAAGGTCAGCGTATCGCCCTGTCTCAAGACATCGTCGGTGGCAGGCATTCCGGTACAGATACGGCGCGCCAGGAAGTCGCAGGCCGAGCCATTGGCGTTATTGCTATCCCCTAGGATAAGCGTGGTAGTGTCGTCAGCCGGCGGACTCAAGTAGTTCGCATTGGCGGGATCGATGATGCCAGCGACAAAGCCATCTTCCCAATGGTCGTAGACCAGAGTTTGATCATCAGCGGCCACCGTAACGGTGACTATGGAATCCATCACCAGGGTCAGGCTGCCGTCTCTGGTGTGCTCCTCGTTAAAGACGTTTTCCAGCATGGCGAAGATCTGAATCTTCCGCGCCGACGATCTGGTATTCCTGAAAACCGCCGGCGAGCGTCGCGGGCCGCACCGGCACCGTGTACAGCAACACCAGAAAGGCCGCCAATACGCCCTGCAGAAGGGATGGACAGCTTGCAATGAAACGTTTTATCGGATCGGTAAACACGGTTCTTCGACAACTCTTGAAGTGATAACTATTGAAGTGATAGCTACTGATTTTAGCCGTTTCCAACGGATGAAGGCTAAAGAATGTCACAATATGCCGCCCTGAGTGTGTTGTACTTCGCACGTCGAACGTTTTCTTGACACTCAGTGCCGAAGTTCCGACAGAAAGTTAGAGCAACAGTTCAACGGCCGTCAAAGTTGCCGTGGAGGACGCCCTAACTTGGCAATACCGGCTCCGATCCTGCGTAGATACAACCACGCCAACCACGCGCGGCTGGTCACTCCATAGCGGGCGTGCATATAGGCAGGCGGCGGGAAAAGATGCTGGCACAAATAGCGCATCTGTTCGCCGTGGCTGTCCATCGCCCTCAGATCGTTGGCCAGCACGTGCAAGCGGGTTGGCTCCCTAGCCAGGCGCGGTGTCGTCCGGTTCAATGCGCTCAACGCCGGGCGCAGCTCAACGGGTAAGCTGGCCGAAAAGAACGGCCCCACCTCCCCCAAAGCACGGACCAACGCGGGCAAACATCCCTTAAGGCCAGCGCGGCGCGCCGCCGCTGCCAGCCCTTCAGGTCCCAACTCGAGCAACAGCAGCAGCAAATCGTAGATCCAGATCAGACGGCGCTCGGTGGGATGATGGCCAGCCAAGTGGATACTCGCCAAAATCAAAGCGTCGGCATCGTCGGGAGCCTTGGCTTCGACGCCAGCCAAAGCGACGTCCCGCGCCCGCTCCCATAGCTCATCAAAGCGGGCCGCGCGCGCATACTTGGGCCGGTTGCTTACCGCACGGTGCACATCAATGCTGCCCCTAAGCATTGCTCCCACCTCGTATTGCAGGGTGGCTTGGCGCATGAGCAGTGGTGCATCGAGTACCGGTAGCTGGCGAAATCCTGCTCTCACGAGCTGCGCCAGCGCCCGGGCGAAGCGGGCCGGTGCAACCAGCAGATCCGTGTCCACCCGGGGACGCAACTCCGGATGAGGGTAGTGGGTATAAGCAAGCGCCCCCCCCTTCATGAGCAATACGGGAATATCCGCGCCGGCCAATACCCGCAGCGCCAAACCGGCCACCGTATCCTGCGCCACCACGTTGGCCGCCTCGGACCGCGCGATGCGGGCCAGCGCCTCAGTGAGCGCGGGCTCGGGCGCCGGTACAAACGCCGTATGAGCATGCACACTTCGCTGTACCAAAGGCACCACGCCGTGCTGCCTCGCCTCCAACACGAATGCCGCAACATCCGATCCCGCCGGCCATGGCACTGGCTCGCCCGCCAAGATCTTCGCCATCAGGGGTGCGAAGTCGATCGCTGCTTCACCCGTCAAGTCAATACTCCCCCAACACCGGTCCCGCCTTCACCTTAGGGCCTGTTAACACTACTTATGATGGACTTCGCGTATGAAAATCACCGCATCACGTTAAAATTATTCAAAAACTCCTTCCTGTTCAAAGAGGTAACGTCAAAATACCCAATTGATTGGTGTTGAATGCCATCTTGTATGTCGCTGAGCACGGCTGCAAGTGGCGAGGTTTGCCGAAAAAGTTCGGTCATTGGCACAGCCTTTATACTCGCGCCAATCGCTGGGCGAAAAATGGTGTGCTCGATAGTGTATTGGCTGCACTACAGGAAAACGATGTCATCAACATACAGGTCGAGCAGGTATCTTTGGACAGTACAGCAGTCAAAGTTCACCCCGATGGGACCGGCGCGTTAAAAAAATGGTCCACAGTCGATGGGTCAATCCCGCGCCGGGTGGACGACGAAAATTCATATGGCTGCGGCAGATGCCACAACGGCAGTGACCTTTTCCCTGTCCGCGGGCCACGTCGGGGATGCGCCAGCAGGCCGGAAGTGAGCGAAATCCTTTGAAAACAAGGGCTGGGACGGGACTCAAGTCATCATGGACAAGGCTTGGGTCACTGTTATCAAAACGCCACTCACATTCCTTCAAAAATAGGTGAAAATGCTCTCGTGCCACCCCGTTGAATCGGCGCCAATGGCGCTTCGCCTGATTCCAGACATTCTCAATACCGTTCATGGGGGGTTGCTGGTCAGCAAACCGTTCACTGGGGTTAATACGGTAGTGCTTGAATTCTGATACATCCAGTGCGTTATAGCGGCCGAATGTGTCCGTGTAAACCATACTGTCCGGCCTTACCTTTTGCCCAATGACCGGCAGTAATATATCGGCTTTGGCATTGGGTATCAGCACCGTAAAAACCTTGCCATGTCGCTTTAACAGTCCCAATACGGGCACTTTCCCTAACGCGCCCCGGCCTCGTTTGCCTTTGCGCCTGCCACCCCAATAACGTTCATCTGCTTCTACTTCACCTTCAAGCCACTCCAAGTGCTCGCTGTGCGCATAAATCGGCTGCCGGAGCCGATGAAAGTAGTAGCTTGCCGTCGTCTTATTCACACCTACCCACTGGGCTGCTGTTCGTGCTGTTGTTCGCGCGACAAATAGCTCAATCAATCGGGATTGTTTATGCCAACTCAGCCTGCTTTTTCTCATGCAGCCATCCTAGATAAAAACGGTTATCTAGGACAGCCCCTAAAAAATTGACTATGGCATTGTGTTTGAGACATGAAAAAATTTTTTTACATGAATTTCAAAGAATTAGTATGCTCTATGGGACAGCAGTGATGGCCTATACACCGCGGTTCTGCGCGCGGTGCTTCCTTAGCACTCACGGAAAAAGTGCATGTTTAGAGAGGCCCATTGGTTAGGCAGCGCCTATGCCATTCAGGGATGCGCTGGAAGGAGGCTGGGGCTCAAGCCGTTCTCTCATTGCGTGGATTGACCCACACGGATGCTCGTTGGGAGCAATGTTGGCGTAAGTTCGATCAGTATGGATTCGATTCAGCTGTTTATATACATCATATTGAGAGCGCACTCACTCAAAGAAGACCCCACAGACCTTATTGAAACTCAGGTACAGATACAGTTTGCATTCTCATGAAAGTTTATGGGACAGCAATGATGGGTGATACCTGAGGATTCGAGCACGGAGCTGACGCCGCAATCGCGGAAAAAGTGCATTTTTAGCAGGTGCCCTATAGTGCGAATGTATCCGGCCGCTTTATTGTGTTCGCCGGTACTTGTCACGCAACACCCGCTTGTAAAGCTTTCCATTGGGCAGCCGCGGCATGTCATCGTCGAAATCGATGGACCGGGGGCACTTGATGGAGGATAATCGTGCTTTGCAATAGTCGATGAGTTCCACTGCCAAATCCGCATCAGGCACAACACCGGCGGCAACTTGGACGACCGCTTTCACCTCTTCACCAAACTCCTCATTCGGCACACCGAATACCGCAGCATCCAAAACCTTGGGATGGCCCAAAAGTAGATTCTCCGCCTCCTGCGGATAGATATTCACCCCGCCCGACAAAATAAGATCGGCGCGCCTATCGGTGAGATAAAGATAACCGTCGTCATCGACATAACCCACATCGCCCAACGTGCCCCAACCCTGCCCGGTAAACGCCGCCGCCGTTTTGTCCGCCGCATTGTGATACTCGAACGCAGGCGCATCCTCGAAGTAGATCGTACCTACACCCCCCGTTTCCAGCTCCTCACCATCCTCACCGACAATATGCAAGGCGCCATCGACACTGCGGCCCACCGAACCCGGTTTGCGCAGCCATTCTTCCGAGGTGATAAAGGTGGAACCCACGCCTTCGGAGCCGGCGTAATATTCGAAGATAACCGGTCCCCACCACTCGATCATGGCTTGCTTGACGGCCACGGGACAGGGCGCCGCGGCGTGTATGGCTACTTTGTGGGTGTCTAGCCGGTAGCGCGCGCGGGTTGCCTCATCCAGCCGCAACATGCGGATGAACATCGTGGGAACCCACTGGCTGTGGGTGACCTTATAGTGCTCGATGAGGGCAAGCGCGCGCTCGGCGTCAAACCGTTGCATAACGACTACCATACCGCCAAAGCCGAGCACGGCGGTGGAATAACCGAGCGGTGCCGCATGGTAAAGCGGTGCCGGCGACAGGTAGACGGAATTCCGGTCAAACCCATAGCGCGCCGCCATGGCATGCAAACGCGGCGGCGGCGCATCGAACGGGCCGCCTGTCAGCGCGCGCCGTATACCCTTGGGGTAGCCGGTGGTGCCCGATGAATAGAGCATGCTGGAACCGGCCTTGGGTTCATGCAACACCGGTTGAGAAGCAACCGCAAAATACGGTTCCAGCGGCTGCAATCCCGGTATGTCCCCGCCCAGTGAAAAACACTGCATGGACCGCAGCATCCGACCGGTGAGCTTTTGCGCTTCCTTCGCATACTGGGCCGAGGCAACGAAGACCTTGGCCCCGCAATCGTTCAGTATGTAGCTGATCTCCTCGGCTTTGAGGTGCGTGCTAACAGGTGTGTAGTAGAGTCCCGAGCGCTGAGCGGCCAGACATAACTCGAACAACCCCAGCCGGTTTTCCATCAACAAGGCGACGCCATCGCCGGGGCGCAGTCCGTGTTCGTAGAAGGTATTGGCGAGTGCATTGGAACGGGCATTGAGTTGCCCGTAAGTCACACTCTGCGCCGTCTCCGCAATAACATAAGCGATAGCCTGTGGCCGCCCGGCAGCGTGATTGGCCACGTGGTAGGTTTCAATCGTTGTATTCAAAGCTCAAGAGTCCTGCATTCGTCATGCCGCAAACATTATCTGCTCCAGACACGCCGCCTGCACCCGGCCGCCCCTGGCAACCGGTGCTCGCCGGAACGCTGGCGGCTTGCGTGGGTTTCGCCGGCTCGTTCGCGGTCGTTCTACAGGGCCTCAGCGGCGCGGGTGCCAACGCCGAGCAAGCCGCCTCTGGTCTGCTGGCCGCTGCCGTTGCTTGTGGCCTGTGCGGCATCGTCATCAGCTTGTACACCCGCTTGCCGGTCGCCATCGCCTGGTCCACGCCGGGCGCCGCCCTGCTGGCTACCAGCGGGCCGGCCGATGGTGGCTTCGCAGGGGGCGTTGGCGCCTTTATCATGTGCGCCGCTGGCTTCATCATCGCCGGCCTGTGGCGGCCCTTCGGCGCGGCGGTGGCGGCGATCCCCAAACACTTGGCCAGTGCCATGCTCGCCGGAGTGCTGCTCGGTCTTTGCCTGGCACCCGTCAAAGCCATCGCCCACTACCCTCTATTCGGACTTTGCATTCTGGCCGCATGGGTAGTGGGCGCCCTGGTCAATCGCCTGTGGGCGGTACCCGCCGCATTGGCGGCGTTCGCCGGCACCGTGGTATTGGGGCTGGATCTGCCGGACGGCACCGCTCAATCCTTGCAAAACACTTTGACTCCACCGCTGGTTTGGATCACCCCGCACTTTAGCATCGAAGCGTTTTTAAGTATTTCCATTCCTCTTTTCTTGGTGACCATGGCCTCGCAAAACATCGCCGGGATCGCCGTCCTGACAACGTTCGGTTACTCGCCCCGCCCCGGCCCCTGGATCGCGACCACCGGGCTCTTCTCGGCATTGGCCGCCCCTTTTGGCTGCCATGCGGTCAACTTGGCGGCGATAACGGCGGCCATGTGCGCGGGCGATGACGCCCATCCGGACCGGGACAAGCGTTATTGGGCGGCGGTATGGATGGGGATCGGCATGATCGTGCTCGGCTTACTGTCCGGCGCCGTGATCGCCTTCGTGGTACTGGCACCGCCGATTCTGATCCAAGCCGTTGCCGGACTCGCCCTGGTTGGCGCGTTCTCAAGCGCGGCGCTGGCAGCTTTCGAAGACCCTAAAACACGCGAGGCGTCGGTGGTGACGTTTTTGTTCGCCGCCTCCGGCATCACTATTGCCGGTATCTCCGGTGCTTTTTGGGGATTGTTGGCCGGTGGCGCCATGAGTTGGGCGCAGGCCCGTCGGCGCCAGGAGATATGAGCCATGAACGACACTCATATAGCCCTGGGTGGCAAAACCATCGCTGGCGCCAGCCTGGGCATCTTGGTTTTGCAGTCCCAGTTTCCGCGCGTGCTAGGCGATGGCGGCAACGCCCGCACCTGGCCCTTTCCCATGCTCTACAAAGTGGTGAGCGGCGCCACCCCCGACCGGGTAGTACGGCGACACGCCGATGGTTGGGTGAACGTATTCATGCAAGGAGCAAAGGAGTTAGTGGCCGCCGGCGCGGATGGGATCACCACCAATTGCGGCTTTTTGGTGTTACATCAAAAAGCGTTGAGCGAAGCCTGCGGCGTGCCGGTGGGCGCCTCTTCGCTACTGCAAGTGCCCTGGGTGCAAACCCTGCTGCCGCCAGGCCAACGGGTGGGGGTGATCACTATCGCCAAGCACTCGCTGACACCGGAACATCTACGCCAGGCCGGCGCGCCCCTGGACACGCCGGTGGAAGGCACTGATAGCGGACAAGAATTTACCCGCGTGCTGTTGGACGATCAGTTGGAATTGAATACCGCCGCGGCGCGGCAAGACATCATCGACGCCGGCCAACGCCTGATAACGCAAAACCCGGATGTTGGTGCCGTGGTCTTGGAATGCACCAACATGCCGCCCTACGCGGCCAGCTTGGCGCAGGCCATACGCCGCCCGGTCTATGACTTCTATTCGTTCGTCACGTGGTTTCATGCCGGGCTAGTGCCCCGGCAATTCTAATCCCCACCCTTGGAGTTACCATGCTGCGCTTTAATCACAAAGCCGGCCTTGCAATCTTTATGTGGGTGGCCGCAATACTGGTTGTCTTGTTGGCCAGCTTGACTATCACACACCTCCAGGCCAAAGAATTCACCAGCTTTTGGGTTAAAAGCACCAGTCTTTAGGGCACCTTTAAAAAATAGTCATTGTTTCGTGAGTGCAAGGAAGCACCGCGCGCACAACCGCAGTGTATAGGTGATACCTGAGGATTGGAGCACGGCGCTGACGCCGCAAGCGCGGAAAAAGTGCATTTGTTAGAGGTGCCCTCAAACCATCTCCTGAATTTCTTGTCGCTTGATGAAGCCCCCAAGAAGGGGTACGGCAAAGGAATATTTACCACGCCTGTTTTTATATACAAGTCCGGCATCAGATAAGGTGCAAAGCATTTGGTTAACGTGACTGCTGCCAAAAGGTTTTTCCAGCAAGTCTTTTGATTTTTCAACAACCTCTTGAACGGAAAATTCTGTATCGCATCCTTCCAACTGAGCTATTACGGCGAGTAACTCACGTTGTCTGTCAGTTGCTTTTGCCCATCGGCCGGAAAAGAAATCGGAATCCAATTTTCGCACAATTTCACTGGCGGGAACGGATGGCACGGCGCCCGTGCTGATTTGCTGGATAAACAGATCATAGACTTCCCGGCAGATATATTGGATGAAGTAAGGATAACCGTCTGATAACCGAATAATTTGATGAATTGATTGCTCGGATAATTTTAACTCATGATCTTCCAGAGGTTTTTCAACGGCATCCCGTACTGCAGCATCGCTCAGCCTGTCGAGAAAAACCACCCTGAACATTCTTTCCGAGTAAGTTCTGGCATCCACCAACTTGGGGAAAAGTGTGGGCAAGCCGGTCAAGGCCAGCATGAAAGGAATATCTTTTTTCTGGATTGATTGAAAGATATCCAGAATCAGTGATAATGGATACTGATCCCGATCCGTATGGTCGGCCATAGTTTGCGCTTCATCGTATGCAAATATAATGCCTTTAAAATCTGGTATGTCTTTTAGTATTGACCAAACAAACTCCAAGACCTGTTTTAATTTGTCAATCGGAAGGCCGGGAGTATTTTGATAGATTTGTTGCAGTGTTTGAAAATCAAGTTTCTGCTCTTCAATTTCAGGTGATGAAGTAAAATCAATGCCTCTGCGCTGACTTTGCCCAATAGTGATTGGTGAAGTTAATATGGAAAGATCGGTCAATAACCGGATGGCGATATTTTCTTCGTTAAGACTGGCTGATTCAGATAAATCAGTTCCCACCCAGAACCAACCTTCTTTTTGCGCAATGGGTTTGAATGCATCCAGTAAAACCGTTTTGCCAACCCCGCGTAAACCGGTCAAAACCATGTTTTCAAGAATGGTTGATTGCTTGAGTAATCTGGAAAATCCTTGCGTCTCGGTTTCCCTGCCTGCCAAATAAGGCGGTCTGTGACCCGCTCCAGGTTTGAATGGATTGAGCAGTCGCTTATTCATGGAAACACCCAGCGTGAAAGATTGAACTAAATTTAGCTTGAACACTAAATTTAATACATCAACTTTTCAAGCTGTTCCCTCGTGTTCACACCGCGCTCAACAGCGCGCCAGATGGAACAATATGTCTCTGGGGAGACAAGCGCAGGGTGGTGCGTTTAAGTAAGCGGTTCTTCACCGGCTCGAAAGCATCCCGGCGGTGCATCAAAAAACCGTTGTCCCACATGGCTACATCACCCACCTGCCAGTCGTGGCGATAAACGAATTGTGTTTGCGCCGCATGGGCGGCCAACTCCGCCAGCAGTGCTTTACTCTCATCAGCGGGCCATCCATCAATACCGGCGGCGGTGGTGGGATCAAGATACAGCGCTTTGGCACCGGTTAGGGGATGCACATTGACCAGAGGATGAGACACCGGCGGTGTTTTCTCCCGCAACTCAAGCGGCATCTTCGGCTCGTCATCGTAGCGCGACTGGCGCAGCCAATAGTCGTACACCACATTCAGTTCAGCAATGCGCTTTTTAGTCTCTTCACTTAGCGCAGCATAAGCGAGCTGTAAATTAGCCCAATAAGTGCGCGGTGCATCATTGGGCATTTCCACCATGTAAAGAATGCTGCCGGTGGCGGGCGCGGCCATATAACTCTGATCGGTATGCCAATCCAACTCACCGGCACCCAAGCCACCTATGGAGTTGCCGAAATAATCTTTCATATTGGTGATATGAACCACCTCGGGACAATTGGCCGATTGCCAATCCTCACGGACGATCACATCCGGATCGCCAAAACAGCGGCTAAACGCGACCAACTCCTGTTCGGCTAAACTCTGCCGGCGAAATATGAGCAAACCGGTATTGGACCAAAGCTCACACAGATGGGCGGCAGTAGCATCATCCAAGCCTTGATGGATGGGCAAGCCGTCAACCCTATAGCCGAATGGCTCGAGGGGATGCGTTGTCATAGTCATATGAGATTGACCCGCACGCCGCACACACTAATGATCCCGCCATCGCCGGCAAGTCCGCGTTGCTCCGCCGCCGCCCTGATGGCTGACCGGTTTTGCGGCAATACATCAATGGCCGAGATACCCAAACCTCTGTCGTCTTGCAATGCCACAAAACGCAATCGGCCATTGTCCAACAATATCTCGGGGCCTTTGGCACCCGGCAGGCAGGGCCGCGCCAAGACTTTGCTCCATTGCTCGCAGACGGCGCCAGGGTTATCCGCCTGCAATTCGATAGCCGTGATCGCCTGCACCCGATCCGTTCGCACGTACTCCGTCCAATCCGGCCCGGCCCATTTCCAATACGACAATTGCCGGTGAAAATCAGTGCCTGGAGGCATGCTATCCAATGACACAATCGCCCCAGGGACATCGGCAGGATGATAGTGCGTGGCAATGGCGTCTTCGCCCTCATACCGCCACACATCACGCACCCCTAGTGTCCGTACACGCTCGCGTTCGGCCACTGCGTCAGCGCACTGCACAATGATCATGTAACCACCGTCGCCGCCACGGCGTTGCAAATGCCGGCCAGCCGTGGTGCCCTCCTCGATCGGCGCGACCACTTCCAGCATGTTACCGTTAAGCGGCAGTAACGCATTCTCCAAGCCGAAGGCCGCGACTTGCGCATCGGAGAAACACACTTCAAGTCCGAATACCGCCCGAATGTCATCCACCGCGGGGGCCAAATCCGCCGCCACGAATACCAATTGACGCAATCTCATAGCCTACCTCCTCAGACTCGCGCATCGCTCACATAGCGGTGCCGGTCACATCTATTCCGTTGCTGGCGAGCATCCCGGCCTCATCGCGATGGTGGCGGGCGCGCTCAGGGGGTGGCCGCGTTTCGCTCATGGATACTTGCCGACAAGACCGGCATTAGTGGCCCGGTTGAACACCGGTAGCCGTATGGCCGATAGCCGCATGGAATGGCTCGGCGATGAAAAAAGAACCGGCCTTCTCCGCGTTCGCTATAGCCGCCGCTGCGCGCTCCAACTCATCGCCTTGCAGCATGGCCAATAACCGCTCGCGTACCTCCAGCGCCCGCGCATCGCCGGCGTACACGGCCAACTGAAGCCGCATCCGTACATGCTCGAAGCCCGCTTGCATGACCCGCCGGTAAAGACTGGCATCGGCACAGCCATCAGGGCCGGCGCCGGAGCTTGTTTTAGGCGCCAATTCGTTGAGCGTGCGTCTGATGGCCGCATCCTCTTCGAGGTTGACCCACCAGGGCATATCCACCGCCCGCACCGCCACCACTACCCGCCCGCCGGGCCGGATAACACGGGCCATCTCCGCCAACATCCGATCGGCATGACCCTCTTCCATCACCGTGGAACAAAACACCACATCGAAACTATCATCGGCGAAAGGCAACGCGTGCGCATTGGCGTAGCGGAAATCGATGGCCTTGGCGAGACCTTGAGCTTGCGCCAAGGCGCGGCCTTCATCGAGCAGATAAGCATTGATATCGATGCCGGTGATGGGCGGTCCGGCCGCCCTGCGCGCCGCCAATGGCCGCACCAGGGGACCGTGGCCACAACCCACTTCCAGCATTTTGCTGTCCGCCGCTGGCGCCGCCTCGTCGATCAAGCGGTGGATAATGGCGCCGTAGCCGGACTGCGCCCGCGCTTCCAGCGTAGCCACCATACCGAGTGGCGCGCCGCCCAGGGAGATCACGCAGTAATCTCGCGCCAACGACTCGCGTACCGGTCCCCATTGACTGGGCACCAAGCCGATGGGCATCAAGACCACCGGAGGCCCGGCACCTTCGACGCCGGCACCTTCAACAGTGTAGTGAATGTCGCCTACCCGGCCCGGCCCCGCCGCCAACGAGACGACGGGTATTGGATGGCTGGCGAGGTGCGCGCGCGTTTCTTTTTCTATGCGCCTGGCATTGTCGGCGATCAGATCATTCCAAAGGGGGGCGTGGTAACCCTCGAAAATAACCGTCTTCGCTTGCGGTGCCCGTTCCATGAGCCGCCGGGTATTAACGGGTCCGTTACCCTGATCCGAGGCGAAGGACAGGGTCGGCAAGCCGATGACATCAGGCGTGCCTAAGCGCATCGCCGGGAATGCCAGTGTCAAGGTTGCGAAGCGGTTGGCATGCCGCGCCACCAGGCCGCCCCAATCAGCGGACGCCCAGGCCACCAAATGGGCGCGGGAGATACCCAAGGTATCCAATACCGCGATCACCTTGCTTGCGGTTTCGTTGACGGAATTCATGAGTGGATTTTCCCGAGTGAATATTTCATCCAAGGTGGCTGCATGTCGCCGTGATGATGTCTTAGAGAAGTGGTTGATAGCTTAACCGAGCCCGCATACAACCACATTGCTCCCGGCACTGCCCATCCTGTGCGGCCCTGAATAAGACCCTGAGCGAGGCTCTGAATGAAGCCCTGAGTGAGGAACTCTCAGCCACTTAGCCGCGCCGCATCAGCTATAGTGGACGGCTAGTTACGCGCTAGGCGCTACAGCGCCCGGCGGTGCACGCGCAAAACGAGCCAGCCATCCCCATGCCATCGTTACCCTCCCTAGTCCTAGTGCCAACCACCCGCGGCGGCGCACGGCCCCCGGCGGCGGCGCCAAGCGCATGGCGAGCGCCGCTGCTGGTGCTCGCCGCCGCGTGCTTCATAGGCTTTTTGAGTTTCGGGATCCGCGGCGTCTTCGGCTTTTTCCTGGAGCCCATGACCGTCACGCGCGGGTGGAGCCGCGAAACCTTCGCCATCGCCATGGCCATTCAGAATCTGATGTGGGGGATTGCCACTCCTTTTGCCGGCGCCTTGGCGGACCGCTTCGGACAGACCTGGGTGCTCGGCACAGGGGCGATCATTTATTGCGCCGGCCTTGCCGCCATGGCCAACGTGACATCGGGCACCATGCTCTATCTAGCGGGCGGATTGCTGGTGGGACTGGGGGTAGGCTTTACCTCTTTTTCGCTAGCCATGTCGGCCATCGCCAAGGTGGTGGGACCAGAGCGGCGCTCGCTGGCGCTGGGCCTAGGGGCCTCGTCCGGCTCCCTGGGACAGGTGGTTTTCTCACCGTTGAGCCTTGCGCTTATCGAGACTTATCAGTGGCAAAGCGCTCTCATCATCCTGGCCTGCATTGCCTTGTCCATCCTGCCCTTGGCGCTCATCTTGCCCAAGGGCAACGCAGCGTCCGCCGCCGCCGCCCAGGTGGAGCAGAGTCTATCGCAAGCTATGCACGAGGCTTTCGCCCACCGTGGTTATCTGCTGCTACTGGCCGGCTTCTTCGTCTGCGGATTTCACGTGGCTTTTATCGCTGTGCACTTCCCTGCTTATGTGCAAGACATAGGTCTTGCAGCCAGCGTGGGCGCGTACACCCTGGCCATCGTCGGCTTGGTCAATATCCCGGGCGCGTTTCTCGCCGGCGCGGTGGGACAGAAGTTCAGTAAAAAAAGTACCTTGGCGGTTATCTATTTTCTGCGTGGCATTTGGATAATCGGCTTGATCTCGGTACCACAAACCGCCGTGACCATGTACATCTTCGGCGCATTACTCGGGTTGTTGTGGTTAGCCACGGTACCGCTCACCACGGGCATAGTGGCTCAGGTGTTCGGCGTGCGGTACATGGCCACATTGACCGGTTTCGTCATCATGACCCACCAAATGGGCAGCTTTTGCGGCGTATGGTTAGGCGGCTGGGCCTTCGATCACACCGGCTCGTACGACTTGGTTTGGCTGTGTGGCATAGTCCTCGCATTCGCCGCGGCGATTTTACACTGGCCCATCAACGAGCAGCCCGTGGCAAGACTGGCGCAGGCCACCGGTTGAAGATAGGGCGATGCGAAAGACGTCTACCACTACCGGCTATCTGAGATCAGAACCCAGGGCATCTGCTAAAAATGCACTTTTCCGCGATTGCGGCGTCAGCGCCGTGCTCCAATCCTCAGGTATCACCTAGACACTGCGGTTGCGCGCGCGGTGCTTCCTTGCGCTCACGAAACAATGACTATTGTTAGCGGCGCCCCCCAGTCGAAGTTTGAGCCCAGCGCAGGAATCCTGATGCAGTGCCCCAGCACCCTCCATGGCGCATATATACCTTAGGGCATATATAACCTGGGGCATAGCAACTAAGAACTCTTGCGCTGGCGGCGGCGGACCCCGTCGCGGTGGGTGATATCAAGACCGCGCACCATTGGGATGGCTGGTTTAAGCGCCAGCACATGGTTGCAGGTGCAACACTGGCCAATTCATTGACCGATTGAGTTGACCCATTGAGTTCTGGTCAAGAGACAGCCTGCAACTGGAGCGCGCAGGGGTTGCCAACATAGCGCGGCGTGAATTGCACCAACACGCGTTTGACCGTATGGAATCATGCAACCGGCCACATCAAAGATAGGTATCCGCCAGCACCAGAGCCCAGCTGATGACGCAGTTGCAAAGGGCCAACAAAACCGCCGCGCTAGCCATATCCTTAGCCCGTTTAGAAAGCTCGTGATACTTCGGGGAAACCCGATCGATGATGGCTCCCACGGCGGAATTCAGCAATTCCACCACCAATACCGAGATGATGGTGCCGATGAGTAGGGCTTTTTGCGAGTCCGCAGCAGCCCTGCGGTACGGGGTTGTCAGTCATGTCCACTCCGTGATGAGCAAGCCGGCGCAGGCAGTGTGCCGCAAGGAAGGCCAGCGCCAGTCAAATAGGGGCCATCTAAGGGGACCATCTACAGGGGCCATCTAAATAGAGTGGCCCGTCAAACAGAAGGCTGGCCATCTGGCGCAAAAAGCCAGCGGCAAAAAAAAGTCGCCACCACGGCGGCGGCGAGTTGCGCGGCGATGAACATCGGTGCGTGCTCAGGATCGATGCCGGAGAAGGTGTCGGTGAATGAACGGGCCACGGTGACGGCGGGATTAGCAAACGAAGTAGAGGCGGTAAACCAATACGCCGCAGTGATATACAGTCCCACCGCCGCTGGCACCAAGGCGGGGCGCCAACGCAAAGTGCCAAGAATAGTGAACACTAGCCCGAAGGTGGCCACACCTTCGGCAAACCACTGGGCAGCACCCGTGCGTGCTTTGGCCGAGAACTGCACCAATTCTTCTTCGAACATCAGGTGAGCCGCACCGGTGCCGGCCAGCCCACCCAGCACTTGAGCCACCACATAAAGCGCCGCCAGCGCAAGACCCAACTCGCGGCGCAGTACGAAGCTCAGGGTCACGGCGGGATTGAAATGAGCCCCGGACAACGGCCCGAAAACCGTGATCAGAACAACCAAGATAGCACCGGTGGGGATCGTATTGCCGAGCAGCGCGATGGCGACATTCCCCCCGGCCAAGGTCTCGGCCATGATGCCGGAGCCAACCACGGTGGCCAACAGCCCCGCCGTGCCCACAAACTCCGCAGCGAGCAGGCGCGGCAAACTAGCGGTCTCCATCACGACTCCCTCAGCATTGCTGTTTACAAATGTATGGTGTTTGAAGTGAGCCGCTATCTATCATTGCCATTGAGGAACGCAAGCCGCACCCGCGAGAACGCGGGTGCGTACACTGCGGGGCGTTCAGCCCATCACGCCACCGTCATCGCGGGTGATGGCGACGATGGAGGAACGTGGCACCGAATCACCACCACCGGGGAAGTGACTACGGCCCCGCTCACCGGGATGCTGAATACCGATGAACATGGTTTTTTTATCGGCGCTCCAGGTGATACCAGTGACCTCACACTCTTTTGGCCCGACTAGAAAACGGCTGATCTCACCGGTTTGCGTGTTGCCGAGCAGCATCTGGTTGTTTCCCTGGCCGGCGAAGTCGTCCTTATTGGAGTACTTGCCATCGGTCTGGATCCAAAGACCGCCCTTGGAGTCGAACGCCAATCCATCCGGCGAGTTGAACATATTGTCCTCGTTCACATTCATCGAGCCGGCACGATCATCGCTATGCACGGTGGGATTACCCGCCATGACGTAGAGATCCCATTTGAAGCCAGCGGCGGTGTGATCGCCGTGGTCGGGCAGCCAGCGCACGATTTGGCCGTATTGGTTGCCGGCGCGGGGATTGGGGCCGCCCACCGGCGTTGCATCGCCACCTTTATTCGGTTTCTTACCCCGGTTCTTGTTGTTGGTGAGCGCGCAGTACACCTGCGCCTGCGCGGGATGAGCGGCGACCCACTCCGGGCGATCCATGGTCGTCGCACCCACCGCCGAGGCCGCTTGGCGGGTATGAATGCAGATCTCCGCTTGAGACTTCATGCCCGTCGTCTGCGGTGAAAGCTCCAGCCATTCACCGCGGCCATCGTCGTGGAATTTCGCCACCGACAACGTGCCTTGCGCCAATAACTCGGAGTTATCGCCGAGTTCTCGGTACTTATCCTTGGAGACAAAGCGGTAGAGAAATTCACCGCGTTCATCGTCGCCCAGATACACCACCACGCGAGCGTTGGCCGCCACTACGGCCTCGGCATTCTCGTGCTTGAAGCGGCCAAGAGCAGTGCGCTTTTTGGGCGTGGATTGCGCATCCAGCGGATTGATCTCAACGATATAACCAGCCCGGTTGGGCTCGTTCGGGTGCTTGGAGATATCAAAGCGTTCATCCACCGCGCCCCAGCCATAACCCCAGTCTTTATTACTCACGCCGTAGCGCTTCAATTCGGCCGAAGGCGTGTAGCCGGGATCGGAGCTTGAGAAATAGCCGTTGAAGTTCTCCTCGCAGGCGAGATAAGTGCCCCATGGAGTGCGGCCATTGCCGCAGTTATTCCAGGTTCCAAGGGAGCGCGTGCCGGTTGCATCGGCGGCTGTCTTGAGCAGTTCATGGCCCGCCGCCGGACCGCTGATCGCCATCGGCGTATCGGCGGTGATGCGGCGGTTGAACGGCGAATCCTTGATTACCTTCCAGGTCCCGCCGTCATTTTCGATTTCCATGACGCTAACGCCGTGACCGGCTTTACCCTTGCGTACGTCGTCCGCGTTCTCGGGCAACTTGGACTCGCGGTTGCCGTAAATGATGGAGCGGTTCACGTACTCGTTGTTCACTGCCAGGATGGAGCGGCCATCCTTGGTGAACAATGACATGCCGTCGTTGTTGTCACCGAATGCCAATTCCTGGGAAGCGCCGGTACCACGGCTAGCGTGATCAAACGGCACGCCCTTGCTCCAGAGCGGATCGCCCCAGCTCACCACTGTGTGCCAACTAAAGCCCTTAGGCACGCGAATCGTGTCGCTGCCACCGGCGGCGAGGGGTTCAAACGGCAACCATCCCTGGCTTACCCGGCTGGGGGCCGCCGCCGCTTGGGCACGGCCAGGCGCCGTCAAGCCGGCGCTAGTGACGAACGCAGCGGCGCCGAAAGCTACCGACGTGCCTAAAAACCGGCGCCGGCTCACCAACCGAGCCGCGATCTCGTTGAATTCGGGCTCCGATGTAGGCGGATTTACCTGCTCGTCGAATTCGTCGAACGACAGTTCGACACCGTCGTGATTTGCCATGTCTTGATTGGCCATGGAGATATTCCCTCGTTGATTGATTTATCGGACACTCGTGAATGCACACACATCCGGTCCGGCCCACCAGTATCTTGCTCAAATATGACGGATTGATGTAACCGAGAATGCGGGTATGACACTCATCTGATAGTTGAAGCAGCGCCAATGTAGCACGGCGAAAGCAACCACGGCGCGATGGCGGGCGCAGCCAGACTGGCGCCTGGGCCTCTACGGCCCAGACGCAATGAACACTCAACAATGAACGCTCAATAATGGGCGGCCTGCATCAAGAGCGCCGGCCTGAATTAGCCCGGCTGCCCGAAGGTGGCCATGCGATCGATAGTACACTCGAATAACACCCGCTTCTCTTCGATCGCCGGATCGCGCAGGCCATAGGCGCCGCCATCGCCGGTGTACTTTTGCCAAATCTTGTTGACATGCGCCGTCACCCGCGCACCCTCCGGGCCGTCTTCGTGTAGCTCTTTAGTGGCGGTGCACTTGATGCTCACCCAATGATAAGGATTATCCGGATTCACCACCAAAATAGTGATCTGCGGATTTTTCCTGATCCAAGCGCATTTAGGGCGGTGCTCCGCCGTATTCACTAAAATCTTCTCGCCGTCGTGGTCGAACCACATGGGCGTGAGTCCGGGACGGCCATCGGGGCCTACAACGGCCACGGATACGGTAATGGGCCGATCCAACAATTCGCGGTAGATGGGCTCCAGATCATCCAGGGTGGCCGCTTTTTTGCGCTCGCCGATGGAGAACTGCCCTGCTTGCAAACCGTTGGCGACATCTTTGAAAGCCGCCACTACAAACTCATTCGGCATCGTTCTTCGCTCCGCTCGGGTTACCATACGGCAGTATCGGCGGCTCCAACCGGGCCGGTCAACCGCGATATACTGCGTCTGCTCCAAGTAACCGCTATGACGGCGGCAAGAGGTAAGCAGTATGCACTTGGCCAAGCTGGAACATTATCTGATCCTGTCCGATGACATGGAGACGACCAAAGATTTCTACGTGGACGTGCTCGGCCTGCGGGTAGGTCCACGGCCACCGTTTCCATTTCCAGGGTATTGGCTCTATCTGGGTGATCAGCCCTGTGTGCACCTGGCCTCATCGGCTGCAACCCGAGGGCAAAAAGACTATCTGGGCCGTGACAACGACGGCTCGGGCACCGGCTCTATCGATCACGTGGCTTTTACCGCGGTCGATGTGCCGGCGACTGTGGCGCATCTAGAGGCCAAAAACATACCCATGATCCGGCGCGATGTGCCGGCTCAGCAGGCCCACCAGATCTTCATTCAGGATCCGAACGGCACCCATATCGAACTCAATTTCAAGGTGGACGAGAACGGCAACGGATGAGCACAATTCCAACGCCGCCCCACCCGACTATGCCGCGCGTGCCGCTGCCACCGTTTACCACCCGTCTCTAGATCAATGCTCGTGAACAAGAGTGCCACCACCAACGTTACCGCCCTGGCGGTAGCCATTGCCGGCTACTTCTCGCCGGTCTTCGCCCAGATCATCATGATGACGGGCATCTTCGCCCTCTCCGGCGGTGTGACCAACTGGCTAGCCGTGCACATGCTGTTCGAACGCATACCCTTCATCTACGGCTCCGGCGTCATCCCGGCCCGCTTCAACGAATTCAAAGCCGCCATCCGCTTGCTCATACTCACTGAATTTTTCAGCCAGGAGAACGTAGAGCGCTTCTTGGATGAAGCGGGCATGGCCAGCGGCAAACTCGGCGAAAACATCGATCTGGACCGCGCTTTTGACGGTTTCGCCGAAGTCATCGAGCAATCGTCCATGGGCAACATGCTGGCCATGATGGGCGGACGCAAAGCCCTGGAACCTCTGCGTACGCCGGTCAAGAACAAGTTCGGCGAATTGATAACGGAGTTTTTGGCCGGCGCCGATACCAGTGCCGCCGATGCCAATGCCGGTGAAACGGGCGCGCAAGCCTTGAGGACGCGCATCGAGGGCATCGTCGATAACCGCCTCGCGGAGCTTACCCCGGAGCAAGTTCAAACCATCGTCGAGGACATGATCCGCCAGCACCTGGGCTGGCTGGTTGTCTGGGGCGGCGTGTTTGGCGGCGCTATCGGTTTGGCAGTGAGCCTGTTGCAAGCGGCATAACTCAAGCGGCATAACTACTGCGCCGCGACCCGCTCCGCGATGGCGACGATGCGCGTCATCTCGCGTAACACCGGCTTCTCGATCAGCTTGCCATCGACCACCACCAATCCGGTATCGGCCTCGGCAAAAGCTTGCAGAATACGCTTGGCGTGGGCCACAGCCGCCTCATCCGGGGAGAACACGCCGTTGAGTACGGCGATCTGCTTTGGATGAATAGCGCCCTTGCCACTGAAGCCCAAATCCGCCGCCGATTGCGCCTCGTGTTGCAGGCCCGCCCGATCGTTCAAATCCAGATAAGGCACATCGATGGCATCAATGCCGGCGGAGGCCGCCGCATGCACCACCCGCGAGCGGGCGTAGAGCAGCGGCTCCCAAGCGTTTTTGCAGCGCAGCTCCGCCGCCATGTCCACACCGCCGAAGAACAAAGCGTCTATGCGGCGGCTGCAATGGGCGATGTCGTAGGCCCGCTCGAGGGCGGCATTGGTTTCGATAATGATGTGCAGCCGGGTGCCGTGGCCACGCTCGGTCAGCAAATCATCCAGCCAGACCACCTCATCAGGAGATGTCACTTTGGGCAACATGAGCGCGGGCGGAGGCTTTGCCGTAGCCAACACCGCTTGTATATCGGCCAGACCCACCGCCGTGCGCAAGCAGTTGACACGCACGATGCGCTCCACGCCATCGTCCGCCTGAGGCGTGTGAAAAAGCGCCAAGCCTTGCCGCCGCGCCTCGTCTTTGTCCTTGGGCGCGATGCCATCCTCCAACTCCACGCAGACGATATCCGCCCCGCAGGCCAACGCTTTGGGAAACATGGCCGGGTTCAATCCGGGGACGAAGATGAAGCTGCGGCGGGGACGGATGGAGCGTTCGGCGTCGGCGGTCATGGCGGGACCTCGTGTTACGGCAACCTGGAGTTAAGTAGAAAGCCTGGGGTTAAGTAGAAACCAAGCCGCAGTGTATAGCGTTACGCGGCCAGTCGTTACGCGGCCAGTGTTGCGCCTTATCATAACGGGAACGCCGGTTATACTTAGCCCGCCCGCGCGCAAGCACCCCTTGACCCTGTCCAAACACATAACCCTGCCCAAACACACAACCATGTCCGAACACAACAACTGGTTTTACCGCCCGGAGAACATTCCCAAGCTGTGGCAATGGGGCATCGCCGTTTTAGTGCTGACCGTGGTGGTGGAGCTTATCTGGCCCGTGCACTCCCACTTCGCCGTGGCCGATTGGACCGCTTTTTCCGCCGTCTATGGCTTCGCCGCCTGCGCCGTCCTGGTAGTGGCTGCCAAGTTACTGGGTTTTGTTGTCAAGCGGCCCGAGAACTACTACGCAACCACCTCCACGGCGTCCGCCGATGAGTCTTGACCTCCTACCGCCCGGCCTGCTGATCATCGGCGCCGGCTTGCTGCTGGCATTGCGCGACGGCCCCATCCTGCGCGCCATCGCCCTGCTCGGCCCCGTGGGCGCACTCGCACTGCTGGCCGCCGCGCCAGTGGGCACAGCCGTGCATAGCGAATTTCTGACCTACCAGCTCACGCCTTACGCAATACAACCCCTGGGCCGCCTGTTCGCCATCGTGTTCTCGCTCATGGCGCTAGTCGGCACCCTCTTCGCTCTAGCGCAAGCCCGGCGCCTGGAACTCAGCGCCGCCCTGGTCTACGCCGGCTCGGCGGTGGGCGCGGCCACCTGCGGTGATCTGTTCACGCTGTTTGTCTATTGGGAAGTGATGGCCATCGGCTCCACCCTGGTGCTCTGGGCCGCTGGCACGCCGGCCTCGGAACGGGCAGCTTTGCGCTATCTATTGGTGCACCTAAGCGGCGGCGCCGTCATGATGGCCGGCATCGCCGGGCACGTGGCCACCGGCGGCAGCTTGGCTTTGGCGCCCATGGGTGTGGGTTCAATGGGTGTGGGCTCATTGGCCACCTGGTTGATCCTGATCGGCGTGCTGATCAACGCTGGCGCGCCACCACTGTCGGCCTGGATCGCCGATGCCTACCCGGAAGCTTCGGCCACCGGCACCGTGTTCTTGTCCGCGTTCACCACCAAAACAGCAGTCTACGTTCTGTTGCTGTTGTTCCCCGGCACCCAAGTGCTCATCTACATCGGCCTCTACATGATTTTCTACGGCATCGTCTACGCGCTGCTGGAAAACGATATGCGCCGTATCCTGGCCTACTCCATCGTCAATCAGGTGGGCTTCATGGTCTGCGGTGCCGGCATCGGTACGGCGATGGCCGTCAACGGCGCCGCCGCCCACGCCTTCGTGCACATTATCTACAAAGCCTTGTTGCTGATGTCGGCAGGCAGTGTTCTATTTATGACCGGCAAGCGCCGGTGCACTGAGCTAGGCGGCCTCATCCACACCATGCCGCTGACCGCCGTGTGCGGCATCATCGGTGCGCTGGCCATCTCCGCCTTCCCGTTGACCTCCGGTTTCGTGGCCAAATCCATGATCACGCAAGCAGCGGTGGAGCAGCACCTGCTGTGGGTGTGGCTGGCGCTACAGGCCGCCTCCGCCGGAGTATTCCTGCACGCCGGCATCAAATTCCCCTGGTTCGTCTTCTTCCAGAAAGACTCGGGATTAAGGCCCGGCGAGCCACCCATGAACATGCGCTGGGCCATGATCGCGTTTTCCGTTCTCTGCATCTGGCTAGGGGTATTCCCCCATCAGCTCTATAACCTGCTGCCGGTCTTCCCCGGCTATGCGCCGTACACCGGTCCCCATGTGGTGGGCCAACTGCAACTGCTGCTGTTCTCCGGCCTCGCCTTCTTCGTCTTGCTCCCACTGATGAAGCGAACACTCACTATCAGCCTGGATTTCGACTGGATATACCGCAAAGTACTGGTGGACGTAACGCACCGGTTGCTAGCTCAAAGCCCGGTCCTAATAGCGTTTTTCGCCAACATAGGCGCGGCTCTAGGCACTTGGCTGGCCGGCCTGTCCGAGCGCTTGCATGGCGAACGCAGGGTGGCCATCACCGGGCTGACGGCGCACATGCTGGTCTGGACGGTGGCCTCACTCGGCCTGATCCTGTTGTTCTTGTACGATTTTAGGTGGTAGCTGAGGAGGCCCCGTGCCACTATGGCCCAGCCACTATGGCCCGGCCGCTATGGCCCAGCCACTATGGCCCAGCCGCGATCGCATGGCTGAATTGACTTCAAGACAAAACGTTTTGACTACCATTCAAAGAAGTTCTTCGAGGCTCTAGGGGCGGCGCCCACTGTCAACAAGGCTTAACGCAGTGTGGTACTTTTCGGACGCCTATAGGGCCAAAAATTAGCGCTCAGCGCAAGAAAAGTATCACAGTCAAGCAGATTTCTATTAGCCAAGCCCTTCGGCGCACGACTACTCTTCACCTGATAGCACCCCAATAGCACACAGAAAAAGTGTTCGACAACAGGAGGAAGCAATGAGATTGACAGCCAAAATTGCCGCGGGACTTGCCATCGTCTTGCCGCTTAGCGCCAGTGCTGGCGAACTCACGATCGCGACCGTGAACAACGGCCACATGATCGAAATGCAGAAGCTGACCGGTCATTTCGAGAAGGCCAATCCGGGTATCGCCGTCAAATGGGTCACGTTGGAGGAAGGCATTCTTCGCCAGCGTGTCACCACCGACATCTCCACCAAGGGCGGTCAGTTCGACATCATGACCATCGGCATGTACGAGGCGCCGATCTGGGGGGCCAGAGGCTGGCTCGAGCCGTTGGATTTCGCTGCCCAATACGACGTGGACGATATTCTTCCAGCCATGCGTGGCGGCCTGTCACATGATGGCAAACTGTATGCGGCGCCTTTCTACGGCGAAAGTTCGATGATCATGTACCGCAAGGATTTGCTGGACGCGGCGGGTATGCAGATGCCGGACAACCCGACCTGGGGACATGTGGCAGATGCCGCCGCGGCCATGACCGACAAGGAGCAGGGCGTCTATGGCATCTGTCTGCGCGGCAAACCCGGTTGGGGCGATAACGTGGCGTTCCTGACCACCATGGCCAACTCCTTCGGCGCGCGCTGGTTCGATGAAAAGTGGCGACCCCAACTCGACTCCGCCGCCTGGCATCACGCGGTCAGTTTCTACGTTGACCTGATGAGCCGATACGGGCCGCCGGGCTCCTCGGGCAACAGCTTCAACGAGATCTTGGCGCTGATGAACGAGGGCAAGTGCGGTATGTGGATCGACGCCACCATTGCGGCCAGCTTCGTCACCGACCCCAAGCAATCGAAAGTGGCCGGCATGATCGCTTTCGCCCAGTCCCCGGTGGCGGTGACCTCGCGCGGGGCCAACTGGCTGTGGGCTTGGGCTCTGGCAGTGCCGGCCGGCACCCAGCAGTCCGCCGATGCCAAGAAGTTCATCGAATGGGCCACCTCCAAGTCCTACATCGAACTGGTCGCATCGGTAAACGGCTGGGCCGCGGTTCCCACCGGTACCCGCTCATCGACCTACGCCAACGCCAACTTCACCGCGGCGGCAAAGTTTGCCGAGGCCGAATTAAAAGCGATTCTATCGGCCGATCCCTCGAACTCGACCCAGGATCCGACGCCGTATACGGGGGTGCAGTTCGCCGCCATCCCGGAGTTTCAAGCCATCGGCATCGCCGTCGGGCAGCAGATGAGTGCCGCCCTGACAGGCAAGGTCACGGTGGCGCAGGCGCTCGCCAATAGCCAAACGGCGGCTGATCGCGAAATGCGCAAAGCGGGTTATTACTGAGGGCGGGGTATTGCTAGAGGCCCGGCGGGAACACGGCTTCTCTTACCGGACCCTGGGCCTCACACCGGGTCCAGGGTCTAAGGGCCCCGGATAAAGGGCCGCCGGATAGAGGGCCGGACCCCCGGGTAGAAGGCCGCCAGGTTCACAGTTTGGGCACCCGGCCCGCGGCCATGATGAATTCTCTAACCGCCCGATTGTTACAAGCGCCGAGCATCATCGTGCTCGCGCTGTGGATGGTCGTACCGCTCGGTATGACCCTCTATTTCTCCACCATCCGCTACCACCTGCTCTATCCGGAACGCTCCGGCTTCGTAGGCGGGTCCAATTACGAATTCTTCTACACCGATCCCGCGTTCTGGCCGGCCTTGACCAATACCTTGGTACTGGTCGGCTCGGTGCTGGCCATATCGGTCATTCTAGGCCTCGCTTTAGCAGTTCTCATCGACAGGCCGTTTCGCGGACGCGCGATCGTGCGGCTCATGCTGATCTCGCCTTTCTTCATCATGCCCACCGTCAACGCACTCCTGTGGAAGAACATGATGATGAATCCGATCTACGGATTGTTCGCCGTGCTGGCAACAGCTATCGGCATCGAGCCCTTCGACTGGTTAGCCGACGCACCACTACTTTCTATCATCATCATGGTGAGCTGGCAGTGGACACCGTTTGCTCTGCTCATCTTCATGACTTCATTGCAGAGCATGGAGCGCGAGCCGCTGGAAGCGGCCGAACTGGATGGCGCAGGTTTTTGGGCTAAGTTCTGGCACGTGACGCTGCCGCATCTCGCGCGGCCCATCGCCGTGGTGATCATGATCCAGATGATCTTTCATCTGTCCATATTCGCCGAAATCTTCATCACCACAGGCGGTGGACCCGGTACCGAAAGTACCAATATAGCGTTCCTTATTTTCTCCCAAGCGTTGCTCCAATTCGATGTAGGGGTGGCATCCGCTGGCGGCGTATTCGCCATCATCATTGCCAACATCGTGGCGCTCTTTTTGATTCGGCTAGTCGGTAAGAGTCTTACGGTGTGACGATGATAAAGGCGAGGTTTTCGAACTGGCGTGAAGGGGCCCGGGTAAGCACCGCCTGGGTGGTGGCATCGGTGCTGTTCTTTCCTCTGTTTTGGATGGTACTCACGAGTTTCAAGACGGAACTGCAAGCCATAGAAGTACCGCCCAGGCTTTTTTTTACCCCCACGCTCGACAACTTCATATTGATTGAAGAGCGCACCGACTATACCAGCTACGCGATCAACTCCATCATCACCAGCTTGGGCGCAACCCTACTGGCGCTGCTCATTGCGATACCGGCTGCTTTTGCCATGGCATTCTCGCCAGGCCGTTTCACCAAGGATATTTTATTGTGGATGTTATCGACCAAAATGCTGCCCGCCGTCGGCGTCCTGCTACCCGTATATCTGCTGGCGAAATCGCTAGATTTACTGGACACAACCATAGTCCTCGTCATCATCTATGCGCTCATCAATCTACCCATCATCATGTGGATCTTGTTTACCTACTTCCGCGAAATCCCCAACGAGATCCTGGAAGCGGCGCGGATGGACGGTTGCTCGACGTGGGGCGAGATCACCCAAATCGTGCTGCCGCTAGCGTGGGCAGGGATCGCATCCACAGCGCTACTATCCATCGTTCTTTGCTGGAACGAAGCGTTCTGGTCGATCAATCTGACCGCGGCGGACGCTGGAACCCTGACCGCCTTGGTCGCATCATTTTCAAGTCCTGAGGGTTTGTTCTGGGCCAAGCTATCAGCCGTGTCCACACTGGCCTGCGCCCCCATCGTCGTGTTCGGCTGGTTGTGTCAAAAGCAGCTAGTGCAGGGGCTAACCTTTGGCGCCGTGAAGTGACCGTGAGATAAACGGCGTGTCTCCCTGTAGTCCCGAAATCGAGTTCGTCGATCGCTCGCTCGAAAGTATCCGTTGTCTAGCGCACGGTTGGCCATCCGAGCTGTGCCGCTGGCATGCCCATGAAGCGCTGGAACTGCATCTGATTACCGCCACCCGGGGCAAAGTCTTGGTGGGTGATTACATCGGCGAGTTCGGCCCTGGAGAGCTGTTCCTGATCGGCCCCAATCTTCCGCATAACTGGATTACCAACAACACCTACAAAACACCAGTGCCCGTGCGCGACAGGCTGATCCAGTTCCATCAGGACAGCATAGACGCCATGGTTGGCGCTTTTCCCGAGTTTCGCCAGATCCAAGATCTGCTCCTGCTGGCAACGTCCGGCGTCAAGTTCATCGGCTTCGACGGCGAGATCGCACAACACGCCCTCGCCGGCATTAGCGCTGCGCGTGGCGCGAGAAAAATCGTTGCTTTTCTTGACCTCCTGCTAACCCTGGCCCGCCACCCGCGCAAAGAGCAACTGTCCGCCGTCACCTTCCATCAACTACGGCATCACCCCAACCACGGCAGCATCGGTAAAGTAGTTGATTACATCGCACGCCACTACGCCTTGAATCTATCTGTAGTAGAAGCGGCCAACATGGCGGGCATGAGCGTCGCCAGTTTCTCGCGCACTTTCAGAATGCTCACTGGCAACCGTTACACCGAATTCGTCAACCGTGTGCGCATCGGGCAAGCCTGCGCACTGTTACACGACACCGAACAACGTGTATCCACCATTTGTTATGCCGTGGGATTTCAAAATCTGGCCAACTTCAACCGCCAGTTCCTCAGAGTCAAACAAACTACGCCGTCGAAGTTCAGGGAGAGTTCACGCCGCGCCCTTCACGCCACTGCATTAGCCACTGATTCAGGCGCAGTAGGAGGACATGCATGATCTCCATTGCCACCCAGGCATCGAGCACAACATACGATCGCAGTGCATGCAGGGTCGGCATGGTGCATCTAGGGTTCGGTGCGTTTCACCGGGCCCATCAGGCGTGGTACGTGGATCGGATGATGGACGCTACCGGCGAGCTGAATTGGGCCATCGCCGCGGTCAACCTTCGTGCTGCAGACTCCACCTCCTTCGCCCGCTCCCAAGGGGCGGATGGGCGTTATATTTTAAAAACAGTGGCGGCAGACGGCGCTTGCCAATACCGCATTATGCGCCCGCATCTGCGGTTCGCGGACTGGCCGCAAACACCGGCAAAAGCCACCCGCCTGCTGGCTTTGAAAGATGTGCAAGTTGTCACCATCACGATTACGGAAAGTGGCTATCACCTGCGCGGCGGCAATGAATTGGACCGGGCAGCAACACCGATCGCAGCAGAAATAGAAGGCCGCGCATCACGCACGGTCTATGCTTATTTACGTGCCGGACTCAAGCGCCGGCAAGCCGCGGCAAGCGGTGCTCTCACCATTATGTGTTGCGACAATTTGCGCAAAAACGGCGTGCTGTTGCGCCACGCGCTGGAACAGTACCTCAATGCCTGCGGCGACAGCGCATTGCTCGATTGGATGCAGGCGAACGTTAGTTTTCCTTCATCGATGGTCGATAGGATTACCCCGCGCCCACCGGCGGATCTGGCCAGATCCAGTGCCAAGGCGCTGGGCTGTGTGGTGCGGCCCGCCGTTCTCGCCGAGGAATATGTGCAGTGGGTTGTAGAGGACAACTTCAAAGGAGCGGCCCCTCCGCTGGAGAGCGCCGGCGTGCAAATCGTGCCCTGCGTCGAACCGTTCGAGGAAGCCAAGATCCGTATCTTAAATGGCGGCCATACCGCGCTTGCTTATCTTGGAGCGCTGGCCGGTCATGCCACCTTCGACCAAGCGATGCAAAATCCCGAACTGCTTGCCCATTTCCGCCGTTTTCAGTTGGCCGAAGTGATCCCGGCGCTTGGCGGCGGCTTTCCGTTTTCACTGACCGAATACGCGCAAACAGTCGAGCAGCGTTTCGCCAACCCTCATATTGGCGATGCGATTGAGCGAATTTGCATGGACGGTGTCAACAAAATGCGCATCTTTATGCTGCCAACGGTAGTGGGTACCTTGCACCGGGGCGCACAACCGGTTGCCGCCTACCGCTCCATCGCCAGCTGGGTGCATTTTGCCCGCGCAGTGCTAGGCGGCCATATGGCGATGGACTACGTTGATCCGGATTTCCAGCCCCTCGCCGGGTTGTTCGCCCCCGGTCAAGAACACAAGCTTGCCACCGCCACAGCGCTGTGGGGCAGCGTGCCCGCGCAGTACCCATCATTTATACAGGGACTCGTGACAGCGGTAACGGCATTTGTGTTTCCCAACAAAAATGTCTTGACCTGATACTCGGGTGCGGTGAAGCCTTGTTCGATCGATTTGGCGTCACCGGTGGTTCAGGCTTCACCTTCAAGGCTAGGCCCGGCCAAGGTTAGGCCCGGCGACTCGCTTTTTTAACGTCGCCGTGGGCTTTACTCATATGGGTGTACGGGCCGGTCTTTACGCCGGGAGCTCGTCCGACTTGCCGCATGCTTGCTTGCTCGGCCAACGCTGCGGCGTTCGCCTATAGCCGAATGGGGGCGGACTTGCCTTATATTAGTGACGTTATGCCCGGCCTAAGACATTGAGAGGAGGTGCAATCATGGCGCTGCTGAGAAGGGCTGGCCCGCCGCCGGGCCTTATTCCGCTCGGTCTCGTAGCGCTCATCATAGTCGTTTTGCTGGTATGGCTGATTATGTAACAGTGAACATCGCCAATGCCATCAAACCATTGCGCGGCGGCGCTGCGCTAGACCCTTGGAGACTACCGTGTCCGTGACAAGAGCCATTACCCTTAGCTCCATCACCCTTAGCTCCATCACCCTTAGCGCATTGTGCGCCCTACTCCTCGGCCTCATGCTCATCACGCATGACGCGCACGCCTGCTCGCAGCGCGAGCCAACCCCAGCGACCAGCCCCGGCCCCCACGACTATTCGACCGCCACGCAGTCGCAAGCACTGTGGCAACGGGGCGATCCGGGCGAACCGCTTTTCTTGCATATCCGCGTGCTCGACCGCTGCGCACAGCCTATAGAGGGCGCGTCCGTGCAGGTGTTGCACGCGAACCACGAGGGTTTTCACGAAGCGAACAAGTTTCGTGGCGTTTATCAGACCAGCGAACGCGGCCAGGTCGAGTTCGTCACCGTCTTTCCCGGCTACACCGGTGGGCTCCCACGCCATATCCATTTCATCATCAAACACCCCGGATACAAGCAACTGGTGACCCGGCTGTTCTTTAACAACGACCCCTCCGTGGACCTGGCTATCGCCGAGCTTGCGATGGTGTTGGAAGAAATTCGCCTCGATGGTGGCCTGAGGGGTTGGACTGCTGTATTCGAGTTCGTATTGGCCACACGGTAAGCATACTTAGCGGCAGCCATCCATTCACCACCTGTCTATTGCTCCTGCGTTATGGGTAGACTGAAAGCTATTCATCACCGAGGAGCGATCATCCATGAGCGATCCCAAGCGGCCTGTGCCGGTGCCGACGCCAGAGACACAACACTTCTGGGACGGCACCAAGGAAGGGGAATTGCGCCTGCAACGATGCGGCTCGTGCAGCCACATTTATTTTCCGCCCCGTCCTTTTTGCCCGGAGTGCGGCTCGCGCGCCGTCTGCGTCTTCGCCGCTTCCGGTAAAGGCACGCTCTACAGCTACATCATCAATCACCTGCCCACCCCCGGTTTCGAGCCACCGTTCGCCGTGGCCGTGGTCGAGTTGGAAGAAGGGCCGCGGATGATGTCCAACATCTTGGATTGCCCGCCAACCCCGGCGGCGCTGCAACTGGATATGGCCCTTGAAGTGACCTACGAGAAGCTCAACGAGGACATTACCTTGCCGCAATTCAAGCCGGCGGGAGGCACTTGAATGAAGCGCGGATCCGTAGCCATCGTAGGCGCCGCCGAAACCACGCACATGGGCAAGTTGCCGGATGTCGGCCAACTGCAACTCCATGCCGATGCCGCCTTGAACGCCCTGGCGGACGCCGGACTGACCCTCAAAGACATAGACGGTGTCGCCACCGCCGGACACAACCCGGTCGAACTGGTGCAGTACATGGGCATCACCCCCACCTGGCTGGACGGCACTTCCGTGGGCGGCTGCTCGTTCATGCTGCACGTGCGGCACGCGGCGGCGGCCATCAACGAAGGGCTGTGCACCACGGTGCTCATCAGCCACGGCGAAAGTGGCCGCTCCGGCAAGGGCCGGCCCCTGGCGGGCGGTATCCCGACCCTGTTTCAGAGCCAATTCGAGCGGCCCTACGGCGTCACGCGGCCACCGACCATGTTCACCATCCCGGTGCTGCGCTACATGAAAGACTACAATCTTTCCGCAGAGAAGCTGGCCATGGTCGCCGTCGTGCAGCGCGAATGGGCCGCCAAGCATCCACGGGCGAGCTTCAGGGAGCCGATCACGGTGGACGATGTTCTAGGCTCCAAGATGATCGCTTACCCCTTCCGGCTACTCATGTGTTGCTTGGTCACCGACGGCGGCGGTGCCCTCATCCTGAGCAAAGCGGAGCGGGCCAAGGACTTTCCCACCAAGCCCGTTTACGTACTCGGCACGGGCGAGAGCGGCGAGACCCCGCTCATCTCGCAGATGGCGGATTTCACCTCGTCGCGGGCGTTCCGGGTGGCCGGCAGCAAAGCCTTCGAAGAGGCCGGTATCAACCACCGCGATGTGGATCACCTGATGATCTACGACGCTTTCGCGCACCTGCCCATCTACGGCCTGGAAGACTTAGGCTTCGTGGGCCGGGGCGAGGCCGGGGATTTTATCGCCGAGCGCAACACCGCCCCGGGCGGCAAGTTACCGGTCAACACCAACGGTGGCGGTCTGAGCTATATGCACTCGGGCATGTACGGCATGTATGCCCTACAGGAAGGCGTGCGGCAGATGCGCGGCAGCTCACCGGCGCAAATAGACGGCGCTGAAATCTCCGTGGTGCACGGCGTCGGTGGCATGTTCGCCGCCAGCGGCACTATTGTTTTAAGCAACGTGGCGCCATAGCAGCAGGAGCAAACGCGATGAACAAAGCGACACTGGCACCCACACCCGGGGCGAAAGTGATCTATCTCATCAAACGCAAGAGCAGCACTTCACGCAGCGAGTTGGTAGCCCACTGGTACGCCAATCATATGCCGCCGGTCATCGCCGCCCAGGAAAAACTCAAAGCGCGTGAGGCCAATCACGCGCGCCGATATATCGTCTCGCTCTTCGAGAGCGGTACCACCGGCGAGCCATTGATGTTTGACGGCATGGCGCAGCTTTGGTGGCAACAACCGGTGCCAAAACCGGACCCGCCCCACGGCACTGCGCCGGCGGATTCTTTTCAAGAAAAAGCTGAACCTTATATGCCGTGGCCGACCCGCGAGTATGTGGTGATGGACGGCGCATTGGCCTCGGATCCGCTGACCTTGAACGCTCCGTATCCAAGCACCCGGTCGGGCTTTTTCAAAGTGAGCTTTCTAGTCGCCGCGCAACCGGGTACGGACTACGATGCTTTCTTCGCTCACTGGTTGAATAAACAGGCGCCAAATGTTCGAGGGGAAATGGAAAAAGCCGGCGGCCTTCGCTACGTGGTCAACCATTCATTAGCGCCGCAGGCCGAAGCCTTCGCCGGACTGGCCGAACTGTATTTCCCAAGCGCAACCGAGTGGCATGGGTTTCGCAAGTCCGTGCAGCCAGATGGCATGGAACAGTGGATGGATGCCAAGCGCACCCTGGTGTTTCACGGTGACACGGACATGATCGGCATCCCCTAATTGAGGGCGCCGCTAAAAATAATAATTTTTTCGTGAGTGCAAGGAAGCACCGCGCGCGCAACCGCAGTGTATAGGTGATACCTGAGGATTCGAGCACGGAGATGACGCCGCCATCGCGGAAAAAGTGCATTTTTAGCAGGTGCTCTTGAGCCTCATCGAAACTATTTTCTCTAGCAGGAATTATCTCCATGACCGACGCCGCCGTTCTCTACGAGTCTCAAGACAACATCGCCACCATTACCATCAACCGGCCCGCCAAGATGAACGCTTTGAGCGAAGGCGTGGTCGCCGCCCTGCGCGGCGCATTTCGCCGGCTGCAAGAGTCCGATGACCGTGTGGCCATCCTCACCAGCGCCGGTACCAAAGCATTTTCAGTGGGCGCGGATCTGCGCGATCCACCGCGCGATCCCGATCTCTGGGAAGGCATTCCCAATGTAGGCACGGATTTGGACAAACCGGTGATCGCCGCCGTCGCCGGATACTGCGTGGGCGGTGCTTACATATTGGTGCAGCACTGCGATCTGGCGGTGGCCGCCGACAACGCCGATTTCTTTTATCCGGAAGCCCAGATTGGATTTTGCGGCGGACTGATCGCCGGCGCCGCCGCCAGATTGCCGCATAAGATCGCCATGGAATTCATGTTGACCGGCAGGCACTTCGACGCCCAGCGCGCCTATGAGGTGGGCATGGTCAACAAAGTGGTGCCCGTGGGTGAGCACATCGACGCCGCCACTGACTACGCCATCATCTTGCGCGACAGCGCGCCGCTGGTAGTGTCCATGGTGAAACGCTTCGTGCGCGACACGGTGACGCCACGCGGCCCCTCGGAGTTGCAGGCGGTGGCGCGCCGCGATCTGCTGGCGGTCAAACGCAGTGATGATCAGATCGAGGGCGGCAAGGCCTTCCGCGAGAAGCGCAAACCCGTGTTCAAAGGGCGTTAGGGCCGGTGGCGGTACGCTATCAGCGCACCAGGGCTGAGCCGACGAATACTTAAATGGCGGTGACGCGCCCATCGTTGGCTACCACATCCGCGGTGCGCGCCACGCTGCCACAGTGCCGTCGATCACCGCTTCGCTTTTGACCAGCAGCTCATTCATGTCCGGCAAACCCTCAGCTTACCGTGATAGCCGGTTCACCGGCGGCGAGCGCTCCGATCAGGGCCGCTTCCGCATGACCGGCATCAGTGAACGCTTGCACGACCTCGTCAGCCACCGATGCTGTACAGGCCACCAGCAATCCACCGCTAGTCTGTGGATCTCTTAACAAGTTGGCGTCGGCCGTGGAGATACCTTCGGGCAACGTAACGTGAGCGCCGTAGCTGGCCCAGTTGCGGTTGGCGGCGCCCGTGTTGTAACCCTTGGCGGCGTAATCCCGCGCCGCCGGCAGCACCGGCACGTTGGCGTAATCCACCCGGGCCGAAAGCCCGGCGCCGCGGCACATTTCCAACAGATGACCCAGCAGACCGAAGCCGGTCACGTCGGTCATGGCGTGCACGCCATCGATATCGGCCAGCGCCGCGCCCACGCTGTTTAAGCGCGTGGCGGTGCTCACCATCTGCTGGTAGCCCTGCGCATCCAACTCGTTTTTGTTCTGCGCGGCGCCCAAAATACCGATACCTAGCGGCTTGCCGAGTATCAACACATCGCCGTCCCGCGCATCGGCGTTCTTACACACCCGATCCGGGTGGATCACGCCGAGCGCAACAAGACCGTAGATGGGTTCGCCTATATCGATGGTGTGGCCGCCCGCAATAGGGATGCCCGCCTGCGTGCATATATCGTGGCCGCCGGCAAAGATCTGCTGCACCACTGCGGGCGCCAACTTGTCCGCAGGAACGCCAGCGATGGCTAACGCAAAAATAGGCTTACCGCCCATGGCGTAAACATCCGACAGCGCATTAGCGGCGGCCATGCACCCATAATCGTACGGATCATCGACGATGGGCATGAAGAAATCCGTGGTGGCGATGATCGCCTGGCCGTCGTTCAACCGGTAAACGGCGGCATCATCGGCGTTCTCCGTGCCCACCAGCAGATCGGGATCGGCATAGTGCTTGGGCAGTTTGGAGAGCAGCTCTTCTAACACCGACGGTGCTAGTTTGCAGCCTCAACCACCGCCGTGGGACAGCTCGGTCAGGCGAGGGGTGCCATCAGTCATGGGCTTGCGTCTCGGTTGGAGTATTTGGCAGGGCGCAACAGACCATAAAGTCAGGCGCGGCGCAAGACGCGGGCGCGTGCTCTGCCAGCATGAACGCCATCATTGGCCGTCGCCATCATCGACTGTCGTTCGCTTGCGCGAAATGATCCGCCGGCGGCGCGTGGCCGCATTGGTGGCGGGTTTTGGCGGTGGCATGATCGTCTTGCGTCCCGGCATTAGCAAAGCCTTGACTGCCCGCGCCAGCAGGGATAACCCCAGCCAGACACTAACCGATGGCGCCGCTGCGCCGTAAGGCGGCGATGGCAGCGGCGGAAAAACCCGCCTCGAGCAGAACTTCATCCGTGTGCTCACCCAAGGCCGGCGCCAACCGCGGTGCCACCTTGGGTCCGTCCCGCAACCATACGGGGCTATTGACGATGTACCGGGCACCCGCGCGTTCATCGTCGATAGGCGTTAGCGCATCACTGGCCCGCATCTGTTCATCGTGCGGAATATCGCGCAGCGTGCCGATAAGACTGCAAGGAATGTTGGCCTGATCCAGCAGCGTTTTCCATTCACTCCAATCCTTTTGCAAGAAGATGCCATCGAAGATCCGGATGAGCGCGGCGGCCTTGGCGTGGCGCGACCCACGGTCCCGGAAACGCTCGTCTTCGCCCAGATCCGGGCGGCCCAGCACGGCGAGCAACGCAGCCCAGCGCTTGTCCTCGGGGACACAGGCCAGATGAAACCAACGCCCGTCCCTGGTCTGGTAAAGATTGTGCAAAGCCGTGGTCGCCTCCTCCCTGGGCGGGCGCTTCTCGAACTCGGCACCGCACAGCATCGCCTGCACCTGGATGCTGTTCCACCAAAGCCCATTGGCCATCAGCGAGGTGTTGACATAGGTACCGGTTCGTTCCCGGCGGTAGAGCGCCGCCATGATGCCGCCGAACAGCGACATGGCGCTAGGGTGATCGCCCATACCGGGCAATGAACGGGCCGGAGCGGAATCCGGCCCGGGCCGCATCATGTCCATCAGGCTGGTCCTGGCCCATAGGGCCGTGCTATCGAAACCGGGATTGTCCGCATCGGGACCGGCCTCCCCGTAAGCGCTGATGGAACCGTAGATAAGCCGCTCATTGAGGGGCGCCAAATCATCGTAGCTGACCCGCAGGCGGGTGCGGGCCGGAAACGGCAAGTTCGTCACAAACACATCGGCTTGCCTGACCAGTTCGTAGAGCACCGCCAGGCCCTCATCCGACTTGAGATTGAGCGCCAAGCCGCGTTTATTGCGGTTGTCCACGATCCAGGCGTAGTTGTAATCACACTCAGGATTGCCCGGTGCGCTGCGGTTACGGTACGTGTCACCCACGCCGGGCGGCTCGATTTTGATGACCTCAGCACCGAAATCAGCCAATACGGTAGCCGCCGCGGGGCCGGCGATAAAACTGGCGGCATCAATCACCTTAATGCCGGTTAGCAGGGCGTCACTCATGGGCTCAGTCCAGGCTATAAACTCGGTGCCCTTTGGACGAATGGGACACTCGCAATAATCGAAAACTGCTAATCTGCCCGCGCGGCAAATCCGTCAAGAGCGGCATTGAAAGTAGCGCTAGGCCGCATCGCCGCCTGCGCTTTTTGCGGATCGGGCCGAAAATAGCCGCCCAACTCCACCGCTACGCCCTGCGCCCCGTTGAGTTCGCCAACAATGGTCTGTTCATGATCCGCAAGCGTCTTGGCAAACGCGCTGAACTCCTCACTCACTGATGCATCATCGCTTTGCGCGGCCAGCGCTTGCGCCCAATAGAGGGCCAGATAGAAATGACTGCCGCGGTTATCGAGTTCGTTGACATTACGGGACGGCGATTTGTTGGTGGCCAAGAATTTGGTATTAGCCTCATCCAGGGTTTTGGCCAGTAACTTGACTTTAGCGCTACCGGTTTTCTCAGCCATCTCCTCCAGCGACACCGCCAGCGCTAAAAACTCGCCGAGCGAATCCCAGCGCAGATGATTCTCCTCCACGAACTGTTGCACGTGCTTGGGCGCGGAACCGCCGGCCCCCGTTTCGAACAAACCACCACCGGCCAGCAAGGGCACGATGGAGAGCATCTTCGCGCTAGTGCCCAACTCCAAAATAGGGAATAGATCCGTTAGATAATCGCGCAACACATTACCCGTCACAGAAATAGTGTCTTGACCCTCGCGGGCGCGCTCGAGCGAAAACCGCGTCGCCGCAGCCGGCGGCAGGATACGAATATCCAGTCCTTGCGTATCGTGCCCGGTAAGATACGCCGCGACTTTTTCGATGAGGTTGGCATCGTGGGCGCGATCATTGTTCAACCAAAAAACCGCCGGTGCCCCGGTGGCCCGGGCGCGGCTCACCGCCAAGCGCACCCAGTCGCGAATGGGCGCGTCCTTGGTCTGGCACATACGCCAAATATCGCCCTCTTGCACTGCGTGCTCCAAGATGACATCGCCACCGCTGGTGACCACGCGCACCGTGCCGGCCTTGGCGATCTGGAAAGTCTTGTCGTGAGAACCGTATTCCTCGGCCTGTTGCGCCATCAAACCCACATTGCACACATTGCCCATGGTAGTCACGTCGAAGGCACCGTTGGCTTTACAAAAATCGATGGTTTCCTGATAAACGCCAGCGTAGCTACGATCCGGAATCACCGCTTTGGTGTCCGCCGGTTTACCGTCCGCTCCCCACATCTGACCGGAGGCACGGATGGCGGCGGGCATGGAGGCGTCGATGATGACATCGCTGGGCACATGCAAATTGGTAATGCCGCGCTCGGAATCCACCATCGCCAGCGGCGGGCGCACCGCGTAACACGCCGCTATATCCGCCTCTATGGCGGCGCGCTCGGTCTCGGATAAAGTGGCGATTTTACTGTAGATATCACCTACACCATTGTTCGGATCAACGCCGAGTTCAGCGAAGGTGGCGGCGTGCTTGTCGAACACATCTTTGTAATAAGCCTTCACCGCATGTCCGAAGATAATCGGATCGGACACTTTCATCATGGTCGCTTTCAGGTGCACGGAGAACAGCACACCCTGCGCCTTGGCCTCCTCAATAGCCTGCGCCAAGAACTTCTGCAGGGCGGTGCAACTCATAAACGTGGCATCCACCACCTCACCGGCTTGCACCGGGATCGATGCCTTCAACACCGTCGCCGAGCCGTCCTGCGCCACTAACTCGACACGCAGATCATCGGCCTGCGCCATCGTGTGCGACTGCTCATTGGCAAAGAAATCACCACCGCTCATATGCGCCACATGGGACTTGGAATCGGCGCACCAGGCGCCCATGGAATGGGGATTCGCTTTAGCGTACGCCTTCACCGCGCCAGCCACGCGCCGGTCGGAATTACCCTCGCGCAAGACCGGATTGACGGCACTACCCAGCACCTTGCCATAAGTCGCTTTAATGGCCTGCTGCTCCTCATCGGCCGGCTCTTGCGGGTAATCAGGCAAGTTGAACCCGCATGCTTGAAGTTCCGCGATGGCCGCCATGAGCTGGGGTACAGAAGCACTGATGTTCGGCAACTTGATAATATTCGCCGCCGGCGTCTTGGCCAACTCACCGAGTGCCGTCAAAGCATCTTTTTGCCGTTGCTCTGCGGTCAGATACTGCGGAAAGTTGGCGATGATACGCCCGGCCAGCGAGATATCGGGTTTCTCTATAGCGATACCGGAGGTAGCGGTGAACGCCCGAATAATGGGCAGCAGCGAATAGCTGGCTAGAGCCGGAGCTTCATCGGTTTCGGTATAGTGGATAGTTCCAATTGGCGTGGTCATAGGTCTGCGTACAGTTAAATTGCGTAATAAATCGGACGCGCCCGCCGGACGGCGCGGCGAAAGCGGAGGGCGATTCTAGCCCGCAGCGGTCACTAGCGCACGTGCCTCCCACTCGACGCCGCATTAAAACTCGCCACTGCTACAGGTCTCATCAAGCCGTGCCCGATCTTCAGGCGCCGGCTGCGCTTAGGGCGCCCCGCGCTCGCGTAACGCGCCGGTAGAGTCCGGTTTGCGTTAAAAATCGAATGTTCCCTGATCCGGGTGGACGTAAGAACGTGCAGGTGACGAGACCTCTTCTCGAATCTCCCTACCGCGCCGGCTATCCCAATGATGGAACCCAGCCTTGGACCAATCGCCGGACTCGGTATTGCGCCCCATCAACAACGTGAACTGCTGGCTTGGCATGGGTTCGCGTACCAACCAGTGCGACTTCCGGAACAATTCGGGCACATCTTTAAGCTGAACGCGATTGATATGGCCCTCGGGCAATCGCTTCATCCCTGTCCCCGGGAAATTAAAGATGCAATCGAGCCTCTCGCACTGCGCGAATACAGCTTGGAGCTGAGCCCAAGGCACGCCGTTCGGGCCATTGGGGTCTAGTAAAATAGTACCTAACGCGAATTCCGGCCTATCACCGCCTTGCTTTATGAAGTCGGGAATGCTTTCGCAAAAGTCGCCGTTGTCAGATGTCACAACACTCAATTCGGATTCGATGGAGCCATCAGTGGTCATTAGTTCAGCTTGCCTGATTAGCTCATCCGTTGCCTGCGGGTTCTCATCTACAAACCAGGCTCGATAGTTATCGAATCCCGTGTCTACAGCGGCCTGTAAAAAAACCAAAGGGCTGCCCATCACACCGTGTGGCGGATTAACACGATGATTCCAACCGCATCCGCAGTTGAGATCAAAATGGAAATACGCAGCCGCGGATGTCTTGCGGCTACGGATGCCCCTGACCATGTCAATATTCATTTTGAGCAGACCGTAGATCCCTCGAATCTTCTCCTCGGTGCTCGCCCCTTGACCTTGACCGCCACGCGCTGTCACCCGCACATACCTCCGTGCTCTTTGGCTCAAGCGCTAAAATGATCGTCATCCGCTTGACGCCGGTCCCGCGCCGGGAACTGCCGCCACGCTTGGCCCTCCAGTTCGTGTCCACCCGCCTTGGGCGTGCGCCCGCCCCACTGCTTGAAAAAGAATGGCACACCAGCATCCAGGCACTGATCACGCAGCGACAACAACCAGCCCGCTTGAACAGTGCGAAACCTCGGGCCGCTCTCGCCCCCCGCGATGACCCAACCGACATCACCCAGGTAGCCACTGAGGTCGAGCGACTCCAACAGCGGCTCCGCTGATACGAATGGTGCGAGGCGATGGGGTAGCTTGAGCAAAACAGGCGCACGGCGCTCAACCTCTTCCATGTTTTCCGTCGTCACCCCCAGGCGTACGTTGCCGAGTGGCCAATCGCAGGGCAAGAAGCGGGACATATTCTGCGGCCGTTTGGTCAACAGCAACCATTCGAGTTCTGGCGTCTCTCGGATCAGCGCCCACAGCTTCACCCGTTCTGTTGCCGGCGCACGCTTGTCAAAAACGTCGGCCATGGACGCACAAAACACCCGCGCCGCGCCTTTCTTCGCCCATTTCCGTGGCTGCTTCCAGTACTGTGCAGACATCAAGCGCATGCGGGCGCGCGGCCCCCAGTGTTGGCCGCCTACCCGCTTGTCCAAGGCTTGCGCATAGCAGTTGTCGCACCCTGGTGAGACCCGGGTGCATCCCCACCATGGGTTAAACGTGTGATCTGTCCATTCAATACGCGAGCGCTCCATCGAACGTTCTCTTTTCGTTCTCTTTCGCTAAAGCATACAAAGAACCGGGCGTTGAAGCCATAGACAGTTATAGAGTTCGCCGAATTGCTGATCACCTAAGCCGCCCGACCAATGAACGCCACTGACAAGAGCGCCGGTGTTCGGCACCGCTGTGTTTGCAAGCTATGCACACGCCCGCGCATTTCGGTATCTTCGGGCACCTGCATAGATGCCGGAGGCAGCCGATCCATGACTTTCGACACCCTCATCAAGAACGGCACCATCGTCGATGGCAGCGCAGCCCCCGGCTATCGAGACGGCGGCGCTAACACCGTTGACGCCGAAGAGCATTCAGTAACTCCGGGCTTCGTCCATATACACACCCATCCGGACGCGCAGATCACTCGGGATCCCACCGCCTCACCGTCCTGCTGGCACGGCATGACCCCGGTGGTAGGGTGAACACACCGGTGCGCTCACCGGCAAGGTACTGCGAAACAGCGACTGATTGCCCGCCTAGATACTGATAACAAATACAGCCAAGACCGTAGTTCATGCAACATCAACCATTAAGCGGTATTCGTGTCATCGAGATGGGCTCAAGCGTCGCTGGCCCCTATGCCGCTTGGGTATTAGCGCAATTGGGCGCTGAAGTCGTAAAAGTGGAAGATCCCCGCAGCGGTGATGCCACCCGGCACTGGGGGCCGCGCAACGCCAATGGCAACGCCGCTGTCTACGAAGTCATCAACAACGGCAAGAAATCCATCACCGTCAATCTCGCCGATGCGCAAGAGCGCGCGGCGTTAAAGCGCCTCATCCTCGAGGGGGCCGACATCGTATTGCAGAACTTGCGGCCAGGATTCGCCGAACAATGTGGCGTGGGCCAATCGTTAACGCAGGAAAAACCCTCGCTTATCTACTGCGACCTAGGCGCCTATGGCAAAGGCGGCGCGTTTGCAATGTTGCCCGGCTACGATCCGCTGATGCAGGGCTTCACCGGTTTGGCGCAAGGCACGGGCACCGAGCACGGCCCTGCCAGAGTCGCCGCGCCGGTCATCGATTTCATGACGGGTATGTGGGCCGTCATCGGTGTCTTGGGAGCATTGCAGGGACGGGGCCACACGGGTGCAGGGGCCGCCGTCGATGTGAGTTTGATGGAATCGGGGATCGGCCTCATGACCCTGTTCGTGGGCCTGTTTCAATCCACCGGTGAGCGGCCGCAGCGGCGCGGTTTGCAAGGACCTTGGGTGGCGCCGAACGCAGGCTTCGAAACCGCCGATGGACTCATCATGATCGTGTGCGGTACTGACAGTTTGTTTCATAAACTCTGCCACGCTATTGGCCGCACCGATCTCCTGGACGATACACGGTTTAGCGCCGCCACTGAGCGCTTCACCCACCGGGTCGCGTTACAGGAAGAAATAGAAGCCGTATTGCGCACCCGCCCGCGCGCCCATTGGCTGGAGTGCATTGGCGATGCCCAAGTACCGGTGGCGCCGGTGCATCACGTCGATGAAATGATGGACCACCCACAAACCTTGGCGGTTGATATTCTTGACACGCTGCCGCAAGCCGGGGACGGCGGCAACGCTTTTAAAACAGTACGCCTGCCGGTACGCATCAACGGCCGAAGAACGCCGTACCAAAAGCGTGCCCCTGATCTAGGCGAACACAACAACGAAATATTCGGTAACCGCTAATGCTCGAAAACGGCTGATCGAAAACGGCAGCGCGCCCGATACTTATCCGGAGAAATAGCCATGGGACCTTTGCACGGCATCAAAATCGTCGAACTAGCGGGCATAGGCCCGGGGCCCATGTGCGCCATGTTGTTATCCGACATGGGGGCGCAGGTGCTGCGCGTGGACCGGGTCGAACCATCCGGTTTAGGCATGAAGCGCGATCCCAAATTCGACCTGATGAACCGTGGCCGCCGATCAGTGGCGGTGAATATCAAAACCGATGCAGGACGCGAAACGGTTCTGCGTCTTATCGAACAATCCGACGCCCTCATCGAAGGATTCAGGCCGGGTGTCATGGAGCGCTTGGGCCTTGGTCCCGAAGTATGCCAGGCGCGCTGTCAACGCCTGGTCTACGGGCGCATGACCGGCTGGGGACAAGCAGGCCCCATCGCCCACGCCGCCGGCCACGATATCAACTACATCGCGCTGACCGGTGCTCTGCACGCGGTCGGCCAGAAAAACGGTCCACCCGTCGTACCGCTCAATCTGTTCGGCGATTTTGGCGGCGGCGCCCTCTACCTCGCCTTCGGCATCGCCTGCGGCATCATCGAAGCGCGCACCTCCGGCCAAGGCCAAGTGGTGGATGCCGCCATGACCGATGGCTCGGCCTCACTCATGACCATGTTTTACGGCATGTTGGCAAGCGGCACTTGGCAAGATAGCCGTGGCTCCAATGCTATCGACGGCGGTAGTCATTTCTACACCGTCTACGAAACCAAGGACGGCCAACATGTATCCATCGGCTCCATAGAAGCGAAGTTTTACGCCGAATTGCTGCAACTCACCGGGCTCGATACACGCGACCTACCCGAGCAGTTCGACGCCAGCCGTTGGGATGAATTGCGCGCACTGCTAGCGCAAACCTTCAAGACCAAGACCCGCGATGAATGGGTCGAGATCATAGAAGGCAGCGATGTGTGTTTCGCGCCGGTTCTTTCATTGGCTGAGGCGCCCAATCATCCGCACAATCGAGCACGTAGCACGTTCGTTGAGATAGACGGGGTCGTGCAGCCGGCGCCCGCGCCGCGTTTTAGCCGGACAGTGCCTTCTATTCAACGGCCACCTGCAACACCAGGGCAACACACCGATGAAGCGTTGCGGGACTGGGGGTTCTCCGCGCAGGAGTTGGCGCGCTTGCATGAAAAAGGTGCCATCGCGTAGCCCTACTCAGCCACAGCTATTTACTACTTCGGCAAAAAATTACCCGACACAAATTAATAAATATGTTACAATGATGCTATGAAAAAGACAGACGGTCGCTCACTGCCCCATTCCGCGCGAGAAGCCATCCGCAGGCACGCGGTTGCGCAAGTATTATCGGGTGAAAGCCCTGAAAAAGTAATTAAAGCCCTCGGATTTCATCGTTCTTGCATTGACGATTGGTTATCCAGATATGAGCAAGGTGGTGAACAGGCGCTGTCTACCGGTAAGATCACGTGCCGCCCAAGAAAGTGTCCCGATGAATATGCGGATCGCTTACGTGAACGGGTTAAAACGAATCCGTTGCAATTGGACTTTCACGATGCCCTGTGGACGCGCTCGATGATTCAGATATGACTGAAAGACAAATTTGGCATCGAAGTCAGCGAGCGCTCGGTGGGCAATATCCTGTCTCGTTTGGGGATGAGTGCGCAGCGCCCTGGGTTTAAGGCATACGAGCCAGACCCTGATCAGGTTAAGGTATGGTTAAAAGAAACTTGGCCTGAAGTACAACGAGAAGCGAAAAGGCGGCGAGCGCAGGTCTATTTTGGCGACGAATCGACGATCCGGTCGGATTATCATCGTGGTACCACTTGGGGGGTACGGGGTGATACGCCGGTTGTAGCGAAAACGGGTCGGCGCTTTAGCGTGAATAGGCTGTCAGCCGTTTCGCCGAAGGGTCACCTGCGTTTCATGGTGAGCGAATCGCGGGTAACCGCAGACGTTTTTATCGACTTTCTAAGGCGTTTGTTGCACAACGCCAAGGGATCGGTCTATTTGATTGTTGATGGCCATCGAATTCATCGAGCCAAGAAAGTGCAAGAATTTGTCCGCACTAGCCAAGGTAGGCTCACGTTAGTATGGTTACCGCCGTATTCACCGGAACTCAATCCTGATGAGCTAGTATGGCATCACGTAAAAAGCCAACGAATTGGGCGGACAGTGGTGGCTACAAAGGAGCAATGGGTGGCCCTGGCTCGTTCGGTGTTGCACTCACTGCAACAGAATACGCAAATAATTAAACGGTTTTTCTATGAAAAGCATGTCAGATATATTCTGAATTGATGTCGGGTAATTTTTTGCCGAATTAGTAGTTAACGGAGATAAGCCCATGACCGGTGAAGTTTGGCAAATAGGCGAAGTGAAAATCTCCCGCATCGTTGAAATCGAGGCAACGGGCGGCATGACCCGTATTATCCCGGATGCCACCCGCGAAAAACTGCGCGAGATCGAATGGTTATATCCGCACTTTGCTGACGGGAATGGGCGTATGCGCGGTGCTATTCATGCTCTGGTGGTGGAAACCCCCGATCGGAAAATCATTGTGGATACTTGCATCGGCAACGACAAAGCCAGGGACGTTCCGGCGTGGCATATGTTGCACACTCAGTTTTTGAGTGACCTAGCTGACGCAGGGTATGCCACCGACTCCATCGACAACGTTCTTTGCACCCATCTGCATGTGGATCATGTGGGTTGGAACACAATGCTCAAAGACGGTCAGTGGGTGCCTACTTTTCCCAAGGCACGATATCTGCTGGGGGCGGCGGAATTCGAGCATTGGCGCGGCGCAGCAGGGGATGAGCGGGATGGTCAGCGCCAGATCATGAACGATTCAGTGATGCCCGTATTCGATGCGGGACTGGTGGATTTGGTGCAATCCGATCACACCATTTGTTCCGAGATCAGCTTGGTATCGACACCCGGCCATACCCCAGGGCATGTCAGCGTCAAAATAGCATCGGCAGGCGAACAAGCGCTCATAACCGGAGATTTTCTACATCACCCTTGTCAGTTCGTACACCCGGAATGGAGTTCCTCACCCGACAGCGACCGGCCCCAGGCTATCGCTACGCGGCGCGAGATGTATGCTCGCCTAGCGGACCAGCCTATATTGGTCATCGGCACACATTTTGCGACGCCTACGGCCGGTTATTTGAAGAAAGACGGTGATGCTTACCGGCTTGATGTGAGTTAGCTGAGGGCGCTTTGCATGCACCTAAAGAAGGGAAGAGCCCGACTAAGAGACCGGGGAAGGCGGCACAAAAAACTCTTCAAGACCAAGCATACCGTAACTTTGCACGGCAGGAGCTTGCAGCAGCGGAGGCTGATGTTGCAACAGGGAATGTGCAGAACTTGAGAGCGCTTGCGGGGAGAGTTAAGCCCTCTTTGCCAACATGCCCGAGACCCTCAGCGCCCTTGGAATGACGGTAGGGCGAACGCCGAGAAGCCCAAATCCAACTGCGCTTCCAACCTATCTACCCTCCCTGGGGCAACAAAATTGAACGCCTATGCAAGGCTTTGCATGACACCATTACACGCAATCACCCATGCACCACACTAATCGAGCTGTGCTAACACGCCGCCCGGTTTGTTGACGCCGTGATGCTTTTCCCAGCTAGTGGGCAGGGTGTAGCACATTTCGGATCAGCTATTTAGCGCGCACGGCCGATATACCGAACCCACTGCCCGGGCCAAGTCTCGGGTATGTTCAGCCCGACGGGCTATGAGAGGTCCACGCAGGTGAGGAATAAGTTCATCCGCCAAGGTAACCACCCGATCCTTTCGGCCCTTACCATCCCGCACAACGATTGCGCGAAACCCGAAATCTAAATCTTCCACCCGCAGACGAAGCGCCCCCATAAACCGCAGACCACTGCCGTATAACAATGACGCCACCAACCAGTGTAGGTGAGCCAATTGGCCGGCACCCGCGTCACTTCGACTTGAGTCAATACAACTGGGATGTGCTGAGGCGTGCGCGCTCGGCAAATCTTGCAGCGCATCCGTCAAATCCTGTTCCAAAACGTGCCGGTAGCAAAACACGATTGCATTTAAGGCTTGATTCTAAGTGGCAGGCGCGACAGCCCGTTGTGTAACCAGGCCCGGCAACAACCGGCGTGCATGCCAAGCGCTCAGCGCTGCGAGTCGTAGCCGGCGGGCCCGATACAAAAAGCGCCTAATCCATCCGCGGTAAGCTTGCTCCGTTCGTATCGACTAGTGCCGAAACCGAATCTCCTCGCTCAGCTTGCCCAGTGCATTCTTTGCATCCCTTGACAACGCTCCCACAGCAGATCTTCTTCACAGTCCGAAAAACGCGTAAAGGCTAGATCGAACAGATGAGGCCTCGTGTCACCGGAGAGCTTGTCTTTAGTAGATCACAGCCGCACAGCTCTCGCGTTGTAATACGAACCAACGCCGCGTATTGACAGACTTTAGGCAAAGATAGAAAAGCCCAATCAAGTAAGTCATTGACTAAGAAGGGAAATAAGAGTAGAAACTCTACCAGAATAAGAAAATCGGATGAATACATGGCACATTGCCGTAAACGGCTACGACAACCCGTCGTAGAACTCCGCGACAAAAGTCCGTCGAATACCTGTTATATGCTGAAACAACAATCAACAATATTAACACAAAAGATACTACTTCGGCAAAAAAATTACCCGACACAAATTAATAAAATGTGTTATAGTGATGCTATGAAAAAGACAGACGGTCGCTCACTGCCCCATTCCGCGCGAGAAGCCATCCGCAGGCACGCGGTTGCGCAAGTGTTATCGGGTGAAAGCCCTGAAAAAGTAATTCAAAGCCCTCGGATTTCATCGTTCTTGCATTGACGATTGCTTATCCAGGTATGAGCAAAGTGGTGAACAGGCGCTGTCCACCGGCAAGAGCACGGGCCGCCCAAGAAAGTTTCCCGATGAATATGCGGATCGCTTACGTGAACTAGTTAAAACGAATCCGTTGCAATTGGATTTTCATGATGCCCTGTGGACGCGCTCGATGATTCAGATATGACTGAAAGACAAATTTGGCATCGAAGTCAGCGAGCGCTCGGTGGGCAATAGCCTGTCTCGTTTGGGGATGAGTGCGCAGCGCCCTCGGTTTAAGGCATACGAGCCAGACCCTGATCAGGTTAAGGTATGGTTAAGAGAAACTTGGCCTGAAGTACAACAAGAAGCGAAAAGGCGCCGAGCGCGGGTCTATTTTGGCGACGAATCGACGATCCGGTCGGATTATCATCGTGGTACCACTTGGGGGGTACGGGGTGATACGCCGGTTGTAGCGAAAACGGGTCGGCGCTTTAGCGTAAATAGGCTGTCAGCCGTTTCGCCGAAGGGTCACCTGCGTTTCATGGTGAGCGAATCGCGGGTAACCGCAGACGTTTTTATCGACTTTCCAAGGCGTTTGTTGCACAACGCCAAGCGAGCGATCTATTTGATTGTTGATGGCCATCCCATTCATCGAGCCAAGAAAGTGCAAGAATTTGTCCGCACTAGCCAAGGTAGGCTCACGTTAGTATGGTTACCGCCGTATTCACCGGAACTCAATCCTGATGAGCTAGTATGGCATCACGTAAAAAGCCAACGGATTGGGCGGACAGTGGTGGCTACAAAGGAGCAACGGGTGGCCTTAGCTCGTTCGGTGTTGCACTCACTGCAACACAATACGCAAATGATTAAACAGTTTTTCTATGAAGAGCATGTCAGATATATTCTGAATTGATATCGGGTAATTTTTTGCCGAATTAGTAATTGATTTTATTCTCTAACTGTTTTCAAGGCAACAATCAAAAAAGGAAGCTAAAATGAAAAAACTAGCAGTTATTCTATTTACATTTATGATAACAGGCTGCGTTACAACTGGACCGTTATATAAAAATTTTTGGAAGAAAGATGGGAGCACATACGAACAGGCGGTAACAACTGAAGCTGGGTGTCGCTATGAAGTTGGTATGGCAAAGCTTGAAAGTTCTGCAGAAAAACAACAAATAATACAAGCTTGTATGATGAAAGAAGGATATCGTTGGGGCAGTTATATCGTTAATTAAAAAAGGAGCATCGCACCTAATCGGGTAGCCGGAGATCTCTAGCCTCCAGCTCCCACAATACCCTGCATGCGGGTCCGCAAAGGGCGTTTCATTAACCGTGATGACAGGCAATCCAGCCGCCCCGTAGCGAGAACAGGCCTTGTTGTTTCAGGTATGTCACTCCCAGTGCAGCATTTGGGCACCTGCTAAAAATAGTCATTTTTTCGTGAGTGCAAGGAAGCACCGCGCGCACAACCGCAGTGTATAGCTCATCACTGCTGTCCCATAAACTTTCATGAGAATGTAAACTGCATCTGGACCTGAGTTTCAATAGGGCTTGGCGGATCTTCGAGTAGTCCCCACAGGTCTGTTCGCTCAAATATGTGACTTGAAAGAGTCTAATGATCGGTTGGATGCTTAAATCGAGTTTTCTACAGAATTTCAAATAAGCGACCATTAAATATATACACATAGCGACCCATATTTGAGTCATGACAGCGTTTTTAACGTGCCTACGAATGACTTAATCTTCAAATTTGGATCTTCCCTTCTTTAAGTGGGTGGTTTAGCATAATCTAAAACACTCAATGCAAAGATGCATCAATGCGCGACAAGAAACTCTATTCTCAAATACCTAGGTATTGAAACACCCTGGTTCGTGTCTGATGTCGAGCTGTCCCTGCAGGCGCAATAGGTTAAAGTCTTTATTGAGCACACTGGCAAAAAAAGGCTGCCAATGCCGTGTTTGCGCTAAGCCCTGTCCGGGTTACGACCACATTATCCAGAAGTGGCGGCATTGGGATACCTGTCGGTTCCAAACTATCCTCGTCGCCCGTGTTCCCCGTGTCCAATGCCCTGAACACAAGGTGTTGGCCATTGACGTCCCTTGGGCTGAATCAGGCTCCCGATACACAGCCCTGTTCGAAGCCCTGGTCATTGACTGGCTAAAAGAGGCAACAATCAGGGCTGTTGCACGACAAGTGAAGCTTAGCTGGAACGCCATTGATGGTATTGGGCGACGTGCCGTGAGGAGAGGTCTTGCTCGCAGGAATGCCCAATCTCCAAAACGACTAGCTGTCGATGAGACCTCTTTTCAAAAGCGCCACGAATACGTCACGGTAGTGACTGACCACGATAAAGGCGTTGTTACCCATGTCGCTGATGAGCGTAAAAGCGACAGCCTCAATGAGTATTTTGATACGTTGGCGGATGACGCCAAAAAAGGTATTGAATGTGTGACGATGGATAGGTCCAAGGCTTATATCAAGTCAGTCAGGCAAACTATTCCGCAGGCAGACCGGAAGAGAGCATTTGATAAATTCCCTATTGCCCAGTCCCTCGGTAAAGCGGTCAATATGGTTCGCATGGAAGAGAATAAAACCCTTATAAGCAAGGGTGTAGAGTGGCTAAAGGGAACTCGTTACAACGGGCTGACAAACCCTGAGAACCTGTCTAAAGAGCAGTGGGATAACTTTGAACCACTGAGACACTCAACCCTTAAAACAACTCGTGCCTGGGCTATTCGTGAACTGGCGATGAGCTTATGGGATTACCCATCCACAACTTGGGCAATCAAGGCCTGGAAGAGGTGGTTGAGCTGGGCTCGGAGATGTCGCCTAGAACCCATCAAAGAAGTGGCCAGAACGATCAAAGAGCATTTGTGGGGCATCGTCAACGCTATTGTTCTTAAGGCCAACAATGGACGAGCAGAAGACATTAACAGCACGATCCAAAGTTTGAAGAATCGAGCGTGTGGTTTCAGAAATCGTGAACGATACAAGGCAGCGATCTACTTTCATCTGGGTGGGTTGGATTTGTATCCCACTGGCATACATCGCTGAAAACCACCCACTTAAAGAAGGGAAGAGCCCGTCTTTCTCACCCATCCATTCAAATGGGCTGCCAAAACCATTGCGGATATTTATAAGTCGCGTTGGCAAATTGAGCTATTCTTCAAATGCATCAAACAAAATTTGAAAATTAAGTCATTTGTAGGCACGTCAAAAAATGCTGTCATGACTCAAATAGGGGTTGCTGTGTGTATGTATTTAATGGTGGCTTACCTGAAATTCTGTAGCAAACTCGATTTACTAATTCGGAAAAAAATTACCCGACATTAATTCAGAATATATCTGACATGCTTTTCATAGAAAAACCGTTTAATTATTTGCGTATTCTGTTGCAGTGAGTGCAACACCGAACGAGCCAAGGCCATCAGTTGCTCCTTTGTAGCCACCACTGTCCGCCCAATTCGTTGGCTTTTTACATGATGCCATACTAGCTCATCAGGATTGAGTTCCGGTGAATACGGCGGTAACCATACTAACGTGAGCTTACCTTGGCTATTGCGGACAAATTCTTGCACTTTCTTGGCTCGATGAATGGGATGGCCATCAACAATCAAATAGACCGATCGCTTGGCGTTGTGCAACAAACGCCTTAGAAAGTCGATAAAAACGTCTGCGGTTACCCGTGATTCAGTTACCATGAAACGCAGGTGACCCTTCGGCGAAACGGCTGACAGCCTATTCACGCTAAAGCGCCGACCCGTTTTCGCTACAACTGGCGTATCACCCCGTACCCCCCAAGTGGTACCACGATGATAATCCGACCGGATCGTCGATTCGTCGCCAAAATAGACCCGCGCTCGGCGCCTTTTCGCTTCTCGTTGTACTTCAGGCCAAGTTTCTCTTAACCATACCTTAACCTGATCAGGGTTTTGCTCGTATGCCTTAAACCGAGGGCGCTGCGCACTCATCCCCCAACGAGACAGGCTATTGCCCACCGAGCGCTCGCTGACCTCGATGCCAAATTTATCTTTCAGTAATATCTGAATCATCGAGCGTGTCCACAAGGCATCGTGAAAATCCAATTGCAACGGATTCGTTTTAACTAGTTCACGTAAGCGATCCGCATATTCATCGGGACACTTTCTTGGGCGACCCGTGATCTTGCCGGTGGACAGCGCCTGTTCACCACCTTGCTCATATCTGGATAACCAATCGTCAATGCAAGAACGATGAAATCCGAGGGCTTTAATTACTTTTTCAGGGCTTTCACCCGATAATACTTGCGCAACCGCGTGCCTGCGGATGGCTTCTCGCGCGGAATGGGGCAGTGAGCGACCGTCTGTCTTTTTCATAGCATCACTATAACACATTTTATTAATTTGTGTCGGGTAATTTTTTGCCGAAGTAGTAAGCATTCAACCGATCATCAGACTCTTTCGATCATCAGACTCTTTCAGCTCAATTTATTTGAGCGAAGAGGCCTGTGGGGACTACTCAAAGAAGCCCCCCAGATCCTATTGAAACTCAGGTACAGATACAGTTTACATTCTCATGAAAGTTTATGGGACAGCAGTGATCTTTCATAGGGCAGTAGGATAAACTACCCACTCGATTTGGGGAAGGTCTTTTAAATTTAACTATTTTTGTCGCAGTTCAAACTTGATACTAAGCGCTAATTTCATCGCTTTCTTCAATTTCACCTTCATAGGTATAGTATCTAGTTTTCCCGTTTTCGCTGACTATCCAAACTTCATGTGCGCCTTTTGACAGATATAGTTCTATTTTTTCATCTATCTCTCCCTGAGAGTTTGAGGGAGAAACGACTTCGACACATATCTCTGGGGCACGTTTATAAGGTGTTTCAAATCTAAATTTTTCAATGAACGAATCTGATCCCCATGCAACATCAGCAACTTTTACCCCTTGGCTGGTTTGAATTGAGCATTCGGTGATTACTTTACCTTTTCCCTTCTTGGCATCTCTAATCTTAGCGCCAGTTTCAAATTGAAGGCTGCCGTGATTATTGTTCGCAGGGCTCATGAGGATCTTGCCCCATTTATCAAGCTCAATCTTAAAGGGAAGATCTTTTAAAAACGGGTTATTGATGACTGACGCCCAATCCATAATATGCCTCTTTTTCCAAGAATTATAATGATGTAGCACAACAAGCATGATTGTACCAGGGCAGCTAACGACGCTGTAGAAAAAGCGGCCCCGGAACGCGGCGGCCCAGTGAAGCGGGATGGCCTCGATTCTTGGCGCCAGACACAGTGGTGTTTGCTAGCGTTTCGCCCGGCCCGGCGGTACCGCCAAAGGTGCATCGCCCATGCGCAACAGTGGCGTTTTGCGGTCTATGTCCCGCTTATTCGCTCCCAGCATGTCGATTCAGTTTCCCTACATTTTCAACCATGCAATACACTCACCACTGCGCGTTCACTTTCATCTTGCCCCTGAGCGTCAACCTATCTAGCCTCAGCCGATAGGGGCGAAGAGCGGCTGCGCCGTGCCTAGCCGTGTGCTGTATGGGTGCCGCCCCCAGGCACTATCGACTTTTCGGCCTAGCCACTGCATCGGCCCATCTGCATAGGCGAAGTCCTCGGGTTCGACTAGACCGGGCTTGTTGTCGTCATTGCTACCCCAAAATGGACCGCTTGGCCGGTGCTTGTGCTTCGCTTGAGCGAACCGTTCATCGCGCTGACCCATGCCCACATCAGCCAGGCAGCCGTCGATGTCCTCGCCGTAGCGCCGCTTCACGTTGTCTTTATTGTGGCAGCCGCTGTCCGCTGGCACCGTCGTGTGTTTAAACCCATCCTTACTTTCACTTGTCGCTGCAAAGCTCTCACCCACGCCTTCCAACACCGGTTGCAACAACCGCGCTTCATGTCCCGGCCCCAAGGCTTCAGCGTTGACCATGATTGGGTGATGCTCATCGGCCACCGTCACCCCGCCATCGCCCGACATCCCACCGTGAGCACTGGCCCACAACCGGCTATCTGGAGCGATGAGGGTGCTTTTGAGGGGTTGACCGCTACACCGCGACGCTGTGAATTCGTCTCCAACCCACCCTGGATTGTCCTGAGCCGTGGTTGCCATCGTTCTTTGGTGTTCGATGCCCGCTCTTTAAAACCACTGCCGCCGTCATCGTCGCGGCGCTCGGACCGCTTCTTCGAGTCGCTGCGACGGTGGCGGCGCACCTAGGTCTCACCGCCTTGTCCCTCGTCAACACTTTTCGCGCGAAGCCGCTGTGCGTACTGCTCCATGCCCTCGACGCGTTCGACAGCAACTTCACTGCGTCTACCGCAAACCTCTCTTGACCTATCAGGCCTGCCTCATGACACACCTACCGCCATCCTGTGCGCTATGGCCGTAACGGGCCTGATGGGCATCGTGATCGAGCGGGTATTCTACCGCCGTCTAACACGGGCCGGCGGCGGTTATACGGTCGCTGGCATGGGCATGATCATCTGCGGTTTTGGTATGTCTGTGGTGCTGATGAATATCGCTTATCTCATCTGGGGAGCGAACGCGGAGCCGTTTCCCGTGAGTTTCGGCATGCTTTATCAGTTGGGCGAAATCTTTTTACCTAAAAGTTATGCGATAACGGCCGTGGCCGCCCTCATTTTAATGGCTGGGTTGCATCTATTGCTGAAGCACACCAAAGCCGGTCTGGCTATACGGGCGGTGGCGCAAAACGAAGATATCGCGTATCTCATGGGTATCAACGTACCGCTCATGATCTCATTGATCTTCGGTTTGGCATGCGCCGTGGCCGCCGCCGCCGGGGTACTCATCGGGCCTATGCAATCGGTGCAGGTGGAGATGGGTTATCTCATATTGATGAAAGCTTTCGCCGCCGCCGTGGTCGGCGGTTTTGGCAGTTTGCCTGGCGCCATCATCGGCGGGCTCTTGGTGGGAATATTTGAAAACCTGGAGGCTGCTTATGTGCCTGGCAGCCACAAAGATATCTATGCGCTCTTATTGCTGATCCTGGTGCTGATGTTAAAGCCGTCCGGCTTGTTCGGTATCGAGACTAAGGTGAAAGCGTAACAACAACATCTAGAAACCAAAGTAAGGAGTGTCACCATGAATACATTCACCACGGGGTTGGCCGCGGCGGCGATCAGCGCGGCCATGCTGAGCGTGAGCAGTGCGTCCTTGGCCGGTACCATCCGCATTGGCGCCACCATGTGAATGGTGAGCGAGAACGGCCAGAAGTACGGCCAGATGGTGGTTGATGAATTCAACCTCATCAATGAGCAAGGCGGTGTCAACGGTCACAAAGTCGAACTGACTTTGTTGAACGATGAATGTAAGTCTGACAAAGGGGTCGCCAATGCCAATAAGTTCATCTATGAGCGCAAAGTGCATTTGATCATCGGATCCACCTGCTCATCGGTATCACTGCCCATTGTGGATGTGACGGCTAAAGCGCAGGTGCCGCAGATCATTCCGCACTCCACCAATGCGAAGATCACGCAAAAAAGCAGCGCCTGGGTGTTCAGAGTACCGGTGTCGGGGCGTTACTACGCCGGCGTCAATGCTAGATATGTGGGCGATAAAATCGGCAAAAAGATCGCCTATATCTGCGCCACCGATGCTGCCTCGCAAAACGACTGCGATGCCATGCAAGCGCAGATGAGATCCCAGTTCGGCGCCGCGCCAGCTTACGTGGCGCAAGTGCAAGAAAAAGAGGTGGATTTTCGCACCCATATGCTGAAAATCCGCGGTAAGAAAGTTGACGGCATTATGGTGGCGGCACTGACCGAGACCATGAGCCGTGCCCCAATCCAGTCTTACGAAGCCGGTATAGGTCCCGAGGTACGGCGCATCGGATCATCATCGGCCTCCAAATGCACCGGTGCCGAAGATCGCCGCTGATGCGGTTAAAGGTGTGTTCTACGCCGCCGCTTATTCCGCTGCCGACACCCGGCCTATCGCCAAGTTGTTCAACAATATGGTGCGCCAGCGTTATGGCATTCACGCGCCGGATCACGATTTCTCCCAAGCGTGGGATCTGGTACGCATCGTGGAGATCGCGCTGGGCCGTGCCTCGCTCAAGTTAGATGAGGCCAGCTTGGCTGCCGATCGCGCCGCCATTCGCGACGCCCTCGCCACCGTCAAAGACTACAACGGTCTTGGCAGCGGACCGATTAACTTTTGCGCAGACGCTACCCCACAGTGCCGCGACGGTAACAGAACGGCCGTGTTGATCGCATACACGAAAGGCGGCGAGCAGTTCGAGACGCAGGTATTGGCACGGGTGACCATGCCTATCGATTTTGGTCTTTGATTGCCAGCGTTAGTGGATGAGGGCGGGGGCATATCCCCGCCGCCTTACCTTGGTGTCATCTATGCGCAGTGCCTTATTGAACAGCCGTGGATAACCGCCGATGACCCTAGCAGGTACACTCCAAAGCTTCAGTGCTTTCTTCGCTAGACTTGAAGACAAGCACCCCCTGTTGCCATGGACGGTGGCCTTTGTTGGCCTTTTGGCATTGCCGCCGATCTTGGGAGCCTTGTTTAACGAGTACTACATTTATCTCGCCAACAAGATCTGTATTTTCATCTTGTTATCCGTTGGCCTCAATATCGTTAAAGGATTTTACGGCCAGGTCACCGTGGGTCATGTGGGTTTGTATGCTATCGGCGCGGTGACTTCCGCCATCTTGTCGATCAATTTCGGCGTACCGTTTTGGTTAATCCTGCCAACGGCGGTAGTGGTTACGGGTCTTGCCGGGGTTATTGTCGGTGTGCCGTCTTTTCGTCCGGAGGGGGCTTATCTGGCGCTGGCTACTTTAGAGCTTGGTGAGTCCGTGCGCATTTTGATTTCAGTGACGCCGTATTTGGGTTCATCCACTGGACTTGGCGGTATCGCGCCGCCCGTATTATTCGGCTTTACCTTCGATAGTTTCGCTAGATACTTTTATCTGTTGATGTCCATGGCGCTGCTGGGCATCTATCTGTCGTTCGCCATTTTGCGCTCGGCCATGGGTCGGGCCTTTCAGGCTATTCGCGAAGATACTATTGCCGCTGCCGCTGCCGGCATCAATGTGCGCAAATACAAATTTTTAGCTTTTGTCATCAGTGCGCTATACGCGGGCGCTGCCGGCTCTATGTTCGCCCATATGCCTCCCGGTTATATCCATCACAATAATTTCACCATTATCGAGATGGTGATTTTATTACTCATGATCGTGATGGGTGGTATCGGTCATATCTGGGGCGACGTGGTGGGGGCCATTGTCGTCACCATTATCTATGACCAAACGCTTGCGTTTTATTTCTATCAACCGCTGCTGTTCGGCCTGGCTATGGTGTTGCTGGTGGTGTTTATGCCCAATGGCATCGGCGGGATCATCGACCGTTACCTCACCACCGAGCGTTTCATTAAAGCCCGCGAGGCGGCGCGTCGTGGCGCTACTTGAAACGCGCGCCTTAAGCATGAGCTTTGGCGGTCTGCACGCTATGTCCAATTTGGATATGGATGTGCAAGAGGGCGCGGTACACGGCCTTATAGGGCCGAACGGTTCGGGTAAGAGCACGTTCTTTAATTTAGTGACGGGCGTGTATAAGCCGAATCCGGGAAGTGTAATCCGCTTTGACGGTACTGATGTTACTCACTTCGAAGCCCATCGGATCGCTGAGCGTGGTGTTACGCGAACATTTCAGTTGTTGCGCTTGTTTTCCGAGATGACTGTTTTAGATAACGTGCTCGCTGGTCATCATATCCATGTGCCCTACGGCTTGGCGGCGCTCATCTTCAAACCAAAGTATGTGCGCGCCTGTGACAGTGCATTGCGTGACGAGATGATGGAACTGCTGAGTTTCGTTGGCTTGCACGAGTTTGCCGAGCTGCCAGCGGGAGAATTGTCCGGTGGCCAGCGGCGTTTGTTGTCCTTGGGGCGGGCTATTGCCATGCGCCCCAAGCTGCTGATGTTAGATGAGCCGGCGGCGGGTTTGTCACCGGCCAATGTGGATAGCTTGATGCAGATAGTGTTGGATTTGAAGGAACGCTATCAGCTCACCTTGCTGATCGTTGAGCACATTTTGAAAGTGGTGATGGATACCTGTGACCGGGTGACGGTGTTGGATCACGGCCAAAAAATCGGCGAGGGGACGCCCGCCGAGGTGAAAGATGATGCGGCGATCATTGAGGCTTATCTCGGTAAGGAGATGAGCGATGAAGAGGTGCGTGCCGCTTTCACCAGTGGGCACCTCTAAAATGCACTTTTTCCGCGATGGCGGCGTCAACTCCGTGCTCCAATCCTCAGGTATGACCTATACACTGCGGTTGTGCGCGCGGTGCTTCCTTGCACTCACGAAAAAATGACTATTTTTAGCAGATGCCCCAGTGCTTAACGCTGCAATTCGTGGCGCCGCTCAATACCTTTGACGGCGGCGATCAGAGTTTGATTGACCGGTGTGGCGATAGCGTGTTTTTGCCCCAGGCGAACGGCGCAGCCGAAGAGGCAACCCATGGCGCCAGCGCCGGGTACAGCAATACGCATCGGTTAGAGGGTGGAGCCACGGGCGGCCGAGCCGCCGTCAATGGTAATGATGGTGCCGGTGGTGTTGGCGGATAGATCGGAGGCGAGAAAAGCCACCATGTCGCCGATGTGCTCCGGTTGCCCCGGTGGGTAGGTTTGGTCCAGGGTTTCCCGCCAGCGCTCCGCGTCGCCGAACATCCTCTGCGCTCTAGTGCGCGACAGGGTTTCCATCCGCTCGGTGACGATGAGGCCTGGGTTGATGCCCACTACCCGCACCCCGTAGCTGCGGCTGGTGGCACCCAAGGCGCGGGTCATAGCCATGATGGAGGCATTGCCGGCGGAGCCAGCGATATAGTTCGGCGTGGGCGCTTCGCCAGCGGCGCCTATGATGTTAATGATGACACCGCGCTCGCGGACTTGCATCTGCGCCAACATGGCCCGGCACATATTTTGATAACCGAACACTTTGAGATCCCAAGCTTCGCGCCAGCGATCTTCTTCGATGTCGTGGATGCTGCCAGCGGGAATGGCACCGGCGTTGTTGACTAAGATGTCTACGTTTTTGCAGGCTTGCACTAGAGTCCGCGCCGTATCGCCGCTGCTCAAATCGCACGGATGGAGGTGCACTTCCACGCCGTGGGCGCTGGCGATCTTGGCTTGGGCTGCCGCCAGATCACTTTCGGTGCGCGATGCGATGTGCACGTTGCAACCTTCCCGGGCCAAGCTCCAAGCGGCGGCGTAGCCTATGCCTTTGGAGGCGCCGGTAATGAGGGCGGTGCGGCCTGTTAGTCCTAGGTCCATGGGGGTCTCCGGGGCTAGATAGAAATGGATATTCTGGGCTAGTGATCCATAGTGCGTGGCTCTTGCCCGCTGCGCAATTGTTCGGGCAGCGGTTGGAAAGGTGCGTCTAAGGCGTTGTGCTCTGTCAGGTCTTTTAATGAGCACCTGCTAAAAATAGTCATTGTTTCGTGAGTGCAAGGAAGCACCGCGCGCACAACCGCAGTGTATAGGTGATACCTGAGGATTGGAGCACGGAGCTGACGCCGCAATCGCGGAAAAAGTGCATTTTTAGAGGTGCCCTAAAGCTGTTCTTCGGTGATCATCCACCACCACATTTTCATGCTGGGTACGGCGGATATGTCGGTTTGTTCAATATTGACACACTTGAAATGATTGAAGGTGATCTGCCCAAGAGAGCAAAAAAGCTGGTTATTGAATGGGCTACGATTAACAAAGGCGAAATGAAAAAGATGTGGAATACACAAAAATTTTACAAATTGCCACCATTGGAGTAAATCATGCAATATCCAAAGGTCAAATCAGTATCGGCAATCGGCAGTCATACTTTGCTAGTCGAATTCGATAATAACGAAAAAAGAAAATATGATGTCTCTCCACTACTAAGTAAAAACATGTTTGCCCCGCTAAAAAATCCAGCTTTGTTTAAGGCAGTCAAAGTCGAACAAGGTGGGTATGCCGTAGTATGGAATAGCGAGATTGATATCAGCGAATATGAACTGTGGAGTCATGGTCAAGCAATGCCCTGACTTCAAGTCGAAACCGCAACAAACTGGTGGTTAAAGATTATTGAGGTAAATCTGCTCGGGCGTTTGGTAGTTGAGACATTGCCGTGGTCGCCGATTGAGTCTATTGGCAATGTCTTCGCACATTGACTGGGTTAGGTGAACCCTGCTTGCACCTTGCGGTAGAGACTGTCGGATAAGGCCGTTGGTGTTCTCGTTCAAGCCGCGCTCCCAGGCGTGATACGCAGGTGCGAAGTAGAATGCGACACCGGTGCGTCGTTCGAGTGCCTTGTAGCCGTGGAACTCGGTGCCATTGCCAGCAGTGAGGGTAGACACTTGAAGTGGTGGATGCTCGATGAGTTGCTGCAACGTTCGGTTGCAAGCCCGTACGGTTCGCTCAGCCAGCTTGCCAATCACGGTGTACTCGGGGACTGTCTGTCGATCAGCGTGACGATGCAGTCTAGCTCGCCGGCAGCGCTCATCACCGTGTCGATTTCGAAGTATCCGATTGGGCTGCGATGTAGGGCGCCCGCAGGGCGTTGTTCAAGCGTTCGCTTGCCGGCCAGCACACCCCTGGAATCGTAGGCTCGATGGCGTTTTCGCCGCCGCTTCCCAGCTTGAGGCCATTGCGTGTAGCGGGTGGCGTTGCACATCGTATGGTACCCAACAAAGCGGTAGAGGCTCTCATGGCTGAGGCGGAACACGCGGTGCTGAGGCAGCCAGCCCGAGATCTGCTCCGGGCTCCATTGGATGGGCAACAGAGCCATGATGATGTCGAGTTGCCAGGTGGGCCAAGCGCCAGCGCCGCCGGCAGGTGTAACGGCGCCTGTTGGTGCGGCGGATGGCTTGACTGACGCGATATCCACCCTCAGCGCAGCGGTTGCGGTCGAGTTGGCGCTTGATGGCGCTATGGTGGCGGCCCAAGCGGCGTGCGATCTCTGTGCAGCTAAGGCCTGGCATCGGCAGTGTGGCAAGCATATACCGCTCTTCAGAGATGATCGGGCGGTACTGTTGCATCGTTTCCCTGACTTGGCGGCAGAAAAGTGTTGATGGTATCCCAGAGCACCTGGTCCAAAGGTGCCTAGGCATGGAGCAGATGTTGCACTTAGTTTATGAATTCGCGGCAAGGTGGTGTAGGTACTGGCTGGCCGGGCCGCCTGTGTTTTTGCGTGAGCCCTGCTGCTTTTGCGTGAGCGCCTCTTTTGCGTGAGCGCCTGTGCCGCGCCGGCGCATGATATCGTACTCTAGCCTAAGAACCTGTTCAAGATCTGACGATTTTGGACATCTGACCTAAGCTATTGTTATCCATAGTCATAGCGGCTGCGAAGGCAATGACAGACGAGCGAATCTACCCGAGTGACCTATCTCGCCAACAGTTCGAGAAAGTTAGACCGATCCTGGAGGCGGCGCGTCGGCGAACCAAGCCAAGGCAACTCGATCTCTATCACGTGTTCAACGCAGTGTTGTACCTGCTGAAGACCGGCTGCCAATGGCGCATGTTGCCCAACGAGTATCCAAAGTGGCGAAGTGTGCATGAGTATTTCACTATCTGGCGGCAATCGTCCCCAGAAGACTCTTGCAGCGCCTTGGACAAGGCGTTAAAAAAATGGGTTGGCGAGGCCCGCAAATCCCAGGGGCGCAGTGGCAAAACCAGCCTGATCATCGTTGATGCACAGAGCGTGAAGAACACAGACAGTGCAAACCACAAAGGTTATGACGCAGGCAAGAAGACTTCTGGTATCAAGCGGCACATAGCTGTGGACACTCAGGGATTGGTGCACGCTGCTTTTGTGACCACGGCAAATGTCACTGATCGAGCTGGGGCACTGGCCGCACTTGCTGCTCAAGCAGATGGGCGCCTCTCGGAGGTTAGGTGTGTAGTGGGCGATGGCGGGTACACGGGGATGGCTTTCGCTGGCGAAGTGCTGAGATTAATCGGAGCGAACGTCGAAATTATCAAACGCTCGGACACGGGTCGTTTTGCCGTCCTCCCGAAGAGGTGGGTTGTCGAGCGAACCTTCTCATGGTTTGAGAAAAACCGCCGGTTGTGGAAAAACTGTGAGCGGCTAATCGAAAGCTCGTTGGGCATGATGCTACTTGCAAATATTGCGCTGTTGCTTCGGAGATCTTGAACAGGCTCTAAGACCTATGGCACCAGCATACCCCTATGGCAGTTGAGCGACATCTACCTATTCCTCCGCTGCCTACTCCTTTGGTCGGTATCAGTAGTTGTCTGTTAGGCCAGGAGGTGCGCTTCGACGGCGGTCACAAGCTGAGCCGTTTTTTGCGTGACGAGCTCGGGCCGTTCGTGGAGTACGTTTCGTGGTGCCCGGAGGTGGCCATCGGCCTTGGTATTCCGCGCGCGCCCATCCGCCTGACCGGTACCGTGCAGGTGCCCAGGGTGACCGGCGTGAAGGACGTGAGCTTGGATGTCACCAGCGCTTTGCACGAGTACGCCGAGCGGGTACACGCGCAGGGGCGCCCGCTCAGCGGTTATGTGCTGAAGAAGGGCTCGCCCAGTTGCGGGATGGATCGGGTGAAGGTCTACGGGGACCAAGGTATGCCCGTAGGCATGGCCAGCGGCGGGTATGCCGGCAGGCTGATGGCGTTGAATCCCATAGTGCCTTTCGAGGAGGAGGGACGGTTGAACGATCCGGCCCTTCGCGAGAGCTTTATCGAGCGGATCTTCGCGCTGGCCCGTTGGCGGCGGCAGTGCGAGAGCGGTATAACGGCGGCTGGGTTGGTGGATTTTCACACCCGGCACAAGTACTTGCTGCTGTCCCACGGGGAGGTCGAATATCGCCAGGCGGGACGGCTGGTGGCGCGGGCGGGCATGGGCGATATCCAGGCATTGGCAGATGAATATATCGCTTTGTTTATGCGCGGCATGCGCCGGCCGGCGACCTCTAGGCGGCACACCAATGTACTGCAACACTTGATGGGTTTTTTGCGCGGCGCCCTGGAGGCGGCGGAGCGCAAGGCGATGGCCGATATGATCGATGAGTACCGGCGCGGTCAGATCCCACTGGTGGTACCTATCCGCTTTTTGCAATTTCACTTTGAGCGCCATCCCGTTCATTGGGTCGCTCTTCAGTACTACCTGGATCCATACCCCGATGCTCTAGGTGTGCGTAATCATCTATGAGTGGCGCCCCCTGATGCAGCCCCCGGTGACATTATTTTGGGTGCGCCGTGACTTGCGTTTAAAAGACAACCCGGCTCTTGTGCAGGCGAGTGGGCGTGGCGCCGTGGTGCCGGTGTTCATCTGGGAAGAGGAGGCCGGCAGCCATGCTCATTGGGCGCCAGGGGCGGCGGCGAAGGTGTGGTTACATCACGCGCTTGAGCACTTCGACCGCTCGCTGAAGGCGCACGGCTCGCGGCTCATCATACGGCTGGGGCCGGCTTTAGCTGCACTGCGTAGACTGATAAGCGAGACAGGGGCCAGCGCGGTGGTTTGGAACCGGCGCTACGAGCCGGACGCTATCGATTTGGATACTGCTGTGAAAGCCGCGCTGCGTAACGATGGGATCGAGGCGCAGAGCTTTGCTGCGGCGCTGCTCAACGAGCCTGCGCAGGTGCGTAATCAGCAAGGGCAACCGTTTAAGGTATTCACCGCGTTTTGGAAACACTGCACCGCTTATGTGCCACGGCGCAGCGGGATGAACGCGCCTGCTATCATCGCGGCGCCAGCCCGTTGGCCCAAGTCCGTTGCTTTGCCGCGCCTCGCGCTGCTGCCGGCCCATGCTTGGCACCGCACGGTAGTGTCGCCGTGGGTCATAGGCGAGCAGGGGGCGTGGAGCGCTCTTGAGCAATTCGCCGGCGGGGCGCTGGCCGGGTATGCCAATGGACGTGACCGGCCAGGACAAGAGGGGGTCTCCCGCCTGTCGCCTTATGTGCATTTTGGGCATCTGAGCCCGGTGCAAATAATTGAGTATTTGGGCGCCGATGAAGATGCCGCCCCTTACATTCGTCAGCTCTATTGGCGCGACTTCGCTCATCACTTGCTATTTCATTTCAGGGCCTCACCGCAGCGCCCACTGAACACTCGTTTCGAGCGTTTCCCGTGGCGGCAGGAAGAAACTGGTGATGGCGTCAGTGCGTGGCGCGGGGGGCAAACCGGTTATCCGCTGGTGGATGCCGGTATGCGTGAGTTGTGGCAAACCGGCTGGATGCACAACCGCGTGCGCATGAATGCCGCCTCATTCCTGGTGAAGCACCTATTGGTGCATTGGCGGGTAGGTGCGAAGTGGTTCTGGGATACCTTGGTGGATGCGGACCTTGCCAATAACACCATGGGCTGGCAATGGGTGGCCGGTTGCGGGGCCGACGCGGCGCCGTATTTCCGCATCTTCAATCCGGTGCTGCAAGGCGAGCGTTTCGATCCCGGTGGCACTTATGTGCGCCGCTATGTGCCTGAGTTGAGCGTGCTGCCAGATAAGTGGATTCACCAACCGTGGCAGGCGCCGGCCCATGTGTTGCGCGCGGCCCATGTTAGTTTGGATGACAACTATCCGCGGCCTATTGTCGAGCATGGTTTTGCCCGCCAGCGGGCGCTGGAGGCGCTGGCTGCCATGGGTTCTTAGGGAAGAAGCATTACTGATCTCCCAGTGGATAGCCCCCAGTGGATAGCGGTTGTCGTTGGTGTTACCCAAAAACCGATCGCGCAGCGCCGGTTTGACCTTCAACGATAACTCTTGGTTGAACCGCCCAATCGGGATAGGGGGATGCCTCACGACCTCCCTCCTCACACACCACCGGGCCTACGCAGCACGTACCACGGCGGTTCGGATGTGTAGGGGCGCTCACCGTTTTGCCCACTCCGGCCAACCCAAGTGCCTGTAGTATCGGTTAGCAAGCACAGGGCGCAAAGCCGCACTGGCACTGATCCGCCAGGGACCCTGCGCGGACTTCGCCGTATTCCACGTGAGTGGGTGCTCTACGCCAAGCCTACGCAGCGCACCATAGCCGCCCCTAGCCCATTGCTTCCATTGATAAGTGCGCCATCTCCGCCGGGTCCACTGGTCCAAATCACGCCCAGGGCTCAGCCCCTCAGCGAGGCCGAAGTCCGCTTTCCCTCCAAGCAGGATCTGTCTCAGCGCTGCACTGATTCGACCCATGGTGTGACCTCGGGTCCGGCGACTCACCTCACCCACTCGCGGCTTCAGCCCGGCGAAGCGCTGCCCCCCGACCTTCAGCCGGTCACCGCGCTTAGGCGTGAAGGTAAACCCCAGGCACGTGCGTTCCCAGGGTCTGGCTATCGCACTCGTTCATGTATCCACTGTGAGCCGCAGTGAGTCTTCGATAAAGCGCGTTAACGAAACCATGACTCGTTCACCTGACCGCTGACTTTTGACCTAGAGTTGAACCTCGGCGGCGTTGCGAACGAAACGGTGACCTCGGCGCTCTCGCTCCCAATCGAAGTCGTCGAGGACCATGGGGGCCAGCACCGGCGACAGCGGTCCGCCTTGCGCCACACCTTTAGGGCACCTGCTAAAAATGCACTTTTTCCGCGATTGCGGCGTCAGCGCCGTGCTCCAATCCTCAGATATGACCTAGACACTGCGGTTGCGCGCACGGTGCTTCCTTGCACTTACTGGTCATCAATACAGTCCTGGATTGATGGGTGACGCTGCGGTCATACCGCCATCCAAGGTGTAACACTGCCCAGTGGCGAACGTGCTCCTATCGCCGGCCAGCCATAGCGCTAGGTTGGCTACGTCTTCCGGTCTGCCGAACCGCCCACTGGGATGGCGGGCCAAGGCGTCTTTTTTGGCCGCGCCGGGATCGGTGGCGGTGGCGAAGGCCGCGCTAGCCATCCCCGTCATGATCCAACCGGGACTTATCGCGTTGCAGCGAAGCGCGGGGCCGTGATCAACGGCGATGGAGCGGGTCAATCCTTCTACGAAAGCTTTTGATGCGTTGTATAGGGCGAGGCCGGGATCGGCCGCGCGGGCGGATATGGAGCCTAGGTTAATGATGGAACCGCCTGCTGACATCTTTGGAATGAAGGCACGGCATAGCTCGAAGACCGCTTTGGCGTTGACGCCCATTAATCTGTCCCAATCGCTGTCAGTGGTTTCAACGATGGTTTTTTCGATCTGTATGCCGGCATTGTTGACCACTACATCCAGCGTTCCAAATAGTGTGTCGGCCTTGTCCGTCAAGGCGTCAACGGTGGCGCGCAAGCTCAGATCGCCGCTGATCCAGTGGATGTATCGAGGCAGATCGGATGGCCGGCTGCCACGGCCGCAAGTGATTATTTTGGCGCCATGGGAGGCAAATGTATCGACGATGGCGCGGCCGATCCCTTGCCGGCCACCTGTGACCAGTGTCCGTTTATTCTCGAGCTGGCGTTCGCCCATCAACTTTGCCTCCTGCTCTTTTAAAGCCGCATTTGTTGTACCTGAGCCGATAGGCCGCCATCTATTACCCACAATTGACCGGTGGCGTAGCGGGCTTCGTCGCCGGCTAACCAATTGACCAGGTTGGCGACATCTTCGGCAGTGCCGTAGTTGCGGAGCGGGTGCACTTCGCGTACCGCTTGTTTAAGGCTTTCTATGTTTCCTGAATCGCCGAAAAAACTCTGTAGCATGGGTGTGTCCACGTAGCCTGGACAAATAGCGTTGACGCGGATGTTCTCCGGTCCGTGATCGCAGGCCATGGCCCGGGTCAGCGCATGCACTGCGCCTTTGGAGGCGCAATACGCTGCCAGGGAAGGATCGGCGATAAATCCGTCATAGGATCCGAAGTTGATGATCGAGCCGCGTCCGGCAACTCGCATTAAAGGTAAGGCGTGTTTGGCGGTAAGAAAAGTACCTGTGACATTGACGGCGAAGATGCGGTTCCACTCCTCTAGCGACGTCTGTTCGATGGTGGTTTCGATTTCGATGCCCGCTGCGTTGACCAATATATCTAAGCGGCCATGCTGGTCACTTATTTGTTGCATTAGGGCGATGGCGCTGGCCTCTTGGGTGACATCATGGAAGAGCGCCGTGACCCCGGCTATCGCCGTGTCGGCAGGCGCGATGTCGGCGGCGTAGACACTAGCGCCTTCGGCGGCGAAGCGGGCGCAAATCGCTTGGCCGATGCCACCGCTGCCACCAGTGACGACGGCGATGCGGTGCGCAAGATAGCCGTCAGGCGTGGCCTTTTGTTTCATGGCCCTTTTGCCTCATGACACGCTCGCATTTTTGTAGGCTTCCAACACCAGGCCGTGGAAATGGTGCACGGCATGCTCGCTCATACCGCTGCCCGCCGGATCGATCAGGTAGCGGCCGCGTTCAAAGCCTGGAGTGCGCATGCCTCTTTGCACGCTCTCCACCAAATTTATGTCTTCGGGCTGCAATACCTCGTCAATAAAACGAATGGCTTCGCGCTCAGCGCCGTTGGGCTCGCGGTCTTGCAGATAAAAATCAAATTCCTCATAGGTTTGCTCGGGTCCTGCCGGATAAAAGCGCCAGACCATGAAGTTACCGCGCCCGGGATAGCGCAAAAGAGCGGTGTTTGGCCACAGATACCACACGGCATGATCGGTCACGCTGGCATCGTTTACAGCATACGCATTATTCGCACTGCGTCCGGCTTTGGCCATATGGCTTGAATAGATGCCGTGGGTGGTGACTTTATAGGTGTCCATTTCCACCAGTGAGCAAAAGTCCTTATGCGCCACCGGGCAGTGATAACACTCGAGAAAGTTATCTATCACCGTTTTCCAGTTGGCTTGGATGTTGTAGGTCAGACGATGGGCGTGGGTGAGGTGCGCCAGGTCGGGAGCGTAATGCCTGATCTTGCCTCCCAGTCCTGCGGAGATCTGGGCCAAAGAGGTGGCGTTCGGGTCCAGATTTAAAAAAACCAGGTGACAGAAGGTTTCTACCCGAACGCTCGCTAAACAGATATCGCTAGCGGTGAAATGCTCGATGGTCTCGGAGCGCCGCGCCCGCTCCAGCCGTCCGTCCAGGCGGTATACCCAGGCGTGGTAGGGGCAGACGATGTGATCGCTGCGGCCCGTGCCTTTTACCAGTTCATGTCCGCGGTGGCGGCAAGCGTTGTAGAAAGCCCGCAGTGCTCCGTCTCCGTCCCGGCAAGCGAATACGCTTTGCCCCTGGATCTCGGTGGCAGCATAGCTGCCCGGCTCGCGCAGGCTTTCTTCATGGCAGAGGAATTGCCAGGAGCGGTGAAAGATGGCAGTGCGCTCCAGCACTGCGAACGCGGGATTTTGATAACAATCGGCGTGCAGGGAATGGGCGCGGGCCGGGTTCGGATCATAACCGGCGCCCGCTTGCTCGAGCATTGTTGTGGTTACAGGCATGGCGGGTTGCCACCTTTATCGTTAGCTACTGCTTGGGTTGGCGATTATTTTGGCTGTCATCAAAGAGCCATGTCTATGACGATGTTGCCCACATGGCGTTTGTCGATGAAGGCTTGTTGGGCGGCGTGGAAATCGCGTAGCGCGAAGGTTGCGGCCAACAATGGCTTGATTTCGCCTCTTTCTATGTAGCGCACTAGATCGGCGAACACACCCGGCGGCACTATGGTTGCTCCGGTAAACGTCAGGTCGCGCAGGTAGAAGGTGCGCAGATCGAAATCCACCACCGGTCCGGCGATGGCGCCGGCGCAGGTGTACCGGCCGCCCCGGGCGATGACGCCGATGAGGGCCGGCCAGCCGTCGCCGCCCACCACATCGGCGACCACATCGACCGTGTCCCTGGCAATACTGGCGCGCAGCGCGCCGCCCAGATCGCCACCCGTATGGTGGCGACTGCGGGGCAAGATAATCTGCGCGCCAGCGGCGCGCACCGCGTCTTCTTTGCCCGCCCCGCACATGGCGATAGGCACGGCACCGCGGCGTTTGGTGAGCTGTATGAGGGCCGAGCCAACACCGCCGGAGGCGCCTGGAATAAGGACCGTTTGTCCGGCGCCCACCGCGGCGCGGTTCAGCATGTTCTCTGCGGTTACGTAGGCGGTGGCAAAGGTCGCCAGCTCTGTATCGCTGAGAGCGCTTGCCACCGGGTGTACTTGGCGCGCGTCTACGCAGGTGTAATCGGCGTAACCGCCATCGCACTCGCTGCCGTAGTAAGCACATTTGTCCATGTTCATGGGCTCGTTCCAATCCCTGAGCCAGGTATCGATGAGCACGCGCTGGCCGATGAGCCCCTCATCCACAGCCGCGCCCGTCGCTACCACCACGCCGGCCACATCGGCGCCTTGTATGCGCGGAAACTCGATGCCGCCGCCGCCCCAGGCGGCATCTTGCTCGCCGGCGCCCTCCAACTCGCCACCGCTAGTGGCCGCGGCGGCACCTTTGGAATACCAGGCACTGCGGGTGTTGACATCGGTATTGTTGAGCCCGCAAGCGCCCACTTTGACGACGGCTTCACCGGGGCCGGGTTGCGGCGCTGGCCAGTCGGCGTGGTATTCCAGCTTGTCGGGCCCGCCGTGCCCGGTTAACACTACGGCGCGCATCGTTGTGGGAACTGAAGTCACTATATTTACTCCGCTGGGGTCATTGACTCCGGTGGGGCCGATTAACGCCCCTGGGGATGGCTCCAAGCCTGGCGCTAGTTATACAACACGATCGGTCGAACGTACGAGTTTCGCCGCGGTAGTGCTGCTAATACTATCTGGACGTCAATGTTATCCATCTGATTCATTCACACCAGCCGCACGCCGTTTCAGATCCGGCACAGCGCCATTCACCGGACAAGGTTATTTGCAGGGCGCCACACTTGCGCGATGGAGCCCGGAGCGCCACCATGCGGCGATGGTAATGCTCGGCAGCCCCTTGACCGTGGAAGACACTAGAGATCCGCTTGACGTATCCGATCCGGCCCTGTACGAGACGCAGACCCACGAACCTTTATTCGAACTTTTGCGGTCGGAGGATCCGGTGCATTTTTGCCGCTGTCCCGAGCCCAGACGAGCCGATGCCGGCGTTAAACAAAAAGACTATTTATTTGATCAGCCGAGACCCATTAAGTTTTAAAACCATCACAGCCGGTAATGGCACCGGGTTTCATGAGTACAAAGAACTGAAGAACGTCACCGCGTAAAGTTTTACTTTGCCAATCCCTCGCACTCGTGGGAGTGAGGAAGTAATGAAGATATAAGCGGCTTAATCAGGCAATACTTTCCCAAAACTGCACTCATGGCATCGCTGACTCAACAGCAATGCAACCGAATTGCAATGAAGCTGAATCAGCGCCCAAGGAAGAGATTTAACTTTTAAACAAATAGGTGTTCGATCACTATTTCTCTCCGAGCAGCTAACAGGGCTGTAGAAAAACCTCATTTTTTAAATTCCGATCCATTAAAATCAATCACTTACATAGTAGTAAAATGGTTGCTTTTTGGGTTTTTCTACAGCCTTAACGCTTGACTCTGCCACTGCCGAAAGCAGTCGGCCGGAGCCATTCATTATGCGCTGGTTTATGTGCGTGAAGCTTGAGCTAATGCTCTTGAAATCCATTGGTTGATGCTTTGACCGCTGACCTGAGCAGCTGTAGCAATGGTTGCATGAAGTTCTGGTGGAATTCGTAGTATCAATTTTCCTGAATATGGTTTCTGTGGTTCTTTGCCAACAGCAGCACAAGTTTCGAGATAATCTTCGACAGCCTCATGAAAAGCATCCTTGAGTTCTGTCACAGACTCACCATGAAAACCAACTCGATCTTTGACACCTGCAATATGACCAATAAAGCATTCATCATCGTCACTGTATTCTATGCTGGCTGCATAACCTTTATATGTCATTGTGTTCATGGTTTAACTCCAATTCCGGTTAGAAAATCTCGTGCATTTTTCACCTGATACGGCTTTGCCTCTTTTTTCGGGTGTGGCCTATGGAAAGTCCCAATTTCCCCATCTTTATGGAACCTTACACGCGATCCGCGTCCCTCGATAACTTCAGCTCCGACAGCGATGAGGAGAGTTTCTATAGCTTTCCATTCCAGCTGCTTTGGAGCTGGATCTTTATAAATCGCAATGAGCGTTTTTCGGTGTTTAGCATTCATAGGAGATACTATAGATAATAGTATCATAAAATAGTATCAATCTTTCGATTTGCATGAGGTTGAAGCGTATCTGGTATCCATGCTGGTCCATGGTGCTGAAAGCCGCCAACTGACGCCGCTCGATTACGTGAGCACGATGGCTTTGCTGACTATAAGCGGTAACGATACGACTAGAAATACCATCACTGGCGGTTTATATGTATTGTCGCAAAATCCGGCACAGTTTGCCCGGCTGCGTGCCGATAGAAGTTTGATAAAAACGGCGGTGAGCGAAAGACTGCGATGGGTAACACCTGTGCTACACATTCGCCGTACCGCGAAGCGGGGTATTCTGTTTCAGGGCAAGCAGATCCGTGAGGGCGATCGGGTAGTGTTGTGGTATGTATCCGGTAACCGCGACGAGTCGGTATACAGCGCGCCCAAAACATTCCGTATCGATCGCAATGAGCGGCGCCATTTGAGCTTTGGCTCGGGCATACATTTTTGTGTGGGTGCGCGGTTGGCGGAGATGCAATTGCAGATTTTATGGGAAGAGTTGCTGAACCGTTTTCCGCTGATCGAGGTGCTCGGCCCACCGCTGCGGTTGCGATCGAATTTTATTCACGGAATCAAATCGTTGTCGGTGCGCCTATGTGTATAAGTAATACCTGTATAAATAACTAGCCATATGAATGACTAATATAACCGGCTGAGCGGGCGGAAGCGCAAAGGGTTATGGCAAGGTGCGCAGCCGGCCGGTACCTTGCGCAAGAGTATTCGCGGTGCCCAAGGCGGTTTTCTCTAAAAAAATGTTTAGCCAGCGGTTGCGGACCATGGTCTGAACCAACGCCCGGCGTGAGCCAGGGTTCGGGCAACGTCTTCCTCCAGCATGAAACCTTCGCTGACCAAGTTTTGGCACGCGGTTTTTACTTGCGCGACGAACGTGTCTACATCCGGATATCGCTCTTCTATGGATAACCGTGGATCGCCGGTACGTTGGCGTTCGGCACGGGTTTTAGGGAAAGGTAGGTAACTGCCGGTAAACCAATACATGGCGCCAACCCCGCTAATGCTGCGCCCGCGTATATTCCAACCGGTGTAGGTACCCAGCGGGACTGCGATCATCGGCGCTTTGACGCCGGCGATGTCGATGCCGTCAGCGTCGGTCAAGGGAACCAGCACCGTATAACCTTTTTGCTCCGTTATGCGAGGCGGGACTAGGTCACGAAAGCCTTGCTCCATCCGCGGACCGTGGTCGAATAATGGCAGCCGCGCCGGTCCTTGCGGATAACACGCCCCTGGGATCGAGGGGAATTGCGCGCGCCAGGTGTTGGCATCGACCAGTGTTCCCTCAGCGCGGCTAGGGATCCGGGTGGGTGGCGGCGGCATGCCATCACTTGCCCACTTATCCAGCGCCACCAACATGGCACGGAAAAGCATGGATGTTTGCGCCCGGTTTTGCGGATGAACCAGCGGGCCGGTAGCGGCGGGGCTAGGCGCCGGATCGGCGAAATGCTGTGTGGATGACCAATGATATACGCGTACGTTGTCAGGGATCTCGACATCGGCGCCTCGGGTATCGGTGTGCGCTAATGAGCCGTGCCGCTGCCAGTATTCAGTGCAGGTTTGTGTATGTATCACCAAAGGATCGGTGTGCGGATGTTTAAGCAAACTATCCTCGGCTCTGGTGAGATGGTCCCGCGTCAGGGCGTAGGTAAACGGAAACCGATCGGCGCCTTTGTCGTACGCTTCGAATTGTTGGCCAGCGGCGTCGGTGCCGCAGGCGAAGCGATGGTTCAATATCATCCGCCCGCCACCGGCGACATGATTGAGTACCCCATCGAACACTTTGCGGCCACCGGCATCAGCATTGAAGCCTTGGTAGATGGTTTCACGAATAAGGCGGCCAGTTTGCGAACGGCCCCAGCAATACGCTTTTTCGATGCCGTTCACACCGTCTTCAGCCAGCGGATTGGGCTGCCCGTGCGTGTCGCTTAACTCGTAGCGAAGAAAGCTTATGAAGTCACGAACGGCGGTGTAGCCTAGACCTAAGACGAGTGGGTCGCGTGCTTCATAGATCAGCTCATAGATGTAACCCGCAGCGAAGCCACCGGGCATATGAATATTGCTATCGGATGGGACTAAACCGCGTTCCATGCCTTGGCCGTCCAACCCGGGGCCTTGCTCGATGCGGGCGAATCGCCACCGGGATGGGTCCACTTTTTCGCGCTCCCCGTCCGGATCCAAGCGGCGTGTAAGCGTTGCCCGTGACGGATCTCTGGATACGGGCGGATAACTATGGGTGGAGGCGAAGCCGGACAGTGGCATGCATTCGATATCATCGCGCTCGACGATGAATTCCGTTCTGACTGCGCCATGAAGCGGCGTTTGGGTGCTCTTTGCTACGGGTACATCCAATAACAAGCGCTGGCCGCCCGGCAGTACATCGCCTTGCCAGGCGCACCAGACCACGGTGTAGCCGCGGCGAAACAGAAAACCGTTGCCGGCGTGCTCCATGGTGCGCGGATCATTGCTGAAGGGGGCATCGCAAAAGAACTGTAGCGCGCGGATGTTGGCGCGGTTGCCGTAATCATAAAACAGCCGCCCGTTGCCGCGTTCCATCGTTACTGGCTTTAATATCAGTATGTCGGCGGTGAAGTGGACCAGCCCCTGCTCATCGCGGGGCGCGTGTTCGAGATCGACGATGTTATGTTGTGCGGGGGCGTGCGGATCGACCCTGAAGTGGGCACGTCCACGCAGGCGCTCATAAGGACCGGTTCGAGCAAATGCTTGGCCGCCGGCGAAAGGATTACGCTCTTTTATGTCCAAATGGATGAGGTTGGTCATTGTGTCTACCTGGTGTTGAGGCTAGCTATCGGTCTTCGAACCCGTTACCGGCATGGCGTGGCTTCGCAAGGGCTCCGGCACCGAGCGCCAGAGTATGATCAGGCTGGCGGCGCCCAGCGCGCCGGTGGCACCGCCGGCTAAAACCACCGAACTCGCCTGGGCTACGCCACCGATCAGAAACGGTCCGGCGGCCATGCCTATATCTCCCACCAGCCGCCATACGCCTAGAAATTCGCCGCGCCCTTGCCGCGGGGCGAAGTCACCGCCTAGGGTCATGAAAATACCGGTGCTGAAGCCGTTACCCAATCCGGTCAACACAGCGCACGCGGCGTATGTCCACAGCGAGGCGGTGAGCGGCAGCAGGGCGATGGCCGCCGATAGGATGATGAGGGCGGGCGTGAGTGCTACTTTTCGGCCTAGATGATCAAGCATCCAACCCGCCGGGTAGAACATCAACATATCAACCAGCGATGAGGCGCTGAATACCAGTCCGATGGTGGCTTCATCAAGGCCTAACGCGGCCCCCCAAACTGGAATGATCCACACCCTCGCACTGCGTAAGAACTGCAAGATGATCATCACCGTGCCGGCACCGGCGAAGGTACGCCGGTGGCGGGTAATCACTTGTATCAATGGCATGGGGTGGCGCGCACGCGAGCCGCGGGTGTCTTTCGCGTATCGCAACAGCACCGCCAAGGTGAGTAAGTAAAAGAGAGCGCACAGGACGAAAGCCGCCGGGTAGCCGTGGGCTTGCACGGTGATGCCAGCCAGTATTGGGCCGATGAGGGCGCTGGCCCGGTGGACACCGGCCATGACCGCGATAATGCGTCCACGCTGCTGGAGCGCTACGGTGTCGGTGATGTAGGTGAGCCGTGCGATGGTCCAAAGGCCGGTGCCGATGCCCGCTGCCAGCGCAACGGCCGTCAGCGCTAATGGCGATGCACAAAACGCCGCTCCTAGACTGACCAGAATCAGGATAATGATGCCGGCTATCATGACCCACTTGTCGCCAAATTTTGAGACGAGCACGCCAGCCGGCACGTCGGCCAACATCACCCCTAGCCCACGCACCCCGAGCATGATCGCGGCAAGGGCCGCGCCGTTGTCGAATTGCAGCGCGAATAGCGGTAGCAAAATCATGCTGGCGTTATGCGCGATGGTGGACAAAAACGAGGGCATGTAAACGGCGCCGGTCAGCTCGCCCATGACTTGACTTAAGGGGGGGAGCGCTTGGGCCGGTTCGGGATCTGGGTCAGGCAATGGCGCGGTCGGCTCTTCGTGGGGGTGATACCTTGAGGGCACCTCTAACAATGCACTTTTTCCGCGCTTGCGGCGTCAGCTCCGTGCTCCAATCCTCAGGTATGACCTATACACTGCGGTTGCGCGCGCGGTGCTTCCTTGCACTCACGAAACAATGACTATTGTTAGAGACGCCCTTGAGGCGTGTGGCCGAGTCATCGCCGTACAGCCATCGCCGTACAGCCATCGCCCTATAGTTACCACCATACTAAAAGTCACTGCTTGCCCGGTAGGCCGGCTGCGGTCTCTCATTGAGACGGGTGATGCATGCGGGGTCCGGGCTGTCCTGTGTGGCCCTCAGGCGATTACAAATAACCCGCAGCTCCAAGAGCCGTCCTATTCGGGTTTACGCCGGCCATAGTCTTGCCAGGGTCCATCGCGCTTTGCGATCACTTCTTTGAATCCGCGTTCTTCAGTGGCTTCTACCCAGCGCAGCGCCTCTTCAGTGTGCCTGGCCATACCGTCGAACAAAGTGCCCAGCATTTGGGTGGTGCGAAGCCCCATGTTTTCGTAGGCTTGGTTGATCAGCATCTTATTGAGTGCCAACTGATTAGCCGGAATGTTGGCGAAGCGCCGCGCTTCTGCTTCGGCGGCCTCGGACAAGGCTTGCGGTTCACACACGTGTGAGACTAGGCCGATCCGGTACGCCGTACACGCATTGATGGCACGGCCGGTGAGAAGGAATTGCTTGGCGTGTTCCAGACTCAAGCGATGAACCCACATCATCGTCGTGGGCAGGCCGTAGATGCGGCTAGGTGCGTAGCCTATGTATGCATCTGATGCCATGTAGAGCAGATCGGCGCACAAGATGAGATCAGTCGCGCCACCGACGGCCCATCCCCGAATCTCCGCGACCACCGGCTTTGGGCATTCCCACACTTTCATGAACCGGCGCACATTGTGGTTCATGAATTGGTAGTCGCGCACCGGATCCCAGGCACCCGCGCGCGGCTCGGGGCCGCCGCTCGCATACGGCGTGTGCCAGTGCGGTGGCTCACCGCCTTGCGAAAACTCCCGCACCGAACTCAAGTCGTATCCGGCGCTCAGCGTATCGCCCGCGCCTCGCAACACGATGGCGGCGACGGTGCGAGCTGCACTCGCCTCGTCAATGCCGGCGGCAATGCCGTCGATCACGGCATCGGTTAGTGCATTTTTCTTTTTCGGTTTGTTGATAGTGATGATGGCGATGCCGTCGCGCTCTTCGTAGAGTGTTGCTGCTTCGGTCATGGTCCGGGTTCTCCGTGGTTTTGGCGAGATTTAAGCGCTTGGATATCTAGCGCAGCGGTCCGGTGGATCATGCAGTTGCAAGAACAGTGATCGCTTGCTTGCCGCTTGACGGCGGTCAATAGGTGTTGCCGGTGGTGGTTGTAGGCTAGCGCTAAAGCAACGCTTAGGAGAGAGAAATAGGGTTGAAGGAGCACCTACCGGGGTCGCAAGTGAAGACGGTTTTTGGCCGCATAGGTTCGACACTGTACGGCAGGTAGGGCAACGTATTGGGCACCTGCTAAAAATGCACTTTTTCCGCGATTGCGGCGTCAGCTTCGTGCTCGAATCCTCAGGTATCACCTATACACTGCGGTTGTGCGCGCGGTGCTTCCTTGCACTCACGAAACAATTATTATTTTTAGAGGCGCCCGTATTGCCGACTTTTTTGCACCGCCCGCCGATCGGGCCACCACGCAGAACAGTTACCCTATTGAGGGCTAGTTACCTGGGGTGGCAGCGCGAGAGGTGCAGGTCGAACTCGCCGCTAATACGCTGATGATAAGCGGCACTAAACAATCCGGCACGTCCGGTAAAAACAAACGTTATTATTTTCGCGAGCGCCGGTTCGGTGTGTTGCAACGCTCGTTTCGCTTACCTCAAGATGTGAACACGTCCAACCTCGAGGCCGAGTTCAACGGCGGTGTGCTACCCCTTAGTCAAGACGGGCAACCGTTCGGCGGGACGCACCACCATCGCGGTAAGAACGCCGCAATAGCCGCAATAGAGGAGACTGTGCAGTGAACTGGAAAGACATATTGGTCTATCTCGACGAGTCCAAAGGTCACGACTCCAGGATGGCTCTGGCCATCGAGTGGGCGCGTGAACACGGCGCCCATCTGCGCGGCATGTACCGCTCGGCGGAGCTGGAGCCGCAGTGGTTTGTAGAGTCCACTATCAGCATTGCCGCGATGCGGCGCATAGAGGACAAGTACCGTGCGGCACAGGCCAGAGCGCGGCACGCTTTCGAGTCGGCTGCCGAAGCGGCGGGTGTAGATGCCGATTGGCACATGGGGGCCGAAGGTGGCTTGGCCCCGGCGTTCAATCCCCATTACAGCGATCTGATCATTGCCGGCCAACGTGAGCCTGGCCAAGCTGGCTCGAACATGGAATCGGTGTTGTTGAGTTCAGGGCGGCCGGTTGTGTTCATGCCCTACATAGGCGCGCCGGCCCGGCTTCCACGGCGGGTACTTATTGCGTGGAACGAGACCAAGGAGGCCACTAGGGCGGTACATGAAGCCATGCCGCTCTTATGGGAGGCCAGTCAAGTGGATGTCTTGACCATAGCGGCTGCACGAGATGAGGTGGACGCTGCCCGCGATGCTACTGCGGCATTGACTCATCACCTGTCCCGCCATGGGGTGAACGCCGCTGCCCACCATCAGCTCAGTGGCGAGATGGAGGTCGCTGGGGTGTTGTTGTCCAACGCCGCCGATCTGCAAAGCGAGATTATCGTCATGGGCGCCTATGGTCATTCTAGGTTGCGCGAATGGGTGCTAGGCGGAGCTACCCGGGGGATACTTGAACACATGACTGTGCCTGTGTTCATGGTTCATTAAGCCTATAGGCGGGCAACGCCCGGATAGGCTGTACAGGCGTTGCCGATGGCAACACGATGCGGTTCGATCCCCTGCCAATGGGCGGTATGAACGGCGCCGAGCTCAGGGAGCGGATCGCCTGTGTGGAGCTGCGCGAACTGAGCGCATGGCAAGCCCATGAAATGGCACAACCGGTGGCCGCCATGGGCGCTTATGCAGGCGCCGCGCTTCGTCTGACCGGTGCCGGTGCCGGTGCCGGTGCCAGTCCTAAGACCGCCCGCGTTCTAGGTCAAGGATTGGCGCAGATCGAACGCGCCCGAACCGTGATGCAGCGGATCCGCGGCGGCTTCCCCGAGGCCACGGCTGAAGTGGTGCCGGTGTGCGAGACGCTGCTGGAGGTGTGTGATTATCTGCACATCCCCAAGCATTGCATCGAGCTGGCCGCCCGTGTTCCTCAGCACGCTCGAATACCGCGGGACGAGTGGCAAACAACCTTATTTCACTTGCTGCGCAATGCGCGCGAAGCCAACCTTTCTTGGTCCGGATTGGAGGTAGCGTTGCGCGCCGGCCCGGAGCTGGTTGTTCAGATCAGCAACTCAAGTGAGCAAACACCTATGGCCACCGCGCGGCGCGCTTGCTCACCATCAGCGCAACTGTGCACGACGAAGCCGGCGGATTCGAGCAACGCCGTAGTCGCATCGGGTACGCCGGCGGCGTCTTCAACCAGCAATACCAGGTTACCGGGATGGCGGACGGCCAAAGGCATGGCCGTTTGTGGTTGCGAGTTTGCCTGTTCGCCCACTAGCGGCACCACTACACTGAAAGTTGACCCGCGCCCTAGCTCCGAGCGCACCTCGATCCGGTGGCCTAACAAATGCGCCATTCTCTTCACAACCGCTAACCCCGAACCCAATCCACGGGCCCGGTCTCGCGCCTCATTGTGCAGTTGGGTGTACTCCTCGAAGATCGCTTCGAGGGCTGAACCGGGGATGCCTATGCCGGTGTCGGCTACCTCAATGGCCACTTCCTCTTGGTTAAGTTTGCGCACGCCCAGCGTCACCGATCCTGCCTCGGTATACCGAACTGCGTTACCCACTAAGTTCTCCACGATGCGCGATAGCAAGGCTGGGTCGCTGCGCACCACCGCTGTGCTTGGATGTACCTCAACACGCACCGGTTTGGCGTCAATCAGTACCGCCGCCCCGGTGCCGATCCGGTGCCGATCCGGTGCCGATCCGGTGCCGATCCGGTGCAGGATTGGGTCCAAGAGCAGCTCATCGAGCTGCGCCTCGACTGCACCGGCGTCTAACTTGGAGACATCGAGTAGCGCATCGAGCAACTCACTCATCGCATCCAATGAGCGGCCCATTCTCTGGGCTACCGAATGCTGTTGCTGGGGCGGGGAGCGCAACAATAGGGCTTGGTACATGCTCAACGATTGCAGCGGTTGGCGTAGGTCATGGCTGGCGGCTGCTAGAAACCGGCTGCGCATATCGGCGGCGCGCTCCGCCTCGGCCTTGGCCAAGATGAGCTGGCTTTCGACCTCTTTTTGCGCCGCAATGTCCCGCACGGCGGCGGCTACCCGGCGCCCGCCGTAGTCGGCTACGCTCAAGTTGACATCGATAGGAAAAACCCGGCCATCGGCGGTCAAGCCTACCAGGTCCAAGCCGCCTCCCATTCCCCTGGTGCGAGGCTGCTCGATGAAGGCGCGCCGGTGGGCGGCATGCGCCTGGCGGCGTTCAGCCGGCATCAGCACTTCTAAGCTTTGACCGATTAATGCATCCCGTTTATAGCCGAACAACGCTTCGGTTTGAGCGTTGACTAACTCGATCTGACCATCTTGATCCACTAGCAACACGGCATCGGGCGCGAATTCCACCACGCCGGCCAGTTCCTCGGCTTTAGCCTCGGCGTGCATGGCGCGCCGCCGCACCTGGAGCCACGCAATGCACATGGCGGTGGCTACAGTAAGTAAGGTCCACTCCAATAGCGACATCAAGTTTACCCGCTCTTTAGCACCTGTCTCGCACCATTACGCCGGCGTGCAAAAGCCCCGGTGAAACCATCAGGGCGGGTTAGCTTGCGCCAAGTCAAGCGCTCAAGCCGGGTTCTATCTCAGGCCCGGGGGCAGAAGCTGAAATCTTGAACAAACATCGTGCACTGTTTGCAGTCCAGCACCTAGAGGGCACCTGCTAAAAATGCACTTTTTTCGCGATTGCGGCGTCAGCGCCGTGCTCCAATCCTCAGGTATCACCTATACACTGCGGTGGTGCGCGCGGTGCTTCCTTGCACTCACGAAACAATGACTATTTTTAGCGGCGCCCTAGGGTACGATGGGGTTGGCGCAAAGGTTTGGGCCATGGCTACTGTACGGCATGGTTCCCAACCTAGGGAAATTGAGTCGATATGGGTGGAGTCAGTGAACGTAGGACGGCATCGCAACTCGGTCGCAGACGAACACCGTGCCGCGAAACCGTTTTTATACAGCCTCGTTAGGTGCCACAGAAAGACGAAACAATGCCCCATAGAAAAGAATCCTGATAAAATGGCGAAAGTGATGAAATTGGAACAACGGAATCCATTTGGCGAAATTGAGCCGCCTACTATTGCTATCGAGGAATCAGCGAGTCGGTTGGGCGTCTCCACTGCGACAATTCGCAATTGGATAAAAACGAAATATTTGGAACAGGCAGGGAAAGGAAGGATCACTTTAGAATCATTGGAGCAGTTTCAGTCTGAAGTTTCTGGAAAGGAAAAGTTGACCCAAAGGGCCAACAAATCGCTAAAAGACTCATATTACCATGAAAAAACTGCGTCAAGATTTCTTGACAAAGTTACTTCATCTACCAATTCGTCAGATAAGATTAGTATAGAATATGAGGCAAGTCTATCAGACTCTTACCGCAACAAGGAAGGAATCTACTACACACCAGATGAAGTTGTCCGCGATCTATTTTCAGTGCCAGAAGGTGACATCCGAGATGCTTCGTTCTGTGATCCGTGCTGCGGATCTGGAAACTTTGTTGTTCGTGCAATAGATTTGGGTTTCAAGCCAGAAAACATTTATGGATATGATATTGATCCGGTTGCAGTCGAAATAACAAAAGCGCGAATTTATAATTTTACTGGATATAGAAGTGAGAATATCAAGGTCGCTAGTTTTTTAGACATAACATCCAGCCAAGCCCACCTAAAATTTGATTACATATACACAAACCCACCGTGGGGTAAGAAGATTGCGAAGGAAGCAAGAGAGTTAATCGGATTAAGGCTTGGAGCAGGGGTTAGCATAGACACCTGTTCGCTCTTTTTCTTTGCTTGCTTAAAATGCTTCAAAGACAATGGGAGTCTTGGGTTACTTTTACCCGAGTCTTTTTTTAATATTGCTATTTTCGAGGATGCACGGATCAAAACTCTTCAGCTTTCTATTGAAAGGCTAATCGACTATGGAAAAGTATTCAAAGGACTCATAACAAAAGCACAGGCAATCGTTCTTAGAAACAAAGCTCCTGAGCCTTATGCAAGAATTTCATGCGAAACCATCGGCATTAGCTACAAAAGAACGATTGATTCATTTTCTTGTAACCCAAAATCAATCCTGAACTTGTATTGTGATGATGAAGATGCCATTACATTACAATACTTGATGTCAATGCCATACATAACTCTAAAAAACCGAGCATCATGGGGCTTAGGTATTGTTACAGGTAAAATAAAAAATTTATTAAGTCAACACCTGAAATTGAGCACATTCCTGTTTTCAAAGGCGCTGATATTCTGCAAGGAAGATTAAAAGAGGCTAGTAGTTTCATACCATCAGATATGAGTCTGTACCAGCAGGTAGCGCCACTTCAGCTATACGAAGCAAGGGAAAAATTGATCTATAAGTTTATTTCCTCTCGGCTTTGCTTTTTTTATGACGATCAGCAAAGATTTGTTCTTAATAGTGCAAATATTTTGATTCCTGATAAAACCTTCCCCGTTTCAACTAAAGTTCTCGGTGAATTCTTGAGCAGCGATTTTATGAATTGGGTGTTTTCAAACATATTCAACACACACAAAATATTAAGGGGCGATTTAGAGTCACTTCCGATTCATAGTCAGTTTCTAAAAGACGGGCCCAGCTTCGATGAGGAAACCTACCTAGAATATCTGGGAATTAAGAGAAACGATAATGGAACTTACAGAATTAAGAGATAGGATAATTGCTTCGTTTACTGGATCACAAAGTGATCTAGCAGATGTTCTAGCGATGGTCGAGGAAGATCAAGCAATATTTCCATTTAATGAATACGAACATCTGATATGCGGCCTAATTGATAAGGGTGGCATGAGCTATGATCAGTATATCGAAATACGCACTGAATATATCAGTGAAAACCCAAATCTTCGGATATTCGAGATTTCTACCCCGCGTGGGTTTGGTGAGAAGTTTTCTCAAACCTATATACAAGGTAAGTGCTCAAAACTGAAGACACTATCTAAAAAAATAGATCCAAATTACTCAGGTGAATATGATCTCTGGCTTGATGGAATTACTATTGAAGTAAAAGCATCAAGGGCTGTTGATAGCGACAGCGAAGAGCCTCTTTATATGTAAAGCGTTATCACGGCATACAAAAAAGCGGTTTTTAATGAACTTTCAGCAGCTGAAGCCTCAATGCTGTGATGTATTTATTTGGGTTGCCGTGTTCCGAGATGAAATAGTTCTATGGATAATGAATTCAGATGAAGTACAAAATAATCCGCTATACTCGAAAGGACAGCATCGGGGAAATAAAGGAAATGAAGGTCAGCTTCATGTAAAACATGACAATGTGCATCTCTTGAGCAAGTTTGAATTGAAAGATGACAATATAGAAAAAGCAATTCATGACGCAGCAAAAAGAAAAAGCACTTAGTATCAAGTTTGAACCGCGACGAAAATAGTTGGCAATCGCACAACCTCGCTTCGCGCATCTTGACCGCCGTCACCGGGGCACCGCCTCGTGCATCAAAGAGACAAAGCCCTTCAGCGCGCTACCTAACCAAGCGATTGTGGGTAAATCCACCGCCTACCCGCGACGGTGGACCGGCGCGTGTGCGATGATCTGACTGTGCTGGGTAGCTAGTCGCGATCGACACGCTTTCCCCGAGGGCCCAGCCCGCACACCCCGATCACCGGAGGGCATACGATGCCGGGAGCGAAAGCGATCAGCGGCAAACGGCTGTTTACGTTCGTAGCCGTCGCCGACACCCATGTCAATGAAGCCGAGCAGCTCTCGACCTCACCCTATGAGACGAATCACCTCGCCAATGCCCGGGCCCGTTATGTGTTTGCCGAGATCGCGGCGATGGATCCGCCGCCCGCATTCGTCGTCCACTTGGGCGATATCGTGCACCCCATGCCCGCCCTGCCCGCGTACCACGATGCGGCGGAGCACTTCCAACGGATCGCCAGCCAGCTCAGTGTGCCGCTGCACCTCATACCCGGCAATCATGATGTCGGCGACAAGACCGTGGACTGGATGCCCGCAGAGCTCGTGTGCGACGCCTACTTGGATACTTACCGGGATCTTTTCGGCGAGGATTTTTACGCTTTCGACCACGGCGCAGTGCGCTTCGTCATGGTGAATGCCCTGCTATTCAACTCCGATCTTGCCGACGAGCAACGCCAGCGTGACTGGTTGGCACAGACCGTAGACTCCGCCGGCTCACTGCGTGTGTTCGTATTCATGCACTACCCGCCGTATGTCTACCGGGCGGATGAGCGCGGCAGCTATGACAACATCGACGAGCCGGGCCGCGGTTGGTTGCTCGCCCAGCTCGCCAAACCCCAGGTCGAAGCCATATTCGCCGGCCACGTCCATAACTTCTGGTACGATCAGGTAGGCAGCGCCGAGCTGTACATGTTGCCGTCCAGCGCATTTTTGCGCCACGACTACAGCGAGTTCGCAACCGTTGCGCCGGCCTGCGAATTCGGCCGGGCAGACGTGGCCAAGTTCGGCATCTTTCGCATCGACGTTCACGAACACGGGCATGTCGCCTACCTGCTGCGCAGTTATGGCCGCCGGTGTGCACCGGGCGAACACCGCGATATTCCGCGGCGCTATCTGGCCCACCCCAAGACCTCGGGGTTCGGGTCCGTGGGGGTCGAACTTCGCCATCCGTGGGCCGAGGTGCGCCAGATCACGGCTACTGGCGGAGTGCAGGAATTCGGCCGCAAGTGGGCGCGTAATGATTACCCGTTGCTCGCCCTGTGGGAGATGGGCGTGCGCCTCGCTAAAGTCCCGGACGCGGACATCATCGAGGACGAACCGCGAGCTCGCATGCGAATGCTGGCTGCGATCGGCCATCGGCACGTGGTCACCGTCACCGGTGTGCCGCATCCCGAGCTGATGGACGCCGCTGCCGGCCTTGGAGTGAGCGCGTATGAGGCCAACCTCACCCTCGCCCGCTTTCACGAGCGGCGCGCAGCGTTACGCGCGGCCCGGGCGCACTGCGGCGGCGCCATCTATTTCGCCAAGATCCTCTGCGACCATGACGCCCACTTTGATGGCAAAACCTTCAACCATTTCGTGCAGTCGGGCTTTACCGTCGAAGAGTTGCCGGACTACAAGACCTTGGTCAGCGAGGCAGTGGCCCACGGTGACATCGACGGCATCACCGTTCGTGTTGATGCGGGCACGGTGCTCACCCGTATCGCGAGCGCACTGCAAACATTTCGCGAGGTCACCGCGGCCGCTCTATTGGTCTCCATCAAACTGGCCGGTGCCGGCGCCGCCACGGCGCGGACCGACGATCGAGAGACCGCCGCGCGCGCCGCCGAGGCGATGGTGCTATCGCGGGCGCAAGACGGCATCCGCTACGTGTTCGACACTTTCATGGACGTGGACCGGGGCTACTATCCGCGCCACGCGTTTATAGACCGGCACTTCAATCCCCGGCTGCCGGCCCGCGTATTCGCCATCATGAACAGTCTTTTACCTGGCGGCGAGGGCTTTTCGGAACTGTCGGTGCATGGCAACGCACTGCACTTTCACACGGCGGCGGGCCGGCGCTGCCTTGTGAGCGGGGAACGGGACACGGTGCTCGCTATTCTAAAAGCGGTCCCGGCAACGGCTATTGCTCATGATCTACTGGCCGGCGACACAGTGACTGCCGCAACGGCCGGAGACAGGATGGCTGATGAGATACAAGCGTTGCTGGTGGAGAAACATTGACAGCTTGAGCTTTTTTTGAAGAAGATTTTCCAGCTCATGAATGCCGCGCCCCAATTGCCGGTGGATTCAGTAATCGACGAACTGTGCACTATGAACGCGAGCGGCGAACACGGCCTCATTGGCAACCCTAAAGCCCAAGGGCTAACGCACGAGGACTTATGACCGATGGGGCTGATGACCGATGGGGCTGCGCCGTGGATAATCGAACTGCCTGAGGCCATAGCAATTGAGGCCATAGCAAAAAGAGCGGTCGCGTGACGGGCGCGATGAACCGTTACATCCGCATCGTCGATGCGCTCAACTACCGCCTAGGGCGCACCGTGATGTACGGGATCTTCATCATGATGGGGATCTTGCTCTGGTCCAGTATCTCGAAGACCTTTTTCCTACCATCGCTTTGGACCCTGGAAATGGCGCAGTTCGCCATGGTTGCGTATTACATCCTAGGCGGTCCTTACTCGATTCAATTGGGTTCCAACGTGCGCATGGATCTGTTCTACGGCGGCTGGTCGGTGCGCAAAAAAGCCTGGTTCGACGCTTTCACCGTGCTGTTTTTGATCATCTTTCTAGGCGTGCTGCTCTATGGCGCCATCGACAGCACGACCTACTCGCTCAAATACAACGAGCGCAGCCCGACAGCGTGGCGGCCCTATCTGTGGCCGGTCAAAGTCATGATGTGCATCGGCATCTTCCTCATGTTGCTGCAAGCCATTGCAGAGCTGTTCAAAGACATCCTGCGGCTTAAAGGAACACCTAACCGGGGAGAGCCCGGCTGATGTCACACGAAATGATCGCTCTTTTCATGTTCGCCTCGATGATGCTGATGCTCATGACCGGACAGCGGGTGTTTGGCGCCATCGGTGCGGTGGCGTCCATCGCCGCGCTGACGCTTTGGGGCACGGGCGGCTCCGATATTCCGTTTGCGGCGGCCATGAAGCTCATGAAGTGGTATCCGTTGCTGACGCTACCCATGTTCATCTTCATGGGCTATGTGCTGTCCGAATCGAAGCTGGCCGATGATCTCTACCGCATGTTTCACGTGTGGATGGGTCCGCTGCGGGGCGGACTGGCCATCGGCACCATCGGCCTTATGGTGCTGGTCTCCGCCATGAACGGTTTGAGCGTCGCGGGCATGGCCATCGGCGCCACCATTGCGCTGCCGGAATTGCTCCGTAGGGGGTATGACAAGCAGATGGTCACCGGCGTCGTCCAAGCCGGCTCGTCACTCGGCATTCTAGTGCCGCCATCCGTGGTGTTGGTGCTCTACGCGATGATCGCGCGCCAACCAGTCGGCCAGCTCTGGCTCGCAGGCGTGTTCCCCGGCCTGTTGATGGCCGGGATGATGATCGCTTACATCGCCATTCGTTGCCGGCTACAGCCACATCTGGGTCCAGCCCTGGCGCCAGCGGAGCGCCGCGTCCCTATAGGTGAGAAACTGCGCCTGTTGCGGGCAGGATTGCTACCGCTGATGATCTTCGCCGCCATGATGGTGCCGTTCGTCAACGGCTGGACATCGCTGGTGGAAAGCTCGGCAATCGGTGCACTGACCGCGTTCTTCGCCGCCATCGTCAAGCGCCGTATGACGCGCGAGGTGTTCGAAAAATCAGTGCGCCAAACCCTCGCTATTTCCTGCATGTTCATGTGGATCATTTTGGCCGCACTCGGCTTTGGCGCGGTATTCGATGGACTGGGTGCGGTACGCGCCATCGATGATCTCTTTACCGAACAACTCGGTCTAAATCCTTGGACCATCCTCATCTTGATGCAGCTAAGCTTCATCCTGATGGGCACCTTCCTCGACGACACCGCCATGCTAGTGATCGTTGCACCGCTGTACGTACCCTTAGTGAAAGTGCTCGGCTTCGATCTGGTGTGGTATGGCGTGCTGTACACCATCACGACACAGATCGCTTACATGACGCCACCTTTTGGATACAACTTGTTTTTGATGCGCGCGATGGCACCGCCCGAGATCGAACTGCGCGATATCTATCGTTCGATCGTGCCGTTTGTGCTGGTGATGATCGGTTGTCTTGCGCTGATTATGAAATTTCCCGACATCGCGCTATGGCTGCCGCATTACGTGTATGGCCAGTGAAAAGAGAGGACCTTGAACCGAACATTAACTACCCTCCGGGAACTGGAGGGGAATACTTAAGGAGACAGAGATGACCAATAGACGCAAGTTTCTCGCGCGCGCCGGCGCCTTGGGTGCCGCCGCCACGGTGAATGTACCTGCCGTGCACGCCAAAAGCAAAATCAGGTGGCGCCTGCAAACGTACGCTGGACCGGCGCTCGCCGAGCACGTCATCAAGCCCGCCATCGATGCATTCAACAAGGCGGCCAATGGCGAGATGGAAATCGAATTGTTCTTCGCCGATCAGTTGGTGCCCACCGGTGAGCTGTTCCGGGCGATGCAAAAAGGCACCATCGACGCCGTGCAATCGGACGACGACTCCATGGCCTCGCCAACGGAAGTCACGGTATTTGGCGGTTACTTCCCGTTTGCCTCGCGCTACTCCTTGGACGTTCCCGTCCTATTCAATCAATACGGTTTGAACGAAATCTGGGACGCGGAGTATGCCAAGGTAGGCGTGAAGCATATTTCCGCCGGCGCCTGGGATCCTTGCCACTTCGCCACCAAGGATCCGATCCGCTCGCTCGCGGATCTCAAAGGCAAGCGCGTTTTCACCTTCCCCACCGCGGGCCGCTTCCTGAGCCAATTCGGCGTGGTGCCAGTGACGCTGCCGTGGGAAGACATCGAAGTGGCGGTACAGACCGGTGAACTGGATGGCATCGCCTGGTCGGGTATCACCGAGGATTACACGGTCGGTTGGGCCGATGTGACCAACTACTTTCTCACCAACAATATCTCCGGCGCGTGGGCCGGTTCGTTCTTCGCCAACATGGACCGGTGGAACGGCTTACCTGCTCACTTGAAGACCCTGCTGCAAATGGCCATGGATCAGTCGCACTACTACCGGCAATGGTGGTACTGGGGTGGGGAGGCCAGCCTGCGGGTCAATGGCACAAAGCTGAAACTCACCTCCATTGCAGATGAAGAGTGGGCGCAGGTGGAAGCGGCTGCGGTTAAGTTCTGGGACGAAATCGCCGCCGAGTCGCCCACGAAGGCAAAAGTTGTGGAGATTTTCCGCAAGTACAACGCCGATATGCAAAAGGCAGGCCGCCCGTATCGTTACGGCTGACAGTGAACGGTTGGGCCGGGCGTTAAAGCCGAATCATTCGGCAGTGCACAGCAATGATGATAGGCCCGGCGATGATAGGCCCAGCACATATAGCGCTGGGCCAAAAACAACTACAGCGCGCCGCCGGGCACGCTTGCGCCTTCATCCTTTGCGCCTACATCCGTCGTGATTCGTTATCCGCCACTGTGCGTTCGGCCTTCTCGTAGTCGGCACGTACCGAACGCGCCCTCTCATTTGAGATAGCCTGATACGGCAGGAAATATCCGCACGCTTGATAGGGCATCTCTAACAATGCACTTTTTCCGCGATGGCGGCGTCAGCTCCGTGCTCCAACCCTCAGGTATCACCTATACACTGCGGTTGTGTGCGCGGTGTTTCTTTGCACTCACGAAACAATGACTATTTTTGGCAGGCGCCCTATAGTGAGTCGCGCTCGCCGAAATTGACGAATCAACGTCCCTTACAGACTCCTCGGACCATCTACAGCAAAAGCGCCACGATTGACGGCCACACCAGCAGGACAGTCAGCGCTAACAGCTGCACGCCGATGAACGGGAGGAAGCCGCGGAAAATATCGGTCAACGAGATGTGCGGCGGCGCCACGGACTTCAGATAGAAAGCAGCCGGACCAAACGGCGGCGATAGGAAACTGACCTGCATGTTCATACAAAACAGCACCCCGAACCAGACCGCAACGTGATGCGGCGCCAACTGGCCGAACAGGCCGATTTCCTCGATGGGTAGTGCTCTTACGATCGGCAGAAACACCGGGATGATCAACAGCACAATGCCCACCCAGTCCATGAAAGCGCCCATGAACAACAAAATCAGCATCATCGTCAGAATGACTAGAAACGCCGGCATGTCGGCACCGACGATCAACTGGGCGATATAGGATGGTCCGCCGGCGAGGGTGTACGCGCCTGAAAGAGCAGCGGCGCCGACGGTCACCCAGATGATCGTGCCCGTGGAGCGCAAGGTACGCATCAGGCTGTCCCACAACATACCGATCGACGCCTCACCGCGCAGCAGCGCGAATACAAAAACCGCAAGTGCGCCCATACCGGCCGCCTCGGTAATACCGGTGACCCCGCCGTAGATTGAACCGAGCACAATGCCGATGATCGTGACGGGTGGTACGAGGCCTTTACCGTGGTGCCAGCCGTCGATGCATTTTTGCTTGCCGATCACGAACTGATACAGCACACCACACGCAGCGGCGATACCACCGAGCCATGGCAGGTGATAGGTCATACCCAGGAAAACTGGCCCCTGTTGCTCCGGCAAATCGGCGTTGGCGCCGGTCACGGTATAGAGCAGCGCACGTACAAATAAAATCGTAGCGAGGCAGCCGACGACGATAGACAGAAAACCTGTGAACATGACCAGCTTGTAGGAACCTGCCGCATCGCCTTCTTTTTTCTCCGGGAGCGGCGCGAGTGCCGGGTTCATCTGCGTGCGAACGACGATGTAGATGATGATGAAACTCGCAAGCATGAAACCCGGAATGAAGGCACCGGTAAACAATGCTTTGATCGACGTTTCGGTGATGAGGCCGTAGATGATCAACACGATTGACGGCGGAATCATCGTGCCCAATGATCCCGACGCGCATATGGTGCCGATCGCGAGGTTCTGGTTGTAACCCAGACGCAGCATTTGCGGCAGCGCGATCAGGCCGAGCAACACCACCTCGCCACCGATTATGCCGGACATGGCGGCAAGCAGTACCGCCATCAGCGACGTCACGATAGCGATACCGCCACGTACGCTGGACAGCCAGAAATTGAGCGAATCGTACATCGTTTTGGCGACGCCCGAACGCTCCAACAGCGACGCCATGAAAATGAACAACGGCACTGAAATCAGCACATACTCGGTCAGCAGATCGAAAATCTTTTGCGTCAGTATGTAAAGTGGTCCGGTGCCGGGTCTACCCGTCAGCAAGCCCTCTCCGAAACTCATCGGATCGGTTAGCAGCGTCGGCTCGAATTTCATGATCATGACCAGCAATGCGAGCACCGCCGATGCGAGGCCCAGCGGCATGCCGATGGCCAGAAGGATGATCAGTCCCAGTACGAGAACGATTGAGATAGTACCGACATCCATTCATTTTTCTCCCACCGCGCGCTTGATGGCGTCGAGCTCATCCTGGTCAATGTCGTCGGCAGCCGTGTGTGCCGTGGGTTCCAGATTCCAATCGGCAATCAGATTGATAGTCGCCTGGATGGTGATCAGTACTATGACGATCAGAATCATTGGTTGTACCGTCGCCGGGATCGGAGGGTCAAAGGCCGTGCCAAACATCTCCCACCGGTAGAACTTCACCCCGAAGACCTGACTGTAGCTTCCGTAGATCAGGAACGCCGCGAAGATGTTGAGCAGTGCCACGGATACAACGTCGAATGCATGTTGGGCCCAGCGCGGCACAATGTCGTAAAGAATGAAAATTCGAATGTGACAACGCTGTTGCATCGCGTAGAGTCCCGAAAACAAAAAGACGTAGCCGGCGATCCACAGCGTCAATTCGTTAGCCCATAGCGTGGGCGCCTCAAACACATAGCGCAGGAAAACTTCGTAGAGCATGATCAACGTCATACTGATGATCAAAATCATCGTGATCCGGCCGATGAACAGCGAGAAGCGATCGACTGGCCGCCACTCAGCAAATTCCATGTGTGCGATTCTGATATCGCGCATGCCGAAGGCGAAAACAATCGGCATCAAAACAAGCGCCAACCAGTCGAGAAAATCCGCGTAACCGCCAAACAAACCCGGCCAGGCAAGGATGTCTTTGCGCTCGTGCAACTCGCTCATCTGCTGATGCAGACTTTCGTTTTCGTGCGGTATGAAATCCATGATGTAGGCGGGAAGGTGCCAGATGGCCCAACCAGCGCAGACCACGAAAGCGAATGGAATCAGCCATTCCCGCGGGCTGCCGGTTTGCTCGCTCATTTCGTTAATCCCCCCGGTGATATCCTCCCCGGTGCTCCGGAGATCGGTTCTTTTTATGGAAATGGCGGCAAGGCCCTGGAGCCCTGCCGCCGGGTCGCAACAAAAAAGCGTTGCTGTCTAGCGCATTGCGCCTAGCGCTTTGAGGAAGTCGATATGGCTTTTCAACAGGGCCTTGGCTTCTGGGGTAGTGGCGAATTCGGTCCAGCCTTTTTGCACTGCGTCACGGTACTTCGCGAGTTCTTCAGGCGACCACTCGTAGAGGTTGATGCCCTTGGCGCGCAGCTCCTTGGCGGTTTGCGCGTTCTTCACTTCGTTGATCGTAGCGTTGCGCAGCGCCAGCGCCTCCAGACCGACCTTCATGATTGCCTTGTGGTGGGCAGGCATCTTGTCCCAGATGTCTTTACGGCATGCCAGATGGTCCGCAGGCATCGAGTGAAATCCCGGGAAGTTGGTGTGCTTGGCGATGTCGTACAGACCGAGCCCCACATTGTTGGTCAGGTTGGCCGCATCAGCACCATCGATGATGCCGGTTTCCAACGCTGTGAAGATTTCGTTGAAATCCATCACGATCGGCGAAGCACCCAAATTTTTGAATACCAAAGTGGCCATACCGGGCGGTGAACGAAATTTCCAGTTCTTGAAGTCGCCCACGTGGCGCAGCGGCTTGGTTGACGACAGCGACTCGGGACCAGGAATCCACCAGCCGATGAACTCCATGTTGTGAGCGTTGTAGAGCGCGTTGAGCTGGTCTCGGCCGCCACCGTGCAGCAGCCAGGCCATCTGTTGATACGGATTTTGGTAACCGCCCATCAAATCGCCGGCGAACTGGAATGCCGGGTTCTTGCCGGTCTGATATGAACCACCCGTCATGTCGCAGTCAAGGATGCCGGTCGCCGCCGCATCGAAAGTTTCCGCGGACTTTACAACGGCCGACGCGTAGAACATTTCAACCTTGATTTCACCGTTGGACATCGCCGTGATGTCCTCGATGAATTCAGCTGCCATCTAACCCGACAGGGTCTCCGGCGAAAAGTGTGTCTGGATACGCAATTTCGTTTCCGCCGCACCTGCCGCTCCCGCGGCAAACGCGGAGGCGAGTGCAAGACTCGCGAGACGTTTTGAGACTGACATTGTCATTTCCCCCTCAGTGAAGGCCTGTGCAAGGCCGATTTACTACATGCGCCGAATCAGCGCTCGAAAAGTGTTCAATGATCTGTTTTTTTGGTCATACCACAATACCTGCATAATGCAAAATGGTACAGCCAAAATATAAAAAGCTCTTAAGTTTTTCGCTAAACGAGTTCGATTTCATCTATTTACTTGGAGAGGGTCGAATCTAACACTCTAGGGCACCTCTAAAAATAGTCATTGTTTCGTGGGTGCAAGGAAGCACCGCGCGCACAACCGCAGAGTATAGGTGATACATGAGGATGCGAGCACGGCGCTGACGCCGCAATCGCGGAAAAAGTGCATTTTTAGAGGTGCCCTCTATTTGATCGGACCAAATTCAGCATGATATGGTCCCTCGCCAAAGTTGGGGCAAAGGACATCCAAAAAGCGCGCTGCGGTCATGAAGCAAATCGAAAACAGTGCAGATTCGAACAGTGCGGATTCGAGTGGAGTGACTGCGCGACCCAGAGCCGCGGACGCCGTGATCGCGGCTCTGGAAGAGCGAATTGTCTCGGGAAAGTTGCCAGTGGATTCGCCACTGCCGGCGGAGCGTGACCTTATGCAGCAGTTTCATGCCAGCCGCACCGTGGTTCGCGAAGCGATTGCCGCGCTGGCGAATCGAGGCCTGCTCGAGTGCAAACCTCGCTTCAGGCCCATTGTGCGAAAACCGGACTACACCGCCGCGCTCCAGGCAATCGGTGGCACCGTGGGTCACTTGCTGGATGAACGCGGCGGCGTCAAGAATCTCTACGACAGTCGCGTTTTCCTGGAACGGGCACTGGTGCGGGAAGCCGCTCGTGCCGCACGGCGTGAAGACGTGCTCGAGTTGCGCGAAGCCCTGGCCGTGAACGAAGCGGCCGTCAGTGATCTGGACGAGTTCTACGCTACCGATGTGGCGTTTCATGGCGTGCTCTATCGTGTTCCACGCAATCCGATTTTCCTGGCGGTGCAACAAGCTTACATCGACTGGCTTTCACCCCATTGGGAAAAGATGCCGCGTTCGAAGGAACGCAACCTCGTGAACTACAAGAGCCACGAGAGAATTTTTCTCGCCATCGAGGACCGCGATCCGGACGCTGCGGAGCAAGCGCTAATCAGTCATTTGAATGCCGCATGGGAGTATGTCCGAGCGACCTTCGATCACGGCGATTTGGAGCGTCAGCCATGACAGAAACAACAATCACGAAGGTCTACTCACGCCTTTACCGCGTGCCGCTGGCCGAGACTCTGAGTGACGCAAAACACGGCGATCACACGCATTTCGAACTGATCACGACGACGATAACCACCTCGGACGGCATCACCGGTACCGGTTACAGCTACACGGGCGGTCGTGGCGGACATGCAGTGCTCGCCATGCTCGTGCATGACTTGCACCCATTCCTGCTCGGCCAGAAGAGCGACGATATCGACGGTCTTTACGACGAGATGTATTGGCACATTCACTATGTCGGGCGCGGGGGTATCTCGTCCTTCGCGATGTCCGCCATCGACATTGCGCTCTGGGACGTGCGCGGCAAGCGCGATGACACGCCCTTGTGGAAAATGGCCGGCGGCGTCTCGGATCGTTGCAAAGCCTATTGTGGCGGGATCGACCTGAACTTCGATCTCGAGCGCCTGCTACAGAACGTTCGCGGCTACCGCGACGCGGGTTTCAACGGCGTCAAGATCAAGGTCGGCAAGGATGATCTCGACGAGGACATTCAACGCGTCGCGGCCTGTCGTGAAGCGCTTGGAGACGACGTGACATTCATGGTCGATGCCAATTACTCGATGAGTGTCGAACATGCCATCCGTGCAGCGCGTGCATTCGCCGACCAGAACATCTACTGGTTCGAAGAACCGATCAACCCCGACGACTACGACGGCTACGCGCGCATCGCCACCGAAACCGGTGTGCCGCTGGCGATGGGCGAGAACCTGCATACCATCTACGAATTCGAATTTGCGCTAAAGCGCGCGAGGTTGTCGTACATTCAGCCCGATTCGTCGAACTGCGGCGGCATCACCGGTTGGCTGCGGGTCGCGGAAAAAGCGCGCTCTGCCGGCCTGCCTGTGTGCAGCCATGGCATGCAGGAACTGCACGTGAGCCTCGTTTCAGCGCAGAGTAATCCCGGTTGGCTCGAAGTGCACAGTTTCCCGATTGACGAATACACCAGCCGGCCGCTGGTGGTTGAAAACCACCTCGCTGTCGCGCCGCAAGTTCCCGGAACAGGCGCTGTGTTCGATTGGGACAAGCTGGCGCCTTGCCTGGTGCACGGCGAGACATCGTCGGCTCGCTGAGCGCTGATCCGCTACACAAGAGGAAGTGCCGGCATGACAGTTTTAGACACGTTTTCGTTGCACGGCAAGACCGCACTGGTTGACTGGGTGCAAGCGCGGCGGATGCGGATGCTGATAGGAATTATCAACGGTCAATTTGCCGTGAGGTCGCGGTATCGGCGGGGTCTGGAAGAGCCTGTCGCCCAGGGTGTTGCGGTTTGCGCGGCGAAGGTCTTGGACATGTGGGCCTACTGCCGGTGCGCTGCCCGCCGGCGCTGGCCGCGGTTCGGGCCGAGCCTCAGTTCTGCCCGGCGTAGATGAGCCTTGGGCCGTGCGGCGGGGGAAAGTGTGCGGTGGTGGCTCAGCGCGGTGCCGGCGCGGGCGCGCCGGGGGGAGGGTCATGGCCGCGCCGGCCCGTTGCTCGTAGGGCGAGCCCATCGCCAAGTCGAGATAGGCCTGCCCGTGTTCCGGCGTTTGACGCCAACCACTGACGCTCTATACCGAGCTTCTCGCCAACGTGGCGCACCGGCTCGCTAGCGTCCCCGGAAACCACGCTGAGTTCAATCGACCGCTCACGCAAGCCCCGCACCAGCGCTTGCGCACCGGGCCTTAGCCGATCCGGGAAAATGAATGTGGCCAACCACTCACCACCTGAGCAGCCATAATGTCAGATTCTTGGAGGAGCAGCGGCGGCCAATATAAACCGGCACCGAGCCGACCGGTTGACGCCGGTCAAGGCGCCCAGCACACACACCTTGGGCATGCACTGTTAGGACCATAGGGAAAGTATGTATGGTATCGCACCGGCTTTGTGCCGAAGATGGCGCGTAGTTCCCCGTAGGCTGAGGCCGTGCACGATGAACACAATGCTCTCCGTCAACGTATCCAGCGGCGCGCACTATGTATGTTGCGGTGCTTGCCCTATGTTTAACCAGTGCTTGGCCATCGGTGCTGATCGGAGCAGCCGCCGAGCGCTTGCTCAAGTTAAAGCGCATTTCAAATTGGTGGAGCGCGGGGAGTACGTGCACCGGGCCGGTGACGACTTTACTGGCCTAACGGTAGTGCGTACCGGCTGTTTGAAGTCCGTCGCCCTGTCATACAGCGGTAATGAACACATCATTGAGTTGCACCAACAACGCACGCAGTGGCCTACGCACGCAATGGCCTTTTGTAATGGCACGGTTTGCCGCATTGCGAAGACCGTTTTATGGGACTTGTGCGACACCGAGCCCGCCTTGCACCGTTGCCTATTGCACTGGTGTGCCGCTTCCTTGACGCGGGCACAACACCTAATCGCATCCCTCTCGCGGCGCAACGCGCCCGCGAAAGTCGCCGGCTTCTCGTTGCAACTGTCCGCGCCTACCAAAGCGCCCATGGACAAGATCCGTGTCAATTTATTTTGCCCATGCAACGGATCGACATCGGGCGGCACTTGCTCGTTAGCCGCCGAGCCCGTCAGCCGCTGCGTAGACACGTTGCAAAAACGTAAGCTGGTGTGCTTTAAAGGCAATGCGGTCCGGGTATTAGACCTTGACGCACTGGCCCGCTTCGCTGGTCCGGACAATGTCGCGGCCCTGGGTAATGTCGCGGCCCTGGGTAATGAAGTCAGCCGCCGCGTGGCGTGAGTCAAGCCAGCGCCTCGCGCACAGTGTGAATAACTGACCGGCTCGGTGAGTACCGCGAACGCCCCTTGGATCTTCAAGAATGGCTTTTTGTGCTGCGTCTTCCTGGTGCTGTAACACAACCGCTGGGGCTGTGTATTGCACACTAATGGCGCGGCTCAATCAGCGAAAATGAGGCGTGCACTACCCGTTCGTCGGCAACGCTGTGCCGGTGCTGCAATATCTCTATCGCGGCGCGATATCTGAGCGCGATATCCGAGCGCGATATTCTTCGCTTCGCTTCAGCCCCGCGCACCGTGACTGTTTGCTACCGCAGCGCCAAGACCCGGCACTATGAGCGCCTCGCTTTGCCGCTGGCCGGGTGCCTGTGGCGCATCGCCATCCATATCCAGCCCAGGAGCATAATCCAGCCCAGGGGCATACAGCGAGTGCGCCACTATGGCTTCCTCCATGCCCAGGTGTGCGTCGCGGCACTGGGCGCCTCCAACGACACTTTCGCCGCCGCCACCTGGACGCCAGGACTGGCCGGCTGTATCGGTTCTCGTGGGCGCGCCTTGGCTTGCCTCGGTGGCGCACCCCAGATGGGGGTACCCGACACGCTACGCGCCGCTCGCCACCCGGCCCGCCGCGCGATTTTCGCGGGCGACTTAGTCGATCGTGGTCCCGCCAGTCCCGCCGTGTTGAGACTGGCAATGAATACGGTCCGCAAGAGTGCGGCGTTTTGCGTGTCTGGCAATCACGATGTCAAGCTGATGCGAAAGTTGCGTGGGCGTGATGTTCGACTCACTCACGGACTTGCCGAGACGCTTGAGCAGACGGGCCAAGAACCGGACGAATTTTCGACGGAGGTGGCTGATTTTATCGACGTTTTGGTGAGCCACCTTGTGCTCGACGATGGCAACTCAGTGGTAGCGCCTGCTGGGCTGTCTGAAGAGTTGCAAGGGAGGGCGTCCGCGGGTGCCGGGAGTTCGCACTCCATGATGAGACGACCGGGGAAACCGGCGAGTTCGGTCTAGCGGCGCGCTACGACTGGGCATCGGAGTACCGGGGCGCTGCCACCGTGGTGTATGGCCATACTCCGGTGCCTGATCCCGGGTGGGTCAATCGAACGATCTGCATCGACACCGGGTGTGTATTCGGTGGATGCCTGATGGCGCTGCGATAGCCCGAGCGGGAGTTGGAGTCGGCGCCGGCGGCGCGTGTGTACTACGAGCCGGCGAGGCCGTTTGCGCTTGGGTGTTGATGCACACGCTTCGATCCCCAAGCGGTCAGCCGGCGATGTTTTGCAGATTGGTGATGTAGCTGGGGAAGCGTGCCGGTTGAACCGCGGTTATAGAGGCCCCAAGCGCGGCTCTAGCGGAATCAGTACACTAGGGCACCTCTAAAAATGCACTTTTTCCGCGATTGCGGCGTCAGCGCCGTGCTCGAATCCTCAGGTATCACCTGTACACTGCGGTTGTGCGCGCGGTGCTTCCTTGCACTCACGAAAAAATGACTATTGTTAGAGGCGCCCATAAGACACATCGGCAAAAAAGGTCCGTTTCTTGTGAGTCGGGTTCCCGTACATACGGTAATTAACACGGGATATCCAAGGGAACCCGGTGGACACGCATGGAGCTCGTTCCTAGTCTGTAGCCGTGACTTCTGCCGCTATCTTCGGCAGTATCTCGCCACTCCAACAGCAGGACCCATGTGCTCGAACCAAAACATCGTGAACTGGAATCTTCCGCTTGCGTCTTGTTCCCGGAACATTATCGAGGAGTCATTCAAATGCAACTACGGACTTACGTTTCGGTGCTCATCATTGCCGCGGCTGGGCTGAACGTACAAGCCGCAGGGGACACGTCCAAGAGTGAAAAGTCGCGCGTTGGTACCTGCGAGGATGCCAAGAGTCAGATGGCGTATTTTTGTGACCCGAAGAACGCGAAGAAGGACTCGATGGTGCAGATAGGCACTGCGTGCAACAACGCGAAAAACAATGTCAAGGAGGCTTGCGAAGGCATTGTCGAGCCTGACAGGAAGTACACATTCGACAAGGACTGAACAACTGTTCGGAAATGAAATAAAAGCCCGGCTGCATTTTCACCCCGGCGGCATTTTCACCGTTATGCCGCCGCCACTCGCTGAAGGAGTAAAGGTAATGAAGAAAAAACAACGTCATATTGGTGTACACATGAGTGACGAGGAGATGCAACTGGTCGCTGCGGCCGATGAGGTTGCGTTCCGCTCGCCGGTCCCGACTCAGGTCGTCTCTAACGGTGAGTACAACCCTCTTCCGCAAACCGAAGATCAGCGCAAGGTCGAAGGTCTCATCAAGGAAATGGGCGACTACCATGCCAAGAAACACGGCATGAGCCGGCGCAATTTTTTAACGACTTCAGCCGGCATGGCTACCGCGTTTCTCGCGATGAATCAGGTGTTTGGCCCGATCTTCAGCGCGCGCGAAGCGGAGGCCGCGGATATGCAGATGTCCGATCGCCGCGCGGCCCAACTGAAGAATCAGTTCATCTTCGATGATCAGACCCACTTCATCCGGGATGACTTCAATCAAGAAGGTCTACTCGGACTCACGAAATGGGCGGTCGGTGCAAAAGTCAATCCGCGCATCGGCGAGGCGCCCATGACATTGGCGCGCTACAAGATGGATAACTACCTGAAAGAAATCTTTCTCGATAGTGACACCAAGGTCGCGCTGTTATCGGGCGCCCCCTTCGATGATCCGTCGTGGTGGTTGATTTCCAACGACGCCATCCAGAACGCATGCCGCTCGGTGAACAAACTCGCCAACGCAACCCGCATGTTGGGACATGCGGTCATAACGCCGAAGTATCCGAACTGGATGGACGAAGTCGATCGGGCTATCGAAGAGTTGCATCCGGCGAGTTGGAAGTCGTACACGATCGGCGATCCGTTCGGGCCGTCGAAATACGCCTGGCGGTTGGATGACGAGAAGTTGATGTACCCGTTTTACGAGAAGGCCATCAAGGCCGGCATCAACACTATCTGCATCCACAAAGGACTGATGCCGCGCGACTACGAGAAAGCGTTCGCCGGCACTTGGGAGAGCGCCACCGTCAACGATTTGGGTCAGGCCGCGAAGGATTGGCCGGGGATGAATTTCGTTATCTACCACGCCGCGTTGCGGCCATGGCTGGCCGACGAGCCGAAGCTCGAAATGGCGGAGTTCGAGAAGAGCGGCTACATCCAGTGGTCCACCGATCTTGCACGAATTCCCGAGCAGTTCGGCGTGAGCAACGTCTATGCCGAAGTGGGGACGACGTTTGCCAGTACCGCGGTGACCGATCCGCGATTCTGCGCGGCGTTCCTCGGCCAACTGGTCAACGAAATGGGCCCGGAACGTGTTGTTTGGGGCACGGACTCGGTTTGGTATGGCAGCCCGCAGTGGCAGATCGAGGCGCTGCGGCGTCTCGAGATCCCCGAGGACATCATGCAGTCACAAGGGTGGAAGATCGCGCTTGGCGGTCCGAACAGCGAGGTGAAGCAGAAGATATTCGGACTCAATTCGGCCCACCTCTATAATCTGGACCTGAATCTTGCTCAGGGTCCTGCGTTCGAAGCCGACAAGCTCACGGCGATCAAGCAGGAATATCTCGCGATGGGGGGCGACACGGATCGCAACAACACCTATTACGGGTACGTCGCCAAGGCTTAGCGCGATCAGCGGACCTCGGTCCCATCTGACCTCGGTCCTATCTGCGTGGGTGCGCCAATCGAATCGCCGCGGGGCGTTCGCCCCCGGCGCCACCATGGCGGCGGTCGTATGAAAGTCACGAAGAGGCACTGGAATTGTCTGCATCCGCTGTAATCCGGCGCGTGGCCGGCACGCTGGGGCTTGTGGTGGCCGTGGCCATGATCGGTGCGCTGGCCAGTACACTTCACGCGGGCGCATCGTTGGACCCGCGGCCCGCTGGCGGGGACTTCACGCTCCAGCACTCGGATGCCAAAGCCCTGATTGAGCCGGCACCGGTACTCACCTTCAAGCAGCGCCAGACCTTCATGCGCGGGCGTCATCATTTCAACCAGCGGTGGGTACAGTTTCCATCGCTCGCGGGCGACTGGGGTCTGGGGCCGACCTTCAACGCCGACCGGTGTAGCGTTTGCCACATCAACGCTGGGCGCGGCGTCGCCCCGCGCGCTTCGCAAGCGCCTGTGTCAGTGCTGGTTCGAGTCGCCCTACCCGGATTCGATGACAGAGGCCACTCGCTCCCGGTGCCAGGCTACGGGCATCAGATCCAGAATCGCGGCCTTATGGGTGAGGACCGTGACGCGACCTTCCTGGGCGAGCGGGTTCGCCCGGAGGCCGACATTGCCATCGGCTGGCGTGAGTTCGAGGTCAAGTTGGCGGACGGTGAGCGCGTGTCCTTGCGTGAACCGGTGCTCCAATGGAAACGCCTCTACTTCGGTCAGCTTCCGGCTGAGGTGCAGACATCGTTGCGGATCGCACAGCCCCTAGTCGGACTCGGGCTGCTCGAGGCGGTCCCGGAGCGGGCTCTGCGCGAGCTAGCCAAGCGGCAGCGCTGGCACGGCGTGAACGGACGCCTGAACGAGGTCTGGGATGACATCAATGGACGTAAGGCTGTTGGACGATTTGGCTGGAAAGCCAATCAACCTTCCATCGCTCAACAAATCGCCGCGGCCTTCGCCGAGGATCTTGGGGTTACCTCCAGACTGTACAACGAGAGCAACTGTCCGGCGCCGCAGGCTGATTGCGCCGCGCAGCCGCCGGGCAATCAACCCGAGTTGATCAACATCGACTGGGAACAACTGGTGTTCTGGACCCAGACGCTCGCGGTGCCAGCCTGGAGAAATACCGACGACCCCGAATTTCAAGAAGGGGAGCGTCTGTTCGAAGCCGCCAAGTGCGCAATCTGTCATGTGCCCTCGCTGCGAACGGGCGGCACGCACCCGACTGTTCCGCAACTGGCAGGCCAGACTTTCTGGCCCTACACCGATTTACTGTTGCACGACATGGGAGAGGGACTGGCCGATGGCAAACCGGACTTCGCGGCTGGACCTCGTGACTGGCGCACGCCGGCGCTGTGGGCTATCGGACTGACTAGGGTGGTCTCCGGCGCCGTCACCTTGCTGCACGATGGGCGGGCTAGAAGTCTATCCGAGGCCATTTTATGGCACGGCGGAGAAGCGCAGATGTCACGAGAGGCGTTCGTGAACATGACCAAGCGCGAGCGTCAATCCTTGCTCAAGTTTCTGTCGTCGATTTGAGGGCGTTTCAAGTCATGTGCTTGTTCGCTGCTAACCATCAAGATCGACAGTTGCCCAGTTCCTGGCAGTCTTTGGGCAGTTTAGAAGGACTGTAAGCGATGGCCAGGGGCAGTGCGAGTCCAGTGCATGGTCTTGCGAGAAACCCTATCCGCGGCCATCCGAAAAAGAGGGTGTTAACTGGTGGGCCCGCCAGGACTCGAACCTGGGACCAGCGGATTACGAGTCCGAACTAAGCCTAGGACACTTACGTCATATCAACAGCTTGCGGCACCTGCCAAAGCACTAATGTGAGCGCAAGCGCCTGATAGTGAGCGTCGCGGAGCGCGGGCTCGGCACCAATCTGGGCCCAGCGGGGCTCTACGAAGAAACCGGTCCAGTCACGCTACCCTTTCCCGGCAAAGCTCCACATCGAAGCCGGTAAACCCATCGCGGTGATTTCGCATCCGCGACCGGTCGCACGCACGCCGGGTAAAAGCTGTTCCCGCTCCAACGGGCCCTCTCCCAATCGGTTGCGGGCGGTCCCTGCGGTCAGCGCAAAGTGCCTCGACGCCCACCGCCAATCCCAGCGAAGATGGCGAAGATGATGGGCCGCCCAGCGCGCCACTGAACGGGCGGGCTCGATTGCAACGCGTTCGCTATCGATATCAGCCGCGGCCCACGCTGCGAGGGTGAGGGGCGTGTCAGTGCGGTTGTCACCGAGCCAGGGGTGAGGGCTCGGAGCCGCCAACACCTTAACCGCCGCGGCACCGAGCCCCCTGATGGCACCATGGCATCAAGGCCGCGCTGAGCCTACCAATAGCGTGTGCCATTCGAGCCCATGGCCCGCGGTTAACGCACGTCACGACACACACGCCCTCAGATTCAATCGCAACGGCTGCCGGCGAGCGACGCGCCTGACGTAGGGCCTCGTCTAAGCCGCTCGCTGCGCCGATGGGTGGTCCCGGGGCTTCGCCTTATGAACCTACCTCGAGACTCAGCCATGCTGCCCCAAAGGCCGCTTAAATTTTCTATCCCCATCCCCGCTGTCACCCAAAGGTACGTGGTCTCAGTACAGTTGTTCTAACGCCGGCTGTACGCAGATACTGCACCATCGGGGCGCAGCGCGCTTCGGTGGCCGGTGCCAACCCCTAAGCTATAAAGAACGCAACCGGATAGAGTAGTTGTTTAAGACGCTTAAAGTATTTTCCACCCTTGCAAAAACTCGTAAGATTTTTGAATATCGATCGAAAGCACCCGGTCTTTGTTCAAAAAAGACACCTGTTCCCGATACGCGTCAAAAAATGCCTTGGTTGTTCGACCCAGCGCAAGCCTCGCGCCCTGCTGCCCCGCTTTTTGCGTTCTAAGGTCAATCGCCTGTGCAGCATGTAAAAGTTCTATGCCCAGAATGTAATACAAATTATCGACGATTTTACTCAGGCGCATGCCAACATAAGGCGCATCACTGCTGTCCCACAAACTTTTGAATGCGCTTAGAATCAAAGACTATTCTGCGCTAATTTGTTAGAATAGAGGTTCAGAATATCTTTTAATATCAACAGGATAATAGCCTTGAGTCACAGTAACAGCGTATTTTCACAGCTGCTAAAACTGATTTCTAGACATGAATTTGAAACCCTCGCAAAAACCCACCATAAAGGCCGTGTATTGAGGACAATGTCACGCTGGTCACAGTTTGTGGCGTTGAGTTTTGCCCAACTCGCCGGTCGCTGTAGTTTGCGAGATATTGTCAGCAATCTGGATAAACAACGCCGCAAAAGTTACCATTTGGGTATCGGTAAGGTCAGTCGAAGTTCTCTGGCTCGCGTTAACGAGCAACAGCCTTATCCACTCTACGAAGGATTATTTTGGAAGCTGCTGGCACGATGTCAAAGCTTGGCGCCTAGGCATGGGTTTCGTTTTAAAAATAAGCTTTATTCCTTGGATGCATCGACCATCGATTGATGCTTATCACTATTTCCTTGGGCCAAATTTCGCAAGACCAAAGGCGCGATTAAACTACATGTTGGTCTGGACCATGATGGTTTTTTACCGGTCTTTATGACTATTACCGAAGGCAAACAACAAGATATTACACAGGGCCGTAGTTTAGAACTGGATGCGGGTTCTATTGTGGTGTTTGATCGTGGCTATACGGACTTCACGTGGTTTAACTGGCTCAATTCAAAGGGGATTTATTTTGTCACCCGGTTGAAAGCCAATACGAAATACCGAGTGATTTCTCGCCATCCGGTGAATAAAGAGCAGGGCATCACCTCAGATCAGACGCTGATTTTAACGGGCCCTAAAGCCGATACCTGTCCGATTAAGTTGCGCCGGATTGGTTATCGGGACCCACAGACCGGCAAGCATTACGTCTTTCTCACCCATCCATTCGAATTGGCTGCCAAAACCATTGCAGATATTTATAAGTCGCGTTGGCAAATCGAGTTATTTTTCAAATGCATCAAACAAAATTTGAAGATTAAGTCATTCGTAGGGACGTCAAAAAATGCTGTCATGACTCAAATTATGGGTCGCTATGTGTATGTATTTAATGGTTGCTTACCTGAAATTTTGTAGCAAACTCGATTTAAGCATTCAACAGATTATTCGACTCTTTCAAGTCAATTTATTTGAGCGAAGAGACCTGTGGGGACTACTCAAAGGAGACCCTCCAGGCCCTATTGAAACTCAGGTCCAGATACAGTTTACATTCTCATGAAAGTTTATGGGACAGCAGTGAAGGCGCATTGGTGGCATGGTCTTCGATATCACCTGCCAATGACAGAAAATCGACCGAGACCGGATTGCTGAGCGCACGATTTTCGGTATCCAGTGCGCCGCAGGTTTTTTGAATCGCCCCGAAAATAATCGGCGGCGGTTCGTCGGGTTGATCGGTTACCCCAGGTTGCGGCTCAGGTTCTGGGCTTAAAAAGCGCGTCAACCCGGTGAAATGCTCTGTGCCCAGCTTAATCATGCGGTAACAGGACAAACGCGACACATGGCTCAAAGCGACGCCGACACTTTGCAGCGGTAACACCCATTGCAATGGTTCGAAGTTGGCTGAAGGGCTGACCATGCCATGTACAACGTCATCCTTGACCACATAGTATTGATGAGCTTGCGCCTGTGGGTTCAGCACAAACGGAGGCACAGGCTCAGGCTTCAGGATAACAGAGGGATTGTCATCGGAAGCATTGATTTGCACGAGGATTTGTTTCTTCAGAAAGGCCAGGGTATCACGCGTTGCGCCATGCACTTGGCTGACGTCGCGAAAGCTCAAGGCATCTTGTAGAGGACGATGTTCGAAAATGGTGTCTTTTTGCCATAGGTAACTGCCCGCCAACAGCTCACGAATCGCTGCAGCGGTGATGCCCTGCCCATGGTAGGGGCGCATCTGATGGACCTCATCCAACAAGGGCGCGATATTGCCATTCAATCCCTCAAGACTCAGCGCAAATACCAAGTCAGCTTTATGTAGCAAGGTTTCGATGTCATGAATCAGCAGTGCAGCATGCGATGCGCTATAGGCATTGGAACTGGTGATGGTTAAGCCATCTTTGCCCACCGGTGTCAGTGGCCTGATCCCGGCTCTTGCTAATGCATCTCTCGCAGTCATCAGCTTGCCTTGATAAGTGACCTGGCCTTTTCCCATCATTGCTAAGCCGATATGCGGCAGTATGATGATATCAGCCATGCCCACCGACCCTCGGGAAGGGACTACCGGATGAATGCGGTGATTTAAAAAAGCCTGGTAAAGCCTGGCCACCTTGGGTCGTGCGCCTGTCGCGCCATACAGTATGCCATTCAGCCGCACCAACATGGTTGCTCGTATAATAGCTTCACTGACTGAAGGTCCAACTGCCGCACTGTGCGCCATCAACATGGTGCGATTAAATTTTCTCGACGGCTTCAGATCTTCCTCTGTGGGCTTGCCGCTTGCACCACATTCCAGATGAATGGGGCGGTCTTTGTTTTCCCCCACCCCGGTCGTGATGCCGTAGATTTTGTGGCCTTCGCAGGCAGCCAGCATGAGCAGATCATAGGAGCGCTGCACTTTTTCCATAGCCGCTTGCGGAATGAACACCGTTGCATTGTCACGCGCCACGCGAACCGTTTGCTTGATGGTGAGATTGTGTCCGGTTAACGTGACAGCTTGATCAGCCTGTGCGTTTGCAGAAAAAACCAATAGTAATAAGAGAGAGTTGATTGGTTTCATGAAGGGATACTCCTTGTATATAGTTAACGTGAGTTTTGAAGGGTACGCTCTTAAAATAATGTACACATCTGCCGGTAGTTGAGTTATAATCTGCTCTCTTTTGTCAAGAGAAGAATACCATTATGAGCCATGCGGAAATAGTCAAGTGCAGTGATGCAACGGTTACCTTGCAAGTCACCATTTCTTTAGATCCCAAATCAATGCTTCGCTCCGAAGAAGCGATTCGTGATGCGTTGAATAATGTAGGTTGTTTGGCGGCTGAACAAGCCCTTAAACAGTTCGATACCGATGGCTCTCCAATCATTTTTGGGTGATATCAAGCTGACCTCGAAAGGGCTTTACCATAAAACCTATCAAACTCAGTGGGGTGAGGCCAAAGTGGAGCGCCACGTTTATCAATCAACTCGAGGTGGCCGTCAATATTGTCCATTGGAAAAAGACGCAAGAATCTCTCCAACGGCAACACCCGGCTTTGTCAAGTTGCTCTCTTGTCAATACGCGGAACTGGGCTCTAGTCGAGCCTTGTTTGACCTGCAGCACTGTCATGGCCGGAGCATAGCGAGAAGCTATTTGAAATCCATCGGTGACGCAGTGGGAGGCGTCGCTCAAGCGAAAGAACAGGCATGGACCTATGCCCCACCGCAATTAGACAAACCGGTTAAGAGCGTGAGTGTCGGCATAGATGGGACCTGCAAGCTGTTAACTGAAGGCGGTTGGCGCGAGTCAATGGTGGGGACTATCAGTCTTCATGATGGCGAAGGGCAAAGACTGCATACCATTCAAATGGGGGCGACACCGGAGTATGGCAAGAAGACGTTTTATGATCGATTGGATCAAGAGTTATCGAAGGTCAAGGAGCGATATCCCAAGGCAAGCTATGTTGCCATAGCTGATGGAGCGAGAGGTAATGGGTCTTATTTGAGGTCTAGAACTGATCGACAGTGGGTGGATTTCTGGCCTGCTGTGGGTTATCTGGGCCAAGCCGCCGATGCGCTATTTTCGGGAAAAAGACAGGGTGTTGCACGTAAAGAGTGGCTTGACCAAGCCTGTCATCGACTTAAAAGCCAACCGGGTTCAGCGACCCGGCTATACAATGAGTTAAAAGAGCACCTTGACAGTGGGTCGTTTAAAAAGACCGATAAAGAGCACTTATTGGCATCGGTCACTTATTTTAAGAACAACCAATCCAAGATGCATTATTCTCGGCATCAGTCGGATAATTTACCGATTGGATCAGGTGTGACTGAAGCGGCTTGTAAAACATTGGGGGACCTCTAAAAATTCAAGAATAAGCTCCATTTCTATCCACATGACTTTGGGATTTCTCAGTCAACACCGAGTGACGACTACTTCATGCCGGATGTCGCGCTTCTCGGCTTCGATAAGCCGACTTTTCCTGTCCAAAAAGGGTCATTTTCCTTTTTTCTCAAATTGCAGATAGATCTCTCCTGCACAAAGTCACAAAGCGTCTCATGTTGTACACCATGTTCATCATGCCAAGCTTCACTTCAGGGCACCTCTAACAATTCACATTCTGAAATCTGATGATCAATAAAATCAGTAACTTACGCTCTGGCAAAATGTCAAAATCGTAATTTTTAGAGGTGCACTAGTGGCGCACCAACCTAGTCATTAGCGGGCAGCCATTAACAGGCGGTCAAAACCCTACCGCGCGGCACGGTACGCTTCCAAGGAGGGCAACCGCCCCTCTGCGACGGCATGACACGCTACATGAGTCCCGCCCACCGCCATGGGCGCGGGCATCTCTTGGCCGCACCGGCCATTGGCCAACGGACAGCGGGGATGGAACGGGCAGCCAGAGGGGGGATTGATCGGACTTGGCACCTCGCCAGATACCGGTATGCGCGCCCTGCCGGTGATCGCCAGATCCGGGATCGCATCCAGCAGCATGCGAGTGTAGGGGTGCAGCGGTTCGTTGAACAGCAACTGTGTGGGCGCCCACTCCACCAGCCGTCCCAGATACATCACCCCGACATTGGTGGATACATGATACACCACCGCCAAATCATGGCTGATGAACAAATACGTCAGGTTGAGTTCGGATTGCAGCGCCTTCATCAGATTCAAGATCTGTGCTTGCACTGATACGTCTAACGCCGATGTGGGTTCGTCGCACACCAGGAACTCCGGCTCTCCGGCCAGCGCCCTGGCGATGGAAATGCGCTGGCGCTGGCCGCCGGAGAATTCATGGGGAAATTTCTCACCATCAGCGGCGGACAACCCTACTTGCTCCAATAAGCCACCCACCCGTTGGCGCAATGCCTCCCGCGCACCGCTATTGCCACGGGCCAGGACCGGTTCGGCGATGATGTCGGACACCCGCCAACGCGGATTCAGGGACGCATAAGGGTCTTGAAAGATCATCTGCATACGGGCTTGGATATGCGGCACTGTGCGGCGGTCAGCCAAACCGCCCAATGCCACCCCGTCGAAAAAGATATTGCCCCGCGTCGGCTGATACAAGCCCACGATGAGGCGTGCCACGGTGGACTTGCCACAGCCTGATTCGCCCACCAGGGAGAAGGTCTCGCCGCGATTGACGGCGAAATCGACCCCATCCACCGCTTTCAACACCTGTCTAGCTTTGCCCTCGAACAGACGGTTCAAAAATGGCGGCGACACGTCGAAATAACGGGCCAAGCCGGACACTTTCACAAGAGTCTGGCGATGACGGTTGTCGCTCATGCCGGATACAACCAACAAGCGGCCTCGGAACCCTCGACTGCGACAAGTTCCGGCCGGTCCTCAAAACAGCGTTGCATCGCCTGACCACAGCGGGGGTGGAAAGCACACCCGGACGGGATCGCATGCAACCGGGGCATCGCCCCATCGATCTGCTCCAGCGTATCCACCGCTAGCCCGATGTGCGCAATGGAGCCCATGAGGCCTCGGGTATAAGGATGTTTGGCTGCGCGGATGACCTCCGCCACCGGTCCCACTTCCACCAAGCGGCCCGCATACATCACCGCCACCCGTTGCGCCGCCTCCGCGATAACGCCCATATCGTGGGTCACCAACATGACCGCCGTGCCGTGATCCGCGCAGAGCCGCTTCAACAACGCAATGATCTGAGCTTGAATGGATACATCCAGCGCCGTGGTCGGTTCATCGGCGATGATGAGGCGCGGCTCGGCGCATAGCGCCAAGGCAATGACCACCCGTTGGCGCATCCCGCCGGAGAACTGATGGGGGTAGTGATCGATGCGCTCTTCGGCACTCGGGATCCCCACCTCTTTCAACAGATCCAGCGCCCGCGTCCGCGCTTGGGCCAGCGTCAAATCCATGTGCGTGAGAATGGTCTCCGTCAACTGCCTGCCGATGCGGTATAGCGGGTTCAAGCTGGTCAACGGATCTTGAAAAATGGCCCCTATGCGATCACCCCTGAGCCTGCGCATCTGTTCGTAGGGCAAATGGTCGATGCGCTGACCTTCCAGATGAATTTCGCCTGCGGCCACCCGCCCAGGCGGCTCCAGTAAACCGATGATGGCGGCCCCGGTCAGGGATTTGCCCGCCCCCGACTCGCCGACCACCCCCAAGATCTCGCCAGGCTCGATGACAAACGACACATCATCCACCGCCACCAAGGTGCCGCGCCGCGTGGGAAATTCGATACGCAAATTGCGCACGGCCAAAAGAGCGGACTGACTCATGGCACCTCTAACAATAGTCATTTTTTCGTGAGTGCAAGGAAGCACTGCGCGCACAACCGCAGTGTATAGGTGATACCTGAGGATTCGAGCACGGCGCTGACGCCGCAAGCGCGGAAAAAGTGCATTGTTAGAGGTGCCCTCATGCTCAGCGCAGCTTCGGGTTGAGCGCATCACGCAGCCAATCGCCCAGCAGATTGACCGCCAGAACGAGGGTTGCGAGTGCGACGCCGGGAAAAATAACGATCCACCACTCCCCGGAAAACAAGAAATTATTGCCGATGCGGATCAACGTACCGAGGGAGGGCTCCGTTGGCGGCACACCCACACCGAGGAACGATAAAGTGGCCTCGGTCAACACGGCGACGGCCAGTCCGATGGTGGCGATCACCAGCACCGGCCCCATCACATTCGGCAGTACGTGCCGCAACATGATAGCGATGGAGGAGCGGCCTATCACACGGGCCGCTTGCACGTATTCTTTATGCTTTTCCACCATGGTCGAGCCGCGCACCGTGCGGGCGAATTGCACCCACCCCGACACGCCGATGGCGAATATCAAAACAGGAATAGCGATGCGCTCATGCATCTGCGGCGGCACCACGGAGCGGGCCACGCCGTCCACCAACAGAGCGATGAGTATGGCCGGGAAGCTGATCTGCACGTCCGCCACCCGCATGATGAACGCATCCGTAGTGCCACCGGCATAACCGGCGATGAGCCCGAGGGACACCCCCAGCACCATGGACAACAGGACGGAGGCGAAGCCGACCAACAGCGAGACCCGCGAGCCGTAGAGAATGGCGGAAAACAGATCCCGCCCCTGATCATCCGTGCCCAACCAAAATTGCTCCGTGCCCTCCTCCATCCATAGGGGCGGAGCAAACGCATCCATCAAATCGAGTGCGCCCGGATCGAATGGGTTTTGCGGCGCGATCCAAGGGGCAAAGACGGCGCACACTACCGCGATCAGCGTCCACAACGCAGCCACGATGGTCACTTTGGAACCCTTGAAGCTCCAGAACACGTCACTGTCCAGCGCCCTTATCCACCAGTCTTTGACTCTGGCCGCGATCATCTTCAATGGCCGTCCGTTCAATGGCCGCCCGCCACGCTACGGTCTATGCGCAACCGCGGATCAACGGCGAAATAGAGCAAATCGACGGTGAGATTGATGATGACGAAGAATGCCGCGATCAAGATGAGATAAGTCGACATGATGGGAATGTCGGCGAATTGAATGGCCTGTAAGAACAACAAGCCCATGCCTGGCCACTGAAACACCGTTTCCGTGATGATGGCAAAAGCGATGATCGATCCGACCTGTAGACCGGTAATGGTGATCACCGGCACCAGCGTATTCTTGAGTGCGTGACCGAAATGCACGGCACGGTTGGTCAATCCCCTGGCCCGGGCAAATTTCACATAGTCGGTGCGCAATACTTCCAGCATTTCCGAGCGCACCAGGCGCATGATCAAAGTCAACTGAAACATACCCAAGGTAAACGCGGGCATGATGAGCGCCTTCAAGCCTTCCACGGTCAACAGTCCGGTGGACCACCAACCGAGTTGCACCACTTCCCCACGGCCAAAAGTGGGTAACCAACCCAACACCACACCGAATAACAAAATCAGCAAGATACCGATAAAAAAAGTGGGCAAGGAGATACCGATCAGGGACACGGTGAGAAACACCTTACTCAGCCATCGGCTTGGGTGCAGTCCCGTGTACACCCCCATGGGTATGCCGACTAGCAATGAGAACAGGGCGGCGATCAAACTGAGTTCAAGGGTTGCCGGCATGCGCTCGGAGATCAGCTCATTGACCGGTCTGCCGATGCGGTAAGAGATACCGAATTCACCGCGCAGGGTGTTGCCCGCGAAACGGGCGAATTGCACCAGCACGGGATCATTGAGCCCCAGCCTCTCGCGCAACTTCTCACGCTCTTCGATGGGCGTCTCCTGACCGACCATCTGCGAGACCGGATCGCCGACGTAGCGAAACAGCGTAAACGCGAGCAGGGCGACCGCCAGCATCACCACTATCGATTGGATGATGCGCCTAACGATGAGCGCCAGCATGTGGGCGTATGACTACTGATTACCAACGGTCAGCGCCGGAGAACCCGGCGCTGGTTAGAGCGAGGTCTACTTCACCGTGACGTGACGCCAGTGGAACTGGTTGTCGGCCCGTTGGCCCAGCGTGATCATGTTGCTAACGCCCCATGCCACCGCCTGCTGATGCAACGGAATATAAGCGATGTCCGCGGTGGTCATGTTCCACGCATCATGGATCATCGCGGTGCGCTTGGCGGTATCCGTTTCCACCAGCACCTTATCCGCAATGGCATCGACTTTTTCGTTGCAGTAACGGCCCAGGTTGAACTTGCCGCGGCCAGATTCCTCGCTGTAGCAGCCGTGCAGGTTATACAGCGGATTCCAGGAATCGAAACTGCCCGGTGTCCAGCCCAGCAGGTAAAAGCTGGTGTCCAACTTCGGCGCCAACACCTTGGCGAAGTACTGGGCTTTGGGCTGCGCCAACAAGTTCACTTTGACGCCGATCTTGGCCAGCATGCTGACCACCGCCGTGCAGATCGCCTCGTCGTTCACGTAACGGTTATTGGGGCAGTCCATACCCACCTCGAAGCCGTCTCCATAGCCCGCTTGCGCCAACAATGCTTTGGCCTTGCTGACGTCATAGGCCAAGCGCTCGTACTTGGGGGATTTCGGATCATCGCCGCCGATGATACCGGGGGCCGCCGCCACCATAAGCGCGGAAGGCGTGGACAGGCCGCGCATCACTTTCTGCTTGATGGCATCGACGTTGATGGCGCGGTAGAAGGCTTCGCGCACGCGGGCGTCTTTGAACGGGTTCTTACCCTTGACGCTCGAGTACAGCAGCTCATCGCGGTGCTGATCCATGCCGAGGAAGATGGTGCGAAGCTCCGGCCCCACCAACATACTGGTGCCGGCGTTGCTATCCACCCGCCTCTGATCCTGCACCGGGATCGGATAGGCCATATCCACCTGCCCGGACAGCAGGGCCGCCACCCGGGTGGCGTCAGCGCTGATCGGCGTGAACGTGACTTTGCCGACGTTATGAGACGCTTTGTCCCACCAGCTACCGTTCACCTCGGCCACGGTGCGCACATCGGGCTCATGGCTGATGATCTTGAACGGACCGGTGCCATTGGTATGCAACGTGGCGTAGTTTTTCTGATCGGTGTCGGTGACCGACTGCGGTTTTACCGCGCCGTGCTGTTCCGCCCAGGACTTGGACATGATGTACCAGGTCTCCCATTCCACGTGCAGGATGGGATTGGGCTTGCTGGTGATGAAATCCACCGTGTGGTTATCGACTTTGACCACTTGGGTGTCCTGGGCGATACGGGTCTTCAAGTCGGATCCATCGGCGCGCACCCGGCTGGCGGAAAACACCACGTCATCGGCGGTGAAGTCCGCGCCATCGTGGAACTTCACGCCCTTGCGCAAATGAAAACGCCAGCGCGTTGGCTCGATGATCTCCCAGCGCTCGGCCAGCGCCGGCTCGATGCCAAGATTAGCCCCCCGGCGCACCAAACCCTCATAGATATTGCCCAGAAAACCCAGCGTGAAGGTTTCGTTCAGCGCGTAGGGGTCCAGTGAACTCAACGAGCCTTGGAATGCATAGCGCAAATCCTTGGCTTGGCCGGAGACGGACACCACCAAAGCCGCCACCGCGGCCAGGACACTCAGTTTAGACATTGACTTAAAACCCGGAATTGACCTAAGGACCATTAGTATTTCCCCCACGGCTGGTCTTGTTGGTTGCGGCACTCCTCACCCTCGCGCCAGCCACGCGCACCTCCTTTGCGCCCGGCAATGGTACGCTCCCTACCCTTCAAGTTCAGCAGTGAGTGATAAATAAATGCGAGATGACTGCATCGCCATGATCAAGCGCCTAGTGGCCCACCCCACGGTGTCACGCGACTCGAACATGAACCTCATTGAAGACGTACAGGAATACTTGAGCGGTTTCGGCATCACCTCGCGGTTAGTACCGAATGAAGACGGCGCCAAAGCCAACCTCTACGCCACGGTGGGACCAGCGGTGGAGGGCGGCATCGTTCTGTCCGGGCACACCGACGTAGTCCCGGTCGATGGACAACCGTGGGATAGCTATCCGTTTACAGTGGAGGAACGGAACGGGCGCCTCTACGGACGCGGCACCTGCGATATGAAAAGCTTCTATGCCATCGCGCTGGCCCTGGTTCCGCGGATGCTGCAAGCCCGCCTCGCACGCCCCATCCATTTCGCCCTCTCCTATGACGAAGAGGTCGGCTTTATAGGCGCACCGTCCATGATCGAGCGCCTGGCCAAGGAGCTGCCCGCGCCCCGCGCCGTCATCGTTGGGGAGCCCACCAGCATGCGCGTGGTCAATGCCCACAAAGGTATGACCGGGGTGGAAACCATCGTTACGGGTCACGAAGCCCATTCCTCGCAAACCCACCGCGGCGTAAGCGCCGTCATGACCGCCGCCAGGCTCATCACATTCCTGGACGATCTGGCCCGGGAGAAAGCGGCCGGCCCGCACTCCCAAGCGGCGTTCGAACCCCCGTACACCAGCATTCACGTGGGCACCGTGCAAGGCGGCACCGCCACCAACATCATCTCGCGCGAATGCCGGTTTAAATGGGACGTGCGCTGCATACCGGAAGATAATCCGCAAGAGGTGCTCGATCGGTTCTATGATTTTTGCGATTCGCTGTTACCGGATATGCGTTCGATAGCTCCGCAGGCCAATATCGAAACCATCGTGCATTTCGCCGCCCCGGCGCTGCGCCCGGAGACGCAAGACGGCCGCGCCGAGCAACTGGCCAAGGGGTTAGCAGGGCAAAACGCCACGGAGGTGGTTTCCTATGGCACCGAGGGCGGACAGTTTCAGGACGCCGGTTTTTCCGCCGTGTTATGCGGTCCCGGGTCCATCGATCAAGCCCATCAACCCAATGAATTCATTGAGTTGACGCAGGTCGATGCCTGCATCGGTTTCATGCAAAGACTCATCGAGTATCAGAGCGCTTGAGTGATCTTGAAGACACCAAGGCGAACTTACCACTGGCAATGGGAGCGAAATAGCTAGAAATATTGCTTTTGATAATCGTTCTCATTTGCATTATATTTCTCATTCCGCTATAAAGTGTGCCGCGTAATCTTTGTCACTCAAGAGGTATTTTTCATGCGTCCGACATTTATGGCGGCGGTGTTTGCCATGGCCGCGGCGCTGCCCGTTTGCGCCAGTGCCAACGGGGAGGTCAACCTTTACTCTTACCGCCAAGGTTTTCTAATCGAACCGATCTTGGCCGAGTTCACCAAGCAAACCGGCATCAACGTCAACCTAGTCTTCGCCAAGAAAGGCATTGTGGAAAAGATAAAAGCGGCCGGTGCCAACAATCCCGCCGATGCGGTCCTAACGGTGGACATAGGCCGCTTGGACGCTCTCGCCCAAGCCGGTTTGCTGCAACCGGTGACCTCACCGGCCTTGAATATCATCCCTTCCGCCTACCGCCACGAAGACGGTCTTTGGTATGGGCTGACCACCCGGGCCAGGGTGGTTTACGCCCACAAAGACCGGGTACCCGAAGGTGCCATCAACAACGTTGCCGATCTGGCTGATGCCAAATGGCGCGGCAAGCTCTGCACCCGCTCGGGCAAGCACGTCTACAATGTAGGGCTGATTGCATCGGTTATCGCTCACCACGGCGAAGCCGAGGCCGAGCAGTGGTTACGTGGCGTCAAAGCGAACCTCGCCCGTAAACCACAAGGCAATGACCGCGCCCAGGCCAAAGGTATCTATGAGGGCGTATGTGATATCGCCATCGCCAATCACTACTACATGGGCAAGATGGCCACCAATGAGAAGAAACCCGAGCAACAAGAATGGGCCAAGGTCATCCGCGTGACGTTCCTCGATCAAGACGGGGTAGGACAACACGTCAACCTCTCAGGTGCTGGTGTCATCAAAGGCGCGAAGAACAAGGACAATGCCGTGCGGCTGATCGAGTTCTTGGCCAGCCCCGAAGCGCAACATATGTACGCCACCAACAACTTCGAATATCCGGTGCGTCCTGGGATAAAAACCGATCCTTATATCGAGTCATTCGGTTCGTTCAAAGCCGATTCCCTGCCGTTATCCGCAATCGCCAAACACCGCAAGGAAGCCAGCAAACTGGTGGACAAGCTCAAGTTCAACGAGGGCGCGGACGGCTAAAAAAATTCTCTCACTCCATCCAGTGCGCTTATTTTCATGAGCGCACTGGGTACAAGAGATAGTGATCTTGCAGGCGGCCGGCGCTGGCTGCCCGATCGCTGGTTGCTCGCCGCTTTGGCCACCGCCGGCCTAGTGGCGCTGCCCATTGCCACCATTGTTTTTCGCGCTGCCGAGCCGGCGCAAAACATCTGGTCTCATCTCATAGAGACCATCCTGCCCACTTACATGGGCAACACCTTGTGGCTGGTGCTGGGGGTCGGCGCAGGCACCGTGTGCCTCGGTGCTTCCACCGCGTGGCTGGTCACCATGTACCGCTTTCCCGGCCGCGCCATATTCACCTGGGCCCTGTTATTGCCGCTGGCCGTGCCCAGCTACATTTTGGCCTTCGTCATCACCGATCAGCTCGAATATGCCGGTACGGTACAAGTGACCCTGCGGGCACTGTTCGGCTGGTCGTCGCCACGCGATTACTGGTTCCCCGAGATCCGTTCCATCGGCGCCGCCACCGCAGTGCTTACCCTGGTCCTGTACCCTTACGTGTACCTGCTATCGCGTGCAGCGTTCGTTGAACAATGCGTGGAACTCTTCGAGGTGAGTAGGACGCTAGGCAGCGGTCCATTGAGAACCTTCTTTTGCGTTGCCTTGCCCATGGCCAGGCCGGCCATCGCCGTGGGCACCGCCTTGGCTTTAATGGAAACGCTAAACGAATACGGCACCGTCAGCTTCTTTGCCGTACCCACCATTGCCGCCGGCATCTTCGATGTTTGGCTGAACATGGACAACCCGGCAGGCGCCGCCCAGATGGCGCTACTCCTAGTCGTCATCGCCCTTTTGCTGGTGTACATGGAGCGGGCCGCCCGCCACCGCAGCCGCTATTACGCCACCACCCGGCAGGTGCGCGCCCTGCCGCAGACCAGACTGCCGCGGAGCGGCGCCTGGCTCGCCACCGCCTGGTGTTTGCTCCCCATCGTCTTGGGTTTCGTGTTGCCCGCCAGTGTGCTGTGCGCTTATGCCATCGATTTCTACACCGTCACCCTCGCCAAAGATTATGTGAGCTTGGCTTTGAACAGTCTCTACCTCGCCGGCTGGGCAGCCTTGGGCACCACGGTGATCGGTGTGGTACTGGCCTATGGCGTGCGCCTGTCCCAACACAAAGCCATGCGCGGCGCGGCGGAGTTGGCCACCATTGGGTACGCCATCCCGGGCGCGGTCCTGGCGGTGGGCATCATGTTTCCCCTAGGCACCATCGACAATACCCTGGACCGCTGGAGCCAAGTGTTATTCGACTATCCCCTGGGCCTGCTCCTGAGTGGCACCGGTGCGGCCTTGGTGGTGGGATACTGTGCCCGCTTCTCCGCCATCGGCTACCGCACCATCGACGCCGGTTTGAGCAAAGTCACCCCCAGCATGGAAGGAGCGGCGCGTACATTGGGCGCCGGCCCAGGCCGAACGCTATGGCAGGTTCATCTACCACTGATCAAGCCCAGCGTTGTTGCCGCCGCCTTGCTGGTATTCGTGGACACGATGAAAGAGTTGCCGCTCACCCTGATTTTGCGGCCTTTTAACTTCGAAACCCTGGCGACTTTTGTGTTCCAGTACGCCTCCGAGGAACTCCTGGAGGAATGCGCGCTGGGGGCGCTGACCATCGTCGGCGCGGGTATAGTGCCGGTCATCCTCATTTCCCGCACGCTCAGCCGCGCCCGGCCTGGGCACCTGCATGCATAAATCTGGCAGGCATAAAACTCATGCTCATGACCGGCCTATCTCTCAACGATATCTCTCACCGCTATCAAGACTTCGAGGCGCTGCACGGCGTTAGCCTCGACGTGGCGGCGGGGAAAACCCTGTGCCTGCTAGGTCCCTCCGGCTGCGGCAAGAGCACGCTGTTGCGCATCGCCGCCGGTTTGGAAAGAACCCAGCGCGGCACTATCAAAGTACAAGATCGGCTAGTGGCCGATGGCGAACGCGGCCTGCATTTGCCCCCGGAGCGGCGCAACGTGGGCCTCATGTTTCAGGACTACGCGCTGTTTCCGCACCTCAGCGTGTGGGACAACATTCACTTCGGCGTGCGTGCCAAATCGCAAGCGCAGGGCCGCTGGATCCGCAAAGCCCTGCGGGATGTGGACATGACAGATCTGGATGGCCGCTTTCCCCATGCGCTATCGGGCGGGCAGCAGCAGCGGGTAGCGTTGCTAAGAGCCTTAGCGCCCAATCCTGCCGTATTGCTGTTGGATGAACCCTTCAGCGGACTCGATGAACATTTGCGCCAGCAGGTCCGCCATGAAACGGCGGAACTGCTAAGCAGCGCGAAGACCGCGACGGTAGTGGTTACCCACGATGCGCAAGAGGCCATGTTCCTGGCCGATCGCATCGCCGTCATGCGCGAAGGCAAGGCCGTGCAAGTGGCCGATTCCCTCGCCATCTATACCAATCCTAGCGATCCGTTTGTCGCCAGCCTCTTCGGCCCAGTCAATCAATTCAAGACGCAGGTGCGAAATGGCGCGGCCGCCACACCAGTTGGCGATGTGCGGGCGCCCGCCGTCTTGGAAGGCCAGCAGGTTATGGTGGTGATACGGGCCGATGCCATGGAATTGGTGCCGCCGGAAGCCTCCGCCGTCTCATTGCAAGTGCGCTCTTCGCGCTGCCTTGGGCCCACCTCTGTGGCCTATCTTCAGACCGTTTCGGCCAGTGACGATTCGTCTCACCCACTCATAGAGGTGCGCCTGAACAATACCGAGCTTCCTGAACCCGGCGCCATAGTAGGGGTGAGGCCGGCGCGCTCTGGGGTATTTGTCTATCCGGTTGTATAGGCGCAGCTAAATGCCGGCCTTGCCGCGCCTACCGCTACCACAATTGGCGCCGGTACAGCGGCCATAGAGCACCAGCGAATGGTCCACCAGTTCAAAACCATTGTCCTGCGCTACTTTTCGCTGGCGCTTTTCAATGACCTGATCGACGAACTCCACCACCCGGCCACAATCGACACAGAGTATGTGATCGTGGTGTTGGCCGGAATCGAGTTCGAAGACGGCGTGCCCCCCTTCAAAGTTGTGCCGCACCACCAAACCGGCAGCCTCGAACTGGGTGAGCACCCGGTAGATGGTGGCAAGACCCACATCGTCGCCGCTCTCCATGAATAGCCGGTAAACATCCTCGGCGCTGAAATGCTCGTTCGGGTTCTCCCGGAACACTTCTAGGACTTTCAATCTAGGTACGGTGGCTTTTAGCCCCACGTCCTTTAGCTGACTACTATCCATCGCGGGACAACACCATTACTTGTAAGAACCTCCACTCACTGGAAGACGCAGCGGCACGCAGGAGGGAAAACAGCACCGTAGCATGGGCCTTACAGGCCAAGCCAGTGCGCTTCGAACTCGCGGCTCTTCGCACTAACCAACACCGACAGCAGTGGCCCGGGCATTGGCGCAACCTTGGTGGGGGCCAACCAACCATAACCCCGACTCAGCAAGCGCCCCCACATGTTACGCGGCGACGGCTCGTCGCGCTGGCGGCCAGCCAGGAACCGTACCCGGTTCTTATGCTGCTTGCTCGCCCTAGGGGTAGCGTTGAACAGCACCACCCATGGATGCCGGATCCGCAACGCATCCTGAAACGTTCTTGTATCGTCCTCCAGAGCGGCCAAGGCGGGTGGCAAGGCGGCTATGTTACGGCTGATGGTATTACCCAATAACCACTGCGCCAATCCTACCAGCGCCAGGCCGGCGGCTATGAGTAAGAACACCGGCGCACTTCCTCTTCTCGTAGCGCCTCGTCCTCGCGCGCTTTGGGGCGAAGGTTATTCTGCGCCCCTGACAAAAAGCGCTCTTGACGCTTGGTTAATTGCATCGTCACCCGGCGATTGCCGATCTGGAATCCGCAAATTGGTGGCGGCTGGAGCACGCCTCAGCCCACACGCGCGATCGCCTGGGCCTTGGCTGATCAATGCCATGCGGCGTACGGCGCGGGTCTACTTGGATGCGCGCATTGATCTGCAAGCCTTGGCTGAGATGGATGCGATCTGGAGTGCGCGGGGTGATTTTTTTTCGGCCAACACGCTCCTGCCGAAAGAACGGCGAGCGCGTGTCGAGCCTCCCCATGGATCATCACCAACAAAATCAGCGGGGCAAGCATAACAACACGAACACCAGCAGGCCTATCAAGTGCGGCATACTGTTCTAAATCGACTCCTGCACTGCGTATCAAACGAATACTGCATTGATCCATACCAGCTTTTTCAGTGATCAAAGCTACATCATCTTCGCTCTGAAGAATCAATCGGCTACGTGAATCGTTGAACACAAAGCGGAAGAATCAGAGAAAAGTTGGTCTCAGCAGTCCAGCAAGAAATCTTCTTGAGGAAAAGACGAAACCCAAACCGCCTAACGCGTTGACTCTGGTATGAATGCGTAACAGCTTGGCAGCTAGAGATCCGTAAATGAACGGGTTTAAGGGCGACCGGATGAACCGAATCAGGTCTCTCACTGTAAAAGATAAAAAGAAATTCAAAAAATGTGGCTAATTCACGAAAACATTCAAGCTCGACCGCTTCATACGCTGAAGAGCAATAACACGCACGCCATCCTGCTCGATTACCTGCCTTTTGTTAGAAAGACGTGTTGCTACGACAACTTCATAACCAGCTTGTATTGCAGAGACGGCAAGCGAAAGGCGGCGGGAACAGAAATACCAACTTCCGTCACTACAAATAATATTTTTGGCGGCTTCTTTATGACTTGGGCTCTCCTAACAAAGCTTTCTGTGGAATATCGCGAAATGGTAGTGCTAAACAAATTCCAAGCGCCAACCAAAATATGCGCTGATAGAAAATTTCGTGGACAAGGCCAAATATCAGAAAAACTGCCAACAACATTAATACAGCACGATTCCCCGACTCAATCACCCTAGTTTTCATGATCGCAATAATCATCCACAGCAATATTGTCAGCATAACTCCTATTCCAAATAGCCCGAACTCTGCCAGAATCCATACAGGAGTACTGTGAATTATGATTGGTTCCTCAAACCACTGGGTACTTGTCTCAACAAAAACACCTAGACCACCCCCGAACCAAGGGGATTCTCTCCACATATCAAAGCCACGGAAAATGGTTTCCCAACGCTCTATATTACTCATCTCATGTGAAATGGTACTTGGCACAGCGAATTGGTTATGAGTTCCACCGAATTGGTTATGGGTTCCACCAATGAGCAACTGACTAAACCATGGCAACAGCCATACAAATGTCATACAAAGAAAAAAGCCATAGATGACGCTCCTTAACATCATTCTTCGATTAACGAAACCACTTATCCCAGAAGCGAAAAGAATGATCAGCCCGGTTAACATTCCAGCCCTGGAACCAGTAAAGACCAAACCAGCTAAAATAACGCCATGAACAGCAGCTATAAAAACGTTCCTGCTGATACTTATTTGGCCAAAATTTACTCGCTTGCCGTCAATACCACTACCTGAAGTGTAAGCAAGCAGCAGAACTGAGCAGATCAAAAGTTGGAACGCAAAAGCATTTCGATTGCCAGAAAAACCCTCAAAGTTAAGTGTCATACCAGTTGAATCAACCCAGCCTGAAAAAACCAACCAACGCATAACTGCGTGAAACAGGATAACGACAACCGCAGTAGCGGTTAAAGTTTCGATGCTACGCCAAATGCCAAGTCTTCCCAAATAGGAGATCGATAAGATGCCAACACTAAGATAACCAACCAAAACAAGCCATCCGAAGATCCTCCCCGCTAATGCCCACTGAGTTACACCGGTAACCTGTACTCCAACCAGAAATGCAATCAACAGGAGTATTCCGATGACGAAAAGCAATAGATTAAATCTTGGGATTACCCATCGTGGAAGTTGCCGCGTATAAAATGAATGCGTGATGACGGAAGCAAGAGCAAGTATGGCAAAAGGATCTGCTAGATTCAGATTGATCACACCTCCATGCAAGGGTAAATGAAGTTGAAAAAAAATTAGTATATTTGCTGCTGCGACTAATCCCCAGGTTGCGGTTTTTTCTACCGGGAAACGATTCATTGCCTGCCGGACTTTTTCAGCTTGATCCGCTTTATCCAGCTTTTCATTCAACACCATAGGCCACCCAGTCAGTACCACGGCAGTAGAGCACAATCCCACGAGAATCGAGATAGCCAATGCTGACGAGGGAGGTATTCCAACATTTCCGAAGGCATAGATCGCAGCGATTTCGCGTATACCCCAGCCATTAACAGAAATTGGTAAACTTGCTGCAAAGCTGGTTATTGCAGCTGCGGCTAACAGGTTCCAGAAACTTATATCGGTAGATAAAGACATAGCGGCGATAACGAAGGCACTCAAAACCAGCGATTGGGCGGCAAACGAAATTCCAAAGACATTAAGAAACCGGATACTGCTATGTTTAGATAGAATGCCAGTGAGTAATCTGGTTTCTAACTTAGATCTTCCATACCATAAGCTTGCAACAAAGCTCATGATTGCCACTAAGAACATCTGAGTAAATGAAATCTTTCTCAAAAAACCTGTGATTTCACTGCTATCCAGTATCCAAGTCGTGCCTAATAGGCAAAACACACCGCTCACCACGAATAGCACAACCCGCTCAATCGCAGTCAAGAATGCTATGAAAACTGGTGGAGTGCCGTACTTTCTTAATACCATTTGACGACCAGCAACCTGACCAAATAGCGAGATAAAAAATAACGATGTAAAATGTCCCTGCAGGCTGGCTTTGAATGTGGTGCTGTAGGGCATGTTGAAATAAAAATATTTCAGGAGCAGATTAAGCCTGAATGAGACCACTGCAAGATTAATAGCAAACATTGTGAGAACTACAGCGATAACCCACACAGGAAATCGGCTAAATTCGTTAAATACCTTGTCAGCACCCACAATCCATATGCCCGCACAGAGCAGCAAGAGCGAGAGCAGCAGCAAAGATCCTTTCTTCAACATTCGGACTCCGTCACAAGAGCACCTCTAAAAATAGTCATTGTTTCGTGAGTGCAAGGAAGCACCGCGCGCACAACCGCAGTGTATAGGTCATCCCTGCTGTCCCATAGAGCATACTAACCCTTTGAAATTTCTGGAAAAACTGTTTTCATGTCTCAAACCCGATGCCATAGTCAATTTTTATGTAAATCAATAGGTTATACGCTGTGTTTAACTATTTTTTGGGACAGCAGTGATAGGTCATACATGAGGATTCGAGCACGGAACTGACGCCGCAATCGCGGAAAAAGTGCACTTTTAGAGGTGCCCACAATGATTTTAACCCAGCATCAGCGGTTTTCATGGAACCAGGCTTGAACGTCAACACCCCCCAAAGCGGGCTTGACCAGTTGTGCTTACCGTCCATATGCTCCTGCCACTTTACCGTAATTGGTTCAGGGTCAAAAAATCCTTGGCTTTTTAGATTTTACGCTTTGGCCCTTGCGGCCTCCATCGTGCGCTCCATCGCCCGCGAGGTATAGTGCCGTGATGAGTGAAGAGCATGACACTTCAAGCATTCAAATCATTAGTACAGTGGATGCAGTTCGCCGCCGCCCAGGTATGTCTTCGGACTAGAGCTAAAATCCGTACTCGGGGAACTGGTGTCCAATGCCGTTGACGAGTTCTTGGCAGGTGCGGCCACCAAAGTCTCAATTGAAATCAAAGACGGACTGCTAGACGTAGAGGATGATGGGCGCGGCTTACCTTTTGGGCATCTCTAAAAGTTACGATTTTGACATTTCGCTAGAGCGTAAGTAACTGATTTTATTGATCACCAAATTTCAGAATGTGAATTACTAGAGGTGCCCTTTTAATGTAACCCATGGCGATGGCCCACTAGCCTCCTATCTTCTTACCTATCCGCACTTCGCCCCTACCGCCGACGGTTACGTACCCCACATGCACCTACTGACTGCTGGCGGATTAGGATTGGCGCCGGTCAACGCCGTTGCCGAATCCTTCGTTTGCGAGGCGTGGCGCAACGGCAAGGAATGGCGGCAAGTCCTCAGTCGTGGTGTTCTATTGGGGCCAAAGGCGCGCTCGCCCATGGCATACGTGCGAAGGGCGGAGTGGCCCACATAAGCGCCGTAGTTAATACCCTTGGGCAGGGCATCCAACCGGTCCAGGTATTCGGGGAAGGTCTCCCAGGTCCAATCGATGCCCGCTTCCATGGCGGCGGGAGAAATATCCTCGGCACGCTCCAGATTGCGCAACACCAAATCCTTTTCCGACTCCTTGCAGGGCGCCAAGGTAAAACCGCAATTGCCCATCAACACGCTGGTGACGCCATGCCAACAAGAGCAGGTGCCATGGGGATCCCAAGACACTTGCGCATCCATATGCGTGTGTCCATCAATGAAACCAGGGGCCACGGCCTGCTCTTCGGCATCGATCACTTCCCGTGCCGCACCGCCCAGGCGGCCAATATCCACAATCTTGCCCTTGGCGATACCCACGTCCGCGCGGAATCGCGGCAGGCCTGAACCGTCAACGATGGTGCCGTCGCGAATGATCAGATCGAGTTTCACAGTTGGACCCTCCCGGAAGCCGAATTCGACAAGAAAGCTAGATTGCAGGTGAAAAAATGCACAGACTGGAAACGGTTTGCTACGGACTTTTAGCGGCCTATCCGGCATTCAATAGCGCCTCACTCTTCAAGAGCCAAAGCCAAAGCTTGCTCCACATGGGCCACCGTCGTATTCACAAACCAACAGACCATCTGACTCGAAATGCTCGCGCTCCCCGAATTCAGGAAACGCTAACGGCAGCTCCGTGCAGGCGAGACAGACGGCATCCTTTTGCGCATCTTTGACGTGCGCGCCGGCCAGTTCCACGATCCGCTTACGCGCTCGCGCTATGTCAGCACGGAAAAGCTGCACGTCTATCAATTGCTCCGGCTCCTCGATCTCGGCTGCACTTGGCACTTCGATGACATCGACACCATGCACCCGCATCGCCGCGCCATAGGCGGGAGAACGCATGGTGACAGGCGTGCCCAAAACGAGCGCGCGCCGCGCACCAAGCGAAACCACCTCCGTCGCCGTCGTATCCAAGATACCGACAATAGGAAAATCCAACCCCCGCTGAAGGGTTCCACCGCCCCCCGCGCTTCGAAATAGGCGTTGGTCTTCCGACAGAGCAGACGGTAATAATCGACCGTGGAGGACCAGGCCAGCCCGCCGGTGATGCCGATTTTTTGCATCTATTCCTCGGGATAGCGCCAAGGCGCCGCCGGTTGCTCGGCCGCCTCGTCGATGGTCCATTGCGGCAGCGCAAAACCGTCCGTCACCTGCGAGAACACCATCCGCACCCGCGTTCCTATGCCAACCGTCTTAACGGCTTCAGGTGGTGCCAGCTCACCATCCGGCGTCACTAGATTGCCGGCCACCCGTAGCGCCTCGTGCTCCGACGGCTGGCCTTTTTGCGTATTCAAATCGACGATCAACACCATATACGGCACCCGTTGCTTGAACGCTGGCTGGATACCGTGATGCACCTCCGCGTAGGAATGAACCGCGCCCTTGCCTTCAACACTGACCCAATCGTAGTCCCGTTCCCGGGTCCAGGGACAAGCGGTGGTGGGCGGGTAGCGCAACAGGCCGGATTTCTTGCCACGCTGCAAACGAAAATCACCTTGAGCGCAGTAGCCGAAGAACGCGAGATTCTCTTTATCTACCTCTTCGATGGTGAGCATCATGCCTAGATATTCGCCTTGTAACATCATCTCACCCTCAGCCTTTTTGCATGACCATGGCGGATCCGGTAGCCGGATTGGCCCAACCCAAATTCGCCGTTAGCTCGGCATCGCGCACCTGCCGGCATCCCGCTTCGCTGTAGTCGTAGGTGTGTTGCCGTTTGCCATCCGGCCCAATGGGACAGGAATCATCCACCTCGCCGCGAAGCTGGCGCACATTTTCGATAACCATATTCATGCCATGGGTGTAGCCTTCACAGAGATGCCCACCAGAGGTGTTGTTGGGGCGCTTGCCACCGAGTTCGATGATGCCGCTGGAGACATACTCACCGCCCTCGCCCTTCTTGCAAAAACCGTAATCTTCCAGTTGCAACATCGTGGTAAAAGTAAATGCGTCGTACGAACCGGTGACATCTATATCCTCCGGCCCAACGCCCGCATTGGGCCAGAGGATATTCTTGGCGTAGTGACCCGCCACGGTGGAGATCGGACCGTGCTGGTAGTGCATGTCTATACGCGGTTTGCTGCAACGTCCCACCACCGAGCGGATGCGCACCAGGGGTTGTTTCAGATCTCTGGCCCGCTGCGCCCGGGTGACGATGATGCAGGTGGCGTTATCGGTTTCCACGCAACAATCGAGCAGATGCAAGGGCTTGCAGATAATGCGGCTGCTCACTACGTCCTCAACCGTATAGCGTTGTTTGTAATACGCCTTAGGGTTGTTCGAGGCGTGCTTGCTATGGGCCACTTTGACGTGGGCGACCTGCTCCGGCGTGGTTCCGTAGTCGTACATATGCCGCATGAAAGTGGGGGCAAACATCTGCCCGGCGCTTTGCCAACCATACGCCCGCATGTGTACCTGATCACCGGTGATCGGCGCCGCCGACCGGGCACCGGTACCACCTATGCGCACTTGGGTAAAGCCGTTCATCGCCCTGAAGATGGCTACCGTGTTGCACATCCCTGCCTCAATGACACCTATGGCGATACCGGTCAGCGCCTCAGTGCTAGAACCACCACCGTGTACATCCATATAGAAATTCAAGCGCATGCCCAAGTCTCCGGCGACGAACGTAGACATGGCCGAATCGTTACCCGAGTACGACAACATGCCATCGACGTCACTGGCCTCCAGGCCAGCATCATCCAGCGCGTTGCCGATCGCCCAGGTGGCCAAATTGCGCGTGGTTTCCGTGGAACCCCGCCGGTAAGTCGTTTCCCCCACCCCAACGATGGCGTACTTACCATTTAAATGTTTGGACGTAGAGGCATTGATGTCACTAGTCATAACTTGTCTCTTCGCATCCATAGATATCAGTGAGACCACTGTAGGCTGAAGCCGCCAGCAACGGCAAAACAAGCCTGGTTTCGCATGGCGATCAAAAACAACTACGGACCGCTTTGCGCGATTCAGCTACCGGGCACCTCTAAAAATGCACTTTTTCCGCGATTGCGGCGTCGGCTCCGTGCTCGAATCCTCAGGTATCACCTATACACTGCGGCTCTGCGCGCGGTGCTTTCTTGCACTCACGAAAAAATGACTATTTTTAGCAGGCGCCCAGCACGCATTGGAGAGGTAAGCCGATCAAGAACCTTTCTTTACAAGATCCAGATAGCGGTTATGGCTGCGTACGACCTTGGGTTTACCTTTTATAAGCCGAATATACATCTTACTTTCGATCAACGATTCCGTCATTTGAATTCGGTTCTTCCAGGAAGAACGGGTTGTATACTCTAGCGTTGCCGCTTCCTTGCTCGGTTCCAAAGTAATTTTCATGCTCAGAATTTCATACTCGTGCTTTACCCGCAGCCCCAAAACCGTCTTCAAATCTTTACGCAATTCCTCCACGCCCATAGTCTTTGAGTCAAAATCGCCTGTTTTGAGTTGGTCTGGAACCTCCCATGAAATCTCCGCGTCCGGCGAGTAATAACTGAGCATCTTGTCAAAATCACGGCGCTCGTGGGCCGCAACAATCCGGTCGAACAACGCTTCCACGGAGTCTTCGGTCAACACGTCCGCCGCGCCGGCTGGCAGGGTTAGCCACAACAAGCACACGGATAGCCAAATACGAATAAGCTGCATCTTCTCTTCCAAGACGAGCTGAAGGGGGAGGAGATAACACGAGGAAACATCCTATTTGATGGCGACTCCCTGTCAAACAAAATCACGTTTCGCTACATTTCCCGCTCCTCTAGCATTTCTTCCGGTCATTTTTAGAGGTGCCTTTTAGCGGGCTTTATATGTCTACCATGCCACTAACGTGTGTGCTCCTACCTGGCTTGGATGGCACGGGCCAATTGTTTAGCCGCATGATTCCCCGCCTCTCTCAACACTTCAATGTGTCAACAATTCGCTACCCGCCGGGTACGAAGTACAGTTACGACGAGACGGCGCAATAGGTTCTGCCTCGATTGCCGGGCAAATCGTACTACTTATTCGCCGAATCGTTCTCCGGGCCTGTAGCACTACGAGTGGCGCAGGCCCTGCCACTGCAATTGCAAGCAGTGGTACTTCACGCCAGCTTCGCCTCCGCGCCAAGACCAGTTCTGGCGCGGCTTCTTGGTCCCCGTTTGATGGGCCCCCATTTAGGCGACTGGTGTAGCAAACTCCCGTTGCCAAACTGGCTCTTACGGCTCGCCGCCCGCCATGATGGCCCGCACTTTCTCTGCCGAGCGATGCCGGCACAGTGTGCTCAGATGTTAAGCGAGCTATTGGGCGAATAGGCTGTTTAACGGATTCCATCGAACCTATAATCCAGCATCCGTCTCTAGCCCCAATGCGCACGGCAGCGATGCATAAATCCGTCGAACAAAGCCATTCCGCCGCCGATAAGCCGCTTGGTTTTCAGCCCTTTAGAGCCGAACTAATCGATGCGCTGGCTACTGTACTCAAAGGCAGTTGGGGCAGTAGCTGCTGGTGCATGTATCCACGGCTCTCGGACAAACAGATCCGGGCACTGCCGGGCGAAGGTTCAGCCGGAGCCCGTAAGCGCCAAGCTATGTTGAAGCTGGCAAACCGCAAGTGGGCCCCTGGTCTCGTCGCATTTCAAGGCGAGGAACCCATAGGCTGGATAGCGGTGGCACCAAGGGCGGAATATGGCCGAATCACCCACTCAAGAGCGACGCCGCCCGTGGACAACACTGGCGTGTGGGTAATCCCCTGTATCACGGTGCGCAAAACGGCCCGGGGTCAAGGCGCCGCCGTCGCGCTGATCCGGGCGGCGGTGGATTACGCCAAGCGCCATGGCGCTCCTTGCGTGGAAGCCTATCCACGTGCGGGTAATGAGCGGACTCAGGCGGACAATGTGTATTTCGGTACCGAAGCACTCTTCGCCAAGGCGGGATTTCACCTCGTGCGCCCGCCACTGGAGGGACTGCCGCGTAACTGGTTGAAACGGGTCACGATGCGCTCGAACTAAAACGTTAGCGCACCCAACCAGTACGCTCCCATCGCACTTGGCCGCCGCTATAGCTGAAGGGCACCCACAAGGCGCGGCCATATACAAGGCGTCGTGTTTGATCGTTCCCCAGCTGCGGCTGTCCGCGCTATTACCGCGGTTGTCGCCGAGCACGAAATAGTGCCCGCGCGGCAGCCGCCAAATAGCATCCTTCCTGAGCACCACCCTAAACCCCAGCGACATGCTGTGGGAACTGGCGGAAAAAGGCTGCAAACCGGGCAACAACGCAACTATGCCTAGCATGTTAAGGAGCGAACCCATAGCAGGAATTAGTTGAGCGGCGTCACTACGACGATGCGTACCGCATCCAAATCGAGCCGCAGTCCGTCCAATGCCGCCAATACCTCCGCTTTATCCTCCCGCAAGTGAGCGATCTCTTCAGAGCCCACGGCGGGATTGACCGCCGCTAACGCCTGTAACCGGGCGATTTCCTCGTCGTAAACCGCCCGCGCACTGCCAATGGCGGCTTCCTTTAGCCGCGTGCAACGGGGCGCCGCCAATGCTTCGGCCCGCTCCACCAGGCCGTTGATCCGAGCCCTCGCATGTTTGACCAACTCATGGGCATTGCGGGCCGGCACACTGCGAATGATCTGGGCCAAGCCTGTCTCACTCAAAGCACTAGAGAAGTCCCGGCCTTTTTCATCGCACACAAAGCGTAACGCTGCGGCCTCAAAGAACCGCTGAACCCGCAGCGCCCGGCGCGCCGGACAATGAGCGGCGAAGCGAGCTTCGATCAACAAGGTACCCGGCGGCAACCCCTTGAGCGCCGCCGTCGCGAACGCCGTGTTGCCAGCCCCGCTATCGATAAGACCATCCATGGCCCCCTGCACCAAGGGATGCTCCCAGGTAAGAAAATGAAAATCTTCTCTCTGCAAGGCCTCAGTGCGGCTGAAGGTGCCCGTCATACCGTCTTCGGGCAACCCGGGCAACGAATGATTCAGCATGTGCTCGCCCGGTTTCAAAATCACACTATTGGCGTCATTGTGCTCCTGCTCCACCCCGAAGTGATTCATGAGTTGTTCCAAATGCCCTGCCAGTTCCGGCGCTTTCTGCTCATCCAAGATTTCACCGATCACCTCATCAGCCTTCGCGGAACGGCATGAATTCATTTCTATGAGCCGATCCCGACCAGCGCTAAGAGCAGCATTGAGCACATTTTTTCGGGCGGCGGTCTCGGCCAACAAGGTCTCAAAGGCTTGCTCCCCATGGCCATCTGCCGCTAAGCATTCATCCAGTCTATCGGCGAACTCTTCCATCATGCGCTCGCCGATGGCACACGGGTGTTCGAACGCATCCAGACCTTGGTGATACCAGCGCAGCAAACGCGCTGCCGCGCTGCCCTGGGCCACGGGCACATGAATGCGCACGTCCCGGATCTGACCGATGCGGTCCAGCCGCCCAATACGTTGCTCCAAGACTGCCGGCGAGCGGGGCAGATCGAACAGCACCAAATCGTGGGAGAACTGAAAATTGCGTCCCTCGCTGCCTATCTCCGAACACACCAACACTTGGGCGCCCCCTTCGGACTCGGCGAAATACGCCGCCGCCCTATCTCTTGCTACCAGATCGGCCCCGGCATGGAACAACGCGCTACGCACTCCTAAGCGCAAACGCAGGTGCTCATCCAACTCACGGGCACACTGATCGCGCCTGCAGATGAGCAGGATCTTACGCTCACGGTGCGCCGCCAAAAAATCAGCCAACCAGGACACGCGGGGGTCGCGCGACAACCAATCCGGCCCCAGCCACACTTCCGGCGTCAATTGTTGCTCGATGGGTGTGCCGGACGCCGGCAGCGCCTCGCCTCTTATCTGATCATAGGTTGTCCGATTATGCACGGTGTGATCATGCGTAAACTGAGCGTAAGCGGGCAGCTCGTGGACCATCAGCACACGGGCCGGAAATCCGCCCACGGTGGCGCGGGTATTGCGAAACAGCACCCGGCCGGTACCGTGCCGATCCAACAATTGCGCCGCCAAGCTAGATGCCGCGACACGAAGCGCCTCACCATCGGCTTGCGCCGCCAGCGCATCCACCGCGTCATCGCCCAGCAGCTCAGCGGCCTGAGCGCGCGCAGCCGTATCCAGCTCACTGCTGTGCGTAAGACGCAAGAGGCGATCGACCAGAGCGCTTAACGGCTTGTAGCTCTGTTCGGCTTGAACAAACGCCTCCAAGTCGTAATAACGTTGCGGATCGAGCAAGCGCAAGCGGGCGAAGTGCGCCTCCACTCCGAGTTGTTCAGGTGTCGCGGTCAAGAGCAGCACCGAGGGTACCGCTGCCGCCAACTGCTCTAGCGCCACATACGCCTCGCTGGCGGCATCGGGCCGCCAACGCAGATGATGCGCTTCATCTACCACCAAAGTATCCCAACCGGCCGCCAACGCTTGCTCCAGCCGGGCCTCGTTACCGCACAGCAATGACAGCGGCGTCAATACCAACTGCGCTGCTTCAAAAGGATTAGCGCTACCGGAAGTCTCCAAAGCGGTACACCGTTCCCCGTCGATGATGGTGAAATGCAATGAGAAGCGCCGCAGCATCTCCACCAGCCATTGGTGGATCAGCGCATCCGGTAACAACACCAATACACGGCGGGCCTGACCCATCAGGACTTGCTGATGCACGATAAGGCCCGCCTCGACGGTCTTACCTAAACCCACTTCATCGGCCAGCAATACCCTAGGTGCGTGCCGCCTGGCCACCTCATGGGCAATGTAGAGCTGGTGGGGCAGCAACCGCACCCGTGGCCCTAACAAACCGTAAACGCCACTGGCCCGGTGCCGGTGGCGGTATGACAGAGTAGCGGCACGCAGATCGAAGAGGACGTTGCGATCGATTTGCCCGGCGAACAGCCGATCCACCGGCCCTAAAAAACGTACGGCGCAATCCAGTTCCAACTCGGGGATGAGCACCGTAGCGCCATCCTCACCGGTACCGTGATAGAACATGAGGCCAGCGCGCTCTTCACAGTGGGAAATCGAGAAACGCAGCCCATCAATGGTCTCCGCCCTGTCGCCCACGGCGTAGCGCACCCGGCCTAGGGGCGCGTTGTCTACCGCATAGGTGCGCCGCTCGGCCGCCGCCGGAAAACTAACCTCCACGTGCCGGCCCTCGACTTGCGACAACCACGCCCAAACCGAGTTCCGTTTCAGTCGCGCTCACCCAGCGTTGTCCGGACACGAAGTGCGTATCGTTCATCGAGTATGTATCAAACCACTAGTACAAGCGGGCGCAACCATACCCGAGTTGAGGGCGGTAACGCAGCAGTTCGGAAAAAAGTCTGCCGATCAGTGCTTAAAATAGCTCATTCGGCATGCATTCAAAGCAGAGAAAATGGCGGCTATAGTACTTATTCACGGCGCCTATCAAGGCGGTTGGATCTGGCGTCCCACGGCACGTTTGCTGCGCCGGCAAGGCTACGATGTATACGCGCCCACCCTGGACGGCTGCGCCGAGCGGGCCCATCAATTAAGGCCCGGCATCACCAATCATTCCCACGCCGAAGAACTCGCCTCATTGCTCGAATTCGAGGATCTACGCGACGTCACCCTGGTCGGCACCAGCACCGGCGGCATGGTCCTCACCCGGTTGGCGGAACTGACCCGGGAGCGGATCGCCCGTTTGGTTTTGGCCGACGCTCTAGCGTTGATGAACGACGAGCGGCTGGCCGACATCGTGACCCGGCACAACCCGGTCACCAACGAGGTGGGTACCGGACCTACACGCGATGATGCCCGCGATCGCCTGTTCGCCGAACTGGACGAAAAAACCCGTGACTGGGCGTTGGAACGCTATACCTTGCATCCCATCGCCGTGATGCACAGCGCGGTACAACTCGATTCATTCTGGGAGCAATCATGGCAGGCCCGCGTCATCTGGTGTAAGCACAGCGCCAATCCGCCGCGGGCCCATCAAGAACGAGCGGCGCGCAAATTAAATGCCGACTGGCACGAGTTGGACAGCGGCCACTATCCGATGCTGCAAACGCCCGCGGCGTTAGCTAAACTAATTTCTAACTGAGCGGCCCCACGGCCGGCGTCACTCCCCCCGGTGGCTGCATGCGGTAAGCGCCCCCGGTGCAATGTGCTGAAAGTGCAATACGTTGCCTGCGTTATCGCCTTCGGTTGTTTTCTCTTCGGCCAAGACGACGTGGCGATTTACGATGGATCGTGGAGCGAGTGGGGCGCACGGCGCGATACGCTGGTGGCAACAGGCACTTAGCCGGTCATATGGGCGCCTCTAAAAATAGTCATTGTTTCGTGAGTGCAAGGAAGCACCGCGCGCAGAACCGCAGTGTATAGGTCATACATGAGGATTCGAGCACGGCGCTGACGCCGCAATCGCGGAAAAAGTGCATTTTTAGAGGTGCCCATACGTTGGTTTTCAAAGGAACCTCGCAACAATACACTGGACGATAAGCAGGCGGGACGGAGGCCGATTCTGATGACCACCGGCAGCCAGGATGCTGTCGCCCAAGCTAGAGGACCAAGGCTAGAGGGATGTATTCACGCGCTGTCATCAGCCTATCTAAAGCCCCTCTACCTACGCAGCCCCGAGCGGGCGCCCATAGCTAAGCGTTACAACGATTACTATTCCTATAATGATGGACTTTGGTTTATTATCGAGCAATCGAGTAACTGCCCACCGCCGTCACCATCAAGGACTAAAGCGCAGCGCGTTCAGGAGGTTTGGACATGACGAGGATCTCTACACTTCACCCGCAACGCCCGGGGGGCCCTGCGGTCACGCTCGTTACAATGCCGTTTGCGGAATTGGCGACGCCGTCGGTCGCTATTGGCATCCTCAAAGCCGCGCTCGACCAAGACGGGATCAGGACAGAAGCGGTCGAAGGGCAAATCTTGTTCTCCGAGCGCATTGGCCCCGGCGCGTACAGCTCGATGAAAGGCGGCCTCACGCTCTTGGTTGGCGATTGGTTGTTCTCCAAGGTTGCGTTTCCGGAATTCTGCCCTGATGACAGCGTGTACCTGGAACATGTTGGCGCAACATTGCGCCCCAACGATCCGCAACGCCTGAGCGAAGATCTATACGCGATGCGCGCGGAGGCAGCCGCTTTTGTCGATGATCTCGCGCAGCGCATCGTGGGCGGCCAACCGGACATTGTAGCGTGCACCTCGGTATTCCAGCAGCACTGTGCGTCCCTCGCGCTGCTGCGGCGGGTGAAAGAGCTGTCGCCACCGGTATTGACCATGATCGGTGGCTCGAACTGCGAGTCCGAAATGGGTAAGGCGGCACTAGTCAACTTCGAATGGCTCGATGTGGTGGTCTCGGGCGACGCAGACGAATTGATTGCCCCCCTATGCCGCTCTTTGTTCGACTATGGGCCAGACCTACCGGCCGAGGATTTACCGCTAGGGGTTTTTGCACACGATCACCGGCGGCGCTGGCGGGCTGGCGAAGCTCTGCCGGTTACGCGCCGGGTACTGCGCGAAATGGACCTTTCGCCAGTGCCCGACTATGACGCCTACTTCGATACCTTGCGCGCCTCACCGGCGAATTCGGTCATATTCCCCGGGCTGCCGATCGAGACCTCGCGCGGGTGTTGGTGGGGCCAGAAAACCCATTGCACGTTCTGTGGAATTGAGACCGGCAGCATGAAGTTTCGGTCCAAGTCAGCCGATCGAGTCATGAGCGAGTTGGACCAATTAGTCAGCCGGTATCATGTGCCTCGGATCAAAACAGTTGATCTGATACTTGACGTGAACTACTTCAAGGACCTGATCCCGCGCCTCGCAAAAGAGGCGCACGGGTACAAGATCTTTTACGAAGTCAAGGCCAACCTCTCCCGCGAGCGTATGCAAGCGCTGCGTGATGCCGGAGTGCTGTGGGTGCAACCCGGTATCGAGTCGCTGCACGACGAGGCACTTGCCCGGATCCGCAAAGGCACCACTGCTGCAATCAATGTCCAATCGCTCAAATGGGCTCGAGAGCAAGGCATCTGGGTGATCTGGAGCATCCTCACCGAGGTGCCCGGCGAACGCGTCCAGTGGTACAAAGAGATGGCTCAGTTGGCCCGGTTGCTGACCCACCTGCAACCGCCCATGCCTTGGAATGCTATCGCCTATCACCGTTTCAGCCCGTATCACAGCGCACCCGAGAGCTTTGGGCTCGAGTTAACGGCGGCGTGGATGTACTACTTCATCTATCCTCTTGACGTAGATGCGATGCAAGATTTGGCTTACGAGTTTCAGGACGTTAGCGGCTTGGAACTACCCGCCGGCACGCCGCCCCCTGTTAAACCCTTTGTTCTCGATCGGGACCTACCGGACGAGGCGATTGATCTGCTCGATGCCATATCGCAGTGGAGAGCGCATTTCTTCTCGTCAACACCGTCCGTCATGACGCTGGAAGACCGCGGGGATTGCGCCACCATTCGTGACACCAGGCCATGCGCTCCCGCGAACATTATCGAATTGACGGGAAACGCTTATCGCGTCTATCGAAGTTGCGAGGGAGCCCGAACACGTAAAGCAATATTGCGAGATCTCGCCTCAGTGTCGGTTGGTGAAAAAGAACTGGATGAGATACTCGATGATCTGGTGGAAAGAAAGTTGCTGGCAGCACTAAGCGGGCGATACATCGCATTAGCCATCTGCGGCGAACCCCGTGCTCTCCCCGACAACCGAGAGTACCCTGAAGGAACCGTGGTAGCTCAATACGATGAAATCATCACCGCCAGTAGTCTGGCGGACACAACTGCCGTCGCATAATCCATTTGAAGCGCGCCGGATGACTTAACCGCCAGGTGTTGATCTGGCCGCTTTCAATGACCCGGGTTGGCACGGATTTTGGCTTTCCGCCGCGCACGATCGGCAATGTCGATGGAATGCGGTCTTCAGAGGCTACATCCATCTTTCGCTCAACGTAGACCGCGGCGGCTTGCCCTTTGGCATTGGAACCATCCGCCGCATCCACCATGCCAAAACCCATTACATTGGGCAAAGCGGACAAGCGTTGTTCGTGTTCATCCAACGCGTTTTGGCAATTGGATCCATCAGAAGAAAGTCGCTGGCAGCATTAGGCGATCGATAACATCGCGCGATCGATACATCACGTTAGTCATCTGCGGTGAACCCCGTCCCCTCGCTCTCCCCGGCAACCGAGAATATCCTGAGGCGAGAGTACCCTGAGGGAACCGTGGTAGCTCAATACGACGAAGTTATCACCGCCAGTAGTCCGGCGGGAACAACTGCCATCGCATAATCCATTTGAAGCGCGCCGGATGACTTAACCGCCAGGTGTGATCTTGCCGCTTTCAATGACCCGGGTCGGCACGGATTTTTGCTTTCCGCCGATCACGATCGGCAATGTCGATGGAACGCGGTCTTCAGAGGCTACATCCATCTTTCGCTCAACGTAGACCGCGATGGCTTGCCCTTTGGCGTTGGAACCGTCCGCCGCATCCACCATGCCGAAACCCGTTACATTGGGCAAAGCGGACAAGCGTTGTTCGTGTTCGTCCAACGCGCTTTGGCAATCGGAGCCATCGCATGTGTGGTCATCGGCCGCGGTGACCAACTCCAAATCGAGAGCATCCAATAAGTTTTGGATCTTGCTGAATATGCCAACTGAAGCCGAGCCAGCGAAATGTTGTCCGACCAGCTCTCCTTGCATGTTCAATACCGGTGCACTGCTATCACCTGGAGCTGCGTAAAACGTTGTAAGCACCTGGTCGGTGAACCCGGCACGGGCTATCTGTCCGTTGGCAGTCGGGTAGCTAGAAGGTAAACGCAGGTTGACATCTTTGATTTGGGCAATGCTGTAGCTCGTTTGAGCGCCCACTTTCTGCACGTTCATACCACGCGCCAGCTTGGTCGATACACCGGCCGGTATCCCTAAGCCGGCAATAGCCGCCGTGGCAGCACCTGGAGTCAGTTCGGCGATAGCCGCGTCAACCAGATTGTTAAATGCGGTATTACTGAACTTGAGGGGAACCCACTCAGATAAGTTTGCGATGACATCTTGAGGTGCCTGGCCACCCGCGCTGGCGGCTGGTTGAACAATCTGATCGCCTACATTAGCCAAACCCGAAATGGCGATGACGTGAGAACTACCGACCAGATAGAGCGGCGTCGCTTTGCCCCGCTTATGGGCGACCATCCCGAAGGTACCGGTCCAACTGAAATTGCCGGCAAGGCTAATAGAACTGCCCGGGGAAGCTGGACGTGACGCTGCATGGAGTTCAAGCCGGCCGATCTCTTCGACGTCGATGGGAATCGGGCCCAATTCTTCGAGATTCAACTCCGATGGAACGAGGTGTTCGCATCGGTAGGTAGGCAGCTTTCGTTCTACGTAGACCTTGAGCGTCAGATCATCAATGAGTTGCTGCCCCGAGGTTACTCGCTCAGCGAGACCTATTCCACATACACCCTGCGAATGCATCCACGGACAGGCCGGAGCAGCGGTCGCAGGATCCGGTGCCGAACCCACTGATTGAGGCGCGAGCGTCTCGCCAGTCAAGATGTCCAGAGCTTGTCCGATATTTTGTTCGTTGGCCATATCACGCTCCCCGTGGTGTTTGTGGGTCCGCATCTGCGGTGACAACCGCAAGTCCTAACTGGTCTAGTACGTTAGTGATCTTGTTGAAAACACCGACGGTATTGGAACCCGCGAAATGCATCCCTACAACTTCCGAGCGCATGTTGAGAACGGCCGAGCCGGAGTCGCCCGGCGCGCTGTAAAAGGAGGTCATCACCTGATCGGAGAAACCCACCCGTCCTACCCCGCCTCCGGCCGTCGGATATGCGGTCGGCAAACGTACGTTCACGTCTTTGATCTTCGCAATGCTGAACGTGGTAGTGCGCCCCATTTTTTGCACCTCCATGCCGCGTGTCAGTTGGGTGCTAACGCCAACCGGTATACCCAATTGCGCAATAGCGCTGGTGGTAACATCGGGGTCGAGTTCAGCGATCGCGGCGTCTAAGAGGTTCGGGAAACCGGTTTTACTGAACACGAACGGCACCCAATCGGATAACTGGGCAATCGTATCCACCGATGACGAGCCACCGTCAAATGCGCCTGGTTGAGTGATCTGCTCGCCTTTGGTGGCCAGACCGGAATTGGCGATGGCATGCGAATTGCTGAGTAGATATAGCGGAGCATCTTGTCCTTTTTTGCGTACCACCAAGCCGAATGTCGCGGTACTGCTTCTATCCGAGCTGCGGCCAATTGAAAATCCCGGCGGCGCAGGGCGCACACGCGCGATGTTGCTATGGGGCTGGATCTTGCCAACTTCCTCCACGTCCGTCGGAATGGGAGGCAGTCCAGCTACCTCTATCCAGCTCGGAACTGGATTGGAACAGCGGCTCTTGGGAAGCTTCTTCTGCACATACACCTTGAGCGCCAGATCGGTTAGCAACTGACCTTCAGTGACTCGCTCGGCCAAGCCAAGAGCACTAAAAGCATCGTCCGCGATCCATGGCATTGATGATGATGTCAGCGAAGCGGCTTTAGTCTCACCGGTGTGCGGCTCATGATCATCGGTATGCGATGCATGATCACAAAGTAAATCGAGGGCGCAGTGAATATGTTCTTCCATAATGGGAGTCCTACGTGTAAGTGAGAGTCCTAGTGTTGCTCACGTATCTTCGCGATTGCGTCGGCCAATGTGTCGGGCTGGTTCGAGCCTATCAACAACGATTCCCGGCTGGTATCGGCAAACGTGAGCAGAACGCCGCGGCGGCCGCTGACGCTGTACGCCTGACCGTCTTTTCCCCACCGGATGCCCCAACCCCCATAGTCTTGAAGTGGCGAGTACGTCACGGCGTTAGCCGAAGTCAGATCGCTTGGAGCAATTTTCACGTCATCGAGATGAAAAGGAAAAAAGCGCACATAGATACCGTTCGGTTTGACGACGGTGCGAAGCTCGGCGACAAACAATAAGGCCACGACAATAGCGCACAGCACTGTCACTGCAATCATTAACAGACGGGACCACCGCGGCCGCTTGGGATGGTTTTTACGCCGCATGACAACAACGGTGCCCGCGATGGTGGCAGCCTGTACAGCAATGATAATGACCCACAGCCAAATCTGCCGGAATTGTTGGGATTCCAAGAATAATACGTCGCTCATGTCGTAATCCTGCCGGATACCACCGCCGCTATCATATTGATGAGGGCCGGCAAAGTTTCAGGATTGGCTGTACTGATCCGCTTGCGTACTTCGTCAAGTGGATTGCCCGCAAAGAGTGACGCGAGCAGGTGCGGCCTGTCACAGGGCGTGCCCATCGTATATGTGAAACAAGGAACGTCAAAGTTCTCCAGGGCTTGGAGTTCCGCATCCACCAGTGACTGTATTTGACTGTGGGCATTCTCGCGCAAAGCGGCCGCGCGTAGAACCTCGAAACAAATACCCCGCGCAGCACCGTCGCGCAGCAGCGCAGGTTGCAGGGAGTGTTGGAGCAGGGTGTGGTAGGTTGATGTCGAACGCACGACCACACGTGCTTCCATACCTTGCAACGCATCAATGCGTGCAAGAAGAGCGTCCTTGTGGCCGCTCACCAGATGATACATTTCTTTGAACCCCGCGATCAGATTGTCATCGCGGGCCGGCGATGCCGGCAGTGCCCGAAGCACGGAGAAGTCCTTGGCCAAGGTGGCGCCAGCCGAAGCGCCGGTGGCAGGTGGCAGGATCGGCAAAATGCCGGTTTCGAGCCAAGCGGGATCGCCGGCGGCACCCTGGAGCCGGATGGAGCCAACACCCAGCGCTTGCGCGACAGGTGCGGGCAGACGCGGATGAATCAATGTTTCCAGATCGATGATAACAGGTTGTGCGCCTGCAAAAATAACGTTTTCCCGGTGGATATCGGTTGCCTGTAGAAATCCCAACAAGCACAAAAGTCCGCCCGCGCGCCGCTGTAGTCCGTCAATATCCGCGGTGTCGCGGCAGGCTACGGGCACTACAGACTCCATCCAGCCATAAGCGCCTCGATCGACCACACTCAGGATGCGAAACGGAGTGCTATATCCCCAGCCATTGACAGCTTTCAATAACTGCTGAAACCATTTTTCCAACGCTAGTGAACGGGCCTTGTAAACACGCCGGGTTCCATCCGACGTCAGCAATAGCGTAACGGTGCGCCCTCCCGCATGGGTGTCCCCACAGGACAGTTCAATCTGCTCGACCAAACCTGCGTCGGGAGCGTCAACGCTCAACCGGCCCAACACGGTACTGATGTCCTCTACCCAGCGCTCGGCCCGAGCAGCGAGCAACCGGCCGAGTACCGGGTATTCACACAGGAGATTTTTCCAACCTCCGAACGCCAGACCGTCCCCCAACCGCTCTAGCGAGCTATCGTTTGGCGCGACCATAGTCCATGGGAATTCACCGGCGAGGGCGGCGCGTAGTTCACTCTCTTGCTCTATCGCCTGAGCGGCTAGGGCACTTAGGCTCAACAACAACTGGCGTTCAAGCGATGCAAGCGCGCCGCGAGAAAGCATATTGAGCGTTTTGCCGGCTCGAACAACCAGGCGGGCGCATGCTGCCTGGAGAAACGGCGTAAAAGCCTGCTGCATTGCATCCCCGGAAACTGCACCGCTCCGCTTTGCCGGCGTAACGGTGAGCGGGTCATGCCGGTTAGGTGTGTAGGCCCGGGTAGGTGTGTAGGCAATGGCCTCGCGCAAAAACCCCAACCAATGAGCGCTAGCACCGGTGCTAAAAGTACCCAAGACCGCTTCGGGACAAACCGGCCCTAGATTCAGATCCGCAATCCTGGACTCAAGCGCCCCGGCGCCACCGAGGCACTGACGCCACATCGCCGTCAAATCATCGGCGCGCCGCCGTGGAGCGACGGTAGCTCCGAACTTACCTGCAGCAGTGATACGTTCGTGCAAGGTCCGGGCGTGCAATGCATTCACGACTCGCACTCTTCGCGTTTCATCGTGCAGTCTCGCCCCACTTAGTTTTGCAGCAAGATGGACGGCCACTGCTCGACTTGCGCCGGCGCGTTCAAAGCATAGCGCCTGAACAACCGCACTTCACCTGCACGCCTGTCGTTGCCTACCCGCATGGTCGATAGGTAGTAGCGCTCCGCTTTCAAGACCTCGTTCTGGAACCTGCGCACTTCATCCGCCAGTTCAGTGCGATCCCGGCCCGGGTTGGCTGAAGCGAGATGTGCCGTTAAAGCAGGAAGCTGTTCTTTCGCCGGTATTACACCATCAACGTACACATCGACGGACAGCGCAGATCGTGCTGCGGCCTCACGCAACTCGCGCAGGAAATACGGACCTTGCATATCGCCTACCAAGTCGGCCACCAAGTAGGCAACACCACCCGGCATCAAGACATCCGGCAAGCGTTGGACGATGTCTCTCAGGTACCCCAACCCGTCAATGTCACTGCCGTGCGAATACAGCGTTGTGTTGACACCGGGAGGAAATGCGACGAACGGCGGATTGCAAGTTAACATATTGACCTGTGGGGATTCGTCCAGCGTATCCTCCAACGCTTGGTCAAGAACCGTGATAGACGCTTGTTTGCCGTTCAATTGGCGATTCATCTGCACCAGTTCCAATGCAACCGAACCGATGTCGGTAGCCGTGACATCGTCGCAGAACAAGGACATGTACAACGCGGCTATGCCACTGCCTGTGCATAGATCCAACGCACGGGCACCGGGGCGCAGTTCCTTCGGATCAAGATAGTAGAGCATCGCGTAGCTGTCGATGCCTACGTAAACATCGTGAAGAGTTCCGGTCGGGAAGTTGATACGGCGGTCGATCATCAAATCGACGCCGAAAGCGCTAATGAGCTGTATCGTGGAGGGCACGATACGATCGTCCTCGGCGCCCACGATGTTGGCTTCGAGCAGATGATCAGCGGTAGCTTTGTCGGCATCGGACAGTTCGGCACGCTGTAGCGGTCTTCCCACCATGAGGCACTGCAACAGTTCGAGACCACTATCATTCGCCAGCACAGAATCGAAGAATTCGATAACGTTCCCGCGCGATGCCTGGTTGATGGCCGAGGGCATCACGCAGTATAGATTGCTACTCGCAATGAATTTATATGCTTGGTGGAAGCGCGTGCGATGCAGATATTTGCGCAGTGCGTCAACGCCCCTTACGGCCGAGGGGCTTAGGAGCGCTGGCGCAAGATCTGCTTGTTGATATGTCGGCTCCGGCTCCAGCATATTTATCTGCTCATCCGCCCTTCGATGCAGCCTTGCTGGTCCACGAGCACCCCCCCCCCTGGAACATGTGTTGAAGTGTCGCTAGCGTCGTTGGCTCAGGAATTCCGTGTTCAAAACAAGCTTTGAGGGCAATTTCTCCGACCGTCCGGTTGCCTTCTCTAACCTGATTTCCAAGACTCATAAGGTAGCTGGCAAGGTCTTCGCGTTCAAAGCGGATCTGATTACGGGTGGTGGATAGCGCAAAACCCAATGTTTCGTCGCTATAGTGAAAATCTGGATGAAAACGCATCACGTCTTCCGGCTCGATTTCCTCCGGCATGTGTGTCTCGATCATGTTATCGAGCACCCGCCCGAAGTCTTCAGCGTCCGTAAATGTTTGCTCGTCGAATACGATATAACCGAGCGGCCAGCGGTCACTGGCCGCGCACGGACTGATGAGCTTCACTGTCTTGCTGACCACATTCAACAGAAAGCCGGAGACACAGGCGATGGTCGCCGGCTGAGCTAAGTCGGCGGGCTTGCCGTCCACCTCCGGCATAGCCACCCGTTGGCGGTTGATCTTCGCCACTTCACGCTCGATCAGCCCCTTACGGCCTTGTGCTTTCTCCCTAAAAGCACCCGCAAGCGCCTTCGGGACTGTTCCGTCACGCATCTGTGAGACGACCTCCACATTCAACATTTCTTCAGGTGTGAACGCGGCGTGGATTCTTTGCAATTGTTTTTCCGTGAGCACAGAAAAACGGTTCACACGGCAGCCGCCCGCCTCGGCGATCGGTAAAAAGCGGCGCAAGCGCTCCACGTGCTTATCGGCTTGCGCGGTGGTGGTCTGTGGATAACCACCCATAATATCGGCGAAATCGCCAGCGAATTTCTCATAGTCAGGATTATCTAAAGGGTCGGTCGCCCAATAGCAAAAACCCCAGCGGGCGGCGTCTCCGATGCGCTCATGCAGCGCCTTCAGTATGCGCCGCCACACTGCGGCATTTTCGTCAGAGTAGGGCCACGCGCGAGCAAACTTGGTCGCGCCTACGCCGCAGAACCAACACCCGACCGTACATCCATCGGTGAGTTCGAGGGCAACCGGTGAGTGAATCAACACGGTATCATAGGCGCCGCTTTCCGCCAGCGAGCGGGCACATTGCCGCTCACGCCAAGCGTGAATGCGGGGATTGCTCGATGCGCATTCAGCCTTCACCGTCTCACGCCATTGATCTTTATCGTCAAAAAATGCGCGGTACTTGGGGACCGTTGGGTGCGGTATTACATCGCCGCGGTGGACAGCTGCCGCACACTGTTCATCCCAAAGCGACCGCAGCCATTCCGGATCGAAGCCGAGATTGAACGCCTGCGCAGCTTGCTGGGGATTGCGCTGCATCAAGTCTCTGAATTTGCCCGACGAGCACCACCACTCAAGCATCCGCTTAGCCTCAGCAACTGATATTTCAGGGTAGTTCGTGGCCTTCCCTTCTGGCTCGGACTCAAGTACTGCATTCATAATTTAGAATCCCCTTAGGCGTGAAAGAGCTTCGTTATCGGCGTATCCGCCTGATGGTCAGCGAAATAAGCGGTTAGATCGACAGCGCCATGGCCAGACCATGAGCCAGTCGGCAGATGCGGCCGATTGTGGGCAAGAGCGAGGAATTTCTCGCCCGTTCGAATAAGAAGATTGCGCTCCATGAGCTGGTCGAGAACGGGCAATACGTGGGCTTGCCACTCAACCGGTTCATCCATTTCCAGTTGCACTTTACGTAGCAATCCGTTGCGCGCTTGAGCGGAATCGCAACTGCGGTAAACGGCTGCTTCCAGGCCATCTAGCTGATGCACGCCGCGAGTGGCGCAGCGGCGCGTATCTTCGATGCGCAACCCATCATCGGTTAACGTCATTTCAAGCCGTGCTCCATCGTGTTCCCATTCTCGCTGCCACACCCGAATTGCTTCATCGAGACGTTCGCGACCGGGGCGTTCCGGATCCGGGCGGGGCCGCAGTTCTTTTCCAACCGTCTCAAACGAGTAGCTGAGTTCGGCCAGCTGCTTGGCAGTGACCGGGTAGATATACCGGCTGAGCCGGGAAGGCTCAAGTACCAGACCAAACTCTCCAGCGCGCTCATAGTACGGACTGAACCTGTGCCATTCGATGTCGCCAACGCCCCGTGGCGGACATAAATGAGAGAGCAAGGGAACGAGGTCCGCCATCTCGGCATACCAGTGATCTTCGTCGTCCGGCAAACCGCTCAGGACGAACCATGTAACGTATATGCCGAATTCCCGCGCCCATTTGAGCAATTGAATATTCGTTGCTACCCGGTTGCCTTTTGCCATTCGTTGCAGCGGATCGTCGTGCAAGCTTTCGATGCCGGGTTGAATGGCGTGGACGCCTGCCGCTCGAAGCGCGCGGAGTTGTTCCCGGCTGAGATTGGCTTTGGTTTCGTAGAAAATAACGTAAGGATCAGCGCGTTGGCTGAATTGGGGTAGCACCGAATCGAAGAACTTCATATCCAGTATGTTATCGACGGCGGCAAAACGCCGCATCGAGTATTGTTCGGCGAGCGTGTCAAACTCGGCAATGACCCGGCCGGGAGATTTAGAGCGAAACCCCATGCCGGTGCCGTTAAGCCCACAGAATGTGCAGTGCGAACGGGCCCCCCACCAGCAGCCGCGCGATGTTTCGATCAACAAGCTGGGTTCGATGTAGTGGGCGATATCAAGCTGGTGCAGTTGATCGAAGTAGTCACTCAGATCAGGTACGGGTGTGGCGTCGAGATCATTAACCAGTCCTCTGACGACGGGCGCACGTAACCCCTGCACCTGGGAACGAGCATAAACACCGACAGGAACCTGCTGGGCATTCAAATTCCGGCCGTGTTCGAGAACGGTTTGACACAGCTTCGGAAATGAGAAATCGGCCTCGCCGGAGACGACGAAATCGAGCCATGGAAAACACTCAATGTTGGCGCGTCCCATCGGCCCTTCGCAATTACTGCCGCCAATGACGGTGATAATGTCCGGATCGAGTTCACGCACGCGCCGCAATAGGGCCAGCGATGCGCAGTGTTGCTGAAAAACGGAGCTGCACCCGACGATGCGTGGGCCCCGAGAGACGATTTCCGTGGCGGCAGTGTCAATGAGTTTGTCTGCATTGTCACGGATCTGCGAAGCGACCCGCGCCAAATCGTTGTCTTCGAGCAGCATATATATCGCTTCGTGCGCTCCGATGTGACTCCAACGTGATCGCAGGAGTGCTAAAGCGAGTTCGAAATATCCCTCGTCGTCGCGGCTTGCATCTGGAAATGCTGCGCGGGCAAAGGTCCACTCCCCAAGAAGCAGTGGTGCAAAGATTCCTACATAGAGGTTACGCGGCAGGCCGATGGCCTGCGCATGTCTCAGGTTCAGGTATCCAACCGATGTAGAGATCCCATCCCGGCTCAAAGCAGCCTTGAGTACGCTCACACCGAGCGCGGGATGTTCAGGCGGCGCATACGGAGGGACTACAAGATGCACAAGGCTATCGGGCGCCTTGACTCCGATGTTGCTGCTGGCGGACTCCACAATGGTTAATTCCATAAAGGGTTAGCTCTAGCCGACGTTGGCGTTGGCCACAGCGTTGGCGTTCGCGCCCGCGTTGGCATTGGCACCGGCGTTGGCATTAGCACCGGTATTCGCGACAGCGACCACGGCAGCGCCAATCACCACTACGATACCGATAGTCTGCGGAGCGACCGCTTCCATGTCACTCTCGTTGATGACCTCCGACAGTGCGATGTCTTTCGGATTGCGCGGCAGTACAAGATGGAATTGGCTCGCACTTTCCTCGTGCACATCAACCTTGAGGTCGGATGGCAATTCGATTCCAGGGTCTATTTGGTGCAGCTCTTCAGTGAGCACCGCCTTGGTATCGTTCATCAACCGGGCTTTGAAGCTCGGATCACGCCAAGCCTTAGCTATGATGCGAGCTTCCATATCTTTACGCGTCAGTACCTGACGTTGCGGTTTTGGGAATGCAGGTCTTTGGTCAGCCATTTATACACCTCTCCTGGTAGTGTGAAATTATGCAACGTCGTTGCTGGCAACGGACGTGTGCACGCTCGAACGAAACAACCGGTGCAACGGTACGTCACCCGGTACAACATCTTCGGGCTCCTCGCGGCGGCGGCCGGCCAACAGAGCGAGGCCACCCGGATATTGTTCGAATCCACGGTAAGGCCTGGCGGGCTCATCGGTCGCCAGGCTGAGCAACCGGTCGCCGAATCGGGCGAGGATCTTCAGCGCTTGCAACCGTTCCACAGATAACCGCAGTTCTGCTTCGAGGGTTTGCCCACCACTTTTTCTGACCGTACGCAGGAGCGCAGCCATGGTTTTGGATGAGTCGCATGCCCGGTAAACCTGTGCATCGACACCAACCAATTCCATCGACGGCTCAACCGCGCACGGCCGGGTATCTCGAATCTCGATACTGATCCCGGCATCACGCATAGAAAGCTGCGGGGCCGTGTTAGCGCAAGCAGGCAATGCGCCTGAGCGCTGATCGAGCCAACTACGCCCCCATTCCGCGATCACGGTGTGTAAGCGCTGGGGATACCAGGCATCTGCCACAATATCGACAAAGAAGTACGCCTGCCGGGCGACATCGCGCTCGCTCAGCGGATAAACATGCGCATAAGCCCAATACGGACGCAACTGCAAACCATGCGCATCGGCTTCGTTGAAGTAAGGGCTGAAGCGGTCATAGCGGATGGTGGTGACGCCCACGCCAGCCGGCGCTTGCAGATGGGCGATAAGCGGCAACCAGTCCGCCACCTCTTCATACCACTCCGGGCTATCGCCCGGTGCGCCGTAAAGATGATTCCAGATGACCCAGATCCCATAAGTGCGCGCCCACTGTAAGAAGCTGGACGTTCATACAAACCGACGTGCCTTTCTTCAATAGCGCCAGCAAGTCATCGTGCAAGGCTTCTATGCCTGGTTGAATCCAGCATACGCCCGCATCCGCAAGCTGCTGAACTTGGGCACGCGACAGATTCGCTTTGGTCTCGTAGAAGACAGACAATCCGCCTAGATCGGTGAGCGCAGGTATGGCCGTGGAGAAATACCGATTGTCCAATATATTATCGACGCCCATAAAGCGGCTTATCCCGTGGCGGTCGCGCAGCGCCGCGATTTCTTCAACGACCCGCGGCTGCGATTTGGAGCGAAACGCCATGCCCGCACCGTTCAAACCACAGAAGGTACAGTGGTGTTTTTGACCCCACCAACAGCCGCGCGATGATTCGAATGGAATACACGGGATGATGCGGCTGCACAGGGATGAACTCTCCAACTCCGCAAAGTAGTCATCGAAGGACGGAATGGGCAACGTATCTAAATCCTGCACGATAGCCCGGGCTTCCGCACTTCGCGTCACACCGCGTCTGAATACCGGTGCATATACGCCCGCAGGGACGTGGGGCGCGGGCAGATCCCGACCCTGGTCCAGGATCAAGTGGCACAGGCCGGGTAATAAGTGATCGGCCTCACCGGAGACGACGAAATCTACCCACGGATAGCGCTCGTGCGCGACCGCACCCATGGCGCCTTCGCAGTTGGCACCGCCAAGCATGGTGATGATGTCCGGGTCCAGTTCACGGATACGGCGCAATAATGCCAGCGACGCGCATTGCTGCTGGAAAACTGAACTACAGCCTACGATCCTGGGTTTGCCTGCAACGATATTGGAGGCGATTTCGTCAATGAAGCGGACAGCTTCCGCCCGCAACTCGCGGATCTCCGTTGCAAAGCCCGGCCAGCCACTAAAATATGGAGCGAGCGTTTCGATATATTCTCCGCCAGGCGGCGCTGCGTCGCGAAAAGCAGCCTCAGCGAACGTCCATTCGCCGACCTGAAGCGTAATATCCGAGTGGTTGACACGTTCGTAAGCAGCCAACCCTATGCGCTCGGCAAATCGGATGTTCGGATAAACGCCACCGGCATCGACGCCCTCGGCACGCAGGCACGCGATGAGCGTACCGAGTGCAATCGACGCCCTCGGCACGCAGGCACGCGATGAGCGTACCGAGTGCAATCGAAGGCCGCTCTACAGCCACAAACGGCATTTGAACCAGCGTGACGCTCAACTCATACTCCTGTATATGCGACGTATCAGCCCCGGCAGTGTCGATGTAACCAAACCCTAGCCAACTGCAGGTCTGCTTATGCGCTTATCCGAGCAGACATTTTTTGGCCGGGAAATTTAGAAATCTAATTTCTGTCGACTAGGATATAAGTGTGATTATGGACTGTCAAGCTTCAATGCGGCACAGCGCGCCGCGCGCTCGAAATGACGCGAACGAATGGGGCAAAGCATAGAAATAGCGTTCTCGACATAAAGCAATCGAATGATAAATATTTATAGAATCAAGGAGTTATAGGACAGAGTGCTCTTTCATTCTACTAGAGGGCGCCTGCTAAAAATAGTCATTTTTTCGTGAGTGCAAGGAAGCACCGCGCGCGCAACCGCAGTGTATAGGTGATACCTGAGGATTCGAGCACGGCGCTGACGCCGCAATCGCGGAAAAAGTGCATTTGTTAGAGGCGCCCTAGAATTGAGCCCGGTGCTCACAAGCTTGGCCGTAGCCATCACATAACTCCTGCGCCGGTGATCAACACTGCGCAGCCACTCGCCTGCGCAACGATACAACCTGTACACAAGCACAAAACACTTCCATCGCCTGGGTGACTTCCTCGACGCTCGGCATGGTCGGCGCTATGCGGACGTTGCGATCGCGTGGATCGCGGCCATAAGGAAACGTAGAACCGGCCGGCACCAACGCCACCCCGGCTTCCCCGGTGAGGCGAACCACTGCCGCCGCGTTACCGTCTTCTAGATCGGCGCTTATAAAATAACCGCCCTTAGGTGCCGTCCACGTGGCCATGCCGGTGCCGCCCAAGCGCGCTTGCAACACCCCGTGGGCAGCGGCGAACTTGGGCCGGATGAGGGCCGCGTGCTTTTCCATATGCGCCGCCAAGCCATCCATGCCGCCGAGGAATTTAACGTGACGCAGTTGGGTAATCTTGTCCGGTCCGATAGTGGCAAAAGACATCTTACGGGCGATATCGGCGATATTGTCCGGCGATGCAGCCAGTGCGGCCAGGCCAGCGCCGGCGTAGGTGATCTTGGAGGTGGAGGCGAATAAGTACGGGCGATCGCCGTTACCGGCTGCGGTACATGCTTTGAAGATATGCTTGACGATCGGACGCTCGTCGCTTAAGTGATGCACGGCATATGCATCGTCCCACATGATGCGAAAATCCGGTGCCGCACAGGACATATTGGCCAGGCGCTCCACTACGGCATCGGCATAAACAGCGCCAGTGGGATTGGAATATTTTGGTACACACCACATACCTTTGACCGACGGATCATCGCCGGCTAGCTTTTCAACGGCGTCCATGTCCGGCCCGTCTGCGTGCATATCGACGGGCAGCATCTCGATACCGAGCTTCGCGCAGATGGCGAAATGGCGGTCATAACCGGGCGCCGGACAGATGAACTTGACGCCGGCGCCATCCCGTCCCCAGGGGCCGGCGCCGCCGGGTACGCCCGCCAGCACAGCGCCAACAAGCGTGTCATGCATCAACGTCAGGCTGGAATTGCCGGCGACGATGGTGTGCTCTGGCGGCATTTCCAGATAAGCGCCCATCAGCCGTTTGGCCTCTGGAATGCCCGTTCCTAATCCGTAATTGCGGTAGTCACCGCCCTCGCCTACGCACGCCCCGGGCGACATATTAGCCAGCAACTCATCGCTTAAGTCGAGTTGTTCCGGCGCCGGTTTGCCGCGGGTCATATCGATGGTGTGATTACGGCGAAGGCTATCCAGATGCCGCTCCGCGGCCGCCAATGCATCCGCCGGTGGCGTTGCCTCAATCATAAGTCACGTGCTCCGAAGATAGAGTTGCTACGGCCGCCCGCCCGCCACGCGGATATTGGCACCAGCCACATGGCGTGCGCCCTCAGAGGCCAGCCACACGATCGCCTCCGCCACTTCCTCCGGCTCCGCCGGGCGGCCCAGGGGCAGCTTTGGGCCCATCTCGCCCAATTTGTCCCCGGGCATATCGGTGCGGGTCAAACCGGGACTGACGGCGTTCACCCGAATGCCCTGCGCGACCAATTCCTGCGACGCGCCGATGGTGAAGCTATTGACAGCACCTTTGCTCAGCGCGTAGTGCACACCATCACCCGGATTGCCGATATACGCCGAGCCCGAGGAGAGGTTGACGATGGCACCCCCCTTACCGCCGTGGCGGGTAGACATGCGGCGTATAGCCGCCTGGGCGCATAGCACCACGCCTATAACGTTGATATCCAAGATAGCCCGCAGATCCGCCAGCTTGAGGTCCTCAACCCGCGCCCGCGGGCTGCTGATCCCGGCGTTGTTGATCAAGACGTCCAAAGCGCCCAGTTGCTCATCAACGGCGCTGAACAACTGTTCAACATCGTCTGCTTGACTGACATCTGCCTGCACAGCAATAGCCTTACCGCCACTGGCTTCGATGCTCGCCACCACGGTGCGGGCGGTATCCGCGTTGTGTTGATAGTTCACGCAAACGGCGTCACCGCCGGCTGCGAACATACGCGCTGCAGCGGCGCCGATGCCGCGGCTGGCGCCAGTGATCAGGACTACTCGGGACATATAACTTAGGTGCGCGCTCAGCCGCCGCCGATCTTCGGCATCAGGCTGACCTCGGCACCCTCGGGAATGGGTTCGAACCAGGTGTCTTGAAAGATCTCACCGTCGATGGCGACGGCGAGACCCTCATCCAAATGCGGTGCGAGCGGCGGATAACGTGCGGCCAATTCACGTAGAAGCGCGCGTATATCACGCGCCTCCACCTCGACCTCGAGCAGGCCGCCGGTGTACTGACCCAGCGTGCTGGTCAGGGTCACCCGTGCCACGTAGCCGCTACTCCGCCGCTGCCGGCAAGGCTGCATTCTCCAGCGCTTTCAACACCCTGGGCGGCGACATAGGCAATGTAGTCATGCGCAGTCCCGTGGCGTTGGCAATAGCGTTGTTGATGGCAGCCATGGGCGGAACGATCGGCGTCTCACCCACGCCGCGCACCCCGTACGGATGGCGCGGATTGGGCACTTCCACGATCACCGCATCGATCATCGGCACATCGGAGCACACCGGGATGCGGTAATCGAGGAAGCCGGCGTTTTGCAGCCTACCGTCCTCACCATAAACGTACTCTTCGTTGAGCGCCCAGCCGATCCCCTGCACGGCCCCCCCTTGTAGCTGACCTTCCACATAGGACGGATGCACCGCCTTGCCGGCGTCTTGAATCACCGTATAACGGGTCACCCAGACCCGGCCTGTACCGCGATCCACCTCTACATCGACAACGTGAGTCCCGAACGAGGGGCCCGCACCTTGGGCATTGATAGCCGCCGCACCGACGATGGGACCGCCGGTCTTACCCATATCCTTGGCCAACTGGGCCAAAGTCAAGGGCTCGAATTCGCCGGCATTGCTGCTGGCCGGACGGGCTTCGCCATCCTCCCATACCACCGCGTCAACCGGGATATCCCAGGTCTTGGCAGCCCGTTCGCGTAGTTGATCGATGACATTGCGGGCGGCTGCCACCGCCGCCATGCCACTAGAGAAGGTAACCCGGCTGCCACCGGTCAAGAAGGTGTAACCCAGGGAGCTGGTATCGGCGATAAGAGGCCGCACCGTCTCCGCTGGCACACCCAATTCCTCCGCCGCCATCATCGCCACCGAGGCGCGCGAGCCACCGATGTCCGGCGTACCCAAGGTCAGCGCGATAGAGCCATCTTCACCCAGGTTGATGGTGGCGCAGGTATCGCCGCCGATGTTGAACCAGAAACCGGACGCGACGCCACGGCCTTGATTCGGACCCAGGGGCGCGCTCCAGTGCTCGTGGGCTTTGGCCGCTTCCAAAGTGGCTTCGAGGCCGATCGGACCAAAGCGCGGACCGTACGCCGCCTTGGTACCTTCTTTGGCCGCGTTCTCGAGCCGCAATCGGATCGGATCCATACCTATGGCGGCGGCCAGTTCATCGACCACCGACTCCACCCCGTATTCCGAGATCGGGCCACCAGGCGCGCGGTAAGCGGCCACCTTGGGCCGGTTGCTCACCACATCGAAGCCGACGGCCCGCACATTGTCCAAGTCATACGGCGCGAACGCACACATGGCTCCCGGCTGCACCGGCGATCCCTGAAAAGCGCCCGCCTGGTATTTGAGTAGAGCATCGGCGGCGGTGATCGTGCCGTTCTTGGTCACGCCCATCTTCACCCACACCCGGGCGCCGGAGGTCGGACCGGTAGCGCGCAGCACGTCTTCGCGGGTCATGACCAGCTTGACGGGCCGCTTCGCCTTGCGCGATAGCGCCAGCGCCAACGGCTCCAGATAAACCACCGTCTTGCCGCCGAAGCCGCCGCCGATCTCGGAGGCGGTCACCCGCAGCCGTGACACGTCCATGCCGAGCAGACGCGCGCAATGGGCGCGGACCACGAAATGGCCCTGGGTGCAACACCACAGCTCCGCCTGGCCGTCCTCGGTAAAACTGGCCACGCACGCATGCGGTTCTATATAACCTTGATGCACTGGCTGGGTGTCGAATTCACGCTCGATGACCACATCGGCCGCGGCGAAACCCGCGTCCAGATCGCCAAAACCGAATTCGACCCGCTTGGCAATGTTCGAGGCTTTAGTGGGCGCCGGCTCCACACCGGCGGTGAATAGATCCTCGTGCAGCACCGGCGCGTCTTCTTTCATCGCCTCGTCAACGTCGATGACGTGCGCCAGCACCTCGTAATCGACCTCGATGAGCTGGATGGCCCGGCGGGTAATACCAGCGCTGGTGGCAGCCACGGCAGCCACGGCATGGCCGTCATAGAGCGCTTTTTCCCGCGCCATGACGTTCATGCTCATCTCACGGTAATTGACCAGCATCTCACCAGCCGGCACGAATTCCGATGGCAGATCCGGGAAATCATCGCGGGTGACGACAGCGTGCACACCGGGCAGCGCTTGCGCCTTGGAGGTATCTATGGAGACGATGCGGGCATGGGCATACGGGCTGCGCAGCACCGCACCACTTAACATACTGGGTAGCACCAAATCAGCACCGAAACGGGCGCGGCCCGTGACCTTATCCACCCCATCGGGACGGATCGGGCGCGTGCCTACCTGCTTTAGAACTCTCACGTTATCGGAATCGCTCATGCAGCTTCTCCTCTCATTTCCGCCGCCGCATCCATCACGGCGCGCACGATCTTGTCGTAGCCGGTGCAGCGGCACAGATTGCCGGCCAGCCAGTAGCGGATCTGCGTCTCGCTAGGGTCGGCATTGCGTTCCAACAGCGACTTAGCTGCTACCAGGAAACCCGGCGTGCAGATGCCGCACTGCAAAGCCGCATGCTCGAGGAACTTGCGTTGTAGCGGGTGCAATTCACTGCCCTCAGCCATGCCTTCAATGGTGGCAACGCTCTTGCCGTCCACCTCTACGCCCAACATCAAGCAAGAGCACACCAGACGGCCATCGACGGTGACACTGCACGCACCGCAATCGCCCGTCGCACAGCCTTCCTTGGTGCCGTTCATGTGCAGCTCATCGCGCAGCACATCCAGCAGGGTCTGGTCGTTCTCGCAGAGAAATTCCACCTCATCGCCATTGATAGTGGTGGTTACGTGAGTCTTGGCCATTAGTTGTTCCTCGCACGTTCGAGCGCGATCTTCGCCGCCCGCTGGGCCAGCACACCGGCCACCTTGATGCGGTATTCAATCGTGCCACGCTTGTCATTGATGGGATTGCACACGGCGCGCGCCGCCGCAGCCAGTTTGTCCAGTGCCTCGTCATCGACCTTCGAGCCGATGAGAGCGGCAATGCCGTCGGGCACCAGCAGCACCGTGGGAGCCACTGCGCCCACCGCCACCCGCGCCGCTGTGCAGGTGCCACTCTCGTCCAACGTCAAGCTGACGCCAGCGCCAACCACGGCGATGTCCATCTCCGTGCGCGGAATAAAACGCAGGTACGCATCACCGGAGTGGGCGGGCCGCGCCGGCAGGAAAAACGACACCACGAACTCACCTTTGGCGAGGGAGGTCTGGCCAGGTGCGGTGCAGATTTCCTCCACTGGCACCTCGCGTACACCGCCAGGTCCCGCCACCTTGGCCACCATGCCGGCGGCGATCATGGCCGGCACGCTGTCGGCAGCCGGGGAGGCGTTGCAAAGATTGCCGCCCATGGAGGCACGGCCTTGGATCTGCGTGGAACCGATGAGATCCACCGACTCCACCACACCCGGCCAGACATTTTTCACATCCGGGTGTTCTGTTAACTCAGCGCCGGCCACCGCCGCGCCGATGCGAAAACCGCCAGCCTCGGGGGTGATAGCACGGGTTTCGCTGATGTACTTGATATCAACGATGAGGTCCGGGGCCAGCATGCCGGATCTCATCTGCACGAGCAGGTCGGTACCGCCTGCCAAGACGCGGGCGTTGCCAGCCGCGCCGGCCAACAAACCTACGGCCGCGTCGATCGTATCGGGAGTTGCGTACTGCATGGGTGCTTCTCTTAGCCTACCTATCCGTTCATTGGGTTCAACATAGGATCATGACTCATTCAGGACCTCGGGATAAACCCCATATGCCCATCGAGCCTCAAATGTTCATCGAGTCACATAGTGTAGCTCCCGCATCCTTAACAACTTTCATTACTGGCGCCACCAATAGCAGCCCATCAATGCGCGACACTTTAACGGTATTCGAAAACAGACCGGTACCCCGCCAGGGTGTACCCGAAGGTGCCCGCCGCGCGCAGTGCGTCAGCGGCCTTGCTCACTTAGTACGGAGCCTCACTTGCTGGCGAAGCTGCGCCCGATCAACTGCCGGTGGAGCTGGTTGGTGCCCTCCCAGATCTGAGTGATCTTGGCATCGCGCATCAGCCGCTCCACCCGGTAATCTTGGCAATAGCCGTAACCGCCATGCATCTGCACCGCCTCGGTGCTCATGCGCATGGCCAGATCGCTGGCGCGAAGTTTGGCAATGGACGCCTCCAAGCCGAAGTCTTGCGCACCGCCGTCCACCAGCGTGGCCACGTAGGCCAGCCAGTGTTCCAGCATGGCCAACTCGGCGGCCAGATCGGCGATGGTAAATTGGTTACCCTGAAAATCGATCACCCGGCGCCCGGACTGTTCGCGCTCATTGACATAGCTCACCATGTCGTTGAAAGCGCCCCGGGCAATACCGAGAGCATGGGCGGCGATACTCGGACGCGAGCGGTTCAGCGATGCCAGCAGGATGTTCAAACCCTCTCCCGGCGCGCCTAGCACATTGGCGCGCGGCACCCGGCAGCCATCGAAGCGCAGCTCCGCAGTGGACGAGGCCCGGTGTCCTAGCTTTTTCTCCAGGCGGACTATTTCCAAACCCGGCGTTGCGCCCTCGATGATCAGCGCCGTGATCGCTTTTCCAGGCTCTTCGATGCCGTTCCACTTACCGAATAACAGGTAACGATCGGCCACATCGCCATTGGTGATGAAGCGCTTGCCCCCGTCGATGATCACCTCTGCCCCGTCCGGGGTGAAGCGGGTGCGCATGCCGGTGGCGTCGGAGCCGGCGTGGGGCTCGATGATGGCCAGCGCCCCTAGGCCGCCCTCGGCGATGCGCGGTAGCAGGCGGGCGCATTGCTCTTCGGTACCGAATTGAATCAGCGGCCCCATGCCGTGGCAAGTGGTGGCGTAGATGATGCCGGTGGAGGCACAAGCTTCGGCGATGATGGCCACGCATTCCAGGTAGAGAGCGTAGGACATGAGCGCACCGCCATAGGCCGGCGGCACGAAGATGGCGTTCAGGCCGATCTCGGTGAGTGCCGCCACGCTTTCGCGCGGGAAGCGGCACTGCTCGTCATTGGCCGCCGCCGCCGGGGCGATGACCTGCGTGGCCACCCGCCGCACCTGATCGAGAACGATACGCTCATCCTCCCGCCAAGGACGTGAGGCCCGCAGTTGATCCAATATCCGCACTGCCTGAAACCTCTAGCGATCCTTGAACTGCGCCTGGCGTTTTTTCTCGAAAGCGGCCATGCCCTCCACCGCATCTTCGGTACGAAATGCCAGCGTGGCCAAGTCCGCTGCTACCTTGAGACCTTCATGGAACGGTAAATCCAGCGCCCGCTGCACCGCTGCCCGGGCGAAGCCTAGAACCGGCAAGGAGTGACAGGTAAAGCGCTTGGCGTACGCCTTGGCCGCCTCTGGATCATCGGCGATGCCGTGGACTAAACCGATGGCTTGCGCCTCATCGGCCTCCATGGTGCGGCCCGTCATCACCATGTCCAGCGCTCTGGCCTCGCCGATCAGCCGCGGCAAACGCTGAGGGCCGCCGTAACCCGGCATCAATCCCAATTTGATTTCAGGCAGCCCGACCTTAGCCGTGGGTGCGGCCAAACGGAAGGTGCAAGCCATAGCCAGCTCCAATCCACCGCCAAAAGCGTAACCGTTGATGAAGGCGAGCGGGGGTGTAGCTGCAGCTTGGCGAGGCCATCGCAGCCAGGCATTGTAGCGGCCCGTCATCGTTGCATCACACCCGAACTACATTATTCTTCAAGCCGTCACCATGGGCGCCGTCGCCGCGCACTCCACACACACAAGCACCGCTGGATCAAACCGTAACCGCGCCGGCGCGATGGCCTCATCGCAACGCAAGCATAAGCCGTACTCGCCAGAATCGATGCGCTTGAGCGCGGCCTCGATCCGCGTGAGTTCCAATTGCCGCCGCCGCAGCGTCTCGCGCGCCATGGCCTGCGACTGTATCGCATCCATACGCGATAGCCGCCCCACCCGGGTCTGATCCAACTCCACCGTATCCGCCGCGCTAGAAGCGTAATCCGCCACCGCATCCAAAGCCGCGCGCCGCGCCTCCAGCAAAGCCCGGACTCACTCAAATCCAATTCACTCATACGATATCGCCAGCCCTTCAAATCTCCTTGAGCACCGCCTCGAAGGCCGCGCGAAACGCAGCCCGCTGGCGAGCGCGGCCTACCGTCACCCGGATACAACGATCCATGGGCGGCACCGCTGGCATGCGCACGAACACCCCGCGCGCCTCCAACGCAGCCAGTGCCGCGCGAGCCCGCACGCCGCTACCCAGATCGATAGCGACAAAATTGGTTGCAGAAGCAACACTGGCAAGCCCTAGCGAGCGCGCCATGGCGTAGTACTCCTCACGCCCCGCCGCCACCTCATCCACCACACTGCGCACGAACCCGGTATCCGTCAGGCTGGCTTGAGCGCCGGCCAAAGCCAGGCGGTTGACACCGAAATGATTGCGGACCTTGTTAAATCCCGCGATGAGATCCACATGGCCCACGGCGTAGCCGATACGGGCGCCCGCCATACCGTGAGCTTTAGAGAACGTGCGCATCCGCAACAACCTGGGGTGGGAGGTGTCCATGGGAAAGCGCACCGTGTCCGGTGCGAACTCTATATAGGCCTCGTCATAGATAATCACCGTCGGTGCGGGAATATCGGCGATGAACGCCCGCACCGCATCCGCCTCGTGCCAAGTGCCCATGGGGTTATCGGGATTGGCGAAAAACACGATAGCCGGCTTGTGTTCCAGCACCGCAGCGCGTCCAAATCGATGTGGTCATCCCGGTACGGCACTCGAATCAACCGCCCGCCGTAGCCACCCACGTGATAATCGAACGTGGGATAAGCCCCCAGCGAAGACAGCACCGGCGTTCCCGGCTCCACCAACATGCGCACCGTCAACCCCAGTAGCTCATCAATGCCACCCGCCAGGCAGACTTCATCCATGGCCACGCCGTGATGCGCGGCGATGGCCTGGCGCAGATCGTAACCTTCCGGATCGCCATACCAGGCCACCCGCGCCAGCGCCTCGCGCATCGCCTGCCCCGCCCTAGGTGAAATACCGAAAAGACTCTCATTGGCGCCCACGCGCACACTGAACTCCTTTGCACGGCGGCGCTCTATAGCCTCGGGTCCGACGAAAGGAACGGTTGCAGGTAAGCCGCAGACTAGGGAGGTGAACACCGGCGAGTTACCGTCACTCATGAACTTAGGGCTCCCGTTGGTGGTGGCACTGACGGCTTGATCGATTGTGGCATGGGCCGCCTCCGCTCCTAGCATAGTTATAACAGTGGCGCTAACGTCCACCTAATCCCTATGCGAATATCCCAGTAAAAGCGTAGGGCACCTCTAAAAATGCACTTTTTCCGCGATTGCGGCGTCAACTCCGTGCTCCAATCATCAGGTATCACCTATACACTGCGGTTGCGCGCGCGGTGCTTCCTTGCACTCACGAAACAATGACTATTTTTAGCAGGTGCCCCGTAAATGAACCGCTACGGGCAGCGGTGCGTGGCATGGCTACCGCCCGGCTAGATTGCAGAGATCATGATAATTGAGGCGATATGAAATGAGTGACAAAACCGTCAAAGCAGTGTTGTGGGATTTCGGCGGCGTCCTCTCCAGCAGCCCATTCGAGGCATTTAACCGCTTCGAACAAGCGCACGGCTTACCGAAGCATTTTATCCGTACCGTCAATACAAATAATCCCAACGCCAACGCCTGGGCACTGCTTGAACGCAATGACATCACAACGGACGAATTCTCCGATATGTTCGAGGCCGAATCCGCTGCCTTGGGTCACGCCATAGCCGGACGCAAAATCCTCGCATTACTCGACGGCGATATACGCCCACAAATGGTGACGGCGTTAACGAGCATCGCTTCTCGCTATAAAACCGCCTGCCTTACCAACAATGTCCGCCGTGGCCACGGTCCGGGAATGAGTCGTAACACCGAGAAAGCTGCGCAAGTGGCGAAGATTATGGCGCTTTTCGACTTCGTTATCGAAAGCTCCAAGGTAGGGGTGCGCAAACCTGAACCTAAGCTCTATGCTATGGCCTGCGAACAACTCGATATAGAACCGGCGGAAGCGGTCTACTTGGACGATCTCGGAATCAATCTGAAGCCTGCGAGGGCCATGGGCATGCAGACCATAAAAGTCGGCGACCCGGACACCGCCCTCGCGCAGTTGGAAGGTATGCTGGGCCACCCTTTGCAGGTTTCAAACGCCGCTGGCGTGGAATCTGAACACCGACAAACTTGATCCTCGCGCCGCATCGGTCAGACTAGGAGGGAGGCGCCGCTGAGTCTGTGTAATAGTCGATTCCGTGTTCCAATAGAGGCGGTTTCGCGCCAGGGAGTCGGTGCACTATAGCTACTAACCTGGCTTTGGCTACTAACTGGATTGGCTCCTACGCTGAGTTTGGCTTTTAACTGACATTGGCCCTAAATGGACTTGACTCGAACCGGACTTGAATCAAACACGATGGATGATAATCGCAGACGCTGGCGCAAGCCTATAACTGCCGCCGCTTGGAGCGTAGCGGCACTGCTGAGCCTATCGAGTGCCAGTAGCGCCACCCCACACGCAGCCGCTCCATCTACAAGAGCATTACCTAGTCATAACGATGTCACCCTGACAGCCCAGACCGAAACCGTCATTGAGACCCTGGAAACGCTGGAACCTCTTGAAAAGACGCCCGATAACGAGGAGGCGGACGAGAATAAAACACTCGCCATAGATAAAAAGCTACAACTCCTGTTCGATTCGGAGGAAATTGAATCGCTGGTGCCGGTTCCAACGCCAACCCAGGTCCCAGCTACGGAATCGCCAGCTACGGAATCGGTTGATACCCCCGTTCCCAGCCCAACGCCGCCGCCAGCCCCAACGCTGCCAGCGCCACCACCTGTGTTAGCTCCCACACCGACACCCGAGGTATCACCGCCAACACTATTACCGACGCCACCGCCGGCGACTCCCGAGCCGCCACCGACGACTAAAACACTTACCTGGGTATGGCCTGCTTGGATATGGGTTGTGAGCGCCATATTGGTGTTGGGGGCAGGCGTGGGAGCGCTGGCATTCGGCTTGCACAAACGGCGTAACAGCATGGCAGTGCCGGTGGCGCCAGAATCGGCGCTTTCCACGCAGCCGGCATCCACCACATCGGCGAACCACCGGCAAGACGTCTCTAGACCGCGCGCTTTGCTGCGCGACTTGAGTGGTTCCACGGGCCAAAAAGAACACGCCATCGAGGCCAGTATGGTGCAGTTAGGCCGGGCAGTGGCTAGCCAGGGGACCGGTGTTCAGAGCGTCGTGGTTCAGGTCCGCACCGTTGGACGGCGCCATGCCATGATCGAATACCGCAACCACGCTTATTGGCTGGTGGACCAAGGTTCGATGAATGGCACCTATGTAGATGGCCAACGAGTAACAGGAGAGATTGCCTTGCGTCCTGGCGCCCGGGTCAGATTGGAAAACGCCGAATTCGAGTTCGTACTGCCTGACGTGGAAGGCGTCGCGAACACCCAAATCATGGATGCCAATGAGTTTTTGGAAACACTAAAAGCCTCCTCACCGGCGGAGTTGGCCGCCCTACAAACGGCCGCTGCCAATCGCAGTGTGGACGCCAATGCGCAGCCCAACGAAGACACAGCGCCGGTGGTGGATGAGGACGACACCATCGCAGCCGGGAAAATGACCGGGACCGTAGACTTCGATGTGCTAGGCGATGCTGGAGGTACACCGCCAAAGGAGACTAAACAGAGCGGGCTTATCGACAGCTACACTAATGATGCGCCTACTGCTCCTGAGTCATCCACCACACCCCAGAGAACAGAGGGTCTTATCAATAGCCGCACTAGCGATGCACCCGCTGCCCCCGAGCCATCGGCCACGCCTAAAAAGACAGGCGGACTCATCAACAGCTTCCTCGACGATTAGATAAGGCGGCAGACAGGCCTTAAAAAGCTGTAAACAACCAAAGGCCGTAAACAAAAGACTTGTAGCTAAACAAAACCCGTCGGTGCATAGCGCTGGTCAGCGCACCTCTCTCACAACCCTAAAGCCCAATCGATCGGCTTTTTTTGCCCCGTTGAACTTGAGCCGGTTGGCTACCCTCACCCCTTTGGGGAACAGAGCCCAGGAACCGCCGCGAATGGCTCGCATAGTGCAATCGCCGGAGGTCACAGGGCTGCCGTCAGCCTTGGTGCCAACATAGTCCGCCTTCCAACAATCACCGGTCCACTCCCAAACATTACCCAAGGTATCGTAGAGGCCAAACGCATTGGGCTTGAACGACCCTACCGGCGCCGGTTGAACGTGACCGTCATTGCAATCATGGATCGGATTTTTGTATCTCGTCCGCGACTTGAGTGTGATATCGGCGACATTGGCGTAACTGCACGCGGCATTGGCATCATCACCCCAAAAACGTACCGATTGGCTGCCGGCCCGCGCCGCGTACTCCCATTCAGCCTCCGAGGGCAAGCGGTACGTGGCCCCCGACTGCTCCGACAACCAATCCGTGTACGCCACCGCGTCAGCGTACGTCACATTGATAGCCGGCTGCCGCCCGCGGCCCCACTTAGAATCCGGCAAAAGCGGGCGGCCGGCGGCTCGAGTAAAACGATCGTAGTCCGCGAACGTCACCTCGAAGGCGCTGATGGCGAAGGGCTTGGCAAACATCACCGTGTGCACGGGCTTCTCATCGGCATCGCCTTTGGCATCTCCCATTTGGAACGAGGCAGCCGGCACGGTCACCATACCGGGCCCGGTACCCCCACCGCTCAATACATCTTTGAACGCAAACGCACCAGCCGGAACCTGACAAGCCGGCACTTCATTCCTGGCCACGGTCAATGCCGCTGACTCCGGTATAGACGCTGCTTTCTCCACCAGTTTGCGCACCTCCTCACAGTCTTTCTTCTGCGCCTGTTCCATCGCCAGTTCGATGTAACGTTTAACGATACTGTCAAGCCCTTTGAGCGCGGCCTCGCTGCCGGCGTCAACCGCCAATGCGCGGCGGAAAAAATAAAGCGCACTCTTCCCCTTGGGTGTAGTCAGCCGTAGGGCTTTCAATGCCCTGCGGCCTTTTTTTATCAGCTCGTCGCGCTGCGCAATCTGCTCCCTAGTGAGCTCCGATTTAGGCGCATCCGATTGCTCGCGTGGCTGTCCGAGTGCTGCCGTCAACCCAGACAGTTCCGCCAGTAATTTGTTATTTTTTTGCTCTAACTCCTCGACCTTCGATGCCAGGCTAGCCTCCACCACTTTAAATTTCGCTTCGCCGTCATTTGCGCGGGCCGTCATCGCTGCTAACGACGCCGTCACTTTGCGCACTTGCGCCTCGGTGACACGGTTAGACTCGGCACTGGCGCTCACCTGTTCGCGCATCTTACGCATCGCGCTGTTAGCGGCGGCCAGATCGCTGCGCGCCTGTTCGAGTTCGGTTTGCAATACGGGCACTTGATCGCTGGCTTCACCGGCGAACCTACCGGCCACCAGCATAGTGCCCCACACGGCACTCGCCACCACCACACCCCCAACGCCCCCCAAGAGCGGTAGCTTCCAACGGGCATCGGCACCACCGGTTGACGGCTCGGCCACATCGTAAACACCCACGGCCACCCCCGGTGGCGGTGGCAAAATGGCCCGCCACTGCTGCAAGGTCTGCGGGCGGTCCTCCGGCAAAAAAGCGAGCGCCGCGTCAATGGCCGATAAGAGAGCATGGGAGTAAGCCCCGCCGGCTTTGGCTACAGCAGGCTCCATCGGATCTTTCACCTTCGAATCCTTGGCCTTCGAATCCCTGGCCCTGCTCATGCGCGCCCGGTTGCGGTTAAAAGCATTCTCCGGAGGCCGGCCTGTTACCGCCCGGTAGAGGGTAGCGCCTAACGCATAGATATCGGTCCAGGGGCCTTGCTTGCCTACCCCCCAATCGTATTGCTCATAGGGCCCGTAGTCTTTGGTCATCAACACGGTGAGCTGCCGTGTGGCTACGCCGATGGCCATACGGGCGGCACCGAAATCGAGCAACACGGGCGATCCATCCGGCCGCACGATAATATTGTCCGGCTTTATATCACGATGGATGAAGCCGGCCGCGTGTACTGCTTGCAAGGTGTCCAATAGCGGGTGCAATATCCCCAGTAAATCATCCTCCGAACTCATCTTTCCCTGGCGTAACATCCGCTCCAAGCTAGGTCCTTCCTCGAACTCCATCACCATATACGCGGTGCCATTGGTCTCGAAAACGTCCTGCACCCGCACGATATTGGGGTGCTTGAACCGAGCCAGAATAATCGCCTCCTCAATGAAGCCCTGCAGATGCTTTTCATAGATTTCGTCGTAAGCTGTATCAATGCAGGCGACATCTATACCGTTGTCACCGCGCTCGGCGATCTCCATCGGTAGATATTCTTTGATGGCCACATGCTGTTTTAGGATCTTGTGGGTGGCGTTATAGGTGATGCCGAACCCGCCCTGTCCAAGGGGCGCCCCCACAATGAAGTTGCCGAGTTGCAAATCGGCCGGTAATCCATTTTTTACTCTCGGTGCCATAACACGCTCAGGAACTTCTTTATGCCCGGTTGCAACGATAAAAAATCAATCCAAAACCTAGTCAACAATAGACAGCGCCCGGAACCCTAGCATATTCATTCATTCATTACTTTTATTCTCTTGACTGCGCTTCTACGGGGCGCAACACCAATCGGTAGAGGATCGTCACAGAGAAGCCAATGATGGGATCATCGGCCCACTCGCCCGTGCCGAGGTCGAATCGACGCCTGTCCACCACCACGGCGCCACGTAAGTCGGCCCGTCCATCGCCGGACAAGGTCCAAGTAAACGGCGCATGAAGCGCTTGGCGCCGCTCGCGTATGGCGAGGTGACCATCCGCCACGTAGCGCCCGGCGGTGGCCTTGGCAAACGTAGTGGCGGTGAAAACAGCCTGCGGAAACCGGGCAACCCAAAACCAGTCCTTGCCCCGCATCCCGTTATCCCGGTCTTTGCTGCGCGAGTTGACACTACCCATCCGGATACTGATCCGCATGTTACCAGCGGGCTGGCCGGACGGTTCGAACTCGATGGCCGCAGTCCAATTTTCAAACCAGCCTTCGAATTCGATGCCGTCATAGCTGGCCACGAAACCGATACGGCTATCGCCCCGATCCACCTGCCACGGCGAGGCCCACACCGGCGCTCCCAACACAACCAGGACAATAGCGAGCAAATTCCCGGGCATCGGACACACTCCTAAAGGTTTAGAAGATCGCAAGTAAGGACCCCTTCATTTACCCGCTAGTACATTTACCCGCTAGTATCTACCCGGTGGCGTGAACTACGAACCGGGTATCAAAGCCGGCCTTATGGCCACAGACCACTGCCGTGCATGAACCGCTTCAGCGCCCGCCTCCAGGGCCGCTCCAGGTGCTGCTGAAGCGCCGCCGGATCGACCACATAGTCACCTGAACCATCATCCTCGTGGAGTGTGGACGAATCCCGCACAACCTCCCCCCAGTGCCGCGCGACATTGTGAGGAAAATTCTTATAACCGCGGCGGATGGCTTCATGGCGGGTGTCTAGGCGCACCTGCATCTGCTGCGGAGAGCGCCACTGGAAATGCTTGAGCGGCAAGCGCTGCCGATACACCAAGCCAAGGTGGTCCGGCCACCCGGCGATAGGCCCCCATTGCAACCCAGGACGGTGCCTAAACCAGCGCGGCTCGGAATTGTTGGCCAGATAATGGCGCGGCATATCGGAGAAATCCTCGGCAGGCACCGGCGCGCCGCTCGCCCACCGCACTTCATCCAACTCAGTGAAATAGAACTGTAGATGGACCGACCACACTACATGGCAATACGCCGGCACCCGGCGCAAAAAGAGCCTCGGATCGGCCAAGTAGATCTCATCGGCATCGAGCCGGCACCACCAGTCACCGCACTCGGCCCGATCGGAGAATACGTTGAACACCTCACCGCGTATACCGTCGTTGAAATCCCTATCATCGCTCTTCCACGCCACCACTTGGGGCAGCTCGTGCGCTACTCGCCGCACTATCTCCCAGGTACCGTCGGTGCTGGCGTTATCGAAAATATAAATGCCATCGAAAAAGCGCACTGAATAGCGCAGCGCGCGCTCGATGAAGTCCGCTTCGTTCTTGACCACCGTTAGGCCATGAAGGCGCATGCTTCTAACCCGCCTCCGGCAAACTGAATTCTTCGCGTATACACCGCGTCAACGGCCGTATGAGCCCAAGCTCCCGTAACCCGTCACGGCACTCGGAGCGACGCAACAACTTAGCCCACGGTGTTTTGCGGGTATCGGTGACATTGTCACCGTGCGAGATGGAATAAACGCCGCTTGGAAATGGGATATCAGCCAAGGGCCAGCCCCGGTCCACCATCGCCTGGCGAATGACGGTGTGGCCGTGGGTCATAAATAAGCAGGCGTCACGCTCCGCCTGCCCCTTGGATTGCGGAAAGCGCAAACGGTCCGCCCGCAACACGGCACTGCTGCCGCAGTTTCGCCAAAACGCCGGCGTGTAAGTGAGCCAGCGGCTGCCGGTCCTGTGCAGGTAACCGGTGCGCAGCGAATAGCCATTCGGATCATCGGCGCGCAGGCAATAAGCGACCAGGCGCCGAGAAATGAAATCGTCACAGTCACGCACCATGACGTAAGTAGGGGCCAGGGCAGGGGTGGCGATGAGGCCATCCAGCAACTTCTCCCACTTGTCCCGGTTGCCTTCAGCGGCGCAGAACCCGCCCGGGTGCGGCGCTTCGAAGTCGGCTTCCATGACTTGCAAACGGCTATCGAACTCAGCGGCGAAACCGGGCCGGTCATGGCACAGCAACAGTACCGTGAAGCGCTCATCAGTCTGCGCGAACACCGATCTCATGGCACGCTCGGCCAAAGCGCACAAGGCGGCCCAATCCCGGGTGACGCGTTTGGCCTTGAATGGAGTCAGAAATAGAATCACGGAAATAAAAACGCCCGACGTAGATAAAATCGCGTAGCTATAGAATCGCGGATCGCTATTTCCCCTTCCACATGCGCGCGAGGACCCTATCACGATCAATAAAATGGTGCTTGAGCGCCGCTAGTAGATGGCCGATCAGCGCCAGCGCCATGAGACTGAATAACGCGCCGTGAACCATCTCCGCAAGACTTTGCACATCGCCATCGGGGGGCACTATACCGGGCACGGGAAACAGGCCGAACCAGCGCATAGGAAAACCCGAGGCAGAATGAATAACCCAGCCGGACAGCGGTAGCGCTACTAACAAAACGTAGAGCAGCGCATGCATGATCCGCGCGGCGCTACGTTGCCTGGCGCTCAAAGTGGCTGGCACCGGCGGCGGTGGATCGTAGAACCGCCAGGCGATGCGAAGGAGCACCAACACTAGCAGCGTTAGACCAGCCGATTTGTGCAGCAGGTAGATGCGTGCGGTGTACGGCGACGGATCGAGATCCGTCATCCACAGCCCTACCACCATCATCGCCACTACAGTTATAGCCATCAGCCAATGCAACAACCGGTGGATGAGTCCCCAGCCGGCCGCGTTGTTACGCCATTGCATCCCAGATCTCCCTTACCTAGACGAGCATGAATCTGCGCATCATACGCCCTCCCATCACTCCTCAAATGTGAGAAATGCCCGCGGCCCGGGTTACCATCACCCCCTAATCAGCCCCACAGCGTCACGCGTAGGGACATCACACTCCGGCAGTGTGGAATTATCAGGGGGCGCAGACAATCGTCCAGTTCAACCATGAGTCCAGTTCAACCATGAGCACTGAAGACGGCGAATTAACCGAGGCCTTTATCCATGAACCGGGGCGTAGCTTGGGATATCTCATCCGGGACGGGTTCAGAGCGTTCAACAAAGTCTTACATGATCTTATAGAAGCCCATGGCGTGGCCATCGGCCATTGGTATTTTCTGCGAGAGCTGTGGGTAGAAGACGGCTTGACTCAACGGGAACTCAGCCGGCGCGCGGGCATCATAGAGCCCACCACGGCGGCGGCCGTCAACGCCATGGAGGAAAAAGGCCTCATCTCGCGCGAGCGCAACACCGAAGACCGGCGCAAGGTCAACATTTTCCTCACCCAGGCAGGCCGCCAACTGCAAGATGAGCTGCTGCCCTACGTCAAGCAAGTCAACGAGTTAGCGGCCACCGCTCTGAGCCCAGAGGAAGTAGCCGAGCTGCGCAGGCTGCTCGATCAGGTGAAGAACAACCTGGTTGCATCAGCCGTCGATGATGCCGGCGAATTGCACTTTCATCCGCCCGATAGTGGCCACTGACTAGAGGGCGCCTCTAAAAATAGTCATTGTTTCGTGAGTGCAAGGAAGCACCGCGCGCAGAACCGCAGTGTATAGGTGATCACTGCTGTCCCACAAAATGGTTAAACATAGCGTATAACCTATTGATTTCCATAAAAAATTGACTATGGCATTGTATTTGAAACATGAAAACAGTTTTTCCAGAAATTTCAAAGGGTTAGTATGCTTTATGGGACAGCAGTGATAGGTGATATATGAGGATTCGAGCACGGAGCTGACGCCGCAATCGCAGAAAAAGTGCATTTGTTAGAGGCGCCCTAGAGCTTGACCGGAGAAACCCACTATGACCGATGCAGCAAACACTAACGCTATTCAATCCCTTGACGGCATCCGCGTATTGGATCTGGCCACGTTCATCGCGGGACCGTTCTCGACCACCATCATGGGCGAGTTCGGCGCCGAGGTCATCAAAATAGAACAACCCGGGATCGGCGATCCGCTGCGCCGCTTCGGTACCACCGCGCCGTGCGGCGACTCGCTCATCTGGTTGCAAGAATCGCGTAACAAGAAGTGCATCACGCTTGACTTACGCAAACCGGATGGCAAAGCGCTATTGGAAGAGTTGGTCAAACAAAGCGATGTGGTGGTCGAGAACTTTCGCACCGGCACCCTTGAGCGCTGGGGGGTGGGCTGGGAGGTACTGCACGCCATCAATCCACGGCTCATCATGTTGCGAGTCACCGGTTATGGGCAGACGGGACCCAAGGCCCGTGAACCGGGCTTTGCCCGTATCGCCCACGCATTCAGCGGCCTCACCCATCTAGCCGGCGAAGCCGATGGCCCTCCGCTCATGCCTGGCTCCACCACGTTGGCCGACTACCTGTCCGGCGCCTACGGCATGATGGGCGTCATGCTGGCCCTGCGATCACGCGACCGCACGGGCCAAGGACAATACATTGACATCGCTCTTTACGAACCGATATTCCGCTTTCTGGACGAGATGGTGCCAGTCTACGGCTTCAACGGATTCGTGCGCCAACGTATGGGCGCCGACACCGTCAACGTAGTGCCGCATTCGCACTACCCCACCGCGGACGGCAAGTGGGTGGCGATCGCCTGCACCAACGACAAGATGTTCGCGCGTCTGGCCACGGTCATGGAGCAACCTGAATTAGCCGATGATGACCGCTTTGGTCACATCGAAAAACGCCTGGCTAAACGGGCCGAAGTCAACGCTGTTGTTACTGTATGGACATCTAGCCTCAATCAGGATCAGCTGCTCAGCCAGCTAGCCGAAGGCGAAGTGCCTAGTGGCCCTATCTACGACGTCGCGGACATCTTCCAAGACCCGCAATACGCGGCGCGCGGCGATCTAGTGACGTGGCATGGGGAGCGCATTGACGAAATCACCATGCCTACTGTTATGCCCAAATTGTCCGAGACGCCGGGACGCATCAACCACTTAGGCGCGCAACTCGGGGCCCACAACGAAGCGATCTACGGCGCACTGCTAGGCCTGAGCGCACAGCGCATGGATGAACTCAAGACTTGGGGTGTAATTTAGCCACGGGTGTTATCTAGATGGTTTCAAAAAAACATCTAAAGTTCTTAAAATCCCAATGAGCGGGCACCATAATATGATAGCCTCGGCGGCGTTAAGCCTGGGGGCTAACACTGGACGCTACTTCTATCTGTTAAAATTGGTGAGAACATGAAGTTGACCATACGCCAGAGAAACCTGCTTGGCCGCATCCGCCTGCTATTGACCATGGCAGTTACCACCGCGCTCGCCGGCTGCGCCGCTATCACCGATAGACCCGACCCCGCGCCCGTTACCTTCAAAGCAGATGAGATGCCGTCCTACTCCCTAAGTAGCGAGCGGCTCACCGAATTCAAGCAGGCCGCCGATGAACAAGCGCGCAAAAGCGTGCGCAATCACTACATAGTCACAAGCGTAGTCTCCATTAGCGAAAACTACGACACCTACAAACGGGCGCTGCAAACCCAAGATATCACTGGCGATATCGGCTGGATTCGTATCATAAGTGCATAACCTCTGGAACCAGAGGGTTGCTTAAAGTGCCTTTGAAGTGAATCAGAACTCAGGGGTACTGTGTTACTAATTCGGCACAAAATTACCCGACATCAATTCAGAATATATCTGACATGCTTTTCATAGAAAAACCGTTTAATTATTTGCGTATTCTGTTGCAGTGAGTGCAACACCGAACGAGCCAAGGCCACCCGTTGCTCCTTTGTAGCCACCACTGTCCGCCCAATCCGTTGGCTTTTTACGTGATGCCATACTGGCTCATCAGGATTGAGTTCCGGTGAATACGGCGGTAACAATACGGTTCTTCTGGATTTTGAATGGGTATTGTATTCTCTCCTGATTAAACTTCCCAGTCCCCAGTGAGAGCCCAGAATGACTGAGCACCAATTTTTAGAAGCCGTCCTCTCTCTCGTAGCCCCTTGGGGCGTCCATCACGTCGATGTCGACGAAGAGGCGAAAGAAGTGCATGTCTGGCTTGAGCACCAGAAAGGGACCAAGTGGAAGTGTCCAGATTGCGATCAGGAACTGCCCTGCTACGACCACGGAAGAGAACGGGCTTGGAGGCATCGAGACTTGTTCGAATACAAGACGTGGATTCATGCGAGGCTGCCGAGAGTGAAGGGTCCAGAGCACGGGGTTCGCCAAGTCCAAGCCCCTTGGGCAGAGGGATCGTCCCGGTTCACAACCCTGATGGAGAGCCATGTGATCGACACGCTCCAACAGTGCGAGACAGTGGAAGGAGCCCGACGTCTCAACGGTCTCTCTTGGGACGAGACCTTCGGTATCATGCAACGCGCCGTCGCTCGGGGACGAGAACGCAAAGGCGACGAAGCTCCCACAAAGAGTCGGGGTCGACGAGAAGGCGTACAAGAAGGGCCACAACTATTTCACCCTCGTCTACGATCTCGACCATTCGTCCGTCGTCCATATCTCCCAAGAGCGGACCAAAGCGAGTCTTGTGGAGTATTACGAGAGGCTGACGCCGGCGCAGTTCGGTGCGATCGAAGCCATCTCGATGGACATGTGGGAGCCGTTCTACCTGGCGACCGTGGAGACGGTTCCGCTGGCGAAAGACAAGATTGTGTTTGATCGATTCCACATTGCGCAGCCCGTCAATAAGGCAGTCGACAAGGTGCGGCGCGAGGAAAATCGAACTCTGAAGGCAGAAGGGATCGCTCTCCTCAAAGGCACGAAGTATTTGTGGCTTTATTCCGAGAAGAACCTCCCGGAAAAACGGAAGGAATCTTTTGAAAGCCTGAAGGCTGTGAACCTGAAGACCGGTCGCGCGTGGTCCATTAAAGAAATGTTGGGCGAACTCTGGGAGGCTCCCAGCGTCGAAGCGGGGCGCGAGTTCTTCCAACGCTGGTTCGGTGGGGCGAGACGCAGCCAACTGGAGCCGATCAAGACGGTTGCGTTGACGGTCAAGAATCATCTCGAAGGGATTCTCAACTATCTCCGACATCGTGTGACCAACGGAGTGGCCGAGGGGATGAACAGCAAGATCCAGACCGTCCGACGGAACGCTCGTGGCCATCGGAATACCGAGAACTTGAAGACAGCAATCATGTTCTTTTGTGGGAGACTGGAGCTTCACCCACACTAAACCCGGAAGAACCAACAATACTAACGTGAGCCTACCTTGGCTAGTGCGGACAAATTCTTGCACTTTCTTGGCTCGATGAATTCGATGGCCATCAACAACCCAATAGATCGCTCGCTTGGCGTTGTGCAGCAAACGCCTTAGAAAGTCGATAAAAACGTCTGCGGTTACCCGTGATTCGGTCACCATGAAACGCAGGTGACCCTTCGGCGAAACGGCTGACAGCCTATTTACGCTAAAGCGCCGACCCGTTTTCGCTACAACCAGCGTATCACCCCGTACCCCCCAAGTGGTACCACGATGATAATCCGACCGGATCGTCGATTCGTCGCCAAAATAGACCCGCGCTCGGCGCCTTTTCGCTTCTTGTTGTACTTCAGGCCAAGTTTCTTTTAACCATACCTTAACCTGAGCAGGGTCTGGCTCGTATGCCTTAAACCCAGGGCGCTGCGCACTCATCCCCCAACGAGACAGGCTATTGCCCACCGAGCGCTCACTGACTTCGATGCCAAATTTGTCTTTCAGTCATATCTGAATCATCGAGCGCATCCACAGGGCATCGTGACAATCCAATTGCAACGGATTCGTTTTAACCCGTTCACCTAAGCGATCCGCACATTCATCGGGAAACTTTCTTGGGTGGCCCGTGATCTTGCCGGTGGACAGCGCCTACTCACTACCTTGCTCATACCTGGATAACCAATCGTCAATGCAAAAACGATGAAATCCGAAGGCTTTGAATTACTTTTTCAGGGCTTTCACCCGATAATACTTGCGCAACCGCGTGCCTGCGGATGGCTTCTCGCGCGGAATGGGGCAGTGAGCGACCGTCTGTCTTTTTCATAGCATCATTATAACACATTTTATTAATTTGTGTCGGATAATTTTTTGCCGAAGTAGTAAGGACATTTGCACTTATGTGAAGTTGAATTTTGGTAAGGTCTACAGTGTAAGCGGCATGACAAAATGGCTTCATCGCAATAATTTCTGCCATAAGAAGCCCGATGCAGTTCCAGCGAAAGCAAACGCACAGGCGCAAAAAGCGTTCGTCAAGGAATATGAACACCTTTCGAAAGACGCTAAAAACAAGGGTTTAATCTATTTCTCGGACAGTTTTCATCCGCAGTATCAAACGCGGTTGGCCTATGGATGGATTTTAAGAGGCACTCGAAAAAGTATTGCCACAACGGCTCGTCAAACACGATTGAATTTCATTGGTGCTGTATCTTTGGATGGTCACAAAATAATCCAGACTGAAGTTGAGCGAGTGAATGCGGAAACTATTAAATCTTTTCTAAAGTCTCTACGCAAACAGCATACGCCAGAGAAAGAAATTCATGTAATTTGGGATAATGCGGCTTATCATAAGAGCAAAGACGTTCAGTCTTATGCCAAGGACTCAAATATTAAATTACACTATTTGCCGCCATATTCACCGAATTTAAATCCAATTGAGCGACTTTGGAAAATGATGCATGAAGAGGTTACTTATAATCGGTACTATGAGAAGTTTTTAGATTTTCGGGAAGCATCTTTGAATTTTTTCAAGCGTATAGGAAGACGAAAGGCTTTATTGAGAAAAAGAATCACTGATAGGTTTCACATTATTAATGCACCGATGTTCGCATCTTGAAGTGTGACGGGTATATACGGGCTGACTGGAGTCCTGAGCAGGTTTGCGGAAGGCTTAAACACGAAGGCGTTATCGAGCTTCATCATGAAACCATTGACCAGTACATTTCAGATGATAAAGCCAACGGTGGAACGCTCTACAAGCACTTGCGCCAGCAGAGAAAAACTTATCGAAAAAGATACGGTTGTGCGCACAATCGAACCGCTATTGCTGATCGTGTCGGTATTGAAGACAGGTCACAGGACGTTAACAAGCGTGAGCGAGTAGGTGACTGGAAAGCGGATACCGTCATCGGTAAAAAAACACAAAGGAGCTATCGTCACACTGGATGAGCGAAAAACAAAACTGCGACTTGCACTACCCTTGCAGAGCAAAAAAAGCAGATGCGGTTAAACAGGCCATGATTGACGTAATGGAGCCTGTCAAAAAGTGTGTCAAGACGATTACTTACGACAATGGCAAAGAGTTTGTAGGTCATACAGCAGTCAACAAGGCGCTGAAGTGCAAAAGCTATTTTGCAACGCCTTAGCACTCATGGGAAAGAGGGCAAAATGAAAATGGGAATGGGTTACTCAGACAGTACTTCCCCAAATCCATGGAGTTGGGTCAAGTCACCGAAACAGAGGTGATTAGAGTGGTTGACAAGTTAAACAGCAGACCCAGAAAGTGCCTTAGTTACAAGACTCCTTACGAGATGTTTAAGGAACTGACTGGAATAGATGCAAGAAAAGTCATGGGTTATGCACTTATGACTTGAGGGCACCTCTAATAATCCACATTCTGAAATCTGATGATCAATAAAATCAGTCAGTTACGCTCTAGCAAAACGTTAAAATCGTAATTTTTAGAGGTGCCCTTGAATCCAAGACACAACTTAGATGTATAAAGTTTTAATTACTAAAAGAAGAGATTTAGTATTAAACCTCTCTTTTTTATATGTTGTTCAGTTTGTTATGATACTAAATCTAGAAGTGTTTTTAGACCATCTCCAAAAATAGCATCTTTAATTTCGACTTTATATTCATCACCTGCAGGAATATGCATCGTAAAGTAATACTCAGGAGGTTGTACTTCTTCACTTATACCAATACTAATGTAATCTGCATCTCTTAAATTAAGCACTATTTCATTACTTTTATCTAAAACATAATTACCTTTTTGTGTAAGTAATGAAGCGCCTTCTGCATATGCACTGACTAATTCACTTATACTATCAGACCATACAGCATCTGTTTTTAGCACATCATCTGTATTTTCATTAGCAAATCTAAATTCGAATACCTTTTTTGCAGGTTGTGATGTTCCATCAAAATGAACATGTACATTTGTTATTTTATCTAAATTATAGATAAATCCTGTTTCCTTATTAAGTACATATTTAGTGTTAAGAATATTAAACTTATTGTTAAGTACACTATCATTAGCTGTATTACTATCAACTACAGTAATTAAATCATTTAATTGTGTAGTTAAGGCATCTACACGTGTTGCTAGATCAGTAGGTTGTGTACCTTGCTTCCATGTCATAGTACCACCGCCAAGCTGTGCTGGAATAGCAATCGCATCACCGCCAAATACAGATTTTAATGTATACTTTTCAATATTTGTATCTGTAGCAGATTCACCTTCAGCAACAAAAGCATAAGGGATAGCATTTGTATTATCTGGTGGTAAATTACCAGGGAAAGTATAACCACCGCTAATAGATTTAACATTACTAAAACGTAATTGATCATCAGGGTCTTGAGTCCAATTAAGATTAGTCTTAAGTAGTGCAACATCATTATCTTCTCTTAAATAGTAGAAGAAGTCTGTTCCTGCATAAGGTGGACCACCAGCAGTTAATCTCTCATATTCGTAATATGGGTTTGTAATACTTGACCATGCAGAAATATTTGTATCAGAGCCATCATATCTATAATATGTACCGTTTAGGTTAACACTTTGGCTGTTATTACCGTTATTACCTGTTATTGTAAAATAATCGTTTGTATGTTTAGTAGCCATTTTATTTCCTCCTTCTTTAAGGACTTGTTTTAATCGCAGTAGTCATACTGAAACTACAGACGTTGTATCTGTGTATGGTATTTATTAAAAAAGAAGAGACTAACTCCTCCTTCCTTTTATATGTTATTGCGAACAAACATCTTCACAAGTTGTGCTACGATATTACTTCGAACAATATGTTGTACACCGAATCTAATGATAGGTGCATCTACACCATAGTGCGCACACATCTCAACGAAATCTTGTAAATCATCGCTTAATACCCTAGTGGAAATCACCGGGATCGCCATTGATCCAAATCAGGGTATTAGCGATGGGGGTATTCTCAACCCCCAGAGCCCGCAGTGTCTAGCCAGACTCGCGCCTACACTGGCACCGGCCAGCGCCATCATCGATTCGCGCAGTTGGGCTGGCTGTTGCGGTGCGATGGCTGAGGTGGACGGTGCCGATGGACGCATCTCAAGCGCTTCGCCAACAAGCCGGTGCCCCAGGGGCTACCGGCGCCATCACCCCGAGGAGACCGTGCTCTACGGCAATCGTAGAGCAACCCGCTGAGTCGGTGTTCGCGGGGCAAGAAGAGCAGGGCCGGGCGTGGCCTCGATACGTCCGCGAAGAATTCGAGTCGTATTGGCGCTGCGCTCGATTGGAACATGGCTTGGTACGCGCCCAGTGCACGGGCTGTCGCTGACCAGAGCGTCAAAACGGACAGAGAGTTACCCGTGGTGTGGGCGGTGGCCAAGGGATCGGCCCTCAACAAGTGCATCTTGGCGCCGGCGGCCTTGCTTGCCAGTGCCACCGTGCCAGTGCTCATCACCCCACCTCTGATGCTGAGCGGCGCTTATCTGTGTTTTGAGGGATTTGAAAACATCGCCGCACTCTTCCACGCCAAGGAAGACAAAGAAGCGCGGCATAGGAGGCAGGTGGCGGCGAATAAAGAGCCGAACGTGGACATGGTGGCCTTCGAGAAAGCTAAGATCAAAGGCGCTATTACCACCGAATTTGTCTTATCCGCCTAGATCATCGTCATCGCCTTGGGCACTGTTCAGACGATGCCGCTGGCCACCCAAGCGGGGGTTTTGGTGGCGATCGCAGTGCTCACGGCGGTGGGGGTGTACGGACTGGTGGCGGGGATCGTCAAGCTCGATGATGCCGGGTTGTACCTGAGCGAAGCGAAGGGCGCGTTTAAGCGAAGCGCAGGGGCCGTGCTTTTGTGGTTCGCGCCCTATCTTATGAAAACGCTATCCGTGGTGGGCACGACGGCCATGTTCTTGGTGGGAGGCGGGCTCTTGGCCCACGGGCTGGCGATGAGCGAATCATTGCTCCACCAGGCTGAAGTCACGGCGGCGGGTGTAGCCACATTCGGCGATCTGCTCGCCACCGTGTCCGGTGTGGTCATCAACGGCCTGCTGGGCTTGGTGGCCGGGGCCATACTGGTGGCCCTGCTCCACCTCGTCAAGACGCCGGGTAAGGGCGAAACGCCCACAGACTAGACTACCGGTGTATCGATCTGCGCATGCGCCTCAATGATTTCCGCGGCCGCCAGACAGACGTCTTCGCGATAGCGGCGAGAGACCAATTGCACACCCATGGGCAATCCCTCATGCAACCCGGTGGGCACGTTGATCGCGGGGAGTCCCAGCACCGGGATGGCCAACTGGGGTAACTGTGCATGCCAAATGCGCTGGTAATCAGCGTAGCTTTGGCTATCGAAGCCTAGGGGAAACGCTTGCTCACCGGAGCTTGGCATCAGCACCAGCGGGTGGTGATCTAAAAACACCTCCCAGGCGCGCAATAGACGTTCGCGCTCGACCAGCGCGTCCAACACCACCTGGGGTCCGCGCCGCGGCGCACCTGCGCACCAATAGCCGACCGCGCGCTGAATACCTTCATCACCGTGTTCCTCAATATCGGGCAACAAGGCTTTGATCAGGTCGTCTATGGCCAGATCGGTCCACAGATCGGCAATATTGCCAAGCTCTGGCGGCTCTGTGTCTTCGACGATGTACCCGGCGTTCTCCAGCCATGCAGCGGCTTGCTTTACCACCCCTTCGACGGCATCGGCGAGCCCACGGCCAGCAGGATTTTCAACCACGGCGACCCGGATAGGCCGGCTCAGCGGTTCTCCATCGAACGGCACCGCATTCCACTTAGGATCACGGATATCGCCCGCGGCCATGACCTCCATGGCCAATCGCGCATCGCGTACCGTGCGGGTGAGTGGACCTTGGACCGCCATCAGTTGGGCCGAGATAGGCCGGCCAGCGCCGCCGGTGGACGGGTTGTAGGTCGGCGCGCGCCCGTAGCTTGGGCGCAGACCCACCAGAGCACAACAAAACGCCGGGTAGCGCACCGAGCCGGCGATGTCATTGCCCTGCCCGATGGGCGCCATGCCGGCGGCTACACTGGAGGCGGCGCCGCCGCTTGAACCGCCCGGTGTGCGCGCGTGATCCCAGGGGTTCAAAGTGACCCCGTGCAACGTGTTTTCAGTGAACCAGCGCATGGAGAAAGCAGGGGTGTTGGTGCGCCCTATGGGAATTGCGCCCGCTTTACGAAAATTGCTGACCGTTGGGCTATCCTGCGCCGCAACCCGATCGCGAAATGCTTCCACGCCGTTGTCTGTAGGACAGCCGGCTTGGTCGGTATTGACCTTGATGGTGACCGGTACCCCGTGCAAAGGACCCAGGATATCCCCTCTAGCTAACGCCTGATCAGCTTGCGCGGCGGCGACCCGCGCCTCCTCGTGTAGCGGCAAAACGATGGCATTCAGTGCAGGATTCACCCGTTCGATACGCCGCAGATGCGCCGCGATGACTTCCTCGCATGACACCTGGCCGGTGCGGATCAAGTGGGCCAGTTCAACGGCATCTTGTTGCCACAGTTCGGTCATGGACATAACTCTCGCCTCTTCGCTACCTGAGCGGGTGATTCCACGTGCCAGTGGAGCGGAACTTGCGGATCGAAAATAACGATGGGACCATCCGGAGTCATAATTTCTTTGGGCACGGCGACCGGAGTGTTCCGCTTTATCAACCGCACGCTCGTCCGGTTCGCTGGCAGTCCGTAAAACGCGGGGCCATTGAGTGAAGTGAACGCTTCCAAACGTTCGAGGGCGGTTTCCTCTTCGAATACATGAGCCAAACATGACAGCGCGTTAGGTGCAGTGAAAAGGCCGGCGCAGCCACAGGCGCTCTCCTTGAACGATTGCAAATGCGGTGCCGAGTCCGTGCCTAGGAAGAACTGCCCCTCAGCCGAGGTGGCAGCGGCGCGCAGGGCCTGGCGGTGGCACTCGCGTTTGGCAATCGGAAGACAATAATAGTGCGGACGTACACCGCCTTTGAAAATGGTATTGCGGTTGATCATCAGGTGGTGCGTGGTGATGGTGGCGGCGACGGTGCTGGCGCAGCTACGCACGAAATCGACAGCATCCGCGGTCGTGACATGCTCGAACACGATTTTGAGCTGAGGCAGGCGGGCATGTAACGGACTCAATACCTGCTCGATGAATACCGCCTCGCGATCGAAGACATCGATGTCAGGATCGGTGACCTCACCGTGCACTAGCAGCGGCATCCCGATCTCGGCCATGCGCTCCAACACGGCTTGGATGTGCTTGACATGGCTGACGCCGCTGTCGGAGTTGGTAGTGGCGCCGGCCGGGTAGAGTTTGGCCGCGATGAAGTGACCGCCGGCAAAGCCCTCGCTCAGACTATTGGGATCGGTGCTGTCGGTGAGGTAGCACGTCATTAACGGCTCGAACGTATGTCGCACCGGCAGCGCGTTCAAAATCCTCTGTCTGTAGGCTTGCGCCTGCTGCGCAGTGCGCACCGGTGGGATTAGGTTAGGCATGACAATGGCGCGCGCGAACTGAGCGCTTGTGTGGGGGAGCACTGCTTCCAACAGGGCGCCATCACGCAGATGAAGATGCCAATCGTCCGGCGTGGTGATCTCTAGTGCTTGCAAATCCGTGTGTCCATGGCCGCTATGTTTACTTTTTGTTGGGTTGATTGGCTATATCTGCTGGTGTTTACCGGCAATATCTGCCGGCGCGCACCGTTATTTGGACGCCAAGTGAGCCATGATCGCACAAACGAGTAAAGACTGGAGGCGGATAGGCGCTGGGGAAGCCGGTCAGCGATCGCCTCGGACGCCTAGGCTCAGGAGCACAGCTTGGAGTTGCGCCTCGGTGATGGGCACGTGTTCGACCACGCGGCCGTAGAGCATGATGGCCAGCACGAAATCTCTGCCAGTCTCGCGGCACGCCTTGTTCAATTCATAGAGCACCAGCCGCTGAAGCCGGTTGAGACCGTCGCCCACATCGGGCAGCCAATCCGTCCCGGTGAGCCCGTCAGTCACCAGGGCTGCCTACCTAGCCGATCGCCGTGTGTCCGCGGCTGGGACGTGTTCATGCCTGTGTTCATGGTATGTATGTCTGTGTCCGCATCAGCCCGTACAGCCCGTATATATGTATGTCTGTGTCCGTATGTAAAGCCCGTAAAAGCCCGTACGTATGCATATCTGTGTCCATGTTATTGGCCAACCTAGCTTTTGCCGTCATTGATGATCGCACCAGCGACTCTAGATCCGTCCACCATGCGCCACCATTGGAACGTAAAGATAACCAAATGTTGCAGCCTCCTTCTCGTGAGTCCGTTGGACCTTGCAGACCGCCGGATTGTGCCCGGTTCAATGGTAGGTCCCAGCTCAACGGTAGATCCCGGTTCAATGGTAGGATTCCGACAATTAATAGCAGCTTTCGGTGCAGGGTGATGCGATGAAAATTGCCGTAGTAGGCGCTGGTGCGATGGGCTCGGTCTATGCCGGGTTGATGGCCGACGCGGGCAATGAGGTGTGGGCTATAGACATCTGGCAAGAGCACGTGGACGCCATCAACCGCAATGGCCTTCGCGTCGAAGGTGCCAGTGGCGATCGCACGGTCAAGGTCAACGCCACCACCTGCGCAGCGGACGCGGGCATCTGCGAACTGGTGATCATCGCCACTAAAGCGGATGGGGTTGGGGCGGCCGCACAATCGGTAGATCCGCTATTAGGCGGCGATTCGGTCATTCTGACTATACAAAACGGCCTCGGTGCAGCCGAGCGTATCTCGCAATACCGCTCACCTGACAATATTTTGCTCGGCGTTGCGGGAGGCTTTGGCGCCTTCATGCGCGGTCCCGGTCATGCATTTCACAACGGCATGCAACTCATTCGCGTAGGCGAGATGACAGGGGGAATCACCGAGCGCGTGAAGCGGGTTGTCAAGCTCTGGGAAGAGTCCGGATTCAAGGCGCAAGCCTACGAAGATGTGCACCAACTTATCTGGGAAAAGTTCATCTGCAACGTCACTTACAGCGGTCCGTGCACAGTGATGAAAACGGCTGTCGGAGAAATGATGGCCAATGAAGCAGCGTGGAAAGTAGCTATTACTTGTGGCCTTGAAGCTTACGAGACCGGACTCGCTAAAGGCATTAATTTCTCGTTCGGCGATGCTGAACGGTACATCTACGAATTCGGCTCCAAGATGCCCAAGGCAAAACCTTCAATGCTGCAAGACCACGAAGCGCGACGGCGCTCGGAGGTAAACGCCATCAATGGCATGGTCCCCATAGTGGCCGCAGAAGTCGGTCTGAGCGCACCGGCGAACGAGGTGATCACCGGCCTGGTGAAATGGGCAGAGCGCGGCTTCTAAGCTCTTCAACGAATCAGACACAGACATGCATTAGCTCCCCAGAGGTAAGCCAGCGCACCGGGTTCTAACGGGGGCGTACAGGCAGCTTAGCTTTCGGCCTACAACACATAGCGCTTCAAGCTGATACCAACCAAGGCGGCCACGCGCCATGCTGTGGCACATGGCTACACCACGTTCACAACTCGTCGATCCCGACCACGCCCTGTTCTACCACATTGGCTCGGGCTGCGTGCGCGGCGCATGGCTGTGTGGCTTGGACCAAGTAACGGGTAGGGATTATTCCTATCGCAAAGCGTGGTTCGAGGAACGCCTTTATCATCTGGCGCAGTACTTTGCTATCGAACTCTACGCCTTCGTGATTATGAGTAATCATTTTCATCTTATCGTCTATTACGATCCTCTTGCGGGGCTCGCTTGGTCAGACGTTGAAGTCGTTAAGCGCTGGCTCGGTGCATTCCCACCTAAACGAAAAACCTCAAAACTAAAGAAAATCCGCGCGGCGATGCTCAAAGATCCGGAGAAAATCGCCAAATGCCGGGCACAACTGGGCTCCCTCTCCGCCTTTATGCAGAATCTAAAGCAACCCATAGCTTGGCGCGCTAACAAAGAAGATGGCGTACGTGGCCATTTTTTCGAGGACCGTTTCTACTCTGGTGCGTTGCTCAGCGAAGAGGCGGTTTTGGCCAGCATGGCGTATGTCGATCTCAACCCAATACGCGCAAAGATCACTCAAAGCATCGAGCAATGTGAGCACACATCCATACGCAACCGGTTACAGGCGCTAGAGAACAGTGCGGAGCGCCTAGAACAATGGCTGCATCCACTCGTATCTGGCCTCGAACAAGCGCCACATGAGGACGGCGCGAAAGAGTGCGACGATGCCGGTAATACACCGCATCAGGAGACACCGGCGCATGTTCCGGCAATGACCCTAGAAAGTTACATCGAGCACTTGCAAATACTCATAGCAGCGGATGATCCCGCCAACAAGAAGCGGCTACCGCCGAAGAAACACTTGTGGATCCAACGCGTGACCTCGCTCAAGCCGCGACAACGCGCTTACGGAAACGATGAACAATTGAGAGCGTGGGCAAGTAAACGCGGATTCCGCTCCAAAGAGCGCCCACTAGACGCGGCACCATCCGGATAATAACTCATTGACTCGCCAAGGGACTCGTTCACAAGGGCTCAGTACGCCCAGCCATCCCGCAAATCCCCACCTCAACCGTTTGCAAGCCGTCAACCCAAGGCAATAGCCCCCCAAGGCAATAGCCCCAATTAGAAGCTACTCGCGGACAAATATCCGCTACTAGCTCCCAACTCGATACGTCTCGGTGCGCCCACCGCGCATATCTGTGTCCAATACTTTACATCTATCTGTGTCTAATAAACGCATGATGCCTCTCCCTCCAACGATTCAGTGCCTAATGATTCGACGCCTATGGATTCAACACCCATAGATTCAACAGCCGCCAAACACTGGCCGGCGATACGCTCCCAAGTCCACGCAGCCCCGATACTGCGATTACGCACAGCCATCGCCTCATGGTCCATGGCCAATGCCTCATCCAACGCACTCGCCAGAGTGTACGGATCGCCAGGCACATAAAGAGGATTTTCTGTTCCTTGCAAAAATTCGCGGAACACCCCCTCATCCGGCGCCACTACAACCGGGCCAAAGGTCATCGCCATCAGCGCTATCCCCGAGGATAATGCGCCGATGCGCGGCACCACGACTACATCGCTAGCGGCAAGCATGGCGTGCATGTCTGTGTCTGAAACGTAGCCATTCAAGACCGTGGCGCTCCGGCTTGCGAGCCACGCTCTTAGCCGCATCATCCGCCAGCGGTACCGCAACCTGCCGCAAGCCTCGGTGTATCGGCCAGCGTAGATGAGGTGTTTGCATGGATTCATCACCCGGGAATACGCGCGCATGAGCAAAGCTATCTCGGCCCAAAAGCGCAAGCTGCCAAACACCAAAACAACGCGCTTAGACGCCACGATGCCCATGGCGCGGCGGGCCGACTCGCGCGAGACGTCGCTGCGCCGAAGACTATGGTAACCGAATGGTCCATGCATGACGCTCGCTTTACCGGCTACCACCGGATTGACCCGCTCAGCCAAAACCATCGCGGCCGATGCGAAATAGCTAATAATATGCGCCTGTCCATAGCAGACATCGTAAAGCGCCCGATAAGGCTCACTGCCCACGGCACCGTGGGGATGCAGATTATGTACCGTCACAATAAGAATAGCCGTGCGTCTCCAGCGCTTGAGCGTAGCCCCCACCCGCGCTATATCCGCGGCCGTAGGCTCTCGCCAGTCCACCAACTCCTCCGGCCAGTGCAAATGCACGATGTCGAACGGCACATTGGAGAGAAACAGATTGCGCCGCCCAACGACCACCTGGCAGCCATGGCCGGCATAAGCCGCCGCTTGATCCGGCACGAAACTGTGATCATCGGACGGGATCAACACCCGCAAGGGCCGGCCGGCGTTAAGCGTCATAGACGCTAACCGCCATGGACAAACGCCACCCCAGCTAACCGGCTAACCTCAAGGGCCATCGGCACTCCAAGGGTCATAAGAGCCGAAGTGCCAAACATGCCCCTCGAGATCACGGCATGTATAAAGCCGCCCGCCGTACGGTTGATCGGCTGGCGCCATCACCACCGCCGCTCCGCTGTTCACGGCATGTTCAAAGTGTGCGGCCACGTCCTGGACGATCACATAGACGCTCTGTGTGGTAACCCCGGCAGTGCGCTCAGGCGGCACCACCAATGGTTCAAGCACACCTTCATAAGCAGGCCCAACCATCACCATGCCGGTGCCCAAAACCAACTGTGAATGCGCAATGGCGCCCCCTTCTCCCTCGACCACCAACCGCCTCTGAAACCCAAACGCCCGGCACAACCAATCGATAGCCGCCCTCGCGTCACTGTAGCGCAGCGTCGGCACAATAGTGCTACTCACAATCCGTCCATCCAACGTTTTACCGCAGTATTCAAGGGTAGATGATCATGCCCTGGATCAGTAGGAGGATCATGGGTCCGGTCAAACTCCTCCCTCTGTCTGATTGCCAACGCTAGTACACTATCTACGGATCAGGATTGGAGCAGATAAACATGCCACAGCTCACCTTCGGCACCGGCCTGCGCTCGCCGTACAATATCGAGCAAACCGCCCGCCATATCGAGTCATTGGGCTTCGATGTGCTGTGCTGCGGCGAGCATGTCTCTTTTCATGGTGACACCGCTAACGGCTTCATCTCTCTGTCCGTCGCGGCGGCGGCCACCGAGCACATCAAACTCATGAGCGCCATTACCTTAGCGCCCCTGTATCCGGCGGCCCTGATGGCCAAACTGGGCGCCGCTCTGGACGTCGCCTCAGGCGGGCGCTTTATCATGGGCATAGGCGTGGGCGGTGAATATCCCAAAGAGTTCGAAGCATGCGGTGTTCCACTCAGTGAGCGCGGCGCCCGCACCAATGAGGCCCTCGCCGTCACGCGGAAATTGTGGACCGAATCCAAGGTCAGCTTTAACGGCCGCTTCACTACCCTCAACAGCTTCAGCTTAAAACCCTTGCCTATACAAAAACCCAACCCGCCCATCTGGGTGGCGGGCCGCAAGGACGCCGCCATGCGCCGGGCGGTGCGTTACGGCGACGGCTGGCTCCCCTATATGTACTCGCCCGAGCAGATGGCCCACAGCGTTGCCAAAATCACCGCTTTCGCCGCCAAAGAGGGCCGCTCGCTAGACCACTTCACCCAGGGTTTATACATCTTCACGGCCGTCCACGAGGACTCGGACACAGCCGTGCGCATGGCCGCTGACAAACTCGGCGCCCAATACGCGCAGGACTTCAAGAGCTTGGTTGGAAAATACGCCCTCGCTGGCACGCCGCAGCAGTGCCGCGTGCGGCTAAAACAGTACATCGACGCCGGCGCGCGCTTTTTCATCCTGTCTAGCGCCTGTCCGGCGGATTACATAGACCGCAATATCGAACTCATCGCCAAAGAGTTGGTAGCCGCCTTTAGAGACTGAGCGAGTCTCCCCAGCCTGCACGTTAGAAGCGCCCTGCATCCCGCGCAGCACACTGACTGGAACGGTACTCATACCAAGGCCGGCCATCCAGATAGCCGGGCACGTCGTAGTCCCAATCCAAATAGCGCGAACACAAATATTCAAGAGCGAATACCTGCTCGCACCTTCCGGCGCGCGCGTAGGTAATCTGGCGCACCTCCAAGATAGCCCCGGCAATACGTAAAGATTCGCCCAGCGTTACTTTCTCACCGACGCTGGCACTACGGCTGCGAAACCGGCGCGGCCGCTCGGGTAACCGGGTATATCCAAGCTCGGTGTAGAACTGCGCCAAGGAGTCGGTCGAAAAATCCTTAGCAGCAAAGCGCTCCTCGGGAATATAAGCAGGATTGAAATAGGCCGCTTGCAGTACCTTGGCCCGCACCTCGCTGTGTCCGCCCTGGCGCCCGCCAAACAACCTCAACCGCTCCAGCACACGAAACTCGCCGTCCTGCGCTAACCCCAATGCCGCCAACGCTTCCAGCTCAACTTTGTAGGCGGACCAATCTTCTTTATCTTGAGTACGCTGGCGTATACAGCTATTGACGATCTGAGATTTAACGGTCCCTGCACCTAAACGCAAGGCCGACTCAGATAGACTCGAAGGTGGTTGCGACATGAGCATGTCCTCATGGTTGCGCTCGTTCCGTGCAGCGCTAACTGGGCCGGATAATCCTACCCAATAAAAGTCCCCAGCGCTTCGCCGGCATACTGTTTTACTGTTTTAGAGCACGCTTCCCATCAGCAGGCCCATTCGAAGAAATAAGGGCATCAGGTGAATACCTATCATTACATCGTCACGGAATTGAACACTCTCATTCACCAGCACCGGGCTGAGGCGGCAGACCCATTCCCTGCCGTGCAAGCATTCATTGCTGACAAAGAATTATTGAGCAACTTCGATTGGTTGCAAGACACCTCCGAGCACGGCACGCGCGGCCGGCAAAGAACCGAAGCGTGTGTGGATGCTCTCACGGGTCAAATCGAGAGGGTGGCCCATCTTTGGTACGAGCCTTCCCCAGGTAGCGCGGTCAACGCCGTAGCCTTGAGCTATCTCGCCGTCATCCACAGTCAGCGGCGCTGGAATGCTCCGCACCACCACGATCTCAACAGCGCCCTAGACGTTCTGCGCGACCCCGAGCTTGACAAAAATTTACGCCACGTCATCGCCCGCATAGTTGGGCTAGGACACGCCGTGCGCGCCTGCACCGGCGGCAACTTCAACGAGGTCGCTGGCGCGGCGTGTGAACTCGAGGTCTTGATGACCTTCATAGTAGGCAAGGAGCACGGCGATAACGCTAAAGCCATCAGGGCGAGCGCCATTACCTTAGCAGCATGTTTGGCGGCGCTGCACGGGGGCGGCTTAGCCTATGAGAATAGCCGCCGGGTTCGATTAGCCGGCGGCGGCGCACAGACCGCTTATATCGTCGAATACGGCACCACCTTCCGAGAAGCGGTTCAACACGCCGTGGCCAGGGGTAGCAGCGCCAGCTTAGTGTTGATCAGCGCGGCGGGCTTTGTCAACCAGGATACGCCGGAGCGCGAGCTATTCGACGTTATGCCTGCCGCCGACACTGAAGCTTTAAGCGCCCTGTATGGCTGTGATGTCGAAGTAAAAGGTAGCCGGCCAAGCGGCGCTCCAAGGGCGTTACTGACAAACAGGCTGGAGCAGCGCCCGCTCAAACAGATCAATGGCGTTCACTACATTCCCTTGCCACTGGTGGAACGCTGTTTGAAAGATCTCTTTCGCCAACGGCCAGACGAATTCCACACCCTGACATTCGAATTTACCCCTGCCGTGCCGATAAGCTGGCTACCCGCCATCGACACCATTCCCCTGCCTAAACCGGCGCTGCTGACAGACAACGATACCTTGAGTGCAACGGTCGAACGCGCCGTCGAAACCCGCCAATGGACCCATCCAGCGCTCGTGCTAGCCCGCTTTGCCGCCGCCACTTTATCCAACGTGCGCACACTATTCGGTCCAGGCGAACTCAAAGTGAGGCCATGGCGCGATACCAACACTATGACGAAGGCCGGTGCTATTGAGTGGATGAAAGCACTCGGCACTATCTGGGCGCACAATCACGAAGCCACCTTCGACTTATACTTCGAGCAGATCAGCGCGCCGTCAGAGTTGGGCCGCAGTGGCACCACAATCCCCTTTGGGAAAGGCGCGCGCGTATTGGTTTTAGAGGTGGGCGGCACGCACATTAAATACCGGTTAAGCGACTCGAGCGAAGCCGGCCAACAGGCGTTTGCCACTGCCCCGGACGGTGAACAGTACACCAGCGCGGAAGCATTCGCAGAACGCGTCAGAAAAGAAGTTTTCGATGGTCAAGCACCTGATCTGCACGCCATCATCATGACTTGGCCGGGGGCGGTGCACGCACCACTCACCCCCAAAAGCCAATCCCACCGGCACCGCAGGGATCTTGGACGTCTTCGGGCTGTCTAGAGCGATACGCGCAAACACCGCCCGCGGTATCCGCGCCCTCGGTATTCGAGAGGCCATCGAGCGGGTGTTTGATTGTCCGGTAGTTCTATTGAACGACGGCAGCGCTCACGCCATCGCGGCACGCCCCCGTGACCGTAATTGGCGCAGGCTATGCGCCCTCGCGGCAGGCACGGGAACCGCCCTAGGCGTTCTCGATCGCGAGACTGGCACGACGCCGCAGCCGGTCCTGGCTGAACTCGGCAAAGCGATCGTCAACATCGCTTGCCCTTTCCCTACCCACGGCGATTTTCCCGCTGGCTGCGCCAACCAGCTTTTAAGCAAAAAAACCACGCAATTGTTAGGCCAAAAAGGCGGGCCCGGCAGCCCGGCCGAGTTAGCCTATTGCCTACAAAAAGGCAAGCAATCGACCGTCGCTATAGAGGAGTTGTTGGCCACCGAGCTCACGCAACAATTGGCAGGACTCGACCTGCCATGGATTTTGGATACGGCGGACGTGCTCATGGAAAAACGCCTTGCACAACTTGAATGTATGCGCGAAGAGTCTGAAAAGATCGTAGCAAAAAATGCCTACTTGGTCGCCGACCTCAGTGTTTTGTGCTTGCGCGCCTACCGGGCCGACACCGTGTCGCTGACCGGCGGCCCCTTCAGCGGCAGCATACGCGATCTCATAGTCCCCAAAGTGTACGACGCACTCAGGGATACCTATGACATAAAGCGCCGGCAAACCTGGGAAGCGGTCAGAACGAATACTGTACGTATAGCCACAGAATTTACTGCTACTGAGCAGGCGCTGCTAAAAGCGCGCGATGCGCTGCTGACCGAATACCGGCGGGCGACACCCCAGGGACCAGCACCCCAGGCAGTAACATCCCAGGGCGCAACATCCCAGGGCGCGACATCCCAGGGCGCGACATCCCAGGGCGCGACATCCCAGGGCGCGACATCCCAGGGCGCGACATCCCAGGGCGCGACATCCCAGGGCGCGACATCCCAGGGCGCGACATCCCAGGGCGCGACATCCCAGGGCGCGACATCCTAGGGAGTAGTACCTTGATCAGTCACTTCTCCACCTTCGATATCAGTGGCCGAAGAGCGGAGCTGCTGTTTCCGGGGGCGGGTCAAATCACCCAGTCCTACGGCTATGTACGCTCCGAAACCCGCGCCGCGCTGGCCGGCGACGCGGCCCGCAGCCGGCCCTGGCGCGATTACCCAGACGAAGCACGCATCGACACCCGCCGCTTACTGGACGGCATAACCGAGCCTCACGTACTGATCATCGGCGCGCGCAATGTGGCCAACGAATACGGCTACGCAGCGCGTATCAACGGCATCTGGCACCAACGTGCGGGCGACCGGGCGCGGCCTGAACACTGGCCATACGTCGAATTCGCAGCGGCTGGCTTGCGCTTTATCCATCGCTTAGACGCACCCTCAGGTGCCGATCGGTTGGATGCCGATCGGCTAACGGGTGTGCCGATCGTCATCAATGGCACTCCCATCGGCCGCGAAGACGTGGTGCGCTATTCAAGCGATGTTGCCCACACGTTTCATGTTCATCCCCACGGCGCTATCGGCCCGCCTATACCGGCGTGGGAAGAACTTTCCGAGATCTGGGAGACTTGCCATCAACTCGGGACCGATCCGGTCGCATCGCTGTTAGCTTGCGGCCGGCGCTATGGCGCGCACGAGAGCAAGCACTTGCTATGGAGTGTTTTGGTGGAAAACGCCACGGGCGGCGTAATGTTGGCGGCAATCACGGGCAGTCTACCCACGGTTGGCCAAACGCTCATCGGTGGCGGCGCCCGCAATGCCATCGTGCTCGATGCCGGTGGCAGTGTCGGCTGGTGGTACCGCAAACAACCCCAAGATGATCCGCTGCTACTGCTGGCAGGTCCGAACTATAGGGCAACGGGTCTCGTGTTCATACGCATTTATCTGGACATATTTCCACAGCCACAAGCCCATGGGGCCCTTTCAACATGAACAGATTTCAGCATGAACAGAGGGAACGGCGGCCACAGCGCCCGGCCCATCCAATGCGGCCTGAAGACACGGCTGGAGCGGTGCAGCCTCTACCGCCGATCCCATTTTCTCCATCAACCCATCAAGCCACTCCACAGCAACTTGAGCGCAAATAAGGTCAATACGGTTCGAAACGCCTTGGCAAACAATTTTTCCGGTAATTTATCCAGCCCCCGTCCCCCTACCAGGGTGCCGGCAAACCCGGATGCGGTCATCGCAATGATGAACGGGAGCCACTCTAGGTAAGCAAAACCGATGACGCCGAAGGCAACAGCCTTCAGCAAATAATGCATGCAGACACAGGCCCCTTGGGTCGCCACCACGGTATGACGATCGAATCTGCCAGCGGACAAGCATGCCCCGAACAGCGGCCCCACGGCGCCCACAAACATACCCAAGAAATTGACCGCCACGCCGGCACCCAGAAAACCTCGCTCGGATATCGCCAAGGGTTTTACCTGCGGCGCCCAGACTAGAACCACGATGAAAACGGCCAAGAACACCTGCAATACGCCGGTGGGCAAAGCGATGAACACATTGGCTGCGAGCACCGTTCCCACTAAACCGCCGAGTAAAAAATACCCCAATATCCGCCTGTGTACATGCCTGCGCATGACCATAGCGCGCCCGCCATTGGAGGCTAGCTGTACGATACCGTGGAGCGGGATCAATACCGCCGGCGGAAACACCGCCGCCATCACCGCCAGCATGCCGGTGCCGCCACCAACACCCACAACCGCGGTCAAGGCGGACATAAAGAAACTAACAATGACCAGCGCTATGGCAATGGGCCAGGAGAGAAGCTCGGGCAGTAGATCCACGGGTACGCTCTGATCCGTCGATGAATATGGGCCTTAGGGCACCTGCTAAAAATAGTCATTGTTTCGTGAGTGCAAGGAAGCACCGCGCGCACAACCGCAGTGTATAGGTGATATCTGAGGATTCGAGCACGGCGCTGACGCCGCAATCGCGGAAAAAGTGCATTTTTAGCGGGTGCCCCTTAGATTAGTACGCACGCCAACTGGCAAGTGGGCACACGCTTAAGTCACGAACTCTGGCAGTTGCGCTACCATGGGTCTATCGACTTCAGCGGGGGGTGGCTGTGAACGCTAGCCTCAAAGGCCGGCTCGGTTGGGCTATGTATGACTGGGCCGCCCAGCCATTGTTCACCATTATCGTGACTTTTATCTTCGGCCCGTACTTCGTCAATCAGGTAGTGGGCAGCGGCGGTAACGGGCAGGCGCTGTGGGCCAATACGCAAGCTTACGCCGGCTTTTTGCTGGCCCTGACCGCTCCGTTCCTCGGCGCCTATGCGGACGAGTCGAACAGCCGCAAACCCTGGGTGGTGGGCGCCAGTATCTTGTGTGCCGCCGCCTGCGCGCTGCTTTGGTTCGCCACACCTGGTGCGCACGATGCCCGCCTCGTCCTCATCATCGTTGCCGTGATCATCAGCATTTGGGGTGCTGAAGCGGCCATCATTTTCAATAACGCGATGCTGCCGTCGCTCACCACCGCCGGGCGCATCGGCCGGTTATCCGGGCTCGGTTGGGCACTCGGTTACGCCGGCGCCCTCCTCGCCCTACCGGTGATGCTGTGGGTCACGGGGCAATTACCCGGTGTGCCTGGACCGGCATTCGAAGGCGAGTGGGCGGCTGAGCGGTTAACAGGACCATTCGTGGCGATTTGGCTCATCGTGTTCATGGTGCCGTTTATGCTGTGGACGCCGGACGCGCGAACCAGTACGAGTCGCCAGAGCCGATGGAAAGCGGTACGCCGTAGCCTTTACAGTACCTTGGCCGCGGTCAAAGAGCTGCCGTCGCAGCCCAATTTGTTGCGCTACTTGTTGGCGCGTATGGCTTATTACGACGGCCTCAACGCCATCTTCGCTTTCGGCGGCGTCTATGCGGCGGCGCAGTTCGATTGGGGCACCACCGAATTGGGCTTATTCGGCATCATCATCTTATTGTTCGGCGTACCGGGCTGCTTGTTGGGCGGCATACTCGATGATCGCATCGGCGCCAAGCGGTCCTTGTACCTATCCGTGGGCGGGCTGTTCGTGACCATGACCGCCATCTTATCGATCGGCGATGAAAAAATACTGTTCATCGTGCCAGCCGAGTTCCCGACCCGGGAAACGGGACTTTTCGCCACCGCCCCGGAATGGTTGATGGTGGGTCTAGCGGCCTTGCTAGGGGCGTTTGCCGGCCCTTCTCAGTCCGCCAGTAGAACACTCATCGCGCGCCTGGCGCCGCCCGAAGACATCGGCAAGTATTTCGGCCTGTTCGCATTGTCCGGCAAAGCGACCAGCTTTCTGGCGCCACTCATGATCGGGTTATTGCTCACCCGCGTGGACGAGCGGTTCGCTTACAGCGTCATTTTGCTGTTCCTGGCGGTGGGACTGATTTTGTTGGCAGGGGTGAGAGAAACACGGCGCAGCGACGCACGAGATCCCCACTTGTTGACGCCGCCCCCTGCTTAGCCGCTCCCTGCGTAGCCACCACTTGCCAACCGCCCATGACAGACCCTCTCACCCAACTCGGCCAACCCGTCAAAGCGCCTGCCAACCCGCAAGCGGCGGTCCTTGAACGGGTGGCGAACCCGCACCCTGACACCGGCTACTTGGTGCGCTTCGTGCAGCCGGAATTCACCTCGCTGTGCCCGGTGACGGGCCAGCCCGATTTCGCCCATCTGGTGATCGATTATGTGCCGCAGGCGTGGCTAGTGGAATCCAAGTCACTCAAGCTGTATCTGGGCAGTTTTCGCAACCATGCATCGTTCCACGAAGATTGCACCGTGAGCATCGGTAAACGCCTGGTTGATACCCTCGCGCCCCTATGGCTGCGCATCGGCGGCTATTGGTATCCGCGCGGCGGCATGCCCATCGACGTATTTTGGCAAACGGGCGAGCCGCCGGCTGGCCTGTGGTTGCCCGAGCAAGGCGTGGCTGGCTATAGGGGCCGTGGATGAATCGAGCACTCATGCGCTCGACTTGACGGGGGGTTGCCTCTTTCGTTGCAGTCATCCTGCCCCTATGGCATCGGATAGTTTGCCGATGCATGCATGCCAACCCGCTTTATGCTGGTCACGCATGCCGGTGCCGGGGAAGCGGGCATGGGTCAGGCGCAGCAGCGTGGTCGCGCTATCGAGTGCACTGAGATCGATGGTCACTAAGGTTTCGTGCTCCGAATCTTCCCACTGCCAGGTGTGTACGAGGCGTTGCCCCGGTACCACCTCGTGATAAACGCCGTTGGTGATGTGGCTATTGCCGGTGTCCGGATCGCGCATGGCGATACGCAATGTACCGCCCACACGTACCTCAGCGATGACTTCTTCAGCCACCATATTGCCGGGCGCCAGCCAACGGCCTAGTTTTTGCGGATCGGTTATGGCCTCGTATACGGCGCTCACCGGCGCGCTCAAGCGGCGCTCCAGCGTAAGCGCTTCACCAACTTCAGCCATTTAACTCTCCTCTTGCGGGGACACGGACGCTTCTAGCAACCTCTCCAGCGCATTCAAACGCTCGTTCCAGAAATTCAGATGGAACGAAAGCCAGTCTTGGGCCAACGCCAACGTGGTGGGGTTCAAACGCAAAAAATGTTGGCGGCCCGCAACGCGGCGCTGGACCAAGCCGGCCCCTTCCAGCACTCTTAGATGTTTTGAAATGGCTGCCAGCGATATAGTGTGCGGCGCGGATAATGTGCTGACGCTGTGCTCCCCGCCGGCGGCGAGCGCCGCCACGATCTGACGGCGGGTGCCATCAGCCAAGGCGTGGAACACCTTGTCGTAGTGTTTGTTTTCAACCATGCGGTTGATTATTGTCATGCGGTGACAGTTATTCAACTACTCGGTTAACAAATGACCCCTAGTAAACACCCCCCTTACCAACATCGTGTGACTATGAGTGCCGATACCATCTACAAGATCCTGACCGAGGAACAGTGGACCCAAGCGAGCGCCGAAGGTGTGTTGCATGGCGCCCCGGTCGATCTCGCAGACGGCTTCATCCACCTCTCAACGGCGGCGCAGGTGCGTGAGACAGCGGCCAAACACTTCGCTGGACAACAACCGCTCAAGTTACTGAGCGTCAGTACTCAGTGCTTACCGGCAGCTGCGCTCAAGTGGGAGATCAGCCGGGGCGGTGCTCTATTTCCGCATCTATACGCGCCGCTGGCGATCGCATGGGTACACGCAGTAGACACCTTAGTGCTTGCAGGCGGAGCGCATGTGTTTGCGAACACAGTGCCTCACACTGTGCAGCGGCTGCTCAGCGCCGGAGAAACTCCCCTCATCCCAGCCGATCCGCGCCCGGCGCAACCCATAACCTAGCAACCCATAACCTAAATGGGTGTACTGGTTCGAAACTATACGGCCCGGCGGCGCGTATTGCGCTCAGCCGATCCGCAAGCGCTCACATCTGGCCGTGTATTGCTTCTTGCACGGCAAGCCTGGAGGCGCGGGCTCCGCGCAGTTTGGCATGACGTATGGATCTCCGGACAAATTCTGGGGCAGTCACGCAACCCCTACCACGAAGAACCCGAAGGTCCGCTGCCAGTGCACGTAGTCGGCGGTATCCATCAAGGGCTTATCGGTTTTTGGATGCTCGCCAGTTGGTTCAAGCACACGCAGCGCAATTGGCATGTGGTATGGCATGACGACGGTTCCATGACGCCAGCGTGGGCCGGTGCGCTCGATATCTGCTTTCCCGGCATCGAGATCATCGGCCGGGCGGATGCCGATAAAGAGATGGCGCGGGTGCTCAGGGGCGCCCCCTTGTGCGCGGCGTACCGGGACGCGCTGCCCCTAGGACTCAAGGCCTTCGACGTCGCCCATTTCGCCAGGCATGAGCGGTTTATTCTTCTGGACACCGATCTGTTGTTTTACGCCCGGCCAGAGCAGGTGCTGAATTGGGTTGATAGCGGGGAGCACAGTTGTTGGTTCAATGAGGATGCGGTGGAGCCCGCGCCGATCAGCTATGCGGCAGTGCGTGAACGGATGGGCTTTGATCTGTGGCATCGGGTCAACAGCGGGCTTTGTTTGTTGACCAAGCAAGCCATCGATTTTGCCAGCTTCGAGCGGTGGATGGCCGATCCGGACATGCGTGCGTCCAAGCCGTGGCGTGTGGAGCAAACCTTGCTCGCTTTGGCCGCCTCGCGCTTCAACAAGGGCGGGATGCTCTGTGCCGAATACGAGATCACTTTGTCGGGCGCACGGCGCACCGATGCGGCGGTACGCCACTATGTAGGCATCGTCAGGGACTTATTTTTCTCCGAAGGTGTAGCGCAGTTACGCGGCGTCCTGTGCCATTAGTTTCTACAGTTAACCGAATGCGCGCCGTAGGGCTTGCACCGCTGCCTGCTGAGCAACACCGGCCGCATCGACGATGGGCGTCATGGTAAAAAAGCCGTGGATCATGCCCGCATATTCTTGATGCTCAACCGCATTGCCCGCTGCTTTGAGCGCCTCGGCGTAAGCGACGCCTTCGTCGTGCAGCACATCGTACTGCGCGGTCATCACCAGAGCCGGTGGCAAATTCGCATGGGATGCGGCCTTGAGTGGCGATGCCATCCAATGATCAGCCTCTTCGGGGTTGTTCAGATAATGGCGTTGAAACCACAGCATGGTCTGCGCTTCCAGCACACCATAGCCGGTGGCATAGCGCGCATAGCTAGGAGAGCTACAGTTGTAGTCGGCGACTGGATAGACCAACACTTGCAAAACAAGCTTCGGACCGCCCTGATCGCGGGCCATCAGCGAGACTACAGCGGCCAGGTTGCCGCCGGCGCTGTCGCCCGCGACGGCAATCTTAGCCGGATCGATAGCCAGTTTTTCGGCATTTTCCGCACACCATCGGGTGACCGCGTAGGCATCTTGCACGGCGGCGGGGAACTTGTGCTCAGGCCCCTTGCGGTAGTCCACCGACACCACCACGCACTGCGCGCCGGCGCAGAGGTTGCGCCCGACCGCATCGTGGGTGTCGGGATTGCCGATAACATGTCCGCCGCCGTGGAAATAAACCAGCAGGGGCAAGCCGGTCTCGCCATGCCCCGCTGGCTTATAGATATTGGTGCGCACGTCCCCATCCGCCCCAGGGAGCATACGCTTCTCGAAAGAGCCCACCTCGGCGGGTTCCGAAGGCCGGGCGTTCACCATCGCGATATATTGCTGGCGGGCAGCCTCAGCCGACAGTGACTGTACCGGGACAATGCCGAGTTCTTTCATGCGCCCGATGAGGGCTTGGATCTGTGGATGCAAACTCACTTGAGGACACCTCTAAAAATAGTCATTTTTTCGTGAGTGCAAGGAAGCACCGCGCGCACAACCGCAGTGTATAAGGTCATACATGAGGATTCGAGCACGGAGCTGACGCCGCAATCGCGGAAAAAGTGCATTTTTAGAGGTGCTCTTGAGGGTCTCCTAGCGGTGCGGCTGGCGCTCCAGGCCGGGCACTGGCGGATACAGAGATAAACAGCGATTATAATCCGCCCCTCCCTGGCCACACCTCTTGCAGGCGTCTTCAAACAAGACAATGACGTGACTTATCAATCACCTCGACCACAGCAAAGCACCAAACGCATGGGTATGGGCATGGTCTTTGGCGCTTGGATCCTCGCCCTTGTGCTCGGCATCGCATTCTTCCAGGATTGGTTCGATGTCCAATACAACCCCAATGAATCCGTTAAGCGGACCTCGGTAGCGGGCAGCAGCACCGCCATCGTGCTGCAAGCTAACCGCTATGGCCACTATGTGGCCAGCGGCACCATCAACGGTTTACCGGTCGTGTTCTTGCTGGACACCGGGGCCACCAGCGTAGCGATCCCGCGGGAGGTAGCCGATTCCTTGGGCCTCAAGCGCGGCACACCGATCGTCGTAGCGACTGCCAATGGGCGGGCTAAAGGTTATCTGACACGACTAGACCGAGTGGGACTAGGGGCCATTGAGCTGCGCAATGTGGAGGGGGTGATAGCACCGGGGATGGGCAGCAATGAGGTATTGCTCGGGATGAGCTTTTTAGAGCACTTGGATTGGCGCCGGGAGGACGGCAGATTAGTGTTGAGTGCACCGTAGTCCTCCATGTCTACAGGCATTTTAAAACACCCAGCTCCAGAAAATATGACGCAATCGGATGGCCGGATTATTCAGCACCTACCTCAAGGCCGGCTGCCTTGTTCTTGCGGTGATCGTAGGTGTACTCATCGTCATCACGGCAAACGACATTGCCGACAGTCATAAGCAACTTGCCGCCATCCTCAGCCTTGAGGAGCGCAGTTCAGCGGCGATCGACCGCGTCGCCGAAACACTCAGCCTCGGACTCTATGAAGGCGGGCAAGCGGATCGGTTGCGGGTCTCGGCCAAAAGCCAACGCATACACATCCAATGGCAGCGTACCAGCGCTCTTTCACTGCTACTCGCCATCCTGTTGTCGATCACATTGGTTCTGAGCGGCAGTACAAACCTGGAACGGCAACTATTGAAAGTGGCCGCCATCTGCCTCGGTGTAGGGATTTTTGCGCCCATGCTGTCTATCGTGGCGCAGCGGGACGTACCTCTTTTAGGACAGGTAGTCCTCGCTTACGAATCCAAAGGCGTGGCCGCCACGGTAGCGGCGCTCTATCAACGCGGTCATTTGATAATCGCGCTCATATTGGGGTTGTTCAGCATCGTCATCCCCATCACCAAGCTGCTGCTGACGGCCGTGGCCATGGGCCCTTCCCGCCTCGCTAAGCCGGCCCGCCATGCCATCCATTTAATAGGCAAATGGTCGATGACCGATGTATTCGTGGTGGCGGTGTTGCTCGCTTTTCTCGCCGGTGGCGCCAGCGGCAACACCGACGCGTGGGTAGGCCATGGGCTATGGTTCTTTGCCGCCTATGCATTGCTCTCTTTCATCGCCGCGCAACGCATCGAGCGTCAGTGGGGACGATAACGCTGGCCGCATCAGTGCACCTGCGGCGCCGCTAGCAGCGCATTGCGATCAGCGGAGTTGACGTAAACGTCCACATGCTCGCCTTCGCGGATGACGGTCAACGGCACCTCGACGCCCGCCTCGCCCAAACCCCACACCAGCCGAAACATGGACGCCAATTCCCGCACCGGTTGTCCAGCCACCTCGGCGACAATATCGCCCACTTCGATGTCCGACTTCGATGCAGGCCCGCCGTCCACCGTACTGGCCACCACCAAGCCAGCCTGATGTTCGACGGTGATCATACCGAGCCAGGGCCGCGGTGGTTTTTGTACCCGCCCGTACATCAGCAGATCGTCCAATATCGGCTTAATGAGATCGATAGGTACGACCATGTTGGCGTCATTGGTGTTGCCGCCTCTGCCCACATGTTGCACGAATAGCGAACCGATGCCGACCAGCTTGCCATGCCTATCGATGAGCCCCGTCCCGCCCCAGTTCTGGTGCGGCGGGGCGGTAAAGATGGCTTCGTCCAATAGGTATTCCCAATAACCGGCGAATTCCCGCTTAGCGATGACTTTTTGCAGCACGCAGTCGGATCTGCCACCGTAGCCAGCCATGACCACCGGATCGCCCACCTGCAAGTCAGCGGAGCTGCCAACTTCCACATGGGGGGCATCAAGACGCCCCAGCGCCTGCACCACACCAAAACCCGTTTCCTGATCATAGGCCACTACATGGGCTGGCAGCGTCTGTCCGGAAGCGGTCACTACAAAGACCGATTCCGCTTCCGTGATGAGATAACCGATGGTCACAATAAGACCGTCTTCGCGAAATACGACGCCGTGACCGCCACGCTCGGTACCCAATAGCGACGCGGTAAGCGCGTTGTCCGCAATACGCGAATGCACTGCCACTACGGCCCCCAGCGCCGAGGTGACCGCCACCTGATCGATAGCCTGACGACTGAGATCGGCCTGGCGGTTGGGATCGGTATCGTCAGTGTCGCTCATATCTTTTCACTGTCAGCGCTCTAGCAGGGGAAAAGCGCTCAGCACATGCGGTGAATGCATGGCGGGCGCTTTGGTTACGAAGTTCGCCGATAGCTCATCGTACCGGTTCACTCCCAGCAATCCCATGGCCGTGCGCACTTCCTCGCGCAGTATCGCAAGCGTGCTCGCGAGGCCCTCTTCGCCATCGGCGGCCAGTCCGAGGCAGGCAAGCCGGCCAATACCGACAGCGGTTGCGCCCAGCGCCATGGCTTTGACGACATCGGTGCCGCGCATAAAAGCACCATCGACAAACACGTGGGCTTTGCCGTCCACCGCCTTGACCACCTCCGGCATCACATCCATGGCACCGAGGCCATGATCGAGCTGGCGCCCGCCGTGATTGGAGACATAGATCCCGTCCACTCCGTGTTCTACGGCAATGCGCGCATCTTCCACTGTCATGATGCCCTTCAGGATAAGCGGGATCCGATGCTTGTCCTTGAAATGCTTCACGTTGTCCCAGTTGAACCGCTTTTGAAAGTCATGCCCGGTAGCCGCCGCCCGCCACGGCTTGACGAAGCGGTTATCCAAATCCCGTTCACGCCGCGAATAGTGGGCCGTATCCACGGTGATGGCGAAGGCGGCGTAGCCATGAACCAGAGCCCGCTCCACCTGCGCATCAATAAAGCGGTTATCCCCTCGCACATAGAGTTGATACAAACGCAAACTATCACCGGAGGCCTCGGCAACCGCCTCCAGCCCCGGATTGCAAACGCAGCTCAACATCTGCGCCACACCGCTGCGGGCGGCGCCCCTGGCCGCGGTGGCACCGCCACCCGCGGTAAAAGTCTCCACCGAACCGACCGGGGCCAGCATGAGGGGTAATTCGAGACGTTTGCCAAATAGCTCTATGCCTGTGTCTACTCGTGACACGTCGCGGCATACGCGCGGGCGTAAAGCCAGCGTATCCAGGGCATAGCGGTTGCGGCGCAGCGTGGTTTCCGTTTCGGTACCGCCGGCGAGATAGTCCCAAGGGCCTTGCGGCATCCGTGCCCTGGCGGCCCGGGCGATTTCATGCAGCGTGTAAAACGCTTGACCGTCGTGTTTTTCCAACAGTGATTCCTAACGCCTGATCAATGCCGTTATCAATGCTGTTGTTGCGCCTGTCCCAGGATAAAAGCATATGAAGGCATAATCTTTCAGTGCACAAATGCGGCCATAGGGCGCACATAGTATAGGGTAGCCCGCGTTTGCGGGACCTGGCTGGCGTTTGCCGCAGCCGGTGACGCCGCCGCCGTCCCCCGGGTGTATACATGCCAAGCCGCTCTAAACAACCGGCTTATTGTTAAGCGCCTACTGGCGAGATGCGCCCCGGCAACGCTTCTGCCAGAATCGCCGCCTTCGGACTGCATACAAGAGGAATAAGCCTGTGAATGGTGCTCTTGATGGCCTCGTCGTTTTCGATCTCACCCGCATTCTGGCCGGACCTAGTTGTACCCAGATCTTGGGCGACCTAGGCGCTGAGGTCATCAAGATAGAGCGGCCTGGGACCGGCGACGATACCCGTCACTTCGCCCCGCCCTACCTGCCCAAGGCGGACGGCGAAGACAGCAGCGAAAGCGCTTACTTCGCCGGCACCAACCGCAATAAACGCTCCGTGACCTTGAACTTGAATGACCCTGAGGGACAGACACTAGCGAAACGTTTGCTCGGCAAAGCCGACATTCTCACGGAGAATTTCAAAACGGGAACGCTATCGAAGTACGGTCTTGGTTATGCCGAACTCAAAGATGAGTGTCCCCGCCTCATCTACTGCTCGATCACGGGCTTCGGTCACACCGGCCCCTACTGCGCTAAACCGGCTTACGACGCTTTGATTCAAGCCATGGGCGGCGTCATGAGCATTACCGGGGAGCCGCACGGGACGCCCATGAAGATAGGCGTGTCCATCGCTGACTTGATGGCCGGTATGTACGCGGCGGTGGCCATACTCGCTGCCGTGCGTCATCAGCAGCTCACCGGCAAAGGCCAGCACTGCGACATCAGCATGTTGGACACCCATGTCGCATGGCTGGCCAACCAGGGCATGAATTACCTGGCCACGGGCGAGAATCCACCGCGCCTTGGCAATCAACACCCGAACATCGTTCCGTATCAAGTGATGCCATCCGCCGATGGCCACTTCGTCCTGTCGGTGGCCAATGATGCAACGTTTGCCCGCTTTTGCGCGGTGGCCGGCTGTCAACAGCTACTCGACGACGAGCGCTTTGCCACGGCAGTCGAGCGCGTGCGCAACCGTCACCTAGTCACCGAGACACTAGATGACATCACTCGCCAGCATGCATCGGCTTGGTGGCTGGAAAACCTTGCCAAAGCCAAGGTCGGCGTGGGCGCCATCAATCAACTGGATGAAGTGTTCGCCGATCCCCAGGTGCAGTCGCGAAAGATGGTGATCGAGATGGACCACCCGGCAACCCCTGGGCGGCCCGCCAAGCTCATCGCAAGTCCACTCAAGCTATCCGCCACCCCGGTCACCTACCGCCACCCACCGCCGATGGTGGGCGAGCATACGGCGCAGGTGTTGGGCGAGTTTCTGGGTATGGGGACGGATGAGGTCGCGCGATTACGTGAGCGCGGCATAGTCTGAACCGATAGCCCGAGCAACCAGTAACGTTAGCAAAGGGCGAGAAAATGACGCCAACCACCATCGTCATCCAGGGGGCGAATACGCTCGGCGATGTTCCCGGGCTGAGTGCGGCAATGCAGCGCAGCGGGGGAGCTATAGACGTGCGTCTTGCGCCAGACGGCGCGGCTTTGGCCGGCGCGCTACCGGGCGCCGACGTGATGCTAGGGTGGAATTTTGCGGCCAAGGATCTGCAAAACGTCTGGCATCGGGCCGATACCTTGCGGTGGATTCATTGGTGTGGCGCTGGTGTAGACGCGGCCTTGTTTCCAGGCTTGGTAGCCAGCGAGGTCACCCTGACCAACGCTCGCGGTATCTTCGATCAAGCGATGGCCGAATACACCCTGAGCCTGATCCTGGCTTTCGCAAAACAGCTTCCTCAGACCCTAGCGCTGCAACAGCAACGCTCTTGGCACCAGCGCTTCACTGAGACCATTGCCGGTCAACAAGTCCTGGTGGTAGGGGTAGGCAGCATCGGGCAGCGCATCGGCAAAATGTTGCAAGCTGCCGGCATGCGGGTGGACGGCATCGGCCGCAGGGCAAGAGCGGGCGGCGACAGCTTCGCTGCGATCTACGGGGCGGAGGCGTTGAACGAACGCTTGGCGCTAGCGGACTATGTGATACTAATAACACCGCTGACCGAGCAAACCCGGCACCTGTTCGACGCCAACCGCTTCGCGGCGATGAAACCCGAAGCCCGTTTCATCAACCTCGGACGTGGTGCCTTGGTGGTAGAAAACGCGCTCATCAATGCTTTGCGCGATGAGGCCATCGCCGGTGCCGCACTCGATGTTTTCGACACCGAGCCATTGCCGTACAGCAGCCCGTTTTGGCATCTACCCAATGTCATCGTCTCCCCGCATATGTCCGGCGACTTCGTAGGGCATGCAAACGCCTTAGCCGATTTATTTCTGGCCAACCTAAAGCACTATCTAACCAACCAAGCACTCGTCAACATAGTCGATAAGCAGCAAGGCTTCGTACCTTGAAGAAAAAAGCACCATGACCACCAGCGCAGCCACCACCAAGCGCCTTGGCGTAGCCCCGATGAAAAGACGTTAACATCGACGATGGCCGAAGCATTGATCGCGATCGCTCAAGCAAACATCAACACTGCAATTCGTTGAGTCCGTCTTACCACTTGAGTACGAAGGACTCAATGGCGCACGCCTCGCCCAACCAACCGGCTGCACCTCACTCATGGGCAGCTCTGAAAATAGTCATTTTTTCGTGAGTGCAAGGAAGCACCGCGCACACAACCGCAGTGTATAGGTGATACCTGAGGATTCGAGCACGGAGCTGGCGCCGCAATCGCGGAAAAAGTGCATGTTTAGAGGTGCCCTTAAGCCCCATATAACCTTAAGTTGTACAACCAGAAGAAGCGGGGGTAATCACCGTACGCTGTTGGCTGATCTTGACTTCAAGCTCGATGCCGATGGTAAAACCCGCTTGACCGAGCCAATAGCCCTTCAGCTGTATCCACAGCACGGGTATGGGTTTGCGGTAACCGGACGGGCTGCTGGTAGATGGGTGGCCGTAATGCCCTGAATGGACTTTAAGACGGCGGGAGTAAGGTAATTTTGCTTTAGCCGAGCGGGACTCTGTCTTATGATATTTCCTAGCCATGATTGATACCTGTTATATCGATTGTGGTTAGCTGCCTCTGGGTGTTGCTAGCACTCAGGGGTAGCGCTTTTGTTTAACGAATGCTATTAGAACATGTCCTCCTTTTTGGGCTTTCCTTTTTGGGCCCTCTTTTTTGCTTGAACGCCGCGATTCATAAGACTCTCTTTTGCGGGAATTGCAATACTTTCTTTGATTTTATTTTTGCAAGACATTTAGGTTTTGGGGGCCTAACGACCAAGCTCAGCGGCGCGGCTTGTCCGCATCCGCTGAAGCGTCTTGTTGTGCGACGCGGCACTTTTCGTAGACAAACTCAGGATCAATGTCAGCTCCGGATTCCCATGCAATTGCGTCGAATGACACATGAACGGTTCGGAAGATATCCGGATCCTTGATTTTCTTGAAAATCCCAAAATTCAAGTAGGGTTTCATATCTAGTAATCCACTCTCTCCATTATCGAAAGCTATTGATAAAACATAATCATCTTCGCACTTGACAGATATCACAGCAGGGTGCATTGGACTATCCTCATCGTAGAGGTGGAATCTTAAACGGTTCTTCACCATTCATGACGAGCTCCCAGTCTGCCATAAGATCTTCCTGGTGAAGCTCTGCCCACGCCAAAACTAACTTGGTCTGCTTCTTCGGCAGCTTGCCGTCAATAATCTCGCAAGTACGAATATCAACCCTTGCCCTATATTCGGCGTAATAAACATGAAAGTGAGGCGGTGGGCGCTCGCCCGGAGCAAAATACATCCTAACGATGATGCCATAGAACATTGATATAGTCGGCACTACTGAATTCCTCACCTAATCAATGAACTCCTATCGCACAACGGTGGCAATCAGCCGCTGGCGTCCTCGCCAGTCGGCTGGATTGCTTTGTTATGCAATCGAACCACGTGGTCTCTGAAATAGTGCGGCCCCAGTCTTCTTGCTTCTCTTCCTCGACAACGACCATAAAACCCATCCACAAGCTTCTCGTACATTTCGGCTTCCGGAAGTTCGTCGTTGCTCAATGTTTCTTCGAAGTAGTCGCCAAATGCCTGCCAGGTTGTACTCGCCAGTGTCATTTCTGAAAGCAGTGCCATAGCTCGTGGAACCAACCTTTCTGCCACCTCTCGTCGTAGTCCTCTTCTTGGGAATACGCCTCGGGAAATCTGGCTCAACGCTGATGCTTGTATGTCTGGAAGCGCTTGCCTCGATATCGACTCGCAGCCGATTACTAACAGGTTGAAACTTGTGGGCACCTCTAAAAATAGGCTAAATGGTACAATATAAGTAACAGCACTCATAGTCGGCGATGGTGTAGGCAATGTTGCAGTGTGGTTTCTTTGATTTAGATAATCGATATCAGAAATTGGATGAACGGGATCCGCTCACAAGCCTAAATAGGCTGGTAGATTGGGAGCACTTCAGACCCACATTGACTGTTGTCCAAGAAAAGAACCGAAAAAGCCGAGCGGGTCGAACGCCTTACGATGTCGTTTTGATGTTTAAAGTCCTAGTTATACAGCATTTATACAATTTGTCCGATGATGAGTCGGAATATCAGATTAAAGACAGATATTCTTTCTGTCGCTTCCTTGGTCTGACCCCTGAAGGCAAGATCCCTGACGCTAAAACGATAGGGCTATTCAGAGAACAACTCGTTGAGCACGAATTGATGGGCACGCTGTTCGACGATTTCGATGAGCAGTTGAATGCTCAAGGCTATAAAGCTCGGAAAGGTCAAATAGTGGATGCTGGTTTTGTTGACGTACCCAAGCAAAGAAGTTCTCGCGGCGAGAACGAACAGATAAAAGCTGGGGAGATATCTCAACGTTTCAAGGATAATCCCAACGTAGGCAGACAAAAGGATACGGATGCGCGCTGGGCGAAGAACAATGAAGCAACGCATTTCGGCTATAAGAATCATGTAGCGGTAGATAACGCGCACAAATTGGTCCGTGAGTATGAAGTGACTTCTGCTGAGGTTCACGATTCACAGGTTTTTATTGAACTATTGGCGGACAACACATCGGCTGATGTATGGGCGGATAGTGCTTATCAAAACGAGAACAATGAAATCAGCTTGGCTGCGATGGAGAGGCGTAGCCCTGTTCACAAAAAGGGCAACAGGAATAATCCGCTATCGCAGCGCAGCAAGAAGTCGAATGCTAGGCGTGCAAAAACCCGTGCTAGAATCGAGCCCGTTTTTGGGTCACTGACCAATGAGCAAAGTGGGCTTTACTCACGAGTGATAGGGCTTGCGCGTACTGAAGTGAAGGTTGGCATGATGAACAGGGTGTATAACATGAGACGCTTCGTGACTTTGTGCAGGACAGATAGGTGTGCAATTTAAGAAAAAGGGAAAATCACCCTTTTTGGACAGGAAAAATCGGCCTATCGAAGCTGAGAAACGTGAAATCCGGCATGAAGTAGTCGTCACTCGATGTTGACTGAAAAATCCCAAAGTCATGTGGATAGAAATGAAAGTTATTCTTGAATTTTAGAGGTGCCCTTAAGGAAATTCCGTGCTGTTCGCAGTAAGCCTTCTGGCTCAGTCCGCTCGCCGCTAGTTGGCTGAAAATCTCAGACCCTTGTTCACGTGAGCGAATTCGTCGTGTTGTGTTTGCCATCGCATTGCTCCCAACCATTGCATCAATGGGGCGATAGTGTTGGGCGGCGAACGCGCGACGTAAACAACGGGCCGGATTAACCGCTTACGTATCACCCCAGTAAACAAAAGACGTGCATCGCTTGTTGAACACTTAATTTCGAAATTATGGGTCATCGGTGCTAGCTAACGAAAAAGTTGAGCTGATGGCCACAGGGAACTGACTCTGGAAAACATCAAAAAGCACGCGCTGAGGCCAGTCAGCTCCGACGCTGTGTTAGGTTATCTCACTACGTAAGGACTGGCCTCTCTGTCAAAGCTCAAATTCGTCATAAGAGCCAAGAAATTCAATCTGACCCCGGAAGGTCCTGTACCGGCTTAATGATTCGATCCTGATGTTGCTCCTCAATGCGCCGAAGATAATCACACAGTTTTTTAATGTCATTATCAAACGTCTCAGAGAGAGCTTTGCGTACATCTCGCACTTCATCGACCAGGGGATCCACATATGATTTGTGTTCTTTAGGATGGTTCATTATCCAACTCCCAAAGGAAATCGGGGGTCACAATACGGGGAGGTATAATGCCTACGCGGAGGCATACGACCTGGAGATGCTCCAACTTATTCGGGTTCGCGAGATGTCGGACATTCCATGTGAGCAGATAGTCCATGGCGTGAGCCGAGGCTACCGCCACGTGGATCGCATCACCCGCAACAGGTCCTGGCATGACCTTTTCCCGCACGAAGATGCGTGCCAAACCACTTACTTCATCGGTGATCGGCAGGAGTGACACATTGCGTATCCACGCCAGTGCTTGTTGACTCAACGGATACTGCGGGTGTGAGAGTTCTGCCACGACCTCAGCAGACGTGAAAATTGTGTATAACCCCGCTTGCGTCTCCCACCACTCCCGACTGACCTGTCGGCGATATACGCTTGCGGAATCCGTCCTGTTCGTTACACACGCACTGATGAAGCTGGTTTCGATATATACCTGTGCCATATACATCATGATAGCAGATTGCTGCCTAGGTTATCCTCTCTACTTACCTTCCGTTCTCGCGAGCAGTTACCCTTACGATGTTGGAACTGTTTCCCGATGTCATCCTTACGAAGATATGTGCCTTTCTTCCTCAGTGGAACCCGTCCGCTAACGACCAAGCTGTGCGGCGCAAACGAAGCGCAGCGTAGTTTGCGGGAAGTTCCTACGAAAAAGTGGACACTCATTGGTTGGCTGCATAGTCCCTCTCGCATTAAAGTGGCGTTCTGTATCCTAACGCCGAATGTAGCCGTTCTTTGTTGTAGAAGTCTATGTATGAGCGTACCGCATTGCGTAGTGAGCGCTCATCTGTAAATCGTTCCCGATGATACCTCTGCGCCTTCAATAATTTGTTCCAGCTCTCGATGTGCGCATTGTCCGTCATCCGACGAGGACGATTGACACTTTGCAACAACGCAGCGCGTTTTAGAGCAGTTCGGTAGTCTTTGGCCAAGTATTCGATTCCCTTTTTGCTTGAACGCCGCGATTCATAAGACTCTCTTTTGCGGGCAATTGCAATACTTTCTTTGATTTATTTTTGCAAGACATGTAGGTTTTGGGGGCCTAACGCTTGGCATCACCGGCAGCAAAAAGCAGAGCGAGAAACGAGCGGCGCTTTTTGCTGTCCGCGTGAATGCCTTTGTTGGGCGATTTTTGACACTAGGAAGACGAAATAACTGACTGTATTTCTGGGATAAATGAATCAAGACTCAACATTTCATCGAGCCTTTTCGTTAGTTTAAACGTAACAGACTGCTCTTCAGCCATTCTGACCAACCTCCCTGCGGTTCCTTCAGCTATATCGCCTTTTCTCCAAAGAGAATAAACTACATTGTTGGGGCATAGGCCAACACACAATAGATAGTTGTATTGCCTGTCCAAGCGGACATGGTTATATTGAAAAGTGCCGTTCGCCTCTAACGACGCAGTTTTAACTTCAAAACCAATATTCCCAATCTGCATGTCGGTTTTTGATGTCCTGTTCCCATTACTACGCGCATTGATACCATAATGTTCAAGGTAGCGTCTGATGAATTTTTCACCGACCTTTCTGCGATTTGTATTACCGAGCAATCGATAACCAATTATTGGAGAGCCCTGCCAGATATCATCAGGCGCTTGCTCTTTTATTATTTCTGCCAAAAGGTCAATGGGATTCATACGGGCGACTTCCAGATGCTTTTGGATTTGCGGGCTTCCAAAAAACCAAAAAATAGGAATGGTTTTTCGTGCATGGACTTGTTTTATCGCCCTGCTTACCCCCGGTTTGTTGGTCCTCACAATTACAAAAAAATCCTCCGCTATGAAACCCATTTCTGTATAAGTCTGAATAAGCTCAACATGAATAAATCTTTGACGATTTGAACAAATTTCGTCTTGGCATTTGACAACAAAAACCCCTTTTTCCTTCAGAATTCTAAACGTTTCTTTTCCTGCATCTTCATATAATTCCAACACGGCTTCGTGATACTTGTTTTTTTGTTCTATTTCCTGTTGCGTTGTTTCTATAATGACGCTCGAATGCAGTGTGCACTGTATGGGCTGATCCACCAGGCGTATGCATGTAGGGTGGATCAAGTACCACACAATCAATTTCGCAATCTTCCTACGGGAGATCACGACAATCTACGCCATTTAAGATGTCAGTTGCATGCAAATCGTAGTCACTTTCCAGGATGTTCCTCCAAAACACACCTTTTCCATAGGTAACATCAGCAATAATACTTTTCTTTGGTACATACAATTCGAGTATTTTTGGAAAGACATTATCATTTCCATCGACATACGCAGAAACCACAAGGTCATTTGTGGGGGAGCCATTTACGACCTTGCGCCGCGGCTTCTTCTCTGTTGCTTGGCTTGTATCAATTTGAGAGCTGCTTTCCATTTTTTTACCTAAAGGAGTTTAGAGCGATGGTTTCGGGGCGAAAGTGGATTTTATCGTATTGGTATTCGTTGCGCGATCTCCCATTTCTCATACCGTAATCCGGCGCTCGTGCTAATCGACCATCCATTCTCAAAACCTGCGACTGCTTCTTTGACGCCCAACGCCAGCGATAAGCGGCGGACAAATCGCGCAGCGGTTTGACCGTCCAGCGGAGGCCGTAGACCGGAGCGAACTTCATCGCCTTGTTCGGCGATATCGGTGCCGATTCTGCGCAGATATCCTTGATTGTTCGCGCCCCCCCCGATAGCATCGGTTTCATAGTTGGTACTTCCCGCAACTCTTGCGCTAATTTTCTTTGCGAACCAGGGCAATCATTGCCTCCGCTTGCATCTCAGACAGTAGTTTTAGCGCTGATCTCGGATCGGTGTCGATGTATTGCTCTATCCATTTGCGCAATTCCAACGGCCCGTAGGATGCGGCAAGCTTTCGGAGTTCTTCGGGAGTCGCATCGGACCTCAGTCTGTTTGCCCTCCTACTCTCTATTACTACATTTCCTTTCACGAAGCCCTTCGAGTTGTCGATTCGTCCCAGCGACGGAACAAAGTCTTTGTTCTCGGAATCTAGCGACAAGGCCATACCGAGAATAGGGCATACATCGGGAACTGGAGGAAGATCCTCAAGCTCAATCGAGAACTCCATTCCGTCTCGCTTAGCATTCGCCTTCGCAGTACGGAGCCAAGCTTTCCTTGGATTAGGTCTCAGGCTATTTCTATCTGTGGCCATCTACCAACGCCCCCTTCCTGCTTTTCAATGCAACCAAGAAGCAGGTATTGAATTGCCTCAATGTCCACGCCCGCGTTGCCTGCCGCCGAACAGTTTGTTAGACGGACACAGAATATATTGCACTAAGCAGAGACTGCCTAGTGCAATATATTTCTGACTAACCACGCATCACCACTTCTCGGATGAACTCTCCATCCAATTGGCACAAATACCTTAACCTGTTAGCCAAAAAGCAGGCGTCGGAAGGCGCGCGGCGTTGGTATGTCCGACATGTTGAACGTTTGCTCAAAGCTTTTGCGGATAAATCATTGTCTGCTTCATCCAAGGCCAATGTAGAAGTCTTTCTGCGAGATTTGTCGCGCCAAAATCGATTACCGGATTGGCAGTTTAAGCAAGCGGTGGATGCATTGCGTTGATGACTGGTTGATTTGACCGATACGCCTGCGGGTCAAGCGGTAGTTTGGTTGTTTTGGCGCGAAGCGGCCCCGGTCGCTGGAACCCAATCATGCAACATTCGCGCGAACAGAACCCGTGGCCGATTCAACTGAACGTGCTGCGCATCAAACCGGGCTGGATGAGGCCTATCGGGCTTCGTTGCAGCAGATGTTGAGTCTGATTCGTGCGCGTCATTATTCAATCCGCAGCGAACAAACCTACATGGGGGCAGCTGCTAAACATAGTCATTGTTTCGTGAGTGCAAGGAAGCACCGCGCGCAATCGCAGTGTATGGGTCATACCTGAGGATTGGAGCACGGGGTTGACGCCGCAATCGTGGAAAAAGTGCATTTTTAGCAGGTGCCCTTTAGGACGTACGAAGCGATGGAAACAGCCCTATATCATGCACTTGGCAACCTACCTGAGCCGGAATTCACCCACAGATTTTGCTGAGGAGGCTGTTTTTTTTAAGGGGGCAATACTGAAGTTAGAGCTTCGAAGAAGTTGGTATGGGGAATAAGTAGCGGGCAATCGCAACAAAGACGGCGCCTGCCTGGACGACGACCCCACCGATGAGAGACATATAGACGTTTTCGGTTATCACCGGATTATATTCAGGGCGTTTTGACTGTATCATCTCCCTGTCGAAATGTGCTGCCTCGAATACTAAGTATATAACCGCCGCATTTAGGCACACAAATAACACGATCATGGCTATCGCCATACCCGTCCGAAGCCGTCGCTCGCCGCGTAGACGGCTCAGGTTCTCCGCCTCCAGGTTACTTAAAGTCTCTCTAGCCGCGGCTTCAACTTTCTCTGCCTGTCTTTCCGGCTCCACGGATTCTGAGAAGGCAATTTCTCGAGCCTCCCTGACAAAGGCGTCAATGAGTTCCCGTCGAACCATCTTTTTCTGCTTTCATACCGGCATAGATTCTCGATGAGTGGGCAAGTGTTTCCAGCCAAAGCAAAAGCCCCGCCTCACGAAGGTTTCTATATCGCATCGTGTAGAGAATGCGGCTTACTGATTCATCATCGAAGTGCACGTCGATATTTTTTATCTTGGTAAGTGTTGTTGCGACGCGCAATGAAAGGAGTTCATTCCCAAAATAGTCGTGCGTAGAAAAAGCCTTAACCGTTTTTCTTGAATTGTCGATGAGGACCACTGGGCGCAGCTTCAAAATCCATTTGATTAAAAACGCAGCTTGCTTGGGACTGTTTATGCGTTCGTCCAGCATGTTGTTATACCAACGATACCGAATAACATCGTGAAAGTACGAATGGGCGAGGTGTGCCGCCGTTCTCAAGCAAAGGCGATGATGAGGAAACCGGCCGTCACGTTGCATCATGCGAAAGAGGCGGTCGAGGAATTCTACTTTGTCGCTAATTTGTTTGTCAGTTACCTGTGTCGCAAAGACCTCGCTGAAGTCCGCATGCGTTGTTTTTTTCTTGCTCATACTCCGTACTTGAAAAAAACTCCCCGGATGGGGAGTTTTGCGAAAAAATATCGCATGCTTAGCAGCAATCTAAATCTAATTCACCTCTGTGAGCGTGAAATGTGCTCTGCAAACCTGTGCTCTATGCCGGCATGCGCAGCAGCGTTCTCTTCAGCTTGGAGGACAGCATTTTCTAAATCAAAGTCTGGAGCAGAGTTAGATTGTCTTAGTTCAATAGCGACTTTAGTTGCTCCTTCACTTACTACTAATTCGGAAAAAAATTACCCGACATTAATTCAGAATATATCTGACATGCTTTTCATAGAAAAACCGTTTAATTATTTGCGTATTCTGTTGCAGTGAGTGCAACACCGAACGAGCCAGGGCCACCCGTTGCTCCTTTGTAGCCACCACTGTCCGCCCAATTCGTTGGCTTTTTACATGATGCCATACTAGCTCATCAGGATTGAGTTCCGGTGAATACGGCGGTAACAATACTAACGTGAGCTTACCTTGGCTAGTGCGGACAAATTCTTGCACCTTCTTGGCTCGATGAATTGGATGGCCATCAACAACCCAATAGACCGATCGCTTGGCGTTGTGCAACAAACGCCTTAGAAAGTCGATAAAAACGTCTGCGGTTACCCGTGATTCGGTTACCATGAAACGCAGGTGACCCTTCGGCGAAACGGCTGACAGCCTATTCACGCTAAAGCGCCGACCCGTTTTCGCTACAACCGGCGTATCACCCCGTACCCCCCAAGTGGTACCACGATGATAATCCGACCGGATCGTCGATTCGTCGCCAAAATAGACCCGCGCTCGCCGCCTTTTCGCTTCTTGTTGTACTTCAGGCCAAGTTTCTTTTAACCATACCTTAACCTGATCAGGGTTTTGCTCGTATGCCTTAAACCCAGGGCGCTGCGCACTCATCCCCCAAACGAGACAGGCTATTGCCCACCGAGCGCTCGCTGACCTCGATGCCAAATTTATCTTTCAGTCATATCTGAATCATCGAGCGCGTCCACAGGGCATCGTGACAATCCAATTGCAACGGATTCGTTTTAACCCGTTCACGTAAGCGATCCGCATATTCATCGGGACACTTTCTTGGGCGGCCCGTGATCTTGCCGGTGGACAGCGCCTGTTCACCACCTTGCTCATACCTGGATAACCAATCGTCAATGCAAGAACGATGAAATCCGCGGGCTTTAATTACTTTTTCAGGGCTTTCACCCGATAATACTTGCGCAACCGCGTGCCTGCGGATGGCTTCTCGCGCGGAATGGGGCAGTGAGCGACCGTCTGTCTTTTTCATAGCATCACTATAACACATTTTATCAATTTGTGTCGGGTAATCTTTTGCCGAAGTAGTAACTGGTCAATTAGTTCCCGGCGCGTTGTATTTTCTTTATCATGACTCATCTTTTTATGTCTCCCCGGCGTTTACCCGGTCAGCTCTATGAGACTTATGGTAGCTTTTGTAGACTGTTTATCTAGGTACTTATCCACACTTCTCAAGACTATATTGAGATCCAGTTTAGTCTTTTAGTTCCTCCTCTCACAAACCAATTTGGTCTTTTACCGCACAGATAAAATCTGTTGCTATGTCTTCGAATGCTCATGCCTTGGCGTAATTTTTTGACGATGAAATTGTCCTCATCGCCACTGACCGCCTCGAAGGCGCGACCAAAGCTGTCCGACTGTTTAGAGGTGCCCTAGAATGTACCCTGGCGTCCAGGCGTAGCCTGTTGAGAGTTCGACGTGGTCATGTGCACACACGCCAAGCCTGCTGTTCGTTTGTGCTTATCTCAACCGCGACTACAACCCGCTCCTCCCTCCCGGGAAATACCGGTAGAGGGTCGCCGACGAGACTTTCAGTTACGCACGAATCTCATCAACCGTGAGGTTTCCAACCTCAAGCATGGCGCGTGCTGCTTTCTTCTGTGTCTCGTTGAACGTTCGTTTCCGCCCAGGAGCGCCCTGGTTTACATTTGGAATCTCGCCGAGTGACCTTAGCGTGCAATATCTTCCGTTCCATGGCATAGCCCCTTAACCGATCGATCGGTATGCCCCTGCGCGCATCAGGCCCCCGAGGACGGGCGCATCAAAAAAGAGCAAGACAGACGGCGGGCGAGCGGCTACCGTACCGCTCATGAAAAATGCTTGGATCATCACCCTGCGCGATTGGCGCCGGCCGGAATTACTGCTGCTTCTGATGGCAGCCGCATCGCCCATCAGCTTCGCCACCTGGCAGGCGCTCATCGACAACTTCGCCATCCACCGGGCTGCCTTCACCGGCCAAGAGATGGGCATCTTGCAAAGCTTGCGCGAAGTGCCGGGCTTCCTGTCATTTGCCGTCGTTTTCGTCCTCATCTTGATGCGCGAGCAACTGCTCGCTTACGTGGCATTGTTATTACTAGGCGTGGGCACGGCAGTCACTGGATTCTTGCCCTCGATCATGGGCCTTTACTTCACTACCGTGGTGATGTCCATCGGCTTTCATTATTACGAGACGGTAGCCAGCTCCCTCGCTTTGCAGTGGCTGGATAAACGCGAGGCGCCGCAGTTCTTGGGCCGTGTCATCGCCGTGTCCTCGGCGGCATCGATCGTCGCTTTTGTCTTACTGTGGCTAGCATTCGAAGTGGGCGGTCTGGCTTACCATTGGATGTACATGCTGGGCGGCGGCGTCACCTGTGTCATTACTCTGTTGGCCTGGCTGGCCTACCCCGAGTACCGAGAAAAAGTCTGCCAACACAAGCGGCTCATTTTACGGCGGCGCTACTGGCTCTATTACATGCTGACGTTCTTATCCGGCGCGCGCCGGCAGATCTTCGTCGTCTTCGCCGGCTTTCTCTTGGTCGAGAAGTTCGGTTACGACGTGGCTGATATCGCCGCGCTATTTATCTTAAATGCGGTGGTCAATGTTTTCTTAGCACCCACGGTTGGACGCCTCATCAGCCGCTTTGGCGAGCGCCAAGCCCTGATACTCGAGTACTTGGGATTGATCATGGTCTTCGCCGCCTACGCTTTCGTGCAGACCGGCTGGATAGCGGGCGCACTCTATGTCGTCGATCATATTGTTCTTCGCCCTGGCCATTGCCATCAGGACCTATTTTCAAAAGATTGCCGATCCGGCTGATATCGCCGCGACGGCGGGCGTTTCGTTTACCATCAACCATATCGCCGCGGTGGTGTTACCGGCCCTCTACGGCTTACTGTGGCTGGTGCCGCCCGCGCTGGTATTTCTCTCGGGGGCAGCGCTAGCGCTGGCGTCGTTGAGCTGTGCGTTCCTGGTACCGCCGAATCCGGCGCCAGGCAACGAGACGCAGAGCTTTGCCATACCCGCGCTCAAGCCGGCCGCCTAAAACGCTCTCTACTGGCCGGGCGCCACTACCTGGGCGGTGTGCAACTTCGCGGAGAATTCATTTAACTCCCCGCGACCTCTACTGGCCGGGCGCCATCACCTGGGCCGCGTGCAACACCACCCGTTCACCGGCGGTAAGACCCGCTATGATCTCGACGTAATCGTCGCCGTACAGGCCTAGTTGAACGCCCGTTGGCCGTACCCGCCCGTCATCGGCCACCCGATAAACCCATGTGCTCCCATCGGTGCTGCGGGTAACCGCGGATCGGGGCACGGCTAGCGCGTTCTTTTTTTCGCCCATTGTGAATCGCATCTCCACGCGAAAACCGGCGCCGAATCCACTACCGGGTGGCAGTGCCACATGAACACGCACCCGTTGCTGCTTCACCCCCAGCGCTGAACGCTCCGTTCGCCCGATCGGCTCCACCTGCTGGACTCGTGTGCGGATCGGTTCGCGGCCCACCGGCAATACCAACTCCACTGGCGTGCCTTCGGCCATGGCCAAGGCATCGTCACTCAAAACATCCGCTATCACTGCAAGCTCTGATAGCTGTCCTATCTGCAACAGTGGGGTACCGGCACTGAGCCACCGCCCCCCGTGTTCGGACTTGCCGATCACTACCCCACTCACCGGCGCAGTCAGCATCATCTTCGCCAGTTGGTATTCCAGCAACTCGACCCGCGCGGCGGCCGCCTCGATACGGTATTGCGCCGCCTCCCCCCGCAGTTCCTTGCCGGCCAGCCAATGGTCAACGTAGAGGGGGCTATTTTTGAGGGCGGTGAATAATGTTCTTAGCGCCGCGCCGGTAAATTGCGCTTCGCGCAGATCGATCCGGGCTGTTTGTGCTTGGAAACGGGCCTCATCCAAAGCTTGTTCCGATACACTGCGGGTCTGCGCCAAGCGCTCCAGCCGATCGCGTTCGCGCTGTGCATACAAAGTGCGCTGACGTTGTGCCTCGATGCGGCTCTCGGAGGCCCGCACCGCCTCCTGCCCTGCTACCACGGTGGCTTCCAATTCTTCGCGCAGGGTCTTTTCAACCGCCCGCAAAGCATTGATTCGATGCGCCGTGTGAGCTTGGTCCAATACAGCCTTGGCCACCGCCAGTTCTTTTTGCAACGGTGTGGCATCGAGGTCCGCTATCACATCGCCCTGCGCGATCGCATCACCAATACGCCATCTGAGCACGCCTAACTCGGCGCTCACCGGCATGGCCACTCTTACCGTGTCCGGTAAATGCGTCCGGCCCACTTCCACCAGGGTTCGCCGCAGATCACGGTAAGAAGGGCTGACGGCTTCGATGTCTTGCGGCTCACTACAGCCGCTGATTACCAAAACCAGACAAGTAACACGCAAGCAGTGTGAGTGCCATCGCATAAGCTACTCTCGAACACTCAAAATAGAACGCCAAGCCTGCCACCGCACCAACTGTCCCATCGCCGCCAACGCCATCAACACGAATAAGACCATCGCAGCGGTGCCGGCCATCAATTGCTCAAGGGAGAGCACGGCGGGGAAGCGGTAAAGCTCCGTGCTGTACACATGCGCCAACCACCCGCTGAGCCCGCTCCCGGCAAGCAGCCCTATCCCCACACCGAGCGCCGCCAACAGCACATATTCAGCCATCAGGATCCGAGCGACAGCGAAAGCGCTAAAACCCAAGGCCCTCAGCATCGCCGTTTCCCTGGCCCGCTCCTCGAGATTCACTTGTGCTGATATGAGCAACACGGCGCCAGCCAAGAGACCGCACACGATGATCAGCACCGCGATGACGGCGCCCACCGTCTGTCCAAAACTCTTCTGCACCTGGCGTATCACATGCAGGCGGGCTTGGCTGCCTTGCACCGCCGCAAACTCAAGCAAGGCCCGCTTTAGCGCCGGCGCCATAGACCCCGGCGCCATAGACCCTGTGTCCGTGCTCAGCAAAACCGTGTTGATCACATCTATTTCACCGAGCACGGCCGACAAGTGCCGCCGAGCAGCAAACGCGCTCAAGCCCAAATAAGTTTCCGTGCCGCCACTGACCGTCAACCAACGCGCCCGTGCCGCACCCAACAGCGGCCTCACCTGCACCCGCTCACCCACGTTCACCCCCAACAACTCACGGAGCTTGTTACTGAGCACCACCCCTTGTCTTGGGATGGACACCGCTGCACCGGTGTTATCAAGAGGTGTGGTAAAGCGGTTGCCGGCGGCCAGTCCACGTAGGGTCAAGCGCTTAGTGACGCCGCCAAAACGCATCTCGACCGGGAGTGTCAACTCGCCTTCCACGCGGCGAACACCGGCAATAGAGGAGAACTCACGCAATACCCCCGCCGCCACCGGCTCGGATAAATAAACCGTACCGTCCTGATGGGCGCTGGCCACGAACTCATGCGCCAGCAAGTGATCAAGCGCTTCTTTGGTATTGAGAGTAGCCAGCAACAAAGCGCTGGCGCCGGCGGTTGCCACCAGCGTGGTCAGCGCGCGCCCTGGATTTCGGATAATGGCGCGCAAGGCCATCCGCCACACGAGCGGCAGCGCGCGCCAGGGCCAACCCGTTGCAGTGATCCGCACGGCCCGGCTCATCTGCGGTGTGTATGGCCGTAACGCGCTGGCCGGGGTCAGCTTGCGTATGCGCAACAGGGCCGCCGCGGTGCCTAGCACGGCACTGCTCCCGGCCAATAACAAAGCGCCGGCTAAAAGATCCGGATAAAGTGCCCACTGTAAGCCCGGCAGCGCATAAATCTCCCGGTACACACCCACCATGGCGGACTGCATCAGTCCCCCTAAGCCCACGCCGCCAATAGCGCCGGGCATGCTTGCGAGCAGGGCGAAGGCGAGATAATGGCGGGCGATTTGTAGCCAGGAAAAACCGAGCGCCTTAAACGTGCCGATGAGCGTGCGCTCGGCCCGCACCCGGCGCGCCATCACCACATTTAGAACCAGCACGGCCATCAGCAAGAACAAGGCGGGCAGCACGATGGATTGAACCCGTAGTCCGTCCAGCTCATCGGCCAAAAAACGTACCGAAGGCGAGTCCCGCGATAGATTCACTGTGCGTAAACCCGCCCCCTTGAGAGGGCCAGCTTCCTTAAGAAGATTGACAAAAAGCGCCCGGCTTTGCGCTAATACCGCGCCGCCACGATCGTGCAGCCTCACTAATATTTCGTTGTAGCCGCCACTTAAACCACTCACACGCCGCGCTACGCGCAAGGGCAGATAAGCCACCGCGAAGGCGCCAGGATCCGGCGCCAAACCACCGCTTGGCGGCAGTAGATAAACAAACTCCGGTGAATGAACCGTGCCTACCACACGCATCTCAAGCTCTTGTTGCTCGATGCGAAGACGCAATTTAGAGCCAATAGCGATCTGCCGGGCTGAGGCAAACGCATCGATCAGCACCACTTGCGCCGCCTCAGCCGAAGAGAACCAGCCACCTGCCGCTAGCAGTGGCACCGTCACCTTCGCCTCACCCGGTTCAGGGGCTGAGAGTGCCACGCCTTTCACGGCGGTGGCGGCGCCCGGTAGATGCACAGTGGCGGCCAGTTGGATACGGCCTACTGCGGTGTTGGCACCACCGCTTCGCGCGACCGCCGCCAGGTGGTGAGGGGATAGGTTAGCCGCCGTGATGCGAACATCGTGCAACGCTTGCGCAGCGTAGTAGCGCTGCCGGGCGCCATCCAGATCGCGCCAGGCACCGGTCATGGCGGAGAATACGGCGATGCCCAGGCTCATAATGCCCGCTACGCTCGCCACCACCGGCCAGCGCCCGCGAAGATCACGCAGGACTTTACGCCAAAGAACGATCATCTGTGTTGCAGGCGGCCATCGCGGATATCGACGATTCGATCAGCCCGCGCGGCGACCTCGCCATCATGGGTAATCACTATCACGGTGGTACCGTAGCGAAGGCGCAGCGTATCGATGAGTGCCATCGCCAGCGCGCCGCTCACCGCATCGAGAGCACCGGTGGGTTCATCACACAACAATAACGGTGGCCGCCCCACTATGGCCCGCGCAATGGCCACTCTTTGTTGCTCACCACCGGAGAGCTCGGCGGGAAAATGCCCAGCCCGATCGCCAAGGCCCACTCCATCTAGCGCCGCCTGCGCGGCCATCCTGGCTGCGCCTTCTTTACCTGGCCGCAGCTCTTTACCCGACCGCAGCCGGGCGGCCCTTAGTTGAGCGACGATCTGCACGTTTTCAAGCGCGGTCAAAGTGCTGATGAGATTGTAGAACTGGAACACGAAACCGACCTGGTGCCGGCGGTAGTCGGTCAGCTCACGGTCAGTGGCTGCACTCAGATCGACGCCGCCCACCACCACCCGCCCCGCATTGGGCCGGTCCATGGCGCCGATCAGATTGAGCAGCGTACTCTTACCCGAGCCACTAGGACCGGCGAGCGCCACGAACTCGCCGGTGTTGATCCCCAGCCAAGCACCGTCCAGAGCCAGCACCGTACTGGAGCCCGATCCAAAACGCCGGGTAGCGCCCTCGATGAGCACATGGGCCGAGGTATCTTGAGGGCTAGCGTCCGTAAACGCCCCCGCTAGGCCGCGGCAACGCAGCGCTACTCCACCGCGTGTAGCAGCAGCTCGACATTGCGCAATCCCTCTTCACCATCGACCTCCGGCGGGCGGTTCTCCCGGACGGCGGCGACAAAGTCCTCGATCTCGCCCACGTAGGGGTTACATGGTTCGAACTGTAGCGGGCCTTCGTGGGTAAAAATACGGCCACGGCCATGAAGACCCAAAGTATCATCCAGGAGGGCATAGCCGCGGGTGCCGTACACCTCCATGCGCTTAGGCGCATCCCACAGCACCGAGGAGCAAAGCTGCGCGGTGGCGCCGTTTTCAAACCTGAAACCCAAGAGAGCGGTTTCATCCCGCGGCCCCTTGAACACATTGCGGGCTATGGTGCTAGACATCTCCGCCACCTCCCCTTGCGTAGGCAACAGCAGCCAGCGGATCTGATCCAAACAATGGGTGCCCACACCGGCGAGGCTCCACCAGCGCCCTATCTCCTCTCCCGCCCGCCAGTTGCTCGCATCCGGTGCCGGCCAAGACCAGTGCACCCGCACATGGCGCAGATCGCCGAAATAACCGCTGGCCGCCATCTCCGCGATACGCCGGTGACCGCTGTGCCAGCGCATATGGTAGGCCACGCCCAGGCGCACACCGGCCTCGTCGCAAGCCTCCACCATCGCTTGGCACGCCTGCCTGGAGGTGCCCATAGGTTTTTCTGTCAACACGTGTTTACCCGCCTTGGCGGCCGCCAGCGCTTGCTCGCAATGCAGCCCGTCCGGCGAGGCAATGAACACCGCATGCAGCTTCGGATCGGCGAGCAGCGCCGCTAAATCCGTGTAAGCTTTTTCACCACCGGCCGCGCCATGACGGTGGGCAAACGCCTCGGCCCGTTCCCGGCTGCGGCTCAACACGCTCCACAAAGTGGCGCCATTGGCCTGATTCAACGCTGGCGCCAGGGCATTGTTAGCGACGCGCCCGGTACCTAGGATGGCAAAATTAATGGCCATCAATCCTCCTGCTGTTCAAATAGCTGGCCGCCGCGAGAAAGCGTAACGTGCGGATTTTCAGCGTTTAAGACTATCAACGCCCAACATTGTCAACGCCAGTCGCGCGCGAGCAAAAACCGCTCAGCCACAGCCTACCGCAAGCACACCAGTGCCGGCATTCCAGGTAACGGCTGCGGTACAGCACCGTGCGGATAACTCGCAATCGCCGCGGCGACATCAGACATGGCCAATCGACTGCCCCCCGTGCGCGAACCGGCAGGCGCCTGCCGGTAAGCAGTGTGCAGCGGTTCTAGCAACGCTGGCTCCTCAGCCAGGGTAGTGGCACCGGTCAAATCAGGCCCCTGCCACCGCGGATCATCTGCCGCGCTTGGCGCCTGCTACGTCATAATCATGGCTCACCGGCCCGGCCGGCTCATCCAATAACGCCAGCCCAATAACGCCAGTGCCACGTGCAGCACGGCGCGCATGCAAAACAGTCAAACCGGCAGCAGTCGTTACGCCGCCCTCACCGGGCGGCGGGAGTGTGACCCAGAGCGCCGAATCAAATGGCGGGCAATCCGGCCCTGTCACTGCCGCGCGCGTTCCGGCGTACAGATCACGCAACCGAGCCATGCAATACTCCTACTCCAGCTCATCGCAGTGCAACGCACTCATTAAAGCTTCAATTCCAACAGCGGCAACATGCGCCCGGGGATAGCGTCCGACGGACACTCGCCGAGCCGCTGCGCACCGCACCGCTCGTAGAATCCGGCAGCCTGCGGATCGGCGGCGATACGCAAGCGCGATGCCCCGCGGGCACGGCCCGCGCGGGATACATCCTCAAGCAACTCAGCGCCTAAACCCGCGCCAATACAACGCGGTTCAATAAATAATGCTTCGAGTTCAACCGTCCCTGCGCCGTCTACCGGGGAGAGGCAAGCAAAACCGTAGAGCCGCTGCGAGTCAGCCATGACGCTAAGATACTCACCTTCTCGAAACTTGGGGCGAAGCGCCCCGGCACACTGTTCCAGAAACGATTCCGGGTAACCCCAATACGCCTTGGCACTCATGGCCAGGTCGAAGAGCGCATCGCCCTCAGCAGGCACGGCCTGGCGCAGCTCACCGTACGGCGCCGCCCACAGCGGTTTTAAGGGCCAACGGCCGGCCACCAGCCGGACTTCCTCATCGCCCGGCCAAGCCGGCGCCGTGGCCCCTAACACCTCCAGCAGCGATGCTGGCGCCGCCCGCACCTGAAAACAGGTATCCGGCGCGATGCAAAGGCTAAGCCCGGGTGTGAGCGGCACCACCGAGTGCCGCTCACCGCTACGCCGCCACAGCTCACCATGCCCGGCCAAGACATACCAGATTTCCATGACGGTGCGGTGCTTGATGGCACGGCCTATAGCGCCAGCGGGCAGGGAGAACAGAGCGGTACTCACCCGATCCGCGCCAGCAAGCTCAAGCACTGACAAACCATCAGGGGCCAGCACCCGCGCGCCTTCATCACGGTGGATGTCCGAATACTCCATCACTACTGCCAGAGTGCTTGGCCGCTCGAGTTCAAGTCCACCAGCTCATGCAGGCGCCACTCACATCAAGCGGAACACGGACGGGGACTTGGCGGCCACCCGCCAATACCATGGCGCACGAACGCCCACGGGACCGCGCAGTCCTACTGCTGCTACCGGTTCATTGGCCAGTTTTAGGTACGGGTGGAGATTTCGGTGAAATTTTGGGAACGCGGGCGCTACCGTACTTGATCGCCATCTTGCTGATGGCTTGCGCCTTCTGATTCTGTCTCACTATCAGGGCTCGTATCGCCGCCCTGCGTTCCGCCGTCGTTGCCCGCAGCTCGCGCATCATGGTCCTCCGAATGTCTCTCAACACCCTCCTTCGTGGGGTGCAAGAATTCTTGTACGTCTAATACGAGGGGCTCATCGTACGGCATAGGCACTTGCACAAAAAGCTTTCTAGCCCAGGCGTACAGTGCAAGCGTATCGGAGTCAGGGGCCTCGACATGACGAAACAGCTCGCGCGCCTCCTTGCGGTCGATAACAAAACCGTGCGAAGCGTAACCACTGACTAAACGCTCCAGAGAGCCCGGCTTTAACGACTTCGATATCTCGTCCAACCTCTGTCCGTAATCGAAAGCAATCGACATAGCCCGCTGGTGCGCGCCCAGGGTGATGGGATCTATCTTCGCCGCGATAGGAGCGATGAACCCTTCTGTCAGCTTTGCCGCGATATTGGCGGCCACCTTCGTTTTCAGTCTGGCCCCACCGCGCAAATCGATGAGGTATTCCCTGAAGGCCATGAGAACTTGGGCTTGTAGTCCACTGAGCGCCTGCACAATATCCAGACCCGACATGCTCTCGAAAAGCTCGTCGGGCTTAGAGAGCTGGATATCGAGAGGGCCTAGCTCCCCTCTATCGCCGAATATCAGCTTATCAGCACCGATGCAAAGTAAGGTCCCCGCCGACTTACAGACATCTGGAATCAGAATTTCAAATCCTTGGCAGTAGTGATGACGGGTGGCCCTGGCTATTCGATAGGCGGCATCAGGGTCTCCCCCGTAGGTGACGAGAATGATGCAGGCGGCAGGTGACTTTTGCGTCTTGGTTTCGAAGATATCAGATAGCTGATGATAGCCATCCCGTAATATCTCGCCATAGTAGAGATAGACATCGCCATCATACTTTTCGGTGGCCATATAGCCTCTCTCGGCAAAAACGAGCGAGATAGATTATCCGACAAGAATAAACAGTATCTGAGAAAGAAACTGCTAGCTATAAGATTAGAAGCACCAGATGATGATCACACCTGCTTCCAATAGGCCGTCCATCACGCAACGGCTCCCTAGCGCGGCTTATCGAAATGACTCACCACCTGTTCCCGGCTCGGAATAGTGTCCAAGGCGCCCGTTTCCATAACGGTGAGTGCCGCTGCCTGATTGGCCAAGATCACTGCCTCGACTAGGGCTTGCCCCTCCGCCACCGCCGCCGCCAGGTAACCGATAAACGTGTCGCCGGCCGCCGTCGTATCCACCGCCTCCACCGCCTGGCCGGCCACACGGCCTTGTTTGCCATCGGCGCGCCACATTGCCCCCCGGCGCCCTAAAGTGATGACGGCATTGGTGTAACCCATGGAGGCCAGGGTCGCCAGAGCACGGCGCACCTCCGGCATGGTGCCCACGGGCGAGCCGACCAACGCCTCCGCTTCCACTTCGTTGGCCACCAATATGTCGATCATCCCCGCCAGATAGGGGGGCAGGGGACGTATGGGAGCGGGATTTAAGATGGTCGTCACGCCGGCCTCGTGCGCGTTGGACAGCGCGGCTATGACGGTTTCTATGGGGATCTCAAGCTGCGCCACCACCACCGCGGCGCCCGTGATGATGCCGCTCAGCTTGTCCACCTGCTCTTCGCGCATGGCATCGTTAGCCCCCATGGCGACGGTGATCTGGTTTTGCCCATGACGGTCCACGGTGATGAGGGCGACACCTGTTGACCGCGGGTCACGCTCCACTCCAGTCACATTGACCCCGGCCGCCGCCAAACGCTTGAGGAGTACGCCGCCGAATTCGTCCTTACCCACACGGGAAATCAACCGCACATCGGCGCCTGCTTGAGAGGCGGCCACGGCCTGATTGGCGCCTTTGCCACCAGCGGTCTGCAACAGATCGCTGCCGAGCACGGTCTCACCGGCCCGGGGCAGGTGCTCGGCCCGCACCACCAAGTCGAAGTTGGTACTGCCTACCACGACTACGCCGCGGCGCTCTTGCACCAGTTGGGCATCGTCCGGTTTGCGCATAACCCGCGAGAGAAACAGATGGCGGGCATGTTCCGCATCGACGTCAAATGCGACCTGGACCGGTTTGCCTACTTTGCTCTTGGTGGAAAACACCCGCGCGTCTTCCAGGCTCATTCCGGCCGCTGCACCACCGGTCACCACGCTAAGAAGAACCGTTTCAGTGCTCACCAGCTCAGGCTCGATAACGGCGGCCACCGCTAATGGATCATGTAACGCGATACCCGCCTGGCGCTGGCGCCGCAGGGGCTCGGCCAGCAGCGCTCTCAAGGCCCGCGCCTGGGGGTCACGCCGTCCGGCCAAGGCATCGCGTACATCCCCCGGCGTCAACCGCACCTGCTCGGTGACATCCAAAGGGATCAACGTTACGGGTAAGTCCGCCGCCAACACCCTCGCGGCGGCATGGGCGTCTGCATAAAAATTGAATTCAGCGGCGGCAGTGACGTTACCCGGCACCCGGACCGCTCCGCCCATGATGACCAGCGCACCGATGGACGATAGGGCAGGCGGATCGCGGCGCATCGCATGGGCGATATTAGTGAGCGGCCCGAGTGCGACAATGGTGAGCTTCGGACCGAGTGCGCGCGCCGCTTTGACGATACGGCCAACCGCTCCCGAACGGGCCCGCCGAGGCACCAAACCACGCTCCTCAAGACCCGCCCGCGTACCGCCCAAGCCGTCACCGCCGTGAAAATAGTGCGCATCCTCGCGGCGCCCGCGCAGCGGCTTCGCGCTTCCCTTAGCCAATACACAATCGCCCGGGGCTCCAAACAATTCCAGCAGCAAACCCGCATTCAATGTCGCTGGCGCAATATCGACGTTACCCGCTACGGTATGCACTGCGGCGACTTCTAGCTCCGGCGAGTTGAAGGCCAAGGCCAAAGCCAGGGCATCGTCAATGCCAGGATCGGTATCGATAATGACGGTTCGCGGTACGCTCATTCGCTCAGTAAAATGCTTATTCGATCGGTATCTCCTGATATAACACGCCGCGAGAGGATTTACCTTGCATCGAGTGGCATCTCCAGCCAATGACCTTCGCGGCGGTGAACGATGCGCCAAAATGCGGGCCGCCTTAAAGACCGGCGGGAGCGCCTGATAAATGGTCGGGCCAGTGACGGTAAATACCCAGGGGCTAACATTCGGGGGCTAACATTCGGGGGCCAACATCCGGGGGCCAACATCCGGAGACAAAGATCGCGGACAATCACCACTCCCAGCAACCACTGTCTGAAGGCGTTTACCGATGTTACTAGATGTCCGAACCTATACCTGCAAGCCAGGCACCCTCAAGCAACACCTCGCACTCTACGCGAAGATGGGCAAGAGTCCGCAAACCAAGCACTTGGGCCAACCACTGGCGTATATGACCACAGAGACGGGCAACCCGAATCAATACGTGCATATCTGGGTGTACGAGAACGCCGGCGATCGCGAAGCCAAGCGCGCCGCCATGTGGGCCGATCCGGATTGGCTCGCCTATACCCAAGAGAGCGCGAAACTAGGCGCGCTCGAAGCGCAGGAGAACAAACTTATGACGCCGGTGGATTTCTTCCCCGCTCCCGCCGCATAAGCTTCCTGGCTACAACCACACGGCAAAGCCAGACTTCGAAGGACTGCTTCATTGACCGCAGATGACCCGCCATCCGCAGCGGATGGCGCCATCTCGATCATCGTCATTCCCTGTTACAACGAGTTGGCCACCATCGGGCAGCTCCTGCGGGCGGTACGGACGGCTCCGGGAGGCAATAAAGAGGTGATCGTCATAGACGATGGCTCGACCGATGGCACCCGGGAGGCGCTGAAGAGCGCACTGTACCCGTTGGTCGATAACCTCATCTTGCATGAGGTCAACCGGGGCAAAAGTGCCGCGCTTCGCCCCGGTTTTGCCGCCGCCACCGGCGATATCGTCATCATCCAGGACGCCGACTTGGAATACGAGCCCAACGAATCCGCAGCGCTGGTGGCACCGATCCCGGCCAATAGAGCAGATGTGGTGTTCGGCTCACGGTTCATGGGCTCTAAACCACACCGATCTGGAATGCTGTCTCAAAGCGTTCCGGCGCGAGATCATCCGATGCGTTCGGTTGACGGAGAATTCATTTAGCGTGGAGCCAGAGATGGTGGCCAAGGTGGCACGGCTCAGGCCACGCATGTACGAAGTGGGCGTCTCTTATTATGGCCGCACCTACGATGAGGGTAAGAAGATCGGTTGGCGCGACGGCGTGCGGGCTATCTACTGCATCTTTCAAATATCACTGCTTGCGTTGACGTGCCAAGGTGCGCCGCCATACGGCCCGTATCAACATAACAGGGAAACCGGCTAAGAACCGCCACCGGCCCAAGCGCACATGCCAGCCGAAGGTGCGCCCATAAAAACGCAGGGCCGCGCGCCACGCACCTATATCAAGGCAAGCCAGCGCGATGGGCCGCAGGTGCATGGAGAGTATGCGGCGGCGCTCTTCGGCGCGGGCGTAGCCACCTGGATAAACGCCACCCAGTTCGCGCTCTAACACCACCTTCATACCACCGGCACAAGCAGCCACATCACGCGACAGTCCACCGGCGTGTTCCCGGTACGCGAAAGTCTCGTTGCGCAAATCGGCAAAACCGGCGTGCGCACCCAGGCGCATAGTTAAATCGATATCTTCCGCATGGGTGAGGGGCGTGAAAAAACCACCCAGTTCATCGAATACGTCGCGGCGAATAACCAACGACGATGCACCATGCCAACAGTATCTATCGCCAGCGGCGAAGTAATCAACGAAGGTCGCTATGTCCGGCTCATGTTCCGCGAAATGGGCAGGCCCGGCGCCATCGGCGTAGCGCCACGGGGTGCCAGCAACGAAGGCGGGATTACCGAGTGCCTCAATCGCCTGGCGATAATGGGATGATGTCCACGCAACCCAGTGATCGTCACTGTCCAGGAAGGCGATATAGCGGCCCACGGCAGCCTGCGCACCCAAGTTGCGGGCAGCGCTTGGGCCTGCGTTATCCTGCCTAAGTGCCCGAATGCGGCTGGCGAAAGAGGCGATGACGGCTGGCGTATCGTCGGTGGAACCATCATCGACGACGATGACTTCCAGATCATCATCGCGCTGATCCAATACGCTTTGCAGAGTTTTGCTAATCATCGCTCCCTGGTTGTATACGGGAATAACAACGGATAAAAGCGGCGCTGAACGCATGCTATCGGCTAACAGCTACTGGGCACCTGCTAAAAATGCACTTTTTCCGCGATTGCGGCGTCAGCGCCGTGCTCGAATCCTCAGGTATCACCTATCACTGCTGTCCCATAAAGCATACTAACCCTGTGAATTTATTGAGAAAACTGTTTTCATGTCTCAAACACAATGCCATAGTCAATTTTTTATGTAAATCAATAGGTTATACGCTGTGTTTAACTATTTGTATGGGACAGCAGTGTGTTGGCATAGATAGGACCTGCAAGCTGTTAACTGAAGGCGGTTGGCGCGAGTCAATGGTGGGTACTATAAGTCTTTATGCTCGCGAGGAGCAAAGACTGCATACCATTCAAATGGGGGCGACACCGGAATATGGCAAGAAGAAGTTTTATGGTCGATTTGATCAAGAGTTATCGAAGGTCAAGGAGCGATATCCTAAGGCAAGCTATGTTGCAATAGCTGATGGAGCGAAAGACAATGGGTCTTATTTGAGTTCTAGAATTGATCGACAGTGGGTGGATTTTTGGCATGCTGTGGGTTATTTGGGCAAAGTCGCCGATGCGCTATTTTCGGGAAAAAGACAGCGTGTTGAACGTAAAGAGTGGCTTGACCAAGCCTGTCATCGACTTAAAAGCCAACCGGGTTCAGCGACCCGACTATACAATGAGATAAAAGGGCACCTTGAAAGTAGGTCGTTTAAAAAGACCGATAAAGAGCACTTATTGGCATCGGTCACTTATTTTAAAAATAACCAATCCAAGATCACTGCTGTCCCACAAAATAGTTAAATACAGCGTATAACCTATTGATTTACATAAAAGATTGACTATGGCATTGTGTTTGAGACATAAAAACAGTTTTTCCAGGAATTTCAAAGAGTTAGTATGCTCTATGGGACAGCAGTGATCCAAGGTGCATTATTCTCGACATCAGTCAGACCATTTACCGATTGGGTCGGGTGTGACTGAAGCGGCTTGTAAAACATGGGTTAAGCAGCGCCTATGCAACTCAGGGATGCGCTGGAAGGAGGCAGGGGCTCAAGCCGTTGTGTCATTGCGTGGGTTGACCCACACGGATGCTCGTTGGGATCAATTTTGGTGTAAATCGATCAATACGGGTTTGATTTAGCTGCTTAATTACATCATATTAAAAGCACACCTACGAAGGCGATGAGACCCGGCAGTTGATAGTCGATTTGGGGATGGAGCCCGTTGTGTCACCGAAAAGCAATCGGTTGAGGCCTTGGAAATACGATAAGGAGTTGTATAAGAAGCGAAATGAAGTAGAGAGATTGTTTCGACGGCTGAAAGAATTTCGTCGAATCTTTACACGCTTCGACAAACTGGATGTTGTCTTTATGTTTTTTATCCACTTCGCCCTTATCGTGCAGGCGTTGAATAGTGTTAACACGCCCTAGTATCATCGTGAACGGTGTCCTTGGCAAGTCCGTCAAGGAAATAGAAGAAGGTATAATCGTAAGTGAAATAAAAACTTAAAAAGATTTTGACCTCAATTCGGCATAAATTTAGCCGGGGGCTTTGCAAGTGCGTTGTTGTTTGCTGTTTTTCTTGTTCTCATGGCGTTCTTAGTACTTAATAATACTTCTCTTGTAAACTTTGGGCTTGATTCAGATCAGATATCGGAGGCATCAAAAAATGACAAAGAGTGAAGTCGCAGTAAGCGTGTGGCTATCGCAGCGTCAAAAATTCTCAGAAGCAGTGCTGCGAGTAAATCAGCTAAGTCTGCAGCAGGTTCTGCACTTTCACAACGACCGACTCGAAAGAAATAAATGCGCTAGTAATTGCGCTAACTCGGATGCATTAAGCGGCGTTCCGCTTTGCTTCACACCGCTTAATGCATCCGATTATGCAAAGTGTTAGATTTTTGATTGTCTCTACAAAAATCTGGCTTTTAATCACTAGAGACTAATAGAGGATTATCATGAATAACCTAAAGACATTGTTATTGCTATTTTTCTTATTCATTGGATTTACCCAGGTTGTACATGCGTCGGAAGAGAAAAATATTAAGGATTACATGCCAAGCCTGATTACCAAAACGCCTCTAGAAGGACGTATGCTTGCTATTAAAATAGTGAGAAAAACAATAGGAACTATTCAACGTGACCCAGAAATCAAGCATGCCGTTAGAAAACAATACCAAGATGATCCTCAATTTTTAATGTATGCGGCGGAGCTAGTTGCGATAGAGTTTAAAACAATCGCTATTGCGAATAACTATTGGCGATAAATCTAACAATGCAAATCAACCAGGACAGTTTAAAGCGTCGCGTCTTCGCCGCTTTGCTTTAAACTACCAGTTAATTGAGGCGTTAGGCGTCTGACCACGACAACCCATGATTGAATGCTCTTGCCTCTGCAAAAAGATCGATTTTCAGATAGACGGCAACCTTACGATCCGTACGATTTTGCCATTGTTCAAATTGTCGCAAATTTGCAGGCACCTCTCCGGCAGCTTGGGCGATGGCTAATTCGGCTACTCTGAGGGCGAGGGTACCGGGCGTTGTTTTTTGCGGCACTATTCATGTGGGTCTTCTGCGTTATCGGTGCCTGGGTTAGAGCTGATATCGTAACGCATGCAAGACCCATTTTTTACTTTATATAAGTGAGTTAGATTCGATTCCTTATCTCGTAACCGTTCACGGCACTATGGAGGGATAAGGGATGGTGCCTGGAGGTTGTTGAGCTTAGCTTCGATGGAATCGCACAGAAACTGATAGACACGCCGGCCTTGTTTGCGGCAAGTAGCAATCACCGTCCATATCCGTTCGTGATAGTGTTGACCCGCCTCGCTACGCGTGCCCTGAGTAATCAACCGGTCGATGACACAATGGCGAATTTGCTGTTCACTGTGGTTGTTGGTCGGCTCTAAACCCTGGCAACACAGAAAACGGAAGTAATCCTGCGACCTGTCATAGTGAAGGACCTGTTGCGAATCATCATCAGTGTAGGCCACCCCCGCAAAGCGGGCGGCTAAATTTCTCGCCTCTGGGCTATCCGGGGTGTGGCGCACCTCACCCACACAATTGTCACGATGGGTTTGAAACGAACGCGCCCGGCCCCTCTCGCTCATCTGCTCTCGACGATGCCACGCTTTGAACAGTCGGCGGCTATGTGCCAACAAGCGCTGCGCCCAATCGCGGGTTGGTCTGTGGGGATGTGTCTCAAGGAAACGGATATCTCCAATCAAGTGCGCCCAACAGGACTGCGCCTTAATGATAAAGTCCCACACAAACGAACGGTTGGCCGAGAAGTAGTCGAGGCTCAGATAGCCTCCAAAGTGTGGCCCCACTCCCCGCTCCAACACCTGCTGTAGAGCGGTTCTTGGCCATGTGAAAGAGGCTGAACTGCGCCGCGCTGATACACCACACCCAGTGTTTCTTGCCGTTGTTTTTAAGGCTCGTCTCGTCACTGCCGAGCACCTCTTGATGAGGCACTGCTTGGTGCAGTTGTTGATAGGCTTGCTGCAACGACTCACTGATAGTCTCATTACACAGCTTGGCCAGATAACCCCATGATACCAGGCACCCCCAAAACATCGTGCATCCAACGTTGGATAGTGCTGTAGCTGGCATGGGCACAGGACTTGAGCCAGCCCACTGCCCCGAGCAGCCGAGGCCCGAATAGAGGCCCGGTTGTTTCACTCCTCAACGACGCGAATATGGGCATGCCCTTGAGCATCGTGATACACCCGCACGCGGTGCTCGGTCACATACAACGGTGATGGGCGCAGTTCAACAGGCTCAGTGCGTTCGAACCGTTCGCTCGCCACCCAAGCGCGCCGTCGAACTTCCTCTTCAGGCAGTTCGTGTACCACGACTTCATCGACCTTGTCTTCAGGCAGCAACGGTCGTTGTTTCTTCTCGTGACCAGGCTGCGCGCCGGGTGTTCGCCGTTTAGGTCTACCTGGCTTAGTGTGTTTGGGCTCAGGCTGGGTCAGGTCGCTGGAAGGGGGCTTGGAGGAGTGGGTGGAATCCTTGCTGGCCTTGACGAGTTTCAACTCAAGCTCTTCAATGCGTTGCGCTTGCTGCTGCAATTGGCCCGGCTTGTTGCCGCAACTGCTCGCTTTGTTCGTGCAATTGAGCGCTTTGCTGGATAATTTTGACTGTCATTTGATGGCTCCGTCGTTTTTCTGGATAGCCGCATCATACACCAAATTACATTATCGGTTAGCTGCACCCGTGCGGACCCGCATGCACGGTGGTGTGTGTGGGGGGGGGGGAGGGGGGGACTGGCTAGAGACCTTCCCTTACCCGATTAGCTTGGCACATAGACATTCTATTCATCTCTGCTCATATAAATAAGATCCAATTGATTCATTGCAAAAAATGCAATAGCCATTGAACACACAACCAACTGACTCAGTTCTTCATTAAACTCCCAGTCCTTATATCCTTCTAAAAGATTGCTATCACAGTCATCTAAAAGATTATCAAGAACCTTTAGAGTCTCATTATATTTTTTGGAAAGCTCAAGATTAGATTCCAAGGGAAATATACTATGAGCCAACTTGGCTTTTTCTGATTTTAATGATTTACGAGCCACCTCTAAAACCGGCTTAATTTTCAAAAATTCAATTTTATAATTATTCAACCACCCATTCTCAAGTCATGCACTGCTCCATATTTCTTTCCAGTCTTCACTTCTTACACGCTTTAGGGCACCTCTAAAATTCAAGAATACGCTCCATTTCTACCCACATGACTTCGGGATTTCTCAGTCAACATCGAGTGACGACTACTTCATGCCGGATGTCGCGTTTCTCAGCTTTGATAGGCCGACTTCTCCTGTCCAAAAAGGGTGATTTTCCCTTTTTCTCAAATCGCAGACATATCTCTCCTGCACAAAGTCACGAAGCGTCTCATGTTATATACCCTGTTCATCATGCCAACCTTCACTTCAGTACGCACAAGCCCTATCACTCGTGAGTAAAGTCCGCCTTGCTCATGGGTCAATGACCCAAAAACGTGCTCAACCCTAGCACGGATTTTTGAACGCTTAGTATTCGACTTCTTGCTGCGCTGCGATAGCGGATTACGCCTATTGCCCTTTTTGTGAACAGGGCTACGCCTCTCCATCGCCGCCAAGCTGATTTCATGGTTCTCGCTTTGATAAGCACTATCCGCCCATACATCAGCCGATGTGTTGTCCGATAATAGTTCAATAAAGACCTGTGAATCGTGAACTTCAGCTGAGGTCACTTCATAGTCGCGAACCCATTTGTGCGCGTTATCTACCGCTACATGATTCTTATAGCCAAAATGCGTTTCCTCATTCTTCTTCGCCCAGCGCGCATCGGTATCCTTCTGCCTACCTACGTTGGGATTATCCTTGAAACGTTGAGGTATCTCCCCAGCTTTTATCTGCTCGTTCTCGGCACGAGAGTTTCTTTGCTTGGGTACATCAACAAAGCTGGCATCCACTATTTGACCTTTTCGCGCCTTATAGCCTTGAGCATTCAACTGCTCATCGAAATCGTCGAACAGCGTGCGCATCCATTCGCACTCAACGAGTTGTTCCCTGAATAGCCCTATCGTTTTAGCGTCAGGGATCTTGCCTTCTGGGGTCAGACCAAGGAAGCGACAGAAAGAATATCTGTCTCTAATTTGATATTCTGCTTCATCATCAGATAAATTGTATAAATGCTGTAGAACCAGGACTTTAAACATCAAAACGACATCGTAAGGCTTGCGGCCCGCTGTGCTTTTTCGGCTCTTTTCTCGAATAACAGTCAATGTGGGTCTGAAGTGCTCCCAATCTACCAGCCTATTTAGGCTTATGAGCGGGTCGCGCTCATCCAATTTCTGATATCGATTATCTAAATCAAAGAAACCACACTGCAACATTGCCTACACCTTCGCCCACTAGGACTGTTTAATATTATAGCATTTAGCCTATTTTTAGAGGTGCCCTTTATTAGCTGATAGCATGCCCAACGAAAAGCAGGTGCTGAGGTTATACTTGATGACTTTGACGGGGTATCAAATACACCTTCAAAATCTTGATACATTCCATCTGCCTTTTTTAGCAATTCCTGATATTCACTCTCATTCAAGTTGCCAATTCCATCCCTAATAACAGAGAGTATTGATCGACTAGCAAACCTTCCAGAGGGATTATGATTAGCTCCATAGTTAGCTAACATTTCACTAGCATTAGACAGGACGTGACGCAAAGGCCTAGGATTACTTCCACCTAACTCATAATTATCTTTCTGTTCTATCTCCCTTGCCCAGCCCCCCCATACTCCATAATTAAACTCTGAAAAGTCTTTGGTAGCTTCACTAAGGTTTTTTACGATTCTTGAATACTCTAAAGACGCTGAACCATGATGGACAGCCAGAGCACTATGCTCTGCCACAGAAATAGATCGCTTGCTGATACGTAGAGAAGCAAAAGCAGCAATAGCAGCCGCAACAGAAGCAATGGCAGACAAAAACGCTGGAACTGCATCAAACCAATTCATTTTTACTCTCCTTATATGACATTGATAAATATAAAGTTATTACTAAAGAAAATTATAACTGCTGACCGAATGATACGAAGCTTAAGGGCACCTCTAATAATCCACATTCTGAAATCTGATGATCAATAAAATCAGTCGCTTACGCTCTAACAAAATGTCAAAATCGTAATTTTTAGAGGTGCCCTTAATAAGCTAACAGTGTATTAGACGGATATGGAATACACTGCACTAGGCAGAGACTGTCTAGTACGATATATTCATAGCGCGCACCTCCTATGAACATCTGAGCTTCGGTAACGGGTTGGAACTGCTGACGGCCCCGCCGCCAACGATGCAGTTACGGCATTTCCATGCCTTTGGCGAGCGCGGGCCGCGCCATCAACGTGTCATACCAGCGCTTGACGTTGGGGAAGTTATTTAAATCAACTTCTTGCCAATCATGGCGAAACACCCAAGGCAAAGTGGCGAAATCAGCGATTGAGATATCCCCGGCCAAATAGTCCCGCCCTGCGAGGCGGGTATTCAGCACGCCATAGAGACGCACGCACTCGTTGTAGTAGCGGTTGATACCGTAGGGCACTTTTTCCTTCGCCGCCCGCTTGAAATGATGGACCTGTCCAAACATGGGACCTACCCCACCCACCTGGAACATCAACCACTGCACCACTTCATAGCGGGCCGCCATCTGCGATGGCATGAATTTGCCGGTCTTCTCAGCCAAGTACATGAGAATGGCGCCCGACTCTATTACGGTATACGGCTTACCGTCCGGACCCTCGGCATCGACGATGGCCGGTATCTTGCTATTGGGGTTGATGGCGGTGAATGCAGGCGTGAATTGGTCGTCCTTACCGATATCGATCGGATGCAAGTTGTACTCCAGGCCACATTCTTCAAGCATGATGGTCGCTTTGCGGCCATTGGATGTTTTCCACGTATAACATTCGATCACTGCAACTTACCCTCTGTAGTGGTCCCATCTGACAGATAGTGGGACCATCAAAAACTGCCCTCTAGGGCGATGATGTCAATAGGATTACGCCCCGAAGGCACTTCGCGCTCCCGCTGCGATTCGGTGAGTTCACTCAGACCACCTGGCTGACCAACAGCGATCATCGCCTGCACGGTGTATTCATCGGGCGCATTGACCACGCTTCTAGCCCGCGCCCTATCAAATCCAATCATGCCGTGAGTGACCAATCCCATCTTCGCCCCCTGCAGCGCGAGATTTTGCCAGGCAGCGCCGGTGTCGAAGGCATGGGAAGGAAAAGGTTGGCCATTGCGCTCGGCGATGTGCCTGGACAATACCACGATGAGAACATCGGCCCGCTGGCACCAACTCTGATTGGCTTGCACCAGCAGATCGAAGAAACGGTCCCAATGCTCCGAGCTACGCTTAGCGTAGATGAAGCGCCAGGGCTGCGCGTTATAAGACGAGGGCGCCCAACGGGCCGCCTCCAACAACTGCTCGAGCTGACCCTCAGCGAGCGGCTCGCCGCTCATCCCACGGGGCGACCAACGCTCCACGAACAACGGTTCAATATCATGCTCAGCCTGCCGGTAACCCGACACGTCGATACCATGCAACATGCCCAATCTCCTAACTAACACCTACTGTGTAAATATACGCCTCGTTATATACCCAGCAATCCTTGAGCGTTCACCTGCAAACGCCAACCGGAAGCGAGCAATATGGCCATCACTACGGCTAACACCAGGCCACTGCGTTTAACCAAGGCTAAGTAGTGCAACCCCCCTAGCGCCAGCCAATAGAGCGCGAGTAACGGCACCGCCCCTCCTGGGCTCACTAGAAATCCACACGTTTGCACAAAGCTGAGTGGCATGGCGAACGGGGACATCACCGTGAGGCCGAGTACGGCATGCAATGCATCGGGCTGAGTGGCGTAAACGGAGTAAAAGCCGATGGGAGCCAATACGAACATGGCACACCACGCCAATACCAGCGCGATGATGATCGAGCGCAAGGGCAACGGCGGCAAGAGCAAATCTGCCTACGCAATAACTGCTATGCGACAACTGCCAATATTTCCTCAGGCGACCCGATCGCCGCTCTTCACCGCCACCGCCCGGTTATCCACCCCAGGCAGCATGGCTGCCGGATCCCGGGTTACCACTACGTCGATGATGACCGGCACGTGACGGGCCGCAAGCCCCTGCTCGATGGCCGCGCCCAACTCATCCGGGTGCTCGACTCGAATACCTTCGCAGCCAAGCGCCTCGGCCACCTGGGCGTAGTTGTTTTCCGCTAGATCCGAAGACTGGTAATTGCCATCGCCATAGAGCAGATGTTGCAACGCCTTGACGTAACCGGAGGCGGCGTTGTTCACCACCATCAGCCCGAACCCCAATCCCATACGGCGAGCCGTCTCCAACTCCCCCAACACCATGTTGAACCCGCCATCGCCGGTGATCCCTATCACCGGTACCTCGGGAGCGGCCAGGCGGGCGCCCATGGTCCCTGGCAGGCCATAACCGATGGAGGCGAAACCGCGATCGGGAATAAATCCGCGCCCGGCTTTTTTAGTATTGAATAACAAACCACCCCAGTGCGCGGCGAATCCGCCGTCAGCCACCAGCAAGCCCTCCTCGGGCATGCGGGCATTGAGTTCGTGCAGCATACGCGCCATGTTGACCGGCACTTCATCGGATTCCAGCCGGCCGCGCACGTCTGCTCGCCACGCCGCCATCTTCGCCTTAACCTGAGCGGCCCAGGGTTGGCGCCGCCCGCGCTGCTCTTCGGCACTACCCGACAGCGCATCGTGTAGATCGACTATACCCTCGCGTGCATCCGCCCATAGGGGCACTGTCGCCGCAGTGGTTCGGCCTATCTCCTCCGCTACCATTTCCAGGTGTATCAAAGGAACACCATCGGGTATGAGGGCGAAGCGCTTGGTGGCGATTTCGCCGAGTTTACAACCGATCACCAACAAGCAGTCGCTCTGCTCGATGAGAGCATTGGCGATGCGGTCGTAGCGCCCGAACAAGCCCGCCGAAAGCGGATGCGCGCACGCTATCGCCCCTTTACCCGTCATCGTATGGGCCACTGGAATAACCAATGCCTCGGCAAATGCTTGCAAGGTGTCGCAAGCATCGCTCAAGTGAACCCCGCCGCCGGCCAGTATTATGGGCCGCTCAGCGCTACGCAACACCGCCGCTGCCTCTGCCAGCGCATCGGCGCAAGGGCGAATGCGATGCGCAGGGATCTGCTGATGGCGCGGATCGGCCATCAGTTCCCGAGATTCGAATGGAAACGTGCCATGAGCGATGTCTTCCGGCACATCCAATACGACCGGTCCCGGACGGCCACTGGTAGCCAGGGCGAAGGCGCGGCGGGTGAGTTCCGGGAGACGCTCTATCCTCTCGACCCGGATGAGTTCTTTGCAGGCCGGCGCCAAGATTTCCACTTGCCGCGACTCCTGGGTCATGTTCTTCCAGGAATGGGCGCGGTGCGAATCGCCGGTGATCACCACCAGCGGCGAACCGGCGTTTAACGCTTCGACTAAACCCGTCACTAAATTGGTCGCACCCGGCCCCAAGGTGGCGTCGCAAACACCCACTCGGCCCGACACTTTGGCGTAAGCATCGGCGATGAAGACAGCGCAGCGTTCGTCATTGATGAGATTGTGCTGCAAACCTAAGCGGCGGGCGGCGTCGTAAAACGGCAGCAACTGAAAGCCACCCATACCGAACATGGGGCCCACCCGGTGTGCTTGAAGCATTCTGGCGAGCGCTTCACCACCGGTCATTTCATTGCTAGTACTCATTGACGTACGCCCATTTTCTCAAACTTCGATGGGGCGGCATTTTAGCCCGCTGGTGACAGCGTGGCGCCGCCGGTTCACCGCCGGGCTCCCTCGCATTAAGGGCGCCTCTAACAATAGTCATTGTTTCGTGAGTGCGAGGAAGCACCGCGCGCACAACCGCAGTGTATAGGTGATACATAAGGATTGGAGCACGGCGCTGACGCCGCAATCGCGGAAAAAGTGCATTGTTAGAGGTGCTCTTAAGGCACTTTAAAAACATGAACGGCCTCGGCGGCGCGCATGCCCGCGCGGATCCCGCCAGCATGCGCCAGTGCATTCAAGTGACCAATGACACCGTCCTCCAAGGTCGATTGGGCATCACCGATCCGGGCGCTGGCGCTAGTCACGGTGGCCGCCGCCACGCCCCTGTCATTCAACGCGGGCAAACGGGTGAGGCCAGCGCCATCGCAACCGACACCCGCGTCGTTATAAAGAGCAAGAGCGGCGGGCACTTTTATCACTAGCTCCGGTTGACTGGACACAATGGCGCCATGGGAGCCGCTCACCACGATGTGCCCGGCATCCGCCTCGGTGACCAGCGAAATCGAATCTACACACACGATGGATAGACCGGCGGCGGCACTGATCCCGGCTAAGGAGCGAGCCTCTTCATACTTGACCGGCTCGTCAGTGGGCAGGGCAGCGGCCAGCAGGGCAGCGACCGCCTCTTGGCATGACAGTCCCTCGCCGCAGCCAAGCGCTTGCGCGGCATCGTTGGCATAGCTGATGCGTCCGCGGCTGTACATATCCTCGGCATCACCGATCCGGGCCGAGTTGAAATCCACGGTGGCGCCGGCCATGCCTATGCTTTGCGCTAACGCAAGAGCGCCTAAACCAGCGTTGTCCAGGCCTACACCGGCATCGTTGAGAATCAGTGCCCGGGCACCCGAGCGTGCGATCAGATAGCCGGCATAGGCGCCGCCATGGGAGCCGCAGACGATAACTTTGCCAGCCGGCGCGTCACCGAGTTGGGTCGCAGTAGACGCTAAGTGGAACCGCGCGCCTTCTTTATCCACCATTGGTTCATCCACCATCGGTACGGCTGCCTTGTCTTTACGTTAATAGCTCGCTCTTCCGCCACTTAAATCGAACGCGGCGCCCGTGGTGAACGAGTTCTCCGCCGACACCAGCCACGCCATCATATTGGCGATCTCATCGACTTGCACAAACCGTCCCCGCGGGATCTTGCTCAGCATGTAGTCGATGTGCGCCTGGCTCATCTGATCGAAGATGCGCGTGCGCGCCGCCGCCGGGGTAATACAGTTAACGGCGATATCGAGATCGGCGACTTCTTTAGCGAGTGATTTGGTCAATGCGATAACGCCCGCCTTGGCTGCGCTATAGGCGCAAGCATTGGGATTGCCTTCTTTGCCGGCGATCGAGGCGACGTTGACAATACGGCCATAACCGGCTTCCCGCATTTGGCCTATAACCGCCCGGCAACCGTAAAACACCCCGGTCAGATCGAGATCGATAACCGCTTTCCAGTCCGCATCGGAGTACTCCCAGGTCTTCAGTGAAGGCCCTGCTATACCAGCATTGTTGACCATGATAGTGACGTTACTGTAGGCATCATTCACCGCCTCTAGCCCGGCCCGGATGCTGGCGGGATCGGTGACGTCCACAACTTTGCCAAAAGCCTTAGAACCGGCCCCCAAAGTCTCCAACGCCTGACCCAACATAACGGCGTCTTTGTCCCATAACGCCACCTTGGCACCACTTGCGATAAAGCGCTTGGCGCAGGCGAAGCCGATGCCTTGAGCGGCACCGGTGATGACGGCGACTTGGCCTTCTAGGTCGATTCGGTTCATACGTTCGGCTGCTCCTTTGAAAAGTAGTTATCAATTGGCAGTCACTTCGTACTCGAGCGGCTGGCCGGCTAATCCCGCCAGGAGATTGGCGAGCGCCATCTGCCCCATGCGGGCGCGGGTGTCATAAGTGGAAGTGCCTAAGTGCGGCAATAAGGTCAAGTTGTCCAACGCCAGCAGCGGATGGTCCCGCGGCAGCGGTTCCGGTTCGGTGACGTCCAGGGCAGCGCCGGCGATCCCGCCATCGCGCAGCACTTCGAAAAGCGCCTGGGTATCGACTACGCCGCCGCGCGCCGTGTTGACGAGATAGGCGGTGCTGCGCATAAGACTGAGTTCTCTGGCACTGATCATGTGCTTGGTTGAATCGTTTAACGGCACGTTCAAAGTGACGAAATCCGCGCTTTGAAGCAGTGCATCCAACGCCGCGTAAACCACACCTAAATCCGCCTCGGCTTCCTCGTTCCGCCGCCGGTTGTGATAGAGCACCTGCATATCAAAAGCGAGCGCCCGCTTGGCCACTTCCCGGCCAACGGCGCCCATGCCGACTATACCTAGCGTTGCACCGAAGACGTCGCGCCCTAGCAAAATACCCGGATCCACATGGGTGAACTGCGCCCCGCGGGCGAATTTATCGCCTATCACTATATTGCGCGCCGCGGCCAACAACAAAGCCATGGAGAGATCAGCGGTGGCACCATTGACCGCCCCGGGCGTATTGCCAACGGGAATGCCCGCAGCCACACAATCGGCCACCACGATGTGATCGACACCAACGCCGTAATTGCTCACCACTTTGCAATGGGGCAAACGGGCGAGCATGGCGGCGTCTACAGGCGGATGGGCGTAGGTCAATAAGGCAGCTATATCATCGTCGAGCACGCCATCGTCCGGCCACGCGACCAGCTCACAGTGGGGCATAAAAAGCGCCTCCAGAAAATCCGGTAACCGAAGATCGAGGGCAACTTTGGGTTTCTCGCTCATCGCCTGACCTCCTCGGTATAGAATCTCGCGTGCTGCGCGGCCCGTGCACTAGCCGGCGACGAGCATAAGTTGGACGCAATAGCCCGGGGCCGTTGCGCCCCATGCAGCGAATTGCCGAGGCGAACCCCTGGAGCGAACTCCCGAGAGTTGCGCGCATTATCGCCTAGTTATCGTCTATTAGAGCACAGTCGGCCGCGACCGCCGCATCCCGAACACGCTTGAATGGAGCAGTTGAACGATGAACGAATCCTCCGCCGATATCGCCCTCATCGGCTTGGCGGTGATGGGTCAGAACCTGGTCATGAACCTATGCGACAACGGCTTTAAAGTCGCCGTTTACAACCGAACAAGCGCCATCACCCAGACCTTCGTGGAAGGGCCGGCAAAGGGTATGGCGGTGCTCCCTTGCGATGATTTACCAGCCGTGGTGGCGGCTTTAAAAAAACCCCGGCGCGTCATGATCATGGTGCGCGCCGGGGGCGCCGTGGATGGCGTTATCGAAAGGCTTCGCGGCCTGCTCGATGCCGGTGACATCGTCGTGGATCTAGGCAACAGCCATTACCTCGACAGCGAGCGGCGAGGGCAGGCGCTGGCCGCCGCGGGGCTGCGCTTCGTGGGCTGTGGTGTGTCCGGTGGCGAAGCGGGCGCCCGCCACGGACCTTCCATCATGCCGGGCGGCGATCCGCTAGCCTGGCCGGCACTGGCACCCATATTGCCCAAGGTGGCGGCGCAGGTGGACGCCGAGGCGTGCTGCGCATGGCTCGGCAAGGGCGGCGCCGGGCATTACGTCAAGATGGTGCATAACGGCATCGAGTACGGCGATATGCAACTCATCGCCGAGGCTTATCATCTAATGCGCGATGGCCTGATGAGCGATGGCTCGCCGCTGTCCAGCGACGACATGGCCGCGCGCTTCGCCGCCTGGAATGACGGCGTGCTAGATAGCTACCTTATCGAGATCACCGCGCAGATCCTGGCATTCAAAGACACCGATGGCGAGCCACTGGTGGAGCGCATCTTGGACACCGCCGGGCAAAAAGGCACCGGCAAGTGGACCGGCATCTGCGCCCTGGAACTCGGCATACCCGTCTCTTTGATCGGCGAGGCGGTATTCGCCCGCTGCCTGTCTGCGTTACATGAGCAACGCCAGCGGGCGGCCATCTTGCTGAGCGGTCCGGACCGCCGCTTAGGCACCGAGCGCAATGCCTTCCTCGCCGATCTGGAGCAGGCCCTCTACGGCGCCAAGATAGCCAGCTACGCCCAAGGCTTCATGCTGATGCGCGCGGCATCACGAGAACATGGCTGGGATTTGGATTATGGCGCCATCGCCATGCTGTGGCGTGGCGGCTGCATCATCCGCAGCCGCTTTTTAAATGACATTCGCGACGCCTACCGGGCGCAGCCTGATTTAGACAATCTCATGCTGGCGCCTTTCTTTGCCGAAGCGCTGAAAAAAGCCGAAGGCCCATGGCGGCGGGTGGTCGCCACGGCGGTACTGGCCGGCATCCCAGTCCCTGCGTTGGCCGCCGGTTTGGCGTTTTACGACGGTTACCGCACTGCCCGTCTACCCGCTAATATGCTGCAAGCGCAACGGGACTATTTCGGCGCTCACACCTACGAACGGCTGGACCGCGCAAGAGGGGAATACTTCCATACCGACTGGACCGGTGAGGGTGGCAGCGTGAGCGCGGGCACCTATAACACCTGATAGCCTCCATTGCCCGCGCGGTGGCGGATCAGTGAACGTGTTGGCGGTCATCACCGAACCGGCGGTTATCGCGTCCATCCTCGGGCACCGGGCCAAAGGCGAGGCCCGCGCGCCGCCGGCGGCGGCCTGGGACCAGCTTTCCCATCCCCAGCAACCGCGATGCCGGGCGCATCGACGGGCAGCTATCGCGCGCGGCCCGTGGTTGCCGGGGCTGAGCGCGACCTGTGTCGCACTGGCGGTCAGAAAGGTGTCAGGCGACGACCCGTTCACAAGTCCTGGGCCTCAGCAAGTCATGCGACCGCCGCCTAGCTCCCCTAACGCTACTCGATGCGCGCGCGAATCGGGTGGTTTGAATTGACTATTCACTTTTCAAAGAAAACGTGCATTTTGTAGTTTATTGACTACAATGTAATTATGAAAGCTTACGATTTAGAGGAGTATGTGACCACTGAGGGGAAAAGTCCCTTTGGTGAGTGGCTTAAAAAGCTCAAGGATAAACGAACAGTTGCCCGAATTTTCACCCGCCTTGACCGTGTGCTGCTTGGTAATTTTGGCGACTACAAGCCTATCAAGGGTGTCACAGGTTTATATGAGCTACGCGAGCACCACGGAGCCGGTTATCGTATTTTCTTCTCAATTATAGGCGACAGAATTGTTTTGCTGCTGGCTGGTTCAAGCAAACGAGACCAACAGCGTGTAATTGAAAAGGCCGCCCAATATCTGGCCGATTATGAAAGGAGAGGATGAACATGAAAGCTTCCAGACCTTTTGACCAAACCCGCAATGCTTTCTTGCAAGATAAGGAAGCCGCCGCCCTTTATGTTGAAGAGGCTTTAGCAAGTGGAGATATCGACGCTTTCAAATTGGCGCTCAAGCATGTGGCACAAGCCCGTTCCGGTGGTGTTGCGGAACTTGCGGAAAAAAGCAAACTAAGCCGCGAACAGCTTTACAGGACACTTTCCCCAAAAGGAAACCCGCGCCTTGATACCTTGCATAAGGTTTTGAAAGCGCTTGATTTGCGCATCTCCATTTTGCCGCAAACGTAATAGGGGCACCTCTAAAAATAGACTAAATGATATCACTGCTATCCCATAAACTTTCATGAGAATGTAAACTGTATCTGTACCTGAGTTTCAATAGGATCTGGAGGATCTTCTTTGAATAGTCCCCACAGGTCTGTTCGCTCAAATAAGTGAGTTGAAAGAGTCTAATGATCGGTTGAATACTTAAATCGAGTTTGCCACAGAATTTCAGGTATGCAACCATTCAGTACATACACATAGCGACCCCTATTTGAGTCATGACAGCATTGTTTGACGTGCCTATGAATGACTTAATCTTCAAATTTTTTTTGATACATTTGAAGAATAACTCAATTTGCCAACGCGACTTATAAATATCTGCGATGGTTTTGGCAGTCAATTTGAATTGATTGGTGAGAAAGACGTAATGCTTGCTGGTCTTTAGAGTCACTATAATCCATCCGGCGCAATTTAATCGGGTAGGCATCGGCTTTAGTGGCCGTTAAAACCAACGTCTGATCTGAGGTGATGCCCTGCTTTTTATTCGTCTGATTGCGAGAAATCACTTGGTATTTTGTATTGGCTTTCAACCGAGTGACAAAATAAATCCCTTTTGAATTGAGCAAGTTAAACCATGTATATACCCATCACACTTCAAGATGCGAACATCGGTGCATTAATAATGTGAAACCTATCAGTGATTCTTTTTCTCAATAAAATCTTTCGTCTTCCAATGCGCTTGAAAAAATTCAAAGATGCTTCCCGAAAATCTATAAACTTCTCATAGTACCGATTATAAGTAACCGCTTCATGCATCATTTTCCAAAGTCGCTCAATTGGATTTAAATTCGGTGAATAGGGCGGCAAATAGTGTAATTTAATGTTTGAGTCCTTGGCATAAGACTGAACGTCTTTGCTCTTATGATAAGCCGCATTATCCCAAATTACATGAATTTCTTTCTCTGGTGCATGCCGTTTGCGTAGAGATTTTAGAAAAGATTTAATGGTTTGCGCATTCACTCGCTCAACTTCAGTGTGGATTATTTTGTGACCATCCAAAGATACAGCACCAATGAAATTCAATCGTGTTTGACGAGCCGTTGTGGCAATACTTTTTCGAGTGCCTCTTAAAATCCATCCATAAGCCAACCGCGTTTGATACTGCGGATGAAAACTGTCCGAGAAATAGATTAAACCCTTGTTTTTAGCGTCTTTCGAAAGATGTTCATAGTCTTTGACAAACGCTTTTTGCGCCTGTGCGTTTGCTTTCGCTGGCACTGCATCAGGCTTCTTATGGCAGACATTATTGCGATGCAGCCATTTTGTCATGCCGCTTACACTGTAAACCTTACCAACATTCAACTTCACATAAGTGCAAATGTCCTTAACATAAGGATAAGTCATTCCTTCTATGTGTTTAACGAGCTTTGCTGTTTCATTCTCGTCTCAATCACTTTTGCTGCCCCCGTTTTCGGGCTTCAGCTTAGCTTTAGAAAAGTAATCATCGACATGGCGTCTAATAGTCTCATCATCTAAAAGCAAAATCCTAGAAATTTCCGAATAACTATAACCCTCATCAAAAGCTAAAACAGCTTTTATTCGGTCTCGAATACGCCCATCTCTCTCTTTACGATGAGATTTTACGAGTTCATCGCGCTCGCTGGGTATTAAATGATTGTTCATAAGCTTATTTTGACCATAATCAGCTAGCTAATCTACTACTTCGGCAAAAAATTACCCGACACAAATTAATAAAATGTGTTATAGTGATGCTATGAAAAAGACAGACGGTCGCTCACTGCCCCATTCCGCGCGAGAAGCCATCCGCAGGCACGCGGTTGCGCAAGTATTATCGGGTGAAAGCCCTGAAAAAGTAATTAAAGCCCTCGGATTTCATCGTTCTTGCATTGACGATTGGTTATCCAGATATGAGCAAGGTGGTGAACAGGCGCTGTCCACCGGCAAGATCACGGGTCGCCCAAGAAAGTTTCCCGATGAATATGCGGATCGCTTACGTGAACGGGTTAAAACGAATCCGTTGCAATTGGATTTTCACGATGCCTTGTGGACACGCTCGATGATTCAGATATTACTGAAAGATAAATTTGGCATCGAGGTCAGCGAGCGCTCGGTGGGCAATATCCTGTCTCGTTTGGGGATGAGTGCGCAGCGCCCTCGGTTTAAGGCATACGAGCAAAACCCTGATCAGGTTAAGGTATGGTTAAGAGAAACTTGGCCTGAAGTACAACGAGAAGCGAAAAGGCGCCGAGCGCGGGTCTATTTTGGCGACGAATCGACGATCCGGTCGGATTATCATCGTGGTACCACTTGGGGGGTACGGGGTGATACGCCAGTTGTAGCGAAAACGGGTCGGCGCTTTAGCGTGAATAGGCTGTCAGCCGTTTCGCCGAAAGGTCACCTGCGTTTCATGGTAACTGAATCACGGGTAACCGCAGACGTTTTTATCGACTTTCTAAGGCGTTTGTTGCACAACGCCAAGCGATCGGTCTATTTGGTTGTTGATGGCCATCCCATTCATCGAACCAAGAAGGTGCAAGAATTTGTCCGCAATAGCCAAGGGAGGCTCACGTTAGTATTGCTACTGCCGTATTCACCGGAACTCAATCCTGATGAACGGGTATGGCATCACGTAAAAAGCCAACGAATTGGGCGGACAGTGGTGGCTACAAAGGAGCAACTGATGGCCTTGGCTCGTTCGGTGTTGCACTCACTGCAACAGAATACGCAAATAATTAAACGGTTTTTCTATGAAAAGCATGTCAGATATATTCTGAATTAATGTCGGGTAATTTTTTCCGAATTAGTAAGTATTCTATATTCGCATTTTCAATGGCGATTGGTATAGTCCGTATAGCCACGATCAAACACCACAATAGAACCCGCATTCAGTTCTAAACTACGGCCTTGTGTAATATCCTGTTGTTAGCCTTCGGTAATAGTCGTAAAGGCCGGTAAAAAACCATCATGGTCTAGACCAACATGTCATTTAACCACGCTTTTGGTGTTACGAAATTTGGCCCAGGGAAATAATGATAAGCATCAATCGATGGTCGATGCACCCAAGGAATAAAGCTTATTTTTAAAGCGAAACCCATCCTTAAGCGCCAAGCTTTGACATCGTGCCAGTAGCTTCCAAAATAATCCTTCGTAAAGTGGGTAAGGCTGTTGCTCGTTAATACGAGCCGGAGAACTCCGGCTGACATGACCGATACCTAAATGGTAACTTTTGCGGCGTTGTTTATCCAAGTTGCTGACAATATCTCAGCGGTGTTATCGGGACACAGACCATGGCGCTCAACTATGGCACCAGCGCCGCCCTTCGCATCATGACGCGGCCGGAGCACTCCAGTTTGTTTTCGGCTTATCCGAATACCGCCTTGACGCCAAGCGGGCCATCCTCGGTGGCGCCACGTCGAAAGCAGGAGCGCTCTGCAGGAGTGGTGCTTGTGCAATGCAAATGCCACCTTTGGTAACCTCACTTGTGGCAATGTCCATTTGGACCGTTGGATGGCAATGCAACCGCCCAGTTATCACGGGCTGCATGTACTGCCATTTTTAAACCGCGAGCGGGCACCCTACTGGCGCGACGGCCTCGCCAGTTGCATCAACGCTCTGCGCTTATCGATCACCGGGCGCGATATCACTACAGCCCTCACCGAGGCCTCATTTCACCGTTTGACCCTGCTGGCGAATGTGCCGGGACTCACCTTGCGCCCGCGCCGTAAACCGGAGGCATCGCTTCGCGGCACGGCAGTATTCGCCCTAGAGCAGTTGGGACTTACGCCACCGCAGCCGGTTTGGGGCTCGCCTATACTGCCCGGCCGGCACCGCCAGACAAGCGGTTCGCGAGCTGCTCGAACAACACGTGCGCCTAGAGCAGAATTTAATCAACCACCACTGATGGGGTCCTCGGCATGACCGAACTGGTTTGCTTCAAAGCTTATGATGTGCGCGGCCGCGTACCGGATGAATTAAACGAAGACGTCGCCTATCGCATCGGCAGAGCGTACGCCGCCACGATACGGCCACGCACGGTGGTGGTGGGCCACGACATACGCTTGAGTAGCGAGAGCATTAAAGCCGGGCTCATCAGCGGCTTGCTCGATTCCGGCAGCGATGTGGCCGACATCGGACTGTGTGGCACCGAACAGATCTATCACGCCACCTTCGCCGGCAATTATGACGGCGGCATCGTGGTCACCGCGTCGCACAATCCCAAAGACTACAACGGCATGAAGTTCGTACGCGAAGCGGCCAAGCCGGTGAGCGGCGATACTGGCCTCGGCGACATCAAAGCCTTGGCCGAACGCAATCGATTCGGCCCAGCTACCGTATCACGGGGCATTTGCCATCAGGTGGATTGCTCGGAGCAATACGTGGAACACCTGCTGTCATATATCGACCGCGGCGCGCTCGCGCCACTTCGCATCGTAGTCAACGCCGGCAATGGCGGCGCTGGCCGTGTGATCGACATGCTGGAGCCACATCTACCGTTCGAGTTCATCAAAATCAACCACGCAGCCGACGGCAACTTCCCAAACGGCGTACCCAATCCGCTACTGGAAGAAAACCGGGCAGCGACAAGCGCGGCCGTCAAAGCGGGTAAAGCCCATCTAGGGATCGCCTGGGATGGTGATTTTGATCGCTGTTTCTTCTTCGATGAGAGGGCTCACTTCATCGAGGGTTATTACATCGTCGGCATGCTCGCCGAAGTGTTTTTATCCAAGGCACACACTGAAAAAAGCGCCCGCATCATTCATGACCCGCGTTTAGAGTGGAATACGCTAGACATCGTGCACCAACGGGGTGGCACCCCAGTTAAATGCAGAATCGGTCATGCTTTCATCAAGGAGCGGATGCGCCTCGAGGATGCTATCTACGGCGGCGAAATGAGCGCCCATCATTATTTTCGCCAGTTCGCCTATTGCGACAGTGGCATGATTCCCTGGCTGTTGGTGGCCGAGCGGCTATCCAAAGAGGACGCCACCCTCAGCCAGTTGGTCCGTGAGCGCATAGCAGCCTATCCAGTCAGTGGCGAGATCAACCGGCACATTGCCGATCCGGCTGGTGCCATAGGCGTCATCGAAAACGCATTGAGCAAACATGCCGCCGGCATCGACTACGTAGACGGGCTCAGCATGGAATTCGGTACCTGGCGCTTTAATGTGCGCAGGTCGAACACCGAGCCGGTAGTGCGCCTGAATGTTGAAAGCAGAGGCGATTACGCCCTCATGGAAGAAAAGCGCGATCTGCTCCTCAATATGTTGGAGCAAAGTTGAACCCTTAATCTAAGTTCTAATCCCTCGCCAACCAATATCCGAGCACTAATATCCGGGGCGCACCCGTCAGATATCCCGCGACTGGGCCATGGCGCACGGCGCGTACTCATACATCTGATGCTCTTTGATCTTGCGGGTAAGGGTATTACGCCCCCAGCCGAGTAGCTTGGCCGCATCCTGGCGCCGGCCACCGGAAAACTTGAGCGCCGCCTCGATCATGATCCGCTCAAACCGGGGCAGCGCATCGCCGAGAATATTGGTTTCCCCGCAAGCAAGACGCGCCGACACCCACTGCTCCAACGCTCCCTCCCAACCATCGAGCGAAACGCCGGCGTGACCATTGCGTAACTCCGGCGGCAGATCCGATACCCGCACCTCCGAGCCGGAGGCCATGACCGTCACCCAACGGCAAGTGTTTTCCAATTGCCGCACATTACCGGGCCAGGGAAGCGCCACCAGGTACCGCTCCGCTTCATCGGTCAGTATCTTGGCATCCACCTCCAACTCGCTGGCCACTTTCTTCAGGAAATATCTGGCCAGTAAGCCCACGTCCTCGTGCCGTTCACGCAGCGCCGGAACATGGACCCGAATCACATTGAGCCGATGAAACAAATCCTCCCTGAAAGTCCCTTCAGTGACGTGGGTTTCCAGCTCTTGGTGGGTGGCGGCGATAATCCGCACATTGGTTCTCACCGGCGTGTGTCCGCCAACGCGGTAGAACTCACCATCTGCCAACACCCGTAACAGGCGAGTTTGCAGATCGGCGGGCATATCGCCGATCTCATCCAAGAACAAGGTGCCGCCATCAGCTTGTTCGAAGCGGCCCCGACGCTGCGCTTGCGCGCCGGTAAACGCGCCGCGCTCATGTCCAAAGAGTTCCGATTCGAGCAGCTCCCGCGGGATGGCAGCGGTATTGATGGCGATAAACGGCCCCACCGCGCGCGGGCTATGACGGTGTAGCGCCCGCGCCACCAGCTCTTTGCCAGTACCGGATTCCCCCGTCACCAGCACCGTAATATTGGACCGTGACAGGCGGCCAATCGCTCTGAACACTTCTTGCATGGCGGCCGCGGAGCCGAGGATTTCACGGCGACCTTCTGCATCGTTTACACCATCGGGCTCATTGCCGGCATGAGCGTGATCGGTGGCCCGTTGCACTAACGCGACGGCTTCTTCCACATCGAAGGGCTTGGGCAGATATTCGAACGCGCCACCTTGATAGGCAGACACCGCACTATCCAGATCGGAATACGCGGTCATCACTATGACGGGCAAACTAGGATGACGGGCACTGACCTGGCGCAGCAAATCCAATCCGTCCGTCCCCGGCATACGGATATCGGAAATCAAGGCATGAGGAGGGTGATGCTGCAATCCTGCCAAAACGCCATCGGCCGAACCGAAACTGCGCACGGCGATCCCGGCCCGGTTCAACGCTTTCTCAAGCACCCAACGAATGGAGCGGTCATCGTCCACAATCCAAACCGAGCGCGATGTATTCATAGCTTTAAAGCTCCAGCGGCAGCAATATCGAGAACACAGTCTCATGCGCCTCGCGGTGCATTTCGATGATGCCACCATGCTGATTGACTAAGGATTGAGCAATACTGAGCCCCAGGCCGGTACCCTCCGGCCGTCCCGTGACCAAAGGGTAGAACAACGTATCGGCCAATTCAGGCGGTACCCCTGGACCGTTGTCCACCACATCGATTCTGATGGCCAGACGGTAATGCCGGCTGCCCACGCTGCAATGGCGCGCAATCCGGGTCCGCAATAGCACCCGCCCGCCATCACCCACTGCATGAACGGCATTGCGCATCACGTTCAACAGGGCTTGTATCAGCCGTTCGGGATCGGCTCGCAGCCATGGAATACTGGGATCGTAGTCCTTGGTCACCACGACCTCGGGCGGCGCCTCGGCCTGTGTCAATGTGACCACCCGCTCGGTCACTTCATGGATGTTGACCGCACCCACCGAAGGCCTTGAATTAGGCCCCAAAAGCCGGTCCAGTAACCGCTGCAACCGATCCGCTTCATCAATGATGATCGTGGTGTACTCACGCAGTTCCGCTGCTGGCAATTCGGCCTCCAAGAGTTGTGCCGCACCCCGTAAACCGCCTAAGGGATTGCGAATCTCGTGCGCCAAGCCTCTTACAACACTACGGGCCACTTCATTTTGCGAGAGCAGCCGCTCCTCCCTTGAAATGCGCAAGTGATGCTCGATAGGCACCAGTTCCATCAGAAAACCGCCCGGTTCCCCCAGTTCGATGAGTGGCGTTACTGTGCAACCGACCTTGAGGTTGCGCGCCGACGGTAATATCACCGTCATTTCCCGCTCGCTAAGCGCCATCGAGCTGCGCCGCGCCCGCTCGATGATGGCGTGACACTCGGTGGAGCGGGGTAATAGCACCGTTAGCTGTTCGCCCAACGCCTGGCGCGAACTCAACTCCAGCAATACCTCCGCCGCCGGGTTGACACGCACCAAGCGCAGCGAGTCATCGAGCAATAGGGCGCCCGTGCTCAGTAAGTCGAACAGCTCAACGGAATATTCCAATGTCTTTGCACAGGCAAGCGTCGATTTCATACGTCTCTTGTGATGCAAAAGCCAGGCCAGATCCCGGAGGCCATGGTGGGCTGATGAATTTAAGACGAACTTTCCTTCGATCGGGGGGCGGAAAACACCAGCGAGTGCGCTATAGGACCAGACACGCACCAATTCAGTGCACAGCGGCGAAAAAGTTAGCGCCTAAAAAGATTATCGCCTGATGAAAAACCGCTTGAGGTGAAACGTCACGAAGGGCGAACTGGAGATCACAGTGCCGGCTTCGTTGATGACCGATGCGTGTAGGGTGTGACTTCCCCGATCGACTGTCTGGCGCCTCTACAAATGCACTTTTTCCGCGATTGCGGCGTCAGCGCCGTGCTCGAATCCTCAGGTATCACCTATACACTGCGGTTGCGCGCGCGGTGCTTCCTTGCACTCACGAAAAAATGACTATTTTTAGAGGTGCCCTGTCTGCAAAATAAACGACGTACCAGCTTGAGGCGCACCTACCGGGCTGCCATTCAAAGTCAGCTTCAGCTTATGCACCGGTGCGAGCCCCGGGTGCAAAACGACGCTGACGGACACCGTGCCGTCATTTTGAACAACTGTGGCGTCATCGGCCGGAGCGGTGATCTGCACGTTATAGCGTGACGGCGGTGGCGGGCTCTTTTTCTCTTTCCCCACTGCCGCGGGCGCTGGCGTAACGGCTGACGATCGCGTGGTGGGTCCTGTATAAGTTTGGAGTGGGGCCGAACGCACGCGACTCGCCCCGGGCAGGGGCTCCCCGGTGAATATGACCTTGGGTGAATATGACCTCGCCATCCTTATCGGCCGCGCGATAGATCTGCGCATCCGCCGCTCCCATCGCAGCCATCAGAAGAACAGATAAAAAATACATAGCACGCATTGGGCGACCGTAGCCGCGCTTGCTAGGAGTAGCCAGCCAACCGGTCACAGAGGTACCGGTTGGTTGGCGTTTAACCGCCGCAAAGACTGTTTCTATAACGAAGCCCAAGGGCCAAAAAACACTAAAGACTGTAGTACATATCGAACTCAACCGGATGGGTAGTCATACGAAAGCGCGTGACTTCTTCCATCTTGAGGTCGATATAAGCGTCTATGGCATCGTTAGTGAAGACACCGCCAGCCAGCAGGAATTCGCGATCAGCATCCAGCGCTTCTAGCGCCTGATCTAGAGACGAGCACACCGTGGCGATATCTTTTTCCTCTTCCGGCGGCAAATCGTACAAATCCTTATCGATGGGCGCACCCGGATCGATCTTGTTATGGATGCCGTCCAGGCCAGCCATCATCATCGCCGTGAAGATGAAGTAAGAGTTACCGTTGGAATCGGGGAAACGCACCTCGATTCGGCGTGCCTTGGGGCTAGACACGTACGGAACACGTACTGAAGCGGAGCGGTTACGGGCGGAGTACGCCAGTAGCGTAGGTGCCTCAAAACCGGGGACCAGCCGCTTGTAGCTGTTGGTACCGGAATTGGTAAACGCATTCAACGCCCGGGCATGCTTAAAAATACCGCCGATGTACCAAAGAGCCTCCTGCGACAGCCCGGCGTACTTGTCACCAGCCATGATGTTGGTCCCGTCTTTGGCCAACGACTGATGTACGTGCATACCGCTGCCATTGTCCCCCACCAGCGGCTTAGGCATAAAAGTAGCCGTTTTGCCGTGGATGTTGGCAACGTTGTGAACGCAGTACTTGAGGATCAGCAACTCATCGGCTTTACGCACCAAGGCGTTGGCACCGGTACCGATCTCGCACTGACCCGCGGTGGCCACCTCGTGGTGATGGACTTCAACGGTCAGCCCCATCTCCTCCATTGCCATGCACATATCGGCGCGCACATCGTGCAGTGAATCGACCGGGGGTACGGGGAAGTAACCCCCTTTGATGCCTGGGCGGTGGCCCATGTTGCCATCTTCGTAAGCACGTCCCGAGTTCCACTGCGCTTCTTGCGCATCGACCTCGTAGAACGCACCCTTCATGGCCGCGCCCCACCGCACGTCATCGAAGACGAAGAACTCCGGCTCCGGACCGAACATAGCGGTGTCGGCGATGCCAGTAGAGGCCAAGTAAGCCTCGGCGCGCTTGGCAACGGAGCGGGGACAGCGCTCGTAACCTTGCATCGTGCTGGGTTCCAATACGTCACAGCGCAGATTCAAAGTAGCCTCCTGGGTGAACGGATCCATGATGGCCGTACCCGGATCGGGCATCAGCACCATGTCCGATTCATTAATCCCCTTCCAGCCGGCGATGGAAGAGCCATCGAACATCTTACCGTCCTCAAAGAAGTCGGCATCGATCTGACTCGCCGGCACCGTGACGTGCTGCTCTTTACCCAGGGTATCCGCGAACCGTAGGTCAACGAACTTGACCTCGGCGTCCTTAATCATTGAGAGAACGGCTTCGCCAGACATGCGATCCTCCGAAAATTGGACAAAACTCAACTAACAACCTAAAGGCCCAGCGTTACGCCGGCCCTAGCCTTAGACTTTACCTTGGCCTTAGACTTTAAGTAGGCTTAAACCTAAGCGCTAATTTTCGTAAGCACGATGCGTACCAACTCCCATACCCTTGAACACCGGTAGCGGCCTACGGCCAAAACGCCTACTGGCGCCGCCTCGTACGGGTGCCACATCGTTTCAAGGAACACACGATTGCACCGATAAAGCGCACAACCCCCCGCATCGCGCACCATTATAGGTCATCCCTATGAGCTGCTTCGTAGGTGGTGATAAGCCGCACATGGCCCACTGCTCGGAGTACCTCCGCCCCCTGCCTGAGAGCCTTAACAAACCTGGCGGCTCTGTGCGGCTCGCGCAACATTCGCACCGGCACATGTACATCCAGATGCACCCGCCCCGCCAAGTAATGCAAGGTCAGATATTCGATGGCATCCACACCATCGACATGGGCCCAACAAGATTCTAACGCTTGCAACAACTCCCGCCGCAGCGGCAGGCTGACGCTAGGCGGATTCACCTCGTCGTCTTCCGGATCGATATGCACCATGACATCGGAAACATCGGCGAGCCGCTTAATGATGCTAAAGCGTACCGTCTCACTGATCTGATGTCCTTCCGAGACACTCACCCTAGGATCGGTGAGCGTGATATGTACATCGACCAACGCGCGCGATCCCATTTTGCGCGTGCGCAGCTCATGCAAAGAACCCACACCATCGATCGCCAAGATGGTTGCGCGTATGGCCTCCAAGGTCTGTTCATTGAGACCGGTATCCACCAACTCTTGACCGCCGCGCCAGGCGAAACTCCACCCGATACGGGCGATCATGGCGGCAACGATGATGGCGGCGGCCGCGTCCACGAATGGGAATCCCGCCGCGGTCACTAACAACCCTGCGATCACCACCAAGGAGGAGATAGCATCCGTACGGCTATGCCAGGCGTTGGCTTGCATCAAAGTAGAGTGCAAGCGCCGCGCGTAGTACATCGTGTAGTGATACATCGCCTCCTTGGCGACCACGCAGACGCACGCGATCCAGATGGCCCATGGCTCAGGTTTGAGCAAGTCATCGGGATTTAAAATTCGGCTGCAAGCGTCAACGCCGATAGCAACACCCACAGCGATTAACGAGACTCCAAGGACGACGGTCGCCAGCGTCTCGATACGATCATGGCCATAGGGGTGTTCATCATCGGCCTCCGCGCTGGTGTGCCGCGCGGCGAACAACACCATCACATCAGTGGCCAAATCCGATAGCGAGTGCACACCGTCGGCCAACAGCGCGTTTGATTGCGCGAGCCAACCGACGATGAGCTTGCCAACCCCGAGCAGACCATCCACCCATGAGCCGATCAGGGTGACCCGCCGGATGACGACGAACCGCTCGCTTCGCGATTCAACGCCTTTCACTTAGCCAATATCCTCACATAACAACCCGCAGGGTAATGACCACTTCCCCTTCGTCACTCGTCACCGCACTGAGTACCTCGTGCCCGTGGATACGGCACCACGCCGGAATGTCGTGCAGAGCGCCCGGATCACTTGCCCTCACGCACAGCTCATCGCCTGCGTTGAGTTCTTTTACGCGGTTTTGCGTGCGAATGACCGGCATGGGGCACAGCAAACGCCGGGCATCGAGCTGATAGGTGCTCACAACACCCACTCCTTGGGGATCTCATGGGGCGGCATGGGGCTCACCGTCAGGTGCCAAGGTGGCGCGCCAACCGGCACGACCTCCACCTCCACCGCAGGCGCATCCCGGCCCTGACTGTAGCGGGCAACCAAGCGCGCCGACAGACTCAAATCCGCCTGCGCGCAATCACCGTCGATCAACGCCAGCGGCCCTGGATGGCTGGTGGTGCGCAGGTGAACATAATCCTTTCTGTAACCGCGCAAAAACCGGTTCTCGCCGTCTTCACGGGCGATAATGAGCTTATAACCCGGCGCCGGCCGCAAATGACGCCCGACCTTCAGCAATATGATGTCATCAAGCTCGTAACGCCGGTTGTTGCGCGAGCGCCACAGATCTCGCAGCTTGACGGTGTATTGTTTGTCGGTGAGGAAACAGCATCCGCCTGCTGGCTGCGCGTAATCCTCAAAACCGAACTGGGCCGCCAACTCCATCTGTAGCCGGCGGCTGCGGCCATGCCAGTCAAACAGCGCATCGCGCTGCACCCATCCTGCCTGCTCGGGCAAGGTGGGCGCTAGCAGCTTGGCGCTCAACGGCCGCAGCAGGCGATCGCCAGCACCGGATTCGGCGACGATGATCGACATCGTCTCGCGTCGCTGTGATTTGGGCCTCTGTCCAACGACCTCCCCGGTGATAATGAAATCGAAATCATGCTCAAGCATCCATTCATGGGCTTTTCCCACCATGAATCCTTTACAGTCCAAACAGGGATTCAAATTACGCCCATATCCATGTTTTGGATTGAGCACCACCTCTTTGTACGCCTCCACCACATCGATGAAATGTAGCGCAATGCCTACTTGTTCAGCGCTCCACAAAGCGTTGTTGCGCTTCGGCTTGGCCGATGACTTCCTACGGATCGCCTGCGTGTGACCCTCGACGCAAAAGCCGGTGAAGAAATTAATCCCTTCAACGTGCACCCCTTGGTCTTTGATGACACGTGCCGCCAACATTGAATCCAGTCCCCCGGAGAGCAAAGCGACCGCTTTTCGTTGCCCTGTCATGCCAGCGTCCTCTCTGAAGCAAACAGATCCTCAATGGTTTCGCGAGACCGCACCACATGATATTGGTCACCGTCCACCATGACCTCCGCCGCCCGCGGCCTAGAGTTGTAATTCGAACTCATGCCAAAACCGTACGCGCCAGCCGAGCGTACCGCCAGCAGATCACCCGCCGCGACGTTGAGCTTGCGGTCCTTACCGAGAAAATCCGCCGATTCACACACCGGCCCAACCACATCGAAGAGGTGCCCGTCCCCATGGCGCTCGCGAACAGGAATGAGCTCGCTCCACGCATCGTAGAGCGCCGGGCGAATGTAATCATTCATGGCTCCATCAACGATGGCGAAATTCTTCTCGTTGGACAGCTTGAGATACTCGACTCGTACCAACATGACACCGGCATTGCCGGCGATGGCGCGTCCAGGCTCCACGTGAACGGCCAAGCTACGCCCAGATAGCCGGCCAGTGACCATATTGGTGTATTCGCGCGGCTCAGGCGGTTGCTCATCACGGTAGCGAATGCCAAGACCTCCACCTATGTCCATGTGCGCAAGAGCAATACCTTCGCCCGCCAATCGATCAACCAGCTCCAACAAGCGGTCTAGCGTATCGGCAAACGGTGCGAGATCGGTAAGTTGCGATCCGATGTGGCAATCCACCCCGATGACGTCTATCGCAGACATCTGCGCCGCCAGCCGGTACACCGCCAGCGCCTCACCGTGGGGCACGCCGAATTTATTGTGCTTGAGGCCAGTGGAAATATATGGATGGGTCTTGGCATCCACATCCGGGTTAACCCGTATAGCAACGGGTGCCCGCACGCCATGGGCCGAGGCGATGTCGTTCAGCCGCTCCAGTTCGCCACGCGACTCCACGTTGAAGCAGGCAATAGCCACTTCCAACGCCCGTGCTATCTCATCAGCCCGCTTGCCTACACCGGAGAAGACGGTCTTGCGCGCATCACCGCCGGCACGGAGCACCCGCTCCAACTCCCCCACCGAGACCACGTCGAAACCTGAACCGAGCCGGGCCAAGAGGTTGAGCACGGCCAAGTTCGACAACGCTTTGACCGAGTAACAAATGAGATGCTCGAGTCCGGCCAAACCATCATCAAACGCCCGCCAATGCTGCTCCAAAGTCGCCCGGGAATAAACATAGCAGGGCGTGCCGACGTTTTCGGCGATGGTCCCCAAGGCCACGCGCTCGGCATAGAGTTCACCGTCGTGGCGAACGAAGTAATCCATGTAATACCTCTAAGAGGAAATACCTCGGGCAAACCTCTGTGGGGAGTATTTTGAAGCGGCGCTGCCCCATTCGTGGGTTTATTGCTTGGTGGATTTATTGTTTGATGGGTTTACTGTGTGCCGTGGCGCGCCGCCGCAGGCCACGGCAAAAAACGCGGTGCCCGAGCCGCTTGCAGTTCGACTCAGACCGGTAGCAGTTTTATTAGCCTTTGTCCGGTGCGATAGAGGCTTCCTGCTTGACCTTCTGGCTCTTAGCGCTTGGGCCTTTGCCATCTAGGCCTTTGTTATCTGGGCTCTTGTTATCCCGGCTCTTATTATCGCCTGGGAAATAATCGCTTGGGAAATACAGATCACCTTTTTGTCCACAGGCAGGCACGGTCATCGCAACGGCGGCAACGGCAAGCGAGCTGCGCACTAGGCGTCTACGTGATAAACGCATGTCCGGCCTCCAGTAGATTCAGGCGTAGAGTATAACGTCGAGCGCAGCCAAACGCCCGCGGATCGATGCATAATCTGGCCTCGGACTATTCTTAGAGCACATAACCCTTGACCGCATCCGAACACCCCATTGTCGTCGAACCCGCGCAGGCCGCCACCGGCTGTGTCGTGTGGCTACATGGTCTTGGCGCCGACGGCCACGACTTCGAGCCGGTAGTTCCTCACTTGGGCCGCATCAGCCAATGCACCCGCTTCGTGTTTCCACACGCACCGATGCAGCCGGTCACCATCAACGGCGGCATGGTAATGCGGGCTTGGTACGACATCACTGGCATGGACATCGAACGCGGTACCGACCTAGAGGGCATTCAGGCATCGCAGGCGACAGCCTGCCAACTCATAGAACAGCAGGTGACAGCCGGCATTCCCGCCGGGCGCATTGTCCTGGCCGGCTTTTCCCAAGGTGGTGCTATCGCCTTACACACAGGGATCCGTTACGGCGCCAAGCTGGCCGGTATCATGGGACTGTCCACCTACCTGCCACGGGCGGATCTGGCTGAAACGCAAGCCCATGCGGCCAACCGGACCACGCCCATACTCCTGTCCCACGGCACCCGTGATCCGGTGGTGCCCATCGATTTGGCCAAGAGCAGCCGTGAGCATTTGTGCCAACTCGGATATGCTGCCAAATGGTACACCTATGACCTCGACCATTCAGTATCGCCCGAAGAGTTGGCCGACATAGGCGCCTGGCTGGAGCAAGTACTGCCCTAACGAACGACATGCCCTGGCGCCACACCTGAGCGCGATCACCCTGGGCGCGATCAAGAATCCGCGGCTGCGGGTTCGGGCGTTGTGTTATCAGAGCGCCTGCGGGGCCGGCGCGGCTTCTTGACCCCTTGCCGAGCGCCATCCGCCCGAGGCTCCACCGAGGAACCGGTGGGGGTGGCATTGATCTCAACGGCCACCGGAATGCGCCCAGCTTTACCGCCAGAGCGGCGGCGTCGTCCCTGTCCATCCGAGGAGCGTCGCCCACCCGGACGCTGCCCGCCTAGGCGCTGCCTCGGCCGGCGCGGCGGCCTTACCGGCTCCACCAACATATCATCGCTAACCGCCTCGACCGGAATAGACGAGCAGATGAACGCCTCAATGTCCTCGAGCGAAAAGACGAATTCTTCGCAACCAAAACTCACCGCATCACCGCGGGCTCCGGCACGCGCGGTGCGCCCGATGCGGTGCACGTAATCCTCCGGGTCTTGCGGCAGATCGAAGTTGAAGACATGGCTCACCTCCGGAATATGCAATCCCCGCGCCGCCACATCGGTAGCAACCAAAATCGGCAGCGCTCCGGCTTGAAACTCGCCCAACAAACGCAGCCGCTTCTTCTGCGGCACATCTCCCGATAACACATCCGCCATGTATCCATTGGCATTCAGGAAGTCCGTCACCCTCTCAGCGCCACGCTTGGTGTTGACGAAAACGATGGTGCGCTGCGCATCCATGCGCCTTAGCAATCCGAGTAGCAGCGATATTTTTTCCTCCTTGGCCACGTGGTAGAGCACTTGCGTGACGTGATCCACCGTCACCTTGGCCGGCGACGCATTGACCAGCGTCGGATCGTTCATGTGCTCGTACGCCAGTTCGGTGACGCGAAACGACATGGTCGCTGAGAACAGCATATTGACCCTGTCGGCGGCCGGCGGTAACCGGCGTAACAAATAGCGAATATCGCGGATAAAACCCAGGTCAAACATGCGATCGGCTTCGTCCAAGATGACGACTTGAGCGCCCCGCAAGTTAAAAACGCCTTGCTTGAAATAGTCGATAACGCGCCCCGGTGTGCCGATCAAGATATCTAAACCGGCCGCGACCATCTGCCGTTGGGATTCATAGGCGGTGCCCCCAAAGACCACACCACAACGAAGACCGGTGTGTTTGCTTAAAATGGCCGCGTCCTGGTGGATTTGCACCGCTAATTCCCGGGTAGGCGCTAATATGAGCGCACGCGGCTGCCCCTGCTCATAGGCTTGCAAAGGATCCCTATCTAGCAGTAACTGCATGCAGGCGACCAGAAACGCGGCGGTTTTGCCGGTACCGGTGAGCGCCTGCCCGGCCACATCCTCTCCCGCCAGTGCCAGAGGCAGCGATTGGGCCTGAATCGGTGTGCAACGGTCGAATCCGGCGTCGCGGGTGCCGGCAAGAAGCTCAGCGCAAAGCGGTAGCTCGCTGAAGTTGGTTTGCGTAAGTGTTTGTTCAGTCATAAAATTCCAAAAAGTTTACCCAACCCGTGAAGAGTGGACTTGAAAAGCGTTGATGATTCCGCTCAAAATGGTGCCCAGACAGCTCGTTTGGAGAAAGCTCGCATGAGCGACCAGATCGTCCACGTGACGGACGAATCGTTTGAATCAGATGTTCTCCAGTCAGACCAACCAGTGTTGGTTGATTACTGGGCGGAATGGTGCCATCCCTGCAAGATGATCGCGCCTGTGCTCGAGGAGATCAAGGATGACTATTCTGGCAAGGTCAAAATTGCCAAACTGAACATAGACGAGAATCCAACGACGCCGCCAAAATACGGCATTCGGGGGATTCCGACGCTGATGCTGTTTAAGAATGGTGCCGTGGAAGCCATGAAAGTTGGGCTAGTATCCAAATTTCAGCTATCGGCATTCCTTGATAGCAATCTTTGAACGAAAAAAATAGATAAATAAAATTCCTAGAGATAAGATCTCCAGGCCCCGGCTTTGTGCCAGCTAGGGCTATAGCCGGGATCGGCTACTGATAACCCGGTTATCAACCAAAGTCAGGAGCCGGGAAAACAAAGTGGTCCGGAAGAGCCGGGCAGTTTAGTATTACTGGTGCCCATCAGGAGTTGACCTCCCCAGTAGTAGTTCTACTGGGAATTGGCTCTGGGGGAGAATTGACGCCAGTTCGACTCAGGGTAGCCACACATACACAGCAGTCAGATAGACGACGCTCTATGTGCGTGCTAGTTTTTCACACACTCAGCGCATTCCGCCGCTGCTTCGGGTATTTCTCCCATCTTGTCCACTGTAGAATCAGTAGAAGCTACTACTCCTCGTCGGCGTACTAGACCGAGGCGCGGTCGCGCATCGGCTCCACGTTCGTCAGGCGAATCATCCACCTCAATGAACTTAACCGAGCTAAAACAAATGGCCGCTCCTGCGCTCATGGACATAGCTCAAGAAATGGGCATTGAGGGAATAGCGCGTTCGCGCAAACAAGATGTCATCTTCGCCATCCTTAAAGCCCATGCTAAGAAGGGTGAAGATATCTATGGCGATGGCGTCTTGGAAATATTGCAAGACGGCTTCGGCTTTTTGCGTTCCGCGGATAGTTCATATCTGGCTGGACCGGACGATATCTACGTCTCACCTAGCCAGATTCGCCGTTTTAACTTGCGCACCGGCGACACCGTTGCAGGCAAAATCCGTCCACCCAAGGAAGGGGAACGTTATTTCGCACTACTCAAGGTCGATGAAATCAACTTGGATGTGCCGGAAAATGCCAAGAACAAGGTTCTGTTCGAGAACCTGACGCCGCTATTCCCGCAGGAACGCTTTCAGCTAGAGTTGGGCAACGGCAGCACCGAGGATCTGACGCCAAGAGTGGTCGATCTCATCGCACCAATTGGCAAAGGCCAAAGGGGGCTCATCGTCTCACCTCCCAAAGCGGGCAAGACGATGTTGCTGCAAGGTATCGCACACTCCATAGCCGCTAATCACCCTGAGTGCTATCTCATCGTCCTGCTCATCGACGAGCGCCCTGAAGAGGTGACCGAGATGGCGCGTTCGGTTAAAGGCGAAGTGATATCCAGCACATTCGACGAGCCCGCCAGCCGGCATGTGCAGGTGGCTGAAATGGTTATCGAAAAAGCTAAACGGCTGGTTGAGCACAAAAAAGACGTGGTTATCCTGCTGGATTCCATTACCCGGCTAGCCCGCGCTTACAACACGGTTGTTCCGTCATCAGGCAAGGTATTAACCGGCGGCGTTGACGCCAATGCGCTACAAAGACCAAAGCGCTTCTTCGGTGCCGCGCGCAACATCGAAGAGGGTGGTAGTTTGACTATCATGGCCACCGCCCTCATCGATACCGGCTCAAGGATGGACGATGTTATCTACGAAGAATTCAAAGGCACGGGTAACAACGAGATCCATCTAGCCCGTAAAATCGCCGAACGGCGTATATGGCCATCGATCAATATCAATCCATCGGGCACCCGCCGTGAAGAGATGCTAACCAATCCCGATGAGCTGCAAAAGATCTGGATATTGAGGCGCTTGTTGCAGCCCATGGAAGATATTCAAGCCATGGAGTTTTTGCTGGACCGCTTGAAAGCAACCAAGGTCAACAGCGAGTTCTTCGACTCGATGAAGCGCAATTAGAGCGCATTGGGGACTAAGCTGGTATACCGTACACCAGTCATTTAAGGCACCTCTAACAATAGTAATTTTTTCGTGAGTGCAAGGAAGTACCGCGCGCAGAACCGCAGTGTATAGGTGATCCATGAGGATTCGAGCACGGCGCTGACGCCGCAATCGCGGAAAAAGTGCATTGTTAGAGGTGCCCTTTAGCCGATCAACGTGCCGGCTTGATAGTCACGCACAGCTTGTTCCAATTCGGCACGGGTATTCATCACGAATGGCCCGTATTGCGCAACCGACTCGTGCAGCGGAGCCGCCGCGAGGATTAAGCAGCCAATAGCCGGTACACGTCCCGTGATAGTGAGGCGGCTACCCGAAAACACAATGCCGGCATGGCCAGTTGCAACAACCCCATCGCCAACACTGATTTCGCCGCCGAACGGATAAACGAACGCGTTGTGCTCGGGCGGTAGTGTAAGCGATACGCTTTCGGACTCACCAAGGCGCACATCCAAATAAACCGGCTGGGTGCTAGAGCCGGTCATCCCCCCGCTACGAGTGGGTCGGCAACGGTGGCTTGGCCGGGTATTGGGCTGCGAACCGATACTTCGCTGTATGCGCACACCGGCTCCACCGACGGTATTAACCCTTTAAGTGTACGGTTACTCACGGGAATCATCAGACATCGAGATAACTACCAGTATCTCTGAGATCTACCGCCTTCTACCGCTCTGAGCTTTCCTGTCTGGCCATGGCGCCGAAGCCTTTCCAGTAAAAGTGCTCAATAGATCCTGCATATTGTGGTGTTAAAGCTCTATCACTACAACATATTGTGATCCGTGTACTCATATCACTAAGGATCTCTAACGCTGAGCATTAGAAATTCCCGCTGGAAATCCAGGTACGTAAACCTTATGAAGCGCGAAGGTAACCCGGGAATCCGATCAGGGGCCGGAGTTACCCAGTAGACGGAGCAAATGCGTTATGAATCAGATGGTTAATGTCATCGATCCTGATGACGATTTCGATGAAGATCCAAGCGCCGAAACCACTCTCACACCAGAAGATCGCGATCGCCGGCGCAGCGCCGCACGAAGACGAATCGAGGCGTTGCGCGAGGAAGCAGCCCTAAAGCGCGACTTAACCGACGACATACTAGACTACTACTTACCTGAAGATTCATGGTTCTCAAGAGAGCATTGACGTTCGGAAACCACTAAACGCCGTGCCTGCTGCTGATAAGGCTTTGTCCGGGCGTGTTACCTGACGCATTGAATTGCTGAGGGAACCGAGTATAGCGCGAAACGATCGGTTTGTGCCATTGTTCGCCTTTATAGTCGGAGCATTGGCGCATCATGCTGGACGATACGATTTTGGCTAAGGCGCAGGCAGCCTGTGCTTCGGTTGTGCTACCCGAAGGAGGCGATAAGCGCATTCTCGCCGCGGCCGTCCAAATGGCTAACGCTGGATTGGCGCGACCAATACTGGTGGGTGAAGAGAGTGAACTTCACTCTCGGATCCGGGCATTAGGCGCCAGCGATGAAAAAATAGCATTCGCCGATCCGCGTAGCTATCCACATCTGGAGCTACTCATCGCTCGTTTTCGTGAGCGGCGGCCTAAATCCTCGGCAAGCATGGCGGCCCGGGCGGTGCAACGCCCCCTTTACTTAGGCGCACTCATGGTCGCCTGCGGCCATGCCGACGTCATGATCGCCGGTGCGCTCAACCCTACCGCCAAAGTTATAGAAGCTGGCTTGATGTGTGTGGGACTCGCAGAAGGAATCAGTACCGCATCCAGTTTCTTTCTCATGCAGTTCCCACCAGACCATGCTGTAGGCGCTAGAACGTTGCTGTTCGCCGATTGCGCGGTGGTTGTCGCTCCAGACGCACAACAACTGTCCGACATCGCGCTCGCCTGCGCCGCCAGTGCGGCACGGCTATTAAGCGAACCACCCCGTATCGCCATGCTGTCTTTTTCAACCCACGGCAGCGCCAAACACGAGCGGGTATCCAATGTACAAAACGCCCTAGCACTCACCCGTGAGCGGGCGCCAGAACTCGTTATTGACGGTGAGTTACAAGCTGATGCGGCATTAGACATGAACGTGGCAGCCAAGAAAGTAAAAAGTACTAGCGGCGTGGCAGGACAGGCCAACGTCTTGATATTTCCCGATTTGGATTCCGGCAATATCGCCTACAAGCTGACTCGATACCTAGGCGGCGCTCAAGCGTTCGGGCCAATTTTACAAGGATTTGCCCGGCCGATTGCCGATCTCTCGCGTGGCGCTAGCGTTAATGACATCGTGGCGACAACGGCTGCTACGATCGCTCTTAAATTATAGGGCCCTTAAATTACAGGGCCCTTGAACTATAGGACCCTCGGATCATAGGAAAGGCCAATGGCTACTCTCAGTGTATTCGGCGCGCTTGCATTGGGTTTCTGTCTTCATACAGGGGCGGGATGTATGTCCCCGACCGTCATTCGTACCGATGCAACACAAGTCATTTTGAAATACGGGCCATGGGACGCTGACGATGAACTCCAACGCCTAGCGCAATCATTTTGCGAAAGACATGGAAAATTAGCGCAGCGCCTTCACGCCAGTGCGCACACTGACACGAACTCCTCTGCGGCCAACTCCTCCGCGGCCAGTGAGGAGGCGCTCTTTCACATGGCCTATTTTGCTTGTTTAGACACATCGGCGAGCCAGCGCGAAAAAGGTTAGCAGGTGCCCTACAGCTTGACCAGCAGGCGTATTGGTCAAATCAACCGGTAATAAACGCAATGCATCCACCGCTTGCTTAAACTGCCAATCCGGTAATCGATTTTGGCGCGACAAGTCTCGCAGAAAGACTTCTACATCGGCCTTGAATAAAGCAGACAATGATTTATCCGGGAAAGCTTTGAACAAACTTTCAACATGTCGGACATAGCAACGCCGCGCGCCTTCCGACGCCTGCTTTTTGGCTAACAGGTTAAGGTATTTGTGCCAATTGGATGGAGAGTTCATCCGAGAAGTGGTGATGCGTGGTTAGTCAGGAATATATTGCACTAGACAGTCTCTGTCTAGTGCAATATATTCTGTATCCGTCTAATACACTGTTAGCACCTGAAGGCATCATGGCGATACTCATTTCCAACGGCATCCCGGGTAAGGCGGTTTCCTCCGCCCTAGACGATGAAGTCCGTTGGACCGATCACTTGGGGCTTGTGCGTCAACTGCTCCATGCCTGTGACGAGTGCCTCATCGTATCTCCGTTCCTTGCCTCTGAGTTTGAGTTGCTCTTAGAGGGCGTGAAACTGTCCGACACTCGTGTGGAACTCATCTCCACTTGTGCCGCTAGAGGCTCTGACCAACTGACGAAGCCGACTGCACTCAAGGCCTTCGGTCAGACGGTTCGTCGTAGTACCGGCGAGTGGCCAACCATCGGTCTTGACAAGGCCCTACACTCAAAGGTTTACATCTTCCGCCTTGGTGGAATGCTATTCGCGGGGATCGTGACGTCCGCGAACTTCACCGTCAGTGGTCTGCAGAGGAATCACGAGACAGGCGTTCTCATTCAATCTCCTGAAATATTGCAGCAGCTTGAGAACCGCTGTAGAGCATCTATCGACTACGTAAGTCTGGCCGAGTGGCAGATCGACAAGCTGTGCCAAGCTGCCGAAATTGCGGGTCGCAGCAAACCCAAGGAGGAAGACCGAGAGATAGGCCTGACGTCGCTACTCAACCTCTATGCGGCACCGAGTGCCGGAAACCGTGAAACACGGGGACCACTTACTTCATCAAGGTGTCTGGCATTCGAGACCGGCCGATTTTGCCAGAGCATCGCAGGCGCTTCTCAGAGCCTCATGGAAAGCTCACTTTCGCCAAAGAACCAAAGGGAATGCGGTTGGGTGATTGCCTATTGGAAGTCGCGGTTGGCGGCGCGTGCTTCCTTAGAACCTGTCCATAATCTCTCATTTCCCGGCTAATCTGGGGAATGAGACAGAAGTATCCCAGCGATATTACTTGCGAGCAGTTCCAGCACATACTGCCAATCCTTGAAAGTGCAAGGAAGAAAACCAGTCCCCGCACCGTTGACCTCTATGAGGTCTTCTGTGCCGTACTCTACCGGCTGAAGAGCGGTTGCCAGTGGCGCATGATTCCCTATGACTTTCCCAAAGGGAAGACAGTCTATGCCTATTACCCAATCTGGAGTGAGGTCACAGGAGATAACCCGCCAAGCGTTCTTGAACGTGCTTTAAAAAAATCAGGGTGGCGCGGCTCGTATCAAACAGGGGCGCAACGCATGGACGAGTTTCCGCATCGTTGATGCCCAGAGCGTAAAGAATACCGATACGGCGATCCATAAGGGGTATGACGCTGGGAAGAAAGTCTGTGGAATCAAGCGTCATATTGTGGTTGATACGCTGGGCTTAGCACACGCTATTGCCGTCACCCCAGCGAATGTGACAGACCGTGCGGGCGCCTTGGAAGCGTTCACAAAGCGTAAATTCGACCTGTCGAGAGTCGAGTCTGTGCGGGTGGATGGTGGCTATAGCGGCAAACCGTTTTCCGATGGCATAAAGGAACAGAGCGGGGCGACAGTACAGGTTGCCAAAAGGAATGAGCTACACACATTCACAGTGCTCCCTCAGCGTTGGATTGTTGAGCGTTCCTTTGCCTGGTTAGAGAAATGTCCTCGGTTATGGAAAAACTGTGAGCGTAAACTGAATACCAGCCTCCAGTTTACGCATCTGGCTTTTTGGGTTCTTCTAATGAAGTAAAGAGATTGTTTCGACGGCTGAAAGGATGTCGTCGAATCTTTTCACGCTTCGACAAACTGGATGTTGTCTTTATGTTTTTTATCCACTTCGCCCTTATCGTGCAAGCGTTGAATAGTGTTAACACACCTTAGCCAGATGGTGCATAACCGCCAGTGTTTCATCCAGCGTCAAACCGCTAAGACTTCGCACTATCATCCAAGGGTAGGCCACGAGCCTTGGCCAGTTCCGCCAAAAAATCCGCAGCTTTTTCGGGGCTGAAGACACCCAGGGGAGAATGCGCCAGATCATTGCTCGCCGATCCCAGTTCGAAGCGCTTGGCGAGGGGGTCTAGTCCGATTGAGCCCGTTGGTATTCAACGAATTTAGTATCCAACGAATTCGGCTGCTATGGCGCTGGCGCGCATTGCGTAACGAATCCGGAAAATCGAAGGCGCGCCTGCGGCCATCATCACCGGCAGTATCATTTAACTACCGCATCACGAACACGGCCACCTCGTCGGCGTAAATCAAGACGCACCCGTCCAGTGCTTGCAAGGACTTCATCAGCGCCAGCATGGTGCCGGTATCACCAAGACATGCGGATTTTAAGACCCCGGCCGTACAGATATTCCTTTAACCCACTGACGCTGTAGTCTCCGTAATGCACCATGGATGCCACCAACGCGGCATCGGCGGCACCCTCGGTCAACACCTCGTGCAAGTGTTCAGGCACCCCTGCCCCACCCGAGGCGATCACCGGAATGCGCACCGCATGAGCGATCATCCGCGTGAGCTTCAACTCATATCCATCACCGGTACCGTCGGCGTCTATGGAATTGACCACCAACTCACCGGCGCCCAAGCGCTCACCTTCCCGCGCCCAAGCCAAGGCATCCATGCCCATCGGCGTGCGCCCGCCATTGATGACGATCTCATAGCCGGACGGACACTGGCCAGAGGCCGGTACCGCCCGAATATCCATGGACAGCACTACGTTTTGACTGCCTATAGCCTCGGCACACTCGCTGATAAGAGCCGGGCGCTTCACGGCTTGAGAATTGACGTTGATCTTCTCGGCACCAGCCAAGCGCAAGTCAGTGGCATCGCTGACCGAGCCGACTCCGCCCCCTACGGACAGTGGAATGAACACTTCCTTGGCCACCGCCTCCACCACATCCAACATGATTTTGCGTTTATCGCTGGATGCCGTAATGTCGTAGAACACCAGTTCGTCTAAGCCGCCGTCGTAGTATTGCCTGGCTTTCTCCACCGGATCGCCGATGTCCTTGGTATCGACGAATTTAACGCTCTTGGCGAGTTTGCCGTCGCGCACATCCAGACAGGCGATCACCCGCTTACTCAACATGACTCAAGCATTCCCCACACTCAGACATCCCAATGGGCAAAATTAAAGAGCAAGCGCAGCCCCACCCGCCCGCTTTTTTCCGGGTGAAATTGAGTACCAAAAAAATTGTCCTTACCTAGCGCACAGACGAAGTCACCGTCATAGTCGGCAACGGCGTACACCGCATCGTCCCGCGCGGGACGTGGATAGTAAGCGTGCACGAAATAGAATTCATCGCCGGCTTCAATGCCGTGCAAAAGAGGATGGGGCCGATGCACCCGCACTTCGTTCCATCCTATATGGGGGATTTTCAACAGCGGATTGTCAAAAGCGAAGCGGGCCACATGACCCTCTATCAGACCGAGGGTTTGCTGCCCGTTTTCTTCCGATCGCTCTAGAGAAATCTGCAAGCCCAAACAAATACCGAGGAACGGCACGCCGCATGCCAGCGCTTCGCGCAAAGCTTCGTCCAAACCACGGGCGTGCAAACTGCGCATGGCAGCACCGGCAGCACCTACCCCGGGGAAAATGATGCGATCGGCTTGGCGCACCACATCGGGATCGGCCACGATGCGCGCCGGCAAACCCACCTCGGCGCAAGCACGCTGAACGCTGCGCAGATTACCCGCCTCATAATCGATGATGACCGCCACGAGATGCCCGCACTCGCGAATCGAAAGAGCGCGGATACTAAACCTATGAATTCACCGAGTCACGCCGGATTCAAGTACTCAAGCAACCTCGGTCACTGAATCGAGGTTTACCTCGGGAATGGCAAAAGGGAGCTCGGTCAGTTCCCCCTCAACCGGCTCACCGCGCGCCAGGTGCACCGTTACGACATCGCCCGCGTTAAGCGATGACGGTACCAGGGCCAATCCTATGTTGCGTTGCAATCGCGGCGAGTAAGCATGCGCGGTCACTTTGCCGGTCACATCTTCTTGATGCTCAATCCGGCTGGTATCGCACATGGCGCCGAAGGGCTCCGGGTGATCGACGAAAATCCCCAGTTGGCGCCGGCGAGGACCATCGGCGTGAATGCGGCGCAGTGCCGCCATGCCGATCACATCATCGGGTGCATGCAGATCAACGTACCGCTCCATGCGTACTTCGAATGGATTGGTCTCATCGTCCGTATCACCGCCCCAGGACAACAAACCGCTTTCCACCCGCTCCACCGGGTTGGGCGTCCCGGGGCCGATGCCATACGGCGCACCCGCTTCCTTGACCGCCTGCCACAGCGCCCAGCCCTTGGTCGCGTCCAGCAGATAGAGTTCGAATCCCGACTGCTTGGACCAACCGGAGCGGGCCACCAAGATCGGGATATCGCCGGCGTGCGCGGGTGCGAAATGAAAATGCTTGATGCCCGCCACCCAATCGCCCAATAGCGCGGCCACCACAGCTCCCGCTTTAGGCCCCTGTACCGCCAACGGCGCCGCCTGCGCTTCGAACACACCGACATCGGTCAGCCCTCTTTCCGCGGCAACGGCGCGCACCCACCACAGTAGGTCCGCATCCGCGATGGAGAACCAGTAGCGATCATCAGCGTGCTTCAAGACGATCGGATCATTGATGATTACGCCCCGGTGATCGCATACCGGCACATACCAGCCGGCACCACTTTTAAGCCTGTAGAGATCGCGGGGACAGAGGATCCGGACCAGTTCGGCGGCGTCAGGTCCGGCGACTTCTATCTGCCGCTGGGCGGCCACATCCCACATGGACACACCGTTGATGAGGCGCCAATACTCCCCGTGCGGATCGCCGTAGGAGGTGGGCAACATCATGTGGTTGTACGAAGTCATCGCCGCCACACCATCGGCTACCGTGGCATCGAAATACGGGCTCTTTCGAACCCGTGGGCTCAAAGACATTTGCAAGTTCATCGCACGCACCACATCACGCAAGGGCGCGGAAGGCTGGCAGAAGTGGCCGGGCCATGGCTGCCCGTCAGCCGTCCCAATACGTCTTAAATGCGTCGCGACAAGGGCGGTGTGGGCGAGCCAGAGACAGAGACAGAATATTAAATCCTATCAACTAAAACTTATGATGGTGGCGGCCGATGATGATGGCGGCCATCAGTCTACGGCCACCGTGTCTTCACTAGCGCCCGCCACCGCACCGGCCGCCGCCCGCAGCGCATTCATTTCCGCCTGCATGATGCGTTGCAACATCCGTGCATCGCTGGAGTGCAACACGAAGCGGGCGCCCAATTCAATGGCCGTGGTGGATGTTTCCAGGGTCTGCTGATGAACCATTACGGGGATGTGACGGGCCGCGCACCGCCCGATGATGTCTTTGACGACGTTCAGGTAACGGGGGTTGGCGTAATCGTCCGGAATGCCGAGTGAGGTGGACATGTCGTTGGGGCCTATGAACACCCCATCGATATCACCTACGTCCAAAATAGCATCTAAATGATGATAGGCCGGCTCCGACTCTATGCCGATGATGATGAAAGATTCCTTGCGCCGGTTGCGAAGATACTGCTTGGTCTCCTTACTTGGAAGCTCGCCGGTGGTCACGGCCCGGCGCAGATACTCGCCTTTGAGCGGATGCCACTTGGCCGTGGCCACCACCGCCTGCACTTCTTCCACCGTTTCGCAGTAGGGCACCAACACACCAGCGGTGCCGGCGTCCAAAGCCATCGCCACCCACTCGGCTTTAGGGATGGGCACGCGCACGATGGGGGTCACGTCGGCGTGGCGCAGCATGGTGCACAACTGTTGGATTTCCGCCCTGTCGCGCGAACCGTGTTCGGAGTCGATGACGGCATAGTCAAGCGCGGCACCGGCGAGGGTGGGACCAAAGCGGGTGGATGCCATGGCCGAGAGCATGCATCCGAATACGTGTCCGCCATCTTTCAAGGCGCGCTGTAATTGGGTTACGTTCATTGGGTCATTCCTGTCTGCAAGGGGTCATTCCTGTCTACAAGGCCCCGCTTTACAGGGCTTTTATGTCCGCCTAAGGCCTCGCGTCTATGCCGAAAGACTCGGCCTGTTGCAGTCAATCAAGTGCATTTTTAGCGGTGTCTTTAAGGCATCACTTACTTTTCGTTCCAATGTAGCCGCCATTCATGCGCGTCACCCGGATTACGCCGTATTGAGCCGGCATAAACACGATGCGCGAATGGGCACGTCAGCGCGGGCTAAGGCGATGGCCAAACGCGGCGCCAACAATTGTGCTTGTTCGTGTTTGCCAAGGCGTGTCAAACATTCGTGGTAGCCGTGCAGACTCCAAACATTGTCAGGATGCCGGCAGGCGCGGGCGAGGGCGCCGTCCAGACCCAAGTCGGCACGGTATTCCGCTTCCGCTTCTTCTACCCGTCCTTGCTCCAGTAGCAGCGCACCTAGCGCATGACGTGGCGGTTGCATCCAACCCCAGGGTTCATCGTAGGGCATCTGCTCGGCCAGTTCTACCGCGCGGCGAAGATGGGCGAAGGCTTCATCGAAGTTGTTTTTGCGGTATTCGAGTTCACCGTCCAACATGGCGCTGGCGACGCCGAGTATGTCTTGCGAGGTGTTGTTGAATAGTGTGCGTGACAGGGGCACAGCTTCGCGGGCGAGCATGAATGCGTCACGCTCGCGTTCAGCTTCTTGTATGCCGCCCAACACGGCGTGGGCCACCGCGCGGGCGTAGCGCCACATCGCCGTGGTCGTGCAGTACAGCTCACGGTCGTCAGGCAAGGGTTTGGCTAGAATGTCGTGCCAGCGGCCAAAGCGAATGTGCGCGTGTACACCGACGGACACGTACGCTTCCAGCCAATCGGCCATGGGCGGGCTTTCGATGCGCAGCAAGGCTTCCGGTATAACCGCTTCCAGTCCCGCCACCGCTTCCATGGCCGCGCCGTAGTGACCTAGAAGCATGGCGCCGTAGAGCATGAAGTGATAGTTGTGCGCCTGTGATAGCGCGTGGAAATTCATGAGTCCCGCATGCTCCAAATAGCGCCAACTGGCAGCCGCGGCGATGCGGTTGCTGCGCACCACATCGGCATATAAACCACATTGCACGTCTATGTGCGTCGGCATGTGACATAAATGTCCGGCGTCCGGGATCAGTTCGCGCAGCCGATCGGCTGCACCCAGCGCGCGCTCGGGGGTTGGCGACATTTCCATCAAGTGAATATAGATATGCAATAAACCAGCATGGGGGGCGTGGGTGTCCATCATGCTTAGCCCCCGCTCGACGGCTTGTTGCGCCTCCAGCGTGTCGGCGCCGGGCGCCGGTTCGCCCGTGGCTAGATCCCACAACTGCCACGGAGTGCGGTTGATCAATGCATCGGCGAATAGGGTGATCACGTCCAAGTCGTCTGGGTATTGTTTATACACGCCGCGCATGGCATTGGCGTAAGCATCGTTCCACGGCCGCATGTCGTTGGCGGGTTCACGTTGCGCATAGCGAAGGCCAATCGCCTCGATCAGTGCTCGCTCGACTGGACTTAGGTGTTCGCACCAGGTGCGGGCGGCCAATGCCGCGTCGTAAGCGGCGGCGAGGGTGCGTTCAAGCTCCGCGGGGTCGAACTGCCACCATTGCTTGTTGTAGTAGGGGCCGATGGAATACGCGACACCCCAGTAGGCCATGGCGCAATCGGGATCGGCTGCAGCGGCCTGTTCGAAGCACGCCACCGCCGCCTCGTGGTTGAACGCGTAAGCCCAAGTCAAACCACGGTCGAACCAGGTTTGCGCGTCCGGCGAACGGGTGGTAACCGGGCGGGTGTAGGTGCCTAGATCGAAGTAGTCTGACATGGCATTACCGCTTGGAACGATAGTCGAACGCCTTGGCAAAGCGCCATTGCAGATAATCACCGCAGGTGATCGGCTCGTAGCGCGGCGTTTCACCGGGCGCGCAAAAGAGTCCCGCATCGACCACGGTCTCCGCATTGGGATCGTAGGCTAAAACCAAGGACAAGCGCTCTTGGCCGCTGGTGTTGATGACGCGGTGGGGCGTCGAGCGGTAGGTGTCATTGGACCAGCGGCCCAGTAGATCGCCGACATTGACGACCAAGGTGCCGGGGATCGGTGGCGCCGCTATCCACTCGCCATCGAGCCCCTGGATCTCGAGTCCACCCAGGGCATCCTGGGCCAGTACTGTCAGCACGCCGAAATCGGTATGGGGCGCTAAGCTATACCGGTCCGGCGGCAAGTCACCGGGGCGCGGCGGATAGTATTGCAGCGAACCGCGTGACACCGGCCGATCACTTAGGCGGGTGAACACATCGGCCGGATGGCCGCCGGCCAGTGCGAATCCTTCCAGTAGCGCGCGGGCGCAGCGGCTGGCTGCTTCATAGTAAGGGTAAATGGCAGTGCGCAGCGCGGGCATGAACCGGGGCCAGCGGTTTGGTCCCAGTAAGCATGTGGTGGCAGCGGCCAGTTCAGCCGCTGGCAGTTCAACGCCAAAATTGAAACTCTCCTTCAGATCCACCGCCGCGTCGTCGTACATCTTGGTGGCACCGGGGCGCAGGTAACCATGGTGATGAATATTGCTGGCCACTTCGAGCTTGCGCGCTAGCGGCTGCCGGAAAAAATCCAATCCTACTGCGCGTGCGCGGGCCAGCAGATCGGCATTGATGCCGTGATTGCGCACGTAGATGAAACCGACTTCCGTCGCTGCCCAGGCTAACTGTCGTGCCGCCTTCAGCCGCGCTGCTGACTCGCCGTCGGCAACCAGCAATGGACTGATGTCGATGACAGGAATGTTCTCGCTAGCGATGGCTTTGGCTGGTTTTGTCATGGTGTTTTCTCGCTTGTTCACTGCTCACGTTTATCGGCATGGAGGCACAAAAACTGACCGGCAACGTCACCGCGTGACCGATGCCATGGGGTGCAGTGACGTCAGCAGCAAAAGTACGCGGCGCTTCGATTATGCCGTTCGAGCGCGGGCATTGCGAAGGTATTGGCATTGAGGGCACCACTAAAAATGCACTTTTTCCGCAATTGCGGCGTCAGCGCCGTGCTCGAATCATCAGGTATGACCCATACACTGCGGTTGTGCGCGCGGTGCTTCCTTGCACTCACGAAAAAATGACTATTTTTAGAGGCCCCTTTTGCCGTACCTTTAAGTGTCTAGATGTAAAAGCGATGTTAGAATGCGTCGATGAAATTCGCCGACCCCCGCAACGACATCGCGTTTAAGAAGATCTTTGGCAATCAACAGCACAAAGAAGTGCTGATCCATTTTGTCAATGCCGCGTTGGATTTCCCTAAGGGCTCGAAGGTCGCCGATGTTTCTTTCGAGACACCCTACCAGATCCCCAAAATCGAAGATCTCAAAGAAACCATTCTCGATGTCCAAGCCACCGACGAACAAGGCCGGCAGTTCATTATCGAAATGCAGGTGCAGCACGATCATTATTTTCATAAACGCAGCCTGTATTACACCGCCAAATCCTATGTCAACCAACTAGATGCGGGTGAGCAATACAACGAACTCAAGAAGGTGCACTTCATAGGGATCCTGGATTTCGTCTTTAACCCTGAAGATTCGTACTACCTGTCTAACCACCTCATCCTGAATACCCGCAGCCAACAAAACCAACTGGATGATTTCGCGTTTTGTTTTATAGAACTGCCAAAGTTCAATAAGACTTTAGAAGAAATTGCAGACGCGGCGGATCAGTGGATTTTCTTTATCAAGAACGCTAGGCGATTAGAAGAAATACCAGCGCTTTATCAGCAAGAGCCTGTATTTCGCACCGCGTTTTCCGTGGCCCAACAACATTCATGGTCGAAGCACGAGAGGCAATTATACGACTATGTAAGCTTACGCCTAGGCCGAGAACGGAGCCAAATCCAAACAGCTCAAGAAAAAGGCCGCCAGGAAGGCCGCCAAGAAGGCCGCCAAGAAGGCGAGCAGATCGGACTAGCAAGAGGTGAGCAGATTGGTTTGGAAAAAGGTCTGCGCCAACAACATCTGACTCAGCTAAGAACCGCTCAAGAGCTGCTCAAGATGGACCTATCGAATCAGCAGATCGCCACCGCCACTGGATTAACCATAGCAGAGATCGAGAATATCGCAGAGCACTCGATAGATGAAGCAAACGGCCAATCCAAGTAGGCGCGCCCGTAACGGGCCGCTACGCTAAAGCAGCACCCTCACCAGCAACATACCCAAGAGCACCTGCTAAAAATAGCAATTGTTTCGTGAGTGCAAGAAAGCACCGCGCGCACAACCGCAGTGTATAGGTCATACCTGAGGATCCGAGCACGGCGCTGACGCCGCAATCGCGGAAAAAGTGCATTTTTAGCAGGTGCCCATAGATAACCACGCGAATACACCCGCAGCTCGGAGGCAGCGCAGTGGCAGCGTTTACCGACCAGCCAGGGCATCGTCGCCCGCACCGTGCCCAAGCAATACGGCGGCTACGGCGCGGCACCGGATATTGTGGAAAACCGCATCATCAGCGAGGAGTTGGCCGCCGCCCACATACTGCCGATGGCCAACGCCCAAGGCACGGGTATGAAAGCTAGACGCATGCGATCTGGCTTATCCGAGGAACAAACACTCCTCACAAGACTCATGGCGCCGAGTTCTCCCCGTTCAGAGCAAGCAGGCCCTGACGGGTCGTCTCCTGGCGCCATTGGGTGCTGAGCATCGCCCGGCGGCGGGGCCGGCGGGGAAAGTCCTTTGTATTCATAGCGTCGAACTGAGAACTATGCTATTGAGGCGCACCGCAATTATTCCGTCACCAAGACATGCCATGCTGGGTGACTTACGAACAAAGAACCCACGAGTGCTGAGGAGAGGACTCTACACATCATGAAAACAACTTACTCTAAACTGGCCCTGGCTAAATTGGCTCTGGCCGGAGTGGTGGCCGTTGCACTGGCGGCCACTAGCGGCGCCTACGCGGCGAATTGCCCGCAGGTCACGGTGACCGATAACAAAGGCGTTGCCGCCGGCAAATACCCGCAACAATACGACCTGGCCGAATTCCAAAAGCTGGCCAACTGTACCTTGTCCTTCTCCGAGAACCCGGATATAGGCAAGCTGAATGGACGGATTATCGGCAATCCGCCGCTGCCTCCATTGGCCGAACGGCTCCCGGAAGAGCCGCTGGTGGTCGCGCCGTATGACGCGATCGGCACCTACGGCGGCGTACTCGATGCGCTGTCGAACGCAACGGAGGCCGGTACCGCCGATCTCCTCTCCATCCGTCACGTGAACTTCGTTCGTTACGCCGATGATCTCACCACCATCGTGCCGAACGTGGCCAAAGATTGGACTTGGAATGACGACTACACCGAGCTGACTTTTTTCCTGCGCAAAGGACACCGCTGGTCCGATGGGGCGCCCTTCACCGCCCACGACGTCAAGTTCTGGTACGACGACCTCAACATGGACACCAACGTCATCGAGAAGCCGAAGGGCTTTTTGCTGGTGGGTGGCAAGCGTATGGAAGTGAAAGTGATCGATGATCACACCGTCAAGTTCATCTTGCCGGCGCCCAAGCCGGGCTTACTGTCCCACTTCGCCACCAGCTATTCCCAGGGCTTCCAGCCGCAACACTTCCTCGGCCAATTCCATCCGCGGCACAACCCGGATGCGGACAAGCTGGCACAGGCGGCGGGCTTCAAGAATGGTTATGAAGTCATCGCTTTTTATTACGGCAACTCCGACTGGACCGACACGCCTTCACCGCTACTGCGCGATCCGTCCAAGATCGAGAAACTACCGGCCGCCGTGGTGCCCACCCTCGAATCTCACATCACCATCGCCGACACCACCGAGGGCCGGCACTACGTGGCCAACCCGTACTTCTTCATGGTCGATACCGCCGGCAACCAGTTCCCTTATATCCCGGAGCAGGACGAGATTTACATCAACGACAACGAGGTGCGCATCCTGAAATTGGTCAACGCCGAAGTGGACTACAAATCGCAATCCGTGCAACTGCCGTCCGCGCCGCTGTTGCTTGAGAATCAGGCAAAAGGCGACTACACCGTTCACCTGAAACCCACCATCGCGATGCCGGTGTTCTCCTTTAACGTGACCTCGCAGGATTTGGAAAAACGCAAGATCTTCGGCGATCTGCGCTTCCGCCAAGCCATGTCCGTGGCGATGAACCGCAGCGAGATCAACGAAGTTGCGTTCTTCGGTCTGGGCACGCCGGGCCAGTGGGTGGCTTTCAGCCCGCCGCCCAGCTTCATCACCGATGAATGGAAGCAGCACTATGCGCAACACGATGCCGAACTGGCGGCGAAGTTGCTTGATGACATCGGCCTCAAGGACCAAGATGGCGACGGTAAGCGCGATCTGCCAAGTGGTGAGCGTTTCACCCTCAACCTGCAATACGCCACCCAGGGTATCGCCGGTAACGTTGTTGAACTGGTCGCCCAGCACTGGGCTAACGTAGGCATCGACACTACGTTCAAAGAAGTGACGCCGGATGAATACCGTGCGGCGCAATCGGCCAATGAACTCGACGTGATGATATGGGCCAAGGGCATGCCCATCGCCATCATCCTTGGCAACGATCAGATGTTCGTGCCGCCGTTCGATGATTACTTCACCCACCGCACCGGCATGCTGTGGGGCGAGTATATCGAGACTGACGGCGCCAAAGGAGTAAAACCGCCTGCATACGTCTACCAGATGATCAAAGACATCGCCGCCTTCCAATCGACGCCAGCGGGCACGCCGCAGTCGGACGCCATCGGCAAACGTCTCATCAAAAACATGGTCGGTAACCTACTCTTCCTCGGCACCGTGCAAGCGCCAGCGCCTATCTATCACCGCAACGCGCTCAAGAACTTCATCGAGTTCAAAACCTGGTCTTACGAATACTACCGCACCTTCCCGTACCGTCCACAGCAGTGGTTTTTCCAAGAAGGTTAATAATCTTTGTCAGAACCCGCGGGGCGCGGTTAAGCCGCGCCCCTTTTCGTCGTGCCCTCATTTGATCGGTTTTAACCCATACATGCCACCCGGCCGGCACCCATGTTGAGGTTTTTGCGCTTTGCAGCCATCCGCGCGGGTATGGCCCTGCTGACGCTAGTGCTGGTGTCGTTTATCGTTTTCAGCTTGATGGAATTGGTGCCAGGCAACTGCGCCGAGCGCTACGTCGCCTACAAAAATACCCAAGGGCAGGGCATCACCAAAGAAGACATCCGCGCCGAAGAGATCCGTATGGGCTTGGATAAGCCTTATGTCATAAGGTGGGCGAATTGGCTGACCGGTGTATTGACCCGCGGTTACTTCGGTGAATCATGCCTGTGGCGGGTAGAAGTCAATCAGTTGGTTGGTCAAAAGTTCTGGCTGTCCCTGGGGATCTGCCTGACCGCGCTACTGTTGGCGTACCTGATCGCTTTACCCGTGGGCATTCTTTCCGCCAGCGTGGATAGCCCCGCGCTCAATCATTCGTTGCGCTTTTTGTCTTACCTAGGCTTGGCCATGCCTAATTTTTTGTTGGCCCTCATCATCATGCTCACCTCCACCCTATTGTTCGGGGACAGTTTAACGGGCCTATTCAGCAAAGAATTTCGTGACGCCGCCTGGTCGTATGAGCGGGTGATGGATTTTCTCTCACGGGCGTGGCTGCCGGTCTTCATTCTCGGCTGGTCGGCTACCGCTTTTGCACTGCAAACGGTGCGCGCGTTGATGTCGGATGAGAACGGCAAACTCTACGTCACCGCCGCCCGCGCCCGTGGCCTGCACGGCGGCACGCTGCTTTGGCGTTACCCGGCAAGACATGCCCTAGGTCCCGTCATCAATTCCCTGGGCTTTGACCTAAACCGGGTATTTAACGAATTGCCCATTGTCGCGTTGATTCTCACCTTGACCGAGGCTGGCGCCTTGTTATTGGAAGCCCTGGCCCGTTCCAATGATCAACAACTAGCCGGTGCCATCATCTTCATGCTGACCGCCTCCATAGTGGCGCTCAATTTCTTCACCGATGTCTTGTTGGCCATCGTAGACCCGCGCGTTCGCCGCAGTGTCATGGGGTAGGCCGATGAGCAAAGCATCAAAAATGCCGGTGGAGCTAGGCGGACAACAAAAGAAAGAAGCTTATTTCACGGCCAGCCAGAGCCAGCTTATCTGGGCACGGTTCAAGAAAAACCGATCGGCCATGATCGCCGGCGCCGTGTTGATCGGGCTGATTTTGATGGGCCTGCTAGCACCGTTTTTGTCGCCTTATGATCCAACCATCGCCGGGCGTGACAAAGATTATCAATACGGCGCCCCGCAGATACCGTTGTTCTGGGATGACAATGGCTTTTCGTGGCGCCCATTTCTATACACCCTGGAGCGCAGCCGTTCGATCAAAACCAACTTTCGCTGGGTCAGCAAAGTCAATAAGGACAAAAGGCGTTACGTGCAATTTTTTGCCAAAGGTTGGAAGTATCATCTGCTACGGCTCGATCTGGATCTGCCAGGTAAAGCCTTCGACATTCGCTGGCACTGGGTGGAAATGGACATTCACCTATTCGGAATAGACCAAGGCGGCATCCATCTATTCGGTACAGACAAGTCGGGCAAAGATATATTCGCCCGTACGCTACACGCCGTTTGGACTTCGCTGGCCGTAGGCACCATCGGTGTGCTGATCAGTTTTATCCTGGCCTTGGTGATAGGCGGCATATCCGGCTACTTCGGTGGCTTTATCGATTCGGTCATCCAGATGTTCACCGATGCCATTCGCACCGTACCGGCCATACCGCTGTTCATGGCGCTGGCCGCTTTCGTGCCCGATGAATGGAGTGCGCAGACAAGATTTTTCTTTATCTCCATCATCCTGGGCCTTATCGGTTGGCCAACATTGGCCCGGCGCGTACGCACCCATCTGCTCACCGAGCGGGCCCAGGAATATGTACTCGCGGCACAACTATGCGGCGCCTCGGCGGGGCATGTCATACGCCGGCATCTTTTGCCGAGTTTCACCAGCTACATCATCGTCGATCTGGTCATATCGTTTCCTTACATGGTGCTGTCCGAGACAGCGTTGAGTTTTATCGGCCTCGGCTTAAAAGATCCGGTTAACAGTTTGGGCGTCATGCTGCAAAACGTCACCAATACGGATGTTTTGCTCAACTATCAGTGGCACTTCATTCCGGTCATCTTTTTTATGACATTGGTGCTCGCCTTCGTATTCGTGGGTGACGGTTTGCGGGACGCGGCCGATCCGTACTCACAGAGAAACGGATGAACACACCACTGCTAGAAGTCGATAACTTGAACATCCGCTTCAAGACGGACGAAGGCTTGGTCACGGCAGTGCAGTGCGCCTCTTTCACCATCGGCGCCAGCGAAGTCATGGGCTTGGTGGGCGAATCAGGATCAGGCAAATCAGTCACCGCTAAAGCATTGATGCAACTCAATGCCAACAATACCGTCTATGGAGAGAGCAGCCGCATCACGCTCAATTTGTCCGCCGGGCCTGTGGATGTGTTGTCTCTCAAGCGGCCACGTGAGTTACGTGTGGTACGCGGCGGCGCCATCTCCATGATCTTCCAAGAACCGATGGCAAGCTTCGCCCCCGCCATCACCATAGGCGCGCAGATGGTGGAGCAGTTGCTCATCCATACCTCGCTCAACCGAAAACAAGCAAAAGAACTTGCCATAGAAATGCTCGCCAAGGTCGGTATTTCGGATGCCGCCAAGCGTTTTGATCAATATGCGTTCGAATTGTCGGGCGGCATGCGCCAGCGCGCCATGATCGCCATGGCATTATCGACCAACCCGCAGTTGTTGGTGGCCGATGAACCGACCACTGCGCTGGACGTGACTATTCAGGCACAAGTATTGGATTTGATGCAGGATCTGGTCGCGGAATTGTCCATGGCCATTTTATTCATCACCCATGATCTAGGCGTGATCGCCCAAACCGCTCACCGCCTATCTGTCATGTATCTGGGCGAGATCGTGGAGACGGGCGAGGTGCGGCAAGTATTGCGCCAGCCGGCCCACCCTTATACCCGTGGCTTGCTCGATGCACTGCCCAAGCTCGATGAGTTGGATAAACCGCTTAGGCCTGTACCCGGTGACATACCGAGTCCGCTGGAGCGCCCCGGTGGCTGTGTATTTCATACCCGCTGCCGGCGGGCGATCGGCAATCGTTGCTCGCAGGAGACACCGACCACACAGGTAGTAGAAAACGGTCACAGCGCTGCTTGTCATCTTCTGGATGAGACAGTGAATACTTGATGCCATGACCGAGCCACTGATCTCCATTCAAAACCTGTCGGTACGGTTCGGCATCGGCAAAAGCTTATTCGGCGTCGGTGCCGAAGTCATTGCCGTAGACAATGTTTCCTTGGACATTCCTCAAGGACATTTTTTCGGGCTCGTGGGCGAGTCGGGTTCTGGCAAAACAACTCTTGGGCGCGCCACCTTAAAAGCAGCGCCCATCAGCGGCGGCGAGGTTCATTACAGTGACAGCGAAGTGACCTACGATCTTCGCAACATCGACAAAACGGCGCTAAAAGACTACCGCCGCCGGGCACAGCTCATCTTCCAAGATCCTTACGCTGCGCTCAGTCCGCGCATGACCGTGCGGGACATTATCGCCGAGCCACTGGAAGTCATGCGGCTCACCCACTCCAGAGCCGAGACCGATGAGCGGGTGCGAGATATCGCCGCCAAATGCCGCTTGAACCTAGAGCACTTACGGCGCTTTCCCCACGCATTCAGCGGCGGACAGCGCCAACGTATCTCCATCGCCCGCGCTTTGGTATGTAGCCCTCGTTTCCTGGTGGCCGATGAGAGCGTGGCGGCCTTGGATGTATCTATCCAAGCAGATATTTTGAACCTGTTGAAATCGTTACAAAACGATCTCGGTTTGACTTTTCTGTTTATTAGCCACGACTTGAGTGTAGTGGCCCATACTTGCGACACCGTCGCCGTTATGTACCTGGGAACGCTGGTTGAAGTGGCGCCTACACGAAACTTATTCTCTGGCGCCAAACATCCCTACACCCAAGCGTTACTCTCAGCGATTCCTTCGTTGGACCCGGACGATGACAAACCGCGCCAGCGGCTGGAAGGAGAGATACCGAGTCCGACCCACCCACCGAGCGGCTGCCGCTTCCACACCCGGTGTCCGCATGCCGTGGAGCTGTGCTCACAACAAACGCCAGTGGCCGAAGCTGTGGACGACGGCCATGTGGTAGCGTGTCACCGGTGGCAGGCGTTGAGCTAAAGCATCCCGCTTATGCCATTCTCGAACAGTAAGGCTGCGGCAAAACGACTAATGCTTGTATCCAATATTTCCGTATCGAAGACAACATCAGCGGCAGAGAACTTGGCACAAAGACTACTTGATACTTTGGCACCGCCAAATAAAACGGAAATAGACGCGCTCCATGTAGGGGTAGCGGCGGTAAATAGTATGAAGGGCATCTCTACAAATAGTAATTTTTTCGTGAGTGCAAGGAAGCACCGTGCGCGCAACCGCAGTGTATAGGTCATACATGAGGATTGGAGCACGGCGCTGACGCCGCAATCGCGGAAAAAGTGCATTTTTAGAACTGCCCATTGAACCGTACCTGTTCCAACCGGTTTACCTGCAAGGCTGGGTTCTCATCGCAACGCTGGTTGGCACCCTCGCGTGTCGGAGATTGCGCTGTGTCCAAGTCGATGGACCTCCTCCTTTTCGGTCAATGTTCAGGCCTTCACCTTGTCCCAATCCTGGCGTTGGGCGTTTGGCGACTAGGCCCTGTGCTGACGACTGCTTAATCATAACCGCGATGGCTCCGGGCTGCGCTGTCGTTCGCCATCGGCTTCGCTCGCTTATGGCCGATGGCAGCACGCCAAGGCCATTTCTATATCCCTGCCTGATTGAGTGCTCTACCACCGCCCGTTAAGCCGTCCTCCCCGGATAAGGATATGAACTGTCACTGCACCCCTGCATCATTGACGTGGTCCGTTAAACCACGCGGCTTCGCTGTCGTGTGCCCGCTCGCCTCCAGACCACGCCTTGTATGATATTCCTGTGTATCAATGCGCCGCTTTGCCTTGGGCTTACTTCCCACCAAACCTCGCGCCCACAAAATCTTGCGCCCACGAAATCTTGCGGTTTCGCCGTTGCCTTGTGCTCGTTGTTAACGCCGTACTTCCAGCAAGACATTCTGGCGGTGGTTTGCCAACCGGGGACTTCCACCCCATCAGTTCATGCCCTTGCCTGGCGTATACAATCACATCAGCCGACCCGCAAAAGCGCCGCTTCGCTCGGTTTTTGCGGGTCGGCTGATGTGAGGCGTTAGGCTGCTTGAGCCGGCGACGAATAAATTGTGAACTTTCGGTACTACATTCATCTCCAGACCGAGGTGCCACACATCTATGCTCACAAGATCGTGGAGGCCGAAGTCGAGGAGGTTCTCTCGCATCCAAGCGAAGATCGGTCTGAGCGGGACGGGTCACGAGTAGCGATCGGGAAGACCTCTGGTGGAAGATAGCTGCGGGTCATTGACATCCCGGACCTAGAGCCAGCTAGCGTCTTTGTAGTCACGGCGTATGATTTAACCGGGAAACCCTTGTCAGCATTCCGGCGCCGCATGAGACGAAGAAGACAATGAAGCAGTCCAGATTTCCGAAGGGTTGGGACGAGAAGCGGGTGTCCGATCTACTAGCTCACTACGAGACCCAAACCGAAGATGGAATCGTCGCCGAAGACGAAGCAACGTTACTCGTCCCCGAGCAGACCATCATGGAGGTGCCATCTGAGCTGGTACCGATGGTACGAGAACTTATCGTAAAACACGAGGATGTTGCCTGAACAGCCTAACCAGTCGCTCCAGCCGACGGCCAAAATGACGCGCCCGAATCAAGCTCAACATCTGCTGCAACGAAGGCTGGTATGAGGCATCCAAGCCGGTATCTGAACCGGCACGCCCGGCCCAATTGGCCGCCGGCCCGGACCGGCCAGGGTCGCTTGCTCCGGTTCAAGCGGCCGGGCCGCATCACGCCAAAACAACCAATCCACAAGCTTGACCCGCAGGCGTATTGGCGAAATCAACCAGTAATCAACGTAACGCCTCCACTGCTTGTTTAAACTGCCCATCCGGTAATCGATGTTGGCGCGACAAATCGCCCAGAAAAGCCTCTATATCTGCCTTGGATAAAACAGGCAATGATTTATCCGTAAAGGCTTTGATCAAACGTTCGACCTATCGGACATAGCAACGCCGCGCGCCTTCGAGCAGCTGTTTTTTGGCTAACTGGTTAAGGTATTCGTGCCACTGGGATAGGGCGTTCATCTGAGAAGTAATGATGCGTGGTTACTCTGGTTAATCAGGAATATATCGTACTACACTGCTGTCCCATAAACTTTTGAATGAGCTTAGAATCAAAGACTATTCTGCGCTAATTTGTTAGAATGGAGGTTCAGAATATCTTTTAATATCAACAGGATAATACCCTTGAGTCATAATAACAGCGTATTTTCACAGCTACTAAAACTGATTTCTAGATATGAATTTGAAACGCTCGCAAAAACCTATCATAAAGGCCGTGTATTGAGGACAATGTCACGCTGGTCACAGTTTGTGGCGTTGAGTTTTACCCAACTCGCCGGTCGCTGTAGTTTGCGAGATATTGTCAGCAACTTGGATAAACAACGCCGCAAAAGTTACCATTGAAACTCAGGTACAGATACAGTTTACATTTTCATGAAAGTTTATGGGACAGCAGTGATATTGTACCATTTAGCCTATTTTTAGAGGTGCCCATAAACTCCTGGAAATGGCAACGTCCGTCAACGTTATTCAGACAAAGCTCGATGAACCCCCGGCGATGCCTAACCGAGCGCTGCAGTCGGACGCGGCTTCACCGCGCCGCCGAGCGCAGCGTTAGCCGTAAAAAGACAAAAGGCATACATTGTGCTATCCTCTGCTTATGAAGCCTATTTCATGGAATGCAGAAAAAAATGCCTCGCTGAAGGCTGATAGAGGGGTTTCGTTCGAGGATGTGGTTTTCCATATTATGGCAGGCGATATCCTTGATACATTCGATCATCCTAATAAAAAGCGCTATCCCGATCAGAAAATCCATGTCATTGCGATCGAGGAATACGCTTACCTCATTCCATTTGTAGAGTCGGATGAAGAAGTGTTTTTGAAAACGATCATACCTAGCCGGAAAGCAACAAAGAGCTATTTAGGTGGTGTCAAATGAGCAAATTATCGAGTGAAGAACACGAAATCCTGGAAGCGTTCGATAAAGGCAAGCTGAAGCAGTCCAAGAAGGCAGCAGATACACAGAAACGGCACCAAGAGTACGCAGAAGCCATGTTCAAAAAAGATGCACGAATTAACATTAGGCTTTCGTCAAAAGACCTGCGTGGGTTGCAGAAAAAGGCTTTGGCGGAAGGTATTCCTTATCAAACCCTGGTTGTCAGCATTCTGCATAAGTACGTGGAAGGTCGGCTGCATGAAAACAACGGCTAACAAGTGCATGCAGGCGGACCTAATTGTCGGCTCCGCCGCCAACTAAGCTGCTGATGCGAAGCGTTATGTGTTCCTCAACTTGCAAGTCCTGAGTTCAAAGTACAGAATGCTTTTTTTCAATCACTGATGTAGTAAAAGTGGCAAAAAGTCTTAATGTTCCAGAGAGCCTGGACAAGAAATATCATGAAATCACGGCCATAACTGATGCAGTCTGCAACAAGTACATTAGTGACGAGTATGCTGAAATTATAAGGAAAGCTGCTCATGCTTTATGCTGTTTGTCTGAATCCCCCATCAGAAAAGGCACTGCAAAAACATGGGCTTGTGGCATAACGCATGCCATCGGAATGGTTAACTTTTTATTCGACAACTCACAACAGCCTTATATCAGTGCTGCTGATCTTTATAAACACTTTGCTGTAAGTCAAAGCTCAGGACAAGCCAAATCCAAGATAACCCGTGACGCTCTTTCAATGACTCAGATGGATTCTGAGTGGAGTACTCGTGATAGGATTAATGAAAACCCTTTTACTTGGTTATTTGAGATAAATGGAAAAATAGTAGATGTACGCAAAGTACCTATTACCCTTCAACGATCCCTTTTTGAAAAAGGATTAATCCCATTTATCCCTGGCGATAAATTACGCACATAACAAGTAAATCCAGGTGACGCCTACAGCGCACCTGATTTAGGCGTTAGTCACCAAATAGAAGTCAGGAGACAACTACTACTTCGGCAAAAAATTACCCGACACAAATTAATAAAATGTGTTATAGTGATGCTATGAAAAAGACAGACGGTCGCTCACTGCCCCATTCCGCGCGAGAAGCCATCCGCAGGCACGCGGTTGCGCAAGTATTATCGGGTGAAAGCCCTGAAAAAGTAATTAAAGCCCTCGGATTTCATCGTTCTTGCATTGACGATTGGTTATCCAGATATGAGCAAGGTGGTGAACAGGCGCTGTCTACCGGTAAGATCACGTGCCGCCCAAGAAAGTGTCCCGATGAATATGCGGATCGCTTACGTGAACGGGTTAAAACGAATCCGTTGCAATTGGACTTTCACGATGCCCTGTGGACGCGCTCGATGATTCAGATATGACTGAAAGACAAATTTGGCATCGAAGTCAGCGAGCGCTCGGTGGGCAATATCCTGTCTCGTTTGGGGATGAGTGCGCAGCGCCCTGGGTTTAAGGCATACGAGCCAGACCCTGATCAGGTTAAGGTATGGTTAAAAGAAACTTGGCCTGAAGTACAACGAGAAGCGAAAAGGCGGCGAGCGCAGGTCTATTTTGGCGACGAATCGACGATCCGGTCGGATTATCATCGTGGTACCACTTGGGGGGTACGGGGTGATACGCCGGTTGTAGCGAAAACGGGTCGGCGCTTTAGCGTGAATAGGCTGTCAGCCGTTTCGCCGAAGGGTCACCTGCGTTTCATGGTAACCGAATCACGGGTAACCGCAGACGTTTTTATCGACTTTCTAAGGCGTTTGTTGCACAACGCCAAGCGATCGGTCTATTGGGTTGTTGATGGCCATCCAATTCATCGAACCAAGAAGGTGCAAGAATTTGTCCGCAATAGCCAAGGGAGGCTCACGTTAGTATTGCTACTGCCGTATTCACCGGAACTCAATCCTGATGAACGGGTATGGCATCACGTAAAAAGCCAACGAATTGGGCGGACAGTGGTGGCTACAAAGGAGCAACGGGTGGCCTTGGCTCGTTCGGTGTTGCACTCACTGCAACAGAATACGCAAATAATTAAACGGTTTTTCTATGAAAAGCATGTCAGATATATTCTGAATTAATGTCGGGTAATTTTTTTCCGAATTAGTATATGAGTAAGTTTAAAGCGGAAGTTAAGAAAGGACAGCGCTTTGAATTTGGGAAGAACTGGCAAAGTTTCTTATCAACATTAACAGATGAGAGAATTCGAATAGCCGAGACTTCAATAAAAGAGATGCTGCGAATTGACAATCTGAACGGCAGAACAGTTTTGGACATTGGCTCTGGGAGTGGATTGTTTTCATTAGCGGCACGCAACCTCGGGGCAAGAATTCATTCATTTGACTATGATCCAGCATCAGTAGCTTGTACACGGGAACTTCGCTCACGATATTTCTCTGACGATCTCAATTGGATTATTGAAGAAGGTTCTGTTCTGGATAAGGAGTTCCTCCAATCACTAGGCAGCTTTGACATTGTTTATTCCTGGGGCGTTTTGCATCATACAGGGAACATGTGGTCTGCTATTGAAAACGCTCCTTCTCTTGTAAAGAAGAATGGCGCGCTCTTTATGGCGATATACCCATCACACTTCAAGATGCGAACATCGGTGCATTAATAATGTGAAACCTATCAGTGATTCTTTTTCTCAATAAAATCTTTCGTCTTCCAATGCGCTTGAAAAAATTCAAAGAGGCTTCCCGAAAATCTACAAACTTCTCATAGTACCGATTATAAGTAACCGCTTCATGCATCATTTTCCAAAGTCGCTCAATTGGATTTAAATTCGGTGAATAGGGCGGCAAATAGTGTAATTTAATGTTTGAGTCCTTGGCATAAGACTGAACGTCTTTGCTCTTATGATAAGCCGCATTATCCCAAATTACATGAATTTCTTTCTCTGGTGTATGCCGTTTGCGTAGAGATTTTAGAAAAGATTTAATGGTTTGCGCATTCACTCGCTCAACTTCAGTGTGGATTATTGTGTGACCATCCAAAGATACAGCACCAATGAAATTCAATCGTGCTTGACGAGCCGTTGTGGCAATATTCTTTCGAGTGCCTCTTAAAATCCATCCATAAGCCAACCGTGTTTGATACTGCGGATGAAAACTGTCCGAGAAATAGATTAAACCCTTGTTTTTAGCGTTTTTCGAAAGATGTTCATATTCCTTGACAAACGCTTTTTGCGCCTGTGCGTTTGCTTTCGCTGGCACTGCATGAGGCTTCTTATGGCAGACATTATTGCGATGCAGCCATTTTGTCATGCCGCTTACACTGTAAACCTTACCAACATTCAACTTCACATAAGTGCAAATGTCCTTAGCATAAGGATAAGTCATTCCTTCTATGTGTTTAACGAGCTTTGCTGTTTCATTCTCGTCTCAATCACTTTTGCTGCCTCCGTTTTCGGGCTTCAGCTTAGCTTTAGAAAAGTAATCATCGATAGGGCGTCTAATAGTCTCATCATCTAAAAGCAAAATCCTAGAAATTTCTGAATAACTATAACCCTCATCAAAAGCTAAAACCGCTTTTATTCGGTCTCGAATACGCCCATCTCTCTCTTTACGATGAGATTTTATGAGTTCATCGCGCTCGCTGGGTATTAAATGATTGTTCATAAGCTTATTTTGACCATAATCAGCTAGCTAATATAAGTATTCTATATTCGCATTTTCAATGGCGATGGGTATATACAACGATCAGGGCAGAACTTCGAGGCTTTGGCGAAAAGTGAAGGAGTTTTACTGTTCAGGGATTTTTGGAAAGACAACCGTTTCTTGCATCTTCATTCCCTATTTTTTTCGAGAGCACTATTAGCATCACTTTTTAGAAGAAAAAACGTATTTGCCGAATATAAAAAAACAGAGGTATGTCGATTACACACGATTGGTTTGACTGGCTAGGTGGTTTGCCATTTGAAGTTGCAACAGTTGATCAAGTGTTCCACTTCCTTCAGGAGAAAGGATTTTACTTACCAATATTAAGACGGCAAATGGCGGTTTAGGTAATAATCAATTTGTTTTCGTTAGAAAATCAGGCCAATGAGGTATAGCACTTGCGGAGTGGCTAACAAGGCATTGCACACTGGACTGCAATTCCGTTGCGCTCCATTGCCGCCAGTGAACTTGGTCGTTGATGCTGTAGAAAAATCCGAGTTTTTGATAGATTAGTGGCGTTTTTCCATGATGCATCTGAGCTATGCTAAATTTCATACCCTACGATCATAATCAAGCAAAAATAGTGGCAATTAACTTTTTGGATCAGATTCAACCTGGCACATTTGAGCACGCAATTCATTATTTGACTTAAAGCGGCTTGCTCTAAGCGTGTTCTATCCGAGTTATAAAAATGATCTTGCCGGGCGGGCAGCCTATAAGCCGGCACTACTGCTAAAAATAATATTGTTTGCTTACTCAAAAAGCATAATGAGCAGTCGAGAAATTCAATGGTGCTGCACTACTAATATAACTTTTATGGCACTAGCGTGCGATACGGTGCCGCATTATACAACCATAGCGGTATTTGCGAGTGGGTTTACAAAAGAAATTCAACAAGTGTTCGAGCAGATATTGCTTGTCTGCCACGAAGACGGTCTATTACTAACCTGGCAATAAACAGTATCTGCTATGCCGCATACCGAATTGTCTCGTGCTTAAAATAGGCGGTAACACGACCCGTTTTTTCTGTAACATTCACACGTGTGATGTCACTTTTTCTTTAACTGATCTTTGCTCCGCGTCGTCGGACCACTGTGCACACCGCTTTTTAAATCACAGTTTAAATATTCGTCAGGGTTCAGTTCTGGCGAATAGGACGGAAGATAGAATATTCTTATTCCATCTTCGTTTGCTTTAATCCCAAGCTTTGAATATCTTTACATGATGCACACGTAGATTGTCCAACACTAAAAACACTTTCCTTCCAGTAGCCTCAATCAATCTTTTACAAAATTCAATCAAGATATCTGCATTCATAGTGCCTTCAAACATCTTAAATCTAATTTTTCCCTGATTAGTAATTGCTCAAATCATGTTCAATGAAGCGCGATTGGCGGTGATTCTAACAACAGGAGTCTTGCCTTTAGGCGCATAGCCTCGCTCGTGTTGACTATCACTTCGTATGCCCGTTTCATCCCCCCAGTAAATCTCTGCGTTTTCTTTCTTTGCATGCAGTTGAAGAGCTGGGTAATCCGTATCCAACTATTGTTGTGCTTCTTTCGGATTTTGTTCATAAGCGCGTTTGGCCGGCTTCTGCGGTGTAAATCCCCAACGTTTCAGGTATTCACCTACTGTACGAATTGACACTTTCAAACCTGTTTCTTGCTCACTTAAATCCATCACTGCTTTTCGAGTCCATAAGGTGAAAGGCAGTTTTAACTGAATTGCCGCTCTCACCAAGCCTGGCGTCATCGCGCGCATCCTCGAGCCCATTGGTAGTAGACCTGCGTGCACCGCCGCAGGCTCTGGCGAGTTGATGTGAACCGACTCGGTGCAGCCGCGAGCCGTAGGGCCAGCGTCCGTGCGTCAATCGCGCCGTTGCGCCTGTAGCTCTAGTGTTGTAGGCGCTCGGCTCCTCAAGGGTAGGCCCACCAGGTGACAAGGTGATGCGTCCCGCTGGACCGCGGACTAAAGACATTTCACCACTTTGCCGTAACTGCTTGCGGCAAGACCGATTTATGCGGCGCGCAGGACGCGCGCCGCATAAGCCAAGAGAAAGACTAAAAGCGCCCCCGCCCCTTTTAAGCGCTCATCTGCTCACTGATAGGCAGGCGGGTGATGCGCTTGCCGGTGGCATTGAAGATGGCGTTGACCAGGGCCGGAGCATATGGCGGCACACCGGGCTCACCCGCACCGCATGGCTTCAGATCAACGAAGTCCTCCAGCACGTGCACCCGTATGTTGAGCGGTGCATCGGTCATCCGGGTGATCGGATAGTCGTGGAAGTTGCTCTGATCCACGGCGCCATCAGTGGTGGTGATCTTGCCGTGCATGGCGACCGAGTGACCGTAGATCACCGCCCCTTCGAGCTGCTTGCGGACACCCTCGGGGTTCACGTAGCGGCCACAGTCGATGGCCATATCGACCTGCGGCACGTGAATGCTGCCATCGTTGCGGACCACAACATGCACAGCGGCGGCCACGTAGCTGTGAAACGCGCGGTGAACGGCCAAGCCTAGCCCATGGCCGTTAGGCAATTCTTTACCATAGCCGGACTTCTCGGCCACACGGCGAAGTGCATTGGAAAGGCGCTTCGGCATGATCGGCCAATCGTCCACGGAGTCACCGTAGTTCCAATATTCCTCGACGCCATCCTTGGTGAGATCCATGACCTGCGCGTCACCGATCATCTCCAGCATGAGATCGAGAAAATCACGGCCACCGGCGGTGGCCAACTCATGCACGAAACCGTTCGTGGCGAAGGCGTGCTGGATGTTGTTCACCGAGCGGTACCAACCCACACGGGTGTGAATGTCCGCTTCACCGTTTTCGATGCGCAGGTTCTTGACTTCGTTGTACGGCGTGTCGATGAGGCCAAGTCCGTACTCGATACCGAAGCCGGTTTTCTGCGCCGGGTTCCAAAGACCGAGAATCGACGGCCACGAACCGCAGTGATGCCAAGCAACACACTTACCGTCGGCATCCAGGCCCGCTTTCATGGCATGGGCGCTGGCGGCGTGGTAGTAACCGTTTTGGATCTCATCTTCGCGCGTCCACTGCACCCGTACTGGCGTGCCGGTCATTTTCGAGAGAATCGCCGCTTCGCAGGCGAAGTCGGGTTTGGACTTACGGCCAAAACCGCCGCCCAGTAGTGTGGTGTTGCATTCGACGTCTTTGATGTCCACGCCAATGGCCTCGGCCACGTACTGGCGGGCTTGGTTGGGCGACTGGGTGGCAGCCCAAACCTGCACGGGACGGCTATTCGCGTCCACGATGGCCGCTGGCGGCTCCATCGGCGTGTGAATGAAGTACGGTACGAAGTAATCGGACTCGACTACTTTCGCCGCGTTCTCAAGCGCGCCTTCCACGTCACCGCGGTTACGAATAACAGCGCCGCCGCCCTTGGCTGATTTCATCAGGGCTGCATCGAAGGTCTTGCTGGTATGCACGGCATTGGGGCCGGCCTCCCAATCGATCTTCAATTTCTTACGGCCTTCCATGACTGCCCAGGTGTTGCTGCCGAGCACTGCGATGCCGCCTAGGGCGCGGAATTCAGGGGCTTTGTCATCGGCAAGAGCCGGGATCTCCACCACCTTCTCGACGCCGGGGACTTTCAAGGCCTCGCTTGCATCAAAGGATTGCGCTTTGCCGCGGAACACTGGCGAGCGGGCGATAACGGCGATGCGCATGCCGGGCATGGTCACGTCAGCGCCGTAGTTGGCACCGCCGGTGGTCATGTCGTAGTTGTCGATGCCCGGCAGGTCTTTACCGATGTAGATCCAGTTGGACGGATCTTTTAGCTTGGCTTGTTTCGGATCGACCTGAATGCCTTTGGCCTCTTCCACCACCTCACCGAAACCTAGCGAACGGCCAGTGGGTGAGTGATGCAGCCGGTGGCCCTGGGCATAGACTTCGGCGGCATCAACGCCCCATTTCCTAGCGGCGGCTTGCTCCAGCACTTGGCGGGCGGCGGCACCGAACTGGCGCATCAAGTCCAGGTGGTGGCGGGTGCTGCGCGAGCCATCGGTATTCTGTTTGTCCTTGCCAGCCGGATCGTATTTCTCCGGATCGCCGGGCGCCTGCCAGAGCTTGACCCGGTTCCAATCCGCTTCCATCTCATCGGCGAGGATCATGGGGATACCGGTGCGCACACCCTGCCCCATTTCAACGCGGATGGAAGTGATGGTCACGGTGCCATCGGGATCTATACCCACGAACAGATTCGGCTGAGCTGCCGCATTGGGTTCGCCTGCCGCCGCCATCACCGATTGAGTAAATGACAAGGGGGCTAATTGGGCACCGAGCACTAAAGCACCCGCGGCGCCTGTGCGTTTTAGAAAGTCACGCCGGCTTACGTTACGAATTGTAGTCATCTCACACCTCCGTGGCCGCGGTCTTTACCGCCGCGTAGATGCGCTGATAGGTACCGCAGCGGCAGATGTTGCCCGCCATGCCGTCGATGATCTCTTGCTCGGACGGATCGGGGTTTTGGTTGAGCAACGATGCGGCTTGCATGATTTGGCCGGACTGGCAGTAACCGCACTGCGGCACGTTGTGCGCCCGCCAGGCGCGCTGCACCGGGTGGTTGCCTTCGCCGTCCAGGCCTTCGATGGTGGTGACTGCGCGGTCTGCTGCCGCGGACATGGGCGTTATGCAACCGCGTACCGCTTGCCCTTCCACGTGTACGGTACATGCGCCACAAAGACCCATACCGCAGCCGAATTTGCTGCCGGTGAGCCCTAGCTCGTCGCGCACAAACCACAAGATGGGCATGTTTGGATCGCCTGTGAATTGGCGATTCACACCATTGATCTTGACTGTGATCACTATGCTTCTCCCTGTTGACGGGTTACGCCTGGATGCCGGAGAGAGCCACTGTCAAAGGTGCTAGCGAAATCCAGGCGTAATAAGGGGCGCCGAGCATTCGACGCTTCGATTGTTTTCGGTCAGCGCTGCGGATATTCCGCAGGCTGAAACCGAAGAAGCCGCGGTGCGAAAACAGCGGCTTCAAGTTCGGCGCTTACCGGTTCGCGATGTACATCGTGATTTCGAAGCCGAAACGGATCTCGGTGAATTCCGGGGTTGTCCACTGCATGATCATTCTCCTCTCACTCTCTTTCGAAGGGGACCGGCAGAGCGGGATGCCTGCCGGCATGTTGTTAAAAAAAGCTGTTAACGATCGAGGGCAAAGACCCAAACTACGCCGCCCTGGGGCACTTCGGTCTTAGTGCCCAACTGTCCGTCGATGGCACCTTGCACACGCTGCGGATCAACCCCCCAACCGCTTTGCACCGCCACATACTGCACACCGTTGACCTCGAAAGTACTAGGGACAGCAGCCACGCCGGAGTTGGTTTTGAACTGCCAGAGCACTTCACCGGAGGTGGCGTCGAAGGCGCGGAAATAGCGGTCATTGGTGCCGCCCGCAAAGACCAGATTGCCACCGGTGGTAAGGATCGGACCCCAGTTGTGGAACTCGAAGTTGTGCGTCCACTGTTCGGTCCTGCTGTCCATATTCCACGCCTGGATCTCGCCGATGTGGTCGGACCCTGGAAAGATGGTAAGACCGATGTCGGCAATGGCGGTGGTGAGATACAACTGCCCTGGTTTGTACTCTTCAGCTTTACCCGTCAAGTGGCCACAGAGATTGTCGTTGGCCGGGATATAGAGCAAGCCGGTTTGCGGATTGTAGGCCGCCGGCGGCCAGTCTTTGCCCCCCCAGAGGGACGGACAGAAGTCCGCTTTGCGGCCTATCCCCGGAATGCGGTCCGGATGATAGGTCGGGCGGCCCGTGTTGCCGTCGATGCTGGTGAACACGTCTTGACGCACGTACGGCTCAGCGTCCACAAAGCCTATCGTGCCGTTCGCCCTCGGCTCGAGTACCCATAGATAGCCGTTGCGGGCCGGATGCACCAAGGCTTTGAGCGTCTTGTTGCCACGTTTGACCGGCATCAAGATGGGCGCGGACACCTCGTCCCAATCCCACGCTTCGTTCCAGTGATACTGGTGATGGCCGACCAGCTCGCCGGTATCCACATTGATGGCGATGACGGAGTTGGCATACAGATTGTCCCCGGCGCGGTTGTCCGGCATCCAAGGTGCGGCGTTGCCGATCCCCCAATACAGGATTTTAGTGTCGGGATCGTAAGTACCGGTAATCCACGCGGATGCACCGCCGGTCTTCCAGGTATCGCCCTCCCAGGTGTCGTGCCCCGGCTCACCGGGCCCGGGAATGGTATGGCGCTTCCACACTTCCTTGCCGCTGTCCACATCGTAGGCGGCGACGAAGCCGCGGATGCCGTACTCACCACCGGACACGCCGACGATGGCGAGCCCATCGACAGTCAGCGGCGCCAGGGTCAGGTAATACCCTGTTTTGTAGTCCTCAACGGCGGTCTCCCAGAGCACTTTGCCGGTTTTGGCCTCAAGCGCCACCAGGAACGCATCCGTCGTCGCCACGAACACTTTGTCTTCATACAAGCCAACGCCGCGGTTGGTGGGATGAAGCTGGAACAACTCCTCCGGGATCTCACGCTGGTAGCGCCAATATTGCTCGCCGGTCCGCGCATCCAGCGCGAACACCTGGTTTTGCGGTGTGGTAATGAACATGACACCGTCGTTCACGATCGGCGGCGATTGGTGCCCCTCGGTCACGCCGGTGGAAAACGTCCACACCGGGCGCAGCGTGTCAACGTTGCCGCTGTTGATTTCCGCCAGCGGACTGTAGCCCCAGCCCTCGTAGTTACCCCGGTACATGAGCCAGTTGTGCGGCTCCGGATCCTCTAACCGCTCTTGGCTGACATCACGGTAGTTCGGCACCTCGCCGGCTTGCACGGAGGCAAACGGCAGACAGCCGATCACGGCCGCCACGCCTAGATGATGAAATTTTAGTTTGGCCACTGAGTCATTCCCTCCTTTTGTTTAGCGCTAAAACCGCACCCGCTACAGTAGAAGGACCGAACGGTTAGCGCCGCTTCTTGAAACCAACCCTACCCACGAACTCGCTCGCCGCGACGAACAACCCGTTGTCAAATTTCAGCGGTAACACAGCCAGCTTGCGCCTGGCAGGGCCGTCTTTGGGCTTACCCGCTGCCCGGGGATCGAATTTCGAATAGTGGCAATAGCACTTGAAGACACGCTCATCGGGAAGCAGCTGCGAAAGATCGCAGCCCTGGTGATTACACACCGACGAATAGGCGAGAACCCCACCGTCAGCGGCGTGCACGATGGTTTGTGCAGACAATTCCTCCGGTTTGAACCGTACGACTATCAGACCGTTCAGACGAGAACCGTCGCGTACTACACCGGTTTGCGGATCCTTGGTGATGCAATTGACCAGGTCACCGCCTAGCTTCACCTCACCGGGCGCTAGCGGTTGGCCGGCGCGCTCGCCGAAGCGGTGAACGATGATATCGCCAGGCTCCGGGCGACGTTCATCAGCAGGTTTTTGCTTTTTTGGCTCGGTCAACGGAAAAGCCGGCGTGGCGATCGCCATTCCCACCGTAGCGCCGAGGAACGTGCGCCGGTCGTGGGTCGGCCGATCATGGGTCGGCTGTTGGCCCGCGGCCTGCCGGGAAATTTCTCCCGGATCGTTGTTCTCTGTCACCCTCTCCCCCGCATCCTCCTACACTGGCAGCTTTAGCGCTGCTCAGCCCCCTGCTTGTTGAGGGGAAATGTTATTCGTAAAAGATTAACGTATGGTTTCGCCGTTAAGGTAGATCAACTTGCGCTTGGAGCCAATAGGTGGTGACATTCGACGCCCCGCAACGATGTGTTCTGATCGCTTAACACTCTCCCGCCGAGGCCACCGCTCATGTCGATCACTCTTCTACCGAAGGGCCTGCTTCAGCCGCGCTTTATAGTGCTCCTTGCCGCGCTTTTCAGTACTTGGGCGAGCTATGCCATGACCGTTGTTCCCGGCGTATCGGAGAACCGCATTCGTCTCGGCATGACGGCCACGTATAAGGGTGGCGTGGGTGAATTCGCCGGACTCGCCGATGCCATGCGCGCCTATCTGGCGTCCCTGAGCGGCAAAGGCGGCATAGGCGGCAAAGCGGTGGACCTCATCATCACCGACGACAACATGCAGGCTTACCGGACCAAGCGCATCGTCAACGGCATGCTGAAGAAAAAAATGATCTTGGCGGTGGTCGGCAGTATAGGCGGGCGCACCAATTCAACCACTGCGCGTATCCTCAATGAACGAGAAGTACCCCACCTCTTTTTTTCCAGTTGGCGCGGCGACTTGGACTCACCCGAAGAGCGGCCCTGGTCGATGACACTCATTCCGCATCCGCAGGTGGCCGGCGCCGCCATAGGCCGGTACTTGGCGGCCCGAAAGGCGCAACAGGTGGCCGTTCTATATCCCGCCGGTGCGCATTTCGCGGAACGCTCAATCGCCGGGCTCGAAGAGGCTAACAGCACGCTTCAGCTTGAAAAAGTGCCCTTCGGTATCGCCATAGAAGAGCTGGATGCACGCACGGAGGAACTGATCCGGTTAAAACCCGATGTGGTGTTGAATCTGACTTTCGGACAGCAATTGCGACACAGTGCGGCGCGCATCGCTGCCAGCCTGCCGGCGGCACCGCAAGTTTTCGGACTCGACTTGTGGACGGCGCGGGAGGTCGCGGCCACGGCCGCGCAAGTCAGTGGCGCAACCTTTATCGTGCCCAGCATCGTCAAGAACGCCAGCAGTAACGATGCGGACACCGAGACTTTCAGCGCATGGCTTGAGGGGCAAAGTGCTGAACTCAAAGCCCGGCGCGGCGATCCAGCCGTCGTCTACGGTTATGTCACCGGCCAGTTGGTAGAGCATGTGCTGCGCCAGGCTAACGAAAATGGGTTTGGGCGGGCCTCGTTGATGCGCGCGGCACAAGCTCTGAAGGGGCTGCGGTTGCCAATGCTGGCGGACGGACTTTCGCTGGAAACATCTGCCACTGATCATAATCCGGCTGATCGTATGGTCTTCAGACAACTCACCGCCGGGACTCATGGGGCTGGACCTGATTGGTCAGATATCGGCGTCTGGTGAGCGCGCTGACTGAAAGAGCGGCAACGCCGAACGAGAGGCTTAGAGCGCAATTCGCGGCGCTCGCCGCTTATCTCGATGAGCGCATCATAGGCCAGCCGGCGCTCACCTCGAGGCTGCTCATCGCGCTGCTTTGCGACGGCCATATCCTGGTCGAAGGCGCACCTGGCCTGGCCAAAACCACCGCCATCAAAACCCTGGCCGGCGGCATTGAAGGCGACTTCCACCGCATTCAGTTCACCCCCGATCTATTGCCGGCGGATTTGACCGGCACCGATGTGTTCCGCCCGCAATCGTCCGACTTCGAGTTTCAACCGGGTCCCATATTTCACAACTTATTGTTAGCCGATGAAGTCAACCGGGCCCCGGCCAAGGTGCAATCGGCGTTGCTTGAGGCGATGGCAGAACGCCAGGTAACGGTAGGCGCGAAGAGCTATCCGCTGCCAGCCTTGTTTCTAGTGATGGCCACGCAAAACCCGATAGAGCAAGAGGGCACATACCCGCTTCCGGAAGCACAACTCGACCGCTTCTTGCTGCAAGTCAAGGTCGGCTATCCCGACCGCGCAGCGGAACAGCGCATCATGGCCCTGGTGCGCGAAGAGGCCCACGCGGGTGGGACAGCCATGCCGAACGCTGCGCCTATCGTCAGCGCAACCAGTGTATTGGCCGCGCGCGATGCCGTGTTGGAGCTGTTTTTGGCCGAAGAACTGGAGCGCTACATCGTCGAGCTGGTGGCGGTAAGCCGTGAGGGTACCAGCGCCGGCGCCGGTCAACTGGCCGACCGTCCAGGACGCTGGCTACGCTATGGCGCCAGCCCGCGGGCATCACTGGCTCTAGACCGGGCCGCTAGAGCCCACGCCTGGCTAGCTGGTCGCGACTACGTCACACCGGATGATATCCAGGCGATGGCCCATGAAGTGCTGCGCCACCGGCTAGTTCCGGCATATGCAGCAGACGCGCAAGAGATAAGCGCCGATGATGTAATCCGCGAGCTACTGCGCTACGTCGCCGTACCCTGATGGCTACATTGCGCGCCGTTCGGCGCGTTACCCCCTATGCGGGTACAGCGGCATGTGCGCTTAGCTTCTCACTACGATCATCAAGATAAAGCCGGATCAGCCAATGCAAAGTGGAATGCAAAACGCCGTTCGATTAAACGCCGTTCGATTACTGGTGTCGGGCAGGGACTATTTCTCAAAGAAGGCACAGTGATGGAAGGGACGGGGCGGTTGGCCTGGCCCCACGCCGGCACATCGTATTTTCGCCCTTCAACGCAGAGCCGATCGCGCCTGGTAGAAGCCGATCGCCCGGTACTGTGACCTCAGGCACGCATATAGACGTGGAGGATCTGGTGGCTTTGCGGGCCCGGTCGCGGCAGATTGGACGCCAGCGCACAGCCGAATCGACGGTGAGTGCCGGCGCCCGCTCCGCTTTTCGTGGGCGCGGTGTGGATTTCGAGACATCGAGGCCCTATGAAATAGGCGATGACGTGCGGGCCATCGATTGGCGGGTCACCGCCAGGCGCGGTACCGCCCACACCAAGGTATTCAAAGAAGAGCGCGAGCGGCCCGTGCTGCTGCTGGTGGATGTGAGCGCGGCTATGACCTTTGGCACCCGCCGTATGTTCAAGTCGGTGCTGGCGGCCCGGGCGGCGGCATTATTGGCCTGGGGGACGGTCGATAGTGGTGACCGGGTGGGGGGCTTGGTCGTCAACGACACGCATATAGAGCGCTTGGCGCCCCGCAGCCGTAGCGAGGGGGCGCTGATTTTTTGCACAGCGCTAGCCCGCCACCAAACCCGCGAATACGGCTCCGCTCCGGCGACCACCAAATTCAACGAAGCGCTGATCCACTTGGCGCAGCACACCACGGCGGGCGGCGCTGCCTTCGTGCTGAGCGATTTTCGCACTTTGGATGAGGACGGGATCCACGCTCTCACACGGCTAGGACAGCGCTCGGAGCTGATCATGGGTGTCGTCTACGATCCGCTAGAAGCCGCCATACCCAAGGCGGGCGATTACCTATTTTCGTTCGCTGGACAAAGACGGGTTTTGAGGATACGCAATGAGCAGGAACGCGACACATACCAAGCCCGATTCTCGGCTCACTTAGGGCAGCTGGCACGGGTAAGTACTGCGGCCTCTAGCCGCCTATTGACTTTGAATACCGGCGATGCCGGCGCAGAGGCGGCACCCCGGGCCCTCTTGCGATGAAAGAGACGGCGGCGGACGTGCCTACTCTTCCCGAGGACGTGCTGCAACGGCTCGATTTGTTACGCGACTTACACACTCCGGAGGCTATCGCCTGGTTCCCGCCAGCGCCCGGTTGGTGGATTGCGGCGGGTGCCCTCTTAGCGAGCGTTATTGCTCTTTGTATTTGGACCGCCAGACGGCGGCGCTCGGTTCTCGGTCAAGCATTGCGCGAATTAGCCGCTATAGAGCGCTGCGCCAAGCACCATGGCTGCCCGCGCAGAGCCGCTGTCCGGATCTCCACACTGCTGCGGCGTTATGCACTGTTCGCCTATCCACGCCAGGAGGTAGCCGGGCTCACGGGTGAGCGCTGGGTGGATTTTCTGAACCGCGCCGCCGGTCAGCCATTGTTCGACGCCGCGACGAGCCGGATCTTGCTGGAGGCGCCGTACCGGCCCTGCGCTGGCGGGGGAAGCGGCTGCGTGTTGGCGCTCATAGGAGCGGCCCGGACATGGCTTCGCCAAGAGCCGGGCCGTTAGCCGTGTTGACCTTCCAATGGTGGTGGATGTGGGGGACATTGGCGCTGCCTTGGCTGGTGCGCCGCTTCGTCCCGCCGGCTGACGACGGGCCTGCCGTCGCCCTACGCGCGCCGCTGCCGCTGGCGGCCAGCGCGCTCACTCAAACGGCCAGCACAGGTGCGATATCACGGGGCGGCACGCGCGCCGTGCTGCTGGCGCTGCTGTGGCTACTACTGGTCGCCGCCAGTGCCCGGCCACAGTGGTTAGCTGAACCCATCGAGATACGCGAAAGCAGCCGCGATTTACTCCTGGCGGTCGATCTCTCCCGTAGCATGGGTGAGCAGGACTTCGAATTGGGCGGACAACCGGCCTCGCGCCTGCGGCTGGTTAAACGGGTCGCCGCCGAGTTCGTGCGCCGGCGCGAAGGCGATCGCGTGGGCCTCATTCTGTTCGGCGCCCGCGCCTACCTACAGACCCCGCTCACCTTCGACCGGGCCACCGTGGCAACGATGCTGGAGGAGGCGCAAATCGGCATCGCCGGCAACGAAACCGCCATCGGCGATGCCATTGGATTAGCGGTCAAACGCCTGCGACACTCGACGACAAAGAAAGTCCTGCTACTTCTGACCGATGGCGCCAACACGGGCGGCGCGGTGGCTCCCCTACAAGCCACCTTGCTCGCGCGGCAAGTGGGACTGCGCATTCACACCGTCGGCCTAGGCTCCCCCGTCACGCGTGAGCCGGACACCCGCCTGCGTGTATTCCAATTCAACGCCACCGCCGATCTGGACGAAACCGTACTCATGCGCATCGCCGAGCAAACCGGAGGACGCTACTTCCGCGCCAGCGATAGAGCCGCACTGGAGCGGGTATACCAGAGTATCGATGCGCTCGAACCCCGCGAACAAAAAGGCCGCAAAGTCCAGCCCCGACTCGAACTCTACCGCTGGCCCCTGGCACTGGCCTTGTTATTCGCTATCGCCGTGGCGCTCAAGCAACGGCGCGAGACCATCGCCGTCTCACCACCTGAGCGCGTGCAACCATGAGCGGCTTGCATTTTCTACATCCTCTTTGGCTGCTGATGATTCCCCCTGCCGTATTGCTGCTCATCATCATGCATAGGCGCACCGGCAAGCAGGACATCTGGCATACGGTTTGCGATCCACACCTACTCGATGCGCTGCGCGAACCGGGCCACCGCCAGGGTTTCCCCATGGTCCTAGTAGTGGCCGGCGCCGGCGCCATATTGGCCGCCGTCGCGCTGGCCGGACCGGCCTGGGTGAAGACCCCCGAGCCGCTACACAGGCCACAGCTTTCCAGGGTCGTTTTGCTCGATCTCTCCCAATCCATGAACGCGCAAGACGTGAGTCCGAGCCGCCTGTTCATGGCCCGGCTAAAACTGCGCGACCTACTGGCGCGCACCACTGCGCGCACCGCTCTCATCGCCTTCGCCGGCGAGCCGTTCCTGATCGCACCTTTAAGCGATGACGCTCAAACCATCGCCGCCATGGTCGATGGCTTGTCCACCCGCTTGATGCCCGTACAAGGCACAGCGTTGGTCCCGGCTCTGGCGTTGGCGCGGCGCCTGCTGGAGCGCGACGAGACGGGGCGCGGCGACATTTTGCTGATCACCGATGCGGCGGATTTCAATGCTGAATTCACTGCTGCCGTGCACACGCTTGCGCCCCATACGCTTTCTATTCTCGCCGTCGGCACCGAGGCGGGTGCGCCAGTGCCGGATGCAACAGGCAAGCCGTTGCTCCTGCCTGATGGTACGCCGGTGCGCTCGTTCGCTGATTTAGCGAAAGCGCAAGCATTGGCCACCGGGCAATTCACGCCGCTCACCGATGACGGCAAGGACATAGCTATCCTTACGCCCAACCCATCAGCGCCCAACACACCGGCTAGAGGTACGCAAAATCAGCAAGACGGCGCTGGCACGGTCACCTGGCGCGATGAAGGCCCTTGGCTCATGTTGTTGCTGGTACCCCTCGCCAGTTTATTGTTCAGACGAGGCTGGGTGCACCTAGCTATTGCGGCAATCGCCCTGAGTACTGTATGGCCATCTCACAATGCGCTGGCCGCAGATCCTAGCTCATGGTGGCAAAGCCGCGATCAACGCGGCGCCGAAGCGTTCGCGGCGGGCGACTACCGCCGCGCCGCCGGTCTCTTCGAGGATCGGCGCTGGCGCGGTTTGGCCCGTTATAGATACGGCGACTACGCCGGTGCTTTGCATGCATTCAACGCCAAGAGCGACAGCGTTTCGCGCTACAACCACGCCACCTTGCTCGCCCGCTTAGGCCGTTTTCACGACGCCTTGGCGGCATTCGACCGGTTACTGGCTTTGCAACCAAACCACGTGGATGGACAATTCAACCGGGCTATCATCGCCAGTGTTCTCAGTGCCTTGGACGAAGACGCCGCTCACGCAGCGACGAATGGCGCGGCTAACCCCGAGATAAAAGCCGATGAAAGCCCATCCCCAAAACCCGATAGCGGCGCGGACTCGCTGATCGAAGAGGCCCCCAGCGAGGGCGGCAACAGCCCCATGGAGCGAAGTGGCGGCACCCGCCCGCCCCCTGACGCCGCGCTGTCGGCCGCCGACTCACCGGACCCGAGCCAAGAGGGCGTACAGGGGGCCGGCGGCGATGACGACGAGGGGGGCGGCAACAACCGTGCCGGCGCTGCCGACAACACCGGCTACTCCGCTGATGGCGAACGCACCCGCACGGGCGGTGGCGGCGACGGTGGCTCTCTTGATCTCGATGCGGAAAGTATCTCCCGTGGTGAGCGCAGACAAGCCCTGGAGCAATGGCTGCGCCGCATTCCGGACGACCCGAGCGGGCTCATCCGGCGCAAGCTGATATTGGAACACAAGCGGCGGCTGCGCGACCGTGGCCTCGCCCGGGCACCGAAGCCGGCGATGCCATGGTGATGAAGCATCACTGGGCGATCGATGCTTGGCTGCTGGCGGCCGCGGCAATGCTCGGCACTGGTAGCGCCTGGGCCCGGAGCAACTCGAACACCCAGCTCGATTCATCAGCCCTGTTCATCGAATCAAGCCTTGAACCGCTGTCACCCTACGTGCAGCAACTGATGCTCTACCGCGTGCGCTTATATTCCGCGACGGATATTCGCTTGAGCCGGGGAGAGCTGTCCGCGCCCGAGCACGCCAACGCCATCATCAAGCCACTGGGCACGGACAAACGCTACAAAATCCGCCTGGGTCATCGCGACTACAGAGTGCTGGAGCGCACTTATGGTGTATTGGCCCAGTCTAGCGGCCCATTCCATCTGCCCGCCGCGCAATACACCGGTTTCGCCAAAGCAAGACGCGGCGGCGGGGCGCTCATAGATTCGTACAGGCGCCCCGTGGCCCGCTCGGTGCGCGTACAGGGGCGTGGCCACGGCGTATTGGTGCGGGCGCGTCCGGTGGCGGCTGAAAATGACCAATGGATCCCGGCGAGCGCCCTCATCATCTTCGATTCATGGCGGCAACAAACGCCATTGTTGGTGGCCGGTGAACCCACTTCTCGCACCATCAGCATAAGCGCGCGCGGCCTCACTGCCGCCCAACTGCCTGCGCTCACCCCGCCGGTGCCCGAGGGGGTGCGGATTTACCCAGCACCGGCCACTATAGAGACAGTCACGGAGGGCGAAGCGCTGCTAGCGCGGCGCACGCAAACGTTTTCCATCGTGGCCGACCGCGCAGCCACCTTCGTTTTCCCCAAGCTAGTGCTGCCTTGGTGGAACACACGGAGCAACGCAAGACGCACAGTAGCGACTCGCGCACACACACTGATCGCCACCGCCGAAGACACCGCCGGGCAGGCGCAAACAGCACTTTGGCCAGGGTATCTGGCGGCGGCCGTCTTGTTATCGACCATCGCTATTTGCCTGTGGCGGCTGCCGCTGCCGGCCTCTTGGCGCCGCTTGAGAACACGGTACCGCGCCACCAGGCAGTTCCGCGCTGCCGTGCGCTCGAGCGACGCAAAAGCCGCGCGCGAGGCAGTACTCACATGGGCGGCAGCCCGCTGCTATGACGACCCGCCATCAACCCTCGCACAAGTGGCTGCGAGCGCCGGCGACGAGTCCACCCGACAAGCCTTATTGGCTTTGAACGAAGCACTCTATGGCCGGCCCACCGCCGCGAGTTTGAAGCCGTGGCACACCCTTGCATTCAAGCAGCTAAAACAACCGGCTAAACACCGTACAACACGGGAGAAGAGCGGCGCTTTCTTGCCATCCCTCTATTGATGGGCCATCCCTCTACTGATGGGCCACCAACTACTGATGGGCCACTAGGGGGAAAATCATGCGAAATGTGGTTCTAGAGACCTGTGCGACCAATTCAATGCTGCCACCGTGGGCGTTCACCAACGCTTTTACGATGCTAAGACCAAGCCCCGTACCGCCGCGGTTGCGAGCTGTTGTGAAAAAGGGTTGGAATATCCGCTCAGCGTTTTCCTTGGAAATACCGGCGCCTTCATCCCATACATCGATGACCACCCCAGCGCCTCGGGGGTCTACCGTGCAGGCGATACCGGCGCGCCCACTCCCATGCTGATGGGCATTGTCCAGCAGCGAAGCCACTATGGACTCCAGGGTAGCGCTGTCGATCGCAATCCTGCATTCACCCTCGCCCACCTTGAGATCCACGCCGCCGCGTTGCCCGATCCGCTGCAACACGTCCGCCGCATCGCAAACGGCTTTCTCATCGTGTTGGCCTCCACCGTGTTGGCCTCCGCCGTGCGGGATGGTGTCGGCCCGTGCCAATTCGAGCAGACGCCCCACCAACCGGTTCAAGCGCGCGGCATCCGCGCCGATGTTCGCGAGGAAACGATCGCGCTCATCGGCTTCCATATCCGGATGGTCCTGTAACAACTCGGCGGCGCCGCGAATCGCAGTGAGCGGCGACTTGAATTCATGCGAGACGTGGGATGCGAAGGTTCTGATGTACCGCGCTCTGTCTTCGAGATCCGTAGCCATTTCAGCCACCGCTTCAGACAACTGCTCGACTTCCAACGTCACGGGGTACGCGAGCGGCACAACGGCCCCGGTCTCTCCCCGCAAGGCGCGCCCGGATTGCTGAATGAGCGCACGCACCGGACGGCTGATGGTCAATGAGGTGAACACTGCAATCAGTAACACCACCATGACCATGGCCACTGCCGCCAGCGTCAATTGATACCGGCGGTGGTAGAGGACTTCTCCCAAAGTCCGTGGCGTTCTAGACACGAGCACCCCACCGAGCACCCGCCCGTCCTCGACCACAGCAGCCGATACCACCACCCGCAGCTTTGCGCCACGCGAGATAGAGGTGAAATGGGGCAGCGGTTGTTGCGGTAACCGTTCCCTCAACGTGCTGGTGCCGCGGCCCTCCAAAGTGCTGGCTATCTCAGTCAGGTGCAGCAGACTGGCCCCTAGCTCTGCCCCCGTGCTAGCAACCACCACGCCCTGATAATCCACCACCCGCACACCGGCCAAGGTAGTTCTCTGCGCGTCTTGCAAGATAGACATGAGCCGGGCCCCGGCCTCAGCCGCCAAAGCGTCAGCCGGCGGGCCGCTCATCGCATCGGGAACGGGTGGGAGAACCGGGGCACTGGCGAGATCCAGACGCGCCTCGCGGGGTTGCCAGCGCGGCACCCTATCGCGCGCCACTGGGTTAACCCGCCCGTAACGCGATAAATCCAACTTGGAATCGGCCGCCTGGCGCACCAGTTCCGCCTTGTATAAGGCCGCGACGAAAGCCGCTTGCGCAATAAGCTCCGCTTCCGTTTGCCGCACCAAGGCACTCTCGTACAGCCGCAGCAAGCCCAAGCCGGCTAGTGGCAACAACAAGATGACGATATTCACCGTCGCCAAGATGAGGCGAAGCCTCGGACGCGGCCAGGCGCTGGTCACGGTGTGCTATTGAACTTGTAACCGAGTCCGTGGACCGTGCGCACCGGATCGATACCCAAGGCCCTGAATTTCCCCCGCAACCGGCGCACATGCGAATCGATAGTGCGATCGCTCACCACCCGGTGTCCGACGTAAGCCCGGTCCATCAACTCATCGCGCGAATACACCCGCCCGGGCACTTCCACCAGCGTTCTTAAAATGCCGAACTCGGTGAGGGTCAGCTCCAATTTGCTGCCGTCAAAACCGACTTCATGCCGCACCCAATCCAATGTGAGCCGGCCGCCTAGCAAAGTCTTAGAACCTGTTCAAGATCTGACGATTTTGGACATCTGACCTAAACTATTGTTATCCATAGTCATAGCGGCTGCGAAGGCAATGACAGACGAGCGAATCTACCCGAGTGACCTATCTCGCCAACAGTTCGAGAAAGTTAGACCGATCCTGGAGGCGGCGCGTCGGCGAACCAAGCCAAGACAACTCGATCTCTATCACGTGTTCAACGCAGTGTTGTACGTGCTGAAGACCGGCTGCCAATGGCGCATGTTGCCCAACGAGTATCCAAAGTGGCGAAGTGTGCATGAGTATTTCACTATCTGGCGGCAATCGTCCCCAGAAGACTCTTGCAGCGCCTTGGACAAGGCGTTAAAAAAATGGGTTGGCGAGGCCCGCGAATCCCAGGGGCGCAGTGGCAAAGCCAGCCTGATCATCGTTGATGCACAGAGCGTGAAGAACACAGACAGTGCAAACCACAAAGGTTATGACGCAGGCAAGAAGACTTCTGGTATCAAGCGGCACATAGCTGTGGACACTCAGGGATTATTGCACGCTGCTTTTGTGACCACGGCAAATGTCACTGATCGAGCTGGGGCACTGGCCGCACTTGCTGCTCAAGCAGATGGGCGCCTCTCGGAGGTTAGGTGTGTAGTGGGCGATGGCGGGTACACGGGGATGGCTTTCGCTGGCGAAGTGCTGAGATTAATCGGAGCGAACGTCGAAATTATCAAACGCTCGGACACGGGTCGTTTTGCCGTCCTCCCGAAGAGGTGGGTTGTCGAGCGAACCTTCTCATGGTTTGAGAAAAACCGCCGGTTGTGGAAAAACTGTGAGCGGCTAATCGAAAGCTCGTTGGGCATGATGCTACTTGCAAATATTGCGCTGTTGCTTCGGAGATCTTGAACAGGCTCTTAGGGGGAGCCGGCTTATTCGACGCCGCAGCCTGCGGCGCAGCCCCGGCCGCCGGGATGGCACGCCGCAATACCGCCCGTACCCGCGCCACCAACTCCCTAGGACTGAAAGGTTTGCTGATGTAGTCATCGCCGCCCAACTCCAAGCCGATGATGCGGTCGATCGCGTCATCTTTGGACGTGAGGAACACGATGGGCGTGTCCGCGCGCTTTCTAATTTCCCGGCACACCTGCGTCCCATCCAACTCGGGCATCAAGATATCCAACACCACGAGATCGGGGCGGTGCTCGTCGAACATAGCCAACACTTCCTTGCCGTTCGATGCTTGCAACGTATCGAAGCCCTGTTTGCGCAGCGCGAAAGCCACCACCTCACGAATATGTGGATCATCATCGGCTACCAACACCGTACTCACGGGATTCACCCTCTCTCGCGTTACCACGACGCCGGCCATCATACTATTGCTCTTCGCACTGGCCGCTCACTTAGAAACTCGCTCTTTTAAGCTGTCTGTCCATTGGCGCTTCACCGATAAAGCAAGCGAGCGAGACCGGTTGAACCCGCGCCAGTCCGGGGCTGCATAGCTAGCGAAATCGCTACCGGAATCCACCAATTCGGCGAGCCAGATCCGCCGCCTGGCTGGAGTGGCACCAGCCAAGCTTTGGTCGATAGCGGGGACTGCATCCGCGCTCAAACTGCGCAGGTATGCCAGATCCAGTGAACTCGGCCCCTGTGAATTCAGCCCCGTGGCCCGCGCGATATTAGTGCGGGCGATGATGGCATCGGGATTGATCACTTGCAGTGTGAACACAACACCCAAGCCCGCGATTAAAGCAGATACCAAAAACCGCTCGCCCCGGCCACCCAGCGCGGTAACACAAAGACAGCCGAAGACGGCCGCTATCCACAGCATAAAAGCGCTTGCGTAAAAGCGCAGCTCGGTCAATCCAAAAGCCTGCGTATACAGGTACATCCGATCGGCGGCGGAGCATTGAATCACCATCACCGCCGCTATCATCAAGCCGAGTAACGCCCGGATAATGCGGCGCACTTTGTGGGCATGGGCTTGCCCTAACCAACTGGCCATCAACAACACCGGAACGACCAGCACGGATAAAGCGGCGAGTTCGAAAAAGCCCCTGCGCGCGTATTGCGCGTAGGTGAGATCGGTGACCGCGCGCAGCAATGCTTCACCGCCGAAGAAATAAGTCGATTGAATGGCGATATAGGTGATGAATAAACCATCGAGCAACACCAGGACAGTGATCAGCTCGACGACGCCGGTTGACGGCGCCACCTGCCGACAATGACGCGAGTGCACGTCCTGGTGCAACACCCCGATACGAAGAACGGCCGCCGCTATGGCACCGCAGATCACAAAAGCAACGGCGAAAATGCCAGCGCGCTCTACATCCCACGGGAACAACTGAGCGGCGAATGTTTCGAAGCGGACATCGGCGGACGTTAACAACCATCCGAACACGAGCAGCAGCGGGGCGGCGAATAGCAAACCTCTAAGCGCACCGGCCGCCACCGCCAACTGTTCCGAACTACTGTGCATTGCCCGATTCACATCATCACAAAACAGCCGCGGCCCGCTCATAACCGCGCCGCGCGCGGCCAACGGTAAGATGCGCAACGCACTCATGATGGAAACACAAGACAAAGAACCCAACGCGCACTTCAGATAAGCGAGGTACGCGGTGATACCCAAAGCGAGCAGAGCCAGCCAGATGAGAACAGTTGAATCCCTGAGCGAAAACACACTACTCCAGATGAGCGAGGCGAGAATCAACAGCCAATCGATCGCATCCAGCGTGTGCCCGCTACGCAGCCGCAGCGCGGCTAGGGCGCCGATCACGGCGCAGCCGTACAACGTGATATTGGCGCCGAAGAACACGCCATCGAACAAGACGCCGCCCAGTATCGCCAATGCCCCGACGGCCAAAACCACCAAAGGCTGCGCAGCACCGCGCAGCACCGGTTTTGTTTGCAACGTCATCGATTTTTCCTCAGCCAGGTGGCGATTGCGCCATGTGACGGTGGAAAAACAATGACGCCAGCGTGTGACGTCCAGGGGGAGAAGATAAGGCGGTTCTTCGTCAATATGTGCAGAATTTGCACATGCTTTCCTCAGCCGGCCAAGGCGCACCGCCTGCGCCCAGCCGCCTTGTGCCAAAATGTGCGGCGTTACGATGTGCGGGCAGCCACTACTGACCGTTAATTCTTCTAATGCTTCGGAGTCCCGACTGTGTCTGAACACCCGACAACCCTACCCCCCGAACTGGACGTGTTAGTGGTCGGGGCCGGCTTCTCCGGCCTCTACCTGCTCCACCGCTTGCGCAAAATCGGACTGACGGCCAGAGCCGTGGAAGCCGGTAGCGGTGTAGGCGGCACCTGGTATTGGAACCGCTACCCAGGGGCGCGCTGCGATGTGGAAAGCATGCAGTACTCCTATTCCGTATTCGAAGGGCTTGAACAGGACTGGGAGTGGAGTGAATTATTCTCCGCGCAACCGGAAATCTTGCGCTACGCCAACCACGTCGCCAACCGCTACGGCTTGCGCCGCGACATTCAGCTCGATACCCGGGTGACGGCCACCCGTTTCGATGAGACCGCTGGCCGTTGGACCGTGACCACGCAGGCGGGCGAAGTCACCTCGGCGCGCTTCGTAGTGATGGCCACGGGCTGTCTATCCACCGCCAGAACGCCTGACTTTACGGGCATGGATGACTACCGGGGCAATACCTATCACACCGGCCATTGGCCACATGAGCCGGTGGACTTCAGCGGCCAGCGGGTGGCCATCATCGGCACCGGCTCATCGGCCATTCAGGCGCTCCCGGTCATCGCCGGGCAAGCCGCCCACGTCACCGTCTTCCAACGCACACCCAATTATTCGATCCCATCGCGCAACGGGCCGATGCCGGCCGACTATGCGGCGGATTGGAAGAACCACTATGCCAAGCGCCGGCAACAAGCGCGCCATTCGCGCAACGGTCTCGTGGTCAAGGGTAACGATGCGAGCGCCATGGCCGTGTCCCCCGAGCAGCGGCAGACGGCCTACGAAGAGTACTGGCACCTGGGCGGCACGCAATTCATGGCGGCGTTCAATGATCTCATCTTCGATGCCGAGGCCAACGAGAGTGCCGCCGAATTCGTGCGCAACCAGATACGCACAACAGTAAACGATCCCACGGTGGCGGAGCTGCTGGCGCCCAAAGACTATCCCATAGGCACCAAACGCATCTGCGTCGATAGCCACTACTTCGAGACATTCAACCGGGACAATGTGGCCCTGGTCGATATACGGCATCGGCCCATCGAAGGGCTGACTACAGAAGGGCTGGTCGCCGATGGCACTGACTACGCATTCGACGCCATCGTCTTCGCCACCGGCTTCGATGCCATGACCGGCACATTAGCGGCCATCGATATACGCGGGCGCGCTCATCAAGCACTGGTGGACAAATGGGAAGCGGGGCCGCGCACCTATCTGGGTCTTACCTCGCACGGCTTTCCCAACCTGTTCATGATCACAGGTCCGGGCAGTCCCTCCGTGCTCAGCAATATGATGGTGTCCATCGAGCAACACGTGGATTGGGTGACCGATCTCCTGGCGCACATGAAACACCACGGGCTAGACACGGTGGACGCGACCTTGCCGGCGGAGGACGATTGGGTGGAACACGTCAACGTGGTGGCCCATAAAACCCTTTATCCACGGGCCGCTTCTTGGTATATGGGCGCTAACATCCCTGGCAAACCCAGGCTCTTCTTGCCGTACATCGGTGGCGTGGGCGCCTACCGGGAACGCTGCGATGCCGCCGCCGCCAGCGGCTATGAGGGATTCGAATTCGAGACCAAGAACTCGCAAACCCAGTCGGCGGCCTGATGAAAAGTTCTAAGTATGGACGGCGTATACGGCCAACCCAGCACCGCGGCACGGCCGTCTCGGCTGGAGCGCAAAAGACATTTTGGAGTAATTGGACGGGAAGAAGCACCTGCGCCGCAAGCACGATCAAGCACCATTGGTGACACCATGAGCGAACACTCAGCCGATGAGGACGACGAACTTCTTCGGGCAAAACTGGTCACTGAAACGGCGCGCATTCCGTGGGCCGATCTGCAACGGTTTTTCGCCGCCGGGAAGACCATACATATAGAAGCGAACCAAGATCTCATCGACATCGCCTTCATCACCGCAAAAGACGACGGTGTTCGGCTGCAAGAATTGATGACAGCCAATGCGGTGCATCCAGTTGCCGGCGATACGGCACGGTGCTGGTACGAAGCGAAGGCGGAAGTTTGGGCGGTAATCGTACGTCCGTGGGTGCTGGTGCAAGAAGTGGAGTCTGCCGCCCCGGCGAGCTGATAGTGTCTAACGGGCACCTCTAAAAATGCACTTTTTCCGCGATTGCGGCGTCAGTTCCGTGCTCCAATCCTGAGGTATCATCTATACACTGCGGTTCTGCGCGCGGTGCTTCCTTGCACTCACGAAAAAATGACTATTTTTAGAGCTGCCCTTAATTCAACGCTTCGGTAGCGCACTGAACCTGAATGTCCATTTTCATAGGCTGTTTCTTGACGGTGTTTATGCCCAAGATCCCACCGGCAGGATGCGCTTTCACCGGGTGAAGGTACCCACTCAAGAAGAACGGCTCGCTTTAACCAACATGTTGAGTCAGCGTGTTGCCCGCTTCCTTGAGAGGAGAGGATTGCTTGACCGCGATGCCGAAAACAGCTACCGGGTGTTCGAACAGCAAGAAGAGGATGCGATGGAGCAACGGTTCGGCCACTCGATTACATACCGCATTGCCATGGGGCCGCATCAGGGGCGCAAGGTGTTCACCTTGCAAACTGTGCCGCCGCGTGCCGACCCCAATGAGGTGGGGCAGGCGGCCAAGGTGGCCAGTTTCTCATGGCATGCAGGCGTGGTGGCTGAACCTCACCCACGAGACAAGCTTGAGCGGCTGTGTCGATATATCAGCAGGCCCGCCGTGTCGGAGCAGCGTCTGGCATTGACCGCCAATGGCAAAGTTCGATACCCGCTCAAGACGCCCTACCGGGATGGCACCACCCATGTGATCCTCGAACCTCTGGATTGTATTGCCCGTCTGGCCGCCCTGGTGTCCAAACCGCGCGTCAACCTAACACGCTTTGCCGGTGGGTTCGCGCCCAACAGTCAACACCGAGCTTTGGTCACACCGGCAAAGCGGGCAAAGGGGAAGAAAGCTGGGGGATTCGTTGAACCGCAAAGCGTTGTCGAGCGTCGAGCCGCTATGACCTGGGCACAACGATTAAGACGGGTATTCAATATCGATATTGAAACCTGTGAGCACTGGGCTGGCCAAGTCAAGGTGAGCGCCAATATTGAAGCTCCGGTAGGAATCAAAAAGAGTCTTGAGCACCTAAAGAACAAAGCCAGTACCAATGAACCCGGAGCGTTACCTGAGAATCGGGCACCAGCACAACTGGAACTTAGCCCATCCTAATTCTGATACGTTGCTATCGAGTGGCGGGGGTTCGCTCACGCCTAGCGCAGCTATAGGGACATTTCTGATTCAGTTCGGGCGAAACAGGCGCAAGGTATCCAAAACCTCTGCTCAATAACCCAGCGAATCACTCAAAACCGAGCTGTGAGCCGACCCGCTCAGCGTTTGATTAGATGCAAGTGGGCGTTTATTCTTCCTATGCTCGAAGGTGATACGAGGAAAGCTACGCTCCCTACAGAATCAACCCAAACGGGTTATGAAATACTTTGAAGCGGAGTCGATTAGCTACGCCGCATAACGTGGGTATTTGATTTCCGGGTTGATACCACCAGCGGCGGCAATTCAAGAGCTTCCCAAAGGGGCCCGCTACGCGCCCCTGTTGGATACCCCCGGCTGCGGGGCCTTCGGCCCCGTCAAAACGCAAGCGCCGTTTTGGATCACTCTGAAAGCGAATGCAAGTGACAAGCGACCTTTAAGCCCTACCCTATGAAAAATCGTCAAACATAAAAAACAAGCTCTTTTGGCTTTTGAGTTTTAATGTGTCACTCTCTTTGATTGCAGTAGCCTCTCTGCGTTTTCCGCCTTTTTCCGTGATAACTTCCATATCAGGATTTTTCATGATCATTTCATGGATGTCATCACTATGGGCGGGCGTTTCGCTATAAGCTGTGGCATAGAAATCTTTCATAGCCATTGTGTCGCCAGACTCCGCTATGAACCTTGGAATATCGTCATAGAGTGATTTCTTTGCGAGATTGCGTGAGTCTTTCTCAAACAAATACAGCTGGCCTTCATTTTCCGCAGGATTATAAGACAGCATACTTAAACCCAAACGACCAAAATGTGCTTGCGACATGCTATTTTGATGAAGCACATTATTATATACCTGTCGTGCTCGGTAGGCATTGGCAAAATGCATCAGCCAATAGCGCCACCCGGTCGGGTTGTTGATGGAGAACGGGCTTACGTAAGGTGCACAGCCTTTTAAATGAGCAAAGGCAATTTTTTCCGCTTCTCCGAGCCATTGTTTTTTAATCAGAAGCCCTCGATCATTCAGCAAAAGGTCTACCTTCTGTTTAACTTCAGGTTCCAATGGAACACTGGGTGAGTCTTTTTGCTGCGACAAAAACGCCAGCATACTTTCAATCATAAACGTTAGCAGCACTTCTGCCGAACGCCATGAACTCATAATATGCTTGATATTTATCGAGGTGACATGAGAATATCCACACTGATCAAGGTTAAAAATAACATTCCCACACTTTGCAGCTTTCAGTCGTATTGTTATCTGAGGAAATGCATCGTCAAAAGCTTTTGTTAAAAATTTAGGTTCAATATACAGGTTCGGTTCGGTATCTTTTGCCTGAATCAAGAGTGGGGCGATATTTTCTCGAAGTTTTTCAATAATCGCTTTATTTTTATCATTGAGAATTACTAATTCGGCAAAAAATTACCCGACATCAATTCAGAATATATCTGACATGCTCTTCATAGAAAAAACCGTTTAATTATTTGCGTATTCTGTTGCAGTGAGTGCAACACCGAACGAGCCAAGGCCACCCGTTGCTCCTTTGTAGCCACCACTGTCCGACCAATCCGTTGGCTTTTTACGTGATGCCATACCAATTCATCAGGATTGAGTTCCGGTGAATACGGCGGTAACCATACTAACGTGAGCTTACCTTGGCTAGTGCGGACAAATTCTTGCACTTTCTTGGCTCGATGAATTCGATGGCCATCAACAACCCAATAGACCGCTCGCTTGGCGTTGTGCAGCAAACGCCTTGGAAAGTCGATAAAAACGTCTGCGGTTACCCGTGATTCGCTCACCATGAAACGCAGGTGACCCTTCGGCGAAACGGCTGACAGCCTATTCACGCTAAAGCGCCGACCCGTTTTCGCTACAACCGGCGTATCACCCCGTACCCCCCAAGTGGTACCACGATGATAATCCGACCGGATCGTCGATTCGTCGCCAAAATAGACCCGCGCTCGCCGCCTTTTCGCTTCTTGTTGTACTTCAGGCCAAGTTTCTCTTAACCATACCTTAACCTGAGCAGGGTCTGGCTCGTATGCCTTAAACCCAGGGCGCTGCGCACTCATCCCCCAACGAGACAGGCTATTGCCCACCGAGCGCTCGCTGACTTCGATGCCAAATTTGTCTTGCAGTCATATCTGAATCATCGAGCGCGTCCACAGGGCATCGTGACAATCCAATTGCAACGGATTCGTTTTAACTAGTTCACCTAAGCGATCCGCATATTCATCGGGAAATTTCTTGGGCGACCCGTGATCTTGCCGGTGGACAGCGCCTGTTCACCGCCTTGCTCATACCTAGATAACCAATCGTCAATGCAAGAACGATGAAATCCGAGGGCTTTAATTACTTTTTCAGGGCTTTCACCCGATAATACTTGCGCAACCGCGTGCCTACGGATGGCTTCTCGCGCGGAATGGGGCAGTGAGCGACCGTCTGTCTTTTTCATAGTATCATTATAACATATTTTATTAATTTGTGTCGGGTAATTTTTTGCCGAAGTAGTAACAAACACTCTATCTGTAAAGGCCGAAGCCCCTTATTTAGGCGGCGTAAGTTAATTTCGTTCGTTGTCTTTGTGAGAACGTCAACAAATATGAGAGGAGAGCCATAACTTCCGCATTGATAAAGGCCAGCCCCGGAAAAGCCGTCAACAACAACCAACCTGAACTTTTCCTGTTTCGGCAGCTGACAGCGGGTAATCAGGTATTCTCTGAAATATTCCCTGAGAATGATATGCTTCTTTTTCGTGTGTTCCTCAAGTTGAGCGCCATCTTCCCAGTCATAATCTTTCCTAGCCATTGTGAAAAAGCCATTTTATATTGCTGCGCTCGTTATTATAATGGGCATTTCATCCCATGTTCTACCTCGATATTCGCGGCCATTGGCTTTTTTTGAGCGTTTTTGATTATCCTTTCCCCACGCGCCCCATTGTTTAAAAAAGAATGCGGTATCGTAAATATCGCATTGAGTATGAATTTCATCTATCCATTCTTCCTTAATAGGCCGGGCCTTATTCCCACTTTCACCACCGACTATAGCCCAATGGATATCTCTTAAACTCACTGCACCAACCGAGTCAATAAGCGGCTCAAAGGATATAAACCGGATCGAGGCCGGAGTTTCACGCAGGTCATTTATACGATCTATGACATCTGCATTTTCAACGCTTGTGCCAAGCCAGACATTCGGCAGCACTTCAGGAATTTGTTTCGATACGATATCTCGCATCCTGCCTGGTCGCTTCGTTAATATCTGGTAATTATGCTGAGGGGTTTCACGCATGACCTTCCAAACTGACATAATAAAGTCATTACTCACGCCTTCATGGAAAAGGTCGCTCATGGAGTTTACAAATATTTTTCGCGACTTTTTCCATTTATACGGCACCTGTAATGCTGCCTGATCCTCTCTTACCGTGCCGTTCCATTTTATGTTTTTACCGCGCTTTTGAGTCAGCCCTTTATATTTTTCAACGCCCATGGCTTCAAGCCGCCGCGCCATTTGCATGGCATAACAATGCTTACAGCCCGCGCTCACTAAAGAGCAGCCTGCAACCGGGTTCCACGTAGCGTCCGTCCATTCAATTTGTGTTTCTGCCATTTCCACGCCTTTATAAAATAAAGGCACCTCTAATAATCCACATTCTGAAATCTGATGATCTATAAAATCAGTCACTTACGCTCTGGCGAAATGTCAAAATTGTAATTTTTAGAGGTGCCCTGAAGTGCTCTTTGAGAAATAGCACGGACACGATCGGTTAGGAATGACTTATCCAGCGTTATGAGCTGAGACACGTTGACAACAGACTTACGGCGCAACCCAGTTTCTCGTTTCGACAACTTGACGTTGCCTGGTGCATCCGCGAGCCGCAGGTTGTTGGTGATTGTTGCAACAATCACCGTACGAATTTCGCTCTGGTTGAAGTCATTTGATTGAACGATGAGCACGGGGCGGCGATATCCCGGCTCGGATCCATGTGGCTCCGGTAAATCAGCCCACCAGATTTCTCCACGCTTCAATCCCAAACCTCGTCTTTAACCGAATTGAACTGCATAGCGTCGATGATCGGATCAAGAGTGGAATCTTCTCCGCCGCTTCTGTAGACGGCGTTGAGTCTCGCCGTGACACCCTCTCGCTGGATACGCTCTACATAATCACGTACGGCGCTCGCATAGAGTTCGCTACGTGAGACTCCCAGATCTTTCGCGGCGCGCTCAGCAGCCTCGAACACCTCATCCGGAAGGGAAATCGCTGTCTTCATCGGAATAGTATAACTCCGGTCATACCACCTACCAACATGCTCAAGGTGTTACCGAAATCATTCGGCGCCATACGCACCGGACTTATCGGAACATTTAGCGGCACACACTTGTCACTTGGGTGGGCAGCGTTCTAGGCCCCCGCAGCAAACGCCTTAGCCAACCCCGGCCGCGCTTTTAGCCGGTCTATATAAGCGCTGACATTCGGCTTATCCGACACATCCGCGCCCAAACGGGCTGACACCACACACGCGTGGCCAGTCATGATGTCGGCGCCGGAAAACTCGCCGACAAGATACTCACGCCCTTCCAACTGCTCATTCACGGCATCCATCATCTTGCCCAGTTGCTTCGTTGAGCGGTCCACATTGGTCTGATTGCGCCGCTCTTCCGGTAAGAACAGCGTTTCCACCACGATGATATTCACATGGGGCATGATCATGCCCTCCGCGCAGTGCAGCCACTGCAAGTACGCAGCGAATTCGGGTGAGTCTTGCGGCGGCACCATGCGGCCATCGGCATATTTAGCCAACACGTATTGCACGATAGCGCCCGATTCGAAAATCGTCACCTCACCGTCTGCCAGGGCGGGCACCCGCCCCATCGGGTGGATTTTCCTATAGCCCGGCCCGCGCATGCGTTTTTCCAAACTTGATATTTTTATGCGCTTGCTCACGCGTCTCGGCGATGTGCATGAGTGTCACCAAACGCCAATGCTCGCGGTTCACCGTTTGGCCATGCTCCGCAGCCGCCTCCTCGCACATGCGCCAGTTGTTGGCATGGTGCTGCAACGCTTCATCGTTAGTGCCGCATCGCTAAAGACGATGGTGTCAAGCTAAAGGAATTGATGGTGGCCAATGCGCTACATCCAGTTGCCGACGATACGGCGCGGTGCTGGATCGAGACGAAAGCGGAGGTCTGGGCAGTAATCGTGCGTCCGTGGGTGCTGGTGCAAGATGTAGAGTCCACCGCTAGCCTTTCATACCAACTGACAGACTCGATGGGTGGCTGATTACGTACCAGTTGCAAATTCAATCTTCGCACCTTGGATGTAATACCCCTCCTCGTCTATAGCCTTCAGGGCCTCATCTGTGTCTAAAGCAATACGCTGCTGCCCTGGAAGCAGCTCAAAATCACGAAAAGGAACCATGTCACCAACTTGCTCCAAAATGTCCGCTGGAACGGATTCTAGCGATGACTGGGATGCAATCAACAAAAACACCTTCGAACCTGAACTATCCGACCGCTTCGCTTTATAAACTTTCACCTTCATATGATCACCTAGGTTGTCGAGTATTCAACGCGACTACATAGGTACGAATTCGATCTTGAACGTCGTCGAATTTGTACAGTGGCGGCGTTCTTGATAAAGCCTTATGCGACTGACTAGCCTGGCATGCTTTCGTAAGTTCACACTCCGTTAAATCAGATTTGCTCTCTATTGTGGCAACGACTCCTTCCGCTAGATAAGCAGCGTTGTCTTGCGAGTACATTATCTTTGGCAAGTCGCGCCTATAGACAACGATATCGACCTGGTTTCTGTACTCATCCGGGGCAGGCTCTGGCTGGCTATTCTCATCAATGATCTCACCCTGGCCTATTTCCAGGCTGCTCGGCAAATGATTCATTAAGAAATCCCGAATGAACCATTCGCGTGGCCCCCCGCGCAAGTTGGGATGGCCGGCGTTTTGCGCTGCTTTGCTTTGGGCAAGCAAAATTTGCTCAATGGCATTGGTATGAGATTCAAGCATAGTTTGTGAGGCGTGTTACCGCGTTGTGCACGAACCCGCCCTTTTGTATTAATTAAATTCCCTAATCTGTGCTACAGATATGCCCGGCGCCATACGCACCGGACTTATCGGAACATTTTAGTGGCACACACTTGGGTGGGCAGCGCCCTAGGCCCCCGTAGCAAACGCCTTAGCCAACCCCGGCCGCGCTTTCAGCCGGTCTATATAAGCGCTGACATTCGGCTTATCCGACACATCCGCGCCCAAACGGGCTGACACCACACATGCGTGGCCAGTCATGATGTCGGCGCCGGAAAACTCGCCGACAAGATACTCACGCCCTTCCAACTGCTCATTCACGGCATCCAGCATCTTGCCCAGTTGCTTCGTTGAGCGGTCCACATTGGTCTGATTGCGCCGCTCTTCCGGTAAGAACAGCGTTTCCACCACGATGATATTCACATGGGGCATGATCATGCCCTCCGCGTAGTGCAGCCACTGCAAGTACGCAGCGAATTCGGGTGAGTCTTGCGGTGGCACCATGCGGCCATCGGCATACTTAGCCAACACGTATTGCACGATGGCGCCCGATTCGAAAATCGTCACCTCACCGTCTGCCAGGGCGGGCACCCGCCCCAGCGGGTGGATTTTCCTATAGTCCGGCCCGCGCATGCGCTTTTCGCCGAGCTTGAATAGTTCAAGCTCGTACGGTAGCCCCAGCTCTTCAAATAGCCAAACAATGCGAACCGAGCGGCTGTTCGGCGCGTGGTAGATCTTCACTGTGCCCTCTCTCTCATTCAATCAGGTGCATAGAACGAAGCCCATACGGGCTACTGCGCCGCTTCTCCCTTCTTCGTGTTGTAGCGTTCAATCTCCGTTTGCACCGCCCGCGCTGCCTGCTCCTGAAACCGGAATTTATTATCCCGGCTGTAGTTGTAGCTGGTCCGGCGCAACACATTGGAGTGCTGAAAATGCGGCATAACGTAGCGGGCGATTAACTCGTAGTTGCGCTTGGTAGCCTCCCAATCGGCCCAATTGTGGGCCAGTTGCATGAGGCTGCCGAAACCGCCCGAACCCTCCAGCAAGGCTTCGATGTATTCGATGGCATCGCTCGGTGTACCGATGACGGCCATGCGGTTTTCGGTGAGGTATTCGTAAGCGTCACCCACATCGTGCGGCACGATGGGAAAGGTGGAAATATCCCTGAAATAAGTGGCGAACTGCTCGAGTCCAAACTTGATGTTTTTATGCGCTTGCTCGCGCGTCTCGGCGATGTGCATGAGCGTCACCAAACGCCAATGCTCGCGGTTCACCGTTTGGCCATGCTCCGCAGCCGCCTCCTCGCACATGCGCCAGTTGTTGGCATGGTGCTGTAAGGCTTCATCGTTAGTGCCGCCTATGGACAGCATACCGATGCCATGTTTACCGGCAGCCAGCGCCCCGGACGGTGAGCGGGCGCACGCCACCGCCATCTCCGTTCGGGGTACGGTATACGGCGCTATGTGCAACTGTGCGTCCACCACTTCGAACCAGTCGGACTTCATGGTGATTCGTTCACCCTTCATAAGAGCGGCGATGACGTCCAATGACTCGTTCATCATGCGCCGCTGCGCTTCCGGATCGATGCCCATCCGGTAAGCGTCCCCCACCAGAGCACCCGGCCCCACGCCCAACATGAAGCGGCCACCGGTCATGTGATCGAGCTGGGTGGCACGGCCCGCCACCATGAACGGGTGATGGTAAGGCAACGAGGTCACGCCGGTACCCAAACGGATATATTTGGTACGCTCGGCCGCAGCGCCTATAAAAACCTCCGGACAGGCGATGGTCTCGAAACCACCGGAGTGATGTTCGCCGATCCATGCTTCGTGGTAACCCAGCTGATCCAGCCATTCGAGAAGCTGCATGTCACGGCGCATGGTCTGAGTGGGGTTTTCGCCTAAATCATGAAAAGGCGCCAGGAAAATGCCGAACTTCATGGTGTTGTTGGGCATTAAAGCGAGAGCGGATTGGGGCATCGGGCCTACCTCGAATAGAGCCACACGGTAGCGGTCATTACTTAAGGGCCACCATTGCAACACTTCTAGCCGGCATTCGCCAATAACCGCGCCCACCGTGCTAGTCTGCGCCAACCGCATAGAATACCCGCCAAAAGGCCGGCCCGCATGAGCGCCTACGCACGTATGGAACGGCTCGCCGAGCAGCTCCGAACACTCACCGACAAGAACGCCTGCTGGCGGCTCATGACCCGCTACGCCCGCGCCGTCGATGAGGAATTGGACGAGGAGTTAGCCGCTATCTACACCGAAGATGCTACCTGCCAGACCGTCCCCTGGTCCCAGGGCAAAGTGATCAGCGGCCGGGACAACATAGTGCGGCTCTTCAAGGGCTACCAAGCACGCTTCGTCAACCGCAAACGCTTTATCACCAACGAGCAAATCGATCTGACCGGTGCGGACACGGCGCTAGGCTGGTCCAACTGGCTGGTGCTACATGCCAACGGCGGGCACTCTTACGTCGGCTGGGGCAGCTATGATTGGGGCTTCACCCGGGTGGATGGCACTTGGCTCATCTCCAACATGGTGGTCAAGATAGACACCATGACCACCTTGCAAAACGGCTGGGGAGACGCGGAGAAGCTGCTCGTTCGATTCCCGCCCAAGCCATAACAAGACATAAAACACCTAAGAGCAAGGCATTCATGATCGAACTGAATAAAGAGGGCGATGTCTTTCGCCTCACTATGAACGCTGGCGAAAACCGCTGGAACACGGCATTCGTACGGGCGTTCGCCGCGGCTCTGGACGAAGTAGAGGCGTCAACCGGTCCAGCCGCCCTGGTAACGGCGTCGGCCTCGCAAAAGTTCTTCTCAAACGGCCTGGATCTGGAATGGCACCGCTCGCAAGGAGCCCATCCAGGCGGCGATCGCAGCGTATTTGGCGATGAGTTCATGGCTTTGATGGCCCGCATCATCACCCTGCCCATCCCCACCATCGCGGCGGTGAACGGCCACGCTTTCGGCGCAGGCTTCATGGCCGCGCTCAGTCACGATCTTCGTTTCATGCGCGTGGACCGGGGTTTTGCCTGCGCCAACGAGGTGGCAATAGGCATGGTGATCCCTCCCCCCGAATTGGCTTTGTTTCGTCATAAGATGCCGATGAACGCCTTCTTCGAGACGGTGCAGCACGCACGCCGATGGACCGGCCCGGACGCTTTGAAGGCGGGCATCGTGCAGGCCACGGCACCACTTGAAACGCTGCTCGAAGCAGCCACCGCCAAAGCCGCTTCGCTGGCCCGGCTAGGTGCGGATCGCGAAGTGTACGGGCGCATGAAAGAGAGCCTCTACGGCGAAAACGCCGCCATCAACAATGTGCATGGACCGGCATACATGCTCCGCAACCGTGCTCAATTCCATCACTGAGTAGCAGCAGCCCAGGTTCCCCACCGACTACCGTGCCCCATTGACCCGCCCGTGACGCCGGCTTTGTGGCGCGCCCTGGCGCTGGTCTTCGGAGCCAGCCTCTTCGCATGGTTCTTATCCCAGTTCGACCTGCTGGAACTCTTCATGCAGGTGGCGAACGCCGGCTGGACAGTCGTCATTGGCGCCCTGTTCATCTATTTAGCGGGATTTTATGTAGATTCGATCACCTGGCATCTATGTCTCACCACGCCACCACTGTCCTGGTCCTGGAGCGTACGGATCTTCCTCATCAGGGTAGCGGGAGAGACGTATAACGCTCTGCTGCCGGCTGCGGGATTTGGTGGCGAGCCGCTGAAAATACTGCTTCTCAAGCGGCACTACGGCATTGATGTGCATGAAAGCACCGCCTCGGTAATAGTATCCCGGACGGTCAATCTCATCAGTTTAATCATATTCCTGCTAGCCGGCTTCGCCCTCATCATCGCCTCACCCGTCCTGCAGGGCGAATTGAAATGGATTGCCGGGATCGGCCTTGGCGCATTGAGCATGGGCACCGCCGGATTTTGGGCCGTGCAGCACCACGGTGGGCTTTCCACACTCTTGCGCCGTATCCTGCCCCGCCAGCAGCGGTGGGCGGAACATATGGAGGTATTGGAGGCTCATTTCGCGGCGTTCTACCGCAAGACCCGCGGGCGCGTTCCAGCCGCCATCGCCCTGGCCCTGGTCAACTGGCTGATCGGCACCTTGGAGGTGTGGTTCATCATGCTGATGCTAGGCGTACCAGTCAGCTTCGCCGAGGCCCTCATCATCGAATCGGCGACCCAACTGGTACGCACCGGTGCGTTCTTCATCCCCGCCGCCCTGGGTGCGCAAGAGGGTGTGCTCATGCTGATGGCCGGCGCCTTGACCGGGCAAGTGGCGGCCAGCGCCGCCATGGCCCTGATTCGCCGGGCCCGGGAGCTCCTGTGGCTCGCGCTTGGCGTGGCCATTAGCGTGATGCTGATCCGCAGCGCCGCAATCCCAACAGACGCCGAGTTCCTATCCGGCACAAAAATCACAACGAAGGATTAAGGCCGTGTTCTTCTTCGCCTTTGCCGCCACAGTGGAGATCATCCTCGGGGCATGGCGCTATATCCTCGTATTCCTGGCGCTGGCCATAGGCACTCACGTCACCTATTCGCCTACCGGAGACACAGTGCCCACACTAAGCCTCTACGGCGTCGTGATGGGGGTCATGGGCCTTTACGCCTGGTTTTTGCCAACCAGCGGCATCCGCTTGCTTTCCGATGCGCCATGCAGTGCTGCGGCGCGTCCAGATACGCCAAGCCAGCCTGCTGCGCCAACCGGACCGCCGCCAACAGATTCTCGCAGCCGGTTGCGGTGGAATCGCCCGCCGCAGGCTCGACGGGCGGCATGAAACCCATGCGGACGTTCGGATTCACTCCAGCGCCCATTCAGTGAAAAGGCCGATCGCCAGTGACGGTCACGCGCCGCCCCGAGCGCACCTGCGGATAGTAATCCCACATGGCGTGATGCAGCGCACACCGGTTATCCCACATGGCGACAGAATTGCGCTGCCACTTGAACCGGCATTGAAAATTCGGCTTAGCGATGTGGTTGAACAGAAAACCGAGCAGCGCATCGCTTTCGTCTTGCGGGATGCCGTCAATATGCGTGGTAAAGGTGGCGTTGACATAAATAGTCTTGCGCCCAGTCAGTGGATGCGTGCGAATCACCGGGTGGGAGGCGCGAGGGTAGGTTTTTTGCGACACATCCACGCCCGCTTTTTGCGCCCGGTCGCGGTAGTTGGGGCCACCGTCGTGGGTCGCGGTCAAACCGGCCAGCATGCTTTTCATAGGCTCTGAGAGGGCCTCATAAGCCGCGTACATATTGGCGAACAACGTATCGCCGCCGGTTGGCGGTACCGTTTCCAACTGCAAGATACTGATAGAGGGAGGCTGCGGATCGCATGACACATCGGTATGCCATTTATCGCCAGCCGTCCAGATAGTGTTCTCATCGGCGTGGATGCGAAGAATCTCCGGCGGCAATCCGGCGTATTTGCGGTAATCATTGGCGGCGGGATGGATATGCAATGGTCCAAACCGCTGGCCGAACGCCATATGCTGCTCAACGCTGAGATCTTGATCGCGGAAGAACAGCACCAGATGATCCAAAAATGCCTGCTCTATCTGAGCGAATTCAGCGCCGCTGAGCTGCCCTAGATCGGCGCCGGATACTTCGGCACCAATCATCGGAGTAAGTGGTGTAACCTCGAATGCCATCAGCTTAATCTCCCGCAGTTGAGCGAGCGCCGAAGCTAACAGGCGCTTTCGGGGATGTACAGAAGCCGGCTATTTGGCGGGAGCAGCCAAACGTTATGGCTTACAAAAGCCGGGTTGATATAGTGGGACGGTATAGTGGGACAGACGGGGAAGTGATAGCGGTGCAACGCATTGAGGATGAATTGCCAGGCGTTTTGTCACCAAGCGCGCTGCGGTCAACGCCATGGACATGGGCGATCAGCGCCCGGATCAGAGGTTGCCCCCTCATACCGGCGCTGCTGACTTCGGTAGCAGAGCTATTCATGGATGGGTCTTGAGGGCGCCTGATAAAAATAGTCATTTTTTCGTGAGTGCAAGGAAGCACCGCGCGCACCACCGCAGTGTCTAGGTGATACCAGAGGATTGGAGCACGGAGCCGACGCCGCAATCGCGGAAAAAGTGCATTTTTAGCGGTGCCCGGAAGATATTTATCATAATCTTCGATTAGCTCATCCATTAACTCCAGAGCTTGCTCATACTCTTCCTCACTGTGAATGCGACTGACAAAGCCCGCTTCAGAGAAAAAGTCTACAGCTTTTTGCTTTAGATTTGCGTATCTCATGTGCCTGCCTCCTTTGCATACTTCTTGCATAGTTCGTCGTATTCAGCGTGCGTGACAATATGCTTGACATCACTGCTGTCCCACAAACTTTTGAATGAGCTTAGAATCAAAGACTATTCTGCGCTAATTTGTTAGAATGGAGGTCCAGAATATCTTTCAATATCAACAGGATAATAGCCTTGAGTCACAGTAACAGCGTATTTTCACAGCTACTAAAACTGATTTCTAGACATGAGTTCGAAACCCTCGCCAAAACCCACCATAAAGGCCGTATGTTGAGGACAATGTCACGCTGGTCACAGTTTGTGGCGTTGAGCTTTGCCCAACTCGCCGGGCGCTGTAGTTTGCGAGATATTGTCAGCAACTTGGATAAACAACGCCGCAAAAGTTACCATTTGGGTATCGGTAAGGTCAGTCGAAGTTCTCTGGCTCGTGTTAACGAGCAACAGCCTTATCAACTCTACGAAGGATTATTTTGGAAGCTGCTGGCACGATGTCAAAGCTTGGCGCCTAGGCATGGGTTTCGTTTTAAAAATAAGCTTTATTCCTTGGATGCATCGACCATCGATTTATGCTTATCACTATTTCCTTGGGCCAAATTTCGCAAGACCAAAGGCGCGATTAAACTACAGGTTGGTCTGGACCATGATGGTTTTTTACCGGTCTTTATGACTATTACCGAAGGCAAACAACAAGATATTACACAAGGCCGTAGTTTAGAACTGGATGCGGGTTCTATTGTGGTGTTTGATCGTGGCTATACGGACTACACGTGGTTTAACTTGCTCAATTCAAAGGGGATTTATTTTGTCACCCGGTTGAAAGCCAATACGAAATACCGAGTGATTTCTCGCCATCCGGTCAATAAAGAGCAGGGCATCACCTCGGAGCGGACGCTGATTTTAACGGGCCCTAAAGCCGATACCTGCCCGATTAAGTTGCGCCGGATGGGTTATAGTGACCCAGGGACCGGCAAGCATTACGTCTTTCTCACCCATCAATTCGAATTGACTGCCAAAACCATTGCAGATATTTATAAGTCGCGTTGGCAAATCGAGTTATTTTTCAAATGCATCAAACAAAATTTGAAGATTAAGTCATTCGTAGGGACGTCAAAAAATGCTGTCATGACTCAAATAGGGGTCGCTATGTGTATGTATTTAATGGTTGCTTACCTGAAATTCTGTAGCAAACTCGATTTAAGCATTCAACAGATTATTAGACTCTTTCAAGTCAATTTATTTGAGCGAAGAGACCTGTGGGGACTACTCAAAGGAGACCCTCCAGGCCCTATTGAAACTCAGGTCCAGATGCAGTTTACATTTTCATGAAAGTTTATGGGACAGCAGTGATGTTCTGTATTCTTTTTATTTCATCTATTCCGACTTCTATTGCGTTAGCATTGTTTCGTTCTGTATATCTATATTTTGCCACCCAACCCTCTGATGACATCATTCCGACAGTATCGCCTTCTTGGTTTGGCTCGTTGTACAGAAGATGGAAACCAATATCAAATGAATTTTCTAAAAGAGATACGCTATCTTCTAAGTTTGACATGCATTGGTTGTTACCATTGTATGCTATAACCCAGTATTTTCTTTCTTCTTCTGGTAGTAAATTTCGATGGTATTTTGTATGTTTCTTATATTTCTCTTCTAATATTACAGTATCGTATATAAGTTCTTCGTTTATAAATGGCGCGTAAATAGTAATATCTTTTAACTTTTCTCTTATCGTATCTACTTCACTTCCCCTAGCTTTCCTGAAGACGTGATCATCTATAAGCTCAACAGGCTCATAATTTTTAACTTGAATATTTGAAATAATAAAAGCAACGCCGCTTTGTAACATAAATCAAAGCCTCATCTTTTATCGCCTAACATTATATTAGACTTCACAAAGACGTGATTAACTACGTCACGCCGACGTATATTACCCCAAACAAGGACAGGGCAACACTGACAACTGGTTGCTACCTTCGACGATACGTGTGGACAGCCACAAGTATAACCTCATTCCACGATCCTCCCAGTAATACCAGCCTCTCTTGGATTGCAGAATGAATACTATCACGGTTCTTCCGGATTTTGAATGGGTATTGTATTCTCTCCTGATTAAACTTCCCAGTCCCCAGTGAGAGCCCAGAATGACTGAGCACCAATTTTTAGAAGCCGTCCTCTCTCTCGTAGCCCCTTGGGGCGTCCATCACGTCGATGTCGACGAAGAGGCGAAAGAAGTGCATGTCTGGCTTGAGCACCAGAAAGGGACCAAGTGGAAGTGTCCAGATTGCGATCAGGAACTGCCCTGCTACGACCACGGAAGAGAACGGGCTTGGAGGCATCGAGACTTGTTCGAATACAAGACGTGGATTCATGCGAGGCTGCCGAGAGTGAAGGGTCCAGAGCACGGGGTTCGCCAAGTCCAAGCCCCTTGGGCAGAGGGATCGTCCCGGTTCACAACCCTGATGGAGAGCCATGTGATCGACACGCTCCAACAGTGCGAGACAGTGGAAGGAGCCCGACGTCTCAACGGTCTCTCTTGGGACGAGACCTTCGGTATCATGCAACGCGCCGTCGCTCGGGGACGAGAACGCAAAGGCGACGAAGCTCCCACAAAGAGTCGGGGTCGACGAGAAGGCGTACAAGAAGGGCCACAACTATTTCACCCTCGTCTACGATCTCGACCATTCGTCCGTCGTCCATATCTCCCAAGAGCGGACCAAAGCGAGTCTTGTGGAGTATTACGAGAGGCTGACGCCGGCGCAGTTCGGTGCGATCGAAGCCATCTCGATGGACATGTGGGAGCCGTTCTACCTGGCGACCGTGGAGACGGTTCCGCTGGCGAAAGACAAGATTGTGTTTGATCGATTCCACATTGCGCAGCCCGTCAATAAGGCAGTCGACAAGGTGCGGCGCGAGGAAAATCGAACTCTGAAGGCAGAAGGGATCGCTCTCCTCAAAGGCACGAAGTATTTGTGGCTTTATTCCGAGAAGAACCTCCCGGAAAAACGGAAGGAATCTTTTGAAAGCCTGAAAGCTGTGAACCTGAAGACCGGTCGCGCGTGGTCCATTAAAGAAATGTTGGGCGAACTCTGGGAGGCTCCCAGCGTCGAAGCGGGGCGCGAGTTCTTCCAACGCTGGTTCGGTGGGGCGAGACGCAGCCAACTGGAGCCGATCAAGACGGTTGCGTTGACGGTCAAGAATCATCTCGAAGGGATTCTCAACTATCTCCGACATCGTGTGACCAACGGAGTGGCCGAGGGGATGAACAGCAAGATCCAGACCGTCCGACGGAACGCTCGTGGCCATCGGAATACCGAGAACTTGAAGACAGCAATCATGTTCTTTTGTGGGAGACTGGAGCTTCACCCACACTAAACCCGGAAGAACCAAAAAGTAATTAAAGCCCTCGGATTCCATCGTTCTTGCATTGACGATTGCTTATCCAGGTATGAGCGAGGTGGTGAACAGGCGCTGTCCACCGGCAAGATCACGGGTCGCCCAAGAAAGTGTCCCGATGAATGTGCGGATCGCTTACGTGAACGGGTTAAAACGAATCCGTTGCAATTGGATTGTCACGATGCCCTGTGGACGCGCTCGATGATTCAGATATGACTGAAAGACAAATTTGGCATCGAAGTCAGCGAGCGTTCGGTGGGCAATAGCCTGTCTCGTTGGGGGATGAGTGCGCAGCGCCCTGGGTTTAAGGCATACGAGCAAGACCCTGCTCAGGTTAAGGTATGGTTAAAGGAAACTTGGCCTGAAGTACAACGAGAAGCGAAAAGGCGCCGAGCGCAGGTCTATTTTGGCGACGAATCGACGATCCGGTCGGATTATCATCGTGGTACCACTTGGGGGGTACGGGGTGATACGCCGGTTGTAGCGAAAACGGGTCGGCGCTTTAGCGTGAATAGGCTGTCAGCCGTTTCGCCGAAGGGTCACCTGTGTTTCATGGTGACCGAATCACGGGTAACCGCAGACGTTTTTATCGACTTTCCAAGGCGTTTGCTGCACAACGCCAAGCGAGCGATCTATTTGATTGTTGATGGCCATCCCATTCATCGAGCCAAGAAGGTACAAGAATTTGTCCGCACTAGCCAAGGTAAGCTCACGTTAGTATTGTTACCGCCGTATTCACCGGAACTCAATCCTGATGAGCTAGTATGGCATCACGTAAAAAGCCAACGGATTGGGCGGACAGTGGTGGCTACAAAGGAGCAACGGGTGGCCTTAGCTCGTTCGGTGTTGCACTCACTGCAACACAATACGCAAATGATTAAACAGTTTTTCTATGAAGAGCATGTCAGATATATTCTGAATTGATATCGGGTAATTTTTTGCCGAATTAGTAACACAGTACCCCTGAGTTCTGATTCACTTCAAGGGCACTTTAAGCAACACTCTGGTTCTAGAGGTTATGCACTTATGATACGAATCCAGCAAATAAAATAAAAAAATGTGTTGTCGCCGGATGTTCCTGGGCGCGATCTCAATATGATGTATTTAGGCAACTCAATCAAATCCATATTGATCGAGCCTACGCCAACATTGATCCCAACGAGCATCCGTGTGTGTCAATCCACGCAATGACAGAACGGCTTGAACTCCAGCCTCCTTCCAGCGCATGCCTGAATTACATAGGCGCTGCTTAACCAATGGGCACCGCTAAAAATAGTCATTTTTTCGTGAGTGCAAGGAAGCACCGCGCACATAACCGCACTGTATAGACCATCACTGCTGTCCCAAAAGAAATGGTGACTTGCAAGGTAACAGCTGCATGACTGTGCTTGGCTATTTCCGCATGGCTCATAATGGATATTCATTTCTTGACAAAAAAGACTACATTATAACTCGACTACCGATAGATAAATACATTATTTTAAGAGCCACTCGCCTCAGTAAACCCGGCCTGCTCAATTCGAAGCGGGTCAGGATGTAGCGCTATTCCTCAGGGCGCGCGCCGGCGGCGCCCCCGGGCGGGGCGTCGGCGAGCACCCACAGTGGATGCACCCATGGTGGATGCACCTACGGCAATGGTGTCGGCGTTCAGCTTGCCTTCAAGCTGGCAGCGGGCACCTTCGGAGATCTCGCCCAATTCGGCCACCACCGTAGCCGCATCTGGCCGGCTGGCGCTGCGTATGTGGGTATCCAGTGCCTCGCGCATGGCCCGTACATGATCGAATGTGGTACCGCAGCAACCGCCGATCACGCGCGCGCCTGCATCGAAGGCGATACAGGCGTAGCGGGCCATGAGTTCAGGTTCGCCTGCGTAGCTGATCACTCCGTCCGCGTACTTTGGGATACCGCAGTTACCCTTGGCCACCAGGATATCACCGTGCCGCGCTGCGGCCGCTAGGTTGAGGATGCCGCAGACGGTTTCGGCTGGCCCCAATCCGCAGTTTGCACCATAAGCATGGGGTTTGATGGTAAGGCTGTGGGATAAGCGGGCGAAATCGCCGGGTGACAAGCCCATCATCGTGCTGCCGTTGGTGTCGAAGCTCAACGTGCACACCACCGGTAGTTGCGTGGCGCTGGCACCGGTGAGAGCGGCTTCCACTTCCTCTTTCGAGGATAGGGTTTCTATCCACAATACATCGGCACCTCCCGCCTCCAGCGCCAATGCTTGCTCTGTGAAAACGGCGGTGGCGGATTCCGGGGTGAGTGCTCCTAGCGGCGCGAACAGCTCTCCCGTCGGTCCCATGGACCCCGCCACTACAACCGGCTTTGCCGCTTTGCCGGCAATCCGCCTGGCAATAGCGGCGGCCGCTTCATTGAGTTCGCGGACTTGAGATTCGTGTCCATGTAACTTCAGCCGGTGAAAATTGCCACCGAATGAGTTGGTCAAGATGATATCCGAGCCCGCGTCTATAAATCCTTGATGGAGTTTTTCGATGCGCCCCGGATGGGCCAGGTTCCACGGTTCAGGTGCATCGCCTGTTTGCAAACCCATGTCGAACAGATTGGTGCCTGTCGCTCCATCTGCGAGTAAAAAAGCTTTTTCGGTCAGTAACTGGTCAAATCTGGACATATGTCTGCAAAGGGTGCGTCCCTCAGCCGGTCTCGATGAGCACTGTCGCCGCTAAAAGCTAATCGGGTAGTGTTCCTAGGTCAATCGATATCCGACTTAATCGATAGTTGTAGTGAAATGGCCCCTAGCAGAGGATACGAAGCAGATGATACGGATTCTGCGGATTATGCGAAACGGCGCGGCAAACAGCACGGCGAAGCGGCGGCCAAAGCCGAGACCATCCTTTTATCCCGGCTGTCGCGTCCTTGCGATCGATTTCGCCGCTTCGCCCTGCTGTCTGTGCGGTGGGACTTAGTATTGATATCAGGCCGCTGGGGCGCTGTGTTAATTCGCACATATTCAAGGGTGGAAGCCGCGGGGCTTCGGGGGCTTATGAGACCGGGCCGCTAGTTCGTTGTTCGTTGAGCAGGAAGGTTGAACCAGAGCCTTGCTGGCGCTGCGTTCAGATAACCGCGGGCGCCAATCAGGTAGAAAATGACGGCGCTGAGGCCGAGCACACCGGCCAGGATCGGTAACTTTCCAAGTTCCGACAGCATGCCCATGATGTGCACGCCTAAACAAAGACATACGGCATAGAGCGCGCCCCGCGCGAGACGATGCCAGAGGGGGCTGCGCACAAAAGTAGCTACCATCACCACTAGCAATCCGGTTACCGCCACCCAACTGCTTACGAAAACATAGGTTCGGACCGCTTCGCTGGCGTAGAAAACGGCAAGATTACCACCGAAGATCAGCAATAGGACGAGATTGACGCCCGTTATGATTTTCAGTCCGCGGGGCATGGGGCAAATGGTCGTCGAGCTTGTAGAAGAAAACCGGGCTACGCGGCATTACCAGCCATATGGGAGCATAGACGATCATCCAAGGGAATGATCAGCCCAAAGTAACGATCAGCCCAAAGTAACGATCAGCCCAAATTAAGATCAGCCCGAATTAAGATCAACTAAGGGATCGGGTGTCGATGAAATCGCCGGTGCTTATCTGCGGTCTCATCTCGAAGTCTCTTGTGTCGCCGGAGGATTGGACAGGTGAAGACAATATGAACAGAGCTAAAATCGTCCTAGTCCTCGCCGTAGCCGCTACGATCGCCGTCTTTTTCGGTCTTGGATGGCACCAGCATTTGAGTTTCGAGGCTGTCGCCGCATCGCGAGAGTGGCTCACCACCTTATACGCCGAACAGCCCGTCACCATTACTCTGGCGTATTTTACGGTGTATGTCGCCATCGCGGCATTGTCCATTCCCGGTGCGGCGGTGATGACGTTGCTAGGCGGTGCTATTTTCGGGCTCACGGTGGGGACGGTGGTGGTTTCATTCGCCTCTACATTGGGCGCCACCTTGGCTTTCTTATTCGCCCGTTACTTGCTGCGTGACTTCGTGCAGCACAAGTTTGCCGCTTATTTGGCGCCGGTGAACCGGGGTATGGAGAAAGAGGGCGGGTTTTATCTATTCGCCATGCGTTTGGTCCCCGCTTTACCGTTTTTTGCTGTCAACTTGGTGGCCGCTTTAACGCCGCTGCGCTTGTGGACGTACGTTTGGGTGAGTCAACTGGGCATGCTGCCGGCCACCATCGTCTATGTGAATGCGGGCCGTGAACTCGGCTCGTTGCAAAATCTGTCCGGCATTGTGTCGCCCGCCTTCGTGATCTCCTTCGTCGCTTTGGGTGTATTGCCCTTGCTCTCATCACGGGTGTTAGCAGCATTCAGGGCACGGCGGGTTCAAGCGGGTTTCGAAAAACCGGCAACATTCGATCGCAATTTGGTGGTGATAGGGGCCGGTGCGGCGGGATTGGTGAGCGCGTATATCGGGGCGGCGGTGAAAGCCAAAGTGACATTGATCGAACGGCATAGGATGGGTGGCGATTGCCTCAATACCGGGTGCGTGCCTTCCAAAGCTTTGCTTCGCTCGGCGCACCTGGTGGCAGACATGAAACGGGCGCAGGAGTTCGGACTCGCACCGGTTGAACCGAAGGTGAACTTTGCCGCGGTGATGCAGCGGGTCAAGGCTGTCATCGCGGCGGTGGCGCCGCACGATTCGATCGAGCGCTATTCAGGCCTGGGCGTGGATTGCCGCATCGGTGAAGCGCGTATCGTGTCGCCCTGGTGCGTGGAAGTGGACGGTGAGCCTATCACCACACGGGCTATAGTCATCGCCGCCGGTGCGCGTCCGTTGGTACCGCCCATCCCGGGCTTGGCCACGGTGCATTACCGTACTTCGGACACTGTGTGGGAACTGGAACAGTTGCCGCGGCGGATGGTGGTATTGGGCGGTGGTCCCATAGGGTGCGAATTGGCTCAGTGTTTCGCCCGCCTGGGCTCCAAGGTAATTATTGTCGAGATGGCGCCGGCACTACTGATCCGCGAGGAGCCGGAGTTGGCCGCTCAGGTGGCCGCCAGTTTGGAACGCGATGGCGTCGATATTCGGCTGGGCACGCGCGCGGAGTCGGCCGAGGGGCTTGGCGATGGGCGTGGCGGTGATGAGGGGGGGCGGTTGCGCTGCTCGAGCGGTGACCAATCGGTGGAACTGGGGTTCGATGTGTTGTTGGTCGCCGTGGGCCGGCAACCTAATATCACCGGTTACGGGTTGGAAGAACTCGGTATAGGTGCCGGGGCTGGCGCGGTGGTGGAAACGGACGATTATCTCGCCACCTTGCATCCCAACATCTATGCCTGCGGCGACGTGGCCGGCCCGTATCAATTTACCCATACCGCCGCGCACCAAGCGTGGTACGCGGCGGTGAATGCTCTATTCGGTCAATTCAAGCGCTTTAGGGCAGACTACCGGGTGATACCCCGTGTGACCTACACCTATCCAGAACTCGCGTCCGTGGGGATCGGTGAGCGTGAAGCGCGCGAGCAGGGGATCCCGTATGAGGTCACCCGTTACGGTATTGATGATCTGGACCGCGCTATTGTGGACGGTGAGGCGCGCGGTGACATCAAGATCATCACTAGCGCTGGCAGTGATACCATCCTCGGCGCTCACATCGTCGCCTCCAATGCGGGCGATCTCATCGCCGAGTTCACCCTGGCCATGCGCCACGGCCTGGGGTTGAAGAAGATCCTAAGCACGATCCATGCTTATCCAACCATGATGGAGGCGAACAAATATGTGGCCGGTAATTGGCAGCGTGAGCATGCGCCGCAGAAGTTGTTGTCGTTGGTGGAGCGTTACCATGCTTGGCGCCTGCAATAATCGGCGGTAGGACCGTTCTTACTGGATGCGAAGAAACCGCTATTATTGCTGCCCATGTCATCGGCATCCGAGCCCAAGGGCCGCTATGTGCTGGAACCAGGTGACAGCTTGGTGCTGTTGGAAGCGGGACCTTAGTCCCTCCAACCCACACCAAGATTGGAGCGAAAGCGGCTGCGGCAGGTGTTGGCATCCAAGTTGCGGGCGTATTTCGGTGGATCGGTGGGTTTGACCCGCAGCAATACGAAACTGACGCCGTTGGCTTCGCGCAGCGCGCGGGCGCCATCGTCCAATTGCTCCGCTGATTGCACCGTGCGGGTGTTGACGATACCGGCGCCACCGGCGATAGCCTCCAAGTCCACCCCTGAACTGGTGTGCGAGCGCTGGTAGCCGGTTTCTCCGTAGTGGCCGTTGTCCACGCATAGAATCGCCAGATTCGGTGGATTGACCACCGCTACGGTGGCCAATGATCCCACGTTCATTAGCAATTCGCCGTCGCCAGTAACCACTAGAACACGCTTGTCCGGTTGCGCCAGCGCCAGCCCGAGTCCTACGCACACGGCAGCGCCCATAACACCTGCCATGGTGAAAGTGTAGTGGGCATCATCGGTGAGTGCGGCTATGTCTTTGGCGGTGCCGGCTAGGCCGGTGACGATGAGCCATTCCCGGTGATCGCCCACCAGTGCCGGGACGGCCTCTATGCGGTCCAATACATAAGCCGGACGCAGAGCTTGGCCGCGGGTATCTTTGTTCCGAGATGAATTCATGGTGTCGCCCTTAGGATCTATTCGCATAGGATCTATTCACACTAAAAAGCTTTCGCGCCCAGCAGTTTTTGGGTGAGTAGAACGGCGGTGGATCGTCCGCTGCGAAAGTTCATGGTGAGTGCGGCGTTGACGGTTGGCGCCACCTCCGCGGGTTGCTCCACACGCAAGCATTTGACGCCCATGGCCGCGAGTACCGGCTCCACCGCTTCACCCATGGGTAGCTGCCAGGGATTGCCTTCGCCGAAATCGCCGCGCATGCTGATGATCATGAAGATGGGGAAATGGCCCGACTTCACCAAAGACAAAAAGTTGATGCAATTGCCGGCGCCGCTGCTCTGCATGAGCAACACGCCGCGTTTCCCGCCCAAGTGCGCACCGGCGAGTATGCCCACGCCTTCTTCCTCGGTGGTGAGGGCGATGGATAGGGCATCGGGATCGGCAATGCAGCGATCGATGAGTACCCGGTGTCCGGCGTCCGGCACGTAGGTGAAAATATCGACGTTTTGGCTGCGGAGCTGATCGTATAAAGCATCTTGCCACGCCGGTTCGGTCATGGATTTATCTCCGGGGGGTTAAGGTGGTGGCGCAAGAGCGGTGCCTCTGATGCGGGCCACTTCGGTTTCTATCCATTGCTCGGCCCGCTCATTGATCTGCGCGGCCGACAACCCCTGTGGATCGATGGGCGGTCCGATGGAGAGTTCGACGGTGCCGGGGGTTTTGATGAATGTGCGCCGCGGCCAGAAATCTCCCGCATTATGCGCCACCGGCACCACCGGTGCGCCTGTATGTACCGCTAGCTTGGCGCCCCCCGTTTTGTACCGCCTGCGGGTACCGGCTGGTGTGCGTGTACCTTCGGGAAAGATTACCACCCAGCAGCCTCTTTTGAGCCGCTCCTCGCCTTGGCTTAGGACTTGTTCTACGGCGTTTCGCCCGGCGCTGCGATCAATGGCGATCGGATCCAACATGGCTAAACCCCAGCCGAAAAAGGGTACCCACAGCAGCTCTTTTTTGAGCACCCAAACTTGGGGTTTGAAATAGAGATTGAGGGCGAGCGTCTCCCACGTGGACTGATGTTTGCAGAGCACGATACACGGGGTTTTTGGAATATTGTGCAAACCCCTAACCCGGCAGCGCACATTGCAGGTTACTTCGAGCCACCAGAGATTGAAATGACACCACTTGATAATAAAAGCGTAGCGCATCCTGTAGGGCGCTATGAACATCATCACCGCCAGCGGCGCGAATATCAAAGTCGCTATGACGAGGCCTAGCGAAAATACCGTTGAGCGAAGCGCGCCCGATACGGCCGCAGCGCCGCTCATAAGTTAACGCTCGCCCAAGTAGTGGGCGGTGAAGTGGGCCAAGTCGTCATAGACTTCCACCGCCGCTGCCAATGCCGCTTGCGTCGCCGCGCCGTTGCCCGTGCGCACTAAAACGGGGCGGGCGCCAACCGCTAATGCCGCATCCAGATCCCGTTGACTGTCACCCACTACCGGGACGCCCGCTAGCGGTACGCGCGCGCGCTCGGCGATCTGCAAAAGTAATCCGGGTTTGGGCTTGCGGTATTCACAACCGTCATCGGGATGGCAAGGGCAAAAAAATACACCTTCTATGACACCGCCGTGGGTGGCGACCTCGCTCACCATGGTTTCATGGATGTGGTTTAAGGTTTCAATGCTGATGAGGCCATGGCCGACGCCGCTTTGGTTGGTTGCTACCACCACCCGGTGCCCGGCGTGAGTCAATCGAGCGATGGCTTCCAGACTTCCGGTTAGGGGCTGCCAATCGGCGGCGGAGCGGATATGGTCCGGACTATCCGCGTTGATGACGCCATCGCGGTCCAAGATGATGAGAGACATGAGCGTATAGAAGGCTGCTGGTGGTGGATGATCGGTGAGTCTTGCGGGCGTTATTCCTGTAGGTAGGAGATATCTGCGGTGCGCAAGAACAATGTCCGTATTCCGTTCAGTAGTGCGAGACGGTTGATGCGCAGGGCCGTATCATCGTCCATCACCCGTACCGTGTCGAAGAAGGTATCGATGGGGCCGCGCAATTGAGCGAGCAGGGTCATCGCCTCACTGTAGTCCTTGGCCTCCAGCAAGGCATTCGCTTGCGGCGCTAGGGTGCTCACAGCGGCTGCCAATTGTCGCTCCGCAGGTTCTTTCAATAGCCCGTTGTCCAAGAGCTCTTGGTCGGGTAGTCCTTGGTCGCGGCCTTGCGGTAAGTCATCTTGCGCTTGCCGGAGAATATTCCGGATACGCTTGTTGGCCGCAGCTAAGCTCGCTGCTGCGGGCAGACCGCGAAATTGGGCTACGGCCGCCACGCGGCGGGCGAAATCATAGAGGTGGGAGGGGCGGCGCGCCAGTACGGCGGCGTATACATCGGCCCCGATGCTGCGCTCGGTGAAGTAGGCCTGTAGCCTGTCGAGCATGAATTCGAACACCTGGTCGGCCAAAGCGGCCGGAGCTAAAGTATCTGCGCCTAGCTTGGCGGTGTGTTCTTTCGCCGCCGCCAGCAGGAGCGCATGGAGGTCCAGATCCAAGGCGTTTTCTATGATGATGCGCGCAACGCCTAGCGCGCCGCGGCGTAGAGCAAACGGATCTTTATCGCCACTAGGGCCTTGGCCAATGGCGAATATACCGGTGAGTGTGTCCAGGCGATCACTGATGGCGATGGCCATTCCGGGTATGGTTTGCGGCAGATCATCGCCGGCAAAGCGCGGTAGATAGACTTCTGCCAGCGCTGCACTCACCTGCGCCGGTTCGCCGCTGGCGGCGGCGTATTGGCCGCCCATATAACCTTGCAACTCGGGAAATTCTCCCACCATTGCCGTCACTAGGTCGCATTTACACAGGCTGGCTGCGCGTTTCGCTGTTTCAATGGCGGCGCTGTCGGCGCCCAAGGCCTGCATCACCGTTTCGCACAGCGTTACGATGCGGCGGGTTTTGTCTCCAAGCGAGCCTAATCTACCCTGAAAAACCACCTGCTCCAGGGCTGTCACACGGTCGCCTAGCGGCGTTTTTTGGTCCGTCTCGAAGAAGAATTGTGCGTCCGCCAACCGCGGGTAAACCACCCGCTCATTACCTTTTCGCACGGCATCCGGATTACGGCTTTGCAGGTTGGCGACAGTGATGAAATAGGGCAGCAGCGCCCCCTCCTCATCCACCATATGAAAGTACTTTTGGTTGCTTTTCATGGTCGCGATAAGGGCTTCGCCCGGTACCTGCAAGAATGCCGGATCAAAGCTGCCGGAGATGGCTACCGGCCATTCTGTGAGTGCGGTCACCTCGTCGAGCAGAGCTGGATCTATAACCACTTGGCCGCCCAAGGCAGCGGCGGCGGCGCGTACCTGCTCGTCGATCCGCGCCCTGCGGGTGGCGAAATCCACCAGCACGAATCCGCGGCTCGCAAGCGCGGTTTCGTACTCCGCCGCACTGCTGATGGTCAAGGGCTGCGGGCAATGATAACGGTGCCCGCGGGTAGTGGTGCCGCTTGCTACCCCAAGCACCTTGCAAGCTATGGCGCGTCTACCGAACAGGACGAGCACCCAGCGCACGGGGCGTACAAACTGCGCATCGGATGAGCCCCACCGCATGCGTTTGGGGATGGGCAAGCTATTCAGCGCGGACTGCATAATCGCGGGCACCAACTCTTCCGTGGGGGTGGCCGGCTCTGTGTGCCTGAACACCAACCATTCACCTTGAGCCGTGACCAGCCGTTCAAGCGCTTCGACCTCGGTGCCGCAGGAGCGGGCAAAACCGAGGGCGGCTTTGGTGGGTTGCCCATCCGCATCGAAGGCCGCTCTGAGGGCCGGGCCGCGCCGTTCGTTGAGCCGTTCGGGTTGTGCTGCGGACAACTTTTCGACCAGTACGGCCAGACGCCTGGGGCTCGCCAGCGCCCGCACTGCACCGTGGCTTAGTGCGGCTTTGGCTAGCCCGGCTTCCATGCCCGCCGCGAAGGCCTTGCTCAGTGGACGCAGCGCCTTGGGTGGCAGCTCTTCGGTCCCTATTTCGACCAACAGATCGTTGACTAAGGAAGTTTTGGTCGAGGAAGTTGAGGCCGAAGCAGTTGAGGCCAATGGAGCTAGGCTGCCCGGCAGTTCGTGACTATCGCTCATTGCGCTGCCGCCGCTTTGGCCGAATCGTTTTCGCTCGCACCGGTCTTGATGCCGTTTTTGATGCCATTTTTAATCAAGGGGAAGCCCATGGCTTCGCGCGCCTGGTAGTAGGCTTTGGCAACAGCTCGCGCCATCGCGCGCACCCGCAGGATGTAGCGTTGCCGTTCAGTGACGGATACCGCATGACGGGCATCCAGCAAATTGAAGGTGTGGGATGCTTTCAAGGTCATCTCATAAGCCGGCAGCGGCAGGGCTTTTTCCACCAGCTTTGCGCAGGTCCGCTCGCAGGTGTCGAACCACTCGAACAAAGCGGCGATGTCGGCGTGTTCGAAGTTGTACGCCGATTGTTCCCGTTCGTTTTGTAGATAGACATCGCCGTAGGTGATAACGCCGTGGGGTGTGTGTGCCCAGATGAGGTCATAACAACTGTCAACGCCCTGCAAATACATGGCAATGCGCTCGAGGCCGTAGGTGATCTCGCCCATCACCGGCCTGCAATCGAGCCCGCCCGCCTGTTGAAAATAGGTGAACTGCGACACTTCCATGCCGTTTAGCCACACTTCCCAGCCAAGACCCCATGCGCCCAATGTGGGCGATTCCCAGTTATCTTCCACGAAACGGATGTCGTGCTCCAAGGCATCGATGCCAAGGGCGAACAAAGAGCCCAAATAGAGTTCTTGAAAATCTTCCGGCGACGGTTTCATCACTACTTGATACTGGTAGTAGTGTTGTAGCCGGTTGGGATTGTCGCCATAGCGTCCGTCGGTGGGGCGGCGCGATGGTTGTACATAGGCGGCGCTCCACGGTTCCGGGCCGATGGCCCGCAAAAAAGTGGCGGGATGAAAAGTCCCGGCGCCTACTTCCATATCGAGCGGCTGTTGGATGACGCATCCCTTAGCGGCCCAGTATTGCTCCAAGGCCATGATCATATTTTGCAATGTGGAGACGTCGCGGGGCGGCGTTGACACGGTTCCGAGCGTCCTTGAGTTAAGGTGGGGCGTAAATAACGGATAGCCGAACCGGATTATAGGGCTAATGGTCATCGCCTAAGAAGAGACGATGACCTACACGGATGCAAATAGCACTCAGCTTTATTATTCATTCGGTTAATTTTAACCGGACTCTAGCGCCTCCCCTTAACCAGCTATACAGGGCACGGTATCCAGCTCATGAACTACCCTGATTCTTTCGACGTCATCGTGGTCGGCGGCGGCCATGCCGGTACCGAGGCGGCCATGGCCAGCGCCCGCACCGGAGCGAATACGCTTCTTTTGACGCACGCCATCGAAACGCTGGGGCAGATGAGCTGCAATCCGGCCATAGGTGGCATCGGCAAAGGACATCTGGTCAAAGAGATCGATGCCTTGGGCGGTGTTATGGGCCGCGCGGCGGATGCGGCCGGTATTCATTGGCGTACCTTGAATGGCCGTAAAGGCCCGGCGGTACGCGCCACTAGAGCGCAGATAGACCGCGCCCTCTACCGGGTGGAAGTCAGAGCCCGAATCGAAGCGCAGGCTGATTTGACACTGTTCCAGCAGGCAGCCGATGATCTCATCGTTCACGGTGACCGGGTGCACGGTGTGGTGACGCAGATGGGGCTTTGTTTTCACGCTCCCGCTGTGGTTCTCACGGTCGGCACTTTTCTAGGTGGACTCATCCACATCGGCTTGAGCAACTACGCCGGTGGCCGCGCCGGCGACCCGCCTGCTAACCGGCTGTCATCGCGTTTACGGGAACTCGACCTGCGCGTGGAGCGGCTAAAGACCGGCACTCCGCCCAGGCTCGATGGACGCACCTTGGATTGGACTGTAATGCAGCGCCAGCCGGGCGATGAGCCCATGCCTTCGTTCTCGTATTTGGGCAGTGCCGAACAGCACCCGGAACAGGTGAGCTGTCACATCACCCGCACCAATGCGCGCACGCACCAGATTATCCGCTCCGGGCTTGATACATCGCCCATGTACAGCGGGATCATCGGGGGCGTAGGGCCGCGCTATTGCCCGTCGGTGGAAGACAAAATCATGCGCTTTGCTGATAAGGACAATCATCAGATCTTCGTTGAACCGGAGGGATTGCGCACCACCGAGGTTTACCCCAACGGCATCTCCACCAGTTTGGGATTCGAGGTGCAATTGGCTTTGGTGCGCTCTATCGAAGGTTTCGAGCGTGCCCATATCACGCGGCCGGGTTACGCCATTGAATACGATTACTTCGACCCGCGCGATCTGCGCCCTAGCCTCGAGACGCGGGACATAGCCGGGCTTTTTTTCGCTGGCCAGATCAACGGCACTACCGGTTACGAGGAAGCGGCGGCCCAGGGTTTGTTGGCAGGGGTCAATGCCGCTAGACAGGTGGCGGCATTGCCGGCGTGGACGCCCGGGCGCGATGAAGCTTATCTGGGTGTGTTGGTCGATGATCTCATCACCCGCGGCACGCAGGAGCCGTACCGGATGTTTACCAGCCGGGCCGAATACCGCTTGCTGCTCCGCGAGGACAATGCGGACTTGCGTCTCACCGCAAAGGGCAGGGAACTGGGCCTGGTAGACGATGCAAGATGGGCCGTATTCAATGAGAAATATGAAGCGTTGGAGCGTGAGCGGCAGCGTTTGAAGGATCTGCGCGTGAATGCGCCGGAGATCGACCAAGCGGCGCTAACAGCCCTGTTAGGCGGTGCGCCGCGTGCTGCGACCACGGTGGGTGAGTTGTTGCGCCGTCCGGATGTGGACTATGGCCAATTGATGGCGGTGGCGGGCATCGGGCCTGGGGCTGACCGGCCTGATGTGGCCTATCAGGTGAGTGTTGAAGCACGTTACCACGGATATATAGACCGCCAGGCGCGGGATATCGCGCGCAACCGCGCCCGCGCCAAGACCCGAATTCCGGATGGTTTGGATTTCGCGCAAGTGCAGGGCTTGTCCAGTGAGGTGACGCAAAAATTGATCGAGTACCGTCCCGGCACCATCGCTGAGGCGGAGCGCATTGATGGTATGACGCCAGCGGCCATCTCATTGTTGTTGGTGCATTTGCACCGCCGCGGTGGCAGGGATGGCGCGAAGCGGCACGCTGCACAGTAGTGCGGCGCTCGGGGCGGAGCAGGTTCTGGCGCGGGGAGCCGCCGCCCTTGGCGTCGCTATCACCGCCCGGCAGTGCCGGCAGATTTTGACTCATTTGTCATTGTTGGAACGGTGGAACAAGGCGTTTAACCTGTCAGCGGTCAAAGATTACGACGAAATGGTGCACCGTCATGCCCTGGATAGTTTGACGGCTTTGCCACATCTGGTTGACGGGGCACTGCTGGACATTGGCACCGGGGCCGGGTTTCCCGGTATGGTACTCGCCGTCATGCAGCCGCAGCGCCAATGTATCTTGTTGGATTCGGTCGGCAAGAAAACCCGCTTTTGCCGGCAAGTAGCCGGGGAGCTGCGCCTCAGCAATGTCACGGTGGTGCGATCTCGTGTGGAGCATTTCAAGGCGCCGGTGCCGCTTGGCAATATCGTTGCGCGGGCGTTCGCCGCGCTGCCGGTGCTCGCTGCTTATGCAGCGGATTTACTGGGCCCCGAAGGGCGGGTGGTGGCGCTTAAAGGGCCGCAGGTGGCCAGCGAGTTGGCCGCCATCGCGGATGAGAAATGGATTGCACGTACCCACGAGGTACAGACCCTGGGGGTTCAGGCCCTGGGGATTCAGGCCTTGGGGGTTCGCGGCGAGCACGTCTTGGTGACGCTGGATCGTGTCTGATCGTGGACTTGAGCGAACTCCGATTTGAAAAACCAGTGAGAGGTACACTCGGGTGAATAAGTGCATTGCCGTAGCCAATCAAAAAGGCGGCGTAGGCAAAACCACCACCAGTGTCAATTTAGCTGCTTCGCTCGCCGACAAGGACGCGCGGGTTCTGGTGGTTGACTTGGATCCGCAAGGCAATGCCACCATGGGTAGCGGGATCGATAAGCGCGAACTCGGCCTTTCGAGTTTCGATGTGCTGATGGGAGAGAGTCCGTTACTGCCAGCGGTCCTACACCTCGCCGAGTGCCGCTATGCGTTGCTGCCGGGTAACAGCGATCTGACCGGTGCGGAAGTGGCGCTAGTGGAGGATGTAGGCGGCGAGTTGTGCATGCGCCAAGCCCTTGAAGACGCTGCCGAGCTTTTTGACTATGTCATTATCGATTGTCCGCCGTCGCTCAATATGTTGACCGTCAATGCGCTGGCGGCCGCCAACTCCGTCATCATTCCCATGCAATGCGAGTATTACGCTCTTGAGGGACTGTCCGCCTTGCTCGATACCATCAATAGGATCCGCACTGTGTTGAATCCGGGGCTGCGGGTAGAGGGGCTTTTGCGCACTATGTTCGATGTCCGCAACAATCTGAGTACCCAGGTGTCGGCCCAGCTCGTGAAGCATTTCGGCGATAAGGTGTATCGCACTATTATTCCGCGTAACGTGCGTTTGGCGGAGGCGCCAAGTCACGGTTTACCGGCTTTGCTGTATGACCGTAGCTCAAGCGGTGCCATGGCTTACCTGGCGCTCGCCAGCGAGCTGGTCAACCGTAGCGGCGTGACTGCGGCTGGTTTGGCTACGGGCCGTCAGCTAGCCCACTGACGGGGAGATTGTTGTTGGCCAAACGGCGAGGACTCGGGCGCGGCCTTGACGCTTTGTTGTCGGTGGGGGCGCCTGCCAAGACCGATGCAAGCAGCGCCGATGCACTGAGGAGTGATGCACTGAGGAGTGATGCACTCGGGGCCGGCGGAGAGCTGCGTATGCTGCCGGTGGAATTCTGCGAACGGGGGCGTTATCAGCCGCGCGTGCAGTTCGATGGACCGGCGCTCGAAGCGTTGACGGAATCGATCCGCGCACAGGGCGTAATACAGCCGATCGTGGTGCGTCCCCTGGTCGGCGGTAGCGGCGGTAGCCGCTTCGAAATCATTGCTGGCGAGCGGCGCTGGCGGGCGGCGCAGGGGGCTGGCCTCGCCGAGATCCCTGCTTTGGTGAGGCAGGTGAATGATGAGACCGCGCTTGCAGTCGCCTTGGTCGAGAACCTCCAGCGGGAGGATTTGAATCCGCTAGAAGAGGCCAGAGCGCTAAAGCGGTTGATCGCCGAGTTCGACATGACGCATCAGGAAGTTGCCACCGTGCTAGGCCGTTCGAGAGCAACGGTGAGCAACGCGCTGCGGTTGTTGGAACTCACCCCCGAGGTGAGTGCCATGCTCGAGGATGGGCGATTGGACATGGGGCATGCCCGGGCCCTGCTGACTTTGTCCGTAGACCGCCAGCACCAGGTGGCGCTCGAGATCGTCGCCAAGGGGCTGACGGCGCGCGAGGCGGAAGCCCTGGCACGAAAATGGGCGGCGGATGCGGCACCCTCCACTAAACCTGGGCGGGCGGATGATCCGGATGTGCGCCGCTTGCAGGACAACTTGTCGCAACGTTTGGGGGCGGCCGTCAAGATCACGCATAAAACGAGCGGAAAAGGCCGCATTACGGTGGATTACTCGAGTTTGGAGCAGCTCGAAGGCATCTTGGACATGATGCATTCCACGCCAGGTGATTAGGGCGACCCTGGATCATATTTCCTTGGATTACATTTCTCGGGGTTATGGTTTTGAATGTTGTTTCCTTAGAGAAAAGATTGTTCGGCCCCTAGGGGCATTGCGCGATCCGAAACCCACGCTTAGACTGTTCGGTTCAGGGTTGAAATCTTCCGCTTACTCAAGCTGATGCCGCCATCAAGATGTGGCTGTGTCGATATTGCTCGTGCATTTGGAGTGAAGATATGGCGCTCTCGCCGCGGCGCGAATGGCTTGGCGCAAGCCGGTGCCGCAGCTAGCGGTGCCCGTGCTGGCGGCTTGATCGGTATGCGCTCGGCCAGTCCTAGAATAGAACGCGAAGCTGAGCGTCTGCTGGGGACACAACTTTGTTTGACCGGCTTGCTGATGCTGGGGTTCTGGTTCGCAAGCGGTAGCGCGGCAGCGCTGGCCGCGGCGTTTGGCGGTGTAATCGCTCTTGCCAATGCTTGGGTAATGAGCCGTGCAGTGGTACGTGCGGCTGTAGCGGCACGCCACCGGCCTGGCAGCGAGACCATGATTTTGTACATCGTTGCCGTACAACGGTTTATTCTGGTGGCGGTTTTTTTTGCGCTGGGCATCGGCCTGTTGCAACTCATGCCCGGCCAGTTGTTGATTGGGTTTGCCGTCGTGCACGGCGCGTTTTTTATGTACAGGGGCTTCATGGTGAAAAGCCCCTCGCGCGCATCGGGGGAAAAGTAGTTGAGTGAGTCGTCGGCACCCGCTACGGACAATCCGGTTCAGTACATACAACACCACCTGACCAACTGGTGTGCTGGCTGTGATCCGGCCACGCACAAGCCCGATGCGCTGGTCGATATGAGCGTTTTTTTCTTGGATGTTTGGCTAGTCAGTGCTTGCTTGGCCGGTTTGCTGATGTGGGGAGCGTATAAGGTCGGGCAGAGTTTGCATCCTGACAAGCCGAGTGGCTGGCAAAATCTATTCGAGATGTTGGTCGAGTTCGTCAATAACCAAGTCACTAACGTTTTTCCGCATAAGCCGCCAGCGATTATCGGGCCGCTAGGGCTTTCGATATTCGTTTGGGTGTTCATGATGAACGCCATGGATTTGGTACCGGTCGATCTGCTGCCGTGGATCGCCACGTTGATAGGCGAATTCGTGTTCGGTGCCGATCCCCATCACGTCTATTTGAAAGTTGTTCCTACGACCAACTTGGATGTCACGTTCGGACTCTCCCTCACCGTGCTGGCTCTGATTATCTTTTTCAACCTCAAGGTGAAAGGGCCCGGTGGTTACCTCAAAATGTACCTGACCCATCCGTTCGGCATCGCTTTGTTTCCAGCCAATGTCACCCTGACGCTGGTCGAGGAGATCGCCAAGCCGCTGAGTTTGGCGCTGCGTTTGTTCGGCAACATGTATGCCGGCGAGTTGGTATTCATGCTCATCGCGTTGATGCCTTGGTGGATTCAATTCGTACCCGGCAGCGGATGGGCTATTTTCCACGTCGTCGTCATTACGCTACAGGCGTTTATATTCATGATGCTGACGATCGTCTATATCGCTCTTGTTTATGCCGACGATCATTAGGGCACCTCTAAAAATGCACTTTTTCCGCGATTGCGGCGTCAGCGCCGTGCTCGAATCCTCATGTATGACCTATACACTGCGGTTGCGCGCGCGGTGCTTCCTTGCACTCACGAAAAAATGACTATTTTTAGAGGTGCCCATTCATAAATCAGTACTTGTGGAATCTTTCAACGGCTTGTTATTTGTGACCTTGCTTTGTGTAGGAGACCTGAACCATGAGTCCTTCTGACGTCGCTCTCATCTATGCCAACACCGCTTTGGTAGTGGGCATCATCCTGGCTTTCGCCGGCATCGGCTCCGCGCTGGGTTGGGGCCTCATCTGCGGCAAGTACATCGACGGCATCGCCCGCCAGCCGGAGTTGCGCCCGCAGCTTCTGACGCAGATGTTGTTCAGCGGCGGCCTGATGGAAGCGTTCCCGTTTATCGTTCTAGGTATCGCCATGTGGTTCGTGTTCGCTAATCCGTTCGTCGCCGCTGCCGCGCAGTTTTTGCAGGCTGGGGGCTAAGTCAAAGCCAGGCTAGTGCAAAGCGCTGGGTTGGTTCTAGGCGTGGTTGCCCGAGAATCCGGCGCTTTGTTGGTGTCCGTATGACGGGCGCCACCGTGAGGTCTTTGTGAGGACGTAACCGTGAACGTGACGTTAACGCTCATCGGCCAAATGGGTACTTTCGCGGTGCTCATCTGGTTCGTAATGAAGTTCCTGTGGGACCCGATGCTGAAGGTCATGGAGGACCGGCAGAACCGCATTACGGAAGGGCTGGCCGCCGCCGAACGCGGCAAAGAGCAGCAGGCGGCGGCGGCGCGAGCCGCAGCCGAGCAATTGAATGAGGCCCGCGAACAGGCCAAGGAAATCATCGCTCAAGCTAATAAACGCGCTGATGAAATCGTTGAAGAAGCGAAGACCGGTGGCCGCGATGAAGGTGAGCGCATGAAGAGCCTGGCGCAAGTGGAAATCGATCAGCAACTCAACCAAGCCCGCGAGCAGTTGCGCGGGGAGGTGGTGAAGTTGGCGCTGGCCGGGGCCGCGCAGATACTCGACCGTGAAGTGGATGCCACTGCCCACAATGCAGCACTTGAAAAATTGGCTGCGGAACTTTGATAGGGAGCACGTGCTATGGATGATCTCAGCACTGTGGCGCGGCCCTACGCCCAAGCTGCAATCAAACAAGCCCAAGATGAAGGAGAATTGGGTGCGTGGTCAGAGATGCTCGCTTTTTTAGCCGGTGCGGTCGCCGATCCGGCGTTGGCGGGGATCATCGCCAATCCGCGGGTGGATGCCGAGCAGTTGAGCGAGGTCATGCTGACAATCGGTGAGGGCTGGTTGAGTGGCACCGGCGCGAACTTCGTGAAGCTGCTGGTCGCTAACGCAAGGCTCAATGCGCTAGCGCAGATCGCGCGTCAGTTCGAATTGGCCAAAGCGCAGATAGAAGGGCGGCGCCAAGTGGATGTTATTTCAGCGCGCAAACTCACCAAGAAGCCCTACGAACAGCTTGCCAAAGCCATTGCACGGCGGCTTGGCCACGAGGTGGAGCTGAACGTGAGTGAAGATAAAGCGTTGCTCGGTGGCGTCATCATCCGCGCCGGTGATTTAGTGATCGATGCGTCGATTCGCGGACGCCTCGCCCAGCTCGGAAATGCCTTGGGGGCCGCCGCTTGAGGCCGCGCTCCTAACAACAGCTTGTCGGTTTCCTTAGAGGTTCAGTCATGCAACTAAGTGCCACAGAAATTTCGGAACTGATCCAGGAGAAGATCAAGAGCTTCGACGTTGGTGTCGAGGCACGGACCGAAGGAACGGTCGTATCGTTGACCGATGGTATTGTCCGTATTCACGGCCTGAGCGACGTGATGCAGGGCGAAATGGTGGAGTTTCCCGGTAACACCTTCGGTATGGCGCTCAACTTGGAGCGCGATTCGGTAGGCGTGGTTATCCTGGGTGACTACACCCATATCTCCGAGGGCAATACGGTTCAATGTACCGGGCGCATCTTGGAGGTACCTACAGGACGCAACCTGCTAGGCCGCGTGGTCAACGCCCTGGGCGAGCCAATAGATGGCAAAGGCGCCATACAGGCGGATGAGTTTGCCCCCATCGAGAAGGTGGCACCCGGCGTTATTACCCGTCAATCGGTCAGCCAGCCGATGCAGACGGGCTTGAAAGCGATCGACTCCATGGTGCCTATTGGCCGCGGTCAGCGTGAACTCATCATCGGCGATCGCCAAACCGGCAAGACGGCGGTGGCCGTCGATGCCATCATCAATCAGAAGGGCACTGGGGTTAAGTGCATCTACGTGGCCGTCGGACAAAAAGCGTCCTCCGTTGCTAGCGTGGTGCGCAAGCTTGAAGAGCATGATGCGATGGCACACACCATCGTCGTTGCCGCAACCGCTTCGGAGTCCGCTGCCATGCAGTTTATTGCGCCGTATTCCGGTTGCAGCATGGGCGAGTTCTTCCGCGACCGCGGTGAAGATGCGCTTATCATTTACGATGATCTGACCAAGCAAGCGTGGGCTTACCGTCAGGTGTCCCTGCTGCTGCGCCGCCCACCGGGCCGCGAAGCTTATCCGGGCGATGTGTTTTATCTGCATTCCCGTCTACTCGAGCGCGCCGCCCGTGTCAACGAAGCGTATGTGGAAGAGTTCACCAACGGTGAGGTCAAAGGCCAAACCGGCTCGTTGACAGCGTTGCCGATCATTGAAACGCAAGCCGGTGACGTGTCGGCCTTCGTGCCTACCAACGTGATCTCCATCACCGACGGTCAGATTTTCTTGGAGACCGATCTCTTCAACGCCAATATACGCCCTGCTATCAACGCCGGCTTGTCGGTATCCCGTGTGGGTGGCGCAGCGCAGACCGGCATTGTGAAGAAGCTAGGCGGTGGTGTGCGCTTGGCGTTGGCGCAGTATCGCGAGTTGGCGGCATTCGCTCAGTTCGCTTCGGACTTGGATGAGGCGACCAGGCGTCAACTTGAGCGCGGCCAGCGCGTTATGGAAGTCATGAAGCAGATGCAGTATTCGCCCATGAGCGTTGCGCAGATGGCGGTGTCTCTGTTCGCTGTGGATGGCGGCTATTTGGATGACGTCGAACTCACTAAGGTGGGCGCGTTCGAAGCTGCCCTCCAGGCCCATATGGCGTCGAACCACAGTGAGCTGATGGATGCCATCAATGCCACGCCGGAGTTGACCGGCGAGATGAGCGAGAAGCTCAAGGCGGCGGTGGATGGCTTCAAGGCGAACAATGTCTGGTAACCGGCGGCTGATTATCCCGGCGGTTGATCATCCCAGTGTTTGATTATCCCAGTGTTTGATCATCTATTCGGGCAGGCCGGTGTTGAGCTGAGCCCGCCACTCACTTAGAACCACAACGGGGAGCTGGAATCTATGGCAGGCGCCAAGGAGATCCGCACCAAAATACGCAGCGTACAGAACACGCAGAAGATCACTAAAGCCATGGAGATGGTGGCGGCGAGTAAGATGCGTAAAGCGCAAGACCGGATGGCGGCGGCGCGGCCGTATGCCGATAAGATCCGCCACGTCATCGAGCACGTGCGCAGCGCGAACGCCGAGTATAAACACCCGTATCTCACTGAACGCGAGCCGATCAAGCGGGTGGGTTACATCGTCGTTTCCACTGATCGGGGACTTTGCGGTGGTCTGAACAGCAATATGTTCCGCATGCTGATCGCCGAGCTGCGCGGATGGGAGCAAAAAAGCGTTGAGATGGATATCTGCTGCATCGGCACTAAAGCGATGCAGTTTTTTGCACGGATCGGCGGCAACGTGTTGGCGAAAGTCAATCAGTTGGGCGATCAGCCTTCCTCTGAAGAGTTCATCGGTACCGTTAAGGCCATGCTCGATGCGTACACGGAAGGCAAAGTGGACCGGGTCTTCCTGGTATACAATCGCTTCATCAATTCCATGTCGCAAAATGCGCTGAGCGAGCAGTTGTTGCCGCGCGAAGCGTCCGGTGAGCAGGAAATGGCTCACCACTGGGACTACATCTACGAGCCGGAGGCGGCCGAGGTGTTGGATTTTTTGCTGGGGCGCTACGTTGAATCGCTGGTTTATCAGGCGGTAGTGGAGAACATCGCTTGCGAGATGGCGGCGCGGATGGTGGCTATGAAGTCGGCGTCGGATAACGCCGGCTCACTGATCGACGAGTTGAATTTGGCTTACAACAAAGCCCGTCAGGCCGCTATCACGCAAGAACTTTCCGAGATTGTGGGTGGCGCTGCGGCGGTGTAAGCGCCAATCACTCGCGAGATATCAATCGGCGAGCTATTGCCGGGTGAAATATTGACTCGTTTGAACACTGAAGCAAACGAGACAGAGGAACAGCACATGAGTTCTGGACACGTAGTTGAGGTTATAGGCGCCGTCGTGGACGTTGAATTTCCGCGCGATAGCGTGCCTAGAGTCTACGATGCACTGAAAGCTGAGCAAGGAAGCCTCACGCTGGAAGTACAACAGCAGATCGGTGACGGCGTGGTTCGCACCATTGCCATGGGATCCAGCGATGGCTTGAAGCGCGGCGTTACCATTCACAACACGGGCGCACCCGTATCCGTGCCGGTCGGACAAAAAACCCTAGGCCGTATCATGAATGTGCTGGGTGAACCGATCGACAATGCGGGCGCTATCGGTGCCGAGGACGCTTGGCCTATTCACCGTAAAGCGCCGGAGTATACCGATCAGGCCGCCGCCCAAGAAATGCTGGAAACCGGCATTAAAGTCATCGATCTCATCTGTCCGTTCAATAAAGGCGGCAAGATCGGCCTGTTTGGCGGTGCGGGTGTCGGTAAGACCGTCACGTTGATGGAGCTTATCCGTAACATCGCTATTGAGCACAGCGGTTACTCTGTTTTTGCCGGCGTCGGTGAGCGGACCCGCGAAGGCAACGATTTCTATCACGAGATGACCGACTCCGGCGTGTTGGATAAGGTGGCGCTGGTCTACGGACAGATGAACGAGCCGCCTGGCAACCGCCTGAGGGTGGCATTAACAGGACTCACCATGGCCGAGTACTTCCGCGATGAGGGCCGTGATGTTCTGTTCTTCGTGGACAATATTTACCGCTACACCCTGGCTGGTACAGAGTGTTCGGCGCTGTTAGGCCGCATGCCATCAGCGGTGGGTTACCAACCCACGCTGGCCGAAGAAATGGGTGTTCTGCAAGAACGTATTACCTCCACTAAAGTCGGTTCCGTTACTTCTATCCAAGCGGTTTACGTACCGGCTGACGACTTGACCGATCCATCGCCAGCTACCACCTTCGCTCATCTAGATGCCACGCTGGTGTTATCACGGCAGATCGCGGAGCTTGGCATTTATCCGGCGGTGGACCCGCTGGATTCCACCAGCCGTAACCTAGACCCGCTGGTAGTGGGGCAAGAGCATTACGAAGTGGCCCGCCAAGTGCAGGGTATCCTTCAGCGTTATAAAGAGCTGCGCGATATCATCGCTATTCTCGGTATAGACGAGTTGTCGGACGAGGACAAACAGGTGGTGGCCCGGGCGCGCAAGATTCAGCGTTTTTTGTCGCAGCCGTTCTTCGTCGCCGAGGTATTCACGGGCTCGCCAGGCAAATATGTTCCTTTAAAAGACACTATTGCCGGGTTCAAAGCCATCGCCGATGGCGAGATGGATCATCTTCCCGAGCAAGCTTTCTACATGGTGGGTGGTATCGAAGAGGCCGCAGCTAAGGCGCAGGACGTTTAGGTCGTGATATGCATTATGCATGTGCTCTTCACTGGAGCGTGTGTACGCGGCTGGAAGCACGTAGGAGCTTATGATCGATGGCTTTAACCATCCATCTCGATATCGTGAGTGCAGAGCAGGAGCTGTTTTCCGGCACCTGCGAGATGGTTTTCGCCCCTGCGGCTGGAGGTGAGGTGGGTATTACACCGCGCCACTCGCCGTTTATTACCCGGCTCAAGCCAGGTGAGGTGCGGGCACAGCTCCCTGGCGCAGAGGAGCAATCGTTCTACGTGAATGGTGGGCTGCTGGAGGTGCAACCCCATGTGGTGACAATATTGTCGGATACCGGTGTGCGGGCTGCCGATATCGACGAGGCCGCCGCGCAAAAAGCCAAGGAAGAGGCCGAGCGGGCTATTGCCGACAAAAGTGCGACCATGGACTTTGCCCAAGCCCAGGTGCAACTGGCCGAGGCGGCGGCTCAACTCCAGACTATTCAAAGGTTGCGCAAGCGCATCAGCCGCGCCTAATCTACTTTCTTCAAGGCTTCGTCTTTACCCCGGTTGCCGTTCTTGGTGACCGGTTCACCTTCCCGGCTGAACCGCTCTCGGTGCGGATCGTTTAGCGCCAGTCTGCCAGAAATTCTCGTTATTCCGCGCGACCCTCATATAATGCGTTGGCCAAAAGTAGTTTCACGGTGTATCGGCATCGTTGTCCGTACACTCGATCCTTTAGTTAACCGAAGTTGAGAGCGAGTTTGGGTATGGCGGGTGTTGAGGTCATTATTCTTGCCGCGGGTCAAGGAAAGCGCATGGTGTCCGCGTGGCCGAAAGTGCTTCATGCCCTTGGCGGTAAACCGCTGCTCGGCCATGTGATCGCAGTGGCGCGCGCGCTGCGCCCATCCGCACTTCATGTGGTGTATGGCCACGGCGGCGAGGCGGTGCGGGCGTGTTTCGCCAAAGCGGCTCTCTGCGGAGATGATCTCTGCGGCAACGATACGCCCGGTGTCCCTATCCGCTGGGTCCATCAAACCGAACAACGGGGCACGGGTCATGCCGTGCGTGAGGCTCTGCCCGGAGTACGTAGTGACGATACTAGCGTGGTGGTTTTGAACGGTGATGTACCGTTAGTGAGCCCGGCGACTTTGCTAGAGGCGGTCGCGGCCGCTGCTGAAGGTGCTTTGACAGTGGTGACCGCCGAGGTGCGTGATGCTACCGGGTATGGTCGTATTTTGCGTGATGGTAGCGGGCGGATGATCGGTATCCGCGAAGAGAAGGACGCCAGTGACGAGGAGCGGCGCATCAATGAGATCAACTCCGGGATTATGGTGGGCCGTTGTGGTCACTTACGGCGTTGGCTGGCCGCTTTGCAGCCGAATAATGAACAAGGTGAGCTGTATTTAACGGATGCGATTGAAGCCGCTATTTCGGATAAGGTGCCAGTTGCAACGGTGTTGAGTCCCGACGAAGCGGAGATCGCGGGCGTCAATGACCGGGTGCAATTGGCTCAACTGGAGCGCGTTTATCAGTTGCGCAAGGCACAGGAGTTGATGTACCGGGGCGCGACGATCGCCGATCCGGCGCGGATAGATATCCGTGGCAATGTGAATGTGGGACAGGACGTGTTCATCGATGTCAACGTTGTCTTTGAAGGAGACGTTGAAATCGGGGCGGGCAGCACGATCGGCCCCAATTGTCTTATCAAGCAATCGAGCATCGGTCCTGCTGTGGAGGTGTTGGCCAATAGCATTATTGAATCAGCCGTGGTGGCAGCCCGCGCACGGGTGGGTCCGTTCGCCCGTGTCCGTCCCGAGAGTGTGCTCGAGGAAGGTGTGCATGTGGGTAATTTTGTAGAAGTAAAGAAATCCACGCTGGCGCGAGGAAGCAAAGTGAATCACCTGAGCTATGTCGGCGATGCGCAAGTGGGGGCCAGGGTGAATATAGGTGCGGGTACTATTACCTGTAATTACGATGGTGCTAAAAAGCATCGGACGATTATTGAAGACGATGCGTTTATCGGCTCCGGCACCGAACTCGTTGCTCCTATCACGGTGGGGGCTCATGCCACCATCGGCGCGGGATCGACTTTGAGCCGTGATGCGCCGCAGAATGCGTTGACGGTTAACCGGGCACCTGTTCGAAGCGTATCCGATTGGCAACGGCCCAAAAAGTAACAAGGCTGAGCCTTAGCCGACCTGAGTGATGCCTATTACGCCTTATTTGAATAGTGCCGGCGCTATAATTCGGTGGCGTCATGCTACGTTAGGCAGCTATCTTTGAATCACCATTTGAGCGTGTGAAGCCCCTTTGCTAGCCAAGCACTCAGGGCCGAGGATCAAACTATGTGCGGGATAGTCGGGGCGGTGGCGCAACGCGATGTGGTACCCATCTTGATGGAGGGCTTACGCCGGCTGGAATACCGCGGCTATGATTCGGCAGGGCTGGCGATCCTCAATGGCAACTCCGAGATAGGCCGCCTACGCACACCGGGCAAGGTGGCGAGTTTGCAGGCCCTACTGGACGAGACGCCATATCAAGCCAGTACGGGTATCGCTCACACGCGCTGGGCTACCCATGGAAAACCTACCCACGCCAATGCGCATCCGCATGTGTCCAGCGGTGAAGTCGCCGTTGTTCACAACGGCATCATTGAAAACCATGCGCAGCTTAGAGCACGCCAGCACGAGCAGGGTTATAGCTTTTGCTCGCAGACCGATACGGAGGTTATCGCTCACCAGATCCATCATCATCTGACGCGCGGGCACGATTTGCTGCAAGCGGTGCAGGCCACGGTAGCCGAACTTCGTGGCGCTTACGCGCTAGGGGTGATGGCGGTATCGGATAACCGCCGTGTGATCGGCGCACGTAGAGGATCGCCACTGGTCGTCGGAGTTGGGGTGGGCGAGCACTTTATCGCCTCGGATGTGGCGGCGCTTATTCCCGTGACGCAACAGTTCATCTTTCTGGAAGAGGGCGATCTCGTCGATATCAATGGCCAGACGGTGTGCGTTTACGATACCAGCGGCACCGAGGTTGAGCATTCTATAGTCACCAGTGATCTGTCGGCGGATGCGGTGGAACGGGGTACATACCGCCACTATATGTTGAAAGAGATCCATGAGCAGCCTCGGGCTATCAGGGATACGTTGGCAGGACGTATCAGTGAGAGCCGAGTGTTGGATGCGGCATTCGGGCCTCAGGCGATCGAGTTGTTCGCGGAGGCCAAGGCTATTCAGATCGTCGCCTGTGGTACCAGTTATCATGCTGGTCTAGTGGCGCGTCATTGGCTGGAGGGACTGGCCCAAATACCGGTCAGTGTTGAGGTGGCGAGTGAGTTTCGCTACCGCGATCCGGTGGTCAGTCCCGGCACTTTGATGGTGGCTATTTCCCAGTCCGGGGAGACGGCGGACACCCTCGCAGCGCTGCGCGGAGGCCGTGAACGAGGATTTGACAATACACTCGGTATTGTCAACGTGCCCGGGAGTTCATTGGTGCGCGAGTCGGATCTGGTGCTGATGACTAGGGCTGGTCCCGAGATCGGTGTGGCTTCTACCAAGGCGTTTACCACCCAGCTTACCGCTCTTTTGTTATTGGCTGGGGCGGTGGGCCGGCATAGAGGTATGACGCCTGCAGTCGAAGCGCAGTTAGTGGAGCAGCTTGCACAACTGCCTATCTGGTGCGAGCAGGTTCTAGCTTTGGATGGGGTGATTAAACGCTTGTCGGAGCGTTTTGCCGATAAGCGTCATGCGTTGTTTTTAGGGCGGGGTTTACAGTATCCGGTGGCTATGGAAGGGGCTCTGAAGCTCAAGGAGATTTCTTATATCCATGCCGAAGCGTATCCGGCTGGTGAATTGAAGCACGGTCCGCTGGCGCTAGTGGATGCGGATATGCCGGTGATCGCTGTGGCGCCCAACGATGCGTTGCTGGAGAAGCTTGAATCCAATTTAGAGGAAGTGCGGGCGCGCGGCGGTGAACTCTATGTGTTTGCCGGGCCGGGGGCTAGCTTTGAGCACCACGATAACGTGCATAGGGTGCAGATGCCGCAGGTGGGGGAGATGGTGGCGCCTATTCTGTACACGATCCCATTACAACTGCTGTCGTACCACGTGGCGGTTTTGAAGGGGACGGATGTGGATCAGCCGCGGAATTTGGCTAAGTCGGTGACTGTGGAGTAGGAGAGGGGGACACGGCGTTTTAGATCGTGCATGGGGTTGCGGAGTAGGCTTAAGCTCAGCCGCATACGGGCGGATCCGAGCTTGAGCCTACCCCGTGGCTCTGGCTGGGAGCGTGCACTGCTCGGTCTTTCCGGGCGGTGCAGGTTTTGGTTGCTTACTTTATTGTTGCGAAGGCCGATTCACACGCGATGAAGGTTTTATCTAAGGCTTCCTGGTCGTGGGCGGAGGAGATGAAGCCTGCTTCGAAGGCGGAGGGGGCCAGATAAACGCCTGCTGCTAGCATGCTTTGGAAAAATTGGCTGAATCTCGCCGCGTCGCAAGCCATGACATCAGCAAAGTTGCGGACGTGTTCGCTCTCGGTGAAGAACAAGCCGAACATGCCGCCTACTTGATTGGTGGTCAGCGGTATCCCGGCGGACTTGGCCCGCTCCTCCACACCGGTGACGAGTGCTTTACATTGGTTATCCAATGCTTCGAAGAAACTAGGGGTGGAAATCAGTTCCAGTGTTTTCAGTCCCGCGGCCATGGCTACCGGATTGCCGGAGAGGGTGCCGGCTTGATAGATGGGGCCATCCGGCGCGATTTGGTCCATGATGTCCGCACGGCCGCCAAAAGCGCCCACCGGCATGCCGCCGCCGATGACTTTGCCTAGGGTGGTGAGATCCGGGATGACGCGGTAGAGGGTCTGAGCGCCGCCTAGGGCGACGCGAAAACCGGTCATCACTTCATCGAAGATCAGCACGGCGCCATGTTGATCGCATAGGCTCCTAAGGCCCTCCAGGAAGCCGGGTGCGGGCGGAACACAGTTCATGTTGCCGGCCACCGGTTCGACGATGACAGCGGCCAGTTCTGCGCCATATCGGGCGAACGCCGCGTTTACCCCCTCCGGGTCATTGAATTGCAGGGTTAGTGTGTGTTGTGCCAGATCGGCGGGTACTCCGGGTGAGGTGGGTACGCCCAGGGTGAGTGCACCGGAGCCTGCTTTGACCAGCAATGAATCGCCGTGGCCATGGTAGCAGCCTTCGAATTTGATAATCTTGTCTCTGCCGGTGAAGCCGCGGGCGAGCCGTATGGCCGATAGGGTTGCTTCCGTGCCTGAATTCACCATGCGAACTTTATCGATGGACGGTACCAGGGCGCAGATCCGCTCCGCCATTGCCGTCTCCGAAGGGGTGGGGGTGCCGAAGCTCAAGCCATTGTCCACAGCGTTTTTTACCACTTCGAGTACTTCTGGATGGGCGTGTCCAAGTATTATGGGTCCCCAGGAACCTACGTAATCCACATAGTGCTTACCATCGACGTCCGTTAGATAAGCGCCCTGCCCGCGTTGAAATATCACCGGCTTACCGCCGACCGCGCGAAATGCGCGCACGGGGGAGTTGACGCCTCCTGGGATGCGCAATTTGGCGCGTTCGAATAGTGTCTCTGATTGACTCATGGTGGGATCCTTTGGCCGGAGTAGCGTAGTTGACAGGCGGCGGAATTCTAGCCTGCAATGTCTTCGATGATCGCAGATTTTGGTGCCGCGATGGATATGACACACTGGCTGGAGGTTTCACTGATCTGCCACCCGTGAGATGATCGCGCGCTTTGATTTTCAGGGGATAGCGTATGAAATCCTACATGTGTGTGATCTGCGGTTGGATATATAATGAAGCAGACGGTGTGCCGGACGAGGGCATTGAGCCTGGTACGAAGTGGGAGGATGTGCCGCCAAACTGGGTCTGTCCCGACTGTGGCGCGCGCAAGGAAGATTTCGAGATGGTGGAAATCTAGAGTCTGCGAAGGACTGGAAACATAGGGGAATGAAAGCCGCACTTGTATTCGTGATCGCTTGGCTTTTTGTGGGCGGAACGTTTTGGTTACTGCTCAGGCTGCAAAGAGCGTTGGGTGAGGGTTGTGCCGGGAGTGGGATATGTAGGATGCCGGCCGAGTCTGGCGGCGTTGTTGAACATTCGCGGCGCGATGGGGCTACGGATGCTTGATATCAGCGGGCGCTTGATATCATCTCCGAGGCACCCCATGCTTTATAGTCAACGATACATGTGCGACCGTGCACCGCCTACCGCGTGAAGAGGCGTAGATGATGAACATTGCTACGATCCCGGCTTATCAGCAGAACATCTCCTCGGAGGAGATAGTTATTACGGATGATGCAAAAGCGCAATTGTCGCAGTTGTTCGGTCAAGTCGAGGACGATGAGATCGAGGCGATCCGGATTTATGTGACGGGTGGCGGTTGTTCCGGTATGACCTACGGTATGACCTTCACCGATGCCTGCCAGCCCTTCGATAAGGTGTTGAATGAGGACGGTTTTGACGTTTACGTAGACGCCGTAGCTCTCAACTATCTAAGAGGTGTCGAGATCGATTTTGTTTCTCGCCCGACCGGTGCGAGTTTCGTTTTTAATAATGTTTTTGCCGCGACCGGTGGTAGCGGTACGTGCTCTGCATGCGGTGCCGCCGGAGGTTGTGGCGCCTGAGCCAAGGGCTGCGGCTCGCCGCTATCTGTCTATAGACGTTATCTGTCTATAGATGTAAGCCGGACGTGGATGTTTGGGTAACGTCAGGCGGGTGCTGCTCATCGCACCTCACCTTAGCTATCGCATTGGCGCTTATTTAAGAGCAGCCGCAAATCTTGATATTGAGGTGGTGCTCGCATCTACTGCTGCCACAGGTCTGGTGGCTGGGCCCTCGGATGGTCTGCACATATCTCTGGATGATCCGGTATCGGCGGCCGATACCTTGGTGTACGCCGCTCAAGAGATGTGCGTTGGTGCGGTGGTCGCTACGGATGACGCAACGGTCGAGTTGGCTAGCGTCGTAGCAGGCCGTTTGGGGATTCACCACAACCCTCCCGATGCCGTTCGGCGTACCCGGCGCAAGGATCTCGCGCGTGAGGTATTGCGGGAGGCGCGAGTACCGGTTCCCGATTTTGTTCGCATCGATTTAACCCGCGAGGTTACGTCGCAGGTATCCCAAGAGTTGTTTCCCGCTGTCTTGAAGCCATTGGCTCTTTCCGGCAGCAGGGGGGTGATGCGGGTTGATGATTACGAGCAGCTCGAAGAGTCGGCGGTGCGCCTTCGGGCAATTTTGATGGCGGAGTCTCCTGCTGCTGTGGTAGAGCGTGATCAGGCTTTGTTGGAGGCTTTTATCCCCGGGGTGGAGGTTGCGCTTGAAGGCATGCTGGATGATGGCCGTCTTCGGACAATCGCGATTTTCGACAAGCCGGATCCTCTGGATGGCCCTTTCTTCGAGGAGACTTATTACATCACGCCGTCGCGGCATGATGCGGCGCTTCAGCGCGCTATGATCGCCTGTGTGCAAACGATCTGTGCCACGTACGGACTTTGCCAAGGGCCGGTACACGCGGAATTGCGTATTGGGGCGGATGGAGTTGTCTGGCCGTTGGAAGTGGCCGCGCGGACCATTGGCGGTGATTGCGCCCGTCTGCTCTCCTTCGGTGGCGAGCACGGTCTTGAGGCGCTGGTGTTGGCCCAGGCGGCAGGTATGCGCTTGCCTAAAATGAGAAATGGTGCGGGCGGTGTGCTGATGATTCCCACCTCGCGGCCCGGTGTGCTGAGGCGGGTTGAGGGTGTAACGGCGGCCGAGTCGGTTGCTCTTGTCGATGAGGTGATAATCAGTGCACGTACGGGCCAAGAGTTGACGCCGTTACCCGAGGGCGCGAGTTATCTGGGCTTTATCTTTGCCACAGGTCCCGATCCGGCCGCGGTGGAGGCGGCGCTAAGAGCCGCATATGGCCATCTGAATATCGTTACGGCCCCGAGTTGGCGGATAGAGATGCGCTGACTCAAGCCGGTTTTCGGAGAATCTTATTTTTTCCGCGCGCCGGCCTGAAAGCCCATAGGAAGATCGCCTAGCTCTCCTTCATCGAAGAAAAATCCTTTCATGTGCTCTTCGATGAGTGCAAAAGCGGCAGGGTCGCCCGTGTTCAGTTGATTTTCGTTGATGATCATCTGCAGGCGCTCGAGCCACTGGGTCCAGCCCTCTTGCGAGACGTTGTCGAATATTCGTTTGCCCAGTTCGCCCGGGTGCGGGATTTCATCTAAACCGGGTGCATCCCGTTTCAATACCGCGCAAAACACGGTTCTCGACATCTTCGGTCCTAGGCGCTGGGTTTGACCACGGCCAGTATAACTATCCCGACGAGGATTAGCGCCGGTAATTCATTCATCAAGCGGAAAAAGCGCGCTGAATGGCGGTTGGTCTCGGCGCGGAAAGTGCGAATAATCAATGCGCACCAGCCGTGGAACGCGATCAGTACGGCGACTAAGGCGAGCTTGGTGTGCAGCCATCCGCTAGTGCTCCAAGTGGCCCAGGTGGTGTGTAACAACCACAAGCCGAGCAGGATGGCACCGGTGCCGCCGATGGTCATGATGTTAAATAATCTACGTTCCATGAGCTGGAACCGTTGTTTCCCCGGTTCGTCTGCGCAGTCTGCGTGGTAAACGAAGAGGCGTGGCAGATACAGCAGGCCGGCGTACCAACTCACGGCGAAGATGATATGAAAAGCTTTGATCCAGAGCATGGCGCCCAGTCGATATGTATTTTGTCAGCGTTGCAGTTCGGTCTCGGTGAGCACGCCGCATGGTTCTTCCGAACCGCTGCTCATCATACGCATTTCACCAGGGTAGATCCGCCTTGAAATAAGCGAGTCGCTCCATCACCTGACCTACGCCTACCTGCGTGTGCTCCGTGGGGAGCCGGCTAAAGATAATCCAAGGACCATGGTGTCGAACAACAGCAGACCAAAACGGGTCAAACTGCTCAAGTGCTCAAACGCTTCGGGATCACTGGTGCCCACGCGGCATGGCTCACAGCCATTCGCTGCCCCAGCGGAAAGACAGGATGACGGCGCCGACGGGTAAACCGCTCAATATTCCAAGGACGGCTAGTGGCAGTATCGCATCGGGTTGGCCTAAACGGCGTCATAGCCGGTCTAGCAGTGATTGTTTTAACTGGATAATTATCGGATTGTCCGTGGTGTGTAAATCGACGAAAAAGCCCTGATAAAGAGTATGGGATTGCGCGTTGACCGCCACCCTATGGGCTACCTACACTTGCGCCTGCGTAAACGTCTCATCACTCATCGGCCTCATCCCTCACCGATCGGACCGCGCCTTGCGAGGACCTGCTTATATTGTTCGCACCCATCGGCCTTGGCGTGATCGTCTGGGTTTGGCTGTTGTTATTGTCGCAGTCACCGCCATGGGGTATCTGCTCTACTATGGCGGTCAAACGAAGGGCAGAGCGGACTATCTAGCTATAGAGTCACGCCTTAAGTTATCGGCCGGCATGAATGAGCACTTGCAAGATGAGGTAGCGCAACTCAGGCAAGCGCTGGACGCGCGCGAGCGCTCCGCCGCCATTGATGCCCATGCGTACGCGCAGATAAAGAGGACAGTGACACAACAGCAGGTGGAAATCTTCGATATTCGTGAAGAGTTGGCGTTTTATCGCGGCGTTGCGGTGAATAAGGTTTTGGCACGCCCCTTGAGGATTCATAATTTGCGGATCCTAAGAGCCGGTGCGGCGGCATCCGGTTTTCTCTACAAGCTGGCGTTCAGCCGGGTGCCAGCGGCGCAGGATGCGAGCAAGATACGCGGGCAGGTGAAGATGACCGTAGATGGCGTGCTTGGCACGGCCTCGGCGAGCGTGGAGTGGGATGAGCTATCGGCGGGAGGATTGCCGTTGGATTTCGAGTTTCGGCACTATGGTCGTTTGCAGGGTACCATCCGTCTACCGGAAGGACTCGAACCCATTCGAGTCATCGTGCATGTGCGTGCTGAGGAGGAGGATGGACCGGCCTTGCGGATCGAGCGGGTCTTCGACTGGCCGGTACCGCAGTCATGACTTCTGTCATGGATAGGCGTGGGTACACTAGAGGTGTATAGCCCACTACGGGCGTTCACACTGCGAATGGGTTAACCGGCGGTTCGGGTAGCGAGAAAAGGCAACATGTTCAACAGACGTAAACGTATTAAGCCGAATGGAGCGCCGGACTCAATGATTGGCCGGCAGACCGAGTTGACCGGGAATCTGCGCCTGTCCGGCGATCTGGTAGTAATGGGTGCGATCATTGGAAATATTTATGCCGAGGACGGATCGTCCACGGTGTTAAACCTGAGTGAGACAGCACGGATTGAAGGGGAAGTCAGAGTTCCCAACGTTGTGATCGACGGTGAAATCACCGGCGATGTCTACGCCACTGAACAGGTGGAACTGGGGCAGAACGCCCGTGTCAATGGAAATGTGTATTACAGTGTGATTCAGATGGAGATGGGGGCTGAGGTCAACGGCAGCTTGGTGCATATCGAGCATCAACTCGATTCTCGCTTGACCCTGGGTCACGAGCCGAACGGGCAGGGATTACCGCGGGCGCTTGGTGATGAGAGCAACTCGTCGATGGACGGATTGACACACGAGCCGAACGGCGACGACCGTTAGTTTCCGTATCGAGTGGGACAACACCCTATTTAGGAGAGTGATGATGTCTATGCAAGAGCACGCAGAACTTCTATTCAGCGATCAGGCGGCCGCCAAAGTGCGGCGTATGTTGGTCAGTGAAGAGGCTGATGGGACGATGTTGCGGGTGTACATAGAGGGCGGGGGATGCTCGGGCTTTCAGTACGGGTTTGAACTCGATTCATCCGTTGAAGAAGATGATATCGTTATTGAGAACGGCGATGTGAAATTGCTGATTGATCCGTTGAGTATTCAATACCTCAGTGGCGGCATTGTTGACTACAAAGAGGATTTGCAAGGTTCCAGATTTGTAATTGATAACCCTAATGCCAAGTCCACGTGCGGTTGTGGGGCGTCGTTTTCCCTTTAGCCTTTGGCGTCTAGTTTTTGCGTTTAGCTTTCGCGCTTAAGTTCTATGTTTATAGGGACTGCCGCGGCGTAGATCGCTCCTAACACAACACGGTGGGTTGCTCCGGTGATGTGGGCAGGGGTTGCCGGGATCATCTGCATCCGGCATTTGGCAAACCAGGCAAATGCCATCGCTTCTAGAAATTCCACCGATATGCCTTGGGATTGCACTGTCCCTATCTGCGTGTTGAGGAGCTGATCTTGGAGATCTTCCATGAGCAGGGTGTTGTGGGCGCCGCCCCCTGCTACGAGGATTTCTGCTGTGCCTAGGTTGATGGCTTCGATGGCGGTGGCGATGGAACTGGAGGTGAGGCGCAGTAGTGTTCTTTGCACGTCTTGTGCTGGGACTGTTGCCTCGAATGCTTCTAATTGAGCGAAGAGCCAGTCTGTATTAAACAACTCCCTACCGGTACTCTTCGGCGGTGGACGCTGAAAATAAGGCTCCCGTAGAAATGCTTCTAACAAATCGTTGTTAATCGAGCCTGTGCGCGCCCACCTCCCCTCTTGGTCGAAGGCTTTGTTCTGATGATGTCGGATCCACGCGTCCATTAGCGTGTTTCCGGGACCTGTGTCGAATCCTGACAAGGGCGCTGATGCTTTCGGAGCGAGCACCGTGATATTGGCAATGCCGCCAATATTCAAGATCACTCGTGGCGTGTGGGGCGACGCCAATATGCCGTGGTGGAAGGCCGGTAACAACGGTGCTCCTTCGCCTCCTGCCGCCATATCCCGGCGGCGAAAATCAGCCACGGTGGTGATACCGGTTCGTTCGGCGATAACGTTGGGATCTCCGATTTGCAGGGTGCAGCGGTGGATTTCCCGGGGGCCATGAAATACTGTCTGTCCGTGGCTACCCACCGCGGCTACTTGCTCGGGAGAAATACCGGCATCGGCTAGAACACTAGTGACCGCTTGCGCGAATACTTCACCCAGTGCCACATCGGTGTGACAAAGTGTTGCTAGAGACGTTATATCGCCAGCCGCTAGCTGGTGTAGCTCGCTGATGAGTTCCGCTGGAATAGGGAATGTCTTTCCATGAACTAGTGTGGGACGGTTATCACCGTTAAATGCCACAACAGCAGCATCCACACCATCCATACTGGTGCCTGAAATAAGCCCAACATAGAACTCGGTTTTTGCCGGGATTTTGGCTGGCATTGGCACCAGCCTCGCGCCAATTGGTTAAAAGCCGATTGTTTGAAGAACGCCGCTATCGCATCGCCACACTAGTGCGTGGGGAGTAAACGTCCAACATCGCTACCAGTTTGTGCGTTTGTTCGCGGAACTGACGCAGCAGTTTAGTTTCAATAGGCAAAGACTTCGGTAGCTTTACCTTCAGTGGATCTTTATGGCGACCGTGTACGCGGAATTCATAATGTAGATGAGGACCGGTGGCCAATCCGGTTTTACCGACATAGCCGATTACTTGTCCTTGCTTAACGGATGAGCCTTGTTTTAAGCCGCGCCTGAAATTTTTAAGATGAGCGTAGAGGGTGGTGTATCCGCCTCCGTGACGAATTACGATGGTCTTGCCATAGTCGCCCTTGCGTCCGATGAATTCTATTCGTCCATAGCCCGTGGCCTTGATAGGTGTTCCGGAGCGGGCGGCATAATCAACGCCGCGATGAGCACGGAACTTATGCAAAATAGGATGCTTACGCCGTAGGTTAAAGCGGGAAGATATACGTGCGAATTTTACCGGTGTGCGCAAGAATGCTTTGCGCATGCTCATACCTTCAGGTGTGTAGTACCGGGCCTGCCCATCCTCATTGACAAAGCGCACCGCCCTATATACGTTGCCTTTGTTAATGAACTCTGCTGCCAGAATGTCGCCGTCACGAATTTTTTTTCCGTCTAGAAACAATTCTTCATAAACGATAGTAAATTGATCGCCGCGTCTTAGATCGAGGGCGAAGTCAACATCCCATCCAAAGACTTCCGACATCTGCATGATGACACGGTCGGATAGGCCTACCCGCTGGCCATCGAGAAATAAGGAGCTTTGAATGCTGCCGGATACCTGACTCTTCTTGCGCTCATACGGTATGACTTTTAACGCGCTGTCGTATCCGGTGCCATCGTGCACAAAGGTAACCGTCGTAGTCTCGTCCACGAGGTAGTCCATTTGCCGGAGTACGCCCGTTTCGCTTAGATGGAGATCCAACGATTGACCGGGATGAATGCGTTTTAACCGTTTCCCGTAGTCTCTATCGGCCAGTAACGCGGGCACTACCTTGTCGGATATGCCTTGGCGGCGCAGGATCGAATACAGTGAATCTCCCGATTTCACTTGAACCGAGACTGTACGAAGCTGTGGTCGCTTCGCTCTACCGTCTGTAGTCGCTACCGTGGCACGCTCTTCGTCGGCACGTTCTTCGGCGTTGGATAGGGGGGGGACTGTTCCTGGACTTACCGGCATTGGGTGTAGTGGTATCGTACTATCGGGCCTCGGATCGACGGCAGCCGCCGCGGTTGGGTCGGTAGTAGTGGCGGCGGATACCGTTGGACCGAATCGTATGGTAAGCGCGCTATTCTCGCGGTCACCCGCTTCGCGTATGGGTTTGGTGCGCCTAGGCGTCGCGGCGAAGGCGAGAGCTATGTCGGAGGAGGCCTGCTGAACGTTCTTTGGCGCCCCAGTGTTAGTTATTGGAAGTGTCTCGTTTAGCCTTGTCTTTGATGCCGTCTGTTGCGCAGGTAGCGGCGCAAGTTCTTCAATGCTCGATTGGAATTGTGCTGGGTCATAAGACGTGCTTTTAGCTGAACTCATGCCCTTCAACTGATGCCAACCGATCGCCGAGCTAGCAACGATGCTCACGATGCAGGCACCCGCGAGTAATGGCGCTATTATCCGGCCACGCTCGGGCCGTTCCTTAGACAGACCAACCAAACCCTTTTCCTCTGCGCAACGAAGCTTATTCCCTCTCTCATCGTAGAAGGTAATGAAGTTTCCGTAACGCTTTGATTAATGTCCAGATTGGATGCGAAACCATACCGATCCCTCCGGATTGAGTCAACGCCTGGACTTCGGAGCCTATTCTGTGCGCACTCACAATCAGAGAAGGGGGCCTCTCTGTGGTAGTCTGCGCGAGCTAGGGTGGCCTGTTTTTGGACTGCTCCTCGACATGGGCCGCCACGCGCTTGAACCCATTGGAATAAAAGCCGCAAAGACTTGCATTGCTGATGATTGATATTCCCCAGCAGCTAGATGTTATCCGGCGGGGCAGCGAAGAAATCGTTGTCGAGAAGGAGTTGGTGGCGAAGTTAGAGAAGGGCCGGCCGCTCAGGGTCAAGACCGGTTTCGACCCCACGGCCCCCGATCTCCACCTCGGCCATACCGTCGTCATCAACAAAATGCGGCACTTCCAGGAGTTGGGTCATCACATCATGTTCCTGATCGGTGACTTCACCGGCCTAATCGGCGATCCCACTGGCCGTAACGTTACCCGCAAACCACTGACGGATGAGCAACTTAAGGACAACGCCCACACCTACCGTGAGCAAGTATTCAAGATTCTGGACCCCGACAAAACGCAAATCTGCTTCAACTCGGCTTGGGTGCAGCCGTTGGGCGCCGTCGGCATGGTCAAACTGGCGGCGCAACACACAGTGGCGCGGATGTTGGAGCGGGATGATTTCGAGAAGCGGTACCGCGATGGCCAGCCCATCGCTATCCACGAATTGCTCTATCCACTTTGTCAGGCGTATGACTCGGTTGTTATGAAAGCAGATGTGGAACTCGGTGGAACCGATCAGAAATTCAACCTGCTAGTGGGCCGTCGGTTGCAAGAAAGCTATGGCCAGGAGCCGCAGATCGCGCTGACCATGCCGATTTTGGAGGGACTGGACGGGGCTCAGAAAATGTCCAAGTCCCTCGGTAATTACGTAGGTATTACTGATCCGCCGCAGGACATGTTCGGCAAACTCATGCGCGTGTCGGATGAATTGATGTGGCGATACCTGGAATTGTTGAGTGCTTGCGGTCAGGGTACGTTGGCCAAGTGGCGCCAAGAGGTGGAGGAAGGGGCGAATCCACGTGACATTAAATTCCGCATGGCTGCCGAACAAGTGGCGCGTTTCCATTCCGCCAAAGCGGCTGAGGATGCCAAGGCCGCGTTTATCGCTCAATTTCGCGAGAATCGAATTCCCGGCGATGTAAAACCGCATCCCTTGCGGACGGACGGCGCCGGTATTGTCCTCGCCAATGCCATTAAAGAGGTAGGTCTGACGGTTAGTACTTCGGAAGCAAGACGCATGGTCACACAAGGCGGTGTGCGCATAGATGGAGAAAAAGCGGTGGATGCGAGTTTACTGTTGGAAGCTGGCTTCGACGCCGTGATACA
>WLWT01000001.1:730000-4699109 GCA_012103455.1 Gammaproteobacteria bacterium
GCTGGCAAACAAGCTTTGACCCGGGGATTTCCGAATGGGGCAACCCGGCTCACACAAGTGAGTCAACTGCATCCGAATACATAGGGTGTAGTGGTGAACCCGGGGAACTGAAACATCTAAGTACCCGGAGGAAAAGAAATCAACCGAGATTCCCTTAGTAGCGGCGAGCGAACGGGGAACAGCCCTTAAGCTGTAGGGGTGTTAGTGGAACGGTCTGGAAAGTCCGGCGATACAGGGTGATAGCCCCGTACACGAAAACTAACCAACAGTGAAATCGAGTAGGGCGGGACACGTGTTATCCTGTCTGAAGACTTATTCTATTTGAATATAAGGGGGGACCATCCTCCAAGGCTAAATACTCGTTGCCGACCGATAGCGAACCAGTACCGTGAGGGAAAGGTGAAAAGAACCCCGTAGAGGGGAGTGAAATAGAACCTGAAACCGTATGCGTACAAGCAGTGGGAGCCCCTGCGGGGGTGACTGCGTACCTTTTGTATAATGGGTCAGCGACTTACTTCTCAGTGGCAAGCTTAACCGTCTAGGGTAGGCGAAGGGAAACCGAGTCTTAATAGGGCGTTTAGTCGCTGGGAGTAGACCCGAAACCGGGCGATCTATCCATGGCCAGGGTGAAGGTGGGGTACAACCCACTGGAGGCCCGAACCAGGTGATGTTGAAAAATCATTGGATGAGCTGTGGATCGGAGTGAAAGGCTAATCAAGCTCGGAGATAGCTGGTTCTCCTCGAAAGCTATTTAGGTAGCGCCTCGTGTATCACTCTCGGGGGTAGAGCACTGTTTCGGCTAGGGGGCCATCCCGGCTTACTAAACCGATGCAAACTCCGAATACCGAGAAGTGCAATCACGGGAGACAGACGGCGGGTGCTAACGTTCGTCGTCAAAAGGGAAACAACCCAGACCGCCAGCTAAGGTCCCGAAATCGTGGCTCAGTGGGAAACGATGTGGGAAGGCATAGACAGCCAGGAGGTTGGCTTAGAAGCAGCCACCCTTTAAAGAAAGCGTAATAGCTCACTGGTCGAGTCGGCCTGCGCGGAAGATGTAACGGGGCTTAAGTCACGTACCGAAGCTGCGGATGCACATTTTATGTGCATGGTAGGGGAGCGTTCCGTACGCCTGTGAAGGTATGCCGTGAGGCATGCTGGAGGTATCGGAAGTGCGAATGCTGACATGAGTAACGATAATGCGGATGAAAAAACCGCACGCCAGAAGTCCAAGGGTTCCTGCGCAACGCTAATCGGCGCAGGGTGAGTCGGTTCCTAAGGCGAGGCCGAAAGGCGTAGTCGATGGGAAACAGGTTAATATTCCTGTACTTGACAGTACTGCGATGGGGGGACGAAGAAGGCTAGGCCAGCCGGGTGTTGGAAGTCCCGGTTTAAGCAAGTAGGAAATGTGACTAGGCAAATCCGGTCACATAATTCCGAGATGTGATGACGAGGCTTTCTTACGAGTTAGCCGAAGTGGTTGATGCCATGCTTCCAAGAAAAGCCTCTAAGCTTCAGGTACTGTGAAGCCGTACCCCAAACCAACACAGGTGGACAGGGTGAGAATCCCAAGGCGCTTGAGAGAACTCGGGTGAAGGAACTAGGCAAAATAGCACCGTAACTTCGGGAGAAGGTGTACCCTTGCTGGTGACGGGACTTGCTCCCTGAGCTGGTGGGGGTTGCAGTGACCAGGTGGCTGCGACTGTTTACTAAAAACACAGCACTCTGCTAACTCGTAAGAGGATGTATAGGGTGTGACGCCTGCCCGGTGCCGGAAGGTTAATTGATGGGGTTAGGCCTTAGCCGAAGCTCTTGATCGAAGCCCCGGTAAACGGCGGCCGTAACTATAACGGTCCTAAGGTAGCGAAATTCCTTGTCGGGTAAGTTCCGACCTGCACGAATGGCGTAACGATGGCCACACTGTCTCCACCCGAGACTCAGTGAAATTGAAATCGCTGTGAAGATGCAGTGTACCCGCGGCTAGACGGAAAGACCCCGTGAACCTTCACTACAGCTTCACACTGAATCTTGATTATGCTTGTGTAGGATAGGTGGGAGGCTTTGAAGCAGGAACGCCAGTTCTTGTGGAGCCATCCTTGAAATACCACCCTGGTATGGTTGAGGTTCTAACCTAGGCCCGTTATCCGGGTCAGGGACAGTGTGTGGTGGGTAGTTTGACTGGGGCGGTCTCCTCCCAAAGAGTAACGGAGGAGCGCGAAGGTACCCTCAGCGCGGTCGGAAATCGTGCGATGCGTGTAAAGGCAAAAGGGTGCTTGACTGTGAGACAGACAAGTCGAGCAGGGTCGAAAGACGGTCTTAGTGATCCGGTGGTTCTGTATGGAAGGGCCATCGCTCAACGGATAAAAGGTACTCCGGGGATAACAGGCTGATACCGCCCAAGAGTTCATATCGACGGCGGTGTTTGGCACCTCGATGTCGGCTCATCACATCCTGGGGCTGTAGCCGGTCCCAAGGGTATGGCTGTTCGCCATTTAAAGTGGTACGCGAGCTGGGTTTAGAACGTCGTGAGACAGTTCGGTCCCTATCTGCCGTGGGCGTTAGAGATTTGAGAGGAGCTGCTCCTAGTACGAGAGGACCGGAGTGGACGCACCTCTGGTGTTCCGGTTGTCACGCCAGTGGCATTGCCGGGTAGCTATGTGCGGACGGGATAACCGCTGAAAGCATCTAAGCGGGAAGCCTCCCTCAAGATGAGATCTCTCGGACCCTTGAGGTCCCTAAAGGCCCGTCGTAGACTACGACGTTGATAGGCTGGGTGTGGAAGCGCAGTAATGTGTGAAGCTAACCAGTACTAATTGGCCGTGTGGCTTGACCATATAACACCCAAGCGGATTACAGCATAAGTGGTTTGATACTACCGTCTTGATACGTTTTTCCTGAATCGGACGGCTCGTCACTGGCGAGCTGCCAACCCGTTTTCCCGGTGGTCATAGCGAGCGGGAACCACCCGAACCCATCTCGAACTCGGAAGTGAAAACGCTCAGCGCCGATGATAGTGTGGGGTTTCCCCATGTGAAAGTAGGACACTGCCGGGGTCTTGTGCTTAATACCCCTAGCCCTTCGGCTAGGGGTTTTTTTGTGAGGGGAGCATGGAAGCAGCGGCACCAAACCATTACGCATGAGCGCCTATGCATGTAAGGGACGGCCACCGACATGGGTGCCGATTGATGAATGCTCCTCTTGTCCGAAGACCCTGCATTGATTTACCGTAGATAGAGCGGCGTTATAAGCAGAAATACAATCAGAACTAGCCGCGGCAAGTAAATTAGGGGGAGTTAGCGACGCCAGTGACTTATTCTCACCGTTTAAGCGCTTTATGCCAATCGGCTTCTCACTCCCACCATTTAAACTCATGTGGAGGTGCGTATGACGGACGCCGAAATCGTTGATGCTCTAGTCTCCTCAAATGACCATTTCAAGAGTTTGTTTGAACATCACCAAGAACTGAAGCAGCAAGTCAAGGACGCCGAGACCGGTGTCATTGTGATGGATGACCTCGCCATCGGCGAGTTGAAGAAGCACAAGCTATTAGCCAAGGACAAGATGGCCACGATTATCGAGGAGTATAGGAGAACACACGAGCACTAGACTGTGACTGAAGAGCTTTTTCGTGACGATGCATATCTTAAGACATGCGAGGCAAAAGTTGTTTCGGTGACGGCTGAAGGGATCGTTCTGGATCGAACCGTCTTCTATCCTAACGGCGGTGGGCAGCCAGGCGACACAGGAGAGTTGACCGTAGATAACTATGCCGTGCGGGTTTTAGATACCCGTAAAGCACCGGATGCTGGCGGCATACTGCACGTGCTCGAGTCGCCTACTAAGGCGAATTGGGTAGGACAGAGCGCCGTTGCCAGGATTGATTGGGAACGCCGTTACCGGCACATGCGCATGCATACCTGCATGCACCTTCTTTGTGCCGTGGTCACAGGCGGAGTAACCGGCGGCTCTATTCGTGATGGCAGCGCGAGATTGGACTTCGATTTACCCGATACGTTGCTTAACAAAGAAGAGATCACGGTCCGGTTGAATACGCTGATCGAGGATGACCATGCGGTAAATCCTCGATGGGCGGACGAACGAGAACTCGACCAACACCCAGAACTGGTACGTACCATGTCCGTGCAACCTCCACGCGGACAAGGGGCGGTACGGTTGCTTGATATCGAAGGTGTAGATTTGCAACCTTGTGGCGGGACTCATGTTCGCCGGACTGGCGAAGTCGGTGCAGTTGTCGTCAAGAAGATTGAGAAGAAGGGCAAGCATAATCGGCGAGTTAACGTGAGGTTCGCAGATCAGTGAGGTTGCCATTGGCCATGAGCGATGCTCACTTTGGCTGACGGCGCATGTTTTGCTCGAGTAAGTCTTTGCTCCGGGAGCTAATAGGTGAGTAAGAGTTAAGGAGAACGACGCCGGTGCGCAATGCCTATCCCCCCAATTCCCGCACCTGTCATTGAAGCTCCTTAAAGGAATGGTATCTATATCTTTGCGTTACTCTTTGCGTCGCATCTCTGTCAATCTGCGATTTCTTCGCATTTATTAAAGTCAAAAATCTTGCTATTCGCGTTTGCCGCTTCGGAGGAATTATGTCAGAGGAACTCAAAGACAATGCACTGCGTTATCATGCCGCGGAGCCGGCTGGGAAGTTGGCTATTTCTCCAACGAAGCCTATGGCGTCCCAGCAAGATTTGGCGCTTGCTTATTCTCCCGGGGTGGCCTACGCGTGTACCGAGATCGCCGAATATCCGGCAAGTGCCCGTAAATACACGGCCAAAGGTAACTTAGTTGCAGTGATCAGCAACGGTACTGCTGTTTTAGGCCTTGGTAATATCGGGGCGCAGGCTGCTAAACCAGTCATGGAAGGCAAGGCGGTTCTATTTAAGAAGTTCTCGGGCATCGACGTATTCGATCTGGAAATCGACGAACAAGATCCCGACAGGCTGGTGGACATTATTGCATCCTTGGAACCTACCTTCGGCGGGGTCAATTTGGAAGATATCTCCGCGCCCACCTGCTTCGCCGTGGAAGAGGCGCTAAAGGAGCGCATGAATATCCCCGTGTTCCATGACGATCAGCACGGCACCGCGATCGTAGCCAGTACTGCGGTTAAGAATTGGTTGCGGGTGGTGAGCGAGGATATTTCGAAGGTTCGTATGGTTTGTTCGGGCGCAGGGGCTGCCGCTATAGCTTGCCTAAATCTTTTGCTCAACATGGGAATGCGCAAAGAAAATATCTACGTGTTCGATCGTTCGGGTTTGATTCACGTGGGGCGTAATAAGTTGGCGCCGCATAAAGCACGGTTCGCTCAAACAGGGAACATTATGTCACTAGAGCAAGCTTGCAGGGGAGCCAACATATTCTTAGGCGTGTCGGGGCCGGGGGCGCTAAGTCCTGAAGCGCTTAGGGTTATGGCTGCCGATCCTTTAGTGCTCGCTCTTGCTAATCCGACGCCGGAGATTACGCCTGAGGAGGCCAGAACGGCAAGAAATGATGTCATCATTGCCACGGGCAGATCTGATTATCCTAACCAAGTAAACAACGTTCTTTGTTTTCCCTTCATATTTAGAGGAGCACTCGATTGTGGAGCAACCACCATCAACGAAGAGATGAAAGTTGCTTGCGTTCAAGCGTTGTCTGACCTCGCCATGGCGGAACCATCGGAAATTGTCGCTCTAGCGTACGCGTCGGAACAATTGCGGTTTGGCCCAGATTACTTAATCCCTAAACCATTAGACCCACGCCTCATCACATATATCGCTCCTGCGGTTGTGCAGGCGGCGGTGGATAGCGGCGTGGCTACGCGGCCTATAGAGGATATAGAGGCCTACAGGAGGAGTTTAGCGCGCTTCGTGTTTCAGTCAGGACGCATCATGGAGCCCTTTTTGGAACGCGCTAGCAAAGAGAACACGCGCATCGTTTATGCGGAAGGGGAAGAACCCCGGATACTGCGGGCCGTGCAGCAGATTGTAGATAGCTCTGTGACATATCCGATTCTAGTGGGTCGTCCGGATGTGGTACGCCGCCGAGTTAACGAACTCGGTCTCAGTATGAATATTGATTCCAATATCGAATTGGTGAATCCGGAAAGCGATCCGCGATTTCGTGAATACTGGTCTTTGTATCATCGGATTATGGGCCGTCGGGGGGTGTCACCGGCCATCGCCCAAACTGTAGTGCGTGGCAACAACACAGTGATCGCCGCGCTGATGTGCAAGCGCGGTGAGGCGGACGGCATGATCTGCGGTACTACCGGTAGGTTTGAGGACCACTTGGAAGTCGTTAGCACCGTTATCGGTAAGGCGCCCGATATTCGAGAACTTTCTACTATCAGTGCTTTAATACTGCCAACAGGTACTATTTTTATTTGCGACTCCCACATCTCTCATGATCCATCGGCCGAGGAACTGGCGGAAATGACGTTGCTCGCCGCCTCTGAGGTGCGCCATTTCGGCATAGAACCCAAGGTGGCGTTAGTCTCCAGATCGCAATTTGGATCGCACAATTATGATGATGCCGTGAAGATGCGCGAGGCGCTGGCCATCTTGGGGCAGCGCGAACCGCAATTGTGTGTAGATGGGGAGATGCAAGCGGATTCAGCGGTATCTGAATCTATTCGGACGCGTTCCTTGGGGGATTGTGCACTAACAGGGAAGGCTAATCTGCTCATTATGCCAAATGTTGATGCTGCGCATATTTCCGCCAGCTTGTTGAAAGAGCTAGGCGGTGGTGTAGCTGTTGGGCCGTTACTCATAGGTGCTGCTTTACCAGTCAATGTTTTAACTGAATCGGTTACCGCGCGAGGAATAGTCAATATGACTGCGATTACGGCGGTGCAGGTGCAAGAAGCAAAGTAGGTGCCAGTTGAAATGCGCTTTCTCCTTGCGCTATTTTAATTCGATAACGACGAATAAAATCTGAGCTTTGTGGCAATTTCTTTATATTTTCAGTATTTTGAAGTTAAATTACCCTATGAAAACGTGGGTTTGTTCATTATTTCGTAACTTTCCACCGAATTACTCTCTATAATAGGCAACAGTTTAGCCGCCACGTTGGAGGTAAATAGCTTGGCTGCAATAATATCGTCCGAAATAACTGCCGCAATTCCTGCCAGGAAGCGGCGGATGGCTCGAAAGAAAGTATCTGCTACGACTCGTAAGAAAAGGGGCGGTCGAAGAAGACGTGCTGATGCTACTACGTCTGCTGACTTAGCGCAGGATAAAGCCTTGGTGGCGCAAGTAGAGAAGGCCGAAGCGGAAATGCAAGGCGCGAAAGACCGGATCATCGACTTGCAGAACAAGATAAAGGAGGCTCGCGCGAAGTTAAAAGCTACTGGAGATGGACGTGCTCGGCGCACGATTAGTAGTGGCGAGGAGAAATTGGCAGCACTTCGTGACAAGGTATCGGAGGCTTCCGCGAAGCTGCGTGTGGCTAAAGCTCAATTGAAAGAGCAGTCCAAAGCAGATGCATTAGAAGCCAAACGCGACGCCGCATTGGCGGCTGCGGTTGAAAAGTTCAAAGCTGAATGGCTGAAGGACTACAATCGCAAAGGTAAACGCGGAGGACGTCGAGGAGTACGGCGTAAGAGAGCAGCCGCTGCGCCTAGCGAATAGGGTCGCTGCGTCTAGCGCGCAGTCGTACTTTAACAAAGATGCGCGCAGTCGATTAGAGTAAGGGCATCTGTTTCAGGCGCCCTTTTGGCATTCTAGCCATGCACGCGAGATCGCATCACAACGTAAAGTGGTGACCCGAGTTTTCTTTAGCCTGCCGGGTAGTGCTGGATCTCTGAGTGTAGATAGATCCGTGCTTTGCGCTGCTCTGAAGCCTTGCTCGAGTAGACGCAAGGTGTAATCCGCCACTTTCCGATTGGCCGTAACAGCGTTGACGATGATCCTGGCTATGCGCATGGCGCTAGCGAAGCGCTCACTTCTCCGGAAAGCATCCCAGCCTTGTAATACATGTAAAAAGTCTTCCGGGGTCATGCTGGGCAGTTGTGGTAAGCATTCGAGCGTGGCTCGTGTTACGTTAAATAGCCGATGGTATCTGGCCGGTGCTCCCAGCCCTCGTAGAAGCGTCTCTCCATGGTCATAGTCCGCCAGTGGATCGAATGCCAAGACGAAAGCGATAAGTTGCGCAGCTCCCGGGAGACCGCTCTGCGCGATGCTCTCGCGCACCTCCCACACCATACCTCTACGGCCACCTGACTCAGTAGCCGTAGATATCAATGCGGTCAATGCGCCTATATGGTCGAGTACACTAAGGTATGTTACTACCTCGTTTGCTGCTACAGCTTTATCTGTTTCCAACCAGATGCGGCCTGAGTTCAAGGATAAAAATTCCTGTCGCAAGCAGATTTCACACATCAATGAGAGAGTCGATGGGGCGATGGAGAAGGCGTGCGATGCGAGTCTGGCTGCCAGTTGGGCGCCTCTCCAAACCCTTAGGGGATCATCAATAAATGCTGGTGATACGTGTTTGATGATTCCCCGTTTCAGGTCCGCTAGGCCTTCGAAAGGGTCGATTAGAGTTCCTTGTTCGTCCTGTGCGATAGCATTGATCGTGAAGTCTCTGCGCCTTAGATCATCCGTTAACGTGGTCGTTGGGCTAAAGTCCACCGCAAAACCACGGTGACCGTCTTGCGTTTTTTTTTCCAGGCGCGCGAGCACATGTTCTTCACCCGTTTGCGGGTGAAGATAAACTTGGAATTCGGGGTCCTTGAGCTGGTAGCCCGCGGCACGCATGCTGTCCGGTGTCGCCCCTACTACCACCCAGTCCCGATCTTTGCATTCGCGCCCCAGTAGAGCGTCGCGCACTGCGCCGCCAACCAGATAGCGCGAGAACATGTGCTCAGGACGGCACGCATTCGGATGGCATGAAGGTACCCAGGGATGAGATGTCTGTGAGCTTTACGGTCCCCTCTTGCGCCGCGTCGATAACGAGGTGTTTGCGGGAGAGGTCCTGTTGCTCCGGGTGGAGATTGATCTCGCAGTCTTCGCTACGGCCTACGGTATGTTGCCCAGGCGTTAATGGCGTTTGGAGGCCGGATTCATCCATGAAGATAAGTTCTCCGTTTTCATTGCGAATTTCGCAAGATTGATGAACCAACCGTAGCGGGACGCTGTCGCCCACTGCTATGGTAATTTCTATCGTTTTCCCCTTGGGTAGACGGTATAGGGGTAAACGGTATAGCTCCTCATCGTCTTGCGCCTCTTCGGGCAGGTCGAAAACCGACGTCTCGCGCATCGGTTGCTGAGCACCGCTCGCATGCAATGCCTGCGTTGCCGCCTCCGCCCGATCCAACAGGCGTTGTGAGAAAAGCACTCTGATGACGTCTTGACGGGCGCGCAAGTATTGCATATATTTGACTATCGCCATCCGCTTATAGGGTTCGAGTTTTTCGTCGGTGAGATTTAATGTCTCGATGATGGTGCGCCAATCATTGTCCTGGGTCACCAGCGACATATCCAGCACCTGTAGAGTGGGGCCCACTTCTTTTGACTTCTCTAAGGAATCGGACAGGATGTCGGCCAAGCGCCTCTCCAACTTGCGTATGCCCTCCGCCTCACGGAGCAAGTCGGTGTCGGGCATGGAGACCAGTCTGCTTATCTTATCGGCTGGGATGCTGGTTCTGCCGTTGAGCGCAAATTCGAAATCATCAACCGTTCTGAATTGCACCGCGTGGTCGGCGATGATCAGTTTGAGTGGGTTGGAGCTAATGCTGAACATGTTTCAGACCTACCAGGTCATGCCCTTTTGGGAAATGAGAATTGTAGTGTATTGTGTTCGGTACTCCAGCTTGAATGCCGTGGTCCATGATGGACTTCCCACCCCCCATCGGCGCCTAGCCTGAGCTTCGGCTATTTTAGGGCGACTTTTGTTCCATGCGAGGAGAGATCGGTTAGCTGGACCCATTCGCCGCTGATATCTAGGATCAAATGCCGGCGCGACACGTCACGGTAGGCGGGATCGATGACCACATCGCCATTGACGTCTCGCCCTATAACACTGCGTCCGGACCTGAGGGGCAAAGAGACATCAGCATCGTCACACAGCTTAAACGGGTTTCCCGGTACCAGTTCGAAGCGGTGCCGCGACAACCACAACTCCAAGGTATCGGTAGGCAACTTGATTTTTACCGTTTCCCCTGGCGGCAGGACTACTAATCCTTCTCCTAAACCGGAGGCAGGAGGAACGCTTACGTCGAATATGGCGGTTTCCCGCATCGCTGACGCACCGTGCGCAGGTGCCTCTTCCGGTGCGTCACTGTGATGCCGTTGCTCGTAGGCATTGCGCAGGGCTTCTTGACGGGAGCGCAGATATTGCAGATAGCGCACCATGGCCGTGCGCCTGAACAGGTGTTCTTCGTGGGGGAGTCCATTGACGGCTTCCATAATTGAGCGCCAGCGAAAGTCCTGAGAGAAAAGATGCTTGTCCAATTGGCGCATTTGCACCGATAGCGAGGTGTGATCGTCAATAGCGTTAGCGAGCACGTCGGTAAAGCGCCGCTCTACTGCGCGAATGCTGCGAGCCTCCTCGCGCAACCGCTCTATGGGTCGTTGTAGTAATTCCGTTACTTTGCGTGCCGGAACTTCAGTGCGCGCATCAAGACAGAACTCAAAATCGGTGAGCGAGGTGAATATGAGCCGTAACTTGTCAATTTTCAATTCGATGGGTTTCATCAGGCATTCTCGCCAAAGCTAAATCCAGGCGTACTTTCAGCCATATATTCAAGCAGTTCGATTGCGTTACGACGCCTCGTCGCGAGACAATCGGGGGTGACGGAGGTTATCCAATCATGCGCGTCACAGGCATCGAGCTTGTCTTATGGGTCTAAGTTCGTATACGCAATGCGTCATCTTTGTATCCTTGAGCGCAAATCCTCGCATAAAGGCCCGCGTCTTAGCCACGTTCGCAGACTGTACGATGGCATCTTTCATTTATCTCGCGCGATCTAACTCGTGGCTAGTTATAAGCAGATAAACCAGTAATGAGTACTGTTATTCCCAGGGCGGTTGTATTTGCAACGATCATATTTGGGCCGCTAATCGTGGGCGGGGCGCTTTGGCCTACGCTGGCGATGGCTGAGGCCCCGGATCTCAGGGTTACGGCTAAAACCTTCGGGGCAGACAACCGGAGCAGTGGTCAGCCGGACATTGTGGTGCTGCATTCCGGTTCCGTGGTACAGACGGGCGATGGCATTCGCTTAAGTGTACGAACCGAGGCACGGGTATATCTCTATGTATTCGCTGTCGGGGCAAGCGGTTCTGCGGTGTTACTGCACCCCATAACCCGGCGCTCGGAGCAAGCTCTGACACAGGCGGGTGAGGTTGTTGTCATTCCTGAGGGCGGAGCGTTCTTGCCGTTAGATCGCCACATCGGAAGAGAATTTATCGTCGCTTTGAGTAGCCGATCACCCGTTAGAGATATCGATGCGTTGTTGCTGATGGCAGAGAACGCAGTCGCCGCTAACGGCAGGCTGGAGGCCCGCGAGTTGGCAGCATTCGGTGAGGCGGCGGTGGCGGAGTTCGCTCACGTGGCTTCCCTTAGCGGTACGGGAGAGCGCCATGTTGAAAGCAGCCCCGCATCTGCGTTTGCGCGATCGCCGGATGAGTCCGGTGTGTTAGTGGAATCAGGAACGCAGATTCAAGCGTTGTTGGGTGGTTCACAGCCCGCCGAACCGAAGGCGCCTGCCATGGTGCGGCCAATGCAGCTAGCGCAGGAAGAAGAGACGCCGGGCGGGTTCAGCTTGGGTCGCCTATTTGGCATTGATGAAAAACAAGAGCCTGCTTCATCCAGTCAAGCGGAGCGCGAGCAAGAAGGCGGCACGTGGGATCAGCTTTTCACTAGCGAGCCGAATGCATCTGGCCGGGATGGGAGCGGCGCGCCCAAGGTAGCTGTCTCCGGGGCTGATATTTCCGGGGCCGATGTCTCTACGGCACCGTCGCCGGCGGTCTCCGCGGAGCGGGTGGACAACGGTTCGAAGATACCGGCGTCTTATACGCCGGCACGTGGGCCACTCTATCAGGAGACCCTGAGCCGTCTGTTTCAACTGTCGCCTGCCAAAACCGAGGTAAATGCGGCGCGGAGCACGGCTGAAGGCCAGGGGCTGAAAGCGGATATCGCCGCCGCCCCTGACACCGGGGACCTCCCTGGCGCTGAGGAAGCAAGCACCACTTTCGAAGTAGCGCAAGATTCCGAGGTGTCTGAGGCGCCGTCCTTGTCTAGCTGGATTTTTGGTGCTGACTCAACGGATCAGGAGCCGCAGCGAGAAATAAGTATTACGGCTGCTGTCCAAGAGGTTGTGCTCGCCGATGTGCGCGGGGAGGCCTCTGAGGCGGACACAAATGTGAACGCCGCGAGGCCGGCCACAGCTCAAGATGATGATATGCCGTTGCTGTCGCGGCTGTTGGATTCGGGCAGGGCGGGTAGTGAGGCGGCGGTAGTGGAAAAACCACCCCTAGAAGTTGTGCCCGAAGAGGCTGGTGTTGATAGCGCCATCACTGATAGTGCCGCTACCGATAATATCAGCGACAACCGTGAGGCTAGCGCTGGGCAAGAAGACGATAGTTCTCTACTCAGGCGGCTGTTTGGCGGTGGCCTTCAGCAGGGCGCTGAGAACGATTCGCGGGACCCCGCTATCGAAGCCCAGACAGTTGCAGCCAAGGCGACGGCGCCGTCGCAGCGGGAACCGGATGTGATAGAGCGGTCATCCGTGGCGGCGGATGCGCCGCCGGGTGTAACCACGGCGGCGGGCGCCGTGTCATCCGACGCCATATCATTTGATGATGAACGATCGTTCCTCTCGCGGCTGTTCTCCAGTGATGCACTAGCATCGCGTTTCGAGCCCGCCGCGGTTCGAGTTGAGCGCTCCGGCGCGTCGCCTGCGCCTGTTGTCGCCAAGGAGGAGGCTATAGCTGCTAAAGAAGCTTTGGCTCAACAAGAAACGGTAGAGCAAGATAGCGGTATCATTTCTAGCATTACAGATTTTTTAGGTCTCGGAAGGGCGGATGAACCGGAACCGGCAGCGCCGGTAACGCAGATAAGCATAGAGGAAATCCCCGCTGCACGCGTGCCTGAGCCGCGCATTGTGATGAACGAGGAAGACGGCTCGGTGCGCCTGCCTCAGATCGGAGGGGCTGATACGGGCACTGCACCGCGTGGGGTCGTGCGCGGTGGGAGTGGTGTGCTGCGGTCGGCGGGTGCGCAGATCGCGCAGTTGTTGGGAGGGGAGGGAGAGCCATCGGTGGCGCTTGATTCAAGCGATGTTCAGCCGGATCTTGAACCGCCAGAGGCGTCGCCAGAGCCGGTTGTGGTGCGAGCGAACGGGTCCAGGGTGGATGCATCTGCGCTGGTTGGTGAATCATCGCTTAGCGAAAGCGGCGGCACCTTCTCGACTGGGCGCGTGAGCAGGGATGTGCGGCCTGGAGCGGCAGATGTGACTACAAGCATTTTGCCTAAGATTGAGACACCCGTTACCGCCGCACTTGAACAGCAAGGAAATGCCTTGGTCAGGGCCGGCGCGACGCAAACAGGACTCGATGAGATCGCTTTGAGCGCATCACGGACGCGCACAGAGCTCAGTCCAGTGGTAGACGGACAGATTGTACGCAGTGTTGTGTTGGTCGTATCTCCCAAGGGCCGCGGTACGGGCATGGTGGTGGATAAAAAAGGACACATCCTCACCAATTGGCAGGTGGTGCGGGGATTTCGCCGCGTGTCTGTTTGGCTTAAGGCGCCGGCCCTTGATGCTGCCGATTTAAACCGGCCTATGACAGCCCTGGTCGCTCGTACTAACCGTGCGAGCGATCTGGCCCTGCTGCGAATAGAAGGAGGGGTGCCGGACCTTGAACCGTTACCTATGGCGGCCGATGTCAATGTATTGCAAGGGGAGCCGGTGCATCTATTGAGTCATGCCGGTGTTGGCCAATGGCAATATACACCTGGAGTATTCGTCGCCGCCAAGCCCCGCCATTCCTGGCTGAGTGATGGACGGTATGTACACAAGGCTGCTGTTGTCCGTGCCAAGCTGGACAGGCGCTCTCCAGAGGTGGGCGGACCTCTTTTGAATGATTCGATGGAGATGGTGGGTATTAGCTCCCAGGTAGCCAAACGCTCCGCTCACATCTACGCTGTATCAGTCGAAGGAGTCAGACGTTTCTTGTCGGCTGAGGCTGCGCTGTCGCAATAGAGGTTATCGCCTTGATGGTTATCGTTTTAGGGGCCATCGCTTTGGGGAGCATTGCAGTGGGAGGCGCAGTGATATGGGCCGGTTTACAGCTAGAGTGAGCATTGTTGTGAGTGAGCCGCGTGTCATCAAAAAGTATCCTAACCGACGGCTGTATGACACGCAGATAAGCAGTTATATCACTCTAGAGGACGTGCGTAAGCTCGTACTTGAGCACGTTGCCTTCGTGGTAGTGGATGCGAAATCCAAAGAAGACATTACTCGCAGTATCCTATTGCAGATCATCTTTGAGCGTGAAGAAGACGGTCAGCCGATTTTCAGCACGGCGGCGCTTGAGCAGATAGTGCGGTTTTATGGTGATGACTTGCAGTCCATGATGACCACGTTCTTCGAAAGCAGTCTTCGCCTATTCGCTGAACAACAACATGCGCTGCGCCGCCAGATGGAAACGGTGCGGGGCGAGCCTATGAACATCATTAGAGATATGGCCGAGCGCAATATGACTGTTTGGCGCGAGATGCAACGCTCTTTTTTGGGCGCCGGCGCCGCTTCACGGTGCAAATCCGCTGATGATGATTCTTGAGTGCCTTGTGGCTTAGCGGACCGGCCCTAAAAGACAGGTCCTGGTAAACGGTGTCAAAAGCGAATGACAAGCTGAACTATGAGGAATGACATATCCAAGCGAGTAGCTTTTGTGATTGGCGGCGCAGGTGTACTCGGGACAGCGATATGCAATGCGTTGGCGGGCGCGGGATGTACCGTGGCTGCCGGTGATGTCATCGGTGGAACCGAAGATGGCGAGCGTTGGTTGCATGAGACGTGAGGGACCAATTATACCTTCACTATAGAGTACTTGGATGTGACTGATACGGTTTCGTGTAAAGAGGCGATAGCAAACACCGAAAGAGCCTGTGGGCCCATTGATGTGTCGGTGAATCGCACCAGGATTACTAGGGATGGTACTTCCCGCAAGATGGAGGCCGATCAGTGGCGCGCGGTATTCAATACCAATTTGGACAGTATGTTTAATGTCACTAGGCAAATCATTAGCAGTATGCTGGAGCGCGAGTTTGGCCGCATCGTCAATATCTCCTTATTAAATGGTGTGAAAGGCTAGTTTGGCGGGCGAGTTATTCCGCGGCCAAGGCGCGAATGCATGGTTTCACCATGGCCCCTGCACAGGAAGTGCGCAAGGGGAATCGTCGCACAGATCCTGGTGGCCGGTTGGGCAAGCCGGAAGAGGTGGGCGATGCGGTCGTTTTTCCAACCAAAGACGAGTCGGGTTGCATTACAGCGCTAATTTCAATCTGAATGGCGGTCAACACATGTATTGACCGCTAACGCTGCATAGACATGACTCGGGCTTGAAGTCCGATCCATGTCGTTCGATACATATGCTGCGCTTTTGTTTATTGGACTGAAGGGCACCTCTAAAAATGCACTTTTTCCGCGATTGCGGCGTCAACTCCGTGCTCGAATCCTCATGTATCACCTATACACTGCTGTCCTGCGCGCGGTGCTTCCTTGCACTCACGAAAAAATTACTATTTTTAGAGGCACCCTGAATTTATTTGTTGGCCCGGTTGCTCACCAAGTTATCGACTACCGCCGGATCGGCTAATGTCGATGTATCTCCTAGGGAGTCCAACTCGTTCTCTGCTACTTTGCGCAGAATGCGCCGCATGATCTTGCCTGAGCGGGTTTTGGGCAGACCGGGTGCCCACTGAATGACATCGGGTGAGGCGATCGGGCCGATCTCCTTGCGCACGTGTTGCACTAGTTCTTGGCGTAGCTCTTCCGTGCTATCCACCCCTGCCATCAAGGTGACGTAAGCATAAATGCCCTGGCCTTTGATATCGTGCGGATATCCGACCACGGCCGCTTCAGCTACCGCCTTATGTAAAACCAGAGCGCTTTCTACTTCGGCTGTGCCCATGCGATGACCGGATACATTGAGCACATCGTCTACGCGGCCGGTTATCCAGTAATAACCGGACTCGTCGCGGCGGGCGCCGTCTCCGGTAAAGTAGCGGCCTGGATAGGTCTGGAAATAGGTTTCGAAAAAGCGGCGGTGATCGCCATAAACCGTGCGCATTTGCCCAGGCCATGGGCGCGTTAACACCAGATTACCGGCGCCTGCCCCTTCGAGTTCTACTCCATTTTCATCGACGATGGCGGGCACCACTCCGAAGAATGGCCGGGTGGCGGAGCCGGGCTTGAGCGGGGTAGCGCCCGGTAGCGGTGTAATCAGATGCCCGCCCGTTTCCGTTTGCCACCAGGTATCGACTATAGGACAACGCGAGTCACCCACTATCCGGTAATACCATTGCCAAGCCTCTGGATTGATTGGCTCGCCCACCGTGCCTAGGAGCCGCAAGCTCGTGCGATCGGTTTTGGTCACTGGATCGTTTCCGACTTGCATCAGTGCCCGCAGCGCCGTAGGCGCCGTGTAGAAGGTGGCTACTCTGTGTTTGTCCACCACCTCCCAGCAGCGGCTCGCGTCTGGATAGTTAGGCACGCCTTCGAACATCAGGGTAATGGCACCGTTGGCCAGCGGGCCGTAGACGATATAAGAGTGACCGGTGACCCAACCGACGTCGGCGGTGCACCAGTACACCTCTCCTTCACGGTAGTCGAAGGTGTATTTGTGGGTCATGGCGGTGTAGAGCAGATAGCCGCCCGTGGTGTGTAAAACGCCCTTGGGTTTGCCGGTAGAGCCCGATGTGTAAAGGATGAACAGAGGGTCTTCGGCATCCATCGCCTCTGGCGGGCAATCGGGGCTGGCTGCTGCGGTCATGTCGTGATACCAGATATCCCGACCGGTTCGCATCGTGATATCACCGCCGGTGCGTTTGACGACGATGATGTGTTCGATGCTAGGGGTTGCCTCGCACGCAGTATCGGTATTGTTCTTGAGCGGCACTTTGCGCCCGCCACGCACACCCTCATCGGCGGTAATGACGATTTTGCAGGCCGAGTCGTTGATCCGGTCGCGTAGAGCATCCGGGGAGAATCCACCAAACACAACCGAGTGCACGGCGCCTATACGGGCACAGGCGAGCATAGCGTAAGCTGCCTCCGGGATCATCGGCATGTAGATACAAACCCGATCGCCCTTGGTGACACCTAGGCTGCGCAGGGCATTGCCCAGACGCGAAACCTCCGCGTGCAGCTCTCTATAGGTGATGTGTTTGTCGTCACCGGGGTCATCGCCCTCCCAGATGATGGCGGTTTGTTCCGCGCGGTCGGCGAGGTGACGGTCTATGCAGTTGTATGCCGCATTCAGTTGCGCGCCTTTGAACCATTCGATATGCAAGTCATCTTCGCCGTAACTCCAGTCGCAGACGGTATCCCACGGCTTCATCCAGGTGATGAATTGATTCGCCTGCTCGGCCCAGAAGGTATCGGGATCGTCTATGGATTGCCGGTACATGGCCCCGTAGCGGGCGCTGTCTATGTGGGCCGTTGCGGCTGCATCAGCAAGCACGGGGTAGACGTTGTTTTCGGACATCAGCGAATCTCCTCCCTCCAAGTGAGCCGCGAGATTATAGGCGATCTGGTATCACCGCTATTAGAACTGCGCGGCGATGCATGCAATCCAGGCCGGGTCTGGCGCGCCGCGCTCGGCTGGAGCAAACACGCCGTTCGCCTCGCCGGTTGCTTGGTCCGTGCCCTGCCATTAGACCGTGACACGTGAGAATCCCGCCTCTGCGCCCATTTAAGAACGCACGGCTCGGTGTCTATCGCTATCGCTTTGTTGCTTTTGTGTCTTCGCCCCCACTCGCAAGCGGTGTTGGCAGTTGCGCAAAAATCCTCGTGTAGGACTCCAGCGCGCTGGCCGCGAGTCTCCTCAGTAGGTGTTGTCCACGAAGTCTTTGCGCCTCTACGCGTTGAACGGATGCTTGGTATAGCCCGTGGGCAGATCTAAAAATGCACTTTTCCGCGATTGCGGCGTCAGCGCCGTGCTCGAATCCTCAGGTATCACCTAGACACTGCGGTTGTGCGCGCGGTGCTTCCTTGCACTCACGAAAAAATGACTATTTGGTTAGAGGCGCCCTTGGGTTTATCCGCGCGCTCGGCAAGTTTCGTTTTACGTTGTTTTTGTTTACCCAAGGATTAAGTTCTCCATTCCAGCCGGTTTTGCGCAGCGTACTGGCTCTACGGCGGGTACTATATAACCATGGATATCGATCGCATGATGCCGCTCTCGCGGCGCTTGGTTGCTCTTCTAGCATCGGGTGAGCGGTGGCTTAGAGCCGATTTGGCGGCAGCTTTGGGCGTCGAGATCGAGGCTGTTGATGCCTTGCTGAGTGCTCTTGTGAAGACGGGAAGTGCAATGGTGGTAAGTGGCGTGGATGTTGGACTGCCTGGCGCTATCGAGTTGCTTGAACGCGATTTCATTTGGGCCCAGTTGGCCAGTGACGTTGCCGGCGTGCTTAACCGTTTTGATGTGGCCGGCGTTGTTACCTCCACCAACGCCGTACTCCTAGCCGATGTTGGTGGCGCATGGCCGGCGGTAAGTGTGCTTATGGCGGAAGGGCAAAGCGCCGGCAGGGGACGCACGGCGCGCCGCTGGCATTCGCCCTTGGGCACCCATGTCTATTTGAGCATGGTGTTTAAGTGGACCAAGCCCCTCATTGCTTTAGGCGGTTTCACGCCGGCGCTGGGGATCGGCATGGCGCGGGCATTGCGCCGGTGCGGTGTGGCGCACGTAAAAGTCAAATGGCCGAACGATTTGTTTCACGAGGACGCAAAGATGGCCGGTGTGTTGGTGGAAACTCGAACGTTGTCATCCCATGAGCATCGTGTTGTAGTCGGGGTGGGAATCAATGTGGGTGCCGACAGGCTTGGCATTGATGTGGGACAAGCGCATACCTCGGTGAGCGTCGCGGCAAACGTCGATATGTCACGTAATCTTGTGGCTACCTGGATCATAGATGCCATGTACCGGACGTTCGAAGATTTTGCGCGGCATGGACTGGATGGGTTCTTGGACGACTGGCGAGGGTTCGATTATTTTGCCGGCAATCCGGTACGGGCTGTAGGGCGGGCCGGCACGATCCATGGTGTGTGCCGCGGATTGGCCCGCGATGGCGGATTGCTTCTAGATTGCGCAGGGAGCACTATTACCGTGACTGCCGGTGAAGTGTCGCTGCGGGCGGCGGGCGGCACATAAACTTTGACGTTGATGAGGTTTATCGTTTTTCTTCTAGTAGCCGCCAACTTGGCAGCACTCTATTTAACTTGGCAGCACTCTATTTCTTTCTCTACCCACACAGTGTCAGAAGATCCGCCGGCGGTTCTACCGCCACAGCCGTCCCCCCGGTTGGTTCTACTGAGCGAGATGTCGCCACAGGAGCCGCAAGAGAAAACGCTACCTGCTCGTTTGCAGACCGTTTACGCGGGAGGCAATTACTCAGGGTCTAATCCCTTAGGGTCTGATCAACTGAAGGGGCAGTGTTTTGTTTTGGGACCGGTCGTTTTGTAGACACAAAGACAGGCCCTCGGAGCTTGGCTCATCAGGCGGGCGCCGAGTGCTACCTTCGAGACGGGCAAACGCCGAGAATTGAACCGCTATTGGGTGCATTTGCCCCCGGCGGCCTCACTGGCTGCGGCATTGTTAACAGAGGCCGCGTTGCGGGAAAAAGGTGTTGACGATGTTCTCGTGATTCGGCGTGGTGACATGAGACATGCGGTGTCATTGGGTCTTGACTCCCATGACAGCTCAATGCGCCGCCGCGTAGATGAGCTGAGGAAACACGGCATCGAGCCGGCCGTGGTAAAATGCCCGGGTGGAGGGGAACTGGAATGGCTGGAGGTGCAGTTTCGGGCAGAACAGACTTTCCCGGCCGCCGAATTTGGTGCATCGTTCGAGGCGATGCGCAGTATCTTGATTCCTTGCCATTAGTATTTTGAGGTTAGTATTTTGGGGTTGGCATTGCTTTGAAGCTGTGACCGCCAGCACGGCAGCGTTAGCCGAATGCGTCCACAATTGCTCACAGTACATATTTGGTGGTGTGTTATGAGACGGATGTTAATTTTAGGGGCGATAATGTCTTTTACCGTCGCGCTATATGGTGCGTCTGTAGCCGCGGCTGTAGACGCCGGCCGGTTCAACTTTGTCTACGGCGACGTACGGGTGGCCGATGAGAATGGTAAGGTACGGCGGGTCAAACGCGGCGCCAGGCTTCACCAGGGCGACACCGTTCGTACCACCCGGCGTGGTACTGCCCAGATAAAACTGGTGGACGGCGCCGCGATCGCGGTCCGGCCCAATTCTGAGCTGCGCATTGATGCCTACATCTATCAACGTGAGGGCCAAGAGGATAGGAGCTTTTTTTCACTGCTCGCCGGGACTTTCAGGTCGATTACGGGCAGCATAGGCCGCAGGCAGCGTTCCAACTATAGGGTGACCACACTCACTGCCACTATCGGTATTCGCGGCTCCGATGGAGATTTCGGTTATAACCCGGGTTCCGGGTTAACGGCGGTGCGCACTTACTCTGGCGGCCATTCGTTGACCGCACCGGATGCCGACGGCGTTCCAGTGACAGTGGACATCAACCCTGGGCAAATCGTGGTGGTTCAACCAGGCCAAGGTCCAACTTACAGTTCCACTTTTCCCTTCTCCACCGGTGTGCCGTCACCCCGTGGTGAAGACCAGGAGGGGGATGGCCAAGACGGCGAGCAAGCAACTGTCGATGCGTCCGGTGACGAAGACGAAACCTCCTCCGGTAGCTCGCAAGATCAAGAGCAGCAACAAACCGCTGGCGACAATACAGGAACCGATGGCGACGACTCTTTGCAGACCGGTGGTGGTTTCGCAGGGCAAGATGGAAGCGATGACGGACTCGGTGACGATGCGGCCACGCGGGCGCTCGGTGACGATGCAGCCACGCGGGCGCTCAGTAGCGACAGTAACCAATTGGCATCTAACACATTGATTATCGGTGGCGGGCTGCCGGTTGTTACGACACCGATATTGGATTGTCAGGAGGGCAATACCGCCTGTTCGCAGCAAAATCAGGCCGGACCGGGTACGGGTTTAGTGGGGGCTTTTACGTTCGACAATGCGGGAACTACCGATGGCGTTGCCGGTAGTGTGCGCGTCACCGGCGCTGGCGGCCCCAGTGTCTTCTTAGATGACGATGGTAGTGCGGTCATCATCACCGACCCGGGCGGCACGGGGGGATTCGGTTTTGTTGCGGACAATGCGCCTTTAATGCTTAATGTCCCGTTCGATATCCCCAACTCCGAAACCGGGGAGATTGTCTCTACCGGAAGATGGGGACTTTGGGGAGGTGGTTTTCAAGCGGTGGCGGCGGGACAGCCCGTAACGGCCAATAGTGGTTTTCATTTTGCCGTAGCCGATCGATTCACTACGGCCGGCCAGCTAGCGGCGCAAGCCGGAGTATCGTTTTCCTACACTAAAGTGGGCGGCACCGCGACAAACGAGACCGGTAGTTTCCCTACTCCTGAAACATACGAAGTTGATGTCGTTGGCAGCTTTACCGGGGATGTATCACTCGGGAGTGTGCTGGTGTCCGTGGGTGCCAATTTCCCTTCAGGTAGCACTGATTGGACTCTCTCGGGAGATGGGACCGTGGCGGATTTTATCGGTCAAGATGGCATAACGTTGTCGATAGGAGGTTGCACCCCATGTGGTGAATTGACAGCGCCAGGGTCTTCGGGCCCGCCGCGGCCACCTGAAGCGAGTGGTGTGTTCTTGGGCCCGAACGCGCAAGGTGTGATCACCTCTTTCTCTGCAACCGATGGTTCAAATTCGATTACCGGAACAGCAGTTGGGGTGCGGTCACCTGATTCAACCCCCAACTAGTTCAACCAATCAGCCGGACGTGCAGTGGATTTGGTGCCGCAAGAAGGACTCGAACCCTCAACCTACGCATTACAAGTGCGTTGCTCTACCAGTTGAGCCATTGCGGCTTAGAAGCGCAATTCTAGCGCTTCGAGTGAAGTATTCAAACCTCAATTGCTCCCTCAGCCGGAACCCGAGTGTTAGACAGCTCGCACTGCGCGCCGTATCTCATCTGCCCCGGATCCGGCCCACCGCGGTCTTAGCAATAGACCAGCTTCAATAGGCAAACTGTTCGTTTAGTATCCGCTCTTCCAGGGCGTGCTCGGCGTCGAACAAAAGCTGTAGCGAAATGTCGTGGGCTTCACTGACAGTAACCTCAGCCACATCGCGTACCTCCGCCGCGTCCGCCGTGGCGCTGACCGGCCGCTTGAAAGGCTCTTGAATTTCGAAGTGCAAGGTCGCCTCGTTCGGCAGTAACGCGCCGCGCCAACGCCGCGGACGAAACGGAGAGATAGGGGTCAATGCGAGTATGCCCGCGTTCAACGGCAAGATCGGTCCGTGCGCCGACAGATTGTAGGCGGTGCTGCCAGCCGGCGTGGCGACCAAAATGCCGTCGCAGATAACCTGCGGCACCCGTTCTTTACCGTCTACCGAGATGCGGATCTTCGATGCTTGGCCTGTTTGACGATGTAACGACACCTCGTTGATGGCTAGAGCGTTGTGCGTTGCGCCTGCCCGTTGCACGACTTGCATGCGCAAGGGGTGGATCTGATTAGTGTGGGCAGTGGTGATCCGCTCGGGCAGGCCATGGAGCTGGTATTCGTTCATCAAAAAACCGACGGTGCCCTGGTTCATGCCGTAGATCGGCAGGGAGCGGCTCATGTTGTGATGCAGGGTTTCCAACATAAAACCGTCTCCGCCCAGGGCGACGATGACGTTCGCCTCTTCAACCGGATTTTGTCCGTAGTATCCGGTCAGCGCTTCCAGCGCTTCTTGGGCGCTGTCAGCCTGCGAACCCACAAACGCGATTTTACCCGCATCCATCTTGACGAAGTTCCTCCAAAAAACGGCACATAGCCTAACCTTCTTGAGGTATGAGCGCACGGCCATGCCCACCGCTCCCAAGTGGGAGCGGTGGGCAGCTAAGCCTAAGAACGTACGGACTGTTTGCGAGTGGGTGCGTGATACTGAACTATCAGCGGACGCGCCCCGCAGGCGTCGCGTAACGCCGGATAGGATTCGGGACTCTTGGATGCGATGGCGAATATATGGCGCCACCGATCGGCCTCATCGTCTTCGTTTTGCGCCTCCGTCTTTGGCAGCCCGGCGACGGTGGAGATAAGGCATGGGCCGCCACCTCGCCTAGACGCCACGGCATTGGCTATCCGTTTTGCCATGGGTGGAGCGATATTCGACGCCAGTAATACCCAGTCGTAAGGATGTGGGGATGTCAAAACGCACTGCTCTGCGTTTATTACCTCGGGGCAGTGTTCGTATACGAGATCCTGCGGTATGCTCAAATGCCACGCCAGATGGCGGATATGCGGATCGCTGCCGACGAGCAAGAGTCTCATTACGCTGCCGCTCTTCGTGGGGTGGTACTGGTCCCGTTGGGAAATAGTGCCGCCCGGGTCCTTGCGTCCACGATGATTTCACAGGCTACCGTCGATACTTTTCCGATCATCATCGCCTGGCCCTCGCCGAGCCGGCGCGTCGGTATCCCTAGACGCTTCAGCAGCCGCTCCATTGCAGTGCTAGTTACCGCCATGTATCGGCCGATACCGTTGTTTTCCGCGAACTCGACAGCGGACCGCATCAGCGCGACCGATATGGCACCAATGCTTGCTTGAGGATTGTCTCTGTCGCCATCAGCGGTAAAGCGGCTCAGCTCCCAGATGTTTTCATCCGTCGGTGCTTCTTCGCCTTGCAAGAGTTGCTGAAAGACGTTGCGTAGCATGTACGGCCCGATGGTCGGCAGTATGCGAGTGCAGCCGCGAATTTTCTTGTTTTCGGTGCGGGCGATGATGTAGATTGGATTTAGCGCGTCAAAGACATCGCGTTCGTATCCGTTGTTGCTGCGCACATCCCAGCCCAGCCGGTGTGCGAAGACTTCGTCTCTGAGCCTATACATGCCATCCAAGGCATGCCAATCCATTGATGTGTCAGTGGTGCGGCCTGTCATTATCGTAGTCATTTTCGCTTCTCCCCGAATTCAGCCTTGTCATGTGGGAGGAGAAGTAGGCGCTGACTAGACGCCGTGTACGACCGTCAGATGTTACAGCCTGTTGAAATAAACGGCAGAGATTTACGTGCGCGCAGGCGCGCGTTACCGTTATTGCGAGATGAAGGTGATATGAGGAGGGGTGTGTGCTCAGGAGCGCCCGAGTTGAGGCGTGATAAGTTGTTGCGACACCGCCCTGGCGACGGCTTGAGGCCGGTTTACGACTTGGAGTTTTTCCGCCGCGTTTTGCAGATGAAAGATAACCGTGCGTTCGGAGATATTGAGAATTTGTCCAGTCTCCCAGGCGGTTTTACCTTCCGCTGCCCAGGTCAAACACTCCCGCTCTCTTTGCGTGAGCCGAACTTTGCCGATGGGGATACTTTTATCGACGACAATGCGTCTTACGGCCTCGTGTACGTAGCCGCTTAACATTTGCCCGATAGCCATGGTTTCGAGTAGATGGCGTTGGGTGCCGTTGGCATCGCTATCGATCACCAAGCTCAGCATGGCGGATTCACCGAGGCTGCCGTGCACCGGGAAGCTAGCGCCGCCACGCAAACCGTGTTCCCAGGCCTCGGACATAAATCTGCGTACCTTGCCCGCTTCGCGTCCCTCACCGGGATTGATCTGGTCCCATCTGAGCGGGATCACACGGGTTGTACAATGGGCCACCGTTGGGTCTATTTGCATGTATCCTTCGGCGTTGTAGTGGCTCCACCACTGAGCCGGAAAGCCGCTAATGATCACGTAATCCGGATTGACAAATGACGTAGGGAATCGCGCGCCGTAGATAAAGTGCTCAAAACCCAGACGGTGGCAGATGCTTGAACATAGCTGATGCACGTCCTCCACAGATTGCGCGGAGAGGCTCTGTTCAATTAAGCCTTCGATTGCCGGTGTGTTCACGTGATGAGCAGCCCCTGTTTGGGTGAGGTGTTAGAGATCAGCTCGTGCGATGCAGCAGCCGAATATACGACATGAGCCGTCTTGGGATTTTATGTCATAGCCCCGCAAGCACTTCATGAGTGGGTTTATAGTCGAGGTCCAGCGCTTGCGCCACTTCCGGTCTGGTGACCTTTCCGCAGTGAACATTGAGACCGTCTGCGAGATGTTCGTCGTCCTTCAAAGCGCTCGCATATCCTTTATTTGCCAGGCTTAGGACGTATGGCAAGGTGGCATTGTTCAGCGCATAGGTCGAGGTGCGTGGGACCCCCCCGGGCATGTTGGCGACACAGTAATGAATGACACCATCGACGCTGTAGGTGGGGGTATCGTGGGTCGTTGGCCTGGATGTTTCACTGCAACCGCCCTGATCTATGGCGACATCGACGATGACCGATCCCGGTTTCATTTCGCGCACCATATCGGCGCTGATTAAACGCGGGGTAGTGGCCCCGGGAACGAGCACGGCACCGATTACCAAGTCGGCTTGTTTGAGCTGCTTATCGAGCGCATCCCGAGTCGAAAAAACAGTGTTGGTAGAGCGCCCGAATTGCCGCCAATGAGATTCCAATACCTGTGTATTTTTGTCGAGAATCCACACATCTGCCCCCATTCCGATCGCGATGTGCGAGGCGTGTGTTCCGACTACCCCCCCGCCGATGATGACGACGCGGGCTGGCTCCACCCCTGGTACGCCGCCCAGTAGCATACCGATCCCGCCCTGCGGTTGTTCCAGACAGTGGGCACCGGCTTGTACCGCCATGCGCCCTGCCACTTTGGACATGGGGGCCAGCAGTGGTAGTCCGCCACCGGGCGCCGTCACTGTCTCGTAAGCGATGCATACGGCGCCACTGGCTATAAGATCATGGGTTTGTACAGGATCGGGGGCTAGGTGCAGATAGGTAAAAAGTATTTGACCTTCGCGCAGCATGGTCCGCTCTTGGGCCTGCGGTTCTTTGACTTTGACGATCATCTCGGCGCGGGCGAACACCTCACTGGCGGCCCCTACGACGCTGGCGCCTGCCGCTTCGTAGTCGGCGTCCGTGCAGCCTATGCCGGCGCCGGCGCAGGTTTCGACCATTACCTGATGGCCGTGATGTATAAGCTCTCGCACGCTGCTCGGAGCAAGGCCTACCCGGTATTCGTGGTTCTTTATTTCTTTGGGAACTCCGATCAACATCACTTACTCCTCCGTTGTTTTTCGGCGCCGCTCGTTTTTTGGCTAGGCCGCTTTTTGAGTGGCGCGAGTGTCGAACTGGATCTACCTTCAGGAAAGGACCAAACGCGCTTGTTCACGGTACCAAGCCTGGGGTTCTCTAGCTACCAAGATGAGTGCTGCGAGAACTGCTAGAGGAGTTCGTGGGCTAAAACCGCTAGAGCGCTGATGCCGGCCTCTATGCGGTCGGTGGCGATGGCTGAGAAGCCGAGCCTGAAACAGTGACGCGGGGCAGGGTTCGCGGCGAAGTGTACCTCTCCCGGTTCGATGAGAATGCTGCGTGCCGCTGCGGCCTGATGGAGTTTGCGTACATCCAGGGTTTGCGGCCCGTGTACCCAAAATGAACTGCCACCGAAGGTTCTGGAAATCGCGGCGCCGGGCAGGTGCTCATTGAGGGCGGCGCTCATCACCTCCCAGCGCCGGCGGTAGGTTAGGCTCAGCCGGCGCACCAGTGAGTCATGATGCCCCAGTGAGAGGAACAACGCGGCGGCTTTGGCGTTGTTAGAGGGCGGGTAGCGCAGCATAAAGCGCCGCAGGGCGCGGGCTTGTTCGATGACCGTTGGCGGCGCCACCATGAAGCCCAGGCGCAAACCGGGGGCTAGCGTTTTGGAGAGGCTTCCTACATAGATGACCCGCCCCTGCGTATCCAAGCTCTTCAACGCAGGCGTTGGTGCGCCCAGATAGTTGGTCTCGGACTCATAGTCGTCTTCGATGATGATGAAGTCGTCTTCACCGGCCCGTTTTAGCAGTTCCATACGCCGTTCCAAGGGCATAGTGACGGTGGTCGGGCATTGATGGGAGGGCGTCACGTAGAGGTAGTCGCAGCGCTTGATGCGCTCGTCGATGACAAGACCATCGCCATCTACGGGAATGGGCTCTAGCATGCCCGCATGCATGCGTAGGATGTTGCGCGCATCGGCGTAACCCGGCTCTTCAATGCCGGTGCGATCACCTGCTCCGATCAGTAAAGCGGCAAGCAGGTACAGCGCTTGCTGGGCGCCCAAAGTGACCAGGATTTCCTCCGGTTGCGCCCATACGCCACGCCGGGGCAAAACGCGGGTTTGTAGTTGCTCCACCAGATCAGGGTCGTCGTGATCGATGCGATCGTTGGCCCAGTTGCGGATGGATGAGACGCTGAGTGCTTGCTTGGAGCATTCCCGCCAGTCGGATATGGGAAAAAGAGCAGGGTCTATCTGTCCATAGACGAAAGGATAGCGGTAGTGTTGCCAATCCTTTGGCCGCGCTGGACTCGGCCATACGCTGGGGGTCACTTGCAGGCGCGAGTTCCAATCCGGCTCCGCGCCGCTCGGCGCTTCAGGGTTTCTATGCGGCGCTTTGGCATGGCCCTCCAGCACGCCGCCGTTGACGTAATAGCCGCTTCGCTCCCAGGCTTCCAAGTAGCCTTCATCGACCAGGTGTTGATAAGCGATAACGACGGTGTTGCGCGCGACACCGAGTTGGCGCGCCAGTTTGCGGCAACTCGGTAGCGCGCTGCCGGCAGGGATGTGACCATCCAAAATGGCCGATACCAACAGCTCACGGATCTGCGCTTGTAGGCCCCCTTGAGCGTGCTCGGGCAATCGGAATAGGTGCTCGCGCATTGGCTTATAAGAGTTGCAACATCTGGCCCTAACCCGCAGTGTGCTCGAATCCTATCGTATTGAATGGACCACTGGCATATTTTTTACCCGGGTTACACGCCTCCCTAGCGGGTGCCCCCATTTGAGGAAGACCATGAACTACTCAAGCAATTCTCTGCAAAACCAATGGATGCCATTTACCTCCAACCGCGATTTCAAAGCCGATCCCCGGCTGATCGTGCGCGGCGAAGGTGTCTATCTTTGGAATCATAAAGGGCAGCGCATTTTGGATGGCTCATCGGGGCTGTTTTGCGTGGCGGCGGGGCACGGGCGCAATGAAATCGCCGATGCGGTGCACCGGCAATTACTGGAACTCGACTATTCGGCGCCTTTTCAGCTAGGGCACCCGGCGGCTTTCGAGGTGGCGCGCCGTGTGGCCGGGCTGACGCCCGATGGCTTAGACCACGTGTTCTTCGCCAATTCCGGCTCCGAAGCGGTCGATACGGCGATGAAGATCGCGCTTGCTTATCACTACGCCAAGGGTGAGGGGCAGCGTCAGCGGTTTATCTCCAGAGAGCGCGCTTATCACGGCGTTAATTTCGGCGGCGTCGCGTTGTCGGGGCTGATCAAAAACCGGGAGGCTTTTGGCGTGGCGCTGCCTAGCGTTGCCCATATGCGTCATACCTGGTTGGTGGAAAACCGCTTTACCCGCGGGCAGCCCAAGACCGGCGTCGAGCTAGCCGATGATCTGGAGCGCATCGCCATGAATGTCTCGCCGGGGACCGTGGCCGCCTGTTTCGTGGAGCCGGTGGCCGGTTCCACCGGATTCTTGGTGCCGCCAGTGGGTTATCTGGAGCGCCTGCGCGAGATCTGCGACAAGCACGGAATTTTGCTGGTATTCGACGAGGTCATCTGCGGTTTTGGCCGGACCGGTAAGGCGTTCGCGGCGCAGACGTTTGCGGTCAAGCCGGACATCATGACGATGGCCAAAGCGTTGACCAACGGTTGTCAGCCGATGGGGGCGGTGGCGGTGAGCAGCGAGATCCACGATACCGTCACAGGTGCTGCCCCCGATGGTGCCATCGAGCTGTTCCACGGTTATACCTTCTCCGGTCATCCGGCGGCTTGCGCGGCCAGCTTGGCGACGCTCGATATCTTCGAGCGGGAAGGATTGTTCGAGCGGGGCGAAGCGCTGTCCGGCTACTTCTTGGATGCTGTGTTTGCGCTTAGCGATATGGCGGTGATTACGGATATACGCGGTTGCGGCATGATGGCCGCTTTCGACGTGGAGCCGGGCGCTGCGCCGGGCGCCCGCGGTTACGAGATTCAAAAGCGTCTCTATGAGGCAGGCATGCACGTGAAGTTCACCGGCGATGCAGCGCTGCTGGCGCCGCCGCTCATCACGGAAAAAGAGCACATTGATGAAATGTGCACGGTGCTGCGGGAGGTCTTGAGCCAGTACTAATTCAGTAGGGCGCCTCTAACAATAGTCAGTGTTTCGTGAGTGCAAGGAAGCACCGCGCGCAGAACCGCAGTGTATAGGTGATACCTGAGGATTCGAGCACGGAGCTGACGCCGCAGTCGCGGAAAAAGTGCATTTTTAGCAGGTGCCCAGTACTTAATCCCGGTCAAGGCGGTGCGCTGGCGCCATCTCGCGCTAGCGCTACTGCCGTCGCACAAGGTCTGAGCGCGTGTGCCGGGTTAGTATAGGAGGCTTTACCTCCCCCGAGGAGCTTGCCAGTGACAGCCGCGTCTTTACCTCTTTGCGAATACACGGTATTGGACCTAACCCAGGCCCGGGCCGGACCGACGGCAGCCCGGGTGCTGGCTGATTGGGGCGCGGATGTTTTCTACATCGAACCGCCGCTGAGTTCGGGCAAGAACCGGGCTGCATTGACTGGCCAGCGCGACGGTTTCGATTTTCAGAATCTGCACCGCAACAAGCGCAGCTTGACCATTGATCTCAAGCATCCCAAAGGTCATGCGCTCTTTATGTCATTGGCGCAAAAAGCGGATGTGATCGTCGAGAATTTCCGCGCCGATGTGAAACACCGGTTGGGCATTGACTACGAGGCAGTGAGGGCGGTCAATGCGCGCATCGTCTACGGATCGATCTCGGGTTTCGGACAGGATGGCCCTTACCGCAAGCGGCCGGGCGTCGATCAAATTGCCCAGGCTTTGGGCGGATTGATGTCGATTACCGGCTTCCCCGAGCAGGGGCCGGTGAGAGTAGGTATTCCTATTACCGATCTGTGCGCCGGTATGTTCCTCGCTCAAGGCATCCTGTTGGCGCTGCTCCATCGGGAAACCACCGGTGAAGGGCAGTGGGTGCACACCTCGTTGCTCGAATCCATGTGCTTCATGCTCGACTTCCAGGCATCGCGCTGGCTGCAGGCCGGTGAAGTGCCTCGGCAAGCGGGCAATGATCATCCGACCGGCGTCCCGCAGGGCTGCTATCAAACGGCCGATGGGCTTATCAACATGGCCGCGCCCGGTGCTATGTTCAAGCGTTTTTGTGAGGCAGTGGGTGCCCCTCAGCTATTGGACAATCCGGACTATCGAACGGCCAAGTCCCGTTCGGACAACCGCCATCAGCTCAATGCCGAGATCGGTGACATCTTGGCTACTCAGCCGTCTGCTCACTGGGTACAACTGCTCAATGACGCCGGTGTGCCCTGCGGGCCGGTGAACCGGGTGGACCAAACGTTCAACGATCCACAGGTGCATCATCTGAACGTGGTGCGCCAGGTGGAGCACGCACGGTTGGGCACGCTCGATGTGGTTCGCCAGCCGGTGAATTTGTCCTCTATGCCGCAACCGCAGACGTTTCGTCATCCCTCGCCCGACACCGGTCAGCACACCGAGCAGATACTGCGGCAGGTGGGCTTTAATGATGCGCAGATCGCTCAATTGCGCGAGGCCGAGGCTGTCTGAAATTGACCGCGGGGAAATTGGCCGCAGGGAAATTGGCCGCGGGGAGATTGGCCGCGGGTCTTGGCGGCATTTTCGGGAGCGGCTGAAGGCGGTGTTACGCGGCGTCAGTGTGGCCGGTTGCAGGTGAGCGCATGATAGTACATGCCACGTTCCGCACCGCGATCCACGATGCAAATGACTGACGGTTATGGCGCCTAGTACCCGCGGCATCATCATCGTTGCGCTGGTGTTTAGCGCCACCGCCATCTGCACCGGTACCGGCCAGTACGCATTCGGCTATTTCATCGAGCCGCTGGCCATGGATTATGGTTGGAACCGCACGGCGATCAGCGCATCGCTCTCTTTCGCTGCTGTAACCGGCCTAGCGGCACCACTGCTCGGCCGTGCCATGGACCGTTACGGTACCCGGCCAATCCTGGTGGGTAGCCTTTTGGTGGCAGGCTCGAGTCTGTTGGTGCGCCCGTTCATGACCGAGCTGTGGCACCTGTACGTGCTCAGTCTGATTCAGTTCACGGGATATGCTGGCGCCACCGTTTTGCCCATGGGTAAGTTGGTGGCGGTGTGGTATCCGCGCACCCGCGGCCGAGTCATGGCGGTGGCGGTGATGGGCAATAACTTCGGTGGACTGACGGTGCCCGGTTTGGTGGCGCTGGTGCTGGCGTACGCGACCTGGCGTGAAGGCTTCATGGCCGTGGGGCTGGTCTGCTGGATCATCGCCGGCCTGTCGTGGTGGTTGGTGCGCGAGGCGCCAGAAAGTGGCGGCACCGGCTGCACCGCCGCCGGATCTGCGCCATCCAATAGCGGCTACACCCTGGGCGAAGCCATGAGAATGCCGGCATTTTATGTGGTGTTGTGCGTGATCGCCTTAGGCACGTTCACCTACAGCACGATTTTGCCCCATATCCCTGCGCACTTGATGAATCTGGGGATGAGCCTGGCGGCGGCTACCATCACATTAAAAACCGTCGCCCTAGGCGGTATCTTCGGCAAGGTAATCTTTGGCTTCATGGCCGAGCGCATCGGCCCTAGGTTCGCTACAGCGGTCAATCTACTGGGGCAGGCCCTGCTCGGGAGCGCGCTCGGCTTGACCACATCACACGCGCAGCTTCAGGTAGTGGCGCCGCTGTTCGGCGTGTTCATGGGTGGATTCGGCGTCGTTCATACGCTCTTGGTACAAGACGTCTTCGGGCTCAAATACTACGGCTCCATCATGGGGACTTTGAATGCGAGCACGGTGCTCTCTTTTGGCTTGGGGCCGATCTTCGCCGGTCTGGTCTTCGACTTGACCGGTGCATACGCATGGGCGTTTTGCGGTGCGGGGTTACTGTTTGCCGTGGCTGCGTTGAATTTGCTCGTTTTTAATCCCGGGCAGATAAGGCATGGATCATTGGGAGCATGAACGCTAGGGCTTTTCGCGCGGCTAGCCGAAACGCCTCGGCGCCGATAAAACGTTCGCAATAACGTCCTAACGTCGCCCAATACTCAAACGGGCAGAGCGCATGCTTATTGCTGCCAAATGATGGCAGGTTGTTCCTGCGATGGCCTATCGTTCACGCCGCGCCGGCATTGCCGCCCGCATTGGGTGATCGGTTAACGCGCATCCGCCAGGACCAGATCGGAGGCTTTTTCGCCGATCATGATGGCCGGTGCATTGGTGTTGCCGGAGACGATGCGGGGCATGATCGAACAGTCCGCCACCCGCAGCCCTTCAATGCCGCGAACCCGCAGTCTGTTGTCCACCACGGCCATCTCGTCGCTGCCCATCTTGCAGGTGCCGGTCGGATGATAGATGGTCGTCGCCGTCTGCCGGGCCCAAGCCAGCAACCCGTCGTAATCATCGTGGTCGATGGCGATGCCTGGTGCATATTCTTCCGTGACCAGGCTTTTGACCGGTTCGAAGGTACAGATACGCCGGGCGATGCGAATACCCTCGACCAGGGTGTCGCGGTCATTTTTAGTGGCCAGGTAATTGGCGTGGATGGCGGGTGCTGCCATCGGATCGGAAGATTTCAGCCGTATCTCGCCGCAGCTTTCCGGGCGCAGTTGTAATACAGAGGCGGTGAAAGCGGAGAACTTATGTGGCCCTTCGGCGATCTTCTCCGCGCTGAACGGTTGGATGTGAAACTGGATATCCGGCGTCGCCAGTTCCGGGCGCGTTTTTAGAAAACCGAAGCCCAAGCTGGCGGCCATGGTCATGGGGCCTTTGCGGGTGAAGACATAGCGCGCGCCGATCACCGCTTGCTTGAGCAGGCTGTTGATCTCCACGTTGATGGTGGAGGCGGAGGTTTTGTAGACCGGTCTTGCCTGTAGATGATCTTGCAAGTTCTGGCCCACGCCGCGCGCCGTTTGTATCACGGCTATTCCGTGTTCGCGCAGATGCTCCGGTGGCCCTATGCCAGAGAGCATGAGGATCTGCGCAGAGCCGATGGCGCCAGCACTCAAAACGATCTCCTGGTTGGCTTTAAGCGTCGAGGTGCGCTCACCCTCCCTGATGATGACGCCGGCGGCCCGTCCCTTCTCTATATGGAGAGATTGCACGTGAGCGCGCGTAATGACATGCAGATTCGGGCGTTTGGCTGCGGGGTACAGGAAGGCGACCGCAGCACTGCACCGCCGCCCTGCCCGCATCGTCATCTGAAAGTAGCCTACACCTTCCTGATCCGGGCCGTTGTAATCTTCGCTGCGGCGGTAGCCAGCAGCTTCGGCTGCTTCTATCCAAGCGTCCACTATGGGACGGGTGACGCGCGTGTTGGACACGGTCAGCGGACCTTCGCCGCCGCGGAACTGATCGCCGCCACCCTCCCAGGATTCAGCCCGTTTGAACAGTGGCAGTACGTCGTCCCAACCCCAGCCGGTGTTGCCTAACTGGCGCCAGTAATCGTAGTCCAGCGGTTGACCGCGCACGTAGAGCAGGCCGTTGATTGAGCTAGAACCGCCTAGTACTTTGCCCCTGGGCCAGGGGATAACGCGGCCGTTTAGGCCCTCATCCGCCTCGATGGCATAACACCAATCCGTGCGCGGGTTGCCCATGGTCTTGAAATAACCGACCGGTACGTGAATCCAAGGATAAGTGTCTTTGTTGCCAGCCTCGACGACGGCCACTTTATGCTTGGGGTTCGCCGATAGCCGGTTGGCCAGAACACAGCCGGCGGAGCCGGCCCCGACAATGATGAAATCGTAGTTCAAGCTCAACGCTTGCTCGCACTTTACGCAGATTCATAACAGCCGCGCATTCGACCATGCCGGCGCCAGCGCCCGCAACTGCTAACGTTTAATTGAGGACTTTTAATGTGCGGTCCTCAATTATGGGCCCTAAGTTATGGGCCCTAAGTTGTAGAAGTCTTTACGTTCGCTTTAGCTTAAAGATTCCAAAGTGGTTTCTTCAGGCATAAGCTAACAAGCTTTTGTTGTACCTCGAATGCGTTACATCCCGTGCCGGAAACATCGCTTTCTACTGTAGAGCTTCAGATCTTGTTCGGTCCCGCCGCCTTGGAACAGGGTTGGCAAGGCTTTACCGAGGGCCGTGTATGGGTGACCGAGACGCTGGGTGATGGTGGATTGCGCGGGCAGGTCAGGTCCGAGGAAGGGGAATGCTTCGAGGTGCAGGTACGGCTGCAACGGGCCCGTGACCGTCTATTTGTGCAGACCTGTTGTAACTGTACCGCAGGCAAGAATTGCGCCCATGCGGCTGCTTTGTTGTGGCAGTTGGTGGACGGAGGCTGCAGCGATTCGTCGCCACCTGATGACGCTGCCATGACCCAATGGCTGGGCGATATCGAGCAGCTTACGCAGGGGATGAGCGCGGCTGGTCTGAGCGATATCGTCTATTTGCTGCTACTCGGTGAACACGGCGTGCAACCGCACGTGCGTGTGGCGCACAGGCAAAAAAATGGTGCTACAGATGCCTATGATCCGGCGGATGTTTTGCGCGACGATCTGGACGTGCGCCTTGATGGAGCGGACCGCAGCATTCTCTACGAGTTAGCGGAACTCGGATACAGACCGCAACACGGTTTGGAAATGGATGGCCTGCTAGGAGCGGCGCTGCTCGAGCGGTTGGCCGCTACCGGGCGTTGCTGGTTGCAGGATATGACCGGCTCGCCGCTGCGGTTGGCACCGCAGCGGGCATTGGCGATCGATTGGGCGCTGAGCGCCGCATCGGGTTGTTTTCAAGTGAGTCTGCAAAGCGAGCCGAGGTGTACCCAGGTTCTCAATTTCGCGCCACCTTGGTTCATTGATGCGAGTTCGTCGCAGTGCGGCCCTCTGGAATCGTCCATACCGCGGGTACTCAGTGAGGAACTGCTGTGTGCGCCGCCTGCTAGCCCCGCCAATGTGGGTGCTGTGATGAACCGTCTAAGAACCTGTTCAAGATCTGACGATTTTGGACATCTGACCTAAGCTATTGTTATCCATAGTCATAGCGGCTGCGAAGGCAATGACAGACGAGCGAATCTACCCGAGTGACCTATCTCGCCAACAGTTCGAGAAAGTTAGACCGATCCTGGAGGCGGCGCGTCGGCGAACCAAGCCAAGGCAACTCGATCTCTATCACGTGTTCAACGCAGTGTTGTACCTGCTGAAGACCGGCTGCCAATGGCGCATGTTGCCCAACGAGTATCCAAAGTGGCGAAGTGTGCATGAGTATTTCACTATCTGGCGGCAATCGTCCCCAGAAGACTCTTGCAGCGCCTTGGACAAGGCGTTAAAAAAATGGGTTGGCGAGGCCCGCAAATCCCAGGGGCGCAGTGGCAAAACCAGCCTGATCATCGTTGATGCACAGAGCGTGAAGAACACAGACAGTGCAAACCACAAAGGTTATGACGCAGGCAAGAAGACTTCTGGTATCAAGCGGCACATAGCTGTGGACACTCAGGGATTGGTGCACGCTGCTTTTGTGACCACGGCAAATGTCACTGATCGAGCTGGGGCACTGGCCGCACTTGCTGCTCAAGCAGATGGGCGCCTCTCGGAGGTTAGGTGTGTAGTGGGCGATGGCGGGTACACGGGGATGGCTTTCGCTGGCGAAGTGCTGAGATTAATCGGAGCGAACGTCGAAATTATCAAACGCTCGGACACGGGTCGTTTTGCCGTCCTCCCGAAGAGGTGGGTTGTCGAGCGAACCTTCTCATGGTTTGAGAAAAACCGCCGGTTGTGGAAAAACTGTGAGCGGCTAATCGAAAGCTCGTTGGGCATGATGCTACTTGCAAATATTGCGCTGTTGCTTCGGAGATCTTGAACAGGCTCTAAGGGAGAGTTTGGCGCCGTTAGGGGTCTCGGTACGTGAACCGCCCATTGTCGAAGCCGTTCAAAGTGCGCACTGTCAGCCGGTTTTGCGCTTGAGTACGCTGACTGGGCCCGAGGGAGTCACGGCCTCTATCGGTAAGTTGAGCTTTGTTTACGCCGGTGAACGGGTGGATGCCGATTATCCGGAGCATTGTCTGGTGCGCCGTTGCGGTGATCGCTTCAAAGTGTTGACACGGGCGCTAGGGCAAGAAGAGCGGGCTCGCGCGGTGTTAGCCGCGGCGGGATTGGAGCAAAGCTCCAGCACTACAGCTGGCTCAGGCGCTAAGGCCGGCCATGGGTGCTTCGATTTCGCACGAGGGTGGACGCCGGTCGCCGCTGCCGGCTGGCCGGACTTCATGGTCAATGGTGTGCCGGCCCTACGAGCGGCCGGTTGGAAGATGGAAACGGAGCGCGGTTTCGCCTTTCGCACAGTGGAGTGCGATCATTGGTCAGTGAGCCTCGAGGCGTCATCTTCGGGTCTGTTGACGGTGGACCTAAGGGCGCATATCGGTGGCGCACAGATGTCGTTATGGCCTGCGCTTGGCCAGTTATGGGATCAGTTGTGGCTTGAGTCCTCTCAACGTGAATCTGACGGGCGTGAACATGGGGGACGTGAACTCAGGGGACGCGAACTCAGGGGAGGTGAGACCAGTGCGTCGCAGCCGCCTTCGGCGCAGGATTATCCATTGGTCTTGGCGGGCGGATACGTAGTGCCGGCGCCAGGCCGGCGTTTGCACCGGGTGCGTCAGGTGCTGGCTGAATTAGGTGTAGAAGCCGAGCGCTTGAGGGCCGGCCGGGTGGAACTGTCGCGCTTTCAAGCCGCTGCCCTAGTGGAGTTGGACGCACCGCACCTGGGCTTGAGACTGGCGCAGGACAATGAACTGCTTCAACTGGGCAAGCGGATTGCGGCTTTTAGCGGCATACGCGAATTGCCCGAGCCCCCCGGTCTAGGCGTGACCCTGCGCCCATATCAGCGTCAAGCGCTGGGGTGGTTTGCTTTTTTGGCCGATATCGGCAGCGGCGGCTGTTTAGCCGATGATATGGGGCTTGGCAAAACCGTGCAAACCTTGGCCTATCTGTTGGTGGAAAAGCTGGCCGGGCGGGCTGTTCGGCCTTCGTTGATCGTGGCCCCCACCAGTGTACTGGGCAATTGGGTACGCGAGGCCAACCGGGTGACGCCGCAACTGCGGGTGCTCTTGTTGCACGGGCCGCGCCGGCACGCCGATTTTCCCATGATGGGCCACTATGATGTATGCATCACCAGTTACGCGTTGTTGCCACGTGATGAGGAGCACCTGCGTGAACAGCCGTTCCATCTTATGGTGCTAGATGAGGCGCAGAACATCAAAAATCCCCGCACTAGAGCGGCGCTGGTAGCGCGGCGCATCGATGCCCGGCGTACGCTGGCGCTTACCGGTACGCCGCTTGAAAATCATTTAGGCGAATTGTGGGCGCTATTTTCCGTCTTGGTCCCTGGTCTGCTCGGATCGGAGCAAAGTTTTCGCACTGCCTTCAGGCGGCCCATAGAGCGCGACGACAACAGTGAGCGCAGCCAGCTCCTGGCCCGGCGCTTGGCGCCGTTCATGTTGCGGCGCACCAAGGTGTCAGTGGCGCCCGAACTGCCACCTAGGACGGAGATTTTGCACCGTATCTCGCTGCTGCCAGGCCAGGCCGTGTTGTACGAGCGGGTGCGTGAACAGATGGAACGCCGTCTTACGCAATTGTTGCGCGAGCGCAGTTTGGAGGACACCCGGGTCGAGGTGTTGAGTGCCTTGCTGCGTTTGCGCCAGGTGTGCTGCGATCCGCGGTTGATAGAGCACGAGGCGCCATCCGCCGAGTCGGCTAAGCTCGATCTACTCCTCGAATTGGTGACCACACTGCTAGGGGCCGGTCACCGTATTTTGGTGTTCTCTCAATTCACCAGTATGTTGGCCTTGATCGCTAAGGCGCTGCGCGAGCAACTCGGCGTGGGGTATCTCAAACTGACCGGCGAGACCCGCGATCGGCAAAAACTTATCGATGAGTTTCAAAACGGCGGCACGCCGATTTTTTTGGTCAGCTTGAAAGCCGGGGGCACCGGACTCAATCTCACCGCCGCCGATACCGTGATTCACTACGATCCGTGGTGGAATCCGGCGGTGCAGGAGCAGGCTTCCGATCGCGCCCACCGCATCGGTCAAACGCATCCCGTTTTTATACACAAGCTGCTGACCGAGGGCACCGTGGAGGAGCGCATCCATGATTTACAGGCGAGTAAGCGGCGCTTGGCTGATGGTCTTTTCGAAGGCCGCGGTAATACCGGATTGGAGTGGACGGCCGAACGACTAGCCGAACTCTTGGCGCCCACTCCTACATGACACTCCCCCTGAATGCTATCTCTTCGCATTGATGCAGCCGCCGCAGTGCGCTCGTGAGCACGTCCATGAACGAGTCTTTTCACGTAGTGATTCCAGCGCGTTACGCCTCCACCCGGCTGCCCGGTAAAGCGCTTTTAGACATCGCCGGCAAGCCGATGGTGCGTCATGTGTGGGAGCGGGCGTGCGCAAGCCGTGCGCAAGAGGTGGTCGTAGCCACCGATGATGCACGCATCGCTGAAGCGGCTTCGAGTTTCGGAGCGCTCGTTTGCATAACCAGTGCCGAGCATGGTTCGGGTACCGATCGGGCCGCCGAGGTGGCGCTGCGGCGGGGCTGGGCAGAGGATGCCGTGGTGGTCAATGTGCAAGGTGATGAACCACTCATTCCGCCAGCCAATATCGATCAGGTAGCGGGAAATTTGTTTCGCCATGAGCACATGCAGATGGCGACACTGAGCGAGCCGCTGGAGGCGCAGGCTTTACATGATCCGAATGTGGTCAAGGTGGTCACTGCGGCCGATGGCCGGGCGCTTTATTTCTCACGCGCTACCATCCCTTGGCACCGTGATGCTTTTGCCACCGCGCGTGATCTCATGCCGGATACGGGACTGTTGCAGCGTCATATCGGTATCTACGCTTACCGGGCGGCTTTTTTGGCCAGATTCGTGGATTTCGGACCCTGTGTGCTGGAAACCACCGAAGCGTTAGAGCAATTGCGGGCGCTGTTTCACGGCTTTGCGGTGCATGTGGCGCCGGCGCGGGAAGTGCCCGGTCCCGGCATAGATACCCAGGCCGATCTTGAAAAAGTGCGCGCCTTGATGAGCGCCTGATCCGGTGGCCGCAGCACAGGGCCAATGTTGATGCCTACGCGGGATCGTGACAATCGACCACTGCACAATCGACCACTGCCACGGGGTTCATGATGCCGTTGGGATCTATGGCCGCTTTAACTCTAGCCATCAGCTCTAGCTCCAAAGGATCGCAGTACCGCTTCATATCCGACCGTTTCAGCCGGCCTATGCCGTGCTCGGTGCTAAAACTGCCGTGGATTTGCTGCAGATCTGGAGAAGACTCGATGGGATCGCTTCGGTCATAGGGACCTCGAAGAAAATAAGGGGGCGCTACAGATATTCCAGGACAAACCCGGCGAATAGTACGCCGCCTACCCAATTGTTGTTCAAAAATGCGCGCAAGCAATCGGTGCGGCCGCGGGTGCGGATCAGATGTTGTTGATACGCACAAAACAGGAACGCGAGCGCTAGAGCGGCGGCGAACCGGATGCCGAAATCGAGGTATAAACCGAGCCCGCCCATCAGGCCTAAGGTGGTTAGCTGGAATAGGCCGACCATGGCCCGATCGGCCTGCCCGAACAAGATGGCGGATGACTTGACGCCGATCTTGAGGTCGTCTTCGCGATCGGCCATGGCGTACATGGTGTCGTAGGCGATGGCCCACAGGATGTTGACTGCCAGTAAATACCAGGCGGCCAGTGGAACGGTATTTTGCACGGCGGCGAACGCCATCGGAATACCCCAACCGAAGGCGACGCCTAGATAGGCTTGTGGCAGGTACGTTATCCGTTTCATGAGTGGGTAGGTAGTGGCCAGCGCGCCACCTGCCACCGACAGCGCGATGGTGAGGGGATTGAGAGCACTGACCAGCAAAAGAGCCGTTAGACCCAGGCCAATGGCCAGCCCCACTGCCTCTTTGACAGTCACCGTGCCTGCCGCCAAGGGCCGTGTTCTAGTCCGTTCAACGTGCGGATCGAAATCGCGATCGGTAATGTCGTTGATCACGCATCCGGCCGAGCGCATGACAAAAACACCGGTGATGAAGACGAAAGCGATGAGGGCTGAAGGCGGGCCTTCGGCTGCAATCCACAGGGCCCACAGTGTTGGCCACAGTAGCAGCAGCGTGCCGATGGGCTTATCGATCCGCATCAACAAGGCGTATTGCTTGAGCTGACTCACTTGAGCTGACTCCTATTGTTCCCCTCGGGTGTGATCAACTCCGGGGCCGGTTCAGCCGACTTCGCCGTAGCCGATGGCGGTGCCTACCCAACGTTGGATGAGCGCGGTGGCTGCATCCGGGGCCAGGGTATCGGCTATGGATAGGGCATCTTCCACCAGATCCTCATCGCGGGCGAGATCGGCGATGCGCAAACTCACCTCTCCGGTTTGCCGCGTTCCGAGGACCTCTCCGGGCCCACGCAATTGCAGATCTTTGGCGGCGATGGCAAAGCCGTCGTTGGTCTCGCGCATGACCTGGAGCCGGGCACGGGCTTGGCGCGACAGCGGAGGGTGGTAGAGCAGTACGCAATGGCTCTTGCGCACGCCACGGCCGACCCTTCCGCGCAGCTGGTGAAGCTGGGCCAGTCCCATCCGCTCGGCGTTCTCGATGATCATCAGCGCTGCATTCGGCACGTCTACGCCGACTTCGATGACCGTGGTGGCCACTAGCAAGTCGAGGCCGCCGTCTCTGAAGGTGCTCATGATGGCGTCCCGCTCGGCGCTCTTGATGCGCCCGTGCACCAGGCCGATGCGAAGATCGGGCAGCGCCTCAGCTAAGGCGTTGGCGGTGTCTTCGGCGGCTTGCGCTTCGAGCGCTTCCGATTCGTCTACCAGTGGGCACACCCAATAAGCTTGCTGTCCATCGGCACAGGCCTTGGCGACCCGCTGCACCAACACGTCTCGGCGTCTATCCGGTACCACCGCCGTGTCCACCGGCTGGCGTCCAGGCGGCAACTCGTCGATGGACGACACGTCCAGGTGCGCACAGGCCGTCATGGCTAAGGTGCGGGGAATGGGCGTGGCCGTCATGATCAGTTGGTGGGGCGAATCGCTCTCACCACCGCTCTTGCTGAGCAGGGCAAGCCGCTGGTGCACACCAAAGCGGTGTTGCTCATCGATGACGGCCAGGGCTAAGGAGCAGAACTGCACATTGTCCTGGAAAAGAGCATGGGTGCCTACCGCCACGCCAGCCTCTCCGCTGGCAAGAGCAGCGAGCACGTCTCGCTTTTGTTTAGCGCCCTGACGTCCTCCCAATGGCACCACGCGGATATTGAGCGGATCGAACCAGGCGAAGAGGTTGCGCCAATGTTGCTCGGCCAAAAGCTCCGTCGGTGCCATAACTGCTGCCTGGTGCCCCTCGGCCACCGCTTGGGCAATGGCGAGCGCGGCGACCACTGTTTTGCCGGACCCCACATCCCCTTGCACCAGCCGGTACATGGGCCGCGGGCGGGATAAATCATCGGCGATTTCCGCCGCCACGCGGCTCTGTGCGCCGGTCAAGGGAAAGGTGAATGCCTCGGTCAATCTTTCGGTGAGGGTGTTGCTTACCGGTAACACGGGGGCTTGGCGTGCATCCAAGCTGGTCCGGATCGCCTGATGACTCAAGTGGTGCGCCACCAGCTCCTCCAGTGCCAAGCGTTTGATAGCCCGGTGAGTGCCTGCTAGTAGAGCGTGGGTGTCCTGCGTCGGCGTGGGCTCATGGGCCAGGTGCAGCGCCTCCAGCAGGGAGGGAAGGGCCAACGCGGTAGCGGTACCGCCCAGCCAATCGTCTAGCTGCCCAGCGTTGGCATGTCTTAGCGCCTGCGCGCAGAGCCGCCGCAGCACCGGCTGACTCAAGCCCTCGGTGGTGGGATAAACGGGGTTTAGATGGGTCTCTAGTGGTACCGCTTCTCGTGGCCCCAATAGTTGATATTCCGGATGGATGATCTCCAGACCGTAGCGGCCACGCCGGGTAGCGCCGTGGCAGAAAATGCGTACACCGCTTTTGAGCCCGTCTTTTTGCGCATTGCTGAAGTGAAAGAAGCAAAGGTCGATATGGCCGGTGTCATCGCTTACCCGCACCAACAGCGAGCGCCGTCTGGCGGTGATGATCTCGGCCAGTTGAATGTGGCCGCAGATGGTGGCCCGGGCGTCGGGGCTAAGAGCGCCTATGGCCGTGAGTTGGGTCCTATCCTCATAGCGCAGCGGCAGATGAAAAAGTAAATCGCTGACTTTATTCAGCCCGAGCCGGGCGAGCTTTTGCGCGAGTTTTGGACCTACGCGGCTCAGGCTGGTTACCGGTGCGTCAAGGGAACTCTTGCGGGCGCCTTGGGGCATCGCGAAGGGATTATTTTGCGCCTGGGGGTCGTTCGGCATGAGGCGGCGCGTGTCATAAGGGGCCGGTTACAGCGTTTCACTATCCTGATAGATCATTACAGTTCCAGTACGCCTTCTATTTCCACCAGCGCCCTTTTGGGCAGCGCGCTGAGTGCTACCGCCGCCCGGGCCGGATAAGGTTCGCTCACATGCCCAGCCATCACTTCGTTGACGGCCGGAATAATGGCTGAGGTCGGTCATGTACACGGTGAGTTCAACCGCATCGGCTAGTGAACCGCCGGCCGCCTGCGCTACCGCCTGAAGGTTATGGAAAACCTGCTCCGCCTGTACCCTGAAATCGTCACTCACCAGTTCCATGGTGACCGGGTCCAGTGGCACTTGACTGGACCGGTGGACCGTATTGCCAGCTGTTATCGCCTGGCTGTAGGTGCCTATTGCTTGAGGTGCTGCGGTGGTGTGGGTGACCATCTTATTCATGCCTATTTCCTGGTTTTTAAGGAGCTAGTTTTCTTGGTGCTAATTGCGCGCCCGCTCCAGGCGGGTCAACAGAGGAATATTGCGCAATTTACGCATGACATCCGCCAGGTGTTTTCTACCGCGCACGTCGATCAAAAAGGTTAGCGTGGTAATGAGGCCGTCGCGATCGGTGATCTGCACATTTTCGATGTTCGTCTCTTCCTTGGAGATAGTCGCGGCCACTGTTGCCAAGATGCCTTTTCTATTCTCTACATGTACGCGTATCTCCACCGGGAAATCGGAGTCGAGTTCGGCTTCCCACTGCACGTCCAGCCATTTGTACGGCTCGCCGGTGTGTTCGTTCATATTGTTGCAGCCGCGCCTGTGCACGACGATGCCGCGGCCACGGCTGACGAAGCTGACGATCGGATCGCCCGGTATGGGGTGGCAGCATTTGCCGAGTACCACCAGCATGCCGTCGGTGCCGCGGATGAATAGGGGTTGCTTGGCCGTGCGCGGGGCACCTGGCTCGAGGCGTGCTTCCTCATCGGCGACCGCCTCTGCTTTGACCGGGTACATACGCCGCACCACCAAGGGTGCCAGTTGCCGGCCCCAGCCAATTTCCTCCAGTAATGCCGAATAAGAGGGGATGGCTAGCTCCTCCAGCACCTTGGTCATGCCGACTTCGTCGAGTTCATTGAGGCCTTTTGACTCCGCCGCCAGCGCCTGTGACAACAGCCTCTCGCCCAGTTCGGTGGCCTCTCCTTGACGCAGGGATTTCAGTTGGTTGCGAATGTTGGCCCGGGCTTTGCCGGTGACTACGAAGTTCAGCCAATTACCGCTCGGTTTGGCCCACGGCGCCGTCACCACCTCTATGGTTTGGCCGCTGGAGAGCTGGGCGCTCAGCGGTGCGTAGCGGCGGTCTATCTTCACCGCGATGCAGGTGTTGCCCACATCGGTGTGCACGGCATAAGCGAAGTCCACCGGTGTGGCACCGGCCGGCAGACGGAAAATCTCCCCTGCCGGGGTGAACACGTAGACTTCGTCCGGGAACAGATCGACCTTGACGTGCTCGATGAATTCCAGCGAGTCGCCAGCGGTTTGTTGCATCTCCAACAGATCCTGTACCCATTCGCGCGCGCGGGTACTGGCCGTGTTGGTATGCGCTTCTCCCATCTTGTAGCGCCAGTGGGCGGCGACCCCCGCCTCCGCCACAGCGTGCATCTCACGGGTGCGTATCTGTACTTCTATGGGTACGCCGAAGGGGCCGGCCAGTACTGTATGCAAGGACTGATAACCGTTGGCCTTGGGAATGGCGATGTAGTCTTTGAAGCGAAACGGCACCGGCTTGTAGAGGCTGTGTACCGAGCCTAGTACCCGGTAACACAGATCGGCGGTCTCTACCACGATGCGAAAAGCGTAGATGTCCATCACCTCCAAGAAGGACAACCCCTTGCTCGCCATTTTGCGGTAGAGGCTGTAGAGGTTTTTCTCCCGGCCCTTCACCTCACCGTTCAGACCATCGTCCGTCATGCGCCGGCCGATGGCGCGGGTGATGTTGTCCAGTACCTGTTTGCGGTGGCCGCGCGCCCGGCGCACTTCCTCGGACAGCACCCTATAGCGTTGCGGGTAGAGGGCTCTGAAGCCCAGATCCTCCAACTCATGACGAATACTGTTGACGCCCAGACGGTTGGCGATAGGGGCATAGATATCCAGCGTCTCGCGGGCGATTTGCCGCCGTTTTTCCGCCCGCAAAGCATTGAGCGTGCGCATGTTGTGGAGGCGGTCGGCCAGTTTGATGAGCATCACGCGGATATCTCTGGCCATCGCCATCAGCATTTTGCGGAAGTATTCGGCGTTGGCTTCGGCCTTGGTGCTGAAACGGATCTGAGTGAGCTTACTGACCCCATCGACCAATTCGGCCACGTCTTCACCGAATTGATCGGCCACCTGCTCCTTGGCCATCTCGGTGTCTTCTATGACATCGTGCAAGATGGCGGCGATGATGACCTGATAATCCAACCGCATCTGCGCAAGGATGCGGGCCACTTGCAATGGGTGGTTGATATAGGGCTCGCCGGAGGCGCGGTGCTGACCGTCGTGCGCCTCGGCGCCGAATACATAAGCGCGGCGGATATCGCCGACTTCGTCCGTATCCAGATAACTTCGCGCTATCTCACACAACTCATCGACGCCCGCTTGATGGTCGCTCTCGCTACGATTGGTGCTATCGCGATCGGTGCCATCGCGATCGGCAATATAGGCGGGTGCTGGCGTTAGCGTGGTATTCACTGGTGACGCATCGAAGGGGTGACGTATCCAGGACGAAGCATCCGGCCGATATCAGGGGGATTAAGGTAGGGGATTGGAAAAGTTTTCCGCGGCCTCGATGCTTTCCAGTAGTTCCGCGTGGGTGCGCTCATGGGCTTCTTTTTCAGCCATGATCTCCGGCGTGATCTTGCCCTCGGCGATTTCCCGCAGCGCGATCACAGTGGACTTGTCATTGGCCTCTTCCACCAGTGGCTCCGCGCCTCTGGCTATCTGACGGGCGCGGCGGGTGGCCACCAACACGAGTTCGAAGCGGTTGTCTACCTTGTCAAGGCAGTCTTCAACGGTGATGCGAGCCATTCACAGGCCTCCATAAGGTGTTTGAGTTGTACGTACTTTAAACTCGGGCGCAAAGTATAGCCGTTCAGCGTAGTTGGGCGGCGCCGAACATCAAGTCCCGGACGCTAAATCTTGAGGGCGCATCACGTCCACTGTACCCTGAGCCGAGTAGCTCGCCAAGTCATGGTGCCATACCGCCCCTTTGCCCCTCAGCACTCAGCCCGCTCAGCGCGTGACAGGCCGTCATTCCAAATTCTGTATCTGTTCGCGCATTTGCTCGATAAGGACTTTTAAGTCTACCGCCGCTGCGCTGGTCTCGGGGTCCACCGATTTCGATCCAAGCGTGTTGGCCTCCCGGTTGAGTTCTTGCATGAGGAAGTCCAAACGCCGGCCTATGGCACCTTTTTGCTCAAGCACCCGGCGCACTTCCTCGACGTGGATGTAGAGGCGGTCCAGCTCCTCGGCCACGTCCATCTTCTGGCAAAAAAGAACTATCTCTGCCTCGACTCTAGCGGGTTCCAATTCAGCTTGTACCTCTTGCAGGCGGGTCCGTAACCGCGCCCGGGCGTTGTCCACCAGTGCCGGTAGTCTTCGGCTCATTTTTTCCTTGATCGCCTCAATGTTGTCACAGCGGGCGGCCACTGTCTGGACTAAGCGCGCGCCTTCGCGTTCACGCGTGGCGATGAGATCGGTTAACGCCACGGCCAGGCTGTCAAGGGCCAGCGCGTTTAATGTGTCCGTATCTGGCGCTTGTGTGTTCAGTACCCCCGGCCAGCGCAATACGTCTACGACGTCGATTTGGCCGCGGCCGCCCAAAAGGCCATCGACTTGTTGGCAGGCGACCGCCACGCGGGCGGCGAAATCGTGGTTTAGATGCAGCCGCCCTTGTTGGTTCGAGGTGGCTTGATAGCGTAGGTTGCAATCGATTTTGCCCCGCTTCAGCCGGGCACTTACCTGCTCGCGCACCTGTGGCTCGAGTGCCCGCAATTCCTCGGGTAAACGCACGTTGGTATCCAAGTAGCGGTTGTTGACGGAGCGTAGCTCCCAAGTAACAGTGCCCTCTTGCGACTCGGCGGTGTGACGCGCATAGGCGGTCATGCTCTTGCTCACGGATGGCGGCTCCAGTATTCAGCTTGCTTAAGTGAATGACGAGGTACTTATACGATGGCCCTAATCGCTAGATGTCTCTGATCGCTGGCGGCTTTGGATTGTTATGATCAGTGCCGGTCAACCGTGCGCGATGCGTACTTTTTCGGCTTCCTTGGGAGAATCATCATGCGACCCAGTGGGCGGGCCGCCGCGCAACTGCGCGCGGTCAGTATGGAACTGAACTTTAACATGCACGCTGAGGGTGCTGTGTTGGTGCGCTTTGGTAACACCGCGGTGCTCTGCACAGCCAGCGTAGAGGAGCGGGTGCCCGCGTTCTTGCGCGGTGAACGGCGCGGGTGGGTAACGGCTGAGTACGGCATGTTGCCAAGAGCTACGCATACCCGCGGTGGCCGCGAAGCGGCGCGGGGCAAGCAAAGCGGACGCACCCTTGAAATCCAGCGCCTCATCGGCCGTTCCCTGCGGGCGGTGGTGGATTTGTCCGCTTTGGGCGAGCGCACCATCACGCTGGACTGCGATGTTCTGCAAGCCGATGGCGGTACCCGCACCGCCTCTATTTCGGGGGCTTACGTGGCGCTCGCGCAAGCGGCTGACGATTTGGTGCAAAGCGGGCTCATCAAGGCCAACCCGATCCACGGCCAGGTGGCGGCCGTGTCCGTTGGCATATTCGATGGAGCGCCGGTGCTGGATCTGGACTATGCCGAGGACAGTAGTGCCGAGACGGATATGAATGTGGTGATGAATGAGGCCGGTGCTTTCATTGAGCTTCAAGGTACCGCCGAGGGACACGCATTCAGGCGCGGCGAACTCGATGACATGCTCGGATTAGCCGAGCAAGGTATTGCCGAGATCATGGCGGTGCAGCGGGCGGTGTTGGCCGATCGGGATCGACTATAGAGGTTGACTATAGTGGGGAGCGGACGCGTGACTGACGAGCGCAGACGAATCGTTCTTGCCACCGGCAACCGCGGCAAGATAGAGGAATTGCGTCAATTGCTGGTGCCCCTCGGATTGGACTGCATTGCGCAGGGAGAATTGGGCATCAGCGCAGCGCGCGAGACTGGCGAGAGCTTTGTAGAGAACGCCATCATCAAGGCCCGGCAGGCGGCGCGGGCGACCGGGTTACCGGCACTGGCCGACGATTCTGGTCTGGCGGTGGACGCGCTTGCCGGGGCACCGGGTGTTTATTCCGCACGCTATGCTGGCCCGGGCGCCTCGGATGAAGACAATGTCGGCAAACTGCTGGCGGCCTTGAGTGACACGCCTGCAGCCCAAAGAAGCGCTTGTTTTCATTGTGTGGTGGTTTATCTGCGCCATGGCAATGATCCAGTGCCCATTATCGGTCACGGTAGTTGGGCTGGCACCGTGCTCGAGCGGCCGGTGGGAACGGCTGGTTTTGGCTACGATTCGGTTTTCGGTGTACCGGAGTATCCGGGACGGTCCGCCGCCGAACTCGAGCCTGATGATAAGAACCGCTGGAGTCACCGCGGCAAAGCGCTAGCGCAACTCTTACGAATGTTCGAGAACTGAATCTTGCGATAATGGCCTCTGTGGGCGCTCGAATTCGCTATATGTTCTTGAGTGAGCGCCTCGCCACGGGGCTGCCGCGGGTTGCGGCTGCGCGCATGTACCGATGGTTGAGTCCTACTACCGGCACACCGCAACTCTAGGGAGAACCGCCATCTTGCTCTTTAGCACTGCGTCGCGTTGCAGTGATGCCTGGGTAGCGAGGTATACACTAGTCCTAACCGCTTTTGCCGATGATTCGTTTGACCTTGTACCCGCCCGCTGATATTCATCGTGCGCGATTATAGTCTGGCTGCTCATTGCCGGCGCGTGACGCCCGTTGAGCATTGTGTTCTGCAGACAATCACACCCAGGAATCACATCCTTTGCGATGGAGGAATAGCGCATGCTGATCGATCCTGTCCGCAACTGTCATCTGACCTATTGCAGCAATATTCATCCCGGCGAATCGTGGCCCGACGTGCGGGCGACCTTGGATGAGCGGTTGCCGGCGGTGCGCCGTCAACTCGGTTGGGCGGGACCCATGGGGGTGGGTTTACGAGTGGCCGCGCAGGCGGCTGAAACCTTGCGCGGCCAGGCGGCCTTCGACGACTTGAAAGCGCTGCTGGCGGCGCGTGAACTGTATGTCTTCACTATTAACGGATTTCCCTACGGCCCGTTTCACGGCACCCGCGTCAAAGAGGACGTTTATCTGCCGGACTGGCGCGAGCCGGAGCGGGTGCGGTACACGCTGAATTTGGCCGATCTCCTGGCGGGATTGTTGCCCGACATGGACGGCCTTGCCGGCAGCATCAGCACCGTACCTGGCGCATTCAAGGCACGGGTGAGCGATGCTGAACACGTGCAACAGATGGTGCGGGGATTGTCCCGGTGCGTTCGTCATCTGGCCGAGTTGGAGCGCCGTACGGGGAAGCGGATCGTTCTCGCACTCGAACCCGAGCCTTGTTGTTATCTTGAGACTATCGAAGAGACGGTGCGCTTCTTCGAGGAGCACTTGTTTGCACAAGAGCCGGTGGCGGCCCTAGCGAAGCAACTGGGTGAGAGCAAAGCGGTCGCTGAGCACGCGATGCGTACCTATCTGGGCGTGTGCTTGGATCTGTGCCATGCGGCCGTCGAGTTCGAGGATGCGGGACAATGCGCCTCGGCGTTAGCCGGCCGTGGCATCGCTATCCACAAAGTTCAGATAAGCGCAGGCCTTCGGTTCACCCATGTGGGTGAACAGACGCAGGCTTTGTTGGAGCCATTCCAAGATGCGGTTTATCTACATCAAGTGGTGGCCCGCACCAGCGATGGGCATATCACCCGCTATACGGATCTGGATGAAGCGTTTACCGCGCTGCCTGATGCCGCACCGGCGACGGAGTGGCGGGTGCATTTCCATGTACCTATCTTCCTCGATGACATGGGAGCGTTCAGCTCGACCCAGCCGTTCATCGCCGAGATGCTCGCGCACCATCGAGAGAAGCCGCTCAGTCATCACTTGGAAGTGGAAACGTATACCTGGAATGTGCTTCCCGAGCAGTTTCGCAATATGTCCGTGGACGAGGCGGTGGCACGGGAACTCGCGTGGACGCGCATACGGGCACTGCCGGCGCAAGACGCCCAGACCCAAGATGCCTGAGCCATTAGGGCCTAAATAGGACACTGGATACCCGCGTGAGGTGAAGCATGTCAGCCCTGTACACCCATCTGCAATTGGGCCGTGTCTCTAACTTACCTACGGTCTGGAGCAATGTCGCCGCTGGCGCTGCGTTGGCTGGAGCGCTGATCCCCGATCTGCGTTTACTCGCCGTGTTGGTGGCGATGACCTTGTTCTATGAGGCGGGTATGTACTTAAACGATGCTTTCGATCGCGAGATTGACGCTATCGAGCGGCCCGAGCGGCCTATTCCATCGGGACGTATCTCCGCTACCGCTGTGTTTTGCACCGGTTTTGCTCTGATGGCGCTGGCCGTCGCGTGTCTTTGGGCGGCGGGTGTTTTGGCACCTGGCGGTACCGGCTGGCTGGGACCGCTAAGTGCGCTGGCGCTGGCGGCGGCCATTGTGCTCTACGATGCCTGGCACAAGAACAATCCTTTGAGCCCTTTCTTGATGGGTATATGCCGCATGCTGGTCTATGTGGTGGCAGCGCTTGTGATGGTCGAGAGCTTGCCCGCCAAGGTGCTGGAGGGGGCGGCGGTTTTGCTGGCCTATCTTATCGGCCTGACCTATGTTGCCAAGCAGGAGAACTTGGTGAGTTTCAAAGGCGGCTGGCCGTTACTTTTTCTAGCTTGCCCTATCGTTTATTTCCCGTTTCTGGCTTGGGCAACACCTAGCGGCATCGTTATCTATATCGGCTTGGTACTCTGGATAGGTTATGCATTGACTATTTTGCTGCGGCCCACGCCAGGCCATGTGCCCAAGGCGGTGATCTCTTTGATTGCCGGTATCAGCCTGATCGACGCGTTATTCGTTGTGGTGGGCGGCCATCCGGTGATGGCGTGGGGCTGCGTCAGCGCTTTCGCAGCAACACTGTTGTTGCAGCGGTTGGTATCCGGTACCTGAGGATAAGGATCCGACGCTAGGGTGAGAACCGCCGGTGCATGATAAAGGCGGTAACGGCCATACGCTCTTGCTGGTTGAACTCGTGCTTCCAGCCGGGCATGCCCTTGAAACCGTTGGTGACACGCTTGTAGACGAACTCCGGCTTATACCGCTTCGGCTTTAGCTTGGGCGCTTTGCCAGGATAAGCTCTTTTGCCATGACAGAACTGACAGCGTTTCTTCCAGATCGCTTTGCCCAGCTCGAAGTTTTCCTCGTTGTTCATGAACTCTTCCGTGAACTCGATGGCATCACTTTTATCGGCCATTGGTTTATCGGCCATTGGTCGGGGTGCTTGTTGGGACGAGTGTTGGGCGCTGGCCCCCTGCCAGGAAAAGAAAGCTATGAATATGGCGCTGCTCATTATCGCCAACAGGGTTACGGCCCGGCGCATCATGCCATTACTCGCTCTATCAGTGGCCACGAAGTACTCCCGGGTGCGGCCACACCCGGGAGACGGGATATTCAGCTAGGGGTGCTGATCAGGGAATAACCCTGGATAACCCTTCAAGGAACGATTTTGTAGATGCGATCCAAGCCGCCCACGGGACCCGTGGTATCCGTAGCCATCACGTAGACCTCGCCATCGCCGTCCTGTCCGAAAGCCAACACGTATGAGTTGAAATTCTGCATGTTGGTGATGTTGACGTCTTCCATGTTCCATTCGGAGCCGTTCTTGGTGGCCACGTAAAGGCGTCCGTCTTTGACCGGAAACTGTTTACTCCAATCGCCGAAGAAGTACTTTCCATCCCAGGCCGTGTGGCTGCCCCGGTAGACATAACCGCCAGTGATGGAGATACCTTTGCAGTCTTCTGTCACGTTGCAGTTGTTGTATTCGATGATCGGATCGATCATGCCGGCATCATCACAGCTCGCCGGATGTTTGTTCGGGTTGAGGTAATCGAAGCAGTGGCTGCCCTCTTTCAAGCGCCAACCATAGTTACCACCTTTGCGCACGATGTCGATTTCCTCATAGGCGTTTTGGCCCACGTCGCCACAGAACAGCTCCTTATCGCCGCCCATGTCGAAGGCACAGCGCCATGGGTTGCGAAAGCCATAGGCAAAGATTTCCGGGGCCACTTCATCATTGCCGACGAAGGGGTTGTCCTCGGGCACCTCATAGGGGTGCTTGCTGTTTACGTCTACGCGCAGCATCTTGCCGAGCAACGAAGACAGATCCTGGCCGTTACCCTTGGTGACATGATGGCCGATGCCCCAATCGTTAGCGTAGCCGCCGTCACCGGTAGAAATGTACAGATAGCCGTCCGGGCCAAATCCGATCCAATGTCCGTTGTGGTTGAACTGAGGCCAATCGATCTTGGTAATGGTACGGGCGTAGTAATGATCGGCCACATCCGGATCATCGGCGGATACACGCATTTCTACCACCATGTTGGTGTGCGCATACCACAGTTGCTTACCGAGATCGGCATCGCCTCTCAAGGGCGCGGAATAGGCGATGTAGAAAAGACCGTTGTTTTCATAGTCCGGGTGGAAAGCCATGCCGAGCAAGCCCTGCTCGTCGAAATCTCCCAGAAGTTCCACCAGTGCGCTACGGATGTTCAAAAACGGCTGGTCCAGCAGGGTGCCATCGGCTTGCACAATCTTGATGAGGCCGATCTGTTCGACGATAAAGCGCCGTTTGCTGTCATCGGGCGGGGACAGTAGCAGCATAGGGGCGGTGAGGCCCTCCGCAACCAGTTCGAGTTTGGCGTCCAGCGCCTGTGCTTGTGTTGTGCCAAGGGCCAGCATTGCGCTCGCCACCAGCGGTGTTATTTTCTGCAACATAGATGATTTCCTCCTTCACGCCCGTTGATGGGCTACTGTGTATTGTCGTGTTGAACGACGGGATAACTTTGATTCTTCAGGGGCAGGCGATCTTAGCGGATGATGAGTTCATCTATCGCTTCGGTGCCTTCCTCCACGGCGGGTTCTTGGCCACGCAGCACGGAATTCCCCTCATATAAGATGCGCTGATCGATGGGCGGTGGGTTCTCCCAGTGTCCGGCCTGCATTTGTCCGCTCTGGCCATAGGCTGCAAGTGCGTTGCCATAGCATACCGCCTGCGCCGTGGCTAGTGCGATGCCGCGCTCTGTCATGAGGTGATAAGTTTTCGGCACTGCCAGTGGATCGGAGACGCCCCAGTCGGCGCTCGAATCACAGAAGATCCGCTCCGAGCCATACTGCCGGACGATTTCAACGAAGCGCTCGTTACCCATTTTAGTATTCGGGTAGAGGGTAAAAGCGGCCCAAAAACCCTTGTCTAGCACTTCATCTACAGTCTCTTCGTTGTTGTGATCGATGATCACCCGGGAGGGATCCAGGCCGTGTTCCAGGGCCACATCCATGCTGCGGCTGGTGCCACGTTTTTTATCGCGGTGCGGTGTGTGCACCATGACCAGCATGTCCAGCTCCTTGGCCAGTTCAAGTTGGGCTCTGTAGGCGCGGTCCTCCGCCTCGGTCTGGTCGTCGTAGCCTATCTCGCCGACGGCCACCACGCCCTCTTTACTGAGATAGCGGGGCAGTATGTCCAATACGCCTTCGGCCAGTTCCTCGTTATTGGCTTCCTTGCTGTTCAAGCCGATGGCGCAATAGTGGCGGATACCGAACTGCGCTGCCCTAAAACGCTCCCAGCCGACCACCGTCGATAGATAATCGATGAAGGTGTCCACACTGGTGCGTGGCTGACCTAGCCAAAACGCCGGCTCTATGACAGCCACCACTCCGGCGGCAGCCATCTGCATATAGTCGTCCGTGGTGCGCGAGAACATGTGAATATGCGGATCTATGAACCGAAGCGGGGTTGCTTGCCGGTTGTCATTCATGGCCTACCTCCTCGTGAAATTATTCGCCCTGCGCTAGTTGGTCCCACTGCAATTCATTATTCTCTGCCCGTTGCAGCAAGTCACCCGCGTCCGCCAGTAAAGCGAGAGCGGCAGCGCTGCCATTGGTGTATAGGGCCAGCGCCGCCCCTTCGCATTCTCTTCGATCATGGCCCGTCAGCGCGCGGTTCAAGCACGCTAGTGTACGCTCGGTGGCAATGGCGCCTACACAACGCCAAAGCTCCGGGCTGACGCTGCGCCCAGCGGACCAGCGCTCTTCAGCATAATCACAGAGCATCAGAGCCAAGTCCTCGTTGCAGCGTTCGTCAAGACCGGCGATCGGGGCCAAAGACGAATCGATGAACAGGGCTTTCAACACCATTTGATTCCAGGGTCCGTCAGCCAACTGCTCCGCCGGATAGGGGTTGGCGTGGGCCACCGCTTCGAATACGACGCGCATATTGGTGCGCACACCGTCGGCGGCCCGTGCCCGGTGACGCGCGGGCTCGGGGTAGAGCGGCAAGCCCTGGTAGAACGCGATCAGTTCGCCCACATCGGCGGTACGCAGCAGTTGATCAAGGCGTTTGCAAAATGCGTCTATATCGCCATTGGCGGTGGCTAGCAAGATGGCCACGCGGGCCGCTTGATCAACGCTCCACCGCTCTGGCCGCCAGCCCCGGCGCGCCGCTTGCGCTGCTGCCCGATCACCCTCTTCCAGTTCTAAATAGGCTTTGCCGAGCTTGCGCGTCGCCACGCTGATGGCCAGATTGATAGTCCGTTCCAACGGGGCCTCGGCCAGTTTGTCTAAGGTCGCGTTAAACCACGCTGCCGCCTCGAGCGGAAGCTGGCGCGTGAGCCACGTGATAAGAAGCTGTTGCGGTGTGTTGGAGCGGGTCAAGGTATATTCAGAGCCGATGGGCGAAATCGGTAACTGTGAGTGTGTTTATCTTAGAGTACCGTCTTGGCGCCGCTCTCACTAGACTTGAAGGAGAAGATGGCAGGTACTAGTGATCGGACTGGCGCCTGGGAAAACGAAGCTCACTCGAATGAAACGCAACGAATTAGGGACACTCTATGGTAATGATAAAACGGCTTGAGATCAGTTGGGGATGGCGGCTGCCTTGTGCCGTTTTGGGCGCAATGTTGCTGTGGGCCGCAGTGATGCAGAGCAATGATCCTGATCCGCTTTTATGGATCGCCGTCTATGGATTGCATGGCGCTATCGGTTTATGCGCCGCCGTTGGCTGGGTAGCGCCATGGCCGGCATTGATCGCGTCACTGCTCACGTTGCTGTGGGCGGCAACGCTTTGGCCTGCGGTTGTAGTGCTGTTATTCGAGCATGATCCGGAACAATTGTTGAGCGGTATGTCGCCCGACCGGCCCTATGTCGAAGAGGCCCGCGAGGCGCTAGGGTTGACGCTCGCGTTTTTGGCTAGCGCTTACACAGTGGCGATTTCGTTCTTGGTAAGGCCCGCTGTACACCACTGATCGGTTTTGACCCTAGAGGCACTGGTCAAGCGTAAGCAAAGCCGATGGTGCGGGCGTCATGAATGCATGTCCCCGTCTTGAACACTGGGTATTGGCGTGAGCCGAAGGGCGAATGTATTTTACGCTTATTGTGGTGCTAGCCGCATGGGCGTGGCGTCTTATTGACTCGCCGCAGCCTCGATGCCAACCTCGCGCCCTGTTTGGTGCCGCTTGGTCGTTAAAGATGGAAACCGTAGGGCTTGGTTTGTTTTACGAAGATCTGCCGGTGGGGCGCCGGTTCAAGACGATTGGCCGCACTATCACCGACACCGACATCACCAATTTCGTCAACACCACTGGAATGGTTGAGGTCTTGTTTACAGACATGGAATTTCTTAAAAAAGAGTCCGATATTCGCGGGCGGGTGGCACCGGGTGCGCTGGTCTACACCTTCGCCGAAGGTCTGTTGGTGCAGGCGACGATGCAGCACACCGGTTACGCTTTTCTTGGCATGTCGCTAGACATAGAAGGTCCGGCTTTTGCCGGCGACACCATCCACGTCGAGTGTGAGGTGATCGAAGCTCGTTTGAGCAACAGCAGGCCTGGCCGTGGGTTGGTGAGAACACGCAACAGGGTGATGAAACAAGATGGTAAGTGTGCGATCACTTACACCCCGTTGCGCATGATCAAATGCCGGGAATAATGCATGTCAGCTAAAGACGGCCGGCTTAAAACGGCGAGCCGGAACGGATTGTTCATCGAAACACCACCTTACCCATGCCGTATAAGCCGGGCCATGATGTGGCTGGGGGACTAGGATTCGAACCTAGACTGGCGGAGTCAGAGTCCGCTGTCCTGCCATTAGACGATCCCCCACTGGATAATTAGGCCCCCCAGTCAGTGGCAGGCTAGCGTTTCGAGTATTGGGGCCGTTTGCGGGCCTTATGCAGGCCGATCTTTTTACGCTCCACCTCCCGGGCGTCGCGGGTGACGAAGCCGGCTTGACGCAGCGGCCTGCGCAGCGTTTCGTCGTATTCGATGAGCGCCCGCGCAATACCGTGGCGTATAGCACCCGCCTGACCGGTACCACCGCCGCCTTTGACGGTGACGGTGACATCGAACTGTTCCAGCGCATCGGCGGTTTGTAATGGCTGGCACACCACCATACGTGCGGTTTCGCGGCCGAAATATTCGTCCAAAGGACGGCCATTGACGATGATGTTGCCTGTGCCACGTCTTAAGTACACGCGGGCGGTAGAGGTCTTGCGGCGACCGGTGCCATATTGAACGTCGGCCATGATGTTTACGGGTTGGCGCGATTAGCGCTCAAATCTCCAAAGGCTGCGGTTGTTGGGCTGCGTGTTTGTGTTCCGGACCGGTGTATACCTTGAGCTTGCGGTACATGGCCCGCCCTAGCGGTCCTTTGGGTAACATGCCTTTTACTGCTGTCTCGATGATCCGGGTAGGTGCTTGCTTGCGCAGTTTGCCCAGGGTGATCGACTTGATGCCACCCGGGTAGCCGGAGTGACGGTAATACGTCTTGTCGGTTTCTTTACGGCCTGTCACCCGCACTTTCTCGGCGTTGACGACGACGATGTAATCACCGGTATCCACGTGCGGTGTGTATACCGGCTTGTGCTTGCCGCGTAAGCGCCGCGCTATCTCGGTTGCCAGCCGCCCAAGCGTTTTGCCCTCGGCGTCTACCACATACCAGCGGTGCTCCGCGGTTTGCGGTGTTGCGCTAAAAGTATTCATCCGGGTGAGTACCCTGCTTTCGCCCTGCGAAAGAGCGGAAATTCTACTGACTCATGGTGGCAGGGTCAAACCTATTGTGATCAGCGCCGTTAGCGGCCGAGACGCCGCTTGCTCAGCGCGACTGCCAGGTAGAGCGATGCTACGGTGTAGGCCGCGATAATGCCGATGCCGCCGCCTGCGGCCATGAGTAGGCTCGCCGGTGTGTCGCCCGTGACCAAAGGCCGTGCTAGAGCGACGCCGTGGGTAAGAGGTAACAGTTGCGCGCCCGTTTGCACCAATTCCGGCATGCGTTGCAGAGGGAAGAATACGCCGCCCAACATCATCATGGGGGTGACCCCAAGGGTGGTGTAAAACAAGAACGTGTCGTAGCTAGACGCAAGAGCGGTTACCACCAGGGCAATGGATGCAAAACACAGGGCGACTGCGAATGCGATCGGAATGGCGGCCAGCGCACTCCAGTGTTCGACGATGCCCATGATTGCCGCCACCACCAGGATGCAGGTGGCGCTGAATACGCCCTTGGTGGCCGCCCACACCGCCTCGCCTATCACGATGTCGCGGATGGTCAATGGCGTGGCCAACATAGCCGGCCAGGTGCCTTGCACCGTCATGCGGGTAAAAGCCGAATACATGCCCTCGAAACTGGCGGTGAACATGGCGCTAGAGCAGACGATGCCGGAGGCTAGAAACAGCACGTACGGCATACCCTCTATCTGGCCCACCAGTCCGCCAAGGCCGTAGCCTAGGGCGATCAGATATAAAAACGGTTCCCCGAACTGGCCGAGCAAAGAGGCGGCGGCCATTTTGCGCCAGACCAGCAAATTGCGCTGCCACACGGGGATCCAGGCGAGCGCCGCCGGCAATACGCGCCCTTGCGAGCCTCTATTCATCACGCAGATCCCGCCCGGTGAGTTTGACAAAAACATCCTCCAAATTCGCCGGCCTGTGCAGATATTGAAGCCGTGGGTGCTGCCTCAAGGCGGTCACTAAAGGGCCTTCATCGTAGGTGTAGTAGAACGTGGTCTCGCCGACTGTTTCGGCGCGTTCAGCCAAGCCCCTGCCCTCATTGGCGTGCCAGGCTTGCAGATCATGGCCGTGAACTTCTATGACCTGGGATTCGATGTGTTTTTGGATGAGCTGTCTAGGTGGTGCGCTGTCCAGGATACGCCCATTGTCCATCACCGTTACCTGATCGCAAAGCCGCTCGGCCTCTTCCATGAAATGCGTCGTCAGGATCATGGTCATCCCGCGGGTGTGCAGTTCGCGCAGCCGCTGCCAAAGGAGCTGGCGGGCTTGTGGATCAAGCCCTGTAGTGGGTTCATCGAGCACCAATAACTGCGGTTGATTGACCAAAGCGCGGGCCACTGACAGGCGCCGCTGCATGCCGCCGGACAGGGTTGCTATGGGCGCGGTTGCTTTGTTTTCCAATGCTGCGAATTGCAGCAGTTCACGGTAATGGTGCGCCATCCTCGTCTTGCCAAGACCATAGTAGGCACCGTAGGTCTCGAGGTTCTCCAATACCGTGAAGTCAGGGTCAAGATTGTCTTTCTGGGGAACAACACCGATGAGACGGCGCGCTTCGGCCGCCTGTGCCGGCATGGAATAGTCGAGCACGTGCAGTGCGCCGGCGCTTGGCGCAGTATTGCCGATGAGCATACGCAGGAACGTTGTCTTGCCAGCGCCGTTGGGACCTAATAGTCCCCAAAAACAGCCTTGCTCGACGCTTACCGTGAGTTGATCGACAACGCGCCGCCCACCATATTCCTTGGTCAGATCTTGCGTTACCAAGACGGCATCGGGAGGCATTGTAGTGAGAGAGCTTCGGGCCATTGATCGCTTGTTGACATGTATCGATTCAGGTCTTCGTACCAGTGCGGGCGTCACGGGACGGGCGCAGCGGCACAGCCCGGCCGAGCGTGTCGGCTACACTTCTTTGGCACCCGAAAAGACGCGCATGGTAGCGCGCCTCATGCGCGTAAACCATGCCGGTGAAGTGGCGGCTCAAGCGCTGTATGAGGGGCAAGCACTTACGGCCCGGGACCTGGATCTGCGCCGCGCTATGCGTGAAGCCGCAGGTGATGAAGCCGACCATCTGGCATGGTGCCATCAGCGGCTCGACGAATTGGGGAGCGGCCCTAGCCGTTTGAGCCCGTTTTGGTATGCCGGCTCCTTCACCATAGGCGCCGCCGTGGGGATCTTGGGCGATAGATGGAGTCTTGGCTTCGTCGCTGAAACGGAACGTCAGGTTCAGCAGCATCTGGCCGGTCACATAGACCGCTTGCCGCCCGAAGATCTACGCTCCCGTGCTGTGCTGAGGCAGATGTACGACGAAGAGGGACAGCATGGGATCCGCGCGCGCGAGGCGGGTGGCCGGGCGCTGCCGGCGCCGGCGCGCGGGCTTATGCGCCTCGCCTCTAAGGTTATGACCACGGTTGCCTACTGGGTATAGCCAGCCTCTTGGATGCAGGAATCCTTGCTTGAAAACTGCCGTCATCTCGGTTGTTGCTATCGCTTTGACGGGCTATGTGGCAATCATGGGGATGCTCTATTTTTTTCAACCCCGCATGGTATTCGTGCCAACCCAGGGCGGCGGTGCCGATCCCTCACACATAGGACTTGCATTTGAAACAGTTTGGTTGGAGACGGAGGACGCAGAGCGTCTGCACGGATGGTTTATCGCCAACCCTGAACCGGCCACCCGTACCGTGTTGTTTCTACACGGCAACGCGGGCAATATCTCTCACCGGCTCGACACAGTACGTTTGTTACTGGGGCTCGGTCTGAATGTCTTTATCATCGATTACCGGGGGTACGGCTTGAGTTCAGGGGTGCCCAGTGAACTCGCGATCGAACTCGATGCGTTGGCGGCGTGGCAGTACTTGGTGCACACGCGCGGCATAGCGGCCAGCCGGATTGTGGTTCACGGCCGTTCCTTAGGCGGCGCCATCGCGTTGGGCCTGATCACCCAAGTGACACCGGCGGCGCTCATAGTGGAGTCCACTTTTACGTCTATCCCCGACATGGCCGCGGAACTCTATCCGTGGTTGCCGGTGCGCTGGTTGGCACGTATTCACTATCCGAACCGGGAGCGTATCGCCGCGCGCACATGCCCCGTTCTCATCGCTCACAGCGAGGGCGACCGGCTAGTTCCTTTTGCCCATGGTCAAGCCTTATATGCGGCCGCTGCCGAGCCGAAAATGTTTCTTCGCATGCGCGGCGGTCACAATGAAGGATTCCTCGATACGGGTGAGGCGTACGTATTAGCGCTTCGCAGGTTCATCGATACGCACGTAGCCGAGTGATACTCTACGGTAATGGTTGCGGCTGACGAGTGGCGCAAAAGCTGGAGGCACGGCAATCGGACGGCGGAGGAGTTGGATGGCTGAGGAGATCGAGCGCAAATTCCTGGTATCTAGCGATGATTGGCGCGCCCAGGCGGACGAGGGTACGCAACTGGTGCAAGGTTATCTGGAGACCGGCGCGGATTGCACGGTGCGGGTGCGTATCGCCGGTGAGAAGGCGTATTTGTGTATCAAGGGGGCAACCCGAGGGATCAGCCGCGATGAGTTCGAGTACACCATACCCATGGACGACGCCCGGCAGATGTTGCGGACCTTGGCCAAAAAGCCCTACATAGAGAAACGGCGGTTTTTGGTAAAAGCCGGTCCGCACACCTGGGAAGTCGATGTCTTCAGTGGCGACAATGAGGGTTTGACCGTGGCCGAGATCGAGCTGTCCCATGCCGATGAGGCATTTGTGCGGCCGGGCTGGCTGGGGGATGAGGTATCGGCCGATCCGCGCTATCGCAATGCGGCGTTGATTGAACAGCCCTACAAGCAGTGGGTTGGCGCCACGATCGGGATAAATCACGATCGGGATAAATATTGAGGCAAAATGATGCTTTGAATGGACCCCACCTTGGAGCAGCGCATCCAGGCGGCTACGGCACGTGGTGGGTTCGATGTCGCTTATCGTTCTCTCAATCGGAGCTTGATTCGCCCGAGCCACCGGGTGTGGAGGGTGGGTAGACCGGATTGATGGGGAAAGGCGTGACGTTGCTCCCATCGGTGGCTACGATCTTGTTGGTGCCCTCTTTTTCGACTTCATCCATGCGGATGACCGCGTGCATGGGGATGTAAGTTCTCTTGACACCTGCGAATTCGCCCTTGAGTCGTTCTTCTGATGGGTCAACCAGAACCGAGGAGCGCTCGCCGAAGATGATGTCGGCGACCTCTACGAAGCCGTATAGCTCGCCTTGCGAGATCTCTCCGGCATAGAGTTCGTAGACTTTACCCTGGTTGTGGAAAACAACTTTGTATATATGTTTGCGTTTGGTCATTGCGACCTGCGGACTCTTCGCTGATGGGTGATGGGCGCGTGAGTATACGGCAGACGGGTTAATTTGGGCAGAGACATGTCAAGCGACATGAGGGCGTTCGGGTAAGGGCGCGGTGTTGAATTCGGCTACGTTGATGGGAGGTAGTGGTAGCGATGGACTTTCAGGATTATTACAAGACTCTTGGCATATCCCGAGAGGCGTCTGCCGAAACGGTTAAATCCGCTTACCGCCGCTTAGCGCGTAAGTATCATCCGGACGTCAGCAAAGAGGCCGATGCCGAAGAGCGCTTCAAAGCCGTTGGTGAGGCCTATGAAGTGTTGCGCGATCCGCAAAAGCGTGCTGCCTACGATCAACTCGGCCCGAACTGGAAAGCCGGGCAGGAGTTTCGTCCGCCACCCGGCTGGGGTGGCTTCAACACAGGTCCGGGCCATCCCGGTGGGGGTGGACGTAACGATGTCTTCAGCGATTTCTTCAAAGAGATGTTCGGCGGTTTCGCGCCTAATACCGGTCCCGGCGCGCAAGCCCGATCACGACCTGAGCCACCGGCCCCCACCGTTTTGCCGATCGAGGTGTCGTTGGAGGATGCTTTTGGCGGTATGCGCCGGGAAGTGCGGTTAACCGAGACGGGTCTGCGAAACGGCACCGGCACCCGCACGCTGAGGGTCAAGGTTCCCCGGGGGGTAGTCGATGGACAGCGAATTCGTTTGAGTGCGCAAGGGGCTATGGGTGTGAATGGCAGGCGTAGCGATCTGCTGCTGGAGATTAAGCTCAAAGCGCATGAGTATTTCACGGTAGAGGGTAAGGACGTTCATTTGATATTGCCGTTGACGCCCTGGGAAGCGGCGTTAGGCGCACAAGTGGCCGTACCTACCCTGGGTGGTAAGGTAGATCTGCGTATCCCTGCCGGCGCAAAAAGCGGCGCCAAGCTACGGTTGAAAGGCCGTGGGCTGGGGCAGGGCGATGATGCCGGAGACCAATTTTGCGTGCTGTCGATCGCCTTGCCGCCAGTGCGCACCGAGCCGGAGCGTGAGGCGTACCTGGCCATGGCGCAAGCTTTCGATTTCAATCCGCGTCCGCAGTGGTCCTAACGTGTTCACGAGGTTTTGCAGACGATCGTTCGCACTCCCGCTGATCTTCGAGCCGCTATGCGGCAACCGCCGCCTATTACTCCGGCTTTGTTTCGCAAGGGCCGCGGGCGGATTGCGCTGGTACGTTAATTGGAATTTGAAAGCGCTTGTAGTGCCTGTTGCGCTTGTTTATCTCCCACTCTTGCGGCGCGACCGTAAAGCAGGCGAGCCCGATCTACGTCCTTCGCAACACCGCGCCCGTGCAGATGCATGTACGCGAGGCGGCGCATGGAATAAACACTGCTTTTGCGCGCGGCCCGTTCGAACAATTCGACCGCTTTCTCCAAGTTCTGCTCTAGGCCAATGCCACTTTGGTATAAATACCCCAGCGTTTCCATTGCAAACAAATGGTCTTTAGCGGCCGCTTTGGCGTAGTATTGCGCCGCTTTGGCGAGGTTGCGCTTTACTCCGAGTCCGTTCTGATAAACATATCCTAGATTGCTTTGAGCATCGGCTAGATCCTGCTCCGCACTGCGTTCAAACCACTTAACCGCCTCGGTGAGGTCTTTATCTAGACCTATACCATGAAGGTACAAGTGCCCTAGATTGTTCTGGGCGTGAGCGTATTGTTTATCCGCCGCCGCGCGAAACAATTCGATGGCTTTATCTAAATCGCGTGGCACGCCCATGCCGTGGACATGCATCCAACCGAGGTTGTTCTGAGCCATCGGCTCGCTCGCCTCGGAAGCTTTCCTGTACCATTGGGAGGCAGCCTTGAAATTCCGTGGGGCGCCCTCCCCCACCTGTAACATGTAACCGATGGCAGCCTGAGCTTCCGCGGATTCGCCGGCTGCTCGCTCGTACAACGCTAATGTTTTTGCTGGATCCCGCTCTAAGCCTTGCCCTCTCCTATGGAGTCCAGCGAGGCGCAGCATGGCCGGGACGTCGCCTAGTTCCGCCTTCTTTACCAGGTATTCGACCAGATCGGCATTCGCCGGAATGCCCGGATCCGGATCGTAGTAATTCTGTAGTGGCCCCCGGAGTCCTTTGACAGCAGCTTTCATATACCACTTACGGCCCTCTTCAAAATCGACTTCGACACCAAGTCCTTCGCGGTAAAGCCGGGCCAAGCTGTATTCGGCGTTAGCATCGCCCTTAGCGGCCGCGGCTTCATACCAGATCCTCGCCTGCTGATAGTCGCGCTCTACGCCTATACCTTTTTCATAGAAGTAACCGAGTCTGTACTGAGCTACCCTGTCGTTGCGTTCCGCGCCCCTTTTGTACCAGCGTGCCGCTTCCTCCAGGTTTTTTTCGACGCCCTCGCCGCGTTCGTACATATAAGCGACCCAGGCCTGTGCTCGGGCATCAGCGTCGAGGGCCAGGTCTTCGAAAATGATGAATGCTTCGCCGTACTTCTTTTGGTCGTAGTTATTGATCGCGTCCAGCAGCGTTGCCGCATGGACGCCTTGTAGCGGCGTGAGAGCTGCGGCCATCAAACCGAGCAGGGCGAATCGTAGAAGGCCACGGCGGATAAAGCCAATGTGCCTGAGGGCAAGCTGTTGAGCGTCCGACTGAGTGGGGCGCATGCAGCGCGCAATGCTATACACGTAATTGGCCATAACGTAATTGCCGATCGCTGTTTAGGTGAATCGACGGTAACCCATCTATTTTATAGCACCGATTATGCAGTGGGTGCTTCGCCCATTTTCCTCCTCATCAGTGCCATACTCAACACCGTCGGTGAAACCCACCAATGATACGAACCTGTTAACGTGCGCTTTGGAGCGCACGCAACAGGCTAGGGGTAAGTTTACCTGTAGACGGTAAACCTTCGGCGTGCTGAAAATTGCGCGCTGCGTCAATAGTACGCCGACCGATGATGCCGTCCGCTTTGCCTGCCGGGTATCCGAGCCGGTTCAGCTCGATCTGAATTTCCTTGACTAACTGGGCCCTGGCTGAAGCGCTGCGTCTCTTCGAACTCGCCCGCGCGGCGCCGGGCGCCTCGATGGCTCGTAGCAGCGCTACGGTCAAACGGCCATCGGCCGGTAACGAAGCCCGGCGCTGAAACTCCTGCGCCGCACTGCGCGTCTTGTCACCCGCCACGCCATCTGGAGAGCCGGCCGAATAGCCTAGCGAATTCAAGCCCAATTGAATACGGCGTATGCGCTCACGAGCGCTGGCTGGCTGCACGAAGCGCAGGTGCGGCCCAATGGTGATCGCATCAGGCGCTTCCAAGCGCTTCAACAGCGCAGCACTGGGTTCACCCGTCTGTTTCATCCGGGCGCGCGATTGATATTCTCGAATCGCCTTGCGGGTTCTAACGCCGGGTACACCGTCCGCCGGACCCGGGTCGAATCCGAGTTTGGCGAGCGTCGCCTGCATGCGTTTGACCAATTCCTTCTCGTCCTTGGGTTCAATGAATTTGGGGGCGCGCTGTTTGGCGAGTGCTGTTTCGGCTAATTGCAAGACCTTCAAGGTGGCTTTTCCATCCACGGTGACTTGGGCTTTTTCCTGAAAGTTGCGAATCGCCGCCGTCGTGCGTGAACCCAATGAGCCATCCACCGGGCCGGGGTTGTAGCTTAGATCGGTTAATGCCTGTTGGATCCGGTATACAAGTGTTGTCGTCTCTGGTGTTTTTATACCTGGCGTTTGCGGCGTTTCGCCGGTTTTGGGCTCAGCGGGGTTGGTGGCCGTTACCGGGGTGGAAACAGTGACCGGTGCTGCAGCCGCTGTTTGCACCAATGTTCGCCCGCCTAGCGTTCGCACCGCCAAATGGGTTTCTAGGACCGTCAAAAGACCTTGATTCAGGATCGCTTTGGGCTCGAAGCCCAAATGTTTGCGGTAACTGCTCGCCGCGTTGTTGGTTTTGCGTCCGATGATGCCATCCGGTTTGCCGACCTCATAACCGTGCTGTGCCAGCGCGATCTGAATACGCTTGACCAAGGCTTTGGCGCTGCTTGGGCGGGCAGAGGGGCGCGGGAGATTGTCGCGCACCAATCGTAAGGACCGCAGCAAGTCGCGGTTTACCGTACCGCTGCCGGGGGTGCCGAAATGCTTACGAAAACGGGCAGCCGCAGCTCGCGTGCCGTTTCCGGCCACGCCATCGGCATCTCCCGCGTTGTAGCTGAGTCGGTTCAGTATCTGTTGAACGGAAACAATTTCTTCTTTGCTAAGCGGACCTGTTTTGAGGCGTGGCGGGTTGCGGGTGGTGGCGTTATAGGGTTGTTCGTTGATCAGAGCCACTTTGGCCGGGCGGTTGGTTTGACGCTCAGGTCCGCCTTGTTGAGCTTTGGCAGCGGGTGCGGCGGCCAGTTCTTGCCCTAGGAAGATACGTGTAAGCCGCTCCGCCTCAATGACTTGAGAGGGCGTCATGTGCTGCTCCAGGCGATCGCGCTTGTGACGGGCATCGTCATCGCCTTGACGGGCAGCCAAATCGAACCACTTGTACGCTCTGACGTAGTCGCTGGGGACGCCCTTGCCGGTGTCGTATAGAAGGCCCATAAAGAACTGAGCTACCGGTAGACCTTGCCCCGCCGCCTTGCGGTACCAGCGCACCGCTTCGGTGTCATTTTGTTCCACACCCTTGCCGCTTCGGTATAGGCGTCCTAAGTTGAGTTGCGCTGCCGCGTTGCCGCGCTCGGCCGCCGCGGTGTACCACTTCACTGCGGTCTTCAGATCTATAGCAGCACCTTGGCCGTCTTCATACATCTGGCCGAGGTGGTTTTGGGCATCGGTATCGTTGGCCTTGGCCGCTTTGCGGAATTCGCGCAGCGCCCGCTTGTAATTACCGCTGTCCCAGGCTTTGAATCCCCTGTCGAAATCGGCCTGGGTGTGCAAGGACCAAAGTAAACAGGTGATGCAGGCAAGCACCAGTGTGCAATGTCGGGTAGCCATGGTCTGCTTTGCTGTGGTTTTTTATCGAAGTTGTTTGAGCTTGCCATAACCAAGCACGGATGTATGTTGTTTGGCGAGCTGTGCTTGGCGAATCTATGCTAGGACAAATATAGTCATTATAGGCCGTCACCCCAACTTATTTTTTACGCGTACGCGTAACATCATCAATGGCTCCATCGGCGCCCGCGGTTGCAACAATACTGAGCGTGGGGCTCGCGCGCCTGATGTGCGATGGGCTGGGGATCCGAATGTGGTGCCGAGATCGAATGCGATATTGTCGTCAGATGCGACACACTAAGCGGCTTCGGCTGGCCGTGTTTCTAAGGTCGCCGCCACATCGTCGGCAATGTCGGCACGGTAGACGGATACACCGTAGTGGAGGTTTGTGACCTTACTTTGGAAGCGCAGGCGCGATGCCTCTGAGTCGCGCTGTTCGCGGGTAGGGAATGGGCCAATGTACTCACCGGCTGCCAGCGGATCGGACTCTATCCGGTAGATGAAGTACTGATAGCTGCTCATCATTTCCCCTTATGGAATCAGCGAATCTGGAATCAGCGAATCGACAAAGGTAGCGATAACGCGAAAGCAGTGAATCAAGCCCCAAACCATCCTCAACCCCATCGTGGTCTTGGCAGTGCCAGTCCCCTTTCGCATACTTACCGGTGTGCTTTGCTCAGCAGTGTTGGGCGTGACGCGATTGTGACCTGAATTTCTACACGTTTCCCAGGGAAAGGCAAGACCGTATTCGCTCTGATCTTGCATTTAGATGAGATAAGAGTACCGCTTTCGCCGCTGTTGCGGGGCGTTGGGTAGCTCCGTACGCATGTTGAGATAAATGCTTAATCTATTGATCTTCATAAATAAAGTCTCCGTAAACAGGCGCCTAGGCGGTAAGCTGTACAGTATTTGGAAGGTCTAGCCATCGCCATAGATGAAAAGTGGCGAGCGAACGGTGCGGTTTGAAGGGCTCCATCACCGCTGCCATCCGCTGCGAGTCAGGCGCCTCGCCACTGTCTAGAAAAGCCGAAAGAGCGCGCCGCAGCCCCGCGTCTCCTAGCGGAACGCAGTCGGCGAAGCCGAGTCCTCTCATCATGATGTAGTTGACCGACCATGGCCCGAGGCCGCGCTGTGAGATAAGTGCGGTGTAGACCTCCTCAGCCGTATCCTCGATTGTGGCAGGAATGCGCAATTGCCCCTCGCTCACGGCGCGCGCCGCCGCCGTGAGGTACTGCGCTTTGGCACGGGAGAACTTAAACGCCATCAGGCGGTCCGGCGCAAGTTCGGCGAGCGTTGCCGGTACCGGCATCGTTTTGAGACCACCGGGCGCCGGTGCTCCGCAAAGCTCGCTCGCACTGCGTAGCATTTGGTAAGCGAAGGGTAGGCTGACCTGCTGCCCTATGATGCTCCAGACGATGGCGTCGAACGCAGTGTGGGTCAGACTTATCCGAAGGCCGCGGCGGCCGCGGGTTAACCTGTGCACCAGCGGTTCCACCGCCGCCCGCTGCTCGAAGTCGGCGGCGGGGGAATGGGTACCTAACAACCTCGCCACCAACTCCAGGGCGGCTGGGGCGGCGCCATCGGGTACACGCCCCCGAACTCCCTGTAGGGATATAGCCACGTCGTGGTGGTGGAAGGACAGCTGCATGGTCAACGCTCTTCCCGCGTGCAACCAAGCAATAGCGAAGGTATCGTTGCCGCCGCGCCGGACGCTCGTGCTGTGCTTATCGCGTCCCAGATAGTTCAGGGTTTCATCGCGCCTGAACCGCTTCGGTAAACGGGCGGTGAGTTGCTTGGCCCCGCGGCTCGCCCGCCACCCGGCGCTATCGACGCCCACGTTGGCGGTGAGACACCGGTCCATGGCCGCTTTGCTGGAGAACCCGCAATCAGCCGCGATGGCCGAAAGGCTGGCTTGTGCCGCATGCAAAAGCGCTTTCGCCCGCGCCACCTTGGCGGTTTGTAGCAGGTGGGTCGCGCTTTGCTGTTTGGCCACGGTGCAGATGTGTTCCAATTCGGCGCGATCCACCTCCAGGCGGGCGGCCAGAGCGTCGGCATCGCCCACCCAGTCCGGTAATAGAGCGGCTACCTGGGGCCAAACGGCGGTGGTGCGCGCCTGAGACACGTGAACGGGCGCTAATTATTTGTCCAGCGCGTCGCTGTTTGAGTGTCGGCAGCGCGGGCTTGTACCCATACAGAGCCTGCGGGCGTGTCTTCTTTCTTCCACAATGGTGCTTGGGTTTTCAGATAATCCATAATGAATTCGCAGGCTTTGAAACTGGCGCCGCGATGGGCACTGGCAACCGCCACCAGCACTATCTGTTCACTGGGTGCCAACCGCCCCACCCGGTGTACCACGATGGCGCCCATCACCGCCCAGCGCTTGCCCGCTTCTTCGACAATCGCCTTGATCGAGCGCTCGGTCATGTCCGGGTAGTGCTCCAGGGTTATAGTATTGATGCACTGATCGCCGTTGAGATCGCGCACCACGCCGATGAAGGTTGCCAGAGCGCCGATGCCATTGCCGCTGGCGCGCAGCTTCGCCAGCTCTTGACTGACGTTAAAATCTTCCTCTTGTACCCGCACTTCGAGTATTTGCATCGGTGGCCCTCAGCTCATGGCGCGCGCAGTCGAGCGAAGGATGTTACCGGGCTTCGGGGAAAATATGTCGGATTTTGTAGGCGATGCGGATTTCTCGCACAGCCTGCCGGAAGGCAGCGCTGTTCTGTTAACCAACTTGGGTACGCCCGATGCCCCGACCACGCTAGCGGTACGCCGCTACCTAGCCGAGTTTCTCTCGGATCCAAGGGTGGTGGAGGTGCCACGCTGGTTATGGTTGCCGCTGCTGCACGGCGTGATTTTGCGGACAAGACCGCGCCGGTCCGCCAAAGCTTATCAGCGCGTATGGCCGCAGACAGGCTCTCCTTTGCTGCACCATTCAAAGCGCCAAGCGGGCGCTTTGGAAGCGCGTTTGCGTGCCGCCGGACACGGTGTGCCGGTGCGCTTGGGGATGCGCTACGGCAATCCGAGTATTGCCGATGCGTTGGCCGAGTTCAGGGGGCAAGGTCTTGCCCGCCTCATCGTTTTACCGCTTTATCCGCAGTACTCCGCGACCACCACGGGCTCCACTTTCGATGCGCTGAGCCGCGAGTTGCGCCGCTGGCGGCGTGTGCCGCAACTCGCTTTCTCCGACTCTTATCACGATCACCCGGGTTATATAGCCGCGTTGGCGAAGTCTGTTAGAGAAAGGTGGACGCGGACGCCTCGAGCGGAGCGCATTCTGTTCTCGTTCCACGGGGTGCCGCAGCGGTATTTGCACGCCGGCGATCCCTATTTTTGCCACTGCCACGTGACGGCAAGATTGTTGGCCGAGGCGCTGGATCTTGCACCCGGCCGCTACGGCGTGGCTTTTCAGTCCCGGGTCGGCCGTGAACCTTGGGTGAAGCCTTACACCGACGAGGTGCTAGTTGAGTGGGCGCGTGCGGGTGTGCGCAGCGTTGATGTGTTGTGTCCTGGGTTTTCCGCCGATTGTCTGGAGACGCTGGAGGAGATCGATATCGGTGAGAGAGCACGGTTTCTCGCCACCGGCGGTGAGCGCTTCCGCTATATTCCCGCGCTCAACGACGATGCCGCCCACATAGAGGCATTGAGCACTATAGTCACCGCTATGGCTGGTGGCAGCTTTGCTGATGGAGCGTCATCGGCGCGGGATGCTGCAGCGGTTCGGGCGCGGGCCCTAGGCGCTCGGGCGTAGGCGCCGCCAATACGGGTTTGTTGCTACCGCGGACTTTAAGTCGCAGCGGATACATTTTTTGCGCTGATGAAACATCTGCCACCGAACCCAGGTCTTCTTCACCAAGTCCGATTGCTGGGCTTGAGTCTGAGCGGCTTCAGGGCCGCTCGCCACAACACGCATTAGGAGTATGAACGCATGAAGAGCAAGTCCCTCGCCACGTCCGCTTTAGCCAGCGTTCTCGCTGTCGGTCTAGTCGGTGCTAGCACCGAGGCTCTGGCAGCGAAGAAATTCGAGAAGTGTTACGGCATCGTTAAAGCCGGCAAGAACGATTGCCAGACCTCGAACACCGCCTGTGCCGGTACCTCCACCGCCAACGGTCAAGGAGATGCATGGATTTACGTACCCAAGGGTACGTGCGACAAGATCGTCGGCAGTTCTCCGAAGCCGGCTTAAAAACATTGCATTCTGGGCGCTACGTTCTCGGCGAGCTGTACAGATGCAACAACATCAAGCGAGCCGTATAGATGCCGCCCGGATAAGTACACGCGAGGTGGGTATGGGTCCGGCAAGCCCGATGCCAGTGGCCACCGGCATCGGGCTGCGGGCGGAGCATTACCAGGCGGTACTGCGTGATCGTCCTCAGATCGGGTGGTTGGAAATTCATGCAGAGAATTACTTCGGTGACGGCGGTGCGCCGCTTCGCTACTTAGATGAGATCCGACCTCACTACCCGCTCAGCATTCACTGTGTAGGCACCTCACTTGGTTCCGTGGACGCGTTGAGCCGCGAGCATCTTTCCCACCTAGCCGGGTTGATTAGACGTTACGAGCCTGAACTGGTCTCGGATCACCTCTGCTGGGGTTCAGTGGGGGGAATTTACTTCAACGATTTATTGCCGCTTCCGTACACCGAGGAAGCGCTGATCCACGTCAGCGCTCGGGTTGAGCAACTGCAAGAGTATCTGGGACGGCAGGTCCTGGTAGAGAACCTATCGAGCTATCTGCAGTATCAGCACTCGACCATTGACGAATGGGATTTTCTGAACGAACTGACGCGCCGTAGCGGCTGCGACATACTGCTGGACGTCAACAACATCTACGTCAGCGCATGCAATCACGGCTTCGATGCGCGCGCATTTATCGACGCTATCAATGGCGAGCGGGTGGGGGAAGTTCATCTAGCTGGCCATGCCGTCAACCATGTGGACGGTCACGATATTCTGATAGACGATCATGCCTCCAGGGTTTGTGACGCGGTCTGGGAGTTATTCGATTACACCATATCGCGCATGGGCCCCAAGCCTTGCTTGATCGAGTGGGACACGGATGTGCCGGAGTTGGAAGTGTTGGCCGAGGAGGCGGCTCGGGCGCAGCGGGTGTTAGAGGCTCAACATGCTCTCGTTGCGTGAACTGCAATATCGGTTCGCCAATTCGTTGAGGGGCGATGAAACCGGCGCCATCGCCGCTTGCATCGCACCGGGGCCGCTATCGGCCACTCAACGTATGCAGATTTACCGCAATAACTTCCGTATCAGTTTGCGGGGTGCATTGGCGGCGGTGTATCCCGTCGTTCACGCGCTGGTCGGGGAGGGGTTTTTTGCCTACTTGGCCCACGAGTTCACCGACCGCTACCCTTCGCGAAGTGGTAATCTACACAGCTTCGGCAGGGCGTTGCCCGATTTTCTGAGGTCGTTCGAAGCGGCGGCCTCGTTGCCTTATCTGCCGGATGTAGCGGCGATTGAATGGGCCTGGCATCGGGCGTTTCACGCCGCCGAATGCCCCCCGCTCGATTGGGCTGCCCTGGCGGCGGTGCCCGCCGAGGAACATGCGGCGCTCAGATTCGGTCTGCACCCAAGCGTCTCATCGTTCTCATCGCCCTATCCGGCCGCGGCCATTTGGGAGGCGCATCAAAGTGATACGGTAGAACCGGTGGATGTGGCGGGCGGCGGGTGCGTTGGCATCGTGCAGCGCCCGGCGGATGAAGTACAAGTGGTGCTCCTGACGGGTGGGCAATTCGCGTTGTTGAGCGCGTTGCAGTGCGGTGACGGCTTCGGCGAAGCCTGCGAGAAGACGGCAAAAGCGTATCCGGATGATGACATTGCCAGTGCTTTTCGCCAGCTTGCAAGGCTCGGCTCACTGGTTTCGTTTACGGTTCCATCTGGCACTGTTTCATCCGCGGCCGACCGCCAGTCGGTTGACCGCCAGCGGGTTTAACTACAATAACTCAAGCTACCTATGGAGGAGACCATCTATGTCCGCCGTTTCCACCGATTCCAAAGCCGGAGGACCACGCGCACAGCGGCTGATAGCCTGGGGTATTGCCGAAGGCCTGCCTGGTATTACCGCGCTAATTCTTCGCATCTACATCGGCTATTGGGTGTTCTTTCGCTCCGGTCTGACCAAGATTCAGAGCTGGGACTCCACTTTGATGTTGTTCGAATACGAGTATGCAGTACCGGTGCTCTCGCCGAAGTTGGCCGCCTATGCAGGGACCGCGGCGGAATTGGTGTTGCCGGTCCTGCTGATCTTGGGACTAGGGGGCCGTTGCGCGGCCTTCGCTCTGTTTGTCTTCAATATCGTGGCGGTGCTCTCATATCCCGCTCTGGCCGGGAAAATCGGCGAGTTGTGGCACGTCGCCTGGGGCGCCGGTCTCGCCATTTTGGTGATGTACGGTCCCGGCGTTGCGTCCGTTGATCATTTCATCGTCAGGTGGCTGAACAACAACAAAGCCTGGTGATGCAGGCAGGTTGCAGTGACACACGTCGATTAAACCGGCGTCGATGGCGATGATTTGGGACGGTGTGCTTCGCGCACCGCTCACGCTCTGTTATGCTTCAGAGCGTTACGATAAAAGAACGGGCTTGGATACCTTGCACCCGTCGAAAAAAATTAAGCGCAGACAATCCCTTACCCATATCTTGGCCGTGGGCGCGTTGCTATTCGCTGTGGCGCCTATCTCTTGGACGGCAGATTTTGCTATGTGCGGTCCTGGGTTTTACATCCCGCCGAAGCCCGATTTCGAGGGCGAGCCGAGTTCGGATCGGGTAGAGATTTCAGCCGATGAAGCGGAACTCAGCGAAGAGGGTGTCTCGCTACTGAGCGGTAATGTGCAGTACAGCAGTGGCGATCGGCGCCTGGTTGCCGAATCTTTGCGCTACGACAAACCCAACGGCCATGTGTTGGCTAGCGGCAGCGTACGTGTTTGGGATGAAGGGCTGTTTCTCTACGGCGAACAGGCGAACATCACCCTGGCGACCGACGAGGCGAAAGTCGAGAACGCCGATTTCATCTTGCAGGATCGGCACGGCAGAGGCAGCGCTCAGCATTTAACTTTGGCCGGCTCGCAGTTCGTAAAAGTAGAGGACGCGTTTTACACCACTTGTAATCCCCGTGAGGAGGATTGGATACTCAAAGCGAAGCACATCGAACTCGATCAGGTCGCCGATATAGGGTACGCGCACGACGTCAAGGTCCTCTTCTTCGATACACCTATTTTCTATACGCCATTTATGACTTTCCCGCTGTCGAATAGGCGTAAAAGCGGTTTCTTGACCCCCAGTGCCAAGGTGAGTGGAAAAACGGGTTTTGAAGTCACTGTACCCTACTACTTCAATATCGCTCCCAATTTGGATGCGACCTTGTCCCCCCGTGGTATGACCGAACGCGGCCTTATGATAGGCGGAGAACTGCGCTATCTCACCACCGTGGGCAGTGGCGAATTGAGTGCCGAATACCTGGCCGATGATCTCGAAACGGACCAGCAGCGAGGGCTATTCGTCTATCGCCACCGCGGTGAATTCTCGCCCGGTTGGAGTACCGATATCGACTACAACATCGTCTCGGATAGAGAGTACTTCGAAGATTTTGGCAACACGTTGTCCGTTGCCAGTACGCGGCATCTGAATCAGCGGGCTGATATCCGCTATGCGGCGGGGCGTTGGTCGGTGCTCGGGCGGGTGCAGAACTATCAAACAGTGGATCGCACTATCGCTGCTGTTGACCGGCCGTACAAACGTTTGCCACAGGTGCTGTTCGAATACGCTTCACCTGTGCGTAACCGTGTATTCACCTATGGCACGTATGCAGAAGCGGTTCATTTCGACCGGCGCAGCAGCGTAACAGGTATACGTCTGGACGTGGAGCCGTATCTCAGCTATCCGGTCCGTACCGCGGGCGCGTTCTTCATTCCTACGGCCAAGCTACGTTATACCCACTACTCCCTGGATGATGCGGCACCTGGTGTCAGTAGCGATCAAAACCGCTTTATCCCTAGTTTCAGCATAGATTCGGGACTTTTGTTCGAGCGCAACGCCGATCTCTTTGGCGATCAATACGTGCAGACCCTAGAGCCACGTGTGTATTACTTGTACAAGGCGTTCAGTGATCAATCATCGTTACCCGTATTCGACACCGCCGAGAACACCTTTAGCTTCGTGCAGCTTTTCCGTGACGATAGGTTTAGCGGCGGCGATCGGGTCGCCGATCTCCATCAAGTGAGTTTGGCCCTGACCACGCGCTTATTGAATCCCGACGACGGTACTGAATTGGCCCGGGCGAGTATCGGCCAGATCCGACATCTGCGTGATCGCCGGGTCAACCTGCCGGATCAACCAATCCAACAGGACGACTCCTCGAATATAGTGGGTGAGGTGAGCGCGAAACTATTGAGGCCGTGGACCGTCAACACAGGTATCCAATGGAATCCCCATGAGGGCCGCACTGATCGAGGCATCTTCGGTGTGCGCTACAAACCGGATCCGGACACTGTAGTCAACGCCTCTTACCGGTTTGTACGCGATGCGGTAGAGACGTCCGACGTCTCGTTTAGGTATCCGCTACGTGAAAACATCGGCTTGGTAAGCCGCTGGAGTTATGCACTGGCCGACGAACGCACGCTCGAGGCGGTGGGCGGTCTTGAGTACGAGGGTTGCTGCTGGGCGGTAAGAGCAGTGGCGCGGCGTTTTCTTAGCAACACCGCCGGCGATTACAGCAACTCAGTGTTTTTGCAACTTGAACTGAAGGGGCTTGCCGGGCTCGGCCATAACGCCGAGGAGTTCTTGCAGCGAAGCATTCCTGGGTACCAGAACACATTCTGATGGCTATATCGCACGCTACGCGGCGGTTATCGATCCCGTTAGCCGCCTTCTCCGGTTTGGTCTGGCTCAGCACGATCGGCACGGCTCTGGCGCAAAAAGAGCCGCTCGATCGTATCGTCGCCGTGGTCAACGATGGCGTTATTCTGGAAAGCGAACTGAACCAGGAAATCCGCTCGGCGCGGGCGTCGGTGCGCGGTAACCCCAGCGACGAGGTATTGGCCCGGCAGGTGTTGGAGCAGTTGATCATGATGAGCCTCCAGGCTCAGATAGCCGAGCGCTCCGGGCTTAGGGTAAGTGAAGCGCGGGTAAACGCCGCCCTTGAAGAGATGGCCAATGCCAACAACGTCGGCTTGGCTGAGTTCAGGGACTTGCTTGAACTCGAAGGGTATGACTTCGAATTGTTCAGAGATCGCGTGCGCGCCCAGATTCTGGTCGGGCTGCTGCATCAGCGTCAAGTAAGTAAAGTAACCGTATCCGAGCATGAAATCCGGGCTCATCTGGCCAATGAGGAATCGGCGCAAAGAATCGATCCGGAAGTTCTGGTGGCGCAGATACTGGTGGCGTTACCCGATGGTGCGAGCCCTGAGGAGATAGCCGAGGGCCGCGAAGAGGCGGATGCCATTGTCGCGTGGTTGGATACGGGCGAAGATTTCGCCTATTTGGCGATCAGTGAATCCGATGGGCGCAATGCTCTGCAAGGGGGTGAAATCGGTTGGCGCAAACCCAGCGACCTGCCCGCGGCGTTCGCCGATGCTCTGCGAGGGTTGAACGAAGGCGAGTATTCGCGGCCAGTGCGTACGGCGAGCGGCTTTCACATTATCAAGATCCTGCGTACGCGCGGAGCGCAATCGCACGTCGTCCGCCAAACTCGTGCCCGTCACATTCTCCTAAAACCGGGAGAGTTGGTGACGGAGGCGGAGGTGGTCGCCCGCCTTGAGGGGCTACATAAGCGCATCGTCAATGGCGACGATTTCGGTGCCTTGGCCCGTGCCCATTCCGATGATCGCGGCTCTGCGCTACGCGACGGCGATCTAGGGTGGTTGAACCCAGGTGTTACCGTGCCCGAATTCGAACGCGAGATGGACGCGCTGGAGTCGGGTGAGGTCAGTGAGCCGTTCCGTACCCAGTTCGGATGGCACGTCGTACAAGTGCTCGAGCGGCGTGATCATGACGGTACCGAGGAAGTGCGCCGGGTGCGAGCGGAGGCGGCTATTCGGCGGCGCAAGAGTGACGAAGAGCTGCAAACATGGATGAGTCAGCAGCGTGATCAAGCCTACGTGGATCTGCGGTTGGAGGAATACCGGTAGTGCCGGTAGTCGGCGTCGGCGGATTGCCAGCTAGCCGGCTGCCGCTGCACCCATTGTCATCGCCCGATGGGCGGGTTGTGCTTGCATTAACGCCGGGGGAACCGGCAGGTATAGGCCCGGACATCGTTCTGTTAGCCGGTACGGCACTCACAAAACATGTACGTTTGGTACTGGTGGGCGATGTAGACATGCTGTTCGGTAGGGCAGCGCAGTTAGGTTTGTCCATACGCTTGTCTCCTTTCAGTGGGCGTGGCGAGGCACCGCCGGTCGGAACACTGGAATATATCCAGGTGCCATGCCGGCATCCGGTAGTGGCCGGGGAATTGAATTCGGCGAATGCGCACTACGTACTCTCCACTTTGGATGAGGCAGTGTCGCGGGTGGCGAAGGGGCAACTGGACGCCTTGGTGACCGCACCGGTGCACAAGGGCGTCATCAACGATGCGGGTTTTAGCTTCACCGGCCATACCGAGTATTTAGCGGCGCGGACCGGGGGAACGCCGGTGATGATGTTGGCGGTACCTGGCTTGAGGGTAGCGCTCGCCACTACTCATATCCCTTTGAGCGCGGTCACTCAGGTGTTGAACGAATCCCTGCTCACCCGGATCATCCGCATACTCGATGCTGATCTCAGGGCCAAATTTGCTATTGAGCGTCCAAGGATTTTGGCCTGCGGTGTCAATCCCCATGCCGGAGAACAAGGTCATATTGGCCGTGAGGAGGTGGATTGGCTAGATCGGACATTGCAGCGGTTGCGTGCTGAAGGCCTGTGCGTGGATGGACCTAAGCCGGCGGATACCGCTTTCGTGCCGGAAGTCAGGGCCAATGCGGATGTCCTATTGGCCATGTACCACGATCAAGGCTTGCCCGCCCTCAAAGCACTCGGTTTTGGTCAAGCCGTCAACGTCACCTTGGGTCTCCCGATTCTGCGTACATCGGTTGATCATGGCACCGCGCTAGCGCTGGCGGGAACCGGACATGTTGACGTCGGCAGTCTAGCGGCCGCAGTGGGTTTGGCCGCCGAGTTAGTGTTGCTTCGGCATAAGCCAATGGCTGTGGGTGGGGGGCAGGTCCTTGGCCGTGATGCATAGTCCACGCAAACGCTTTGGCCAACATTTTCTGCACGATCCGAAAGTGATTCAACGCATCATTCACGCCGTGGCGCCGCGGCCTGAAGATGAGTTGCTGGAAATTGGGCCGGGCACTGGTGTTTTGACGGAGCCTTTGTTGGGCGCCACAGGCCGGTTGACTGCCATCGAGGTCGATCGTGACCTGGCCGGGCACCTGGAGCACAGGTTCGCGGCTAGCGGGTTACATCTTCTGCGCGGCGATATACTCGATTTCGATTTCATGCGCTCCCCTTGCGAACGTCCCTGGCGGGTCGTGGGTAATCTGCCGTACAACCTCTCCACACCACTTATCTTTCGCTTGTTGGCGGCCGGTAGTGCTCTTGAAGATATCCACATCATGTTACAGCGGGAAGTCGCTGAGAGAATGGCGGCGGGCCCGCATCAGCGCCAATACGGCCGCCTCAGTGTGATGGTGGGGTTGTCGGCGGTTGTGGAGATATTGTTCCATGTCGGACCGGGTGCCTTCAGGCCGCCGCCTAAGGTGGAATCGTCCGTTGTTCGGCTTCGTCCTCGCCCCCAGCCTAGTGCCCCCATCCCGTCGCTAGCCCAGTTTTCAGCGACGGTACGGATCGCATTTGCACAGCGCCGCAAAACGCTTCGCAAAATATTCTCCGGTCGCCTTCGGGAAGATGATTTTGCCCGCTGCGGTATCGCGCCACAGAGCCGCCCGGAAAACCTTTCGGTTGCCGATTTTGCCTGCTTATCCCGCTGTTTGAGTGGCACTGCCGTAGTTACTCACAATGCCTGTGGATAACATTGTGGGTAATGTGGGGCAAAGGTTGCCCAGCCCGCGAAGCTACTGGCCTTATGACAGATTGGTTAGTTATTGACCGGTTTACCCAACTTGTAATAAATCAATAACTTACGGGTGGCTGGTAAAATCGGGCAATATGGCGCCGAGGTCTTGACAATCGCGGAGCATGCTTTCTAGCCCTTGTGAATAAGCGTCTACGTCAAGTTGAACTTTGGCGTGTAAGATGTTGGTGGAAAAGGCTTTTGGGGGGCATATCAGGTGCCGGTGTTAAACTTGGGGAATGGCCTGTAATCCACCTTGCAAAATGAAGCCTTTAAAGCCTCAACTCTTCGAAATCGGTTTTCGACAAGCGCATCAGCAGGCCATCGGCTTTGGCCACGATACTAGCGTTGTGTTTATCCTCTGACAGCAACGCCTCCTCACCGAACGCATCGCCGTCCTCGCCCTGTTTGATCACGACCGGTCAACCACGCCCGCGGCACACGCCTTGCTAAGGCGCGTCCACCACTGATGCGGGTGCCTGGGGCTAGACCGAGCCAGGCGCAAAGAATGCGTGCTGAGGGGAATCGAGACAGATCCGAGCCGATTTCTGCGGCGATGACCAAAGCGGTTTCGGCCCCGATGGCGGGATAGCGGCAAGGTCAGCGCCGAGCACCTGTTTGAGCATGCTGTTATCGATCTCTCAACGAGCTTGTTCGCTGTGATCATAGGTGCACTGTCCGAAACTGCGAGAGAAGGGCGCGGGTGTGGCCTATTTTATTGCGCGGCTGAATGCATGGATAAGTGCTGGTGTTATCTGTCCTTCCTCATACCTTGGCTGCGCAGATGTCAGTCAAATAAGCACACCCCGCGCGCTACAGGGCCTCGTTCGCCACCTCGCCTGTTCGAATGCGCACGGCGTGTTGCAGCTCGGTGGCGAAAATCTTGCCGTCGCCAATCTTGCCCGTACGTGCAGCGTTGGTTATGGCCTCAATTACTTGCTCCAGATCGTCTGCCTCTATCCCTACCTCAAGCTTCACTTTAGGTAGAAAATCGACCACGTACTCCGCCCCCCTGTAGAGTTCGGTATGGCCTTTTTGCCGGCCGAAACCCTTGACCTCGGTAACCGTCATGCCCTGAACACCGAGCGCGCTCAGCGCCTCGCGTACATCATCCAGCTTGAATGGTTTGATGATTGCGGTGACCAATTTCATGGTGCTTTCTCCCATAGTAGTGGTGCTTATGCGAAACATGAAGCACGCATCGTGCCAATCAGGGTAGCGCTAAATAGGTCTACGCCGATACGGTGTTTGGCTCTTCGTTGGTGCAAAGCGCGAGATGTTGCACAAGTTCGGTGCGCCTTCCCGTGAATATAAGTGAGGTCCCCCAGTCAATAGACCCCGCAGTCAATAGACCCCGCAGTCAATAAACCCTTAACCGCCAGGGTTTTATTGGTGGCCGTCAATCCCCATATTGCACACACGATAGTCGCCGGTGGTACAGGAGAGATTTGCATGCTCGGACCAAAACAACTAGACGACATTGGCCGGCGGGTCTTCGAGGCGCTGCCCGGTGGTTTGGCCACCTTATCGGAGGATCTGCGCGATAACCTGCGTGCTGCCGTATCGGCCACCTTGGCGCGGATGGATTTAGTCACGCGCGAAGAGTTCGATATACAGCGGGCGGTGCTGGCGCGTACCCGTGAGAAATTGGAGCGCTTGGAGGAGCGGATCGGTGAGTTGGAGGAGCGGGCGGCGGGCCGTTCGGATAGATAGAGCGGGTTCTTGCGGAACAATTGCCTACGCCTGGCGCGCTCCTACCCTACAGTCAGGTGATATGCGGTTTGCGTAAATAACTTCGGTTATCTTCAACTGGAGTGTGTCGTCATCTCTCTCGCCGTTATTCATACCCGTGCAGGGCTAGGGATAGAAGCGCCCGCCGTTCGCGTCGAGGTTCACCTGGCCGGCGGGTTACCCGCATTCACCATTGTCGGCCTACCCGAGACCGCGGTGCGCGAGAGCCGTGAACGGGTTCGGGCGGCGATTCAAAACTGCGGTTATCCGTTTCCACAGCAGAAGATCATCGTCAATCTGGCGCCGGCGGACTTACCCAAGGAAGGGGGCCGGTACGATCTACCCATTGCCTTGGGCGTGTTGTGCGCTGCGGATCTGCTGCAAGGCATCAAGCGGGACATTACCACTTCCCATGAATTTATCGGAGAACTCGCCCTGACCGGCGAATTACGCGGCGTACGTGGCGTGTTGCCAGCGGCAAGAGCGGGCCTGCTCGCTGGCCGCGCGGTGGTGGTCCCAAGCGCCTCGGGTGCCGAAACAGCACTGATAGACAACGGCAGCTTATGGCAAGCGGAGCATTTGAGCGAGGTGGCCTCGTATATTTGCGGTGAGCGGCTCCTGGAGTCACCGGATGGGGTACGCGATGCGCCGGCGCACCAGTATCAGGATCTGCAGGAAGTGCGCGGCCAGCCAACGGCCCGGCGGGCCATCGAAGTCGCCGCCGCGGGCGGCCACAACCTGCTCTTCATCGGACCACCCGGTACCGGTAAGACCATGTTGGCCAACTGCTTGCCGGGTTTGTTGCCGCCGCTCAGCGATGCGCAGGCGGCGCAAGTGGCGATGGTGCATTCAGTCTCCCAGGGTGGCTTCAATGCGCAGACCTGGGGGCGCCGGCCTTTCAGGACACCCCATCACACCGCCTCGGCCATCGCTCTCATCGGCGGCGGCGCCCCGCCGCGGCCGGGTGAGATCTCACTCGCTCATCAGGGGGTGCTCTTCATGGACGAGTTGCCGGAATACGATCGGCGGGTGTTGGAGGTATTGCGCGAGCCGTTGGAATCGGGTCATGTCGCGATCTCCAGGGCTGCTTACAAGATCGATTTGCCCGCCTCGGTTCAACTCATCGCTGCCATGAATCCCTGTCCTTGCGGTTATTTGGGCGATAGCCGCTGCGAGTGCGGTTTGGACCGTATCAAACGCTACCGCGGGCGCTTGTCGGGGCCGTTGTTGGACCGCATCGACATGCATGTGGAAGTGCCTCAGATCAGCATGAGCGCATTGCGGCAGGCCGATAGTGGGGAGAGCAGCGACACGGTGCGGCAGCGGGTCGCGCAAGCACGGTTGATGCAAGAAGAGGGCCGTGGATGCATCAATGCACGGTTGCCGGCCACGCGGTTGGAAGAAGCTTGCGGCATGAATGCGGAACTCGGTGCGTTTTTGGACAAAGCCGCTGACCAACTCAGGTTATCGGCGCGGGCGTGTCATCGTGTGCTCAAAGTGGCACGGACGTTGGCAGATATGGAGGCCGCGCATAGTGTGCGGCGCGAACATTTGTTGGAGGCGCTCAGCTATAGGGCGTTTGCCCGGTGAGCTTCTTAAGCTGGGACTGTTTGAGGCTGGAGGGCATATGTACTGGCCAGGGCTTTGGCCGATGCATTGCATGCCGGTGGCGCATCGTCCAATCTGCTGGCCCCAGTTGTTCCAGCGAGAAACGCCGATGATCAGGTTCACCTTGAACGGTAAAGACGTGCAGAGTGTGGACGCGCCCGATACGCCGCTGCTGTGGGTAGTGCGCGACTCGTTCAAGTTGAAAGGCTCCAAATTCGGTTGCGGTGCGGGTTTGTGTGGCGCGTGTACGATGCACGTAGATGGCGTAGCGGTACAGTCATGTGTGTGGCCCCTCGCGCGAGCCGAAGCCAAGCAGGTGGTGACCATAGAAGGGTTGGGCACACCCTCGAACTTGCATCCCCTACAAGCCGTGTGGGTTGAGCGCAGTGTGCCGCAATGCGGGTACTGCCAATCCGGTCAGATCATGACGGCGGCGGCGCTGTTGCAAAACAACCCGTCTCCTAGCGAAGCTGAGGTGGAGCAGGCGATGGCCGGCAACATTTGCCGGTGCGGTTGTTACCCGCGGATCAAAGCCGCCATTCTCGCGGTGGCTGCCGCCGGTGCCGGGCTTCAGCCGATAGCGTCCCCGTCAGCAGCGCCCCCGTCAGTAGCATCCGTGGCCGCAGCGCGTAACACGGAGGAATCGGTATGAGTGCTCTAGAACTGACACGCCGCAAATTCCTGTGGACCGCCGGTATAGTGGGTGCTGGACTGGTGGTGGGATACTCGATGACCGGCACGCGGCCGTTGCCCATCGGCCGCGAGAGTGGTGGACTGATCCCCAGCGCATTCTTGCAGATCACCCCTGACAACATCATTCGCTTTTACTGCCCGCGTGATGAAATGGGACAGGGTGTCACCACCGGACTGGCCACGCTGATCGGTGAGGAGCTGGACGTTCATCCGGCTGATCTGAAGATCGAGCTGGCCGGTGTGCACGCCGATTACAGCAACCCTGAATTCGGCGTACAGGCGACCGGCGGCAGCACGTCGATGCGTGTGCATTTCATGCCGCTGCGCCAAGTGGCCGCCGATGTGCGCAAGCTCTTGTTACAAGCCGCGTCCGCGGACCTCGATATGCCGGTGTCCGCTCTGCAAACCGAGAGGGCACATATACTCGCAGGCGGCAAACGCTTTCCTTATGGACAGTTCGTTGCCACCGCCCAGTCCTTGGAACTCCCCCAAGATACACCGCTCAAGCCCAAGGCCGGCTGGCGCTACATCGGGCGGGAATTTGCGCGCATCGACGGCATCGCCAAATCCACCGGTGCGGCGATATTCGGCATCGACGTGGACCTACCCGATCTTCATCGCGCCGTGGTCAAGCGCAGTCCCGTCGCTGGCGGCACGCTCGCCCGCTTGGATGCGGCTAAGGCGCGCGCCATGCCGGGGGTCACCCACGTGCTGCCTATCTCTACTGGTGTCGCGGTGGTGGCAAAACAGTTCTGGCAGGCGAAGAAAGCGGCTGAGGCGCTGGATGTGACCTGGGATCAGCCGCCGCTGGCATCCGTGAGTACCGCGGACCTCAAAGCGGATTACGCTCGCGCGCTGGACACCGAGCAGGGCCAGTCCACGGCGGAGCGCGGTGATCCGGAGCGAGGATTCAAAGCAGCACGCCATATCATTGAAAGCGATTATTGGGCGCCCTTCCTGGCCCACGCGCCGATGGAGCCGATGAATGCCGTGGTGCGCATCGGTGATGGTATCGCCGATGTTTGGTCCGGCACCCAAGGGGCGGCGGGCGCGCAAGGGTTGGTGGCGCGGCAACTGGGGTTTGCCCGTGAGCAGGTACGTATACACAGCACTTACTCAGGTGGCGGGTTTGGCCGGCGCGGCACGCTTAGCCACGTCATTGAAGCGGCCGAGGTGGCGCAGGCCAGCGGCGAGCCGATCCAGCTCATCTGGACACGGGAGGACGATATCCGAAGCGGCGTCTATAGACCGGCGTCACTGATGCGGGTGAAGGCCGGCGTAGACGGCAACGGCACGGTGAGAGCATGGGAGGCGAAGCGCGTCGGTGGCAACATCATGCCCGACGTATTGAACGTGGCGTTGCCAGCATTTTTGCCCACCGCGGTACCGCACACCGCTATCGGTTGGATCGCGGGGGCGGCAGATAAAGCGTTCGCCGACTGGACCGTCGATCGGTCTAGCGTCGAGGGTTTTTACGGGGACTATGATTTTCCCAATCAAGTTGTTCGGCATGTGACCCGGGAGCACGGGCTGCCGTTGTCGTTCTGGCGATCGGTTGGGCATTCCTACACCGCGTTTGCCAAAGAATCGGCGCTCGATGAATTGGCGCACCAAGCGAAGATGGATCCGGTGGCGCTTCGCATCGCCAACTCGAACGATAATCCAAGGCTGCAAAATGTCGTCAAGATCGCCGGCGAGCGCCTGCGCGGGATGCGGCTGGGCGATGGCCGTGCCATCGGCATGGCCGCACACGGCTCGTTCTTCTCCTATGTAGCGCAGCTCGCTGAAGTATCCGTTGAGGCCGAGGCCGGCCGCATCCGGGTGCACAAAGTGACCTGCGTGGTGGACTGCGGCCAGGCGGTGAATCCGGACATCGTGCGCGCGCAGATGGAAGGGGCGGTGATGTACGGATTGACGGCGGCATTGCACGGCAACCTGGAGCTGGATAACGGCGCCATTCGAGAGAGTAATTTCCACGACTATCCGATCCTGCGCATGGACGAAGCGCCGGAGGTAGACGTGATCATCGTCGATAGCGATGAGCCACCGTCCGGCGTAGGAGAACCTGGCCTTCCTCCCATCGCTCCGGCAGTGGCGAACGCGGTGTTCGCCGCCACCGGCCAGCGGTTGCGAAGCCTGCCGTTAAAGCTGGCCTAGGCCTTGAATGTTCATACGGTTAGGAGTTTCGCATGGATAAACCCAAAGGACCCAGCGCATTCGTGAACGAGGCTTATAGGGCCGAAGACGAGGCCGGTTTGGTCGCGTTCTACGGCAAATGGGCCGAGGACTACGACAATCAGATGTCGCGGCTGGGCTACGTATCGCCTGAGATTATAGCCCGCTTGCTGACCGAGTATTGCACCGAGCGGCAGGCGGATATATTCGACATCGGTTGTGGTACCGGCCTCACCGGCGTCTACCTGGCCGAGCGCGGTTATAGGAGGCTGGACGGTATTGATCTCTCTGCGCACATGGTGCGTGTGGCAGGTCAACGCGGCATTTACCGCGAGTTACTGGTAGGCGATGTCAATCAACCGCTGGATCGGCCAAGTGCCAGTTATGATGCAGTGATCTCATCGGGAACCTTCACCCACGGACATGTGGGCCCGCAGCCGCTGGCTGAGATCGTCCGCATCCTGCGGCCAGGCGGGGTACTGGCCTGCACCGTCCATAAAGATCTGTGGTACGCGAGCGGATTCGACACGACATTTGCAAGTTTGCTAGAGGCAGGCCACATCGAGTGCCTCAGGCGTGAATTCGATGTGTACTTCACCGGCGGCGAACCGGAAGGGTGGTTCTGCGTCTACCGGCGGCGCTAGCGTCGGTGCGACTTCGCGGGCCAGCACGCCTATTCCATTAGGCGTGCCAGGGGCTATAGTAGGCATGCCAGGGGCTAGAGCGCTCCAGCCGGACTATGCCGCGGCAACACTTCAGCGTTTTTTTAGCTATTCACCAAATTGGGCAGCCAGAGGATGATCTCCGGAAAAGCCAAGAACAGTGCGATGGTTGCCGCGTCCGCCAGGAAGAACGGGAATATGCCGCGGAACACATCGCCCAGCGGAATATCGGGGCGCACTGCCGACACCACATAACAGTTGAGCCCAACCGGTGGCGTAATCAGGCACACCTCGCACATCTTTACGACGACGATACCGAACCAAATCGGATCGTAGCCGAGCGCGATAACCGCCGGGTACACCACTGGCAAGGTCAACAGCAACATGCCGATGGCATCCATGAACATCCCGAGCACGGCGTAACCGAGCAAAATACCCACCATGATGACCACTGGTGGGAACGGCAGCGACACCAACCACTCAGCGAAGGCTTCAGGCAGTCCGGCGAAGCCGAGGAAGCGCACGAAGATCAAAACGCCCCAGATGAGGCCGAAGATCATCACCGTGAGCTTGGCCGTTTCCATCAGCGCTTCTTGCAGAGCGTGCCAGCGCATACCATTGAACAGCGCGATCACCAGCACCACGAAAGCGCCCAAGGCTCCCGCTTCGGTGGGGGTGGCCCAGCCTGCGTACATCGCGCTGAAAATGATGGCTACTACCGCGACAATAGGCAGGGTCGCGGGCAGCGTGGCAATACGCTCGCCCATCGGTGGCGCGGCGATGGCGCGGCCAAGCCCTGGTTTCCACATGCACTGGCCGATGATCAGCGCCGCGTAGATGAGGGCCGAAACCACGCCCGGCACGAAGCCTGCGATGATCAAGGTGCCGACCGATTCCTCGACGATAATCGCGTAGATCACCAAGATGGCACTGGGCGGGATCAGCGATGCCAAGGTACCGCCGGCGGCCACCACCCCGGCGGCGAGTTTTCTGTCGTAGCCGTTTTGCAGCATGTGCGGAATGGCGACCCGGCTGAATACGGCAGCAGTAGCCGTACTGGCGCCGGACACGGCAGCAAATCCGGCGGTGGCGAATACGCTGGCCACCGCTAGGCCGCCAGGCACCCAGCCGAACCACGCTTTAGCTGCGTTGAACAGTGCGTGCGTGAGGCCGGCGTGATAAGCGATAAAGCCGATCAGAATAAACATCGGCAACACGCTCAACACATAGTTGATGGATTTGGAATGGGGAATAGTACCGACGATGCCGGCGCCGCTCTTCCAGCCGATCAACCAGACCATGCCGATGAGCCCGGCTAAGGAGGCTGCGGCAAAAACACGTACCCCTGAGAACACCAACACCAGCAAGACAACGGTGACGATGATGCCGATTTCAAGTTCGCTCATCGTGGCGTCCCCTGATCTTGCCTTGGCAGATCCACTTTTTCTTCTTCGCCGGCCAAGCCTGCGTCAATTTCGTGCTGCGCCTGCTCGTCCACCGATTCAATGCGTGGCACGCCTATAGGCTCTGCTTGCGGATCCAACAATAACCGCACGAAACCGAAGAGCTGAATCGCTAGCCGGATAACCAGGAACGAGAAAGCGATCGGCACTAATAATTTAGATGGCCAGATAGGGATTTCGATATCGATGGTACTGTCGCCTATATGCCAGGCACGCAGAAAATGCTCATAGCCGAAATAGAGCAGCACGACGACGATACCTATGGCCAGCGCCGTGCCCATCACTTCCAGGAAGTACAGTACCCGTCCTTTGAGCCTTCCCAAGATGATCTCCATACGCACGTGTCCGCCCAAGCGCTGCGTATAGGAGATGGACAAGAATGCGAAGATGGTCATGACCATCTCGATCACGTCCACATATCCGGGCACCGGGAAGTTGAACAGTTTGCGGCCTACCACCTGAAATACACCGATTAACATCACGCCCAGGATCACCAGGGCCGCCGTCAAATTCAGAAATTTCTCGAATTTGAAAAATCCTTCATCAATACGCGCAAGCATGCGCGCGCCGGGGGACAGTTCGCTAGCACCAGACATGGCAAAGCCTCTTTAGGACACCTCTAAAAATAGTAATTTTTCCGTGAGTGCAAGGAAGCACCGCGCACAGAACCGCAGTGTATAAGTCATACATGAGGATTCGAGCACGGCGCTGACGCCGCAATCGCGGAAAAAGTGCATTTTTAGAGGTGTCCTTTAGCTACTGCCGGCAGCAGAGAACAAACAAACGCCAGGCCATGGGCTCCGGCCTGGCGTTGTGTATAGGGTAGGTATTATTGGCCCGCGGCCTTGAGCACTAAGTCGAGTAACTCCTGGGCGGGCAATTCGCCTTCGTTGTCTTTGACCCATTGGTCCCAGACCGGACGGCCAGCGAGTTTGCGAAACTCGGCCATTTCGTTATCCGGGATCCGAATCATCTTGATGCGGCTATCGGCGCCACTCCATTTGGCCTCATTTTGCTCGTCTTTTTTCTGATAGTCCGCGGCCATAGCGGCGTATGCACCCGGCTTTAAGTCTTCGAGCAATTGTTTGTACTGCGCCGGCAACGCGGCATAAGCATCGGTGTTGAACACCGTCGGGCAGTTCACCGTGCCCAGCTTCATGTTGGTGGTCACCCAGTCAGCCACCTCCTCCAGCTTATAAGCGGAGAAAGTGTAGCTATAGGGGAAACCGATGGCGTCCACCGTACCACGTTGCAGCGCGGTATAGGTCTCGGAGGCCGGCATGGTGGAAGGGGTTGCGCCGATCAGCTTAGCGGCGCGGCCCATGCCGCCTAAGGCGCGCAAGCGTTTGCCTTTGAAGTCGGCTACCGACTTCGGTACATCGCCACGGCCCATGTACTCGTACTGCGGCAAAATGTTGGACATGTACAGGTGTGCATTCCATTTGGCCAAAGCTTTCTGGGACGCAGGATGGTTGTACACCGCATCGTGCGCTTTGCGCATGATGTCGAAGTCGGCCAGCGGCAGGAACGGCAGATCCAACACGTTCAGAGGAGCGTTCTTGCCGGGGTGATAAGAGGCGCAGAACACGGCTGCTTCGAAAGCACCGATGGAAATACCGTCCAGGTTCTCCTTACTCTTGGAGAGTTGGTCGCCGTAGAAGATCTTGAGGTTGAACTTACCGCCAGTGCGTTTTTCGAGTTCACTGGAGATGTACTCAACGCCCTCGGTAAAGGAGCGGCGTTTACCCCAGACCGAGAGCTTCCAATTGACGGACGGGCCGTCAACCGTAGCTGCGCTCACAGCCACTGGCGTGACGGCTGTGGATAGGCCCAGGGCCAAGCCGGCGGCGCTTGCAAATAACAACGTCTTTTTCATGAAATACTCCCCCCGGATAAATGGCGACTTTGGTTTACAGTCAAGAGTTTATAGTTGGGTTTTTGCATCGCGTCATTTCGCTGCATGCCCAGCATGGGCGGAACGCTTGCGCGGCCAGTCTAGCGCGCCGCTTGGGCCATGCCAACGCTGAATAGAACCGAGTACGAAGCGGTTTGCCTGGTGGCGGTGCTTGCGAAGTGATGCAATTGCGCCACAATGGCGCCACGCAATACGAGCCGATAGTCCAGATCGCACGCAATCAATGGTTCCTAAAGTTGGCTTTGTAGAGGTAGCCGGCGCCGCGCTGCCGATCGCCTCCATGCTGACCAAAAGCATGGCGGTGGCGGTGGATTTGGTGCTGACGGTAGCCGCCGCCGCGCTGGCGCTGAACATGTTGTCGCAGCACATCGCTTTAGATAGTCCCGCCGCCGGCACGCCCGTGCTGGTAGTCGCCGGTCTCGCCATGGGGTACTTGACCATCGGCCGCGACTGGTGGCTGAGCCCAGGCCGCAAACTGCTTCGTTTGCAGTTGGCCCGGCTGCCGGGCAACGTACCGGGGCTGCTAGGCCGGCGGGTGAGCGTGCATAGCGAGGCGTTACCCGATGGGCGAAACACACGCATGCAGCGGGCGCTGGCCGTCATCATCATCGGTTCGGCGCTCATCGGGCTCGCACTGGCCAACGCGATGGCAGCCACCGGTGTGTTCCAGCAGGCGCGCAGCCATCTACTAAGCCGTCCCACCGTGCCGGGTTTGGGTCAGCCCCTTGAGGTTGCAACGTTTCCGCGGGCGGTACTGATCTCGGCTGAGCGGGCTTATGTGCAGGTCTTCGCCAAGTCCTCCGAGCACGGCGCGGTGTTGGAGGTGTTTTTGCAGCGCGCCGTAGAGGGTCATTGGACAGTGCTGGCGGCAAGAGTTGCGGCGGATCCAATGTTGGCGAACTATTCTTTGGGCGTTGCCTTTAGAGATCTACCGGATTTTCCTTAGGCTCTTGTTATCCTGGCCCCCATTGGCCTGGTCTCCATTGGCCTAGGCCCCATTGGCCTAGGCCTCTTCATCCGTTTCTAACTGCGCATTGACTTCCATGGCAATCGCCAGTTGCTCCAAGCCGAGTTCACTCAGCCGTGGGTGGCTGGCGCCGCGGAAAATCTCCAGCGCCATATGAATATCCGCGACGGCGCGGCGTGAGACGTCCACATCGTGGGTGTACTCGGCGAGTTTGCGCCGTGCTACTGCGAGGTTGGCCAGGGTCATGGCGAAAGTCATGGGTTCGCCCTCGCGATCTATCTCTTTGAGCGCCTCGCGGTAGGCGGCGATAGCGCGGCCAAAATTCAATGCATCGCCGGCCCGCTCGCCGTGGGCTTGCAGGGCGGCGCCCAGGTCGTTTTGGGTCAGCGCCCATTGGCGCGGCATACGCGCCCGTGTGCGTATCGTGAGCGCCGTCCTATAAGCCCTCACCGACTGTGCTAGCAGCTCTGTGTCCTCGCGCATGTCGCCGAGCAGGCGCAGCGCAGCGCCTAGATTGGCCTGGGTGGTGGCAAAGAACAGCGGTTTTCGCTCAGGTGTCCAAATGGCGAGGGCCGCCTGGTACGCCGCCACTGCCCGCTCTAGCAACCCGGCGTCCTGCTTTTGGCGTGCCAATGTCTGCCACAGCGCCGCCAGATTACTGTGCACACTGGCCCGCCCGTCTGGCGCGGCATTGGATACGGGCATCTCCAGCGCGGCCTCGAATGTATTGACGGCACGTTCCAGCAGTTCGGTATCCAATTGCCGTTGACCCAAGCTACCTATGGCGTTGCCCAGGTGATTTTGGGTGGCCGCCCACTGGGAAGGTTCGCGTACTCGATCGCGCAGCTCGAGTGCCGCCTCGAATACACTGATGGCACGGCTCAGGTTGGCCGTGCCGCTTTGTTGCCGGCCTAAAAAGCCCAGGGTTTGCCCGAGGCAGTCATAAACCCACGCCCGCTCGGCCGGCACCGCACCTGCGGCGGATGCCGTAGGCAGCAAGATATCCTCGCACAGTCGCTTCAGGGCCTCCAAGGCCTCGGTATCGTTGAACTCGCGTCCCTGATCGAGCGCGAACTCGGCCTGTTGCAGCCGGTAGCGCCAGCACGCCTCTGGCGCCGCTGCCAACCCGGCGGCTTCTTCGCTGAGCGCGCTGGCGCGGCGAAAGTTGAAGGCGATCGCTGCCGCCAGTGCTTGTAGTGCTCGGATGCGGGCCGCATCCCCACTTGGTTGGGCGCACCTGGCGAAAGCCCACTCCAAGGCATCGTCAATGCGCGCAAGAGTGGTAGCGGCCGAAGTGTTGAGCGCTTGTTGCGCCCGTTCTATAGCCGCTGTGGCGGCGGGATCGGTTATCTCTAAACGCGCATCGACGATGCGCTCATGCAGGGTTTGCAAGCGCATCCAAGCTTGCTCCAACAGGGGCTGGACTTGCATTCGCGCACAGTCCAGGGCCAGCAGCGGGCCTAGCAACATCTCCAAGCGAGTGATGCCCGCGCCCAGATGCGCGGAAATCACCCTCAGCTCAACTGCTTTGACGTCGTGCTCGAACCAGTTCCGGGCTGGTGCGCCCGTCCCCCGATCGCCGGTCCCCTCCGAATTAGTCAATGATGTGGTAGAGCGGCGCTTTTTCCAGCGTCCATTCGCCCGATTGCGGATCGCGGCGGGAGGTGGTCAGCACATGCCAATTCTCGTCATCTAACTTCATGTGGTCGCCGCGGTAATAATACCCCGGCCAGCGGGTCTCTTGGCGGAACAAAGTGTGCTGCACCACGCACTCCGAGGCGGTGGTACGGTGCTGCAACTCCCAGGCGCGCTGTAACTGGTGTAAATCTTCGGCGCCCAGGTGCTCAAGGTCTTCTTGCAAGATCCTCAGCAGATGCAAGCCGCGCTTTAGCAGCGGTTCGTTGGTCATGTAGTTGCCCGTGATGCCGCCGGCGTATTCGTCCATCAGTTTCTCAAGCCGCTGCAAGCCGTGAATGGGCAAGATGTAGTTGGGTGACACCGTCCCGCCCACGATTTCGTTGCGGCCAATCTGGTAGTTTTCCAGCGGCTTGTAGATGGTTTTGCGCAGGCTCTCATATTGCTGCTCGGAGACCTGCCACTTCTCGTTCTTGCGATCGCGCACGTACTGACAGGCGGCTTTAGCGGCCAAGCGGCCCTCGGTGAACGATCCCGATGAGAAAGCGTGAGCGGTACCGCCCAGCGCATCGCCCGCGCCGAACAGCCCTTCCACCGTCATCATCCGGTTGTAGCCCCAGTAGTACTCCGAGGGCGACACGTCTTCGGGCCCACTGGCCCAGGCGCCCGAGCAGGTCGCATGCGAGCCCATCACGTAGGGCTCGGAGGTGGTCAGTTCAGGGTTGGTGTACTTGGGGTCGATATCCTGCGAGGCCCACACCACCGCTTGCCCCACCGTCATGCCGAGGAAGTTCTCCCAGCCCACCGTCTCCTTATGCGGGTCCTGGAAAGCCTCGGTGGTGACCATGTGGATGGGACCCTGCCCGGCTTTCATCTCCTCCACGAAAGCGTGGTTGCGAAGACAGGTAGGCGTCGGATGATGGTCGATGTACTCGCCCACTAGCGACTTGGTCTGCTCGTACCACTTCTCCTCGTAGTTCTCGCCGTAAGCGTTTTGGGTATAGGTCTTGAGGTGCAAGAAGTAGGCACCCACCGGCCCATAGCCGTCCTTGAAGCGGCACAGCACGATGCGGTTTTCCATCTGCGTCATCTTGGCGCCGGCCTGGATCGGCAGCGCATAAGCAGATGCGGAACTCCACGGCGCGTACCAGGTGCGGCCCATGCCCTCGCCGACCGAGCGCGGCTTGAAGATGTGCGAAGCGCCGCCTGCGCCCACGATCACCGCTTTGGCCCTGAAGATATGGAAATTGCCGGTGCGTACGTTAAAACCCACCGCACCTGCCACCCGATTGGGTTGCTTCTCATCCATGAGCAGATGCGTGACCATGATGCGGTTGTACACCTTATCGGCGGATTTCTTCGCCGCCTCGGCGACGATCGGCTTATAGCTCTCGCCGTGGATCATGATCTGCCACTTGCCTTCGCGCAGGTACCGGTCCGTATCCGGATCGCGCATCATCGGCAGACCCCACTCATCGAATTTATGCACGGTGGAATCGACGTGCCGGGCCATATCGTAAGCGAGGTCTTCGCGCACTATGCCCATGAGGTCGTTGCGGGCGTAGCGTACGTGGTCCTCGGGGGTGTTCTCATTCCACTGCATGCCCATGTAGCAGTTGATGGCGTAAAGCCCCTGAGCCACCGCGCCGCTGCGATCTATATTGGCCTTCTCTGCTACCACTATCTTGAGGTCGCGGCCCCAGTGGCGTGCCTCGTAGGCGGCGCCGGTACCGCCCATGCCCGCGCCTACGATCAGGATGTCGCAATCTTCGAAAACGGTTTTGTATCTAGCCATTAATAGTAGACCCCCTGTTTGAAGCGGCTCTTGTCGATGACCGGCAGTCCCTCTTCGACATTGAGCGCATCGGGCTCGAAGCTAAGATGCTGCGACTTCACTTCCTCCTCAGAGGGCGCTGCCAGCTCCGCTAGCTTCGGGATGGCCGAGCCCCACGGCTTAGTGGTGATCGGGGAGACGAAGTCCTTCTGGGTGCCGTTGCGGAACTTGATGCGCCAGGAAATAGTGCCTTTTTCCTCTTCGCGGCGTACCCGCACGCTGTGGCCAAGCGGCGCGAAATCAGCGTAGCCGCGATCGTCGATGGCGTTTTGCGGGCAAGCTTTTACGCAGCTATAGCATTCCCAGCACATGTTGGGCTCGATATTCATTGCCCGGCGGTAGGTTTTGTCGATGTGCATGATGTCGGACGGGCAGATATCGACACAGTGACCGCAGCCGTCGCAGCGGGTCATATAGACGAAAGTAGGCATGGAGGGGGGCTCCGTCAAATTGGGGCGGTAAGTGTATGCGAGGTGGTAACAGCCGGTATCAGTAATGGCGAGGCAGTTCGCGTTTGATGCCTAGCCCGAAGGTCTCGGGGCTATCGGCCGGTGGTGGCAAGTTGTCCATGGAGCCATCCGCCTCGGCCACGTGTTTTTGATAAGCCGCCGCGGGCTTGAAGAACATATGCGCGAACTTCGACCACATCACGCCGCCGAACAACACGGTGCTGGAGATGACGAACAGCCAGAAGCAAATAGACGTGAGTAGAGCGGCGTCATTGGCTTGGAACACCGACCAGAGCAGGGCAAAAGTGGTGGAGGCGAGCAGCGACAGTACAAAGAGATCGGCACGCATGATGCGGTACCACGGGTAACCCTCAGCCGCCACATCGACGCGGATAAAGAACCAGAACCAGTAGCCGCCTAGGCAAACGGACAAAGCACCCAAGTGCCAAAGCGCGGTCACCACAACCGGCGCTGCTGCGTGCGGCGCGGCGTGCCCGAACACCAAGATGGCAGTGGTCGCCACATAAGCGATAAAGCCGTACATGGTCAGCAGGTGCGCCAAGCGCCGTTTAGGGTTGCAGAACTCGGAGGAGGTCAACACATCACTGGCCACGGTCTTGGCCAAAATAGCCGTCTTCTCACCACCGCCGACCTCGCGGGTCCGCGCGGCCTCGGCTTTTTTCGCATTCTGAAAGAAATACTTGGCGCTTTTCTTGTGAATGATGTCGGCCAACGTACCGGCCACGACGAGGACAAACATCAGCACCACGTACGCCTGCATCGCGGCCGCGGGAATGGTAGCGGACAACTCCGCGAACGGGTTATAGGTCATGTCTTGTGTTCCCCCATGGCAATCTTAGCCCGGGAAGTGTCGGTAAGTTTCAGGCATATTTCAATCCGCAAGAAGATTTCTGCGGGAATAACCCACGGTTATGCGCATTGGGGTCGGACCGTGGCAACGTCCTGATTTTTTCAACGAACAGCTACGTTTGGTAGCGCGGTTTGGACGCCTAGAGCGCTACTTTGGCCATCGAAACGGCGGTGCCTGAGGCCTGATATCGGCCACTTTAGGTTCTCGTTCTCGAAAATGGGCGCTAAGGTGGCAATCTAGGCCAATGTGTAAGAGCGGTAAATGTTGAGGGATCGGCTAGTTATTAGTGATCCGTCCCCAACTTATGCTTGCGGAAGGTGGCCGTGGCGAACTCGGCCACCCCCTCTGAGTGCGGTGCACTAGTTGGCCGGTGTACGCGTATCGGTGTACTTAAAGGTGTAGATGTAAGAATTCGCCATAGTGGGCTTATCTTGTGTGACGTACAGTAAGCCATTCGCCCCGGCAGTTACACCTTCAGCCTGCTCGATGCATTGTGGCGTATCGCCCTGGAATGTCAGTAATCTAAAAGTATCGTATTTTCGCTTAACAACATCGTACAGGAACACCGCCTGGGCTTTATCGCTAGCGATCCACACCTGATTCTCCGTAGGACCCATGGTCACCCCGGAAAAATCTCGCACAACCGTGTTGTCATCACTCACAGCTATGCGGTCGGGGAAAGGGTGGTTTTGCGGACATTGGCCAGCAAAGTCACCGCAATTTAACACTTGCATCGACGCGATTTCGTTGGTCGCGGTATTCACTTCTATCAACAAACCTGGATTTTTCTCTTTGATGATGAACACGCGGCGCGCGGCCACATGGTAAGTGATCCCTTCAAGCCGGTCATTGGAACTGGATGCGCTCATGTAGTGTGCTAGTGTGGTCTGAGTGTAGTCCCGTGGATCGGTGACCGTGTCATATCCAATCATGGTAGACAGCGGTGTGGCTAATCCCGGTGATTTAGGGGCGCGGTCCGGAATGCTCGACACATTCACCACTGTAACCGCTCCTTCTTGCAGCACCAGGAGGTCTTGACCAAACAAGGCGATACCTTCGAGATCCTCACCATTGGTCGAGCCCAGATCGATTTTATCGGCGGCGTCGCTACCGATATGACCATTAGCACCGACTCTGTAGACATTGTTCTTGGCGTCGCTAACCGTCCAATACCAAAAGCCGCCTGGTGCATTCACATCCTCTTGCACCACGAGCCCCGACAGTTCGTTGACCTCGTTTTTGTTCGAGTCGCGTGAGAGCCGCACCCGGTTTTGCAAAGCCAACGTTTGCCGATAGTCATGATCGTCCACCACCTTGCAATCGCTTGTAGGTTGGTCGGCCAGCAACGGGCCCGCAAGTACACTTAAGAGTGCCGCCGAGCCACACATCCGTAGCCGGCTGAGCATGGTAGGTATTATGGACTTCATAGAGGGTGATCTCATATTGGTTACGCTCAGGACTTGGCTTCTCCGCCGCTAGCGCAAAAGCTGATCAGTGCTTGCCAGTGTGCCAGTATTATGCCAGTTAGGCAATTATAGGCGAGGAGAGAGAGTGCACCATGCACATGGGTTATGCGGCGTTCTTCCAGAACCTTATTGAGTGGATGACGGATGCAAGGAGGTTTACATCCACGAACTGGCCATGGCGGGTTCGGTGGAAGCTGAAGGCTCCGATTCCATATGGACCGCTGAGCACCAATTCGACAGCTACACCATGTGTCCTAGTCCCATCCACTTTTAAACTATATGGCTGGACGCACCGAAAGGGTGAAGCTCAACTCATGCGTGGTGGTGGTGCCCTGGCATGAACCGGTCCGAGTGGCCGAGGAGATCGCCGTCTTCGATCAACGGTGGCAGGCCCCATGAGTTGGCGCGCACTCATCCCAGAACGTTCTCTGAAAAAGTATTACCGCGTCTTGAGCACGTGGATAGCGGGCCGGAGATCGGTCTGGCCATGGCCAGTTAAGAGGCAACCGTATGTACACCGTTTTCCCCACCGGCACCACCATTTACAGCCCAGAGAAATGCTTCAACGGCTACACCCTCCATCCATCGCATCAACCAGGCGTCGGCGCCCTGCTCATCGATATGAATGGCAACGTGGTCCGCTCCTGGCCGCACTTCGATGGCTTCATGGTCAACTTATTACCTGAAGGGCGTATTCTCGGCGGTCAGACTGGGCGCGTAACCAGCGCCTATAACCATACTTTCGGCAGTGACGATGTAATCCAAGAGGATTGGCACGGTCATGTTGAATGGCACTTCAATCAGGCCGATGAGATGGCGTTCGATGGCAAGCGTTCTTGGTCCGCCCGGCAAAACCATGATCTGGTAAGAGCGGGTTGCCCGGTTGGCTATTACGTCCCCGGCACGCCGCCCAGTATTGAGAACAGCCCAACGCTGATGCTGAGCTACCGCAGCGGCCACTATCCGCAAGTCACCCGTGACTATTTACCCCGTGCCACCCGCATGATCGAAGTGAGTTGGAGTGGTGACATCACGTGGGATTGGATGCCAGCGGAACAATTTCACCAGTTCGGCCATAGCGAAGCAGCCAAAAACGCCATCATGCGCCACTGCCGCAATCAACATGGCGTCTTTCAGAACACCTGCTCCTACGTGGGGCCGAACCCGTGGTTCGATGCTGGCGATACCCGTCTCAGTCCGGACAACATCATCACGGATGATCGCGGCACGATGATCTACATCATCTCCAAGCAAACCGGCGAGATCGTCTGGAAGGTGGGCCCCGACTATTCCATGGATCCGGCGCTCAAAAAACTGGGCTGCGTCATAGGTCCCCATCACGCGCACATCATTCCCAGGGGCCTGCCGGGCGAAGGCAATATCCTCGTATTCGATAATGGTGGCGCGGCTGGATTTGGTGCTCCCAACCCCGGCGCCCCGGATGGCACATGGAACGCGCTAAGGGATCATTCGCGGGTGTTGGAAATCAATCCGATCACACTTGAAATCGTCTGGGAGTGCACTGCCCGCACCATAGGTTATCCATGCGGCGGGGAAGACTTCAGCAAATTCTACAGCCGCTATAAGAGCGCGGCGCAGCGCTTACCCAATGGCAATACGCTGATTACCGAATCCAACTGTGGCCGTGTCTTCGAGGTCGCACGCGACGGCGAAATAGTCTGGGAATACATCAATCCGCACAATCAAGCGAAGCGCGACGGACTGTTTGTGAGCGATGTATTCAGAGCCTACCGCTATCCGTATGATTGGGTGCCGCAGTTGGACCAGCCCCTGGAACGGGCCGTCATTCCACCCGAGAACGGTACCTTCAGAATCCCGCCGGTCTCCAGCTAACCAACCATGCGGTTATGCGTATGAGCCAGCCGCGAGCGCGCCGGATTTAACCACGAAGTGGTGATTGCTTTTATCGGAGACAGCGGCGATATCGGCCAGCGGATCGCCGTTCACGCCCAATAAATCGGCCTTGGCGCCCGCTTTGATGCGGCCATGCTCGGATAGTTGATTCAAATCCGCGGCGTTGCTGGTGGCGGCAACGATAGCGTCCATCGGGCTCAGTCCATACTCCACCATCAAGCCCAACTCCTGCGCATTCTCGCCATGCATATTGAACGGCGTACCGGCATCGGTGCCCATGGCGATGCGCCCGCCGGCCTCGTAGAACATGGTCAAAGAGCGGCGGTGAGCCTCAGCCACGCGGCGGGTTTTCTCGATCACATACTCCGGCACCTTATCGGCGCCGCGCAAGATGTTGGCCAGCGCCGCGATAGTGGGCACCAGATAAGTGCCCCTGGATATCATCTCCTGCACGCATTGCTCATTCATGAAGATGCCGTGTTCGATGGAGTCGATGCCACCGCGCACCGCGTTCAGTATGCCTTCGGTACCTTGGGCGTGACTGGCGCAGGGCTTGTGAAAACGGTGTCCCTCGGCGATACCGACGGCCATCTCCTCAGCCGAGTAATGTGCATCCTCCGGATTAACACCCGGTGTCATGACCCCACCCGTGGCCATCAGCTTGATGAGATCGGAACCGGCGTGTACTTGCTCACGAACGGCTTTTACCACCTCTTGCTCGCCATCGGCGATCCGGCCAAAACGGTTACCGTGCCCGCCGGTCATACAGATCATCAGTCCTGCCGCGCGAATGGTAGGTCCGGTGAAATAGCCGGCATTGCAGGCATCGCGGACGGCGAACTCCAGATAATCAACCCCGCCACAGTCGCGCACGGTGGTGATGCCGCCCCTCAAGCTAGCTAGGGCATGACGCAGGGCGCGAATGGTGATCTCCCCCGCTGTCAGATCCTCCACCGCGCGGCCAGGATTGCCCTCGCCCGCGTAACAAAGATGTACGTGGCAGTCGATCAAACCCGGCAGCAAGGTGCCGCCTGCTAGATCGGCTTTAGGGCCTGAGAAACCGTCGAACTCCCCCTGTGGTGCTACTCGGGCGATGTTTGGCCCGTCCACTAACACGGCATGGTGTGCCAGTGCCTTGCCTTCTCCGTCCAGTATTTGGCCGTTGGTAAACAGTGTTTGCATGGCGATCGCGCCGCGCGTGAGAGCCCGGCGTGTGAGGGTTAGTTAGAGTTAGACCACAGTCTGCTATAACTCACCCCATAGTAGTCAATCCCGAGATAAGTAGCCCCGAGGTAGATAACCCCGAGTGAGTCAACCCCGGTGGCTATCGTCTCACCGCGAAAGTATTTGCAAAGGGTTCGCCTTGACGCCCCTGGTACGCTTGCTAGAACGTTGGCGCCTAGGAGATTATCTTGGCCACTGGCGATTATACGCGGGTCACCCGGCAGGCCCGCCCCCTAGCTGCGGCGCTGTATATGCTCGGTGCCTGTCTTTGTTTTGCTTTCAACAGTGTCTTTGTGCGTTACGCGGCTGAAGACATTCACCCATTTGAGGTCGCTTTTTTCCGCAATTTTTTTGCCATCGGTTTTGTATTGTTGCTAGTGTTGCCGAAAGACGGTCTAGGCGTTTTCAAATGCGAGCGGCCGGGTCTATTGACCTTGCGGGCTGCTATCAACTCCGCCTCCATGTTGGCTTGGTTCTTCGCCGTGCCGCTATTGCCGCTGGCCGATCTGACTGCACTTGGATTTACCGCGCCCCTGTGGGCTACCTTGTTAGCCGCCCTAGTGTTGGGCGAGCAGGTACGGTTGCGCCGCTGGAGCGCCACCGTCATCGGCTTCGCTGGTGCCTTGCTCATCATTCAGCCGGGTTTCAAGGACGTGACACTGCCGGTGTATCTGGTGTTATTTTCTTCAGCCTGCTGGGGCGTGACCGTGATCGTAGTGCGCTTTATGACTGGATATGAGCGGCCCAACACCATCCTTATCTACCAATGCATCATGATGAGCGGCTTCGCGTTGTTGCCGGCGCTGTGGTTTTGGTCGTGGCCGCAGCCCACCACGTTTATCTATTTGATCGTATTGGGGGCGCTATCGGCGGGTGCCCACTGGTGTCATGTACGCGCTTACTCATTGCAGGAAGTGGCTGCTTTACAGCCACTGGATTTTTCCCGCCTTCCGATTATCGCCTTAACTGCCTGGTGGTTATTCGGTGAAGTAGCGGGGTTGGAAATATGGGCAGGCGCCGCGATTATCTTCTCCGCTGGGCTTTATATCTCCTATCGCGAGGCACAATTGGAGCGCGAGGGTAGGAGACGGCGGTGATAAGGGCTTTTCCGTTACGATCGCTCTCTCAACGGTCGTTTCGTTATGATCGTTCGATTACGATCGCGCCTCTTAAAAAACGTTAAAGAACGGCTGGACGGTCCGATGCCTCTCACACAAAGCCCGCTCATCATGGTCAAGCGCGCGCCCGGCAAGGGCCGTGGTGTGTTCGCCCGCGAAGATATCAAGAAAGGCACCGAGATCGAGCGGGTGCCGGTCCTGGTACTGGAAGTCAAAGCCCTGTATGACAACGAATACGACTCGCGTATTTTGAGTTATGTGTTCGACTGGGGTAAGGATACCGTCGCGCTGGCGCTGGGCTACGGCTCGCTTTATAACCACAGCTTCAAACCCAACGCCCGCTATGATGATGAGGGCAGGATGACCAAGATATATAGCGCCGTCCGCAACATCAAAGCGGGTGAAGAGATCACCATCAACTATAACGGTGAACCGGGTATTCTCGATGATCCGGGATTTGAAGTATTGGATTGACGGGCTACCCTAACCATTTAGGCGCATCAGTCCGCATGTGTGTGTTGCGTTTCATGGGGAGGAATGAGCACCTTATTGGGTAGCGTCTCCGAAGGACGCCGTAAATCCTTTTCAGTTGCGCTTGCCTGCAAAAATATGGACAAAAAAAGACTCGCCTCTATTTCCGCCTACAACTCATCTGCCGGACTACGCACCACTAACCCGGGCTTATTCAATACATGTGTATAAATCATTGTCGTATTCACATCCGAATGCCCCAATAACGCCTGTACTGTCCGAATATCGTAACCCCATTCCAGTAAATGCGTAGCGAATGAATGACGCAAGGTATGACTGGACACGCGCTTATTGATAACCGCCGCCTGCGTTGCGCGGCGAATCGCTTTTTGCAAGGTTGTTTCATGCACATGGTGGCGGCGCGTCAAACCCGTGCGAGGGTCAACCGACACCTTGCTCGCCATGAAAACATATTGCCAGCGTAACTCATTGCCTGCATTCGGATACTCACGCGATACCGCATCCGGTAAAAAGACCGGTCCCACCTCATTTTTCAAATCCGCCCGATGCAAACTACGGCATCGCATAATCTGTTCATGCAGCGCCGTTTTATATTTCTCCGGCAAGGGCACTACCCTGTCTTTATCCCCCTTGCCGCTACGCACAACAATTTGTGCATAATCGAAATCCACATCCATCACCCGCAAGCGTACACACTCCATCAAACGCATCCCCGTGCCATACATCAAACCAGCCATCAATGCATAGATACCCTCCATCTGACTCAGCAAGCGTCCGGTTTCATCCCGGCTCAATACCGTTGGCAAACGCCGTGGACGCTTGGCATGACGGAAGGCAAACTCTTCATGCGGGCGTTGCAATACCTGCGTTAACCAAAACATCATCGCATTCAACGCCGTATTTTGCGTACTGGCCGAAACATGGCGCTCCGTAGCAAGATACGACAAATAACGCTCGACATCCGTCCGCGCCACCTCGGCGATGGATTTTCCCGCGCACCAACGCATAAACCGGGTTACCCAATCGATGTAGCTTTGTTCGGTGCGGATAGAATAATGACGCGCACGAATCAGACTCAACATCTGCTGCAACGAAGCCCGATAGGCCTCATCCAGCCCGGTTTGATGCGCAACACGCTCAGTTAAATCGGCCATGAGTTCTGTTCGCGCAATGTTGCATGATTGGGTTCCAGCGACCGGGGCGCTTCGCGCCACAACCACCAATCTACCGCTTGACCCGCAGGCGTATTGGTCAAATCAACCAGTAATGAACGCAATGCATCCACCGCTTGCTTAAACTGCCCATCCGGTAATCGATGTTGGCGCGGCAAATCGCCCAGAAAGACTTCTACATCGGCCTTGGATAAAGCATACAATGATTTATCTGGAAAAGCTTTGAGCAAACATTCAACAGGTCGGACGTACCCACGCCGAGCGCCTTCTGGCACTTGTTTTTTGGCTAACAGATTAAGGTATTTGTGCCAATTGGATGGAGGGTTCATCTGAGAAAGTGGTGATACGTGGTTAGTCAGGAATATATCGCACTAAACAGTCTCTGTCTAGTGCGATATATTCTGTGTCCGTCTAAAGACTGTTGGATTTTAGCACCGACTCTGCAATAAGGAGGACAAAATCACATGGCAAGTGAAGACTCGGCAAATATCGGTGGGACTGTAATTCAAAGGTGCTTCATCCCACGTGGTCTAGGGACCGTGCTAAATGTCGCGACTGTTCCAGTCTCTGAACTTCGCCCGATGCGAAGCACAATTAGCCAAGAAACCGAGTCGGACACGCTATTGCGCGACCTGACCGCGCAAGTGCTGGGAATACCGCAGGAGAGCATAATTGATGAGCATCAGTACGCCCTTCTCGGTCGAATTTTGAGAGGGGGCGACTTCCCCCGACGCCTGAGCCGTAGGCTTTCGCCCATCATCTGGCGCGAACTCTACGAAGACTACCTCGATTGGCTGGAGGACTCATCCGACAGCAGGCGGGAACCAATCGGAGATGGCCCTCTCGGTCAGCTTTCAAGAGATTCTCTGTGCCTCCATATGTCACCTTCTCAGGATTGGGCCGGCGGAGCATGGCCCATGTTTGGAATGCCTTTCGGAAGGGTACTGACTGACAGCCCCGAGATGAGGGAGTTGGGACTCAGTGCGGAAGCACTTCGTGCTGGAATGTCATGCTTCTACTCGGGGCTAGCCGCCTAAAGGAAAGTCTTGGATGCAGTCTCCGAGATCAACAACTACGACATCCCAACTGGTCAAAGTCCCAGAACGACGAATGACAACCTGCTTAAGCTCATCGACTCAGGCAAGAAGATGTGTCTTGCTCCGATGGTGACGGCCGGAGCGCTGGGAATTGCTCAACTCGGACAAGGCAGCTATGTAACCGCGCTGCTTACGGTTGGTACCGGGTCAGCAATGACGTTAGTCCTTGTCGGAACACTGGCAGTGAGCGATTCGTTGGTTCGCAGGATGATTTCGCTGCGTTCGAGCGGTTCAGAGTAGCAAGGGTGCAGGCCCAACAAATAAGGCTAGGTCGCGCGTAGCCGCGACCTGCTCCGGTGTTGGACAAGCCCGGGGTTAGGGCAGCCTTAGTGTATGGCAATTAGTTCGAGGTGTTCGGCGGCAGGCGGGGTTTGGCGGAATTTGGGCTTTGTTGAAGCCAAGCGGTAGCCTGAGCCAGCCGGGCCAAACTTGGAGGATGCCATAGCCCAAGACCCACCCTCCCTATAGTGAGTGTGGCGGCGCAATCCAATCGCCTGCGCCGCAAGGCTAGCGTTTCAGGCAGCCATGCCGTGACTCACCCCCCCGGTAGTGGCGGTCCGAGTGGCGAGATAAACGCCCTGTTTGGTATGAACGACCCACCTCGCATGGGAGAACCGCAGTGCGGGCAGTGAAAAGGTCTAGCCGTTTTGGGTGACACCGGCGCCGGTGCGATGTGCCGTACCCACTGCACGAGCCGCCATAATGGCTTGGCGTTGCCATGAAGCAAACCGTAGTTGCGCACCGGCGGTATGCGCTTGGGCAGGAGGTGCATGGCGATACGCCACAGGCACTCGACTAAGGGCCAGGTCAGGGGCTCCTATTTGCGGGTCTTGGCGTGGCGATAAGGAAAAGTAACGGTGCGCTGAGCGCGTTCGAACCGAACCATATCGCCCTCGCCAATCACAGCGCGGTAGAGAGAGCGGGATAGATATTTCAGTGCGGGTAAACCGTTGCCAACCGATTGACAGTGCCCCCCCCCTTCTTGGGCAACGATTTAGGCAGCGTGAGCCCGCTGTTGCACCACTCATCAAGACACTTCGCCCGCAACACCTTGGCCAGGGCGAAGCCATTGAACAGATAATCGCGCTCATCCAGCGCGCGCCACAGGCAAGGTTGACCTGACTGACGCGGCACACCCCCACCCGGTATGAGGACCGGTAGATGGGGAGGGTCAGTCACTCGGGGCGAGTGAGTGGGCAGTACGGCACAAAAGCCGCTATCGGCGTTGAGTGGTGGAGGATTGATTCCGAAGGTCTTGAGGGGTTGAGCGACAGCGGCGAACAGGCCAGCCTAGACGCGCTCAGGTTCGCGGTAGGCCAAGGCGCGTAGCGCCGCGGGCAGGGTAACAGTGGCCATGAAGTCAGGGACCGGCCAGCGCTTGGCCCGCTGGCGCTCCAGCCCGTCCTGGGCGCTGGCGTGTTGGCACCGGGGACAACTACGGTGACCACACGAACGCCTTCGAGAGTGTTGATGAGCCCAATGGGTGCAATCCATCGAAGTCGCCCCCACGGCACCCGTGCGACCAAGAGCGATAGCCTGTAGGCCGTGGCGTTGATGAGCGGTGAGCGGGGGCCGGCGTGTTTAATCAACTCAGCCATCCCGCTGCGCACCAACTCAGCCAATCGAGGTGAGGCATTGATGCCGAGCCCGCCTCACCCCATAGGGTGCGCAATGTTGATGCAAACCGGCCAACCAGGGCCTCCGGCATTGCCTGGGCATCGCCCGCGCTTTTCTCGGTCATAGGCACATAGCGAGCGGTGGTCTTAGGACAGGCGTGCCCCCGTTGATGCTCAATAGCACTGAGTGTGAGTCCCGCCTCCAACATAGGTGGGGCGTCGCTATGACGAAGGGAATGAATCGAGACGCGCTTTAGGACCCGTGCATCAGCAACGCCCTGCTGAAAGCCCTTTTGCCCGTTGGCGCGGTCCAATGAGCCGGGGGCCGAGGCCCCGTCACGGCGAGGGAACACCCCTCGTGGATGGCGATGAGGGCACCACAGCTTGCGCAGAACCGGCAACGTCATTGACGGCAAAAGCACAAAGCGAGCTTGATGGCCCTTGGAGGTGCGGATAGGTACCTGCCCGCGCTCACGGTCGATGTCGGCGCACCCAAGGCGCCGTGTGTCACCCCGGCGCAGACCCAACGTATCCGTGACGAACCCCAAGCACTGAAGGTCAAACCGGCGAGTGATGTGGAGAATGTGGGCACGCTCATTTGGCGTCAGGCTATCGGGTAGGCGCTGGGTCTTGGGCGCCTTAGCGAAATCGAGCCCGGGCCATGATTGAGCGAGGACTTCTGCGTAGAGAAAGCGAATACCGTGACGGTCAATCTTCATGGGGGCCCAGGCAGGCGTTTGGAGCAGGCAGTCGACAGGGGGGTCGAGCTTCTGCCTTGGTGACATCGCCCGGGCAGCGCTTGAGGTGTTCGCCCAGGCGGCGCACGCCTGTGGCATAGCCCGCAATGGTTTTACGGGCATGGCCTTTGAGTTTTAGGGCGCGTAGGCGTTTCTGGTATAACGCCTCAAAGCCGGACTTCTCGTGTGCTTGCCTGAGGCGGGTTCCCAATGACACACGCCGAATTGCGGGCACGGGGAAGTCTCCGCTTCATCTAAACCATGAGTAAAAGCCAATGGCTTCAAGCTGCCGCGTAGCGGCTTCGTCCAACAATGCAATCAACTTCGCGCCTTCAGCGCCGGACGCAGCAAAGCTGCGCCGGTTATGCATGGCGTGTGTGTCGGGCATGACACAGACCTAGCGAGGTGAAAGTCCTCTTACCAAGTATTCGTGGAGTTGAAGGTTAGCGGAAGGACAAGGATTACATCGTGAGGTGTAGGCTGGAGGAAGTCCAACGCAAACTGGCGGGGCGACGAACACGAACAGGATAGAAGGTGTGAGGTATCCGAGACCAGTGGGCACGTGACCACGAAGTCTTCCCTCTACAGACGGGATAGGTTTTATAAATCCAGCGTTTACGCCCTGAAAGCCCTGTGTCTTAGCCCGAGAGGTCTGTCATAGGTGCCGGAAGCACTGAAATCGGGGTAACCGGATTTGAGCGTAGGGCACAAGTCAGCAAAAGATAGAGTAGGCCGTGTCCTCGACGGTTGAAGGTCTGAACCTTATCGGCATCATGAACGGTTTGAAGTAGGACCTGACAGCCGCCGACCGGCGAGGCGAAGAGCCTGCCGCGAGTGGGAGGCAGAACAGGTGAGGGGAGGAAAACGCCCTCAGGACGCCCTCGAAGCGGGTTCATGGATGATGCAGGTAGTGGACAAGGAAAAGCGGATACAGGCATTGAAACCAGTCCAACGTAACCGAAGGTGCAGCGGGTGTAGAGGGTATGACGGTAGATGAACGGTCAGGCTACCTGAAGCACCACTGGCCTGCTATCAAGGCGCCACGGCTGGCAGGCACCTATCAGCCACAACCGGCGCTGCGAATCGAGATACCCCAACCACACGGACGCCTGCGCCAACGGGGCCTACCCCCGGTCACCGACCGTGTTATCCAGCCAGCAATAGCACAAGTGCTGCGCTGGATGTGGGAACCGCCATTCCATCCCAACCGCTACGGTTTGCGCCGGATGCGCAGTGCACAACAAGCGCTACACCGGGCACAAAGCGAGGTCATCAAAGGCCGCAAGTGGGTCGTTGCTCTGGACTTCGACAGCGTCTTCGACCGGGTCAAGCAGGACCGGCTAATGCCTAAGCTGAAAGCTGAAATCCAAGACAAAGCCCGGCTAGGGCTGCTCAACGGCTACCTGAAATCGGGCGTTGAAATCAATGGAAGGTATGAGAAAACAGCCGAAGGCGTACCACAAGGAAGCCCGCGGTCACCGCTGTTATCAAATAGGGTCCTCAATGAGCTTGACCGGGAACGGGAACGGCGAGGCCACCCCTTCGTTCGCTATGGCGATGACTGCCCAATCTATGGACGCCGCCCACGCGCAGGCGAACGGGTAAAACAAAGCATCCCCCACTTTGCCGAGCCTACCTTAGGGCTCAAGGTCCATGTCGCCAAAAGTGCGGGGGTTCGTCCCTGCAACCGGACAGTCCTGGGGTTTACCTGTAGCCCACGCCCTGGCCACACACTCAAAGTGTCTGAAAAGGCAGTGGAGAAGGTGAACCACCCGGTAAGGGGGCTAGGCCGCCGGACCCGCGGCCATTGCTATCTATCAGCTTATCGCTGAATTGAAAGAAATCCCTGCTGGGTTGGAAAGCTTACTTGGGTATCGCCCCAGTAAAGAGCCCGCAGCGCGACCTGGACAAATGGATACGGCGGAAGTCACGGTGCTACCTATGGAAACCGTGGGACAGGTCGGGCTACCGCACGCTCAGGGCTGTGGGCGTTGAACGTCGATGGGCGTGGAATACCGCGAAATCGGCCCATGGCCCATGGCGGTTGAGTGCAAGCCCAGCCCTTTACTAGGCCTTACCCCATAGGGACTTTAAAGACTTGGGGCTGGTAGCCTTATCAGCATGAACCAGAAACGACACGATAATGAACCGCCGGGGTACGTGCTCCGTAGGCCCGGTGGGGTGGGAGGAGGGGCATCGGGAGGTGCCCCTCTATCACGATTAGGTCGCAATACAAAACCTCTTCATTCACAACAGGAATAAATTTTGGAAGCAAAAGAAAAAATAGCTTTATTCATAGACGCTGATAATGCTCCCGCTTCAAAAATAGAGGCTCTTCCCTTCTTTAAGTGGGTGGTTTTCAGCGATGTATGCCAGTGGGATACAAATCCAACCCACCCAAATGAAAGTAGATCGCTGCCTTATATCGTTCACGATTTCTGAAACCACACGCTCGATTCTTCAAACTTTGAATCGTGCTGTTAATGCCTTCTGCTCGTCCATTGTTGGCCTTAAGAACAATAGCGTTGACGATGCCCCACAAATGCTCTTTAATCGTTCTGGCCACTTCCTTGATGGGCTCTAGGCGGCATCGCTGAGCCCAACTCAACCACTTCTTCCAGGCCTTGATTGCCCAAGCTGGGGATGGGTAATTCCATAAGCTCATCGCCAGTTCACGGATAGCCCAGGCACGAGCTGTTTTAAGGGTTGAGTGGCTCGGTGGCTCAAAGTTATCCCACTGCTCTTTGGACAGGTTCTCAGGGTTTGTCAGCCAGTTGTAACGAGTTCCCTTTAGCCACTCTACACCCATGCTTATAAGGGTTTTATTCTCTTCTATGCGAACCTTGTTAACCGCTTTACCGAGGGACTGGGCAATATGAAATTTATCAAATGCTATCTTCCGGTCTGCCTGCGGAACGTTTTGCCTGACTGACTTGATATAAGCTTTGGAGGGTGCGCTCTTAAAATAATGTACACATCTGCCGGTAGTTGAGTTATAATCTGCTCTCTTTTGTCAAGAGGAGAATACCATTATGAGCCATGCGGAAATAGTCAAGCACAGTGATGCAACGGTTACCTTGCAAGTCACCATTTCTTTAGATCCCAAATCGATGCTTCGCTCGGAGGAAGCTATTCGTGATGCGTTGAATAATGTAGGTTGTTTGGCGGCTGAACAAGCTCTTAAACAGTTCGATACCGATGGCTCTCCAATCATTTTGGGTGATATCAAGCTGACCTCAAAAGGGCTTTAGCATAAAACCTATCAAACTCAGTGGGGTGAGGCCAAAGTGGAGCGCCACGTTTATCAATCAACTCGAGGTGGCCGTCAATATTGTCCATTGGAAAAAGACGCAAGAATCTTCCTAACGGCAACACCCGGCTTTGTCAAGTTGCTCTCTTGCTCAATACGCGGAACTGGGTTCTAGTCGAGCCTTATTTGATTTGCAGCACTGTCATGGTCGAAGCATAGCGAGAAGCTATTTGAAATCCATCGGTGACGCAGTGGGAGCCGTCGCTCAAGCGAAAGAACAGGCATAGACCTATGCCCCACCGCAATTAGACAAACCGGTTAAGAGCGTGAGTGTCGGCATAGATGGGACCTGTATGCTGTTGACTGAAGGCGGTTGGCGCGAGTCAATGGTGGGGACTATCAGTCTTCATGATGGCGAAGGGCAAAGACTGCATACCATTCAAATGAGGGCTACGCCGGAGTATGGCAAGAAGAAGTTTCATGGTCGATTTGATCAAGAGTTATCGAAGGTCAAGGAGCGATATCCCAAGGCAAGCTATGTTGCCATAGCTGATGGAGCGAGAAGCAATGGGTCTTATCTGAGGTCTAGAACTGATCGACAGTGGGTGGATTTTTGGCATGCTGTGGGTTATCTGGGTCAAGCCGCCGATGCGCTATTTTCGGGAAAAAGACAGCGTGTTGCACGTAAAGAGTGGCTTGACCAAGCCTGTCATCGACTTAAAAGCCAATCGGGTTCAGCGACCCGGCTATACAATGAGCTAAAAGAGCACCTTGACAGTGGGTCGTTTAAAAAGACCGATAAAGAGCACTTATTGGCATCGGTCACTTATTTTAAGAACAACAAATCCAAGATGCATTATTCTCGGCCTCAGTCAGACCATTTACCGATTGGGTCGGGTGTGACTGAAGCGGCTTTAAAACATGGGTTAAGCAGCGCCTATGCAACTCAGGGATGCGCTGGAAGGAGGCAGGGGCTCAAGCCGTTCTGTCATTGCGTGGGTTGACCCACACGGATGCTCGTTGGGATCAATTTTGGCGTAAGCTTGATCAATATGGGTTTGATTGAGTCGCTTAATTACATCATATTGAGAGCACACCCGCTTTGGACATATCCATCGTCACACATTCGATACCTTTTTTGGCGTCATCCGCCAACGTATCAAAATACTCATTGAGGCTGTCGCTTTTACGATCATCAGCGACATGGATAACGACGCCTTTATCGTGGTCGGTCACTACTGTGACGTATTCGTGGTGCTTTTGAAAAGAGGTCTCATCGACAGCTAGTCGTTTTGGAGGTTGGGCATCCCTGCGAGCAAGACCTCTTGTTCACGGCACGTTGCCCAATACCATCAATGGCGTTCCAGCTAAGCTTCATTGGTCGTGCAACAGCCTTGGTTGTTGCCTCTTTGAGCCAGTCAATGACCCAGGCTTCGAACAGGGCTGTATATCGGGAGTCTGATTCAGCCCAAGGGACGTCAATGGCCAACACCTTGTGTTCAGGGCATTGGACACGGGGAACACGGGCGACGAGGATAGTTTGGAACTGACAGGTATCCAAATGCCGCCACTTCTGGATAATGTGGTCGTAACCCGGACAGGGCTTAGCGCAAACACGGCATTGGCAGCCTTTTTTGCCAGTGTGCTCAATAACACTGCTGTCCCATAAACTTTCATGAGAATGTAAACTGCATCTGTAACTGAGTTTCAATAGGGCCTGGAGGGTCTCCTTCGAGTAGTCCCCACAGGTCTCTTCGCTCAAATATGTGACTTGAAAGAGTCTAATAATCTGTTGAATGCTTAAATCGAGTTTGCTACAGAATTTCAAGTAAGCAATCATTAAATACATACACATAGCGACCCATACTTTGAGTCATGACAGCGTTTTTTGACGTGCCTACGAATGACTTAATCTTCAAATTTTGTTTGATACATTTGAAGAATAACTCGATTTGCCAACGCGACTTATAAATATCTACAATGGTTTTGGCGGCCAATTCGAATTGATTGGTGAGAAAGACGTAATGCTTGCCGGTCTGTGGGTCACTATAACCCATCCGGCGCAACTTAATCGGGCAGGTATCGGCTTTAGGGCCGGTTAAAATCAGCGTCTGATCTGAGGTAATGCCCTGCTCTTTATTCACCGGATGGCGAGAAATCACTCGGTATTTTGTATTGGCTTTTGACCGGGTGACAAAATAAATCCCCTTTGAATTGAGCAAGTTAAACCACGTGAAGTCCGTATAGCCACGATCAAACACCACAATAGAACCCACATCCAGTTCCAAGTTACGGCCTTGTGTAATATCTTGTTGTTTGCCTTCGGTAATGGTCATAATAGCCGGTAAAAAACCATCATGGTCCAGACCAACATGTCATTTAATCGCGCCTTTGGTCTTACGAAATTTGGCCCAAGGAAATAGTGATAAGCATAAATCGATGGTCGATGCATCCAAGGAATAAAGCTTATTTTTAAAGCGAAACCCATCCTTAAGCGCCAAGCTTCGACATCGTGCCAGTAGCTTCCAAAATAATCCTTCGTAGAGTGGATAAGGCTGTTGCTCGTTAACACGAGCCAGAGAACTTCGGCTGACCTTAGCGATACCCAAATGGTAACTTTTGCGGCGTTGTTTATCCAAGTTGCTGACAATATCTCGCAAACTACAACGACCGGCGAGTTGGGCAAAGCTCAACGCCACAAACTGTGACCCGCGTGACATTGTCCTCAATACACGGCCTTTATGATGGGTTTTTGCGGGGGTTTCAAATTCATGTCTAGAAATCAGTTTCAGTAGCTGTGAAAATACGCTGTTGCTGTGACTCAAGGCTACTATCCTATTGATATTGAAAGATATTCTGAGCCTCCATTCTAACAAATCAGCGCAGGATAGTCTTTAATTCTAAGCTCATGTAAAAGTTTATGGGACAGCAGTGGCTCAATAAAGACTTTAACCTGTTGCGCCTGAAGGGACAGCTCGACATCAGACACGAACCATGGTGTTTCAATACCTAGTATTTGAGAATAAAGTTTCTTGTCGCGCATTATAGAGGATTTTCTGGGAGGTTTGTTGCGTCAAAATCGATTACCGGATTGGCAGTTTAAGCAAGCGGTGGATGCATTGCGTTTATTATTGGTTGATTTGACCAATACGCCTGTGGGTCAAGCAGTAGATTGGTTGTTTTGGCGCGAAGCGGTCCGGTCGCTGGAACCCAATCATGCAACATTGGCGCGAACAGAACTCGTGGCTGATTTAACCGAGCGTGTTGCGCATCAAACCGGGCTGGATGAGGCCTATCGGGCTTCGTTGCAGCAGATGTTGAGTCTGATTCGTGCGCGTCATTGTTCAATCCGCACCGAACAAACCTACATGGGGGCACCTGCTAAAAATAGTCATTTTTTCGTGAGTGCAAGGAAGCACCGCGCACACAACCGCAGTGTAATAGGGGCACCTCTAAAAATTACGATTTTGACATTTCTCTAGATCTTAAGTGACTGATTTTATTGATCGTCAGGTTTCAGAATGTGAATTATTAGAGGTGCCCATAGGTCCTACATGAGGATTCGAGCACGGCGCTGACGCCGCAATCGCGGAAACAGTGCATTTTTAGAGCTGCCTTTTAGTCGATTAGGTACTAGCGGTGAGAGACTCATCGAGAATTTCCGTGGGCATGCTGGGCCTAGCTCCGGTCGAAAAAGCGGTAGCCAAGGCAATATTGAACATGTCTTTGCGTGGTACCGTATTTTTCGAGTCCTACGTGCTATCCGAGGTTCGCGGCGCTGACATCCTCATCATTGATGTAGATATGCCCCAAGCCATAGAAGCGCTGCTCGCCTATCGTAAAATCCACTTCAATGACCCCACCCTCATCGCCATCGCCATCGGCAACGGCGGTGCCCCGCCGCAGAGCGAAGTTCAGCTACCGCGCCCGCTGCTCGCCTCTGCGCTGCATGAGACCTTAAGCCAAATCGGCGCCGCCTTGTTGGTCGACAAAGAAGAGGCCACCAATACGCAGGCGGAATTCCCCGATGGACGGGTACTCATCGCCGATGCCCAGGCAAAGCGTGTCGGTGACTTGCGCAACGCGCTAGCGCGGGTAGTCGGACGCATCGACCTCGCCCGCTGCGGACAAGCAGCAGCCACACATATAAGCACCGGTGCTCTCGATGTGGTCGTGCTAGACACGGGCCTGGAGGATCCGGATGCACACAGCCTCTGTGCGGCGGCCAAGAGCCACTCGAACGCGGCAGTCATCATGTTGGTGGATGCTGACGCTTCGACGGATCGCAACGAAGCCATGAAAGTTGGCTGCGATACCTATCTCATTCGGCCCGTAAACCCTCTCATCTTGCAGGAGGTTGTAGCGGAGTACCTCAACGAGCGATGAAGTCGAACTATCCCGAGTCCTAGAGCGCGACAACAACGCATCCACGGCAAACCCGGACGTTTCCAACCCGTACCGGATCGACATTAGAGTCGACGACACTGCCGCTACGGAAGCGCGCGCACAATTAACCGCGCTCCTCGATACCCACATCATGTCGTGCAATGCGATCGGGCAACTCGGAAAAACCACCACCGAGGAGGAGGGCGTCCAAGAGAAGGACGCCAAAAACATAGGGCGGCGCAACGCGGCGGATATGCTTGCTGCCGAACCCGCCGCCGGCGTGAAGATAGATACGCAGGAAGTCTTGGAGGCCGACAGCGGCCTGATCACAGCGTTTGGCTCTACCGGCGTCGATCTCATGTTCGCCTTGGGCGTGGAAACCGCTGCGGACAGCGCGTCCAAGTTGCCGCTACTGGATACTTTGCTGATTTGGCTGACGGAAGTCGTCTCGGAACATCCCGAGCACTATCACGTAGAACGCTATTGCGACGTGCTCTTGCGGCTGGCCGAGGAGGCCGCAGAACTCGGCCTGGCGGGTCTGACAGCGATGACTTTACGCCTGCGGCGTCAATTACTACGCTTGGATCGAGACGAACTGGCCGATCCGCAACTGCGCCTTAGCCTGCTGGAATGGCCCATGAGTGTGGCCTCCTACGCGGACAAACCCACCAACCGGCATCACGTGGATGCACTCATGCGCCATCTCGCTGTTGCCCAATTCGAACTCGACACCGATCTGGACGGGCTTGATCGTATAGAGCGGCTACTGCTCGAAAAGACCCGAGCGCAGAACATAGAGCGGCCCGCTGACCAGGTCGAATTCATCCGCCAAGCCGGCGACAGTGTGTTCCTCGCCGGCCAGTCCTACGCCATGTTAAGTCTTTTGCTGCGCCAGTTCGAGCGCTTGACCAAAGCTTGGAAAAACAGGGCCTATAGTTGGCGGCGACTGGCAGGACAAAAAAATTTACCACCGCAGGCTATGCCGGTGGCACAAACGTTACGGCGAGTAGAACGGCAGCTTATCGATCTATGGCAAGTGGCGCAGTCCCATCAAAAGCTTTGCCGGGAACAGCACGAGCATTGGGTGCATGGCCTCAGCATCAGTGCCGGCGAGGCCTTCCGCGACGTGGAGTTCGCCATGCAGGCGGCCGCCAACGAGCGGCGCTGCGTATTTGCCACCGAGATACACGGCCGCACCGTGCGTATAGACGACGAAGCCATAGCGGTATTGCGTGAGCCGCTGATCGAGATGGCCTGGTGGCTCGTTCGCCACGGCCTCACCCAACCGGCAGCGCGGATTGATCCGAAGCGGGATCTGGCGCTGCGTTACACACAGCGCCAGCAAGATCTGTTCATCGAGTTTTTGTGTGAGGTGCCGCTATTGGCGGTGGCCGCCAAGGCGTTCCCTAGCGCCGTGGACGACAGGTGGAACCGCAAGTTGGAGCGCCATCTGCTCGCATGCGCCGGGCGCAATAGCGTAGGGAGCGAACAGCTTGACCATTACGCCGAAGTGTTTTCCTCGCTGCACCGGGGAGTCCAGCGCCTCGGCGGTCAGTGCCATATGCGTTATGCAGACCAACAGCTTTATCTTCAGGTGCGCATCCCCGGCTGGCTGACCCATACCGAAGGCCGGCTGGTGCCCGCTGGCGGCGACCTGCTGACAGTACGTGAATCGGGTATAGAACAGCTAGAGGACGTGTCCGTTCATGATGTCAAAGGCAATAAGCTCCAGCGCATCTCCATTGGCAGCAAACCCTACCGGGTGTTCTGGCTGCATCGGCTACTCGGCCTGGATGTCAACCGCAGCACCCAGGATTTGCTCGGTTGCAAAGCAATGCTGACCCGTGCATCCGGCGCCATGGTTGCGGTACTCGCCGGAGGCGTGTCCGAGGTGCTGCGTTTCTCGGTGCGAAGTGTTGGAGAGCGCCTGCCTAAGGTCCCTGGGATCGTCGGTGCGACGGTGCTGATGGGAGGAGAACTCTCCCCGATCATCGATTTGCCGACCACTATCAGGGCTTATGTAAGGGAGGCAACACAAGGCAACGGAAGCTAGGCTGAGCGTTGTGCTGCGGACCAGGTGCGGCGCCAGAGATCTGCAACGCTGGCGTCTTCAACGCGGAATAACCAAACCGAGCGGCGTAGCTGGTACCCTATCCCATGGCTTGTACGATCTTCCAGCAGCGAAGTTGACGCCGAAATCCAAACTATGGCTAACGCAGCGCACCGCAACGCCTTCAAGAACCCGCCGTACAAGTCAAGACGCGTTCTACTCATTGATGATTGCCGGGAAACCCTTGCATTGGTACGCCATCTGGTCGGCGTGGCCGTCCCTGAAGCGAAGCTCGCCATCTATGATGCCACCCGCGGATTACCCAAAGACTTAAGCCGCCCGTACAAACTTGACTTGATCCTTCTCGCGCTACACTCTACCGGCGAACCACGCTTCGATTGGCTGAAAGCTCTCGCCGAGATCTCTAATGCGCCTCCCATGGTCATCCTCACGGACATTGAGGATGCCGAGCTGCAGCGGCATGCGCTGGCACTGGGGGCGGCGGACCACATGACCCGGCGCCAGATGACGGTAAGCGCATTTGCTGAACGCATACAGAACATCTGCACTACCCGCAGGCACAACCCTCCCATCACGGGCGTCATCGAAATCAAAAGGGGCTTTACACCTGGTGCCGGCACGAAGCCGGTGCGCAAGATGGTGGCGCGCTCGCGTAAAATTAAACCGCGTCAGCGGACGATTTCAGCGCCGGAGGTCTCAGGTTACGAAGACCTGCAAGAGATCGGGCACGGTGGTATGGCGACAGTTTATCTGGCCCGCCACCAGGGCGAGCAGGTCGTCTTGAAGATCCTGCATGTGGGTGGCGAGGAAAATGAGGTCTTTGTGCGGCGTTTTCTGCGCGAGTTCCGTATCGCCGCGAGACTGGTGCATCCCAACATCGTACGCATCTACGAGCGCGCCTTCGCCAGCGACTTCGCCTACATCGCCATGGAATACTGCAGCGGCGGTGATCTCTCGCAAAAAATCATGAACGGCATGGGTGTAGATGAAGTCGTGGAATGCACCCGCTCCATCGCCAAAGCGCTAGGCGCCGCTCACGGCGCCGGCATTACTCACCGCGATGTAAAACCGGAGAACGTATTATTCCGCGCCGATGGCAGCGTGGCTTTGTCCGACTTCGGCATCGCCAAAGCGAAAGAGGGGGCCGTCTCCCTGACCCGGACCAATGCCCTGGTTGGAACACCTCACTACATTAGCCCGGAGCAAGTCAGGGGCGCGCCGATCGATCACAGGGCCGATATCTACAGCCTAGGCGTGCTGATGTACGAGATGCTGGCCGGACACCGCCCATACCGTGCCGATCGACTGATCAAACTCTTGAACGCGCATTTGTACGCGCCCATACCTGAGCTGCCGGATAATGCTACGCATCTGCAACCGGTACTCGACAAGCTCTTGGCCAAGAAACCGGGCGGGCGTTACCAGACGGCGCAAGAGTTAGCGTCCGCTCTGCCGTAAGAGCAGCGTCTTGCCTGAGTCTCAAGAGGTCCGGGCCCGTTGCGCTGATGAGTTGCTGCGCTTGGCCCGCATGGGCGCCGCTTATCCAACCAGGCTCAGTTTTAGCCGTGCCCTCGTTCGCCGCATGGCCCGCGAGCAGTGGCAGTTCGAGCGTGTGTTATTCGATCTCGACACCGACGGATTCGGCACTGCCGTACTCGCCGTACACCTAGGGCGTAGAACTTACTCATTGGTGGCTTTTAGCCACTATTTGGATCCCGAAAAACGCACCGATCGGGTCATTGCCGAAGCCTGGGACGCCACCTTCAATCTATTCGACGGCTTGCCGGCGGAAGAAGATCTGACTCGCTTGGCGGCCAATACCCCTAAACAGGAAGCGGGCCGCTTCACTGCTAAAGAGCTGGTCCTGGCCCGGGCTAATAAAAGCGTGCGCCTGTTCGAGCACGTGGCCGCCAGTCTGGCCCAAGGCAGGCAACCGTCACCCGATCTCTTAGGGCGAGTTGGCTACCTCATGCGCACAACGGCGGTTTACGGCAACGGCAAGTTTGGCTGCTCCGATCGGGCACGGATCGGTGATCGGGAAGAATTCCGTAGCGCTTTTCAAGTAGAGATGCTCTGCGTCTACCTCATTCGCTGGTTCACCTTCGAGCTAGTGGAGCATATCGCGCGGTGTCGGGGCGGGGAAGCTGCCTGCCGCTTGGATGGCGGTGTCAAACGCTATCTGGGCATCGGCAATGCAACCGGCCTCGGCATGGCACCATTTTTAGTCAGTCATCCGGCGCTACTGCACCGGTGGGTGGAGGCTAAAGAACAAGCGCTAGTGCACGTGTGCGCCCGTCCCAGCGCCACACCGGTTGAGCAAAGCCGATGGCTGGCGCTGTTGCAACGCGCCAACAGCCACATGCACGAATGGAATGTTGACGATCTACAGCAACAAGAACGCATTCAGTGTGTGCGTGAAGAACTAGCTAGCCTAGCGCTCTGGACCGAACGCCATTACCCGCGGCCGTGGCAAGATCACCCGTGGGCCGCGCTCTTCCGCCAGGCCGAGGCGTTCTCGCTCGAAGGTCAAGAACTGATCACGGCGCTTTTGCTAGAAATCGATGATGGTTTCGCCGACACCTTGGCTGACCAACTCTTTACTGATGTCGAAGGAGAGCCACTCGACGTCACCATGACAGTAGGCGAGTTGCGCGCCTTGATAGACACCCACTATCACTGGTTGGAGCGCATCGATTTCTACACCCCTCGCGCCAACAAATTCTTCTGGTATTACTCGAACGAGAAATTCGAACCGCGTCTTGGCCAACGGGCCATCGAAGCAGGTAGCGAACTGGAAATGCCAGTCACGGTGGCTAGAGATGTGCACCGGCTGCGCACCGCTTTGCAAAGCGCGCAGGTGTCAACGCCATTGGCTCATTTCCTGGTCTCCAGACCGCAGCATCGCCATGTGGCGGCGCGGGTCCAGCAGATCAGCCAGCTCGACTACGGGGAAATTCGTGACAACCTCATCGGCGACGGTATGCGTCCCATCGATCTCCTGCGCTTCAAACTCGCTTTCTTCGGCGCCAGCAAGTTCGATCCGAAGTCGGAGCTGTGGACGCGGATTGCCCTATTCCAGGGTGCACCTTCGCCTCAGCAACTCACTGAACCCGACGCTGATGACTGGGCGTTTCCCCTGCAGCCGCGTTGATGTATGCACCTGTCCTTATCCGAACTCAATTTCTATGCCCGACGTGCAGCTTTTGCCACCGGTTTACCCTGGGGCTTCGGCACAGCTTTTGGAGGGGCGCTAACCCGCCTAGCGGCATTTGGCCACGACCCAGCGATAGTGGCGGCACAAGCGCTTACGAACTTAGCTACCGGACGCGCCGGGAGGCTCGCGCACACAGGATTCGAGCAGTCCCATTGGGCGCCTGACACACCAGCTTTTTTATCAGCCGCCTGGGTGGGTCCTTTGGTAGACGATTGGCTGGCATTGAAGGCCAATTCAAAACACGTCTTGCGCATTGAAAATGCCGATCTGCCCCAGCTTTTAAGCGCCTATCTGGCGCCCTGTTCAATTGCTGTAAACGGCGGACCTGCAACCCCGGCGGAAGCGGTATTGGCGAGCCACAACAGTACCGGGCCGGCTTGTATGTTGATTGAAGCTAGCGTTGTTAAAGCCGGTGGACGTCGTAGTGACAGCAGGAAGGATGGGATAGAGGGCGTGGACGTCGATGCTGCTGGATGGGCGGTGGTGCAAGAGTTTTTTGCGCGCTGCAACGTCTTCTCAGATGAGCGATCACGGGCAGCGGGCGCCGGTGCCGGTTTAGTAGACCGCGACTAGGCTCACTCGATTCACTCCCGATCAGTACCACCCTAAGCACAACAACGACGGTCCCAGACCGCCATCGTTAAGCAGCTATCGTTAAGCAGCCATCGTTAAGCAGGCATAGGATCTGCTCTAGTTTCTACGCAGCCAGGGGCGACGCCTTGAGATGATCAGACCAACCAAGCCAAAGCCCAGCAGGGCGAGTGGGGCCGGCTCAGGGACACTCGATGCGTTACAGCCCGCGGTACTTGCGTCACAAAGACGGACAATGAAGTCCGCAGAAGTTCTGTTGCCGTGGGAATCCGCGGCGATCGCTTCCACTGCGTATAGACTACCAACCGTACCGCCAGTGGTATCCCAAGACAACAGACCAGAGCTGTTCAATTCGATGGTGTTACCTCCAATAGCGGCCAGAGAATTGACACCGGATTCAAAAAGGGGCGCAAAGGACCAAGTCACATCATCGCCATCCGGATCAGTCGCACTCAGTTGGAAAGCTTGATTGCCACCCACCGCCAGATCCACGATAGGGGAGAAATTGTCGATTACGGCACTATCGTTGCCGGAACCATCCAGAACGATGGTTTGCGTCATTTGTAAATCACTCGGAGAAGCCGGCTCAGTATTGAGAACCTCGTCCTGATAATAGGCGCCACGCACAACGCCAACTGAAAACGTACCAGCGGTCGAATAAGTGTGGGTAACCTTCTGTTCAACTAAGAGAATGTTCTCATCGGCGAAGACCCCAGTGACTACACCTTCACCGGAGGAAGTGACAAAAACATTAGGGTCATTAAAGAAGATCCTATTGACGGGTACATCTATAGCACCTAAAACATTGTCAATAGTGAACACCATATCTCCAGAATTGAGATTTATATTGTCAAGTATTGAGGTAGCTTGCCAGTATGTCCTGGAGGTAATCTCCACTGTGTTGCTGCCATTGTTCGTAAAGAAGCTGGTGCCGCCGCGGTAGTGATCAGCTAGCGTGTTTGCACTGGCCAGGGCTAAAGCAGCAACTGTAGTAATGCTCAGCACACTCCGTAAAGTTCCGGTTAAAAACGAGGCCATGTTTTTCTCCGATGTTGAATATCGTTGTTTTATACTTGCCTTAACCGTTAGCACTATCCGTGCCAACACCTAAAACACAAAGAAAAACAAAGAGTTGCTAACCCAAAGAAACAACAATATCAGTAAAATGTAAAAGATTCCGACACAATTCGTGGGTCACATCCGTACCTCGTTGGCGAAAATACGGCCCTGCGGGGACTAGCACAAGGGGCCTGCCGGCCGTGTCAGTGCACTCGCCGTACAGATGAGCCCAGCGTCTGTCGCGTAGCCCATCGGTCAGCGAACAACGCGGTCATGGGCCGTCGTTGCCGAGGCGCGATTCGAAGAACTGCCATCCCCCCAAAAACAAATAAAGGGCGCCTCTAAAAATAGTCATTGTTTCGTGAGTGCAAGGAAGCACCGCGCGCACAACCGCAGTGTATAGGTGATACCTGAGGATTCGAGCACGGCGCTGACGCCGCAATTGCGGAAAAAGTGCATTTGTTAGAGGTGCCCTAAAAGCGGTCGTGGCCCATGACTTTGCCTAGACCGGCTCCCGTTGAGATTGCGGCGGCGCTCAAGCACGCAGTAGCACGCGAGTGGGTCCTAGTAACGAAGTTAAACCCGTCTCATTGATGATAGCGCAAGGGATAATAGCGGAAGGAATCCCTTAGAAAGATAAGTGTAAGATTTCCCGACACCGGGAGGAGCAGCGAACACCGGGCATTGGCTACCTCGAAGTGCTTGCTGCACTCGCGAGCGGATCAAACGCGCGGCACAACAACTTGCCCATCACGCAACAGCCATCCACCGGCCCCTTCACCACCACCGAGCGCATCATCATCACCGTGCCGGTGCTGGCTGCGTCCTTGCTGCACGCCGTCAATATGAGCACGGCCTATGTTGCCCTGCCCAATATCCAAGGCAACCTATCGGCCACACCGAGTCAAATCGGCTGGATTATCACTGCTTTTGTAGTCGCAAGCGCCATCGGCACCATCGTCACCGGCTGGCTGTCCGGTCAATGCGGACGGCGCAATGTGTTTCTCGCATCGATCGCGGGCTTTACGGTGACCGCACTGATGTGCGCCTTCGCCTCCAGCCTCAACGAGTTGGTGCTATACCGCGCCATCCAAGGCTTCGTCAGTGCGCCGCTGATGCCCATCTCCCAGTCCATCATGCTAGACACTTATCCGCGCGAGCGGCACGGCTTCGCCATGAGCATCTGGTCCATGGGCATGATCATGGGCCCCGTGATCGGACCTACCGTGGGGGCATTGCTGACGGAGTGGTACAATTGGCGCTACCTGTTCTTCATGAACGTACCCCTGGGCATCATTGCCTACACCGGTATCTGGTCAGTGCTGCCGGACGCACGGCAGAGCAAAGCCAAGCTGGACTGGACCGGCGTTAGCGCCCTCATCATCGCCGTCGCCGCGCTGCAACTCATGCTTGACCGGGGGGGCAAAGCTAGGGTTGGTTCGAATCACTGGAGATTCAAATCGAGGCGGCCGTGGCCGCCGGTGGCTTTTATATAGTTCGTGGTGCACTGTTTAACGGCCACCAACCCCTACCTGAACCTCAGGCTCTTGCAAGATCGCAACCTCGTGGTCGGTTTATTCCTGATATTCGTGTTCGGCATCTGTGCGTTTTCCACCATGCTGGTGCTGCCGCTCTTCTTGCAAACGGTGCAAGCAAAGCGGTCGAGTTCTGGCACACTGCCAGACGGCTGCGGCGCCTGCGGGAGAGAGTTCGTGTCAGGACAATACGGCTACATCATTGTGGGAGCAGGCTTGGCGGGGCAGTGCTGGCCAAGCGTCCGAGCGCGAAATCCGGTAACAAAGTGCTGTTGCTGGAGGCTGGCGGCAAGCGGGTGAATGCAGACTCGGCCACGCCACGCCGCGGCACTGGCCGCCGCCGGCGTAGAGGCCGCCAGCCGGCGCTGGCGAAGGTGCCGCGCTTGGCGCCGCGGGCGGTAGCCAATCCGTTTCCACCGCTGCAAATCCTGAGCGACGATCAGGTGGAGAGCATCCATGGGGCATCACTCATAGTCCTGCGTGATCATGGCCTCAAGGTGTTGGATGCAAGCACGCGGGAACGGCTACGCCACGCTGGTGCCGGGATCGACGATAAAGCCATGGTGCGCTTCGATCCGGACATGGTCATGGAATATATGGCCAAGACCTCCGGCGCATTCGACTTACGCGCCCGCAATCCCGCGCACAACGCGCACATGGGCGGCAATCGCATCAACTTCACGCCGGTACAAGGCCCCTCCTTCGTCTCCTGCCTCAACCGAGGCCGCCGCGCCGGCACCTACGCCGAGATGTGCGATTTCCTGCGCCTGGTCCATTGCCTGGGTATCGTCAACATAGGCACGGCCAGCCCCTTCGAACCCTTGGATCTGCCGGCGCACACACGGCATCTGGACAAGTACTACGCTGCTATTACCTGCCACGACAAGCTCTGGAATATCTCCTTGCTGGGAGGCTTCAGGGCCCGCGACGGCCTCGCCATGGTGCGCATCGCCCACGGCTTGGAAGCGGACGCGGCGCTGCCGGCACCGGCCGCCTTCGGCAACATCAACACCAATTCACCGCGGCAACTGGACGCCAATATGAGCGACGGATTGACCGTGCTCGCGCAAGCCGGCCAGCCGGTGGTGGTGACGCCGTTTACTTTGCTGGGCGCCATGGCCCCCACCACATTGGCCGGCGCCTTGGTGCAGCAAAACGCCGAAGCGCTGGGGGTCATCGTACTCACACAAGTGATACGGGCCGGAACGCCGGTGATCTATGGCGGCTTTACCTCGAACGTGGACATGAAGTCGGGTGCGCCCGCCTTCGGCACTCCTGAATACTTCAAGTGCACCGTCGCTGGTGCCCAATTGGCGCGGCGCTACGGACTGCCGTTTCGGGCCAGCAATACCAACGCCGCAAATGCGGTAGACGCGCAAGCCGCCTACGAGAGCCAGATGTCTTTGTGGGCGTGTGTCATGGGTCATACCAACCTCATCAACCACGGCGCTGGCTGGTTGGAGGGCGGTCTTACCGGATCGTTCGAAAAGCTCATCATCGATGCGGAAATGTTGCAGATGATGGCTGAGCTGCTAGAACCCATCGCTACTGATGCCGAGCAACTGGCCGTGGAGGCCATCGCCGCGGTCCCGCCTGGTGGCCATTTTTTCGGTGCCGATCACACCTTGGCACGCTACAAAGACGCCTTCTATACACCGCTAGTATCGGACTGGCGCAACTTTGAATCCTGGTCCGAAGCGGGCTGCCCTACGACGGCGGAGCAGGCGAACCGCGTGTGGCAAGCACTTTTAAAAGAATACGAGCCGCCGCCTTTGGATCCGGCGCTGAACGAAGCGCTGCAAGCTTACATGGCCAAACGCAAAGAGGAGATAACCAAAGGAATAGACACTGAGCGGGATGGACACTGAGCGGGATGGACACTGAGCGGGATGGACGATGAGCGCTGAGTCCGCCGGCACATGGCGAAGCGCCTTCGCCGCACTGATGGAGCGCCGTGCCATCGCCATGCTCTTTTTGGGTTTCTCCGCCGGTCTACCGCTTCTGCTCATCTTCGGCACGTTGTCGGTCTGGCTGCGCGAGGCTGGTGTGGACCGGGCCACCGTCACTTTCTTCAGTTGGGCCGCCCTCGGTTACTCGTTCAAATTCGTCTGGGCGCCGCTGGTTGACCGCTTACCCATAGCGGGCTTGACCGCCCGGCTGGGGCGCCGCCGGGGCTGGCTGCTGCTATCCCAAATCGCCCTGGCCGGGGCGCTGCTTTTGACCTCTGCTTTCGATCCGCAAACCAGCCTCACCCTGACCGCCGCGGGCGCCCTCATAATCGGCTTTTGCGCCGCCACCCAAGATATCGTCATCGATGCTTACCGCATCGAATCGGCGCCGCCCGAGCTGCAATCCATGCTGTCGTCCATGTACATCGCCGGCTACCGCATCGGCATGCTCGTAGGCGGTGCGGGCGCTTTGCAGTTGGCCTCGGCATGGGGGGGCGAGGCGTATGTTTACAGTGCCTGGCGCGGCACCTATCAGATGATGGCACTGGCCATGCTGGTGGGCATTATCACCACTTTGTGCATACCTGAGCCGGCCCATCAAGATAACCATGCCGATACGCTACACGGCACCCGCGCATACGGCTTATTCGTGCTGACTTTCGCCGTGTGCGCGGCCGCCTTCGTTGTTGTTTTCAGTGCCTCGGGCGCTTCGTTCAAATGGCTGGCTAGTCAACTCCATGAGCACCACCACCTGCACCGGAACATCGCCGGTTTCTTGAGCGAAAGCGGGCGCCTGGTCGCGTCCGTGGCGGGCGCCGGACTCGCTGCGTGGCTCTGTGTTCAGGCCAAAGTCGTGCCGGCGGCGCACATTCGTGTCACTTATATCGCGCCAGTGGCCGACTTTCTTGAACGGCACGGGCGCACCGCCGTCGTTGTGCTGTTGCTCATCGGCAGCTACCGCATCGCCGATATCGTCATGGGCGCCATCGCCAACGTGTTCTACCTGGACGCCGGTTACACCAAGGATCAGATCGCCACCTACTCCAAGTTCTGGGGCCTGTGGGCCACTATCGCCGGCGGCTTCCTGGGCGGCATTCTATCGCTGCGCTTCGGTGTCTACCGCATTCTATTCCTGGGCGCGGTGCTGGCGGCGGTCACCAACCTGCTATTCGCATGGCTGGCTATGCAAGAAGCCGACACCGTCCTCCTCGCCGGCGTCATCATCGCCGACAACTTGAGCGCGGGACTGGCCGGCGCCGCCTTTGTCGCTTATCTATCCAGCCTGACCAACGTCTCTTTCACGGCCATGCAATACGCCCTGTTCAGTTCCATCATGACCTTACTGCCCAAGCTTTTGGCCGGTTATTCCGGCACCATGGTCGATGCCATGGGATATGAGCGTTTCTTCATTCTCACCGCGCTACTCGGCCTACCCGTGCTACTGTTGACATGGCTGGCCGCCCGCTTGCAGCGGGCTCGTCAAAACCGGTAGCGGATGCCCCGCTCGAAATTGGCTTCGTACTCAGCCAAGCCCGCTTCCTTGCCGGTGAACAACTTGAGTTGCTCAACGCCCTGCGCCACTAACATCTCGCGGCCCCGCACACAGGTGATGCCGGCCTGCGCCGCGTCGGCCAGGAACTGCGAGTTGGGGTTCTGATACAGCATTTCGAACGCTAGCTGGCCGCTTCGCTTGAATATCTCCTTGGACACGGGCGACGGATCATCAGGCTGGGTACCGAGGGTGGTGGCGTTCAGATAAACATCGAACGAGTCGTCTATAGCGGACAGTAGCGCTCCACTCACCCCCAACGCCTCAGCTACCGCACCACCGCGTTCCTGGTCACGGTAAAAAAGATGAGGAACAGCACCACCATCGGCAAGTGCCTCCACCGCACCACGGGCGGCGCCGCCATTGCCGATGACGGCTACCTTGAGCCCTTTGACGTCCGTGTGCTGGGCGATGGGTACGATAACGCCGTCGAAGTCGGTGTTATAAGCGCTGACGCGAGTCCCCTCAACGGTGCGTCGAATAACCCAGGTATTGGCGGCCCCACAGTTTTTACTGCGAGCATCCGCTTCATCGGCCAGGCGTAAAGCGTCTTCTTTAAACGGCGTGGTAATACTCAATCCGTCGATGCGCAAAGACCCCAAGCTGGCATGCAGATCATTGAAATCATCGGTTTGTAGCGGCACATAAACCGCATTCAAGCCGTGCGCCGTGAAACCCGGATTGTGCAAAAAAGGCGAAAACGAAGTGAGCGAGTGAGTGCCCGCTATACCGTAGACCCGGGTGTCACCATTCAACTCATGGACCCGATAGACCTCCAGCAACTCCGCCATAGCCACCTGCCCCGGCGCCACACTCTTGCCCAAAGCGGCGTAGGTAATAGGCGCGCCGTAAGCGATCGTGAGGATGCGGCTGGCCGCACCGCATGGCCCCATGGCAAAACCGATGCGGGCCGGCGCCCCGGCAGGCCGTGCCTCCACCCACTGCAACATACGGGCGGCATCACTCAATTTAGCCGCCAGCGGCACCACCTTGAGCGCCAGCGGACCGGCGGCGGTCATCGCGTCGGTCAGCGATTGCAACCGCGCCGCACTCAACATGCCATCGAAATCGTGATAACTGAGTACTACCGGCGCCGATACTTCACTCAACAGCGCCTCGGCGGCAGGCGTGCCCCATTCCACGTCCACCACATCGGCGCCCGCCCCCAAAGCCTTGCGGAGCAACGCGGCCCGCTCGTCCTCGGAGCCATCGAAAGTGCCGCCATGACTTCGATGGCGCAGGGTAAACAAACAACCCAGTCCGTCTTGCGCCGCTTTTGCCGTCAGCCCGAGCAAGTCATCGACGCTCACACCGGCGGACAGCAATAAGTCGGCCCGCAACTCAACACACGTCAAACCGTGCTGGCGTGCCAGCGCGAGTTGTGCAACATCTTCGGCGACGATACCGATGACACCGGATATAGGAAACGAACCATTCATGAGCTAATCATTGGTGAATCGGGGGCAATCAATGACAGTAAGTACTCACCATAACCGCCATTCATGAGCGGCTTGGCCAAGGCTTGCAACGCAGCGTCATCGATCCAGTTATTGCGCCAGGCGAGTTCTTCGATACAGGCAATCTTCTGTCCCTGGCGCCGCTCCATCGCCGCGATATAAGAAGAAGCATCCAGCAGAGAATCATGGGTGCCCGCGTCCAGCCACGCAAATCCCCGCCCCAGCGTCTCAATGCTGAGGCGCCCCGCGCACAGATAGGCGCGGAGCACATCGACAATCTCCAGTTCACCGCGCGCGGACGGCTTGAGTCCCCGTGCGACCTCCACCACGGCGGCATCACAAAAATAAAGGCCGGTCACCGCCAAGTTAGAGCGCGGCTTGACCGGTTTCTCCTCGAAACCGAGCGCACGGCCCTCGCCGTCAACTTCCACCACCCCGTAGCGGTTGGCATCTTTCACAGCATAGGCGAAAGTGGTAGCCACCTCCTCACGGGCATTGGCCCTGCGTAAGCGCTCACTTAAACCGGGGCCATAGAAAATATTGTCCCCCAACACCAGCGCCACGCTCTCACCGGCCAAAAATTCCTCGGCGATCACGAACGCCTGCGCGATCCCCTCGGGCTTGGTTTGCTGCGCGTAACAAAATCGCATCCCCAAGGCCGCGCCGGCGCCGAGCAGGGCCTCGTAGCGGGGCAGATCCTGCGGCGTCGATATCACCAACACCTCGCGGATCCCAGCCAGCATCAGCACCGACAAGGGATAGTAGATCATGGGCTTATCGTAGATCGGCATGAGCTGCTTACTGACGGCGATGGTCAGAGGATAGAGCCGGGTGCCGGAACCGCCCGCGAGGATGATGCCTTTGCGCGCCATCAAGATGTCTCAGAGCAAAAGCGCATGATAACCGGCCCGCATGAGTGGCTGGAACGTGCACGCAGCAAACGGGTCAAAGCGCACGTCCGTACCGGTAGCGAGAGTGACTGGACTTCGGTTCGCTTGTACACCCAGGGGTTGCGGCGCTTCACGTTGGCCTTTGACGGCTCGATGCCAAGTACTGGGCACCACACTCAGCGCACGGTCCAGTCGCTTCGGGCCATTTTCCACCTTGACACACGATTGCCCATCGCCGCCCCAACACGATCCGCAGGCGCCTAAACCAACCCTGGCCCAGTGGGCGGATTGGCCACCGCCGCCCGATTCACTTAAGCTCAACGCGCCCGCGGCACCGCCGCAGGCACTAATATGTCACTACCTCAAGGTGCGGGAGATAGTTATGCTTATTGTCAATCCATCGTTCGGCCAGCAGGCCGGCGGCGGCGAGGTGATTGAGCGCCAAGCCATCGACTGGCGCAAGGACGCCATCGCGCTGTTCTCCAACTCCAAGCCGAACGCCCGGGAATTGTTGGAAGGGATTAGGGCAAGCTTGGCGCCACAGCGCTCCATCGACAACATCGAATACGTCGCCAAGGCGAGCGTCAGTCAGCCGGCGCCCGACGAGGTCATCGAGCACGTCGCCGGCAACTACCGGGCCGCTCTGCTCGCCATTGCCGATTGAGGCTCGTGCTCGTCGTGGAGTTTCCATGACAGCATCGAATTGGAAAAGCGCGGCGTCACCACTTACCTGATCGCCACCGAAACCTTTGCACCGTTGGTGCGGGCGCAGGCGCAGGCGCGCAAAGTGGATGCACGGCTCATCGTCGTCAAACATCCGATCGGTGGGCTCAACGCCGAGGAGTTAGCGGAGCGCATCGATACCGCCTCCAGCAAACTGCACGCAGCCATTAACGCGGCGGGCTAATTGACTGCCGCGTTGGCTACCGGGCCTGCACCGCGGGCGCGCAAGGGTTTTATTGTCAATCGCCTATTCTCAAGGGCACCAGTGGTGTTTTATGGATCCAGCCAACGAAGAATGTATCGACATCGGCGAGATGAGTCCCGACGAGTGGAATGAATTCGCCATCGAGCAGGGGTGGAGTGACGGTTTTCCGTTAGCGATGCCCACGGCGGCGGCAGTCGCCAAATTCACCGATATCTGCCGGGGCGACAACGAGCCCTTCGCGCCCCTCTCGCCGCGCCAGGTGCTACCTACCCTGCCAGCCATGGCGGCCAACGCGGTGATGGCCGGTTGCCGGCCTGAGTATTTTCCCGTGGTAATCGCAGCGCTGCGGGCAGTGTTGCAACCGGACTACAACTTGCACGGCTCCTTGGCCACTACCCATTCATGCGCGCAGATGTTGCTGGTAAACGGCCCCGGCCGAACAGCGCTGGGCATCAACTGTTCCGGCAACTGCTTCGGACAAGGCTGGCGCGCCAACGCCACCATCGGCCGGGCGCTACAGTTGATCTTGCTGAACATAGGTGGCGCCAAGCCAGGCGACATGGATCGCGCCACCCAAGGTTCCCCGGCTAAATTCGCCTTTTGTTACGGAGAGAACGAAGAAGAAAGCCCGTGGCAGCCCTATCACGTGCGCAAAGGTTTTGACGCCAACGATACGGTGGTAACACTGATGGCCGGCGAAGCACCCCATAACATCAATGATCACGGCAGCACCAGCGGCAAGGGCTTGCTGACCACCTTCGCCGCCACCCTCTCCCAACCCGGTGCCAACACCATCTACGCCAAAGGCCCTTATTTCCTCATCATCGGTCCGGAGCACGCCGCCACCTTGCACCGGGATGGCTATTCCATCAAGGACATCCAAGCGCAGATCTACGAGCGCTCCAAAGTGCATGTATCCCGGGTAGCGGCGGAAAATCGGGACAGCTATGCGGCGTGCGGCCACCTGCCGGTCAACGATCACTACTACCTCACCCAGTCGCCAGCGGAAATACACATAACGGTCGCTGGCGGTCCCGGCAAGCATTCCGCCTACATTCCCTCGTTCGGGGCCACCGCGGCCGCCTCCGCCCGGGTCAATAGATAAGTAACCCCCCACCGGAACAACACACAGCCCATGCGTGATGACATCGAACTACCGGTGGACTATCCACTATTCGACGATTCGGTGAGTTTCGAGGACTGTCAATCGCGGTTGCACGCGCTTGGGTTGGGCGATGGACTGCCCCTGGTACCACCCACCAAGGCGCGGCTGGCCCGCATGTTGGAGGGCGTGCGCGAACCGGCCACTAGTTGGGGAAATCTGCCGCCGTTGATGGGGGAGCTGCGGCCTGACGCCTTAGGGTATCAATGTGTGCTGGCCGGCTGCCCACCGGCCGGATTAGGGCTCGTCATGACCGCCCTGCACGCCTGCCTAGAACCACAATTCAACCTGCTCGGCATCACCACCACCACCGGCACAGCCGCCGTCGCCATGGTGGTACACGGACCCTTGGCGCGGGAGTTGGGCTTGATCTCGTCGTCCAATTGCCTAAGGTCCCGGTGCCCATGCCAACGGCGCCTTAGGCCGCGCCCTCAGTCTGGCACTGCGCAATGTGGGCGGCGCCAAGGAAGGGGGGTGGGCGATATGGCCACCATGGGCCAGTCGGGCAAGTTCAGCTTCTGCTTGGCGGAGACGGCGAATGCACCCCTGCCATCCCTCAGCGAGCGCCGCGGACTGGACAAGGAGCGAAGCGCCGTAACGGTTATGGGTGTCTCGGGGACAGCGGAAGTGCTGCCGCTCGAAGAGGCGCAGACAGGCCAAGCGGCGCAGACAGGCGATGCTATTTTGGGCGATGCTATTTTGGCGCCTATCGCCGCCGCCATGGGTAGCGCCATCGGTGTATCGGGGACGAGAACGCGTACCGGCCGTGGCGAGCAGATCTTCTTTCTTCCCCCTGAGTTGGCCGGGCGGTTGACCGCGTGCGGCTGGACCCTGGCCGCCATGCAAACTTATCTCTTCGACCATGCCCGCGTGCCGCCGCTGGCGGCCGGCACGGCGGGTGGCAACGAGCGGGCAGCCCGCTCAGCCGAGGCCATCCAGCCCATAGTGACCGGTGGCCCCGGCATCAAAATGACCTATGCGCCGCTCTGGTCCGGTGGCACGGTAACGGTCACGCGCGCCGTCCCCTCTACCCTATAAACAGATCCCACCCTATAAACAGGTCCCACCTTGCACCACGTACAAGACCAAACGGAACAGGCCATTCGCGGTTATATGGACGCCATCGGCTTGGGCTCATGGGCCATTCAAGTCTTCTTGGTAGTGCTGATAACGGCCATCTTGAGCTTCGTCATGCGCCGCGTCTTCGAGCGCGTGCAAAGAACCCTGGAACGCACCCAGACCGTGTGGGATGACAGCATATTCTGGGCCCTGCGCCGGCCACTCAGAGCCTTCGTCTGGATCGTCGGCCTGAGCTTTGCCGTACAGATCATGCAGCACGAATCCGGCGCCGTCATTTTCGCGGCCATCAACCCGCTGCGCGATATCGCCATCATCACCGTCATCGCCTGGTTCCTCGTACGCTTCATCCGGCGGGCCGAGACCAATCTGATCGAATCCAGCAGTGCGGATGGCACCTCCTTCGACCGCACCACGGTGGACGCCCTCGCCAAACTGCTGCGTCTCTCCGTGATCATCACCGCCGCCTTGGTCGCGCTTCAGACGCTAGGCTTCAGTATCTCCGGGGTGCTGGCTTTTGGTGGCGTGGGTGGCATCGCCGTTGGTTTCGCCGCCAAGGATCTGCTGTCCAATTTCTTCGGCGGCCTCACCATTTATCTAGACCGCCCTTTTGCCGTGGGTGATTGGATTCTCTCACCCGATCGCAGCATCGAAGGAGTGGTGGAGAACATCGGCTGGCGGCGCACACTCATCCGCAAATTCGACACCCGGCCGCTCTACGTGCCCAACTCCACGTTCACCAACATCGCTGTGGAAAATCCCTCCCGGATGAACAACCGGCTGATCCACGAGACCATCGGTGTGCGTTATGAGGACGCCGCCGCGGTGCGGCGGATCGTCACCGCAGTGGAGATCATGCTGAAAACACACGACGGCATCGACGGCGATAATCTCTTGATGGTGAACTTCAATCAGTTCGCGCCGTCATCCTTGGATTTCTTCATCTGGTGCTACACCCGCACCACGCAATGGGCCCTCTATCACACGGTGAAACAGGACGTCTTGCTCAACATTCTGGACATCATCCACCAACACGGCGCCGAGGTCGCTTACCCAACCTCGACCGTGCATATTGCGCAGGGTGCAAGCACCGGCGGCGGCGCTAGCGCTCCCGGCCACGGTAGCGCCGGCCACGGTAGCGGTAGTACCCTGTGATGTAGCGCCCTGTGATCTGGTAATCGAACAGCCGTCGTATATCACATCCTGCTCGGTGCGCTCGAACGCGGCGGCGAGTTTGTCGTAGAACGGGCTCGATGCACCCGCAAGTGTCAGCCGCGCGCCCTTATCACAGTGTTATGGAGAAGGCACCGTCACCCCGATCATGGTGTCACGCGTGACCAGCCCCGCTAGTGCCGCTACCTCCCAGTCCTGCGTTCCCGCAGGCCGCTCGGGCAACACCAGATACCGTAGATCAGCGGTACTGTCGTGCACCCGCACTTCCTTAGTGTCCGGGATCACGGTGCCGAACTCGGCCAACACGGCGCGCGGCTCGGCCACTACCCGGGCGCGGTAATTACGGCTCTTGTACCAATCGGGCGGAATGCCCAGCAGGGCGCGCGGGTAACACGAACACAGGGTGCACACCACTACGTTATGCAATTGCGCTGTGTTCTCCACCACATAGAGCTGCACCTGGCCCATGGCGATGCCGTACTCGTCCATGGCTTCCATCGGACGGTTGACCAGCTTCTCTTTGAACCGCGTATCGGTCCAGGCACGGGCGACCACAGCGGCTCCCTGCCCTGGGCCAATCCGGTCATACCACTCCAGCGCCTGGTGCAGCTCCCCCGCCTCCATGAGGCCGCGCTCGCACAGCAGCTCACGCACGGCCATCTCGGCGATGGCATAAAAACCCAAGGAATCCTCTTCATCGGGCTGAAAAGTAGTGGCGTGGTCATGATCATGATGCTCGGTGCTCATTGCGCATCCTCCGCCCGCAACAACCAATGTTCGTAGATTTCGACATCCAGGGTATCGCCGGCCGGCCCCGTATAGCTAGGCCAGGCATCCACTTGACGGAAGCGCACGCGATACAGCGGTTGCTTCGGTAGCCCGTCGCCGCCATGCGCGGCAGACTCGGGGTTCAAGAACTCACCCACGGCATCGGCGATGACACCGGTCTTACCACGGATGTAGAACGGCGTGCGGATATGGCCGGGCGGATAATCGTCGCGCACCCGCACTGCATCGCCGATACTGAACTGGGCCATGCACTTAACGCCCGGCCGGCGGCATGGGCCGCTTGGCGGGCGGCGTGATGCCTAGCCGCTCGACGATGTCGTCCATGCGCGCCTCGATCTCCTGCCGGGTCAAGACGCCTTTTTCCGTCAGCACCTTGATGATGGCTGCCATCCAGCGCTCGTAGTAACTGAGTTCGAGGTAGAGATCCTCGCCCATGGTCTCGATGGCATTGCGCAGACCATCGGTGCGCAATAACCGCCGCTTGTCATCGCCAAGGATGCCGCGCAGGGCATCCACACGCTTCTCCCAAGGTTCCAACACATGTCCACTTCGGTCGATGGCGCCCTCCGGCAATCCACCGATATCATGATAACCCCGCCGTGGCCCGTTCTTTGTAACCATCATGTATAGTCCCCCGGCTCACCAGAGGCGCCATTGTAACGAAGCGATCGCTCTACCTCATACATGATCCTTCAATCTCGTGCGGATTGGCGGGAACTTATGCTGGCGCCCTGCCCTCGAAGTAGCGGATCTACAATCAGGAGTTACGACCATGAAACGACGCCAAGCATTGCGTTTCGCGGCCTTGCCCTTGCTGTTGGCCACCCCCTCGTTGCGTGCGGCGGAGGATACGGTCGATTACAGCCGTGAGCTTTACGACAAGCTGCTCGCGCAAGGCAAGCCGTTCTTATTGGATTTCTACGCCCCTTGGTGAGGTACTTGCCGAGCCCAACAGCGCACCGTGAGTGCTCTACTCGAGGATAACTCCAAGTACCAGGCCGTCCGGATCGTCAAAGTGGACTGGGACACCTTCTCCAAGGCGCCCATCGTCGAAGAGCTGCAGATCCCACGGCGCGCCACGTTGGTGATGTTCAACGAAGGCAAAGAGGTGGGGCGGGTAGTGGCGCAAGCCGATCAGCAAGCCATCGCACGTTTGTTCGACGCCGCCACTTGAAGTCAATCCACTTAAGGCTACCCGAAGCGTCCGCCCATTCCTGGGCGGATATGACCATCAGTACTTCAGAATAACCGGCTCGCTATCAAAGCGATCAGAACCACGGGTCATGATCACTTATTTTTGGGCTTATGTTGCGGGCATACTGACGCTGATCAACCCGTGTGTGCTACCGCTATTGCCGATCATCATCGCTGGCGCATTCCAGGCCAGCCATTGGGGACCGCTGGCCCTGGCAGGCGGACTGACGCTCTCCTTTACCGTGGTGGGCGTAGGCGTTACCGCCTTCGGTCATCTGCTGGGCATCGACGACAGCGTTATCAACCAAAGCGCCGCCGTTATCATGTTGGTGTTCGGCATCATCTTGCTCATTCCCAAGGCGCAAATGGTGCTTTCGGCTGCCGCCTCGCCATTCGCGGGCGCGGCCAATGAACGCATTGATGCGGTGCAAAGCAGTGGAGTGGCCGGCCAATTCCTGGTCGGTGTGTTATTGGGCGCCGTCTGGTCCCCGTGTATCGGTCCAACCCTAGGCGGCGCCATCGGTCTCGCTGCCAGCGGCGAAGGCTTGGGCCAAGCCACCGTCACCATGATCCTATTCGGCCTCGGCATCTCCACCATCCTGGTCGCGTTGTCCTACGGCTCGCGTGAGTTGGTGGTCTCGCGCCGGCAAATGCTCATGCGCTGGATGCCGCATGCGAAACTCATCATGGGGCTAGCCCTCATAGTGGTGAGCATTGCCATACTCACGAAGATGGACAAGCCGATCGAGAGCTGGCTACTCGATTTGATGCCCGTGTGGTTACAAGATCTCTCCATCAGGTTTTAGAAAGAGGGCGCTCGCTCGCCGCTCCCGTCTTGCGCAAAGCACGGCACGCCGTCCGGCAGCACCACCCACGGCTGCTTGCGTCCGGTCCAATAATGCGCCTGCGGCGCGAGCCCGCCGCGCTCATCCAAAGTGCCCGCCTTAATGCTCTTGTGCGAGCCGGTAGTGTTGTAGATACGCACGCCACACTCAGGACAAAACGCACAGTGCTTGGTGCGGCCACTGGCCGTGCTGGTCTCGAAAGTCTTCAGCGTTCCGCCCCTAAGGTGAAAAGACGCCCCCGGCACTATCAAGCTCATGCCAAAAGCACTCCCGGATTGGTACTGACAATCCCGGCAATGGCAGGCGTACAACGCTACCGGCTCTGCGCTTATCTCATAACGCACCTGTCCGCATTGACAGCCGCCTTGCATTCGGTTCATGAGCAGTTCTCCAAAATTCGATCCGAGCCGCCTTGGCGAAAGGCCTGTCGAAAAAGGCCTGGACCTACGCCCTGCGTATGAGTCGGGCGAGGTATGATTGTGCCGAGTCACGCTCCCGGCGGCAAACCCTCTGGCCACCTCCGGCATGGCCCCGAATTCCCTGGAGCTACCGGGCAATAACCAGATATCTAACGTCCGCCGCCTACAGGGCACCTGCTAAAAATGCACTTTTCCGCGATCGCGGCGTCAGCGCCGTGCTCCAATCCTCAGGTATCACCTATACACTGCGGTCCTGCGCGCGGTGCTTCCTTGCACTCACGAAACAATGACTGTTTTTTAGCAGGTGCCCTACCGCCAATGCGCCCGGAAAACGCATCCCGCGTCATATTGAGCTGACGCATAGCATCCCGGCGAAGCGCTTATTGGGTATACACGGGCGGCGAACATATACGCAAAGCGCATACACGCAAACACTTGGGAGCTAGTTGTTAGCGTCTAACGTGCGCCGGTCGAAGCCAGCCGCCTGTTTGTACTGCTCCGACAACGCCTTCAATTCAAACCGGGTGATCACATCGTCAATACGCTCAAACGGCTTGTCGCCGGTGCGCTCATAGACTTCGCGCAAAATCGCATCCGGCGGATGGCTCCGGTTGGCCAGCACCACTTGAGCCGTGGCGGGCCGGCGCGCGTCGTCGTAGAGTTGCAAAGCCACTAAAGGATCGTATTGGCGCGCCAACTCATCAGCCAGCGCGCACGCATCCAAAATGGCCTGCCCGGCACCGTTTGAGCCACGCGGATACATGGGATGGGCGGCATCGCCCAATAAAGTGATGCGGCCATCGCTCCAGTAGGGCAACGGATCTCTATCGACCATCGGGTACTCATACACAAAGTCGGCTGCCTGCACGAACGCTGGCACATCCAGCCAATCGAAGCGCATATCCTCGCAACGCGGCAGAAAATCCTCGTAGCGCCCCGGCTGGCTCCAATCACCACTCGGATCCCGCGGAGGCACAAAGAACTCCACCAGCCAATTGATGAGCTGGCGCCCCTCGCTGTCGCGCTGATCATCAATGGGATAGACGATGAGCTTGCCAGTCTCCAACCAGCCCGCGTAAGCCATGGTGGCGCCGCTCAAAAACGGCTGCCAGCGGGTCACGCCGCGCCACATGGTGATGCCGGAGTAGTTGAGCGGATCGGGATGCGGATGGAGCAGCTTGCGCACGGCGGAATGAATGCCATCGCAACCGATCAGCACTTCCGCCGCCGCCTCTTCGATGCGGCCCTCTTCGCCAATTCGGCTCCTGCCGCCACCCACCTCAAAACAAGCGATGGCATAGGACGGATTTTGCTCACCGAAAACGAAGCGGTGCCCCGTTATCAGCGCGTCCTCGCCCAACCGTTCGGTCACAGCGTCAACCAAGATACGCTGCAAAGCACCGCGGTGCAGGGATACTTGCGGCCACTTATAACCGGCAAAGCAGCCACGGGGCTCTGAGTGAATGAACTGGCCGTAGCGGTTATAGAAACTCATCTCCCGGGTTTCTATGCCAGCATCCAGCAGCGCCGCTTGCAGGCCGAGAGCACTTAGCTCACGCATGGCATGGGGCAGCACGTTGATGCCCACCCCTAGCGGTTCGATCCGCGGTACCGCCTCGTAGATGCGGCAATGGATACCGTGGTGGTGTAGCCGCAAAGCCAGGGTCAATCCACCGATCCCAGCACCTACGATAATGACCGACACGAGTGCAACTGAGCCCTGCTGTTACGGCTTAATGATGACTTTGCCGAAGACCTCCCGCTCTTCGATGAGGCGCACACCCTCCGCCGCCTGCTCCAGCGGCAGCACATGATCGATAACGGGCGCCATGGTGCCTTCGCGGATCATGTCCATGAGCGCCACCAGATCCTCCACTAGCCACGAATTGGAACCCAGGATCTTGAGTTCGAACGTCCAGATGAAGCGTATATCTTCGGTCGGATCGAAACCCGCCGTGGCGCCGCAGGTCAGCAGGCGTCCACCCCGCTTCAGCGCCCGTAAGCTAGGCACCCAGGTATCGCCGCCAGTGAAATTGACCACTACATCGACACCACCAGCGTAAGAGCGTCTGAAAGGTTTGCCGTATTTCTCGTAGACCCACTTGTGGAATCCCACTCGGCCCGTAGTTGACGTGTAATCGAGCAGGTGATCCGCGCCCAGCTCGGCCAGGCGTTGAAGCTTGCTTGCGCTGCTGGCACAAGCGACCACTTCCGCGCCCACCTGCTTCGCCAGCAGCACACAGCCGGTGCCAACACCGCCGCTGGCCCCTAAGATCAGGACTTTTTCTCCCGCGCTCACATGGCCGTTGGCGAACATCATCCGGTGAGCCGTGCCATAGGCGACGGGCAGCGCGGCGGCCTGCTCGAAAGTCACGCCATCGGTGATCCGCACCAATTGCCGGGCCGGCACTTTGCAGTACTGCGCCAAACCGCCATTGATAGTCTCACCCACCAAGCCACCTTTGCTGCGATCGACCGGATCCACCAACACGGCATCGCCCACCGACCACCCTTCCACGCCGGGGCCTAGTTCAGCCACTTCGCCGGCCACGTCCAGCCCCGGGATCACCGGCAAGGTCAACTTGATGCCGGGCATGCCGCGGCGGGTGAACACATCGTGGTAGTTGAGCGAGGCGGCCTTGACCGCCACTACCACCTCACCCTCTTGCGGCACCGGATCGGGAAAATTGGCGTCGAATACCAATTGCCCGGGACCACCGTGCGCCCGGATCAGCGCTGCTCTCATAATGTGTTACTCCTGCAAGAATTTAGGGCACCTCTAAAAATGCACTTTTTCCGCGATTGCGGCGTCAGCTCCGTGCTCGAATCCTCAGGTATCACCTATACACTTACACTGCGGTTCTGCGCGCGGTGCTTCCTTGCACTCACGAAACAATGACTATTGTTAGAGGTGCCCTTTAATTATTTATTCATCGGGGCTTTATTCATCCGGCGCTACCGGCATAGGTGCCGCGGCCCACGGCCAGCAACTTTCCTTCTTCATTGAAGATATCTATATCCACTACACCCACCGAGCGGCCCGCTCTTCGCACCTTGGCGATGGCGATGAGATCAGTGTTGATCGCTGGGCGAAGATAATCCGTGCGGTAATTGATGGTAGGAACCAGGGCGCCCACGTGCAGGGCCATGGCGTAGTCACCGGCGGTATCCACCAGTGCCGCGATGGGCCCGCCATGCCATTGACCGGAATCCGGCCGCCGCTCGAACTCGGCGCGCATGGGCATGCGTAATTCCAGTTCCATATTGCCGTAATCGATACGCTCGATTTTGGCTTGGCAGAACCGATTAAAAGGTGACTTGGACAACAGCGCCTGAAGCTGATCCATGGTCGGTTTATCGCTCACGAAGAGTTCCTCTCAAGATGCGCCATGACGCGCTGTCGGGCCATGGCCGCCAACCTATTGCGATCGATCTTGTTGGTGCTGGCTAGCGGCAATGATTCGAGAAAGCAAATATGGCGGGGGTGTTGATACGCAGGTCCGTTGGCTATCACATGCTGTTTAAGCGTTGCCACCGACCGCTCAGCACCAGGGCGCGGCACCACGAACGCCACCGGCATATGCCCACGCACCGCGTCGGCCACGGGGACCACACACGCTTGGATAACATCGCCATGTAGCTCCAACAGCCGCTCCACTTGCTCCGGGAACACATTCTCGCCATTGCACACGAACATATCGTCATCGCGGCCCACGAAATAATAAAAACCCTGCTCATCGCGCCGCATGACATCGCCGGTTTTGTAAAAACCATCATCGGTGAAGACCGCGCGGGTCTTCTCCGGCAAGTTGTGATAGCCGGGCATCAGCGCCGGACAGCGCAGTTCCAGCACACCTTCCGCCGACTCTTGACCCGCGCTGTCCACCAACCGTAGCTCCACCTGCGGATGGGCCACGCCAAAGGCCAAATCCGGGGCTTTGATACCGTCAGGATGCGGCGCGAACACCACCGGACCCGCCTCGGTAGTGCCGTAGCCCAGTTGAATCCCAGCCCCTGGAAAAGCGTCTTTGACTTGTCGCAACAGCTTCAAGGTCACCGGGGCCGAGCCCATGCGCACACTGGTGACACACGAGCGATCCGCCGCCGCCAAGTGCTCCGTCTCCCGCATCACCAAAGCCATCATGGTCGGAACGGAGGTAATCCAGGTGCACTGGTGCTGCGCGATGGCGTCTATATAACTGTTGGCATCAAAGCGCGGTAACAGCACCATGGACGCGCCCGCGAAGCAGGCGAATTTGGCCAGCGCCAGGGCGTTCATGTGATAGAGCGGCGCCGCCACCAAAATGCGCTCTTTGCCGTAATCGACGCCTAGTGCACGCCGCCTGCCGCAGACCCAGAGCTGTCCGGCATGGGTTAACGGGACCCCTTTTGGCCGTCCGGTGGAGCCAGAGGTATAGAGAAACATGGCGACTTCATCATGCGCTGGCGCGAGGGCCGCGAAGGGTCCTGGTTGAAGAAATGTCCGATAGGCGGCTTCGTCGTCGAAATTGACCCGCGGAACATGCGCCAGGCAAAGAGGGGCACGGCCTGCATCGGCAAAGACGAAGCGGATATCCGCATCGTCCAGAATGTAGCGCACCGTGTCAGGCGCGAGTTTGTGGTTAACGGGAACGGCGACCAAGCCAGCGCGCATGGCGCCAAAATAAGCGCTTAGATATTCGACGCGGTTTTCGCTGATGATGGCAATGCGTTGGCCCCGTGCGAGACCGGCTGCCGTGAGGGCGCGCGCCACCGCATTACTGGCCGCCTCAATGGCCCGTCCAGTCCATGGCACCGGCGCTCCGGCCACCCGGCAATCGGTGATCAATATCCGCTCGCCGCAGGCTTCTAGCTCGATCAGTGCCCCTAGATTGTTCCGCTCCGCCACCAGCATCCCCAACCATTGCAAGCGGGGATGCTACCGCAGTGAACGTCTAGACCACCACAACGATATCGGCGGAAGCCCTATACACATTGTTTTCGTCCGCGGCCCGGGGCTCGATCATCAGACTTTCGGCGGCTGTTTCCGACAGGCCGCGGAGCAAAATATCGCGATCATTGCGGGCGTCACCCTGCAGATAAAGCTGCGTGGTAAGAAGCGTCTCGCCGCCCGCTTTAATCTTGACGTGAATATGCGGCGGCCTGCCAGTGTAGGGGACCGGCACGATGGTCAGAAAATCGTAGCGGCCATCAGCGTCAGCCCTGGTAGCGCCGAAGCCCTTGAATGCCGGATCAACCTCATCCTCGCGGTCCCTAGGATGACGGTAGTTGCCGTTATTGTCCGCCTGCCAAATCTCCACCACGGCACCGGCCACTGGTTGGCCGCCGGTAGCCAAAATTGCCCCCGATAATGCCAGCGGGCGCCCGTTGGCTTTGCTGCCATCGGCGGCAGTGATGAGGTCATTGCCTATACCGGAGAAATCCACCACCGGATAAAACGGCCCCTCAGCCTGGGCCGGGGTCGGCGCTAGCTTCGCCGCGGCGGTTGATAGCGGCACGGCCGCGGCGGCGAGTGAAGATGCCATCAATACCATCGCCTTGCGGCGGCTCTTATCGACGTCGGACATAATTCAAGCTCTCCTTCTGATGCTCCGTCAGCGTGTGACCGCCACAGTATGGGCCAGTTCTACGCGGCGGACCGGTGCAAAGCTCATCGCACGGAAAAACCCAAGTGCTTTCCCACAATACGCAGTACGAGAAAGCGTTTTTGCATCCGTTAACAGTAAAACTTTCTCTTTCTCTAAACCATTAAAGAAATTATTCTTTCCCCCTGAGATATCCATGTGATACCAATAAGACCCATGAACACCGCACTCCAAACCTACATAGACGACTGCCGCGCGGCCTCCTGCGCGTGCCCCCATGCCGCCGACTGCGTGCAGGCGTTGGCCCCCATGATGCTGGACCTGCTCAAGCGCACCGGCGACTTCCTGGAAGAGGGGCACCGCCAGTCCGATCTCGACGGTTATACGCGCAACCTCATCCACGCCACGCCGGACGGCGACTGCTCGCTCTATGCCATCGTCTGGCGGCCAGGGCAATGGACACCGATCCATGATCACGGCTCATGGGGTGTGGTCGGCGTGGTTGAAGGGGTGCTGGAAGAGCGCAACTACGTGCGCACCGATGATCATCACGATCGCGATGAAGGGATAGAACTGGCCCGCGGCGGGGTCATCCTGCTCACCCCCGGCACCGTGACCACCTTCGTGCCGAACCCCGATCACATCCACTTAACCGGTGTCTCGCAGGACCGCGAGCCGGCCATCAGCCTGCACCTGTACGGGCGCCAGATGAGCAATTTTCACGTCTATGATGCGCAGGCCGGCACGCGGCGGCTCATCGAGGTCTCGCACAACGAGAGCTAGCAGCCTGTCGCGCCGGGCCTCATCAGCCAGATGATCAATAAATTGGCTTGCTATTCATCATATTGAAGGCAAAATATGATGAATAGAAACCCACTCTATTCATCATGTCCTGGCTCTGGAACCTACAGGATTGGCCCAATTTCCGCTGGGACGCGCAAGCGTTGGCCCCGCTGGAGACACGTTTTTTACGAGGATCCGGGCAACTCACCGGCACTTGGCGGCATCTTGACGAGACCGATCAGCTTGAACTGCGGGTCGATTGGCTGACCGGCGAAGCATTTGAGACCTCCGCTATAGGACAAGGCACAGAGGATTTAAAGACAGTTGTGGCCGTAGGAAATCGATTAGTGTGGATTATTTATCCCTTAGAATGTGAAGCTTATGTAGCTATTGATGATATTGCTATTGACAAAGAAATTTGTGAGCCAGAAAAGAATGCTTATACTGGGACTGATATCGCGTATTGGGTCGGCATCGTCAAAAAAGATATTACACTCACGCCTTATACCATCAAGTTTAAGGTGGGGAATCGTCTGGAGCCAATAGCGACTACTTCCTCTCTTTACCTGATAGGTAAGAACACTTAAAAGTGGCTGAATATTTTGCGGTCGTTTTTTGTATCTATAGAGTTGGTGAAAAATTACAATTTATTTAATTATATTTATCCAGAAAAATTTCGTCCCGCATCTATAAGGCACAGATGAGACAAAATCTTGTTGGGAGACTATACCAAGAGGAAAACCATGGCGATTAATGAAGAAGCACAAGAACCAAACACAGGACAACTTAATTCGGTCCAACTTAATATTGTCACTGTGATCGATCTTCATCGGGCCGTTAAAACAGGAACAGTCAAAAATACGCTATATATGATGGATAATAGCGTAGGTAAACAAGGTCAGGGCACGGCTCACTTACAAACCGTTTGTAAGCCAGGACAGGTGATCAACTGGATTATCTATGCTATGGATAGTGAGAAAAGGCCCGACGGGACATGGCCACCCATGCCAAAGATCAATAATATCGTCTTTTTAGACGATGAGATAGGCGACGAGGACGACGTTTCTGAACACAAGATAATGACCGAACTCAAGATTTACGGTGGTCCTGACATGATGAGGGATCCTTTTTGTCCTGTCTATTATTATTGGGCCGGAATCGTGTTACCCGACTTGAACCCTGGGGTCTATAATTACAGGTTTGTCCTTGAACTACAGAGAGAAGATGGGGAGAAGGTCTATTTGGATACGGTTGAAAAGCCTTCTCTAAAAGTAATTCCCATAACTGCTGAGCAACGGTAAATTTAGATAGACTTCTGCACGGTTACTAGATGCAGTCTCAAAAATACTCAACAAGGGACTTCTGATACAGCTGGCCGCGAAATCTATCCGCACAGCCGCGCCAGCTTGTCTCGCCGGTGAGGTTCGGCCACGGCCCCCGCAGGCAGGGAAAAACCCGCTACTTGGGCAGCCTGCGCCGAATCATCGCTGTGCGCACGTGGCGGCACGATTTGCAAGGTGAAAACCTTGGCGTCCCTGATCGGACCCAGCGCAATACGGTAACTAATCGAGTGGCCGAACAGCGGCTGCGGCGCACCCGCCTCTTGCTGCTCAAAGACCAGATAGCTGTTTTCGATGTCCCGCTCAAGCAATCCTCTGCTCTCAAGGAACCGGGCGACACGTTGACTGAGGCTATGGGTTGACTTGAGGCTATGGGCTAAACGTAGCCGTTCTTCTTGAGCCGGTGTCTTCACCCGGTGGCAGTGTATCTCGCCCCAGGTATCTTCGGCATACACACCATCAAGAAACAGCAGGTGGACCGGCGGCTTCGCGCAATATATCACCATGCCCGACCAATACCTGATCGAGGCGGACTCCACAGTCCCGCTCAAAAACGTCGCGATCACCGAGCCTACCACGGTTTGTTTACACGCCGTCGAATTGGTGCAGCGATTGCCCAACCTGCGCCTCCTGGCCGAACAAAGAATCCTCATCTTCGGCGCCGGCTCCGTCGACATCCTCACCGCCCTCATCCTGCGCCACAAAGGCGCCGCCGACATTACCATCTCCGAATCCAACCCGCTGCGGCGGCGTTCCGCGCAACACGCCTACGGCGTGCGGGTCATCGACCCCCTAGCCACCGCCCCGGACGAGCGGGATTACCACACGGTCTTCGACGCCGTGGACAGCACCCTCACCCGAGGCGTATCCACCGCCAGCGTCAAATACGCCGGCGTCATCATCCACATCGGCCCGCAAAACGCCGCCGGCGAATTCGACGCCCGCCGCATCACCCTGGGCGCGATCCTCTTCGCCGGGGTCTACACTTACACCATGGCGGAATTCGAACGCGCTCTGGACTTGCTCTCCGGCGACGAACTGGGCGACTTCGCCTGGATGTACTAGACCGATCTGGAGGCCGGCGGCCAGTGCTTCCACGACATCGATAACGGCGTCACCGAAGCCGGCATGATCGTGTTGCGGCTCCGACATTAGTGCAGAGTTCAAGTGTGATAGGGCGCGATGCATTGCGCCGTATTGCTGGTCACCAAGCTGGACTAATCAACCCCTCAGGCTTAACGTTGGCGGCATAGTCGTCGAAACCAAATCCCGCAGGAGGATCAATGGAAGACGAAAAACGGGTCATATACCGCCCTGAACTGGTCCTTGAATACCGTCTTGCTGTAAACCAAAAAGGATCCAAGCTCAGCGTAAATACCGCGGACGACGCACTGCGCATTCTTGACGGCATCAAGCAACTGTCCGACGAGCACCTTGTCCTGATCTATCTTGATGCGCAGGGCGTGGTTGCCGGCGTGGATACCTTCCTGTGCGGCATTGATGCGTTCGATGTGACACAAAGTTCGCGAGCCCTTGCCAACGCGATCCAAAAACAGAATCGAGAGCCGAGTCTGAAAGTCATCATTGCGCAAACAATTCCAGAAAGAAAACATCTTGTCGCCGCCGTGGCTTATTTGGAAGGGCTGCGCGTCTTTTCGATTCGGCTCGCCGCACTGCAGATTGAATTAGTGGATTTTATCCTGCTTAGCTACGACACAGTCTTTTCACTCCGCCGCGATGCCAACGCTTGGAAAGCCCATCAGGGAAGCATAAAAAAGCTGGAGGAAATATTCTTGAATGATGAGATTTTGCAGTGGTTTGATAAAGGCTTTTCGGGGAAAGAAACGAATTCCAACAATGACTAACCGAGCCCTAAACCCGCGACCATTTTCTTTTTCCCAACTCATGGGTAGGCCTCCAGCCGGCTGCGGTACTAATACAGCCCGCGTGGACAGTTGGACGAATTCGGACAATCCGCCAAACGCCGGCGGTTACGCTTGGCGCAGTCCTCTGGTGCCCATGCGCCATCGGCCATGATGCCCAAGGTTGTACCCTCGTCGAATTCGCCCTAGAAGGTAACGCCCTAGAAGATAACAAATCTCAGCACCGCCAAAGCAATACCGCCAAAGTGAATCAGGACCCTCAAATGAAGCTCGGCTTATTCCTCACTCCCCAATGGCCCCAAGGCGCAGATCTGAGCAAAGTCACGGACGGCCTGCTCGAGCAAGCGCGGGTGGCGCGGGCCAACGGCTTCTCCTCGGTGCTGGTGGGCCAGCATATGGTCACTGGGCCGCAGCTGCAAATGTTGCAACTGGTGCCGCTGATGGCCCGCTTGCTGCCCGCAATCGAAGGCATGCAGATCGGGGCGGGGGTCATGCTCATCCCGATGTTGAGCCCGGTGCTCATCGCCGAGGAAGGCGCCACCCTCGATTGGATGTCGCACGGCCATTACATACTGGCCGGTGGCCTCGGTTACCGTCCCGAGGCATTCGAGGCCATGGGCACCCGCAAAGCCCACCGGGCCGAGCGTATGGAAGAAGCGCTAGAGGTGATCAAGCGTCTTTGGACCGAGGAGCGGGTGAGCTACCATGGCCGCCACTATCACCTGTCCAACGTGGCACCTGTCCAACGTGGGCGCTAGCGTGCGGCCCAAGCAAAAACCCAGACCCCCCATTTGGCTGGGCGGCGAGGTGGAGCCGGCCATTCGCCGGGCGGGCCGCTTGGCGGATGCTTGGTTGGGCTCACCGACCTGCGATTTCACTCAGCTAGCAGCGCGGATGGAGTGGTTTGAGGAAGCGTACCGCGCATCGGGCCGCGGCGAGCCGGGTCCCTGCCCCGTCATCCGCGAGTGTTTCGTGGGGCGCGATGAAGCCCATGCGCGGTCCGCCAGCCGCGGGCCATTGCTCAGCAAATACCAGGCTTACGCCGCCTGGAGGCACAACGACACCGGGCAGAAAAACGCGCTAGCCGAACACTTCGATGATTTCTGCAAAGACCGGTTCCTGATCGGTGATGCAGCCCGCGTACACGATCAGATCGTGCAACTCGGCGAGATGATAAACACCGATCACCTGGTAATGCGGGTGCAATGGCTGGGCCTAGGCCAGGTTGAAGTGCTTGGCAACATCGAGCGCTTAGGCGGCATTCTGGGGCGGCTGTAACATGACCAGCGCTCAGGTAGTGCAATAATCGCCAGCTCTAGCCACAAGCACACGAAACATCATGAGACATGCAATCGGACTTGGCCTAGCCGCGGCCATGGCGGCACCCGCATGGGCCGGGTACCAAGGCCCCTTGGTGGACACGCACATCCACTACAGTCGCGACGCCTGGGACAACCTGCCTCCGCCCCAAGCCATCGCCGCCTTACGCGAAGCAGGACTAGAGCGGGCCTTCGTATCCAGTTCAAGCGACGAGGGCACGCAAAAGCTCTACACCCTCGCACCGGAACTGGTGGTGCCGGTGCTACGTCCTTACCGGGCGAGAGGCGAACTCAGCTCCTGGTTACACGACGCCACTGTGGGCGACATGCTGGCTTCGCTCATCGCCAAGAACCGCTATGCGGGGATCGGCGAGTTCCACGTGTCCGGGACAAACGCCGACCTACCGCTGCTCAAGCGCGTAGTGCAACTGGCTGAGGACAACGGTCTGTTCCTGCACGCCCACGCGGACGCGGACGCCATCGAGCGCATGTTCGCGCAGAACCCGGACGCATTGATTCTCTGGGCTCACTGCGGCTTTGAAGCGATCCATGTGGTGCGGGACACGCTGGGCAAATACCCGAACTTGTGGGCCGATCTGGCTTTTCGCAGTGAGCACGATGAAGGCGGCCAGGTTGCTGATGACTGGCGCCAATTGTTTCAAGACTTTCCCCGCCGGTTCATGTTGGGGACAGACACCTACGCGCCCGAACGCTGGTATTTCGTCTCCATTCACGCCAACAACAATCGGGCCTGGCTGGGCGATCTGCCAGCGGAACTTGCCAAACGCATTGCCTATCGGAACGCCATGGAGCTAGTAGCAGCCACCCGCTACGGCAAAAGTGCAGTGGCCGATCCCTGCCAAGCCGCTGGCAAGGGTCAATTCGTGGCCAAGAACGATAAGGTGCAAGCGCTAGTACGCCTCAAGCCGGCTGAGCCGCGCGTAGGCGAACACTTCGAGGCTTTCGTACAAGTGTGCGATCCAGCGGGGGCGCCGCTGGATGTAGCAGCCACGTTGGACGCCGGCATGCCTTCCCATGGCCACGGCATGAACTACACACCGGTCACCACGCAGTTGGGCGGCGGCAAAGCCCATGCCAAAGGACTCATGTTTCACATGCCGGGTGAATGGCAGGTGACGGTGAACGTGCAAACCCCGGGTGGCAAACAACGCCTCAAGTACGCTTACGAGATGGGTTTTTAAGCATTAATGATCCATGCCAGTAAATGATCCATGCCAGTAGCCGTGTTGCTGCGCTATTGCTCGGCTGTGCCCTAGGCAGCGCCGATATATACGCCGATCACCCAGGCACCCAGGTCGAGCGGGCGCGGGCTATTGTCTCCCACGGCCCGTGGCCACCCCCCGCAAAACCCGATCTCAGCAACAAAGCGAGTGACAATCCCTTAGCCATCGCCCTTGGCCAACAGCTCTTTTTCGAGCCAGCTCTGTCACGCGATGGAGATATGTCCTGCGCCACCTGCCACAAACCGCAACGGTGGTTTACCGATGGTGAGCCTCAGGCGATAGGCGTCAAGCGCTTGGATCGCAATACGCCAACGGTGGTGGATCTGGCTTGGAACCGCTGGTTCGGCTGGGATGGCGCCAATGACAATCTCTGGGCCCAGAGCCTGCGTCCCATCGTCGCCCCGGCGGAGATGAATGCCACTTTTGCCTCCCTGGCGGCGGTGGTAAGAGCGGATCGGACGCTCACTTGCTCGCTGCAAACAATCTTCGAAGCCGAACTGGACAAGGTGTCCAATGAGCAAATTCTGGTGTACGTGGGCAAAGCGCTAGCCGCCTATCAGGCCGCTCTTAAAAGCAGCCGCTCGCCATTCGATGACTACCGCGATGCCGTGGCCGCCGCAGACCAAACGGCAGCGGCCAGCTATCCAAAAGAAGCACGGCGTGGCCTCAATATCTTCACCGGGAAAGGGCGCTGCAGCTTTTGCCATTTTGGTCCTACCTTCACCAACGGCGAGTTCGCCACCGTGGCGGTGCCGCATTTCACCCGGGACGGCGTCGATCGGGGCCGCTATGGCGGCATTCAGGCTTTACGCAAAAGCCCATACACCTTGCTCGGTGAATTCGCCGACAACCAAGAGCGGCTCGACAGGGCCGCCACCCGGCACGTCACCCTAGTCCAATCCACCTTTGGTGAATTCCGCATACCCGGTCTACGCAACGTGGAGCGCACTGCCCCTTATATGCACGATGGCTCGCTGGCCACGCTGGAACATGTGGTCCGGCATTATTCGAACTTCGACCCGGGCCGACTGCACACCCACGGCGGACCGCAACTGCTGCGGCCACTGCGGCTAAGCGATAGAGAAGTGCGCAATTTAGTAGCCTTCTTGCGCAGTCTCACCGCCCCCCTAGCCCCGCTACCGGCGCTGCCGGCGCTGCCCTCCGACTGCTAAGAGCCCACCCATCTACACACCGCGCCTCAATACACCTCGGGCACAAAGTTCTGCTCGCAGATGTGTGGGCGCACATAACCTTGGTCCGCCTGGCGCGGTGGCAACGCAACCGGCTCGGGGCTTAGATCCTCGTAGTCTATAAGGCTTAGCAGATGGGAAATGACATTGAGCCGCGCCCGCTTTTTCACATCGCCGTCCACCACATACCACGGCGCCTCCTCAATGTCTGTGTGCCTGAACATCTCATCTTTGGCTTTGGAGTATTCCACCCAGCGTGAACGCGACTGCAAATCCATCGGGCTCAATTTCCACCGCTTGGTGGGATGATCGATGCGCTCTCGAAAACGTCTCTCTTGCTCCTCGTCACTGACCGAGAACCAATACTTGATGATCTTGATACCGCAGCGCACCAACATGCGCTCGAACTGCGGACATGAGCGAAGGAATTCGCTATGTTCCGCATCGGTGCAAAAACCCATCACCCGTTCAACGCCGGCCCGGTTGTACCAACTGCGATCGAATAGAACGATTTCGCCCGCCGCCGGTAGGTGTTGCACGTAGCGTTGAAAATACCATTGGCTGCGCTCGCGCTCGGTGGGCGCCGGCAGCGCGATCACTTTGCACACCCGCGGACTCAACTTCTCGGTGATGCGTTTGATGGCGCCACCCTTGCCGGCTGCATCGCGCCCTTCGAAGATGACGACGATACGAAGACCTTTGGCCTGCACCCACTGCTTCATCTTCACCAGTTCTTCTTGCAGGCGGGCTAGCTCGGCTGCGTACACTCGCGTTTTGATCTTCTTGGCTTTGCTCTTCTTGCCCATTAGCTGCTCACTTTTTAGGAATGTTTCCCATTGGGGCACGACGTGCGCAATTGTTCAGTAGAGATATCTAAGGCGCCGTCAACAGCTCACGCCACGCAGGCTCTACCGGGATCCGGCGCTCGAGCCCAGCGGCAAGGCTCGCCCGCATCTCGGCTAATCCACGCTCAGCACCGTCGGGGTCATTCAGCAGCGTGATGCCATGAAACCACATACCCACCACATCGCGCGGCGTGGCGCGCAGAATTTGCTTTGCCAGCCGCTGGACCGCCGCATCGTCGCCCGCGTTCAAACGCCAGTATAGATACGGCGCCGCAAGATCCGATCGTCTAGGCGCGCGTTCGAGCACATACTCGATTCGATCGTGCCAATTGCGCAGATATCGCGCACGCAACGGGTCGATGGCCGGTGATTTGAGAGCGAATGCGAGATCAGAACGAATCACGACGGCCAGGACGGTGAGGCGCAGATTTGCGCCGGCGTCGATATAGCGATCAACAGCGCACAGCAACGCATCCAGCGCGTGCACTTCCGCTCTATTTACCGGCTGCGCGCACTCAATTTTGTCTTTGATGTCACCCACAGCCCGCGTCACCAACGGCGCCAGGTGACTGCCACCCCGTCCCGAGTCGTCGATGAGCGGCGCGCATCGGGACGGCGCGGCAGCGGGTCTTGCCCACGTTGCCGACTGCGTAACGGATGTGATTTGCCGAACCATGTCTACCGATCGCTCCAGCGTTAACGCCATCGCGCTTGCGATCACAAGCGCAGCCGGCGCGATGATCGCCGCGACCACCCGCGAGCGGTGTGCACGCCAACGCAGCGGGCGGGCCAACGCGCCAAGCGCAAGCGCAAGGTACGGCACACTGCCCGGATACTGAAACCAGGCTGTAGCGATACCGGCGAGCACAATGCCGAAGCTGACACCGTAGCCAATGTAGCGTGCCCGGCAAAACCACGGCACCGCCGCCGGTAGCGCCAGCGCCATTAGCGCGCCTACAAGACCAGCGGACAACAATGCCTCGGCCAGAAAGTTATGGCTGTGAAAGTCGATGCGCTGCAATGCGTCCCAGTTCGGCCCGCCGTCAAGTCCGCTCACAAAGCTCACTTTGGCCAACCCTGCGTGTGCCAGTAGCGCGTCTGTGAATGAACCCCAGCCGGCTCCAGTCAGCAGCAATCGCGGGTCGTCCCCAATGGCCGAGAGAACAATCTCGCTCAACCGCGCGCGGCTCCAATACGACGCACCGAATAGCTCACCCAACAGGTACAGGCCCGCTATTCCGGCAAACGGCATAGCCGTGGCCAAAATGCTCCCAGCCAGCCGCTTTCTTGCCGGAGGCCAACCCGTTCGCGTCAATGCAAATACAAGAATCGGGGCTAGCACAAAGCAAAACAGCAGTGCGGCACGGTTTGCGGACATCGCGACGATCACAAGGCCCGGTAGTAGACATGCGCTAACAAGCCACGGCTCACGTGTGCGGCAAAATGCGATCAGAATGGCCGGCACACAGATGCCATAGAACGCAAAATGATCACGAAACCGCGGATATGGGGAGAACACGGCGTCAGGGGAGGCCCAGAATGAGAGCGCGCACACAACGCAAATACTGAGCGCCGCGACGCCGGCCACCACAACCGCAGCACGCCGCATCCGCACCACCAGCATCGCACCCGCCGTCAGTACCGCAAGTTGCAGGTGCCAGGCGATACCTTCACCGATCTCAGGTGCGCCAAACCACGACAAGAGCGGAAATTCGACGCTGGGTGCGACGGCGAGGCTCCAAGCCGCCAGGCCGAGCGGGACGAGAACAAATGGGTGTAGAACGATGGCTTTGCAGACCCTGGGTGCACCGACGGCCAGGCCGAACAGTCCCAATGCCGTGATGACCGTGAGGCCGTGCAAACCCATCAGCACACCGCCGGTACGCGGCCAGAAGCCGGCATGAAACACAGGACTTGCAAGCCATACCACTAATGGCGCCAGTTGTGTGGCGCCAACGATCAACACGACGCCAGCCCGCCGCCAGCCGCCCGCGCGGCACCGCGTGGTCAAAGTGCGGATATCACCGCCGGCGGATGCGTGGGATGGGTACCCGCCGCACCGCCTGCAACGTTCGCATCAGATCGCGAATCGTGTTCAAGCGCATCCGCCGTGGCGGACTCGGTGGACTGTTCGCGTCCGGGATCACTGTACCGAAGCCCGCCTGACTGATGGTAACGCTGCCGAATGGGTTTGATACGTCAATGGCCTGCAAGCGCTCCGCCCCTTCCGGTTCCAGCAAAATCACGGTAGCGGCCGACCCTTTGACCTCGCCAACCACCTGAGTGCCACGGATCCCGATCGTTGCCGTTGGCAATATCACTTCCATCGCGCGCGGTCGGCGTTTGGCGATCAAGCCACTGAAGAACCTGAAAACGCCACGGAAAACGCTGGCTTTGAACTGATCTTGAGCGGGCGTGTCGTCAAGCGAAAGCCGGTCGATACGCATCTCGGTCTGGGCGCTCAGCTCAAACCGCGTGCCATCGGAAAAGCGTAACTTCGCCCACGAGCGTTGCCCGGTCTTGATGTTTTCGCCCTGAAACAGCTCAGCACCGGCAGTGACCTTCCGTTCTTGGCGCTGCACGGACACCGCCGCAACATCGCCACTCGCTTCCTGAACACGCCCGACCGCGGTAGCTGCATGTACCGGTACCATTACACTTGACAGCAACCCTATAAACACCACCTGATTCAACGCGCAGTTGCATCGTGCGCTGATGTATGCGATCAGCCGAATTTGTCGCATGTGCTGACACTCCTGCTGCGAATGGTATTCATGACCGTAAGCTAAAAATCTTTGCCGCTAACACAGAATCCGCGGCAATGCCGATTCGAATAAAACGCTTCCCCGCTTCTGCTTACTCGTTTCACGAAGGTTTGTTTTTAGGAATATAGTTTGTCATGATATTCTGCATCACGGCATCATTGTATTTCGCCGAATCGCGATTCATTAATTGCAACGATTCATTCAATTGCAAACTGAGGGGCCGTAGTCGGTAACGCAACGCCAAGATAAATCCAATGACGAATCAGGATAGTCATTGGCGAAGATGGGTAGTCATTTCACGGAATTTTGGGAGAAAAACAGATGCGGTCGCAATGTCTAGCAGCGCTAGCCCTCGTTGTCATCAGTTTGTTGCTGCCGCTGTCCGCGGGCGCGCAGTATTACAGCACGGACTACGGTACGACGGCACAATCAGGTAGTGCTGTTACCACTCAAGAAACGGTGAGAACCGCATCCACGGTTGTATCCAACTTGATATCAAGCCGTATTCGCGGTGCGTTGAGCGGTCGTGGCACAGGCGTGCGGCGCAGTGCCGGCGGCGCTACCGTTGAAAGTCAATCCGGCCTGTCCGGTGGCGGTCGCGGCCTGATGTGGGGATTGTGGGGCAGTTATTCGCGCAACGAATCGGAAAACGATCTGCCGTCAACCGCGTTTGAATCTGACCTCGATTCGTTTTTCGGTGGCATTGACGTCGCTCTGAAAGACAATGTGATCCTCGGCGTTGCGGTCGGTTACGAACACAACGACATAGAAACTCAATTCAACGCCGGTGAGCAGGACATAGATGGCTATACGATCGTGCCGTACCTGGGCATTATCGTGTCACGGGATCATTTCAGCGTTGGCGGTAACCTGAGCGGCGGCTATTCGTCACTGGATATCAGCCAGTTCCGCACCTTCAACGGTGCGCGCATCAGCAGTACGCTCGATTCAGAGCGCTGGTTCCTGGCTGGCAATGTCAACGCGACACGGCCGTTTGGCAACTGGCTGTTCACCGGACACGGCGGTCTGTTATGGGCGGAAGATGAGCAGGACGCCTTCATTGAGAGTGATGGCTCCGCGGTCGCCGCCCGTGCCACGCAACTTGGCCAGGTCCAGTTGGGTGGCGAAGTGGCCTATGCTTTAGATGCATGGGAACCCTACGCCTCGGCGACCTACGCGTACGATTTTGAACGCGAAAAAACTGTTGTAAGTGCAGGTCAGGCACAGCCTGCTAACGACCGTGACGATGTTCTGTTCGGCGTTGGATTGCGTTACTTCGGTGACCACGGAATTTCCGGCAGTCTCGAGTTCAACGCTGTCACCGGCCGCGAAGACTTTGAGAGTTATTCCGGTACGGCGAGCATCCGCGTCGAATTCTGACGCCGGAGCCGGCATTCGTGGCCTGCAGAAGAACGGTGGGCCACGGGCCGCAACCTCAGTCCATGCCAAACTTGCTTATGCTAAAGAGGCTGAGTTTTTGCGCAGCACTATTTGGCTCGTGTTCGCAGTCTTGGCTGCTACGGGATGCCGCGACCCTGCACTTCTGATCAATCCTCACGCGAATGCCACACGAATTGCCACGGACGCCGGCTTCGAGCGGCGCGACATCGATTCATCCCCGTTTGTTATCGCAACCTTCTTTCGCGCCGGACCTGGAAACCGGTTGCGCGTCTACATTGAGGGGGATGGCCGCGCGTGGCTGAAACGGTATCAGCTCTCCGCCAATCCAACGCCCGTCAATCCTGTTGCCCTGCGCCTTGCGGTTCAAGATCGGACGGCAAGCGTTTTGTACCTCGCGCGGCCGTGTCAGTTCACGGCACAAACACGGCGCGGCTGCCGCCCGCAATATTGGTCGAGCCACCGGTTTGCGCCCGTAGTCGTGCAGTCGATGAACGGTGTCATCAATACATACCTCGAGCGTCTATGGGCTGAAGGCAACAACACGGCTGATATCGAGCTGGCCGGTTATTCGGGTGGCGCTGCCATCGCCGCGCTGATCGCCGCCATGCGCGCCGATGTCAAACGGGTCATCAGCATCGCGGGCAATCTCGATCACGCCGCATGGACTGCATACCATGGCGTCAGCCCATTACGCGGATCACTCAATCCCGCCGACGCCGCCGGCGCATTATCCGCGATGCCCCAGATTCATTTCGTAGGCGGCCACGATCGGATCATTCCACAAGTGCTGGCCGATGGGTTCGTACGCCGGCTTGGGCCATACCACAACGCACGAATTGTTGTAGAACCCGATTTCGATCACACGTGCTGCTGGGCTGACAACTGGATGCAACGCTTGTGCCGCGCCGCCGTCAGCACGGATCCGGAGTCATCCATAGCGTGCTGACGCGGGAGCATTCTATCTGCGTTATGGGGCCACAAAAGCTGCGTTGGGACACCTGCTCAAATCGATGGCCCATAGCCGCTGCAATCGGGCCATCCAGCTCATTGACGTAGAACGTAAAATAACGGCGCTTTCGGGAAACCACTAACAGTTTCCTCGCGGTGTAGCCATCGGTAGAAATAAACAATGTCGATATTCAAGTTCCAAGAACGTAACTCGGTGATGTTCGCAGAAGGCTAAAGGGCGCCTCTAAAAATGCACTTTTTCCGCGATTGCGGCGTCAGCTCCGTGCTCGAATCCTCAGGTATCACCTATACACTGCGGTTGCGCGCGCGGTGCTTCCTTGCACTCACGAAAAAATGACTATTTTTAGCAGGTGCCCAATAGTTAATTGAGAAATACGCCGTGCCTAAGATTCAAGTCGGTGCCCGAATCGTTTAACCGTTCGAAACGTTGAAACCGGGAAGGAGTCAGGGTCTTCCTGCGTTGCTTTCGGATTTACGAGGCCATTCCAGAACAAGCGCGGCGGCGATGAAATCCGGGCATTGGTCTGCGCCTCGACGGCGTCCGTGATTGCGACCTCTGTTTCCGTAATCGCAATCGCACGGGACCAACGAAACTGTGCGCGTCCTTTCGCCATCGGAGCAGCCGACTGATTAATGGCGGTACCGGAGCGGATCCGAACCCAATCAATCATGGCTCTAAGCATCGTTGCGCTCCATGCGAAAGTACAGCCGACACGCAACACCAGGCGGGATAGAAATCCCGGGAAAAAGAATGTTGCAGGCCGAAGAGGCGCCTCCAGGCGCAGTTCATTTTCCTCTAACGTCATCGAACGCGACGTGTCGTATCCGTTGTTGACCCACGTAGTGACGTCCTGTTCGAGCGCGAGCCCGTGATCTTCGAACAGGCAGACTTGGTCGCGATAAGCGCGGACTGTACCGCCTCCTGCCGCTGACACAAATACATGCAAGTTGTCTCGATGATAGGCGGCTACCAGGGAATTCTGGCGCAATGTCCAGCCCTCAGGATATGACTCAGCAAAACGTGGCGCAGCCCGCTCCGGAGCGTGTTCCACGATGTCCAAAGCTACCAACGGTAGATGCGACCAACGGCAAAATCGAAGGTCGTCACCTACAATGGCACTCAGCGCTTTTTCGGCGGGCGAGAATTCTTTCAGTAGGTTGACAAGTGAGGCTGCTGTTTCGTCATGCTCGGCTAGCAACGCGAATCCGATGCGGCTCACATACGGATTCAAACACAATCCGGATTCGGGACTGATAGTTGTGTCCGGATGAATATGCGGAAGCATGAACGCAGTGAGTCTGCGCATGGGCGATAGACATTCGTCGTCGCCCGTTACCGCGTTGAACAACATGCAATAGTCCAAGAGGACGCTGCAGTACCCGAGATCCATCCCGCCAATTTCGGGAAACCATCCTTCGTCCGTTTGTCTAGCCAGCGTGTCTTGCAGTGCATCTTTGGCCGCGTCGCGATAAATGTCGTCGCCAGTAACTTTCCAGATGAGCGCAAGCGCTGCTGCGGCAGCAGCCTGGTGATTGGCTTTGACTTTGTCTCGGCGCGCGGCAAGCCATGTCCCTGAAGCGCGTAATACGTGCTCCAAAACGTCGCGGTCCGCGCGCTCGATTTGTTCATCTAATAGTCTGGCAGCTAAGCCGTATGCAATAGCTGTGAATTCGGTTACTGCGAATCCGCGCTCCCCTTTGTACCATTCATCAAAACAGCCTTCCTTGTATTGCTGGCGGCGGAGTTGTTCGAGTCCTGCCGAAAATCCACCGTATAGTCGTTCACGATCCGGCAATGACTCACTAGCGGCGAGTGAATCGAACTTGCCTGACGCCAGCATCCCTAATGTGGCGCCTGCCTCCTGAAAACGCGCATCGGGAAACTCCGATGTTTTGTCGCGCCAATACGCGTAATGAAAACAACCGAAACTTGGAGACAATGGATCCCCGTCTTGCATCGTGATGAGCCGCCACGCGTTGGCGCACACGAATTCCGCTTGAAAACTAAAGTCGTCCTGCGCGTGTTGGGAGGTGAACATGTAAATGAGACTCAATCTAGGGCACCTCTAGATGTTCAGGCGCTTGAACACAAACCACGGAACAAACTGTAGTACGGTCATGACCAACGCCCACCAATTTGGCAAGTAGCACATACCGATATCTTTGCCCAAGTTTTTGGCGATACGTTCCGCTATTGCCTCCGGGGACGCAGCCGGTAACGGCGTTGATTGGCCAAAAGTCATGCTGGTCGCAACAAATCCCAAGCGGTAAAACTGGACACACGCTCCACCTTGGCGAGCCAACCAGTGCCTGCATGCTTCGAAGTAAGTCTCCAGCCCACGTTTCGCCGCACCGTAGACCATGTTATTGCTGCGTCCGCGCACACCCGCGACAGAGCCGATGCCGACTAGATTTCCTTGCGGAGCAGTTGCGAGGTCGGGCAAGAATGCATTCACGATATCTACCGCGCCTAAGAAGTTGACTTCGATTAGGTCGCGCACGAACCCGGGGTCGATTGGACCTGAGTCAACTTGCGGATCACTCGCGCCTGCGACCACGACGACATTATCTATACCGCCCAATTGCCCAAAGACTTCGTTACGCAATGCAGTCGCGTCAAACGAGCGCAGGTCCACGGCCATCACCGCAACGCGCGTGCGAAAGCGCAGTTGTAAGTCTTTTTGTTGTGGGGTTAAGTCCGCGATGTCGGTTGCGATGAGGAACAATTCATGCCGATCTTCAGCAAGCCGTTCGGCTATCGAGCGGCCTACGCCAGCGGAGGCGCCAACAATTACAGTACGTGACATCTACAATTCCAGCCGGCGTGAAAGTTCGGAACCAAATTGGCGTTTCGGATCGAAAGCGTCGATCGCAGCCTTGAATTTACCGTATTCCGGATACTGTCGGCGCACGCTCCCGGCCGAAATCCTGCCGTCTTTCAATATGGCGCTGCGGGCCCCCACGTCGATGTTGATCTGGTCCAAACTTGCCAGGAATTCCCTGCTATTGGCGTTGGCCGGCAAGTCTACGGTGAAACTTGTGCCAGTTCCCGTATAACTCAAGTAGCTCCCGTCTGCGCCAGCAAAAGACTTTACGGTAGTGAGCGCGATACACGGCTCGTGGCGCTCCAACAAAGACCAAAAAGCAGATAGATATTCCGACTCTGCGCCAATCGGAATGAGTGTCTGTTGTTCTATGAAACCGGCGTCACCAAAACCGTAGAAGTAACTTTCTTTGCCATACGCTGGGTATAGAAAGTCAAACAAATGAATTAATTGCGATTGGCTTGTGTGCAGCGATTTATATCGGTAAAGCGCATTAACCGAAGGTAACGTTATCCGCGAAAATATTTGCCTCCGACGCCACTCTCTTGCGGATGTCTTCAGGCGGTTCTGCCAACGCGGCTGTGTAGATTCGGCGGGTTCTTGGGTCCGTTCCGCGCGCACGAGTAAACCTCGATGCGACGACTTGTTTTTCGGTCGGGTTAGATCGAACCAGCCATAACACATGTCCGATTCGAGCGACGACTGCCGCACTCGTTCAAACAGATTTTCGAGGGAATCCACTGCATCGACCCGATTGCGTACGTAAGCGCCCCCGAGTGGTACAACTTCGAGGCGGGCCGAGAGAATGACCCCTGTCAATCCCAACCCGCCAATAGTCAATTCGAGTACGTCAGCATTAGACGACTCGCTGCAAGTCATATGTCCGTGACTAGGATGAAACAGCGTCAGCTCGCGAACGTGCGCACCGAACACTCCTTCGCGCGCATGGTTCTTTCCATGCACGTTGCCGGCAATACAACCGCCAATTGAAATTGCCGGATATCCCGGTTGGACTGGAAGTTCATATCCCTGCTCAATCAAGAATCCAAACAACTTCCCGAGCGAAATGCCGGCCTCTACATCAACAGTTCCAGCATCAGGGTCGAACGCAAGAATGCGGTTGAACGCGGTCATGGACACCGTCTTACCGGTGTTCGTAAATCCCGCACCGACGTACGAGAGCCGGGCCCCACACGCTATCCCGCCGTCGGCGAATGATTGCTCGACATGGCGCGCGCGATCGGGTTGCAGCAGGTCCGCGGACGTGCGGCACTGTCGATCCAAACTGATTGCGTTTACGAGCACAATTGCGATCTGCGGTGGAATCACCCCGTGGGTTGGGCCATCAAGCCGGAGGAGCGACGTTCGGGAATTTGCGCCGCCAAGCCCTGAATACGGTCAGATTGTACAAGGTCCGGTAGTGGTTCGCGCTTCCGCTCATGTGTTGTTCATACAGCGCCTGAACAACGTCCGGTGCGACTAAACGATCGTCCTCCCACTCCGGATCCAAAACCAGTTGCTGTGTCATTGGACTCAATGATGTCTTCAGCCAGCGGGCAATTGGGAATGTGAACCCCTGCTTACGCTGCTCGGTGATCAAGTCCGGATAGCCGCGGCGTCTTGCAAGCGCGCTCATTAGCCACTTAAGCCTGGAACCGCGCATCTTCATGCGGTCCGGCAGTTTATTGGCAAATTCAATCAGGGATGGGGAGAGCAGCGGCGCTCTAACTTCGAGACTGTTGAGCATCGCCGCGCGGTCCGTGTGCATGCACACAAATTCCGGAAGAAATATCCGCTGATAGAAATGTAAGCATTTCTGAATATCTGTGCTTGGCCCCAATTCCGCGTCCAAGGACGCGTAGTCCGCGTATATGCCTTTCTTAAAGCCGGGCTCGTGAATGCGCTTCGGGTCAATGTTTGTGCAGAGTTCCGCCAATGAGGGTAGATCCGTGGATGCCAGCCACTGCGGCAACCTAAGCGCGTCTGTTGCTGGAAATCCCTGCAAGAAAGCGCGTACTTTGAAATGTAGGGACATATAGGTATCCGACGACGGCAACAGTCGAAGTCCAGCCTTAAGTAGCGGCACGACCGCCGGAACGCGAGACAATATGCGCGCTGCAGGCACCGCCTTGAATAGCGCATAGCCGGCGAATAGCTCGTCGCCTCCGTCCCCAGCGATACCGACGGTGATGTGCGGGCGCACGCTCTGGGATAGGAAATGCGCATTCACCAAGCCCGGGTCACCGTGGGGCTCGTCCATGTGGTCCAAAACTTCGCGCATCGCGTCGACTACGGATTCCTCGGTCAATGTGAAGCGCCGATGTGACCGAACGTCCAGATACTTTTGCATCACGTCCGACTTGCTGGACTCGTCGAAATCACGCTCGCTCATGGCCACCGCGAAGCTGGCGACGTCCGGATTTGTTCGCTGGCAAAAATCCAGTACCAGTGAACTGTCGATACCGCCGCTCAAGAAAACGCCGTAAGGAACGTCGCTCCGCATACTGCGGGCGCAAGCCAGATCCAACAGACTTTCGAATTCGTCGAGCGCATCGTTGTCCGTGCCGTACCACTTGGCGCCATGTTCGCCTGGCACGCTCGTCCAATATGTCGATAGGCGCGGCATCGTGCCGTCCCACTCGAGAATCGTGCCCGGCATCAGCTTAAAAATGCCATCAATTGGCGAATCTGTACCGCCGTAGTAGCTGTTCGCCAGAAATCGAACAAAGTTCTCGCGGCTAAGGCGCCAGTCAAACCCTGGAAACTCGAGTAATGCGCGCAGCTCCGACGCATACAGCAGAGAATCTTTAGTGCAATGCCAATCACTGCTGTCCCACAAACTTTTGAATGAGCTTAGAATCAAAGACTATTCTGCGCTAATTTGTTAGAATAGAGGTCCAGAATATCTTTCAATATCAACAGGATAATAGCCTTGAGTCACAGTAACAGCGTATTTTCACAGCTGCTAAAACTGATTTCTAGACATGAATTTGAAACCCTTGCAAAGACCCACCATAAAGGCCGTGTATTGAGGACAATGTCACGCTGGTCACAGTTTGTGGCGTTGAGTTTTGCCCAACTCGCCGGTCGCTGTAGTTTGCGAGATATTGTCAGCAATCTGGATAAACAACGCCGCAAAAGTTACCATTTGGGTATCGGTAAGGTCAGTCGAAGTTCTCTGGCTCGTGTTAACGAGCAACAGCCTTATCAACTCTACGAAGGATTATTTTGGAAGCTGCTGGCACGATGTCAAAGCTTGGCGCCTAGGCATGGGTTTCGTTTTAAAAATAAGCTTTATTCCTTGGATGCATCGACCATTGATTTATGCTTATCACTATTTCCTTGGGCCAAATTTCGCAAGACCAAAGGCGCGATTAAACTACATGTTGGTCTGGACCATGATGGTTTTTTACCGGTCTTTATGACTATTACCGAAGGCAAACAACAAGATATTACACAAGGCCGTAGTTTAGAACTGGATGCGGGTTCTATTGTGGTGTTTGATCGTGGCTATACGGACTTCACGTGGTTTAACTTGCTCAATTCAAAGGGGATTTATTTTGTCACCCGGTTGAAAGCCAATACAAAATACCGAGTGATTTCTCGCCATCCGGTGAATAAAGAGCAGGGCATTACCTCAGATCAGACGCTGATTTTAACGGGCCCTAAAGCCGATACCTGTCCGATTAAGTTGCGCCGGATGGGTTATCGGGACCCACAGACCGGCAAGCATTACGTCTTTCTCACCAATCAATTCGAATTGACTGCCAAAACCATTGCAGATATTTATAAGTCGCGTTGGCAAATTGAGTTATTTTTCAAATGCATCAAACAAAATTTGAAGATTAAGTCATTCGTAGGGACGTCAAAAAATGCTGTCATGACTCAAATATGGGTCGCTATGTGTATGTGTTTAATGGTTGCTTACCTGAAATTCTGTAGCAAACTCGATTTAAGCATTCAACAGATTATTCGACTCTTTCAAGTCAATTTATTTGAGCGAAGAGACCTGTGGGGACTACTCAAAGGAGACCCTCCAGGCCCTATTGAAACTCAGGTCCAGATACAGTTTACATTCTCATGAAAGTTTATGGGACAGCAGTGAATGCCAATAGGTTGGCTTTTGCCCGAGAGGGTCACGGAAGAGCGTATGGACACCTGTTGCGGTGTCGTGCAGCGCTCCGGCGAACATCCCGTCGAAGCGCCCGAGCGCTGCATGGCCCCATTCGATGAACGCAGCCAACATGACTTCGGTATCCGAATCGGTCCGGAAGTCGTGTCCGAGGTCACGTAGCTCCGATCTCAGTTCTACGTAGTTGTAGATTTCTCCGTTGAAGCTCAATACATAGCGGCGATCCGCGCTCTGAAATGGCTGGTTAGCCGCCGCCGAAAGATCAATGATGCTGAGCCGGCGATGGCCCATGTAGACGTTGCCAACACACCATTCGCCCTGATTGTCCGGGCCGCGATGGGCAAGTGTCGCCAGGCAACGCCGTGCCGCGGTTTGGTGCTGTTCCGCAGAAGCACCAGTTGGCGCTACGTATCCAAAGAAGCCACACACTAGATGACCGCTCCGAAGAAGTCAGAGACGCAGGCGTGCGAAGGCTCGTAGCCACCTTTCAGCGGGAGATCGCAACAAAGTTCCAGCGATACGCCTGCCGCTGGCGCGAGAAGTCGCTTACTCGTCTCGGGGTTAGTGGTAGGCAGCAAGTGGCTTCAAGCGTTGCGCGGGGTGTAGCGTGGTATTATAAGCGATTGGCCAGCAAAACATCTGGCATGGCGATTTCGCTGGGCCCCGCCGATCACATCGCAAGAACAGGACTGACCCGCAACGCGGAAACCGCCATGACTGAGCCCGACAAATCCTCCGGTCCGGACTTCTGCGTTCTCGTGCCCGCGTTGAACGAGGCGAAAAGCCTGCCGGAGTTGGTAGACCGTGTGTCGCAGATGTTTGCCGACAGCTTCGCGAACAAGTCTCATGAAATTCTGATCATTGATGACGGGTCCACCGATGACACGTGGAACGTCATCGAAACGCTCGCTCAGGATTTTCCGACCGTGCGGGGCATTCGCCTGCGTCGCAATTGTGGCAAGTCCATGGCCATCATGATTGGCTTTCGCGCATCGGGAGCATCGATCATCATCACGATGGATGCCGACTTACAGGACCTTCCGGAGGACGTTCCAGCGCTCATTGCACGCCTGGACGAGGGGGCCGATCTGGTGACCGGCTGGCGCCAAAACCGCCAGGACCAAAGCGTTCGCAAGCTGGGCTCGCGCTTGTACAACGCGACAGTTCGCTGGTCAACTGGACTCAGCATTCACGATTTCAACTGTGGCCTGAAAGCCTATCGTCGCGATCTGGCCCAAAGCCTTGTCGTCTACGGTCACTACCACCGCTACATGCCAGTTATGGCGCAGTTGGTCGGATTCAAGGTTGCTGAAGTTCCGGTCGGCAACGTGGTCCGGAAACACGGAGGTTCGCGTTATCGGTCGTTTCGTTACGAAGGTTTCTTCGACCTGCTATCGTTGCTCTTCACGCACCGCTACGGTTTGAATCCATTACACTTTTTTGGTGTCTTGAGCTTAGTACTGATGGTGCCGGCGTTTCTCGTATTCGTATATCTGGTGGGCAGCCAGTTCATGTACTGGATCGGCATGGGAGACCAGTATCTCGTTGCGAATCGGCCTCTGCTGAGCATTTCACTTAATTTCTTATTGTTCGGTGCAATTATTTTCCTGACGGGTTTCGTCTGCGATTTTGTACTGCACCATCAAATTCGCCAGCGCATGTCCGGCATCAGCTCGCTATCCATCAGTTCCACTGTGGGCGGCGGCCGAATCGACGCGGGCGCTGAATCAGGAGGACTCACAAGCAATTCGTTGAACGCTGGATAGCATCGAGACGGCAGGAAAATCTATGATCAATAACGAAACAGCTCGGCTTGACGTTGCGCTTGTATATCCGCCTTGGCCGGTATTGGACGATCGCGCCATCTTGCAAAACAGCTTGCCACCGTTGGGTTTGCTGTCGATAGCGTCCTATCTGGAATCACTGGATTACTCCGTCAGGATTCACGACGTGCACGGAGAAAAACTCGACGACGTGATTCTGGCTGAACGGCTGCGCGCGGAGCGCCCGCGATTTATCGGCATTAGCGTGCTCACCAATATGAGCATCCCGGCCCACGCGATCGCTAAGCTCGCACGAGAAGTTGTACCCGATGCTGTGATTGTCATGGGAGGCGTGCACGCCGAAGCCCTGCCTGAGCGGACATTGCGCAACTCCGCTGTCGATTATGTTGTTCGGGGAGATGGCGAAGAAACGATGCGCGAGATTGTCGAGGGCCGGTCACCTCGCGACATTCAAGGTTTGTCTTTTCGTGAAGAGGGCAAGGTGCGGAACAATCCGGCCCGCCGAATCGAGATGAATCTCGACCGCTACCCGTTCCCCGCTTACCACCTCGTTGATTTCAAGAACTATTTTCCGGCAGTAGGCTCATATCGCAATCTGCCCGCAATCAACATGCTCATGACGCGCGGATGCCCAGGAAAATGCGCTTTTTGTAATTCGGCCAGAACGGTACTACGCACCCGTGATGCGGATGCCGCCGTCGCCCAAATCAAGCACCTGAATCAGAAATACGGCATTCGACAGATTCAGTTTTATGACGATACCTTCACCGTCATGAAGAAAAACGTGCTCAAGTTCTGCAAGGGCCTTGAAGCCGAAAAGTTGGGCGTTACGTGGACGGCGTACATTCGCGGAGATTGCTTCTCCGACGACATGGCCGCCGCGATGAAAGCGGCAGGTTGCCACCAGGTACTCGTCGGTATCGAAACGGGCAACGCCGAAGTAGCCGCGCGGTTGGGCAAGCCAATCGATCGCAAGAAGTATTACGAGGCGGTCAAGATCGCCCACCGGCACGGTATGGAAGTGCGCGCGTCGTTCATCATCGGCAATTTGGGGGAAACCTGGCAGTCGATGGTAGACACACTGGAGTTTGCGATCGATTTGGATATCGACCTGTTCCAGCTGAATATTTCGACACCATACCCCGGCACTGCGTTGTTCAATGAAGTAAAGCAGCGCGGATGGTTGCGCCACGAGAATTGGTACCGGTACGGTCAGGGAGAGATGCTCTATGACCAGCCACAGATGAGCGAAGCCGAAATTCGCTGCTTCGAGAAATACGCGTTCAGACGGTTCTACATGCGGCCGCGCGCAATGTTGAGAATGCTGAAGCGGGTCGCCAACGTGCGCCACATTCGCGACTACGTTCTTGCTGCCACGGTTTTGCTATTTGGCATTCACAAGAAGAAAGGCCGCTCCTCGTGGGATTGTTGGACGGAGCTACGCGAAGAAGACTTCTTGGATTTGGAGTTCTCCGAGCAACCGCCGTTTAGATTGACGTACGAGCTACGCCAGGGCCGGGAGTTCGAAGAGTTGGAGCACGCCTGAGCGCTGGCCGCACGCTCGCCAAGCCTTCTTCGCCGAAGCCTTATGCGTCGGTACAAGCCGGGTAGAGTACGAATTGCGGCGCCTCAATCAGCGCGTTGGCAGGCGCAGATTGCGCAACGTCTTTGAAGTACACGACGTGTGTGCCACCAATGCGGCAAGCGAAAGCTTGGAAATCCGGCCACGAATAGTCAGCAAGCCGCTTCTGCAGTGCTTGGCGCCGCTCGCGAACCAGTTCGAAAACCTTGGGTTGCGTAAAACTCACGCGCCCATTTTGCTTACTGGCTCCGGTCAGGTATTGCCGCGGCGCCTTCTCCCACTCCCTGCGATGGTCTGATAATGCCTCCTTCCAGGTTGGCAAGTTGGCCGCTCGAAATACGCGCTCTTCATTCTCGTGCCTGAGTCTGTCGTTAAAGTAAGCGTTTCGTCCAACCGACCAGAATAGGATTGCGCCTGCACGCGTGTCAGTACGCAAGACAACGGATTTGAATGCGCCGAAGCGGGAGTGCGTTGAGCCCGGAGCGGTATACGGCACTAGAATTGACTCACCATCCAGGTGTTGAGTCAGTTCCCGTTTGAACGAGCGGAACTCTTGGGCGTAATCCAGACGCCCGTCGATCAATGGCATTGCCGCTCCAACGACAAATGTGGCGGCCAGCGCGCCAGCGATAATGGTCTTGGCGATTGCCTGAAGTCGCTCGGTATCGCTAATAAACGATGTAAGCGCCTGCTCTATAGACTGCAGCAGTATGACAACACGCCAGTTCCGGCTAGTTGCAAAAGACAGTACCAAGCCTGAGAAAACGACAAACGGTAGCACCCGATATGCGCCAGCCCGAGCATTGATGTACGGAATCGCGAAGATGACTATGAGCGCCCCGACAAATACCAGAACCGACAATGCCGGAAAGTCCTTTATTGTGCGGAATACAACGTCTGTAAGCACAAGTGCCGCAAGAACAACCGCAGCCAACAAGAATTTGCTTGGGCCAGTTGTGATAAAGAGTGCTGGTGTATACGTATAGCTCAGCCAGTACCAAATCCCTGGCATCAGAATTAGTCCAACGACTACGGTCCACGCAAGAGGCTGTCCACCACGCCAACCGGCTGGTGCCGAATCTTGTTTCCGCAGGTATAGCGAGTAGAGACAAAAGGCCAGCAGCAGGCTCACCATAGTCCGGATATAGGGCAGCAGACCACCATAGTGGATTGACGAGTGCCCGTAAGTGCGAATCGCGATCGCACGAATTTCGGCGTCAATCGGATTCGGGTGAGGCACTGCTAGTTTCACTTGCACAAGGGCGCCAATAATCCCTATAGCGGCTGGAATGAGGATAGCCAACACTGGTCGAATCGGTATTTGTCTCTGCGTCATTAATTCGCGCAGGATTACAGTCCCTAAACTGATGCATAGAAAATGGACTGCGATGGTTGGATTTAGTATCAGCGCGACCATCAGGAGGAGACCGGTTGCTACATACCGTGTTTGCATCATGCTCGCGAGCGATAATGCACCGAACGCGAGCGTAAAGTCGTTTACGTACGCGAAATTGAAGAGCGAAAATCCGTAGCCTAGGTTCAGTCGATATATTGCCGCATCCATAGCGGCGATCATGCCGACAAAAGCGATACCACCTAGTGCGCTTCCGATATACGCGCGGCCCAAACAGAAGAACGCAAACGCGAAAAACGGCACGGAAGCTAACGTATACAGTGCGTACACAACATAGGCACCGTCCGTCCAAATTGCCTCTGCGACAACGGCAAGCCAGAAATACATCGAGACCAAGCCGTATGTTCGGGCGTTGGTTCCAACCTCTGAATCATCTAGCGAAGGCATGTCGTTGTGCACGTACAGCTTTGCAAAGTGCACCGGATTGAAGTCTTGGGAAAACTGCAGAAAGTTCAGGTAGTTGGCGCCGTAGACAAATGCAACGACAGTAATGGCGAGCGCGAATGCAAAGACCACGAGGCCAGAGTGTGGCGCATTGGCAACGGTCATCGCATTCGTTCGCATTTCAATGGAATGCAGATTTTGTTTGCTATTGCACCGGCGATGGATTGTTTGTCAGGCATGACCGGATGGATCGGATGAATTGCGCAGGGAATTGACGAACCCCATCGATTTCGACTTCCATCAGTCGCAAACGACGATCCGCACAAAGCACATCGACCCATCCATGTTCGCGATGAATTTCTGCAATTTGTCCGGCAAATCCAAGCCATTGGGATCCATCATCGTCCGGTAGTTCCGCGCGCCAAATCGTCACTTTCTCGGAGCCTAGATAAGAGTACGCTCCAGCAAAAGGCTCAGATGATGCATTGATCAGGCGCAGAATAGACAGAGCCGAATTTGACCAACGACTCATTCGCATTGGACTGCCTCCCTCTGGGGGGTGCACTGAAATTCCTCGCATCAATGCGTAGTCAATATCTACGTCTCCATAAAGGTGAACAATTCCAGGGCCACCGTTCCCCGCGCACCAACTATCCAGATCACTCAAGCCGCTTTCGCCAACCAAACTCCTCTGTTCTCGATATGAACAAAGAAACACAAAATCAATCTCTTCAATCTGCTCCCGCAACGACTCGAGCTGCGCTGAGACGGTCACGGTTGCAGCACCTGCCTCGGTAAACGCCGCTCCGATAACCTGGCCAAATTGGTCGTCCGAATAGACGAAAATTCGATTGTGGGACACTTCATAGCCGGCTTCGAAGCACAATTTTAGCACCAGCGGTCCGCAGGCACTAAATATAGAGCACCTCTAAAAATGCACTTTTCCGCGATTGCGGCGTCAGCTCCGTGTTCGAATCCTCAGGTATCACCTATCACTGCTGTCCCACAAAATAGTTAAACACAGCGTATAAGCTATTGATTTCCATAAAAAACTGACTATGGCATTGTGTTTGAGACATGAAAACAGTTTTTCCAATAAATTCAAAGGGTTAGTATGCTTTATGGGACAGCAGTGATGACCTATACACTGCGGTTGCGCGCGCGGTGCTTCCTTGCACTCACGGAAAAATTACTATTTTTAGAGGCGCCCAACTATCGTTATTGCAGTAACCCTGCGCTTCCGCCATGGCATATACCGACAGCGCTTTGTCGTACAACTTGACGAGAAGCGACCCCTAATCCGTGCACGAGCATGACCGGTCCTTTGGTTCCGCCTTGGTATCGGGTCAAGCGCAGTTCAACGCCGTCGTGCGTTGTGAATGCGTGGACTGCGGGCGCGGGTGCGCGCAACGGACGCTTTTTACGAGGTGGCCGCGGCGCTTTAGCATTCGGATTGTAGAAAACGCCGCCATAGCTCTCGTACAACACACCGGCAAAGAATTTGCCAAACTGAGCCAGCGCTTCCAGTTTCTTCAACGGTTCGGTGGTTCCGGTTATCTCCATCGTTGTCATCTGTTTGGCGAAGTCCTCAGGCTCGATGTGCAAGACGGCTTTTCCAACCAAACCGCCTGACTCACTGTCGCCCCGTTGCACGCTCACGTATAACGTGGACGTGTCCGGCCAAATGTCGAGTACCTCCGGATCGTCTTTGACGACTTTGTAGCCCTTGAAGAAGAACTGCTCGCCGTTCCCGGCGGTCAACACCATGGAGTAGATCATGTGCCGGGTGTCGGGCGGTGACGGCATCTTTTCGAAAAGATTAAAAACCCCGTCGCTGACACTCAGCGGTTGCTCCGACAACGCTTTACACTCGACGGTGCCGCTGAGCTTCGCGGGATGCTTCAGATCATTTAGCAACTCGTCCAGATCGTGTGAAAAGATCGTCAGGGTGAATTCTATTGCCGAGTTCGCGGCCTCGCCAGCCGACGCGGCTTCTCGATAGCTATCCAACGCTTCGCCGGGTAACGCGCCGGCCGAGAACCAACCTTTCATGGTCTCGGTGAATCGCACACCAGTCTTCACTTCTCCGTGCGCCCGGGCAGGGGCGCAGGGCACAGGGTGTAGTCAATGGTCCAACCGTGATCGTCCGCAATCAGCGCGCAGCACCGCTCGGTAACCGCACTGATGGTCAATAACGGATTGACGGCGAGTGAAGTCGGAATCACCGATCCGTCCGACACATACAATCCTTCATGCACTTCATCACCGCCGCCGCTGAACACTTGACCTTTGTGATTGACGACCCCAGAGGAGCCGTTGCTGCCCATGCTGCAACCGCCCAATGGGTGCACAGTGATCAAGCTATGTTTAAACAAAGGCGTCCAAATCGGGTTTTCCACGTAGGTGCCGCCTAAGCCGGCCGTGGCCTTGTAGAGATTGTTGTTGCCGATGACGAAGTTGGGTTGCTTGCCAACATCCGGCCAGTTGATCGCCATGCAATCGTGTTCATTGAGCACGGCTTCGCCTGCGGCGTTATCGTGACTCATGATCAAATAGGTCTGCGTGTTGTTGACGGCACCGTGATAGCTGCCGCGTACCAGGCTCTGCGCTTCCCGTGCTTTCTCCTTAATTTTGTCCATGATGCCGTCATCGGTGTCTTTTCCGATGACGGCGGCGGCCGCAGAAAACGCTGCCAGCAAAAAAGTGCTGAGCGCGCCGGGGATGGAGCCTTCTTCGATGACCATCCGCTTTTCGTAGTCGTCGCTTGCGCGAAGATCGATAATGCTGGTGATGCAGGGGCCGACGGGTGCAAGTTCACCCGGCTTGTGCGTGCCCCAGCCGATGCCATGAATGGGTCCGTCGCAGTTGTAACCAAAGCCGAGAATGTCGCCGTTGCCACTAAAGCCTTTACCGAGGCGCTCGGACATGGGCAGACCTTGGGCCCGCGAGCGCAGCATCAGTTCATTGGATCCCATGGTGCCGGCGCAGACGATGACGAGCTTGGCTTTAACGAATAGGGCCGGCGCATCAAAGTCTTCGCGCCCAACCTCCACGTGTTGGTAATGAACTAGCCAGCCGCCGCCGGCTTTCTCGATATAATGAACGTTTGCCTGGCAGAATATTTCCGCGCCATGATTCCACGCGTCCGGCAGATAGTTCATCAACGTCGTGTTCTTGGCGCCGTAGTTGCAGCCGGACACGCAGTCACCGCAATTCATACAGGCCTGTTGTTCCACCCCCACGTGATTGACGCCACCCTCGGGGGTGGTGAACGTCACATTGATGGGCGGGCGATAGAAGTTCTGTGCTTCGCCCATGAACGCGGCGGACTTTTTGTGCGCTTCGAGTTTGGTGAGTGTCTCGCCGTCCTCCGGGTACGGATTCGGCTTCAGCATTTCTCTTGCGCGCTGATAGCCCTGCTGTAACAGCGTGTCACGGTGTTGGCGGATCCCTATTGGCCAATTGAGGTTGTCGAACACCTCCGGCTTGGCTGCTAGGGAGACATTGGCGTTGATGAGTGAGGTACCGCCCAGACCACAGCCGACGACTGCGTTTTGTTGTTCGTTGACATGAATATCGTAGAGGCCGATGCGCGAGCCGATATGCCCATCAGAGGTGTGGAACTGCAACTCCTTGATGGCTTCGGCAGCCGTATTCGGATAGTCCCCCACCAGTATCTCGCGGCCCCGTTCCAGCAGGCATACCGTGCGACCGGCCCGAGCCATGCGTGACGCGCAGATGCCGCCCCCGTATCCGGACCCGATAACGACGACGTCATAGGCCGGCCTAATTTCGCTGAGGGGAGAGCTGATCGGTTTCATGGTCATCCTCGTAGTGCCGAAGTACTCCGGACAAAGAGTGCGGCAAGCAGTGTGCCAACTTCAAATGAGCGGTTTCAATCGGCGCATATTAAGGGCGCCTCTAAAAATAGTAATTGTTTCGTGAGTGCAAGGAAGCACCGCGCGCGCAACCGCAGTGATAGGTGATACCTGAGGATTCGAGCACGGAGCTAACGCCGCAATCGCGGAAAAAGTGCATTTTTAGCAGGTGCCCTTAAGCTTGTTTGCGATTGCAGTTCGATGAGGAGAACAACCGCTGGTTGCGTAACTTCGGACGCGGTTGCGGCCCATACGACGAAGGTGTTCGTTTATCGAGCGCGCTCCGCTCGTGCACGACTTGCGGTTCTGATACTTACGTTCCGCATAGAACGGTAAGCCGGTTGCGCACCTGAGGGAGCCGGAGCAATCAGCCAGCGCCAGAGGTGAATCGGGTAGAGAATGGCGTTATCGATACACGCTATACTCACGCGCTGACAAAACTACGATAGCTCCATCCGCGCGTGATAGACGCCTTGCATGAATGAGTCAAACCGGCTAACCGCCACCGAGGCCGACTAACCGCCACCGAGGCAATGAGATCTAAGCCAAATTCCGCAGGAGGTTGCCAACCATGCCAGGTCCGCTCGATGGCATTCGCATTATCGATATCACCAGTGTTTTGCTGGGCCCGTACGGCACCCAGATCCTTGCCGATCAGGGCGCTGAGGTGATCAAGGTTGAAGCGCCGCCAACGGGCGATATCGCCCGCAACATGGGCCTCGTACGCCATCCCGGCATGGCGGGTATTTTCCTCAATCTCAACCGCAACAAGCGCTCCTTGGCCCTCGATCTCAAGCGAGACGAGGCCAAGGAGGTGCTGCGCAAACTCATCCCGACGGCGGCTGTGTTGGTACACAACATGCGCCCGCAGGCCATCGCCAGGCTTGGTTTTGATTACCCCGCTGTCAGCGCCATTAAGCCGGATATCATCTATGTGGGCGCCTATGGTTTCGGTCAGGATGGCCCCTATAAGTCCAAGCCCGCCTACGACGATGTCATGCAGGCGGCATCGGGCTTGGCGAGCCTGTTCGAGCCACAGACGGGCGAGGCACGGTATGTACCGTCCGCCGTCGCCGACAAGGTCTGTGGCCTAACCCTGTCGCAGGCGATCACCGCGGCGCTGCTGCATCATGCGCGGACCGGCGAGGGGCAATTCGTAGAGGTGCCTATGCTGGAGACCATGGTCGCGTTCAATATGGTGGACCACATCAATGGGGGTGCGTTTGTGCCGCCGGTGGGTCCGTTCGGTTATGCCCGCGTGACCACCGCCGCACGCCGTCCGTTTGAGACTAAGGACGGTTTCGTCTGCCTGCTGCCTTATACCGATCAACACTGGCGTAATTTCTTTACCGCCGTGGGACGGCCGGAGTTAATGGAAGACGAGCGCTTCTCGACGTACCGGGCGCGCGGGCACACGGTCGAGGCGCTCTATTCGTTCATTCGCAGCGTCACCCCGGAGAAAACCACGGCTGAGTGGGTTGAGATCTGTGAGGCTGGGCAAATTCCGTGCATGCCGGTGGTCAATATTCAAGAACTGACCCATGATGAGCATCTGCAAACGGTGAAGATGTTCGAGCATCACGAGCATGCGAGCGAAGGTGAAACGGTACTGGTGCGCTCACCGCTCAATTTTTCCAAGACCCCCGCGTCGATTCGCTCGCTGGCACCGTGTTTTGGGGAGCACGGCGCCGAAGTGCTCGCTGAACTCGGCTATACGCAAGAAGAAATTACCACGTTCTATAACGCAGGGACGCTGGTAGGCGGCAGCGGCGAGGGTGCACCGGCATAATCCGGTACGCCGCGTACGGTAACAAGCGCGTTTGTTTTCTCTAACCGAGCAAACCGCAACCCCCTAAATAACTTACCGGGGAGCGGCCTGCGCCTCGGTTTTTGCTCTGGTTAACACCGCTCTTCGCGCACCCCCGGTGCGGACGCGGTGTCCATCGCAACCGCCGCGCTCATCGCTTGGGGTGACAATGATCCCGTGCTGGCAGATCACTACCAGCAACTGGGCACTACCGCCGGGGCCTATGACGATTGGCACGAGGGCCAGGAGCCAGCCGGGATCACAACCCAAGACCTGGAACTGGCCGCGCGGCCAGACCCGGTAGCGGGTGGCCGGTGTTTGTCCAACGACTTGGAAGTCATGACCCTCGAGGCACAGACCATCGCCCGTGCCTGCGCTAAGAATCATGTACTGAACCTCGAGCCTGAAGATCGCTGCGCGCTGACTATAGAAGCGGTCGCCATGGCCGGTGTGCCGTTGGCAGGAGCCGACTGGATACCGGGTCGTTGATGGAGCGGGGTGGCGAGATAGCGCTTGCGCCGCTTTCACAGAACCTTGTTGAATCGCTGTAACTCGCTAGCCTCAACGCGATAAAAAACGGCGTAAAGGCAGGGCGCTATGAACAAGGTCAGCACGGTGCCAACGATGAGGCCGCCAGCGATCACCACGGCTAGGTCGTAGAACAGTACGTCGCGTGAAAAGATGATTGGCGCGAGCCCCAACGCGGTGGTGCAAGTCGTCATGACGATCGGACGCAAACGCCGCACGCCGGCTTCGATCACTGCGTCAAATGCGGTGCGCCCCGCTGCCAGCTCGGTCTCGATCCGGTCCAACAGCACAATGGCGTTGTTGATCACGATTCCGCACAGAGCCAGGAACCCCAAGATACCCATGAAGCTGAAGTTCGCGCCAGGGAAGATTAACAGCCCGGCGGATACGCCTGTGATCGCCAGTGGAATGGTCAACAGGACGATGAGAGGTTTTCTAAGGCTATCGAATTGCCAGATCAACACGAGCACTATTAGCGCGAAAGCCAGCGGCAGGCTGGCGAAAAGGTTTCCTTGCGCTTCCGCGGAGCCCTCGATTTCGCCGCCTTTTTCAATGGCGTAGCCTGGTGGCAGATTCGCCTCGATCTCAGCCACCGCCCCGGCGACTGCCGCATCGAGCTGCCGGGCCGTCAGCGTGGTGGATTTGCCCGACACCGTCATGACCCGGCGTAGATCACGCCGCTTGACGCGGGTGTAGGATACCTTGCCGTCGAATCGTGCAACTTGGAGTAGAGGCACCGCGGCGTTGCCAATCACCCCCACGTTCAGCGTCCGTACGCGGTCGATGTTGGTGCGTTGCTCTCCCTGCGCGCGCAACACGACCGGAATGGTGACGTCATCGACACGCAAGTCCGTCACCGTGTCGCCAGCGAGTTGTGTATTCAGCGCATAGGCGATGTCTTGCGAGGAGATACCCGCGCGGCGCGCGGCATTCTGATCGACGATCACTTGAAGCGCGACCGTTGGATTCTCCCAATCCGTCTTGATGCCGCTGGTATCCGGCACGGCGCGCAATGCCTTCATCAGTTCTTCGGCCGCCTGCGTCAGGACCGCGCTGTCCTGGCCGATCACGCGAAATTCCACCAGCCCGGACTCCGACGGCCCCATCGACATTTCCTTGGGCGTGACACGCGCTTCGGGAATGGCCGCAAGCGCCCAGCGCCGCAGCCGGTCACGCACGGTCACCACGTCCCCGGAGCGCTTGACGTTCACGATCAGATAGGCGTTGTTGGGATAACCATCGACGGGGGCGAGCGCCAGATAGAACCGCGGCCCGCCTGAGGCGATATAGCCGACCACGTCTTGCACCTCGGGATTGTAGTCATCGCGCAGCAACCAGGCGGTAATGCGGTCCACCGCGCCCACTGTTGCCGTGGTATTGGCGCCGGCCGGCAACTCGACGATGACTTGAAGCTGGGTGCGCTCGGAGGCGGGAAAGAAGGTTTTGCCGACGAACTGAAACAGCCACCCACCGAAGATCAGAAATGCTATCGCCGCGGCTAATACCGGCCATCTAAATTGGATTGCGCCCTGTAACATTGCGCGGTAGCCGTTGTAGTACCACCTGTCGTAGGCGGCGTTTTCGTCCTGCGCTGCGCCCGCCTGCACGAACCATACGCACACGAGCAACAGAATCGTCAGGGCGACGACCCAGGAGATCGCCAACGCGATGGCGATGACCAAAGAGATCGAGCGGGTGTATTCACCGGCAGATCCGGGCGCCAGCATCAGTGGCATGAAGGCGAGGATGGTGGTCAGCGAGGCGGCCAGCAATGGCAAGATGAGCGTGCGGCCCGATTCAAGCGCCGCTTTGATGCGTTCCTGCCCGCGTTGGATGCGCCCTTGTATGTCCTCCGCCACGACAATGCCATTGTCGATCAATAACCCCAGCGAGATGATCAGGGCGGCGAGCGACATGCGTTCAAGCTCAATGCCGGTCTGGCGCATGACCAAGGTCGAAATCAACATAACGAGTGGCACCATCGCGCCTACAATCAAACCGGTACGAAACCCTAGAAAAGCAATCACCACGGCGAGAACGATCAGACAGGTCTGCCACAAATTGTTGAGGACGCTGAATACCGCCTCGTCGATCTCGTTTTGCTGAAAAGTGACAAAGCTGAGTTCAAAACCCCACGGCAGCGCGTCCTGATACCGCTGTACCACTGCCTTCAATGCAGCGCTGAATACTTTGGAGTCGGCTTGATCGATCATGGACACGCCGACGACAATAGCCGGCTTGCCGTTGTAGAAGGCGGGGGTTTCAGCCGGTTCCGCGTAACCGAGCCTGACTTTTGCGATATCACGCAGATAAATGGTGGTCGGTGGATCGCCGTCTATTCGCACCGACAAACTGGAAATATCGTCCAAGCCACCAAAGTCGCCGGTAGGCTCGATTGCCATCGTCATCCCGTCGGCTTCTACACGGCCGCCGGAGAGGATGACGTTCTGCCGGGTGATGGAGCTGATAATCGCATCGGGATCGATGCCGAGCTGGCTGATGCGAATATTGTCGAACTCGATGAAAACCCGTTGCTGCTCGACGCCGAACAAATCGACTTTGCGCACACCAGGCACGTTCGCATAGATGATGCGCCGCAACGCTTTGGCGGCTTCACGCATTTCGTAGTTTTCAAAACCCTCCGCGGTGATGGCAATGGTTGCCATCGCAACGTTGCCCTGATCATCGAACACGAATGGCCCAAATGTTCCAACTGGCAAGTCTGGCCGCACGTCCTCCATTTTGTTGCGAAGGTCCGACCAGATAGGTGTCATGGCATCGTACTGATCTCGAACCTCGACCTTGACCAACGATTTGCCGTTCGAAGAGGTCGATTCGATATGCCGCACCTCGGGAATTTCCCGGATCTTTTCCTCCAGCTTGCGGGTGATCAGGTTCTCTACCCGCTCCGCCGACAGACCGGGAAATCGCGCTACGACATTGGCGCTGCGGATCGTGATCGATGGATCTTCGCGCGAAGGATGCGTGAGGAAACTAATCGGGCCGGCGATTAGGCAGATAAGGACCGCCGCCACCATCAGCGTACGGTTGTCGAATGCAAAGCGCGTCAACATCTTCGCCGTTTCACTGCAACGATTTTGCATTGAACAAAGTGACTTTCATGCCGTCATGCAAAAAGCTGACACCGGCGGTGGCAATGATCTCTCCCGCCTTCAGAGCGCCGATGATTTCAAGACTGTTGTTCTCGACATTAGCAACCGTAACCGTGCGCTCAGTGAGCGTTTCCGAGCTCGGGTCGAAGACGAATACACTCGCCTCGCCGGTCCCGGCCTTCGGTTTGAGAGCAGTCATGGGGACCAAGAACGCCTTTCCAGTCGTCTGCGTCTCGAAGCGGAATAGCAGCTCGGCACTCATGCCCGAACGTAGCCCGGGCGGGGCTTGGTCTAGGCGCACTTCGATGGGATAAGCGTTAGCGGCGCCAGTGAGAGGGGCGATTTCGTCCACCACCCCCTGGACCGCAGCGCCGCCCAAGGGCGGAAAACTCACTTCAACAATACTGCCCAGAGAAACTGTATTGATGAGTGTTTCCGGTAGGGACGCTTCGATCTTGTCTTCGCCCTCGCTTTGAATGGCGTAGATCGTCTGGCCGCCGGTTACTTCCTGAAACACTTCTACCTCACGCCGGGCGATGACACCAGCGAACGGCGCCTTGAGGCCGGTTTTCACTAAATCCCGGCGGGCGAGGTCGAGCTGACTTTGGGCGACACCAACGGCGCCTTCGGCATTCTTGAGTGCGGCTTCGGCGGTGTCGAATTCAGCTTGCGTCACATAGCCTCGCTGCCGCAGCTTGCGTTGCTGAGCGAATTTTTTGCGCGCATCGTCCAAAGTCGCCTGCGCCTGCGCCACGGAATTTTCCGCCCGAGCAAGCCGCAGACGCGACGGTTCCGGATCAAGCCGGGCGAGCAGTTCGCCCGTTTCGACCGAATCACCGACTTTACGCAGGAGTTCGATGACTTGGCCATTGATCTCGAAGCCCACGTTGGTTGAGATCGCCGCGGTCACGACGCCTGCGATGCGGCGCTGCTGAAGACCGGCACGCTGATCAAGAGCCATGTATTTGATCGCCCTGAGCGCCGGTTTTGCCTCCTGAAACGCCTGTTTTTGTTCGCACGCCGACAGGGCAAGCGCGGCCAGCACAAAGAACAAATGGCGGAAAAACGACATGGCGGCAACATCCTTTAGGGGGGCGCGATTCATGGCAGTAGAGTGCATGATTCTAGCGGCGATCGATACTCGCAATCATGGGCCATTGGGGTACGGTTAGACGGTGCGCGCGTGACGCGCCAGCCCTGCGGCTCCGATCCGGCTACCTTGAATCAGCCGGGTGACCGCCATACCGGCGCACCACTTCGCCTAGCAATGACGGGATAGCGCCTTCGATGAGTGGCCTTGCCGTCAAGCCACGCACGTGGCTCAGGCCGCCGGGCGGAACGATACCGTGGCCTCTCCCGTGCCGCGCGGCCACTACGCGGTCCGCCAGTCGCCCGCTGCTTCGAAAGCACCAGCGGCACGGTAAATGGTGCTCTCGTCGTAGCGCCGGCCCACCAGCATCATGCCGATGGGCAAGCCGCCAGACATGCCACAGGGAATAGACATGGCGGGGTGGCCAGTGACATCGAATGGGGCGGTATTGGGCAGCATCTCGAAGGCGCGTTGACACCACAGTTCCAGTGCGGCATCGGCGGGCGGGATCGGCGGCGCTTTCATGGGCGTGGTCGGCAGCAACAGCAAGTCGTACGCCTGCAATATCTTGTTGTATTCCTCACGCAGTTGCCGGGCCAGGTTCTGCGCTTTGGCGTAGTAATGGCCGCGGTGATGTTTGAGGTAGTACTGGCCGATGAACATGCAGATCTTCAGGGTGTCGGACAACTCGTCCGCCCGCTGCCGCCAGTTGGCATGAAAGTCCAGCAGCGAGGTGGTGTACATGCCTTCCCAGCCGGTGCCCATGCCGTTGCCGTGCATCATTTGGTTGGTCAAACCTTCAACGGCGATGGGGGTCCAGATAGCCGTGCCCTGTAGATGCCAGGGCACGGAGATCTCATCGACCGAGGCGCCTAGCCGGCGCAGCGTCTGCGCTGCTTGGCGCACTTTCGCATCGACATCCGCTTCGGACACCGGATGGCCGAAGCCTTCCTTGACCACGCCTATCTTCAAGGCACTTACACCGCGCCCGACGGCGGCCGTGTAGCGATCCGTTTGCACGTCGTATTGCCGCGGGTCTAGACCGTCGGCACCGGCCAACACTTCCAACATCAGTGCATTGTCCATGACGGACTGCGTCATCGGCCCGGTATGGTCAATGGTGGATTCGATGGGCATGACCCCCGTATACGGCACCAAGCCATGGGTCGGTTTCATGCCGTAACAGCCGCAAAACGAGGACGGCATGCGAATGGAGCCGCCTTGATCGCCACCGATGGCCATGTCGATGAAGCCGCCGCCGACCAGCGCGCCCGAGCCTGATGAAGAGCCGCCAGCGGTATAACCCATCTTGTGCGGATTGTGCACGGGGCCGGTGGCATTGGTGTGGCTGCCGCCGGAGAGGCAGAAATATTCGCAATGCGCCTTGCCGGCAATGATGGCGCCAGCCTCCAGTAGCCGCGTCACGATGGTGGCGTCCACATCCGGTGTGTAACCTTTTAATGTCGAGGCGCCATTCATCATGGGCACGCCGGCGAGACACACATTGTCCTTGAGGGCCACGGTGCGGCCATGTAACGGTCCGCGTGGGGCGCCGCGCACCTCTGTTTTGACGTACCAGGCATTGAGTGGATTGTCTTGCGGTGAGGGCCGCAAGCCCGCCGTGCGCGGGTAGAGCACGGGCGGCAGGAAGTCGGGCAGTGCGTCCACGATGTCGTACGCATCAATGGTGCTTTGCATGACATCCAAGAATTCCTGTACCCGGGTATCGGATAGATGCATGCCGAGTTCAAGCGAAATTTCCTTTAGCTGAGCGTGCGTGGGCCGTCTTACGGTCATGAATGCAAGCCTCTCATCAAGGGCGGGTGGCGAAGCTTGGGCGCGTTCGGCGGCGCTTGTACGTGCCGCTGTCAGCCGGTGGTCCGGCGCCGGCAAATTGGCTCCAGTAGGCGAGGGGGCTCCAGACGAGACAACCTCGCGCGGTGCGCTAGCTCCACCGAAACCCGCGAACTGCTCGAGCGCCGTGTTGCCGGCCCCGCGCGGATCGTCCATCTCGCCGGTGACCACGCCTTTTTGCAATAACAATACGCGATGGGACAGGCTGGTGATGAAGTCTAGACTCTGCTCTACCAGCACCACGGCGACGCCGCGTTGCTCGTTCAACTCACGGAGTATGTCCATGATCTCATCGACGACGGAAGGCTGAATGCCCTCGGTGGGTTCATCCAGCAAGATCAGGTCCGGCTCCGAGGCCAGGCAGCGGGCGATGGCGAGGAGTTGCTGTTCGCCACCGGAGAGCGCTCCGCCTGCCCTGTCGAGCAGCCGTTCGAGCCGCGGAAACTCCCTCAGCGTTTGGTGAACCGCCTCTTCTTCATCCAACTCATGGGCGGCAATACCCATGCGAATGTTGTCGTACACCGACAGGGCCGGAAAAATCCCCCGGCCTTGCGGCACGTAGCCCAGGCCCAACTTGGCCCGTTCACTGGCCCGCTCCCGGGTCAAATCGGTGCCGGCATAGACGATGGAGCCGCCCGTCGCCGGTAGCAGGCCCATCAACGTCTTTAGCAGCGTCGTCTTGCCCATGCCGTTGTGGCCGAGCACGCCGACGATTTCACCGTCGTGGACACTGAAATCGATACCGTGGAGCACGGGCACCCGGCCATAACCGGCGCGCAATCCCCGCACTTCGAGCAATGCGCTCACGTGCGGCGCCCTAAATAGACTTCGCGCACACGCGGATCGGCGCAGACCGCGTCCATGGTGTCTTCCATCAAGACCGAGCCCTCGTGAAACACGGTCACGATATCGCTGATCGATCGAATGAACTGCATGTCGTGTTCCACCACAATCAACGTTGCAGTGGTGTTGATCTCGCGAATGAGTTCCGCCGTGCGCGCCGTCTCTTCATGGGTCATACCCGCCGCCGGCTCATCGAGGAATACCAACCAGGGCGCTGCGGCGATCACCATGCCGAGTTCCACCCACTGGCGCTGGCCATGGGCGAGGCTGCCCGCTAGTTGGCTCTTCACGTCCCCTAGCTGAAGCCGTTCGAGCGTCTCCGTGACCAGCGTTGCCGATCGGTGCCGGCCATGCCAGCGGCGCGCGGCGAGCCCAATATTCTCCTCGACGCTGAGGCCATCGAAGACATTGGGCACCTGCGTCTTGATGCCGACGCCGAGCGCCGCCACGTCGTGCGGCTCACGTCCGGTGACGTGCACATCGCGCACCACCACATCGCCGGCGGTGGGTCGCAACTGGCCGGTCAAACACTTGAAGAAGGTGGATTTGCCGGCACCGTTCGGTCCGATCAAACACCGTAATTCGTTCTCCCACACGGCGATATCGACGCGGTCCACGGCGCGCACGCCGCCGAAGTGCATGGACAGATTGCGCGTCTCCAGCACCACTTCGCCACGTTTCATGAGGAACGCTCCGCGGGGCCGGCCGCAGCGCTTCGGGGCCGGTGCAAGCGCAGCCGGCGTTCTCGTATCCGCATGGCTCTGCGGCTGCGGCGCGCGTCGAACCAGTGGGTGACGGTGGGCACCACGCCCTGCGGCACACCCAGTACGAACACCACCAGAATGACACCGAGCACCAGGTTGTTGTTGAGCACCGTTTGCGACCCCAACGCGGAGGTCAGGTAGAACAGCGCGAAGGCACCGAGCACCGGGCCGATCAACGTGCCCCTGCCGCCGACGATCACCCAGATAATGGTCAGCGCGGCGTTGTAAAGATTGAACACGTCCGGCGTCACCCGGCCAACGCCGTTACAGAACAGCACGCCCGCCAGACCAGCGATGGCGGCGCCGATAGTGAAGATGCCGAGTTTGTACAAGCGGGTGTCGTAACCCAGCAGTTCCGCGCGCACTTCGTTTTCCCGGATCGATACGCAAACCCGCCCGAAGTGGCTCAGGACCAACCAACAGCAAAACACATAAGCAATGATGAGCACGGCCATCGCCACGTAGAACACATGTTCGGGGAATAGCGAGAAACTCGAGTCCCACGGCACATTGAGCGGCGGCGAGGTGACGCCGTTAAAGCCCCCCAATAAGGCCTTGCCGATCATGTATTCGGGTCCGGAGGTGCGCCGGATCAGGCTATATAAGATCAGCGCCACCGTTAGGGTAATGACGGCCAGATAGACGTCGCTGATCCGGCCGTAGAACATGAAGTAACCGAGCGCGGCGGCGAACGCCGCGGCCACCAGCACCGCCACCAATATGGCCCAGGTAGAGCCGCCGAAATTGATGGCAGCGATAGTGTAGGCGTAGGCGCCGATGCCGAAGAAGGCGGTCTGGCCGAAGCAAAGAATGCCGCCGTAACCCCACACCAGCGCCAAGCTGAGTGCCAGCACGGAGAGCGCGATGGCGGTGGTCAGATTGATGATGGTGAAGAGTTCTAGAACAGTGGGCGCAACGAGTGTGAACAACACCCCCAGCACGGCGATCACCAGCGTGTTTCGAAGCTCGCGGGTCAGGATCACAAGCTCTTCCTGAATATCGAGCCCGTGATGCCCCGGGGCATGAGCCTGAGCAATACGATAGCGGCGAGCAGCAACGCCACCTCACCGAAGGTGGGCCCTGTCCAGAAGGCGAAAATGCCGTTCACGCCACCGAGAAAAATAGACGCCGAGGCGGTCCCCGCCAAGATGGCGGCGCCACCGGAAATCACTGTAATAAAAGCCTTGGCGATATAGGTGGCACCGATGGTCGGTAACACGCCGGTAAGCGGCGCCAACAGTCCGCCAGCCAGTCCGGACACGGCGGCACCGATGCCGAAGGACAACATGTAGATCCGCGACGTGGAAACGCCTAGCGCTGAGGCCATCTCCGCGTTTTGCATGGTGCCGCGGGCGATGAGGCCTAGCCGCGTCAAGCGCAGCGCCGCGTACACCATGATGAGCAACACTATGGCGACGGCGATGAGGAATAACTCATAACCCGACGAGGTGTATTCACCGATCTCGACGACGCCCAACGGCGGTGAAATAGTGGTGGTGGTAGAGGCGCCGAAAATGGACGTCACCAGCCCGATCAGCAGCAGCGATAAGCCCCAGGTGGCGAGCAGCGTATCCACCATGCGTCCATAGAGCCAACGGATGAGCGTCCGCTCCACCACCACGCCGATAATGCCGACGACCAAGGGCGCCAGGATCAGCATGGCAAACCAGATGTTGACGCCATTGTTGGTGGCGACGACAACGGTGTAGCCACCCAACATCAAGAACTCGCCATGGGCGAGATTAATGACCCGCATCATGCCAAAGATGATCGCCAACCCCAAACTGATCAGTACGAGGTTGGCGATCCCTGCAATGATCTGCAGACCTAGCGCGAGGGCGAAGTCCACTAGCCGGCGTTCCCCTTAGAGCCCCGCAAATATCTAGAGCCCATTAAATGTCGATACCGGCTGCCTTCAGCCCATTTTCGAACTTGAAGGTGCTCTGGTTTGGATTCTCGACCAGATCGCACACCAACAGCGTATCCGTTGGCGGTTGCGCCTGATGGCTTTCGATGATGTTGAACGACTGCTCCTTCAGTTCCGCCAAGTAGACGTTTTGCAGGGCGTGGTTGGTCTTCGGCTCGATGGAGACGCGGCCAGACGGTCCGTCGAAGCCAATGCCGCTACGCAGCGCTGCGATGACCGCATCCCGATCAGCCGTGCCTGCCCGCTTGACTGCCTCGGCCCAGATATAGGCGCCTTCGTAGGAGCGGGCCGCCAATTCATTGAGGGCCGGCGCATCGGCGCCTAGACGTTTTTGAAAGCGCTCGACGAATGCTTTGTTGACGGCGCTATCGACTTCCTCGAAGTATGAGTAGGCACAGATCATGCCGTCGCCTTCCTCGGCGGAGATCAGCTTGTGTTCGTTACCCACGCCAAAGGTGGTGGAGGCGATGGGTACGTTCTTATTCATACCCGCCGCGGCATATTGGCGATAGAACGACACGTGGGCGCCGCCCACCAGTGCCGACATCACCAGCTCGGGTTTGGCCGCCTGAATTTTTTTGATCGTGGGGCCAAAGTTGGTCACGTCCAGCGGGAAGAACTCCGTTGCCACCGGTTCGCCGCCATTCTCCCGGACATACTTTTGTACCCACTGTGCCGTGATCTGGCCGTAGTTGTAGTCCGCCGCGACGAGGTAAACCTTCTTGCCCCACCGGTTCATTACATGGGGAACCAATTTCTCTACCGTCTGCGCCGGTGTCGATCCGGTGCAGAAGCAGTTCATATCGCACACGCCGCCTTCATAGAGCGTGTTGTAGAAATACAGGGTTTTGAAGCGGGCGAAGGTGGGGCGAATGGCTTCGCGGGAGGCCGAGGTGATACCAGCGTGAACCACGTTGGCCCGATCACCGGCGGCAGCTTGAGTGGCGTACTGGGTGTAGAACTGGATGGTGGATTGCGGATCGTAGACCTTGAGTTCCACCTGCTTGCCCAATAGACCGCCGGCCGCGTTGATTTCGTCGATGGCCATCCGCGTCGCCTCGACCATCGGCTTGCCGTAGATATCCAGTCCGCCCGACTGATCGAGAATGCTGACGAACTTGATCGTATCCGCAGCCTGCGCGGTGCGCATGATAGCCGGAAATCCCAGCGTGGCGGCGGCGGCGGATGTACCCGCCAAGAAACGTCTGCGATTCACCATGGTGTTCTCCTCATATCGTCCTTACCCGGACGTTGTTACCGGTATACGTGGGTCCGGCCTCGACGGCCCGATTAAGGGGGTTATGGCAAGGGGGGTTATGGCAAGGGGGGTTATGGATACCGTGTCAGCTTTTTGCGTCATCTTCCGTGGGCGTGTCATCAGTCCCGGTAGCGGCTAGCGGTGCCGTCACGCCGCGGGTGCCTGCGGCTATGTTGAGGCCGACTTCTTCGCCCAGCTTGCGAACGGCGGGCAGTTGCAGGGCGAGATTCAATACGCCATCGACAACGTCATTGACGGCGGACGAACCTCCGCCACCGCCCATAACCGCCGGCGGACCGCGTCCCGCGTCCAAACCGGTTATCTGATTGATGCGAATGGACTCGATCTTCTCCGCCGGTTTCAACATTTTCTCGACCACCTCGGGCAATGCGTTCAACCGTGCCTGATCGAGTTTCATACGAATGAGTTCATTACTGTGCTGATTCTCGGCCCTGATGAGTGCCGCCGTGCCTTCGGCTTTGGCGAGCAGATCGCTCTTCTGTGCTGCCGCTTTTTCCATGATGGCGTTGGCCTCGGCGCGGGCCATCGCGGTCAAGGTGCCGGCCTCGCTTTGCACCCGGGTGTCAGCTACCTCCGCTCGCTCAGCGGCGCGGATGAGCGCTAGTAGTTTGTCGCGTTCCGCGGCGGCTGCCTCTTGGGCCGTTTTAATACGTTCCTCGGCTTCTACCTCTCTCGCCTTCGCGTCCTTGACGGCCACCTCCGCTGCATACTCCTCGATGCGCTTGGCGGCCAGGGCGACGGCGTTATCGGCTTGAGCCGTGCCTACATCGAGTTCTGAATCGAGCGCCTGCCGGCGCAGCATACGATCGCGCGTGATCTCCAGTTGGCGAACCTCGCGCTCCCGGGCGATGCGCGCAGCCTCGCGGCGCTGTTCCGACTGCGCTTGCCGCTCGGCCACGTCGGCTTGGCTCTGGGCGCGGGTGATATCCACCTCGCGCTGTTGCTCGATGATGGTTTCTTCCTCTTCTTGGGAAATCTTCAGCTTTCGTTTCGTCGCTTCTAGCTGACTTTGCCGTACGGCAACATCCGCATCGGCCTCGATAACAGCACGCGCCTTCTTGTTGACAGCGATGATCTCCGACAGCCGCCGCATGCCCAAAGCGTTAAACGCGTTGTTCTCATCGAGCGCGTGAAACGGTGTTTGATCCAACCGGGTCAGTGACACAGACTCCAGCACGAGGCCATTTTGGCTGAGGTTGTCGGTCAGCATCGCCGCCACCTCGGCACAGTACTCGGCGCGTTGGTCTTGCAGATTGTCCATGGTGTATTGGGCCGCCACGCAGAGCATCGCGTCTACCAACTTACCTTCCAGCGTATCGGCCAGTTCCGGCGCCCTGAAGGTCTTGCCGGCCAACGCCTGCGCCGCCGTGGACACACCGTCCGCATCGCCTTGTACCCGGACATAGAACTCCACCCCGGCGTCCACGCGGAGGCGGTCTAGCGTAATGATCGATTTCTCACCCGCACGGTCGATTTCGAGTTTCGACGTACGCATGTTGATCTCGGTCACCTTGTGCAAGAACGGCAACGCGATGCAGCCGCCATCCAAGACGACGCGTTGACCACCGGCGCCGGTTCGCACCAGGGCTACTTCACGGGTCGCTTTCCGGTAATAGCGGTTCAGCAAGACAATCGCGACGATGGCGGCAATGATGAGGACGACTATCGCGACCAACCAACCCATGACGGCCTCCGGAAAATGATGCGGCGCCATTCGTGTCCCGCTCTATGGCGTGTCCCGCCCTATGGCGTGTCCCGCCCTATGGCCCGGCCGGGCGCCTGCATGAACGCAGCGGTATGTGTGGCGCATCGCCGGTAGTGTTCAGCGCGGACCGGGAAGCCGTCAAGCTATTTCGAAATGGCAAGAGCGCCTGTAGCTGCATCTGATCGGGGCACACTGAACACGCTGTTTAACGTCCGGGCGTCTGCCCGCGTTGGCCACGCGCCTGCATCGGCCCGATGCGCGTTTGCGCTTGGCGCGACAATGTGGCGTACGGTGCCGGACAACAGTGCCGGACACCAGCCGCGTTGCGGCACGCAACAGAACATGGGCAAATTCCAAGGGCAACTCGACGCGGTTAAGCACGAGGCCGCCGAACTAGGGAGCAGTCCTGCGGCTTTAGGGCACCTGCTAAAAATAGTCATTTTTTCGTGAGTGCAAGGAAGCACCGCGCGCGCAACCGCAGTGTATAGGTCATACCTGAGGATTCGAGCACGGCGCTGACGCCGCAATCGCGGAAAAAGTGCATTTTTAGCAGGTGCCCTTTAGCACTTCGTTTCTGCGTGTCCAATGCGCATATGAGTCGCGTCAGCCCAGGCATCCGCAGCCCAGGCATTCTGCAACGCTGAGCAGGCGGTGCCAAACGCCGCAGCTTGCGAGGCTGCTTTGCAGCCATGCAATGCAGCGCTTAACGGCTGGTTAGCAAGGGCAATGACTTGCCCTTATACACCGTCGGCACGGCCTGTTGATAATCTTGATGCGAAGGACACTCGGCCGCAGGCCGCGCTGCGGCATCGCAGTGTTCGACCGCGCATAACACACGGCGTACATCCGTCGCATCCGCGCCTGCGGCTAGTCACTGTTCGGCGCGCGCTTCGCTGCTTCCACCGGTGTCAGGGGAGCGATGGGAGCCGGCGCGGTTAGGCCGTGCCGGTGGCAAGCTTGAGACTCCACGCGTTCAATTTGCCCCGGTCCTGGGCGGCATTGTCAGACACACGCAGCTTCCATTTCCCCTGGATGTCACCGCCGACGATGGCCTGAAGGGTTGCTGTGTCTGCATTCGTATACGTACGCCGCAGGTCGTTCTGGGCGCTGCCCTGCTGCTCGTGGATCGATGCACTGACGCCGCTCGGGCTCTCAAGCGCGACCTTCAGATCGCCCCGGTAGGTGTGGGTGATGTCGATGCCGAGTTCGATCGCGGTGAGCGGGCCTGCCTCTTCCACGTCGATTTCGTCCACGACGCCGTTCGGATCGTTGTCCGGGATCACCAGGCCCGGCTCGGACTGCCACGCGGTGCGCGCACCGCCCTCAAGGCCGAGCATGAGCTTCCAGCTCTTCAGGGTGCCGGTGTCCCGGTGTGCGTGATCGGACACCCGCAGCGTCCACGCGCCGCGCGCAGACTGAGCCGTCAACGTGTTCAGCGCTGGCACGTCCGCCGCAGAGAACGTCGCGACGAGGTCGTCCTCGAACGTTCCACCTCTGTTGTGAAGAGTCACCACCGACCCGCTCGGGCCGACCAGGGCGACGATCAGGTCGCCACGGTAGGTGTGTTCGATGTCGAGCGACACCTCGACCGACAGCACGGTCGCGGTGTCATCGACTTGGATCGAGTCCGAGACGCCGGCAGCGGGGAAGTCAGGTATCGCCAAGCCGGGCGCGGCCTCGTACGCCACCTTTCGGACCATCGTCGGTTCGAATCGGTCGCGCGCCTCCCGCACGGCACGCAAAGCGTTGACCCGGCCGTAGCCGTACGTGTTCGAGTGACCGTCCTCGTTGTAATCACCGTTCGCCCTATCGATCTTGTCCGACGTGGTCCGCAGGATGTCCTTCACCTCCTCGGCGGTCAGATTCGGGTTCACGGAGAGCATCAGTCCACAGATGCCGGCCACCAGGGGACATGCACTCGAGGTTCCGCCGAATCCCTCGACCGTTGTATAGCCCCCGGACTGATAGCCCGCGCCGCCGGTCCGGTCAGTCGTCACGATACGCTGGCCACCCAATCCGCTGCTCGGCGCGCACACCCAGGTCTCCGGTCCGAAGTTACTGTAGTGGCTCCGTTGGTCGTGGCTGTTCGAGGCATTCACCGCGATCACGTCTTCGTGGATGGCGAAGCCGGAGCGCGTGCGCGGTGGATCGTTCACGAGGCTATTTTCGTTTCCCGAAGCGAAAACGATCACACAACCGCGCCCCCCACGTCCCTCGGTCGCGGCGCGCTTGATGGACTTCTTCATCTGCGTGCTCAGCGTGAAGAATGCGGTGTTCACACCCCAGCTGCAGCTGATCACGTCCGCGCCGTCGAACCGCGCCCTGTCGAACAGCTCTTTGATCGTTGCGTCGCTGATCATCGTGCTCATCCGATAGGGCATCAATGCACAACCCGGCGCGATGCCGACGGTGCCGCTGCCGTTCTCGTCCGCGACCGCAACACCCGCGCATGCAGTGCCGTGATTGTCGCCGCTGAAGACCGGGTTCGGGTTGGAATCGTTCTGCCCGAAGTCGTGGGGCGCGACGATCTTCCCCGCCGATGCAAAGTCGGGGTGGTCGGTCTGCACGCCGTCGTCCATCACACATATGCGGATCGAGCGGTCACCGCGGGTGAGTTCCCACGCGTCCGGAGCACGCACGTCGGCACCCGCCGTCAACCCGAAGCCACCGCGGTTCTCAAGGTGCCACTGCCGTGCGAACAACGTGTCCGCCGGCCGGTACGCGGTGTGCTTGACTTTCATGGCGAAGTCCGGTTCGGCGAGCTTCACCTCCTCGTGCGCACGGAGGGCGCTCGCGATCTTGATCGGGTTCTGCGTCGATTTGGACGTCAGACGCACGATGAACGAATCCGGCTCATCGGCTGATACGGGCATTAATTCCAAGCCGTGATCCGCGAGCATCGAATTGATTGTCTCCGGATCAGCACCGTCTTCGAATTCCACGTAGATGCGATCCGTTGGCACCATCAACCCATCAGGAGCACCCGGCACGAAGTAGAGGTGCGCGCACCAATCCACGTCCTTGCGGCTGCTGCGCAGGATGTCCATCGCCTGGTCCCGCGTGCCGGCGTCCACCCGGTAGACCTCGACATCCCGCAGCGACTGGTCTTGCTGGAAATTGAGCGATGGAAACGCCGCCGGGTTCTCCTGGGCGGCGCTTAACTCGCCCGGCGTTCCACCCGACCGACGGTGGACGGCGAACATGCCCGGGGCCTCGACGACTTCGAAAGTCTCGCCGCCGCGCTCGACGGTCAGCGGCTTGCCGGAACCTGCTTTGCTGGTCATTAGGTCTCCCTCCGTTGTGGATTTCTTTAATTCCTTGAGCAGACTAGCCGAGCTTTCGGGTCCCACGCAAGAGGCGAATCTACGGGCCATGCGGCAGGCGCAACGGCCTTGGCTGACCGCTCTTGCGATCCACCGGCCACTGTGCGCCTATACGATTCACCGAACGCTCTCCAATTGCAAAACGGTGATTGGCTATGTCCGTGGAACCGGCACACTGGCATATAGGCGCGGGCATATAGAGCGCGGTGGCAGTCCGGCGCGTCGTGGAGATGAGTCTTAAGTCACGAGCGTTATGGAACGCCTTCATCAATATATCTAACAGGACGCCCGTCAAACCGACCGCCGTTAAACGCTGGCAGCGCTGGACATATCCCCTAGACACAGCCGCCCACGCAGCGTAGCTCAGTTACAACGCGGCCGTCATTATCTTGTCGAACAAGACAGTGCCTAGCGCCCACGCGAACGGTAGCATGATGATCACGATCAACACACGTGCGCCTATCGACACACGCAATGCCCGCGCCTTCCTGTAGCTCAAGAGTTCCCCGGCTGGCTCGGTGTGGGCCAAACCGGTGTGCGCCAAACCGGTGGACGGGGGTGAGGCAGCCATGGCGTATGTCTTACCCAGTCAAGCCGACCCGGCGATTTAAGCATCAACGATGCGTGGCCGGCGCATTTGTGGCAAGTTCATGCCCTCGACGATAATGCAGGCTCGGCGATAACGCAGGAGTAGATATGCCAGACGATGCCGCGACGCAGATGGACGCCGCTCTCGCACACCTGCGCGTACAACTGCTGTACCGCTGGCGCGAATTTCCGCAAGACGATGCGCTCAACGCCTGTCTTACCGAGTCCTTGCAGTGGGCGCAAACGAGCGCGCCTGAGCTCATTACCGTGACCAGCCCGGTCAGCCGCGTCACCCGTCTGCGGCTGGCGCCATTGTGCGCGGCAGCGGATCTGGATAGTTTCTACCATGGCGAGTCCGCCGAACTGAGCGTCAGCCACGATGGACGCTGCTATCTGGTCTACAGGCGCAATGATGGCGGCGACTACGCGGTGCAATGGTCCTCGGCCACGCTACTGCCCGAATCACTCATGCGCACGCTACCCGACGTGCTCGCGCTGGCCCTATTGGAGGGCGATGGACATGATCAAGGTCAGATTTAGCTGCACCGGTTTTAGCGGGGTCAGGCTCAGTAGGGAATGGCTTGTTCACGTGTTGCTCTGGTCACTGCTAGTCCTGCTGGCAAGCCCGGTGACCCATGCCGAACATCTAGCCCCACCACAAGACTCAACGCCCCTAGACTATGGCCAGGTGGGCTACGGCAGCCTCACCGGCCCCATCGACCGGCTACGCCAGCGCTATTTGGAGCGGCTGCTCGCCGATGCCAGGGCACAGAAGCTGGATACCGTGATCTTGCACATAGACACCGATGGCGGTGCCGTCAACCACGCCAGGGAGATGTTCAAAATGGTCTTGGATCAAGCCCGGGACGGGCCGCGCATGATCGCTCTTATCGATTTTCGCGCCATCTCCGCCGGTGCCATGGTCAGCTACGCCCACGAGGAGATCTACATCTCGCCGAGCGCGTCCATCGGCGACATAGGTGTCATTTTCATCTCCAAAGAAGGGGAGATTAAATACGCCCCGGAGAAGATCGAGACGGTGGTGCGCTCGATGCTCACCCAGGCGGCGGAGCAACGCGGATGGGACAAAGCCTTGTTACTCAAGATGACCGCCCGCACCCAGAAGCTCTACCACGTCACCTTGCCCGATGGCACCACGCAATACGTTATCGAGGATGATCTGCCCCGCTTGCTGGCCGCACATCCTAAAATCGACAAAGAAGACCCCAAGCAAGTATGGGTATACCGTGGCGAGGACCGGCTTTTAACCCTTACCGGTAAGGAGGCCGTCGATCTCAACATGGCCACAGGCCATGCCGAAGATGCCGATGATCTCTACCAGCAACTCGGTATCGAAGCGGCCGATGTGGTGGATCTGCAACCGCACTATACCGAACGCACGGCCTGGTTCCTGGCCACGTTCGCGCCGGGGCTGGCGGGGCTCGCGTTTCTCTTCTTGCTATTCGAATTCAAGACCCCGGGCGTTGGTTTATGGGCACTGTTGGCGCTCATCTGCGCCGCCGCCTTCGGACTGTCCCAGTACTATCTGGAATTGGCTGAGAACTTCGAATTCGTGCTGATGCTGATAGGCGTTGCCCTGATTGCGGCGGAAGTATTCCTCGGTCTTAGCGGCGGATTGCTGGCCTTGGCGGGCGGTGGTTTTGCATTCGTGGGCTTGATACTGAGCTTTGTGCCAAATGAGCTGGAGTTCGATTTTGCCGATGAACGCTTCCAACAAGCCCTCAAAGAAGCGGCCATTTCCGCGCTGATCGCGGTATCGGTGACCACCGTGGGCTTGGTGCTGGCGTTACGCGCATTGGTCAGCAAGGAGGTGCAGCACAACTTCGTCGTGACCGCCGAGATAGGCGGCACTGCCGCCGGACAGCTCGCAGACGAACTCACGCAAATCGTCGGCCGGCACGGCGTCGCCCGCGACTTGCTGCGCCCCAGCGGCACCGTCAGCGTGGCCGGCCGCGACTACAGCGCGCGGGCTGCCCAAGGTACTTTTATCGCCAAAGGCGGCAGCGTGGAGGTGATCGGAGTAGAATTCGGAGAACTATTGGTACGCCGGGCGGAGACTGGGTAGACCTCTATGGACTCGACCACTGCCGGCCTCACTCATCTATTGACGGCATTCGCTCTAGTAGCCCTGGCTTTCGGACTGCTAGTGGCCGAGTTTTTCATCGTCTCCTTCGGTGTGTTGTTGGTCTGCGCCATCGTCTCAGTGGTAGCCGGCGTCTATTTCGCCTTTCTCGCCCATGAGATTGCCGGCTGGGCGTTCGTGGTGGTAGTACCCCTGTTGGCGGTGGCCGTCATACGCTTCGGCCTCCAGAAGGTGCGCGAGTCCAATGTAGTGCCAAAGGCGGAGATCAAAGCGGAAGCGGGATACCACCATGTGGCCGATCGCATGGGTGTATCCGTAGGCACTTTGGGAGAAATGGTGACCGCCGCGAGGCCATCGGGCCGGGCCCGGTTCAGCGGCGGGGAGTGTGATGTACAAACCAGGGGCCAGCCCCTGGAACGCGGCGCGCAAGTGCGCGTCACGCAGATCGATGGTCCCATCGTGTTCGTCGAACCTAGCGAAAATTCCCGCTAGGCGGTATGGCGGATCCGGACCCAGGAGAAAAAAATGATAGAAATTGTCGTACTCAGTATCGTTGGTGTTCTGGTCCTCGGCGTCGGCATTCTCATCTGGAGTGCCTTCTGGCTCTGGTGGCAATCGATCCTCTCCAACGCCCCGGTCAGTTTGTTGCAGATCATCTTCATGCGCTTTCGCAAGGTCAGCCCTAGCGTCATCGTTACCGTGCGTATTACCGCCAAGAAAGCGGGCCTTGAACTGACCGCTGATGAGTTGGAGGCCCACTATCTGGCCGGTGGCCGGGTCGATCGGGTGGTGCAGGCGCTGATTTCGGCCAGTAAGGCCGACATCATCCTGTCCTATGACCGTAGCTGCGCCATCGATCTGGCTGGCCGCGATGTACTAGAGGCCGTCGGCACCTCGGTCAACCCGAAAGTGATCGACGTGCCGTCCGGGGCCATGAGCCGTACCACCATCGATGCTATCGCAGGCGACGGGATTCAGTTGAAAGTCAAAGCCCGGGTGACCGTGCGCACCAACCTTGACCGGCTGGTGGGTGGCGCCACCGAGGAGACCATCGTCGCCCGGGTGGGCGAAGGCATTGTCACCACTATCGGTTCGGCCAGGAGCCACATGGAAGTGTTGGAAAATCCGGACCGTATCTCCAAGGTGGTGCTGGAGCGGGGATTGGATTCGGGTACCGCCTTCGAGATCTTGTCCATTGACATCGCCGATGTGGACGTGGGCGAGAACATCGGTGCCCGCCTCAAGATCGACCAGGCGGAGGCGGAGAAAAAAGTCGCCCAGGCACAAGCGGAACGCCAACGCGCCCTGGCCGTTGCCCGCGAGCAGGAAATGGTTGCCCTGGTTCAGGAAAACCGCGCCAAAGTGGTGCTGGCCGAAGCGCAAGTGCCCGCCGCCATGGCCGACGCCTTCCGCAGTGGCCGACTCGGTATCATGGATTACTACCAAATGCAAAACGTGATGGCCGACACCCGCATGCGCGACACCATCGCCACGGCGCAGCCTACCGATGGATCGGCAAGTGACCAGAACAAGGAATAGGCCATGATCGGAAAGTGGCTGCAAGGCTTGATCGACCGGCTCAATGAGTCAATTCAGCAACCCCGGAGCGAACACTTGGAGATGATGTTGGACCCGGCGGAGTCCGTCAGCCGGGCCCGGCCGGGGCGTGACGGGGGGCCACCCGACCGGGTAGCGCAGCCGATGGTGCCTGCGCCGGTTGAGCTGCCGCCGGCGCGCGGCTTCGATATACGAAGCGCTCTGAGTCATCCGAGGGATTTGCGCCAAGCCATGGTGTTGAAGGAGATCTTGGATAAACCGGTAGCGTTGAGACGCGGGCGGCGCTGACGGGGACCGGATAAGATAAGTAAGACGCATGCCTGACAGCGCTGGACGGCGAAACTACACTTCGCCTTTTGTAAACTCGCGCCAGTTCATATCAATTGGCGCCTAGCCGTTCCCGAGTTGGAGTTCATCTGTAATGACGCGGCGCCCACAGTGCTGGTCCACGCAGACGAGCTCACCGAAGCCGCCCATGAAGTGGCCCGCCTCAGCGGTATCGCGCATACCGTCAACCTAGCCAACGGCGCTGGCAGCCAACACGAGGCCGGCTTAGCGCGCTCCGATCGCGTGCCATCAAAGCATCTAAGGTCTGGTCGATATCGGCTTGTAGGCACCTCTAAAAATGCACTTTTCCGCGATTGCGGCGTCAGCGCCGTGCTCGAATCCTCAGGTATCACCTATACACTGCGGTTGTGTGCGCAGTGCTTCCTTGCACTCACGAAACAATGACTATTTTTAGAGGCGCCCTTGTGACAGCCGCTTGGATTGCTGCTAGGTCCATTCGTCGGTGCTCCTTCTCCTGGGCCTAACGGCTTGCATCAGACGCCAGTATCTTTGCCGGTCGCCTGTATGCGCTTATTAGCGTTGCTACACGGGCACATTTGATTTCAGACGTTGCATTACGCCACTTTGAGCAAAGCTAAAATAACTGTCATAACCAATAATGATGTGATCATAAAATTCCAGCCCAAGTGACTTTGTGTTGATCAGTAAATTGGCCGTAAACCTCTCATCTCCTTCACTTGGCGTCGGAACGCCACCAGGATGATTGTGTACAACAATGATCCCATAGGGATTTAGCGGTATGGCAGCCCGTAATACTTCTATTGGGCGGGCATAGACTGCATTGATAGAGCCTATCGCAATGACTTCAAAACAAAGAGGCATTAACTTGACATCAAGGCTTATTGTTATCAGCTTTTCTTTGGCTTCGTTTTGCAGATCTGAAAATAACTTATAGACTTTATAGGGATCTGAAAGCGGTTCATTAACTGGTGCGTCAGACTTAACTCGACGCTTTTTATAACGGAGTTCGACTTCTCTAATGTAGGTTGGCCGCTTGTCAGTCTTGCTCACGTTTTTCCGTCTTCTCTTTGTGCGTCTATGGAGTCCCGCATCATGCAAGCACACGAGAAGTCCCGCTTTACAGAGTTATACCAAAAGCACCTGCGCGCCCTGAAACTCAAGGGCCTCGCCCCGAACACCATCGACAGTGACGCCGTCTCGCCGAGCGCCTCGACCGCCGCCCCGTCGATGTCACCAAGGAGGAACGCGACCACCATTTCGACCTACTCCTCCAAACCCATTCCTGGGGACCTCTAAAAACCTACTGCGCGACGCTATGGCTGCGTTGCGCGGTGCTCGCAACCCTCATGTATTTCCCCCCATACACTGCGGTTCCTGCGCTCCGTGCGCCTTGCCCTAAGGCCGCTCGCTACGGTTTTTAGAGGTCCCCTCCTGGGCTACCATCATGATCGACCGCCACGGCATTCGCTTGTTCTACGAGGAGGTCCTCGGCCAGTCACTGCCCTGGTTCGACGTCGCCAAGGCGCCCAAGACCCAGCGCCTGCCCAATATCCTGACCCAAAACGAAATCGCCCGCATCATTCACATTACGCGCCGATTCGACCTGCGATGCTTCTGGTTCGTCACCTATAACTTGGGCCTGCGCCTCGGTGAGACGCTGCGCTGGAATGCGCCGACATCGGCTATTTGTGCCGTGCCGCATAACCCACTCGCGCCGACTCACTTACCATCCCCATGTGCAACCGTGATACCGGGCGGGGACGTCCAGCGCCGTTCTCGCAAAGCCCGGCTGCGGCGCTCTGTTGAGCGCGATGACCTGTTCAACGGCCTCGCCCTGGCCAAGGTGAATCGGGCCGGGATTTGCGCAGACTCCGAAGCTTGAGCGGATCGGAGCATGAGCCAATCGAAACGATATTCCCCCGAAGTTGGTGAGCGGGCGCTGCGCATGGTATTGGAGCATGAACACGAACACAGCTCGCAATGGGCCGCCATTGAATCTATCACCTCGAAGATCGGGTGCACACCTGAGACTGCTGCGTAGTTGGGTGCGGCGAAGTGAGATCGGCCAGGGCAGATAGACCAGGGCAGATCGGCCAGGGGGGCGGCAAGGCCGGCGTCACTCGCAACGAGCGTGAGCGCCTCGAAGGAACTGGAGCGCGAGAACCGCGAACTTCGCCGGGCGAAGGAGATTTTGCCTAAGGCGTCAGCTTTTTTACACAGGCCGAACTCGACCGCCGCGGCAAGAGCATGATCAGGTTTATTGACACGCACCGTGGACAGTACGGGGCCGGGTCGCTCTGCAAAGTGTTGCCGCTCGCCCCATCGACCTACTACGAGCACAAGGCCCGGGAGGTTGAGCCCGAGCATCACCCGGCGCGTGTCCACCACGGCGGCGAGCTTCGCGGTGAAATCGAGCGCGTCCCTCGAGAGCACTTTGGTGTCTACGGGGTAGGCAAAGTTTGGCGCCAGTTGAACCGGGAGGGGAGCGAAGTAGCGCGCTGCACAGTGCGACGATTGATGAAAGAGACAGGGCTTGCGCGGAGTGCTCAGAGGGCGCCAGGTCAAGACAACTCGGCCAGCGAAGGAAACCGAAGGTCGCGCCGGTTGGGTGCAACGTTCGTTCATCGCCGCTAGGCCTAACGCACTGTGGGTGTCGGACCTGACCTGCGTAGCGACTTGGTAGGGGCTCGTCTACCAGGGGTTCGTCTACCAGAGGCTCGTCTACCAGGGGGTTCGCCTACGTCGCTTGTATCATTGACGCTTAGGCGCGGCGCATTGTGGATTGGCGAGTATCCAATTCGCGGCGCCCCGATATCGCTGTGGATGCACTGGCATACGCACTGTATGAGCGCGGCGTGGCTGAGAGTGAGCGTCTCATCCATCACAGCGGCCGCGGCAGCCAATATCTCGCCATTCGCTACACCCCGGGCGCCTGGCCCAGGCCGGTATCGAGCCGTCTGTGGGCAGCGCCGGTGATTCGTATGATAACGCGCTGGCCGAATCCATCATTGGGTGATTCAAGACTGAGGTAATCCGCACACGCAACGCGTGGCGCCATCGCGCAGCGGTCGGGTTTGCCACGCTTGCATGGATCGATTGGTTTAACAATCGCCGGCTGCTCGAATCGATTGGCGAGGTACCGCCAGCCGAGTATGAACAGGCCTACTATGCCCAAGTACAAAGTTTGGCCGAAGCGGCCTGACTCAAACTAATGGGCACCTCTAACAATGCACTTTTTCCGCGATTGCGGCGTCAGCGCCGTGCTCCAATCCTCAGGTATCACCTATACACTGCGGTTGTGTGCGCGGTGCTTCTTTACACTCACGAAAAAATTACTATTTTTAGAGGCGCCCTGAAGTGATTCGTTAAGCGTTTATTCGATCAAGAATCTTATCAAGAGATTTCGCACTGGACATCGCCTTAACAAGCAATTCAATGACCGTACGGACAAGCTTCTCCTCTTGTTTTTCTCCTAGAAACGGAATATCAACCCTTTTGTCTACCGCTGTAACTAATCGTTCAATGAAGCTACCAGAGTGGGCCCGATCTAAAATTAATGTCTCATCGTTCAAATCCTCAAGAAGACCTTTCATTTCTAGAGGTAAAACTTCTTCAAGTGTTTCATTAATAAGACCCACTGCTTTTTCAAACATATATTGTTCCATCCATTCTGGAACAAGTGGTACATCAATAAGGGTGTTAGCAACAGTGGCGATTTTGCTAATTTGTTTATCTGTAAGCATGATACTCTCTCCTAAATTAAATGTTGTGCTTGGTTGTAAAAGGTAGTCAGACATCTGGGTGAGTCACAACGCATAACGAGGCTGTAGAAAAACCTCATTTTTCAAATTTCTGATCTAATAAAATCAATCACTTACATAGTAGTAAACTGGTGGTTTTTCTACAGCCTCAATCGTGATAGGGGGGCACCTCCCGATGCCCCTCCTCCCACCCCACCGGGCCTACGGGTCACGTACCCCGGCGGTTCATTATCGTGTCGTTTCTGGTTCATGCTGATAAGGCTACCAGCCCCAAGTCTTTAAAGTCCCTATGGGGTAAGGCCTAGTAAAGGGCTGGGCTTGCACTCAACCGCCATGGGCCATGGGCCGATTTCGCGGTATTCCACGCCCATCGACGTTCAACGCCCACAGCCCTGAGCGTGCGGTAGCCCGACCTGTCCCACGGTTTCCATAGGTAGCACCGTGACTTCCGCCGTATCCATTTGTCCAGGTCGCGCTGCGGGCTCTTTACTGGGGCGATACCCAAGTAAGCTTTCCAACCCAGCAGGGATTTCTTTCAATTCAGCGATAAGCTGATAGATAGCAATGGCCGCGGGTCCGGCGGCCTAGCCCCCTTACCGGGTGGTTCACCTTCTCCACTGCCTTTTCAGACACTTTGAGTGTGTGGCCAGGGCGTGGGCTACAGGTAAACCCCAGGACTGTCCGGTTGCAGGGACGAACCCCCGCACTTTTGGCGACATGGACCTTGAGCCCTAAGGTAGGCTCGGCAAAGTGGGGGATGCTTTGTTTTACCCGTTCGCCTGCGCGTGGGCGGCGTCCATAGATTGGGCAGTCATCGGCCTAGCGAACGAAGGGGTGGCCTCGCCGTTCCCGTTCCTGGTCAAGCTCATTGAGGACCCTATTTGATAACAGCGGTGACCGCGGGCTCCCTTGTGGTACGCCTTCGGCTGTTTTCTCATACCTTCCATTGATTTCAACGCCCGATTTCAGGTAGCCGTTGAGCAGCCCTAGCCGGGCTTTGTCTTGGATTTCAGCTTTCAGCTTAGGCATTAGCCGGTCCTGCTTGACCCGGTCGAAGACGCTGTCGAAGTCCAGAGCAACGACCCACTTGCGGCCTTTGATGACCTCGCTTTGTGCCCGGTGTAGCGCTTGTTGTGCACTGCGCATCCGGCGCAAACCGTAGCGGTTGGGATGGAATGGCGGTTCCCACATCCAGCGCAGCACTTGTGCTATTGCTGGCTGGATAACACGGTCGGTGACCGGGGGTAGGCCCCGTTGGCGCAGGCGTCCGTGTGGTTGGGGTATCTCGATTCGCAGCGCCGGTTGTGGCTGATAGGTGCCTGCCAGCCGTGGCGCCTTGATAGCAGGCCAGTGGTGCTTCAGGTAGCCTGACCGTTCATCTACCGTCATACCCTCTACACCCGCTGCACCTTCGGTTACGTTGGACTGGTTTCAATGCCTGTATCCGCTTTTCCTTGTCCACTACCTGCATCATCCATGAACCCGCTTCGAGGGCGTCCTGAGGGCGTTTTCCTCCCCTCACCTGTTCTGCCTCCCACTCGCGGCAGGCTCTTCGCCTCGCCGGTCGGCGGCTGTCAGGTCCTACTTCAAACCGTTCATGATGCCGATAAGGTTCAGACCTTCAACCGTCGAGGACACGGCCTACTCTATCTTTTGCTGACTTGTGCCCTACGCTCAAATCCGGTTACCCCGATTTCAGTGCTTCCGGCACCTATGACAGACCTCTCGGGCTAAGACACAGGGCTTTCAGGGCGTAAACGCTGGATTTATAAAACCTATCCCGTCTGTAGAGGGAAGACTTCGTGGTCACGTGCCCACTGGTCTCGGATACCTCACACCTTCTATCCTGTTCCTGTTCGTCGCCCCGCCATTTTGCGTTCGACTTCCTCCAGCCCACACCTCACGATGTAAACCTTGTCCTTCCGCTAACCTTCAACTCCACGATTACTTGGTAAGAGGACTTTCACCTCTCTAGTTCTGTGTCATGCCCGACATACACGTCTTGTTGAACTGGCCGCCACCGGATAGTGCCGGGCCACGCCGATGGCAAAGCAATGGGGTTTCTATGCGCCCGTGGCCTACAACGAGGGCACGTGTGCCTATAGCAGTGCCAATGATGTGAGCAACCGCCACCGTCCCCTCGTTACACGCCTCGACGATGGATTCGGGGACAATGGCGATGGCGGCAGGCGTTGTACCCAACTCCTTGCATGTGACCGGCTTCACAGCGCTACACATGTCCAGCTAAGCGAGCGGTGTTTGCTCCATGCGCCCATCCTCGGGGTGGCACCGAAACCGAACTCTACGATCCCCGGGCGTAGCCCGGCAAGTTCAACGGCTAGACTGAGACGCCGGCGGAGCGCGAAACGCGGAGGGTACGTAAAGGGTGCAGCCCTTTGGGCGGTCGTTCTCCAGCCTGTTGTTGGACGAAGCCGCTACGCGGCAGAGCGAAGATATCGGCTTTTGCCTTCGCGCCCTATGAAGCGAAGACTTCCTGGTGCAGGCAATTCCGTGTGTGTCTTTGGAACTGCGCATCATGCAAGCACACGGGAAGTCCCGCTTCACAGAGTTATGGGCACCTCTAAAAATGCACTTTTTCCGCGATTGCGGCGTCAGCTCCGTGCTCCAATCCTCATGTATCACCTATACATTGCGGTTCTGCGCGTGGTGCTTCCTTGCATTCACGAAACAATGACTATTTTTAGCGGCCCCCTTATATCAAAAGCACCTGCGCGCCCTGAAACTCAAGGACCTCGCCCCGAACACCATTGACAGCGACGCCAGAGCCGTGCACCGCCTCGCCGTACGCCGTCTCGCCGTGCACCTCGACCGCTGCCCCGTCGATGTCACCAAGGAGGAACGCGACCACCATTTCGACCTATTCCTCCAAACCCATTCCTAGGGGCCTCTAAAAACCTACTGCGCGACGCTATGGCTGCGTTGCGCGGTGCTCGCAATCCTCATGTATTACTCATACACTGCGGTTCCTGCGCTCCGTGCGCTTTGCCCTAAGGCCGCTCGCTACGGTTTTTGGCAGGTCCCCTCCTGGGCCACCATCAAGATCGACCGCAACGGCATTCGTTTGTTATATGGAGGAGGTTCTCGGCCAGTCGCTGCCCTGGATCGACTTCGCCAAAGCGCCCAAGACCCAGCGTCTAGCCGATATCCTGACCCAAAATGCAATCGCCCGCATCATTCACATCACGCGCCGATTCGACCTGCGATGCTTCTGGTTCGTCACCTACTAACTTGGGCCTGCGCCTCGGTGAGACGCTGCGCTGGAATGCGCCGACATCGACAGTGAGCGTTGCCAGGTTCACATCCGCAACGCCAAGGGCAACAAAGATCGCTTTGTGCTCTTGCCTTCGATGACCTTGCGGGTTCCGCGTAAGCTGTGGTGTGCCTATCGCCATCGGCGACTCGGCGTGACGGTGCCCTGGCCACCCGGGCGCTGGACCGCACCAGCGTGCAACAGGGCTTGAAGCGGGCCGTCGCTGGTGCCGCGCTCCGCCAACACCGCTCGCTCCATTCGCTTCGCCATAGCTACGCACTACCCACATGCTTGAGGCCGAACTCACGCTCAACGCTATTCGGCACAGCATCAACTCGGCCACGCTGGTCCTAAGACGACCGCTCGTTCATGTGCGCATGACCGGGAAGGCCGCTGGGGTACCCAGGCGATGCTCGGGGCCCTCGTCGGTTGCGGCGCAGGGTGGTAAACCGTTGCATGGCGAGGACCGGGGCCACGGAGTTCAGGACGTCCCGTACTTGACCACGGGTGGGGGCACGGCCGGCAGAGTCCAAGGGCAAAGGCTCCTGTCGTAGTGCCGGTAGAAGACATCGGCCACCGTCTTGGAGACCGGTGAGGCAAGCTGTTTGCCTTTCTGCTCGGACGGCTTCGGCCAGCCAGGGCACACCAGTTTGAATTGATCCTGGCTGATTGGTGGAGCCGTCAGGTGGCGAAAGACACGCATGTGTACCGCGTCCACTCGCAGGGCAGCTTCAACGTCGAGCAAAAACGATGATGCCCGAAGGGCCGAACATATCTCTGCTCGGCTTATGCGTTTGGACAGGCGCCAGTCCTGGACTCCAAGGTCGAGTTTTTGAGACGCAACGTAGATCGCCTTTGCTTTTTCTGCGTGGGCTTTGTGAGTCTCACGCAGATGGTCATTCACGCTTGCATCTCATCCATGGTGGGGAGGCGGCGGCGAGAGGGTGCAGCGTTGCGTGAAGCGCCGTTCCGCTGGTTGTCTAGAATCGTGTAACGGATTGCGCTCAACAACTCCGTAGGTAGCGGCAACAGCGAGTCGGTACCTATAGGTTCTGCCTGCTGGCATTGAGTTGCCGCATGGCCGTACAGAGAATCCGCGAGATGGCCCGCAAGCACCGGCGGAACCGCGTTGCCAATCAGCTTGTATTGCGCTGCTCGTGACCCGCAAAACTCCCAATCCGGCGTAAAAGTCTGTATCGCTGCGCACTCTCTTGGCGACAATCGTCGCAATCCTAACTCGCCGTCTCGGATCCAGTCCTGCTGACCACTTGCGGTAACAGTTCTGGCAGGAAGGTCCAGATCAGCGACGAAGGCACCTTGCTTGTAACCCCAATGCCCGCCAGGCCGCGTGGCTTCCGCCTTTCCCGGACTCCGGACCCCCTTGCCGTCCGGTACGCTTGCCAACTCCACCGCGAGCTTTACAGTCGGACGAATGATGTCTTCTGGCCGGCACGGCCCTATGCGAGAAAGACACTCTCCGAGAGTCACCCAGGCGGGCGCGTACATGTACTCGCATTTCCCACTCCCCGCATGCGTTGGTGCCGGAAACGGCGGCATGTCGCCAGCAGCAAAACCGACGATGAACAATCGAACACGCCTCTGCGGGACACCGAAATCAGCCGCATTGAGCAAATGCACCGCCGTTTGGAATCCGTGTGCAAGCAGCCGGCGACGTATGTATTCCAATGCGCCACCCGGTCGGCCATCTGGGCCTCGCGCCGTCAGCAGGCCGCGTACGTTTTCGAACACGATCCATCTGACCTGACACTCGGCGGCTACCGCTGCAAACGCCTCGAACAATCTGCCCCGAGGATCGTGCAATCCGAGTTGGTGGCCAGCGCTGCTCCAGGCTTGGCACGGTGGTCCGCCGAGCATCAGCGGAATATCACCAGGCCGCCGGCCGAGCCTTTGAAGAAGCGCACCACCAACGAGGTTGTTCACGTCCTCCTGCTCTATCAGCGCCTCTGGGAAGGCACGCACACCCGGGGCGATCGCCTTCCCGGCATTCCGTTTGAGCGTGTCCTTTGAGCAAAAATGCCCTAACCGGCGCTTCCTCCTATTCCAAATCAAGCAAATACGTTTAGCAGCCGGGTATCTCGCCTCATCGACACCGACGCCATGATCGCTATCTTGATTGACAGCGCGTTAAGCAAGCGTTTGACCACACCGGATTACCAGCTATCTGGCTGGCAGCCACCATGAGCGGCGGCGGCCGGCCGTGTCGAGGCGCGCGACGAACCCGGCCGGTGAGTCCTTGTAAACGATCTGCATGCAGGGTCGATCAACGCACTGGCCACGCCAGTTCTTGGCAAGCTGGGAACATACGGCAACGATGCCGCTCGGAGTCAGACGATGTCAGCGGTTCCTGCCGATCTTCACTGCGGCGACTCGTCATCAAACGGCCGCTAGCGCTGACTACGCAGCGCACCATCGAGGTTGCGGGCTCGATGTAGGCCAATGAGTTCCGCTTCGTGTTTGAGGTTCACCAGCACTGCCGAATCGAAATCGGCACCGGCAACGCGTGTGCCCGCTACGGATGCGCCGGTCAGGTCCGCGCCGGCGAGCTTTGCGTCGCTGAAATCTGCGCCATCCAGATTGGTGTTTTTCAATGACGCGAACTCCACGTCCGCTTTCGACAGGCGCGACCCCGCGAGATTAGCACCATCGAGATTGGCCGAGCGCAATATGGCCCGCATCAAGCCCATGGATTGATTTCTCATGTCGGCGCCGCCGTCGCTATTGCGCAAGTCCGCGCCGGACAGATCGGCATGTTGCAGATTCGCGACGATGCGCGCGCCGTTGAGGCGGGCGCCGCGCAACACCGCTTTGCTCATTTGCGCGGAGAATAGACTACTTTTCGCAAGGTTGGCGTTTTCCAAATTGGCTTCGATCAGCCAAGCGAGATCGAGCTTGGTGTCACTGAGATCTGCGTCGATCAAGGTCGTGCGATTCAGTCGTGCCCAACGTAGATCGGCACCTTTGAAATCGATACCGCTCAAATCCAGCCCCGACAGCCGCTTCTTGGTCAAGTCGGCCCGCCGGTTGCCGCTGGCCGCAATCACTGCTATGACCTCTTCCCGGGTCATTTCGGGCTGCGTCATGTCTGCACTGCTCATGTCCACATGACGCATGGGATCTTGTGCAGATGTCGCACCGGGCAGCGCCACAAGGGTTAGGGATGCGGCCAGCAGTGCCGCGGCGGGAAATTTTCCAACCGTTACCATACCGAGGTCCTCAGCGTTTTTTCTCGTCGGGTCACGGTAAACCTAACACATATCAAGCAGGTGGCCTGCTGCGCCTACCGAGCAGACCCTGTGTCTGTCAAGCTTCAGCCGCCAGTACACAGGGGCACAAACACACGCTGCCGCCCGCCTGCCTAGGTGCTTGCGCCAGGGGCAGCAACCGACAACTGGGTGTTGGGTTTTGCTACTATCGCGCGCAGAACGCAATGGAGAGATCGATGAACCGTACACTAGTGGCCAGCTTATTATGTCTGGTGTTTGCCCCCCAAGCGCTCGCCAACGACTATCCAACCCAGGCGCGCGTGGAGTACGTGTTGAGCTGTATGACGGCGAACGGTGGGCAGAGTTACGACACCTTGTACCCGTGTGTATGCAGCATTGACAAGATCGCGCAACAGATCAAATACGCCGACTACGTTCACGCCGAAACCATGAGCGTGATGATTACGACACCCGGCGAAAAAGGTGGCGCGTTTCGCGATGCCCCTGGGGCACGCGGCATGGTCAAGCAATTCAAGAACGTCCGCGAAGCCGCGGAGCAATCCTGTTTCGTGCGCCGGGCCGCGGCCAGCACGCAGTAGCCCGCACCCTTGTAGAAAGAGGCTACGCGGCGCTAGCTCATTGATTTTTGTTGCTCGCTAGCGAAATGAGGTTCGCCGCCAGCACCAGAAGCAGTGCCACCGCGATCAACGCCGCGCGCAAATCCAAGACAGCAGCTTCGGACACACCGTTGCGTTCTTGCAGCAGGACCTCGAGAAGCGCGCGCGCGCCGCTCAGACGGTGGTATTCGATACCTACGCGTCGCGCTGTATCTTGCAGATACGCTTCGCGCAAACTGGACAGATGCTCGGTTCCGGCGGCGATGCGTTGGGCGATGTCACCGACCTCCACCCCCACCATTGGTTCGCCGCCCTGGAATCGGCCTAGACTGTAGGTATCGACCTGCAGTACCTCGTCGGCACGCCAAAAACCGCGCTGTTTACCCGCGCCGTCGAACTTTGGAATGGACCTAGGAATCTCGCCACCTACACCCACCATGGTACCCGTGACGCTGCCGGGCGTACCCGCGAAACGGGGGGCGAACTGTGGGTTGATCGGTGGCGCTTCGTGACCGTCGGTGAAGAAAATGATGTGCGTGTGTTCACCCAAGGTCTTGGCCACCGACAGGGCGGAGAACAATCCTTTGGCGACTTCGCTGCGTGCATCCCAAGCCATCTCCCAACTCAGCTTGGCGATCAGTTCGGCGAGTTCGTTACGGTTGGCGCAGACTTCCACGGGGGCGATCAGGGGCAAGGTACGATGCTGGGTGAAGATACCCACACCCATTTCGGTCGCACATGGCAAGTGCGGCAATATCTCACCCAAGGTGTGCTTGGCACGCGTGAGACGGCTGAGTCGTGCATCGTAACTCGTGCCGGCGTCGGTGACGTTCATGCTTTGGGTGATATCGAATACCGCTAAAAAACGATACCTCGGTTGCTGATAAGTGAGTTGCGGATCGAACAGTGTCGTCAACACCAGCAGCAGTGCGCCGGCCAGCAACACCACCCGCGCGTTGCGGATCCGCAGCCTGCTCGCGATCGCGGTAGTCATGGCAAGCGTCGATAAGCCTCGACCGCCCCGGTCGAGCGCGGCGCCCGTTCGGGGTTGCGCTCTTGCGCTGGATCGTGTTCCGGCAGATCGGGCAGCAGGCGTAAACTGAGCTCCAGATTATATTTTGCATCCCAATGCGTGGGGTGATTGCGCAATAGGTCGCGGTAAGCCTGCTTCGCCAGCGCCACGAGTGGCACAGCCACATCCGATTGCTCTGCGCGAAAAGCGATCAGCGCGCGTTGCAAGTGGAGGTTGGCGATGTTGTAGTCGATGGCTGCCTCCAGACGGCTGTGCGGCTCGGGTGCAATGCCGGCATAGGCGCGCAACGCCGCTTCGAACTCTTGCGCCTGCTGCAGCGCGTAGGCGCGGGCGAAGTTGGCCTGCGCGGTATGTGCAACAGCATTCGGTGTGACTGCCACATTTGGCAATGCGCGATTGAAGTGCATCATTTTCTGCAGGGTGAGTCCTTGAAAAACCAGGGCGACGAGGCACGCGAGTATCAGGCCAACGGCGAGCACACTCAGTCCGAATTTGCGGGTCAATGCCACGTGTACACCTCGCCCATGCAGGCGATCAACGACAGCGTCAGCAACGCCAGTGCCAAACCCGCCACTGGCCGGGTAAGGTCGCTGGCCGGTATCACATCGCGATATCGAATGGGTAACGACTGCAGTCGCTCCACGTCGGCAATGGCTTTCTCCAACGCATCGGCGTTCTCTGCGGAGTAAGCCCGGTAGGGAATGTCGAGATCCTGAAAAAACCGGTGCAACGCCACTTGGGGCGCAATTTCAGCGTCCACGCTCAAGTCGATGTCGTCGAAAATACTCGGGCTGTTGCGCGAGCGAATGTGAATCCAATAAAGCGACACGCGGTTGCGCTCCATCAAGTGGCGCAGCTCGCTGCGCACGGTGAACTCGAGTTCGGCGGCACCATCGGATATGAGCATGATCATGCGTGATCCCGTGTAACGCTGTTGATCAAAAAAATCAACGGCGCTGCGTAAGGCCGCGCCTAGATCGGTGTTGGCGAGTCCCCGCCCTATTTCGCCGGCGCGAATGACCGCTTGCACTGCCTCTCGCTTGCGGGTCAGCGCCAGTACATCGATAGGATAGGTGCTGAACACAATCAACCCGAACATGTCGTTATCACGACGCGCCACGAATTCTGACACCAACCGGCTGGCCACCCGCGATTTAGAACGCAGCCGTTGTTCGGATAGCGCCTGCTCGAGTCGCGTGTTCGTGCTGTAGAAGGGCTGATCCATACTGCGGCTGCGATCGAGCAGCAGCACCATCTGCGCGCCCTGACCGATGCGCTCGAGCGGTTGCGGTGGTCGATGCACTCCCGCCAGCATCAGCACTAGCAGCGCGATCAGCAGTGCCTCGACAGCGCGCACGCTGATATCGGCGAACGTGGAGAGGCGGTCGCTTGGCAGTAGCGCCTGAGCCGGATACGCCAGGCGAGGACGGGCCGCCCCCCAGAACGGCAAACCGGCCAGCGGGAGGGCAAGCAATACCCAGAGGTGGTCGAACGCTACCGGTATCACAAGCCTCGCTCCGCATCGCGGCAGCGCCGGCAGATATCGTGCAACGCGGCGATGGAGGGTTCACGCCTAGGGACTGCGGCGCGAAAAAACACCGATCGAGATTGCGCGAACACGTTTTCGATCGCTTCGCGTAGCGGCGCGAACTGCGGGTGACGGGCAAAGAACACCGCAAGGTCGCGGGCGAAGATCACACAACCGGCCGTGTCGTTGACGGCCGTATGCACGGCCCGCAGTGCCTGCCGGTAAGTCGCAGCCGAGTTATCTTGGCGCTGCAACCGGCTAAGCTGGCGGCAAGCGCGTGCAAAAGGGCCCCGGCTACGTGCGAGCCACGGCACCGCCGCGTGCGCATAGAGCAGATAGCACAGCGCCAACAGCAGGACGGCGGCAACTGCGCCAGCGCGCCACAGGTGGCCCGCCAACGGCAGTTCGAACGGTGCTTGATCGGGCCGTAAGCTGATTTGCCCGGGTTGGGCACGCTCGCCAAGAGGGGTCAACGGCGCGGCCACGATCGATGTCGCTGGTACCGTTAGCGGCAAGCGCTGGGTACCGTCGGTGATCCACAAGGTCAGTTCCGGAATTTCAATCGCTGCGACTGTCGATGGCACATTGGTCAACTGGTGCCGGACGTCAATGCGGTAAAAGGTGAGCTGTTCTTGTTCCTCGCTGCTAATGGTAAGCGGCATACGCGTGAACCAGCGACCGGCTTTACCGCTAGGCGGGAGTGCGTCACGGGCTAAGCGATACGGTTTATTCAACTGCAAGCGCAGTTGGTGTTGCACCCGATCACCGATCACATACCCGAAGGCACGCGGTTCGCTGACCGACAAGGACTCGACTGCTGCGCTGACCGCGCCAGTTGCGAGTAGCACAATACCGCTGAGCAAGAGCCTTCGTAGCACAGCACGGCGACGGGCTACGCCCGGTTGTGCGCTGCTCAGCCGCGGCGCGCTGATTGCAACAGCGTTCAACCGGGCCCTAGCCATTGAAATACCGCGTAACGCTTGCTGGCGAGAATTCGCCCTCGACGAAAAGCGGCGCACAGTCATGGGCGTGGCAAAGCGCCGACAATCGCTCACGATGCCGGGCGCGATGTGCCTGGATCCGGCGACACAAACTACGCCGCAGCAGCAACGTGCGGGCCGCGCCCGTTTCGGGATCGACGATTCTCGCCAGCCGCAATCTCGGCCACAGTTTCGGTAGTTGCAACGACTCGGCCCGATCGTGCAGCACCAGGGGCACCACCCGGTGCCGGGTCATTGCCGCTAGCGCGCTCGCCCATAAGCGCAGCGGGAAATAGAAATCCGAAACGACGAACACCAATGCCGGTTGCATCCCCAACAATCGAGTAGCGGCGACAATGCCTTGCGCGCTGCGTCCGGGAAACGCATAGGTACGCAGCCGTGCGGCGAGTTCTACGCCTACACCCGGCGCTGTCCTGGGGCTAACCACAAATTGGGGGCATGGTGCATGATCGAAACCCACGTACCCGAACGCATCGCCGGTGCGATAAGCGGAATAGCCAAGCGCGGTAACGAAGTCGCTCAGCGTAGCCCGTTTGTCAGCGATTCCCGCAAACGCCATCGACGCGGATAAGTCCAGTAACGCGTATACCGGCACTGCGCTGGTCTGATTGAATACTTTCACCTGCAGCCGCTCCCAGGGGTCGCAAACACTGGCACGCAGGTCGATGCGCCGCGGATCGGGCGACGCTATGAACGGCTGATTCCCGCGTCGATCAAAACCCGCGCCGTGCTGGCGACTGGGATGAAAGCCTGGGCGTGGCGAATCTACCCGCCAGGTGATACGATAGTGAAACTCGGCAGCTTCCATGTGATCGGCGTCTCTCTAGGGGGCGGGTACGCGTTGCAGGATCTGCCGCATCAGCGGCGCCGCCAATTGCGCTCGCCGCAGTTCGTGAACCGGTCTGAAAAACACCCGGTGCGCGATGGTTGCGGCGAACGCATCTGCTCTGTGCTGCAGCGGTTACCCATATGGGAATTATGAATGCGTGCTTTGCGTTAAACTGGCGTATAATCAAACATAGCTGTAACAACGATTATATAGGAACAGTTTACCCATTAGACTAATGGAAAGAGGTTGATTAATCTTTTGTGGTTGCCAGTTTATGCAGCAAAATCTTTTGCGTGATGGATTGTTGGGAGGGATTGTTTATTCGCAACCCGCTATACAACCAAGGCTTTTTGACTTTTAATGATTTATATCGGGGAATCGGGGAGGATAACAAATCGAATAATTAGTGTTTACAATAGAACTGTTGATTGTTTCACAACTTAAATTAATCAAACCCAAATAGAACTAAAAAAGGAGTACTTTAATGAATATCAACAATCAAAATGGTGGCTGGAATGCTGGAGACTTAGTCCACTTAATTCCCATAGCAAACGACAAAAGCTTTCTGATTAAGGCATCTTTTTCAAATCCACGACAAAGCCCACCTATTTTGACCGTCAACGAGAATGAGCAAACTGTCCCAGGAAGCAAGACCGATGTGAAAGGTTGTTTCTGGTAGTTTTTTGTTACTGATCTTTCGCCCAACCAAGCTTATTCCCTACGCCTGCAAGACGATGGCAACCCTATCTGTGATTCATGGCAATTAAAGACATTTCCCGCCCGTGACTACCAGCCGGAAAAACTCACAATCCTGGCCTTTACCTGTGCCGGCGGTATGGATGGTCCACCCTATGAGGGTAATACCTTATTTTTGGATATGGACGCACGCAAGCAGTTGCTGGCTAAGGGCATGTCCTTTCAGCCCGATCTGGTTATTTCCAATGGCGATCATATTTACTGGGATATGAAGACCTCCAAGAACAAGCCATTCTTCGATTTCTATAAAGAGAACTACTGGGATCCGATGGGTGACGAACTGGATCTCACGGTACCCATGCTGGATCCAGAAAATGAAGAAACCTTCTTGAATGTCTGTAACCATCAAATTGCTGGGCTATATGGGACGACTCTACGTTCAACACCGTCATTTTTCCTGACCGACGATCACGACTTATTCGAGAACGATGAGTTTGACGATGAACTTGCCACACTGCCGCCAGATAGCTACGGTATTAATGCTGGCGAGACCACACAATTCCTCTACTATCCCGAATTTCTTCCAGACAAAAAAATGCCCTATTGGTTGGAGGGCAGCGGTCGCACAGGGAGAGCCAGTGGCGCCAACATGTTGAATGGCACCATCCGTTATGGTGATTTGTTAGAAGCTAATCTCTATGAATGTCGGCGAAATGTCAACTATAAAGAGAAACACGCTAAGGTCGTGAGTGAGAGTGTTGAGCGATGGCTTATCGATCGTTCCCTGGATGAAGATACTCGCCATTACTTTCAGGCCCCTTCCTTAGCGCTTTGTTACACATCTGGAAAACTGGGTGACTGGTACCCCGATGTTTTGAACGGTGATGACGAGTTGACGTTAGATGAGCCTAAACCAGGTTGGCAACATGGCTGGCTAGCTCAACATCAGCGCTTAACAGAAGCTCTCGGCTCCCAAAAGGAACGAACACCTGTAGTTGTTCAAGGCGATCTCCATGCCTGTGCTGTTGCCAGAATGTGCCAATCAGAGGATATTAAATACGAAACACCCATCGAAGTGATTCTGACTGGCCCCTTGGGCACTGGAGACACAGGTTTTCCTTCATCCTATCGAAATACCCCGGCTTCATCATCCCTGTTGGTAGATATGGACGAAAAGCTAGAAGCTGTGGAAAAGAACGGTTTCACCATTATTGAGATAACTCGAGATGAGATGAAATTTACCTTATATACTTGGCGTCCTCATAAAAATGAGCCAATCTCCAATCAAATATATCGGATTAATAACCTGGAGCCGACTTTTTGCTATATAGTTCCCAGACAAGGATAATCGTAGTTTTGTTTTAGAGTACTCGTCAATGACAGCAGATAGGCGCTGCTTAACCAGTGTTTTACAAGCCGCTTCAGTCACACCCGACCCAATCGGTAAATTGTCCGACTGATGTCGAGAATAATGCATCTTGGATTGGTTATTGTTAAAATGAGTGGCCGATGCCAATAAGTGTTCTTTATCGGTCTTTTTAAACGACCTACTCTCAAGGTGCTCTCTTAACTCATTGTATAGCCGGGTCGCTGAACCCGGTTGACTTTTAAGTCGATGACACGCCCGATCAAGCCATTCTTTACGTGCAACACGCTGTCTTTTGCCTGAAAATAGCGCATCGGCGGCTTGGCCCAGATAACCCACAGCATGCCAAAAATCCACCCACTGTCGGTCAGTTCTAGAACTCAAATAAGACCAGTTGTCTCTCGCTCCATCAGTTATTGCAACATAGCTTGCCTTGGGATACCGTTCCTTGACCTTCGATAACTCTTGATCAAATCGACCATAGAACTTTTTCTTGCCATATTCCGGTGTAGCCCCCATTTGAATGGTATGCAGTCTTTGCCCTTCGCCATCATAAAGACTGATAGTCCCCACCATTGACTCGCGCCAACCGCCTTCAGTTAACAGCATACAGGTTCCATCTATGCCGACACTCACGCTCTTAACCGGTTTGTCTAATTGCGGTGGGGCATAGGTCCATGCCTGTTCTTTCGCTTGAGCGACGGCCCCCACTGCGTCACCGATGGATTTCAAATAGCTTCTCGCTATGCTTCGACCATGACAGTGCTGCAAATCAAACAAGGCTCGACTCGAACCCAGTTCCGCGTATTGACAAGCAAGCAACTCAACAAAGCCAGGTGTTGGCGTTAGAAAGATCCTTGCGTCTTTTTCCAATGGACAATAGTGGCGGCCACCTTGAGTTGATTGATAAACGTGGCGATCCACTTTGGCCTCACCCCACTGAGTTTGATAGGTTTTGTGGTAAAGCCCTTTCGAGGTCAGCTTGAGGCCACCCAAAATGATTGGGGAGCCATCGGTATCAAACTGTTTAAGGGCTTGTTCAGCAGCCAAACAACCCGCATTATTCAACGCATCACGAATAGCTTCTTCCGAGCGAAGCATTGATTTGGGATCTAAAGAAATGGTGACTTGCAAGGTAACCGTTGCATCACTGCGCTTGACTATTTGCGCATGGCTTATAATGGGTATTCATCTCTTGACAAAAGAGACCAGATTATAACTTGAATATCGATAAATGAATACATCATATTGAGAGCGCATCAAAACCAACTATCCACCTTGCCACACAAACCCACCTTGATAAGGAGGACACACTAATGAAAAAAGTCATACTGGGCGCATTTGTCGCCATCCTGGGCCTACAAACCTCGATGTTTGCCCGAGCGGCAACCGAGGTGCAATTCTGGCACGCCTTTACCGGACGCCTGGGCGAACTCGTCGCCGAACAGGTCGACACATTCAACGCCAGCCAGAGCGATTACAAGATCGTCGCTCACCACAAGGGTAACTATTCGGAAACCCTGAATGCCGGTATCGCCGCTTTCCGCGCCAAGGAGCAACCGCATATCCTGATGGTTTTCGAAGTAGGAACCGCAACCATGATGGGCGCCAAGGGCGCCATCGAACCGATTCACAAGGTCATGAAAATGGCGGGCGCCGAGTTCGACCAATCCAAGTACATCGGCTCGGTCAAGGGTTATTACACGGCGCCGGACGGCAACATGCTGTCCCTGCCTTTCAATTCCTCAACACCGGTACTCTGGGTCAACCGCGACATGTTGCAAAAAGCCGGCATCAATCCCGATACCGACATGTCGACCTGGGATCAGGTTGGCGCGGTGCTCGACGACCTGAAGGCCGCGGGTGTGGATTGTCCGCTGACCACGGCCTGGCAGAGCTGGATTCACCTGGAGAATTTCTCCGCCTACCACAACACCCCGTTCGCCACCAAGGCCAATGGATTCGGTGGTACCGACACGGAACTGGCTTTCAATGGTCCAGCCCAGGTTGCTCATATCGATGCGATGGGCAAATGGGCACGTGAAGGCAAATTTTTCTATGCCGGCCGTCGCAACGAAGGTGGCGCGAATTTCCGCGGTGGTGAATGCGCTTTGTTCACCGAGTCATCTGCCGGCTATGCGGGAATCAAGAAAGAAGCCCAGTTCAACTTCGAAGTACGGCCATTACCCTACTGGAAGGCATTGGTGTCCGAGCCGCAAAACACCATCATCGGTGGCGCGTCGCTCTGGATCATGGCTGGCCATGACTCAAAGGAATACGCCGGTGTAGCCGCGTTCATGAATTTCCTCTCTTCGCCTGAAATCCAGGCCAAATGGCACCAGGATACGGGTTACCTGCCAATTACTGCCGAGGCGGGTGATCTGACGCGCCAGCAGGGTTTTTACAAAGCCAATCCAGGTACCGATATCGCTGTCATTCAGATGACGGCAAAACAGCCCACGGACAACTCGAAAGGATTGCGGCTGGGGTCTTTTGACCAGATTCGCGGCATCATCGACGAAGAACTCGAAGCAGTTTGGGCGGGAGACAAAACGGCTCAGGCCGCCATGGACTCCGCCGTCAAGCGCGGCAACGTTCTGCTGCGTCGTTTCGAGCGCGCCAGCAACTGAGCAACACTCTCCTCGATTCACGGCCTTGACCAGGGCAAGGCCGTGGCTTTTTGAGCCGGGTTCTTGGAAAAGCGGGTCACATTCAAAGGCTGGTTGCTGCCGCTTGCACTGATCCTGCCACAGGCGGCAATCTCGGCCATCTTTTTCTTTTATCCCGCGGGCCAGGCTGTCTGGCAATCATTGTTCATCCCGGATCCGTTCGGCCTTTCCGCCGTTTTCGTCGGCCTGGAAAATTTCGAATTTCTACTGGGTGACCCTTACTACCGGGCGTCATTTTTAACCACGGCGATCTTCTCCACGTTGGTTACGCTGGCCGCCATGGTGCCTGCCCTGTTCCTGGCCGTCATCGCCGACCGGTTGATCAGGGGATCGGGAACCTACCGCACCTTGTTGATCTGGCCTTACGCCGTTGCACCTGCGGTGGCAGGCGTCCTGTGGCTGTTCATGTTCAATCCGAGGGTGGGCGTAGTCAGTTGGTATCTAGGCCTGCTCGGTTATGAATGGAACCATGTGCTCGATGACGAGCAAGCCATGGGACTGGTGGTGGTTGCCTCGGCCTGGGGACGCATCAGCTACAACTTCCTGTTTTTCTTCGCCGGACTGCAGTCCATCCCGCGTTCGCTGATCGAAGTCGCAGCCATAGACGGCGCGCGCTTCTGGAAACGGTTTTTTACCATAGCCCTGCCCCTGTTATCCCCCACCACGTTTTTCCTGCTGGTGGTCAACGTCGTGTATGCCTTTTTCGAAACTTTTGGCGTCATCCACACGATTACCTCGGGTGGGCCGCAACAAGCCACGACCATTCTCGTTTACAAAGTCTTTTCTGACGGCTTTGTCGGCCAGGATCTCGGCTCATCGTCGGCGCAATCGGTCATCCTGTTGTTTGTCGTCGGTTTGCTGACGGTCATCCAGTTCAAGTTCATCGAAAAGCGGGTGCAATACGGATGAGCCTTCCCGCACAAGGCATGGTTCAGGGGCGCGGTACGCAAACCTGGGTTTTGCACGCCATCATGATTTTCGGCGTGCTCGTGGTGTTTTTCCCCATCTGGCTCGCCTTCGTGGCATCAACCGTAACCCAACCGGAAATCGTCAAACCTCCGATGCCATTGCTGCCGGGAGATCATTTCTGGGAAAACTACAAGGCCGCGCTGTTCGCCGGCGTCAACGTGCCGGTTGGCACCATGTTGTGGAATTCGCTGATCATGGCTGTCGGCATCGCCGTCGGCAAAATCGTGATTTCGTTAATGTCGGCCTTTGCCATCGTCTATTTCCGCTTTCCGGGGCGAAACTTGTTTTTCTGGCTGATTTTCCTGACGCTGATGTTACCGGTCGAAGTTCGAATTGTGCCGACCTTCGAGGTAGTTGCCGGATTCGGCATGCTCAATACCTACCAGGGGTTGATCCTGCCGCTGATCGCATCGGCCACCGCGACGTTTTTATTCCGCCAGTTTTTCCTCACCATACCGGATGAACTCGCCGAAGCCGCTCGCGTCGATGGTGCCCGCCCCATGCGTTTTTTCATCGACATCGTCATCCCGATGAGCCGCACCAACATCGCGGCATTGTTCGTCATTTTGTTCATCTACGGCTGGAACCAGTACCTCTGGCCGCTGTTGATCACTACCGATCCGGAGATGAACACCATCGTCATGGGCTTGAAACAAATGTTCCCGTCCGGGGACGATACCGCGGACTGGCCGGTCATCATGGCCACATCCATTCTGGCGATGATCCCCCCGATCATCATCGTCATTTCCATGCAAAAGCTCTTTGTTCGAGGGCTGGTAGACAGCGAGAAATAGCCATCGCCACCGTAAGCTTCAAAAACCTGCAAAAACAGTTTGGTGACGTCAAAGTCATCCATGGACTCGACATGGAAATCGACGATGGTGAATTCGTCGTCATCGTCGGTCCATCAGGCTGTGGTAAATCCACGCTGCTGCGAATGGTTGCGGGACTCGAAACCATCACTCAAGGCGATTTGCTGATCAACGGCACGCGCGCCAATGACAAGGAGCCCATGGATCGCGACATCGCCATGGTGTTCCAGAACTATGCGCTTTATCCGCACATGAGTGTTACCCAGAACATGGCTTACGGCCTGAAAATCCGGAGGCTTCCCAAACCCGAAATCGACGCCAAGGTGAATGAGGCGGCGAAACTGCTGCAACTTGAACCCTTGTTGCAACGCAAACCTCGCGAACTCTCGGGTGGCCAGCGACAACGCGTGGCCATGGGCCGGGCCATTGTCCGGGAACCCGCGGTTTTTCTATTCGACGAACCCCTGTCGAATCTCGACGCCAAGCTGCGTGTGCAAATGCGCCTGGAAATCCGCGAACTGCAAGCCAAACTCGGCATCACTTCCCTCTACGTCACCCATGACCAGGTTGAGGCCATGACCATGGCTGACCGGATGATCGTCATGAACGGCGGCCTCGCCGAACAGATCGGCACACCACTGGATGTGTATCAGCATCCCGAAACCCTGTTTGCCGCCCAGTTTATCGGCAGCCCCTCCATGAATCTGTTGAAGGGGCAGGTGGCAAACGGCCATTTGATGTTCGGAGAAACGGATTTCGGCCCCGCTAGTATTGAAGCCGGTGAAGTCATGATCGGCCTGCGCCCGGAACATGTGTTTGCTGATGACGATGGCCCCATTGCCCTGCAGGTGCATCAATCCGAACCCCTCGGCGCCAACACTTTGCTGCATGGCAATTTATCCGGTACGGCATTTACGGCTTCCCTGCCCGGCATCCACCAGCTGAGCGCAAGCCCCGATACCTTTCAACTCGGGTTCGCCGCGGAACATCTACACCTGTTCGACGTGACCAGCGGGAAACGCCTTGAACAGCAAAACCATTGATATTCCTGCCAATTTGGACGCCAATGGTGGTGCGCCCAAAATTTACGGGCATCGGGGTGCCCGTGGCAACTATCCAGTGCGGGCGGTGCGCGGGCTTCTCGCTTGGCGAAGTGCGCGAGAATAGAGGCGAGCACGCCCGGCTCGGTCATCACCGCCAACCCCTTGACCGACCCCCCGCAGCGCGGGCCGATGCCGATGCCAATGTTGTATACGCGCCGTCGTCTACGCACCGCCGCCGCAGCCTCCAGGTCATCGCGGCCGCAGCCTTGGGCGCCTCGTCTGCGCTGGGTGTGCGCGCACGGGGTCTGCCAAGCACCCCAGCGCGATGGCGGGCATGGGGTGCGAACACGCCGTGATAGCGGATGAGAGGGCTGCGCGGACGGGGTATCGGAGCGGCCAGGCGAGCCAGGCAGTCCAGCGCTTCGAACAAGCACTGCGGGGTGCCGTCGCGCAACGGGCGCTTGAGTTCGGGCACGAGCAGACTGTCGCCGTCGATGAACCACCGCTCGTTCGATAGCGGCCCGCTCGCCCGGTAACGGCACCGCCGCTCGAGTGTGTCCCGCTCTCTGGCGCCCCAGGCGAGCGCCCCATTGAGTGAGAACCCCTCATGACTGGCGGTGAGCGCGCCCGGGGTCGATGGCAACGACCCGGCCAGCGTCGGTCCCCGAAGCCGCCTCGTGCGCGGTCCAGCCAGTGGACCGACTGCGATGCGGTCGCGCACCGCTGCGCCAGCCCAACCCGCGCGCCCATCCTCCTCAGCGCTGTCCACATCAAGGGAGGACGCCTCGCCTGCCATCACCCACCCGCCGGCCCGTACCCAACAGCGGGTGATGCGCCCGATGAGGCGTACGAGCAGCCGCTCGATGTCAGCTTCACTCGGCACCGGGGCGCGCTGAATGTGGGGTTTGCCCTTGGCCAAACGCCACCCACCGTCGGGCACCCGCATGGGCCGGTGAAGGTTGAGGTTGAGGGCACTGCCCAAGCGCTGGATGAAACTCACCACTCCAGTCTAGGCGTCACACCGACGATGACCGGCCCGGTCGATAACAGCGCTCGACAGCGCTCGCCTGACCACCGCCAACACCGCCTAGAGCACCTGTGGACGGTGCGCGAACAGTAGCCTCAACGGCGATGGGAAACAACAACACCCACTGCCGCTATGGCACTGCTGGCAGAAGCTCGTCGACGCGCTTCGCGCCGGTCTCGGCCATCGGCCGCGAGGCGCAGGACGGACACAAACCGCGGCCTTTGCAGCAACCCGGTGCTCATGCCGGCAGCCCTCGCACTTCACCCGTACGAATCCGTGCTCCAGCCGCGTGATCGGCGTCTCGGTGATCGGCGTCTCGTTAGGGGGCGGGTACGCGTTGCAGGATCTGCCGCATCAGCGGTGCCGCCAATTGCGCTCGCCGCAGTTCGTGAACCGGTCTAAAAAACACCCGGTGCGCGATGGTTGCGGCGAACACGTCATGCAGATCTTCGGGTATCAGCACATCGCGCCCGTCGAGCCAGGCCACGACGCGGGACGCGCGCAACAACATGCTCATGCCGCGCGGACTGGCGCCGGCTTCAACCAGATCAGCGGCGTCAACATCGGCTAGGGATACGCCGACAGTGGCCGGGTTCGCGGTGGCGCGGCACAGGGCGAGCGCGTAGTCGCGTAAGGTATCGCTGGCGCCCACATAAGCTTGTATCTGCCGGGCGACGCGATTGAGTTGCAAATAATCGATAAGCGCCTCCGGCAGTTGCCGAATCAGCTCATCCGGATCGTGATAGCGCGGCTCGAACATCAGCGCTTTTTGCACGCCCTCATCGGCTGGCGCGTGCACCGCGACGTCCATGAGGAATCGATCACGCGCCGCCGAGGGCAGTTCGAATGTTTCCTCTTTCTCGATGCGATTGCGATCGGCGAACACCAACATGTGCGGGCTGTGGTATTCGCGGTTAAAAGCGCTGACCGTTCGCTCCGCCATGAACCGCAGTAACAGCGAATGCACTTGCGGGCGGGCACGGTTGATTTCGTTAAAGAAGAACGTCACGAGCGACTTGCCGTGGCGGACCAATGGCCCCTCCGACACCTTGGGCTTGCCGGCATCGTCAATGTAGGTGTAGTAAATAAGATCGCTGGGCATCATATCGATGGTGCCTTCAACGCGTTCATAAGCACCGCCCACTGCCCGTGACAGGGCGCGCAGCAAGGTCGTTTTTCCGACCCCAACATCGCCTTCCAGCAAGACATGGCCCCGCGCAAAAACGGCGATGGTGCACATTCGTATCGCTGCGGACTGTCCGACAACGATCGCGGCGAGTTGCTGCATCATGCGCAATGCATGTTGCCGCCACTCTTCCAACCATTCTTCGTCCACTTGCATGGGAGTGTCACCTCAGTTGTTATTGCTGTCGTCGTTGCGCTGGGCCCTGTCCCAGGCCACTGAGCCTGGGGCACCGCGCCGCTGCGAACGGCTCAGGTGCTGTGCGGCGCCCGCCGCGGCGCCGCGCTGTTATGCGCCACGCAGACAGCGCTCGGACGCTTAGCAGCCGTGGGCGATTTTATTGTGCACCGCCGCATCGCCGCATTGCGTAAACTCAGGGCCGTTCGCTTGCGTCTTGGCACGGATGGCGCCGACCATCGTGGCGATCGCCTCAACGACCACCTCGGGTTCGTCGAGCTGTACGTAGTGCCCACTACCGCGCGCGACAATGTGTAGCGTGTGCGGGCGTCGCTGTGCCAGATCTTGCTGTAACTCCACCCACAAGCGCTCCATACGTTCACCACGCTCGGTGTGCGGCCACACTCGTTGACCCCGGGTTATCACCGTCATCGGCAGGTCCGGTAACACCGTACCACGCAGTTGTGCGGCACTATCGGCAAAGGACGCAAGTTCATCGTGCATGGCCTGCACGGCCCGCACCGTTTCGGCCATGGCAAGTGCCACCGGTTTGACGTGCTGTGGCAGGTTGTCCGGAACCTTGGGCGGCGAAAAAATCACGAATTTACCGCGCCCGGGGGTCGTCGCGTGCCCGATGCCGCGCTGGCGGAACCTCGCTGCCTGTTCCTCGTGAGCAGCATCGACCAGGATCACGCCGGCCACCAGCGTGGGGTGGCGGCTGGCGAATAACCGCACGTTGTAGCCGCCAAACGAATGACCCACCAACAGATAGGGCGCAGGCTCCTCGGCGCGGCGTAGCAGCGTATGCAGTTCCGCGACGATGTGCGCGCTGGTGCGAGGTGGTGGCCCCGGTTCGCTCCAGCCATACCCTGCTCGATCGTAACTGCAGCTGCGCGTGACCGCCGCCGCCGCGGGTTGCACGCGGCTCCAGTCGAGCGAGCTGCCACCGAGCCCAGCGTCGAGTATCACGGTCGGCCCGCCCTGTCCCTGGCAGTGCAGGTGCAGGCGATGATGACCGACCGGTATCAGCTCGCCCGGCGCGGCCAATTCGTCCACGCCAGCACTGCGTACGCCCGTGCCGGCAAGCAGCGCGAGGCTGAAAATCGCAAGCGCGGCACCCGCGCGTTCAGCGAAATAGCGTAAGGGGTCGATACGGCAATTCCTCCCGAAGTCGCCACAGCATAGCGTGCCGTGCGGCCTGGTCACAGCACGCTTCGACCCACAATCCATCGACCCACAATCCATCGACCGGTGAGTCGAGCCGCGCTGCCGAGATCGCCAGGAACAATGACCGATTGGCGGGCGCTATACACTCCCTCGGCAGCGACCGTTGCAACTGATAATCTTGCTCGGTTCGGTGGCTGAGATGACAGCGAGAAAACATGCGCGCTGAGGCAACCCGGGGCAATCCAAATCCGCACGGCTGGTGGCGAATCGCCCTGGTTCTGGTGTTGGTGCCGAGTATCGGGTGCAGTGTTCATGCACCGCGCGTGTATCAGGTGCAAACCGACAAGCCATTTGCCGATGTACTGATCGACCTAGAGTTCGCAATCACAGACAACAACTACCGAATCACCGGCCGCAATGATATCGGGGCGGCGATTGCAGCGCGGCAGAATCGGCCCTATCCGAACTACGCGGTCATACATTTTTGCAATCTGCGCGACGCGCAGCAGATTCTCGATGTCGCACCGGAGTTCCTCGTTCATATGCCGTGTAGGATCAGCGTACGTGAGCACGCGGGCGACGTTATTATCGAAGCGCGCCTCGTGCCGGAACATCGCATGTCAGTGCGCAAAATCAGCCGCCGGATTAACGCCATGCTGCGCGAGATTGCCGATTCCGCGGCAGGATTCTAGTCTTGCGAACGCGCCAGGTTATTTGGCGGTGTACCCTGGATTCGCGACGGCTCTACACCGGCGATACGCCATCTTCGGCGTGTGCTGGGTTGCGCCGGGGCGTGCGCTTTCGAGTGGCCGCCCGGGGTTCGAGTGGGTGCCCACGGTGTTCGTTAAGCTGCATTCGCTTCAGGACTATGCGGGTCATCAAATACCGGGTTGCTCGCCGCCAAGACTCGTCGGTGTTGCCCCGCAAATCGACAAATCCCGCCGCGACATCAGCTCCGCTGCGCACGTCTAGTACCACCACGTTGAGATTCAAAATAAGATTGCTCACCTTCTGAATCCAGCCGATCAGCACCCAATCGGCACTCAGCTCGGCGCCCAACTCAAGTTCACAGCCATTGCATTGATGCAGGTACTCGGATTGGCGCACGCCGCGCACGAGCTGCTCGGTGCGTTGCGCATCGATTACCGGATACCCGTGCTGCGTCAGCTGCTGGCGAATTTCATGCTGAACCAGTTGGAGACGTGCACGCTCCCGATCCTGCGTGACAGCCGGGCTCGTGTCGATCAGTTCTACGCCGAGCACGGCGACGCTGCTTCGCGTATCGGCCAGGGCGCTGGCGCCGATCATGCTCGCCAGCAGCAGCACCGCCACTCGCCCAGTTCGCCCGAGCGCGTTGTCGGCCAGCCGGCGCATATCATTGGGCCGCATATCATTGGGCCGCATATCACTGGGCCGCGTCGGCTACCTGCGACAACACGCGATGCGACTTGGTATAGATTGATCCATCGGTGTCTTCGATTTCGGCCACGAGTTCGCCGTTTTCGCTAGGCATGAAATAGAACCTGAAGTTGGGATTCTCGCTGATCGAGATATCGGTCTGCGCGTCGAACACTGGCTCGCCGTTGAAGGTGACGCTGACTTTGCGCACGAAGTGCGGTGGCATATACAGGTGCGTGACTTGATCCATCTGCAAGCCGGTAATGTTGGGGTGGCTGATGGCAAGCTGCGCCAGCAGTGGCTGCGTCGCGTCAGGCTGTGTTTGGGTGCGCAGTTTCATTTTGCCAAGCCGTGCCATTGCCGCGTCCAGATCTGTTCCGACCGGTGCCGAACAACCGCCGCTCGCCTTTACGAATCGGGTGCTCATATGCAGCGATCCGTCATTGGTTTCCGCGATGGCACGCACGTTGGTGTAGGCGTTAACACGAATGCGCAACGCCAGATCGGCACGGCCGCTGCGCGGGGTGAAGCGGAACACACCGCCTAGCGGCGCTGGATTTTTATCGATGATGAGGGTGATGGATTCAATGTAGCGCGCGGGTGTTTGCGCGAACCCGGCGCGGATGCGAATCGGTACGATGGCGGCGTTCTCGGCTCGCCCCGGCGCTTCAAGCGAAATCACATCGTCGTCTTCTACGATCGGGCGATCAGCGAAGAACGCGTTGCGTAGATTGCTCTCCCACGGGCCGGCTGGGCTCGATGATTGCGCCAGCAGCGGATTAGCAAACAACAGGCACGCGAGCGTCACCCATGGCCAGTACTCGTCACGAATCGTACCGGCTTTTGTCGTACTGGCTTTTGTCATACCGGCTCCTTCAGTTCAGCGCCACTTCGGCTAATGCTTACGCATTGTTCGATTTGCGGTGTAGAAAATCAATGTCCAGGTTAGTCCTCCCATTCGAGTTCCAGAAACGCAGCGGCGACATTACGCCGGTGATACTCGTCGAACAGTAACCAGGCGTCGCGCTCGCTACCACCCAGCGTGTCTTGCGCGCCGCGCAAATCACCCCCCTTGGCTAGCCAAACACGCGTCTCGTCGCGCAGCCCGGTCAAGTAGCGGCGCAAATCAGCCGCTGCGCTCGGCCACTCGCCCACCTGTCCGTGTCCGGGAATGGCCCGCCGGGCCGGTAAGCGTGCCAGTTCCTCGAGTTGCCGGAGCCAGCCCGTGATACTGCCGGCAAGTACCGGGATGTGTTCGCGAAACAACAGATCGCCTAGCCAAAGCGTGGCGCTGTGCGGGTCATAAACGGTGAGGTCGTGATCGGTGTGGGCCGGCGGGTGCGCCGTCACGTGCAGCGCCCGCCCACCCAGCAGCAACTCGTGCCGCGTGCTCACTTGCAGCGTCGGCGGCACGATGTGCTCGGCACCGAGGGGGCGTCCGGCCTGGTGAGCGGCGCGCTGCAAATAGGTGGCACCAGTCAATGCGAGCGCTCGGGTCAGGTTCACATGGCCGACGAACTGAGCGCCGGTACTGCGAAACGCCAAATTGCCCAGCATGTGATCGGGGTGGCTGTGGGTGTTGATCACATAACACACGGGGCGCGATGTCACCTGCGCCAAGGCGCAGCGCAGCGCTTCGCCCTCAGCGTGCGAGCCGCCGGTGTCAATGACGGCCACGCAACGGTCGCCGACGACGAAGCCGATGTTGGCGACATTGGTTTGCTCGAACATCACGCCGTGCGTGCCACTGCGCAAGTACACACCCGGGGCGATTTCGCTTACGCGCGCGGGAATGCAGTCGGCGCAGGCAATGCCACTCGTTAGTGCGGCGAGAAAAAAGGCGCTCCCAATGTGGCGCTTGCAAACGCTGATCATTCGCTAGCCCGCATATTTCAAGAAGGATTCGCTGGTCAGGAAGAATCTGGCTAAGCTAGCGCCCGCTACTCCAACCTGCAAGACGCCGGCCTGCAAGACGCTGGGCCGCGAGATGGGCTCGGTGTGGGCAGAACAGGATAGGAACGTAGCTCGAGGGTGAGTTCCACCTTGATGGCAGCGGCTGGTCATTGTAAAGATTAAACCGATTAAGCCGATATTCGCACGGCCGCCGAACCGCCTAAATCAACCGACTGCTGGACGACGCGGCGCAATGAGTGATAAATAGCACTAGTAGAATTAATCTACGCCGAGCGACACTCAAGATCGACACTAAAGATCAACCCCACCGACTCATTCACCCCACCAGCGCAACCAAACAGCTGGTTAATCCTGAGGGAGGACTCTCTTTGATGAAGAAGCTACTTGTAATGGCCTCGACAGTGGCGGTATTGCTGCCCGGCCTGGCGGCCGGCAACGCCGATGTCCAGCGCCTCACCAACAACCCCAACAACTGGGCCATCTGGGGCGCTGACTATGCCGGCACCCGCTATAGCAAGCTGAGGCAAATCAACGCCGACAACGTCGGTGATCTGCAGGTCGCCTACACGTTCTCGACCGGCGTTCTGCGCGGCCACGAAGGGGGTCCTCTGGTGGTGGGTGACACCCTCTACGTGCATTCGCCATTCCCCAACAAAGTCTTCGCGATGGACCTGAACGATCAGACATTGCACTGGATTTACGAACCCAAGCAGAATCCCGACACCATTCCGGTGATGTGCTGCGACACGGTCAATCGTGGTCTGGCCTACGCTGAAGGCAAAATCTTCCTACAGCAAGCTGACACCACCCTGGTGGCGTTGAATGCCGCGACCGGCAAGGTGCTGTGGAAAGTCAAAAACGGTGATCCGAAGAAGGGTGAAACGAATACGAATGCCCCGATCGTCGTCGATGACAAGGTCTATACCGGTATCAGCGGCGGCGAATTCGGCGTTCGTGGATTCGTAGCGGCTTACAACATCAATGACGGTTCCCTCGCCTGGAAAGCCTACAGCATGGGTCCCGACAGCGATATGTTGATCGATCCCGATAAAACCCTCTCCATGGGTGAGCCGATCGGTAGAGATTCCAGTCTGAAGACCTGGAAAGGTGATCAGTGGAAGATCGGCGGCGGCACTACCTGGGGCTGGTTCACCTACGATCCCGACTTGAACCTCATCTACTACGGCACGGGTAATCCGAGTACCTGGAACCCGGTCGTACGCCCAGGCGACAACAAGTGGTCGATGACCCTGATGGCACGTGACGCCGACACCGGCATGGCCAAATGGTTCTATCAGATGACCCCGCATGACGAATGGGACTATGACGGTGTCAACGAGAACATTCTCAGCGACCTAGAAATCGATGGCCGAATGCGCAAGGTGTTGGTCCACTTCGACCGCAATGGTTTCGGTTACACCCTGGATCGCGAGACGGGCGAGTTGTTGGTCGCTGAAAAATACGATCCGGCGGTAAACTGGGCCACCCACGTCGATATGAAGACCGGTCGTCCGCAGGTCGTTGCGCGTTACAGCACCGATCAAAACGGCGAAGACGTGAACACCACGGAAATCTGCCCGGCTGCGCTCGGCACCAAGGACCAGCAACCGGCCGCCTTCTCGCCAAGAACCAAGCTCTTCTACGTGCCAACCAATCACGTGTGCATGGACTATGAGCCGTTCGCCGTGGAATACGTCGCTGGCCAGCCCTATGTCGGTGCCACACTGAGCATGTATCCCGCCGGACGCGTGACCAAAGACGGTACGTCGAACCTCGGAAACTTTATCGCCTGGGACGCCACCAAGGGCGAGATCGTGTGGTCGCTGCCAGAACGCTTCTCCGTGTGGAGCGGTGCGCTGGCCACTGCCGGTGACGTTGTCTTCTACGGCACGTTGGAAGGCTACTTAAAAGCGGTTGACGCCGACACTGGTGCCGAGCTTTATCGCTTCAGGACGCCCTCTGGAATCATCGGCAATGTCAACACCTGGATGCATAACGGCAAACAGTACGTTGGCGTGTTGTCCGGAATCGGTGGCTGGGCCGGTATCGGCATGGCCGCTGGTCTGGAAGGCGACAGCGAAGGACTGGGCGCCGTGGGAGCCTATAAGCAGCTCAAAAACTACACCCAGCTCGGTGGTGTAATGACGGTATTTGCCCTTCCCTAGCGCGCGTCACACGCGTTAAGCGATCAATCCCTGGCGGGATGCTGCGCCTGCCAGGGATTTTCTATAAGAAAAGCACAACACACCCGTTCACAACACATCCGTTGAGGAGACATGCATGCGTGGTATTGGGCCCAGGGCTGCGTTGTGGCTGTCAGTAGTTGCAGCCTTGCCGCTAGCCGTGACAGCACCCGCAACTGCTGAAAAGCAACCGTATACCGTTCAATGTGAAACTGCAGCGACGTCTGGCACTCACTGTAAGGTTGACAAAGCGACCTACATTGGCTGGCGCACGTACCATGCGTTTTGCCATGTTTGCCACGCGCAAGACGCAGTCGGCAGTACGTTCGCTCCGGGCTTGCTTGAACGGATGCGCGAGATCGACAAAGCCCGTTACCTTCAATCGCTCAATGAAGGCTACACCGGACAGATTGGCGTCATGCCCGCATGGAAAGACAACCCGAACGTCAACAAGCGTTACGAACAACTCTACGCCTACTTGCGGGCGCGTTCGGATGGGGTACTGCCACCGGGGCGTCCGAAACGGTTGCAGTAGCCGAATTTAGCAACTCGGGTGTGAGATAACATCAATGCGCGGTCATCGAACATTCGCTTGTGATCTACGCGGCTTGACCTTGATGCTGATCGCCGTGGTCGCCGTCCCCAACGCGCTCGCGGAGCAGCGCGAGGTGCTGCGGGTATGCGCAGATGGCAACTTCATGCCATTTTCCAACTTCGACAGGAACGGTTTCGAAAACCGCATCGCCGATATGCTCGGTAAAGATCTGGGCCTGGCAGTGGAGTATGAGTGGTTTCCACAACGCATGGGCTTCATCCGCAACACCCTACGGGCGCAGGATCCGGCAACCGGCCATTACAAATGCGATCTGGTAATGGGCGTCCCGGATAACTTCGAACTTGCGATCACCACTAAGCCCTACTATCGGTCAACCTATGCATTGGTGCTCGTTGAAGGCCGCGGCTTGGACGATGTGCGCACCGCTCTAGACCTCGCTTCGTTGGCCCCTGAGCGGCGCAACGAACTACGCATTGGCATGCATGAGCGCAATCCGGGCGTCGGCTGGCTGAACAAGCACGGGATGTTGCAGCAGTTGGTGCCCTATGTGGCACAACTTGGCGATCCAACCGTCGGCCCTGGTCAACTGGAAGCCGACGACCTGCTGGCCGGTAAATTGGACGCCGCCATTCTTTGGGGACCGTTGGCTGGTTACGTCGTAAAGCGGGCGGGAACGGTCAAAGTTAGAGTGTTGCCGCTGACCACCGAGCCCGGACTGAAATTCGATTTTGCCATTTCGGCAGCGGTGCGGTTCGGCGAGAACGATTGGAAGAATACCGTAGAGAACGCGCTGCAACGTAACGCTGGGCAAATCAAGGCTATCCTAGCAGAATTCAACATACCCCTACTGCCCGAGTAGTCGCGGTTAGCCACGCGCATTAGACGTTGAACGCCAATGGCCGTTGAATGGCTGAGCGTTGAATAGCTAAGGGGCAACTGTAACAAATCGTGGCCGAAGCAATCCGCTTAGGACGGCGGGGGGCGATAAAACAATACACCGTGTACTGGTGCAAGGCGCTGCTCTTGCACAAGGGCGCCTGCTAAAAATAGTCATTTTTTCGTGAGTGCAAAGAAGCACCGCGCGCGCAACCGCAGTGTATAGGCGATACCTGAGGATTCGAGCACGGAGCTGACGCCGCAATCGCGGAAAAGTGTATTTTTAGCAGGTGCCCACATCGCAGCGCCGCCGGCAACGGGTCAAACCACGCTAGCCGTGGCGCCGCCGGCACCGAAACGCCGGGCGCCTCGAGCCCCGGCGCCAGTTTGCTCTTGGGATCCAGGGTGAAGACCTAGGGCGCGAAACCGAGGCTTGCCAGTGACGGTCACACCTGGCACAGGTGCCGCTCGGCGCCGCCAACCTCGAGTGGGCCGATCACGAACCGGAGGACCGGATTGCGCTTGCTGGGCGCCGCCGCCATGTCGGCGGGTGTTGCGGTCCGCGGCTCAGGCCACTGACCAGCGCCGTTTCCAGTCCTGGAACATGAGCACGGCCCACAGCGGGTAGTGCCACTCGGCGGTGCTATCCAGATGCTCGCGCCAGCGCTGGCGTACCGGCGCGGGATTGAAGTAGCCGTCAGCGGCCAGCTTGCGTTCGTTCAGCAAGTCCTCGGCCCAGTCCCGCAGCGGTCCGCGCAGCCAGCTGTCGATGGGCACCCCGAAGCCCATCTTCGGGCGTTCGATGAGTTCGCGCGGGACGTGCTTGTAGAGCATTCGCCGCAATAGCCACTTGGTGGTCTCGCCGCGCTCGGCGAAGCGCTGCGGCAGTGCCAGACTCGCTTCCACCACGCGATGATCGATGAGCGGCACGCGCGCCTCCAGTGCAACCGCCATGCTGGCGCGATCGACCTTGGTCAATATATCGCCCGGCAAATAGGTCAACATATCCGTCACCTGGGCCCGGCGCCCTATGTCCTCGATCTCCCGCAGGCTGCCGTCCCAGCACGGATCCACCCGCTCTTCGCTGCGGTCCATGAGTCCGACCGGGTCGTGCCACTGGCTGACCAGGTCGCGATACAACCACTCGAAGCGCCCTGGCTCGAGCATCTGCGCGAGCCGTGGCACCCGTGACCCCAGGCGCAAGCGATCGCCGCCGCCGCCGGCGAGCTTGCCGATGGCGCCCCAGACCGACGGGCCAAGCGAGCGCAGCACCGCCCGGCCAACAGCCATGACGGGAGGCGGCAAGCGATTGGCCCGAAGCCACAGATGCCGGGCAATGCGGTAACGGGTGTAGCCGGCAAAAAGCTCGTCCCCGCCGTCGCCGGACAAGCACACCGTGACGTGGTCGCGGGCCATGCGTGAGACCAAGCAAGTCGGGATCTGTGACGAATCGGAGAACGGCTCGTCGTACCACTCGGAAAGATTGGGGATGAGGTCCAGCGCGTCCTGCGGGCCCACGTAGAGTTCGTAGTGCTCGGTCCCCAAGTGCTCGGCCACCGCCTTGGCATGCGGCGCCTCATCGAAGCCCAACTCGTGAAAGCCAATAGAGAAGGTCTTCACCGGCTGTGCGCTCTGCGCCTGCATCAGCGCAACGACCAATGAGCTATCGACCCCGCCGGACAGGAACGCCCCGAGCGGCACATCGGCCACCATGCGTAGCTTCACGGCGTCCATCAGCAATGCTTCGAATTGCTCCTCCGCTCGCTCGTCGTCGGCTACGCTCCGCGCGGCATCGAACCCATCGAACGCGAACGCCGGCAGATCCCAGTAGCGAGACAACTGGACCTTGCCCTGGGCGTCGATGCGCGCAAGATGCCCGGGTGGAAGGTGTTGCAGACCGGCGTAGATGGACTGGCCGGCCGGCACGTAGCCGAACCGGGTGAAGGCGGCGAGCGCGCCGCGGTCCACCTGCCCCGACCAGTCGGGATGGGCGACGAAGCTCTTGGGTTGAGAGCCGAAGAAGAGCGTCTGGTTCACGTTGCCGTAGTAGAGCGGCTTGATCCCCATGCGGTCTCGAACCAGGTGCAGGCAGCGTTCCTCACGGTCCCAAAGAGCGAACGCGAACATGCCGATGAGCTGGCTAACGGTGGCCTCCACACCGTGCAGCGCACACGATTCAAGCACGACCTCGGTATCCGAATGGCCGCGAAACTCTATGCCGGCCACCGCCAGATCCGGGCGCAGTTCGGGCGCGTTGTATGCTTCGCCATTGAAAGCAATGACGAAGCGCCCGCTGCTCGAGACCATTGGCTGGTGACCGTTGGGCGAGCGATCGATGATCGACAGGCGGCGAAAGCCCACCGCGTAGCCGCAACTGGGATCCGCCCAGGCGCCGGCATCGTCCGGGCCGCGCGTATACAAGCTCTCGGCCATCTGCAGTGCGAGCGCCTCGCGCGCGTGCGCCGGTCGCGCATCACGCCATTGCATGAAACCGGTGAAGCCACACATCAGGCTGGTCTTTCCTGGCTCATGCGCTCACCCACATAGACGATGTTGGATTCCGTCCCCAGCGTGATGTCCACCGCGCGTTGGTCCGCCAGCACGGGCTTGGCTGCACCGGGCAGCGGCAAGCCAAGATCGTCACGCGCCCAACGTGCGGCACGGCGCCACCAGGGCCCGCGCAAACCGGTGCGCGCCAGATGACGCACCTTCTCAGGTGTTTCGAAGCCGACCAGGCCGAGCCAGCGACATGAGAACCCGGCCTGCGCCATTGTGTGCAACAGGTGCTCGGGTTCGACCGAGCGTAAATGCTGCCAGCGGTGGAAATAGCTGTCGCAAGTCGGGCAGTAGACGCCGTTCGCATCCAAGTCTTCCTGGTTGGGTGTGGTCAGCAAGAGGAGACCACCAGGTCTAACCAGACTCGCAAGCTGGGCGAGAAAGCCCGGCATCACCGCATCGGGTACGTGCTCGTAGACTTCCAGACAAAAGACTGCGTCGAAGATCTGCTCGCCCGCAGGGTTGAGCCCCAGAAACCCGGGCCGTCCGTCCAGGCGGCGCTCCACCTGCTGGCCATGGCCGCGGCTAGGCTCGTAGATTGCAGCCCGCAAGCCCCGCCTCAGCAGCTCTTCGCACAGCTCCCCGTTGCCGCCGCCGAAGTCCAGGCATTGCGCACCTGAGGGCATGAACCGCGTGGCAATGTCTGCCACCGCCGCGGCCGCGGATCCCGCGAAGCTCCTGTCGCTGAGCGGGGTCTGGGCAACACCATCCCAGAACTTCGCGATCAGATCCCCGGTCCATTCGAGGCGTTGCACCATGCTCAGTTGCCGCCTTGCTTGATCACCAGGCCCTGGCCGGTGGTGAGTTCGACGATGGCCTCGGGCCGCCCGGCAAAGAACTCGCCCGCCGCTGCCCGTGCGCCGGGACAAGAGCTGAAGCCGTAGTCGTCCAGCAGCAAGACGCCACCCGCAGTGAGCCGCGGATAGAAGAAATCGATGGCATCCAGGGTGGGTTGATAGAGATCGACGTCCACGTGAACGAAAGCGAATCGCCGCTCGCTGACCTCGGTGAATCGCTCCGGGATCCAGCCGGGATAGAGGCTGTAGCCCTCGAATCCCGAGAGCGCCGCGTGGACGTCCACCTCGCTCGCACTCAGATCGCCCGCCATCCAGTAACGGCCGTCTCGAGCGCCGGGCTCCGACAGCCCGGCGAATGAGTCGAACAAATGCAGGTGGCGCGCCTCACCGCCGCCCGCTCCGGCCAGGCGCGCGCAGATGAGAAAAGCCGTCGCCCCCTTGTAGGTGCCACATTCGGCAGCGTCACCGGGCACGGCCAGCGCCACTTTGAGGAGCTGGTCCAGCGTGTATTTCCGGTCCAGCGAATGCCAGTTGCCCGGATCCATGAAACGCCGGTAGTAGTCGAGAAAAGCATCGTAGTCGAGAAAAGCATCGTCGTCGAGCCAGACCCGGCCGTACTCGCTGAACCGGTAGCTCGGATGCACCGCCGCGGCCAGCCGCTCGGCCGCCTGGTAGGCGCTACTGCCGGCGCCGGCGTGCACCACACCTTGGGCGAGGATGCCGGCCAGCTCCGCGAACTCCGAGCGCTTGGCACTTGGCATTGCCGCCAGCCGCGGCACCAGCCGGGCTAGACGTACGAGGCTACGCGCCAACTCCTTCACGCCACATCCTCTTGCGCCAGCTTACGCCGCAATGAGAACTCGGTCTGAAGGTTGACCATTGATGTCGTGAAAATCCCGCCTGGGCCGTGCACTCGAAAATGCACGGCGTCCTCGATAAAGTCGGCCCGGGTGTCACTGTCGGCATCGGCCACGCCCAGAGACACGATGTAGTCCCCGGCCGCGAGCCAGGCGGTGATCGCGGCGCTGCATTCCATCACTTCGCCTTCGCCGGCCGCCCCCAGTTCCAGGCGCTGGGACTGGTTGGTCACGCCGTAGAGCAACACGCCACATGGGTTGAAGATGTTGCATCCACAGCTCAGGCGGGCCTCGGCTTCGCGGCACACGAAGCGCAAGCGATAGCGCGCCCCTAGTTCGAGGTTACGGGTCTTGTTGCCCTGCGTGTCCAGAATGCCGAAGTCGAGGATATCGGCCTTGCCGTCGCCGTGGCGGTTCTCGCAGGCGGATTCCTCAGCGTCCTCATCATCTTCGAGTGCGAACGCCGGGCGCGAGAACACGAGCTTGCCGTAGACCTTCGGTACCTCGCGCGGATCGCCGTCGGCGTAGATCTGACCACCCTCGAGCACGATGGCGCGCTCGCAAAAAGTCAGCACCGCGTTGGCCTCGTGCGAGACCAGGACAATGGTCTTCCCGCGCTCGCGGAAATCCATCATGCGCCGGCAGCACTTCGACGCAAAGCGCGTGTCGCCGACTGACAGCGCCTCGTCGATGATCAGCACGTCCGGATCCACGCTGACCGCCGTGCTGAAGGTCAAACGTGCTTGCATACCGGTGGAATAGGTCCAGAACGGCTGGTCGATGACCTCCTCCAGCTCACTGAACGCCACGATTTCATCGAGCTTCTATCGCACCTCGGCGCGCGTCATGCCCAAGCACAAGCCGCCCATCATGACGTTCTCGCGCCCGCTGTACTGAGGGTGGAAGCCCGAGCCGAGATCCAGCGATGGCGCTGATCCGCCCCGCCACTCGCACCTCACCCGCAGAGCTGTTCAACGTCCCGGCGATGTCGAGCGCGAGCCGGGGTGAGAGCCGATCGGCCGGCACCGCCGCGCTCATCGCGGCGAACCTCGCGGTGTGGTGAAGAACACCGGCGCCCGGGCTGCATGCCGGGTCATCGTCCTGGCGCCCGGACGCCGAGAATCGAGGGCGCGTATGCGCGCTCCGGTCCAACGGCCTCAATCAGCTCCGCGTACGCCGTTTGTGGATCGTCCAGCGCGGTCAGGACCCAGGCGCGCACCGAGCCAGCCCGTCGCGGTCGCTCGAGGACGCCGAAGTGCAGAAACCACTCGCCAGCCCGCTGAGGGTCACACACCGCCACCACTGAAATCCCCGCCGCTAGCGCGCGGATGGCCGCGATCTCGGCAAGATCCGACGCGCCGTACAGACCGACTTTCAAAGGCCCGCGGCCCGACCGTGCGCTCGCCAACTCGGCAAACAAGGTTTCCAGTGATTGCCCTGCTTGCCGGTAGAAGCTGAACGAGTACGACAAGTACTCCGCGGTCAACCGGCTCTTCTCGCGCAAGCCCTTCGGTGTCAGGTAGTAGAGGTAGCGGTTGGCAGGCGCGGTCCGCATCTTCACCAGACCTTTGCGCACACAGCGCTTGAGATAGGCGTTTGCGAGCCCGAGCGCGACGCCGCAACGGCTCGCGATGCGCCGCTGCGTGACGTCACTTCGCTCCTCTATTGCTTGCAGGATCTCAAGCGTGAGCGTGTCGTTGCGGCGCTCCGTGTTCATGATGTGAACATCATAGTAGGAAACAGCACCATTTGCCGTCAACCTGACAGCATGCTCGGACCGCCACAGCTCGGCCTGGCCACTGCATTCATCCGGTGGTCCAGACCGTATAGCGCCAGCGTCTCATCGAGCATACGGGCCATACCGAAGTTCTGGTCGATGAAAGCCGGGCCGCGTTCGGCCACCTGTGCGCGCCACTGATGATTGCGCAAGACCCAGTCCACTCGTTCTGCGATCGCCTCTGGGTCGTCCGACTCCGGGCACCAGCCGGTCCGACTGGCATCGAAGGTCTCGGCGCAACCCCCAGCCTCGGTTGCCACGACGGGCACACCGAACAGCTGCGCCTCCAACGTGACGTTGGGCGCACCCTCGAAGCTCGAGGTGAGTAGGAACACCTGCGCCGCGGCCAGCGCCGGGCGCACGTCGGTCATCGTGCCCGGTAGGTGCAGCCGCTCCTCGAGCCCTAGAGCTTGGACTCGTTCGAGCAGGCACTCGCGTTCCGGCCCCTCCCCGATGAGCAGGAAATGAGCCTCCGGCCAGGTCCGCGACAGTGCCGCCGCCACCTCCGCCCAGAGCAGGGGACGCTTCTCGGGAGACAGGCGCAAGACGCCGCTGATCAGCGGCACGTCGAGGGGGATCCCTAGCCGCTCGCGCAAATCGCGCGCTGCTGCATCAGGCGGCGTGGAGAGCGCGCCGAATGCAGCCGTGTCGATGCCGTTGCGCAGCAATACGAAGCGCGACTCGGGCAGATCCAGCCAACGCGAGTAATCCTTGAGCCCGGCCTCGCTGTTGTTGGTGAGCACCACTTCCTGGCGGGTGGCGAGCGCCCGGTACACCGGGCGCATGCACCGCAAGTGGTAAGCGAAGCTCGGCGGCGCGACGTTACGCGCGGACAGGATGATGCGAGGAACACCCGCGGCAATCCCCGCCAGGCCAGCGGCGAGGCTCGGCTCGTCTTGCCACGCGTGAAGCACCGCGGGACGATGGCGAAGCAGCTCTGCCAGCAGATCGACACAGTATTCCTGAAGCGCGGCGGGAAGGTGGACGCTCACGCGTTGCACCTTCAACCGCTGAGACGCGGACAGTTCCAGGTTTCTCAGGTCAGCCGGCTCGATCTCGCGGGCGCCGATACCGGCAGCATGCAACATCGGTACATAGAAGCTGTCTTGCGAACTGCGTATCCGGCGACACCAGAGCTCAGCGCTGCGGATACCACGGCCATACAGGCCGACCAGGGTATTGGCCAACTGACGTTCCGCTCCACCGGGGCCTAGACTGCCGTTGATCAGCACGATGCGCTCCGGATCGAACGCCGTCGTAGATAGAATGGGCGCCGGCCGCCCTTCGATCAGTGCGCGCGGCGCGCGGCCGGCGGTGAGATCTTCGAGGTAGCGATTGAGCGCAAGCGGCCGCTCGCATTGTCGTTGCCGCAAGCCCGCGCGCTGACCGAATGCGCGTTGAATTACATCCAGGGCGGGCCACAGAACCCGGTCCTGGATGCGTTCCCGGATGCGGCGGGCGGACTGCGCGAGCAGCAGGTGCCACAACGCACTGCCGGCCCATCCAGACGGAGTCCACCAGTACATGATCCGCACGCCCCGCGACCAGGCCGAAGCCATCATCGGTAGGCCTACGCGCTCACGACGGGTTGCCAGCACCAGGGTACGTGCACACTCGGCTGGCAACTGCCAGGCGTTGCGTTCGGGCCAATACTCTCCGACTCGCTGCCGGTGCTTGGCGAGTAGCGTGGCCGGCGGGGCATTGAGCACCAGGGAGCGCAACCTGGTCAGCCGCAGCAGTGCTTCGACGTTGGGTTCGGCAACCGGTTGTGTCACTGCCAGGGTAAACTCCCCGCTCAGTCCCTCGCCGAGTGCCAGGGCAGATTCGATCGGTGGCGCGCCACGCACCGCGACGGGATCAGACATCACCACGGCCGGCTGCCTCGCTCTTCGCCGGCCTGAACGTCTCCCCGTAGACCTGCAAGGTCTCCCTGAGCATACGTTGCAGCGCAAAACGCTCGCGCACGAAGTCGGGCGCGCGCCCGCGCGCGGCTCGTGCCCACCCTGAATCGGCCAGGATGCGATTGACGGGCGCCGCCAACGCTGCCGGTGTGAGTTCGTCTACGGCCCAGCCCGTGACCCCTGCCTCGATGGCCTCCGCGCTGCCGCCCCGGCGCGTGACCACGGCCGGCACACCCATTGCCTGTGCTTCGATGACGACGTTGGGCAGACCCTCGTAACGAGACGACAGAAGCAAGACGTCCATCGCCGCGATCGCTATGGCGGGTCCACGCACCAACCCCGTGAAGCGAATCCGATCGGCAAGGCCCAGCCGCTTTGCCAGCCGGCACGCGCGCGCCAGCAGCGGCCCGTTTCCGACCAGCACCGCCGCCGCGCCAGGGTTCGACTCGAGTACCATTGCGACCGCGTGCACCCAGAGCAGTGGTTCCTTTTCCTCCGTGAAGCGCATGATGCCGCCGACCGTGGGTCCACCTGGCGGCAGGCCGTGCGCATGACGCCATCGTCTCACTGCATCCGCGCCAGGGCGCTCCAGTTCATCGAGCGCGAGTCCGTTCCTCACGACGCGAATGCGCTCGGGTGCGACGCCTAGCCACCGGGCATAGTCGTGCGCACCCGCGCGGCTGTTGTTCAGCAAGCTGACCCTGGGATCAGCACACAGCAGCCGGTAGCCATGGCGAAGATAGGGGCGGTAGATCGCGAACCGCCACGGCGCAACGCTGCGCCCGCCGAGGACGATCCTCGGCACGCCGGCCGCAGCCGCGGCCAAACCGGCCTTGACGTTCATCTCGTCGAGCCAGGCGTGAACGACGCTCGGTGCGAACTCACGTAAAGCGGCGGCAATCCGCACGATGTCACTCAAACCGTGTTGGCCCAACCCGCTCGCGCGCCAGCTCACGCGGTCGCGCCAACCAGCCGCGCAAGACCAGGGCGTGCGCGGGACCTCCGCGACGCTGACACCTGCATCGACGAGCTGCTGGCGAAAGAAGTCGTTGGAACCCACCGACAGGTTCTGGCAAAGCACCGTGACCTGAGCGTTAGCACGCGCCTGCAATTCCAGTGCGGTATTCACGATCTGGCGCTCCGCGCCGCCGCCACCCAGGGTTCCGCACACCATGACGGCTCGATCCGGATCGGGGCACGCCGCCGCCACTGGCACGTGCCGCGCTATGGCGTCTTTAAGAATTGCAGCCCCGGTTGTGTCATCGGCCGCTTGCATGTGCCGGCACGCGCCTAGATACGCAAGCTGCGGATAGCGGGCGCCGAGCAGACGCCAGCGGAGCAGCAGGTAATGCACCTGCTCCATGGCGGCCCGCACCCGCTTACGGGAAACGAACCACGCGAAAGCCCGGCCCAAGCTTTCCCGGACCTGCACGTCGCCTAGGCTTGAAGGACGGTGTTCATGAAGTGAACACCATAGGGACTGCGCCCCTACAGCGTCAACCGCAGCACGCTCTTCTCGTGCACTTGCCGTGCACGTGGTTCACTCAACTCGCTCTCGCGGCGGCCATCCGTCCCTGCCACGGTCCACAACCGGGCAGTGCTTGTCGCCAATCGCTCGCCCATCAGCGCTAACTCCATCAGCGCTAACTTGTTAATCAATACCCAAAATACCTCTCAAGTTGTGCTCTTCTTTTTCGTCGGCTCTCAGCCAAAGATGCGGCGCTCCGATTCCAGTTGGCCAACATCGTGACCGACTAGATATTCGGTTCAATAGCACGAGTGGCTTGGTTGAGAGCGAACTTAAATTCTCTCCAAGCGCTGTGATGCCTTGAATTGCGCCAGGAGATATCCCTAGGGGGAAATAGCGCACGCAGGCTCCATCAGCTTTTCTACAACCAACGCGACCAACAGTTTTCCATAAAGCCACGCTTGGGCGCTGTCCTCACCAATTGTCTTGTCAATCAATACCGTAGGCGGGCGCAGCAGGCCGGCGCTGTCCACATCAATCGCTTGGATATCGCCCGGTTCACGGTCCGGCTGAGGGTCCAAGCGCGCCTTGTTGTGTAGCACCAGGGCGCTGCGCCACTGTGGCGTTTCATCCCACGGGGGCACAAGGTCGAGCGGCACGCAGTCGTTCTGGCCGCAGACTGTCGACTCGAGACGTTGAGCCAGCACGGCCCGTGGCTCTGTGCGCCCCTCGAAGTGGCGCCCGAGGTTGGCCCCGGTGCGTTGGCGTACACCGGTGTCGGGGCGCACGGACTCGGTCAGGCGGTAGCTGAAGTAGGGCTCACCGGTGCGCCGGCTTTTGCTGGCGGTGCGCCGGATGTAGATGGCCGGGGACGGTAGAGCGGTGGGCGGGAGCGGTCAATAGGTATCAGTCATTCCTATGGCACTACAAGTCGATCTCTGAAAACATAATCCATTGATATCATAACCCATTGATATCATTAACAATGGCCTTCAGCAGATGCGTTGAAATCGGCGAAATTGGAGCTGAAATAACCGCGTTCTGTGGTCAACTGTTAAATATGGGTTTGAAATTCGCGTTCGGGTGAGGAGGAAGGCGCTGTTCATTGAGCGGCTGCTTCCGCGTCAGCCATTGGGCACGCAGGACATTTGAAGGGCAGTAACACGCCCTCTAAGGGAGCTGAAATCGCAAAAGGCGCTGAGACTTGATCGGAGTATGAGGGGCTGTACATGAACCCGCGCGCGCCCTCGAAGGCACAGTTCAACGCCGCTAGAGTCTGGCCGTAGCGTAGCGCTGCGCGAAGGCCACGAGCGCCGGCATGCATTAGCCCCGATAAACCTAACGTGCCAATAGACGCCAGAAAGCCGGCAGTACACCAATCGCCCGCCCCACAAGTGTCGATGGTAGAGCTCGCGGGTATGGCGTCCAGGTGCATCCATTCAGATACAGTTCTGCGCAACCTATGTCTATAGCTCCTATGTCTATAGCTAAGGCCTCTGAAGCCTTCGGTGCGAATCTCGACCAGGACGGATGAGTGCGGGGCCGTAACGCCGTCGATAGACTCGATTCGGTCATCGGCATACTTGATGACGTGCGCGATGCGCAGCACTTCATTGACCAAACGCGCATCAGACTTCGCCGACTGCTCGTACATCACGATCGCGCCTCGGTTTGCTGCCTCGTGGGCCAGTTGTAGCGCAGCCCGGGATAAGCGGTCCATGAAGAAGACCGATGCCCCCCCTAGGTAAGGACTTACTCTGGCTACGACCTCACGTGTAACAGGTCGAAATCGTGGTAACCAACCACCGCATTTCGGACAGGACCAGGAGAATCGGTGGCGAATCTCACCGTCGCGATCCTTTCTGATTTCTTGAACAATAATCGGTGTCTCCACCCGGTCGCTATCGCGGACAAAATCGAGGCCTACCTTCCAACGAGTCAGGTCGTTTCGAATCTGCACGCTCGCGGCGTCTCTCCCAAGGCGAGCTACAGGATGGGCGGTCCAGCCGAGGGACGACAGAATACAGAGAACATTTCCGCACGTTCCCCCGGCCCAAGCGCGTACGCCAGATGTGGGGTCTGAGCCGATGACTAGGTCTAGACTGAGCAGACCTGTACCAAGGATTATCGGATTTGAGTGGGTAGTCATGTGTACTCAAGCGAAGGACTGTTCACGGACAGCAACTATGCATGGCGTTGTCGGCGGCGAAACAGAGGGCGCATTGTGGCAATGTGATGGCCATCGGACTGACCACCTTCAGTCTCTGCCCACAATAGGGCGACGGAGTTGTTGGGCGTGTTGTGATCTAGCACCAGAGGGAGAGCGCATCCTCCGTAACCTGGGCCGAGGTGCTTGACTCCGCCGACGTCAGTGTGGCGAGTACGCAGGACCGGATTGTAATACTTGTTAGTCAACTCAATGAACGGCGAATCAGTAGGGTGGAAAAGCGGTAGCGTTTCGGGAAGCAGCGTTCCGAAGGTGACGTGTACCTGTTTCGCCCAAGTGTCAGAGGACAGGGCAGGTTGCGCTTCCGTTTGACGTTCGTTGATGGACCGAGTCGCTGCCGAAGAGGCGAGATAATGATGGATGCAAAGTTCCCATGAATCCTCAACGACGCGGCCTCTATCAAGGGCTTGCTCGGCGTTGTTCAGGGAGTCTCGGAAACGCATTAGCCTCCCGGACCAGCGTTTCTTCTCCCTCGTTATAGCGCAAGAGCGACGTCCCGGTGCCCGCGAAGTCATCCTATGAGATAAATAAGTCGGAATCGGGCTGTCGGGGATGAGAGCGAGCGTCTTGTCGGCAAGCGCTTCGTCTTGATCAGTGACAATGGCGAGGACGGAACTCTGCTCGCCCCGTTGCGCGAGCCAGTTGTGGCGGCCATGGGCGAAGTTTCGGTAATCGGAGGACTGTAACTGTCCGATAGCTGCTTCAGTGAACTTCGACTCTAGGTCCACGGCAACGACTTGCGAGGTAGCACCATGTAAGAGAAGTGTGGTGTCGCGTTGCCAGAGGCCGTGCGTGTCGTTCTCCCACGTGATGACCTCGTTCGAGTCTGAGCAAAGGTAGGGCTGGCAAGTTGCTTTGAGTTCGCGCCAAGTGTCCTCATCACGGAACTCCGTGACGTACGCTCTCGCAATCAGGACCGTATGAGCCAGAAGTGAGTTCGTGGCCAGAAATCCGTCTTTGCGAGTGGGGAGGGGATGAAGAAAAAAATCGATGTGTGGATGCTCGCTACACAATCTTGCTAGCCGGCTGGATGGTTGACTGCAAAGTACTGCGAGCCTTGTTGGTTCGCGCTCTACGAGCGCTTTAGCGGCAGAGACGATGTCTACATTCTGGCCCCCGGCGCTAAAGAGCCAGATGGCAGCGTCAGTTGCGAATGGGTAGTCGTGTGCCGCCAATGGTGTGGCAGTCAGCGCCAGCTGCCTGGTGTAGTGCCAATGCAGTGTTTTTAGTGCGAACGCGGCGCTGAGGGAGCCGCCGGAGCCAATGCCTAGTGCAGGGAGATGCGATGTGGCCCTGATGAAGCCGGAGATCCCAGCGTTCTTGGTGGTTGCCGCCCAAGTGAAAGTTTCGGGCACCTTAAGGAGTTCATCTAGGTACGGTTTCCCCATCTATGGCTCGACACTCTGTCATGGCTCGCAACCGCCGGACGGCCCCCTTGTTACTCACTTATGATTCCTCATTCCGCCCGTTACTACCAGTATCGATTCCGGTGCTTAACATCGCCGGTCCGAGTAGGGGATAGAGGAAATATTTGAAGCACTAATGAGCCTGTCTGGCTTCTTGTATTAGCGATAGACGCTAACGCCTCTATTCTAACCCTTTATATTTTTTTGGTGGGCCGTGCAGGGATCGAACCTGCGGCCACCTGATTAAAAGATAGACGCGCAGAACCGATCTAAGCTATTGCTCTGGCGTAAGAAAGTGCTGCGTCTTGCTTCTACACAAGAAGACGGTGAGGGCGCCGTAAGCCCTTGTCTTCACAGGGTCTTCAGCGCTATTGTAGAAGGTCCGAACGGATCTAAAAAGCAATCGAAATGCCATCTCGCGCTAGCGTTCAGTTGGGCCCATGAAGGTGGCAAGCCACGCGGAACGAATACGAACGCTAAGCCTCTTTGTCGATGTAGAAAGACCCGCCCGACCACTGCGACGACTTCATTGCATCCCAGCCAAGCGAGTCATTGAGGATCTCGGCTGCTCGCTCGGCCAGCCGCCACGGATAGTGCTTGTTCGCGCCATAGCCTGAGATGATAACGTGCGCAATCTTCAGCCCGCGAAGGTATCCCTACAGGCTTCGGTCAAATGTGCATCGGGCTTCATGCCCACGTCCGGAAAGATCGAACGGCCCTGGCATCTCTAGGGCGGCCTGATCGAAAGCCGATCCGACTTCCGCCCCGGTCAGTTTCTTTCGCTGCTTACGCGCCATATGACCCTCTATCCCCGTTCGTTACCAGGCTACGCCATGACGGTTCGCGCACGAAGCCGCTAGTTGCTGAAGATGGATATCTGTTTCGAGAGGGTGCCGGACCACCGATATCGAACCGGCTTGCGAAGCCGCTCTAGCGTGCCCTCGCTCACCGCTCGCTTCACCCATTCGCTAACCTGTACCTTCTTCAACCCAAGGCATTCCGCTAACTCGTCGATGTTCTTGCCCTCGTTGCAGCAGAGAGCTTCTGACCGTTGCAAGAACAAATCATAGAAGTCGATGGGCGCGGGTGCGACCGATTCTGCCTTCGCAGAAACGGTAGAATCCTGACCATCCTTGGGTGTCGCGACCCGTGCAACCGCCTCTGCTCTGTGCGTCGCATCGGGATCGACAGGTGCGCTGGAGCAGGGGCGGGCCGTTTGTCCCTCGGAGTGCTCACCCTTCGCATCGACATTCGCCTCAACCGCCGATGGCTTTGATCCGATCAAGACATCCACGTCACAATCGTTGGCCTCTTTCGGCAGCCAGTTCGCACCCATCTCCACCAACTTCGAATTGCCAGCGTCCGGGTCACCGGTCGGCTTCACCCAAACCGGCACCCGGTGCTTGCGTAAGGATTCCGTAGCGCCGGACCAAGTGCCGCCTTTTCGCGCCGAATGAATCACAACCGCCGAATCCGAGAGGCAGTAGATGTACTTGTTCCGTGCCATGGCGTTCCCGGCACTGAAACCTGCCTCGGGGTAGAACGGAGAGACTAGGAGCAGGTTTCCATCGCGAAGATATCGACGGTATTTTTGCGACGTACTAGCTCGCATCAATCCGTCGGACAACACACCAATTACCGTGCCTTCGGCGTCGAGTGCTCCAAGCATGGCCGCTTCATCCACTCCCCGTGCGCCACCAGATACAACCGTGAGACCGTGATGCGCGACTCGCTCACCCAATCTTCGTGTCCATGCCAGGTCTTGCTCTGTTGCGTTTCTTGAGCCGACGACGGCAACGCCTCCGGCGTTCAGCAACGAACGTCCTGCGCTACAAAACAAGACCGGTGGTGCAGCTTGCCCGAGTTGGCGCTTGAGCCTCGCCGGGTAGTCCAAATCAGATCGGGTTACGACCCCCAGTCCAACTCTCGTCCACTTCTCCATTGCAAGCGCCAAGGCGGAGCCTCGATTGAGCAGCCCCTCTATACGCTCCAATGTGACTGTCTTATCTGCCCATTCACCGAGGCTGTCTGTCATCGAGCCATTCAATAGGTGCCCCGGACTTAACGAGCGACCTTTAAGCCAGGACGCAAATCTACCCCACTCAGTTGCGCTCAACGGCTTCGGCGCAGCTTTGGAGGGCTTCGAGAAGTACGATGTCAGAAGAAGGATCGCTTGAGTTTGCGGTGTCATGCTCAACTATCCTCCTGTGCTCGTCGAGGCCAATGCGAGTGGGAACACTGGCCCGCTCCCGGAGGACCGTAGAAGCGCGGCGATCACGGTCAAAGTCCAGGAAGAGTCGATGACATCATCGACAAGAATCACAGGGGCGTTTTGAACGTTGTCATCAACTTCGAAGACGCCATCCAGGTTTCTGCACTGATGATACCGATTCTGCTGGAGTTTCTGAGGTTCGTTCTCCACCACCTTTTTGACGACATCTAGAAACTCAAGCGACAAGACATCCGCTAAACGCTTCGCGAAATCCGCAACCAGATTGGGGTGACGAAGAGAAGGTACACAGGTTACCCACATCGGAGGTGGATCAGGTGCCCACCTCTGGGTGATCATCTCAGCAGTAGCGACAACCAGGTCGTCCGAGAATGCACCGGCATGTTTCTCGGTCGCGACGACGTGGCCCCATCCCGCGTCGCCCCACCAGCTCAGTACACGTCCTTCCTCTGCTCGCAGTTCATCAGGCAGATTGCCGGTAAGACCGTAAGTGAGGAACGCATCTCGTGCCACTTGCTTCTTGCACTGAAGCGGGAACTCCGACCGGCGCAAGAATGCAGCCGCTTGAATACCGGTTTTCCGTTCGAATTCCGTTGGGAGAATTGGCTCGCCAATGCAGATTGCACAGCGTCCGCACGGTTCAGTGGTTGGGTCATCAAGGACCCGGCCAAGGTGCGCCATGAGACAACTTTCGCAATCGATGTAGTCTTGAACCTCCCGCCATTCTCGCTCTCGTTGATTTGTGAGGCGATCGATGTGGTCGTGGTCCATAGTGAAGAGCACCGCAGTCCGCTGCCATCGGGAGCCGACCTTAACTACCGGGGCAGGGTTCTCGACGCTTGTGTACTTGAGCACCTTGTCGATCTGGCCACGTGTCAGGTTTACATGGTTCTCAAGCTGAACCGTGCGCATGCCATCAGAGTCTTCGAGGGCGTCGAGGATGATGTGGACGTGTTTCTCATCCGGAAACGCGCTGCGTCTAAAGAAATCGTGAATGTCCTCGTCCTCACGTCCTGACAGTAAGATGCCGATTGCTGACGGTATCGCCCGACCCGCACGCCCTACCTGTTGGTAATACGAAACTATCGAGCCTGGCGCTTGATAGTGAATGACGAAGCTCAAATCTGGTTTGTCATATCCCATACCCAGCGCGGTCGTTGCGACGAGCGCCTTCAGGTCGTTCCGCAGTAAGGACTCTTCCAAATGCAACCGATAGCTGTGGCTGTCGGGGAAGTCGCTGTGGCCGACATCACTGTAGTAGGGCAGGGCGTCAATGCCGTTGCGCTGCAACCAGCCTGAGACCTGCTCGGCGTCTCGTCTCGTGAGTACGTAAATGATTCCAGTACCTTCCAACTGAGAGACCTGTTCCGCGAGCCATGCAAGTCGGGCCGCTTGGTCAGGGAGCCGGATGGTCTGCAACGAAAGACTGTCTCGCGTCAGCGGGCCTCGTATGGTTTCCACGTCTCCCAGTTGTTGCTGAACATCGATCACTACTCGGTCGTTCGCTGTAGCGGTGGTCCCGAGTACCGGCATGTTCGGCGGCATCTGGCGCAGGATATTCACCAGGCGCCTGTAGTCGGGTCGAAAATCATGTCCCCAGTCAGAAATGCAGTGGGCTTCGTCCACTACAAGAAGTCCCACACGGTCCGCGATTGGGAGCAACACATCTAACACGAATGCTTCGTTAGCGAGTCGTTCAGGAGAGAGGAGGAGAACATCGGTATCGTCGGCAAGAATCGACGCCTTGATTGCCGTCCAGTCTGCGACATTTGTGGAGTTGATGGTGGCGGCGCTAAGACCCAATCGATGGGCTGCATCGACTTGGTTGCGCATCAGCGCCAGCAGCGGGGAGACAACCACGGTCGGACCCGCACCGCTATTCCGCAGTATTCGAGTGGTCAGAAAATAGACGATGCTCTTCCCCCATCCGGTCCGCTCGACGACCAGTAGGTTCTTGCGTTGAACTACCAGCCGCTCGATGGCCTCCCACTGATCCGGGCGAAAGTGCGCGTCAGGATCGCCAACCGCAACTTGCAGCAGGGCCTCAGCTTCACCTCTGTTCACATCGGTCCACCATCAGTCCGGTGGCCGTAATGTTCTTGGCAGCAAGACCGGTTTGCCGCCACCGAGATGCCGCCCGGCATCCTTCCGGTTCTCTTCGGCGCCGGAATCAAGTCGTATACCGGATGCCATGGGTGTTCGTACCACGTCACATGCAGGTCTCGATATGTGTCACAGACTGAATTCTCGAACTTTCGTGAGGAATTTCTTAGTTTCCTCGCGAGTCTATATAAAACAATAAGTTACGTGAATATAATCACAGAATCAGTTGATGATTGATGTCATTATCTCAAATGTTTGGTAGTTTCATGATGAGTTGTCACCTATGCCACTCGGGAAATAGGCCAAGCTCCTGACGGCTCGCCAGGAAGCGCTGGTCTTGAAGCATCTGGAGTCTACTCGGCACAGTGAGCGGGACCGGTTGATGTTCCTGCTGTCGGTCAAGGCCGGACTCCGCGCTAAAGAGATTGCCTGCATGACATGGACGATGGTCACCGACCCGTTCGGCACGGTTTGCGATGAGATTGCGTTGGAAGACCGCGCTGCGAAGGGTGACTCTGGGCGACAGGTGCCGATGCACAAAGCCGTCAGGGATGCGATGGTACGGCTTCACGCCATGAGGGGGTGCGATGTGAAGCCGCACACTCGGGTGATCTACTCCGAACGCGGCAGTGGGATGTCGGCGGCGTCAGTGGTGAACTGGCTCGGCAGGCTCTATGCCACGCTTGGTATGCACGGATGCTCGTCTCACAGTGGTCGCCGGACTTTCGTGACGAATGCAGCCAAGAAAATTGTGGAGGCCGGTGGGTCGTTGCGCGATGTACAGCAACTCGCGGGTCATCGAGCACTCTCGACGACGGAGCGGTACATTGCCGGGTCATCCGATGCAAGAGGCGCGTAATAGACCTGCTCTGAATCGGACGATATCCACAGAATGTGCGGGCATGTCGAGCAAGCCAGTTCGGCGTCTGGTCCATCTCGAAGATGAACATGATCCTGCATGGGATACCGGACGCGGACCTGCGCAACGGCGATACGCTGGCCGAGCCGCTGCACATCGAGGGTGGCGAGTTGATGCGGTTCGACCGCGTTGTCACCAATCCACCGTTCTCGCAGAACTACTCGGCTGACGGCATCCCGTTTCCGGAGCGATTCCCATACGGTTTCTGTCCGGAGTCCGGCAAGAAGGCCGACCTCATGTTCGTGCAGCACATGGCATCGGTTCTCCGTCAGGGCGGCATGGTATGCACGGTGATGCCGCACGGCGTCCTGTTCCGTGGTGGCGCTGAGCGCGACATCCGACGTGGCTTCATTGAGGATGACATGCTCGATGCGGTCATCGGCCTAGTGCCGAACCTGTTCTATGGCACCGGTATCCCCGTATGCATCCTGGCCGTCCGTGCCAAGGGTGCCAAGCCGCCAGAGCGCCAAGGAAAGGTCTTGTTCATCAACGCGGACGCCGACTTCCGCGCTGGCCGGGTACAGAACTTCCTCGAACATGAGCACATCGAGAAGATTGTCAGCGCCTACCATCGATACGAGGAGATCGATGGGTTCGCGGATGTGGTACCGCAGTCGGTGCTGGCCGAAAACGACTACAACCTCAACATCCGGCGCTACGCGGACAACGCTCCACCGCCCGAGCCACACGATGTGCGGGCGCACCTGATGGGCGGCGTACCCAAGGCCGAGGTGGCGGTTCACGCCGAACCGTTCGCAGCGCATGGATTCGACCCGACTGGACTCCTGGTGGAGAAGAACGAACAGTACTTCGACTTCAGCCCCGACCTGGACGGCACTGCTGACATCAAGGACCGCATCGAATCCGATGCTGGCTTGACGGCGCGTGAAACGGCGCTTGCCCGCGCATTCGACGATTGGTGGACCGTCCACGACGACCATATCGTGGCGCTACCTGATACGAAGGCCCTAATGGCATTTCGCACCGAGTTGATGGACTCGTTCGATGCTGCCCCGTTCGATGCTGCCCTGGTACCCGTGGGACTGCTCGGCCGATTCCAAGTCGCAGGCATCATTGCCACATGCTGGGGTGATGTCGTCTTCGAATTGAAAGCGCTTGATGACTGTCGGCTTCACCGGCGTGGTGGAAGGCTGGGTCACCACCATTCTGGCAGCCTCAGAAAAAGGTGCTGCCAAGAACGCGCCACTCGACCACAAACCTGTGAAGAGGCTGCTGCCACAATTGCTGGATGATATCGCGGAGTTAGAAGGTCGCATCGCCGAGCTTGACGGCACCATCCAGGAGAGGCGTCGCTCAGTTCACCATAGCTCGCTCGCATGAGTTCTTCGGGGAGACGAAGACTCCTTGCGGTACGCTGATACTAACCACGGACCTTAGACAACAGGAGAAGGTCTACTTCGGGCTGATAATCTCGCGTGGCCCAGTGACGACACTGGAGACGCGCGTCAAAGTTCGCCGGGTGATGGAAATCACACCGTCATCCGAGGCGGGTTTGGTGGCCCTCCTCACAGAAAACCTTCACATTAGAAATCTTCGCAAGCGTCTGGCTTCTGATGAGTCCGTCATACCGTTGTCTCCGAAACTAAGCGTGCACCTGCTGGAGAGGCTTGCTGAACTTGCTGAGAATCGGGGTGCACTACATGTCGTGGCGGCTTCGTTGAGCGCTCCCAAACACTTCCGAGGCCCGGAAGCGCTTCAGGAGGACGTAGTTCATGCGGCATTGAGGACGTTCGGGCTAGCGGGTGATGAACGGGCACTTTCTCTCGAAACAGTTGACGGAGAGCGGACTGCCCTAGCTCGCATCGACATCATTGAAGACGCCGCCATAGAGCACGATGCGAAGCACGTGCCGGGCTACGACCTGGTGGGCAGCGATTTGACAGGCAGGGCCGTGTTTGCGCGAGGTGGCGAGAAATTGGAGGTCTACACAGCGAATCGTCGCCCATTAGAGGAGGTGCTAGGCGTTGACCTTATCTACTTGAACGTGACTCGTCAGAACGTAGTGATGTTGCAATACAAGATGTTGGAATCCCACAAGCAGAATGGCGAAACGGATTGGGTCTATCGCCCGAACAAGAAGTTGGCTGAGCAGATAGCTCGCATGGAACTATTTTCGAATGCTCACCCGCCAGGGCCACATGAGTACCGCATCAGTTCGCAGGTCTTCTATCTAAAGTTTGTGAAGCGGAACGGTGCGATTCGGAGCGGTGGCATCATTATGCCCATCGATCACTTTTCTATCGTGCGAACCGATCCAGCCTGTCGAGGACCGCGTGGAGCCTTCAGAGTTAGCTTCGACGCCCTCGGTGGTCGCTATTTGCGTCAAGGTCCATTTCTCGACCTGGTGCGCTCCGGATACGTGGGGGCTCACGCAACTGCTACGTCGAATCTAACGGTTTTGGTGAGAGCAATCATCAAAGACGGACATGCAGTCGTTGCAGCAGTGCAGTCGCAAGCCACGACACATGGACTGGAGGACGCGAACGGAGTCTAAGTTAAGTTGGCGGGGATGCGCTTTCTCCACAGTCTCGGCTGAAGGCCGTAGACAGCATATCGCGCATCATTCTCATTGCAACGAAATACCTAGCCAACACTCTTTCTTTCCCATGCGTTACCAAAGTCTACAATTGGGTATGGGAGCCCAAAGAATACATATGCATCCAGATGCCTTTTCGCATTATCTCCGTGGGCCGGATAGCCTTGTCTCAAGTAATTGAGATTCTTCAAGACCTCGACGATTTCATCTGCTTTTGAACGGCTACACAGCCTCTCAAGCGCGAGAGCCAACAAGATGAGGGTGCCGCTGTTTGCATCCCACGCCTTCTGCGCCTGCTGTTCCAGAAGTTCGGGGTCGAGATCCGTCGCAATTCCAGCCAACGATTGGACCCGATTTCGGAAGTGCTCCTCAGACTGAGCCTGCTTGTACATGTCGAACAAGGCTCTCTCTTGGCTCAGTAGGAGCACTCGGCCACCCCATAGGTGTGTCGTGAGCGCGTTGATTTCGTCTCGGATCTTCGAGATGCCCTCTGAAAGGAAGTAAATTCCTGATCGCACGCTTGTTGCCTTAGCGGGATGGTGGATCGGAAACGTCGCACCGGGAGTGGTTACAGGTTCCTTGGGAGGCAACTTCGGAGCCGAATAGGTGTTCAGAACCAGCGGCGGAATGATGTCCAGGCGATCCTCGCTCGCCAGAGTCATCACGTAGGAGGTCGCGGCGGTCGCCGAGGACTGTTCAACGTCCGCGTCGCTCTGGTTCCAGACGGCTTGAAGCGTGCCCGAGACCTCAACGTCGAATTCATGGGAAGCCTCTCCTTTGAATCCGCCGTCGTCGCGGGACCCGACCTCGAAATGGACGCGGTATTTGTGACCGTCGAGACCCGGTGGAGTGATATCGCGGATTCCTTGAAACCGCAGCAACTTCATGGCCTCACGCTTCATGATTGGTCTTCGCAGCCATTGAATTGTAGAAGAACCGGATTTTGTAGAATGCCACCCGATCAGAAGGGTGGGTTGAATCGTCGTAACTACTTGTATTTATTGTGATTGTTGGTGGGCCGTGCAGGGATCGAACCTGCGACCACCTGATTAAAAGTCAGATGCTCTACCGACTGAGCTAACGGCCCTTTGTCTTTGATATCGAGGGAGTTGTGAGCGTTTTTGCCGTCTGCTATTTTCGCGGGGCTGATTATCGGCTCATACTCGTGCCCTCGCACTAGAGGCTGCGTAACAGTCGGCAGCACATAGAATCCCATGAAAGCTCGCTAGTGTACCAGAAATAATGAAGAAGATGTGCGCCGCGTGGACACAACTACCCAACACTCTTTGACGCCATGCGATACTTCAAGTGTGCGCGCGAATGCCACAATGGCATAATAGGCGCGCGCATTCCCGGGGTGCATCGGCTGTTCTATTGGTTTTTTAACCATTCCATGGGCACTCGGCACGTACTTGGTGCCGGTTGATTAGTAGGCGGCCTGCCCCCGGCGCTGCACTATCCGAATTGATATGCCTCGTACCACTAGACAGACGGGTATAGGCTAAATGTTATCTATTGCGAGTCGAGTATATGTCGATGGAACCAAGTACTTTTGCTGATTTTGTTGAGAATGAAAAAGAGCGTTTAGCTACGGAGCGCGAGCGCATCCTCGCTGAGCAAATCGGGCTCCAAGAGCAGATTAATGAGATAGACCGCGAACTTGCTGCTATCACAGCCTATGAGGCTACCAAAGCTGGTAAGACCGCAAGTCCCGCTGCTGGCAGAGGGCGCCGGGGTAGTGGTGTACGCACGCGGCTCCTGTCGCTCATCGGTGAGCGTACCGGCGGTATCAGCCGTGCTGAGATCCTCGAATCGCTTGGGATGAAGGGTAACAAAGCCAAAGAGCAGTCGGTGAGTAATGCGCTTGCGGCGTTGAAGCGCGGCGACCAGATCACCAATAGCGACGGCAAGTACTACCCGGCGGAGGCATAAAACCACACCGCCTTTATTACCATCATTGAGCCGGCTCGATAGTGGCCGCCATGTAAAGCCCCGCCATGTAAAGCCGGTACGCCTTTATGTGAGCCTTGCGCGCGAGTTCACTCGCCGCATGCTTTAAGCGTTCTTCCAGATGGTAATAACCGTAGCGGTCGCGGCCACGCGCTAACAAAGCGCTCGATACCGGCTGTGTAAGCGGTTTGACATGCGCCGGTATGTAGCTGATACCCACTCCAATGCGCCGGCCGGTACCGCAATTGGGCGCGGAACAATGCGGCGTGTGCGTGTGGTGTAGTGACATACATCCAGCCGGCACGGGCACACCGTCGCCGCCGCCATGCGCATGCATCCAGACGCCCGTGTTGCATCCGGCAAGGCCACCCAAGCCGTTAAGTATTCAGGCCGTCACGTGTTCAGCTGGAGTAAGCTGAAAATAATCGTCGTCCTGACGCCATAGGATAATGGCGTCAGAACCTGGTTCCTTGATAGGCATGGTCAGGTGATAACACAGGATGTCGGGACCAATGAGATCTTCTACCGCATCCAGCACATCCGGGTGATGGACGATGGCGGGTGATGGACGATGGCATCGGCCCAGTCGAGCAATAAATGGCAAACAATAAATGGCGAACAACAGATGGGTCTTGGAACGCTAGGGAAAATCCAATGGCTTTCCACTGCGGCGCTCGAAGTCTTCGAGCGCTATTGTGTAGTGCTTGACCTCGGCAGCGCTCAACACCGGAACCGGGCTCAAAAAGCCGTCTTCGCGAAAGCGCTCTACTGCCCGCTCAGTTGACTTCTTTAGCACCGACCACTCCTTGCTCAATCAAGCTTTCGATCGCCGGTTCATCGTAGCCGAGTTGCTCCAAGATCGCCCGGCTGTGCTCACCAACCGAAGGCGGACCTGAGCAAAGCGCTGGACCGCCATGGGCGTAGGTGTAGGCAGCCACAGGAAGCCGCGCCGGCAGTCCAGGAATTCGCGCTGAAGGATTGGGTTGGAGTGCATTGCGCCCGCGCAGTTGCTCATCGTGTAACGCCTCGCCCAATGTGCGCACGCGGGCAGCCGGCACGCCAGCCCGATTCAATAACGCTTCCCAATGGTCCGCCGTGTTACGGGCAAAACACGCCTGCAGGAATGCACGATCGCCGCCGCGCCGCGCCGCCATCAAGTGGCGAGGCTCAGCAGCCACCGCGGCGGCTCTTTCATCATCGCCTAAGGCCCGATACAAATCAGCCATCTGGGCATTGGTATATGCGCCAACCATGAGCACCCCGTCGCGCGTGTCATAGGCGGCGTAGCCAGGGTAAGACGGATCCGCGTTGCCTTGCCCGCTAGGCGAATGTCCGCTCACCAACGTATCCGTCACCAACGCGCTCATGGACAATAACGCCGCGTCTAGCATGGAAACATCAATGCGCTGACCTTTACCGGTCTTGTGCCGCTGCAACAGAGCAGCCGAGATGGCGAGCGCCGCTTGGGCGCCAGTACCGTAATCGATCACCGGTGGCCCGATGCGTACAGGCGCGGCGCCCAATTCGCCATTGGCAGCCATGGCTCCCGAGTAGGCCTGAACGACCGCGTCATAGGCCGGATCGCGGCCCTTCGGTCCCGTGCAACCAAAACCCGTGATGGAACAATAGATAAGGCGCGGGTTTATCTGTGCCAATACGCCGTAACCAAGATCCAGCTTATCGAGCGTGCCCCCTCTATAATTTTCGACCAATACATCCGCGCCCGCTACCAAGCGCTTCAATATCTCCACCCCAGCGGTAGTTTTTAGATCCAAGGCAAGCGCACGTTTGCCGGCATTTTGAGCGGCGAAGGACGTGCCTAGGCCCGCTTCGTTCGACACCGCTGAAACGCCCTCTATGCGCGTCATATCAGGGGCGCGAGGCGGCTCCACCTTGATGACATCCGCGCCCAGCACGGCCAATTGATAAGTCGAAAATGGCCCAGCGTAGACGTGGGTCATATCGATAACGCGAATGCCTTCAAATGGTTGCATGGGTCGCTAGGCCGACGTATTGGCGCAATTGACAGACGGACAGAACCTATCCGTATGAATCCATCCGTATGACCGGCACACACAGGCTCGCCGCAGGTCCGGCAAACCGGCGAGTAGGCGCGTACGATAGCACGCTATCTTGTGCGCGCAATATCCTATAGCCAACCCGCAAAGCAAATATAGCCTGGAGCCCCAGCCTTTTCTCGCCACCCACTCGTGTCAACCCAATCACAATCATCCGGCCTCATACCAGCCCTGGCCCACTGGCCGGCCCGGCTAGGCATCAGTTGGTTGACCGCCTACACCGTCCTCTTCTTGTTCAGCAACGGCGCGCGTACCATTTTGCTTGCCGTCCTCCCGCTAGAGGCGCTAGAGCGCCTAGGCAGCGCCCAAGCGGTCAGCGCGATGTACGTGGGCGTTAGCATCGGTGGCATCGCCGCCAGCCTCATGCTGCCCGCGGTGGTGGCACGGCTCAGTGTGCGCGGCACGTTTTACGCCGCCGCCACGGCGTCGTGCCTGGCCGCGCTGCTCCTCACATCCGGCAACCTCTGGCTGTTCATGGCCGGTATGGTGCTGTACGTGGCGGGTGGAACGGGGTTCGAGGTGGCGCTCAGCCTCTACACCATGAAACTCATTCCCCGTAAAGCGCTCATGCAAGTAGAGCCGTGGCGGGTCTTGTTCTGCGCTACCTCGTATTGCTTGGGACCCTGGCTAGGGGTCTATCTAGGCGCGCACCTCGCATCATGGGCGCCCTACGCGCTCACCCTGATAGTCGCGGCGGTCGCGGTCACCTATTTTCACCTCCTGGGTCTAACGCACATCAGCATGGAGCGGGCGGGCACCGGCAGCAATCCGCTACGCCATGCCCGCCGCTTTGTACGCCAACCGCGCCTTCGCCTGGCCTGGCTCATCGCCTTCTCCCGTTCCGCCTGGTGGGCGGGTTTCTTTATTTACGCCCCGATCATGGCCGTGTCCGCCGGGCTGGATAAAGTCACCGCCGGCGCCATCGTCTCCCTCGGTGTCGCCACCGTACTGACGGTGACCCTGTGGGGTAAGTTAGGCCGCCGCATCGGTTTGCGCCGTCTGCTGATAGGCGGTTTTTGCGTGACCGGCGTGGTGAGTGTGGCGATCGCGCTGATGTCCTTGGCGCTGATGTCCTTGGCGCCGCTGTCCTTGGCGCCGCTGGTGCTCGCCGGGGCGCTGGTGTTCGCCGCCGCCTGCGCCGCCAGTATCGATGGCGCCGGCAACGTACCGTTCTTGCGTGCGGTAAAACCCTCGGAGCGGGCCGAGATGGCGGGCGTATTCGGCACGTTCAGGGACATCGCGCAACTGGCGCCGCCGCTGATGGCCGCCGGCATCTTGCAGTTCTTCCCGCTACCCGCGGTGTTCGCGGCGACGGGTGTGGGGTTATGGGTCACCGCCGCTTTTTGCCGCTACCTGCCCCGAAGAATGTGAGCGGCCCTGCAATCAATCGCCGCTCCCGTTCGTCTACTGGTTCAAGGGCATCTCAATGGAGCGCCCGGTTTTATCCCTTGAACATCCTGGAGACCAACACATCATGACTGCAAAGCTCGTTACCCAATCCAGTGTGGCCGCCGTCGCCATTCGAAATAAAGGTAGGCACCCTCACTCAGCTCAAGAGTTATTTTGACCGGCTGGATTTCACACCGGTGGATACCGGTTTGTTCAGTCCGTCCCTAGCGCTACTAGGGGGACGTTATTGCTCGATCCAAGGCCGAGCGGCGGCGCAATTGCGTTACGGCCCGGGTAAAGCTGGAGACGAAAAAGTCACCGTGTTCCAAGTACCGCTCGATGATCGTTTCAAACACCATCTACCGGTCAGGCGTGTAGTCGATGGGGCGCAGGTGGAGGTGATGCCCGTGGGCGAATTGATGGTGGTACGGGTCGCGAGCGCCGGTCAATCACTCCCAGCAATAACTCAACCCCCCACACGCCACGCAACCACGGCATTCGATCATTCAAGTCAAGCCATTCAGCGATCGCGGTGACAACTGGCCTGCCGGTGTAGTCATCCGGTGTAGTCATAGGGTGCTGGCCCACCGGTGAGGCCACGGGCGGTCAATGCGTCGATAGGTCCATTATGCCGCCGCCAATACTGTTGTGCCCGGGGGTTGAATTGTAGCCATGTGCCTTTATATTGGCGCTGGCTTCGGCGATTAGAACGGTTTGGATACGAAACGATGCCTATTTACGAGTATCGCTGCGACGAGTGCACACACCAGTTCGACACGATTCAGAAAATGAGTGCGGCTCCATTGGTGCAATGCCCGTCATGCGGCCAAGAGTCGCTACGCAAACTGCTATCGGCTCCGAGCTTTCAGCTAAAAGGGACGGGCTGGTACGAGACCGACTTCAAGAACAAGAAGAGCGCTGAGCAATCGGACGACGCTAAGGCTAGCAGCGATAGTTCGTCTAGCAGCGCATCCGATGACAAGTCTTCGTCTTCCAGTAGCGACTCATCGGACTCACCGGCGAGCAAGCCGTCCGATTCGTCTTCCTCTAGCTCTAGCTCTAGCTCTAGCTCGACAGCGTCGTCATCCGCGGCGGCGGACTGACGCTTTCTCGCCGGCCACCGGACCAGTTACATATATCACGGGCGGCATTGCGCCCCAAGCATAGGGGCCTCGCCTATGGGTCCCATTAGGCAACTTTCATGCGCACGCACTACTGCGGGCAGATCAGCGAAGACTTGCTCGGCGAAACGGTTTCCATCTGTGGTTGGGTGCACCGGCGCCGCGACCACGGCGGCGTTATCTTTATCGATCTGCGCGATCGCTACGGCCTCGTTCAAGTGGTGGTGGATCCGGATACGCAAAGCGCTTTTGCCCTGGCCGAGCGGGTGCGCTCCGAATATGTTTTGAATATGAGCGGGCGGGTGCGCGAACGCCCGGAAGGCACCATTAACCCGGATATGGCCACCGGCCGCATCGAGGTGCTGTGCCAGGAACTAACCGTGTTGAACGAGGCGGCAACGCCGCCTTTTCAACTGGACGAGGCGGAGGTCAACGAAGAAACCCGCCTGCATCACCGGTACGTGGACCTGCGCCGCGATGCCATGCAGCACAACATCATGCTGCGTGCACGCCTCACCCAAGCGATACGCCGCTATCTGGATGGCGCGGGTTTTCTAGACATAGAAACCCCCATGCTGACCAAGGCGACGCCCGAGGGCGCGCGCGATTACCTGGTGCCCAGCCGTACCCACGCCGGCAGCTTTTTCGCGCTGCCGCAATCACCGCAGATCTTCAAGCAACTGCTGATGATGTCCGGCTTCGACCGGTACTATCAGATCGTGCGCTGCTTTAGGGACGAAGATCTGCGCGCCGATCGTCAACCGGAATTCACCCAGCTCGATGTAGAGACCTCGTTTATGGACGAAGCGGGGATCACCGGGCTGATGGAGGCCATGGCGCGCCAGGTGTTCAAAGAGGTGCTCGGCGTCGAATTGCCTGATCCATTCCCGCGTATGACTTACGCGCAAGCGATGGACCGCTATGGCATCGACCGGCCCGACTTGCGCATTCCCCTAGAACTGGTGGAGGTGGCCGATCGGGTCGCTGATTGCGACTTCAAAGTGTTTGCCGATCCAGCCAAGGACCCGGGCGGGCGGGTGGCTGCCTTACGGGTACCGGGCGGCGGCGCGCTGCCACGTTCGCAGATCGATGGCTACACCGAATTCGTGGGCCGCTATGGCGCCAAGGGGCTGGCATATATCAAAGTCAATGAGGCGGGCACTGGCCGCAACGGCCTGCAAAGTCCCATCGTCAAGCACCTGAGCGACGAGGCGCTGGCCGGCATTTTGCAGCGTACCGGAGCGGCGGATGGCGATCTTATTTTCTTCGGCGCCGCGCCGGCCCGCGTGGTCAACGATTCGTTAGGCGCTCTGCGGGTGCAGCTAGGTCAGGATCTGGCCATGGTCGAAGCGGGTTGGCGCCCGCTTTGGGTGGTGGATTTTCCCATGTTCGAATGGGATGGGCGGGAGCAACGCTGGCAGTCACTGCATCATCCGTTCACCGCGCCTTGCGTCGATGATCCGGCGCAACTGGAGGCGGCACCGGGCGCGGCGCTGTCGCGGGCTTACGACATGGTGATGAACGGTACGGAGCTGGGCGGCGGCTCGGTGCGCATACACCGTCAAGATATGCAACGGGCGGTGTTCAACGTGCTCGGTATCGGCCCGCAAGAGGCCAGCGAGAAGTTCGATTTTCTGCTGCGCGCGCTGCGCTACGGCGCGCCGCCGCACGGCGGCATCGCCTTCGGCCTCGATCGTTGGGCCATGCTGATGGCGGGTGCCGGCTCCATTCGGGAAGTGATCGCGTTTCCGAAAACGCAAACAGCGCATTGCCCGTTAACCGGTGCGCCGTCGCCCACCGATGTACGCCAACTGCGCGAATTGCATATTCGCCTGCGCGAGCAGCCGCAAGCCTCTGAAAGTTAGCGTCCGGCTACAACTCAGTGCACGGCTTGGGGCGGCGGCGGCCTCGTTGGTGCCACCGGCCGCCGCCCGGGCGAACCGTGATGCATCACCATGCGCCAGCCGGCTGCCGTCTTACGGTAAGTATTGGTGGCGATGACCAGTGATGCGCGGGCAAAACCTTTGCCGAAGCGGATCTGCTCATAAAGATGATGGACGCTGAGGCCATCGTGTTCATAGCGGTGAATGATATGCGGCGTGAAGCGCATGGCTTCATCGTTGGCGAAGACTAAACGCCAGCTCTTCGTAATCGCCGCCACGCCCTTCAGCGTAGGCCCCATGGGATGCACGCAGACGATATTATCGTCGGCCACATCCCAAACCGCCATCATGGCCCTGACGTCGCGCTGCTCAAAAGCGGCGTAAAACGCCGTCTCGGCCGCCAGAGGATCGGTCAAATTCATTGCCATGGTGAATATGAGGCCCATGGTGATATGCCGAGTTGGGATTGAATCATGGCATGGTCCGACCCGCCTACTGATCTTGTCAAGAAGGTCTAGAATCCACCCTCCTTGACGATCCTACGGCGGCACGGGTATGACAACCGATCAGATCCTTTGGACACTCCGCGATGATGTGGTGTTTTTGAACCACGGCTCGTTCGGTGCTTGCCCTGTACCGGTGCAAGCAGAACAGGCGCGGTTGCGCGCGCTCATGGAAAGCGAGCCGGTGGACTTTTTTACCCGCGGCCACTTCGAGCGGTTGGACCACGCGCGGCGGAATCTGGCGGATTTCCTGGCCGCAGCCGCCGCCGGGCTGGTATTCGTGCCGAATGCAACAGCGGGCGTCAACGCGGTTTTGCGCTCGCTTGATTGCTCCCACGGCGATGAGCTGCTAGTCACCGATCACGCCTACAACGCCTGCCGCAACGCATTGGAATTCGTATCCCTCGCCACCGGCGCCATCATCAAATTGGCGCCGGTGCCATTCCCGGTACGGCATCCGGAGGCTATCGTTGACAGTGTATTGAACGCAGTGACCGCGCGGACCCGGCTAGCCCTGCTGGATCATGTCACCAGCGTGACGGCCATGGTGATGCCGTTAGAGACGCTAGTACCGGCGCTTCAGAGCCAGGGTATACAGGTCTTGATCGATGGCGCTCACGCCCCCGGCATGCTGGCCCTCGATCTGGATGAACTGGCCGCCGATTTCTATACAGGCAATTGCCACAAATGGCTTTGCGCGCCCAAGGGGGCGGCGTTCCTGAGCGTCAACGCGCTGCACCGCGAAGCGGTGTGGCCGCTCGCCATCAGCCACGGCTGGAACACCCGGCGGCCAGGGAGAAGTTTGTTGCAAGATACTTTCGATTGGACCGGCACTTCCGATCCGAGTCCGTTTTTATGTATTGCCACCGCTCTTGAAACCATGGGCAGTATTTATCCGGGCGGTTGGGACGAGTTGCGGCAGCGCAATCATGAGTTGGTTATTCGAGGGCGCAATGCGATCTTGGCCCGCCTTGGTGGCGAGCCGGATTGTCCCGACTCGATGCTGGGCTCCATGGCAACCGTGCAGCTACCGGTGACAGGCGCCGCGCCGGACGAATTGGCCAAATCCATCCATACCAAGCTGCGCGACATGGGCTTCGAGGTTCCAGTGCAAACGGGTCCTGACGGTAAGCTTTATCTGCGTATCTCAGCGCAGGCGTACAACACCTACGGGCAATACGAAGATTTGGCGGCGGCATTGCCCGCTGTACTCGGTGGGGCTAATGCCGGGTAAACTGACGTGAGACTACAGCGAATGTGCAATGAGATCACCATGCCCGAGCGCAACGCCTGGATCGACATCATTGAGCCACCGCAGGCCACGGGCCGGCTTAAAGAGTTATACGACGTGGTCAAAACGCCCCACGGGACCGTAGACAACGTGATGAAAGTTCACAGCCTGCGCCCGGAGACCATGCACGGTCACGTGGTGTTATACCGCAGCATTTTGCACCACCCCGACATCACCTTGCCGCTTTGGTACCTGGAGTGCGTGGCGGCTTATGTCAGCCTGATCAACAACTGCGCATACAGTCTTACGCACCACTTCGCCAATGCCCGTAGGCTGCTGGGCGATGAAACCCGGGCCGATGCCATCCACGCCGCGCTGCAAGCACGGGCGCCGGAGCGTGCATTCGAGGGCAAAGAGCTGGGGCTGATGCGCTACGCCGCGAAGCTGACGGCGGCGCCGGGCGAGATGGTGGAAGATGATCTGGCCGAGGCCCGGGCCGGCGGTGCGACGGACGCGGAGATCCTGGAAGTCAATCAGGTGTGCGCGTATTTCGGTTACTCGAACCGGCTGCTCAACGGCTTAGGTGTCAGTTTGGCTGGCGACACTATCGGCTATTACGAAAAAGGATAAGATAAGTATCGATTACCGCTATTGCGCCGGCCCTTTAAGTCCCACCGCTCTTTCCTGATCGGCGCCCAAGCGCCGTTCCACCCAGCGCACCAGCGCCGAAAGCGCCAACACGAGAATGAGATATTCGAGCACCAGGAAGGTATAGATTTCCAGGGGCCGGTATTCCGTGACCGCCAGTTCGTTGGCCCGCCGCACTACTTCACTCAAACCGATCACGGACACCAGTGACGACATCTTGAGCAAAATCACGAATTGATTGCCCATGGCTGGCAGCGAACGCCGCAGCGCTTGCGGCAAGATGACGTAGCGTAATTTGTCGATAGTCGATAAAGCCAAACTGTCCGCTGCCTCGAACTGGCCCCGTTCGATGGACTGCACGCCGCCGCGGTAGATTTCCGCCATGAACGCGGCACCGTACAAAGACAACGCCACCGTACCGGAGACGAACGGATTCAAATTCAGATCAGTCAAGACGGGCAAGCCGTAGTACACCCACAGTATCGAAACCAACGGCGGGATGGAGCGCAAAATCTCGACGATGGCCCGGTAAAGCCATGCCAACCAACGGTTGTTGCTAAGGTGCAGGGTGTACAGAGCGAAACCCAATATGACCGAGGCGATGATGCAGCACAGGGTCACGCTGATGGTCCAGCCCACACCGGACAGCAAGAATTCGATATTGATGCGGCCCTGCTTGGTGGCTGGGCTGATCACATACCAGCCCCACTTATCAGAGCTGGCGCACGCCGTTAACAACAGGGTGAGGCCACCGACGGCCAGGGTCCTTAAAAGTGGCATAACTCGTAAAAACGACATAGCTAGTGAAAAAGAATCTGGCTTAAGAAGGTGCGGGTACGCTCATTTTTCGGCGTGTGGAAAAAATCCTCCGGCGGCGCCCGCTCCACGATGGCGCCAGCATCCATGAATACGATCTGATCGGCCACTTTGCGGGCAAATCCCATTTCGTGGGTCACGCAGATCATGGTCATGCCGTTTTCCGCCAACTCGATCATGGTGTCCAACACCTCGGCGATCATCTCCGGATCAAGCGCCGAGGTGGGCTCATCGAACAACATGATGGAAGGCTCCATGCAAAGACTTCTGGCGATGGCCACACGCTGTTGTTGGCCGCCCGATAGTTGCCGGGGATATTTGTCGGCTTGCTCCGGGATCCGCACCCGCTCCAGGTAATACATGGCCCGCTCCTGCGCCGCCTGACGCGCAAGTTTGAGGGTGCGCATGGGGGCCAAGGTGAGATTGCGCAGCACCGTTAGGTGCGGAAACAAATTGAACTGCTGAAACACCATGCCCACGCCGCGCCGCACGGCTTGGATATTCTTGGTTTTATCCTCCAGCACCACGCCGTTGACCACGATGCGGCCCTGGTCATGCGCCTCAAGGCGGTTGATGCAGCGGATCAGGGTGGATTTGCCCGAACCCGATGGCCCACAGACCACCAGCCGCTCACCGGGCTTGACGGTTAGATCCACGTCCCTTAACACGTGTAGATCACCGAACCACTTGTTGACGCCGGTGAGTTCGATAAGCGGCGGGGGAATGGAAGATGCGTGCACTTGGTTCAACCGGGTTGCTTGATTGCTGGATGTCTTGATACTAGGGGACCTGCAAATGGTGTAGCTTTTCTCGCCCGCTAACAATGAGTCAGTGCCCATGAGCCAGTGCCCGATGAACCAGTGCCCAATGGGTCAGGCCCAATGAGTCAGCGCCCGATGAGTCAGGCCCCTAGCGGCGCCCACAGGCCCGCCGGATTTCAAGGTTACTACCGCCAACCGAGCGGCACCGAAGACGCCGAACTCACCCACGTCACCCCTGGCACGCCCTGCGGAGAGTATCTGCGCCGCTATTGGCAGCCGGTGGCCATGAGCAGCGAACTCGGTGAGTTGCCGCTGGCGCTGCGCATTCTCGGCGAAGATCTGGTGCTTTTTAGGGACAAAAGCGCACAGGTGGGGCTGTTACACAAACACTGCGCCCACCGGGGTGCGTCCCTTGAATACGGTCTCCCTGCCGAGCGGGGCATTATCTGCTGTTACCACGGCTGGCACTTCGATATCGACGGCACCGTGATACGGGCGGGCTCGGAGCCAGCGGACAGCCCCATATGCCGGCGGGTGGTGCAAGGCGCCTACCCGGTGGAGGAACGCAATGGACTGTTGTTCGCGTACCTCGGCCCGCCGCAGGAACGCCCTGCCCTACCCCTCTACGACACCGAGCTCATGCCCGATGCCACCAGCAAACCCTTTTCCATCGCTACCCCGTGTAATTGGCTACAGGTGTATGAGAACACGCAAGATCCCATTCACGTGTTGCATCTGCATGCCCGCTCGAGCGGTGTGCAGTTCGGTGTTGCATCCGGGGTGGATCAGTTGATCGAATACCAAACGACGCCGCTTGGTTTGATCAACATTCAAACCCGGCATGTGGGGGCGCACCTGTGGACCCGTATCACCGATTCCATCCTGCCCAATGCCAATCAAACGGGCGCCATTTGGGAGGAAGCGCAGGCGCCCAAGTTCATGCAACGCTGCTCCATGCTGCGCTGGATGGTGCCGGTGGACAACACGACCACCCGCACCATCGGTTGGCGCTTCTTTTCCGAACGCTTGGATCCGCGCGGTCAAGACCAGCCCGATTTGGTCGGCAAGGAGAGCATCGATTTCATCGGCCAGACGGCGGCTGAACGCAGCTACGCCGAGTCGCAGCGCCAGCCGGGAGATTTCGAAGCACAGGTGTCGCAACGTCCTATTGCTATTCATGCGTTGGAGAACCGCGCCGCCTCCGATGCCGGGGTGGCGCGGCTACGGCATCTGCTGCGTGAGCGCATCCGGGCGCTCGCCGCGGGTGAGCCGCCGTTTCATCCGCACACGGGTGCGTTGCCGTATGTCGCTACCTACTGTCAGGACACGGTGGACCGATGGCATGGGGCGGGGGTGCCGGACGATGACGCGCTTCGTGCTCAGGGGCGCAAAGTAGCCAATGCCGTTTTGCAATCGGCCCAGCTACCGGCGGCCGCGCGCGAGGCTTACGTGCGCGACGCGGTGCGCGGCCTCGAGTAAGGGATATACTGCCGCCGGGGAGCGAGGTCTCAGCGGCACTGCTGTCGCCGAACCCACATCATGCCAAATCTCAAAAATCCCACACCGGGGGAGGACCATTCCATGAATAAACGATGGGCGATTCTTGGACTCGCGGCGGCCATGGCCGTGGCCGGCGCAGCCGTTGGCGCGGACCGCTCTATCCTGCACAAAGTGCTAGACAACGGCAAAGTACGGGTCGGCACGACGGGTGATTTCAATCCGATGTCGTTCAAGGATCCCGCAACCAAGGAATACAAAGGGCACCAGATCGACGCCGCCCGGCAATTGGCCAAGGATATGGGCGTGGACATCGAGTTCGTGCCAACGGACTGGAAAACCCTGATCAACGGCGTGGTGGCGAGCAAATACGATGTCGTTATGACGGGTACCTCCATGACCGTCTCCCGCGCCAAAGCGGCTGGTTACACCATTCCTTGGGGCCGCACCGGTTATTTGCCCCTGACCCGTAAAGAACACGCGGGCAAATTCAAAACCTGGGAGGCTCTCAACAGCCCCGGCGTCACCATCGGTTACAACCTCGGCACGTCCTTCGCCGATTTCGTCAAATTGCGTTTGCCCAAGGCTGAAGTTAAAGAAGTGGAATCACCGGCCCGCGATTGGCAAGAACTGCTGGCTGGCCGCGTCGATGTCACCATTTCCAGTATTCTCGAAGCGGGCAAACTATCCAGCACGCACGACAAACTCATCATCCCTTTTCAGGAGACCGCTAACAGTTTGCCGCTTTCGTTTATCGCGCCGCAAAACGATCAGGTTTGGCTCAACTTCCTGAACAACTGGATGCGTATTAAGATAGAGGCGGGATTCTTTAAGAGCTTGAACGCTAAATGGGGTATTCAGGGACAGGACTAAGAGCCCCAGCAGAATCAGACTTGGCAGAATAGGACTCGGCAGAACAAGACTTGGCAACACCGGCGGCCGCGTCTTCTGGCACGGCCCTTCTATCGAGGCAACTACCCGTGACCACCATCCTCTATGCGGCGCCCATCAGTACGTACTGCGCGAAAGTGCGAATCGTTTTGCGCTTAAAGCAAATACCGTTTGACGAGCAATATCCGCCCGGCGGTTACGGCTCGGATGCATACCGCGACATCGTGCCCATGGGCAGCATACCGGCGCTTGCCGATGACGCGGTGACGATGAGCGAATCCGAGGCGATCATCGAATATCTGGAAGAGCGTTATCCCGAGCCGCCATTGTTGCCTGAATCCGCGCCGCAGCGGGCGCATGCCAGGGCGTTGGCGCGGGTCCATGATTGTTGGGTAGAGCCGCAGCTTCGAAGCTTATACGCCCATGTTACGCCAGCCAGCCGCGATGAGGGCGCGGTGGAGAAGTTTATCGCCGGTTTTCACCAGCGATTAGGGCAATTTTCGCAGTACGCGAAGCCAGCGCCGTACGCCGCGGGCGCGGCGCTCAGCGTGGCCGACTGCGCCTGGCCCACTACTTTGTTGCAAGCGCGGATATTGTTTCCTGTGTTCGGCTCGCAGTTCGATCTGCCCGAATCGCTACGCGCCTGGCATCAGCGCTTATGCGAACACGCGGCGATTCAACCGGAACTGGCGCCGTGCCAAGAGGCGATGAGGTATTGGCTACGGCAAACGCTAGCGGCGGCGTAATACGCTCAGTAATACGCTCTCAGCGGGGCCGGTCCCCGATCACCGTTACTCGCTCCATCACGCGCCGCTCAGGCCAATAGTCCGCGGCGGCATAGTGTTGCACGGCGCGGTTGTCCCAAAACGCTAGCGAATCCACGCGCCAGCGGAAGCGGCACTGATAGTCGGGGATCCAGGCTTTTAAATAGAGCGACTGCAATAACGCTTGTGCTTCCGCGTCCGCCATGCCTTCTATGGTGCGGGTAAACACTTTGTTGACGTAGATGGATTTGCGGCCACTGACCGGGTGGGTACGCACCACCGGATGGCGCGCGGGTGGAAATTCGGCCCGCTTGGCCTCGATCGCCTCGTCCGATGCGCCACCGCGTTGCATGCCGCGTAAAAACACCTCGTTGTCATGCACTGCCATCAACCCGCCGAGTGTTTCCTTGGTCTCATCGGACAAGCGGTCGTAAGCGGCCTCCATATCGGCAAACAGCGTATCACCGCCCACTGGCGGCACCACGCGGGCGCGCAAGATAGACCCTAGGGACGGACACTCGCGCCAGGTGACGTCGGAGTGCCATACATTGATCTGCGGTGGGCGCTCGCGATCATTGGCCAGCCGGATGACTTGCGGGTAAGCCGAGTCGTTATTGGTGAACGGATGCACTTCGATGTCGCCAAAGCCACGGGCGAATTCGATGTGCTCTTCTATGGAAATATTCTGCTCGCGAAAGAACAGCACTTTGCGCTCCACCAGGAGATTACCGAACCACGCGAAATCCTGCCCGGTGAAGGTGGCGGCCAAGTCGATGCCGTGTACTTCGGTACCGATGGTGGGTGAGAGGTGTTCCAGATGAACCCGTTCGCTTAGCGCTTGCACGTAACTATGACCTCGGGGCGTTGCGGTGGCGGATCACTTTAGCAGGGCATGGGCCCGGCTTATACGGCACGGCTTGCATGACACGGCTTGCATGACTTAGGGGCCGCGATAGCCGCACAATGCGCCTTGGGTTCGAACGCTCATGAGGGTGCGTGCAAATATGTTGAAGCTCGGCGCGGTTATGTTTTTTACCTCCTACTCCATGCAACCGGCGCCCTTGGCCCGTTTGCTGGAGGAACGCGGTTTCGAGTCGCTCTGGGTGCCGGAACACACCCATATTCCGTCCTCGCGCAAGACCGAGTATCCGGCGGGCGGGCCGTTGATACAGCCGTACTACGACATCATGGATCCGTTCCTGGCGCTTACCGCGGCCGCCACGGTGACGTCCCAACTTCGCTTTGGCACCGGTATTGCCCTGTTGCCGCAACGCGACCCCATAGTCACGGCGAAAGTGGTCTCCACCTTGGATCAATTGTCGAATGGCCGTTTTCTATTCGGCGTGGGTAACGGTTGGAATCAAGATGAAATCGAAAATCACGGCACGGATTTTCGCCTGCGCCACAAGCTGGCGCGCGAACGCCTAGAGGCGATGAAGGCTATCTGGACTCAGGAGGAGCCGGAGTATCACGGTGACATGGTGGCTTTCGACAAAATGAAGCAATGGCCAAAACCGGTGCAAAAACCGCATCCGCCTATCATTGTAGGCGGCGGTTATCCACACGCGGCGCGGCGCGCCATTCGCTACGGCGACGGCTGGATTCCTCGGGCTGATCGCTTGGAGAGGGGCGGTATCGGCGTGGTTATAGATAAGTTCCGGGCCATGGCCCGCGACGCGGGACGCGATCTGGCCTCGCTGCCCATTACTGTTTTCCGGCTACCCGATGAGTTGAGTAAGCTCGAATACTGTCAGGCGCTCGGCATCGATCGGGTAGTGTTTTCATTGCCCGCTGACAAGAAAGAAAAGTTGCTGCCCATTATCGACAGGTGGAGCGAGTTGAAAGACACGCTTACCCAAAAACCACGTTGAAAACGTCGGAGTAATGTTCGGCGAAACGAAGGGTTAAACCTTGTGTTAAATAGTCCGGCAGCTCACCGGCATCGGCGCGGTTGGCTGCGGGCAAGATCAATGTCCTGATACCGCCCCGCCGGGCGGCGACGACTTTTTCCCGGATCCCGCCCACCGGTAGCACTTTGCCGGTGAGGGTCAGCTCTCCAGTCATGGCGGCGGGCACTTTGATGCGTTGGCCGCGGGCCAAGGACAGGAGCGCGGTGGCCATGGTGACGCCGGCACTTGGGCCATCTTTAGGCGTGGCCCCTTCGGGTACGTGCAGGTGCACGTAGGTTTCGTCGAAGAAAGTGGGCTCGCCCTTAAAATCGCTTAAGTTCGAACTCACGTAGCTGTAGGCGATCTCGGCGGACTCGCGCATCACCTCGCCTAGTTGGCCGGTGAGCTTGAAGCCCTGGTTCTTGGTGTGTACTTGAGTGGCCTCCACGTCCAAAGTGGCGCCGCCCATGGAGGTCCAAGCGAGCCCGGTCACCACACCGGTGGCGCGCTGGGGAGGTTCGTTTTTGAACATGGGCTGGCCGACGAATGCAGCTAGATTTCGCGGTCCCAAGCTGATCCGGCGTGGGTCCCCTTGTACCACCTTCACCGCCGCTTTTCGGGTGATGCGCCCGAGTTGTTTTTCCAAGCCGCGCACGCCCGATTCGCGAGCGTAGCCATTGATGAGAGCGGTGAGTCCGGCGTCACTTATCTTGATCTGGCCCGGTTGCAGTCCGGCTCGCTCCACTTGGCGGGGCCATAAGTGTTGGCGGGCGATGGCGACTTTTTCCTCGGTGATGTAGCCCGGTAGTCTGATGATTTCCATGCGGTCAAGTAACGGCCTCGGGATGGTATCCAACTGGTTGGCGGTGCCGATGAAGAGTGCCTCGGAGAGGTCGAAACGCAGGTCCGGATAATGATCAAGGAAATCCGCGTTTTGCTCCAGATCCAACACTTCTAGCAACGCGGAGGCGGGATCGCCGTGATAGGAGCCGCCGATTTTGTCGATCTCATCGAGCATGAGCACTGGGTTTTTGGTGCCTACTTCTTTGAGGGCTTGCACGAATTTGCCGGGCATAGCGCCGATGTAGGTGCGGCGGTGGCCTTTGATCTCCGCCTCATCGCGCATGCCGCCCACGCTGAAGCGGTAGAACTGCCGGTCTAGCGCCTTGGCCACCGAGCGGCCGATGGAAGTTTTGCCGACGCCGGGTGGGCCGACTAGCAAGATAATGGAGCCGGCGACGCCGCCGCGCAGTTTGCCGACGGCGAGAAATTCGATGATGCGCTCTTTGACATCGTCTAGGCCGGCGTGATCGGCGTCTAGTATTTCACGGGCGCGTGGTAGATTCAGGTTATCCGCGGAGGTGGTGTCCCACGGCAGGCTGGTGGCCCAATCTAGGTAGTTGCGAATCACGGCGTACTCGGGGGAGCCGGTTTCAAGCACGGAGAACTTGGCTAGCTCTTCGTCGATGCGCTTTCGCGCCGCTTCGGGCAGCGTGTGTCCGTCCAGGCGGGCGAGGAATTGCTCGACGTCCGCCGTGCGGTCATCCTTGGACAGTCCTAGCTCCGCTTGGATTAACTTTGAGCTGTTCTTGCAGGAAAAAACGGCGCTGTTGCTCGCCCATCTTCTCCTCGACCTCAGCGCGGATGCGGGTGTGGATTTTGGCCACTTCCAGCTCGGCCCGGAGGAGTTCGTGGACGCGCTGGAGGCGCTCTAAAATACCGGTGAGTTCCAAAATGGCTTGCAGATCTTGGCCGCTGGCGGTGGTGATGGTGGCGGCGAAGTCGGCCAGGGTGGTGTCGTTCGTGGGCGAGAACTTGTTGAGGAATTGCTTGAGTTCTTCGCCGTAGAGCGGATTGTTCGGGATCAGTTCCTTGATGAGCGCCATGATGGCGAGGGAATAAGCTTTGGTCTCCTGGTCATTGCGGGGCGGTTGATCGTCTAGATATTCAACTTGCGCGAGGTAGGGGCGCTCGGTGGTCAACCAGCGAACGATGCGCACCCGGCGCTGGCCTTCGGCGATGAATTGAAGGTTGGCTGAATCCTTGGCGGCGTGGTGGACGCGGGCGGCGGAACCTACCGAGTGGAAGTCTTCCGGCTTCGGATCATTGCTGTAGGCCCCGTCTTTCAGCATGACCAAAGCGACTAAGTGATGGACGGACTCCGCCACTTTTTGCATGGTCTCTATCCACGGCGCTTCCGGTAACGCGATGGGCGCGGTCTGCACGGGAAAGAAGGGCCGCCCGGTGGTCGGCAATACGAGCAGGGTATTGGGCACCACTTCCGTTGGTACCGCCAAACCGGTTTGCTCGGCCTGGGGCGCGAGTTCTACCTCGCCTTCCTGCACTACTTCGGCTTGCGCTGCGCTGTTGTCGCCCATGATCGCTCCCATCCCCATGTCTTAGGTTGCTTAAAACATGGACAGACGGCGTCATTCGCGGGCGCGCGCTGCCCTCGCGGACACACGGTGTTGCTCGGCCTGGGGCGCGAGTTCTACCTCGCCTTCCTGCACTACTTCGGCTTGCGCTGCGCTGTTGTCGCCCATGATCGCTCCCATCCCCATGTCTTAGGTTGCTTAAAACATGGACAGACGGCGTCATTCGCGGGCGCGCGCTATTCGCGGGCGCGCGCTGCCCTCGCGGACACACGGTGTTCCACCATAGACAGACGAAGCCGGCATAATGGACAGATGAAGCCGGCATAATGCTCGCCTCGGACAGACGACGAGGTTTATGACATGAGTGAATCAGGGGCGGCCAAGCTACCGAAAGTAGCCGTTATCGGCACCGGCGGGACCATCTCCAGTGTTGGCCGGCATAGCCGTGACCTCCTCGACTATGTGGTCAACAACCGTATCTATCACATCCATGAGCTGCTCAGTCAGGTACCCGAGACCGAAGAGGTGGCGCGTGTAGTGCCGGTGCCATTCAGGGCGATTCCCAGCACGGCGATGGGGCCAGCGCAGTGGCTCGAATTGAACCAGCTAGTTCACGATTTAGTGCATGATGACCCTGAAATCGACGGAGTAGTGATCACGCACGGTACCGCGTCACTTGAGGAAACCGCTTATTTTCTGAACTTGACGCTGAAAGTAGCCGTGCCCGTCGTCGTCGTGGGCGCTCAACGTCCTGCTAGCGGCATTAGCACGGACGCCAACGCCAATCTCCTGAACGCCGTCCGGGTAGCGGGATGCCCGGATTCGCACGGCTTAGGGGTTGTGGTGGTACTTAACGATGAAATTCATGCGGCGCGCGATGTCACCAAGACCTCAACCCTGAAGCTGCACACATTTCGCAGCCCTGATTTCGGCTGCCTCGGACACGCGGATGCGGACAAAGTGGCGTATTACCGCCATCCGCTTAGGCGGCGCGCACCCGATACGCAATTCGATGTACGAGGGACAAAAGAGCTACCACGAGTCGATATCGTGATGTCCTATGCGGGCGCCGATGGCGCCGCCATCCGCGGCTGTGTGGATGCGGGAGCGCAAGGCATTGTATCCGCCGGTTTCGCCCCCGGATTGAGCACCCAAGCCCAACGCGAAGTGTTCGCGGAATACCCCGAACTCCTGGTTGTGCAGAGTTCTCGCGTAGGCAGCGGCCGAGTGGCGGCAATGACCGGTTTGCGGGCAGTAAAAACAGGCGCCATTGCCGATAACCTCACGCCACAGAAAGCCCGCGTGTTGCTGATGTTGGGACTCACGGTTACCCGAGAACCGGATGAGCTACAGCGATTATTCGATGAATACTAAAGCACCCCGAAACAAAGACAGACGACGACCAATAACCATTTTTCAACTGCTCAAAAACGGGATTGACGAGAGGAGGTGCCCATGGTTCGAGCACTTTTTTGCCGAGCAGCCTAACAGGGATAGGTGACGTGTCCGTCGAACCCACTAGGGAAAGAACGGGGCAAGAATCGGCCCGTGGGCACCTCTAAAAATGCACTTTTTCCGCGATTGCGGCGTCAGCTCCGTGCTCGAATCCTCATGTATCACCTATACACTGCGATTCTACGCGCGGTGCTTCCTTGCACTCACGAAAAAATTATTATTTTTAGAGGTGCCCCCGTATTGTTGGCCATAAAAACTAAAGCTTTAGCGGGGAGCGTCTGCGCGCTACGACATTGGCTGCTCCACGCATCGGAAGCCACGCTTGTGCGTCCAATCGTCTAACTGTTCCGCCGTGCCGTAAGCACGTTGGCGTTTGCGGAGCAGGGCCGCCTGTTCCGCCCAGCGTTTCGCCCTAAATTTTTGTTCCGGGCTTTTATGCTTGGTTCGTTCGTCACGGATGATGGTGCGCAGCATCTCCAAGTATTGCCCTAACTTGATACGCGGGACGCCAGGGCGAGGCTCATCACTATTTCGTGGCTCGGCTTCGTCTACTTTCGGTTCTAGCCCTGAGACCACCGGCTCCAACCATTCCTCTAACCGCTCCGATGTATTCTTCGCATGAGCCAAACGCTCCTGCACCGCGCCGTGCTTAGTCGCTTCCAACGTCTTCGCTATCTTCGCCCGAAACGGGTTCAAGTCGATGTAGCTCATCGCCGCCAACGTGGACTCTTCGTCAATGATGGCTCCGGAGTAGAACCGCTCGGCAAAGAAATGGCCTTTCACGCCGTCTTCTTTATTGGCACGCGCAGCGATGGGGCCTTTCAAGTGTTTCATAAATTCCGACATCGAGCCTAGCTGATAACGGCGCTTCTCAAGCAACTCAGGGTTATCCATGAGCTTGGCCACGGCTTTGTCGAATTTGCCGTTGCGCGGAGGAAACATCTTGAACCAACGGAAGGCGACCTCGTGGGCACTCCAATACTCGCAGGCTTTGGGATCGAAAAAGATGAGTATATGCAGATGGTTGTCCATGACAACGTAGGTATAGACCTCGACGGCGTACCATTGGGAAATCTGCAAAATGCGCTTTTCCACCCATTCCTTACGATGTTTGTAGTTTTTCTTGCCGCGTTTACCGAACAGCCAAGCGCCGCGCACGCACTTGGAGTTCAGGTGGTAGAACAGAGCGACCTCGGGATCGACGAGTAATGCACGTGGTATAGCCATGGGGGAGAGCATGGCAATTCCCATGCCTGGCCGGTATCAGCCACGAACGCACCCTTTGTAGGCCAAAGCCTAATTGGATGTAACGACGGCGTGTGTCCACGTAAAAACGCCGTGTGAGCACCCCCGAAACAAAGACAGACGACGTAAACAACGCCGTGTGTCCGTGTTCTAGGACCCCGCGACCGTCATGGAATCTATCAGCACCGATCCGGTGCGCGTATTCCCCCGCGCATCCACATCGCTTCCAACAGCAACAATATTCATAAACATATCTTTAAGGTTGCCAGCGATAGTTATCTCTTCCACCGGAAACTGGATCTCGCCGCCATCAATCCAATAGCCGCCCATCCCCCGCGAGTAATCTCCCGTGACAGTGTTAACCCCCATACCCATCAACTCGGTGACGAGCAACCCGCGATGCATCTGCCTGATCAGCTGCTCGCGAGATCGCCCCCCCGGCGCTATCGTAAGATTGTGCACACCACCCGCATTCGCGGTCGTAATCAAACCCAACCGGCGAGCAGAATAGCTACTCAGAACATAACCCTTCAGTACGCCATCATTGACGATATCCCGATCCCGGGTAGCAACGCCTTCCCCATCATATGCAACACTGCCCGCACCACGGCGCAACAACGGCTGTTCGTGAATACGAAAACCAGCCGGAAAAATCTGTGTGTCCAAGCGATCCAGCAAAAACGTCGCCTTGCGGTACAGCGCCCCCCCGCGAATAGCGCCGATTAAATGCCCAAAAAGACTACTCGCGATATCCGCGCTAAAGAGCACCGGCATCGTCCCCGTCTCCACCCGGCGAGGTGAGAGCCGCGCCACCGTACGCTCCGCCGCCATACGCCCAATCTCCGCTGGCGCCAACATATCGCCGGCACAACGCGCGGTGTCGTACCAATAGTCGCGCTGCATCCCGGCATCGTCCTGCGCGATCACCACACAACTCAAAGAATGCCGCGTACTCAATCGCGCACCCACAAAACCATGGGAGTTGGCATACGCATGCGCCGTCTCGTGGGTTCCAAGCGTGGCGCCCTCGGTATTCACAATGCGCGCATCCGCATCGCGGGCGGTCGCCTCCATCTCCTTGGCGATGCTGATCGCATCCTCCGCATCAACAGACCAGGGATGATGCAGATCGAGATCGGGAAACTCGGTAGCCATCAGCGCCGCATCGGCGAGCCCCGCATACTCATCCTCGCCGGTATAGCGGGCTATCGCGCAAGCAGCCTTGACCGTATCGGCGAGCGCCGCTGCACTGAAGTCCGAAGAGCTAGCCGATCCCTTACGCCGCCCAATATAAACCGTCACCCCCACACTCTTATCGCGGATGTGCTCAATCGTCTCCACATCCCTCATCCGCACCGTAACGGATAACCCGGTACTCGTACTCACCCCGGTCTCAGCCGCCGTCGCCCCATTGGCCAAAGCCTCGCGGTTACACAGCTCCGCGATATCCACCAACTGCTCTTCAAGGCGCACAGGATCGTCGATAGCAAGGCTGCCGGTCACTGTTGTTCATTCCGTCTAGGTCTAAAAGACATGACCACACAACGGCGAGACGAACTCGCCGCTCAAAAGTGCGCAACATGCTACACGCAATCAGATACCGCCGTGCTCCTGGTGCGTTATTGGATGGGTGCGTTATTTGATAAAGTGGCGCCGGATTACAGGCCTCACCTGGTCGCCCGGCTTTTTACTGCGCCAGGCGCCGCGGTACCGGTTCATGAGATGAACGATATTTCCCCTATTCTAGCTCCCCTCAACGATGCTCAAAGAGCCGCCGTAACCACCGCCACCGGCCACACCCTGGTATTAGCCGGCGCCGGCAGCGGCAAAACCCGCGTCTTGGTTCATCGCATCGCCTGGCTGCTAGCCATCGACGAATGCATGCCCCACAACATATTGGCTGTCACTTTCACCAACAAAGCTGCCGGCGAGATGCGCGGGCGCATCGAGGCTATGCTCGATAGTCCCATCAGCGGCCTATGGGTCGGCACCTTTCACGGCTTGGCACACCGGCTATTGCGCACCCACTGGAGCGAAGCGGGTCTGGCGGAAGGCTTTCAGATCCTGGACAGCGACGATCAGTTACGCGCTCTTCGCCGCATCGTGCGCGAACTCGACATTGATGAAGCCAAATGGCCTCCCCGCCAAATTCAAGGCTTCATCAACAAACGTAAAGACGAGGGGTACCGGGCCAGACACATCGATCCACGCGGTGACTATTTCACCGAGCGCATGGTCGAAATCTACCGCACCTACGAAGAAATCTGCGACCGCGGCGGCCTGGTGGACTTCGCCGAGTTGCTCCTTCGTGCCCACGAACTCATACGCAACAACCCCGAAGTTTTGGCCCACTACCACCGCCGCTTTACCCACTTACTGGTCGATGAGTTCCAAGACACCAATTCCATTCAATACGCCTGGCTGCGCCTGCTTGCCGGCGAAACTGGCGCGCTCTTTTGCGTCGGTGACGATGACCAATCGATCTACGGGTGGCGCGGCGCGCGCATTGAAAACATCCGCCAATTTCCCCGTGACTACAAAGACGTTAGCACCCTGCGCCTGGAGCAAAACTACCGCTCCACCGGCAACATTCTTGCCGCCGCCAACGGCTTGATCGCCCACAACGAGGGACGTTACGGCAAAGATCTGTGGACCAATGAGGGTAATGGCGAACCCGTGCATCGCTACACCGCCTTCAATGAAATCGATGAAGCCCGCTTCATCGCTGGACGCATTCAGCGCTGGCGCGACGGCGGCGGCCGCGCCGGTGAAACCGCCATCTTGTATCGAGTGAGCGCGCAATCGCGCGTCCTCGAAGAATCCCTATTAGCCGCTGGCATCGCCTATCGCGTCTACGGCGGCATGCGTTTCTACGAGCGGGCCGAAATCAAGGACACGCTCGGTTACCTGCGCCTCATGGCCAACCACCACGACGACGGCGCTTTCGAACGGGTGGTAAACACACCACCGCGCGGTATCGGCTCACGCTCGGTGGATGCGGTACGCGAGTGCGCCCGTAAGGCCCGGTGCTCCCTGTGGGAAGCAGCATTGCTTTGCATCGCCGACCATGCACTGAACGCCCGGGCGGCCAAAGCGATCGGCAAGTTCATCGAACTCATCCAATCCCTTGAGGCGGATACTGAGGCGGGCACATTGGCCGAGCGCGTGCGGCTGGTTATCGACGACAGCGGCTTGCAAGCGCATTTTTCAAAAGAACGGGGCGAACGCGGTCTTGCGCGCATAGAGAACTTGAGCGAACTCGTTATTGCCGCAGGACAATTCGCCATGGGCCTAAGCGCCGAGGCTGATCCGATGATCGAGTTTCTCGCCCATGCCGCCTTGGAAGCCGGTGATGAGCAGACCGACGAAAACCAGGACGCGGTCAATCTCATGACCTTGCACTCGGCCAAGGGCCTGGAATTTCCTGTCGTCTTCTTATGCGGTCTTGAAGAAGGTTTATTTCCTCATCAACGCAGCAGTGACGATCCCGCGCAGCTTGAAGAGGAGCGCCGGCTTTGTTACGTCGGCATGACCCGCGCCAAGCGCTCGCTTTACCTGACCTATGCCGAGGCCCGCCGCCTGCATGGCGCGGAATATCACGGCATGCCATCGAGGTTTCTGCGGGAAATGCCTCCACAACATGTCGAAGATGTACGGCTAGGCCGCCCCGCTTCTACCGGGCGGCGGTCGGGACGGGGAGCAAAGTGGAGTGGCGGAACCGATAGCGATGCTCAGTATCAGCTAGGCCAGCGAGTGCTACACCGAAAATTTGGCGAAGGCATAGTGACCATGTACGAAGGGCAGGGTGATCACGCGCGTGTTCAAGTGAACTTCCAGGGTTACGGCAGCAAATGGCTGATGGTGTCCTACGCCGCACTGCAGACCGTTTAGCTGAATCTACAACCTTCAGCCGGCATCAACCCCTGCTTGCTTCAACATGAAGCGCACCGCCGCTTTCACTTCCTCGTCCGACAGCGACAGGTTGCCACCCTTGGCAGCCATGTTGGGCGGCATCCCGTTAATCGCACTGTTGTAGAGGCCCTCAATGCCTCCGCCGGCCTTGGCCCGGGCGGACCACGCTTGCGTATCAGTGGGTTTAGGTGCGTTCAAAAGCCCCGCCGCATGACAGGCTTTACAGCTAGAGTCGTAAACCGCCTCACCGGTGGCCGCCACTGCCACTGATTCATCGGGCGCCAATTCAGTGGACGTCGATTCATCATGCACCGATTCAGTAGACGCCACCTCAGCGGACTCGGCCTTAGCTGGCTCCTTAGCCGGTTGTTCCACAGCGGCGGCGGCCAACTCATCCGCCGCTTTCCCGCTCCCGGCCGCGTTCTCATCTTCAGCGGGCGCCACCCGCGCTTGCTGTTCAACCGGTTCCACTTCAACCGTACCGACGGGCGCTATGCGCTTTAGTATCTCTTTCTCGCTGGAGACTATCCTGGCGTGGCTTGCGTCGCCCACCGCCGCGGCGATGAAATAAACGCTGACCCCAAAAATAGCCAGCAAGACAAGAACAGCCCCGAACTGGCGGTAAAAAATATCGTCAGCCTGACTCACAATACTGCCTCGACAGAAATAAATTGCAATGCGCTTGACGAGCCTGGGTATGGACTGCTCCAGCATGACCAACCACTAGGCTCCGCCCCCGAGTGGTAACCGGGCTATGGTGACAGACCGGGCTAGGCGACTCAAGATCGGGGATAAGCACGTGGCAAAGCGCTGCTCAGGCCACTGCATGACTCAATCCAAGAAACTCTCCAGCACGCCTATGCTACTCTGGCCACCGCTTCTGATGGAGCATTCAACAGCCCGAGGCGCGCCACCCCAGTTCAACTAGCTCTAGGCACCAGTCAGCGGCTGATCGACGAATTACCAAAGTATGAGAACGCAATCAGAGCTTGGGTTAACAGTGCACAACAAGCGCAACATTCTGTGCGTTTTTCCTAGATATGCGCCTTCATTCGGCACCTTCGAACACGCGTACAAATTGTTCCCCGCGGTAGACGCATTCATGCCACCGCAGGGACTGCTCACCATAGCGGCTTACCTGCCCGACACTTGGGAGGTACGCTTCGTCGATGAAAATAGCCGTATGGTGCGGCCCGATGAGTTGCGCTGGGCCGACGCCGTGTTGATGAGCGGCATGCACGTGCAGCGTAGGTTCATCGACGAACTGAACACCAGAGCGCAGGAGTACGGGGCATTGACCGTACTCGGCGGCCCCTCGGTCTCGGCCTGCCCGCAGTACTACCCCAATGTGGACATACTCCATCTGGGCGAACTGGGAGATGCGACCAATGCGGTTATCCAATACATAGACGCGCATCGGGAACGGCCTAAAACGCAAGTGGTATTCGAGACGGTTAAACGCATAGCTCTGGATGCCTTCCCCATCCCCGCCTACCATCAAATCGATATCGGCAACTACTTTCTAGGCTCCATCCAATACTCCTCCGGCTGCCCATATCTTTGCGAGTTTTGCGACATCCCGGCGCTCTACGGCCGTCAACCACGCCTCAAGCAACCCGCGCGCATCCGCGAAGAGTTGGACGCCATCACCGCCGCCGGACTCAAAGGCGCAGTGTACTTTGTCGATGACAACTTCATCGGCAACAAAAAAGCCGCCCGCGAGCTACTCCCACACCTCATCGGCTGGCAGCAGGACAATCACTATCCACTCAGGTTCGCCTGCGAAGCCACTTTGAACATCGCCAAATCGGATGAGTTGCTAAGCATGCTCAAGGAAGCTCAGTTTCATACCGTGTTCATAGGCATAGAAACACCGGAAGAAAACGCATTGCGCGCCATGGGCAAGAAACAGAACCTCGCCACCCCGCTGCTAGAATCCGTAGAGAAGCTAAACAGCTACGGTATCGAGGTAGTGTCGGGCATCATCATGGGCCTGGACACGGATACGCCGCGCACTGGCGATGCCATAGTGCGCTTCATCGAGGCATCGAACATCCCGCTTCTCACCATCAACATGCTATACGCGCTACCGAAAACGCCCCTCTACGATCGCCTAGCGAAAGAAGGACGCTTGCTAACGGGCGCGGCGGCGGAAAGGTTGATATCCAACGTGCAGTTCCGCCTGTCCTACGAGCAGGTGGTGAAGATGTGGCATAAAACCATCACCACTGCTTACCAGGCGGACAACTTATTCGGGCGCTTCAGGCATCAAACGGAACATACCTTCCCCAACCGTATCAACGTACAGCCCAACCCCACCTTCGCGCTCATCAAACACGGTATAAGCGTGCTCGCCCGCGTTCTTTGGCACTGCGGCATGACGTCGCGATGGCGAAAACAATTCTGGGATCTCTGCTGGCCACTCCTGCGTCAAGGCCGCATCGACGAAGTGATCCACATAGGCGTAGTCACCCACCACTTGCTGACCTTCACCGCCGAGTTGGAGACGGGTAATTGGGAAGCGTGCTTCTATGCCGATCCGAGCAGTGTCAAAGCAAGGAAGGCTGCATGAATCGTGGTAGCCTATTTAGCTCCATGCGCCCGTAGCTCAGTTGGATAGAGTGTCGGCCTCCGAAGCCGAAGCTTGAGCGTGTACGTTTTTCCGTGAGCCTTAAGAAAGCAATTCGCTTTCAATGGGTTACCAGCTCATCTACCATCTACCGAGACTCTTGCGTCCTGCGACGTACGAGTTGTCACACCATCGTCACACCTATGAGCGTGATTGATGGCTTCTTTACGAAAATGCGGTGGCAAGTGGCAGGTTCAGGTGAGACGCCGCAAATCCCGTCCAATGTCAAAGACCTTTACGCGAAAAGTTGACGCGCTCTCATGGGCACGGCAGGACAAATGCCCTTGCCTCCGCACAGTTCAACTCCAAAACAGCGATCAAGAAAACTCGTCTGTACTGGAACATGAGAAATGGAAGACGAATCAGCTTCCATCATTCTTCCCAATTCGCTTCCTTATGCATGAATCAAAGGAAACGATGAGCGCTCGGTAAAAGCCTAGAGCCTCAAAGCACTCTTCGTAGCTGACAGATTCGAATCCTTCGGCTCCGTGTGCGATTCCGTTCCGCATTCTTAGATACATTTTCAAACGTTCTTCAATTAGCTTCTCTGTCTCTTTCTGTGCTTTCGCACCCAAGACACCCCGAATCTCCTTCTCTCGGGAAACTGCGGTCCATATGTCCCGAATATCAACCTTGTTGAAGGTTGCATCAATGGATTGGTGTGTACATTGACCGACAAACGCTGACGCTGCCGCCTTGTTCAGCTTTGTCTCTTGGTCGTCAGTGAAACATGTAGCAATGTTTCGCGCCATCTCCTGAAAGTCCAGCTTTCGTTCTCCCACGCCGTCATAGACCAGACAGAATCCTCGTCCGGTGAAGTACAAATTGCTATTTTTGACCGCGACCGGGAGCACTTGGCCGTTGTTTTCATGCCAATGCAGAACATCCTCCACGGCCTTTCTAATATATTGTTCAAACAGGGCATTAGATTGAACAATCAAGCCGCGCAGAACAGTCTGATTATCGTGCTTTTCTTTTAGTGCTCGGGCATCTGAGCACACTTTCCTGGCACGATCCGACAGCGATTCATAGCGGAGATACTCATTCGGATGCTTGAGGACGATTTCTTCCGCAAAGCGCAAGAAATTCGCCGTGTGCTCTAGTTCGTCCATTGCACTGAGTATTACTTGCGGCATCTTAGTCCACTTCGATTATGGCGTCTTTAAGACTGGCATCCACTAGGTCGATCCGATTGGCTATGTGTTCTGCCGTGTTGCCTCGCCCAACGAGAATCTCGTAGGCGTTCGGGTCATTTAGCAATTGGTCCACTGCCTTTCGAACAAAGGAAGCGTTCTCCAAGAGTTTGTCCCTTTCCTCCATATTGATAGAGAGGGCAATCAGGATTGCATCGAAAAGAGGTTTCGAAAGTAGGCGCTTCCCGGACAAATTCCCGGGCAGTCTAAATGCATCGTCTCCGAATAGATCGACAGAGAGTTCCATTGCAGAGAGAAAGTCTTCTTTAAATTCTTCAATCTGTTTTTCGTCCATCTTCTTATACCGATTCATGCATTCATCAAGTATTCGCCTAGTGGAACCTCTTAACCTATCCCGTTCTCTGAATGCGAAGAACCGGAGCACTAGCTGACAATCATCCATGCTTCGATACAGTAAGTTTGTTTCCAACTCGGCGCTGACGATCCCATCTTCGTCAATGTTCTCGTCATGACTCGGAATCGCCCAAGCGTTCGTGAAATTTTCGTCGCCGCTCAGTTCAATGATGAGGTCATTCATGTCGCCGGAGTAAAGGCAGTTTCGAAGTTCTTGGGCGTTAAGCCTGACTCCACCTGTGTTCAGGCGATTGAATACCAGCGCCCGAATGTCCTCAGCGGCCTCGCCTTCACCGGGGTTGTCGAACACGAGAATGTTGGAGGATATCTTTGCTCGCTCTAATCCTCTGCTCACCTTGCTCGGCAGAGTGGAGTACCGCTTGCCGTTTAATGCAGGCCACGTTTGCAGTCCTGACAATCGAAACTCGTTATTAAAGAACTCCATAATTGCGTTTAGCCTTTGTTGTCCATCCATGACCTCGTATCGACCAATACTGCTTTCGTACAAATAGATCGGCGGAACCGGCGCGTTCATCAAGAATGACTCGATCAAGGCAGACTGCTTAGTGCGATTCCAGCGGTGGCGTCGTTGATAGTGCGGGCGTGGGATTATCCACTTTTCCCTCTTCACCAGATCCCGGACTTGCGGGAGCATGAAGTCGTTGCGCTCCTGGATTAGCCGGAATCGGCCTTTTTCATAGAGGCTGTTTAGCTGTCCGTCAGAGAGACCCTTGTCGCTAAAGCTGATTTCGTCGGCTGCGTATTCTTCATCATCATCGTCTTTGTCATATTCCATGTCTGAATTAGTCATTGGGGGCATTTCCAAGTTTTCTGCATTGGGTGATGCTAACTTTCTGCTCATTGGACTTGGATTCGCGACTCACCGATTCGCAGACGCTAGACAGTCCAATTGTGCAGGGTTAGGCCTAGGTTTACGAAAGCTTAGCCTAGTCATTCGGCCAGGTTTCAGGGTTCAAGTGCGTATATCGCTTTAGCATAGAAAGGTCGCGGTGTCCGCTGATTGCAGACACTTCCATGATGTTGAAGCGTCGTTCGAAGAATCGGGAGATTGCCTCATGCCTCAGATCATGGAGTCGCAGGTCGTGGAAACGCGCCCTTTGGCGTGCTCGATTGAACGCTTGGGTCACGCTGTCAGCCCTGATACCGGATATGAAGCCGTCCGGTTGTGGTGCGAGACCCTCGAACGCTCGGACTGCTCGGCTAGATAGGGGCACCAACCGCCCGATCCCTGTTTTCGTGCCCGGCACTTTCAGCAAGCGGCGCTGCCGCTCCCAATTTCGGGATAGGACCATGGCAAGTTCGCCACGCCGCATCGCGGTTTCGACCGCAGCTATGACGAATGCTTGCACCACAGGAGTGTGTTTGAGTGCGGACAACAGTCGCTCTTCCTCACCGGGTTGGAGCCTCCTGTCTCGACCCTCGGGGGAGCTTGGGTTGTCGGACTGCGGGAATTCCTCTTGGGAGGGAGGACTCCCCAATCGAGATTGGCGTGTTGCAGTATCTGTCGGAGGATTCCAAGCTCGCGCACTACTGACTGCGGTCCAAGTGTTTTCAGCCGCTGGTCTCGATACTCAGCAAGCACTGTCGATGTTACTGCCGCGACCGATAGGTGTCCAAGATGACAAGTGAGTGTGGTGATCCGGCTCAATTCTGTCCTCGCTCCCTTGTGCGTTGGCACCACTTCGTCACGGTAGCGCAACAATAGGTCTCGAAGAAGGGGTCTGTTCGGCGCGGGCGGGGTCAATGAACATCCCTTGCTCTACTTCCGTCTCGACGACCTGCTGTGCCCATGAGAGCGCGTCAACTTTTCGCGTAAAGGTCTTTGACATTGGACGGGATTTGCGGCGTCTCACCCGAACCTGCCACTTGCCGCCGCGTTTTCGTAAAGAAGCCATCAATCACGCTCATAGGTGTGGCGATAGTGTGACAACTGGTACGTCGCAGGGCGCAAGAGTCTCGGTAGATGAGTCGGTAACCCATTGAAAGCGGTTTGTGTAGGCCCCGTTTCGGTGCTGTCAACACCCTTGCGGGTAAGTGTGGACGCATTTCGCGGGCATGGGTGGCGATAGAGTGGTGAGTTCAACCAGTGACTAATGCTCTAGTCCGGCTTACAGAGTTCGGCGGTCCGTCGTGACTTATGGAATTCATCAATGCCCGCGCCGATGATGCGGTCGGTATAGGGCCGTAGTAGTTGAATCTGCGTCTGGAAGCGAATGAGCGCTTGGAGTTAGCTACATTGGTTCGAGCCGCAGAATCTGGTGAGGAATTCCAAAATACCACCTATCTCTGAAAAAATCCACTAAAACAATGGGTTATAGTGATGAAAATCACGGGCAACAGAACAATTTCATAGTGTTACTCCTCGTCTCCCGGATTTCCCAACGAGGGTAGCCGCCTATGCCACTAGGTCGCCAAGCCAAGATATTGACCGCAAAGCAACAGAGCCTCCTGCTCCAGCACGTGACCGAGGGCCGTCATCCCGAGCGTGCTCGCGTCATTGCGCTGCTGTCATTCAAGGCGGGGTTACGTGCGAAGGAGATTGCCCTGCTGTCTTGGCTTATGGTGACCAACTCCGACAAACGAAACGGCAGGGTGGTGGTCTACAGCGAGCGAGGAAAGAGCATGACAGCGGCACGCATCGTCAATTGGTTCCCCCGGACCTATGCAACTATGGGCCTCGAAGGATGCTCATCGCACTCCGGTCGAAGAACCTTTGTCACCGCCGCCGCTCGTAAGATCGCGCAAGCAGGCGGCAGTCTCCGTGATGTTCAGCAGCTCGCCGGGCATCGCGATCTCTCCACGACCCAGGCTTACATCGGGGGCAGCAGCGACGCAAAGAGACGCGTGATCGACCTACTCTAGACGGACTCCATGCATTCCAGTGGTACCACTCCAGCTTCTCCCTATGGCGTAGAACTACATGTCACACACTGCTCACAGCCAGCCCTTGCCGAGCACCGGCTCCGGGCGTAACGTGACATCTCGGTCAAAACTGAGGGTGTTGACAGCACCGAGACGAGGCCTACACAAATATCCCTGAAAATCAATGGGTTAGCGCGAGTCACTGGCCTATCATGCTACAGGCGAGTATGCTGAATAGGTCTCCATGCGCCCGTAGCTCAGTTGGATAGAGTGTCGGCCTCCGAAGCCGAAGGTCACAGGTTCGAATCCTGTCGGGCGCGCCATTAAAATCAGACACTTACACTATCTTCCTGGGGACTGGTTCTCGGGGTCTTGGACAGCTCATATCCACGCTCAACAGCCAGATCGCCGGCGAGACGACAACGTGCGCGCTCGTGTAAGAATAAGGCGAGTCCAAGCTTACTCCTAACGAATAGGCCAAGCGCGCAAAGCAAGCTTCGCCAAAGCCTTTTGCCGGCTTTGGATTGCCTCGATTGTCCAGTCAGCAAGCTCTCCAATTTGGCTGGTAGTCAAATAAGGTGATTGCTGAAACACTGCTGCCTTCTCTTCGCAAGAGGCACTCTTCAATGCACAGTTGTCACTTGCTCTTAGTAGCGCTTGGTTACCCAGGCGATTGCAAAAATTTCACATCTCTTCCCCATCAAATCCCGGCCAATTACCTGCGGGCTTTTGCGGCAGTACGTGCTCCGAATTCACCACGGATTGATCGGCCGTCGGCATATACCACGGCTCGGCTTCCTCCTTCGCTGCCATCTCCAATGAACGTAGTAAATATCGTGCCAGTTGCGCTTTGGATACCCGAGCAATTTCGAAGGCCTCCACAAACTGTCCATCTGATGGTGTGATCTGCCTCAGCGTGGTAGAAAGTTCTTTAGCACTCGTCAACTCTTCATCAAAGACGCTCGGCATCCGCTCCTACACTACCCTAGCAACACTTACAGATTCGAATCCTGTCGGGCGCGCATTCGATTAAGGGCACCTCTAACAAATGCACTTTTTCCGCGATTGCGGCGTCAGCTCCGTGCTCGAATCCTCAGGTATCACCTATACACTGCGGTTCTGCGTGCGGTGCTTCTTTGCACTCACGAAAAAATGACTATTTTTAGCAGGTGCCCTTGGGCCGGTTGCCCAACCGCGTTCCCCGCAGGTGCGGGGATGAACCGTATGTGATAGAGTCCAACAGGCTGAATGGTTATATTTAGCATTATTTATAACCTAGACAACTAGAGGAAATACTAAAATGGAAAATGCAATCATAAGAAAGTGGAGTGATCAGAGCTATCCTGGATTCAATGAACTCAAAAATTATATTGAATCTTGCGATGTAGTCTCATACAAAAATGATGGAGTACATAGAAACGACGGGGATAGTTGTATATGGTTCAAAGATGCTAGTAGCGGAAGAGCGCAAGCAGATATGGAATATATTTTAAACGTTCCTAAGTTCCGGCACTTCCACAATCTAATGCCGGCGGGAACGGATCCATGCGTCGCTTTTTGCCAACTGATGGTACTCAGATACCGTTCGCAACTTAATCTTAACAACGAATCCGGCACTTACTTAATTCGTTTTCACGTCTGGAAGAATGTATATACGAGCAAAAACGAAGGACAGGCGGTGCAACAGGTTAATTTCAGTTACTCAGCTAGTAGTAAGGAATACTGTAATGAGATTATTTGTCTATAATCAAAGCCTCAGTAAATTGAGATAACCATACATTAAATAAAGATCCTCGTAGCCTATCTTGGTTACGGGGGTTTTTTATTGGAGAGCACCGAAGAGCACCTGCTAAAAATAGTCATTGTTTCGTGAGTGCAAGGAAGCACCGCGCGCGCAACCGCAGTGTATAGGCCATACCTGAGAATTGGAGCACGGCGCTGACGCCGCCATCGCGGAAAAAGTGCATTTCTAGAGGTACCCACATTCCTTTTATGCTGAGCCCCCACCATGCGCAGCGGCTCTTGCTGTTGCACTGTATCGAACTGCCCGGTGTGCAATCCTCATCCAATGACCAATCCATCGTTGCAGCGCATCAGTTTGTGCCGGCCAATCGGCGTAGCCGTGCGCAATTAAGGATAAATCGCGCCAGGCCGCCGGCCGTTCCAGCCGCAATCAATGTTCCCCGCAGGCACGGGATTCACTGTTTCTTCAAATACGCTTGTTGCCACCCAGGAACAAATGTAGTCACCATGGGGCCGATCAATCCTGCGGACGGAGGCGGTTCAAATGGAGATTGCGGCGCTTTCGCGCTACTGGGGCAAAGCCGGTAAAGATGAGGAATGCCATCCTCTAGTGTTTCACAGTCTAGACGTAGCCGCCGTGGCCGGCTGCATCATTGATGCACACAACAGTCTTCGCCAAGGTCTCTCCCGAGCCCTAGGTCAACCGGAAGCACAACTTCGCCGTTGGATCATCACGTTCGCGGCGCTGCATGATCTCGGAAAATTCTCTTACCGCTTCCAAAACCTAAGGCGCGATCTCGCCTGTAGCCGTCTGTCGGGCACTGTTCCTGACGATCCGTATTGCACGCATCACGACAGCATGGGTTATCGACTCTGGGGGCGGCTGTCGTTGGCCAAGCGCATGTGTAGCCGAGTACCGCTGCCTCGAAGCCACAATGAAAAGCGCATACAGAAGGTGTTTGATCAATGGATGGCTGCCGCGTGCGGTCATCACGGCAGACCACCGCCAACGGGACGCGATATTGGATATTTCAGATCCGAAGACGAGCTGGCAGCCGAGTCCTTCGCGGAGCAAATCCTGGATTTATTCCTGCAACCGCGGGAAACACCTCCCAGCGGCATCTCTGACAGGCAATGGATACAGGCCACACGAAGGGCCAGTTGGTGGTTATCGGGCCTACTTATTCTGGCTGACTGGTTAGGTTCGAATAAGGACTTCTTTCCCTACCACGATGTCCCGATCGCCCTGGCCAACTACTGGCCAATCGCGCAAGAGCAGGCTCAAACCGTGCTTGCCGCGAGCGGCGTTATTCCCTGCGGCGCCGCTGGCCCAACGGATTTCCAAACCCTGTTTCCTGCACTCGAATCCTCTTCTCGCACCCCGCTCCAACAACTGGCCGCAGAAATAAAACTGCTACCTGGCGCGCAACTAATTATCTGTGAGGATGTAACCGGTGCCGGAAAAACGGAAGCGGCCCTGATGCTCACGCATCGCTTGATGAGCGAGAATGGCGCCCAAGGGACCTACTTCGCCCTACCGACGATGGCAACCGCTAATGCCATGTTCAGCCGTGCCTCGGGGATGTACCGCAAACTATTCGCGCCCGATGCCACGCCGTCGGTAGTCCTTGCCCACGGCGCGCGCAACCTAGACCGGCGGTTTCGCGATCTCGTCTTACCCGCCGCGGCCACCGAAGAAAACCACGGTTTACCGGGCGACGCTGCCGGCGATGTGGCCTCGGCGAGATGTAATAGCTGGCTGGCCGACGGCAACAAAAAAGCGCTGCTAGCGCAGATGGGCATAGGCACCATCGACCAAGCGTTGTTGGCAGTCCTTCCTAACCGGCATCAATCGCTGCGGCTGCTCGGCCTCTTTGGCAAAGTACTAATCATTGATGAAGTGCACGCCAACGACTCGTACATGCACCAGCTTCTGTGCAAATTACTGGAAGCGCACGCCCGCAGCGGCGGCAGCGCTATTTTGCTCTCCGCCACGCTACCGCTCAGGATGCGCGCGGCTTTAATCGGTGCTTACGGTGCCCAATACTCGGTGCTATCCACCGGCTTTCCGTTGCTTACCCATGCGGGCGCCGGAAGCATCGCCCAGTCATTCGCCGTTCAATCATCCAGGCGAGTCGCAAAAAAAGTCATTGTTCGCTACATAACTAGCCAAGATCAGGCCATTCAGCGACTAGTTGACGCCGTTGCGGCGCATCAATGCGCGTGCTGGGTACGCAACACAGTGGCAGACGCACGGGAAGCCTGGGAAATGCTGCGCGGCAGGTTGTCCAACGCCAAAATGTCCAACGCCAAAATGTCCAACGCCAAAATGTCCAACGCCAAAATCGACTTGTTTCACGCCCGCTGCGCCATGGGCGATCGGCTGGCGGTGGAAGCGGATGTGCTGAGTTCGTTCGGACCTCAATCCAATGCCGGTACGCGGCGAGGCCGGATCCTGATCGCAACTCAAGTGGTCGAACAGAGTTTGGATCTGGACTTCGATGTCATGGTCACTGATCTCGCGCCCATGGATCTCATCATTCAGCGGGCCGGGCGGTTGCGCCGGCATCCCCGGCACCGCAATGGCGACTTACTACCGCAGGGCGATGATCAACGCGGCGATCCCACACTAGCGGTGTACGGCCCTTCTCCGCGCGGGGACATCAAGAGCACTTGGCTGGCCGCGGTACTGCCGCGCAGTCATCATGTTTACGACGATCACGGCACCCTTTGGTTAACGGCGCAACGGCTACAACAAAGCGGCGGCTGGCGGATGCCCGAGGATGCCAGAGCCCTCATTGAAGGAGTCTATGGAGAAGATGCCAATAGCCAAGTGCCCGATGCCTTACAACGCAAAAGCCGCGAGGCCGAGGGGCAACGATCAGCGGAGCGCTCCCAAGCCCAGTTCAACGCCATCAATCTAGACGCTGGCTATTACTTGGAAGGCGATACCGATTGGTGGCATGACACCCGCACACCGACACGGCTAGGAGAAGAAAGCACAACACTGTATTTGGCGCGGACCGATTCGGACCGGCTCATTCCTTGGCACAACAGCGCTGATCAGCCATGGCCGATGAGTTGTATCCGTGTCCCGCATAAACGGATCGCTAAAGGTACCCAAGGAGCCATGGTCGAGGCTGCGCGCCCACACCTCCCTGGCAAAGGCCGCTGGTGCGAGGTGTTGGTTTTGCGGCACTCAAAGGATGGCCAGTGGGTTGGAGAGGCGTTCGATGGTGACGGCCAAACCCATCGAAATCCGTTACGGCCCGGTAGCAGGGCTCACGTATCCGCATGAGCGATCTACTTCAGATAGGGAAGGTTCTTAGTTGAACGGTTCGGCTATAGTTTCCTCAAGAACACCGTTCAAGAATCACTTTTGAACCTCTTGCTGGAACCATGGATACCAGTCACTCGCGCGGATGGCACCGTTGAGTGGATCGCACCCTGGCAACTGACGGATGAACTCTCGGGCAATCCGATAACGGCACTGGCTTACTCCCGCGCTGATCTGACCGGCAGCATCGTCCAATTTCTGATTGGACTGCTGCAAACTACGGCGCCAAACTGCGAAGACCAAGTGGATTGGGACGATCTTTACCAAACTCCTCCCGATTCCTCGGCGCTACGTGGCTGGTTGGAACCCTGGACCAGCGCCTTCGAACTCAATGGCACTGGCGGCCCCCGTTTCATGCAAGACACCGCGCCAGAGGTGCAAGAGGCCGCATTACAAAACATCAGTTCGTTACTCATTGATGCGCCAGGCGGCAATACCCTCCGGCACAATATCGATCATTTCGTAAAACGCGGCGGGGTAAACCGGCTGTCCCCACCACTGGCCGCCGCTGCTCTCTATACCCTGCAAACGAATGCACCCTCGGGTGGTCAAGGCCACCGTACCTCGCTAAGAGGCGGCGGTCCTCTCACCACGTTGGTGGTGCGCGATCCCCGCCAAGCGGGCAACACCCGATCGCCGAGCCCACTCTGGCACAACCTCTGGCTAAACGTTCTAGATTGGGAGCGCTTCACCCGGCATTACCCGTGCCCGCGGCCAACGGCACCCAGCGCCGACGTTTTCCCATGGCTAGCGGCCACCCGCACCAGCAATCCAAAGGCTGGCGGCGTCAATACCACGCCGGTGGATGTGCATCCAGTACAAGCTTATTGGGCCATGCCCCGGCGGCTATTGCTGGATTTCGACAACACCGAACCAGGCGAATGCGATCTCAGCGATGTCGAGGATGCACAATGTCTCACCAGGTATAGAGCTGTTAACTTCGGCGTAAACGATATGAAGGCGCGTGGAAACATCCACTATCGCCGTGTTCCCCACAGGCGCGAGGATGAACCACCATCATCTCTAAAACCTAAGCAATTTAGGGATTATGCCGGACTGCTGTATGGGGAAAGGCAGCCTGGCATACACTGTTTTAGAACGTGTAATTCACGCCCAGGCTGAAGATATACCCATCGCCATTGAAAATGCGAATATAGAATACTTACATTAGCTAGCTGATTATGGTCAAAATAAGCTTATGAACAATCATTTAACACCGAGCGAGCGCGATGAACTCATAAAATCTCATCGTAAAGAGAGAGATGGGCGTATTCGAGACCGAATAAAAGCTGTTTTAGCTTTTGATGAGGGTTATAGTTATTCAGAAATTTCTAGGATTTTGCTTTTAGATGATGAGACTATTAGACGCCATGTCGATGATTATTTTTCTAAAGCTAAGCTGAAGCCCGAAAACGGGGGCAGCAAAAGTGATTTAGACGAGAATGAAACAGCAAAGCTCGTTAAACACGTAGAAGGAATGACTTATCCTTATGTTAAGGACATTTGCACTTATGTGAAGTTGAATTTTGGTAAGGTTTACAGTGTAAGCGGCATGACAAAATGGCTGCATCGCAATAATTTCTGCCATAAGAAGCCTCATGCAGTGCCAGCGAAAGCAAACGCACAGGCGCAAAAAGCGTTTGTCAAAGACTATGAACATCTTTCGAAAGACCCTAAAAACAAGGGTTTAATCTATTTCTCGGACAGTTTTCATCCGCAGTATCAAACGCGGTTGGCCTGTGGATGGATTTTAAGAGGCACTCGAAAAAGTATTGCCACAACGGCTCGTCAAACACGATTGAATTTCATTGGTGCTGTATCTTTGGATGGTCACAAAATAATCCACACTGAAGTTGAGCGAGTGAATGCGCAAACCATTAAATCTTTTCTAAAATCTCTACGCAAACGGCATGCACCAGAGAAAGACATTCATGTAATTTGGGATAATGCGGCTTATCATAAGAGCAAAGACGTTCAGTCTTATGCCAAGGACTCAAACATTAAATTACACTATTTGCCGCCCTATTCACCGAATTTAAATCCAATTGAGCGACTTTGGAAAATGATGCATGAAGCGGTTACTTATAATCGGTACTATGAGAAGTTTATAGATTTTCGGGAAGCATCTTTGAATTTTTTCAAGCGCATTGGAAGACGAAAGATTTTATTGAGAAAAAGAATCACTGATAGGTTTCACATTATTAATGCACCGATGTTCGCATCTTGAAGTGTGATGGGTATATACGCGTTATCAGCACTATCTTCAAAGTCTGCGTCTTGCCAGCGTACCATAACGCGCAAATTCCAATCTTGTACAAATTCGTATTGCGCTCCAGCACCAAGGCGTAGCTTGATTTCTGTCTCATCGCCACGGGCGGAGGAAAAACCGATACTCGTGGCATCGATCTCAGCTTCCGCTTCTGTGCGTGCAAGACCGACAGCGCCGATCAGCTCCAGCTTCTCTGCCTCATCAACTGGATAGTATCCGAGCAAATCCAGCGTAAAGGATTGCAGCTTAAGGCTTGTGTTCGCGCCTGTGCCAAGAACATTGTTCACGTCCTCCTCTGTAGTACGATTGTAACCAACTTCTACGCCCAGATGGTCGTGAATGCGCGCACCGAGATAAATGGCGCCGCCGTTGAAGTTGTTTTCAAAGACATCGTCAAAATCGATACCTTCGAGCGTGGCATAATCAATCACGGTGTGTTGGTACTCCGCTCCAACATAGGGTTTGAAGTAAAAGTCACTCTCTGCTTTCGCCGGAGCGGACATGAGCGTCACAGCAGCGGCACAAAGCAAGGCAGTTTTCAGCCTTTTCATTTTCTAAACTCCTTGGTTTATCAGTTAAATTGCCCAGCACGGTGCCGGTCATTTCGACTCATACAGGTGGTATGCGTCAGTTTCGATCATATTTGAAAAAGCCGAGCAATTGCTACAGCTTGCCGAAAAGATGCAAGCCTCCTCCGAAGGGGTGAGCCTGGCTGATATTCAGGAGAAATTTGATGTCGGTCGGCGTACTGCTGAGCGGATGCGTGATGCGGTGATGCGGATAAAGAATGTCTCATTGAGCTTCACGACGATATCGAGAATATCGTTTGTTTTGCCGTTCTCGTCCTCGCTCATGATGAGGGTCCGGTCACCCTCGGCGGTGTCGAAGCGATCGTCGCGAAATCTCTTCACGCGGCGCCGTGCTTCTTTGGCCCAGGCCTTGGCGTCCTCGCACAGCGTGAGACTAGGGCTAGCGCGCCGGAACACGATGGGCGAAGACCACATCTCACGGATAAAGATATTGTCGTCATCTTTGGACCACTCACTAGGCGGGCCAAGGTGAAAATGCTCACGGAGCCCTCTGATGTGGTCTTGATCCGGGTGGCTCAATAGAAAGGCATCGACGTACAAGCGGCCGGCGCTGTTCCGCTTGAGGCGCTTGCGCAGGTCGTCTGCTACGTCTGGAACTTCTTTCCCGTCGTCGTCCGCATCTGCGCGGATGTTGATATCGATGAGGATGGTTTGGCCGTTGTCCAAGCGTCATGTCCCCGTTCGATACGGGGAAGAAGGCAATTGATGATGACATTAGCACTCCTTCATCCAGGTCTATCCTGGAAGAGGCTGGGGCGCGCAAGGAAAGATCAAGCACTAACTGTTGTGTTTATCCGCACCGTTGGCACCATATCTAGTGGTCCGGCTTGCTGCGGTCAGAATTTGAGCTGTCTATTCAGCTTCTTGAGCTCTCGTTCAAGCTTGTCGATGCCCCGCTGTGCGGAGCGGAATCCGTCGCCTTGGACGGAAATCGGGCTCCTACAGCTGCACCGTATCGTGGTGCCTGGCCCCAGGCCCCGCAGGGTGCGGCGAGAAATCTTTCCGCAGTTTGGGCAGCTGATGTCGATATTTAGAGTGTTCACTGATGTGTTGGCCTCTGCGAAGAGCGCCGGCCCCCCGTCTGCTGCCGCGGGCCGGCGCATAAACCGCTGGAGTAGCTATGGACGTCGTTTGCTGCGGTTCCTGCGGTCAGGGGCCTGGGTGAGTGCCGAGGCGGCAACGCTCTTGACAGCCTTCGGGGTGTTCTTATTGGCCAGCAACTTGGCTGCCTTGGAGGCAACCTTTCGGGAGGTTCGCTCGTTTCGAGCCATGGTCTTATCTTCATAAGTGGTTGAAAAATGGACAGAAGACGTCGATTTTCATTGACTTCGTCTCTGCAATGAGTTACATTTTTGATCAATAAATATGTTTTGTAAACCTATAATGAAACTCAGTGAAAGAAAGAGAAAGCTGCGATGTTTGGAGAGCGGTTGCGGTTGGCGAGGAAGAAAGCAGGGTTGTCGCTGAGGGCGTTGGTCGAACAGCTAGAAGGCAGGGTGTCGGCGCAGGCGCTAGGCAAGTACGAACGTGGCCAGATGATGCCGAGTTCGGAGGTTTTGCTCGCGCTTTGCAAAGTGCTTGAAATATCCCCGGACTACTTGTTCAGTGACCGCGTACAAGCGCTCGCATCCGTGGAATTTCGCAAGCGAGCGCGGACTTCTGCGAAGGAGCGCTACCGTGTCGAAGCGCAGGTCATCGACCAGGTAGAGCGCTATCTGGCCGTTGAAGAGATCTTGGAGCTGCCCAGCCACGAGTGGCAGGAACCCTTCCCCGCGGTTCGTATTGAGAGCGAGGAAGAGGCGGAGGCGTTGGCCGAGGAGCTGCGCCGCGAGTGGGGCCTTGGGGAGGATCCACTCCCGAACATGACCGAACTCTTGGAGGAGCAAGGGCTCAAGGTACTGTTGTCAGATCTGCCCAATAATGTGTCTGGCCTCACTTGCCTAGTGCGGCGGGGCCAAGGGCATCTGCCGCTGCCAGTCGTTGTCGTGAACAAATCGCACTCTTTGGAGCGGCGCCGGTTGACTTTGGCTCATGAGCTAGGGCATCGGCTCCTGAGCGATGACTCGCCAGTCGATGAGGAGAAAGCGTGCCATCGGTTTGCCGCCGCTTTTCTGGTCAACAAAGATCACTTGATTCGCAAGATGGGACCGCATAGGAATGGCCTTAGCTACGAAGAGCTCCTGGGTCTGAAGCGCTATTTCCGGGTGAGCGCAGCTGCATTTCTGCTCCGCCTGCGTGATATCGGAGTCATTGACCAATCGACCATGACTTATGTCTTTCAGACGGTGGCCAGAAGCTGGCGACGGGAGGAGCCCGATCCCTTGGAGGTAAGAGGTGAGCACCACGAGCAACCAAAGCGGTTCGAGCGCCTTTGTTATCGAGCGCTTGCCGAGCACTACATTTCACTCAGCAAGGCGATTGAGCTATTGAAGAAACCGATAGTGGACATCGAAGAAGCGATCAAAGGACCTGACTCCGCGCAGGCGAATTATTGTCAGTGACACATCGTGCCTCATTGACCTGGAGAAGGTCGGGCTTCTCGATACGCTGTTCAACCTCCCCTGGACAGTCGTCATTCCCGACCTGTTGTTCGCGGATGAGCTTCAGACCTTCAGCGCTGAGCGTAAGGCACACCTCGTAAGGTTGGGAATGGAAGTGCGGGGCCTTGATGGCGCCCAGATGGGCGAGGTTTTCACTTACCGGGTTCGGTTCCCGAAGCTCTCCGTAAATGACTCGGCGGCTCTGGTCATGACGATGACGACCGATGACGCTGTGCTCCTGACCGGAGACGCTACGCTCAGAGACGTTGGGGAACAAGAAGCCGGTATTCCGGTTCGGGGCGTCATTTGGGCTACAGATCAGCTTGAAGAGCATGAGTTGACGACGAACGAGATGTTGCTGCATGCCTACACAAACTGGTTAGAGGATGATTTGGTTCGGCTATCGAGAGCGGAGCTTCTGAAGAGAATCCGGCGTCTTTCTCAGTAACTGGAGCCTGCCGGCGGAGCCCCCCACCTGAGTGCTATTGGGGGAGAAGTCTGAGTGAAGTGGGAAGTGGCGGATCTTCTGGGTGTGACCCAGGTGCGCGTATCACAGGTGGGGAAAGAGCTTTTAGCAATTGCGCGCGGTCATTTGGAGATGTATGCCGATCTGTCCTAGAACGCATGGTGTTCTTCTCAGGCCGAAGGCATAGCCTCTTGCTCGGAATGTGTGGCGACTTCGATTTTCCCTGTTCCCCCACTTTCAGCAAAGAATATCCCGTATCCATTCCACCCGTGTTCGGCTTTCGTTAGATGTAGGAGCTGGATACCTCCACCTCGAACTACCTGAGCTCTAGCCTGGCTTGGCTCGAACTCCTCCGTCCAGGATTCGCAGAAGTACGTATAGCGCAAAGTAACCTGTTCTAGGGTGGACCACTCCACTGTCGCCATATTGCTAAACGACCACGTCCGGACTGTTTGTGTGTCCAAGTAGTCAAATTTTATGCGAATAAGGCGCCATGTTTGGTCGATGGCCATACATACCTTGTGGATCTTCCGTTCGGCGCTGGGATCGGCATCGACCCAGACAGCTTTAACTAAGTACGTCCCAGACAGCTCTGGGGGGACGTGTGGCTCCGGTAAGCCCAAAAGTCGGTCGTCCTATCCACGTTTTCCACAGCCACTTGTCGAACAAGAAAAGAATGGCTACGAAAACAGACATTGGTGCCGGCATACTGATGATGAGTGCTCCCCGCGAACGCGGGGACAACCCGAACTCAACCGGATGTCCCACCCACGCAAAGCTAGTGGGTGAGACCTATAGGCGAATTATCCTCAAGCCGCCCGCGGTCGCTGCTCCGCTTGCACTTGCGTGCGGTGCATATGCCGCCTGACTGCCGGATCGAGCCGCTCGCGCCGGTGCAATACACAGCGGTTATCCCAGAGCATTACATCGCCTTTTTGCCAGCTCTGCGCCCAATGGACACCGCCGTTCTCCACATAGCTCCATATTTCATCCAGCAGAGCGTCACTCTCGTCATCCGGCAGACCGGTAATCCACGCATTGGGGCGCCGTCCGATGCAAAGCGCCTGCCGCCCACTGCCTGGATGGCGGATCACCATGGGATGGATGGCCCCCGGCCGCTCTTCGTTGGAGTAACTCTCCGCGTACCCGTGCCGCAGCTGACCCGATGAATTACGGGTAGCGTCGTGTTTACACGTGAGTCCGGCGATGCGCGCTTTCAGCTCTTCGGGCAACGCCTCGAAGGCCGTATAGAGGCTGTGGAATAAGGTTTCACCGCCCGTTTCAGGCACCTCGATGCCGTAGAGCAAACTGGCTTTGGGCGGCAGCTCGTTGTAGCTCATGTCCTGATGCCACACCAGTTCCGAGTTGCCGAGCGAGCCTTTGGCGCGGCCGTTCTCCACCACATTCGAGATAACAGCGATCTCAGGCTGCGATGGCACCGGCGGCTCGCCCGTGGCCGTGATGGGAGCGAGATCCAATACCCCGAACCGGGCAGAAAACGCCGCCAGTTGCGCATTGTCCAGCGTCTGGCTGCGAAAGCGCAGGACTTGGTGGTCGAGCCACGCCCCTTCGACCTTGGCGAAAGACGCATCGTCCAGGGGCTGGCGCAGATCAAGCCCTTCTATGTCCGCACCCAATACCGTGCCGGAGGCAACGATGTGTAAAGAGTCGGACGGGTCGGACATGATTCCTCCTCGGCGCTATACCGGCTGACGGGCATGTTATCACCCAAACGAACTGTGAAAGGTTAGCTTGTGCCGCTTCCAAGCGCTGCCCGATCTGAACGGTCTGCTACCGCTCATGGTTGCGTACTTCAGCAAAGCGCCTCGCGCGATTACTATTCTCTGCCTTTATAGCTTTGCAGTGCGGAGTACCTGCCCATGCACGATTTGGTCATCAAAAACGCAACGATTATCGATGGGTTAGGCAATCCGTCGCGGCACGGTCAACTGGCGGTCAAGGACGGGCGCATCGCGGACATCGGCGACGATGTAGGTGCCGGCCAGGAACGTGTAGACGCGCAAGGATTGGCGCTGTCTCCGGGGATCATCGATCTGCACACGCACTACGACGCTCATCTCACCTGGGATCCGTGGGCCACGCCATCGGTGGGTCTGGGCGTCTCCACCGTTGTGATAGGCAACTGCGGTTTTACCATCGCCCCGTGCCGCGCAGCGGATCGGGATCGCACGCTGCGCAACCTCACCCACGTAGAGGGCATGTCCTTGGATGCCCTGCGCCAAGGCGTGGACTGGAGCTTTGAGTCATATCCCGAATATCTGGATCTGCTGGCCAGCAAAGGCTCTGTGCCGAATGTTGCTTCGTTCGTCGGCCACTCCTCGGTGCGCACCTATGTCCTGGGCGACGAGGCTTCCGATCGAGCCGCCACCCCGGATGAGGTGGCCCGGATGAAGCAGATCGTGAAAGAAGCGCTGGCCGCCGGCGCGGTGGGTTTCGCCACTTCCACCCTAGAGCAACACAACGGCGAAGCGGGTATCCCGATGCCTTCACGGCTGGCCGATGAGCACGAGATGCGCGAACTGACCGGCGCCCTAGGCGAGGCGGGCCGCGGTGTGTTCATGTTGACCAAGGGCATGACCACGACTATCCCTTGGCTAGAAGACATCGCCGCCGCCAATGGCCGGCCGGTGATGATCGCCGCCATGTTCATCGATCCCAATGACCCGGAGCGGGTATTTCGCGAAATCGCAGAGATCAGCAACGCCCGCGGCCGGGGCCACGAGTTATGGGCGCAAGTTGGCTGTTTCCCGCTCGGCATGGAGTTCACCCTGCGCCATCCTTACCCGCTAGAAGCGTTCCTGGCCTGGCGCCCGGCCATTTTGGCCGAAGGCTCGAATGCTTTTATCAAGGTGTTAAGCGACCCTGAATTCCGCGCCGCTATCAAAGCGGAGGCTGCCACGGCAACGGTGCCGAACCGGTTTTCGTATCACACCTTCGAGACCCTCACCATTGTGGCAGTGGCTCAAGATCGTCACCGGGACTTGGCCGGCAAACGCATCGCCGATCTGGCAAGAGAGGCCTCCAAGGATCCGTTCGATTGGTTGTTGGATTTCGGTATCGATGGCGAGTTGGACGCGCTGCTCGACTGCAAACTCTTCAACACCGACGAGGACCGGGTCAAAGATCTGCTGCGCCACCCCAATGCAACCGTCGCTTTATCGGACGCGGGTGCGCATCTGTCATTCTTATGCGACGCCGGCTTCGGCCTGCATATGTTCGGCCATTGGTCCCGTGAGCGCGCCGATATTGCGCTGGAGCAGGCGGTGGCTTCAGTGACCTCCAGAGCCGCCGATGTCTACCGCATCAAAGATCGCGGACGGCTAGTCCCCGGCGCCCACGCCGATCTGTTGCTGTTCGATCCCGATACGGTGGGGCGCGGGCCTAAGCGCCACGTCAACGACTTACCGGGCGGCGGCACCCGGGTGGATACACCGGCTATCGGCGTTCACGGCGTCTGGGTTAACGGCACCCGGGTGGTGGATACCTCGGGTATTACCGGTGAGCACAAAGCGGGACAATTATTACGCCAGTTCGATAGCTAGCGCCGCGCTCGAAAATGCTGCCCGCCGCGCCACCGGTGGGCCGCTATCTGCACCGATGAAGGTGCTCTCTCCTCGAGTTTCTGGACTGCTACTTCTCTGGTCTCTTAATGCCTAGGCGATACATTCCTAGGCGATACCGTCGAATGGCCTGAGCCGACCCACCCGGCCATGCCTGCCACCGCGTCAAATACCTTGGTATATCCCATCTTCGAATGCAGCACGCGGCTCACCGCAGCGGAGCGCCCCCCGGAATGACAGATCAACACCACCGGCTGATCTGTGCCCGCCACGCTAGCTAAACGTTCAAGCCAACTTTTGAAATCGTAGTTCCCCTTGACATCGAAAAAAGTCATCAGGTAGGCCCCTTCGATAACGCCTGTGCGCTGCCATTCATCCGCCCGCCGAATGTCAATAACGCGAACACCGTTGGCAATGAGTTGCTCTAGCCCGGCGGTATCAATTTTCGTCACCTCCGCCCGGACCGGTACGGCGCCCAGCAAAGCAGTCAGCACAAAACCTAGACATTGCATTTTCACGTTGCATGCTCCCCCATCTATGCCAGCGCTATTGCCGTGCCGTTGCCACCTTCCCCACACCTTCGAAAGCGGCCTCTTGACCACCAAATCCGTATCACCAGGCCGGGGGCCTAATCGATGAACCGCAACCATCAATGAACCGCAACCGGTAAAACCGGACAAACCTGCCTCACCGAACAACAAAACGAGAATACTGGGACTGCTCTTAGGCGGTGAGGGCGGTGTGCGACAGTGAGGGGTTGGATAGTTCATCGCTGATGCGCCTTGGGTTTTTCTCAATCCCATAGTACTACCGCATAGTAGAGATAAACCACGGCGCCGTGGCGCACTTATAGAGGCGCCCGGACTTATTCGGGCACCTCTCTTTTCAAGCGCTCACCTGTTAGCCGAATAGATCCGCCGTAATCCCCGCGTACCAGCCATTGGCCTCATTGGCGGTAGCCGCCCGCGTTGTGTCATCTTCCGTTGTGTCATCTTCCCCGGTCTGGCTGATAAAACCACTGGTCTTGGCGATTTTCTCCTCCGTGGCTTCATAACTGGCCCCCACCTTAATGCCATGACCGGTCGCCACCAGGCTCCAGCAGGTATTGCGCAACCGCGGCTTGAACGCCTTGTTGTCCGTGAGTTCGGCAACGAGCGCATTGGCGCAGACTTTCGCTTGACTGTTGGCGGAAAAAGCAGACTTCGGCATGTCGCCCGGAATAATCGAATCGCCAACCACATGCACATTCGGCAACAGCTTGGACGCTAGATTATGGGCCTGCACCGGGCACCAACCCGACTGCGCCGCGGCGCCCGCGGAACGCGCGATCCACCCCGCCTGTTGTGGCGGGATCACATTAACGACATCGGCTCGGTGCGTCTCATCTTCCGTCACTACCGTCATATTCGTAACGTCCACCGCTTTGACTCCGCCGGTCAATTCTCCCGGCAACCATTCGATCATGCCCGGATAGAACCGCTCCCATGCTTCTTGAAACAAGGCTTGCTTGGAATGTTTGTCTTTCGGGTCGAGGATTAAAATCGTCGATTTCGGTTTATGATGCTTCAAATAGTGCGCGATCATTGACGCTCTCTCATACGGCCCCGGCGGACATCTAAACGGATTCGGTGGCGGCACGATCACAACGAGTCCACCGTCTTTCATATCCACGATTTGACGGCGCAGCAGCGCGGTAAAGTCCTGAGTCAGGTAATCATCAGCAACCAACAGGTTGTGGCGCGAGTTGGTGGTGACCTTGTAACGCTTCTTCGGGCATCCATGAATGCCGAGTTCACGCATCAATCGCGCAACGCGATTGCGCCCAACCCGACAGCCCTGCTCAAGCAGGTCATCGCGAATCTTCGACTACCATAGACGCCGTCCGACTCAGTGTGCGATTTTGCACCTTCAAACGCTCATTCTCGCATTGTCTGCGGCTCGGCCCTCGGCGGCGCCAGGGGGGTAGTAGCTGCCCGGGTCAATCGCCAACAGCCGGCACATCATGCGTACCGGGAATTGTTCCTGGCACGACTCGATGCACGCGTACTTCACTTGTCTTGACCCGCGCAGTACGCCGCCGCGCTTGTTAAAAAATCGCGTTCCTTCTTAACCTGATCCAGCTCACGGCGAAGTGCCATCAACTCCGCATCACGGGCATTATCCTGGCCGCCGAACGCGCTGGACCCATGGCGTTCCAGTGCATCCTTCCAGCGATGAAGTGCTACTAGTCGCGACACCTAAATCTGCCGCCGTGCCGACAATAGTTTGGCCAGGGCGCATCGCCAACTCAACCGCCTCGCGCTTGAACTCCGCTGAATACTGTCGTCGCTTCTTGTTTCCCATCACACACCTCTGGAGCCATTATGACTCCTCTTGTCAGGTGTTCACTTTTTCGGGGCAAAACCAGAGGACTCTGGCATCGTAGACCTAGGAAGTTCCGATGCGAAAGTCCCGATTCACTGAGTCCCAGATCGTGGCCATCCTCAAGGAGGCCGATACCGGTATGAAAGTGTCCGAGCTTGGCCATCAACGCAGCATTCCGGTTGCCACGTACTACACGTGGAAGTCGAAGTACGACGGCATGGATGCCTCGGATCTGAAGCGCGCCAAGGAGTTGGAGTCAGAGAACGCGGGGCTCAAGCGCATGTACGCGGAGTTGGCCTTCGAGAAGGCGCCGGTGAAAGATCTTTATCGCAAAAAAACTCTAGCGCCGGCCGGGAAGCGTGACGCAGCTCGGTTTCTTGCCGGCGAACACCAATTGTCTATCGTCAAGGCTTGTCGATGTGTCGGCTTGCAACGCCTGTCGTTCTATCGTGTCCCGCCGTGCTGCACGCTCCGTGATGCCGGGGTCATTGCCGCCTTGCCCAGTCTCGTTAAAGGGCGACCGAACCTAAGGATTTTGGAAGTGGCGCAAACTGCTCAAGCGGTAGGGCAAGACTTGAAATCACAAACGCAGTTATCGCGTGTATCGCCAGGTGGGGCTGCATCTGCGGCGTCCACGAAGAAACGTCTACCCAAACGGGTGGGAGTGCCGTTGTACGCGCCTGAGTTTCCCGAGCGAGTCCGCCCGCAAACTTCATGCCGGACACGCTGGCCGAGGGACGCCGGTTTCGCACCGGCAACGCAGAACGACCCCATGATTCCCTGGGCGATCGCACGCCCGCGGAAGTACGCCAATCAGCCAGAATCTCTACATCTCCGGTGTCTCGTTGACCGGGAAGCCTACGCCTCGGCTTGGGCTGTTACATGTGTTCTTTGACGCATCTAGGGCGATGATCCGACGGCCGCTGTAAGCGCTCTTCATGCTTGCATCCAAACGCGGATTGCTGGAGCACCGCGTGAGCTAACCGAAATCTTCTAACTGTCTACATGTACAACGCCGCTCTGTCTGAGGGCTCGGTTTTTTGATCGGTGCCCGTCGAAGCACGGGATCAGTTAGTGTAGGATCGATTGGCTAGATATTCATGGTGCAGTGCTTACTTGAAATCACCTCTGCCAACCAGGTTACGGCGTTCTCGGTCAACTCAAGTGGACTCGCATTGGCGTTCGGCAGTTAATGGATACTGCGGCAACGAGACTAGGTTGAGGTTCTATCGGGCCTATCTGATATGGCGCGATTAACCATACTGGAGCCCACGGAACTCTATTCTCAAGGGTCGCGACACACATTTTCGTTCGATGGATGGGACCAGGAAGCCATTAGTTGGCCGAAGAGTCGCGGCGAGAATCTCGGCCAAACGGGTGCTTTCAACCTTTTCTTGAGAGGTGGATTTAAACCGGAGATCACCTCCGTGGGCCACTTGTATCGATTGAGGTCTGATGACGTCGTAGTGGTCGATCTTCCCGCAGGTAACGCCCCGCTTCCGAACCAACTTCTTAGCGGGCTTTCTGAGTGCGCCGCGACGAAAGTCTACACGGGCTCACTTTCCGGAGCCACCTCCAGCGCATTGGGATTGCCAAAGTTTATCGAACGCACTCCGTCCAGCCCATACAATAGCTTCGGAGTGAGGCTCGATGGGTTTCCCACACCGATTCAGTCTGCGGATTGGGCGATATACGCGGCCCGCGAAACCCCTGCGCTTTCGCGTTATGGTCAGATTTTCGAGATAGCCGGTGACCGTCTCGACCCCGGTAAGGCCCTGTGCCGTCCTGTTGATGGCGCATCGCTCATCTATTGTCCTAATGACGGTACGCCGTTCGTCTTCCTAAATGGACACGTTCTTTCGGCCTTTCAGGCTTGGCTACAAGGTCAGGAAGACCTCACCCAGTGGCTAGGTTGGGCGCCTCGGCAGCATTGGCTCGAGCAATTTGCAGACGGGCTACTCTCAGAGTTCTCAAAAGCTATTGATTTATCGAAGTTCGCTTCGCTGAGTGTTGCTAGCGCCGCCGTGTGCTTTCGGCACGACAACGACGACAGTTGCGACGGAACTTTCGCGCAAGTACAAGATGAGGCGGGTGTCGAGGCCACATACGCTTTATTGCATGATGGGAATCTCGATGCCTGGAAGGCAATTCGCACGAAGTTTCCGCGTCACGAGTACGCGCTACACTTTACAACGATTGAACGCCGCTGGCGGCTCAACAAATACCTGCACTATGCGCTGTCCAAAACGCCGCTTAGGGGAGTTGTCGATCAGTACTCGTACGGGCGAGATGTCTATGGAAATGGTGGCTTGGTGGACCAGGTGTCAGTTGCACGCAATGCGGGCATTTCAGTAACGACGCTGCACCGACATTTCGCTTATCTTGCCTATCCGGAGTTCATTGATGCGCTCGATGGAGTTTACGAGTCGTTCGACGACGTCAGGGCAACGTCGAGTCTCTTTCGTGGAAACATTTATCGATGGGGCGCTAACGAGCTCGATGGCACTGTTTCATCGAGCGGGGCTTGGCCGGACGTTCAGTTTCCGTTCTGGCTACCATGGAAATTGGCACATGCCGGACGGCAGGGAAAGATGTTGGCCGGGTGGGAGTGCACCTTGTTGATGGAGCCAGAACCTGAGTTCCTGGCTCAGGTGCTTGCAACCAGATATGCGAGGCTGCCGCAAAAGTTCGTCATGGTGTGCTATCACCCGGCAAACACTGTGCAAAGCCCGTTCATAGATGGCGGCTCGATACCTTGGTTGAAGCAGGGAATCGATATAGCGCGACACGAGGGCTACGATTTCTACCGATATGACCGGTACATTGCTGAACTGAACAACGCGCTTGAAACTGGACAATAGCAGGACCGAGCCGATGTCCATCAGTACGATCGCGAAGAAAGCTGCGAGAGCATTCCTTCACACAGTTCCAATCCTTGCGCCGCTGAGAAGCTGGAAACACCGGCAGCTCAAGCGCCGTCATCTTGACCTACTACTTCGGCAAAAGATTACCCGACACAAATTAATAAAATGTGTTATAGTGATGCTATGAAAAAGACAGACGGTCGCTCACTGCCCCATTCCGCGCGAGAAGCCATCCGCAGGCACGCGGTTGCGCAAGTATTATCGGGTGAAAGCCCTGAAAAAGTAATTAAAGCCCTCGGATTTCATCGTTCTTGCATTGACGATTGCTTATCCAGGTATGAGCGAGGTGGTGAACAGGCGCTGTCCACCGGCAAGATCACGGGTCGCCCAAGAAAGTGTCCCGATGAATGTGCGGATCGCTTACGTGAACGGGTTAAAACGAATCCGTTGCAATTGGATTGTCACGATGCCCTGTGGACGCGCTCGATGATTCAGATATGACTGAAAGACAAATTTGGCATCGAAGTCAGCGAGCGTTCGGTGGGCAATAGCCTGTCTCGTTGGGGGATGAGTGCGCAGCGCCCTGGGTTTAAGGCATACGAGCAAGACCCTGCTCAGGTTAAGGTATGGTTAAAGGAAACTTGGCCTGAAGTACAACAAGAAGCGAAAAGGCGCCGAGCGCGGGTCTATTTTGGCGACGAATCGACGATCCGGTCGGATTATCATCGTGGTACTACTTGGGGAGTACGGGGTGATACGCCGGTTGTAGCGAAAACGGGTCGGCGCTTTAGCGTGAATAGGCTGTCAGCCGTTTCGCCGAAGGGTCACCTGCGTTTTATGGTGAGCGAATCACGGGTAACCGCAGGCGTTTTTATCGACTTTCCAAGGCGTTTGCTGCACAACGCCAAGCGATCGGTCTATTGGCTTGTTGATGGCCATCGAATTCATCGAGCCAAGAAAGTGCAAGAATTTGTCCGCACTAGCCAAGGTAAGCTCACGTTAGTATGGTTACCGCTGTATTCACCGGAACTCAATCCTGATGAGCTAGTATGGCATCACGTAAAAAGCCAACGGATTGGGCGGACAGTGGTGGCTACAAAGGAGCAACGGGTGGCCTTGGCTCGTTCGGTGTTGCACTCACTGCAACAGAATATGCAAATAATTAAACGGTTTTTCTATGAAAAGCATGTCAGATATATTCTGAATTGATGTCGGGTAATTTTTTTCCGAATTAGTAAATCGAACGATGCGGGACTTGTATCGAGAGCACGCGAGCGAATTCGAACTCAACGCGTTCGAGGAAGAGCAGCTCTTGCGGCTGAGAAAAGATGGGTGTGTAGTTCTCGACGGGTTTTTCAAGAATGAAGTAGATATAGTTCGCCAGCAATTCGAACGAGAATTGGTGGATGGTAGCCACATCGTTACCGGTAACCTAAGTACTTTTGACCACCAATATCGATGCACACTCACGGATACGCTCTACCACATTCCTGCGGCCGCGAGCTTGGTGTACCACGAGACGATTCTCAGGATTACGGCCGCGTATAAGTGTCAAATTCCGGTTTACTATGGTCGCGCATATCGAACGGACCCGATGCCGGAGCCTTCAGCGTCAAGCTTGATTCATCGTGACGCTCACGGTGACTTTACGATATTTGTGTTCCTTGAACCGGTTAGTCTGCACAATGGGGCTGGTGTTTATGTTCGGGGATCCCATGATTATTGCTGGAAGTCGAACATCCCGTATTCATGTGATGAAAAGCATGTTCGCGATGTATTCACCGATGCGAAAGACTGGCTCAGCTACGAAGGATCCGCAGGCACTGTTGTTATCGCGGACACAACGGGTTACCACAAAGGACCGGTGTGGCAGCGATTCGGAGACGCGCGCAACCGTTCGCGTGATGTACTTCATTGGGTTGCGTTGGGTGTTGAAGATAACGGACGGCGAGAAGGCCAGCGTACGACTGTGAGATTGAGGCCTGAAACAGTCGATAGCTTTGAATCGCTACAGCGGCATTTCTTGTCGGGTATAGAACTCGCTACTCAAGAACCATCATCTTGAATCTCAGATGACCCAAATCGCACTTGCCGCACTGACCGTTTTGCGGGGGCCAGTTCAGTTAGTCCGCTAGTTCAAAACGTCCTCTATGCCAGTAACTGCCTTTGAAGCTGCCCTGGAATATCGACGCTAATGCTTTTGCGATTTGATTTGCTCTTGCGGGGACGGAGTGCGTCTTAAGTACGTGTGATCTGCCTGCATCCGCGAGTGCTTGCGCTTCTCCTATATTGGCTTCGAGCCACGCATTTGCATCGAGGATATCCCGGGCGTCGCATGCACAGGCATTGACTCCAGATCGAAAGCCGAGCGCACTGAAGCCAGTCGTCTTTTCGCATACTAACGTGCACCCGTTCGCGGGAAGCTCGAAGTATTTGCGTATCGGCCAGCGCAGCACACTCCCGCACGTGAAACTATGCTTTGAACGGCGAAGTGCCTTTTGAAAGCATTTGCGCATTAGCCCGATAGACCAATAGTGGGCATAGACGTTGACGCCGAGGCGCGTCAAGATCGTATGGGCATGTCGGAGCCAGTCACCAGAACGTGGTATCCCTTGACCGTCAACAAGATCTCTAACCACGATTCGTGCATCGTAGTCTGCGCCTAGCACACTCCATGCTATTGGGCGTTTTGTTAGCGGAATATCCGAGCCCTCGGTAGGATGTACAAAGTGGGGGCAAGATATGACTCTATGTCGGTTTCGCTTTAAGAAATCCAGATAGTTGTCATTCGAATGGGCGACGATCGAGGCGTTGACACCTCCAGGCAGCGTCGCCGTATCTGCGAACGCTTCCCGGGGCAAAATGAGCTCCTCGCCCCAGGTGACAAAGAAGTCAGCGATGCCCTCCATCGCGTCTATGCGTTCAGGCGGAAAATTGTAGTAGTCAGACTGCATGAGCGTCAGAAGGCGTAGTCCGCGGTAGCGTTCCAAAAAGTGCTTATAGTCGAGACCAATACGCAATAGATTTCGGTCAAATCGGCATGCGTGGATAACGAACCTCAGTGGCTCGCCACGTCCAAGCTTAGAGAAATCTTGGATCGAGTATTCGTCTGCAATTACAACATCAAACGGTCCATTAGCTTCTATGAATGCTTCGATTCCTCGACTAACTATCTGCAGCGGTTGGTAACCCGGCCCGAAGCAGGTCAGGACGCCGAGTTCGGCAAAGACATCGACCAGTAGTTCACGGGTTGGATTCATTGACATGACGTCGAAACTTAAGTACAGGACTCGGGGTTTGTTCAAAGCATTTACCTTATCGCGTGTCTTGAATGTCAGCCCTGTGATTGATTCTTTGATGTGATCGAGCCCATTGCATCGAGTGGAAAGCAGAATTTGCTGTAGAAACTCTCAGGCACCCGACCGATTTTGGTGAGCAGATAGAAGAGTGGACGCAGAGATTCGAACGTGCGTTTGATTGCCAACCGTAGCGTTATCTCCCGTCCTAAACGAGTGTTCTTCGATAAGATGCTTGATTCCGTATCGCTCGGCGGCTAGGTAAAGCGTGATAATGAAGCCAATGTCAGTTGGGGCTTCGATATCAGCCACGTATGTTGGGCACTTCTGCATCAAAGACACAACGCGAGCATACTTGGTTGTTATTGCGCTCTTGCACGGGATTCAGGCTGTTCTTCATAGTTAGTGCTATCTATGCGAGTGTACTTAGGGGATTCTATGCTAAAGGGCACCTTTAAAAATGCACTTTTTCTGCGATTGCGGCGTCAGCTCCGTGCTCCAATCCTCAGGTATCACCTATACACTGCGGTTGTGCGCGCGGTGCTTCCTTGCACTCACGAAACAATGACTATTTTTAGAGGCGCCCTAAAGCCGATTCTTATCGCAGCTCTGGCGCAGGTACTCTTAATGACGGCTTGCCGCTGCTCAGTAGTCCAGCTCAAGTCAGGATGGCGGCCAAGCCTTCTTCGGAAGGTTGCGCCCCGATGCCTCATTCGGCCAGTGAATCGAAGGCGAAGTAGAGGTCACAAGCGCCGGCCCGAAGCGGGGCTATTGTATCGATTTGAATGCATATTCGCATTGGTTAAGAGATGGCGGATGCTAGCGTGTGACAGTATGTCGCGGCGCGTCCGAGCGCCCCTGAAGAGCCTGCCGTGCCTCGCCTGCGGTTTCTCAAGAACCTACCTTGCGCGAGTTAACCGCCACCTCTCCCGTCTGCATACTCCAAAGGGTGTCGAAGCGGCCACCGGAACTCTTCAGAGCATCGAAAGTTCCTGATTCCACGATGAGCCCTTTGTCAAAAACCAATACATGATCTGCTGAGCGAAGAGTGGACAGCCGGTGGGCTACCATTACGATCGTGACTTGCCCTCGCAGCGCTTCAATCGCCGCCAATACTTGTTGCTCGGAGGCTGAATCGAGAGCACTGGTCGCTTCATCAAGGACGAGGAGACGTTTGTTGCCAAGAATTGCCCGGGTTAGGCCCAGACGCTGCCGCTGTCCACCGGACATCTTTATGTTTCGCCCACCGATTACGGTTTCGTACCCGTCAGGTAGGTCCGTAATGAAATCATGTGCACCTGTGAGGCGTGCGGCGCATTCGATGTCATCCGCCTGCGCCGGTAAAGAACCCCACGCGATATTCTGAGCCACTGTACCCGCGATCAGGAGTGTGTCTTGGGCGACGAAACCGATTTGGCGGCGCCACGCTCTATGTTCAAGAGCAGTCACTGGTATGCCGTCTATGTTAACGCTGCCGCTGTTCGGCTTGATTAATCCGACCACAGCATCAATGAAAGTGGATTTTCCGGCACCGGACGCCCCAGTGATACCCACGATACTCCCAGGCGCTATAGTTGCTGAAACGCCTCTCACTGCGCTCCGGCCTGCATAGTCTATAGATAGATCCCGGACTTCAATGCCTACCGCTCCAAGGGGGGATGGAGGGGTTCCTGTATCGTAGGCTTCGACTGCGGCATCGGCCTCGGACAATAGCTTCTGCGTCGCTGTCAAAGCAGGCGCTGATACTGCAAATGCCTGTTTAAGGTGCTGTAGAGTTGTGATCTGGACGTAGAGCCTCATGAACACATAGATCGATACCATTACGGCGCCCGGCGCAGTGCTAGTGAATTCGAGCGCCAGCCAAACCCCAAAACCGAGTGCAATGTAGCCGGTTGACATGTAGATGAATGTAATAACAGAGGGAAGAATGCGGGCCATTGCATCGGTCTCTCGATAGGCATCGACTGAGTCATCAAACAGCGATGATGCGGCCGCTTCTGTTGCCGTGGACTTGACCAATTTAGAGTTCGACAAAAAGTCAATTGTGTGATGCAGAAGGCGCGAAGATACATGCGTTACATGCTTGCCTACTCGATTACTGTGACGGCTAATCGGGCGTGTTGCGGTGTAGACGATGGTGCTGAAGAGCAGCAGAAAGACCACCATCTCCCAGGCTGCAGCAAGCGATATTATCGCGTAGACGCCGATGAAGAGGCTCGCATTCAGGCATTGCAACGCTACGCTTAATGCAGCACATATGCGATTGACATCATTCACTATTGCGTTAGCTTGTGCGCTGGCGTCGGATTGCTGTAGGTAGGTCCACTGCGCGTTAATCACGGTATGGAAAAGGCGTTTGCGCCATGTCGCGGAAACCAGCGTAGTGCAATAAGTCTCAAACCAGGAACGCAAAAACGTTACGCTGACTTGCAACACGAGTACCGTTACGACTAAAGCCATTAATGGTCCAATCTCCCGACTGATTCCCATACCGTCAACGACAGCATTTATCGTACGTGTAAGTGGGGAAGAGGCCTCACCATCCAGACCAAAACTCGACAGCAGCGGCAGCAGCAAGCTGAGTCCCAATCCCTCAAGGGTGGAAGCGGCCACCATCAGCGTTATGAGTGTAGCGAGTCGCCACCCGAGGATGTGGTGGGCGTCCTTAAGTACGCGACCTAACACAAAGGCGGCTCCGGTTCACGTAGCCTAGCCACGATGGAGATTAGGCCAGCTGGCCGGTGTTCAGTGGTGGGCACCTCTAAAAATAGTAATTTTTTCGCGAGTGCAAGGAAGCACCGCGCGCAGAACCGCAGTGTATAGGTGATACCTGAGGATTCGAGCACGGCGCTGACGCCGCAATCGCGGAAAAAGTGCATTTTTAGAGGCGCACTGGTGTCAGTGTTGCGCATATTGGTCAAGATACTGTTTGATTATTGCGGCCATGCGCTGAGATGCTTTCCCATCACCAAAAGGCGTAGTCGCATCCCCCGCAGGCTTCTCGCTGCGCGCGACTGCATCACGCAGGCTGGATGGACGTGTCCCTATTAGCTGGTTCCAGCCACCTACTAGAGTTTCAGTCCATTCAGTTTCATCCCTAAGTGTTAGGCACGGCGTTGCCAGCGTAAAAGCTTCCTTCTGAACGCCGCCGGAATCGGTAATGACGATTGCGGCACGTTTTTGTGCCTGTATAAATGATAGATAAGGTAGTGGGGCTACACAGAGCATCCCTTGTGTGTTCTCAAGAGTTTCGAGTAAGCCGAGCGCTTTGAGCCGCGCACGGGTTCTAGGATGAATGGGAAAGAGTACGTCTAGATTTCGTGACAAGTCGATTACCTGCTCAACCAAATAGGACAAAGTGTCTACATTATCAGTGCTATCTGCTCGATGGAGCGTGAGCAGAGCGAATTGATGACGTCTCAGACGGCCGGCCCACTCCGGTTCACTGCCTCGACCTTCTGCGTCCACAATCGCGTCGACCATGACATCTCCAACGTTCGCCACCATTCTTTGAGAATTCGGCCTGAGCGTTCGACACTCGTCCATGCTTGCACAATGCGTTGCTGCACCTTGGGGGGCGAGGCCTTCGTTCATAAGGTTGATAACTGCATTTGCAGTAGGGCACAGGAGCAGTGTCGATATATGGTCCGTCACGCGTCGATTGACTTCTTCTGGCATGTCGAGTCTGAAGCTACGCAGTCCGGCTTCAATGTGTGCGACGGGGATCCCATGCTTTACAGCTGCCAACGCCGCAGCCATTGTGGAGTTTGTATCGCCGTACACAAGCACCAGCTTCGGCTTTGTGTCTTGCAGGATTCTCTCAGCGCCGCACATGATCCGCGCTGTCATCTGAGCGTGAGTACCGCTACCAACACCGAGATTCAGAGCCGGGCTGGGCAGTGTGAGTTCCCGATAGAAAGCCCCGGCCATATTGTCGTCGTAGTGTTGGCCCGTATCGATCAGTAGCTCGTCGATGCCAGCTTCCTTCAGTGCCATGCTCATGGGGGCAGCCTTGATGAACTGCGGGCGGGCGCCCACAAATGTTGCGAGAGCGCTCACTATCCTTGTCTCACCAACTGATGATAGAGAGCGAGTTCGCGTTTTACCGCGCTATCGTATGCATAGTTTCCAACGTATGCCTTCTCCAACTGACAGCCAAGGCGACAGGCCATATCGGGTTCTGAAACCATCCGCCAGATAGCTGTACGCCATGCCATCGGATCGGTGGGCTCCACAACTAGACCCGATATGTCATTCTTGACCATCTCACTGTGCCATTCGACGTTACTGGTGACTACCGGTTTACCAAGACTTGCTGCTTCAAGCAAAACGAAGCCGGACATTGGAATTAGAACGATTTCTGCGCGGCGTAACAGGGCGTGCACGACGTTGGCGCTCTGCCAACCTAAGAATCTGACGTTGTCTATTTTGGCAAATCGTCTCTCCCCTTCCTCACGTAGGGGACCATCGCCACAGAAGCAAAATTCGTGCTCAGGTAATGACGTTGCGAGCTCGCCAAGGACGTTAAAGAGGATGTCCGAGAACTTGTAGCGGTTGATGAATCCGACGATAGGGACGATGCGAGTTCCTGCGCTAAATCCAAGTGCAGTTATCGTGCTGTCATCCGAATCGCACGATTTCGGGAGCGGACGGCTCAGCCAAGATATCTCGTTGCAACGCCGGGCTGCCGCCCGAGTTCCGATAATATCTGCTACGTATCTAGTGGTGAATAGATTTGGACAGATGATGGCGGTCGCCAGCATCAATACCAACCACTCCATACCATAGGAGATAATGCGGCTTTTGTAGTGGTACGTACCGGTACGCTCCTGGACGATACGATTGTCGCCCCCAAGAGAAACCACAAATGGAATTGCGCTAAGGCGTGCGGCTACGGCCCCAATCAGGCTGCCAAGGTACGGAAGGCGTCCTCGGACAATATTGATTCGAGATTCCTTAATCCGTTGCCGCGCCAACAGCACGGCTCTAAAGAAACGCCGAATGCTGAGCCAGCCTGCTGGGTGAAGCTGTAGCTCAATCTTATGTTCGCTCAAACGGCCGGCCAGCTCCAGATCTTCCTTATGCGGCGTGAAATGCAACACGACATCATATTGGCCCTCGGGATTGTAGATATCGCCAATAGCGCTGAGAACGCCTTTTCGCTCCAACTCCTTCAGGCTCGAATCCATGAAATTTGCGACCCGCAACATAATTCTAAGATGCGGCCCACACCCAAGATGCGATTCGAGAGCTGACGCCGCAATCGCGGAAAAGTGCATTTTTAGAGGTGCCCCCGCACGGTCTCGATTGGCTAGCCGGTATTGTCGCCGGCATGTTGGGTATGGTTCGCTGACGGGAGCTGGTGTACTTGGTAACGATTTCCTCGAAATAAGATCGTGCTTTCATCAAGGTTCAGTATTTGCGCCGTTGCGTAGTGGGTGTCCAGCAGTAGCCTGTTGACACCATCTTCCACGTAGTAGTGCAGTGGCTTTCGCAGCACGGGAAAAAAGTCTTCTAGGCGTTCATCAAAGACATCGGAGTGTGTGCCCCAATACACGGGCCGGCGCGTCCGGTAGGCAATCAAATCGCCAAGTTGCACCGGGAGTGCCATGATCCGGGCATCCTTGTCTCTACGTAGCATGGCGATTGCAGCGCACAGATCGGGATCGTTTGCGGTGTTTATGGGGTGACGCCTGGAGGCCATCGCTAATAGTAGGTACTGGCGTACAGTCAAGACTAGCGCACAGGCTATGGCAGCCCAGGTAATCACAGGCGTATCTGGTCCTATATGTATACCTGTCAGCAATAGTGATGGCAGGACCGCAAACTTGAAATACTGTCTCCCTAACCCGATTGCACGAAGCCAATGAATGAAGTGCACCGCGAATCCAAGTATATAGGCCGAGGCGATCCAACTGGCCAGGAATAGCGAGAAATTGAAATCAGACCCGGTGCTTGTAGCAACAATTACCACGCTAGGGATGACAAAGTAGTTATGATGGAATGCGTCCTTCGTGAAACGCAAGGCCGCATTGGCCGAAGCGTCTGCATAGTAGTGCTCATGGGTCTGCGCATCGCCGTAAATGGGAGATTGTCGCACGGCGTGAGCCCCCAGAAGTGGCCAGTTCCGGAACCAAAAGCGTACGATCACCCAGTGTCCGTACACAATACGCCAGGTTCCCCGTGGCCAGATTATGAAGGCTATTCCATAGCTGGCAAGGAGCAAGGCCACCCAGTACCAATCGCCGGTCACCGTGGAAAGTATCGGCATCGTTGCCCAAAGCATTTGCATCGAAAGCTTATGGCAGAAAACTAGAACAACGCCGAGCGTGATGCAGACTGCCTGCCAGCTTGAGCTATCTATGCCTAGGTACGCACTCAGTAGGAAGATATTGATCATCAACAAGCCGAGTGGCCGCGTGTTTAACGTCATGAATTCGGAGATATTTGCGGCTGTCAAGGCATAGAGCATGATGGCGGCTGCCGCCGTGGCCCAATGCGCACCAGTTAGCAATGCAGCTGCGCCCAAGGCGGCTGCCGAACCCAGGTCCAGTATGTGGTTAAGCAACCAGTAATAGCGCTTTAGCCATTGCGCTGGCAAGAGCGCACATAATATGAGAAAGCCAGGTGGGTACGCTTGTTCTTCCCCTTCAAGCATGTATAGTCGCGGAATTCGGATCGGCAAGCGTCGCTGGGCGCGAAGAAACTCTGCGCTCAGAAGAATGTAGAAAGCATCGCAACCTTGCCAGCGGCTAGGCCAAATAGGCCATAACCGCAGAACTAGAAAAACAGCAAACGCAGTGGCGATTACGACTACTGGCAGGGTGAACATGGAGAATAGGTCAACTCGGGTTACTTCTGATGGCCAAGCTCTGATTTAGCTATTCCCGCAGCCTTATCAACGTATCTCAGCTTTGGGAGGCCGCGAGAGTCGCCCGGAGACTGCCTCGTCTGCAGCCTGAGCGACCGCCAGAGACTTCTCCTCGCTGGCCGTGTGATGAACCACCGAAAATGATGCTGGCTGCCGCTTGACTAGCGTCGGCATTCCATAACCGGAGCACAGTCGGCATAGGTCGATACTGCCCTGGTCCGTCAATATTCGACGCCTGAATTCTCGCGCACGGGCGCCGTTGAACACGCGCATTAGTCCTTCTTCGAACACGTTTCCGAGTACGTGTAAGCCATTGGGATCGCGGCAGCACGGAACGGCATCACCATTCCAGTTGACCTGAATGGAATTCCAGATCCAGACGCAGTCATTGTCGGGAACGACCTTCGGTTTCAATATGCCCTGCTCAAAGGCGGCCTCATCGTAATACCAGTACTTCCGATCCTTAGGCAGATAAGCGTATCCCTCTAGCATGTTTCGTACACAAGGATCGACGACATTTGCAATATCAACGCCAATCTCTTCTGCCCAGCGCAGAAATTCCGGGACTTCATGCTCGTTGTGGCGCATAACAATGAAACCCACTTCGATCTGTAGGTTCGACTCCGGACGCTTGCGCCGTTCTTCGATGAGTTCATATAGATTCTTGTGCGCCTTCTCCAAACTGCTCGCTACGCGATATCTCCGGTGACTTGCTTCGGTCATGCCACCGAGTTGAAAACTCAGTTTGTTGATAGCCGAATAAATGACGCCCTTGGCATCGACAAAATCACCATTAGTGCATGTTTCTACGTAGATGCCGCGCTCGCGTGCGTAGCGGATCATGTCGTATGCATGCTTGTTCAGAAATGGCTCTCCCATGAAGTAGTACATGAGCGAGTTGGTCGTGCCACAGATGTCATCTACGAACTGCTCGTAAGCTTGCTTGTCGAGGAGTCCTTTGCGTCTGTGCATCTCGTCTTTGCCGGTTTCGCACACTGGACAGCGCGCGTTGCATGCGTTGGTCGGCTCGATGGACACGTGCACCGGTGCCATCAATGGACCGACGCGGCGCATTTGCGCCAAGCCGGTGTTCCAGACAAATGACGGCCAACCGCGTGGGTTGGCTCGGGCAAGGCGATAGATTGTCCGGGTCTTGGTCCACACGCTCATAGAGAACTGTCTCCACTCAAAGCTTGACCGCTCACTAGCGCGGCCATTTGTGATGTACCGCGAGCACGCGGCTCAACAACTCGGCGAATGCGTCTTCGAGTTCAGCCCTCGACGCAATCTGTTGCAGTTCCAATCTATCGACTAAGGCATCTTCACCACTGCGACGCTTGATATGCACCCGCAGTTCTCCGGAAAGCATGCCATCCGAGTTTGTGCAGGTAGCGTCCGTTGCGGTGATGACAGGGGCCTCGCGCGCACCGAATCGATCCTGATTGATCCGGCCCAGGATCTCCGCCAGCGCTTCGTTCAAGTCAGCCATAACGCTGCTCACCCTCACGCATCAGGAAAGTACGCTGACCGCTGTCGAAGTGCAGCACGGGTTCGTCTCCGTCCATCTCTACCTTGCCGAGTTGGCGCGCAGGGCTGCCCCCAACGACGGTGCCGTCCGGCACATCACAGTTGACCACGCTATTCGCAGCGACTACGCAGCGGGTTCCAATGGTGGTGCCCGCAGCGATGATGCTCTGAGGCCCCAAGTAGGTGCAGTTGCCAATAGCGACCGGCGCGGTCCGTGGACCGAGCCGTCCTGCGGACAAAGCCCAGCCGATGGTGTCGTGTGTATAGATATGTACTGCGACGGCGACTGAACAGAAAGCGCCGATGGATAGCGCACCACCCGAACCATCGAGCACTACGTATGGTCCGACCCAGGTTTGCTCGCCGACGTTCACGTCGCCGAAGACGATGGCACTGTTGTAGATGCTAGCGCCTTCGTCAAAGCCTAACCGTTGCGCGCGTTCCCAGCGGTCCATCATTGCGTCTTGCAACGGCAGACTTCGCTGAAAGTGCTCACGCAGCTCCGCGTCACGTTCCGCGTAGGCTTGTCGTAGCTGCTCCGAGATACTGGATTCACTCGAGTTCATATTCGCCACCGACCGGACCTTACCCACGCCGCTGTTGACCACGGCGATCATCATAGTGTCGCCATCACGACCGCAGGTCGATCACCCGGGTTGACTCCGGCACCAGCGATAAACACGTCGAGCCACTCCTCGACGTTCAGTAGTGACCAGATTAGCAGACGACGGTTTTCCTGACCGCTGAGATGATCGCCAACCAGTCTTTGCACTGTTTTCCTGTCCAGGTACTCGAAAATCGCCGCGTCCTCGCCCATGAGGCGCTCACGTACATAAGCAATGCTCTCGCCTTTGAACCAACTGGCATCGGGGGCGGAGAAACCTTGCTTTATGTCTTCCGCGACATCGCCGGGTACGTATCGACGCATGGCGTCGCGCAACACGAGTTTTCCATCGCGGGTTTTCTCGAAGTAGCGCTGCGTCTTGGGCCCCGGCTCGTTCTCATTCAAAGATACGACCTCGTCGAGATTGCCAAGCTTGGTCTCGACTGGCAGGGACATGGCGAAATCGACCAGATCATTGTCCAGGAACGGCACGCGGGTCTCGATTCCGTGGGCCATGCCAAGTTTGTCTTCAACTAATAGGAGGCCGGGCAGGAAGGTGCGTGCTTCGAAGTAGAGTGAATGGTTGACGTAAGCCTGCGGTGAATCAAGCTCTGCGGCATGCGACTGAAACACATTGGCGAAGATGCTTCGCAGGTCCACGTTCGCCCCAAGCGAGCCCAAAGGGGACAGGAGGTCCGGCATGATGGACGGCGGCACCATGCGCTTCCAGTAATCGAAATACTTGTCTACATAGTGCTCAAAGTCGTCATTGACTACAGCCCTGTAGTAGCGCCACGGGTAACCGCCAAACATCTCGTCACCACCTGCCCCTGCCATGACCACCTTGCAAAAGCGGCTGGCCAGTTTCGCGGCATAGAAGTTTGGATAACTTTGCCCGACGCGTGGCTCCTCCAGATGCCAAACCAGTGGACGCATCGACCGTTGCATGTCACCGGCTTTCAGGACCATCTCGTACTGCTCGGTGCCAAATACATAGGACATGTATTCAGCCTTCGAGCGCTCGTCGAACGCAACTTCAAGACCCGAAGCTGAGCGCAGGTCAAAACCAACCGTGAACGTCTTCAGATTCGGTAGCGCCTTTGCTGCGACCGCCGCGATCGAACCCGAGTCGATGCCGCCAGATAGAAAGCTGCCGATTTCCACGTCGCTCACAAGTTGGCGTTCGACGGCTTGCACGACGAGTCGGTCAAGTTCTTCCACATATTCGCGCCTGTCCCCGACGACGGCTGGTTGCCGAAACCTGTAGTCCCAATAACGTACCGCGGCATCTCGCTCGCGCTTTTGGTCCAAAAGATCGACCCACTGATAGTGGCCGGCAGGAAACACCTCCACGCCATCGAATAACGTGCGCGACGTGAAATAGTTCTGAAACGTGAAATATTCAACCAGTGCCTCGCGATCGAGCGTGCACCGGAACTCAGGATGGGCGAAGAAGGCCTTGACCTCGGACGCGAATAACAGACTGCTGCCACGTTCACATACATATAGAGGCTTGATGCCATAGCGGTCGCGAGCAAGGAACAGGCGGCTCGCGTACATATCCCAGATGGCGAAGGCGAACATGCCGTTCAGGCGTTCTACGACATCTGCACCCCATGTTACGAACCCGTGCAGCAGTACTTCCGTGTCTGAATTCGAGACGAAGCGGTGACCCGAGGCTTGTAGCTGTGCCCGTAGTTCCTGGTAGTTGTAGACTGCACCGTTGTAGACCACTACATACCGGCCGTCCGCGCTCATCATTGGCTGATGCCCGGCCGTAGTTACATCGATAATCGACAGCCGGCGATGTCCCAGCGCCAGGCATCGGTCTGTATATACGCCCTCATCGTCGGGACCTCGATGCGCGATCATCGTGGCCATCGCGCGCGCAACAGTCGCCGACGCCGGGCGTCCATCGCGATTCAGATAACCGGCAAGGCCGCACACCGTATATGCGCTCAGCTGCTGCGCTTTCGCGCCACGACCGTGATGCCGGCGTCTTCAACGCGCTCACGTTCAATATCGAGGCCGGCTTCGGCGCACCAGGCACGCACCTCATCAATACTCTGGCGATGGGCGTTACGGGGAGCGTACCAATCGAAGTTGATGTGGTTCATCTCATCGAGCGTCATGTCCGGGCGATAGAAGGCCTTGAACACATGCCAATAGAAGAGGCGCTGAACACTGATTCGCCCTGCTGGAATCTGCAGCAAGTCGATTGATTCGGGAATTTCGACTTCAACATCAAGCTCACCAAGAGCCTGCCCCAACTGGGATAACGGTTCCAGCGCTGCCCAGGCTTCATCGGGTGGCACGTCCTGCAACCGGTCGCGGATGTAGTCGTCTGTGAACTCCCGTATCGGGCCCTTGCGCCTATACACGTAGAACATGAAACTTCCACCTGGCCGGATTTTGCGTGCAAGTGCCGTGAGCGCCGCCTGGGTCGAATCCGTGTGATGCATTACACCCTCGGAGAAAACCGCATCCACACTTGCGTCCGGAATGGGTAGTTGGGTGATGTCGGCCTGCATGAAGGCAGCGCCATCCAGGCCTCGTTCGGCGAAACGAGTCCTCGCAACATCAACTGCATCTGAGACGTCTACACCGAGATAACATACGTTTTCGAGCGTGTCGCCGAAGAGTTCGAGCGCGGAATAACCCGCGCCACAACCTGCGTCCAGCACGATTGCCCGCCGGCTCGACGGTTCAAGGAAGGCGTAAGTACGGGGCTCGCCGTAGCGCCGCTCCAACCACTCGCGCATGCGCGCGCGGCCCCCTGCCGACTCGTAGGTGTCTCGCTTCTGCCACTTGAATCCAAAAGTCCGTTCGGTCTGTGCCTGAGTCTCGGAACCTTCGGTCTCGGTGCGCACTATGCCATCCCGGAGCTGTAAGCCGAGGGCTTGCAGTCTCTTGTCACGGGAAGCTGGATCGGTCGCATCAAGCAGATCCCAGAACCAGTCAGGTTGCGTGTCAGAGTCGTTGCAGGGCATCGACGACATACGCGTAATCTTCCTCGACCATACGGTTATGCAGCGGGATAGCGAGTGAATTCTGCTCGCAGGCAAGTGCGCCCGGGTAATCTTGTGGCTCGAGCCCGAACCGGTCGGCGTAGTAGCCGAGTGCATGTACGGCATGAGTACCTGGGCGTGTGGCAATGCCACGTGCCTGCAACTGCTCCATGAGCGCGTTTCTTTTTGCTGGAGCGGTCTGCGGGTCGATCCAGGTCACGAATGACTGCCAGGCATGGCGTCCGTCTTCGGGTTCTGAAGGCGGGCGCAGCCAAGCGACATTTTGCAGGGCTTCGCGGTACCATTTGGCCCAGGCCGCACGCTCGTCCACGAATGCTTCGAGCTTCTCCAATTGGACTAACCCGACTGCGCCTTGCAGATCGGTCATCCTATAGTTGTAACCAAGCAGATTGAATTCCGGAAGCAGATAGGGGCGGGGGCCTCGATGGCGCTGCTCTTCGCTGATAGAGGCGCCGTGATTGCGAAGTTGATCGGCCCTTTGCCCAATCTCGGATTGGTTGGTCGTCAACATGCCACCTTCGCCTGTAGTGATGGACTTTCGGGGATGAAAGCTGAACGCTGCAGCGTCACCTAGTCCCCCCGCGCGCCGGCCACGGTACTCGGCGCCGGCGGCGCAAGCTGCATCCTCGACAATAGCCACGCTGTCTGGCAGTGCCGCGCGCAACCCGTCAATGTCGGCGCACAGGCCAAATAGATGCACGGCAATAACAGCACGTGTACGCGGCGTCACGCGCGCCGCGGCATCAGCCACATCGATGTTGAATGTGAGCGGATCAACATCGGCAAGTACCGGGGTTGCGCCGCAATAAAGAACCACGTTGGCGGTCGCAACCCAGGTGAAGGCCGGCACGATGACTTCGTCGCCTGGGCCTACACCGAGTGCCGCCAGGGCGAGATGCAATGCAGTCGTGCAACTGGTCGTGGCCAGCGCATAGTCAACCGTATGCGCCGCAGCGAAGGATTGTTCGAATGCGGCGACTTTAGGACCCTGGGTCAGCCAGCCGCTCATTATCGGCTCGCGCACTGCCTCCCATTCGTGTGCGCCTGTGCTCGGAAGCGCGATCGAGATGCGTCTGTAGGGCAAGTGGCTCATGTGGCCTCCATTAATGGCTGCGCGCACGTCTAATGGCTGCGCGCACGTCTAATGGCTGCGCGCACGTCGTGCATCGACCGCCGCCTGGTGAGACGCACGCCACTCGATCAGGTCGCGCAGCCCTTCTTCGAGGCCGATGTTGGCGTCAAAGCCGATTTCAGCGCTGGCGAGCTTCGGACAGCCAATACGATTGCGCACCAGCGTTGCTTGACTACGGGGCTGGTACTGGATGGGCCGGTTGCAGCCGGTCAGCGCAATGAGCTTCTCGGCAAGTTCCTGCAACGACGTCCGCTTGCCCGTGCCAACGTTGTAGTATCGCGCCACGGCATCGGTACGCATTGCGCAGACGTTGGCCGCGCCACAATCGCGAACCGAAATGAAATCGAACGCTTCGCTACCGTCCCCTAGTATGGTTGGGCCCTCGCCGCGCTCGATAGCATCGAGCATCTTCATAATTACCGCGATGTAAGCACCTTGATAGTCCTGCCTGGGTCCATAGACATTCATGTACCGCAGACCGACGAACGGCAGTCCATAGCGGTAGTGGAACGCGGTAGCCATGGCTTCGCCACATATCTTCGTGGCGCCGTAGAAGTTTTTATTGTTGAAAGAGTGCTCTTCCGTCATCGGTTCCGCCAGCGCGTCACCATAAACGGACGCCGACGACGAGTAGACGAGGCGTGAAACGCCGTTCTTCACGCACGCCTCCAGGACGTTGAAGGTACCTTCGACATTGACCTGGAACGCCGAGCGTGGGTACTCGTGACACTGCAACAGCCATAGTGCCGCGAAGTGAAATACGCCATCCATGCCCTGCATGGCACTGTCGAGAATGTCCGGTTGGCAGATATCCCCTCCGACATCGAAGATGCGGACTCGGGGATCTCGGAGCGCATCTTCCAGGTTCTCGTGCGAGCCGCGGGCAAAGTTGTCGTAAACGACGATTTCACCCACGTCTTCGCGCGTAAGCAGGTCTACCGTGTGAGAACCAATGAGGCCAGCGCCACCAATGACCAGGAGCTTCTTACCGCGAATATCCAATGTCAGTTCCAGTGTGTTGCGTTTCTAAGAAATCGAGCGGGCACGCCTGCCACGGCCGTCCGCGCAGCTACGTCTTCAAGGCTAGAGTATCTTGTCTCGGACCAGACCCGAGCCCCCCGGTTCGCGCACACTACCGTGCTCATGCCCGATGACAAAAGCATGGTTGGCGCGCGCAGCATCTGCGATTTTGGCGGCGGGTACCACGGCACATGATCAGCCAACCACCGCGGCGACGATTCTGTCTTGCGTTGCCTCATCCAGATAGGGATGCATTGGCAAACTCACGACGACGCTTGCGAGCTGGTCGGATACGGGCGTGCCTCCTGGCACGCACGGGAAGTCGCGATAGCCGGTCTGCTGAGATAGCGCAATAGGGTAGTAGACAGCAGTCGGTACGCCCGCAGCTTTGCAGGCCGTTTGGACACTGGCTCTATCGCTAACTCGGAGCGTGTACTGAGCCCACACAGACGTCGCGCCGGCAATGAGTTCGGGGACGCGAGCCACATGGTGAAGCCGCTCGTTGTACCGCTCGGCTATGCGTTGTCTTGCAGTTATCTCCTCCGGGAAAATATCCAGTTTCTCCAGAAGAACAGCCGCTTGCATCGTGTCCAGCCGACCGTTCATGCCGACTCGCACATTGTCGTACTTGTTTGCACCCTGACCGTGTACGCGCAGGCTGTGAAGTTGTTCCGCCAGTGCCTCATCATCGGTGAAGATCGCGCCACCGTCGCCATAGCAACCGAGCGGCTTAGCTGGAAAGAAGCTGGTGGAGGTCGCGTCGCCAAAGGTCCCGACCCGCTGGCCATGGAGCGTTGCACCAAAACTTTGCGCTGCGTCGGCGAGTACTTGCAACTGATGTTTGTCGGCGATGGCCTGCACAGCAGGGTAGTCGGCTGGCTGCCCAAACAGGTCAACCGGAATAATTGCTGCTGGACGCAGTCCTTGTTCCTCGGCGGCGGTAATAGCCGCTTCGAGACTATCAGGATCGATGTTGAAGCTTCCTTCCAGCACATCGACAAAAACCGGTGTCGCGCCGGTCCATGCAACAACCTCGGCGGTCGATACGAATGTGAACGCAGGCACAAACACGGCGTCGCCTGGCTGAATGCCCCAGCCCATCAATACCAGTCCGAGCGCATCGGTTCCGTTTGCGCAGCTGATGCAAAAGCGTGCCCCGGTAAATTCTGCGAGGCGTTGTTCCAATTCGCGAACTTCCGGCCCCATGATGTACCCGCCATGCTCGACAACGCGCATGATTGCAGATTCCATGCGTTCGCCGATTCGTTTGCGCTGCGATTCGAGGTCGATGAAGGGAATGGGATTGAGTTGCTGTGCCACGTTCGGAACCTGCTCTTTTCGGGTGCGCTGATGCGCCGCGCGCACAGCCTTACATCATGAAACCCTGCGCTATTTTGACCGGTTAGGTGGTGGCCGAAATGAAGGGCGTTCATTGCGTGAACACTGTAGCGCAATCGGTTGATATTAGGCCAGAAGCTAAGGCGTCTGCGGTTGCTCCGCCGCCAGTGAGATTGGGCTGGCCGCGAACCGATTCAATCCGCGTTCGGGTGAGGTTTCCTCAGCACTACGAAAAGGCGAAAGCCCAGCCAGCGCCTCAGCATCGAAGGCGCCAACGCCTCGGCGCTCAAGCACGCACCTAGCATGAAATTGGGCAATAATCTCCACGGCCTGAAGCCACCGGACAGCGGGTAACTCGGAAACCCAAGCCAGTCGAGGTGCGCGACTTCAAAGTGCTTGATGCGCGAGAGGGCTCTACCCACGCCTTGGTCGAACAGGAGCGTTGGAATGGCTTGGTTCGAATCGAACGGATCGCTGCCAGACAGGGCAGAATCTGCGAACACATCTGCATGCATGTCGATCGGCTCTGGATGAGCGGCCCCGTATATCACCCGACTCAAGGGGGATATTCCGGGCTCCAGCATGACCAGGCGCCCACCTGCTTCCAGGACCCGCGCCGCCTCTTCGAGAAACCGGAATGGCTGGCGGATATGATGTAGGACGTCCAGCAAGACGAGATTGCCGACGCTGTCATCTGCGAGCGGTAGCCGCTCCGCGTCGCCGACCAGGTCTACCCACGGCGAGGCCACGATATCGATACTGAGAATATCGGGATAGCTTGACTTGAGGCTGGCGCACCCCGCGCCGATCTCGGCAATGGAACCCCGACCGCACTGCTGGATCAGCATCTGATGATAGTGGCCGTATAGCGCGCGTATGAGCGGTTTGCGGTCCCACACCAGGCGCTGTTCGTCGAGGTGCTGGAGCGTGTCCAACGTTGGTCGTTTCCTGATGGGAGTATTGCAACTGCGAATCGGTTTGCATATCGCCGCGTGCCTAGTCGAAACCGAGCCAAACAGCGTCCGCTTTGCCTTTGCCCGGTTGCTTGAAGACCTTGATATCCTTATCGAGATAAGCGTCTCTTACCCGCTCAGCTTCTTCGAAAGTTCCATCCTGACTTCCGCCTTCCACGTAGATGACTTCCAAATCAGACGTAAACTCAGGAAGTCACCGGCTCGCTAGCTCAATAATGGCCCAGGCAGCGAGGCTATGCCATCGGCGTCCTCGATGTCTCTTACTTCGAACGTCATCGCTGGGTGTCGGTTGCCGCCACCGCGGCCATTGCCGGGCTCAGATCGACGCCGACGCCTCGAATACGCGACGACGCGACAGATTCGGCATGATCCAAGATGGTTCGCTTGCGAGTTGAATGCGGGTGCGACATGGTTCTCGGTATAGGGGTAGGTTTCGGTTATTCGACATCACGGGGTCGGTGTACGCGACGCGAGCGCACGGTAGTCTAAGTTATCTGGGTAGTAAATTTATCCGGGTAGTAAATACTGCGGAGGTGTTCATGAATTCGATAGATGTGGAGGCAATGCGCCAGGTTGCTGAAGCGACGGCGGTCCAGGCGGGGCGCCTGCTCGTGGCCCGGCGACAAGCGTGGGCCACGGCTGAATCGTCGAATGAGCACGACGTTAAACTTACAGGTGACCGGGGTGCGGAGGCTATTGCCGCGGCCCTATTGACGCGCGCTAGCGGTATCGGTGTCTACAGCGAAGAGGCGGGCTACATCGGCGGTCGGTCGGGAGAGTTTACCTGGGTGTTGGATCCGCTGGACGGCAGCGCGAACTATCTTCGTGGTGTGCCGTTATGCTGCGTGTCAATTGCCCTTTGCCGCAATAACGAGCCGGTGCTGGGAGTTATCCACGACTTCAGTCGGAACGAGACATTTTCTGGTCTTGTCGGGATGGGGGCCTGGCTTAACGACGCGGATATGCGGGTCTCGAGCATTTCCAACGCATCGGAAGCTACCCTTGCGACCGGATTTCCGGCCGCACTCGACCATGACTCGGAGCAGCTGGCGGCCTATATCAATGATGTCCGCTCGTTCCGAAAGGTTCGCAGCCTGGGCACTGCCGCACTGATGCTCGCGTATGTTGCGTCGGGGCGGATGGACGTCTATCGCGAACACGCCGTTCGGTTCTGGGATGTGGCGGCCGGCATGGCCCTGGTCTTGGCCGCCGGTGGCAAGATCGATGTGACGCTTTCGAGTGCCGGCTTCGACGCCAAGCTGGACCTGATCGCCTGGAACGGCAAGGTGCCGGTCTGAGGCGCAAGCCGATACGTAACGAACCTAGAAAGTCAACATTGCTTGCTCTGTTTTGAGGTGCGGATTGTCGATAACGCTCGCCTTGCTGGGCGGTTCAAACCACTAGCGGGCGCCTGCTAAAAACAGTCATTGTTTCGTGAATGCAAGGAAGCACCGCGCGCAGAACCGCAGTGTCTAGGTGACACCTGAGGATTCGAGCATGGAGCTGACGCCGCAATCGCGGAAAAAGTGCATTTTCAGAGGTGCCCTAGCGCTTAGGAAGTACTCGCTCGCCAGAGAACCGGTATGGTGGGCCGCGCGGCAGTGTAGTTTCGTAAGATTGACCACAACTGATTGCCGGGTATTGAGACGTGATTGCGTTGAAGGGGACCAACTATTGGTCTAGCCTATCGTGGCGTGGTGCGGCAACGATTTTGAAATCGACAATCCGTACTTCAACCGACCAAACGGACAGGCCGAATTGAAGATATCACGGCGTGTGGATATAGTGTTCATACTGTGAACACTCATGCAAAAGATAACTCGCTGACGCTCAGTTTGCTCGAGGCAATCGATGGCTCTAGCGATGTAACGCAGCGTCACCTTGCACAGCGCCTCGGCGTCGCGCTCGGATTTGACGTCTGCATTGTGGCCGGTCTCGAGTAGCCACAAGCTACGTATGCAGCGCTGATCGACAAGATTGGCGCATCCCGTGTTCGCGTACCCGACGTGCTGGGCATTCAGTCAGCCGCTTGCGACGCTGAGGCTAAATGACTGGGACATTCGCCAGCGGCTACGCCTATTGCGCTGCGTAGCCGGGCAAATTTGGCCGTCACCAGCGACCCCGCACCAGGTGCTGGGAACTTCGGCACCCTAGAAGACAAATGCAATGGTAGATGAGTTGACAGCTCGGACGGTCCCGCGCGTTGCAGTTGCAGGCTCCGGTTATTGGGGACGCAATCTCGTACGAAATTTCCATGCACTCGGCGCGCTCGAAGCAATCTGCGACTCGCGACCCGAGACCTTGCAAGAGCTTGCCGATAAGCACGAAGGAGTGCGCACGACGGGCTCCTATGCAGACCTACTCTCGGATCCGGATATTGAAGGCATTGTCGTTGCCACGCCGGCGGCCGCGCATGTCGAAATGGTTCGTGAAGCATTGCTGGCCAGAAAAGATGTGTTCGTCGAGAAACCGCTCGCGTTGACCGACGCAGATGGGCGCGAGCTTGCGCGCCTGGCCCGCGAACGAGCGCGCGTGCTCATGGTAGGACACCTGCTTTGGTACCACCCTGCAGTACGCTCTTTGAAGCAACTTATCTCGGAGGGCAAGCTTGGCCGGGTTCAGTACGTCTACTCGAATCGGCTCAATATGGGCAAGCTGCGGACGGAAGAAAATGTCCTGTGGTCTTTCGCGCCTCACGATGTATCGGTGATTTTGGGACTGCTCGACGAAATGCCTGAAAGTGTGCAGGCTCAAGGCGGCAATTTCCTGCACCAGAGCGTTGCTGATACGACGGTATCGCTGTTGAACTTCGCGAGCGGAGTTCGTGCCCATATATTCGTCTCCTGGCTACATCCGTTTAAAGAGCAAAAGCTTGTGATCGTGGGGTCCGAGCAGATGGCTGTCTTTGATGACACGGCGTCATGGCCGGATAAGCTGACGCTTTACCCGCATACGGTGCAATGGAGCGGCGCGATACCGGTGGCGCAGAAAGCGGATGCCACACGAGTGCCGTTGACGGAAACCGAGCCGCTACGCGATGAGTGCGCGCACTTCTTGGACTGTGTCCGCGAGCGAGCACGGCCGAACACAGATGCCGATGAGGGTGTTCGTGTCCTGGGTGTGCTCAACGCGTGCCAGCAAGCGCTCGCCAGCGGCGCGTCCGTCAGCGTTGCGAAGGTGCGCGCCGAGCCTGACCGCTTCTTTGCACATGACAGTGCTGTCGTCGATGCTGGCGTCGAAATTGGACAGGGCACCAAGGTGTGGCACTTTTCTCACCTGCTGAGCGGAACCGTCATTGGCGAGGCCTGCAGCATCGGTCAAAATGTCATGATAGGTCCGGACGTCATAATCGGTCACAACTGCAAGATTCAGAACAACGTTTCTCTATATAAAGGGGTCACGTTAGAAGACGGCGTCTTCTGTGGTCCATCGTGCGTCTTCACCAATGTCATAAACCCGCGTGCAGAAGTCGAGCGCAAGGCGCAGTTCCAGGCCACGCTCGTAAAGCGTGGCGCAACTATAGGTGCCAATGCCACCATTGTTTGCGGGCACACGCTGGGTGAATACTGTTTTATCGCCGCTGGCGCCGTGGTCGCGTGCAACGTGCCTGACTACGGCTTGATGGTCGGGGTGCCGGCTCGCCGCGTCGGGTGGATGAGCGCAGCTGGAGGGCGACTCGGTGAGGACCTCGTCTGTCCGATAGATGGCACCCAGTATCAGGAACTCGACTCGGAACGACTCGAGCGCGTCTCCAGTTCGGTTTAGGGCGCCGTGCGAATACCGCTTGTCTATGTCGTCGGCGGCTTTGGCATCGGTGGGACCGAGCGTCATCTGTCATTGATACTGCCTCGGTTGCAGGCGCGCGGTTGGGACGTGCACGTGGCTGGCATTGGACCAGATGGCCCCTTCAGTGAGCCGATCAGGGACGCCGGTATCGAGGTCGAACTGATATCAGTCGAACCGCCATGTGCAGGTATCCCGAAAGTGCGAGCCATCGCGATGCTGGCAGCACAGACTCGCGCAGTCCGCCGATGCTTCGAACAGGTGAGCCCGCGGCTAATCCACTGCTTTTTACCTTCGCCTTGCATCGTTGGATGGCTCGCGCGACGCGCTGATCACGGCAAGCTCATCATGAGCCGGCGCGCGCAAAGGGCGCGTCCGGAAGCATTTCTCGGTGAACGCACCGCTGAGATTCGAGCACTGCGTCGCGCGGATGCTGTGCTGGGTCACTCGAGTCAGGTGATAGGCGAGCTGCGCGAAGATGGTGTGGCGGCTGATCGGTTGCACCACATTCCAAATGGTATTGACGCGACGCCGTATGTCGAAAAGAAGACGCGCCAGGACTTGCGTCGCGATTACGGCTTCGACGAAAACGACTTGGTATTGGTGTGTGTCGCGAATCTCATCGATTACAAAGGCCACGATGTTCTGATCAAGGCGTTGGCACGCCTTCCGGACCAGAAGGCGAGCTGGCGCGCAGTGTTTATTGGCAGCGGTGATACGCAGTACATCGACGAACTAGGTCGGCTGGCGAGTAGTTTGGGTATCGGGCATCGAATCGGCTTTGCAGGGCGACGCTCCGATGTGCCAGGGTGGCTCCAGGCTGCTGACGTCGGCGTTCTCGCTTCTAGGCACGAAGGATTCTCCAATGCCGTGCTTGAGTATATGGCCGCAGGGTTACCCGTGGTGGCGACGGACGTTGGGGGCAATCGCGACGCAGTCATGCACGGTAATACAGGGCTGCTGGTGCCGGCGGGAGACGTAGATGCACTGGCCGGTGCACTGCTCCGCCTGGCCGATGACGTGAGCCTTCGACGCACGCTGGGCGCTGCGAGTGCGGCCCGTGTCGAGACGACGTACGCATTGGACCGGATCGTGGACCGGTATGACGAGTTGTATCGGAGCCTGCTCGATGCGTGAGGCAAACCAACGCGAAGCGACCGGGCGTGCTCGGATTCTGGTGGTGATCGGCAGTCTGAACCGTGGCGGAACAGAACAGCATCTGCTGCAGGTGATGCCGCGCCTAGACCGGCGCCGTTTCGTCGTCGAAGTATTCACGCTTGCGGAGCAGGGTGCACTGGCCGGTGACATGTGCGAACAGGGTATTGGTGTGATCAAGCCCTGGATCGCCGGCGGGCATCGTAACCTGCTGTTCAGGGCCTCGCGCATTGTGCTGATTGCGTTTCAGCTGTGGTTGCATGCCTTGCGTACTCGTCCGCGAATCATGCACTGCTTTTTGCCGGCCAGCTATCTGATCGGGTTGCCGGTCGCTATTTTGGCAGGCGTGCGGATTCGGCTGATGAGCCGGCGCAGCCTGAATGTCTATCAACAGGCGCGCCCGGCGCTGGCACGCCTGGAACACTGGATGCATCGCTTCACGCGTGCGGTCACCGGTAACTCCCGCAGGGTTGTCGGGGAACTTATCAATGAAGGCGTCGCACCTGATCGGATCGCGCTTATCTACAATGGAATACACGTCAATGCGCTCAGGAATAGTTCTGCTCGCACGGCACTACGCCGGCAGATAGGAATAGCATCAGAGACACTCGTCTTGACCATCGTTGCAAATCTTATCCCTTACAAAGGGCATCAGGATCTGCTCCGCGCGATGGCGCAGGCGCGCGAGCAGATACAACAGGAATGGGCCTTGTTGATCGTCGGCCGTGACGATGGCATCGGTCAGATGCTTGCGGACCTCGCGACCGACCTTGGCATCGGCGCCAACGTACAGTTCCTCGGCGAGCGCGGTGACGTTGGAGAGATCTTTGCCATGAGTGACATCGCTTTGCTGGTATCCCATCAAGAAGGGTTTTCAAACGCAGTACTGGAAGCGATGACCGAGGGGGTGCCACTCATCGTGACTGACGTCGGCGGCAATGCGGAGGCCGTCGTCGATGGTCAAACCGGAAGGGTGGTGCCGCCCCACGCGCCTGACGCTCTGGCAACGGCCATAGTCGAATTGGCCAATGACCCGCCGCGCCGCGGCCAGATGGGACGGGCTGCCCGAATGCGTGTTGAAGATCTCTTCAGCGAGGCGCGCTGCGTGGATGCCTACAACGAACTCTATGCTGCCGTACTGGCAGGTTTGCCAGTGTCAGGCGCTGCTCCCGGCGCTGTCGCAAGCAACTGTTTGCAAAGCGCACCGGCTGAACGCGAGGAGACCTGAAAAGGCGATGTGTGGCATCACCGGACTATTGACGAAGCGGGGAGGCACACGTGACGCGCTATCCGCGCGAGTGCGTGCCTATGCGGACACGCTCCAGCATCGAGGACCAGACTCGCACGGAGTCTGGGTAGATGCGCAGGCGGGCGTTGGATTGGGGCACAGAAGACTTGCCATCGTAGACCTGAGCCCGGCCGGACATCAGCCAATGGTGTCATCGTGCCAGCGTCTAGTCATGTCGTACAACGGCGAGATCTATAACGCAGATGAACTGCGCACGAATCTGGAATATGCCGGCCGTACCCTGCGCGGCACGTCTGATTCGGAGGTGTTGCTCGAAGCCTGCGCGCAGTGGGGCATTGCGCGCGCGGTAAGCCAGTGCATAGGTATGTTTGCCTTTGCGATATGGGATCAGCACCAACGCGCGCTTACGCTAGGGCGCGACCGGCTCGGAATCAAACCTATCTACTACGGGGATATCGACGGTGAATTCTGGTTCGGTTCGGAGTTGAAGCCAATCTTGCAGCAGGCGCGTGTCAGACCTCGGATCAACGCAGATGCGGTGCAAGGATTCATGCGCCACGGTTATGTACCGGCGCCGCTGTCAATACTCGAAGGCGTTTACAAGCTTCCAGGTGGTGCCTTGCTCCGTGTGGCGCTGGACGGCGGCCCAGAAGTGGAGCAGTTCTGGTCGTTGGATAGCGTCATCGAGCGGGCGCGGGCGCAACCCCGCGACTGGTCAGACGCGGAGCGGGTCGCTGCACTCAAGGACTTGCTGCTGGACGCTGTTGGCAAGCGCATGGTCGCCGACGTGCCGCTCGGCGCGTTCCTGTCAGGAGGGATAGACTCATCTACGGTCGTCGCTCTCATGCAGGCGCAAAGTGCGCAGCCAGTGCGCACCTTTTCGATCGGTTTCTCCGAGCAAGGCTATGACGAGGCTGCGCACGCGGCGGCCGTGGCACAGCATTTGGGTACCGAACATACCGAGCTGTACGTCGAGCCGGCACACGCCTTTGATGTCATCCCCAGGCTGCCGGAAATGTATGACGAGCCGTTTGCGGATTCGTCGCAAGTGCCTACGTTTCTGGTCTGCGAACTGACCCGTCAGCATGTGACCGTATCGTTGTCAGGTGATGGCGGCGACGAACTTTTTGCCGGATACAACCGCTACACGTTTGGTGACATGCTACTCACGCGCATCGGCTGCGTACCTGGCTCTTTGCGCAATCTTGCGGCGTGGGGGGTTCACCGACTGTCGCCCGGCACCTGGGATGCACTGAGCCGAATTTTGCCCGCCCGGGTGCGGCCCGGTGGGTTTGGCGACAAGCTCTACAAGGTGGCGGATTTCGTCACCGCATCGCCCGATGCTGTTTATCGTCAGCTCGTGAGCCTTTGGGACGATCCGAGCCGGGTGGTGCTCGCTGGTCAGGAATCTAGGGGCGTACTCTGGCAACAAGACCGGCTGTCTCAGTTGGATGGGGCAGCGGAGTGGATGCAATACGCTGACACGTTGACCTATCTGCCCGATGACATCCTGCACAAAGTCGATCGCGCCAGCATGGCTGTTTCGCTGGAGGCGCGTGTTCCTTTGCTGGACCACCGCGTCGTCGAGATGGCTTGGGGTTTGCCGATGCGATGCAAGATTCGCGACGGACAGAGCAAGTGGCTGCTACGTCAGGTGCTCTACGAATATGTCCCGTCAGCTCTCATTGACCGTCCCAAGATGGGGTTTGGAGTGCCGCTCGAGCATTGGCTACGCGGGCCGCTCCGGGACTGGGCTGAATCGTTGCTCGAGCCTTTCGCACTCGGCGTCGATGGCCTGCTGAATGTCGATCTGATACGCGAACGCTGGCGCGAGCATCTTAGCGCAAGGCGTAACTGGCACTATCCACTATGGAACGTTCTGATGCTGCAGGCATGGCGCCAGCGGTGGAATTGAAGGTGCGAGCCGCATCGACCTGGGCCGGGACCATTGCCTTGCTTTATCTGTTGGCATTGCCTGGGCCGCCGCTGCTCTACAACGGTTCGGTACTTTGCATTGCCGCCGCGGGTCTGGCGTTGGTAGCCGCTTATCGACGCGGACTTCTGAGTCACCCCGCCGTTCGAGACGTGCTCGCGGTATTCGCCTGTTTCTGGATCCCGATGGTTCTGGCAAGCCTTGACGCACATGACGCGAACCGCTCCGCCGGCAGCTCTGCCCTGTATCTTCGGTTCGCGCTTATGGGCGTTTTTGTCGCATGGGCGCTGACCTCAGCGCTCTCCCGCGCGCGACTTGCGGTAGTGCTGTTCTGCGCTCTGTGGATTGTTGACGCGCTCGTGCAGGCGTTGGCCGGCTCGAATATGTTCGGTTTCCCGTACACGGGTGGCCAGCTCATGGGCCTGTTCTATCCGAAGCTGCAACTCGGCGTCGTGCTGAGCGTGTTCACTCCACTGGTGCTGGACTATCTCGCGCAACGAGCGAGGACCCACCGCGCCTGGTGGCTAGCGCTGGTGCCAATGGCTGTCGTGATTGCGTTAACGTTGCATCGCAACTCCTGGCTTATGTTCGCGCTTGCTTGTGGTTTGTACGCAACGTACTGGATGGTCGAAAGACGATGGCGTCCGCGACTGGGAGATAGCCTCGTCACTGTGGTGGTTGTCGCTGGTCTTTGCGGGATGCTGGCGCAACACGATTATCTTGCGCAGCGGGTAGGTACGTCCGTGGCGGCGGTATTCGGTGCTCCGCAGACGCTCGATGCGCAACTGGGGCAACGCCCGGACATCTGGCGCACGGCTGCCGCCATGGCCGCAGCGAATTGGATGAATGGCATAGGGCCGCGTGGTTTCCGAAGCGCCTATGGTGATTACGCAGAGCCGGACGACTACTGGTTGTCGCATGAGCCGCCGAAGGTACCGGCGCACCCGCATCAGTTGATGCTGGAAGTCGCCTCGGAAACAGGTGCCATCGGCGTTATCGGTTACGTACTTGCGCTAGGGCTGCTATGGCGCAGATACCGTGTGCTCGATCCATCCGCGCGGGCGCGGGCGGCGCCATGGCTCATGTGTATTGTCATCGCCATCTTTCCGCTGAACATCCACAAGGCGTTTTACGGATTTTTTATGGCCTCACTCGTTTGGTGGGTTCTAGCTGCAGGCATTGCCGCTTTGCATGTTCACGACGTCGGCAAGACTGGTGACGGATGTTGACTAAGACTGGGCGGTGGGTACCTTAGCGGAGCACGAACTCGTTGCAGCCTAGCCCACCGCCGCACGTAATCAACTGCTCCAACTCAAAGCCCTGATGCTTGAGCCTCGAGAAGACTTCTTCAGGTTTTGCAACCTCGAACGGATATCCGCCCACCCAATCGACGACGTCACGCCGTAAGCTTCCCCATTGAAGCGACAGGCGATTATTAGAGGATTCTGGCATCGTTAACGGACTACAGGAGGTCCTAGTCGATGCGAAAGTCCCGCTTCAGTGAGTCACAGAGCATTGCACTCCTCAAAGAGGCTGACGCCGGCATGAAGGTGGCCGAGGTGTGCCGTCAGCACGGTATCTCCGATGCCACGTCCTACAACTGGAAGAGCCAGTATGCAGCGATAGACGCCTCAGAACTCAAGCGCAACAGGGAGTGAGAATCTGAGAATGCCCGGCTCAAGCGACTCTATGCGCAGCGGGCGCTGGAGAATGCGCCGATGAAGGACCTCATTGCAAAAAAGTTCTAACGCCAACGCAGAAACGAAACGCAGAAACGAGAAGCAGCACAGTGCTGGGTGGGCGAACATCACGTGGCTGTGGCAGGCGCTTGTCGCTGCGTGGCCTTGTCTCACTCGGCCTTCTACCGTGAGCCGCAGCCCTGTACGGTCCGTGACGCGGAAGTGATCAAGGCGCTATCAGCCCGGGTCAAAGACCGGCCAACCCGTGGGTTCAGGAAAGGCTACAAGTTGCTCAAGCGCCAAGGCTAGGAGTGCAATCATAAGCGCGTTGACCGCGTTTATCGGCCAATGGGGCTCAACCGGCATCGACCGGCGAGGAGGCGCTTACCCAAGCCAGAGCGGGTAGCGCTGTTGGTTCCCAAACGGTTCGACACCGTCGGGTCGGCTGACTTCATGTCCGCCACGCTCATCGATGGGCGGCGGTTTCGAACATTCAATGGGATCGATGACTGCAACCGTGAGGGGGTCCCCATCGAAGTCGATACTTCTATCACTTCCATGCGCGTAGTACGCCTGTTTGAACGTCTGAGCGAGTCGCGAGCGCTGCCCCAGGTCATCCGTACCGACAACGGGCCGGAGTTTCTCGCCGAGGCGTTCACCCGATGGGCCAAGGACCACGGTGTGGCTATCCAGTACATCCCACCCGGGCAGCCTAATCGGAACGCTTGCATTGAGCGATTCAAGCGCACGTACGATTCAGGCGCACGTACCGTGAGGAACGGCTAGACCGGTATTGGTACACTTTGCTCGATGATGTTCGAGAAGCCACGTAGTGGTGGATGCGCGAGTACAACGGCCTGCGACCTCATGACGCGCCGGGCGACATGACACCCAAAGAGTATCTTCAACTCGCCAGAGCCTCTAATTTAAAACTGTCCTCTTGACGGGGAAGCTTACGATCACGCTATAAATCGTAATTATGCCTTAAGGGCACCTCTAAAAATTACGATTTTGACATTTTGCAAGAGCGTAACTTACTGATTTTATTGATCATCAGATTTCAGAATGTGAATTATTAGAGGTGCCCTTAATTAGGCATAATTACGATAAGGTTTATTGGGATTCGTAGCAATAAATCTTTCAAGTGTGGAAACTGCGGTAATCATGTGATGCAGACTACAACCGAGCAAAAATGATTGAATTATGGGGCGTATCTGTAAACACGCCCAGAGCTTCAGGGATTCTTAGCTGTTCTGTGAGTTATGATTCTTTAGGGCTATTGAAAGCCCACGCTATACTGACAGGTTAGCGTGGGTAGTTTACGGATTAGTGATCACTAACCTTTTCACAGAGGTAGAAGCACCAGCCTAACTCACGAGCAGTAATCGCTTCCTGGGTTTTATCAAAGGCAACACTCAAATCGGGATAGCCCTCCCGAGCCAACTCGGACACCAATTCGTAACTCTTTTTCAGGTGTTCGCTCAAGTCCTTTACCTGCAACACGTTAAATCCGATCTGAGTGAGTTTTTCTGTGTAGACTTCGGGACTATAGGTCGGATCAACCCTCTGTCTGTCGTAAACATACTTGCGGGCTGTTTCGCTGATTTCCTGTACTGGCGTTACCAAGTCATCAAACAGGAAGATGCCTCCTGCTCCTAGGACACGGTGAACCTCCGCCAGAGCTTTTTCGCGCTCGTGGATATGGTAAAGAGCGCCTTGACTCCAGGCATGGGTAAAGGACTCATCTGGGAAAGACAGGTTAAGGGCTGATTCCTTGTGGAAACTCACCCGCAGAGAGGGGAAATTACTAGCCCTAGCTCGAGCGTTCTCGATATAACTGCTACTGATATCGATTCCTACTACCTCACATCTCTTCTGCTGAGCCAGCCAAACGGAAGCGTTGCCATTTCCACAAGCAACTTCTAGTACCCGGGAGTCGGCAGTAATACCGCTCTGTGCCAGCATATATTCATCCCAGCGCTTGCAAGCTGGCACAAAGTCCTCAGGGCGAGCCTTGGCTAAGTTTTCGAAATAACCCCAGTGGAGACTGCCTTCTGGATCCCAGAAACTGCGGAAACGTTTGTCTCGTTCGCGATCATCAAACAATGCCTCGGTCTGAGCTTCGGTAAAGCTATTTTTTTGCATAGTTAATCCCAGTTCATTCCACGCTCTTGTTGGTTTATGAGGCTGATCAAAATTTAGACTATAGCTATCCTATTTCACTGCTGTCCCATAGAGCATACTAACCCTTTGAAATTTTTGGAAAACTGTTTTCATGTTTCAAACAAAATGCCATAGTCAATCTTTTATGGAAATCAATAGGTTATACGCTGTGTTTAACTATTTTGCGGGACAGTAGTGAATCGGAGGACACCTATGCCTCGTCGAGAAGAACTACAGGATGAACAATGGAAGATACTGAAACCACTGCTCCCATCCCCCCCTGTCCGTACTGATGGCCGGAGTCGCCCGCGTTGCGATGACCGAGCCATACTGAACGGGCCATACTGAACGACGGGATTGTGTGGATGTTGCGCTCGGGGGCGCGATGTAAAGATTGACCTGAACGGTTTCCGTCATACCACACTTGCCATAGGCGATGCCGACGCTGGGTTGAGGATAGCACGTTGTCGAAGATATCGAGTACATTAGCCCAAGACCTATATGATAGAGGGAAAATCGATGTAGAAGAATGTTTCATGGACGGTGCGTTTGCCAGTGCTAAAAAAGGGGTTGTGGCGTTGGCAAAACTCAAGCGGGCAAAGGTTCGAAGCTGATGGCGGTGGCGGACAGCACGGGTCTTGCTATCGCCATGAGCGTCGGTTGTGCGTCGCCCCATGAAGTCACGCTCGTTGAAACAACACTGGCTGCTGGATTCATATCTGACCCGCCCAGAGGACTGATCGCAGATCGGGCTTACGACAGCGACCCATTGGATAAGCGCTTATCAGAGAAAGGGATAGAACTGATCGCCTCCCATAAGCACAACCGGTCGAAAGCAGCGACACAAGATGGTCGAGTTTTGAGACGATATAAACGAAGATGGAAGGTTGAACGATTATTCGCATGGCTGCATCATTTCAGGCGATTGATGACTCGCCATGAATTCAAACCACAAACACCTTGGATTTATACATCTCGCCTCTATGATGATTTTACTTCGACAATATTTTTGAGACCGCTTCCAACAATAGGCAGGTTTAGCATATGAACATTTTCACCAAGCTTGAATCAGAAGTCCGAAGCTACTGTCGATTGTTTCCAACAGTCTTTACCAAGGCAGTGGGAGATACTTTGATAGATGAGAGTGGGCGTACTTATATAGATTTTTTGGCAGGTGCTGGTGCCCTCAACTATGGACATAATAATCCCAAGCTCAAAAAGCGCCTCCTCGAATACATTGAGTCAGATGCCATCACCCACAGCCTCGATATGTTCACCTCTGCTAAGCAGCAGTTTCTAGAACGTTTCGAGGAAGTAATCTTAATACCGCGAGGACTAAACTATAAAGTTATGTTTACCGGTCCTACGGGAACCAATTCTGCGGAGGCTGCTTTGAAGCTGGTCCGTAAAGTGACTGGTCGAAAAACAGTCATCTGTTTTACCAAAGGCTACCACGGTCATACTTTAGGTGCCCTAGCTGTTACACCTAATCCTACCTATCAAAAGGCTGCGGGCATTCCCCTCGGTAATGTTTTAACGGTTCCGTTCGAGGAAAAAAATGGCACCAAAGACGACAGTCTTGATTACTTAGAAAAACTGGTTGATGATCTGAGCCCAAATCAGGAAAAACCGGCAGCAGTTATCCTAGAAACCGTTCAATCTGAGGGCGGGATTAATGTTGCTAGTGTTCCTTGGCTTCAACGCCTTGCCCAGATCACTCAAGAGCGAGGGATTTTGCTAATTGTTGATGATATTAAAGTGGGATGTGGTCGAACTGGTCCTTTCTTTAGCTTTGAGCGGGCAGGGTTAAAACCTGATTTAGTTTGTCTGGCTAAATCTTTAAGCGCCTATGGAAACCCGATGGCTGTAGTGCTAATTCGACCTGATTTAGACTGTTGGAAACCAGGGGAACACAGTGGTACTTTCCGAGGGAACAATCTAGGCTTTGTGACTGCCACAGCTGCTCTCGACGAGTACTGGGAGACGGATGCTTTTGAAAAGGAAATCTCGGACAAAGGCGAGGTAATGAAGAAGCGACTCAAAGACATCATCGCTCGTTATCCAGAAGTCGGCGGCGAACATCGAGGACTCGGTTTGATTCAAGGAATCGCCTGCGAACAAAAGGGGCTGGCTAAAAAAGTTAGTAATGAAGCTTTCAAGCGGGGTTTAATCTTCGAACCTATGGGAGTGAACAAAGAAGTGATTAATCTTCAGTCTACATTAACGATTGATTCCGACACTTTGACTCAAGGGCTAGATATTTTGAAGGAAAGCATTGGAGCTGCTCTTTCAAACTGAGTTAGTCAAATCGGCGGCTTCTAAAATTTCTGTCAGCACTTTGCCATGATATTCCCAGGGTAAAGTATCAACGGCAAGCTCCTGGACTGCTGTATCTCCATCTACCGCTGGTCCTTCTTTGACCACTGTGGTCAAAATATGTTTATCAGTCTCCAAGGTTAATCCCTCAGTTAACTTAGATTTCAAGTCAGGTCGGAGTAAAGCAACAGCAATTAGTAACCCCATTGCTGCCCAATTCGATACACCGCAAACGATGAGGTGATTACAAGGAATATTACAGGCAATTTGTTCTCCTGTGCTAATGCTTTTGGCAATGAGTTCTTTAGGAAGTGTTCCCATACCTAGTTCATTGCCCGCATCGCCAATTCCAATTGAAATTATGTCACTGAGGGTAAATAGGAGATGCAAAGGAGCGGTATGAGCAGTGATATCATTCCCGATCATATTTCGGACAGTACCATCATAACTCGGGCCTGCTCTTTCAATAGAGATAACATGGGAAACTGGTGGTTCAGCACTTTGCCATGAATTCACAATAGAAGAAACGGAGGGATCTTCTGCACTCGCTGCATCGGCAGTAACGACATCAAAAGGAACTTGAGCAGATATTCCTGCTGCCCGAGCAGCAACCTTGACAGCATTAAGACATAAAGGATCGGTAACTAGACGGACAGGGATTCCAACTCTAAGTAATCCCGCTGCTAGGTGAGCGCAACCGATGGGGCCATCAGTTTCTGCCGCTGGAGGAGTTCCATGGGGAACAAAAAAGCCTGTAATAATAGCCACATGGGGGGATGGATGTTCGGCAATCGAAGCAGCTGCACCAAGCAGCCCCCCCTTGGCAGCCTCCACAAGAGGCTCTATACCATTACCTATGTCTCTTCCACAGATGTTTTCAATTTTTTCTATCCGGGTTTTGACTTCTGGAGAATTTCCAAATGCAGCAATCATAAGCAATTAAACCGATGCTCCTAAATCAACTAACTTTTTAGAGACTGTCTCCTGGATGACTTGGTTAACACTATTTTCGAGGAGATCTAGCCCTTTCTGTAACACTTCTTCAGAAATTGTTAAAGGCGGAAGACATCGAATCACCTGCCCCTGTGCGCCAGCTGTTTCCATGATTAGCCCATTAGCAAAAGCTGTCCGGATGATTTTATTAGCTAGGTTGCCATCTTTGCAGTCTAAGCCCTGAATCATGCCCCTGCCTCTAACGGAAGAACCGGCCTCCCAGTTATTTTTTGCTATCTGCTCCAATCGGAGCTGCATTATGGCTCCTTTCTGTTTAACGGAGGCTGACAAACTGGCGTCTTGCCAATAGATTTCCAAGGCTGCTTTGGCGGTTACAAAAGCTAGGTTAGGTCCTCTGAAGGTGCCGCTATGTTGACCTGGTTTCCACTGGTCTAATTCTGGTTTGATCAGCACCAATGAGAAAGGAAGACCGAAACCACTCAAGGATTTAGAGATAGTAACAATGTCCGGGGAAATACCTACTTGTTCAAAGCTGAAAAAGGAACCGGTCCGTCCGCACCCCACTTGGATGTCGTCTACAACTAAAAGCACATCATGTTTACGACAGATTTTTTCAAGCGATCGCAACCATTCAAAGCTGGCTACATTGACCCCACCTGCTCCCTGAATGGTTTCTACAATCACTGCTGCTGGAAGCGCTACTCCACTACCTCTGTCGGAAAGGACTTTGTCTAAGTACTCTGTAGTATCAATATCCGAACCAAAGTACCCATCATAGGGTATAAAAGTTACCCCTGCGGTGGTGATTCCTGCAGCGTCTCGCTGGGAAATGTTGGCAGTTGTTGCTAAGGAACCTAGGGTTACCCCATGGTAGCCATTGGAAAAGGCAATGACCGTTTCCCGTCTCGTTATGTTGCGGGTCAGTTTTAGAGCTGCCTCCACAGCATTGGTTCCTGTTGGTCCAGGAAACTGAACTTTGTAATTTAATTGCCTGGGTTTGAGGATAATGGCTTCAAAAGCTTCGAGAAACTCCTCTTTCGCTACGGTTGCTAAATCGAGACCATGGACAATACCGTCGGACTTCAGATAATCCAGCAGTCGTTCTTTTAGTTGTGGGTTGTTATGTCCGTAATTGAGCGTACCGACTCCACTGAGGAAGTCAATGTACTTAATACCTTCTTTATCTTCTAGAACAGCTCCTTGTGCTTTCTTAAACACCGTGGGAAATAAACGGCAGTAGCTTCGCACGTTGGATTCCAATTGATTGAAGATTCTCATGAGATTATCCTTATTAGTGTTATACGTGATGCTTTCCGCAAGCTACCTCGAGGTTCTGCTACTTACCTTTCGACTGGTGGCGATTCCTACTCACCCCCCTCACCTGTTTATCCTTTCATCAACTCACCAAACCTTACTGTAGGAATCGCCAGGATGCCATGAGTCAGCTAACACTTGACTCTTAAGCTGAAATTTAGCATAAGAAGATGCGTTGTAGTTCTCGAGTGGGATCGCTATAGGTGGTTCTTGCATGTGCTATACATTTGTTGTCCCAAAGCAACAATGAATATTGCTTCATCCGAATAGCCATGTGATTTTCCTCGTAATACGCTAGAAATCGGTCGGCAATTTCTCCCAAAAACGGCTCGGGAGTAAAGGGCTTTAGGTTCTCTGGATCGGGGCTGTAATCACCGTATTTAATATAGTTACAAGAGAAGCGGAAAACAGGCTTCTTACCCTCAAATGACAGGATCGGATGAATTGCTCCCTTGGTGCGGTTGGCATGGACTCCCCTCGTGGCACCAAAATGGTGTCGAGTCTCCATGAGTTCTTTCTTTTCGTCTTCAGTAAGAGTCTTCAGGAATCCTTTCACATAAGCCAATGTGGTCATCCCACCACCACAATCAGCAGGCTTTTTGCACCAAAGCACTAGATAGTTCGGTGGGGTTTGGTAATCGCTGGCTTCCGTATGAGGAAACAAACGCCGTTTACCTCTGGCATCGGAAAATTTCGTCAATTCTGGTTGATATCTGACATGGAAGATCGGTTGCCCATATTGCAGGATTAACTCACCACCTGCGACCAATTTTGAAAATTCGATCCACTCAAAATTGGGATCTTCAGTTTCCACATAAATAAAGTGATTTTGCTCCAGTAAGTTCTGATAATTAGTAATTGATTTATCAGATTTTGGTAAATGACTAGCCTGATAGGTTAACATCAAAACTCCTTTTTATAAAGCTGACAATAATTAATCCTAGGGGAAGTAAATTTAATTTTGGGTAGTAAGTTATATTTTTTCAAAAAAACACACACAATAAAACATAAAAAATACTTAATAACTAGAAGCGGTCTCAAAAATATTGTCGAAGCAAAATAATCATAGAGGCGAGATGTATAAATCCGAGGTGTTTGTAGTTTGAATTCATGGCGAGTCATCAATCGCCTGCAATCATGCAGCCATGCGAATAATCGTTCAACCTTTCATTTTCGTTTATATCGTCTCAAAACTCGACCATCTTGTGTCGCTGCTTTCGACCGGTTGCGTTTATGGGGGGCGATCAGTTCCATCCCTTTCTCTGATAAGCGCTTATCCAATGGGTCACTGTCGTAAACCCGGTCTGCGATCAGTCGTCTGGGAGGGTCGGATATGAATCCAGCAGCCAGTGTTGTTTCAACGAGGGTGACTTCATGGGGCGACCCACACCGACACTCATGGCGATAGGAAGACCCGTGCTGTTCGCCACCGCCATGAGCTTCGAACCCTTGCCCCGCTTGAGTTTTCCCAACGCCACAGCCCTTTTTAGCACTGGCAAACGTACCGTCTATGAAACATTCTTCTACATCGATTTTTCCTCTATCGTATAGGTCTTGGGCTAATGTACTCAATATCTTCGACAACGTGCCATCCTCAACCCAGCGTTGGCATCGCCCCAGCGTTGGCATCGCCTATGGCAAGTGTGGTATGACGGAAACCGCTCAGGTCAATCTTTACATCGCGCACCTGAGCGCAAGATCCACACAATCCCGTTCAGTATGGCGCGGTCATCGCAACGCGGGCGACTCCGGCCATCAGTACGGACAGGGGGAGATGGGAGTCATAAGCGCTAACTTGTTTTAGAGGTTAGTGAATCTAAGTACCCTGAGCAAGTCAACTGTTCTATGGAGCCGCAATAGGTGGATGAAGATTGACCGCTGTTGTTGTCCTTTTTTCCTGATAACTGGGTTTGCATGGCAGCTGATAGGGGGCACTGAAAGGGTTGCGCAAAGATAAGTCGCCGGACAACCTGCTGCGCCCGCGGTGGCTCCATGTCGGCTGCGGTCACTCGTTACGTGAAACCGTTGTACGCGCCAGGGAGGCGGGGATTGCCGAGCTATTGAGATGTTGCCTTGTTTGAAGGGCCTGCGCAAGTCGAAGGATTGGCTGTACCTCTATGGGCGTGGCACTGTGTCGCGAGCGCGGAGTGGCACTGGCGGTAGGAGAGGCGTTTCAAGTCAGAGCCTTCGGCGCCACCCCAGTTAAAGAACCCGGCAAGAGCGCTAGCTTTTGGCGGCTCCCCTACCGCGTCTCCTTGCCTTCACTGAGTTGTGACTTTTTCAAGCTGACCGAAACTGAAGGCGCAGGCCCTGGGGAGTCAGGGTCTCAGTTCGCTATCAAGGAAGGCGATGACATCTTGGCTGCTCGTGGCTAGTGCACAGCCCATGGCATTGACCATGCAACCGCAACACAAGGCCTTCGTTACGGTACGAGTCAACCCCACAGCCCTTGCGTGACAAGAGGTTAAGGGAAACGAGTTTGACCGACTACAGGCCGTCACAACTGTAGCTGAGCCTGGGTTGAGCAAGGCATGGGGCGTGGTCGTATCCAACCGGACTCAAGCACCTGTGAAGGGACGATCGTGCGTGCTCCGAAAAAGTGAGCAAGTTATCGCGTTGGCCCAAGAAAAGACAAGAAAGAACGCGAGCGAGAAAGGCAAGACAACGAAACCACAGACACTTGAGTACGCGAAATACATTATCTTGTTCACCCCCTTCCCACAGCAGGCGTTCTCTCCCGAAGCGGTCTTGGAGTGGTATCGAATTCGCTGGCAAGTGGCGCGGGTCTTCAAACGGTTCAAGTCACTGGCCCAACTGGGGCATCTTGCGAAACACGATGAGCAAAGCGCCGAAGCGTGGCTCTATGGAAAACGGTTGGTCGCGTTGGTTGTAGACAAGCTGATTGAGCAGGCGTGCGCCGTTTCCCCCTCGGGATATCACCTGGCGCAATTCAAGGCCTCACAGCGCCTGGAGAGAGTTGAGGTTCGCTCTTAAGCAAGTGACTCGTGCTATCGAGCCGCACATCGCACATCGCGTATGGGGGTGCGCCACCGCGGGCGCGCGCACTGGCAGGGTGGCCTGCATACAGCGCTTTGGCTCGAAGTGTTGAACCTGAGCGTGCACCGGCCTGTTTTGGCGCTCGACGGCGCGACACCTTCGCGCATTGGCAAGGCCCACTGCCAGCGCGCCCCGGTGCCCAGAGCGAACGGGTTCTAGACCTGGCTGACAACGCTCATCACGCGCATTACCCGTACGCGGGTGCGTGCTGCGGTGCTCATCGCCGGGCACCGGCAGGCCTGCCTCGATTTGGCGCCGGACTCGCCCTGCGGGCAACGGGCCGGCGCGGCCATGACCCTCCCCCCGGCGCGCCCGCGCCGGCACCGCGCCGAGCCCACCACCGTACACTTTCCCCCGCCGCACAGCCCAAGGCTCATCTACGCCGGGCAGAACTGAGGTTCAGCCCGAACCGCGCCAGCGCCGACGTGCAGCGCACCGGCAGTAGGCCCACGTCCAAGACCTTCGCCGCGCCAACCGCAACACCCTGGGCGACAGGCTCATCTAGACCTCTCGAGGCCGCGACCTCACGGCAAATTGGCCGTTTGTAATTCCTATCAGCCGCCGCATCCGCCGCGCTTGCAAGCAGTCACCAGTGCGGTCTTGCCGTGCAACGAAAACGTGTCTAAAACTGTCATGCCGGCACTTCCTCACTTACCCGAATGAAATTCTTCAGCGATGGCGGATTGCTGGCCATGTCGGACAAAACGCTACCGACGCGCAGGTCGCGCCGGTGCTGCGGTCGGCCGATCTGGTGTTCTCGAATTTGGCCTGCTGCTTCTACGAGTCTGTAGTCGAGCGCACGGATCACGAGGAGGGGTTCTACGCTCCGCCGCAGGCCGTTGCCGCGCTGCCGATGGCCGGTGTGCGAGCCGTTGGCATCGCCAACAACGTCAACTACGGCGCCCCGGCAATCCGGGCATCTGTTGCCCAACTGGAATCACTCGGAATTGCTTGCACCGGCGCGGGAGCGAATGCACAAGCCGCTGCGCGCGCCGCAATCGTAACGGTAAACGGCGTGCGATACGGATTTTTACAACACACGTCGGTTTACTGGACGCGAGGTCACGAGGCCGGCTCCGAGACACCAGGCGTTGCTACGGTCTGCGCTCATACGGCCTACCGCCCGCGCATCGAAGACATCAAGACGCTGACACGCCCGGGGGCCGCGCCGGAGATCGTCACCTGGACAGATCCGGCGGCGCTCGAAAAACTGCGTGCAGATGTTTCGCGGTTACGCGGCGAAGTTGACGTGCTCGTCGCCAGCCACCACTGGGGACTAGACGGCGAAGTGCTCGACTACCAGCGAGAGATAGCGCATGCAGTCATCGATGCGGGCGCCGACCTTGTGTTCGGTCACGGACTACACATGCCGCTGCCGGTTGAGGTATATGACGGCAAGGTCATCTTCTACGGAGCAGGTAGCTTCCCGTTCGATATCGGTCACGGTGGGCGCAAGCACCCCGATTGGTTGGGCCTGATGCCCGTTATCGAATTGGACGGTACGCGAATCGAGCAGGTGAGTTTTCGGTTTGTACGGCACAACGCCCGCGACGAAACCGTGTTTTGTGCGCCCGGGCATGAAATGCAGACGCTATCGGTCTTGGAAATCGCAAGCCTCGGCGCGACGCTGGACGCGCGCGCCGAAGACGTGCTGGTAGCACCGGACGCAATCGCTACCTACGATATGTTGCCGCAGTTGGAGGTGAATCCGACCGAACCGGTACGAGCACCGGCCTGCGCGAAAGTGTGATCAATGTCCGCATCCGACCGGTTGGAGGGACCTACCACACAGATTTTCTAGAGGCTGGAGAGGCTCCCGCCCATCCCGTTCAACTGCCGGCCAAATGGATCCGGGCTACCCATCGCCGCCCTGAAGATCTCCGGCCAGAGCATTCGGTCTACAGGCAGGTCGGTTGTCTTGAAGACGATAGCGTTCGAGGTGCCGCCGCGCATGAATACGGCGGGAAGTTTGAGTTGTCGCACGTGTGTGGTCTCGGCCAGAGGTCGTCAATACACCCCGACGCGAAGCTCGAAATGCGGTCATCTTCACTCTAACGTTGTGGGCCACCGCGTGGAAGCACATCGTTCGTGGCACGTCATGCCGCTACCAGTCTCGCCGAGAGTCTTGGAGACAACACGGCAAGGCGAAGAGTGCTCAGGCCGCCACCGGTTGTGGCGTGTCAGGCTCGTAACCGAGGACTGGACTTAACCACCGCTCAGCCTGCTGGACACTGATTTCGCGCCGTTCGGCATACTCAATCACCTGGTCCTTCTCCACCTTGGCAACACCAAAATAGCGGCTTTCGGGATGTGAGAAGTAGAACCCGGAAACCGCGGCGGCCGGCGTCATCGCGAAGCTCTCCGTCAAGGTCACGCCGATGCTGTTTTCGCAATCCAGGAGTTCGAAGAGCGCCGGCTTTAAGGAATGATCCGGGCATGCCGGATAACCAGGCGCCGGACGAATTCCTTGATAGTTCTCGCGGATGAGGCTTGTGTTGTCTAAAGCTTCGTCGCTCGCGTAGCCCCAAAATTCCTTGCGTACCCGTTCATGCATGCGCTCGGCGAAGGCTTCCGCCAAACGGTCCGCGAGCGCCTTCACCATGATCGCGTTGTAATCGTCATGAGCGGCCTCGAAGGCACGGGCGCGCCGCTCGGCGCCGAAACCCGTGCTGACCGCGAAGCCACCAATATAGTCCGCCACACCATTCGCTTTAGGGGCAATAAAATCAGCCAGAGACAAGCTCGCCTTGCCGCGATCGCGGCGCAGTTGCTGGCGCAGCATCGGCAGCGTGCGCAACCGGAGGTTGTGATCCTCGGTGGCGTAGATCTCGATGTCGTCGTCAATGCTGGCCGCCGGCCAGAGCCCGACCACCGCGCGGGCCTCAAACCATTGCTCGCGGACGATGCGCTCGAGCATGGCCGTGGCGTCGGCGAAGAGACTGCGCGCGGAATCTCCAACCACGCCATCGTTGAGTATCCTCGGATAAGTCCCAGCCAGATCCCAAGTTCTGAAGAAGGGCGTCCAGTCGATATAGGACACCAGCTCTTCCAGCGGGTACTCGCCGAAGACCTGTACGCCAAGTTTATTCGGGCGAGGCGGCTGGTAGGTACTCCAATCGATATTCGCGCTATTGGCCCGGGCCTCGGCAAGGGTCACCTTGATTTTATTGTTGCTTGTAGCCCGACGGGTCGCGCGAATGGCCTCGTACTCGGTGGCGACCTCCGCCATCTTGGCCGCGCGCGTAGAACCGAGCAGACCGGAGACCACACCCACTGCGCGCGAGGCGTTGGGGACATACACGGTGGCGTTTGGGTAGTTGGGTGCAATCTTCACGGCCGTGTGCACGCGGCTGGTGGTCGCGCCACCAATGAGCAGTGGAATATCGAAGCCTTCGCGGGCGAGTTCGCGCGCCACGTGGCACATCTCGTCCAGGCTGGGCGTGATGAGCCCGGAAACGCCGACGATGTCTGCCTGCTCCTCGCGCGCGGCAGCCAGTAGCCTGGCGCTAGGCACCATGACGCCGAGATCGACGACCTCATAGTTGTTGCAGCGAAGTACGACACCAACGATATTTTTGCCGATGTCATGCACGTCACCTTTCGCCGTAGCGAGGACGATCTTGCCGGCAGTGCGCAGCTTTCCGGCCCGTTCCGCTTCCATGAACGGCTCGAGATGGGCCACGGCTTTTTTCATCACCCGCGCGCTTTTCACCACTTGAGGCAAAAACATTTTGCCGGCACCGAAGAGATCGCCAACTAGGTTCATACCGGCCATCAGCGGCCCTTCGATGACCTCCAGCGCACACGTGCAGGCGAGCCTTGCCTGCTCCGTATCTTCAACGATGTATGCATCAATACCATGGACAAGAGCATGCTCAAGCCTGTTGATGACCGGCTCTTCACGCCATGCGAGGCTCATGCTTTGCGCTTTAGCTGCACCTTTGACCGACTCGGCCACATCCAGTAGGCGCTCGGTGGCGTCCTCGCGCCGGTTGAACAGCACGTCCTCGATGCGCTCGCGGACATCGGTGTCGATGTCCTCGTAGACTGGAAGACGCCCGGCATTGACGATGGCCATATCCAGCCCCGCCTCCACCGCGTGGTAGAGGAACACGGCGTGCATTGCTTCGCGCAGCGCGTTGTTGCCGCGAAACGAGAATGACAAATTGGAAACGCCGCCCGAGGTGAGTGCTCCGGGCAGCTCGGCTTTGATGCGGCGCACGGCTTCGATGAACGAGCGACCGTACTCATTGTGTTCCTCGATGCCCGTGGCGACGGCGAAGATGTTGGCGTCAAAGATAATGTCGTGCTGTTCGAAGCCGACCTCGTCCACTAGCAACCGGTACGCACGGGTACAGCACTCAACGCGGTGGTCGATGGTCTCGGCTTGGCCGTTCTCATCAAACGCCATAACGACCACGGCGGCGCCGTAGCTGCGCACAAGCTGCGCTTGCTCCAGGAACGCCTGCTCACCTTCCTTCAAACTGATCGAGTTGACGATGCTTTTGCCTTGAACACACTGCAGGCCGGCCTCAATCACGGACCACTTGCTGGAATCGATCATCACCGGCACACGGCTGATGTCGGGTTCAGAGGCGATGAGGCGCAAGAAGTGCTGCATCGCCGCCTCGGAATCGAGCATGCCCTCGTCCATGTTAACGTCGATTATCTGTGCCCCGTTCGCGACCTGTTCACGGGCAACGTCGAGCGCCGTCTCGTAGTCACCTTCCATGATGAGCTTGGCGAAGCGGGCCGAGCCGGTGACGTTCGTGCGTTCGCCAACGTTGACCAGCAGGCGCCCAGGTTCGAGCACCGCGGGTTCGAGCCCCGCTAGGGCGCAGACGCGTCGTGAAGGCACGGGTGTGCGGGGCTTTAGACCAGCCACCTCGGCCGTGATGGCCTCGATGTGTAAGGGTGTCGTACCACAGCAACCGCCGACGACGTTAAGCAGGCCATCGCTGGCCATTTCACCGAGAATCTTGGCCATGTGTTCCGGCGTGTCGTCATAGCGGCCCATCTCGTTTGGCAACCCGGCGTTGGGATGGCAGCTCACGAAGGTATCGGCGACACGCGACAGCTCGTCTACATATTGGCGAAGCTCAACCACACCGAGGGCGCAATTGAAGCCGGCTAGCACCGGCTGCGCGTGTCGGATCGAATACCAAAACGCCTCGACGGTCTGGCCGGAAAGCGTGCGGCCGCTGAGATCGGTAATGGTTCCGGAAACTAATAGGGGTATCTCCTCACCGCGGCGCATGACTTCCTGTTCGATGGCGAAGAGGGCTGCTTTCGCATTCAGTGTGTCGAAGGCCGTCTCGACGAGCAGCGCGTCAACGCCGCCATCTAGAAGTCCGCGGGCCGCTTCTGTGTAGGCCGTGACTAGTTCGGTAAAGCTGACGTTTCGATAACCCGGGTCGTTCACGTCCGGCGATAGCGATGCCGTGCGGTTGGTCGGACCGAATACCCCTGCCACCCAGCGCGGCCGCTGTTCGGTACTGTGCGCTTTCGCCGCTTCGACGGCGATGCGCGCGCCCGCGAGATTGAGTTCGTAGCTGCTCGCCTCCAACCCATAATCAGCTTGGGCGATGCGATTGGAGTTAAAGGTGTTGGTCTCGAGGATATCCGCGCCGGCGCGCAGAAAAGCCGCATGCACATCGCGCACCGCATCGCGCAGTGTCAGATTCAAAACGTCGTGATTGCCGCGCAGATCACAGTGGTGGTCGGCAAACAGGTGCCCGCGAAAGTCGCCCTCTTGCAGGTTGTGGTCCTGGAGCATCGTGCCCATGGCGCCATCGAAACAAAGCACTCGTTCGTGCAAGGCCTGAACCAAAGGATGAGTCATGCCGGTTGCTCCCCCGCCGCATAGGGGCGAGCGCGCACGCCGAGCAAATGGCAGATGCTCTGCGTCAAACGTGCGCGATTAAGTGTATAGAAGTGAAAGTCTTCGACTCCGTTGGCCAAAAGCTCCCTGCACAGCTCTGCGGCCATCGTGGCGGAGACCAGCTGGCGTACTTCAGGGGTCTCGTCGAGCCCTTCGAAGATGCGCCTGACAGACGCAGGGACGCTGGTGCCGCACCGAGCAGCGAAGTCCAGCGCTCGCTTGAAATTCGTGATGGGCAAAATGCCCGGCACAATGGGCACATCAATGCCAGCAGCGCGCGCCCGGTCAACGAAGGCCACGAATATGTTGGGGTCAAAGAAGAACTGCGAAATAGCGCGACTCGCACCGGCGTCGATCTTGCGCTTTAGGTGGTCGAGATCGGCTTTTGCCGAGCGCGCTTGCGGATGCACCTCGGGATAGCAAGCGACGCTGACGGCGAATTGCCCGCGCTTGGCAATGGCCGCGGCCAGCTCGCCAGCGTGAGCAAATCCATCTGCGCGTTGCTCGATTTGCCCGGCATTGACCGGCAGGTCGCCACGGAGCGCGACGATGTGGCGCACGCCCACTGCAGCGTAATCATCCAGGATGCGCTCGATGTCGTCGCGACTGGCATCAACACAAGTGAGGTGCGCCGCCGCGGATAGTGGCGTCTCGGTCAGAATTCGCTTCACCGTCGCATGCGTACGCTCGCGCGTCGAACCGCCAGCGCCATAGGTGACGGAGATAAACTCGGGCGCAAGTGGCGCAAGGTGCTCAATGGACTGCCAGAGGCTCTCTTCCATTGCCAGCGAAGAAGGCGGGAAGAACTCGAACGACACGCGGGGCGGACGGGGGGCGGACTGGTCCAGCTTAGCGTAACGCGCGAGCCAGCTACCCGAGCGTGATGGGGATTCCAATGTCTGTGCCATCGTCATGGCCTGTACCTCTCTCACCGTCGCCCTAGGCCGAAGCTGCCGCATCCAGCGGCTGCACGTCGGGGGCTCCGTCATTTTGGCGCGCACACCAGATCCGGGTCGCAAGCGCTTCTAGGCGCTGTAGATCGGTGACGCAGGTGCAACTCGTGGGGATCAGGCCGGCAGCCTCGAACCAGATTTTGATGTCGTCGTCGCTAAAGCCGAGGTGGCGGTGGTGATAGTCCGACCGCAGCTCTTCCAGCGCGTGCCGCGCGAAATCGACGATCAGCAACCGGCCGGACGGTCGCAGAGTGCGAGCGGCACTTTCGATGGCGGCCGCGGGATCGTCCACAAAATGCAAGACGTGGTGGACCGTCACGAGATCAACAGAACCATCCGGTATCTGCAATCGGAAGAGATCGCCCTGGCGCACCTGACAATGGCGCAGCTTGAGGTCGGCGAGGCGTGCGCGGGCGATGCTCAACATTTCCCGGTTCGTGTCGATGCCGATGGCCGCACTGGTTAGCGGCGCCAGCAGCTCGAGCACCCGCCCGGTGCCAGTGCCGAGGTCGATGTGCAGCGGTACAGGCTCTTCACCGACCGCTGCGACTAGCGCTGACGCTTCCGTGTCCTCGCTAATGAAGCGCTCGCGTACCTTGTCCCATTGTTTAGCGTTACGCTCGAACCACTGATTGGCCGTGTCGAGTTGACGCTGCTTCATGCGTTCCAACCGCTCAACGTCACCGTGGCGATTCAGCGCCTTCGCGTCTGTCAGCCCAAGCACCGAACGTCTTAGCTCAGCTACGGTCCCGGAACGAGTCAGCCTGAAGAACACCCAAGCGCCCTCGGGATGACGCTCTAGCAGACCCGTGTCCACCATCAGCTTCAGGTGCCGGCTAATGCGCGGCTGACTCTGGCCGAGAATCTCGGTTAGTTCGGATACCGTGCGTTCGCCGTGCGCTAGCACCGCCAGAAGACGCAGGCGCGTAGGTTCGGCGATCGCTCTGAGTGCTGGCAATAAATTTGACATGATTAAATAAATATAGCTTTATATCTTCAAATTTACAACTGGGAATTGATCTCACGGAACAAACCAAAACCCGGAGCTAACTCTGCGGCAAGTCGAGGCGCGAGCGCGACGAAATGAATCGCTACCCCGTTTGATGATGCCGGTGAACTTGACACAGTCCGCCTCGTGCCCGAGTTTGAGGGTCATATGTCTTTGTAAACGCGACACTTTTCCTGCTTGGCCCGAACTTTGCCGTCGAAACAGTTAGCGTATGTTTCGTAGTTCGATCAGATGAAAGTAAGAAAAATGACCCGGCATGGGTCGGTCGAAGCTGTCAGGAATTCACTTGAAGTCATCACCGGCACGGCGCATGGCCGGGAGCGGCGCGCACCGGGTGGACAACGTGTTGCCACGTGCGCCTTATCGCCAGTGGCGGGTGCCGCTGCCCTGGCCGCTTGGCAGGTTGTTCGCGGCGCCGCCGCAGGGGCTCCTCGGCGTGGTGACCCCGGGCGCTGTCAGCGGCGCGGTTCAAGGGGGCGGGGGTGCGCCACCGCGAGGGCATGCGCACCGGCAGGGTGGCCTGCATACAGCGCTTTGGCTCGAAGTGTTGAACCTGAGTGTGCACCGGCCTGTTTTGGCGCTCGACGGCGCTGACACCTTCGCGCACGGCAAAGCGCACTGCCAGCGCGCCCCGGCGCCCAGAGCGAACGGGTTCTAGACCCGGCTGACAACGCTCATCACGCGCATTACCCGTACGCGGGTGCGTGCTGCGGTGCTCATCGCCGGGCACGGGCAGGCCCCTACCTCGACTTGGCGCCGGACTCGCCCTGCGGGCAACTGGCCGGCGCGGCCATCGGTTGTGTCAGCGCCGCCGGTTCGAAAGCGGCCTCTTGACCACCAAATCCGTCTCACCAGGCCGGGGGCCTAATCGATGAAACGCAACCATCAATGAACCGCAACCGGTAAAACCGGACAAACCTACCTCACCGAACAACAAAACGAGAATACTGGGACTGCTCTTAGGCGGTGATGGCGGTGCGCGACAGTGAGGGCTTGGATAGTTCATCGCTGAGGCGCCTTGGGTTTTTCTTCTCCCATAGTACTACCGCATAGTAGCGATAAACCACGGCGCCGTGGCGGACTTACTAGAGGTGCCCGGACTCATTCGGGCACCTCTCTTTTCAAGCGCTCACCTGTTAGCCGAATAGATCCGCCGTAATCCCTGCGTACCAGCCATTGGCCTCATTGGCGGTAGCCGCCCGCGTTGTATCATCTTCCCCGGTCTGGCTGATAAAACCACTGGTCTTGGCGATTTTCTCCTCCGTGGCTTCATAACTGGCCCCCACCTTAATGCCATGACCGGTCGCCACCAGACTCCAGCAGGTATTGCGGAACCGCGGCCTGAACGCCTGTTTGTCCGCGAGATCGGCAACGATCGCATTGGCGCAGACTTTCGCTTGACTGTTGGCGGCAAAAGCAGACTTCGGCATGTCGCCCGGAATAATCGAATCACCCACCACATGCACATCCGGCAACAGCTTGGACGCTAGATTATGGGCCTGCACCGGGCACCAACCCGACTGCGCCGCGGCGCCCGCGGAACGCGCGATCCACCCCGCCTGTTGTGGCGGGATCACATTAACGACATCGGCTCGGTGCGTCTCATCTTCCGTCACTACGGCCATATTCGTCACGTCCACCGCTTTGACTCCGCCGGTCAATTCTCCCGGCAACCATTCGATCATGCCCGGATAGAACCGCTCCCATGCTTCTTGAAACAAGGCTTGCTTGGAATGTTTGTCTTTAGAGTCGAGGATTAAGATCTTCGATTTCGGTTTATGATATTTCAAATAGTGCGCGATCATTGACGCTCTTTCATACGGCCCCGGCGGACATCTGAACGGATTCGGGGGCGGCACGATCACAACGAGTCCACCGTCTTTCATATCCACGATTTGACGGCGCAGCAGCGCGCTTTGAGCACCGGCCCTATAGGCGTGAGGCATCACCTGCTCAGCCGCGGGACCGTAGCCCTCTATCGCCTCGTATTTAAAGTCGATTCCCGGCGCCAGCACCAAGCGGTCATACGCTAGCGCGCCCCCGCTCATCAAACGCACGATGCGTTTGTCCGCATCCACCGCCGTGGCGATATCGGTGACCACCCGTACCCCGACAGCCGCTGCGAGTTTGTCGTAGCTGTGGGTAATCGATTCAAGCGAGCGGAACCCGCCTAGATAAAGATTGCTGAAAAAACACGTGGTGTAGTGTTCATTCGCTTCAACGAGGGTTACGTCAACCTGGCCCGACTTGGCCACATAGCGCGCTACTGTGGCACCACCGGCGCCACCACCGACCACGACCACACGAGGTTTCTTGGCCCCCAAAACAGTGAACGGCGCCACGCCAGCAGCCAATGCCACTGTGGCCCCTAGGCTCTTTAAAGCTAAACGCCGCGAAACACCTTCTGTCATCGCTTCTCTCCTCTTTTTGCCACTTGTTCAAAGTATTTTGCAACCGCGCACATTTCCTCCTCGTTCAACGACTGAGCCACTGAGCGCATCGCGCGATTGTCTCGAAATCCTGATTTGTACTGGCGCAAAGCGCCTACCATGGCAATAGCTGGCCACCCCGTGATTCGAGGCATTCCTTGAGCTTGCCCTTTAATCTGGTGACATCCCGTACATTCCGCCGCCAAATATTCCCCCAGAGCCAGATCAGCGTCTTCACAGGCACCTGCCTTAGTAGCGGCGGTGGCGCAAACGAACAGGCAGATGCAGCACATAGTATATTTAGTCATAGGATCACCTACTATTCGAACTCCATCTCCTGAAACACCCGGCCAGCATTGCGCGCCGCCAATTCCTTAAACGTATCCAAGTGGGCGTAGCGCGATTGATCGATGTTCCAGGCATCATCAATATCGCCGCCTCTGTCGATGACTTTTTGCACCTCCTCTCGAAGGAACAAAAGGTAGTCCCGGGTATATTGAGTGACCGCCGCCATATTCGTCGGCCCACCGTGACCGGGAATAATATGGGTCACGTTCATCGCTGCAAATGTTTCCCACGATTCCAGCCAACCGCTAGTCATAGTGTCCTCGAAAATAGGCAATACCCGTTCGTGAAACGCCATATCGCCGGTGATGATCAGATCCTTGTCCGGCAACCACACGGATAGATCCCCAGGAGCATGGGCGGGACCGAACCAGATGACTTCAATGCGGGTATCTCCAATAGTGATCGAGTGGCGCTCTGAGAACGTTTCGGTGGGCTGCACTATGCGGGTACCCGCAGCACGCTCTTTGTTGTAGCGGCGCATGCGATCCAAGATTTCGTAGGCTTCCTCCTCGAATACTTGCGCCGCATGTTCATGCGCCAGTACCGCGACACCTTGGTCCAACCAGTACGAGTTACCCAGCATGGCATGGCCCTGGCCGTTCTCGTTAATCACCAGCTTGACCGGCTCATCGGTCACTTGGCGGATTTCCGCATGTAAGGCTTTGGCTAACCGGTAGCTGGCGCCGGCGTTCACCACCACTACACCGGCGCCCGTTTGTATGAACGACAGGTTATTGTTGTGTCCCGCGTTCTCGTACGTCGCCGGCCCGGTCGCGCCGATGGACGACCAGACGCCCGGCAGCACTTCCACGGGCCGGCTATAGAGTTCGGATTCGGGATATTGGTCGGGGATGTTTTGATCCGCCCAGACAGCGGGGCAACCACCGAGGATGACGGCGGCTAGCAAAACCTCAGGGTAGGTGCCGAGCGCGGCGAGCAAACACTTTAACTGCCGTGCTATAGGGCGCGAGTTATTGTTCGGCGCAGTAGATATCGTGCAGCAGTTCAATAACACGGGTCGCGTGGCTATCAGCCAACCGGTAATAAATAACCTTACCTTCACGGCGCGTCTCCACCAAGTTGTCCGACCGAAGACGCGCGAGTTGCTGCGATAGAGTAGGTTGGCGGATCTGAAGCTCGGTCTCCAGTTCACTGACACAGCGCTCGCCCTCGGAGAGAATGCACAGAACCATCAGCCGATCTTTATTCGCCAGCACTTTGAGCAGGCCCACCGCCTCCTCGGCACTCTCGGCGATACTCATCAAATGTTTCACTGCGGCACATTGAGGGCACCTCTAAAAATGCACTTTTTCCGCGATTGCGGCGTCAGCTCCGTGCTCGAATCCTCATGTATGACCTATACACTGCGGTTCTGCGCGCGGTGCTTCCTTGCACTCACGAAAAAATGACTATTTTTAGAGGTGCCCTTGAGTTTTAAAACCGCCGCAGTGTACTCAACCCACGCGTCACTTTCTGCCTACTGTAAGGCCGCCTGCTGCAAAAATGCCACCAGATCGGCAACCACGGCAGCGTCTTGAATGCCAGCAAAAGGCATCGTGGTTCCCGGGATCACCTCTTGCGGCGCCCGCAGGAAGGCAGCCAAGGTGGCCTCATCCCAGGTAATTCCCACCCCTTTTAATGCCGCGGAGTAGCGGGGAAACCCAGCCACGGCAGCGGACGCTTGCCCAACAATGCCGTGTAAGCTCGGACCCACCCGGTGTTCACCACTTTGCAAGGAATGGCAGGCCGAGCATTGGGCGAAAGCATCTTTGCCTTTAACCGGATCGCCGGTGCCCGCTGGCGCCGCCACGCTCTTGTCGTCACCCGCTTCATCATCGGGGGTCACATCGAGCTGCCGCGCACGCCCCGCAATGGTTGGTTTTGACCGGCAGTTAGACATACACCGTTCTACCTTGGGCTCCTGCGGGCGGCTGTCCTTAACGAAACCCACACGATTGGGCATCTTCACTTCCAGCAGCGTGCTTCGGTTGAGGACCTGCCCCTCCTCTATCAAATCATTGAGATAAAGAAGATAAGCGGTGATGGCATAGGTTTCATCATCGCTCAGACTTTGCGCATGGCCGAACGGCATCGCTCTTTTCACGTAGTCAAACACCGTCGAGGCATAAGGCCAATAGCTGCCGATGGTCTTGACCGGATCTTCCGACGCAAGCGTATCGGTGCCCCCCATCAGTACCGGATACCGGCCTACGGCTTCGCCGAACTCACCATGGCAGGCAGCACATTTTGCTTGATAAACGGGCTCGCCTTCGGCGGCTGATCCGGCCCCTTCCGGCAAGCCAAGCCCATCGGGACGCACGTCTATATCCCAACCCGCGATCGCCTCGGCGCTTGCCGGCGAGCCAAGACCGAACCGCCCCTGCGCCGCCAGCGCTTGAATACTCACCGACGCCGCCAGTAAAACCACTAACGCTCTAATTAAAGCCCTAGTTAAGGCGAACATTGTGCACCTCGCCTGCACCATCGATTTCCCAGGTCTGAATACCGTTGTTGTGGTAGATGGAGTTCACCCCTCGCGCGGCGTGCAGATCGGCATACCGAGGCTGCACATAACCGAACTCATCCCACGCCCTGCTCTGCAAGAGCACGTTTTCTCCATGCCAGTTCCATTCGAAATAAAAGCGCGTCAAGGCTTTGGTCAGTACCGGCGAGTCCAGCCGTGCCGGTTTCCAGTTCATGCCGCCGTCCAGCGAAACATCCACCCCTTTGATGGCACCGCGGCCAGACCAAGCAAGCCCTTTCAATACTTGAAAACCACGGCTCAGCAGCGGTTTTTGCGGGCTTGGATCGGTGATAACGGATTTAGTATCCATGACCCAAGTAAACTCACGCGCCCGTCCGTCTGCTAGCAGATCGGTATATTTGGAGGTTTCTTCGCGGTGGTACCAGGGCTGATCACCCACCTCGATGCGGCGCAACCACTTCACCCACATATTGCCTTCCCAGCCCGGCACCAATAGACGCAGTGGATAGCCTTGCTCCGGCCGCAGCCGTTCCCCGTTCATCGAATAGGCGATAAAACAATCATCCAGCGCTTTATCGATGGGAATACTGCGGGTCATGGCCGCCGAATCCGCGCCCTCGGCGAGAATCCACTTGGCCTTGTTGGCAAGCCCCGCTTCATTGAGCACCGTCTTCAGCGGCACGCCCGTGTACTGCACGCAATGCACCATGCCGTGGGTATACTGACAGCCGCTCAATTGAGCGCCGCGCCACTCCATGCCGCCATTGGCCGCGCATTCTAGAAAGTAGATACGGCTCTGCGGAGGAAATCTCATGATATCCGCCATAGAGAAAATAAGCGGCTGAGCGACGAGGCCGTTGATCATCAAGCGGTGCGCTTGCGGCGGGATATCCGGCGCGCCCGCGTGGTGGCGCTCAAAACAAAGTCCGCTTGGGGTGATGATGCCGTCAAGCTCATGCAAGGGAGTAAAGTTGACGGATGATTCACGGGTGGCGGTCAGCCATTCGACACTGCGGCGTACCACGCCCGATTCATATTTCGAGGGCGCGCCATAAGGGCGCTGATCAACGTTGACCCCCAATGCTTGCGACCAGGGCGGCACGTTGGGTGGCAAAAGCTCAAGGTCCACCTTGGCGCTTACCCCAGCGGCGGCCAGAGCCGATCCGGCAGCCGCCGCACCGCCTACTAGGAACCGCCTGCGCGAGACTGCAATGTCCAGCCCGGTATTGGCCGCCTTTGTATCGGCAGCATAGGGCCGTGGCTTCTTTTGGCTCATACTTAAGTTCCTGTGGGCTCCCGTTTATATATTCGAAAAGTATATAATATATTATCATAATGCGCATAGTCCCAACGAGTTAAAGAGCTAGAGGACCTGAATATGGAACTTCCTGTTCACGTCGTTGTAGCCCTGGGCGGCGCCCTTCTCGGTGTCATCTTCGGGGTGACCGTGCACCGGACTAATTTCTGCATGATGGGTGCTGTTGCCGATCTCGCCCTGAGCGGCAGCGGGCTGCGGTTACGGGCCTGGTTGCTCGCCATCAGTACAGCCATGGCGAGTACCCAGCTGCTCGCTCTATTCGGCTTAATCGATCTGCACGACTCGCTATATCTGCGTTCAAACCTGGACTGGCTAAGCGGCATAGTGGGTGGCCTTTTATTTGGCTTCGGCATGGTCATTGCCTGCGGTTGCGGCAGCCGCAGCCTAGTCAATCTGGGCACTGGCGATTTGCGGGCGCTGATCACCGTGCTCTTTCTAGGTCTAGCGGCGTACGCCACCATGCGCGGCCTCTTCGCTCAGCCTAGGAGCGCACTAAGTGGAGCGACCGCCATCGACCTGACCGCTTTCGGGATGCAGTCCCAGGCTATCCCGGAGCTACTTGGCCTTGAGGAATCCAACACGCTACAACGCGGTTTTGGCATCATCCTGGCCGCGTTCGCCGCGCTAGTGCTCTTAACCAATAAAGCCTTTAGAAGCACGCCCCGTTACCTCGCCGCCAGCGGCATCATCGGACTCTTGGTCGCCGGCGGCTGGCTGGTGACCGGCATCCTGGGCGCGAATGAATTCGAACCCACCCCCCTCGCGTCCTTGACCTTCGCCGCACCGGTTGGCAACGCCATCATCTACACCATGACCTACACCGGCGCGCAAATTGATTTCGGTATCGCCGTGGTAGCGGGCGTGGCCGGGGGGGCCGCCTTATCCTCGCTCTCGGCCGGCAATTTTCGTTGGCAGGGTTTCGAGGATGTACGCGACCTGGCCCGGTATATGCTGGGCGGCATTCTGATGGGTGTGGGTGGCGTAATGGCGCTAGGCTGCACCGTCGGCCAAGGTGTGACGGGGGTATCGACTTTAGCGCTAGGTTCGTGGATAGCGCTCACATCGATCCTCACCGGGGGGCTCTTAGGCGTGCGTTACTTGGAGCATGGGACATTGCTCCTAGCGCTGCGCGCACTGACGGCCCGTAACAACGGCTGATGTTTCAGGAGGGTAAGCGCCGTGCGTGTGTATTTGATGTTTTTAGCGTACTGCTGCCTGAGTGTGGCTCATGCAGCACCGGTGAATATTGCACACCAAGGACTAACCCTCAGAGGCGAGTTGCGCATGCCATCTCCGGGCGCGCCTACGGTGTTACTGGTGCATGGCACGCTGGCTCATCATGAGATGGAATTGATCAACACACTGCAAGACCTGCTAGAAGAACGCGCAGCCAACAGCCTGGCCATTACCTTGAGTCTTGGCGTGGACAGCCGCACAGGCATGTTCGATTGCGCCACCCCGCATACGCATACCCATGATGACGCTCTGGAGGAAATCGATAGTTGGCTAGCGTGGTTGCAGAATCGCGGGGTTAAAGATACCGCCTTGTTGGGCCACTCGCGCGGCGGTAACCGCGTTGCACGGTATGTAACGTCTAGACAACCCGGCCTTGTCAACAAACTCATCCTGCTCGCCCCCGCCTCGGCCGACGACGAGACGGTAAGTTCAAGGTACACGGCACGTCACGGCAAGCAACTGGCCCCCCTATTGCAACAAGCACGAAGCGCCGAAAAAACCGCTTGGCTAAGCTCCGTAGGATTCATGTACTGCGAGGACACCAAGGTACGGGCAGACACATTCTTGAGTTATTACGACAAGGGCGAGGGTCACGACACCATTCGATTGCTGGCCAATACGGATACCGCCACCCTGGTGATCACGGGCACGTCGGACACCATCACCGAAGGCATGGCCAAACGGCTAGAAAACCTCTCCCTCAACCACGTCACCGCCGTTGCAATCGACGGCGCCGGACATTTTTTCCGCGACCTATTCGCCGATGAAGCTGTAGACCATATTGAGGCGTTTCTCGAATAGCGGGCCAATTAACCAAGTGGAAGTATTCGAACTCACCAACGGGGCGAGGCCGGTAACTTGGGTGCCGTCAGGTCTAGAGTGCTGACCCAGAACCCTCAGCATCTATCAATTAATCGGACAACTCGCGAGCAGGATTCTCGCTTATTTTTTACTATTTTAATCAGTTAGTTACGATATGGAGGCGCAAGTAAGCCGGGGTTGGGGCGAAGGCCGGACGTGAATCGTCCACCTGACTAGGAAACCAACAGTTTATATCAGGCGTCCTAAGCATTAAAATGCCCATATGTACTGGTGAGTCACAGCCCTTGGGACACTACAAAGGAGCTGCCGTCAGTGGAACTATTTGAGCCCAGGGGGAAATCCAGGGAGTGGCTGAGAAACCGCAATCCAAGCAGCAGCCGCAGCCAGGGAACGTGCAGATCGGGATACTGGCAATTCGAGATGTCCTATTGCAGGCCATCGCCCGTGGCCAGCTCCCAGTGTTGCTAACGGGGGCTGTTATGTTCTTGATGGTTTGGCGTATGCCGGAAGAGGCAGTGGGTAGTCTAGCGCAGGACATGGCGTCAAGCTTAGCGGATGGCTCCATACTCGGATGGATATTGTTTGGTGTGATGGCCATCGGTTGGGCGCTCCAGGCTAAGTCGCAGCGGGAAATGTATGAACATGAGATCGCGCGAATTTCAAAGGAACGTGACGCGCTCCAGAGACGAATTTTGGACGCTGATATACAGTCTAGTAAGGCACGGAGGTAATCAATGGACATCTTGATGATTGCGCTCATCCTTGTGGCGATAGCTCATCTCATCTATGAAGAGGCGATTGGCCCTTTCTTGAGGACGCGGCAAAAGTTCCTCCTTTTGGAGCAAAGAGATCGCCTGCGCCGGTTGTACATCGAGAAGGGTGATGCAATCGGAGAAGAAGCGTTTTCCAACCTCGAGTCCAGGGTCAACGCTACTATTCGGCAGGCGCCGCAGATATTGGTAACCGTACTCTATGACGCGGTACGCGAGTACAAAGACAACGATATTCTGCGGGCAGAAGTCCACACGCACGCCGCCATTGTTGATAGTTGCGCGGATCTTGAGTTTCAGGAAATCTACCGGCAATCCTTACTGCGATTCCGTAACCTATTGGGAATCAATACCCTACCACTTGCATTGTCATTGGCGGCGCCTCTGCTGCTCTTTTGGGCGATAGGCGTATACCAGCAACGCGTTAACGTATACCAGCAACGCATTAAGCAGTGGCTTAGAGATAGTTTTTCCGCTTACTCACGGAGCGCCACAGTTTAGATTTTGTTGCTTGAAACCCGGCTAACCGCTGGTTCCTTGCCCGTGTCAGAGCAACCATGTCAGAGCAAGGGTAGTCAGCCCACTTGACCTAGACTTGGAAACGTCTCCAACAACCAAAACCCGATATCGTTAACCGCCCCGGTCACAAAGAGAACGCCGGTCAGAATAAGCAATACCCCCGCCGCTTTTTCCACCCATCCGAGCCAACGGCGAAAGCGGCGAAGAGCGCCCATGAATGGGCCGAACAAGGCGGCGGCTAAAATAAAAGGTACGCCAATGCCTACCGAATAGGCGAGTAACAATAGCGCACCTCTAGAAGCCGTCTCCTCGGCACCAGCGACGAACAGCACCGCCGCTAGGACCGGTCCAACGCACGGCGTCCATCCGAAAGCAAAGGCCAACCCCAGGAGATAAGCGGCGCCAAAACCAACAGCACTAGGTCTAACATCGAGCCTCGCCTCCTTGAACAACACCCCGATTCTGAATATCCCCAGGAAATGTAGGCCGAAAAGGATAATCACGCCGCCAGCTAGATAACGCAGCTCAACCGCGTACCCGGACATAAACTGCCCGGCGATACTCGCGCTAGCGCCCAACAACACGAACACCGTCGAAAAGCCCAAAACGAAGACAACAGCCCTGACTATTACCCGCCGCACGGCATGACCGGCGCGCGGCTGCTCCAAGCCGCTCGCCGATATGCCGCCGATGTAACACAGATACGGCGGCACCAGAGGGAGTACGCAAGGTGATAAAAAACTGATCAAACCCGCCACAAGGGCGCCGGGAATGGTTACGTCGAACACTTCATCTCTCAGGCGCCCTCTCTCGGGCACTCAGACAGTCATCTTCACTGCCGTATTCGGTTCGATGGCAACCGTCTTCTTACGCTGCAAGTAAGCCGCGACCACGTCGTAGATCGGCGGGCCTTCCGTGTCTGGATTCACCGAAGCCCAACCTGCGACGGTATATTGCTTTTGCGCCCCGATGGCTGCGCCGCTGTCCAACAGAGTCATCTCGGAGATGCGCTTACCGGGCGCTTCATTCACATCGATCCGGTAGCCTAATCCACCAACCCTCACCATATCGCCGCCCTGTTGGTAATACGGATCGGGATTAAACAAATTATCCGCCACATCCTCCAAGACCGCCTTCAACTGCTCGCCGGTCATCTGGATCCGATAGGCATTCGGGTAAGTGATAGCCGTTTGGTTGTAGACATCCTCTACGGTTATGGGATCCCCCGGCAGCAGCGAGCCTCCCCACCTAAACCCTGGAGACAAGGCGATCTGCGCGTCCCGTTCTTCGCGCAAAGCATGGCAGATGAGATCATCAAACGTACCGTTGAAGTTACCCCGGCGGTACAACAAGGTTTCCGTTCGGGCCAGCTCCGTGCTCAATTCCTGCGCAAACGGGGCCCGGATAGCCGTTACCGTCTCAGCCATATCGGTAGCGGGAGCAATCACATCCGCGAGTATCGGGATCAGCTTGAAACTAAAATCCTTAACGCCTCCCGGTCCAACATCCAAATCAAGTCTGGATAAAAATTTACCATGCGAGCCGGAGGCGACGAGGAGACATTTTCCCACCTCAACCGCCACCGGAATCGCATCATGGGTATGTCCAGTCAAGATGACATCAATACCATCAACCCTGCCGGCCAGCTTTCTATCGACGTCGAAACCATTGTGACTCAACAGCACCACGAGCTGGGCACCATTCTCGCGCGCCCGCGCCACGTGCTCTCGAACTTTGTTCTCCCTGATCCCGAAAGACCAGTTGGGGATTTTGTACCTGGGATTAGCGACCGGTGTATAGGGGAATGCTTGTCCGACAACGGCTATATTCACGCCGCCACGCTCAAAATAAGCGATGGCCTCGAACACCTCCTCTTCCCATTCAGTGTCAACGATATTGCCGGCCAAAAAAGGAAAATCGAGCTGCTCTACCAGCGCCATCACCCGCTCGGTGCCGTAGGTAAACTCCCAATGCGACGACATGGCCTCAACGCCCAGCGCATTCATCACGCGCACCATATCCGTGCCCTGGGTGCGCAGTGAAGTCAGTGAGCCTTGCCAAGTATCGCCACTGTCGAGCAGCAAAGTCTTGCCCGGGCGCTCGGCCTTAATCGCCTGCACCACAGTTGCAAGCCTGTCGATCCCACCTACCTTACCGTAGGCTTTGGCAAGACTGGCGAAGTCTTCGCTGCTGAGCGCATAAGCGGAAGAAGAACCTGGTTCTATCGAAAAACGCCATAAAAAAGCCTCTTGAGTGAGATGGGGAGGCTCCCCACGCACAGCGCCCACACCCAAATTGACCGATGGCTCACGAAAATAAAGAGGCACGAGTTGGGCGTGTATGTCCGTGAAATGCAGCAACGTCACCTGCCCTAGCGGATCGAATTCAAGCAGCGAATCCTGACTGACAGCCTGCCTCGCCGCCGCATGAGACCACGGCATACCCAGTGACGCGCCAGCCGCTATGGACATAGCGACTTGCAAGAATTCCCGCCTATTCACCATCACACCCAACCCCATCATGCAAACGGGCGCCAAAGCGCCCGTTGCAAATCACCGCCCATTTCAAATCACTTATTCAGTCCGCGGTTTGGCTAGTTGCGTACCGCAGGTGTCTCCACTGGCAAACCGCGCCCGCGCCATGCCACATACAGCTCGAGGTTCACATACTCATCGGCGCCGTATGGGTATGGTTTTGCGCGCACTTGACTGTTACAGCCGCGAAAACGGCGATGCAGCGACCCCACTTTTTGCCACTTCAAACGGTAAACCGGGAAGCCGTTGCCTTGTCCTTGACTCAAAATATTGGCCCGCAGTTGACCGCCAGGATAGAACTGGTGGCAATGCATGCACGCCATATCCAATTGGCCGCGGCGCTGCTCATAGAACGCTTTGCCTTTTTCGAAAAACGGCTGAGCAACTCCATCAATCACCGGCTCCAATGGCTTACCGGCACTTTGATGGCGAACAAAGCTAGTCATCGACAAAAGCTCACCGGACTCCCACTTCCATGCATCCGCCCCCATCCGCTCGGTGCGGCATTGATTGATCCGTTGCTCGGTGTTTATCAGCTTACCTAGCTCCCTGGCGAAAACCGGATACCGGTTGCCGACATTCGCCATGGATACGCCAGCATCCCCGTGACAACTCTCGCAGGCTTTACCTTCCTTGCCATCGACTTGCGACCAAAGCCCGCTGCCCCGCTCAACCCATAACATGCCAGGGTTTTCGAATTCATCATCTTGGATGGCGCGCGTCTCAGCTTTCGCGTAGGTGTAACCGCTGCGCCGATCTTCAACCTGCTTGTCGCCCCATTGCGCCGCCAAAGCGGCTGTTGCGACACCGAGCGCCACCGTGCCAGCCAGCAGCGCGCGAACATTAAATCTCATCACCGGTACTCCCGTGACTCGCTTTGAACCGCTAGCTCTGAACTTTGACCTTGACCTTCTTCTCGATGGTCTCATTCGCGTCATCCGTCCAGGTCAAAACAAGATCACCACTGTGCGCGGCCTTCATGTAAAACGCCATGTAGGGATTCGACGAAATCGCCGGCGCCCAGTCGGCGCTGAATACCACCTCACCGTTAAACTGCGCCTCGAACCGGTTGATGATAAGACGCGGAATCTTTTTGCCGGTCTTCTTGTTCTTGCGCTGCCCGGATTCCATCTTGTGCGCGACGAGCGACTTCACCAGAAACGGTTCGCCGGCTTTAATCTTCTTCGCAACTTTGACTCGTGGCTTGGCCATTTTTCCCCTACCTCTACTCTATCCGCCGCATCCGCCGATGGTGACTTTTACTGCCTGCTTGGCGGTATATACGGAGCCGTCACTCATTTCCGCCACGGCCACCACATTTTGCGTTTTCGCAAGGCGCATTCTGGTGGACGCTGCCGCGCGTCCGGCGCTTGGCGAGAAATGGAAACTACCGACGTCGGGCAATGGATTTCCGTCGGCATAGATGTGTACCGACTTGACGTAATCAGCGTCCGTCATGGGGCTATCGACTTCAAACTTCAGCGGCACGGTATTGCCGTTTTCAGCGATCTCCGGAAGATTCAGCTTGATGCGGCCCTCTGCAATAGAGCGCCCGTTCAACACTGCGTCTATCTTGCTTTGCAACGCATCGCCGCCGGCCACGGCGGACCGCCATGCCCCACCGAGCAAGAGGGTGCCGCCCGCGAGTACCAGCCAATGGCGGCGTGAAAGTTGCGTGTTCGCAGATTGCTTCATACTTCCTCCTATTTGAGGGTGACAAGGTACGCGACTACGTCTTCAACCTCTTGCGCGGTCAAAATAGGCTTACCTTGGAATTTCTTGGCGACTCTGTGAAGACCAGCAGTTTTATAAAAAGCAGGCATCAAAGTCACTGGATTGACTTGTCTGGGATCAACTACTCTCAGACGGATCTGGCCAGCGGAATAGCGGGCGCCAATACCGGCAAGCGGCGGCGCTAGCGCACCGTGAAACGGTTGTTCCGGTATAGGCATCGTGTGGCAGGCCAGACAGTTGCCTTTCTTGCGGTTGATCGCGACAGCTTTGCCCTTCTTCGCATCGCCAGGGGTGTCCGTAAGAGCGCTGTCAATGCTATAGGTCTGTTTATTGACGGTATAAGTGACTTGGGCATCCGCGGCACTCAGCTCTACGCTGACCCCCAGCGCGGCCGCGAACACGAGCGGCGTACACAGGCGCTTCCACCCCATATTTGGCAGACTTTTCACATTCCCCCCTTCCGCGCACTGAGTCAAGTTATTATGGGCTGCGTCCGAATCATATTACATTTTTATATATTATCAAGCGCGCAAGCGCTTTTACTTATCGAGTTCGTCAATCAATCGACCGAGCAATCCCCAGAAAGCGTCTTCGCTCCGGTAACCTTCGATGCGTCCTATTTCATGCCCCTTGAACATGACGATGAAAGTTGGCGTGAAGCGAATCGGCTTGTTCAAACCTTGCATGCTACCTTGCTCATCAATGCTGATACGCTCTAGCCGCAGCCGCCGGCTCTCATCAGTCAGCGGGTAAATCCCACCCACGTCGTGCTCCCATGCGGCGCAGTAGGCGCAGTCGTCACTCTCGAACATGAGGAGGCGGCCAATAATGCCCGCGGCATGGGTCTGAGCGCTCCCTGAGAGAGCAGCCCCCAGCACCAATAACCGGGCTAGCGCCGGCACACCTCTACCACACCTTGGCCGATTTTCCAGAACCTTTTAGTTCCTCGAACTTTACCTGCAAAAACCTCTGGAAAGTCATGCGCTCGTACGCACTGGTGTTGACGAATTCAAGCATGGAGCGAAAGTGAAATGGCTTGAAGTACCCTGGCATCCTCGCCACCTCAACCCTCACGCCGTCCTGTCCCTCCTTACCAGTCAGATCCGCTGGGAAAAACTGCACCGTGGGGGTGTAGTTAACCCGCCATTTCCTCGCCAACTCGCGCTCCTCCAGAACTTCTCCGTCAAAGTCGGTGACTTCACGGGCACCCCAGAGATTGAGCTGAACGACAGAGAAATGCCGCGTGAAATAATCGACTAGCCCGGCGTCGGCGAAGTTGACCCGGTGCAGCTCCCGGCAATAAGGACAACCTTTTTGTTCCCAGATCACGGCGAATCGCCGGCCCTCGTCCGCCGCCCCGCTGAGGTCGTCGCTCATCTCGAGGAAGGTTTCCAGGAACCACGGCTGCTCGTGCAACCCGTCATCGCCCACCTCCGGCTCCGCCGTCGCCAGCAGCACTGGCGATTGCAGACTCAGCGCGCCGGCCAAGGCCGTCAAGAGAAACTCGCGGCGGCTTGGAGCCATCTTCATATCAGGCCGCGCCCGGCTCGCCGGTGCAAAAGTCGGTGTCCGCTGCATCTCATCCCACCCTTTAGGACCCACATGACGGACGCTTAGTTAAACATAAGGGCACCTCTAAAAATGCACTTTTTCCGCGATTGCGGTGTCAGCTCCGTGCTCGAATCCTCAGGTATGACCTATACACTGCGGTTGCGCGCGGTGCTTCCTTGCACTCACGAAAAAATGACTATTTTTAGATCTGCCCGTAATTGAATATGAATCGGCGACCTTGCCCGCTCCCTCTTACAAGTACCGCATCACAACAGGTCATAATGTTTCGCAATTTCGCCGGCCTACCCCCGCTTGGCGGAGGGAGGATAACTTTGTGAACGACTGTCTGCGGCAGGTAACCGCTTTTACCCTCCAACAAGCCGCCGATGACTTCCCTGAATCAGCGCTACAAAGAGCCGCTTATTTGCTTTTGGATACGCTGGGAATCGCGGCTGCCGCCACTGCGCTGGACGCAGGCCGCATCGCTAGGGACGTAGCCACCCAACTCTACGGCGCCGGCGACGCGGCCAACACGGCACGATTGATGTTCGACGGCCGCAAAGTGAGTCTCGCCGGTGCCGCCTACGCCGCCACCACTCAGATCGACAATCTGGACGGGCACGATGGCTACAACCCCACCAAAGGCCATATAGGAGTAGCCGCCGTTCCCGCGCTGGTGTGTTTGAGTGAAACGCTTCCCGGCCTCAGTGGGCGAGACGCCTTGGCCGCCACCGTAGCCGGTTACGAGATCGCGGGCCGGGCCGCCATCGCGCTACACGCCACGGTGGCGGACTATCATACTTCCGGTGCCTGGAATGCTCTGGGGATAGCGGCCATGGCGGCCCGCCTGTGGCAATTGAGCGGCGATGAGTTGCGTCAGGCACTCGGCATCGCCGAATACCATGGTCCGCGCAGTCAGATGATGCGCGAGATAGCCAATCCAACCATGTTGCACGATGGCTCGGGTTGGGGGGCGATAGTAGGGATCTCGGCGGCCGTGCTCGCGCGAGCCGGATTCACCGGCGCCCCCGCCATCACCTTGGAAGCGGACGAAGTCAAAGCGCATTGGGCTGATCTAGGCTCTTTTTGGCAAGTGGAACATCAATACATAAAACCCTATCCCATCTGCCGTTGGGCGCACGCCGCCGTGGATGCAACCCGGCAATTGTGCTCAGACCATGGCATCGCCGGTGAACAAATAGAGGCAGTGCGCGTTAATAGTTTCCATGAAGCGGCTTGCCTCTTCGAGGGCATGCCCGATACCACCTCCAAAGCGCAATATAGTTTGCAATTCGCCGTGGCCACCATGATCGCGCATGGCCGCATCGGCACCGAACATATCACCGGTGAGGGTTTAAGCGATCCGGTGGTGGCCGCGCTGGTGGAACGCATCGTGGTCACGGAGAACGGCAATTACAGCGCGCGGTTTCCCCGCAGCCGGTTGGCGGATGTCAGCATTACTTTGCGAGATGGGCGCGCTTTCGAATCCGGTGAAACGCACGCACGTGGCGGCCCTGAAGTGCCGCTGAGTGATGATGAAATCGTCTACAAATTCCATGAGTTCGCTGACCCTTGTTTGGAGCGCGAAAGAGCGCGGGCCATCGTTGATGCAGTGATGCATTTAACTGCCCCAGAAAGCCGCTTCGCCGATGTTGCTGAATTGTTGTTTCAACCGGCCAATGGGCACCGCTAACAATGCACTTTTTCCGCGATTGCGGCGTCAGCGCCGTGCTCCAATCCTCAGGTATCACCTATCACTGCTGTCCCACAAACTTTTGAATGAGCTTAGAATCAAAGACTATTCTGCGCTGATTTGTTAGAATAGAGGTTCAGAATATCTTTCAATATCAACAGGATAATAGCCTTGAGTCACAGTAACAGCGTATTTTCACAGCTACTAAAACTGATTTCGAGACATGAATTCGAAACCCTCGCAAAAACCCACCATAAAGGCCGCATGTTGAGGACAATGTCACGCTGGTTACAGTTTGTGGCGTTGAGTTTTGCCCAACTCGCCGGGCGCTGTAGTTTGCGAGATATTGTCAGCAACTTGGATAAACAACGCCGCAAAAGCTACCATTTGGGTATCGCTAAGGTCAGTCGAAGTTCTCTGGCTCGCGTTAACGAGGAACAGCCTTATCCACTCTACGAAGGATTATTTTGGAAGCGACTGGCACGATGTCAAAGCTTGGCGCCTAGGCATGGGTTTCGTTTTAAAATAAGCTTTATTCCTTGGATGCATCGACCATTGATTTATGCTTATCACTATTTCCTTGGGCCAAATTTCGCAAGACCAAAGGCGCGATTAAACTACATGTTGGTCTGGACCATGATGGTTTTTTACCGGCCTTTATGACTATTACCGAAGGCAAACAACAAGATATTACACAAGGCCGTAGTTTAGAACTGGATGCGGGTTCTATTGTGGTGTTTGATCGTGGCTATACGGACTTCACGTGGTTTAACTGGCTCAATTCAAAGGGGATTTATTTCGTCACCCGGTTGAAAGCCAATACAAAATACCGAGTGATTTCTCGCCATCAGGTCAATAAAGAGCAGGGCATCACCTCGGATCAGACGCTGATTTTGACGGGCCCTAAAGCCGATGCCTGCCCGATTAAGTTGCGCCGGATTGGTTATAGTGACCCAGAGACCGGCAAGCATTACGTCTTTCTCACCCATTAATTCGAATTGGCTGCCAAAACCATTGCAGATATTTATAAGTCGCGTTGGCAAATTGAGTTATTCTTTAAATGCATCAAACAAAATTTGAAGATTAAGTCATTCGTAGAGACGTCAAAAAATGCTGTCATGACTCAAATATGGGTCGCTATGTGTATGTATTTAATGGTCGCTTACCTGAAATTTTGTAGCAAAATAGATTTAAGCATTCAACAGATCATTAGACTCTTTCAAGTCACATATTTGAGCGAACAGACCTGTGGGGACTACTCAAAGGAGACCCTCCAGGCCCTATTGAAACTCGGATCCAGATGCAGTTTACATTCTCATGAAAGTTTATGGGACAGCAATGGCTCAATAAAGACTTTAACCTGTTGCGCCTGAAGGGACAGCTCGACATCAGACACGAACCAGGGTGTTTCAATACCTAGGTATTTGAGAATAGAGTTTCTTGTCGCGCATGGATGCATCTTTGCAGTGAGTGTTTTAGATTATGCTAAACTACCCACTTAAAGAAGGGAAGAGCCAAAAGTGATTTAGACGAGAGTGAAACAGCAAAGCTCGTTAAACACCTAGAAGGAATGACTTATTCTTATGTTAAAGACATTTTCACTTATGTGAAGTTGAATTTTGGTAAGCTTTACAGTGTAAGCGGCATGACAAAATGGCTGCATCGCAATAATGTCTGCCATAAGAAGCCTGATGCAGTTCCAGCGAAAGCAAACGCACAGGCGCAAAAAGCGTTTGTCAAAGACTATGAACATCTTTCGAAAGACGCTAAAAACAAGGGTTTAATCTATTTCTCGGACAGTTTTCATCCGCAGTATCAAACGCGGTTGGCTTATGGATGGATTTTAAGAGGCACTCGAAAGAATATTGCCACAACGGCTCGTCAAACACGATTGAATTTCATTGGTGCTGTATCTTTGGATGGTCACAAAATAATCCACACTGAAGTTGAGCGAGTGAATGCGGAAACAATTAATCTTTAGGGCTGTCCTAGATAACCGTTTTTATCTAGGATGGCTGAATGAGAAAAAGCAGGCTGAGTTGGCATAAACAATCACGATTGATTGAGCTATTTGTCGCGGGAACAACAGCACGAACGGCAGCCCAGTGGGTAGGTGTGAATAAGACGACTGCAAGCTACTACTTTCATCGGCTCCGGCAGCCGATTTATGCGCACAGCGAGCACTTGGAGTGGCTTGAAGGTGAAGTAGAAGCAGATGAACGTTATTGGGGTGGCAGGCGCAAAGGCAAACGAGGCCGGGGCGCGTTAGGGAAAGTGCCCGTATTGGGACTGTTAAAGCGACATGGCAAGGTTTTTACGGTGCTGATACCCAATGCCAAAGCCGATACATTACTGCCGAACATTGGGCAAAAGGTAAGGCCGGACAGTATTGCTTACACGGACACATTCGGCCGCTATAACGCACTGGATGTATCAGAATTCAAGCACTACCGTATTAACCCCAGTGAACGGTTTGCTGACCAGCAAAACCCCATTAACGGTATTGAGAATGTCTGGAATCAGGCGAAGCGCCATTGGCGCCGATTCAACGGGGTGGCACGAGAGCATTTTCACCTATTTTTGAAGGAATGTGAGTGGCGTTTTGATAACAGTGACCCAAAGAGCCAATTAAAGCAATTAACTCAATGGGTTAGAAGTGAAATGGGCTAGTTGTCTAGGACAGCCCCATAGTTTTTCGTAGGCAACGCTTTCAAGCGACCCGGCCCCCTTCGATAGGGGGCCATCAATCCCCTCAAATTGTAGCGCCGTCGTTAGCTACGCTAATCATCCTGGTCGTCCCCGCGCATTCCGTACACCTCAATCAAGAACCTATCGTAGATTCGCGGGGTGAGAGAAATGGCACGACAATCAAAGAATTCCAGACGACGCTATGGCGTCCTCAATAGCCTCGTGCGTGTGCAGATAATCTTTGACATCAGCGAGTTGTTGAAAGTCGAACTGCGGCGTGATGCGGCGTCCCATCCCCGCAAGTGTGAGGGAATGGAATTTGGCTGCATAAGCTTGTCTTCTTTGCTGGTTTGCTTGCCGCTCACGTTTTCGCTGTTTTCGCTATTCTCGCTCTAGGGCACCTGCTAAAAATGCACTTTTTCCGTGATTGCGGCGTCAGCGCCGTGCTCCAATCCTCAGGTATCACCTATACACTGCGGTTCTGCGTGCGGTGCTTCCTTGCACTCACGAAAAAATGACTATTTTTAGCAGGTGCCCTTGTGGTGAGCAGTGGTTTGATGAAGCAGTCAAACGCTTTACCGCGGCTGGTCAAGCCATGCAAGCAGCGCGCTGGTGGGCGCCCGTTGAAGGTTTAACCAACAAAGTTATTAAACGCCAAGTTGTTCTTGAAGTGTTTGCCGCCTGGTGGCGATCGTTGACCGGTCAACGTGACCGGTGGCACAAAATCCACCTATCCTCGCCGGCTTCATAAACAGATATCATAAATATGACTCCTAACGTTAACAGCGCTGCAACTTAGTCTAAGATAACATGGTGGGAATGTACGTCGTGTAAGTGGATCCCAATGAATAACGTTCAGCCGCTTAAACCTCACAGTTATAGAACAATTTTTATCTCCGATGTGCACTTGGGCTTTCGTGGATGTAGCGCCGGCTTTTTGTTGGATTTTCTGCGCAAGAGTGAATGCAAAAAACTTTATCTAGTGGGGGATATCATCGATTTTTGGTCGATACGCCGCCGCTCTTTTTGGCCGCAGGAACATAACAACGTCATCCGTACCGTGCTCGGCAAGGCCAAACATGGAACCGACGTTGTATTCGTACCTGGGAATCATGACGAAAAAATACGCGACTACGACAGCATGTCGTTCGGCAATATACGGGTGAGCAACGAGGACGTGCATGAAAACGCCGATGGCCGCAAATTCCTGGTGGTGCACGGTGATCAGTTCGACAGCGTGGTGCGCTGTGCTCCCATCCTCGCCGTGCTCGGCTCGCAGGCGTACGACTGGTTGTTAGTATTAAACCGCTTGGTCAATAGTGTGCGGCGCTGGTTCGGGTTTCCTTACTGGTCCTTGGCCGCCTTCTTAAAATCGCGGGTGAAAAACGCCGTTAACTACATCAGCAATTTCGAACAGGCGGTGGCCTTCGAAGCGCGCCGACGCGAGTTGGACGGTGTGGTGTGCGGCCATATTCACCGGGCCGAAATCCGCACCCTAGAAGACGTGTTGTACTGCAACTGCGGCGATTGGGTAGAGAGTTGCACCGCTTTGGTAGAGCACCACGACGGCACCTTGGAGGTACTCCACTGGGTGGAAGAGATAACCTCGGACAAGGTCCACCCGGCGCCGGCTAGGGCGAGCGCTTGAGCCGATGTAACCACTGCAACACGATATAGGACACCTACTAAAAATAACAATTTTTTCGTGAGTGCAAGGAAGCACCGCGCGCACAACCGCAGTGTATAGGTCATACCTGAGGATTGGAGCACGGCGCTGACGCCGCAATCGCGGAAAAAGTGCATTTTTAAAGGTGCCCTATAGATGAGAATCGCGATCGCCACGGATGCATGGACCCCGCAAGTCAACGGTGTGGTGCGCACGCTCCACCAAACGGCCGAAACGCTGGAGAGTTTCGGCCACGAGGTGAAAGTCTTGCACCCGGGGATGTTCAAGACAGTGCCCTGCCCTACTTATCCGTCCATACCGCTCGCCCTATTGCCCGGTGCCGGAATCGGCGAGGCCCTGCGCGGCTTTGCTCCTGATGCGGTACACGTGGCCACCGAGGGGCCCATAGGCCATGCCGCCCGGCGCTGGTGTATACGCCGTTCAAAGCCGTTTACCACATCGTTTCACACCCAGTTCCCAGAATACATCCGGGCGCGGGCGCCATTGCCCATCAGTTGGTCCTACGCCTACATCCGCCGCTTCCATCACGCCGCCGTACGCACCTTGGTGCCGACGCAAACCCAGGTGAAACGGCTCGCTGACCGCCGGTTCGAGCATCTGGTGCTCTGGTCTAGGGGCGTGGACACAGCCGTGTTCAAGCCATACGGGCGCGGCGCGTTGGCTTTACCAGGCCCCATTCTCATGTACATGGGACGGGTCGCCGTTGAGAAAAACATCGAAGCCTTTCTTTCTCTTAAAACACCGGCTAGCCAAGTGGTGGTGGGGGATAGCCCTGATCGGCATAAGCTACAATCGGCGTTCCCGCACGCCCACTTTCTTGGTGCTAAATTCGGCGCAGATCTAGCCCGGCACGTGGCGGCCGCAGATGTGTTCGTATTCCCTAGCCGCACCGATACCTTCGGCCTCGTACTGTTGGAAGCATTAGCCTGTGGCGTGCCGGTGGCGGCGTATCCGGTGACGGGTCCCATCGACGTTATCGATAACGGCGTAACGGGTGTACTGGATGCAGATCTAGATACGGCGGTGCGGGGCGCACTCAAGCTAGACAGAAAGGTATGCGCGCAAGCGGCGCAGGCCTACAGTTGGGCCCGGTGCACGCGCCAGTTCGAGTCCTATCTGGAGTTCGCGCCCATGCATTAGCGGGCTTACTCACAGCTTGCGTGAGGTCACACCTACTCTAGGGCACCTCTATACGCGCGTCTTGACCAGCCGGTAAGGCGCGCTAGCCTAAGTATCGAGATAGACACAACGCGGCGCTACAGTCAACGAGGATGATGGAGCACATCCGATCGGTATATAGTCGGCAACCATAAGTAGGACTTAACGACTTGACCATCGCGGGTGCGACTTAAGGGCGCCTCTAAAAATAGTCATTTTTTCGTGAGTGCAAGGAAGCACCGCGCGCAGAACCGCAGTGTATAGGTGATACTTGAGGATTCGAGCACGGCGCTGACGCCGCAATCGCGGAAAAAGTGCATTTTTAGAGGTGCCCTTAATTATAGGTCCAACGAGGTCTCTCAGGTGTCCGTAACGGTTTACCTCTGCCCGGTACCGGAAATTCCAGCGGGTGTCCTAGCAGCCCTCTACGGGCAGTTGCGTGCGCACGACCGTACCCGCGCGGACCGCTTTGTCGTGGAGCGGGCCAGGCGCCTGTTCGTGGTGGCCCATCGCACCGTGGACTTCGCCCTGACGCAAGCCGGCTTGGACTATCCGGTGATCGCCACGGGAAACCACGGCAAGCCATATCTTTCGCATCACCCGGACGTGCATTTCAATCTCTCGCACACCGAGGGAATGATTGCGGTTGCCGTTGCCCGTCACGTATCAATCGGTGTCGATGTCGAACGCCGTCCTGAGCGCACGCACGACCTCGCCGCCATCGCAGCTCGCGTGTTCACCCCATCCGAGCAAGCTACGATGACGGTTAGCGCCGATCCCGTGACCATTTTCACTCAGTTCTGGACCGCCAAGGAAGCGATCATGAAGGCCACTGGGCTTGGCTTTCACCTGCCTGCGAAAGACATCGAACTCACGGTGCCCGGGCCGCAGCTGCGGCGGCTACCGCCCGCACACGCAGATGCATCAACCTGGTGGTTGCACGCCGAAGCGATCGGCGACACCTGGCTTGCATTGGCCGCACCGCGCCCAACAGTCCGTATCGTTCGCAAAATAGTGGCAATCACCGATCTCGCATCTGCGTGACCGCGTGCCGTACCGGCTCGGGCCAGCGTTCGGTGTCGAGCCCTTTTTGCGTCACAAATCCATACAGCCAGCGCTCTATTCCGAAACCCATGCAGGCTGTTTCAGCCCTGGAACCGTCGTCAAAAGCGATATCGTAGATGCTGCTGTAATAGTCTCTATGCAAATTGAAACTCGACGCCGCGAGTGGTGCATCGCGCCCTGGACAATGGAAGAGCAATTCATATTTCACCTCTCCCATGCGCTGATAGACGACCTTATCCCGCCCCGTGTCCAGAAAAAACGGATCATTGGCCAGTTCCAGGCTGACATCTAAATCCAAGGACTCGCACAACTCGAAAACGCGCTCCATTACCTCCGCGCGCAACGCCAATAAGTCGTTTCCGGAACCGAATAACACGATATCGCGCACCGAAAAATCCCAACCTCTGGACAACGGACGAAAACGGTTTGCCTCATAGCGAAAGACATGGTTCTGCATGGTGATGCAGTGCACACTTCCGCGGGAAATTCGCAGTCCTTGGTGCTGTGAATAGCACGGCAAGCATACGGCCGGAGTCAAGACGTGTGATGGGGCATCCACGGTCTCGCCGAAGGTTGCTCGCAACGATTCACTGGAAACATTCTTCGCTTGATGGGCGATGTTCTCGAGCACCGGCAAGCGATCGGGAAAATGACAACACAACGTGACGTGTTGCGGAAAATTGCCGAAGTATCCAACCTCATGCAAGAGTTCGCTGGGCAGCATCACCGGATAATGTTGGTCGTGTGCGCCGAAGTCCCTGGCTAAACCACGAAACCAATCTTCGAAGTAACGAAACAACCGCAGCAGATCTCCGCTGATTCCGGTCAATCCGTCGCCGAAGAAATGCAAGTCTTTGCAATCGGCCAACTCGCGGTCAGAACAGCCAAGATGCGCCTTCGATCTGCGTTCGCGCAACACTTTGCGCGCCACCAGCCGATGGGTCTTACGCATGGCGGCGATCAGTCCCTCCGCTTCACTGGCTTGTGTAGCGGACACCGGCACAACCAGCAGTTCCGTATCTTCCAACCGCGCTTCGATGCCGATGGCTTGCAAACCATCGAGAATCGCAAGACGACTTTCCCCACTCAAGGTTGCCAAGTCATACCGGCCGCTCACCCCATGGTCTCCGCATAACCATACCGAGCGATCATCGTCTCCAGCACTTGCGTGGTCCCCTCGATGACTTCCATCACTCGCGCGTCACGGAAATACATAGCCATGGGTGTGTCGGGCCCTATACCTTGCGCGCCTAATAGCTGCTGCGCATCGCGGGCGACACGGTTCACCATCTGCGAAGCAAAATATTTCGCCATGGTGGCCTCTTTGGTTGCGTGCAGCGCCTTTTGGCCCCGCGCGACACCGGCGGACTCGCACATCACGCGGGCGGCGTGGATGTCGGTCATCATGGTCGCGATCAGGCGTTGCACCAATTGAAATTCACCGATAGGTTGGCCGAATTGCTCGCGGGTCTTGACGTGATCCATGGCCACACCCAGCGCCGCGTCCGCGAGCCCTACACAGCCCCAGCCGAGGTTGTATCGTCCGCTTTCAAGCCCCGTCGCGGCCACATGCGAAGTACCGAATCCAGAACGACCCAATACGTGGTCACCGGGAAGCCATACGCCATCCAATACCAGCCGGGCCATCATGTAGCCCCGGCATCCTAGCATGTCGTCGATGGGGCATATGTGAAGTCCTGGCGTTGTCTTCGGCAGCAACAGCGCTACCGGACCACCGTCGGAGGCCGCGACCAACACAAACAGATCGGCCGCCGCCCCGCAGGTGATCCAGGCTTTCTCACCAGTGATTTCAAACCCACCCCCGGTGGCTTTCGCCATCGTCTTGACGGCTGCGATGTCGCTGCCAACGTCGGGCTCCGTAATGGCAATGCCACACAGCAGCGAGCCACTGCAAAGCTGCGGCACCCAACGGTCTTTTTGCGTGGCATTGCCCCAACGCGCCACCGCACTGCCACCCATGTGATGCACGTTCAACAATCCCTGCACCGAGGCACTGGCTCGCCCCATGGCCTCGTGCATGGCGCCGTGATCCAGTGCCGCAACGACCGGATCGGCTGCACTGCCCGACGGTCCACCCAAGGTTTCAGGAAATCCGCTGGCGAACGCCCCTGCCACGCGCAGTGCATCAATCACCTGCTCTGGAACAAGAGCGTCGCGATCGATTCGGCGCGCGAATGGTTGTACAGCGGTTTGCGCAACGTCCCGCCAGCGCGCGCGCGTGCGCAAGGTTGGCTTGTAATTCAGACGATGAAGCCATTTACGTCAGGAAGCTGTCTCCTGGCGCTTACGCGCTACTAGCTCGGCAACCCGAGCAATCGAGCGAAAGCTATCAATGTCCAGATCGTCACCATCCAACTCAATGTCAAAGGTGGTCTCGACGAAAGTGACCATCTGCATGGCAAACATGGAGTTGCCGAATCCCGATTCGAAAATGTCCTGCTCGGGCCCTATCCGAGCCCCCTCGAAGGCTTTCGACACAAAGTCCGAAATAAGATCGATTGCATGTTCACTCGACATGGTTTGCCTCCTTTCTATTCGACCAATAAACATGAAACCCCCGCCCGACCTTACGGCCCGTGTGGCCAGCGTAAACCAATCGTTTGAGCAATGGACAGGGCCGGTACTTCGGGTCGTTGAACTCGTCATAAAGAATGTCGAGCGACAGTTTGACCGTATCCAGCCCGATCAGATCCGCCGTCTCCAACGGACCCATCTTATGGCCGAAACAAGTCTTGAAGAGTCGATCCACTTCCTGCACACCGGCGACGCCTTCGTGGACCAGAAACATCGCTTCGTTCACCATCAACATCATCACTCGATTGGTGACAAAGCCCGGGCTGTCGTTAACGGTGATCGATTGCTTGCCCGCCCGAGTCACGGCTGCCTCGGCGGCACCGAGCGCGGACTTCGAGCTGTGCGTGCCGCGAATGATCTCCACCATAGGCATGATAGGCGGCGGGTTCATAAAGTGCATGCCGATGACCCGCTCCGGATGCTTCCCGAATCCCGCTATGCGAGTGATCGGTATAGCCGATGTATTGGCAGCAACAGGAACATCGGAACGTACGATGGCGTCAATTTCCCGGTGTACCGCTGTTTTCACCTCGACATTTTCGGTGATGTTTTCGATGACGAAATCTACCCCCGCGATGTCACTGAGTTGGGTAGAGAAGGTCAAGTGACCGACCACCACATCGGCGTCAGCAAGGTTTTTTTGCACGAGCGCATACATGCGAGCGTTTTGCCTGATCTGCGCACGCGCAGCTTCGAGCTGAACATCATAGCGGTCGATCAGCACGGTATTGACTCCGGCCTGTGCGAATAGATGCGCAACCCCCATGCCGATAGTCCCGGCCCCGACCACGCCCATGATGTTCATGGTTTGTTCGCTCATCCAGGCTCCTCTGTGCCTTGCTCATCAGGTGTTGACCCGTCGTCCGGTACTGGTCCGTTGCGTTCCACCATGAGGGCAATACTGTCACCCGCCAGTTCGTCAACGGGGCGCATCGCATCAAGCACCCTATCCGCCACCTCCCGGGCAAACACTTCGGCCAGCTGGTAGGCTTCCCGTCCCGGACCGAGGTAGGCGGCGAACTGCCCCATCAGATCGGCCAGCGCGTGGACGTGCTCGTGGTGTCCGGCACCGTCGGCTACGGCCCGCACCGAACGTAGCGAACGGCGTGCCAAGGCGATGTCGTGGGGCAGTTCCAAATGGACGGACAGATCGATTTGCGACGTGATGGCGCTGCGATAGCGGCCGAAAGGCTCTTCCAGCAAGATGAGCGGCGCGGGATCTACTTGACCCCCACCCGGCGGTATCACTGGCCGGCCCGCTTTCAGCGCTTCCAAATCCATGACTAGCTGCGGGGTTTCGATCAGATTGGGATCGGCGCCTGCATCCAACCAACCTTGGATGTCGCCGCCGTCCGTGCCGAGCACTATATAGTGGTCGAAGTGCATGAGCGCGACGGAAGAATATCGCGCCGCAATGGCGTGCATCAGCGAACTTTTGCCGGCACCAGAGGTACCACTGATCGCCACCACGAATCCCATCATGCCGCCCCGCAACCGAGTTCGGGCATATCGAAACACTCAAGAAAAATCCCAAAGGTCAAAATGGTCAAAAGCGGGTCCTCAGGCATCCCACCGGTAGGCAGTGGGTCAGAGACCAAAGCCGAGTGTTTCAATCGCTCAACCTCATCGACATCGAAATAGCGCTGGGAACGAATCGTCTCCGGCGCCAACAGGTGTTCGACCCAATCGGCACCCCGGCGTAACAAATAAGCGCTGCCGGGTGCGGCAAAAGCAAACTTCTCGCGCTCGACAATCTCTGCCGGCAGTAGTGGGCGCGCCGCTTCTTTCAGGATGAATTTCTCCGTGAAATCATGCAACAAGAGATCCGGCGGGATGGAGCGCACCAGCTCGATCACCTCGATATCAAGAAACGGAAAACGTCCTTCCACCGAATTGGCCATCAGCATCCGATCGCCGTGGTCGCCCAGCAAATGATCAGCAAGCCGAAGTTTCATGTCGAGATAGGAGCGTTTGTGAATCGCGTGCCGTCCGCGCACCTGTTCCGGATCGACCAACGGCCAATTGGTGAAGCGGAATTCACCCAGCTCCGCGCGTACCTCCGGTGAGTAGAGCCGGGCGCGCTGCGCTTCGTGTTCCACCAATGCCTTCTCGTAGAACACAGCCGCATCGCCGAATGCATTTGCGCGCAATGCCGCCTCCTTGGCATCGGGTTCCTGAGCGCCGCGAAGCGCTCGAAAAGCATCATAGCGATAGCCGATGTACCCGGCAAAGAGTTCGTCCGCGCCTTCGCCACTCTGAACGACCGGGACGCCTACCGCACGCGGCGTCGCAGACAACGCTAGTGCCGCAGTGTTGTAGCTTTCCTTGATGGGGCACTCGGAGTGCAAGACAGACCGACGCAAGCCAGCCTCGATTTCATCGGCGGGGTGTTGAATAGCGCTGTGCGTGGAACCGAGCGCCTGGACCATGATCTGCTGAAACCGGTTCTCGTCAAACATCTGATCGCCAAACCCGACCGAAAAACTGGACAGCGGCTCGTCACACTGTTCAGCCATAAGCCGGGTAATGAGCGAGCTGTCCAGCCCGCCACTGAGATAAGCGCCAACCGGAACATCAGCCATCATCCGGCGGCTGACCGAAGCCGCTAGAGTTTCGCGCAAACTCCCTTGCCAGTCATTCGCCTGTTTCACCGGCAAGTCGGTGGCCATTGGAAAGTCGATATCCCAGTACCGCTGAGTTTGTACGCCCTTGGCATTGACCAAGAGAAAGTGGCCCGGCGGCAAACTGTCAATGCCCGCAAACATCGTGCGCGGACTGACTAGTCCCGGCAACGACAAAACCTGATCGAGTCCGGTCAGATCCACTCGCCGCTCGACGCCGGGATAGGCGAGGATAGCCTTGATCTCGGAGCCGAACACGAAAGCATTGCGCACCGTCGTATGGAAAAACGGCGACACTCCAAACGGGTCACGTGCACAGAACAGGCGTTGGCGAGTTGAGTCGTACAACGCAAAAGCGAATTGACCATTGAGATGATGAACTAGCTCGATACCGTATTCTTCATATAAATGGAGAATCACCTCGGTATCGGTACGAGTTGCAAATCGATGGCCTTGTGCGCTCAGTCGCCTGCGTAGGTCGGGCGCATTGAATATCTCGCCGTTGCAGATGAGACGTAGTGAGCCGTCTTCATTGGTGAGTGGCTGGTTACCAGTGTGCAGATCGACGATTGCCAGACGACGGAAACCAAGTCCTACCGACTGGTCCAGGTAAACACCCGCATCATCAGGGCCGCGGTGAATGAGCGTCGCCCGCATCGCCTCGATTACGGCAACGTCAGCAGGGGGCGGCCCGTAGGGTCGAAAAGCTCCGCAGATTCCACACATAACCCAATCAACCCACCGGGGCGCTGCGCGACGGCCACAACCCATCTGGAGCGTTCGTTAGCCCATGAAATTCTTTGACAGCACACAGCTTATTCAGCAGCGACAAATATTCCAACGGCGCGATAAATCCAGCACGAAAACAAATTCAATGTCGCTGAGGGGCTATGCGTGCGCTGTTGACCCAAGGTCCAGCCCGCAAACACAACTTGAGGTGTGACTACCGAACACCAGAGAATTGGCGCTCAACGCGGGCCGCGGTCCGTGCATGTCCTAGCTCATCAAAAGTTCATCCCACATCCGTGCGGCACCTTTTCAGGGATCCAATACAGACGATTGGATCCCTGAAACCAAAACCGCTAAGGCACCAGCCTCACTTACCGATCCACTAAGGGCATCGGCCTGCGATTGCTGTACCCTTCTCGATTCAAGCTGAAGCCTGAGCCTCGGCCTTTTGGGTAACCTTTTCAGCCTTACCTTTGCCCTTTTCACCACCCTTCTGGGCTTTGTGATCCGCCTTCTGGGCTTTGTGTGCCGACTTCTGAGCCTTGTTTTCGGCCTTCTTGGCCTTGTACTCCGTCTTATATTTGTTCTTGTACTCGGCCTTCTTGGCCTTGTTTTCATCCTTGGTATCGCCTTTCCGTTCTTCCTTCACATCTGCTTTTTCCACGCCAGAATCCTCCTACTTGTGACTGGGAAGCATACCTTAAAGAGTATTGTGACAGGTTGCAATCTATAATAGACTTTTTTCGTTGAAGTATTTTGACGTGGATTGGGTTTAGTGAGTATCTGGAGATATTCACTCACCTGACACGGGCCATTGATATTCGCCACGTGAACGGAGCGCACGCGAAGACCGAGGTACTAATTCGGCAAAAAATTACCCGACATTAATTCAGAATATATCTGACATGCTCTTCATAGAAAAACCGTTTAATTATTTGCGTATTCTGTTGCAGTGAGTGCAACACCGAACGAGCCAAGGCCATCAGTTGCTCCTTTGTAGCCACCACTGTCCGCCCAATTCGTTGGCTTTTTACATGATGCCATACTAGCTCATCAGGATTGAGTTCCGGTGAATACGGCGGTAACCATACTAACGTGAGCTTACCTTGGCTAGTGCGGACAAATTCTTGCACTTTCTTGGCTCGATGAATTCGATGGCCATCAACAATCAAATAGACCGATCGCTTGGCGTTGTGCAACAAACGCCTTAGAAAGTCGATAAAAACGTCTGCGGTTACCCGTGATTCAGTTACCATGAAACGCAGGTGACCCTTCGGCGAAACGGCTGACAGCCTATTCACGCTAAAGCGCCGACCCGTTTTCGCTACAACTGGCGTATCACCCCGTACCCCCCAAGTGGTACCACGATGATAATCCGACCGGATCGTCGATTCGTCGCCAAAATAGACCCGCGCTCGGCGCCTTTTCGCTTCTCGTTGTACTTCAGGCCAAGTTTCTCTTAACCATACCTTAACCTGATCAGGGTTTTGCTCGTATGCCTTAAACCGAGGGCGCTGCGCACTCATCCCCCAACGAGACAGGATATTGCCCACCGAGCGCTCGCTGACCTCGATGCCAAATTTATCTTTCAGTAATATCTGAATCATCGAGCGTGTCCACAAGGCATCGTGAAAATCCAATTGCAACGGATTCGTTTTAACCCGTTCACGTAAGCGATCCGCATATTCATCGGGACACTTTCTTGGGCGACCCGTGATCTTGCCGGTGGACAGCGCCTGTTCACCACCTTGCTCATATCTGGATAACCAATCGTCAATGCAAGAACGATGAAATCCGAGGGCTTTAATTACTTTTTCAGGGCTTTCACCCGATAATACTTGCGCAACCGCGTGCCTGCGGATGGCTTCTCGCGCGGAATGGGGCAGTGAGCGACCGTCTGTCTTTTTCATAGCATCACTATAACACATTTTATTAATTTGTGTCGGGTAATTTTTTGCCGAAGTAGTAAATCAATGGTCAGCGCCACCCGGGAGGGGTGACTACGTTGAATCTACCGACTATCCAGCATACCGACCGCGCGGCGAGACTTCGGCAGCGGCATTTGGGCGACTGCCAAGATTACTTGCCCGCGCTGAAACTAGAACACTGACCTCGGACACGCGCGGAGTTTTGAGCGCATATCGAGTTTCGACTGTCGCAAGTGGATTGGATGATTAAGGATAATGAACATTGACGAGTTGATTGGAGCACTGAGTCGCCGGCGCCAAAGCGGCGGTGATGCATTCGTTTTTCGTTTTATGTCTTCACGAGGGAACGAGGAGCGGTCCTTAACATGGGAGCAACTCGACGTTAAGGCGCGTGCGTTTGCCGCGAGCCTGGTCGAATTCACCGCCACGAAGCTTGGCGATATCCGCCAACAGCCCGTCGTCGTGGCCTTACCGACCGGCGCAGAATTCGTCACTGTCTATCTGGGCTGCCTCTACGCTGGCGCGATCGCCGTGCCCATTCGCCATCCGCGGCCCAACCGCCCGTTGGACCACGCCAGCAACGTTATTCAAGACAGCGGAGCTGGGGTCATCTATACGACGCCCGAACTCATCGCGCCATTGAGCAAAGCGAGGCCGGAACTCGCCATCATGACGGCTGCGGACATTCAGCCCGATGCGGCGCCCACCTGGGTCCATCCCGATATTGGCGAGGGCGACATCGCGCACTTGCAATACACATCCGGCTCCACGTCCGCGCCCAAAGGGGTGGCCATCAGCTACGGCAACCTATTGAGTAACGCGCGTGAGACGTGCGGCGTTTTTGCCGTTCGTCCCGACAGCCGGCTGTTGAGCTGGCTGCCCCTCTATCATGATTTGGGACTGGTATTCGGCCTCATTGTGCCGCTGTATGCGGGTTGCACGACAACGCTCATGGCGCCCACGAGTTTTGCGCAGCGCCCCTCCCGCTGGCTACACGCTCTTTCCGACCAGAACATTACCCATTCAGCGGCGCCGAACTTCGCCTACCAGGCCTGTCTCAGCATACCGAGCGGCGAACGCACTTCGCTTAACCTGAGCGCCTTGCAGGTGTTGATCAATGGTGCCGAGCCAGTGCGGGCCGAAACGATGGCGGCGTTTCGCCAAACATTCGCCCGTCATGGCCTGGGTGAGCGCGTTTTGTGCCCGGGCTACGGAATGGCTGAAAACACCTTGACCATCAGCGCCAACGGACCAGAGCGAGAGGTCGTCACCCGGTGTTTCGACGCCGACGCACTGAATGAGCGCCAGTTGAAGCCGGCGACTTCAGCTTCGCATCGCCAGCGTGAACTCGTGGCTTGCAACGGATCGCCGGTGGCCAACCGTATCGTGATCGTCGATCCCGATACTTTGATCCCTCTCAGCGGGGGCGACATTGGCGAGATTTGGACGACGGGTGGGTCAGTTGCGAAAGGCTATTGGGAACGACCGGAATTGAGCCGCGAGCGATTCGAGGCAAGCTTACCCGATGACGATGCCCGCTGGTTACGCACCGGCGACTTGGGTGGAGTATTCGCTGGAGACCTATTTATCATCGGGCGAATGGATGACATGATGGTGCTGCGCGGCATCAACTACAACCCGGAAGACATTGAACAAACGGTGGAGGCCTGCGTACCGGAACTCGAACCTGGTGGAGCTGTGGTTTTTGCGGCCGATTTGAGCGGTGCTACCTGCCTGGCGGTGGTACATGAAGTCACCCGTAGTGCGCTCAGAATCGTACGACGGGGCGGGCCGGAAGCGGACGCGCTGCGCGACCGCCTGGTCAAGGCGGTCCGCGCGCAACTGAGCGAACAGCACGACCTCGAATTGGGAGCGCTGCTGCTGCTCCCGCCCAAAGGCATACCAAAAACCCACACCGGCAAAAAACAACGTCACGTCTGCCGCCGCGATTTCGCAGCCGGTTCTCTTCGCACCGAGATGCAGTGGCTTAACGCTCAGTTCGTCTCCAGCACCATGCAACGGGCGCTAGGGTCTTCCGCATCCCGTGAACCCGGCAAGACCGAGCGTGTAGCCGAGTTGCAGACCTGGCTTCGCGACTACGCGGCTTCCCGGCTTAACTCCCGGCTAATGGATGAGCGCCGCACGATCCCTCCCCACGTGGTGATGGATTTCGGCAACGCGGGTCTGCTCGGCATGGTTGCGCCGCAGGCGTATGGCGGCCTCGGACTCGGCGATCTGGAAATCATCGAAATCATCCAACAGTTGGCCGCCATCGACACGACGCTCGCGTCGTTCACTGCGGTCAACAACGCGCTCGGCCTGCGGCCGATTTTGCGCTACGGACAGCCCGCGCTCATCGATCGTTTGATGCCGGATCTAGCGGCGGGGCGAAAGCTTGCATCCTTTGCGATGACGGAGGCGGACGCGGGTTCCAACATTCGCAATTTGTCCGCTCACGGCATTCCAAGCGGCGACAAAAGATGGCGGCTTTGGGGCACCAAATGGTGGAGCGGGACGGCCGCGTGGGCCAGTGTCATCAATACTTTTGTCCGGCTCGAAGGTCCGCCAGGTGCACCGCACGGCGTAACCGGGTTCGTGCTGGAAGCCGGTCAACCCGGCTTGAGGCAAGGCCCCGAAGCATTGACCATGGGTTTGCGCGCCATGGTGCAAAATCAGGTGCTGTTGGAAGGTGTACAAGTCGGGTCGGAGCAGCGTCTGGGTGACATCGGCGACGGTATGACGCCGGCCTCCGACACCATGGAGTACGGCCGCTTCATCATTGCCGGCATGTCGCTGGGTATTATCAAGCGCGCCCTGCAGTTGATGGCCCGCCACGCAGCTCGGCGCACCATCGCGACGGGCGTGTTGATCGACAATCCTGCCACCCGCCTTCACATCGCCGAGTTGAGCGCCGCACACACCGCCATTGAAGCGCTCGTGCAGGTGGTGGGCGCCAGGCTGGATGCCGGTGAAACCGTACCGGTAGAACTCTACTGCGCGTTGAAAACGTGCGCTCCAGAATACGCCTGGCGGGCGGCCGACAGGTTGGTGCAACAACTGGCGGGTCGCGGTTATATCGAGTCCAACATTGCCCCGCAAATACTACGTGACGCGCGGGTGCTGCGGATTTTCGAAGGACCGACGGAGCCGATGAATGCGCATATCGGTGCGCGTCTCGTGCATATGCCTGAACAACTCTGCGACTTCGTCAGCCAAAATCTCGGTACCCACGAGCTGGCCGGCGAGTTGCGCACCATGGCCGATGAAGTGCAAGCCTACGCAGGCGCTCACGCCGGCAGCTTCGGGGGAACACAAGCAGCGAAGATCTGGGCGCAGTTGCAGATCGGCGAGACGGCGAGCTTCGGCATTTTGCTCGCATGCTTACGGTATCGATCGTCGCAATTCACAACACCCGCTCAATCCCGCGCGCTCGACTGGGCAAGAGCCCGATTCGAGCGGCGCCGCGCCAAGTCGTTACAACCGAGCCCGGCGCAACGGGCGTTGCTCGAGCGCGCGGAGTTAGACACAACGATTGCCGGCTTTGAGCAGACCATCGGTGATATCGAGCAAGGAGCAGTGGGCGAAGCCTGTGAACTCGACGCATTGCTCACGTCAAAGCAGGCCATCACAGAGGTCGCCATCACAGAGGTCGAAGAACAAGCGCCTTTGGCAGCGCAGCCGCAATCTGTTTTCGTTGGCGGTCCAAACGACGCGGATTCGGCTGACTATATGCGTTTTGTCGATTGGCTCAAGGTATGGATTGCCGACGAGTTCGGCCTGCGCCGCACAGCTATTGATGAGGAAGACCGTTTTGCGGCATTCGGTATGAGTTCCGTGACCGCCCAAATCCTGGTAGCGGCGCTCGAAGACTGGCTCGGCATCGAACTGCCCACAACGCTGATTTGGGAATTTCACACAGTCGGCGCATTGGCCCGCCATCTGGCAAGTTTGACGAGCGAACACGGCGATGAGGCGGCCCCACATGCCACCGACAGTGATCCGCTCGCACTCCTGGCGCGGGTCGATCAACTCTCCCAGGAAGAACTCGAGGCGTTCGTCGCTCAATACGAGGACAGGCAGTGACCGCAGCCACACGAACTGAACAAACGAGTGCCGATGAGTTAAAAGTACGGCTCAAACAGTTGCTCCGCGAACGACTAGGGGTCAAAGGCGCGCAATTTCCACTGAGTCCGGGCCAAGAAGCGCTGTGGTTCTTGTGGCAACTCGCGCCCGCGAGTTCTGCGTTTTCCATGGCTCTGCCGCTACGCATCCGTGGTGCACTGGACCATGATGCTCTAAACCGAGCTTTCACTACCGTGGTCGAGCGCCACGATTGCGTGCACATGCAATTCTCCGAGTTAGGCGGCACGCTGCGCCAACAAGTCGATCGGACTCGCTTACCCGCCATCGAGCGAATTACCGCGCGGGATTGGGACGACGTCCGTCTTATCCAGGCGGTGCGACAGCACGCCCGAGCGCCCTTCGACCTGCGTGAGAACGCCCAGCTACGTGCGCGGCTCTTCGAGATTGACCCGGCGCACCACGTCCTCTCATTGGTGCTGCACCACATCGTGGGCGATCTGTGGTCACTGATCGTGCTGATGGATGAATTGCGCGAGTCGTATGAGGCCGCCACCACTGGCCGAATGGCAAACTTGACCGAACTACCGTTACGCTTTGAGGACTACGTCCTGCAGATGCGCGGCAAGGCAAGCGACGGAGCATTCGACGCTGATCTCGACTGGTGGGCCCAACAACTGGGCAGCGACCTGCCAGTGCTGGACTTGCCCTGCGACTATCCCCGACCGCCGCGGCAAAAGTTTCGCGGCGCCACCCACTTTCAGCAAATTGACGCCACCTTGACCACCCGGTTGGAAGGCTTTGCACGCGCACACGATACGACGCTCTTCATGGCGCTGTTGGCCAGCTATCAAATTCTCCTTCACCGGTTCACCGGCCAGGAGCGCATCATCACCGGAACACCATTTTCGGGTCGTAGAGGGCGAGGCTTTGGCGAGCTTGTCGGAGATTTCATCAACATGCTGCCAGTGCCCGCGCAGTTTGCGACCGAGACGCACTTCGCGGCCCATCTGGCAGCCACTCGAAGCGCGCTGTTGGGAGCGATGCAGCACCAGGATTGTCCGTTTTCAATGATTGCGGATCGCGTTGCACCGACGCGTGACCTCAGCCATCCGCCGGTGTTTCAAACCACCTTCGTGCTGCAAGAGTTCCATCGCTACGCCGCTTTGCAAAACACACTCCTGCCGGCGGTGGACGAGGCCGCCGTGCCATTCGCGGATCTGTTGCTTGAGCCAATTGCGCTGCCTCAGCAAGACGGGCAGTTCGATCTCAACTTAGAGATGAAACGCGACAGCCTGGGCCGCTTGCAAGCAGCGTGGAAGTACGATGCGGATCTGTTCCTGCCCGAGACCATCGCGGGCATCGCCAGCAGTTTCGAAGTACTCCTACGGCAGATGCTCGCCGCGCCCGACCTACCAATCAGCGATCTATCACTGTTGGACGCTGACACGGCGGCCGCCGTCATTGCCGCATCACAGGGACCGCAGATCGATCTACCCGAGGAGAAATCTGTCGTCGCGTTGTTCGAGAGCTGGGCGGTGAAGACGCCGGATGCGCCGGCGCTCTGTTGTGGTGAGGAGCAACTCTCCTACGCCGAAGTGCACGAACGCGCAGTGGCACTAGCCCGCGGGCTGGCGGCGCGCGGCGTAGGGCCGGAGGTCATGGTCAGCCTCGCTTTACCCCGGGGGCCCGAGCTAGCGCTCGCGATGCTGGGTACCATGCGCGCGGGCGGCGCATTCTTGCCGTTGAGCCCGGAGCTGCCGCCACAACGGCTGGGCCAGGTGGTTAGGCAAAGCGATAGCCGCGTGGTCGTCACCACCACTGCTTTGGCAGCGTCCGTACGCGCCGCTTTGGAGTCAGCCATAGAGGACATCAGTGCCGAGTTGATTACCATCGACACCCTTGTGGCAGAACCGAATACGGCGGCGCTTCCCGGCGAGTGTGCCGACCACCATCTGGCGTATATGATGTTTACTTCCGGCTCCACCGGCACACCCAAGGGCGTGATGGTCGAGCACATCGGGATGGTCAATCACACGCTCGGCAAACTCGGTGATCTCGATTTTTCCCAGCAAGACCGCCTGGCCCAAAACGCGCCGCAGAGCTTCGACGTGGTCGTTTGGCAGAACCTCGCGCCACTGGCCTGCGGCGGCTCTGTGCAGATCATTGCGGACGAACAAGCAGAGGACCCCGCCCGTCTCTTCGCTGAATGTATTGCACGCGGTGTCACTGTCCTTCAAGTGGTGCCATCAATGATGCGGGCGTTGATTGAAGAAGCAGAGTCGGCCGACAACCCACCCGCGCTCGGAGCACTACGGTGGCTTGTGCCTACAGGCGAAGCACTGCCAACCGAGTTGTGTCAACGTTGGTTGGCACTGTATCCGGACATTCCCATCCTCAACACCTATGGATCGACGGAGTGCTCCGACGACCAATGCCACTATCGGTTGACGGAGGTGGCCTCAGCGGACGCGGCACAGCCGGTCATTACGGTCGGGCAACCTATACGAAACATGGCAGCGTATGTGTTGGATCGAACCCTGTCGCCGGTGCCGCCCGGTGTGGTCGGAGAACTCTACATCGGTGGCATCGGAGTAGGCCGTGGTTATCGCGATGACTCGGTGAAAACCGCGGCTGCTTTCTTGACGGATCCGTTCTCCGCTCGAGAAGGCGCGCGAGTTTATAAATCCCGCGATATGGCGAGACGGCGTCCCGACGGAAGAATCGAATTTCTCGGACGGCTAGACAGCATGGTGAAGTTACATGGCGTCCGCATTGAACCGGCGGAGATCGAGGCAACCTTGATGGCGCATGCGGATGTATCTGAAGCCATCGTCCAGCCGCGCTCAGATCCCGACGGTCAAACCCGCCTCGTCGCGTATGTCGTATTGCACGACGGCGCATCGCTTACCTCGATTCGTGCGCATCTGAGCGATCGCTTGCCGTTCACGATGATTCCAGATCTGTTTGTCCCGCTAGCCAGTGTTCCTTTGACGGCCAATGGCAAGCTCGATCTTGCCGCGCTTCCTGCACCCGAGTGGCCGGGCGCACAGGCGGCAGCGCCGAGACCACCACAAACGGCAACGCAGCACAAGCTCGCCTCTATATGGGCCGATCTGCTGCAAAACGACGCCGTATCTATTCGAGATGATTTCTTCGCCTGCGGAGGCGATAGCATCAAATCAATCAAGTTGGCTGCACGCGCCCAGGAACTCGGCCTGGATCTGGAAGTCGTGGACGTATTCGTAAACCGGACTATCGAAGCCATTGCCGAACAGATCGAGCTAAGTACGGTCACCCGCGGCGATAAGGCTCGGTTGAAGCACGTGTCGAAACAAACGGCCCTGGTCCAAGCGGCCGAGTTGCTAACACCCGACGTGCTCGCCAAAGCGCGCTCCATGGTCCACTTCGACAATGAGGCATAAAACAAGCACGCACGCTACGCCGCCGCACCACACCAGTGTGGCGACGCTGGGCTGACCGACCGTGCCGCACATCATCCGTATTAGCCGCAAGCACACACGTTTCACGAGTTCAGCGTCATCCGACCAATGAGCAACGAAGAAGTCTTTGATGCCTATCAACTCTCGCCGCTGCAAGCCGGCATGTTGTATCAATGTGTCGCACGCCCGGTGCCCGATCTTTACGTTGAACAGTTCACATGCCCACTCGAGGGACCGCTTCAAATGGAGGCCTTCGAGCGTGCGTGGGAACTCGCACTATCGCGTCACGCGCCCCTGCGCACCGCCTTCGCATGGGACGGTATGCCCGAGCCGATTCAAGTTGTTGGCGACAAGGTCAAACTACCCCTTCGCGTCTTGGTTTGGGGCACTCAGGAAAGCTCAGCCAGCGACGCGCGCCTCGATGCGCTCAAACGCGAAGAGCGCCTGAAGGGATTCGATTTGAGCCGCGCGCCATTGCTGCGCCTCGTCGTCGTGGTGCTGGGCCCGACCAGCTATCACCTGATCTGGACCTGGCACCACATCGTGTTGGACGCATGGTCCGGTCCAGTGCTCCTGGACGAGGTCTTGACAGCCTACGCTGCCTACATCGACGGCAAGCTCCCGGAGCTACCCGAGGTGAGGCCGTACAAGGAGTTCGTCGCTTTTGCGCGGGCGCCACTGGACACCGAAGCAAGCACTTTCTGGCGGCGTACGCTCGGCGACCTACACGAAACGCGGGCGGTCGATTTGGGTGTTCCGGAACCTCCGCGACCGGATGAGGCGGACTATCAATTGCTGTTCCGCGATCTCTCGAACGACCGTATCCCCGCTCTGCGCGTGAGCGCCGCAACATTTGGAGTGACCTTGAATACACTGGTGCAGTGCGCTTGGGCGCTGGTGTTGGGCAACTGTCAGGGCACTCAGGACGTGCTGTTCGGCACTGCCGTATCCGGCCGTCCAGCGCAATTGCCTGGTGTGGAGCGTATGGTCGGGTTGTTCATCAATACCCTACCGGTGCGGGTGCAATTTCGAGCCGGGCAGCCGCTGCGAAACCTCTTGCAGGCATTGCAAGCCCAGCTAGTGGCAGCCCGCCAATACGAACACATGCCGCTCGTCGATATTCATGCTTGCAGTCTCCTTCCGGCCGGTCAACCGATGTTCGAGAGTCTGTTGGTGTTCGAGGACTTCGAGGACCAGCAACACAGCACGCAGGCGGGGCAGTTGCAATTGGGAGCTGCGGACTTCATAGAACGTGCCGATTTTCCTCTGACCGTGCTCTTCAGCGTGCGTGACGGCAAACAACTCGGCGTTGGCTTCGAGCGAGCGCTGATTGATCCGGCGAGCGCCGCGCGGCTCCTGGCACGCCTGGACCAGACACTCGGTGCCCTGGTGACCGACGTCAACGCGACCGTCGGCGCGATCGAGGTGCTACCGGATGACGAGCGCGATCTGCTGCGTCGCTGGTCACGAGATCCTGACTGGTGTGCTCCGCCGGACTGTGAGCGCTCCGTCACCCGAGCGTTCGAGGAACAGGTTGCCACCACCCCCGAGCTGCCGGCGGCAGTGTATTGGACCGCCCAGGGTGACATCACACTCACCTACCGTGAGCTTGACGCCCGGGCAAACCGGATGGCAGTGCACCTGCGAAAGCAGGGAATCGGGCCAGGAAATTTTGTCGCGATTTGCATGGAGGCAGGGTTAGCGCGTCTGACAGGTGTGCTAGCAGCTATGAAGGCCGGGGCCGCTTATGTGCCGCTGGATCCTCGGATGCCGCTGACAGCGTTGGCCGAACTGATCGCTGATTGCGCAGCCGCCACGGTGCTCGTCGATGTACAAACGGAGTCGAAGCTGTCCGAACTGACCACGCTCAGCGCACTTCTGTGCGCCGAAGATGGTGCAGATTTCGCGCAGCTCCCGGCCGACCCACCCCAGGCGGCCGCTGATCCGCGCGATGCCGCATACATGATTTATACATCCGGCTCGACCGGCCGGCGCAAAGGTGTAGTGATCGAACATCACGCACTGGCGCGCATGGTCGCCGCGCAACGCCACCCATTTCGCATCGGGCACGGCACGAGGGTGCTGCAGTTTGCTTCGTTCAGTTTCGATGCCTCGGTATCCGAGATTTTCTCAACGCTGCTATACGGCGGCACGCTCTACATGGCGCCTCGGGAGCGGTTGGTGCCCTCAGCGGAATTCCTCGACCTGCTCCACAAGTGGAGGATCAACACCATTACCTTGCCACCCTCGGTGCTGGCCCGCTTGCCGCTGCGAGAGCTGCCCGATCTCCAGGTTCTAGTCACTGCGGGCGAACCTTGCACCACCGAACTCGTGAATCTGTGGGCGCCAGGACGCACATACATAAACGCTTACGGGCCAACCGAGTGTACGGTTTGTGCGACGCTTGGTGCCGTCAAGCCCGGCGACCCAAGGCCGAGTATCGGCCGGGCGATGGGCGAGGTCGAAGTGCACGTACTCGATCCACAGTTACGTCCCAGCCCTATAGGCGCGGCCGGGGAACTGTGCTTGGGCGGGCCGCAACTGGCGCGTGGCTACTGGCAGCGTCCTGAACTCGAAGCCGTCGCATTTGTGCCGCATCCTTTCGACGTGAGCCCTGAAGCTCGGCTGTACCGTACTGGCGACCGGGTTCGTTTTCTACCCGATGGTCGCCTCGATTTTTTGGGCCGTATCGACCATCAACTGAAACTGCGCGGCCGCCGAGTCGAACCGGGTGAGATCGAGACGGCGCTGCGCAGCGCAGACACTGTTTCCGACGCAGCCGTGGTGGCTGTCGAAGACAATGACGAACATCAACTCATCGCATTTATCACACCGCAAGCGGCCACAGTGCCGCAGTGGTGGCCGTCGATTTCCGAGTTCCTGGTCTACGACGACTTGGCTTATCACGCCATGAGTTCGGACCAACGGCGCAATGATAGCTACCGCGCCGCACTGGCCAAGCACGCTCCTGGCAAGGTCGTGCTCGATATCGGCACCGGCCCGGAAGCTCTGCTGTCGCGGTTCGCTATCGAGGCAGGCGCGCGCAAGGTGTACGCAATCGAGTTGCTGAAGGACACCTTCGAAAAAGCCAGGGCCAAAGTCCATGCACTGGGTTTGCATGATCGCATCGAGGTCATCCATGCCGACGCCACCACCGTGCGCCTACCGGAACCCGCCGACATCAGCCTGTCGGAGATCGTCGGCGCTATTGGCGGATCGGAAGGTTCCGCAGAAATCATCAAACGTACACGCCACCTGCTAACCGATGCACCGGCGATCATCCCCGAGAAATCGGTCACCTTGTTTGCGCCCGTACAGTTGCCTGATGCGCTGTTGGCGGAACAGGGTTTTAGCGAGCTACCGGCCCGCTACGTCGAGCGGATTTTTCACGAGTCCGGTCATCCGTTCGACTTGCGTTTGTGCGTGCGCGGCCTGAGTTACGCCGCTCTGCTGTCCCAGCCGGCGGCGTTCGAGGATTTCGACTACCGCCGCCCGGTATCTGCGGCTTATCGCGATCAAACCACATTCCAGATTGCCCGGCCGGGCCGGTGCGACGGCTTTTTGGTGTGGTTGACGCTCGACTGCGGGGCCGGGCCGGTGTTGGATATTCTGCGCAACGAACACTGCTGGTTACCTGTGTTCTTTCCGTTAGGTGCGACCGGCGTGCGGGTCACCTCAGGCGATCGCATTGAGGCACGCTTCGGGGCGACCCTTTGTGAAGACCGCCTGCACACTGATTACTTCGTGGAAGGCACGGTGCGGTGCGGCCAGACCGAGCATGTCTTTGCTCATCACGCGCCACACCACGGACGAGCATTTCGTGAGAGCCCGTTCCACGCGCAATTCTTCGCGTCGCAGGACATTCCGCGCCTGTCAGACGCATCGAAACTCGATACCGACGCGCTGGCCGATCAGCTACGTTCGCGTCTTCCCGACTATATGTTGCCCACGCGAATCGTCGAATTAGCGCATTTGCCGCTCAACACAGCCGGTAAGGTCGATCGGCAGGTGTTGACGCGCAAAGCGCAAGCGCTACGCGCCACGATGGCTCAATCCCCGCCGCCGACTCCGGCAGGATCCGCAGCGGAGCAGCAGGTCGCCACAATCTGGGCTGAGGTGCTGCGACAGCCCGTTGATCCAGAACGCAACTTCTTCGAACAAGGCGGTCATTCGCTGTTGCTGCTGTCATTGCAATCGAAATTGCAACACGCCGCCGGCAGACCAGTGGAGATCACGGATCTGTTCAAGTTCTCAACGATTGCCGCCCAAGCCCGCTATTTTCTGACCGCCAAAACGCAACCCGATAACGAGGGGCTCGAACTGTCGCGTGCAGCGGCACGCGTTACCGCCCGTACCGCTATCTCCACTCGGCGCCTAGCCAGGGGCAACCGGTGAGCGCTCACGACTTCGACGAGGGTGCTGTTGCCGTAATCGGCCTCGCCGCGCGCCTGCCGGGCGCGCCGGACATCGACGCTTTCTGGCGCGTCCTAGCGCGAGGCGAGGATACGATCACCTGGTTCACCAACGACGAACTTCTAGACGCCGGCCTCGATGACGACGAGGTGAGTGACCCGGCGTACGTACCCGCCAAAGGATTACTGCCACACGCGGACTGTTTTGACGCGGGTTATTTTGGTCTGAGTCCTGCCGACGCGGCGCTCATGGATCCGCAGCAGCGGGTCTTTGTCGAGTGTGCGAAGACCGCCTTGGACCACGCCGGGTACGGTGCCGCACCCGACCGGGTGGTCGGCGTCTTTGGCGGATCGATACTCAGCATGTATCTGCTATCGCACTTGTGGCCCAACAGCGAGGTAATGCAGCGTTCGGGAACCTTTCAAGTGGCGGTAGGCAATGATCCGACCTTTCTGGCAACGCGGGTCTCTTATCTGCTGGACCTGAAAGGACCGTCCGTCAGTGTTGGCACCGCCTGTTCTACCGGACTGGTTGCCGTTCACCAAGCCTGCCAAAGCCTCCTCTCCATGGAATGCGATATGGCGCTGGCCGGCGCCGTTTCCATTCATCTACCGCTAGTCAGTGGTTATCGGTATGCGCAAGGTTCGATTCTTTCACCGACCGGCGAGTGCCGTCCATTCGACCAAGACGCGGCCGGTACCGTATCGAGCGACGGCGCGGGGGTCGTGGCACTGAAACGCCTTGCAGAGGCATTAGCAGATGGCGATACGGTCCATGCGGTCATACGCGGCTCGGCGATCAACAACGACGGCCATGACAAAGTCGGGTTTACCGCACCGGCGGTCGCTGCACAGTCCCGGGTGATCGCCGAGGCTCAAGAGATCGCTGGCACGCCGCCGGCATCCATCGCCATGATTGAAGCGCACGCGGCTGGCACCCATTTAGGCGATCCGATCGAGGTTGCCGCCCTGCGCGAGGTGTTTGCCGGCCACGGTGCGCACTGCGCCATCGGTTCGGTCAAGAGCAACATCGGTCATGTCGATGCGGCGGCCGGGATAGCCGGATTCATCAAAGCCGTCCTCGCCGTTTCGCATCGCGCCATTCCTGCCAGCGTGCATGTCGAAACGCCCAATCCGGCCTTGCGACTGGCGCAGTCCGGGTTCTACATCCCGCGATCATTGACGCCACATGATGACACCATGGGACCGATGCGCGCTGGTGTCAGCTCATTCGGCATCGGTGGCAGCAACTGCCACGTGGTGTTGGAACAGCCGCCTGACAGCCAGCCGGCAGCGCCTGGACATCCCGCCGAGCTGCTACAACTGTCGGCCAAAACCGAACCAGCACTGCGCGAACTCGCTGGCGGCCTGGCGGACCATCTGGAGCACACCGATAGGCCGCTGGCGGAGGTCGCGCACACGTTGCGAATCGGCCGCGCCCAGCACCTGCACCGCTTAAGTGTGGTGGCTGCTACAGCAACCCAAGGCGCCGAGGCCTTACGCAACGCGGCGTCAGTTGAAGCCACCCTCCCGCCCGTGGCGCAGCGCGATGTTGCCTTCATGTTTCCAGGCTTGGGCGATCATTACGGGGCCATGGGATGGGAGCTTTACTGCCTCGAGAGACCCTTTCGCGCCGAAATCGATGCATGTGCCAACCTGCTGGCTGGCCATCTCGATGGAGACATCCGGGATGTGTTGTTCGACGGCAAGAACTGGCGAGAGGCCGGGCCCGATCTACTCGACTACAGCATGGGGCTCGACCACAGCACGGGGCCAAAGAAACTGGATCTTCGGGCCATGCTGGGCCGTGACAGCACCGAGTCCCCCAAAGAGCCGGCTGCGATCGACTTCCCGCGAGGAGGACAACCGGCCATTTTTGTCCTGGAGTATTCACTGGCGCGAGCGTTACAGCACTGGGGATTCGAACCCAAGGCGCTTGTAGGCTATAGCGTCGGCGAGTTTGTCGCCGCGTGCTTGTCCGGGATATTCAGCCTAGCGGATGCGTTGCATATCGTGGCCGCACGAGCCAAGTTGATCGAAACCCATGTCGCACGTGGTGGCATGCTGGCGGTACCGATGGGCGAGGCTGAACTCACGCCGCGGCTGCCTGATACTCTTTCACTCTCCGCCGCCAATGGCCCCCGCCTCTGCGTGGTAGCAGGTCCACCGGCGGAACTATCGGCATTCCAGGCACAGCTGGCGCTGGAGAATTGCACCTGCCAAGCGCTGGACGCGACCTACGCGTATCACTCGAAGATGATGGACCGGATCGTGCCTGAGCTAGCGGCTATCGTCGGCTCGGTGACACTCAATGCGCCGCAAATTCCGTGCGTATCGTGTGTCACCGGAGACTGGCTTAGCGCAGCGCAGACCACGGATCCTCAATATTGGGCGCGTCACCTGGCACGCACGATTCGATTCCGCGACGCCATCGGCACCCTCCTGTACGAGGGCGACTTTGCCTTGGCAGAACTCGGGCCCGGACAATCCCTATGCGCCCACGCCAAGGCAGTGCAGGCACACACAGCGGGCCCCCCAACGGTCATGGCGCCGCTGATGAAATGGGCGTATTCCAAGGCCAGCGAGTGGTACACATTGCTAAGCGGCCTCGGTCAGCTGTGGTGCGGCGGCGTCCAGGCGTCTGGCGCTCGTCTTCTCGCTCGCGAAGGACTACGCCGCGTTCCACTGCCACCTTATCCCTTCGCCCGCGAACGGCATTGGGTTGCCTCGTCAGCGCCGGGAGAGCGAGCGCCGGCGGGCCGCAAAGATTTCGAAGACTGGGCCCTGGTACCGCACTGGCGCCCGGCTCCGACCGTGCCCAGGGAGTTGCCAGCGAACCGCTCATGGTTGGTGTTCGATGATGGCTCCGCGCTGTGTGACACCCTCGTCGAATCATTGATACGCGCCGGCGCCACCGCCGCCCGCGTGCGGCGTGGGTTACGTACGAACATCGATGCGGAAAGCCTGATCTTGGCTCCCGACGAGCCGACGGCCATGGAGAGCCTGATCGCAGCGCTGGCGGCAACGAGGGGGTTACCGAATCACATTCTGTATCTATGGTCCGCCCAGCCAGCCGGCGACTTCGCCGCCGGGCAGGAGCAAGGGTTCTTTGCACTGCAGTCCTTGTGCGCCGCGCTCATTCGCAATGGCAGCTTCGATGAAGTCACCGTGCATGCGCTCGCCCGTGGACTGAGCGCCGTCGCCGCAGAGCGGCCCAACCCTGACCAGACCCCGCTGCTCGGGGCATTGCGGGTAGCGGCGCAAGAAAGACCAGGTCTCATCACCAGCGCTATAGACCCTGGCACCGATGATCTCGAGGCGACCGCCGCCGCAGTGCTGCACGAACTCGCCCAACCCGTCACTGCCCCGGTGGTCGCGTATCGGTACGGTCAGCGCTGGATCGAAGACTACGCATCCACCCCACTGCCGAAAATGTCGGCATCTTGTTCGGTGCCACGCCGTGACGATGTGTATGTCATTACGGGAGGTCTAGGCGGCGTCGGCATGGCGATGGCAAGCTTCCTGGCCCGCCAGTGCCCGGTCAAGCTAGCGTTGCTCGGGCGTACGGCGCTGCCGCCGGACGCGGATTGCCTGAACGTCCGACAAGGGACTCAAGATGCCATCGGCCAGCGCCTGGCACAGGTTCAGGCACTGCGCGCAGCAGGTGCTCAAGTCATGACTGCCGCGGTGGATGTCGCTGATGCTAATGCCATGGAGCGGGTATTTTCCGAAATCGAGCAGCAGCTCGGCCCGATCAGCGGCGTATTCCACTGCGCCGGCGTGATTGGTGCCGAGACATTTGCGGAAATAGCCCGGGCAACCCGCTCCGAGGCCCAGGGGCAGTTCCATGCCAAAGTGCATGGGACTCAAGTTCTCGAAGCGGTACTGAAGAACCGCCAGGCAAAGTTCTGCGTACTGATGTCTTCGCTGGCAGCGGTCCTCGGCGGACTCGGCTTCAGCGCCTACGCCGCCGCCAATCTGTACATGGACGCGTTCGCCCAGGCCCGCACCGGCCAACCGGGCACGCGGTGGCTCTCGATCAACTGGGATGCTTGGCGCATCAGTGCCGTCAAATCCGCGCTCGACGGATTCGGCGAAACCGTCAGCGAGTACTACATGGAACCGGACGAAGGTGCCGCCGCCTGCCTGCATTTACTCGCGCTTCCTACTGTCGCCCGTGCGGTCATTTCCACGGGTGATCTGAATGCGCGGCTGCGCCAATGGGTGGGCGGTACAACCCAACCACAAAGCCTCATGACCCGGCAGCAACGTGGCGCAATGCCGCAGAGCTTTAGCCCGCCAGAGACCGACACGCAGCAGCGCCTTACCGAGATCTGGCAGGACCTCTTCGCGCTCGATCCCATCGGCATCCACGATAATTTTTTCGAACTCGGCGGCCACTCACTGTTGGCGACCCAGATGAATGCGCGCATCGCTAGCCGGATCGGCGTCGAACTCTCGCTGACCGATGTATTGGCGGCGCCCAGTGTGGCCGAACTGGCCACCGTGGTGGACGATGCGCGGCTCGCCGCCGTGGCACCGGAGGATTTGGCCGACATGCTCGCCGACCTCGATGGCCTGAACTCCGCCGAAATCACCGCGCTGTTGGAACAGGACAATAACTGATGACGGCACCCGGCGTTCGCTTGAAAGAACTCTCTTCCGAACAGCGTGAATTGTTGTTGAAACGGCTCGCGGTACGCGCCAAGGCGCCGACGCCGACCTCGACGCCAAAAGCCGAGCCTTGCCTGTCATTCGCCCAAGAACGCTGGCTATTCAACGACCGGCTCGCGCCGGCGGATCCGGCGCACGCAATCTTCGGTGGCCTGCGCTTACGTGGCGCGCTTGACGTGGCGGCACTGCAGGGTGCGCTAGACACCATCCTTCAACGTCACCCGCCGCTACGCAGCAACTTCTCGATTCAAGATGGAGCCCACCACATTCAGATACGACAATTGGACCGCTTCCCCCTCTCCCGTGAGGACCTCTCGGGCCACATGACCGAAGCCCGGCTTACCGCAGCTTATGAAGCAGAGATTGAGAAAGGGTTCATATTGAGTCGGGACTTGTTGTTGCGAGTCCAGCTACTGCGCCTGGCGCAGGACGATCATGCGCTGTTATTTGCCACCCACCATATCGCCTCCGACGGTTGGTCACTCGGGGTGTTCATGGAAGAACTGGCGGAGGTGTATTGCGCGAGACACGCGGGTCGCGCACCACGGCTGCCTGCGCTCCAGTTTTCGTACTCCGACTTTGCTCACTGGCAGCGGGATCGGCTCACGCGAGAGCACCTCGATCATGCCCTGTCGTATTGGCATCGGCACCTAGCCGAGGCACCGGCATCGACCGACCTGCGCAGTGACAAAGCGGGCGGCGGGCGACGCAGTGACGGCACCCGCGACCTGACCGGTGATTCCGTGGAATCGGTAGTGCCCGAGAACCTGACCGCAAAGCTGTCGGCATTGGGGACCCAGCATCAGGCGTCGCTTTTTGCCGTCCTGTTGACGGCTTATTTCGTCCTGCTTCGCCGACTGACAGGGCAGGACGATCTGGTGATTGGTACGCCGGTCAGTGGGCGCATCCGTGAAGAGACGGAACGGCTGATAGGGTTATTTTTAAATACCCTCGCTCTGCGCGCCAAGCTCGATGATGGCACGTCCTTTAGCGACACGCTAGCTGGCATTCACGAGACGATTCTGCGCGGTCTGGAACATCACGAAATTCCATTCGACCGAGTGGTGCAGGAGGTAGCTCCGGTGCGCCAAGCGGCCGACCACCCGCTGTTCGAGCTGATGTTCAACTTTACCCCCAGCCCACCGCGGACGCTGGGACTGGCAGGCTTAAGCGCGCAGTTTATCAAACCGCCTGCCCAGGCGTGTGAGTTTTCAGCCGTGCTCTACGTGACCGAATGGCAAGGGGTGCTAGAACTGCGCCTAGCGTTTCAAAAGGCCCGCTTCAGCCGCGCGCGGATGAACTCGCTGCTCGACCAGTACGTTTTTCTATTACATGAGATCGTGCGCGATCCGCTGGCACCGTTGTCGCGAATACGCCTTGCCCCGCCGCTGCCCATGACGCCTCTTAAGCCACCCGTGGTTAACCAACCCACCACCGAATGTATCGCGCAGTGGGCAGCGCGTACACCGCAAGCGCCCGCCTTGGAATGGCCGGGTGGCTCGCTCAACTACGCAGAACTGAATCTGGGAATCATCCACACCGCACGCTGCATCATCGCGCGCGGACTGGCCCGGGGCGAAGTGGTAGCCGTCAGCGGAAGGTCCGGTCCCGAGACCGTGATCGGCATAGCGGCCGTACTGCGGGCGGGGTGTGTTGTCACGACACTAGACCCTGCCCTACCGGCCGCCCGCCGGGCCTTGATGGTCCGTGAGTCCCGCGCAAAGCTCGTCATCTGCACAGACGACACCCCCCTGGAGTGGCTCGCCGAACATCAAGTTCCGGTGCTGCACTACAGCGCGACGAGCGATTCGACGACTCAACTGCCGCAAACGCCATCGGGCATCACCGATCCCGGTTATTTGTTCTTTACCTCCGGCACCACGGGCACGCCTAAAGCGGTTGTGGGCAGCGCCGGTGGATTAGCGCATTTTCTGGAGTGGCAGCGCGAAACCTTCGCCATCGGCCCAGGCGACCGCGCTGCCCAATTGACCGGCTTGTCGTTCGATGTATTGCTGCGGGATGTGTTTACGCCACTCAGTGCGGGCGCCACGCTCGTTCTTCCGCCGCAAGAGGGTGGCGCCACCAGCACCGCGATCCTGCATTGGTTGGCGGATCGGAGGATCACGCTAATTCATAGTGTCCCATCGCTGATGCAGACCTGGCTGCTGCAAACCGAGGTTCCTGCGCTACCGGCATTGCGTTTGCTGTTCAGCGCTGGCGAACCGCTTCACGGTGATCTCGTGACGCGCTGGCGGGCCCGCACGGGCGGCGCAGCACACATCGTCAACCTGTACGGTCCGACCGAAACGACGCTGGCGAAATGTGCATTCGAAGTGCCCGATAAGCCATTCGCTGCCAGCCAGCCCGTTGGACGGCCTATCGCTGGTGCCGAGACACTCATCGTGCGCCCCGACCACGAGTTGTGTGCTCCGGGAGAGCCAGGCGAAATTGCCATACGCACGCCCTACCGTACCCTTGGCTATGCCAACGACCAGACCCTCACCAATGAACGGTTCGTGCGCTCGCCGGGAGCGGCTGATGCCGAGGACGTGATGTATCTCACCGGCGATCTTGGTTGGATCGATGGTGCCGGGCTGCTGCATGTACTCGGACGGCGCGATGAGCAAGTGAAGATCCGCGGCGTGCGGGTGGAGCCACAAGAAGTCGCCGCGCAGCTTGAGCGACATCCGGATATCGAATCGAGTGCCGTCATTACCCGGAGGACGGACGACGATACAGCGATATTGAACGCCTACGCAGTCCCCGCCGCTGGCTGCTCGCCCACCGCGGCCGATTTACGCGACTACCTTCGCGCGCGACTTCCGGACGCTTTCGTACCGGATGGCATCGCTCTGCTGGAAGCGTTGCCACTGACGCCTAACCACAAGCTCGACCGGGCCCGACTGCCCGCTATGGCAATGACCGAGTCACCCGCCAGCCGCGCACCGCGTTCACCGCGAGAGATGCAGATGTTGGACATCTGGGCGGAGGTGTTGGGTAGACGTGGCTTCGGAGTCGATGACGATTTCTTCGACCTGGGCGGACACTCTCTGCTGGCGCTGCGCCTGTTGTTGGTCGTCGAGCAGCGCATGAAAGTCAAAATCCCACTGTCCGCTCTCTTCAAATCCGCTACCGTCAAGCATTTGGTGCAAGTCGTGGAGCGTCAAAGTGCGCCCAGTCAGGTGGTGCCCATGTGCAAAGGTGACGCCACTAAAGGCGCACTGTGGTTGATTCACACGGGTGGCGGAACGATCTGGAACTACCTGCCGTTGGCGACGGAGCTGGCGCCACATTTACCCGTCTTTGCCATTCAAGCACGTGGACTCATGGATGGACAAAAGCCCCAGGACGACATGCGCGAAATGGCGGCGGCGTATCTCGGGTTGATTCGGGCACAACAACCCGAAGGCCCGTACCGGCTGTGCGGCCACTCGTTCGGTGGCGTGCTCGCCTGGGAGGTGGTGCGACAGCTACGTGACGTTAATTGCGCAGTAGAAGCGCTAGTGATGCTCGACAGCACACTTCATCCAGCGGCCGACCTTTGGTTCGAGAACAAGACACCCACGCGCGCGGCCGCCCGTGACCTGGCCGGAGCAGTGGCAGTCTTTGGCAGATTCACCGGTGCCGACACCCAACTCGGTGAGGACGAGCTGGCGCAGTTGTCGCCCGACGACCAGGTCGCCCAGGTCGCGCACGCGCTCCAGCAAGTGGACGTGCCCGTGACGGATGCGAACACCTTGGTCAAGAGTCTTCTGGCGATCGCCGTGGCGCATCGTCAGGCACGACTGGCCTATGCCCCGCCGACACTGGATGTGCCGGTTATTTATTTAAAGGCAAGGGAAAGCGATCCTGACAACCGCCAAACCGCAGCGAGCGATCAATGGCAATCGCTCACGACCGGCTTTTTCGTTTGCCACACTATAGGCGGCGATCACGTCACGATGATGACCAAGCAGCACGCACCGGAACTGGCGCACCGCCTTCGTTCACTGTTCGACTGACTGACGGGTTCGACTGACTGATGGCCGCTGCGTTAGTGAGGCACCACCTCGGGCAATACCACGCCGCGGGTGCCCGAGGGAAAACGCGTACGAGCATAAGCCGCGATAGTTGGCGCCACATCGACCGTTTCGACTTTACGGTGCACGCGCGCGGGTACTATGCCCGGACCCATGAAGAACAACGGGACATGACGATCGTAGGCATAAGGTGAGCCGTGTTGCGACGCGCCCGCTAACGGGCTGGGGTCCCGCACGAACCAGCCGGGGTCTAGGACCAAATACAAATCCCCGCCGCGTGTGGGATGAAAGCTGGCCGTGACCGCCCGGCCGATTTGATCATCCGGTAACGCACCGGTGGCGATCTGTGCATGGCTGAAAGCATGCGCTATGCCTTCCATGCTGCGCAAAGTCCTCGCGACCACTTCGAGAACCTCACCGCGATCGAGGCCGTTCTTTCGAATGACCTCATCATCCAGATACACATACGGCGCTGTATAGCTACTGAGCGGCTCACTCACGCCTTTTGACTCTTTGTACTCCACCATCATGGGCTGCACATCGACCAAGCTGTAATCGAACGAGTTGTTAGACGTACGTAGACGCGCAACGGCATAGCCAGGCGCCTCCGTCGCGCCATGGTCGGCGCTGAGCACGATCAGGATGTGGTCCAGGCCAACCCGCGCATTCAAATAGACGAAGAGGTCCGCTAGCCCGGCGTCGAGCCGTTTGAGGTGGTCCTCCGCCTCCAGCGAAGATGGGCCAAAAGTGTGCTCGATGTAGTCCAGTGAGGTCAGACTGACGGCGAGATAGTCCGTCACCTCATCGAGTCCTAGCGCCTCGCCCACGATCAAGGCCTTGGCAAAATCCAGGGTCAGAGCATCTGCCGCCGGACTGACCGAAATATAACCCTGGAATAATTGACCCGAAGCTGGCCCAAAGTCACGGTCAAAGACCCGCCCCCAACCCGGATAAGATGTTTCCCAACTCTGGTCATCGAAATCCGCGAAGCTGTAAGCCGAACGAGGCAGTAGCAACGACCATTTTTTGTTGGCGAACCCGGCGACCAACTTCTTGGCCGTCCAATCATTGACCCATTGCGGATAGGCATTCAAATAGAATGTAGAGGTGACGAAGGTCGAATACGACGCGCTGTACCAGAATGCGGTACCGGCGTGCCCGGTTGCGCCGATGGCAGCGTGGTCCTTCGTAGAAACACCAAACACTTTTGCCGCCTTACCTCGTGAAAGACGCACTTCGTCGCCGATCGTGGTCGATAGAATATCGCGGGGTGAGCGGCCTTGGCCGTGATCGGATTGGCTGCCGTCCGGATTCAGCAGCGGATAGTCACTGTCAGCGGTCGTGACGTGCAGTGCGGTGGATGTGTCAATGACGGCCGTGCCGCCTTCTTGTTCGGATTTATCTTGGTCAAGCTTACGTCGATCGATATAGTTGTTGGCAACCATCCCGTGAACGGACGGATCAGTACCTGTTGCCAAGGTCGTGTGCCCGACGACCGTCTCCGTATTGGCATGCCGGTGCTGGGCATTCAAATACCAGACGCCGTCTCGCATCAACCGCTTGAAGCCATTTTCCGTGAAGCCTTCGCTAAAGCGGTGCAATAGATCGGCCCGTAACTGATCCACCGTGATCTGAACGATAAGTCTCGGTGGAAACGGTTTTCCCTGCGCCAGCACCAGAGCTGGACACAGTGCCAGCGCCAACAAACCCGCGATACAACGTGTAGTTATACACATCATGCCCTCGCAACTCCTTTGTCCCGTTGCCGCACGGCGGTAGCGTTCAGCTACAAGCGCCGAAGCTGACACCCCTTTCATATACGGAGCTACACACCGTATCGCCGGTGGACGCTGACTGTCAAGACAGTGGTCGCCCCAGTTATTCATACATTTGTACCCAAGCTATTTGCTACCCGAGTTCATGAAAACTTTTTTCATACTGCCATCCAAACCTCTGACAAACATGGATTTTGGGACTTGACGAGAATTGCCGCGTCGGGACTGATCAAAACCGCGCGCTTCTGATTCATAGTAAAAAGTACGAGCCTCCCCGATACGGGCGACCTTGGAACAGCAGACTCGATTGGGTGGAGGCGCGGCGGTGGTCGGGGCTTCAGTTGAGAGCTGTGCTCTGCGAAGGCGGATAGCCCGGCCCTCTCGTTCGGCAGAGCAGAATGACTAGCCCCGCTGAACCCGTTAAAACATTGCCAGTGAAGATGATCATGCCGCCACCGCGCCTTTGCATGAGCGGGGCAAAATATTCGATGCCATAGAAGACGCTGCAAAGATTCAACTCGAGGTCATAGCGCCAGCGTTCAATATCGCCGTCCAACACACTAGCCATCGCACCGCCACCACCCGCGTCTAGATAAACGATATCGAAAGCTTCATGGGCTCGGCCCGGCTCGTCCGCCAGCTTGGCTGTGGCTAGCGGATCGGTCGTATCGAGCGTGACCGCGTAGGCCTTCGTGCCATGGGTGTGGATGGTAGCGGCCGTTTGCTCGAGCTTATTTTGCGTCCGGGCGGCACAGATTACGCTCGCCCCAGCCTGCCCTAAACCAATAGCGATAGCTTTGCCGATACCGCAGCTGGCACCCGTTACAAGCGCTGTTTTGCCCTTGAAGTTTCCTTTGAAATCCAGCCTAAATCTCCCTGCGTTTACTGCTCCAAGCGGTTCTTAATCGCAGAGCTGACCGGGCTCCAAAAAATACTGATGGCGAGCACAGCGTAGACGCCAAGCGCGATGGGGCTTGTGAAAAACGTGGCAGCGCTACCATCACTTATCACCATGGACTGGCGCAATGACAGCTCCAGCATCGGCCCCAATACGAAGCCGATGCTGAGCGGGGCGATGGAACATCCAAGTTTGCGCACGATGTAACCGAACAGCCCGGCACACAACATCACGCCCACATTGAACAAACTATTGCTCACACTGAAAGTGCCAACAAAACAGAGCAACATCACGATGGGCACGATGATGGTGGTGGGCACCACCACCAATCTGGCGGCAAAGCGGATGATCAACAAGCCGACGAAGATTATCACTATGTTGATCAGAAACAAACCGAGAAAGATGGCGTACGTCAGATCGGACCGTTCCGCGAACAAACGTGGGCCAGGTGCCAAACCCTGGATCAAAAACGCCCCCAGGAGCACCGCCGCCGCCGGACTGCCGGGCACACCCAAGGTCAGGGTGGGCACCAGAGCACCGCCCACCGTGGCATTGTTGGCTGTCTCTGGCGCCACGACGCCTTCAGGAATGCCAGTACCGAATTTCTCCGGGGTAGGGGAGCGCCGCTTGGCTTCCGCATAGCTGAAGAACGCGCCAATAGCGGCGCCTTCACCGGGGATAATGCCGATGATGGTCCCTATGATCGACGAGCGCAAAAGCAAATCCTTACGCTGCGACAGTGCCCGCAGCCCTGGCAACTTCACCGCCAAAGCACGCTGATCGAAGCTCACCGGCTGCCACGCCTTCTCGGCGCTTATCAACAACTCCGACAGGGCAAAAACACCGACCAGGAAGGGCACGAACGGAATGCCTTCATAGAGATGATAGGTGCCGAACGTATAACGCTCGGTGCCGTTCATCTCATCGAGTCCCCAGGTGGTCAAAAAGATCCCTATCCCACCTATCAACAAACCCTTGAAGAGATTCTCGCCAGCAACACGAACCACCACCACGAGGCCGAATACGCAGATCGCGAGAAACTCGCGGGGCCCGAACTTGACGGCGATCTCCGCCAGCAGCGGGGCGATGAGGGCCAGACAGACGGTGCTGAACAGTCCGCCGATCACCGAGCCGGTGAGCGAAAAACCTAGCGCCTCGCCGCCGCGCCCATCCTTGAACATCTTGTGGCCGTCCTGAACGGTGGCGATGGCCGAGATGGAGCCACCGTAGACGGCGGCCGAGTAGATCGCCAGCGACAAAACCAAGGACGGTACCGGCTCTAGGTAAAAAGTGAAGGGTAAAGCGATGGTGATGGCGATCGGCGGACCCAGTCCGGGCAAAATACCGATCACCAAACCAAGCAAAACGCCGGCCACCAACAGCACCATGCTCATGGGCTGGGTCAATTGCGACAATGCGAGTAGCACCGGGTCCATGCTTCAAGACCACACTGGCCTGGGATCAGGTGAGCTGAACATCTAGCAGCCGGCTGAAGACCAGATAAATGACATAACCGGCAGCGATCAAAAATAGATAGATGGGGAGCGAGCGTACGCCCATAACGGCGGCGCATGCGGGTCCCGTGGTGAGCGCCATCGGCACGAACCCCCAATGTATCCAGATGAGATAACACGCTACGGCGGCGGCGAAGGCCGCGATCCCCCGTAGTGCTTCACGCCAATTGCCAAAGACTGTCTCTTGTGCGGCTGTCTCATGGGCGGCCTTCTCATCCCCTCTAGCCGGGTCAGCTAGGGCGTATTGGATGAACACGATGAGAGCGCAGACGGCGATGAAGGTCAAAATGGTTAACGGAAAGAATTTCGACGTGAGGCCAGAGGTCGCCAACAAACCGGTTTCTTGGAACTCGCGCGCTAAATAAGCGAAAAAGCCCGCCGCCAACAACACCAAAATACTGAAGACCATATTGGCTGAGCGCTGGGTCAGCATGATGATCACCGTTAAGAGAAGAGGTTGAGCAGGCCGCGGGCATCGAGACCCGCAGCCTTGCCGCGTGCAGAGCCTATTTTTGCAACAAGCCCAAGCTGTCAAGAATCGGCGAATACAAGTCGATGCCTTCTTGGATCATCGCCCTGACTGCATCGACGCCGCCAATCCAACGGTAGGTAATCAATGGTGGGATCTTCGCTTTATGGGCGTCGTTATCGAGGGCCGCCTCGCTGGCTTCGACCAAGCGCTTGACAATGTGCTCGGGGGTGCCGGCTTTGACGGCAAAACCGCCGTTGACCCAAGTACCAACCGCTTTACCCGCAAACGCCTCACCCACAGTGCGTACGCCCGGAAGGTCTAGCTCGAAATACGGTTCACGGGCATTGTCGAGGATGATGAGCGGGCGCACCTTGTCGCCATATTTCTTATATGAGGCCACCTGTCCAACGGCGACATCGACCTGGCCACCGAGCAAGCCGGCCATGGTCTTAGGGACAGTTTTCAACGTCAGTGTCTTGAACTCCAGCCCGAACTGCTGCGCTAATTGCACTGCCGACAGATTCGGGGATGCGCCAAGATTGTTGACCCCCATAGTGAGCTTGTTCTTCTTGTGGCCCCATCAATGAATTCCTCGAACGTCTTATAAGGCGAATCAGCGCGCACGTACAGCGCGTTGGACGCGGTGATATCCATAAATATCGGAATGAAATCTTCAAGGGGGGTATAGGGGACTTTGCGGGTCAGGGGTACCACCATCATGGACGGCGGCGACCACTGGAATATCGTATAGCCGTCCGCCGGCTTTTCGATGACGCCAAGTCGTGGGCCGCCATGGCGAACACCGCATGACCGCCGCGACCCCCGTTGTAGGTATAAACCGTCCGGCCATTCCTCTCGCACGACCGGCTCGTAGCCAATCACGCGGGTACACTTCTTCTTATCGCCGCAACTTCTTCAACACCTAAATCAAGTATCTGTGCGATCTCTTCATCAGACATTCCTCTAGCGATAAGTTGCGAGGTCACTTTGTGTGCCAAGCGCTTTTCGCCTTTTTCCAGACCGATCCGTTCACCTTCTTCCTTAGCCGTTCGTATCTGGCTGAGTTCGCGGCCGCGGCGTATGCTCACATAGTCATAAACATCCCGCTCCTGCTTGCTCCAGCCGTATTGCTGCACTACCTCAAACGCCGTTCGAAACACCGGATCTCGCTGGTAGGGCTCCGGTACGCCCTCCAATTTGCTTGCATGCTTGAAGAAATAAATCCATTTATCCACCGCGTTGTTCAATTGGTCTACGGTTTTGTGGAACTTCGGCAGCGCAATAAAGCAAAATGCGAAGTCATTGAGTCGGTTTTCTTTTGTATCGACATCCAATATCAGGTGATTGGAAACATACTGGTCTTGCTTAGCGCCGAATTCGAAATCCAAAATCCCTATAAAATGTACTTTCTTTAACTGTTGATAGTCTTCTCCGGCATCCAATTGGCTGACATAGGACTTGGAGGTGTAGTACAGGCTGCGCTTGGCGAAGTACACATCCCGCTGCACCTGCATTTCAACGATAAATGTACGGTTCTTCTGATCGGTGGCGGTAACATCGAGTATGGTCTCTTTGAGGTCCTCGATTTTCGGTGGCTGATAGGGGTTGGTGAAACTCACATCCACCACTTTAGCCCCTTCGGGAAAATCCAAGGCGGCATTGATGAAGTGAATCAACACTTCTTTGTGCTGCGCATCACCAAAGATTTTTTTAAACGCGATATCGTTGCGGGGATCAGCGAATTTCATAAGAGCACCTTCTAGAAGTGCACTGTATTGTGAAAGTATGAGCGCCACTCACCGCTGAGCCAACCCTGCGCCCCGCGCCGGCATGCGGATAACGTCGGTGGGCATCTGATAACGCGCGAATGGCAGCACGATGACTTTCGCATCGGGGCCGTGGCGTTTGATGGCGCGGTCCACCGCCCCTTGAGCATCAGTGCTAACCGGGATCCCTATGTCCTCACCCATGGCGATGTTCTCATCCAGCGTCACCACCGTCAGATGTTTTCTGGCCATCACTTCGTAGATCGGCGCCCAGATGCAGCCGGTCCACATCTCCAAACGGCGGTGATGAACATCCCGGTACAGCCGCTGCATATTCTCCGGGTTAGGCGGCATATAAGCTTTCATTTCATCGAATAAGGCGAATCCCGGAAAGCTGCCCAGATGGGTGTTGACGCCAGGACTGGGCGAGCAGTAAACGATGTCGCCGCCATCCTTCAAAACCAAATCCGCCGACATGCAACCCCAGCCAGTATGAAAGAACAGATGATCGGTAGGCGCGAATACACCGCATAAGGCCACGTCGGCAGGCCCGCCAAAAGGTCTGCGGTAAGCATAGATATCATTGAACACCCGCACCGCTTCCCGGTGAGCATCGGGATGGCGGCCAAAGTTCATGAAACACACGGCGCCCTTGGTATCGAGAACGCAGTTCAATGTGCAGGTTAAGCTGCACATACTCGCCACTTCGTCAATGTCCGAGCGCATGGGCCCGGCCATGGCCCCGTAGTAAGTCTGCGGCGACAACACGAACGCGCAATGATTGGATTCGATGGTCTCATCGCAGACCACACCCGGCAAAATAAGCTTGCCGCCGCCGCCGTAACCCCAGTGATTGGCTTGGGCCTGGCCGATGGAGATTTTCACATCGGCCCGGTTCACCTCTTTTAGTAACCATACCGGCGTGCCGCGCGAGGACATGCCTACAAAATCGTAGCGCTCCTGTTTTTGCGGCTCGTTTTGCAGGAAAGGGATATTGAGCCGCGCCATGCGGTCCAGTGTCGCGCGCCCTAGCTTCAGTTCGGTATCGTGCTCGGACATGTGGAATACCTTGCCGTTGGCACACACCACATGGGCTTCGCTAAAGCCTTTGCGCTCCAGCGCATCCAACACCGCTGGCACGAGCTTCGAGGCCGGCGTCGGCCGGAACTGATTGTCGATGATGATGGCGACCGATTTATCCGGGCCTAGCAGATCGGTAAACCTAGGCCCCGAGTGGGGCCGGTCAAGAGCGGCCGCCGCCGCTTCGGTCACCTTGCGAACAACCTGGCGCTCGCGCGGCTGGATCCAAGCCCAGAGGTTTCTACCCGGCAGGCGCACGGTCAACTCATCACGGTAGACCATGCTGGGGTCGTCACAAGAGCCGATGGTCAGCGGATCCAAGGACTCGTAGGGAATGGTGACCTCGCGTAGCTCGGGCATACCTCACCTCTGATGGGCACCTGCTAATGCTGGGCGCGTGACAGCAGCGGTGTCCCGGCGAACACCGCCCCCTTTAGACGGACAACATTAGGGCGCCTCTAACAAATAATAATTTTTTCGTGAGTGCAAGGAAGCACCGCGCGCACCACCGCAGTGTATAGGTGATACCTGAGGATTGGAGCACGGCGCTGACGCCGCAATCGCGGAAAAAGTGCATTTTTAGCAGGTGCCCATTATCAGTACTTCTTGCACTCCGGCACGGTACGGCTGGGCAAGCCGATGGTGGCGAACTTGGCCGGATCGAGGCCAAGCGTCTGGCGCACGTTCGCAATGATCTTGACCAGCTTGTTGCTCAAAGTGCCGTCCGCCTGCTGCACCACCTCGGTGACGAAGTTGGTGCCGATGGCCTGGCGGTTATCATCGAGCACGATTGTGCCGTTCGGCGCGTCCAGTTCCAGGGCGGCGAGACCGGCGCGGAACTTGTTGTGGCCGTCGCTCAGATCGCCACCGATATGGTTCAACACGGTGACAGCGGCGGTAGTGGCATTGTAATAAGCCGTCGCCAACAACGAGGGGCTGGGGAAGCGCTGATCCGGCGGGAACGCATCTTGATAGGCTTTGACGAAAGCCTGCCATTCGGCATTGTCCCAGGTGTCCGCCTGCGGGCCGGATGAGGGCGTACCGATCAGAGCTTCTTTGGCTCGGCCCTTGGAATTCAGCACGGTGCCATCGACCATGATGGTGCCGCCAACCAGCGCCGCATCGCCGCCCGCTTGCTGATACTGGTTCAAGAAGTTGACCGCATCACCACCACCCAGACCCAGGTAGATGGCGTCAACATCATCGGGCAGGGCGGCGATGATGGAGGCGAAGTCCTTGGTGCCTAGCGGCACCCAAAAGCGCTCGGTGATCCGGCCACCCGCGCCGCAATACTCCAAGGCGAAGCCGAACACCTGGGTGTAGATGAACGAGTAGTCCTCGCCGACGGTGGCGATGGTTTTGTACCCCTTGGTGTTGTAGACGTACTCACCGAGGCCAGCCGACCACTGGGCGCCGTCCATGTTGAAGCGGAAGAAGTTCTGGGCCGGCTCCACATAGGTGGTCTCCTGCGCGCCGGAGCTGCCGTTGATGAAGGTGACATGCGGTTGCGTCTTGGCGTAGTCCTTGACGGCGATGCCTTCAGAGCCCGACAGCGGCCCGATGACGATATCGACCCGGTCCTGTTCAACCACTTTTTTGACCGCCCGGATGGCCGAATCCGGACTGGCGTCGGTGGCCCCGATGATGACCTCGATCTGGCGGCCACCAGCGGTGCCGCCGAAGGCCTTGAGCGCCGTGCGAACCCCGCGGAGGCCATCCTCGCCGAGCACCGTATAGGTGCCCTCCAAGGTGGCCAGAACGCCGACTTTGAGCTTGTCGGCCGCCATCGCCCCGGTTGCCCCGGTTGTCAATATACTCGCCAAAATGGCCGCTAGCGCGGTCTTTGTCGTGAATCTCACTCTCTACTCCCTCCTCATGGATGCAGCCTGTATGGATCGAATTGGATATACACCCCGAATATATGCTGTGGGCGTACGCGCGCATGTTAACCTGCACGCCGCACCAAATCGCCAAGTTGTACCGCGCCCGAATGTCATCTTGCCAAGCGAATGGCCGCGCTGAACCCATCTGGCCCACCCGCCGGTTCACAGACTGCCCGGAGCCATGATCCGTTTCGCTCAACGCCACCCGCTCTGGACCTTGCTCATACTGATCGCCACCGCCCTATTGGCGTGGCTCATTTTCGCGCCCTGGTCCAGCGCCATGGTGGCGGCGATGGGGCGCAAGAAAGTGTTCCTGAACGCCCTGCTGAACGGCATCACCTTGGGTGGTCTTTACTTCCTGGTGGCCAGCGGCTTTACCTTGATCTTCGGCCTCATGCGCAACGTCAACTTGGCGCACGGCTCGCTCTATCTGCTGGGCGGTTACATCGGCTATGAAATCGCCGAGTGGAGCGGCTACTGGCTGGCGAGCTTCGCCGCCGCCTTCATCGTCATCGCCCTCACGGGCATGGCCCTGCAAATCATCGTCTTCAGGCGCATGGAGGGCGAGGAGCTGCGCCAGACCCTGGTCACCATCGGCCTCTCCATCGTCCTAGCCGACATCATGCTCTGGATCTGGGGCGGCGATTTCTACCAGATCCAAACCCCTGATTGGTTGTACGGCGCGGTGGAAACACCGCTGGTCTCGGCGGTAAAGTCCAGCGGCCAAATCGTGTACTTGAAATATCCGAAAGTGCGGCTGGTGATCTTCTGCGCCGCCGTGGTGCTGGGCATCGCCATGTGGTGGGCACTCCACAGGACCCGCATAGGCATACTGATCCGCGCTGGCGTGGACGACAAAGACATGCTGGCCGCCTGCGGGGTGCGCATTCAGTGAGTGTTCGTGGCCGTGTTCGCCCTGGGCGCGGGGCTCGCTGGCGTCGCCGGGGTGGTAGGCGGTACCTTTCAATCGCTAGCACCGGGGGAGGACATACGCTTCTTGCTGGCCTCCTTGGTGGTGGTCATCGTTGGCGGCATGGGCTCCATTGCCGGTGCCGCCTTGGGCGCCTTGCTCATCGGCTTGGCCGAACAGTTCGGCTCCGTGTATATGCCCACCTACGCCGTGGTGCTCACTTTTCTCATCATGGTGGCGGTGTTGGCGTTCCGCCCGCGTGGTCTGATGGGCCGCGCCTGACAACATGGCTGGCAGCGAAGAGCGCGACGGATATGCACGCCGCCGGGCCGGCCCCCGGTGGCTTGGGCGCGTGCCTCCCGCCCTCTGCTTGCTGGTGTTGTTCCTGCTCTTCTTGCCAGCGTTCTCCAACACCTTCGTGCAACAGCAGATCTTCGGCTGGTCTTTCGTGCTGGGCCTCATCGCCTTGAGCCTGATGTTCCTGGCCGGCTACGGCGGCATGGTGTCGCTGGTGCAGATGAGCGTGGCCGCTTGCGCCGCTTACATGATCGCCATCTTCGGCCAGAGCGCCGTGGCGGACATCTCGCTAGGTTGGCCGTGGTGGTTGTACCTGCCGATGGCCCTCACCATCGCCACCGTGTTCGGCACCCTGTCCGGTGCCCTGGCGGTGCGCACCGAAGGCATCTACACCATCATGATCACCTTGGCCATCGCCTCGGCATTTTTTTATTTCACGCGCCAGAACTACACCCTGTTCAACGGTTTCAGCGGTTTCAACGCAGTACGCCCGCCGCCGGTCTTCGGTGTCGATTGGAGCGCGGCGACGCCGTTTTATTACCTCTCCCTGGCGCTGGCGAGCCTCGCTTATTGCGCCGTGCTCTATGTCTCGCGCTCGCCCTTCGGCCTGGCCCTGCAAGGCGTGCGCGACAACCCGCGGCGGATGGCGGCACTGGGCTTTAACGTACCGGCTCACCGCATCGCCGCCTACGCTTTTGCCTCCTTCATCGCCGCCATCGCCGGGGTCTTACTGGTATGGCTGAACGGCCAGATCTCCCCCGGCACGGCGGGGGTGGGGCCGGTCATCGACATTCTAGTCATCGCCGTGGTGGGCGGTTTGGCCCATCCCATCGGGCCGTTCATAGGTGCTCTCATCTACGTGCTACTGCGCACCTTCGCCCTGGATGTGTTGGCCGGGGTGGGCTTGGATCCGCAGCGCTTTCAACTGCTGATAGGGCTCGGTTTCCTGGCCATCGTGTTCTTCTCACCGGACGGGGTACTAGAGCTGTGGCAGCGCTGGCGCACGCGGCTGCGGCAGGCGGAAGACAGCTGATGGCGGCGCCTTACTCCAATGGCTCGCAGCACTCCATTGCTCAGCATTCAATAGCCCAGCATTCAATTGCTCAGCACTCTATTGCTCAGGCCGGTTCCGCCAACGCGCTGGAACTGCGCGGTGTCACCCGGGCCTTCGGCGCGCTGCTGGCGCTCGACGATGTCAGCATGACCGTCAAACCGGGCGAACGGCGGGCGGTGTTGGGTTCCAACGGTGCCGGCAAAACCACCCTATTCAACGCCATCTCCGGCGACTTCCCGCCCACCTCCGGCAACATCCGTTTTTTCGGCGAGGACATCACCGAGTTCCCCACCCACGAGCGCATCCGCCGCGGACTGCGCCGCACCTACCAGATCTCGCAGCTCTTCAACGGCTTGTCCGTGCTCGATAGCGTCTACCTGGGCTGCCGCGGCGTCTCCAGGGGCCGTTTTTCGCTGCTGCGTCCAAGGCGCGATGACGCCCTGGTACAGGCCGCCCACGAACTGGTGGCAGCGGTGCACTTGAGCGCTATCGCCGACAACCGAGTGGCCACCCTCGCCTACGGCCAGCAGCGGCAATTGGAGATCGCCTTGGCGTTGTCCGGCGCGCCCCGCTTGGTCCTGTTCGATGAGCCGGCGGCGGGACTGTCACCGGCGGAGCGCATTGAGCTCATCGAGATATTGCAAGCGCTGCCCAGCCATATCGGCTTTATCATCATCGAGCACGACATGGACGTAGCCCTGCGCGTGGTCGAGAAAGTAACGATGATGCACAACGGCGCCATCTTCAAAGAAGGCGCGCCCGCCGACCTCGATAACGATCCGCAAGTCCAGGCTCTGTACCTGGGAGTTGGCCATGAGTGAGCGCCTACGGAGACCGCCCGGGAGGAGTGGGCCGCCAGGGGGGGGACTACAAGTGCGTGGACTGCACGTCTACTACGGCCAGTCCCATGCCCTACAAGGCGTCGATCTCGATGTGGACGGGGGCCTGCTGGCCGTGGTCGGGCGCAACGGCATGGGTAAAACCACCCTCTGTCAAACCATCATGGGGCTGGCGCCAGCGGCGGGCGGCTCCATCCGCTTCATGGGCACGGAGTTGCGCGGCTTGAGCGCCACGCGCATCGCCCGGCTGGGCATCGGCTACGTGCCGCAGGGGCGGCGGCTGTGGCCATCGCTCAGCGTCGATGAACACCTGCGGCTGGCTGAACGGGGCGGCGCCTGGAACCGCGAGCGGGTGTATCACTTATTTCCCCGCCTGGCCGAACGGCGCCGCAACGGCGGCGGCCAACTGTCCGGTGGCGAACAGCAGATGCTGGCCATCTCCCGTGCCCTGCTCGGCGATCCGCGTTTGTTGATCATGGACGAGCCCACCGAGGGCCTGGCGCCGGTCATCGTCGACCAAGTGCGCGAGTTGCTGCTGGAACTCACCGCAGAGGCCGGCGTGCAGGTGTTGTTGATCGAGCAGAACATCGGCGTCGCCACCAGCGTTTCCGAGCACGTGGCGATCATGGTCAATGGCCGCATCAAACGCCTGATGGCGGCCAACTTGCTGGCCAACGATCGCGGCCTCCAGCAACAACTCCTGGGCGTGGGCCGCCACAGTGAAGACCATAGTGATGAGGGCCACAGTGGGGAGGAACCGGCAACCGCCGGGGGTGATGAGGCACCTGCACGGCTCCGGAGCACGGCCAAGCTCTATATCTCGAACCCGGCGCCGCCGACCCGCTGGTCGGCGCCGGTCAGCCTGCGCGAGGCCGAATTCGCGGCGCGCAACGCCGCCCCGCAACCGCGCGCGGCGCCCGTGGCCAGCATGCCCGTACCGATCCCCACGCCGCTGCGGGCACCCGGCCAAGGGGCCGTACTGGTAGTGGGCACCTTCGACACCAAGAGCGCGGAACTCGGCTACATACGCGACCACATCGCGGGCGCCGGCCTCACCGTACGCACGGTGGACGTCTCCACCAGTGGCCGTCCCTCCGGCGCGGACGTGCCGCCGCACCACGTGGCCTCGTACCACAGAGGCGGCGCCAACGCCGTATTCACCCAAGACCGCGGCGCCTCGGTGCGCGAAATGGCCGTGGCGCTAGAAACATGGATCACCCGCCAACGGAACGTGACAGGCATGATTTGCGCTGGCGGCTCCGGCGGTACCGCGCTGGTGACGCCGGCCATGCGTGCCCTGCCAGTGGGGATCCCGAAGGTCATGATTTCCACCGTCGCCTCCGGCGATGTGTCCCACTATGTAGGCCCCGCCGACATCGCCATGCTGTATTCGGTGACGGATATACAGGGGCTGAACGCGATTTCACGCCAGGTATTGGCCAATGGCGCCAACGCCATCGCCGGCATGGTGGCGGGCCGCGCCAATGAGACCGCCAGCACCCCGCCGGCTGCCCAACGGCCAGCCATCGGACTCACCATGTTCGGTCTGACCACGCCGTGCGTGCAGGCCATTACCGATAGTCTCAGCCATGACTACGAATGCTTGGTGTTTCACGCCACCGGCATCGGCGGGCGCTCCATGGAAAAACTGGTGGACTCAGGCTTCGTGGAGGGAGTTATCGACATCACCACCACGGAAGTGTGCGATCTGCTGATGGGTGGCATCTTCCCAGCCACCGCCGATCGCTTCGGCGCCATGATCCGCGCCGGCACGCCCTACGTGGGCTCGACCGGGGCGCTGGACATGGTGAACTTCGCCGCCCCCGCCAGCGTCCCGGCGCACTACGCGGGCCGCACTTTTTACCAGCACAATCCGCAGGTGACGCTGATGCGCACCACGCCGCAGGAGAACGAGCGCATGGGCCGGTGGATCGGTGAGCGGCTCAATCAAATGACCGGGCCGGTCAAATTCTTACTGCCCGAGGGCGGTTTCTCCGGCTTGGACGCACCGGGGCAAGCGTTCTTCGACGAAGGGGCCGATGCCGCCTTATTCGCCGCCCTGCAAAGCACGGTACGGCAAACCGGCCAGCGCCAACTCATCCGCCTGCCGCATCATATCAACGACCCAGCCTTCGCCGCCGCCGCCGTGGACGCCTTCACCGCTATCGCCAGCCGGCGCCCGGCGCGCCGCCGCCACAGGCACCACTGATAAAACCGCCGCTGACTCGCATCGAGAAGATACATGCCACGCATAGAACGCAGCAAACTGCTGTACACATTCAAAACCATGGTCGCCGAGGGCCAGCCGATCATCGGCGGCGGCGCTGGCACCGGGCTCAGCGCCAAGTGCGAAGAGGCCGGTGGCATCGATCTCATCGTCATCTACAACTCAGGGCGCTACCGCATGGCCGGACGCGGATCGCTGGCCGGTTTGATGGCCTACGGCAACGCCAACGGCAACGCCAACGACATCGTCGTCGAGATGGCGGCGGAAGTGCTACCGGTGGTGAAGCACACGCCCGTGCTAGCCGGCGTCAATGGCACCGATCCTTTTTGTATTCTCGATCAATATCTGGACAAGCTCACTCAGCTCGGCTTCTCCGGCGTGCAGAATTTTCCCACCGTGGGCCTCATCGACGGCACCTTCCGCGCTAACTTAGAAGAGACCGGCATGTCCTACGGCCTGGAAGTGGACATGATCGCGCTGGCGCACCAGAAAAACATGCTGACCACGCCGTACATCTTCAACGAGGACGATGCCCGGGCCATGGCCAAGGCCGGGGCCGACATCGTCGTCTGTCATATGGGGCTTACCACGGGCGGTGCCATCGGCGCCAACACAGCTCTAGGTTTGGACGCCTGTCCAGCGCGGGTGGATGCGTGGGCGGCGGCGGCGCTAGCGGTTAATCCCGAAATCATCGTGTTAGTGCACGGCGGCCCGGTTTCGCAACCGGACGATGCGCGTTATATCTTGCGCAACACGCAACACTGCCACGGCTTCTACGGCGCCTCCTCCATGGGGCGCTTGCCGGCGGAGACCGCGCTCATCGAGCAAACCGCCCGGTTCAAAGCCATCGGCACACCATAGGCCCTATAACCACTACTAGGCAAAGACGAGGAAACCACCATGTCCGCGCAGCTCATCGGCCAAATCGTACTGTGGCTCATCGTTGCGATCATCGTCATCGCCATAGCCGTCTACTTGATGAACTGGCTGTACCAGCGCTCGTCCAAGGAAACCTCGTTCGTACGCACGGGGTTTCTAGGCGAGAAAGTGGTCATCAACGGCGGCGCCTTCGTCATCCCCATCGTGCACGACGTCACGCCGGTGAACATGAACGTCTTGCAACTCGAAATCGTGCGGGAAAAAGACGGCGCCCTGATCACCGCGGACCGCATGCGCGTCGATGTGGTGGCCGAGTTCTACGTCCGGGTGGCGCCCAAGGTCGAGGCCGTCTCCCTGGCCGCCGCCACCTTGGGCAAGCGCACCATGGCCCAAGAGCGCTTACACGAATTGCTGGCCGGTAAATTCATCAGCGCACTGCGCGCCGTAGCCGCTGGCATGACGCTGGAAGAGATGCATGAGCAGCGCAGTGATTACGTGTCGCAGGTGGCCGCGCTCACTTACGATGCGTTGTCGCAAAACGGCCTTGAAGTGGAATCGGTGGCCATCACCGATCTGGACCAGACCGATCTGGAGTACTTCAACCCCTCCAACCGCTTCGACGCGGAAGGCTTGACCAAGCTCATCGAAGAGATCGAGTCACGCCGCAAACTACGCAACGACATCGAGCAAGAATCGATGATCAAGATCCGCACCCGCAACTTGGCGGCGGAACGCGAGGCGCTGGATATCGATCGGGAAAGCGAAATCGCCCGCCTGGAGCAGGAACGCGAACTAGAGGCGCGGCGGGCGGCGCAGCGGGCCGAGGTCACCCGGCAGCGGGTGTCGCGGGAGACCGAAGCGGAGCAGGCGCAGATCGAAGCCCGCGAGCAAACCGAGAAAGCCCGCATCGAGCAGGAGCGGGCTATTGCCGAAGCCCGCATCACCAATGAAGAAGACACCCAACGCCGTGAAATAGAACGGGCCAAGTCCATCGAAGCAGCGGAGATCAGCGCCCGCCAAGCCACCGAAAAAGCCCGCATCGAGCAAGAACGGGCCATCGCCGAAGCGCGCATCGAGAACGAGAAAGCAACCCAGCAGCGCGACATCGAACGGGCGCGGGCCATTGAAGCCAGCGAGATCGCGGCGCGCGAAGCCAGCGAGCGCGCCCGCATCGAACAGGAAGGCGCGGTCAATCAAGCGCGCATCGAAAACGAAGAACAGACCCAGCGGCGCGACATCGAGCGCAGCCAGACGCTGGAAGCGGCCGAGATCGCGGCGCGCGAAGCCACCGAACGGGCGCGTCTCGAGCAAGAGCGCGCCGTCAACGAAGCGCGCATCGTCAACGAGGAGGAAACCCAACGGCGCGACATCGAACGGGCGCAAGCCATAGAAGCGGCGGAGATCAGCGCGCGCGAGGCCACCGAAGCGGCCCGCATCGCCCAGGAGGGGCGCATCGAAGCGCAGCGCATCGCCTTCGAGCAAGCCACCCGCGAACGGGATCTGGCCCGCACCGACGCCCTGGAGACGACCGAGATCGCGCTGCACGACAAGTTGGAACGGGCGCGGGTGGCCGCCGATTCGGCGCTGCAGCGCGAGCGCATCGAGGCGGAGCAAGTGCGCGCGGTCCTGGCTACTCAGAGCCGCACCAGCGTGGCCGTGGCCGAGCATGATCACGACATCACCTTGGCGGCCAAGGAAGTGGAGCGCACGGCAGCTGATCGCGCTCGCCGTCATGCCGAGATCACCGCCAACGTAGAGGTGGAAAAAGTCAATGTCGAACAGGACCGGGAACTGGAAGCGGCCCGCGTGCAGCGCCGCCGCGCGCTGGAGTTGCTGGAAGTAGCCCGCACGCAAGCGCTGGAAGAAGCGCAGATCGAAAGTCAAGAGGAGATCGAGCGGGCGCGCATCGCCGTGGATCGCGGCTTGGACGAAGCCCGGGTGGGCCGCCAGCGGGATCTCAGGCGGCTGGAGATCGAAAGCGAGGAAACGCTGGAAACCGCCGAACTCGACAAAGCCATCGTGCTTTATCTGAAATCCAAGGAGCAGGCGGAGGCGCAAGCGCTGGCCGATGCCGCGCGGGCGCTGGCCGTGCGGGCCGAAGAGGAGGTGCTGACGGCCAGGGACAAGGCGGTTGCCGAGCGGCGCCGGGAGGTCGAGGTGGCGCTGGCGCGAAAGGAGGCGGAACAAGTGCGCATCGCCGCGGAAGCGGACCAGGTGCGGGCGGTGGTGCAAGCCGAAGCCCAGCGCCTGGCCAACGAAGCGGAGAACGTGCTGACCGACGAAGCGCGCCTATCCATTTACCGGCGCGCTCTGCTCGCGCGCATCGAGGGTATCGTGCGCGAGAGCGTCAAACCCATGGAGAAGATCGACGGCATCAATATCCTGCACGTGGACGGCATCGGTCAGGGCGGCGCTGGCCGCAACATGACCGACGAGGTCATAGACTCGGCGCTGCGCTACCGGGTGCAGGCGCCGATGATCGACAGTCTGCTGGCAGACATCGGCATGGCAGGTGGGCCGCTCACAAAGATGGGCGGCTTGATCCGGGAGGCGCGCGATATGGAGAGCCTGCGCCGGGGGGTGCGTAGCACTGAAGAAGCTTCGTCCAAGCCCGCGGACAGCGAGTCCACCCAAAGTCAATAGGCACCAAGAGTTAACAAAAGATGGCGCGCGTCTATGTATCCAGCTTAATCAACGCACCCGCGCCGAAGGTGTGGGCCCGCGTCAGGGACTTTAACGGCTTGCCGAGTTGGCATCCGGCCATCGCCCGAAGCCGTATCGAAGATGGCCGCGCCGCCGATCAGGTGGGCTGCGTGCGCAACTTCACGTTGACCGATGGCGCACCGCTGCGCGAGCAACTGCTAGCGCTGTCGGATTACGATCTCCTCTGCACCTACTCGATACTCCAATCCCCCATGCCACTGACCGACTATGTGGCCACCCTGCGGCTAACGCCGGTGACCGACGGCGATCGCACCTTCATCGAGTGGACGGCGGAGTTCGAATGCGCAGCGGACGACGAGGCCGGGCTGACCGCCGCCATCGGCAGCGAGGTATTTCAGGCCGGCTTCGATGCGTTGAAGAGACATTTTGCTGCCCAAATGAAGTGACCGAGGTTGGCAGTGACCAAGGTTGGCAATGATCAAAGTTGAGCGCAGCACCGTCGTCATGGCTCCCCTCACCCGGGTGTGGGCAGTGTTGCGCGACTTCAACGGCCACGGCCACTGGCATCCGGCGGTGACCACCAGCCGCATAGAACGCGCTCAGGCGGCCGATCGGGTAGGTTGCGTACGGCGTTTCGTGCTGGGCGACGGCGCCGAGCTGCGCGAGCAGTTATTGGCCTTATCCGATCGCGATCATGCTTTCACCTATTGCCTGCTGGATACGCCAGTGCCGCTCATCAACTATGTGGCGCACGTGCGCTTGGCGCCGGTCACCGATAGCGATGCGACTTTTTGGCACTGGGCCTCGTCGTTCATAACGCCGCCGGGCCGGGAACGCGAATTACGCACGCTGGTCGGCGAGGACATCTACCAGGCCGGTTTCGATGCCATCAAGCGTCATCTCGCTGCAACCGGAGTATCCCCTTGAGAGTCGAACATTGAAGGTGCACACCTTCGGCCAGGCCCGCGACGCCGCCAACGCCCTCAACCAAGACAGGCGTACCCGGGTGCTGGGCGGCGGCACTCTGATAATGCGTAAAATCAATGAGGGCACGGCCGATTTCGACGGCTTGATTCGCACCACGGATCCGGCGCTCAAGCGGATACGCACCGATAGCTCGCGGATCGAACTGGGCGCTGCCGTGACCATGGCGGCGATCCTGGCAACGCCCGAACTCAGCTTCTTGCACGCCGTGGCGGCGGCGGTGGGCGGCCCGGCCATCCGCCAGATGGCCACCATAGGCGGCAACTTGTTCGCGCCGGTGCCCTATGGTGACTTCGCCGTGGCGCTACTGGCGCTGGATGCGCGGGTGCAAGTGCAAGCATCCTTCGGCACCCGCGAGGGGGCGCTCGATGCGATCCTGCGCGGGCCGGGCGAGAGCAGCCCGCAGCTAGTGTGCAGCGTGACGTTCAACCGGCCCCGCCCCGGACAGACGCTGCGCTATCACAAAGTCGCGCGGGTGCAACCCAAGGGAGTCAGCGTGCTGTCCCTGGCGGCTTGCTTCGGCGCGCGCGGTGAACGCCTGTCCAGCGTACGCCTGGCGGCGGGGGCGCTAGCGCCTAGCCCTATTCGCTTATCGCGGTTGGAACGCGCCCTGGAGGGTCAACGGCTGCACGCGGCGGCGGTGGACACCGCCTTGCAGCAGCTGCAGGCGGACATCACGCCGCCCACCGACGCCATCGCCAGCGCCCGCTACCGGCGCGCCGTCGCTCCCGTATATACCCATCACACTTCAAGATGCGAACATCGGTGCATTAATAATGTGAAACCTATCAGTGATTCTTTTTCTCAATAAAATCTTTCGTCTTCCAATGCGCTTGAAAAAATTCAAAGAGGCTTCCCGAAAATCTACAAACTTCTCATAGTACCGATTATAAGTAACCGCTTCATGCATCATTTTCCAAAGTCGCTCAATTGGATTTAAATTCGGTGAATAGGGCGGCAAATAGTGTAATTTAATGTTTGAGTCCTTGGCATAAGACTGAACGTCTTTGCTCTTATGATAAGCCGCATTATCCCAAATTACATGAATGTCTTTCTCTGGTGCATGCCGTTTGCGTAGAGATTTTAGAAAAGATTTAATGGTTTGCGCATTCACTCGCTCAACTTCAGTGTGGATTATTTTGTGACCCTCCAAAGATACAGCACCAATGAAATTCAATCGTGTTTGACGAGCCGTTGTGGCAATATTCTTTCGAGTGCCTCTTAAAATCCATCCATAAGCCAATCGTGTTTGATACTGCGGATGAAAACTGTCCGAGAAATAGATTAAACCCTTGTTTTTAGGGTCTTTCGAAAGATGTTCATAGTCTTTGACAAACGCTTTTTGCGCCTGTGCGTTTGCTTTCGCTGGCACTGCATGAGGCTTCTTATGGCAGAAATTATTGCGATGCAGCCATTTTGTCATGCCGCTTACACTGTAAACCTTACCAAAATTCAACTTCACATAAGTGCAAATGTCCTTAACATAAGGATAAGTCATTCCTTCTAGGTGTTTAACGAGCTTTGCTGTTTCACTCTCGTCTCAATCACTTTTGCTGCCTCCGTTTTCGGGCTTCAGCTTAGCTTTAGAAAAGTAATCATCGACATGGCGTCTAATAGTCTCATCATCTAAAAGCAAAATCCTAGCAATTTCTGAATAACTATAACCCTCATCAAAAGCTAAAACCGCTTTTATTCGGTCTCGAATACGCCCATCTCTCTCTTTACGATGAGATTTTATGAGTTCATCGCGCTCGCTCGGTGTTAAATGATTGTTCATAAGCTTATTTTGACCATAATCAGCTAGCTAATATAAGTATTCTATATTCGCATTTTCAATGGCGATGGGTATATATGCACCGTTTATTGCTGGGAGAGCTGTAGAGGTGAGCTTGACCCTCGAGTTTCAGTTAAACGGCAGCCAAGCCGCCGCGCTGGTCGATGAAGCGGCCACTTTGCAAACCGTGTTGCGCGCGGAGCTAGGCTTGACCTCGCCTAAACGGGGCTGCCTGCAAGGCACTTGCGGCACCTGCACGGTGCTGGTGGACGGCGCCCCATACCTGTCTTGTCTGATGCTGGCGCAAGACGTGGCAGGACGGGCGGTGCAGACCCTGGAAGGACTCAAGCAAGGCGCCGAACTGAGCCCCTTGCAACGCGCTTTCATGGAGCACTTCGCCGCCCAATGCGGCTTTTGCACTCCCGGCATGTTGATGGCGGCCAGCGCGCTGCTGCACCAGACGCCCAAGCCGACACGGGAACAAGTGGTGGACGCCATCTCCGGCAATATCTGCCGCTATACCGGCTATGCGCCGATCATCAGCGCGGTGCTGGCGGCAGCGGCTGGCGATAACAACTAACCGGAGCGCACACCATGGAGTTTCGCAAAGATCTCTTCGCCGACGAGCGCGACGACAACTTGAACGAGATCGGCCAAGCCACCCAGCGCCAGGACATGATGGGGCACGTCACCGGCACCTCACGGTTCTTCGATGATCGGCAGCCGGCCGGTCTGTTGCACCTGAAAGTACTGCGCAGCCCCCATCACCACGCCCGCATCCGTGCCGTTGACGTGGCCCGAGCCGAGCGGGCGCCGGGCGTTGAACGGGTGATCCAGGGTAAAGACGTACCGGTCAACCTGAACACCCTGCTCAGCCTCATCGACTTCGGCAAAGACGACGAGCCGTCGCTGGCGGTGGACAAAGTGCGCTACCGAGGCGAGCCCATCGCCGCCGTCGTGGCCGCGTCGGAAGCGCTCGCTTACGCGGCGCTCAAGCTCATCGAAGTGGACTACGAGCCGCTGCCGGCGGTGTTCGACGTGGAAGCAGCGCTGGTCCCCGGCGCGCCGCTGGTCAACGAGGTCTACTCCGGTAACGCCTTCGAGTATCACGAGCGCTACAACCATCAGCGGTTGCGCTTCGGCGACGTCGAGGCGGCACTCGCCAAGGCCGATCACGTACTGGAGGAGCGTTACCAGATGTCGCCCATCGAGCAGGCGCCCACGGAGACCAATGGCTGCATCGCCGAGCCTGAACAAGATGGGCGCATCGCCGTTTACACCAGCACCCAAGCCCTGTTCTTCTCGCTGGATACCAGCGCCAAGATTCTAGCTCTACCCTCCAACAAGCTGCACTTCATCGGCGGCACGGTGGGCGGCGGTTTCGGCGGCAAGGTCGATACCGTCACCGAGCCGTTGGCCATATTAGGGGTGATGCTGACGGGCCGGCCCGTGCGCTACGCGTTGAACCGCGCCGAGGAGATGCAGATGTCATCGTCGCGCGGCGCCGAGCGCATCTATATCACCGACGGCATCATGAACGACGGGCGCATCACCGCCCGCCAAGTGACGCACTACTTCGATGCCGGCGCCTACACCCGGCTCAGCAGTTACGCCGTAGTCAAATGCGCCGCCCACATGCCGGGGCCGTACACCATCGCCAACGTGTCCATGGACGGTTATTGCGTATACACCAACCGCACCCCCGCCTCCGCCATGCGCGGCTTCGGCGTCACCGGCGCCGACTTCGCGCTGGAAGTGCAAATGGATAAGCTAGCGCGGCTAGTGGGCATGGATCCGCTGGAATTTCGCCTGCTCAACGCCTACCGCGACGGTGATATGAAAGCGCACCGGCAGGTAGCCAAGAACTGTGCCCTCATCGAGTGCGCGCAGGCGGCGGCAGAGCTAGCGAATTGGCCACTGCGCCCCGAGTTCAAAGCGATGTCGTCGCGGGTGGGAGGCGCTTCAGGTGCGCACGTGGCAAGTGCGCCGGCGCCGGTCGGCACCACACCGGCGCCAACACCGAGTACACCAACACCGGGTACGCCAACACCGGGTACGCCAACACCGGGTACGCCAACACCGGGTACGCCAACACCGGGTACGCCGCCAGCGAGTTCAACCGCGGCCAGCCGCCGAAGATTATCCAGCTTCTTTAGCCGCGAGGAGCGCTGATCATGGCCAAACGCAACGGCCGCGGCGTCGCCACCGTCAACTACCCCATCGGCATGAATCTGGGCGGCGATCCCAGTCAAGCGTTGGTCCACTCCAACCCCACAGGTAAATTCACCGTCAGCCTGTCCTCCGTCGATCCGGGCCAGGGGATGAAATCGGTGACCCGCCAGATCTGCGCGGAAACGCTGGGCATCCCGGTGGAGCACGTATACGTGGACACCGCCGATTCCGACACCGGCCCCCACTGCATGGGCAGCTTCGCATCGCGCGGCACCCACCGGGTCGGCAACGCCGTGATCACGGCAGCCGAAGAAGCGCGGGCGGTGATGATGGACGCGGCGGCGCAAGAGCTGGAAGTCGATGCCGGTGATCTGGTCACCGACGGCAACGGCAACATCCACGTCAAGGGCGCGCCGGCGTGCTCCATCAGCGTCGCCGAGGTGGCCAGCGCCGCCCAGTTCAAGCAAGGCAAGACCATCGCCGGGCGTGGCATATTCCTGGTGCCGCCCTCGGCGGTGGAGCCGGAGACCGGCGCCATGGATCCGGTGACCTGCTACGCCCATGCCTGCATGATCGTGGAAGTGGCGGTAGACGATGAGACCGGCGCAGTGGACGTACTATCGATGAAAAGCGCCTACGAACTGGGCCGTGCCATCAACCCCAAGCTGGTGGAACAGCAACTGGTGGGCGGCGCCTGGATGGGCATGAGCCATGCGCTGTACGAAACGCCCGAGCCGTATTATCCGGATCGCAGCCACGGCCCCACGGACTTCAACGATTATCTGATGCCGGGCGCGGGCGACATCTGCCCCCACGACATCGTGGTATTGGAGCGCCCCGCGCCGGATGGGCCGTTCGGCGCTAAAGGACCAGGCGAGATGTGCGCCAATCCGATTATTCCCGCCATCGCCAATGCCATCTTCGACGCGGTCGGCGTGCGGGTGGATGAAATGCCCTTCACCCCGGAGAAAATCTTGGCCGGCATCAAAGCCCTGCAAGGCAGCCAGCTCTGATGGCTGACGCAGACGCACCGGCGCCTGGCCCCACGCGCTGGGGGCGGTCCGCGCAGTTGCGCGCCAGCTCCGGCAGCGGGCCGCCATCCAGGACCGCCCGCCCCTTACCGGACTCACCGCAGGCCCTGGCAGATCTTTTGCGCGGTGTCGATTACATCGCCAGCGAAGCGCTCGCCACCGCCGTATTCCTGGCCGTGCGCATGGGCAAGCCTTTGTTGCTGGAGGGTCTGCCAGGGGTTGGCAAGACCGAGGCGGCCAAGGCACTCGCCAGCTGTCTAGCCAGGCAGGTGATCCGCTTGCAGTGCTACGAAGGCATCGACGCGGCCAATGCGTTGTACGAATGGAACTATCCACGCCAATTGCTGGCCATCCGCCAAGCCGGCGAACGCGACCTCGACCTCTATACCCCGGAGTACCTGATCGAACGTCCATTGCTGCGGGCGCTGCGCCAGGCCAGCTACAGCGTGCTGCTATTGGACGAAATAGACCGGGCGGATCAAGAATTCGAGGCCTATCTGCTGGAGTTCTTGGCGGACTTTCAGATCAGCATCCCGGAGCTGGGCACCCAATCCAGCGCCGTGCCACCGCTGGTGGTATTGACCTCCAACCGCACCCGCGAGTTGCACGAGGCGCTGCGCCGGCGCTGCGTCTACCACTGGATCGACTACCCATCGCCCGAGCAGGAAGCGCAGATCATCGCGCTGCGTGCGGGCGAGGTGGCCAGGGCCACGGCGCAGGCGGTGGTCGCCGCCGTCAATGCATTCAGGGCGCAGCCGCTGGCCAAGCCGCCGGGCATTGCCGAGGCGGTGGACTGGGCCCGCGCCGCGACGCTGCTGGCCGCTGGCGGGCTGCCCTGGCCGCTGGCGTTCAGACGCGCCATCGGCTTGGCGTTGAAAGACGAGGACGACCTGGCCATCAGTACGGCGGTGTTGGATGAGGTCATGCCGGAACAATCCGCCGAGACGGCGCGTTGACGGCCGCAGAGCGAATAACCAGTGAGTGGCCGGCAACAGATTTGCCCGGGCCTAGCGCTGTGCTGCACCGCTTTGTGGTCACGTTGCGGCAACACGGTTTTGTTATCGCACCGGAACAGGCGATCGGCTTCCTCGCTGCCATCAAGCTGCTAGGACCCAGGGACGTGGAGCAGATCCGCTGGAGCGGCCACGCCATGCTGGCACCGCCAGCGGAGCGTCTAGCCGAGTTCAACCGGCTGTTCGACGCTTTTTTTCTGGATGCGCAGGCGGGCGCTCTCACCACCCTGGAAAGCGCCGAAGAACAACGAGAAAACGCGCGAGTATTCGATGTGGACCGGGGCGAACCCAGCGCCGCGACCGCCGCCTTGGAAGCCTCAGGCCAGGCGGCGGCGCGTACCGAGCGCGCCGGTGTGCGTCGCTTCGCCGGTGACACCGAGGAGCGCCAGTTGCGTGAATTGCGCAAGCGCTTGCCAACCGCCCTACCCCGCCGGCGCGGCATGCGCTTACGTCCGGCCCGCCACGGCACCACGGTGGACATGCGCCGCACCCTAGGCCGTGCCATCCGCCACGACGGCGAACTGCTGCAAGTGCTGCGCCGTGGCCGCCACCCAGTGCCACGCAAAGTGTTATTGCTCATCGACGTATCGGGATCAATGAAAATCCACACTGAAGCACTGATGCGCACCGCGCACAGCGTCGTGCACTCGGCGCCCAGGGCCGAAGTGTTCACCTTCGGCACCCGGCTCAGCCGGGTGACGCGGGCGCTACGCCACCGCCACCTGGAACAAGCCTTGGCGGCGGTGGCTGCCAGCGTCGCCGATTGGGACGGCGGCACCCGCATCGGCGAAGCGTTCCAGGCCTTCTTCGCCGTGCCCAAATTCACCGCCCATGCCAGTGGCGCCGTGTGCGTGATCATCTCCGACGGTCTTGAACGCGGCGACCCCGCACTGCTGGCCCGCTACCTGGCCCGGCTGGCACGGCTGGCCTGGCGTTCGGCCTGGTTGACACCGCTGGCGGCCGATCCGGCATTCACCCCCGACACGCTAGCGCTGCAAGCGGTGCTACCGCTTATCGATGATCTCGCCGATGGCAGTGGCGCCGGACCGGTCAGCCGTTATCTGCTCAACATAGCCGGACGCAACACAGCCAGACGCAACACAGCCGGACGAAACATAGCCGGACGATGAACCGCGAGATTGAGTTCCATGCATACGCTTAGAAGACCGCAATTACGCGAACTCGTAGACGAAGACGCCCTGGTGAGCGCCGTTGGCTCCGGCTTCAACTTCACCGAAGGCCCGATCTGGCATCCGCTCGAACACTACCTGCTGTTCTCCGACATGCCAGACGATGTGCGGCGGCGTTGGGACGAACACCATGGCGTGCGCGAATCGGCACGGCCATCGAATAAAAGCAATGGCATGACCTACGACGCCGCGCTCAATCTAGTGATCTGTGAGCATGCCACCTCATCGCTGGTGCGCCTGCACCGTGATGGCCGCCGGCAAGTGCTCGCCTCACACTTCGAGGGCAAAGCGCTGAACAGCCCCAACGACGTGTGCATGCGCTCGGACGGTTCGTTCTACTTCACCGATCCATGGTACGGGCGCATGCCGGTCTTCGACGTCGAGCGGCCACGGGAATTGGGCTGGCAAGGCGTGTTTCGAGTGCCGCCCGCCGGCGGCGCGCCGCAACTCTTGGTCGAGCGGCATTTGTTCGACATGCCCAACGGCCTGTGTTTCTCGCCGGACGAATCGCTGCTCTACGTCAACGACACCGCCAACGCGCTGATCCGCCGCTTCGAAGTGCTGGCCGACGGTGCCTTGCGAGGCGGCGGGGTCTTCGCCAGTGGACTCAAATCGCAGTTGGAAGAGGGCCTGCCCGATGGCATGAAGTGCGACGCCAAAAGCAACGTGTGGGTGACGGCACCGGGCGGCGTCGCGGTGTTCAACCCGGGCGGCGAACATCTGGGCACCATCAAAGTACCGGAACTGGTGGCCAACCTGCACTGGGCCGGCCCCGGCTGGTCGGTCTTGATGATGACCGCATCCACCTCGTTGTACCGCCTCCAAACCAAAGTGAGTGGCCGGCTCGAACCATTCATGCTGGCGCAGCCCGCGCCTACCCCGCAAGCACCAGTCACAGCGCGCGAATCGCCACCACAGGTAGACCTACCACAGGTAGACCCATCAAGGGTAAGCCCATCAAGGGTAAGCCCATCAAGGGTAAGCAATAAGTCACTGCTGTTGGACCCGGATCGCTGCGCACTCATCATTCAGGACATGCAAAACGACGTAGTGATGGAGGGCGGCGCATTCGCCGATTCCGGCGCCCCCGAACACGCCAAGCAACAAAACGTCATCGCCCGGATCGCACGGCTCGCCGATACCTGCCGCGCCCGTGGCGTACCGGTGATTCACGTCTGGTTCCTGGTCGATCCAGGCGCGCGAGGATTGACCCTCAACGCGCCGCTATTCGAAAGCGTATTGGATGCCAACGCACTGGTTCGCGGCACCTGGGGCGCACAGCCGGTCAAAACCTTGGAGCGCAAGAACGGTGACTTCGTAGTCGAGAAAATGCGCATGAGCGCCTGGCAAGGCACCCCCCTCGAAACCCTCTTGAAGAGCACGGGCCGCGACGTGTGCATAGTGACCGGTGCCTGGACCAATATGTCCATCGAGCACACAGCCCGTACCGGCGCGGATAAAGGGTATTTCATGATCGTCCCGGAAAACGCCTGCTCAACCATCAACGCGGATTGGCACAATGCGGCGATCAGCTACGCACTGCAAAACGTCAGTGTGGTGACTGACGTGGATGCGGTAGTGCGGGCCCTGTCGGGTGGATAATTGCCATTTAGATCCATTGCAGCGCCGATGAGTAGAGCGGCTAGGAGATTGAACAAATATCGCATCACAAAGTATGACCCGCGTCATCGTGATCAGCATGACCTGTACACAAGGGTAAGTGGACAAGCATTGCCGAGATAGGATAAGGTGTATGGGGACTTCTAAAAAACCTACTGCGCGACGCTATGGCCGCCCTCATAGGTAGGTACTTAAGCGCTCGCGAAAACGGGCTCCAATCCAAATTGCAATCGACCTTTCTTTCGGTCTCTCTTGGGATGGGCTCGCGTCGCGTTGCTTGCCAAGTAATCAACCCATCCTTGCAGAGCATGAACAAGACCACGGCGGTGTTCCGTGGCCAGCACCCGAAACACCTCCCTCAAGCCATGACGGGCACACATCGCCACTTTGCGCGTCGAGCTCTCCACTCCTCGCAATGCCTGAGTCATCCGACCTAGATAACGCTTCAATATCGATGCCGCAATCGCGGTCCAGATGAGACCCTCGGCAATACTTGCATGACTCGTATCGAATGCATGGAGATTCGTATACGACTTCCACTCCTTGAACATGGGCCTTCGGGCGCAACACCTCGACGACCCAGTGCTGGAGAATCACACACAGCACCTCGCGCATGAGGTCTTGGAAGGTGTCCTTCGACAGTTGACTGTCAAACGGCTTGTAGGCGACCGTCATGGCGAACAGCGCATTGAATTGGCGATGGATATCGGCCAGCGTCTCGACCGGTCCCATCGCATGGCTTGCCAGCAGGCTCAGCACCAGCCGATACGGGGTCATCAGGCGTTCTCGGTAGCAGAAACCGATTCGCCGTCCGAGGATGTTGACCAGCGTCGGCGACAGTACGCGCTTGATTCGACTGGCGAAGTGCGCAACAGTGCGGCGTCCCATTCGAGTCTCCGGGTGTCATGGTGGTTGTGGTGATCCCATGATCGGAGAGCTCGGGTGGGACTTCAACGACTCCAATAGAATCAATGAGATACTAAGATCCTACCTATGAGGGCTGCGTTACGCGGTGCTCGGAACCCTCATATGTGTGCCTCACAACGGGGCCATCCATCAGGACTGATACCAGCTAGATCTAACGTACTACGCCAATTCCGATTGGAGTCACCCATCTTCGGGGTGGAGCTCCGCGCCCTTTCCTCGTTTGTAGGTCCCTGCTCTGAATTTCATGCTGTCTTCAACTATAGATGCGACAGCCGCAGCGCAAACTAGACAACCAGATATCGGCACGATGGCAATCGCATATTTCTTGGGCATGTAGTTCGGTTTGAACACAAACTGCCCATTTTCCCATGAGAAGTGCCACATCTCCCAGTATTTGCCTCCCATCGTGGCCACCGATTCCATCCCGTATACGATCATTACGACTCCGAGACAGAAAATGACCGACGACCAAAACTGCTGGATCAAAAAGGCCGCCTTTAGGGGCAGCCAGGAATAGACCAGATCCAGTGCTATGTGGTCCTTCTCCCGGACCGTCAGCGCGAGAGCCAAAAACACTAACCAGATATTGCTCAATACCGTCAGTAGATCACCCCAAACAGGCGGGTCCTCGAACACGTAGCGCATGACCACATTGTAGACGGCGAACGCAACCATCAAGAACAAAAAAAGCCCGCAAAATGCCGTTAACGTCTTCCGCACGAACAGGTCGGTCCAGGCGACGATCTTGAACATTAGGAACAGACCCCGTGACGCCTCGCCCTGTCGCTCAAATCAGCCTCGAGTGAATATCGACTATCGGGCGCCTCTAACAATAGTAATTTTTTTGTGAGTGCAAGGAAGCACCGCGCGCAGAACCGCAGTGTATAGGTCATCACTGCTGTCCCATAAACTTTCATGAGAATGTAAACTGTATCTGGACCTGAGTTTCAATAGGGCCTGGAGGGTCTCCTTTGAGTAGTCCCCACAGGTCTCTTCGCTCAAATAAATTGACTTGAAAGAGTCGAATAATCTGTTGAATGCTTAAATCGAGTTTGCTACAAAATTTCAGGTAAGCAACCATTAAATACATACACATAGCGACCCATATTTGAGTCATGACAGCATTTTTTGACGTCCCTACGAATGACTTAATCTTCAAGTTTTGTTTGATGCATTTGAAAAATAACTCAATTTGCCAACGCGACTTATAAATATCTGCAATGGTTTTGGCAGCCAATTCGAATTGATTGGTGAGAAAGACGTAATGCTTGCCGGTCTGTGGGTCCCGATAACCCATCCGGCGCAACTTAATCGGGCAGGTATCGGCTTTAGGGCCCGTTAAAATCAGCGTCTGATCTGAGGTAATGCCCTGCTCTTTATTCACCGGATGGCGAGAAATCACTCGGTATTTCGTATTGGCTTTCAACCGGGTGACAAAATAAATCCCCTTTGAATTGAGCAAGTTAAACCACGTGTAGTCCGTATAGCCACGATCAAACACCACAATAGAACCCGCATCCAGTTCTAAACTACGGCCTTGTGTAATATCTTGTTGTTTGCCTTCGGTAATAGTCATAAAGACCGGTAAAAAACCATCATGGTCCAGACCAACCTGTAGTTTAATCGCGCCTTTGGTCTTGCGAAATTTGGCCCAAGGAAATAGTGATAAGCATAAATCGATGGTCGATGCATCCAAGGAATAAAGCTTATTTTTAAAACGAAACCCATGCCTAGGCGCCAAGCTTTGACATCGTGCCAGCAGCTTCCAAAATAATCCTTCGTAGAGTGGATAAGGCTGTTGCTCGTTAACGCGAGCCAGAGAACTTCGACTGACCTTACCGATACCCAAATGGTAACTTTTGCGGCGTTGTTTATCCAGATTGCTGACAATATCTCGCAAACTACAGCGACCGGCGAGTTGGGCAAAACTCAACGCCACAAACTGTGACCAGCGTGACATTGTCCTCAATACACGGCCTTTATGGTGGGTTTTTGCGAGGGTTTCAAATTCATGTCTAGAAATCAGTTTTAGCAGCTGTGAAAATACGCTGTTACTGTGACTCAAGGCTATTATCCTGTTGATATTGAAAGATATTCTGAACCTCTATTCTAACAAATTAGCGCAGAATAGTCTTTGATTCTAAGCTCATTCAAAAGTTTGTGGGACAGCAGTGATAGGTCATACATGAGGATTCGAGCACGGTGCTGACGCCGCAATCGCGGAAAAAGTGCATTTTTAGAGGGGCCCTATCCAGGCGCACCGTCACTTTACGAATCCCAGAAGCTGCGGAAGATACATGGTGAACTCAGGGACGATGATAAGCGCGAACAACAACACAAAGAGTGCAACTAGATAAGGCAACATGGCGATTGCAACTTTCTCGAGTCGTACATTGGCGATTGCTCCCGCAGTGAAGAACGCGACGCCAACCGGCGGCGTGACCGAACCAATCAGAAAACCGACTACGACTACAAGAGCGGCCTGAACATCGGGGTAGCCCGCCTTCACCATCACATCCACTAGCACAGGGCCAACCACAATGATGTTTGCCGCCGAATCCATGACCATGCCAAGCAAACAGATAAATACCACCGTCACCAAGGCAAACAACAACGGGTTGTAGGTGTAGGTCAGCAACCATTGCTCGAGTTCGTTAATGGCGCCAAGTGAAGTCAAGAGCCAACTGAAGGGGCCCGAGGCGGCAATGATGATGAAAACCATCGCCGAATTTCGAAACGCCCGTACAAAAGCGCTTTTACAGTTGCGCCATGTGATCGTTCGATAAACGAACAGCCCCACAAACAACGCAATAGTCGCCGTTAGAGCGCCTGCCTCGACAACACCTGCGACACCAAAAACGACTGAGCCCACTAGCACAACCGGTATGAGCAGGGCGAAAGACGACCGGTAGCTAGAGACTGCCAGCGCTTTTAGGCTAAATGGTTCCCTGCTACGTTCAAAATTGTTCCGCTTTGCGATGAAGTAATTGATGACCATCAGCAACGCACCGATCATCAATCCAGGGATTACACCTCCAGCAAATAACGCCCCGACCGATATGCCGCCAGCGTTTGCTAGAACAATCATCATGACAGATGGAGGAATGATTCCTCCAATTGTGGAACTTACTGCTGTGATTGCGGCCGCAAATGCAGACGGATAGCCCGCCTTCTTCATGGCGGGTACGAGTAACGAGCCGACTGTTGCGGTATCGGCCACGACGGAGCCATTCATTCCGGCGAAGAACATCGATACGAGAACGTTGGCCTGCGCCATACTTCCTCGCATCCGTCCAATAATGCGCTGACTCAATTCCACCAACCGGTCGGTAATGGTGGCGCTGGTCATTAGCTCCCCGGTTAGCATGAAAAACGGAATCGCGGTCAGGGGCACCGCGTCTATCGCGCTGAACATCTGACTTGGGATCAGAATCATCGGGGCAGCGTCGGTTATCAGGATGTAGACAACCGGGATGAGAATCAGCGTAAATCCGACCGGTGCTCCCAAAAGAATGAGCACCACGAGGACCACCAGAAGGAGGATGCTTTCCACAGTGACCTAGGTCTGCGTTCCCTGAAGCCCGGACCTTGAATCGAATACTAACTTGGTCCTCACCCACTCGTTTCTCATAGTGACTGCTACCGTCCCAGTGTTCCACACATCATTTCACGCCGATGCATCCAGGCTGTTGGGTTAGGTCGCATTGGCGCATTCCAATGTCATTTTCCAGACTTGGTCTAGGGCGCCTCTAGTCGCTTCCCTGTGAAGGTGACACTCGTGCCTACCTCAAATTCTTGAGAGACCCAAACGAAGATGGCGCGGTAGATACCGCGCCATCTTACACATCGACTCGATAGCAGAATAACTCTACAAGGCGCCGGCTGCCTTCAACTGGGCGATAAAATCCGTCATACCTTGCTCCTGCAAAACCCGTTCCGCCGTTGCTGGGTCAAAAGTGCCTTTAGCATTGAGCCAAGCGTCAATGGCGCCAGCCCTCCAGAGCTTCATTTCGGCCTCGTTTGGCACATACCACTCCTTGATCTGAGCCTTGATCGCCTCTTCACCCGCTTTTACCCAAGCGCGGTCAAGCTTCTGAACATGCTTGCCGAATGCCTTGGCGGCGGTATGCAGCCACTCTCTTTCCTGGGCAGTGAGCGCATCGTACTGGCGCTTGTCCATCGACAATTGGTTGCCCGACCATGACCCGCCGATTTCGGTGAAGTACTCAGCCACTTCATGCAGTTTAGCAACGTACTGCCACGGAGTTGCAACGTATTGGCCGGAAACGACGCCAGTTTGTAGGCCTTGGTAGAGTTGCGCCCAATCGTAAGGTACGGGAACAGCGCCCCAGTTCTTGATAAGGGTGTACTCAATCGGGCTTTTGGTGACGCGCCATTTAATGCCTTTCATATCGGCCGGGGCATGAACCGGTCCGTGAGCATTGCCGAGCTGCCGAAAGCCACCGCTCGAATAAACAGTCAGACAAACGTGTCCGGCCTCTTCCGCGGCGATATCACATTGCTTCTTTGCCAGCCACTCCGAGGAGATGCGATCAGCATCCTCAATGCTCTTGAAAATGTACGGCAGGTCAAAGACTGCCAACGCGGTGCCAAAGTTGCCGAAATTGGCCGTTGAGCTCGTCCACAGTGCGATGAGGCCCTGGTTCGCCTGCTCGCCACAGGTTTGCTCACTGCACAGGGATTTCCTGTAGTGAGGCTCGATCACCATCTTCCCGCCTGATACTTCCTTCAAGGTTGGAATCAGCGCCTGATCAATTGCGTCGCCAATGGGCATTCCTTTGAAGCCGACCGTTCCAAGCTTCAAGACTGTTTGCGCGTTCGCCCCTTGCGCACCAAGCAACATTGCCGTCGATGCAACGACCACCTTCCACAACGAAATCTTCATTACATCCTCCCTCCGCTTTAAGAACTACCTACCCGCATCATCATTCAATTGAGCGTTTGTTGATTAGATACACTCGTGATCGAAGAGCAACGATGCGGTAAGAGCCGTCAATCATGAACAGACCAAAGGGGACCTCTAACAACCGTAGCGAGCGGCGTTAGGGCAAGGCGCACGGAGCGCAGCAACCGCAGTGTATGGGTAATACATGAGGATTGCGAGCACCGCGCAACGCAGCCATAGCGGCGCGCAGTAGGTTGTTAGAGGTCCCCCAAACTCTTTTAGAACTGAAGAGCGAGAACCAAGATATGAGGTTCCATGGGTCAAGAACCAGCTAGCACCACGCGATGCACGTTGGCCAAGGGCCTGGCAGTCGCAGCGGATGTAAACGCTCCACGGCTCTTAAGAGCGCCGCTAAAAATAGTCATTGTTTCGTGAGTGCAAGGAAGCACCGCGCGCACAACCGCAGTGTATAGGTGATACCTGAGGATTGGAGCACGGCGCTGACGCCGCAATCGCGGAACAAGTGCATTGTTAGAGGTGCCCTTAAGAAATTTGCAATCTGCTCCTTACTGACACTGCCGTAGTTCGGCGATGCTTCCACATCGCCAAACCCTTTAAAAGTGACAGATGGTTCGAACTTGGAGGACAGTTGTGACCGCATGTGACAAGCTACTAGGCACCGGCGGGAGAAGAATGTGAGTCGAATATGAACCAATTCCCTTGGATGCTTAGCGGGTGCCCATGGACCCGATGACGGTCAAGTTTGCGTTGCCTGAAGACTCCAGTCTCGGTCTTCGTGACCAGATTTGCGAAATGGTCAGCTCCGCAATCAACGCCCGGGCTTTATCGCCAGACAAACGCATGCCGTCCTGCCGCGAACTCGCCGACCAGCTCGGCGTGTCCAGGAACACGGTGTATTCAGCTTACAGCCGATTGACCGATCTGGGGCTGCTGGTTGTTCGAAATCGGTCGGGCTATTTCGTCAACCCGATCGCTCTGAGCGTCGCACCCGATGCAGAAAAAACGGCACCCGATGACGGTCTGGCCGATACCCCCGCGCCGGTTACTCTAGACCCCCTTGGAATGGTGCCGGTGGACAATCCCCTGGATTGGACAACGTTCCCCTACCCTTTTGTTTACAACCAGATAGATCCCGCTCTCTTCCCCATCGATAGCTGGCGTGAATGCACACGCCTGGCACTGAGAAGCACCAAGATGCCTGCGTGGCTGGACGATTCGGTCGAGAGTGACAGCGTGCAACTATCCCGGCAATTGCGCCAGCGGCTGTTGATCTCTCGTGGGATATACGCAAGTGAGGACGAAGTACTGATAACTCTGGGTGCCCAGAACGCGCTGTTCATCATCGGAACAGCGTTTGCCCAAAAGAATAAACGTATTGCGATAGAAGACCCCGGGTTTCATTACGGGCGCAACGCCTTGCAACTCGCCGGTAATCGACTTGTCGCAGTGCCGGTCGATGATGAAGGGCTTATCGTCTCGGCCATACCAGATGACTGCCAGTTGGTATTTACCACCCCCAGCCATCAATTTCCTACTATGGTGACCATGTCGCAGCAGCGTCGAAAACATGTGCTTGATGCGGCAGTAGCTCAGGATTTCCTGGTAATCGAGGACGATTATGAAGCAGAAATGAACTATTTCAATTCGCGGTCACGATCCTTGCGATCACAAGACAGCAATGGTCGAGTCATCTATGTCGGAAGCTTATCCAAGACCATATCGCCCGGAATCCGACTGGGATTCATGGTGGCACACCGCGACATCATTACGCAGGCCCGAATCGTCAGAGGGGCGATGTTTCGTCACCCGCCAACAATCATTCAGGAAGTTGTAGCACTGTTTTTCCAGCTCGGTCACTACGATTCGCATCTGCGCAATATTGAACGGCGCTACAAGCGGCGATGGCACGCGATGAATGATGCGATTACCAAACATCTGCATATGCTGGAACGTACGCCGACAAGGGGCGGCACGTCGTTCTGGCTTACTGGCCCCGAAAACTTCGACGCAACTGAGCTCGGCGAGCGCCTGCGGAAACGGGGCGTTCTAATCGATATCGGAGAAACGTTCTACATGAACAAGAACAAACGTAGCTTTCGACTTGGCTTCGCCTTCGTACCTTTGAGGAAACTGGAAGACGGTATCAAGATTATCGCCGATGAAGTCAAACAACTTCTTTGAATCCGAATTTACTGTCCTTGCAAAAAACAAGATCTGTCTCTCGACGGGCTCAGCCATCTTTGAGTTAATCCTTCCAACGCCAAACTCGTCCTGGTTACATGGTTGCTTGCAAACCCCTTTTGATCGATATTCCGCAACCCACACTGGATGCTATTTACAGCAAGGTGGCGGCTTATCCATGGCACGAAATGCCGGACGATGGTGGCTGGGAATACGGCACCAATCTGGGGTATATGAAAGAGTTCTGTGACTATTGGGTTACGGAATTCGACTGGTATAAGCAAGAAGCGAAGATCAACCGCTTCGACCATTTCAAAGCACCAGTGGATGGCATTGACATTCACTTCATCCATGAAAAAGGCAGTGGACCGAACCCTAGGCCGCTGATCATTAGCCATGGCTGGCCGGGGACGATCGTAGAGTTCCTGGACTTTATCGACCTACTGGCGCACCCGGAAAATCACGGGGGCAAAGTGGAGGACGCATTTGACGTCGTCGCACCCTCGCTACCTGGGTTCGGTTTCTCCGGCCGACCACCCCGACCGTATGGCCCACGGAAGATGGCGGATATATTCAACGCCCTGATGACCGAGGTCCTCGGGTACAAAAGCTACATGGCACAGGGCGGCGACTGGGGCGGCGCCATCTCGAGCTGGCTTGGCTACGAACATGCTGTTGCGTGCAAGGCCATTCATATCAACATCCTCACGATGAGGCACAAAGACGCTCCACAAGGGGCTGAAGAAATTGCTTGGGCCGAGCAGTTCGAGAAAGACCAAGTCATGCAGAACGGTTACCGGACACAGCAAGCAACTAAACCCCAGACTTTGAGCTACGCAATGATGGACAGCCCCGTGGGCGTGGCCGCCTGGATATTGGAGAAAATGAACGGATGGTCGGACACGGTGGGAGACGACGTAGAAAGCGTCTATACCAAAGACCAACTGCTGACCAATATTATGGTCTACATCGTAACTCGTACGTTCAATACAGCGTCGTGGATCTACTACGGACGCCGCGAGGAAGGCGGGCGGATCTTGTCCCCTGAAGGGAAAAGAGTGGAAGTGCCAACCGGCTGCGCTCTGTTTCCGGCGGAACTGCTTGCCTGGCCACCTCGCAGCTATGCCGAGCGAATCTACAATGTCACCCAATGGACGGAAATGCCACGCGGCGGTCACTTCGCCGCAATGGAAGAACCGGGCCTACTAATCGAAGACATCCGGAAGTTTGCACGCACTCTGGATTGGCCGCAGGATTGAAACGCCTGAAAAGTCTGAATCGAACCGCTGCTTCGCTGAGCAGCGAGACGCTCTCCGTAGCGACGGAAAGAGCAACGCTATCCAACCGTCAATGGTCCCAAATAGGCCTCCAATATAACCGTAAGTTGTTGAATACGAGAGGAGAGGCTTAAGAGCACCTCTAAAAATAGTCATTTTTTTGTGAGTGCAAGAAAGCACCGCGCACACAACCGCAGTGTATAGGTGATACCTGAGGATTGGAGCACGGCGCTGACGCCGCAATCGCGGAAAAGTGCATTTTTAGAGGTGTCCTTAATTGGACTGTCTTCGGGAGGCAGGGGGCGGAGGTTCAAATCTTCTCACCCCGGCCAAATTCTTCGGGTCCGTTCTTGGCACATAGGTGACACTTTACGATTCGGCGCTACGAAGGGCTGCAAGTGCGCACTAAACAGCGAAAACGCCGGCTGCTCGGTCACAGCACGACATGGGCGCATCGCGCCCGGTATTGAATTGACGCGCGAAGTGTGATGTTTGGCGAAGCGCTGGAAAGTTTATCGCTCTAGGTCGGAGCGCAGCGGATTATCAGCGAAATGCGTTTTCCAAAGACGCGCTGTGAGCAGGTGTACCTCCTTAGCACGATGAGTGTCCACGCGTTGCAGCACATCCACCCAGTCGGTCATCGGGTTGATGGTGTGTAATCCGCAGGTGCTCAGCAAGCTGTGTAGGTTGCGGCCTGTTCGGCGCCGATTTCAGTCCAATAAATAACCCGCTTTTCCTGCCCATGGGAATAACCCGCAGGGGGGATAACCCGCAGGGTCCGCTCGACCTGGTGGGTGTCCATCGCCAGGCCGGGTCCGGTCAGATAAAAGCGCAGTGGCTGTTCGCGGTTACGCGCGTACCGTAGTGCCTCGGACAGTGGATCAGTAGGCACTCAGTCGATGCGCTGACCTTGCCTATCACAGCCGTTGAAGAAGGCATCGACTTTGGGCTTGGCCTACTCGGCGCGGCCGGCCAGCTTGTCTTGGTGGTGCAGTTGCTTGTCTTTGATGTGCGATTCCATATGGTATAGCGCGCCGCGAGCAACGTGCCTAGCGCGGCTCCAGTACTAGGGTCAAACAGCTCAATGTAGCCACCAATACCGACATCGAGAGCGCCCGTGGGCGACCACGAACACCCCCTATCAGAACGGCCCACTCAATAAAATTGACGCCCCTGTGGCCCCTTGACGCCCTTCTGGCTCCGCCCCATCTGCCGGGTCAGTTTCTTCGGTCCTGTGCGTTTTGCCGCGATCTGACTATCCCCCTCCTCAGAAAGCTCCGTGGCACCTCTACACAAGCTCCAAACGTAGCTCACGCCCTACCGCATGGGCCGCCTTGAGCATGGTATCGAGCTGCACGCGATCATTGTCGGGATCGAGAAACCGGTCCAGGTGCGCCCGGCTGGTACCCATGCGCCGCGCCATCTCCGATTTCGTGACTTCGCCTTCGTCCATCGCCTGGCGAAGCTGCCAAGCCAACACGGCTTTGATGGCATGCGCCTGGGTCTCCTCGAAAGCGCCCTGCTCACGCAGCCACTCTTCCAGGGAGGATCCAACATGCGGGTTGTTTGCCTCTCTACTCATAGCGTTGCAACGCCTTCATGCGTTTTTCAGCGAGGACTAGGTCTCGCGCGGGCGTCTTCCGGGTCTTCTTGATAAAACCATGAAGCGCATGCAAGCGGCCGTCGGACACGCAGAACAGCACCCGTGCGATCCGCCCGCCTGAACAGATCTGTGCGGATCTCTCACAGGCCTTGCCGCGAGGAGATGGCCCGGCGAAGCGGCATACCGGTAGGCCAGCCAAACTCCACCGTTGCCGGAGCGCTCCTTAGCCGGCGCCGGTTATCGCCGGGAGGCTCAAGCAGCCACTCCCGCACCGGCTCATTCCCCGATAGCGTCCGGAAGAACCGGAGTTCAATGCGTTTGGGTGTCTCTGGCATCGTATCTCACAAGATGTGACGTACCTCATCAGATACATTCAGGTCAACGAAATTCGTTCCCGCCCCTAGTACTCGTGGGCCAGCATCAGCGTGAGCACACGGGCCGTCTTCTGCTGGATCTTCACTCCCGTGGGTGAGTTCCGCGTCATAGCAGTCAATCTTCCAAAACAGCTTGCCCAGAGCGCCCGCCTCAAAGGCCCCGAAGCCGTGCTCGCCGTAGAGGTCGTTGTTGGCGTGAAATCCTCGTAATCCCGTATCCGCGCCCAGAGCTCGGTGATGGTCTAGGGCGGCAGCGCCGCCACCGCGTCCGTCATCACGTAGTGAGCCTCCTCACTCCACGGTGGCAATTTTTGTCATTTTTTGTCAACTGAATTGATGAGAATTAAAGCACTGATCATCGGTTTTGGGCCCAGGGACAAAGCCCCTGGTAGCGCTATTCGTCACGTATTTGACAGTGGGTAACGCGCATATTCCTCCAGCCGCCGCCGGCCATCGCACCCGAACAAACGCTCGCTGATCGCGGGCAACGCCCCTGAACGCAACAGCGCCTCACGCCCAACCACCAGTTCCAACTTCGAACGCCGGCGCAACAGATCGTCTAACGACACCACCATTTCGAACTCGGCCATATAGTCCACCTCGCAGACCCTAAGGCCAGTACCCGGCACCGCCGGCGCGGCCAGCGACGGCTCGGACTCGAGCGCATCGAGAATGATTGGCGCACGGCCACCATAGCGGCGCCACAGGCGTGTCATCAGGCTCTCACCACTATCCTGCGCCCTATCCCCATCCAGGCCGAGTGCGCGGGCGCGCTCTTCGAACACGCGGCGTTGCGCCACCTCGGGTTCGCCGTACCAGCGCCGCGCCGGTGGGGTCATGGCGATGCCCAGCTCTGCGGCCGCGGCGCAGATCTCCGCCCCCACATTCAGGCAATCGGTGAGCTTGCCGCCGAAGATGCTGATATGAGACTGGCCCGCCTGGGTTTCTATCACGTGTTTGCGGGACAAAGCCAGAAAGTCCGCCCGCCCGCCGCCAGCGTGCGCATCATTGTCCTGTTCTTTCACCGCGAGTGGCCGCACCCCACAACGCTCGGCCAGTACATCCTTAGCCGTAAGCGGTCGGGGCAACTTCAATCGGGCGTTGATGTTAGACAGCACGAACTCGCGGTCGCCCTCCTCGACTCGAGTGTCAACCTCGAACACCGGCGTGTCCGTGGTCCCTATACAGGTGCGGTGAGCCATCGGGATGGCGAAAAACAGCCGGCCATCATCGGCAAAGAATGCCAGCACCCGCTCCACCGCGCTCAGCCTGGGCACCAACAGATGCACGCCTTTGGACAGCACATGGCGGTGCGCCGTGTTGACCCCCGCAAGCGCGTTGACCTCATCCACATAAGCACCAGCGGCATTGACCAATACGCGCGCCCCGACTTTGAAACTATCCCCACTGCACCGGTCGGTGAAGGCCACTTGCCAGCGGCCGTCACGCCGCTCAGCACCTGTGCACTGCACATAGTTGACCGTGGCGGCGCCCCTATCGACGGCGCTGCGCACAAAATTAAACACAAAGCGGGCGTCGTTATCGGGCAGGTAAGCATCCGAATACTCGACCCCGCCAACGGCGGACGCGGTGTCGATAAGCGGCTCCCTGGCGGCCAGCCCCGATAACGTGTGATAGCGCGGAATACGGGTTTTACCGCGGCCCATAAGCCAATAAAGCCACGCACCGGCCCACAACGACAATGGGTGAAAACGAAAGCCCTGCGCGACCGTGGTCAAAAAGCGGATTTCCTTAATCGCCGAGGGAAAACTATCGAGCAACTCGTTACGCGACCTACACAGTTCGGCGACCAATCCGAACTCGTAGCTCTCCATATACTTGATGCCGCCCCACACCAAGTTAGAGGACTGTTGCGAGGTAAAACCGGCGAAATCGCGGCTGTCGGCCAACGCCACTTTGGCGCCGTGGGCGGCCAGTGCCGCGGCACTGGCGGCGCCATTGATACCACCGCCGATGATCAAAACATCATGTGGCCCGCTCTTGAGCCGGTCCAAGCTCTTCTTGCGCGCCGCGGCCTGGATCACCGGCTAAATCCAGCGAAACACGCAAAACCACCACAGCGAGGACAACCCCAGCGCACCCCCAGAGGCGCACCGCAGGCAGCCAACCAGCCGAGACCGGTGAATCCGCTGCCCAACCAGGCAATGAACAACCGATCACCGCGGGTGGTATTGAGCCGTACAACCCCTAGCCGTCGATCGCCACCCGGAGCGAAGAGCGCCCACACTCCCAGCGCTGCGATGGACAAAGCGATCAAGATGAACAAGGCGGCGGTTGGCCAGGTCCAGGCCATCCAGCTCAAATCCATGGGCACCTTCTAGCCCTGCTCAAGGGCACTCACACCCGGCCAAGGGCAAAACCCTTGGCAATGTAATGACGCACGATGTAGATAACGAACGCGCCTGGAATAATAGTGAGCGAGCCCGCCGCCGCCAACAGTCCCAGCTCATAGCCGGAAGTACTCGCCGTACGGGCCATGGCCGCGGCGCCCGGTTGCGCCGCCACCGAGGCCAGCGTCTTGGCCAGCAATCACTCCACCCACGAATACATAAAACAAAAAAACGCCAAAACGGGTAACCGTCCAGATAAGCGATCTCGTCCAGATCTTTGGGCACAGCGGACATAAAGCCTTCGAAAATCCAAACGGCGAGCGGAATATTAAACAAACAATGGGCCAGCGCCACCGCTATATGGGTGTCAAATAATTCAATGGCCGAGTAAAGCTGAAAGAACGGCAAGGCGAATACCGCGGGCGGGGCCATGCGGTTGGTCAACAGCCAGAAGAAAAGATGTTTATCGCCCATGAACCGATATCTGGGCACCTCTAATAATCCACATTCTGAAATCTGATGATCAATAAAATCAGTCACTTACGCTCTAGCAAAACGTCAAAATCGTAATTTTTAGAAGTGCTCTTAAGGTATTTGTGCCAATTGGATGGAGAGTTCATCTGAGAAGTGGTGGTACGTGGTTAGTCAGGAATATATCGCACTCAGTCTCTGCCTAGTGCAGTATGTTCTGTGTCCGTTTAATAAACTGTTAAGCATTCAAACCACCATATTGACAACATACGTCAATGACGTATTATTGAGGCATGATCATCCTCGAAACCTCAATATTCACAAAAATCATCAACACTTTGATGCCAGATGATGAATATCGATCTTTGCAAAATCATTTGTTTCAATTTCCAAGCACGGGAGACTTAATACAAGGTAGTGGCGGCATTCGCAAAATTCGGTGGCGAATTAAAGATCGAGGGAAACGAGGCGGAATTCGGGTCATTTATTACTGGGCAAATAAGCATGATCAAATTTTGATGCTCTATGCCTATCCCAAGAACGAACAAGAAAATCTCACTAAAGACCAACTGTCCATTTTGAAAAAAGTTGTTGAATCGGAGTTCAAGCCATGAAAGATGAACATTTCAATGAATTACTCGCCAGTATCGAAGAGGCAGGAAAAATCCATCGAGGCGAAAAAAGTGCTTCTCGTTCTTTTGAGCTTCCAGAGCCAAATGTAAAAGCAATACGTGAGGATATTGGTTTTTCTCAGTCAAAGTTTGCTTCTTTAATTGGCGTAAATGTGCGCACATTGCAAAATTGGGAACAAGGGCATCGTCATCCTACAGGGCCAGCAAAAGTATTATTGCGTCTTGTCCATTCTGATCCTGCATCGGTGTTTAAAAATTTGCACATACGCCATACCTAACACAACGCTCCAGCGGACGCCAAACACTGCGCGGCTATTTGCGTATGGCTTCGCTATTGTTGCGCAAATGCCGCTTCGTGTTGGGCGCCACTGGGCTCGGCATTAGGCAAGTACCAAGGAGACATAGTGCCAACTTCAAAAGACCTATTTTCTCTCGTAAGTGAGCTTGTTGATATTGAAGATTACGAATCGGAAGAAATCTCAGCACTTGCAGATTCGGCAACCGATATAGGGGGTACGCTCTCAATATGATGTATTTAAGCGGCTAAATCAAACCCATATTGATCGAGCTTACGCCAAAATTGACCCCAACGAGCATCCGTGTGGGTCAACCCACGCAATGACAGAACGGCTTGAGCCCCTGCCTCCTTCCAACGCATCCCTGAATGGCATAGGCGCTGCTTAACCAATGTCTTACAAGCCGCTTCAGTCACACCTGACCCGATCGGTCAATTGTCTGATTGATGTCGTGAATAATGCATCTTGGATTGGTTATTTTTAAAATAAGTGACCGATGCCAATAAGTGCTCTTTATCGGTCTTTTTAAACGACCCAAGAAGATGTATAGCGGCAGGTAACAGTAGCAACGGTAGTCGTCGTGAAAGAATCGCCCTTCCTGGTGACCGTGCAACGGGTCGTCGCTCGCATTGAGTTCGAGCCAGACCTCGCGCGGCGCCCACGAATGCGATTCCACAAAGAACTCGACCCACAGCTCATCGAATCCTTGCGGGCGCGCGACGAGGCGCTTGTAGCGCTCGTGCGCCGCCGCCTCCGCTTCGCCGAGTTCCATGCGGTTCAACGGACTCGCACTGGCCCATGCATAGCCGCGCTCGCGCTCGCCAATCCGCTTCTCGCCCGTCACAGCGCAACTCATCAGGGTCGTTGAGATCTTCGTATCCGAGCGCGATGGCATAGAGCCGCTGCGATATCCACTCATGCACGCTATGTTCGAGGCTCGCCGGGTTGCGGTAATCGACCCAACCCCTCGATACCCGCGCGCTCAGCCCGATGCGCTTGTCGCGCTCGCGGAGCAGGACGCCACCGGCATCGGAGCTGATGCGCCCACCCTCGAATCGTCCGGTGACCAAGCGACGTCCCAGGGCGTGAAACTCAAGCGGCTCACCGGTACACTGTGTCTTCAAGGCTGCTTCCGCCTCGTGTGGCCTAAACGATTGATCCCACAACCGTTATGCCACTGGAAGCAGCCTTTTTCTACCTTCTTGGTGAGATTTTCGGGCTAGCGGTTGTTCTGCCGCAGGCGGTCGAACATCACCGCTACGATGTCCGGCGCCAACCGCAAGGTATCGAGATCAAGCGGGCCGCTACAACGACACCCATGAACTTCATTTTTTATTCACGAGAGCAATCAGGGGCTGCTTTGCATCCGAGTTCGACTCAGGTAGCCGCAGGTGCCAGAACACAATCGAATTCGACGTTCCAAAACGGGTTATCGATGCCGGCGGCCGCGGCGGTTCGCTCATCGTCGATCCGATGGAATTCGACAATCAGACTTTCCTTGACGCCGAATACCGCATCCGAATGGATATAGGGGTCGTGCGGATCGAAGACGTGTGTAGTCAGCGTCTCGTAACCGGGCTTGGATACGATGTAGTGGAGATGGGCCGGACGGTAGGCGTGGCGGCCCAGCTTCTTCATCATGGCGCCCACCGGACCATCCGTTGGAATCGAGTAGTGTTTCGGACGTACGGCCCAGAACGAATACTTACCGTCAGCGCCGGTACGAAACACGCCGCGTAAGTTGAAATCAGGTTGAATACTTTTTTGTTGCACATCATAGAAGCCGTCATCATTGGCCTGCCACACATCCAGCTTCGCCCCTGGTAACGGCTGACCGCCCACATCGGTGATCCGGCCGTGCACAAGCATCGGCTCGCCTTTGCCATCAAGGCAAATGTTGGCGCCCATCTCGTACTCCGGCGCACCTTGAATGTGGAAGGGCCCCAGTACCGTGTTCTCCGTGGATCCAGTCGGCCGCCGCGAATTGATGGCATCGACGAGCATCGACACGCCCAATACATCCGATAACAAGATGTACTCCTGCCGCCAGTCGTCACATTTGTGCCCGGTTGCGGTCAAGAACCGAATCGCCTTGAACCACTCTTCGTGCGTAGGCTCGATCTCCTTCACCGCGGCATGCAAGTGCCGAATGATGACCGCCATGATTTGCTTCATCCGCTCGTCTTCGGCGTTCTCGATACGGCTGATGACCACTTCGGCCGAGTTCTCTTCAGTGAAATATGCAAAATCTTCTTGTGACATCTGAGTACGGTCCCAGCGTGCATTGCGCAATGTAAGTGTGAGTGATAAGCCTAAATGACCTGGGGCACTTCTTCGAAGTCTGTTCAGCCCGCGGTCCGGTAGGCAGTGGCGCCGCGATCGTGCGATAGTTGAGGCGGCTGCGCGTCCATGGCCTCGCTACGGCGTGCGCACAGAGAATAACTGGCACTGAATGTTGCAGTGGGACGATCGCATCGTCCGTACCCGCAGGAGGAGAAACTCATGAAGCATCAAGTTACTACGCTGCCAGGTCTAGCGGCGGTCGCGGCGCTGGCACTGCTCGGCAGTGCGCCGGTAGTGGGCGCCGAAGTAAAGATTGCCGGATTCGGCGCCAAATCAGGCGTGGTCCGCTCATTTGGCGTGAACACCGAAGCGGTGATGAAAGGCGCCATCGATCAGATCAATGCGGCTGGCGGCATTGAACTGGGCGATGGCAGCATGGCCAAGCTCGCACTCGATTTCTACGATGACCGGTGCAACGCCGAGGAAGGCATCTCCGTGCTGCGGCGCATCACGGGTACCGACGCGGTGGTCGCCGTGGGGCCCACCTGCTCGAACGTGGCTGAGCCGCTGTTTGGTGTGCTGCAAAAAAAGAACGGTGACAGCAGCGATTCCGGTTTGCAAATGCCGATCTTCACCGACACTGCCATTAAAGGGGGATTGGCCAAGATCTCCGAATGGGCATTTCGCAACGTGCCTAACGAAAGCGAGATGTACAAGAGTCTTTTTGCCTGGCTCAAGGCGGAGCACCCGAATCTGAAGACGGTCTATGGCGGGGTGGAGGAAGACTTCGCTCACTCGCGGTTTACTTGGCACAAGGTCATGAAAACCCGCGCGCCCGAGGCTGGCTATGAGGTACTAGGTGAAGCCAAGTGGTTGCTGAACGACACCAACTTCAGCACGCAGGTGCGGCAAATGAAGAAAGCGAAGGCGGACATCGTGGCGATCTCCGCCCATCCGTTTACCACCTGTGGCGTGCTGAAGGAAATGCAGCGCCAGCGCGTCAAACCCGAACTCATCGTTGGACTTACCAGCTCGTCCAGCATGGAAACGCTGCAAGGGTGCTCTGAACAAGCCGAGGGCATCATCATTCCCACCAGCTTCGCGCCCGTGACCGACTCGGCCAAGCAGGCCGCAGCGGCGGCGGCCAAGTACGGCGGCAACGCTGATCTTCATAGTGCCGCTGCGTGGGAAAACGTGATGGTGCTTAAAAGCGTGATGGAGAGCGAAGGCATCATGGGCAAGCCGGATACCGTGCAGGCGGACCGGCAAAAAATTCGTGACGGCCTCGCCAAGCTGACTGCGACCACCGGTTTGCTAGGCACCATTCAACGTACTGCCGAAGGCGAGGCGATCAAGCCTTACCTCTACGTGCACGCCAACTCCGGCAACTGGGCCGTACTGCACGATCCGCAACAGTAGCGCGTACCCGCCGCGACAGGCCACGTTCATCGCGGGCGTGGCCTACATCGCAAGGGTGCGGGCGCACGGCTGGCGCCTAGCCGGCCGTTCAGTGTGAATCGTCAGTGCGAATCGATAGCCCACCGATAGCAACAAAAAAGCCGGCGGCTGGGGCCGGCCCGGTAGGCTGGGAATCAGGAGCCACGTTTGGATTTCATCGACTTTGCGCAATCCGTTACCGACGGTTTGTTGTTCGGGGCGACGTACGCGCTGATCGGCATTGGCTTCACGCTGATCTTTGGCGTGATGGACAAGATCAACCTCGCTTATGCGGCCGCCGCCATCGCCGGCGCTTATGCGAGTTTGGGATTCCTGAGCTTCATGGCCGCGCCAGCAGTCGTCGTGTTCTTGATCGCAGCCGCGGCCGCTGGTCTTTTGGGCTATGGCGTCTATCTTTGCTGCTTCCGCTTCATACCACTAGCGAACCCCCTGGCTACGTTGATGGCTACTGTCGGCATGCTCATTTTCATTGATGAAGTCGTCGTACACATGACCGACGGCATGCCGCAGCCCTACCCCGCCTTGTTCGACGACGTATACATCGAGTTCGGCGAGTTCTACGGATTGCGCGGCGACTTATTATTCATCTTCGGCCTCGCCATCGTGGCGACAGTGGTTCTGCTGTACTTGCTATACCGCACGCGGTTGGGTCTGGCCACGCGCGCCGTTGCGCAGCAGCCGGTTGCCGCGCAGTTGGTCGGGATGAGCGTGCAACGAACCAATGCGTTGACGTTCGTGATCACCGGCGTGTTGGGCGGACTAGCCGGTGCGATGATCGGCGCCTCTGTGGGGGTGCTGTCGCCACTGCTTGCTTTACCCATCACCGTTAAAGGTTTGATCGTGACCGTCATCGGCGGCCTCGGCAGCATACCTGGAGCTATCGTGGCGGGGCTCATGGTGGGGGCATTGGAGAACTTCTTCCTGACTTGGCGTGGCGTCACCGAACGCGACATGTATGTCATGTTGCTGCTGTTCGTCTTTCTCGCGTTCCGCCCGGGTGGCATTTTTTCCCATTCAGCGCAGCGAGACTGAGCTAGGCGAGACTGAGCTAGAGGAACCGGCATGTTCAGTGCACGAGTGATGCAATTGCGGGTAGGCGGTGGCTAATGGATTTTCTATTGGGCCTCGCTCAAATCATCGGTGTGCACACCATTCTCGGTTTGTCCGCATATGTCGTGCTGCTAACCGGTCAAATCACTATGGCGCAAGCCGGTTTCTTCGCCATCGGTGCGTATGTGGCCGGCATGCTTACCGTACTCGCGGGATGGAACATTTTGCCGGCGATGATCGCAGGCGGCGTATGTGCCAGCGTGGTGGCGTGCATCGTTGGCTTTCCGGCGTTGCGCGTGAAAGGTCTGATACTGGTGGTGGCGACGGTTGCGTTCGGCGAATTCGTCCGCTTGTTCTGGTTCAACTTCGACTACCAGATCGAGAAAGGCGAAATCATGGTTGGCCCGCTAGGCGGCGAAGGGTTCAAACAGATCCGCTACTTTCCGGAGAACGGCTGGAGCACTGGGGAAGTCACGCTGTTCATCTGGGCCGTCGTCATTGCCGTGATGGCCGGCCTTTGGTGGATGGACCGATCCCGGGCAGGAACCGTATTGCGCGCGGTAGGTGAAGACGAACTCGCGGCCCAGAGCGTTGGCATCGACTTAACGGCCGTGAAGGTGAGCGCATTTACCGTCGGTGGTTTCATCGCCGGGCTGGGCGGCGCCCTATACGCGCACTACACCACGCATATCGAACACTTGAACTTCGGCGTCGTTTTGGCAACATTTGCCATCGCCTACCCCATTCTAGGCGGCCTCTCGTCGGTGTTCGGGACCTTGCTTGCCGTGCTGTTCATCCAGGGTTTCTTGGTGGAAGGGCTGCGTTTCCTCGGCGACTGGCGCAATCTGCTATTCGGTGCGTTGATCGTGCTCGCGATGAACCTGCGTCCGCGCGGACTGTTGGATGAACGGGTGAGCCGGATGCTAGGCCAACTGTTCGGCCGGCGCGGCGCCAGCGAAGGGAGCTGAGGTCATGCTCCGCATCAATAGTCTAAGCAAGCACTTTGGCGGGGTGCGAGCTGTTGATGGTCTCGATCTTGCCGTCGATGAAGGAAACATCGTCGGGCTCATCGGTCCCAACGGTTCGGGTAAGAGCACCACGGTGAATCTGATCTGCGGCGTGTTTCCAGTAACCTCGGGCCGCGTGCAACTCAAAGACCGGGACATCACGGCCGCGCTGCCACACCAGGTACTGCGTGCAGGTGTGGCGCGTACATTTCAGAACATCCGGCTGTTTCAACACCTCACGGTTTGGCAAAATCTCTGGGTCGCCCAGAACGGAACGGACAACATCCGCGGCCAGTCGTTCCTGGGGCGCTGGCTGGGCGGTCGCGGCGTTGCGCGCGAGGCGGTGGACCACGCGTTGGAGTTCGCGGGGCTCGCAGGCAAGCGCGATGAGCTAGCCGGAGCACTGGCCTTCGGCGAACAGCGCCGCCTGGAACTCGCCCGCGCGCTTGCGTCGAATCCCACCATGCTACTGCTCGATGAGCCTGCCGCTGGCATGAATGTGCAGGAAGTCGCGGAACTCGCCGAGCGCCTGAAAGCGTTGCAAGCAGCGGGCAAGACTATCTTGCTGGTGGAGCACGTCATGCAGCTCGTCATGGGTGTAACGGACCGCATCGCCGTGCTGAACTTCGGCCACAAAATTGCCGAGGGCAGCCCCGGCGAGATTCAAAACAACGCCGCTGTGCAGGAAGCTTATTTGGGCGCCGGGTCAGCGCCTGCGGGCGAGGGCGAGGGGGTAGAGGGGGTAGGCGATGCTTAACATTCGCGGCATCGCCACCGCCTACGGCAACATCGAGGCGCTGCGCGGCGTCGATATGGACATAGAGGAAGGTAAAGTCAATTGCCTTCTGGGCCCGAACGGTGCCGGCAAGACCACCTTGATGATGACCGTTGCGGGGATTCTCAAACCGCACCGTGGATCCATCATGTTCGACGGTCAAGAACTCGCTGGCCGCCCGCCCAGCCGCGTCGTGGCTAGTGGTGTGTCATTAGTGCCGGAGAATCGCCTGGTCTTTGCAGAGATGACCGTGCGCGACAATTTGCTCGCGGGTGCGTATCTGCGCCTTAGGCTAAAACGCGAGGTAGAAGACGACTGCGAGCGGATGTTCACGCGGTTTCCCCGGCTGCGCGAACGCGAGAGACATCTCGCCGGCACCTTATCGGGCGGTGAGCAACAGATGCTGGCGGTGGCGCGCGCGCTGATGGCCCGGCCCAAGCTGCTGTTGATGGATGAGCCCTCGCTGGGATTGGCGCCCCTGGTGGTGGAAGAGATCTTTCGCATCATCGCGGATCTCAATGCGCAAGGCACAACGATTTTCCTGGTGGAACAGAACGCTCGCATGGCGTTGCAGGTAGCGCATTACGTCTACTTGCTAGCCCAGGGCACTGTTTCGTTTAACGGCACACCAGAGGAACTCGCCGAAGACGAGGTTATTCGACGAGCCTATCTGGGAAGCGCCTGAGCCGGGTCCGCGCGGGCGGTGATCGACTTCATTCAAAACTGCCTCGACGGGCTGATGCGTGGCTCCGCTTATGCCCTACTCGCCTTAGGCTTCACGCTGATTTTCGGTGTCATGCGCCGGCTTAACCTAGCGTTCGGCGCATCGATCATGCTGGGCGTATTCATCGGCACCTTCGTCCACATGGAGTTCGAAGCGAATCGCCCGCTGGTTGCGTTGGCAACCATTGCCGCGGCGGTGGCCGCGGGCGCTTACGTGGAACGCATTTGTTTTTGGGCCGTTCGCCGCGACGCCGCGCTCGCCTCCATGATCTCCACCTTCGCTATTTGGATGCAGTTAGAAGAGCTGGTCACGTTGCTCTTCCCCGAACGTACCTATGCATTCCCGCCGTTGGTCGATTGGCAACCGATTGAATTCGGCGAGTTTTACTTGCGCGCAGAACAACTGATGATGTTCGTCATCGCCCTCGCCACTACGGCGATGCTGCACGTACTTTTGTTCAGGACCCGATATGGATTGAGCTTGCGGGCGGTCGCCGATAATGCCAAGGCGGCTCGGGTGGTGGGCTTGAACACGGGCAGGGTGATCATCGTGGCCTTCGCTTTAGCTTCCGCGCTAGGCGGCATGGCGGCGTTCCTCATCGCTGGCACCGATGGGCAAGTGACACCGCTGTTCGGCCTCTGGGCGACGTTCAAGGGCCTGATTGCGATGATGTTGGGTGGCATGGGCTCCATTCCTGGCGCCATCGTTGGCGGCATTTTGCTCGGGCTTATCGAAGCGCACGGTCTTTGGTATCTGGGTGCCGAATACCGCGATCTGCTGGTGTACGGGATTTTCTTTGCCGTACTGGTGGTACGGCCTGGCGGCGTGCTCGGGCAGTCGGTCGCCCGGCGGATACAATCGGCCGCTGGCCGCGTGTAGTGATGGATGCTTACTACATCAGTGTCGCAAGCAACATGGGGATGATCGCGTTTATCGCGTTATCGGCTTACTTGCTGCTGATCGTGGGCGAGATCTCGTTCGGGCAGCAGGCTTACTTCGCCATTGGCGCCTATGCTTCCGGCGTCGCCACCGCGCTCTGGGGCTGGAGTTTCTTGGCCGGACTGGGTGCCGGCATCGTATCGGCGGCGCTCGCCGCGGGATTGGTCGCCCTGCCAACCCTGCGCTTGCGCGGTCTTTATTTTTCCGTGGTGACCCTCGCCTTCGCGGAAATGGTGCGGCTTGGCTTCGAAGTCTTCACTTATCAAGTGGAAATCGACGGCGAACTCGTAGGCCCCAATGGATCGGATGGCTTCCGAGACATTCGCTATGTCTACGAAAGGGACGTATCCGACGTCGAATACATGCTTTGGATTTATGGCTTGTTGGTGCTTGTCCTAGCCGTGTTCTTCTTGGCCGAGCGGTCTCGCTTCGGCCTTGTGCTACGCATGATCGGAGAAGATCCTCTGCTCGCTGAAGTACAAGGGATCCGCGTCGTGCGGTGCAAGTTCTTCGCGGTAGTAGCGGCGGGCGCTATTGCGGGTATAGGGGGTGTTCTCTACGCACACTTGGCGACTTACGTAGAACCGAAAATATTCAACGTCATGCTGGGCGTGCATAGCCTTGCTTACGGCATCATCGGCGGTTTGGGAACCGCACTCGGGCCGCTGCTCGGGGTCTTTATCGATATCGGCTTATTGGAGTCGATTCGAGCATTGTCGGGTTACCGCATGATCGTGTTCGGTGCACTGGTAGCGTTGCTCCTGGTGGTACGTCCGCGTGGCTTACTGGATGAACGAACCGTCTACGCGATTACGGCGCGGGCGCAGCGCTTATGGTCTTGCGGCGACGCAACGAAAAATGCTCCAAGTTAGCAACTTGACGGTCTCATTCGGCGGTCTACGTGCACTTGAGAATGTGAGCATGCGCGTCGAACCGGGGGAAGTCATCGGCCTCATCGGCCCCAACGGATCGGGCAAGACCACGCTGCTAAACACTTTATCTGGCGTGTATTCGCCCGATTCCGGATCAATATTGCTCGATGGCCGCGAGTTGGCCGGGCTCCCCGCGTTCGAGATCAATGGCCTAGGCGTTGCCCGGACATTTCAGAACTTGAGATTGTTCAAGCGCATGACGGTGCTGCAAAACGTCATGGCCGCGGTGCGTACTGGCGATGTATCTCGCGCTCACGGTTTGCTCGATCTCGTCGGTCTCGCCGGTCACGCGAAAGCGTTAGCGGGCGAGTTGGGACTGCCGATGCAACGGCGGCTGGAACTTGCGCGGGCATTGATGGGCCATCCCAAGGTACTGCTGCTGGACGAACCCACCGGTGGGATGACGCCAGGTGAAACGGGCGCAATGGCGAACGTCATTCGCGAACAATTGAAAGGCGAGCAAAGCATCATCATCGTCGAACACAAAATAGCTTTGCTAAGACGCCTCTGCGGCCGTTTCGTGGCGCTGAACTTCGGTCAATGTATTGCCGATGGGAGTCCGGCAGCGGTGCTGAACGAGCCCGCGGTGCGCGAGGCTTATCTAGGTCCTGACGACGACACACTAGCGGCCTCTGACAGGTGACGGCATCAGCTGCCAAACCGCTGCTCAGGGTGGACGGATTAATCGTTCGCTACGGTCGGCGTCTCGCCGTCAACAATATCACCCTGTCATTGGATGCGGGCGAAATCGTGGCGGTGGTTGGGCCCAACGGTGCTGGCAAGTCATCGACGATGCAGGCGGTGCAAGGTCTGGTTCCGCTGGCCGCCGGCCGAGTACAGTACGCGGGTCAAGATATCACTGGACAGCCTGCTCATAGACTGGTGCGCCAAGGACTGGTTTACGTACCAGAGGGCCGAGAGTTGTTCGGCGGGCTGACAGTGGCGGAAAATCTTGCCATTGGCGCTCAAGGCGCGGGCCACCGGCGGCTTAGCGACGATGAGCGAGGAGCGATACTGGCCAACTTTCCGATGTTGGCCGAACGGCTGACGGAGCCGGCATCTAGCTTGTCGGGTGGACAGGCACAAATGCTGGCTCTGGCCCGCGCGTTGACGGCGAAACCGACATTGCTGATGCTGGACGAACCGACACTGGGGCTCTCGCCTCGGGCAGCCCGCGAGGTACTGACTCTGGTGCGAGGACTGCCGGCGAAAGGTATCTCCGTGCTGCTCGTCGAGCAAAGTGTCCGGCAAGCGTTGCGGGTGTCGCAGCGGGCGTACGTCATGGAGCACGGGGCGGTCACATTAGAAGGCCCGGCTAGTGAAATAGCGCAACATGCCGGAGTAGCAGAGGCTTATCTGGGTACCGACTATGCAGCGCAGTAGCGGGTGTAATCATGCGAAGTTTATCGATTGCAACAATCTGTCTGGGATTATTCTGGTGGGCGGCGAGTAGCGTTGCTGGCGAGCGAGCGAGCGCATCCGTCCAGTGCCAACCGACTGACCAACACCTGGTCTACGTTTGCGATATTCGGCTCGTCGGCAGGAAGTCCAAGAAACCCTTGGCCGGCGCTGAACTCACCGTCAAAGCTGACATGCCATCAATGCCTATGGCGCACAATGTTCGGCCAGCAAACGCGACACCGACGGCTGATGCCGGGGTCTACACGGTCGAGTTGGAGTTGGAAATGCACGGCGAATGGGCGCTCACCTTGGATGTGAGTGGACCGACTCGCGATCGGGTGATCCGCAAGCTTGAATTCTTGCCGAAATAGCGAGGAGGGGCTGCGCTGGCTGAAACGCTGACAGTTAGATGCCTACGGAGCACCAGTGATGGTTAAACAATGGCCGGTTTTTTTCTATCACTTAGTGATGGGTGTCACTTCGCTGTGTATGTGTTTGTCCGTGCAGGCAGATGAATCGAAGGCTTTGAAATTGATCGGCTCCCGCGTTGTGGACATGAACGGACATCTAGTGCAGATGGGAATGGACAATGATCGGCTCCTAGTGCTATCAATGGGACAAAGCCTACGAGATTGGATAACGCGACTTCTAATGGATGGAAGCGGGCGGTACTCGAAAAGTAGAGTCTAGGCGTGCTGTGATGGACCGCGTGGAGCCGCCAAAGTAACGTCCAGATATGGCTCAGCCGATGGGGCCAATACAGGCAGAAGTCGGCGATGGCGATGGCCAAGAGCATGTAGCAGGGGTGGCCATTGGTGGAGCCAGACGGTGGTATCGAGGGCGTCCTTAAGCGCTCTACCGAGGCTCATGCCCGCCAGCAAGACCAGCGGGCTTACACTTTCAGGGGTGATGGCTTTCAGGGGTGATGGCCATTGAGGCGAATAGATATCCGATATCGACGCGAAACTCGCCGCTATCGCGCTTCCAGACCCTTGCATAGGGCAGAAGTTCGTTCGGCCAACCACATAGGGCGACAGCCAGTGTTACGGCCGGCACCAGGGCAAATTGCGACATCAATTTCTACCAACGGGTCAAGCACTCCGCTGCTATGGGTGTGGACAAGCACCGGTCTCCATGCAAATACCCCGACGAATGGTGCTTTCCCTTACGCGCCTTCCCCCAACTTCGAAAGACGACAGATTCTGGAGAAAAGTGACTGGAGCTTCTGTAGCGTCACCCTTTTCGTCAAACAGCTTTAATTCAGCAGAGACGTCATTGGTGATCCCCTCAATTACAGATTTTGCGTACAAATGAACAGGATTCCTGCCGTATATACAACTACCGTCTCTTCTCGTTGCTGCTTTACTACCAACGCAATCACGTGGTGGAGCGTAGGCTTCCATAATCTGGAAAGCCGACTTACGCTTGCGCCTTATGTAAGCCGTACGAGTGTTGCGAACAATTGCTCTAGCCGCCCAGAATCCAGTTTTGAACGCTGTGTGGTGGTCTGAATCTTTCCCCAGCCTGCCCTTCCACCCAAAGTCCTTCAAACACCAGTAATTGTTGAGCTTCATGCAGCGTACGGTTTTATGCCGCTCCAGCTGTTGCTCTGTGATGATTAGGTGCGAAATAGCTTCGGACTTCCAATTGTTCACTAGGCGGCTTTCCAGGTCGTACTCAGGCCCTGCCAAACCAGACTGAGATACAACGGTAGCTAATACTAGGGTTGCTAGTCGCATCGATTACTCTCCTTATCTCACCCAACAGCCGACTTGTTTGCCAGGAGGCGTTTTGTTCCTGAAAAGTCTAGTTGTGGCGGCCATGAGCCATGCCTTCAAGGCGATCCCCAAGCAGACCCAAGGCTGACAGCCATCAAGCCCGGATTTTCTTGATGACGGTGGAAAACGTGAACACCGTGCGCTCCCCCACGAACTCGCAGCCACGCACAAACACCATGGAACGGGTCTCGCGCATCACCTCGCCCTGTGCTGCCAGCAAGTCGCCGCTATGCACCGGCGCCATGAAGTCAGATGTCATGGAAATAGTCGCGCCCATGCCGCCGAGGGCCTCACGGGCGATGACAAAGGCGGTGTAGTCGGCGAACGCCATCAACAGTCCGCCGTGCACGATGCCACCCGCGTTGCAGTGGCGGTGCGCTATATCCACGGCGCATTCGGGTGAACCGTTCGCCATCCTTTCGTAGAAGGGACCGATGTGATCTTCATACGGGTCCCATCCCGCCAGGGTGTGGTAGCCGGCTAGGCGGCCAGTGCCAGGCGTGCCAGCGGGGCGCTCCGGTTTCATACTATTTGCGGCTCGCGTTGTAAAAACTCGTATTCCGATTCCATCACATCGGTCCCCATCAGCTTATCCCAAAAGCGGAAATACAAGCCGTAGTTGCAGCGGTAGTGCTGGTGGTGAAGGTTGTGATGGGCGGCGGAGATGAATAGCTTGCCGCCGCGGCCCCGCAACCAGCCGTCCGGCATGATCTCGTAGCCGGTGTGATTGAGCACCCCGGTGACCGTCATGATGATCAGCATGAACATGAGGGCGCCTACGTGGATGGGCACAAAAAACGTCATCACGGGCACGGCGATGGAGCCGATGATCGCCACCCACGGATGAAACGAGAAAGCGGCCCACGGCGTTGGCTGGCGCGACTCATGGTGCACCCGGTGAAGGTACTTAAAGACAGACGGGTGATGCATCCACCGGTGGGTCCAATAGAAATAGGTATCGTGCACGAAAAGATAAGCGAATAGGCTGGCTACCACATACCACCAGCCATAATCGGAGACATCCGTGTAGAGGGCAGTGCCGCCCGCTTTCCATGCTTCGACGATGATGGCACCGGCGATGGTATAGATGATCGAGGACAGCAACGACCAGCGGATTTCGCTCAGGATCAATGCCTTATCGGGGCGTATGCCGGTCAGCCGGCGGGCGGTAAGCTGCTCCTGCGGGCGTACCCACAAAAGCCAATAAAACAACCCCGACACCATAAAGTAGCGCACCACCATGATGAGGTAGAGCGCCGCGAACGTGGTGAGGAAACCCTGCCAAGTCACCGCTAGCCTCCGATCAGTCAAACGATGCGCTATCGCATCCGCCCGTCCACCTATCCCCCTGTCAATCGGGCCCCATCAATCGGGCCCCATCAATCGGGGCCGCCTATTTTGCGTGAACGTACAGCACTCGTCACATACAAAAGTGAGGATATACAAAGGTGACGATATACAAAGGGGCTGCGCGAATGGTAAAAGTCCGCCCGGATGGCGAGTTACAGCAGACAAGCGCGATGACCCCCAGCGAATCCATATACGTGACGGTACGCGGCCTTCAGTACCACTGCCGCACCTGGGGCAACCCGGACCACCGCCGCCTGTTCTTCCTGCACGGTTTTCAAGACGTGTCCGCCTCCTGGCAGTTCACGGTCGATGCGCTGGCCCGCGGCTGGTACGTGATAGCACCGGACTGGCGCGGCTATGGCCTATCGCAGTTCAGCGGCCAGGACGCCTATTGGGCGCCGGATCTGGTGGCGGACCTCGACGTCATTCTCGATCACTTCGAGCCGGACTTCCCCGCCCGCCTGGTGGCCCACAGTATGGGCGGCAACACGGCGGCGCTATACGCGGCAGCGGTACCTGGAAGAATCGAGAAATTCGTCAACATCGAAGGGATGGGAGGCATGCCGGCGCCCGTGGACGAACTGCCGCGGCGCTACGGCAAATGGCTACAACAACTCGCCCAAGGCACCCGGCAGCGGCCTTATATGGATTTTCAGGACTTTGCCGAACGCATGATGGCGGAAAACCCGCACCTCACCCCTGAGCGGGCCGAGTTCCTGGTTCAACATTGGGGCATGAAAGATGAGGACGGCACCGTTATCCGCCGCGCCGATCCGGCGCACATGCAGGTCAAACCGGATATTTGGCGGCTGGACGAGGCGATGGCCTGCTGGCGGCGCATAGACGCTCCCATGCTGTGGGTGGAGGGCGCGCAGTCACGTTTTGTCAACCTGATGCGGGGACAGCCGGACGGTTATGAGGCCCGGCTGGCGGCGTTTCAAAGCCTGGCCGGTGTTATGACGGTGGAGAACGCCGGCCACAACGTACACCACGATCAGCCCGAGGCTCTGGCCAAGGCGATTGAGGACTTCATGTAATGGGTTGGGCCGTCCAGTGGCAACGGGTTAGCGGTTGCGCTCATAGACAAGCCGCAGGCCGGTCAAAGTCAGATTCTCATCGACGTGGGTAAATTCATCGGTGTGATCAGCGATAACCGCTGCCAAACCGCCGGTGGCAATAACCTTCACCCCCTCCGGCGCCTGCGGCGAGAGTTCAGCGCGAAACCGGTGAATCATGCCCTCCACCAAGCCGACGTAGCCGTACAGCAGTCCCGATTGAATGGCACGAGTGGTATTGCCGCCTATGGCCCGCTCAGGCGGATCCAGATCCACTCGCCGCAACAATGAAGTCGCTTGATAGAGGGCATCTGCCGCCAGATGAATGCCCGGCGAGATCGCGCCGCCCAGATATTCCCGCTGCGCCGAAATAGCATCGAACACGGTGGCGGTGCCAAAATCGACCACGATGGCCGGGCCACCATACAACTGCACCGCCGAGACCGCATCCACCAGGCGATCCGCCCCCACATCCTGGGGCCGGTCGTATAGATTGGTGAGCCCCAACTGCGTATCGTGGCCCACGACCATCGGCTCGCAGCCCACCAATCCCGTCAGTGCCCGGCAGACGATTTCCGTCAGCGGCGGCACCACGCTACAGATAGCAACGGCGTCTATATCGCCCGGAGCGACACCCCGGCGCTCCAACAACGCCGCCAGCAGCAACAGATACTCATCATCCGTACGCCTTGAATCGGCGGTGAGCCGCCACGTGGCGGTGAGATCGCGATCACTGAAAACCCCCACGGTAACGTGGGTGTTGCCTACATCAATGACCATTAAGACGTGCATGGGCGGGCGATTCTAGCAACGCCCAAAGGCGCTGTGCGAGACGAAATATAACTCCCACCCCAACGCGCATCAGGTATGCGCAAGGGACGTAATTGAAGGAAGATATGTCACCTATGGCCGCAGGCTGACGCCTCACCGCCGGCCCTATCCGACAGCGGACGGTTATGTGTGCGTGTTGCCGTATAACAACAAACACTGGCGCCAGCGCCGATCCACTCCAGCGCCTCTGCGAGCCAACCGCGTTGTAGTGCGCCGGATCGGAAACCGTCGCGGACGGATAAGCCAGTGGGCCGAATACGAGTCTCTCGTCTGTCAAGGTCTGTATTGCACTCGGGCATCGTGCCCTCCAAGCTGGGCCTCAACACTGGTAACTTTTGCCTACACCACCGACCCCTCGAACAGCTCGCCCTGCCTCCCCATCCGTTGCCACCTCAATGCGGGAAACAGTTCAACTAGGGCTTCCGCCGGAACGTTCCCGAGTTCCTTGGGTTCCAGCTTGTGCAACCCTCCCCCGTAGACGCGGCCTTCACCAAGCATAGCCTGTGGGCAAATTTGGTTAAGGTACTCCCACACTCGCCGTTTCAGTGCAGGACTATCCAACAAGGCGCGTTCAAGAGGTTCTCTTGGGTACAGCATCAAATACACGTTTGCCGCCGTGGCCTTCGAATTGTTCAAAATGAAGCGAAACGGTCTCCCACTCTTTTTGTCGCGCCGACCAAGATAAGTGCAAACAAACGGGGCTGGGGGGCGACGCTCCTGTGTGTACCACATGGCCCGGTGTCGGCAGATATACCGATTAGCGATGCCTTCCGCCTTGCCTTGTTCCAAATACATCCACAAATTCGGATATCGCTCCCTGATCTCATTTTCCACCCAAGGCGGGTCAAGCAGAAATAGTCGCCGCTCCAAAAGCGGATTGCCATCGCCATCACACATTATCTCGTCGTCCGGGACATAGCGTGAACTTGGCAGAATGGGCTTGAAGGCGTCTATGGGCAATCCGCGCCGTTCGATATCCTGTTCCGACAAAATGAAGTAACTGTTATCGCCCGTCGCAAGGCCCCGCTTGATCTTGAAGAAATCGCCCAAGACCGGTCCGTTTACCGCCTTGTGAGCCTTCTTCATTGGATAGCGCGTCCACTTTGGATCGTGACGCAAGGCGTCCACCGAAACAAATCGTTCCAGTTTTGGCTGTTCTAGCGTTCCGCCGAAAGTGAATCGCACGTTCCATGCTAACGGAGGTGGCTTGTTTCGAAACCACACAACAGCCGACGACACAAGCGCGTCACCAAACTGCACATCATTCGGATCGAAGCGATGGATATGCAAAAGCGTCACCTTGTCGAGCAGATAACGCCTCACCGAAACGCCGTAATTCACATCCATGAACTCGCTCGGAATCAACCACCCTGCTAGCCCGTCATCAGCCATCCACTCATGGCTCAAACCCAAGAAATAGCAATAGAGTCCGGCCAATCCGTTGATGTCCATCCCGCAGGCGCCGCGCGTGCGCATCTTCAATCTCTGCTTATCGCCATTGGCGATGTGGTGATGCCGCACATAGGGCGGATTGCAGATCAGCAGATTGAATCTCTCGCAAGGCACTGGAGCCGCCGCCCGAGTGAAGTCCTCAAGGCGCATATCCAATCCAGCCGCGCCCCACAGTCTCGCCGCCGGCCGCCCGTAGTGCGGGTCGATCTCGTATCCAACAGCAGTACCGATACGGGTTCGGGGGAAAACATCCAGCAGCGCCGAATAGAATGCCCCCGTTCCTATAGCCGGATCGATGAACCGTACTCTTTCACCCTCATTGAAATGCATCTTCGCATACCGCTGGATATCGACGGCCAGTCCGGTCGGCGTCGCAAATTGTCCCATTCGGTTTCGAACGGCAGGCTCCAATTGCCCGTCAAGCACATCCTGAAGAGCCAGTCGCTGCGCCTCGAATTCTGCAACGGCTTTTTTCATCGTCTACAATCCAAACTCGCCAAGATCGTTGATGCGATGCTCCCGGACCCAATCGATCCCTTCCGCAGCTTCGTAGCCGAGATAGCCACTGTCGAAATATCCGCACAAGAACAGTATGTAACGCACGTCATCACCATAAGTTCGCCGCAATAGATTCATCTTGGCGGCTTCTTCCTTGCGTCGTTTGTTGACATTTGTGAAATCTCCCGCCGACTTTGCTTCAATCAACAACGGCAGGTCACCCGCCTTCGCAGTCTTAGGCATCACCACCGCGTCCACAGGAATATTGACGATTTTTTCAGTCCCATCTTGTTCTACCGGAACGTTGAGCCGGTACGAAAACGTTCCGGGCTTCATATCGTCGTACTTCGTACCTTCGCCTGCCGGTAAGTTCTTGTATCCGAGAGCCGTCAACCATTCGCCAATCGCCGCCAGTTGACGCTTCTCCTGTGCGTTGCGGATAATTGGGTTGGCAACGGCACCGCATAGGCGATCCGCCACAATCGTTGCGGCCCGGTATAGTTCCTGGTCGGACGGATCATCTCCACGCTCCAGCCAAACAAAGACATCCGGGTCAGCCATCTTCTCGATAATCTTCCCGATCTTCTCAAGGTCTTTGTCGCCCTCACGCCTAGACATTCGCCGTGGAGGTACTCGCACTTGAGCCGCAGCGCCTCGGACTTGCGCGCGCCGGTGTAGAGCAGGAAGCGCACCACCGCGGCCCCCGGATGATCCGCTTCCGCGCCGTCGAGCGCCCGACCGAGCGCGGCGAACTCGTCGTCCGTCAGGTAGTGCGCCTCGAAGCCGGTCTTGCGCCGCCGCAGTCCCTTGCACGGGTTGGAGTCCTCGCGCCGCAGCCCGAGGGCTTCCGCATGCTTCATCATCGACGACAGCACCGCCAGCGCCCGGTTCGCCGATCCCGCCCGCCGTGGCCGATGCGATTGTCCACATTGCGGCCATGACAATGCGTATCCCGGCGACACTAACGCGCCGCTGGACCACCGGCTCTTCGCAATCGAGTACTACAATCCGTACCGCAAGGCCGGACACAGGGGCCGGTTCTTCAACCACACCGGGCGGTTTTTATCACCAACCAGAAGCTCTTGGCGCCAGCACCGGCGCCGTTCTCACGCAGGCCGGCTTCTCCGAGACGGATATCGCCGCACTGCGGGCAGCGGGTGCCTTAGGTCCCAACGCTAGCGCATAAGGAGCCAACGCCATGCGTGTGATCACCACCATCCCTCAAGCTAAGCTCGGCCCTGTACCGGCCGCCGTACGGACCATTGAAGAGACCGGTTATGACGGCATCGTCACCCTTGAGAACCAACACGATGCCTTGTTGGCGGTGGCGGCGGTTTCATCGCCACCGGTGCGAACGAGAAAGCCGTGCACGAAGTGGCCGAGCGGGTGCGCTACCGTACCGGCTTCTCAAGCATTAGATCTTCTAACCAGTCCCCCCTTCCACTACCGAGGATCCTCTCACGTACCGTCGTTTAGCCTCTTGAGTTTTCGGCTATGAACACGGCCATCACGGCGTGTGATACTATCTCCCCCATCACACCGTTTAACCTCTTGAGTTTTCGGCTATGAACATGATCGTATGGGGTGGCAAGGGGGCTATCGCCGGTGTTTCGCTGCTCCTTGCATTGATGGGACTGTTGACACTGGCAACACCGCTGTCCGTTTCCTTGGATATGAGTCTTACCCACTTCGACTGGGAATCCGCTGCCGTGCTCGTCAGTGGTCTCTTAGGTGCAGTGATTGGTGTCATTGCGGCACCACGCACGCCTGATGCACCACAGAACCCTAAAACGACATTAGGCTGAAACGACACTGGCTTGCGCTTCAACCTGGCTTCCTGCTTGATGAAATGGATTTTTTTGCCCACAACCCCACAGGAGGTGACGCAATTCTACCTCGTGTGGGTGGGCGCATATATGGCGGTGCACATCGTGTGGGATATCCTTTCCCCACACACCGATAAATTCGAACTCCATAAGCTCAGTGGTAAAGTCGGTACACTTTTCTCGGCAGGGACATTGGCATCAAGCCTTCTTCTTCTCACCTCTCTACTCGATGCTAAGCTGTTCGAACTCCTAGGGAGCATGACCTTACCCATACTCCTCTCCGGAGGGGCGGGCGTTCTCCTCGCGCTAAGCGCACTGAGCCCGAACCCTCCTACCTCCGCACCCTGACGGTTTCCAGTTCGGGCCAGCTATTGTCTCAGGGTTGACCTCATCGGCTCAGGCCGCCTCGCGGCGCTCCTGTGCCTCCGCCATCACCTTGGTGGCAACGCTAGCGGGGCACGGCGCGTAGCGGAAGAACGCCATGGAGAACTGACCGCGACCCGAGGTGATGGTGCGAAGGTCACCGATGTAGCCGAACATCTCGCTGAGCGGCGCGTCCGCTTTCACCCGCACATCAGTGGGATCCAGCAAATAATCGACCACCGCATCCAACACCATCTGCACACCTTTATTCTTGAAAGACGAACCGCAGTAAGTGGGGAAGAAGTCTAGGGTGATGGTAACTTTACGGATATACACTGTATCAGAGGGAAGTCGCGCCGTAAGTGAGCCCCTTGCACCTCGGTCAGGAAGTACCCCTGGGACCGCACATCAACGCGCTGCGCAGAGCATCTGCAGCAGGACTAAATGCCCATGTTTCTCCAAGAGCAAATGCCCCGAACCCTAGCGCGATCTTCACGATGCCCTTTGCCCACGGAACGAAGAAGTCCTCGTACCCAAAATGAAGCCGAAAATGGAGAGTCTCTCCCGATTCTGTCTTCGCCTCCGAGAAGGCATCCTCAATCGTGAGGATTGGCGAATATGTATGGCTCTGGAGAGAGAACCCCTTGACGGTGGCTTTCTTGATGAGGCCTTTGACAGCCAGCCGCAATCGTTCCTCACTACCTGAGAAGCAGATCTTTCCTGACTCCAGGCTCCCTGATGGGGAAACACCAAAGTTCGCGTAGGGCTCTCCTCGGAAAGGAAACACCACCTTGCATGGCGTCTCTAGCTCGACGCATTCCCCATTGAATACGATATCAGGGACTTGCCCAGATCGCCCCTTCAGTCCCAAGGAATATCGACTAAATCCTACGAGAGGGAGCGCCATAAATGGCGCATCAATGTCTCTCCCGAAATCGTTGTTCGCCTGTTTTGAGCAATACCGTATGACGAACGCGTCCGAACCACCCAAGGCGTACGGAACGATGTGCTCAACTGTTGATTTTCCCTGGCCAAGATCTGCGTATGTGTAGAGACAGCGCGACATCACCCACACCTCACCTAGGGCCACGCTTCTGTACGGTTCGTTATCACACTACGCCTTGCCCGCGTCATCGCCTAAATCTCGGCTCCCAGGACTCTTCCAACTCCTCTTCGTCGTCCAGGTCTTCCTGGTCGATGGGCTCTTCACTTCGAAGTACGGTCAGCGTCCTGCCGTATCTGCCCAGGCCTATCACTTCCTCTTCGACTTCTAGCTGATAGGGCCCACCAAGCCAGTCCTGGAGACTGGATGTGCCGTAGTCTCGCTCCCGTTCGAGCACATTCTGCTCCTCGCGGTTGAACCTCGACGTGACCGTGTCACGCGCCAGGGGAGTACCTTTTCGCAACCAATCCAGTCCCCGCAGTTCCTTCAGGCCCTCCGACATGAAGCAGTAATCCACCGCACCGCCACGACTGACGACAATGGCCATACACTCAGGCGTATGTGTAGCGTACTGGATAGCCGTCGCCGGCATCGACGTCTGGCACTGCTCCGCCAACGACTCTATGGCGTCGAGCCCCACACCGGCGCGGTCCATCGCTGGCAAGAACAGTTGCCGCGGCATCAACAGCGCTGCAGCGAAGTGATCTGCTTCGAGTTCGTAGCGCCGGTCCGACACGAAGCCACCGTCTGATAAGTGAAACCCTTGGTCATTCAGGATATGCTCCGGGTGGCCTGGTAGGTGGTAATGCCCGAGTTCGTGCGCAACGGAAAACCGCTCAAAGCGCTCATTGCCAAGATGAGTGTTGTACAGGATCCCGAACCCTCCTGCGTGATGAAGGAACATTCCTGACACGCCAGGGGAACGACCCGGCATCGGTCGCACTTCAATGCCGTGATCTGTCGCGATCTCGAGCGGATCGATCGGTAGCGTTGGTTCGCCTAGGCCGGCGATGACATTCTCGGCCTCCCTAACCGCTACAGCAGCTTCCATGCCTCGACGCATTACGGCGAGTCCTTGTCCGTCTTCGTGCGCCGCTGCGCCAGGGACTCCATGAACTGCTTCGCGTATTCCAGATCTTCGGCTGTCAGTTTGTCTAAGTCACGGAATAGCGCCGTAGCTGGTCCATCTCCCATCAGGTCATCGCTTCGGCCCAACAAATAGTCGGATGTGACCTGCAACTCCTCGGCGAGGCGCCGCAGGTTCGCGAATGACGGCTTACGGCTGCCACTTTCGAAGTGGGAAACGGCCGATGGCGGCAGGCCTGCGCGTCGAGCCAGCTCGCCCTGGCTGAGGTCTCGAAGCTCACGAACCTCCCGCAAGCGGTTCTTGAACTCATCAGTGGATACGGCCATTGGAACTTCTCAGAATATTTATGATCTAATGACGAAATGAGATGGGCTGTAGGCCGCCGCCAAGGGCGGTTTTCTTTGGCTTCAACCCGTTACAACTCGTCACACAATAGGTGACAAGACCACATCAATCAACATCTCGAGAGGTAATTAGATATGACCAAGCGTAATCAGCATGTCGTTCCCCACGCGGACGGCTGGGCCGTAAAGCCCGTTGGTGGAGAGCGCGCGACATCGGTGCATCGGACCCAGAAAGAGGCCATCGACCGGGGGCGGGAGATTGCCCGCAACCAGGGCTCGGAACTACTCGTACATGGCAACGATCCGTTCCCGCCAAAGAGCTGAAAGTCGTTGGCGAGTGGGGGATTTTCTCGCTGCGCGGGTGTCCAACATCCTGACTTCGGGGCTCCGGCGGTGCTTCGGTCTTGTCCATGCGCTTCGGTGTAGCGCGCTCGGCCACCACCGCCAAGGCCACTCTTGCCATCTATCCACAGGTGTCGATCACGTCCCCCATAGCCAATCAAAAACCACGCCAATACTGTCGCGATGGAGAAGAACAGATCGACTGTTTTCTATACCTATTGAGCGTTTCCAGATCCGGCTCTTCACCTTCTTCCAGATAGCGCAACACAGCGTCACATCGCCTGAACTCGCACCGTTCGCGCCAATCGGCGTCGCTCCCTGCACGACATCGACGCGAGCAGCGTCATTCACAAGAAATGCGGCTCGCAATCGGGAATCGGTGACGGATGCGGGTTAGTTGTAAAACGAATGCTATCCCGAAATAATCTCGTAATGACAGTCGGTTAGAGAACTGGTGTAGGGAATAGGAGAAGGTGAATAAACACTATGTCAGCACGAAGGCCGGATCCTATCCCTGTCTACGAATTCGTAGACAGGCGATGACACAGCTACGATTCGAATCGCCGTCCGCCCCGCTACAGCAACTTCACCAGCGCGACGATCAGTCCGCCCTGGGCGATCATCGCGCCGAACATCCACTTCAGAAGATCGGCCTTCACCGTCTCGATCTTCGCTTCGACTTTCACTTCGACTTTCGCGAGGTCGGCCTTGACCGCCGCAATATCCGCCTTGACCGCCGCAATATCCGCCTTGACCGCCGCAATATCCGCCTTGGTCGCCAGATTGGCGTTGAGCAACGCGACATGCTCGTCGGCCAGGGTCTCGGCCTGCTGCTCGGTGAAGCCGCAATCGGTCAGCCGCTTCACGAAGCGATGGGTGTCGAACGCGATGGCCTCGGTCATGGGCCGATTATAGGAACGCCGCGGGCGCTCGACAAGGACTATCGCAGTGCCGAGCGGGGTGGCTGCGCTTGCAGAAAGGACAATCGACGACACTCGCTGCCTCGGTTGCACTGCTCAATGTTCGCCTCTTGTTCCCGCTCCCGGAAGTCGCTATGTGGTCGGCATGGACACGCAATACCCTCCGTGCCGGCCGCCCACCGGAGGACGATCTCGGACGCTCGGCTGGGTCGAGAAGAACGCCATCCTCAACCGGATGCAGGACCGGGCGACCGGGGCCATGGTCCATGTGGGCAATCGGAAGATGGTGGCCTCGATATTCAGCCTTAAACGATATTAGGTTGAAACGACGCTGGCTTCCGTTTCAACCTGGCTTCCTATTTGAATGAAATGGCTCTTTTTACCCACAATCGTCCGCACCCTGATCGCTTCCAGTTCGAGGCCAACTATGGCCTCAGAGTTGATCTCATCGGCTCAGGCCGCCTCGCGGCGCTCTTGTACTTCCGCCATCACCTTGGTGGCAACGCCAGTGGGGCACGGCACGTAGCGGAAGAATGCCATGGAGAACTGACCGCGGCCCGAGGTGATGGTGCGAAGGTCACCGATGTAGCCGAACATCTCGCTGAGCGGCGCGTCCGCTTTCACCCGCACCCCGGTGGCGCCCACGCTCTGCGATGAGATCATGGCCCGGCGCCGGTTCAGATCGCCGATGACGTCACCCACATGCTCTGCCGGGGTAAATACATCGACTTTCATGATCGGCTCCAGCAGTTGCGGCTTGGACTTGGGCATGGACTGGCGGTATGCCGACTTGGCGGCGATCGCGAAAGCGACCGCCGAGGAGTCAACCGCATGGAAGGCACCATCCACCAGCGTCATCTTCACATCCAGCACTGGGAATCCGGCCAGCACACCCTCCGCCATGCTATCGGCAAAGCCTTTCTCGATGGCCGGCCAAAACTCGCGCGGCACGTTACCGCCAGTCACCCGGGATTCGAAGACAAACCCCGCTCCCGGCGCGCCCGGCTCAATGATGTAGTCGATCTTGGCGTATTGACCGGAACCACCTGTTTGCTTTTTGTGGGTGTAACTGTCTGCCACCCGCGCGCGGATGGACTCACGGTAGGCCACCTGCGGCTGGCCAACCTCCACTTCGATTTTGTGCGTGCGGCGCAAGATGTCGATTTTGATCTCGAGGTGCAACTCGCCCATACCTTTGATGAGGGTCTGGCCGGTCTCTTGATCCGTCTCCACCCGGAAAGAAGGGTCTTCCTGGATCATCTTGCCGAGCGCTACGCCCATTTTTTCAGAGCCGCCCTTATCCCGCGGCGCTATGGCAATGGCGATCACCGGCTCCGGGAACACCATGGGCTCAAGGATAGCCGGCGCTTTGACGGCGCAGAGTGTATGACCCGTGTGCACGTTCTTCATGCCGACCAGCGCGATAATGTCGCCGGCCTGCGCCGAGTCTATATCTTGGCGGGCGTTGGCATGCATGGCGTAGAGGCGGCCAATGCGTTCGTTCTTGCCGGTGGCCGTATTGAGTACGGTGTCGCCCTTGGTTAGTTTACCGGAGTAGATGCGCACAAAAGTCAGCGCGCCATAGGGATCGTCCATGATCTTGAAAGCCAATGCACGCAGCGGTTTTTCCGCATCTACCAGAGCGAACTCGCCCGTCTGCGTACCTTGCAGATCGACCTCGGGCTGCGGTTTGACTTCAGTGGGATTGGGCAAATAATCGACCACCGCATCCAACACCATCTGCACGCCTTTATTCTTGAAAGACGAACCGCAGTAGGTGGGGAAAAAGTCTAAAGCGATGGTACCTTTACGGATATACGCTTTGAGCGTTTCCAGATCCGGCTCCTCACCTTCTTCCAGATAGCGCAACATAGCGTCGTCGTCCTGTTCGAGGGCCGTTTCGATCAACCGCTCGCGCCACTGTTCCACAGCATCAGCCATATCCGCCGGCACATCGCGAAGCTCATAGCTGGACGGATCGCCGGGGTTGTCCCAAACCCAAGCTCTGCGGGTCAACAGATCGACGGCGCCTGTGAAAGTGTCTTCGCATCCGATCGGTAACGTCATCACCAAGGGTGCCGCGGCCAACACATCCCGCACCTGTTCGACCACGCCCAGAAAATCGGCGCCCACCCGATCCAGCTTGTTGACATAGATGATGCGTGCCACTTCGGATTCGTTGGCATAACGCCAATTAGTCTCGGACTGCGGCTCGACGCCGCCGGACCCGCAAAACACGGCGATGCCACCGTCGAGGACTTTCAGCGAACGGTAAACTTCGATAGTGAAGTCCACGTGTCCGGGCGTATCGATGATATTGAGCTGGTGATCTTTCCAGAAGCACGTGGTTGCGGCGGACTGAATGGTGATCCCGCGCTGCTGCTCCTGCTCCATGAAGTCGGTGGTGGCCGCCCCGTCATGGACTTCGCCCATCCGATGAATTTTTCCGGTCAACTTCAATATACGCTCAGTGGTAGTGGTTTTACCGGCATCCACGTGAGCGAAAATGCCTATATTGCGATAGCGGGTAAGATCGGTCATGGTGGCGTCCACTTCTCCAAAGACGGCAATACGGCTACCGCAGCCTCATATCTGGCCGAAGCGCGGGTATTGCGGGTTGATGACGGGCGGGTTGAATTGCGAATGGGGCTTTGGCCCGTAACCGAGCGAGAGCTTTACGCTGCTCTATTTCAGGTTCAACGCAAGGGCGCGCACTCTACTCGTTTCGCGACGCAAACGAAAGACCTCGGATAGCGAAAATGCAAAACAGGGCACCTGCTGAAAATAGTCATTTTTTAGTGAGTGCAAGGAAGCACCGCGCGCACGACCGCAGGGTATAGCTCATACCTGATGATTCGAGCACGGCGCTGACGCCGCAATCGCGAAAACAGTGCATTTTTAGCGCTGCCCTTAAGAAACCGGCATATGCGCAGTGGCTTGTAAGAGCCGTTGGATGGCACGCTACTGCTCACCTACATGAATGAACACCTCCACCATCATGCCGGGTTTTAGCCGTTCATTTTTTTCTGCTAGATCGATGCGTACGGGAAGACGTTGGGTGACCTTGGTGAAATGACCACTAGGGTTCGGGCTCGGCAGTAGGGCGAACTGGCTGGTGGCGGCATCGCCTATACGGGCCACGGATCCTGAAAACGGCTGGTCCGGATAAGCATCCACTTCCACCCGGACTTCCTGCCCCAGGGCCACACGCCGAATATCGGTTTCGCGAATGTTGGCATCGACATAGATCTTGCCTGGATCGTGCACCAATACGATGCGCTGACCCGCCTGCACGTATTCCCCCGGCTCCACGAACACTTTGCTGACGACGCCAGTCACGGGGCTGCGGATCACGTGATCTTCAACCGCTATAAGCTGGCGTTCTATACGCACCAGAGCTTCGCGTGCGCGGCGTTCCAAGGTGGCCCGCTCGCGCTCCAGGATCTTGATCTCCTCGGCCTCGGCAGCCACCTCATCCAAGCGTGCTTGCGCACTGGCCACGGACGCCTCGGTGCGTACCATCTCTTTTTGCTTCATGAGAAAACCGGTGCGCGATTCATCCAGGGACTTGGCCGACATCACCCCTCGCACGGACAGCTTACTGGCCCGTTCGAATTCGCGTTTGGCGTAGTTGAATTCGTATTGCACCGCATCCACCAAAGCGCCTGCCGCGTCCAGCTTGGCTTTTTCGACGGCGATACGGCTACGGGTGCGCTGCGCGATCACAGCGATGCGGGCATCGTATTCCTCCCCCTCAGCCATCAGCCGGGCGTGCTCGGCTTGCAGCTCTTCCAGGCGAATGCGCGCCTCGCGGCCATCCAAAACGGCCAGCACGTCGCCCTGTTCGACTTTGCTGCCAGCCTCCACCGGCCGCTGCGCAAGCCGTCCATCCAAACGCGAGCTAAACGCATACATATCGGCGGCGATGCGCGCATCCGTCTCATGCACGAACTGCCACGCGGTGGTGGCCCAACCGTAGGCCCAAGCCAACAGGCCAGCGGCGATGGCTGATAGCACAACCGCTCTTACCACGGCCACAACACGCCCCTGTTGGTGCCGCGGAGGCCGGAATTTTCCATAGCTTTGGCCCTTATGGGTGAGACTTTCACGTGTTGAGCTCACGGGGCTTGCGCGCCCTCTCGATGATCGCCTCCAGCACTTTGGCAGTGTTGCTCAACGTGGCCTCGTGCAAGCCGCCCAGCAATTTCTGACGCCCCTTGATCAAAGCCTGCTCCGCAGTCACGAGCATCGCCTCCCCGCTTTGCGTCAGATGGACGGTATTGGCGCGCCTATCGTTGTGACTCACGCGCCGTTCCACCAACCCGGCCCGCACCAGCCGATCCAAGATGGCCACCATGGCCGGCCCTTCCATGCCGAGGCGTGCCGCGAGTTCTTTTTGCACCAGCGCTTCGCCGCATTCGGCCAGTTGCGACAGCGTCAACCACTGCATAAAGCTGAGTCCCATGGGTTTTAGCTCACGGTCTATAGTGCCCCGCCACAGGCGCGCCACCTCACCGATACGGCGGCCGAATTCCCGCTGAAGCTGCTGATTAACCATGCGACATCCACCCAATCCGGCAGACCGAATAATAGTTCAATAAGCAAACTATTTAATACGTGATGCATTAACTTCAAAAAATCGGCCCATGACCTTGCAGACAGACGAATGCCTTGGGATGTTTAAATGTTTTGCCTCTAATTCACACGGCACCGCTATGGAAATTCGTATCGTCATCCAACTGCTCAACAGCGAGCCGCAGACCTACGAGTTTTTACACTCGCCGGTTCAGTTAGGCCGTGGCAGTGACAACGATCTGGTCATTCAAGACCGGCAAGTCTCCAGTCGACACGGTCGCTTGGAGATCACCCAAGACGGTTTGTTATACCGAGACCTAGGCAGCCGCAACGGCAGCCATGTGGCGCGTGACGGCCGGCGCATCGCGATCGACGCCACCCGCGGTTACAAACTGCTGTTAAAGCCCGATGATCAGCTACTGATCGGCAACTTGGTAAAACCCATACGCGTCGCTGCGCAGTTCATCGCCGGCTCGCAAGAGCTAGGGGCCAACGAGCCGGAACAAACCTCCACTGCTAAGAACACTCGGGTAGTGGAGCTAACCGCCCGGCTCGGCGTTAACGAAGAGATTATCGATAAGCTCTCGTCCAACTTCGATCGCAAAGCCTTGTTGACCCTGTACGGCCATTCCTTGGCGATGACCCGCATCAGCCGTATCACCGCACTCACGGATCATTTCGCGCGGTGCGCATTTGAGGTACTGGGTAAAGCGACCCATGTCTGCGTCTATCCGCGTTATAACGATTCGGAGCTACCCGCTTTTAGCCGCGACCGGGCCGGCAGCGCGCAGGAGACGGTCATCTCATCCACGGTACGCGAGTCGGTATTGGAGCGCAGCGAAGCCGTAGCATTTATCGACAGCGGCAGCGAATCGGATAGCACCGCAAGCCTGCGTTTGTCGGAAGTGCGCGCCGGCCTGTGCGCGCCGGTAAAAAAAGGCGAAGAGATCATCGGTTTCGTGCAAGCCGATCGCCGCGGCGAGTGGCTAGACACGTTTGATGATAAGGATCTGGAAGTCTTTGCGGTTTTGACCCATCAATATGCGCTGGCGGTCGAGAACATCGCCCTCACGGACAAACTCAGACACACCGTTGACGCACTCGAAGTAGCGCGCGGCGAAATGGAACAACTGGCCTTCTACGATGCACTCACCGGGCTCCACAACCGGCGCCTGTTCCTGGACCGTCTACAGCAGGCCGTGGATGCGGCCGCGCGCAAAGGCCGGCGAGTGTGTTTGTTGTATCTGGACCTCGATCATTTCAAACGGATCAACGACACCCTAGGGCACGATGTTGGCGACCAACTGATCCGCGCCGTCGCCGAGCGGTTGAAACAATCCGTGCGCAATAACGACACGGTGGCCCGCTTAGGCGGTGACGAATTCTCTATCCTGCTAGAGGAAATACACGGCATGGAGGCAGTACATGCGGTCTGCAACAAGCTCCTCGGTGCGCTGCGTGCACCCATAGCCATTAGAGGACGGATGCTGAATACAACGACGAGCATCGGCATTGCGCTGTCTTCCGGTGGGCACGAAGATGCGACTACGCTTCTCAAAAACGCGGACATGGCGCTCTATAAAGCCAAGCAGAGCGCCCGCGACACCTACCGTTTCTTCACCGACGAGCTGAACCGTGAAGTGTCGCAGCGGGTGATCCTGGAAGCACAACTGCGTCAAGCCATAGCCAACGGTGAGCTGCGGCAAATGTTCCAACCCCTGATCGATCTGCGCAGCAATCGGAGGGTCGCAGTGGAAGCATTGCTTCGCTGGCAGCACCCCACCCGCGGCCTGCTATCGCCCAGCGAGTTCATCTGGCTGGCGGAAGAAAGTGGCCTCATCGTCCCCATAGGTGAGTGGGCCATGCGCGAAGCCTGCAAAAAGCTACACCATGCGGGGCCGCGCTGCGCCGCGCTGCGCTTGTCGGTCAACGTGTCCGCCCGCCAGCTCGCCGATGCTCGATTCGCCGATCGGGTCCGCTCCATACTCGGGGAAAGCCGGCTATCACCGTCGCGCGTCGAATTGGAAGTAACCGAATCCATGCTGATGAACGCACCGCAGGCGAGCGTGAATCTGCACCGTTTAAAAGAACTCGGCGTATCGCTTGCCATCGACGATTTCGGCACCGGTTACTCCTCGTTTAGCTACCTCAAAGAATTACCGGTCGAGGTATTAAAAATCGATCGCTCTTTTGTTCAGCGAATCCCCGAGACCCTGCGTGATGCTGCAATCACCAGCGCCATTATCGCCATGGGGCACAAACTGGGTATGCGTGTGGTAGCCGAGGGCATAGAGACCGAACAACAGCTTTTATTCCTACAACAAAACGGCTGCGACATCGGCCAGGGTTTTCTGCTAGGGGCACCGGCGGAGCTGTAAGAGCACCTGCTAAAAATAGTGATTTTTTCGTGAGTGCAAGGAAGTACCGCGCGCACAACCGCAGTGTATATACCCATCGCCATTGAAAATGCGAATATAGAATACTTATATTAGCTAGCTGATTATGATCAAAATAAGCTTATGAACAATCATTTAACACCGAACGAGCGCGATGAACTCATAAAATCTCATCGTAAAGAGAGAGATGGGCGTATTCGAGACCGAATAAAAGCGGTTTTAGCTTTTGATGAGGGTTATGGTTATTCAGAAATTTCTAGGATTTTGCTTTTAGATGATGAGACCATTAGACGCCATGTCGATGATTACTTTTCTAAAGCTAAGCTGAAGCCCGAAAACGGAGGCAGCAAAAGTGATTTAGACGAGAATGAAACAGCAAAGCTCGTTAAACACGTAGAAGGAATGACTTATCCTTATGTTAAGGACATTTGCACTTATGTGAAGTTGAATTTTGGTAAGGTTTACAGTGTAAGCGGCATGACAAAATGGCTGCATCGCAATAATTTCTGCCATAAGAAGCCTCATGCAGTTCCAGCGAAAGCAAACGCACAGGCGCAAAAAGCGTTTGTCAAGGAATATGAACATCTTTCGAAAGACGCTAAAAACAAGGGTTTAATCTATTTCTCGGACAGTTTTCATCCGCAGTATCAAACGCGGTTGGCCTATGGATGGATTTCAAGAGGCACTCGAAAAAGTATTGCCACAACGGCTCGTCAGACACGATTGAATTTCATTGGTGCTGTATCTTTGGATGGTCACAAAATAATCCACACTGAAGTTGGCGGGTGAATGCGCAAACCATTAAATCTTTTCTAAAATCTCTACGCAAACGGCATACACCAGAGAAAGAAATTCATGTAATTTGGGATAATGCGGCTTATCATAAGAGCAAAGACGTTCAGTCATATGCCAAGGACTCAAACATTAAATTACACTATTTGCCGCCCTATTCACCGAATTTAAATCCAATTGAGCGACTTTGGAAAATGATGCATGAAGCGGTTACTTATAATCGGTACTATGAGAAGTTTTTAGATTTTCGGGAAGCCTCTTTGAATTTTTTCAAGCGCATTGGAAGACGAAAGGCTTTATTGAGAAAAAGAATCACTGATAGGTTTCACATTATTAATGCACCGATGTTCGCATCTTGAAGTGTGATGGGTATAGAGGTCATACCTGAGGATTCGAGCACGGCGCTGACGCCGCAATCGCGGAAAAGTGCATTTTTAGCAGGTGCCCGTAAGATGAAAAGCGATCAACCCACGGCCACAACACTTACCACCCGATCACTTTATCCGTCTCTACATCACCGCACGCCTATAGTTTTATCGGTTCGCACCTGCGTCATATGCCCCCGAAGCATGAACTCGCCTTAGCTTGGGATGCACCACCTCTTAGCAAGTGGCGGCCCCGCGCTACTTGACCAGGACCGGGCGCTTGTTCTATCAAAGCCAACTGCGCCTACAGCCGAGACTGCCGACGATGACCCAAGGCCGGATCCTCACCCAATCGCGCATCACCCAGATGACCGAGCGCGGCCTGTGGCAAAACCGGACTGCCGCCGACTATCTGAGCGCCAACCTGGCGGCGCGGCCGGATCGAGTTTTCATCACCGATCACAACTCCATGACCGGCCGTTCCACGTCGCTGTCATACCGGCACTTGGACAGACTCTCCAGGCGCATCGCCGCCGGGTTGATAGCGCTGGGCGTAGCGCGCGGCGACGTAGTGTCGTTACAACTGCCAAACTGGTGGGAGATCCCGGCTATTCATCTCGCTTGTGTGCGCATCGGCGCCATCACCAACCCGTTGATGCCGATCTTTCGCGAGCACGAGTTGCGCTTCATGTTGGCCTTCGCTGCGACCAAAGTCCTGTTCATTCCAAGAACCTTCAGAGGTTTCGATTACGCACCGATGATCGAATCGTTACGCCCGGATCTGCCAGCGCTCGAGCACGTATTCGTGGTCGGTGGCGAGGGTGACAACGCGTTCGAGGAGCGATTGCTGCGGCCGGCCTGGGAAGAGCGGATGGATACCGCAGCACTGTTGGGTCAACGTGCTTTAAAACCCAACGAGATCGCCGAGTACTGCTATACCTCCGGCACCTCCGGACAACCCAAATGCGTGATGCACACATACAACACGCTGGTGGCCTGTCTAGGCGCAGGACTTGCCCTTGAACTAGACCGGTCCATAGTGGTGTTAATGGGCTCGCCCCTGGCGCACCAGACCGGCTTCTTATTCGGCTTTTTGTTACCGTTGGTGTTAGGCGGGCGCACCGTGCTCATGGATATCTGGCAGGCCGATGAAGCGGTACGGCTCATCGATCAGGAGCAGATCACGTTCACCATGGGGGCAACACCGTTTTTAAGCGATCTCAGCGAATCACCCCTGTTGGAACGCTATCCCACGGCGTCCCTCGAGTTTTTCATCTGCGGCGGCGCGCCCATCCCACGCGTCCTGGTGCAAACGGCTAAGCAGCGGCTAGGTGCGAACATAGTGGCCGGCTGGGGGATGTCGGAAAACGGCTTGGTGACGGCCACCTTGCGTGGTGATCCGCAAGAGAAAGTATGCGGCACCGATGGCATTTGCTGGCATGGTATGGAGACCCGTATCGTGGATGAGAACGGCAACGAGGCGGCGCCGGATACCCCTGGAGATCTACAGGTACGGGGGGCGGCCAATTTCGTCGGTTATCTGAAACGGCCCGACGCCTATGAGGTGGACGCGCACGGCTGGTTCAACACCGGCGATATCGCCAGCCGCGATGTGGACGGCTACATCCGGCTGGTGGGCCGGGCCAAGGACATCATCATCCGTGGCGGCGAAAACGTGCCTGTCGTCGAGGTGGAGGACCTCATCTACGAACACCCGGCAGTGCGCGAGATCGCCATCGTGGCGATGCCCGATCCGCGCCTAGGTGAGCGGGGCTGCGCATTCTTATCGTTAAAGCCCGGTGCCTCGCTCTCGTTCGGTGAGTTGCAAACCTACTTGGCGCAGGTAAAAGTGGCGAAGAACTATTGGCCGGAGCGCCTGGAGACCATGCCTGAGTTACCACGCACACCCAGTGGCAAAATTCAGAAATTCAAACTCCGCGCGATCGCCGCCCGATTCACCCCTTAAAAAATTTCACCCCCTAAAAAAATATCACCCCTAAAAAATTTCACCCCTCAAAAAAGTTTGGAAAACCCATGCTCGATCAGTTCACCGTTCCCGATGACATCGCGCAGCGCGTCGATGCCGACCTCATGCGCCATACCGTCGAGGCCGTGTTTATCGCTCTTGGCATGCCCACCGCACACGCCCGCCAATCGGCAGATGTATTGATGTACGCCGATTTACGTGGTTACGACACCCACGGTGTCTCCAATATGTTGCGGGTCTATGTCGATTGGATACGCGACGGCACCATCAACCTGACCCCCCAGTGGTCCGTCATGAACGAGCGCAGCGCCATGTGCCTATTGGATGCCGATGGTGCCCACGGCGGCGTTGTAGGTCCTCACGCCATGTCCATTGCCATCGAAAAAGCCAAAGCAAGTGGCGTTGGCGTGGTCAACGTCTACAACGGCGGACACTACGGCGCCGCCGCCTATACGGCCGCCATGGCCCTCGAGCACGATTTCATCGGCCTCTCCATGACCGTGGGCGGGCTCGGCGTTACGCCGACTTTCGCCGCTGAAAAATTGGTCGGTTTGAATCCTATCGCCATCGCCGTCCCCGCCAAAGATGAACCCCCTTTTGTGTTCGACGCCTCGATGAGCGGGGTGGCCGGCAACAAAATCCGTATCGCCGAGCGTCTGGGCCGGGGCACCCTCCCCGGCTGGATTGCCGCCGCGAACGGCGCACCGATCATGGAGGCAGCGCCTATACCGGAAGGATTCATGCACCTGCCCTTGGGCGGCACGCGCTCCATTGGTTCGCACAAAGGCTTTGGGCTTGCCATGATGATCGAGGTGCTGTGCAGTGCGCTATCGGGCGCCGCCGCCGGTCCCGAGCGGCGGGCACGCCAGTCACAGCAACTGATCTGCTATGACGTTGCTGCTTTCACCGACACCCGGCAATTCAAAGACGACATGGATGTTTATTTAAAACGCTTGCGGACGGCAAAACCTGCTCCAGACGCCGAGCGGGTGCTCTATCCGGGATTGAACGCCCATGCAGTGGAGCAGGACAGGCGGGCTAAGGGTATTCCTTATCACCCCGAAGTGCTGGCTTGGTTCGATAGCATCTGCCTGGAACTCAACATCGACAATCCGTTGCCGGTGGCTGACCCGGGCACAAGGCCTGCTAACGTTGAATCGGACCTCGTCCAAGAACAAGCCCGGCAGGCTTTCGGTGTCGAACTGACAGCGGCGCAATCCGCTAGGGCCAAGCAAGTGGCGCGCGGTGTGCGGCGCGTATTGGACGCTACGGCCGCGTCTTCATTGTTCGATACCGAGCCATCGAACTTGGATGCCACCTTGACGGAGTTGGCCGATGAGGAGGGTACTACCTCGTGAGTACGCTCAACCCTCTCACGCTCAGCGGCGTCGCCGCAGGCATCGCTAAAGGCGAGTACTCCGCCCTGGAAGTCACCCAAAGCTGCCTGGATGCCATAGACAGAGCGCAAGAGCGCTTGAACTGTTTCATTTCCCTGCAAGCCGAGCAGGCGCTAGAGGAGGCGAAGAAAGCCGATGCACACCGTGCCAGTGGCGCGGCGCTAGGGCTCTTGCATGGCGTGCCGCTGGCGCATAAAGATATGTTCTACCGCGAGGGGCACATCAGTACCTGTGGTTCCATGATCCGCGCCGATTTCAAACCAGCCATCACCGCCACCGTTATGAGCCGGTTGGCGCGCGCCGGTGCTTTGCATCTGGGTGGCCTGAATATGGCCGAATTCGCCACCGGACCCACCGGGCACAACGAACACTACGGCGCTTGCCGCAATCCTTGGAATACCCACTACATCACGGGTGGCTCGTCGAGTGGCTCCGGCTCGGCGGTGGCCGCACGCCTGGTGTTCGGCGCACTCGGCTCGGATACGGGTGGCTCGGTGCGCCTGCCGGCCGCCGCCTGTGGCTTGTTCGGCATGAAAAGCACACAGACCAGGATCAGCCGCTACGGCGTCATGGGGTTGTCGTTCTCGTTGGACAATGTGGGACCGCTGGCACGCACAGCCCGGGACTGTGCCCGGTTATTCGGCGTTATCGCAGGCGCCGACCCCAAGGATCCGACTTGTAGCCGGTATCTGGTGGCCGACTACGAAGGGGCTACCCGCGAACCCGATATCCGCGGCCTTAAAATCGGCGTGCCGAAGCAATATTTCTATGATCGGGTAACAGCGCAGATCAAAGAGCACCTGGACCGCTCGCTGGCAGTGTTCGAGGACTTGGGGGCCGTGCGCGTAGAGGTCGATTTGCCGCTCTACGAACACCTAGGCGGCCTGGGCGAAGCCATATTCGGGGTAGAGACGCTGGCCTTGCACCGGGCTTGGATCCGAGAGCGGCCAGGGGATTACGGCCGGCAAACATTGGCCCGGTATCTCGCCAACGTGGCCATCCCCGCCGCCGACTACATGGCCTCTATCCATGCGCGGCCCAGAGTAATAAGCACGTTTGTCAAGGCGGTATTCAGTCAGTGCGACGTGCTGCATTGCCCGGTGATCCCGTTCGCGCTGCCTACCATCGAAGAAACCGATCTGGCTGACGGCCCAGGCTTTGAACGCTTACTGGCCTCACTGACCTGCTGCACACGTCCGATCAACTATTTGGCACTGCCGAGCTTGGCGGTTCCCATCGGCTTCACCGCCAATGGCTTACCGGTGAGCTGCCAACTCGTGGGCCGGCCATTTAGCGAAGCGCCGCTGTTCCGGGTTGGCGCGGCTTATGAATTGGCGACGAATTGCAGCAGCGCGGCGCCCCCATCGCCGCCACCGACAGCACCGCTATCGACGCCGTAGCCATTGGTCTAAGCCGCGCACAGGACTCAGCACTTCGGCTATGAAGAAATAGAAGCTGGCGAGACGGCTATCGATGCGGGACGTTGCGCGCCCCTAGGCATAGGCGAACCTAGACATGGGCGACTCTAGGCATGGGCGACTCTAGGCATAGGCGACTCTAGGCATAGGCGACTCTAGGCATAGGCGACTCTAGGCATAGGCGACTCTAGGCATAGGCGACTCTAGGCATAGGCGAATAGAGTCGAGATAAGCTCTAGCAGACGAGCAGCCTTGGCCGGGCGGCGAACACTATGCCGTACCTTGCACAACGACTTTTAGCGCTCTTTTGTCGATCATCGCCCGTAGTGCCGATTCCACTTGCGCGATAGATACGGTATCGGACAACAGCAAGCCGGCCGGAAAATCCGGATCGCTCAAAAGCGCCAAAGCCCGTTGCATCGTCGCCGGACGGTGGTGATACACGCCTTTGATGGTCAGCTCATCGTAATGAACCCGATGGGTATCCAACGGCACTTCGGTACCTTTGGCACAGCCGCCGAATAGATTGACCAATCCGCCGATGCAGGCTGTATCTATCGCATCCCGCCACACTTGCGGCACACCGGTCGCATCGATCACTATCTCCGCACCTTCGCCGCCGCGGGTAGCGGCGCGCACCGCCCGCGCCTGGCCACCGCCGCGCGCGATGTGCACGCTATCGTGCGCACCCATACGCTCTCCCAGCGCGAGTCTATCCGGATTCGGATCGGCGAGGATGATGCGCACGGGTTCTCTGGCTAAAGCGGCGACGAAGAGCAGTCCTATAGGTCCGGCGCCAAAAACCACCACCTCCGCCACCTCTTCCGTGCCGGAAGAAACCGCCCGGCGCTCCAGTTCGCACGCATCCAATCCATGCAGCACGCAGGCCAGCGGCTCGCAAAGTGCGGCGCGGGCAAACGGGAGTGCGTCGGGAATGCGATAGGTATTCCTGGCTACGAAAGCGGCCGGCACCCGCACATACTCGGCAAATGCTCCGTTCAGATACACCAAAGAGCGGCATAGATTGTGCCGTTTCCGGCGACAATAATCACACTCACCGCACGGTGCCGAATTGGCGACAACGATGCGCTCGCCCACCGAGAACTTATGCCCACCCGAGCCCAGTGCCGCCACCGTACCAGCCATCTCATGGCCGAATAAGGTTGGCACCTTGAGCATGCGGGGATGGCCGCCGCGTCGGTAAACTTTGACGTCGGTGCCGCAGGTGGTCGCCGCCCCCACCCGCAACAATAGTTCGCCAGCGCCTAGCGCCGCTACCGGCAGCTCCCGGATCTGCAACTGCTCCGGGCCAGTCAACACCGCACCGATCATGCGCTCAGGCACCATCATGGCCCCGTGTACAACACTTTCAGCGCCTGTTTTTGCCGCGCCAACATCACCCCGTCTGCAAACGCCGCTAAGGGTAAACGGTGGCTGACCAACGCAGAGGGAGCCAGGCGGCCTTCGCTCATCAACGCAAAGATATCCCGTTGTTCCGCTACGCTCCCGGAGTAAGTGCCGATAATACGGCGCTCGTACTTAAACAGCGTGTTCAGATCGAAGGCCGCCCGCTCCGCGCTAGGCGCGTGCGCAAACAGCACCACTGTTCCACCCTCGCGGGTCAACGCCAACGAGCTGTTAAGAACGGCGGCACCGCCCACGGTATCGAAGACGGCATCCGCACCGCCAGGTGACAGCTCACCGGCGGCGGCCTCGGCCCGCTCGCCGGGGGGGGCCGCCGCATCCGCACCTAGTTCGAGAGCAAGCTCGCGCCGGGCCTTCACTGGATCGATAACCAATACCCGCGTGCGCTCACAGCGGGCCTTCAACACGAGCAAGTGCAGCAAGCCCATAGCCCCGGCCCCCACCACCACGCAAGTGCCTTCGGTCAACGCCCCCGCCCGGTGGATGCCGCGCAGCACACAGGCCGCCGGCTCAATGAATACCGCGGCCTCATCGCTCACATGCACCGGCACCCTTAAAGCCGCCTGCGCCACCGCCCGCTCGCGCACCAACACAAATTCCGAAAACCCCCCCGGCTCCAACAAGTTCTCTCTAAACACCGCGCACAGGGTCTCGTTACCCGCAGCGCATAAGGGGCATTGACCACACGGCACGTGGTGCGGCACCGCCACCCGGTCGCCGAGATCGAAGCCGCCCACACCCTCGCCCATAGCGGCTACTTCACCCACCAATTCATGGCCCAACACCAAACCGGGCGTATCCGCACCGGTGTCCAACTTGAACAAATCGGTGCCGCAAAGACCAACCAACCGCAGTTTCAACAACAATTGGCCGGCTTGCGGCAGGGGCGTAGGCAGCGTTTCCAAAGCGACTTTGCCCTCGCCCCGGCACACCACTCGGTCACAGTATTCAGGAATTCGAATCACCGGACACCGGCAGGTTCAACGAAGATGATGGTTCACAGTGTGATGCCCCTCTCGCGCGACGGCAACCATCCGCGCGCATTCGGATTTGCCTTAAGGGCACCTCCTGAAAATGCACTTTTCCGCGATGGCGGCGTCAGCGCCATGCTCGAATCCTCAGGTATGACCTATACACTGCGGTTGTGCGCGCGGTGCTTCTTTGCACTCACGAAACAATGACTATTTTTAGCAGGTGCCCTTAAGATAGCCAGCGTTTACGCCGCCTATAGTGCTTCACCTCGCGAAAACTCTTGCGAGCGCCGCCTTCCGACAATCCCAGATAAAACTCTTTGATATCCGCATTGTCCTGCAACTCGGCAGCGCTGCCTTGCAGCACGATCTTGCCGTTTTCAAGCACATAACCTTCATCGGCAATAGCAAGAGCAAGATTCGCATTCTGCTCGACCAGCAATATGGTCACGCCCTCCTCATCGCGCAAACGGCCTAGGATCTCGAAGATCTCCTCCACTAGCATGGGCGCCAAACCGAGCGACGGCTCATCCAACATGAGCAGCTTGGGATGACTCATCAGCCCTCGTCCGATGACCAGCATCTGCTGCTCACCGCCGGATAGATAACCCGATTGCACTTTGATCCGTTCGCGTAAACGCGGGAAATAAGTCAGTACCCGCTCTATGTCATCGTTGACTTGGTGCAGGTTACTCACGGTATGCGCACCGGCGACCAAATTCTCCCGCGCATTCAAGTGCTCGAAGACCCGCCGCCCCTCGAACACCTGGGCGATGCCGAGGCGCACGACGTTGGAAGGCTGCATGCGATCGATACGCTCACCCTGAAATTCGATGCTACCTCGGGTGACCTCACCGCGCTCGGAGCGCAGCAAACAGGAGATCGCTTTCAAGGTCGTCGATTTGCCCGCTCCATTAGAGCCGAGCAGCGCCACGATTTTACCTTCGGGTACGTGCAGATAAACGCCCTTCAGCACAAGAATGATATTGTCGTAGATGACCTCGATATTGTTCAGGGTCAGCATGATCGTTCCCGTTGTGAAGGCACAGAGCAGCCGCAGTGCCACCCTGTTTCCTTGGTCTAGCTACCTCGTTTTCGGCGGTTCCGCGTTGCTAACGTGTTCGAGCACAACGTCGCGGTAGCCTCGGATCCAGTCGGTTTTCTTGACGAACTTGCCACCTTTTACCTGCCAGACTTGCACCCAGCCACCACCTTCGTGGTCTTCCTCGGTGATATTGAGTGGCGGCAGAAAACCGTCCAACGAGAAATCGCGGATCTGCTCGAAACCCTTACGCACATCATCACCGGTGATCTCGCCACCGCCCTTGGCTTCGATGGCATTAGCGATGGCCTTGGCGTGGACCGCGCCCATGAACACACCCCGGTTGTAGTACACGCTCACTTTCATCTGCTCCGGTTCAGGCTTTCCTTCAGCCTTATACATCTCCTTGATCTCGTTGATGATGGCGTGCTCATGACCGACACCGGCGAACTGCAACGCGTTATAACCTTCCGCCGTGTCCCAACCGGCGATCGCGACATCGGACTCGGCACCGGCCCACACAAAACCGACGATACGGTTCATGGGGAAACGCAAGCGCGAGAACTCTTTCATCGATACACCAGGCGCCCGGCCGAAGAGGTGGGCAATCACCCAATCCGCCCTATACTTGCGCACGATATCCAACACCTGCGGACGCATTTCCACCCCCGGAGGCGGTACCGCGAATTTGCGCATTGCAAAGCCGATGCGCTTTTGCAAGTCACGCAGCACCGGCAGCGGCTCGCGACCGGCGGGGTTGTCGTAGTAGATGTACGCCACCTTAGGCGTGCCGGATTGACCCTCGGCTTGCCACTGGTCCATCACGAACTTGACCGCAGCGCCAGCTTGCGACCAATAGGTGGCAGCGATCGGGAAAATATACGGGTAGCTCTTGCCGTTAGCGGCACCGGCGCTGCCAAAACCCGGGGACGTGCCCGGCACCTTATCCGCGGTTAATTTGGGCGTCAGTGCATATGTATGCGGTGTACCATACAGTGCGTAACTGATGTGACCTTCTTGTTTGGTACGCTCGTAGGCCTCGACCCCACGCGGTACGTTGTAGCCGTGATCGATCTCGAACACCCGCACCGTATGCTCACCGAACATACCTTGCTTGTTCGCCAGCCGAAAATAATCATGGGTGCCATCGCAGATGAACGCGCCCACAACCTGGGTCGGTCCGGAACGGTCGCATTGGTAACCGAGAATATACTCTTTCGCCCACACGCCCGAGTGCACACCCGCCGTTAGCGCAAGTGACACAGCCAAAATGGCCGCCGGACGGCGGATCCATTGGGTACGCTCGTTCATAAGTCGCCTCCTGATCTGTAGTTGCCGCTAGTATTGTCGAAGCTTAACCTGACCGCCTGTTTGCCCACTTGCCTGTATGTTTATTCGCCTGCGTGTTTACCTGCTCGTGAGCGCACTGAACGGCAGACCGCTGTCCCCGACTCGATTTTGCTCCCGACTCACCGGCTGGCGCTGGTTGATCCGGTTATAGGGAAACTAGTTATAAGGAAAGTTAGTTATAGGGAAAGGGCCAAACACGGAAATAGTCGGTAAATTTGCGCCACAACCTAGCCAGTCCGTCGGGCTCGACGACTAGGAAGAACATAATCAAGCCACCGAAGAACATGAGGTTCCACTGCGGCAAAATACGCGAGGCATGGGCATCGTCCCAGCCGAGCACGCTGCCGCCTAAACCACGAATCACCAAGTCCAGGACGATGGGTAAAAGAGTGATGAAGGCGGCCCCCAAAATAGAGCCTAGAATGCTCGCCAACCCGCCGATAATGCACATGGCCAGGAATTGGATAGAAATGACCAAGGTGAACATTTCGTAGTTAGCGATGCTGTAAAAATAGGTGTAGAGCACTCCGGTCACGCCAGCGTAGAAGGAGGCGATCCCGAAGGCGATCAATTTTGTTTTGAAAATATTGATGCCTATGATTTCCGCAGCTATGTCACGATCACGTACCGCGATGAACGCGCGTCCAAGGTAAGAGCGAAAGATATTGAGCGCCGCTAACACACCGATGAATAAAACCACATAGATCAAATAGTAATAATGGACATTCTCGACCATTTTTTTAGCCACGAATTCGCCGTTTTCAAACCATGGGAAAGTCGGCGGAACGATGTAGATGGAACCTTGAGCGCCGCCGCTCAGCCATTCCCAATGATTGATGATCCACTCGATGATGAGCTGGGCGGCAAGTGTCGCGACGGCTAAATATAGACCTTTGATACGAAGCGACGGTATGCCGAAGAGCATACCTGCGATGGCCGCCGCGCAGCCGCCGCCTACCAGTGCAATGATCCAGTGGGCGTCGGGAAACTCGCGCAAAATAACCGCCGCCGAGTAAGCCCCCACGGACATAAAAGCAGCATGTCCAACGGAAATTTGGCCGGTATACCCGATGAGTATATTGAGGCCTAAGGCACCTAGAGAGGCGATACCGATGAGATTCAATATGCCCAGCCAATACTCGGAGCCCAATAGCGGAACGATAACGAAAACCAATAGACAGATGACGCCTACGGTGATCTTGGGCAACGGTGCTTTGTAGATGGCCAAGTCGTCTTGGTAAGTTTTTTTGAACGTGCCTGTTTCTCTATTGAGCACGGTGCTTCTCTCCTGCTCCGGGCCTATGGACTACATCATATGGGCTTACACGCTACACGCGCTCGATAATCGGCTTGCCGAATAACCCATAGGGCTTGAACATCAACACTAAAATCATGACCACGTAAGGCGTCAGATCCTTGGTTCCGCCACCCACTAACGGGTCCAGATAACCAGCCGCCAAACTCTCCAGCAAGCCGATGATCAAGCCGGCAACGATAGCGCCGATGATGCTATCGAGGCCCCCTAGAATCACCACAGGAAATACCTTGAGGCCGATGAGCGCCAGTTGCGTATCCACGCCGGTGGCATTGCCCCAAAACACCCCGCCGATCAGCGCCACCACGCCGGCAATAGCCCACGCGATACCGAAATAGCGGCGCACGTTGATGCCCATGGCCAGCGAGACTTGCTGGTCGTCGGCGATGGCCCGAAGCGCGATGCCGCTGCGGCTTTTGATGAAGAACCACCCCACGGCGGCGAAACCGACGCCGGCTACGCCGCAGGCGATGAGTTCTATTTTATTGATGAGAATATCGCCCACGAATATGGGCTCGTCACTGATCGGCAGCGGCACACTGCGAGTTTCGATACCGAAGAGCATTTGCGCAAAGCCTTCGAGAAAGAAGGCGAGACCGATGGTGGCCATAATGATGGCGACCACAGGCCGGCCGATCAGATGACGCAATACTGCCCATTCGATGAACAAGCCCACGGCGACCATGATGACCAAAGCCAACACCGCCGCCAGCGCCAAATGCATATTCATCGACAGTAGCCAGAATGCGATCACATAGCCGGCAAACATGACGAACTGCCCCTGGGCGAAATTGATGACGTCCGACGCTTTGTAGATCAGTACGAAACCTAGCGCGACGATGGAGTAGAGGGAACCGACGAGCAAACCGTTGATCATAAGCTCGATTTCGTACATTCAATTATCCTCTGTTCTGGACCGCGCCCACCTCGGACACTAGGGCACCTGCTAAAAATGCACTTTTCCCGCGATTGCGGCGTCAGTTCCGTGCTCCAATCCTCAGGTATCACCTATACACTGCGGTTGCGCGCGCGGTGCTTCCTTGCACTCACGAAACAATGACTATTTTTAGTAGGCGCCCACTAAGCAGCTCGCGCCGGGACACTGGCGGCAGCCACTGACATCACCCTCAGATCAGCATGGATCTGCCCGCTGCGGCCATCTTCGTAAGTCACTACGATATCCGTTTCAACCCGGTCCGCATCACTGTAAAGCGCTTCTATCAGCGCACCGTAGCGCTCGGAGATAACGTTGCGGCGGATCTTGCGAGTACGGGTAATCTCGCCATCGTCCGCATCCAGCTCCTTGTTCAAAACCAAGAAACGCTGAATTTGCGTACCGGCCAGCTCACTGTCTTGCGCAAGGCCGGCGTTGATACGCTCTACCTCCCCGCGAACGAGATCATGGACCGCGGCTTTTTGCGACAGATCTTGATAACCGGTATACGCAACCCCCTTGCGTTCCGCCCAGTTTTCCATCGCATCGAGATCGATGTTGATCATCGCTGCCACATAATCGAGTTCCTTACCAAAGATCACCGCTTCTTTAATGTAGGGTGAGAACTTGAGTTTGTTTTCCAGGAACTGCGGCGCGAACAACGTACCATCGGCTAGCTTGCTGACGTCTTTGGCCCGGTCTATCACGCGAATATGACCGCGGTCATCGACGAAGCCGGCATCGCCTGACGCCATCCAGCCATCCGCATCGATAGTATTCCTGGTGGCTTCTTCATTCTTGTGATAACCGGCAAAGATATTGGGGCCGCGCAACAGGATTTCCCCGGCCTCGGAGATCTTCACCTGCGTGATATCCAAGGCCCGGCCCACCGTCTCCGAGTTAGCCTCTCCCTCCGGTTGATACACACACGCAGAACACGACTCGGTCATGCCGTAGAACTGCTTCAAGTTAAGACCGACAGCACGCAGATAGTCGAACACATCAGGTCCTAGAGGCGCACCGCCGGTATAGGCGCGGCGCACTCGGGTCATACCCAGTAGATCGCGCAACGGCCGGCGCACCAACCACTCACCCAAGCAATTGCGAAGCGCCAGACCCGCGGGAATGGCTGCACCACGCTGGCGCATCCGTTCCACTTTCAACGCCACTTCCATGAATGTGTTGAACAGCGCTCTCTTCAGCCAATCCGCTTCATCCATGCGCACTTGAATGCGCGTTAAGGTGCCCTCCCACGCAGCCGGCGGCGCCACCACGATGGTGGGCCCGATCTCGCGATAGTCGCGCTGTAGCGTATCGCGGTTTTCAGGGCAATTAACGGTCATGCGAATGGTGATAGCGGCGCCTACCGATAGCCAATAATCGCCCACCCAGGCCATGGGCAAATAGGCGATCAACTCATCACCGGTGCGCAGATCTTCGGCTTTCATGGTTTCGCGGATGGTGCTCAGCAAATTATCGTTGGTCAGCATGACCCCCTTGGGGTTGCCGGTGGTACCCGAGGTGTAACAGAAGACGCAAACATCCTCGCCATTACCTTTGCTCAGCTGCGTCTCGAAATATCGGGCATTGTTTTTGCCGTACTCGCGGCCTTGCTCTTCGACTTCCGGCAAGTGCACCAGCCACGGGTCTTCTCTCAATTGAAGTCCCCGCGGATCATCATAGATGACCTTATCCACATACCCCAGCCGATCTTTTATCTCGTAGAGCTTATCGATCTGTTCCTCATCTTCCGCGACGATGTAGCGCACCTCGGCGTGCGCCAGGACGAAGCCGAGTTCCTTGGCGATGGCGTCTTGATAAACGGCAACGGAAATGCCGCCTAGGGATTGCGCCGCCATCATCGCCATATACAGCCGCGGCCGGTTGTCGCCAATAACGGCCAGCTTATCGCCACGCTCAAAGCCCATCGCCGCCAACCCGAGCGCCAGCTCTTTCACCGCGTCGGCATATTGCGCCCAGGTCCAGGTGGTCCAGATACCGTGTTTTTTTTCGCGCAACGCGTCTTCATGGGGGAACTCGCACCCATTTTGCCGCAAGATCTTTGCCAGGGTGTCTTCACTCATAGCTAGACGCCTATCGGTTCATTGAGCGGGATCAATGCAGGAGGCATTCGTGCAGGGGGCATTCGTTCAGGCGCCGTGCCTACTAAGCCGCATGGTCTTTACCCAGATAGGCTTCGATGACGGCAGGATTTGCTCTCACTTCGTGCGGCGTCCCTGCGGCGATCTTGGTGCCTTGGTCTAGCACGATGATGTCATCGGAGATATCCATCACCACCCCCATATCATGCTCAACCAAAATCACCGCCGTATCGGACATCTCCACCACATCGAGCACATAGCGGCAGATAGACTCTTTTTCTTCGAGGTTCATACCACCCATGGGCTCGTCGAGCAAAAGCACCTTCGGCTCGGCCACCAACGCGCGGCCCAGTTCCACCCGCTTTTGCAAACCCAAAGGCAAAGCGCCCACATTGGTATTGCGTATATCGGTAATGTTCAGAAAATCGATAATTTCCTCGGCCCGGCGCCGGTGTTCGATTTCCTCCCGCATGGCCGGCCCCCAAAATAAGCTGCAAGCCAATACCCCGCGTTTCATCAGCATGTTGCGGCCCAGCAAGATGTTCTCTAGTACCGTCATGCCGGAGAACAGGGCCACGTTTTGGAACGTCCGCGCGATGCCCTTGCGCGCCGCCTGATAAGGGCGGATGTTGGTGATGGATTCGCCGTTTAGCTCGACGCTGCCGCTATCGGGTGGATAGACACAGCTAATGATGTTGATGAGAGTGGTTTTACCGGCCCCGTTGGGACCGATGATGGCGCGCACGCGCCCCGATTCGGCAGTCAGGCTGGCGCCCGACAGGGCTTGAACACCGCCAAACGATTTAGCGGCGTCGGCAACGACTAGTTTGTTCGCCATGATGGGCGGCCCAAACGGCCACGCCTCCGGTTGTGAGCGCCAGCGGTGCAGCGGGGAATAATGCTCTTGGCCGGCGTAGTTCCTCCTAAATTTTCCCAGGTGGCGCCGGGGCCGTTCTAGGGGCGGTTGGCCTCCTCCGAACGCCGGCTACTTTGATACACAGGTTTGTGATGTCCGTCAACTCGAAGCCAGCTCGAGTTGGCTGCGTTCATACAATTTCGCTATCTCATACGCGCTCGATATCGGCGCGGCCGAACACGCCATAAGGCCGCACTAGGAGAAACGCCAAGAGCACGGCGTACGCGGCCACGCTGCTCACGCCGCCGCCCAGGTAACCGGAGGTGAGGCTTTCCAGCCAACCGATTAACATAGCGCCCACCAAAGCACCGCGGATACTATCCAAGCCACCGATGATGGCGACGGGAAATATCTTGAGACCGACCAGCACCATACCGAACCCGCCGCCAGCCACGCCTGTCCACAGCACGCCACCAACCACCGCGATGGCGCCCGCGAGTCCCCAGACGAAAGCGAAACACCACTGTACGTCAATCCCCATAGCCATGGCCGCCCCCCGATCATCGGCCAGTGCCCGTAAAGCGATGCCCCAGCGGCTACGGGCGAAGCAATAGCTCACCGCACCTATGAGGGCGATGGCGATGGCGGCCACGGCCAGCTCATCCAGCGATAACAACACACCGGCCACTTCAACGGTTCCAGCAGGAATAGGCAACTCGATGTGCCTTGGCACCCCGGCGAACACCATGGCAGCCACGGCCCGTAGAAAAGCACCAAAACCGATGGTGACCATGATGAGGGCGATGGCGCGGCCACCGGCCAACGGCCTTAGCACCATGCAGTTGAAAATAACCGCCACCGCGTACATGCCCACACAAGCCAAGCCGATAGAGACGATGAGAGGCGCCGCCAACAGGTGCAGACCTACGGCGACGAAACTGGTGCCGAACATCACCCACTCGCCTAGGGCAAAATTGATGATGCGCGATGCCTTGTAGATGACGACAAAGGCCAGGGCGATCAGCGCATATAGAGAACCGGCGATGGCACCGTTGACGCTGAGTTCTACAAAGTAGCTCACGGCAGCGGCTAACTAACCCGGTGGCCGCAACCTTATCCAACCGTTTTCACGTTCCGTATCACCGTTCTCGTAACCCGGCTCGCCCGGCAATACGATGGTGTAATCGGTCTTCTCGGCGTTGCTGTAGCGCACCCGCACCTGCTCATCGGGCAGGCCGGCGCGGGCTGCCGCCAACACGGCAGCAGCGCAGTTGAAACCGACAAGACAACGCAGCATACCCACCGTCGGAGTCATCATGACCCATTGTTTACGCTCGCACCGGGCCAGGGCCTGCGCCGGTGTCACCCAAGCCCAACCAACCGTCTCATTGTCATCGTGTATAACGTCTTGCGCTTTAGGCGCACTGGTGATGAAGAACCGGGCGGAAAAGCGGCGGGGACTGCCGAGCGGGGTGATCCAATGGGCCACATAATGCACGGCGCTGGTATCCAACCTCAATTGGTGCCGCTTCACCACGTCTAGAAAAGTGCACTGGCGCTCGTTGAGGGCGGCGCGATCAGCGCTCAAATCGACACCATGCAACGGTGAGCCATCATACCGCCGGCCCAGCAACAAGCCGGTTTCCTCGAAATTCTCGCGGATGGCCGCCACCCAGTAAGCCAGCCCACCGGCCTCGACGCCGAGGATGGCGCTGGCCGCCCGATCATTCAAACCGTCACAGAAAGCTTCGAACTCATCGGCTTCACCAGGATCCACAGCGCCACCCGGAAACACCCACATGCCACCAGCGAACACCATATTGGCGTTGCGCTCGAGCATGAGCACTTCCAACCCTGGCCGATCGGCGACGATCATCACCGTCGCCGCCGCACGCACCTCGACCGCGTGCGGATCAAAAGGCGCCGCCCTAGCTTTGGCAGCGCTGCTCAAGAGCCACCCATCACGGCTAGCGGCAAATACATTTTGCGGCCAGTGCGCAGGGCGGCGGTTACCGCATCCGTCCACTCCATGTGCTTGACTCCCGTGACCAAGTCCGTCAGCTTCACCGTTTCAACGCCGCGGATGGCATTGACGAACTCCTCTTCCACCCGCCAGGCGTATCGCTTCTCCTCGGCAATGTCCACCACCGCCAACCCGGTGTCGCCGATCGAGCCGGCCTCCACTTGCAGCTTGCCGACCGCCCCGCAGACCCGGATAGTGCCCTTGGTGCCGCAGATATATATATCGATGCCGGGCATATGGCCCACGGCTGAGGACAGCGCGAAGCGCATCTGCCCGCCCTGCTCCAGCTCGCCGATGATGTCCAGATGATCGGGAATAGTCATGGCCACCCGCTTACCGGTCTCGTCGCGCCGGTGCTTAACCACCGTCTGTCCCACCGCTTGAACGCTCTTCGCCGGCCCCACCCAGCGCATGAAGCTCTCGTACCAGATCCCCATGGTCATAATGTTGTTACCGGACAGATCCCGATCCATGCGCCAGTGGGTGGGGCTATCCCATTGCGGGAAGTTGCTGCCCATGGCGATGCGGGCATCCAGGGTGATGAGATCACCGATGAAACCATCGCCGATGAGTTCCACAACCGTGGGGTCTATGGGAAAAGTGAGCGGTGCCGGGACGATCTGTGCCACCAGAGCCGGATTCATCCGCGCCGTCTCCAGCATGGCGTGCGCTTCGTCGGCGTTCATCGCCATGCGCGCTTCGCACAGCACGTGTTTGCCGGCGTCCAGGGCGGCCACGGTAAGCGGCGCGTGCATATACGGCCAGGTGCCTATACACACCGCGCCAATCCCGGGATCGTCGATGATCTCATCCCAGCTATCACACACCTTGGCGATACCGAATTGCTCGGCCACTTTGGCGCCCGAGGCGCGGGTGCGGTTCGCCACCGCCACCACTTCGACGTCCGCTTGGCGTTGCAAACCGGGAATATGTAGCTTGGTGGTATTTCCGCCGGCGCCTATCACGCCGACTCTAATCGTCTCTGCTCCCATGGAAGTGCCTCCGGTCAATGAATGTCATTAGCCATTTTGGTCAATAGCTACGTTGAATGGCATCGGCAAAGCGGTTGATGGCGGTCACGCCATCAAATGAATGCGGGAATACCAGCGGCAGCGCCTGCGCTGCAACCTTCACTACGGCGAGGAACGGCCCTGGCGCGTTCAGCATTTGTTCGCGCAAGGCGGGTAACTCATCGTCCTGGCGGATAGTACATGCATGGGTGATGCCGGCGCCCTTGGCGATCATCTCGAAGTCGGTGGGCCCGGCCGTGGCGGTGGGCTGCCCGCCGGTCTCTATGTAAGACTCATTGTCCATCACCAACAGGGCGAGATTTTCAGGCGCTCGATTAGCGATGGTGGCCAGCGCTCCCAAGCCCATCAACAGCTCGCCGTCACCGGTGAACAGCACCACCCGTCTTTCGGGCTGTGACATGGCCAGCCCGAGGGCGAACGGTGCCGCCTGTCCCATGGCGCCGATAAAGCAGAAATTGAGAGGATTGTCGCCAGCGTGGGTGAGATCCCAGGTACTGGATCCCAAACCCGACAAGGCCAATAGATGCGCAGGCCTATCTTCCAACAGAAACTTGACTGTATAGCGTCGATCGATACCGGTGCGTTCACTCATGGCATCAACCTTCCTTAAACTGCTTGGCGCCGATCATCTTTTGCGATAACAACACGGCAGCCGACTGGCGCGTGTTGTGCGCCAACCTCGCCGCCGCATCCACCGTCATCCCCACCTCCGTTTTGTAATCAGCCCTGAACAGACGCACGTTCATCGCCTCCAGCACGCCGGGCGTGCCTTGCCCCATCGGCACCTGCCAGGGAATGAACTCACCCCATTCACCGCGCATGGATACGATGGTCAAAAAAGGAATACGGCAGATGGCCGGCAGCGCCAAGGCATTAGCGCAATTACCCACGCCGCTCGATTGCATCAGCAGCACGCCTTTACGGCCACCGGCCCAAGCGCCACAGATAAGTCCGATGCCGTCCTGCTCCGTGGTCAGCGTTACCACATCCATGTCATTGGCCGCTTCGCACATTTTAATCAAAGGCGTGTGGCCAGCATCGGGTACGTGGGCCATCAAGGAGAAATCTTGTTCGCGCAATACGTTGAAGATATCCAGGTGCCAATCTACAGAATCCGGATCACTCACTTGAAACTCGCTTCATCTGAGCCTACAACGGGCGGTAGCGCGGCGCATCATACCCAAGCCGGAGCGTTGCAGGCAGTTCCTTCAGGCGGATAGCCCGTACGATGATGGCAAACTCCGAAGCAAGGCGAGGGCGAATGGCACCGAGCAATCAGCTTGAACAACAACAACAGCCGCCGCCGTTGACAACCTGTTGCCGGAGTTCGAATGGGTCTCGCGAGCACTGCGCACAGGGAAAACTCATCCAGTGGAACCGCTTGGCGAACCGCTCAGGTCGGCGGGACAAAACCTACCGAGTCCGAAGTGAGCATCGGCCCCCACAGGGCGCGGGAGGACAACGGGATCATCGAATTCCAACTCGAACCAAGCGACCACCCGATTCGTCCAGCGCCACCCGCCACTATGGTACAAGTGTGTACGGACCGTCGTCAGCTTACGCGCTGAACTCGGGCCGCGTGTCGCCGTAACCCGAGGCGTCGCGCCCGTTGCCGCCCTCACCGATCTGCGAAGCTGCTCGATCAACATCAGTTCGTGTCGTCCGCGACGCGAGTGCAACGGGGTCAAGTAGGGCGTCCGGTTCAGCGCGCGGGACAGAAGCATGTCCTGGGTGCCTATCAACACGGCCTCGCGTTCCGGGTGGCTCTCCCACTGCGCAGCCTCATCGCCGCCCATCAGGCGCAACACGGGCACATCGTCGCGGGTCCAGTCAGGTCTATAGGAACCGGTCGAAGGCCGTTGCAACCAGCCCAGATTGGACAGCCACTCGATGGCGTCGCGGTACACTGCTGATCCACGAGCGCTCGCATCGGTAGGCAGTAGACGAACCGCCGGGGCGTATGTCGTCGAACAAATTCGCCGGGGCACCCTCGGCGGCGCCACGCCCACGAAAGGACGGTCGCTACGGTCTTTCCGCATCCGGTCGGTACAGCGAGAACTTCTGGCAAGTCGGGACGAGTGGCGAGTTGGTCTTGGTATTCGTATGGCCCCTCGTCCAGCCCGGTCGCTGCTTTGAAGAAGCCCGGAAAAGGGCGATGGATCAATTCACACCTCGGTTAGTGTGCGGCTTATCTTGAGATTCCGTGGACGAGTAATCCTGCATTTGAACCCGCGCGGCGCGGCAGCTTGAGATTACGGCGCATGGTCTTGAAGCTTTCAGGTGCGTCAATCGTTGCTCCCTATGCCGGATTCCGTCGAGATCCTCCTCGCACCCGGTCGCGCTCGGGTCGCGCCTGAGAACGTGGCGGCGGACAACGCCACGATAGCGACGCAGGTCTCCGGCTCGCCTCACGGGCATGAGCGCCCGTCGAGCGCCTCTTTGGCGAACTCGACCACGAGTTGGGTGGTCTAGACGTCGTATCCGTCGGCGATCTTCTCGATGCGGTTCCACCGTCACGCCGCGACCCGGATAGACTTCGCCACCCTCTGTTTCACAAGTCTCACTCCGCCACTTCTGCGTTTTCGATGGCCGTACCATGTGGTTACCGCTCCGAATTTCGCCGTGTGAGGCGGTATTGATGAGCCTGCCGAGTGGACAGCGGGACTGCCCAAGAGTGGCGTCGGCCGCACGCTCAATCGCTTAATCCGAGCGCTATCAACGCGGAGCGCAACCCCGCGCGCAGTCACTTCGAGCGCCCGGTAGGAACTCTCCTCGACCGGCGTGTATGCTCTCGGCTCACGCGAAACGCCCGCTCGGGCGCAACTTTTTCCGGCCAGCGCCTGGCGCCTTATGTCATTGAAAACGCGGGGGAAGCACGACAGGCATGCGCTTGACACGCCCTCACCTTCAGGTGCGTGGAGTGTGAGAACCAAGACCCCGACGGGGGTCGAATTCGGCGAAGTTGCCCTGCACACCGTTACCGGCTTGAAACGCCGGCGCCGCAAGGGATTGGAGCCGTCGCGGCGATTGAGCGAGACGACCGGCCCGCAGTCTCCGAGCGCATTCCGCGTTGTCGTCCGGGTAACAGAACGCATGTCTTGGTGCAAGTCGCCAGCGGTGTTCATCACACCTGGCGCCCCGAGGCCGGGAGCGTTCCCTCAGCGCACACGCGCAGCCGCACATGTTCCGCCGAACACCGGAGCGCTGCGCACTCGTTACCGCGGCGTCAGCCGCACGGACTCCGGCAACAGTGCCGGCACGACTGCGGACGCCGTGCGGATACCGGTGAACGGCGCAGCCGTCACCGGCGAGATCGGGAGTGCAGGGGCGATGCGCCGAGGTGATGCCCGATACCGGCTTAGCCGGCGAGGGCAAGCGAGGCGGACGCCTCCATAGCGAGCACGGCGGGCGGTGAAGGGTTGCCGATGCGGCGCTGCCTGCGCCGCCGCACCGGATGATGACGGAAGGAATTGACGGGCCGCACCGGCGCACCGGCACGGCCCATTGTCGCGTGCGGCCTACGCCGCGACTTTCTGGACGGGGATTCCGAGCTGCATTGCCTTCTCGACGAGGTTGTCGGTGATGCCCGAGCCCGGGAAGACGACGGTGCCCTTCGGCATGAGGTTGAGCAACTCGCCGTTGCGGCGGAAGGGTGCGGCCCGTCCGTGCCTGTTCCAGTCCGGCTTGCACACGACCTGGTGCACGCCGTTCCGTTCGGCCCACTGCGCGGCGAGCTTCTCGACGCCGGAGCCGCCGCCGTGCACGAGCACCATGTCGCGGTACTTGGCGAGCATCTTGTCGAGGCGGGCGAACACCGCGTTCGCGTCAGTGACGTGTTTGCCGCCCGTGACGGCAACCAGGGTGCCGTTCGGCAGGCGCGCGCGGGTCTCGCGTGGCGGAAGTCGCGGGCGTCGATGGCGGCGGAGGTCAGTCCGGGCCTCCTTGGCTGTACGGCGCCCGGCAGGCGAGGAACCCACTTCCCTCCGTCCCGGCCGGGCGCTTGCCCGGCACCCGCTGTCCTCGACCTCCACAACGTCGCGAGCGCCGCCCATACGAACCGCTCAGGTCCAGCCCGCCACTCTCGCGGTGATCGGAGCGTCGCTGACAAACTCGACCTCATCGAGCGAAAGTTTAGCGAACACCAGGCTGGCGGCGGCCTCGGCTTCGGTGTCGAACGGCCCGTGCTCGGTGCCGGTGTCGAGCTCGATCACGGCGTAGCTCGGTTCCCACGCCGGGATGCTCTTGAAATGCGCGAACCGCTCGCAGGACCGCTTCGCGCACTCGGGACAGCGGCAGGCGCCATGGGCCGGGCCTCCACAATCCGTGCAGGCGTCTGTCGCACGCCGGCGGGCATACCGCTCGCGGGCACGTTCGTTTTTCACGCTGTTGTCGCAGCGCTCACTCTCGACGGCGGCGCCCACGCCACAGCGGGATTCGCCGCCGAAGGCCGGCCGTAGCGCTCGCGATCGGCGATGCGGCGCGCTTCGAGGCATCGACCGCACACCGCGCCGCCCTCGACAGGAGGCCGGCGGCGGGACGGCGGGACGTCCGCAGAGGCGCGAAATCAGCCCTTCTGGCGGCGGTCGGCAAAATTCCCAGACTCCGCCAACCCCAGAACTGCACGCCGCAGTTGGGCAGCTCGACCCCCGTGGCGATGATGATCTCGTCGCGGGCGGGGCGAATGTTCTCGATGGCCTTCAGCGGCAGGATCGTGTCGCGCGCCTTGCGCCGGCCCTTCGTCTTCGCGCCGTCGGCGGCGACGGGGACGATGTCGCCGTTGGCGAGGGAGCGGAAGGTCTCGACGACATAGCGCTCGTCTTCGAGACCGCCGCCGACGAAGTGGGTGAGGAACGTGCGCGCGCCGCCGCGCGGTGCGAGTGCCGCCTCCTTGGAAGGATGATAGGGAACGGCGGCAGCAGCCTCTCTGCGGACCGTCTGCCCCCGCGCCCGCTTCCGGCCGGACCTCTCCTCCCGGCGGCGCGAGGCGTTTCGGGGGGGTGCCCGAACGGCGGTTGTCCCGACGGCTATACGGATATGCGCAGGCGGTGCATGATCGCGACCGGCGCTCTCGTCAGATGGGCGGCGGCACGACACAAGGACCCGGGAAGCAACGAGGCTGGAATGACAAAGACCACGCTCGGTGTTATAGAACACGGGCATTGAGCGGCGGGCTTGGGGATTGCGGACATTCAAGACCAAGGCGTTTGCCCGGTTCGCCGGTCATGAGGGAATCGACGATGCCGCGTTGTGTGAGGCCATCGACCGCGCCCGGAGCGGTGCGGTCGATGCCGACATGGGCGGCGGCGTGATCAGGCAGCGCATCGCTCGCAAGGGAGGCGGGTTCCGCACGATTGTGCTGTTTCGCCGGGGCGAGCTGGATATCTTCCGACGGCCGGCCGATACGTATCTGGCGCTGGAGCCGTCGGGCTCCGCGGCGGCGCAGGCGGTTGGGGCGATAGTCGAGGTGAAGTGCGATGACCAAGCAATACAAGAGTGAAGCGCTGGCCGCCGCGCACGAGGCGGCGCTCGGACTGGCCGAGGCCGGTCTGATGTCGAAGCAGACCATGAAGGCGTTCGACGGGATGTGCCTGACGCCGGTCGAGGAGATGGCGCCGGAGGACATCCGCGCGCTCCGCCTTCGCGAGAGCGCGAGTCAGGCCGTGTTCGCTCGCTACCTCAACGGTGACGACCGGGCTGGTGAGCCAATGGGAGCGCGGCGAGAAGCGTCCGCGCGGAGCGTTGCTGACGCTGGTGGCGAAGAACGGCCCCGGTGCGGTTGCGTGAAAACACACATTGCTCGCGCCTGCGCCCTGCGCGCCAAAGGCACGCTCGGGTTCGATCCGGCCAAGCGGTTGCGCCATGGGCGCTAAATCTGCAATCGAGTGGACCGACGCCACCTGGAATCCGGTGACCGGTTGCACGAAGATCACCCGTGGCTGCGACCACTGTTACGCAGCGCGCTTCGCCGAGCGCTGGCGCGGCGTTTCCGGGCATCCCTACGAGCAAGGGTTCGACCTGCGACAGTGGCCGTCGCGGCTCGATCAGCCCGCACGATGGCGCAAGCCGCGCATGATTTTCGTCAACTCCATGAGCGATCTGTTTCACAAAAACGTAGAGCGCAGCTTCCCGCCGGTGCGCAACTACGGTTTGCTTCATGGCAACGCCAAGCCATTATGGCGGCTCGTGCAGTGGGTACTGCACATCGCGCCGGCGCCGGTGTCACCCAAAACGGCTAGACCTTTTCACTGCCCGCACTGCGGTTCTCCCATGCGAAGTGGGTCGTTCATACCAAACAGGGCGTTTATCTCGCCACTCGGACCGCCACTACCGGGGGGTGGAGTCACGGCATGGCTGCCTGAAACGCTAGCCTTGCGGCGCCGGCGATGGTATTGCGCCGCCACACTCACTATAGGGAGGGTTGGTCTTGGGCTATGGCATCCTCCAAGTTTGGCCGGGCTGGCTCGGGCTACCGCTCGGCTTCAACAAAGCCCAAATTCCGCCAAACCCCGCCTGCCGCCGAACACCTCGAACTAATTGCCATACACTAAGGCTGCCCTAACCCCGGGCTTGTCCAACACCGGAGCAGGTCGCGGCTACGCGCGACCTAGCCTTATTTGTTTTATTTCTTGGATTCAAGCAATAAGTGCATAACCCATGACTCTTCTTGCATCTATTCCAGTCAGTTCCTTAAACATCTCATAAGGAGTCCTGTAACTAAGGCACTTTCCGGGTCTGCTGTTTAGCTCGGTAGCCGAATTATAATCTGGTCTCTTCTGTCAAGAGATGGATGCCCATTATGAGCCGTGCGGAAATAGTCAAGCGCGGTCATGCAGCTGCTACCTTGCAAGTCACCATTTCTTTAGGGCACCGCTAAGAATGCACTTTTCCGCGATTGCGGCGTCAGTTCCGTGCTCGAATCCTCATGTATGACCTATCACTGCTGTCCCATGGAGCATACTGATTCCTTGAAATTTTGGAACAACTGCTCTCATGTTTCAAACACAATGCCATAGTCAATTTTCTATGTAAATCAATAGCTTATACGCTGTGCTTAACTATTTTGCGGGACAGCATTGATGACCTATGCATTGCGGTTGTGCGTGCGATGCTTCCTTGCACTCACGAAAAAATGACTATTTTTAGCGGTGCCCATTGGTTTAAGCAGCGCCCGTGCAATTCAGGCATGCGCTGGAAGGAGGCTGGAGCTCAAGCCGTTCTTTCATTGCGTGGGTTGACACACACGGATGCTCGTTGGGATCAATGTTGGCGTAAGCTCGATCAGTATGGATTTGATTGAGCTGCTTAAATACGTCATATTGAGAGCGCATCCACTGAGGCAACGTCTATTCGGGCGATATTTATTCTTCGAGTTTGAGCGGTGACTCCGGCGCGGGAACGGGTGACGCACCGGGTTCCGGGAGCGCCGCGTTCTGGTCCTCGGCGTCCTTCTTCTGCTCAAGAGGCTCCAAGAGTTCGTCCATGCGTTTAGTGGCGGTCGCCAAGCGCCAGTCGCCCACTTCGAACAACCAAGACGCCCACCGGCTATTGCGTTCCTTCACCTCGGCTTCCACCGCTTCACGGCTAAGACGCATTATGTTCTCGGAGCCCGCCGCGCCGCTTGCCGGTTCATCGCCATCCGTGGCTTTTTCCTCGGCAGGCGGCTCATGCTCGGCTTGCGCTGCCATATACGCCGCTTTGAACTGCAGTCGAGCCGCGTCCTCATCCAAGCTGCCGAACATGCTGACGCGCATTCCATCGTAGGTATCTATATCGATGCGTAGCTGTTCTTCAGGGGTGTTATCCGGCGTCAGTTTTGCCACATCGTCCAACGAAAAATTCAAAATACCGGTAATAAAGCTGCGCACAATATATTCGCTGGCCACTTTTCTACCGGCGGGGATATCCTGAAGCTGGTACTCCTGTTGTTGTCCGGGCCGGCGAATAACGGCCACTGTCTCACCGTCTGCGTGCCGCACCGTTACCCGTTCAACCCGTTTGCCATCTAGATCGAACAACTTTTCGTCCAGCCAACCGACGATATCGACCACATTGGGTAACGACCCTTCAGCCATCCATGCTTGTGGATCGCCGGGCACTCGAACGTAGAACTCACTCGCGCTCGGGTGGCGTCTGGATGGCCGGCGATCCCCTAGTATCAAGCTGGCCAAAACACCTGCGCTCTCGTTCTCCAGCGTAATACCCTGCGCATTGGAGCCTTCGGTGCCGGGTTCTTCCAACCCAAGCGCCGCGTAGCGCTCCGGCTTCGCCGTTTTCTTCTCTACTCTTCGAAGATTGCTAAGACCGATAAGAAGCTGTTGCACTTTACTCCGATCGGATAGGTAACCACCGCGTTCCTCGACCACCCAATTGTCATCCACACGTCGAATAGTGACCGCACCCTCATTGGTTTGACCACGAATGCGGGTGGTTGCGTTAACCTCCGTCACTAACTTCGGAAAAAACAACTCGCCGGCACTCAACGAGGTATCGCGGTCACGCGATTCATAGCTGCTGTACGCGGCGTAAACCAACCCTGCCGTAACGAGCACCAAGACGACAAAACCAATTGTTCTACCCATTGCCGTACTGCCTCATTTAGCTAGCTGCCACTCTTCTTCGCTGCGCCCGCCAGAAAGCCACCAACAATCCAACGATGATCACGAACAGCGGCATCAAACCGATGTTCAACATGCGTAGATTGAATTCGAGCGCATCAATATTCTTGCTCCTCTCGTGCAGCACTGTTCTTAGCTCCTTGCGGATGCGAATCTTCTGTTGGCGAAACCGCTCGATCTCCGCTTGCTGCTCGGCGCTCAACACCAGCGCTTCCGCACCAGCCGTGGGTTTGGACTTTTCCAATTCCACCAGGCGTTGCTCCGTCGTCGCCAATTCACTGTTTAGCTGCTGCTCTTTTTCGCGGAAGCGAAGTCCCGCTTCCCGGCGGATATCGTCGATGCGGCTGAACGGGCGGGAATAACGGCCACGGCTGCGCACACTGATGAGATCGTTCGAGCCAGTCAGGATATCCAGTACATTGATGACAAAACTACCATTGCCGGCGGTGGGCACCGCCAGGCGCGACCCGAGCAACGATTGCACTTGCACCCACATACGATCTTCGAGCAGATCGGTATCGGCGACGACCACTATATTGGCCGGCGCGGCACTGGTGCTTAAGTGCTCCTTGGCGGCAATATTCGAGGTATCCGCCGCATCCTCGTTCTGCGACTCGCCGGATACAGGCGTTGGCGCACCGCTCGGGAATGCACTGTCAAGCGTTCCGGCTAAACGCGCCGCCAAGACAAACGATTGACCGGCCGGCTTGTAGCTGTCCAGCATCGCTTGCGGATCGGCGCCTCGTGCCAGTGAGCCAATACCCAGTACAGACGCGCTATCGCTGGAAGTGACCAATGGTATAAACGTTACGTCGCCGGCCGTTTTGTCCTCCAATGCGCCAGCGCTCGCGAACACCAATTTGCCGAGATTAGCCGTCGCGGTTTCTGTTTTATTCAATCGCGACTGAGGCAGTTCGATCCACGGTGGATATGCCATCGTGACAACACGGCCCTGGTATTGAAAACGCACTTTAAGTGCATGTTGCAGATCACCGACGAAGGTAATCGTGTCCATACCCACGCCCCATGCCGTCAACAACTTGGAAAAGTCCGAAGCACGGTTAGTCACCGGCTGCGGCATCATCGGGCTAGGGCGCTCCGCCTCGGAATTAGGATCCACAAACGCCAGCGCACGCCCACCGCGCATAACGAATTGATCGATGGCATAAAGTGTTGCATCCGACAGCTCCTTAGGATGCACGACCATCAACACATCTATCTGTTCATGGATTTCCTTGATATCGCGCTCCAGGTTGCGCACTTCGAAGGTTTCGCCGATCTGCTCCATGATGATCCACGGCCGACCGGCACCGCCACCCATCATCGGGGCCATACGCTGCGGCGCACCGTCGATCGGCAACGTAGACAACACCCCGAGTACAGGGGTCTTGGTATCCAACAACTGCCAAATTATCTTGGTGAGATCATATTCCAGGAATTCTTCACGCTCGGAGGACAGATAGGGCACGACGACCTCGTCATCGAGCGAGTTGCTGGCCGCTAAGCCGAAATAAAAATTAGTCCCTTCAGCGCCCAGAGGAATACCGTGCAAGCCGTAACCCACGGCCCGATCTTCATCTTCCGAGAACGGCTCCGGATCGATGATCTCGAGCCTGATCATGCCATCGGCGCGGCGTTGATACTCCACCAACATATCTTTGACGCGGTTGGCAAACGTGGTGACACCCGGGTTTTCCAGGGCTAATTGTTCGGACAAGAACAACCGCAAAGTAACCGGCTCATCGATCGCTTCGATGGTATTGATGGTACCCTCGGATAAGGTAAAAGCCCCCTGCTCGGTGAGATCGATACGCACCCCGGTGAAGGTCAAATTGCTGAATAGGTTGAGCGCCACCAGCGCCACTAGCCCGACGAGCAGGCCAATTCCAGAAAGAATTTTATTGCTCATTTATTTAACTTCTCCTCAACCCGCTTTTTTCCACTCGATGAATACCGCATTGGCAAATAACCAAAACGCGATCAGTGAGAGAAAAAATACGGCATCGCGTAAATCGATAACGCCTTTGGCAATGGAATTGAAGTGACTCAAAAAGCTGAAAGAGCTGATAAGAGCGACCACACTGTCGGGCGCCCAACCGCTGAAAAACTGCAACACTAACGGAAATCCGCTCAACACGAACGCCAAACAAACAACAGCACTCATAACAAAAGCGATAACCTGATTGCGGGTGAGCGCCGACAAGCAAGAGCCGATGGCAAGAAATGCACCCGCCATCAACAAACTGCCCACATAGCTGGCAGCTATTACGCCGTTGTCGGGCTCACCCAGATAGTTGACCGTCATCCACATGGGAAACGTCAGCGTCAACGCGATGGCGGTAAACGCCCACGCGGCCAAGAACTTAGCCACCACCGCCTGAGTCATGGTGACGGGTAGCGTCAACAGCAGCTCGATCGTTCCGCCGCGGCGCTCTTCCGCCCACAAACGCATTGACAACGCCGGGATCAAAAATAGATACAGCCACGGGTGGAAATTAAAAAAAGCGACTAAATCAGCTTGCCCCCGGGCGAAGAAATCACCCAGATCAAACGCAAAAATACCACTTAGAAAAATGAAAATGACCAAGAACACATACGCGATCGGCGTGGTGAAATAGCTGGTCAGCTCGCGTTTGAAAATAACCCAGATTGTGCTCACGACGGCTCCCCCATGTTCCCGCTCTGCGTGATGTCACGAAAAACTTCATCCAAGCGGCCCTTCATCACCTGTAGTTGGTGCAACGCCCAACCCTGCTCGCGGGCCAGCTCGCCTATCGCGGCAGCGATCAAAGCGGCGCCGTTTGGCCGCACCAGGAAGGCCGCTGCGCCTTGCACCTCGGACAATGGGCTCACCGCGCCCACACCGTCCAACTCGCCGAAGGCACGGGCGGCAGCCTCAGCGTCCGGGCAGCTCAACACCACCCGCACCGCGTTATGGTCGGCCGAGTACGCCAACAATTGCTCCGGTGTGCCATCGCTTAAAACTTTGCCGCGGTCGATGATCACGGCCCTGGAGCAAACAGCATCCACCTCTTCCAGGATATGGGTCGAGAGTATGATGACTTTGTTCTCAGCCATCTCTTGGATAAGCGTGCGGACCTCGTGTTTCTGATTCGGATCCAAACCATCGGTCGGCTCATCGAGAATGAGCACATCCGGGTCGTGCAATATCGCCTGAGCTAAGCCGACCCGCCGCTTGAAACCTTTGGACAAAGTCTCGGTACGCTGGTGCAACACCTCTTGCAGATGCACCCGCTCGATCACATCGTCAATACGTTGCTTCTTCTGCGCCCTCTTGAGACCGCGCACATCGGCGATGAAATTCAAAAAACCCAGAGGCGTCATATCGCCATAGAGCGGCGCACCTTCAGGGAGATAACCGATGCAGGCTTTAACTGCTATGGGATGCATGTACAGGTCGTGACCATCGACCCGGACACGGCCACTGTCGGGGGTCAGAAAGCCGGTCACCATTTTCATGGTGGTGGATTTGCCGGCGCCATTCGGCCCTAGGAAGCCCAATACTTCACCGCGGCCGACGTTGAAAGAGACGCCATCGACCGCCGTTATTGGGCCAAATTGCTTTGTTAGTGCTTCTATCTCGACCATGCTGGACATGGGTGCCTCCTCGAACTATCCCTTCGTCCTCGCTGCTTGAACCGCATCCGGCACGGGTGACGGCTGAGCTAAAAAAGCCGTGCACGCAAACACCCGTTCGTTAGGACGCGCGAGAGATGGGGACAGCAGGGCCATTTTCAACCCTGGTGCCGTCATCCCCGTTCGGATCCGAGCGAGTACACGCAGGCGGTGAGGCGCACTGCGCTGGCGGCTTGCTCAAGCCGGCAACCGTTCAGGTGCGCGCATGACAAAAGGCCATAAGGCCGCAAGGCCGTTATCGGATCACATCTATTTCCCTACATCGCTACAATGCCGCTCAAGGGCACTTCTAAAAATAGTAATTTTTTCGTGAGTGCAAGGAAGCACCGCGCGCAGAACCGCAGTGTATAGGTGATACATGAGAATTCGAGCACGGCGCTGACGCCGCAATCGCGGAAAAAGTGCATTTTTAGAGGTGCCCTTAAGGCAATCACGAGGAGAGGCATGCAATCATGGCACTCAAGCCCTTAGAGAACAGCCAGGGCGCCCTAGCACGTGCACGTGTCTTGACCCTGCTATTAGCATTGCACGTAGCACCGGCACAGTTGGCGGCGCAAGAAACAATTCATCCGACCTATCTGAACGATGCCAATTTGACCGAGGTAGAGCGGACAGTGAAGTCCGGGGCCGATGTCAACGCAAAGCACATAGGCGGCGCCACTGCCTTGCACCACCTGGTGGCGGTCAGTGCACAGATGGGGCTCACCGGACTGGTGATACGCAATAAGCAAATCATAAGGCCGGGACAATGGGCCGCCACCGGCCATGAGACTATCGCTGTTTATTTAGTCGAAGAAGGGGCGCAAGTGGACGCTTTGAATACAGCGGGCCAAACACCGTTGCACATTGCCGCTCTCACCGGTCATTCCGCCGCCGTCGAGTTCCTGCTGGAACACGGCGCGGATGTAACGGCCCGCGACAATGACGGTAAGACCGCCCTTGATTGGGCCCACTGGAGTGCCTCGGACGAGGCCATCGAAGAACTGGGCAAAGCCCTTGGCGCGCGCATCGACGCTAAGGGCGTTCGGCGCCGGGCGGAAAAAGTCATGGGGATATTAGAAGCCAACGGCGCGCAGTAGATCCGAACAGCTTACTCATCGCGGGCCAACTTCTCCGCCTTGAGCTGCTCTAGGCGGGCGCCTATGCGAGCGGCCAGATAGTAATCGGCACCGCCGTCGCCGCGCTGCGCTCTTTCTAGCTGATAAACAGCGGCTTCGAGCCGGCCATTCAGATAATGATGCTCCGCTAACGCGGCCGCTGAGGCGGCCCGCTGGCCGCTGCGGGCATTAGCCTCGGCTAACAGATGGTATGCGCGAGCATCGGATCGTACCCGTTGTACATAGTTGCCGAGCAAACTGGCCGCTTCCCGGTTGCGACCGGCATCTATCAGCACCTCTGCAAGACCGATGACGAGCAGCCTGTCATTAACATAAGCGCGCAGCGATTGACGGTAGAGCGCCACCGCCTCATCGGTACGGCCAAACCCGTGCAGCACCTTGGCCAAGGCGTCGCGAATAGGCAGAACATCGGGCGACTTCTCCATCAGCGGCTGCACGGTGTCGAGCGCTTTTTGCCACTGCTCAAGGCCGATGAGAGCATGCACCAGGCCGTAGTGCTCGGCGCTGGCCAGGCGGCGTCCCTGCCCACTGGCTAAGCGCCGCTCGAAGTACTCTTTAGCGGCTTTGGGTCCATCCACCAGCACCTTCAGTTTGGCCCGCACCCGCAGGTAAGCGTCACTGTCCTTGTACTGGCGAAACTTGAAGCGTTCGGCCCGCTGCCTCGCCTCAGCGATGCGATCCGAGGTCACCGGATGGGTAGAGAGAAACTCGGGCGGGGTGCGATAGTAGCGCTGCGCTTGTTGCAATTGCTCGAAGAAAGCCGGCATTGCTTGGGGGTCATAGTCGGCTTTGGTGAGTATCTCCATGCCGATGCGATCCGCTTCCCTTTCGTTGCGGCGTATGAAGTCGATGCGCTGCTGGATATCAGCCGCTGTGACCACCCCCAAGGCGCCGGTGCCGGCCTGGGAATTTTGTGTCGCAAGAACGATGGCAGCGAGGATCCCCGCTACCTTGTAAACGCTGTTGATCTCTTCCAACTCGAATGCCCGCGCCACGTGTCTTTGCGTCACATGGGCAATTTCATGGCTGAGCACGGCGGCCAATTCGCTTTCGCTCTCGGTTGCGAGGATCAAGCCGGTGTTAAGTCCTATGACCCCGTTAGGTCCGGCGAAAGCGTTGACGATGGGCTCGCGCAAAACCAGAAACGTGAACGGGCGGTTGGCGCCATCGCTGGCTTGGGTCAGGCGATAGCCTATCTCATTAACGTAATGCTCGACTTCAGGGTCTTCCAGGGCTTCCTCGCGGGCCCGGATCTCGCGCAAGAACAACTCCCCGAGTTGCGTATCGTCCACTTTGGAGATGACCGCTTCGGATGAATCGGCGATATCGGGAAGGCGAATGCTCTGCGCGGAACCCTGGGCCACCACCCCCGCCAACAGCAAGGCGGTCACGGCGCGGCGCATCATTCTCTTACTGAACGGTGGTTCCGAGGTATTCATTTCACCTACGACAGTCCCCGGCGCGGCTCTATCCCAGCCATGCACGCCTTGCGTGTAAGATCGGATCTTGTTGTATACCACAGCTCACTATTCAAAGAGACAAAGCGATGCCGAGAAATGCTTTTTATGCGCAATCAGGTGGCGTTACCGCCGTTATCAATGCATCGGCCGCCGGCGTCATCGAAACGGCCCGGACCTATCCGCAGACTATTGGCAAAGTGTACGCCGGCCGCAATGGCATCATCGGCGCTCTGACTGAAGATCTCATCGACACCTCCCTAGAATCCGACGCGGACATCGCCGCCTTACGCCACACGCCCTCGGGCGCGTTTGGCTCTTGCCGTTACAAACTCAAAGGATTAGACGAAAACCGCGCCGAGTACGAGCGCCTAATCGAGGTCTTCAAAGCTCACGATATCGGTTATTTCTTCTACAACGGTGGCGGTGACTCGCAAGACACCTCACACAAAGTGTCGCAACTAGGCGAGGCTATGGGTTACCCCATTACCTGCATCGGCATTCCTAAAACGGTGGACAACGATCTGCCGATCACCGACAACTGCCCAGGTTTCGGCTCGGTCGCCAAATACGTCGCCGTGTCCATGCGCGAGGCCGGTTACGATGTGGCGTCCATGGCGCTCACCTCTACCAAGGTCTTCATCATGGAGGTGATGGGCCGCCATGCGGGATGGATTGCCGCTGCCGGCGGGCTCGCCGCCAACGACGCCACCCGAGCACCGCATATGATCGTCTTCCCGGAAATCCCGTTGGTGCAAGACCCGTTCATCGCCAAGGTGAAAGAACACGTGGACGCGCACGGATTTTGCGCCATCGTCGTATCGGAGGGCGCCCGCGACGAAAACGGCGCGTTCTTATCGGAGACGGGCTTACGCGATTCCTTCGGCCATGCCCAACTCGGTGGCGTGGCCCCCATGCTCGCCAACCTGGTCAAAGACAAGCTCGGTTACAAGTACCACTGGGCGGTGGCCGACTATCTACAGCGCGCCGCCCGGCATATCGCTTCGGCCACGGATGTGGCACAAGCTTATGCCGTCGGCAAAGCAGCCGTCGAGATGGCGCTTGCCGGCAAGAATGCGCTTATGCCCACCATCGTGCGCACCAGCGACTCGCCGTACGCATGGGAAATCGGCGCGGCTCACCTGGCGGAGGTGGCCAACGTGGAAAAAATGATGCCCCGCGAATTCATCACGGACGACGGTTTCGGCATTACCGATCCGTGCCGGCGCTATTTGCAGCCGCTCATCCAAGGCGAGGACTATCCACCGTTCGTGAACGGTTTGCCGGATTATGTGCAACTCAAAAACGCGCCGGTGGCCAAGCGGCTGAGTACCCCCTTCACGGTGAAATAACTTTAGGGCGATGGGCCAGCATATGCCGGCTGGGTCATACGCTTAAATCCAGCCCCATCTGCCAAAAGCCGATTTCGAGCCGGGTGGCGTCGTCGAATATGCGCTGCAAACGCTCTAGCCGGCGCGGTCCAGCCAGCCGCGCCGCCAGATCATCGAGTTGCGCTGCGGCCCCTGCCGCCGCTTCCTGATACTCGTCGCTGGCGTACATATCGATCCACGGTTTGTAAGGATTGCCGTTCAAGAGGGTGGCTGGCGAGCCCATCAGCCACTCAGCCACTTGCGCATAGCCGATAACGCACGGAGCTAAAGCCACGTGCAGATCCAAGGCGTCGCCCGCCTGCCCCACCTCCAGCACATAGCGCGTATACGCCATATTGGCGGTGGCCTCCGGCAGGGCCTCAAGAGCGGCTTCATCAATGCCCCATTCAGCACAATAATCGACGTGTAGCCGCAGTTCGGTATCGAGCAACGCACTCAACGTGTCTTTGGCATGTCGCATATCCGCAAGGGTAGAACTCTTGTACACAGCCAGCGCGTAAGCCCGTGCGAAATGGATGAGAAACAAATAATCCTGCTTCAAGTAATGTTGAAAACAGGCCTCAGGCAACGTGCCATCACCCAGTTGACGCACAAACGGGTGGCGCACGTAGGTGTCCCAATCATCGCGGCACGAAGCTTTTAGTCGGGCGAACAAACCATCATCACTCATTTCAAGACTCCGTTTGCCAATAGGTAAGCCGCCGCAATCCGGCATCCACAACGGTATAGAGCAAGACCGCAAAAACGGCCAAGGTGAATAGCGCGGCGAACATCAGATCGGTTTGCATGCGTCCATTGGAGTGGAGCATGAGAAAACCCAACCCGCGGCTGGAGCCGACCCATTCGCCGATGACAGCACCGATGGGGGCTATCGCCGTTGCCACCCGAATACCCGAGGCGAGGGCAGGCAGTGCGGCTGGAATACGCAACACCCAGAATTCCGAACGCTTGGATGCGCCCATGGTGGCTGCCAGATCCAGCCAACCAGGCTCCGTGCGGCGTAGCCCATCGTAGAAAGCGGCTGTTACCGGGAAATAAATAATGATCACCGCCATGGTGATCTTGGAGCCCATACCGTAGCCGATCCAAAGCACTAGCACAGGGGCGATGGCGAACACGGGCAGGGCCTGACTGATGACCATAGCCGGCAACAACCACAGGCGCGCTAGCCGGTATCGCGCCATCACCAGGCCAGTCAACACACCCAACAAACAGCCGATAACAAGACCGAGCACAATCTCCACGAACGTAACGGCGGCGTGGCCACTGATGAGTTCGATATCTTGCCACCAGCGTTCAAGCACTCGGTCAGGGCTCGGCAAGATGTACGGTTCAGCCTGTGTAAACCAGACCAGCAAGTGCCAAGCCGCCAAAAAACCAACCATTGTGATCAGTGCCCGTAGCGCCATTATTACGTTCTCGCCGCCGCCCCGCCGAGGCGCTCTAGAAGTTTGCCGTACAGCACCAGAATATCCTCCCGCTCCACCGAGCGCGGTGGTAAATCAGAGGGGTAAATAGGCTCGCTCAACTCGACAGGACGCCCCTCCAAAACATAGATTACATGCCCTAGACGCAGAGCCTCCATCGGATCATGGGTAATCAGCAATGCAGTACGGTCAGCCAAACGGGTGGCGGCTAAAGTCTGAAGCCGGTGCCTGGTGATCACGTCCAGACTTGAAAAAGGTTCATCCATCAGCACGATGGGGCGGTCTTCAAACAGCGTCCTCGCCAGCGCGGTGCGCTGGCGCATGCCACCGGACAGAGCGGCCGGCAGAGCGTCGGCGTAGGATGATAGTCCCAATTCATCCAAGAGTTGCCGGGCGCGGCCGCGGACCTCGCCAGATATGGACTCGTGCCTAAAGCGGGCACCGATCAGAACGTTGTCGATGACCGACAACCAGGGCACCAGCAGATCGCGTTGCGCCATGTAGGCCACACGGCCGGCAAGGGGGAGCCCATCACTAGTATCGACCTGCCCCTTGGCAGCACCGGCAGCCACGAGCCCGGCGACAAAGCGCAGCAAGGTGGTTTTGCCAACACCGCTCGTTCCGAGCAGACAGGTGCACCGGCCACCGGGCAGTTCCACAGACAGATGCTCGGCGATGACGGTGTCTTCGTAGCGCAGCGAAACCTCTCTCAGACAGACTGAGGGTGCGCGGACAGAGGGTGCGCTATGGGATGAGACCGTCACTCAATATCGAACACAACGCCGGTGTGCGGCCCCGGCGTTGTATTGCACCAGCGCTGTATCGCACCGGCGTTGTACCAAGCCGAGAAAGCCCGCTCAGCTCAGCACCGGCGCGATAACCAAGCTGACGATGGCCATGACGTTGATCAAGATGTTCATGGACGGACCGGAGGTATCCTTGAAGGGATCGCCCACGGTATCGCCTACCACGGCAGCGGCGTGAGTCTCCGTGCCCTTGCCACCCAGATTACCCTTCTCGATATATTTCTTGGCGTTATCCCAAGCACCGCCAGCATTGGCCATGGTCAGCGCCATCAGCACACAACCGAGCAGCGCCCCCCCCAGCATGCCACCGAGGGCCTCCGCGCCGATGCCAAAACCCACCACCATAGGCGCCAAGATGGCGATGATGCCGGGCGGTAGCATTTTCTTCAGGGCTGCCGTCGTGGCAATTTCCACACAGCGGGCTGTATCCGGCGTCGCTTCACCCTCCAACAATCCTGGGATCTCCCTGAACTGGCGGCGGATCTCTTCGATCATCTCGGCGGCGGCGTCACCTACGGCGGTCATGGTCAGCGCCGCTATCAAAAATGGCAGCACACCCCCTAGGAAGAGCCCGATCAGCACTTCCGGATTGCCGAGTTCCAGAGAGAAATCCGCAATGCGGCTAGCCACCGTCTCCACATAAGCGGTGATAATGGCCAATGCCGCAAGCGCCGCGGCACCGATGGCAAATCCCTTGCCGATGGCGGCGGTGGTGTTACCCAGTTCGTCCAGCGAGTCGGTAATCTTGCGGGTACTTTCACCAAGGCCGGCCATCTCCGCGATGCCGCCGGCGTTGTCAGCCACCGGACCGTAAGCGTCGATCGCCATGGTGATACCGACCGTAGCCAACATACCGACGGCGGCGATGCCTACACCGTAGAGGCCGGCTGCTTCGTTGGAAATAGCGATGATGGCGCAGATGGACAGGATCGGCACAACCACCGACTGCATGCCGACGGCGAGCCCGGCAATGATCACGGTAGCAGCCCCTGTTTGTCCCTGCGAAGCGATATGACGCACCGGCTTACCGGCGGTGAAATACTCGGTAACCAAGCCGATAATCATGCCGCCGATGGCGCCCACCAACACGGCGAACCACACTTTGCCGGCGATGCCCACCCATTTAATGATGAAAACCGAGACGACAATGAACAAAAAAGTGGTACCCAGAGTACCTATGCGTAGCGCCACCTCCGGCGACCGGTTAGCCTGGGTGCGCACTATCCAGATGCCGAGGATAGAGCACATCAGGCCGGTGGAAGCCAGAGCCAGCGGCAAGAACATGAGCGCGGGCCGCTCACCCATCGGATCGATGATGGCCGCCGCCATGGTGGAAGCCATGGCGATACACGCGATCATGGCGCCGCAATAAGACTCGAAAATATCCGATCCCATCCCGGCCACATCGCCCACGTTGTCACCCACGTTGTCCGCAATGACACCGGGGTTGCGGGGATCATCCTCGGGAATACCCGCCTCTATCTTGCCGACCAGATCGGCGCCTATATCAGCACTCTTGGTATAGATGCCCCCACCCACACGGGAGAACAGAGCGACTGATGAGGCACCCATGCCGAAGCCGTGAATAGCATGGGCCGTGTCAGGATCACCGCCAAAGAACAGGTAAAGCGTTCCAAGCCCCAGCAAACCCATGGAAGCGACCGCCAGGCCCATGATGGAACCGCCGTAGAAAGCCACCGTCAGCGCAGCAGCAGCGCCCTCGGTGTGAGCAGCGGTGGTAGTGCGCACGTTGGCACGGGTGGCGGTACTCATGCCGATGTAGCCGGCAGCACCAGAACACAACGCGCCGACGATAAAAGCGATGGCCGTCTTGAGACCGAGGACTATGCCCAAGAAGACCACCAAGATGATGCAGCACAGGATCAAGTACGTGTATTCACGCCGCATGAACACCATGGCGCCCAAGTGGATCTGCTCACCTATTTCCGCGACCTTGGACTCGCCGGCCGGATACTCTTTGACCTTGCCGAAGATCAGCCAAGCCACAATCAACCCGCCAACGCCGAATAGTGCCGGCAGTAGACCGCTCAACTCCATGGGTTCGCTCCCCCCGGTTTCAAAAGCTAGCCAAGATGGGGCTAGGCAAGATAGCCAAACGCACGTGTTGAACCGAACACGGGCGCCCATTTACAGAGATCTGGCACGTTCAATTTAGCCGCAATTTCAATTTGGCAAAGCGCCCGTTGCTGGTGCGCCTGAACGACAACCGCGTAGTTATAGCGGCTCGGTAGAAGAATGGCAACACGGTGCAACGCAACAGTCCGCGCGCCGTATACAAGCCGCTTATCACACGTGCTGTCAAAAATTGGTTACGGCGTGCGGCGGGTCATTCGTGGGCTAGCTGAGGTACGTTGGTCAGCATCCAGGCCAGCAGTGCACCGACAAAGTGCTGGGCTATCGCCGGAGCCATCACCATCGTTAAGGGCTATGCAACCTGCATCGACATCTCAGATTTATCATTAAAATAAGGTTTACGCTTGCGTTGGCTGCTAGGGCCGTAGGCGGCTTGACGCGCGACCTTCAGCTAGCCGTCTTTTTTGTGATCGAGTACTGGACCGAAATGAAACTGAAGACGCTCTTGGATCGAGCCGAAAAGCACCGCTCGCTTGCTTACGGTCAGGCGCATTGGGTCAATGCACTCCTATTGACGCTGGCACCGTTAACGCTGGCAATGAAGCCGTGCTTGCGGCAGCTGAGGCGGACACTCGCATGGCTGATTATCGGGCTCGCCGCGGTGAGTGCTTATGCCGCCGAGAATCTCGGCGCCCAGCTCAGAGCATTCGCAGCGCTCCACGGTGTCAGCGTCAAAGGGCTCCACTATCTGCGCGATGAGCCCGCCAAACCGGTGTCGTTGCCGGATGATCCGGTTATGGGGCTGCGCCAGTTACTTTCGGGTTACAACCACGTGCTGAGCACTGATGCGCAAGGCCGCGTCGATGGTGTGGTCGTGCTCAGCCCTAAGCGCGCTTCGCGGGCACCCCGGCGATTCACCATCCCCATCAAAGTCCATGGTGCCCACCACATCGTTTTGGTTAGCTTGGCCGGCCCTAATGGCAAACGCGTACCGGTGCCGATGGTGGTGGACACCGGTGCCTCTACCATGGTGTTGCCTTTATCAATGATGCCGGTGTTGGGATTTAACCCGAAGGAACTGCGCCAGGGCCGTGTCAACACCGCTGGCGGCGAGGTGTCGGCCCGCTTCGGCACCCTGGCACTGGTAGAGGTATCGGGTGCGCGCCGACGAGAAGTGGCCGTTTCATTCGTGGATGACGAAGCGCTCAATGGCGTCAAATTATTGGGTATGAGTTTCTTGAGCCACTACCGGGTGACGCTGGACCAAAGTGCCGCACGTTTGCTGTTACAGGAACGTTGATTCCACCTGAGGCGGCCTTAGCCCCCCCCCCAAGTGCTGTCTCCCAAGTGCCATCTGGCAGTTCGCTGCTGTTGCGACGCAGTGCATCCTATTGTTCGCCTCGCTCATCCCCTCCAACCGATGGCGCGAGGGCCAAAATACGATCCGCCAAACGGCTGAACGGCAAGCTCTGTAACCACACCGAGCCGGTGCCACGCAAGGTCGCCAAGAACAACCCTTCGCCACCGAACACCATACTCTTCAAACCGCCGGCCCGCTCGATGCTGTAATCCACCCCCGGGGTAAAGCCCACTAAGCACCCGGTATCCACCCGCAAGGTCTCGCCGCGCAGCTCGCGTCGCACCACCGCACCGCCAGCGTGCATGAAGACCATGCCATCGCCTTGCAGTTTCTGCAAAATGAAGCCCTCGCCGCCGAACAAACCAGCCCCTAGCCGTTTGCTGAATGTCACCGATACTTTGGTACCTAAAGCTGCACATAAGAAGCTGTCTTTCTGGCAGATCACCGCGCCACTTATCTGCGCCATATCCACGGCAATAACACTGCCCGGATAAGGCGCTGCAAAACCGATCCGGGCCTTGCCGTAACCGGCATGGGTGAAGTGAGTCATGAACAATGATTCGCCGGTGACCATCCGCAGACCAGCAGAGAATACCTTGCCGAAAAATCCCTGCTCGGGATCGGAACCATCGCCCAGCTTGGTCTCGAATTCGATGCCCTCTTCCATGAAATTCATAGCGCCGGCCTCGGCGATCACCGTCTCTCCCGGATCCAGTTCCACCACCAGCATCTGCATACCTTCACCGATGATGCGGTAATCGACTTCGTGACTTCTAGCCATGGTTGCATACCTTTAATGTTCATACTATTCAGGGCACCTCTAAAAATGCACTTTTTCCGCGATTGCGGCGTCAGCGCCGTGCTCGAATCCTCAGGTATCACCCATACACTGCGGTTGTGCGCGCGGTGCTTCCTTGCACTCACGAAACAATGACTATTGTTAGAGGCGCCCTTCAGTGACTAGACTGGGTAAGAGCATGCCACCTAAGCGCCACCCACACGGCAGGGATCAGTCCGGCCGTACCATAGCCGAGCAAGGTAACGATTACGCCGAACCGGTCGATAAGAACACCAGCTATCATCAATCCCACTGGCAAACCGTACACCGCCAGCATGCGGATACCCATGACGCGGCCGCGCAACTCCGGCGCAGTCCGGTGCAACAATAAAACCGCCATGGTGGTCATGGCAGCACTGGAAAACACGCCTACAAAAGCCAAAATAGCCCAACCTACACTAGACGGTGGCACCAGCGCGAAGGCCACCACCAGCGCGTGCCACACTACCAAACCGATCAGCATGAACACATGCGCCCGCTCGGAGCGCATCAACCCGGCAACCATTAGAGAGCCCACCAGCGATCCGGTGGCAGCTAACGCCGCCATCTGTGCGAGGCCGATTTCATCAAGCCCGTAGACATCGCGCGCCACGGCGGGCAACAAACCATGGGTGAGTGGAAATGCTGTAAGGTTAGCCAGCACCGCCAAGTACATGGTGATCAACAACACCGGCGTACCTTTGATATACCGAAAACCGGTGGCCAGATCGCGCAGCGCGGCCGCTTCCTTGGCATCGGCCCGAGGCGGTAGATTGGTGATACCGAAAGTAAGCGCCACAGCAGTAATATACATAAAAGTCACCACTATATACGCCGGGCCTATACCGACACTGGCCAGCAAGCCAGCCCCGGTCAACGCACCGAAGATGCGGGCCGTATCGCTGGTGGTGCGGGAAAATCCCACCGCGTTGGGCAACAACCGCTGCGGCACCGTATCGCCGATCAACGCATTGCGCACGATGTGTTCCGCCGGCCGTAACAACCCGGACAACCCGGCAATGCAAAGAACGACGGACGGACCCAACACACCGCCGAGATCGGCAAAGATAATGCACGAGGCAATCAAGGCCAGCACACAGCGCATCCCTATCATCACTTGGCGCCGCGAGACCCGGTCGATCAAGACCCCCACCAGGGGGCTTATCAAAGTCCCGCCGAACCGCAGCGCCCCCACCAAAGCCAGGAAGAAAGCCGAGTCCGTCTCGATGAGTATGTACCACCCAAGGATCAGGGTCTCCATCTCGAAACCCAAGGTGGACAGCACATCGGCCGAGAACTGAAAGCGGAAGCTGCGGATGGAAAAAGATGCCAAACTGCGCCTCAAGATATGCTTTAGTCGGCTCACGTCAGCGGGCTCATGCCTAAATGCCTTGCCAAAGCCGTCCTGAGGACGAACACATCGACGTGCGGCGCGTACCGGCCGTAATCCGGTCCGTAGTGCTCGAAGATAACCTCGGTGGCTCCAGTCCCCGTGATGTTAGCCCCGTGATGTTAGCCATGGCCGCCGGCCCCCAAAGTCCGCTAGTGGGTAAAACTCAAGCGGCACTACACCTGCATAGCCAGTAGCCCGCGCCGCCCGTGGCATCACCCTCCCAGCGTTACATCTTCCCAGCGAGTTGCTATGGCCAGCGAGTTGCTACGGTGCTTGGCTGGCCGCCACTCTATTGGCCTCGTCATACACAAATTCAGAGGTGCCCGTCAGTATTTTCCAAGCGGTACAAGCCAGGTTGCGACAGCGTGATACCTTTTTCCTGCCGCCGCCGGCGATCTGCCCCGCGTCCAACCGGGCTTGTTCCTGAACGTGACGGATACGGGCCGCAATGGTACTTGGATCACGCTGGCGCCCTGGTGATATCCGTCTCGCTAAAGCTATAGGAGTACGGGCGTGTCTATTGTAAGCGAGCGCCCGTCCATTTAATTGTTTGCTAAGTGTGCCATGCCGTTCCTGCATGGCAGCCAAAACGAATCGTAGCGCCAGCAGTTCACCGATTGACTGTAATCTTTACCGACTTAACTCATTTAAGAGATTAGGTTCAAACGCTCATGCGCCAGATTCACTTTGTCGCGTTTTTACAGGCGCAAAATTGCACCACCTTACCCGCCGCCTGGCGTCATCCGGACGCGCGTACCGACACCTACTCGCCGGAGTATTACCAGCACATCGCCCGGGTGCTCGAAGCGGGCAAATTCGATATCGGCTTTTTCGACGATCGCCTGGCCATGCCCGACCTGTACGGTGGCGACCATGCTCATACCGTGCAAAACGGCATCCGCTGCGTAAAAATGGACCCCATCGCCTGCTTGATGACCATGGGCGCCGCCACCACACACCTGGGCCTAGGGGCCACCTACTCCACCACCTATTACGAACCGTTTCACGTCGCCCGCCTATTCCAGACGGTCGATCTCATGACCAAAGGGCGCGCCGCCTGGAACGTGGTGACCTCCGTCAACGACAACGAAGCACGCAACATGGGCCGCGCCGGCGTCATGGACCACGACCGGCGCTATGACCGCGCCGATGAGTTCATGGAAGTGGTACTGGGTCACTGGGATAGCTGGGACGACGATGCCATCGTGGTGGACAAGGTCAACAACCTCTACGCCCGCCCGGACAAAGTGCGGCGCATCGACTACAAGGGCGAGTTCCTGTGCTCACGCGGCCCGTTTACCGTACCGCGCTCACCGCAAGGCCATCCCGTGGTCATTCAGGCCGGCATGAGCGGCCGCGGCCAACGCTTTGCCGCCCGCTGGGGCGAGCTGTTATTCGTGGTCTATCACGATCTCGAATCGGGCAAGCGCAACTACCAAACCATGAAGGACGCCGCCGCTGCCGCAGGCCGGGATCCGGACGGTATGAAGATCTGTAGTCTTTTCTACCCGGTAGTGGCGGCCACTAAAACACAAGCGGAAGACAAAAAAGCCGCCTATGACAGGCTGCCCAACGACATGGATCAGCTATCACTACTATCCGAGGCGCTCAATTTCGACTTCGCCACCAAGCGTATCGACGAGCCGTTCACCGACGAGGAGATGGACGGCATCGCCGGCATGCAGTCCATGCGCGATCGGGTCCAAGCCATCAACAAGAACCCCACGGTGCGCGATTTCATGGAGTTAACCGGACGCGGCCTGTTAAGAGAAGCCTGGGTAGGCGGCCCCGAGGAAGTGGCCGATAAGATCGAGGAATGGTTCACCGCGCCCGCCTGCGACGGTTTCGTAGTAGGTCCCACCCACCAACCAGGCTGCTTTGAAGAATTCGTGAAATATGTGGTGCCCGAGTTGCAGCGCCGTGGACTCTATCGCAAGAACTATACCGGCCCAACCCTACGCGATCATCTGGGGTTAGCACGGCCGGACATCGGTGCTTGGGAAACGCATTCAGACGCTTAGCAGGAGTGTCCCGTGGCCGCAATCGACTACTGCTTATCACTCAACTCGCCGTGGATCTTCCTCGGGCAGGCGCGCCTTTCGGCCATGGCGGCTAAAGCCGGCAGCACCGTGCGTATGCACCTGGTTCGGATCGAATTCAAACCATTCGCATTAGACAAACCAAAAATTGAATACGGAGAAAATGATGAAAAAGATGATTGTAACAATTCTTGCTGCTAGCACTTTCGGCTGTGCCACCCTTACAAATGATGCAATGACGCCAGTGGCTTTATCGTTCAGCGATGGTAGTGATGGAAGATGCAAGTTAGAAAACAAGCGTGGTGTTTGGGACGCGCAGCTTCCAACTACCACCTTGATCCGAAGATCAGATGATGTTTTGAGATATGATTGTGAAACTACGGATGGTAGAAAAGCCGCTGGATCAATTCCTAGTACGATAGGTGCAAAGATTATAGCAAGTGCTGTGTTTCTTGATTTCGGTATCGTTGACTCAATAACTGATAAACACCGAGAGTACCCTGCAAGTTTTATCATCCCTGTTGCGAAGGTGCCAAAAGCGAAGTGATGGCGACGGTAGCGTAGCGTGATGTGCTTGCCGGTATGACCTGGGCCGGTGCCCGCTTACACACCCAGTATTTAATGCTTGCCTCTGGCAATGACCTCCCCGCCGTTGTATTCGCTGGTTTAACGATGGGAGGAGGATTTCAGTGTACATTTCGAGCTTCTTGAGGCTAACAGATTGGGCGGCAAAAGCCGTATGCTTCGCCGCTTTGAGCGTAGGACTAACTGGAACCGCTACCTACTGGATGAAACCGGCGGGTAAAGAGACGGCGCTGCGCGAACTCAACATACCACCTCATGCCGGCGCCTGCTGCTACTATAAAAAAGCGGGTTTCGACGTTGCCTATAGCCTATGCCCGCCGCAAGCAAACTAAGATCCTGTTGACGAAGGGCGAAAAAATACTGGAGCCTGATAACCATGAAAGTAGATGCCGGATTGACCTCGGATCTCGCTAAAGCCGGGGCTGAGGCACGCGAACTGGAGGAGATGGGCTACGCCGGGTTGAAGTCCGTGGAGACTGCCCATGATCCGTTCCTACCCTTGGTCCCAGCGGCCGAGACCACTTCCAAGATCGATCTCATAACCGGCATCGCCGTGGCCTTCGCCCGCTCTCCGATGACGGTGGCCAACACCGGTCACGATCTCAACGCCGCCTCCAAGGGACGTTTCATTCTAGGCTTGGGTTCTCAGATCAAACCCCACATCGAAAAACGCTATTTCATGCCCTGGTCTTCGCCAGCGGCGCGCATGCGCGAATTCATCCTCGCCATACGCGCCATCTGGGCCACCTGGCACGAAGACAAACCACTAGAATTCATCGGCAAGTTCTACAAACACACTTTGATGACGCCCTTCTTCACCCCCACCAACACCGAATACGGACCGCCAAAGGTCTATCTCGCCGCCGTAGGTCCACTGATGACAGAGGTAGCCGGTGAGGTGTGTGACGGGATTTTGGTCCACGGTTTCACCACCGAGGCTTACCTTCGCAACGTCACCTTACCGGCGCTGGAACGCGGTTTCGCCAAAGCCGGTAAGTCCAGAGCCGGTTTTGAGATCTGTTACCCGGTATTTTCCGTGACCGGAAGCGACGATGAGGCAATGACAGCATCGGCTAAAAAAATCCGCCAGCAGATAGCGTTCTACGGCTCGACACCTGCGTACAAGGGCGTGCTCGATTCTATCGGTGCTGGCGCACTGCAACCGGAACTCAACGCCATGTCCAAGCAAGGCCGGTGGGAGGAGATGGGGCAACTCATCAATGACGATGTGCTCGACAAATTCGCGGTGCGTGGTATGCCTGCCGAACTGGCCGAACAAATCAAAATCCGCTATGGCGATATCGTGGATAGAACGGCGGCTTCCTATGCCGTCATGACTCATGAAGAGAGACTGCAATTCATCTCGGCCATAGCCAGTGCTTAAACGCCCCAAAAATGCAAGCCGGGCAGCGAAATCATGCTGGGCCCATACAGATCTTCGTATATACCAATCGCCACTGAAAATGCGAATCTAGAATACTTGCATTAGCTAGCTGATTATGGTCAAAATAAGCTTATAAACAATAATTTAACACCGAGCGAGCGCGATGAACTCATAAAATCTCATCGTAAAGAGAGAGATGGGCGTATTCGAGACCGAATAAAAGCTGTTTTAGCTTTTGATGGTCACAAAATAATCCACACTGAAGTTGAGCGAGTGAATGCTCAGACAATTAAATCTTTTCTAAAATCCCTACGCAAACGGCACCCACCCGAGAAAGAAATTCATGTAATTTGGGATAATACCGCTTATCATAAGAGCAAAGACGTTCAGTCATATACAAAGGACTCAAACATTAAATTACACTACTTGCCGCCCTATTCACCGAATTTAAATCCAATTGAGCGACTCTGGAAAATGATGCATGAAGCGGTTACTTATAATCGGTACTATGAGAAGTTTGTAGATTTTCGGAAAGCATCTTTGAATTTTTTCAGGCGCATTGGAAGACGAAAAATTTTATTGAGGAAAAGAATCACTGATAAGTTTCAAATTATTAATGCACCGATGTTCGCATCTTGAAGTGTGATGGGTATATGCGGTAATTTATGCTGCTGATTATCAAAAAAAATACATCGAAATGATGACGCCGTAAAACATTGAAATTATCGTTATATCATACTCTCGATATGTGTTGTATATTTTACGCATAACGCTCCACAGCCGATGGCGTAAATTGGTGCCCCTTGTTATGTGATTTACTTTTTACCAAAAAGATATCCTACCAAGGTGCCAAATAATACGCCTAAAGTTGAATCAAATTTACTCAGATAAGTTAATACACTTGCTGTAACCACCACAACCAAAACGATGCCCGCTTGAAGCCATTTCTCAAATTTAGCATGAGAGGTTGAAGTTTGTATTGTTGCCTTTTTAATATCTTCGATTATTGCAAGAACCCTTGATGCTAGCTCATGCCCCTTTTCAGATTCCAAATAATAGAGGAACTGGCCTATATCAATTGGTTCCTCGTCTTCACTTTTCTTGCTTTCAATTAACTCCTTATTCTCTTCCACGTATTTCTCCCTGATTCACCTAACGCTTCGCATCAACCGCCGTTTGATGCGATGGACGAATTGCGTCAGCAATTTCGGCCAGCGGGTCAAACGGTCGGCTGCATGCAAATGTTAGGCACAATCGGGCTGATACGCCGAGAGCACGCGAGATCATCGTCGGAATTCTCTTCGTAGGCGTTCCGCTGCTGCGGACCAGAATGTACCTCTAAACACATGAGGAATAGCTATGACGCGGGTTAAGCCCGTGACGAAAGTAGACGGCAATAGTCGATCGAAGGACTCTCTCTTTGCTGCTGGGTAACAGAGTTCAGCGGGGTACTTTCCTGCCAAGATTAAGTTCTTCGGCTGAAGCTAGGCGATAACTTCCTTAAGTAGCCCATCCATCGCTATCTGTGCCACGATAAATCCGGAAGTTGTCTCTAATTCTTTAATACCTTCTGGTCCGGCTTGAATTGCACAACGATTAGTTCCCATCCATGTATCAGTGACTCGCAGTCCAGCCCTCTCTGCCACGGACCGTAGTCCATGTGCAAACTTGTGGTCGTGTGCGACGAAGGTATTCACGGACAGGTCGTCCACGGAGTACGAGTCTGCGATGTCTTCACTAACCTGTCCGCCTCCAGCGACAAAGTCACTATGATTTATTCTGACTACGAGCGCGTCCGCGAATCGGCGCAGCGGAGTGCAAAATGGAATGATTCGACGTCCGTCGGCGAGGGGGCTCCAGATTTCTCGGATACGCGAGCACCACTTTGACGCATCAATATGTGCGGAATCTGAATTCATGGCCTAACGCCAGCCGTAACCGGCGCATTTGTAGTGAGCGCAGCGAACAAAAAATGCGTCCGAGTTTACGGCTTTGTTAGGCAATATCTTCATTTGATTGCCATCCAGAGCCTCTTTGAATTATCACGCCCTAGTTCTGTGTCATGCCCGACACACACGTCTCAATCAGCCGCCGCTTTAGCGGTCGGCTGCATTGGTTGGTTAGCAACTAACCGACCTTGATAGCTCCGTAAGCCAATACGGAACAAAAAAGGAGCGCAATAAAAAATAGTGCAACTATAGCCATTCATATTCTCCCAAGTTCTTTAAGATGTTCCTCTATTTTTGCCATAACTTTGAAACAAACTAGCAATATAAAAACGATAACGCCTACACCAAGCCAGAATATCTCTTTGATATTGCCGGACAAGTATAGATTTACCAAGCCTCCTGATAACAGAACGACCACTCCCAATAGTACAGTCAAAAATCCTTTCAAATAGCTTATTCGCTCTTTCAGTTCTTCAGATTTTGACATAGGCAAAACTTCCTGATTTCTGGAATTGCTAACGCCGCGCTCAGGTGCGCCGCGTATGCGGCGTCACCTGCAGCGCCTTGTTAGGCGCCAACTATTATTGCTTGAATGATGCCTCATCTCTCAGAGAGCAGTGGTTGCCGTCTGGGTCGGTGAAATCCGCCAAACTGCCCCAGCCTTCTGTCCTCACAGTGAGCTTCACACCTTTCTTCCGTAGAACTTCTGCAGATTTTTCTATGTTCTCAACATTGAATCGAAGCCAAACCGGATTTTGCTCTAGCGATTTTCCAACCGGCACGGCTGTCCCTTCTGTCTTGATCATGAGGTAGTTGCCAGATCCCATATCACAGCAGGTGAGTTTCGAATGTTCGTTATCCAGCGAATACATGATCGGTAGTTCGAGAACCTCACTATAGAACTCCACGCATTGGTCGTAGTTCTCGGTAAACAGTATTACACCAGTTCGCGTGTATCGCATCAATGGATTCCTTGGTACCTAACGCCTTGGTAAGGGGCAGCCAAACCGCAGGTTTGGATGTCCCACGTAGCCTGCAATAGCAGGCGGAGTGAACTTCACCAACTTGTTAGGTGTACTTACCACAACGCCACCTCAGAGTATTTTTAAGGCATAATCATTTATGCCTTTACTCTGACTTGTATAAATACGTACCTTGTTGAAACCCTTTTTCTTCAAATAGTCAGGGCTCGAATCTATAGAAAACAAATAGAACGTCCAATCACCACTCAGCTCTGATGGCTTTAGCGTTGATACTCGATGCAACATTAAGGTTGTATCATCGTTCGGATCAACCGAAAACCCTAACCGCACCTCCGCTTTCTTAGCCATACCCGAAAGCTCTTGAGCTACAGCAGCTCTATCCGCTTCTGCCAATACAGAAACAGAAAATATCAAAGAAAAATAGATAACAATCTTCTTAATCATGGCACATCTCTTTTATATCAGTGCTGACACCTAACAGTATGTTACGCAGGCCGCTGGCCTCTGTAATATTATTATAGGGCGGCCCTATAATTTTCTGCAACCGCCAAGGCTACTCCCGTAACTAATTGAAATATAAAAAAATTTACCTACTTCGGACAATCAGCGAAAAACTATAGGGAATTGTTCCCTATAATTCTGTTGTATTTTTGCAACAACAAGCGTATCCTGCCCCCAACTTTCTTGAAAAGGATTTCGAGATGACCAGATCCCCTTTTCTGCTATCCATTGCTGACTATATGCGGGTGCGTGGTTACAGCAAGCGCACCATCCACACCTATATCCGGTGGATAAAATCCTTTATCATATTTAGCCGAAAACGACACCCAAGCGACATGGGTCGGGATGAGGTCGTGGCTTACCTGACGTATTTGGCGGTTAAACGCAAGGTCTCCTCCAGCACACAGTCGCTGGCACTCAATGCGCTGGTCTTTTTGTATGACAAGTTTCTGGAAAAGCCTTTAGGCGATGTCAGCGAGTGCCATCGTGCGCGGCGTCAACAGAAGTTGCCATCAGTGCTAACACCGTCCGAGGTGCAAAGCTTGCTTTCTCTACTGTCAGGAAAGCACCCCTTAATGGCGTGCATTATGTATGGCTCTGGGTTGCGACGTATTGAGTTGATACGTCTTCGCGTGAACGATATTGATTTCGATTTTGGACACATTCGAATTTGGAACGGAAAAGGCTATAGATTGCCCTTTGAATTAAGCGAAGACGAGGGCTAACACGAATGAAGCGGGTGAAAACACCTTTTGCATCGGACGCGGTACGAGACACGTTTGCCGAATATCCAAGCCAGATACAATCGAAGCTGCTCGACATACGAGAGCTGATCTTTACCACCGCCGCTACCAATCCTGTAATCGGCCCATTGGAGGAAACATTGAAGTGGGGCGAACCTGCTTGCCGGACCACAAAAAGCCGTAGCGGCTCCACCATACGGATCGCGTGGAGCCCCCGCAGTCCCACTCAATTCGGCGTTTATTTCAACTGTCAAATCACTTTGATAAGCACTGCCAAAACTCTATTTCCAGACCTTTTTCAATTCAGTGGCAACCGGGCCATCATCTTTGAACGTAAAGATGCTATTCCCCATAACGCCCTGGGCGTTTGCATCGAAGCGGCCTTGACTTGCCACGCTGACAAAAAGAAACGAAAACGCAAGCAATAAAATGGGTTGACCCATCCACTCGTTCGAGCGGGCCGCCCCACCTACCGCTTATGCCCCTCGCCCCTTTGCCTCCTCTAAGAGCCAATCACGAAAATTCCGCGCGTGCGGGCGCAACGGCTGGGATTTAGGATAGAGCAGATAAAACGAGTAATCCGACTCCAGGGTTACATTGAAAGTCTGGCGCAACTCGCCGCGGCGAATAAAATCCTCGGCCAAACGTCCGCCGCACAAAGCCACCTCTTCGCTGCGTACGGCCGCGTGCATCAACACTGTGTAATTGTCAAAATGCAAGTGCCGTAGCGTTAGCCCCATTACGGTGTCAAAGGTCGCAAACCAACGCTCCCAGGTGACCCACAGTTGCGGTCGAATTTTGACAGATGCAACAACGTCGCTTTGTACAACGACGCGGTATCCTCGAATGGTCCGTGCTTTTCAATATACCGAGGCGACGCAACAGGCAGGATGCGGTCATCGAAGAGGTGATTGGCCCGTACATTCGGCCAGATCCCGCGGCCATAGCAAACGGCCAGATCGATACCGGTGACGGCAAGGTCGCGTACTTTTGCCGGCGCCACCATGCGAATATCCACATCAGCGAATTCCGCACGAAATTTGGCGATCCGCGACATCAACCAGTACGAAGCAAAGGTCACACTGCACGAGACGCCGATATCGCCGGTATTGCTCTGGCCGATATTGTTTTCGCGCTGGATTTCACCGACGGCGCGGGCGATGTGTCCAAGACCGATGCTCACCGCCTCGCGCAGATCACGCCCGGCGGATGACAGTTCAACACGCCGGTGCAAACGCTTGAACACAGGTGTTCCAAGCGCCTCCTCCAACACCCGGATCTGGCGGCTCACGGCCGCTTGGGTTACGCCTAGTTCCTTGGCAGCCTGGGTAAAACTGTGATGACGGGCAACCGCTTCGAACACTAGCAAAGCGTTCGCAGGCGGCAACCTGTCTCGCATACTGGACATGGAGAGTCGCTCACTGTGATGGCTGAAACATGCCAGTAGTGCAGTGCGCCAGCGTACCGCCGCAGCGCTAACCTTCATATTGGCTGGGACCTGGAGTTTTAGCCAACGATTAGAGACGATAATTAAAAAATCGAGGTGGCTATTAGCAGGGCGGCACCAACACTGAGGCAACAAAGACGATCCCGAGGATTGCATAGAGTATCCCACCCTCTTCTTCGCCGGCCTCATCGTCAAGGGTGAGCAAAGTGGCCTTACCCGGCATGAGTGAACAGTTTGGTCAAGAGCGGTTAGCTCAAAATCTAACGGGCTCATTCTCCCGGCTGAACCGTGCCGACGTTGTCGATGTTAGAACCGCTCAAGGTAGTCAAATATGGTCTGTTCTGACTTCCTGACGACGGCCATACCGGGGCCTTCGATGGACACGTTCACGCTTAAGCAAAACGAACAAGCTCTTCATGGCAGCATCGTCATACGCCTTGCCGGTGCCGCTCATCGAGCACACGACCCGGTGTTCATCGAGCCGTTGGGGCGAAAGTCGTAGCTTGCGTACTGCAACCCCTTGCCGGAATGATGCAACCGCTGTGCGCCCAGTTCGCGGCGCATCAAGCTGTTGTCAATGCCTGCATGACTGGATGCCGGTTGACCCTTGTGCTCATTGACCCGCCAGTACCAGTCCATGATCACCGCCAGGTACAGCCAGCCCTGGCACGTGCCGACGACGCTAAGGTCGCCGACCCAGCACTGCTTGGGTGCCGTGGCGGTGAAGTCTCGTGCTTCAATTGTTATCCGCCACCAACCGATTGTGACGGCTGTCCGTGGTGGTCTTGTAACGCTTCTTTGGACCGCCCAACCGGCCCATTTCGTGCACCGACCGGGCGCTGCGGTGGCGACCCACAGGCCGTCCTCGGTCAAGCCATTCGTCGCCCACCTTAGGACGTTACCATACCCGCCGTCCGATTCGGCCTGCACCTGTGCCCACTCTAGGCGCAGCGCCATCCGTGCTGCATCGCGGGTTTGACCTGGTCCAACCAACGCCTGCGACCGGTGCTCTTGCTAGGTCACGCCTCCACCGATGCAGCACGCTGGTGGCCATGCCCAGATCCTTCGCCGTGCCCACAATGCTCTGTCCAGGCGACATGGCCGACCTTACGGCTTCGCGTTTGAACTCAGCGGTGTATTGACGTCTTTTCTTAGTTTCCATCAAACACCTTCACGGTCATTATGACCCTTAACTCTCAGGTGTTCACTTCTTTGGGGGAAGACCAAACTACTACCGCAACGAACGCGATAGCATGGGTATGCACAGCGATGATGAAAAGGGACTTGGGCGTCGAAACAGTCATCACATCACTTAGCCTCGGTAACGTGCGAATATTTCAACTCAAGCACAAAACCCGGAAAGACCTAAAGCTTAAATATTGTCGAAGCAAAATAATCATAGAGGCGAGATGTACAAATCCAAAGTGTTTGTAGCTTGAACTCATGGCGAGTCATCAATCGCCTGAAATTATGCTGCCATGCGAATCATCGTTCAACCTTCCATCTTCGTTTATATCGTCTCAAAACTCGACCATCTTGTGGCGCTGCTCTCGACCGGTTGCGCTTGTGGGGGGCGAGCAGTTTTATCCCTTTCTCTGATAAGCGCTTATCCAATGGGTCACTGTCGTAAGCCCGGTCTCCAATCACTCGTCTGGGAGGGTCGGATATGAATCCAGCAGCGAGTGTTATTTCAACGAGCGTGACTTCGTGGGGCGACGCACAACCGACACTCATGGCGATAGGAAGACCCGTGCTGTCCGCCACCGCTATGAGCTTCGAACCCTTGCCCCGCTTAGCTTTCCCAACTCCATAGCCCTTTTTTTAGCACTGGCAAACGTACCGTCTATGAAACATTCTTCTACATTGATTTTCCCTCTATCGTATAGGTCTTGAGCTAATGTACTCAATATCTTGGACAACGTGCCATCCTCAGCCCAGCGTTGGAATCGCCTATGGCAAGTGTGGTATGACGGAAACCGTTCAGGTCAATCTTTACATCGCGCACCCGAGCGTAAAACCCACAAAATCCCGTTCAGTATGGCTCGGTCATCGCAACGAGGGCGACCCCGGCCATCAGTACGGACAGGGGGGATGGGAGTAGTGGTTTCAGTATCTTCCATTGTTCATCTTGTAGTTCTTCTCGACGAGGCATAGGTGTCATCCGGTTAGGTACTAATTCGGAAAAAAATTACCCGACATTAATTCAGAATATATCTGACATGCTTTTCATAGAAAAACCGTTTAATTATTTGCGTATTCTGTTGCAGTGAGTGCAACACCGAACGAGCCAAGGCCATCAGTTGCTCCTTTGTAGCCACCACTGTCCGCCCAATTCGTTGGCTTTTTACATGATGCCATACTAGCTCATCAGGATTGAGTTCCGGTGAATACGGCGGTAACCATACTAACGTGAGCTTACCTTGGCTATTGCGGACAAATTCTTGCACTTTCTTGGCTCGATGAATTCGATGGCCATCAACAATCAAATAGACCGATCGCTTGGCGTTGTGCAACAAACGCCTTAGAAAGTCGATAAAAACGTCTGCGGTTACCCGTGATTCAGTTACCATGAAACGCAGGTGACCCTTCGGCGAAACGGCTGACAGCCTATTCACGCTAAAGCGCCGACCCGTTTTCGCTACAACTGGCGTATCACCCCGTACCCCCCAAGTGGTACCACGATGATAATCCGACCGGATCGTCGATTCGTCGCCAAAATAGACCCGCGCTCGGCGCCTTTTCGCTTCTCGTTGTACTTCAGGCCAAGTTTCTCTTAACCATACCTTAACCTGATCAGGGTTTTGCTCGTATGCCTTAAACCGAGGGCGCTGCGCACTCATCCCCAAACGAGACAGGATATTGCCCACCGAGCGCTCGCTGACCTCGATGCCAAATTTATCTTTCAGTAATATCTGAATCATCGAGCGTGTCCACAAGGCATCGTGAAAATCCAATTGCAACGGATTCGTTTTAACTAGTTCACGTAAGCGATCCGCATATTCATCGGGACACTTTCTTGGGCGGCCTGTGATCTTGCCGGTGGACAGCGCCTGTTCACCACCTTGCTCATATCTGGATAACCAATCGTCAATGCAAGAACGATGAAATCCGAGGGCTTTAATTACTTTTTCAGGGCTTTCACCCGATAATACTTGCGCAACCGCGTGCCTGCGGATGGCTTCTCGCGCGGAATGGGGCAGTGAGCGACCGTCTGTCTTTTTCATAGCATCACTATAACACATTTTATTAATTTGTGTCGGGTAATTTTTTGCCGAAGTAGTAACTGGGTAGACATTATTTCATATAAGTCCCTTGTTGAATATTTTTGAGACCGCTTCTAGCAACCTGGGTGCTAGCATGGCATGTGATTGATGTTATATGCCATCCATGGCGAAGCAACAAATAAAGAGCTATTTCGCTATCCTGCAATTTTCTCTAGCGATGGCCTCTTGTGTGGGCCGCTTCCGGAAATTTTAAAGGTTTAAGCGGAGCCCTCTTTTGGCGACATCTTCTGCTCTTGGCCCAAAACACCTCATGCAATCTAAGTCAATCGTGCCATAATCACTCCAGCGCGTAAGTAGGATGGATTCTTATTTCGGAACACACATGCCTCCTTGAGCACCGCTAGTATCTTCCTTTCGTTTTTGCATGTACATACTTAATGCTGTTTTGCAATTCTCTTCGTTGTTAAATTCGATATTGTCGAGTGTGGAGCTGACAGAAGGTGCTTCTGAATAACCACCATCCACTTTATGTTCAATGTAAGTATCACTCCAAATAATTAATATCCACTTACCTTCTTCGGCAACAGCTGCCAAGGGTGCACATAAGGTCGTTGCGAGAATACTGGCGGCCACTAGTTTCCTAATCATGCTTAAAACTCCTCCTAGGTTCTCTTGGTGTTTGTCAGGGATGAATCCTTGGTTCAGTTTAGAACAAGTTTCCTGAACGGAGCCTGAATGGGGTTTAGGTTACCACCGCCCGAAGTACCGGGGTAGGAGCTGGGGCGGGTGCAGAGGGGTTGTTGAGGCCCTTCGGGTAAGATTTTGCGGTACCGCAAAAAATAAATTGGATCATGAAAAAAGCCAGTGTGGGGCTAACACGCTGGCTTTGACAGTCTCGTTAGACCAAGCCGTTAGGACACCAATGGCGTTTTGAACAACGCCATCGACAACCACCACAGCTTAGGGCAGCCCACGTGCCCTGGCTTCCACACCGCCCAGTAGTACTGTTGCTGAGCGATACGGTCTGTTGGGCGGCCTGGTTTGCCCCCGGGCCAACACACCAACCGGTCTAGCAAGTAGATGGCCGCGGGTGGGGTTTTGGTGAATTTCTGGTGGTGCATCGGGTTACACAGCGACCGTAAGTTCAACAACATCGCCACCGAGCCACCGGTGCGCTGGCAGTGGATTAAGGCCCGGCGCACGAAAGCGTCGCCTAAACCGTGTGTGCCATAGGGCGGATTGGTAACAATGTGCTTGGCCAAAGGCCGGGGAGATTTCAGGAAGTCATGCCCGCTCGTGCCGTAGCCATGATCGACTAGGTCGGTCGAGACCACCGGGTAGCCCGCCGCTGCCAGTTCACGGGAAATGGCGCCATTGCCGCAGGCTGGCTCCCAAATATCGTCATCGAAAGACTCCACCGATAACAAAGCGCGGGTGGCTTCCGGCGGTGTTGGGTAGAACTCAAAGGGCGCCCGGCGGGCAGAAGTTCGAGGCTGGTGAATAATAGTGCTCATGATAAATAAGGGTTATGAAATATAGAGCACCCTGCACCGCGACCTGCCGCAAACAGAGCAGTCAAGCAGAAATCCCCGCAGGGGTTCAAATGTTTGACTTCGGAGTGCGGTAGTTAGGTTCAGGAGGTGCGATTTTCATGACCCTATTTATGGGCTTTACCGCATAGCGATATAGCTAATGTAGAATAATATGTCATAAATTGGAATATGACTTGTCCTTTGAAATTTCGACAGAAAGTCTTTGCCACCAAAGACAAATATAGCCTCGCATTCGAACCAACGAGTGAGCGTTTTGACATCCCTATACGGACACTGTTTCGCTGGCAAAATAAGCTGCAACCCTGTACAACCCGTAACCAACCAGCCACTAGGATTGATAGGGATGCGCTGGCAAAAGAGTTGCAAACAGCCCCGGATGATTATCAATGGGAAAGGGCAAAGCGTCTGGGCGTTGCACAAAGAACCGTTGGCTATGCGTTGAAGCGCTTGGCCATCAGCGGTAAAAAAACGCTGGCGCGTCCGAAAGCCGATGAGGCAGCACGAGCAGCTTCCCAAAAAAAGCGGCTGGCTTATGAGGCACGAGGCAAGGCCATTGTTTATTGAGATGAAAGAGGTTTCGCCCACGATAGGCCGCGTACCCAGGGTTATTCCTTGCGCGGCACACGTTGCCAGGGTGTTCGCGACTGGCAGGCCAAGGGACGCATCAATGCGATGGGTGCTGTTGTGGGGGTGGTGTTTTTAACCGTAGGTCTTTTCGAAGGGACAATCAACAGCGACGTCTTTTATGCTTGGCTTACACAAGCCTTAATTGCGGTGTTGCCGGCGAAAGCTGTGGTTGTCATGGATAATGCGAGCTTCCATAAACGCCCTGACATGATAGAGGCGATTGAGCAGTTGGGTTGTGAGCTTGAGTTTTTGCCGCCCTATAGCCCTGACCTCAATGCGATTGAGAAAAAATGGGCTCAAGCTAAGGCCATTCGAAGACGTGAACGGTGCGATGTCGATACGTTGTTTGCAGGTCACCTCGACAATGACAAATTATAATGCATTAGCTATATCAAGCGAATTACGCCAGCACGGGCAGCGCTGAGCGCTTCCTGTTTGCGCCCCGCAGGCAAGGCATGAATACCAAAACGGAGTTCTGCCACCGAAATGGCCGTCAAGCACACCCGTTGTGGCGTCAAGCTATCCGACCACGCCAAAACATGGCTGTTGGGTTCGCCCTCATGCATGAGTTCGGATACGACATTCGTATCCGGAATTATCATTCGCCGAAGGTCATAGGGTCGCCGATGGGTTCGCGCGCCGGCACCGGCAGGTCATCGCAACCACCTGCCGCCTGGAATAGCGCGTGTACTTCTCTCAGCACAGCGCCAGGCTTGCGCGGCTGCGTGGTCGGTTCGAACTCGGTCGTCAACGTGATTTTGACTGTTGGCGCATCATCCAGCCCTTCACGCCACGCTTCCGGCACTTCGTCATAAGGCACTCGTCGTGTCACTGTTGCCATGGCATCGCGCCTCATGTCGAGTAGGGTTACGCCTGAAGGTTACCGACTCGGTGATTTCTGTCAAAAGGAAATGGCCGATTTTCGGTAGCACGCTCGACTGGGTTCGAGATGAAGATTGCGTTGAGCGCGTCCCTCTACAAGTGGAGCGCCGTGGCCAATTTGGCGCCCCATGCGCTGGCGCCTTGCTCGGCATTGATGGCGACTGGTACTGGCCACGCTATTTGATCTGTACCAGACCTGGCGCCGACTTGTCGGCCTAGACCCTAACCGCGGCGCTTGGTTCACCTCCAGACACCAGCGGCTGCGCCTCCTAAACGACACCCATGCGGGATTTCTGCTCAACGGCCAGACCAAGGCGCTGTCGCTCAAGGCGTCCTATCGCAACGTCCTGACGCGCTGTCTAGCGGACAGCGTAAAAATCCTCGCAAACACAAAAGTTTTTTTGCGGCGAAAAACTCACCCATCAGCAATTCAGGCACCGCTCACCGCTAGAGCGACAGGGCAAGATAACGCCCGTACCCTCGCTCTTCCCGGACTTTTCCCACTACCTCGCCCGTCACATATTTAACGACAGCGCGCTATGATTGCCCTTGGGGCCTATCGCGGCCACCTTCACCCTTGAGTATCCAAACCAATCATGAGGTTTGACCGTAACGCACGCAGCGCCATAGGTTGCCATTGTCGCTGCGGCTGATCTTCCCTCTCACCGCGAGCATCGATCATGCAAGAACGATATGTAGACGTCACCAGTAAACACGGTGTGATCCCGAGCTTTCTGGTCTGTCCCGACCCGCATCCTGGCGGTACGGGGCAATGGCCGGCCATCATTCTTTATATGGACGCCCCGGGGATCCGTGAAGAATTGCGCAACATGGCCCGGCGCATCGCCAAACAAGGCTATGTCTGCATTTTGCCGGATCTGTATCACCGCTACGGTCACTTGCGCTTCGATACGCCACGCCGCAATGAAGCCATGGGCAATGTCATCAAAGCGGCTTACTTAAGCCTCACCGACGACAACATCTACGAGGACACGGCTGGGCTGATCGGCTTTTTAGACGCGCAATACGAAGTCACCCCTGGTCCTATAGGGACCATCGGCTTTTGCATGAGTGGGCGCTTCGTCACCGTTGCCGCGCTCGAATTTCCGGACCGCATCGCTGCCGCCGCCGCCCTTTACGGCACCCGCCTGGTGGTGGATGAGCCCGACTCACCACACCTGCGCCTGAGCGGCATCAAACCGGCGCTTTATTACGGTTTTGGTGATGTAGACGTCACTACGCCTCCTGATTACATCGCCACTTTCAAAGCGGCGTTGGACAGCGCCGGAGCCAACTATGAAATGGACGTTTTCACCGGTGTGGATCACGGCTATTGCTTCGTAGAACGGCCCGCTTACAACCCAGCGTGCGCCGAGCAGAGCTGGAGCAAGGTATTCGCCCTGTTCGACCGGACCTTGCGGCCCTAGCTGCTGCCTGAAACAGCGCCCCGTCCCGCCCTCACACAACAGCCAGGATTTATGCATAACCGTCACTGGCAGGCACTCGCCGCAAGCCACTTCGAGGTCGAAAAACAACCGGCAACGGGCGTCCGTGGCATGGTGGTGACCAACCATCCACTCGGGTCGGCCGCCGGCGCGCAAATGCTGGCAGGCGGCGGCAATGCCATCGATGCCGCCATCGCAGCGCTGTTTGCGCTGACGGTGGTGGAACCGATGATGGTCGGCATTTTCGGCGCCGGCATGTCCACCATCCGCCTGGCCAATGGCGAACACCACTTCATCAACAACTACGCCACCGCACCGGCCACCGCCACGCCCGATATGTACCGGCCCATAGCCGACACCTGGCCGGATTATCAGGTGGTAGAAGGGCGGGAGAACGAGGTAGGAGCGCTGGCCATAGGTGTTCCTGGCACCCTGAAAGGCTGGTGCGAAGCCTTGAACGCTTACGGCAGCTTGTCGCTGGATGACGTGTTGCAACCGGCCATCCGGTATGCCCGCCGGGGCTACCGCGCGACGCAGTATCTGCACGAACTCATCAGCAAAGAAGCGGCGGACATCGCTCTTTTCGAAGACACCGCCCGGCTTTACCTGCCAGGTGGCAGGCCTTTGGCGCCAGGCGCCAGGGTAGTGCAAAGCGACTATGCGAGTACATTGGAAACACTGGCGCAGGAGGGGCCGGAACTGCTCTACGGCGGCGCCCTGGGACAAGCCGCCGCCGATCACATACAAGCCACAGGCGGCCTGATCACCACCAGCGACTTAGCTGCTTTTAGCACCGTGCACACACAGCCGGTGCGGGGCACTTACAGAGGCCATGACATCATCGGTCCTGCACCCCCCTCCGCCGGTGGCGTACACATCGTGCAGATGTTGAATGTCATTGAAGCATTCGACGTACGGGGGATGGGCTTTGGCACCACGCAGGGCATTCATCTGTTAGCCGAGACCCTCAAGATCGGCTTTGAGGACCGGCGCATTCACACCGGCGATCCCGCCTTCGTCGAGGTCCCCGTGGCGATGCTTACCAGCAAGGAGTACGCTGAGGAAAAGCGCCATCTCATCGACATGCAAAGCGCGCGGGAGGTCGATACCGGCTACTCCAATACGGCCCGCTCCAATACGGCCCGCTCCAATATGGCCCCCTCCAATGCGGCCCCCTCCAATATGGCCCACGGCGCCGAGACACCCCACACCACTACCCTCACCACGGCGGATGCCGATGGCAACATCGTCGCCGCCACCCACACCTTGCATAGCGCGTTCGGTTCGAAAGTGATGGTGCCCGGCACCGGCATGTTGCTCAACAACACCATGAATATCTTCGATCCGCATCCCGGGCTGGCGAACTCGGTAGCCCCCGGGAAACGCATGACCAGCAGCATGTCGCCGGTCATCGTGGAGCGCGACGGCAAACCCGTTTTCGCCCTGGGCTCGGTTGGCGGCACACGGATCTTCCCATCCGTATTCCAGGCCATCGTCAACATCATCGACCACGGCATGAGCCCGCAAGAAGCGGTGGAAGCGCCGCGCCTATGGACCCTCGGCGAGGAAGTAGAGCTGGAAGCGGGCATGCATGATGACGTCCTCGCGGCTCTCAAAAGCCGCGGTCACCGGCTGGCGCCGCTCAATATCATCGGCGGCGGCATGGGCATGATTCATTTCGGCGGGCAATGCATGACCGGCGCTTCGTGCTGGCGGGCCGATGGCACCCCTATAGGCATCGGTGGCGGCATGGCCAGACCCGGCATACGGTTCGCGGTGTGATCGAATAACCGCACATGTCGGACTTTTATTTCGCCGTATTGCTGTCGCTGACGGCGGCTTTCATTTTCGCCATCGGCGCGCAAGTCAGCAGACTGGGACTCAAGACCGTAGACGCGCAATCGGGCGCCATGATTTCCATTGCCGCGGCCACGGCTCTTTATTGGGCCGCCGCGCCATGGCAGTTGGACATGGACACCCTCATCCATCACTACCTGCCCTCATCGGCCATCTGGTTATTTGCGCTCGTGGGCCTGTTCCGGCCCGCTCTTTCCTCCACCTTCGCCATGGCCGGCACCGCTATCCTAGGACCCACCATCAGCACCACCCTATCCGCGACAGCGCCATTGTTCGGTCTGTTGTTCGGCGTGATGTTGTTGGGCGAGGCGTTTACCTTGCCAGTCACCCTAGGCACCGTGACCATCGTCGCGGGGGTGATGTTGCTGGCCAAGCGGGGCGGTCACGATATCACCGGACACTGGCCGCTGTGGGCGCTGGTGTTGCCCGTGTTGGCGGCGGTCATACGGGTCTGCGCTCACTTGGTCACCAAAGTAGGCATGGAAGAGATCGCAAGCCCGTATTTCGCCGGGCTGGTCGCCTACAACGTATCGCTGTTGGTGGCCGCGGCCAATCTGGCGCGGCGGCGGGTAAACCCCATCACCCTGCTCGCCGCCAATAGTGCCAGTTGGTGGTTCGCCCTTACCGGCATCCTATTCGGCATCGCTATCTTCACCGTCAACACCGCCCTGCAATACGGCCCGCTCTCAGTGGTAGCCCCCTTGGTATCCCTAGAAGCCATATTCGTACTATTCCTCGGCGTCACCGTATTCCGCGAACGCAAAATCGACACCCGTGTAACCCTGGCCGTACTGCTGGTAGTAGTCGGCGCGGTGGCGATCAGCGCCCGCGACTAAGGTTTTGGGAACGGACCGTCCGTCCCCTCACTGTCGCCCAAGCCGAGCGCGACCAGGTGCCTCGGGAGCCGGTCTAGGCCCGCGAGCACAACGCGACGCTGGCCGGCAAGCTGAGCGCTATCAAGGCACAACTAGCCGAACTGAAAAGCGAGAGAAGGAAGAAATAAGGACAGGGAAGACGTGGCCGCGCAACCGGCGCGGCTATGTCGTTGTCGTTAGATCAGGCGATGCCCATGAGCAGCAGGTTTATGGCCTTACTGGTCAAAGTGTGGATCTGCGCTATGTCATTGAGTAGCTTTTGCCCGGCCAGGCCGAGGGCAAAAGCTACAAGTTCAGGGCCGGCCAGCTTCTGACCGGCTTCTTCCTGGTTGCTGTGGCGGTGCCGGAGTCGGTCCGGGAAGCCTTCCGGAATGCCCTTTGTTTTGAACCGTTCGCAAGCGAACGGCCCAAAACAGAGGAGGTTCATTTTCAACGCTCGGGGTCGCGCTGTTGCTCGGCCTTCACCTGGCGTTCTTCCCGAATCTGCACGCTTGGCACGTCGCCGCGCTCGATGCGCTCGGCGACAGTCTCACGCACGCGGGCCATGACGATGGCGCACTGCTGTTCGCTCAAGCCGTCCGCCTCGGCCTTGGCCTCACGGGCGCGGATATAGCCGTAGGCCGGGACAAGCTCGGGATGCTGCTGCTCGGCCTTTTCGGGCGGCTCCTGGCGGAATACCTCGGCCGCTACAGCGGCCTTGGCCTCGCGCTGTAGGTCGGCGACTTTGCGAACTTCCGCGGCGCTGGCCGGGTGCTCGGGCTTGGCCAGCATGTCGGCGAGTTCATCGAAGCCTTTGGCGTAGTCCCGGCGCTCCTGCAACGTCATCGGCCGGGCGCGCTCGGCCTCCACTACGGCGCGGGCCTGCGGCTCGCGCGCCCACTGCCCGCCTTGAAGCTCATTGGAATAGCTCGCCTCGGCACCGCGCCGGTAGCTCGTCACGCGGTCGGCCAGCTTCTAGCCCTCAATGCGGTCGAGGGTCTGCAACATGCCATCGTAGGCCGCCTGGTGGGCCTCGCGCATCGTCATGCGCCCTGCCCCTCGGTCGGCCTTCTGGTTCTCGTACCGCTGCATGATGCCCTGCTCGCTTAAGCGCGAAGTGACAGCCAGCGCGCGGGCGTCGATCGGGTAGCCCGCTTCCCGAAGGCTCTCCATGGTTTCGGCAACCTTGTTGCCGTCGCGCATGGTGCCCTCGATCACGATGTTGACGCGCTGCGCCTTGGCCTCGGCGATGGCTTTTTCAACCCAACGGCCGGTTTCGCGGTCGGTATAGAAGGCGGCCGTCTTGTCATCCGCCTCCATCAGCCGCGCATACTTGGGATGGTAGTCGCGCAGGTCATCGCCAATGATCTGAACGGCCCACCTCGCGGGCGTAGCTCGTTCATGGCCTCATCGACGGCTGCGCTTTTGCCAGCGCCGGGCTGGCCGCCGAAGATGACGGCCACCGGCTGACTGGATGGTTTCGTGCCCGCGAAAAGATCGGGCTTGATGTCTCGCTCGAATATGGCTTGGTGTTCCGCCTCACTGAGCCTGTGTTGGTCTGGATTCCGGGCCATGCACTACATACACGGCCACCGCTTAACGTTCTGCCCGCTCGGCACGCCAGGAACGCACGCGCGCCCCGTATTCGGCCCGCACGCGGGCAACCGTGGCTTGGTCTTTGACGCGAAGCCCGGCCCGTTCGCGGAACAGCCGCAAACGCTCGGCGCGCAGGTTGGCCAGGCGCTCGGCGTTCGGGTGTTCCTTGCTGGCTTCCTCGGCGATCTGGCCGGTGAGGATAGCGCGCAGGTCGGTGATGACCTCGCGGGCGCACTCGAAGGCTACCGCCTCGTTCTGTGTCCATTTCTGCATGCATGATGTTTCCTCCTGCGCTCAAGCGCGCATCAGGGCCGATGCAAGCATCAGCGCGGCCCAACCGCCAAGCACCACAAAAAGCACGTTGCGGCCGAACCAGTTGAAAACCGTCAGTTCGCCCTTGCCGTCCGGGCAAGGAACCTTGGCGAAAAACACACGCCGCGCGAGTCGGCGAGTAAGCGAATCCATAGTTAAACCCTTTTCGTTAAAGCGTTGTCCAGCGTCGAGCCGCTATGATCTGGGCACAACGATTAAAACGGGTATTCAATATCGATATTGAAACCTGTGAGCACTGGGGTGGCCAAATCAAGGTGATCGCCAGTATTGAAGTTCCGGTAGGGATCAAGAAAGAGTCTTGAGCATCTAAAGAACAAAGCCAGTACCAATGAACCCGGAGCGTTACCTGAGAGTCGGGCACCACCACAACTGGAACTTAGCCCATCCTGATTCTGATACGTTGCTATCGAGTGGTGGGGGTTCGCTCGCGCCTAGCGCAACTATCGGGATATTTCTGATTCAGTTCGGGCGAAACAGGCCGAAGGTATCCAAAACCTCTGCTCAATAACCCAGCGAATCACTCAAAACCGAGCTGTGAGCCGACCCGCTCAGCGTTTGATTAGATGCAATTGGGCGTTTATTTTTCCTATATCCATGTCACAAATGAAGGGGCCGGGAAATCGTCTGGTAACGGTTTTGTCCTATATCGACCGTGGTAGTCGCAAGGCGATCTATCCCTTAAGACCTCAGGTTAGGGAAAACGCTCATCCAAGAGCGCAATTCGTAACCAATGCGAATGGGGTCAACTAAAAAACCGCCGGTTTCCTCTACAGACCGGCGGTTTTTTCTTGCCTGGGATTTCTGATCCAACTGTTGGTCTTTTTCTCGTAGATGTGCCGATCGCGTTATGAGAACGGAATCGAGATGCCTTCTTTATCGAAGACGAGCTTCACTTTCTCCGTCGTGTCGAAATAGACCCCCCAATAATCACCCGAATCGACCCACGCGCGGACGGCGAAGTTGACCGAGCTATCCGCGAGTTCGGACACCACGATGAGCGGTTCGGGATCCGAGTGAATGCGATCATCCTCGCTCATGATGCGGGCCAATGTTGCTTTGGCTTTGCCGATATCGTCTTCGTATCCGATGCCGAAAACGAAATCCACCCGACGGGTTTTCTCTGCGGAATAGTTGGTGATGATGCCGTTCGAGATCACGCCGTTCGGGACGATGAGGCGTTTGTTGTCTCCGGTTTTGATCACCGTGTTGAAGATTTGGATTTCAGCGACCGAGCCCGCGACGCCTTGCGCTTCGATAAAGTCGCCAATTTTGTACGGACGGAACAGGAGCACCAGCACGCCGCCCGCGAAGTTGGCAAGGCTGCCCTGCAACGCCAAGCCGATGGCGAGGCCCGCAGCACCCAAAACCGCGATGAACGACGTGGTCTCTATTCCGATCATCGAGGCGACGCTGATGAGAAGCAGCGCCTTCAGTCCGGTAGACGCCAGGTTGCTCAAGAATCTTGCGAGCGTCGGATCGGTATCACTGGCTTCCAATCCGCGCCCGGCGATGGCGACGACACGGTTGATGATCCACAAACCCACGACCAGAACGATGATGGCCAGCAGAAGCTGCGGGCCGTAGATCATGATCAAGGTAATTGCCTGGTTGCCGTAGCTCTGCACGGCTGCAACGGAATCTTCCATTGTGTTCTCCCGGAATTGTTCTTGTTGGCACCTTCGCGGTCGGTGTTGGAGCGCGATGATAACCTGGATCAAGGGTCAAAAGAATTTGCGCAAGCTAACATCTGCCGAAATTTTCCGGCGGCAAAGACACCTGATGAAGAGGGTCTTGGTGCTGTGCGTTTGCCTGCTGACGGCGTGCGAGACGGCCTACTACGGGATCAACGAGCAATTCGGGCGTTTGAAGAACGACATACTCGCCGATCGCGTCGAAGATGCGATCGACGCGCAGGAAGATGCAAAAGAAGAGTTCAAATCGGCATTCGAGCAATTCGAAGCGTTCATCGGTGTGCCCAATACCGAGTTCAAGTCTGCATACCTCAAGCTCTCCGATGCCTTCGACGGCGCCGAGTCGAGAGCCGAGGGTGTTGCCGACCGCATCGACGCCGTGGAGGACGTGTCGGAAGATCTTTATCCAGGAGCGGGCTTGCGAGTAGAAGAGACCCAGCAGCTATTTCTTCGATAATGGTATCCTCCGCCGGATTGACTTCAGATTAGCCCTAGCCCCCTACGCGGAGGATGCATGATTTACCGCACCCGTGAGGGCGATATGCTCGACGCCATCTGCTGGCGTCATTATCGATGTCAATCCGGTGGTACCGTCGAAGCGGTCCTTGAGGCCAATCCAGGGCTCTCCGACGGTGGTGTGATTGTGCCCGCTGGTGTGCGCATTTCGTTGCCCATGCTTGCCGAGCCTCAAGCCGCCCGGACCGTGAGGTTGTGGGACTGATGACGCCGGCATTTAAGCTCACGGCCGATGAGCAAGACATCGCCGCGCGCGTCCGCGACCGTTTTTATCCTTGACCATCACCAATGAGGCCACAGCCAACAAACTGACACCCTCTCGCTGCGCCTAGATGACCGCGACGGAGTCATAGAGCTACCACGCCGAGGTGCCACCCTGTCCGTTGCCCTCGGCTACCGTAAGCGTGGATTGGTTGCCATGGGCGTGTATAAGGTATCCAAAACCTCTGCTCAATAATCTAGGGCCTGTTAACACTAATTATGATAGACTTCGCGTATGAAAATCACCGCATCACAATTTAAAATTATCCAAAAACTCCTTCCTGTTCAAAGAGGTAACGTCAAAATACCCAATTTATTGGTGTTGAATGCCATTTTGTATGTCGCTGAGCACGGTTGCAAGTGGCGAGGTTTGCCGAAAAAGTTTGGTCATTGGCACAGCATTTATACTCGGGCCAATCGCTGGGCGAAAAATGGTGTACTCGATAGTGTATTTGCTGCACTACAGGAAAACGATGTCATCAACATACAGGTGGAGCAAGTATCTTTGGACAGTACAGCGGTCAAAGTTCACCCGGATGGGACTGGCGCGTTAAAAAAACGGTCCACAGTCGATGGGTAAGTCCCGAGCCGGGTGGACAACGAAGATTCATAGGGTTGCAGCAAATGCCACAACAGCAGTGACCTTTTCCCTATCCCCGGGCCACGTCGGGGATGCGCCAGCAGGCCGGGAATTATTGAAATCCTTTGAAAACAATGGCTGGGACGGGACTCAAGTCATCATGGACAAGGCCTACGAAGGCGATGAGACCCGGCAGTTGATAGTCGATTTGGGGATGGAGCCCGTTGTGCCAGCGAAAAGCAATCGGCTGAGGCCTTGGAAATACGACAAGGAGCTGTATAAAAAGCGAAATGAAGTAGAGAGATTGTTTCGGCGGCTGAAAGGATTTCGTCGAATCTTTACACGCTTCGACAAACTGGATGTTGTCTTTATGTTTTTTATCCACTTCGCCCTTATCGTGCAGGCGTTGAATAGTGTTACTAATTCGGAAAAAAATTACCCGACATTAATTCAGAATATATCTGACATGCTTTTCATAGAAAAACCGTTTAATTATTTGCGTATTCTGTTGCAGTGAGTGCAACACCGAACGAGCCAAGGCCATCAGTTGCTCCTTTGTAGCCACCACTGTCCGCCCAATCCGTTGGCTTTTTACATGATGCCATACTAGCTCATCAGGATTGAGTTCCGGTGAATACGGCGGTAACAATACTAACGTGAGCTTACCTTGGCTATTGCGGACAAATTCTTGCACTTTCTTGGCTCGATGAATGGGATGGCCATCAACAATCAAATAGACCGATCGCTTGGCGTTGTGCAACAAACGCCTTAGAAAGTCGATAAAAACGTCTGCGGTTACCCGTGATTCAGTTACCATGAAACGCAGGTGACCTTTCGGCGAAACGGCTGACAGCCTATTCACGCTAAAGCGCCGACCCGTTTTCGCTACAACTGGCGTATCACCCCGTACCCCCCAAGTGGTACCACGATGATAATCCGACCGGATCGTCGATTCGTCGCCAAAATAGACCCGCGCTCGGCGCCTTTTCGCTTCTCGTTGTACTTCAGGCCAAGTTTCTTTTAACCATACCTTAACCTGATCAGGGTTTTGCTCGTATGCCTTAAACCGAGGGCGCTGCGCACTCATCCCCAAACGAGACAGGATATTGCCCACCGAGCGCTCGCTGACCTCGATGCCAAATTTATCTTTCAGTAATATCTGAATCATCGAGCGTGTCCACAAGGCATCGTGAAAATCCAATTGCAACGGATTCGTTTTAACTAGTTCACGTAAGCGATCCGCATATTCATCGGGAAACTTTCTTGGGCGACCCGTGATCTTGCCGGTGGACAGCGCCTGTTCACCACCTTGCTCATATCTGGATAACCAATCGTCAATGCAAGAACGATGAAATCCGAGGGCTTTAATTACTTTTTCAGGGCTTTCACCCGATAATACTTGCGCAACCGCGTGCCTGCGGATGGCTTCTCGCGCGGAATGGGGCAGTGAGCGACCGTCTGTCTTTTTCATAGCATCACTATAACACATTTTATTAATTTGTGTCGGGTAATTTTTTGCCGAAGTAGTAACACGCCCTAGCGAATCACTCAAAACTGATCTGTGAGCCGACCCGCTCAGCGTTTGATTAGATGCAAGTGGGCGTTTATTCCTCCTATACCCCCCGCCCCTGCACGACCACTGTCCGATGAGATTCTCTGCTGTGTCGATATGATTACGCCTAATCAGACGAAAGCAGAAACTCTGACTGGTGTGGCAGTACACGACATAGAGTCAGCCGCCAAAGCCGCTGCTATTTTGCACGAAAAAGGCATTGAGGCTGTGGTGATCACCATGGGCAGCCAGGGGGCGTTCGTCTCCGAATCCAGCACCCAGACCAGCGAGCTGGTGGCGGGATTCAAGGCGGAACCTGTTAATACAACAGTGGCTGGTGATACGTTTAATGGTGATCTGCTGGTGGCGCTAGCTGAAGGTCAGACCCTGATTGAAGCGGCAAAATTTGCCAACGCCTGCGGTGCGCTCTCAGTGTTGCATCCCGGCGCCCAGACTTCTATTCCTATTCGGGGTGAAGTGACCGAGTTTATGGAAGGGCAGTACGCCTTCGGAATCTGATCGCTCCAATAAAAATGCCCCGTTGAAACGGGGCATTTTTGTAACCGGGTTGACTCTTCGTGGATTCCGGGAAGCTGATGCCTATTCAGCTTTTCCTAGTGCGAATGAGTGCTGAACTGCCGTAAAACGGCGGTATGCTGAAGATCCATGATCTCCTCGACGACGCCAAGTGCTTCGAACAGATACGACAAGTTCGCTGGTCCGAAGGCGTTAAATTCCCTCGTTGTGGAAAGCAGGACATAACCCGCCAAGGCAAAGACGAGTCCCAATCTGACAAGCGATGTTGCTGGTGTAAAAACTGCCAGCGTCGTTTTGATGACCTGACACTGTCTGTGTTTCAGGGCATCACCAGCCTCTGAAGGTGTGGATCTGTTACCTACATATGATGTCACTGAATATATCGAACCGGCAGATTGCCATGGAACTCGACCTTAACGAAAGTGACGTATAAAAATGACACAACAGCTCAGGCAGGCTGTTTGTGACTGCCATGGAATAGGGGAATACGCTAGAGATGAAGAGGGAGATGGCTTGCATGAAGTCCATGTGAACACAATGGAAGGGTTTTGGTCTCTGGTACGCTCGTGACTACGCCTCCATTGCGGAATATTGCAGGAAAATCTGCCGCTGTATCTCTGGTTTTGACTATTAAAAGTCTCATATTGATACCTATCAGTCTCTTTTTGATACTTTTTATCGGGACTGCTTGATAGGTATTAATATGATACCTATAGTACTCATATTGGTACTTTATGATGGGTGAAGTGAATGAGCATTGCATCGGCGTTATTCACCAAAACACAACAGCAAATTCTTGCTTTGCTTTATGGTCAGGCAGATAGTTCTTTTTATCTGAATGAGATCGTACGTCTCACCGATGTGGGCAAGGGAGCCATTGCCCGTGATCTGAAAAAAATGACAGAGGCTGGTCTGTTACGTACCCATCGGCAAGGTAACCAGACCCACTATCAGGCCAATCCGGACAATCCCATTTATGAAGAGTTGAGAACTATCACCCGCAAAACCTTCGGTGTTGTTGAGGTTGTCCACCAAGCATTAATCTCCCTCCACCCTCACATACACTTTGCCTTCATATACGGCTCCATCGCCAAGGGGACAGATCATGCGGCCAGTGACGTTGATGTTTTTATCGTAGGCGACGATCTGAGTTACAGCGAGGTGATGGAAGCGCTGGAGCCAGCAGAAAATCAGATAAACCGTGCAATTAATCCGACCATCTTCACTCAGAGCGAGTTCACCCAGAGAGAATCAGCACAAAATCATTTTATTATCCAAGTGATGGCGGGGCCTAAACTTTGGCTCAAACAACCACCGTCGGAATCCATTCGGGAGTAAGCCGGTTTTATGAAAGAACTCGATAATCTCGTCAAGATAAACAAGCTAAGAAAAGAACTAGCTAACGCGACAGAGTTTGCAGGTATGCTGCGGGCTGCAGAGGCAAAACTAAACGACGCCTGTATTCAGGGGCTCTCCCTCGACAGCCAATTTTCCCTGGCTTACGGTGCGGCTCACGCTCTTTCACTTGCAGCTCTGCGCTGGCACGGCTATCGCTCGGACAATCGGTATATGGTCTTTCAGTGTCTGGTGCATACCCTCGGATTGAGCAGCGCGAAGTGGCGAGTGCTGGATAAATGCCATAATCAGCGGAACTTGACCGAGTACGAAGGGCATCTGGAGGTTAACCCTCAATTGCTCAAGGAGCTGATTGTTATCACGCAGGAGCTTGTAGATCTGGTCAAAAATCTCCCGCCGCTGCAAGAGGGGTAATTTGTAATGCTCTAATGGAACAGAAGCCTACCGAATGGAGGATTCACTCTTCCGGTAGGTGCTCCTAATAACTACTTAAAATCAAGAGCACCTCAGGTTATGAGTGCGAACTCAAGTTTCACTAAGGGATGTTATACGTCACAGCAACCGGATGAATCCAGTCGTTACGACGTATAAGAACTGTTAGATGACTACGTGAGGCAATAGACTATGTTTTGGGATTCAGTGATTGAGGGATTAAAAGTTCTCACTTATTGAGAGGTCTACGTTGCTGGCCTGGAGTACCTATTGATCTTTTTCGCTCCTATGATTCTCGTCGGCATGATGATGGAAAAAGGGGAAGGCGCAGCGAGCGGCTACGTTGGATGCTTAAGTATGATTTTAATGCCAGTTTTGCAGGTGGCAGCGATGGTTGTAATGCTCCTTACCATTGCCCCAATCATATTTGGTTTCAACGAAGACGCAGCGTGGAGTTTTCCTTGGCAACTTATCACTATGGCACCCGGTGCATTCTTCAAACTTGCCGGTGTACTAATTGTTGCCGCTATCGTTTTAGCGTTTGTACCTCTCTTGGGTCAGCTTCAGTCGTTACACACCTTAGTGCTGGGTGGCATCGCACTAACCTTCCTTTTGGGCATTCTTGAAAGCGCAAATCCAGGTGTCGTCAATGGTAGAGTCGATTTTATTCCGGGATTTTGGTTTTCAGTGGGTTTAATTGTGATTGGTGGTTTAATGTCCTGGGTGGGCATGATGGTAGCGGCTCTGGTTGTACTAATTCGGAAAAAAATTACCCGACATCAATTCAGAATATATCTGACATGCTTTTCATAGAAAAACCGTTTAATTATTTGCATATTGTGTTGCAGTGAGTGCAACACCGAACGAGCCAAGGCCACCCGTTGCTCCTTTGTAGCCACCACTGTCCGCCCAATTCGTTGGCTTTTTACGTGATGCCATACCCGTTCATCAGGATTGAGTTCCGGTGAATACGGCGGTAACCATACTAACGTGAGCCTACCTTGGCTAGTGCGGACAAATTCTTGCACTTTCTTGGCTCGATGAATGGGATGGCCATCAACAACCCAATAGATCGATCCGCTTGGCGTTGTGCAGCAAACGCCTTGGAAAGTCGATAAAAACGTCTGCAGTTACCCGCGATTCGGTTACCATGAAACGCAGGTGACCCTTCGGCGAAACGGCTGACAGCCTATTCACGCTAAAGCGCCGACCCGTTTTCGCTACAACCGGCGTATCACCCCGTACCCCCCAAGTGGTACCACGATGATAATCCGACCGGATCGTCGATTCGTCGCCAAAATAGACCTGCGCTCGCCGCCTTTTCGCTTCTTGTTGTACTTCAGGCCAAGTTTCTCTTAACCATACCTTAACCTGATCAGGGTCTTGCTCGTATGCCTTAAATCGAGGGCGCTGCGCACTCATCCCCCAACGAGACAGGCTATTGCCCACCGAGCGCTCGCTGACTTCGATGCCAAATTTGTCTTTCAGTCATATCTGAATCATCGAGCGCGTCCACAGGGCATCGTGAAAATCCAATTGCAACGGATTCGTTTTAACCCGTTCACGTAAGCGATCCGCATATTCATCGGGAAATTTCTTGGGCGACCCGTGATCTTGCCGGTGGACAGCGCCTGTCCACCACCTTGCTCATACCTGGATAAGCAATCGTCAATGCAAGAACGATGGAATCCGAGGGCTTGAATTACTTTTTCAGGGCTTTCACCCGATAACACTTCGCAACCGCGTGCCTGCGGATGGCTTCTCGCGCGGAATGGGGCAGTGAGCGACCGTCTGTCTTTTTCATAGCATCACTATAACATATTTTATCAATTTGTGTCGGGTAATCTTTTGCCGAAGTAGTAACTGCAATAGATATGGCTGAGGAGGGGCTTGGGCAGCTAATTATGTTCCCAATAGGTGCAATTTTTGGGTTTATCCCAGTGTTTATGTATGGGGCATGGCTTGGGGCGCAGGTTCGTGGAGGCTTTTAAAAATAGTCATCGTTTCGTGAGTGCGAGGAAGTACCGCGCGCACAACCGCAGTGTATAGGTCATAAATGAGGATTCGAGCACGGCGCTGACGCCGCAATCGCGGAAAAAGTGCATTTTCAGCAGGTGCCCTAAAGTCTGACGCGGCTGATCAGCTCAATCTCCAGCTTCAGTTAGAAGAAGAGAAAACTGGCGCGCAAGTCAGCAGACTGGGACTCAAGACCGTAGACGCGCAATCGGGCGCCATGATTTCCATTGCCGCGGCCACGGCTCTTTATTGGGCCGCCGCGCCATGGCAGTTGGACATGGACACCCTCATCCATCACTACCTGCCCTCATCGGCCATCTGGCTATTTGCGCTCGTGGGCCTGTTCCGGCCCGCTCTTTCCTCCACCTTCGCCATGGCTGGCACCGCTATCCTAGGGCCCACCATCAGCACTACCCTATCCGCGACAGCACCATTGTTCGGTTTGTTATTCGGCGTGATGTTGTTGGGCGAGGCGTTTACCTTGCCAGTCACCCTAGGCACCGTGACCATCGTCGCGGGGGTGATGTTGCTGGCCAAGCGGGGCGGTCACGATATCACCGGACACTGGCCGCTGTGGGCGCTGGTGTTGCCCGTGTTGGCGGCGGTCATACGGGTCTGCGCTCACTTGGTCACCAAGGTGGGCATGGAAGAGATCGCAAGCCCGTATTTCGCCGGGCTGGTCGCCTACAACGTATCGCTGTTGGTGGCCGCGGCCAATCTGGCGCGGCGGCGGGTAAACCCCATCACCCTGCTCGCCGCCAATAGTGCCAGTTGGTGGTTCGCCCTTACCGGCATCTTATTCGGCATCGCTATCTTCACCGTCAACACCGCCTTGCAATACGGCCCGCTGTCAGTGGTAGCCCCCTTGGTATCCCTAGAGGCCATATTCGTACTATTCCTCGGCGTCACCGTATTCCGCGAACGCAAAATCGACGCCCGTGTAACCCTGGCCGTACTGCTGGTAGTAGTCGGCGCGGTGGCGATCAGCGCCCGCGACTAAGGTTTTGGGAACGGACCGTCCGTCCCCTCACTGTCGCCCAAGCCGAGCGCGACCAGGTGCCTCGGGAGCCGGTCTAGGCCCGCGAGCACAACGCGACGCTGGCCGGCAAGCTGAGCGCTATCAAGGCACAACTAGCCGAACTGAAAAGCGAGAGAAGGAAGAAATAAGGACAGGGAAGACGTGGCCGCGCAACCGGCGCGGCTATGTCGTTGTCGTTAGATCAGGCGATGCCCATGAGCAGCAGGTTTATGGCCTTACTGGTCAAAGTGTGGATCTGCGCTATGTCATTGAGTAGCTTTTGCCCGGCCAGGCCGAGGGCAAAAGCTACAAGTTCAGGGCCGGCCAGCTTCTGACCGGCTTCTTCCTGGTTGCTGTGGCGGTGCCGGAGTCGGTCCGGGAAGCCTTCCGGAATGCCCTTTGTTTTGAACCGTTCGCAAGCGAACGGCCCAAAACAGAGGAGGTTCATTTTCAACGCTCGGGGTCGCGCTGTTGCTCGGCCTTCACCTGGCGTTCTTCCCGAATCTGCACGCTTGGCACGTCGCCGCGCTCGATGCGCTCGGCGACAGTCTCACGCACGCGGGCCATGACGATGGCGCACTGCTGTTCGCTCAAGCCGTCCGCCTCGGCCTTGGCCTCACGGGCGCGGATATAGCCGTAGGCCGGGACAAGCTCGGGATGCTGCTGCTCGGCCTTTTCGGGCGGCTCCTGGCGGAATACCTCGGCCGCTACAGCGGCCTTGGCCTCGCGCTGTAGGTCGGCGACTTTGCGAACTTCCGCGGCGCTGGCCGGGTGCTCGGGCTTGGCCAGCATGTCGGCGAGTTCATCGAAGCCTTTGGCGTAGTCCCGGCGCTCCTGCAACGTCATCGGCCGGGCGCGCTCGGCCTCCACTACGGCGCGGGCCTGCGGCTCGCGCGCCCACTGCCCGCCTTGAAGCTCATTGGAATAGCTCGCCTCGGCACCGCGCCGGTAGCTCGTCACGCGGTCGGCCAGCTTCTAGCCCTCAATGCGGTCGAGGGTCTGCAACATGCCATCGTAGGCCGCCTGGTGGGCCTCGCGCATCGTCATGCGCCCTGCCCCTCGGTCGGCCTTCTGGTTCTCGTACCGCTGCATGATGCCCTGCTCGCTTAAGCGCGAAGTGACAGCCAGCGCGCGGGCGTCGATCGGGTAGCCCGCTTCCCGAAGGCTCTCCATGGTTTCGGCAACCTTGTTGCCGTCGCGCATGGTGCCCTCGATCACGATGTTGACGCGCTGCGCCTTGGCCTCGGCGATGGCTTTTTCAACCCAACGGCCGGTTTCGCGGTCGGTATAGAAGGCGGCCGTCTTGTCATCCGCCTCCATCAGCCGCGCATACTTGGGATGGTAGTCGCGCAGGTCATCGCCAATGATCTGAACGGCCCACCTCGCGGGCGTAGCTCGTTCATGGCCTCATCGACGGCTGCGCTTTTGCCAGCGCCGGGCTGGCCGCCGAAGATGACGGCCACCGGCTGACTGGATGGTTTCGTGCCCGCGAAAAGATCGGGCTTGATGTCTCGCTCGAATATGGCTTGGTGTTCCGCCTCACTGAGCCTGTGTTGGTCTGGATTCCGGGCCATGCACTACATACACGGCCACCGCTTAACGTTCTGCCCGCTCGGCACGCCAGGAACGCACGCGCGCCCCGTATTCGGCCCGCACGCGGGCAACCGTGGCTTGGTCTTTGACGCGAAGCCCGGCCCGTTCGCGGAACAGCCGCAAACGCTCGGCGCGCAGGTTGGCCAGGCGCTCGGCGTTCGGGTGTTCCTTGCTGGCTTCCTCGGCGATCTGGCCGGTGAGGATAGCGCGCAGGTCGGTGATGACCTCGCGGGCGCACTCGAAGGCTACCGCCTCGTTCTGTGTCCATTTCTGCATGCATGATGTTTCCTCCTGCGCTCAAGCGCGCATCAGGGCCGATGCAAGCATCAGCGCGGCCCAACCGCCAAGCACCACAAAAAGCACGTTGCGGCCGAACCAGTTGAAAACCGTCAGTTCGCCCTTGCCGTCCGGGCAAGGAACCTTGGCGAAAAACACACGCCGCGCGAGTCGGCGAGTAAGCGAATCCATAGTTAAACCCTTTTCGTTAAAGCGTTGTCCAGCGTCGAGCCGCTATGATCTGGGCACAACGATTAAAACGGGTATTCAATATCGATATTGAAACCTGTGAGCACTGGGGTGGCCAAATCAAGGTGATCGCCAGTATTGAAGTTCCGGTAGGGATCAAGAAAGAGTCTTGAGCATCTAAAGAACAAAGCCAGTACCAATGAACCCGGAGCGTTACCTGAGAGTCGGGCACCACCACAACTGGAACTTAGCCCATCCTGATTCTGATACGTTGCTATCGAGTGGTGGGGGTTCGCTCGCGCCTAGCGCAACTATCGGGATATTTCTGATTCAGTTCGGGCGAAACAGGCCGAAGGTATCCAAAACCTCTGCTCAATAACCCAGCGAATCACTCAAAACCGAGCTGTGAGCCGACCCGCTCAGCGTTTGATTAGATGCAATTGGGCGTTTATTTTTCCTATATCCATGTCACAAATGAAGGGGCCGGGAAATCGTCTGGTAACGGTTTTGTCCTATATCGACCGTGGTAGTCGCAAGGCGATCTATCCCTTAAGACCTCAGGTTAGGGAAAACGCTCATCCAAGAGCGCAATTCGTAACCAATGCGAATGGGGTCAACTAAAAAACCGCCGGTTTCCTCTACAGACCGGCGGTTTTTTCTTGCCTGGGATTTCTGATCCAACTGTTGGTCTTTTTCTCGTAGATGTGCCGATCGCGTTATGAGAACGGAATCGAGATGCCTTCTTTATCGAAGACGAGCTTCACTTTCTCCGTCGTGTCGAAATAGACCCCCCAATAATCACCCGAATCGACCCACGCGCGGACGGCGAAGTTGACCGAGCTATCCGCGAGTTCGGACACCACGATGAGCGGTTCGGGATCCGAGTGAATGCGATCATCCTCGCTCATGATGCGGGCCAATGTTGCTTTGGCTTTGCCGATATCGTCTTCGTATCCGATGCCGAAAACGAAATCCACCCGACGGGTTTCCTCTGCGGAATAGTTGGTTGCGCAAGCTAACATCCGGGTGTTCGAGCAGCAAGAAGAGGATGCGATGGAGCAACGGTTCGGCCACTCGATTACATACCGCATTGCCATGGGGCCGCATCAGGGGCGCAAGGTGTTCACCTTGCAAACTGTGCCGCCGCGTGCCGACCCCAATGAGGCGGGGCAGGCGGCCAAGGTGGCCAGTTTCTCATGGCATGCAGGCGTGGTGGCTGAACCTCACCCACGAGACAAGCTTGAGCGGCTGTGCCGATATATCCGCAGGCTCGCCGTGTCGGAGCAGCGTCTGGCATTGACCGCCAATGGCAAGGTTCGATACCCGCTCAAGACGCTCTACCGGGATGGCACCACCCATGTGATCCTCGAACCTCTGGATTGTATTGCCCGTCTGGCCGCCCTGGTGTCCAAACCGCGCCTCAACCTAACACGCTTTGCCGGTGGCTTCGCGCCCAACAGTCAACACCGAGCTTTGGTCACACCGGCAAAGCGGGCAAAGGGGAAGAAAGCTGGGCGATTAGTTGAACCGCAAAGCGTTGTCGAGCGTCGAGCCGCTATGACCTGGGCACAACGATTAAAACGGGTATTCAATATCGATATTGAAACCTGTGAGCACCGTAGTGGCCAAGTCAAGGTGAGCGCCAGTATTGAAGCTCCGGTAGGGATCAAAAAGAGTCTTGAGCACCTAAAGGGGGAGATACAGGATTCGGAAATTATCGTACGCTAAGCCCCTCCTAACGGCCGTAGGTTGCGAAACTGACCCGGTTTGATCTTTAGATTCTGCTGCCAAACGTAGTCACCGGTCAGATTGATGTGTTCCCAACCCAATGGTGAAAGGTACTGCAGTAGATCGCTGTTTGCAGCGGCCCCCATAGATCCAACCGCACGCTCAAGGTAGACCGTATTCCACAACACGATTGCGGCAGTCACCAGATTCAAGCCACTGGCTCGATAGCGTTGTTGCTCAAAGCTGCGATCGCGAATCTCACCCAATCGGTTGAAGAATACGGCTCTGGCCAGTGCATTGCGCGCCTCTCCTTTGTTAAGCCCCGCTTGCACGCGTCGCCTCAGTTCAACGTTTTGCAACCAATCGAGGATAAACAATGTCCGCTCGATCCGACCGAGCTCTCGCAGTGCGACTGCCAATCCATTCTGTCGCGGATAGCTGCTGAGTTTGCGCACCATCAGTGATGCCGTTACCGAACCTTGCTTGGTCGATGTTGCCAGGCGCAGAATATCGTCCCAATGAGACAGGATGTGTTTGACGTTGACAGTGCCGCCGATCATTCCACGTAGCTCAGGATAGTCAGTGCGAGCGTTGGGTATATAGAGCCGTGTATCTTTCAGATCTCGAATACGCGGTGCGAATCGAAATCCGAGCAAGTGCATCAGTGCGAATACGTGATCGGTGAAACCAGCCGTGTCGGTGTAGTGTTCCTTGATGCGCAGGTCAGACTCGTGATATAGCAATCCATCCAGTACATACGTCGAATCGCGGATGCCTACATTGATCACCTTAGTGCTGAACGGCGCGTATTGGTCAGATATAGGGGTGTAAAACTGGCGTCCTGGTTCGCTGCCGTATTTCGGGTTGACATGGCCGGGGAAATGATGTGTGGCATATGCCATCAATAGTACCACGACGTGGCAGAATAGAGGGTGCCTGATGTCAGGCACCCTGCAAAACACTACTTGCAGCACATGAGGGGCGTCTAGAAAACTACCACGGCCAATACCGCCAAATCCAGGAGAGCCGAAAACGCTGAAAACCCAATCACATTAGCTCAATGCCAAGATCCCTGTGGTGAGTTATGTACCTTTGTTAGGACGGCCCCAAAGGCCGGTAGTGCTTTTTGCATATCTTCAAAGGAAGCACGCAAGTCTCCAGCAGCATGACTTAAGCTCGAAATCGCTAAGAGAGCCGCAAATGTCAGCATACGCAAGAGTCTAACCTTCAGAAACGACTTCGCCATTCTGACTAATAATTACATTATGATAAATCTTATTTTTTCCCCCATCGTCGATTTCTCCAATTATTCGGATATCACCAGTTTTTTTGTCGTCGATAGCAAAGATAATTTCTCCTTGGTAGAAATCAGGATTTCCGAAAATCCCATTTTCAAAAACAACCGGTTTAGTTTCCTTTGTTTTTTCGATTAGAGAAAAGTATGGAAGAGTCTTATAAATATTGATTTTCTCTTTGAGAATTGAAAGCAATGTATTTTCTGTCATATGTCCTCTCATGAATTCTAGTTTACTATCCTAAATTGCAGCATGATATTGAATGACAGTTGGAACGCGATTCACCTTTTCCAAAATCTTCTCAACAGGTTTGGTCCACACAAAGGGCTTTAGGTCACTATTATGTTGTTCATTAAAGTCCATAATCGCTCGAGTGCGTCGTCCCCACTGCCATCGTGCGTGTAGACCAGTGTGTCTGTCCTTTGGTGGTCTTTTCGATGACGCGCTGGTACAACCTGGCCTGCGCTTCACTGGACTTTCCTGTGTGATTTCGCCCTCAAGGACGGTTTTTTATCAGTGCACGAAATCTTTCATTTCGATAGCGCGTACACCAATAGCGTATTCAACCAGTTCATGCCAGCATTTGCCTCGGGACTGAAAATCACGAGCTGGAGCACCGACTACAATTTCGTATCAGCCGATCAGGCTGTTTTCATGGGCACGATGTCAGCCGATGCCAACGAAACCGGCAAGAGCACCGGCATTATGAACTGGGCGGTTCGCGTCCATGTGGTGGATGGTAAAGTTAAAAGCTGGAATTGGCTGGAAGACAGCTATGCCGTTTCAAAGGCATACCACGGCGACGATTAGCCGGGTCTGACGAGGATACGGGTCTGGTGGTCCGGAGTCGCAGCTGGCTACGGACCGCTCGTCATCAACGTAACAGGAATTAAGGGGTGATGTGATGGGACAAGGTCTGGAGAACGTCAAACGTAAAGGATTAAATATGCTTTATAAAAGAGATGATGGAGCGATTGGCTGGGTAGATCCCAGAGGTCATAGAGTCAGAAATGTTTCAGTAAGCGAAATAGATGGAGAAATTTAAATGCAATTAAAAATTATATATTTTGATTTTACATTTTGGAGAGCAGAGATTGCAAGAATACCACTTTATATTTCTAGTATTAAATTTGAAGATAAAAGAATTACGAGTGAAGAATTTTCCTTTATAAAAGAAAATGGCCAAATGCCTGATGGAACCATTATTCCATTTACTCAACTACCTGTTTTGGTGGTTGATGGTCAGAGCATCGCTCAAACTGGAGCAATTGCAAGAATTTGTGGAAAAATTAGCGGTTTTTATCCAGATAAATTAGTTGAAGCGGGAAAAGTTGATCAAGTAATTGACACAGCAACGGATATAAACACATTAATTCGCCCTTCCATGAAGGAAAAGGATCCAATAAAAAAGAAATCAATGCGCGAAGAATTGTCTAACAATGATTTGCCAAGATATTTTGGATACCTGGAGAATTTATTAACAGAGGATGATGAATGGTTTGCAGATAATAAAATGACGATTGCTGATATATACCCATCGCCATTGAAAGTGCGAATCTAGAATACTTACATTAGCTAGCTGATTATGGTCAAAATAAGCTTATGAACAATCATTTAACACCGAACGAGCGCGATGAACTCATAAAATCTCATCGTAAAGAGAGAGATGGGCGTATTCGAGACCGAATAAAAGCTGTTTTAGCTTTTGATGAGGGTTATAGTTATTCAGAAATGTCTAGGATTTTGCTTTTAGATGATGAGACTATTAGACGCCATGTCGATGATTACTTTTCTAAAGCTAAGCTGAAGCCCGAAAACGGGGGCAGCAAAAGTGATTGAGACGAGAATGAAACAGCAAAGCTCGTTAAACACATAGAAGGAATGACTTATCCTCATGTTAAGGACATTTGCACTTATGTGAAGTTGAATTTTGGTAAGGTTTACAGTGTAAGCGGCATGACAAAATGGCTGCATCGCAATAATGTCTGCCATAAGAAGCCTGATGCAGTTCCAGCGAAAGCAAACGCACAGGCGCAAAAAGCGTTTGTCAAAGACTATGAACATCTTTCGAAAGACGCTAAAAACAAGGGTTTAATCTATTTCTCGGACAGTTTTCATCCGCAGTATCAAACGCGGTTGGCTTATGGATGGATTTTAAGAGGCACTCGAAAGAATATTGCCACAACGGCTCGTCAAACACGATTGAATTTCATTGGTGCTGTATCTTTGGAGGGTCACACAATAATCCACACTGAAGTTGAGCGAGTGAATGCGCAAACCATTAAATCTTTTCTAAAATCTCTACGCAAACGGCATACACCAGAGAAAGACATTCATGTAATTTGGGATAATGCGGCTTATCATAAGAGCAAAGACGTTCAGTCTTATGCCAAGGACTCAAACATTAAATTACACTATTTACCGCCCTATTCACCGAATTTAAATCCAATTGAGCGACTTTGGAAAATGATGCATGAAGCGGTTACTTATAATCGGTACTATGAGAAGTTTGTAGATTTTCGGGAAGCCTCTTTGAATTTTTTCAAGCGCATTGGAAGACGAAAGATTTTATTGAGAAAAAGAATCACTGATAAGTTTCAAATTATTGATGCATCGATGTTCGCATCTTGAAGTGTGATGGGTATAGCTATATGGAGGTTAATGGGGTGGTTAAAATCTGGGGAAATAGATGGCATACCCACAAATATTTTTGATAACTTTGATAAGTTAAATCGTCTTTATAATGCCGTAAATAATGATACTAGAATTAGTAAATGGGTTTCAGAAACTTATAAGTAAATTATGAAATATATTTTATTTTTAGTGGTAATTTTTTTATCAAGCAATTCCTTTGCTTATATAAATGGAACATACGATTGAAAAATGAAAAATTTCACAGGTATAGATACAGTACGTGGTGGTACGTGAGCGTCTTGCGCGAAATTCCAACACCGCAATCGCGGCCCGCAACAGGTGAAAAATGGTGGCTACCCCCTGATTTGAACAGGGGACCCCATCATTATGAGTATTCTGCGTCTTTCAAACGAATACTAATCCCGGCTCCAAGGTAGGCTGTCTATTCCATTGATTCCTAGGTGTCGGCTTAGGGTCGAAAAGAGACGATACATGCACCGTTACGGCAATGTCCGCTTAGTCCGTGAGCGCCCTTAGCGTACGATAATTCCCGAATCCTCTATCATCCCCTAGAAGCCCTATTCGTACTATTCCTCGGCGTCACCGTATTCCGCGAACACAAAATCGACGCCCGTGTAACCTTAGCCGTACTGCTGGTAGTAGTCGGCGCAGTGGTGATCAGCGCCCGAGGCTAAGGTTTTGGGAACGGACCGTCCGTTTCCGTCATTCGGGCCGCGATTCCCCCTGTTCGTTCCTCCTACGGTTCGTCCGTCGCACGGGCCAGCGCAGTGCGTAGATGTCGCTTAGACTCTCGCGGCGTACTTACACATTGACACAGGAGTTCAACGATGAATCGCTTCACATCACGGCGTATGTTGCCCGCCATCGCACTGCTGGGCGCCAGCCATATCGCTTCAGCCGCCGAGTTGCTTGTGACCATTGAAGGCATTCGAAGCACCACCGGCAATATCATGATTCAGGTGCTGGACCAAGAACCGGTCGAGGGCGTCAAAACCGGGGCGGTCGCGCAGATGATGCTGCCCGCTCAAGTGGGGACGGTCAAGCTGATGATACCGCTGCCGCCCGCGCGCTACGTGGTGCGCATCATGCAAGATCTCAACGGTAACGGCGCGTTGGACGAGAACCTGGTGGGCTTGCCCACCGAGCCGTGGGGCGCGTCCAACAATGCCACCGGGCGGTTCGGCCCCCCCGCGTGGAACGACATGCTCTTCGAACTCGGCGCGGACGGCGCCGAGCAGCGCATCGTGCTGAATCATTAGGAGGACCCAACATGAACCGGCGTGATTTTCTCAACAGTGCCCGAGCGGCGGCGGCCCTGGGCGCACTCACACTGGTGCGGGCCGGGACGGCGGCACCGCTAGACTCGTGGCACACAGCATTCCACGAAGCACTCCCCGGCAAACCCTGGCTCACCGGCTATCGCACGATGGCGCGCGAACAACTGCAAGCCAAAGCCACCTGGCACGGCAAAGCCCCTGGCCTGCGCGGCACCCTCTACCGCAATGGGCCAGCCGGCCACGAAGTAGGCGGCTTCCGTTACCGGCATTGGTTCGACGGCGACGGCATGGTGCAACGCTTCGCAGTATCTGAAGACGGCGTCGCCCACCTAGGACGCTTCGTGCGCACACACAAGCGGGTAGCCGAGAGCGGCGCGGGCCGCGCCCTGTACCCCACCTTCGGCTCACGCGTACCCAACGCCAACCCCGTAACCAAAGCCGATGTGGTCAATACCGCCAACATTTCCACCCTGATACACAACGGCGAGCTGTACGCTCTGTGGGAGGCTGGCAGTCCCCACCGGCTCGATCCGGCCACCCTCGAGACCTTGAGCGTACACAGCTATTCGCCGCAGACCCAGGGCCTGCCTTTTTCCGCTCACCCCCGAGTGGAAGCGGACGGCACGCTCTGGAACTTCGGCTATGTGTCCGCGGCCAAACGGCTGGTGCTATGGCACATAGACGCCGCCGGCACGCTGGTCAAAGCCGCCGCCCTCCCCATCGATCCGATCACCATGATTCACGACTTCGTCGTGACCCGGCGCCATCTGGTGTTCCTGATCCCGCCCCTGCACTTCGAGCCCGGCGCATCATCGGCAACATTCCTGCAAGCGCACCGCTGGCACCCTGAACACCCCACCCGCGTGCTGGTGGTGGACAAAAACGACTTCAGCCGCACCACATGGCTGGAGTTGCCGGCACAATGGGTGTTTCACTTCGGCAACGCCTGGGAAGACAAAGACGGTTTTATCCGCTTCGATGGCGCCCGCGCGCCGGATCCTTCCATCATGTTCGGCCGTTTCCGCGACATCATGCGGGGCCAGGACAATGGCGCGGGCGCACCCGCGCGCTCATTCAACTACGTGCTCCATCCGGCAACAGGGTACGCCACCGAAGAGCCGCTCATGGCGGCCCATGAGGCCGGCGAATTTCCCACCATCGATCCGCGCGTGAGCGGGCGCCAATACCGTCATGTCGCACTACTCACAACCCAGCCAGGCCAGGAGACGGAGCACGGGCATTTCGATACCGTCATGCTGCTGGATGTCACCAGCGGCCACTCGGTCCGCTACACCTATCCCGCCCATGAGATAGCCGAAGAACATCTCATCGTGCCCGGAGACGGCGGCCGTTTCTGGCTGGTAGGCACCACCCTCGCCTACCGGGAAGAAAAAACACGGCTCAACGTGTTCGACGGCAAGCGGCTGGCGGACGGTCCGGTAGCGATCGCCACCTTGCCCTACCCGCTCCCTCTGGGCTTGCACGGCAAATGGCAGGGGGTTGGCTAAGCACTGGCGCACGGTAAGAGGTACCCTAGTGCTCAATCTCAAAAGACATCTAGCGGCGGTGTTGGCCAACGCCGTGTTTTGCCTCGCCATCGCCATCACCACTTATCTCCTCACCGCTCACGACGTGCTGAGCGATCACCTCGCCGTCTCTTACTGCATCGGCTTTTCCATCCATGGGGCAGCCCTACTGGGATTGCGGCTGTTCCCGGCGCGCTGGCCGCCCATCGTGGCGGCGGTCTTTTCGCTGCCACTCGGGCTCTTAGTGGGGCTCTCCTTGGGCGGCGCCATCGTGACCGGCGATCCGCTGTTCTTCATCACCCGGGAATTCAGCGCACTGGTCTACGGCACGCTGTTCGGCCTCATCGGTATCGCCGCTTACGTCATCCACGCCAACCTCTGGGCTACCCGCGACGCCCTGGAGCAGGAACGGGCGCGGCTGGCCATCCAACAAAAAACCTTGGCGGAAACCGAACTCAAGCTTCTGCAAGCACAGATAGAACCGCACTTTCTATTCAATACGCTCGCGGCCATCCACGGCTCGATCCGCCATCGCCCGGACCTGGCCGAGCACATGCTGGAGCACCTGACCCTGCTGTTGCGGGCAAGTCTAAAACGCAGCCGCAGCAACCGGACCACGGTACAAGACGAACTCGACATCGTGACCGCTTATCTCGAGATCCAAAGCGTCCGCCTAGGCGCTCGGCTGCGGTTCAGCATTGAAGCCGACGATGGCCTGAAGCAAGCGCTCTTACCGGCGCTCCTCATCCAACCGCTGGTGGAAAACGCCGCCGTCCACGGTATTGAACCGCTAGCCTGCGGTGGCCAGATCAGCGTCACGGTCAAGCGGCATGGCGACCACATGAATATCGTCGTTGAAGACAGCGGTGCCGGTGTGGAAAATGCGCCGCCCTCGGCGGGCACGGGCACCGGTCTTAGAGCCTGTTCAAGATCTCCGAAGCAACAGCGCAATATTTGCAAGTAGCATCATGCCCAACGAGCTTTCGATTAGCCGCTCACAGTTTTTCCACAACCGGCGGTTTTTCTCAAACCATGAGAAGGTTCGCTCGACAACCCACCTCTTCGGGAGGACGGCAAAACGACCCGTGTCCGAGCGTTTGATAATTTCGACGTTCGCTCCGATTAATCTCAGCACTTCGCCAGCGAAAGCCATCCCCGTGTACCCGCCATCGCCCACTACACACCTAACCTCCGAGAGGCGCCCATCTGCTTGAGCAGCAAGTGCGGCCAGTGCCCCAGCTCGATCAGTGACATTTGCCGTGGTCACAAAAGCAGCGTGCAATAATCCCTGAGTGTCCACAGCTATGTGCCGCTTGATACCAGAAGTCTTCTTGCCTGCGTCATAACCTTTGTGGTTTGCACTGTCTGTGTTCTTCACGCTCTGTGCATCAACGATGATCAGGCTGGCTTTGCCACTGCGCCCCTGGGATTCGCGGGCCTCGCCAACCCATTTTTTTAACGCCTTGTCCAAGGCGCTGCAAGAGTCTTCTGGGGACGATTGCCGCCAGATAGTGAAATACTCATGCACACTTCGCCACTTTGGATACTCGTTGGGCAACATGCGCCATTGGCAGCCGGTCTTCAGCACGTACAACACTGCGTTGAACACGTGATAGAGATCGAGTTGTCTTGGCTTGGTTCGCCGACGCGCCGCCTCCAGGATCGGTCTAACTTTCTCGAACTGTTGGCGAGATAGGTCACTCGGGTAGATTCGCTCGTCTGTCATTGCCTTCGCAGCCGCTATGACTATGGATAACAATAGTTTAGGTCAGATGTCCAAAATCGTCAGATCTTGAACAGGTTCTTAGCAACCTTCGCGACCGGCTGCAGGCGTTATTCGGGAGCGCCGGCGAACTTCGCATCGAGCCCGTCCATCCGCGAGGTTCACGGATCACCCTTGCCTGGCCACTGGCGCCACTGGAGTATTAGCCACGGGAGTATTAGCCACAGGAGCATCAATAACGTGCCAACAGCGCTGGTAGTCGATGATGAACCCCTGCTGACCCGCCACCTGTGCGGCTTGCTCGCGCGGTGCTGGCCCAAACTGCAAATAGTGCAGACACCCGGCAACGGCACCGAAGCGATACAAGCGCTCAGCCGTTGGCAGCCGGATATCGCGTTCTTGGACATCCGCATGCCAGGCGTTTGCGGTCTAGACGTGGCCCGCCACGCGGGCGATACCCTGATCGTGTTTGTAACCGCCTACGACGCTCATGCCCTGGAAGCTTTTGAGCGCGCCGCCGTTGACTATCTGTTAAAACCGGTCACCGAGGCCCGGCTACAAGAAACCGTGAACCGGCTGCGCCCCCGCCTCGAGGCCGGTGAGCATCGCCCGGCCAAATTCAACTTCGATCCCGCCGCTCTTCGCGCACTGCTGACGGAGATCAAGCCGGCCTCGCATTTACGTTGGCTGAGGGTGGGCCACGGTGACAGCGTGGAGTTGATCAACGTGTCCGAGGCAGTGTATTTACGCGCGGACCGCAAATACACCGCCGTATTCACGGCGCACCACGAACACTTGCTGCGCACGCCATTGTCACAGCTTGAGCAGGATCTGGACCCGGACCAATTCTGGCGCATTCACCGCAGCATCATCGTCAACGCTGGCCACATCGCTGAAGCGGTGCGCGACTTCGCCGGACGGCTACAGGTGCGGCTTAGAAACCGTGCGGAACTGCTGCCGGTAAGCAAAACCTTCGCTGGCCGTTTTCGCCAAATGTGAAGCTGACGCGGGTACCACCCACGCACCCCTCACCTGGCGAAATACCGGTCAATACAAGCGGCCACGGCGGCATCATCGGCAGTCTCTTGTATAACCACATCCGCCGCCGCCTTGACATCGCCACGGGCATTGGCGACAGCCACACCCAGCCCGGCAACGTCCAACATCTCGATGTCGTTGCCCCCGTCACCCATGGCCAGGCACGACTCTATAGGCACCCCCGCATACTCCGCAACGAATTGCAGCACTGCCCCTTTGTTCACACCGGGGGCCATCATTTCCATGTACTCAGACTCAGAGCGCACCACGGATAATCCGGCCACCGCAGGCACCAACTGTTCGCGCACTGCGTCCATATGGGCAGGATCCGACACCGCGATCAGCTTCGTCGCCGATAGCCCCCGCAATTGCTCCAGGGGCACGATTTTGTAGTTCACCTCGGGCGCATACCGCTCCCATAGCCCGGTGCGAAACTCAGTATAAATACAGTCCTCATGATAAAAGAACAGTAGCCAACTCGCCGCCATAGCCGCTTCCACGATCTGCACCGCGTGGCCGGCGGCGATCGGTTTATGCAGCAAAGCCGTACGCCCCTCGCTACGGGGTGCCAGCACCTTGGCGCCGTTATAAGCGCAGACAATGGGATCAACACCCAGTTGGTCAACAATAGGCTCGATATTCGGCACCATCCGCCCCGTGTTCAGCACGATCCGAACACCTTGCGCCGCTACCCGCTGCACAGCTTTCACATTGGCCGGCGGCAAAGTGCCGTCCGCCGCCAATAAGGTGCCATCGATATCGAGTGACAACAGCGTGAATGGCATGGCGAGAAATGGCTTGGCTGCGGTGAATGATCGCCAGCATGGGACATGCCCCCTTCACCGGCAAGTAGCCCCATGGGATCACACTTATGTGACGCGCCGACGACACTCCAGGACTCGATTCCGACGACCCGCCCGCGCCGCTTCGCGTTAGGGTCGCCCCCATCCATTTAACCGCGCAACACCGCCCCAGGCCGAAGCAGTCATGAACCAACCAGATCCAGCGGGCGGCCGCGCCCGCCGCCGTGGCGCCATCCGCGGTAGAGCGCCAGCGAAGACGGCCATTCAACAGATGCCATGGATGCTGCCGCAATTTAGCGATCCACCCGTGGCGCCACTCGATAGCGAGGGTGTAGCGCGTATTGATGCCAACGCCATGCGCATTCTCAAGGAAATCGGCATCGACTTTCTGCATGAAGACGCCAAGCGCGTGCTACACGGGGCCGGCGCGGAGGTGGATCCCGACTCCGATCGGGTACGCATGGATGAGCAGTTCGTGCGCGCTCACCTGGCTACCGCGCCCAGTTCTTTTACCGTGACGCCCCGCAACCCGGAGCACGCCCTGGTATGGGGCGCAGGCCACTACTGCTTCGGCGCCGTGGCCAGCCCGCCCAATGTCCGCGATTTGGACCATGGCCGGCGCGAGGGCACCAGGGAGGACTGCCGCGACCTGTTGCGGCTGACCCAGTTTTTCAACTGCATACATTTCAATTCCGGTTACCCGGTGGAACCGGTGGACGTGCACCCATCGGTGCGGCACCTGGACGCCCTATACGATGCGCTCACGCTGTGCGACAAAGTCATGCACGCCTACTCGCTGGGCACCGCGCGCATCGAAGACGGCATGGAGATGGTGCGCATCGCCGCCGGCCTCACCCACCGGGAGTTCGACGCGGCGCCGCGCATGTTCACCAACATCAACTCCTCCTCGCCCTTGAAACACGACTGGCCCATGCTGGACGGTGCCATGCGTTGCGCCAAGCGCGGGCAGCCGGTCATCGTCACCCCGTTCACGCTCTGCGGTGCGATGGCACCGGTAACATTGGCCGGTGCCGTCTCCCTGCAAACGGCGGAAGCCCTGGCCGCCATCGTTCTACTACAGATCGTCAACCCCGGTGCACCGGTGGTCTATGGATCATTTACCTCCAACGTGGATATGAAGTCGGGCGCACCCGCTTTCGGTACCCCGGAATACGCACGGGCCACCCAGATGTCGGGACAGATGGCACGGTTTTACGGGTTGCCCATGCGCGCCTCCAACGCTTGCGTGGCCAACTACCCGGACGGACAAGCCGTCTGGGAGAGCAGTGCATCGCTACAAGCCTGCAACTCGGCCCACTGCAATATCGTCTACCATGCAGCCGGCTGGCTGGAGAGCGGGCTTTGCACCAGCTTCGAGAAATTCGTCATGGATTGCGAGTTGCTACAGCAGATGAACGCCTACCAGAGTGCGGTGGGTGTCAGCGAGGATGATCTCGCCTTCGATGCGATTCGGGCGGTCGGTCCCCATGACCATTTTTTAGGCGCCGCCCACACACAGGCGCGCTATAAAACAGCGTTCTACAGCCCTTTCTTATCGGATTGGCGCAACTTCGAGAGTTGGGAGCTAGCCGGCGCCGAACATGCCGAGCGACGAGCCAATACCTTGTACAAGCAAATTCTGCGCGAGTTCGAACCGCCACCCATGGACGAGGCGATACGCGAAGAACTCGCCGCCTTCGTCGCCAAGCGCCGGGAAGAAGGCGGCGCACCTACCGATTTTTAGCGGGCCCTTTTTGCCGGCACTATTGTTCTAAAGTGTCAGTCAAGCGCTCAACCGCATCGGCGTAATCGCGCATGAAGTCATATACCACCGAGCGTACCGATTGCGCCTGCTCCATAAGCCCGACGCCCTGCCCCACATAGTAGCTAGCTAATTGTTTAGCACCCTCGTGACCGCTTGCGGCGAGCTTATCGATCTTGGTAAAAGCGGGCTTGCTGATAAGACCCTGCAGCGGCATCGGCAAGGGATCCGGGCTCGACTCCGCCTGCCACGCATCGGTCCACGCCGATTTGAGCTGGCGCGTGGGCTTGCCGGTGCGGCTGCGCGAGCGCACCGTGTGTCTGGAAGTGGCCGCCAACATTTTTTCCTTGACGGCGCCCGTCGTCTCCGCCTCGGCGGTGGTCAGCCAGACCGAACCGGTCCAGGCACCGGCGGCGCCCATGGCCATGCACGCCGCCATCTGCCGGCCGGTGACAATCCCCCCCGCGGCCAGCACCGATATGCGATCACCGTAAGGTTCGATGGCCCTTAGAACCTCCGGCACCAGCACCAAGGTGGACACCTCGCCGCAATGACCACCCGCCTCGGTACCAGCCACCACCAGCACATCGACGCCAGCGTCAGCGTGTTTAAGCGCATGCTCGCGCGCTCCCGTCAGTGCGCCGACTAGAACATTTCTCTCCCGCGCCTGCTCCAACATATACGCAGGCGGCACGCCCAGCGCGTTGACGATGAGTTTGATCGGGTGAGCGAAAGCCACATCCATCACCAAGGCGGCACCGGCCTCGCGCAGGTTGTCGCCGTAACCCTCAGCGATGAAATCTTCCCACAGATCGGCGGTGCCTATGCCGTGGCTGGCTAGCAGTTCCGAGACATAATTACGGTGCTCCGGCGGAATGCGCGCCGCGAGCTCGGCGGCGGATATGGACGCCTCCTTGCTATCCATGTTGTTCGGCACCAACAGGTCCACGCCATAGGGCTTGCCGTTGACGTGCTCATCGATCCAATCGAGTTCGATATCCAGGCTCTCGGGCGTGTGACCCACCGCCCCCAGCACCCCCATGCCACCTGCATTCGAGACCTCGGCGACGACGTCTCTACAGTGAGAAAAAGCGAATAGCGCAAACTCGATACCCAGCCGCTCGCATAGGGCGGATTTCATCCCGGATTTCATCTAAGGGGAACCTCCAGCTAAGTGTGCCAGCCATTGGGCAGCCGAACGCAGTGCCGCACATCGCCTGCGCACCGCCCGATCAGCGGCGCTGCATAACACAAAACGAGAGGCTTCGAAAGTGCATACATGCACTGCGTTCGGGGTAGACGGCTTGGACGATAGGCCCATCGGCGAGCGCATCCGGAGGGACCCATGACCAACTACGGATCGGCTAAGACCTATTTCGACGACTCCACACCATCAGTCCCCGCATCGAGATCCGCGATCAGCCCGCCACCCGCTAAGCAAGGTGCTCAGGATGAGTTCCGTGTTCCGCGAACAAAAGATTTCGCCACCAAACGCCGGTTAGAGGAAGAGTTCGCCTCAGCCGGCCAGCCTTACTCAATAGGAATCATGCAATGAGTGCGAAAAGCAGGCCGCTCGGTTAACCGCGCATACCAGGCTTCAAGATGGGGCATCGCCGGGCGCTGCTCCACGATATTGAGCCAGCGGTGCACCTGCGGCCCCAACGGAATGTCGCCCATGGACAAGGTATCGCCAGCGATGTACCGGCGATCGGCCAGATACGCATCGAGCATGCCAAAAAGCTTGATGCCCTGCTCGATACCGGCCGCTATGGACGCCTGATCGCGCTCCGCAGGAGGCGTGCGCACTAGCCCCCAGAACACCGGCCGCATCATCGGGCTAATGGCGGTCAACTGCCAATCCATCCAGGTGTCGGCCGTCGCCCGCGCCTGCGGATCCTGCGGATACAACACGCCAGTGCCGTACTTTTGGCACAGATAGCGGGTAATCGCGTTCGACTCCCACAAGACAAAACCGTCATCGATAATCGTAGGCACCAGACCCATGGGATTCTTCGCCAGATAATCAGGCTGATCATTGCCGCCAAAGGTCCCGCCTATGTCCACCTGTTCGTACGCTATGCTCAGCTCATCGGCAACCCAGAGCGGTTTCATCACATTGCCGGACGTACGCCGGCCAAGAATAGTCAACATTGCAGATCCCCGGTCATTCTCATCAGTTGTACATTTCAAGGGCCGGCAGGAACACACGGAAAAGAGCGCCGCCCGCACCAGCGGCGTCCACTAACACGTGGCCGCCGTGCTCATGCACGATACCATGAACCACCGACAGCCCCATGCCCGTCCCTATGCCGGCGGCCTTGGTGGAAAAAAACGGATCGAACATCTTCGCCACCACCGCCGGTTCGATGCCGGTGCCCTCATCCTCCACGCACAGTTCGACAAAAAGGCCGTCGAATCCGGCACCACATGACACACAAGTGACCTGATGTACGCTGCGCTCCGCCAAACTCACGGTTATGGCGCCACCGCCGGAGCCACGCATCGCATCCCTGGCATTAATACAAAGATTCAGCACCACCCGGTGAAGTTGTACTGAATCCAACCGCGTCACGAAATTACGCGCGCCCAGATTCGCCTCGACCGTGATGTTCGGCGGCAGCATGGGCAATAAAAACGATAGCGCCTCCTCGACCACCGCCGCCATGGGCCGCAGCTCCGTCTCCGGTGGTTCCACCCGGCTAAACGCGAGCAATTGATAGACCACCTCGCGGGCTCTTTCACCACCGCGGCGGATTTCATGCAGATATTCGACCAAGGTTTCCCTGGAACCACCGTCCATCTCCATGAGCAACAACTCGGTAAAGCCGAGCATGCCGGTCAATATATTGTTGAAGTCATGGGCCACGCCGCCCGCAAGCTGGCCCACCGCCTCCATCTTATGCGCTTGGCGCAGACGGGCGTCCAAGGCATCACGCTCGCGCTGCGCTTCCCGGTGCGCGGTCACATCCAGAAAAGTCACCACGGCGCCGACCCGCTCGCCGTCTCGCATCACCGGGTGCGCCCGGTACGACACCGGTATCGAGCTGCCATCGGCCCGCCACATCACCTCGGTATTGACGTGCACGCCATCGCCATCGCGCAACACCGTGTATAGTGGCGAATCGATCACGCCAAGCGGCTCGCCCGCCTCATCGGAGGGATGCACCAGCGCATGCATATCGCGCCCCAACAGGTGCGCCTCACTGGGAAACCCGAGCAGGTCCACGCAGGAGCGGTTGGCAAAGGTAAAGCGCCCCTCCATGTCGATGCCGAACGCGGCCTCGGCGATATTGTCCAGCAACTGATGATGCCGCTGGCGCAAATCTTCCTGTGCTTGCCGTAGCTCCGTGATATCGGTGCGCACGGCGACGATACCGCCCGACGGTGTTACCTGCTCGCTCAAGCGCACCACGCGGCCATCGGCGAAGGTCTGCTCCACCGGCCCTCTAGGATTGCGGTGCTCATCGATACGCTGGACAATGGCTCGCCGCCTGGCCTTATCGTTCTTGCCGAACCGGCCATCGGCGTATTGTGCCTGGAGCAGCTCTTTGTAGCTGATCCCAGGGCGCAGCAAAGCGGCAATAGAGGGGAACAACTGCCGGTGATTCTCATTGAAAGTCACCACCCGGTCATCCGCGTCGAAAAGAATAAAACCATCGGCGATCGCCTCCAGTGCTTCCTCCAACAATGCCAGCCGCGCCCGTAGTTGTCCCTCGTTGAGCCGTCCTATGTCGCTGCGTAACGTCATAACTTCACCCGGGCTCGCGCAATATTTCGACGCTACCGATCGCTACTCGGTGGTTTTTCAAGTGTGGGTCCTGCGGCAAGACATCATGAACTTTCGGGCTTGATGCTCTCCAGCGAAACCATCGGCACAACTGATCATAATTCTAGTGCTTTTGGTGGGAACTGGCGCTGGCCCAGCGGCCATGCCAGGCGCTTCACGGTTTTTTGTACCCCGAGAACTCGCAACCACTCATCCGCCTCACCCTGCGCCTCTACCTCGACACTGCCACCCATGGTACCGCCCGCATGGTCACTATTAGTTGTTCCAGTCTTCGTTTTGCGCGAGTAGTACACCCCGGCGGGCTGACTTTGCTCCACTCGTGATAGCCGGATATGCTCTTGCCGTGCAGGCCGTACGAGCAGTAACAGCGAGTTCGAACAGAGTTTTCCCCATGCCAAGCCAGCCCCCGTCACCCGCCCATGCACCGCCCATTGATGCGGCCACCGTGGTGATAGCCCGCGATACCCGTGCCGGCATCGAAGTGCTCATGTTACGCAAGAACTCCATGATCCTCTTCGGCGGCATGTGGGTGTTTCCCGGCGGCCGCGTGGATGCGGAAGACGGCGCCGGGGCCACCGATGCATTGGACGCATTTCGCAACGCGGCCAAGCGCGAAGCGCAGGAAGAGGCCGGCATCGAGCTCAGCGGTTGCGCACTCAAGCACTTCGCCCATTGGCTGCCGCCACCCATTCGGCCAACGCGCTTTTCCACCCATTTCTTCCTCACCCGAGCGCCGGAAGAGATGGCGGAAATTGCTATAGATGGCGCAGAGATCACCGAGCACGCATGGGTCATGCCATCCACCGCGCTCAGGTGGCGCCACGAGGGAGAGATAGAGATCGTGACGCCGACCTTCGTGACCCTGGACTGGCTACGCCGCTACGGTACCGTGCAGCAGGTGTTGGACAGCATCGAAGCACCCTTCGAATACCACACCCACATCACGCAAACCCCCGAAGGCTCGATTGCCTTCTACCACGGTGACGTGGCCTACGACTTGTTGGATCCGAACATGCCCGGCCCCCGGCGCCGCGCCAATATGCTGAAAAGCGGTTGGTGGTGGGAAGAACATGACGGCGAGGGCAATGGGCCTTGGACCGAGCCGGTGGATTTTTCTCTTTGATGTGCGTAGTCAGGTCGCCAACATCTCCAGCAAGCATCGGTTAACCATGTCCGGTTCCTCGCACATCACCCGATGACCGGTGTTGCTTATGCTAGGTTAGCCTTTTCATGATTCGCTCAATCATGCTCATGCGCTCGTGGAATATAGCGAGAATCAGCGTCGGTTTGCCTTCTCGTTCCAGACCGAAGATGTAGTGATGCTCATATTTGCTGACTTTCAATCCCCTGGCAAGGTCATCAAACCTTTTGTAATGCGCGTTACCGGTCGCCAAATCTTCCATCTTTCGCTCAAGCCCGGCCATATATTTTCGCACCTGGGTTACGCCCCAGCTCGCTGCCGTATAGGCAACAATGCCTTCTAAGTCCTCATCAGCTTCCGGGGCTTTCTCGTAATGAGCCATCGCTATATTTTGCCGAGCTTCTGCAGCGTTTCGTCTGTAATGCCTGACACGGATCGTTTGGAGGCGCCGCGTGTTTTCACGCTTTCAATACGATCATGCAATATGGCTTTTAGCTCTTCCCACGCCGCTTGCTCATCATCGCCGTTGGAGGCAGGCAGAATACGTTCTAACACATACTCTCTAATGGTTTTGCCTTCGGTAGCCGCCAGCGCCTTAATCATCTGATGTTGTTCACTGGATACTTCAACAATCAATCTGCTCATCAGTCCTCCTTGTCGTCACAGTCTGATGATGCATGAGCATAGCAGCGAATGTACATTTATATAGGTTAAAGCTCATCAATATCGCGCCATCGACCATCCGCTGAAAGCCCTACACCTTGAGACCGGCTGGACTGTACCCGATTGAGGTAGCCGTACACGTACAGCTTCAGCCATCGTAGCGGGGTTGTAGGCAGGCCGTCCTGAGGAGCGAGGCGCGACGCTGAAACCCAGTCCGGAGAAGGTCGAGCGCGTCAATGAATACGGCAATCGCCCTGACAGCATTGTCTTCGTCGATATATGCATCGAGCGTTTCCGGAAACAGCGTGCTCTGATACCGATTCACACCCTGGATGAAATCCGTCATCTCATGCCCCGGTGGTACAACACCAAGAGCATACCGAAGCCGGACTTTTCACACAGTCTGGCCTCAAAGTTGACGGCGTAGTCTCTCCAGCGTAGGCGCGTCTCGCCAAATCTGGAAACCACGCTCTTTGCATCGCCACCCCCAGAGTGTATGGTAAGATAATCTTACCTATAGTAACCTACTGTGAGAGGTCATCTACGGATGTATCCCGCCACGCTGAAAAAGAAATTGATCGCCGTCCTCGAGCAAATCCAGATCGATAGCGGTCTTGAGTGCTCACGGTTGGATGGCGCAGTCAAACCAGTAGAGGGCATCCCGCAATTCGATAGCAAAGTCTGGCCGGTTGCCACAACGATTCTGGCTGTTGAGGTTGGTGTTGCCATCCCGAACAACATGAATATTTTCGTTGACGAAGTCACAAAACTGCCTCGCTCCATTGATGAGATCGTGGTTGCTATTTCCTCCTTAATGCAGAACACGGAGAAGGAAGTGGCAACGCCATGACAGCCGATTCGAAACGTAGCCGAATCGCGGCACGCCTGAAGGAAGCGCGCAAGCTCGCCGGACTTTCTCAGGGCAATATCGCGAAGATGCTCGGCTTGCACCGCCCGTCTGTCTCAGAGATTGAGGCAGGCAACCGGCGCGTCTCCAGTGACGAACTTTCTCGTCTTGCGGAGATCTACGATGTTAGCGTTGCTTGGCTGCTCGGTGAGGCGCCTGACGTACTCGACGCCAGTGATCCCCGAATTGAACTCGCCGCACGCGAATTGTCGAAGCTCAAGCCGGATGACCTCGAACGTCTTCTCAAGCTTCTGGCCGCTATGCGCAGTGGCTCCAACTCGAGTGAGGATAGCGATCTTCGATGAATGTTACGCGTACCATGCAACGCTCCGATCGCCGTACACTCGCCACCGAAGCTATTCGCGCGGCTGCCGAAGCGCGTGCCCAGGCCAAAGTTGGCCAAGCGACTCCTATATGCATCTACGACATCTGCCAAAAGCTAGGCGTGGTTGTACGCTTTAATAACATCAATATGGAGGGCATGTACCAGCGCGGGACCCCGCCAAGAATCCATCTCTCAGCACATCGCCCTCTGGTACGGCGCAACTTTAACTGCGCACACGAACTCGGTCATCATGTCTTCGGACACGGTTCGTCGATCGACGAACTCTGCGAGGATGCTCAGAAGCGCTCACTGGACCCCAAGGAGTTTCTGGCGGATGCTTTCGCAGGTTTTGCTCTCATGCCGCTTATTGGTCTACGACGCGCCTTCTCGGTCCGTCACTGGGACCCCGCTCTCGCATCCGCAGCACAGTTGTTTACCATCGCCTGCGAGTTCGGCGTTGGTTACTCTACACTTCTAACTCATCTGTCAGCAGGCGTCAGTCTCCTCTCGCGAACTCGCGCCGCCGACCTGCAACGCGTAACCCCAAAGGCATTGCGCACTTCTATCTTGGGCGAAGTCACGTCTGCTCCCTTGATAGTTGCCGATCACCACTATGCCGCTCCTACCATTGACGCAGAGACCGAAACACTAATCCTCTTTCCGCCTGACACCACGGTTTCCGGCGACGGGCTGCGTCATGACCGAGATCTCATCAGTGGCCGACTGTTGCGGGCAGAGCGGACCGGTATCGTACGCGCTACTACCGACTCAGGATGGGCCGTTTTTGTCCGTATTGCCATCCGGGGCTATGTAGGGCTCGCCCAGTACCGTCATCTCGATGATGATCCCGATGAAGAGAACGGCTAAGCCCATGGAGCCTGTAGTGCTTAGAGAGACCAATCTATCGCACGCGTGGTTGCGGCTTCTGCTCCGGGTGCTCGACTGTGCTGGGACGGAGATTGCGCCTCTAGTGTTGAGCTTGTCCGGATTCCGTACGGATGGCTCACATCCAGAAGATGAATCTGTGCGCCGAGATCTAGACCGCTTACTAGCGCAAAGAGGCAAGCTCTCGTCAGAAGATGTGGCGTTCACGATTTTTCCGCAGAGACTCTGGAGGATGTCGGCCGGCGATCGCGACCGTTTCTTCGAACTCTACCGTAAGACATTCCCTCGATGGCGAGCCCTAAATAAAAAACTCAACCATCGCGGTCTGTATTTCGAGCGCTTGGCAATGTATGGCCGTGGACCGTGCGATGGCAACCAGTTGGAGTGGATCCTGTCTGAATACGGTTCTCGCTCAGGCGTGCGCCGTTCGCTTCTTCAGGCGACGACCTTTGATCCAGAGCGAGATCATGTCAGGAGTGCCCAACTAGGCTTTCCGTGCTTGCAGCAAGTGAGCTTCGTACCCACGGCAGAGGGTCTCGCTGTCAACGCTTTCTACGCCACCCAACAGATCTTCGACAAAGCCTACGGAAACTATCTCGGCCTTACTCACTTGGGTGCGTTTATGGCTCATGAGATGAGCTTGCCGCTTGCACAGGTAAACGTGATGGTGGGAGTGGCCAAATTGGAGCGTATTGGGAAAAGTGATCCTCAGCTTGCGCCATTGGTCGAGGCCGCGCGGGACCTTGCGGATCCACCCGTGAGTGCTGTATTCCCGGCGCCTATTGCAGCGCTAGCCTCTTGATTAAGAAGCCACATAAGCCTGCTATGCAGAAGACCTTAGCTGATGAAGCCAGCGTCGCAAGAAGGCCAACCCAAGGTGTTGTCCCTCTTACTCAGGGGGCCCCTGCACCCCTTGCTCCGATAGTTCTTCGCCATCTTGCTCCCGCTAAAGTCTCGCAAGTCTATGAGACTTATTGGCGCTTCGCCGCAGAGCGCCAAGCGGTATTCTTTCATCGTGTACGGGGATCGGCTCCTCCATGGACTCGAGACCCTGTTCTTAGGCACTACAAGTTCACTAATGCCTACCGCGCGTCTGACCGCGTGAGTCAGTATCTTATCCGCAATGTGATTTATAGGAGCGATCTACCTGATACGCCGCAGGACGTATGCTTTCGCATTTTGCTGTTTAAGTTTTTCAACAAGATCGAGACCTGGGAATTCCTGCAGCACGCCCTTGGGCCCATCACGTTCGAAGACTACCGCTTCGATCGCTACGACCAAGCGCTTCAAAGAGCAATGCGGGGTGGACAGCGGATTTACTCGGCCGCCTACATCATGCCCCCAGGGACCAGAGCATTCGGACAAGCAAAGAAGCATCAGAACCACCTCTTGTTGTTGGAGCGCATGATGCGAGAAGCGCTACCCGACCGCCTTGCACAGACCCGAACAATGCGCGAAGGCTTTGAGCAGCTGCGGTCCTATCCAACGATCGGTGACTTTCTGGCTTATCAGTTTGTGACCGACATCAACTACAGCGAAGTCACACACTTCAGCGAAATGGAGTTTGTAGTACCGGGGCCAGGGGCGCGTGATGGGATTCGCAAATGTTTTGTCGATAGCGGGGGGCTCAACGAGCCGGAACTGATTCGTTTCATGGCCGATCGTCAGGAGGAGGAAGCTACCCGGCTGGGATTGAATTTTCGAGCTTTGTGGGGCCGCCGTCTGCAGCTGATTGACTGCCAGAATCTATTCTGTGAAGTCGATAAATACGCACGGGTAGCACACCCTCACATCGCCGGCAGGACAGGACGCGTGCGAATAAAACAAAAGTTCGAACCCACGGCGAAACCTGTCGAACTGTTCTATCCGCCGAAATGGGGAGTTAACGAGAAAATGCACGCCGCGCAAGAGGATGCGGCCATTGTAGGAGAGAACCATGGAGCTTGACACGTACCAGAAGGAGGCACAGCGCACTGATCGTGTTCCACGTGGTGATGACACCGAGGAGATACTGGCTCTAGTCGTTCCGATGCTTGGGCTCGCTGGGGAAACCGGACAACTTCTGAGTGAGTATAAGAAGCACCTTCGCGATGGCGAAGCTCACCGGCTGTTCAAGGAGCGTGTGCGTGAGGAGCTAGGCGATCAGCTCTGGTATCTCGCAAACGTTGCCAACAAGGTTGGATTGACACTAGAGGAGATCGCTACTGCCAATCTCGAGAAAGTCAAGGCGCGGTGGTCTACGGAGCGGACAAAACCGCTGGTATTCGATGCAGAGCTACCGGCAGGAGAACGATTGCCGCGACGCTTCGAGGTCGAGCTATGTGAGAGCGAAGGGACCAACGCAAGGCAAGTGTGTGCTGTCATCAACGGCAAGCGGTTCGGAGAAGAACTGACCGATAATGCCTACGACCCGGATGGGTATAGGTTTCATGACATTTTCCACTTTGCTTATGCTGCCGTGCTTGGATGGTCGCCGACAACCCGGGCGCTGCTGAAACGCAAACGCAAGAGTCAGCCGCTGTTGGATGAGGTGGAAGATGGGGGACGCGCGATCGTGATTGAGGAAGGGGTGTCGGCACTTGTATTCGACTACGCGCGTCGGCACCGAATGCTGAAGGGGATCAAGTCGCTTGATTCCCAGCTTCTTCGTACGATCAAAGGCATGACATCACACCTGGAAGTGAACCGGTGCACCCCGGGTGAATGGGAAGAAGCAATCGTGCAAGGATTTGAGGTCTGGCGGGCTATTGTCGCGGCAAGGGGTGGGCGGGTTGCCGTTGACCTCGATGGACGGAGAATTGAGTATCTAGGCCCTGCAAAAGCCGTTCAGATATCCGAGCTATCACAGTGAGGGCAGCCCAATGCGAGCGCGCTCGCCATAGCGATGCTACCAGCGTGGGTGATGCTTAGGAGCCACTCTTGGATGCCGAGGCATGAGGCAGCATTTGCTGCGCCGCCCGATAGCAAGATCTGAGGAGGGGAGCCCGGGGGGCGATGGATGACGACGTCCGAGAACCCGACACCGCCGCCAAAGCCGGTTCCTAGAGCTTTGAGGACCGCTTCTTTGGCGGCAAAGCGGCCAGCTAGGCGCTCCATCTTGTCGGCTGTGTCACCGATTTCGTCGAGTTCATCTCGCGTGAAGGTCCGTGGAAGGAATAGAGCGCGAGGGTCATCAATAAGACGGCCAAGCTCTGCGACAATGACTAAATCGATACCGTGTGCAACGACATTCATGTCTTTTTCCTGTCTTTTCCGCTGGGGACAGTGCTAACGTATCGAAACGATACCAACGAACATGCTGCAAATGAATGAGGGGGCGGGGATGTTCTGGAGTGGGGAAACGCTCAAGAAGCGACTGCCGATACTTGTGGAGCCGTTTGCGACGGAGCGCGTGGACTGCGCGGCCTATACGTTGGCCATCGGAGCGGAGCTTTACGTATCCCCGAGCGACCAGAGCCCAGAGCCTACGGCCGTTACTATACGCACACTTACGGAAGGCGAAGCATTTACGGTTCCACCGGGGCAGTTCGCGTTCCTAGTCACGCAGGAGACCGTCACTGTTCCAGATGACGCCATCGCCTTCATGTCGATCCGGACGAAAGTGAAGTTCCGCGGGTTGGTAAACGTCTCGGGTTTTCATGTAGATCCAGGCTACCGTGGTCAGTTGACATTCGCCGTCTTCAACAGTGGCCCTGTTCCGATCCATCTGAAGCGAGGGCAGCCGATCTTCATGATGTGGTATGCGAATCTCGATCGCCACACAGCGCTAAAGAAGGGTGGAGCGGTAGAAAAAGGTCTGAACCCCGAATTCATTGCCGCAGTGGCCGGTGAGGTGCAGTCCTTCGCAGGTGTGACCAAGAAAATCGACACTGTAGATAAGCAACTCAGTGAAAGAATTCATGCTATAGAGCGCGATCTAGGCTACTACCGTGTGGCCGCCGGGTTTGCAATGGCTGTAATAGCCGTGGTCTTTGCTACGTGGGTGCAAAATATGTAACTCTGATTCAGACTTGATCGGGGCGGGCATCTTGTTGCTGACGCGGAACATCTGTTCCACGCACGTGCGCGAGTTCACCCAGTTCTGCGGCATCGCGCAGCCGACGGAATTGCGCACCGCCAGCCGTGCCTGCATCCTGGCCTTCCGCCGTGACCTCCAGACCTGTGAACTCGCACCTTCCACCGTTCGACGCATGAGTAGGCGCAAACAAGAGCCACACTTCGCAAAAGATGAACAAGGATGCACTACGAATCACTTAGCCGTGCCGATTTGTTTGGGGGATATTCCTTCGTGCGTAAATATGGCCGCCCGGCCCAAGCCCGGCCACGTGCAATGCACGCCGTACGACCCACAAGAGGCCGCACGCACGGTGTTACAGCAGCTCCACCAAGCCAAATGCCGGCGTGGCTACCGTCATCGAGTACGAGTTGCGCGCCGGGAATTCTGCTTGGCAGATGTCCCGTGAACTGTCATGGTGAACCGTATGACGCTAAGAACCGGCATACCGCCCGAGTTCGCTGAGCGAGCGCTCGCTTTGGCCAGTGAAAGCGGTCGCGATGCTGGCGATATTATCGATGGCGCGCTAAGGCGCGGCCTCGATAGCTGGGAGCAGGAATACCGCCTGATTCAAGCCGCAGCTCAGCAAGCAGACCGCGGTGAATTTGCCTCCGACGAAAAGCTTCAGGTTGTTCGGAACAAATATCGCCCCGAGGCTTAATGCGCGTTCGCCGGACCCGGCTTGCGCTATCGCAGCTCGATGCCATTCAGGACTATATCGCGGAAGATAATCCTGTCGCCGCATTCGAGGTGACTTCTCGCATTTTCGAACGTGTCGAAAGCGATCTTCCTGTTTATCCCCAAATGGGGAGGGTAGGGGAGCATGTACCCGGCAGCCGGGAAACTGACACTGGCGCCTCCGACAACACACCACAAGTGCGCGCATTCACCCTCTAGAACGCGCCATCGGCTGACTCACACCCCAAGGCTCAGGCATTTTGCCCACCGGTACGTCGATGAGCGTGGTTGCGTTGCGGGCGAATGCTTCGTCCAAGGCTTTGCGCAATTCTCCCGGCCCCTCGGCCCGTACCCCATGCACGCCAAAGCTCTCCGCCAATTTAACGAAGTCGGGATTACGCAACGCCGTCGCGATCACCCGGCCGCCATATAAGTCCTCTTGCATGCGTTTGACATTGCCGTAGGCGCCGTCGTTAAAGACCACGGCAACGATATCGATGCCATGCTGCACCGCACTGGACAGCTCTTGCACATTGAACATAAAGCCGCCATCGCCATTCACGGACAATACGGCTTTGTCCGGGTTGGCCACTTTGACACCGAGTGCGGTGGGGAATCCCGACCCTAGCGTTCCTTGATAACCGGAGGCGATAAAGGTCCGGGGAGCGTAAACGGGAAACATGCTACGGGCGACGTAACTCACCTGTGTGAGTTCGTCCACATAGATGCCGTCTTCGGGCAGCGCTTCGCGCATGGCTTTGATGAACGCGCATTGCGGCCCCAGTTTCGCTTCGATGTGCGCACACACACCGGCTTTGAATGCGGTGAGTTCCTCTTCTCTTGAAGGCCGCGAACGATTCACCTCTTCCAGCGCATCGGCCAGTGCCGCCAAGCCATCGGCGGCGTCGGCGACGATGCCCACCTCGGGCACGTCAATGCGGACCATCTGCGTGGGATCAAGATCGATGCGCACCACTTTCAGCGCATCGTCCGTGCCCCAAACCTGCCGGTGCTGCTGCAAGCGCGTGCCCACGGCCAGCACCGCGTCGGTATCCCGCCACAGTTTGTGCCCCATGGGCTGGTCCATCGAGAGATAATGCTTATCGCTGACGATGCCTCGTCCGAGCCGGCCCGTGATCACGGGTGCTTGCAACAGCTCAGCCACCTGCAACACTTCATCAGCCGCGTGCACCGCACCACCGCCACAGACAATCAGAGGACGCTGCGCGTGGCCCAACAGTTTGGCCGCCCGCACCACCGCGTCCGTATCCACCGCTGGATTCGGTAACGGCGCCACCGGTTCCAACAACTGCACTTCGCCGGGCACACCCAGCAGATCCATGGCCATTTCCAATTCCACCGGCCCTGGCACCCCGGAGCGCAGCGCCGTGGACGCTTCGCGCACCCGCTGCGGCGCTTCACTGGCGTGGTCAATGCGGGCGGCGGATTTGGTGATCTTGCGAATCAGACCCAACTGATCTGGAATTTCATGCAGCAATCCATAGCCCTGGTCGATGGCGGCGGCGGGGATCTGTCCAGTCAAGGCCAGCACCTGCGCATTGCAGCCGTAAGCGGTTGCCAGCGCCGCCGTGGTATTCAAAAGCCCCGGCCCCGGCACCACCGCGTAAACCCCCACCTTGCCGCTGGACTGGGCATAACCGAAAGCCATATAGGCGGTCCCTTGCTCATGCCGGGCATTTAGAACATGAATCGAATTGCCCTCGTCATACAGGGCGTTGAACAGATGATCCAATTGGATGCCGGGTAGGCCAAAAATGGTATCCACCCCATAGCTCTTCAGCGACTTGACGATCGCTTGCCCACCGCTCAGTCGTGCCATAGGTACTCACTCGCTAATTTCAAAGCGCGAATTGCTCCGCCTCTTGTAATAACTCGGGCCATAGCGCTTGCAGCGCCCGCGCTTGCGGCGATTCAGCAAAGCGCTTGAGCAACCGCCGCGTCTGCTCCGCACTGAAATGATTACGCCAATCACCCACCTCGCCTTTGCGAACGAACGGCGGCATCTCAGCGGGCCTGGCGCTAGACCAACGGCCTTGGTCTTTTGCCATTGCATCGAAACTCGAATGTTCCACGATGCGCGCCAGTACCTGCGCATCATGCACACAAGCGCCTAGCTCAAGCCCCAAGAAATCGCCCACCCGCACCACGGCGGCGGCGGGCTCGGCTTTCATTTCCTCGTAGCTCAAGAACAGCATATTGGCATCGGCGCGGCGCACGAACCACGACAGCACGTTGCCGAAATAATCACCGAAGTCCACATCACCAGCCACAAAGCACTCGAAGTAATCGGCAAAAGTGCCCTGCGCGAAATCGTAATGCCGCACAAAACCACGGGTGTGATGGAAGAACGAGACGGCGCAATCGAAGGGATTGCGGATCACGTAGATATATCGGGCCGCCTCGTGATAAGGCGTCATGGCAAACGGTAAATGGGTTTTGATGACGCGCGGCGCCGGCAAAGCCGACACGAAATCCGCCCCCACCTCCTCCAGATGCGGGATGGCCTCGGTCATCTTGCGCTTCGCTGGCAGCGGCTCTCCCCGGTGCAAGATGAGCCAAACGATGTGCTGCATCCAGGTGGTACCGGATTTAGGGTAGGTGGAGATGAAAAGGTCCCCGGGGCGGGCCGCGTAGGAAGACACCGAACGAAAACCCTCGGCGGGAAACCCGTGCGGCATACGAAAACCGTCATGAAGCGTGTATTTAGGCGTTTTGCGTACCACTAGAAAACCAATCCGGCCGTTCAAACTATCCGCATAATGCTGGACCTATTTTTCGCCGCTGCATAGAGTTGGCCCGTTTACCGACCAAGGTCTAAACACTGAGGAACACGCCGAAGATGTCTGAAGCTGCGCACCTCGTCGAGTACACCCGTGAAGAGCCGAGCGCCTGGCTCATGCCGAACCGCCCGGACGAACTCAATGCCTTCAGCGACGAGCCGGTCACGGCGTTGATGGAGCGGTGCAGGCAATGCGACGCCGATGGGGACGCCCACATCGCCATTCTCCACGGTAACGGGCGGGCTTTTTCCGCTTGACGGCTGAGAGCAATCACCAAAACCAGCCGTTGAAGTTATATCTGATGGAGGATTTCCAAGAGGCAGCATCGGCATTTGCCGAGAAACACAAGCCCGGCCCCTGCAAAAGTAGATAACTTAAGGCGCATAACTGCAAAGGTTAAAACCAGAACACATCGAAGGCATACCAAAAATGGCTGAACTAGAAGGCAAGGTGGCCGTCATCACCGGCGGCGCCAGCGGCATAGGCGAGGCCACCGTACGCCTGTTCGCCGAACAAGGCGCTCGTATCATCATCGCCGATATGCAAGAGGAGCGCGGCCAAGCGTTGGCCACGGAGCTAGGCGGTGAGGTGTGCTTTTGCCGGGTGGAGGTGCGCCAGGAAGCTGAAGTCGAAGCGGCCATCGAGATGGCCAGGGCGCGGTGGGGCCGGCTCGACTGCATCTTCAACAACGCAGGCTTCGGTGGCGTGTTGGGACCTATAGACGCGGTCCCCGTGGACGAATTCGACCTGACCATGGCGGTGTTGGTACGCGGCGTATTCCTCGGTATCAAGCACGCGGCACCCATCATGAAGGAACAAAAGAGCGGCAGCATCATCAATACCGCCAGCATCGCCGGTCTCATCGCGGGACGAGGGCCGCATGTTTACGCCGCCGCCAAGGCAGCGGTGATCCAACTCTCCAAATGCGTGGCCATGGAATTGGCCGAACACTTCGTGCGGGTTAACGCCGTGTGTCCCGGTTATATCGCCACGCCGCTGTCGGCCAATACGGTAGGCCGCCCCGATTCGCTCATTGAGGAGCGCATTGCGGGCTACGAGTCACACCAACCCATTCCGCGGGTGGGCCGCCCCGATGACATTGCCGAGATGGTGCTCTGGTTAGCCTCGGACCGTTCCACTTTCGTCACCGGCCAAGCGCTGACGGTCGATGGCGGCGTCGCTTCGGGGTTGAGGTGGGCGGATCAGAAAGACGTCTACAAGACCTATAGGCCCATCAAAGTCTACCGGCCAGATTAACCCTCCACAGGAGTCAACATTCATGCGTTTCATCATCTACGGCGCCGGTGGCGTGGGCGGCGTCATCGGCGCGCAACTGTTCAAAGCCGGCCAAGACGTGGTGCTCATCGCCCGTGGTGATCACTTGAGGGCCATGCAAAGCGCGGGTCTTCGTTACCAAACACCGTACGCGGATGAATACTTGCGCATCCCGGCGCTGAGCCACCCGAGTGAATTGACCCTCAAGGCGAGCGATGTAGTGATGCTGACCTGCAAGTCCCAGCATACGCAAAGCGCGCTCGACGACCTGCGCGCCGCCCACGGCACCGGCCTGCCGGTGGTGTGCTGCCAGAACAGCGTGGTCAATGAACACATGGCGCTACGGCGTTTCACCCGCGTGTATGCCATGCTGGTGTACCTGCCGGCGCAGCTCACCGAACCGGGTACGATTCAGTGCCACGCCAAGCTGAAGAGCGGTGTATTGGATCTGGGCCTGTTCCCCAACGGTGTAGACGAGCTAGCGCGAGCGCTCGCCGAACGGCTAGAAGCGGTCAACTTCAGCGCCAGACCGGACCCACAAGTGATGCGCTTTAAGTACGCCAAATTGCTGGTCAACTTGAACAACGCCCTGGAAGCGGTATCCCCGGGCGGCTCCGCAGCGCAGGGGATCCGCGATCGCATACGCGCCGAGGGCGAAGCCTGCCTGGACGCCGCTGGCATCGATTACGCCAGCCGCAAGCAGGTCGAGGAGCGGCGCGCGGGCGTATTCGAGTTCGGCGATATTGCGGGCGTGGCGCGCATCGGCGGCTCGTCCAAACAGAGCCTGTTACGCGGCACCGGGGATATAGAGGCCGATTATCTGAACGGCGAAGTGGTGCGGTTGGGACGCTTGCACGGTGTCGCCACTCCGGCCAATGCCGTGGTGCAACGCCTGGCGGTGGCCGCAGCGGCCAAGCGGCAAGCGCCGGGCGCAGTGCCGGTCGCCCACATAGAAAAGCTGATCGAGGAGGCCGCTAGAGCCGAATTCTCTGGCGCCTAACTTCTAATTACCCTACTCATCCACCAAGGGTCCCGAGGCACGATCATGTCGTCCGCATGGAAACAATCAGCCTGTGTATTTTGCGCCGTGGACTGCGGCGTGGAACTTCAAATCGGCGGAGCAGATGGCCGGCAGATCACGCGGGTAAAAGGCGATCGCGCCCACCCCGCCTCGGCCGGTTAAGTCTGCAATAAAGCATCGCGTCTCAACTACTATCAAAACAGCCGCGATCGCCTTACCACGCCGTTACGGCGCCGGCCAGACGGCCGCTTCGAAGCCATCGATTGGGACACGGTCATCGGCGAGATCGTGGCGCAACTCGGCCACGTCCGCGACACCCATGGCGGCCAGCGCATCTTCTATTACGGTGGCGGCGGTCAAGGGAATCACTTACCAGGCGCCTACGCCCGCGCCCTTTCCGCCGCCCTCGGCATACGCTACCGCTCCAATGCCCGCGCCCAGGAGAAAACGGGGGAGTTTGGGAGCGCCGAGCAAATGTTCGGCAATTGGGCCTACGGCGATTTCGAGTCCTGTGAGGTGGCCCTGTTCATTGGCAAGAATCCGTGGCGGTCCCACGGCATACGACGGGCGCGGGTGACCCTCAAAGCGATCGCCAAGGATGCTAACCGCACCTTGCTCATCATCGATCCCAAACACACCGAAACCGCCGAACTAGCCGATATGCATCTAGCGATCAAACCGGCCAGGGACGCCTGGCTGGCGCTTGAACTTAGGCGACGGCTCCATCGCCCGTGTATCCACCCGCCGCTGCGCACTAGATGTCATGGTGGAAGTGAATGCACGCATGCAGCCAGGCCACTTGGCGCTGCCTAACGGTCTTGGCCTCGACTATCCAAACGATGACTATGCGAGTGAGGCCCACCCGAATGATGGCTATCCAGATAGGCGGGGCGGGGCCGTGGAGCGCACCGGCGCGGCGCCCAACACGCTCACCTCGTTGGACGACCGTGACAGATTCGTGGGCACCCCGTGGCACAAATCCGTGCCTGCGCGGGTGGCGGCGATATAGCCCCCTAGCGAAGGCATATAACCCATGAGGCGGGCTAGCCGGATAGCAAAAGCTCGCTCGCCTCTTTGGCGGTACCCGCCCGGTTATCCGGGGACTTAGCGAGTAGCGCATCGACCAGCGGTTGGTGATGCGCGAGAACATCGGCAAGCGTAGAAGGCCGTGCATGTAGCGCACGGCATCTGCCTGCGATACCGGGCTTTGAAAGCCTAGTGCAAGCCATGGGCGGGCGGAGCGGCGTGAGCAGCCAACGTAGGAGAGGGCACCACGTTCCGGATAGACTTCCCGGTGCACCGGCCCGCGCACTAAAAGCCCTAGCGGGTCACGGACAACTCAAACGATGCCTTGCGGCGCGATGCGTCCTCTTGCGTACCGCCAGCGCCCACATTGTCCACTTCCGCTTCCATCACCGGCTTGGGCACACCGCGCTCAGCCAGAAGAGCGATAACCGCTCTGGCGCGGTCCAGAGCTAACGACACATTGCTGGAACGCGTGCCGGTGCCATCGGTCGAACCCAATACCCGCACGCGCACGGATCGGCCCACAACCCGCGTCACACTCAGTAAGGTGCTGATCTCGTCGGCCACTCTATCTAATCCGGCGCTTTCACTCACCACCTCGGTGCCAGCGCCGAAGTACACCTCATTGGCGGACAAAACGCTCTGTGCCGCCGCAATGCTAGCCGCATCTATAACCACGTCCCGTACATCCAGATACTCCACTTCGGGTGCCGCCTGACGCACGGAGTTAAGGTGGAGGATCCAGGCGGCGGGGGCAGCACCGCGCAACTGTACGGTACGGCCTTCTATGCGCACGGTGACCGTGGCTGGCGCATTCAAAAGCCGCCGCATCGTCTGCGCGAACTGCGCATCGTCGTCGGCAAGCTGAGAGGTATCCACCCTGTTGATGCCCGGCAAGGACAGCGCCAAGAGCCGCGCCCGCGCCAACCAATCCGCCGTTGCCGTCCCCTGCAACCGAAGCACGCTGTCGACAAGTGTCAAACGCACGCTCTTTGGCGGCGACAGCAAAGCGGTAGCCCGCTTCTCGATCAAAGCCGGGTGCAGTGCTTGATAGGGGCTCCATTCACTGGCCATGTTACTGTCCTCGCGGAAACCGTACTCGGCCCCCATGGCCGTCGGCTCGGGTGCTAGAGGGTCACGCAAACCCCGTACCCGTAACCCGCCGCCGTCCGCGGCCAGCTCGATCAGGGTAAGACCTGGCTCAGCGTGCAATACTTGCTCGTAGGCACTGATACGCTTATCGAGTTCGTACTCCCCGTAAGCGACATAACTCAATCCACCTACCAGAGACAGGGCAACGGACGCGAAAGTCAACTTGGTAGCGGCGGGGATACCTGCCGGCTTCACCTCCCGCAACTCCTCTTTCAAGCATTCTTCCAGTATCGGGATCATCACTTGGGTGCGTTCTCGATCACCGTCGAAGTCGTCTAGTTGCTTGGCGAACAGGCGGTGGATGCGTTCAAGTGCGTCGAAGAACTGCTCCCGCAGCGTTTGCGCAGGGAAGCCACGCACCACGGCGGCCATGACTGCCTTGGGCGCGTAATTGAGCCAGATGTTGTATTCACCGAACTCGATGGAATCCAGCTTTTGGCCGCTGTTGTCCTGCAAAAACGAGTCGGCTACAAAATCTTGAATAGCCGTGAGCATGGCCGACACCGCGTCCGATTCCGCCGTGTCCGTATCGGGGCGGTGGACGTGCTGAATGAGCAGACCCGACTCCGGCTGCACCAAGAAGATCTGCTCGACCCGGTAAGCGAGCGTATTGCGCAACACCAACTCGTGAAACGGCACTCCTGTGCGCCAGGCGGTCCACCGCCAACCGATGCTGCGCGGCGCAAAGCTCGCATCCAGCGTCTGGCTGATCGACTGCACCATGCCACGGAGCGTCGCCGTGATAGCCCGCCGTATGGACGGCCCCATAATGGGGAACAGGGCGTTGGCGTAGAAGTCCGGGCTGCCCTGAACCGACTTGGCGATACACCGGCCCACCGCATCGTCCAGCGCCAAAGACAATTCCTCGGGCCGCGCCGCCGCCACCGCCGTTGGCAATACACTGGACACCTCGGCGGCACGGACACCCCCATCATCCAAGCGTTGCTCGATGCGGTCTAACCGGTGATGCTCATCGGCGAGCAGTGCCGAGCGTAGCTGCTGGAAAGCATCGTCTGCGGCCGGTGCGATGTCAGCACACGGCGCAGCGTCCGTGGCGGGTGTATCGTCCATAGACGAAGCACGAAGCGCCCCACCTTGAGACTGAAAATCCTGCCGTCCGGCGCCCAACATGTATCGGCCCTAGCCGATCAAGTACCGCCCGGTAGCTCGAATTCTTTATTAAGACGCATGGCCACCTCCGTTAGCATCCCGGCCAGATCCACCCGGTCCACTTTAGCTTGGGTCAAATGCTCGGACTCGCCCCGGATGAGGGCTACCACTTCATCTTGCACCCGCCGCAGCGCCTCCTCCGCTGCCTCGGCGTTGTCATGGGTTTGCTGGCGCATCTGGCGCAGCTGCTTGGCGTAGTTCTCCTCCAGCTCGCTCAACCGGCTGTCGATATGCTCCGCGTTCTTCTCGATATCCTTGCTGAGCGCCGCCTGGGCCACTTTGTTATCGCGGGCATCGGCCTTCAACCGGTCCGACAGCGCGTCTACCTCCTTGGCCACCAACTGCTGTAGCGCTTTTAGCCTCTTGTCCATATCTTCCCGTACGCGCGCCAGCTCCTTGGCCGACTCCTCTTCCATGCGGGCGAAGCGGCGTTCGTAGTCACGCATCTGCCCACCAAACAGGATGTCCCTTATCTGATCCACATTTTGCGACGCATCAGGAGGCTGAGCCTTACCGGGTTGACTCTCGCCGGCGTTTTGCACCTCCTCGGATTGAACTTTCTGGGTACTCGCTTCGTCCGCCATCACATTGGTTCCCTTTGCTTGCTCAAATTCACTGGATGAATGAGGCTCACGGCTTTGCTCCCGTCTGGCCCCGCTCTTCGAACTCTTCACCGTATTTGCTTTTACCATCGACAGCAAACCCCCGAACACATTGCTTTGAGATTGTAGACGGCAATGCTGCACCGATCACTGATAAGCGCTTGAACCCATAACTACCCCCGGAACCTTTAAGGCTGTAGCTTATATCTTTGAGGATCACCCAATCAGCAACCGCCAGGGCATGACGCAGTGTCTCCAGCTCCGTACCACGACGAGCCAAGAAGCGCGGGAGCAACGGCTCTGGATCAGCCCCTATGCATATGAGCGCATGACAAAGCGGCATGCCGGGCCCGAAGCCACCTTCCTCATCAGTCCAATCATGGATCAGCCCAATCATGGATCGCCGGATTTGCCGGATTATTAATAGCCGGTGCATTAAACAGGCGTTGCGCAAGGAGGGCTTTTATCCGTGTACGCGATTTTTTGTACAACAAAACATGCCTCAAGACGAGTGCTCCTAAAGCTATGCCCTCACCAGGACGGCGACGCCGTAGGCGGCAGTAAAAACGGTAAACAATGACTGAAAAACGGACGCGCTGGCGCGTTCGAACAACCGGTTGCCCAACAAGGCGTACACCGCCGCCGCGATCACTACACCCGGCCAACTGGACACCACCGCCGGGCCGCGTTCAAACAACACCACCAGAACAGCGAGCTGAATCAGGCCGAAGAAAACATAGTAATACGCCACCATATAGCGAAGCGCACGTTTATCGCAGTGCGTGCTCGCGGCCAAGATGGCCAACAACGCACCACCAAGATTAGTCAAGCCGTGCACCAGGCCCATAACCAGATGGTAAGCAGGCGACCAAGCCGCCAGTTGCTGCGCGGCCAGTGGTTGAATGTTCTTGACCGCCAGCCTCAATGCGGCGGATGCCAATAGCGCAAATCCCACAAAATAATCGACCCAAGGCCCTGGCGGGCCAAGACGCACCAGGACCAACCCCAAGCCAATACCCGGGAGGCACAACCAATACAGCACGCCGGCAATAGAGGGCCTCGTTTCCTTAGCGGTTACGATCTGTAACAGAGAAATCGCCAACGACGCCGGCACCAGGATGGCCAATGCATCGAGGAACTCATACCCGAGTAACAACAAACTCGGAGTTCCGAACACCAACAACCCTAAGCCAAAAAGGGATTGGACTATGGAAAACAAGGCCACCACCGCCCAAACGGTGCCGTCGCCAAGCATCTAGTGCGCTCCTCTCACTGCGCTTTGACCGGCGCAGCGTATACTGGTTGCTTATGGACGGCCATGAGTGAGGTTGGAATTTCTTGGAGTTTGAACGCGAGGCGGCGCCCTCCTCTAAAGACGCCTTAGCCGAGGATCTGCTGCCGGATGATGCACTGGATGAGCAAGTGGCCATTCACGTCATGGGTTGGACTACCGCGCAGATCCCGTGGGCCTATACCGCCGCCGCCTGCTGCTGGTTGAATAGCGACAACACTCCGCTGATGGCGTGTCACGCGTGGCGGCCTTCGCGCGATGAATCCCAATGCGCGCAGGTGCTCGAAACACTGCGGGCACGCGGTTACTCGTGCACCATCGACTTAAGTCCCACAACGGTGACCACACGTTTTTTCGGCGGCACTACCGCGCTCAGCAGTTGCACCCACCCCGATAGGCGCATCGCTTTGTTACGCGCGGCCTTGCAAGCCGCTAGCTCCTAGAGCCGAGTGGCTCAAGATCTCACCTAGATCAGGACTCCACCCATGCATCCGCTCCGAATTTGGCAAGTGTCCGACACCCATTTGAGCCGTTCCCACGCCTACTTTCAGGACAATTGGAATGAGTTCGTAAACTTGGTGGAAGCAGAAAAACCCGACTTCGTCATCCATTCCGGCGACGTTGCTTTCAACGCCCCGGAGGTACCGGACGATATTCTTTTTGGCCGCCAACAATTGGCTCGTCTGACGGTCTCGTGGCGGGTCATTCCAGGCAATCATGACGTGGGAGAACCCGGTGAGGCGCCCCGCCTAGAACAACCGGTAAGCGCGGCGAGCTTAGCGCTGTGGCGCCAACACTTCGGCGACGATTGTTTTTGCCATGATGTAGGCGCATGGCGCCTCATCGGTCTTAACAGTGAATTATTGGGCAGCGGGCTAGATGCGGAGGCGAGTCATTGGGCATTTCTGAGCGCGGCACTGGCTGACGCCGCCGGCCGCGCTATCGGTTTATTCGTGCATAAACCGCTCTTCACCATCGCTGAGGACGAAGGTCAAAGTGGCATGACGGTACTGCCGGCGGCGCGCCGGCGACTGCTCGCCGCGCTAAAAAAAGCAGGGGTAAAATTCATCGGCTCCGGGCACTTGCACGCCTATGGCAGCCGTACCACCGATGTATTCGAGTGCGTCTGGTGTCCGACCACCGCGTTTGTCGATCCCTCGCGCCCGCGCCCCACCGAAGTCACTTGGCGCACCGGCTTTGTGGAGTGGCAATTGACCGGCGATGGATTTTCCCACCGGTTGGTACAACCGCCCCTGTTCGGTAACTTGGATATCACCAACTGGACCCGCTCTAGCGGCAGCACTATCAGCTTGCCGCCACGGCCCGTTAACCGCCAACTGTGTGGCACCCACTGTGTATGATTTGACCCCATGTGATTTTTTAGACGTAAAAAAGTAATGCGGAGCCTAACCCTCATGGCCAGTAAACCCCTCACAACAACCGCCCTGTTCTCAGCCGCGCTTCTGAGCGCTACAGCCGCTTTGGCGAAAGACACCGGTCATCTTTTCATCAGCAGTGAAAAAGACCACGCCATCCGCGTCTTGGACGGCAAAACCTTTAAAACAATCAAAGACATTCGCACCGCGGCGCGCCCCCGCCACCTGCAATTCAACCCGGATAAAACGCTTATCTACGCCGCCTGCGGTGACGGCAATGCTATTGACGTCATCGACGTCGCTACGCTCGAGCTAATCGACCGCATCGGCCCCATCGACGATCCCGAATTGTTCGATCTGAGTGCTAACGGCAAAATCATGTACATATCGCTGGAAGACGATGCCAAGCTGGGGATATTGGATCTGAATAAATACTTCGCCAACCGTGAAGAAAAACCTGAGTTGGTAGTCGCCGAGATCACGCAAGGAGACGATGACCGGGATGACGACGACGGCGATGACGGCGATGACGACAACGGCAAAGACAGGCACGGCGATGACGATGACCTTCCCGGCCTCACTACGGTAGAAGTCGGTGAAGAGCCCGAGGGCGTCTTGGCCAGCAGCGATGGCAACACCGTATACGTGACCTCCGAGGTGGCCAACGTGGTACACGTGGTGGACATCAACAGCGGTGAACTCAAAGCCAACATAGTGGTAGGCAACCGCCCGCGCCGTTTCGCCATGACCCCTGATCGCAAAGAACTGTGGGTGACCAACGAGTTAGGCGCGACGGTGACCATCATAGACGCCGCCAACAACACCATCTCGGGATCAGTGAAATTCACCCCTAAGGGTTTTAGGCAAGAGGATGTCACCCCGGTGGGTATCGCCATGGCAAAAGATGGCAAAACCGCGTTTGTGGGCCTTGGCCGCGCCAATCACGTAGCGGTAGTGGACGTGGCGTCACGCAACGTCGAGAAATACATATTGGTTGGCAAACGCGCTTGGAACGCAACCTTCAGCCGGGACGAATCCACCCTCTACGTGGTCAACGGCCTCAGCGACGACATTTCGATCGTGGACGTGGCAGCGCGCAAAGTGCGCCGATCAGTGGCGACAGGACGCGTGCCCCACACCGTGCTCATCGACGATTGATGCCCATGCCAAAACGATGCAGGCTGCTCCCCCGCCTCTGCGGGCTGGCAATATTATGGGTGCTGGCGGTACCGTGGACAGGCTCCGTGTTGGCCGCCGATTTCACCATCGGTTATCTACAACTTGAAAAAGATCCCAGATATTCAAAGCCGCGCAGCTACGCCCGCTATCTAGGACAATCCTTGGGCCGGCCCTACCAGGGGGCAAAAGTGGCCCTGGGCGAAGTGAAATTTCATGGCACCGCAGCCGGCGTGCGATTCGTTTTGAAACGGCGCCGGGTCAAACACGCGCAAGCCATGGTCAGGGCAGCCGCTGAGTTAACTGAAGACGGTGTTCGATTCCTCCTCGTGGACGCGCCGGCTGACGTGCTGCACCGGCTGAGCGAGCACACTGAAGAGCAAAACATCGTGCTGTTCAACATATCCGCCCGCTCCGACCCACTTAGAACCACTCAGTGTGCCAAACATCTGCTGCACGTCATCCCTAGCCATGCCATGTTAGCCGATGCACTGGTGCAATATCTGGTCTCGCGTAAATGGCGCGAAGCCTTGGTATTGGTAGGCCCTACCCCCGCGGACGTCGCCTTGGCCGGTAGCTTCACCCGGGCGGCCAAGCGCCTAGGGGTAAAAATCGTGGCGCAAAAACCGTTCGAACTCAGTAATGACCCACGGCGGCGCAAGCGCAACAACATCGCCTTATTAACGGCCGGGGAAGACTACGATGTGGTGTTCATCGCCGACGCCGATGGCGAATTCGCCCGCAACGCCGCCTACCGTACGGTACTGCCCCGTCCGGTTATTGGCGCCGATGGTCTAACCGCCATGGCCTGGCATTGGGCCTATGAGCGCCATGGCGCTCCACAGTTGGAAAAACGCTTCGAAAAAGCCGCTGGCAGACATATGGCAAGCGTGGACTGGGCCGCCTGGTTGGCGGTCAAAGCCATTGCCAGCGCTGTTCAAAGAACCAGCAGCGCAGACTTTCAGGTATTGCGCCGCTATCTTTTATCGCAAGAACTTGAGTTGGACGGCTTCAAAGGCCACCGCTCAAACTTCAGACCCTGGAACGGCCAACTGCGTCAACCCTTGCTTCTGGCCACCCATAATTGGGTGATCGGCAAAGCGCCCATCGAAGGTTTTCTACACCGGACCAATAACCTGGACACACTAGGATTTAGCCAACAAGAAGTCTCATGCGCACGCTGAGTCGGCGGCAACGATAGGGCACCTGCTAAAAATAGTCATTGTTTCGTGAGTGCGAGGAAGCACCGCGCGCATAACCGCAGTGTATAGGTCATACCTGAGGATTGGAGCACGGAGCTGACACCACAATCGCGGAAAAGTGCATTGTTAGAGGTGCCCGGTAGACACTCATGAGCAAGAAATTACTGCGTGAAAAAGCGATGAATGGCGAACCGGTTACCGGCGCCATGGTGTTTGAGTTCTTCACCCCGGGTATCGCCCAGATCCTCAAACTCGCCGGCTGTGAATTCATCATTTACGACATGGAACATGGCGGCTTTTCCATAGAGCAACTCAAATACCAGGCAGCCGCCTGCCGTGGCCTTGGCGTCGCGCCCATGGTGCGGGTGCCGCGGGGTGAATATCACTTCCTCGCCCGTGCCTTGGACGTAGGCGCCCAAGGGGTCATGGTGCCGATGGTCAACTCCGCGCACGCAGCAAAAACCATCGCCGAAGCCACCCACTATCCACCTAAAGGGTGCCGGGGCGCGGCCTTCGGCTTCGCTCACGACGACTATAGTGGGGGCGATCCGGCGGCGAAAATGCGCACCGCCAACGACCGGAACTTAGTTATTGCGCAGATCGAAACAGAACACGGTCTCGCACAAGTGGAGGAGATTGCCGCAGTGGACGGTATCCACTGCTTGTGGCTAGGGCACTTCGACCTGACCAATTTTTTGGCTATCCCAGGTCAATTCGATCACCCGCTCTACCACCGGGCAGTGGAGCGCATCGCCGCCGCCGGCAAAGCCAACGGCAAAGCCCTAGGGTTCATGGCCAGCGATGCCGAAGCAGCGCAACAACACCGCGCCGCCGGCTTCAATATGATCGCCACCGGTACCGATCAGAAGCTCTTGGAAACCAGCGTAAGAAATATTATCGAAGCCATCTAGACCTAGACCAACATTTGTTTGCAAAAGAAGCACTTGGCGGTCCCCAAGCGAGTAATTATATCTGCGCACATGCCGTGCCTTGCCGCCAGTTCAAGTCTTCGCCGCCGCCCGCGTATCCATGGGCGCGTGATTGATCGTCTGTGGTGAACAATTACGCCACGGCCTTAGCTATATTGGACCAGGTACTCAGCACGCCTAAAGCCGCGGCATCAATGGCCAAGGAACAGCTAACCGATGGAAATACGCAAATTTACCGATGCCGATAGCGACCAGTTAAAAGCCCTTTGGCGCTTAACCTTGCCTGATGAGGCCCCCTACAACCAACCCGATTACTCGCTGGCGGCCAAACTGGCCTTCGATGATATGATTTTCGTCGCCGCCGGCGGCGGCACACTGTTAGGTAGCGTCATGGCCGGATATGACGGACACCGCGGCTGGCTCTACTGCGTGTGCGTGGCACCCGAATACCGCCGGCGCGGTTTAGGCGGACAACTGGTACAGCACGCCTTGGCTGCTCTGACGCACAAGGGCTGCGCCAAAGTTAATATTCAGATACGGGAAGACAACCAGGCCGCGGCCGGCTTCTACGCCACCCTGGGTTTTGCGGTAGAGGCACGCATCAGCATGGGCATCCAATTACCACAACCCCTACGTTAAATATGCACCCCAAGTTAAATATGCACCCCAACTAAATATGGGCGAGGTAAATATGGGTGCGGGCATCAATAGCCGGGTTAGCAGGTATAGTGCTACTCCTTCAGTCAGGGGAAAGCCTTGCCTCCCCTATACGTTTAGGAGCCTCTATGCACTACGACGCCACCCAAAACGATCACCGTCTCAAACACGATCCTTTCAAAGCGCTGGTCGCGCCAAGACCCATCGGCTGGGTAGGCAGATCAGCATGGACGGGATCTTCAACCTCGCCCCGTACAGCTTCTTCAACGCCGTGGCCGACCGGCCTCACTACGTGATGTTCTCCTCTAAGAACCTCAAAGACAGCATCCGCAACGTGGTACAAACCGGGGAGTTCACCTGCTCTTTGGCCACCTGGGATACCCGCCTAGGCATGAACACCAGCTCGGCGCCGATACCTGCCGATATGGATGAATTCGCCATCTCGGGGCTGACCACCGTAGCGTCTACATTCATCCAACCGCCACGGGTCAAAGAAGCCCCAGCGGCGCTGGAATGCCGGCATTGGAAAACCCTCGAATTGCCAGACGTGGACGCAAGCACCGGCGATGGTCATTATGTGGTCTTCGGCGAAGTCGCCGGCATCTACATAGACGATCAGTTCATCGAAGACGGCATGGTCAACACCGGTGCAATGCAGCCGATCGCGCGCATGGGCTACAGGGCACCTCTAAAAATAGTCATTGTTTCGTGAGTGCAAGGAAGCACCGCGCGCACCACCGCAGTGTATAGGTCCTACCTGAGGATTCGAGCACGGCGCTGACGCCGCAATCGCGGAAAAAGCGCATTTTTAGAGGTGCCCTACATGCAATACGCCGCCGTAAGACCCAACACAGTCTTCGATCCAAACCGCTCAGTGGTAGGCGCGAATGGGCAGGTAGAAAATGCGCAAGCCCGTACATGGGACGGCCAATACAGATAACTTTCAAGTCAGGACGCCACGTACACTATCGTCACGAAGATGACATGAATCGCGGCGCAGCAGGGGCCATGTCGAACTATCGCACCAGCGTTGCGAGTTTCGTTCCCGCCATCATTCGAGCCCGTACATTGGCGAGTTCCGCCCTCATCGAGGAGCCGGGAACGGCGCAGGAAGAAGTCGGCGTTCTCTTCGCCGACATTTCCGGTTTTACCCGGCTGACGGAACAGCTCACACAGCACGGCCCGGAAGGGGCGGAGCGCCTCACCGTACTGCTGAACCGCTACTTCGGCACCATCATAGACACCTTGGAGCTAGCCGGCGGCGACGTGCTCAAATTCGCTGGCGACGCCTTACTGGCCGTTTGGCCTGTTTCCGCTAACCAGGTGTCCTTAGCGAAGCTGATCCCGCGCATCACGGATATGGCGCGGGTCTTACAAGCTGCATTACACAACTATACCGTCACCCCGGGCGTCAAATTGTCGATGAAACTGGCCATCAGCGCCGGCGCCATCAAGGTGCAGCACCTTGGCGGCGTGTTCGACCGGTGGGAGTTCCTAGTCTCGGGGCGGCCATTGGAACAGCTAGGCCGGGCCAACGACGCCGCTCAAGCGGGCGACATAGTACTCGCCATGGAAGCGGCCAGCTTACTAGACGACCGCTTCCAGTTGCGCAGCGCTGCCCCCGGCGTATTCCGTATCGAGGGCGCCGACCACGACGCCGAGGTAGTGGACGCGTATGGAGAGAGCAGCGCACTCAGCGATGAGCAAACCGAGCGTTTGCTGACCTTCCTCCCCGCCGCCATACGCGGGCGGCTGGCGGCAGGCTACGCCGACTGGCTGTGCGAACTGCGGCCGGTGTCCATCATTTTCATGAACTTGCCGGGTTTTGTCACCAACACCCCGCTAGCTCTCGCCCAAGACGCCATGTGCGCCATGCAAACAGCGCTGTACCGCTTCGAGGGCAGCATTAACAAGATAAGTGTGGATGACAAAGGAGCATCACTCATCGCCGTGTTGGGATTGCCTCCGCTGTCCCACACCGACGATGCGGAACGCGCCGTGCGCGCGGCACTCGATATTCAGGCCGCGCTCAGCGAACTGGGCCTGAGCAGCTCCGCGGGCATTTGTACCGGCGTTACTTTCTGCGGTGTGATCGGCAATGACCGGCGGCGTGAATACACGGTAATGGGCGATACGGTCAATCTATCGGCCCGCCTGATGCAAGCAGCCAACGGCAGCATTTTGTGCGACGCGGCAACGCGGCGCAGTATTGGCGACCGGCTACGGTTCAGGGCCGAAGCGCCGCTGCGGGTCAAAGGCAAAGCCGCTCCCATTGAAGTATTCAGTCCACTGGCCGGAGCGGTGTATACCCAACACCACCGGGTGCGCTTTTTGCAGGGAAGAGAGCGCGAGCGCAAACGGTTGAACGCGCTGCTGACCGAGGCCATCGCCTGGAATAAGCAACCGCAAGCGCGTGGCAAAACACGGTTAAAGCGCGTGTGCATCAGTGCTGAAGGCGGGCTGGGCAAATGGAGCATCGTCAGCGAAATGCTGGCCAGCGCAGAGCACCAACGGGCCGAAGTATTGATCGCCGCTGGTGACCCGCTAGACACCTTGACCCCATTTAGGGCATGGCGCGGCGTCCTGCTGTCACTGCTCGGATTGGCCGGCGAAGCGGCAGCGCAATCCGCCTCACCACAAGCCATACTTGAACGCCTGCCCAATGATCACGCCCGCCGTTACGCACCTTTGCTAGGCGGTGTTCTTGCGCTGCCCATGACGGACAACGAACACACTCAGGGCGTCACCGGGGAAGCGCGCCGGACCCACACATTGACCTTACTTAGCGATCTCATCTGCCATCACGCGGCGCTAGGACCCACAGTGTTGGCGGTCAAGGACGCCCACCTGATGGACCCTAGTTCGTGGGATCTGCTCCGGCGCATAGACACCGGAGCACCCAACTTGCTTATCGTGGCAACGGTACGCCCCGTCAGCACGCCCGATTGCGCCTCCGCCCGGGCCTGGCTTAAGCAAAATGATACCGAGCACCTGGACTTGGGCGCACTCAATGACGATTCACTGCTCGCGCTTGCCAAGAAACGGTTGAACGCTCACTTCATCGCGCCTGAACTCGGACAACTGCTGGTAGAGCGCTGCGCTGGCAATCCGCTTTATTGCGAAGAGTTGACGGCCACCTTGCACGAATCCGGAGCACTGACCATCAGCGAGGGTATCGCCACCCTGAAACCGGACTTTATCACCCGCACACAAATGCCGGCCTCACTGCAAAGTCTCATCTCCTCGCGCATCGATCGGCTATCGGCAAACGCCGGGCTTACCTTGAAAGTAGCCAGCGTGATCGGCCGGGTATTCGCCGTCCAACTGGTAGCGCACTTGCATCCGGGCGCCCCTTCACCACGCGATCTGGCGCAGGACTTACGTCATCTAGCCGATCTGGAGTTGGTCACCCAGGTACCGTTCGGCTCGCGCGCCGCGCTAGGCCCACCGCCTTATTATCAGTTCAAAAATGAGCTGATCCGTGATACCACCTACGGCTTGATGCTCTATTCCCAGCGCCGCGTGCTGCACGAAAAGATGGGCGCGTGGATCGAAACCAACCTAAGTGACGAACTGGCCTCCCACTACGCTCTCTTGGGCCGCCACTGGGCCTTGGCCGCGGAGGGTTCCGAGCCAGACCCCGCCACCTTGCAACGCGCCGCCACCTATCTGGAGCGGGCCGGCGATAGGGCCGCCGCCGGTTATGCCAATCAAGAAGCGGTGGGACTTTATCGCCAAGCACTGGCGCTGGTGGCCCGGCTCACCCGGGACGAGCCCAGCCGGGCGGAACTCGACCTACTGCTAAAACTAGGCGGCCCTCTCATCGCCACCCGCAACTACGCCGATCCCGATGTGCTCAGCATCTATGGCCGCGCCCGGCATATCAGTCAAACGATAGGTGAACAGAGCGCCGTATTCAGCGCCATTCGCGGACTCTGGCAGGGTGCGGTAGGCCGCTCCGATTACAGCACCGCCAGCGATCTGGCTGAAGAGTTAGTCACACTGGCGGAGCAGTCGGACGACACCAAACTGGCGCTAGAAGCACACCGGGCGGTGGGTAATTCGGCTTTCTGGCCGGGTGATTTCGACAGAGCACGCCGCTCCATGGAATTCGCCGTCCAACTGGCGGACGTCGATCCTCACCGCCCGCTTGCAAGCGGCTTTAGCCAAGATCCGGACATTGCCAACCGGGGTATCTTGGCCTGGGCCCTGGCTAACTTGGGGTACGTGCGCAGCGCATCCGCCCAAATAGACGCCGCATTAGAACGTAGCAACGCGCTGCACCATCCTTTTAGCATGGCATACGCACTAGGTTCGGCCATGTGGAACTATTTCATCGTCCGCGATGTGCAAGCAACGCAAGACTTCGCCGGACGGCTCATACGCATCTGTTCCGAGAACGGTTTTCCCTACTTGCACATCGCCGGGGCAACCGCCAGCGCCTGGACCCGGGCCGAACGCGGCGACGCTGACGCCGCCCTCGAAGAGCTACGCCGCGCCCTCACCGCCTGGCACCGTAACAGCGGCGAAATAGGAATGGCGTTATTTTTATATGTCCAAAGCGAAATAGAAGCACTAGCTGGACAACCGGAGCAGGTTTTAAAAACCCTGATACATCCCATCTTGCGCAAGCGCGTGACGGTGGAACGGTGGTTTCTAGCCGATATCATCAGACTTCGCGCCGAGTGCCAGTGGGCCATAGGCGAGCAAACCGATGCCTTGACGTCGATAGGTGAAGCCAGACGCATCGCTACGGCGCAAAACGCCCGTATCCCTGCATTGCGGCTAGCTTGCTTCGAAGCACAGCACATCGGACGGCCACAACATAAAGCGGCCCTTGAAGCGGCGTTAGATGCGCTACCGGAACACCTCTATACCGGCACTATTGCCCGCGCCGAGGCCTTACGTGATGAGAAAAACGAAGCGGTGAGTGATCGTGGGTGCTGATTCATTCCCAACGCTCGCCAGTGAACGCGCCCCGTTTCCATTACGCCCATGGGGGTCCTGCGCCGTTCAGATCTTATTCTTCCTATCCCCTGAATGAGGACGACCAATAACATGTGGAGTAACTTTCTCCAGGCATACAGTCATGTTGATCTATTGAATGCAACGAACAGGATTGCCAATAAAATAGACCAGCCTAACTTTCCCATGCTTAATTTTCCCAGCTTAATTTTCTATAAGTCGAGACAATAATTTTCGGATAACCTCGTACGAAGCAACACTGTACTTGGCAACTGATGCAGTACTTCCAACTTTAACGGTAAAACTATCTTCTGGAATTGCCAGGAAAGTATCTTCGTCTGTTGCATCATCGCCACACGATAAAATAAAGTCCACTTCAGTTTTATCCAAAATAGCAGATGCGGCTTTTCCCTTATTGATCTCGAAAGTTTTGACCTCCAGTACTTTGTCACCTTCTATTATCTGAAGATGTTTATTGGTGGTTATATACTTCATGTGACTGATCAATTCTCTTGTTCTGATCTCGCTTAAACCAGTCTCCACTTTCCGATAATGCCAAACAACGGAGCAATTTTTATTTTCAATAAAAGATCCCGGGGTTCTATCCACATAGCTTTCCATTATATCTAGTATTTCCTTTTTCCAATTGTCGTCGATGTTGGCTAATGTCTCAAATTTACCTCCTGAACAACGCATCCACGCACCATGTTCAGCCACTATATCAACATCAAATTCCGACAACCATTTATCCAGGGTTTCTTTATCCCTACCACTTATTATTACAACTTTATTCTTCTTGTCCTCAGAAAGTCTTTGCAGGATTTGCTTCAAGTCATCATCAGGAATAGATTCTTCAGGATCAAAATTAAAATCTATCAACGTCCCATCATAATCCAGAAATATCAACCTTGTTTTTGAATTTTTATACGCTTTTATTATCTGTTTTGTTAGATGCTCGTCCAACAGCTTTGTTATCAATGCCTGCTGAGAGCTTTTGACAAACTCTACTTTTTTCCATAAATATTTCCGCCCAGTGATGAATGTTATACTTACGGAGTAAACGCTGCATAATTTCCATGCGTTTAACCTGCTCGTTTTCAGGCATCACAAGCGCTTTATGCATTGCATCAATTAATTGATTGATGTCATTCGGATTGATAAGGATTGCATCTGATAACTCCTTCGATGCACCTGCCATTTCACTAAGAATAAGCACCCCTTTCTTGTCTAGTTTGCTAGCAATAAATTCCTTGCAAACCAGATTCATTCCATCTCTCATTGGAGTGACCAATGCCACATCAGACATACGATAGAAAGCCGAAAGTGCACTGAGTGGAAAGCTTCGATAAAAATAATGTACAGGCGTCCAGTTTAATCTAGCGAATCTTCCATTAATCTGCCCAACCAGCAGATCAATTTCTTGCTTAAGCTGCCTGTATTTCGGAGCTGTATCTCTGGATGGGACAACAACCATAAAAAAAGAAACTTTTCCAACGAACTCCGGATGCTGGTCAAGAAAACTTTCAAACGCGCGCAAGCGTTGAGGGATTCCCTTACTATAGTCCAGCCGGTCTATTGAAAGTATCAGTTTTACATCCCCGATGGACGTCCTGTACCGAACTTCTCTCGCCAACGTATCTGGGGATGCGGCAGCTTGTGCATATTTATCATAGTCAATTCCCATAGGCAGGGCGTCCACCATTACTAGCCGACTGTCTACTGTGATTTTTCCGTTTTTGTTTTCTAGACCTGCCAATCTGCTCATCGACGACAGAAAGTGCTGCATATCATCGTAAGTATGGAATCCCAGGAAATCAGAACCGAGCATTCCATTTAACAGCTCTCTTCGCCATGGCAGCAAACGGAATGATTCAAAAGACGGGAATGGGATATGTAGAAAAAATCCTATCTTTGACTTGGGATTGTGTTGTCTTATTATCTGGGGAAGCAACAGTAACTGATAATCATGTATCCATAGCGTATCACCTGGAGCAATTATCTTATCAAGTTTCCTGGCAAATTTCTTATTCACCTTTTGATAAACTTTCCACAGCTCTTCATCATATACCGTATACTGATTGAAATAGTGAAAATTGGGCCACAGAGTTTGGTTGCTAAATCCTTCGTGAAAACCTTTAATTTCTGAGGTGCTTAGGAAGATAGACCACATATTCTGCTTTTTGAGGCTTTTTTTAATCTCTTTCTTTTTATCACTATTGCCAACAGCCAGCCCCGGCCAACCCACCCAAATATTGTCACCCGCTTCATGAACTGAACCAAGACCCGTGGCCAGACCGCCTTCGCTTGGCATATAGGACAATTTTCCGTTCTCTTTCAATATTTTTATTGGCAGACGATTCGATACAATTATTGTCTTGGACATACAATATCAACGTACTAATTCGGAAAAAAATTACCCGACATCAATTCAGAATATATCTGACATGCTTTTCATAGAAAAACCGTTTAATTATTTGCATATTGTGTTGCAGTGAGTGCAACACCGAACGAGCCAAGGCCACCCGTTGCTCCTTTGTAGCCACCACTGTCCGCCCAATTCGTTGGCTTTTTACGTGATGCCATACCCGTTCATCAGGATTGAGTTCCGGTGAATACGGCGGTAACCATACTAACGTGAGCCTACCTTGGCTAGTGCGGACAAATTCTTGCACTTTCTTGGCTCGATGAATGGGATGGCCATCAACAACCCAATAGATCGATCCGCTTGGCGTTGTGCAGCAAACGCCTTGGAAAGTCGATAAAAACGTCTGCAGTTACCCGCGATTCGGTTACCATGAAACGCAGGTGACCCTTCGGCGAAACGGCTGACAGCCTATTCACGCTAAAGCGCCGACCCGTTTTCGCTACAACCGGCGTATCACCCCGTACCCCCCAAGTGGTACCACGATGATAATCCGACCGGATCGTCGATTCGTCGCCAAAATAGACCTGCGCTCGCCGCCTTTTCGCTTCTTGTTGTACTTCAGGCCAAGTTTCTTTTAACCATACCTTAACCTGATCAGGGTCTTGCTCGTATGCCTTAAATCGAGGGCGCTGCGCACTCATCCCCAAACGAGACAGGCTATTGCCCACCGAGCGCTCGCTGACTTCGATGCCAAATTTGTCTTTCAGTCATATCTGAATCATCGAGCGCGTCCACAGGGCATCGTGAAAATCCAATTGCAACGGATTCGTTTTAACCCGTTCACGTAAGCGATCCGCATATTCATCGGGAAATTTCTTGGGCGACCCGTGATCTTGCCGGTGGACAGCGCCTGTCCACCACCTTGCTCATACCTGGATAAGCAATCGTCAATGCAAGAACGATGGAATCCGAGGGCTTGAATTACTTTTTCAGGGCTTTCACCCGATAACACTTCGCAACCGCGTGCCTGCGGATGGCTTCTCGCGCGGAATGGGGCAGTGAGCGACCGTCTGTCTTTTTCATAGCATCACTATAACATATTTTATCAATTTGTGTCGGGTAATCTTTTGCCGAAGTAGTAACTTATTGAGAAACAAACGAATAGCCACTGAGGTTATCATCTTTTACTGAAAAGAATCAATAAGAATTTAATTCTTTCATCAACTCCCGCTAACCCGTTAAAATCGCCCGATCCATACTCGCCATAAGCGTTGTTTTATTCACTTACCAATAGATTCATTTACAGCACATATAGAGAACCTTAGAATTAATTCAATTACTAGAAGCGGTCTCAAAAATAGTGTCGAGGCAAAAATAATCGTAGAGGCGAGAGGTACAAATCCGAGGTGTTTGTAGTTTGTACTCATGGCGAGTCATCAGTCGCCTGAAATTATGCAGCCATGCAAATAATCGGCTCTTCCCTTCTTTAAGTGGGTGGTTTAGCATAATCTAAAACACTCACTGCAAAGATGCATCCATGCGCGACAAGAAACTCTATTCTCAAATACTAGGTATTGAAACACCCTGGTTCGTGTCTGATGTCGAGCTGTCCCTTCAGGCGCAACAGGTTAAAGTCTTTATTGAGCACACTGGCAAAAAAGGCTGCCAATGCCGTGTTTGCGCTAAGCCCTGTCCGGGTTACGACCACATTATCCAGAAGTGGCGGCATTTGGATACCTGTCAGTTCCAAACTATCCTCGTCGCCCGTGTTCCCCGTGTCCAGTGCCCTGAACACAAGGTGTTGGCCATTGACGTTCCTTGGGCTGAATCAGGCTCCCGATATACAGCCCTGTTCGAAGCCTGGGTCATTGACTGGATCAAAGAGGCAACAATCAGGGCTGTTGCACGACAAGTGAAGCTTAGCTGGAACGCCATTGATGGTATTGGGCGACGTGCCGTGAACAAGAGGTCTTGCTCGCAGGGATGCCCAATCTCCAAAACGACTAGCTGTCGATGAGACCTTTTTCAAAAGCACCACGAATACGTTACGGTAGTGACTGACCGCGATAAAGGCGTTGTTACCCATGTCGCTGATGATCGTAAAAGCGACAGCCTCAATGAGTATTTTGATACGTTGGCGGATGACGCCAAAAAAGGTATCGAATGTGTGACGATGGATAGGTCCAAAGCTTATATCAAGTCAGTCAGGCAAACTATTCCGCAGGCAGACCGGAAGATAGCATTTGATAAATTCCCTATTGCCCAGTCCCTGGGTAAAGCGGTTAACAAGGTTCGCATGGAAGAGAATAAAACCCTTATAAGCAAGGATGTAGAGTGGCTGAAGGGAACTCGTTACAACGGGCTGACAAACCCTGAGAACCTGTCTAAAGAGCAGTGGGATAACTTTGAACCACTGAGACACTCAACGCTTAAAACAGCTCGCGCCTGGGCTATTCGTGAACTGGCGATGAGCTTATGGGATTACCCATCCACAGCTTGGGCAATCAAGGCCTGGAAGAAGTGGTTGAGCCTGGGCTCAGCGATGTCGCCTAGAACCCATCAAGGAAGTGGCCAGAACGATTAAAGCGCATTTGTGGGGCATCGTCAACGCTATTGTTCTTAAGGCCAACAATGGACGTGCAGAAGGCATTAACAGCACGATTCGAAGTTTGAAGAATCGAGCGTGTGGTTTCAGAAATCGTGAACGATATAAGGCAGCGATCTATTTTCATTTGGGAGGGTTGGATTTGTATCCCACTGGCATACATCGCTGAAAACCACCCACTTAAAGAAGGGAAGAGCCGATTGGTGGTATTGCTCTATTTGCGCAGGCCTTAGCATCGTGTCACTCCGAAAGTCATGCTCTTTAACAGTGTGCCACGAGGTTGATGGGCCGGCCATTGGCGGCGAAGTCTTGCCGTCACTGCCGGCATGATATTCTCAGCCGGGGTGCGTCTGCTAGAGGAACTCTTCTCACGTGAACCGAGCCGACCGAAAATTGCTGGAACTGATGCAATCTGACGTGGACTTACCCGTTCGCAAGCTGGCGGAGAAGGTGGGGCTTTCAACTACGGCTTGTTGGAACCGTATTCGGCGCATGGAGGAGGCTGGCGTTATCACCAAGCGTGTGGCGCTGGTCGATCCGGCCAGGGTGGGGGTTGGGCTCTGTGTATTCGTGAGCATCCGCACGCGGGAGCATTCGAGCGAATGGCTGGCGGGTTTTGCTGAGCGTGTGGCCGCTATGCCAGAGGTGGTGGAGTTCTACCGCATGGCGGGAGATGTTGACTATATGTTGCGCGTGCTGGTTCCGGATATGATCGCTTTTGACCAGTTCTACAAAAATCTTATCAAGGATACCTCGCTCGCCGATGTCACCTCCAGATTCGCCATGGAACTCATCAAGCACACCACCGCTGTTCCTATTCCGCCGGGTTAAGCCACCCAGCCCGGCAGTGCGGCGGCCTGTTCGCGGATCCGTTCCGGGGTACCCAATTCTTTGGGCACGGTGCGGGCGGCGATGCCATGGCTGGCCAGCAAGTGTTGCCACTGCGCGATGTTGGGGTGGCGCGCGTATTCCTGCGGTTGTTTGTGGCCGGGGGCTTTTAGAAACGCACGGATCTCTTGCCGGGACGTTTCGTATTGGGGTCCGTAGGACAGATCCATCAGCAATTCCCGAACAATTGATTAATGTCGATAATATCAAGGGGTAGAGAGTCTTCTACTCATTTTATTGCCTTGATATAATGTGATATTCTAGCTAACCTAGCCTCGTTATAAGCTTTGCGAGGGCGCTCTATAATGTCTTCCCCGTCATCGGTCCAAATCATTTCACGCTCAGGCCATCGGATTAAGTTTGAAGTAGAGATGGAGTTAACGGGCTCATTGCTGGATATGGAAAGCACGATTTTATCGGTGAGCAACCAATTGGGTTGCTCTGCGACAGCCCAAGCCCTTCATCGCTTTGATACCGATGGCAGTCCAATCGAGGTGAGCGGTATAACACTCACTTCACGCACGCAAAGCAACAAAACGTATTATTCGCCCTATGGACCCGTCGATGTTGTCCGCCCTGTGTACCAAACATCTAAGGGGGGTCGCATCTACTGTCCAATGGAAGCCTCAGCGCGGGTCATGCAAAATGCAACCCCGCGCATGGCCAAGCTATTGTCAAGCAAGTATGCCCGGTTGAACGCCAATGAAGCCCGCCATGACCTTGCGGATAATCATGGCTGCAAGATTTCAGTGAATGATTGACAAAAAGTGGCTGAGCAGGTCGGTGCGATTGCCCAAGCCAAGGAGGAGGTATGGCCAAGGAGACGGTATGGAAGCCTCACACGCCTGAGTTTGATGAGGCGGTAGAAGTCGTAAGCATGAGTCTGGACGGTGCGATGGTGCCAATGCGAGGGGGTGTTTGGCGAGAAGCGATGGTGGGTTGTATCTCGTTGTATGACGGTGAAGGGCAGCGGTTACACAGCATTTATTTAGGGGCTTGTGCGCAATAGGGCAAGACGTCATTGAAACAGCGGTTTATGGCGGAGGCTGAACACGTCAAGTCGCTTTACCCCAATGCTACTCGAGTGGGCATTGCTGACGGGGCGAGTGATAACTGACCGTTATTAACCCCCTTGACGGAGCATCAGATTTTGGATGTCTATCATGCAACACAATATCTGGCGCAGGCGGCTAACGGCGCCCATCGGGACAAAACAGGGCAGTCAAAACGAAAAGCTTGGTTAAAAGAGCAATGCCGCACACTCAAGCACCAAAGCAATGGCGCACAGAAGGTGCTCAATGAATTGAAAAGAGTGAGTCGTAAGCGCCTAACGGCAGATAACAAAGAAAAAGTCAAAGACGCCATCAGATACTTCACCAACCATCTGTCTATGATGGACTATGGGCGATATCGTGAGCAGCACTTTCCAATCGGCTCTGGTGTCACGGAAGCAGCCTGTAAGACGTTAATTAAACAGCGCCTGTGTCGTTCGGGTATGAGATGGAAAGATAAAGGTTTGAAGACAGTATTGAGCTTACGCGCGTTAGTGCTGACTCAAAGTCGATAGCAGCAATTTTGGGAGCGCATCAACCAATGCGAGATTGGGGATTTGGTTTAGATGGAACATTATTTTAAGGCAATACCCATCGGGCAGGTATCGGCTTTAGGGCCGGTTAAAATCAGCGTCTGATCCGAGGTGATGCCCTGCTCTTTATTCACCGGATGGCGAGAAATCACTCGATATTTTGTATTGGCTTTCAACCGTGTGACGAAATAAATCTCCTTTGAATTGAGCCAGTTAAACCACGTGAAGTCCGTATAGCCACGATCAAACACCACAAATAGGGCCCGCATCCAGCTCTAAACTACGACCTTGTGTAATATCTTGTTGTTTGCCTTCGGTAATAGTCATGAAAGCCGGTAAAAAACCATCATGGGCTAGACCAACATGTCATTTAATCGCGCCTTTGGTCTTGCGAAATTTAGCCCAAGGAAATAGTGATAAGCATCAATCGATGGTCGATGCATCCAAGGAATAAAGCTTATTTTTAAAGCGAAACCCATCCTTAAGCGCCAAGCTTTGACATCGTGCCAGTCGCTTCCAAAATAATCCTTCGTAGAGTGGATAAGGCTGTTGCTCGTTAATACGAGCCAGAGAACTTCGGCTGACCTTAGCGATACCCAAATGGTAACTTTTGCGGCGTTGTTTATCCAGATTGCTGACAATATCTCGCAAACTACAGCGACCGGCGAGTTGGGCAAAACTCAACGCCACAAACTGTGACCAGCGTGACATTGTCCTCAATACACGGCCTTTATGGTGGGTTTTTGCAAGCGTTTCAAATTCATGTCTAGAAATCAGTTTTAGTCGCTGTGAAAATATCCTGTTGATATTGAAAGATATTCTGGACCTCCATTCTAACAAATCAGCGCAGAATAGTCTTTGATTCCAAGCTCATTCAAAAGTTTGTGGGACAGCGATGTTTTTAGATATACTAATTCGGAAAAAAATTACCCGACATTAATTCAGAATATATCTGACATGCTTTTCATAGAAAAACCGTTTAATTATTTGCGTATTCTGTTGCAGTGAGTGCAACACCGAACGAGCCAAGGCCATCAGTTGCTCCTTTGTAGCCACCACTGTCCGCCCAATTCGTTGGCTTTTTACATGATGCCATACTAGCTCATCAGGATTGAGTTCCGGTGAATACGGCGGTAACCATACTAACGTGAGCTTACCTTGGCTATTGCGGACAAATTCTTGCACTTTCTTGGCTCGATGAATTCGATGGCCATCAACAATCAAATAGACCGATCGCTTGGCGTTGTGCAACAAACGCCTTAGAAAGTCGATAAAAACGTCTGCGGTTACCCGTGATTCAGTTACCATGAAACGCAGGTGACCCTTCGGCGAAACGGCTGACAGCCTATTCACGCTAAAGCGCCGACCCGTTTTCGCTACAACTGGCGTATCACCCCGTACCCCCCAAGTGGTACCACGATGATAATCCGACCGGATCGTCGATTCGTCGCCAAAATAGACCCGCGCTCGGCGCCTTTTCGCTTCTCGTTGTACTTCAGGCCAAGTTTCTCTTAACCATACCTTAACCTGATCAGGGTTTTGCTCGTATGCCTTAAACCGAGGGCGCTGCGCACTCATCCCCAAACGAGACAGGATATTGCCCACCGAGCGCTCGCTGACCTCGATGCCAAATTTATCTTTCAGTAATATCTGAATCATCGAGCGTGTCCACAAGGCATCGTGAAAATCCAATTGCAACGGATTCGTTTTAACTAGTTCACGTAAGCGATCCGCATATTCATCGGGACACTTTCTTGGGCGACCCGTGATCTTGCCGGTGGACAGCGCCTGTTCACCACCTTGCTCATATCTGGATAACCAATCGTCAATGCAAGAACGATGAAATCCGAGGGCTTTAATTACTTTTTCAGGGCTTTCACCCGATAATACTTGCGCAACCGCGTGCCTGCGGATGGCTTCTCGCGCGGAATGGGGCAGTGAGCGACCGTCTGTCTTTTTCATAGCATCACTATAACACATTTTATTAATTTGTGTCGGGTAATTTTTTGCCGAAGTAGTAGCTTTATACTGGTGGGTGATTTAAATAAGTATACTTTAACTGATGCCTCACGCCGCCTGTTTTCGAGGAAACTCGATAGCGCTGCATTCCAGAGCGCTTTAAGCGTTCGGTGGTCAGGGTTTTGCAAGTCGCTTCGACAATACCCGAAACCTATATATGCCACTTACGTTCCGTATAGGACAATACACTCAGATCCTGTGCACCGATCGCCGCTCGATGATCTGCCCGGACAGCAAGGTAGGCACTATAGGCTCAGAGTTTTCTAAATGTCGGACTAGCTGTGAGGCGACTTCATAACCCATGCGCCTGGCCGGCAAGTTTATGGTGGTCAATGGGGGAACCACATGTTCCGACCAGTCCAGGTTGTCGAATCCCATGACGGATATGTCATCAGGTATTCGAAACCCTGCCTGCGCTAGTGCGAAGTACGTGCCGAGTGCCAGTACGTCGGAAAAACACAGGATGGCAGTGTATTGGCGCCCGGATCGCAAGAGCTTGTGAACTGCGTGTTTGCCGCCAGCCACGTTCAGGGTGGTCTCGAAGAAATCGAGCGCTGGATGTTCTTGACTGGCTGAGAGTGCACCTGTTTTGCGTGCCTGAGTGCGGTCGCTTTGCGCCAGCGGGCCATGGATTACCGCGATCCGCGCATGCCCCCGAGCGGCGAGAAATTCCACCGCCTGGGCAGCGAGGGCGGTGTTGTCATAACCGATGGTGGCGCTCGTATTTCGCAGATCCCAGATCGAGGTCAAAACATGGGGCACGCTGCGGCGTTCAAACATGTTGTACAGCTCATCGCTATGGGCCGCACCCGTCAAGATGAATGCCTCGGCGCCCATCCCTAGGAGTTTTTTTGCTGCTTTTAATTCCTCGATCTCGTCGGCATTAGAGATGGCCATCACCAGCGAGTAGTTACGTTCACTCAACGCTTGTTCTATCGCGGCAATATATTTGGCGAAGACCGAGTGCTCGATGGTTGGAATAATGGCGGCAATGGTGCGCGACTTGTTGGTCGAAAGCGCCCGCGCCGCTGGATTGGGAACGTAGTCCAGTTTCGCGCAGGCTTTTAGCACCCGCTCCCTGGTGGGCTGGCTCACGTTGGTCGCGCCGTTGACGACCCGTGATACCGTGGCGATCGATAATCCCGCCTCTTTGGCAACATCGCGAATTTTGCCGATTTTTCTCAATGTGCAACCTCCCGCCCACGAGTGTATCTGTATGCTTACCCCTCGCATCATCCGATTGGATCTCCGAATGTTAAATTGGCCCCCAAGTACAAGTTTGACTGCCACTATGAAACCGGTTACATTACACCACTCATGAGTGCTCAGGCAAAAGATGTAACTATTCCCATCCCTGTGTTGCACACACCTATGCAAAGCAAGCTTGAGCGGCGGCGCTATGTGGGCTTAAAAACGCCAAACCGCCTGAAGCTGGATGTGCGTTGGGGCGAGGCCGGGAGCATTTCGGTGCGCGCTAACTCCATCGTTTCCATCACCAATGTCGATGGCGGTGCGCCATGCTTAGTGACGGCAATTGACGGTGCGGCGCGCACCTTCACTACTGCTGCGCTCCAGGTGCCTGGCGCTTTATCACAACCGATGGATGCCACGGTATTCGACAGCCGCGCCATGGCGTCGATTGCTGCAAGCCGCGGTTCGACGCTCGATGAGGCGCAAGTCTTCAGCCTGTTTGATGGCGCCTCGTCCGCCGGTGAGATTTTTCTCTTCAAGACCACCGCCGATACGGCGCTATTTGTTATCGCGCCTGTCGCTCGAGCTTTCATGTATGCCGGTGGTGGTGGCTGCTTTAGCGTTCGCATTCAAGGCGAGGCCGGGGATAGTGCCGAACACTTGCTGCCCGAGCCACTTGGCCGGGTGGTCGATGAATGGCGTGTACATCGCGGCACGGCAAAAGCCTACCAAGTCGAACGAGGTCAGTTCATTCAGATCATTGATGTAGAGGGCCAGCAATGCTCCGACTTCATGGCCATGTGTGCCGATGCGTTGGAGCGGGGTTTGGAACGCCACATCGACTCGACTGTTTCACGCACGATGGTGCGCGGCGCTTATCCGATGCCGGGTTTGCATGACAAGTTCTTCGATCAGGACATCCGCCCGTTATTAGCCGTGCGCCAAGATACGGTCGGCCGGCATGACACGTTCGCGCTCGCTTGCACTGCCCGCGGTTACGAGGAGCGCGGCTTTCCTGGACATCTGAACTGTTCCGATAATATCAGCGCTGCTTATGCTGCTTTCGGCATCGGGCGGCGCCGGGCTTGGCCGGCGATCAATTTTTTCTTCAACTCCTGGATCGACCGGGCCAACAACAATATCGCCGCCGATGAGGCGTGGTCGCGACCCGGTGATTATGTGGTATTGCAAGCGCTTACCGATTTGGTCTGCGTTTCAACCGCCTGTCCGGACGATATTGACCCGATCAATGGTTGGAATCCAACCGATATTCACGTACGGATCTACGAGAAAGACTCGTCCATTACTCACTCCGTGTGCTGGCGCGCGCAACCCGATGATGATGGGACATTGACCAAACATTCCGCTTTTCACCCCTGTACATCCAAGCTGACCAGCGGCTATGCCGTGTCGCGCGATCTGTGGTTGGCAACGCACTACGATGCGACTGGCGCTGTCGAGGAGTATTGGGCTTGCCGCAACCGTGCCACGCTTCAGGACATGTCCAGTCTTTTGAAATTCGATGTGGTGGGGCCGGATGCCGAACAGTTGCTGCAACATTGTTTGACGCGCGATGTCTCCAAGCTGTCTCAGCACCGTGGCCTCTACGCGTTGATGTGCGATGAGCGCGGCAGCGTGTTGGACGATGGCACGTTGTTTCGCTTGGAACCTACCGCTTTTCGCTGGTGTTGCGGCTCCCATGATTCGGCGTTGCATCTGCGGGAACAGGCGCAACGCCTCGATCTGACCGTCCACGTTCTCTCGCTGGGTCACAAGATGCAAAATCTTGCGCTCCAGGGGCCGCGTTCACGAGATATCCTGCGCCATGTCGTCTTCACCCAACCGGCCCGTCCGGCGCTGGATAATCTGAAATGGTTCGGTTTTACCATCGCCAGATTGTACGACCGCGATGGTCCCGCGTTCATGTTGTGCCGTACAGGATTTACCGGCGAGCTCGGCTATGAGATTTTCTGTGATCGCAATGACGCCGAAGCCATCTGGGAAGGATTGACGGCAGCAGGGGAACCGTACGGATTGGCGCCCATGGGAGGGCAGGCGCTAGCCATGCTGCGGGTGGAAGCCGGTCTTATGATCGCCGGGGCGGAGTTCGGGCCGGATGTGGATGCGATGGAATCCGGTCTGGGCTTCGCGGTGGATTTCAAGAAAGAAGCTTTCATCGGCAAAGCTGCGCTCGAGCGTAACAACGCCGCGCCGCGCCGCAAGCTGGTGGGTTTGTGCTTTGCCGGCAATGAAGCGCCAGCCCATGGTGATGGCGTTTATCTGGGGCGCGAGCAGATCGGTGTTGTCACTAGCGCGTGTTATTCGCCGCAACTGACCCACGCTATCGCCATGGCGCGCGTAGCGATCGAAAACAGCGATGTGGGCGCCGAATTGGAAGTGGGCACGCTTGATGGGCGCATGAAGCGCCTGCCTTGCGTTGTTGCAACGCTACCGTTTATCGATCCTAAACGCGAGAAACCCAGGGCGTGAGTGCCGCGATCGAGAGCTTGGGGAGCGAGAACTTAGGGGCTGAGAACTTAGGGGCTGAGAACTTAGTCGTTACACGCAATGTTTGGAAGATCTTCGGCGCGCGTGCCGATGAGGCGATGGCGGCGGCGCTACAGGAGAATCTCTCCAAGGCTGAAATCCTGGACCGGTTCGAGGCCGTTGTAGGGGTACGCGATGTATCCATTAGTGTGGCCGAGAGCGAGATCTTTTGCATCATGGGACTGTCGGGATCGGGCAAGTCCACCTTGGTGCGCCACATCAACCGTTTGATCGAACCCACCAGCGGCCAGATCCTCGTCAACGGTACTGATGTCGGCAGCCTGGAGCTGGAAGCGTTACGGGCGTTGCGCGCTGATCGCATCGGTATGGTGTTTCAAAACATGGCACTGCTGCCCCACCGTACGGTCAGGGATAACGTGGCATTCGCCCTGGAGCTGCGCAACGTCGATGCGTTTACCCGGACCAAGGTGGCTGATGAGACTATCGAGCTGGTCGGCCTTGAGGGATATGGTGACCGCATGCCCTCGGAGCTGTCGGGCGGTATGCAACAACGGGTAGGACTCGCCCGCGCCATGGCTGCCGATCCCGAGATCCTGTTGATGGACGAGCCGTTCTCGGCGCTTGATCCTCTGATCCGCCGTGGCCTTCAAGACGAGTTTTTGGAGCTTTCCAAAACCATGAAGAAGACCACGCTTTTCATTACCCATGATCTGGACGAAGCGATACGGATGGGTTCGCGGATCGCCATCATGAAGGACGGGCAGATCGTACAAACCGGTACGCCGGAAATGATCGTGACCCAACCGGCTGACGGCTACGTTGCCGATTTCGTTGCCGGCATATCCAAGCTGAAATTGGTCTATGCCCATACCGTCATGCAGCCGGTGCAAAAGTTCGCCGATGACGGTGGCGGACTTCCTCCACTGGAGCAATGCCCAACGGCTGGACCGCAAGACGATCTGGATAGGCTTGTCGGGCTGGCCGTGGATCAGAACAATCCCATCGTTATCATGAGTGATGCTAAACCCGTCGGCATCGTGACTAAAGATGACTTATTGCGCGGTATACAGGGTGAGGCGTGATCACGGTGCGGGATGAAGCCGGTGTTCTAAAGCCGTTCAAGGAATTCGCCGGGACCAATGGCGATTATTACGCCGATGTATTTTTAAAAATCCAAAAATCGTCGTTACCACGCTTGCATATGAATCCTGCGGCGCTGGTGGGCAGCTTTATCTGGGCGGCGTTGCGTGGTCATTGGGGGCTCTTTACCATCGGCTTCATCGTCGATCTCATCGCGGCGGTAAACGCGGCCCTGGTGTTCAAGTATTCGCAGGCGGCGATAGCCAACGCCGACAAAGCGTATCTGGTGGAGCGCTATGAGGGTTGGACGGATTCTCATCTCGTAGCCGCTATCGTCGTGTTCGTTATCGGGCGGCTGGTTTTTTCCTGGGTCGCCGACAGGTTTTATGCCCTGCAATACGAAAAGTGGCGGATCAACCACGCCGTCAACAACGGCTTTGAGTGCTCTCGTCTACTGATCGCGGCCTTGGTCATGGTGCTGATCGTGCCGTTGTTGATCTACCGCAGCACGCAGTTTGCGCCCGATGTGCGCAGTTGTATCAAGCAAGATCGGGCTATTGCCAAAGGTGAGCCCATCGCCTTCAAGAAGCGTTTCGATTGCGCGGTGATCGGCGAATTTCCCACCCTGTTTTGGATTGACCGCCCGGACGAAATCACCTATCCACGTGGTGAAGATGGCCAGCGCATCGTCAAGCGCACGCCAGCTAGCGAAGATGCGCCGCCGGTCAATCTCAATACCTACACCTCGCAAACCATCGATGATGCGATCGGTTACCTCACGGTGTTCTACGGCTTCCTGTTCGATGGTATTACCCATTTTCTGCGGGCGATGTTAAGCGCCATCAGCTCGGTGTTCGTAGGTACCCCGTGGCCGCTTACCATGGCGGCGCTGTTGTTTGCCGCTCATAAGATGGCGGGCTCGCGGGTGGCGATATTCGTGGGTGCCTCGTTGGCTTATCTCGCTCTTTTCGGTTTCTGGCATACCGCTATGGACACCCTGTCGTTGGTGGTGGCCGCATCGATCATTTGTGTGGTGGCCGGGTTGCCACTCGGCATATGGGTCGGCAAGTCTAAACGCGGTCAAGTGCTGGTGACACCCATCTTGGATGTGATGCAGACGATTCCGTCCTTCGTTTATTTATTGCCGGCTATTGCGTTTTTCTCCATCGGTAAACCTCCGGGGATCATGGCCACTGTCATCTTCTCCATGCCACCGATGGTCCGTCTCACCGCGCTAGGGATCCGCCAGGTGCCCGATAGCACTAAAGAGGCGGCGTTGGCATTTGGCGCTAGCCCCAAGCAGTTGTTGACGAAAGTGGAACTGCCGTTGGCCCTGCCATCGATCATGACTGGCGTCAACCAGGTGGTGATGATGAGCCTGTCGATGGTGGTTATCGCCGCTCTTATAGGCGCAGGTGGCATGGGTTATGTGGTGACCGAGGCCCTTGAGAACACGCAGACCGGCAGAGGGGTTCTTGCCGGCATAGGCATTGCCCTGCTGGCGATGATGATCGACCGGGTGGTGCAAAAGGCGAACAAGATTCGTCATTGAAACCAAGTACTGGCCGGGTGTCCCGGCCGTGCCGCTACAACTAGAGATCCGACGACTCGACAAAGGAGACGAAACATGAAATATGTTCGAACATTGGCCGCATCGGCAGCGATTATGCTGGGCGGCGCATCGCCCGCCTCGGCGGCTGATGCCACGGTGACCATTTCCGATCTGACCTGGACCGGCGCTAAGGCCATAGGCTATGTCATTCAGGCGATCATCAATGGCCCCATGGGTTCGGAAGCCGTGATCAGGGAAGGTTTGTCCGACGGATCAGTGATTGCCGCCGGTATGGACAAAGGCGATGGCTCGGCCGACGTCTACACCGATCTGTGGATGCCGAACCGTAAAGCTATCTGGGACAAATATGTCGATGGCGCTAAAACCGTCGGTCACAACACACCTTATCCGGGCACGCAGAAAATGTACGTGCCGTCCTACATGGCCGCTAAGGTCAGATCCGTTGATGATCTGAAGAAGCCCGAGATCGCTGCGTTGTTTGATAAAAACAGTAACGGTAAGGGCGAGTATTGGGCCGGTGATGCGGGTTGGAAATCGACCCGCATGTGGCAGGTCAAGTTCAAGAGCTACGGTTTGTCCGAGTTGTGGGAGCCGGAAATCCTGCCCGATGCCACATTCAAAGGTCAGCTCAAAGCGGCCATCAACCGCGAGAAGCCGATCTTGTTTTATTACTGGACGCCGGAATGGGTGCACGCGGCTTATGACATCACGCCGATCGAGGAGCCCGCGCGTGCCGAGGGTTGCGAAAAAGTCAACCTGGACAAGGAAGATTGGCTAGAAGCGTCTCATTTCTCTTGCGCCAGCAATGACGCGCAGATCTATGTGGCTTATTCGAAGTCTTTGGAAACACGCAACCCGCCGGTGGCCAAGTTCTTGAGTCAGATCGCTCTTGATCCGGCTGTGGTCAATCAGTGGATCTTGAAGATTGGCCGCGACAAATTGGATCCGCAGGACGTTGCTGAACAGTGGGTTGAGAACAACATGGATACGGTTGTTCAATGGATCAACTAAGAGCGTAGCTTGTTGATGAAACAGGTTGATGAAACAGGGGGGCCTGTGGCTCCCTTTTCCTTTGTTGAGAGCGCATCATGCGAAGACTTTGTGGTAGGGACGGCCCGAGAATGGCCGTGTTCGCCGATGTTCAGAATGTGTATTACACGACACGCGATGCCTATGGACGACAGTTCGATTATCGCAGACTGTGGACGACTTTAAGTGAGCGCGGGCACATTGTGCAGGCCACTGCTTATGCCATCGACCGCGGCGATGAGCGGCAAAAGAAGTTTCAAAGCGCGCTTACGCATATTGGTTTTGAGGTTAAGCTCAAGCCGTATATCCAGCGAAAAGATGGCTCGGCCAAGGGCGATTGGGATGTGGGCATCACCATTGATGTTCTCGCTACGGCGCCGAATGTCGATACTATAGTGCTGCTCTCCGGTGATGGAGACTTCGATGTGTTGCTGCGTACGGTATCCGTTGAACACGGTGTTCGCACGGAGATCTACGGCGTGGCGCAGCTCACGGCGCGTTCACTCGTTGATGCGGCGGATGCGTTTCATCCCATTGATGAGCGCCTCTTGCTCGGCTAGTGACGAGTACTCGCTCGCACCATTTCGTACCTCGGTAGACCTCCAGCCACGGTTAGGGAGTCGATGGATGCAGCCATAGGGATTGTGGCGAAGGTAGCACAAAGGTGCTTGAGCTTTGCCGACAAGCCCTTGCGTTCGTCGCCCAATACGATGAGTGATGGTTGTTCAAACTTGGAATGCTGAATAACAGGTAGCCGCTGCCGGTGAGGCGCCCACGGCTTGAAGGCCGTGGGCGCGAAACCAATCCCTTAGTTGGTGCCCGTTTAGTTGGTGCCCGTTGGCGTAGACGATCTGCTGCTGTTCGGCCACTGACCAGAACCGGCCGGCTGCGGCGTGTGTGTCGCCTAATCGATGAACGCTCTGTCTCATGATCATGGCGACCCCAAAAGGCCTGCGGCGTGGCAGAAGTGGTGTGCAATTGCTCCGGTGACACCTGCGCTGTGGGTACGCCACTTCGCTTTAGCGCGCGGACTTGACTGCGGGCCAATCCTGAAGTCAGTAAGCGCTCGCTCCAAATGACAGCATGGATGCGCCAGCCATGATCGAGCGCGTTGATCAAATTGCGGCAACCTTCGGCGAAGAAGCAGGGGTTCTTCGCCAACACCTGTGGCGAGTCAGCCGATAGGATTATTTTTTAAGTTCTATGGCGCCTCACCTGGTACTCTTAGCGACCGCCATTAGGCTAGGCGGTTAACTTCATCTATCTGCTCTGGGGGGAGCATCATCGAGTAGGAGAAACTGATGGAATCATTGAATAACTTGATTGATAGCATCAATAGCTTCGCATGGGGACCCCCCATGCTGTCAGCGCTTGGGTTTACAGGTGTGCTTCTGACACTTGGACTTGTATTTATGCCCTGGCGCAAAATCGGCTACGGCTTTAGGTTGCTTTTTGACAAAAGCGAAGCCAAAGGGGAAGGGGAGATAAAACCCTTCAATGCGCTAATGACCGCTCTATCGGCCACCATTGGTACCGGAAATATCGCAGGGGTGGCAACCGCTATCGCACTGGGCGGACCCGGAGCTATTTTCTACATGTGGTTAATCGCTCTGTTCGGCATGGCCACCAAGTATGCGGAAGCAGTGTGCGCAGTCAAGTACCGCGAAGTGGACGCTGAAGGAAAGTATGTGGGTGGTCCCATGTACTACTTGCGTAACGGCGTTGGCGAGTCCGCGCCGGAGCTGGGTAAGTGGTTGGGGATCATATTTGCCGTTTTTGGCGCCATCGCCGCCTTTGGAATCGGCAATGCGGTTCAAGTTAATTCAATGGCGGTTGTATTGGATGTCAATTTTTCGCTACCCACTTTCGTAACCGGAATTATCGTTGCCGCCCTAGTGGCGTTTGTCATCTTTGGCGGTATCAAAAGGATTGCCGAAGTTGCCGGTAAACTGGTTCCCGCGATGATCGTTCTTTACATAGGCGCTTCCGTTGTTATTCTGATCGTTAATATCACGGAAATTCCGTCTGCTATCGGGCTTATCTTCTATCATGCGTTCAATCCCGCCGCCGCTGTGGGTGGTTTTGCCGGCGCAGCCGTTGCCGCAGCTATCCGCTTCGGTGTGGCACGAGGGGTTTTCTCCAATGAGTCCGGCCTTGGCTCAGCAGCCATAGCCCACGCCGCCGCGCAAACCGACAATCCTGTGAGGCAAGGCGTGATCGCCATGTTGGGTACATTCATAGATACATTGATCGTATGTACTATGACTGCACTCGTGATATTGACCTCGGGCGCATGGACCAGCGGTGAGAACGGCGCGGCGCTGACGTCATTAGCTTTTGCCAACAGCCTGCCTGGAGGGGAATACATTGTTACCGTCGCACTGACCGTATTTGCTTTTACCACCATTCTTGGCTGGTCGTACTACGGCGAGCGGTGTTGGCAATTTCTCTTCAAGGAGAAAAGCCTGGTGATTTATCGAATTGCCTGGGTGATTGCCGTCTTGTCGTTCGCCAACTTCAAGGTCGATTTTGTATGGAATCTGTCGGACACTCTAAACGGTCTGATGGCTGTGCCTAACTTGATCGGGCTGATCCTGCTGGCTCCGATAGTGTTCAAAGTGACCAAGGATTACTTTGACAGTGAGGAAGGGCGGGGTAAGTAACAACCCGCTTGGTGGTGACCATCGAAAGGTAGGTTGCAAAAACAAAAAGCCCGCATCCGCGGGCTTTGTTGTAATCAGGTGCCTGAAATTGTCTGAATCCTTTTGCCTAAAACACCTCGGTCGATAGTTGTGAGTTGTCCCATGGTCTTGACAATGCGTTTTTGCTCGATGGTGGCAATCAGCGGTGTCGAGTTACCCCCTAGGGGGTCATTCGATAAGCATTCGTGAAAGCGGGTGACTGCTCAGGCGGTGCCTCACGCACCGCATTGGAAGCCCGCTAGATGCCCTATCCGAGAATGCCGGTGGCGGCGCCTAATACAACGGTCTTGCCGTCCTGGTTGACCGTTTCGATCTTGAAGTCGATGAGTTTTTCGCCCTCTTCCTCACGGATATCGGTCACCGTGGCTTTACCGGTCAGGGTGTCGCCAGGCCAGACTTGGTTGGTGAACCGCACACCGTATTTGCGTACGTTCGCGGCGCCGCAAAGGTTGGTCACCAGCCGGCCCGTCATACCCATGGTCAACATGCCGTGGGCGAATACACCCGGATAGCCAGCGGCTTCCTTAGTGTATTTGTCATCTGTATGCAGCGGGTTGTAGTCGCCGGAAGCGCCTGAGTACATCACCAATTGGGTTCGGGCTAAATCTTCGATCAATACCTCTTCGTGGGTATCACCGATCTTCATTTCGCTTGCTTTGGGCATGGTTCGTTTCCTCCGTTACTTTGGCGCCGGGATTATTGGTCTACAGGACGTTCGGTTCTCACACCCACACCGCGGGCAATACAGACTAATTCGCCGTTTTGATCGCGGTATTCGGTAACCCGCTCGCTAAAGAGCAATGTGCCGGCGCGCTTACTTTCTTTTTCCCAAGTTTTGCCCGGTTTAGTGACGGCGGTTAACACATCGCCGGGACGGATGGGGCGTACATACTCGAAGTGTTGTTCGGCATGCAGGCCGCCGCTGGAGGCCGGCTGACCTTCGATGCTGCTGGCGTTTTTACCGGAGCCGAACCAAGGTTTATCCGCGTGCCAGCGAAGCTGACAATCCGGGTCGAATTGCGCCACCGCCTGCGGGAAAGTGGGCGGGGCCACGATGCCGCCAGCGTCGGTGTTGGCGGCCGCCTCGGCATCGTTGAATTCCGGCGAGTAATCGGCGATGGAACGGGCGAACATCATGATATGAGTCGCCTCAACGGGGAAGGTTACGGTTTTTTCGTCACTCATGCACTGACTCCTATTAGCCTAGACTGGCGGCCAACTATATAGGGAAACTAGGGGGGAGAGGAAAACGCAGGTGCGTATGGGAGCAACAGCGGGGAGCAGTGGTGACAGGATCTTGTGCCGGCGTCGAAACCGGGGTTGGAAGGGTTCGTCCGGGCCATCGCCGTGGCAATGGCGCCGCACGGTATCACCTGCAACTGTGTCGCCCCTGGTGCCATAGACACCGCGCATGGACCATCCGCCGGCGCCGCGCCGCCAGCGGCCCAGATACCCTTTGGCCGTAAAGGAACCGTCGATGAGATCGCCGCCATGGTATATGGGCGCCTGCTAAAAATAGTCATTTTTTCGTGAGTGCAAGGAAGCACTGCGCGCGCAACCGCAGTGTATAGGTGATACCTGAGGATTGGAGCACGGAGCTGACGCCGCAATCGCGGAAAAAGTGCATCTTTAGAGGTGCCCTTATGTGCTGGTGAGCGGTGAGGGGCGCTATATCACCGGGCAGACTATTCATGTCAATGGCGGCGAATACTTGACTTAGCCACTTCAGCCTTGTGCTCTCAGCGAGAATCTAAACGCCGGCAAAGCGCTCGATGACGTCTTTGAATTTGAGCGCGTCTTCCGGCGTTTGAATGACCGCGCGCGGTCCGGCGCCGGCACTGGCCGGTACCACCAGCCGGCTGATGCCGTGCTTGGCGAGCGCCGGGATTTCCTCTAAGTCGTCTGGCAGGCTGGTGGTGATCTCGATAGCATCTGCATCCCGATCATGCGCTTGCGCTGTGCGGCGCGCCAAATCGATGAGTTCCAATTGCGCGCCGCGCGCCGGAAAGTAGCCATCGCCCAGGCGGCCCGCCCGCCGCGCCGCTGGCTTGGAGTCACCGCCGATGATGATGGGCACGGATTTATTGACGGGTTGAGGCAGACAATAGGCTTTGTCGAAGTTGACGAATTCCCCGTGAAACGTAGGCGCATCGGATGACCACAGCTCACGCATGGCCGCCACGTATTCATCCGCCCGCCTTCCCCGAGCGGCAAAAGGTGCGCCGATGGCATCGAATTCTTCCTTGAGCCAGCCGACGCCTATACCGAGTAACACGCGACCGCCGGAGAGATGATCGATGGTGGCGACCTGTTTCGCCGTGATCACCGGATTGTGTTGCGGCAGGATGAGGACCGCTGTTCCGAGTTTGATCCGGCGGGTGGTGCTGGCCACGAAAGCCATCCAAATCAATGGATCGGGCAGCACGAACTCGCTCTCCTTGCCGGGCAACCGCCCGTCTTCAGCGTAGGGATAACGCGATTCATAGCCGCCCGGAACGACTGTGTGTTCTATACACCAGGCGGAGTCGAAGCCTGCCTCCTCGCCCGCTTGTACCAGCTCCACGGTGAGGGCCGGATCGGTATACCGGCCAATGTTGCAATAGCGAAGACCAAACTTCATGACGGCTGCCTTGGTGATGTGGGGTTTGCGTTTGTGCCCCATGATGCTACCTGAGCACCGATAGGGTTGGTCATCTTGGATCGGGCTGGCTGCCATGCACTCACGAAAAAATTACTATTTTTAGAGTTGCCCATAAGCAAGAGGTCTTTCACCCGCCTTTAAACACAGGTTTGCGTTTCTCCACAAATGCCTGCCGTGCCTCCTTGGCGTCTGCGGAGTTCTGCAAGATACCACCGGCGTTGGAGGTCAGCGTCATGGTGTTCTCTAGCGAAGTATCCAGGGCGGTGCGCATGATGCGTTTGCTGATCCACTGGACTAACGGCGGAATGTTGAGCATGCGAGCGCACAGCTCGCGGGTTGTTTTCTCCAATTCATCGGTGCCGACGAGGTGGTTCAACAAACCCCAGTCGTAAGCTCTTCGGGCGTCCAAGTGACCGGTGTAAGCGAATTCCAAGGCCCTACCCAAGCCGACCATTTTAGGCAGGTAATACGAGCCGCCGTTTTCGATGATCTGGCCGGCTTGCTGATAACCGACGAAACGGGTGTTTTCGCAGCCGATGCGAATATCGCAGTGCAAGGCCATATCCATGCCCGAACCTACCGCCGGGCCATTGATCATGGCGATACTGGGTTTTCGGATCTGGGAGATATCTCGATGCAGTTTGGTAAAGCCGTGGAAGAAATGTTGCCGTGCCGCGTCCACGCCCGCCGCAGTGCCCCGATCGCCCGTAAAAGCGGGGCCTGTTACTTCCGGTGGCGCTTTACCTTTTAAGTCAGCGCCGGAGCAAAAACCTCTACCCACGCCGGTCAAAATGATGATGCGAATGTCCGCATCATCGTCGGCGGCGCGCATGTATTCGCCCACTTTGGCCACGGTACCGTTCATTTCCGCTGTGCCCACCAGCGCATTCATCTTCTCCGGTTGATTGAATTTTATCCAAACCAATCCGTTGTCTTCTTTTTCGTATAGAAGGTAATCAACCAACTCTGGACCCATAGCATTTATCTCCGTTCGGTTATAGTGCGGTATTCGACAGGGTGAAAGTGTGCCGCAATTGTGCCCGCGTAGCGAGTGGCGCTCACGCCGGATAAACCATCCATGAGTCTTAGCTATGTCATCTGAATCCACATCATCCAAACCGTTCGCCGGGATCCGGGTAGTGGAGTTTGGACAGTTTGTCGCTGTTCCGTACTGTGGCCAACTATTGGCAGACGGCGGTGCCGATGTGATTAAGGTGGAAGCGCTCATCGGTGATTCCAGCCGTCATATTCTTCCCCTAGCGCCTGGTGAGACGCGTATTTTTCTAGCCCGTAACCGGGGTAAGCGGCCGCTGCCCCTGGCGCTCAAGCATGAGCAAGCGGGTGCAGTGATCGACGCACTGTTGCACTGGGCCGACGTTGCGCTGATGAATTTTCGGCCCGGCTTGGCCCAATCCATAGGCTTGGATGGCACCACGTTGAAGCGCCGCTTTGCCCGGCTGGTGACGGCGACGGTGACCCCCTTCGGCCACGAGGGGCCAGATGCGGATCTGGCCGGCATGGATATCGTGGTGCAAGCCCGCAGTGGATTGATGGCGGCACAGGGACGCATCGTGGATGCACGCCCGGCGCCCGGTGAGCCGGTACCGGCGGATTATATGTGTGCGATGACGCTCGGCTTCGGTATTGCATCGGCGCTGTTTAGGCGCGAGAGAACTGGAGAGGGTGGCGCGGTGGATGTTTCGCTCATGCATGCGGCGATGGCGCTTGCCAACAATCAAATGGTGTTTCCCCACGCGCACGATGAGGAACGCAGGCGGGCCGCATTGGATGAGCTGAGTGCATTGAGGGCCGGCGGTGCGCCCTACCCGGAGCAGTTGGCGGCCATGCAAAAAGCGGTGATGCGGCCCATTACGAGAATCTATTACCGGACGTTCGAGTGCGCGGATAAAGCGATCGCGGTCGCTTGCGGCAGCGTCAAGCTCAGGAAGAATTTTATCGCCGCCTTGGGCCTTCACGATGAGAGTTTGGATGTGGCCGATGTCAGTGGACCGAAGTGGGATGCGCACTTCGCCCAATTGCAAGAGCGAGTCGAGCAGGCCATATGTTGCCGCAGCGCCGCACATTGGTTAAAAACGTTGGCCGCGGTGGGCGTACCGGTATCGGAAGTGAAGATGCCGCTCGAGATGTTTGACGATGAACAAGCATTGGCTAACGGTATGTTGTACGTCCAGAAGCATCCGCGGGTAGGGCCGATTACATTGCTTGGAACACCCGTTAAGTTGGATGACGATGGCTTTGCACCGGCGCTGCCAACGGCGCCGCTCGGTGCGGAAACCCGCACCATTCTTTCAGACATCGGATTTGATGGGGGCAAGATCGATGAGTTAATCGCTTGTGGTCTCACCAAGGAGGCGGATAACGTGCTATAAGCGTCCACGTTTTTGTAGGGCTGAGGTAAAACGTGACGCGGTTGGGTGCCCGATCATCGAATGGTGATCGGGCACATGCGTGTAGATTTATTGGATACCCGGATATTGGATATTGGATATTGGATATTGGATATTGGATATTGGATATCTAGGGCTGCAGCAAGATATTGCCCAAGTGTGCACTTATTCGTCGAGTTGACCGACGGTTGATTGGTATCACAAGCACTTTTAACCGTGGGCTTTTTGGCAGTAGTTGCGGTCACGTTCTCGATAGGGCGCCTCTAACAATAGTCATTGTTTCGTGAGTGCAAGGAAGCCCCGCGCGCACCACCGCAGTGTATAGGTGATACCTGAGGATTGGAGCACGGAACTGACGCCGCAATCGCGGAAAAAGTGCATTTTTAGAGGTGCCCTAAGGTACGTCGAGTATACGTTATCTATGTAAATGAGAGAGCCGGTATCCACGCTATAGGGCAGTGCGAATCCGCTGACTGCGTTGCCGGTGAGCGCTGGGTCAGTCGATAGTATTTTGTTGCATTCCTGGCTCAAAACTCCAACGTCGATAAACCCTCCACCTGCAACCGAGGAAATTGCGGCGGCATTGATGACGTTCAAATCGCCTATTTTGGAGGTAATGGCGTCGTTGTTAAGTTGTACTGGACCTAGATTTGCAGAAATAAATCTGGTGGTCTTTGTAGTATCCATAATCGAAACTGGTCGAAGGCCCAGGGAGGAACGGAGAGTTGTTGCCTGATGCTCCGCTGTCTTGAGCAGCCAAAATTATTGGGGCTACGCCCAGGGTATTCAGGCTGTTGCTTCCTTGTATCACTTGTACGTTGCTTACAATAAGATCATCTGTGATGGTGGTTGGTGCTAGGGCAGGTAGCTCTGTCAACAACGTGCTAGCGAGTTAAAGATTATTATGTTGCCGCGGAGGTCCGCGTTCGGATCTACGCAACCAACGTTCATCTGTACGCAGGCCCGAACACAGTTGATGATGGGCGGCCATCGAAGTGCCGGCGACTCCCATGGCCCATATGGCAATAGAGCTTAGGATTTGATGCGAGTGATCGATGAACGAATCGCTTGCGGGCCTACCACGAAGCCGGATAACGCGCTACAGGAGTCCACGCTGTTGTAGGGCTTCGGCAAAACGCGGCGCGGTTCGGCTCAACCATTTGGCATCAACCCGTCCCGTACGCTGGATGTAGGATAAGGCGAAAGACCAGGGGTCCAGTTCCATGTGCCCGGCAAAATCTTTATACCATTGGGCCGAGGCATGGGCTGCGCGCACGATTTTCTCCACGATGGGGCGGCGCTGCGATTCGTATAGAGCGAGCGCTGATGGGATGTCCCACTCGCATTCTTTGAGGGCTTTCACTAAGGTCTGAATGTCTTCCAACGCTAGCCAGGTACCGGAACCTATGGAGAAGTGGGCCGTATGCGCGGCGTCGCCGACGATAACACAGCGTCCGTGATGCCAGCGTTTGGTAGTTAGAAATGGAAATCGCCGCCATGTGGAGGCGTTTTCTATGAGTCCGGTACCATCCAACACATCCGCGAAGATCTGTTCGCAGCGCAGGCGGCTTGAGCGGGAGTCCAACTGATCGAATCCGGCATTGATAAACGTGTCGCTGCCACACTCGGCAATAAATGTGCTGCGCGAGAGGGAATAGCGGTAGTGGTGGGCGTTAAAGCGCCCGAACTCTGATTCAGTAAATGTTTGCGTGAGGGTAGCGAATGGTTTTTCACAGCCGAACCATGCATACCAATTGTTGCCGAGTTCGATGTGTTCTTCGAACGCTTCACCAAGTGTGCCGCGTACGATGGAGTTGATGCCATCGGCGCCAATGATGAGATCGGCGGTACCTAACTCGCCTAGATGAGTGATGGTGGTGCCGTATTCGGGTTCTATGCTTAGCGCCCGCGCTCGTGTTTGTAATAGCCGCAGTAGCTCTAGCCGGCCAATGGCGGAGAATCCCACACCGTCTATGGTGATGTGCTCGCCAGCATGCTGGACGGTCATGTCTTGCCAACTTTGCATGGCTGGGATGATGGTCGCGCAGGTTTCGGGGTCGTGTTCTTGTAAGAACGAAAGCGCGGTATCGGAAAATACAACGCCGAATCCGAAGGTGGCGTCCGCCGCATTTCGTTCGACGATCCGGATCTCCATATCCGAACACGCCATACGCAGCGCAATGCCCGCGTACAGTCCCGCCGGACCTGCTCCAACGATAACGGCGCGCATGAGCCGAATAACTGGTCCTTAAGCGGCGCTATTAGCGGCCCGGGAGCTATTGGCAACGACTGTTTCGTCTACGCCGGTAAAGCTTTCCATGGGCCGGTTCTCAGGTTCGATGCCAAACATGTTGTTGAACAAGTTCATGCCGTGCAACGTGGCGACGGCGAAACCGATCTCGACCATTTGCGCTTCATTGAAGAATTCTCGCATCCGCGCGAATGCGCCGTCCGCTTGGTCGGTTTCATTGCGCGACATGGTGGTGACGAAGTTCAACACGGCCCGTTCCCTAGCAGTGAATACATCACTTTCGGGGTTGGCTATTTGGGCGAGTTTCTCTTCGTTCATTCCGGCATACCGGCCCGCGGCATAACGGAAGTTCAGTCAATAGCTACACGTATTGACGGTGGCGCAGCGCATGCGAATAAGCTCTTTGATGGCCGCATCGACGCGGCTGCTGCGCCATATTTCTTCGTAATAGTGATTGAGGTGTTCTAATAGATCGGGACAATGGCCCCGTACCCGCTGACTATGGGGCAAGCTCTCAGCCCCCGTGAAGCTAACACGTGCCATGATGGTCTCCTTTTGATTTAAACATGTTGATTTAAACATGTTTGGTCAGAAAAAAATCTCACCCCAGAGTGTTGAATAAGCAATATTTTTTGCGGATTCGGGAAGCGGCGCGCGAATTGAAGCGCCATACACACGCCGCCATCCAAACGACGCAGGGTGCCGAAAGTTAGCACACCGTGTTTCAGTATATAACTGAAGTGGATAACACACTCTGAGGTGGCTCAGCGAAGCCGGCATTGCAGATGCCGACTAGACTTAACGCCCTTTGAATTGAGGCTCGCGCTTGTCGATGAAAGCCTTCGATGCCTCCAGATGATCTGCGGTAGTGCCGGTGTGGCGGTGGTGGGTGGATTCCAAATCGAGGCAGGTCCCCACATCCGTGACCGCGGCCCGGTTGATGTTCTCCTTGCATGTACCGGTATGCGATAGGCGGCTCTGCCGTGAAGCGGGCCGCCAGTTCTCGCCAGATTGCTCGTTCCGGTTTCAAGGGTGCGGCTCATGTGCTGCTCTCAGTACAGCGTTAATTTCTTAAGGTTTGCACTGGCTAGGGGCTGGTCGAATCCGCCAACTGATTGCGCCAGCGCTAAATAAGATAGCCCTGTGCGGCTGGGTTGTTTTCAAGCGCATGCAGCACGTTGAAAAACCGCTCCGGTTCACCTTTTAGGTGGTAAAGCTCAAGCTGCTTGAGTTGAATGCTTGGGGCATCCGGGTATTGGTCGAAAGCGACTTCGATCAATCGTTCAACGTCGGAGAACCGCTCGTAGGCGAGAAACACATCGATTTCCTGCACTTTCGCCCGTACTAAGGCGTCTTTCTCCATGGCTGGCGAAGTTGAAGGACAGTGTTTTTCTCTGCGAGCCGGGCGGCTCTTTGAGTGTTGATTTTATAGGCGGCGCTTTCACAGGCGGTGCTTTCAATGGCGCCGCATTGTTCGAAGCGTCATCAGCCGGATCGCCGGTAGGGTTCTCAGGGTTGGGCTTGTCCGTATCCCTAGGGGCCACCGGTTGAGGATGTTTGATTTGGGATTTTATGAATTGAGAACTTATAGGCCGGGTCATGCTTAGCGAGGGTTGCGGTGCAGTGGCAAGCGCAGCGCTAGCCCGTGGCCGCGCGCTCCACCAACGCCGCAGCCAAACCGATCCGAGTACGGCAAGTAAAGTGCCAATCCAACGATTAGACCGCCGGCCAAGGCGGCAACTACGGGTACTTCGTTTAGCGTTTGACTCAGTTGCGAAAAAAAGTTCTTATCCAGCATCATTTCTCTTGCACAATCCCTTGATGTGCTTCCTGGCCCCAAAGCTCTTCGATGCGTGCGTCTCTGCCACAGCTATAGCGGTAGAACCGGTACCGTAGCGGGCTTTTCGTATAATAATTTTGATGGTATTCCTCGGCTGTATAAAATGTACCGGCCTTGAGGATCGGCGTCACTATGGGCTGCTTTAGGGTTGCCGTTTTTTCCAATCCGGTCTTGGATTTGTTCGCCGCTTCCAACTGCTCTTGTGAATGCGCGAATATCGCGGTGCGGTAACTGCTGCCCCGATCGCAAAATTGCCCACCCGCATCGGTCGGATCGACACTGCGCCAAAACACTTCTAGCAGCTCAGCGTACGAAACTTTGCTTGGATCGAAGTGGATTTGCACTGCTTCGAAATGACCGGTGTCGCCGTAGGTGACATCGTCGTAGGTTGGATTCTCGGTCTTGCCTCCAGTATAGCCGGAGATGGTTTTCTTAACACCGGGCACGTGGTCGAAATCCGCTTCCACACACCAAAAGCAGCCACCGGCGAAAGTGGCGATGTCAGCGCTCTCGGTGGCGCCGGTTACGGACACGGCTGACAGCAGTGCGATGGAGGCGAGGGTGAGCAGTTTGGTTTTCATGGTTTTGTTATCTCTTGAGCTATCTGCGTGGCACCGCCGTGTGCGCCTGATCAAGCTAACGGTTGGTTGAGAAATTTTTCCACCTCAGCCAACGTATTCGTATCACACGTCGCGCCATGTAGCCGGGTAATGTAATGATACCTCATGCTAAAGCCAGTCGCGTGGGCCACCGCATTCGAAGTACAGTCTGGCGCTTGGGTGGGGCAGTGATATTGGAGGGTATTGGCAATGGGAAAACTCGATGGACAACACGCGGTCGTAACCGGTGCCAGCCGCGGTATAGGGCAGGCGATTGCCGGGTTGTTCGCGGCGCAAGGGGCGCAGGTGACCTGCGCGGCGCGAACGCTCAATGAAGGCGACCATATGCTGGAGGGATCGTTGTCGAGGACCGTGGACGGTATTGAGAAGGCCGGTGGGCAGGCGCAGGCGGTGGCGGTGGACATTTCCGAGGAGGAAGGTTGCCAGCAGTTGGTGGATGCGGCGCAGGCGGCGTTTGGGCACATTGATATCCTCGTCAACAATGCCGCGCTGAATTACTACATCCCCATTGTCGATTATCAGACGAACCGCTGGATCCGGTGCTTCAAGATCAATGTTCACGCGCCGTTTGTGCTGTCCAAGTTGGTGTTGCCGGCCATGATTGAAGGGGGTGGTCCGAGCGCGATTGTCAACATCAGCTCAGGGGCTGCTATCGGGCCTGGGCGTGGTCCTTACGACACGCAAGGCCGTGGCGGCACCATGTATGGGGCGACCAAGGCGGCGCTGGAGCGCTTTACCCAGGGCTTGGCCGAAGAGGTGGCGCGCCACGGCAATATCTGCGTGGCCGCTGTGTCGCCGTCGCGGGTGGTGCCGACGCCGGGGACGGTTCATCACAAGCTAGTGAGTGGCATGGATGATCCGAAAGGCGAGCCGCCGGAGCTGATGGCGCGGGCGAGTTTATTGCTGGCCTCGGAGCCGGTTGCCGAAGTCAATGGCCGGGTGACCTACAGTCAGCAGATCCTTCAGGAGTTCGGTTGGATTGAGCGCGGTGTGGGCCGGGGGATCGATTCGGCGGGATCGGGGTATTCGCAGGTTTAGGGGGAAGTCCCCGCCGCCCAATACTCAAGATAGTAGTTTGACCAATGCGGCAATCACGGCCGCTTGGGCCAGTAGCAGGCCGGTGACCCATTTGAGTATGTCGGTTTTGACTGACTCGATTTTTGCCTCTACCTCCGAAAACTTCGCGTCTACTTCAGTGAACTTGAGGTCCATATGATGCCGTAATTCGTGCAGGTCGTGCTTGGTGGCGATATCGGCGCTTTGCCAGGCTTCTTGCAGCGCTTGCGCGCGGGCCTGTTCTTGGGGGACGCCCGAGGCAACCAAGCGGTCGGTGAATTTCAGGGTGTCGAATGCGATTGCCATCGTGCTTGTATCGCCTGGCCAGTCTCGTTTCGCGTTGCAGTCAGAGTGTAATGGATTTTCACGGCGAACCAAAAAATACGCGGCCATGGATGGTTGTGCGCCCTAGGGCGCGGATCATCGAAGCTGAACTCGTGCGGCTCACCCGCGTTCCATCAGTTTTCGCCAAGTCTCCAAATCAGGTACCCGCAGGTGAAAATTCCGCTGCTTGACGTAGCCCATGGAGGCGTTGGGCTCTTCGCCGTAGTGATGACCCGGATATAGAACAGTCTGGTCCGGCAGATCAGCCAGTTTGCACAATGACGCATGCATGTCGTCAATATTGGATCCTGGCAGATCGACACGGCCACAACCCTGCACGAACAAGGTATCGCCGGAGACCAAGGTATCTTTTATGCGAAAACACTGTGAGCCAGGCGTATGTCCTGGGGTGTGAAGAAACTCGATTTCTATCTCACCCACGCGCATTGTGTCGCCGGTATCCACCACGGCTAAATCGCTATCTTGCAGGCCGGTGACTTGCTTAAGTCCGTCCGCCTCGTGTTTGTTGACATACACTTTCATGCCGGTGTCTTCCAGCAGATGAGCGACACCTTCGATACGGTGGCCTCTGATCGAGCCACCGCAATGATCCGCATGATAGTGGGTCACTAAAGCGCCCACCGGATTCAAATCCTGGCCGCGTACGTGTTCCAGCAGCCCGTTAATATCCCAGGCCGGATCGATGAGGACCACATCACGGGTGGAGGCAGAGCCGATAACATAAACGAAGTTTTGCATCGGTCCGATTTGAATTTGTTGCAATATGAGTTCGGATAGTTGTTCGCTCATCGGGTTACCTTTTTTCGCTGGGTTTACCGTTCAGGATGCGCCGCGCGGTATCGTGAATATCGCCGCTACTATTGTTCCGCTCGGAGCCGTCGCTTAGAACCTGCTGAGCCATTTGTTCAGCGATGGCGGGATTCAGGGTTTGTAGCACCTCCAGAGCGGCTACCCGCACGCTCTGTGCATTCGCGTTCAACAGGCGCACAGCGGTGGTAACACCGGTACCATCGCTGTCGTCACCGGCCCAATGAATGCAACTCAGCGCCCAGAACCGTATCACTTCTTTTTGTTTTTCGTCGCCGGCGATGGCGGCTAGATCCCGCACGCAGGCGGTGCCCCGTTCGCGGGCCATGGCCATCGCCTTGTAGGGTGGGTATTGCCCGCTCTTGAGTTCTGTCATGAATTCTTCGGTGTTCATGATGGGCACCTCTAAAAATGCACTTTTTCCGCGATTGCGGCGTCAGCTCCGTGCTCGAATCCTCATGTATCACCTATACACTGCGGTTCTGCGCGCGGTGCTTCCTTGCACTCACGAAAAAATTACTATTTTTAGCGGCGCCCTGATGTCTTTTGCGGGGTATTGGCCAGTTTGTAGGTAACAAGGCCTTTGGCCACTAAATCGCCCTGTTCATCCAGTACTTCTACATCAATGACAGTAATCGAGCTACCACGGCGCACGACTTTTGCTTGCGCCACTAAATCGCTGACGGCGCCCTTCAGAAAATTCACCTGCATAGCCACGGTCGCGCCCCGCGCACCCTCGGCAATGTCCTCGAACGACCATGCCGCCGCCGTGCCGGCTTTGTCTATGAGTGCCGCTAATACGCCGCCGTGAATGAGATCATCGCCTCTGGACAATTCCCCGCGGTAGGGTAACCGTACCCGGCAGTAGCCATCTTCTACATGTTCCAACTGGCAGCGGAGTATCTCGCCAAAACCTTGTCCGAGTAAGCGCTTTTCAAAAGCCTTGAAATCGCGTGCCATGGTATTAGCCCTGGCCGGCATGAGCACTGAGATAACCGCTCACCGCATCCAGAAAACCTTGGGTATTTTGCGAATGCACGTTGTGGCCACACGCCGGCACGGTAACCAATTGTCCTTGGGGTAATGTTTCAGTGAATCGTACGGCCGCTTCGGGTGTCAGAATGGTGGATGTTTCTCCGCGCACTACTAGCACCGGCAGATCAAGCGTAGCTACATTTTCAAGGGTGAGCTTATGTCCACCGCCCCGCTCCGTGAGGCCGAGTTTTCTAGGGGCGCGATCGCATTTGCTGACGTATTTGCCGTCTATGCGCTGAAATAAGTTGTATCGCACGGTGCGTTCTATATGTTCCTGGCTTCTGTACGGATCGTATTGACGCACGTTGGCAACGAATGCATCGATATCATCAAACTCTTCGTTGTCGGCGATAAAACTGCCGATGATCATGCGGCCACGTGCCGAAATTTCGGGGCCTATATCGATAATCACCAACGCTTTGGCGGCGTTCTGGTCGGATAATGCCATCACCAATGTGTTGCGCCCGCCCATGGAGTGACCCATGACAATGGGTTGATCGATATTCATGGCTCGCATCAATGCAACGGCGTCAGCGGCCATTTCCTCGGTGCTATAAGCGCAATCCCGTGCCCATTCGCTGTCGCCATGACCGCGCTGGTCCGGCACTACTACGCGATAGTGTCGAGCGAGATGAAGACTGACTAAATCCCAGGAATGAGCCGACTGATGGTTACCGTGCAAACAAAAAACCGGCGGCGCATCCAAGGGGCCCCAGTCCAACACGTTAAAGCGCATATGGCGTGCCACCACATTGCGCGAGGTGTAGCGGACATTCTCGTTGAACTGAATACCGAGATCGCGGGCACTTTGGCACAAGCTTCGGAACTCGCCGCCGCCCGTCATATCGAGCGGTTCGGTACCAGTGGCGAAGGCATTGAGATTCATCGTTTTACCATCCGAATGCATAGCGCTCGCGGCGCACCTCGGCGGCGCCGCGAAGGGTTCGAGTATTAGGGTTAACGCCGGTTGCCGCCACGCCGGTGCTGATGGCGTAGGGGCCTACGTGCAACATGCGGGTGCCGGCAGCCACGCAATAGTGGCGGCCGGCGGCGACGATGCCGTGTTGGCCGGTGATTTCCGATCTGTGGGTCACGCTCTCCGGGCTCTCCGGGTGCACAAAGCAGCTTATCGTAGCACTAGAGCACCTCGGCCCCTGATGGGCCGGAAGAGAACATCACAGTATGATTGAAGGTTACCAATGAAATCCTGGAGACGCCGATGACTACTAGAGCGATTTGGCGCGGTGTGTTTTACGCTCTATTGCTGACTGCCGGAAATCTTGCCGCGCCAGTTGCCGCCGCGGTAAGCATAGTTGATGTCACGCTTAAGCTCATCGCCCATGATCTCACCGCCCCGGTCCACCTTGAAGCCGTCCCAGGAAATCCTAGGTCGCGGGTAATCGTTGAGCAAACGGGGATCGTGCACCGCCTTGATGAAAACAACACTTTGCACCGCGCGGCCGTACTCGATCTGCGTCCCCGTCTGGTCGAGCTATTGCGAGGTTTTGACGAGCGGGGCTTATTGGGTTTCGCGTTTCATCCGGACTTTGCGCAAAACGGCCAGTTCTATGTGACCTACACGGCACCCCTTCGCCCCGGTGCGCCTAGCGGCTGGAACTACACTCGCAGGGTCTCAGAGTTTACTGTGGACGACCCTTCCAACCCCACCACCGAACTGGGCACCGAGCGCGTACTCCTGGAACTCGACTGGCCCAGCCGCAAACACAACGGTGGCGGCCTAGCTTTTGGCCCAGACGGTTATCTCTACATCGGCTTTGGCGATGGTGGCGGTGTTCATGGTGTCGGCAAAGAGGTGTTAAACGATGCCTTCAACGTGCCGCCGGTGCGCAGGCACTGGGATGCGCAGGCACAGGATACAACCACCTGGTTCGGCAGTATCTTACGCATCGACGTCAACCGTGGCTTCCCCGGCTACGCTATTCCCCGCACCAATCCATTCAAAGGTGTGCACGGGCGCCCCGAGATCTACGCCTGGGGTTTTCGTAATCCTTACCGCATCAGTTTTGATCGCGCGGGCACGGGGGATTTTTTTGTCACCGCCATCGCCGAGACCTTATGGGAGGCGGTATACCGCGTGCGCGGCCCCGGCAATTTCGGCTGGCCCATTTGGGAAGGATTTCACTGCTTTTCACGGATCACGCCGCTGTCCCCACCGAAGAACTGTCCTCGTATCGGTGCGCAAGGTGAAGTCATTCAATTCCCTATCATCGAATATCCGAATATGAGCGTGCTGCGCAAAGGTGCGCCCGCTGGATTATTTGGCAAAGGCACCGCCGTGGTAGGCGGTGTTCTCTACCGGGGCGGCGCCATCGCTGATCTGAAAAGCAATTTTATCCTAGGCGATTGGAGCCAGGATTTTCGCAAACCCTCCGGACAACTCTGGCGGGCTTCGCCCACCTCGCGATGGGGCGAGCCCTGGAAGCTCGAACCCTTGTTAACCCTGAACACGCGGATCATCAGTGTCAGCCAAGACGCGGATGGTGAAATTTACGTGCTGACTTCCGATGAGTTTGGCCCGTTTGGGGTAAGCGGTAAGGTTTTTAAATTGCTCCCCGGTCAGTAGCCGGGATTTATGGGCGCCACTAAAAATAGTCATTGTTTCGTGAGTGCAAGGAAGCACCGCGCGCGCAACCGCAGTGTGTAGGTGATACCTGAGGATTCGAGCACGGCGCTGACGCCGCAATCGCGGAAAAAGTGCATTTTTAGAGGTGCCCTTAACTAGAGAGGTGTAAGTCCTCTTACTACTTCGGCAAAAGATTACCCGACACAAATTGATAAAATATGTTATAGTGATGCTATGAAAAAGACAGACGGTCGCTCACTGCCCCATTCCGCGCGAGAAGCCATCCGCAGGCACGCGGTTGCGAAGTGTTATCGGGTGAAAGCCCTGAAAAAGTAATTCAAGCCCTCGGATTCCATCGTTCTTGCATTGACGATTGCTTATCCAGGTATGAGCAAGGTGGTGGACAGGCGCTGTCCACCGGCAAGATCACGGGTCGCCCAAGAAATTTCCCGATGAATATGCGGATCGCTTACGTGAACGGGTTAAAACGAATCCGTTGCAATTGGATTTTCACGATGCCCTGTGGACGCGCTCGATGATTCAGATATGACTGAAAGACAAATTTGGCATCGAAGTCAGCGAGCGCTCGGTGGGCAATAGCCTGTCTCGTTTGGGGATGAGTGCGCAGCGCCCTCGATTTAAGGCATACGAGCAAGACCCTGATCAGGTTAAGGTATGGTTAAAAGAAACTTGGCCTGAAGTACAACAAGAAGCGAAAAGGCGCCGAGCGCGGGTCTATTTTGGCGACGAATCGACGATCCGGTCGGATTATCATCGTGGTACCACTTGGGGGGTACGGGGTGATACGCCGGTTGTAGCGAAAACGGGTCGGCGCTTTAGCGTGAATAGGCTGTCAGCCGTTTCGCCGAAGGGTCACCTGCGTTTCATGGTGAGCGAATCGCGGGTAACCGCAGACGTTTTTATCGACTTTCCAAGGCGTTTGCTGCACAACGCCAAGCGGATCGATCTATTGGGTTGTTGATGGCCATCCCATTCATCGAGCCAAGAAAGTGCAAGAATTTGTCCGCACTAGCCAAGGTAGGCTCACGTTAGTATGGTTACCGCCGTATTCACCGGAACTCAATCCTGATGAACGGGTATGGCATCACGTAAAAAGCCAACGAATTGGGCGGACAGTGGTGGCTACAAAGGAGCAACGGGTGGCCTTGGCTCGTTCGGTGTTGCACTCACTGCAACACAATATGCAAATAATTAAACGGTTTTTCTATGAAAAGCATGTCAGATATATTCTGAATTGATGTCGGGTAATTTTTTTCCGAATTAGTAACTGAAGTTGTTGGGGATTAATGGGAGTAGCTAACAGAGGAACATTCAAGGGTTCGCCGTCGATATTGAGCCAATGACGCAAATTGTGCAGTCTTTCCTCAATAGTTTGGTAAAGTGCCAGTAGTTCCTCATTGGTGGGAGGTCGGAAATCTGACTCACTCACATTTTCTAAAGTGGGGTCGTTCCAGTCGCTAGCAGTCAGTATCTCCAACTGTTGGGCAAATTCTTCTCGGAAGAAGTTTTTGGCAACAACATAGCACATTTTTGCTTGCTGCAAAGTTTCTTGGGTCTCTTGACGATAAGCGTCATCTCCTTGAGAGAGTAAATGCTCCAAGGAATGACGGATAGTGGCCTGTTGATAGTGAATGGGGTTTCTGACGGCTTCGCGATCGGGATCGGTAATACTGAAAATGCCATTGTTTGTCTGGTCCAAGATTAAGGGACGCACTCCCCAGGGATTTCCTGGATTAGAGGGGTCATAAATACAACGGAGCCAACGCTTGGCTTGCTTGTAGTCGCCGTTGTCAGCATACTTAGAGGCTAGGAGTGCGGGAATGTGATAAAAGACTTCCCAACCACAAAGCCCCATCGGTCCATCAAAATCAAACACATCTTTAGGTTTTGGTTCCAGGATGGGACTTAAGTCTTCATTACCTCCTGCTTTCTCAAGGAAGTTATCAACCCCAATTTCAGGATAGGATTGATTCACCAAAGAAAACAGAGGTCTGACTCCAGCGGGAAGGGGTAGGAGTTCTGGAACATTGCCTAATCCGGGTGAGACTAGATGAAAAATATGTCGATCACCTTCGTCTGTTGCGTCTGTCGCAACAAGATATGCCTCTTGTTTTCGAGTTCCTGATGATTCGAGGTACATGTAATCAGTTATAGTTTTTGTCAGTTGATAATTAATGACTGGCTGTGCCCAGGCCTCATAACTATCACAAACTCCCATAGATTCATAGTCGAAAGTAAGCTTTACATTAATTTCCGTTGTAAGCTGATCTTTCATATCAATGACAAAAGGCGGAGGGATATGTATTCTATGATAACGAGAAAAGTTGGGGGCGTTGCTCTCTTCAAACGTTGTACTGCAATCTTCTTTGTCTATTTGAAGGCCATTGAGATAAACTTCATATCTAACATTTTCTACTGAACTAGTGATTTTGTTACTTCCTGATGACCTATGGAAAAGAATTCGAGCGGTTTTAACCTCTATTTTTAGCCGCTTACCCTGATCTAAGAGTGAATAATGCACGTCAATAAACTTATATAAGCTTGCACCACTGTCAATGTTCACATAGTAACCTGAAACTATCATTTGGGGCTTAGCATTTATCTTGTTTTGTGAGGGCGAAATCAGTCTTTGAGGTTCATCTTTAGCATATAAGCTTTGAGTCCCTTTGTATCCAATGAGTTCAGGAGGGATAGGAGTGACTCGGTTAGTCTCAGACACCATTGCGTCTGTTTGACTAATCTCAAACAGAAACCTATCTTTATCTTTTTCAACCGTAAAAAACAAGTTAATCTTACCCTCCTGTAAATTCGCTTGGTAAATAGTCGGCTCAATGGGTTGATCAGAAGTCAGTTTACCAACAATATCCTGAGACATAGAAGGTGTAAACGGTTCTCCAAAACTTCCATCCACTCCTTGTCTTGTATACCGAGGAATCAGATGATATTTCGTCTCTTGTCCATCTTCACTACGCCGTTCCTCTAGCTCAAACCACAACAGGAATAAGCGATTCCAGGCATAAGCAGGGTGAATGCCAAATACTGTCTGATTAGTTGCGGGTAAATCTATCCGTTTCCATTCTCCCCACTGGGTAGCTTGAGGATTTTTTTCGTTCAACTCCTCCACATCTAGCTGCAGACGACGATAGTAATAAGTCATTTGAGACCAATTAGCTTTGGCGGTAAAGTAATAGTCGATATAGCTACCAAACTCACTCAATTTTCGAACCTGACAAAAACCCGTTGGTTGCAGTTCGGTGAGACGCTGTAGCTCTTGCATATAGTTATACAGAGCAGTCTCAATCATGGTTTCATCCAGATATCCCTGAGACAGATTTTGTTCAAAGGTCTTAAAAATCTCCGTTTTGTTGTAGCGCAGTTCCGGTTCAATATAGTTGCCTGGATGCAGTTTCAGTTTCTCATTGGCTTGCCAGACGCGATATTGTTGAGCGGTTTCCCATTCCTCCTTGAGAGCGTCTTTATCGGTAAAACCGCCTGATTCTATGTCTTCAAGCATGCGATTAATGTATAATTGCACAGTGGCGTGGGCTTCAACGATATGGTTGGTGGGCACGGCAGAGGTAACATTGACATCCAGCAGCAGATAACTATAAAGGTCTTCAATGTTTTTAATCTAGTCTTTTACTACTTCGGAAAAAAATTACCCGACACAAATTGATAAAATGTGTTATAGTGATGCTATGAAAAAGACAGACGGTCGCTCACTGCCCCATTCCGCGCGAGAAGCCATCCGCAGGCACGCGGTTGCGCAAGTATTATCGGGTGAAAGCCCTGAAAAAGTAATTCAAGCCCTCGGATTTCATCGTTCTTGCATTGACGATTGGTTATCCAGATATGAGCAAGGTGGTGAACAGGCGCTGTCCACCGGCAAGATCACGGGCCGCCCAAGAAAGTGTCCCGATGAATATGCGGATCGCTTACGTGAACTAGTTAAAACGAATCCGTTGCAATTGGATTTTCACGATGCCTTGTGGACGCGCTCGATGATTCAGATATGACTGAAAGACAAATTCGGCATCGAGGTCAGCGAGCGCTCGGTGGGCAATAGCCTGTCTCGTTTGGGGATGAGTGCGCAGCGCCCTGGGTTTAAGGCATACGAGCAAAACCCTGATCAGGTTAAGGTATGGTTAAGAGAAACTTGGCCTGAAGTACAACGAGAAGCGAAAAGGCGCCGAGCGCGGGTCTATTTTGGCGACGAATCGACGATCCGGTCGGATTATCATCGTGGTACCACTTGGGGGGTACGGGGTGATACGCCGGTTGTAGCGAAAACGGGTCGGCGCTTTAGCGTGAATAGGCTGTCAGCCGTTTCGCCGAAGGGTCACCTGCGTTTCATGGTAACCGAATCACGGGTAACCGCAGACGTTTTTATCGACTTTCTAAGGCGTTTGTTGCACAACGCCAAGCGATCGGTCTATTGGGTTGTTGATGGCCATCCAATTCATCGAGCCAAGAAGGTGCAAGAATTTGTCCGCACTAGCCAAGGTAAGCTCACGTTAGTATGGTTACCGCCGTATTCACCGGAACTCAATCCTGATGAGCTAGTATGGCATCATGTAAAAAGCCAACGAATTGGGCGGACAGTGGTGGCTACAAAGGAGCAACGGGTGGCCTTGGCTCGTTCGGTGTTGCACTCACTGCAACACAATACGCAAATAATTAAACGGTTTTTCTATGAAAAGCATGTCAGATATATTCTGAATTAATGTCGGGTAATTTTTTTCCGAATTAGTAACTCTTCATCTTCAGCAATGACATGAGAAAAGACAGCCGCGACCAAAGCATCACGAATTTTTTCGTTGCGGGCATTGTTTGCCAGGGTAGCTACATTTTCATCACTAGAACGAGCCAGTCCTCCTAAGACAGCGCTGGCTGCGGCGGCGTGTTGTGTGCCACTGTTGACTCCTTCTGTACGCAAAGTGATTAACTCAGTGGCACTGATACTTAAGTCGCGGCACAGTTGAATCTGTCTGGACAAGGCTTCCACTTGCTGCACCGTCTTCATTTCCCCGCCAGCCGCATGCTCGCGCAGCACTTGGATATCCTGTTGGTTGAAGTCGAGCAATAGCGCTAATAACCGGTCAACCTGTTCATCATCGGTATCTTCTTCTGCCCAACGGCTGATGAAGTAGGCTAACCACATCGCTTCGCTGGCTTCAGCATTTTGCAGTTGTTTGAAGCGCTCCAAATAATAGATCTGCTTGAGGCTGACTGGAACAGTCATGCCTGCGACCAACCATTCAGGCTGCTCGTACAGCATGTGCACGGTAGCGGAAGTAAAAGATAGTTTGCTGGTGAGTTGCAGATGTCGTCCCAGATCGTAAAGCAGTTGCAATTTTGCCGACTCAGTGCCTGAGAGTAGAGTATCGAGGGCTTGGTAAACATCCATGCCTACCCAGCGCAACATTGGAGCAACAATTTCTGGATTATCGTCTTCAGCTATTTTGACAAGCTGCTCGAACAACACTTGCTCCTGATTCGACTGGGTTTCGGCCAAAAAGTCAACCAGTTGATTTTTAAGTGCCTGGTTGGCGGCATTGTCTACCCCGGCACTGGTGAGAATATCCGTGATAGCGCTGGTGATTTGACTTTTGCCGACACCTTTGACTAAACCGGAGTTGTCGAGGATATTTTTGCCTTGCAGTTGCTGCCGCCAATTGTCAATCTCGATCACTTCTCCATCTTCTTTCATCCAATGGCGATAGATGGCAAAGTCGGATTCGTTGTTGAGTAAACAGTTGTCGATGGCCTGGTTGAATTCCTGTAACCAGTTGCTTACTTCTTGCGTGCTTTGCAGCACGGCTTCTTCTGCCGGTGTCAGTACCAATAGCAGATCTGTGACCGATAGTTCAGCAGTTTTCATCCATTGCGATAACCAAGTTAATTGATCTAATGCGGGCAAGACCTCTGTGATAATGTCATCGGATTCTGTGCTTAATGTTGTCAGTAAGTTCTGATCAATTTTAGCGACTAATTCTATCGCGCCAAGAATATCCCAATCGAACAAAGGAAATACGGTCGCCAGGCGATACAGTCTGGCTAAGGTTTTCTGATTAAGCGCCGTGTTGTCATCTTCCTTGACTAGAGAAGCTACCTTTTCCCATTGCCGACGGGTCAGTTTTAAGCCTCGACGCAGAATGTCTCCCAGGGTGATGCCGTTTTCTGTGACCGCTTCAACGTCACTGAGTTTGGTGGTGCCTTCTAGAACTATGCTTGTCACCTGAGGCGCCTGCTGGCCGAACATTTGCCGCATCAGGGTCGGTTCTGTTTGTTCTCCCATGCGTCGCCAACAATTGATTTCTGTTAACAATGCGACATATTTGTCTACGTTGAGTTTGTATTGCTGCTGCCAATAGAGATAATGCGCCAGAACCTTGAACCCTCCTTCGGTTACTTTTCGCTGGCCTTTGGCTGCGGGTATCGAGCAGAGTAATTGATCCAGTTCATGAAATGCCAATCCGGTGCGCTTGTAGAGCCTGACCAGATGGTTCATGGGGGCTAAGTGATCTGAGTGAATTGCGTGGCCATCACTCAAGATCATGTATAGCACTCCATTTTCTTCTTTCAGCATCAAGCGTCCATCGACGAATCTGCATCCTCGTTGCTGGGTGTTGTAGGATGTGCCCGCCTCATCTTTAACGGCGTAATCCCGATACAGTTGCCGGAATTCCTCGAAGGCGATATCGGTGGCTTCGATGAACCGGCTTACTTGGTTTAAATTAATTGCTGATCCAAATATTTCTGCGAACAGAGGGGAATTAGCGTTTATGGTCTGCTGAAGTACCTCGATCTCTGATTCGATCAAGTTCAAGACATCGGTGGGATGAGGGGTGAGGTTGTTCAGTGCATAGTCATTTTCTTTAAAACGACGGGCTAGGGCGTTGCTATTCATACCCTCTATTGAGGCCAGGCCGGTGCGGACCGTGGTTAGTTCTTGGTTGAATGGCAAGGCCAGGGGATGCAGTTGGGTTTTCAAGTTGTGGAAAATACTTGCTTCTGATGGAAAAAATCGACTCCACAAGGGTTTATTGTTCCCTTGCAAGGTTCCATGACAAGCTCGCTCGGTTTTATCATTAAGTTTATCGCCAGACCCCTCACTAAAATCCCAATAATTCATTAAGCCAGGTTCATTACCGAACAAGACAGAGTACATATCCTTGCGGATTTCCTGTTGGGAACGCGGGGAATTCCATATCCGAATTTGTGACATTTTTCCCTCAAGGCGTTGGCCTCCATATGTTCCTATGTTAAAATTTCCTGTCGATAGACAATTCTCTTTAGCTGTGGTTTCTTGCTGGTGAACTCCATCCTGATAAATTTCCATTTTTTTGTTGTCTTTGTTATAGACAAAAGCATAATGATGCCATCGGGAATCTTTGTCGGGAACTTGTAATACGAGTGAAGTATCAACTCGCGTACTGCTATTTCTGATGTAGAACTCTATACCTTGAGGATCAGTACCGGCAACCAATAGTCCTTCATTGGAGTGTTGGCTGAAGAATCGTTTGTGATGTGCCCATTTTTCCACTTGAGCCCACAACTCTATGGTAAAACTGGCATTATTAAAAATATTAAGTTTGTTGTCTGTATTCTCAACAAGGACATAACCAAAGTCTCCGGTAAAGGTGAGACTATGGAAGTCGAACAACTTACTCAGTAAGACTTCATTCACCAATTCCAGAGTGCTAATCTCCTGATGTAAATTATCTTCACTCAACTCTAACTGTCTCAGGTCAGGACGGCGAATATCCAAAGCCCATTTTTCCAATATGGGAGTAATCTGCTCGGTCGCCAAATCATAGATATGTTTTAAATAAGCGGCCGCAGATTGACTTGACTGAATGGAATCGGGTTTGGCATAACGTATTGGTTCCTGCTGCAACTCACTGGTTATTACTTGGAGTAGGGCAGGCGGCCGGACATGACGTAAACCTCGACTGACAGGATCCTGCAATACCGTTACATCCTGCATGACCTGGGCAACTGATTGCCGGCGTCGGCAGGCTTTGCGATAAAGTTCATAAAGGTTCGGACCCTCCATAACATCAATAACCTGGTTGTTTTTTATCTTGTCGGCCAGTTCAGCCAAATCCCGACATTGTGCTACCTCTGCAGAACTGTCGAAGCCATAACGGGCCAGTGCCTGGTCAAACCCATCCTGTCGATTGAGTGCTGATTCTATTTTCCGACGCAAAGAACCTTGCTCCCGATCGTTGGTTTGCGTAACTTCCTGCTGAGACTCGAAGTTTGAGTTTGGCATCGTTTTAATATCTCCCAAGTAAAGGTTTGGGGTTTTCAATATCGCTTGTGATATTTTCTGGCAACAAACATACATTACTTCCCGACAGCGTGGCAAGCATCTTGTCTTCAATCGTTGCTCAGTTTGAGGCAGTCAATATTTGCCGAAGGGATACGCTCTTTAAATAATGTATTCATCTATCGATAGAGGCTGGGGCTCAAGCCGTTCTGTCATTGCGTGGGTTGACCCACACGGATGCTCGTTGGGATCAATTTTGGCGTAAGATCGATCAATATGGATTTGCTCGATCCGCTTAAATACATCATATTGAGAGCGTACCCCTTACGGCAAGCGCGGAAGCCTGGGATTGAACGGAATGCGTTCATAAAGATTAAGGGCAAGGCATGATGATGGCTGCATCGGCTCATGGTGGGCAGCCAATAACTGCTTGACTATACTCCAAGCGAAAACCACATCACTCCAGGACCCATGCACATGGAAGCTGATACGAACGTCAATATCATAAGCCGCGACTCACAACCCTATGCCCGCATCCATCACCGCGGTCCGTACAACGAGATCGGCGAGTGTTTTCAACGCCTGCTCACGTGGGCCACGAGCCAAGGGCTGCTCAGCGAAGAGACACGGTATTTCTCGCTGTCATGGGATGATCCAACGGCGGTGCCGGTACAAGAATTACGCTCCGCTGCCTGCATCACCATTGAGGACGCCGGCATCACGCCCCCTGATGACATAGAAATCGCCACGCTCCCCTCACTCCGATGGGCGGTCTATACCTTAGCCGGGCCCTATGAAGGGATCACGGATGCTTATCAGCGCATATCAGACACCTGGCTGCCTCAACAGGGCGAAGCGGTGGCGGATCACCCGTGCATGGAACGCTATTTGAACGACGTGGGCACCACGCCCCCGGATCAATTACGCACCGAGCTTTGCATTCCGTTGGCGGACAGGGCCAACTCAGGGTAATCCACCGTGTAAACTTGGCGCGTCATGCCGCGCGCCTTACGCATCATTTTCGACCTGGACGACACGCTCTATCCGGAGCGGTCGTTTGCCCTATCCGGTTTTCGCGCCGCCGCCGAATGGGCGCGCCGGGAATGGGCCATGCAAGATAAGGCCGGGGACATGGCGGAGGAGATGATCGCTTTGTTGGACGCCGGCCATCTAGGGGGTCTTTTTAAAATCTCACTAAAGCGCCACCTCCCCGAAGCGAGCGATGAGGACTTGGCCCAACTCATAGAGATCTACCGACGCCACAGGCCGGACATAGAATTATTCGAAGATGCCGCCCGGGCCTTGGATGTGTGCGCCGAACTCGGACCATTGGGGTTGATTACCGATGGCACGGCTTATCTGCAACAAAATAAGGTGAGAGCGCTCGGCATCGCGGAACGCTTCGTGAAGATCCTTTACACCGGCGCTCTCGGCGAAGCACGCGCATTCTACAAGCCCCATCCCAAAGCTTACGAGTCAATGGAAGCGGCATTGCCGGGTGCGGGCGCCCACTTTGTGTACGTGGGCGATAACCCTAAAAAGGACTTCATCACCCCCAACCGACGGGGCTGGACCACTGTACAGGTAAGGCGAGACCATGGCATACACGACGCCTACGCCGTCGCGCAAGACGGCGTGCCCCAGCACATCATCGACTCGCTAGATGAGTTGCAAGCGGTGCTACTCGGCTAGCTAACCCTACAGTCCGTCGTAGGTCTCACGCCATACGCGAATCGCCTCAATGTGTTCATCGACGCTCGTCAAGCCAGCGCCCATGGTCACCACGGAGATATGACTGCCACCAGCATCACGCCACGCGGTAATATCGCCAGCCCACCGCTCCGGCCCCCGGCTGTATTGCTGAATGCACTCGAAGCCAAAAGCGCTTTTATCGCGTTTCAGTTCATCCAACTTTTGCTCCATCTGCGCTTTAACATTGACGGCATCGGCTTGGGTGCGCCCGGAGAATAAAAAGCCATCGCCGATACGCGCCGCCCGCTCAAACGCCGGTTTGGAAAACCCGCCTAACCAGATGGGGATCGAACGCTTAGGCCGGGGCAAGATACCGGCCCGATCGATGCGGTGATCGCTATCGCTGTGAGCTATAACAGGCTCGGTCCAAAGCCGGCGCAGCAGGGCTATCTGCTCCTCTTCGCGCTTGCCCCGGCGGCGGAAGTAATCGGATACCTCCAACGCGTCGAACTCCACCCAATTCCACCCTAAGCCTACCCCTAAACGCAGGCGCTCCCCGGAGAACAGGTCGATATCCGCCGCCTGCTTGGCCACTAGCGCCGTTTGCCGCTGCGGCAAGACGATGACGCCCGTCACCAACTCAATCGTCGCGGTCACGCCTGCCAGAAACCCGAAGGTGACGAATGGCTCGTGGAACGGATCTTTGTCCGTGTACGGCCCCCAGAGCTTGGGCTCACGAGCGGCGTGATCCGCGCCCAAAACATGGTCGTAGATGACCAGGTGGTCGTAACCCATACCCTCCGCCGCCTGGGCGAAGGCCTTGACCGCGCCTGGATCGCCGTTCAATTCGGTCTGTGGATAAACAACACCTGCTTTCATAAAACCCTACCCGTACGCTTGCAAGAAGTTGAATCCGTCGATTATAGGTAAAGACGTGGCTCCTTCTACCGTTCCCTCTTCTGGGACTCCTTCTTCTGGGGTTCCTCGCATAACCCTGGCGGCTACCCCTTTTCACCATACTAACGTGCGCCATACAACGTGCCCCAGCGGTCTCGCCCAGTGTAGTTCCACACTATTTCTCGCGCTTTAAGAAGACACCAGCCCCCACACCGCTCCCCGGACAACTGGGCAATGTGTGACTAAACCCGATAACAGCACTGCAGGTTGGAGAAGAAAACGTCCCCTGCCCATTACTTACCCCCCACTTGATGCCGTGTTGTTGATGGCCACCTGGTTGCCTTTATTAAAATCCCAGATACTCACCGCTTGTCGGCTCTGCGCCTAATCGAGCGCCAGCGCCTTACTAAAACGGGGCCTTCTAAAATGGAATGTCATCGTCAAAATCGTTGGGCGCATCCACCGGCGCGCCACCGCCACCACGCCGGCCGTCACCTCCTTGGCCACCACCTCCTTGGCCACCACCTCCTTGGCCACCACCACCATAACCGCCGTCTTGACCACCGCCGCCGTGACTACCACTACCCCAGCCATCATCGGACGGCCCACCGCCGTAACTACTGCCGCCTTGGGCACCACCGCCTTGACCGCCACCGCGCGAGTCGAGCATCTGCATCTCGTTGGCCACTATATCGGTGCTGTAGCGGTCATTGCCGCTTTGGTCTTGCCACTTGCGCGTCTGTAGGCGGCCCTCGATGTAGACCTTGGAGCCCTTACGCAGATATTCAGCGCAGATTTCCGCCAGACGGTTGAATGTCACCACCCGGTGCCATTCCGTGCGCTCCTGATTCTCCCCGGTCTGCCGGTCCTTCCAGGTATCGGTGGTGGCCAGGCGTAGATTGGTAATCGCGGTGTTCGAAGGGGTATAGCGAGTTTCCGGATCGGCCCCCAGATTGCCGATCAGGATCACTTTGTTGATGCCCCGTGCCATGTTCTTAATCTCCCGATAGTTGTTGTTCACGGCCTACCTTACAGCGGCACTGAGACCGGTGCCATGGGTCCGGACCGTAGCGGGCTGTAGGCGAGGTTCCCAAGGAATGCAGGCCACAAGGGACGGAGGCCGGCGCAGCAGGATGCAAGCGGTGCTCCGTCCTTTGGCCACCCATTGTCTTTAGGATCGTCCAGGCCTTTAGGATCGTTCAGGTCTTTAGGGCCGTCCAGCACTTTTGGCGGCTCTTTGCGCAGGACCGGCGAAGCCGCCTAATATTATCAGTTGGCCAAACAACGCCGCTATGCGGTGAGCAACCACTACATGGACCAGATCCACATCCGCGGCGCCCGCACCCATAACCTCAAAAACATCGATCTGGAACTGCCCAGGGACCGCCTGATCGTAGTGACCGGCTTATCCGGTTCGGGTAAGTCATCCTTGGCCTTCGACACTATCTATGCCGAAGGCCAGCGCCGCTACGTGGAATCCTTGTCGGCTTACGCCCGTCAATTCCTCTCGGTCATGGAAAAACCGGACGTGGACCACATCGAGGGCTTGTCGCCAGCCATCTCCATCGAGCAAAAATCCACCTCCCACAATCCGCGCTCCACGGTGGGCACCATCACGGAAATCTACGACTACCTGCGGTTGCTGTTCGCCCGTGCCGGAGAGCCACGCTGCCCTGATCATGGCGAACGCCTGGAGGCGCAAACCGTCAGCCAGATGGTGGACACCGTGCTCGCACTGCCACAAGGAGAGCGCCTTCTCATGTTGGCGCCGGTGGTTCGCGGCAGAAAGGGCGAGCATCATCAAGTATTGGAGGCACTCAAAGCCCAAGGCTATGTGCGCGCCCGTATCGACGGCTTGGTCTACGAGCTAGATGAAATCCCGCCATTGGACCGCTATAAGAACCACGACATAGAGGCAGTAGTAGACCGTTTCCGGGTGCGGTCCGATGGCGCTTTACGGCTGGCCGAATCCTTCGAAACCGCCCTGGGCCTGGGCGAGCAGCGGGCTTTCGTGAGTTGGATGGACGAATCTCAGCGCGAGCCACTGGTGTTTTCCGCCCGCTTCGCCTGTCCCATCTGCGGCTATAGCATCGCCGAGCTGGAGCCGCGCCTGTTCTCATTCAACAACCCCACCGGCGCTTGCAGCGGCTGCGATGGACTGGGCGTCAAAGCGTTCTTCGATCCGCAACGCGTGGTCAACAACGATACCCTCAGCCTGCCGGGCGGCGCCATCCGCGGATGGGACCGGCGCAACGGTTATTACTTCCAGATGTTACAAGCCCTAGCGGCGCACTACGGCTTCGACCTGGATACTCCTTTTAAGGATTTATCGAGCGATGTGCGCGACATCATCATGTATGGCAGCGGTATGGAGAAAATCACCTTCCGCTATCAAAACGACCGCGGCCCCGCCCATGAACGTACCCACCCCTTCGAAGGCATCTTGCCGAACATGCAGCGGCGCTACCGGGAGACGGACTCGAATATAGTACACGAGGAGTTGGCCCGCTTTTTGAGCGAGCAACCGTGCCCGGACTGCGACGGCGAGCGGCTCAACCGCTCGGCTAGAAACGTCTTTATCGCCGGCCGGCGCTTGCCGGAATTGAGCGCCCTGCCGATTGGCGCCGCACTCGCATTCCTCTCGGAGCTGACCCTGCCTGGTCATCGCGGTGAGATAGCCGCCAAGATTCAAAAAGAAATCATCGACCGCTTGCGCTTTTTAATGGACGTGGGACTCGATTACCTGGCGCTGGACCGGCCAGCGGAAACCCTCTCCGGCGGCGAAGCGCAACGCATCCGGCTGGCCTCGCAGATAGGCGCCGGCCTGGTCGGCGTCATGTACATACTCGATGAGCCCTCTATCGGCCTGCACCAGCGCGACAACCGGCGGCTGCTGGACACCCTCACCCACCTTCGCGATATCGGTAATTCGGTCATCGTGGTAGAACACGACGAAGATGCCATCAAAGCGGCCGACTACGTGGTGGACTTGGGGCCTGGCGCCGGCGTGCACGGTGGCCAAGTGGTGGCCGCAGGTACCCCTAGCCAAGTCATGGCTAATGCAGGCTCCATTACCGGCCAGTTCTTATCCGGGCGCCGCACCATCGCCCTGCCCGGCAAGCGGCGCCAGCCAGACAAGAACAAGCTGATCAGGCTACGCGGCGCCCGCGGCAATAACTTGAAGAACGTGGACCTGGACCTCCCCGCCGGCTTGATGAGCTGCATAACCGGCGTTTCCGGATCGGGCAAATCAACCCTTATCAACGACACGCTGTTCAAAGCCGCCGCCGGTGCCTTGAACCGGGCCGAGCATGAGCCGGCCCCCTTCGATGCCATCGACGGGCTCGAGTTGCTGGATAAAGTGGTGGACATCGATCAGAGCCCCATAGGCCGCACGCCACGCTCGAATCCGGCCACTTACACCGGCTTGTTCGCCCCCATCAGAGAACTATTCGCCGGCGTCCCGGAAGCCCGCTCCAGGGGTTATGGCCCCGGGCGCTTCAGCTTCAATGTACGCGGCGGGCGCTGCGAAGCCTGCCAAGGTGGTGGCCTAATCAAAGTAGAAATGCACTTCCTGGCCGATGTTTACGTCTCCTGCGATACCTGCAAAAGCAAACGCTACAACCGGGAAACGTTGGATATCCGCTACAAAGGCAAGACCATAGACGAAGTCCTCGAGATGACCATCGAGGAGGCCCGTGGTTTCTTCGATGCCATCCCGGCATTGGCCCGTAAACTGCAAACGCTAAACGAGGTGGGCCTTTCCTATATTCGGCTAGGGCAAAGCGCCACCACCTTGTCCGGCGGCGAAGCACAACGGGTCAAGCTGGCCCGGGAGCTGTCCAAACGGGACACGGGCAGGACCCTTTACATCCTCGATGAACCGACCACGGGATTGCATTTTCACGATATCGAACAGCTATTGCAGGTACTGCATAAGCTGCGCGACCGGGGCAACACCATCGTCGTCATCGAACACAATCTGGACGTGGTGAAAACGGCGGACTGGGTCATCGATCTAGGGCCGGAAGGCGGCGACGGAGGCGGTACCATCATTGCCACGGGAGCGCCGGAGGAAGTGGCCGCGGCGGCAGCGTCGTTTACCGGACAGTTCTTGAAGCCGCTCCTCAAACAACCAAAAGCAGCCAAGCCCAAACCGGCCAAAGCCACTCAACGCAGGCCGGCGAAGACAACCGTCAAGCAACCCTAGCAATGTTATGCTGGCGCATTGGCGCCGCCAGTACCTTCACACTCATCTTACAAGGAGCCAGCACATGGCTGCTCTCATCTGCGGTTCGATGGCTTTCGACACCATCATGGTCTTCAAGGATCGCTTCGCGAATCACATTCTCGCTGATAAGGTGCATAGGCTGTCGGTCTCTTTCCTAGTGCCGGAAATGCGTAAAGAGTACGGCGGCTGCGCTGGCAACATCGCGTACAATTTGAAGCTGTTAGGCGGCGAGCCACTACCGATGGCCACCGTGGGTAAAGACTTCGCGCCCTATGCCCAATGGATGGACTCCCACGGCATCAACCGGCGCCACATCAGCATCATAGACTCCGAATACACGGCCCAAGCTTTCATCACCACCGATCTGCAAGACAACCAGATCACGGCATTTCATCCCGGCGCCATGAGTATGGCCCACATGAACCAGGTGACCGATGCCGAGGATGTCGGCTTAGGCATCGTCGCGCCGGACGGACGCCAAGGCATGATCGAGCATGTGGACCAATTCTACGACAACGATATCCCGTTCATCTTCGATCCGGGCCAAGGTTTGCCGCTGTTCGACAGTGAGGATCTCAAGCGCTTCATCGAGCGGGCCACCTGGATCGCCGTCAACGACTACGAGTGGTCGGTCATCGAAGAGCGCACCGGCCTCAACGCGGCGCAGGCAGCCCGGCAAGTCGAAGCCTTGCTCATCACCCGAGGCGCCCAAGGCTCCACCGTGCTGGCTGATGGCAAGCAACTCGAAATCCCCGCCGCACCAGTCTCCTCGGTCACCGATCCCACCGGCTGCGGCGATGCCTACCGAGCCGGCTTGCTCTACGGTCTGGACAACGGTATGCAATGGGAAGTGACCGCGCGCATCGCCTCGCTCATGGGCGCCATCAAAGTCGAAAGCGGCGGCACCCAGAATCACAGCTTCACCACCGATGAATTCGACGAACGCTTCCGCCAAGCTTTCGGCTTTAAGCTGGACCGGGGCTGAAGCGAGCCGGCTGCTCATGCAACTCGCGCCCATTTATCTTAAAAAACGCGAAGAGCGGCGTTTGCGCAACGGCCACCCCTGGCTGTTCAGTAATGAGGTAGATACGGGCCGCTCACCGCTAAAAAGCTTTTTGCCCGGCCAAGCGGTACAGGTGCGCACCCATGGCAACGACGTACTGGGGTACGGCTATGTCAATCCCAACTCGCTTATCTGCGTGCGCCTGTTTGGCCGGGGCGACGATGCGCCGCCGCTGCGCGAGCTGCTGAAGACACGTATAAGCGCGGCATTACGGTTGCGTGAGCAACTCTACGAGGCACCGTATTACCGCCTGGTATACGGCGAAGGCGATGCCATCCCGGGTCTGGTCGTCGATCGTTATGGCGCCATACTGGTGGCCCAGATCAGCACCGCCGGCATGGAGCAACTGACCGAAGAGTTGATAGAGGCCCTGGTCGAGGTGGTGAAACCTAGCGGTATTTTGCTGCGCAACGACCTAGCGGCCCGCTCCTTGGAAGGGCTCACCAGCTTCGTGCGCGTGGCCTACGGAGAGGTACCCGAATCACTGACCGTTCAAGAAAACGGCGCCAACTTCAACGTCTCGCCGTTTCACGGACAAAAAACCGGCTGGTACTACGATCACCGGGCCAACCGTGCCTGGCTTAGGGCCTACTTGAGGCAGGCGCATACGGGAAAAGCGCCAAGACCGGGCGCCACCGTCCTCGATCTCTTCAGCTACGTGGGCGCTTTTGGCATCCAGAGCGTAATGGCCGGTGCGGAGCATGCCGTCTGTATAGATAGCGGTGAAGCGGCCACCACAGCGGTGACGGAGAACGCGGCCATGAATGGCATCGCCGGACAGGTGGAAGCACGGCGCGGCGACGGGCTGGACCTCATCAAAGAGCTGCGCCGGGAGGGGCGCAAATTCGATGTAGTGGTGGCCGATCCACCCGCTTTCATCAAGCGGCGTAAAGACAGCACGGCAGGGGTAGAAGCCTACCGCCGCCTGTACGGGCTGGCTATGCAACTGGTCGCCAACGGCGGTTTGCTGCTCGCCGCCTCGTGTTCGTATCACTTGGCCCGCGAGCAACAAGTGCAGACCATCGCCCGGGTAGCGCGGGGCAACCGCCGGCATGCTCAAATCCTGGCTGAAGGGCAGCAAGCCCCCGATCATCCGGTGCCTCCGGCGTTGCAGGAAACGGCTTACCTGAAGACCCTCTTCGTGCGCGTGCTGGAGCTGTGATCCAGAGCAAAAGTAGACCAAGGGCTCTTGCATGCTCCCCGAGATAGATCCGGTCGCACTCGATTTAGGCGTGGTGCAGATCCACTGGTACGGCCTCATGTACTTGGCCGCCTTCGCCGCCGGCTGGTGGCTGGCTTGGCTGCGGGCACCGGCAGCCGGCTGGCGGCGCGAAGAAATCGCCGACTTCGTCTTCTACGCCGCCCTGGGCGTCATCATCGGTGGGCGTCTGGGATATGTGTTCTTCTACAAACCCGGGGAATTCATCGCCAATCCATTATATCTATTCGCCATTCAGCAGGGCGGCATGTCGTTTCACGGCGGCCTGTTGGGGGTGATGGCGGCCATGGCCTGGTATGCCCGCAAGACCAAGCGTACTTTCTTCATGACCACCGACTTCATCGCTCCCCTGGTGCCGCCCGGACTGTTCGCGGGGCGCGTCGGCAACTTCGTCAACGGCGAACTGTGGGGCGCACCCACCGATTTACCCTGGGGCGTACGCTTCGCCCGGGCCGATGCTCTGCCGCGCCATCCCTCGCAGCTTTACGAAGCGGCCCTGGAAGGCTTGGCATTGTTCGTCTTGCTGTGGTTCTTCGCCAAGAAACCCCGGCCCGTCATGGCGGTATCGGCGCTGTTCTTGGCGGGTTATGGCGCTGCCCGCTTCGCCGTAGAATTCGTACGCCAGCCCGATGCACACTTAGGTTATTTGGCCTTTGGCTGGGTCACCATGGGGCATGTGCTGACAGCGCCCATGATTGCCGCGGGCGTGATCATGCTCGTCATCGCTTACAAGCGGGGTATCTACGCAACCGAGCTGGCGCCCCGGACACCGGAACCAGCGCAAGCCCGGCCGGTAGCCACCAAGCGCAATAAAACGAAAAGCAAGGACCGCAAAAACCGTAACAACCGTCATCGGGGTTAACGCCCCTCGAAGACCGCCTATGCAGCAATATCTGACCCTACTCCAGCACGTACGCAATCACGGCGTGCGTAAGCGCGATAGAACCGGCACCGGAACCTTAAGCGTATTCGGCTATCAGATACGCTTCGACTTGAACCAGGGTTTTCCCGCCGTCACCACCAAACGGCTGCACATGAAGTCCGTCATCCATGAATTGCTGTGGTTTTTACGGGGCGACACCAACATCGCTTACTTGAAACAAAACGGTGTGCGCATTTGGGATGAATGGGCCGATAAGAACGGCGAGCTAGGACCCGTATACGGCTATCAATGGCGCTCATGGCCGGCCCCGGACGGTGGCACCGTGGACCAGATCGAACGGCTGTTGGCGGGCTTGCGCAACGATCCCGATTCGCGCCGGCATATGGTCACGGCGTGGAACCCAGGTCAAGTCGATGATATGAAACTACCACCGTGCCATGCACTGTTTCAATTCTACGTTGCCGCTGGGCGGCTATCGTGCCAACTCTATCAGCGAAGTGCCGATCTATTTCTAGGGGTACCGTTCAACATTGCTTCGTATGCCTTGCTCACCATGATGATCGCGCAAGTCACCGATCTGAAACCGGGGGATTTCATCCACACTTTTGGCGATGCCCACATCTACGTGAACCACTTCGAGCAGGTCGATTTGCAACTGTCCCGCGCGCCCAAACCTTTGCCAACCCTGTTGTTGAACCCGGATATAAAAAACCTCTCGGATTTTCGCTACGGGGACTTCAAGCTACAGAACTACGACTGCCATCCAACTATCGCCGCCCCGGTATCGGTGTAATTATTATCGGATGGACGCCCATCAACACATCGGCCTCATCGCTGCACTGGACACCAACGGCCTCATCGGCAACGGCAACGCTCTGCCCTGGCAACTGCCAAACGACATGGCTTACTTCAAAAAAACCACCATGGGCAAACCCGTATTGATGGGACGCACCACCTTCGAAGCCATTGGCCGGCCGCTACCGGGTAGACGTAATTTAATACTGAGCCGCAACCGAGCCTTTAATGCGACGGGATGTGAGGTATTTCCCGATATCCGAACAGCGCTAACGCAAGTTGCTCTCTATACACCGCTGATGGTCATCGGTGGCGCCGCTGTTTACGCGGCTGTATTGGACACGGCCACCCATCTATACCTCACCCGCATTCATCACGCTTTCGCGGGTGATACTTATTTTCCACGCTTCGATCCTGACGCTTGGCAAGAAATATCCAACCAACCATTGCCCGCCGATGAGTGCAATGCATATCGCAGCACGCGGCTGGTATTACGGCGGCGCGGGGTGTTGGGCGGCGGCGATGTACATGCGACTTGAGAAGATTGCGCAAGCTCATGTTGTTCTTCACCGATGGAAGCCCAATCGAAGTGGGCGGCATAAAATTCACCGCACGCAATCGAACAAACAATATTTGCGGCAATACACGGGGATCTTTCGCCCCTGCTACCCGCACGGCACATCGAAAAACCGCCCATCCTCCAACCGGTAAGCAGTCAGCCTCCCCCCCCACAAACAACCGGTATCTACATGAATAACCCGGTGCCTGGGAGCAACCTCGTCATTGACTTGCAAAGTCGCCCAGTGCCCGAAGATTATCGAACTGCCAACACTGCGGCGGCCCGGCACTTCGAACCAAGGGATTGAACCGTCGGCCTGCTGCCCGGGCGGACACTTGTCTTTGAATTGCAAACGTCCGTCCAAGTGGCAATATCTCATGCGGGTAAATGCGTTGGTGATGTACCGAAGGCGCGCCATCCCCCTTAGATCAACGCTCCACGAAGCAGGTTTGTTGCCGTACATACCGTGCAAAAATTCACCATGATCCGCACTTTGAAGCGCCGCTTCCAATTCGTGTGCATACTCTTGCGCTTGAGCGACGGTCCACGCGGGCGCTATCCCGGCATGCACCAAAGCGAAGCCATGCTCACGATGCATAACAGGCCGGTGGCGCAACCAATCGATGAGTTCATCGCAATCGGGCGCTGCCAAAATAGCATCCAATGTGTCTCCATTTTTTTTCCGGTGTCCACCACGCGCCACCGCCAATAGATGCAGATCATGGTTGCCTAACACAGTGATCGCGGATTCGCCCAGATCGCGCACAAAACGCAGGATAGCAAGGGAGTCAGGGCCGCGGTTTACCAGATCGCCGCAAAACCAGAGCGTATCCGACGCCGGGTCGAACGCCACCCGCGCCAGTAGCGCCTCGAGCGGCGTTAAACACCCTTGCAGATCACCGATTGCGTAGGTGGCCATCGCCGCTCACGCTGTCCGATGCGCAAGAAGTACTAATTGAGCCGTGACGGTACTGCCAAACTAAACGGCGCGATCGGCGCATCGAAGTGCTCGCCTTCATCGGTCACCATCCGATAGGCGCCGTGCATACTGCCAACGGGCGTTTTCAAGATAGCCGCGCTGGTGTATTGAAATGACTGGCCAGGACGCAGATGCGGCTGCTCCCCGACGACCCCATCACCCCTCACTTCCTGCACCTCGCCACGGCCATCGGTGATGATCCAATGCCTGCTCAGCAGCTTCGCCGGCACTTCTCCGGTATTGTTAATGGTGATGGTGTAGGCGAAGAAAAACTGTTCTTGGTGGGGTGCCGAACGCTCTTCCACATAAACTGCGACCGCGTTTACTTGAATGGATCGGGGGCCGATTGAGGAGCCGGTCATAGTTATGCGATTACGTGCTGAATGGTTTGATGGATAACTATAGCTGAAGGTGACGGCTCGCATCATCCATTGGCGTTTGTGCCTAAGTGGCCTGCATAGGCAACCGCCGCGGATCGCCAGCTTTGCTTCCTCCAAACTGGCTCACTGTTGTCATGTCACCACCGGCCCGTCAAATACGCTGATAAACGTCCTCGAAGCGCACGATGTCATCCTCACCCAGATAACAGCCCGACTGTACTTCTATCACCTCCAACATCACTTTGCCGGGATTTTCCAAACGGTGTTTAGTACCCGAAGGCAGATAGACAGACTCGTTCTCACCCAGTAACAGCACTTCGTCATCACGGGTCACTCGGGCGGTGCCACTGACGATGACCCAATGCTCGGAGCGGTGATGGTGCAGCTGTAGCGAAAGACTCGCGCCTGGATTCACCCTCAAGCGCTTAACCTGATAGCGCTGGCCCTGATCCAAACTCTCGAAAGTACCCCAGGGACGGTGCACCCTACGATGACTGTTCGCCTCGGGGCGCTCCTTCTCGGTCAAGCGGGCCACCAGTTCCTTGACCTTGGGACTCGCATCTTTGCGCGCCACGAATACCGCATCGGGGGTCTCCACCACCACCAGCCCATCCACCCCCACGGTGGTCAACAACCGGGAGGTGGACAACTGCATGGAGTTGGTGGAATCCACCGACACCACGTCGCCGATGGCTACATTGCCGCTTTCATCGGCATCGAGTACCTCCAGCAGCGCAGCCCAGGAGCCTACATCCGACCACCCCGCGTCTAGGGGCACCACTACGCCGTTCACCGCCGGATCATTTCGCAACCGCTCCATCACCGCTGTATCCACGGCCTCGCTGGGACAGGCGGCGAACGCAACGGCGTCCAGCCTGAAGAATTGACCGTCGCTGGTGCCCGCCGCCACTGCCGCACCCACCGCCTCGGCGATGGCGGGTGCGTGGATCGCCAGCGCCTGATTGAACACCGATGCGCGGGCGACGAAGATGCCGGCATTCCAGTAGTGCCGCCCGCCGCTCACCAGCGCCTCGGCCCGGGCCGGGTTCGGTTTTTCCTCGAACGCGGCCAATTCAAAAACACTCTGCGCCGCCAGGCCAGCCATAGCCTCGCCCCGGCGTATATAACCAAAGCCGGTATCCGCCCGCTCCGGCACGATGCCAAAAGTCGCGATAATGGCGCGCTGCGCACAAAGCCGCACCGCTACGGCCACAGTGCGGGCAAACTCATCCTCGTCGCGGATCACATGATCCGCCGGCATCACCACCAGCACCGGATCGACGCCGTCCCCGGCCGCGATCTGTGCCGCCGCTGCCACCGCCGGGCCGGTGTTGCGGGGTAAGGCCTCCAGGATAATCCGCGTCTCACCGGCATTGATGGAGCGCATCTGCTCGACCACCAGGAAGCGCAACTCCTCGCCGCAGATCACGGTGGGCGCTTTGACCGACAAGCCGGTGCCAGGGCGGATGCGCTGGGCGGTGCGCTGCAACATGGTCGAATCGCCCTCCAAGCACAACAGTTGTTTAGGGTAATCGCCCCTGGACAGAGGCCACAGGCGGGTGCCCGAACCACCGGCTAGAATGACGGGCTGAACCTCAACAGCACGGCTCACCTTGGAACTCTCCCCGAATTAGACAGCACGAATGTTGGATGAAACGCCCTATCGAGCAATCACCAGCCAACGCGAGAGTACCAGCCAACGCGAGAGTACCAGGATGGATCTTGGTAGTTTAGCGCGTCTTGATACCCGCCCTCTGCCCGCTTAACCGAATGACCGAGGGCGAATCACCGAGGGTGAGCGGATGCTCGGCATAGCGCCCGGCGCTTCGGGGTGCGCGCCCCCGAGTTGCCCATCTATATCAAGGGGCGCTCTTAGCCAAAGCCGCGGCAAACTTCACCGCCTTCTTGGCCACCGACTTACGGCTATCGCCACTCAACCGTTCTAGATGAGGCAGCAGCCATTGGCGCAGCGCCTCGTCCTCAATAGCCCACGCCGCCAAGGTCTGCATAGTGTTGTTGAGCACGATCCAGTCGCTGTGCTGGGCGAGGTTGCGCTGCATGAGTTTCAACGCGCCCGTCTTTTGCGCCGTGTCCATGAATGGCGTCAACGTCTGCAACAAGTTGGCCAGCGTCCACTGCGCGGAGGCTTGCTCGATGTTACCTACCTCGCCGATCAGCTTATCGATATACGGCACCAACCATTGCGGCTGCTCCCGCGATACCCGCTTCAAGGCATTGGAGGTTCTGAGCCGCACCACCTCGTCTGCGCTGAAATAACACCGGTACAGTGGCTCTAGCCGCCTCTTATCCGCCAATACCAACGCCACCACTTCCAAGGTGCGTCCCAACGAATTGGGATGGCCGCCCGCCAGCAACTGCTCGAATGATTCACTCATGAGTTACCGCCAAAGCTCGTCGCCATAGTTTTACAATCGCTGTAGTTTTACAAACGGTAGTTTTCCAAACGGTAAGTGCCGATCCCAGGAATTTTTCCCATCCCAATACCTAATCAAACACCAGGACTTGAATCACCGCGCGGCAGGCAAGCCGCGCACCACTCAAGCCGCCACCCCACCCCAAATCCGCTCCGCCGTGTGCACGATAAGCTCCAACTTACGCTGCTGTTCATCCACACTCAAAATATTGCCCTCCTCGGTGGAAGCAAACCCGCACTGCGGCGCAATACCGAGCTGATCCAAATCCGCGAACTTCGACGCCTCATCAAAACGGCGCCGCAGATCGTCCATCGATTCGAGCGCCCCCGTCTTAGTCGTCATAAAGCCCGGCATAACGCGCTTGCTTCCCTTCGGCAACAACCGCAACGGTTCCAGCCCGCCGGCACGCTCGGAGTCGTATTCCATGAAATAAACATCGACACTGGTCTGATTGAAGATGGCATCAGCCGCCGGATCATAAGCACCATCTGCCGCCCAGGTGGAACGGAAGTTACCCCGGCAAAGATGCATGCCGATGGTCATGTCAGCGGGCCGATCAGCGATGGCTTGTTGCATCATGGCAGCGTAGCGCTCTATGAGCCAATCCGGATCCAAACCCTCGGCCCGTTTTTGCTCACGGTGTTTGTCATCGCACAGATAAGCGAAAAAGATGTCATCCATTTGCAAGTAACGGCAGCCGGCGGCGTAGAAAGCATGCACCGCTTTGTTATAGACGCGGGCGATATCTTCCAGCAACACTTCCTGCTCGGTGTATTCCTGCGGCGCGATGTCCGCCGCGGCGGTGCGGAAATGACACGCGCTGGGGCCAGGGATCGAAATCTTGGGTAAGGCTTTGGCGACAGAGCCGAGATAGCTGAAGTGCGCCAACATGGGGTGGTCATCGGGAAAGTCCAGCCGGCCCGTGATGGTCGGATGGATAGGGCGCAGTTTGATGCCGTGGAATTGCACCCCCGCGTCGCGCTCCACCAAATCAAGCCCGCTCAAACCACTCATGAAGTCGTAATGCCAAAACGAGCGCCGGTACTCGCCATCCGTGACCACCGGTAGACCCACGCTCTCTTGCAGGCCCACCACCTCGGCGATGGCCTGATCCTCGACCGCGCGCAATGCATCGCTGGTGGTAAAGCGCCCGCCGGTCAACCGGCCAGCGCCGCACTGCTCGCGCGCTCGGTGAACCGCCGGGGGGCGCAGCAAACTGCCTATGTGCTCGGCACGATATAAGGTTTGCGTCATGCTCTCGCTCGCTTCGAATACACTCGACCTGCCGGGACTATTCTCCTATCCTCCCCACGCCACCACTCCAGGTCAAATGGGCTGGAGGGTTTTCAAGAACATTCAGAACCCTAGAACACCAGAGGAACGTGTCCATGAGCTTATGCCTCACAACCCGGATCCGCACCGGCCAGATCCGCACCGGCGCACTGGCCGGCGCGCTGGCTGCCCAGATGCTCCTGGCACCCGCCGCGGGCGCCGCCACCACCTTGACCTTATCCAATTGGCTGCCGCCCAAGCACGTTATCGTCGCCGAGATGATGGTGCCGTGGATCAACGCGGTGAAGAAAGCGACTGAAGGCCGGATCGAGGTCAAGATTCTGCCCAAGCCCCTGGGCAAACCCCCAGCGCACTACGACATCGCCCGCGAAGGCACGGCGGACCTCACTTACGGCATTCACGGTTATCAGCCCGGGCGCTTTTTGTTGACCAGCGTCACCGAGATGCCCTTCCTAGGCAACGACGCCGAGCACATCTCGCTGGCCTACTGGCGCACCTACGAGAAGTTAATGGCCAAAGCGGGTGAACACCGCGACGTCAAGTTGCTGGGCCTGTTCACCCACGGCCCGGGCCATATCATGAACGTCAAGAGCAAAGAGATTACTGCCCTCTCGCAGCTCAAAGACATGAAGATGCGCATCGGCGGCGGTATCGTCAAACAAGTGACCGCCAACTTCGGCATCGCGCAGATGTTCATGCCGGCACCGGCGGTGTACGAAGCTCTCACCCGCGGCGTGGCTGATGGCGTCATGTTCCCGCTGGAAGCCATTGACGGCTTCAAGCTCGAGAAGACCGTCACCAACGTCACCCGTATCGATGGCGGCCTCTACAACACCAGCTTTTTCTTCGTCATGAACAAAGCCCGCTGGGAGTCGCTGTCCGCGGCGGATCGCTCGGCCATAGACAGTGTGTCGGGACCGGTGTTCTCGCAGCTGGCTGGCAAAGCTTTCCAGGCGCGTGACATCGCCGGCGAGAAAAAGCTGCTGGCCAACGGCGGCACGATCACCAACGCGCCGGCGGCCATGCTGGATAAGATCCGCGGTTTTGCCGCCGGGGTGGAAGCCGGCTGGGCCAAGCAGACCGCCAAGAAAGGGGTAGACGGCGCGGCGGCGCTGGCCGCCATGCGCGCGGAGATCAAAAAACTCGCCGGCCAGTAAGCAAGCCGTGTACTCCAGCGCGTACATCCCTTAATCGCATCGCACCCAGCCCAGGTCAGGTGCAGTGATCGCGCCTTAGATATTGCGCCTTAGATCATGAAAACGGCTGCACTCGAACGGGTCAAAATCGTGCGCCTGATCACCCGGGTGCTCGAATGGCTGGGGGCGGCGGTGTTGGCGGCCATGATGGCGCTTACGTTTATAGACGTGCTGGGCCGTTATCTGTTCAGCGCACCGGTGCCCGGCGGCTTCGAGATAACCGAGCTATTGCTGGCAGCCATGATCTACTTCGGGCTGCCCCTCATTACCCTGCGTGACGGCCATATCACGGTGGATCTGCTGGAAGGCTTGTTTCCGGGCTGGTTGCGCGAGCTGCGCGACCGCTTTGTCTCGCTGCTGGTGACCGTGGCCCTGGGTTATATCGCCTGGCGGCTGTTCGGCAAAGCCGGCGATTTCGTGCATTACAACGATCAGACGGCAGTGCTGAACATCCCACTGGCGCCGGTTTGTTACACCATGGCCACGCTGGCGACGCTGAGTACTTTGCTGGCGGCGATCCTGGTGGTGACCGGGCGGCGGATAGCGGCGCCAGCAGCCGAAGACCGCGCACTATGACCGCATCCCTGCTCGGCTTTGCCGTACTCCTGGTCCTGATCCTGGTGCGTGTGCCCATCGCGTTTGCCATGGCGCTGGTCGGTTACGTGGGCTTCGCCCTGCTGGTGTCCTGGAGCGCCGCCGGCTCCATGGTGGCCGGGACCGCCTACGAAACCGGTGTGTCCTACACCTTATCCGTAGTGCCGTTATTCGTGCTCATGGGTAATTTCGTCACCCGCGCCGGCCTGTCCGATGAGCTGTATGCCGCCTCCAATGCATTCCTGGGCCACCGCCGCGGCGGTCTGGCGATGGCAACAGTAGTGGCCTGCGGCGGCTTCAGCGCCGTGTGCGGCTCTTCCATCGCCACGGCGGCGACCATGGCCCGCGTCACCATCCCCTCCATGCGCCGTTACCGGTACTCCGACGCCCTCGCCACCGGCGCCATCGCCGCGGGCGGCACCTTGGGTATTCTTATCCCGCCCAGCGTGGTGCTGGTCCTGTTCGGCCATATGACCGAAACCGACATCGGCAAGCTGTTCATCGCCGGCTTGCTGCCCGGGATCCTCGGTGTGCTCCTGTACATGGCAGCAGTGAAGATCACCGTCTGGCGCGACCCTTCAGCCGGGCCGCCAGCGCAGCGCAGCGATCTCGAAGCGCGCTGGCGGGCGGTGCGCAACACGTGGGCCGTGCTGGCGCTATTCGTGCTCATCATCGGCGGTATCTACGGCGGCGTTTTCACCCCCACCGAAGCGGCCGGCATCGGTGCCATGGGCGGATTCCTGATCGCCCTTGCACGAAGACGGCTCACCTTTGGCGTGCTGGTGGAAATTCTGATCGAAACGGTGCAAACCACCGCCATGCTGTTTTTCGTGTTGATCGGCGCCATCATCTTTTCCAATTTCATCAGCTACGCCGGCCTGCCGGACACGCTGACAGCGTGGATCGCCGAGCTGCACGTGGCGCCGCTGCTGGTCATCTTCGTGATGCTCTGCATCTATCTTCTGCTCGGCTGCATTCTGGAGAGCTTGTCGATGATCTTGCTCACCGTACCGGTGTTCTATCCGGTAGTGGCGGGGCTTCAATTCACCGGTATAGAGCCGGAGTTGGTGATGGTGTGGTTCGGCATCATCGTAGTAGTGGTCACGGAGATCAGTCTGATCACGCCACCCATCGGTATGAATGTGTTCGTGCTAAAAGCGATGCATCCGGATATCGCCACGGGCACCATATTTCGCGGCGTGACGCCGTTTTGGCTGCTGGACATCGTGCGGCTGGCGGCGCTGGTGCTGCTCCCGGGTATCGCTCTGTATCTGCCCAGCCTGATGGCCTGATGCCTTGGCCTCGAGCGCGTGGGGATTACCGCCCTGCGCGGCCCGCGAGTGCGATCAGCGGGCCTCGCCAGGCGCTGGCATAGCGCCGGTCATGATCGCTACCGCATCGGACATGGAACAGTCTCGTGGATTGACGACGCATTCGCGCCGCCCGAGCCGGTGTATATGGATCCTGTCGGCGACCTCGAAAACATGGGGCATGTTGTGGGAGATCAGAACCACCGCGAGGCCGCGCGCTTTGACATCCAAGATGAGATCCAAAACTCGCCGGCTCTCTTTAACGCCCAACGCCGCAGTGGGTTCGTCCATGATGACCACCTTGGAGCCGAATGCCACCGCCCGCGCCACGGCCACCCCCTGGCGTTGCCCGCCGGACAGCGTCTCCACGGCTTGGGTGATGTTCTGAATGGTCAGCAGCCCCAGCTCGTAGAGCTTCTCTTTGGCGATGCGCTCCATCCGCGGCCTATCGAGCATTCTAAAGACCGATCCCGGTATGCCCGGTTTGCGTATTTCGCAGCCCATAAACAAGTTATCAGTGATAGACAGCGCGGGGGACAGGGCCAGCGATTGATACACGGTCTCTATGCCTGCGTCCCTGGCCTGCAGAGGTGATCGAAATCTTACTGGCTTCTCTTCCAATAAAATCTCACCCTCGTCCACTCGAATAGCGCCCGAAAGCGCCTTGATGAGCGAAGATTTACCGGCACCGTTATCGCCGATCACCGCCAGAATCTCACCGTGAAACAAGTCGAAATCGGCCTGGGCCAAGGCGGTGACCCGCCCGTAGCGTTTGACTAGAGCACGGGCCTGCAAGATCGCGGGAGTGGGCGCGTTCACGAGGCCAGCTTCCGAATCCACTGATCGATGGCCACAGCAATGATGATCAGCCAGCCGATGGCGAACACCTGCCACAGAACATCCATGCCGGCCATGCGCAGTCCTGACTGGAAGACACCGACGATCAGAGCGCCGAGCAGAGGACCCAATATGGAACCGCGCCCGCCGAACAGAGAAATGCCGCCGATCACAACAGCGGTGATGGACTGCAAATTCCCTTCGTAAAAAGATTGAGGGGATACGGCCCCCACCCGTCCTATGGATGCCCAGGCACCGATGGCGCAGATCACACCAGCCAGCATGTAAACGGAGATCAGGACTCTGCCGGTACGAATACCGCAGAGTTCGGCCGCTTGCCTGTCGTCACCCACGGCATAAACATGCCGGCCCCACGCGGTTCTAGTCAGCATAAACCAGAGCACCGCGAAGATGCCGATCATCAAGAAGGAACCATAACTGAGCTTAGCGCCACCAAGCGCCACGCTCTCGCCGAAAAACTTGAGCAGCGGCGCCTTGTCATCAATGTCCTGGCCGCGTATGGACTGGGCGCCGGAGAGCCACAGATTGAGGGCAAAGAAAATATTCCAAGTGCCCAAGGTCACGATAAATGGGGGCAGATTAAGCCGGGTCACGAACAGCCCGTTGACCCAGCCGGCCGCCGCGCCACCCGCCAGTGCCACCAGCAGCGCGAGCGGTGCCGGCATCCCCATGTTCACGGCCAGATTGCCCGCCACCACGGACATCAACACCATAATCGCCGCCACCGACAGATCGATGCCCGCCGTCAAGATGACCAAGCTTTGGGCGGCGGCGAGAATGCCGATGATCGACACTTGCTGCACGATCAATGAAAGATTGAACGGCGAGAAAAAACGCTCACCGGCAATGAACCCGAACACCACCACGCTCAGCGCCAGCACAATAACCGGCACCATAGTCGAATTGCGGTGAAGAAAGTGTTGCGTCTTTTCCAGCAACGGGTTCAGCCAAGCCGTTTTCCGGGTCACCGCAGTCCTCAGGCGCGGCAATGGACCCGGACCTTGTGTGTACTAGCCACGTGGGTCCGGGACCATGGCGCAACCATGCGCTAGTTAAAAGGGCACTAGTTAAAAGAGCATCATGAAAGAGACGCTATGAAAGAGCTTGAGCGTTCAGCCTCAGCCCCAGCACTTCTGCAGGCCCTGCGCCGAACTGATCGACGGCACCCCCGGGACTGGCTCGTCGGTGATCAGCTCAACGCCAGTGTCGAAGAAATCAAGTCCCGGCGTATGCTTTGGCTTGGCGCCGGTGTCGGCCCACTGCTTGATGGCCTCTATACCCTTGGATGCCATCAACAACGGAAACTGCATCGAGGTGGCGCCGATGATCCCCTCTTGCACGTTCTTGACCCCTGGGCAACCGCCATCGACCGAGACGAGCAGAACACCGTGCGTTTTGCCAAACGCTTTCAACGCCTCATAGGCGCCCGCCGCCGCGGGTTCGTTGATGGTATAGACCACGTTGATATCCGGATCGCGCTGCAACAGGTTTTCCATGGCTCTACGGCCACCCTCCTCATTACCGTTGGTCACGTCGTTGCCAATGATGCGAGGATCGTCTTCATCGCCGATCTTCTTAGGGTCTTTTATGTCGATGCCGAAGCCCTGAAGAAAGCCGTTATCGCGCAGATAATCAACGGAAACCTGCGATGGATTCAGATCGAGCAGAGCGATCTTGGCGTTGGCCGCCTCGGTGCCGAGTTTTGCCTTGGCCCACTGTCCGATCAAAACCCCCGCCTTGAAATTATCCGTGGCGAATGTTGCATCGGCGGTATCGGCTGGCTCGAACGGCGTATCGAGCGCGATCACGAGCAAGCCGGCACCGCGCGCTTGGCGAACTATGGGCGCCAGAGCCCGCGAATCCGATGGGGTGATCAGAATTCCTTTGGCCCCGGAGGCGATGCAGCTTTCCACCGCCGCCACTTGCGTCTCTACGTCCCCGTCGATCTTGCCGGCAAATGTTTGCAGTTCGATCCCGTTGGCCTCAGCGCCGGCAAGCGCGCCCTCTTTCATTTTGACGAAGAACGGATTGGTATCGGTTTTGGTAATCAAGCAAGCGCCTATTTGCGCATAAGCGGGCGCAGCGGTGATGCTCAAGCACAGTACGGCGGTACCGAACAGGGCCGCTTTCAGGGGTGACACAGGTATCACGTGAGATTCCTCCTCCTACTCTTTAGTTAGCGGTGAAGAGAATCACGGGTGATCGTTTTGTTGTCAATACACTTAACCATTCGGACAGTGCGGCGGCGCTTGGCTTGAGGCCGATCCTGCCATTGACAGGACGCTTAAGGTTAAGCTGCGTGTTCGCTGTCCCCGAGCGACATCACCCGCCGGTAGAGATAATCGGTGACCCCCGTTGTGAATTGCGGATAGTCCTTGGTCGGATACACTGATTGTCCGTGGTGCCCAAGCCTAATACTTGTTGTGAATTGCGGATAGTCCTTGGTCGGATACACTATCTGCGCGATAAGCCGTTGATTCGTATACAAACAGAGCAGCTGTAAGGTCTACAAAAATTCGAGTTGCGCGGGCGGCTGCTCGGTCGGTTTGCGCTTTTTTCCATAGAAGACCTCGATTTTCGCGAACTGTCTATCCGTTATCTTGACAATACGTACCTCGCCGTCGGGCGGCAGCGAGCGCTTGACCCGCTGGATATGAACCGTCGCATTTTCGTCGCTGGCGCAGTGTCGCATGTAGACAGAAGTACTGCATCATCGAAAAGCTGTCGTCCAGCAGGAATTTCCTGAACCGGGTGTATTGGCGCCGGGAAGCTTTGGTGTCAGTCGGCAAGTCGAAGAGCACGATGATCCACATGGTCTCGTCTCCGCCATATGTGCTCACCCTCAGTGCACGCGTGCGGGAAAACTAAGGCGCAGTTTTTCAGTCATAGCGGCCTTCAGCCCTGCTGCCATGGAATGCGATGCAACCATCAGCGGCATGACACGCTCGTCCAAACGTGCGTCGCTGGCGAGCAACCCAAGCAAAACTTGCTTACTGGCCCTGTCGATAGCGGGAGCGCGTCCGCCGCGTGTCATCTTGAATACCTCCCAGTCTACCCAGGGACGCAGAGGTTCCATTAGGTCATCCGCGAGGCACAGCCCGTTGTACTGATTCTTGTGGTGCAACCCAAGGGCTGGGTGCAAGCCCGTGCCCACGATTGCCCGCGCGATCATGGCGCGCATTACGGCATAACCGTAGTTCAACAAGTTGTTGATACCACCGGCTTCGCTATCGCGCCGGAAAGTCTCGCCCATCAGTGCCCGCCAGTACTGTCTGGCCGCCTGCGCTTCGCAGTTGCTGGGGTCTGCGCTCTTGACGTTAGCCCGCAAACGCCCTAAGCCGGGCGCGCCCACGCCAGCCCGCTCAAGCGTAACAATCTGCTGCGTAATCTTTGCTTGAACAATCTCTCGCCAAAGACGCTTGCGGGTGGGTTCCGTAATGCTTATCTGTGCACGCAGGACCTTGGCATGCAGACTGTGCCCACCCCAAAGCGGTAGAGTGACAGAGATAGGCAGATGCTTCTCGTCGCAAAATAAGATGGCTACGTTATGCTGTTGGCAAAGCGCAATGACTGCTTGCGTAATCACGATGGCTGGGTTTGCCAGCACGAGCACGGCCAGGTCCTCCACCGGCACACGAGCAACAGTCTCGTCATCGCGATCCACGCACAGTTGCCGGTGTTGCACGTGCAGATAGCCAGGCTCACTGATATCAATCGTGCGCTTGATCATATCTCAGATCCTTACACCGATAGCGTTGACGCGTAGCGGTTCCATCTTATTCGCCGACAATAACGTGCCTATGGTCTTGCGAAGAGATTCCTCCGCGTTGTCGAGTCTGGCAGCGGTATGCAGCCGTAGCATCATGCGGCTATCGTTCATATCAAATTTCTGGATTCGGTAAATCCCCCAGTTCCCGTCTTGGCAGGCGCGCACCAAGTCATTGATATGCAGGGCCATCAAAAACACCCAGTCGTCATCGTGCTCGACTCGAATGATCGGTTCCCTTCTCGACACCCGCTTAGCGGCCTCCATGGCGGTAACGAAACGAGTATCGATCTTCTTCGGCTTCGTGCGGTGCCGAAATATCTCTACATGGTGCGTGTTGCCATAGGCGTGCCATTTGAAGACTCTACCGGCACGGTCCTTTACGGCGAATTTGTCCTGGTTCAAGGCATCGCGCGTAGTTTTTGACTGTACGACACGCACGCGCTTGATCGGCGTCTTGCCGTCGCTGTGGTAAAGCTCGAAGCTCTCCGCGAACGCCTCCTTAGGATTATCTGCATGCAGCGCCAGATGGGCGCGCACCCGCTCGCGTACGACATCATCGACAATTGACTTTAGGTTAGCGGTTTTGAACTCCGGCGTCAGGCGTTTCCTCGTTACCGCGCCGACCCCTTCCACGTGGCCAACGCCGGTTTCCTCATGCAAGGCTCCGGATATCTTGCGTTGCGACGCATGAGAAACAACGAGTCCAGCGAGTTGGGTCTCAAGCTCCGCCTTGATCGCATCTATCGGCGGGTCGCAATGCAGGTCCCTCATACTTAGCGCAGAGCGCTCGCGCTCCAACGCTTTCGCTTGGTGCGCAAGCATCGTGTACAGAGGCCGGTCTATACAGGCGGTTACTACAGCATCTATGACGTGGTGACGGTGATCCGTGCGTTCTTTTTGATCGGTCTCACCAATTAGCTCGTTCAAACTCCACTGGTGGCGCAACCAGTCGGTCATCACACCACGCGTAAACGTGACATCGCACCCCAGAGTCTTGAGGTAAATGCCAGCTTCCCTGGAGATATAGCGTGTATCGGTCAGTTGACTGTTGACGAAGTCCTTGTCGAGTTGGTCGGCTGATTTGTAAAACCGGTCGCGTTTGCTGCGAAGTGTCTTCGGCCAATGACTAATGGCCTTGGTAATAGTATTCCATTTATCCTCGTTTCCGCCGAATGCGTCGATCGGGGTACGTTGACCCTTGTAACGGTTTTCCCGTGCGAAACACAACACCTTGTTCATGTAGGAGTCATCCAGCGACTGGCTATACGGGATGATGTGGTCTACCTCTACTTCCGCGCTAAACAACGTCGCACGGTTAATTGCATTCCCGCTGTAAGCACAACGGTAACCCTGCTCCTCCCACAACCGGTAGCGAATCTTCTGATCACGCGATGGATATTTTGAGAGTTTCAAAGAGGGGTTCTTGCGCGCCTCGTCTTGAAAGACCTCCACAGCCTTGTCGTTGGCTTTGGTATTGTCCTTTTGGCGCCTGATGAACTCTTTGTAACGCTTGGTGTTCATCTCGAGGTCGCGCGCCATTTCGATGCGCACTACATCAGGTTTGCCAAATTCAGCGATCAGAGCATTGACCACGCGCCGCAACTCGTGGAGCGCCTTATTGACGATCGGATTCGGGAGTTCGGGCGGTGCCGCGAGTTTGGCGGCAGGGGCCTGTTCGCTGATGCCGTAGCCATAACTTGCTGCGACCCGGGCGTCTGAGTAGATAAGCCCTTTGCGAAGGTGTGGCAGCAGCTTACGGATCGCCTTGAGCGATACATTCCCGTGTTCGGGCTCTAGCTCGACCATACACAGGCGGACCGCGGCCTCCCTGCTCATGGCCCAGTGTCCAGCCAAGCGGCGCTTTAACGCTGCCGGCTTTTCGATGCTGAGCAAGTCTTCTACGAGCAGATGTTGCTGTTGGTCGTCCAGTGCATCCCAGCCAGTGTAAATCTCGCGAATAGCGCAGGCGGTGGTATTACCACGCAATTTCTTGACACCGGAGTCCAAATTGAATTCGGTCTTCCTATCCAGACCGAGTTCCTTCCTGATCTTGGCAAAGCTCGGCGCTGCATGATGCTCGAACAACTCGACGAGCTTGTGCTTTTTCTCTGGGCTCAGCCGACACCACTGGTCGGTGTAGGCGTCGAAATACTCCAGGTGATTGATGTCCTGAAGGTAGCGAAATCTCTGATACTCGAGCCGTGCAACGGCGGCACGCTTGCAACTGGGCTCTAACGAGCAGCGGCCAACGCGATCTGGTTTAAGCTTGATCGGGCGTTGATGAAATATGATGTGATTGATGTAGACCTGTACATCGTCGTCCAGCACAGCGTGGTGAAGGCTTTGTTGCGTGAAAATCAGCGCGAGTTCGTCCTGGTACATTTGCCGATCCGTGCGCAGCAGCTGCCCGTCGCGGTTCCTCTTACACTCGTGTGGATCCAGCGATGCAAGATATTCGCCCAGTGTTCTTAGACCCGCCGCCTCAATCGCTGTGCGCAAGCGGCTGATGTCAGCTTTGAAAGCGCTCTCTTCAGCATCGCTCCCCGTGATGGCCTCGTCCTCCGACGCGAGTACGGCTTGCACATCCGGATCGTCGAGCATGTCCGTCCCGATAGCGGTCTTTTTATTACTCAAGAATCCCCTGCGTTGGACCATGTGTAACAGGACACGTCCAAGTTGGTGCGCACTCAGCGGCTCATCTAGCGCTTTTGCCCGCAATTGGTAAGGATCACCCAGCCCGTTCAAAACGCCTTCGCGGTTAACACAATCCGTCAGCGCTGTGGGCAACAACCCCAATTGCAGCAAGTAGTTCTCAAGTTTGCGTTTGCGCCGCGCGCGCCGCTGAATAGTGCGCCGTGCTAGTCGCGCCATGCGTCGCTTCTGATTCTTTGGCGTAGGCGTCTTTTCCTCCACGGCTTTATTGAAGATGCGCACACCCGCAGCTCTAATGGCTTGAGGGCTGCCCTGATCGTTCGCCGCCAAGAGTGCCCACCCCAGGGAATTGCTTCCCAAGTCCAATCCCAAAATGCTCTTGCCGGGCGCGCTCTTAATATAATGTATTCACCTATCGGTAGTCGAGTTATAATCTGGTCTCATTGATCAAGCGATGAATATCCATTATGAGCCGTGCGGACATAGTCAAACGCAGTCATGCAACGGTTACCTTGCAAGTCACCATTTCTTCAGGGCCCCTCTGAACATGCACTTTTTCCGCGATGGCGGCGTCAGCGCCGTGCTCGAATCCTCATGTATCACCTATCACTGCTGTCCCACAAAATAGTTAAACACAGCGTATAACCTATTGATTTACATAAAAATTGACTATGGCATTGTGTTTGAGACATAAAAAACAGTTTTTCCACGAATTTCAAAGGGTTAGTATGCTCTATCGGCCCCATAGAGGGTTCTGCCTCTAAATAATGTATATTCTAAACCCAAGCCTCAATGCCGCACTGATTGATGCGCTCCCAAAATTGTTGCCATCGACCTTGGGTCAGCACTAACGCGCGCAGGCTCAATACTGTCTTCAAGCCTTTCTCTTTCCATCTCATCCCCGAACGACACAATCGCTGCTTTATCAGCGTTTTACAGGCCGCTTCCGTGACTCCAGAACCGATTGGAAATTGCTTCTCACGATACCCCGCATAGTCCATCATGGGCCGCTGATGGGTGAAGTATCGGATGGCGTCTTTGACTTTGTCTTTAGTCTCTTTTGTTAGGTGTTTACGGCCTACTCTTTTCAACTCAGTGAGCACTTTTTGTGCACCATTACTTTCATGTTCGAGTCTGTGGCATTGCTCTTTTAACCAAGCTTTTCGCTTTGACTTTCCTGTCTTTTCCGGATGGGCCCCATTAGACGCCTGCGCCAAATACTCTGTGGCATGATAGAAATCCAAAATCCGATACTGCGTCAGGGGCGTTAACAACGACCCGTTATCGCTCGCGCCATCAGCAATGCCCACACGAGTGGCCTCGGGGTAGAGCGACTTGACGTGTTCGGCTTCTGCAATAAACCGCTGTTTGAATGACGCCTTGCCATACTCTGGAGAGGCGCCCAGATAAATGCTATGGAGTCGCTGCCCCTGACCGTCATACAATGATATACAACCGGCCATCGCTTCTCGCCAAGCACTGTCGCGCATTAACACCCTCCCACCCTCCAGGCTCAGGCTCACGACTTCTACTTCCTCATCGAACTGTGGTGTCTGATAGCTCCATGCCTCCTCCTTGGCTTGGGCAATCGCACCCACTCGCTCGGTGACTTTCTGTCAATAGTTCACTGAAACCGTGCAGCCATGATTATCCGCAAGGTCATGGCGAGTTTCATTGGCGTTCAACCGGGCATATTTGCTTGACAATAGCTTGGCCATGCGCGGGGTTGCGCTTTGGATGACCCGTGCTGAGGCTTCCAATGGACAGTCAATACGACCGCCCCTAGAGGTTTGGTACACAGGGCGGACAACATCCACAGGTCCGTAGGGCGAATAATACGTTTTGTTGCTCTGCGTGCGCGAAGTCAGTTTTATACCGCCCACCTCGATTGGGCTTGCATCGGTATCAAAACGATGAAGGGCTTGGGCGGTCGCACAGCAACCCAGTTGGTTACTCACTGATAGAATCGTGCTTTCCATATCTAGCAATGAGCCGGTTAACTCCATCTGTACTTCAAACTTAATCCGATTGCCTGAGCGTGAAATGATTTGGACCGATGACGGGGAAGACATTGGGAGCGCCCTACAAAGCCTATAACAGGGCTAGACTGGCCAATAACGCTACATTGTGTCAAGGCACTACCCTCCCCATAGAGCATACTAACCCTTTGAAATCTCTGGAAAAACTGTTTTCATGTCTCAAACACAATGCTATGGTCAATTTTTTATGGAAATCAATAGATTATACGCTGTGTTTAACTATTTTGCGGGACAGCAGTGATAGGTGATACATGAGGATTGGAGCACGGAGTTGACGCCGCAATCGCGGAAAAAGTGCATTTTTAGAGGTGCCCGCAAGGGCTACTACGCGGGGTGCGCCCGAGGCGAGAGTGAGCGGGCTCGCCAAGACCGTGAATGGCTAGAGCAGAGCCGGGCGGTGCATGAAGCGAGTGAGCCGCGTGACGGAAGTCCGCGGGTGCATGAGTCCCTAAAGCAATCGGTAACCGAGTGGGAAGACGCCGAGTTGAGCGGGTCATGCGCGAGAACGGTATTCGATGCTGCACAGCGATGCTGTATCGGCGGGTTCCAGGCCTGACTCGTTTGTTCACGAAGTTGGGGAACCGCACCCTGGAGGCGCCAGTCAATGGGCCCGACCGGGTATGGGTCGCCGACCTGAGGTATCTTCGAGTAAGAGGACAATGGCGTGACTTAGCCACAGTGATGGACCGATGCTCGCGCAAACTGTTTGGGCTGGCATCCAGGGCCGAGCAAGACGGGTGGGTTGACCCGTAGGGCACTCGCAAAACCATCGCAAAGCGCTAGCCTGCGCCGGGCCCGACCGTGCACAGCGAGCGCGGCGTCGAGTTCATATCGAACGCCTACGGCCACTGCGTGGAGCGACATGGACGGGTTCGAAGCGTTAATCGTCCTAGACCAGTGACGGACAACGCGCATAGGGAGTCAGGGTACAAGTCCATGAAAGGGGAAATGTATCACCGCCGCCCGTTCGAGTCGGATGGAGCCGTGCGCCGGGCGGTCAATGCGTACGTGGACTTCTACAACGAAGAACGGCTACATTCGAGCCTCGGATAGCAGACGCCTAGCGAGTACCAGAGGGAGCAGGCAACTAACCAACGGGTATCGACTTTTTCGTAGGAACTCCCCGCTCCGCTTCGCTGCGCGCCCCTAAGCCCTGCCGTCATGCTACAGAACAAGTAATTCTGATTCCCCTTAATCGAGTAATTATGAAACAAATCGTATGGACTGATTATTTTAAATACAGAGTGAAACTTCGTGGTTTTAATATCTTAAATGTTGAAGAGATACTTAAGCGTAGCACCGAAAGATACTTAGATACTGCTACAGGTAGATTGGTAGTTATTGGGAAAGATGGTAATGTTATGGTAATGATTCCATATGAAAGAGATGAAGAAAACACAATCACACCAATCACAATACATGCCACTAGCCGTCAGCAAATCAATTACAGAGTAAAAGGTGGAAGGTTTCAAAATGAATGATCCTAAACTAACGTATTTTGAGAAAGAGGATATATTGCATCTGGCAATTTCTGATGAGAAAGAATTCGGCAGTGTTGAGATTAGCCCAAATATTACTGCAGAATTAAACGAAGAAGGTGAACTTATAGGCATTGAAATAATCAGCGCAAGTATATTTATAAGAGACTCAATACTAGAGTCTACTCAAGCAAAGTTATTGCAGCTATCAAAGCAAGTAGCATAACAAAGCGCTGAACCTGACGCGGGGTATTTTGGTTCTTTTAACTGCAGTAGGTAATCATAATACAGCGCTCTTATGGGCACCGCTAACGATAGTAATTTTTTCGTGAGTGCAAGGAAGCACCGCGCGCAGAACCGCAGTGTATTAGGTGATACCTGAGGATTCGAGCACGGCGCTGACGCCGCAATCGCGGAAAAAGTGCATTGTTAGAGGTGCCCAGTATGAAGTTCCGGGATTTTCCGCACGACTCAACCGGTTTTCGTCTCAATCGCATTAATGGCGCAGTTGAGGTCAATTACCTTCGCAAACCATCACCTGCTGAAGTCGCAAGCTGCAAGAAGCAGCGCTCCTGGGGCTGTGAAGATCTGTTCGTCCTAACGCAGTACGCCGAAACTGGCAACTGCGCTGTCGTTGACCGAACCATCAGGTGATGCGGTGCTGTTTGGTGGTGATGATCCCACTGGCCGCCTAGACGCGATTGATGGCCTCCACCACGCCCGGATAAAAGCCTTGAGCATCAAGCCAACTGTCGTAGTCTTGCGCTAACCACTCATCCCGGGCTGCGCCGAACATACGCTCCAGATCCCGATCACCCAGACCTTCACGCTCCATGATCTCGGCCACCCATGCATCGAAATCAGCCAGGATTTGCTCAGGCGTTGCACCGTCCAATAACTGCCACATGAGCGGTATGTTCTGAAAGCCAGTCTCTATGGCCGGCCTACAGGCGGTGAATTTCTGCCGCAGATCCGGCGCCAGCTCACCGGCAATGCGCTGCGGCCAATGGGCGCGCAGGGCGCGCCACGTCGTAAGCGCGTTCTCACCCACGCTGTCGCAGATCACGCCGTCGAAATCAAATGCGAACACCGCGCCACATCCGCTGGGAATACCCATCTGCTATTGCGTTATATGTGCAAATTAGCCGGCGAGGATACACTAGCCCGCCGTCCGCTCAACCGCTCAAGGTGCCAGCGTGTTACTTCTACCGGAAATTCAGATAGCAGGAGGCACCGTCGTCACACGTGTCTGTCCCGAAGCCCCCAACGTCGTCCACGGCATCGAACCCATGACGGCGGTGCGCGATTTCGAGGCCCAGGGGGCTGAGCGTATTGTTTTGCTGGACGTGGATGCCGCCCTGTGCAAACAGGCCACTCATGCCGAACTCATCGAGTCGCTCATAAATGCAACCCAAATCCCCGTGATGGCGGCGGGCGGCCTGCGCACCTTGGCCCAGATCGAGGGCTGGTTCGAGCGCGGCGCGGCGCAGGTGGTGCTGGGCACTGTGGCGGTCACCGGTCAAGCCTTGTTGGCCGAGGCTTGCGCCCGCTACCCAGCGGCCATCGTCGCCAACCTCGCCACTGAGGACGGTTACGTCATGATCGACGGCTGGCGAACCCAGACCGCCTTCAGGCCCCAGGACATCGTCTACGACCTGCAGATGGCAGGCGTTGCCGGCATTATCCACGTTGACATAGACCGCCGGCTGGCCGATGCGTCTACTGCCCTGGCCCTGACCATGGAAATGAAAGCCAACGTGGTCATTCCTATTTATTCGAGCGGTACCGTGCACGGCCTAGAAGACATTTCCCGCTTGCGCCATCCGCCCAATATCCACGGCGCTGTCATCGGCGAAGCACTGATTATTGGTTTGACGGAGCCGAGGTCTCCGATGACTTCATGCCCGAGCGCGAACAGCCGCAACAACAACCGAGAGCCCCTCTCTAGTGTTGAAGTTCATGCTGGACACGAACATTGTTATTGACGCGATCAAGAACCGGCCGGTGAAAGTAAGAGACGCCTTCAAGCAACATTCAAGACAGATGGCCATATCGGTCGTCACGCTTGGTGAACTTATCTACGGCGCGGAAAAATCCATGCAACCAGAACGAAATCTTGCGGATATCGAAGGACTTGCAGCCCGGCTTGAAGTGCTGCCATTCGACAGCCCGGCGGCCACTCATTTTGGACAACTACGCGCTGAGCTGGCAAATATCGGCCAGCCGATCGGCCCGTATGACCAGATGATCGCAGGCCACGCGAGATCACTCGGACTTATTCTAGGGCGCCTCTAAAAATGCACCTTTTCCGCGATTGCGGCGTCAGCTCCGTGCTCGAATCCTCACGGATCACCTATACACTGCGGTTGTGCGCGCGGTGCTTCCTTGCACTCACGAAAACATTACTATTTTTAGAGGTGCCCTCTAGTCACCAACAACACGAATGCATTCAAACGGGTCCCTGGTTTGCGCATCGATCATTGGGCATGACCACGATTTCAAAGTAAAACGTGGAAACTTACCTTGCTGCACGTCATTACAACAATCGCTCATCATCCCAAAGGGTTTGCGCTGCATTTGCGGAATTTGCGTTGGGCATTGAACGGGTGTGAGTACGCGATACATGTACAGACGTTCGCGAATTGGAAGCTTAACGAATCGAACGTGCGGTATCTAACAAAACAGGTGAGCGATCCCCTCTCTTACTATATGTTCTGGGACGATATCTTCGGCTATCTTGCCACCCTTCTCGAAGACGCTTCGGCTTTTCTGTTCATAGAGCAAGACATCCTGTTTACCGTACCTGCGTTGGTCCAGGTAGAGCAATGCGTTCGGGAACAGAAGCTTGTCCTGAACCTGGACTCCCCTTATCTGTCGATCTACGAGGCTGCGGAGCGCCGGGTTTATCCCAGAATTTGGGAGGGTGCGACTATGGTACCGGCACGGATCGTGGCAGAAGCAATCGAGCACAATGTGAGTTTCGGCAATCGTCATGAGCGGTCCAGACCGGGCTCATCCATGTACCGGCAGTTCGAGCCCAAGCTGGCGTCACACTTCACGACGAAGTCGAAGACTCTTCACGCAGGCGACCCGATACGGTTGCCGGAGTTTCTGGATTGCGAATTGGTCGATACGATGTTCGAGTTCAGCCTTTTTTGCTTTTGCGCTGACAAGTCCTACGTAAACTTAGGGCAATTTCACAAAGGTTATGAAATGGGAGGTTTCGTCGTCCATTTCAGAGGTCCAGAATCGGTCCACAGAGACTGCCCTGAGATCTACAATGATGCCAAGCGGCTCGATATGTTGCCAAGGTGGTACGACGAACGTCTAAATGATCGTGCGCTGATGTTCTTGCTGGCCGGCGTTTTCCAGCAAGGCGATGATTTACGGAAATGGCTTCTGAGCGCCACCGGGCTGCCCCCATTTGCAGAAAAGGTGGTGCGTTTAGAGCGACATGCTGGTGAATGGATGTCGAGCGTGGAGCACGGCAAGTTCCAATGGGTCAAGCAATTGATCGAGGACCACCAGCGAAGTTGATCGCCCGAGATAGCAATGAGACTTCCGGTTATTTTAGGTATTGGAACCGGGCGCTGCGGGACCCTCTCGCTCGCCACTTTGTTGAATGCGCAGGAAGGAGCGGCCGTCACCCATGAACGGTTCAGTTATGAGCTCAAATGGGAGGCCACAGAGTCAACTCGTCAGGCGCGAGTTCGCGATATTATTAAAAGCTCTGGGGAAGGAATGATTGGAGATGTCCATAGCGCGTGGCTTCCCTACGTCGAGCACGCGCTGGCTGCCAGTCAAGACGTCAAGATCATTTGCCTGCGAAGAGCGCGCGCCGCCGTCATTCAAAGCTTCCTGGACTGGCTAGACCCGGTAGAGCACTGGACGCCTGCTAAGGAGACCAAGAGCCTATGGAGCGATTGCTTTCCAACCTATCCGGACCTGCACGATCGAAGAGAGGCATTGTCTCGATACTGGGATGCGTACTACGTCCGTGTGTCTCAGTTGATGCGCCACTATCCGCGTCGCATCCGTGTATTTAACACCCAGGACCTCAACGCGCCACCGGGTATCGAGCGCATCCTCTCGTTCGCAGGCGTACCGGTTGAGCGGCAACGGATAGCAGTATTCCACGAGCATAAGGGCCCTGGCCATGAGTCGAGGATAGAGGCGTGACTGGCGTGAGCGTGGTCTCGGCGAAGCGTTATCGCCGTTCTGCGATTTCGTTACAGGTTTTTGGGGAATATTCAGCATGCTCAGTACGCAACAGATTCGCAGTTTTGAGAGAAATGGCTTTCTAGGACCGTTCACCCTAGCGCCTCACAGTACTGAACTCCTCGAGCCGGGACGCTTGGCTGGAATTGGGCGGCGGCTCCGAGAACTCGATGCAAGTATTACGCGCAATGCTCACGTTCATTCGCAGATGCTGTTCCGCTTGATCTCGTGTCGCTCGATCATGGATAGGCTCAGATCCCTTCTCGGCAATGACATTCTGTCCTGGACTAGCCACATTGTTGTCCGCCAGCCCGGCAGCCGCGGGCAGGGCTGGCACTCGGACTCGATTAACCAGTTCATTCGCGGGATCCACGTTACTGTTGCATTGACGGATATGACGGAAGACAACGGTTGCCTACAAATCATCCCAGGGTCACATCTTTATCGTTCTAGCCTCAGCAGCGCGGTCGAGGTGGGTGATTTGAACTACGATGATCCCGATTCGGCGGTGTATTGGGCGGACGTGACGGCGCCCTGGGGGCGGCCACATCAAAGACAGTCGATAACCGTTACGAGCGGACAGTTCTTTTTTACTTGGGGCGGGCTCTGGCACTTTGTCGGACCCAACAAGAGCGCGCAAAGCAGAGTCGCAGTGGTCGCGCGTTACGCACGTCCAGATGTTGCCTGCCGCGACTATGGCTTTTCAGACGCTAAAATTGTCCCAGGCGACTTGCTGCCATGCGTCATGGTGAGCGGCGTTGATCGCCACGGCTTGAACGATCTGCGGACGGCGCCCGCGGGCGAGGTTTTGTTTGAACGCGCCGCGGTATGACCTGCACGGTTACAAAGGTTCATCGGTAGCGCGGCCATAACACTGGTGCGCGTTACAGCAATCTGGCGAGTACTGCATCAGCGTTTTAAGGATAATCCCAACGTAGGCAGGCAAAAGGATACCGATGCGCGCTGGGCGAAAAAGGATGAGGAAACGCATTTTGGCTATAACAATCATGTGGCGGTAGATAACGCGCACAAGTGGGTCCGCGACTATGAAGTGACCTGTGCTGAAGTTCACGATTCACAGGTCTTTATTGAAATATTGGCGGACAACACATCGGCTGATGTATGGGCGGATAGTGCTTATCAAGGCGAGAACCATGAAATCAGCTTGGCTGCGATGCAGATGCGTAGCCCTGTTCACACAAAGGGCAATAGGCATAAGCCGCTATCGCAGCGCAGCAAGAAGTCGAATGCTAGGCGTTCAACGATCCGTGCTAGAGTCGAGCACATTTTTGGGTCATTGACCCATGAGCAAGGCGGACTTTACTCACGAGTGATAGGGCTTGTGCGTACTCAAGTGAAGGTTGGCATGATGAATAGAGTGTATAACATGAGACGCTTGGTGACTTTGTGCAGGAGAGATATGTGTGCAATTTGAGAAAAAGGGAAAATGACCCTTTTTGGACAGGAAAAGTCGGCCTATCAAAGCTGAGAAACGCGACATCCGGCATGAAGGAGCCGTCACTCGATGTTGACTGAGAAATCCCAAAGTCATGTGGATAGAAATGGAGCTTATTCTTGAATTTTCAGAGGTGCCCTTTAATAGAGGCCCTACTTGATGGACAGTTCGAAATAAACATAAGAAAGGATAGAACAAAAGAACTAATCGCACATTCCGATGCTGTATCCTGGAGTAAAGGATTAACAATCTCGGTTGGTAACAGCAAACGGAAAGTTACTACTTCAGAAAAAAGTTACCCGACACAAATTAATAAATATGTTACAATGATGCTATGAAAAAGACAGACGGTCGCTCACTGCCCCATTCCGCGCGAGAAGCCATCCGCAGGCACGCGGTTGCGCAAGTATTATCGGGTGAAAGCCCTGAAAAAGTAATTAAAGCCCTCGGATTTCATCGTTCTTGCATTGACGATTGGTTATCCAGGTATGAGCAAGGTGGTGAACAGGCGCTGTCTACCGGCAAGATCACGGGCCGCCCAAGAAAGTGTCCCGATGAATATGCGGATCGCTTAGGTGAACGGGTTAAAACGAATCCGTTGCAATTGGATTTTCACGATGCCCTGTGGACGCGCTCGATGATTCAGATATGACTGCAAGACAAATTCGGCATCGAGGTCAGTGAGCGCTCGGTGGGCAATAGCCTGTCTCGTTGGGGGATGAGTGCGCAGCGCCCTGGGTTTAAGGCATACGAGCCAGACCCTGCTCAGGTTAAGGTATGGTTAAGAGAAACTTGGCCTGAAGTACAACAAGAAGCGAAAAGGCGCCGAGCGCAGGTCTATTTTGGCGACGAATCGACGATCCGGTCGGATTATCATCGAGGTACCACTTGGGGGGTACGGGGTGATACGCCAGTTGTAGCGAAAACGGGTCGGCGCTTTAGCGTGAATAGGCTGTCAGCCGTTTCGCCGAAGGGTCACCTGCGTTTCATGGTGAGCGAATCACGGGTAACCGCGGACGTTTTTATCGACTTTCCAAGGCGTTTGCTGCACAACGCCAAGGGATCGATCTATTGGGTTGTTGATGGCCATCGAATTCATCGAGCCAAGAAGGTGCAAGAATTTGTCCGCACTAGCCAAGGGAGGCTCACGTTAGTATGGTTACCGCCGTATTCACCGGAACTCAATCCTGATGAGCTAGTATGGCATCACGTAAAAAGCCAACGGATTGGGCGGACAGTGGTGGCTACAAAGGAGCAACGGGTGGCCTTGGCTCGTTCGGTGTTGCACTCACTGCAACACAATACGCAAATGATTAAACAGTTTTTATATGAAGAGCATGTCAGATATATTCTGAATCGATGTCGGGTAATTTTTTGCCGAATTAGTAAAAAGAGAACTTACCGCCTGACACTACGAGATTTGGAGTTCAATTCCTAACAAGGCCGCTAACCCGACCGCTTACCCTTCCGCTGCGCTCCAGGGTAAGCGGCAACGTTAGGAGACAAGAGACCACCCGCGTACAATGTCGTCATCGCGATTGAGGAGTTGGTAGATGAATGAGCTTGAACCAATTGAACAGAACATCGAAAGCCTATCACCCAGAGATCTCGAGAAGTTTCGCGAGTGGTTTATCACCTTCGATTGGAGGCTATGGGATGCCAAGATCGAGCAGGATTTGAAATCCGGGAAACTCGATAAGCCGATATCCGAGGCAAAGGCGGACTACGAGGCGGGGAAGGCCAGATAGCTTTGAAGCATTATGCGTCGTCGAAGTTTTGGACGACCTATCAAGCATTGCCGGAATCAGTCCGGCGCCTTGCAGACAAGAATTACTCACTGCTTGAAGCCAATCCTCGCCACCCTTTGCTTCATTTCAAAAGAGTCGGGGAATTGTGGTCGGTTCGGGTTGGAGATCACTATCGCGCCCTCGGTGTGGATGTTGAAGATGGTATCAACTGGTTCTGGATTGGCACACATTCCGAATATGACAAAATCATCTCCTAACAAGCGTTTGCAACCGACCGCCAACCCGCTGCGCGGTTTGGTACCCTCCGCGGCCGGGGGCCGTTGCGGCGGCGGTTGAAGCGTGGCGTTATGTTCATCTAGGAACGTTACGTCCGCACTAGACGAAAGTATTCCATTGGCGTACTATCGCCGAATGCAAACAGTCGCATAGTTACCTGGATTCGTCAGCAAGATTGAGCGTCTCCTCACTGAATCAGAGCGACAAGCGCTAATCAGCTATTTGGCAGGGTTTCCAAAAGCTGGCGTCCTCATCCAGGGCACTGGCGGCATTCGCAAACTCCGGTGGGGCCGCCAGGGCTCCGGCAAAAGTGGCGGCGTTCGTGTGGTCTATTACTACCACGATGAAAGAATTCCGCTTTATTTGCTTACTGTTTTCGCCAAAGGCGAAAAAGACAATCTGTCCCAGTCCGAACGAAACGACTTGGCCAAACTAACCAAACTGCTCCTGCAAGCATGGAGGTTGAAATAATGAGTAACGCATTCAACAATATCAAGGCGGGCCTAAACGAAGCAATTGCCCATGCGAAAGGCAATTCCGAAGGCATTATTGTTCATAAAGTATCAGCAGTCGATGTAAAAGCTATCCGTAGCAAAGTCGGCATGTCCCAGCGTGAATTCGCTGCTTCGTTTGGTATTAGCTTGGGTACATTACGGCATTGGGAACAAGGCAATCGGCAACCGCATGGGCCAGCCAGAGTGCTTCTAAATCTTGTCGCCAAAGAACCGCGGCTCGTACTTAGCGCCCTAAAAGGGTAAGCATAACAAGCGCATGGAGACAGACTGGCCCATTCGCTACGCGAATGTCCCAGCCGCTCATGCATCCCGTTATGCTACAGAACAAGTAATTCTGATTCCCCTTAATTGAGTAATTATGAAACAAATCGTATAGATTGATTATTTTAAATATAGGGTGAAACTTCGTGGTTTTAATATCTTAAATGTTGAAGAGATACTTAAGCGTAGCACCGAAAGATACTTAGATGCTGCTACAGATAGATTGGTAGTTATTGGGAAAGATGGTAATGTTGTGGTAATGATTCCATATGAAAGAGATGAAGAAAACACAATCACACCAATCACAATACATGCCACTAGCCGTCAGCAAATCAATTACAGAGTAAAAAGTAGAAGGTTTCAAAATGAATGATCCTAAATTAACGTATTTTGAGAAAGAGGATATATTGCATTTGGCAATTTCTGGTGAGAAAGAATTCGGCAGTGTTGGGATTAGCCCGAATATTACTGCAGAATTAAACGAAGAAGGCAAACTTATAGGCATTGAAATAATCGGTGCAAGTATATTTATAAGAGACTCAATACTAGAGTCTACTCAAGCAAAGTTATTGCAGCTATCAAAGCAAGTAGCATAACAAAGCGCTGAACCTGATGCGGGGTATTTTGGTTCTTTTAACTGCAGTAGGTAATCATAAAAGATGACTGAGCAAATCTATTCGCGAATTGACCTAGCCAAAGAGCAGCTTGAGGTGGCGTTGTCTTTGTTTTTCGATCATGCCTCCTATGCCTCCTCGATAACTTTGGCAGGTGCCGCAGAAGAAATATTCGGCAAGGCATTGATTCATCAAGGAAAGGAGGCCGTGCTAGATTGGAAATTGAAAGAGATGAATGTCGTGCATTCATTGCTTCACAGGAAAGACATCATTAGAAAGGAGTTCTTTGCTGAAGAAAATAAGATCCGCAACATGTTGAAGCATTTTGACAGTAACGATGATGATTCATTTACAGCTGATCTTGAAGAAGCAGCTTGCTGGATTCTGGTAAGAGCCTGTGAGAACGCGTCTAAGTTAGATATCGAGTTGGATAGGTTTCAGGATTTAGATGATTGGTTCTACGCCAATATTGTCGGGGTGTAAATCACCAGTGAAACTCATAGTTCAAATCACAGTTTGTGCTGGCTTAGGCGTTGTGTTTCAAAAGCTCCTATTCGCATATTGGACGCAAAAAGAGGGTCCACACCAAAATCATGAAGTTGTTGGCCGGCTTGGACAGCGATTGAGATAGGCCGGCGGTAGACGATGGCGAAGCGCTTGAACCCGGTGAGGTGATTCGGCAACTGCTGCGCCATCATGCCGACGATAGCGGATCGCAGCTGGGTCAGATAGCGACCGAATTCAGCCCCAACTTCGACTATGGCGAAGGCCGCCGCTATTGCCTATTCGAACAAGACAGCGGGCTTAAGCGATGTATTCCATAAGCGGCGCCACCGCAGTGGCGCTACCGGCGGTGTCGATGACATAGGCATCCTGCACGGTCTGGGCAGCACGCCGGACATCGGCTTCACTGCCAGCATGTACCCGCGCCAGCGGCTGCCCGATGGCGACTTCCTCACCGATGGCGAGCGTCTTATCGATACCGGCGCGGTGATCGATCACATCGCTTGGATGCTGGCGGCCGGCGCCCATGGCGACGATGGCGGCGCCGAGTGCACGCACGTCGATCGCGCAAACCGTCCCCGCTTTATCTGCCGGTACATCAGCGACACACGGCGCCGCCGGCAACAACTGGTGAGATCGTTCCACTACATCGCCAGGACCGCCCAGGGCGTGCACCATCGCCGCGAACCGCTCGGCACTGGACCCATCGGCGAGCCGCGCCCGCAACATGCCCTCGGCCTCGGCTTCACTGCTGGCGAGCCGGCCCATCAGCAGCGCCTTCACACCGAGGGCGAGGATAACTTGCAACAGCCGCTCATCGACCTGCTCGCCACGTAAGATAGCGATGGCTTCGGCTACCTCCAGCGCGCTGCCCGCGGCCTGGCCCAGTACTTGGTTCATATCCGTGATCCACGCCGCCACCGGCAAGTCCGCTGCTCTTGCCACTCGCACCAAGCTCTTAGCCAAGGCACGCGCCTGGGGCAGCTCAGCGTAGAACGTACCGCTGCCCACCTTGACATCCATGATCAGCGCTTCCACGTTAGCGGCCAGCTTTTTAGACAAAATAGACGCGATGACAAGTGGCAACGACTCCACCGTCGCCGTGACATCACGAATGGCATAAAGGCGCTTATCCGCCGGCGCCATGTGTGAGGACGCGCCCACGATGGCGCAGCCGGCCGTGGCCGTGACCTGCATGAAGCGGGCCGGATCCACCGCGATACGGTATCCCGGGATGGACTCCAACTTATCCAAAGTGCCGCCGGTGTGGCCAAGGCCCCGGCCGCTCACCATCGGCACATGAGCGCCACACGCTGCCAGCAACGGCGCCAACACCAGGCTGACTTTGTCACCCACACCCCCGGTGGAGTGTTTATCGAGCCGCGGTCCGTGCAGCTCAACGCCGGACCAATCCAAGGTTTCACCGGAGCGCGCCATGGCCCCGGTGAGAGCGGTGCATTCGGCATCGCTCATACCGCGTATACATACAGCCATGGTGAAGGCCGCCGCCTGCCCTTCGCTGGCGCTGCCATCGGTTATGGCCGTGACCATGCGTGTTATATCGGCAGCGCTGAGCACAGCGCCATCACGCTTGAGGCGAATGATGTCGGTGATGGGAGTCGGTAGAGTGGATCCTCCCACGACGCGCTCCCCCAACATAGGCTCTCCTCTAGTATGGATTCATTGCGGCAAGCTCACGCGCGAGCAAAAGCCGCTTCGCGCCGCAGATAACTCTCGATCAAGTGGCGCAGGCGGGGGCCGGCCGCCGCCGCCGCATCCATGGTCTGATCATGCCCGAGTGCTCTCGGTTCACCGTCTTTGCGCGCTGGCGCCTCGCCGACGACGCCGGTGGCAAAATTAGTCACCACCGACACGGCTGCGACCTGTAAGCCCGCGTGTCGCGCAATGACGGTCTCGGGCGCCACCGACATGCCCACGGTATCTGCGCCGAGGATCCGCGCCGCCCGGATTTCCGCAGCGGTCTCGAAACTAGGTCCGGAGAAAAAAGCGTATACCCCCTGACGCACATCCAGCCCGGCTTGACGCGCCGCCAGCAACAGCCGCTGGCGCATACCCGGATCATAAGCGTCGGTCATATCGACGAATGGCACAGCACCGTAGCCGTCTGCGATCAACGGATTGGCACCCGTCAGGTTAATGTGATCGCTCATCACCACCAAGCTTCCGGGGGCCACAGACGGGTGCAAACTGCCCACCGCATTGGTCGTCACCAACGCCTTCGCGCCCATCTCCCGCAAGGCCCGCAGTGCGGTTGTCATGGCCCCTATGCGGCCACGCTCGTAATAGTGCTCCCGGCCGCGTAAAACAGCCACGTCCAAGCCTTGCAACCGGCCTATGGACAGCCGCCCTTCGTGCCCCTCTATACTGGTGCTAGGAAAACCGGGGATCTGTTCGTAGCCGAAATCGGCGCGCGGCTCCAAGCCGGCCACCGCATCGCTCAGCCCGGAGCCCATGATCAGGATCACCCGCGGTGCCGGCCCGTCGTAGCCGGCGAGGATCCGCGCCAACGCCGCTTGCACTTGTGTCTTAGCCGTCATCCGCACTCAAGCCTACATGTTCCGGACCGAAAGCCACCGGCAATAGCTCACCGATGGTGGTGGTCAACAACAGCTCATAGGGATTACAAACGTGTACTGGCGTGTGCGGCCCGGCGAATTCTCTTATCTTCTGCCGGCAACCGCCACAGGGCGTGCATGGGCGGCCCGGCGGCCCCACCACCACCACCTCGGCGATAGTTCTGTCGCCGGCCAACACCATCTGCGCGATGGCACCCGCTTCCGCGCAAGTACCTTCAGGGTAGGCAGAATTTTCCACATTACAACCAGAATAATACCGGCCGGAGGCGGTACGCAGGGCCGCCCCTACCTGATAGTTGGAATAAGGCGCGTACGCCCGTGCCCGCGCCGCACCGGCCATGGCCCTCAGCGCATCCAATCCCTCAGCGCTCTTTGACATAGGCGATCCCGCTCGCTCGTGGCGCTACCGCACGGCCGATGAATCCGGCCAACAGAACAACGGTCAATACATAGGGCAACGCTTGGATAAACTGGACCGGCACTTCGCCGATACCCGGCAGCGCCACACCCTGCAAACGCACCGCCACCGCATCCAGAAAACCGAACAGCAAACAGGCGCCAAATGCTTGCAGCGGGCGCCAGCGGCCAAAGATCATGGCGGCCAAAGCGATGTACCCCTTGCCCGCCGTCATATCGCGCCCGAAGGAGGCACCGTGGGCGATCGACAGATAAGCGCCGGCTATCCCGCACAGCACGCCGCAGATGATCATGGCCTGATAGCGCAGCAGGCCGACGGAGATCCCCGCCGTGTCCACGGCGGCGGGATTCTCGCCCACCGCGCGCAGACGCAGCCCGAAACGGGTGCGGTATAGCACTCCCCACGCCAGTGGTACGGCGGCGAGGGCGGCGTAGACCAACAGGTTGTGCCCGCTTAGCAACTGCGCATAAAGAGCGCCGATGATCGGCACATCCGCTACCGCATCCGCAGCGGGAAAACCGATATCGCCAAAGCGGGCGCTGGCCGGCAGCGGGGGCGTCTGTCCGCCTTGTTTGAACCATGCCGTTGCCAGCGACACGGTCAGCCCGGAGACCAGGATATTGATGGCGAGACCACTCACCACCTGATTGCCCCGGTGGGTAATACAAGCAAAACCGTGCAGCAAGGCAAGCAGCACTGAAACGATGAGCGCCGCCATCAACCCGAGCCATGCCGAGCCGGACCAGGCGGCCGCAGCGCCAGCAGCAAAAGCGCCCGCCAGCATCTTGCCCTCTAAACCGATATCGATAACACCGGAGCGTTCCGCGAACAGACCGGCGAGCGCGGCGAAGATGAGCGGCGTAGCCACCCTCAGCGTCGAATCCAGGGTCAGTATGATCAGAAGGTAGTATTCACTCACCGCAACGGCTCGCCGAGGGCGTGGATTCGAACCGGCTGGCCACCGCTTCCAGCGGGCGGCGCAACATCTGTTCAAGAGCGCCGCTGAACAGGATCACCAGGCCCTGGATCACGACGATCATATCCCGTGTAATCGCCGGCATCTCGAAAGCCAGCTCGGCGCCGCCCTGATACAGCACGCCGAACAGGATGGCCGCCAACACGATGCCCAGCGGATGATCGCGCCCCATCAGCGCGACAGCAATACCGGTAAAACCGAACCCCCCGGTGAAATCGAGCAGTAGCCGGTGGGTCACGCCGAGCAAGGTATTGACGGCAGCGAGCCCGGCCAGCGCCCCCGACACCGCCATGGCCAGCATGATGACGCGCCCGGCATCTATGCCGGCGTAGCGGGCGGCGCTCTGCGAGTGGCCGACGGTGCGGATGGCATAGCCCCATCGGGTATGCCAGAGGAGAAACCAGACCGCGCCGCAAAGAGCCAGTGCCAATAAGCACGATGCATTGAGCGGCGAAGCGGCGAATGCAATGCCCACGGCGGCCAGCATCTGATGCATGAAGGGCAGCCAAGCGGCGGTCTCGAATTCCCGCGAATGGGGCGTCATCTGCCCCGGCATAATGAGCACGTTGACGAGCAGATATGCCATCACCGCCGAGGCGATAAAATTGAACATGATGGTGGTGATGACGATGTGGCTGCCGCGCCGCGCCTGTAGATAGCCGGGCACCCATCCCCACAGAGCGCCGCCGGCGGCTGCCGCGCCTATCGCCAGGGGTAACAACAAAAACGGCGGCAACACACTGTCCAACGCCAACACCATCAGCGTCAACCCCAGCCCGGCGATATACGCCTGGCCTTCTCCCCCTATATTGAACAGCCCGGCATGAAAAGCGACGGCCACCGCCAGGCCGGTAAAAATGAGGCTAGTGGCGTAATACAAGGTATAGCCAATCGCTTCTTGGCTGCCGAATGCGCCGGCTAGAAGATAGTTCAGTGCCGCTAGCGGATGTTCGCCGATGATGACAATGATCACCGCCGTGGCGGCCAGCGCCAAGGTCAAATTGGCCAGTGGCAACAACACCCAGTCTATCCAGCGCCTGAGTTTCACTACGGACTTGACTGAAGAGTGGCCGTTGAGGCATCCGCCATCATCAAGCCTAGGCGGTGTTCGTCCGCTTCGCCGCCGCGCAGCGAGCCGGTAAAACGTCCTTCCGACATGACGAAGATGCGATCGGCCAACGCCCGGATCTCATCGAGTTCCACCGAGACCAACACGATGGCCACACCCCGCGCCCGCATGGCCAGCAAGCGGGCGTGAATGAGTTCGATGGCGCCTATATCCACGCCGCGGGTGGGCTGGCCGGCCAGCAACAGCCGGGGCTCGCGGGCCAGTTCCCGCGCGACCAATAACTTTTGCTGATTGCCGCCGGAAAAGCCGTGGGTGGCGAGTTGCGGATCGGTTGGACGTACCTCCAGATCGTGCATCAACGCTTCGCAGTGCGCGTGGATATCACCCCGGTGCATACGCAAAAAACCGTTCCATCGTTTATCGTCGTGATAACCGAGGACGGCGGACTCCGCCGCCGAAAAAGCGCCCACCAAACCCCGTTTTTGCCTATCTTCGGGCACATGGGCGACGCCGAGAGCGCGCATCTGCGTGGCCGTTTTAGGCTGCTCAGGGGTGACCGCGACATCGCCCAGGCGAAAACAACCGCCGGTCACCGGGCGCATGCCCGCCAACGTCTCCAATAATTCGCTCTGACCGTTACCAGCAACCCCCGCGATGCCTACGATCTCCCCCGAGCGGACGGCAAAAGTAATACCGTCAACGGCGTTTTTAGCAGCACCCGCGACCACCAGGCCGTCAACCTGCAAAACCGGCGCACCGGCGCTGACGATCGGCTTGTGGAGTGCGAGCGCCACCGGGCGGCCCACCATCCGATCGGCCAACATCTGCGCGTTCGCCTGCGCCGTTGGCAGGGTGGCGGCGACCTCGCCCTGGCGCATCACGCTGACCGTATCGGTCACCGCCAGCACTTCGCGTAGTTTGTGCGTGATCAACAAAATGGTGACGCCTTGCCGGCGCAGCGAAGACAGCACGGCGAACAAAGCATCAGCCTCTTGCGGCGTCAACACACCGGAGGGCTCATCCAAGATGAGAATACGGGCGCCACGGTACAGCGCTTTCAGGATCTCGACGCGCTGTTGCACCCCCACCGGTAACCCACCGACACGCGCGTGCGGCGCCACCGCTAGGCCGTGTTGCGCGCTCAGGCTAGCCAGTGTTTGCTCCGCCCGCGAACGCCTGGCGCGATCCAACAAGACGCCGCCTTCCGCACCCAACATGACATTCTCAAGCACCGTGAGTTCATCGACCAACATGAAATGCTGGTGCACCATGCCGATGCCGGCAGCCATGGCATCGGCAGGGCGCCTGATGTCTTGCAGCTGACCGTTGACTTTGATGACACCGCTATCGGCCTGATAAAAGCCGTAGAGAATGCTCATCAAGGTAGACTTGCCGGCGCCGTTCTCGCCGATGATGCCGTGAATGGAACCGCGCGCTATGGCGAGAGAAACGGCGCGGTTCGCCTGCACCGCGCCAAAACGCTTGCTGATAGCTTCGAATTCAATGGCCGCAGCGGCACTCACTGATCCGCTGTCCCCGCCCTACTTTCATGTCATCCCCCTACTGAAGAGGACCCCCTAAAGAGGACAATCGCTATCGGCCATGTAATCGTGCACTTGCACCCGGCCTTCGATGATGTCTTGGCTAAGCGCCTCCAACTCAGCTTTCATCTCATCGCTGACGAGCTTGGCATTGTGCTCATCCAAGGCCCAACCCACGCCGCCCTCGGCCAGCCCCAGCACCCGCACGCCCGGCGCCCAAGCACCTGTCTTAACCCCGTTGAACGATTCGTACACGGCCACATCGACCCGCTTGACCATGGACGACAGCATAGTGCCCGGATGCAAATAGTTCTGATTCGAATCGACGCCGATGGCGAGCTTGCCCTGATCGGCAGCGGCCTGGTAGACGCCAACACCGGTTCCGCCAGCCGCCGCATAGACCACATCCGCCCCCCGATCGAACTGCGAGCGGGCCAGCTCCGCGCCCTTGCCCGGATCATTCCACGCCGCCGGCGTAGTGCCAGTCATATTCGAGAACACCTCGGCGCCAGCGGTGACGTGCCGCACGCCTTGCATATAACCGCAGGCGAAGCGGCGGATCAGAGGAATATCCATACCGCCTATGAATCCCACCTTGCCTGTCTTCGAGGCCATGGCGGCCAGCGCGCCCACCAAGAACGAACCCTCGTGCTCCTTGAAGACAACCGATTGCACGTTCGGTAAATCCACCACCATATCGACGATGGTGAATTTCAGATCGGGAAATTCCTTGGCCACTTTTTCAACGGCCGTGGCCTGGCTAAAACCGATGGCCACTATGGGATTGGCGCCGCGCTTGGCCAGGCGGCGCATGGCTTGTTCGCGCTGGGCATCGTTAGTGGGTTCGAATTCGCGGTACTTCTCACCGCTCTCCTCGGCATAGCGTTCCGCCCCGTCGAAAGCCGCTTGATTAAACGACTTGTCGAACTTGCCGCCCATGTCGTAGACCACCGCCGGCTGCGCCCACGCCAGCGCCGTGGCCGTGATGGCAACCAGAAAACCCAACAGTTGGGCACCTCTAAAAATAGTCATTTTTTCGTGAGTGCAAGGAAGCACCGCGCGCAGAACCGCAGTGTATAGGTCATACCTGAGGATTCGAGCACGGAACCGACGCCGCAATCGCGGAAAAAGTGCATTTGTAGAGGTGCCCAGTTGTTGTTTCATCGTCTTCTCTCCCGATTGATTCATTCTCTAAAGAATAGCTAACTACACCTGCAATGCATCGCGCCCGCGCACGTAGTCCACATTGGTCTGAGCCGGATTGCGGTTCACCAAGGGCCGGGCATAAAGCGGATGGGTGAGGCTGCGCACCTCATGCTCTATCTCGAACAAGGCATCGTCCGAGGCCGGATCGACGATGCGCTGAAAACGGTACTCGACCTCGTTGGATTCGCGGCTGATGAGGCCACGCTCCAACAAGCGCTCATAAGGACCGGAGAAGTCGGCAATGTAAACAGCGATGTGGTGGCCATCGTAGTGATCGACTACACCGTCCGCTTCGCGATAATGCAACGCCTGCTCATTGCCGATGGCTACGCGGGCGACGGCGCTGCCATCGGCCTCGGCCACATCGGCCGGCGCGCCCATGATGTCGCTGTAGAAGCGGGCGATACCCTCAGCTGTTCCGCGCGGCACGTCCAAGCGCACATACGGCAGGCCAAGGCGCATAGCCCCAAAAGCGCCTGGCGCGAATACTTCGATTCGATTGCCCCACGGACATGAGACAGTCAGGTGGCCATGGTCCTCGCGCCAGTCGAACGCGGTGCCAGCCAGATGTTTGCCCACCCGCTCCAGCCGTCCCTGCAAGGCCTGCACATCCGGCACCACCACGCCGCTGGCGCCACGCAGAACCTGCGGGGCGCCCAGCGGCAGGTGAAACTGCTGCCGGCCCAGGTTGATCCACATATTGCGCAGACCGAAGTCGATGTAAGGGTCGCGGGTAAAACCCATGCCGGAGACATAAAACAAATGGGCCTGGGTCTGATCGCTCACCCGTGTGTTGACGTGTTCAAGAGAGATGATGTTGCCGACGTTTTGCGTCGCGCGATCATAAGTCTGGCTCATCGCAACCCCTCTGCACCGCTTGCCAAGTACTTCCGCAGCACTGGAGCATAACTCAAGTTCCGCGCCATGAAGAGCCACGGCCCTATACCGGGACATCGCCTCTGCTCGCTGGCCGTCACCGGACGCACCGTGATTTCACGAAGAGTCGAGTACAAAGCAAGAGCGTCACTGTCGCCCAGGTCTTCGCAATCGACGCCGTGATCGATCCGGCGCAGACGCGGGCTTGGATACCGCGGGGACTCGATGCGGCCGGACCGGTGCGGGGGCGGCCACGGCGTTACGTGGATGTGTGGTAGGGCTGGGTTATTTACGACAGGTAAGCGCGCATAGCCGTGGTCCAGGTGTCTTTGAATTGACCCGCTTCAGTGGTGCTCTCTAGCGCGGTGATGAAATAAGCCGCAATGCCGAGTTGCTCGGCCAGTGCTGGTCCTTGTATTTCGCCGGCTACCAGTAACGCGGTGGACCAGGCGTCCGCCAGTACCGCCGTCTGCGCCACCACCGTGACTGCAGCCAGCCGGTGGCTAACGGGGCGGCCTGTTCGAGGATCCAGGGTATGCGAATAGCGCACACCGTCCCTCTCGAAGTAATTGCGGTAGGTACCCGAGGTGGCGACAGCGCCGGCGCCTAGGGCTAATTTGCGATAAACCCGGCGGTGGCTGTCATCGGCCGCGGGCCGCTCCACCCCGACCCTCCACGGCCGACCATCAGCGTGCCCTCCGGCGGCGCGGATCTCACCACCCGCTTCGATGAGAAAATGTTCTACTCCGAGGTTGGCCAGCGCCGCAGCCGCCACATCGACGGCAAAACCCTTGGCGATCGCGGAGCAATCGAACTGTAGCCTCGGGTGCGCTTTGGTCAACACGCTGCGCTCGGCATCCAATTCGAATTTCCTGAAACCCACCCGTTCGGACAGGCACGTCAGCACCCGCGTCGAGGGCAGCGCATGGCCAGCACCCGGTCCGGGGCCAAAACCCCAGGCGTCCACCAATGGCCCCACCGTGGCATCGAACGCCCCATCGCTACGAGCGCTTACCGATGCCGCCTGCGCCAGTACTTGCGCGACATCCGGGTGAATAGCCAATGGTGTATCCGAGGGAGCGCGGTTGAGACGCCGCAGTTCGGAATCGTGCCGGTAGGTGGACATGCGCCGATCCACCGTATCGAAAACGTCTTGCACTATGGGCTTCACTGATGGCACGGCAGCCGGATCAACGTAGAGCCAGGCACTCCAGCCGGTCCCCATGGTGCCGCCGGCAAGCGGCACCGCCCGTCCTCCGGTGCCGCTGCGTTTATCCTCGGTGCCGTACCAAAGCAGGCCGGGCAGTGCCAAGGCACCCGCCGCCAAGTAATTAAAGCTCGTCCTTCTTCGCATTGTTAGCCGGTTGGCATTGTTAGCCGGTTGGCATTGTTAGCCGGTTGCTATCTGCAAAAAGTGCGCGGACACGCAGGCGTGCCTGGAGCAGTTATTCTATAAGACATGAACTCGCCCGTGACCCCGCCTTATTGCGTATTCCACGCCGTGCTCTTCACGGTAGGGCTGTGCTGCCTGCTCGCTAGCGGCCCGGCCACGGCTGTACGGGCATCGTTGAGTGTGGATCTGAATAGCGGCGCCATCTTGAACGCTCACCGGCCAACGACCCCGTCGCGCCCCGCCTCGCTGGCTAAGCTGATGACGCTTTACCTGCTGCTCGATGCAGTGCAAAAAGGCGAGTTGGCGATGGATTCACCGCTCAGCGTCTCGCCACGGGCGGCGGCGCAACCCGCCACACGGCTCGGCCTCAGAGGCGGTGACACGCTAGCCGTGGAAGACGCGATCAAGGCGCTCATGGTGCGCTCGGCCAATGACGTAGCGGTGGTCATTGCCGAAGCCGTCGCCAGTACTGAAGCCGCATTCGTGCAGCGGATGAACAAAGTGGGCCACTTTCTAGGGCTGACCGGCACATATTTCGCCAACGCATCGGGCTTGCCGGCGGCGAACGCACGCACTACCGCCCGCGATATGGCGGTCATCACAACGGCGCTTTATGCACGTTTTAGCGACTATGCAGGATATTTTGGCCTGAAAACCGTCACTGTCAAGGGGCGTTCGCTGCGCACTCATCACCGGCTCTTAACCCGTTACGAGGGCGCCATAGGACTCAAAACCGGGTTCACCTGTAAAGCCGGCTACAACAGTGTGACGGTGGTGAAAAAAGGCACCAGACTCATCGCTAGCATAGTACTGGGCGCGGCCTCCCCGGCTAGGCGCGCCAGCACCGCGGCGTGGTTGCTGGACGCCGGTTTCGCGCTAGCGGGACCCGGTGAGGTACCGGGCGGCGCCGCACAAACCTTGGCGCACTATAGTGCCCGGTCGAAGCAACCGTTAAACCGACAAAACATTGCCACCCACTGCAACGCAGTAGGCAAAAGTGGCCGCATGAACGCTTTCTACCGGGCCTCAGGCTGGAGCATCGAATTGGAACCGCTGATCACCGCTGAAGCAAAAACCCGGGCCCGGCGCGTGCGTAAACTGGCACCGGAGGGCCGCATCTTGCTGCTCCCGGTCGCCGCCCGCCAACTCATTCACCGCGCTGGACTCACCGGACTCAAGCAGGCGCGGGCCGTCAAAGTCTGCCGCCAACTACGCGCCGCCGGACAATATTGCGTGGTCCGCTCCCCCGAGAGCATGGCCGCGCTGAGCCGGCGGGCGCAATTGGCTTTTTCGCGCTAACGCAACATCACGCAAGCTCAATCAAGCTGACTACCCTTAGCGTACGTGGCCACCATGACACGAACCGGACTGAGTCTGTTTCATGCGGTTTATCCGTTGGCCAACCCGGTCATGGCGTGCAGCAGGACGTTACAACCCTTCTCCAAATCATCCGGCTCGGCGCTCTCGGCTTCGTTGTGGCTGACGCCGTCTGCGCAGGGCACGAAAATCATCCCGGCTGGGGCTATGGCACACACCTGGCACGCATCATGGCCGGCGCCAGAGACTATCGCTTGATTGGCATAACCTAGCGCCTCGGCCGCCCGCGCCACCGCGTCCACGCAACCTTCATCGAAGCGGATGGGCGACTTATGCCAGATCCCCTCTATCTCCACCTCGGTGCCCTCCTCGGCGGCGATGGCGGCGAAACCGCCGCGCAATGCGTCATCCATCGCAGCCAGGGGGGCGGGCTGCGGATGGCGAATATCCACGCTGAAGCGCACTTCGCCGGGAATGGTGTTGCGTGAATTGGGGATCACCTCGACTTGCCCTATGGTTGCCACGGCCTGCGGGGCGTGGACACGGGCGATGTCGCGCAGGGCGATGGCCATGCGCGCGGAGGCGGTGTAGGCGTCTTTGCGCCTAGGCATCGGTGTGGTGCCGGCGTGGCAATCCTGCCCGCGCACCGTCACGTCGTACCAGCGCTGCCCTTGGGCGCCCGAGACGACACCGATGGGCACACCGGCGCCCTCTAGAATAGGCCCCTGCTCGATGTGCGCCTCGAACAGAGCGCCGAGCGGATGCTCGCCACAGCGCTGCCCGCCGCGGTAACCAATACGCCCTAGCTCCTCGCCGAGACTGTGTCCGGCGGCGTCTTCCCTGGACCAGGCGAATTCGTGCTCGAACTGTCCAGCGAACACGCCGGAGGCGACCATGGCGGGCGCGAAGCGCGAGCCCTCCTCGTTGGTCCAGTTGATGACCTCGATGGGTGCGCGGGTCTCGGCGCCCGCATCGTTGAGCGCCCGTATCACCTCCAGACCGGCCAACACCCCGTAAACGCCATCGAACTTGCCGCCATGGGGTTGGGTATCGAGGTGGCTACCGGTGGCAATAGGTGGCAGTGAATTATCGCGCCCTGGCCGCCGCGCGAAGATGTTGCCCATATCATCAACGGTAACTTCGCAGCCGGCTTCCCGGCACCAGCGCACGAACAAATCACGGGCTTGCTTGTCTTCATCGCTCAGCGCGAGCCGGCCACAGCCGCCGTTAGGCAAAGCGCCTATTTGCGCCATCTCCATGAGGCTGCGCCAGAGCCGATCGCCATCCACGCGCACATTCGTGAGTGTCATTTAACCGTTCCTCCCGCAGGGTAAGAGCATAGGGGCACCTGCTAAAAATAGTCATTGTTTCGTGAGTGACAGGAAGCACCGCGCATACAACCGCAGTGTATGGGTCATACCTGAGGATTCGAGCACGGAGCCGGCGCCGCAATCGCGGAAAAAGTGCATCTTTAGCAGGTGCCCCTAATAATGAATCCAGGCAACGCACGATAATGGATCTTTCTTAAGGGCCGCTACAGGCGCAATATGGCCACTCGTGCGAATTACCATGGAATAGTCCGATGTCCGAAGCCACCCGCGTCACCCCTGCCGTTGCCACCGCTCCCGCCGTCTGCCCGCTGGACTGTCCCGATACCTGCTCCCTCACCATCACCCATCAGGCTGGCCAAATCCTGTCCGTGCGTGGCTCAAGAGCCAACCCCTTCACCGCTGGGCGCATCTGCAACAAAGTCGGCCGCTTCTATCCGCAGTTCATCCACGGCGAGAACCGGATCCGTCATCCACTGAAGCGGGTGGGCCGCAAAAGCGCTGGAGAATTCGTGCGGGTGGACTGGGATGAAGCGCTGGATCTCGCTTATCACGGACTCAGCTCGGTGGTGGAGCGATATGGGCCGCAAGCGGTAGTGCCTTTTAATTACGCAGGCCCGCACGGCATGCTGGCGGATGGCTCCATGGATCGGCGCTTCTTCCACAAACTGGGGGCCAGCTTGCTCGACCGGGGCCCGTTGTGCGGAGGTATTCGCTCGCTCGCCTATAGCAGCTTGTTCGGAGCGATGCCGGGCATGGGGCCGGAGCAGGCCGAGCACGCGCAGTTGATCATCGTGTGGTCCAACAACGTCACCGTTTCCAACCTGCATCTCACCCGGGCGATCAACACCGCCAGAGGCAACGGCGCGCGGCTCGTCGTGATCGATCCCAAGCGCATCAAGATCGCCGAGCGGGCCGATCTCTATCTGCCGGTAAAACCTGGGACCGATGTAGTGTTGGGTTATGCGCTGGCCCATGAACTGGGCCGCATCGGCGCCATCGATCGAACGTTCGTGGCAGCACATGTTGCCGGCTTCGAGCAATACATGGAGCAAGCGGCACGTTATCCGGCGGCGGTGGCGGCGAAAATCTGCGGTCTTGCGCAGCGCGACATCGAGCGCTTAGCCGACTGGTATGCCAGCGCCAATCCGGCGGCGATATCAGTAGGCAACGGCATGGAGCGCAGCGCCACCGGCGGCGCCAGTTTGCGTACGGCCATGGCCTTGCCGGCGCTGGCCGGTAAGTTCGGCGTGCTCGGTGGGGGTGTTATCGCCAAACCAGGCGCCGCATTCCCGAAGACGGCCGATAAACTGCAACGCACCGATTGGATCGCGCAACACACCCGCACCCTCAACATACTGGAGCTAAGTGCCCACATTCTGGATGATGCGCTAGACCCGCCGGTACGGGGATTGGTCATCTACAACCACAATCCCGTAGCCACGCATCCGCACCAACACCGTATGCGCCGGGCGCTCACCCATCCCGATCTGTTCACGGTCGGCATCGACATCGCCATGACCGACAGTATGAACTTTGCCGACGTCGTCTTGCCGGCCGCCGGACCGTTCGAAATTCATGACATTTACGGCGCCTATGGACAGCAGTATCTGCAGCGGGCCGAGCCGGTCATTCCACCGGTGGCGCAGGCGCTGCCCAACACGGAGATATTTCGCCGGCTGGCCGCGCGTTTCGGCTTTAGCGATGAGGCTTTTCTAGCCGATGACTTAGCGCTCATGGACGATGCATTGGACGGCGATGATGCAAGGCTTGGCGGACACCGGCCGAGCGCATTGCCGATCGGCACAAGCCTGCACATGCGCATTGATGACAAGCCGATGATCGCCTTCGACAACGTATTCCCCTCTACCCCCAGCGGGAAAATCGAGTTGTATTCGCCGATGTTGGAAGAGCGCCATGGCGCCGGACTGCCCGCTTACACGGCAACCTGCTCGCAGCGTTATCCGCTGCGTCTTATCACCCCTTCATCCAACGATCGCACTAACGCGACTTTTGGCGGCGTCAACGCCAATCAAAATATGGAGATAATTGAACTCAATCCACGCGATGCGGCGGCGCGCGGACTCGAGAACGGCCAAAATGTCAAAGTGTTCAACGATCTGGGCGAAACGCGGCTCTTGGTTCAGGTGAGCGAAAAAACATTGCCGGGTGTCGCCTACTCACCTAAAGGCACGTGGCTGATGACTTCGCAGACCGGACAAACCGTTAACGCGTTGGTGGCAGACACCCGGGCCGATATCGCCGACGGGGCCTGCTTCAACGATACTTTTGTGGAAGTGCAAACACTTTGAATTGAGATAGATTTAAGGGCACCTTTAAAAAATGCACTTTTTCCGCGATTGCGGCGTCAGTCCGTGCTCGAATCCTCATGTATAAATTACTATTTTTAAAGGTGCCCACTTCTTGGCTAGCGTCTGATTTTAAAGATAACAAGCATAGGCCAGCCAATGTATTTTTCAGCCCGAGGGTAGTGCACCGCCAAGGTCTCATCGGGTGCGTGCTCGGCCATATCGCAGAGCGTTAACCCCGCATTGATGATAGCCATCACGAAATCGCTGAGACTGTGAGGCACACTGCCCGGTTCAATACGCTCGGCAGTAACAGGATCTATGAAACGAGCCTGGGAGCCGCGTAAAAACATAGCCGGGTGCATAGCCGAAATAATAGCGCTTCCCCCGGGTCTTAGCAGACGCTGAATTTCCGCAAAGAAAATATCCAAGGCATACAGGTGCTCGAGCACCAATGCGCTAACAACCATATCGTAAAAAGCACTCGCAAGAGCAATCGGTTTATTGAGATCGCAAACAGAAAAAGCGACCTTAAGGCCAGCGGTTTTCGCGCGCGCCGATGCCAGCATACCAGAAGAAAAATCCACCGCCACAACACTCGCTCCCGCATTGGCCATCCATAGGGTGTGCCGGCCAGTGCCGCAGCCTAGATCGGCGATGCGAAGACCATGCACCTGTCCCACGGCTTGCCGCATCACTGGCCCCTCAAGAGCAATCAGCGGATTGGCGTCGGCATCGTAAACTTGCGACCAGCGATCGTAGCGCTGGCACACCGAATTCAAATCGCGTTCAGGCATTTTATCTCACCCACGAAAAGCCGGGCCTCACACCGATCGCACAATTGTATAGGCGATCGTGAAAGGGTCCCACTCAGTGGCGTATACACAGTTGCGCACACCACGGACGTAAAAACCGGATAGCTTGACAGAGCTGATAGGCCGTCGTGCTTATTTTTTGACAACTGATGGCCTGCCATCCATCCGGCACCTCATTAAAGTACCAGCATCCTATATATACCCATCACACTTCAAGATGCGAACATCGGTGCATTAATAATGTGAAACCTATCAGTGATTCTTTTTCTCAATAAAGCCTTTCGTCTTCCAATGCGCTTGAAAAAATCCAAAGAGGCTTCCCGAAAATCTAAAAACTTCTCATAGTACCGATTATAAGTAACCGCTTCATGCATCATTTTCCAAAGTCGCTCAATTGGATTTAAATTCGGTGAATAGGGCGGCAAATAGTGTAATTTAATGTTTGAGTCCTTGGCATAAGACTGAACGTCTTTGCTCTTATGATAAGCTGCATTGTCCCAAATTACATGAATGTCTTTCTCTGGTGCATGCCGTTTGCGTAGAGATTTTAGAAAAGATTTAATGGTTTGCGCATTCACCCGCCAACTTCAGTGTGGATTATTGTGTGACCCTCCAAAGATACAGCACCAATGAAATTCAATCGTGTTTGACGAGCCGTTGTGGCAATACTTTTTCGAGTGCCTCTTAAAATCCATCCATAGGCCAACCGCGTTTGATACTGCGGATGAAAACTGTCCGAGAAATAGATTAAACCCTTGTTTTTAGCGTCTTTCGAAAGATGTTCATATTCCTTGACAAACGCTTTTTGCGCCTGTGCGTTTGCTTTCGCTGGAACTGCATGAGGCTTCTTATGGCAGACATTATTGCGATGCAGCCATTTTGTCATGCCGCTTACACTGTAAACCTTACCGAAATTCAACTTCACATAAGTGCAAATGTCCTTAACATAAGGATAAGTCATTCCTTCTACGTGTTTAACGAGCTTTGCTGTTTCATTCTCGTCTAAATCACTTTTGCTGCCCCCGTTTTCGGGCTTCAGCTTAGCTTTAGAAAAATAATCATCGACATGGCGTCTAATAGTCTCATCATCTAAAAGCAAAATCCTAGCAATTTCTGAATAACTATAACCCTCATCAAAAGCTAAAACAGCTTTTATTCGGTCTCGAATACGCCCATCTCTCTCTTTACGATGAGATTTTATGAGTTCATCGCGCTCGCTCGGTGTTAAATGATTGTTCATAAGCTTATTTTGACCATAATCAGCTAGCTCATGCAAGTATTCTAGATTCGCATTTTCAATGGCGATGGGTATAGATGCACTGAACGTGTCCCCTCAGTCCTTCGCGCTCGGCCAAGGACGCCATGACTTGAAGGCTATCGCCTAGGATCATGCGATTGGTCCAGTTGGCCTCGTGCTGATAGAACTCCGTCCGAGCGCTGTCGTCGGATAGACCATTAAAGTCCGAGAAGAGATCGGGCTGCGCTTCGTCTGTCTTGTCGTTTGCTTGCGTGCGTTTCAGCAGGTCGTCAACCAAGACCTTCGGGTGCACCTTCTCTTGGATGTAGATCGGCGGCGCATGTACCACTAAGTCAGACCAGTCCTGTTCATCCTTGCCACGCCACACAAGCTGCGGGTCCAGGTCCCGATTCCGCCGCTCGTAGGCGACGCGAACCGGGCTTTGTTCCTCCTCGTGCATAATCGACTGGTATTCGGCAGTCGGAATATTCTTGCGCGTAGCCTCCTCGTGGCTCAGCGACTCCACGGACTTTCGACTTGATGCTTTCTTTCTCTTCGCCACGTCGATCTCCCTACGCCACTATCTTTGCCGTAACAGCATCGATCATCTCGCCGAAAGCCGCTTCCACCTTGGCGGCGAAGTCGGATTGCATCTCATAAACATCGGCGAACTCCGCAAAACACCAACGTCCGTACCCCCCGTGATTGTTCACGCCGGGAATCCAGTAAGTCTCCATAGTGTTCTTCTTATCCTTCGCATCCTCGCGTCTAAAACCTTTGATCTCGACAACGAGATGCAACAAGTCGTCGTCACCGTGTCCGTCGTCCACAACAACGATGAAGTCCGGTATGTAGCTGCGCATCTGCGATCCGTAACGGTACGGAGCGGTGAGCCCGAGATTGTGATTCTTCACGTAAGCCTTCACCCGCGGATGCGCTTCGGCTACACGGCAGAATTCCGCCTCCCAGTCACTGTCGAGGATGACCCAGTTGACATGACAACGGCGGGCGTCGGTCTCGTACCGCTCGGTCTTCGACGTGTTGAAGCTGACGTGCGCTGTAGAGCTTGAGGGGTTATACGGGTCGAGGACGGCGAAGATTCGGCGGCCTTTCTTGGTTTCCGAGCGATTGATGCCGACCATGATGCGCTGACAGGCCATGTCGGCGATCATCTTGTATTTGAGTTGCGCCGGATATGTCTTCCCTTTGCACACCAGATGCTCTTGCAACCATTGGCGGGTAATGCGTTTTAGCTGCCCGAACAGATGAAGCTTCGGCTCACCGTTCTCGTCGCGCCATCGCGTCAGCAGCAGATGAGACGTTAGCTCGTACACGACCTGAGAGGGACGCACATCTCCAGTGTGCACAAGATTGAGATCAACCGACGCTCCGATGATCCCGGAGTTTCGCGTTTCCGTCGCGCCCACCAGATCCGGTGTCAACTCCAAGGTGGAGTCGCCGGTAAATTCGGCGGTCAAACGGTCTTCCGGCAGTTCGGTTCTGTAACCGGCAACGCGGGGGAAACGTATCTCGCAGCCGTCCCGGTCCGGGCGAACCGCTCGAACGTGGATGGTTTCTCTGGGAGGGGTTGGCGTCGAGACAACCGGCTTTGCCGTGAAGTCGAATGGAATGCCCAGAACATCGGCATATTCGACGTTGAACCGGTTTTCTTCGTTCAGGTCGTAGGATTGCCTGCGCAGGGCGCGGCCGATGACTTGCTCGCACAGCAACTGAGTGCCGAATGCACGCACGCCGAGTACGTGGGTCACCGTGTTGGCGTCCCATCCTTCGGTGAGCATGGATACAGAAACGACACAGCGGATCGAATCACCGAGGCGATTGGGCTTGCCCACGGTGTTCATCACTTCCCGCAGCAAATCCTGATCGGTGATGGTCTCGGCCTGAAGTCGGTCGCCGCTACGCTCGATGATCTCGCGGCGAAACCGTTCGATTTCCTCTGCCGCCATGTTGCGAAAGTTTTTGTCCAGCGCGTCGCCGGACTCGAGCTGCTCACTGTCGATCAGCAGGGTCTTTGGCCGTCCCAAGGCATTGCCATGCTCATCGTGGTTCCGGAACAGAGGCAACTTGCCGAACTCCAGTTGCGTTGTTCCATCCTCGTTCTCGCGCTGGAAGCCTGCGATGTAGTCGTACACCAACTTCGAGGTGGCGGTGTTGTTGCACACGACGATGAAACAAGGCGGCACGCTGATGCCGGCTTGTTGCCAGAGCTCATAGGTGAGCTGGTAGTGTCCGTACAGAGCGTCGAGGGCGGTCAGTAGCTGCGCCGGCAGGCTGAGCGGATCCAGGGTTGCACCCTTGCCCCGCCCTTTCTTGGGCATCTTGGTCCGAATGTGTTCCCACAGGTTGCGGAACATCGGCATCTCGTCGCGCCGGATCAGATTGTCGGCGACGGGTACCCGTGGCAGCTTCACGATGCCGCATTCAATCGCATCCATCAGCGAGAAATCGCTCATGGTCCAGGGGAACAATGTTCCTTCGGCGTAGCCGGATCCGCTCAGGAAGAACGGGGTAGCGGATAGGTCGATGACACGGCTCACGCCGAGCTTGCGATCAACCGCCTCCAGTCCCGAGATCCAGACCCTCGCGGCCTCCTGGTTCTTGTCCGCTTCTCTTTTCTCGTCGCCCTGCAAGCCGTCTTCGAGTTCTGCATCGCGCTTCTCGCGGTAGCAGTGATGGGCCTCGTCATTGAGCACGAGAATGTTCTTGATGCCCATGAGTCCGGGCATGACCCGCTGTAGCATCTGCCCTGCGGTTTCCACGGTATTCAGCGCGCCGCCGCGTCCCTGTAGCAGCGAGCGGCCTCCTGTGGACAGATCGAGCCGCTCGCGGGGCTTGAAGGCGTGGTAGTTGGTAATGACAAGCTTGGCGTGGCCGAGGTTGGCGAGCAGGTCGCCCGGTACCAGTTCACGGCTTTGGTAGTAACTGTACGGGTCGTTGGGCTGAAGAACACGTAAGCGGTCACGAATGGTTAAGCCCGGCGCGACGATCAGGAAACCACGGGTGAAGCGCTTGCTCTGCGGGTGCCGCACTGCATTGATGGTCTGCCAAGCGATCAGCATCGCCATGACGGTCGTCTTGCCCGCCCCTGTTGCCAGCTTTAGCGCAAGGCGCATCAACCCGGGATTGGCGTCGTTGTTGGCAGCCGCGAGATGGTCGAGGAACCGCTTGCCGATATTGCCGAGCCGGGGGGCGGCCTCGGTCAGCCAGATCGCGGTCTCTACCGCTTCGATCTGACAGAAGAAGGGCCGGATGTCGCTGAACCGGTGCTGGCGCCAGTGCTGCAGCAGTCGCGCCGTTTCCGGCGTGACCCGCCACTGATTCGGGTTCGGCAACTTTCGCCACTGGTCAACTTCGTGGCGCACACCGTTGATGACCGCCGTGTGGTCGTACTGCTGGTCCTTGGTCGAGAGCCCCTTGCCTTCATCGAACAGCAGCGATGCCTGCTTAGCCGACGCTTTGCGCTTCTTCGGCTTCGGGATCGGCGTGATGAATTCCGCGCGGCGGCGGGATTCGAGGATCTGCCGAGTCGGCTGACCGCTGTCATCCAGTTCCCAGTGCCGAGATGGGTACTCGTAAGGTGAGTTCAGGATGGGGCGTTCGAAGAACGGGTTGTCCATGGCGGCTTATCCTTCAGCCCGGCTTGCGGCCTTGGCCGCGCTGCCCGCCCGCACCCACTCGTCTACCGCCTCCCTTCTAAACTTCCAGAGTCGCCCAACCTTGCGCCCCGGCGTCTGCTTGCGGTCGCTCCACCGGTACACGGTGTCGCGCTTCATCCCTAGGTACAGGGCGGTATCACCGGCCGGGAGCCATCGGTCTTCAACCATTGGTCGGGTTCCTCTCGCGTCATAAGGGCTGACCGGCTCCTCTGCGCCCGTTTGTCCAACAGAGGCCGGCTTGTCCAACAGAGGCAGGGAAAACCGGTCTGATGTAACTGGTCTGATGTCACCGAACATAGCGCAGTCCGGCAAGCAAAGGCTATAGACGGTAGGTGAGCGGGCGGGCGCCGGCAGCGGTTCGCGGTAGCAATCGTGCGACTGGCCTGGCCTCCCATAGAGCGATTGCCGAACTTCACTTCGCTTGCTTCAACGTGCGTTAATACGCCGCCCAGCGGCGAATTTCATCGGCGCCGGGCGGTGCGGGCGGAATCCGTATAGCCCGTTGTCGTACGCCTGCAAGTTATCGTAAGCCTGCAAGAGGGCCAGTGAGACAAGAGCGCCAGTGAGCCATGAGTTGCGGCAACAGCCGCGCGTATTCATGCAATAGGCGGGCTGGAAAATAGGTGGGCTAGCAGCGGTCCAGTGACACATTCATACCCGGAGTAAAGCAATTGAACCTCAAGACAATCACATGCGGGCTGGTAGCTACCGCCCTGCTAGCGACCACGGGCACCGCGTTCGCCGGCGGCTGGCAACCGAATGGGCTGTTGAAGCTGCAGATCGGCTTTGGCGCGGGCGGCTCCACCGACACCATGGGCCGGGTCTTGGCCAAGGTGATGGAGGAGCAGACCGGTTGGAACATGGTCGCGGAGAACAAAACCGGCGGTGGCGGGGTAGCGATGTTCACGGGCATCGCCAAAATGCCGCCGCGCGGGCAGGTCATCGGCCTCGGCGTGAACATGCCCATCCTCGTCAACCTGGTGAAACGCGGCGACAAACTCGCATTCAACCTCGACAGCTTCGAGTACCTGGGCACCATCGCGCGCGCCGAATTGGCGCTGGTGGCGAGCAGCAAAGCGCTTTTTGATGATCTTGAAGGGTTGGTTGCCCAGGCGAAAAAACAGGGCACTTTGCCTATCGCGTTCGGGGCTCCGCCGCAAAAGTTACTGATGGACGTTACCGCGCGCACCACTGGCGCCAAGTTCAACCTGGTGCCCACTAAAGGCGGGGCCGAGACCATGCAGTTGATCCTCGGTGGCCAGGTGCTGGCCGGATTCGCTTCGGGCGAACATTTTCCCTACCTCGAATCGGGCGACATGAAACTCATTGCCAGCGCCGGGCGCCTGAGCTACGCGCCCGAGGTCAAGACCTTCCAGGACTCTGGTGTCAACGCTTATGTGGATCCTTATTTCTTCTTGGCCACCACCAAAGGCACGGACCCGCAGGCGGTCAACGCTATCGCCACCGCCATCGATAATGCGCTCAAGTCTCCGCAGATGATCGAGATCGTCAAGCATGCCGTGAAAGGCAAGCCACAGAACCTCGGCCCGGACGGGACCAAGAAGATGCTTGTAAGCGGGGTGCAGAACATCAAGATTCTGTTCCAGCAATAGAGCGCCGGCCTGGCTGCCAGCGGCGGCTAGGCTTTTTATCTTGCCGCGGAGGAACGTATGAACGTGCCGGCCGATCGCGTGTCCGGAGCTTTTTTTCTGCTCTTCGGCTTGGCGGCGTACTCTTTTGTCATTCCCGCATCCGTGGAGACGGTGGCAGGCGGCAATATCGCACCTGATACGGTGCCTAATAGGGTGTCGCTGATCATCGCCGGGTGCGGTTTGTGGCTGCTGATCAAACCCACTCGGCAAAAAGTGCCGCCGGCGCGCTTGATGCTGACAACAGCCGGGTTAATCCTCGCGCTTGCTGTTGCTTTATTCACCATGTCCATAGTCGGGTTTACCTACGTGGCGCCGGTGCTCGCCCTCGGTCTCATGACCTTCATGGGCGAGCGGCGTCCATTGTGGCTCGCCCTAGGTGCTGTCGGGATGCCCGCGTTGATCGGGTTATTCGTGGTGTATGGACTAGACCGGGCGCTACCGTAATATTGACCGCGTAGATATTGACCGCATAGATATTGACCGCGGGGTTGTTGGCCGATGGTCGAACTCGCAACCGTGTTAGCCGGTTTTGGCGATGCTTTCTCGCCGGTCAACCTGTTGTTCGTTGTTTTCGGCATCGCCGTGGGCCAGTTCGTCGGTGCCGTGCCGGGCATCGGGCCGGTCATGGCCATGGCCATCGCTATTCCGTTCACTTTTTCCCTGGATCCATTGCCCGCTATCGCTTTTCTCGTAGGCGTCAACAAAGGCGGCCTGGTGGGTGGCGCGATACCGGCGGTATTGCTGAATACGCCGGGCACGCCCGACGCCGCCGCGACCGCGCTGGATGGCTATCCGCTGGCCCGGCAAGGCAAGCCGCTGAAGGCGACGAAGATGGCGCTCTACTCGTCGGTGACCGGGGATACCTTCAGCGATCTGGTGCTCATCACGGTCTCGGCGCCGTTGGCTGTTTTGGCTCTGCGCATGGGCCCGGTCGAGATCGTGGCATTGATGGTGCTCGCGTTTTCAGTGCTAGCCGGCCTGATTGGCGATTCGTTGTCAAAAGGCGTCATTGCCGCCGCCCTGGGCCTGCTATGCGCCTGTGTAGGCACGGATCCGGAGAACTACACACCGCGTTTGTTGTTCGGCTACTGGGAGCTGTATGACGGTTTGCCGCTGGCATCGGTCGCCATCGGCATGCTCGCTGTCCCCGAGCTGTTGCGCCGCGCCGCCGCCGCAGGACCGGTACGTCCAGCCATCGAATTCACCGGCAGCGGCGCTCCGGCTGATCGCCGCGTGAGCTGGCGCGAGTACTGGTCCTGCCGCTTCACCCTGCTGCGTGGTGCGGCGGCCGGAACCCTCCTCGGTGCGTTGCCCGGCATCGGCTCCACCGCTGCCGCCTTCATGTCTTATGCGTTGACCAAAGCCGCAGCGCAGGATCCGCGCAGCTTTGGCCAGGGCAACATCCAAGGCATCGCGGCGGCGGAATCGGCCAATTCCGCTGTCGTTGGAGCGAACCTCATTCCGTTACTGACACTGGGTATTCCCGGTAGCGTCAGCGCCGCCTTGCTCGTCAGCGCTTTCATGATCCACGGCCTGCAGCCCGGCCCCCTGCTGTTCGAGACCCAAGGCCGGCTGGTCTACGGCCTGTTCGGGGCCATGGTCATGGCCAACATCGTCAATCTGATACTCGGTCACGCCGGCCTGCGGTTTTGGGTCAAGGTGGTATCGGCGCCCGCACCGGTCATCATCTCGACCGCCCTGGTGCTTTGCACCGTGGGCGTCTCGCTCGCCGCCGGCGGGCTCTTCGGCGTTGCGGTCATGTTGCTCTTCGCGGCGCTGGGGTACTTGATGGTGGCCTTCGGTTATTCGCCGGTGATTTTTGTCATCGCGTTTTTTCTAGGCCCGCGCTTCGAAATCTCGCTGTCCCAATCGCTGGCGTTGATGAACGGCGATCCGACCCAGGTTTTGCAGCACCCGGTGGCGGTCATCTTGCTCGTTTTATCCGCCGTGTCCGGGTGTTGCTTTCTGGCAAGAAAACCGGCCGCTAGTACTTAATTAAAACCCCACTAGTATTTAATAAGCCGCTGCGGCAACCTGGACGAAAAGTGCTACGGCGAGCAAACCTACGAACAACCTATTCACGCATGAACGGAGCTAAGCATTGGACGACTTCATCGGCCGCAAAGATTTAATTCCCGCTGAGCGGCTGCGCGCGCTCAGCGAACGCTCCGATCGCGCCGGCGCGTTGCAAACGGCGAGTCATTTTGGCGCCATCGCCATAACTGGCGTTGCTCTGCACCAAAGCGCAGGCACGGGGTGGGCCGTGCCTTGGTTTGTCATGCACGGCATTTTGTTGAACTTCTTGTTCGCCGCACAGCACGAGTACAACCACTACACGGCATTCAAGACCCGTTGGCCCAACGATGTTTTCAACCGTATCACCGGCTTCATCCAACTGTATCCGCGCGACTACGAGCGTTGGTTCCATTTCGAGCATCACCGCCACACGCAAGACTGGCAGCGCGACCCCGAACTCATCGCCCGCGGCCGCCCCTATACGCTGACGGCCTATTTGCTTTATCTATTCGGCATCACCTATTGGACGGGCCGGATAAAGCGTCTGTGGATGACCGCGCTGGGCGTCACCGCCGAGTATTTCACCCCGGCCCAGCGCAGAACAATCGTGCTGGAGGCGCGGCTGCACTGGCTCGCTTATGGCGCTGTAGCGGCCGGCTCGCTGTACTGGGAAACAGGCTTCGCCCTGATGTACTGGATCGCCCCTATGTTCGTCACCAAGGTGTTTCACAATGTCCAGAACATCACCGAACACACGGGCCTCACGCATGTAAACGACACGGTACACAACACCCGTACCATCAAGACCTGGCCGCTGTTGCGATGGCTCGCTTGGAACATGCAGTACCACACGGCGCACCACACTTTTCCGGCGGTGCCGTTTCACAAATTGCCCGAACTGCACGAAGAGCTGGTGCGCCGGGCTGGTTACGAACCCCCTACCACCAGCTACCTGGCATTCCAATGGACATTCATCCGCCGGCTTTGGCGCGGACCGGAAACCTATGACGGGATCGCCGAGATCCCGGCTAATCGCGCATCGCGCTCAGGCGCAGATTGTAGGGGGTGAACGGCATGCGCCGCGGCCTGACGCCGCAGGCGCGGGCGATGGCATTGGCGATGGCCGCGCCGGCCGGGCCGCTGGACGCTTCGCCAGCACCCAGCGGCGGCTCACCGGGGCGGTTTATCAACTCGGTGGTCAGCGGCGGCAAGTCTTCGAAACGGGCGATCCGGTAACCCTCCCAGTCCACACTGCTGATGCCGCGGGCGCCGTACTCGACCGCCTCGAACAGTGCCCAACTGGCGCCTTGCACAGCGCCGCCCTCCAACTGCGCGGCGAGCCCATCGGGGTCCACCACCCGCCCGGCATCGGCCGCGATATAGAGGTGCTCGAGGTGCACCACGGCGGCATCATCCACCCGTAACCGGGCGCAGACAGCGGCATAAGCTTGGGCGTTTTTGTATTGCGCCAGGCCTAGCCCCAGTGCCTCACCGGCGGCTAATGCCCGCCCCGGCCAGCGCGCCGCCGCGGCCACACGCCGCAACACCGTGCCAGCCCGCTCATCGCGCAAATGGCGCAGGCGGTATGCCAGTGGATCGGCGCCCGCGACTGCTGCCAGCTCATCGATGAACGACTCGATGGCGAAGACGTTGGCGAAGGCGCCTAAAGTGCGCATGGCCGAAGTGCGCAGCGGCAAGCCACCGACCAAGTGCTTGGCGATGCTGCGCTGCTCGAAGATATACAGCGGATCGGCGTTGCGGTGGATGCCGGCATGACGCGCCATGCTGGGCACGGGCCTAAATAGTGGCGCGGCGTTCTCTATATGGCGCGCGGCCAGCAGTCTGGACGGGCCGGCCTGGTCCGGTCCTGAACGCGGCCTAGCGAGATGGGTGTCGCTGTAGCCATCGTGCCGCCAACCGATAATTTGGCCAGTCTCGTCCAGTGCCGCTTGCAAGCCGACCGCCATGCACGGCGCGTAAGGCTCCCAGGTGTGCTCTTGCGCGCGGGTCCACTTGAGCAGAACATGGCGGCCAGCGCAGGCGCGCGCCACCAGCGCGGCATCCAGGGCGGCGTCGTCGGCGCCATTGTGGCCATAACAGCCAGCGCCGGGAACGTGGATGACACGAACATCCGCCGGATCCAGGGCCAAGGTTCGCGCCAGCGCGCCCCGTAGCGGGAAAATGCCCTGAGTCGCGCTCCACAGGGTCAGCTTGCCGCCGTCGAACAAAGCGGCGGCGGCAGAGGGTCCGATGGAGGCGTGCATCTGGTAGCTGCGCTCGAACCGCGCCGCCAGCACCTGCGCCGCATCGTGTGGCCAGGGCGGATGCGGCGTCACCTCGCCCTCAACCGGCGTGCCCGCGACCACGCTGCGGCTTTGCCGTGGCCCAGTGCGCAATTGCTCGAATACATCACCCGTGTTCAGACCCGGACCGTCCGCCCATTCGACTTGCCGCTCTAGCCGCTCCGCGGCCCGTACCACATCGAACTCCGGCGCGCCGGCTATGGCGATGAAACTGCCGTCACGGATGACATCGAATGACTGCTCTGCGGCTTGCACCCGGTGCGGCGCGTTCATCAGGCGGGCGTGGTAATGCGGTGGCCGCACCACCCGCGCGTGCAGCATATTGGCCCAACTGAGATCATGCACGAACTCGGCGGCGCCAGTGACGATGCCGGCGAGTGCGCTGGCTGGCGCGGGGGCGCCTACGTGGTGCAGTTCATCGGCCCGCTTCGTGATTGCGTCAATAGCCACAGGCGCCTCGAAGCCGCGCCCCGCCATCGCTTCGGCAAAGTTGATGGCCTGGTTGCCCCAGGTGTTGCGCAACATGCCGTCGGCGCAGACCACATCGTGCTCAGCCACGCCAAAGCTGGCTGCGGCACGCTGTACCAGAATGCGCCGCGCGGTCGCAGCGGCCAACCGCAGGGCCGTGCCGGAATGCTGTAGCGAGTTCGACCCGGAGGTATAACCCTCGTCGGGAGAGCACGCCGTATCGGCGGGCAGCAGTTGCACCCGATGGAGCGGCAAGTCCAGCTCATCGGCAACGATGAGCGACAGCGCGTGGCCGATGTGTTGCCCGATCTCGACCTTGCCACTCAACACCCGCAGCGTGCCATCGGCCAGCACTTGCAACCACTGATCGACCTGCGGCGCCTCGCTAAGGCTTGGAGAGCCAGTCATGAGCGTGCCTGCGCCGCGGCCAGCACGGCCCGCTCGATTCTAGGGTGTGCACCACACCGGCACAGATGTGGCTGCAAAGCCGCCCGCACCTCGGCCGCACTGGGATTGGGCGTATCGCGCAACAGCGCCGTGGCGCTGATCAACATACCCGCAGTACAGTACCCGCACTGGGCGGCACGGTGGGTTATAAACGCTTGTTGCAAGGCGCTGAGAGCGGCGCCGTCAGCGAGCCCTTCGACCGTCACCACAGAGCTAGCGGCAGCCTTGGCCACCGCCAGGGTACAGCTGTAGGCGGGTGCACCATCGACCAGCACGCGGCACGCGCCACATTGATCGAGCGCACAGCCGAGCTTAGAGCCGGTAAGCCCCATGTTATTGCGCAACACGTAGATGAGTGGTGTTGCGGGGTCCACCTGCACGGTACTCACCGCGCCGTTGACTCGCAGTACTAGCCGCTGCGCTGCAGCCATAATCAGAGTCCTTATTCACGCTTGCCTTATTTATGCTTGATCGTATCGGCTTGTCCCTGCAGCTTGCGCGTGTTCTCCGGCGCCGGGTTAATTTCGTCCCACGTGACCGGCATCCGCCGTCCGCACCTGCCGGCGCATAGCGCCCGAGCTAGAGGCCCGATCGGCGTTGCCCCCGAAGTCGCCAACGCTATCGGTCAATCTATCCGTCAATGCCACAATAGTTGCTGTGCGAGGTTATCCGGAGGCACCGGCTGCCTGCCGTACGGCAGGCAGCCGGTTGACTGCGCGCACCCGGCGCGTATCGAATTGGCCGGCCAAGCGCGCCACATCCTCGCCCAGCGAGCCGATGGCTGCCAAGCGCAAGCGCCCGCCCGCCGGCGTCAGCCAAACTTGTTTAGACCGCCCATCCAGCGGATTGCGCTTGATCATGATCAACTCCCGCGCCTGCAACCCGCTGAGAGTATGGCTCATCGTAGTTTTCGCCACCTGCAATGCAGCAGCCAATGCTCTGGGGGTTTGGCCATCTTTTACCCTTACCAGATAGTTTAACACCGAGAAATGAGCCGCGCTCATGCCAGCGGGCAAGTGGCGCTCAAGCACCGTTCGGCTCAGTTGATGAAGGATGCCGATCTCGTTGAAGAACTGGCACCACGTGGCCAGCTCTGCGCCGGGCTCGGCCATGCGGGTTTCAGGCATTGATGATCTTCGCAGACAGTGGCCACCGCGGCGATTGATCAACCACGGGTCCGTAGCCGAGCCGCCAGTGATCATCAAGAAAAAAAGTGTCAGCCTCAAAAAGTTGTCGCTTGATACCACGTAGTATCTGAGTAGTCTTGTGTTTTCAGTGTTTGGTATGTAAGCGAAGAAGTTGACCACTCTGTTAGGGAGAGGGAGTTTTTTCGTCTTCAGTTAATTTTGTCGGCTGGGTTAATAGACACTGCCTAAGTCATCCAATCCTCGGGAATTGCTGCATCTTCGGTAGGGTTGGCGCTGGGCATGGGGCGGGGCGCGACGATGAGGCGGCGCGGGGTGCATAGGGCGCCAAGAGGCCGGGGTCCCTCTCCGAATGCGCCCTAGGACGTGGCCCCTAGGACGTGGCACCAGGGCGGCCAGAGGCGCGATCAAGTCCTCGGGCTCGAACAGTACATGGGGGGTGCCATCGCTGAAGGGGCGCTTCCACTCAAGCACCCCCAGGCCATCGCCCTGGCCGCTTAAGCGCTGCTCGGCGATGGCGCCGCGGGCCAGGTATAGGCCCACCCGTTCGAGCGTGGCGCGCTCGTTTGGCTCGCCGGCCACCGCGCAGTTGAGCGAGCAGCCATCGCCAGCGGTGGTGAAGGGCTTGGCAAAAGTGCGGCCCTGGATTGGCCGCCAGCAACATCAAGATCGAGAGGTGCGAGATGACGGTGACGTAGGAGGATCCGAGTCATCACCACTTCAGATGGCCGCGGATAGGGTTTCTCGCCAGATCATGCACTGGACTCGCACTGCCCCTGGTCATCGCTTACAGTCCTTCCAAACCGGCCAAAGACCACCAGGAACTGGACAACTGTCGATCTTGATGGCGATCAGCGAACAAGCACACGACTTGAAACATCTCAAATCGACGACAGAAACTTAAGCAAAGGATTGACGCTCGCGCTCGGTCATGTTCACAAACGCCTCTCGTGACATCTGCGCTTCTCCACCGTGCCAGAGAATGGGCCAAATCTGGAATGGTCTTCAGCGCCAGCGACTACGCAACGAGTTTTGACCGGATCAAGATACCCGATAGAAAAATCCACATCCACAGAGAAGAACTCGTTGATGAGCTAAGAGGCTTGGCATCCGAAGAACCAGCATCCCCCACGGATGCCTTTCCTTTTGTACCGACTGCCGGCGAACATTGAGGTTCAACAGCTAACGACATCATCCGGGATCCTTCATGGCGCAAGAAAGACAAAGATGGCGCTGTGCGAATTAATCCTCTTGATGCTGATCGACTAGGCGTGGTCGATGGCCAAAGAGTCCGTATCATCACAAAACGCGGTGAAGCGGAAGCGCCTGCGGATATCACTGACACCATGATGGAAGAGTAGGTCGGTTTGCCTCATGGTTTCGGCATGGAATATCCCGACGAGAATGGCGAACACAAGATCCACGGAGTCTCGGTGAATGAGTTAACCGATCCGGAAGATCGTGACTAGCTGGCTTTAACGCCTCACCACAAACATGTACGGGCGCGCCTAGAAGCAATACCTGGCTAAGCGTTTACTCGTAACCATCCCAAATCTCAGAAACCGGCAATGGCATGCCGTTGCGAATAGCGGCGTGCCTGTCACGGATCTGCTGGGGAATATGAGCGCGGACGTACTCCACGTCTTGAGCCAAGACCAAATCCACAAGCTCCAATCTGTCTGGTGTTTGCTTCCAAGCTAGTGGCACGTAGATCGGTAAATCAAAGCGACGAAGCCTCTCAAGTCCGAAGTAGATCGCTTTTTGGTATTCGAACCGTTCGCTCCAATCCCAATGCGGTGGAGCGAATCCGGTTCCAGGGTCCAATGCTAATCGTTCTCTTATCCCCCACCGTTCGGCCCGTTCTAATTGCAAATCAAACCAGTCCACCATTACCTGCACCGAATCGCCGTGCACATGCTTTAAATGTCGCGGATCCGGCCCGAGCATGAAAGGCAAAACCACCTGGACTTCACGCTCGGCAGCTAACTCGATCATCTCGTCGGCCTGCAAGGCATTAGCAGCATTGAGAACTTTGGCTCCCGCGTCCAAAGCTTTTCTAGCTGTCTCAACTTGCCAGGTGTCGATCGACACATCAACGTCGAGTGAGAGTAGTCCCCGAAGCACCGGTTCCACTGTCAGCCATTCTTGGTCAGGGTTCACAAGGGTTGCATCACCATGAGAGGCCTGTGCGCCCACGTCCAGATGGTCAGCACCTTCGGCAAGAAGCTTCGCCCCATATTCTCGAGCTTCGCTTTCATTAGAGACAACTGAAAATTTTGCGAGAGAATCTGGAGAAGCGTTGACGACACCGAAAATCTCCATACATTCGAAGCTATCTTCAGGAAAAGCCGCGCCGGCCGGTTACTTCAACTTTTGTTTTACAAAGCATCGTTGAGAACATGCCGACGAATATGACTGCCAAACCCATGGTTATCAGCGTCTGACGCAGATCGAATCGGTCTGTGCAAATGCCAATGGGAGCGCTGCGACACCGAAAAAGTTGAAACCAAGTTGCAGGAGGAACCTGAATTCAAGTGATACTCCGAAGGACTGATTGCCAATGTGAGCGTTGAATTCATTGATTGGAACGCTGCAGTAGCTGCACCCAAGCCGAACATGACAACCATTGCAAGCCCGAAACTCGGGGCTATACCTAAGGCATCAATTCCAACCCCAAAGTCCACAACTGAAAGATTTCGGATATGCCAAGTGGTCGATCCTTGCGCTCGTCCGGCAATGAAAAGCGCAGTTGCGAGACCGCCCGCAGCGCCAACAGCTGAAAACCGTTGGCCGCATCTGACTATAAAAAAGCATATACGGTGGCGGCAAATATTTGTTCAAAACCAGCCATAGCGTGGAGGCCAAAGGCAGTGACAAGCCGGCATTGTACGCGGAGTATCTCAACTACAGGTATCCGTAGGCTATTGTTATAGGCGGGATGGTATAGGCGAGGCGCATTCGCTTCGAGAGGGCCGCGGCAATAAAGGGCACCTTAAAAAATGCACTTTTTCCGCGATTGCGGCGTCAGCTCCGTGCTCGAATCCTCATGTATTAGCTATCACTGCTGTCCCACAAAATAGTCAAACATAGCGTATAACCTATTGATTTACATAAAAAAAATTGACTATGGCACTGTGTTTGAAACATGAAAGCAGTTTTTCCAGAAATTTCAAAGGGTCAATATGCTCCATGGGACAGCAGTGATGAGCTACACACTGCGGTTCGGCGCGCGGTGCTTCCTTGCACTCACGAAAAAACGGCTATTTTTAGAGGTGCCCATAAAAGGAGATAAACAATGACACAAAATATTAGTGATATTCAAATCAACATTTCAGCCACACAAGATGATGTTAATATTAACGCTAATGATGATGTTAACGTTAATGACCAAATCAATTTAAACTCTAATAACACAACTGGTACAAAAGCTCGAATAAAAATGGGTATAGAGGATTCCGATACTCGAGATGCTATAGATTTAGACGTATACGATAAAAATAATTTTAAAAGAGCCGAAATTGATCTTGATGCTGGTGTAAATCCTCAAGCTAGTATGTCTGCATCGGATGATAAGGGCACAAGAATAGCATATGTACAGGCTGGACGTTGGGATGGTGATGGCGATGATAAACAAGCTCATTACCATTCTAAATTGGGCGTTAAAGCCTTTAATGGAAACGATCACGTAACTGTGCACTTGGACAATAAAATGCAAAATTCAGGTGACCCCTCAATCGAACCTAATTTATCACTAACTGTTTGGGATCCTAATACAACAGGTACAAAATCTGTATCAAAAACGCAAATTGGTTTAGATAATGATGAAGTGTACGCAAATGTCAGGAGTAAGGTTCACCTTGCAGCGAGGGATAAAAGTTTGTCCTGGCAACAGGGAACAACTGCTTGGATGGACATTAAAAACAGAAGTGATAGAGGTCCCAAAGAAACTGGTGAAATCTGGGGTCAGATTAATGATAAGGGCGATGTTAATTTGAGAAAAGCAACGTTTTGGATGGGCACTGGATCAACTTCAGAGTAAGCCAACTGCTCAGTTGCGAACATACGATAGTGAAGGTTTGCGAAACAGTGAATTAACAGTTGCACAATACGGACCTTGGTTGGAAGCGAGAGATAAAGACAATCGCTTATCAAGTATATGGGCTGGTGGAAAAAGTCAGAGTGGCAATCTTCAGGTTAATGGCATTGCTAGACTTCAGGGTAATGAAGTAAGTGCTGTTAATCTCACCAAAGACGCTACTGGAAACTGGAATTCATTTATGGCCACAAGACCGGAACACGTTGTGACCAAGCAGTATCCGGATAATGAAGATAAGTATTCATTTATGCTTCATACTCAATCTGATGGTAGTGGTGTTATTTACAGTCTGCACCATATGGATTTCATTAGAATGTACACAGAGGGTGGGGAAGAGTTTATTTCAGTAGAATTCCCACAAGCTGGTCTTCACGGAAACATTAAGAAGAGTGAGGTTGCATATGGCAAGAATCCAGTTGTGCTATTAAATCAGTGGCTTGCTAGAATTGGAAATGGTCCATTGGATACTGAAGCGAGATATGTTGGTAGCAATCACTCCAATGAAGGTGCAAGATACATCAATGATCTGTATGGTGAAGTAGCACTAATGAATCTTGGTGTTTCACCATTATCACCGATTCCTCGTTTTGGACTTATGGCAACATCTGGTAGACGAGTTCAGCCTCTTGCTCTAACGAGTTTGACTTTCTCGAGAGATGTTATGTCTCTAATCAAATCAAATTGACGGCTGAGCCATGAGCCATGAGCCATGAGGCGCGGTTCCATGTCCGTGAGGACTTGAGGGCGTTCATCCTGTCGGAAGCCGGCGAGTAGGGGTGTTTGGCTGCGCGGACCATCAACTCGTGGATTCGCAAAGACGGTTCCAAGCCTCGCGATCCTAGTTCGGCGTCGCTCATTTCCGTTTTGCCTCGACGGCCCTGTTGATTTCTCCCGTCACGCTTTGGCAAGCGCGGCTACGTAGCCGCCTTCGCCAGAAGGTGGCGCTCGGGCCGCGGTTTGCGTTGGGAGGGTGGAGGATGCCGTGCTTGAGAAAGTGGAGGAGCCGCGAATCGATGTCCTTGGCGGCGCCGGTAGGCGTCAGGTTTGGGTCGATCACGTAGTAGTTGTCCCAGCCGTCATGCATAATGTCCAGACAGCCGTAATCGATCGGCGAGCGTTGGACGAAGATGGCGACTTCCCGTTTCAGCCGGCTGCTGATAGACAGCCCGTCGGAGCCGTCCAGCATGTAGTCCATCTCGGACACGTGGTTGGTGTCGCGTGGATTGCCGCTCAGTTTCTTGATCAACCCCGAGGTGAAGGCATGAGCGATGATGATCTGCCGGCCGCAGAAATACACCCGGTAAAACGAGCCCTCCGGGTTCGTGACGAGCCGTTCCACGATCAACGACGGATTGCCCCTGTCCGCTTCGGGCGCGTCCCGGCGCGGTGCGGTAGATATACTGGTTGAAGTCGTTGGAAACAAAGTCTGTCAGGCCGGCCTCCGCGAGCCGACCGAGTCGGCGCTCGCATCGGACACCACAGCCCGGCCTCGGCACAGGGCGCAACCAGATGAGTTCAGGTTTTCTTAACGCGGCCAAAGTGGTCATCGTCGGCGGTGGCGTCATGGGCGTCGGGCTTGCTTATCACCTTGCACATGAGGGCTGGACGGACGTGGTGCTGCTTGAAAAGGCGGAGTTGACCAGCGGATCGACCTGGCCTGCCGCGGATCAGATCACCCACTCCACATCTAGCTTTGGGTTGGGCAAATGCGTGGACTACAATATCGGACTCTATTCCGGTGTATTGGAAGCGCAGACGGGACAAGCGACCATCTGGCACGGCTGTGGCTCGCTGTGCCTTACTTATACGGAAGATGAGTTGGATTGGCTATGGCACACGCTGTCGGTCGGGACGTCACTCGGCTTCAACATCGGGCCGGTGGGGCGCGACCGGATTCGCGAATTCCATCCTTTCTACAACCCGGTCTACAACCCGGACGGTGTGTTGGGTGCGTTGCACACCCCGGATGATGGTCAGCATACGGATCTTCCAGGAAGATATTGTCTTGATTATTTTGCGCCATTTGAAACGGTCACACTCAATCAATCAAACTTGAAATTCGCTCAGGCGAGTGCGAGACAAGGCAAAAAAATAGGCTCAAAAGCGGAGTTTACTGGACGTAGATGAGCATTTTGAGGCTACCTTTTAAACGCCGTATCGTGCCGCATGAGTAGAATTTCAACAACCTGCCAATTATTCAAACCTACCGTCAATATGCAAAGGATGAAATTCATGCCAAGCCGAATCACCTGCATTCTCGCTATTATGCTACTTGCGGTCAGCCAATACAGCATGGCCGATTACTTGAAAACAATCCCGGTTTTCTGGAAAAACCTGTATCCGAATGGCGGCATCAGCCTGTATTGCGGAAAAAAATTCAACCGAGGTGATCGGCGTTATAACATCGAACATGTATTCCCGATGTCCTGGGTAACACGCAGCTTGAGATGCGGTAGACGTGCGCAGTGTCGCGCCAACAGCAGTCGGTTTAATCGGATTGAAGCCGATATGCATAATATGTATCCGGCGGACAAAAAACTTAACGCAGCACGTGGTTCCATGTCTTACGGTATTCTAAAGGGCGAACGTTGGTTCAAAAAGCATTGCGACCTGGAAATTGATGAGGCTAAACGGCGCGTCGAACCCAAACCGGCCGCGCGTGGCGAGATTGCCCGCGCCATGCTGTATATGGCGGATCGCTACAATCTGAAGCTGTATCAACGCGGTATGCTTTTGCGCTGGCACCGTCAAGACCCGCCGAATGCATTGGAAAAACGCCGTAACCGGCGTATCCAACAGTTACAGGGGCAAGACAATCCCTGGATTACAAGGCAGGCAAATAAATAGGCAACTATATTCGGGTATATTCCGGTGTAAGCGACGCTAACAGGTGGGCGAACGCATTATCAACCTTTCCGCTATCGCCATAACAGCGAGGCTCCACACAATGACCAGGCCGGTAAGCAAATCCGTCGCCAATGAAATGGCCAGCCCGACTGCATAACCCAGTACGCCAATGGTATAACCTGCTTTCAGACTCGCATATGCACCCAGCGCAGGAAAGATCAGGCTTGCAAACACCAAATACACACCAACCAACTGCACCGGGGTGGTTACCGCCAGGGCGAACAGTGCATAGAAAAGCAGGGAGCTTTGCGCCGGGCCTATAAAACACCAAAGCAACAGAATACCTGCCGTCAGTATCGCGGGTAGCGCCAGATCGTCATAAGTCACCCAAAGCAACTGCCCGGCCAGTAAATCTTTGAGTTGTTCTCCGTCATGTGGATCGCCCGCCAGCAACAGCAATGCGACGGCAGCCGACAGCACAAAGGTTGCACCGATGATCACCTCCAGCCGGGATGCCCACCGGCCTTCCAGCCAGCGAAACAGCAAACCGCCGAGCAGCGCCATCAGCAAGGCGGCGGCCTGCACCGCGATTGTGGCGGGCGGGGGATAGGAAATTTAAGCGGCCTTTGGGGCAGACTGGTTGAGTATCTAGGTAGATTCATAAGGACGAAGCCCAGGGACCACTCATCGGCGCAGCGCGGGGCTTGGACGAGACCCTACCTCAGGCGCGTCGCTCGCCTACAGCCGTTGCGATTGAATCTGACGGCGTGTGTGTCGTGACGTGCGTTAACCGCGGACCATGATCTCGAATGGCACAAGCTATTGGTGGGCTCAGCGCGGTATTGATGCCATTGTACCATCAGGGGGAGCGGTGCCGCGGCGGTTAAGGTGTTGGAGGATCCGGGCCATCACCACTGGCGCGGTGACAACCGCACTGACACGCACCCCACCCTCGCAGCGTGGGCCGCGGCTGATACCGATCTTGAAACGTCTCAAATCGACGACAGAAACTTAAGCAAGGATTGACGCTCGCGCTTGGTCATGTTCACGAACGCCTCTCGTGACATCTGCGCTTCTCCGCCGTGCCATAAAATGGCCTCGGATAGACTTCTAGCCCGCCCATCGTGCAGCAAGGTGACGGCGCCGGAGACCACCCTAGTCAGTCCGATAGCCCACAGCGCCGGCGTGCGCCAGTCACGAGGTCCAGCCGCGAAGTCCGGTTTGCCATCGGCCAGTCCCTCTCCCATGTCGTGCAACAGTAAATCGGTGTAGGGCCAGAAAGTCTGGCCTGCCAGTTGCGCAATAGTCGGGTGCGTGCCGCCCGTTCGCAGCGAGGGCACATGACAGATTGCGCACTTGGCGGCTTCGAACAGGCGCTCCCCTTCTTGAAATTCGGGGTCGTCGGTATTTCTCCGGGCTGGCACCGCGAGCGTCTGGGTCCAGAACACCAGTTGTTCCCAGTCGATGTTGATCAGTTCGGGTTGATTGCCCGGCGGCTGCGCGGCGCAATCAGCCTGCGGCGCCGGGCAGTTGCTCTCGTTGTACAGTCTGGAGGTAACCCCAAGATCCTCGGCGAAGGCCGCGGCGATTTGTTGAGCGATGGAAGGTTGATTGGCTTTCCAGCCAAATCGTCCAACAGCTTTACGTCCATTGATGTCATCCCAGACCTCGTTCAGGCGTCCGTTCACGCCGTGCGAGCGCTGCCGCTTCGCTAGCGCGCGCAGAGCCCGCTCCGGGACCGCCTCGAGCAGCCCGAGTCCGACTAGGGGCTGTGCGATCCGCAACGATGTCTGCACCTCAGCCGGAAGCTGACCGAAGTAGAGGCGTTTCCATTGGAGCACCGGTTCACGCAAGGACACGCTCTCGCCGTCCGCCAACTTGACCTCGAACTCACGCCAGCCGATGGCAATGTCGGCCTCCGGGCGAACCCGCTCGCCCAGGAAGGTCGCATCACGGTCCTCGCCCATAAGGCCGCGATTCTGGATCTGATGCCCGTAGCCTGGTACCGCAAGCGAGTGGCCTTGGTCATCGAATCCGGGTATGGCGACTCGAACCAGCACTGACACAGGCGCTTGCGAAGCGCGCGGGGCGACGCCGCGCCCAGCGTTGATGTGGCAAACGCTACACCGGTCCGCGTTAAAGGTCGGCCCCAGACCCCAGTCGCCCGCGAGCGATGGAAACTGTATCCACCTCTGCGCAAAGAGTGCTTTAAAGCAGTAGCAGCAATAGGATAGAAGAGCTGCCTGCAATCCGCCCCGCCGTAAACGGACGGGGCTAGGATCCCCTTTCTTTGATTGATGCACTGTGTTTTAAAAAAATATGAAAGGCTCTGTTCGGCTCAATCTGAATATTCTGAAGAGCTTGTGGATCATTAATTTCTTCTGTGACGACTTTATCATCGAGAACCGTTTCAATAACCGCACATTTCACCGTCGTATCCGAGATGGCGATCGATGCATTTAAAGTCGATAGGTCATTGCGATAGGAACCAAGAATGATCCATTCATTCTCATTCTTATTATTTTCTCCCGCTAATAAGTAAAGTCTACCCGAATAGGGAACTTTGCAAGTTATCACATCTCTAGGGTCTAATCGCTTTAAATGAGCCATATTGGACCAAAGCTTAAAAGCCCGCGCCACCGGTTTCTTTTTACCGTTACCATGGAACATTCCCACTCCTGTTGGGCCGAAGTTATTCGGATTTGGATTCGTAATCTGACCGCATTTTTGCTCCAACAAGATTGGAAATCCGACGCCATTAGGTACAAAAGGTCCGTCGTTGCCTCGATAGTAATAGGCCATTGCTAGATTGCTGAATTCCTGTAGGCGAATCCAAATCGAAGTGGCAATGGCGGCTCCTTTCGCTAGCAGAGAGTTCGGTATTTCCCTCCCATCGGGAAGTGTGGTTTTATTATTGAATAAAATAGCGTACTCGGAAATAACCTGTTGCGTGTCGCAATAACCAATCCGGTCTAAATGATATTGAATGAATTTATAATTCTTTGTAAATTCATCTGGCTCGTCAGAATATAAACTCCAACTTATAAAATCCATCGGCACCTTATGAACTCTGATGTGATCGAAAAAAAGTTCGATCCACTTTAGATTGACCGGACTATCTGCTCCTGGGTTCCAAAGGGCAGGACCTCCGATTTTAATCCCACGAGCACAATATTGTCGTTTTATTGCTTTCGCACAACATTCGAATAACTCATAGAACTGCAGTGGGGTGCCATCCCATTCGTAATTGCGAAATTTGGTGTTAAGAAATTCTTTATCGTTATACGGGTTGGGTGCCTGGCTAGGCGGAACGGTATTTATGGATTGAATATTGGGTTCATTCCAGAACTCCACGTATCGATCCCCATTGTGATCAGGATCGAGACTCCAGATATGATCGAGGTACTTGATGAACAAATCAGGCGCCACTTGACGAGCGATTTGATTTATATTGGGCCAAAACTTAGTGGGTTTCTGCGGATTCAATTGATACCCTTCTAACTCCATCCCTTCAAAGGGTGCCCAGGACGCCATATTTCTCCAGCCTTGACCGACCTGTATGAGACAATCGAATCCTCCATCTCTAATTTTGCAGAACTGCCGATCGGTTTCTTTCCAGTAATAATTATCTTCATTGTTTAGATCGGGAACATTTTTGGAACCGTTCAGAGGAAAGAATTGCATCATATCCCCAGCGCCAAAATAATCATGAAATCGTATCCTGCGAACCCCGATCTTCTGATACTGTTTGCTTACATCCACAAATCCTTTAGTTGGTCCTGCTGCGTTAGGCCAAAAAGCCCCAGGCCCGCCGTTGATGCCATATAGTGGGTTGAACTGTTGGCTAGTTATCATGCGCATTCCTTTCTTTAAGTAAAGATATAATTTTTTAAGAGGGTAGAGGGTATCAGGAAACCCGCAAGACCAGACTCTCGGAGCTTGGTTTTTTCGAGTTTCCCGATACGGTAGTAGGCAAGAAGATTTCTGCGTCAGTTGTTGTCAGCGGCATTGTCACAGAAACCAGCAGCAGTTTCCAATTCTCGATCGGCGTGTCTTCCAAATTGAGATGGCTGGTCAAGTAGTAAAGCCGCTGAGTGGCTTTGCGATCTGGCGCGGTGTTGCACGTTGATGGAGCCAATAAGGCGGAATGGCTTGGTAATACATGGTTACCTTGACTGACAGGTCAGCCAGATCGAGAGTGCCTGATAAGGGAACGACATACTGGAGAGTATCTTGGCCCAGGAAGTCGGGACCTTGATCCTGATAGTCGGGATCGCCATCAACACCATGGGGGTCTGTGGCTTCCATAAACTGGAAGATGACTTGACCCTGCTCCTTGAAGAAAGAGGAGGTGCGCCAACCCTTCGGCAGAAGTCGATTGTCTTTGATGGGGCACGCTCTTAAAATAATGTATTCATCTATCGGTAGTTAAGTTATAATCTGGTCTCTTTCATCAAGAGAAGAATACCCATTATGAGCCATGCGGAAATAGTCGAGCGCAGTCATGCAACTGTGACCTTGCAAGTCACCATTTCTTTAGATCCCAAATCGATGCTTCGCTCGGAAGAAGCTATTCGTGATGCGTTAAATAATGCGGGTTGTTTGGCTGCTGAACAAGTCCTTAAACAGTTTGATACCGATGGCTCTGCGATCATTTTAGGTGACATCAAGCTGACGTCAAAAGGGCTTTACCATAAAACCTATCAAACTCAGTCGGGTGAGCCCAAAGTGGATCGCCACGTTTATCAATCAAGGGCGCCTCTAAAAATAGTAATTGTTTCGTGAGTGCAAGGAAGCACCGCGCGCACAACCGCAGTGTATAGGTGATCACTGCTGTCCCATAAAGCATACTAACTCTTTGAAATTTTCGGAAAAACTGTTTTCATGTTTCAAACACAATGCCATAGTCAATTTTTATGTAAATCAATAGGTTATACGCTGTGTTTAACTATTTTGTGGGACAGCAGTGATAGGTGATACATGAGGATTCGAGCACGGAGCTGACGCCGCAATCGCGGAAAAAGTGCATTTTTAGAGGTGCCCTAAACCGGTTAAGAGCGTTAGTGTTGGCATAGATGGGACCTGTATGCTGTTACTAATTCGGAAAAAAATTACCCGACATCAATTCAGAATATATCTGACATGCTTTTCATAGAAAAACCGTTTAATTATTTGCGTATTCTGTTGCAGTGAGTGCAACACCGAACGAGCCAAGGCCACCCGTTGCTCCTTTGTAGCCACCACTGTCCGCCCAATTCGTTGGCTTTTTACATGATGCCATACTAGCTCATCAGGATTGAGTTCCGGTGAATACGGCGGTAACCATACTAACGTGAGCTTACCTTGGCTAGTGCGGACAAATTCTTGCACTTTCTTGGCTCGATGAATGGGATGGCCATCAACAATCAAATAGACCGATCGCTTGGCGTTGTGCAACAAACGCCTTAGAAAGTCGATAAAAACGTCTGCGGTTACCCGTGATTCGGTTACCATGAAACGCAGGTGACCCTTCGGCGAAACGGCTGACAGCCTATTCACGCTAAAGCGCCGACCCGTTTTCGCTACAACTGGCGTATCACCCCGTACCCCCCAAGTGGTACCACGATGATAATCCGACCGGATCGTCGATTCGTCGCCAAAATAGACCCGCGCTCGCCGCCTTTTCGCTTCTCGTTGTACTTCAGGCCAAGTTTCTCTTAACCATACCTTAACCTGATCAGGGTTTTGCTCGTATGCCTTAAACCCAGGGCGCTGCGCACTCATCCCCCAACGAGACAGGCTATTGCCCACCGAGCGCTCGCTGACCTCGATGCCAAATTTATCTTTCAGTAATATCTGAATCATCGAGCGTGTCCACAAGGCATCGTGAAAATCCAATTGCAACGGATTCGTTTTAACTAGTTCACGTAAGCGATCCGCATATTCATCGGGACACTTTCTTGGGCGGCCTGTGATCTTGCCGGTGGACAGCGCCTGTTCACCACCTTGCTCATATCTGGATAACCAATCGTCAATGCAAGAACGATGAAATCCGAGGGCTTGAATTACTTTTTCAGGGCTTTCACCCGATAATACTTGCGCAACCGCGTGCCTGCGGATGGCTTCTCGCGCGGAATGGGGCAGTGAGCGACCGTCTGTCTTTTTCATAGCATCACTATAACACATTTTATCAATTTGTGTCGGGTAATTTTTTGCCGAAATAGTAACTGAAGGCGGTTGGTGCGAGTCAATGGTGGGGACTATAAGTCTTTATGATCGCGAAGGGCAAAGACTGCATACCATTCAAATGGGGGCTACATCGGAATAGGGCAAGAAGAAGTTTTATGGTCGATTTGATCAAGAGTTATCGAAGGTCAAGGAGCGATATCCCAAGGCAAGCTATGTTGCAATAGCTGATGGAGCGAGAAGTAATGGGTCTTATTTGAGGCCTAGAACTGATCGACAGTGGGTAGATTTTTGGCAGGCTGTGGGTTATTTGGGCCAAGCCGCCGATGCGCTATTTTCGGGAAAAAGACAGCGTGTTGCACGTAAAGAGTGGCTTGACCAAGCGTGTCATCGACTTAAAAGCCAACCGGGTTCAGCGACCCGGCTATACAATGAGCTAAAAGAGCACCTCGAGACTGGGTCGTTTAAAAAGACCGATAAAGAGCACTTATTGGCATCGGTCACTTATTTTAAAAATAACCAATCCAAGATGCATTATTCTCGACATCACTCAGACAATTGACCGATCGGATCAGGTGTGAGTGAAGCGGCTTGTAAGACGTTGGTTAAGCAGCGCCTATGCCATTCAGGGATGCGCTGGAAGGAGGCAGGGGCTCAAGCCGTTGTGTCATTGCGTGGGTTGACCCACACGGATGCTCGTTGGGATCAATGTTGGCGTAAGCTCGATCAATATGGATTTGATTGAGCTGATTAAATACATCATATTGAGAGCGCATCCGTCCGGATAGCCACTGACCTGCTGCAACATCGACGGCAGGATCGTCATCGGTGTGAAGTTCAGCATACCGAACAGAAACACCACGATGAGCTGTAGTGCGGCTAGCGCGATAGACAAGCTGAGAAATCCGGTCCAGTCCAAACGTTTAGGCTGCACCTGGCTTTGGTTATGAATAAATGCCAGAGCGCCGACCATGGCGAGGCCGGTGAATGGCAGGATCATAAAAAATACCCAGCGCCAATTGAATGTTTCACTCAGATAGCCACCGACGACTGGACCCACCACCGGGCCGAGTACTGCACCCATGCCGAACACCGCGATGGCGCGTCCGTGTTGATGCTTGGCGAAGGCCGCCACGATAATCGCTTGCGATACGGGCACTAACGGCGCGCCGAAGGCGCCTTACAGAAGCGATGCGGCAGCGAAGCCCGTAATACAGGCGAGCACCAGGTGGTGCTCACCAAAGCGCTCCGTCAACCACATCGAGATCGGCGTTGCAACGGCAGTCGCGACGATGTTGATGGTAACCACCCAGGAAACCTGACTCTGCCGTTGCCGACAGCGCACCTTGCATCTGTGGCAGCGCCACATTGGCAATGCTAACGGTCATCGCGTAGAGAAACGTTACGCCCGTGCACGTCATCAAGACGAGTACCTGGCGGGTCGTAGCGGGCGAATTGGCTTGCGTGGTGGTTTCCACGACGGGATTCAGCTAGTGGGCAGCTTGATTAATTGGGCAACGCCCTCAATTGCGCGCTCGACTGCGGCACGCATACTTTGCTCGCTCAAGATTAGCTTAATTATCATACTGCCCACTGGATCGAGCGAGGTGTGGATTTAGAGGCGTCATGCATGGCCCGGCGATGGCACTTAGCTGGTAGCAAAACACACCAATTGGGCCGCTGTTTTAAGCCGTGACGAGGCTCGTGGGCGAAGAAAAACACCCGGTCACCGTTGTGCCGGGTGCTGCCCATTGCGGAAGGCAGTTGTAAGCAGCTTGGCTAGCTACGCAGCGATGGGTTGTGGCCTTGTCCTATATCAGGCGTCCACCGCATCGAAATATCGGATCGATGGCGGCCCTGCGACATACTCACCGAGCGAGTCAACAAAACCCGTCTCCTGCCGCCATCCGAGATACTTTTCGTACTGGGATCGGCTGTCCCACCGCTCGATTAGTACGATAGTGGTTGGGTTGTCCTGGTCCTCGAGCACATCGACACCCTGACACCCATCATAGGCGCGTGTATCCGGAAGAATGTCTTTGAACACCTGCTTAAGTGCGGCAGTTTTATCGGCTTGCGCTTGAACTTCGAGTAATACGGTGACAGCCATGAAGAGTCTCCAGCGTTGAACGAACCCATTATTGTAGCGGTTTTGCTCACCGACACCACATTGGTAATTGCATTTTGCCGGACGCTCCGGTCTGCGCTTCGAAGGGGCTCGCTTCACCCAATGATCATCGGCTAGTGAGCTTGCGATCAGGTTGAATCCGCAACATGAATCCTGCGCCGACGAGGCGTGCGGACTAAAGGATTCAAGATCAATGCAACCATCAACTCGGCGACCAGCAGGATCGCTCTCACTGCAACCGTTGCATTGCTGTGTCATGGCAACGCTCTGGCTCAATTTTCAGCGTGCACCTCACCGGCGAGTGATCCCGACGGAGATGGCTACGGTTGGGAGAATGGCGAATCCTGCATCGTGTCGGAAGATGATTTTGACGGCATCGACGGCCCTGATGAGGAGGATGAAGACGATGATGATGAAAGACGACGAGAAGTCATTCGACGAGGCTGAATTGTATTTTGAGTTGAATGACACAGACGGCGATTTGGGTTTTCATGGTTTGGTGGACGGCGAAGGTTGGATTCAGTTGGAAATCGAAGATTCTCTCGGCCGCGAGCTGCTAGATCTTAGCCTAGCGGGACCGTTGCGAGTCCACAGTTGCTCACGGAGCTTTTCTTCGAAAGCACTGAGCCCACGTTTGATGTGCTCGATCCCGAGACCTTTTTCTCTCGTTTTCCAGAAGGTGTAGGGGCATTCAGGGGGGCTGGAAAGATTGAAACGATGTTCCGAACGATGATCTGTCGCAAGAAGGGGCTAGTGATGAAATTTACGTTGAGAATGGCTTTCCTGACCTTAGCGGTTGCGGCTGTTCTCAGCACCGCAATTATTTCAGACACGTATGCAAAAAATCTGACCGCCGCCAATCACGCGAACGGGTGTGTTTCGATAACTTGGGCGGAGGAAACCACTGCCAGGATGATTATAACGCGGCTCGATTACGAGTACATCCGTTATACGGTCTACAACACGTGCCCACACCCAATCGTATTTCATTGGTGCTTTTTCCGTATCGAAAACAACACGTGTGGAACTCGGGGGGCTTACTACGAAAAGGCACAATTCATTAGTACTAATTCGGCAAAAATTACCCGACATCAATTCAGAATATATACCAATCGCCATTGAAAGTGCGAATCTAGAATACTTACATTAGCTAGCTGATTATGGTCAAAATAAGCTTATGAACAATCATTTAACACCGAGCGAGCGCGATGAACTCATAAAATCTCATCGTAAAGAGAGAGATGGGCGTATTCGAGACCGAATAAAAGCTGTTTTAGCTTTTGATGAGGGTTATAGTTATTCAGAAATTGCTAGGATTTTGCTTTTAGATGATGAGACTATTAGACGCCATGTCGATGATTATTTTTCTAAAGCTAAGCTGAAGCCCGAAAACGGGGGCAGCAAAAGTGATTTAGACGAGAATGAAACAGCAAAGCTCGTTAAACACCTAGAAGGAATGACTTATCCTTATGTTAAGGACATTTGCACTTATGTGAAGTTGAATTTTGGTAAGCTTTACAGTGTAAGCGGCATGACAAAATGGCTGCATCGCAATAATGTCTGCCATAAGAAGCCTCATGCAGTTCCAGCGAAAGCAAACGCACAGGCGCAAAAAGCGTTTGTCAAGGAATATGAACATCTTTCGAAAGACGCTAAAAACAAGGGTTTAATCTATTTCTCGGACAGCTTTCATCCGCAGTATCAAACGCGGTTGGCTTATGGATGGATTTTAAGAGGCACTCGAAAAAGTATTGCCACAACGGCTCGTCAAACACGATTGAATTTCATTGGTGCTGTATCTTTGGAGGGTCACACAATAATCCACACTGAAGTTGAGCGAGTGAATGTGCAAACGATTAAATCTTTTCTAAAATCTCTACGCAAACGGCATGCACCAGAGAAAGAAATTCATGTAATTTGGAATAATGCGGCTTATCATAAGAGCAAAGACGTTCAGTCTTATGCCAAGGACTCAAACATTAAATTACACTATTTGCCGCCCTATTCACCGAATTTAAATCCAATTGAGCGACTTTGGAAAATGATGCATGAAGCGGTTACTTATAATCGGTACTATGAGAAGTTTATAGATTTTCGGGAAGCCTCTTTGGATTTTTTCAAGCGCATTGGAAGACGAAAGGCTTTATTGAGAAAAAGAATCACTGATAGGTTTCACATTATTAATGCACCGATGTTCGCATCTTAAAGTGTGATGGGTATAGAATACCCATTTGATGCTCTTCTACCTAATGACCCAAGGAGGAGATCTATATTCCCTGTTACTTATTCATCAGAGCTTTTTGATGCCACTCCATACTTTTTACAAAAACATAGAGTCTCAAGATTTTAATAACTTATTTGGGCTAATTGCCGGTTCTAGAAAAGCACTGGATTGGAGTTATGAAGAAGAGTGGAGATTGCTTCTACCCATGGGCGATTCATGCGAAGATAGCAATTATCTAATGCCAAAACCTACAGCCATTTATTTAGGCACGCACATCTCCGTGGAAGATGAGAAAAAAATTAGAGAGATTGCTGAAAGTAAGTCAATAGAAGTTATAAAATGAAAATTTCACAGCGCGAATTCAAATTGGTGCCAGATGTTAAATGTCGGGCCTAACAATGCGCTTGTTCGGACGCAAACTACGCTGCGCTTTGTTTGCGCCGCACAGCTTAAACGTTAGGCTTCAAACAGACCTCAAAGTTATATAAAATTTATACAGCAGATTAATTCATCATTTAGCAAAAGAGAATTTATGAAAATAGCTGTTGCACAGCATAAGGGAGGAGTAGGTAAAACTACTCTAGCAACTCATGTGGCAGGCTTACTGTCCGAAGATGACTTGAAGAAACTACTCCTCATTGACTGTGACAGCCAAGGTGACTCTTTCCGATTTTATACCGGAAGGCTGCCAGAAGAAGAGCAAGAAATTGACACAGATATGAATGACGTAGATGTTCTTTGGAACCTAGAGAGAGCCAGCCTATCTACGAGTGGAGCATACGCTGAATACGACAATATTGTTGTTGATATCGATACTCGAATTCAAAATGCACTACAAGTTATAACTGAGTTATCACCTGATATAATTCTGATTCCTGTTGATGACCAATACTTATCGCTAAGTCATTTAAAAGATGCTCTTAGCTTAATTCACTCAATAGAAGGAGTTGTGAGCTATCCTGCAGTGGTCAAGATTGTTCAAATGGGAGCAGATCATGATCTGGAGTCAATTCTAGCTCCTATGACGGACTTACCGAGTAGTCTCTACATTGGATATGGTCTACCTTATTTGAGAAAGGCGTTTAACGAATCGTTAAGCAAGTGTAAGTTGATTTGGAATTTGAATGAGGAATATTATTCAATTAATAAATTAATAGATGAGGTGATTAGCTATGAGTAATGAAAATCATACCAACTACATAAAAGCTATTTCTAAAGGCCCTAAACTTCAAAGAAATATTGAAAATGATATACTTTCTGTGTCTTTAGATGAGCAATCTTTAAAGCTAATTAAAGACATAAAAAGCTTCATGGAGTGGGACGTAGATACAGCAATAAATAGTGCGATCACATACTTTTATAAAACAGGTGAATCTGATGATGTAAAAGATAATGATGTTGGTGAATTTGCTGTAAAAAAATAAACTTCACGCCAACGTTCAAGAACAAGCAGCGGATCTCAAAAGCAATCGAGAAGAATCAGCTTGACGAAAAATACTATATAATTCTTATTCATCGTGCACTCAAATCTTTCTGTGAAGTCATACATAGCAAACATTAATGAGTAGAAATACATATTTCCTTGTCACATCGATTCTTCAGAATAGCAATAATAGTAAGCAGAAAATAGGTCAAAGAATAGCGTATCATCTTGGCTTAAATCCTGGGCCAAGAGGTGCTGATGATGGTATCGACGGCTTTTTTGAAAGTGAAGATGGTACGAAGATACATTTCCAGTCAAAGCTCAGAAGCACAAAACTAGATAGGTCTGACGCGCGTGAATATTTTTCGGATATTGGCTTTCATCAAGCTGACATAAGTATCATGCTGTCAGGTGTTGGCTTCAAGGAAACCTTTGAAGAAAGGCTATTTGGTCATAAATCCATTAAAAATGTTGAAATCCACTTACTTGAGCTAAGAGATATTTTTGAGAAAACAGAGGCTTACTCAGAAGCATGTCAATCTGTTCCAGAATTACGCTATCTTGAACAAGGAATAAAAGACGAAATCGACTAATTTGCAAGAAGCCTAACAAAAATCCCCAGCGGACAACGCCTGCGGCGCTGCCGCTGAAATTGGCGTTGAGCGCTTCACTACGGAGTAAAAATGCAACTTCATCATTACGAGCAGTATTATAAGTTTTATCTCAACTCAGAAGAGAGAAAAGATATAGATGAAGAAAATGCTAAAAAAGGGTATGGAATACCAGCAGGATCAACTGTTAAACCACCTCCCCTAGAACAATGTAAAGAGCACCTCTAAAATTCAAGAATAAGCTCCATTTCTATCCACATGACTTTGGGATTTTTCAGTCAGCCTCGAATGACGACTCCTGCATGCCGGATTTCGCGTTTCTCAGCTTCGATAGGCCGACTTTTCCAGTCCAAAAAGGGTCATTTTCCCTTTTTCTCAGATTGCAGACATAGCTCTCCCGCACAAAGTCACCAAGCGTCTCATGTTATACACCCTGTTTATCATGCCAACCTTCACTTCGGTACGCGCAAGCCTTATCACTGGTGAGTAAAGCCCACCTTGCTCATGGATCAGTGACCCCAAAACGGGCTCGACTCTAGCACGGACTTTTGCACGCCTAGCATTCGACTTCTTGCTGCGCTGCGATAGCGGATGATGCCTATTGCCTTTTTTGTGAACATTGATATTTATTTATGTTATTCAAAACGACCCGATCTGCTGCTTTGGTCTAAATTGATTTTTCTACAGCCTCGTTAATGGCACGGATGGATATTGGCCAGAGCGTGTTCCAGGAATCGGCGCGTTGTCTTTAGCATGGTAAGTGAAGGCGACCGAATACTTGGTCACATCCGTACAGTTCATACCGGCCGCATGGAACACGCGACAATGGAAGAATAGAGCATCCCCTGGATCCAGATTGACCGCTACTGCTTTTTCTATCAGAGCTTTGTTTTCCTCCAATTCCTTACGCAAAAATAAGTCACGATCAAGACACCCTCTATCCAATGTGAGCAAATGGCTACCAGGAATGATCCATAAGCCGCCATTGGCTTCACGTTCGTACCCCAAAGCCAGCCAAATTGAGACCAACTCCGGCGTATCGAATGACCAATAGCGGATATCCTGATGCCACATAGTCGAACTGCTGAAGCCCGGCATTTTGGTCATGATGCAATTGTGGTGACATTGAGATAAAAGCACCTCCTCTGTCCTGAGCATGGCTTGGAGGTGCGCGCGAACGCCGTCACTGGTGGCCCATCTCCTAAAGACGGTGTCGCGTGAGTACGCGCTAAGCAAACGCCTCGGCGTATTGCCCCCTTCTGCGCCGCGATTTGCCGGAGATCCTTGGTAGCCCACATCAGCTTCGAACTCAGCCGGTCCTTGCAGAGGATTTAGTGCATCCTTGATGCACCGGCGCATCGCTTCACACCAATCCGCTTTAGCTAAACCTGGCACCACGAGAAACCCGTCGCGCTCGAATCGGCTAATGGACATTTCATCAACAGCGTTCACAGCGATGTCTCTATCGTCTTCGCAATGGGCATAGAATGGGCGCTGATAGCAACGGATCCAAGCGCGCGTGATGAACTCTAGGCCACCTATAGCAACGGATGTTCGGCAACACTTGGACGTGTATTTTGTGCGGCTAGTCAAGTGGGGCTCACCGCTCGCTAACCATGGGGGGCAAGGTTCGGGTTTATCCAAGTCATCGGCGCCTGCGATCAGATCCTACAAGCGATGAAGCGCGAACAACGCTATCCCGAACCCCTGGCCGATTTGAGTCCGGCGGCAGCATTTGGTCGGGCTGGCGCTGCCGAGTGGGCTCCCCGCCGCACCCAATACCGTGCCATCAATGCGCGGGAAGCAGCGCAGTAGCCAAACTCCGTGTCCAGCAAGCTGGCTGCTCGGTCTTGACCGGCCGGTCTCGCCGCAGGCAGGATCGCAGGGCATTTCTGGGGGAGCTACGGCTGAGATTTCACCCTACGGGTGATTACCCTTCGAACCTGATCCGGGTAATTCCGGCGCAGGGAAAGGTGCCGGTCTCATTAGATTGGCCATGTCATCGGACCATCGGTTGCCGTGTTGACCCAGCTGCGTACATTGGTCCAAACGGTAACTGAATCATGCCCATAACATCATCTCTAAAGACATCATCTCTAAAGCGCGCTGCCCTGGCCGCATCGCTTCTCACCACCACGCCCCTCCAAGCCGCTGACAAACTGACGGTCATGTTGGATTGGTTCGTAAACCCTGATCACGGCACCCTCATCGTGGCCGAGAAGATGGGCTTTTTCAAAGAGGCCGGCCTTGAAATCGATATGCAAGAGCCGGCCAATCCGAATGACCCGCCCAAGCTGGTGGCCGCCGGTAAAGCCGATTTGGCCATTTCCTACCAGCCCCAGTTACATCTACAGGCGGCCGCCGGTTTACCCCTCTCGCGCATCGCCACGGTGGTCGCCACACCGCTCAACACCTTGCTGGTGCTCAAAGACGGCCCGATAAAAACCATCGCCGATCTAAAGGGCCGCAAAGTGGGCTTTTCCGTGGGCGGTTTTGAGGACGCTATTTTGGGCGCCATGCTAGAGCAACACGGGCTTGAGCTGAGCGACGTGGAATTGCTCAATATCAACTTTTCCTTAAGTCCTTCCTTGCTCTCCGAACAAGTGGACGCCGTGATCGGCGCGTACCGCAATTTCGAGTTGAACCAGATGGATATCGTAGGCCGGCCGGGCCGGGCGTTCTACGTGGAAGAAGAGGGGGTGCCGGCTTATGACGAACTCATCGTGGTGGCCAACCGCAACAAACTGAACGATCCGGCGCTCGCCCGATTCGTGCGCGCGATGGAGCGCGCCGTACAATTCCTGGTCAATCACCCCAACGAGGCGTGGACTGTCTTTAAGTCCTACAAAGCAGGCTTGGATGACGAACTCAACCGGCGGGCTTGGCGCGACACCCTGCCGCGCTTCGCCCTGCGGCCAGGGGCTTTGGATGTGGCCCGCTATGAACGCTTCGCCCAATTCGTGCTGGAGCGCGGATTAGCCAAAACCTTGCCGCCGGTGGATGCCTACACGGCAGTATTGAAATAAGGGCGCCTCTAAAAATGCACTTTTTCCGCGATTGCGGCGTCGGCTCCGTGCTCCAATCCTCAGGTATCACCTATACACTGCGGTTCTGCGCGCGGTGCCTCCTTGCACTCACGAAAAAATTACTATTTTTAAAGGTGCCCATAATCATCTATGGCACGCCCATACCGGAGCAAACCGAATAAATCCGGGCCGCGTTGTCGTGAAACAGCGCCGCTTTCTCCTCGGCGCTGCACCCTTCGGCGATTCGTTTAAAAGAATTCCACAACACCGCATAAGAGCAACTTCTCTTATCCACGGGGAAGTTGCTCTCGAACATACACCTGTCGGTACCGAACAGGTCGATCATGTGCAGGTAATAATCCCTAGTCACCGCCGCCAACTGCTCGGAGGTGGGCGGTTTATCCGCCTTGTGAAAACCGAAACCGTTCACCGGCATGACCAGGCCACCGAGTTTCGGATAGACATTAGGACAAGTGGCCAACTCCGCTACGGCTTTTTTCCAATAGCGCAATATCGCCTCGCGTTGGCCGGCATACGGCCCTATACCCAAGACCCCACCGAAGTGATCGAATATGATCGGTTGCTCGGGAAATGCGCGGGCCAGTTCGGTCAGCTCCGGGATCTGCGGGTGATACAGCCATGCATCGAAGGTCATACCCCGTTGACCCAGCTCAGCAAATCCTTCACGGAACGTTTTGTCGGCCAACATGCGCTCGGTGGGATTGGTGTGAGAACCCTTAACAGCACTGCTCGGGTCCCAGGCGCAAGCATGGCGGATGCCACGAAAACGGTCACTCGCCGCGGCGTGCGCATCCAATACCGGTCCCACCGCCGCGCCCAAATTCAGATCGGCAAAGCCGACGATGGCGGCGCACGCCCGGATGGCGCCATACATGCCACTCGCGCACATGGCGGCCACGCCGTTGGCGAATTCCGTCTCCCCAACCGGCCGCAAGGCCTTCGGTCCATCGCACCGGTACATGGCCATGCATTCCATGAACACGGTGGCAACGACGTTGTGCCCGCTACCGGTATCGGCCAACAACTCATCTAACAGATAGCGGTGGGCCGGATGGTGCGAAGCCCCCGTGGTGTCCCAAAGATGGTGATGCGGATCGCAGATCGGCAGGTGAGGCTCGATGATGGCCTCCGTTACCTGCTCATGCCATTCGGTCGTTCTCATGAATACCCGTCCCCGCAAAAACGATTACGTGAGCCGCATTGCGCCGGATATCCTACGCGGCGCCAGGATAATATGCTCCACCCTTGCACTCGAACTATGGACGTAAACGCGCCGCCGCCGCCAGTGTCGATCTGCACTGCGTTTACCGCACGTTGGATCCGGCACTCAAAGCCGATGATGCCGTGCAGTACGCCCGTATCAATGAGACCGGCATCAGCGTCACCGGTATGCCGCGCGACGGTGGGGCAGATATCACCTTCAAGCGCCCGCTTGGCGGCCTGGCGCAAGCAACCTGGGCGAGGACATAGCCATGATCAGCAGACGCCGCTTCCTGGGCCGTTCGGGTGTTATGTTGGCCGGTGCCGCCAGCGCCACCCTGATCCATGGCCACGAAGATCACGGTCCCATCGTGACCAACTGGTTCATGCCCGATGAAGGCGCCGAGCACGAACGCACATGGATGGCTTTCGCCACCGACGAGGCTATTTGGGGGCCAGAGCTGGTTCCAGAAGTACAGCGCAACTTGGCTCTGATCGCCAACACCATCGTACGCTACGAGCCGGTCACCATGCTGGTCAGGCCGCAGGACGCCGCCACCGCCCGCGAGCTAGCCGAGCCGGCGGTGGAATTGGTGCCCTGGCCGTTGAATGATCTGTGGATGCGCGACACCGGTCCACTCTTTGTACTGAGCGACCGCGGCGGGCGCGGCGCGGTGGATTTCAATTTCAACGGCTGGGGCGGCAAACAAGTCCATAGCGCCGACGCGCGAGTGGCCACTTTCGTCGCCCGCCGCTCCGGGACACCACTGCTGACAACGGCGCTGGTGTTGGAAGGCGGTGGTATTGAAGTGGACGGAGAAGGCACCGCCATCCTTACGGAAAGCTGCGTATTAAACGCCAACCGCAATCCGGGATGGAGCAAAGACGAGGTAAGCGATGAGCTGTCCGAACTACTCGGATTGGACAACTTCATTTGGCTGCCAGGGATCCGAGGCGAAGACATCACTGACGGCCATGTGGACTTCTACGCCCGTTTCGCCGGCCCCGGCACTGTCGTCGCCGGCTACGAACCGGACCCGTCCGCATTCGACCACGAGGTGACTGAGCGGCACCTGGCTATTTTGCGGCACACTACCGGCAGACACGGTCAACCGCTGGATGTAGTGGTGCTGGAGGCGCCGGCCACATTGCGCCAAAATGCCGCACCCGGTGAGTTCGCGGCGGGGTATCTGGGCTATTACGTGTGCAACGGCGCCGTGCTCATGCAAGAGTTCGGCGACTCAAGAGCCGACAGCGCAGCGCAAGCGACGCTGCAACAGCTCTACCCGGACCGGCGTGTTATCGCGCTTAACGTCGATGGTATCGCCGCTGGCGGCGGCAGCATTCACTGCGCCACGCAACAACAACCCAAAGCGCTATAAGCCCCGGCCCTATAGTCCAGGCATGTCCAGACATGAACCCGCCTACCGCCCAGCCGGACGCCCTGCTCATCGGCGGCGCCAACGGCTCGGGTAAAACAACGTTCGCCCGCCAGTTCCTGCACGAAGTGTATCCACACGCCGAGTTCCTTAACTCCGATGAGATCCAATGGGAAACCGGCGCTTTCGCCCACCCCGTCGCGGCGGGCCGGGAACTGCTGCGCCGGCTGGCAACCTTAGAGCGCACTGGGCACAGCTTCGCGGTAGAAACCACGCTCTCCTCCCTTAACTATACGGGGCGGCTACAAAGGTGGGCGCAGCGGGGTTACAGGACCACGGTTCATTTCATTGAAGTGCCGTCCGCGGCGTTCGCCATGGCACGGGTCGCCGCTGGTGGTCACCATGTCGCCGATAGCGACGTGCGCCGGCGCTTCGAGCGCGGGATAAGGTTGTTTCAGGACTCTTACAAGCGACGGGCGCTACAGTGGTATCATTGGTTCAGCGACGATAGAGGCTTACGTCTTGTCGAGAAAAGCGAATAAACAACAACGCGATCGGGAGTTGGCGGCCCTGCTAAAAGCCGCAGAGCGCGCCAACTGGGATGCGCAACATGGGCCGCTCCATCTGCGCTCAGGCCGGTTTCGCCCACTACGCGAGGGCGCTGAGACGGCAGACAGTTCATCTAGCCCCCCTAGGCAGCGGCTTTCGAGCCATCCCCATCCCCACCTGCACCACCGCGGCCACTAAAGCCGCTCAAAGCCGGAACCACCAGGTAGATTCCTAGGCATTGAAAAAAGAGGCTAGCGTTAGGGTGGGCACATACGTCAGTGTGCGCCATGGAATGACGCTGGATATTGGCCGGTATTGCAGTACGCTTCGGGCGATACTGAAGGGGCGGGTTGTATTCGTGGGACCTATATTTGTGTCCCGGTGTATGAGCGCCAAATGTGATAGCGTGTTCCCGGCAATCTGAGCGCAACGGTACCATGACAAAGCAGGGACGCAAATGTTTTCTGGTAGAAACCCAATAGATTGATGATGTTTAAGATGACCGATATTGTCGGTGACGGTATGCCCATGATATCGGTGCTCGATATAGGGGCCATGCCCGAAGGACAACCGCGCTACGCACCGTTGCTAGAGCAGGACTTGGCAGATGTCATAGGCTTTGAGCCGCAGCCAGCGCAGCGCATGCTGCTTGATAGTGAGGCGCGAAAGTCTAGGCGATACCTGCCACACGTGTTGGGTAGCGGTGCCAAGGGGTACTTGCACATCACTCGATATCCCGGCTGCACTTCTTTGTACGAACCCGATCCGGCGGTCATCGATATTTTTACTAATATGGTCGCATCGACGCCGGAAGGTAACTTCTTCGTCAAAGAGAAGGTGGTTGTACAAACTGAGAAACTCGATGACGCACTGGCCGAGTTCGACAACTCATTTGCCCCTGATTTTCTTAAAATAGATGTCCAAGGTGCGGAACTAGACGTGTTACAAAACGGGATAAGCGCGCTCGATAGTGTGTTGGTTCTGGAAACTGAAGCGGAGTTCATTCCTCTTTACAAGGAGCAACCACTGTTTTGTGACATTCAGGCATTCTTGCGTGAGCGTGGTTTTGTGTTACATAAATTCATTGATGTGGGTGGACGCGCTTTCAGGCCACTTCGTCAAGAAAATCCCTACGTTCCCTTGAGTCAACTACTCTGGGCGGATGCGGTGTTCGTACGCGATTTTTGCAACCCCGATGGGTACGCGGATTTAGATTTGCTGAAGGCCGCTTTGATAGCTCACGAGTTGTATTGGTCGATTGATCTGGCTGCCTACTATCTGGGTATTCTGGACAAGCGAGGGAATACGGACTATCAAAAACGATATATAGGAGCTTTGCAAAAAGAGCCGCAGTTGCATCTTATGTTTCTGAATATCAGGCAGCATGGATGATCCGGAACGGTTGTCACGACTGATAATCTTGATTTATTTACATGGTCTGCCAAAACTCGAATATCCTGGTGAGCTTCTGCGTTCTCGCGCTTTGTTTCTTCTCGTTCGCTAGAGCGACTTCTCCAATCCAATAGATATGGCTGTAATTCGGTGCCATTGCCGGTCGGTGCTGTTGCCGAACACACGCTGTCAGCGTATATCTGCCAGTTGCATAAATAACCAGAGGTGATGGCACTATGAAACCCGGGCGTATAGGCGCATGGTATTCATCGGATAAGTTGACGGTTAAGGAGTGGCGCGAGTTTTTACCGGCCATTGAGGCGATGGGCTACGAGACCTTGTGGTACCCGGAGTCGCGCGGCTTCGAGTCGATGGCATTCGGCAGTTTTTTATTAAATCGCACCAAGACCATGACCATCGGTAGTTCCATCGCCAACATTTACGCCCGCGATGCGCTCTCCTGCGCCACCGGCATGAACACCTTGAACGCCATCTCCGGTGAGCGTTACATCCTCGGACTCGGCGTGTCGCACATCCCCTTAGTTGAGGGCTTGCGCGGTCATGAGTACCGCAAACCGGTTGCCACCATGCGCGCCTATCTGGAGCAGATGCGTGCCCACCTAGACCACCCGGATGGTTGGCCCGTGGTCCTGGCTGCCCTAGGCCCGCGCATGCTGGAGTTGGCCGGCGAACTCACCGCTGGTGCCGTGCCCTACAACGTCACCCCCACCCATACCGCCAAAGCGAAAGCCATTCTAGGCGGCGGCAAATGGCTCGCCGTCGAACAAAAAGTCTGCTTGGAGACCGATCCGGCCAAGGCCAGAGCCCTAGCCCGTGCCGAACTCAAGCGCTACATGGCCTTGCCCAACTACTGCAACAACTGGTTGCGTGAAGGCTTTACCCAAGATGACATCACTGGCGAGGGCAGTGACCGCTTCATGGACGCGATGGTGGCATGGGGCGATGAAGCAGCCATTCAAGCGCGGCTGAACGAGCACTTCGACGCCGGTGCGACCCATGTTTGCATCCAGCCGGTGCATGAGAAAGGAGACCTGGCGGCGGCCCTTCGCACCCTCCAGGCTCTAGCTCCCAACGGTGGATGAGTAGAGCCAAAAAAAGCGTGGAACAACTCTAGGGCACCTGCTAAAAATGCACTTTTTCCGCGCTTGCGGCGTCAGCGCCGTGCTCGAATCCTCAGGTATGAGCTATACACTGCGGTTGCGCGCGTTGTTTCCTTGCACTCACGAAACAATGACTATTTTTAGCAGGTGCCCTAAAGCCACAACGGGCGCACGGCGAGATAGACCCGTTGCCTTGCAGTTGCTGCGATGTAGGTCGATCTGTTGTTATGCATGCGCGTCACAGGTGCCGTTCAAGCTTTCCTCGGATCAATGAGGCGCTTATGCTTCGCACCCCTCAACACCGGGCCTAAGAGCAGCGATATCCCATGAGCACAAACCGGGCAAAAGTAGGCTTCATCGGCCTAGGCAATGTGGGCGGCAAGCTGGCCGGCAGTTTGTTGCGCAATCACTTTGAGCTTGAAGTCTACGATCTATCCACCGAGGCCATGGCCCCATTGCTGGCCGGCGGCGCGGCGCGGGCCGAGTCGCCGAAGACCATGGCACGAGCGTGCGGTGTAATCATCACCTGCTTACCATCGCCAAAGGCGAGCGATGCGGTCATGCATGGCCCGGACGGCATCCTGGCTGGTTTGAGTGCCGGCAAACTCTGGATGGAGATGAGCACCACCGATGAGGGCGAAGTGCAACGCCTGGGTGCCGAGGTCATGGCAAAAGGCGCCATGCCCATCGACTGTCCCGTATCGGGTGGCTGTCACCGTGCCGCCACCGGCAACATCGCTATTTTCGCCGGCTGTGAGCGGGACGTATTCGAGCGCGCCTTGCCACTGCTCACCACCATGGGACGGCGGGTGCTGCACACCGGCCCCCTCGGCTCAGCTTCCGTATTGAAAGTGGTGACTAACTACTTGGCGACGGCCAACTTGGTCTCGCTCTGTGAAGCCTTGGTGACCGCCAAGCTGGCGGGCATGGATCTCAACACCACCTACGAGGCGATCCGCATTTCTTCCGGCAATTCATTCGTCCACGAAACGGAAAGCCAGGTGATCTTGAACGGCAGCCGCGATATCAACTTCACCATGGATCTGGTACGCAAGGACATCGGCTTATTCCAAGCTATCGCCGAGCGCGTCGATGCCCCCCTTGAACTATCACCCGTGTTGATTGATATATTTGCCGACGGTGCGAAGCGTTATGGCGATCGGGAATGGTCGCCTAACATCGTGCGCCGGCTAGAGGACGCTTGCGGCGTCCCAATACTCGCACCCGGATTCCCCGCCGAAATAGTCGATGACGAGCCGGAAGCGCCCGGCTATGAGGTCACCGTCCGGCGGTGAAGGGACATTACCCTAGAGCTGGAAGCGTAGCGCTGGGCAGTGAACATGACGAATAGGGCCGAGAGCGAACCGCCATTTTTATACCCCGGCTACAAGTCAACCGTTTTGCGTGCGCCCACCCAAGCGCCCATCGCGCTGCCCAAAGCCCGGTCTACACAGACTGGACCTCAGTACGGCGCCGCGCACGCAACGGCGCTGGATGCGGATCTGACCAAGAACGGCATCACCGCCAAACACATCGCAGGCGGACAACCCTTAGGTGAACGCATTATCGTTACCGGACAAGTGCGTGACGATCGCGCACGGCCCGTTGCCGGCGCGCTCATCGAGCTATGGCAAGCAAACGCGGCGGGCCGGTATGTACACTCTAGCGATGCTCACGACGCGCCCCTTGATCCCAACTTCTTCGGCGCTGGCAAAGCCGTCACCGACGCCCATGGGCATTACTGTTTTCTAACCATCAAGCCGGGTGCATACCCATGGGGCAATCATCACAACGGCTGGCGGCCGGCCCATATCCACTACTCGCTATTCGGCGCGTCCATAGCTTCACGGCTTATCACCCAGCTTTATTTCCCAGGCGATCCGCTGCTGCAGCATGATCCGATCTTTCACGCCGTCCCAGCCCACGCCCGGGACCGTTTGGTGGCGCAATTCTCCCTGGACGCGACCGCGCCGGGCTTTGCCTTGGGTTATGTGTTCGACATCGTTTTGAGTGGCGGCCAAGCGACGCCCCTGGCTTCAAGTTACGGGTGATCAAGTCATGGCTGATTACACACCGTCCCAGACCGTGGGGCCTTTTTTCGCCTACAGCTTGACTGCGGAACAATACGGATATCAGTTTAAAAGCGTGGCGGGCGCAGCGTTGGCCGGCGCCGGCACTGAAGGATTATCCATCCGTATAGAGGGGCGGATTTTCGATGGCGCCGGGGAGCCCGTGAACGACGCCATGGTGGAAATTTGGCAAGCCGATGCACAAGGACGCTACGCCCACCCGGCCGCTCAACGCTCATCGAACGCTGAGTTTACCGGCTTTGGCCGCTGCGGCACGGGCACCGCTCACGATTGCAGTTTTAGCTTTGACACCATAAGACCAGGCGCACCGGTAGAGGGCGAAGCACCCCACATCAACATCACCGTGTTCATGCGCGGCTTGCTGCGACAGGTTCATACCCGGCTTTATTTCGCCGATGAGGAAAAAGCCAATGCCGCCGATCCGGTTCTAGCACTGGTACCGCAAGCGCGCAGACACACGCTGATCGCCGAGCGCAGCGCAGCTACAGCCCCGCTCACTTACCGCTTTGATATCCATATGCAAGGCGCGCGCGAAACCGTGTTCTTCGCGCTCTGATCCGAACCTCCTGAGCATTACTCTGGCCCATGAGCATCACTCCGGCTGACTCCCTTATCTATCAGGACTATCTAGGCGATGGCGAAATAGCCGAGTGTTTTTCCGACGCGGCTGAATTGCGCGCCATGCAACGGGTGGAGGCCGCGCTTGCCACGGCTCAGGGGCGCGTGGGGGTAATCCCCGCCGGGGCCGCCAGGGAGATCGAACAGCGCATCCCAGCCCTCCAGTTGGATCCCCGGCCCCTGGCCCAAAGCACCGCCCGTTCCGGCGTCGTGACCATCGCCTTAGTGGCGGCGCTAAGGGAGGCCTTGTCCGAGGCTTCCCGCCCGTACCTGCACTGGGGCGCCACCAGTCAGGACATTATCGACACCGGCTTGGTGCTGCGCGTACGCGATGCGTTAACCATTATCAAGGGCCGGCTCAACCAGCTCATCGGACTACTGCTCGCTCTTTGCGAAGAGCACCGCGCCACCGTGATGGTGGCTAGAACCCGGCATCAACAAGCCACCCCGACCACATTTGGTTTAAAAACCGCCGGTTGGGCAGCGCCCCTAGGACGCCAACGGCAACGGCTGAAAGAGCTGACGCCGCGCCTGTTGCGCGTTCAGTTCGCCGGCGCCTGCGGTAATCTGGCCGCACTGGGAGAACACGGGCCGGCGGTGGTGGAAGCACTCGCTCAGGAGTTGGATCTGGCGCCGGCCACCACCTGGCACACGCAGCGGGACACACCGGCGGAACTGGCAAGCTGGCTGAGTCTGCTGACGGGCGCTCTGGGCAAAGTGGGCAGCGATCTGGTGGCGATGGCGCAAAGCGAGGTGGCGGAGCTGCGCCCGGGTGCCGGCGGCGGCTCATCGACCATGCCGCAAAAAGCCAATCCTATTGCGCCAGAGGCACTGCTCACCCTGGCCCGCTGGAACGCCGCCCTCGCCGGCACTATGCATATGGCGATGGTACAAAACCATGAACGCGACGGTGAGGGCTGGTCCCTCGAATGGTTATCCCTGCCGCAGATGTTCGCCGCCGCTGGCTGCGCGCTCAATCACGCGCTGGCCATCTTCTCGGATCTGAGCGTCAACGCCCAAACCATGCAAGCGAATATGACGGCGTCGAATGGCTTAGTGATGGCAGAAGGCGCTGCTTTCGCCTTAGCCGCCCATATGCCGCGCCCGCAGGCCCAAGCCCTGGTCGAGGAAGCTTGCGCCATTACCATCGCGCAAGGCCGTCACTTGGCCCATGTGCTGGCCGAGCGCACCGATGCGCCCATCGACTGGTAAGCGCTACGCGACGGTTCCAGTTACGTCGGCGAGACCGACCTGTTGATCGACCAAACCCTCAGGGACTCTGGGCTTACGATAACTCCGGGCTTAGATAAAGTAGAGGGAGAATCATGAGCTACGACTACATCATCATCGGCGCTGGCTCCGCCGGCTGCGTATTGGCCAACCGCCTGAGCGCAAACCCCAACATACGGGTGGCACTGTTAGAAGCGGGTGGCGAAGACACCCTGCCGTGGATTCACATCCCTGCCGGATTTTTAAAAACCCTGACCCATCCCAAGGTCAACTGGCTCTATGAATCCGAACCCCACCCGGGCACCCACAACCGGCCTATTCCCATACCGCGCGGCAAAGTACTGGGCGGGTCCAGTTCCATCAACGGCATGCTCTACATCCGCGGCCACCGGCGCGATTACGACATCTGGGCACAGCTTGGCAACCGCGGCTGGTCGTTTGATGAGGTGCTGCCTCTATTTCGCCGCTCAGAGGATCAAAGCCGGGGTGAAGACGGCTATCACGGGGTAGGCGGACCGCTACACGTATCGGATCAAGTGGAACGCCATGAAGTGTGCGACGCATTGTTGGCAGCGGCTGAATCCCTTGGCATTCCACTCAACGACGATGTTAACGGCGCCGAGCAAGAAGGCTTCGGTTACGTACAACTCACGGTCAAAAACGGCCGGCGGCAGAGCACGGCTGCTGCTTTCCTGGAGCCGGTCCGCAAGCGTAAAAACCTCAATATCGTCACCGGTGCCCAAGCCCGCCATTTGGACTGGGCTGGCAAGAAATGTGTTGGAGTGACCTATCAGCGTGGCCGTCTACATGTATCGCTAAGAGCGGCTAAAGAAGTGATTGTGAGCGCCGGCAGCATCGGCTCACCACAGCTCCTAGAACTCTCCGGGGTGGGTGATCCGAACCATTTGCAGGCGCTCGGCATCCATGTAGTGCACGCCCTCCCGGGAGTTGGAGAGAATTTACAAGACCACTTCGTCACCCGTTTGAGTTGGCGGGTGAACAATGCCGTGACCTACAACGAGCGCGCCCGCGGTCCCCGGCTGCTGGGAGAGCTGTTGCGGTACATGACCAAGCGCCAGGGCGCGCTGGCTCTCAGCGTCGCCAACCTGGTCGGCTTCACCCACGTGCGCGCGGGCATGGAATCACCGGACGTGCAGTATTTCATGACCCCCGCCTCCTTTAGCCTTACCCGTGAGCGCGCCCTTGAACGCGAGCCCGGCATGACCGTGGGGCCGTGCCAATTGCGGCCCGAAAGCCGGGGCAGCGTTCATATCAAATCCACCGATCCATTCACGGGACCTGCGATTCAACCTAATTTCCTGGACGCTCAAGTGGATCGAGACACGGTGGTGGGCGCCATGCGACTCGCGCGTAAAATCGTCGAGGCGCCGCCCATGGACAAGTTCAGAGGTACCGAGACCACGCCCGGACCCGACGTCAACACCGATGACGAATTCCTCGCCTACGCCCGCGAGACAGGCGCCACCGTCTATCATCCGGTGGGAACGTGCAAAATGGGCTCGGATCCCATGGCGGTGGTCGATGACCGTCTACGGGTGCATGGTGTAGCGGGCTTGCGGGTGGTAGACGCCTCGATCATGCCTACGCTGGTATCCGGCAACACCAACGCGCCGACCATCATGATCGGTGAGAAAGCCTGCGACATGATTCGCGAGGATGCGAATTAGTCCTCAGTGGGTTAACGTGCGTGGCCACCAACCATCAAACGGCCAGCAAACGGCCAGCCATTAAGAGGACCTTTATGAAACTGCTGTACACCGGCAATTCTCCGTACGCCCGCAGAGCGCGTTTGGCAGTGTATATCACAGGACTGATCGGCCGCGTGGAGCAGGTAGACATCTCGCCGCGCGGAGACAATCTTGATCAACTACTGGCGCACGGACCGTCGGCCAAAGTGCCCTTGCTAGTCACCGATTCCGGTCTAGGGATCTGCGAATCTCTCATCATCACCCAGTACTTGAGCGCATTGGCTGGCGGTGCGTTGTATCCAGCGGACCCAGAGGCACTGGAGTTGGAGTTGCAAGTGGAGAGCATAGGGTCCGCGCTGATGGACTCGTTGTTCGTACGGGCACGGGAAAACCGGCGCGAGGCAAGCATCAAATCTCAGGAAGTAATAGATTTGGAAGCGGCGCGGGCGAGCCGCTGCTACGAGGCCCTAGAGCGTTCGGTGGGACAACTGGATGCGAACCGTGCCGGGGGCATAGTGACGGCTAGCAGTTTAGGGTATGCCGATTGGCGCCATCCGCATGACGGGTGGCGCGATAGCTGCCCGGGACTGGCGCACTGGTTCGCGGATACATCGAAGATCATCGTCTACGCGGGAACGGCTCCTGTTTTCTAAGGCGCCGGCGGCGGCCTCGTATCAGCCAATTGGCGGGCCACCGGCTTCGAATGTGAAGCCGGCCCCAAAGGGGCTCTAGATAGGCATACTCTCTTTCGATCTTCGCGGAATTTCGCTTCTATGCACTCGTCTCGCCAGGCGGCGGCGTGGCGGCGGGCGCACCCACGGTCAAGGCTTGTTCACGGCCTCCATGATAGGCGATAAGTTCCGCTTGCCGTTGTTTTGCCGCTGCGTCCACCGCCTGCGGATCGCACTGCGACAACAATACTTCATGCATGTTTTTAACGACCGGTTGATGCCCCGGATCAGAGCCCAAGTCGTTTAACTCTTGGGGGTCGTCCTGCAAGTCGAAAAGCTCCGGCGGATAACCCACGTAATGGTGATATTTCCAGCGTCCGTGGCGCACCATATAACCGGCCATCTCGCTGCCAACGGCATGGTATTGACTAAAAACCAGCCGCTCGTGATCAGTCCGCTCGTTGGCTAGTGCAAACAATGATCGCCCTGGGCGCTGCGCCTCATCCGCCGGCACAGGTACATCAAGAGCCGCCAACACCGTGGGGTATAGATCGATTAAACTCACCGGCGTTTCGCACACCCCCGGTTCGATACCGGGGCCTGCCATGATCAATGGCACGGCAACCGATTCCAGATAAAAATTCGACTTACCCCAAAGTCCCCGGTGGCCAATGTTATCGCCGTGATCGCTGGTATAGATAACACGGGTGGTATCACTCAATCCGCAGCGTTCTAAGGTATCTATAATGCGTCCGACGTTTTCGTCCATCCAGGTAATCAAGGCCAGATAACAGGCGATGGCCATATCCCGCTCGGCGCGGTCTTTAAATTGCTCTTCGCTCGGCAAATTGCTCTTCGCTCGGCAAGAAATCGTGCTCACGCTGGATCCAGGGATGACGCTGATAGCCGGTCTCCGGGTGCAGCTTACGTGGTTTGAGGTGAGCGATCGAATAGTGATCCAGATAGGGCTGGGGCACTACCAGAGGAAAGTGCGGCGCCACTAGCCCCACGAACAAACACCAAGGTTGCCCGTCATTGGCATGGGTTTGCAACCAGCGCTGCGCCGCGGCGGTAACGCTGCCATCGTAGCGGGTATAGGTAGATTCACCAGGGCCTATATAAGGCCCCAACATACGCTTGCCGTGGGGCGCCTGCGACGGCAGTGGATCGCGCACCGAGCCCCACACCATGCCGTGGCCGTTATAGAGATTCATCGGCAGATGTTCGGCGTCAAAACCGGCAGGCGCTTCATCGTTTTGGTAATGCAGCTTGCCCACCGACTCCACCGTTACGCCCGCCCCCTGTAAGGCATGGCCCCAGCCCGGCACCGCGCCGTCGTAGCCGATGGCATTGTCCCAATAACCGATGTCATGCACATGTCTGCCGGTAGCAAACGCGGCCCGCGCCGGCACGCAGATAGGGCTCGGCGTAATCGCGTTGCTAAAGCGGGTACCACGGGCGGCCAATGCATCTAAAGGGCACCTCTAAAAATGCACTTTTTCCGCGATTGCAGCGTCAGCGCCGTGCTCGAATCCTCATGTATGACCTATACACTGCGGTTCTGCGCGCGGTGCTTCGTTGCACTCACGAAAAAATTACTATTTTTAGAGGTGCCCTAAATGCGGCGTATACATGGCGGCATCACCGGCCGCGCCCTGATAGCGCGGATCATGCTCGTCCGACATGATGATGATTAAATTGTGTGCCTGCACCGGTTCACCCTGCCTCGCTTTGCTTTAGGGAGGCTCATCATCCATCGTTCCAGCAATTGGTCAAGCGCTTTCGTGCGCTACCAGCGTTACGAGTTATCATACGCTGAGCCTACGGTTAAACCTGTCACCCGAACTTGAAGGAACGCGCTGACCATGACTCAATACATACCCCCCGCCATCGACTGGGTCCGTGAACACGTTGAAGCTTACGAAGGCAGCGGCGGTGTCAGCGGTACCACACTGCGCGATACCGGGCTGCCGTGCATCATCGTCACCAACACCGGTAATAAAACGGGCGCGATCCGCAAAACACCACTGATGCGGATCAAAGCCGGCGACGGCTACGTGCTGGTCGGCTCCTACGGTGGGCGGCCAAAGAATCCGGTTTGGGTATATAACCTGCGCGCTGATCCCAACGTCGAAGTGCGCGATGGCACCGAAGTATTCAAGATGCGCGTACGCGAAGTCACCGAGGATGCGGAGCGCGCGCAACTGTGGGCTGCTAGCGTGGAAGCTTTTCCGCCTTATCTTGAATATCAAAAGAAAGCACCACGTTTGATTCCGGTATTTGTCGCCGAGCCGGTTTAGGGGCCACGTCCAAACTGACCGATAAACCGCCGCAGTACATTTTGAACGGGCATTTCGACATCATTATCGGCGGCAGCATCGTCGGAGCTAGCGGCGCTTTTCAACTCGCCTTGGCGGGCGCCGGCAGCATCGCCGTAATTGAGCAGGACGACCCCCTGCTTTGTCGTGCTTTAGCTACCAACGCCTGCCGCATGATGAACCGTTCGTGAATTGGTAATCGTTTAAAGGCCAGTGCTCATACGGCGCTCCAGGTAAGCGCCGTATTTCGATAAAGAGAACACAAAAACAAAATAGATAAGTGCGACGAATACATAAACTTCGACATATGCATGGGTCCACTCCCCGGAGCCAAAAGCCGCGTTGCCCGATGCCATCACTTCGAAAAAGCCGATGATGACCACGACCGAAGTTTCTTTGAAGGTAATCACTATCTGATTGATAGTCGCCGGCAGGGCATTGCGAAAAGCCTGTGGCAGCATGACCAACGCCATGGTTTGGGGATAGCTCAGCCCCAGCGATTTGGCCGCTTCTTCCTGGCCTGCGGCAATGGCCTGTAACCCGCCCCTGACAATCTCCGCCTGATAACACGCGAAGAAGAAGGCGAATGCCAAAACAACGCGGTAGAGCTTGTCCCCTTGCAGCCAATCAGGCAGCGCGAACGGCAATATGACGGCGGCGGCGAATAGTATGGTGAGCAGCGGGAACGAACGGGTGAGATCGATAGCGAATGCCGCAAGGCGTGCAATCACCGGTAACTTCGAGCGCCGTGCCAACGCCAGCACGATCGAAAGTGGGAAGCCAATGAGTACCACAGCGGAAAAAATAAACAGCGTTAGCGCCAGACCGCCCCACCGATCGGGCGTCACTGCTGTAAGTCCGGCTGCACCACCGCGCATGAGCAGATAGAAAACGACAAAGCCACTGGCCCAAAGAATAGCTAACCGGCGCCCGGTCCACGCTCGCGGCATACAGGAAATAACGGTGACGAGCACAATGGTGCCGCTGGCAAGCGCTGAACGCCAATGCTCGTCATACGGATAGAGGCCAAACAATATCAGTCTGAAACGCGCCTGCACCACCGCCCAGCATGCGCCCCGCTCCGGCGTACACTGCTCGGCGTCATCGACCGACCACACTGCATTGATAAAAGCCCATTCGATCAGCGGCGGCACCACGGCTATGGCGAAAGCGATACATGCCAGGGTAATAATCCGATCAGCCCAGGTGCCGAGCAACGCCTCTTGCAGGCGCCTTAGCCGGCTTGGCCGCAGTGGTGGCGCCGGGACAGTATCATCCGCGTTCACAACTCCGCCCCCGTGCGGCGGTGCACTTCATAGCCTTTGAGGGCGATAGCTCTATTGAGCAGGTTCATCAACAACGAGATGGAATAATTGATGATAAAAAAACCCGTCATCATCAGCGCCAGCAACTCTATGGTCTGGCCGCTCTGGTTGATCGAGGTCGATACGATCATAAAAAGATCGCTAAAACCGATGGCGATCCCAAGCGTGGTGGCTTTCATCAACCAAACGTACATATTGCCAAGAGGCGGCACGATGGCCCGCAGCGCCAAGGGCAGATGTACATGCAATAAAATCATCCAAGGCTTGAGGCCAAGGGCCTTGGCCGAGTCCAATTGACCACGCTCCACGGCATTGAATCCACCCCGCACGATTTCGCCTATATAAGCGCTGCCGAATGCGATAATCGATAGAGCCAACGCGTAGAACTCTGGAATAACGTGCATCCCCCCATCGAAGCGCAAGCCTTTTAGCACCGGGTATTCAAGCAGCGTTTCACCGGTGGGTACCGCCACGATGAGCAGACCCGCCGCCATCACAGCAAACACCCCGGCACAACCGGCCAACAGATAAGCCGTGTTGACGGTACGGCCAGCGGCCCGCGCCCGCCGGCGCCAGATAACCGCCCCGGTGACGGCCGAGACGGCAACCAACACAACCGTGGCATAGAACCACGGCGCCACGTTAAGCGCGGGCATGTAGATCCCGCGGCTGGACAAGAACACGGCCTCCTCCCACTCGAAGGCGCGGCGTGGCGGCGGCAAGTGCATGGCCATGGCGTACCAGAAAAAAGCCTGCAATATCAGTGGAATATTGCGGAATATCTCAACGTAAACAGAACCCAGGAAGCGCAACAGCGGATTGGCCGAAATACGGGCAATCCCGATCAAAGCGCCGAACACCGTGGCGAACGCCAACGAGATAACGCCGATGAACAGCGTATTCAAAAAGCCGATGAGCAGCACCCGCCAATACGGATCGCGAATGGAATAGTCGAGCAGGGCAAACGGAATATCCCAACCGGTGCTACGCTCCAAGAATCCGAAACCGGACGTAATGCCCTGCTCGGTCAAATTGTTGTAGGTGGTAATGCCAAGAGCCGTCACGATCATGACGACGAGCGCGAGCGCACATGCCTGCAATGCGTTATCGCGGGCTTTTTTGTCGCGCAAAATGTTTAGCATGACAGCGCGGCGGAACCAGCATAGATTCCGCCGCCATGCAAGTATTAACGTCTAACTGTATTAACGTCTAACTAGGGAAGGTCTAATCGAGCACCAACGGATACATCACGCCACCATCGGTGATCAGCGCATTCGGGCCACGGGGTAACTTATACGCTGAGCCACCACCCAACGTGCGATCATAGATCTCCTTATAGTTGCCCACGTTTTTGATGACCTTGTAAGCCCAATCGTTACTGAGCCCCAACCGATCGCCGATGCCGGGTGTTTTACCAAGCAGGCGCTCAACCGTCGGATTGTTGGTTTTGCCCATGAATTCATCCACGTTGGCCCGGGTGATGCCGTACTGCTCGGCGATGAGCAAAGCGGTGAACATCCAATTGAGAATATCCACCCAGTTATCGTCGCCTTGGCGCATGGCAGCCGATTCCGGCTCAACCGCCATCACGTCGGGCAAGATCATGTGTTTGTCCGGGTCCGGCGCCTTGCTCCGGGTAATGGCCAGGTTAGGCCCCCAGCCCGCGAAGGCATCGCAGCGCCCGGCGAAATAAGCGCTACGCATCTCTTCGGTCTTCTCGAACGTGACCATTTCAAACTTGACGCCCACGTTGCTGAGATAGTCCGCGGCGATACGCTCGGTGCTGGTTCCCGCCGATGCGCACACGGTGGCGCCATCCAAGTCCTTGGCGCTGCCGGCACCGATCTCCTCATGCGCCATCAACTGCGTGGGGCCTAGAAAATACGGCCGGCTGAACTGTAAACCCAGCTCCGTATCACGCCCCATGGTCCAGCCGGTGACTTTGATGATCACATCGATATCGCCGGACTGAATAGAGGGGAAACGCTGCGCCCAACTGATGGGAATGATCTTGAGTTTGTCGGGGGCGCCTAATACCGCGGTGGCAAGCGCTTTACACAACTCGATATCGAAGCCACGCCACTCCCCCTTGTCATCGACCTCGGCGAAGCCTAGATAGGTGCCGTTGTGGCCAGTACACAGCAACGTGCCGCGGTCCTTCACTGCTTTCAAGGTGTCACCGGTTGCCGCCTGCACACGGTTGCTCAGGACTGCAGTGCCTAGGGCTAAAGTGCCCATCAGCGCGGCCGCGGCCGGCAGCTTCAAAATATTCTTCATCGTTCGTGCTCCTCCATCGCTTGCGAATTTGTAAGCGGTGGGATCAGAGCACGTCCATGGCCTATGAGCAAACAGCCCGCCTGTCATTAGGGCACCTCTAACAATGCACTTTTTCCGCGATTGCGGCGTCAGCGCCGTGCTCGAATCCTCAGGTATCACCTATATACACTGCGGTTCTGCGCGCGGTGCTTCCTTGCACTCACGAAACAATGACTATTGTTAGCAGATGCCCATTAGTGAGCAAAAGGTTAAGAGCCGCAAGTTTTGCCCCTAGCGGCGGTGCGGCGCTTGCCGATAACACCACCACTATCGACTTCGCACCGCGCCTTGCCAAACACAAAACTGGTGGTTCTGATACTTACGTTCTGTATAGGACAGTACACTTACGCTGCGCACTGTTCGAGGAATATGCTCATGCTGAAAAGAATCTTTCTATTGGTTTCCCACGGTGCGGTGTTCGTAGCAGGCATCGCTCTTGGCATTTACATACTGCCGATCCTCACCGCCTCTGAAGGGCCGGACGACGCTCAAGTAGAAGCCCTCGGCACGCGGGCGCTGTATAGAGCACCGATCCCGGACGAGGTACGCGGCCATGATTTATTGCATTGGGGCAAAGGCGAGTTCTACATCAGCGAACGCACCATCTCACTGCGCGGCTCGGTGGCACCCGGCCCTAACTACAAACTGTATTTGGTCAAACAGCAGGTAGAGACCAAGGAGGAGTTTCTGCGCGTACGCTCTCAGGCGGCCCTGCTCGGCGACGTCGGATCATTCGACAACTTCATCGTGCAGGTGCCACCCGAAATCGATGTCAAACGCTACACTACAGTGCTCGTGTGGTGTGAAAGCTTCGATGCCTTCATCACCTCGGCCCACTACCGCTAGCCGCCTCCCGTGACGTCTTCGACTCAGGCCCCATGCAAAGCGCTGAGACACCTGGCGTGCGCCGCATTCGCGCCGCCTGTAACAGGCGTTACGGCCACCGGTCCAGTCCGGATGGTATCCGCCCCTCACTCAAACGTTCACGTCGATTCTATAATACGCCGGTCTCCCCGCTCTGCCAGACTGGGGCCAATGCCAATCAACCCACCGTTACGCGATGTGACGCAACCGCGCGAACATACCGCCGCCAGCATCCGTTACAACGTCAATTGCTTGCACGTTCGATGGACCAGCGGCGAGATAAGTGCGTTTCCGGCGCTATGGCTGCGCGACAACATCGCTAGCGCCCGCCACCGGGATAACGGCCAGCGCATCTTCGACGCCATGGATCTGGCACAAGACACGGCCATAGGGACCGCGAACTTGGATGTAAACCGGCAGACCGTAGCCGTCCACTTCAAACCCGATGCACTAAACACCGAATTCGACGCCGTCTGGCTAGCCCGGCATGCCCTGCCGCCCCATATTAGCGCCGCGCCAGAACCGCGGGTCTGGGATAACACAATGAACGGCCGGCTGTTTCGCGCCAACTTTGCCACGCTCGAGTCCAATGACGATGCACTGCGAGATTGGCTGCGGGCCATCCGTGACGACGGGGTAGCCCTATTGCATGGCGTACCGCAGCAACCGGGACAAGTGTGCCGTGCCGCTGAACTCATAGGTTACGTGCGCGAAACCAACTACGGCCGGTTATTCGACGTAGTGCAAGAAGAACAACCGGACAATTTAGCCTTCAGCAACACCGGCTTGGGTTTGCACACGGATAATCCCTACCGCGATCCGGTACCCGGCTTACAATTCCTGCATTGTCTGGAGGCCAGTGCCAACGGCGGCGAATCCCTGCTCTCGGATGGCTTCAGGGCGGCCCGCGAGTTGCGCGAAGAGTGGCCTAGCGACTTCGCTACGCTGACGCAACACAGCGTGTTGTTTCGTTATCAAGCACCCGGCGTGGACTTGCAGGCGCGGGCACCGCTTATCGAAACCGATGAACATCAGCGAATCAGGGCGGTCCGGTATAACAACCGTTCCATCGCGCCGCTAGACCTACCGGCGGTCAGCGTTGATCGGTTTTACGGTGCATACCGCCGCTTCGGCCAGGCTTTGCACGCGGCAGCCGCCGTGGTGAGCTTTAGCTTGCAACCGGGCGATCTTTTAGTGGTGGACAATCAGCGCGTGCTGCACGGGCGGCGTGGGTTTTCCGGCGGCAGGCGCCATCTGCAGGGCTGTTATGCCGACCAAGACACGCTGCTCAGCCGCTTGCGCATTATGGAGAAGAGCGCATGACTCAATGCATGGACACTATTGTGTCGCTGTACGCCCGCCGCGGGCAGGCCGCCTATGGCGAGACGGTGACCGTTAACCAACACTCTTTGCAATGCGCCGCGCTGGCCCGCGCGCAGGGCGCGCCGAATACCCTGGTGATAGCCGCGCTGTTGCATGACATCGGTCATCTTCTGGAACACGCCGACGACGAGTTCGGCTATCACCGCCACGATGAGGCCGGCGGCGCTTATCTTGCCCGGCTCTTTCCTCCGCCGATCAGTGAGCCGGTGCGGTTGCACGTGGCCGCCAAGCGTTATCTGTGTGCCGTGGAACCCGATTATCTCGCGCGGCTGTCGCACCCTTCCATGCATTCCCTGCAACAGCAAGGTGGTCCCATGCGCGAAGAGGAGATAACCCGCTTCAAAGAAGAGCCGTACTATCAGGCCGCCGTGCGCCTGCGGCGCTGGGACGAGTCCGGCAAGGTGGATAACCTCGCCATCGGCCAATTCGACGACTACCGTCCCCTATTGAATGGCCCCTATTGAGGGAGGCGGTCACCGCTAATCCTGCTTGCGGCCACAGGGGCACTTACATAAAGTAACCAGCCGATGGCCCTTGGTTCTTCGGCGCCCCTGGCGCCAGAGGATTAAAAGGGAACAGCAGAAGCGTTCGCGGCGGGTTAGCTACCTCAAACGAACGTGAGCTGCGGCTGTCCCCGCAACTGTGAGCGGTGAGGCGGCGGCCACCAGAGCAGTCACTCGGACAGTCGTCAAGACTTCCGGGGAAGACGGGCCGCCACCTGTGATCCGTGAGCCAGGAGACCTGCCTTGGGCCGCGTCACCCCAACCTCCGGCCGGGGTAGCCGAAGGTGCGGCCAAGTCCGTTTCGGTGACGCCGTATAACTGGTGCGCCACTAGAACATGGTAACCACCAGTGCTTGTTGGATAGGCAACGGCGTAGAGTCGCCTGAGGGCGCGCGGACTGGCTGCATGGCTCGCTTCGAGTTCAAACCGCATCGTCTTCCCAGCGCTACGCCGTGCTCGATAACCGGGACTAAAAACATAGTGAATGCAGTGATCCGCGGGCGGTGGCCGATGTTGTCGTTTGCTGTTAAGCGATCGCGAGCGTACTGGGCCGCTTTGTTAGTAGCGCTTGGGGCCATGGGCGCAAGCCAGAGTGTATTGGCCCATTTCCTGCTCATCTATACGCCGGAAGTCAATCTGCAACGGGCCGGCTCCGTCACCTTCAAGTTGATCTTCTGGCACCCCATGGCCAATGGCCAAGTAATGGCCCTAACCCAGCCCAAAGCTTTTTATTACCTGCACAAAGGCAAGCGGGTGGATCTGCTGCCGGCGCTATCGCCCATTGAATTCACGGGAGTAGCCAATTCAGCGCCCGCGTTTGAAGCGAGTGCCACGTTCAACCGTGTCGGCGACTATGTACTCGTATTCCACCAAGCCCCGTTCTATGAGGCGAGCGAAAATAAGTTCATCGAGCAGATCGCCAAAGCCTACGTCAACCATGCCGGCGTACCGGGGAACTGGGCGCAAGCGCTGGGTTTAGCCACCGAGATCGTGCCGCTGACCAAACCCACCAACGCGCTCGCCGGCTCCACCTTCACCGGTCAAGTGCTCGCCGAGGGCAAGCCGGTGCCCCATGCGGACATCGAAGTGGAGTACTTAGCCGCCGAGCCCGACATGGACACCAACCGGCCCAAACCCGCCACCGTGGTACCACCGCCCGGCGGTGCCTTGGTGATAAAAAGCGACGCCAACGGTTACTTCACTTTCGGTATCCCACGGGCAGGTTTTTGGGGCTTCGCCGCCCTCGGCACCGGACCTGCGACGGTGTACGAAGGCAAGGCGCTATCCCAGGACGCCGTATTGTGGATCCGGGCTTACGAACTTAAATGATGGGGCACCCGAATGAATAATGGGGCACCCGAATGTTGGTAATAGCTGATGCATATCGTTGACGGCGTCCTATCCGCTGAAGTATTGAGCGGCGGCGCCCTATTGGCTTTGGCGGGGGTTGGCTACGGGCTCAAACAATTAGAGCTGGAAAAGATCCCCACCGCCGGTGTACTGAGCGCCGCTTTTTTCGTCGCCTCGCTCATCAGCGTACCCGTGGGACCGGCCAGTGCTCATCTCATTATGAATGGGTTAGCGGGCTTGGTACTCGGGTGGGCCGCCTTTCCCGCGCTGTTTGTGGGACTACTGCTACAAGCGGTGTTCTTCGGCTTCGGCGGCCTTACCGTGCTCGGGGTCAACACCCTCAACACCGCCCTCCCGGCGATCGCCGCTTATTATCTCTGCCGCATGGGGCTACGCGCGATTCCTGGCCCCAAGGCGGCGTTTTGCTGGGGCGCGCTGGGTGGCGGTGCGGCGATCGCCCTCACTACCCTCGCGGTGGCCCTCAGCTTGGCTTTGTCCGGGGATGAATTCTTGACCGCGGCGAAACTCATTTTAGTGGCTCACATCCCCATCATGCTGATAGAAGCGTGTCTGTGCGGCGCGGCGGTCGCGCTCATCAGCCGGGTCAAACCGGAACTCATCGTTGCACCGCTTCGGCCAATGGGTGCATGAGCGTCCGGGCGTATGAGAGCCCGGGCGCCTAGCGGCAAGCGCATGCGCGGCCTCATCCGCTGCGGTTTGCTCGCCACGGTGTGCTTGGTCTTAACGCCGATCACCCACGCCCACAAACTGATCCTTTCGGTGTACGCAACGGGGGACCGGTTTGAAGGGGAACTCGGATTTTCAGACGGCACGATGGCAGCCGATGCCACTATCCACGTCAGCGACCGGCAAGGTAATGCCCTGGCCCAAATCATCACCGACGCCGAAGGTTTTTTTACCTACAACCCAGCGGCCCGCGCGGACCACATATTCCACGCTAACTTAGGTGCAGGTCACGCGGCCGAAGTCCATCTAGGCGCCGATGAACTGCCGTTGGGGCAGGCGCGCGGCGATGCAAAGCCAGTGCGTCCAATAACGGCCCCGATTGCGGCGGTCCCCAAAGATCAAACGCAACTCGATGAGACCCGGCTGGCCGCCCTCATCGCGCAAGAGATAAAACCGCTGCGCAAGGAGATCGCCAGTTATAAAGAACAGCGTAATCTGCAAACCCTGCTAGGCGGGATCGGCTACATCATCGGTTTATGCGGTATCGCTTTTTATCTGGCCGCACGCCAAAAGTTGAAACACGGTTCACGCTAGTGGCTCACGTCCTGGATCACGGGCCCAATGCCAGACTAGCGCCGGCCCTCATCGAGCGCATCGATCCCAGGGCGCGAATCGTAGCGGCCGTTGTATTCGCCATCGTCACAGTGTCCTCGGCCACCCTCACCGCCTTGTTACTCGCTCTCGCCACCGCGGCCGGCGCACTGCTAGTCAGCGGCGCCCCCCTGCTCGGAACCTTGAAACGTATGTTGGTGATGGATGGATTCATCATCATCTTGCTGCTTTTATTACCTTTCACAGTCCCGGGCGATCCAGCGTTCACCCTCTTCGGGCTGAGCGCATCATTCGAGGGCGTGGAGCGGGCGGTGCACATCGCCCTTAAAGCCAACGCGGTGGTATTGCTACTACTGGTCTTGGTGGGAACCTTGGAGCCGGTCACTTTCGGCCATGCACTCCTCAGACTCAAAGTGCCGCCAACGCTCATTCATCTTTTGCTGTTCACGGTACGCTACATTGATGTTTTGCACGATGAATACCTGCGCGCCCGGATCGCGATGAAAGCGCGGGGCTTCAGGCCAGCCAACTCCCGGCATACATACGTTTGCATCGGTTATCTGGTGGGCATGATATTGATACGGGCGGTCGAGCGCTCCGAACGCATTTTGGCGGCCATGAAATGCCGCGGCTTCTGTGGCCATATTTATTTACTAGACGAGCGCGTCTATACCCGCGCTGATCTTTATTTCGCCGCCCTCGCACTACTCGGTTTGGCACTCATCGCCGCGGCAAACGTCTTTGGCGTCAATGTCTAATGGCTGCGCTCATCGAACTGAACAGCATTCACTTCGCGTACGCCGCACAGCCGGACGTACTGCGCGGCGTCGATCTGCGATTAGACGCGGGTGAACGCCTTTGCATCACAGGTACCAATGGCGCCGGCAAAAGCACGCTGTTGCAACTCATCGTCGGTTTGGTCACGCCGCGGCAAGGCACGATCCGGGCATTCGGACACATCCGTCAACGCGAGCCGGACTTTCACGAAGTACGCCGCTTGGCCGGCTTGGTGTTTCAAGATCCCGATGATCAACTGTTTTGTCCAACGGTGGCCGAAGACATCGCTTTCGGCCCGCTTAATCTAGGCAAGAATAAAGCCGAGGCGCTAGCTATCGTCGATGCGGTTTTAAGCCAACTCGACATTGTCCATTGTAGGGATCGGGTGACCCACAAGCTTTCGGGCGGAGAGAAAAGACTGGTTACATTGGCGGCGGTGTTGGCCATGGAGCCACGGGTGTTATTGCTTGACGAACCGAATAACGCGCTCGACGAGGCCGCCACCGAGCGGCTGGTGGAAGTACTGACGGGGTTGCCACAAGCTATGATCATGGTGTCCCACGATGCCCATTTTCGAAGACATATCGCCACGCGCACCCTGCGGCTACACGACGGGCGAATCACGCCACCGCCCGAAGCCCGCTGCCAACACGCCCCCAAAAAGCAATAGCTGCCGCAGTCATAGTCGTGCCTATCACCGGTCGGGATGCAGCGGGTCGCAACGTTCGTTCTGTTATCACATCAGGTCAAAATGCTATTCGCACATCATTTTTAATGAATGGCAGTGCTTCTGTAGCATTATTAGCTTTTATCGGCCACCTAGCGCAAATACAGCCCGAAAGCCTAACCTCGTTTGCTACAGCGATTTCCAATTCGAAGATATTCATCGGTTTATGCAAACCTTGTTTGCCCAACACGTCCATGCGAGGCGAGTGTACTCGTTGGCTAACGCAACGCTAGGTGTCATCACCAGTGCCTCTCTAGCCGTGCACTTGATGGGCCAGGGTTTAGCGCAAGCACGAGGCGGGTTACGAAAACATGCCATCAAACAAGTCGATAGATTGTTGTCGAACGCAAAGTGAGAGGTGTGGGAGTTGTTTCGCCATTGGGTGCCCTATGTTGTGGGTTCGCGTGAAGATAGCGTGACGGCGCTGGAGTGGACCGAGTTTGATGCCGATGGACAATCGACACTGATGCTCTCAATGGTCACCCGCCATGGGCGCTCTACACCTATGGTTTGGCGACGGGTGTCGAGTGTCTTCTCGACCGCCATCGCCAGCTACCGCTTGGTGATCTTCGGACCGGCGTAGACGACGTAGACCGGTCTATCTGCCGCAACGGGCCACGAGAAGTGGAGACGGAGCGTCAAATGCGAGATTTTCCCGTGCCAAGTGCAGAACAGCGAGCTCGCCGGATCCTCGGGATGGATGAAAGTAAGCTCATGGCGGAAGTCGCGCTTCTCGGAATCCGACGAGTCGGAAAACAGCGCCCGCTCCCCCGTGAAATAATCCTGATAGATGCGATGACCTTCCGCATCGTGCGCACCGTCATCGCCAAATGCACCCGCGAAGCGGTCCAGAACATCGAGTAACACCAAAAATCTGTCCGCTGCGCTCTTCGCGAACGGAATCCCGTCAAGAGGCGCGAAACAATCGTCCGCGAACATGAGATTTGCGAAGCGCTTCCCCGCTGCCTCGCGCAATTCGTCCCACGAGCCAAGAGGCGCCGCTCGACTGCGCATTGCGCCTTCGAGTGTTTCCGCGCGCCACCAGTTCTCAACGTCCACGTTTCGATTGTCGATCCCTTCGGCCTCTAGGACCCAAGTCACCCCTAGAGGGGAGCAACACCACGCGGACTGAGTCAGGCTGACCAAACCACATTCCACGCCGTGCAGAATCCTGAATGCCGCCTCCCCGACGGCAGTGTCCGTAACGATTTCACCCTTGCATTCCAGCCAGTCGTCCTCGCCGTGCCGCCGCACATCGTCCCAGAACGGACCGGTTCGGGTCAGCCAGGTCATGATGGCACGCCGGCTCTCCAAGCCGAGATTGCCGATTGCTTGCTGCATGGACATCCCCGCTATGGGTCTCGTATTGAGAATCGTCCTGTGGCATTGGATTTCGCGGCCGAAGCGTCTCGCGGTCCCGCGCAAGGCCATCAGTTGAGATAGCGCATCGCGAAATCCGGCCAGGTCGCGGAACTGCTCATGAACCGACAGGTCGTTGGCCAGAAGGTCCATGTCAACTCCAACCGGCCAGATACTGCATGTCATGATCGATTTGATCGAAAAACCCTGCGGGCCAGTTGTCTATACCACCTTCTGCATCTATGGATGGGCTCTCGATCTGAGCCGCGCCCGACGCTTCGGCTTCGTGGCGGGGACGGAAGAAATACAGGGCGGCGTCGCTGGCCTCGAGGACGCCATCCCTGACTGCACGCCGGATACCGTTCAGGATATGGTCGCTATGGGATTCAATCATCACCTGTACGCCGGCCCCCGCCGCTTGGGCCAGTAATTTGCCCATCCTGGCCTGCCCCCCCGGATGTAGATGCACTTCAGGGTTCTCAATGAGCAGCAAGTCATCGCGTTTCGCAGACAGGATCGCGACGATGATGGGCAACACCTGGGTGATGCCAAACCCGGTATGGCCTGGGCGATGGAACTGCGTATCCCGTGACGTGCGCACCCCCAGTGTGACGGCATTGACGTGCGCCACGGGCGACAGGTCCATCCCGAAGCCAGGAAAGAACTCACCCATGCGTGCTTCGACTTGCCGTAGCAGGGTGGGAGGGGTCCCCGCTACAAGCAGCGGGATAGCGACACGCTCGTCCGCTCCCGAGTACAAGACGCTGGCCGCGTGTTCGCCACTCTCGCCCACCACGGGGGTCAGCTCGGGATCCTCCAATGGGTAGATGTCTCGCGGCCCCAGCCGTTCGGCGGCAAGCCAGCTCAGGCCGCGCAAACGCCTCGCTAAAGAGCCACCTGCGGGCGAGTTGGCCACCGCCTCCGGGAGCAGGTGCTGCAACGGTTGTGAATGCTCCGTCCGCCACTGCGCATCGTTGTGTGCGGGCGCCTGCACCCGCAGCACTGCCATCGACATCGCCCCTTGCTCGCCGCGGAACTCCCACTCAATCAGGCCGGCCTCATCGTCCTCGAGCGCCAACGAAAACTCTCGCCCTCCGCTGATCTGATCGATTACATCCCTGACAGCGCCTAGACAAAGCGCTGCACCATTGAGCATGAGCCGCTGAGACCATTCGTGCTCACGCATTGTCTGATGCAATAGAACGATGGCCTGCAGCACCGAGGACTTGCCGGAGGCGTTGAGGCCGGACAGCAGCGTGAGCCGCCGCAGCGGTAGCTTCAGTCTCTCGAAGCACTTGAAGTGCCGAAGGTCAATCCGTGTGATCACCGAGAACCTCCCGCAGCGCCATCCGGGCCATTTCAAACCGTCTCTTCACCTTCTTGGGGTCGTTCGGGCCGCGGGTGATGGTCGTGTTGAACTCATCGTCCCACAGCAGAAGTTGGATCGCATCTCGAAGTGACTCGGCGTGCTCTTCGATATAGGCCGTCGAGTAGCGCGACAGTCCGGTGGACATCACGTCCCAAAAAGAAGCGTTGAGCACAGTCCTTTGCTCTTGTTCGGGTTCGTGCTTGCGAAATGCGTGACGTTCAAAGAGCAGATAATTGTTGGCCAGACCAACACGGAACATCGCAGAAAGCGCTGTCAACTCCGTGGCGTTCATCTCGTTCATGCTACGCAGGGAACGAGCAAGAAAATCGTCCATGTCGTCGCGCTGATAAGCATCGACACCCAGCAGTTGAAACGCACAGAAACGGTTGACGAACTCGCGGTCCCGCATCGTCTTGGAACTCAGGCTGCCGCCTGTCGCCTTTATGAATATATCGGTATGTGCTTCTTCCTTGAGGAATTGAGTCGCCTTCCCCATGTAAAGACAGTTACGCATTTGTTGACGCGTCAACTGCAAACCGCCGTTGACGCGCTCGAAGATATCGAGCCTGGCTCGTTCGGGGGCTTTCGAGTCGATGATATAGAAGATGAGGTTGCAGTCCTCGACACGGTTCCGGAATTTGGGCTGTAAGTCCGCAAACCGTTTGCCATCAAGCTCGGAACGGTCGGGCAGCCGGAGCTTGAGTTCGCCATCGACGAAGCGCTTGAATGTGGACAGCCGTTGTAAGCCATCGACCACTACCATTCGGCCCTCGGGATCTTCCGCCATGTAGAAAACCGGCAACGGAATTCGCATGATCACGGATTCGACCAGCTTGCTTTGCTTGTCTTCGGTCCAGATGAAGTCGCGCTGAAAGTCGGGATTCATCACGTAGCGGCCCTGCTCGATCCGGTGCAGCACGTCACGAACAGTCCGGTGATCGTTTCGTATCAGCATTTCGTCGAGTGGGTAGTCGCCCCATGGCGCGCCTCGCTTTTCGATGCCTTCCAACTCTTCGGTTTCAACCGACTGATCAAGTACTTCTGTGTTCATAACCTTGGCGTCCTGCGCCTCCGGCAGTTTCGAAACGGCTTGGATGCGCCGCTGATGCTGCGCGCGATGCGTGACACGTCCGTCCGTCGCCTCTTGGGTTCCGTCAAAAGGCACCGTGGCGCGATGAGTACCCGCGGCAGGGATTCTTTCACCGCGAGAACGGAAGGATTACGCGAACATGATAGTCTGGAAGCGTCTTTTTAGCAGCACCATTATCACCACATGAAATGAAATCGCTGCACCTGGCAGCGTATCCCATGTCGCGCCACTAATGCTGCGCGTTTTGGTTCCCTCCGCGCTACGCGCTCCGACCGCAGCTGACCTGGACCGTTAGAGCGTCGGGCATCCCTTCGGTGCAAGACTAAGCTATGCTCGCCAGATATCGTATCGTGAACTAGAGAATAATCTGTGCCACTGAAAAGAAACACTGTAGATGCAAGCCGCTTCAACCCTGCGGCCGAGTTGCCTTACCAGCTGAGGATCGATGATTTTCGCCTCGCTCTCCAGGACGTTTACGACTTTTTCTATGACGTAAACGAGCATCTTGCAGGCAAGGGTCTGCAGCGGCTTGATGACATGCTGAGGCCCGCCATTATGTCTGGCGTCCTTTCCGATATGCTCACGGCCAGCCTTGCAACGCATGCACGCGTATTGGTCGAAAACGCGTACTTTAACGGCCATCCTGATTGGGTCGTACAGGGCGTATATCCAAAGAACTCCGTGAAAGCTGGTGAAAAAGGAGTCGAAATCAAGTCCACGCGTAAGAAGGGTGGCGCAGTAGACACGCACGAAGCAAGAGAACAGTGGATGTGCATCTTCCTCTACGAGGTAGATACCGAGTCTGAACCGGCGATAGACCGCAAGCCGATGGCATTTACCGAAGTCTACTTAGGTCACGTAACGACAGATGATTTCAGGAAGAACACTCGCGGAGAGTTGGGAACGCGGACGGCAACTCTCCACGCTGATGGCATAAAAAAGCTCAGAGAGCGTTGGATTTATCTCGCCTAACTGGAGCCATTCCCGGAATACGCCGTCAGCTTTGGGATGGCATCCTTTGCAACATTGAAATAATGAGCGTCACGCTCAACTCCTATGCTGTCGTAGCCAACATAGTTGCACGCCGCAAGAGTTGAGCCAGCGCCAGCAAAAGGATCGAGCACAATGCCCCTGCCTAGGGGCAGAACACCTCTTACCAATTGCCGCATAAATTGCTGAGGTTTCAGGCTAGGGTGTGGCGCTAGCGCCCGTTCTTGCGATCGGGTTGGGGCTGATTGAATCACGTCGCCAAAAGGCTTGTCGGCGCTAATTCTTCGAAAACCGCCGGTTCCCCAATTACGCAAGTTATCTTGCACGCGACCGTCCAATGGCTTTCTAAAAATCAGCCACGGTTCCCACATTGAGCGTGGCAACACGCTTACGTCGGAGAATTCCTCATGTGCACCTTTGGGTCGGTCCCCCCCTCTCATGGTCGTGGTCAAACGGACAATTTCCCCTCTCCTCTCAAAACCTGCTTGCGCAATTGCAGAAGAAACAATAAAAGAAATTAGCGGGTTACATGCAACCACCACATTTGCACCTGGGACTAGTGCTGGCAACAATGTCTTGGCCCAGACAAGAAAGAAATCTTCAATTTCCTCCAATTGATTTCGCTCTAGCGTGGTAAACCGGGGCAACGGGCTACGTTTGTGGCCGTCAAACGAAGGCGGAATTCGCCAGACGCCTCCTTTTCCTTGTCGGAGTTTCTTTTGCTGCCCGTCCGTGTACTCGTGCAGGCCATAGGGTGGGTCTGTAACAACTGCGTGTATCGAAGTCTCGGGCTGGGATTCCAGCCAAGACAAACAATCATTGTGGTATAGCACCGATTTGTGAAAACCAAAGTCATCTTCGGTGGATTCCAACTCAGCGAAGAAGCGTTGTCTGGGGCGCGGGCGCCCATTGCGCGCGCTGTATACTCCTCGCTCTTCCCGAATAAAAAATTCGGGTGTATGTAACCGTAGGTATGACCTAATCGAAGATGCCGGGGTTGGGCCAATTTGCCGATCAACCTCGTTTGAGATTTGACTGATCGTTAATGGCTTGGGGGCGTTGAGAAGTGCGTTCAAAATTGCATCGCGCACACGCCCCGGTGGGATTTTTTGTCGGGTGGTCGTCATGGCTGAACAATAGACGTCTCGACGTCAAATATCAACACGATGTGTAGCGCTGACCTCTGAAGCCGAGGCGCTCGGCATGTGTGCGGATTTTACGGCACACGGCCACAAGCAGACCTATTGGGTAGAATTCGAGCAGAACAAGAATGAGTAATCGGGTTGGGCCATCCAACAAATAAGGATAGGTCAACAAATAAGGATAGGTCGCGCGTAGCCGCGACCTGCTCCGGTGTTGGACAAGCGCCGGGGTTAGGGCAGCCTTAGTGTATGGAAATTAGTTCGAGGTGTTCGGCGGCAGGCGGGGTTTGGCGGAATTCGGGCTTTGTTGAAGCCGAGCGGTAGCCTGAGCCAGCCCGGCCAAACTTGGAGGATGCCATAGCCCAAGACCCACCCTCCCTATAGTGCGTGTGGCGGCGCAATCCAATCGCCGGCGCCGCAAGGCTAGCGTTTCAGGCAGCCATGCCGTGACTCACCCCCCCGGTAGTGGCGGTCCGAGTGGCGAGATAAACGCCCTGTTTGGTATGAACGACCCACCTCGCATGGGAGAACCGCAGTGCGGGCAGTGAAAAGGTCTAGCCGTTTTGGGTGACACCGGCGCCGGCGCGATGTGCAGTACCCACTGCACGAGCCGCCATAATGGCTTGGCGTTGCCATGAAGCAAACCGTAGTTGCGCACCGGCGGTATGCGCTTGGGCAGGAGGTGCATGGCGATACGCCACAGGCACTCGACTAAGGGCCAGGTCAGGGGCTCCTATTGGCGGGTCTTGGCGTAGCGATAAGGAAAAGTAACGGTGCGCTGAGCGCGGTCAAACTGGACAATATCGCACTCGCCAATCACATCGCGGTAGAGCTGGCCAATCAGCGTCGAGCGTCATGGGTAGCTCTTTGGCCTTTTGATCCAACAGACCATCGGTATCCAGGCCGCCAAAACCACGCCGGATGACAATACGCTGACCGATCAGTGAACCGAGGAATTGCTGCTTTCGGATTTGTGAATTTTTGGCGATGTCACGCAAATTTTGCACCGTCATGAACGACTGATATTCGCCGGCGGCATTCAGCACCAGGGCAATCACACCTGCTTGATCACTTTCTTTAGCACGCTTGAGCAGCCAGTCATACACTTCACTGGTGCGCGTTTCCAACAGTTCCGTTATATGCAGCGGCGCGGCGCGGAAAAACGCCGTGACCTCCTTGCTATCCAGCGCGCGACCATCTTCCGGGCAAGGCAGATATTCACGCCAGGCCACGGTGGTTTGCGGTTCATCGTCTACCCAGCCACGCAGCCAGGGCGCGATGTCCGATCGACCGGGATGTTCGCGTAATGAGGTCATGGCCCAGGCATCGACCAAAGCGCGGCTCAGTGCCGGGCGCGACGGTTCCGGTGTGGTGGCGGTTTGGATTGTTCTGGCCAATGCCGGGTCTGAACCACTGCGATGCTTAAGGTGATTAATCGCACCGGGGCTGGCATCAAATCTGTCATGTTCAAGGAGTTGCAAAGCCTTCAAGGCCCCAAGCTGAGCTACGTGAAGCTGATATTTTTCATACGCGACCGCGTACTTCTGTTGCTCCTTGTCTTTGGCGTTGTCGGCTGGTTTTGAGGGTTCGATCGGTGAGGTCGTCAACACATCAATCTGTGCCGCACGTTCCCCACCGCCACGCCGGTTGACGCGTCCGAAGCGTTGCACCATGCGCTCGAACGGCACCAGATCACAAACCATATGATCGGCATCCAGGTCGATCCCGACTTCCCCCGCCGAGGTGGCGATTAAAAATACCGGTTGTGTGCTGCGCTGTTCGGAACCGGCCTTGAAACCGGTCTCATTCAACCAGCCGGACAAGCTTTCGCGCTCATACGCCCGCCGTGCACCGACCAGCAACTCGCTGTTGATTTTGATTTTTTCCCGGCGGGCGATTTTTTCAATCGCCGCCATGACGGCCTGTGCATCCTTGCGACGATTGCAGTACACCAGCACCCGCACCCCCGGTTGTTGATGCTGCCAGGCACGTTCAGACAGACCTTCTGCGAGATTTTTATCGGTGTCTATTGCTTCGATAGACAAGCTTTTTTGAGCATCCAGACGCTGGGTAACCAGTGCATCTTCACGGTCTGCCGGTTCGAGGGGGAATGCGCGTTCACTGTTCTGACGCCCGGTCGCTGACAACGATAGCAACCGCAATGGAGGGATCAGTTGGCGGTCGTTCTCGTCATCCGGTTTGAGGTCTGCCTCCGTTTCGATGTGCTTCAGCAATGCTTCGAATGGCGGGCAAAGGTGCGCCTCGTCAATGACAAACAAGCTGTCGGCACCCAACAGGCCAGCATGAAAGGGCCGCATACCACGTGACACGCCATAGCCCTCGAACAGCAACCGCGAGCCGATCATGTCGATGGTGCCGACGATGATTGCCGGCGCGGCCGGGTCGGCCAGCCATTGCCGGTTGTCTGCCAGGCGGCCCCGTAGCGTTGAGACGGCCAGTGATGGCTGTGTCATGCCCAGTGCAGCCCGCAACCCCGCCATATCGTCTTGTGCCAACTGATTTCGCAATTGCTCGGCTTCAGCCGAAGCCTGATCCACTACTGCGCGACGATCCACCACATAAACCAGCCGCCTTGGCAACGAGGGATTGACTGCTCGCGCCAGCAGCCAAATGGTCATGACCGAGGTTTTGCCAAGACCGGTCGGCAAGTCGAGCGCTGATGGCATATCGCCTGCAACCAACCGCTGGTAAAGCCGTTGCTGCCAACGAAAAGGGAGGTGCTTGGTCAAGGCAGCGAATCTGCTTTTGAATGTATTCTCCATGGTGTCTACTCACATGAATGCGTTAATTTGCGTAGGGCTTCGAATCGGCAATGAGGCCGGAGTTCCCCTCGGATAAAGACTCGAAGAATGAGTTCTCTCTCAGGGAGCGAGGCAGAATCTTGCCGGTTGCGTTGCGAGGCATCTGCTCATCGGACATGAGCACAATTCTTCGCGGGCACTTGAACTCGGCCGGCCGCTACTGTGCCCAGGCGATCGGTTCCGCGGCCTCGACGGCTTGCCCTGGTTGACAAACCACGACCGCCACGACTGATTCGCCCCATCCCGACGGGAGCTAGAGTGGTCGTGTTAAACGATGGTGTAACCGGGGCCGCCGAACTCGTGGACGAGTACTGCAGGGCCTTTGGCAGCGATAGCCGGACTGTCTGCTTTGGAACGGACCACGAACCTGGCAGTCTGGATGAAAGCGATGCAATTGTGTACGAAGATCTGAAACTTGCCATCATCGATCACCGCAGCGGCGATGACAATTCAGCAGCTATTGCTTCGAACATGATGAACTCCGAATCGGTGGATGATTCGTTCCCCGAGTTCTACGCCTTCGTCGATGCGGCCTCGCCAGCTATTACGCCAACATTCGCCGACAACGCGGATCTAACATGGGGTCTACAGGCTATCGGAGTGACAAACGTCCAGTACACGGGTGACGGGGTGAAAGTTGCAGTGTCAGACACCGGTATCGACATTCATCATCCCGACCTCCGCAACAAGATCGCTGCTGCTCGCTCATTTGTTCCGGGCAAAGCCGTCGATGATCACAATGGTCACGGTACCCACTGCTGCGGAACTATCGCAGGTGCCCGCAAATCCGCGCAACGGCCACGCTACGGGGTGGCGCCGGACGCTTCCTTAGTGGTCGCAAAGGTCTTGTCCAACCGAGGCGATGGCCGCCAGCGCGATATTCTTGCAGGCATGATATGGGCAGTACAGCAGGGCGCAGCTATCATCTCCATGTCCCTAGTCAGGGCTGTCCGCGCAGGGGAACCTTTTGATCCGGCGTATGAACGAGCGGCACAGTTTGCGCTAAACAACGGGTCGTTGGTGATCGCGGCCGCCGGCAACGAGAGCGCTCGTCGGTTCGGGTTCATTGCCGCAGTGGGTGCGCCAGCGAATTCTCCAAGTGTGATGGCCGTAGCCGCAGTCGATCAAGTATTGGACGCCGCAGATTTTTCTTGTGGTGCCATCAACGGTAATGGCGGAGCAGTGGATATCGCCGCACCAGGAGTAGGTATTCTATCGAGCTGGCCTCTTCCGCGCGAATTCCGCTCCATTCGCGGAACCAGCATGGCTTGTCCTCACGTGGCAGGTGTGGCCGCGTTGGAAATCGAGGCCAATCAAGGGTTGGCTGGTGCCGCAGTCCGTAGCCACTTAAAGAGCAAAGCAACATCGCTTCAAGCACCGCAACGCGATGTGGGCGCGGGACTCGTGCAGGCTTAGGGCGCGTATTAGCTGGTGCATTGACCCAGGCAGGGGCTGATGAGCATACGCTTGCTACGCCATTCGCGCCCGCAAACTGAATATTCTGGCCGAAGTGCGTTAATTCCGCATTTCTAGCAAGTTGGAGGCAACCGTGGCCCACAGAAGCTATGTAGTACTCGTTGAGAAAAGCGATGTGGAAACGGTCCGGCGAGTGCGAGACGACATTGAGCGCATCGGATTCGCTGTCGAACAGTCAATCCCGGAGATAGGGACATTGATCGGCTCATTGGATGAAAGTCAAATCGAGGCGTTGCGGATGACAAGCGGCGTCACAGAAGTTTCCGTGGAAGATACAATTACCCTAAATCCTCCAGAAGGCGATGGACCTTTTTGAGCGCTGAGGAGAGGGGATAGTCGGAACAGAAGCCCAATTCAGCAGGATGTTGAAGATCGAAATCGTGTCACGGGATAGCGAAGGTGCGCGTGAGAGCCTATCTTGCGTACATAGTGCACTGACGGCGGTCGAGCTTACCTAAGGCTCGACACAGCGACAGCGCCCGCCAAGCATCGGGCGAACCGCCTAGGGCCGCCGCACGCTTGAATACTAGCTATCAGGCGCCTGCAGGCATTGAGCAGCAATACGACTGCATCGCCGCCGAGTTCGAGCTGCGCCCTACGGGTGTCGGACGGGTCCGTAAACTCGCTCTCCATGGCTACCGCCACCCCAGCCATCGTCCGGTGGACCGCCGCGGCCAAAGTCACCGCCTCCCCCAACACCCCGAGAATCGAGCATCTGCCTCTCGTGAGCGACGATTTCCGTGCTGTAGCGGTCGCTGCCGCTCTGGTCTTAGCCACTTGCGGAGCTGTAGTCGCCCTTCGCTATAGACCTTCGACCCCTTGCGCGGGTACTCGGCGGCAATTTCCGCTAACCGGCTGAACATGACCACGCGGTGCCATTCGGTCCGCTTTTGATGCAACCGGCTCCAGTCCGGTGACCCGGCAGCCGAAGATCCAGGCAAGACGCACGGCCGGAACAACCGCACCAATTATCCGAATCCAGCACATGCCGGCTCCAGCACATGATCACCCGCTCCCGGAGGCATCAGGGTGGCGAGAGCATCAATGGCAACCGAACTCCCCGGCGCGGGGAACCCCAGAGTGCCGTCTAGCGACTCGATGATCGAGTCGCTAGACGGGTTGTAGCTAATGCGAACGAACTGCTTTCTCTTCGGTCGCTGTCACGGCACCGCTCCGCCGCCCGAGCAAGAAACCGGTGGCCCCTGCCGCAGGGGCGCGAAGCCGGTGCAAAGTCATCAGGGATCGATTTTCACAAGGGCCATCATGCCGTTGTCCTCGTGATCGAGGATATGGCAGTGTATGACGAAGCTCCCTGAAAAGCGCCGGTAGCGCGTCAGCAGTTCAAGCGTGCTCTGTTTCGGTATAAACATGGTGTCTTTCCAGACCGTTTCCCAACCCTGCGGTCCCTGGCGCTCGACCTGGAAGGGATTGACGTGAATATGGAAAGGGTGCCCGCTGCTCGGCGAGGCCGATGCGACCTTCCACCGGGCCACCGTTCCGAGCTTTGCCGTCAGTTGGAAGTTTTCGCTGAAAGGCCGGTCGTTCACCATGAACTTGTTCGGTGCCTCATCCGAACATTGATTTGAGTCCGCAGGAACACCAGCTTGGTCGCATGGTACACAGGCTTCACCAGGGGCGTCAGGGTCACAATAGAACTTCGCGATATTGAACGCAACGCTCTGTTCCACTCCGGTGAGAAGGTCGCCGAGTTTGATGTCCTCGTGGGCCTTGGTGACTGCCACATCGGCGTCACCAGGCAGCGCCATGTTCACCGGTTCGCCGCGGACGACGACCCGTGCGAGGATCGAGCTGTCTTCTGGCGCGCCGGCCCGCAGCGCCATACGTTCCCCACTGGAAGCGATGTCCCGGAGGAGATAGGTGGCACTTGGCGCTTTCCTGGGCAGCGGTGCTGCCTTGATCAGGACGTCGGAACGGTACCCGGGATAAAGCTCGATTGACTGATCGAGCCCCCAAGCACTGATCCTCCCCATCGAGAGCCCATCCAACGCGATCTCATGCAGGGTGTGGCCTTCCAACTGCAGGTGCAGCGCTTCGCGAATACCGGCATGAATCAGCCGCCAGCGCTGCACCTCGCCAGGGCGCAGGTAAAGAGTTGGCACCAACTGCCCGTTGACCAGTGTGTGGCGCTCGCTGTCTTCCCACTTCCCCCCACCAAACACGCCGATCGACTCGATCTCGCCGTTCTCGTCATAGGAGATCTGCTGGAACACAAAGATCTGTTCCCGCGCCTGCGCGATGGCAGGGACGTCGTCCAGGCCGCCTTCAATGATGAGGGCGCCCGCCATCCCGCTGGACACCTGCACTGCAGTCGATCCATGGATGTGCGGGTGAAGGTTCCCGGCGGGTGATCCTCGGGCACCTTCACCCGCACCAGATGCGGCCGCTGGCGCGGCTCCATCTCCCGCAGTACGTTGTCGCTGATCCCGTTGGGATCCACCCACCAGCCGTGAGTATGGAAATTCGTGATGTTGAAGTTGTAACCGCCGTTGTGGGCATACCAGGGCTCCATGGGCGGCGGGTTCGTGTTGGGAGGCAACTGATTACTCAGTGCAATCTCCAACGTATCCCCAGGTTTCACCCGCAGCGTCGGGCCGACCAGGCGACCGTCATAGCTGCGCAGGCGTACCGGGCATCCGGCGATGGAATTATCCGCGTACCGCACTGTCGGCGCTCCGCAGGATGCCACCGGTGGAACTCAACGCCGGGGGATTGTGAAAAGTATGTCCCCCATAGCGATCCACATCAATGGGCTGGTAGGCGCAGGGATTACCTGCCTCCTGGTCCGCCATCACCGGGGGCGCCGAGAGTACAGAGCCGAGCAGAATCGCGGCGCACAGCGACAGCGCCCCCCAGCCGCTGAAGTTCCTTCCGTCCGCAGATCCATCCATCACCGGTCGGGTTCCTGCTGCGGTTTGGGTCCCTGCTGCGGTCGATGAATCCGAATTATGACGTACAGGCTCTTCCAGGGGGTACAGAATCAACGGCCAGCCGTCCGGATCCTCGATAGTTACCGCCTGATAAATGTTCCACCAGGGTTTTTTGCCTCGACTGTAGGCTATCCTATCGCGTTGAGCCTGCTCTCAATCTTCTTTATCGGCTTGATGTCCTGAAAGTAAAAGACCAGGTCATTGTCTTTGTTCGGGCAGGGGGTTTCCGGGGCAATCGTGCTGTTGATGATCTCCAGATGGTGTTGCTTGCCGGGCAGACCCAGCATGGTGCCGTTGTAGCCGTAATGATCCGAAAAGGACTCAACCACCGGCAACCGCAGTCCATCCGCGTAGAACTTGAGCATTTCCTCGTATTTGCTGGTTGGCCGTACGACTCGAAACATCACGAAAGGTAAATCGTTCGGCCAGGTGGGCGTCGAAGGAGTGACCGGAGGAAGAAGTAGGGTCTGACATGGTCTGCGAATCCTTCTGGCAATGGGAGAATGAATTGCGAGTTTCCGAGCAGGTACCTCGCTCCTACACCCCCTGCTACACCATGAAAAAACTTTTTTACAAACGGCGCAGAGAAAATGACCAATGGGATCGAGGTTACAGGTGAGTCGGGGGCAAGCAATACCGGCAATCTGCCTGAATCCCATCGCGTCGCCGTATTACCGGCCCAGGGGAAATTCAGCTAAAGGAATAGGCCCTGCCACGCCCTGGACCCGGACAAGCTCTGGTGCGTTTGCGCGCCTGCGGTGTCTGCACCATGGAGCAACGCCTCTGGAAGGGGACTCAAACCAATTATCCGATTATTCCCGGGCATGAGCCCGCTGGAATCATCACGGTCCTGCATCCGGATGTAGTCCTCGATGCAGCCGTTGGTGATATCGTCGCAATCGCCTCCCTCAATCGCTGTATGCAGTGCGAGGCGTGCCGGAGCGGTCGGATCAACTTATGCACCGGGAAATTCGTCGGCCGGGAGCCCGGGAAGCTGCGCCGGATTGGTGGCTTCGCAGAGTTCACGGTGGTGGACGCGTGGAAGCTGTTTCCCATGCCAGGCTCCCTGCCTTTCGATGTCATCGCCCTGGCCGAGCCCGTCGCCTGCGTGGTCCACAGCATCCGGCATTCCGAGGTACAGCTAGGCGAGGACGTATTGGTGATTGGCGCTGGCACGATGGGGCATCTACATGTTCTGCTGGCTCGGCTTCGGGGAGCGCGGGTGATCGTCAGCGACCCGGATCTGGCGCGACGCCAACATGCCCTCAACCACGGCGCGGCGCTGGCCCTGAGCCCCGAAGAGCTGGTCGATGGAGTCAGGGAAACCACCGGGGGTCACGGCGTCGATGTGGTGTACGTCACCCACGTTGACCAGCGCTCGGGACAGCAAGCCTGCGAGGCCGCACGACGTGGCGGGCGGGTCCTGTTCTACGGCAGTGCCACACCGCCAACGAACCTGAGTGTGGATCCCAACCACCTGCACCGTAGCGAGATCCGCCTGGACGGCGCTGTCAGCCACACCCTTGAAGACTGGCTGGCGGCGACCCGGCTACTGGCCCGTGGCCTGCTGGATGTCAGCCATCTGGTGAGCGCCACCTATCCCATCGACGAGATTAGCCTCGCCATGGATCACGCAATCAGTGGGTCCGCTTTCCGAGTTGTAGTCACCGCCTGAGCGGAGCCTGCGATGAGCATTACCCTGTGCCGCTTGTTGGGCCCGGACAGCCGGACCCTGATGGTCGCTATGGACCACCTTCCACTTCCCGGCCGGGGCATCCGCATGCCGGAGCCGCGCAAGATCTTGCGGGCCGCCGCCGCCGGCGGCGCCGATGCAGTACTCCTGCGCCACGGTCTGGCTGCTCGCGAGGCGGGCGCGCTCGGACGCATGGGTTTGGTCCTGAGCGTGGCCCGCGACGCAGTCGATAGCGGCGAGGAGGCGGTCAGGTTGGGCCTGCGGCTCGGGGCGGACGCCATCAAGTGCGAGGCGTTTTCCGGCGCGCAAGGCCCGAACTACCTCAGCCGGCTCACCAGCCTCAGTGCAGCGTGCGAGCGCTGGTCCATGCCGCTGATGGGCGAAATGATCCCCGAGGGGTTTGGAGCCAGCGAGGCACATACGGTAGAGAACATCGCTGCTGCCGGCCGCTTGGGTTCGGACCTCGGTTGCACCTTACTGAAGGTGCCCTTCGCCGGCGACGCCCACAGTTTTGCCGAAGTCATTGCGCTAGCGGAAGTTCCAGTGGTAATCCTCGGAGGCGCTGGTGGCGACGGTCGAGACCGTGCTCTGCTGGCGACCGTAGCCCAGGCCCTCGAGGCCGGCGCGGCCGGCGCAGCCGGCGCGGCCGGCGCAGCCATCGGCCGCAATGTCTGGGCCCACGATCATCCCGAACGCATGACGGGCGCGCTGGTGAAGATGATCCATGAAGGGGCAACGGTAGAGAATGCCGCCGCGGAACTCACCCGGACCAGCGTATCGATCAATCGGTGACCACGGCGCCCGAACAGTCCGTCCTGCTGATCGGAATCGATCTCGGCACCAGTGCCGTGAAGTGCACGGTCCACGATGCCGCCGGAACGCTACGCGGCACGGGTCGCATTGCGTATCCCCTGGAAACTGCAGATGGCGCAGCGTTGCAGGACGCGAATGTCTGGTGGCAGGCGACTCTCGCGGCCTTGACCACCGCGCTCCAAGGTTCTGACGTTACGCAGGTAATTGCGATCGGCGTCGGCGGGCAGGCGCCGAGCCCGGTCGCGCTGTCCCCCACCCTGGAACCGCTTGGCAAGGTGGCAATCTGGCTCGATCGCCGTCCTGGCGCTTACGCGGCGGCTCTGCAGGAACGCCTCGGCGCTCGTCAGCAACTGATCGAACGCCTCGGCATTAGGATGGCAGCCCACGCCGCCTGGGCGCGGGACGCCCGGCCCGAACAGTTCGCTGCCGCGCGCTGGTATCTCCACAGCTGGGATTATCTGGTGGCGCGCCTGACCGGCACGGTCAACGCATCAATGGCACCCTGGTCGCCAGCTATTGAGGCCATGGGGCTGCCCGCGGAACTGTTCGGGGACGCCGAAGCCGCGGTCGGGAGCATTGCCGGGACGGTGTCGGCATCCGTGGCAGCGCGCACTGGCGTTCCCGTGGGTACACCAGTGGTTGCCGCCGGCGTGGACTCCTTCTCTGACGTCCGTGGGCAGCGGCGCCTGGCGCTCCGGCGATGCCTGCGTGTCCGTCGGCACCTCGGCCAGTATCTCCATCGTCGGCGATCCCGGTAGCTTCACCCTGCTGGGTCGAGGTCGTACCAGCGCTTCAACACAAACCGCCGGACAGGCTCTGGAGTGGGCCCGGGATCTGCTGGCATCCGGGGCCGACATTGCCGCGCTCATCGATACGGCGCAGCACGCCGCCATGGACGACGACGGCCCGATCTTCCTGCCCTACCTCGCAGGGGAACGTGCTCCGCTGAATCAGCCCGATCTGCGCGCTGCGTTCGCTGGCCTGGCCTTGCACCACTGCCGTGACCAGTTGCTCCGTGCGGTCATTGAGAGTGTCGCCTTCAGCACTCGTCACGTGCTGGAAGAACTCACGGCAGGCGCCGCCGGCATCACGCGCGTACGCACCGTCGGCGCCCTCACCGGCAATCCCTTCTGGCGCACCACCCTCGCGAATCTTCTTGGCTGCGAGGTAGAAATGCCGGAATGCGGTGAGGCGGTCACGCTCGGTGCCGCGATGCTCGCCGCCGTGGCCATTGGCACCGTGGCAGACGGGGCTGCTGCTGCCCGAGACCTGACCCGGATCGGAAACTGCGCCAGACCCGTGGACGACCCGCCCCTGCAACGTCGTTACACTGCCTACCGGCGCCACCAGCGCAAATTAAGCGAGCAGACAACCTAAAGACTTTCCGAGTAGAGCTGCGCCAGTTCCTCATCGTCGAATTCGCCGGCAATCGCTTCAAAATTCGAGATGACATCGCGCAGACGGGTCGGATTCCGCTTTACAGACGCACCTATAAGCGGTTCCACCGGCATCGCCAGGCCGACAAACGCGAGCGCCCGCTCGATCGTCTGAGGCTTGAACAGATCTTCGTAATACACCTCCAGAAAATCGGCGCCGGCAGCCGCCAGTGCGGACCGTTACTCGTCAAAGAACGCGTTCATGACGCCGTTGTAACGACGCATGTCCGCAACATCGATCTCGACCTGAATGGACTGCAACTCGTTCGGGTCGATATGATAGTGCGTCCAGCGGCCTTCGCGCAGAGCGACCTGCTCGGACACATACATCTTCAGTCGGTTGCGCCGATCGAGAACGATCTTGCGCACTCCGGCGTCACCGTGAACAGCCTGGAATACCCGTGGGTCGTGACGCCAGGCCAGCTTGAAACCTAACGCCCGGTGCCCTTCAGGCCGGGACCACACCCTGCCAAGGAAGCTCAGCGGATCAGCATAGCGATCTTCCATGGTGCCGAACTGGAATGTGCCATCCGAATACCCTGGAGCGGTGCGGATGCCATCGAGATTGAACAGCTCATGGTGGCACAGAATCTCGGGATGCTCATTCAACTGCGAGCAGAGGTAGTTGCTCCCCGTGCGCGGGACGGACAGTATTACAAAGCGAATCGCCGCAAGAGCACTCACCCGGCGCCTGCCGCCGCCTCCGGGATGCGCTGTTCCATCGTGCGCATGGTCTGCACCACCTCGAGATGGTCCACGTCCACCAGGTAGGCCCCGCCGTCGTACGAAACTGCCGCAAGGTGATCACCGCTCCGCGTAACCGAGCTGATGCCGTTCGCTGCAATGGTTCTGCCATGCACCTGCTCGTCGCAAAGCCGCACGGAGATCAGCTTGCCCCAGTAATCGCCGATCAGGATCAGATCCTCATCCCAATAGCAAACGGACTTCAGGGAGCGCCTGCCGAGAGCAATCGAATGGAGCAGCAGACCCGTGTTCAACTCGTAGACATTCAGGGAAAAATCCCGCGAGACACTGACGAGTCGGTCACCGCCGGGGCTCAGATCCACATCGTTAATAATAGCCTGATGGCCCGGAAAGCGCCGTAGCAGCTCGCCTTCGAAGCTCCAGGACAGCAGCAGCCCGTCTGCGCCGCAACTCACACCCAGCGTTTGTTCAGGGTGCAACCGCAGCGCCTTCACGGCCCCTTCGTGAACCCCGATACGGCCCCGTATGGATCCGTCCTGGCCAACCCGGACGATGCGGCTGCTGTAACAACCAGCGAAAGCCTCACCCTCGTACCCCGGATGCTCTGCAAAGCGAATGGAGTTGATCGGGCCTTCGCCCAGGTTGACTTCGATCTCCTCAATTCGCTCCTGCTCTCGCGAAAACAGGTGCAGCCGGTGATTGTGGGCTCCACAAGCTACGGTCTGGCCGCTGTGATCGAACGAAACCGCATTCATGAGCATGCGACCCGATCGGGGTTCCAGGGTCTCGTTGCAGATATTCTGCTTAGCGCTCAAGGTCCCGAGACGCAGATAGCCATCATCGCCCACCATGGCCACCTGATCGCTGCCGTTCGACGACACATCGTTGAAACAAGCATTCCCGGCCTGGCCGTCCCGGGTTCCAACCTCCTGAAGTAGAGCACCGCTGTTTGCGTCCCACACCAGTACGGTTCCGTCGAAGCTCCCTGCAACGATGCGTTGGCCATCCGGTGCAAAGCTCAATGACCGCTCCCAGGTGGTCGGGACTCTCTCCAACTGGAGCTTCGGTTCGAGGGTATCCGCAGGCCACACGATCAGGCGCTGGTCATAGGCCGCGGACAGCACGTCACCGGTGGTGGGCGACACCGCGACCTTCTTGATCCCCGACGAATGCGCATCGACATCGTGCTGCAGAGCCCCGGTATCGATGCTGAAAATCCGCAGATGACCGTCATCGCACCCCAGTACGGCACGTCCCTGTATCGCGCTGATTGCGCCGGTATCCGTCTCGTTCTCAAAAGGCCCCCCAGGTATTGAGCAGACGCCCCGATGCGAGATCCCAGACCCGCAGCGTCATGTCGTCGCCGGAGGAATACAGTTTGCCGTCGTGGTAAGCGAGCGCCAGTACGTCCTTCTCATGGCCTTCAAGAATGTTCTCAATGGCACCGGTGGTCAGATCCCAGACCATGATGCGCCGGTCGCGGGAAGCGGAGACGCCGGTATCGTTGCCAATAAACAAGAAAACCTCTACGTCGTCTGCATGTCCCAGGAGCGTGCGCTGCGCGGTGCCGGTTTGCGGATCCCAGATGCAGGTGTTGTAGTCCGACGAACAAGACGCTGCTCGCCTGCCGGCGGGGTCCACGGTGACTGAGTTGACCAGGTGGCGGTGGTAGCCAAGCAACGCCGCCCCACCGGATTGGAGATCGAACAAGCCCACGGCCCCGTCGTAAGCTGACGTCACCACCTGCTGTTGACCGGGTACCAGAGCCGCGCCAGTCACCGGTCCACGGTGCCGGCCAAGTGTCTGGGTGCTATTAAGCAGGGCCTCGAATGTCATATTCATCTGCTTGCTCTCACGGTTTGCTGCAGCCCGAAGGAGCTGCCCGTTATTGCATTGTGCCCCGTGGCCGGGGTCAAACCTCGTCGCTCAGGGACTCCATGGGCTGCCTGTCGAGATTCAGCATGTGATTCATCTCGGTACGCTTGGTTTCAAGGTAGTTCCAGTTCTCAGGCTTGGCATAGACCTCCAGAGGAACGCGGCTGACGACCTTGATACCGTGCTCCTCAAGCGCCTCGATCTTGGCGGGGTTGTTGGTCAGGAGCCGCACCTCGTGAATGCTCAGTTCCTTCAGCTTGCCTGCTGCGCTGCCGTAGGTGCGCATGTCCGCCGGGAAACCGAGGAGTTTGTTGGTCTCCACGGTGTTCATGCCTTCCTCCTGCAGACAGTAAGCACGGATCTTGTTGGCAATGCCGATCCCCCGACCTTCCTGTCGCAGATAGAGGATGACACCGGCCCCGGACTCGGAGATCTGTCGCAGAGCCGCCTTGAGCTGCTCGCCGCAGTCACAGCGATAGGAACCAAACACGTCTCCGGTAAGACACTCGGAATGGAGCCTGACCAGCACAGCACTCTTGCCGCGAACATCGCCGTAGCTGAGCGCGACATGGTGGTCTTCGGTATCATTGCCGCTGAAGGCGCTGATGGTGAATGTGCCCCAGGGGGTGGGCAGCATCGCTTCAGGATCGACCAACCGCCGTGCGATCTGATCACTGTGATTCATGACGGTTACCTCCACCCATCACGATCGAACTCGATTGAATCAGCGATGCACGATGACACTAACGGGCAGATCACTGAACCGCAGACCAGTGACCCTTGCCTGCATGGGGGCGTGGCTCGCGTGATAACAGCGCGCTCCGCCGTCCCGTCACGGGATGGAGCGATGGCGAAAATTTCGAGTCAGCCGCTTTTGGCCGAGCCGCTAACGGATTGACGCGTACTCTTGCCAGTACTCGGCGACTTTCCATTGGTAGCCTCACCGGGGCCGGCTGTGTCATCAGTCTTCCTCGCCTCAATCTCGGCGAACGCCTCGGCCGTAACATCCTCGAAATCCTCCTTGACCCCGGCAGCGATAGCCTTGACTTGCTCGCCCATCAGAGCACCACCCTTGATCATAGTCTTGGCGACGGGTCGCAGCGCACCTGCGCCCGACTTGACCACAGTTCCTATGACCTTTGCGCAGGCGGCCCCTGCCAAGGATGCACCGGCGTAACCTAGCCAGACTGGTAACATCAGCACAAACTTTTGCTCCCACAACCCTTCTCCTATAGGCTATTCCGCAAATGCGATGTTGACCAGCACAGAATTGACGGTCAACACTATCGAACAGACGCTAGCAGGCTTCAGGGCGGCAGCGTGCAGGACGTGTGCAGTCTAGGTTCGATATCCAACATTACTGGAAGGTCGGTCACATTGGCGTCAAGCGAAAATCATTCTCACACTGCTTCAGGGATTGTTTCGAATGCGAATTGTGAATTTCTTCACATCTTGTGCGAATTTATTTCGCAGCCCAAAAACGCCGAACCGATCCTCGACCGAGAGCGTCCCGTACCGTAGCCAGCGACTCTTAGAACCTGTTCAAGATCTGACGATTTTGGACATCTGACCTAAGCTATTGTTATCCATAGTCATAGCGGCTGCGAAGGCAATGACAGACGAGCGAATCTACCCGAGTGACCTATCTCGCCAACAGTTCGAGAAAGTTAGACCGATCCTGGAGGCGGCGCGTCGGCGAACCAAGCCAAGGCAACTCGATCTCTATCACGTGTTCAACGCAGTGTTGTACCTGCTGAAGACCGGCTGCCAATGGCGCATGTTGCCCAACGAGTATCCAAAGTGGCGAAGTGTGCATGAGTATTTCACTATCTGGCGGCAATCGTCCCCAGAAGACTCTTGCAGCGCCTTGGACAAGGCGTTAAAAAAATGGGTTGGCGAGGCCCGCAAATCCCAGGGGCGCAGTGGCAAAACCAGCCTGATCATCGTTGATGCACAGAGCGTGAAGAACACAGACAGTGCAAACCACAAAGGTTATGACGCAGGCAAGAAGACTTCTGGTATCAAGCGGCACATAGCTGTGGACACTCAGGGATTGGTGCACGCTGCTTTTGTGACCACGGCAAATGTCACTGATCGAGCTGGGGCACTGGCCGCACTTGCTGCTCAAGCAGATGGGCGCCTCTCGGAGGTTAGGTGTGTAGTGGGCGATGGCGGGTACACGGGGATGGCTTTCGCTGGCGAAGTGCTGAGATTAATCGGAGCGAACGTCGAAATTATCAAACGCTCGGACACGGGTCGTTTTGCCGTCCTCCCGAAGAGGTGGGTTGTCGAGCGAACCTTCTCATGGTTTGAGAAAAACCGCCGGTTGTGGAAAAACTGTGAGCGGCTAATCGAAAGCTCGTTGGGCATGATGCTACTTGCAAATATTGCGCTGTTGCTTCGGAGATCTTGAACAGGCTCTTAGCTACATACCCGGAGATCCCCGGCGTTGCGCTCAGCGCAGCGTTCTTTTTCCAGTCTGATCGAGGTCCGTCAGCATGGCACACACCGCACTGATCGCTCCCGGCGATCTGGATTCAGCGTGCGTGTCCCCCGAGGGCATGACCATTCGCCACAGCGTGCCCGGCAGAATTCGCTGGGAATTACTCGTCCTGAGCGCCAACCAGCGCCTCTGCGCAGACGTGCAGGCCCGCCTCCGGCTGCATCCCGATGTCGGTAATGCCCACGCCAACCCGGACACCGGTCGGTTGCTGGTGAAGTTCAACTCGAATCTGTCGGAAGAGAACGCAACGAAGCTGGTGGCCGGTGTAATCGCAGCGACTCCACCGGCACCGACGAGTCCCGCCGCGGAAGTCGTCGATTTGACCCCAGACCCGCAGAGAGAAGACTCAGAAAGCACATCCTCAGAAAGAACATCCGATGTCGCCACCGGCGTGGCAGTGCTCGGCGGGGCGGCCGTCGTCATTGGCTCAATCGCGACAGGCCAGGTGCTGTGGTTAGCTGGAATCACTGCAGCGGGCGTAGCTGTGACCTGGGCCGCGGGAAGCATCCGGCGGCGCCTGAGCGGCGACGGGGACACGGCCACCACCATTGACGCGGACGGCAATGCCGTCAATCTTGGGCCCCTCGGACGTGCGTTGGCGCCCTACCGCAATCAGCTTTTGGTTGCGTCAGGGTTCGCCATCGCGAGTGTGGGTTTCGCTCTTGGGCGGTATTTTTTCCTAGGCTTAGCCATCAACGTCGTCGTGGGAACGACACTGGCGCTCGCGGCTGGCACGCCGGTAGCCCTCGCAGGGGTCATGGGGACAGTGTTGGGACTGGGGATCTTGTCGGTCCTGTCCACCACAATCCAGGGGGCGTGCACCTACTACGGCCAGGTAATCACATTCGATGCCGCGCACAAGGCCCAGCACCGGCTACGAATCGAGGCCTATCAGCACATGCAATGCGTGGAGATGGCCTACTTCGATACCAGCGACCGAGGCGGTCTAGTGACCTCCCTCAGTGATGACATCAATCAGCTGGAACATGTGATTTTTGCGGGCTGGGAGGGACTTCGGATCGCAACCAATGGCCTCGCCCTGTGCATTCTGTTCGGCGTCATTCTCGGTCCGGCTTATCCCCTGCTGGTGGTCGCCGGTGCTCCACTGGTAATACTCGTCTCCGTTGCCATGCAACGCTGGGTGGGCCCCTTCGCGAGTGCCGCCCGGGAAGAAACGCACCGGCTCAACTCGCGTCTTAGTTCCAATTTCGAAGGCATCGCAACGGTCCGCAGCTTTACCGCCGAAGGTGAACAGCTGAAGCGGGTCAGCGAGACCAGCACGGCCTACCTGGACCGGAGCCGCAAGGTTGCAGCGCTAGCTTCCACCTATCGCCCGGCTTTCGAAGTCATTGTGATCGGTGCGACGGTGATTACCATCCTCGTCGGTGCCGCGGCAGCGGTCTCAAACGTCCTCAGCCCCGGGATGTTCTTCCTGCTGGTCATGGGAACACGTCTGCTGCTGTGGCCCCTGACCCAGTTCGGACGCGTGCTGGAAATGGCGCAACGCGGCTGGACCTCGATCACCAATACCTGTCTGATGCTGGAGGCACCGCGCGAGCCGATCGACACCGGCGAACCGCTACCGATCGAATCGGTATCCGGCGGCGTTGTGTTCGAAAACGTGCATTTCTCTCACGTCCCCGATGTGCCTGTATTGACTGGTATCAACCTCAAAGTAGAAGCAGGCAAGACCACAGCAATTATCGGGGCCACCGGTTGCGGCAAGACCACACTGGTCAAATTGCTCCTGCGTTTTTACGATCTGGACCAGGGTGCCATCAGACTCGATACCACTGAAATCGCTGCCACTGAAATCGCTGATTGCCGGGTCCGCGACCTGCGCGCAGCCATTGCCGTGATCAGTCAGGACGTGTTCCTGTTCACTGGCACGATCGCGGAGAACATTTCCCTCGGTAGCCCCCACGCCGACCTGACGGAAATTCAGGAAGCCGCCCGAGTTGCAGAAGCACACGAGTTCATTGAGGCCTTACCCGAAAGCTACGACACGATCATCGGTGAACAGGGACGCACCCTGTCCGGCGGCCAGCGCCAACGCCTGTCCATCGCCCGCGCCGTGCTGAAAGATGCGCCCCTGCTGATCCTCGACGAAGCGACCTCCCACGTCGATAACCGAACCCAGGCTCAGATCCAACAGGCACTGGCACGCCTCAGAATGGGGCGTACGATGATCGTGATCGCCCATCGCCTGACTACGGTCAGCGGCGCCGACACGATCTATGTGCTCAAGGACGGTCAAGTCCTGGAACACGGCAATCATCGTCAGCTCCTCGACTGCGACGGGCTCTACGCCCGGCTCTGGAAACTGCAAGTGCCTGACGTTGACTGGGCATGAGCAAATTGTAACCAACCTAACCAACCTAACCAACCTATACACTCTGGCTGAGGATTAGCCCATGTCAAGGCAGCACCCACTCTCTTCTTTAGCGCCGCGAATGACCTTGGCGGCACTGAAAGCACATTCGGACCGGCATGCGGTCGCCTACGCCCTGCTGGGCTTCGCCGGCGGGTTTGCTATTGGCGCCCTGTTCTCCTTCGATCGACCGCTGGCCGCGCTCCTGTCTCTGATCGTCGATTCCTATGGCGTGATCGCGCCCATCGTCATCTATCTGATCCTGGCACCCACCCTGCTGCGCATGCTGAAGCGGACCGACCAAGGGGAAGCGACGACCAGGGTCCGCACCATCTTAGGCTGGATCGTCAGCGTTCGGGCGATCGCCTGCCTGTTCGGCATCATCCTGGTATCCCTGGCGTACGGGCTGGCGCCGGTCGGTGAACTGGCCGCCGGCGGACTGGCCACCGCCTTGGAAGGTATAGTGGAGACCTTTCGCCAGCTGATGCTGGAGAGTTCCTACATCTATGCAATCTACGCGACGCTGCTCACCTGCTTCCTGCTCCGGCGACGCGAAGGACGGGTGGTCTCGATATTCATGAGCTTTCCCGATGCGGTGGAACGGGTCGGCGAATCGTTTACTTATTTCACGCCATTGTTCACGTTCCTTGTCGGGGTGTATGTGACCACCCTGCCGACCGTCCTGGCGAATGAACTGAATGCATCTCCATCGGGCCCACTGATGCCGATCGAGATACTGGGCTGGCAAATAGATCCCACCAACGAGGGCGGCATTCTCGCCATCTATCTTGCCGTGTCGTTCCTGACCGGGGCGGTGTGCACGCTCTGGCATATCTGTCTGCTGGTCTACGCACGGCTCCAGAACCCCTGGTTCAACGTGCAAAGCTACCTGCGAGACTATTTCGGCCGCATCTATCCTTTACTGTTTGCCACCTCGTCCGAGGCTCTTTCCACCCCACTGAATCTGCACCTGTTGAGCCGCTGGTACCCCCAGGTGCGCGCCGAGGTGCGGCAGCTGACCCTGACCCTGGGCTCGATCTTCAACATCAACGGCACGCTGATCTGCTGTTTTGTGATGGTGCCGGCCACCTGCATGCTGCTTGGCCTGGACGTCACCACAACCAGTCTGCTGCTGTGCCTGCCGGTGATTTACATCATTGGTTTCGGCGTTCCCGGCATCCCCGGCGAACTGGTGCTGTTCGCGGGACCGATCATGGAAGTTCTCGCCGTGCCACCGGAAGCCCAGGCGGCTTTCCTGCTGGTGTTCATCAGCATCCAGATCGGCCTGCCGGACTCGTTCCGGACCGGCGCTAATTCGACCGACGACTGCCTCGCGGCGATCATAATCAACAAAGCCGGCAAACAGGACCCAGGGACCAATGCCCCTGGCTAAGTGGAGTACACGCAGCGATCTGCCGGGCCGTCTGCGCCTGGCTCATCCGCGCATCCGGGTTCGCGCCGCCGCTGAGCGCGTGGCCGCAGCGCTCGATCCGATCAGTGGCGTACAGCTTTTCGAGTTGAATACCCGCACCGGGCGCCTGCTGATTCACTACGACCCTGCCGCAATCGTACGTGATGAGATCCTCAGCGCAGTTGAGCATACCCTTCCGTCCGAGCGGCCACAACCGCAGCGCCGCCGAGTCCAATCCGATGATGTACCGGCTCGGCCGTGGAAGCACCTGCAACTCTCCACCTCCAGCTTTGCCCTGACCCTCTGCGGCATCTCGGTTTTCGTCCCGTCGCTTGCCTCTGCGGCGATCGTCATCACCCTGATCTCATCGGTACACATCCTGCGCAGTGCCGCGCACTCACTGTTCGTCGAACGCCGCACCCGCGTGGACATCCTCGATGCGGCGGTCGTTCTTCTTTCCCTCGGTTTCCGCAAGACCCCTGCGGCGGCCCTGATGGTCTGGATCGTTGATGTCGGCGACACCTTGCTCGAGGCTTCATCGAACTCGACGCGCGACGCCTTGTCCCGCATCTTCGGCGAGCAGGTACGCCACACCTGGATCCTGGTCGATGGCGTCGAGGTCGAATGTCTTGTTGACCGGCTGGAGGAAGGCGACATCGTCGTGGTTCGGGCCGGCGAACAAATCCCGGTCGATGGTGTAATCGTCGAGGGCGAAGCGATGGTGGATCAATCCGCCCTGACCGGAGAAGCGGCACCGGTCGAGCGTATGCAAACCGAACGCGTTATGGCTATGACGGTGGTACTCGCCGGCCGCATCCTGGTGCAGGTGACCGCTGTGGGCGAGAACACCAGCGCCGGCAAGATGGTACGCATCATCGAGCAGGCCCTGGAACATCAGAGCGAAATCGCCCTCATCAGCGAAGAATTCGCCGATCTGATGGTCGTGCCGACCCTGGGACTCGGGGCTGTGGGTTTCGGAACCACTGGCGCGAGTTCCATGCTGGCCATCATCAATGCGGACTTCGGCACCGGTATCCGTATCGCCGGACCGGTGGCCCTGCTGACTTCCCTGTCCGTAGCGGCGCGCAACGGCATTCTGATCAAGAACGGCCGCATTCTTGAGTCCATTCACACCCTGGATGCGATCGTCTTCGACAAGACCGGGACGCTCACCGAAGAAGTTCCGCAGGTAGCCTGCATCACTTGCTGGACCGAGGGGCTCACAGAACGGGAACTCCTCGCCTGGGTGGTCGCAGCCGAAGCCGAGTTCAACCATCCCATCGCCCAGGCCCTCCGGGCGGAAGCCGCCCGCCAGGATGTCAGCATTCCCGTGGCTACCGACTCCAGGTATCACGTCGGTTTAGGCGCCGAAGTAGAACTGGTCCAGGGCCGTCTGAAGGTCGGCAGCCGGCGATACATGGAACGCGAAGGCATCGGTCTGGCGGCACGCTCAAGGCCGACGGAACAGCGCAGCGCCAGTTCCACAGTGTACGTAGCTCTCAACAGCACTTTGATTGGGCAGATCGAACTTTCAGTCCGCGCACGTCCGGAAGCCCGCCGCATCATTCAAACGCTACGGGAACAGCGCGGCATCAAACACCTATATCTGATCTCCGGAGACCATGAAGAAGCGACTGCTGCCCTCGCGCAGGAACTCGGTTTCGATACCTATTTTCACAGCGTCCTGCCGGAGCAGAAGGCCGAGTATGTGGCCAATCTGCAGGCCCAGGGCCTGCGCGTCGGTATGGTTGGCGACGGCATCAACGATTCTGCAGCACTATCCCGGGCCGATTGCTCGATTTCTCTGCAAGGTGCATCGGATATAGCTGTTGACATGGCGGACGTGGTCTTCCTGGACGGGAATCTGGCCAAATTCGAGATGCTGTTCGAGATCTCCGAGAATCTCACCAATAATGTGCGCACCAGTTTTGCCCTGATCGCAATCCCGAATGCGATTCTGATTACCGGCGCGCTCACCGGCATATTCGGGCTGGGTTCGTCGCTGGTTCTGAATAACCTATTCAACGTTGTCGCATCCGCCAACGGAACCCTCGATCAGAACCGTCAGCAGCCACCACGACAAACCACCCCGGATCCGGGCCCGCCTCTGCTGACCGAACAGCATGCATGAGCCGCCCGGCACGCCAGGCGATTGGAGTGCCCGTTGCAACGGCGACAGCAAGTCCGATGAATTTTTGTCCCGTTTGACTGCGCATTCCTGCGAACGCACATTGAGATCACCGCTGAACAGCAGGACGTCCAGGGCGGCTTCCTATCGCCGGAACGGCAATGGCTACGCGGCACTTGTCCGGCCAGGCACCAGAACGCTGTGCTGCACGTGATGAACTGGGGCACCATGAAGCTCATGTTCTGATTTTTTCACTATACATTTCCCTGATCGCGGCCCCGCCCGGCTACAATCCCACCACTGTCGGCTCCTCCCCTCTACCCGCAGATGAATTATCGTATTCGACAATTGACCTGACCAAAGCGATACCGGCAATCGAGCAAGTTCGGTCCCTTTGAGAGCCTGGAGCAAGCATGCGCCTGGGTGGCTCGATTTGTTGACTGGTACAACCACGAGCATCGGCACAGCACCATCTGCTATGTCACGCCTGCGTAACGTCACAGTGGCGCGGAGTAGGTCATTTTAGAGCGCACACAGCAGACCGACCTATACAGGCGCCCGCCAGCGTCACCCGCAGCGTTGGAGCGGGCGCACCAGAGGCTGGAGCCCCATCATACAGGAGGTCTATCTCACACCCTGGTAAGTCCACCGACTCAACAGGGAGAAAGAAATCAAAAGCAACCTAGAGCACACTCTATGAATGACTGAGACGACAACTGCCTTGACAATCACCGGTTACCCGGTATTCGCTTAGACAGTGATCTGCACACCTTCGGTTCGGAGCAGGCTATGCCCTAGCTACCATGGACAGGCGGTAAGAATTTAAATCCTAACTATCTGAAACGCGCCTTGGACATTTTGCCGAAGAGCGACACCACCGGGGAGTGGCAACACACGCAGGACTACTGGCGCGAGAAAGACGAGTTTCCAGCTATTGATCTGGAAGGCGAGGTATTCGTCTACCGGTAGGACGTGGATAGAAATATGGCAGCGGAGGAGGGAAAGCTGCCTGTTCTAAATATGGGCACCTCTAAAAATGCACTTTTTCCGCGACTGCGGCGTCAGCTCCGTGCTCCAATCCTCAGGTATCACCTATACACTGCGGTTGTGCGCGCGGTGCTTCCTTGCACTCACGGAAAAATTACTATTTTCAGAGGCGCCCATATGCTTTTGCTAGGGCCTGTTAACACTAATTATGATAGACTTCGCGTATGAAAATCACCGCATCACGTTAAAATTATTCAATAACTTCTTCCTGTTCAAAGAGGTAACGTCAAAATACCCAATTGACTGGTGTTGGACGCCATTTTGTATGTCGCTGAGCATGGTTGCAAGTGGTGAGGTTTGCCGAAAAAGTTTGGTCATTGGCACAGCCTTTATACTCGCGCCAATCGCTGGGCGAAAAATGGTGTACTCGATAGCGTATTGGCTGCACTACAGGAAAACGATGTCATCAACATACAGGTCGAGCAGGTATCTTTGGACAGTACAACAGTCAAAGTTCACCCGGATGGGACTGGTGCGTTAAAAAAACGGTCCACAGTCGATGGGTAAGTCCCGAGCCGGATGGACAACGAAGATTCATAGGGTTGCGGCAGATGCCACAACAGCAGTGACCTTTTCCCTGTCTGCATGCCACGTCGAGGATGCGCCGCAGGCCGGGGATTATTGAAATCCTTTGAAAACAATGGCTGGGAAGGGACTCAAGTCATCATGGACAAGGCCTACGAAGGCGATGAGACCCGACAGTTGATAGTCGATTTGGGGATGGAGCCCGTTGCGCCACCGAAAAGCAATCGGTTGAGGCCTTGGCAATACGACAAGGAGCTGTATAAAAAGCGAAATGAAGTAGAGAGATTGTTCCGGCGGCTGAAAGGATTTCGTCGAATCTTTTCACGCTTCGACAAACTGGATGTTGTCTTTATGTTTTTTATCCACTTCGCCCTTATCGTGCAGGCGTTGAATAGTGTTAACACGCCCTAGTGATTTTGCCTTAAGCAATGCACTCTATAGTGCGATCCGAAGCCGCCTAGGCCTGGCAAGTTCCAAAAAAGCACTCAGGTACGCTGATTCGACCCCACTCCCCTAAAAAACATCCCGGTTATAGTAATGGCAAACAATGCCAAACCTGTCGGTTCAGGAACTGCAACAAGTGATGCCGTAGTTATATTGTCGAAAGTAAAAGTATTGTAGTCAGCAAAGAGATCGGATGCAGGAGGATTAGGTCCTCCACCTAGATCTGTAAACGATACCGACAGGATGCCTAAGGCATCGAAAAAACCTAAGAAGCTGTTGTTTAAATTCAAATTACTAAACACTGCCGTGCCACTTCCACCGACTACGGTAACCGCAAAAGGATTGATGATCGCTCCCAGTCTTAAAACATAAACATCACCGCCCCAATAGCTTGTATCCACGGGTAAGTTGTCAAACGTTTTAACGACTTCCCTGCTTTGGCTTAAATCAAATAAACATTGGCTAGTGAAACAGAGACCAAAATCAGTATTCTCAATAGTCGCGTTAGAATTGAGAGTGCCATTTGCAAAGGTAAATGGCGACCTACTGGATCCATCAAGCGGTATATCCTCGAAAGTCTCGGTTTGTATAAAAAGACTCGAATCCAAGCTCCGGGAATTAAAACTAAACCTGTCTAACTGAATGGGTAGCCCATGAGCTGCACTCAATATGCTGAAAGATAGGGTAATAAGTATAAGTTTAAAAATCGGATTAGACATATCGTATCTGCCAGTTGCAATAAAATGCGTGCATTAGGTTACTATCTTCTGGCATGTCAAAGCCCATACTCAGACTTGCCTCAATCATACCCGTGTAAATTAGTTAATCGGATCGACCCCGTCACACTTCATCACATGCGGGAGCGTAAACGGTCCCAACCGCTTTTTGATCTCCGCCTCCAAAGCGGCACGTGCGTCCGCTTTCACTCCACTTACCCGTACCGTGGCGAGGCTCCCATGAGTGCCATGGGCGCCCACTTGTATACTGATCTCTACGCCGTCTCCCTCAAGCGTGGACAAAATGCCCTGGAACACACGCCAGGCCGCATCCCAGCGCAACGCCGGCTTGAACACCTTGCCAACACCGGTCAGCGGGATGGCCGCCATGATGATGAGATCCACAGGCACAGCGGCCCGTTCAGGCGTTAGCTCACGCACCCGATCCAATAGTTCTTCACGGGTTACTTGGGCGCCGGGCTGTAGCTGTACATAGGCAATTGGCAGTTCGCCCGCGTAGTCATCCGGTTGTCCAACTAGCGCCGCCACCGCTACCGCCGGATGTTGATACAAAATCTCCTCCACATCCGCCGGATCAATATTGTGACCACCGCGGATGACGAGATCCTTAGCCCGGCCCGTTATCCACAGATAACCCTCATCGTCCAAGCGGCCTAAATCACCGGAATTAACCCATCCCGGTTCGACGAAAGCGCCGGCATTGTGCGCATCGTTTAAATAACCCGAAAACACGCCAGGGCCAGCCATGGCCACCACACCGATGTCCCCGCTCTCGCAATCGCCGGTGAAATGGCCTTGCTCATCCAGCTTCACGATGCGCACGGCACTGTAGGGAACGGGATGTCCAACCGAGCCCAAGCGAATGGGCCGGTCCGGATAGCTGAGCGTGTGTACGCTTGAGGTTTCCGTCATGCCGTAGGCTTCGATGACGGGCTTGCTCAGTAACTTCTGCAAGGTTTCAGCCACGGCGACGGGGATGGCAGAACCGCCGCCGGAGCTGCTGGTCAAGCTGGACACGTCCGCATCGCCGATGGGCACACCCGCCGCCGCCGCTAGCACCGTGGGTACACCGCCGAAGGTAGACGGTTTGAAACGATCCACTAAACGCCAAATGTTGGGGATGGCATTAGGATGGCGCCAACCCACCGCCGACAACACCACCAGGGAAGCGCCCCGGCACAGCACAGCCAAACCCTGGGTCAACGCGCCACCGACGTGAAACAACGGCAACCCGAACAGAATCTTATCGCCCACTTTACCCGGCATCATGAGGCTCATGACCCAGGCTTGGTACACCTGATTGCCATGGGTGTGCCGCACCAGTTTAGGGGTACCCGTGGTGCCACCTGTATGGAAATAAGCGGCTGTATCGCTGGCGCGGATCGCCCGGCCACTGGTTAGTCCATCCGCGCTGTGACGCATCATTTGCGTATCGAAGTCCAATACACCCTCAGGCGGCGCGGCACCGCCGCCGACTTGTATTACCACCTGTAAGCCGGGCAGTTCGCCGCGTATGGATGCTACCTTCTGCCAGATATCCGACGCCGGATCCGCCGCCAATGTCACCAGCACCTTGGTGTGCGCCGCGCGCAAAATCTCAGCCAATTGATGGGGTTCGAGCATGGCATTGACCGGGTTGGCAATACCGGCGGCCTCGGCGCCGAACAGGGCATAAAACGCCTGCGGCACCAGCGGCAGCAAAATGCTCACCACATCACCGCTACCCACGCCCAGGGCGTAAAACATATTCGCCGTCCGGGTGATATTGCCGAAGAAATCGGCGTGGGAAATGGCGAGGACCGGCTCATTCGGATCGGCATTGGGCAAGAACTCGATTGCGGGTGCACCCGGATCCACCTGCGCGCCCAGCCGCAGGGCCTCATACGTGCTCTCGGCGGCAATGCGCTGCGTGTAAGGCGTGGCTGCAAAAGCTTTCAAGTCATCAATACTGGCAAAACCGGGTACCGAGCTAACCAACAACTTATCCAGGGGGACCGGGGAAGCGGATGTAGACACATAATTCTCCTTAACTGACTCTCCAGTATGGCGGGCACCGGAATACCAAGCGGCGAGCGGCTAAAGGCTAAGCTGCCGAGACATACGCCGTCGTACAACGGCGCAACTCCCGGCGTCGTGTGAGATCGTAGCGGCATCGACGCGCTGTGCCCTTCCATCGCGACGGCAGGTAAAGCCCGCAAAACCCGCCGCCCTAGCCGTGCTACCTTCGATGACGGTAGCGGGTACCTCAAGATGCTGCAATTCAATTGTGTTCAGCGAGGGCACGATAATGCCCATTTTCCGGTAGCAGCCACACCGGCGCGGCGCGCAAGAGCAGTGAGCACCGAATGCAAAACGAAGTCTGCTGTCCGCACAGCCAAAGCCGGGCATCGCATCATCGCCACACCACCGCAAAGACATACCGTAGGGGTCGGGTGTGGAACTCGGTAAGGCCGCAAGTGGCGGGGATCCGGAAGTGAATTTCTGCGATCATGTTATGTTAGTCATCGTCAATCATCGGCTGCAAAACCGTGCAAGAATCGAGCAAAACCGCGGCATTAGCCAGCGCCATAGGCGTTGCCGCCTGTGTGTCTATAGCCGCCGGCATCGCCGGTATCCACGCCAGCGTGCTGATGCCGCTACATGGATTTCTCATCTTCGCCGGTGCCATCGCCATAGGCGGCCTGCTATCGCTGATGCTGGGCTTGAGCGGTCTTTTTATCACCCGCAAACACACCGGTGCAGCCGCCAGAAGAAAAGCCATTACAGGTACTCTGATCGGCGCCGCCCTGGTGGCGGCATTGGCAGCTATAGTGATCGATGGCCGCCAGTATCCGCGCATCAATGACATCACAACCGACGTAGACGATCCGCCCGGTTTCTCTAGCGATGCGATACCAGCCTATCCCGATGCATTCAAAGCGCTGGTGAAACAACACTATCCCGACTTGCAGACCTATCGGGCCGATGCGGCGCCCGAGCGTGCATTCAGCCGTGCTCAAGCGGCGGCGGCACTGCAATGGACCCTCACCGAGGCCGATGCGGCCGCCGGCATCATCGAAGCGACTGACACCAGCGCTTTGTTTCAATTCGTGGATGATATCGTGGTGAGGATCCGCCCCGATGGCACTGGCTCGGCCTTGGACGTGCGCTCACGATCGCGCGATGGGCGTGGCGATTTCGGCGTCAACGCGAAGCGGATACGGGCATTTATCAACCAGCTCAAGGGCGCCTGACGCCTCATTGGATTCAAGGGCGCCGCTAAAAATAGTCATTTTTTCGTGAGTGCAAGAAAGCACCGCGCGCACAACCGCAGCGTATAGGTGATACCTGAGGATTCGAGCACGGCGCTGACGCCGCAATCGCGGAACAAGTGCATTTTTAGCAGGTGCCCTCAAGCATAACCGCCAAAATAAGCTAGCCGTGGGTGCGGGAGTATCCGTTCGGCTTCGGACTATGCCAATCTTCAAGCGCCGCCGCGTCGGGCGCATAGATCTCCACCTGTAACGCAAAACACGGCGCCTCATCGTCCGAATGCGATGCTCCGCAATCTCCACCTGTACAGGCCGACAAGGCCGCCAGCAAATCGATCTCCGCGAAGAACTCGATGAAATCGCCCGGCCTGACCGGACTCGCTTTCATGAAATACTGGTGGGTGTTTCGGGTAAAGCCGGTGCACATGAAGACATTCAGCACGTCATGCACGTACGGCTCCGCTTCTACTAGGGCCATTTGTTTGTGCGCCGCGAGCGCACGGGTCAGATTGGAGTGGCAACAGTAGTGGTAAGCAACACCATGCAGCATGAAATTGGTATACGGATCGCAGCGCGTGCCGATAACATCGTGCACTCCGGCACCATCGCCGTCCCATCCGTACCAGCCAAGCGTGTCATGGGTAATCGTGGCCATGGGGCGAAGACCGGGCAGGTTGCTCCAGAGCCTATCCCCCGTCGTGACATGAGTGGCATGCAGTTGCCGTGTCTTGCCGCTGAAGAACCGCTCATTTAAACAATGGGCGCTCCACAGATTCAAATCGCCCACCTGCGGGCCTTCCACACTGACGATACGAAAAACATGGCCGGCGGGCACCTCGAAGGCGCGGGCATCGCGCGGCGGGATTCGAATCGTATCGCTAAGGGTTAGCGCCTCGCGCACGGCGCCATAGAAGGCGGCATCGAAAGGGGGCAGCGCATCGACGTCATAGCAGATGATCGGGCGTGCCATGCGCCGTTGACCGGCATCCGCGGGGGGTGTAGTGGTCATCGTTTTCTCCCGTTTATTCGCTCCCGCCGGGCAAATGTGGCATGCGCCCGCCAAGGGCACAAAAAGGAACATTGGCCGGTAAACTACGCAGCAAAGATACACCAGCGACTCCGTATCATGTTATGAGTAAGCTTTACCGGGAAATGCGCAAAGGTGAAGGGCCACACCTGCCCGTGGCATCAGTCAGGGAACAACTCGGTCATTTGCGGGTACCCACCTTGCCCGCCTAGGGGCGCTTCGAGAGACGTTTCGCATCGCACCGCGAATACGCTGAAACGGCGATACCGGGTTTAAGAGTCGAAGCGTTGGACGCCGGCCACGCCGTCAACGTTCAAGACGCGGACCGCTTCAATGACGTGGCGCGGAATTTCATCACGCAACCTATAAACTAGGACGACATGAGCAACCGCGAGGAGTGAATAGCGGTGAGTGCATACACCCCGCCCGCCAGTGTTCTTGCTGCGGGACAAAGCCATATAGGTGCGCTATTTCATAGCGCCCATCAAGCCCATCCACAACATACCGCTATTACCGATGGGGATAGAGTCTTCACTTACGCGCAACTGGAAGAGCGTAGCAACCGGCTGGCTCATTATCTACTGGGCCAGTGTTTGCCGACCGGGGGTCTGGCAACCAGGGGTCTGACAACAGGCGATCGGGTGGCCATCTTGGCGGCCAATTGCGCCGAATACTTCGAGCTGGAGCTAGCCGCGGCCAAGAGCGGACTCATCGTCGCCGCTTTGAATTGGCGTTTAGGGGGTCGGGAACTACAGCACTGTATCGATCTGGTCAGTCCCAAACTGGGGTTTGTGTCACCTAAGTTTTTAGACCATTTGAACCGCTTGGAGCTACATGGCATGCCGGTGATCACCTTCGGTGATGCTTACGAATCGGCACTGGCCAAAGCCGATCCCACATATCCCGGCAAAGAGATACCAGCGGAAACGGGATTGGTCATTCTCTACACCAGTGGCACCACGGGCTTGCCCAAAGGCGCGCTCATCAGTCACCGCGCCATGCTCGCACGGGGCCTGATCTTCACATCGGAAATCGTCGTCCCCCGCTACGATCATTTCGTCGCCTGGGCGCCTATGTATCACATGGCTTCCACCGATCAGGGCTTAGCGTATTTGCTGCGCGGCGGCACGGTGCATATGGTTGACGGCTATCAACCCGATTGCATCATCGATCTCATCGAACAGTTCCCCATGCGCTGGCTGCTCTTGATGCCGGGGATGATCGCAAGCTTTATCGAAGCGGTGACGGCGCGCCAGCCATCCATCAAAGGACTAGGCTGTATAGGGGCCATGGCCGATCTGATCCCGCGGCAAGAAATCGCCGAGGTGACAGCGCTGTTAAATGCGCCTTTTTTGAATACCTTCGGCGCCACCGAAACCGGTCTTGGCCCAGCCACCGGCGCGTTCATTGACATCGGTACGGCGCCGGAGCGTTTGCCTAAACGGCAGACAGCGTTTTGTGATATACGGCTGGTAGATGCGGATGACAACGAAGTGCCGGTGGGTGTGCCCGGTGAAGTTTCGATCACGGGGCCATCCCTGTTCAGCGGCTATTGGAACAGCGGCGAAGTCAATCGAGAAGATTTTCGCGGCGGCCGCTTTCACATGGGCGATGTTCTGCGGCGCAACGCCGATGGCACGCTCGAGTACGTGGACCGCGTGAAATACATGATCAAATCGGGCGGTGAAAATATTTATCCTGCCGAGATCGAGCAAGTCATCTGCGCCGATGAACGCATAGAAACCGCCGTGGTGGTACGCAAACCCGATGCCCGCTGGGGCGAGATACCGGTTCTATTCGTGGTGCCACGGGATGAGTCCTTAACACCCGCCCAGATCACGGCGCTTTGCGATCGCGAGCTATCGCGCTATAAGCGGCCGCGGGAGATCTATTTCGTGACGGATGAAGAGCTGCCCCGCTCCACCACCGGGAAGATCCAGCGGCATATGCTGGAGGCGCGGGTGTAGGCCGGCTGTTTCCTTTCTCTTCTTTCCGATGCACACCTGGCAAAGCGCCAAATCCCCAGCGTTGGCCGCTCCCGGCGCCCGCACCTGAGCGGCGGCCCAGACCGGTTTTAGTGACTTAGGTTCCCTAGTCTCCCAGCCAAAAACCGGCTTTGTCCTCAAGCGCGCTGCGCCGCAGGACCGCGTATCAATCGACCGGGCAGTGCACCGGTGTGCTCACCATGACGCAATACCACCTCACCACCGACAATAGTGGCTGCAAAACCATCGGCTTTTTGCACTAAGCGCCTGGCACCTGCCGGCAAGTCGTAGCTCACATAAGGCATCCGCGGTGCCACCGTGTCCGGGTTGAACACGTTCAGATCAGCGATGAAACCCTCCCGCAGCAGACCCCGGTCGCGCAGTCGCCAATGGGAGGCGGGTGAGAAGGTCAGCATGTTCACTGCTTCTTCCAGGGTCACAGCCTGCTTTTCCCGCAGCCAATAAGCCAACACGTGGGTTTGCAGGGAAGAATCCATGATCTGCGAGACATGGGCGCCGGAATCGGAGAAAGTCACTACCGAGCGGGGATGCTTCATCATTGCCAACACTTGGTCCTGATCCTCGTTGAAAAGCGGCTGGTTGAAGAGTGCCTTCATGTCCTTCTCAACGGCCAGATCCATCATCAGTTCCACCGGATGCACACCTCTTTGCGCCGCCACTTCAGCCACCGTTCCAAATGGCGGCGACGGACGGTCCATCACGAACATCCAATCGAAATCCGGGCGCCGCGCCTCGGCCCCGACCCTGCGTTCGCTACCGGCCGGTGCATTCTCGAACGCCTGTACCAGCCGCGCCCGCATGGCCGGATCTTGAAAAGCGGCTTTCTGCTCGGCCAACGGTTTCTTGCGCAGATCCGACCACACCGGCAACCGGTCCAGGGAGGTGGTTGTCTCGAAGGACAACACCACACTCAAGGAGCGGCTATGCACTTGCACGAACATGCGCCCTCCCGCCGCCGCCGCCTCGTCGGTAATATTGAAGAAATGCGGCCACACCTCCGGCGCCCGCCGGCTGGCGAACATGCCGTAGGTCACCGGCACCCCGGTGTCCACAGCCAGCGCTTTCAACCGGTTCAGATAATCGCGTATCACCTCCGGATCGCGCCCGGTGTCCTCGCTGGCGATCTCGAACACACCCGCGTTCATTTCACCCATAACCCCCACCAGCGCGCGCACTTCATCCCAGTTGGCCAGGCGGCTGGCCACGGGCCGTGCATCCGGTGTTTGATGGTTACGGGTGCGTGAGGTGGTAAAACCCATGGCCCCCGCGCGGATGGCGTCGCGCACTTCGCGCTGCATGGCCTCCACATCGGTGGCGCTCGCCTCTTCCTCGAACGCCCGCTCGCCCATGACGTAGGTGCGCAGCGCGCAATGACCGACATAACAAGCGTAGTTGATACCCTTGGGCAATGCCTCCACGGCGTCCAGGTACTCCGGGAACGTCTCCCAGGTCCAATGGATGCCCGCCTCCATGGCCGCCGGCGAGATGTCCTCGGCCCGCTCCAGGTTGCGCATCACCAGATCTTTTTCATCTTTGCGGCAGGGCGCCAAGGTGAAGCCGCAATTGCCCATGATGACGGAGGTGACACCGTGGTAGCACGAGCATGTACCCAGCGGATCCCAGGACACCTGCGCGTCCATGTGGGTGTGGCCGTCGATAAAGCCGGGCGAGACCACGTGTCCTTCGGCGTCTACGACTTCCTTGGCCGGCGCCTTGATGCGCCCGATGCTGGCGACGCGCCCGTGCGCTACGCCTACGTCGGCCCGGTAAGCAGGCATACCCGACCCATCGACTAAAGTGCCGTTCTTGATGACCAGATCGTATTTCATGGCAGTGGCCCCCGTGCTCACCGGTATTTTCGCCGCCATTCAATACTAGCGCGGCCACCCATTCCTTGTGATGCGTATTGGCATTAGCTGCCAGATACTTCGCCAGCCCCCTGCCCACACCGTACAATTACGCGGCCCGCCTCAGACCCATTGTGAGAACCCCCATGGCGCTTACCCCCCTATCCTCGGAACCCAGACACGCCTCTTACGACGTGATCATCGTCGGCGGCGCCATGATCGGCTCATCATCAGCCTGGTGGTTATCGGCCAATCCGGACTTCAATGGCCGCGTGCTGGTGGTGGAAAAAGATCCGAGCTACCAATGGTGCTCCACCGCCCACACCAATAGCTGCATCCGCCAACAGTTCTCCAACGAGACCAACGTGCGCATCTCGCAATTCGGCGCCGAGTTCATCAAGAGCTTCAGGGAGCGCCTGGGCGGCGATCCGGAGGTACCGCACATCGTGCTGCAAAGCTACGGTTACATGTACCTGGCAGACAACGAGGCCTTCGCCGCTATGCTCCGGGCCAACCAAACAACACAGGCCGCCTGCGGCGGCGCCACCCGCATCATGACCCCCGATGAAATCGCCGCCGCCTATCCGTTTTACAACTTGGACGGGATCGTCTGCGGCAGCCACAACCCGGTGGACGAGGGCTATTTCGACGGCGCCACCATGTTCGACTGGTGGCGGCGCAAAGCACGGCAAAACGGCGTGGAATATCTCGCCAATGAGGTGACCGGCATCAACCGTCATGGTGACCGGGTCGCATCGGTGACTTTGCGCTCCGGTGAGATCATCGCCGCCGGACACGTGGTCAACGCCTCTGGGCCACGGGCCGCCGTCACGGCGCGCATGGCTGGTCTGTACATCCCCGTTGAACCCCGGCGCCGCTACACCTTCATTTTCGATGCGCAAAAGCCCCTGGATAGGGATCTGCCCCTGACCATCGATCCGTCAGGGGTACATGTGCGCACCGATGGCCGCTATTACTTATGCGGTTGCCGGCCGGATGAGGATCCAGCGGTGGATTTCGATGACTTCTACTTGGACGACAGCATCTGGGAAGAGAAAGTATGGCCCGCCATCGCCCACCGGGTGCCAGCCTTCGAGGCGGTCAAAGTGACCAACGCTTGGGCCGGCCATTACGCGTATAACGTGTTGGACCATAACGCCATCATCGGCCCGCACCCGGAAGTCGCCAACTTCGTGTTCGTCAACGGCTTCTCCGGCCATGGCTTCCAGCAATCGCCAGCCATGGGCCGGGGGGTCTCGGAGATCATCGCTTATGGTGAATTCCGGGAGTTGGATCTGACGCCGCTAGGCTACGAGCGGGTGATGCGCAATGAACCGCTGCTGGAGAATGCTGTGATTTAAGTTGATGGGCCGTCAGGCAGTGGGCCGTCAGCGCTCATACAAGTCGGTAGGAACACGCAACACGTGGCAAAAAAATTGGGTTCGAGAAAGCGGACGGTGGTGGCGCGTGTCCATACAGAAGGGCGCCTCTAAAAATAGTAATGTTTTCGTGAGTGCAAGGAAGCACCGCGCGCAGAACCGCAGTGTATAGGTGATACATGAGGATTCGAGCACGGCGCTGACGCCGCAATCGCGGTAAAAGTGCATTTTTAGAGGTGCCCTGAAGAGAAAGCCAGGCATGTCGCTGAGACATGCGCAGCCCATGGGTGGCAATACGTCAATTATCTTTGCACTGGACAATATTTCGGATCTAGAAAAACTACTGAATCCTGCAATCCCAGTTACGTCAATAAAAATCGCCAGGCATGATCCATGCCCAGGTGGCCGCGAGAAAAAGTTCAAGAAATGCCGCAGCGCCCCGATCGCGACTTAGTTGATTATCCACCGCGCCGCCCGTGCAATAACTGCCACAGCAGCGCAAAACCGATGGCTGACACGGCGAAGGAGACGATGTCCGAGCCCGTGATCCCGTCATACGGCGCCCGCTGCGCCGTGTAATAAACTAGAAAGAATATGAGGTTGTATCCCGCGTGGGCAACGATGCAGGGCCACAAGGACCGGGTACGCCAATACAGCCAGCCGACGAAACAGCCGAACACAAAAGCGAACGGAAACTGCGACGCCGTCAGATGAAATCCGGCGAACAGCAGCGCGCACAGGATGATGCCCCGCCTAGGCCCGTAGTGCTGTAAAAAGCCCCGCAGCAGTATGCCGCGGAAAATGATCTCTTCGAATATAGGCGCCAGCAAACCCACACTGATGACGGACACCAGACCCCCGCCCACCAACCGCTGCAGCATCTGCGCTTCTTCTCTGGCCACCTCCGGCGGGATAAAAGTGGCGCTCAAGTGATTGAACCACCAGTTGGCGCCGAGCACCACCAGGAGGATGGGCGGGCCTAATACGACGAGCATACTCATCACCGAGTTGCTGCCGGCGTGAAACAGCTCGCGGTAGCCCAGGCCCAGATAGTTGACCACTAAAGGGATGACCAAGCCATTGGCCAGTAGGGTGATGATAGCGACGGCGTAGGGATCGCCAGGGGCAAAACCGCCCTTCATGTCGTAAAGCGTTGCCGCGATAAAGAGCTGCACGACGAAGAGCAGCGCCAGTATGGTAAGTCCGCTCCACAGATCGGGAAGCTTTGGGGGGCCGGGCACGGGCGGCGTTTCCTCAAGGGTTCATAGGCAAGTGCCAGTCTACGAATTCTGGCTGTGGCCAGTATAGAGGGTTAGCCAGTCGGGGCCTGCGTTTTGATCAAGCCCTCTCGCTCCAACGCGGCGATGTCACTCGCCGGCAGGCCCGCCTCCGCCAGCACTGGGTGGTTATGTTCGCCCAACAACGGCGTGGCCTTGCCGTCCGGCGGGCGGGTGCCGCCGAAAGCGATGTATTGCCACACCACTGTGAGTTCGCCGGCATGGGCATGAGGGCGGGTGACGGCTTTGCCATTGACGTGGGTGTGGGGATCGTCGAAGAACACTAGGCTGTCGCCGGGCAGTACCGGGGCGCAAGCAACACCAGCGGCTTTTAAAGACGACAGGGCTTCGGCTCGCGACAGCGTGGCAAACGCTTGAGTGAATGCCCGCCCCACCGCCGTATCCAACGGATGACAACCGGCGGGCGTGTAATGCTCCACCGGCCCCGGATCGGCTAAACCGACCGTTTTCGCCAGCGCTGCCCGGCTGGCGGCATCATCCGCGGCCACGTAAATCCAGCCGTCGCTGACGGGATAAAGACGATGCATGGGACTGGGGCCGTGCTGGCCGCGATCCGCCAAGGCCCGCCGGGGGCGCCCCGCGTAGCGGGTGAACCAGGCGGAACTCAGGAGGATGCCGCCATCCAATAGGTTCACTTCCACCTGCTGCGGCCCATGCCCCTTGGCTCTGGCGAACAGGGCCAACACGGTGCCCAAAGCGGCCATGGCACCGGTGGTGAAGTCAGTGGGGGCGAGCTGCGCCGGGAACGAGGGCGGATTGCCCTCGCCACCCTGCGCCCGCTGCAAGCCCATCAACGCTTGCGCCAGCGGATCGATGCCGGGGCGGTGCGAGTACGGCCCGGTAAAACCGTAGCCGGTGATGTGGGTTTGGATAAGATTGGGGTTGATGTCCAAGCCAATGCCCATGCGGGCGGTGGCGCCTGGCCGCAGATTGGCCAGTACCACGTCCACCGTACTGGCGATGGCGCAGACCAGTTCCTTGCCCTGCGGTTTTCCCGTGTCGATGGCGGCAGAGCGTTTCTCGAAGTTGACGCTGTAGAAATAGGGGCGGGCGATGGGCCTTGATATATCGCCGGTCAGCGGTTCCAGTTTGATGACGTCGGCGCCTAGATCGGCCAGCAGGCGGGCGGCCATGGGGCCGGCGATGAGGTTGGTGATCTCCAGCACGCGCACGCCGGCTAGCGGCAGTGGTTCATCACCTTGCACCGCTGGCCCGGCCTGGCCGGTGGCTTGATCTTGATTCAGGGGCGGCGCCAGTTTTTCAGCCGCACGCCTAGGGCCACGCACCACACCTGGGGTGCCATTCATCTTGACCGGTATGCCCATCTGCTCGACCGTGCCTTCGCGGGGATCGGTCAAGGACAAAACCATGCCGTTGTGCAACACCTGCGGATCGTCCAATCCTTCCTCGGTGTTACGGGCAAGAGCGAACGGTATGTCATTGCTGTCGAACAATTGCGCCCATTGCGCGTATGGCCGGGTGGCCAAGACCCGGGCCAACATGTCCCGCAGCATGCCTTCGGCATGTTCGGTCTGCGGCATTTGGCCGCACCCGTAGACGGCATCCTTGAGCACCCCTCCCATGGATAGGACTGCCGCCGCCTTGGCGATGAATCCCGGATGTACACAACCGAGTTGCACATAGTTGCCGTCGGCGCATGCATAAACGCTATAGAACGGCGCGCTGCCGCAGGGGTGGGTCTGGAACACCTGGGGCAGGAGTTTTTCCCCCAGGACTTTGGGGTGATAGAGCAGCGCACCGGCCATCAGCGACGTGCTTACACTGCGGCCACGGCCGGTATCTTCCCGGGCCAGCAGGGCAGCGCCAATACCCAGCGCCGCCATGACGCCCGCGCCTACGCTTGGCAGGGGATGGATGGTGTGGATGGGACCTTGGCGAAATCCGGGCATGGCGGCCAACACACCGGTGCGGGCCAGCACCAGATCATCGATGGCGGGCTCGTCTTTGTGCCGGCCTTCGAGCCCGTACGCGGTGATGGAGCAGCTTACGATGCGGCCATTCAAGCGTGCTAAATGCTCGTGCCGCACGTATTTTGGCCGCCTGCATGGGGCGAAGTCCTCTACCAGCACATCGGCGGCCCGCACCCAATCGGCGAATGTCGAATCAGCCGCCGCCGCCTGCTCCAGATCGACCCGAGTACACGCCTTGGCCCTATCCCAGACTACATAGCCGCCGCCACGAAGACCGTCACCATCATCGTCGAGCCGCGCATCGATAAGCCGTACCACGCGGGCGCCATGATCGCACAGGAACATGGTGCTTAGGGCGCCGGCTTCGCCGCGCGTCAGATCGATGACGAGGATGCCTTCGAGGCTGCTGGTCGTGGCCATAGCTCACCGCAGGGTGGGTTGTAAACCCGGTGTTGCTGGATTAAGGAGATTGACTGGATCGGCGGATTGGGGCGGCAAAAGCACCGCCCCCAAGGTGACCCCGCCGTTGCCGGCGGGGTCACAGGCTGCGGGCCGAGTGTGCTCAGCAAGCCTCGAATAGGCCAGCGGCGCCCATGCCTTTGCCGATGCACATGGAAACGATGCCGAGCTTTTTTCCGCGCCGGCGCAATTCGCGGACGAGTAAGCCGGTCAGGCGCGAGCCGGTCATGCCGAAAGGATGGCCGATGGCGATGGAGCCGCCGTTGACGTTGTAGATGGCGTTGTCGATGTCTAGCCGGTCGCGGCAGTACAGGCACTGGGAGGCGAAGGCTTCGTTCAGTTCCACCAGGTCGATGTCGTCCAAAGTGAGTTTTTTGTATTGCAGCAGCTTGGGGATGGCGAATACGGGGCCGATGCCCATTTCATCCGGTTCGCAGCCGGCGACGGTGAAGCCGCGGAAATACGCCAACGGTTCCAGGCCCAACTGCTCAGCCCGTTTTTCCGCCATGAGTAAGGTCATGGAAGCGCCGTCGGAGAGTTGCGAGGCGTTGCCGGCGGTGACGCTGCCGTCTGCCTCGAAAGCCGGTTTGAGTTTGGCCAAGCCTTCCAGGGTGGTGGTGGGGCGGTTGCACTCGTCGCGATCGACAGTGCCTTCTACGACTTCGGTTTCTTGGGTTTCTCTGTTGACGACTTTGCGCCATTGGACGCTCATCGGGCTGATTTCTTCGGCGATGTGGCCAGCTTGCTCGGCGATGGCGTAACGCTGTTGGCTTTGCAGGGCGTATTCGTCTTGGGCTTCGCGTGAGACCTTGTAGCGGCGGGCGACGACTTCGGCGGTGTTGCCCATGGCCATGAATACGTCGGGTTTTTGTTCCAGTAGCCGGGGGTGTTCATCGTGTTGGCCGGGGGTGCCGCGCTCGAGGCCGGTGATGGATTCCACGCCGCCGGCCATGGCGACTTCGGCGCAACCGCTGGCGATTTGCGTGGCGGCCATGGCGATGGAGTTCAGGCCCGATGAGCAGGCGCGGCTGACGGTGGTGGCCGGAACGCTGATCGGGAGTTTCGAGAGGACCACGGCGTGGCGGGCCATGTTACCGGACTGTTCGCCGATCTGGCGGCCGGCGCCTAGGATGACGTCTTCGATTTCGGCTGGGTCCACGGCCGGGTTGCGCTCCAGTAGGGCGTCTATGCAGTGGGATACCAGTTCATCGGAACGGGTCAGGTTGAAGGTGCCTCGATGGGCTTTGGCTAGGCCAGTACGGATGCTATCGACGACGACGACTTGGGTCATGGCGGTGGTTCGCTCTGTGTTTGGGGGATCGGATGCAAAGTAATGGAAGGTTGAGATTGGCTGCAAGGTGATGGTGGGGGTTGTTGTGGGTGGATGGGGCTGTTTTTTTAGATCGATTGTGGTCGGGAGGTGGATTGGGGGGCTTTTGGTCATCAATGCAGTGCCTAGGGCCTAGAGTGGGTTGGCTCAGCCGTGACCCGGCGTGAACCCATCCATGGGGCCTCGGAGGCAGCATCCATGCTGCCTACGGTCACGGCTGAGCCAACCCACTCTAGGCCTCGACGGCGGGGGCACCGTCGTCTTGAGGGAAGCGAGGGGAGTTGAGGTGTGCGCGCCGCTTCGCTCTGCGCACCCAGTTATTTGTCCGGCAGCGTTCGCAGCCGGCAGGCCGGTTGGGTTCGTGGCATGTACAAAATCAGTGCTTTTGCGCGGCGACTCTGTCACCGCGCGCCCGCTCCGCGCAGTGCTCCGCACCGCGCCGCTCACTGACCTCGGGCGAGGCGGAAACCTACGCCGTTGCGCCGGTACTCCGGCGGATACCAGCGGCGCACCGCGGAGCGCACGAGGCGGGCGATAGTTGGCGCCTATCGACTCACTCAGCCACTTGGCATAAGCAACTGCATCATTCCAAGACACGTAGATGCAGGATGCTGGCCGCGGCCCCAGCTTTTGTCAGCGGGTAACGTGCGGCCCGTGGCCTTGGCAAAGGTGTCGTACTCGTCAAAAGTGACTTCGTGTTTGCCGATGACAATCGATTCCACACATTCCCGTCGTTGGGTCTCCCGCTTCGATCTACCCGCTTCCGTCTCCGGGTTGCCCATGGTGTAGCAGCCTTTGGGGAGGCGAATCATTTCTGGGCCTTGGGTGCCGTCCTTTAGCCGGTCACAGCAGGTGGTCAGAGCGGGTATGCCGGAGAGGAAGCGGCCGTTGGCGTCGATGCGGTTGCGTAACTCGTCGAGCATGGTGGTGTTGATGCGCACTGGGGTGACTTTTTCTTCGGTGATGATGTGGACGTAGTCGAAGCCGGCTGCACCTAACAGGTAGCGGCGCATTTCCTCGGCGTGGTTGGCCGTCGGTAGGTTTTGGCCATTGGTAGGTTTTAGCCGTGGTTGCAGCGGCGGATGTTGACGCTGAGGGCGTAGCTTTTGGGGTAGTTGCCGAGTCCTACCGCGCCGGTTAGCAGTCGTTCCCAGGTGTTTTGGTCAGAGGGCTTTTCGCAAGGTTCACCGATGATGATGACCGGCAATTTGGCGAGCATCGTGGCAGTCCTTGAACTGCACCTGTGGCTTATACTCTGCTGCATCTTACGGACGCCCTACCTCGTAGCAAAGCCGTATGCTCGCCGCATGAAGGTCTAAAATGTCATTGAACTCTTGCGTGACGACGGTCGGGTGCTGGCTAGAATGAAAGGCAGCTCTTGCCAATTCAAACACCCGGACAAGCCCGGTACTGTTACGGGGCCGGTCTTGTTTATTCGGGCCGGGAAACCTCAACATCGACATGCCTACAGGGACGCTGCGGGCGGTGCTGCGTCAAGCGGGCCTAACCCAGGAGTAGAACATGCGTTACGCGGCCGTGATTGCAAAGAGCACCGGTAGCTATGGCGCATATGTACCTGATCGCCCTGGTTGTGTTGCCGTTGGAAAACCGGAAGATGCGATCATCCAGCTAATTCGAGAGACTATCGAGTTTCATCTTGATGGTCTGCGTGAAGATGGCTCCGAGATCCCGCCCGCCGCCGCCCTGGCCGCGTTTGTGGATGTCGCCGCCCAAACATCGCCGCCTAAGCATCGCCGCCTAAGCAACAGGGGCAGATAGCGCCACCCGGCGAACCTACATCAAGCATGATCATCACCATCACAGGCGACCTCGCCGGCGGCAAGAGTTCGGTGGCAAAGCGTATCGCTAGCAGCATCGGGGCAGCCTACGAGTCGGCCGGCTCGATACAGCGTCAAATCGCCGCCATGCGCGGCATGACGACGCTCGAACTCAACAAGTATGCGGAAACACACCCGGAGATCGATAAAGAAGTCGATAACCGCGTCAAAGCATTCGGGTCCAGTACAAGCGCCATCGTCGTCGATTCACGGATGGCGTGGCATTTCATCCCCCAATCACTGAAGATTTACATTGCGGTTTCGAGCCATCGGGCCGCTGAGCGGGTCATGCGCGATCAGCTCAGGACGGGAGAGCCGGTGTATTCGGACCTTGAAGATGCCGCGAGAAAACTCTTGGAGCGAAAAGCAAGCGAGGAACTTCGCTATAAGGCTTTGTATGGCGCTGATTCCTCCGTCATCGAGAACTTCGACCTTTACATAGATACCACCTGGGCCACACCCGATGACGTCTTTGAGCTTCTCAGCGAACGTATCGCGGCTGAGGAAGGTAACCGGCAAACGTGCGAGGTGTGGCTTTCTCCAAAGCTAATCCTTCCCATGGGGGATGCTAAGTGCTTGGTATCCGGTGCGACGCCGGGTGATTCCAACAATACGCCAGTCCCTGTAGTTAGATGCGGCGACTACTTCTATGCATGGGACCAGCACGAATTGCTGGGCGCGGCCATCCAGAATAAAACGCCGTTTATTGGGGCCGCTATTTTGCAGGGTGATGATTTGCCAACACCAGGACTCTCGGCTCAACAATACGTGGACTCCACATTCCGGCTCACAACGGTTCATGACTGGGAAAAAGCGCTTGGAGTTGCCTATATAAAACCGGATGGTGTTGGCTCAGGGGACAGACCAACGTAGCCCGTTGATCGTTGTATCTTGACTACGCCCAATCGCCTCAGATGCGCATTGGGACTCTCAGCAAGTGACCGGCCAGCGCCTGGGGAAATTATTCGAAAATACCGCCATGGGGATTCCTCTTGCGCTGGACTTGCGCACGGGTCTTGTCTGTGAAGGACGGCTCACCACTTATGAACCGCTGTTCCGTCTGTACATGAGTGAGTTGCAACACCCCGCCCAAATACGCCGGCTCATCGGCAACACCAAAGAGCCAGGTGCCCTGGTCCAACACATACGCAACTGTCCATTTAGCGTGCTGTTGCTCGATGAAATCGAAAAAGGCGCTCCGAGTTTCCTTGTTGTGCTGCTGACGGTGCTCGATGAAGGCCGGTTGAGTGATGCTCTTGGCCGAACCACGGATTTTCGCAACACCACTATCGCCATCATCTCCAAGGCTATTACGCACGGCAATGCTCGCCGCATTCGCCCTCGCCGGCAACCTGGTGCACTATGTGGGCCAAGGAGCATTGCCATGAGAATAATCATCTGCGGTGGCGGTGTCATCGGCGCCGCCATAGCTTATGCCTTGACCGAGCGGGGCTTTGCACCCACCGTCGTCGAAGCCGTCGCCCCCGCCTGTGCCGCATCGGGTAAGTCCGGTGGATTTCTTGCCCTCGACTGGTGTGATGGTTCCGCCATGTCCGCGTTGGCCAGACGCAGTTTTCAATTGCATGCCGAGTTGGGTAAACGGTTCGGCGATAGAACCGGTTACCGGCGTATGGACACGCTAGCCATCGTCGCGACGCAAACACCTTCTGACTTGAGGGACTACGCAAGGGCGCCGGCACCCGAGTGGCTCGATGGCCAGTGTGCTGTACACGGACAACTAGGCACGCCGGCAAGCACCGCCCAAGTGCATCCCAAATTATTCACTCAAGTGCTGTTGGATGAGGCAGCTCGGCGGGGGGCGGAGTTGGTCATAGGCCGAGTCGATGGCATTCATCATGACGGCGGCAAGGTCAATAGCATCACCGTCGATAGGCAGCGGATGAATGCGGATGCGGTAGTGGTCGCCATGGGTCCTTGGTCTGCCCTAGCCACCGCCTGGCTGCCCGTACCATCGGTCATGGGCGAGAAAGGGGCTAGCATCGTATTGGAGCCGTCCAGGCCCATTGGCGCCCATGCATTGTTTGGCGAATTCGTTGATGCGCAAGGTGAGCACCACAGTCCGGAAGTGTTTCCACGACCGGATGGACAAGTGTATCTGTGCGGCGCCCCCGAGCGGGCATCGTTACCGGAGAACCCCTCTTCCATAGAACCCGGGCAGCCCGCTATCGATAAGCTGGTCACCATCGCCAACGCCTTATCTAGCGGCCTTAAAGCGGCAACACTCGTTCAGGCCCAAGCCTGCTACCGGCCCATCGTCCACGACGCGCTGCCGGTCATGGGCCGCGTCGATGGTATCGACGGCGCCTACATAGCCACCGCCCACAACTGTTGGGGTATTTTGAATGCACCGACCTCCGGCGAAGCGATGGCCGAACTCATCACCAACGGTCACACAGAACACGTCGATTTGGGGCCATTCGCGCCGGGGCGGTTGCTGCAGAGGCGGGCGGCGGCGTGGCGATGAGCCAGCTAGGCGCGGATATAAGACCGATCGTGTTGCCCGCATTTTGACGGCCTTAGTGCCGATGCATATCTCGCGCTGCCCCTTCACCTCGGCAAGACAGCATGAAACGCCTCGGCATTCGGACATTTCAACCAGTTACGGTGGTCCGTCTCCACCCCCACCATGCACATATGGCCTCACCCATGACGAGGGCTTTGTCTGCTTCGGCTAGCCAGCTCAGTTCCTCGGTGAACAGGGTGACGCACTCGCGCCAGGAGCAGGGCATCTTGGTGATGTCGGTACCCCAAAACGTACGCTCGGGGCCGAATGCTTCGTAAATTTGGCGAATAAAAGTATGCATCGCGGGAAACGGATACGCTTCGCTTGAATAACCGGGCGCACCGGTCGCTTTGACGGCGACGTTCGGATACTTGGCCAATGCCAGCAACTCCGGCATATGGGTCATGGAAGCAGCGTCTTTCAACGTCGTGTTGCCTCCCCTGCCGCCCAGATGATCGATAGTGATGCGCAATTGCGGATGACGCTCGGCGATGCGCCCGAACACGGCCAGGGAATCGGTGGCCAATACCGCCACCGGCACTCCCGCCACTTCCGCCGCCGCCCACAACCAATCGAGTTCCCCCTCGTGCAACAAGCGCTGATCCGGCTGATGCAAAAAGGTGTAGCGAAGGCCTAGCATGCCGGGCCGCTCCCTCCAGCCTGCAATTTTGGGTAAGGATTGTGCCTCATCCAAAGGCAACGAACCCATGATGGCAAAACGGCCCGGATAATCGCGTACCGCGGCGAATGCCATACTGTCAGCCCCCGGATCCCAGCTAGGAGGATGAATGATCGCAGCATTGATGCCACCCTCATCCATCATCCCGATGGCCTCTTCCGCCGTGAACGCTGTTACCTGGCGGTGCGCTGGGTTATTGGGTAAGCCGCTCCCCCAAAGATGAATTTGCGCATCGACTATTTGCATGATCTTGATCTCGCGTTCATTTCGGCAACAATGCCATAACTCACCGACAGACCTAAGCCAGTCCCCTTGCCCGGCTCCTCAGCGGTAAAAACAGTTCAAAATCCTTCCAGGCAGTTGCAGCACTGCATCGCTCAGACCCACTTTGCCAATATCATGCAAGGGGGCGGCTAGAGCAATGCGCCGGCTCAAGGCTGACGCATCCGGCTTTTGGGCATCGTTGCCGCCAAGAAACAAAAAGCGCCCAGCAAAGAGCCTGCGGCAAGAATAATAAATCCCAGCCGGTAATCACCGGTCACGTCAGCCATGTATCCCGCGAATACAGGACCGGTGGACATACCGAACATGACGATCAGTGCGGACAAACCCATAATGGTGCCAAAGGAGCTGGCGCCGAAGTAATCTGCCCGCATCGCCGTCATCAAAGGTCCGCGCACGCCCCAGGCAAAGCCGTGAATGGTAACCGCCGTCACCAACACGGCCACGGAATTGGCATAGGCCACCATAGCGAGCCCTGTGGCATGCCCGGCCAGACAAGCGGCACACAAGATCCGTTTAGAAAAAAGATCGCCCACTAAACCGCCCGTCAACACACCGGCGACTTGCATGGCCGTCATCAACGCAACGACGTTGCCAGCACCGGTTAGCGACATGGCGAGCGGCCCCTGGGTGATGTGCGAGATGAGATGCACCATCAGACACGAGACAGTCAGCAAAGCGAGCGCGTGCCCCAGGGAGATAAACCAGAACGCCCGCGTGCGCACCGCTTCCATCGGCCCCAGATCAGGCCGCTCGGTTGTGGCCGGCGCACCGGCTTTACCACCGGCCCCTTGCGCTACACGGATACCGTCCATGACCTCGCCGTAAGCATCAGGCCGGTGGCGGAACACTTGCGCCAGCGGCAACCCGGTAAGGATCACGATAACGCCCGACGCAAAAGCGGTCACCCGCCAACCAAAAGTATCGAGCGCGAACACAACAAGGGGTACGCAAAGACCGCCCACGGAGAAGCCGAGCTGAGAGAGGGCCACGGCTTTGGAGCGGTGGCGGTTGAACCAGCTCACCACCGCCACCATGACCGTGGCAAAACCGCCCAAGCTCGAGCCAATAGCGATGATCGCGAAAGTGACATAGAAAGACAGCACCGATTCCACTTGGCTAAATAACATAAAACCGATGCCGTACATCACCGTGCCAGCCCGCAAAACCGCCCTTGGCCCGTACCGGTCAACCAGCCAACCTTGCAGCGGGCCGAGCAAGCCGCTCTCGATGCGGGTCAAAGCGAAAGCCCCCGCGACCAAGGCTTTACTCCAGCCGAATTCCTCCTGCAAAAGAACCACATAAGCGCCGTACGACTGCATCCACAGCAGGCTTGAAAGCAAGTGAATGCCGGCGCTGCAGAGCACTATCCACCAGCCGTAGAACACCCGCCCTTGGGGTCTTACGATCGAATTGAAGCCAACTAAATTGAAGCGATTGAACATGGAGGGCTCGCACGAATGACGGCAGCGGCCACGGCCTGCTAGATTTTAGACGAGGCGCGGTTTGCGGCGGATGTTTGCCTACCAGTGGACGGTGGCCGGAGTATTGGCAGACAAACAAAGAACGGGTACGTGCGGACACACGTACCCGGTGTAGACGGACCAGACTAGCGGTCCCAAGCTTCTTTCTTTTTGTTGATATCCGGTGGTGCATTCACCCTATCGCGCACAGCGGATGAGAAAGTGCGATCAAACAGCTCACGCTCCGCTTCCGGGCCGGCTATCCTGGTCACTGCGGCGCAAGCGAAGTGCATACCGAGCCCGCCTATGATGCGGGCCGCTTTGAACGGCATGGTGTCGAATCGATCGTAGAGATCGCCGTGGTCGCCTTGCGAATAGTTTTGGCCCTGCGAATACTTCTGCGCCGATGCTCGACCGCTAGCGGTTGCCGATCCGGCGGGCAGTACACTGACTGCAACCCACTTGTTAAATGCCTTGACGCAGTGTTGCATAGTTACTCTCGAAATGACTAGCCGCCCGGTTTCGAGTCACCCCGGCGGCGGCCATGATAAAACTATAGACCCTGTTATAGACCCTGTTTGAAATTTCGCTCGTCCAATCGCAGCGGCGCGCTTGACGATTTCGATGTGCAATTTCCTATCGTCACGCCGGTGTGATTCTTATCTGAAGCTACAGATGATGGCCGAAGCACTTGAGTGAATAAAAGCCATGTCAATCGTCCGGAAAATGCATCCAGCCGGTGATGATATATTTGCGTCCGCCCGTTACCGGCAAGCCCCGGTGTGCATGTGTCCACTCCGCTGGCCAAATCAAAGTCTTGCCCGCCTCAGGCCGCACTTTTAAACCGAAGTGCACGAACTCCGTTTCGCCGTTCGCCGGTACGTCGTTTAAAGGTACGTCGTTTAAATACGTCATCCACGCCAACACGCGGTGCAAATGACCGAGCGACGTACGCTCGGAGTGCACGCTGGAGAAATGCCCGCCTTCCTCATAACGCTGAATATTGAATGGACCGATGTGGACCCGATCTAAAAATTCGCCCAAGAAGGGCCACTGCTTGGTGTAATCCTTAAAGCACTCGAGCAGGGCATCCATGTAGGTCTTGAACGGTGCGTGGGATCGAAGCTCAAGCGCGCGTGGCGAGATAGTGAGATCGGTGGACCGCTTGATAGTCTCATCAACTCGGCCATCGCCGATGGTCCCCACTTTGTGCTGATTTTCTCTTGCCTCAAAAAAAGCGATCAGCCGTTCGCATAACACCGGATTGGCAAGCTGCCAACAGCCCACGAAATGGGGCGCCACCGCCTGCTCAATGGGCCTTGGTTCAATGGGGGCCGGTTCAATAGAAGCCAGTTCAATAGGGGCTGGGACACTATCGTGCGAAGGTAACGGATCAGACATAGGGGCACCTGCTAAAAATGCACTTTTTCCGCGATTGCGGCGTCAGCGCCGTGCTCGAATCCTCAGGTATCACCTATACACTGCGGTTCTGCGCGCGGTGCTTCCTTGCACTCACGAAAAAATGACTATTTTTAGAGGTGCCCATAGATAGCTCAATATACGATGCGCGCGGCACCCTCACCGCCGGTTCTGAATTCAACCACGCCATGGCCTTCACGGCGCCGGCGTAGTCCCTCTTGGTGTTGCCCCATGGCCAACAATGTCAGACCGAGTGCACTGCTGGCACCGGCGAATCCGGGATCCAACCGCAACGCTTCCCTAAAACAACCGCCAGCCTCTTCGTAACGGGCTAGCGCGTGCAACACAAGGCCCAAGTTGGTATGAACCTGCGGCATATGCGGGGCTAAATCGGCTGCCCGCCGCTGCGATGCCAGCGCGCGCTCCAACATGCCCAATCGCTGTTGCGCGTTACCCAAATTGCTGTAGGCGGCGGCGAAGTCCGGGGCCAGCTCGACTGCTCTGAGAAGATAGGCCACGGCGTCTTGTTTTTGCCCGGCTTCCAACAGCGCGCTGCCCAAATTGCAATACACTCCCGGATCTCGAGGCGCGAGTCGAACGGCCATGCGAAAACATTCGACCGCCTCGATATAGTGCCCAAGTTCACTGAGTGCATTGCCTAGATTGGTATGGGCATCGGCCACCTCCGGGGCCAGCCGCACCACTTGGCGGTAGATAGCTATAGCCTCACCGGTACACCCTTGGGAGGCGAGAATTCGCGCCCGGCTACTCAACACGGCGGGATGGCTGGGGGCTGACTGCAGTGCTTGGTCAACCAGTTGCAGAGCCAGGTCCGAATCGCCGTTTTGGTGAACCAGTGTAGCGCGCAAATGCAGCGCGTCCGGATTGCGCGGCGCGCGCCGCAGAACTTCCACATAACACTGTTCCGCCTGGCGCAACTGGCCAGCGCTATGGTAGTGCATACCTTGTTCCAGTATGCGTCGCGTGGCATCGGCCGCACCGGGGTGCCGCCGAATTTTGCTCTTTTTGTTACCTTTCAAAGCTTACTCATCAAAACTTACCCCTCAAAACTTACCCCGGGGCAGATCGGTGAAGGGCAACTCCTTATCGACGCGAATATCCGGCGGCAAACCGAGCACCCGCTCGGCGATGATGTTGCGCAAGATCTCATCGGTGCCACCGGCGATGCGCAGCCCCGGCGAGGCCATCATGCCTTGCTGAAACGCCGCCTCCATGGGCGCCAATTCGGCATCGGTACTAGCGCCCGCTTGGTCTAACAGATCCAAAGCGAACAGCGATATCTCCTGCATTTTACGAGCTGCCACCACCTTGCCGATGGAGGCTTCAGGTCCCGGTGTTTGCCCGCGGGACAACGCCGTCATGGTGCGAAACTGGGTAAATTTAAGCCCTTGCTGCTCAACGTACCAATCGGCCAAGCGCTCGCGCACAGCGGAATCGGCGATGGCCGGCCCGCTTTCCAACTCGAGATTACGGGCCAGTTCAAATACTTCATCGAAATCCGGCGCACGCGAGCCGCCTACGGCGAGGCGTTCGTTCATCAAGGTGGTCAGCGAAACCTGCCAGCCCTGCCCCACTTCGCCCAAACGCTGAGAGTCCGCAATGCGCACATCAGTGAAATACACTTCGTTGAAGTTGGCTGCACCCGAGATCTGATGGATGGGCCGGATCTCGACACCCGGCGATTTCATATGCAAAAAGAAATAAGTCAACCCTTTATGCTTGGGCGCATCCGGATCGGAGCGCGTCACCAAAACACCGTAGTCGGCGAAGTGAGCGCCGGAGGTCCAAACTTTTTGCCCATTGATGATCCAATCGTCCCCATCGCGCACCGCCCGGGTGCGCAGCCCGGCCAGATCGGAACCGCTGGCCGGTTCCGAGAACAATTGGCACCAAATCTCCTCGCCGGTCAACGCTTTGCGCGTATAACGCTGAACCACCTCAGGATCACCGTGCTTCATCAGCGTGGGCAAGCACATGCCCAGACCGATCTCGAACACGCCGGTAGGCACCAGATAATTGGCTTCTTCTTGCTCGTAGATAACGTCGAAGATCGGAGCGAGGCCGCGGCCCCCGAACGGTTCCGGCCAAGTCATGCAAGCAAAACCGGCTTGCGCTTTTTTCGCCTGCCACGCTTTCGCCCGGACAACGGAACCGGCTACGTCCAGTTTCGGTAAAGTGCTGGTGGCGCCGGACTTACGCTCAGCGTTGGCAGCAAGAAACGCTTTAACGTCTTCGCGGAATTTACCTTCATCGGGCGTATCGGAAAAGTCCATCACATAGTCTCCGCTTGCGGTGCATTACGCGCCTCGATCCGGCCCACTAAACGGTCTTTCCACACCCGCGCTGAACCGAGCGCGAGTCCCAGTGACTTAGCGCGGCGGTAATAAAGATGACAATCGAGTTCCCAGGTAAAACCCATGCCGCCGTGGACTTGAATATTCTCCTTGGCGGCCAGCTCAAACGCTCTACAACCTGCCACCCGGGCAGCGGCGGCAGCCAGGGGCAATTCCGGCGCATCGGCCTGCAGAGCCCAGGCACCATAGTAAGCGTTTGAACGGGCTAATTCGGTGGCAATGTAAACATCGGCTAATTTGTGTTTGATGGCCTGAAATGAACCGATGGGACGGCCAAAAGCAAACCGTTCATTGGCGTACTCCTTGGCCATATCAAGGCACGCCTGGGCGCCACCCACCTGCTCGAAGGCGGCCAGAACCACGGCCCGGTTCCATAGATCATCGAGCACCGCCCAACCGTCCTCAGTGCCTAAACGCTCCACCGGCACGCCATCAAAAGACACACTGGCCGCGGGCCTCGAGGGATCGGTCATCTCCAGATCGCGTACCTCCATGCCTGCTTGCCCGGTCTCGGCCAGATAAAGACCATAGCCGGCACCCTCGCGCGCCAACACTACCAGCAGCTGCGCACTCTTGCCATCCGCCACCGGGCTCTTCCTACCCGTTAGCTCTCCAGCACTGATCTGCGCTCGCACCCGGCTGGGGGTCAGCGGTCCCGCCGCTTCATGGCTAGCCAGCGCGCCCACCACATCACCTGCTACCAATTTGGGCAACCAGCGGTTTTGCTGTGCGTGGTTACCATGACACAGTAGCGCCTGGGTCACTAAATAGACCGAAGAGATAAACGGCACCGCCGCATTGGCCCGGCCCAACTCCTCGGCGATCACACACAGGTCTACTTGACCGAGGCCAGCGCCACCGAATTCATCGGGAACCACCGCCCCCAGCCAACCCAGCTCAGCCATCTCCTGCCACAGTTCCTCGTCAAAACCACCGCCGGCATCCACTAGAGCACGGGCTCGCTTGCAGGCTGCACGCTCCTCAAGAAAACGCCGTACCTGCTCCCGCAGCAGCTTTTGCTCGTCAGAGAAATCGAAATTCAAATGCGTCTACCCCCAATCCCGGTATCTTCTGCCATCGTTGCAGGCACGAGTATGCCGTGCCTTACAAGCGCTTGGCTATCGGACCACTCGCGCTCTTTGCTTGAGAATATGACTGGCTCTGATTGGCGGTCGCGTTGACCCCTGAGTTTCTAACACCAACTACTGCCAGAGCGATTCTTACCAAACAGGTCTCTTGAGTTTGATGGATTAATAGTTTTTCGTCGCAAAAAAGCTTCATGTATCCATTTCTGCACTTCATACGGGTCCCTTGGCCAGTTGTATATTTTTGCAAACCCGCAATCGACATTATCATGCAATCTAGGTGGTACAGTGCATTTGTCGCAAGTAGACATAGCTGTTCGTGGATAAGTTGGAAGAAGTATGCCCAACAATCCAGTTCTGGAGTTACTACTTCGGCAAAAAATTACCCGACACAAATTAATAAAATGTGTTATAGTGATGCTATGAAAAAGACAGACGGTCGCTCACTGCCCCATTCCGCGCGAGAAGCCATCCGCAGGCACGCGGTTGCGCAAGTATTATCGGGTGAAAGCCCTGAAAAAGTAATTAAAGCCCTCGGATTTCATCGTTCTTGCATTGACGATTGGTTATCCAGATATGAGCAAGGTGGTGAACAGGCGCTGTCCACCGGCAAGATCACGGGTCGCCCAAGAAAGTTTCCCGATGAATATGCGGATCGCTTACGTGAACTAGTTAAAACGAATCCGTTGCAATTGGATTTTCACGATGCCTTGTGGACACGCTCGATGATTCAGATATTACTGAAAGATAAATTTGGCATCGAGGTCAGCGAGCGCTCGGTGGGCAATATCCTGTCTCGTTGGGGGATGAGTGCGCAGCGCCCTGGGTTTAAGGCATACGAGCAAAACCCTGATCAGGTTAAGGTATGGTTAAAAGAAACTTGGCCTGAAGTACAACGAGAAGCGAAAAGGCGCCGAGCGCGGGTCTATTTTGGCGACGAATCGACGATCCGGTCGGATTATCATCGTGGTACCACTTGGGGGGTACGGGGTGATACGCCAGTTGTAGCGAAAACGGGTCGGCGCTTTAGCGTGAATAGGCTGTCAGCCGTTTCGCCGAAAGGTCACCTGCGTTTCATGGTAACTGAATCACGGGTAACCGCAGACGTTTTTATCGACTTTCTAAGGCGTTTGTTGCACAACGCCAAGCGATCGGTCTATTTGATTGTTGATGGCCATCCCATTCATCGAGCCAAGAAAGTGCAAGAATTTGTCCGCAATAGCCAAGGTAAGCTCACGTTAGTATTGTTACCGCCGTATTCACCGGAACTCAATCCTGATGAGCTAGTATGGCATCATGTAAAAAGCCAACGAATTGGGCGGACAGTGGTGGCTACAAAGGAGCAACTGATGGCCTTGGCTCGTTCGGTGTTGCACTCACTGCAACAGAATACGCAAATAATTAAACGGTTTTTCTATGAAAAGCATGTCAGATATATTCTGAATTAATGTCGGGTAATTTTTTTCCGAATTAGTATATAGGGTATCTCTGATACTAGAAGATATTTCCCAATCTACGTGTTTTCTCTTCCACGTATCTGAGCCTATCAGAACCACGGTAACGCTCGCACTACGAATGAATTCATCACGAATTTTTTGACGGATTGTTTCCGTCTTCGAATATGGATCAATATCACCATCGCTCACGGCTTTTGTTTCTAGAACATTAGAAACGCCTGAGAAAAGTCGTTCGAACTTTAGTTTGTAGGCCTCATCATTGTCGTGATGGTAGCTAATGAACACATTGTGACGATTACTCATCCATAAACTCCTTTTGGGCACCTGCTAAAAATGCACTTTTTCCGCGCTTGCGGCGTCAGCGCCGTGCTCGAATCCTCAGGTATCACCTATACACTGCGGTTCTGCGCGCGGTGCTTCCTTGCACTCACGAAAAAATGACTAGTTTTAGAGGCGCCCGACAGCTCAAATTTGGCCTCAAGGACGCCGCCGCATGTTTCCGCCGCCCCACGACTTCTTCGGATCTGTCAGGTCCAGTTCCGGGAAAATGTACTTTGGCGTAACTTGAATCGCTCCTTGCGGGATTTTTTCGTACGGTGTCACTGTTGGAGCCTGCCACTTACCTGTAAGAGGATCTATTTCAAAGGTCCACTTTTTTCCGTCTTCCAGGTACCACTCACGCTTTAGCTTACCGTCTTCATAGATGTCCAACCGCGCTCTAGGGTCGGTTGGAGCCCTCCACTGCAATGATTGCGCGTGCGCGCTGGCAATCAGCCTCGGGTAGCGAGCGGCCGCGAGCGGCTCTTCTCGCAATGGTGATGCAAACCACTGACTACTGCTACCGTATCGGACATAGACATCGCCGCCTTCATAGACCTGAAACTGCATACTGACGTTTCCGACTTCGGTCTTCACCGGCACTTCAGCGCTGGCCAGAGGGCTCTTCCCAAAGTGCCGTTTGAAAAGAGATTGGTTGGTTCTTTCCGCCTCCGATCCGGGGATCTTCATGACGGCTTTGTACACATCGACACCCGAGTTTATCAAGGCAGGGACCACGAGCAGAACTCCGGTTAACCCTACGATGACCTTTGCGAGCTTCCCGAATGGTGCATAACTGTATGTCGGCTGTATCTCACTCATTCTAACCTCCGATTCTCTTACACATCCGTTCTGCATTTCCGGTGAAACGGATATTCTGCGCAGCCGCACGAAGAGTTAAACGTAGCGGGCGCTGCGCCACTACAGGCAGCGCGCTCAATCGCGTGCGCTTTAACGTTTTGTTGAACTGACCGCCACCGGATAGTGCCGGGCCACGCCGATGGCAAAGCGCCGGGCCACGCCGATGGCAAAGCAATGGGGTTTCTATGCGCCCGTGGCCTACAACGGCGGCACGTGTGCCTATAGCGGGGCCGATCACCGTCCTCTCGTTACACGCCCCGGCGATTGATGTCGCGCGGGTTGTCGAGAAGGGCGGCGGTTTTGAGGGGTTTGGGGCCATACCTCACCTCAGCGCACCCAGTGCCTTCGCCGCCTGTTGTACCCGCTTGTACTTTGATTGTCATCCCCTGCCCTCTAGGCCTTATTGAGACCCAACGATTTGCTTGAGAGGCTGGAACATTCGCGTAGTGAATGGGCCGGTCCGGCGCAAAAAGCATTGTTGGACGCGGTACCGGCCGTAGGCGCACCTTAACTGCTGGAATAGCAATCCGTGTGTTTGCCTTGGCGGGTCTTTCCGACCGCGTAGGGAATCGGCACGCGCAGCGTCCTAGCTGTCCCCTGGAGCCACCTTTATAGATTGATCGTCCTGTCTTCTGTGAACTTGATTCATAACGGCTAGGTAGCTATCAGTGAAGGCGGGACATGCACCTGCGGGTTACGAATATGGAGCCAGTAGCACACGACGCTCACCCACATACGTTCGAACCCGCAGGTGCGCCCGAGCTCGTTATGTTGGGCGCAATGCGCGCTCCTGGCTAGGCGCTGAAATGCTTGCTGACAACATCCTCGAAGAATCGCCGGCCGAATTCCTCGACACGCCCTGAATCGATGTTATTTGATTTACCACGAACCATAAATCTCTCTTCGCTCATCGAGTAACCGATCTCCACGAGATCGGGCACATTAGGCGCTGTTATCGTGTCGAGGCGTTCATAGTGATAGGAGTTTGGAGGATCTTCTCTAGCAACATGCAGGGTAACATCACATCGGCCATGGAGCTTAGAGTGAGCGTATCCAAAGAACATCAGATAACGAGCGGTTTTGTCGCCGTTGCGAAAATCGATTCGGAAGAACCATGCTCTTTTCGCTGACTCCCCTAACTTAAGCGCCGAATATTTTTCGAATTCCAGGTTACCGAAGTCCTTGAAGTAGACATCGCCAAAGTCTGCCGCCTCATGCAAAGCGCCTGCTGTCTGCCGTAAATGGCTCTTGAGGAGCTCCATGGCATTGCGCCAGACTTCGTACTCATTTCTTGCCTTGTTGCGCTCCGGCTGGGTGAACTTCTGCGCCAACGACTGCGCCCATTCGTTCCGTTCACGTTGTTCTTCGGCGGCTCGCTCGTACTCCTCCAAGCTCTCGTCGATGCATTCGGAGAGCAATTCCATAAACGGAGTCGGATCGGAACTCTGCGACGCTTCAAGTGCATCGTAGTACCGTAATCGGTCTTCCTTCGACACAATGGCGATCGGGTAGCCGTACCGCATCAGAATCAGATTCATCAGCAATCGTGCAACGCGACCGTTGCCGTCGATGAAGGGATGAATGGTCACAAACCAAGTGTGAGCAACTGCGGCATTAAGCAACCCTGCCGCTGTCGTGAAAGAGGTCAGTTCCGGTACCACGCTCGCGCTCTTCAACCACTCCGCGAACTCGCTCATTTGCGCAAAGACTGACTCCGGCCCCGGAGGCCGATAGTCGGAGCCGCTAATCTCCACCGTGACGGTTCGATAAGCGCCAGCGTTCTCGTCGTCTACTCCCTTAAGAACCAAGTGATGCAACTCCCGTATGTCTGCTTCAGTTATCGCACGCACCCCGTCACTTGCCAGGTCCTCCAAGAGGTCAAGGGCCGCAGACAAATTGCGAGCCTCCGCCTGATCCTTTAGCGGCTTGCCAGTGAGTGTTAGTCCTAGTTCGACTACTTGCCGAGTTTCACCTACGTCGAGAATGTTTCCTTCGATAGCGTTCGAGTGATAGATGCTCTTGAGCCGAAAGAAGCGGCGGATCCGGTGGAGCACTTCTGGCGAGAGTTGCCCCGCTTCCCGCATCTGACGCACTCGGCGTGTTAGTGTCTCTAGCGAGTTCCGTTGGAACTCCTCGAAGCTGTACGGTGTGCCTTGTATATCGAGCACGGAACGATTCGGTCCGACCTACTGTGCAGGTTTTCTAGTCTGGTAACGCAGAGGACCGGCCTCAAACCGCCCAACGGTGGAGTGCAGGGGCGCGCAGCGAAGCGGAGCATCCCTTGGAGCCCGTTGTTGGGCGAGGGTCCTCACTACGCCAACGAACTTCGTGACCCACTGCATATCGACAGCGCTGAAACTCACACAATCGACTTCCTACCTTACTGCTCCATCAGTTTGTCTACGTACACTAGAGGGCACCTCTAAAAATTACGATTTTGACATTTCGCTAGAGCGTAAGTGACTGATTTTATTGATCATCAGATTTCAGAATGTGGATTATTAGAGATGTCCAGGATTACAACCATTTTACGCGCACACCTAACGAGGCTGTAAAAACCTTCTTTTCAAATTTCCAATCTAATAAAATCAATTACTTACACAGTAATAAAATGATGGTTTTGGGTTTTTCTACAGCCTCAACGCCTCACATCACTGGCAGCAAAAGCAAAGAGAGGAACGAGCAGCGCTTTTTGCTATCCGAGTGCATGTGATTATTAGCCTTTCAGGCTAGAAGAACTATATCAAAACACTTTTCAGGCCTTGGAGCTTATCGATAACCGTAGCCATTCCGCTAACGACTTTTTCTACTTTTTTCGTAGTCTCTTCGATCGCTTTAAGACGCTCCAAGTCATCTTCTAGCTGTTGATTGACAGCGCTGATGCTAGCAAGCAAATCATCGACGTCCGAAGCATTCTCTAATGCATCAACTGTGTCCAATGCTAATGCTTCCATAGCTTCAGCCAATTCACCTCTAGTCGCAGCAATTTCTTTGCGGCGCTTTACTTCCTCCGGTGTTAACTGCTTTCCCTCTACAAATGCTTTTCGCTTTAGAGCGGAGCGTTCCGCGGCAAGTGCTTGGTCAAGAGCAAAAATGGCATGCAATTCAGTTTCAAAACTTTCTTTGACTTGTGCGATGGTTGTCATGATTGACCTCCGTTATTGGCGCTATCTGACTTCTTCTTAAAAGCGTCTACTAAATCTTTGATTTTCTTAGCTTCTTGTTCCAGTCGCTCGATGGCCGAAGCTACATCAACCAATGTGGTCTTCTTGTTGTCCTCTCCATTAAGCTGTTTTCTCAGTTCTTCATGTGCGCTCTCGAATGCTTTGAGGGGATTGGCCGCTTGGGCCTTAAGGGCGACTTCATAATCGGCGGCGGCTGAAACATACATACCAACAGAACTTTCGGTAATAGGATTGGCGTCGTAATTTTCTTGACTTTTTACAAATGCACTATGAAATCCGGCAAATTCAGCAAGTTTTTGGCTTTGTGCCGCAATAGCATAGAATTTGGTCAAATCTTTTATTGATTTATGTGCATCGCGTGTAGCTTTTGCTAAGGCTTCAGTTTTGACGTGATCAACGTACTTATCAGTAATCCATCCAATAAGTCCTACTATAGGCTCTTTGTACTCGGTAATTTTATTCGTTTTGCCGGTGTCGTTTCCATTCTCTTTAGCCAGTTGATTAGAGATTTCTTCTAGACTGCCTAAAGTTGCATTTGCGCTTGCAGTGACCTTGGCTGCTGTATCCGCTTCAACAATCGACTTCAGATTGCCGACATAAGTTTTAACAAGCTCAAGAGCTTTTAGTCCCTTCGGCATACTTGACTGAATAGGGTAGGCACTGACGAGGATAAGTTTGCCAGTGTCGGCCTTTTGTACTATCAGCGAACATTTTTCTTTGCCAGCAGCGCATTCATTGCCTGCTGTATCAAGTAGCAATTTTCCTGCAGCTACATTTTTTTTTAATTCTGTGTTTTGCCTCGCAGTAATATCGGCGTCAATGGCTTGGATAGAAGTTGCATAATCGTTAATAGCCTTGTCCAATTTTATAACAAAATCTGAATAGTCTACGGTAGATGCGCACCCACCGAGAGCAAGAGTCGTACTAAGCGCAATCGTGTATGACTTCATTTTCACTGATGTGTTCTCCTCAAAAAATTTGCCATAGAAAAGCATTGATTAGACTGTTTATCTTTTACGCTAATTTGAGGCATGTATCTAATTATTAGATTAACGAGCCTGTAGAAAAATCAATTTTAGACCAAAGCAGCAGATCGCGTCGTTTTGAGTAATATAAATAAATATCAATTTCATTGACAAGCACAAATTTGGATTTGCAGAATAATTCAATATTATAATATTACGCTTCATTTGTTTTCTCAGCTTGTCCTTTTTTTCTGATAATTTTTTAGGGTAGCTCTAAAAATAGTAATTTTTTCGTGAGTGCAAGGAAGCACCGCGCGCACAACCGCAGTGTATAGGTGATCACTGCTGTCCCACAAAATAGTTAAACACAGCGTATAACCTATCGATTTCCATGAAAGATCGACTATGGCATTGTGTTTGAGGCATGAAAACAGTTTTTCCAAAAAATTTCAAGGGGTTGGTATGCTCTATGGGACAGCAGTGATAGGTGATACCTGAGGATTCGAGCACGGCGCTGACGCCGCAATTGCGGAAAAGTGCATTTTTAGAGGTGTCCTTTTGCCATAGCGGCGGTAGAACTGGTTCTTTTTATAGAGCTGGATTGAACCATGCACTAGAAGCTGAGATTAAACGCAGTCAGCGTAGGATATAGTGCTTCACTTCTCTACATATGCACTTTTACAGACCGGAGATACACTTTGGACAAAAACCTTTTCGGCTTGAGTGGCAAAATCGCTCTCATCACCGGCGGCAGCCGCGGACTTGGCCGTGAGATGGCGCTGGCTTTCGCCGACTTTGGCGCCGATGTCATCGTCACCAGCCGCAAGTTGGACAATTGCGAGGCGGTGGCGCGGGAAGTGCGCTCGCGCGGGCGCAAAGCTTTAGCCCACGCCTGCCACATCGGTCAATGGGAACAGATCGGCGAATTGGTTGACGCGGCGTATGCGCAGTTCGGCCAGGTGGACGTGCTGGTAAATAACGCCGGTCTATCGCCACTCTATCCTTCGCTCACCGATATTTCGGAGACCCTGTTCGACAAAGTGGTAGCGCTTAATCTAAAAGGACCTTTTCGTCTGAGTGCGCTCATCGGCGAGCGGATGGCCGCCGCCAACGGCGGTTCGATCATCAATGTGTCCAGTACCGCCGCGGTTACGCCAAGTCCCTCCGCGGAGCCCTACGGCGCGGCCAAAGCGGGTTTGAACGCGCTCACCCGATCCCTGGCTTATGCTTACGGCCCCAAGGTAAAGGTAAATGCCATCATGCCAGGGCCGTTCCTTACCGACATATCCAAAGCATGGGATATGGAGAGGTTCCAGGAGCGGGCGCAGAGGATGGTTCCTCTTCGCCGCGGTGGGCAGCCGAACGAGATCGTTGGCGCCGCGCTTTATTTCGCCAGCGACGCCTCCAGTTTTACCACCGGCTCGGTGCTAGCCGTGGATGGCGGTGGGCAGGGATCGCGCATGTTGGAGTAGCGCAGGGGCTCACTGTAAGCTTTCGTAGGCGGCGGTCATGCTGGCGAACACGGTAGCGGGGCACGATATGTACGCGCAGTATGGTGGCTAGCGGCGGCGTGGTCCTGAAGGTCTTATCGCTATGCCAAATGTCCGCGAGGGGCCGCGGACTATCAGCGCCATTACCGGGAACGACGAGTTCGGACGGCTCATCACCAGAGGGTGAAAACGGACCGACGGTCAGCTCTGCAAAACGGCGGCCGCCGGCGATATGTTCCAGCGCGAGGGCGCGATTAGCAGGAACGGTTGAGAACTGCTCTTGGCCGTCTTTGGCAAAGGGACTGCCGGTACGGGAGCAGTGCGCCCGGCTGCATACAAGAGTAGGCTTGCCACCTCGATTACCGCCTGCGTTTCGCTTAGGAGGAGGCACCGATGAAGGCAGCAGTCCTGCATGAAGTCAACCAACCTTTGGTCATCGAAGATATCAGCGTCAAAAAACCCGGTGCCCACGAGGTACTGATCAAAACGGCTATCGCCGGCCTGTGCCACTCTGATCTTCATTTCATCGAAGGGCTGTATCCGCACCCGTTACCCGCCGTTTTGGGTCACGAATCCGCCGGCATTGTCGAGCAGGCCGGTTCGGAGGTGACTTATGTGCAACCTGGCGATCATGTGGTGACCTGTCTGTCCGTCTTCTGCGGCACCTGCGATAACTGCACTACGGGGCGGCCCAATCTTTGCCTCAATACCGACGTCAAGATGCCACCGGGTAAATCAACCCGGCACCAGTGGGACAAAGCGCCGCAGCTACACACCTTCTTGAATCTCTCCTCATTCGCCGAACAGATGCTGGTGCACGAGAACGCCATCGTCAAAATCCGCAAAGACATGCCACTCGATCGGGCTGCGCTGATCGGCTGTGGCGTCATCACCGGGTTTGGCGCTGCGGTGAATACGGCCAAAGTGGCGGCCGGCGAAACGGTGGCCGTCATCGGTTGTGGCGGTGTCGGCATGGCGGCGGTGAACGGGGCTTATGTGGCCGGCGCCGGGCGCATCATCGCGGTGGATACCAACCCGGTTAAGCTGCAATTGGCGACCAAGCTAGGGGCGACGGATTTGGTCAACCCGAATGATGGCGACCCGGTCGAACAGGTCATGAATCTCACCGATGGCGGTGTACACCACGCGATCGAGTGTCTAGGTCTCAAGCTGACGGCAGAGCAGAGCTTTCAAATGCTGGCCGTGGGTGGCACGGCCACTATCGTGGGCATGGTGCCATTCGGCGAGAAGATCGAATTACACGGCTTTGCCTTTTTGCGCGAACGCAAGATTCAAGGCTCCTCCATGGGGTCGAACCGGTTCCGTGTCGATATGCCGCGCTTGGTGGAGTTGTACCTGCAAGGCCGGCTGCATCTGGACGACTGGATCTCCAACCGCATCAAGCTAGATGAGATCAACGAAGGATTCAAGGCGATGAAAGAAGGTAAGGTTATTCGCTCTGTCATCGACTTCGGCATCGTCTAATTCAAAATCGCTTGTCGGAATCACTTGTCGGAATCATTTATCGGAATCGTTTAATTGGGGAGGGGAACATCTAATGGGAGTTGAAGCGAGACTTAAAGAGTTGGGGATCGAGTTACCGCGTGTGCCAGCGCCTGCCGGCAACTACGTGCACGCTGTGCGCACGGGGAATCTGCTCTATCTGTCCGGCAAGGGTCCGGGGCCACATTTCGGCAAGGTGGGTGGTGCTGTCTCAGTGGCAGATGCTTACCAACATGCCCGGCAGACCGGGCTCATCTTACTCGCTGTGATCCGCGATGCCCTGGGATCGCTGGACCGGGTGACCCGGGTGGTGAAGGTATTGGGCATGGTCAACGCCACCCCCGAATTCAAGGAGCAACCCGAAGTCATCAACGGCTGCTCCGATCTGTTCGTGGAGGTGTTCGGCGAGCGCGGCCATCACGCCCGCTCCGCGGTGGGCATGGGCTCGCTACCGGGACAGATCACCGTCGAGATCGAAGCCATCATGGAGGTGATGGACTAACCGCACACTGGATAAATACTGCCGGGCCGATACCATGGGGCCAATACCGTGGAGTTGACACGATAAGGTGGCCCGCATAGGGCCGCCTTATAGGCCGGCGCTCAGAGGGGCAAAGCGACACTCGGCTTGCCATCTTTTTCCCGCGCCACCTTGAAGCTCGGATAAGCATAAATCCGTTCCAGCCACGCCCGGCAATGAGGAAAAGCATCGCTCAAATATCCGCGCATATGGGCCGATTCCATCGGATAGCTGATCACGATATCCGCCGCGGAAAGCGCACTGCCACCAAACCACGGCGCTGTTGCCAAATCTTCTTCAGCTTTTCGCAATAAAGTTTCAAGCCGCGGCTTAACAAATCCATGCTGTGCTTTTTCCAGCACCGCCGCGATGATGCCCCGCAGAAAAAACGGCACGCGCTTTTGCATAATTCCAAAGATGCTATCCATGAGCAAAACCGGCGTCATCGAACCTTGCGCAGCGTGATACCAAAAGAGATAGCGCGCCCGTTGCGGGCTGCCTGGCGGTGGGCGCAACTGATCACTTGGGTATTGATCCAGAACATAGTCCATGATGGCGTTGCTTTCGGCCAGCACTAGCTCCCCATCCGTTATGACCGGCGCAGCGCTGGTGGGAGAGAGAGCCTTGTATTGCGGCGGCGCCAGATGCGTGGCTTTATCCCGCTCGTACATCTTCAGCGAATATTCGACACCTAACTCTTCGAGAAGCCAGAGGATCCTGAATGATTGGGAGTATTCGAGATGGTGGAGTGTAATCATAGCTAACAACTACCTTTTGCCTGCAGGACTAACCTAAATCACCCGCTTCTCGCGCAGTTCGGCTAACTCAGCCACCGAATAGCCGAGTGCGCCCAACACTGCGCTGGTGTGTTCACCCAAAGTGGGCGGACGCTGCCTGATGCCACCCGGGGTGGCCGAGAGGCGCACCGGAATATCGGCCAGTGGCAGTGGCTCTTCCATGCCTGGATACTGCGTGGGTGCGAACATACCGGCGCTTTGAAAATGCGGATCATCGAGCGCCTGCTGCGGGCTTAGCACAGGACCGCAGGGGATGCGGGCGGCCTCCATGAGCGAGACCACTTCATCCACGGTGCGCTGGGCACTCCAAGCATTCATCCGCTGCGTCACCAACTCGCCGTTCTCACCGCGCGCCAAGTCGTTGGCGAAGCGGGGATCATCGAGCCACTCCTCGGCGCCTACGAGCTTGCACCAACGGGCGAATAACACCGGGCCGATGACCTGGGAGATAAACCATCCATCTTTAGCTTTGAAGATATCGGCCGGCGCGATGGTCTGCGCTCTGTTCAAGGTACCGATGCGGTTCGGCTTGATAGCCGCCTGTTCGAGCAGCATCGGGTTGTTGAAAGCGAGCGCGGTGCGGGCCAAGGACGCCTCCACCTTCTGCCCCTGCCCCGTTTGGTTACGGTGCAAGAGGGCCGCCAGGGTGCCGGCGCAGGCCAGGGAAGCGGTCCCATAATCGGCGTAGGGGGCAAACGATTTAACGGGTTGCTCAGGGGTTCCACCCAGATACACGCTGCCGGACATGGCCTGACCGATACCATCGAAACCCACCCGATCGGCGTACGGACCGCCGGCTCCGAAAGCGTTCATAGTGGTAAAAATAATGTCCGGTTTGATGGTGCGCAGGGTGTCGTAATCGATCCCCATGCGCAGCAGGGTTGCCGGCGGTAAGTTAGCAGCGACAATATCCGCCGTGGCCACGAGCTTGCGTACGATCGCTTGGCCTTCAGGTTTCATGGGATTTAACGTGACGCTTTTTTTGTTGCGGTTCATCTGCATGAATCCGGCGCCGCTGCCGTCCGGTGCGATAGGCGCCGTATACCGATCCTCGCTGCCGTCCACCCGCTCGATGCGGATCACATCCGCGCCCAGGTCCGCGAGCAGCGCGGTACAAAACGGGCCGGCGATATAACGGCAAAAATCGACAACACGCACTCCGTTTAACACCCCAGTCATCTCACTCCTCCTCCAGATTACGAAAATGGTTCAAGCGCAGCCGCCATGACGGCCATGTAAAACGGCGGCTCGGGCGGTGTCATCACCCTCGAATGAACGCAACGCGCCATGTAAGGCGCGGGCTGCACCTGCGGTGAGAGCATTTCTGGCCGCAGGCCGATCGATGTTGATGGTAAAGACCGGACCTTCCACGGTAATGGCAATGCCGTCTTGCGGATCATTCATGCCGATGTCTCAATATTCATGTGGCGAAATTCATGTGGCGAAACCGAAACACTACGGGAAAGGTAAAATCCCGGACGCTACAGTACCACTATAAGCCGATGTCACCGGAGGAGGCGGGTGAGAGAAGCGGTGTGCAGCCAAAAGGTGGCTAGGAGCCAGCGTTGTTGCCTAGAGGGGTGGTATCGCTTTATCCGGAGCGGCTTGAACCGGCCAGGAACTGACTTCAGGAGTTAAACCTCAATGCGCGCCATCGTCTGTAGAGAGTTGGGCGGACCCGAAATGCTGCGCCTTGAAGAGCGCGATCCGCCCTCTCCAGGCCCAGGTCAAGTGAGCGTGGCGCTGGAGGCTTGGGGGGTCAATTTCGTCGATGTTTTGATGCTTGCCGGCGGCTACCAACATAAGCCGGAGCTACCGTTCATACCCGGTCTAGAGGCGGCCGGCCGCGTCGTTGAGAGCGGCGCGGGCGTAACGGGATTGGCGCCGGGTGATGCTGTCATGATCAGTATGCGGCCAGGGGCTTTCGCCGAGCAGGTGGTGGTGCCTAGCACATCGGCTGTGAAAATGCCGGTGGGCATGGCGATGGAGCAGGCTGCTTGTTTCCGCTCCGCGTTCCAAACCGCTTATCACGGCCTGGTCCAGGGCGGGCGGTTGCAAGCTGGGGAGGCTGCTCTCATTCACGGCGCCTCGGGCGGTACGGGATTGGCGGCGGTGCAAGTGGCCAAGCTGTTAGGCGCCACGGTGGTGGCCACGGCCCGCAACCTTGAACGGTTGGTAGCAGCCCAAGCTTTAGGTGCGGATCATCTGGTGAGTTACGGGGAGGGGCGTTTCCGCGACCAGGTCCGTGCATTAGTGGGCGGCGTAGACGTGGTGTTCGATCCAGTAGGGGGCGATGTATTCGATGAGTCCATGCGCTGTCTCAACTGGGGTGCACGGCTTGTTGTAGTCGGCTTTAGCAGTGGCCGCCCCGCCACTGCCCGCACCAATCATGTGCTCATCAAAGGGGCTTCAGTGATCGGCATCCGGGCCGGAGAATTCGCCCGGCGCAATTCACAGCTAGGGCGTCAAAATCAAGCGGTGCTGTTGAATTGGGCTGGCGAAGGACTCATCAAGAGCCACATTTCACACCGCTACCCTCTGGCAGAAGTTGCCAGCGCCATGCGCGCCATCCGACAACGCGACGTCATCGGCCGGGTGGTGCTGCATCCCTGAGGCCCACGCCAGGGCAGATCACGCGCTAGAGCATCGACCATTCGATAATGGCTTCGTCACCGTGCACGATGGCGTGATCGATCTGTTCGATGCCACCCTTACCGCAGCCATCGTAGTAGCGGCGAATAGTGGCGACATAGAGATACTCTCCCGCGGCAGTAGCTGCCGCGCTTAGGCCAGCCACCGCTTGCGGCGTCTATAGTGCTTCACATCGCGGAAACTCTTACGGTCGCCCGCGGACATACCCAGATAAAACTCTTTGATATCTTCGTTGTCGGCCAGTTCCTTAGCCGGTCCATCCATAACGATACGGCCATTTTCCAGCACATAACCATCCGTTGCGTAACGCAGCGCGATGGCCGCATTTTGCTCCGCTAACAAGAAACTGACGTTTTGCTCTTTATTGAGCCGCGCCACGATTTCGAAAATTTCCTCCACCAACTGCGGCGCCAGCCCCATGGAAGGTTCATCCAGCAGCATCAACTTGGGACGGGCCATCAGCGCACGCCCGATCACCACCATCTGCTGCTCACCGCCGGAGATATAACCGGCCAATGATTTTTGCCGCTCTTTCAAACGTGGGAAATACTGGTAGACCAACTCCAGATCATCGGTTACGGCTTTGCGTTGAAAACGGCGCGTATAAGCGCCCGTCAGCAGGTTTTCTTCAACATTCAAATGCTCGAAACAATGCCGGCCCTCCATGACCTGGATAACACCGCGCTTGACCAGTTCGTTGGGTGACAGCGCCTGCACCTCATGGCCCTGATACAAGATGGACCCTTTGGTGACATCGCCACGCTCGGCGCCCAGTAGGTTGGAGATCGACTTCAAGGTGGTCGATTTGCCGGCGCCGTTGGCACCGAGAAGGGCGGCGATGCCCCCCTCGGTCACCGCAAGCGACACGCCCTTGAGGACCAGCACAACGCGATCGTAGATCACCTCGATGTTGTTGACGGATAAGAGTTTGTTCGTCTCGCTCACGGTTTTTTCTCAACCACGGTTCTTTCTCAACGTCGAAAGTACCTCACACCTCGGCTGCCCGCGCTTAGCTACAGTTCGCCCGTGGGGTGATATTGTTTTCCGCCGCGAACTTCGCTGCGTCAGCTTCCATCATCGGACGTACCACATCACGCATCACCGGGATCCAATCGGAGACCAGATTCCACGTCTTGGCGGACGCATCCCATTGCTGGAACATGACGCCCTTAGCCCCTTCGTGGTCGTTGCAAGTCACTTTGAATTCCGGATAACCCGCCAGCCCGACGCGCTCCCAGTCGGCGGCGGTCATATGCATGTTCTCCAGGGCTTCACGCACCGCTTCGCCATCAGGCACTTTCTGCCCTGTGGCTTTTTGTGCGCGGGCCACCGCTTCGACCACCATGATGTAGTTGACGAGACCACGCAGATAGAGAATCTCACTGGTGCGGTCCCACTCGCCAGCGCCCTTGCCCCGGTCGTACACGTATTTTTTGAGGTCGTCGTGTAGCTGGGTGCCGCCACCTGGAGCGTGGAAGGTCGCAGCCGTGTAGCCGTTGGCCCCGGCGCCGGCCGGAATCATGTCGTTCTCCGAGCCCGACCACCAATTACCGATGAAATGGTCCATCGGAAAGTTGATGGCGGCGGCTTCTTTCACAGCGACCTGGTTCATGACGCCCCAACCGGACATGAAAACCCAGCTCGGTTTTTTGCGCCGGATCTGAAGCCAGGTGGCTTTTTGCTCCTGACCGGGGTGGTCAACGGCGAGCAGAATCAACTCATAACCGTACTTCTGCGCCAGGACTTTAAGCGTGGGATTAGCTTCTTTACCGTACGCGGAGTTGTGGTAGATGTGAGCGATCTTCTTGCCTTTGAGCTTATCGAAACCGCCCTCTTTATCGGCGATGTAGCCGATAACGGAGGTCGCCTGGCTCCAGTAGGTGGCCGGGAAGTTGAACACCCACGGGAAGACCGAGCCGACCGCGGCGGAGGTACGCCCATAACCGATGGTCAACAACGGAATTTTATCCACCGTCACCTTCGGGATGAGCTGATAGGTAATACCGGTGGAATTCGGAATGATCACCGCCGGTTTTTTGGATTTCATCTTCTCGTAGCATTCGACCCCGACTTTGGTGTTGTAGCCGGTCTCGCACTCCTCGTAGACCACCGGTACACCACCGATGCCGCCATCGCGCTCGTTCACCAGCGTGATGTAGTCCTTGAAGCCGTTGGCAAACGGAATGCCGTTAGGCGCATAAGGACCGGTACGGTAAACCAAGCCGGGTACATAGATTTCATCAGCGGCAATGGCCACATCGACCGCTACCGTCATCGTTATCGCGGCGCCGGTCAAGACACCAAACGCGATCTTCTTCATCGACATAAAGTCACCTCGTACGAATTGCCACACATCCCCCGTGTATATACTCTTTTTGTATATACTTGAAGGGACACGCTTCTGCCTCCGGCGCGGACAAAGGTCAACGCCACCTCAGGCCTCCTTGCCCTTGATTTCCATCCTGTGTGGTGCCGGCAGGATAAACCCTGCAAGCACATATCCCCCTCGGATTGATCAGCTACCGCCACGGCCTCGGTACCTGCGCCCGTAGATACTAGTGCGGGAATGGCCAAAGGCGCAGTTTTTCCTTGGTGATCTGCCACAGCCGGGCCAGCCCGAGTGGCTCCACGATCAGGAAAAAGATAATCAGACCGCCAAAGAAAATGAATTCGAAGTGTTTCGCAACCACCGCTTCCATACCGAATCCGCCCACCATGGTATTAGTGAGCACGATGGGCATCAGCACGATGAACGCCGCGCCCATGAATGAACCGGTGATGGACCCTAGCCCGCCAATGATGATCATGAACAGCACTTGGAAGGACTGGTTGATGTCGAAAGCCTCGGCGGTTTCCACACTACCCAGCCACATGGAAAACGCTAAAGCGCCAGCGAAGCCTACATAGAAAGAACTCACGGAAAACGCCATGAGCTTGGTTTTAAATGGTCTGAATCCGATCAACTCCGCGGCGATATCCATATCTCTCACCGCCATCCACGAGCGGCCAATAGCACTGCGCACGATATTCTTGGCGACAAGCGCCAATATCACCGTCACGATAAGCACGAATAGGTAGCGGGCAACCGGTGACGCTTCGGCCCCCGTCACCAAAAAGCCGAATACCTCACGCGGTGGCATGGTGATGGTGCCAGACGGATTGTCGTTTTGAAACCAGGTAATTTTGTTGAATAACCAGCTCAAGAAGAATTGGGCGGCTAACGTAGCAACAGCTAGATAGAAACCCTTGATGCGAAGCGATGGAATGCCGAACAACAGCCCCACAAGCGCGGTGATCAGACCGGAGAGAAAGAGCACTAGCACAAAGCTCATCTGCGGATCCCAGGTGGTGAGCTTAAAGCACGCCACCGCGCCAACGGCCATGAAACCACCGGTTCCTAGCGACAGTTGACCGCAGTACCCGGTCAATAAATTGAGCCCGATGGCGGCCACGGAATACATCAGCACGGGGATCATCACGACCTGGAAGAAATATTCCGTGGCGGTCAGAGGAATCACCACGAACAGCACCACCATCAAGGCGGCCATGAACCAGCGATCCTGAGCTAACGGGAAGATCGCCTGATCGGCGGGATAGCTGGTTTTGAATTGCCCAGCTTCACGGTAAATCATGGATCACACCCTCTCGATGATTTTTTCGCCGAACAAACCCTGCGGCCTGAACAGCAAAAAGACCAGCGCCAGCACGTAGGCGAACCAGTTCTCGATGGCGCCGTTGACCAGAGGCCCCCAGTACACCCCGGCGACTTTCTCGCCCACACCGATAATGAGCCCACCGATGATGGCGCCGGGCACGGAAGTAAAACCGCCCAGGATGAGCACCGGCAAAGCTTTCAGCGCGATCAGCGAAAGGGAGAATTGCACGCCGGACTTGGAGCCCCACATGATACCGGCCACCAGCGCCACCAGGCCGGCCACGGACCACACCACCACCCAGATACTCTTGAGGGGAATACCCACCGACAGCGCCGCTTGGTGATCATCGGCGACCGCCCGCAACGCGCGGCCAACAGCGGTTTTTTGGAAAAATACAGCCAATGTAACCACCAGCACGGCGGCGATGCCGGCGGCCCACAGATCGAATACCTGGATATACATCGCATCCATGCCGAATAAGGCCCACTCGAAGTTGCCTTGCGGTATGCCGACGTCCAATGCCTTGACCGAGGAGCCCCATAAGATATCGCCCACGCCTTCCAACACGAAGGCAAGGCCGATGGTGGACATAAACAGGATGATCGGATCTTGGTTCACCAGTGGCCGCAACACCACGCGCTCCACCAGATAAGCTAAACCGACCATGACCAGCGCCGTGATGATGACGGCGATCCACGGCGACACGGTAAAGCCCATGTTCTGCAGCGTTATGGGCATGGTGCCGTTCATCACCCCTACCAAGGTCAACGCCGCAAACAAACAGAACACGCCCTGGGCGAAGTTGAAGACGGCGGAGGCTTTGAAAATAAGCACAAAGCCGAGAGCGACCAGGGAATACATGACACCCGACGTCAGACCGCCGATGACCACTTCGAAGAAAAAGCCCCACGACTCGCGGATGTCGTTGACGGGACCCGTGATCACAAGATTAAAAAAATCGATCATGGCAAGTCCCCTAGTGTGAAACGCCTAGATAAGCGTCGATCACGTTCCGATCCGCTTTCACTTCATCCGGGGTGCCATCGGCGATTTTGGCGCCGTGATCAAGCACTACCACGCGATCGGAAATATCCATCACCACCCCCATGTCATGCTCGATCAAGGCGATGGTGGTGCCGAATTCGTCATTGGTATCGAGAATGAATCGGCACATATCTTCTTTTTCTTCAAGATTCATACCGGCCATAGGTTCATCGAGTAACAGCAGCTCAGGCTCGGCGGCAAGCGCGCGGCCAAGCTCCACCCGTTTTTGCAAACCGTAAGGCAGCCGGCCCACTGGCTCTTTGCGGATCGCTTCGATTTCCAGGAAGTCGATGATGCGCTCGACGAAGTCGCGGTGCACGATTTCCTCCCTGCGCGCCCAGCCCAGATGCAGGGCGGCGGTCAAGAGATTGGTCTTCATCTTGAGGTTACGCCCGGTCATGATGTTGTCGAGCGTACTCATACCGCGAAAGAGCGCCACGTTTTGAAATGTACGGCCGATGCCGGTGGCGGCGGCTTCGTACGGGCGCATCTGTTTGCGCACGGTCCCTCGGTAGATGATCTCGCCTTCCTGCGGGTGGTAAAAGCCGTTGATGCAATTGAGCATTGATGTTTTACCGGCCCCATTGGGACCGATGATGGCTCTGACCTCACCGCGCTTGACATCGAAGGACACATTGATGATCGCCTTGACCGCGCCAAACGTGAGGGAGATGTTGCGGCACTCCAATATGACTTCACCACCCCGTTCGGACGCGTTCGGTCCAGGCTCAGTTAAGCTCCGCCCAGATGCATGGGATTGCTCCATGATCGGTTCTCGGTTGTGTTGGCTAAATTCGCTGGCTGCCTAGAAGCGCTAAGCAGCCCTACGCAGTTCATCCGGGCTGAAGGTTTTCGCCTCGCCGATCTTGAGCCTGGCTCTCATGGTGCTTTTGCGGCCATCTTCGAACACCACTTCACTCTCGATATCGACGTTGTCCGCATCGGAATAAAGCGCATTGATGAGTGCTTTGTAGCGCTCGGCAATGAGGCGGCGCCGTACTTTGCGCGTGCGGGTCAATTCACCGTCGTCGGCATCCAACTCCTTGTGCAGCAACAAGAACCGGGTGACTTGCGCACTGGCCATGGCAGAGTCCTGGGCTAGCCCCTGGTTGACCTGTTCGATGCACTCGCGTACCAAACCGTAGACCTCATCGAGGCCGGCCAAGTCCATGAAATTCGAATACGCCAGTCCCTTGCGTTCAGCCCAGTTGCCCACCGCCTCCAGCTCGATGACGACGAACATAGTGACGTTATCACGGCTATCGCCGTGGGCCACCGCTTCACGCACGAAAGGAAAGAACTTCAACTTGTTCTCGACGAACTGGGGCGCGAACAGGGTGCCATCGGTCATGGTGCCCACGTCCTTGGCCCTGTCGATCACTTTAAGGTGCCCGGCATCGTCCAGATAGCCGGCGTCGCCCGTGCGGATCCAACCGTCCTGCGTCAGGGTTTCCCGAGTTGCCTCGTCGTTCTTGTAATAACCGAGGAAACAACCTGGGCTCTTGACTTGAATTTCTCCCTCCTCGATGCGTATATCCACCCCCGGTCCCGCCGGTCCCACCGTATCTAAGCGTACATCGCCATCGCGCTGAACCGTGCAGTAAGCGCTTGACTCGGTCTGCGCGTAGAGCTGCTTCAAGTTGATGCCGATGGAGCGGTAGAAATTGAAGACTTCCTCACCGAGCGGCGCGCCGCCGGTGTAGGCCAAGCGCACTCGGCTCAAACCGAGATTGTTCTTGAGCGGCCCGTAGATCAAAAACTCGCCCAAGCGGTAGAGCAGCCGATCCTTGAAAGGTACCTCACCACCCTCCAGCACCTGCACACCGCAACGCTGCGCCACCTTGATGAAATACGCATAGAGCTTTTGTTTGATCATCAAGGCGTCTTCCATGCGGATCTGTATCTGCGTTAGGAAATTCTCGAAGATGGCCGGCGGCGAGAAAAACGCGGTGGGACCGATATCGCGCAGATCGATCAAGACCGTGTCGGAACTCTCCGGGCAGTTGACGGTAAAGCCGGCCACATGCCCTTCGCCCATGGAGTAGATTTGATCGCCCACCCACGCCAGCGGCAAATACGCGAGGATATCTTCCTTGTCGGTCATGTGATCGACCTGCACCAGATGGGCGGCGGACTCGATGATATTGCGGTGGCGCAGCATCACGCCCTTGGGATTACCGGTGGTGCCGGAGGTGTACATGATGCTGGCGATGTCATCGCCCGAGGCTTTGGCGATCTCGTCCAGATAAAGCTCGGGATTGGCCCGGTCGTGCTCGCGACCTCGCGCTTGTGTCGCGGCATACTCGTGGAGAAATTCCTGCTGGTAGTGGCGCATCCCGCGCGAGTCCTCGAAGATCATGATCTCGAGGCTGGGCAACTCGTCTTTGATCGACAGCACTTTGTCGATCTGTTCCTGATCCTCGCAGATGGCGAAGCGCACCCCGGCATGATGCAAAACGAATTTCATCTCCTGCGCCACGCCGTCGGCGTACAGCGGCACGGGGATAGCCCCCATGGCTTCTACAGCGTCGAACGTCCAGTACAACTGCGGGCGGTTCGAGCCGATCACCGCCACTTTGTCGCCACGTTCCAATCCGAGCGCTTTCAGCCCCATGGAGAAAGCACGCACCTCCTGCGCGGTCTCGGCCCAGGTCCATGTTTGCCAGATACCCAGATCTTTTTCCCGGAAAGCCGGCTGGTGAGCGAAACGCTCTGCATTGCGCAACAGCAGCTTCGGAAAGGTATCGCACGCGCGCAGCGACGCATCGCGATCACTATTCGCCATGGGTTTCCTCCCTAGGGATCTCCAGTCTCTTCGTCTCTTTAAAGCTCACCGCCGGCTGGCAGTGGCTCGTATCTTTTTAGCTTTGGCCTAATGGCATCTCAGCCGCCACCATCTAGCAGCACAGCCTCTCTTCGCTATCATGCGCTGGGTCCGGATAATCACACATCTTCCCTGATTTGACGCTAAAACGCACGCATCCGTTGACCGCTAGCGGTTTCACTGCCGGGACGGACCACGGTTTTTTTAGGGTACTTCGGAAAAGCCCACTATGCGAAGCTTGTTCTTCATTCGACCGGGGGCAGCAATTTCTCTACTACTTTTGCCGAGCATAAAACCCCGGGCATGCCGGCGCCCGGGTGGGTGCCGGCGCCGGTGAGGTACAACCCGCCCAGACCCTCGGCCCGGTTGTGAAACCTGAACCAGGCCGACTGGCTGAAATACGGTGCCACGGAGAATCCGGCCCCGGCCTCGCTGAGATAGCGCCCGGCAAAATCCTCTGGCCCCATGTAGAAATCCGTCACCAGATGCCGGCGCAGATCCGGTAACAGGGTGTCCTGCAATGTATCCAATATGCGGCCTCGCAATGCCGGACCGGCGCTCGCCCAGCCGATATCCGCCTGCATGTTCGGCACCGGTGCCAGTGCATAAAAAGAATCGCAGCCGGGCGGCGCGAAACTGGCATCGGTGGCTGTTGGCCGGTGCAGATATAAAGAGAAGTCCTCGGCTAGCCGCTTGTGTTTGAAGATATCATCCAGCAATTCCCGGTAACGCGAGCCCATCCAAATGGTGTGGTGGGCCACCTCCGGGTACTGTCTGTCAGTGCCGAAATAGAGTACGAAAAGGCCCATGGACAGACGGCCAAAGCGGGTCTTCAAGCGGGTGGCGGTGCTTTGCGCGTGACGGGGCACCATGTGTTGATACAAGTGCATCGGATCGGCGTTGGAGACAACGGCGGCGGCGCGCTGGCGCTCACCGCCCGCAAGTCTTAGGCCTTCGACCACGTTGCCACCGCCCCGGCGCCCCACCAACAGCGACTCCACCGTGCAGTCGGTGCGGATCTCGATGCCTTGTTCTTCCATCAGGCGGCGCAGCGCTTGCACGATAGCGCCCGTTCCACCCATGGCGAAGTGAACCCCCCACTGCCGTTCCAGATAGTGAATGAGGCCGTAGATACTGGTGGTATCGAATGGGCTGCCACCCACCAGCAGCGGCTGGATGGAAAACGCCTGGCGTAGCTGGGGATGGCGCAGATGACGGCAGATCATGCGCCATACGCTGTCGTAAGCGCGTAGCTTGAGCAGCCGTGGAGCCTGCTTCAACATGAGCGCCAAGCGGTGAAACGGCGCGTCCGCGAGATCGCTAAAGCCGGCTTTGAAGAGCCGCTCCGAGTGCTCTACCAAGCGGTGGTAACCGGCCACATCAGCGGGGTCGAAGCGGGCGATTTCACTGACGGTTTTCTCGACAGTAGCGCCGTAATCGAAGGTATCGCCGTTGGCAAAGTGGAACCGGTACCACGGGTCCAGGGGGCGCAATTGCACATAATCATTCAGCGATTTGCCGAACAGTGCGAACAACTCCTCGAATAAAAAAGGCGCGGTTACCACGGTAGGCCCAGCGTCGAAGCGAAAGCCGCCGCGTTCGAACACCTGCGCACGGCCCCCCAGTTGCGCACCACGCTCGAAAAGCGTGACCCGGTACCCGCGCGCGCGCGCAGCGCACCTGCGATACCGCCAAAGCCGCCACCGATGACGGCACACGTAGGTGTCGTCTTGCTGATACTAATACTCATACATTCGATCACCCGCCAAAGGAGGTACGCTGCCCGCCTTAGCTATGACGTAAAGAGCTTTAAAAGCACCTGCTAAAAATGCACTTTTTCCGCGATTGCGGCGTCAGCTCCGTGCTCCAATCCTCAGGTATCACCTATACACTGCGGTTGTGTGCGCGGTGCTTTCTTGCACTCACGAAAAAATTACTATTGTTAGAGGCGCCCTTAAGTAGAATGATTCAATGGTACCCTCCAAAGCCATGAACGGCGTTACCTCAAAGTTCGATACGGCTAAACTTTTCGCCGCTTCAGTGGGCTTCGATGGCCAGAGCGTGGCCGTACTGCAGGATGTGGTGAACACGGCCCTGGTCGAATTGGCGCCCCGCGAGGCAAGGCTCGCCAGTGAATTGGCTGAAGCGATACGCTACAGCTTGCTGGCGCCGGGCAAGCGGGCGCGGGCGCTGGTGGTATTGCTGTCGGCCGCCGACATGGGCGTGAGCGTGCCATCGGTTATCCAGCCGGCGTGCGCCGTGGAGCTGCTACACACCGCCTCCTTGGTGATGGACGATCTGCCTTGCATGGATAATGCGCACGTGCGGCGGGGATTGACGAGCGCTCATGTACGCTTTGGCGAAGACACGGCTATTCTCGCCGCCATCACGATGCTGAGCGATGCCTACGGCCTGGTCGCGCGGTGCGCTACATTGGATGCGCATTGTAAGACCGATATCATCGGTCAATTATCGGCCGCCATTGGCCTAGATGGCTTAGCCGCTGGCCAACACCTGGATCTGAAAACCGCCGATGAGCGGGAAATGGCGTCACGGGTAGAACAGATCTACCGGCTGAAAACAGGCGCTCTCTTCGCCGCCGCCTGGCTGGGCGGGCGGGCCGCCACTCAAGAGGGTGTTGTTCTAGCTACATTGCATGAATTCGGCATGAAAGTGGGCATTGCGTTTCAAGCTTATGACGATCTGGCCGACCGTCTGGGCAGTATGGAAACGGCGGGTAAAGACGTGCGGGCCGATGTGCTTAAGACCACCTTGGTGGCACTGGAAGGCGCCAACAGCGCGCAGGCTAGGGCCGATGAAACCTTTGAGGACGCGCTGTGCGATCTCGCACGCATAGGTCAGGATAAAGGCCGGCTGGCCCACTTCGTGGTCGAGCTGCGCGACAAGCTGAGAAGCCGTATGGTCAGCGACGCCCCTGCGTGATGAGCCCTTAAGTAATGAGGCCCTGAGTAATGAGCCCCTGAGTAATGGGCGGATTTCAGCTTACGGTCAAAGACATATGCTTTGACTATGGTGGCCGGCGGGCCCTGCACCGGGTGTCGCTGCAATTGAGAAGCGGTGAGATCACGGCGCTGCTAGGCGCCAACGGTGCCGGTAAATCGACGCTGTTAAAAGCGGTTGGAGGTCAGCTAGTACCGCATGCCGGTCAGATTTTGTTGAACGGCGCCCCGCTAGCACTATCGGACACCACCCGGCCAGCAGCGGCCCGCCAAGCCTTGGGGCTGGTGCCGCAATCCATCGCTTTATACCAGCACCTCTCGGTGGGGGAGAACCTGCTGACCTTCGGCGCGCTGATGGGTTTGCCGCGCAAGGAGCGGCAAACGCGGGCGCGCACGGTGGCCAAGACCATCGAACTCGCCGATCGTTGGCGTGATCCGGTGACCGCGTTGTCCGGCGGTATGCAGCGGCGCCTGAACGTAGGCGCAGCCCTCATGCATGCGCCGCGCTTGCTTTTGCTGGACGAACCCACCGCTGGCATAGACCGCGAAGGCCGGCAACGCCTGGGCGAGCTATTCACCAAACTGCGCGCTGACGGTCTTGGCATATTGTGGGTCACTCATGAACTGGCGGACGCGGAGCGAACGGCCGATCGGGTGGCGATATTGAGTACCGGGCGCCTGCTCGCAGCCGGCGGCACCGAAGAGCTGATAAGAGGCGTATTCGGCACGAGCCGCCTGGTGCAACTGGATTTCGACGTGCCTGTTACCGGGCCGCTGGACGGTCCCCTGCAGCCATTTTCGTCTGCCGATCAAACCTCGTTCGAAGCCGTGCTGGCGCTGAGCCCCGGCGCTCTGGATAGACTACTCGGGCACTGCCGCGGGACAGGACTTCGTTTACGCGAAGTGAGGGTCACCCGGCCAGGGCTGGCCCAACTCATCACTCACTACGAGAAATACCCATGAGGCCAGCCCAGTGAGATCGGCCCAATGAGATCGGCAATATTCATCGCCATGTGGTGGACCTTGCTGCGCGATCGGGGTGCCCTGATCATGGGCTTCGTGCTGCCGCCCATCGTCTTCGTCATATTCGCCACTATTTTCTCGGCTACCTCCGGTGGCGAACTGAATGTATCCGTTGCCATCTATGACGCCCGCGGCTCGCAGACCTCCCAGCGGCTCACCGAAGCGCTGCGCGCCCGTGACACTGTGAAGGCAGTAACGCCCGCGCCGGCTTCCCCAGCCGAGGTCACCCAATGGGTGCGGGACGGTACCGCGGATGTGGGCATTGTAGTGCGCGCCAACACCACCCCATTCGGCAAGTTGAGTGACGGCCCGCCACCGCTTTTAATCATCGCCGAGCCGAGCCGGGAAATCGCCGCAGCCGGACTCCTGGGCGCTCTGCAAGCGGCCTATTTTCAAGCCTTGCCGGACGCGGTAGTGAGCGCAATCGCCGATCTCATAGACACTCGTATAGTGCCCTTCCAGCCGCAGCAAAAAGCAGCCTTAAACGCCGGGCTGGCGGCGCTCGTGCACCCTCCCGGCGCCGGTTCAAGTGGGGCGAACAGCCCGGTGATGCCGTTTACCCGGCTCTACGAGCGCCAAGATGTTTTCGCCCAAAACACCGCGCCGGTCGATATCACCTACTACGCCGGCGCCGTGGCCATCATGTTTTTACTCTTCAGTGCCAGCAGTTCGGCCATCACGCTGATCGAAGAGCGCGATACCGGTCTGCTGCAACGGGTGGCTACGGGTCCGGGTGGCACTGCCGTGGTGGTGGACGGCAAGTTCGCCTTCGGCGTATGCCAAGGCTTGGCGCAGGTCATGGCCATATTCCTCGTCGCCTGGCTGGCCTTCGGCGTGCCCATAACCGCTCACCTAGGCCCCTGGCTAGCCACCAGCTTCCTGGCGGCATTCAGCGCCAGTGGCCTCGCTCTCGCTTTTGTCAGCGTGTGCCGTAGCCGCCAGCAGGCGCAGAGCCTGGGCAATTTCATCATTCTGATGATGTCCGCCCTAGGTGGCAGCATGGTGCCCCGCTTCCTGATGCCGGAATTCATCCACGACGTGGGCTGGCTCACCCCGAACACGTGGGTATTGGAAGCCTATGCCCTCACTTTTTGGCGCCCCGATGGAGGACAGCTCGTGCAATCGTACCTGGCGCTCCTGGCGACCGGCGTGGCCGGACTGGTCATCGCCCGTTGGGCCGCCGCCCGCGCCGCCGGGCAGGGCTGAGCCGCGCTGTTGCCGGCCGGGGCTGACATGAGCGGTGCACGTTCGTACGATAGAGCACACCTACAATGATTGTCATGGATCTAACCACCATGAGCCTAGCTACGCAGGTGCTGATTTTCATCATCACGGTTATCGCCATGGAGGGAGTGGCCTGGGCCATGCACCGCTACCTCATGCATGGGCCGCTGTGGTTCATTCACAAGTCGCATCACCAGCCGCACAGGGGTTGGTGGGAACTCAACGATACCTTCGGCTTGTTCTTCAGTACCGCTTCTATAGTCCTCATCTATCACGGCCTGCACGGGCATCCTTATCTATTCGGTATCGGGCTAGGGCTGGCCGGCTATGGGCTTATCTATTTTTTATTGCACGATGTCTTGGTGCACCGCCGTGTGCGCTTGCCGTTGACGCCTAAGAACGGTTATCTGCGGCGGGTCTATCGAGCACACCATCTGCACCACGCGACTAAAACCCGCGATGGTGCTGTTGCGTTCGGCTTTGCCCTGGTCCCGCCGGTGCGCCTATTGCGCAAGCAGATGGCGGCCATCAAAGCGAACCGATGACGGCACGATCGCCCATACAAGATCGCCTATAAAAACACGGCAGGGACTATCGCGGGAGCGACAACGGTGCACGGGTCTTGCTCTGACAGCGCGGCTACTCGGCGCGTGGCTCACCGTCCACAGCTACACCTTCATTCGTGCTGGCGCAGCCTTACCGGTGGTATGCGGCCGTTTTTTATAGCGCTTCAGTGTTGGGCTCAACGTGGGCTTGTTTATCATCGCCCACGGAAGCAATTGCAGCGTAACGCCGAGGATTTTGTGCCGTGTGGGGTCGTCCACCAGCCTAGCCGCCTCAGGCGGCGTTACGTGGCCGGTTCCATAGCTCATGACGGGGGGGAACACTGGCTAACCGGCCCACACTATGGGCATAGGTGGAATCCAAGATAGCCATGGCCGCGCCGAACAATTTGCGCCGCCGGCCCACCACCATGCGCTGATCCCAGGCGTTGCGCTCGCGCCGGCGCACCTGGCGGCCTATCTCCCGGTAAACGCGCCGCGCCGTGCCGATGGCGCAGGCGGCCCTAAACGGCAATTCGCACAGACCGTAATAAGCACTATCGTAGTACTGCTCGGCGGTATCGAGCAGTCGCGACACCACCTGATAAACCCGCTCCCTCATCGCGGCGCAAGCGATCTCCTCCGGCGCCACCCCGGCCTCGCGCAACCATTGCTCCGGCAGATAGATGCGGCCTATGGCCGCATCGTCCATGACATCCCTGGAGATATTGGTGAGTTGGAAGCCGATGCCTAGATCGCAAGCCCTATCGAGAGTTGCCTCGTCCCGCACCCCCATCACCATGGCCATCATGATGCCCACCACGCCCGCCACGTGATAGCTGTACTCAATGGTGTCCTGGAGGGAGTGATAACAGCGCTTGAAGGCATCCATCTCGAAGCCATCCAGCAACTCCAGGGGATACCGCGCCGGGATCTGGTGGCGCTCGACCACATAAGCCAGCGCGGCGAACGCAGGCGCGTCCGGCTTGCCATCCAACGCCACCCGGGTCTTCTCGTGCAATATTCGCAAGCGGCTCTCCACGTCTGCGGCGGTGCGACCCTCCGTGATCTGGACCGGGGTGGCGAATCCAAGCCCCTGTCCGTCAATCACGTCATCGCAATGCCGGCACCAGGAGTAGAGCAGCTGCGCGCTCACCCGCATCTGCCGGTTAAACAACCGCGATGCCCCGGCAAAGCTCTTCGAGCCGACAGCGATACTCTGCTCGGCGAAGTGGGACAGGGCGTCTAATTGGGTAGGCGAAATCGGCATATGCGCAGCATGATTGAGAGCAGCGTGTTTATCTCATCCTTCAGGCGGCCAACAGACCCCGCCGTCGCGCGATTTAGCGGCGCGCGACGGCATGGCCCGCATCGCCGCCAGCACCGCAATAGGCGGCTTCCCGAACAGAATATGCGCTTTATCCGCCAGTGAGCTGTGGCCCGCATAAAAGCGCTGCACCAACGGCTCTGGTAGCGTGTAGAAACGCTCGAAAATGACCCGGCGCGAAGGTCCTTGCGCGCCTAGAAACAGCAGGCGGTTCAACATGCAGTAAAAACCCTGTTGACGCCACCGGCGAAGCGCATACTGGCGCACTAGGGCACGCACCGTGCCGGTATCAAGAGCCCCAGCGTTGGAGACTACATCCGCCAGGCGCATGGCATCCGGCAAACTGTAACCCGTCACCGGATGAAACAAGCCGGCCCTGAGCCCTACCGGCACCGGACCGCCCTCGGCGCGCGCCCAAAACGCCTCAATATCGCCACCTAGCAGCAGTGGCAACACCCCGGTTTCCACCTCCAACTCCCGCGCCACGCGCCAGCCACGGGCGGCTACATAATCGTCAATCCGCCTGCGCAGCGCTGGCACATCCAACGCCGGCTCATCGGTGTAATACGTGTCCTCCACCAACAGGCGGTGCTCATCGTACGGCAGCAAGTAAACAAAGCGGTACCCATCCAATTGGGTAACGGTTGCATCCATAATCACGGGTACGCCGATGCCGTGGGGCGCGGCCATGACCAAATCGGCCCCTACGAAGGACTGGTAAGCGAGCGCGAACTCATGCAAGGGCCGTGGGCCGCGCCCGTCGATCACGCAGCGTGCTCTTAACACCTTCCCAGTGGATAGAGTAACCCGCTCGGCGCCCACCTGCTCCACCGGTGCGCACAACCGCACCCTATCGCCGATCTGGCCCATCGCCACCTGATGAAAACGCGCCGAGCTGATGGCGTGATAAGGCACCGCCAAACGGCGCTGATACCCCGGAAACGCCACCGTCTGCGCCGGCCATGACTTGACGATAAACGGCTTTAGCCGGGCGATCTGGGCGCGGTCCAGATCAGTCTCATGAAACGACCACGTGTGGTGGCCGCCCAGCGTGCTTTCCCGCTCCAATAACACTATGCGCAGCTGCGGCTGCCGCGCCTGCAGCGCCAGGGCCAGCAGCACGTTGGCGAGCCCGCCGCCAGCTAAGATTACATCGTACATAAGGTCCCTTCCACTTCGACTCGCACCTCAGCCGCCAATCGTCACCATCGCTATGCCCAAACCAGCGCCAACCTGCTAGGGTGGCACCCTATCGTATTTAACAGAAATGGACTGAAACGTGCTGAATCTATCGGTTCTCTTACTTGCCCTCTCGCTTTTATTTCCCAACCCCGCCGCCGCCCGGGAAGTGCTGGCGCAGGCGAGAGTACCTGTGGATGTTTTCCAAAACGGCCTACTGGAATCCATGCGCGGCGGTGCCAACACTGGCTTCGGCGAGCGCAGGGATTCGCTGGTAACCCTCATCACCAACACCTTCGACATCGCCTACATAGAGCGCGTCATCCTGGGCCAACACGGCAAGACGATGACGCGGGAAGAACGCGGCACACTGGGTCCGCTGATGTTGCAACTCGCGGCCAGCTTGTTAGCTAAGCAATTCGGCACTTATAACAACGAGCGCTTTGAAATTAAATTCGCCCGTCCGCTAAGCGCCGGGCGGGTCCGGGTACGCAGCGCATTCGTCAGCGGTGATGGCGAGATCACCCACACCGACTATATCGTGCGCCCCGATAACGATAAGGGTGATGTCTGGCACATCCGCGACTTCCAATACGACGGTATCAGTGGCACCCGTATTCACCGGGCCGAATACGCTTCTATCCTTAAAAACGGCGGCGTCAAGGAACTCATCGCTAAATTGCGCGAGAAGATCGCGCAGATGGAGGCGCAAGGCAGTTGATGCGATGCTCCAGGCATCCATTGAGCACTTATACAAGCGATGGCTGGTAGACCCTATCGAAATCAACGAATTGCCCTCGAAACGATAGGGGTGAATCCGTATTGACCTGCCCGAAGAAGCTCAGCACCTCTGGGCGAATGATCGATTCGGCGTATCTCTTGATCTCCGCCTGAATAATGGTATCGGCGGAAAACCTACGAACCGATTCACCAATGGCCCACGTATCGCACGCATTCCAACTGTCAACGGGCCCAATGTCAACGGACCAGTCCTCAAGGCGCAGACAAAAACTGCCAAACTTATTCTGAACTGCACCGTTCTTGCGCATGTATTGAACCAGGCTATCTCGATCACCCTCAAATGCGGCGCGCGCGTTGGGTGCTGACCTTGGCTATTTGGGAACACGGTTTATCGCCACTCGCGACAGCATGGCCGTGACGCCTTACGAAGGAGATGTTGGCCGGCGCGTCTATGGACGACATGATGTTAACGAGAAATAGCGCACGCCAGCCGCTCCAGTTGTCGTAATCTGGGCACCTCTAAAAATGCACTTTTTCCGCGATTGCGCCGTCAGCTCCGTGCTCGAATCCTCAGGTATCACCTATACACTGCGGTTCTGCGCGCAGCCCGGCAAAATCAGTTTCGGCCGGAATTGGCATCCTGCCACCCTTTGACCGTACTATCACTCGCACTTCCCCTCCGGCGACGCAAAATCAGCGATTAGGAGATCGAAGATGAGCGACCGACCTGGCCCCCTGACTGGCGTGCGCGCCGTGACGTGCTCCACCGCCCAGGCCGGCACTGTGCCGTACATGTTGATGGCCGACTTGGGTGCCGAGGTCATCAAGATTGAAGTGCCAGGCAAAGGCGACGGGTCGCGAACCGCCGGTGAACTGATCGGTGATCTGAGTTCATTCTTCGAAACCAACAATCGCGGCGTGAAGAGCGTCACACTGAACCTGAAGTCCGAAGAGGGACGCCAGATTTTGTACAAACTGGTGGAGTCTGCGGACATCTTCGGTCAGAACTTCCGCCCTGGCGCGGCGGAGAAGAACGGCTACGGTTACGATGATCTGAAGAAGATAAACCCGGCCATCGTCTATGTATCGGTCTCCGGCTATGGCACCCGGGGACCGGACGCACAATTGCCCGGCACCGACGCCGTCGGGCAGGCACTGGCCGGCATCGCCGAAGCCTACAGCATACCGGAACAGCCCATGCGCACCGGCGTGGTCTCCGTGGCCGACGAATCCTGTGCCTTCCTGACCTTTGGTGGATTGCTCGCCGCATTGTATTGCGCCAAGACCACAGGTGTTGGTCAAAAGGTGGAAACGTCGTTGGTCGGCAGCACAGTGAGGTTGATGGGTTGGACATTGACCACCACGATGTGGCGTAACCGAAACCCCATCACTGGCGCACGGTTCAATGGCACACCAGAGCGCCCTGGGGTGGCCGCAGCATTCAATGATCGCGACGAGAAACCGTTGGTTCTGCAGCTGGGTCATCAGGACTGGCGTCGCGCGATGGAGGCACTGGGTTTTTGGGGCACCCTCGAAGAGCGCGGCATCAGTGATCTCGGGCTCGCGCTTACTTGCGATGAGAAACGCGACCAAATACTCGGGACATTGCGCGAACTATTCGCTGGCGACAGCCGCGAGCGCTGGGTTCCCATCTTGCGCCAGGCGGACATTGTCGCGGCGCCCATCAACACCTTGCTGGAATCGTCCAACGACGCGAACGTTCTTGCCAACGGCTACGTAGCCGAGAAGGCATACCCCAACGGGCAAACGTTGAAGGTGCACGGCTCACCCTGGCAGTTCTCGGAAACGCCGGCCAAGATCGGCGTGGCGCCGAAACTTGGCGAACACAACGACGCAGTGCTGACGGAAGCTGGCTATTCCAAGGAGCAGATCGCCGACTTCGCAAAGCGCGGAATCATTTGACATGATCGCTCGAGCAAGACGGGGATTCTCCTTCATCTTTTGCGCATCATCTTTTGCGCATCGAATTGGGCCGATCGCACGCTAGTGGAATGGGTCACCCAGAGTGAGATCGAGATTGAACTAGACTCGCACTCGGACGGTGCGGTAAGGGTGAATCAGACAATTCGAAATGTGGACCGGGGAGCGCATCGAGGCGACGCCTCAACGCGCGGAGTCCGTGTTAAGCCCATAGCAACAATCGCGCCCGCGAAGGAGGAGAAAGCTATGAGATTGAGTTGTTTCTTGCGCCGTACCACGGCTTCCGTGGCTCTAGCCGCGGCCTTGTCCGGGCCCGCGTTAGCCGATCAAAAAGGCACCCTTGTGGTGGTCCTGGACACGCTAGGTGGCCAGACCATGGATCCCATTCTCGAAGGCCGTGCACCGCACGCCCACTATCAAGCCCCAGTCTTCGACGCCTTGGTGGGTTACAACTACCAGCAAGGCGGTATCGGACCAGGCGTGGCCGAGCGTTGGGTGTTGGGAGACGACGGCCAGAGTTGGACATTCCATCTCCAAAAAGGACTCAAGTGGCACAACGGCGATGCCCTCACAGCGCATGACGTCAAGTTCAGCCTGGAGCGGACCATGTCGGAGGATTCGCTGGCATCGCGCGCCCGGTCGTTGCGCCGCAACGTCAACAGCATCGAGGTCATCGATGACTTGACCGTCAAGGTGAATACCAACGGTGTGCAGGTGCACTTTCCGGCAACACTCAGCCGTGCGGTCTTCCAAGAAGGCCAACTGATGCCGAAGCAGTACATCGAGTCGGTGGGTGTCGAGGAGTTTCGCAAAAATCCTGTGGGCAGCGGACCGTGGAAGTTTGCGCAAAGCGTGCCGGGCGACTATGTGGAATATGACGCAGTCGAGCACAACCATTGGCGCGGCAAACCGAATTTCGAAAAGTTGCGCATCCACTTGGTGCCTGAAGAGAGCACCCGTGTCGCCATGGTTCGAACCGGCGAAGCGGCAATCGCTGCCATCAGCCCGGAATCCATCGAAGAAGCCAAAGCGGCCGGCCTGAAAGTGGTGTCCGTGCCGGCAACGATGCAGGCCATCTATCAGTTCTGGGGCGCCTGGCGGGAGAACCAAAAGGACAACCCCATCGCCGACGTTCGCGTTCGTGAAGCGCTGTCTTTGGCCATTGACCGCAAGGCGATCATCGAACATGTCATGTACGGCGAAGCGCGTTGGCCGATGCCGTTCGCCACCTTCCAGTACAGCTCGGACATGGACATCGCGCGCTGGCAAGGATGGAGCAAAGAAGCGCTGCGCTACGACCCGAAGCGGGCCAAGGAACTGTTGGCTGAAGCCGGCTACCCGAATGGTTTCGAGCTTAAGTTCGCCAACACGGCCTTGCCCGGCACGCCTTACATGACTCAAATCGGTGTCACCGTGGCCGACTTTTGGACCAAGATCGGCGTCGACGTCAAACTGCGCAACTACGAGTGGGGCGCCTTCAGGCTCCTTTACCGCGGTGAGCAAAAGCAGTTGAGCGGTGGTGTCTCCATGTTCCGTACGGCGGGGCGACCGATGGCCGCAGCTCGTTACAGTGTGTTCGCTAGCCGCAAAGAAGGCCACAATTTGTTCGGTTCGACGGCGGAATGCCCGGATTCGTGCAAAGCGTTTGACGCTCTGTACAAAACCGTGGTTGCAGAACGTGACGACGCGACGCGCCAGGCCAACACCGACAAGATGATCGAAACGGTGGCGGACTCGTGGATCGCTGTGCCGATTCTCGAAGGCAAAGGCTACTGGGCCATCAACCCGGAAAAAGTCGGAAAATTCGATCCGATCCCTGGCCGTCACGAGTTCGGTGACGTGTTCGAGCGGATGCCGCGCCCTGACCAAAAGCCTTGGTAGGCAGCAACGGCCGCGCAAACGCCGAGCGTTTCGCGTTAGGAAAATTTCAGCGGTGAGCGGTAAGCAATGATATCCGGCGCCACGGTCGATGGTGGCGCCGGTATCGCCACACAACTGTTTTGCCGGCGTGGTGACAACACCACGCGTTAAGGCCTTAACGAATGCAGCGATACATACTGCAGCGCTCTGTACAGGGCATTATTCTGCTCGTACTGGTGACCTCCATCGTCTTTTTTCTCGGTCGGATGACGGGCAATCCCGCCGACATGCTTCTGCCAGAGGAAGCGACAGAAGAAGAACGGGAGGACATGATTCGCAAACTGGGGCTCGACGGCTCGTTGATGACCCAGTTCGCACGGTTTGCCGCCGCTGCCGCCACGGGCGATTTGGGTACCTCCATACGTTATCGCCAACCGGCAATAGCCGTCTTTTTCCAACGATTACCGAACACCCTAGCGTTAGTCCCTCCGGCCATGATCATGGCCCTCATCATGGCGGTGCCGCTCGGCATCCTTGCGGCTATGTATCGTGGCGGCTGGCTCGATCGAATATCGGGCACCATTGCGGTGTTGGGTATCGCTACGCCCAACTTCTGGTTGGGCATACTGCTCATCTATTTTTTCAGCGTCACGCTCGGTTGGTTACCGTCGGGACGCATGGGCGATCTACCCCACTACGTGATGCCCACCATCACCTTGGGCACCTTCCTGGTGGCAGGCTTCATGCGCCTCATTCGCTCCAGCATGCTGGAGATTCTAGACAGTGAATTCGTGAAACTCGCGCGCATCAAGGGTGTGAGCGAGTCCGCGGTGATCTGGAAACACTGCTTGCGCAATGCGTTGATTCCAGTGCTCACGTTGTGGGGTGTGTTCATGGGTGGCTTGGTGACGGGCGCCATCGTCACGGAAACCGTATTCGCCTGGCCAGGCATCGGTCGCCTCACATATGAAGCCGTAATCTTCCGTGACTTTCCGCTGCTGCAAGCCGTCATCATCATGGACGCCGTCCTGATCGTGGCCATCAACTTATTCGTAGACATCTTGTATGCCTACATCGACCCGCGGATCCGGCTAAGCTGATGAGAAAACTCCCCTGGGCTTCCTTCATCATCATCGGCTCGCTGGTGTTCGTGGCGGTCTTTGCGCCGTGGCTCACACCATATGATCCGATTGAACAAACGCTAGCGAAAAAGCTGCTACCGCCTTTCTGGGAAGAGAAAGGCAGCTTCGAGCACCTCCTCGGTACGGACAAATTCGGCCGGGATGTATTGACCCGATTGTTTTACGGCGCACGCATCAGCCTCATTGTCACCGGACTGGCACTCACTGTGGGCGGTGGTGTCGGGCTATTGATCGGTATTGTTTCCGGCTACGTTGGCGGACGAGTAGACAGTGTGCTCATGCGCCTGGTGGACGCGGCCATCGCATTTCCTGCGATCCTCTTTGCGCTGTTGTTGGCTGTGACCATGGGTCAAGGGCTGATGACCCTCATTACCGCCATCAGTTTGTTGCTGTGGGCAACCTTCGCGCGGGTGATACGAGGCGAAGTTCTGGCGTTGAAGGAGCGAGATTTCGTCGCTCTCGCCCGTGTTCACGGCTGCTCACCCGCGCGCATCATGTTGACGCACATTCTTCCCAATGTACTCAACACGTTCATGGTGCTCTTGACACTCAATGTGGGTGTGGTGATCGTGGCCGAAGCGTCGCTGTCGTTTTTGGGCGCAGGGATTCCGCCGCCAACACCCTCATGGGGTCTCATGGTGGCCGAGGGCCGCGGCAAGATTAGCAGTGCGTGGTGGTTGTCGTTGATTCCAGGTATCGCGATTACCTTGGTGGTGCTGGCATTCAACCTCTTTGGTGACTGGCTGCGCGACCGCTTGGATCCGAAGTTGAGGCAGTTGTGATGGAGGCAGTTGTGATGAATGCACCCAACGCAACCGCTGCCGTCGATGAGCAGGCGGGCAGCCCCGGCGAAACGGTCCTCGAAGTCAAAGACTTGCACACGCACTTTTTTCTTCGCCGAGGTGTGGTCAAGGCCGTGGACGGCGTGAGTTTCGAACTCGAACGCGGCGAAGTATTGGGCCTCGTCGGCGAGTCCGGATGCGGCAAGAGCCTGACCGCTCTATCGATATTGAGATTGTTGCCGAAGGGTGCGGCGCGCACGGTGCAGGGCGAGATCCAATTGGACGGTCAGGATCTTCTGAGTTTGACCGATCGTGAGATGCGCGACGTGCGTGGGTCCAAGATATCCATGATTTTGCAAGACCCGCAGACCTCGCTGAACCCCGTGTTTTCCATCGGTAATCAACTGGGAGAGGCGCTGCGCAAATCGGCAGGTGCTGGAACTCTTACCGAGCGGTGTGTGGAAACGTTGCGGCGGGTGAAGCTGTCCGCACCGGAGCAGCGAGTCCGCCAATATCCGCATCAACTAAGCGGCGGCATGAAGCAGCGCGTGGTCGGCGCCATCTCCATCAGCTGTGCGCCCAAGGTCATGATCGCCGATGAGCCAACCACGGCCCTAGACGTGACCATTCAACTTCAATATCTGAATTTGTTGCGTGACCTGCAGCATGACACCGACATGGCGATGTTGTTCATCACACACGATTTTGGTGTGGTGGCGCGAATGTGCGATCGCGTCGCAGTCATGTATGCCGGGCGCATCGTGGAAACGGGCCCGGTGCGGGAGCTGTTCGATAATCCGGCGCATCCTTACACCCAGGCGCTCATCCAATCGGTACCGAAAATGGGACAGAAAGTGGCAAGGCTGCGAACCATCGAAGGTCAACCGCCGCCCCTTTCCGATCTGCCGGTGGGATGCCGGTTCGAAGCCCGTTGCCCGCATGCCGAACCGCGTTGCTCCTGCGGTTACCCGGACACGTTCACCGTTGGCGAAGGACACCGAGCGGCATGCTGGAGGCTGCAACCACAATGAGCGCACCATTGTTGGAAGCACGGGGCCTCAGCAAGCATTTCCCGGTCACCAAGGGGATTCTCTTCTCCTCGGTAGTCGGTCGGATCAAGGCCGTGACGGATGTCGCTTTCACTGTAGAGGCGGGTGAGACCTTGGGGTTGGTGGGTGAATCCGGTTGCGGAAAAACCACCACGGCGCGAATGGTGTTGAACCTGGAACAGCCGACGGCCGGTGCAGTGCTGCTCTCGGGTGAACCGGTGCATGGACTTCAAGGGCAGCGGCTCCAACAGTATCGGGCTTCGGTACAAGCGGTGTTTCAAGACCCGTGGTCGTCACTCAACCCGCGCATGACGGTGCGTCAAATCGTCGGCGAGGCGTTGGTGGTCACGGCTTGGGGAGACAAGAGGAAAATCGACGAGCGTGTGACGCAGTTGCTGCAGCAAGTTGGTCTTCGCCCGGAGACGGCCAGTCAATATCCGCACGAATTCAGCGGCGGGCAGCGCCAACGCATTGCACTGGCCAGCGCCCTCGCATCACGACCGAAGATCATCGTTTTGGACGAGCCCGTGTCTGCCTTGGATGTCTCCATCCGAGCGCAGATAATGAATCTCTTGAAGGACATCCAGGAGCAAGACCAGGTGGCGTATGTGCTGGTGGCCCATGACCTGGCCACGGTCCGCTACATGGCGCACAAGACGGCCGTGATGTACTTGGGCTCCGTGGTCGAGTACGGTCCCACGGAAACGATTTTCGACAACGTCCAACATCCCTACACCGCTGCGTTGTTCTCCGCCGTGTTGCCGGACCATCCGGATCGGCAACGCGACGAGATAGAACTTCAAGGCGAGGTACCATCACCGCTTGACCCGCCAAGCGGTTGTCATTTTCATACCCGCTGCCCGAGCGCGATGCCGATGTGCTCCGAACGCGCCCCGGCGTTGCGCGAACGGGGCAACGGTCATCTGGTGGCGTGCCATCTGTACGACGAGTAACCGCTTGGAATCCGATTGTGAGGAATCACCATGTCCTTTGTAGAAACTGAAATTCATGGCCGGATCATGGTGGTCCGGCTCAACCGTCCTGACCGGCTCAATGCGATGAGCGCAGTCATTCGCAACGGCATGGCCGAAGCGTTCACTGAGTTTCGCGAAAGCGATTCGCTAGAGGTTGCCATCTTGACCGGTACCGGACGCGGTTTTTGCGCCGGCGAGGACATGAAAGAGTCTCTCGAGCGGGGAACACCAGGCACAGGCGAGACGGAGCAACCCGATCCGTTTATGAACGGGACTCTGGAAAAGCCGGTCATAGCCGCAATCAACGGCTTCGCCATGGGTGGCGGGTTCATGCTGGTCGAGCGCACCGATCTGCGAGTAGCGCTCAAGAGTGCGGTCTTCGAGATTTCCGAAGCCAAGCGCTGGTTGTTGGGCGGGTACAACCACGGTTTTGTCGCGGGCTTGCCGCATCCAATCGCCACCGAAATGGCGCTCGGTTTTCGCTTCAATGCCGAACGGTTGTACCAGGTCGGATTCTTGAATCGCCTCGTCGATGATCAAGACGCTCTGCTGCCGACGGCAATCGAAATGGGTGAACACCTGCTGACCTTGCCGCCAGCGGCGCGGATCAACACCGTGTACATGATGCGTCAGATGATGCCGAAGGTAGCGCCGCCACTTCAGAACCTCGCGGCAGCGCTGCATCAACACGGGTGCCTCGAAGACCGCATGGAGTCCAGGCAAGCGTTCGCGGAGAAGAGAAAACCCAACTACAAGGGTTGGAACGATCCGCAAGACCGGTATCGCATGCCGACATTGGCATCGGTGAACAGCGACGATGCCGACTGACCAAAGACGGTGACCGAAGACGGCGCGGCCAACGGACATCACCGTTGCCGCACCGCAAATCGGCAGCGGACCCCGACTTTGGACGGTCCTGCCCCACCCGCGTTTGTGACGCGGCCAACGATGCGATGTTGCACTTGATCGTCGAATGGACGGTCGCGGCGTTGGACACACGTCTCGATTCGAGACGGCTACGAAGTATTCGGTCGCTCCAGAAACACAAGCAAGCCAGCTCGGCGATTCACATTCAACGACCAAGTGCACGACAACATGATCTTGCCCACGACATTCGGACACCGGTTTACGCGGCTTGAGCCGCTTCGAATGCCACTGGACTGATGTAGCCCAGGGCGCTGTGATGACGCGCTCGGTTGTAATCGATCGCAATAGACCCGAACACCGCCTGGCGCATCTGTTCGCGCTCTGTGAAGCGCTCCCCGTGAATCGGCTCGACCTTCAGGGTGTGCAAGAAACTCTCAGCCACGGCATTGTCCTAGCCGTTGCCCTTCCCACTCATCGAGCAGCGCAACGCGTGGGTTTCGAGTAGGCGCTGGTACGGCTTGGAGCAGCACTGACTTCCCCGGCCGGTGTGCATGATGAGTCCGCCCGGTGGCCGTCTTCGCCACAGTGCCATTGTCAACGCGTCGCACACCAATGGGGCCTTCATGCGCTTGTGCATCGCCCATCCGGCCCCCTTGCGGCTGTATAGGTCCACGATCACCGCCAAGTACAGCCACCCTTCATCGGTCCATAGGTAACGTAATGTCACCGGCCCACTTGCGGCTGGTAGCGGTGGCGGTGAAGTCTTGTTCGAGTCAGTTCGGTGCAACCGCCAAGCTGTGGCTGGAGTCCGTGGCCGCCTTGAATCGCCGCGCAGCGCGGGCACGAAGACCCTGGCGTTGTAGGCTCTTGGCCACCGTCTTGCGGTTGTGATCGGGCCCCGCTTCAGCCAACTCTTCGGTCATGCGCGGCGCACCGTAGCCGGCCTTGCTGGCCTCGAAAGCGGCCGCGACCCGTTACCGCAGTGTATAGGTGATAATGAGGATTCGAGCACGGAGCTGACGCCGCAATCGCGGAAAAAGTGCATTTTTGAGAGATGCCCTAAAATAATCTTGCAACAGGTGCGCTCCCAGGCAATGGAGGAGCGCCGCACTGGCTCCCAGTTCAGCCGCCCGAATTCGCCTTGACGCGCGCGCGCCGCTGACGCCAGGCAGGAAGGACGATAAGGGCGATGCCGAGCGCGAGCAACAGCAAAGTCCCGGGGCGCTCCCACATGAACGCGACACCATCGGTGAGGTTCACGGCGCGGGCGAAGTTGTTCTCCATCATTCCACCGAGAATGAAGCCGATGAGCAAAGGCGCCAACGGATAACCGGCGAACCGCATGACCGTAGCGAACACACCGAGCCCGACCAGGATCAAGAGTTCCGTCGGGTTGTTCTGTCCGATATACGACCCCATCAGGGTGAAGAAGAGAATGAAAGGGATAAGGTAGTTGCGAGGAACGGCCAGCACCTTGGCGATGTAGGGAATGAGCGGCAAATTGAGAATCAGCAGGATCATATTGCCGATGTACATGGAAACGATGACTGCCCAGAAGATCTCCGGACGGTCAACCATCAGGCGCGGCCCTGGCGCAACATTCAACGCGATGAGCGCGCCGAGCAGGATTGCCGTCGTGCCGGAGCCGGGAATGCCCAGCGTTAGCAAGGGCACGAACGAGCCAGTGCACGCAGCGTTGTTGGCGGTTTCAGGCGCCGCCAGGCCCTTTATGGACCCCTTGCCGAATGCCTGCTGCTCATCTGCCTTGGCGATGTTGCGCTCGACCGCGTAGCCGAGAAAGGATGCAATTGTCGCGCCAGCGCCGGGCATGACCCCGATCAAGAAACCCTGAATCGACTGGCGACCCACGACTGGGGCAATCGTGCGTGCTTCCGCCTTGGTAATCATCAGTCCGCTGATGTCGCCGCTGCTCCCCCGCCGCCGCTCGCTACGCGCCGGGTTCAACACCATGTGAAAGGCTTCGGGCAGTGCGAAGATGGCCATCGCGAGCGTGATGAAGCTGAGGCCGGATTGCAGATCCTGGATGCCCAGGGTGAACCGCGGCGCATTGAACAGAGCGGATTCGCCAACAGTTGCCATCATCAGTCCGAGGATGGTCATCAACAGCGCCTTGGCCACCTTGCCGCGCCCGGCGAACGCCGCGATAGCCGACAAGCCGACGACCATCAGCGCGAAGTACTCTGCGGAGTGGAACAGCAACGCTACCGACGCTAGTGCCGGTGCAAAGCCGAACAACAAGATGGCGCCGATGGTGCCGCCGGCGAACGAGCTGATCGCAGCAATGGCAAGCGCCTTGCCCGCCAGCCCCTTGCGGGCCATCGGATAGCCGTCGAAGGACGTCGCTACGGTTCCCGCCACGCCCGGTGCATTGATGAGGATCGACGACGTCGAGCCGCCGAAGATGGCGCCGTAGTAGACCCCGGCCAACATGATGAGCGCCGCTGCCGGATCGCCCAGATTGATCGCCACCGGGATCATGATGGCGATGATGGACATGGGGCCAAGGCCCGGCAGCATGCCGATAAACGTGCCGATCAGACAGCCCGCCATCACCATGATGAGGTTCTTGAGCGTGAGCGCAGTCGATAGACCGAGAATGATGCCGTCCAACATGCAACCACCCCTCCTGCGTTTGCTCGGGTGCGGGATACTCAGCCGAGAAAAGCGGGCCAGGGGCTGAGAAAAATGCCGAGTGTTTCTTGCACCAGGTACCAGACCGATCCAGCGGCCACGGCGGCGCTAGGTATCAAGACGTGATAGCGCCGCTCACCCAGCGCAATAGCACTACCGGTGATGAACAAAGTAGTAGCGGCCAGAAAGCCGATGGGCCTCAGCAAGATAGCGTAGAGCACCATGGCGGCCACCAGCGAGAACATCTGCGCGTACTTGAACTCGCGAAAGTTCTCGCGCTCGCCCCTGTCTTCGTCTTCCATGGCCTCGTCTTCCGTGGCACCCGGCATGACTATGATGAACAGCGATACGAGGGCACCTAGAACACCGAGTGCCAGGGGTAGTGTATTGGGCAGAAACGGCATGTTGCGCTCGAAAGGCAGCAGCGGATAGGTGTATGCCGCATACCCGTAGAGGGTCGAGAGCAACAGGAAGAGAAGTGCAATGACCTTGTCAAGAGCCATGGCCGCTATCCTCCCCGCGAACGAATCCAAGGCTTAGAGGCGGCACCAGCCGCCTCTTGACGGGTCATGGAGTCAGAGGAAGCCGAGCTTCTTCATGAGTGTGGCGATGACAGTCTCCTGTTTTTCCAGGAACGCGGTGAACTCGTCGCCAGGATTGTAGATGTTCACCCAACCGTTGCGGGCCCGAACCGCTTCCCATTCCGGCGTGTCGTACATCTTGCCCAGCGCGGCAATGTACAGGTCGCGTTTATCCGCCGGCAGACCAGGCGCAGCAAAGAAGCCGCGCCAGTTGACGAACTCAGCGTCATAACCCTGTTCCTTGAGGGTCGGGGCGTCCATGAAGGCTGGCACACGTTGCGCGGATGTAACCGCGATGATCCGGGCCTCACCCGCTTTTGCCATACCGACCGCTTCTGAAAAGCCGGTCGATAACGCGTGGATTTCACCGGAGAGCAGTGCGGCCATGGCCTTGCCGCCAGCGTCGTAAGGGATGTACTTCACCTTGGTCGGATCGGCGCCGGCAGCTTCCATCGCCATGGCTGCGACCAGGTGGTCCATGCCACCGGGAACCGATCCACCGCCGATGGCGACCTTGCGCGGGTTCTTCTCGTAGGCCACCACTAGGTCCTTGAAGCTCTCGAGCGGGCTGTCCTTGCTGACCACGAATGCCGCGTAGTCACCGATGGTACCGGCAACCATAGTGAGGTCGCGGAAGTTTTGCGGAAAGCGCTTGGTCAGCGAGCGAATCACGATCGGCGTCGAGTTCACCATCAACGTGCCGTGATTGGATTTGGCGTTCTCGATGATATAGCCAATGGCCTTGCCGCCGCCGCCGCCCGACATGTTCTCGTACGTCGCCTTAGCGACGATACCCGACCGGGTCAGCGCCTCGCCGGTACCGCGAGCAGTACCATCCCAGCCGCCGCCAGCACCACCGGGGATGAGGAAGTGAATGGAATCGATATCCGCGGCAGATGCCGGCGAGAGGGCGGTGGCACTCAGCGCTATTGAAACCGGAAGCGCCAACAAGTAGCGACGCGTAAGCGTACGGATAGACATGATTGCTCTCCTAGGCTATGGGGTCTGGTCGTTCAGCGGTACAGGCCGGATTGTTGGATTACCCACCGGTATCTTGCCACACAACATGCTACCCACCGAAGCTGTCACCAACCGGTCATCGAGATCGGCGCAGGCTCTACGCATGGCCTAGAGTGCAGGCGCGCCTATGCGCGGGTCAGGGCTTCACGGCATCCACCAAGATGAACGCGATGAGGCAAGGCTCGGTGCCGCGGTTGGACCAGGCGTGGTGGGTAACCTGCTGTACGACGGTGCCGCCCGCCCTCAGCAGGACCTCGTCCTCGTCCATCATCTGCCTGATCCTCGTGCAAAGACACGCCTCGAAGGGTCTTCCCCAGATGCCAGTCTGCCGTATGGAGTATTTTCATTTTTGCTAAGACGGAAGAAGACTACGTTGCAGCCGGGCGGCGTGAGAAGAAAATGAAGAATGCCGCTCAGCGACGAAAACGATGGCTATCACACAAATGGCGGATATCTCAGAGCGGCAACGATTACATCAAAACAGACGGATTCCACATCGCTGTCTTTCGAAAATCGGACGGATGGAGCGGGAGATAACAGATTTGACGACATTGAAAGAAACCAAGGCGAGAATCTACTCCACACAAAATGCTGCCAAGCTGGCCGCATTCGACGGCATGATTTGGCTGAAGAGTCGTTGAACAATCTGAGAATAGAACAATCCCAATGCACCATCAATGGTGCTATGTGAGGTTACGTGACTGAAAAGCGCAAGCCTACTTATGATCTGGATGCCATCAAATCGACCTTCTGCAGACCAAAGAGCCTCAATGCAACTGGTTCTGCAATCCGCTCCGCTGCTGCACTTGGCTTTGGAAGGGCGGAGATCGTCGGTGTCATTCAATCTATCGATAGGCGCGATTTTCAGAAGTCGATGACTTCCTATGCCGATCATCGCGTCTGGCAGGACGTGTACTATGTGCCCTCGGAAGTGGGCGAACTTTATGTGAAATTCACGGCGGATGTAATGAGCGAGTTTTTATTGCTGTCCTTCAAGGAGAAAGACAATGGCTAACCCGGTTTGCCCGGATACGGGAGTGCCAATGCATCGCGATACGCGGTCCATGACGATTACCTATAAGGGTAAATCGGCTACATTCGAGATGCCTGGTTGGTATTGCGACGCAAGCGAACAGAGCATCCATGATGGATCTGACATGAAGGTCTCGGACAGAGCGCTTACGGAATTGAAAGCAAAGGTTGAAGGGAGGTTGGCGCCTGAAGCCGTCAGAAGAATCCGTAAGCGATTGAAACTCACCCAAAAGGATGCAGGGCGATTAATCGGCGGTGGGCCAAATGCGTTTCAGAAATATGAGAGTGGTGAAATCCTTGTTAGTCACGCGATCACAAGTGCGCTGTTGTTGTTGGATCGAGACCCAACCGGACTAGAAGTGCTTTATCAGAGGGATAAAGCAACCCATGCTGCTTAGAGCGGATATCTACCATGTCAGATATCTTTCGAAAAATGCTTGAAGATCAAGATCGGCTATGCAAGTTCACCAGTCCGTCCATCGATTTGGAAAAAATCCTCAATCCTGCAGGTAGTGCGCTTGCTGATCTCCATGCCACCCACAGATTATTTGAAGATCAGGAAGCTCACCGCAAAATACTCGCGGATATCTATGGAGGAACGTCATTCAGCCGGCTTTTCGATGATCTGGAAAAACACCGCAAATTGCTTGAGGGCCCCATAGCGGAGGCAAGACGGATTGGCCTTTTTGACCCCCATTCAGATCGTTCGAAAACCATCATGGCCGCCACGGAGGCTCGAAGTATCTACGAAAGAACCTTTCGGTTGCCGGAGCGGACCGAGTTCGGGACATTGATCGAGCAAGCAAGGCAAGCATCTGCGATCGCCGATACGCTTATCGCCAGTTTGCAGAGCACTAACGCAATGCACTCTGCCATGGAAAGTATGACGCAACCGTGGCTTCATATCGAACAAGCATCGCAATCAACAGCAGCTTTGGCAAAGATCGTAGCAATAGGGGACAGGCTATCGCACGTACTCCCATATGAAGCGAAGCTCGTAGACAGCCTTAGACCAATTCTTGGCGATTGGCGTGACCCAATCAGTTTCGCCAACGACGCGATGGTCCACCCTATTTTCCGCACGGAGTTTTATGCAGAAAAGGGTTTAGATCCAACACTGACAGATTTTCCAGTTGTAACCTTCCATGAGGGTGCGGTCATCGGTGGACTTGAGTCTTCAAGAGAAGAAGTTGATCGAGAATTTTCTACCGATGACAAAGAACACGACACAGACTCCGCCCGCGCAAGGAAAGCTTTTGGACAACTCCGTCGTTTCGAGGTCACTGTCCGCGCATTTATTGTAGCGGTAATGGAGGAGGCTTTCGGTGAACATTGGATAAAGCACAAACTGCCAAAGGACATGCGCGATAAATGGACCGACAAACGCCAAGCAGAGATTGATGCAGGTCGGTCCGGCCGACCATTGATCGAGTATGCTGATTTCTCTGACTATAGGATGATCATCGAACGGGCCGACAATTGGAACACTGCGTTCAAACCGGTTTTCCGTCGGCCGGAAGATATCAGAGAATCATTTCAAAGGCTAAACCCTGTCCGCATTGCTACAATGCATTCTCGCATTGTCACACTCGAGGACGAATTATTGCTCATGGTTGAGACGTCTCGCATCCTCAAAGCAATTCGGTCGAGGTCACGTTGAAAGCTAGGGATTTCCGGCTTGTTATTTTCGGATCTATGAATTGATCAGAAACAACTTGCCTGCTCTTCGATTTTGCTGCTGTACCGACACTTAAGTGCAGGTGTGTTGCTTTCTGGCTATCATAACCGGGATCACGGCTGCACAAGGCTGGGCTTGACGGTATCAGTCGCCCATGGGAGTTTAAAGGAAATCACGCTTCGGAGCGGCCCAGATTGTCTCCGAGCCCGTTTTCCACAGGCGAAATACAGGTCTACATTGATGATGTGGACCAAACTGTGCGGGTGCTGCCTTATAATAATGTCCCATCTAAACCCAACCCCCAATTTCGCATTGGTTGATGCGCTCCCAAAATTGCTGCCATCGACCTTGGGTCAGCACTAACGAGCGTAAGCTCAATACTGGGCACCTCTAAAAATAGTCATTTTTTCGTGAGTACAAGGAAGCACTGTGCGCAGAACCGCAGTGTCTAGGTGATACCTGAGGATTCGAGCACAGAGCTGACGCCGCAATCGCGGAAAAGTGCATTGTTAGCAGGTGCCCGGAACATGTAGGTATGCCACCGGTCGCGGATATGCGGCGCAACACGCGTACGTCTTTGCCGATGGCGCCACTGCGTTGGCTTGCATGGAACATGCTCTTTCATGCGGAACATCACTACGCGTCTTCCGTTCCCTATCACGCATTGCCACGGATGCATAAGTTATTGACCGGCGAATTGCCCATTCAAAGCGGCGGATACCTGGGCGCACATCTAGACATGTTGGCTCAACTACGCGGAAACAAACCGCGGGCGGATCAAAATTCACCGCTATGAGCGACTCGGTGGAATGGGTCGCGGTCATTGCCGCGAAGGACTTGGAGCGTGGCTGGGTGACAAGTGTGGCTTTGAACGGCCGGGAGTACGCCATCTACGACACGCCATCGGGACTATATGCATCACTGGGCTACTGTACCCATGAAGGCGCCGCACTTCGCGACGGTTATTTTGATCGTTACACGATCGAATGTCCGCCGCATCAAGGCTGCTTCGATGTGCGCACTGGCGCGGCCACCGGAGCACCGGCCACGCGGGCACTACGCACCCTTCCCGTCCGCGAGCATGAAGGAATGATTGAGCTGGACTTGCCCGCCACGGCCCGCGGGTAGCGGTTAGTTGTGCCCCAGAATTTGCGACAGGAATAGTTTGGTGCGTTCGCTTTCCGGCGATGCGAAGAACTGCTCTGTTTGCGCCGCCTCGACGATTTCGCCTTGATCCATGAAGATAACGGAGTTCGCCGCGCGTTTGGCGAATCCCATCTCATGGGTCACCACGATCATCGTCATGCCATCTTCCGCAAGCTCGATCATGACGTCCAACACTTCCTTGATCATCTCCGGATCGAGCGCCGAGGTTGGTTCATCGAACAACATAATCTTCGGCTGCATACATAAGCTTCGCGCGATGGCGACTCGCTGCTGTTGACCACCCGACAACTGCCCAGGATATTTCTGTGCTTGCTCCGGTATATGCACGCGTTCCAGGTATTGCATACCAAGGGCTTGCGCTTCCTTCTTGGCCATGCGCTTCGCCTTCATCGGCGCTAAGGTCAGGTTTTGCAACACTGTGAGATGGGGAAACAGATTGAACTGTTGAAACACCATACCCACCTCACGGCGTACACTCGTGACGTCGTCCAAATCATCGGTGAGTTCAACATCGTTGACTCGAATAGTGCCACTGTCGTGTTGCTCGAGCCGGTTGATGCATCGAATCATGGTGGACTTACCGGAACCCGATGGACCACACACAACCACGCGCTCGCCCGTAGCGACGCTAAGACTGACGTTGTTCAAGGCCTGAAAATCGCCGAAAAACTTCGACACACCTTGAAGTTCAATCATCGGCTGGCTCAAGACATCACCTCGCTACTCAAGGGCGCCTGCTAAAAATAGTCATTGTTTCGTGAGTGCAAGGAAGCACCGCGCGCACAACCGCAGTGTATAGGTGATACCTGAGGATTCGAGCACGGAGCTGACGCCGCAAGCGCGGAAAAAGTGCGTTTTTAGCAGGTGCCCTCAAGTTCGAAACACCGACAGCTTTCGCTCTAACCGGCCGAAAATAAATGCGAGCGAATAGCAAATACAGAAGTACACGGCGGCCACGAACAGCCAAATCTCAAACACATACTGAGTCGAATACGCCACTTCCTGCGCAAGAAAAGTCAACTCTTGGATCGAAATCAGCGATACGATGGAGGAATCTTTGATCAAAGTGATGAATTGTCCAGCGAGCGGCGGGATAACCCGTTGAATGGCTTGCGGCAACACCACCCAGCGCATGACCTGATAGCGCGTCAATCCGACCGCCTCACCGGCCTCGACCTGGCCTTTTCCAATCGACTGAATGCCGGCGCGAACGATTTCAGTAATGTACGCCGCCTCGAAAATAGCCAGACAAATAATTCCCGAGATGATGTTGGAAAACAGCTCAGGAGGCCCTAGCAACACGACCAGGATATCTAGTACTTCGGGCGAAGCCTTGGTCGAAATTTCATCGATTCCGAGCAGTGGGACGAGTTGCGAACTGATGAAGAAATAGAAAATGAAGATAAACACGACCGGCGGCATGTTGCGCACAGTCTCTACAAATAGACGGCTTATCATGCGTGGGAACAAACGCCGGCTGGTGCGCATTATCCCCATGACAATGCCCAGCAAGCTCGCCAACACCATCGACCATACGGCCAACCTGAACGTCATGGCCAAGCCCTTTAGCAACAGATTCGGCGCGTACGCTTGCTGTTCTTCGTCCCAGCGTAGGATGTACTCGGGCAAGAATGACCAATGCCACTTGTACACCATGACCGTCTCGACCTGACGGATCAAATAGGCGATTAACGCGATCGCACCCACGATCACGACGGCGTCTACGGCATGTTTTAACCGTAATCGCTTCCTGAAAGACTTAGCCGTCATTGGCGGCAACGAAGAGCCGGGGCAAGCGCTTCGCCCCGGCTCGATATCAAGCTACTTCTTCAAGTTCACCTGATCGGCCCACTCTATGTTTTTGAACCAATAGTTCCAACGGTCTTGCAACCATCCATTGCTGGCGTTTACACGAATCCAGTTGGAGAAGATGTTGAGGCTATCCGGATCGCCTTTGCGCAAAGCAAACGCTTCGTTGCCTTCCGTCAGCTTCTCCAGGGTCGGATTGAATAACACGTCTGGATTTTGATTCTTCCACAGCGTCGGCTTGGGGAAGCTCGTCAGGACCGCATGCGCATTGCCGTTAACCACTTCTTGCAAGACGAGGGAGCTGTCGTCGAACTGGCGCAGTTTCGCCTTCGGAAACAGTTTCTTCGTATCCGTGCAGGAAGTCGCGCCGCGCCGGCAGGTAAAAGTTACTTTCGCGCTGTTGTAACCATCCGGCCACTTCAGATTCCCAGCCAGCTTGGTGTTGGCCACGATGCCCATGCCTGAATGCGCATAAGGATCAGTAAAGTTAACCGTCAAGTTGCGCTTCGTGGTCACACTCATGCCACCGATGATGACGTCGAACTTACCAGCGATCAGGGCCGGAATAATGCCTGACCAGGCGGTCGGCACGAATTCAACCTCGATACCCAGATCCTGCGCCACTTTGGTAGCCACGTCGATTTCGAAGCCGATCAAATCGCCTTGCTTGTTGCGCATGGCCCACGGCACGAATGTGGACATACCAACGCGCAGTTTGCCGCGTTTCATGGCCGCTTCGATGGCACTCTCCGCGGTTAGCTTTTTCTGCAGTTCGGCGGCCACTACAGTTGGTGCGGCTAATGTCACTCCAAGTACCAGCACCGCCCCGGACAGTAGAGCTTTAATTGGTTGCATTTTCACTCCTCCTAGTGGGTTATGAATCTCTGTCGATGTCACGCGCGTTCAACACGGCGCCGCATACGCCCTTCAAGTAAGCCCACGAGCACTGACAGAGTTATCGTGATGACAAGATAAATAGAGGCCACCACAATCCAGATCTCGAAGGCCATGAAAGTCTCCGAGATAATATCCAGTCCAGACGTCGTTAGATCAAACACCGCGATGACACTCACGATGGCCGAGTGTTTTATCAGATTCACCACGATGCCAACGAGTGGCGGCAGCATGATGGGTACCGCCTGCGGCAAAATGATGTAGCGATACGCTTGGGCGCGCGTGAGCCCAACGGCATCACTGGCTTCCCATTGCCCCTTGGGTACCGACAAGATGCCACCACGTATTACCTCGGAGGCAAACGAGCCTTCGAAGAAAGCAATACACAGTACTGCCACCCAAAATCGATCCAATTCGAAGATCGGGCCGAACACAAAATAGAACACGAACAACTGGACGAGGAGTGGGGTGTTGCGAATGGCTTCCAGGTAGACGGTGGCTAGCAGCCGGCCCGATAGCGATCCGGATAACCGCAAAAACGCGGTGACAAGACCGGTGAATAATCCCAAAACGATGCTGTACGCCCCGATTTCGAGCGTGACCATCAACCCGTCGATGAAGCGGGCCCCAGATAATTTCACCGTTTTCGACGGTATATAGATACTGCGAAACGCGGTGCCATTGCCAATTGTAGTTCATGGCGTCAGCGCCGCGAAGCACCAGCCACACCAGAGCGCCTGTGAAGACGGCGAATTGCGCCACATCGACGGCGCGGGATTGGTGCCATTTTCGTATGACGGAGCGGACCGACACGGGCTATCGCGTCTGAGCTTGGGATTGACGCCGCATAGGCTCAAGGCGCTGCTGCACGCATTGTGGCTCTTGCACGGTTTCAGGCGTGAGCCGCATTATAGGCTTATCCGACCGTAACGCGAGCGCGATGTTCGCGCACCCATTATGGCGCGCGCTAATGCCTTGAGACAGTGTGTAATCGTTATGCCACAACGGTCTACGATGCCCGCGAGCCGTATCCATTGTTCCATCGATTTCGACGCTCCAGGCTTGCACGAAGGTTTCTTGGGCGTGAGTCATTCCGACAACGCTCACGCGTACGGGGTCATCCCCGTGCCTATCGTTTGCGTCAACAATGGCTCCGGGCCCACGGCACTTATAACAGCCGGGAATCATGGCGACGAGCACGAAGGGCCGATTATCGCGCGTAATTTGCTCGCACAGTTGGACGTGAACTCGGTGAATGGCCGGCTTATAGTCATACCCGCGTTGAACTATCCGGCGGTGCTCAACGACACGCGAGTGTCGCCGATCGATGCTGGCAATATGAACCGCGCGTACCCGGGTGATGCCGCCGGTACACCAACGTTTGCCATCGCGCATTACGTTGAATCGGTGCTGCTGCCCCTCTGTGACTTCGCCTTGGACTTGCATTCCGGCGGCAAGGCTTCGGAGTTTTTGCCTTGTGCCTTCCTGGTGCGAGAGGGCAATGATGATTTCCTGGCACGCAAGATTGCCGCCGTCGAAGCGTTTGGTGCGCCGGATACTTGCGTGGTTGCGGGCACGGCTGATCAACGGTCTTTGTCCGCCGCGGCGGATCGTCACGGCGTCGTCAATATGGCGACCGAACTGGCTGGTGGTGGAACGGTGAATACACAAGCCGTGGCCATTGGTGAAGCGGGCACTGCGCGCTGGTTGGCGCACACGGGTGTTTATTGTGCCTGTAAGGGTGATGTTGCTGCGCCGACGCGGTTCCTTCGCGTGCGCGACCGCAACGACTTTGTTATGGCTACCCAAGACGGCGTGTTTCAACCTAACGTACGGTTGGGTGATACCGTTAAGCGCGGTGATATCGCCGGTTGGATTCACCCGGTTGCCGACGCAACCACGCCAGCCGTGCCGCACCATTTTTCGGCGGATGGCATCGTGCTCTGCAGGCGGGTTCCCGCCCGCGCGATTCGCGGCGACTATTTGTTTCATTTAGGTTCGGTTACGGACGCGGCGAGCTTACTAGCGGAGGCGGGCTAGACTTCTTCAACCCGCTCCAATCGACGCAACACCCAATCCTGAAAATAGCGCACGTTGGCCTCCCAAGTGGTGGAGAACTTGACGTCATCGGCGACAGGTGAACTGCGGGCACGTTGCTGCAATTCCATGCAGTGATGATCTTGCGGTCTAATTCCGCCCTTGTCCTCAAATCGCCGCGTCGGCCCAAGCCAACGATCCAAAACCTTTTCGATGTGTGGTCTAAAGCGCTCATCCTGGGCCGCGCCCGGGGCAAAGTACCAGGCCATTCTGGCTAAGGTTTTGCCGGGCGCGATCGGCAGGTAGATGGCCGGTACGAACGCGGTGTCGTTAATGGTAACCGTGGTATTGGGCAACACGGCGTTGGCCGTGCTATGAGGTGTCTCGCGCGGTGCCACTTGGCGAACGGGCGGCAGTGGTTGACCCGGCACGTTGGGCCGCCGCCTAGCCCATGTTTGGGGACGGGAGGCCTTGTAACGAAGCAGCAACGCGTTACCGTCGGCGATCATATCGGTGTACGGTTCACCGGTACGCAGGTCCACTTCATCGGACATGCGGTCGAACACACCCTCGTGCACCCAGACGTGGTGATACACCTCCCAGTTTTCCATCACCAATTTCCAATTGGCGTTAAACGTCCATTCTTCGCGGTGCCCCACTTCGAGTTCATCAATCGCTAGATGCTCGAGTTCTGTTTGCATGGGCGCAAGATACTCGAGCAGCGGCAAAGCCTTGCCGTCCAGATTGACAAACACAACGTGATTCCAAACATCGCAACGCACCGCTACGAGGCCGTTACACGAGGCATCGACGGGTAACCGGTGACTATCCGCCGTGCCATCCCAGAACGGCGTTGCTATGAGCGCACCATCGAGCCCATAAACCCAGCCATGGTACGGGCACTTAAGCATCGACTGAGCCGTGAGAGGAGCTTGGACGACAATGGTGGCGCGATGCCTACAGACGTTTTGAAAAACTCGAACTTGCCCGTCCTCGCCGCGTAGCAAAATCAGTGGAATGCCACATAGCTCAAATGGCATGACGTCCCCAGGTTGTGGCACATCTGAAGCAAACGCTACACCAGTCCACGTCGATGGGAACAAATGGGCATTCTCCATCGCTAGGAACTGTTGGTCGGTATACACTTTTGCGGGCAAGCCGCGCGCATCGTCCAGCACGGGCCGGCGCAACGCCTTGATGACCGCCTCTCCCAGGTAGTCGCGGACCGATTCAGTCATGATGGCACTCCTAGTCCGGCGCACGCGCGCAACAACGTGAGTGTGTACCGCGTATGAGTGATATCAACGTAGAGATCATAGGATTCCGGGCATCGGTGGCGCACAACGATGCCGGCCGCGCGCCCAATCGCCGTGCGTCCATAGGTCGTGACAGTCACGCCGGCGGATGTGGTGTACGGCGCGTCCAGGTCGAGGGCCACGACTTGTGCCATGACCGCCCGGGCCTCGGGACCACCCACTCGGAACCAGCCGTAAGCGTCCGTTACTTCCGCGACTGCGCCGTGGTGTCCTTCCATCAATTCATCCAAAGCCGTAAATGTCGCCGACGCATCGCCGGTAATGATCAACCATTCGTCGCACGCAACGGGCATGATGGTTTGACCATCCGCGCAAGCCACGAATGGCAGGGAAGGCAACGGCGTACCGAAGAGGCCGGCGACACGGGTTCGGCCTTCATCACCCGCGCGCAAGGCGATCATGCCGGCTTGCTCCGCGCTCTCGATGGTTACGCCGTATCCCTTATTCATCCGTCCGCAGCCTCATTCCCCGGCCCGCGCATTCGCGCCCCTTCGGGATCGATGAAACACGGCGGGACAACGCGCACGGCTCCACGGCCGATCTGAGCGGCCGCAATAATCTCATCGCCTATACGATCGCGGCCGGCATCGACAACTGCCAACGCGATGGCCCGCTCGAGATTCGGGCTGAAGCAGCCCTGCGTGACATAACCAACCACGCGAGGCATGCCATCCGGCGATTCTCCATCCAGTAATGGCCCATCCACTAGGGGCGTCCCGTCAGGTGGCACGAAGCCGGTGTCATGAGGTAACAGGCCTACCACACTGGGCCGGATGCCGCCGACGTTTCTGTCCCGCGCGAGCGATCGTTTGCCAATAAAGTCCGGCTTGGACTCATCCACGGCCCAACCAAGCCCGGCGTCATAGGGATTGACGATACCGTCCCCCTCATAACCCGCCGCCACGAAGCCTTTCTCGCAACGCATTACCATGCTGGCTTCGGAACCCACCGGGGTGATGTCAAACGGATCACCAGCGGACATCAATGCTTGCCACAACGCCATGCCTTGGCGCGCCGGTACATTGATCTCAAAACTCGTCTCTCCCGTGTATCCAACCCTGGCCACGCGCGCCGGAATGCCAGCGACGTGACCTATGGTTAAGCCCATGAATGGCAGCGCCGAGTGACTCGAATCGACATCCGTTCCCGCAGCGCGCAACACTTCGCGCGCTTTTGGACCGCAGATGCAGACGTTTGACCATTGGCTCGTGACGCGTAAGCAATACACTTCGAGTTCCGGCCACTCCAACGCCAGTAACCGTTCCATATGCATCTGTACGTGATCCGCGCTACCGGTACCACAAAACATCCAGTAGCGCCCCTCATCCAGACGAAAAGTAACCCCATCGTCAAGAATGCGGCCATCTTCCCGTAACATCAGTCCGAACCGGCCTTGGCCAACGCGCAGGTTGGCCCACCGGTTGGTGTAAATGCGCTCCAAAAAACTAACAACATCGGGACCTTGAAGCTCGAATTTACCGAGCGGCGAGCCGTCATAAATTCCAACGGACTGACGGCACGCACGCGCCTCACGAGCGATGGCGGCCTGCATGTCTTCACCGGCGCGGGGAAAGTAACTTGGCCGGCGATAATTGGAGCCCGCTTCGAACATCTGCGCACCCTGGGCTTCAATCCAATCGGTCATCGACGTGCGGCGCGCCGGCACCACCAATTCATGTATGTCGTTGCCGGTTATCGCGCCAAATGAAAGCGCTGTGTAAGGCGGCCGGTAGGTGGTTGTACCCACTTCGCCAGGTGATTTGTCTAATCCTTGCGCCAATAAGCCTATGGCGTTGATGTTGCCGAGTTTGCCTTGGTCGGTACCCATACCGGTGGTCGTGTATCGTTTCACATGCTCGACGGACACCAGATTTTCCCGGCGCGCTTGTTCAATATCCTTGCTGGTCACATCGTTTTGAAAATCCACGAACGCGCGCCGCCGACTCTTACCCGGTAGTTGCCATGCCGATTCGGTACGGTACGGCGTGCCCGCCTCGACTTCCGGAAGAGCAATCGATTCGGCTGGCGGAAATCCAAGTGCATCCAGCGCGGCGTCCGCTCGCCGCCCTCCATCGCGCAGACATTGAGCGAGGCCGAATTGGTCGCGCGCGGCACCAGCGCTGGATTCGGCTTGGATTGGATCGCCAGGCACAAATGTTGCCAACTCCGCGTCATAGATGGGACGCGCGCCCGTTTGCGAAGCCAACTGAACGCGGGGATCCCAGCCACCGGACATCAAGACCGTATCGCAACCGAGTATGCGTGTTTTACCACCACCCAGCGGCTCAACTATCGCGGCTGTCAGACCATCGCTCCCTTCAATGCCTACAACGGCATGGCCAAGCAGATGTTCCGCCGCCGCGGGCACCGACGGTGACTGCGTACGCACATCCACCACCGCGACGATTTCGATCCCCAAGCGGGCAAGTTCATCAACTACTGGATAAGCGCTATCGTTGTTGGCAAACACGACAGCTCGCCTGCCAACCAATACACCATAACGTTTGACATAACCCAGGGCGGATTGGAGCTGCATGACACCGGGGCGGTCGTTGTCGGCAAATACCAGTGGACGCTCCGCGGCACCCGTGCACAACAACACGCGTCGCGCCCTCACCTTCCATAACCGCTCGTGCAGCCAGCTTGGTGATGGCCAGTTTGGTGATGAGTTTTGTTCTACGACGGTTAGGAAATTGTGGTCGTAGTAGCCAACGCAGGTAGTGTTTTGTAGATGCACCACATTGGGTCTCTCGGCGAGTTGGCCACTGATTTCGCTTACCCACTCCCCACCCGGTACTCCGTTGATTAAATCGCCGTCTTCAATAAGCTGGCCACCGGGTTCGCGCCGGTCGTCCACGAGCATAACGCGGGCAACGCGCGCCGCCGCCGTCAGTGCCGCCATGAGTCCGGCCGGGCCAGCGCCAACCACCAACAGATCACAGTGATGAAACCGCTTCTCGTAGTGGTGTTCGCCGGGCCGGCGCGGCGCTACGCCGAGTCCCGCGAGCCGTCTGATGATCGGGCCAAAAAAGTTCCAGCCCGGCCCGCCCATAAAGGTCTTGTAATAAAAACCCGCTGGGAAGAGCGGCGCCAGGAGGTCATTGAGAACGCCAATGTCGAAGCCCAAACTAGGCCATCGATTAACGCTTCGAGCTTGTAAGCCATTCGTTAGCGGCAATGTGGTGGCGCGCACGTTGGGCTCATCGTCCCGTCCCACCAACTGAACCAATGCGTTGGGTTCGTCCACCCAGTGCGTGACTATGCCCCGCGGCCGGTGATATTTGAAACTGCGCCCGACGATACGCACGCCATTGGCGAGCAACGCGGATGCCAGTGTGTCGCCAGGATGGCCATAGAGCCGGCGTGCGTCGAAGCTAAACTCGAGCTGGCGGCTGCGGTCGATATCACCGCCGGTAGGAGCGCGAAATGGCCCGCGGCTAATCATCGCCCCGTGCGGCGGGTCGAATCTCGTGAGTCACGGTGTGGCGTTCGAACACGATCCATCTGCCACAGCCGCGCGCATGAAACCACTGTTCCGCCGACCAGCCCTTAATGTTGTCGTGGTTGTATACATAGTCCACCCAGGCTTCGTCGCTCAGTGCGGACGGATCAGCCGGACGCCGCGGTGTCGCCTCGCTCCAGCAGATAAATTCGTCCTCATTGCGCGGCCCGCAGTGAGGACATGGCAGCAACATCATGGATGTTACCTTTCTTCTTCAGCGGTTAAATGACACACCGCCTTCCACCACCAGCCTGCCTTTGGCAAAGCGCTCCAAACCAAACGGCTCAATCCGTTTGTGTGGTTCTCCCTTGGCGATCAACCACGCATGCATACGTGCCGCCATCGGCGTAGTTTTGAATCCACCCGCGCCCGCCACATCAACAGTGAAACCTTTGACGGGCGTGTTCGAAATGATGGGGCTACCATCGTAGACAATATCTAACATGCCTGCCCAGTGGCGCATCAACTTGACGCACCGCAATATTGGGAACATCTCGGTTACAACGGACGTTACGTATTCGATGATGGCGAATGAACCGCGCTGACCGTAGGACGGATAGGGATCCGTGGGGCCACCGATGACCAACTCCCCTTTATCGGATTGCATCATGTAGGCGCCATACCCGGTAAATGTGAGCACAGGATCCAGCACCGGCTTGAGGGGCTCAGACACCCACGCTTGCAGCGGTTGGGTCTCGATGGGTAAGCGCACACCAGCCATCGCCGCAACTGCGCTGCCGTGGCCGGCCACAGCCATGCCAACTTTGGGTGCCTGTATCACGCCGCGCGTTGTCTGCACACCGGTTACCCGATCGCCATCTCGTAGGATGCCGGTAACCTCGCAGTTTTGGATGATGTCTACCCCATAGGCATCCGCCATGCGAGCAAAACCCCATGCCACCGCATCGTGGCGCGCCAACATCGCGTCCGGTTGGCGCACACCGCCGAACACTTCCATGCGTGGGTTTTTGGGGTATTCAAAAATGGGCACGTAGCGCTTGATGCCGCGAAGATCTAGAAACTCATAATTGGCACCATACAGATGCATGGTATTGGCCATGCGCGTTGCGGTGCGGGCGGCCGCGGAGCTTTGTAAAAACACCACCATACCGCGCTTACTCACCATCAAGTTGTAGTTGAGCTCGCGTGATAGCTGCCTATAGAGTTCCATCGATTCTTCGTGAAACGGAACACTGGGCGGGCGTACATAGTTAGAGCGAATGGTCATGGTGTTGCGGGCCGTATTGCCGCCGCCTAACCATCCCTTTTCCAACACGGCAATGTTGTTCATGCCGTGATCGCGGGCGAGAAAGTACGCCGCCCCTAGCCCGTGCCCACCGCCACCGATAATGACCGCGTCGTAACGGGGTTTGGGATCCGGACTTCGCCACTTCCGCTGCCAGTTGCCTTCGTGTGCAAGAGCGTTTCGCAGCAATGAGAAGATCGAATATCGGCGAAGGCCGTCTGCCGACGCACGTGATACTTTGGGCCGATCGCTGATATCAGTCATCGCGGTGGTCGGCCTATGCGCAGGGATAGGTCAACGCCCCTAGCCGGCCAACTTCCCATACACGAGGTCGGGCAGGTACGTGACCAGGTCAGGCAGGGCGGCAATGATCACGAGGATCAGGATATAGGCGAATACGAACGGAATGACCGCGACAGAGATGCGGTCAATACCGAGATTCGTTATTCGCGCAGCCACGAACAGATTCGCGCCAACCGGCGGGGTCAGGAAGCCGACTTCGCATGAGATGACCATGATGATCCCGAAGACAATGGGATCGATGCCAAGACCCACCGCAATCGGCAGCATCAACGGCGTTAGCAAGATGATCTGGGCGATGGACTCGAGGAACATGCCGGTGATGATCAAGATCACCGACATGATCATCAGTAGGACGAAGGGGCTTTCGGTCACACCGTAAAGGGCTTCGCCAATCATGTCCGGGACACTCATCAAGCTCATGAGTTCTCCGAACGCTTTCGCCGGGCCTACGATGATCAGGACCGCCCCCGATATCATGGCGGTTACCTTCAGGCACGCTACGATCTTCTTGAAGGTCAATTCGCGGTAGGCGAAATGGCCGATGATCAGCGCATAGACGACGGCGACCGAGGCCGCTTCGGTGGGGGTGAAAATGCCCGAGTAGATCCCGCCGAGAATGATTATAGGTGCGAGCAGCGCCCATTTACCGGCCAGGAATGCGCGATATACGCGCTCCCAGGAGAACGTAGTGCCGTCCCCGATGTAGCCGCGCTGGCGCGCAATTAGGTACGTGCACAACATCAAGGCCGCGCTGGCCACCACCCCGGGCAGGAAGCCTGCGAGAAACAGGCGCGGAATCGACTGCTCGGCAACGATGCCGTAGATGATCATCAGGTTGCTGGGCGGGATGAGGCTGCCGAGCGCTCCACCTGCGGCGGCGATCGCACCACCATGCGCGGGGTCGTAGCGTTGCTTGACCATGGATGGGATCATCACCGCACCGATTGCGGCGGTGGTCGCCGGTCCCGAACCGGAAAGGGCGGCGAAGAACGTACATCCCAGCACCGCAACGAGTCCCAGGCTGCCAGTGATATTGCCGATCAACGATGTCGCCATGCCGACGATTCGCCGTGCCATGCCGCCTTGTTCCATCAGCGACCCGGCGAACACGAACAGGGGTACGGTCAGCAGCGGAAAAGGTTCCACCCCGGTGTACATAGCTTGCGCGATGGCGACGAAGGGAAAGTCCAAAAAGACGTAGCCGATGACAGTGCCGATGGCCACGGCGAACGGAATCGGCAGGCCTAGAATGATCATCAGGACCATCGCCCCGAACATGATCAGGGCCTGGGTCAACTCGGAATATTCGTAGATGAACTCAAACATGTGACTAGACCGAGGTGGCTTCGGCGTCCGTCGAGTCCGGGCGTGGTAAGTGGACCGGTTCGCCGTACTTCCACCAGCGGTAGTACACCTGCATGATACGCAGCGTCATCAAACCGAATCCGACAACCAGACAGAGGTAAGGCCATTTCTGGTCGATACCGAGCGCGGGTGACTCGTACTTGTTCTCCCAAAAAGATATTTCCAGCAGCACGCTCTGCCAGGTCAGGAAGATGCCGAACACAAACCAGATGAGATCACTCAAAACACTGAGCCCGGCCGCGATGACTCGTGGGAACAGGTTGATGAAGTTCATCACACGGATATGCGCGCGTTCGCGCACGGCCCATGAACAGGATAGATAGACCGACCACAGCATCGCGTACACGGCGATCTCATCCGACCAGGACGTCGGAGCGTTAAAAACATACCGCAAGACCACCTGTAGGAACACGAGTGTTGTCATCACCAGCACGCAGATGCCAGCCAGCAACTCCTCCAGGTGCCGTTCAATCGCCTCGAGCACGGGTCTTCCTCGCCGGACCAACGGACCGGGGGGCCCGCTCATGGTTATTTCGCCGCAATGGCCACCGCCACGCATGTACGCAAAGATCACTGCCGGCAGCCGGTAACTGGCTGCCGGCACAGTTTGAAGCGGACTACTTGTCAGCTTCGGCGGCGATGGCTTGCATCAGCTGCGCATACTCCGGTCCACGCTTTTGCGCGAACGCATCATGCACGACTTTTGCTCTCGCGATCCACGGCGCCAGTTCCGGCTCGGTAAACTTCACGCCCAGCGCTTCCATTTTCTTACGCACTAGACCCATACCATAGTTCGTGTGGTGGCGCGCAGCCGCCGTTGCGACCTGCGCCGCCATGTCCAGAGCGGCCCGCTGTTTGCCGTCTAGCTTCTTCATGAACTTGTCGCTGACGAAGAAAGGTGGCGCCAAGACGAAATGTCCGGTCATGGCGACATGCTTGGCGACATCGTGGAACTTCTGCGAGTACATGACATCAATGGGCAAATCACCGCCGTCCACGGTTCCGGTCTGCGTCGCGGTCAGCGCTTCAGACCAAGCGATCGGCACTGGATCGGAACCGAACGCAGTATAGGTATCGACCATTACGACGTTCTTCGGAACGCGATACTTGAGCTTGGCGAAATCGTCGAGATCATTGATCGGATGTTTGGTGTTGTAGATATGCCGGAACGAGAACAGCGGGATCGACACCAGGTGCACGCCCGCTTCCTTCGGCATGTCACCCCAGATCATCCGGCCCACAGGGCCGTCGGCAACCCGCACAGCGTGCTCGTAGTTCCGGATCATGTAGGGCAACACGAGCAGGTCGATCTTCGGGTAGAACGGCCCCGCGTTGTTCTGCGCGATCAGGGTCCCGTCAAGTGTGCCGAGTTGCAGCTTTTTAAATTGCTCCTGTTCACTGCCCATTTTGTGGCAACAGTGCACTTTTACCTTCACGGTACCGCCCGAGAGCGTTTCGAACCGCTCCGCGAAGGTATTCATGAAAGTACCGTACGGATGGCCCTCGGCAACCGAGTAGCCGATGTTCATCCGCACTTTCTTGGCCACGGCGGGACCAGAGAGCATCAGCGCGGCTACCGCAATGGCAGCCGGCCCGATCAGTGTTCTAATGTTGGACATGGGGTGCTCCTCTCCTATCTGAAGGTTGTGGATGCCGAATTGGCTTCGGTAATGTAACAGCCAGCCGCTACCGATCCCGAACCTTGTCAGTGATCCGCCTCTGCGCCCGATTCAGGTGATAACGCATCGCCAGGTCCGCGCCCTCCCCGTCTCGCCCAGCAATAGCGTCGTAAATTGATTCATGCTCTTCGTACACGCGCCGCATTCGCTGCGCCGATCCGCGTGTGGTGATGCCAAGTGAAATGCGAAGCAGAGCGTCAATCGCGGTATGCAGCGAACTCAAGATCGTCACGAAGTAGTCATTGTTCGCCGCTTTGGCAACCGCCAGGTGAAATTCGAAGTCAGCGTGCTCGGCGCCGCCCTCACCGTCCATCGCGGCTTTGAACGCACTCAGTGCCGACTCGATCTGTGCTACCGACTGCGGCGCTCCTCGCTGCGCCGCAAGGCGTGCCGCGGCGCCTTCTATAGAAAGGCGCACTTCGAAACAGCGCATTACACCGGCCAGATCCGAAGGCTCCGCGAACCGAATGAGTCCCGGTGGCGGCCGGCGTTCGATGAACGAGCCCACCCCCTGACGAGTGTGAATCAAGCCGTCTGCTTGCAGGCGCATTAGCGTCTCGCGAATGACCGGGCGCGAGACACCGTAAGCCCGGCACAGCTCGTTTTCGGACGGAAGCTTGTCACCCGCCTCCAGCGCGCCCGAAACGATGCGCTCCACGATCTGGCCGTACAGACGGTCGGCCAGACGTTCGCGCTTCTCCAACCTTGGGGCCAGGCCGGGGTGGGGTGAGGCGAAGCTGCCAGGCGTGAGAGCCATGAACGCGTGATCAGCCGTTGACGAGCTGCGGCAGGGTGAGCGATATCTCGGGGATGAAGGTCACCATTACGAGCGCCGCCAGAATTGCCAAATAAAAAGGCCAGATGGTCCTGACCGCCTTTTCGATGGCAACCTTGCCGACCGCGCACCCGACGAAGAGAACGGATCCCACTGGGGGTGTGCACAGGCCGATGCCGAGGTTCATCAGCAAAATCATGCCGAATTGAAGCGGGTCCATGCCAAAGCCGGCGACGACCGGCAGAAAAATCGGGGTACAGATCAGGATAAGTGCCGCCATGTCCATGATCATGCCAAGTAGGAGCAGCATGACGTTGATCATGAGGAGGATCATCACCGGGTCCTCGGAAATGCCCGTCAGGAATTCGATCATCTTCGCCGGCACCTGGTAGAACGTGAGCATGTATCCGAATGCCGACGCGCAGGCGATGAGCACCATCACCATTGATGTCGTGCGAACGGCGTTCACCACGGCGAGCTTGAATCCACGCAAAGTGAGAGAGCGATAGACCAGGGCAGTGATGACAAGCGCATAGAGGGTGCCAAACGCGCCGGACTCTGTCACTGTGAACACGCCGCTCAATACGCCACCCACGATGATGACCGCGGTCAACAGACCAGGCAGCGCCGCCACCGCATGTAAGACAAGCGCTGTCCAACCAGGAAACTTCTCGGCGGTGTAGCCCTGGCGGACGGCGACCACGTACGCGGCCGCTGCCAGGCACACGCACATCAGGACTCCCGGAACGACGCCGGCCAGGAACAGCGAAGAAATGGATATCCCGCCACCGGTGGCAACGGCGAAGAGAATCATATTGTGACTGGGTGGAATAATGATGCCGGCGATGGAGGACGTGACCGTCACGTTGACCGCGTAGTCTTCGCTGTACCCCTTTTCCTTCATGACCGGAATGAGGATGGAACCGAGCGCCGACACATCGGCGACGGCCGAACCAGAGATTCCGCCGAAAAGCATTGATGAAAAGACGTTGACGACGCCGAGCCCACCACGAACGGCGCCCACGGCAGACGAGGCAAACCGGACTAGACGGGCGGCAATGCCACCATGGAACATGAGCTCACCGGCGAATATGAAGAAGGGGATCGCGAGCAGGGAGAAGACGGTCACTCCGGACACGATCCGCTGGAAGGCAACAATGAGCGGAAGCCCTTCGTAGAAGAACGCTGCTACGGCGGCGATGCCGAGCGCAAATGCTACCGGTGTCCCGATGACGACCAGTAGTGCAAAGAGACCGAGCAAAACGGCAAGCCCCATAAGTCGATGCTCCAGTCAATGCTCCAGTCAACGCTGCGGACGGCGGCTGATTGGGTTGCCATCGGGGACGCCAATCACGCTGATGATGTGAGACAGCGAGAATGCCACGGTGAGGACACCACAGATAACTAGAGGTACAGCCCTTAGTCCTTCGGGTACGCCCAGCAGAGGAATCTCGGTGCCCCACTTAAAAGTGGCCAGTTGATACCCGGCCGTGGCCATGACCGCGCCGAATGTGCCAAGAGCCGTGTATGACAGCACGAGGCAGACGATCCGTACTATTCGAGGGCAGCGATCGCGAAACAGGGAGACACTGAGGTGCGTGTCCTCATTTATGCCGGTCGCGGCACCAAGAAAAGTGATGTAGGCAACCAGGAGCAGCGCCACCTGCTCAACCCAGGTCGGAGTGGCGTTGAGCACATATCTACCGAAGACCAACCATCCGAAGATTACTGTCAACACGATGAGCGAAACGCCCGTCAGCACGGTGATGAACCCAGCGACCGCGTCCAGCGTTCGCCGGTAAAATCCGGCCAGTTGGGAGAACCGGGAACTGCTTGCATCGGAATTCATTGGCGATCCGCTCCACCCCACGCGCCAGCGTACCCCCGCGAACCGGAAGATTCGCGGGGGCGGCGGCCTGGACCCAGTACGCTTAGTTGGCCAGGGCGCTCAGTTGGCCAGGGCGCTCAGTTGGCCAGGGCGCTCAGTTGGTATCCTGGATCAGCTCGACCAACGGCTTCAGGGAAGGGTTGTCCGACAGATACTTGTCGTAGACCGGCTTCATCGCTTGCTGGAACCCTGACTTGTCGGGGATATCATTGAACTTGACACCCGCGGCCAGCACTTTTTCGCGGCTCGCTTTCACTCTCTTCGCCCAGAGATCACGCTGGAGCGCAGCGGACTCCTGAGCAGCTTCGCGCACGGCTTTCTTGTGTGCGCCGGACAGCGTGTCGTACGCAGTGGCATTGATGCACAGACACTCGGGAATGATGAGGTGCTGCGAAAGGGAGTAGTAACCCGCGACCTCGAAGTGACCAGTTGATTCGTACGAAGGCCAATTGTTCTCTGCGCCGTCCACTACACCGGTCTTCAGTGACTGATACACCTCGGCAAACGCCATTGGGGAGGGGTTGCCGCCAAGCGCCGTGATCATTCCCGAGTACAGGTCGTTGCTCATCACGCGAACCTTCATCCCGGCTACGTCGGAAGGCTGGCTGATGGGTTTGCTGGAGTTGTAGAACGAACGCGCGCCTGCGTCATACCACGCGAGGCTGATAAGCCCCTTCCTGGCCATCCCCGAGTTGATCATCTCGCCAGCCTTACCGTCCAGCGCCCGGTGCATGTGACCCATGTCCTTGAAGATGAACGGCAGTGAGACGACGTTCGCCTCCGGCGCAACCGGGCCGATCGGGCCAAGGTTGAAGTTGCCAATTTGCAGCGCACCGATCCGGACCTGCTCGATGGCATCCGGCTGACTACCGAGGACGCCCGCGTGGAACATCTTCAGCTTTATCTCGCCGTTGGTCTTCTGCTCCAGCAACTCGGCGAAGCGATCCATTGCGATCGTGTTCGGATATCCTGCCTTGTGGATGTTCCAGCCGCGCCAGTCAGCCGCATTCGCAGAAAAAGCCGTTGTGACAGTGAGCGTGGCCGCGAACGCGACCGTACCCAGAAGTTGTTTATTGAGCACGTCTTCTCTCCTATTTTCGTCCGGCACCGCGTCCGCAGCGGCGGCGTGTGCGCGAACCAATGGTGCGTCGGTAACACGGGGTTCAGTCCGACCGGAATCCATGCGGAACCGGGGTGCGGTAAGCCTGAAGTGGTTTATCTCTACTTGTCAAGCAATATGACTTCTATAAAACACTCAAGCTATCAATCCCCACAGTTATCTGTTTTTTTCAGAGATTTCTATTCAATTTCTGCCCAAAGTGCGCATTATTGCTGTCAGTCAGGTAGATCTGTTTTTCAATAATTCATCATCATGTATGACAACTCCATATGCCACGAGCGACTATCGACTCGAATGAAAACATCTCCCGTGTCCGCCAACGATTTGTGCGGCTCCGTGCTCGCGCTTCCCCCCTTGCCTGCCATCGAGATCTGCCTCTCAACCGCCAAGCGAACCGCGCGCTGGCTCACCATTTGGGATCCGGTGGTGTGACCACGTTGATGTACGGCGGCAACGCCAACTTCTACAACCTCGGAGTCGGCGACTACGACGCTACGCTTTGCCATCTGCTCGCAGTGGCGAACACCGGCAGCTGGATCATCCCCTCGCTAGGACCCGGCTATGGCAAGGCGATGGACCAGGCGCCTTGGCCTATGCCAGCTCGAAAGAGGCAGTTATGGGTTATACCCGGGCACTGGCGAAGGACCTTGGGCCCGGGATTCGAGTGAATTCAATCTGTCCGGCGATGATCGACACCAGGTTCCATGACATTTTCACCCGGCCCGAGGTTTCACCCGGCCCGGGGTGCGGGCCAAGGTGGCAGGTGCCACGCCGGTGAAGCGCGCAAGTACCCCGGAGGATGTCGCCGAAATGCCTGCTTTCCTTGCATCGGACCGCTCCGCCTTCACGACCGGAGCTTGCTTCGACATCAACGGCGGCACGTTCTTTTCCTGAGCCCAGCCTGCAACCACGCATCGCGCAAGTTTCTAGCAACCCCATTCTTGATGACCCTCATTCTTGAGGACTATATTCTATGGGCCATCGTCACTCGACTCGAACCGGCCACTGGCCATCGCCGCTCGAATACGCCTCTTGATCTCATGGCACCGTTCGCCGGCAGCCAGCGGCAGCGTGTCTTCTACAATGTCTCCAACGAAGCGGCCAAAACGTGCTTGTAGCGCCCGGTCGTCGCTATTCGATGGTGGCACCTCGACGATGACATCGCCGGCCATTGTAGGGATATGGCCATCGGTATTCGGCGCTGGTTGCGCGGGTGCAGCGCCGTTGGCGACGGCGCGTATAGCATCACGGAGCATTCGTCTATACCGCGCCACGCCGCCGTCCGTTGTCGCTAATTGCTCGTCGTCGTGGATGGTGATTGCGCCTTGTGACACTTGCGCTTCATAGTCGCCCGGCGATAGCTGTCCTTCTTCGTAGCTGCGCTCAACGCCCGTTTGGCCGACGAAATCAACTTTATTGAGGCCTACTTGCTGGCGGTTTCCTTTGCCGTCCAAGTCCAATGTTTCGTTGAAATGACGCCAAGCGACGATGCGGCAGCGGGTGTTGTCGAGCGGCACGGTCCACTTCGTGATACCGACCCGCGTAAAGAACTTCTCGCGGTCCGGGTTTTGATAAATATCCGGTGGCTGGGCCAGTGCCGGTAGATATACCTCCGCCGTGCGCACCCACACATACCGATGCCAGCGTCTAGTGTTGGTGAGATAGATCCCGGCCCCGTCGCGCATGCGCTTCCACTGCACCTCGGGCAAGGCGCCCCACGCCGGATTGAAGTGCGCGCGGGTGACGCGCGTGTGCAAAAACACACTGTGAAACGGATCCATCGGATTCTCGGCCACCTGAAGCCAATTGCACGGGTAGTCGATGGCGTAAGGGACCATGTCGTTGTCCGTTTGCACCATGGTGTCCAACACCGGGAACGCCGGCAGCCCGTCCGGCGGGCCCAAGTAGGCAAACAGCAATCCGGCAAACGCTCGCACGGGATACGCGCCGTGGCACAGCCGGTTCGGGATCGGACTCCCCTGCGGCTCGCCCGGCACTTCCAAAATGCTGCCGTCGATGTCGAACAGCCAGCCGTGGTAACAACAACGAATACCGCGTTCCGCGACGATCCCGTATTCAAGCGACGCGCGCCGGTGCGAACAGTGTTTGTGCACCAGGCCGTACCGGCCTGAAAGATCGCGGAAAGCCACCAACTCTTCGCCCAACACCCGTACCACGCTAGGCTGCTGCGAGACCTCCGCGGTCATGCAGACGGGAAGCCAGAAGCGGCGAAAGTACTCGCCGCATGGCGTACCTGGACCGACATGGGTCAGCTCGGCATCCTCCACGCCGCTACCGTGGCGGAAGTAGCCATTGTATCTAGAGGCGCGTTGTTCAGGCGTGATGTGCATGTAGCCTCCGTTGCCTAAACGATGTCTAGCCGGACACATTCGGGTTGAACCGCAGGAAACTCTCCTTGACACTGAGGAAGTATCAAGCGGCACACAAAGAAGCGTCAAGCCGCCGGTGCCGGCGCCTGTGGCCCCGACATCCATGCCCCCCAGCCGCAATGGGAGCCGCAGCAACTGTAGACGTTGGCGCGCTACGCAAGCGCCTGTAGAACCAAGGCGTTCGCTATGTGTTAGCGAGCTACATGGACATGCATGCGGTACACGACAGTCTTCTCCACGTCTAATTGATTGCCTTCGCGCCGGATATGCGCACCTACCGTTAGACAACCTGATGGATGGCCGATGGATGGCCGATGGATGGCCGATGCACACTTGCACGCCGTTTCGCAAGGAAGCAGCCGCGTAACTGTTGGCTAATGCGCCGGAGATAAGACAGGCGGCGGCTACACACATGCCGGTGGTTAGCGGGGTCGCCCGGTGGACTCGTTCCATAGACAGCACGTGTACCGCGATATCGATAGTATCTGCCGAGTCCGTGTCGGGGCGTGTGGGCGGACCGATGATGACGGCTTTAGACAGCGACGATATGCCACCGCCCATGCCATCCAATCGCCGGCCATTCGGATCCGGGCTGCCAAGCACCCGAAGCAGCATGCGATCCAGCGCCGCCCGGTCTTGTGTTACATCGCGCTGATGAAAGAACGCCCCTTTACTGGTACCGCCACGCATGAATATGGCCGGAATACGGGTTTGCGATGCCGCCGCTTCTAAGAACCTGTTCAAGATCTGACGATTTTGGACATCTGACCTAAGCTATTGTTATCCATAGTCATAGCGGCTGCGAAGGCAATGACAGACGAGCGAATCTACCCGAGTGACCTATCTCGCCAACAGTTCGAGAAAGTTAGACCGATCCTGGAGGCGGCGCGTCGGCGAACCAAGCCAAGGCAACTCGATCTCTATCACGTGTTCAACGCAGTGTTGTACCTGCTGAAGACCGGCTGCCAATGGCGCATGTTGCCCAACGAGTATCCAAAGTGGCGAAGTGTGCATGAGTATTTCACTATCTGGCGGCAATCGTCCCCAGAAGACTCTTGCAGCGCCTTGGACAAGGCGTTAAAAAAATGGGTTGGCGAGGCCCGCAAATCCCAGGGGCGCAGTGGCAAAACCAGCCTGATCATCGTTGATGCACAGAGCGTGAAGAACACAGACAGTGCAAACCACAAAGGTTATGACGCAGGCAAGAAGACTTCTGGTATCAAGCGGCACATAGCTGTGGACACTCAGGGATTGGTGCACGCTGCTTTTGTGACCACGGCAAATGTCACTGATCGAGCTGGGGCACTGGCCGCACTTGCTGCTCAAGCAGATGGGCGCCTCTCGGAGGTTAGGTGTGTAGTGGGCGATGGCGGGTACACGGGGATGGCTTTCGCTGGCGAAGTGCTGAGATTAATCGGAGCGAACGTCGAAATTATCAAACGCTCGGACACGGGTCGTTTTGCCGTCCTCCCGAAGAGGTGGGTTGTCGAGCGAACCTTCTCATGGTTTGAGAAAAACCGCCGGTTGTGGAAAAACTGTGAGCGGCTAATCGAAAGCTCGTTGGGCATGATGCTACTTGCAAATATTGCGCTGTTGCTTCGGAGATCTTGAACAGGCTCTAAGAAGCGTCGTCATGAGCACCGCGCCTGTGTTGCACGCCGGGCACCGCTCTTGGTGCCCATCTGCGCCATTGGGACCGAACCCCGTTTGGGTTGTCTGGGGTTCATGCACTTATTCTTGCACGTGCTCAATACAGTGCCGGATGACGCCGAGTTTGTGCGTCCGGCACCGGTTGGCCAAGAAATCGCAATGGCGCACGCGCATGCAGCCCTTGAGCAATACATGCAGCGAGAATCGCCGTAGCAGCCCGTGCGATTCTGGCCACAGTTGTCTGCGCTCGTCGCTGCGCTAGTCCCGGTACCGAAGTGATCGTCCCCGTTCCTTCTTTGGACCCGGCGGCAATGTGGATTGCCAAGCATGCAGCAGACTCTGCAGCGGCCGCACGAGAACGAGAAGCACTGCATCGAGTGAGTGGGCACCACGAAGAAGCGGTGGTACGGCTCCGGCGCGAGTTGCCCTCGGAGGCAGGGCGAAAGGCAGCCAATGCGAAGTACGCGCAGACTGGCGGATACAGGGAGCGCAAAGTGAAAGCCCTGCAAGACTTCGCAGATAGCGCTCTGTACAAGAACAAATTTGCGAAGCTGAATCACGAAAAATATGGCGTGTCGTCGAGAACAGTCCGGTACTGGCTTGTGGGCGCGACGGCGCGCAAGAGCCCGCCCACAGCCGACGAAACCTGATAGGTCGGTTTTTCCGACGTCTGATCAGCTGCGTCTGCAGCGTGGTTTGGTGTAGGCGAAAAGTTCCTATAACACGACACCCCACTCTGGTACCCCGAATGGGGTATACGCTGTGCGCTCAGACCGCATATGCGCGGCTAAATCGCGTCGGTAAGCTCATGGTCTCGATCGTTCAACGAGCCACACGAATGACCAATACAATCCTCCGGCTGCCTGCTGTCAAAGCCCGCGCTGGCTTGTCCCGCAGCACCATCTATCTCCGCATTTCTAATGGCAATTTCCCGAAGCCAATCTCGCTTGGAGGCCGCGCAGCCGGCTGGATCGAGGACGAGGTGGGCGAGTGGGCGGGACAACAGATTAACGCGAGCCGGGAGCCGCAGGCGTGACTGTCGCTCGCCTACGGGCTGGGCGGGGCGTACACGGGCGTATACGGAGCGTCCGCGGTCTCGACCGTGAATGTCTACCTTCCGTCACGGAATATTTCGGTCCGCTTTTCGGGAGGTTGCGTTTCAATTCCGGTAGCTGGGCTCAGGTACGTTGCGTTTTCCACGATGACCACCACGCAAGTCTAAGCATTCATCGGGAGCGTGGCGCGTTCCGCTGCTTTGCTCGCGGAGTCTGCGGCGGTGACGTGATCGCGTTCGAGATGTCGAAGTCGGACAGCGATTTCAAGAGGGCCGTGCGAGACCTGGGTGCATGGGTGTGAACTCGCCCATTCTTGAAGGTGCGCTCACCGCTCAGGCAGCCGGCCTTGCAATCCACTTTCAGCGTGGAAAAGTTGGTCAAACGCACCAGCAAAACAACCCGACGAGATTCGCCGCGACTACCGTAGTAAATACAACATGGGTTTTCGCACCGGTGAGTGGTCGAAGCTGGATGGCTGGCCAATCGTGGTGCTTGATATCGACGTCCGTAGCGATGAGCCAGAACATCGCGAGATGGCGCGAAAAGCGTGGATTGCGCTGGCCGGATAAACCAAGCCAGCCATCAAGACCGAGGGCGGTGGAGTGCATCTGTATTTTCGCTGCCCTCCCGAGCGCCTACCGCCGCAACAAGCGATCGTGCTTCGGCAATCGGACACGATGATTGTTAACAAGCCGGCCTGGACAATTGATCTGCTATCCGGTAAGCACGCCGTAACATTGCCACCCAGCATCCACCCGTCTGGGGAACCATATGAGTGGATCAATGGCGGTTTGGAGCATGTTGAAGAACTCCCTGAATCCCTCTTGACAGATGTCGCTAAGGCCCTGGAGAAGCAGGCAGCACCCGCACTGCGCCAGGAGATTGACTGGCCGACACCGATCAGTGCCGAGTTGAAACCTGTGCCACGTTTCGGCGCTGACATCCTGTCCCGGACTCGTTGCGCGGATGGGTGATGGACGAAGCCGAGCAAGCCTTCTTTCTTGAAGCGTGGAACGGTCACCAGAGCATCGATACCGACCGAATCGGACGCGGCCACATAAGCCTTCCGAACCTGTGCGCTTCGATCTTCGGTGGCATTCAGCCAGACAAGCTTACCGTATACCTGGAACAGGCCACGCGGACCCTGGCCAACGACGGTGTGCTACAACGATTCCAGATGCTGGTTTATCCAGCCGCACGCTCATGGGAATGGCGCGATTGTGCACCCGATTTGGATGCGCATGATCTCGCCGTCGATGTGGTTGAGAGGCTGGCCGATTTTGAGCCAGAGACCTAGGGCGCGGCATCTGCGGATGATAGCTGTAAGTTTCCTCATTTCCACTTTGACGATGCGGCCCAGGGTGTCTTCATCGAGTGGCCGGAAGAGTTGCATCGGAATCGAATCGCCAGCGAGGACGAGCCGATGATCCGCCAGCACCTCGCCGAGTACGGCAAGCTCTTCCCAGCACTTGCATTGATTTTTCATCTGATCGACTGCGCCGCCCACAGCCCATTCGGACGGGTTGGCCAGGGGGCAGCGGTGCGTGCTGCCGCTTGGTGCGAATTCCTTGAGGCGCGCACGCACGGCGCTGCTACGGACTGCTGAAGGACGACGGTCTGCAGGCCGCGCAGACATTGGCTGCCAAGCTCAAGGTGGGCAAGCTCGACGACGGTTTCACGGTGCGAGAGGTCCGTCGCAACCAATGACGCAATCTGACCCACGATGAGCCTATCCAGGCCGCGTTGGACTGGCTTGAGGACGAGGATTGGCTACGCAGCGAGTCCACTGGGGGCAGCGGTCCCGGCTCTGGTCGGCGAACGATTCGCTACAGAATCAACCCAGCAGTCAAGCCGGTGAAGAACCACACGCCCTGAACTGGCAGTACCACCATCGCTGCAGCCAGCACTGCCGTTCCTGCCAATAGAGATCTCGTTCCTGCCAATAGAGATCTAAGGTCAGTAACGGCAGTACGCAAAGCTGAAGAATCATCTAAACGAGACAGCCCTGCACCATGATTTTCCTATGGATGCGGCAGTCAAAAACAGGACTGAAAAATTTCGCAATTGGTGTGACCTGCACCTGAAATAGTGAGGCAGAGAAATGACGCATAAGACTTGCCGCGAGGATCTTTTGATGGAAATTGACGCTGCAGCCGCTCAATGCGATTCCGCATCACATTCCAACATGCTTTCTGCATTTGACACCATGAGGTGCTTCATCTCAATCGGCGAAAGACTACAAGAATCAAATGATTGGCAGGAATGGATGCATGCTAGGGCTGAAATGCAACTATGAAATGCAACTATTAGCGAATGAAATAGATGTGTCTTAACTGCTCAATTGGCTCTTGATGAAGGCTTTACCGCCAGCGAAGAAGAGGCGTCGCGCTGGGCAACGTGGATGGTTCACAAGGATCAGTTGAAGAATCGACAGATGCTGACTAAAGAGTCGGCTTCACCTGAGTGAGATGAACCTGTTGAAAAATGTGCGTCCGAAAGCGACGCGGTGCGCATCGCAGAGCTATCGAGCGTTTGCCAGTTGCTCGTCAATTCCGACGATCCACGGCGTCCATCCGTAGGTTGCGGTGGCCAGATGGCAGAAGACCGACGCATCTACCCGGATGGCTTCTGTCGCGATGCGTGTGAGGCACGGATATGTGAGCACGTAGGCCCTCGAGCGCAGGTCTCAAACGATAGGCTCACGCCGGAGTGCGTGTACCGCTGGGACAATATCCTGGAGTTTCATCTGTCTTTTTGCGAGCAGATCCGGCTATGCCGGGTGCGGTCAAAGCCAGGACAGTCAGCCACTTTCTCCAACGAGCTTGCCTAACTCTTTTAGGTACCGCCGAATAAGCCGGTCCAACTGCAGGCTCGCTGAATGTCAGTTGCTAGAACACATTCTCCATGTGCAAGCGCATTACGCATATCGACCAACGTTTTGAGGCGGCTGCGAGTCTCCGCGTCGATGCGCTTTCCGACCGCGGCGCGTATTCCCGACAGTTCAAGATCTGCCGGCTCATGCACCAGGGCGAACTGCGTCTCGAACGGAAAGCGAATCCACCCCTCGTAGTACGCAATTAGATCGTTTCGGCGACGTTCGAGATACGGAAATATGATGCCCAGCTGTCCGGCCCGGACGCGCTTGTGAATCTCTCTTGCGCCGTCATCTCCGAGTCGGGCCAACACAGGGCAGGGTGTAGGACTCGGGTTCCGTCCACCGTGCCTACGCCACCGCTACACCAAGCGTCGTCTTCGCCGAAAGCGTCTAGCGACGCGGGAAGTGGAAACTCTGCTAGCGCGTCTATCGGATCGAACAAACGTGACAACGGCATTGCCGCGAGAAGATCGACGACATCCGGATCGTACCCAGCCACGGACGATATGACGCCTACCCGAACGCGCTGCTCGAGCGTGTGCCCGCCGTCAGGCGACGTTTGGTCCGCCGCCCAAAACATCATGTCGAGTTCGCCGACGACTGCATTATAGTTGTGCACCGCGAGCGCGACGCTTTTTCTTGGAGTTTCAGCGGGCTTCGTTTCGATTAACTCCATCAATAGAACGCCGCGTTCCCAAGCCTCGTCGGGACGAACGGCTTCAGCATAGGCCTCGAGAAATGAACCCCAGTCAGCACCTTGTTCGCTTGGTATGTTTTCTATCCATAGCAGCGAATGTTCCAGATCGCCGCTTCGCGCAAGGTCAAGAACACTTGTAGGCATTGGTGCGCCAGCATGTGGCGAACACCAAGCATGAATGTGTTCCAACGCCGACGACTGTTGCCCTGCGCCTACATCCAGACTGCGCCAGCTTCGTGCACCCTCGGACTCGACTACCCGACGAAGCGCGGCGGCGAGACCTTTGGGTGCGTTGGTCGGTAGTACGACTGCGCAACTTCTGCCTGCGCGAATGTCGCTTGCTATTCGACCCACGAAACGAGCGGGCCCCGGTATCGACCACCAATCCATTTGGAACGGTTATCGGTCTATTAGGGCAAGGGCTTCACACAGGGCTTCAGGTACCCGCCACTTGCCACGGCCTTGAGCTTCGAGTATCCCCATGTTGTCGCCCCATCGGATCGCGTCAGCGAGCAAGGATTCGTTCTGGACTTCGGCGAGGGCGGCAATGTCTTCAGCCGACAACGGGTCTTGGTGGCCTGCCAGGGCAGCGAGCATCGGGTGCAGGTCAGCCGGAATCTCATCGATCAACTCGCAGAATCGGTCCGGATTGCTATTGAGCATTTCCAGTTGTTCACGCCACGTTGTATCTACGGATCGAATCGCCTCACCGAATCCGTGCAGGATCTCTCCCCAGTTGCCCGCGAGGTGCGCGAGGCGGGCTCGCTCCTGAGTATCGCCGAAGGCACCGATCTGAGCGTCGCCTAGCCATCGCCTAAGCGTATCGTCTGTCCACGGCGCTAGGTAGCAGGTGAATGGACCGACCGGGCGTGCTTCGTCGCGCAAGCTGATTGGCGCCGTGCTCCAGCGCCATGCGGTCGCGCTGTCCCCTTGAAACAGTACTCGATGTCGTATCTTTCTGCTTCGCAACTTGCCGACGCGTCGGGCGATGTCGGCCACCCAGTCCTCGGTCCATGGTACCTCGGCCGGGATGACCCAAAGACAGACGGCCACGGCGCCATCCTCGGGTCGTCCACTCGTCGCTTTTTCGACGTCTTTTTGCAACTCCCGGAGCGTGCTCGAAACGTTAAGGCGCTTCACCTGGACGTCCGGCAACTGCTCGCCGAGCGCGCGCAGCGAAGGCTCGATGTAGTCGAAGCCGGCTGCTTTGAAGCCGAAGATTGCACCGACGCGATGCCGACGCCCTCCATCGGCGGAATCTCCGAGGAGCAATGCTTCCTGATGTCCGCTGAACGCACTCAGTCGGAATATATCCGGAGCGACCATTCGGCGATAACTTCCGGCGTCGTATACTGTTGCCTCCGGCTCCTGTTCGGCTGCATCAAGAAGCGAATCCTCGATCTCGCCCTGTGTACCCAGCAAAGCGATAACATTGGGACTCCTTAAAGCGTATCTATCGGTTCCGTACCCCATATGACGCAGCAATCCGAGTCCTTCCATCTCGTCTAGAAGTACCCGGAATCCCTCGAACGACTTGTCGTCGAAACCCTTCGGCCACAACCCAAGCGCTTCGTCGCGAATCCACTCCACTGTGCTGCCTTCGGTGAGTGGATCACCAGCGGCTCGGCGGTACAGCGTCTCTAGCGAAATGCGCAACGCAATAATTTTGTACCTTCCGTCCAGGTCGAGCGTAAACCTGAACCGCTCTGCTATCGAACTTCTTAGGTCGTTCTGAAGATATGCCTCCTCGATGTGCTCCGCGGTAATTTCGAACGGCGGTGCACTGCCTATGCGCAACGCACGCTGCGTCATGCCGGACAGATGCTCGATCAGATGCCAGCAGAAAATCTGTATGAGGCTAGGATAATAGTTGGTGTAGGAGAGAATCCTACTCGCGACTTCCGGCTTGAATCGATAACCGAGTAGTGCGAAAGGCTGCACGATCAGATTGACGGCTTCGCGTATGTCGCTACCTGCGACGAGCGGGCCTATGCAAAGAGGGCGCCCGAGATGAGCAATTGGAGTGTTCGCATCGCGCGCGGTACGCTGCACGTTGTGGAGACCCGCAAACACGACCTTGAACCTCCGGTTTGTGCTGTCCATGAGCTCCTTGAGCTTCGCTAGGGTGTCGTGCCCGTGGTCGCGGCTGTCCGATGCAAGGAACGCATCGGTCTCATCCAGGAGCATTAGTATTCGGCGCCTCGTGTCATGCTCCAGCCATTTCCGCACGTTGGAAGCGAGCGTGTCGTATCGAGTGACGCTCGCATCGACTAACCCGTCCCGTGACAACGTGGAGGCAAGTACTTGCCAGATCTCGGTCGCAGGTCTGTTAAGGCCGATGCCTGCCGGCTTCAGGTCTATCCAGTAAACATGGACTCCCTGGGTCGGATCGTGATTTCTTCGTTGAACTTCTCTCAGTAGTGCCGTCTTTCCGAGCTGACGTCCGCCGTACACCAGATTCGACCCTAAAGGGTCGAGCAGGTTGTCCATCTCGATCTGGCGACCGTAGAACATCTCAACGGGCACATTGCTGCTTGCAATCGTATACGGGTTATCAACCGAGAACGGCGCGCAGCACTGTATCAGTCCCGGCAGCCGTGACCCTTTCTCCATAGCCAGGAAATAAGCCAAGCTCTCGTCCACCACAAGGACCGATTGCCTGCGATCTCTGCAGAGTTCAGCGAACTCCCGTCTGCGGGAATTCGACAGCGTGCCGCCGTATAGGACGACAATCGGCGCATCGATAGCTGGATTCTTGCATATGCCGAGTATCTCGTTGGGTGGTTGTCCATCCCAGACCATGACGAGCCGATAGTGACCATGCGCTGCCGAGCCGTAGCGGGGGAGACCGCAGAGGTCCTTATCCGATACTGGTTGACAGTCAACATCGGCCCACCGAACCTTGTCTGTTCGCTCTTCGAGAGAAAGGTCGATGACCTGAAAACCGAAGTTCTGCATCAATTCGCGGGCCGTAAGTTCGAGCTGTTCTGCGTTCTGTCGAACCGCCTTGAATCGTTGCCAGGTCCTCATGAGGTTGACCGCGCTTTTGGCCTCACCAGCGCCCAGCGCGCGAAAGTCTAGCGGTCCGGCTACCTCGCCTGCTTCAAGCTGGCGCATCAACGACTTCGTATATCCTTCTTTGCTTAGAAAGGTCGCAATTGCCTGCGCTTTGTCAGGATAGAATTCTGAGAATGCGTTGCGCTTCGCCAACTGCTCGGGTAGCTCTGTACCTGAGGTTACAAGGGAGAAGTACTCGGACGCAGTCAGAACGTTGCCGTCATCAAGAAGTGCCCGAATTCGGTTGATGTCGCGTTTGCGATCGACTTCGAGCTCACTCTGGTCGAGCTGAGTTCTAAGTTCGTCAATACACTGTTGACGCAACGCCGACAGGGATGTTCGCGCCTCTTCAAGAACGGCGTGCTGCGCGGCAAAATTTGGGTCGTTTCCAGCACCGGTGGAATCTGCCCGATCTAACAACGCGAGCCGCTCCGACTCTGGTAGTAGACCTTCGACAACGGCCTGCTCAATCTCGGCTTTCAGTTTCTCCTGATGGACTGCGAGAGACTGCCGGCACTCGACCAGCGAGGACTCCCTCTGGTCTTCGAACTCGTCCGGAGGAAGGTCTCCCGCCGCAGCGTGCTTGCCGTAGTCGATTACCAGCGCAGTGAGATCATGACGGCAACGCCCGCAGTGCTTGCGGAACACGTCGGTCAGCATTTTGCCGGTCAGTGGTTGCTCGACGAGGTTGAGCAGTTCCGGCAATTCCGGAATGCTCTTTATGTCCCACTCACCCTCAATGGGGCAGTCCTCAAGTCGCAGCAGTTCCCCGTGAAGAACGTGCCGCGGAGCCGGCAGCTCCGGACTCATGCCCTCGAGAAGCGTTTCGCGAAACCCGGCCACCGCGACCTTCGCCAGCGAGGCGCCGGCGGTGATCGCCAGAGAATCAGGGTTGTTGGCAATGAAATGGTCCAGTTGCGTGAGGCAGTTTGGGATGATGTCCTGAATACGGTCCCGCATCTTTTGTGCGTAGGCTCCGCCGCCGGCGTCCAGCTGACCGGGACGGCAGTCGATCAGTCCAAGCCATTCGGTGGCGAGATCGAGGGCACCCGACACTCGCGAAATCAAGTCGCTTTTCGCCTGCCCTTCGATTGGCAATTGTTTAGCCCTGCGTTTCCTGATGCGCTCATCCGTTCGCTCCAGTTCCTTGCGCACGTGTCCAATCTGCTGCCACGCGTTCACCCGCTCCTTTACCTGATCTTTTTCGCGCGGCTCTACGGCGATGAGCCGCGCAATCAGCTCGCCCAGCGGGCCATCAGGTCGAAGCCACTCGCGCCAGATGTGGGTTGCGGGCCCATACTTCAGCGTGTGTTCCCGTGCGGACGCCCACCACTCGCGTGCCCGCGCCTGAAACGCAGTTAGCTGACTCCGCCACGCGTCATACTGATGTGCCGACCTAAAGAATGCAGGGTTGCTCGCCATTCCAAATGAACGAAATTCCCCAACAGTCTCGGTGAGCTGCGTAAGCGCTTGCAGCGATGCAGGAAATGTGATCCGTTCCAGTACCTGGAAAGCGCCGGTGGTATCAGGGGCTATCAAGGCTGGGCGCAAGGTCGCTGCGAGAAGATAAAGCGGGACGATGTGTGGGTTGACTCTACCTGCGTCTGCGCTGGCAAGCGCAAGGGGGAGCACGTCACGCAGCCGATATGCGTCGCGTCCGGTCGGATTGCGCAAGTGCAGTGAATACACGATCGCCTCGACTAATGCCGATGACGGTAGGACAGGAGCTTCTGCTTGATCGCGTTCGTGATGTGCAGCTAGGTGATAGGCGAGTCCGAGGCGTTCGTCTCGGACTAGGCACCAAAGCAGCGCGTTCAGTAATAAGTCGCGGTTGGCATGGGGATCTGTCAACTTTGCTGTCAGATCCGACAAGCGGGCCTGACTAGACCAGTCGGACGGACGTGGAGCCGTGCCTGCTCCATCTATAGCCGAGTGCTCTTCATCCGGGTCGCGCCCGCGGCCGCCATGCGCCGCTAACATGCTGTTTGCGCTAGGCGCGTCTAGCCTCACGGGTCGGCTGGTTCGACTTGTTCGGTCAGTCTCGCTGGAAGCTCCATGCGCGAGCGAATCTTCATCCACCAGGGAAGCTGGATACGAGTCTGCTACGTTAGGCTGGTAGCCGCCTTCGGCGGCCTCTGCGGTAATCCGATCTACGCTGTTGTCCGTCCCGTCGGATGGCTGAGGCGCGGGCGCTGATTCTGTCGCCGCACTACCATGCACGGTCGCGTCGGAGTCCGTCGGGGTGGAGCTTCCATCATCGACCCGGGTATCGGCATCGTCTTCATCCTGCTCCGGCTGCTCCGTGCCGGCGACGGGCTCTTTCGGAGGTTGCACACAACACGCGAGCGCTTGGTTGAGCAACGCGCTAAACGCGCCACGTGCTTCCCCAGCCCGCTGGTGTTGCTCTTGCGCAACCCTGGTGAAATCCATTGCCGCCTCGAAGTTCTGCCCGTCGAGTGCTTCCTTCGAGGCTTCCGTAGCCTTGGTGGTCGCCTCCACAGCTTCGCGGATGGAGTCGATCACCCCATTCAACGACTCTAGCCACGCTTCAGGCTCATCAATATTGAGCGCGCTCTCGTTTTGACCGATCGCATCCAGTACGTGATCGATAAGCGGCGCCAGATCAGTGGATGCCAGAGTTTCCCGTGCGTGCTCCAGCGCCATTACGACGTCGTCTCGCCACGCTTCCTCTTCGACTGCTAGGAACTGCTCAGTCGCCGCCTCGAGATCAGCGAGAATCTCTCTGGTACGTTCGATCGGGTCGTTGGACGGCGTTGCGTCGGCAGCATCTCTGGCCAACTCGGCTAGGTTGCGCCACGCGACCTGCCAGCGTTGCTCGGGATGGTCGCCGGCGTCCGATACCGGGAGTGGAACCTGCGGTTCGTTTTCAACTCCGGTCAAGATGCGCCATGCCGTGCCAAAAGCCGGTTCACCGGCGTCCGCGACGCGGTCAAGAAAATGGGGCAACGCATCGTCGTCTTCGCTTTTCGATAACACCTCCGCTAGGTTCGGCCCTTCCCAATCCCTCTGACTACGGACGTATTGACTACGGGCGTACTCGTTCATGGTGGTCAGTAGCTGTTGCTCGAGCGGTAGACGTACGTGCCATCGCCTTCCCTTCTTTGCACGTAGTCTGAGGAGGGAGCTACGTAGCTCAGCCCTGGATCCTCCATCGACAACTAGTCGCGCAATGGTCTCGTAGAACTCGTCCTCACCGCAGACACCTTCTGTTGGCCAAACACCTTCCATGTCCCGGCGAAGAAAGCCGTCAATGCTATTTCGATGTTGGTGGCTGTAGGCGAGCGCGCGGCGGAGCGTGTCTGCGACTGTTCCGTTGTCCGGTGGATCCATGTGAGTGTCCGGTGGAACCATGTGAGTAGTCCTTAGGTGCTAGATAGTGTCGTCACAAGATAGTTGCCCAGATAGCCAAACAGCGGATACGGACGGCCGCCAGGAAAGAGGCCGCGTTCTCGACAATACCGAATGGCAATCCCCCGCCATCGCTTGAGATGAACAAAGGCATTCTCGACCCAATGCCTCGAACGGTATAAGGCCTTGTCGTACGCCCCCTTGTCATAGGCCCCCCTGTCATAGGCCCGTTGCTCTTTGCGGTTGCGTTTTGGCGCAATCACCGCCTCAATAGCCTGTGGTTGGCAATGGGCCACAATCTCATTGGTATCCTAGGCGCTATCCGCCAACAACGCTTCGGCATCAATGCCTTCAATCAAAGTGCAAGCCTGTCCGCAATCTGCTGCGGCACCCTCTGTAACAAGTGCTCCGACCGGCATACCATGCGCATCCACGGCCAGAGGTAGCGTGGTGTCGAGTCCCCGTTTGTACGGCTCATCGCTTGGTTACCTCCCTGAGCACTGGAGGCTTGCGGGTGTACCTTGATATGACTGGCATCAATCATCAACCACTCATAATCGGGATCATCCACCAACCGTTCCAGTAAGCGCTCCCAAACCCCCTTGTCTCGCCATCGACAGAACCGGCGGTGGGTATTCTTCCAGTCCCCATAATCGGGCGGCAAATCCCGCCAAGGAGCGCCGGTACGCAAAATCCAAAAGACCGCATCGAGAAAACGGCGGTTATCATGTGCGACACCTCCCCAACTCCCTGCCTGGCCCGGCAGGTGAGGCTCCAGTAACGACCATACGCGAGCGGATATATCGTGGCGACGATGGGATGAACTCATGGGGGCAAGCTCTCATCAAGACGGGACAGAATGTGCTCATTATACCCTCGCATCTATCCTGTGACGACGCTATCTAGAACTTAACGCGAAATTGTCTATGTCAGTGGCCGATGGGACGTACACCCTCGACCACGGGCGGGCGCAGTTTCATGGTGCACCGGCATCTGCCCCGGCCAACGCCTTTTTCGCGTCGGACCGATCTGGCGACGAAGCTCGATCCTCGGCGTTGCCGGCGTGACCCTCTCTGTCGATGCAAGCGAAACCCTGGCGATCGTTGGCGAAAGCGGTTCCGGCAAGACGACACTGGCGCGCAATCAACGGATTGCAACCGCTTGCCGAGGGTGAGGTGCGCTTCGACGGCGAGCGCATCGACGGCCTGTACGGAGCCGCAATAAAACCCTTGCGCCGGCAAATGGCAATGATGTTCCAAGATCCGGTAGGGTCGCTATCGCCGCGCATGCGCGTCAGTGATCTGGTGCTCGAGCCGTTTCGGGTACACGGTATTGATGTCGATCGGCGGGCGCAAACCCGGCGCTGGTGGGCCTCGCTGGCGATTTCGCCGATCGCTACCCACACCAGCTCTCGGGCGGCCAGGCGCGGCGCGTCGGCGTCGCCCGCGCGATCGCCCTAGACCCACGATTGATCATCGCCGATGAACCCACCGCCGGTCTAGACGTCTCCGTGCAAGGCGAGATCCTGAACCTGCTGAACGGCCTGCGCGAGCGACTCGGACTCGCGATGATCATCATCACCCACAACCTCCACGTCGTTCATCATGTCGCTGATCGCACAGCAGTGATGTACCTCGGCCGGATCGTCGAAACCGGCGACACCGAAGCTCTGTTCAGCGCACCTGCACATCCCTACACGGCAGCCCTGTTATCCGCCAGTGCGAAGCCCGATCCGGACAAAGCGCGCGACCGCATTGCACTGCCCGCGGGAGTTCCCTCGTTGCTGGCGCGGCCGCCGGGTTGCGAGTTCCACACTCGCTGCCCTGGGTGCAATCGCGCTGTGCGAGCGACTCACCCGGACTCGGCGGCGAGCGCCGCACCGCCTGTCACTTCCCCCTGGCGCCCGCGGCTTACCCGCCGCCCACGAAAGCGATCACATAAACGAGATCACTGTCCGTACCGAGTTCCCACGGCAGGGGTTGAAGACCCTGAGAAGCAAAAAGCCGATGGCTACACGCTAGGTGTACTGGTCACCGCCACGTTTTCGCTCAACCCACTCACAAATGCTGCTATGGTTATATAATGCGGTATCGTGTCGCACGCTAGTGCCATAAAAATTATATTATTAACCCCGCAATCTTTTAGTTTCTCCATGCTGCATATTTAATCTTTCTTGTATTCAAAATATTTAGCGACACGTTGTGGTTTCTTTTGCAGCATTCGCATATGTGCGATGACCTTTTTCTGTAACTGCTTTTTATTCCTTGCCGGTTTGCCGTTATCAACACCGGCCTTCAAATCACAATCGAGATACTCATCGGGGTTCAATTCCGGTGCATAAGAGGGTAAATAAAATATCCCAATTTTATTTTCATGGGCTGACAACCATGCCTTGAAATGTTTACCATGATGAACGCGCAGATTATCCACAACCATATACACTTTTCTCTTCGCCGACTTGATCAAGCGTTGGCAAAAGTCAATCATGATATAGGGCACCTCTAATAATCCACATTCTTAAATCTGATGATCAATAAAATCAGTCGCTTACGCTCTAACAAAATGTCAAAATCGTAATTTTTAGAGGTGCCCTAAATGCTATAATATAAATAACAGTCCCAGTGGGCGAAGGTGTAGGCAATGTTAAAGTAGTCGTCACTCGGTGTTGACTGAGAAATCCCAAAGTCATGTAGATAGAAATGGAGCTTATTCTTGAATTTTTAGAGGTGCCCTTGTGTTAGACAAGCAAGGCGTTCTAATTCTTTAAGCGTACAACCTTTTAACCAGCGATCAGCTAATGATATTTTATCTCTTAGTAAAAATCTTAATTTACTTTCCCAGATATAGTTCTCGTTATACTAATTTGGAAAAAAACTACCCGACATCAATTCAGAATATATCTGACATGCTTTTCATAGAAAAACCGTTTAATTATTTGCGTATTCTGTTGCAGTGAGTGCAACACCGAACGAGCCAAGGCCACCCGTTGCTCCTTTGTAGCCACCACTGTCCGCCCAATCCGTTGGCTTTTTACGTGATGCCATACTAGCTCATCAGGATTGAGTTCCGGTGAATACGGCGGTAACAATACTAACGTGAGCTTACCTTGGCTAGTGCGGACAAATTCTTGCACTTTCTTGGCTCGATGAATGGGATGGCCATCAACAACCCAATAGACCGATCGTTTGGCGTTGTGCAGCAAACGCCTTGGAAAGTCGATAAAAACGTCTGCGGTTACCCGTGATTCGCTCACCATGAAACGCAGGTGACCCTTCGGCGAAACGGCTGACAGCCTATTCACGCTAAAGCGCCGACCCGTTTTCGCTACAACTGGCGTATCACCCCGTACCCCCCAAGTGGTACCACGGTGATAATCCGACCGGATCGTCGATTCGTCGCCAAAATAGACCCGCGCTCGGCGCCTTTTCGCTTCTTGTTGTACTTCAGGCCAAGTTTCTTTTAACCATACCTTAACCTGATCAGGGTCTGGCTCGTATGCCTTAAACCCAGGGCGCTGCGCACTCATCCCCAAACGAGACAGGCTATTGCCCACCGAGCGCTCACTGACCTCGATGCCAAATTTGTCTTTCAGTCATATCTGAATCATCGAGCGCGTCCACAGGGCATCGTGAAAATCCAATTGCAACGGATTCGTTTTAACCCGTTCACGTAAGCGATCCGCATATTCATCGGGACACTTTCTTGGGCGGCCCGTGATCTTGCCGGTGGACAGCGCCTGTTCACCACCTCGCTCATACCTGGATAACCAATCGTCAATGCAAGAACGATGAAATCCGAGGGCTTTGAGTTACTTTTTCAGGGCTTTCACCTGATAACACTTGCGCAACCGCGTGCCTGCGGATGGCTTCTCGCGCGGAATGGGGCAGTGAGCGACCGTCTGTCTTTTTCATAGCATCACTATAACACATTTTATCAATTTGTGTCGGGTAGTTTTTTGTCGAAGTAGTATCTCCCCAGCTTTTATCGGCTCGTTCTCGGCACGAGAGTTTCTTTGCTTGGGTACATCAACAAAGCTGGCATCCACTATTTGACCTTTTCGCGCCTTATAGCCTTGAGCATTCAATTGCTCATCGAAATCGTCGAACAGCGTGCGCATCCATTCGCACTCAACGAGTTGTTCCCTGAATAGCCCTATCGTTTTAGCGTCAGGGATCTTGCCTTCTGGGGTCAGACCAAGGAAGCGACAGAAAGAATATCTGTCTCTAATTTGATATTCCGCCTCATCATCAGATAAATTGTATCAATGTTGTAGAACTAGGACTTTAAACATCAAAACGACATCGTAAGGCTTGTGGCCTGCTGTGCTTTTCAGCTCTTTTCTCGAATAACAGTCAATGTGGGTCTGAAGTGCCCCCAATCTACCAGCCTATTTAGGCTTATGAGCGGGTCGCGTTCATCCAATTTCTGATATCGATTATCTAAATCAAAGAAACCACACTGCAACATTGCCTACACCTTCGCTCACTGGGACTGTTATTTATATTATAGCATTTAGCCTATTTTTAGAGGTGCCCTTAAGGCTATGGGTTGACTTAAGGCTATGGGTTAAACGTAGCGGCTCTTCTTGAGCCGGTGCTTTCACCCGGTGGCAGCGCATCGCGCCCCAGGTATCTTCGGCATACACACCATCAACAAACAGCAGGTGGAAATGAACATTGCGGTTCACAGCACCTGCTCATGTTTGCAATCTTCGCAACGCACTCCTAGAAAACCCTGTTGCAGACGGCCGCAGCTAAGAAATTCTTCGAATTCACGCTGAATGGAGTTGGGCAGCGAGCACCTCTGGGCTTCAAGGCTCTCCCTATTGATCCGGCGATATGAAGGGCACCTCTAAAAATGCACTTTTCCCGCGATTGCGGCGTCAGCGCCGTGCTCGAATCCTCAGGTATCACCTATACACTGCGGTTGTGCGCGCGGTGCTTCCTTGCACTCACGAAACAATGACTATTTTTAGCAGGCGCCCTTAAGGCTTCACGCACTGGCATTCGAAAAGCTTGCATGCGTTTTACTCCGAAGCAATGGGTGACAACCCAGTCAAGGCTTCACCAGGGCTAACTGGATCTCCTTCTTTACAGCAAAGGGAACTCACCACTGCATCTTCTGTTGCCAATAATGGAAATTCCATTTTCATAGCTTCTACAATTAGAAGGGTGTCGCCTTGTTTGACTGAATCACCTTCTTTGATGAGTATTTTCCAAATATTTCCGGCAATTTCTGAATAAAGTGGTGTGCCTTCTATTTCTACGGCGATATCAACTGTTTCTATTTTTTTAACTTCGCCAAAGGCATCACCGCTGTTCCAGTGTTCTACTTCTTTATCAAAGGCGACTTGTTGTTTGTCTTTAAAATTTTGGATGCTTTCAGCATTTTCTTCTAGGAAAACGTGGTAATCAGCGAGGCTAAAATCTTCTTCGGTGATTTGTATTTCAAAACGTCCGTGGCGGAAATCTTCACGCTGTTTTGTCAGTTCTTCTTCTGATACTTCGTAATAACGCACCTGATCAAAGAATTTAAATAACCAAGGTTCATCTTCTTCAAACTGTTTATTCTTTAGGAATTTATTCCAAATAGGCACGGTACGACCCACTAGTTGATAACCACCCGGACTGTCCATGCCATAAATACACATATACACCCCACCAATACCTACGGTGCCTTCGGCGGTAAAGGTACGAGCTGGATTGTATTTTGAGGTCAGCAATCGATGACGTGGATCTACAGGCACAGCACATGGCGCACCTAAATACACATCACCCAACCCCATAATCATATAGCTGGTGCCGTAGATGATTTTTTTAACTTCGTCGCGAGTGTCTAAGCCGTTAATTCGCCGAATAAAATCAACGTTATTTGGCAACCAAGGCGCTTTTTCTTGCACGGATTGTTGATATTTTTTAACGGCTTCTAGAGTAGTGCTGTCTTCAAAAGCCATTGGCATATGAACCACTCGGGTTTTTAATACCATGGATTCTATATCACCTAAGCCCTCTTCCGTTTCCAACAATGCCTGCATCATATCTTGTTGATGAATCACTCGGCTGTCATAGCGAATTTGCAGTGAACGAACACCTGGTGCTAATTCTTCTAAACCCAGAATATCTTTTGCTTTTAAGGTTTCCATTAGGGCATGAACGCGGAAACGGAAGCGTAAATCCAACAGCATAGGACCATATTCAATCAATATGTACTTATCACCCGCTTGGCGATAAGCCACTTCTGGCGTTGTATCTGTTGCCGGCAGTTCCGCTAATACAGTGGCTGAGATGGTTTTTGCTGGCAGTAATTCAGGTGCTGGGAATTCCGTTGGTGAGTCGTAAGCCGCTAATCTTGCAATGGCGATATCGATAATTTTTTCTTGCATAAGCGCCTGATCAAAGGTCATAGGAACAAAACGAATGGTATCCCCCGGTTTTACTTGCCCCACTTTCCATAGCTCACTTTGAACAATGGTAACAGGGCACACAAAGCCACCAAGGCTTGGGCCATCATGGGTCAGAATCACAGGCATATCGCCAGTAAAGTTGATACTGCCTATGGCGTATTCGCAATCGTGAATATTGGATGGATGCAAACCTGCTTCACCACCGTCTTTGCGGGTGAAGCTAGGCTTAGGGCCATTGAGGCGGATACCTAAACGGTTTGAGTTGTAGTGTACTTCCCAATCCGTCGCTAAAAACTCGTCAATGGAGTCTTGCGTGAAGAAATCGGGTGCTCCGTGTGGGCCATAAAGAACGCCGATTTCCCAATTGGCTGCTTGGCCATCTGTTACGACTGGATAGCTTGGAATCATTTCTTTCGGTGCAGCAGCAGGCTCATATCCGGGTGCAGGTGTGGTACAAGCCGCAACCGCCTCTTGAGAGACCGCCAGCATATCCGATGCCCTTAAAGTGCGACCCGCGTGACCACCAAACTGACCAAGGGCAAAGGTAGAACGACTGCCCAAATATTCAGGAACATCAAGACCGCCCCGTACTGCTAAATAAGTACGACAGCCTGTTTGAGCTTTACCAACCGAGAGCACTTGACCTGCTTTAACCGAAATAGGCTCCCAAAAGGCAACTGGGTCGCCATCCAGCATGGCTTGTGTTTTCCCGCCAGTTAAATCAATCAGCGTATCCTGATGGAATTTTAATTCTGGTCCAACAATAGTGGCTTCTAATCCGGCAGCACTTTCATGGTTGCCAACGATTCTGTTAGCTAATCGGAAAGCATAATCATCCATTGGCCCCGAAGGTGGAACACCAATATCCCAATAGCCTTTTCGACCTGGATAGTCTTGAATACTAGTATAGGTACCGGGTTGGATCACCTCAATGCAGTGGGGTTGATATTCAAAGCTTTCCAGTGCTCGTGTCGCCACATCACCTGAGATAAAACACTCCCATGCGATGACTTGGCGAAGGTAATCTATATTGGTAGAAATACCCGCTAATGAGGTTTCATCTAGCGCTTTTTGCATTTTTTCAATGGCCGTTGCTCGGTCTTTGCCTTTGACAATCAATTTAGCGATCATCGGATCATAGAGAGCGCTGACTTCTGAGCCCGTGCTGACCCAAGTGTCTATTCGTATGTCTTCGCTTTCGGGGAAGTCCACTAGGGTCAATACACCCGGAGAAGGCTGGAAGCTTTTAAGTGGCTCTTCCGCATAAATACGCACTTCGATGGCAGCACCTGACGGCTTGGGTACTGCTGAGAAATCTGGCGCTTCGTTGGCAGCCACTTTTAGCATCCATTCAACCAAATCCAAGCCTGTTACTTCTTCGGTAATGGGGTGCTCGACCTGCAAGCGGCTGTTCACTTCTAAGAAGTAAAACTCATCACTAGCGCCGTCATAGATAAATTCCACCGTACCTGCATTACGGTAATTAACGGATCGGCCAAGATCTTCTGCCGCCTTAAAGAGAGCAGCACGCGTTGTTTCCGGTAAATTAGGCGCTGGGGTTTCTTCCACCACTTTTTGGTTGCGGCGTTGCAATGAACAATCTCGCTCGCCCAAAGCCACAACATTGCCTTTCCCATCACCAAAAATTTGCACTTCGATATGGCGCGCCTTATCAATAAAGCGCTCTATAAACACGCCACCATCTTTGAAGTAGTTTTCACCTAGGCGTCGAGTGCTATCGAATACTTTTTTAAGTTGCTCTTCTGAGTCACAGCGGGTTAGACCGATACCACCGCCACCTGCGGTTGATTTCAGCATAATGGGGTAGCCAATCTCAGATGCCGCTGCGACTGCCTCTTCGACACTTTCTAACAAACCTGTTCCAGGTGTTAAGGGCACACCGGACTTTTCGCAGAGTTCACGCGAGATATGCTTTAAACTGAATTGAACAATTTGCTCTGGTGTTGGACCACAAAAAGCAATTCCAGCCGCTTCACAGGCTTGAGCAAATTCCGCATTTTCACTTAAAAAGCCATAACCCGGTAGAATCGCCTGCGCACCGCACTCTTTAGCAATACCGATAATTCGATCACCCTGTAAATAGGTATCGGCAACACTGCCTTCACCTAGGGTAAAGGCTTCGTCCGCATCGGTGACATGCGCACTGTTTACATCCGCTTTTGTATAAACAGCCACTGATCTAATGCTTAATTTTTTGAGAGTGCGAATACTACGCACTGCTATTTCACCACGGTTAGCGATTAGAACTTTAGTAAACATGATCGAGCCTCCCTGATTATGAATTTAGCGATTTAAGGGCGCCGCTAAAAATAGTCATTGTTTCGTGAGTGCAAGGAAGCACCGCGCGCGCAACCGCAGTGTATAGGTGATACCTGAGGATTCGAGCACAGAGCTGACGCCGCCATCGCGGAAAAAGTGCATTTTTAGCAGGTGCCCATAAATCGATGGTCGATGCATCCAAGGAATAAAGCTTATTTTTAAAGCGAAATCCATCCTTAAGCGCCAAGCTTTGACATCGTGTCGGTTGCTTCCAAAATAATCCTTCGTAGAGTGGGTAAGGCTGTTGCTCGTTCATACGAGCCAGAGAACTTCGGCTGACCTTAGCGATACCCAAATGGTAATTTTTGTGGCGTTGTTTATCCAAGTTGCTGACAATATCTCGCAAACTACAGCGACCGGCGAGTTGGGCAAAACTCAACGACACAAACTGTGATCAGCGTGACATTTTCCTCAATGCACGGCTTTTATGACGGGTTTTTGCAAGCGTTTCAAAATCATCGCCGTGCGCCCGTGGCGGCACAGTTTGCCAGGTGAAAACCTTGAGTGGCCGAACAGCGGCTGCATCGCACCCGCCCCTCGCTGCGCAAAGACCAGGTAGCTGTTGCCGGCGTCCCGCTCAAGCAATCCTCCCCTCTCAAGGAACCGGACAACACGTTGACTTCAGGCTATGGGTTGACTTCAGGCTATGGGTTAAACATAGCAGCTCTTCTTGAGCCGGTGCCTTCACCCGGTGGCAGCGCATCGCGCCCCAGTTATCTTCGGCATACACATTATGCAAGAAACAGCAGGTGGAAATTAACATTGAGGTTCAGAGCGCTGCCAAAGCGTTGAATCAAGGTGACCGCGCCGGTTTGTGCTGCCGCCTTGCGCAATCCAGCCTGTTTGACACGATGGGTGGATAAAAGGCTAGGCAGACAATGCCCAGCATCTGACCCATCAACTGCGCATCGCTGGCAAACAGAAAACGCAGTTGAAACGGCAAGCTCAACACCCATGGGCGCATGGGTTCGCGTGGTCATACCTCTTCTACCAGCAAGGCCGCACTCTCGGCCATACGGCGTGCCCCACAGCTTGGGCAAAAGCCTGCCCGCTTACAGCTAAAGGCTACCCGCCGCTCATGTTGGCAATCTTCGCAACGCATCCCTAGACAACCCTGTTGCAGACGGCCACAGCTAAGAGATTCTTCGAATTCACGTTGAACGTAGTTGGGCAGCGAGCACCCTTGGGCTGCAAGGCTCTCCTTAAATACCCGATAGTGAAATACCCGATAGTAAATACTCGATAGGGTTGCACGGTAATCTGGTAGAGAAGGGTTGTTTCCGGCTGATGGCGCTCGTACTGAAACCCGCCCAACCTGCTGGCAGTCCTTGCCGGTTGCATGAGACATTCTTTTGAATAGCGCAAATATATACTGCCTACCCCTGGCCGGGCCTTTTATGCAACGCGAACAGCGCTGGCTCTCCCATGATGTGTGGTCGCTTGGCTTGGAAGAGCACAACCGGCTATGCCTCTTGCTGACTTGCGCAGGTCGTTCAACCGGTGTCTACACCGGCCCAGTTGTTCCCGCAACAACAGGCAGATGTCCCAGGGTATGACCCCCAACTTTCATTACGCGAACGCCCGCTTGACCCAACGCAGCCCCGTGCAGATGGAGGACTTCGTGGTCCCGTGCCTACTCGTCCCGGCTGCCTGGGTAGTCATGGCGAGCACAGGGGCCGAGGGCGAATATGAACTAATATGAATTGTGGAGTCATGGTCAAGCAATGCCATAACAAGGCGCTGGGCGTGGTCGCGGCTATGTTCGAGGCTAAACGCTCCGGGCAAGGACAGACGGTGGATGCTGCGATGATAGACGGCGCCGCTTCGTTGATGACGGCGGCCTATGGCTTGTGGGGCTCTGGCGCCGCGGCTAATCCGCGTGGTTACAACATCTTGGATAGCGGCGCCCATTTCTACGAGGTCTACGAAACCAGCGATGGCAAATACATATCCCTCGCGCCCATTGAGGAGAAGTTCTACGCGCAATTGCTGCAACGGTTAGGGGTGAGCGCGGACCAACTTCCGCACAGCCGCGGCGTGGCCGCTGCTTAAGGAGCGGTTGGCTGCTCTCATCGGCCGTAAAACCCGGGAGCAGTGGTGTGAGATTTTGGAGGCGAGTGACGTGTGCTTTGCGCCGGTGTTGGAACTGGCCGAGGCGCACGCGCACCGGCACAACGCTGAGCGTGAGACCTTCGTCAACCGCGGCGGAGTGATTCAGCCGAATGCGGCGCCCCGCTTTAGCCGCACCCCCTCGGCCATTCGGCGGGCACCGGCGGCGGTGGGGGAAAACACCCGTGAGGTGCTGGCGGCTTGGGGGTTCGATGAGTCACGGGTCGATGCTTTGTTCGCCGCCAAAGTAGTGGCAGGGTCGTAGTGGCCTGGGCCGTAGTACCAGGGCCGTATTACCGGGCGGTAGTGGCCTGGGCGGTAGTGGCAGGGACGGGCCCGCCTAGTGGCGGCCGGGCCTAGGCCCCCGAGGGCCGCTTGGTGAACCACCGGTACAAGGTGGGTCCGCAAAGCCCCACTATGGCCAGCACGATGAACAGGGCCGCTAGCGGCTGCGTCAAGATCAGCCACCACTGCCCTTCGAACATCTTCAGGGAATTTTGCAAGTTGGTCTCTACCATTTCTCCCAAGATGAGGCCAACGGCGATGGGAGCGACGGCGAAACCATGGCGGCGCGCGAAAAAACCGATGACGCCGAATATCAGCACCAGCCACACGTCCAGTAAGGAGGCACTGAGCGCGTAAGCGCCCACTACCGATAGAGCGAATACGATGGGCCATAACATTTGGCGCGGCACCAAGGAGATACGGGCGAATAGCTTGGCCGCGTAGAGTCCCATGATCAGAAACACGATGTTGGCCAGCAGCATGGCGCCGAAGATCTGGTAGACCTTGTCCACCTGCTCGGTGAACAGGTAGGGGCCGGGCCGCAAGCCGTGCACCATCAAGCCCACCAGGATGACCGCGGTAGTGCCGCTGCCGGGGATGCCTAGCACCATGGTGGGTACCATGGCGCCGCCGGTGGCGGCGTTGTTGGCCGCCTCGGCGCCGGCGATACCTTCAATAGCGCCCTTGCCGAATTGTTCTTTGTTCTTCGACCAACGCCGCGCCTCCGAGTAGCCGATCATGGAGGCGATGGTAGCGCCCTCCGCCGGCAAGATGCCGATAAAAGTACCGATACCGCAGGAGCGGGTGACGGTCTTCCAAATCCGTTTGTAGTCTTCCTTGCTGGGCAGTTTCACCGCCTGTAATTTGATCGCATCAATGGCTTGGTTAACGAAGCGCGATTGCACCAGCAGTTCCGACATGGCGAACAAGCCGATGAAGATGGGGACGAAGGAAAGGCCCTCGTAGAGTTCGTAATTGCCGAACATGAAGCGCTCTATCCCGGTCGCCCGCTCTGCGCCTATGGTGGCCAGCCAGACGCCGAATACGCCGCCCATCAAATTGCGCACCGCGCCGCCCGAACTGATGCTGGCGAGCATGCTCAGGCCGAATAACGTCAGCGCGAAATACTCCGGTGGCCGGAACTCATAGGCTACACGGGCCAGCAACGGCGCGGCGATGCACAGGACTAAAACGGAGAAGATGCCGCCCACGGTGCTGGACACTACCGCGATGCCTAGCGCCCGCCCCGCTTCGCCGCGCTGGGCCAAGGGAAAACCATCGAAGGTCGTGGCCGCCGCCGCCGAGGTGCCTGGGGTATTGATGAGGATGGCGGTGATGGAGCCGGCGAAGGTGGCGGATACATAAATGGTCGCCAACACGGTAATGGCATGTACCGGCGACATGGTCAACGTAAAGGGCAGTAACAGCGCCGCGCCGGTAGTGGCGCCTAGACCCGGTAAAACGCCGATGACTACGCCGATAACGGTGGTCAGGAAGATAAGCAGTAGCAGATAAGGGTCTAGCAGCACCTGCGCCATTGCTTGTAGCGCTTCAATCACGGGCAGTTACTCCAATGGCGCTCAGCCGTAGTAGAGATTGGTCAGGAGGCCGCGGGGGAATCTGACTTTGAGAACCAGATCGAATAGAAAAAATATGCAGGCGGGCGTGGCGGTTGCCGTTATTGCCGCCACCCACCAGCGCCGCTCACCCCATACCCAACACATGGCGAACATGACCACGGCAATGCCTAGGAATAGATCCAGTTGAGCGGTCAATAGATAAAACAGCGGCAGCAAGCCGATGGTGGCCCAAGTCGGGAAGCGCTCGGACGGCGGGTTATCCGGAGAACTATCCACTGGCCGGTGCACGGTTTGCACGATCAGCCAGACCACCAGCACCAGGTTGATGCACATCAAGAATATGGGAAAGGTGCGCGGTTGCATGCTGTCGCCGACGATCATTGCCGGCGACTCTTCGAGTTGCAGTGACGCCCAGATAACCAGCAGCGAGAACGCCACGACTACCGCTGGGACTATGAGTTGACGGATCTGCATACCGCGGGTGCTCCCGCAGGGGAGCACGTTGGTTGTGAAGTATTAGTTACTTAACCGGCAAGCTTACTTGACTAGGCCCATCTCTTTGAGGGCGGGGCCGAACTGGTTGACCATGGATTTGATCTGTTCGCCCCACGGTCCCGATGGTTGCGGCGAGGTGGCATCCAAACCGGAATTGACCAGGTACGCTTGATAGAGCGAGTGCCCCATGGCTTTAATGAGGCCCGCTTCCAGTGCTGCACGCCGCTCCGCGGATACGCCGGCATGGGTGACGAAGCCGCGGGTGGTGGAGAGCACCAGGTCAATGCCCAATTGCTTGGCGGTTTTGGCTTTGGGGATCGGGGCCATGCCTTCGTGCGCCAGGATCACCAGCGGGCAGATGTCGCCGGCTTCCACCGGTGCTGCCGCCTCGGACAGGTTGAGCGTACCCACTTCCACCGCGCCAGCGACTAGCTGAGTGGCCAGTTCTCCGCCCCCTTTGAACGGAATATAAGTCGGCATGGGGATGCCCAGGCGCTTGGCCCACAGGAACACCGTGATGTGGTCGATGGTACCGGTTTGAGTGCCGCCGAATTTGAGCTTGTCGCCTTTTTTCATGCCAGCGACGAAGTCTTCGGGGGTTTTATAGGGGCTGGTCTTGCAGTTGACCATGAGGATCTGAGGATCGTTGGTGCCCCTGGCGATGGCGGCGAGATCATCTACCTCGAGCTTGGTTTTGCCTTTGCCCATGGTGATGGCATGGCCTACGGTGAAGGTCATGATAGTGTTGCCATCAGCCGGGCGGGTCATGAAGTAGTTCATGGCTGCGGCACCGCCGCCGCCGCGTTTGTTGACCACCACCATGTCTTGTTTGAGCGTGCGCCGTGAGCGCAGCATCATCATGCGTGAGTTGACATCGGTGCCGCCGCCAGCGCCGGCGTGGGTAATCACCTCGATGGCCGGTTTATCGGCCGCGCCCGCCGGTGTGCCCAGTACCAGTGCGCCCATAACTGCGGCCGCACACATCGCCAGATGGCGTCTACTCGGTAGACTCATTCCTCTTCCTCCTTCGATTGTTTGTTTTGCCGCCTCGTGGTGACCCGGTTGGTGTTAACTGGGGGGCAGCGGTGTTCGAGCCGGGCTTATGGTATACCATCTGCAATCGCCGCTGCGAACGAGCCCCATCCCATCGCGGTCAAGTCACCGCGGCCAAGTCACTGTCAATCTAAAGTCACTATGAGTGAGCCAGAATCACTATGAGCGGCATAGCGCCTATGTCAAAGCACCCAGCGATCGCATTGGTTCAGGGGGATGCCACCGGCATCGGTCCGGAATTGCTGGCCAAGTTACTGCACCTGCCCGAAGTCCGGGACCTGGCTCGCATCGTGGTGTTCTCTGATCGGCGGGTGTTCGAAGCCGGCTGCGCCATGGCTGGAGTTGAGCTGAGCCCGGATGTGGTGGCGGACTTCGAGGATGCCAAGCTGGAGTCCGCATCGCTCTCGTTGGTGGATGTGGCGGCACCGGGGCTTGCCGATCTGCCCATTGGCGCAGTGGCGCAGGCAGCGGGCCGAGCGGTGCTCGATTGCTACGGCAGGGCGCTTGATCTGTGCAATGCGGGCCGCCTTGATGGGCTGTGCTTCATGCCGTTTAACAAAGACGCCATGCACCGGGCCGGTTTGGGCGCCGAGGATGAGACCCAATGGGCCAAGGCCCGCATCAACCACACCGGCCGGGTCAGCGAGTTCAATGTGATGGGGCGGATGTGGAACGCTAGGGTGACGTCCCACGTGCCGCTAAAAGACGTGGCGGCGCTGCTGAGCGTCGCGGAGATCGTCAGCGCTATCGTCTTGGCCGATAAGACATTGAGAGCGGCCGGTGTTGCCCGGCCCCGTATCGCCGTGGCTGCGCTCAATCCCCATGCCGGCGACGGTGGTGCCATCGGCACCGAGGAGATCGAGATTATCCAGCCGGCGGTGGCGCAGGCCAAGCGTCAACAGATCGCCTGCGACGGCCCGTTTCCCTGCGATACCCTCTATCTGAAGATACGGGACGGGGAGTTCGATTGCGCTGTGAGCATGTATCATGATCAGGGGCAGATCGCCATTAAACTACTGGGATTTCATCAGGGTATTTCGGTTCACGCGGGATTGCCCTTCCCTATGGCGACCCCCGCTCACGGCACCGCTTTCGATATCGTTGGTACCAATAAGGCTAATGTGGAACCAGCCAGGCGCGCTTTTACCACGGTGGTGAAAATGGCGGCGGCGAATAGGTAGGGGACCTCTAAAAATGCACTTTTTCTACGATTGCGGCGTCAGCTCCGTGCTCCAATCCTCAGGTATGACCTATACACTGCGGTTGTGCGCGCGGTGCTTCCTTGCACTCACGAAAAAATTACTATTTTTAGAGGCGCCCTCCAGTTTTTGTCAGTGATTTCTGCGGAGATTGTGCCTTTGGCGACAACTCGACTTTCGCTTGGCCTGTTGCAAGGCGGCTTAACACCTATCTCGGCGACGTCGTCAAGGAGTCGATTCCACTCAAACATCGCGGCAAGAGCGGAGCTTGTATCGGTGCTTGCACGTCTCTGGGAGGCGCGTTCACGCTTTGGTTGACCGGCTGGCTGCTTGATGCGGGCTTTGGTTGGCGAGGTATCTTCCACGTTTATTCCTTGGTGGGAATTGCGTGAGGAATTAGTTTCTTTTGGTATTTCCGCAACCGTCCGCAGCAGCATCCTGGGGTCAATTCGGCGGAAGTCGCACTGATTCAGGAGACGGATAAACTCAAGGATCCGGCCCCACGAAGTCGGACGAACCGACCGTGCCCGTCAGTAAATCTGTGTTGGGCGATGTGCTGGAGATGGCAGAAAATTTCAGCATGTGGGCATTTTGTCTGCAGGCGTTTTGTCGCGCGGCGGGATACGTGTTTTTCGTCACGTGGTTTTTAACTTCCTTGAGCGCTGATTCCAAGTAAGCAAGTCTGAGGCGGGTTTTCTCACCAGCCTGCTGCTGCTTGCGGTCGTCTGCGGGGCGCTGTCTGGCGGGCTGATCGTAGGACAAGTTGTATAAGATCAGCGGTAGCCGGTGGGTCAGCCGCACGGGTACAGCCGTCGTTTCGTTGACGATCTGTACTTTGATCACCATCGTCTCGGCCTGGACCGCAACAGCGACGCAACTGGCGGTTGTAATGGCGGCCGGAGCATTCTTTTCCGGCATCGCAAATCCCGCAGTTTAGGCATGCACGATCGACCTCGGCGGTCGTAATCCCGCACAGGTCACGGCAGTGATGAACACGACCTGATGCCTGTCAATCATCGTGCTGCCTATCTTCCTGGGAACCTGGTTTGAGGAAATCAAGCAGACGGGCAGTGAAGAAGATTGGGCTAAATTTATCTATCTACACGCGGGATTCTATTTCACGGCAGTCGTGTCATGGCTCTTTATAAATCCCAATCGTCCGGTTTTGAAAGACGCTCCTTAAACAAGCGAAGGTTTGCCGATGCCGAATCAGCGAACAAGTCTTCACTCCAATTCGCCATGAGGATCACTGAGTAAAGCTGTCGTTGATAGAAAGAGAACGAATTAATCGTTCTGGGAACAAGTACAATCAGAAATCCAGAAGCCCATAGTCTTAACCGAACATTAATCGACCGAATACTTAGATATGCTAAACAAGATAGAATCTGATTCTCATAGACATTAATAGGAGACGCACATCATGACCTCGCAACGTTCCAAACTGTTTTCTCGGTACTCGCGCTCGTTGTCGCTGGGGCATCGTGGCGTTCCAGAAGAGCATCAGGAAAACACCATGGCCGGTTTCAAACGAGCTATCGAACTCGGACTTGATGGAATCGAATTGGACGTTTTCCTTACGAAAGACCAGAAGGTTGTTGTGTTCCACGATGTGGAGACGGAACGGTTGACAGGCCATGACGGCAAGGTTGCCGAAATGACTTGGGATGAGATCAAGAAACTGGAAATCAAGTCAGAGATTAACGTCGGTGACAAGACCATCAACTATGGCAAGACGGAACGAATCGTGCTGTTGGAAGACGTCTTGGAAGAAACACGAGGCAAGCTGCTCATCGACATCGAGATCAAAGCGTACAGCCTAGATTTTGGTCAGCGACACACGGGCACTGCTGTCGCCAAACTCATCAAACGCATGGAGATGCAGGAGCACGTTTTTGTTACGTCCTTCAACTTCTTTCCTCTTCGTTGGCTGGAATGGCATTGCCCTGGCATTGAATCCGGTTTCACGTACTCGCCCCAGTCCATTAAGAAGAGCCGTTTGGCGCGATGGATGATGGAAGCCAGCTTGATTGGAAAGCTGGTCGGTTCGACGCTGACGAACATGAGCGTCAACATGATTGATGAGGATACTATCGAAAGAGTACAAGAACGAGGGCTTGCGATCGGTGCCTGGACGCTGTTTTCGCAGGATTCAAAACGGCTGGGCGTTTGGTTATCTGACGAAGAACAATTAGAGTTCATTCGCAAATTCAATCAACGAGGTATCGATTATTACATTACCGACGATCCGGTTCGGCTTCAGAAGATCCTGGAAACGGATGAGTCTGGCTGAAAATCGTAGCCATGTTCGCCAAGAGCAAGGATCTCCACGTTCTGGCGAACGCTCCGATCCGTCACGAAGACCACCTAGACGAACCATCTATCATATTCGTCGCAGCGATAGCCACTGATAGCGACAGGACCGGAATAGGCACGAAGCGCGGAGATGAGCCCAAAGTGTTGAAGTAACGTCATTTCAAACGGGCCGTAGGCCTTCTTGGCCTTGCGTGTTTGGGGGACGTATGGGGACACAAAGACGCAGCTTCATGATTGCGTTGTGCTGCATTTTTGTGTTCTCTCAGCAAAAAAAGAGAAGCGTCCTTTGGATTTTATCGCAAGGCTTGCCGCCCTGGTACCCAAACCCCGCGTTAACCTGACACGCTTTCAGGGTGTGTTCGCGCCCAACAGTAAGCACCGGGCGTGAGTGACAGCGGCCAAGCGGGGCAAGGGTAAGACAGCCAGAGTATCCGTTGAACTGCAAACCCTTTCTAAAGCGGCGTGATACCATGACCTGGCGCAACGCCTGAAACGGGTATTCAATATCGATATTGAAACCGGTGAGCGCCGCGGTGTAAAGGTCGAGGTGATGGCCAGTATCGAAGATCGGGCGGTGAACAACAAAATCCTTGACCACTTGAAGGACAAAGCCAGAACCAACGAACCCACAGCATTACCCTAGAGTCGGGCGCTAGCGCAAGTGGCGCTGTTCACGTCCTTCGTTCTGATGCGTTGTTAACCAGCGGCGGGAGCATGCTCATGGCCAGTGAAAAATACTGGAGATTTCCAGCCCATTTCTGACCAAAATAGGCGGGTCCTATGCAACAATCCTGACCGTACACCACCTGAATCACTCAAGACTAGCCTGTACCCCGTTTCACTTAAGGGCGCCTCTAAAAGTAGTAATTTTTTCGTGAGTGCAAAGAAGCACCGCGCGCAGAACCGCAGTGTATAGGTGATACCTGAGGATTCGAGCACGGCGCTGACGCCGCAATCGCGGAAAAAGTGCATTTTTAGAGATGCCCTTAACTGTTGATTTGGATGCAATAGGGCGTTTAGTCTTCCTATACCCACCGAGGCGGTGCTAGCGGACGTGCTCGGGTTGGCGCCCCATCAGATCGGCGCTCTGCACGACCGCGGGATAGTCGCCAGTCCTGAATAAGTCTTGACGCTACCGTAAATCCGGTAACCGGTAGCCTTGCTCCGCCAGCGCTGCCCGGATCCGTTTTTTGTCCATCTTGCCGGTGGTGGTCAGCGGGATATCGTTCTCGAATATCACATCGTCCGGGATCTGCCACTTGGCAAATGCACTGGCGCAATGGGCCAATATGGCTTCTTTGCTGGCTGAGCTGTCTTTGGCCACCACGACCGCCACGGGCCGCTCATCCCATTTCGGATGGGGTTGCGCCACCACCGCTGCCATGGCCACGCCGGGCAGGGCGGCAATGTGATTTTCCATGTCCACCGAGGAAATCCATTCGCCACCGGATTTAATGAGATCTTTGGCTCTATCGGTGATGATGACGTATTGCTGGGGATCGATACGGGCGACATCGCCAGTGATCAGCCAGCCATCGTGGAATTTGTCCGGCTGTGGATCGTTGTAATACTCCGAGCAGATCCAAGGCCCGCGCACCAATAACTCGCCCACCGCTTCGCCATCGTGCGGCAGCCGGTTGAATTGTTCATCGAAGATACCGACTTCAAGACCCGGCAACACCAGGCCGGCTTTGTTGATGTTGGCGAACTGCTGATCCGGCGCAAGCCCCGTTTGCGAGCGCTTGCCGATGCGTCTGGCGATGGTGGCCACCGGGTTGGTTTCGGTCATACCCCAGCCTTGGATCATCTCGATTCCCAAGGTGTCCCAGTACCAGCGCAGCATTTCCAACGGTGGCGCTGAGCCGCCACAGGTGAGGCGTGACAGATGCGCTAAATTCCACCGCTTCGGCTCGGCGGTGAGCGCCGCGCGCACGCCTTGCCAGATGGTGGGCACGCCAGCAGAAAGGGTCACTTGCTCGGCGGCGAACAGATCGAGCAGCTTTTCCGCGGTCATGAAGCGGTGCGGCAAAACCTGCTTGCAGCCGAGCATGAGGGCGGCGAAGGGCAGGCCCCAGCCCATGGCGTGGAACATGGGTACGATGCCGCACAGACTATCGGTGGCCGACAGGTTCATGGTGTCGGTCATGGCGATGGCCATGGTGTGCAGGTAAGTGGAGCGGTGGGTGTACATCACGCCCTTGGGTTTACCGGTGGTGCCGCTGGTGTAGCAAAGCCCTAGAGGCGAGTTTTCGTCGAGGTCCGGCCAGTCGAAGGTCTCCGGCTGGCCGGCGATGAAGGCTTCATAGTCGATGATCTCGCAGCCTAGGGCGCTGGCTAATGAAGTATTCTGCTCAGTTCCACCCTGAGGGTCTTGCGTGCATACGATGATTTTCTCCACGCCGGTAATGCTTCCCGCCAGTGGCTCCAGAGCCGGCAGGATATCGGCGTCGGCAATGATGATGCGGTCGCCGGCGTGATTGATGATGTAGGCGAGATCGGTGGGACTTAAACGGATATTGAGCGTGTGTAGCACCGCACCCATGCAGGGCACGGCGTGGTATGCCTCGAGATGGCGGTAACCGTTCCACATAAGGGTCGCCACCCGGTCGCCGCTGGCGATGCCGGCGCTTTTCAGCGCGTTAGCCAGTTGGCGGGCGCGCCTATTGGCCTCGGCGTAGGTTTGCCGCGCCGTGCCGTTCGCCGTCAGGGTGACGATCTCTTCATCCGGTGCCATGAGGGCGGCTCGATCCAGGAGTTTGGCGATGAGCAGCGGCGTGCGTTGCATGGTCATGGACGGCTTTTCCTCAGGTTGACGAGGGTTGCGGGGGGGATGGAGCGGGTGTAGAGCGCTTTGTGTCGACCAATAACAGCAGGGGGGGCAAGAATAAGAAATCCACCACTAGCGCGAAGGTCAAGGTGATGGCCATCAGCGTGCCAGTGGTGACCGTCGGATCGAAATGGGAGGCCGCCAGCACGCAGAAGCCGGCTACCAGCACGGCGGTGGTGACGGTGAGGGCGGCGCCGCCTACAGTGTTGAAGGCATAGCGCAGCGCGTCCGCCGCGCCGTGGCCCCGCCCTACCCGGGCATGGCGGTATTTGGAGAGGAAGTGCACCGTGTCGTCCACCACGATGCCGATACTCATGCACATGACTACGGAGGCGGACAGATCGATGTTGCCACTCAGCAGCGCCCAGGTGCCGTAGGCCAGCGCCGCCGGTGCCAGGTTGGTGAGCATGCTCAGCGCCCCTAGGCGCAGCGAGCGCAGCACGCCGATCAGCAACAATGAAATCAGCACTAGCGCCAGTACCATGCCTTGGAGCATGCCGTAGATGTTGCGGTGATTGATGTAGGCGAAGACCAGATCGATGCCGGTGCCGGCGGTGGGTTGCAGTGCCGTGGTGTTCTGTTTGAGCCATTGTTGAATGCGCAAGTCCAAACGGCGCAACGCCTCCGAGTTCATCGGCTCAGCGATGATCTGTACCTGCGAGCCCGAACGCTCCACGTTGATGGTGTTCTCAAGGCCCATGCCCAGCGGTAAGGACAGTTCGTAGAGCAGTAACAGTTGCGCGCTCAACTCGCGTGAATCCGGTAGCCGGTGCCAATCGGGATCATCGCCGTGCAGGTTTTTGTTCAGCCGTTTTAAAAGAGTGGTGACGCGGTTGACGTAACTGATCGGTGGCTGCGCTTCGAGCCAGTTCGAGAACTTTTCCAGATCGCGCAGATAGGCCGGATCATTGATGCCGTCTGCACTGCGGGCTCTGACGTCGTACAGCACCACATGAATGCCCCCGAAGTGATCGATGGACACATCCGTTGCTTTCTTGGCTTCAAAGGTGTCATCGAAATACTCGTGCCAGCGCTCGCCTAGCTGATTGCGGGGGATGCAGCTTGCGAGCGTGATGATCACCAGGCCTGTCACTGCCAACACCGCGTGGCGGTGGGCCAGCAGCCACTCGGCGTAGCGGCTCATGCCCGATTCCAGGGCGCTGCCCCGGTCCACGTGGCGCACGGGGGCGAGGGCGAGGATGGCGGGTAACAAGGTCATCGAGAGTGCCCATGCCACGGCCACGCCAAACGCGATCATGTTGCCGAGTTCGCGGTAGGGCGGCGAGTCGCTCAGATTGAGCATCAGCACGCCGATGGCGGTGGTCACGCTGGTGATGAAAATCGGCGCCACGTTGACCCGCATCGCCTCCGATAGAGCGCCGGACTTGTCTCGGCCATGGCGCAGTTCGTAATAGTAAGTAGCGAGAATGTGTACCGAATCGGCTACGGCGATGGTCATGACGATGCTCGGTACAAATCCTGCCGTTGGCTCCAAGGTGGCGCCGGCCCAGCCGAACGAGCCCATGGTGACGGCAATGCTGAGGGTCACCAGTCCCACCGTCGCCAGGGTTCCGGCCAGGTGGCGTAAAAACAGGAATAAGCCGGCGACGATGACCAGATAGCTGGTGCCCACCAGGGTCTGCACGTCCCGTTGTACGGCCAGCCCCAAGGCCACGTCCGTGGCGGTAGTGCCGCCTATCCAGATATCGAAATTCGGATAGTGTTGGCGCAGCGTAGCCACCATGCCCTCGGCCCATTCGACCACTTCTGCGTTCGCTTCGGCAGCGCCGCCTTCGGGTAGGGTCAAGCCGATGTTGACACCGGATGCGCGTCCATCAGCCGATACTGTGCGCCCCTTCAGTACCGGTTCGGACAAAGCGATATCGCGCACCGCGGCGATACGCTCGGGAGCGCCCAAAACCGCATCATCCACCAGATCGATAACGAATAGATCATCCTCCTTGGCGAAAGTGTGCTGATGATTGGTCAGCGATGTCACGCGGCGCGAATACGGTGCTTGCCAGCCTTGCCGGGTGAGTTCGGCGATGAGGCGAAGCCCTTTTTCGGTGAAGAGATCGCCGTCCTTGGCCACCACCATGAAGATGAGATTGTCTTGGCGCTCATAGGTGTTTTCCATCGCCTCCAAGGCGGCGAGCTGTGGATTGTCGGCGCTGAAATAAGCGCGCAAATCATTGCTAGTCGTCAGCCGGTGGGCGCCGGCGCTCAGGACCAGCGACACCACTAGGGTGATGACGATCACCGGCACCCGGTTGTGCTGCAACCAGCTGACGTAGCGATCCAAGGGCGAGGTGGTGGCCGTCATGTTCCGGTGTTGTGGGGTGGTCGCATTGCCGGTTCGATTGCGGCTAAAGTGCCGCCGTTGATATCAACGGCGTTCAAAGCCGATCCGCTTAAAGTCGAGCCGTTAAAAGCCGATTGGAAAACAGCTCATTGGCAACCTATGAGGAAAGCATATGATGGCCTTGGAACAGCGGCAAGCAGCCCTTATCGCGCAGCAGTTGATGAAGGCACGGCGGGCGCGGGCCGCCCAGGTGTCCGTCTTGCCCGCGCAAGGCGCTTCGTCGGATGACGCTTACCGCGTTCAGACCGAGTTCTGTGCGCTGTTGCAAAGCGCTGGGGCGGGTACTCCCGCCGGCTGGAAGATCGCGCTGACCTCGCCGGCTATGCAAAATCTAGTGGGCGTGGATGAGCCCTTGGGTGGAGTAGTGTACCAGGGCAATGTCCACCGATCCGGCGCTGTGATCGGGCTCGGGGAACACCAGCATTTGGGCGTGGAGTTCGAAGTAGCGGTGTGCTTGGGGGAGGATGTGGATGGCCGGGCGCAGCGCTGCACGCGGGCGGGCGTGGCGCCAAGTGTCGCCGCTTGTGCCACCTCGTTCGAGTTAGTTGATGACCGCAACGCTGATTACAGCGCGCTCGATGGATTCAGCATCATCGCCGAAAACGCTTGGAACGCAGGTGTTGTTCTAGGGGCGCGTAGGGCGGATTGGCGAAGCGCCGATCTCGTCGATGCGGTTACCCGTCTATGGATAGATGGCGAAGTGGCCGGGCAGGGGCGGGCCGGCGACGCTCTGGGGCACCCGCTTGAGGCGGTGGCGTGGCTAGCTAATTTAAAAGCCCGTCAAGGTGAGGTGTTGCCGGCTGGGTCCTTTGTGATGACCGGCAGCAGCATCACCACCCGGTTTCCTGCCGCCGGTGAGCATTACTGCTTCGAGATCGAAGGGTTGGGGCGAGCGGAAGTGAGGTTTGAGTGATGAGCGATACGAGTGGGCGGGCCAGTGAATGGACATTCAGCGATAGTGGCGCGATACGCGGTTTCCATGCGCATGTTTATTTCGATGCGAATACGGTGGTCGCGGCGCGCGCGCTTTGCGAAGCGGCCAGCGCCCGTTTTCCCGTGCGCATGGGGCGGGTGCACGAGAAGCTGGTGGGTCCCCATCCACGCTTTAGCTGCCAACTGGCGTTCGAGCCGCCGGTGTTGGGCGATCTGCTCTCTTGGTTGGCGTTGAACCGGCAAGGTTTGACCGTCTTCGTGCATCCGCAAACGGGAGACGATTTGACCGATCACACCAACCACGCTATTTGGATGGGCCAGATGCTGGAACTCGATTTGGATGTCTTAAAGCGCCACGGATAGGAGTGGAAGGATAGGGATGGAGGGGGCTATTTGCAGAGATTATTTCCAGGTGAGCCGTGGCCAGCGGCACTTTGTAGACCGCCGTACCCTGCTGTGCTTGCCGCGTGCGCGCCTCATGGGGCCACTCACGGGGCCAGTTCCGCCTAGTGTAGGCCCCCAGTTGGCCGCGCTCCAGCGGAGTTGGGCGCGGCAGAGCTGTTACCGGCGGGGGCGTCTTGTGGGGCATTTTCTAGTTGCTCTTTTTCTAGTTGCTCTTTGAGCGTTGCGTTAGCTGCTTGCAGATCGACGATCTGTTTGGCGTTGCTGGTGAGCCGTTGAGCCAATTGCTCGGAGAGCGCGAGGGCTTCATCTCGCGTTTTATTGGCTGCCTTCAATGTGGTCTCAAGACGGCTCAGTTCGCCGCGGACTTCGGCCAGCGTCACTTGAGCTGCATCGCGCGCGCCTTGCGTTTCCCGCAAAGCCGCTCCCAGGGAGGCTTTCGTTCGGGTCAGTTCCCGCTCCAGGGTTGCTAGCGCCTCGGTGTGTTGCGATGTGGCTTCTTGCAGCGCCGCTTCATGCTCCGCACGCATTTTGGCTGTGGCTTGTTGGTGGACTTGTTCCGCTTCGGCCAAGGCCGCTTGAGCACCGGTCAAGCTCTCTTGACTTTGCGCTAGCGCTGTTTGCATGTCGCTTTGTTGGGCGACTTGAGCGGCGGCCGTGTCGAGCATCTGGCGAAGCCGGCCATTGGCTTCGTCTAGCGCTTCGGCGCCGGAGCGCATCTTCGCTTGTTGCGCGGCCGCCGTATCCAGCATGGCTTGCATGCGTTCGATTTTGGCAAGCGCCGTGTTCAATGCTGCTACCGCTTTTTGGCGGGCTGTATTGAGTTCTTTGACCCGCGCCCTGAGAGCGCGGCGGCGATTGTCTTCGGCGTCGAATTTGCCACGCAAGGCAATCGCATCCTGCTCGGCTTTTCTGAGCGCCTCTAAGTTGCCGGCCGATTGGTTGCGCAGGGCGTGAAGGGAGTGGCGGGCGGTTTCGAATTGGACGGCCAGGTTTTCGCTGGTTTTGTGCAAACGGCGTAGGTCGCCTTGCAGCGCCGCCACTTCGGTTTGCAAGGCGTCGCGCTGGGCCAGGGCATCGGCCAGGTTGACCGCCAGATCATCCGCTGCCCGCTTGGCTTGCGCCGCGGCGGTGCCGTTCAGTTGGCCTATTTGTTTTTGCAAGTAGAGTTTGGCTTGGTTGAGGGCGGCGGTTTGTTGGCGCGCCTGGGCGATACCGGCATCGGCCACATCCCGTTCCAATATCAAGCGGCGTGCTTGACGTTGCAAATATTGATTGGCCGCCGCCAGCGCTTCCAATTGGCTGCGTAGCTGGCGCTCGCGCTCGCGGAAGATGCGCGCGCCGGGCACTTGGGCGGATTCGGAGTCCACGTCGGAGAGCGCTTTCACCCGTTGTTCCAGATAATCCCGCGCCCGGGTTAAGGCCACTACTTGCGCCGCGTTCCGGGCGGCGGCGGCGAGCGCTCCTTTGCGTTGTGCCTCGCGCTCCTCGCCAGCCACCGCCAGTGCTGCAAGCAGGCTGGCAGGATCGCTGTGCGCCGGTGCAGCGATGCCGGCCTGGCGGCCCAGCGCGCGTAAACTGATATGTAGATTCTGCAATTGGCTGGCGGTGGCGGCTTGCTCCATGCGTTGTTCAGCCAGCGCTCTGGTGGCCGTGTCCAATTCGTCCGAAAATGTTTGTTTTTCCTTTTGGGCAGCCGCGAGTTCGGTGGCCAAAGCCGTGATCCGCGCCTGCGAGGTCTCGACCTCGGATCGCACTTTGGCCAAGTCTGCTCTGAGATCACGCACCCATTGTTTGTGGGTTTGCAGCTCGGGATCGCTGCATCCGGCCAGCGTGACTGCGCCTAATAATACGGCGCCTAGCATGCCGGCTCTTCTGGCGCTGGCTGTTAGCGGATGGCTGCTTAGCAAATGGGAGCGCACAAATCTTGTAGCCATGGGATCCCTATGTGCCATTGCCATGTGTCGTTGCCATGTAGCCGTCGCTCTGGGCGATGTTCGAAGGCGTGATGGTACCTTATGGGTAGACCGCATGGGATGATCCGGATATCACAGTGCAATCTTTCGTAGAACTCGGCATCATCGCCACGCCGCTGGGTGCGTTGACCGCTGCCGCAGCTACCCCGGGGGCGCTGACCCATCTGGTTTTCGACGCGAGCATCGACCAGCGCCCTGTAGCACGCCCGGTGCACCAGGCGGTAGCCGCGCACGGTGAGCGGTGGGGGCCGGTCCTTGAGCAACTGGAAGCCGAGCTCGAACAATACTTCGATGGCTGCGCGAGGTGTTTCGGCATCGCCGTGGCGCCGCAGGGCACGGTGTTTCAACGGCGGGTGTGGCAGGCGCTCATGAATATCGGCTTCGGACAAACCCTGGCTTATAGCGCTCTCGCCAACCGCTTAGGTTTGCTGAGCGGCGCCCGTGCCGTTGGCGCGGCCAACGGCCGCAACCCCCTTTCCATCATCGTTCCATGCCACCGTTTGGTGGCAGCGAGCGGCGCTTTGACCGGTTACGCCGGAGGCTTGGCGGCCAAGCGCTGGCTGCTGGACCACGAGGCCGGCGGCTAAGGCCTGAGCCTAGCACCGGGCTACCGCCCTACACGCCGCGAACCGGTCCATTGCGTGTTGACGACGGGCCGTAACGGCGCCGCCGAGGCCGCTTTGGCGCGGCGCTCCTCGGGCGCATCAGCGTAGAACGTCGTACGCTGCCGGGCTGAACGGCCTGTGCTGCGAATCAATGCTTCCATTTCGTGAGGTGGAAATTCCTGGCCATGGGCGGCACCGGCGGCCCGCGTGATGCTCTCGTTCATCAACGTGCCACCCAGATCGTTGGCGCCGGATTGCAGCACTACGGCGGCGCCTTGCGGCCCCATCTTCACCCAGGAGGTTTGTATGTTTCGAAGCTGCCGGCCAAACGCTAACCGCGCCACGCAATGGATCAGCAGCGCCTCGCGGAAGGTCGGTCCTTTGCGGGCCTGCCCGCGCCGGAATATGGGCGCCTCCGGGGCGACGAAAGGCAGCGGCACGAATTCGGTGAAACCGCCGGTTTGCGCTTGCAGCGAACCGATGCGGCTAAGGTGCTTAGCCCAGTGCACGGGCTTGTCCACATGGCCGAACATGATGGTGGCGGTGGAACGCAGGCCCACGGCATGGGCGGCCCGCATCACGGCGAACCACTCGTGCGTGCTGAGCTTGTCCGGGCACAAGATGTCACGCACTTCATCGTCCAGGATCTCCGCCGCGGTACCCGGCAAGCTGGACAGGCCAGCGGCTTTTAGCTGGCGTAGAAAGCGTTCGAGATCCAGCCCCAAGCTCTTGGCTCCTTGGGTGATCTCCAGTGGCGAGAAGGCATGGATGTGCATCTGCGGCACCGCCTCCTTGATGGTGTGGCAGACGTTGAGATAATGCTGGCCGGTGTAGTCCGGATGGATACCACCTTGCAAGCATACTTCCGTCCCGCCCCGCTGCCAGGCTTCCTGGGCGCGCCGGGCGATCTCCTCCAGCTCCAGATCATAGGGTTTGCCGCGCAGTGCCTCGTGGGTTTTGCCCTTGGAGAACGCGCAAAAGCGGCAGTGGTAGGTACACACGTTGGTGTAGTTGATGTTGCGGTTGACCACATAGGTCACTGCTTCCAGACCCAGCTCGGCCCGTAGCCGATCGGCGGTGTTGGCAACAGCGCTGACGTCGGAGCCGCGTACTTTGAGTAACTGCTCCACTTGCGTCTCATCGAGGCCGTCTGCGCGCATGGCGTCGTCTAAAATACGGGCCAGTTCCGCTCTGGCTCCATCCACTATGGCCGGTCCGGTTTTTATGGCGGCGGTCAGCAGCGCGCCCGGCATGGTACTGGTGCCGGTTTGCCACAGATCTTCGCGGCCATAGCCTTCGCTATCTTGACGCCGCAGCACCGGGGCGCGCAGTGCTCGGTCCAACCAGCGCTCGCCCTGCGCGGCGAAGGCCGGATAGATGGGCAGCCGTGGTACCAGCCGTTTACCCGCCAATTCGGTCGCCTTTCTGAGCGCTTCCAGATGGGGCCACGGTGCTTCGGGATTGACGTGATCGGGGGTCACCGGTGAGACGCCGCCCCAGTCGTTGATACCGGCTTCCAGCAGTGCGTTAAGAGCGCCGGGGGAGAGGTTCGGTGGCGCTTGTACTGTGATCTGCGGGGCTAGAACGAGCCTTGCCACGGCGATGGTCCAGGCCAGATCATGCACCGCGGGTTCCGCTGCTGCGGCCATGGCCGTATCGGCTTTGGCGCGGAAGTTCTGCACGATGACCTCCTGGATGTGGCCGTGGCGCTTATGTGCATCACGAATGGCCAACAATGCTTCGATGCGCTCGGCGCGGTTCTCGCCGATGCCGATCAAGATGCCCGTGGTGAAGGGCACCGCTTTGCGGCCGGCTGCGTCGATGGAGGCGAGCCGCACGGCAGGTTTTTTATCCGGCGAGCCGAAATGAGGACCGCCCCGCGCGCGCAACCGCTCGGAGGTGGACTCCAGCATGATGCCTGCGGAGGCCGAGACCGGGCGCAGTTTGTCGTAGTCCTGTTCGGTCAGGACGCCCGGATTGACGTGCGGTAACAAGCCGGTCTCGTTCAGTACGGCTTTGGCGGCGGCGGCCACGTAGTCGATGGTGGTCGCAAAACCCATCTCATCCAGCGCAGCGCGTGCCTTGCGGTAGCGCAACTCCGGTTTGTCGCCCAGGGTAAAGAGCGCTTCGTGGCAGCCGGCGGCCGCGCCGGCTTTGGCGATGTCCAATACCTCGTCGATGGTGAGGTACGGCGCCATGTTTCGTGGTGCTCTGGCGAAGGTGCAGTAGTGACACACGTCGCGGCACAGGCGGGTCAGTGGAATGAACACCTTGGGCGAGAAGGTGACCTTCTCAGCGTATACGGCATCGCGTATCTGTCTGGCGGCGGCCGCTAGCGCCTGCAAGTCGTGCGAGTTTTGTAGCGCTAAGGCTTCGTTGTCGTCTAGCGTTTCGCCGGAAAGCCGTTTGTTAATCAGATCGATGGTCATATGCAGTTCCAATCGCTGACCGCCGCTCTCAAGCGCCGGACGGGTTGAACCCAGAACAGTTAAGCCTGTTCAGGATGCCATGGCTTTGCAGATAGTAATATGCCTGGGTGTCCGTGGGGGTGGCACAGAATGCCTTGAGATCGCGCGGGTGATCCACATCCAGGGCGAATCCGGGCAGTGTTACGACGGTGGGTTCGATGCCGGCAGCGCGCGCGCTGTTGAGGTGGAGGAAGAAGCTGTTATCGCCGAAACGAAGGCGAATGGCGCTAGGCGGGGAGAGGACGATACCGTTGGTACCCAACTCATCGCCCGCCGGGGCAATGGTAACTGCCGGTGGGTCTGCTGATATGGGGGCCGCTATGGACGCCGGCGCTGGGCCATGGGCTGGGCAATGGGCGCTCAATAGCTGATCGATTTCCGCTGAGGACACCGTGGGGATGTCGCCGGGCATGGTGAACACGGTATCGATGCCCCGCGCCATGATTGCGTGAAGACCGCGGTTGACCGCCTCGGTGTGTCCGTCGTTGCTGGGCTCGGTCATTACGTCCATGCCCAGTTGGATGCCCAGTTCACCGAACTGGCCGTCGTTGGTCACCAACAATACGCCGCCTACCAGGGCGGCCCGATGGAGCGCTGCCAAGACGTCGCGCACCATGGCGCGGAACAAACCTTCGCGCTCCTCTTGGCTAAGCGCGCCCGCCAGGCGCTGTTTGGCGCTGCCCGGATCCTTAAGGGGGATTACGCCCCAGGCGAGTGCGCGGGTCACGGGCAGCCCATAATCACTAGACGGCCTATGACCCTATGGCAAGACCGGGCCGCGGTGGACTTGGGCAAAACCGATACGCGCAGAGAATATCAAGCGATAGCAGCACCGGCGGCGAGTGCTCACCCGTGTAAACCCCACTCCTTGCATCCTGACTGCATCCTGGAAAGAAGCAATGCTTTGACTGGACTTCGGGGCGCAACTCAAGAGGCTCTAACTCGAGCAGTACCGCTCGATATCGAGCGCGCTTCGCAGATCCGCTGTGGCTTGTGCTTTGACCGGCTCCAAAGGCATGCCGGTGGCGTCGGCGATGCGCACGGCGGCGTTGAATACAGCGATCACCGCGGCCGCGTCTACTACGGCACCGTCACCGATCTCGGCGGCCAGTGCGGCGCGGCTTCGACCGACGGCATAGCGGTTGCCCTCCACACAAGCCTCGGCGTAACGCACCAGCCGATCAGCAGCCGGTATGGTGCTGTTGGCCGAGCCCTCGCCTATGACTGCTGTGAAGTCGTGCTCCAGTTCATCGTGCACAGCGCTCTCACGGAGCAGTCCTACGTGACTGGTGGTTCAGTAATAACATCGGTTCAGGGCCGACACCCGGGCTGCCAGGAGTTCTATCTGAGCGTGGCTCAGAGCCCGCTCCTGGTGGCCGAAATCGCGTAGCCGCGCATCGGGTAGATACATCGCCGTGTCCAGCTCGAAAAATCCCCGCACTTCCGCCGGTACCAAGCTGAGCGCCCGGTGTATGTGGGCGCCTGAAAGCCCTTCGTAGAGATCGGCTTCCTCTTCCGTGACGTCTTCCGGGGCCACCGTAGGTACCCGGCCCAGCCCTGGCTTGGCCCCGCTTGGCAGGATTTGTACGGGAGCGCCCGGCAGCGGATCGGGCAACAGGTGGCGTTCTAGGCTCAACGCATCAGTGAACGAGTCCAATGCCGTAACCGTTGCCACGACACCGACTATTTCCACGAATTCGGCGATCGAAAGACCTTGTGACAACAGGCTCTGCAACCAGGTATCGGTGAGCCTGGAAGCGTCCGTGCGGACCCGGTGTACCACCTCTACCCACACCGGATCGATGGGGGCACACGAGTCGTGAGCGGTGGCGGTGGCCGCTACAGACGTGGCGATTGCCCGGCACGCCGTGCAGTGAGAGGCATGACGCGCCTCTTGCGCGATAGCGATGCGTTGCTCGCCGCTCAGCCAGGTACCCGGCCGTGACAGCCGCCGCCAAGCGCGCTGGTGCGCGGTGGCTAGATCATTGCGTATGGCGTAAGGACTGGCGGCATAGTCGATCGCTTGGGCAGGCAATGCAATTCTCCAAGGTTGTGGTCTCGGACAAGCTCATTGTGTCAGTATAGCCGGGGCACCGCGTCCGCAAAGTGCACTTGTGCATCCGATCCTGGCTCAAATGCTGTACTCGCGGCACAATACGCACTCTTTGAGTGTCGCTCCAATTTCGAGGCCAATTTCGGGGCCAATTTTGGGGACTTAAAATTTCGGGGATTTAACTTCTATGCCCATGCGCTATTACCTGTTCACGAGCGAGTCCGTCTCCGAGGGACACCCGGATAAGGTGTCCGATCGTATTTCCGATGAGGTGGTTGATTGTTATCTGTCCGCCTTCCCGGAGTCGCGGGTCGGTTGTGAGACCTTCTGTACCACCAACCGCATTGTAATGGGCGGAGAAGTGCGCGGACCGGATTCCATTAACCATGAGCAGTTGCAGGAACTGGCCCGCAACGCGGTGAAAACTATCGGCTATGAGCAGGATGGTTTTCACTGGAAAAATGCCGATGTGCAGGTGTACCTGCACAACCAGTCCATCGATATCGCCCAAGGTGTGGACGCCGCTGGCAACAAGGACGAGGGCGCCGGCGACCAGGGACTCATGTTCGGTTACGCCTGCCGCGAGACCGATGTGTTGATGCCGGCACCTATTCATCTGTCGCATCAGATTTTAAAGCGTATGGCGGATGCCCGGCATGCGGGAGAAGCGTGCGGTTTGGGGCCGGATTCCAAGAGCCAAGTCACGTTGCAGTACGAGAACGGCAAGCCTGTGCGGGCGACCTCCGTCGTGGTGTCCACGCAGCACGATGAGTCCTTGTCCCAGGATGATGTGCGGGCGATCGTAAGACCCTTCGTTTTGGCTACTTTGCCGCAAGGTTGGATGTGCCCGGAGGAGGAGTTCTACGTCAATCCCACCGGGCGCTTCGTCATCGGTGGTCCCGACGGCGATGCGGGACTTACCGGCAGGAAGATCATCGTCGATACTTATGGCGGCTCCGCGCCCCACGGCGGTGGCGCTTTCTCGGGCAAGGATCCGACTAAGGTCGATAGGTCGGCCACCTATGCCGCCCGCTATCTGGCGAAGAATGTAGTGGCGGCGGAACTGGCCGAGCGTTGCACCATTCAACTCGCCTACGCCATCGGGGTATCTAAGCCTTTGTCCGTCTATGTGCAGACCCACGATACAGCGCAGGTGGATGAACAAAAGCTCTCCGACGTGTTGCGCGAGCTGGTCGATCTCTCCCCGCGCGGCATCCGCGAGCATCTACAGCTCAACAGACCTATTTACGCGCGTACGGCGGCCTATGGCCACTTTGGCCGCGAACCGGACGCCGATGGTGGTTTCTCCTGGGAACGCACCGATCTAGTGGACCAACTCAAGGGGGCTTTCTGAGCAAAACCCATGAATGCCAAAGCCATGAATGCCAAAGCCATGAGTGCCAAAGCCGTGAGTGATTACAAAGTTGCCGATGTCTCCTTAGCCGATTGGGGACGTAAGGAAGTCGCTATCGCCGAAACCGAGATGCCGGGCTTGATGGCTCTAAGAGACGAGTTCGGCGAGGATAAACCGCTGACCGGCGCCCGCATTGCGGGCTGTTTGCACATGACTATACAGACCGCTGTTCTCATCGAGACGCTGACGGCGCTAGGTGCCGAAGTGCGGTGGAGTTCGTGCAACATCTTCTCGACGCAGAACCAAGCCGCTGCTGCCATCGCTGCCGCCGGTGTGCCGGTGTTTGCCTGGAAGGGTGAGTCCGAGGAGGAGTTCTGGTGGTGCATCGAGCAAACCATCGAGGGCCCCGATGGTTGGCGGCCCAATCTGATTTTGGACGATGGCGGTGATTTGACGGCGGTGATGCACGAGCGCTTCCCCGCTCTTTTGGAAGATGTGCGGGGATTGTCGGAGGAGACCACCACCGGTGTGCACCGGCTCTACGAGATGGCGCGGGATGGCCAACTCAAGGTGCCGGCCATCAATGTCAATGATTCGGTCACCAAGTCCAAGTTCGATAATCTCTACGGCTGTAGGGAGAGTTTGGTTGACGGCATCAAGCGGGCTACCGACGTCATGATGGCCGGTAAAGTTGCGGTGGTCTGCGGTTACGGCGATGTCGGCAAAGGCTCGGCTGAGAGCTTGCGCAGCCAGGGCGCCCGGGTGGTGGTCACGGAAGTGGACCCCATCTGCGCGTTGCAAGCGGCGATGCAAGGCTACGAAGTGCGCACCATCGAGGAGGTAGCCGGTAGCGCAGATATCTTCGTCACCTGTACCGGCAACGTCGATGTCATCACCATCGAGCACATGCGGGCGATGAGAGACCGGGCTATCGTCTGCAACATCGGCCACTTTGATGCGGAGATCCAGATCCAGGCGCTGCGCAATTACCCGTGGCACAACGTCAAACCGCAAGTGGACGAAGTTGAATTTCCGGATGGCAAGCGGCTCATCGTTTTGGCCGAGGGGCGTTTGGTGAACCTCGGTTGTGCCACTGGCCATCCGAGTTTCGTGATGAGTGCATCTTTCGCCAATCAGGTGCTGGCGCAGATCGAGTTGTGGAACAACGCCGATAACTACAGCAACGAGGTGTACGTGTTGCCTAAACATCTGGATGAAAAAGTCGCGGCGCTGCATCTGGAAAAATTGGGCGTCAAGTTGACGCAGTTGTCCGAGGCGCAGGCGCAATACATCAACGTGCCGCAATCCGGGCCGTTCAAACCCGAGCACTACCGCTATTAGATAGAACCGCGCTACTAGATAGAACCGTACTGTTAGGGGTATCAATTCATGCCGGAAATTGATGCTTCAACGTTCGTAAATCCGGCTATTTCAAGAGGAGCATGTTATGGCTAAAGGTAGTGGTGGCGGAAAAGGCGGCGGCGCAAGCGGCGGCAAAGGTGGTGGCGGAGGCAAAGGCGGCGGTCGCGGGCCTTCCAGTCATCCGGGGCCAGGTGGCAACTGGCCGTCAACGTCAAGCAATCCATCTGGTGGTGGTCGCGGTAACGCGCCGTCAAAAGGTGGCAAGTAAGAACTTGTTGGTTGGGTAAGTTGCTCAAATGTCGAGCATTTATCGAGCAACAAACCCCTAACAAGGGGCTCAGCCGACCCCAAAAACGCTGCGCGTTTTCGGGTCGGCTGAGCCCAAGCGTTAGATAGAATCGAGCGATGGGCAACGACGCACTACTCGAGCGGACACCGCTGTTCGACTTGCACCTACAAAAGCACGCGCGCATGGTCCCCTTTGCCGGCTACGAGATGCCCGTACAGTATCCGCTGGGCATCATGAAGGAGCATCTGCACACGCGGGAAAAAGCCGGGCTCTTCGATGTCAGTCACATGGGGCAAGTGCATTTGCTCGGTGCCGGGGCGGACGCGGCGCTGGAGGCATTGACCCCCGCCGATATCGTGAGCTTGCCGGGTGGCAAGCAGCGTTATGCGCTGTTGACCAATGATCAGGGCGGTATCCTCGATGATCTGATGGTGATCCGTAGCGACACCCATTTCGTGTTAGTGCTCAATGCCGATCGCAAAGCCGCTGATGTCGCTCACTTGGAAGCGGCCTTGGGCGATCGTTTTGCGGTCGATCAACGCACCGATCTGGCGTTGCTGGCATTGCAAGGACCGGCGGCGCAAGCGGTGCTGGCGCGGCTGAGCCCGGCAGCCGTTGCTCTTAAGTTCATGGATGCGGCGGCCATGCCGATCGCCGGGGTGCATTGTTTTGTCAGCCGCTCCGGATACACCGGCGAGGATGGCTACGAAATCTCCGTAGCGGCGTCCGATGCTGTCCATGTGGCCGAGGTGTTGCTGGCGCATGAGGCGGTCGAGTTGATCGGATTGGGCGCGCGCGACTCCCTGCGGTTGGAGGCTGGCTTGTGCCTTTACGGACATGATATCGATACCACCACCACGCCGGTGGAGGCGCGCCTGGTTTGGTCCATCGGCAAGAGCCGGCGGCCAGGCGGTGAGCGGGCGGGCGGTTATCCGGGGCATGAGGTGATCGCGCGCCAGCTCGCAGTGGGGCCGTCCCGCAAGCGGGTGGGATTACGTCCGGCAGGGCGGGCACCGGTGCGCGAAGGTGCACCTATTCAGGATGCTGCTGGCCGTGACGTAGGGCGTGTGACCAGTGGTGGTTTCGGGCCTACGGTGGGCGCTCCGGTGGCGATGGGGTATGTGGAAAGTGATGTCGCCGCTGGCTCTGAGCTGAAAGCTATGGTGCGTGGCAAAGCGCTCGAGGTGGCGATCGCCCCACTGCCCTTCGCTGTGCACCGCTATTGTCGATAATTCTTCAGCGGGTATTCGAGTAGGCTAGCGGAGCTAAAGTCCTAGCGCATGGTGCTTAAATGCAACGGGGAAGAGGATGATCAAACACGCCTTGATGACAGCGCGCGTCGTCGCAGCCTGCTTATTGGGTGGGGGACTGTTCGGTGTCGCGAACGTTGCGGCCGAGGAACAGCCGCTCATCAAAGAATTGCGCTTCGGTGTACTGGCCCACGATGTCGATGGTTTATGGAGCGGTTCCAGGCGTGAGGAAGGTATCGACCTGAACGTTGAGATGGTATTCGGGCAACCGTCGCTGAAACTGCCGCTAGGCGCATTGCGCCCGAACCTGGGAGCGTCCATCAACACCAGTGGGGATACCAGCAAGGTCTACGCCGGTGTACTCTGGCAGATAGATTTCGAATCTGGACTATTTATCGATCTGGGCTTGGGCGGTGCCATTCACGATGGCGAGACGGATACCTTCAGGCCTGATCGTAAACGCTTGGGTTCGCACCTACAGTTCCGCATTCCCATCGAGATCGGCTACAGCCCCGATGGCCGTAACCGTTTCTCTATCATGTTCGACCACATATCGAACGCCGATCTGGCCGATCCCAACGAGGGTTTGGATACCCTCGGTATTCGTTATAGCTATCGTTTCTGAACCTCGGCCGCAAAAGTAGACTACTACTCCGTGGCCGCTCCACAGTGCGCATATGCGGTTCGTTCAAAGCCACCACGCGGGCTTTGGGAAAGTTGTTGAACTGCGTGGCGCTGGCCGCCGTGTAAGCGCTCATCACGCCGGCCAGAACCCGATCGCCCGTCTTCAGGTCCGGTGATCTGGTATCGGGCTCCATGATGTCCAAGCTATCACAAGCCGGTCCGGCGACAACGCATGGCTGCGGCTTTTCAGTGGCCCCGTGCGATAACGTGCATGATCGAAGATGCGGCCACTGAAGCTGCCGTAAATGCCGTCATCCAGGTAATAACACCGCTTGTGCTGACCCGCATCAGAAGAAGACCGCTCGGAACGAAGGATGCACGCGCCTAGCGCGGCACTCGCCCCGGCCACGGAACACTTTTGCGAGTGATTCAGATAGGCGTTTCGACGCCGCCGCGTAGATGTTTATGGACTTTTATGCGCTCAGGCCTGAATGCCGCCGTCAGTACCGGTTGACAGCGCTCGGGTTTGGTTTCCCCGCACATGAATACATCGAAGGCGGCGTAGTCGCGTTCCGGCCAGGTGTGTACGCTGATATGGGATTCGGCCAGTACTGCGACGCCGGAAATGCCGCCGTTGGGTGTGAAGTGGTGTAGGTGAATATGTAGCAAAGTGGCTTCGGCCTCCGCCACGCAACGGCGTAAGGAGCGCTCCATGAGACCGAGTTCATCAAGCTGTTTGGCGCCCCACAGGTCCAATATCAAGTGGGTGCCGGCGTAGACTTCCCCCTCGCGGCATACGAAATGATCAAGCCGGGAGTTCTGGTTTTCGGCGCTGAAGCTAGGCCATCGGTTTTCGGCGGCTGGCTGGCTGGTGTCTACGTTGAAGTCGGAAAAAGCGATCGCAGAATTTCTATGCATTGAGTCACTCCCACGAGATAACGGCGTTCAAGCAAAAAAGTGGTTTTGCGCGTCGTCTCATGGCGTAACAACACAAATGCGTAGCGAGTGACGCGCCGGTTAGTCCGGTAACATAAAACCTCGCGGGTTCGGGCTAGCCACGCATTAAGCGGCATCGCGGCTAAAAATGCAAGACGCCGCCCTTCGATTGCGAATGTCTTCGAAATTTATGTAAGCGCGTTAGCGGTGACCGAGCCGATGGGCGCCGCAGGTTGGAGCCGGCATTGGGGCAACCAAGACGACAAGGACTTCCCGCTCGTATTTTGTGGCTATTCGGTTAACACTAATGAGGTCAATACGAGCGCGGCATGCCTAAAACATGTTGCGCCACATAGTTCAGGACCATGTTGGCGGAGACCGGCGCGGTGCGGAACAGGCGGGTCTCGCGCCACTTGCGTTCGATATCGTATTCGCAGGCGAAGGCGAAACCGCCGAAGGTGTCGAAACACGCTTGAGCGGCCAGCCAGCTCGCTTCCGCCGCCAAGTACTTGGCCATATTCGCTGCGGCCCCGCAGGGTTGGCCGGCGTCGAATAAGGCGGCGCTTTTGCGTACCATCAGGTCGGCTGCCTCGATCTGGGCGTGGGCATGGGCGATAGGGAATTGAACGCCTTGGTTGGTGCCTATGGGTTTGCCGAATACGATGCGCTCGCCGGCATATTCCACCGCCCGTTCGATGAAATAGCGGCCATTGCCGATGGCTTCGGCGCCGATCAGGCAGCGCTCGGCGTTCATGCCATCCAGAATGTAGCGAAATCCCTTGCCTTCCTCGCCGATGAGGGCGGCACTGGGGAGCTCCAAGTTGTCGAAAAAAATCTGTGTGGTGTTGTGATTGATCATGGCCTCTATGGGCTGGATCTCGCAGCCGTTGCCCACTGCCTCACGCAAGTCCACCAGGAAGGTGGAAATACCTTCGGTGCGTTTGCTGCATTCCTCCACCGGCGTGGTGCGCGCCAGCAGCAACATGAGGTCGGAATGGGCAGCGCGGCTGGTCCAGACTTTTTGGCCGCTGACGCGATAGCCGCCTTCTATGGGTGTGGCGCGGGTGCGCAGTTGGGTGGTGTCGGAACCGGTGTTGGGTTCGGTGACGCCGAAGGCTTGCAGGCGCAACTCGCCGGCGGCGATTTTGGGGAGATAGTGTTGTTTTTGCGCTTCACTGCCATGGCGCAATACGGTGCCCATGGTGTACATCTGGGCATGGGCAGCGGCGGCGCTGGCGGCGGTGGAATGGATCACCTCCAGGATCACGCACGCTGCCCGCAGCGGCAGCCCGGCGCCGCCATACTCCTGCGGGATCAACGCCCCTAGATAACCTGCCTGCGTCAATGCTTGAATGAACTCGGTTGGATAACTGCTCTGCGGAGGCTGCCCCTCCAAGCCTTGCCAGTAGGCGGCGGGGTAAGCGTCACAGAGCTTGCGTACCGCTTCGCGGATCTGCGGGTAGTCTTGGCCCAGTGCCAGGGTTGCTTCGGTGGTGTGTTCGGTCATCGGTAAATCACGTTGAGCGAGATATGGCGCTATTGTAATCTCTACCAGCGCTGAGCTTCGTGGCCGCGAGACGAGTTAAGGGCACTTCTAACAATGCACTTTTTCCGCGATTGCGGCGTCAGCGCCGTGCTCGAATCCTCAGGTATGACCTATACACTGCGATTCTGCGCGCGGTGTTTCCTTGCACTCACGAAACAATGACTATTTTTAGAGGCGCCCTTAATCATGTCATCCCGTACACCGTGTCCTATGGCGCGGGTGCCACCGCATGATTCGGTCCACTGCATTGGCCATTTTTTCGCGCCGGACCGAATCACGGCGGGTGTTAGAATCGAAAGTCCGTTTTAATCTTCTGTCCGGAATCTCATACAGTGACTGTACCCGACCACGGCCGTACCGGGCGCATATCGTTTCAGGGCGTGTCCGGCGCATACTCGCACATGGCTTGTGTGGCTGCTTATCCGCATATGGAGCCGGTGGCTTGCGAGAGTTTTGAGGATGCGTTTGCTGCGGTCGAGAGCGGCAATGCGGGCTTAGGCATGATTCCTATAGAGAATTCCGTGGGTGGGCGGGTGGCTGATATTCATCATCTGCTGCCGGACTCGGGGTTATATATCGTCGATGAGCACTTTCAACCGGTGCAGCATCAATTGTTGGGTTTGCCGGGGGCTTCGCTCGAGAACATCAAATACGTGACCAGTCACGTGCAAGCGCTCACCCAATGCCGGCATCTCATCAACGAGTTGGGTGTTCGTCCCGTGCAGTCGGCCGATACCGCTGGCGCCGCCAAGGCGTTGGCGCGAAGCGGTGATGAGGAGACCGCTGCCATCGCCTCCGCCCTGGCCGGCGAAGTCTACGGCTTGGTGACCTTGCGCAGCCGTATAGAGGACCGCATCGGTAACACCACACGCATGGTGGTGATGTCGCGGGTGCGCAGCGAGCCCGATCCGCGGGAAGGACCGTGCATGACCAGCATCGTGTTCCAAGTGCGCAGCGTGCCCGCGGCGCTTTATAAAGCGCTAGGCGGATTTGCCACTAATGGTATCAACATCACCAAGTTGGAAAGCTATATCACCGATGCCAGTTTCACCGTGGCGCAATTCTATGCCGAGATCGAAGGCCATCCGGCGGCGCGTGCGGTGGATCTGGCATTCGATGAATTGCAGTTCTTCTCCAACAAGATGAAGATCCTGGGCACCTATCCGGCTCATCCGTACCGATCGAAAATGTGATAGTCGAGAGCTTAACTTACCTCCCAGGTATCACCGGCATGGAACAAGGAGTCGAGATCGCCCGCCCCTCGTTGTTCCCGCACCGATGCCACCTGGGCGTTGACGTCAGTGTCGTAACAGGGCCGGGATACCGCTCTCAGCACGCCTATGGGTTCAGGGAAGTTCGGATAAGTCATGTTCGCCAACAGGTGGGCGAGTGCCGTATCCGTGCGCGTCTCGTCGTGGACCAGCAGTTCGCTCTCATCGGCATCGGTCCTATAGACCACTTCGAGAGCCAGCCCGTTCAGCCGTATGCCCTTGTCGTTATTGGCGCCGAAGACCATCGGCTTGCCGTGCTCCAGTTCCAACAATGTATCTGGGCGTGTTTGTCTGTCGGCAGCGTAGCCAAAAGCGCCGTCGTTGTAGACGTTGCAGTTTTGATAAATCTCGACGAAGGAGGTGCCTTGATGCGCCGCCGCCCGCTTTAGCGTCGCAATAAGATGCTTGGAGTAGACGTCCACGGAGCGGGCGAGAAATGTGGCTGCGGCCCCTAGAGCCGTTACCAATGGATTCAAAGGGCGGTCCAACGAACCCACGGGGGTACTGGCTGTTATCAAACCCATCGGGGAAGTGGGTGAGTATTGCCCCTTGGTTAAGCCGTAAATCCGATTGTTGAAGAGCAGGATGTTGACGTCTACGTTGCGGCGCAGAATATGCAACAGGTGATTGCCGCCTATGCTAAGAGCGTCGCCGTCGCCGGTGATCACCCAAACACTGAGGTCCGGGCGCACCGTTTTCAAGCCGGTGGCGATGGCGGGCGCACGGCCGTGGATGGTGTGCATGCCGTAGGTGTTCAGATAATAAGGAAACCGGCTCGAGCAGCCGATACCGGATACGAACACCGTGCGCTCCGGCGCGATGCCTATTTCCGGCAGTGCTTTTTTCATCTGCGCGAGAATCGAATAATCGCCGCACCCTGGGCACCAGCGTACCTCCTGGTCGCTGGTGAAATCGTTGGCCGTGAGTTTACCGGCCGGCGCGCTCGCCGATACATCATTCATGCCATTAGCTCTTCAATATGCTGCACCACATCGGCGGTGGTGAAAGGGCGGCCTTTGATTTTGTTGAGGCCAATAGCGTCCACCAGCCAACGGGCTCTGATCAGTTGGCGCAGTTGTCCGGTGTTCAACTCCGGGATCAGCACCCGATCATAGGATTTGAGGATGTCGCCAAGATTGGCCGGGAACGGGTTGAGGTGGCGCAGGTGAGCGTGGGCCAGGTCCATACCGCGCCGGTGCAGGGTGCGCCACGCATCCGCGCACGTGCCATAGGTGCCGCCCCAACTGAGGATTAGCAAAGCGCCGGTGGCCGGGCCGCTGACCGCCTGGGGCGGGATCAGTTGCGCGGCATTGGCCACTTTAAGCGCCCGCAAACGCACCATGTGTTCATGGTTGGCCGGGTCGTAACTGATATTGCCGGTGATGTTTTCTTTCTCCAACCCACCGATGCGGTGCATCAAGGCTGGCGTGCCCGGCAGGGCCCAAGGCCGGCTCAGGTACTCGTCCCGCACGTAGGGTTTGAAAGCTTCGCCCGGAGCCGGTTCTTTTGCTGCCGGTAATGTGATGGGGGCTAGTGCGCTGGTATCGGGGATGCGCCACGGCTCGGCGCCGTTGGCGACGTAAGCATCCGACAGGATCACAACCGGGGTCATCAGCCGGGTGGCCAGGCGCCACGCCTCTAGCGCCACCTCAAAGCAATCCGCCGGCCCGCGGGTGGCCAATACCAGCAATGGCGATTCGCCGTTGCGTCCGAACAGCGTTTGCAGCAGATCGCTCTGTTCCGGCTTGGTGGGCATGCCGGTGCTCGGGCCGGCCCGTTGTACGTCGATGATGACTATCGGCAATTCCAACATCACGCCAAGCCCCATCGCCTCGGCTTTGAGGGCGATGCCGGGACCGCTGGAGGCGGTGACGCCCATGGCCCCGCCGAAGGCGGCGCCGAGGATGGCGCTAGCGGCGGCGATTTCATCTTCCGCTTGAAAGGTGCGTACGCCGAAGTGCTTGTGCCGGGACAACTCATGGAGGATGTCGCTGGCCGGCGTGATGGGATAGCTGCCGTAGAACAGATCGCAATCACTTAACTTCGCTGCCGTGATGAGGCCCATGGCCAGCGCTTGGTTGCCCGTCACGTTACGGTAGCGTCCCGGTTCAAGAGCCGCCGGCGGCACTTCGTAAGTACCTTTAAACGCGTCAGTGGTCTCGCCGAAATTCCAGCCCGCCTGCAGGGCTTGCGTGTCGGCTCGAGCCACTTCCGGATCGTGGCCGAAGCGGCGTTGGATAAACCGTCGGGTGGGCTCCAGGCTGCGTCCGTACAACCAGTAAATCAGCCCCATGGCGAAGAAGTTACGGCACCGGGTCGCCAGCTTGCGGCCTAGACCGCTGCTTTCCACCGCTTCGCGGGTCAGGCGGGTAATCGGCACGCGCACCAATTGATAGCCGTCCAGAGAGCCATTATCCAACGGGTTTGCGCCGTAACCGGCCAGCTTCAAGCTCTTCGCATCGAAGCTGTCCTCATCGACGATGAGCATCCCGTGAGGATTGAGATCGGCGAGATTGGCTTTTAGCGCCGCCGGGTTCATCGCCACTAGCGCGGCCAACTCGTCGCCCGGTGTGAATACGTCGTGGGCCGCGAATTGCACCTGGAAACCACTGACCCCGGCCAAGGTGCCCTTCGGTGCGCGGATCTCCGCCGGATAGTCCGGAAAAGTGGCGATGTCATTTCCGGCTAAGGCTGAAGTGTTAGTGAGCTGCGTGCCCGCTAACTGCATGCCATCGCCGGAATCGCCGGCAAAACGGACGGTTACCGATTGCAGCGTCGTTGATACGCGTGCTTCACTCATGCACTGCTATCCTCGATATCGTGCGGTTAACATGGTGCGGTCAATGCAAAAAGCGGTGAGCCGCACAGGCGCACTTTGTGGGGTATTTGCCAGGTTCCTGAAAGCAGCAAGCCTCAAGGGTGAGCGCTGAACTCATCGAGCACCGCCATTTGCAGGGCCTCGCGGCCACCAAGACGAAGCTGAGATAAAAGATGTTAAGTATACCGTGGCGGGTGATACCGTGACGAGGGTTCGGCATAGGGAGACACGCCGCATGTTTGCTCCCATATGGGGCCGGCACCCGTCTTTGCAATCGTTCACGAGTGGATCTTTTGAGTTCGACACGCCTTTAGGGTGTTCATCTAGCCATTGCGCCAATGCCTGTAACGGCATGGGTTTATATGTTGTTAGACTTACCGGCTAGATGTGTATATCGCGCGCGCTTTGGCGAGACATAAACTGTTTTCGAGGAATTAAAGCAATGTTGATGTTCCGCAAGCCACAGAGCCTACCGAAGCCCCATGAAGCGCTGCCTGGGCGGGATAAGCCAATGGATATTTCGGGAATTCATTTTGTATCGCGCAACTCCATGGTGGCGCCCCATCCGCCGGGGACTCGTGTGGCTTTGTTCGGACTGGGTTGTTTTTGGGGGGCGGAGCGTTGCTTCTGGCAGCGATCAGGCGTGTTCGCCACGTCTGTGGGATATGCCGGCGGTATCACGCCCAACCCCAGCTACGAGGAAGTGTGTTCAGGTCTTACCGGTCACAACGAGGTGGTTCAGGTGATATTCGACCCGAAAGAGGTCAGTTACGAACAACTGCTGGCGATATTTTGGGAGTCCCATGACCCCACCCAGGGCATGCGTCAGGGCAATGACGTGGGCACTCAGTACCGCTCGGGCATATATACCTACGGTGAGGCGCAGGCAAAAGCGGCGCGAGCGAGCAAAAAAGCCTATCAAAAAGCGCTCTCAAAAGCGGGTTACGGGACTATTAGCACGGAGATTCAAGCCGCCGGTCCTTACTATTTCGCCGAGGAATATCACCAACAATATCTCGCTAAAAATCCGGCTGGCTATTGCGGTTTGGGAGGGACCGGGGTCGGCTGTACGGCCGGTGTGCCGGGCTTGAGTTAAGTGCTGCGGGCGTGGCCCTGCTCAAGCGCGCGCCGCGATGGAGTCTTGTACAACAGGTTTTAGTCAGGCGGACATAGTACCGGCCCGGTTTGAGAGAGCCACTGTCTTTTTTTAGCCCGCCGGTGCGGCGCTGGTTCGCGGCCAACTTCGCTGGCCCTACCGAGGTGCAAAGCCTTGGATGGCCGCACATCGCCGCTGGCGCCCATACTCTTTTGCTCGCCCCCACGGGCAGCGGCAAGACGCTGGCGGCTTTTTTGGTTGCCCTCGATCGACTCCTGTGTCACGCACCGGCTGCGCCCGGTGTTCAAGTGCTGTATGTCTCTCCGCTAAAAGCACTGGTTTACGATATAGAGCGCAACCTGCGCTCACCGCTCGCCGGCATTCAACACTATAGCGAAGCGGGCCAATCGTTCGCCCCCCGAGTTGATATCCGCACCGGTGATACGTCCCCTAAAGAGCGCCGCCGGCAAGCGCGCAATCCGGGACCGATCATGGTGACCACTCCGGAATCGCTCTTTTTGTTGCTGAGTTCCAGTGCCCGCCAGGGCTTTACCCGCGTGCACACGGTTATCGCCGATGAAGTGCACGCTATCGCCGGGAGCAAACGCGGTGCGCACCTGGCGCTCTCTTTGGAGCGCCTGAGCGCGCTGACGGAAGCCGAGCCTCAGCGCATCGGCCTGTCCGCCACGGTCCAGCCGGCTGAGGAGGCAGCACGTTTTTTGGCGGGCGCCCGCGCGGTGGCGATCGTCGATGCCGTACGTCCACCTGCGCTGGACCTGAAGGTGAATGTGCCGGTGCCGGATATGGAGAACATACCGGCCGCGGCGGCGCGCTCGGGGCCGCGGCTCGCGCAACCGGTCGAGGAGGAGCCCTCAAGGCGCCCCAGCCACGGCATTTGGGAAGTGCTCTACCCGGCTATTTTGCAAGAGATACGCGAGGCCAACAGCACTATTGTTTTCGTCAATAGCCGGGCTCTCGCCGAGCGGTTGGCGCAACAGTTGAATGATCTGGCCGCAGAGACTATAGCGTGGGCGCATCACGGCAGTATCTCCCATGACAAGCGCAAGCAAATCGAAGAGGGCCTCAAAGCCGGGCAGGTGCGTTGCATAGTCGCCACCAGTTCTCTTGAACTGGGCATAGACATGGGGGCGGTGGATCGGGTGGTCATGGTGGAATCGCCCGGTGGCGTCGCCCGTGGTTTGCAGCGAGTGGGGCGCGCCGGTCATCGAGTCGATGCCCGCAGCAGCGGGTGTATCTACCCTAAATACCGTGGCGATCTGCTGGAGGCGGCGGTCGTTGCCGAGCGCATGGTAGCCGGTCGAATCGAAGCCTTGGCGATGCCTAGAAATTCCTTGGATGTGCTCGCTCAGCAGCTTTGCGCCATGTGTTGCGAGCGGCCCTGGGGACGGGCCGAGCTGGCCGCGCTGGTGCGCCGGGCGGGCCCTTACGGCGAGCTTGGCGATACCGCGCTGGATGCGGTGTTGGAGATGTTGAGTGGTAAATACGCCGCCGCCGGCTCATTGGACCTGCCACCGCGCCTGGTCTGGGATCGCGCCACCGATATGTTATCAGCGCGCCGGGGGACGGCGCTGCTGGTGCGGGCCAATGCCGGCACCATTGCCGATCGCGGTCTTTACTCGGTGCATTTAGGGCCCGATGGACCCCGGTTGGGCGAGTTGGACGAGGAGATGGTTTACGAGTCCCGCGCCGGCGAGGTGTTGGCTCTGGGGGCTAGCAGTTGGCGGGTGGAGCAGATCACCGGTGATCGGGTCATTGTCTCTCCGGCGCCGGGCGAGCCGGGAAGATTGCCGTTTTGGCGCGGGGACGGACCGGGGCGGCCTTACTCCCTGGGTATGGCTGTAGGCCGCAAAACCCGTGAAATAGCCGCCGCCAGCCCTAGCGAGGCGGTTAGCCAACTGCTGGCCGGCGGGCTGTTGGACCGGCATGCGGCTGACAATGCCGCCGCTTACGTTCACGAGCAGGTGGCTCAGGCCGGTGCGGTACCCACTGATGAGACCATCGTGGTGGAGCGCTTTCGCGATGAGTTGGGGGATTGGCGAGTTTGCATCTTGACGCCGTTTGGCGCCGCTGTGCACGCGCCGTGGGCGATGGCTTTAGAGCGCACCTTGGGTGGTGCGGGGGAGGTGGAGATCCGGATGATGTATGCCGACGACGGCATCGTCATCCGCTTTGCCGATATGGAGGCGCTGCCGGAGTTGGATTTGTTGTTTCCGGCGGCTGATGAGGTCGAGGCGTTGGTGGTCGAGCAACTGGCGGCAACAGCACGGTTTGCCGCTTTGTTCAGGGAGGGTGCTGCACGCGCTTTGTTGTTGCCACGGCGCCGGCCAGGGCAGCGCTCTGCGCTGTGGGCACAACGCATGCGCAGCGCGCAACTGCTGGCCCATGTTCGCCATATTCCCGGCTTTCCTATCCTGTTGGAGACGTACCGGGAGGCGCTCAGTGATGTGTTCGATATGAGCGCGCTGCGTAGCTTGCTGGCGCGGGTTGCGCAAGGGCGGATACGGGTGCACTCGGCGCAGACCAGCACCGCGTCGCCTTTCGCCCGCTCGCTGGTGTTCGCTTACGTGGCCGCGTTCATCTACGACCAGGATGCACCTTTGGCGGAGCGGCGCGCGCAAGCGCTCAGTATCGACAAGGATCTGTTGGCCGAGTTGGTGGGCGAGGAGGCGCTGCGTGACCTCATAGACGCGCAAGTGCTGGCCGAGGTGGAGGCCCGGTTGGCTTGTTTGTCATCGGGTTATCAAGCGCGCGATGCCGATGAAGTGCATGACATTTTAGTGCGCTTGGGCGATCTCGGCGAGACGCAGATCGCCGCACGTTGTACCTGCTCGCCGCGGCAAGCCATGGCTCGGTTGGAGCGGCAAAAGCGCGCCGTGTCGATATACATCGCGGGACAGCCGCGGTGGATCGCGGCTGAGGATGCGGGCCTCTATGTGCACGCACTGGGTTGCGTGGTGCCGCCGGGTTTACCGGTGGCGCTGCCGGGCGAGACGGAGCGTGCGCTAGAGCGTGTGGTTGCGCGTTTTGCGCGGCGGCGCGGGCCGTTTCCCACTCGAGCACTGGCAGCGCGCTACGGTTTGTCCGTATCGCAAGCGGAGCGGGTACTTAAAGCCTTGGCCGGCGATGGGCAATTGGTGCATGGGCAGATGCGTCCCGGCGGCGGTACGCCGGAGTGGTGCGATGTGCAAGTGTTGCGGCGGCTGAAACGCGAAACACTGGCCAAGCTCAGGCGCCAGATCGCACCGGTGGATTTTGCCTGCTTCGCCGCCTTCATGTTGCGTTGGCACGGCCTTGAGGGTAAGCCCACTGTTGATAAGCCCACTGTCGGTAAGCACCTTGATGGCAAGAACGGTGGCCGCGAGCGTTTGTTAGATGTGCTGGAACAACTGGCCGGAGTCACGCTGCCGTGGTCGATGTGGCGTGATCTGGTATTGCCGGCGCGTGTCGCCGGGTTTCATGTGGACGATTTGGAGTTTCTCTGCGCCAGCGGTCGGATCGTCTGGGTGGGTGGTGGCCGGCAGGGGCCTAGGGATATGCGCATCGCATTCTATCCGCGGGCCGAGTTGACCGGTGGGGGTGAAGGCGGCGGCCAGGCGTTGAACGGCGTGGAGCAGGCGGTGTTGCACTGCATTGAGCAGCGTGGTGCGGTTTTCCAAACGGTATTGGAGGCTGAATTATCAGACCTCGCCGAACCTGCGGCGGTGGCCGCGGCGCTGCAAGCGCTGGCGCTTGGTGGACGGTTGACCAACGATACTTTGGCGCCGTTACACACTCTAAGCGCTGGTGCGCCCACGCGGCAGTGGGTGCCGCGCGTATCACGCGGCTTGCGAGGGCGGGCCGCCGCCTGCGTACCTGGGGGCCGGTGGTCTATGGTGCAGGCAGGCAGTGCTGCCGGGGCGGAGGGCGCCGCGCAAGCTGCGCTTCACCGTGCCTACACGCTATTGCACCGATATGGCATCGTGTGCCGGGAAATCGTGTTGGCCGAAAACATCCCGGGTGGATTCTCGGCGCTCTATGCGGTGTTGCGCCAACTGGAAGAGTCTGGCCGGATAAGACGCGGTTATTTCGTCGAGGGGCTCTCTGGCGCGCAATTCGCGCTACCAGAGGCCATCGAATTGCTACGCGCCGGTGCGGGTGAGCGCGATGCCACGCTCCGGCTCATATCCACGCAAGATCCGGCGAATCTCTATGGCACGGTAGCCGCGTGGCCGGAACCGGCGCTCAAGGGCGCCACCAAAGCCCGTAGAGGAAACCGCAATTGGCTGGTGCTCTCGGGCGGCCAGCTATTGCTTTATTTCGCCGCTGGTAGCGGTGTGCTCACGACCTTCCAGGCTGAATGCAGCGGAGCCGATGAGTTGCTCCAGGCGCTGGGTGTGTTGCGCGCCATACCGAGAGCGGGGCGTGGCAGGCTCCTGAGCATAGAGACGATCGACGGTACGTTCGCGCATGAATCGGCGCTTCGCCCGTTGCTTGAGAAAGCAGGTTTCGTACGCGATTACCGGGGCTACTGCGCGGTCTGATGGATAGCCGCCATCTGCCGCAGCTTGCGGTATTTCGCCACGGTCTCTTTTCTGACCGGCGCCCGTTGCCGCCTGAAGCGCCAAATAGTACTGGCGATGGTGATGAGACCCGTCAGCACGCCGTTAAAACGCCCGTTGCGCACCGACCACCACACCCGCGAACCCACTTGCGCCATGCCTAGGGGGGTAAGCTCTAGCGGATAGCGCAACCAGGCCAGCAGTGCCGTGTTGCGTATGTGCGCAGCCGTCACCGCGGCGTTTATCTGGTGTTGGCGATCGGTCTCGTGCCGGATGCGTAGCCAGGGGCTAGCGAGAATAGTGCTTTCCTGATCGTGCAGTTGCAGGGCCATATCCACTTCCTCTACGCCGTAGGCGAGGGCGATGGGCTGATAGCCGTGAGTGGCGAGAAAAGCGGTGCGGCGATAAGCACATCCGCAACCCACGAAATCCGGCGCGAGCTGTACCCTGCGCTCATCGGCTGCGATGGCTTCGCCGCGGTGGAAGATCGCTGTGCCGATCACCGCGGCCTGCGGATATTCTCCGAATAGCGCGAGCACGCGGGCGAAAAAGTCCGCATCCACCGGATATGAGTCGTCGTCCAGGCTGACGATGATTTCATGGCGCGCGGCGGCGATGGCACGGTTGCGGCCACCACCGGGTCCTTGCCTACTTTGCGCATACAGTACTTTCAGATCGGGCCCGGCCAGATCATTGAGGGCCGCGGCAGTGCTACGGTCGCCGTTGTCAACATGAACGATGATCTGCGCCGGCGCCGGGTTGCAAGCGCGAACATGCGCCAGTGTCGCCGTCAGTGGCGCCACCCGTTCGTAAGTGGGAATGACCACGGTCACCGGGCACTGCGAGCCTGCGCCGGCACGATCAGATGCCGGCGCAGGTAGCACGGCTTCGGACGGGGTGTACGCCTAGGAATGCTTCATGCCGGTTTCAACCAAACCGCTGTATCGTGGAACACGGCCCCTCCGTTGGGTGGACCGGCCTGCGCGCTGATGAGTAGATTGATACCCATGCCCTCCTCGAACGCGGCGTTGGGCCAGATGCTTTCCACTACCACTACACCCGGTTGCACCCCGTCGAAAGCTTTGGTGTGGACCACCACCGAGCCCTGCTCGTTACCGATGCGGGTGCGGCCGCCCTCGGTGAGTGCCAGGCGCGCGCAGTCCTCGGGATGGACCAATACCATTGGCCGGCCTTCCAGGCGTTGCGAGGTGGGTGTTTCGGTGAAGCTGGTGTTCAGATAACTGCGCGCTGGCGCCGCCACCATGCGCATAGGCCGCTCGCCGGTGGCTAAATCGATGTTGTCTAGGTAATCCGGTAACGCGGGCAAGCGTGCGCCATCGGACCCTAGGGAACACCAATCGGGTTTGAACCGGAATTTGCCATCGGGATGGGCGAATCCGTTCAGATAGTGCATGGTGGCGAAGTCCGCCACGCAGTCGATGGAGCGCTTCGCATAAGCAGTATCCGCATCCGGGTAACCGCTGCGCTGTAGCGCGTCGTCGATGAGTTCCCATTCGGTCATGTTGAATCCCCGATGATCCGCGCCTAGGCGTTTGCCCAACTCGCATAGGACCTCGTGGTTGGATTTGCACTGTCCCGACGGTTCTATGACCGGTTTGGTAATGTGCAAGTAGGTGTGGCCGCCACCCTGGTAGATATCGTTGTGTTCGAGGAAGGTGGTGGCCGGCAGCACGATGTCGGCCATGGCTGCTGTTTCGGTCATGAACTGCTCGTGCACGCAGATGAACAAGTCATCGCGCATAAAACCTTCCCGCACACGGGCTGAGTCGGGCGCTACCACCATCGGATTGGTGTTCTGGATGAACAGCGCGTTGACCGGGGGCCCGCCGCCTATATCCGCCGGATCGTGACAGAGAATGGGGCCGATGCGGGACTGGTCCAACGCGCGCACGCCGGGTTTGATGGCGTCCAGCCCCATGATGGTGGTTTGGTCTACTCGATACAGAGCACGGTTCGAGTAGAGCGCGCCACCGCCTTGGTATTGCCAAGCGCCCGTGATTGCAGGCAGACAGGAGGCCGCGTGCACACTGACTGCGCCGTTGCGGCTGCGGGCGAAGCCGTAGCCAAGGCGCAGGAACGAGCGCTGGGTGGTGCCGTACATATGGGCGAAGGCGGTGATGTCCTCCACGCTGACGCCGGTGATGGCCGAGGCCCATTGCGGTCCGCGTAACCGTACGTGTTGCTCCAACTCCTGCGGCGCGTCGGTGAAGCGGCGCAGGTAGTTCCAATCAGCGTAACCGTGCGCGAAGAGCAGGTGCATGACGGCACAGGCAAGGGCCGCGTCCGTGCCGGGTTTGACCATCAGATGCAAGTCGGCTTTTGCCGCGGTGCCGGTGCGGTACGGATCGATGACCACCAGTTTGGCGCCCCGCTCTCGCCGCGCTTTGGCGATGTGATGCATGACGTTGACTTGTGTGTTGACCGGATTGCCGCCCCACATGACGATGAGGTCGGATACGCCCATCTCCCTCGGATCCACGCCACGCTTGATCCCGGTACCGGCTTCCCAACCAGCGTCCACCAGTGTGGTACAGATGGTGCTGTGTTGCTGCGAGTAGCCCATCACGTGCCGCAGGCGGAAGATGCCATCGCGTTGCAAGAGCCCCATGGTGCCAGCGAAGTGATAGGGCCAAACCGCCTGCGGTCCGTGTTCGTCCGCCACCCGCGCGAGCCGCCCTGCCACCTCATCCAATGCTTCGTCCCAACTGATGGGACTGAATGCATCCATACCTACGCCTTTGGGCCCAACGCGCCGTAGCGGCTTGGTCAACCGGCCAGGATGGTGAACCCGCTCTGCATAGCGCGCCACTTTGGCGCAGATGGTACCGGCCGTGTAGCTGTTGTCGCGGGCGCCATAGACCCGCCCGATGGTGCGGGCGTCTATGCGCTCTACCTCCAGCGCGCAGGTGCTGGGGCAGTCATGCGGGCACGCGCTGTGGACCCGTTCGTATCGTCTATCTCTATTGCGCTGGCCTCTATCGGGTTGGCCGTTATCGGGTTGGCGTCTGGGCATGGTTATTCCTCGTCAGCGTAAGGCGGTTCCAAGTGAGCCTATGCCACGGCCGCCAGACCATGGCGACATCAACCAATATCGCTCCCTGCTGGCCATCGCTGGTGGCGGCAACGCCGTTGGGTCAGGCGCAGAGCATGAGGTACACACCGTGGGCCGCATTGTGACGTTTACGCAGCCGGGTTACGAGTTCAGTGGGTGATTATCCGAAGATAAGGGCGGGTTTTGGTGATTTGCTACGCTTCGTTTAAACCGCTACCCGGCAGCGTGTCCTTACAGTCCCCCCGCGTTGGATGGCAGTCAAGGCAGCATTGTATCGCCGGGGGAGAGGTTGATGGATCGTTGAGGGGCGAGTATTTGGGGCAAGTGACAAACAAGCGCCCCGCTGTCGGTGAAACGGCGGGGCGCCCGGCGTGTGGAGTTAGGCGCTTTGCGTAATAGCGCCGCCTAGCGTGCTCTCTTCGGTGTTCCAGGACCGCGCCATGGTTTTAGCTACTGGGGTTTTAGGTACTGGAATGGTATTCAACCGGGCATCGACGATGGCGGAAATGGCTGCTCTTTCGATGCCGATGTCGGCCAGTTGCCGATCCGATAACGCGTTCAGTTCACGGATAGTTTGGCGCCGGACCCGACCGCGGGCCAGGCCGCCGATGATGGCAGTAATAGGATGACGAATCATGCCTGCGATCCTCTTGAGTTGATAAGTATTGCTAGGGTTCTTCCAAGTCCGGCTAATTGGCCTTGGATGCGGCGTATTATCTGGCTTTGTTGCACAGCAACACAACCTGTAATATCTCGGATTTGTCATTAGTCAAACTTATGATTCGATGGAGTTCCTACTATGCGCCGCTTACCGCCTCTTAATTGGTTGCGCGCGTTTGAGGCGACCGCCCGTCATTTGAGCTTTACCCGGGCCGCCGAGGAGTTGCATGTGACTCAGGCGGCCATCTCTCAGCAGGTCAAGTCGCTCGAGTCTTGGTTCGATTTGCCGCTGTTCAGGCGCGCGCGCCGGCGTTTGTTTCTAACCGAGTCCGGCCAGACCCTGACGCCACGGATTAGAGAGGCTTTGGATCTGATGGCGCAGGGCGTGCAGGAGGTGGAGGCGTTTGCGCAGGAAGGCGTGCTCACGCTGCGGGTGAGTTCTTCGTTTGCGCCGCAGTGGTTGGTGCCGCGCCTAGGCCGTTTTTATGCGCGCCATCCTGATCTCGATCTGCGCTTTACCACGGTTGATAAAGCAGTGGATTTTGCCCGCGACGATGTGGACGCGGAAATCCGCTTTGGTGCCGGGCAATGGTCGGATGTGGAGACGCATCTCATTATCCATGATCGGATTTTCCCGGTCTGCGCACCGAGTTTGCTGGAAGGGGACGCGCCGCTGCGCGAACCGGCTGATCTAGTGCGGCATCGGCTGTTGCACGTGATCGGTACGCAGGAGTGGAAGGCGTGGGGGCAGGCAGTCAACCTGCCCTGGTTGCCCGGCCGCAGAGCGCACGTCTTCGACCATGCCGTGTTGGCGTTGCAGGCGGCTATCAACGGCGTGGGGGTGGCGCTTGGGCGCACCTCACTGGTGCAATCCGAGCTCGAATCGGGGCGCCTGGTGGCGCCGTTCGAGGTCGCTTTGGATACGCCGGATGGATATTGGCTACTGTACCCGCGAGGTCGGGCGGAGCGGGCGGATATGATGGCGTTACGCGACTGGCTGCTGGAAGAGGCGGCGGCCAGTGAGGCAGTGGTGGTGGCCGCCGATAGCCGCAGCGATGGATAGCAGCGCCGTTGCCTGCAAGGCGCTATATCACTCGCTGCGCGCCACGATCTCGCCCACCTCCTCGGCAATGGCAAGAGAGGCGGTTACCCCCGGCGATTCGATACCGAACAGATTGACCAGTCCCGCTACACCGTGTTCGGCAGGGCCTTGTATTTGGAAGTCGGCGGCAGGTTCACCCCGCGCCGCAATTTTCGGGCGTATGCCGGCGTAGCCCGGGATAATAGCGCGCTCGGCCAAGGCCGGATACCAGCTTCTTATGGCCGGATAGAAACGCTCGGCCCTGGCCGGGTCCACGCCATAATCTATTGCCTCTGGGTCTATCGCATCCAGCCACTGCACATCAGGTCCGAAGCGGGCGCCGCCGCCGAGGTCCAAAGTGATGTGAACGCCCAGACCGCCGGGCTCGGGCAGTGGGTAGATCAGCCGCGTAAACGGCGCTTTTCCCGTCAGCGTGAAGTAATTGCCCTTGGCGAAATGAGCAGCTGGCACGTTGGCCGCGGCCAGTGCGTCAATGGCGTTGGCGACCGCGGGCGCGAACAGACCGGCGCTGTTGACGAGGGTACGCGCCCGTAGGGTCATGTTCTCTCCCGCCAGATCCACGTTGACGTCGATACCGTCATTGCGCACGCTGGCGCCGGTGAAGCGGCTGCGCAACGCGAGCATGGCGCCGTGTTCCTCGGCGTCGCCCTGATAGGCCAACATCAAAGAGTGGGTATCGATGATGCCTGTACTGGGGGACAACAAAGCTGCAGCGGCGCGCACGTTGGACTCCAGCGCCGCCACTTGCGCCCCATCCAGTAATTCCAGATCGTCCACGCCATTGTTTGTCGCGTTGGCCTGGATCCGTTCCAATTCGCTGGCTTGACTGGGATCGACGGCGACGATGAGCTTGGTGATGCGTTTGTAGGGGACGCCGTGGGCAGCGCAATAGTCGTACAGCAGTGCTTTGCCACGCACGCAATGGCGTGCTTTGCGGCTTCCCGGCTGGTAGTAGATGCCAGCGTGAATGACCTCGCTGTTGCGCGAACTGGTATGGGTGCCGATGGTATCGGCCTGTTCCACGATGATCACATCGCGGCCAGCCATGGCGAGATCTCGCGCGATAGCTAACCCCACTACACCGGCGCCGATTATTACAACATCGGCTATTTCGCTCATCAGTGTTGTTCCTCATTGCAGGCGGGAGCGCATTGTAGGGCCTGCTCACGCTCACTCAAGTCGAGCCTCAAGCATGTTAAGCGCTAAGAATGCAATAATGACACGCTATGACAACACCAACCGATTGGGCGCCGCTGTGCGATTTCGCGCAGGCTCTGGCGGACATTGCCCGTCCCATCATCCTCGACTACTTCGGCCGCGCGCCGCAGGCGGCCCGTAAGGGTGACAACACGCCTGTGACCGCCGCCGATCGTGACTCCGAGCAGGTCATGCGCGGGCTCATTGAGCAACGTTTCCCCGGCCACGGTATTTACGGTGAGGAGTGCGGCATCAAGGAGGGCACATCGTCTTACCTGTGGTTGTTGGATCCGATTGACGGCACTAAATCGTTCATTACCGGCAAACCGCTATTCGGCACTCTGATCGCGCTTTTGCACGACGGGGTGCCGGTGATCGGGGTGGTAGACACACCGGCGCTCTCGCGCCGCTGGGTCGGTTGTGTCGGCCAGGCGACGGTCGAAGGGGCCAGTGAATGCCGGGTAAGCGCGTGCACGGAACTCGCTAGCGCCAAACTCGCCAGCACGTCCATCGACATGTTTGCAGGAGCCGCGCTCAACGGCTACCAACGTCTCTCGGAACGCGTTTGGTTTAGAACCTTCGGCGGGGATTGTTTTGTCTACGCCATGCTCGCCAGCGGGCATCTTGATCTAGTGGTGGAAGCCGGCCTTGCGCCCTATGACTACCTCTCTATGGTGCCGGTTATTGAAGGTGCTGGTGGTGTGATTACGGACTGGTCGGGAGCGCCGCTTGGCTTGAACAGCGATGGCAAGGTTATCGCGGCGGGTAGCAGGGAGTTACACCGCCAGGTGGTGGAGATTTTAGCGGGGTAGTCGGTCGGACGCCCTAGCTTGTTAAATGCGGTGGCGCCCCCTATCTCACGGGGAAGTTGCGTGTAAGAAGCAAGATTGAAGGATCCGAACGCAGATGCGAAGAAATATCTACGGCACCGACGATTGGATGATCCGTTGTGGGTATTTGCTGCTGGCGACTACGATTCTGGCTCCGAGCTGTAGCGCCGACGCCTCTTTGAACGCCATCTTCATGAGCCCGTGGACCTGGGTTGGATCCGGGGTGAGTGCGGTCATTTTGGCCATCGGCTACGGCGTGCGTGCCGACGAGAAGCGCATCATTGGCGTTTGGCATATTCTCGAACACGCCACCGAGGTGCGTATCGAAGAGTTGGCGGTGAGTTCGGGGCGCACTGTACGCTTTTTGCGGCGCGCCGTGCAGATTATCAATCAGCAGCCGAATGTTTATTACGTGTGGGATGAGCAGCACGGTGTTATCGTGGATGGCCGCCTGCGCACGCGCCGCCATGCAGTGGATCGTTGCGAGAGCTGCGGGGCCGCGGTCGCCGTGACGTTTTCCCTGGATGTTCCCGCCATCCCCCGTTGCGAGTACTGTGGCGGACCGGTAATGGTGCGTGATCTCAATCAGCTCAAGGAAGATCACATGAAGCAACTGCGGGCTGAGTCCGGTGCGGTGCAACGGCGTTTCAACCTGTGGGTGTTCCTGCTGCTGTTTTTCTTCACCGGTGGCATCGCCGCCATCCCATACGCTCTTTGGGCCACCGGCGTGTTCCACCACCTGTGCAAGGAGCTTGGTCTTTCCAAGACTTGCAAGACTTAAGTTAAGTGTCAGATCAGCGGGAGAATATGAAGCATCTGCTGATCGTCTATCATTCGCAAACCGGTAATACCAAAGCCCTGGCGGATGCCGTCATGCGGGGCGCTTGTTTGCCGGATATTGAGGGGGTCTACAGCCAGGCGCTATTGGCCCGCGACGCGGGGGTTGAGGATGTGCTGCGATGTGACGGGTTGATTCTAGGCACACCGGAGAATTTCGGCTACATGTCGGGAGGCATGAAGGATTTTCTGGATCGCATCTTCTATCCGCTTCAAGGGCGGGTGGATGGATTGCCCTATGCTCTATTCGTCTGTGCCGGCAACGATGGCTCCGGCGCGAAGCGTGCAGTCAAGCGCATAGCCAGCGGCTTGGCACTAAAGGAGGTGCAAACTCCGCTCATCTTCAGAGGGCAACCCGATGACCCAGCGCTGCACGTATGCACCGAACTCGGCTCAGCGATGGCAGCCGGCTTGGAACTCGGAGTGTTCTAGCACTGTTGCGAATTGACCCCTACGGTAGAATTGACCCCGGGATAGAATTGACCGCCGGGGTAGCTCACCTCGAGACAGCCCACTCCAAAGCAGTCCCATTCGCGGGGGGCTGTGCCGGCTTATCCTGGGGCTAAAACGATACTGCCACCTTCAGAGTTACCGTTGGGCAAGCTCAATATATCTAGAAGAATCTGGGCCGCTTCTCTCAGTACCGCATCGCCCAATATCTTTTCCTCTTTTTCCATCACTTCCCGGTCCCGCTCCTCATCCGGGTCGCGCGGAGTTAGGCCCTTGTGGACGCGCAACTTGTTCTCCCGCGCCAGGGCTGTCGCCTCCCGGTTAGCTTGCTCGTTTTCCCTAAACTGCTGGACTAGGCTTAAACTCTTACGTTCACCACTTTCTTGTTGTACTTTGGCCTCTTCCACCAGGTATTGGAAATGGGGGTCGGCATTGACCCGATCTTCATGACGTACTTTCAGATCATCCACTAGACTGGGTTTGTAGTTGGCCGGTGCGAACGAGGCGGGCGCTGTTTTCGACCATTCCAGGGCATTGTCCAATGCCCGTTCACCGACGCTTTCAGCGCCTAGTGCGGTAGGAAAGAGAATATCCGGTATTACCCCGCGGTGCTGGGTGCTCTCGCCGTTAACGCGGAAGTACTGGGCCACCGTCAGCTTAAGCGATCCGAGCCCTTCTTGACCGCGCTCCGCATAGTTATCCAAAGGTACGAAGTGTTGCACCGTACCCTTGCCGAAGGTGGGTTCGCCGACGATGAGGCCGCGCCGGTAATCCTGAATAGCGCCGGCGAAAATCTCCGAGGCAGAGGCGCTGAAGCGGTCCACCAGGACAATGAGCGGTCCACTGTAGGCGACGCCGCGATCATTGTCTTTTTTGACTTGGATACGCCCATCGGAGTAACGCATCTGCACCACCGGGCCGGTATCGATGAACAATCCGGTAACGTCGGTGGCTTCATCCAGCGAGCCGCCGCTATTGCCCCGTAAATCGATCACGATGCCGTCAACCGGCTCTTCCTTGAGTTGCTCCAGCAGGCGGCGGATGTCCCGTGAAGCGCTGCGGTAGTTGCGCTCTCCCCTGGATCGCCCACCGCTATCGAGGTAGAAAGTGGGCAGCTCTATGACCCCCACGCGCTTGCCGGGCGCGCCTGGGATCTCATCGAGGATGTCGAGTTTGGCGGCCTGCTCATCCAGGTTGACTTTGTCGCGGACCAGGCGTAACCGGTGCCGTTTGCCGCCGGGTCCTGCGCTCTTGGGTAATATCGCTAGCCTTACAGCGGTGCCTTTTTCGCCGCGTATGAGTTGCACTACGTCTTCTAGCCGCCAGCTAACGACGTCTCGGATCTCGCCGTCCTCTTGCCCCACACCAACGATACGGTCGTCTACCTTCAGTGTCTTGTCTAGATCGGCCGGACCGCCCGGAATGATGTGGCGCACGACGGTGTATTCGTTTTCAGTGGAGAGCGCTGCGCCTATGCCGGTGAGCGATAAGCGCATACGGATCTGGAAGTTCTCCGAGCTGCGCGGTGACAGATAGGTAGTGTGCGGCTCGATAGTTCGCCCATAAGCGCTCATGAAGATCTGGAATACGTCATTCGCGTTGAGCTGCTGTACCCGCAAGGCGAGCCGCTCGTAGCGCTTGGTCAGTAGCTCTCTGATTTCGTCCGGTTTCTTGCCGGCGAGGCGTTGCGACAGGATGTCGTTCTTGACCCGCAACCGCCAGACCTCGTCCAGCGCTTTTTCATCGGCCGCCCACGGTGCTTCGATGCGGTCGAAAGCGAAGACTTCCTCGCGGGTGAAGTTGAAGGGATGAGCCAGCAGTGAAATGGCGTATTTGGTCCGCGTGTCCACCTGGGTGCGGAAGCGTTTGAATATTTCGAAGGCCGGTTCTACCCGGGCGCGGTGGAGCATATCGTCGAGTTTGTAGCGATAAATTTCGAACGTCTTTACATCGGAGCGCAGAAAGTAGCTTCTATTGGGGTCCAGCGCTTCCAGATACCGCTTCAAGAGCGCCGCGGAGAAACGGTCGTCCAAGGCCATCTTTTTGTAGTGATGACGGCTCAGAAGTTTGGTGACGAGGGTAGTCGCCTGGCGTTGTGTGGAGGTCAGCTTGAGTTCATTCAAATCGACCGTACGCACTTCGGCGCAGGCCGCAGCACTCAGAGCCAGAGTTATTGCGAAACCCGAGAGAAGACGCATTAACATAGTGACCTTTGCCCCTTTATATGAATGCATTTTATATGAACGCATTTACTCGAACGCGCATTGGACGCGCTCCATTCGATACTCCGTACCGGCTCACAGTCTGTTTGCCTTCATCTGCAATCTTCATAGCCTACTGCGGATGGCCCCTACTGTCGGATGAACCTGCTCTGGATAGCCCTATTGCTGGATGGCGAATAGCGATAACCGTAGTGCCCGCGATAATCATGTCACCGTAGGTCACACGTACTGCTTTTTTGGCCTGTCCAAGCTTGCCGTCGCGCATGACGAAGGTGGGGCACTCGCCGTGTAATGGGGTGAGACGTACATCATCCCCTGCTAGTTCAATACTGGCTTGTTGCCTGTCGGCCAGCACCCGATCTAGAGTAAAGCCGTTTTCGCGGGCCCGCTCTGCCCGTGCCCCGGAACACCACTGGATGTTGTCTTGTCCGGGCCGGTTCGGAAAAGCCAACCCAGGTGAGCCGGGGTTGCGGCCCATTTCAGCCAATTGTCCGCGCCGCAACGCAAGGCGCATGTCGGTGTCCCGTAAAAACACTCCAGCGTACCGGTTAGTTGGGACGAAATCGAGAGGTCCCACTGGCGTCAACAGGGCGGTGGCCTCCTCTAATTTGCGGTTTTGCCCCGGTGGGACTACGCAGTCGCCCATGGAGATGTCTTTTTGCAGCGCCGTTATGGTGATCCCGTCGATATCCACATTCACCCGCAATACACCGCGGCTGGAGTGGGTAACCCAGCGCCCGTCGGGCAGCAATTCATAGGTATAACGGGCGACGATGTCCGAAAACGGTGCCGCGGGTAAGGCCAAACCGCAGATGATCAGTTCTAGGTCTGCCCGCGACGGACGGGTCAGCATCACGGTGTCTTCGGGGTCCAGCGAGAGAGTATCGGCGTTGTGCGTCTTGACCGTTTCCTCGACGTCCACAATGGCCTGATCGATGGCCTCAGGTGAGCCGATAACCAGGCCGTGTCCCTGTGCTAACCACTCATGGCGATCGCCTGTGGAGATATTATAGGTAGCGAGGAAAAACGCCTGCGGCTCAAACACCGGCAGGCTGGACATGGTTGTCTTCAATTCCTTGGAGCCCGGTTCGAAGCGCTCTAGCAAGATGACCGGATCAGCCGGCAGCAGCGGTGGCCGTTCACCGGGGCTCATGCGCACCAGACAGCGCCGCTCGATGGCCTCCTCTATGCGCTGCGGTAACCATGTGCGTCCGGGCGGTACCAGCCTGTAGCAGGCCTGATCTTCAGGAGTGCCTTTCAAAGAGAAGCGGCCCACTCCTTCCCACGGCACTTCGATTTCATTCATACAGGTGTGGGTACCGGCACCAAACCAACACTCCCCTGGGGGGGTGAGTGCCAAGATGCGCGAGGCGCCATTGACCGGTGCGCCGCATACATCGCCGCCGATTTCCTCGACATCACCGGTGCAAAGAGCGATACGAATGCCGTCTTGCGAATGTTTCAGGTCGGAGGGCTCGCCGATGCCGCGAACGGTGATGTCGAGTACCGTGCGCAGCGCATCGGTGGCGGAGTCGAATACACACAGGAATGAGTCGCCAATGTTCTTGACGATGCGCCCACCCACCGCTTCGACCAGCCGACGTACGGCCTCTTCATGCTCGGCCGGGATGCGCCGCAAGCCTTCGCGATCCGTTCTCGACACCCGTCCGGTGTAGTCGGCGAGATCGGTAAACAGTACGGTTCGCGTAACGGTCGACAAACGATGATCCGGCTAGAGATGGGAGCCAATTCCATAAGTGTAAACTAGCTCGGCGCTGAAAATCTCAAAACTTGTCGAACTGCGGCCTCGTCCTTTTACGCGGTCGCATTGGTAAAAGCATAATTGCGATGACGGATGGACCGGAAAGTGAATTGACGGTGCTACGGATACGCTCTCTCAGGGATGTGATCAGGGAACGTTTTTTTCCGGGTTTTTGCGGTCTGATGCGGCAGTTCGTTCGTGGCACTAGAGCGGGCTTTTGGTGTAGTTTTCGTTTTTACTGTCGGCCCCGAGTTGCAGATGAGGTTGAATGCACTCGAGCCGGCGATCCACAAAGTTGCTCTCGTGGATCCCTCGTTTTTTGAGTTCTCCGAGCATCCTGTACGACAACTGCTCAACCAGTTAGCCCGATTGCGGCCCGAACTCGGGGATACCGATGCGCCGGAGAGCGAGTTGTGGGACGTGGCCGATGCGGTATTAGGGCCTTTGCTCAGCGGTTTCGAGCGGGACGTGAGTCTTTTTACGGATGCATTAGTCGAACTGGATGCTTTGGTTCAACGGCAAGCGAAGGCGTACCAGGAGAGTGTGGATGCGGTGAGCGCCGCATGTTCTGCCCAAGAAGCATTCATTCTCGCCCGCCGTGGCGCCGCTGAGGGCGCCGGGCAACCGGCCGTTCCGGTAGAGCGTGGCATTGCCAAAGAATGGGCAGTTTGGCTGAATCGGGTGGGGCGTATAGAGCCAGGCGAACAGATCGGGATGGGGCTGGGCGACGATGTCAAGCAACACCCGCTCGCCTGGATAGGCCACAGCCGGTCGAGTTTTGTTTTCGTCCGATAAGCGTGGCGAAAACTCGTTGACTACGAGCCAGCAGGAACTGGCTATGCAACTACGGCGTGGCACTGCGGCTATATAGCCCGCGCCCAAGACTTGCCGCTGGTGGAACGCGCTCTAAGCCGTGTTTTGCAAGATCTGCATGGACTGCTTGAGCGGCGTGCGACGCGGGATGTCAACACCGGGCTGCTGAATCGCAAATCCCTTTTGGTCCGTTTGCGCGATGCATTGTAGCGAAGTGCGCAAGAGGGTCGGGGAGTCGCTCTTGTCGCCGTATCCGTTGAGGAGTTGGATGCACTCGGCGAGCAAAATTGGGAAGCGCAGATGCGGGCGGACATAGATGGTGCGTATCGAGTCCGGTGGGTCCACCTCCGGTGACTACCAGGATCGCATCAGGAAAACCCCGTCTCAAGAGGGCGTACATCTGCGTTGCCACCGGGTTGCTCCGCTGGTGGCGGAACAACGCAACCGAGCCCACTTCGAGGTGCTGCTGGGCATTCGCGACGACGCCGGCGAACCGGTGCCGGCGGCGCAGTTCGTGCGCGCGGCGGAGCACTTCGGACATATGCCGGCGGTGGATCGTTGGGTGATCCGCAGTATGCTCAACTGGATGCGCGAGCATCGCCGGTGGCTCAGGCGGGTGGGCGGTTTCGCCATCAATCTCTCCGGAGCATCTTTGAGCGATCCGCACTTGGTGGAATACGTGCTGGAATTGCTCGGTCAAAGCCGTGTGCCACCGGGCAAGATTGTGTTTGAGGTGACCGAGGCGGTGGCGGTCGATAACATGAATCAGACGCAGAATTTTCTCCGCACCTTATCGGAGATGGGGTGCCGCTTTGCTTTGGATGGTTTCGGCTCTGGGCAAAGTTCCTACAGTTCCCTCGAACGGCTACCCGTCGATTACGTCAAGATAGATGGCATATTCGTCCGTGACATAGAGAGATGAGGCGGATTTGGCGGTAGTGCAGTCGGTCAATGAGATCGCGCACTTCATGGGGAAGAAGACCGTCGCCGAGTTGGTGCAGTCGCCGAAGGCGGTGGAGCGGTTGCGTAAAGTCGGAGTCGATTACGGGCAGGGCTTTTACATAGACATGCCGTTTTATGTGGAAGATGCGACCGAAGAGATGCTGGCTTCTTTGCCACCGGTGCTATCTGCTACCGAAACAGGCTCAAATACACGGCGTGGTAACCGTACATAGCTGATACGAATGGTGGTATGCGTACCACATGTGCCGTTGTAAAGTGGCTGTGGGAAAAGGGTATGGATTTCCTAATGGCTCAACTCTTCGCCCACCGCCTCAACGGATCATCAAGCGGCCATGAGCAACGAACGGATACCCGGGAAGATCGATAAATATACTGTACGGGGTGTTGCTGGCCGCGGTGCCCAGGACATCGTATACAGAGGGGGCATGACCCGTTTATCGAGCGGCAGGTAGCGATCAAGGTGTGGACCCGGGAAGCGGGTACCGATGAGGAGGCCGATACGCGTATGCGGTGCCTCTTCTTCAATGAGGCACAGGCTGCGGGTAACCTCGATCATCCCAACATTCTACGGGTCTATGATGCAGGTGAGGCCAACGGTCAGCCTTACATCGTAATGGAGTACTTAGAGCCTGTTCAAGATCTCCGAAGCAACAGCGCAATATTTGCAAGTAGCATCATGCCCAACGAGCTTTCGATTAGCCGCTCACAGTTTTTCCACAACCGGCGGTTTTTCTCAAACCATGAGAAGGTTCGCTCGACAACCCACCTCTTCGGGAGGACGGCAAAACGACCCGTGTCCGAGCGTTTGATAATTTCGACGTTCGCTCCGATTAATCTCAGCACTTCGCCAGCGAAAGCCATCCCCGTGTACCCGCCATCGCCTACTACACACCTAACCTCCGAGAGGCGCCCATCTGCTTGAGCAGCAAGTGCGGCCAGTGCCCCAACTCGATCAGTGACATTTGCCGTGGTCACAAAAGCAGCGTGCAGCAATCCCTGAGTGTCCACAGCTATGTGCCGCTTGATACCAGAAGTCTTCTTGCCTGCGTCATAACCTTTGTGGTTTGCACTGTCTGTGTTCTTCACGCTCTGTGCATCAACGATGATCAGGCTGGCTTTGCCACTGCGCCCCTGGGATTTGCGGGCCTCGCCAACCCATTTTTTTAACGCCTTGTTCAAGGCGCTGCAAGAGTCTTCTGGGGACGATTGCCGCCAGATAGTGAAATACTCATGCACACTTCGCCACTTTGGATACTCGTTGGGCAACATGCGCCATTGGCAGCCGGTCTTCAGCACGTACAACACTGCGTTGAACACGTGATAGAGATCGAGTTGTCTTGGCTTGGTTCGCCGACGCGCCGCCTCCAGGATCGGTCTAACTTTCTCGAACTGTTGGCGAGATAGGTCACTCGGGTAGATTCGCTCGTCTGTCATTGCCTTCGCAGCCGCTATGACTATGGATAACAATAGCTTAGGTCAGATGTCCAAAATCGTCAGATCTTGAACAGGTTCTTAGAAGGCTCGCGTAACCTGCGTAGGTATTGTAACGTCAATAAGTTACTGCTTATTGAGAAGAGCCGGTGACCGACTGGGCATCGTTTACCTGCCCGCTCAAATTACACAAGCAGCTGCAAAAGGTTTTAGCTGAGCGGTTGTCTCGTATGTGCAGGCGTTTGACCGAAGCGCGTTGAGTTTGCGTTGGCATCCCTGGCGCACCCGATCTCGCATATGGGAATACCGGTTTATTCAAAGGCGGCCCTTGATGGCATCCTTAAAGAGCCGCTTCGCGTCACCGAGCGTCAGTTCAACGGGATTGGTCGCCGCGGATGGATCGGCAACCGCCATGGGCGCGAGCTGCTCTATGTGTTCCACCTGAACGCCCAGGGTGGCTAAGGTGGTCGGGATGTTCAACATTTCTCGAAGTTCCATAATCCATGCCAATACACCGGCGAAACCCGGTTTGGACAGGCCGAGGGTGCGGGCTAGGTAGTCCATCTGCGGGGCGACGGCGGCACGGTTGAATATGAGCACATAGGGCATCACAACCGCGTTGGTCAGGCCGTGATGAGTGCCGAGTACAGCACCGCAAGGATGGCTCATGGCATGCATGGCTCCTAAGCCTTTTTGAAACGCCGTGGCGCCCATGGTGGCGGCGACTTGCATGTGTGCCCGGGCCTCGATGTTGTCGCCGTCTTTAAATGCGCTCTCCAGGTGCTCGTGTATCAGCCGCATGGCTTCCACCGCGATCCCTTGTGCCATCGGGTGAAATACCGGAGAGCAAAAAGCCTCCAGTGCATGGGATAAGGCATCCATGCCGACGGCGGCAGTCAAAGCCGGTGGCATGCCGAGCGTGACCTGCGGGTCCAAGATCACCCGCTCGGGTAGCATGCGAGGATGGAAAATAATCTTTTTGATACGGGCTTGCTCGTCGGTGATAACGGCAGCACGGCCCACTTCTGAACCGGTTCCCGCGGTGGTGGGGACGGCGGCCACCGGAACCATGCCTGCCTCATCGACCCGGGTCCACCAATCGGCACGATCCTCGAAGTCGAATAGCGGCCGCGTTTGACCCGCCATTAGGGCGATGGCTTTGCCGGCGTCCAGCGCACTGCCGCCACCCAAGGCGATGACCCCATCATGATTGCCCGCGCGGAGTACGGCGACGCCAGCGGCGACATGATGTTCTAGGGGGTTGCTCTGGATGTCGTGGTAGAGCGCGGTGCGAAGATCGGCTTTTAGGCAGGCAGCGAGTGCGTCTTGAACGGGAGGCAACGTGGCCAATTGCGGATCGGTGACCAGTAAAGGCGCACTCATACCAAGCTCCCTACAGATACCGCCTAGCTCGTTGATGCGCCCGCAGCCAAATCGAATGGTGGTGGGATAGTTCCAGTTTTGCGGTGTTATCCGGGGTGTCATTTGGGGCTCTTTAATGTACTAGGGTTTACTAACTTGGTGCTCTGGCTATGGGTGGTGCAGCAAAACCGCAAGACAGTTATTACCTAGAGATTGTTGCTGGCGAGTGATGTAGTGGAGCGTGAGGGGGTAGTAGTGTTACATCTTGTCGCTGGACGAGTTGAAGACTATACGGGCTGCTTAGGGCGGCTTACTACTCACTCCCGGGATTTTCGTTGAATACCGTCAGATGCGTTGATTGCCTTCAGAAGTGCCGATTGGCTGTGGGGCACCTCTAAAAATGCACTTTTTCCGCGATTGCGGCATCAGCGCCGTGCTCCAATCCTCAGGTATCACCTATACACTGCGGTTGTGCGCGCGGTGCTTCCTTGGCACTCACGAAACAATGACTATTTTTAGCAGGTGCCCTGTGGATAGCCGATGTGGTGGCCCTGGGCGAAGTCCACACCCATGTGATGTAACTTTTGCGTAATCTCTGCGGACTCGGCGAACTCCGCGATAGTTTTTTATATGGCCATCGATACGCGACGCAAGGCCGAACTTTTGCGCTTCAGGTAAGAAGTATGTTCGGCTCGATACTGTTGCCGGCCATCGGGCAGGCGTACCAGTAGTTGGCAATACTTTCCGGTCGCATAGCCGGTAAGCGGCTGGATGGTCTGCTCGTATAGTGCGAAGTGATCCTCGTCCAGCGCGGTGGTCAAACGCTCTACCCACTCGCTGCTGTCTATGGGCGCCAAGCCGATGCTGGCGCCGATATTGAACTCTGGCCTTGCCAAAAGAAGCGGTAATCTTGGATCGCTTCGCGTAACTCGTTGTTGGCCGCCCGCTGCGCGTGATCGGGCGGGCAGTGCTCCATCGGCACGCCGAATTCATTGCCATGACAAAGATGCCACGTACGGTATCGTCCATGTCCTCGTCCGGGAAATAACCGCGGGTGTCGTCGCGGGTGTCGTCGTCGGGGTAGGACAACGTAGTGGCAAAGTTTACCCGTGCTCCAGACAGGGCTAGCTTGAGATAGGACTCTACGCTGTGGTAAAATACGTCTCCAACAGTTTCGTGTATGGTCCGTCCGGGCATTGACTGTCCCGCCTTGGGAGGGTTCAACCCCCCCCGGCTTCAGCTGGCAGCCTCCAGCCACCGCCTTTAAGGTAGGTGGATGAATGAGTACAGACGCGGTGGCGAATTTGTCTTCGCGGAATCGCGCCACGCGACGCCGCGCTTCCTTGACCCAGGCCTTTGCATCCTCGTACAGCGTCAGACTGGGGCTGGCGCGCCGGAACACGATAGGCGAGGACCCCATCTCACGGATGAAGAGCTTGTCGTCGCCTGCGGACCATGTGTCGGGTGTACCTAGGTGGAAATGTTCCCGAAGCCCCCGTATATGGTCCTGATCCGGATGGCTCAGCAAGAATGCATCTACATAGAGGCGGCCCTTTGCATCGCGCTTTAGGCGCTTACGTAGCTCCGTGATGACATCGGGGAAAGCCGAATGTGCTCACGCATATACGGACTGAGGCTGGCCACCATGTTCGGCTGACCCTCGCACCCTCGCCGAGGGCACGCGCGCTGGCATCGCGGCAGCCAGAAGATGCAGGCGACGTCACGATGATGTTGATGGTCTTGAGGCCAATTGGCGTGTGTTTCGAAGCCCGACAAGCATCACTGCCACGTTTCCCAGCGCCAGGTGTAAGCACCCGCGCTGACCACCAATAAAGCGCCTAGCACTGTCCTTATTTCGGGCGCTTCCTGGAAAAAGCAAGTAGCCTAAGAGCGCGGCGCCGATTCGAGATAGGGAAAAGGGCCTATAACTGATACCGGCGTGATACGAAGCGCCTGTGTTAACAGAAGATTGGTCACCGTGGCGCCTACGCCTATGCCTAAGAGTAAACCGGCCTCGGACAAGGTCGGCAGGTGCGGCGCCAGTGTCGCCACGTTGAGAATACCCGCGGCAATCAGGGCGGCCACCGCGAGCGCCAGCGCTACGGTCACGGCTATCAGACGGCCCCAACCGACGGATTCACCGAGTAATAGCCCCGCCAAGCATGTCAGCAGCAGCGGTTCAATAAAAAAAATCGCCGAGGATTCCACCAGCGGCATAACCGCAAGTCCTGCATAGAGCAATCCTGAGCCGAGTGCGAGCAAGCAACCGCGCAAAAGCAAGGGCCACAGTGGCGATGGCAGCGGTTGCCTCAGCTTGGGAATCAACGCGAGGAGCAGGGCAGTGAATACGACTTGGACAGCAAAGCGTGTAAGAACGATCTGCGCAGACGAGGTCGTTCCGCCCAAAAGCTTAATGCCGCTCTCGACCAATGGAACAAGAGCGGCGTTCCCGACGGTGAGTGCGATGCCCGTAGCCGCGTTGTCCTGGACCGTTAGGTGCTGTCGAGTACGCACTTCGGATTTCATGATTCCGGCTAGTTGTTATTCCAGGCATCGCGCCGAGTTCACGTAACTCAGCATACCGGCGCCTCTAACGTGAGGTCACGCATATCTCGCCCGTCACAGCCCTTGTTGTCCACAGCCGTCACGCACGGGAGCCATTTGGTTCAGGCCATGGGGTCAATCTCGATAGTCCTCTTCCGAAGTTAGTGTTAATAGCGGTGGTCGATTTCGACCACCGCTATTAACACTACCAAGTGAGGAGAACTCTCATGTCCGAAAAGTTCGCGCAAACACTCAAGCAGTCCGATTCGGGTCTTCGTCAATGGCCTATTGCTGCTCATGCGACAGGGGGAGGTAAGCAGGCTATAAGAAGCTTTTTGCAAGACCTTCGTGCTGAGCACGGACCTTTAGGCCTGCTTGGCCGATTTTTTCTGAATGCCGACAAAGCTGTCCGCAACCACGGAGTTACCCTCGCTTTTGCGAGTCTGGGGGAGCTTGGTGCCGTTAATGAGTCTATCCAGGACCCCTGGTGGGATCTGATGCCTATGTTCGACTCAAGAGTGCATCGGTTCGAGCCGGATAGAGCGCTGTGCCTTCTTGGATATGACGCCGACGGCGAAGTCGTCGCCACTCAAGCTGCCCGCGTCTACGATGTGGGGGAAACGAACTTAAAAAGTGTCGCAGAAGATCTTTCTTTGTTCTACGGTTCCGCTAAGCCCCCGGTGGATGCGTTTTGCCGGAGCACGGCTCCCTCGGCCGAGCACATTAGCGGCCTCGTGACATACTCTGGTTGTGGTTGGTATCGCCAGGATTATCGGGGTCGGCTGCTATCGGCAATCTTGCCGCGGATCTCGCGTTCACTAGCTCTTGCTATGTGGAACACTGAGTACACGATATCCATTATAGATTGGATCCTTGTTGAGAAAGGGGTTAGCGACCGGTATGGTTATCACAACGCCGACGATGGTGTGTTGATACACGGATTCATCGAACCAGAATTCCGTGGCGCACTAACTTGGATGCATCAGGACGAGCTGCTTAAGGATCTTCGCGCGTTTCTAGGCGATGCTTCATCGGAGGTTGACGTTACAATTGGTCGAAGCGGTGACCAAGAACGGCTCGCCCAACGGGTTGGTGAACGGTAGCACTATACGCCGGTAACCGACGCGCTGACGACCACTTCTGGAGATGCCGATTATCGCATCGACGTCCTCCAGAAGAGGGATACCCGATTTGTGCACTTCTCGGTGTGTACGGGCGATCCACTGGCCGTAAACCGTATCGGGCTCGTCTTGGTGGCGGGTGCCGCAAGCGCGGTTAACGTAGCTATTGTCATAGACTCTATAGCCATGCCCCATATGTTCGATAATCATTTCTGCGTTCGGTTGCACCCTCGCGATGGTAAAGCGCCCCCCAAACAAATCACTGCAAAGGTCGGCCATATTGTGCGCCTCAAAACTTTGCGACTTCCAGTGGCGATACAAAACAACCTGCGGATCATGTGATCGGAGGCCGTCTAGCTCGATAGGCTCATGCAAAAACCGCTGTTTGCCTTCGTCGAAAATCTCAACGGATAACTGCTCAAGCCGTGCGTAGAGACTTCTAGGATCGCCGAATATCTCGTGTTCCCAATCGGTATTGAGCACTGAAAGAGCAGCCCGTCCAGTAGGCCGGTCGGACAGATGATAGAGGAGCGAGGTCAGCGCTATGGCTGATATTTTGTGCTTGTCCAACCGGATATGAGTCCATCCCTCAGTGTCTTCACGCGAAGCAAACCCCAGATTGGTGATGGCATGGTCATGGGGCTTATCCACGGTCAAGCGACTCGCCAGACGATATCTGAACTCACCTGGCAGCGCTCGCCAAATGTTACCTTCGTTGTCGAATATCCAGCGCCGCCGCGTCATCTTAGGTGGCCTCGCAGTTGTCGTGACTGATGCCTCATCAGAGTATCCTGATACTGTTCGCGCGCAACGCTCAGCTATCGTATTGAGCCTTAGTCTCCGCCAATACGCGCGACCTCCACCAGCGTACGCTTACGCTGCGGAGCGGTGATGTTGTTATAGTAAAAACGAAGCAACTCGCAGTTGTCCTTGTCGCGTATGTTCTCCGCCGCTGATTCCGGTGATGCCTCAAAACCGCCGAACACCGCCTTGGCTTCCGGGCCTAGCCCATCGAAGAACCAGCTTACCGGGACGTCCAACGTATTGACTGAATTTGTATAAGCGCGATGCTGATATGCGCTCAAGCCCTTTCTCAAAAGCTTGGAGCTTGTCAATGCTGATGCCCACCGCCATTGCCAACTCGTGCTGCTCCGTTCCGAGAATCTCCCTTCCCATGGTTACCCGCATGCCAACATATAGATCCGTCAATTCGGGTCTAGCCATTCCGTTAGTAGCTACTCTCGGGGAATTGTTCATCTCTAACGCTCTCACGGGGCATGTCGTGCCACTTATTCAGTCCGTTGAGGCTGTAGAAAACCCATAGTCATCGTTTTACTACTACTACTACTATGTAAATGATTGATTTCATTAGATAAGAAATTTGAAAAATGAGGTTTTTCTACAGCCTCGTGTGAGTTTTCTAGCCGGAGAATAGCAGATTCATAAAAGAATTTCGTCCTACGTGGAGGCGCGATCAAGAGGTGCCGGCGTGTGCGAAAGAGTCCCTTTAGTTGCTGGGTGTGTTCATTCGCAGTCAAGACTGTGGGTTGAAAGTGGTAGCGGTGGAGTTCGCCTCGGATCCGGGGCCGAAAACCCGCACGCGGATGAGAAAAAGAGCGGCTGACAGGCCTGGTCGGTGCATTAGCGCGGTAATTTCGGTAGGCGCGCCCGGCTATGATCAGGGTGTGACTCACCAGAACCACGGGATTGGAGCCGTGCCCTATCTTCGAATTGCGCTAACGATGTGTACCGCAGTGGTACTGTCGTCTCTCGGGCTGCTCATCAATGGCGCCCGTGTACATTCCGGAAGGTACCGTCGTGGATACGCCGGCGATGGTCAAAGTATCGATCAACAAGAATATCCCACTGTCCGCCGCAGAGCCGAAAGAAGTTCGCCTTCCTGTGTCGCAAATTGGCACACTGGACGTTCAGGATTCTGACCTGGTTGTCGTCGTTCAGCTCGATCCAATCGTGCAGGTGGCGCGAGTTCATGCACGCGGGATCGAATTCGGATTACGACAAGGCCGGTCAAAGCTCGATGTCGATGGTTTCCTGATCGACAGTGTCGGCCTGAAATGAAAGTGCGCCCGCCCGTCAGCAATGGCGACAAATGGGTCGGGTGCACCGGCATCAGTCCAGCGCGCTGGAAGGGCTTTGAGTTCGTCGGCGTCGCCGTAGAAGTAAACGCAGTACTCGCCCCAGGTCTGGCGCACGTCTAGCAGTTCGAAACAGCGCTCGAACAGGGGATGGAACGGGTGGGTCACGCGGACAAGTGGCTGCTCAGCGCTCGTAACCGTGTGTATTTGACGCTCTTTCTAAGGGTAAGCTTGAATCGTTGGTTCAGAACCGTGCGCCCCAGTTCATGCCCACGCTGAGCCCGGATGACACGGCCAGCTTGGCGGCCCTGAACCGGCGCCTATGGGCCTATGTCGAAGGTGAGTACATCAGGCCCCCCATCGCAGCCTGGCCGGTGATACGCCCCTTGAGCGCTGGGCCTGTTGTGCCGATACGGTGAGCTATCCCGACGCCGCCCTCGACCTCGGCGCACTGTTCCTGTCCGAGGCCAGCCGGCGGGTGCAGCGCGACCGTACCGTCTCACTGAACGGCATCGTCTATGACACCGATGCCGCCTTGGTGGGCGAGAAGGTCACGCTGCGCTTCGACCTCCAGGCACCGCCAGGGCGGTCCATCGAAGTGTGGCATCAAGGGCAAAGGCTTGCCGAGGCAACACCGCTCGATGCTTATGCCAACTGTTTTGTCAGGCGCGCACGCCCTTCTCGCAATCTGGAGCCCGACACCCCCGCGCTCCAGTCCAAGCCAGGGCTGGCCCTGCGAGCGCTGCGCCAGCACCATGAGCGGGAGGACGGCTGATGTATCTGTGTCACTTCACCCTCACCCGCTTTCCCTGCCACGATACCTTGAACACCGATGAGCTGTTCCACGCCAGTGCCATCACCGAGACCGAGGCCCGGCTTCATCACTTGTTGGAGTTAAAAGGCATCGGCCTTCTCACCGGTGAAGTCGGCTCGGGTCAAACCACCGGGTGCCGCAAGGGCGCCGATACCCTGCACTCAGGATAGCATCGCCTGTTCTACCTCATACTGTCCACCGGCAACGTATTGGACATGTACAAGTGCATCGCTTGGGAGCTGGGACTGTCCACCGAGCGCAGCCGCGCGGGCGCCTTTAGGGCCATCCGCGCCGAGGTCACCCGCCTGGTCACCGAAGCGCGCCAGCTACCCGTTCTCATCATCGGCGAGGCCCATCAGCTGCCAAACGATGGGCTTGAGGATTTGCGCCGGCTCACCCACTACCCGATGGAGGCCCACAACCGTCTGTGTCTGCTGCTCTTCGGACTGACCGAACTGAGGCGGCGCTTGACCAGGGCCGTTCACGAGTCCCTCGACCAGCGCATCATCGTCAGACATCACCTGCCAGGACTCACCCGTAGGGAGAAGGTGATTTTTCAGCAGGAATAGATATCATCCGGTTGCCCTGGCGTATGGGGTCGCGCAGAGGGCCGCTCCCAGGGCTGCGCGGTATGATCTTTCTGCTGCGTCGTCAGTGCTCACGGTGGGACGCCTGCTATATTGATTTGACAATATCCTCGACCATCTTTTTGGCGTCTGCGAACAACATCATGGTGTTGTCGCGGAAGAACAATTCGTTTTCGATCCCAGCATAGCCCGAACCCATGCCACGTTTTACGAACAGTACGGTGCCAGCGCGCTCCACATCGAGCACGGGCATGCCGAAGATCGGGCTCTGTGGATCTGATTTGGCCGACGGGTTGGTCACGTCGTTGGCACCGATGACAAAAGCCACGTCGGCCTGAGGAAAAGCGCTGTTGATGTCTTCCAACTCGAATACCTCGTCGTAGGGGACACTGGCCTCGGCCAGCAGCACGTTCATATGCCCCGGCATGCGCCCGGCAACGGGGTGGATTGCATAAGATACATCGACGCCGTTTCCCTTTAGCATATCGGTCATCTCTTTGAGCGCATGCTGCGCCTGCGCCACGGCCATGCCGTAGCCAGGCACGATGATGATGGAGCCGGCGTTTTTCATGATGAAGGCGGCGTCATCGGCGCTGCCTTGCTTCACCGGCCGTGTTTCCGCCGCAGCGCCAGCGGCGGTGCTCACCTCACCACCGAAGCCACCGAGGATGACGCTGAAAAACGAGCGGTTCATGCTTTTGCACATGATGTAGCTCAAAATGGCACCGGATGAACCGACCAAGGCGCCGGTGATGATGAGAGCGGTGTTCTCCAGAGTAAAGCCGATGCCGGCGGCGGCCCATCCGGAATAGGAGTTCAGCATGGACACCACCACCGGCATATCGGCGCCGCCGATGGGGATGATGATGAGAACGCCCAAGGTGAGGGCGATGAGAGTAATGAGCCAGAAGGCCGCTTGAGACTGCTCACTACAAAACCAGATGATGAGTCCTACCATCAGTAGGCCGAGCAGGGCATTGAGCGGATGCTGGCCGGTGAACACCGCGGGAGCGCCGGAGACCAGTCCTTGTAATTTGGTGAATGCGACGATGGACCCGGTGAAAGTGATGGCACCGATGGCGACGCCCAAGGACATTTCTATCAAACTGACGGTTTTGATGTTACCGGGCGTACCGATGCCGAAGTCTTGGGGGGCGTACAAGGCCGCAGCGGCCACCAGCACCGCCGCCAACCCCACCAGACTGTGAAAAGCGGCGACCAGTTGCGGCATGGCGGTCATGGGAATGCGCTGGGCGATAACGGCGCCAATGCCGCCGCCGATGGCTACACCGGTGATGATGAGGAGCGCCGTGGCGATGTCGGAAATGCCGCTTAGTGCAAGCGTGGTGGCGACAGCGATGGCCATACCGGCGATGCCGAACAGGTTGCCTTGGCGCGATGACTCGGGCGAGGAGAGGCCGCGTAGGGCGAGAATGAACAGTACCCCCGAGGCGAGATAAGCAATAGCCGCTAAATTGGCGTTCATCGTTCTTTCTTCTTATACATGGCCAGCATGCGCTGGGTGACCAAAAAGCCACCGAAGATGTTGACGGAGGCGAGCACCAGGGCGCCGAAGCCTAAACTTTTGGCCGTCCAGCCGCCCGCACTCATCGCGCTACCGGTGTCCACCGCCACCGCCAGCAAAGCGCCCACCACGATGACCGAGGAGATGGCATTGGTTACCGCCATCAATGGGGTGTGTAGTGCCGGCGTGACGCTCCACACCACGTAATAACCGACGAATATGGCCAGTACGAAGATGGCCAAGCGGAATACGAAGGGGTCGATGCTGGTGGTCATGGCGGCGGCATCAGCGACAACTTCGGCGGCAAGCGATGCATCGTTGGCGATCTGCGCGGCTTGCACTGCTTGTGCTGCGTGCTCGGCCGCTTGGGCCGCTGCGGTACGCGCGAGTTCCACCTGCTCGGCGACGGTTTCGGTATTCATGCAAATCTCCCTAGGCTTTGAATTGAGGATGGATGATCTGGCCGTTACGGGTGAGGGCGGTAGCGGCGATGATCTCATCGTCCCAGTCGATGTTGAGCTGCTTGGACGACTCTTCCACGTGGGGGATGAGGAAGGCGTACAAATTCTTCGCATAAAGAGCGCTGGCATCGACCGCGAGCCGGCCGGCGACATTGACATGCCCGAGGATTTTGACGCCGTTGACAGCGATCGTCTTACCCGGCTGCGATAGTGTGCAATTGCCGCCGCGCTCTACCGCCAAATCAACGATGACCGAGCCTGGGCGCATCGACGCAACCATGGCATCGTCGATAAGCGTGGGCGCTGGGCGCCCAGGGATAAGGGCGGTACAGATGACGATGTCTTGTTTGGTCAACGTTTGCGCGATAAGTTGGGCCTGCGCCGCTTTGTACTCATCGCTCATCTCTTTGGCATAACCGCCCGCCGTTTCCGCTTGCGCCATTTCTTCGCTCTCGACGGTGACGAATTTGGCGCCAAGACTCTCCACCTGCTCCTTCGCTACGGGGCGTACATCCGTCGCGCTGACGATGGCACCTAGGCGTTTGGCCGTGGCGATAGCCTGAAGTCCGGCAACACCAGCGCCCATCACCAGTACCCTAGCGGGTGGCACGGTGCCGGCGGCGGTCATCATCATCGGCATCGCGCGGGTGAATTCGCCTGCTGCATCGATAACCGAGCGGTAGCCGGCTAAGTTGGATTGCGATGAGAGTACATCCATCGACTGGGCCCGGGTGATGCGTGGTACCAATTCCATGCAAAACGCATCGACGCCGGCTTCGGCATAACGGCGGGCGCCTTCCAGGTCGTCGTAAGGTTCGAGCATACCGATGAGATGAGCACCGGATTTCATCAAGGCTAATTCGCTCTGGTCCGCCGGGCGCACTTTGAGCACCACATCGGCCTCGCTCAATGTCTCTTGCGCGCTTGCTGCAATGTAAGCGCCGGCTTCGGCGTAGGTCTCATCTAAAAAACTGGCGTTGATTCCCGCGCCGGATTCAATGAATACTCGTAGGCCCATCTGGACGAACTTTTTGACCGTCTCCGGGGAGGCGGCCACGCGAGTCTCTCCTTCCCGGCGTTCTTTGGGGACAGCGACTTTCATCAGGGATGTCTCTTGTAGGTGGTGGTAGCGAGCAGTAGCCGTGGCGCGTGACTAAAGTTCGACAAAATACGCTTTTACACAATTGCTCATGTTAACCTAACGGACTGCTTAAAAACGATGCCACCGCTTAACTTATGGGGTTAATACCCTTGGGGTTAATACCCTGGGGCAATCGCCTGAAGGTTACACGGCGAAGACCTCGAAAATGGCTACTGGGCGCCTGCTAAAAATAGTCATTGTCTCGTGAGTGCAAGGAAGCCCCGCGCGCACAACCGCAGTGTGTTGGTGATACCTGAGGATTCGAGCACGGAGCTGACGCCGCCATCGCGGAAAAAGTGCATTTTTAGCAGGCGCCCTTATGGATAACTTTCGACAAAGTTAGCGTTCCCCTCGTACTCGCCGGGCGCTGTTGGGTCTAAGTTTGTTGATGACCGGGGGCGGTTAACCGACGGAGATGAATTGATGGCACGCATACTCATCGTTGATGACTCGGCGACTGAAGTGCAGTCGTTACGCGCGATGTTGGAAGCGGGGGGTTATGAAACCCTGGAAGCCCGCAGTGCTGAGGAAGGTATTTCCACGGCGCGCAGCGAGAAACCCGACGCGGTGCTCATGGATATCGTGATGCCTGGCCTGAATGGTTTTCAAGCTATGCGCCAGATGGGCAAAGAATCTGATACCAAAGACATTCCCGTTATCGTTGTGACGACCAAGGACGGTGAAACCGATCGCATTTGGAGTATGCGCCAAGGAGCGGTCGGTTATCTAGTCAAACCGGTGACCGGACCGCAACTGCTGGAAGCTGTGCAGAAGGCTCTGGCCTAGCCGCCAGCCACGGTTGCAAATATTGGTCATTTTATCCGGCACATCATCTTAGCTGGCTCACTCACTTAGCCGGCCGCGAGCGCGCGGGCAGAGACTGACGTTATGAGTAAATACGAAATCGTCGTTATCCCAGGAGATGGCATTGGCAATGAAGTCGTACCCGAGGGTGTCAGGGTGCTGGAGGCAGCCGGCGCAAAATACGGTATAGAGTTTAAGTGGCGCGAATTCGATTGGAGTTGCGAGCGGTACCAGGCTAGCGGCGCCATGATGCCGGAGGACGGCATCGCGCAAATATCCGAGTGTGATGCCATCTTCCTCGGTGCGGTGGGCTTCCCGGGGGTGCCCGATCATGTGTCGTTGTGGGGGCTGTTGATCCCGTTGCGGCGCGAGTTTCATCAATACGTCAATCTGCGTCCGGTACGCTTACTTCCTGGTATTCGCTCTCCGCTTCGGCATCGTAACCGGGAAGACATCGATTTTTATGTAGTACGCGAAAACAACGAGGGCGAGTATTCGCAGATAGGGGGGCGGCTCTTCGCCGGTACTGAGCGCGAGATGGCGACTCAGGAGAGTATTTTTACCCGTCATGGGGTCGATCGTATCATGCGTTATGCTTTTGAGCTGGCGGCAACCCGGCCGGCTAAACACGTCACCTCTGCGACTAAGTCAAACGGTATTATTCACACTATGCCGTTTTGGGACGAACGTTTCGCCGCCGTCGCCGCACAGTATCCCGGCATTCGTACGGATCAGTACCACGTCGATATCTTGGCGGCGAATTTTGTTTTGCATCCCGATTGGTTCGACGTGGTGGTAGGGTCTAACTTGTTCGGTGACATACTCTCGGATTTGGGACCGGCCGTGGCCGGCACTATAGGCGTGGCACCGTCTGCCAATATCAATCCGGAAAAAGCCTATCCGTCCATGTTCGAACCGGTGCACGGATCGGCACCGGATATCGCCGGTAAGGGAATTGCTAACCCCATCGGACAGATCTGGTCTGGCGCTATGATGTTAGCTCACTTGGGTCATCACGGCGCCGCACAGGCGGTGGAGCGTGCCATCGAAAGAGCCTTGACCGACGCGGCCGCGCATACGCCGGATCTGGGCGGATCGGCGAGTACCCAGACGCTGGGTAAAGCGATCGCTGAAGCTATAGATTGACCCTGTAAATCAGGGGTTAGCCTATGCAGCAGGGGGCCTATGCGGCAGCAGCCTAAGCAGTTGGCAGCTGGCCACTGATGCGACGGTACAAGTTCATCAGCAGGCCCGCTGTCGCTCCCCAAATGAGATGACCGCTGTGACGGAAGGCGTAGTAGCGCCGCTCCGCTTGACCGTCTAGGCGGCTCTCGATGGCGTGATTGGCCGGGTCCATGAAGAAGGCGAGGGGCACTTCAAACGCCGTCGCCACTTCGAATGGGTCTAGCTTGAGGGCAAATCCCGGTCGTACGAAACCGACCACCGGGGTCACCAAAAATCCGCTACCCGTCAGGTAATTGTCCAGCAGGCCGGCGATCTCGATGTGATGCGATGCTAAACCGATTTCTTCCCACGTTTCGCGCAGCGCTGTGTCGATGACGCCGTGGTCTTCATCGTTGGCACGGCCACCCGGAAAACTTACCTGGCCGGCGTGGTGTTTCAAGTGGCGGGTACGTTCGGTCAATAGGACGGTCGCCCCGCCCGGGTGTTCGACTATAGGTATGAGGACTGCCGCTGGCCGCGCCGGTCGATCCGTTGTGCCTGGACGCCGCCCGTTAAGGTCGTGATCGCCCGGATCGCAATGGCCTAGATCGCGATGGCTCAGATCATGATGACCATGGCTCCTGGCGCCAGCGCCTAAAGGATGGACACCTGAATCCGGTAGAGGTTCGAGGTGCGCCGTAACGTGCTCGCGCATCTTCGACACCTGATCACCGTTTGGAGGTGCGCATGGATGATGAGTTTGTGGCAAGCAAAAGGCGGCTCCATGAGACCATCAGTAAAGTATCGAGAACATCACTCGGCGAGTTTCTTGGTAATTCTATGCGCGAATACGCTCATTTCCTTGGCTGCCTGCATGTCACCTTTTTGCGTTGCAACCTCGATTCCGCCGGTGTAAGCCGCCAGCGCTCCCTCATCATCACCGGCTTGCGTAAGAGCTTTTCCCAGCAGCTTCCAGGCGGCGGAGTAACCCGGGTCGTGGGTTAGCGCTTTGCGCAAGTGATCGACGGCAGCGGCGGTATCGCCTTCTCCTAAGTAGATATTGCCTAAGCTGAAGCGCAACAGCGCATCGTCCCGGCCGGCCTCGAGCATTTTTACGAGTCTGTTCTTCATCGTTTCATTCCCGCCAATACATGGGTGAGAGGATGACCAGCAGGGTGAAGATCTCGAGGCGGCCGAAGAACATGGCGGCACTGAGTATCCATTTGGCCGTGTCGTTGATACTGGCGTAGTGCGCCCCCACGCCGCCTAGCCCCGGCCCTAGGTTGTTGAGGCAAGCGGCGACGGCGGAGAACGCCGTCACCTGATCCAAGCCCGTGGCCATGAGGACTAGCAGCATGAGGGCGAAGAGCGCTACGTAGGCGGCGAAAAAACTCCACACGGCGTCTATAACCCGGCCCGACAGAGGTGTGCCGCCGAGTTTGATGGGCACATAGGCATTGGGATGGACGAGGCGCGCGATTTCGCGCTTGCCTTGTTTTAACAACAACAACACCCGGATCACTTTGAGGCCGCCACCGGTAGAGCCGGCACAGCCGCCGATGAAGCTTGCGAACAACAGCATGACCGGTAAAAAGCTCGGCCATAGATGATAGCCGGTGGTGGTGAAACCGGTGGTGGTGGAGATCGATACGGCGTGGAAAACCCCCTGACGCAGGGCCGTGGCGAAGCCTTCGAAATTCGATGAGAAATAAAGTCCGGCGCTGGTTGTCGCCGCCAAGCCTATGAGTATATAGAGGTAGGCGCGGCATTCTTCGTCATCTACGTAACCGGTGAGGGTAGTGCGCCTGACGGCCACGAAATGCAGCGCGAAGTTAACCCCGGCAATGGCCATGAAGACGATGGCTACCGCCTCGATAAGAGGACTCGAGAAATAACCTAGGCTGGCGTCGTGGGTGGAGAAACCGCCGATGGCTATGGTGGAAAAACTATGGGCCAGGGCATCGAACGGCGACATGCCAGCCAGCCAGTACGCCAGCCCGCAGGCCAAAGTGAGTCCCAGGTAGATATACCAGAGATATTTGGCCGTTTCGGTGATGCGCGGGGTGAGTTTAGTGTCTTTCATCGGGCCCGGCGTTTCCGCCCGGTATAGCTGCATGCCGCCGATCCCCAGGACCGGTAAGATGGCGACGGCTAATACGATGATGCCCATGCCGCCCAGCCACTGTAATAACTGTCGGTAGAGAAGAATGGAAGGCGGCAGTTCGTCTATGCCGATGATGACCGTGGCACCGGTGGTGGTAAGCCCCGATACGGACTCGAATACGGCGTCCGCCAGCGTCATGCTCGGTTTGTCTGCCAGGGCAAACGGCACCGCGCCGCTCAGGCCTAGGACCAGCCAGAACATGACTACCACCATGAAGCCTTCGCGTAAGCGAAGATCCCGTTTGGAGCGGGCCGCGGGCAGCCAGAGGGTGAAGCCAACGCCTGCGATCAGGGCGAACGCGCCCAAAAATGCCTCGCTGGCACCGTCCCCGAATGCAAGGGATACTCCAAACGGTGCCACCATGGTAAGGCTGAACAGCATGAGCAAGATCCCTAAAATGCGTTGAACCGGGCGCGGGTGCACAGTGATTGATACCCTCAAAGAAAAGTGACGCCCACCTGGAACAAACGCTCGACCTCTGGTACCCGTTGTTTGTCCAGTACTAATAAGATGACGTGATCGTTGGCGCGGATGATGGTGTCATGGTGCGCCATCACCACTTCGTGTTCTCTGGCGATAGCGACGATGCTGGCGCCGCGCGGCAGGCGGATTTCCTCCACTTTGCGATCCACCACCTTGGATGTGCGCCGGTCGCCGTGAGCGATAGCTTCTATGGCTTCCGCCGCGCCGCGTCTGAGGCTATGCACGACCACCACATCGCCGCGCCGCACGTGGGCCAGTAACGTACCGATGGTGGCTTGTTGCGGGGAGATGGCGATGTCGATGAGGCCGCTTTGCACCAGATCGACGTACGCACCCCGGTTGATGAGCGACATGACTTTGCGCGCGCCCATGCGTTTGGCCAGCATGGCGGCCAGTATATTGACCTGATCATCGTTGGTGACCGAGCAGAATACGTCAGTTCTGTCGATGCTTTCATCGCGCAACAAGTCTTCGTCTGCCGCGTCGCCTTGCAACACGATGGTCGAATTGAGTTCTTCGGAGAGCCGCGCGGCGGATTTGGCTTCGCGCTCGATAAGCTTCACCTGGTAATTTGACTCGAGGCTGGCGGCCAGCCGCTTACCGATGTTGCCGCCGCCGGCCAGAAAAATGCGTTTGACCGGGTTATCAAGACGGCGCAGCTCACCCATGACTGCCCGGGTATTCTCCGCCGCGGCGACGAAGAAGACCTCATCGTCTACTTCGATGACGGTGTTGCCATCTGGCACGATGGCCGTGCCGCGGCGAAAAATAGCGGCGACGCGAGAATCTACATTGGGCATGTGTTCGGACAGGGTGCGCAGCTCATGACCGACCAGGGGGCCGCCGTAAAAAGCTTTGACGGCCACCATGCGCACCCGCCCGTCGGCGAAATCCAGCACTTGCAGCGCGCCAGGGGTTTCGATGAGTCGCTGTACATATTCGGTGACGATCTGCTCCGGGCTTATGAGTACGTCCACGGGCAATGCTTCTTGGCAAAAAAGCGCTGGGTGGTTCAGGTATTCAGCGGCCCGTACGCGGGCGATTTTGGTGGGTGTATGAAATAAGCTGTACGCCACCTGACAGGCGATCATGTTGGTTTCGTCGTTGTTGGTAACGGCCACCAACATGTCCGCATCCTCGGCGCCGGCTCGGGCCAGTACATCCGGATGCGAGGCTTGGCCGACCACCGTGCGTAGGTCCAACTGATCTTGCAACGCACGCAGCGGTTCCGGATCGTGATCGACGATGGTGATGTCGTTTGCTTCGGAGGCGAGGTTATGCGCCACTGATGAGCCAACTTGGCTCGCACCGAGAATGATGATTTTCATCCGGTGATCTGTTTGACGTTGATGCCGAGGGCGCGCAGCTTACGGTAAAGATGAGTGCGCTCTACACCGCAGAGATTGGCCACTTTGCCGACTGAGCCGCCCGACTCGCGCAAGTGGTATTCGAAATAAGCTCTTTCGAATTTCTCTCGCGCTTCTTTAAGTGGTAGCTCAAGTGATAGCTCGATGTTGGCCATCGATTGCGCGGCGCTGTGGCCAGGGAGCGGTTGCGCGCCCAGCGCACGGTCTACGTCGCTAGCCGAGATCTGCGTGCCATCACCCAAGATGAGCAGCCGCTGCACTACGTTGCGAAGTTCGCGAATATTGCCCGACCAAGGGTGATTGCGTAGGCGGTTCTGGGCGGCGACAGTGAAGCGGCGGTAGGGTAGATTGTCCTGCGTGGTCAGGGTCTCTACGCAGTATTCCAGCAGCTCCGGCAGATCTTCGAGATGCTCGCGCAGGGGCGGCACCTTGAGTGGCAACACTTGTACCAGGTAGAAGAGATCTGCTCTGAAATGACCGGCTCTTACTTCATCGGCCAGACTGCGAGACGTGGCGACAATCACGTGTGTGTCCAGCGCCACCGGCTCCACGCCGCCTACGCGCTGGAAAATGCGCTGATCGAGGGCGCCGAACAGGCGGGCTTGCAGCGATGGTGGCAAATCGGCGATGTCCTCTAAAAAAAGCGTGCCACCGTTGGCTTCTTCTAGGGCGCCGTACATGATCTGCTCCCCGTCTTCGGCGCCAAATAGGGCATTGTCCCCATCGTCGTTGGCCAACGCTGCCACCGATACCCGGGAGAACGGGCCCTCGCGGCGGCTGCCTTCGCTGTGAATGAACCGGGCCAGCGTGGTTTTACCGCTGCCTGCTTCGCCGGTGATGAGAATAGGGGCGCCGTGGGCGGCAACCCGGCGGGCTTGATGACGCAGTGCCTCCATCGGTGGGCTCTTGCCGATGAGCCGCGCCACCGAGCGCATCTCCTGGCGCAAACATCTGTTTTCCCGGTCCAACTGGGCGGCCGCCAGGGCATTGCGTACGGTGAGCAGCAATTTAGCCATCGAAAGCGGTTTTTCGATGAAGTCGTAAGCGCCTAGCCGGGTCGCTTCCACGGCGGTTTCCACCGTGCCGTGTCCCGACATCATGATGACGGGGGAGGCATCGACGGTATGAGTCTCGGACCACTCTTTGAGCAAGGTAATGCCATCGGTGTCGGGCATCCAGATATCGAGCAAAGTGAGGTCGGCCCGCCGCGCCCTGCGCGCTTGGCGCGCTTCCTCCGCATTTTGCGCGGTATGCACGTCATAACCCTCGTCTTCGAGGATCTCTTTGAGCAATTCGCGGATATCGGGCTCGTCATCGACTACGAGCAATTGCGGGTTCATGAGTTCATCTGTCTCCTGGCCCGGCGGCTATCAGCATAGTCATCCAAGGCGGTGGTCCGGGTGGTGGGTAGGCGCAAGGTGAAGGTGGCACCGCTGTCCTCGTTATTCGCGGCGGTGATGACGCCGCCGTTTTCTTCAGCGATTTTCTTGACGATGGCCAAGCCGAGGCCGGTGCCCTTGGTTTTGTTGGTGACGTAGGGGTCGAACAAGGTCGGCAACAAAGCTTCATCAATGCCGGGTCCCGCGTCCTTGACCTGTAGTTCCGCCACTTCGCCGCCGGTGCGGTGGCGGGTCGCGGTGGCTACCACTATCGCCTGGCCCGTTTCCGCGGCGCCCGTTTCCGCGGCGCCCGTTTCCAGCGCGTTTTTGATGAGGTTGTGCAGTAGCTGGCGCAGCCGGTCGGGATCGGCTTCCACCAGTGGGAGGGTTTCATCTAGCTTCGTGGATACCGCCTGCGGCGGATACAGATTCACCACGTCCGCCACCAGCGCATTTAGCTGCACCGGGCGCGGCTGATTTTCCGGGCTGCGGGCATAGGCGGAAAAAGCATTGACCATGTCTTTCATCGATTCCACCTGGTTGACGATGGTCTTGGTCAGCCGGTCTAGCAACGATGCTTCGTCGCCGTCCAGGTGCGATAGATATTTGTGTCTGAGGCGTTCTGCCGATAGCTGTATGGGCGTCAGGGGGTTCTTGATCTCGTGGGCCAGACGGCGGGCAACTTCGCTCCAGGCAGCATTACGCTCCGCTTGAATCAGGGCGGTCAAATCGTCGAATACGACCACGTGCCCGCCCTGTTCATCGTCTGGTCCCGGTAGAGCGGTACCGCGGCAAACCAGTACTTGCCGCCCGTTGGGCCCGAATAAGCTGACCTCGGCGCGCCAATCCGGAGCAGCCTTGGCCAACCGGGCGGACAGGGTGTGCGCCAGTGGTGCCAGGCGCGGCACGCGGGTGGCAAGGTTCGCGATGGGGAGCGGTTCCAGCTCCGTTTCACCTTGGCGCAATTCATCCTCTAGAAGCAATATCTGCGCCGCCGCCGGATTGGCCGTGATCAGCCGGTGTTGATCATCAATGGTGATGACTCCCGAGGACATGCGCGCCAGCACCGCTTCTAAGTGAGCTCGCTGCTCTTCTACCTGGGCTTGGCTGCGCCGCGTCTCGTCCCGCGCCCGGCGCAGCTTACGGGTCATGTCGTTAAAAGAGCTGACTAAAAATCCCAGTTCATCGTCGCTGGTCTCATCGACCCGCCGCTCGTAATTGCCCTCGGCGATGGCCTGGGTGGCTTCTGCCAGACCGGTGAGGGGGGCGACCATCCGCCGGGCGCAATAAAACGCCGCCCAGGCGGCGGCGAAGATACTGAGCAGCAGCACCAGCGACAAGGTGAGGGTGAACGAGAATTTAAGGCTATCGCGCAGGTAGGCCAGTTCGCGGTATTTGGCATAAGCGCTCTGCACACTGCCGGCCAGTTCGCTCATGCGCTCGTCCACCGGGAAGAGGGCGTGCAGATAGCGCGGATCGCCGCCGATGCTCGCTACCTCGGCCACGGCTCTCACGTTCAAACTGGCTTCCTCGCCAGGTTCCAGAGCCACGTATGTACGTGTTTCCGATATGCGCAGCAGAAGTGATGAGGCGATGGATTTGGGCACTAGCACCGAAGAGTCGGTATTGCTGGCAGCCAAGATCTGGCCGCGGGCATCGATCACCATGAGTTCGGCCGCCAAGCTGGTGGTGAGCGCATCGCCCAGGGATAGCGCTAAGCCATCGGATTCAAGGCCCGTCAGTTGATGAGCAATGGTTTGAGTGACCCGCAGTTGTTCGCGCATGCGGATATCAAGCGAGGTCTGAGTGAGTTCCAAAGAGTCCGAGAGCGCGTTTTCTATACGTACGTCGAACCATGACTCGATGCCACGGTGCAGGGTTTGCAAGGAGAACAGGTACACCACCAGTACCGGGGTCAGCGCTAGCAACACGAATAAACCGGTCATGCGGGTGGTGAGGCGTGCGCCCGTCTCGCGCCGGCGTAGTTGTTTGATAAGCCGCGCCAGATTCCATCCGAGCAGCACGGCTAGGCCCAGCAAACCGGCCGCGTTGACTACCAGTAGCAGTGAATAGAGTTCGCCGAAGCGGGCTGAGTCCTCGGTGGCATTGCTGAGTAGGGCAATGGCGGCCAACAATACGGCAATGAGGGCCAGCACCGGCCAGATGCTTAGCGTGAAGGAGCCTGGAGTGTAAGAACCTAGAGTGAAGGATTTCATTCAGAGGAGGTTCTTTCGATGGGCCACTCGTACCAATCACTCTGTAACCGCCACAGCGAGTTCAGATAAGCCCGTGGGCGCATGGGTACTGGGAGCGACTCTATATCCAGCCGCGCCCGCACGCGAACACTGTAACTGTCATCAGGTGATAGACGCCGCGCCGCAATGAGCGGGAAGTCGCGCACTTTACCCAGATCATCGAGCAACGGTTTGAGCCGGTGATAGTTACGCGACAGGCCGAGTTCGAGATTTTTAGACACGTACTGGCCGCTCAGCGCGTGGTATTCGATGGCGTAGCGGGCCTCCACGTCCGTGATGGTCTCATTCCAGGTCCAGCGCCGCTTGCGTACCACATCGGTTTCGACCATTACGGTGATGGCAACCCCGTTTTCCAGGGCTTCAACGATTTGCGGCGTCAGGGTAATACCGATGTCGGCGTCCAGGTGATAGACATCGTTCACCACCCTTAGGGCGACTTGCTCTACCACGAAGCCCTGGGCGAGTGCGGCGCAGGAGAACAATACCGCGCAGACGGTAACTATTAATGCTCCTAATGGACTTTTACCGGCGAGCCTGCATGTGTTCGAGGCGCGGCTCGCCCTCGCTCGATGGATGGTTGCTGGGGCATTCAACATGTTGTGATGCGCGGCGGTGGCACGATTTCAAGCTGTCAGGATTTAGTTAACCGAGCATAGTAGAAACCATCCATTTCGGCTTCTCCTGGGAAGATTTGACGTCCATGTAGAGCGGCTGTGCCCCATGGCACCTCAAGGGGCAACTCACCGGCATCTACCCTGCTGGCGAGGAATTGTCTAATAACTTCGCTGTTTTCAGCGGGGAGAACCGAGCAAGTAGCGTATACCAGCGTTCCGCCCTTGGCCAACAGCGGCCAGCAACTTTGCAGGAGCGTAAGTTGTTGCGCCGCGAAGCGCTCTACGTCCTCGCGCTTGCGGCGCAACTTGATATCCGGATGGCGGCGGATGATGCCGGTGGCCGAGCACGGTACGTCTAGCAATATGTGATCGAATGGCCGCCTGTCCCACCACGCCCCCAGGTCGCACACGTCCGCTTCAATCACCTCGGCCCGCAAGCGCAGGCGCCGTAGATTGTCCTGCAACTGTTGACTGCGCTCGGGCGCGAGTTCCACAGCGGTTATGTGTAGATTATCAAAGGCTTCAAGCAACGCCGTGGTTTTACCACCGGGGGCTGCGCAAGCGTCTAGTACACGACCGGTAGAGCGCGGTTCGATGGTCTGTACCACTAGTTGAGAGGCGGCATCTTGGACGGAAAAGTGTCCGGCCTCGAAACCCGGTAGCGCCCCTGGATGGTGAGATGAGGGGGGAGGGTGAGATGAGGGGGAATAATGAGGTGGAAAGGATAGGTGTAAGCCGTGCTCGGCGTAATCGCTGGGGGTTGCGTCTATCGCTAGCCTGGCCAGCGCGTCGGCGAGGCTAGCGCGGTTGGTGCGTCGGCGGTTGGCGCGCAAAGTGAGCGGTGCCTGGGTGTTGTTGGCTGTTAATATGTCTTGCCAGCGCTCGGGGTAGCTTTGATGTAAGGACTCGATGAGCCACCGCGGATGGGACCAAACCGCTGTTGGTTCTGCGTCCACGGCCGCCAACACCGCCACCCGTTCCCGCTGAAACCGTCTTAGCAACCCGTTGACCAAGCCGCGGGCGCTCTTTACCCCTATCTGTGCGGTCAACTCCACACTGGTGGAGATGGCCGCGTGGTCGGGTACCCGCATGTAGAGCATTTGATAAAGGCCAATGATGATCGGCACTTGCACCGCTTTATCCTTGAGCGGCTTATGCAGCAAGTGGGCGGTGATGGCGGCCAGCCGCTCCCGCCACCGTACTGCGCCGGTGGTCAGAGCGCGGCACAGAGTTCGGTCACGTGGGCAAGGCAGTCCGGTCTGATGGCGGGTCAAAGCGGTGTCTAGCCGCTGACCATCCAACAGCACGTCCACCAGCGCGGCACAGGCCGCCCGCCTGGCTACACCGCCCGCGTCAGTTGGCTTAGCCAATGACTATTCCGGGCCTCAGGGGCCTCGCATTCAGATATTGAGCGGCATTCACCGGTTTGCCCCCGGCCCGTTGTAACGATTGCATGGCGAGGGCACCTTCGCCGGTGGCCACTACTATTCCGGCGGCGCTGGCGGTGATGACGGTTCCGGGGAACAGGTCCGCACCCCCAACACCGGGGCTGTACTGCGTGGCTACGGCCGCCTCTAGAATTCGCACCCGCTCGCCGTTGATTGCGGTATAGCTGGTGGGCCATGGGGTATACGCGCGCACCTCCCGTTCCAGCGTGCCGGCGGCTTTACTGAAATCAAGCCGCGCTTGGTCTTTGCCGATCTTAGGCGCGTAGGTAGCGGCGCTGTCGTCCTGAGGCTCGGGGCGAGCGCGCTGCGCCAGATCCTCTAAGACCTCTAGCAGCGCCTGTGCTCCGAGCACCGCCAGCTTTTCGGTGAGGGTGGCAGTGGTCTCGTCTGTGACAATAGAGCATTCCTTGGTCAGCCAGACCGGGCCGGTATCCAGTCCTTCTTCCATCTGCATGATGGAAACGCCACTTACGGTATCACCGGCCAAAATAGCGGCTTGAATAGGACTCGCTCCGCGCCAGCGGGGCAGCAGCGATGCGTGCACGTTAAGACAACCCAAACGCGGCAGGTGCAGCACGCGGGCCGGTAGTAGTAGGCCGTAGGCGGCGACCACGAGTACATCCGTCCGGGCTGCTTGCAGGGCCAGGTAGGTTTGCTCCGCGTCCTGATGTCCGGCTTTAGCGGGCGCAAGCGTCGCGGGTTGCCAAACGGGTATGGAGTGCGCGACGGCCAATTGCTTGACGGGGTTGGCGGCAGTCTTGCGGCCTCGCCCCGCGCGCCGATCCGGCTGCGTTAAGACCAGGCATGGGACAAGCTTTGCCGCCACCAGCACAGCCAAAATGGTAGCGGCCAGTTGCGGCGTTCCAGCGAACGCCAGCTTGAGCGGGGTCATCTGTTCTTCACCCTTGGCGGGTTATTTCCTCGCGGAATTGTGTTTGAGGGCTTTTTTGCGAATGCGCTGCTGTTTGAGGCGTGATAGATAGTCCACGAAGAGTTTCCCGTCTAAATGATCTATCTCGTGTTGAATGCAAACCGCCAGCAGTCCATCGGCTTTTAACTCAAAGGGTTGACCGTCCCGCCCTAGCGCCCGCACGGTTACTTGCTTCGGGCGCTCGACCGCCTCATAGATGCCGGGTACTGAAAGACATCCTTCCTCCGCTTCGGTCAGCTCGCCTGTGAGTTCTAGCTGCGGATTGATGAAACACAGGGGGGCAGATTTGTCCTCGGAGACATCGATCACTATCACCCGCTCGGCCACATTCACCTGAATTGCCGCTAGCCCGATGCCGGGAGCTGCATACATGGTTTGCAGCATGTCATCGAGCAGATGTTGAACACGCTCGTCAACTTCGGCAACCGGCTGAGCAGTGTTGCGTAATCTGGGATCCGGGTAGTGAAGAATGTCGAGAATAGCCATGGGTGTGGTGTCTATCTTAGTTGAGGCCTGATTATAAGGCGTTTGCTAGGTGCATGATCCTGCGGTCTACAAGAAAAGAATATTTGGAATAAATATTGATACTTCATAGGGTTATATCTTATAGTTAATCTTATTTCATAGGTTTTGTATTGCAGCATTGACAAAATACTTCGAGTAAAGGAGTTGACATGGCGATCTGGCGGCTGGTTTTGCTGATGTTGTGTGGGTGTTTGCTGCAATTGGCAGTGATCGCGGCGACCCCACCTCAATCCCGATCATCCTGAGACTTATACGGTCCAGCCGGGCGATACGCTTTGGGATATCGCCAAGAAATTTCTGCGCGAACCCTGGCGCTGGAAGGAAGTGTGGCAAGGCAATCCGCAGGTAAAGAACCCCGACTCTTACTCTATCCCGGCGACGTTCTTTATCTCGCCTACCGCGGTGACGGGCAGCCGGTCATCGGTATGACCCGGGAGGGACGCCCGGAGATCAAGCTATCGCCGCGGGTACGCGTGAAGCCGGGACGCACTGGTGCTATCCCGACCATTCCCATAGACGCTATTGGTCAGTTTCTCTCGCGCTCTTTGGTCATAGAAGAGGACTCTCTGGAAGACGCGCCTTACATGGTTTCCTTGGGTACCGAGCATTTGCTGGGAGGCGCCGGCTCCAAGGTCTGCGCCCGCGGTGTGGAGCGCTCTGCGGGTGTTCTCTACTCGGTATTACGGCGCGGTGATCCGTATGTAGCCCCGGATGATCCCAACGGCGAAGTGCTGGGTTATGAAGCGCTGCACATCACCGATGCATCGCTGGAAAGAGAGGGTGATCCGGGCACGTTACGGCTGCTCAGGATCAAGCGCGAAGTGCTTATAGGGGACCGCGTGGTGCCCGCCGCCGAACAGGGTTTGAGGGGCGCTTTCATGTCCCATCCGCCGGCTGGGTCGGTGCGCGGTAAGATTATCTCGGTGGTGGAAGGTGTGACCCAGATCGGTCAGCTACAGGCCGTAGTTTTGAATTTAGGCCGTCAACAAGGCCTGGATGAAGGCACGGTTTTGTCGGTGCTGCAACGCGGCGAGGTGATGGCTGACAAACCAGCGCGGGAACCGAACGCCCGCCTGCCGGAGCCCGATGCTGAAATAGAACTGGATGTGGAGCGCTAGCGAGGACTGGATGGCTTGACCATGGCGCTGGATCGGCTGGTGCGCCATATCGATGACGCACTGACGCCCGCAGATAGATCTTACAGCTTAGTGAGTTTGCCTGAGCAGCAGGCCGGCACCGTGATGCTGTTCCGGGTTTTCGACCGGGTCAGCTACGCGCTGGTAATGGACGCAGCCCAGCCTATGCACTTAGCCGACACAGTGGTTAATCCCTGATCCGTAGCGAGTCCCTGATGTAGAGCCCGATATTCGAGATCGCCGTAGCGGTACTGACGCGGCGAACAGAGCCTGGCCTACAACGGGCGAGGCGTAGCCGCACGCGGACCGGCAAGAGTGCCCGATGTCCATGGCAGGGTGGATGGTTATAATCGGTGATTATTTTTAATTACCGACTACTTTTAGTCACGGCCTGAGCTGTTCATGAAAGCTGCACATCCCGTACTTAGTGGCGGGATGGCGAAGGGGATCAGATGAACGGGCTTATAGGTTGGAACATGGGCCATCATCCAGGAGTAGGCCATGGACGGTCAGGGCGGCGTGCAGCTGAGGAACTCGCAAGACGATGAGCATACGCTGCTCGCGACACTCGCTTTAATTCGCATCAAAGGTCTTGGAACGGTCACGCAGGCCCGTCTGCTGGAGTATTTTCACTCGCCAAAGGCGCTGTTCGCGGCGGCGCCTGGACAATTGACGCAAATGGTTGGGGTACGGCTGGCCGAGCGCCTGTCGAGCCCGCCGTGGCAACAAGCCGAGCGCGATCTCCAGTACTGTAGGCGCCATCAAATAGAACTCATTACCCTAGCCTCTTCGCGCTATCCGCCGTTGCTGCGTGCGATAGTCGATCCGCCGCCGGTATTGTTCGCACGTGGCAGTGCGGTATCAGGCCTGGCCCAGCCCAGTGTGGCGGTGGTGGGTACGCGGCGGCCAACGCTCGCGGGGACCCATTTCACCACCGCTCTAGGCGCCGATCTGGCGCGGGCCGGTCTCACGGTAGTGAGCGGTCTTGCCCACGGTGTAGATGGCGCCGCTCATCGCGGCGCGCTGGCTGGTGGTGGTGATACGGTGGCTGTGGGTGGCTGCGGTTTGGACCGGATTTATCCGCGTAGTCATCGTGCCTTGGCCGCCCAGATAGAACAGTCGGGCTGTTTGATCACGGAATTCGCCCCCGGCACGCCACCCTTACGGCACAATTTTCCCATGCGCAACCGGCTTATCAGCGGTTTGAGTCTGGGGGTTGTAATCGTCGAGGCGGCTGAACGCAGCGGCTCATTGGTGACCGCCAGATTGGCGCTTGAGCAGGGCCGGGAGGTGATGGCGGTGCCCGGCGCACCCGGTGCGGCGGCGTCCGCTGGCACCAACCGTCTGTTGCGCGAGGGTGCCGCCCTGGTGTGTGGGATCCGCGACGTGTTGGATGAACTCGCATCACCTCTTGAGTTTCATGAGTCCTGGGAATGCCATGCAGCCGTGGAAGATGAGAGGGCACCAACGCCGGTTACCGCCAGTGCCGCGCGCATACTAGATGCTCTAAGCGCGGCGCCGCAGAGCTTGGATAAGCTGGCGCAACTTACCCGTTTGGAGGTGTCTTCGTTACGCCGGGAGATCCAAGCGTTGGAACTCGAAGGTCATCTTGAAATGGTGCCGGGTGGTCTTTACGGGCGAACGCTCACCCGCTACACGGTGGCAGATACCTGATAGTGGTACCTGCCACTGGCCTGCGTGCGCGTGCTCTGGCGCCGATATTGGGGTGCCCCTCCTAGAACTTTTGTCCTAGATCACGGGTCGTAGCCGATGGTTTGACATCTGTTGATGTGCGCTTCTAAATGTGCGCCCCTTACCATGGCGTGAGGATGGGTGCCAGCGCCGAGTGCAAGCTGAGTTAGGTGCAAACGGAGGGCGAATGTATTGCGGTGTGTTCCGCGTCCGCGAACTCCGCCACGGCGCGTGGTGTTATTACTTGAAGGATCGCTAAGAGAGCGATCCGGCTCTTATCAATGTAAGTGTTAATGTCAGGTCAACATCTGCTGATTGTCGAGTCGCCAGCCAAGGCGAAGACCATCAACAAATACTTAGGCAAGGACTTCCAGGTGCTCGCCTCTTACGGTCACGTGCGCGATCTGCGTCCCAAGGAGGGCGCGGTGGAGCCGGATGCTGCTTTCGCGATGCACTACGAACTTATCGAAAGGAACCAAAAGCACGTCGATAAGATCGCCAAAGCCATGCTTAAGGCGCAGACCTTGTATCTCGCCACCGATCCCGATCGCGAGGGTGAGGCGATAGCTTGGCACGTGGTGGAGATTTTGCGCGAGCGCAAGCTGCTTGCGGACAAACCGGTCAAGCGCGTGGTGTTCTACGAGATCACCCGGCGGGCCGTGCAAGAGGCGCTGGACGCGGCGCGCGACTTGTCCACCGATCTCATCAACGCGCAACAAGCGCGCCGGGCGCTCGACTATTTGGTCGGCTTCAATTTATCACCTCTTTTGTGGAAGAAGATTCGTCGCGGCCTGTCTGCCGGGCGCGTGCAGACGCCGGCTCTTCGCATGATCGTTGAGCGAGAAGAGGAAATAGAACGGTTCGAGGTGCGCGAATATTGGACTTTGGAGGCTGATCTAAACGCTGAGAAGCAGGACTTCGCCGCCCGCTTGACCCACTTGGGGGGCGAAAAACTTGAGCAGTTCAGCATCACCGAGGAGGCGGTGGCGCATGCAGCAGTCGCGCGTTTGGAGGCTGCGGCTAACGGCGAACTCAAGGTCGTCAAGGTCGATCGCAAACAACGCCGGCGTAATCCAGCCCCGCCGTTTACTACATCCACCTTGCAGCAAGAAGCCGCCCGCAAACTGGGTTTTTCCGCCAGCCGTACCATGCGGGTAGCCCAGCAACTCTACGAAGGCATTGATGTAGACGGTGGCCTGACCGGCCTCATTACCTATATGCGTACCGACTCTGTGTCCCTGGCGGCGGAGGCGACGGCGGAAATCCGCGCCTACATTGATGAGCGTTTCGGTACCTCGGATCGGCCAGCCAACGTGCGGGTGTTCAAAACCAAGTCAAAAAATGCTCAGGAGGCGCACGAGGCGATCCGGCCCACATCGATTTTGCGCACGCCCGAGACGTTAGCGCAGCAGTTGAGTGGCGATCAGCACCGTCTTTATGGCCTCATCTGGAAACGGACGCTGGCGTGCCAGATGGCCCACGCGCTCATCAACACCGTGGCGGTAGATTTTGATTGTGGCGGTGAAGGCATCTTCAGGGCGACCGGGTCCACTATTGCCGAGCCTGGATTTTTGCAGGTGTACGAAGAGGGCACGGACGGTAAGAAAGAAGACAATGAGCGGATACTGCCGCCATTGGCGGTGGGGGCCATGGTGGCGCTGCGAGGCCTGCGCCCGGAGCAACACTTCACTGAGCCACCACCACGTTACAGCGAGGCCAGCCTGGTTAAGACGCTTGAGGAATACGGTATCGGACGCCCGTCTACCTATGCTTCCATCATCGTCACTTTGACGGTGCGAGAATACGTGGAACTCGAGAAGCGGCGGTTTCAGCCAACCGATGTAGGCCGGGTTGTGGCGAAGTTTCTGACCGATCATTTCGATACTTATGTGGACTACGACTTCACTGCCCGTATGGAGGATGATCTGGATTCCATCTCCAGAGGCGAGAAAGCGTGGGTGCCGGTGCTGGACAACTTCTGGGGCGCTTTCATCGATCGGGTCAAAGATAAGGAAACCTCAGTGTCCCGGGCCGAGTCGGTCAGTGCGCGTGAGCTGGGCCAGGATCCGGTCACTGGCCGTGTGGTTAGCGTGCGCATGGGGCGGTACGGGCCGTTTGCTCAGATCGGGACGCGGGATGATGAAGACAAGCCGCGGTTTGCGAGTTTACTGCCGGCGCAGCGATTGAACGCCATCACCCTTGATGAAGCCCTCGCCTTGTTCAAGCTACCGCGAGAACTGGGTGAAAGCGCCGAAGGAGAAGCGGTATCTACGAATATCGGGCGGTTTGGTCCGTACGTACGCTACGGCAAGAAATACGTCTCCCTCGGAGCTGATGATGATCCCTATACCATCACCATCGAGCGGGCTTTGGCACTTATCGAAGCCAAACGTATCGCCGATGCAAACCGTATTATCAACGTATTCGAAGACGATGGGATAAGCGTGCTGAATGGCCGTTATGGTCCTTACATCACTGATGGCAACTGCAACGTTAAGATTCCCAAAGATACCGATCCGGCCAGCATCACGTTGGTTATGGCCAAGCAGATGATCGAATCCGCACCACCGCCACGGAGTAAGCGCGTAGCGGCGGCCAGCAAGAAGGTGGCCGTTAAAGCCGAAGCTAAACCTAAAGCCAAGGTCAAGGCCAAAGCTAAGACGAAGGCCAAAGCGAAAACCAAGGCTAAGAGGAAATCCGCGAACTGAATGTTTCAGCGATGTGCACCGTGGAATTTTGCCCGTGAGTCAGCCTGTGGCGAAGACTCGCGAGCGTTACTTGGCGAACGAGCTTGCCGCCGGTGCACTGCTAGTCCATCCCACCGAGGGGGTGTACGGCATTGGCTGCGATGCGTGGAATGAGTGGGCCCTGCGGCGCTTAATAGCGGCGAAAGGGCGGGCGGCGGATAAAGGACTCATAGTATTGGTAGCGGCAATACACCACTTGGCCGGTCTTGTGGTGCCGCAGGACGCCGCGCGTGTTCCGGCGCCGGACGATATTCCCACCACCTGGATAGTGCGTGCGTGCTCTTCCGCGCCGCCATTGGTCACGGGGGGGCGGAGCACGGTGGCGGTGCGTATTTGCGGGCATGTGAGGATGATGGCGCTGTTGAATGAGTTCGGTGGTGCGATGGTCTCCAGTAGCGCGAACCGGGCGGGGGCCGCACCCGCCCGTACCGCGTTACAGGCAAGAGTACGCTTCGCCGGAGCGGTTGATGCCGTGATGGGTGGGTCAACGAGTGGCTATGGGCGCCCGAGCCGAATCATTGAACTGGCGACCGGACGGGTGCTGCGCTGGTGAGCGGTGCTATTGGTAAAGCTATCGATCAAGAGGGCGTCAAAGTCTTTCTGCGTGGGCTGCAAGATAGTCTGTGTGAGGCGTTCATAGCCTTTGAGTCTTCAGGAAGCACTTTTCATGAAGATCGTTGGCAGCGCGGCGAAGGCGGTGATGGACGCACGCGCGTATTCGCCGACGGCGATGTGTTCGAGCGGGTCGGGGTGAATTATTCCAACATCAGGGGAATCGAATTGCCCCAGGCGGCCACGCAGAGACGACCGGAATTGGCGGAGCACCCGTTTGAAGCGGCTGGTGTTTCGGTGGTGGCGCATCCGCGTAACCCCTATGTGCCCACCGCTCATATGAATGTGCGCTTCTTTAGTGCCACCTACGCGAGTGCCACCTACGCGGCAGCCGGCCACGCATCGGCGGCGCCGGTGTGGTGGTTCGGCGGCGGATTCGATCTGACGCCCTATTATCCGTTCGAAGAGGATATCCGGCATTGGCATCGCACGGCCAAGGCTGCTTGCGCACCCTACGGCGATGAGGTCTACCCCTGCTATAAGAGCTGGTGTGATGAGTATTTCTACCTGCGTCACCGGCGCGAGGCACGGGGTGTGGGCGGCTTGTTTTTCGACGATCTGAACGAAGGCGGTTTCGCCCGCTGTTTCGGACTCACTAAAGCCATAGGCAGGGCGTTCGAGAAGGCTTATTGTCCCATAGTGGATCAACGCAAGAATACCGCGTATGGCGAGCGTGAGCGCAATTTTCAACTCATGCGGCGCGGGCGCTACGTGGAGTTCAACTTGGTTTATGATCGCGGCACCCGGTTCGGCTTGCAAAGCGGTGGGCGCATTGAATCGATTCTGATGTCGTTACCTCCGCAAGCCGCATGGCGCTACGACTGGCAGCCGCGACCGGAAGCGCCGGAAGCGCGTATTTTAGAGTTGGTCTCACAACCCCGCGAATGGGTTTAAGGTAAGCAGCGGTGCCTTGACACGCGCCTCCAAAGGAAGAAACAATAAGCGGCTTGATATCGCGGAGGGGTTCCCGAGTGGCCAAAGGGGGCAGACTGTAAATCTGCTGGCTCCGCCTTCGGAGGTTCGAATCCTCCCCCCTCCACCACGAACAGATATCCTGACGATATCAATCAGCGTTAACAGGCCATTAACTTTCATAGGCGGTTAGCTTTAATAGACAGCCAGTTTTATAACCGCTGCGGCATGTTTACCGATACGGCATGCGGGTGTAGTTCAATGGCTAGAACCTCAGCCTTCCAAGCTGATGATGTGGGTTCGATTCCCATCACCCGCTCCAAATTGTTGTGAACGAGGTTCTTTGATAGCAACTAGGTTCTTAACTTGAACAACGAAGTAGCTATGGCAACGGACAACGCCCACATAGCTCAGTCGGTAGAGCACTCCCTTGGTAAGGGAGAGGTCACTGGTTCGAATCCAATTGTGGGCACCAAACGCTTTGAACCAAATTATCCAGTCTTATTTCGAAACCATTTGACTCCATAGCAATAGTCATCAGAATTTCTCAAGTTCTCCGGAGAGCGCTGTCATGTCCAAGGAAAAATTCGAACGTACGAAGCCGCATGTCAACGTAGGGACCATCGGCCACGTTGATCACGGCAAGACCACCCTGACGGCGGCGATGACGCGGGTGTTGTCGGCGAAGTTTGGCGGCGACGTGAAGGCGTTCGATGAAATCGACAATGCGCCCGAAGAGCGGGCGCGGGGCATCACCATCGCCACGGCGCACGTGGAGTACGAAACGACGGGCCGTCACTATGCGCACGTGGACTGTCCTGGGCATGCCGACTACGTCAAGAACATGATCACCGGCGCGGCGCAGATGGACGGTGCCATCCTGGTGTGCTCGGCGGCGGATGGTCCGATGCCGCAGACCCGCGAACACATTCTGCTGGCGCGTCAGGTGGGCGTGCCTTATATCGTTGTGTTCTTGAACAAGTGCGACATGGTGGACGACGAAGAATTGCTGGAACTGGTGGAGATGGAGGTCCGCGAGTTGCTCGATAAGTACGAGTTTCCGGGAGAGGACACGCCGATCATCCGCGGCTCGGCGCTAAAAGCGCTGGAAGGTGAGGACTCGGAGATGGGCGAAGGCGCGGTGGTGGCGTTGGCCGAAGCGCTCGATGCGTATATACCTGAGCCGGAGCGTGCCATTGACGGAGCATTTCTGATGCCGGTAGAGGACGTGTTCTCGATCTCGGGCCGGGGCACGGTGGCGACGGGCCGGGTGGAGCGCGGCAAAGTGAAAGTGGGCGAAGAAGTGGCCATCGTGGGCATCAGGGAGACCTCGAAGACGACGTGCACCGGGGTGGAGATGTTCCGCAAGCTGCTCGATGAAGGTGTCGCGGGAGACAACGTAGGAGTGCTGCTGCGCGGCGTGAAGCGCGATGGGATCGAGCGTGGCCAGGTATTGGCGAAGCCGGGTTCGATTACGCCGCACACGAAGTTCGAGGCGGAAGTCTACGTCTTGTCGAAGGAGGAAGGTGGCCGTCACACGCCGTTTTTCAACGGGTACCGCCCACAGTTCTATTTCCGCACCACGGACGTGACCGGTTCGGTGGACTTGCCCGAGGGTGTGGAGATGGTGATGCCGGGTGATAACGTGCAGATGACGGCGAGCTTGATCGCGCCGATCGCGATGGAAGAAGGTCTTCGCTTTGCCATCCGCGAGGGTGGGCGTACCGTCGGTGCTGGCGTCGTCTCCAAGATCATCGAGTAAGCCGGTTGTTTTTCAAATAGCCAAGTATCATTGAATTGCTAAGCATCGCATTCGTGGGGTTTCACATTAGGCCTGTAGCTCAATTGGCAGAGCGGCGGTCTCCAAAACCGCAGGTTGGGGGTTCGATTCCCTCCGGGCCTGCCATCTGCAATGCTGGACAGCGGTGCGTGCCGCTGTCTGGCTACGGCTTAGCGTCGCTACCGTGACGTGTTCTTATGCAGGGTGGCAAAGCAACTCTGGCGGCGCACCAATGGGTGAGTCATGAGCGCAAATGTTGACGCACGGGGCGGGATTCCCGATGCCGTAAAGTGGGCGGTTGCCATCGTATTGGTGGCCGGCGGGGTAGCTGGCTTTTACGTATATGCCGAGTACTCCGTATTTTACCGTACCGTCGGTCTGTTGGTGGCGTGCGGCATTGCCGTATTCGCAGGTAGCCAAACGGAGAAGGGACGCGAGTTGTTCGGGTTCATGCGCGATGCGCGCAACGAAGTGCGCAAAGTGGTATGGCCGACGCGGACGGAGACGCTACAGACGACGGGCATAGTTATCGTCTTCGTTTTCATACTCGCCATCATTTTGTGGATTCTTGACACATTGCTCGGATGGGCGATCAAGCAAGTGTTAGGGCTGTGAGGCAAGTTCTGTGACCATGCGATGGTACGTTATTCATGCCTATTCCGGTTACGAAAACCAAGTTATGCAAATGTTGAAGGAACGCATAGCCCGTGCCGGCATGAGCGATCAGTTCGGTGATGTGTTGGTGCCCACTGAAGAAGTGGTCGAGATGCGAGGCGGGCAGAAGCGCCGCAGCGACCGCAAATTCTTCCCCGGTTACGTGTTAGTGCATATGGAGATGAATGACGCCACATGGCATTTGGTCAAGAGTGTGCCAAAAGTTCTAGGGTTTATCGGAGGTAATCAAGACAAGCCGGCGCCTATCACCGATGCGGAAGCGGATGCTATTTTGCAACGGGTGCAAGAAGGCACGGAAAAACCTAGGCCGAAGATCCTCTTTGAGCCCGGTGAAGTGGTACGAGTCATAGACGGACCGTTCAATGATTTTAGCGGTGTGGTGGAAGAGGTTAATTACGAGAAGAACAGGCTGCGGGTCGCGGTACTGATCTTCGGTCGCTCCACACCGGTAGAACTCGAGTTCGGACAGGTTGAAAAAGACTGAGTTGAAACAAGCACTAGCTGCGGTCTACGTCCGTAAGGTGGGCTGACGCCGAGTAGGACGGGAAGGGCCATCGCGGTGGTTTTGTGCCGGGACCAAAAACAAGGGGCCTTATCGGGTGAAAAAGCGTGTGTACTCATCAGGAGACGAACGAATATGGCGAAGAAAGTCAATGCTTATATTAAGCTGCAGTGTCCCGCCGGACAGGCTAATCCCAGTCCTCCGGTAGGCCCGGCGTTGGGCCAGCACGGCCTTAATATCATGGAATTTTGCAAAGCTTTCAACTCTCAGACGCAGAGCCTAGAGCCAGGCTTGCCGATCCCCGTTGTCGTTACCGCTTATGCCGACCGCAGTTTCTCGTTTATCACTAAGACACCGCCGGCAGCAGTATTGCTCAAGAAAGCCGCTGGCCTGGACAAGGGCAGTCCGGTACCACACCTGGAGAAAGTCGGCACAGTTACCCGTGACCAGCTAGAGGAGATCGCGCGTACCAAGATGGTCGATCTGAATACCAAGGACATCGATATGGCGGTGCGCATCATCGCTGGTAGTGCCCGCAGTATGGGACTTAACGTCGAGGGCTTAGTTTGATGGCCAAGCGGAGCAAACGGCAAAAAGCTTGGGCGGAAAAAATCGAGCGCTCGAAGGCTTATGGTGCCACCGAAGCATTCGAACTGCTCAAGGAATGTGCTAACGCCAGGTTCTCCGAATCTATCGATGTGTCGGTGAATCTAGGTGTGGACCCTCGTAAGTCTGATCAAGTAGTGCGCGGATCCACGGTTTTACCCAATGGTACGGGCAAGTCGGTGCGGGTGGCGGTATTTGCCCAAGGCGCGGCGAGCGACGCTGCTCGTGAGGCAGGTGCCGATATCGTCGGGATGGATGATTTGGCAGAGCAGGTCAAAGGTGGCAATTTGGACTTTGACGTGGTCATCGCCGCCCCTGACGCCATGCGGGTGGTGGGTCAACTCGGCCGCATCTTGGGGCCGCGCGGTCTCATGCCGAATCCGAAAGTGGGGACGGTGACGCCGGATGTCGCCGGTGCCGTGTCTAACGCTAAATCAGGTCAAGTCCGTTACCGCACGGATAGGGCTGGCATCGTGCATTGCTCTATCGGTAGCGTCAGCTTTGAGGCGGCTCTTTTGGAGGAGAATCTGAGCGCGCTTATCGCCGATTTGAACCGTGCCAAACCGAGTTCGTCCAAAGGTGTCTACATTCGCAAGGTGTCGGTGTCCACTACGATGGGACCCGGCGTCGTGATCGATCGCAGTCAGTTTGTCTAGGTTGCACAATTACGATCTAGCGGCAATTACGATTTAGCGAAGGTGCTGCCAGTGGGAATAGCGGCACCCGTTTTATTACCGAACCAATTGACGGTGTGCCCGCGATTGGTTTCCACGACTATGGAGCTGTCCGCCTAGGGGTGGGGGCTGTCATAGACCGCAGGTGAACTCTTTTTACAGTCCTGGGTGGCGGTGATGGGGTTCTTAAATTAGATGAGTATCAGCCTGCGCAGACGGCGAAGCTCGAAGGAACCGGACCTCACCGCTGAGGCCCGAACTCCGGAGATGTGAGCCGGTACAAGAGGGAAGGTGGCGGTACAACCGTACTCGAAGCCTTCACGAGGTCGCCTGAGTAAAAGGCGGTCTCTTGGCCCACGACTGATGAGGGACATGATTAGTGCCTGTATCCCTTGCAGATAAAAAGGCAATCATCGCCTCCGTGTTCGGGGTGGCTGCCTCGGCACACTCTGCGGTAGCGGCCGAATACCGTGGGTTGACCGTTGCTGAGATGACAAATCTTCGCGACAAGGCGCGCGAGGCCGGTGTTTATTTACGTGTGGTGCGCAATACCCTTGCCCGCCGCGCCGTACAAGGCACCGACTTCGAGTGCATGAGCGAAGGCTTCGTCGGTCCTCTAGTGCTCGCTTTCGCACAAGAGGAGCCGGGCTCATCGGCCCGTGTGATGGGTGATTTTGCCAAGACTAACGACAAGCTGAAGATTCGGCTAGTGGCGTTCGGTGGCAAACTTTTGGACCCATCGCAGTTGGATATACTGGCGAAAATGCCGACCCGAGAGGAGGCATTGAGCCAGTTGATCGGGGTTATGCAAGCTCCGGTATCCAAATTCGTTCGCACGATGGCCGAGCCCCACGCGAAGTTTGTACGCACGGTCGCCGCGTATCGGGACAAGTTGCAGGAGGCGTAATGGCGCAACCCGGCCCTTAGGTGGCTTCAATCCTACGTTAGCTTCAAGGGGATGGTGTTGTGGTGTTGCATCAAACATTTTTCTGGAGTTGAACAATGGCTATTGCCAACAAAGAGGAATTTCTCGACTACGTGTCGAACCTGACGGTGATGGATCTGGTGGATCACATCTCGGCGATGGAAGACAAGTTCGGCGTCTCCGCCGCCGCTGCCGCTGCACCGGTGATGATGGCCGCGCCGGCCGATGCCGAACCCGAGGCTGAGCAAACGGAGTTCGATGTCGTCATGACCAGCTTCGGCGCGCAAAAAGTCGGGGTTATCAAGGTGGTGCGCGCCTTGACCGGACTTGGGCTCAAAGAAGCCAAGGACTTGGTGGAAAGCGTTCCAGCGACGGTCAAGGAAGCTGTCTCCAAGGAGGAGGCGGAAGACGTCAAGAAGCAGCTCGAAGAAGCAGGCGCCGCTGTAGAGGTCAAGTAGGCGTCTTGTTATTACCGTGTCAGTACACCGTGCAGGACAGGAGGTCAGCAGACCTCCGGTTTCTCGCCGTGCCTGAACACCGTACCGGCTATACGCCGGTATCCCTCCGGCGCAGTGCCGGTACCGTAAGAGGCGCTGTTACAACAACGTACTCGCTCATGGCCCCTACCCAGTGAACCGAGGACCTACGATGGGATACTCCTTCACCGAAAAAAAGCGCATCCGCAAGGACTTTTCCAAGCGTCCCAGCATCTTGGATGTGCCGTATTTGTTGGCGATTCAGTTGAACTCCTACCGCGAGTTTCTGCAAGCTGATGTCAAACCCGATGCACGCACGTTACGCGGCCTTCACGCTGCGTTCCAATCCGTATTTCCCATAAAGAGCTACTCCGGGGATGCATCACTGGAATACGGGGGATACCGGCTCGGGAAACCGGTGTTCGATGTCAAGGAGTGTCAGCTTCGCGGCATGACTTACGCTGCATCTTTGCGGGTCACTTTGCGTTTGGTGATCTACGACAAAGAGGCGAGCGGCAGCGAGAAAGCGATTAAGGACATCAAAGAGCAAGAAGTCTACATGGGTGAAATTCCGTTGATGACCGATAACGGTACCTTTGTAATCAACGGCACGGAGCGGGTCATAGTCTCTCAGTTGCATCGTTCGCCCGGCGTGTTTTTCGAACACGATAAAGGCAAGACCCACTCGTCGGGCAAGTTGCTGTTCTCCGCCCGAGTGATCCCCTACCGAGGGTCGTGGCTGGATTTCGAATTCGATCCGAAGGAACTGGTGTTCGTGCGCATAGACCGGCGCCGCAAATTGCCGGCTACCGTGCTGCTGCGGGCGCTGGGCATGAGTGATGAGGAGATCTTGGATCGGTTCTTCGATTCGAGCACGTTTACCATCAACTCAAAGGGATTGCGCCTTAAGTTAGTGCCGGAGCGGCTGCGGGGAGAGGCGGCGGTTTTCGATGTCAAAGATAAGGAGGGCAAAGTCATCGTCGAGACGGGACGGCGTATTTCAGCCCGCCACGTAATACTCATGAAGAAAGCCGGCCTGAAGTCGTTGGCGGTGCCCGACGACTATGCGGTTGGCCGGGTGTTGGCGCGCAACATCGTCGATGTCGAGAGCGGTGAGATCATCGTCAATGCCAACGATGAGCTGACGGCGGAGTCCATTGAGGCGGTTCGCGGTGCCGGGCTCAAGAGCTTCGAAGTCATTTACACCAACGATGTCGATCAAGGGCCGTTTATTTCCGACACCATGCGCATCGATTCCACCCGCACAGCGCTTGAGGCGCAAGTAGAAATCTATCGCATGATGCGTCCGGGCGAGCCGCCTACCAAGGACGCGGCGCAAACCCTATTCAATAATCTTTTCTTTAGCGCCGACCGGTATGATCTATCCGCGGTCGGGCGCATGAAGTTCAACCGCCGGGTAGGACGCGGCGAAGTCACCGGTGCGGGGATTTTGTCCAAAGAGGACATCACCGGCGTGCTGCGCGTACTCATCGATATCAAGAACGGCAATGGCCAGGTGGACGATATAGACCACCTGGGCAACCGCCGTATCCGCAGTGTAGGCGAAATGGCGGAGAATCAGTTCCGCATCGGCCTGGTGCGGGTGGAACGGGCGGTGAAGGAGCGTTTGAGCTTAGCGGAAACCGATGAGTTGATGCCGCAGGAGCTGATCAACGCCAAGCCCGTGTCTGCGGTAGTCAAGGAATTCTTCGGCTCTTCCCAGCTATCGCAGTTCATGGATCAGAACAACCCCTTATCCGAGGTTACCCACAAGCGGCGTGTGTCGGCGCTGGGGCCTGGAGGATTGACCCGCGAGCGCGCCGGTTTCGAAGTGCGGGATGTGCATCCCACCCACTATGGGCGCGTGTGTCCCATCGAGACTCCTGAAGGCCCGAACATCGGTCTCATCAACTCTCTGGCGGTGTATGCGCGTACCAACGAGTACGGCTTCTTGGAGACGCCTTACCGCAAAGTGGCGGACGGCAAAGTCACTCAGGACATCGAATACTTATCCGCCATCGAGGAAGGCCAGTACATCATCGCCCAGGCTAATGCCGCCTTGGACGAGGAAGGCAAGCTGACCGATGATCTGGTGACCTGCCGGCATATGAACGAGTTCACCTTGTCCGCGCCGGATAAGATCGCGTATATGGATGTGTCGCCAAAGCAGACCGTATCGGTGGCGGCGGCGCTCATTCCGTTTCTGGAGCACGACGATGCCAACCGGGCGTTGATGGGCTCGAATATGCAGCGCCAAGCCGTGCCTACGCTGCGCACCGAGAAGCCGCTGGTGGGAACGGGTATTGAGCGCACCGTGGCTATAGATTCCGGCGTGACGGTGGTTGCACGGCGCGGCGGCGAAGTCGATTCGGTGGACGCGGGGCGCATTGTGGTGCGGGTCAACGATGATGAGACGGAAGCCGGTGAGGCGGGTGTGGATATCTATACGCTGACCAAGTACACCCGCTCCAACCAGAATACTTGCATCAACCAGCGCCCTTTGGTGAAACCGGGAGATGCCATCGCCCGCGGCGACGTGCTGGCCGATGGGCCGTCCACCGATTTAGGTGAACTGGCACTAGGCCAGAACATGTTGGTGGCGTTCATGCCCTGGAATGGCTACAACTTCGAGGACTCCATCCTCATCTCCGAGCGGGTGGTGCAAGAGGACCGCTATACCTCTATTCATATAGAGGAACTGGTCTGTGTCGCCCGTGACACCAAGCTCGGGCCGGAAGAAGTCACGGCGGATATTCCCAATGTCAGCGAAAGCGCACTCTCCAAGCTTGATGAGTCCGGCATCGTCTACGTCGGCGCTGAGGTTAAGCTAGGCGATATTCTGGTCGGCAAAGTGACCCCTAAGGGGGAAACCCAGTTAACGCCAGAAGAAAAACTGCTGCGCGCGATTTTTGGCGAGAAAGCCTCGGACGTTAAAGACACCTCGCTGCGCGTGCCGTCGGGGATGAATGGCACCGTTATCGATGTACAGGTATTTACTCGCGATGGTGTGGAGAAGGATGCCCGCGCCCGGCAGATTGAGGAGATGGAGCTGGCCAAGGTCAAAAAAGACCTGCAAGACCAGTTCCGCATCGTGCAAAACGACACTTACGAGCGGTTGGAACGCCTGCTGACAGGAAAGACGGCCGAAGGCGGTCCGAAGGGGTTGAAGCCAGGTGGCCGGGTTAGCGAGAACTATCTGAGCCAACTCGACAAGGAGCAGTGGTTCGAGATCCGTTTGCGCAATGAATCGGCCAACACGCAGTTGGAAGCGGCAGCGGAGCAGCTAAAAGCCTTACGTGAAGCCTTGGATGGGTTGTTCGAAGAGAAACGGCAGAAGTTGACCACGGGCGATGATCTGGCCCCGGGTGTGCTGAAGATGGTGAAAGTGTACCTGGCGGTCAAGCGGCGCATGCAGCCGGGCGACAAGATGGCCGGGCGTCACGGTAACAAGGGCGTGGTGTCGATGATCGTGCCGATAGAAGACATGCCTTACATGGATGATGGCACGCCCGTCGATATCGTATTGAACCCCCTAGGGGTTCCGTCTCGCATGAATGTGGGCCAAGTGCTGGAGACCCATTTGGGGTGGGCGGCGAAAGCACTGGGGCGGCAACTGGGGCGGATGCTGGACGTGGGTGCGCAAACCGCCGAGCTGCGCCAGCGGCTGGCCCAGATCTATACCGTTGGGGATAAGCGTGAAGAGCTAAGTAGCCTTGACGATAATGGTATTCAGGAACTCGCCGATAACCTGCGTGAAGGCGTACCCATGGCGACGCCAGTGTTCGATGGTGCCCATGAAACCGAAATCAAGGCGATGCTGGAGATGGCCGGTTTACCGACCAGCGGGCAGACCACGCTGACCGACGGGTGCACGGGTGAACGATTCGACCGGCCCGTGACGGTGGGGTATATGTATATGCTCAAACTCAACCACTTGGTGGATGACAAGATGCATGCCCGTTCCACCGGACCGTACAGCCTGGTGACGCAACAGCCGCTAGGTGGCAAGGCACAGTTCGGCGGCCAGCGTTTCGGCGAGATGGAAGTGTGGGCGTTGGAGGCCTACGGCGCCGCTTACACTTTGCAGGAAATGCTCACGGTCAAGTCCGACGACGTCAACGGACGTACCGCGATGTACAAGAACATCGTCGATGGCGACCACCGTATGGAGGCAGGTATGCCGGAGTCGTTCAACGTGTTGATGAAAGAAATCCGCTCCCTCGGTATAGACATCGAACTCGAGTACGACTGAGTACAGCTAGAATCTAAGCGCCCACTGTAAGTGATGAACTGTGACCCGCCGGCCACCGTGAACGAGGGCGGCAATGGGGGAACAGATTCGGCAACAGGTGTCCGGCTTGTTGCCAGAAGCTAGGAGTTAGAACGTGAAAGATCTGTTGAATCTGCTGAAACAACAGGGGCAGGTGGAAGGATTCGATGCTATCCGCATCGGTTTGGCGTCACCTGACAAAATTCGCTCTTGGTCGTTCGGCGAAGTTAAAAAGCCGGAGACCATCAACTACCGTACGTTCAAACCCGAGCGCGACGGACTCTTTTGCGCCAAGATTTTCGGTCCTGTCAAGGACTACGAGTGCCTGTGCGGCAAGTACAAGCGGCTCAAGCACCGCGGTGTAGTGTGCGAGAAATGCGGCGTAGAGGTGACCCTGGCCAAAGTGCGCCGCGAGCGCATGGGGCATATCGAGTTGGCCAGTCCAGTGGCGCATATTTGGTTCTTGAAATCCTTGCCCTCGCGTATGGGCTTGTTGCTGGACATGACCTTGCGCGACATCGAGCGCATCTTGTACTTCGAAGCGTACGTGGTGATCGATCCGGGCATGACCCAGCTCGAGCGGGGCCAGCTTCTCTCCGATGAGATGTATCTGGAGGCTATCGAGCAATATGGCGATGAGTTCGACGCGCGTATGGGCGCCGAGGCGGTGTTTGAACTGCTGAGCACTATAGACCTGCAAAAAGAGATCGCAACAGTGCGCGATGAACTGCCTAAAACCGGCTCCGAGTCGAAAATCAAGAAGCTGTCCAAACGGCTTAAGCTGATGGAGGCGTTCGTTGAATCGGGGAACCGTCCCGAGTGGATGGTGCTCAATGTATTGCCGGTGCTACCGCCCGAGTTGCGGCCACTGGTGCCGCTCGACGGTGGCCGTTTCGCCACCTCCGATTTAAACGATCTGTACCGGCGGGTGATCAACCGCAACAACCGGCTGAAGCGTCTGTTGGATCTCAATGCGCCCGACATCATCGTGCGTAACGAAAAGCGCATGTTGCAAGAAGCGGTGGACGCGTTGCTGGACAATGGCCGCCGCGGCCGGGCTATCACCGGTACCAACAAGCGCCCGCTCAAATCCCTGGCTGACATGATCAAGGGCAAGCAAGGCCGTTTCCGCCAGAACTTGCTCGGCAAGCGGGTGGACTACTCGGGCCGGTCGGTCATCGTGGTAGGACCGACGTTGCGCCTGCATCAGTGCGGACTGCCGAAGAAGATGGCGTTGGAGTTATTTAAGCCTTTTGTATTCGGTAAGCTTGAGAGGCGTGGCTTGGCGACCACCATCAAGGCGGCTAAAAAGCTGGTGGAACGTGAAGGCCCCGAAGTGTGGGATATCCTCGAGGAGGTCATTCGCGAGCATCCGGTGCTGCTCAACCGGGCGCCTACCTTGCACCGCTTAGGTATCCAAGCGTTCGAGCCGGTGTTGATTGAAGGCAAAGCCATTCAGATGCACCCGCTGGTGTGCACCGCCTTCAACGCCGATTTCGACGGCGACCAGATGGCGGTGCACGTACCGCTTTCCCTGGAAGCCCAGCTCGAAGCGCGTACGCTGATGATGTCCACCAACAACATCCTGTCTCCGGCCCACGGCGAACCTATCATCGTGCCTACCCAAGATGTGGTGCTGGGACTCTATTACATGACCCGCGAGCGGGTAGAGGCCAAAGGCACCGGCATGGTGCTGGCCAACGTGGCTGAAGTGCACCGCGCTTACGAAGCCGGCGCGGTGGAATTGCACGCCCGCATCAAAGTGCGCGTGCAAGATGTGATCATCAACGGGGCGGGCGCAAAAGAGACGCGCACCCGCTTGTTGGACACCACCGTGGGCCGCGCGTTGCTCTCGGAGATCATGCCGGCAGGATTGTCCTACGACCTGATTAATCAGCCGCTCAAGAAAAAAGCGATTTCCACGCTCATCAACCAGTGTTACCGCAGTGTTGGGTTGAAGGAAACCGTCGTGTTCGCCGATCAGCTTATGTACACCGGCTTCTCCTATGCCACTAAAGCTGGTGTATCCATTGGTGTAGACGACATGGTGGTGCCCGGGGAGAAAGAAGAGATCCTCGAAGCGGCCGAATCACAGGTGAAAGAGATCGAAGGCCAATATGCTTCCGGTTTGGTCACCAATGGTGAGCGCTACAACAAGGTCGTAGACATCTGGTCGCATACCAACGAGCAGGTGGCTAAGGCGATGATGGAAAAGCTAGGCACTGATACGGTGACCGATGCGCAAGGTCAATCGGTGAAGCAACAATCGTTTAATTCGATTTACATGATGGCCGACTCCGGTGCCCGTGGCTCCGCCGCCCAGATCCGGCAACTGGCAGGTATGCGCGGCCTGATGGCAAAGCCTGATGGCTCTATTATCGAGACCCCCATTACGGCGAATTTCCGTGAGGGTCTGGATGTATTGCAATACTTCATCTCCACCCATGGCGCACGTAAAGGGTTGGCTGATACTGCGCTTAAAACTGCCAACTCCGGCTATCTGACTCGCCGTTTGGTGGACGTGGCACAGGATCTGGTGGTGACGGAGCCGGACTGTGGTACGGAAGGAGGTCTTGAGTTGACGCCTCTCATTGAGGGGGGCGATGTGGTCGAGCCGTTGCGCGAACGCGTATTGGGCCGGGTGGCGGCCATCGACACCTTCGCGCCGGGTACCGATGATGTGGTGGTATCCGCCGGCACCTTGTTGGACGAGCAGTGGGTAGAACGCTTAGAGCGGGCCGGTATCGATCAGGTACGGGTGCGCTCGCCCATTACATGCGAAACCCGTTTCGGCATCTGCGCCGCCTGCTACGGCCGCGATCTAGGCCGTGGTGATCGGGTCAATATCGGCGAGGCAGTAGGGGTGGTGGCCGCGCAATCCATCGGTGAACCCGGAACCCAGCTCACCATGCGCACTTTTCACATCGGCGGGGCCGCCTCCAGAGCGGCCGCCGTTGACAATATCCAGGTCAAATCCAAGGGCCGTGCCCGTTTGTCGAACGCCCGTATAGTGCAGCACGCTGATGGTCATTACGTGGCCGTTTCGCGCTCCGGTGAGGTGGCCGTAGTCGATGAGGCTGGGCGCGAGCGGGAACGCTATAAGATGCCCTACGGTGCCATCATTACAGTAAATACCGACGACCCGGTGGAAGCCGGTCAGGTGGTGGCCAATTGGGATCCGCACACGCATCCGATCATCACCGAGGTGGCCGGTACCGTCAGGTTCAAGGATGTGGTGGAGGGGATCACCGTGCAGCAGCAGGTCGATGAGTTCACCGGCCTTGCCAGTATTGAGGTCATGGATGTTAAACAACGCGGCGCGGGTGCTAAGGATCTACGGCCCATGGTGCAACTGGTCGATGACGACGGTAATGATCTCAAGATAGCCGGCACTGATATTCCCGCCCATTACGTACTGTCTCCGGGCGCCATCCTCAATATCATTGATGGCTCGAAGGTAGGGGTGGGCGATGTCATCGCTCGAATTCCGCAGGAATCATCCAAGACCCGTGATATCACCGGCGGTTTGCCGCGGGTGGCCGATCTGTTTGAAGCACGCAAGCCCAAGGAGCCGGCGGTATTGGCCGAGGTGAGTGGCGTGATCAGCTTCGGCCGTGAAACCAAAGGCAAGCAGCGTTTGGTCATCACTGATGAAAATGGGCAGGATACGGAGATTTTGGTGCCCAAGTGGCGTCATATCTTGGTGTTCGAAGGCGAGCACGTGGAGAAAGGGGAGATCGTTGTCGATGGTGCTCCAACCCCGCATGATATTCTGCGTCTGCTCGGTGTCAGCGAGCTGGCCAACTACATCGTCAATGAGGTGCAGGAGGTTTATCGCTTGCAGGGCGTGAAGATCAACGACAAGCACATTGAAGTCATCGTGCGCCAGATGCTGCGCAAGGCCGAGATCGTCAATGCCGGCGACACCCGCCTGCTCAAGGGTGAACAGGTAGATAGGCCACGGGTGCTAGAGGCTAACGAGAAAGTGGAAGAAGGCGGGCTGTCGGCCCGTTGGACGCCGGTTCTTCTGGGCATCACCAAAGCCTCGCTCGCAACGGAGTCGTTTATCTCCGCGGCGTCGTTCCAAGAGACTACCCGGGTGCTAACGGAAGCCTCCGTTAACGGCAAGTTGGATGAGCTTCGCGGCCTCAAGGAAAACGTTATCGTCGGGCGGTTGATCCCAGCCGGAACCGGTTTTGCTTACCATCAAGATAGGCGCCGGCAGCGGATGCAACCGGTGGAGCGGATTGCCGCCGTGCTGGAGGCTGAGACAGTCCAGGTGGAAAGTGCGGCGGAAGTGGAAGGAGGCGAGAGCGCAGCTAACGAGTCCTGATCATCGACGCGGCGGAGTTGTACGCCTTTGGGCTATTGGGCCAAACCAACACACTATTCAGACTATGGCCATTCAGACGATGAATACTACCTCTAGTGGCGCTAAGCGTTGACAGACTCTAGTATATAGCCGCATAATCCCGCTTCTCTGACAGGCAGGATATCCCTGCCTGTCTTTTTTTGGTCCGGCTGTAGAATCTCTGCTCTGTCCCTCGGATGCCGATGGCGCGCGAAGCAAGACGGGTTCTATGCCAGCACACTGGTGTACCCGCTACAGGGGTGTGCCACTATAGGCCGTAGCCAAGCTTGGGTACCAGGTGCCGCTGGACGTGTAACAACTCCTGCCCCTCCGCGATTCCTCAAGAATCGGGTTAGGCGGGTCATGGCCCGAAATTGGAACGGCCATCCGAGTGTTCGGAGCGAATGATTATGGCGACCATCAATCAGTTGGTACGCAAGGCGCGTAAGCGTCAGACCAAAAAGAGTAATGTTCCTGCATTGCAAAGTTGTCCGCAAAAGCGCGGGGTATGTACGCGGGTCTACACGACGACGCCGAAGAAGCCGAACTCCGCACTGCGTAAGGTCGCCCGCGTGCGTCTGACCAATGGTCAGGAAGTCACTACCTACATTGGTGGCGAAGGCCATAATTTGCAGGAGCACTCGGTGATTCTCATTCGCGGTGGGCGTGTAAAAGACCTGCCCGGTGTTCGTTATCACACAGTACGCGGCACCTTGGACACCAGCGGCGTAGCCGACAGGCGTCAGGGGCGGTCCAAGTACGGAGCGAAGCGGCCTAAGGGGTAAAAAGCCTAAAGAGCTTGCACCTGAAGGCTGTAAACCCTAAAAGCTGTAAACCTTTGCCTGTCTCGATATCGCAAACACCGGCTAGTAACTGGCCAACGAGTTGAAGCAATGTCACGACGAAGAGTAATACCGAAGCGCACCATTCTCCCTGATCCCAAATACGCAGATGAGACGCTGGCCAAGTTCATCAACATGGTGATGTTGAGCGGTAAGAAGTCAGTGGCTGAGCAGATCGTCTACGGCGCTTTGGATCACGTGGCTAACAAGAGCAAGGAAGAACCGTTGGAAGTGTTCGGGCGTGCCTTGGATAACGTAAGACCATTAGTAGAAGTGAAATCCCGGCGCGTGGGCGGCGCCACGTATCAGGTTCCGGTCGAAGTGCGCCCCACCCGCCGTAACGCTCTGGCGATGCGCTGGATCGTGGATGCCGCACGCAAGCGCGGGGAGAAGTCGATGAACCTTAGGCTCGCCAATGAATTTCTTGACGCCGCAGATAGCCGGGGCACCGCGGTCAAGAAACGCGAGGACACCCATCGCATGGCGGAGGCTAACAAAGCCTTCTCGCATTACCGCTGGTAGCCGGCACCTTAGGGTTCCGAGGAAAAGTCCGTGTCTCGCACCACGCCCATCGAGCGGTATCGCAATATCGGCATCATGGCGCACATTGATGCTGGTAAGACGACTACCACTGAGCGCATCCTCTATTACACCGGTATTTCCCACAAGCTCGGTGAAGTACACGATGGCGCGGCGGTCATGGATTGGATGGAGCAGGAGCAGGAGCGCGGAATTACCATCACCTCGGCTGCCACCACCTGTTTTTGGCGGGGCATGAAACAGCAGTTTCCCGAGCACCGCATCAATATTATCGACACGCCAGGTCACGTTGACTTCACCATTGAGGTAGAACGTTCGCTGCGGGTGTTGGACGGTGCTTGTGCCGTCTTTTGTGCGGTAGGTGGCGTCGAACCTCAATCCGAGACCGTATGGCGCCAGGCGAATAAATACGGCGTTCCCCGCATCGCTTTTATTAACAAAATGGATCGGCAAGGCGCCGATTTTTTACGTGTAGTGGGGCAGATTGAATCCCGTTTAGGCGCAACACCCGTACCTTTGCAACTGCCTATCGGTGCCGAGGAAAATTTCGCGGGCGTCATCGATCTCATCTCTATGAAGAGCATCGTCTGGGACGAAGCGTCCACTGGCATGCGTTACGAAGAGGGAGCGATCCCCGGCAAGTTGCAAGAGCTGGCGCGCGAATACCGCGACAAGCTGTTGGAAGCGGCCGCGGAAGGTGATGAGGAATTGATGGAGAAATACCTCGAAGGTGTCGAGTTCACCGCCGCGGAAGTGAAACGCGGTATTCGCGCGAGGGCGTTGCAGTCCGATATAGTGCCGGCTATTTGCGGTTCCGCGTTCAAGAACAAGGGGGTTCAAAGTCTGCTGGACAGCGTTATCGACTATTTACCCGCGCCGTCGGAAGTAGAGGAGGTGCGTGGTGTCGCCGATGATGCACAAGAGGCGGAGGTCGTACGCCAATCGAATGACGGCGAACCTTTTGCCGCTCTTGCTTTTAAGATCGCGACCGATCCATTCGTCGGATCGTTGACCTTCTTTCGTGTGTACTCAGGTGTGCTGAAAAGTGGCGATACGGTGTTCAATCCGGTGAAACAACGGCGCGAGCGTATCGGCCGGCTGCTACAGATGCATGCGAACTCGCGCGAGGAGATTCAGGAGGTTCGTGCCGGCGACATCGCCGCCGCCGTTGGCCTCAAGTCCGTCACCACCGGTGAGACACTGTGCGACATGCGGGCACCGGTGACCTTGGAGCGGATGGATTTTCCCGAGCCGGTCATAGCCGTTGCCATAGAGCCCAAGACCAAAGTCGATCAGGAAAAGATGGGGGTTGCGTTGGGCAAGCTGGCCCAGGAAGACCCATCTTTCAGGGTGAGTACGGATGAGGAGTCTGGGCAGACCATCATCGCCGGCATGGGTGAGCTGCACCTTGAAATCATCGTTGACCGCCTGCGCCGCGAGTTCAAAGTAGAAGCCAATGTAGGCAAGCCGCAGGTGGCTTACCGGGAGACCATTCGCGCCACGGTGGAGCAGGAAGGAAAGTTTGTGCGCCAATCAGGTGGCCGAGGTCAATACGGCCACGTACATCTGCGCATCGAGCCGCTGGAGGCGGGTGGCGGCTATCAATTCGTCGATGCTATCGCCGGCGGTGTGATACCCAAGGAATACATCCCTGCGGTTAGCAAAGGCATCGCGGAGCAAATGGCAAACGGGGTAATCGCCGGGTTTCCTGTGGTAGATGTGAAAGTTACCTTGTACGACGGCTCTTATCACGATGTGGATTCCAGTGAGATGGCGTTCAAAATCGCCGGTTCCATGGGCTTCAAGGAGGGTGCTGCCCGGGCGCGCCCGGTGTTGCTCGAGCCCATTATGAAAGTCGAAGTGGTGACGCCGGAAGAGTACATGGGCGACGTGATGGGCGATTTGAACCGTCGGCGCGGTTTGGTTCAAGGAGTGGACGACGGGCCTAGCGGCAAGTCTATTCGGGCCGAAGTGCCGCTTGCGGAAATGTTCGGTTATGCGACCGATCTACGCTCTGCGACTCAAGGGCGGGCCACATTCACGATGAAATTCGAGAAATACAACGAGGCCCCGGCAAGTGCGTCCGAGGCCATTACCAATAAGCACTAGATCAACAAGCATTCGCAATGGTTTGGCAGCAGGTGCTGCACGCTAGAGGTTAGGACGGTGTCTAAAGAAAAATTCGAACGTACGAAGCCGCATGTCAACGTAGGGACCATCGGCCACGTTGATCACGGCAAGACCACCCTGACGGCGGCGATGACGCGGGTGTTGTCGGCGAAGTTTGGCGGCGACGTGAAGGCGTTCGATGAAATCGACAATGCGCCCGAAGAGCGGGCGCGGGGCATCACCATCGCCACGGCGCACGTGGAGTACGAAACGACGGGCCGTCACTATGCGCACGTGGACTGTCCTGGGCATGCCGACTACGTCAAGAACATGATCACCGGCGCGGCGCAGATGGACGGTGCCATCCTGGTGTGCTCGGCGGCGGATGGTCCGATGCCGCAGACCCGCGAACACATTCTGCTGGCGCGTCAGGTGGGCGTGCCTTATATCGTTGTGTTCTTGAACAAGTGCGACATGGTGGACGACGAAGAATTGCTGGAACTGGTGGAGATGGAGGTCCGCGAGTTGCTCGATAAGTACGAGTTTCCGGGAGAGGACACGCCGATCATCCGCGGCTCGGCGCTAAAAGCGCTGGAAGGTGAGGACTCGGAGATGGGCGAAGGCGCGGTGGTGGCGTTGGCCGAAGCGCTCGATGCGTATATACCTGAGCCGGAGCGTGCCATTGACGGAGCATTTCTGATGCCGGTAGAGGACGTGTTCTCGATCTCGGGCCGGGGCACGGTGGCGACGGGCCGGGTGGAGCGCGGCAAAGTGAAAGTGGGCGAAGAAGTGGCCATCGTGGGCATCAGGGAGACCTCGAAGACGACGTGCACCGGGGTGGAGATGTTCCGCAAGCTGCTCGATGAAGGTGTCGCGGGAGACAACGTAGGAGTGCTGCTGCGCGGCGTGAAGCGCGATGGGATCGAGCGTGGCCAGGTATTGGCGAAGCCGGGTTCGATTACGCCGCACACGAAGTTCGAGGCGGAAGTCTACGTCTTGTCGAAGGAGGAAGGTGGCCGTCACACGCCGTTTTTCAACGGGTACCGCCCACAGTTCTATTTCCGCACCACGGACGTGACCGGTTCGGTGGACTTGCCCGAGGGTGTGGAGATGGTGATGCCGGGTGATAACGTGCAGATGACGGCGAGCTTGATCGCGCCGATCGCGATGGAAGAAGGTCTTCGCTTTGCCATCCGCGAGGGTGGGCGTACCGTCGGTGCTGGCGTCGTCTCCAAGATCATCGAGTAAATTAGAGATGAATCAACGCATTCGCATTCGGTTGAAAGCCTTCGATCACCGGTTGATAGACCAGTCGGCGCAGGAGATCGTGGATACGGCGCGGCGTACCGGTGCTCAGATCCGCGGTCCTATTCCGCTGCCGACGCGAAAGGAGCGTTTCACCGTATTGATCTCGCCTCACGTCAACAAGGATGCAAGAGATCAGTACGAGATTCGCACCCATAAACGGCTGCTCGATATCGTGAACCCGACCGATAAGACGGTTGATGCGTTGATGAAGCTGGATTTGGCTGCCGGCGTAGACGTGCAGATCAAGCTGAACTGAGCAAGGGCCGGATAAGGTTCGCGAGCGGGCAATACCGGCGGAGTGACGAACATGGCCATCGGCTTAATGGGTAGAAAATGTGGAATGACTCGCGTCTTTACCGACGAGGGCGCCTCCATACCGGTGACGGTGGTGGAGGTTCAGCCGAATCGTGTAACGCAGGTCAAAACCGTCGAGAGCGATGGATACAACGCGCTACAGTTGACGACGGGGACGCGCCGGGCGAGCCGAGTGACCAAGCCGATGGCTGGACATTACGCCAGGGCCAATGTGGAAGCTGGACGAAAGCTGTGGGAGCTGCGAGTGGAGCCGGCCGACTTGGTTGGCGTGGAGCCAGGCCACGAGTTCGGTTTGGAGCAGCTCGAAGCGGGCCAAATCGTGGACGCCACCGGCACGACTATCGGTAAAGGCTACGCCGGTGTAGTGAAGCGGCACAATTTCCGCACGCAAGACGCCAGTCACGGCAACTCGCTGGCACACCGGGCGCCGGGTTCCATCGGTCAGAACCAAACCCCTGGCCGGGTCTTCAAGGGTAAGAAGATGGCTGGCCACATGGGCAACGTGCGCCGTACCACCCATAACCTGGAGATAGTCAGGGTGGACGCGGAGCGTGGTGTGGTGCTCATTAAGGGCGCAGTGCCCGGCCCCAAAGGCGGCGATTTGTTGATACGGCCGGCTGTTAAACATCGGAACGGTCAGGGGCTGAATAACCAGAGTGCAGAGGTGTAGCGCGGTGGAGTTGGCTCTTCAGACGATGAGTGGGGCTGCAGCGGGTACCCTCGAGTTAGCGGATAAAGCGTTTGCTTCCGCGTACAACGAGACCCTAGTTCATCAAGCTGTGACCGCATATATGGCGGGTGGACGGGCCGGTACCAAGGCACAGAAAACGCGCGGTGAAGTGCGCGGTGGCGGTGCCAAACCCTGGCGGCAAAAAGGCACTGGCCGGGCCCGTGTAGGCAGCTCGCGCAATCCCATATGGCGGGGCGGCGGTGTCACGTTCGCGGCTAAGCCGAGAAATTTCGAGCAAAAGCTCAATAAGAAAATGTATAGGGCGGCACTGCGTTCGATCATGTCCGAGCTGGTGCGCCAGGAGCGTTTGGTCGCTATGGATGCATTCGAGGTGGCGACGCACAAGACGCGCGATCTCGCGAGACAACTGAACGATATGGGAATGACCGACATACTCATCATCGATACCGAGTTGGATGAGAAGCTTTTATTGGCAGCCCGTAATTTGGGTTACGTCGGCGTTTTAGAGGTGAGCCAGATAAATCCAGTCAGTCTTATCGCGTACGACAAAGTCGTTATGACTAGCGCCGCGCTAAAGGTCATTGAGGAGCGGTTGGCGTGAACCAAGAGTATCTGAGTACGGTGCTGCTCGGTCCGATCGTGTCTGAAAAAAGCACCCGTATTGGCGATCAGAGCAATCAAGTGGTGTTCAAGGTTAAGCCGCGGGCGCGCAAGATGGAAATAAAACGCGCCGTGGAAACCATGTTCGAAGTTGAGGTAGCTAGCGTTAACGTGGCCAATATGAGAGGCAAACGTAAAGGAATGGGACGCATTCGCGGCAAGCGCTCAGACTGGAAAAAAGCCTATGTGAGGCTGCGTGAAGGCCATGATATCGACTTCCTGGGCGCGGAATAAGGATAAGACTATATGGCACTGGTAAAAGCTAAGCCCACGTCGGCCGGACGCCGCTTCGTCGTTCAGGTAAAAACGCCTGCATTGCACAAAGGCGCCCCGTACGGTCCGTTGGTTAAGAACAAGACCAAAACAGGCGGCCGCAACAACAAGGGCCGAATCACTACGCGCCATCGCGGCGGTGGTCACAAGCAACGCTATAGGATCATCGATTTCAAGCGCGATAAAGACAGCATACCGGCGAAGGTAGAACGTCTGGAGTACGATCCGAACCGTAGCGCTCATATCATGCTGTTGTTGTATGCCGATGGACAGAGACGCTACGCCATCGCACCCAAAGGGGTAAAAAACGGGGATTCTTTGATGTCGGGTGTCAGTGCACCTATACGGCCCGGTAATTGTTTGCCCTTACGGAACATTCCGGTGGGCTCCACAGTGCATTGTGTTGAGTTAAGGCCGGGCAAGGGCGCTCAGATCGCCCGTAGCGCCGGATCATCGGTGCAGTTGGTGGCCCGCGAAGGTGCGCTAGCTACATTGCGGCTGCGTTCCGGTGAACAGCGCAAGGTCCCTGCGGAATGCCGGGCTACCATCGGGGAAGTCGGTAATTCGGAACATTCTTTGCGCTCTCTCGGTAAAGCGGGGGCGTCGCGGTGGCGTGGCCGGCGTCCTACCGTGCGAGGTGTGGCGATGAATCCGGTCGATCACCCTCACGGTGGCGGCGAAGGACGTTCATCGGGTGGACGCCATCCGGTAACGCCATGGGGGCAGCCCACCAAAGGGCATAAGACGCGCAAGAACAAGCGCACTGATTCGATGATCGTTCGGCGCCGTAAGCGCTAAGCGGCTTTGCTAGAGGTGTAGACGTGTCACGCTCGGTAAAAAAAGGTCCGTTTGTAGATCTGCACTTGCAGAAGAAAGTTACGCAAGCCCAGGCGGCCAATTCCAGGCGTCCGATCCGTACCTGGTCACGCCGCTCCATGGTGGTGCCTGACATGGTTGGATTGACTATCGCCATTCACAATGGGCGCCAACATGTGCCCATCATCATCACTGAGAATATGGTGGGTCACAAGCTCGGCGAGTTCGCTCCGACGCGCACCTTTAGAGGCCACATCGTCGGCAAGAAAACGAAGCGCTAGGATCTGAGAGCGATGAATATAAGCGCGAAATTACGCTACGCCAGAATGTCGGCACAAAAAGGCCGGCTGGTGGCAGATATGGTGCGTGGACGGCCCGTCGATCAAGCTATCGATACGCTACGGTTCAGCACTAAGAAGGCCGCCACCATCGTGCGCAAAGTGATCGAGTCGGCCATCGCCAATGCCGAGCACAACGAGGGCGCGGATATAGATGAGCTGAAAGTGGCTAATATCTGTATTGATGAAGGGCCCACCTACAAACGCATGCGCGCCCGTGCCCGTGGCCGGGGTACGCGCATCTTGAAGCGTACCAGTCACGTCACAGTGACCGTGTCGGACGACTGAGGAATTCCATTATGGGTCAGAAAGTACATCCTGTAGGTATGCGCCTCGGCATCGTGAAGGACTGGAATTCCACGTGGTACGCCGACAGTGGTGAGTTCGCCGATTATCTGAACAACGATATCGCTGTGCGGGATTTCGTGCGTAAGAAATTGGCACATGCCTCAGTTAGCCATATCCAAGTTAACCGGTTGAGCAAGAGTGCCCGTATCGTGGTGCATACGGCTAGACCCGGTATTGTTATCGGCAAGAAAGGCGAAGACATCGAAGTGTTGCGTAAACAGGTCGGTAGCATGCTCGGTGTGCCGGTACATGTTAGGGTGGAGGAGATCCGAAAACCCGAACTGGATGCATATCTAGTTGCAGAGAGTGTCGCCAACCAATTGGAGCGGCGCATCATGTTCCGCCGCGCCATGCGCCGCGCTACTACTAATGCCATGCGGCTGGGTGCGCAGGGCATCAAGGTGATGGTCGGCGGCCGTTTGAATGGAGCGGAAATAGCACGGTCCGAGTGGTATAGGGAAGGCCGGGTACCGTTGCACACCCTGCGGGCCGATATCGATTACGGCTTTGCCGAGGCCCATACCACCTATGGTGTGATCGGAATCAAGGTCTGGATTTTTAAAGGCGAAGTATTCGAGCAAGAACAAGAGGCGTCAGCCGTTACCGGTGACAAAGTAAATACCCAGTAAGGGGGGGGGTAACTAGCCAGTAAGGGCAACTACCAGTAGGGCACACGCGCGGCGCACCGGCCATCCGGGAGGCGGGTGTTTGCCAGACGCTTATCAGTCAATTGGAACATAACCATGCTGCAACCTAAGAGAACACGGTTTCGCAAGCAACAAAAAGGTCGCAACCGGGGGCTGGCCCAGTCGGGCAACCGGGTGAGCTTCGGCGAGTACGGTTTGAAAGCCACGTCCAGAGGGCGTATCACCGCGCGGCAGATAGAAGCGGCCCGGCGCGCTATTACGCGCCACATTCGCCGCGGCGGCAAAGTGTGGATTCGGATTTTCCCGGACAAGCCCGTTACCAAGAAGCCACTGGAGGTACGCCAGGGCAAAGGTAAGGGGAACGTCGAGTACTGGGTGGCTCAAATACAGCCCGGTAGGATGTTGTACGAAATGGAGGGGGTGCGCGAAGAGATAGCCAGGGAAGCGTTGCGCTTGGCAGCGGCGAAACTGCCGGTACAAACCACTTTCGTCTCCAGAACCGTAATGTAGAGCCTAATGTGAGCGGGGGACCGACCTGACGTAAATGGGGCGATGATTTAATGAAAGCGGTTGAGTTACGGCAAAAAGATGATGCAGGACTGCAAAGAGAGTTGATGGCGTTGCGTAAAGAGGCGTTTAACTTGCGTATGCAAAAAGCCACCGGACAATTGACCCGTGGTTCCGCAGCGCGGTTAGTGCGCCGGGGTATCGCGCGCATAAAAACCATCATCAACGAACGCGCGGTACAAACGAGCGCCACCGAAGATAACGGCGCTGAAGATAACGGCCCTGAAGATAAAGGCGTTAAGGGAGACAAGGCATGAGTGAGCAGGGGCAACGGTACGCTCGAGCGTTAATAGGCGAGGTTATCAGTGACAAGATGAACAAGACAGTCACTGTTGTGGTCGAGCGCAAAGTCAAGCATCCGCTGTATAAAAAGTACATTCGCCGCTCGACTAAATTTCATGCGCACGACGAAGAAAACCAATGCCGTATGGGGGATCAAGTCATGATTTCCCAGTGCCGGCCATTGTCTAAAACCAAAACCTGGCGCGTTACCAAAGTAGTGACCAAGGCCAATTAAGACCGCGCTCATAAGAGAACAGGAGAGACCGCAATGATTCAGATGCAAACGATGCTGGATGCGGCCGACAATAGTGGTGCGCGGCGTTTGCTGTGCATCAAAGTCCTAGGCGGCTCACACCGGCGTTATGCGGGGATCGGCGATGTGGTGCGGGTGACGGTCAAAGAGGCTATTCCCCGGGGCAAAGTCAAAAAAGGCGAGATATATAACGCGGTCGTGGTCAGAACACGCAAAGGGGTGCGCAGGCCTGACGGGTCCCTGATACGGTTTGATAAAAACGCTGTGGTGTTACTCAACAATCAACATCAACCCATAGGGACGCGTATCTTCGGACCGGTCACACGCGAGCTTCGTGGTGAGCGCTTCATGCGCATTATCTCCTTGGCACCGGAAGTGCTGTAACGGCCAGTCAGGCGAGAGGCTAATGAAAAAGATCCGCAAGGGTGACGATATCATCGTCCTCACCGGCAAAGACAAAGGCAAACGGGGCACTGTTCGGCAGGTTTTATCTAATGATCGAGTATTAGTGGATGGGGTTAATGTGGTGCGCCGGCATATAAAGCCGAACCCCATGCGCGGCACTCAAGGCGGTATCGTCGATCGCGAGAAATCCGTGCACATCTCGAATGTGGCCCTTTTCAATCCGCATACCAACATGGCGGACAAAGTGGGCACACGCACCTTGGAAGACGGGCGCAAAGTGCGCTTTTTCAAATCCAATAAAGAAGTAGTGGATGCCTGATGGCATCGCTGACGGCGGGCTGAGTACATGGCCAGATTGCAAGAAATTTACCGCGAACAGATAGTCAGCTCGCTTTTTGAGCAGTTCAAGTATTCAAGCGTGATGCAGGTGCCACGCATCAGTAAAATTACTTTGAACATGGGGGTGGGCGAAGCTTTGGCTGACAAGAAGCACCTCGATAACGCGGTGAGCGACATGACGAAGATCGCCGGCCAAAAGCCGGTGGTAACAAAAGCACGGAAGTCGGTCGCCGCGTTCAAAATTCGTGACGGCATGGCCATAGGTTGCATGGTCACGCTGCGGCGCGAGCTCATGTACGAATTCTTGGATCGTTTGATCAATGTGGCCATCCCGCGTATCCGTGACTTCCGTGGCCTGAGCCCACGGGCGTTCGATGGTCGCGGCAACTACAGCATGGGATTGCGTGAACAGATCGTGTTTCCTGAGATCGACTACGACAAGATCGATGCGATTCGCGGGCTAGATGTAGCCATTTCCACCACGGCGGCGAATGATGAAGAGGGCCGCGCGTTGTTGCGGGCGTTTAACTTCCCATTCCGTCAGAACTGACGCCGGAGAGAGCAAAACAATCATGGCGAGAAAATCGGTTATCAACCGCGAGTTAAAGCGGTCGAGGACGGTGGCGAAGTACCGTGAAAAGCGTGAGACATTGAAAAAAGCCGCGCGTAACCCCGATGCGTCTTACGACGAGCGCTTGGCGGCGCTAGAAGCGTTGCAGCGTCTACCGCGCAACGCCAATCCCTCGCGCCAGCGCAACCGTTGCCGGGTAACCGGCCGTCCGCGGGGCTATTACAGCAAGTTTGGCCTCGGGCGTAACAAGTTGCGCGAGGCGGCTATGCGAGGCGATATTCCGGGCCTTGTGAAAGCGAGCTGGTGAGGCGGCGGGTTATGAGCATGCAGGACACTTTATCCGATATGTTGACGCGCATCCGCAACGGCCAAGCGGCCGGTAAGGTGAGCGTCAGTATGTCTTCTTCAAAGATGAAGCAGGCAGTGCTGGAGGTGATGAAAGCGGAAGGCTATGTCAAGGACTTTCAAGTTGAAGAACTGGCAGGTAAGCCGACTTTGCATGTGGTGTTGAAGTACTACGACGGCAAGCCCGTTATAGATACCTTGCGCAGAGTCAGTCGTCCCAGCCTGCGGGTGTACCGTGGCAAGGACGATATACCGTCTGTACGCGGCGGTTTGGGGGTGGCGATAGTGTCCACATCGCAAGGCGTGATGACTGATCGGGCAGCCCGTAAAGCGGGTGTGGGCGGTGAGGTTATCTGCGAGATCTTCTAGGTGAGGATTTCGGGGAGATTACGGCATGTCTAGAATCGCAAAAGCACCGGTCAATGTACCGTCGGGAGTAGACGTCGCTCAGGCCGGGCAGGACGTCACCGTCAAGGGTCCTAAGGGCACGTTGACCCATACGCTGCATCGGGAGGTGGAGATGACCCGGGAGGACGGCATGTTGAAGTTTGCGCCCCGCTCGGGCTCTAAGCCAGCCATGGCGCAGGCAGGAACGGCACGGGCTCTCATCAACAATTTGGTGCAAGGGGTGAGTTCCGGCTTTGAGCGGCGCCTACAACTTATAGGGGTCGGCTATAGGGCGCAGATGCAGGGCAAGGCGCTCAACTTATCTCTGGGATTTTCCCATCCTGTGGAATATCCGGTGCCCGAGGGGATCGAGATAGAGACGCCCAGTCAAACCGAGATCATCGTACGTGGAGTCGATAAACAACGCGTTGGGCAGGTGAGTGCAGAGATTCGCGCTTACCGTCCGCCGGAACCTTATAAAGGTAAAGGTGTGCGTTATGCCGATGAGCATGTAGTGCGTAAAGAAGCGAAGAAGAAATAATGGCTATAGACAAAAAGCAAGCGCGTGCAAGGCGCGCGCGCCGGACACGGGCCAAAATACGCGAACTCGGTGTGCACAGACTGACGGTGATCCGCACGCCCCGGCATGTGTACGCTCAAGTCATGGCAGCCGATGGCTCCGCAGTTCTGGCTAGTGCGTCATCGATTGACAAGAGCGTCAAAGCGCAAGTCGCCAACGGCGGCAATATAGCCGCGGCGAAAACGGTTGGCCGCTTGGTTGCCAAGCGGGCTAAGGAAGCCGGCGTTACCCGGGTTGCCTTCGATAGGTCCGGTTATAAATATCATGGCCGTGTGAAAGCATTGGCCGATGCTGCCCGGGAAGCCGGGCTAGAGTTCTAAGCTAGAGTTCCGAGGGGTTTTTCTCGATGGCCAATTTTCAAGCGCCTAAGAAAGACGATGACTTGGTGGAAAAACTCGTTGGAGTGAACCGAGTCGCGAAAGTAGTCAAAGGTGGCCGGCAATTCGGTTTTTCCGCATTGACTGTAGTCGGTGATGGTAAAGGCCGCGTGGGCTTTGGTCGTGGTAAGGCGCGTGAGGTGCCGCAAGCTATTCAAAAAGCGATGGAAGACGCACGTAAGAGCATGGTCAAGGTGTCGCTGAATGGTGGCACTTTGCACTATCCGATCACAGCGCGCCACGGTGCTGCGAAGGTATACATGCAGCCGGCATCCGAAGGTACCGGGATCATCGCCGGTGGCGCCATGCGGGCGGTGTTCGAGTGTCTAGGGGTGCGTGATGTGCTAGCGAAATGCATTGGTACCAACAACCCGGTTAATGTCGTGCGCGCAACGGTTAGTGGGCTCACCACGGTGCAGTCGCCGGAGAGTGTGGCGGCCAAGCGTGGTCTCAGCCTGGAAGAGATCATGACCTAAAGAATTTGAGCCCAAAACAGTTTGAGCCCAAAACAATTTGAGCTTAAAGGTAATTCGAGGATAAACCATGTCCGAGCAGGCAAAGGGCCGGTTGAAAGTGACCCTGGTGCGCAGCGCGAATGGGCGGCTCAAGCGCCACAAAGCGTGTGCGCGTGGACTTGGTTTACGGCGCCTGCATCACACCGTAGAAGTCGAGGATACGCCGTGCACACGCGGTATGATTAAAAAGATCTCGTATATGGTGCGAGTCGAGGAGGTTAGTGGTGCAGCTAAATGATCTGCGCTCGGCGCCGGGTGCGCGGCGTAGCCGCAAGCGGGTGGGCCGCGGTGAAGGTTCTGGTATTGGCAAAACCGCTGGCCGCGGGCAGAAGGGGCAGTCGTCCCGTACCGGCGCACATTCCACCGTCGGTTTCGAAGGTGGTCAGATGCCATTGCAGCGGCGCTTGCCAAAGTTCGGTTTCAAATCGCGCAGGTCACGGTATGCCGATGAGGTTCGGCTCGGTGACTTAACCCGGGTTGCGGGCGACGTTATCAACATCGAAACGTTGCAGGCAGCCAAGCTGGTGCATGCGCAGGCACGGCGGGTAAAGATCATCTTGTGCGGCGGTATAGAGCGCGCTGTTACCGTGCAAATAGTGCAAGGTGTGATTCCCACCAAAGGGGCACGGACGGCTATAGAAGCGGCCGGCGGTACCGTTGAAGATTAACAGCTTTATTCAATTCGGCTGTGGTTCATAGAGAGAAATAAATATGGCAAGAGCGCCTCAAAGCGCGGCTCCGGCGGGTATGTCACCCGAGTTACGCAAGCGCTTGCTCTTTGTGCTGATGGCGATAGTGGTGTACCGCATCGGCTCGTTCATTCCGGTGCCCGGTGTCGATCCGGTGGCGCTGCAGCAACTGTTCGAGCAACAGCAGGGCACCATTATCGATATGTTCAACATGTTTTCCGGTGGTGCGTTGAGCCGGTTCTCGCTCTTCGCCATCGGCATCATGCCGTACATTTCCGCCTCCATCATCATGCAACTTCTGACGGTGGTTCACCCCAAGCTGGAGCAGTTGAAGAAAGAGGGGGCGGCAGGCCAGCGTAAGATTACGCAGTACACCCGTTATGGCACGGTGGTATTGGCAACATTCCAGGCCTTGGGTGTCGCCATCGCGCTCGAGAGTCAGACCGTAGATGGCGCCTCAGTGGTATTGGACCCGGGGTTCGGTTTCCGCATTACTGCCGTGGTGACTTTGGTGACCGGCACTATTTTCCTGATGTGGTTGGGCGAACAGGTCAGCGAGCGTGGTATTGGCAACGGTATCTCTATCATCATTTTTGCCGGGATTGTCGCCGGCCTACCGTCCGCCATAGGTGGTACTTTACAGTTGGCCCGGGATGGACAACTACACGTTTTGCTGGTTTTGCTGATTGCGGTTCTAGCGCTTGCCGTCACCGCTTTCGTTATTTTCGTGGAACGTGGTCAAAGGCGTATTACGGTTAACTATGCCAAGCGGCAGGTGGGGCGGCGAATGGTGCCAGGGCAAAGCAGCCATCTGCCTCTGAAGCTCAATATGGCCGGCGTTATACCGCCCATTTTTGCCTCAAGTATCATTCTGTTTCCATCGACCATCCTCGGATGGTTCGGCTCAACCGAAGGAATGGAATGGTTGAGCGACATCGCTAATACTCTTTCGCCAGGACAGCCTCTCTACGTGCTGTCGTATGCCGCCGCCATCATCTTCTTCTGCTTTTTCTATACCGCATTGGTCTACAATCCCAAAGATACCGCGGACAATTTGAAGAAATCCGGCGCGTTCATCCCAGGGGTGCGCCCTGGTGATCAGACCGCCAAATATATCGATACGGTGATGACCCGCCTCACGGCAGCGGGTGCCGCTTACATCACGGCGGTTTGTCTGTTACCGGAGTTTTTGATCTTGTATTGGCGGGTGCCGTTCTATTTCGGTGGCACTTCGTTGCTGATAATCGTGGTCGTGGTCATGGATTTCATGTCGCAACTGCAAGCGCATATGTTCTCTCATCAGTACGAAGGTGTGCTGAAGAAAGCGAATCTCAAAGGTTATAGCCGCTCGGGTTTACAACGCTGAAATTTGAGCGAGGAGTACCGCTAATGAAAGTCAAAGCATCGGTTAAGCGCATGTGTCGCCACTGTAAGATTATTCGCCGTAAAGGTACGGTGCGGGTGATCTGCAAGGATGCGAAACATAAACAGCGCCAGGGCTGATAATAGCCAGCAGGCGTCGAAAGCTAACAAGCAAAGCGAATAACGCAGAGGCAACCATATGGCACGTATTGCCGGCATCAACGTCCCAGACAAAAAACACTGCTGGGTCGCGCTTACTTCAATCTATGGCATAGGCCGCACGCGGGCGTATGCGATTTGCCGGGACACCGGCATCAGCCCTGAGACCAAGGTGCGTGATCTGTCCGAGTCCGAGCTGGAAGCGGTGCGGGCGGAAGTCGGCAAATACACTATAGAAGGCGATTTGCGCCGGGAAATTTCCATGAACATTAAGCGGTTGATGGACCTCGGTTGTTACCGCGGTATACGGCATCGCCGCGGCTTGCCGGTGCGGGGACAGCGCACCAGCACGAACGCGCGTACCCGCAAGGGTCCGCGGCGCCCCATTAAACGGTAACGGGGACGGCACCGACGATGGCTAAACCGAAGACGAAGGTAAAGAAGAAGATTCGCCGCGATGTGCCCGATGGCATCGCTCACGTTCACGCATCTTTCAACAACACGATCATCACTATCACCGATCGTCAAGGTAATGCGCTGGCGTGGGCCACATCGGGTGGCTCCGGGTTCAGGGGGTCTCGTAAGAGCACGCCGTTCGCCGCCCAGGTGGCGGCCACCCGTGTCGGTGAGACGGTGAAAGAGTACGGCATGAAGAATCTGGAAGTGCGCGTGAAAGGTCCAGGACCTGGCCGCGAGTCGGCGGTGCGGGCACTCAATAACTGCGGTTTCCGCGTGACTACCATCACCGACGTGACGCCTATTCCCCATAACGGTTGCCGGTCGCCGAAGAAGCGCCGGGTCTGAGGATCGATTGAAATGGCAAGGTATTTGGGTCCCAAGTGCAAATTAAGCCGTCGCGAAGGCACGGATCTCATGCTGAAGAGCCGCGCGCGTTCGCTGGACTCTAAGTGCAAAGCGGAAACACCACCCGGACAACACGGTTCCAACCGCCGCCGTCCACGGGCATCCGACTATGCGTTACAGTTGCGTGAGAAACAAAAATTACGCCGTCTGTATGGCGTGTTGGAAAAGCAATTTCGCAACTACTACGCCAGAGCAGCACAATCGCGGGGCGCCACGGGTGAAAACCTTTTGAAATTGTTGGAGCGCCGTTTGGACAACGTCGTATACCGCATGGGTTTTGGCTCCACGCGGGCGGAAGCGCGGCAGCTCGTGAGTCACAAGGCTATCGCTGTGAACGGCAAGGTCGTTAATATTCCATCTTTCCAAGTAACGCTAGATGATGTGGTGTCCATTCGCCATCGGGCTAGGAATCAGGTTCGTATTCAGTATTCGCTCGAGTTGGCGGAGCAGTATGGCTTCCCTTCATGGGTTGATGTGGATTCCAAGAAAATGGAAGGGGTGTTCAAGTCAACTCCCGAACGCGCGGATTTACCACCCGATATCGCTGAGCAACTGGTCGTCGAGTTGTACTCGAAGTAATTGCTTCGGACTGTTGGGCGCCTCTAAAAATAGTCATTTTTTCGTGAGTGCAAGGAAGCACCGCGCGCAGAACCGCAGTGTATAGGTGATACATGAGGATTCGAGCACGGCGCTGACGCCGCAATCGCGGAAAAAGTGCATTTTTAGAGGTGCCCTGTTGTTGTTACAGCCCGTTCGGCTGCAATAGTCAGCCCTATCTTCAATAATGTCTTGGCTAAGAAATCGCTCTTAGCTAATGAACCGTCTAGTGCAGGAGTCGTCAATGCAGGAGACTGCCCTCAAACTACTGACGCCAAATAGTGTCGATGTAAAAGAGGTCGCCCCGAATTCCGTGAAGATCGCCATCGAGCCATTGGAGCGTGGATTTGGACACACGTTGGGTAATGCGCTGCGTCGTGTACTGTTATCGTCTATGACCGGAAGTGCGGTGGTTGAAATGGAGATCGATACAGTACTTCACGAGTACACCACAATCGAGGGTGTGCAAGAGGACGTCACTGAAATCTTGCTGAATATCAAGCAACTCGCCATTCGTAACGAAAGCGTGCAAGACTCGACTTTGACACTGAGCGCGAAAGGGCCTGGTCCGGTGAGGGCTAGCGATATCAAATGCGACCACAACGTCGAGATCATCAACAAAGATCAAGTTATCGCGCATCTCACCAAGGAAGGCGAGTTGAATCTTACGATGCGCGTCGCCGTGGGCCGCGGCTATCAGCCAGCGGCGGCACGTCTGGATGCTGAAGACAGCGACAGGCCCATTGGCAAATTGATGTTAGATGCCTCCTTTTCGCCTATCAACCGGGTTACTTACGTGGTTGAGAATGCGCGTGTGGAGCAGCGTACCGACCTTGATAAGTTGGTGCTGGAGATCGAGACCAACGGTACTGTAGATGCGCAAGAGGCGGTGAGCGAAGCGGCGCGCTTGTTACACGAACAACTGTCCGTCTTCACGAATTTCACACCCGAAGCGGGTACGGGTTTCGCGGCGACTGGTAGTGAGCCGCCCATCGATCCGATATTGTTACGCCCGGTGGACGATCTGGAACTGACGGTGCGGTCGGCCAATTGTTTGAAGGCAGAGAGCATCTATTACGTTGGTGATCTTATTCAACGCACCGAAGTGGAATTGCTCAAGACACCGAACCTCGGTAAAAAATCTCTAACCGAGATCAAGGAAGTTCTAGCTTCGCGGAGTTTGTCCTTGGGCATGCGTTTGGAAAATTGGCCACCCGCTGGCCTCTACGATCGGGACAAAACCTGACACTGCTCCAGATCCACTGGCAATGGGGGGACTACTGGCGGCAGGAGTATTGGGCACCTCTAAAAACAGTAATTTTTTCGTGAGTGCAAGGAAGCACCGCGCGCAGAACCGCAGTGTATAGGTGATACCTGAGGATTCGAGCACGGGGCTGACGCCGCAATCGCGGAAAAGTGCATTTTTAGAGGTGCCCTATTGTTAGCGGACTACAAGATACGTGCTGGATAGCGGCACGTGTGTTGAGAGAAAGACCAATGCGACATAGAAAAAGTGGCCGGCGGTTAAACCGTACCAGTGCGCATCGAAGAGCGATGTTCAGGAACATGGCGAATTCGTTATTAGCTGAAGAGATGATCCGTACCACGTTGCCACGGGCTAAAGAACTACGGCGCGTGGTGGAGCCGCTGATAACGGCTGCCAAAACAGATTCTCTAGCCGGTAGGCGCAATGCTTTTGACAGGTTGCGCGACCGCACGGTTGTCACCAAGTTGTTCAATGAGTTGGGGCCTCGATACGTATCCAGGCCAGGTGGATATCTGCGTATTTTGAAGTGCGGATTCCGGGCCGGTGATGCTGCACCGATGGCCATCGTAGAGTTAGTGGATAGGCCAACCGGTGCGGATGGTGACGAGGCGCAGGCCTAAATCAAAGCTAGTGGTACACACCCGCTTTTGTTAGTGGGTCGTTGACATCCATCCAGTCGCCCGCTCATTTTGCATCGGACTCATCTGCCGTGGCCGCCGGGAGCAACGTTCTCGCACTGTTCACCGACTTCGGGACGGCTGGGCCATATGTAGGGCAAATGTGCATGGCGGTTGCCCGGATTGCGCCACGGATACCGTTAATCGATCTATTACACGACGCACCGCCGTTTGACTTGCACGCATCCGCGCACCTGTTGGCAGCACTGGCCGGTGATCTTAGAGGTGGCGATGTGGTAGTCGCTGTCGTCGATCCCGGGGTTGGTTCCGAGGCAAGACTTCCTGTTGCCGTGCATGCCGATAATGTCTGGTTCGTGGGGCCTGGCAATGGCTTGTTCGATGTAGTGGCGAGCCGGGCACATCACGCCGACTGTTTCCAAATCGTTTGGCGCCCAGAGCGCTTATCCGCCAGTTTTCACGGCCGTGATCTGTTCGCGCCGGTAGGCGCGTGTTTAGCCGTTGGTGAGCCAGTTGCCATGATTAACCAACCAGTACCGGCTAACACAGTCGATGTACGTGGGCGTGGCAAGGTCATTTACATCGACAGATATGGCAATGTCATGACCGATCTGCGCGCATCCGAGCTATCCGTCGATGCGAGGTTGAAGATCGAGCATCGCCTGCTGCCTCGCGCCGTCACATTCGCTAACGTTTCGGTGGGCGCTCCTTTTTGGTATGAGAACTCCTCCGGCCTCGTCGAAGTGGCGGTCAATCAGGGTAGCGCGGCGCAAATGTTCGCCCTTGAAGTCGGCGATCACGTCAGTGTTCACTAGCGAAGGCGCGGTTTGATGGCCGTTCGGATGGGGTGGGCCGTAGATGGGGTTAAACCATAAGGGTAATAATAGGCTGGCGCCGGAGACTATATAGTGCGGTCTAAATCGTGTAGCACCTGATCCGTGTGGACTGAATGGCGCCAGCAACTGAATCGGATCGGGAACAGGTCATGCAACGCATAGTTGAAAAGATTCGTACCGTTTACGACTTCCCGAAACCGGGCATCGTGTTCCGCGATATCACGCCGTTGTTAATGGACACGAGGGCGCTGCGCTTGGCGGTTCACCATTTAATTCATCCATTCGCTGATGAGCATCTGACTGCGGTTGCCGCAATGGAGGCCCGCGGTTTTGTGTTCGGGGCCTTGGCCGCGGCCCAGTTAGGAGTGGGCTTCGTGCCACTAAGAAAGCCGGGCAAGTTGCCGCATGAGACGGAACGGGCGGCTTATGATCTGGAGTACGGCTCAGCGGCACTAGAGATTCACGCTGACGCTTTGTCCGAAGGTGATCGGGTACTCATCGTTGATGATCTGATCGCTACCGGTGGTACGGCGGCTGCTAGCTGTCAGCTCGTCGAGCGCTTGGGCGCCACTGTAATCGGTCTTGCTTTCGTGATCGAACTGGAGGCTTTTGAGGGGCGGCAACGCCTCGCCGGGCACGCCGTCCATACTGTTATTACCTATTAGCCATGGGCATCTTTAGCCATGGGCACATAAGAACTTGCTGTTGGCTTGCCTTAGCCGCGGCAGTGTTTCTCACGTCCATTGCTGTGGCTGCTGTGGAACCGCGGGCCGCGCGTAATGTTCTTGCCATTTTAGATAGCCAGCTACGTGAGGAGACCCGGTTGGCCGGGTATCGTTTCCGGCTCGAGGTGGCCACGGCCATGACCAAGCCGGATCCAGCGCTGATGTCGCCGCTAGCAGCCGCCCGGAGGGCTTATGAAGCTGCTTGGGACATCCGTAACAACGCGCAAGAGCGGTTGCAAAAAATGGCGTCAAACATACGCCGAGCGGAGCGAGCAGGGGAGACAAGCCTTGTCCGTACTACAAGCCTGGACCGGGCGATCGCATCGATTAGAGCGCGCTTGGTCGCTCAGTTCAGTAGCGATTCCTTGGCTCGATTGCAGGATCAATTAGAGGCATTGCGAAGCGCTGCCGTCACTATTTTGGACGAGCTGGAGCGGGCGCATACGCAAGCGAGACAAGCTAACCAACAATTGATCACGCTGGCGGAGTTGTTGGAAGTCAACGGGCTACCGGAGCAGTTGCGGATAGCAGCGCTCAGAGCCCAATTCAACGCCCGTCTTGTGGCGCTTGAAGCACAATTGGCCGAACAACAAAACACGTCACGCCGCGAGCTGGCGTCCCGCAAGCAGGAGGTGGAGCAACGGATCAAGGCGCTTAGGATCCGCCTGTCGGAGCGGTTCGATGTAGAGCAAAACCGTGTGTAGGCCCTGGTAATGGGTTTGACTGCGCAATTCGGTGACAACTATAAGGGGCTCCAGCTGGCCGGAAATGGATCGCGAGCCAATCACGGGGAGGCCAGTCAAGTGAGAGCCAACTAAGGGGGGTACAAGGGAATGAGGGGGCTCAACTTAAGGCACTGTTGGCCGCGGCTGCTAAATCTAGGCCGGTGGCGCCTAAAGCGTTGGCTCTCGCCGGTTTAGTCCGGCGATGGCCGGCATTGAGTCGCGAACTGAAGAAGAAGCGCGCGCAGGCGATTGTGTTAAATGGGGAGTTGGCTGGACTGGTGAAACATCAACAAGAGATGTTGGCCGCGGGTCAAAGCGCCCGTATAGAAGCGGCCACAGTGGCGGCCCGCTGGGTAGAGGAGGAGCAGGCTGCTGATGAGGCCTTTGTGCGTGCCGAAGCTGCTTTTGATGCGGCTGTTGACCGCAGCCGGAGCCAAGTGGTGGTGGCTGAGGAGTTACGCCGGCTGGCCACGGTGCGAGTACGGTTGTTGGCGTTGGAGTACGCCGCCGCCGCGCATCTGCTAGGGATAAGCACGGCGGCAGCGCAGCCACGGACATTGCGAGTGTTGCGTGCCCGGTTGGAGGAACGATTGGGCGAGCTTCCCGGCGAAACGGATGGTGGCCCGGTGGCCGGCGCGCTTTGGGGAGAGGAGGCCCTCTGGGCGCGGGTGAGGTCAGAGGTGGGAAGTTGGCAGGTGCAGACCGGATTGTCATCCAGGCAGTTGCCGCAGGGCGCGGCCGGTGTGCGAAGCGCACTCAAAGCTGCTCTACTCGAGCACTCGCCCCGGTGGACGGCGGCTGATTCGGCGCCTAACTTGACAATAGCTCTCAAGAGCTGTACGGCACTAAGCCGTGGCGAACTGGAGTACTCTCCTTCGCATAAGCCGTTCTTGGTCCGATTTCCCGGTGCGCTTTTAAGTTTTCAGGAGCTGCTACATCTCACGAAGAGGTGACGGCTAGTCTGAGAGTTTAGGCCTAAGAGTCTGTAGAGGGATGGAGGTTCTTGAAGGGGCAGGCCACAATAAGCGCGTATCTTAAACGATCGAGGGTTTGTTCACGCTAACGGTATAGCCCCTGGTGTGGTTGAAATAGTGCCAATTAAGATGCTAAGGGCATGGCTTAGTGAGTCACTAAGCCCTTTTGCATCGCTAAACGGAAAATAGCCGCCAGCAGGGATTATGACCAGCAATGCTTATGACGTTAGTATGAACAAACTCTAGATGGCACTGGATATTCGTTCGAATGCTTGACCTTAAGGATCGACTGGTTCAGTTTTCCCGCGAAGAGATATCCATGGCGGATCTCAAGCGCGTATGTTTGCGCTTTGCTGAGGAAGATCCGGAGCGGGTGTTGCGAATACTCAGCGCTGCCTGCGGGGCCGAACTCATTTCCCAGGGAGAGTACGAAGCGCTGCAGTACGCGCTGGCATCGGGCTCCTCCGATCGGATTGATGATGAAGATGCCACTGTAATCCGGTCTTGGGGCGGCACAGACCAGGATGAGGCCGATAAAACCCTAGTTCGAGCGGCGGTCGATGAAAAGGCCACGGCGTTACCCACCGATGAGAGGCTGGACGATAAGACGGTAGTGCGGGCAGGGCTGGGCGATACGGCAGATGACACTACCGTCTTGAATGATCCAGGGCGCCTAGATGGGGCCAGCCAAAGTACCAATAAACCGGATACATCGGAAGATACGACGCTGATGCGCGGTCAGAGGCCGCCCGCTCCGAGTATTACGGACGACACGGATGTAACGGTCGTGAACTCCGAGAGTGAAGCCGCGGATGCGACAGTTGTCAATACCATGGCTGATGACACCCGGGTCTCTACAGGAGACGATGACTTCAACGTCTCGGATCCGAGCGGTGTCAATACCGCTGTGGGGATAGCTACAGGCTACGATGACACTTTCGACCCTTCAGTTCTACAAGGACTAACCCCTGCCGTCGATCGGGTTTTCACCAAAGGCTCGATGTTAAAGGACCGTTTTCGTCTGACCGATGCCTTGGGCGAAGGTGGCATGGGGACGGTTTGGAAAGCAGTGGACATCCTTAAGGTGGAAGCGGAGGACCGCAATCCGTTCGTTGCTATCAAACTGCTGCAGGGAGATTTCAAAGCCCATCCCGAGTCATTTATCGCGCTTCAGCGTGAGAGTTCCAAGCAACAACGCTTGGCTCATCCCAACATCGCCACGGTCTTCGATTTCGACCGTGAAGCCGAGTCGGGCACTGTGTTCATGACCATGGAGGTAATGGATGGCAGCGATCTGGCCGATTTCATCAAGACCATTGCGCCGGGAGGGCTGGACTACGAAGAGGCGATGGATCTGATCGAGCAACTGGGGGCCGGTCTGGCATACGCCCATGAAGCTGGGTTAGTGCACTCCGATCTCAAACCCGGCAACTGTTTTTTAACCAAGGATGGGCGGGTCAAGCTCCTCGATTTCGGTATTGCCAGGGCCTCGGCTACACGTGATGACGCGGAAGGCGAGCAGACCAAATTCGATCCCGGCGAACTCGGTGCACTGACCCCGTCCTACGCCACGGTCGAGATGTTCAATGGGGAGGACCCTGATCCACGCGACGACATCTACGCGATGGCCATCATCGCTTATCAACTTTTTACCGGTAAACATCCCTATAACCGGCGGCCCGCTCCCAAGGCGCTGGAGCGGGGTCTTACACCCGATTACATCGACAAACTCACCAAGCGGCAGAACAAAGCTCTGGCTGATGGGCTCGCGCTCCTACGCGGCGATCGCACTGCGTCGGTTGAGGCGTTCCTGACGGGGCTACGGCCCTATAAGCGTAATTTGGCACTGACGGTGGGCCTGCCGGCGGCTTTTATCGCCGCATTGGTGGCAGGGCTCTGGTTCCCGGTGGCCAACTACCTGGAGCGCCTGGAGCGCGAGGCGATACTGGCGCCCCTTGAAGAAACGGCCGATGCGGCTGCTATTGGTAAGGTCATCGATCAGGCGGTGGCGTTGGGCGATGCGGAAAAAACGGATCGTATCCTCGGTGACGATCTGATGGTGGGGGCTATTGTCGCTTTGCTCAAGAGCGCTGATGAGACGAGTGTCAGGGCCGGATTAGCATTGACTGTGGACACCCGTTTAGGGGATGCGATCAGTTTGCGGATCAAGAGCGACAAGGCCGCGCAAGCCTCGGTTACCGCGCTTTATCAACGTCACATCACGGCTGCTTTCGCACCGGATGCCGACCCACCCCGCTATGATTTTGCCGGTGCGCTCGCGCAATTGGCTAAGCTGAAAAATATCTACGGCGGGACGGACGGGTTCGTTCAAGTTCGCGATGATCTTTACGCGAGCCGGGATAAGGCCTCCGAGGTGCAGCGGGCGCGCATAACGCAATTGGCCCAAGCGGGTCGGTTGGAAGTCACTGCGGATGACGACGACGTAGGAGATGCGGTGGCGGTATTGCGCGCTTTGCATCCAGAGTTGTTGGTGGAGGCGGGTGTGCGCAGTGCCGTGGCGGAGCCGGCCTTACAGCGCAGGGAGTATCGTAAACGCTGGGAAGAGATCATCGGCTTGACGGCGTTGGAGGAGATCTATGTTGCGGCGGTCACTGCGGCGGTAGGCGAGCAGGATTACGCCCGGGCGCAGCGTGCGCTGGAAGCAGGGCTCGCGTATATACGCGATACGCCACAACTGTCGCGGCTCAATTTGGAAGTGGTCACGGAACTGGCCCGTATTCGTGATGAACGCCGGGCGCAGGAATTGCACGCTTATCTGGGGCCGCGCTGGGGGGCTTGGGTCGAGTTAGCGCAGTTCAACGCTGTGCGCGGCGAACTGTTGGAACTGGCGGAACTTCGTCCGCAAAGTGAGTTGTTGGCGGCCGTGCGGGGCAAGCTCGAAGCGTTGCTGGACGGCGCTATGGCGAACGCCGGAGCACAATCGGCTAGAGCGCTACTGGCCGAATACGCCGCGCTATTGGATTTCGATGGGGTACGAACACGCCAACAGCGTCTCTCCCAAGCACCCGGCACTAAAGGGCTTGACGCTGGAGGGCCTGACGCTGGAGGGCCTGAAGCTGAAAGGAGGGACGTGGCGGTAAAAGCGGCGCGGGCGGCTTTGGCTAAGCCGGCTTTTAGCGCTGAGTGGAATGCATCGTTAACCGCCGCCATGAAAACTCTAACGGCACTGCTTGCGCCGGGTGATGCTGTTTTCATCGAACTGAAGAATCGTGCCGGCAAGATATTACTGGCCCGTGCCCGCGAGCTGGTGGAACACGATCAATACGATCAGGCTTTTGCAATGCTCGAAAGAGCGCGCGCCATCTATCCGCAATGGCAGGACTATGTACAGGCGCGGCGGCAGGTGAGCGCCGCCAAAGAGGAATACGAGCGCATCGAAGCCGAGCGAGAGCGTTTGGTTCGCCTGGAGACCTTGAGGCAGACCGTTATTGCGCGGGCCAACGACAACGAGCCGGATGCCGCCAAAGCTGCGCTGGTGGAACTGCGGGCAGAACTACCGCAGGATGATACCTTTGTAGCTAGCGAGGCGCCGCAGGCGATTGCCGCATCTTACCTGCGTTTAGCTGTGACCCAGGCGGTCAACGGCGATTTCGAAATAGCGTTGCGTTTGATTGATAACGGTCTCGAGTTGGCGCCGAAGATGAATGGACTGGCCCAGGCCCGAGAGCAATATCTGGCCGAAATTCTCGATCGGGCGGTGGCCACCCAGCTACCAGCGCCGGTGCCACCGCCGCGCGCGTCATCTACGCCAGCCGTGGCTCTACCCGTGGTAACACCGGTGCCCCATAATATGCCTCGCAGTAGCTCCGACAGTGCTGGCTTGGATGGGAGCGATCCTGGCAGTGCCGCATCAGGCCAAGCTGTAGTCACTGATGCGGGCACACTGGACTTTGCGCTGCTCCAGATCGGCACCTCTCCCATCGACATGGCCGCGGCGGTACCCATGGTCATTGCCCAACCGGCCGCGCAGCCGGCATTTGCTCTTAAGTATCCTGCGCTGACTGGCGCGATGGCTGAACGGGTGGCTGACGCTATCGTGGCGAGTAGCAAGCCAGCGCCCGATGCGATTGCGCAATTGCGCGGACCGCTTGAAAGCTATAGAGCCCTTTTTCCCGATGTGTTTGTTGAATTCGAAGAGCGACTCGCCGCCGTGGCCGCGCAGAGTGTACGGTCGGTACTCGATGATGGCGACGCCGACGTACGCCCGTTGACCGCGCCGCTGGCTGGCTTTGAAGAGGCATTTCCCGCCTATTACGACGCTTTGGCGGCAACGCTGGGCGGTGAAACCGGTGCGGCTTTGATTCAGGCGGTAAAACAAGCACCCGGTGACATCGCGGCGGCGGTGACCCTGCTCGGGCACTACGCTCCTCTTTTTCATGAACGCGCCAGCGTCCTGAGAGCCGAAGTGGGTGGCATTTTGGCCGAGCAGGTTTTGGCTGACGCCAAGCGCGAGGGATCGAGCGGCAGCGGCCTTGAGCCGGCCCTGGTAGCGTTACGCGCAGACTTCGCGCAGTCCGCTGTACGGATAGAGTCCCGCTTGGCCAACGTGCTTATCGAACACCTGATGAAGGCTATCGATGCTAACCCTGGTGATGCCACAGTACTGCAAAGATCCGTGGCCGCGTTCAAGCGTCTATTGCCGGATGCAGATACCAACCTGGCGAACCGGGTTGTGCCGGTGTTTCTGGATGGCTTGACCGAACAGGTAAAGGCGGCGCCCGAGCGTCTTAGTGCTATAGGCCAACCATTGGCTGACGTAATACGATTGTTCCCCGATGCCGAGCGCGCCGCCGCGCAGCGGCTAGCGCCGGTGGCCACCGAGGCCCTGGCGGGTTTGATTCGCCAGGAGCCTTTGCCTGAGGTGGTACGGCTTGCCGGCAGTCTTGGGGAATTGTTCCCAGGCGCGCGCGGGGAGGCCGAGGCCCGGTTAGTTCCGATGATGTCCGAACGTCTGCTGGAACACGCACGGGCAGGTAATTTCGTGGAGATGAGCGCTGGTATGGCGGCGGTGAAGAGTGTTTATCCTGATGTGGCGCAAGGTGTGGAGCGGCGTTTGATTCCGGTGGTGGCCGAGGTGCTGGCTAGCCGTGCGGGCACCACGGGCATCGATCGGATGAAGGAAGATATAGAGGCAGTACGGCGCTTATTGCCCGGATCCGCGGCCCAATTGGAGCGCAAGCTGGCGCCTGTTTTTACCGGCGTGGTGGCTAAAGCCGCTGGCGAAGACACTGCTGATCTCGCGGGGCTAGGGCGTGCGCTCGCCGCTTTCAGATCGTTGTTTCCGGCATCCGTGGGCGAGTTGGAACAACGTATGGCCGATGCTCTGATCGAGTCGATCATACGGCGCGCGGATATTTCGAACATCGGTCGGTTACGCTCGCAAGTAACGCAGTTCAGTGAGTTATTACCCGCTCACCGCGGTACGCTGGAGGCTTCATTAGCGGCCAGCTTGACTGTGTCGCTGCGCGAAGAAGTGAGTGATACCCCAGCGAAATTGCTCGCATTGACTACACCGATTAACGAATACCGCCGCTTGTTGCCCGGGCAGGCCGATACCCTTGGGCGGGTGGTTGGCAGCGCGGCGCTGGATGCGATCGAGCGGGCAACGCGTGTGTCACCGCACAATCTGGAACTGGCGGGCGCCAGAGTGCAGGCGCTTGGTAAGTTGTTTCCTCAACGCCTGCCCGATGCGCGCGAGCGCGTTGCGCCCCTAGTGGCGGAGTCAGTGGTCATTGCTGCCCAAAAGCTAGCGACCGACGTGAAAGGTGCGGGTCATCTGATCGATGCGTTCGCCGCAGTGTTTCCGGATTATGCAGGCACTGTACGTAGTGATGTGGCGCAAGCCGTTTGGAGAGCAATAGAGGCGCAGGTAGAGAAAGATCCTAGCCAACTCGCGCCGGTCGTACCGCTGTTGGTTGACTACGCACAAGCTTTTCCAACCGACTATGCCGAACTCAGCGGCGCTTTGGCGGCGCGTTCAGCGCGTGTGATTCAGCGCCAGGCCCGCGATACTGGCGCGCCGCTGGTGCGGGTAGGGCGCAGTCTTAAGGAATTTAAAAAATTGTTTCCCCAAAGGTATGCGCAATTGGCGCGAGACGTAGGGGGCGCATTGTTCGATCGTCTAGCCGGTTCCAATATCACGACGGCGCAGAGTGTTAAAGAATTAGCTTCAGCGCTGGCGCAGATAAAAACCATGTTTCCCGAGCGTTTTACCGAGTTGGAGTTAAAACTCGGTAACAGGATCGCCAAAGAAGTGACCGAGCTAATCGCGCCGGCACCGTTCAAAGCGGATGCACTGCGAAGCGCGGGACTTGAAGTGTTCCCGTCCAATGCAGCGCTTGGCGCCATTAGCTTCGAGTTGCCACTGCGAGAAGTTGAGGAGGGATACAACGCTCTTGCCAAGGGTCTGTTGACCAAAGCGAGGCAACTCTTGGATGCGGCGGAGAAAAAGAACTCATTACACTCCACCTTGCCCGCGTTTAAAAAAGCGCTAAGAGAGCAGGAGCGTAAGGCGCTCGATGCATACCAGTCATACCGCAAAGTGGTTAGAACCAATCCGCGTAAGCAAACGCGGGATAAAGCTTTGAAAGCGGCCCGCGCTCTTTGGCGCGACAATCCGAAATTCGTTGATGTCAAGCCGCCTGCGGCTAATGCCTGTATTGTCAATAAAGCGGGGCTAGGGCAGCGTACGCCGTGCTATGACAAAGTGGGCCGCCGCCGGCGTGATATAGGACCGCTCATGGTGGTGGTGCCTGCCGGAACGGGAGTTGCGGCACCTTTTGCCATATCGAAGTATGAAATTTCGGTAACGGATTTTAATCGTTATTGCCTAGCCAGCAAAGAATGCAAAGCGAAGCGCGCGAAACGCGCCTTGCCGGTCACACAGGTGAGCCGGGACCAGATAGAGCGCTATGCCGCGTGGTTGTCTAAGCTTTCCGGGGCCACGTACCGGTTACCTAACGAAGCCGAGTGGGTACATGCGGCTAACGCCGGCGGCGAGCAACCTAAACGGGATTTCAACTGTACTGTTGTGATTGGAAATCAGCAATTGAAAGGGGTGTCGCTTACTGGTTATAAATCAGGCTCGCCAAACGGCTGGGGGCTCATCAATTACCTGGGCAACGCTCAGGAGTTGGTCACCACTGGTGATGGCGGGCTCGCCGCACGGGGTGGCATGTATCAGGACAAGCTGAATAGATGTACGGTTGATTTGTCTAGATCCCATGACGGCACGCCCGATGCGGTGACCGGGTTCAGACTAGTGAGGCTGATAAACCGAGGCAACTAAACCCCGGGGCAATTAAACCCCGGGGCAATTAAACCCCGGGGCAATTAAACCCCGGGGCAATTAAACCCCGGGGCAATTAAACCCCGGGGCAACTAAACCGTAGCTAACCCGCCGCGACTCGCTGCAATAAGAGTTGTGCCCCGGGATAGTCACCGCGCCGCAGAGTCAAGGCAGCCAAGCTTTTTAGCGTTGCTGTAACACGCGCGTCGCCCTGCTCCAGGAGCCGTTCGAAAATCGCCAACGCATCGCTATACGAACGCTCGGCTTTCTCATATTGCCCCACCTCCACCAACACGGCCGCTAGACGTGATAGAGCCTGAGCACTGGTGAGCAACGGGGCGTCGTTCGCATTCGCTATCTCCGCCGCGCGGCGCAATAACCCGATGGCGGCGGGTCTTGCACGGGTTTCAATACGCAAGCTCGCCAAATTGGTAAGTGGGGTAATAAGGCGGGGATGTGTGGTGCTATGCCTGCTTTCAATGAGGGCTATTTGCCGCTCTATGTGCTCACTTGCCGCCGAATACTTGCGAAGCTTGATACCAGCGTTGCCTAATTCTCCCAGTGTGTCGATGAGCGCGGGATGGGACCGGCCCAGTGTACTGGCGTAAATCCCAAGAGCGCGTAACAAGATGGATTCGGCCTCGCGGGCCCGCTCTAATGCATTCAGCGCCGTGGCTAGCTGCGTTAGCCGGCCAGCGTAGAGCGGATGTTTGCTGCCGTAGATCTGCTCGGACAGCGCTACGCCTTGCTCGAGAGCGGTGGCCGCATGCTCTAAGTCACCCGTGAACTGATGCAGTGCGCCGGCGCTCATGAAGAGCGAGGCTTTTATATTATCCGGTGCAGTGGAGGCGAGGGCCGCCAAGCTGTCTAATATCTGACGTGCGCCGGGCGCATCCCCACCTTGCAGCCGCGCCATGGCTACCGTCATGGCGCCGTCCAGTGCCAAGGGATGAGTGTCACCATATAGCTCGCGCAAAGCGTTCAATGCCCGTTCGCCAGCTTCCAGGGCTTGCGGCGTGACAGCGTAACTAAGCCAAATTCTCGCTTCGTCTAGTAGTTGCCTGACCGCGAGCGGATGACCGCTGCTATAGAGCGTTGTTATACGATCTCGCGCCGCGTCGAATGCGGCAGTTGCCTCATCTGGATTACCTGTTTGCAGGGCGAGCCGGCTCAGGATGTTGTGGGCCGCCGCCGCTGGCTGGGTATTGATGGCGCTGCCGTCATCCGCTGCGAGCACCGCCTCGGCATGTTTTTGGGCGAGTGCCGGGTTGTTGCGATCCATGCTGATCTGCGCAAGCCCCGCCGTGGCTGCTAAAGCGCTTATCTCCGCCACGCTCTGTTGTTCTTGGGCTGCTGTAAAAAGCGTGTCTGCCTCGTTCAGCCTACCTTCCGCCCGCCGTAACCGCGCGAGCGCCAGTTGCAGCTTGCCTGTGTCAATAGGGGATGGCTCAACGGACGATGGGGCCGCCGGTGAAGGGCCAAGGCGCGCCAACGTGCGTTGTAAGAGCTGGGTGGCGGCGCTCACTCTACCGCTGCGGCGATAAAGTTCCGCCAGATTGAGCCGTGTAGCTAGTAGATCAGGGTGTTGATTAGCGCCGCCTTGTTCCTTGGCATTGCGAGCCAGATTGAGGGCTGTTTCGCTCTCCTCGAACCGACCGGCTTCGAGCAGCGCCGAGCCGAGCGCTAACTGGGCGGAAGCTGTTAGTGGATGGTCGGCGGAAAACCGGCGCTGTGCCGTCTGCGCCGTTTGCTTGGCTAACTCCAGAGCTTGCGCCAGGTGTCCACTATTGGTGAGTGTTGTAGTTAACGCCACCTCGAGCCTGAGCCGGTTGGCGTCCTCGGGAGGCAGATGGCCGATGGCGGCGCGTAACACCGCCTTCGCCTCGCCGCTGCGTGCACCAGCTTGCAACACCGTTGCTCGAGTGAGCGCCAATTGTGCGAAATGGCTGTGGCTACCAGCGAGCTTGGCATCGACTAGTCGAAGAGCGCTGGCCGTGAAGCGCTCCGCCTCGGCGGCATTGCCTATTGCCGCGGTCACTATGGCGGCGAGCGAAGCAGCTTGCAGGGCGTCAACGGCATCCGCCATCTCGCTTTGCTCTAGTGCTTGTGCTGCCAACTGCTTGGCTAAGCGAAGATTGCCGGCGGCCAGCGCGAGCCGCGCTTCAGCCAGGAGCGCTTTTGTTCTAATCGGGTGCTTGGCCGGGAGTGTCTCGATGGTGGGCTCGGCAGCTTTGAGTGCCAGCGTGGCCGCTTTTCTATCCCCTGTTTGCAAAGTGATACCACAAAGCGCCAATTGGATGCTGGCGTATAGCGGATGGGAGGTGCCCACTGAGCGTTGTACATCATTGGATATCCGGGTGAGTAGATTTTGCGCGGCGGAGGTCTGGCCCGCATCGCTGAGCGCTTTAGCGCGGTTCACGATGAGGGTGATTAAATAGGGGTCGCTGGCACTTAGGTATTTTTTCGCCAGGGCCTGGGTTTGGGCGAGTTGTTGCGCTGCTTGTGCATAGCGGGTGCGGGCTTGAGCGAGCAAAGCGTTCTCGAATTGCACCGCTACAAGAGCCGGATGTTCACTGCCGAAGAGTGCTTGGTAGGCCGGCGCGATCTCATCGTGCATGGCTCGGGCCTCATCCAGGCGGCCCGCGCGGCGCAGCAAACGCAGCAATACGAGCTTCGCCGAGAGGGTACGCGGGTGTGCATCGGTGAAACGCTCGGCAGCCTGTTGCGCCGACTCGCGTTGGATAGCGATGGCGTCGGATAACGACTCGGTTTGCGCCGTTGCCAATGCTTTGAGGGTGAGTAGCCGATCGTCAGCTTCGCCTTTGTGCCGCTCCAGTGTTGCCAGCGCGTCAGCGGACTGGCCCGCCGCTATTAGGGTGGTGGCCATGGCCTGCGTCCAGCCGGTGGCGGCCTCTGGATCGTTCGGTGGTGAAGGCGGCAAGGCTGCCAGCGCTTTGTCGATTGCGCCCATGCGGATGAATAGATCGGCCTCGGTGCGTTGAACCCGGGTGGCGAGGCGCTCGATCTCGGCATTGGCTGGCCAATCGGCGAGTCCATCTAGGGCCCGCGCCAAGTGCTTGCGCGCCTCTTCGTACCGGCCTCTGGCCAATTCGCTTTCCGCGTTAACTAAAGCCCAATCTGCCACTACCGGGCCTTGTTGTTTACTGCTTGCCACGGCGGCGCGCACTTGTCGTAACACATTGGCGGCCTCCGCGGTTTTGCCCGAAGCTAGGTGCCCGCGTGCAACGCCTACGACAAAAGGCAACAGCCGTGGGCTGCGGCTTGTCAGCACTTTCCGCGCTGTTTCTAGCGCTGTTGCCAGTGTCTTTTGGGCGCTGTGCGAGTGACCCGCTTCCATTTGCAAACGCCCCTGGGCCAAGAGTAGAGATGCGTAGCGTAAACTGCTCTCGCCGACCAGCTCTTTGGTGAGCGTCAGAGCTTCGAGGAACCGTTCGTTTGCCTCGACGTGCAGCCCCCGGTTTTGCAGCTCATGCGCAGAGGCGCTGAGCGCATCCGCCAGCGCCGTGCTTGATCCCGCGCCCCTCGTTACGCTGTATCGAGCGGCCGCCAGTGCCCCCTCCACCGCGGCCGGAGCATCCACGCTACCATCGCGCATCAGATACACGGCCTGCCCCACTTGCGCTTCAAGATATAGCGGATGGCGAGATAGCTCCGCTTGAGCGAGCCGCTCTTTTGCTTGCGCCGTAATGGCAGCAGCGGCTTTGAAATCACCCAGAAGGGCGTTTGCCCTGCCGAGCGCCAGCAAGGTGCGTGCATTCGGCAGGGTCGGGATTTTAAGCCTCTCGGCTTGCGCGGCTAGGGGCGTGGCCTCGGCCCCGTTGTCTGCCCCATTGTCGGCCTGCTCGTTGATCGCATTGGGTGTTACGGTTGCGGCCTGCGGGGGGCGCCGGGCCGGCTGGGGACGCGGGGCTTGGAAAGACGGAGTTATGGCTGTGCGGACGGTACCGAGCTTGGCTCTTAAGGGATGAGCATTACTAACGATTCCATCGGCCTTATCCTGCGCTCGCTGCAAGGCTGCGTCAGCTTCGCGGCTATTGCCCACTACGCTGTAAGCATAGGCTAGCTCGAGCAGCGTGTGCACTATGCCTTGGTGCTCTTTGGCGCTCGCTTCCCACGCATTTAATGCGGTCTTGAATGCGCTCAGAGCGGCCAGAGGCTGTCCCCATTCAGCCGCGATCAGCCCGCGCTCGTGCAGCAAAGTAGCCTGAAGAGGACCGAGTTGTTTGTTGTCCTTGGCTGCCGCTAAACCTTTGGTCACTGCGTTCTCGGCCGCGGCGCGCTCGCCTAGTGTTCTGGCCAAGCGCGACTCCAGCAAGGCGACGCTTCCTCGCAGGGCATTGTCGTCCGTTTTGTCGGCGATTTCGGCGGCGGCGTTCAGCCGCTCGCGGGCGCTGGTTAAAGCACCGGTCTCCAGCGCGAGCTGCACAAGTCCTAATAGAGCCGGGGCTTCGGCGCCGTTTTTATTAGCGCGGGCCAGTTGCAACGCGGTGTTGAACCGTTCGCGTGCTTGAACCGTGTCCGCGTCTGCCCGGGCCAGATGTCCGCTACTCACGTAGGCCGCTACCAGGGGCGCGCTACGGTCACCGAATAAACGCTCGTAGTGGGTGATCGCTTCGGCTAGGTTGGTGCGCGCGGCGGCAAACTCACCACGGGCCAGTTGTACTTGCCCGAGGTTGAATAGTGTCCCTGCGGTTCGCCAATCCATGCTGCCGAAGGTCTCGGCCCGCTGCAGGGCGGTGTTTAGTCGCCGTTGCGCTTGACGATAATCGCCTTCGGCGGCGGCGGTGCGGGCTGCTGTTATGGCTCTGTCCCAGCCGGCATCGGCGAATGCAGGCGCCATGGCGAGCGCCAGTACGGTAAAGGTCAATGCGGCAAAAGCCGTCATGGGGCCGATCGCTCGTTGGAGCATGTGCTCTTTGTTCATGGTTGTACTCTTTTCAGCACTGCTACCATGTGCAGTGAAATCTTCTCCATTTCGATGATGAGCTTTTGCACTTTGGAGATGAAATAGTTGTACGACGCCAGCGTCGGCATAGCGATAACCATACCAAACGCGGTCGTCACCAGCGCCTGTGAGATGCCGCCGGCCAACATGGTCGGGTTGACGGTTGTTTCTTTGGCCAAAGTTGCGAACACCTCGATCATGCCGATCACCGTGCCCAATAGCCCCAACAAGGGGGCAACGCTAGCAATGGTGCCTAGCGCGGTCAGATGGGAGCGTATGAGTGGGACCTCTTGGCGCCCTGCCTCTTCCAGTATTTCTTTTAATTCGCTTTCGCTCTTTTCGTAGTTAATGATCCCGGCCAGCAAAATCCTCGTCATGGGAACGGAATATTGTTTACAAAATGCGGTGGCTTCAGGAATTTTTCTGTTGAGTAATAGCTGTTCGACTCGGTCGATGACCGCGGGGTTGATGGTGTTGTTATGGTGCAGATGAAACGTCTTGATAATGATGATCACTAGCCCCCAAGCGAGCAGTACAAATAGCGGATAGATAAGCCATCCACCTTTTTCGATAAGCCCGCCGATGAACTCCATCGTTGATTTCCTCTATTCGGTTGCCGCTTTAGTGCGGAATCAGAACTATCTCTATACGCCGGTTTTGCGCACGCCCTTGCCGGGTCGCGTTGTCTGCCACCGGGCGGTGTTCGCCATAACCCACGGCCGCCATGCGGTCGGCGTCTACGCCCACTTCGGTTTCAAAAAAACGCACCACATTGACGGCGCGGGCCGCGCTCAGTCCCCAGTTGTCGCTAGCTAGTCCCCGCGCTCCAACGGCGGCGCTTCCACTCATGGGAATATTGTCGGTATGACCACCGACTTGGATCCGCAGTTGCCCCATGCGTTCTTTCAGTATGCGACCTAAATCGCGCAGTGCTTCCAAACCTTCAGGCTTAATGACCGGACTGCCCGAAGGGAACAAGATTTGGTTGGACAGTTGCAGCGTTAGCCGCTGTTTATCCTGTTTGATGCCCAGACTGTTGTCCGCTAGATAAGTGCTCATGCCCTCGCGCAGTTGTTCTTGAGCGCGTAAGATGCGCTCGATCTGTTGGCGATCGAGTGACGCTACCTTCCTGTATTTGTTGAGTTCGGCTTGGAGTCTCAAAATGTGTGTGCGCGCCGTTCTCGCTTCCGCTTGAAGTTGTTCGCGGCTCACTTTCGCAGCAGTCTCCATATCTTCGATTTTCGTTGCGAGTTCACCGCGCGCCGCCTCAGCGGATTCCAGGCGTATCCTCATACCGTCCAACTCGGCTGCCTTCTGCGCGATGAGTTTTTGCAACAAGATTTCCTCCGCCGCGGATTTATCCAGCGCCGCAGCGGATTGTTGTAGCGACGCCTCACGGGCTGCCAAGGTGCGTTTGAGTTCTTCGACGGCGCGGGCCGTTGCCGCTAATTGTTCATCCAGGCTGTTACGCTCTCTAACGAAGTTCTCCTGCGTAGCTCGCGCTTGCGCCTCCCGGTTGCTCAAAAGTGCCCGCACTTTGCCGAGTTCCTCGGCCAAGGCCGCGCCTTGTGTGCGCAATTGTTCTTGTTTCTCATCGAGTTTGGCAACTTGCCCATCGCGCTCTGCCAGTAGCGCGCGCAATATGCGCCCGCGTTCAGCTTGGCGTTGGGCAGCGGACTTTACCGAACTCAGTTCGGCGTTGAGGTCATTGAAATCCTGATAGGCACTTTTCAGCTGCTGCTCCAATGAAGCATTCTTCTCACCGCGGTCGTCCAATCGGCTCTTGAGCGCTACGCGCTGATTCTCCAGCGCTGTTACCATGAATTGCAGTTCGGCCGCCTCGCCATCGGATTTTTCTAAGAGCCTGTTCAAGATCTCCGAAGCAACAGCGCAATATTTGCAAGTAGCATCATGCCCAACGAGCTTTCGATTAGCCGCTCACAGTTTTTCCACAACCGGCGGTTTTTCTCAAACCATGAGAAGGTTCGCTCGACAACCCACCTCTTCGGGAGGACGGCAAAACGACCCGTGTCCGAGCGTTTGATAATTTCGACGTTCGCTCCGATTAATCTCAGCACTTCGCCAGCGAAAGCCATCCCCGTGTACCCGCCATCGCCCACTACACACCTAACCTCCGAGAGGCGCCCATCTGCTTGAGCAGCAAGTGCGGCCAGTGCCCCAGCTCGATCAGTGACATTTGCCGTGGTCACAAAAGCAGCGTGCACCAATCCCTGAGTGTCCACAGCTATGTGCCGCTTGATACCAGAAGTCTTCTTGCCTGCGTCATAACCTTTGTGGTTTGCACTGTCTGTGTTCTTCACGCTCTGTGCATCAACGATGATCAGGCTGGTTTTGCCACTGCGCCCCTGGGATTTGCGGGCCTCGCCAACCCATTTTTTTAACGCCTTGTCCAAGGCGCTGCAAGAGTCTTCTGGGGACGATTGCCGCCAGATAGTGAAATACTCATGCACACTTCGCCACTTTGGATACTCGTTGGGCAACATGCGCCATTGGCAGCCGGTCTTCAGCAGGTACAACACTGCGTTGAACACGTGATAGAGATCGAGTTGCCTTGGCTTGGTTCGCCGACGCGCCGCCTCCAGGATCGGTCTAACTTTCTCGAACTGTTGGCGAGATAGGTCACTCGGGTAGATTCGCTCGTCTGTCATTGCCTTCGCAGCCGCTATGACTATGGATAACAATAGCTTAGGTCAGATGTCCAAAATCGTCAGATCTTGAACAGGTTCTAAGTTGGCCGCCAATTGTTGGATTTCACGGGTTTTCTCCTCCACCATGCGGGTGAAGTCGGTTTGTAGAGTATCGATCTGCGCTGATTGTTGTTGCACCTCTTGCTGAAGACGCTCACTGGAATCCTTAAATGTCACCACATCTTCTTGCAGTGTTTGTAGGTCCTCGCCGCTTATGAAAGAAGTACTGACGGCGAAGAAAAGCACCAGCAGAAAAATGATGTCTATAAGAGGTGTAATATCGAGGGCCAGTTTCTGATCCTCGATACCTTCGTCTAATCGCATGGTGAAACTTGTCTCAGGCGCGGCGTCGGGTTCATTTTTGTTGCTCTAGCTGGACGATTTTTCGCCACAGCGGCTCAGCTTCTCTCTTACGCCGCAGATCCCGCTCCAGCAAGAACGCCAGGTTTTTGAGCGCGAGCAGGAAATCCGGTTCTCTTGCGAGGCATTTTTCAAACGCCTCAATCGCTGCACCGGCATCGCTGCCCAGCAATTCGTGACCGTCGGTGCTGAACCTCATCAGCGTGTCCGCGACCTCTATCCGATCGCCGAATTCAAGAACATGCTGGTCGATTTTGATGTTATTGCAAAGCGTACCGTTGGTGCTTTTAGCGTCCTTCAAGATAAATTCATGGGCGCGGTAGAAGATTTCGCAGTGTAGCCGGGACGCGCCCTGATCACCCAGGGGGATGATGTTGGATGGGTCCCGGCCGATGGTGGCATGGGTGAAGGGTAAGTGAAATTTGGTGCCGGTGTCCGGGCCCTGGATGACTTGTAAGTAAGGCAGTCCCGCCATCGGGTCCATCTGGGCATTACTACTGCGGGTGGGCGCAAACAATACCGTCCGGTCGTTTGCCTCGTCGTCATCGCCATCGTCCACTTCCGCGGGTGATGGGACCTTAGGTAACGGGGCGTTGATCTTGGGTGCGGTGGCATCGCCCCTGCGGGCATTGACGTATGGTTCGGGGGTAGGGGGTTGCGTGGGGGCGGGTGCGCCCGCCTCTATTTTGTAGAGTTGAGTGCCACGGGCGCTAAAGGAATCACCGCCCGTTAGATGACCCATACGCATGGTGACCAGAAAAGGGGCGGCCACGCCGCTTTCGCAGAGTACTACGCCGAAGTTATGAACTTTATCGCCGATATTGATTTCGCCTTTGGCGAGTAGCTTGAATATTTCGTTGTCGGCGAAAACGGTGATGGCATGGGGCCTCGCTGCGAAGGCGTCACGCACATCGGCGATGGTATCTTTCGCCGCTTGCAGGGCGATGCGGGCGCGTAACCACAATACCAGTAGCACCATCGCCGCGCCGCCCAATACTACCGGTAAAACCCAGGCCAATAACTCCATCATTATCGGTCCTCAAGATATGCGGCACGCGACATCGAATGCCGGTTTCGGGGATTCCGGCCAGGCGATCCATGCCGGTACCGGGTATTTCCATTCGTTTGGGTCCATTCGACCTCCGTACTCATTGAGCTTCCTATTTTCCCAACTATCCGGGCTTTATTAAAGACTGGCACGATACAACGCGGCTCCAAGGCTATAGAGTGCGCGAGGCGCACGCCTGTTCCCCGGTTGGCAAGATAATAGCGGCTGGCGGTTCGAGTACAGCCCCGCCCACCGGCTGCCCGTCTTCTGGAGGCTGGTCGATTGGCTGGTCTGCTGACGGCTCCATGCGGGTTGATATGGGCAGCACCGGCCGTTGGCCGCGATTGAGAACTGTGCCACCGGTGTTGTCGAATTGCACGTAGCTCATGGTGCCGAAATGGGGAAGACGGCGCGCCAACGCGGTGACGAGTGCCGCCTCGCCGGCGCCGCTCCAAGCGCTGGCGCGTGTACTGTAGGGTGCTGTTGTTATCATCATGCCGTCTGCGGCTGCCGGCTTTGCCATCTCCTCGAACGGTGCCTAGGGCATGAGGTTCGGCGAGTGCCGGGAAATGCGGGCCGCAAGCCGATGATCGGTCGGTGAGTATTGACGGTTGGCCGGTGAACCGCTATCGGGATGTCAAGCTGGCTTTGTGGGACAAACCACCGGGCGCGGTGGTGATACTGAAGGTACAGCGCTCAGCCGGGCATGGCTATATTACTGTTCCGATCACCTTGCCATGGCGCTATGTTGCCATAGGGCTATGTTGCCATAAGACTATGTTGACGGTGCGGCGTGGGAACGGTGGGGATCAGAGGTGATGTATGCAGGCAAGAAGGTAGTTTTAACCGCAGATGGATGGCGCGCGGCAACGGCGAATGCAGATCGTTTTAACCTCCCTTGCCCGCACGGCTAACGTGGATGGTCGATCCGCGCGCTATACTCCGGCCCGCTTATCGCAGCCGCGGATTCGTGCCCGAACAGCGGTCCTTCTTCGCCTTGGGCGGGCGGCGCAATAGTCCAGAGGATGCAGCGATGTCGACGATTCTAGTTCCATTTCACGACGAAGAGTTATCCGAAGCCGCACTGCGCATGGCGCATCTACTGGCCAAGCGTGAGAGCAGTTATATAGAAGGGCTTTTTGTAATGCGCCCGCCGCAGATCTTCGCCAGCGAAGGGATCGCCATTCCCGGTGGTTATATCACCGAGTTGGCGGAGGAAGAGAAAGCTGTCTCTGAGCGCGCCAGGCAGCGGTTCGAAGCCGAGTGCGAGGCGCTTGATGTGCGACTGGAGGCGCAGGGCAGTGGCACGCGAGTTAGCGCCGGCTGGCGTGAGGCGGAGGGCCTTGAACCGCTTATCGTGGGTGAACATGGCCGCTTGTTCGACCTCGTCGTCATTGGCCGCACGCAACAGCACGTGGCGGCTGACTGGAGCGCAACCTGCGAAGCGGCCCTATTCGACTGTGGTCGGCCCGTTATAGTGGCGCCGGCCGAAGTACCCTCGCAATTGGGCCGCAACGTGGTGATAGCTTGGAACTGTTCGACAGAAACGGCCCGTACGGTCTCCCACGGCGCCCGTATTTTACGCAACGCGGAGCAGGTGACGGTGCTCACGGTGGAGGGCGGTACCGTTCCCGGACCTAGTGGTGAGGAGCTGGCGGCTAATCTGCGCCGTAATGGTGTTTGTGCCACGGCGAAGACGGCGGTCATGGACTCGCGCACGGTGGGGGAGGCGATCTTGGCGGAGACCGAGGCGCTCGGGGCCGACATGCTCTTCAAGGGCGCTTATACCCACACCCGGTTGCGGCAGATGATCTTCGGCGGTGCCACCCGGCATATCTTGAGTCACGCTAAGTTACCGGTGCTTATGTCCCATTAGCCCCTGCGAGCAGCTCGGTGAGCGCTAGCGCCATGACCGTGTATTACGATCCGACCTGTCCGCAGACGCAGGCCGATCCCTATCCCGTGTTCTCGCGGCTGCGTAAAGACGATCCGGTGCACTGGTGTGAACCGCTACAAGCATGGTTGGTGACCCGCTACGATGACGTCGTCGCCATGCTCCGCGATGAGGTGTTTAGCGCCGAGCGCTTGACTCCATTCTTTGCCCGCTTACCCGGTGCTGAACGAGCGCGTCTGAGCGCTGTAATGCGCTATTTGAGTGCCTGGATGGTGTTTCGCGATCCGCCGCAGCACACCCGTCTTCGAGCCTTGGCCGCCCGCGCTTTTCTTCCCGGTCGCATCCGCTATCTGGAGTCGCGCATTGAAGCTTTGTTGGACGATTTGCTGTCGCGCACGGATCTGGCTCGCTTCGAATTGGTTGAAACGATCGCAGGGCCGCTACCGGCGCTGGTGATCATGGATATGCTAGGCGTGCCGGCCGCCGATATGCCGGCAATCAAGCAATGGTCCGATGATCTGGCTTTGTTCGTGGGCAGTGCCCAGGCCACGGCGGGGAAATATGAACGGGCCGAGGCAGGGGCCAGGGCGTTAGCGGCTTATTTTAAGCCGCTTTTGGATGAGCGCCGTAGAAAGCCGCGCGAGGATCTGTTGAGCGAGATGCTCGCGGCGGCGAAGACCGATAGTCACTCAAAAGCCAGTGGTAGTACCGACGACGAGGTGGTGGCCAGTGCCGTATTGTTACTGTTTGCCGGCCATGAGACCACCACTCATCTCATCGCCAATGCGGTGTATCACATGGTGATCCAAGAGCAGCCGTGGCGTGAGTTAGCCGCGGATGTGACGCGCGCCAAACACGCCGTTGAAGAGGCACTGCGCTTCGAAAGCCCGGTTATGTCGCTACCGCGCGTGGTGAGCGCGCCGTTCGAGTTTCACGGCCGTCAACTACAGGCTGGACAGCGTGTATTCGCCATGGTGAACAGCGCTAACCGGGATGAGAATATTTTTGATGTCCCGGATCGATTCGATCTATCGAGGCGTCACTCACGCCATATAGGCTTTGGCTATGGTTTGCACACTTGTTTAGGGGCGCCGCTCGCTCGTTTGGAAGGGACGGTGGCGCTGCGGGTGTTGGCCGGACGCCTGCCGCACCTCGAGTACGGTGGCGGCGCGCCGCAATGGCTGGACTCCATGGTGTTTCGCGGCATGCAGCGGCTGCCCTTGCGGGCGGGCTAGGGGCCCGTGTTTTTGTTATGGCCCGTGTTTTTGCTATGGCTTGTCAGCCGCGAGAGTCGGCTACGGCGTTCATAGTCGCGGTAGTTCTAGCCCGCGCCGCTAGCCAAATAACGCCCCCTGGTAGACCGGCCCCGATCACGCCCAGACCGAAGAGCACGGATATGGCGAAAGCCATCTCCTGGGGCATCCCGATGAGGGCGAAAGCGGCCACCATGGTGCTCTCGCGCACGCCCCACCCGGCAACGGAGATGGGGATCGCCGATGCCACCATGACCGGGGGTACCAGCACCAAGCATTGCCATGCTTCGATATCCACGCCAAGGGCGATGGCGATGGTGAAAACGACCATGGACAAACAACTGTGGATGAGCACCGAGGTGGTGAAAGCGATGATCCCGGCCCGAGAGCCGAAAGTAACCCGCCTGGCGTGCGTGCTGAGGGCGGCGGCTGCTTGGACTGGCCGCCAGCGTTTGAGTACCCACGGCACTTTATCGAGCACCAGGATGCTAGTGAGAGCGAGAATACCGGCGGCGCTGGCCGCGGCTACGGTCCATGCGCCTACATCATCCGCGTCTAGTTTGAACAGCCAGGGCAAGCCTGCGATACCCATGCACATCAACGCGGCCAGTGCGATAAGCCGATCGATGATCACACTGTCGAGCGCCCTGCCTAGCGGCATACCGCCGGTGCGCAGCAACCACACCCGCACGGCGTCGCCTCCGATCGTGGAGGGCAAGGTTTGATTAAAAAATTGTCCTATCAATACGTTAGCAAGTGCATTGGGGTAAGGATGCCTTCCGCCTAGCGCCGCGAGTACCCACTGCCACCGTGCCGCCTGTATCAGGGCAAGGCTGGTGAGTGCCGCATAGGCGCCTATAAACAGTGCCGGCTCGGCCTGTTGCAGCGAGGTTTTGAGTGCCTCCAGATCGAGGCCTCTAATGATCCACCCTATCAGTAGAGCCGATACCAGCAGTTTGAAGATGAATGCCATCGAATTCGCAGACCGTATGAAAGCGCGCGGCATTCTAGCTTGAATACCGCTTCGGAATATGCAGTTGCCTAGAGCCGGGTCCGGTGCAGTACTTAGGCTTGCCTGGTTATTGTGCCACCGTCACACCGCGATTGTGTTCACTGAGTGCACACGGTGACACCGTGCACGTGCTCGGTGGGTTAGCGGCGTTCGCCTCGCCGTTTCACATCGTCCCATTGCCGCTGAAGTGCGTGTAAAGCCCGCTCCACCATTGCTTCGGTGATGGGGATCTCGCGCCCGTCGGCGCCGATGATGGCGGCGCCGTGAAAGTCGCGTTCCGGCCGGTCGCCACCGCCATGGTAGAGAGTTGTTGCCATCTGTTTTGCTTCCCTGGTGCCATGTTGTCGATGCGCGCAGTATGGAAACACCGCTGGCGCCGCAATGTGATACGGCGCACGGCGGGTGCGATGCAATGATGAAGTCCATCACACTGTAGGTGCTAGGATTGCGGGGATCTGGTCAAGTTCAACGAGGATACAAGGAACGTAGGAAAGGCGCCCAAGCCGCCAATATCACGATCAAAGTGGCTGCCTCTATCCTGATGATTCGGCGCAAGCGCGCGGTTTTGGCGGTGTCCGCGCCACTCATGAACACCCGGGTCATGGCCATATCGAGTGGCAACACAAACGCCAGCATGACCATAAAAGTGGGAGCCACCACGGTGGGGATAATGCGCCAGTCGTGGTAGTGGGTTTCGCCCAAGGCAAAAGGGGCCATACAGATAACGGCCAGGGCGAATAACGCTAGCATGGAGCGAAGCGGGCCCAAGGTTTGGCAAACTGATTTTAGTGCACGCGCTAACATAGTCCGCCTCCTTTGTTCATATCGAGCACATGTTCAAACTGAGCACCGATCATGTGCCGGCAAGGGGAAGCGTAATATGTACGCTTGGATGGGCTTCTTTCCAGTTTGGCTCACCGCGGTGAAATCGAGTGGTTCATGTCGCAAGTACTGTTGATCAATGTGTCGGGTGACGACAGACCTGGTATTACGGTCGCGCTAACCGAGGTGTTGGCCCAGTACGACGTTACGATTTTGGATATCGGCCAAGCGGTTATCCATGACCAGCTTGCCTGGGGCATGTTGGTACGGCTGCACGGCATGGCAAATGATGGTCCGCTGTATAGAGATGTACTGCTACGGGCCCACGATTTGGGTCTGTCGGTACGGTTCACGCCAGTGTCCAATGGGCAGTACGCCCGGTGGGCCGGGGGGCATGGACGGCCGCGGCATGTGGTGACGCTGCTCAGCCGGGAGCTATCGGCCGCCCATCTTGAGGCGGCGGCCCGGCTCATTGCCGGGCACGGTTTGAACATCGATCGGATTGAGCGGCTGTCCGGACGAAGCGCTCTGGAGCGCTCATCCGAGGAGCGGCGGGCCGCCATCGAGTTGACCGTTCGTGGCAACGTTGATGAGCCGCGGGCGATGCGGGCGAGTTTATTGCGCATCGGCCAGGAACTGGAGGTGGACATCGCTATTCAGGCAGATGATATCTACAGACGCAACCGGCGACTCGTTTGCTTCGATATGGACTCTACGCTGATCCCGGTGGAAATTATCGACGAGATCGCCCGTTTGGCGGGTGTGGGTGAGCAGGTGGCTGCGATCACCGCTCGGGCGATGGCCGGAGAACTCGATTTTGCCACCAGCTTTCGCGCGCGGGTGCGGTTGTTGCGGGGCGTGCGGCAGTCGTCGCTGGACGCTTTGGCGAGGCGGGTGGCACTCACCGAGGGCGCCGAGCGCTTAATCGGGATATTAAAAGCACTCGGTTACCGCATCGCGATTTTGTCGGGCGGTTTTACCTGGTTCGCTGAGCACCTGAAGCAGCAGTTGGACATCGATTATGTCTATGCCAATGAGTTGGTGATCGATAACGGTACTGTTACCGGCGAGGTGGCGGGGACTGTTGTGGATGGGGAACGCAAAGCTGCACTGTTGCGTGAATTGGCTGACAGAGAGGGTATTTCGTTGGCCCAAACCATCGCCGTCGGTGACGGCGCTAATGATCTACCGATGCTGAGCGCAGCCGGACTGGGTGTGGCTTTTCATGCCAAACCTCTTGTGCGCGAACGGGCCAGCCATGCGATCGGGACGCTGGGTCTAGATGGTCTGCTCTATCTGCTGGGCGTGCGCGACCACGAACTCGTCTCTATAGTTCGGCAACCGCTGTGAAGCTGTTGCCCAGTGCCGGGATTCATTACCCCGCACTTAGGTCCAATCGAAGATTGCGCTCCCGCGTTGGCCGATCTGTGAGGGTGCCCCAGAGGTTAAGAGGCTGCGGGCGTGGCAAAGCGAATAGCCCACTGAGCAGATACCCCTCGAGTGATTGGAATAGATAAATGATGCAATACATTCGCTGCCTTGCTGGTTTGCTGGTTCTAGTCTTGCCGCACCCGGTGCTAGCCGCGGTGACCATCGCGATCAGCCCCGTCGATGATCGGCAATACCGTTATGTACGGTTGGATAATGGGTTGAAAGTGGTTCTGGTGTCCGATCCCGGTACGCGGGTGGCGGCGGCGTCGCTGGATGTACACGTGGGTAGCGGTGCTGATCCGAAGGAGCGCCAGGGGCTTGCCCATTTTTTGGAGCACATGCTGTTTTTAGGCACCAAGTCATATCCACAACCGGGCGAATACGCCCAGTTCGTGACCGCCAATGCGGGCTCGCAAAACGCCTACACCTCCTATGACCACACTAACTATCACTTCGAGGTACAGGCGGCGGCGCTGGCTGGAGCGTTGAGTCGATTCGCCCGCTTTTTCGATGAGCCTTTGTTCGATGCGAGATACGTGCAGCGCGAGCGCCAAGTGGTGCAGGCCGAATTTGCTTCGAAGCAAAAGAGCGATGCCATGCGCGGGCACGAGGCGTTCAAACAAGCTCTGAACCCGCAGCATCCCATGACCCGGTTCTCCTCCGGCTCGCTGCACACCTTAAGAGATAGACCGGGTGATGCGGTGCGTGACGACTTGATTGCGTTTTTTCGCCAGCATTACCATGCCGGTAACATGAGTCTAGCTCTGATCGGCAGACAGTCTTTGGACCAGTTGGAGGCATTGGTACTAAAAGAATTCAGCGCCATACCAATGGGCAAGGCTAGGCAAGCACCGGATATTCCCTTGTTCCTGTCCAACGCGCTACCCGCGCGGTTGGACATGACCCCGGCCAAGGAACGCCGGCGTTTGACTTTAACCTTTCCCATGCCACCGCTTTTGCCGCGGTACAAGAGTAAACCGCTCTACTACGCCGCCAATATCCTGGGACATGAAGGGGTGGGTAGCTTGCTCTCTACTTTACGTTCCCTGGGGTTGGCCGAGGGTTTGAGTGCCGGCATCGCCCATTCCGATCGGCGCGAGGCCATGTTTGATGTATCCATTGCTCTAACGCCGGCTGGGCTCAGCGGTATCGATCGCGTCATCGGCTTGGTTTTCCGCTACATTGATGTGATCCGGACTGAGCCGCGCGAGCGTTGGCGGTTCGAGGAGGCGCAACGCCTGGCCGCGCTCAACTTCAGGTTTATGGAGCGTGGTGGTGAAGGCGCTTTAGCTAGAGCGCTAGCACATAACTTGCACGCATATCCGCCCGAGGATGTATTGCGCGGCCCTTATGCTTTCGATGAGTTCAATGCAGAGCACATAGAGGACACGCTAGAGCGGTTGACGCCCGATAATGTTTTGGTGCGGGTTATGGCGCCCGGTTTGAGCACCGATGCGGTGACGGCCCACTTTCGCACGCCTTACAAATTGCGTGCGATCACTGCACAAGAGCAGGCGGCGTGGGCGGCGGTGCGGGCGCCTGCCGCACTTGGCTTGCCGCAAGCCAATCCCTACATCGCCGAAGATTTGGCGCTGCTCGATGAGAACACCGGCGAGGCCTTGCCGGAGGTGCTCGAGCGGCACCCTGGTTTCACTTTGTGGCATGCGCCAGACGTTGGTTTCGCCCGTCCGTTGGCTAGTTTTTATGTCTCCGTACGCTCGCCTCTGGCCAATCGTTCGCCGCGCGAAGCCGCGCTTACTGCTTTGCTCGTATCGATGGTCAACGAGCAGTTGCGCGAACCGGTTTATCCGGCCGGCTTGGCCGGCTTGGACGTCAGTGTTTACCGGCACTTACGTGGTTTTTCATTCAGGGTCCACGGCTACAATGATAAGTTGGCGGTGCTGGTCGATGAGGTGCTGGAGGCTATTGCTGCCGTGGAGATGAAGCCGCGCCGGTTCGCTCGGGTTAAAGAGCGTTTGCGCAGGCACTTGGCTAACGCCCGCCTGGATGCACCTTATACCCAGGCAATGGCTGAACTGCGTAATGTTTTATTGGAACCTCATTGGTCCAAGGCGCGCTTATTGGACGCGCTGGAAGACATCGAACTGACGGATCTGGATCGCTTCTATGAGGCTTTTTTTTCTCGCATGGACTCGATCGCTTTAGCCCATGGCAATATAGACGCCGCTCAGGCAAGCGGCATTGGCCGCAGTGTGCATGCGGCGTTGCTGGCTGGACGTGAGAGGGTCACCGTCCCTAGGGCTCATGTGGTGCGCCTGCATGCCGGTGAAGTGGCGGTCAGGGCGTTGCAGGTGGCGCACGATGATGTCGCCGTGGTGCGCTATATCCAAGGGCGCGAGCGTAGCTATCGCGAGCGGGCGGCGGTTGCCATGTTGGCGCAACTGCTGCGCTCGCCGTTCTACAGCCGGCTGCGTACCGAAGAACAATTGGGTTACGCGGTATTTGCTGGTGCGCGCTCCGTGTTACGGGTACCCGGTCTGATGTTCGTAGTGCAATCGCCCACGGCCCCGTTGGCGCAACTGTCGGCCCGCATAGATGCGTTCATGGAATCGTTCGCCACTGATATCGCGGCGGTGGATCCGGCGCGCTTCAATCGGCAACGCGATGGATTGATAGAGCGTTTGCTGGAAGACGATAGGAACCTGCGTGACCGCACCAACCGATTCTGGCGTGCGCTTGATGATCCGAACATCGAATTCGATCGCAGACAAAAATTTGCCAAGGCGCTGCAGGCTACTGATCTTGCCGATGTGAGAGAGGTTTATCGTGAGCTGCTACGGGCACGCTCTACCGGTTCTGTATTGGTGACGGCGGCAGCCCCTGGGAACCCTACCGGGGGCATGAGGTCTTCCCTGGAGCCTGAATCTTTCAGGCAACCCAAGTCCCTTGAGGGGGTTCACGGCCCGGTTGGCGCCAGTAGCCCCGCCATCATTGATGTGCCCGCGTTTAAGCGGGCTCATGATCTGTTCGCGCCGTAGTCACGGCTGACGCTGAACGGGTGTTCGTCTGGTAGGAGATATATCTGTGACATACAACGGATATGTGTTGGAGCAAGCGAGCGTATCGGGCGTACTAACGAAAACGCTGGGGCGCCGTAGAGTGCCGCGGCGTTCTATCACTGCATGGGGCGGCGCTATTTTGCTGTTTGGAGCAATCGCGAGCAGCGCTTTCGCCCAATTCAAAGACGATCGCTTCGAGACAGTGCAGGTGGTGCAGGCGGCGGATGTATTGCCGGCGTACCTCTACCGCTCCGCCCACTATCGTGTACTGGATGATGTCCGGGTGCGGGAGAACACTTTTATCTTTCAGGTTGAAGGCGGCGAATCTTCGTTTACCGTCGCTTCTACGCCGCTGCTTCGCACCCGCTTGAAGGAACTGACGGTACTGGCACAAGCGGTGGCGCAGTTCAATGTGCGCAATGAAGCGCTGGGCGCGCAATTGCGCGGCACCCTCAATGTGCGAGGCCGTAGCTTCGGGGCGATTATCGCTTCGCCGCTTAGCACCGCCGCCAATCTCGCCGGTCAGCTAAGCCGCAACGTACAAGAGACGCTAGGGGCCGAAGTCGAGCGCGAGCAGGTGTCTAGACCGCCACCTGGTATCGATAAAAGCGATCCCGTAGCGGCGGCCCATCGGCGTAATATCGCCAGCCAGCTATCACTGGATGTTTATTCGACCAATCCGCAGGTTCAACGCTTCTTGAATGCCGTGGTACGCGCCAGGGAAGCCGGGGACGTGGGCGCCGGCATCTCTTTGTTGACCACACCATTTCCCGCCGGTATGCAGGTCGCTGGCGGCGCCATGGCGTCCAATGTCGATGCCTTGGTGCGCCAACTCTCCGCCGCTGAGGTCAACAGCGCGGTGACTGAGGAGTTGATGCGCATGGGTATTGGTGAGCCGGCCGTGCGCCGCTTTGTCAGCAATTCCGCCATGTCCCCGCGGCACCGGTTGACCATCGCCGCTCACCTTGATTTTCTGGGGCCGCTGGAGGGTCGGCAGGTGCTGATCGATGCGGCGAACGGCGCCAGGACCGAAACGGAAGCGCTGGCCTATCAGGAGATGGTGAGGATGTTCGCGCACTATCACGAAAGCCATCCGATCAGGGGATTTGTGGTCAGCGCTGGGCTGCCGGGTGCTTTGGACGGACGTGGCAATCTGGTGTTGGCGTTACCTGTCGATCTGGTGATCTGGGATGAGGCGATGAAGGTGGCGGCGGGACGGTTGAGCGCGCTTAAGGCACGCCGTAAGTTGCGTAATATCATGCTCTTGACGATCGGCCAAGCGACCGCATTGACTAGGAGGGCACTCGGGCAGCAGGGTATAGAATTAGCTGAGCGCTATATGGAAAATAAGTAAAAACAATAGATTATAGAGAGAAAGTCTGAATTGAGATGAAATTGGCAGTTTACCTAAGCAAGTCTATACTGGACTATTGGTTGTCTGGGGACTGATGCTATGCGCGGCGGCGTGGCTTTACCCCGAAGCGATAAAAATGCAAGGAGATACAAATGCGAACCGGTAAGCTGAAGTGGTTTGACACCGCCAAGGGGTACGGTTTTATAGAGCCAGCCGATGGGGGTGAAGATGTGTTCGTGCGTCAGGCCGCACTCAATGATGCGAATATCGATGATCCCAAGGAAGGTACCTCGTTGAATTTTTCGGTGGAACGCACACCTGACGGACTACAGGCCAAAAACCTCGCTTTGGTCGAGTGACGTGATGCCTGTGCAGCGTGATGCTCACGCGGCTAATGGACTTGCAACAATTCTACTTCGAATATCAATGTTTCATTCGGGCTAATAGTGCCCGCCCCTTTGTTGCCGTAGGCCAAGCCGGGCGGCAGCACGATTTCCCACTTCGCACCGGGACGCATGAGAGTGAGTGCCTCTTGCCAGCCGGGGATGACTTGGCGCAAGGACAACTGCGCCGGCTGGCCGCGCTGATAAGAGGAGTCGAATTCCCTGCCGTCCAGATGGGTGCCTTTGTAGTGCACGGTGACGGTCTGACCGATGCCGGGTTGCCGGCCCTCGCCGGCGGCCAACTCCCGGTATAGCATGCCGCTTGCGGTGGTTTTAACGCCCTCGCGCGTAGCGTACTCGCCGCGAAATTTCTCTCCCGCCGCCGCGTTGGCGGCGCCGCTCGTTTTGCGCCGCTCTTCCAGTATGTTCAGAAATTTGCCCGACCAGAAGGTGATCTCTGCGACATCCATGTTGGGGTCGCGTCCATGCATGGCGTCAGCTATACCTTTCATCATCATGTCCACATCAATGTCGTGTATTGCTTGTGGCAACTGCTTACGTAGATGGTTGCCGGTCTGCAGGCCGAGGATGTAGCTGAACTTTCGCGCTGCTCGAGTCTCGTCCGCTGGCTGTGAGGTTGCCGGAGTGGCGATCACGGCCAGCAAAACCAAGACAGCGCCTTGCAATGCTTTCATCGATAAGTTCCTCTTATTCAGTTGTAGCCGCAAGCCGCGCGCGCAGTAGTTGATCGGCTTGTTTAGGGTTCGCTTTACCAGCGCTTCGCCGCATGATTTGTCCGACCAAGAAGCCGAGCACTTTGGTATTGCCGTCTCGATACTGCGCCACTTGTTCGGGGCAATCAGCCATGAGTTGCTCAATTAGAGCCTCCAAGGCCGATGGATCATTCACTTGCCGAAGGCCCTGTTCTTCGATCACCGCGTCAGGATCTGCCGGCTGCTCCCAAAGATGCTCGAATACCTGCTTGGCGATTTTTCCCGAGAGGGTGTCATCTTCTATGCGGGCCACTAATTTGCCTAGGAACTCGGCGGGTAGGCGAACGTCTTCGATCGGTCGGTTGGAGCGGTTCATGGCCGCCGCCAGTTCACCCATGACCCAATTGGCGCAGGTGCGGGCATGGCCACCGCTGCCCTCTACGCAGGCCTCATAATAATCAGCCAGTGGCCGGCTTGAGGTGAGGTGACGGGCGTTCGCGGTATTGAGCCCATATTGCTCTTTGAAACGTCGTGCACGGGGGTGGGGAAGTTCGGGCAGCGCGCTTCGTATAATCTCTATGTAATCGGCTTGCAGGGTGACCGGTAGCAGATCGGGGTCGGGAAAATATCTGTAGTCGTTGGCTTCTTCTTTGTCCCTAAGTAGTCGGGTCTCGTGAGCGTCAGGGTCGTAGAGCCGGGTTTGTTGTAGCACTTGGCCGCCACTTTCGATGAGGTCTATCTGACGCTCTACCTCGTAGTCTATGGCCCGCTCTATGAAGCGGAATGAATTGAGGTTCTTGATTTCGGTGCGGGTGCCGAGTTTGCTTTGTCCCACTGGCCGTACCGAGACGTTAGCATCGCATCTGAGCGATCCTTCTTGCATGTTGCCGTCGCAGATCTCCAGATAACGCACCAACATGTGGATGTAGCGCATGTATGCGGCCGCTTCTCCGGCATTGCTCATCTGCGGCTCGGACACGATTTCGATGAGTGGCGTACCGGCCCGGTTCAGGTCGATGCCGGACATGCCATGAAAGTCCTCGTGGAGGGATTTACCGGCGTCTTCTTCAAGATGAGCGCGGGTAATATCCACGCGCTTAGTGCTGCCGCCGTCGAGTTCTATATCTATATGGCCGCCGCGGACGATGGGCAGCTCGTACTGACTTATCTGATAACCTTTCGGCAAATCTGGATAGAAATAGTTTTTGCGGGCAAAAACACTCACCGGTGCGATGTGCGCGCCCACCGCCAGGCCAAACTTGACGGCCATCTGTATGGCTGCTTCATTGATCACTGGCAGTACCCCCGGCAAGCCCAGATCGATGGCGCACGCCCGGGAGTTGGGCGGGGCGCCGAAGGCGCACGATGCGCCGGAGAAAAGCTTGCTTGCGGTGGCGAGCTGGGCATGAATCTCGAGGCCGATAACGGTTTCATATTGGGCCATGCTCCTAACCCCTAGGCGCGGTGCCGGCTCTGGAAGAGGCTACTGCCGGCACCGCTTGATGCCAATGAGTCGCGCATTGGAAGGCGTGGGCCGTGCGCAACAGCGTGCTTTCGCTAAAGTGTGAGCCGATCAGTTGAGCGCCCAGCGGCAGTCCATCACCGTTGTGTCCCACCGGGATATTGATGGCCGGCAGGCCTGCCAGATTGACGCCGCAAGTATAGATGTCGCCTAAATACATAGTGACCGGGTCGTCCAGGCGTTCTGCCAAATTGAAGGGAGGGGTCGGCGTGGTGGGGGCCAGGATCACATCTACCTGGTGGAAGGCTTGTTTAAAATCGTCGGTGATGAGGCGGCGCAGTTGTTGGGCTTTTTTATAATAAGCGTCGTAGTAGCCGGCTGATAGGGTGTAGGTGCCTAACATGATGCGGCGTTTGACCTCGGCGCCGAAGCCCTCGGCCCGCGATCGTTCGTACAACTCATCCAACGACCCTACATCCTTGGCGCGGTGGCCGAAGCGTACCCCGTCGTAACGCGATAGATTGGAGGAACACTCGGCCAGCGCGATGACGTAGTATGTGGGCACGGTGAGCGCGCTCCGTTCCAGATTAACCTCCTCGGCAACGGCACCCAGTTCCAGCAGGGTCTTTTTGGCGCGTTGTACGGCATCGTCGATGGCCGGATCCAAACCGGTATCGAAGTGCTGGGGCACCAAGCCCACCTTTAGTCCTTTTAAGGGGAGTTGCGCCGTGGCGCCCGCAAGCGCTTCACTATAGTCGTCTACCGGTTCGTTGGAACAGGTGGAATCGTGCGGATCCGCGCCCGCGATGATGGATAAGGCGGCGGCCAGATCGGCCGCCCGTGGAGCCATTAGCCCGCCCTGATCCAGGCTGGAGGCAAACGCTACCATGCCGAAGCGCGATACCCGGCCGTAGGTTGGTTTGATGCCGGTGACACCGCAAAACGCGGCGGGTTGACGAATGGAGCCGCCGGTATCGGTGCCCGTCGCCAGCGGTGCCAGGCGTGCGGCGATGGCGGCGGCCGAACCGCCGGACGAACCGCCCGGCACTTTGCCGAGATCCCACGGATTGCGAACCAGGCCGAAGTAGCTGTGTTCGTTCGATGAGCCCATGGCGAACTCATCCATGTTGGTTTTACCTAACATGATCGCGCCTGCTTGCCGCAGTTTGGCGACGACGGTGGCATCGTAGGGGGCCACCCATTCGCTCAGCATGCGCGAGCCGCACGTGGTGCGGGTGCCATCAGTGCAGAACAGATCCTTGTGCAGGAGCGGAATGCCATCGAGCGCCCCCAGTTTGGCACCGCCCGCCCGCCGCTTATCCGCTGCTTCGGCTTCGCTAAAGGCCGATTCCCGGCACAGGGTAATGACGCAGTTCAGCAGCGGATTGAGCGCTTCGATACGGTCCAGATAGTGGCTTGTCAGAGCGGCCGCGCTCAGTTCTGCGCTATCGAGTGCCGAGCGCAATTCGCCGAGTGACAGCTCGTGTATGCTCTCGTCGGACATGGTTTTAGCCTGTTATTCAACCGATCACCTTGGGCACCAGGTACAGACCGTTCTCGGCCGCCGGCGCACCATCTTGAAAACGCGCCCGCTGATCCGTCTCCGTGACCACATCGGCACGCAGTGGTTGAGTGGCATCCAGTGGATTAGCGAGCGGCTCGACGCCAAGGGTAGGGCACGCATTCATGTGGTCCACCAATTGCAGAATTTTGCTGAGATCTTCGGCGTAGCCGGCTGCCTCATCGCCGCTGATCGCCAGGCGCGCTAAGCGTGCGATATGACGTACTTCGTTGATTTCAATTGCCATTTTGATCTGCTTTGGAAAAACGTCCTCAATCCAGTCACTTGCAGGCCAAACCTTGTCCGTGAAGGCATCCCCCTGTAGCATTGTCCCCTCTATTCGGAGGCATCTTTGCGCCTCTGCGCGAATTAGTTCCCCCTCGGGGTGCAATAATTCCCCTGGGCGCAGTAGCTTGTTGGGGGGTATTTCGCGGCTATGCTGGCTGTGACGTGTGGGATTCACATCCGCTTGTGGCGCCAAACAGCGGCTGCGCATTATAGCCGGTGTTCCGCGGCCCTCATAAATTTTTGCTGACTAGCGAAGCTGTACATGTTCAAGCGCCTTCGTGGCCTTTTTTCCAACGATCTGTCCATCGATCTGGGGACTGCAAACACGCTCATTTATGGGCGTTCTCAAGGTATTGTCTTAAATGAACCGTCGGTGGTGGCGATCCGCCATGAGCGGGGGCCTGGCGGTTCTAAAAGCATCGCCGCGGTGGGCAACGACGCCAAGCTCATGCTTGGGCGCACACCCGGTCATATCACCGCTAACAGGCCGCTCAAGGAGGGGGTTATTGCAGATTTTGATCTGACCGAGAAAATGCTGCAGTACTTCATCAAGAAAGCGCACGAAAACCGTTTTATGCCGCCGCATCCGCGGGTTTTGGTCTGTGTGCCCTGCGGCTCCACCCAGGTTGAGCGCCGCGCCATTCGCGAGTCCGCTATGGGCGCCGGCGCCCGCGATGTCTATCTCATTCAAGAGCCCATGGCTGCCGCTATAGGCGCTGGTTTGCCGGTGAGCGAGGCTAGCGGTTCGATGGTATTGGACATAGGCGGTGGCACCACGGAGGTCGCCGTTATCTCATTGAATGGCATCGTCTACTCCGAGTCGGTGCGCATAGGCGGTGACCGCTTTGATGAGTCCATCATCAATTACGTGCGGCGCAATTACGGTACGCTCATCGGCGAGGCTACGGCGGAGCGCATCAAGCATGAGATCGGTTCCGCCTATCCGGGCAACGAGGTGACCGAGATCGAGGTGCGTGGCCGTAACTTGGCAGAAGGCATTCCGCGCAGTTTCGTGCTGAATAGCAACGAGATCCTGGAGTCCTTGCAAGAGCCGTTGTCAGGCATCGTGAGTGCCGTCAAAACCGCGCTTGAACAAACGCCACCGGAACTCGGTGCCGATGTGGCCGAGCGGGGCATGGTGTTGACTGGCGGCGGCGCGTTGCTGAGAGATTTGGATCGGCTTCTAATGGAGGAGACGGGTATCCCGGTAGTCATTGCCGATGATCCGTTGACCTGCGTGGCCCGCGGCGGCGGACGGGCACTGGAGATGGTGGATGAAAAAGGTGTTGATGTTTTCAGTACCGATTGAAGGCCGATAGTATGGATGACCAATACTGGTGCTCCCACTACTGGCTAACTGCACAGTTCTTGAATATTCGGTCCCTGAATATTCGGTCCCTGAATACCTAGGCCTTGGCGTAAGGCGGTACGGTGCTTAAACACTCTACCAAGCGTCCGTTCTTTCGCGGGTCGCCTATCAATGTGCGCCTGTCGTTGTTCGCCGCGGCGTGCATCGCTTTGATGTATGTGGACCACCGTTTCGCTCATCTGTCCACCGTGCGCTCCACGTTGGCCACCGCGCTTTATCCTATTCAATATTCCGTGCATTTGCCCATAAGAACTGCGGCGTGGGCACGCGAGTCTTTCTCCAGTCATTCCGCTTTGCTGGAGCAGAATCGCCGTTTAATGGAGCAACTGCGCTTGACCGAGGTGCGGATCGAGAAAATGGAGATCCTCGAAGCAGAAAACACGCGGTTGCGGGAATTGTTGGATTCATCGACCAAAGTTGCCGATCGGGTGCTCATCGCCGAATTGCTTTCGGTGGATCTGGAACCTTTTTCACGCCGTATAGTCCTCAACAAAGGTGCCAATCACGGGGTGACCGACGGACAGTCTTTGATCGACGCTTACGGCCTCATCGGTCAGGTCATCCATACGGCGCCGCTCACCAGTACCGCTTTGTTGATCACCGATCCGAATCATGCGCTGCCCGTGCAGATCAACCGCACGGGGCTGCGCGGCATCGCTGTGGGTACCGGAACGGCTAACGGTCTGGAACTGCGTCACATTCCGAATAACGAAGATGTGCGCGTTGGCGACTTGGTGGTCACATCGGGATTGGGGGGGCGTTTCCCTAGAGGTTATCCGGTGGGACGGGTCAATTCGGTGGGGCGCGATAGCGCTAGGCCGTTCGCCTCTGTGCGGGTGAGGCCGCGGGCGCAATTGGAGCGCAACCGGGAGGTGCTGCTGGTGTGGCCTGGCGACAAGTTGCAGAATCCGAATATCGGTGACGATGGCAATTCGGGCTACTCCACTGTGTTCGGCAGTCCCAGTTGGAATAAGCATCGTTCGGATAAGCAAAAGCGTACCAGTAAGCGGTTGTGAGCGGAGCCGTGCACCGCGGTGGCTGGGTGATCGCCCTGACTTTCGTTGTCGCGCTGATGCTGACCGTGCTGCCGCTGCCGCAGTGGGCGGCGCTGTGGCGGCCACCCTGGGTTGCTCTGGTCCTTATCTATTGGTGTATGGCGGTCCCGCAACGGGTGGGTATTGCGGTCGCTTTCGTTATGGGTTTGTGTTTGGACGTGCTAAGTGGCAGCGCCTTGATGGGGCAGCACGGTTTGGCCTTGGTCATCGTCGCTTACATTACCCACCGCCTGCATCTGAGGGTGCGTGTTTTCGCGCCCTGGCAGCAAGGTATCAGTATCTTTGTCGTCATCCTTCTCTATCAGGCGGTGGTGCTCTGGTTGCATGGGATGCAGGGACACGCCGCGCCGGGGAGCGCCGTATTGACGGTGGCACTGAGCGCGATGGTGTTGTGGCCCTGGGTGTTCGTAATGCTGCGCGATCTGCGCCGGCGCTATGAAGTGAATTGAGTACTTGCTGTGCTGCTCATCAATACACAACCGGTGACGATTAAGGATCTGGCCGTTGAGCAACACGTTTTTCGCCGCCGTATAATGGTGGCCAGCGCTTTTGTATTGTTCGCACTGATGCTGTTGCTAGTCAGGATGGGGCAATTGCAACTCGTCGAGCACGAGCACTTCCGGACGCTGTCGGAGAATAACCGGGTCAAAATTCTGCCCATAGAGCCCACCCGCGGTCTGATATATGACCGCAATGGCGTGGTGCTGGCGCGAAATACCCCGAGCTTCAGCCTCGATGTGATCCCTGAATCGGTTAAAGATCTGGATGCATTGATCGAGAAGTTGCGCGAGTTGGTATTTATCAGCGAGAGCGACGAGGCCCGCTTCAGGGCCCGTTTTGCCGCAGCTATACGCGAGCGCCGTCCATTCGATGCCATCCCTTTGCGTCTGCGCCTCTCTTATGAAGAGATGTCCAGGGTTTCCGTCGATTTATATAAGTTTCCCGGGGTGGATGTGCGCGCCCGGTTGAGCCGCGATTATCCGCTCGGCTCGTTGATGGCCCACGTGGTGGGATATGTGGCGCGTATCAATGACGACGATCTACTGGAAATCGATGAAGCACGCTACCGGGCTTCTACCCACATCGGCCGCACCGGCGTGGAGCGGGCCTACGAAGATCTACTGCACGGTGAGGTCGGTTACCAACATGTGGAGACCAATGCGCACAACCGCGTATTGCGTTTACTGCCGGGACGCGAGGACGCGGCGGCGGGCAGTAATCTCTATCTATCGGTAGATGTAAGCTTGCAAGCTGCGGCGGAGGCGGCGCTCGGCAATGAGCGCGGGGCGGTGGTGGCGATCAATCCTCGCACGGGTGGTGTTTTGGCCATGGTGAGCACGCCGGCCTTCGACCCTAATCTGTTCGTGGCCGGTATTGATGTCAAGACCTACGGCGAACTCAATCAGTCTGATGATCGGCCGCTGTTCAACCGGGTGCTCTACGGCAAATATCCGCCCGGTTCGACACTGAAGCCGTTTGTTGGTTTGGCGGGATTGGAGTTCGAGGCGCCCACGGTTGGCAAGGGTAGTTGGTGTCCAGGGTTCTATCAGCTTAAGGGCCATAATCACAAATACCGCGATTGGAGGCGCTCGGGGCACGGCCGTGTGGACATGGACAAGGCTATTGTCGAGTCGTGCGATGTGTATTTCTACGAACTGGCTCTGGATCTAGGCATAGGTCGGATGCACCGCTTTTTGTCGTTGTTCGGCTTCGGTGCCAAAACAGGACTTGATTTGGGTTCGGAGTCGAGTGGTTTGATGCCATCGCGCGGCTGGAAAAGAGCCCGCCACAAGCAGCCTTGGTATCCGGGTGAGACGCTGATTACCGGTATAGGGCAAGGGTTTACGTTAACCACTCCATTGCAGTTGGCCTCCGCCACTGCCACCCTCGCCAATAAGGGACTGCGGCTGCAACCGCAGCTGGTGGAGCGAATCATCGATCCGTTTCAGGGCACCGAGCAGAGCAATGCGCCGCGGATCGTTGGCCAGATCGAGCTGACTAACCCGAGCCACTGGCAGAGCATGATCAGATCCATGGAAAATGTGGTACATGCACGCAACGGGACGGCGTTTCGCATCGCCAAGGGCATCCAATACAGCATGGCCGGCAAAACCGGCACGGCGCAGGTGGTCAGCATGAAACAAGATGGCGAGGAGGATACCGCCGAGACGGTGGAGAAAAGATTTCGCGATCATGCCTTATTCGTGGCCTTCGCACCCATTGAACGGCCGCGCATTGCCATTGCCGTGGTCATTGAAAACGGGGGCAGCGGTAGCGCGACCGCCGCGCCTATTGCCCGGTCGCTGGTTGACCACTATCTCCAAGGCCCGGATTTGAAAGGCCCTGAATTGCAGCGAATCGCCGCGCTGGACTCGCGGTAAATGCGCACTGAACTCAGCCGATCACTGGCATTTCGCCTACATCTGGATGTACCGCTGATATTGGGCTTGTTGGCTTTGTCCGCTATCGGCCTGCTGGTGCTGTACAGCGCCGGCGGGCAGAGTACGGATTTGTTGAGCCGCCAGGCGGTCAGGTTAGGGATGGCGTTTGTCATCATGTTCGTGGTGGCGCAGATCGCGCCGGTTCAGTATCGCTACTGGGCGCCGTGGTTATATGGCTCCGGGCTGGTCTTGCTGGTATTGGTGTTGGTGGCAGGAGATGCAGGCGGTGGCGCCGCGCGCTGGTTGAATCTGGGCCCGGTGCGCTTTCAGCCATCGGAATTGCTGAAAGTGACCGTGCCCATGATGGTCGCTTACTACTTGGCGGAGCGGGCGTTGCCGCCGACGCTTGGACGGATCGCTTTGGCCCTGGTGGTGGCGCTGTTGCCCACTTGGCTGATCGCCCGCCAACCCGATCTGGGGACCGCTCTGTTGGTGGCCAGCTCCGGTTTGTTCGTGCTGTTCCTGGCCGGAATTACATGGCGTTTGCTGGCGCTGGCCGCCACCGCTGCCATCGCCGCTGCGCCGGTGCTCTGGCATTTCATGCACGATTACCAAAGGAAGCGTGTCATAACATTCCTGGATCCGGAGAAAGACCCGCTCAACGCCGGTTACCACATCATTCAATCCAAAATCGCCATCGGCTCGGGTGGGGTCTACGGCAAGGGCCTCTTCAATGGCACGCAATCGCAGCTCGAATTTTTACCGGAGCGCTCGACTGATTTTATCTTCGCCGTGTTAAGCGAAGAATTTGGGTTTACCGGCGTGGTGATATTGCTGATGGTTTACGCGTTCGTCATCTTGCGCGGTTTGTACTTGGCACTGGCGGCGCAGGAGACCTTCGCCCGCCTCCTAGGCGGGGGGGTTGTGCTCACCTTCTTCATGTATGTGTTCGTGAACATCGGCATGGTGAGCGGTTTGTTGCCTGTGGTTGGTGTGCCGCTGCCCTTGGTGAGCTACGGGGGCACCTCCATGGTGACGATCATGGCCGCATTCGGCTTGTTGATGTCTGTGCATACCCACCGGCGATTGCTTTCGGAATAGCCGCTCTGGAGTAGCCGCTCTAGGGGGGAGAGCATCGGGATGATGGGTGTAGGAGGACATTTGGCGATGGCGATATAGGAGTGGGGTGAGTGTCTTTAGCACGCCTAGCTGGAACTGTCGTTTGCGCAGTAATGTTGGTGGCCAGTGGCGCCGTGGCCGCCGCCTTACTCAACGCGGAATTGGACGCTTTCGCGCGCCAGGCGGCGGCTAAACACAAACTTGAACTGAGCAGCGTGAGGGAGGTGCTGGCACTTGCTCACCATGAACAACGGGTGCTCGATGCCTATAAGCGCACTGCTGAATCCAAACCATGGTTCGAATATCGACAGATCTTTTTGACCGAGTCGCGCATCAAAGCCGGCGCTGAGTTCTGGCGGCATCATGAGGCTTTGTTGGAGCGGGCCGAAGCCACGTATGGTGTACCCAAGGCAGTATTGGTCGCTATCTTGGGCGTAGAAACCCACTTCGGCGAGCGTCAGGGCAACATTCGCGTTATCGATGCGCTCGTGACTCTCGCGTTCAATTACCGCAAGCGGGCTAGGTTCTTCAAGCGCGAATTGGAGCAGTTTTTACTGCTCGCCGCACAAGGCAATGTGGAGCCTGGATCGGTTCAGGGCTCGTACGCTGGCGCCATGGGTATTCCGCAGTTCATCGCCAGTAGCTACCGGGCGTATTCAGTGGATTTCGATGGCGATGGTAAGCGCGATCTTTTGGGAAGCGTCGCCGATGCTGTTGGTAGCGTTGGCAATTATCTGGCCCGCCACGGCTGGCGACGCGGGGAGCCCATCGCTGGAGCGGCGGTTTTCAGTAGTAAGGGAGTTCGTAGCATCGCCGCTAAAGGCCACAAGCCACATACCACGCTGCGAGCGTTGGTCAAAGCGGGGGTACGTCCGGCACCGTGGCCTGACTTGCCGTCCGAGACCGGCGCCGCCTTGGTCGAGCTTCAAGCACGCGATGGCCCACGGTATTGGGTGACTTTGAAGAATTTCTACGTGATCACCCGCTATAACCATTCGCCCCTGTACGCCATGGCGGTTGCACAGCTTGCCCAGGCTATAGAGGCTGAGCGCGAAGTGGCTCGATGAAACAGCGGTATGCGGCAGGTGCATTGGTGTATTGGGTAGCGCTCTTGGGCGGTTGTTCGACGTGGTACGACGAGACCGACCATGGCCCTGACACCGCGCCCGATGTGTCCGCGATACGCGACCCGGTACCGCGGGCGGAGCCCAAGAGCAAATATGGCAATCCCAAGTCTTATGTAGTGCACGGGAGGCGTTACTTCACTTTGGACAGCGCCGATGGCTTCGTCGAGCGCGGGATCGCTTCATGGTATGGACGGAAGTTTCATGGCCGGCGTACCTCGAGCGGGGAAACCTACGATATGTACGCCATGACCGCAGCCCACAAAGCGCTGCCTTTGCCCACCTATGTGCGCGTGACCAATTTGGACAATGGACGTTCGGTCATACTGCGCGTTAACGATCGCGGTCCGTTCCATCGAGGACGGGTGATCGATGTGTCGTACACCGCTGCGCTCAAAATGGATATGGTGCGGCAGGGGACCGCGCCGGTGGAAGTGCGGGCGCTCAAACCAGGCGCTCCCGTGCGTGCGGCACGGCACGAGCCCGGTGCCATCTACGTGCAGGTGGGCGCGTTCGCCAAAGAGATCAACGCCCGGCGCATCGAGCAACGTTTACGGTCTGAGTTCCCTCAGCCTATCCAAATTCGAGAGGTTCGAATTCGCCAGGCGAAAACCGGTGTCCGGTCTTTATACCGTGTTTGGATCGGCCCGCTGGAGACGATGGCGGCCGCTAATGGGACTAGAGAGAAATTATTTCGGCTGGGTGTGGAAGGCGCCGAACTCGTGGTCGATCGAGATAGCTGAAATTATGATTGCACGCCTCTTCGTAGTTGGGTGCGCTCTGATTATACCCAGTTCGATGATACTTGGTTCACCGCTTGACTTCGGATTCGCCCAGGGGTGGCGTGCACAAAGCATCGCCGTGCATTCGGATGGGGGGGGGGTATTAAGCATTCAGACTGGGAACGGGGTGGAGCAGTGCCTGGCCTTAGTGGGATATAGCTGTAGCAGCAGGGTATGACCCGACCGGTTAGAACCCTCGTGCGGTGGTTTGGCCTAGTGGATTACGCCGCTATTTTGGTGGCGATGCGAGCGTTTACCAAAGAGCGTGTTGAAGATACCGAAGATGCGGTTTGGGCGCTCGAACATGAGCCGGTCTTCACCCACGGGCGGGCGGGCCGCACGGAACACTTGCACGATCCGGGTGATATCCCGGTGGTGCGAAGTGACCGGGGCGGACAGGTGACTTACCACGGGCCGGGGCAGTTGATCGTATATCCGCTGTTGGACATACGCCGCGCCGGATTGTCGGTACGGTGCGTGGTCCACGGTATAGAGCGTGCTGTTATCGCGTTGCTGGCAGGTTTCGGGATCGCCGCCTGCGCTAAAGCGGATGCTCCGGGAGTGTATGTTGAGGATGCAAAAATCGCCAGTCTGGGGCTGCGGGTGCAGGCGGGGCGTACGTTGCACGGTGTTGCTCTCAATGTATGTATGGATTTGTCGCCGTTCTCGCGCATAGACCCATGCGGCTACGCTGGGTTGAGAATGACTCAACTTAAAGATTTGGGGGTGATAACGACCCCTCATGAGGTGGCCACGCCGCTAGTAGCCCTGTTACTCGATGAGTTGAATTTGGGTGCAGCGTGTTGGTTGTCTGAAGGGTCGCTTGAATGAGTGCGCCGTTTTTGTTCGCGGACGTGGATGGATTTGTTTTAGACGCCGAGGACAGGGATGTGCTGGCGCATCCGTATGTCGCCGGGGTGACTTTGTTCGCGCGTAATTACCACTGTGTGGAGCAACTGAGGGCATTGACTCGATCCATCCATGCCGTTAAGCCCGATCTGTTGATCGCCGTCGATCATGAGGGTGGCAGGGTGCAGCGTTTTATCAATGAATTCACCCTTTTGCCACCGGCCGGTACCATCGGGGCGTTATTCGCGGAGGATGAAAACGCTGGTAGGGACTTAGCGGAAGCTGTCGGATTGGTGATGGCGGCAGAGCTGCGGGCCGCCGGTATAGATCTGTGTTTCGCCCCGGTGGTGGATGTGCGCCGAGCCGATAGCGCGGTGATCGGGCAACGGGCATTGTCGCGCAATCCGAGTGAGGTGGCGCGCCTGGCTGAGGCCCTAGTGGCCGGTATGGAGCGGGGCGGATTGCCCGGAATCGGCAAACATTTTCCCGGCCACGGTGGCGTTAGTGCGGACTCCCATCTGGAGTTACCACACGATGGAAGAGCATGGCCGGAGCTGTTGGATGAGTTGCACCCTTATAGGCACTTGTCCAAAGTTCTGTCCGGCGTTATGACTGCCCATGTGGTATTCGATGCCGTCGATCCCTCTCCGGCGACGTTCTCGGCCCGCTGGTTGCGGACCGTGTTAAGGGACCAGCTTCGGTTTGCAGGTGCGGTTTTTAGCGACGACTTGTCCATGGTAGGCGCCCATGGGCGAGGCACTGTGGCCGAACGGGTTAGGTTAGCCTTGGCGAGCGGTTGCGATTTGGCGTTGGTGTGCAATGACCGTGCCGCTACTGTTCGGATGCTTGATGACCCTTGTATGTCGCCAGTGACGCGGCTCTCCGCCTTGCCCAGTTTGCAACGCGCTGATCCAAAGGCAGTGGAAACGGGCGCCTACAACGGCGCCCGCCGCACGGTTATGGCATTTAATGCAACGCTGCCGACAACAAACCCCGGTAGCGGGTGACCACTGGCCCGGAATTGCCCAAGCTTTGGAAAATGTCCACCATCGCTTTACGTGCCGCTCCATCTTGAAAAGTGCGGTTAGCGCGCAGTACGGTCAGCAATTCCTCTAAAGCCGCTTCGTGCTCGCCTTTGGCTGCTAAGTAAGTACCAAGACGAAACCGCGTCTCGCAATTCTCGGGATCGTTATCAAGACTCGCTCTAAGTGAGTATTCATCCTCGGCACCGCCGCTGCTCTGCGCGAGTCTTATGCGCGCGTTGATGCCATCGAACACATCGGTGTTTCGCAACTTGGCCGGGGCACTGCGCACAATGTCATCGGCCTGCTGGACCCGCCCTAGGCCGAGCAAGATTTCGGCCAACTGTGGATAGCCGCGATCGTTGTCAGGATCATCTGCTACTGCTTGGCGCAGTAGCACGATGGCACGCTCAGCATCACCGCCGGCAAGCGCTTGCTCCGCTTCCACCAGCAGAGCATCAGAGGTACGGGGTAGGTAGCACTCAAGGAAGGCGCGTATCGCCGATTCAGGTTGCACACCCATGAATTCGCTTACCACCTTGCCGCCGCGAAACAATTTCACCGTAGGCAGTGAGCGCACACCGAAACCACTCGCCAACGCTCGGTTTTCGTCAGTGTTGACCTTGGCCAGTTCGACCGCCCCTTGCAGGCTGTCGATGACGCGGAAAAGGACAGGCATTAACGAGTGGCACGGGCCACACCAGTCAGCCCAGAAGTCAACCAAAACGGGCACCTCATGAGAGCGGGCAATGACTGCTTGATTGAAGTTAGCTTCGTGGGCTTCGAAGACGAAGGCAGAATCGGACACGGGGGCAACTCCAGGTATCGATTGAAAGCTCAGGTGGGGATGCCGGCGGGTCGGTTCAAGCCGGCGCACGCCCATCATCTCAGCGCACCCGTTACAGTTCCTCGCCGGAAGGTCTAGCCATGCTTTCCCAGTCCGGAGTGCCGGGAATGCGTTTTTCTTCATCAAGCCATTCGCCCAGATCGATCAGGCGGCAGCGCTCGCTGCAAAATGGCCGCCATGGGGAACTGGCGTTCCATTCGACCTTAGCGGCGCAGTTTGGGCAACGTACAGTAGTCATAGCGTGCAACGGTGTAGCTCGAATTCGATGTCGGCCCCGGATTGCTGCGCCCGTAGATCAGCGCGCGGTTGCTCCATGAACCGTACCGTGGTCCGGTGCCGGCCTCCGCTGATTTCCGGAAAGTACGGTGATTGGTCTGGCACCGTCACACGAATGAGTTGACAGGGTGAGTTACCGTCCAGGGTCATTTGAAAAAAACCCGAGATGGCTTTCTCAAGCGTGGACGTTGCGCTTTGCCGGACCAATGACAGGCATAAGCTTACGCACTCGCGCAGAAGACTGAACGAGGATAGCCATCGCCGTAGATCGCTTTCGCGCTTAACCGCAGATTGCGACAGCCAGAAGTTTAAACTCGGCAAGTCGAAGTCACATGTTCCCGCCGGAATGGCGCTGCGTTGGCGCACGGCGTTGAGCAACTCGTTGCCGCGAAGATTAAAACCGAGAATACCCTCCCGCGCTTTTAACGAATCCAATAGACCGCAAACTTCGTCGCGAACGTTCCCCAGCCGAGCCGCATCGACTCCGGGGTGGCGGGAAAGCGATTCCAGGGTCTGTAGATGGCGGTCCAATTCCTTCATCAGTTCATTCTTCAACTCGGCTCGGCTCACCAGTGCGGACACTTCGATGATGGAATTAAGAGCCGTGCGGCTGGACCAGCGGTGACCGGCCGCCAGTTCAAAATCTGTTTGATGGAACAGATGCTCAAGACGTAAAAACGAACGCATACGTTCGTTGAGGGGGTGTTCGTAGGCTTGCGTATCAGGCATACGAAACCAGTCCTGTTGGCCGCTGCCACTCGGATAGGCTGCGCCTTCGCTTGAGTACCAAGGTTAGGCACTCACAAGCCTGAAGGCGGTGTAATTGTAGCCATGTATGCTCCTGCGAGGCCATCACCCCATAACATAGCGAGCCAGCCGGCGGCGGCTAGGTAGGGCCCGAACGGAATAGGCGTTTGGTGCTCATGGTTACGCAATTTGATGAGGGCTAATCCCGCCACTGAGCCGACTACGGATGATAGCAGTATAATCATGGGTAATTGTTCCCAGCCGAGCCAAGCACCCAAAGCGGCCAACAATTTAAAATCGCCAAACCCCATGCCCTCTTTGCCAGTCAGCAGTTTAAAACCTTCGTAGATCAGGCGTAGCACCAGGTAACCTGCGACTGCACCGATGAGGGCATCTTGCAAGCTGGCGAAGCCTCCGTACATATTGAACAGGAGGCCCAGCCAGATGAGCGGCAGGGTGATGTGATCGGGCAAGAACTGGGTATCCGCATCGATCAGGGCCAGTGCGATCAAACACCAGGTGAGCAACAACCCGCCTAGCGCGATGAGGTTCATCCCCAGTTGCCACACGACGACGACCGATAGCAGCGCGGTGACCAGTTCGACCGTTGGGTAACGTGCACTGATGCGTTGGCCGCAAGCAGCGCAACGTCCCTTCAGCCAAAGATAGCTCAGTATGGGGATGTTCTCCAAGATCCTGATTCTGTGATCGCAGCGGGGGCAACGCGAACCCGGCTGGAGCAGGCTAAACGGCGGGTGAGCGCTACCGTCATCCACACCTTCGGGAAACTCTTCTCCTAGAATGTCTTTGCATCCTGCCCGCCACTCCCGCTCCATCATAATGGGCAGGCGGTGAACAACCACGTTTAGAAAGCTGCCTACTATGAGACCGTAGACGGCTGTAACAATAAGCCACGTTGTGTGGGAAAGGTACAGTCCGGCAATGGACATGGAGGATGCACCCATCTGGCAAAGGCGCAGGCTGGTTAATATACTCCGCCCGGTTCAGTCTGCCCGTACAAGGGGCGGGGTTTTAAGTGCCTGTGGCGATAGTGCGCTCAGACCACCTGGCCCATCTTGCCACCTGGCCCATCTTGAATGTGGGCAAGTACATGGCGATGACCAAGCCACCGATAAGTTACACCCAAGACTGCCAGATAGGCGGCTCCATAAGCGAACTCATGGCGTCAATAGCGTTGTCCACTTCTTCCTCGTAGAAGTCGGCGACTTTGCCGAGCATGTGATCGATAGAACCTGATTCTTCGCCGATAGCGACCATCTGCACCACCATGTTAGGAAAAAGATTCGCTTCTCGCATCGCGGCTTGCAGTTGCGTATCAGTAGCGACGCCGCCGCGCATTTTGTAGATGCCTTCCGCGTATACGATATTGCCGGCCGCTCTGGCCACTGAATCCATTGCTTCGACCAAGGGCACGCCGGCGGCAAACATGGTCGCAAGTGTACGGGAAAAGCGGGCGATAGTCGCTTTGACCAGAATGTCTCCAAACACTGGCGCTTTAAGCGATATGCGCTCAATGAAGTGTCGGAACGGTTTGATACGCTTTTTGGCTTGAATCAGCAGATAACCACCGCCGCCTATGCCGCCAAAAATCAAGTAGACGTAGAGGGTGTCGAAGTAGAGCGGATATTTGGCCAACGCATCGGCTAAGTGGTTACCGGCCTCCACATCGCCTTTGATGCCGAGGATGAGTTCTTGCATTTTCGGGTTTTCATGGCCGCGGCCGACGATCTCGAACGATTGTACCAGCGGTACCCCCGAACTCATCATCGTCGCCATCTGCCGGGAGAATATGGCGACATCCTCGGCCGTTATCGATCTGCCGCTACTTTCGCCGAATAGCGGTTTGGGTTTTTTCTTCACCCGCGTTGGGTTGATACCTTGACGGCGTAGCGTGGCTTTGATCGAAGCATCGCTGGTGCCGGACCATGTGACCCGTTTGTGCCGCTTTGATAGCAATGTTGCCAGTTTCCAGGTCACGGATCTCACCGACTAGAATGATGTCCGGATCTTGCCGCAGAAATGCTTTGAGTGCCTTGTCGAAGGTCATGCCGGTGCGTTCGTCAACCTGCACCTGATTGACGCCGGCCAAATTGATTTCGACCGGGTCTTCCGCGGTAGAGATATTCACACCTGGCTGGTTCAGGACATTAATACCACTATAGGGCGCCTGCTAAAAATAGTCATTGTTTCGTGAGTGCAAGGAAGCACCGCGCGCAGAACCGCAGTGTATAGGTGATACCTGAGGATTGGAGCACGGAGCTGACGCCGCGATCGCGGAAAAAGTGCATTGTTAGAGGTGCCCTATAGAGGGATACGGTTTTGCCGCTGCTTGTGGGTCCGGTGACCAGGAACATGCCCGTAGGGCTTATGGATATTGTCCAAGAAGATGCTTGAGTTGGTAATCCTCCTACCCCAGTGCTTCCAGGGGAATACTCATCGACGAGTCCGGGATACGCAAGCAGGGCTTTTCGCCGAAGAGCGTCGGACAAGTGCTAACGCGGAAGTCGATGGACTTGGTTTTGGACAGTTTCAACTTGATGCGCCCATCCTGTGGGACGCGCCGCTCGGAGACGTCTAGCCGGGCCATAACCTTGATGCGTGAGGCGATCTTCATGGCCAGTTGCAGGGGCGGGCGGGCCACCTCCGACAGTACGCCGTCCATACGGAACCGTATTCGGCAGAATTTCTCGTAAGGCTCTATGTGAATATCCGAGGCGCCTTTCTTGATAGCATCGAGCAAGATTTTGTTGACGAAGCATACTACCGGGGCATCATCGACTTCCGCAGGCGTGTCTTCTGCCCGGTTGGCTTCCTCGGCGACTTCCAACTCATCCAGATTTTCCAGATCGTTGCCGCCCATCATGTCGTCCATGGATGAGTCGGCTGCCTCCAAGCATCTCTCGATCGCGGCAGTCGGCTTATCCGCTTCGCAGACGATGGATTCCACAGTTCTGCCCACGTGGAATTTGATCTCATCTAGGGCCTGAAGGTTAGTCGGATCCGTCACACCGACAAATAACCGGTTGCCGCGTTTATGCAAGTGGCAATGTGTAGTGTTCGCGGATCAGCTTCTCATCGACCAATTTGGTGATGTCCGTATCGATGTCGATGGCAGTAACGTCGAGTAACGGAGTGCCGACTGAGGTAACAGCCATGGTCCGGATCGGTTCTGCTTATTGCTAGAGCCGCGAGAGTTCGCGCACATACTAGATGGTATCACCGGACTTGACTGCGCGGAGTACGTCACAGTCTTCCACGTACGCTCCATGATCCATGCTGGGTGAATAGACCGGCTGTAGCTAGCTTTGTTCACCATGAGTACCTGCGCACAGAGGTTTAGTTCAACTAACTTGTTGGAGTTTTTGCGCATCGCACGTCGCCGCTTTAGCAAAACTCAGATGATCGCCGTCGGCGGACACGCATATTTCATCGCCGCTAGTGAAGCGGCCACCCAAAATCGCTTCAGCCAGCGGGTTTTCCAAGTGTTGGCGTATGGCTCGTTTGAGTGGCCTAGCGCCGTAGACCGGATCGAACCCGGACTCGGCCAGTAGAGTGAGGGCGGCGGCGTCCAGCGTGAGGCCTATGCCCGAGCCGTGCAAGCGTTGGCGCAGTTGCTCCAGTTGAATATCTGCGACCATGCGGATGTGCTGCGCACCGAGCGGGTTGAAGACGACGATTTCATCGATTCGATTGATGAATTCAGGTCGAAATTGAGTTCTTACCAGTTCCATAACGTGGCTCTTGATAGCGCTGTAGGGCGCTTGGCCGAACCTCTCTTGGATGTGCCCGGAGCCGAGATTGGAGGTCATGATGATGACGATATTGCGAAAGTCCACAGTGCGCCCCTGGCCATCGGTCAGGCGGCCGTCATCCAGTACTTGAAGCAGTACGTTGAACACATCGGGATGGGCTTTCTCCACCTCGTCCAGTAGCACTACGCAATACGGTTTACGCCGCACCGCCTCGGTCAGATAGCCGCCTTCCTCGTAGCCCACGTAGCCGGGCGGCGCGCCTATGAGCCTGGCAACGGAATGCTTTTCCATGAACTCCGACATATCGATGCGTACCACCGCATTTTCGGTATCGAACAAAAAGTCGGCCAAGGTTTTGGTGAGTTCGGTTTTGCCTACACCGGTAGGCCCCAAAAACAGAAAAGAGCCATTAGGACACCCCGGATCGGCCAGTCCGGCACGGGCTCTACGGATAGCATGAGCGACCGCTCGCAACGCTTCGGGCTGACCGACCACCCGCTGCGCTAGCGCGTCCTCCATGCGTAGCAATTTGTCGCGTTCACCCTCCATGAGTTTGGTGACTGGAATGCCGGTCCATTTGGCGACTATGGCCGCGATCTCCTCGGCTCCTACGCTGTTGCGCAACAACCGCCGCGCGCTGGTGGTGTTTTCCGTCGCCGCCAGCCGTTTCTCAAGCTCCGGTAACTGGCCGTATTGAATTTCCGCCATGCGCGTCAGATCGCCTGCGCGCCGTGCTGTTTCCAACTCTAGACGGGCCCGCTCCAATGCTTCTTTGGTGTGTTGCGCGCCCTGCACCACGGCTTTCTCGCCCTTCCAGATCTCGTCCAGATCGGCATACTCGTTCTCTAGCGCCCGGATATCATCTTCGAGCCGTCCCAAGCGCACTTTAGAAGCATTGTCATGTTCCTTACGCAGCGCTTCGCGCTCAATTTTGAGCTGGATAAGACGGCGGTCCAAGCGATCCATCGCCTCCGGTTTCGAGTCGATCTCCATGCGTATGGCACTGGCGGCTTCATCGACCAGATCGATGGCTTTGTCTGGTAATTGGCGATCGGATATATACCGGTGAGACAAGGTTGCCGCCGCCACGATGGCCGGATCGCTGATGTCCACTCCATGATGGACTTCGTAGCGCTCCTTGAGCCCGCGTAAGATGGCTATGGCGTCGGCCACATCGGGTTCGGCTACTAAGATCTTCTGAAACCGGCGCTCCAGTGCCGCGTCTTTTTCGATGTATTGGCGGTATTCATCCAAGGTGGTGGCGCCTATACAGTGCAGTTCTCCGCGCGCCAGGGCGGGTTTTAGCATATTGCCCGCGTCCATGGCCCCCTCTGCTTTGCCGGCGCCCACCATGGTGTGCAATTCGTCGATAAACAAGATGATCTGGCCTTCTTGTTTGGCCAGATCGTTTAATACGCTTTTTAGCCGTTCCTCGAATTCGCCACGGTATTTGGCGCCAGCGATAAGCGCCCCCATGTCTAAAGACAGGAGACGTTTGCTGCGCAGTCCCTCCGGCACTTCGCCGCTCACCACCCGCTGTGCTAAACCCTCGGCGATAGCGGTCTTGCCTACTCCGGGTTCGCCGATCAGTACCGGATTGTTTTTGGTGCGGCGCGATAGGACTTGAACCGTGCGCCGAATTTCTTCATCTCTGCCGATGACAGGATCAAGCTTGCCTTGCTCGGCGCGTTCAGTCAGATCGATGGTAAAGCGCTCCAGCGCTTGCCGGTTTTCCTCCGCGTTTTGGTCACGCACCGGCTCCCCGCCGCGGATGGCATCTATCGCTTGGCCAATTCGCTCAGCGGTGGCGCCGTGGCGTGTGAGGAGGGTGCCAACGGTACCTTTGTCTTGCGCCGCAGCGAGTATCAGCAACTCAGTGGAGATGTACTTATCGCCGCGCTCTTGGGCCAGCTTGTCGGAGACATTCAACAGGCGCGCCAAGTCGTTGGAGACGCGCACATCGCCGCCGGTTCCTTGCACCTTGGCCATACGGTCCAAGGCCTCGCCCAACTGCGATCTCAGGGCATCGGCATTCACCCCTGCCGCCGCCAGCAAATGGCGGGTGGTACCGTCGCGTTGGTCGAGGAGCGCGCTCAGCAGATGTTGTGGCTCGATGAATTGATGATCCTGGCCAACGGCTAGGCTTTGCGCGTCGGACAGGGCTGCTTGAAATTTGGTCGTGAATTTATCCGGCTGCATTGATGCAACACCTTCACCTAACTGTCTGCGAATGGCTCCTACATTGGTCTATCACGCTACTATTCAAGCAGTGTTCTCTCCCCGTTCTATCCAGATGAAGCTGGCCATGTGGCCGCTGGCACCATCGCGCCGGTATGAGTAAAAACGGGCCGTGTCACTATAGGTGCAGTATTCACCGCCGCTCACCGAGCGAACGCCCAGGCGCTCTAGCCGAGCGCGGGCGAGGGCGTATAAGTCAGCCAGCCAGTGGTTTGGGCGGTTGACTACAAAACCGTTCTCATCGGCTGGATGAGCGTTTAAAAATGCTTCGCGTACCGGTACGTCTACTTCGTATACAGCGCCACTGATGGCCGGTCCCAGCCAGGCGGCTAGCCGTTCGGGGGGTGTTTGCAGCGCGCTCACGGTGGCTTCTAGGACGCCGGCGCTAAGGCCCCTCCAACCGGCATGAGCGGCAGCCACTGCGCTGCCGTCCTCGGCCGCCAACAGAACCGGTAAACAATCCGCTGTGATCACCACGCACACAGTGCCGGGTTGGCGGGTAAAACTGGCGTCCGCCCGGGTATTCACCGAGCTGTCTTCCGCCCTCACGCAGAGCGTGCCGTGGACTTGACGCAACCAACACGGGGCCGATGGGAGTTGCAGGTAGGCGGCAACCCTAGCCCTATTTTTGTCCACGTTTGCGGCTTGGTCACCACCACCGTAGCCCATATTGAGGGCGGCGCAGGCTCCGCTGCTAGCCCCGCCTAGGCGGGTGGTGGTGGCGGCGCGCACGTGCGCGGGAACCGGCCATGATGGCTCTACTACTACTGGGATAGTGGCGGTGGCCGGGGTAGTGGCGGTGGCAGGTAGAGCGGCAGCAGCAGGATCGGTGGGCATGGTTTTTTCTTCGGGCCAGTGTTTGAGGAGCCGGGCTTGAGGACCTGGGGGGAGGACTATCTGCTTGCGAGGTCATGCGCATGGCGTTCTAGTTGATCCCGAAGATGCGCGATATCGGCAGGAATAGCCGCCTCGAAATGCCGTTCGGTGCCATCTGCTGGATGCTTGAAGGTGAGACGGTGGGCGTGCAGTGCTTGGCGTCCTAACGCTTGGATGGCCCCGGTGACCGGCTCCGGTACGCCTGGCAGGGTGTGGGCACGGCCGGCGTAGAGCCGATCGCCGGTGATGGGATAACCGATATGGGCCATATGAACACGGATCTGATGGGTGCGCCCGGTCAGCAAGTTCACCGTCAGTGCCGCGTGATGCGCATAGCGACGGGTCACTGTATACCGGGTGATGGCCTCACGGCCATTGCCGACAATGGCCATGCGGGTGCGGTGGTGGGGATCACGGCCGACCGGCGCATCAATGGAGCCACCGCCGCTGGGGATACCGTTGACGATGGCTAGATATTGGCGGCTGACGGTGCGCTCGCCGAGGTCGTTGATCAGCTGTTTGTGGGCCCGCCAGCTCGCTGCCACGACCATGACGCCGGAGGTGTTCTTGTCCAGCCGCTGCACAATACCTGCGCGGGGCAGGGCGGCCAATTGCGGGAACCGGTGTAGCAGCGCATTCATGAGCGTACCACGCGGATTACCGGCGCCGGGGTGAACCACCAAGCCGGCGGGTTTGTCCACTACGATGATGTGGTCATCCGCGTACAGCACCGATAGTGCTAGAGGTTCTCCTTGCGTTGCCTGCGGCGCAATAGGCGCAAGGTCGAGCCCAAGGTCGAGTTGTATGTTCTCATGGCCCTTCACCCGTTCGCGCAGGGTTGCGGTGCGTCCGTTGATGAGCACCCGTGCAGCCTTTAAAAGCGCCTGAATACGCCCGCGTGAGAGGTCCGGGAGCTGAGTGGCCAACACGCGGTCCAGACGCTGGCCTCGATGGGCTGCATCGATCATCAGTTCTATGGTGCGCGCGGGTGTGTTCGCGTTCTCTGGTTCACCCTCGGAGGATCGGCTAGTCTCTCTATATTGTTTCATCTATTTCGGCGACGGCTTATTCATGCCTCAAGTTAGGAACCGCGGCGCCGCCTGTGTTGTAGCAGGCCCCCGAACCGTTTGCCCGCAAGTGGTCTGTTCCGGGCTGGCATTGCCTGGAGCGGTGTTGTTGTGGGTGGCGTTATTCGCCGCTTCAGTATCCCTGACGGGATGCAGCTTGTTCGAAGATGAGCCGGATGTGACCTTGGATTGGTCTGCTGAGCGGCTCTATTCGGAAGGCAAGGCGGCATTGGATGCCGGTGAGTACACCAAGGCCTTGGAATTCTATGAAAAACTCGAGACCCGCTACCCATTCGGTCCATTTTCCACTCAAGCGCAACTGGAAACGGCGTACGCTTATTACCGCAAAAACGAACCGGCTTCTGCGGTAGCGGCAGCGGATCGCTTCATTAAGCTGCACCCCCAGCACCTGCACGTCGATTACGCATATTACATCAAGGGATTAGCGCAATATAACCAGGGCCGAGGACTGGTGGATCAGTTAGTGCAACTGGATCCTTCCGAGCGCGATCCTGGTTCAGCGCTGCAATCCTTCGAAGCATTTGGCGAGTTGTTGCGCCGGTTTCCGAAGAGCCGTTACACCAAGGATAGCGCGCAGCGTATGTTGTATTTACGCAACAATCTCGCTCAATACGAGATTCACGTGGCCAATTATTATCTTCGCCGCGGTGCTTACGTAGCCGCCGCCAACCGGGCCAAGTACGTGCTGGAGAACTTTGATACTGCACCCGCTGTGCCGCAGGCTTTGGTGGTGATGGCCAAAGCCTACCGGGTTCTAGGCATGGAGGATCTGATGAACGATGCGCTGAGAGTGCTAAAGCTCAATCATCCGGACCATCCGGGCCTCGCCGAGGTAGCGAACCTCGAAATAGAGTAATCACTGCTGTTAATCACTGCTATATGGCGGCCTCGTCTACCTCGCCCGTGCGTATACGTACCACCCGCTCTACCGGAGTGATGAAGATCTTGCCATCGCCTATCTTGCCGGTATGAGCCGCCTGGGTAATGGCCTCTACACATGTGTCTATCTGCTCGTCCACTACCACGATCTCGACGCGCATCTTGGGCAGGAAATCGACTACGTACTCCGCTCCCCGGTAAAGCTCGGTATGTCCTTTTTGCCGGCCGAAGCCCTTCACCTCCGTGGCGGTCATGCCGGTGATACCGATTTCGGACAGGGCTTCGCGTACGTCGTCTAGTTTGAAGGGTTTGATAATGGCCTCGACTTTTTTCACTTGCTGGTCCTCAACCCACCTGATACCCGACCTAGTATATACCCATCGCCATTGAAAATGCGAATATAGAATACTTACATTAGCTAGCTGATTATGGTCAAAATAAGCTTATGAACAATCATTTAACACCGAGCGAGCGCGATGAACTCATAAAATCTCATCGTAAAGAGAGAGATGGGCGTATTCGAGACCGAATAAAAGCTGTTTTAGCTTTTGATGAGGGTTATAGTTATTCAGAAATGTCTAGGATTTTGCTTTTAGATGATGAGACTATTAGACGCCATGTCGATGATTATTTTTCTAAAGCTAAGCTGAAGCCCGAAAACGGGGGCAGCAAAAGTGATTTAGACGAGAATGAAACAGCAAAGCTCGTTAAACACGTAGAAGGAATGACTTATCCTTATGTTAAGGACATTTGCACTTATGTGAAGTTGAATTTTGGTAAGGTTTACAGTGTAAGCGGCATGACAAAATGGCTGCATCGCAATAATTTCTGCCATAAGAAGCCTCATGCAGTGCCAGCGAAAGCAAACGCACAGGCGCAAAAAGCGTTTGTCAAAGACTATGAACATCTTTCGAAAGACCCTAAAAACAAGGGTTTAATCTATTTCTCGGACAGTTTTCATCCGCAGTATCAAACGCGGTTGGCCTGTGGATGGATTTTAAGAGGCACTCGAAAAAGTATTGCCACAACGGCTCGTCAAACACGATTGAATTTCATTGGTGCTGTATCTTTGGATGGTCACAAAATAATCCACACTGAAGTTGAGCGAGTGAATGCGCAAACCATTAAATCTTTTCTAAAATCTCTACGCAAACGGCATGCACCAGAGAAAGACATTCATGTAATTTGGGATAATGCGGCTTATCATAAGAGCAAAGACGTTCAGTCTTATGCCAAGGACTCAAACATTAAATTACACTATTTGCCGCCCTATTCACCGAATTTAAATCCAATTGAGCGACTTTGGAAAATGATGCATGAAGCGGTTACTTATAATCGGTACTATGAGAAGTTTATAGATTTTCGGGAAGCATCTTTGAATTTTTTCAAGCGCATTGGAAGACGAAAGATTTTATTGAGAAAAAGAATCACTGATAGGTTTCACATTATTAATGCACCGATGTTCGCATCTTGAAGTGTGATGGGTATATGTGCCGTGCAGTGTACCCGAGAATCTCTCTTGCCTGCCTGGCGTATCCTAATCATTCGCTAACCGATCACGAGGGGCTTCGAGTGGAGCAAGCGGCCGTTGACCAGACCGTAGCGGGAACCGGGCGGCTTGCCGCGGCCAGTGATTGGATCGCTTTGCGTTATTTCGCTCTATACCGGGAGCATAAAAAGAGCAGCTTCACTGGCGGGCACCTGCTAAAAATAGTCATTGTTCCGTGAGTGCAAAGAAGCACCGCGCACAGAACCGCAGTGTATAGGTGATACCTGAGGATTCGAGCACGGAGCTGACGCCGCAATCGTGGAAAAAGTGCATTTTTAGAGATGCCCTGGCGCGTTTGCTGATCGCAAAGGGTTGTTCGAGACCGCCAGTAGTGGCACCTTGTTTTTGGACGAGGCCGCTGATCTACCCCTGCCCATGCAGGTGAAACTACTTCGCGTAGTGCAGGAAAAAGCGGTGCGGCCGGTCGGCGCCACCGGCGAAGTGCAAGTGGATAGGCGCATTGTGAGCGCCACCTACAAAGACTTGGCGGCCCTGGTCGGCAAGAGACAGTTTCGCCAGGATCTGTTTTACCGTATCAATATTATTGAGCTAAAAGTGCCGCCGCTGCGCGAGCGGGTGAGCGATATCGAAGCACTGTCCCGTCACTTCGTAGCCCGTGCCTCACAGGGCTCCGGCGGCGCGCCTCCCATGCTTGCCGGGGAGGCGTTGAGCGTAACTGCGGGCGTATTCCTTCCCTGGCAACGTACGGGAGCTTGAGAACATCTTGGAGCGGGCGCTGGCGCTCAGTGTTGGCTGGCTACGGCAATTTTTTGGGGATTGGGTGCCATGATCGGGAAATCCAGCTTGGCATGTTATATGCTCGAAGGAGGTAAGCTGGCGGTGTATCAATAGGTGATTTTCACCAAACCTGACGGACAGCGCCAATGTCGATACCATATATTGCTCTTCGTCTAGTGTTGGGAGAAATCCATGAAAACTGTGCAAAAAGGTTTCACGCTCATCGAGCTGATGATCGTGGTAGCCATTATCGGTATTCTCGCCGCTGTAGCCATCCCGGCATATCAGGACCACACTATCCGGGAGCGTGTACGGGAGGCGACTACCTTGTCGCAGCCGGCCCGCACGGCCCTCGGTATAGCCTGCTCTGAAGGTCAACTCGTCGCCAATATGCCTCAAAATGGTACTGTCCTGAACCTGCCGGCCGCTGCTTCCATCACATCCCAGTATGTGAGATCCGTGAGTATTGATGTTCCCAACAGTTCGGCTGCCACAGTGACCATTGACACCACTGCCGTGGGCGGCGGCGTCTCCGGCACCGTGACCTACACTGGCGCCTGCAGTGCCACGGGCATGAAGTGGACCATCGGCGGTACCGTTGATGCCAAGTATCGGCCGAAGAGTTAAGACTGGCAGGGCCGGGTCTTATCATGCAGAGGGGGCGGTTGCCCCCCTTCCTCCTATTCTTAGATCGCTAATGGCTAATGTTGGGGTATGCGTCCTGCTTTTATCCTCGTCACTATCTTGGCTCTTTGCACGGCGGCGTATTGGCCGGGTTTAAAAGGGCCTTTCATGGCCGACGATATGCCGAACATCGTCGCCAATCCCCTGGTTCCCATCTCCTCCGTTTCCATTGACTCGCTCAAGCAAGCCGCGGCTTCCAATCGGAGTGGACCACTTGGACGGCCACTGGCGGCGTTGAGCTTTGGGCTCAACTACTGGGTAGCGGGCGGCAGTTTCGACCACCTATGGTTCAAATCGGTCAACCTCGGCATACACCTCCTGAATACGGTATTGGTTTTTATTCTCGCACGCCGGTTGTTGAGTATTGGTGGATTTGCGGCCAACCGTGCAATTTGGGGGGCGGCCTTGGCTACCGCGTTGTGGGCGTTGCACCCCATTCAGCTTACCAATGTGTTGTATGTCGTTCAGCGCGTGAACTCGCTCGCTTTTGTATTTGTTATGTCGGGTATGTTGGTCTTCGTGAGTGGACGAGAGCGTTTGGCCAATGAGGGCAAGGGTTGGCCATTGATGATCGCTGGTGTAGTTGGCGGCGTTGGTCTTGGTGTGTTTGCCAAGGAAAACGCGGTGGTGCTGTTAGGGTTTGTCGCCGTGGTTGAATTGATTCTCTTCAAGGGACGAGTGCATCAAACATCCCGTAGCTGCGGGCTAGCGCTCTTCTATGGGACCGTGTTAGGGCTGCCGGCGGTGATCGGGGGCTATGTGATTGTCGTTGAGCTGGATTTTTGGTCGGCGATGTATTTACAGCGCGACTTCGATCTGATGCAGCGGCTGCTGAGCCAAAGCCGCGTTTTATTCTGGTTTGCAGCGCAGACCTTGGCGCCGAATATGACGGCTATGTCCATCTATCACGATGATTTCATCGTCAGCCGGTCTTTGTTTGACCCGATGACTACGTTATGGGCGGTCACTGGGTGGATTGCGGTCGTAGCTATGGCTCTCGTGTCCCTTCGCCGAACGCCTTGGTTTGCGTTTGCCGTCGGATGGTTTTTGGCCGGGCATTCCCTCGAGGGATCTATCGTGCCTTTGGAGCTTCTCTTCGAGCACCGAAACTACTTACCCAGTGTAGGGGCGTGTTTGGCGGTTGCCGCGGGCGCATTAAAGCTGATGGAGACCGGCGTAGCACCAGTTAGCCGGAGACTTCCAATGGCGATGGCAGTGATCATGATCGGCACGTTGACAGCAACGACAGCGTCGCGGGCGCATCTATGGTCCGATGCTAAATTATTGATTGAGGTGACAGCGTGGCATCAACCCAATTCGGCCCGTGCTCAGGCCGTCAGGGCGTTTACCCTGCAAAGCTCTGGCGCGCCGCTAGATGTTATCTACGCGGCGTTCGCGCGCGCTTCCAAGCTGAATCCTGCTCTCATCGAGACACGCATCGCTCAGCTACAGATACTCACCTACCTTCAGGCGCAGGACGCCCTGGATACCACCGCCCTGGATACCACATTGGGTGATACCTTCCTCGCTGCCGATGGCGGCGTATTGATTTCCTTGACGGCGCAAGGCTTGGCTGCGGCACGAACCCGCCTGACAGAGAATATCGAAGTGCAGATGAGGAGCGGTGTACCCGAGGTGCGTGCCGTGGCGGCGCTTCTAGATCTGACTGACTGTATTTTGGAAGACATTCCAGGTTGTGTTTCTTTGGCACCGGCGCTACATAGTTGGATTCGGGCTGGTGAAGGCAACATCGACTTTGGTCCCTATGCGCACGGCGCGTTCGGTTTGATGCGATCGCGCTTGCTTATCGCCGGTGGTCGGATAGACGAGGGGCTGGCGGCCCTTGCTGATGCTATAGGCGCTGATCCGCAACGGTTGATATTGCGGCGTGAACGCGCAGCGGTATTGGTTATGGCCGGCCGCTTCGACGAGGCGCGGCGTTACATAACGGAGTTGGAAGGGGAGAGGGGCGGCATCCAGCATGCGAGGGAATTAGCGAGCATAAAAGAGGCATTGGACGCTGTATCGTCCGGGACCTTATGAGGCCGGTAAAGAGCGATTAGATTGAAGTCAAGAAGTCGAATAAGCATTGTCATTCCCTCGCTCAATGAGGCGGCAACCGTCCCGGGATTGGTATCCAGGCTTCGCTCGCAGTTCCCGCAGGCGGAAATTCTGGTGGTGGATGATGGCTCCACGGACGACACTCGTATCCTTTGTGAAAGAGCGGGGGCGAGGGTTGTGTCACACCCTTACCGGAAGGGAAACGGGGCTGCAGTGAAAAGTGGCGCGCGCGCGGCCAGCGGCCAAGTGCTGGTGTTCATGGATGCGGATGGCCAGCATCAGGCGGCAGATGTGGCTAAACTTCTTCGCCGCCTGGATGATGGTTACGACATGGTTGTAGGAGCACGCGATGCTCGCGGCCAAGCCAATTTTATTCGAAGATTGGGTAACGGTTTTTACAATCGCCTTGCCAGTTGGATTGTAGGCCGTCCAGTGCTCGACTTAACGTCCGGTTTCCGGGCCGCAAAGGCCGATTTATTGAGAGAGTTTTTGCCTCTTTTCCCTAACGGTTTTTCTTATCCTTGCACTGTTACAATGGCATTTTTTAGGGCGGGTTATTCGGTCGATTTTTTGCCTATTGACGTGGCTGTGCGAACAGGCCGAAGCCATCTTAGAGTCATGCGCGACGGCCTACATTTTGCGCTCATCATCTTTCGCATCGGTACCTTATACTCACCACTCAAACTGTTCGTGCCTATCAGTGCCGTGTTTGCTGCTTTAGGTTTATTCAACTATCTGTATACCTACATAGTGGCGGCGCGTTTTACTAATATGAGCGCGCTGCTTTTGGTAACTGCCGTTTTGGTGTTTTTGATAGGACTCGTATCCGAGCAGATCGTCATGTTGCTTTATAAACGGGATCGCTGAGCGCGCTACCTGATTGACTAGAGGGCACCTGCTAAAAATAGTCATTGTTTCGTGAGTGCAAAGAAGCACCGCGCGCGCAATCGCAGTGTATAGGTGATACCTGAGGATTGGAGCACGGCGCTGACGCCGCAAGCGCGGAAAAAGTGCATTTTTAGAGGTGCCCTAGATACAGAGTGTGCCGCTATGCAAGGTCCTTTGAATATCGCCGTACGTGCAGCGCGCGCTGCCGGGGACATGATGGTCCGTTATTTCGATCGGGTGGATACGCTCAAAGTAGCGGAAAAAGCGGAGAACGATTTTGTCACCGAAGTCGATGAGAGGTGTGAGCGCATCATTATCGATACTATTGCCGCCGCCTATCCAGAGCATGGTTTTTTGGCAGAGGAAAGCGGGGCACGGGCGGGGGATGAGAATGTGTGGGTCATCGATCCATTGGATGGAACTTTGAATTTCATGCACGGCTTTCCACAGTTTTGTGTGTCTATCGCACTTCGCAATAGGGGACGGGTGGAAGTGGGGGTTATCTACGATCCGCTGCGCCAAGAACTCTTTGTGGCGAGCCGCGGCGGGGGCGCTCGGCTAAATGATAGGCGCATAAGAGTGAGCGTCAGACGTGGGCTCAAAGGTGCGCTCATCGGCACCGGGTTCGCCTTTGGACCTGATGATGAATTCGACCGGTACCTGGCGGTAATTCGTGGCATATCCATGCGCGCGGCCGGTCTGCGCCGGCTAGGTGCTGCTGCGTTGGATCTGGCCTACGTGGCGGCTGGCCGGTTGGACGGCTTTTTCGAATCCGGCCTGAGTGAATGGGATATAGCGGCCGGCGCTCTCATTGCCCGTGAGGCCGGCGCCATCGTGGCCGATGCCGATGGCTCGGAGAATTATGCCAAGTCCGGCAATATTGTCGCCGCACCGCCACGTGTATATAAAGAACTACACGGCATAATCGGCCCGAAATTTACCGGTAGACGGGCGCCGGGGCGCACCTGATGGCGGTGTGCCCGGCTAGCCCTACTTTGAGTGCTCTTCGCGTTGTGCTGGTAGAGACTTCTCATCCGGGCAATATAGGCGCGGTGGCGCGGGCGATGAAGACCATGGGGCTTACCGATCTTCGCCTGGTGGGTCCGCAGGAGTTTCCGTGCGCGGACGCCACCGCCCGCGCCTCGGGAGCGGACGACCTGCTACAAGAGGCGGTGGTTTGCGAGCGCTTGGGCGAAGCCCTGAGTGGTTGTATTTATGCGTTCGCCGCCACCGCGCGGCTGCGTGAGCTGAGTCATGTTGAATTCACCCCCAGAGAGGCTGCCGCACAGGCCATATCGCGGGCCGTGGAAGGGCCGGTAGCGGTGGTTTTCGGGCGCGAGAAGCACGGGCTTAGCAATGTGGAAGTGGACGCTTGCCAAGCCCTGATACGGATCCCTGCCAATGCGCATTACTCGAGCCTCAACCTGGCCGCCGCCGTGCAAATAGTCGCTTATGAGCTGCGCATGGCGGCATTGCTTGAGGCGCCTTCACCAGGGAATCGGGTGCCGGTGGGAATTGACGAGTTGGAGGGGCTCTACGGCCACTTCGAGAGGGCGCTTCGGACTATCGGTTACTACGATCCCGACAATCCGGGCAAGCTGATGCGGCGTTTGCGCCGGCTCATGGCCCGTGCCGAATTGGACGGAGCGGAATTGCGTATCCTGCGCGGCATCTTGACTGCAGCGGAACGCTCGGTTGCCAAGCGCGGCGCGCCTTAGTTGATAGGGAGCTAGGGAGTTGATAGGGAGCTAGGGTCGATAAGGCGCTAGCCGAAGACTACGCCCGCCGCGCCCGGTGGCCGTTCGCCGATGTGGCCGATGATCGCCGCCGCCTCTCCTGCATCCCCAAGGGCGGTGCATAACCCCTCGGCTTGTACCGTTGGCACCACCATTACATAGCCGATGCCGCAGTTGAAAGTACGCACGAATTCGTCTTCCCGGATACCGCCGAGGCGGGCTAACCAATCAAAAACCGCCGGACGCTTCCAACTGTTTGGGTCTAGACGTGCCATGAGCGTTTGCGGCAGCACCCGCGGGATATTATCGAGCAATCCGCCGCCGGTGATGTGGGCCATCGCTTTGACGGTGAAATGGGGCAGCACCGAGTGAACGGCCCGCACGTAAATGCGTGTGGGGGCCATTAGAGCATCCAGCGCCGGTACGCCATCGAAAACCAGCTTGCCGATGTGTTCTCCGGTGGTATCTAGAACTTTGCGTATCAGCGAGTAACCGTTGGAGTGAGGACCGCTAGAGGCCAAGCCTACAAGAGCATCTCCGACGGCCACTTCCGTGCCGTCTATAACCGCATCGGCATCCACCAGTCCAACGGTGAAGCCTGCTAAATCAAAGTCGCCCGGCGCGTACATGCCGGGCATCTCCGCCGTTTCGCCACCCACTAAAGCGGTGCCGGCCAGCTCGCAACCTCTAGTGATACCGCTGATCACCCGCACCGCCTGCTCGAGGTCGAGTTTGGCGGTAGCGTAATAGTCCAAAAAGAGGAGGGGCTCGGCGCCGCTGGTCAGGACATCGTTGACACACATGGCCACCAGATCGATGCCGATGTTCTCCAAGCGGTCATGATCCAATGCCAGGCGGATTTTTGTGCCCACGCCGTCTGTGCCCGTTACCAGCACCGGTTTGTTGTAACGTTCCAGCGGCAGTTCGAAGAGTCCGCCGAATCCGCCCAGGCCGGAGCGTACCCCGGGCCGCGTGGTACGAGCGGCCAGTGGCCGGATACGCCGTACCAACTCATCGCCGCGGTCGATGTCCACACCCGCATCGCGGTAGGTAAGAGCGTTCATGGATAAAGTCCGCGCCATACATAGCGGCGCCTATGATACATCGTCCATCGAGGCGGTGACGGATGCTGGGCGGCGGCGGGACTGCTTGACTTGAGCGGTTGCGTTCACTAGCGTCGCGTCAACCAAGCTGCCGGTTGTAGTGCACTGTTCACCGGATGGCGTTTGTTGGATACGTGGCGGCCTATGCGGTTTTTAATTCGGTACAGACTCGATGTACTGTACCGCCCTCGGTGCCGGTGTTCTTCAATGTTATTCGAAAACATCCTGCCAACTAGGTGGCAATTGCTGCGCTTTTGTTTAGGGCACTTTGGGGGACCCGCATTATGGTTGCTGGCAGCTGCACAGGTGGCGCCGTTGTATGCGGTCACCGTTGAGGGTCTTTACCAGGCAGAGGTGACGATTGCAAACGCCGGTGATAGGGCCAGGGAGGAGGGTGAGCGGCAGGCGTTGCGGGCGGTTTTAGTCAAGTTAACGGGCCGTGAGAGCGTAGACCTGGATACCATAGCGCCGGCTGGCACGGTGGATATGGCGGCCATTGTCGAGCAGTCGCAGATCCGTGAAGGTGCGGATGCGAACAGCTCCCGTCTGTGGGTGAGCTTTGACCAAGCCGGCGTTGACTCGCTGCTCGCCCGCAGTGGCGTCAGCACATGGCCGCGTACTAGGCCGCGAACTATCTTTTTAGTGGCGATCGAAGAAGGCGGCGCCCGGCGCGTCGTCGGAGCCGACGATGACAGTGGTTTGCCCGGTGCATTGCGCGCCGCTGCTCGCCGTCGAGGGTTGCCCATGGTCTTACCGCTGATGGATTTGCGCGATCGACAAATGCTTACAGTGGCTGACATCTGGGCGGGATTTGATACTCGGTTACGCCAAGTGGGCGCGCGTTATCGCTCCGAGGCAATGGTACATGCGCGTATGCTGCGCCTACGGGCAGCCACTCGTGGGCAGGCTAATGGGGGAGGGCGGACTCAGGGGGGGGCGAGTACTTGGGAAGCGGTCTGGACGCTGACCCTGGGGCAGACCTCACGCAACTGGACGCGTGGAGATTTAAGTGAACAGGCCCTGGCGCTGGCGCTAGTGGGTACGGCGGTTGATGAGATGGCAGCGGCTTTCGCCGATATTTCGCCTGGTTCTAACACCGCCATTGATGGACATTTGCTGTTGTTGGTACACGGCATTGACAGTCCCAGCGCGTATGGTAGGACGCTGAGTTATCTCAAAGCGCTGGATCTCGTTGAAGAGGTCGCGGTGTTGGAAGTGCGCTCCGGTAAGGTGCTGTTCGCTTTGTCTACGTCGGCCAGCGCTAGCGCTGTTCTGCGGTTGGTGGAGATCGGAGCTACGTTGGCGTTCGTCCAAGAAGGGGAGGTGGCCGAATACCGCCTATTGTATTGAGGCGTGCCGGACTTCGAGATGGAAACGCAAGATAGGCAAGCAAGAGCATCTCTTAGCGATTCCCAACGTTGGATGATAGCGGCGGCGGTAGCCGCATTGTGTGCCCTATTGTATCTCTTGGCTCCAGTGCTGACGCCTTTCGCCCTGAGCGTACTGTTGGCGTATATGGGCGACCCGCTGGCCGATCGTCTTGAAACCTATAAGCTTTCTAGAACTTTATCCGTGGTCATCGTTTTCACCACTATTTTTACCTGCGCCCTAGCGGCCGTACTGCTGTTGTTACCCATGATCGAGCAGCAGATCGGCGCTCTAGTGCGGCGGTTGCCCGGGTATGTGGACTTCGTGCGTGCCACGGTGATGCCGGCCTTGGCCGATACCCTGGGAATTGAAGAAGGAACACGGGTTTTGGATGCCCTCAAGGCTGCTATTGTCCAGCATTGGCGGCAGGCTGGGGGGCTGGCGGTTGGCCTAGTCAAAGAGTTCTCGCAGTCGGGTGTTGCCGCCGTTGCGTGGATCGCGAATATCGTGCTGATACCCGTAGTGACCTTTTATCTGCTCCGCGATTGGGATGTGTTGATCGAAAAGATCCACGCTCTGGTTCCGCGGGCGGTAGAGCCAGGCGTGGTTCGATTGAGTAAAGAATGCGATTCGATGCTGGCTGAGTTCTTCAGAGGCCAGCTATTGGTGATGGGCGCGCTGGCGCTCATCTATACCTTGGGTCTTAGCTTGGTTGGGCTCGAATTGGCACTGCTCATCGGTCTGACGGCCGGGCTAGTCAGCTTCGTGCCGTATCTTGGTTTCTTTGTGGGCGTCGTATGCGCGGTAGTGGCGGCGTATTTCCAGTTTCAGGAGGTACTACCGCTCATATGGGTACTTGCTGTCTTCGGCGTTGGGCAGGCCATTGAAGGCATGTTGTTGACGCCTATGCTGGTTGGCGATCGCATCGGGCTGCATCCGGTGGCGGTTATCTTCGCGGTGTTGGCTGGTGGTCAACTGTTCGGTTTTTTCGGCGTGTTACTGGCTCTGCCGGTAGCGGCGGTGATCATGGTGCTGTTGCATCATGCTCACGAGCGCTACTTGAAGAGCGATATCTATCAGACCTGAAGGGCGCGCTAGGATGTTTTCCAGTCCGGCTCAACTCAGCTTTGAGTTCGGCCAGCTTAGCGGCGCCGCATTCGAAAACTATATCGGTGGCGTCAGTGCCGATGAAGTAACACGCCTGCAAGCTTTTCTGAGCGACGGGGCTGGCAGCGCTTTACTGACGGGTGCCCCTGGGACCGGAAAAACCCATCTATTGCTGGCCGCATGCACCCAGGAGTGGCGGGCGGAACGAGGGGCCGTTTTTGCGCCTTTGGCGGAGCTTGAAGCAAGAGGTCCGCGTGTGTTACGCGGCCTTGGCGACCGTGAACTGGTGGCGCTGGATGATATTCATGCCGTCGCCGGCGAGCGCTTGTGGGAGGAGGCACTGTTCGATATTTGGAATCGATGCGATGAACGAAGGACGCGGCTGGTGATGGCTCTGGGCGCCGGCTTTATGTCGGACTTTACCCTGCCTGATCTGGTATCGCGTTTGGTCGGCTCCGAGCGTATTCGGCTTCGAGCACTCCCCGATATCTATCTGGTAGAGGCGGTGAATGAGTTGGCTCACCGGCGCGGATTGTCGTTGACTGCGGGTGTGGTGCACTATCTACTGCGAAGAGTGTCGCGCGATATGCATTCCCTGGATAGCCTGATTGCCGATTTGGATCGTGCCTCTCTTGCTCACCAACGGCATCTGACCATTCCCTTCGTCAGGGATTGGTTGGCTGGCCCTAGAGTTACAAGTTCCTAGGCGCTAAAACCCCCTAGGCTAGCCGCACGGCCAAATGTGCAAGCCGTTGTCCCAGCGATCTGCATATGGCCGCTTCATCCCGGTCTAGCGAACGTTCATGGCCTGCTCCGGACCAATGGCTGGGGCCGTAGGGCGAGCCACCACCAGGGGTGGTATTGAGCGCCGGCTGAGTGTATGGAACACCGCAGATCAACATTCCGTGGTGCAAAAGAGGGATCTGCATTGACAATAGTGTACTTTCATGGCCGCCATGGGGACTGGAAGCGGCGGTAAACACGCCGGCGGGCTTGCCGACCATAGCCCCATCAAGCCACAACTGTGCCGTGCCATCTATGAAATATTTGACGGGTGCGGCCATATTGCCGAAGCGGGTGGGACTGCCCAAGGCGAGCGCGGCACATTCGCGCAAGTCCTGGTAGGTGGCGTACGGTGGGCCGGATGCGGGTATTGCATCGTCGATTTGCTCCGAATGGGCCGAGATCCGCGGTACGGTGCGGATGCGCGCTTGCACCCCTGGGGTAGATTCAACGCCGTGTGCCACTTCACGGGCTAGAATAGCAGTGCTACCGCGCACGCTGTAGTACACGATCAGAACTTCTATCTCACTCATTTCAGTTCCATGTGGGACACCGAAGGGTGCCGTGCAATATTCAAGCGCAAAGCATAACCCGGGCAGGACGGCGGCGAGAGGCTTGACGGCTTTACTAGGCATTGTTAGCGTCCGCCGAATGCATTCAGCAGGTCTTGTCAGGTGGTGGCTAGTTGCCCTAGCAACGCTCTCGACGGCGTTGTTGGTGGCGTGTGCGGGTGCACCCACTCAGGAGTTGAGCGAGGCGCGCCGTGCATGGCAGGTGGCGCACAACGCGGGCGCCGAGATTATCGCCGCACGGCAGATGCAGCGGGCACAGGACCGTATTGATAACGCTGAGCGGGCGATCGACGCCGATGCCTACAGCCATGCCCGTCAAGAGGCACTGGCCGCTAAAGCCGAGGCGCTGGCTGCCCACGGTGCGGTGGTGGTGTTGCGCAAAAGGCAGTGGAGTTCGAGCGGTCTTTAGCGGATGATGAGGAGCGCCGTAGCGATGTACGCAGCATGTTGCAGGCAGCCGAGGCGGCACTCAGGCGCGGAGAGCTTGAGCGCGCCGTGAATATTGCTAAACAGATTTTGAGTGGCAGGCCCTAGCCGGCCAGCGCCTCATTAACGGCGTGAACCTCCGTTGCTGCGGTTGATGATATCCCAGTTGGCAGTGCGGTAGGTCGGACGAATGGTCATTTCCATGGTGTCGGCAGGCAAGGGCGCGCTGAGTTCGATTTCCTCATCGCCAGTTTCAGCCGCGTTTTCCTGCGCTGCGCACACTTCATCTTTGCCCGCGATGAAGTGGCATATGGTGCTAAAGCCGTTGGCGATTTCGATCTGTCCCCTGGTGGCGTCTCTTCGCCGGCCACGGCTCTGGCGGCTGCACATAAGCGCCGCGCCGCGCGAGACGCTTGTGTGCAAGCTGTTTCGATACCCTCGCTGAACAGGTCGCCATTGGCTCTCTCTAGCCTGCTCTCGGAAGCTAGGTTTTGGCTGTGAGCGTAGCGGTACGACTCGCCTAGTTCAAACCAGGCGTGCGGCACCGTTGGCAGATATTCGTAGTAGGCGAACACGGACGTTGAGCGTGTCCGTCCAAGGAAGCTGCCCACTCGAATCAATAGCTACTCCAGTCAACAACTACGCGTTAACGCGCAGCAGCTCTGTATTGATAAGCGAGCGTAACCACTTCACCACTTGGTCCAGGGGGACTTTCTCTTCGGCCCCATCACGGCGCCGTTTGTATTCGATTTCGTTCCTGTCCAGCCCCCGCTCTCCCAGCACCAAGCGATGGGGTATGCCGATGAGTTCTGCCTCAGCGAACATGACGCCTGGACGCACAGGGCGGTCGTCGAATAAGACTTCTATGCCGGCATCGCTCAACTCGCTGTACAGAGCTTGCGCCGCTTCGCGCACACGGGTGGACTTGGCCAGATTCATCGGTAGGAGCACGACCTGGTAAGGCGCGATAGCGGTAGGCCAGACGATGCCCCGCTCATCGTGGCATTGTTCGATGGCGGCCGCCGGTATGCGGGTAATGCCGATGCCATAGCAGCCCATCTCGAAAGGAATGGCGCGGCCTGTCTCATCCGGGCAAGTGGCGTTCATAGCGACGCTGTATTTGGCGCCTAGTTGGAATATGTGTCCGACCTCTATGCCGCGTGCGATAGCGATCTCGCCGTTGCCGTCCGGTGTTTTTTCGCCCTCTTTGACGTTGCGTAAGTCCATCGCTTCAGGTAGGGCCACATCGCGGTGCCAATTGACACCACGCAGGTGGTAGCCGTCTTCGTTGGCGCCACTCACGAAGTCCGCCAGCACCGCCGCGTGGGCATCCACGTAGCACGGTAGGTGCAGGCCTACCGGGCCTAGCGAACCGGTACCAGCGCCGGCTGCTTGGCGCACTTGCTCTTCGCCGGCGAATTCAAGTGGCAGCTTGATGCCGGGAACGCGGCTCGCCTTGACTTCGTTCAGTTGGTCGTCACCCCGCACAACCAGGGCAATGCAGCCGCCTTGGGCCGCTCGCACCAGCAATGTTTTGACACATCGGCTGGATGCCACGTTGAGCTGTTGGCACAGCTCGTCTATGGTGTGAGCATCCGGGGTGGCGACTTTTTCCATCGCTTGCCCCGGTGCAGCTAGAGTAGTCTCAGGGGGTGCGGATGGCACGGTCTCCAAATTGGCCGCGTAGTCACCTGAGGTGCTGAACGCGATAGCATCTTCGCCGGAGTCAGCCAACACGTGAAATTCCTGCGAGCGGCTGCCGCCTATAGCGCCTGGGTCGGCGTCCACCACGCGGAAATCAAGTCCGATGCGTTCGAAGATGCGCACGTAGGCGTCATGCATGAGAGCATAACTTTTCGCCAGTCCTGCGGCATCCATATCAAACGAATAGGCGTCTTTCATGACGAATTCGCGTGAACGCATGACACCGAAGCGGGGACGTACTTCGTCGCGGAATTTGGTTTGTATCTGATAAAGATTCAGGGGCAGTTGCCGGTAGCTGCGAATTTCACGCCGGGCGATATCCGTCACCACTTCTTCGTGGGTGGGGCCGATGCAGAAATCGCGTTGATGACGGTCGGCGAGACGCAATAGCTCAGGCCCGAATTGATTCCAGCGGCCGGATTCTTGCCACAACTCGCTCGGCTGAATCGCTGGCATGACGATCTCCTGGGCACCGGCACGGTCCATTTCCTGGCGCACGATTGCGGCTACCTTGTTGACTACTCTTTGTCCCAATGGCAGCCACGAGTACAGCCCGGCGGCCAGACGCCGGATCAGGCCCGCTCTCAGCATCAGGCGATGGGAGATAATTTCCGCTTCGGACGGATCTTCTTTCAGCGTAGCGAGTAACAGGCGCGACGTGCGCATGGTTGAGGTCTCCTCGGACTAAAAGGACGCTGACTTTAGAGTGCCCACGCGTGGATGAACAGGGACGCGGATAACCATTACGGACCACAAAATTCCTGTAGGGCACCTCTAAAAATGCACTTTTTCCGCGATTGCGGCGTCAGCCCCGTGCTCGAATCCTCATGTATCACCTTATACACTGCGGTTCTGCGCGCGGTACTTCCTTGCACTCACGAAAAAATTACTATTGTTAGAGGCGCCCTGTATCTGGCGCCGCGTCCGCTCGGTGCGTGCCCGTCTCGCCTCTTCGTCTAGGTAGTCGATCTGCCCATGGTTGTAGGTCGCCTGAACACGCCCCGAGTTACTGAGTACTTCTAGGTTCTTGCGTGCTGCTGCACAGTTCTCTTTATCGCGTGCCGCCAGACGCTCCATCTCCTGTTGAACGGCGTCATTGTCGGAGCGAGTAGCGCCCGCTTTGTTGGGGCGGGTGGTCAGCGCCTCTAGCTTAGCCTGGGCTTCTGCCGGCGTTACCGGTTGGATGCGCGGTTTCAATTCTTTACCGCTGGCGCCGGGAGGCAGCGATTCGGGGTAGATGGTTGTGCCGTTTTGGTCCGTGGTTTTGTATATTTTTTGGCCAGAGGCGGGCGTCGCGGCAACGGCGAGCAGGGCGCTAAGTAACGTGACTCTCAACATCTTATCGGGCTCTCATTGGCATGGCTCAAGGGGTTTAGAGCATGGATCAAGGGATTTAACGTTCCGAGTTTAGCCGCTGCGGCGTAGATCGCCCGGCGAAACGATCATAGATTTTAATCTAGTAAGTAATAGCTCAGCCTGAAGTGGTGGAGCTGAAACGATGGGCCAACAAAAAATACCCGTCCTTGAACTTGACCCTCATAACGGCGCTCTTTAAGGTGAACGGTTACCCATAGAACCGGTCTACCGGGTCCAGCCGGCCCAGTGCAATCCAGATATTTTTACGAGGAATCTCCGTGGAACTAACCGGTGCGCAAATCGTATGCCGCTTCCTTGAAGATGAGGGGGTGGAGTACCTGTTCGGATATCCTGGCGGGGCTGCTCTACATATCTATGATGCCCTGTACAGTCAAGATGCCGTCAAACACATTCTGGTACGCCACGAGCAGGGGGCGACGCACATGGCCGATGGCTATGCGCGGGTTACCGGCAAGCCGGGTGTAGTACTGGTTACCTCCGGGCCGGGGGCGACCAACACGGTGACCGGTATCGCCACCGCGTACATGGATTCCATTCCCATGGTTGTGTTGACGGCGCAAGTGCCCACCCATGCTATCGGTAGCGATGCGTTTCAGGAAGTCGATTGTGTGGGCATCACGCGTCCTTGTGTGAAGCACAATTTTCTGGTGAAGAACGTGGGTGAACTGGCGCTCACCCTGAAGAAAGCATTCTACATCGCCTGCTCCGGCCGGCCCGGGCCTGTAGTGGTTGATATCCCCAAAGACGTTACAGCGCAGTCGTGCGGTTATGAATATCCAGCCGCAATCACCATGCGCTCTTATAACCCCGCGCAACGTGGCCATCCCGGCCAGATTAAGAAAGCCGCCGATTTAATCCTGAGCGCCAAGCGCCCCATGATTTATGCAGGTGGCGGTGCCATAGCCGATGGGGCCGCACCGCAATTGACCGAGTTCGCCCGCACGCTTGGCGCACCGGTGACATTGACGCTGATGGGGTTGGGCGCATTCCCGGGACAAGATCCGCAGTTCGTAGGCATGCTGGGTATGCACGGCACTTATGAGGCTAATATGGCGATGCATGACTGCGACGTGCTCATCGGCATCGGCGCCCGCTTCGATGATCGAGTGGTGGGCGATCCGTCCAAGTTCTGTCCCCATGCGAAGATTGTCCATATCGATATAGATCCCTCGTCGATCTCCAAAACGGTGCAGGTGGATGTGCCTATAGTGGGCCCGGTGGGTACTGTGCTGGCGGAGCTGACCCGGCTCATCAAGGACTCGGGGCGTACGCTGGACGCAGATGCTCTGGCGGCGTGGTGGCGCCAGGTCGATGAGTGGCGCGGCATCGAGTGTTTGCGTTACGCGCGGTCCAATGAACTCATCAAACCGCAATATGTGGTGCAAAAACTGGCCGAGATAACCGGCGGTGACGCCATCGTCACCTCGGACGTAGGACAGCACCAGATGTGGGCCGCTCAATTCTATCCGTTCAATCAGCCGCGTAAGTGGGTCAATTCGGGGGGGCTAGGCACGATGGGGTTCGGTTTGCCGGCGGCCATCGGTGCGCAGCTTGCGTTTCCCGGTGAGCAGGTCGCCTGCATTACCGGTGAAGGCAGTATCGTCATGTGCATACAGGAGCTGTCCACAGCCAAGCAGTACGGTCTGCCGATAAAAGTGGTGAACCTCAACAACCGCTACTTGGGCATGGTGCGCCAGTGGCAAGAATTCATGTATGAAAGCCGCGAATCCCACTCTTATCTAGACTCGCTGCCCGACTTTGCCGCGTTGACCGAGAGCTTCGGTCATGTGGGCATGAAGATCGACAAGCCGGGGGATGTGGAAGGTGCCCTGCGTGAGGCATTCGCCATGAAAGACCGGCTAGTGTTCATGGATTTTATTACCGATCAGTCGGAGAACGTCTATCCCATGATGATGGCGGGTAGCGCCCATAACGAAATGTTGTTGTCGCAGTTGTCGCTCAATCGGGAGCTTGCCTGACCGTGCGTCATCTTATTTCCATGTTGCTAGAGAACGAGCCCGGAGCACTCAGCCGTGTGGCGGGTCTGTTTTCCGCCCGCGCTTATAACATCGAGTCCTTAAGTGTTGCGCCCACCGAGGATGATTCCGTCTCGCGCCTTACCCTGGTCACCGAGGGTGACGAGGCGATCATCGAGCAGATCACCAAGCAGCTCAACAAACTGGTGGATGTGGTCAAACTGGTAGACTTGACCGAAGGTGCTCATGTCGAACGCGAGTTGATGTTGATTAAAGTTCGGGTTGCCGGTGGCGCCCGCGATGAAGTTTTGCGGCTCGCGGAAATATTCAGGGGGCGGGTTTTGGACGTTACCAGTGCAACGTGCACGCTCGAGTTGACCGGTACCGGGGACAAACTGGACGCGTTCATCAAAGCGGTCGATGGCAAGATAGTGCTGGAGGTGGCCCGCTCCGGGGCGATGGGTATGGCCCGCGGTGAGCGCAGTCTTAGAGTTTAAGCGAGCAGGCCCCGGAGGCGCCCCTAGCGGTAGCGGTTTATGCTCGCTCCTCGCGGTCAAGCTCCGGCGGTGGCTGCCGCATTGGCGGCTGGTCTTTGCACGTATATCTTGAGTCCGTGGGCTATGGTGCCGGGCATCGTGCTGGTGGCGGTGATTGTTTGGGCGTTCTATGAGCCTTGCGTGACTACCCCGTCGCTGCCATTGGCCGCCGTGAGTCCGCTGACGGCAACGGTTCAGTCGGTCGCAATAAAGCTGGACCCTTGGCTCAAGGAACGCAAAACCGTGCGGATCGCACTGCGGGTACCGTTACCTGGTATTGCCACCGTGCGGGCGCCGCTTGAGGGAAAGATTGTCGATTTCCGGGTCCGGGGCGGTGTTAACAAGCACGACCAGAGCGAAGGTTCGCCGACCTGTTACACCTTACGGCTACGCACCGATGAGGACGACGATATAGTCATTGCCATCTATGGGCGCCGTCACATATCCAGATTCAAGGCAAGCGTGGCGCCCGGAGAACGGGTAGGGCATGGACGGCCGCTTGGATTTATCTTTTTCGCCACTGTCGTCACGGTCTACCTGCCGAACGGTAGCGACTGTCAACTCGGTGTTGGGGAGCGGGTCGCCGCCGGTGGCAGCGTTCTGGCGACGTTGGTACGCGATTAGTCGAGATCCGTGAGGTCGGCTCCGTACTTCGGTAGACTTGCCGTCATGACCGACACCCAACTAGCAAAACCGCGCCGGCGCGGGATTTATCTGCTGCCGAATCTGTTCACCACGGCGGCACTGTTCGCCGGGTTCTACGCCATCGTGATGAGTGTGGGTGAGCGTTACGAGCAGGCGGCGATCGCCATTTTTGTGGCTATGATTCTAGATGGTGCCGATGGCCGTATCGCCCGTTTGACCAACACACAAAGTGAGTTTGGCGCCCAATACGATAGTTTGAGCGATATAGTCTCGTTCGGCATCGCGCCTGCGCTAGCGATCTATCAATGGGCGTTGGCACCGCTTGGAAAGCTCGGTTGGTTAGCGGCTTTTTTCTACGCTGCGGCCACGGCCCTGCGGCTGGCGCGGTTCAATACCCAACTCGGCGTGGCCGATAAACGTTATTTCCAAGGATTGCCCTGTCCGGCGGCGGCGGCCGTGGTTGCCGGGTTGATATGGGTCGGTGTAGACCATGGCATGAGCGGTGACGTCGTGATTTTCACGGCGCTTGCCATCACCGTGCTGACTGGCGCCCTGATGGTGAGCAATGTCCGCTTTAACAGTTTCAAGGAGATCGACCTCAAGGGCAAAGTGCCGTTTATGGCGCTGTTGGCTCTGCTCGGTGCTTTCACCCTGGTCTCTCTAGCGCCCCCTGTGACCTTGTTTGCGGTGTTCTCTATCTACGCCGTGTCGGGGCCGGCGACTACGCTTGTCCAAATCCGCCGCCGGCGCGCAGCGCGGCAGGCCGAAGGGCAGCGGGCGCCGTAAGGCTCACTAGTTGTTGACGGATGGTCAAACGTGACTGAGGAGTGCGACATGGTGCCGGACAAACTGCATTATCTGCGTTTAATGGGCATCACCCCGTGGATTCGCCGGGATCTGGCCAGTTCGCTTGTGCACACACCGCAAGAGACTGTAGCTGCAACGGATATCGCGGAGCCGGGGAAGGGAGGGGTTATGTCGGCTTTGTCTGCTGAGCAACCGATGCCTACCGAGCTGCTGGATTGGGACGCATTGCGAGCACGAGTGGCGGCGTGCCAGCGTTGCGAATTGCATGCAACCCGCACTCAAACGGTCTTTGGCGTGGGCGCCCCTAATGCCGATCTCATGATCGTCGGCGAGGCGCCAGGGGAACGGGAAGATGCCCTGGGCGAGCCATTTGTAGGACGTGCCGGGCAGTTGTTGAATGCCATGCTGCAGGCTATAGGGCTCGACCGGAAAAGCGTCTTCATCTCCAATGTGCTCAAGTGCCGGCCACCACGTAACCGCGATCCGAAAATCGAGGAGTCGATGCAATGCGGGCCGTACTTGGACCGGCAAATCGCGTTAGTGCGTCCCAAGTTGTTGCTTGCAGTGGGACGCATTGCCGCGCAAACCCTGTTACAAACCAAAATCTCTATCGGCCGGTTACGGGGTCGCCAACACCGCTACGGCGTGAGCGATCTGCCGTTGTTGGTCACCTATCATCCGGCCTATCTGCTTCGTTCACCCGCCGAGAAATACCGGGCGTGGCAGGATCTGAAACAGGTTCGCCGGATGCTCGAGGAACGGGCACTCGGAGATTAGGGTACCTGGAGGCAAGACACTTGAGAAATAGTGCCGCGAGCGCCGTCGATTCAGGTAAGCCCTTAAAGCGCGGGCGGGTCCGGATGGCAGCGCAAATTCGCCTGATGCGCGAAGATGATCTGCAAACGATTCTGCTAGTGGAGAGGGCCGCTTACCAATTCCCGTGGACCCCCGGTGTGTTTCGCGATTGCCTGCGTGTCGGCTACTGTTGCTGGGTGATAGTCATCGGTGGTGAGGTGGTGGGGCACGGCATCATGTCCGCCGCCGCGGGTGAGGCGCATATTTTGCATTTGTGTATCGCGCCGAATGTCCAAGGTATGGGGCTTGGACGTTCACTGTTGATGCATCTGCTGCGAGTCGCGCGGGAACATCAAGCGTATGAGATCTTCCTGGAGGTACGTCCGTCCAATCACATCGCGAGTGCGCTTTATGCCAATGCAGGATTTGCTGCGGTTGGATTTCGCAAGGATTACTACCCTGGGCACGGGGGACGGGAAGATGCCATCGTGATGTCGCTCTCGATCCTGAAATGATTATCTTGCGCCAGGTCGTTGCTCCCCGTGAGTGGGTCCCTATTGGAGTACACATGAGCGGTACTCGCAAAGTGGGTTGCTTGCAAATAGCGACCGTGTACACATGAGTGTCCTGGCCGTATGAGTGTCTTAGTTTTTGATATTGAGACAGTGCCTGACGTAGAAGGTGGGGCGCGGTTGTATGGCCTGGAAGGCCTCAGCCCCGAGCACGCTGCCAAGGCTATGTTTCAACTGCGCCAAGCGGAGGCCGGTACGGAGTTCTTGCGCTACCACCTGCACTGCATCGTCGCCATCGCCGTGGTTCTGAGATCTGCAGAGCGCTTCAGGGTATGGTCGCTAGGTGGCCATGATTCAAGCGAAGATGAACTCATCAGCCGCTTCTTTGATGGCATCGAACGCTATTCACCCACCTTGGTGTCCTGGAATGGCGGCGGTTTTGACTTGCCGGTACTGCACTATAGAGCCTTGGTGCATGGAATCCAGGCGCCGCGTTATTGGGAGACGGGTGATACCGATCCGTCGTTTCGATGGAATAACTATCTCAACCGGTTTCACGAGCGGCACATCGACCTCATGGACCTGCTGGCCGGCTATCAGGCCAAGGCCTTCGTTGGTTTGGATCCGTTGGCGATGTTGCTGGGATTCCCGGGTAAACGAGGGATGGCGGGCGATCAGGTGTTCGATGCATACCTAGCCGGTGATATTGAATCGATTCGCAACTACTGCGAAACCGATGTTTTAAATACCTACCTGGTCTATCTGAGGTTTCAATTGTTCAGAGGGCGGATGGGACCACGCTCAGTATGATGCCGAATGCGCCAGGGTGCGCGGGCAATTGGAGGCCGATGACCGGGCGCATCTGCGCGACTTCGCCGCAGCGTGGTCCGATGATGGTAGGCGCGCCGGATAGTGACAGCACCGGGCGGTTTTAAAGTGGCAAATATCATTCAGCTACCCCCCGTTCTGGCCAATCAGATCGCCGCAGGCGAAGTGGTGGAGCGTCCTGCGTCGGTGGTTAAAGAGCTGCTTGAAAATGCCATAGATGCTGGAGCGCGCACGGTGCGTATCGATGTGGACAGGGGCGGTGCCGCGCTTATCAGGGTGCGTGATGACGGCGTTGGCATCGCGCCCGATGAGTTGGCCTTGGCACTCTCTAGACACGCGACCAGCAAAGTACGGTCGTTCGATGATCTGATGCGTGTGCAGACACTGGGATTCAGGGGCGAGGCCCTACCCAGTATTGCATCGGTTGCCCGCGTGCGCCTGACCTCACGCCAGCCTCGGCAAGATACCGCCTGGAGCCTGGAGGTCGAAGGTACCAACATCACCGCTGAGTCGCCACGGCCTGCTAGCGCTCCCCCCGGCACAACGGTGGAAGTGCGGGATCTGTTTTTCAATACACCGGCTAGACGCCGCTTTCTACGCACTTCACGCACAGAATACTTGCACGTGGAGACAGTGGTGCGGCGCACCGCTTTGGCTCATCCGGAATTGGACCTGGTACTGACACGCGATGGCCGCAATGCACTGGTGGCCCGTGCCGCCGCGGAAGACGCCGGTCTTCGCCGTATGAGCGATATCTGCGGCGCGCGGTTCGCGCAAACGGCCATTGCCTTCGAGGCTCATGCGGGTGCTATGCACTGCTTCGGATGGGCTGCTCCGGCCGGCGAAGCACGGGCCAGTGCCGATTTGCAATACGCGTGTGTCAATGGCCGCGTGGTACGCGATCCGTTGCTGCGCCACGCGATGCGCGCGGCATTCGAGGAGGCGGTAAGCGAGGGCCGCCAACCCGCCTACGTGGTGTATCTGGAATTGCCAGCGGGCGACTTGGACGTCAACGTGCATCCCACCAAACACGAAGTGCGTTTCGGTGATGCGCGTACCGTGCACGATTTCGTGTGGAGTACTGTGCGCCGCACCCTGCACGGTGACCAAGTGGATAGTGAGCATCCGGCTGCTGAACCGCTGCGGCCTGAGCTGATGCGCCCTGAGCTGATGCCATCAGGTCAAGAAGACCCCGGTGCGGATGGAGGCCCTGGCGCTTACCCCGGCGGTGATGAAGAGCTTCGGGCACTACAGAGCAGCCGGATAGAGGAAGGCTCTTCCCATCAAGGCGGTGCCGGCCACAGCCGTAGTCATTCACGCCAAGGCGCGCCTTGGAATCACCCACAGGCATTGCGAGTAGCGGACGATGAGCTAGACAAGTATGTGCGCCTGGTTGGATCAGCAACCGATCAGCGGCCACCCACTGGTGATCGGAAACGCGCCGGACCGGCGGACTCGTCGTTGGTACGGTTGAGCCATAGATACGCTCTGTATCGCCGCGACGCTGAGCGGACGTGGGCCTTAGTCGATGGCGCTGCGTTGATACAATTCGTCGTTGAACGGGCACTTAAGTCTGGTGATGAGGTATCCATACCGTTGCTGATCCCCGCTGCACACAGCATACCTGCCCCCGATCTAGAGGCAAACGAGGCATTCTCGGATCATCTGGGCCAGCTCGGTTTTGCCGTGCGCAGAAGCGCGCCCGAAGAGGTGGCGTTGCTGGAGATACCCGCTTGTTTACAGCACTTGGAGCAGGCCACTTTGTGGGATTGTCTGGCCGCCTCATGGGGGGCGGACATCGATGTTGTGACAGTGGCGCTGGCCCAGGTTGCCGCTCAAGATATGAGCAGCATAGACGATACTGTCATGCAACGCTGGCTAGACTGTCAGGCGGCGAATACTGCTTGGCCGCCCCGGGTAATACGAGAACTCAATGAGGCGGAACTAACGGCTCTTTTTTCCCGCGCAACAGTTAAGGACACGGCACGTTGAGCGGGCAGTTGCTGGTCTGTCTGATGGGGCCCACCGCGGCGGGCAAGACTGTCCTCGCTATGGAGCTGGCACGGACGTTTCAATGTACGCTCATCAGCGTGGACTCGGCGCAAGTTTACCGGCATATGGATGTGGGTACGGGTAAACCCACGGTCGCGGAGCGGACGGTGGTGCCACATCACCTAGTCGATATCCGCGAGCCCCATTGCACCTACTCGGCGGCGGCTTTCGCGGCGGATGCGCGAGAAGTCGCGCATGCCGCTTGGGCGGCGGGCCATATTCCGCTGCTGGTGGGGGGCACCGGCCTTTATTTCAGAGCCTTGCTATCCGGGCTGTCCGCGTTGCCGAGCGCGTGCCCTGGATTGCGCGAAGAGCTTGAGAGTGAAGCGGCACATATCGGTTGGTCAGGCCTGCATCGCCGCCTCGCCGAGTTGGACCCAGCGACGGCGGCACGGCTGCATCCCAACGATGCCCAGCGTATTCAGCGGGCTCTGGAGGTGTGCTTAACACTGAGAAAGCCGATGAGCGAGTATTTGGCTGGCGCCGTGCCATCCCCCCTGCTTGCGCTTGGAGGGCGCCTGCTGAAGTTGGTGGTGAGTCCAGCCGATAGGACGGTTTTGCATCGCCGCATCGCACTGCGTTTTGACAGGATGTTGACCGATGGACTGGTGGGCGAGGTGCAGAGCTTACGTGTGCAACCTCGAATTCACCGCCACTTACCGGCTATGAAGAGCATCGGTTATAGGCAGACATGGGACTACTTGGAGGGCGAGATCACGCGGCATCAACTGTCCGAGCAGGTGAAGGCGGCCACGCGTCAACTCGCCCGCCGCCAGCTCACATGGCTACGGCGTGAAACGCAGGTTCATTGGCTGGATAGTACAGATGGGGCGCTGGTTGGCAGGGCAAGCAAATTGATCGGCGAGGCGCTAAGAGGCAGCGCGAAGCCTTGATGAATTATACTGCTGGCCCAATCTGTCGCATACTGTATTGGCTCGTACAGGCGTGCTGAGTTCGAATATCGGCACTGCCCATAACAATCACAAAAGTAGGGAGAGATTCCGATGAGTAAGGGCCAGTCCCTACAGGACCCTTTTCTCAACATGCTGCGCAGGGAGCGTATTCCCGTGTCCATCTTTTTGGTCAACGGGATCAAGCTGCAGGGGCAGATAGAGTCCTTCGATCAATTCGTTGTCTTATTGAAGAATTCCGTGAGTCAAATGGTGTACAAGCACGCTATTTCGACGGTTGTACCTTCCCGGGCGGTGAGGTTGCCGCGGCCTGATGAAGAAGGTGAAGAGGACCTGGGCTGATTTGAAGTTGGCACAGCCCAAGCCAGCTCGGACATTGGCGTGCTGCGGATGGCGAACGGACGTTGTTTGAGCGCCCGCAAGGTGGGGATCGCGCCATACTGGTGCATCTCACGGCCAGTGAACGGGCAGATGGCGAATTATCCGAATTGGCGCGTTCCGCTGGCGCGCAGGTGCAAGCGGAGATAGCTACTAGCCGCGCGGCGCCCGATCCACGGCACTATATCGGGCTCGGTAAGGTGCAGGAGCTACGCGATGCAGTGGCCGCTCACAGCGTCGATCTGGTTATCTTCGGTGTCACCTTAAGCCCTTCACAAGAGCGTAACCTGGAACGCGAACTGCATTGCCGAGTCTTGGATAGAGCGGGTCTTATACTCGACATCTTCGCCCAACGGGCGGCGTCTTATGAGGGCAAACTACAAGTAGAACTGGCTCAGCTAGAGCACTTGTCTACCCGTCTGGTACGAGGCTGGACCCATCTGGAGCGGCAAAAAGGCGGCATCGGACTGCGCGGTCCCGGTGAGACCCAGTTGGAAACCGACCGGCGCTTGATAGCTCAGCGTATCAAGCAGATCCGCGCGCGCTTGGATCAGGTGCGCAGCAGGCGCTCGCTGGCGCGGCGCGCGCGCCAGCGAGCGGCACTGCCGGTGACCTCTTTAGTGGGATACACCAATGCCGGTAAATCAACCCTGTTCAACCAGCTGACCGGAGCTGGGGTGACCGCACTGGACTAGTTGTTCGCCACCCTCGATCCCACTTTCAGGCGGCTGTCGTTACCGAGCGGTGCCAGTACCGTTGTTGCCGATACGGTTGGGTTTGTAAGCCGGCTTCCTCATGATCTGATTGCGGCTTTTGAAGCCACATTGGAAGAGAGCCGTCTAGCGCAATTGTTGCTGCATGTCGTAGACGCTAGCGATCCGGAGCATGCCGAGAAAGTGGAACAGGTCATGGAGGTGTTGGAGCGCATCGGCGCTCATCAAGTGCCGTGGCTGGAGGTTTACAACAAAGTCGATAGATTGGCGCTTGCACCGCGGGTAGATGTCGATGAAACAGGTGTGCCCGTACGTGTATGGGTCTCTGCGGTCAGTGGTGCCGGGATAGATCTACTACGTCAGGCGATTGCGCATCGCCTACAAGGCAATGCCATCGTGATGCAAGTGATGGTACCGTGGCATCATGCGCCGGTGCGTGCTGCGCTCTACCAGTCGGTGGATGTACTGTCCGAGGACGTGTACGAAGGACGGGGATGGCGCCTGCACGTGCAGGCGACGCGGTCTCATATAGAGCGTATCATTGCCGATGATGGACATGATGCCGGCCAAGTGGATGGCGTACAAGTAGCCCTCGCCAGTGCGTAACTGGAGTGATCTTGTCATCATACTTGTGAACAGGCTTCAGGGGCTAGTACTCAGGGCTCAGTATCCTCAGAGTCTAGTACGTGGCGATCAAGCTCGGCATAATGCCGGATCGTCATAATTGTTTCTTTACGGGCGATGGTCGGTTCTACCGGAGCGGCGTTAACCTCGAGCAACCATTTATGATCAAGCATCCATATCGAGGAGGGTTTCTCGCCAACCGCTTGCTGTCTCGCCTCAGTCAGCCTACTGTGGACCTGCACCGTAGCTAGCGCTACTTGCAGGATCGCACAGGCAAACCCATATTGGCCCAGAAATGGGTTATACAACGGAGTGCCGCAATGGCCTGGAATCAACCCGGCAACAATGGTGACCGGGATCCCTGGGGGCAGCGTAACGGCCAACAGGGTCCACCGGATCTCGATGAGGTCCTGGGCAAGATGCGATCGCGACTGTCCGGTGTTTTCGGCGGTGGTGGTGGTGGAGGCTCGGGCTCAAGGCCAGCCGGCGGTGGCGGACTTGGTACCGCGGGCGTTGGAGTGATCGTAGGTGTTCTTGTCTTGGCATGGGGATTTGCCGGGGTCTACATTGTTGAACCGGCGGAAGAGGCTGTAGTTACCCGTTTCGGTAAGTACAACCGAATCGAAGGCCCTGGCCCCCATTGGCGCCCGTACTTCATTGAGGACGCGGAGAAAGTCAATGTGGCCAAAGTGCGCAGTGCCGATATCGGGTTCCGGGCAGTATCCAATGAGAGTTCCGTTGAAGACGAATCGCTGATGCTCACCAAGGATGAGAATATCGTCGATCTGCAATTCGCCGTTCAGTACCGGGTGAGTTCATCGAGGGATTATCTATTCGAGGTGCGCGATCCTAATCTCACGTTGCGCCAAGCAACGGAGAGCGCAGTGCGCGAGATCGTGGGTAATCAGACGATGGATTTTGTTTTAACAGAAGGCCGCAACGCTGTTGCAGTGGAGGCCCGCTCTAAAATCCAAGAGATTTTGGAACGCTATCAAACAGGTTTGCAGGTCATGACAGTGAACATGCAGCGGGCGCAGCCGCCGGCGCCGGTGCAAGAAGCGTTTGACGATGCCGTGCAAGCCCGTGAGGACGAGGAACGTACCAAGAACGTAGCCCGGGCTTACGCCGCAGATATCCTACCTAAAGCCGAGGGTGAAGCTAACGCGATCCGCGAGCAAGCCCTGGCCTATAAAGAGCGTGTGGTAGCGGAGTCGGATGGTGAAACGAGCCGCTTTTTACGCGTGCTGAACGAATACAAAAAAGCACCTGAGGTGACGCGGCAAAGGATCTATCTGGAGGCGGTCGAGAGCGTCCTTTCGAATACCAACAAAGTGATGATAGATGTAGAGGGTGGTAACAATCTGACTTATCTCCCGCTCGATCGGATTATGCAGCCGCGTGCTAATAGCGCTGTGGAGGCGGTGGTTTCTGATGTGCCTACCACCGTTGCTGGTGTGGAAGCGGCGCTTGATGAACTCAAGCGCAAACGCAACGAACTGCGATCTAGGAGCCGCTAGATGAGTGCCCTGAAAGTGATTGCATTGGTAGTGCTGATATTTGTGGCGGTCGCCGCGCCCATGTCCTTATTTACCGTGCACCAGACCGAAGTCGCTCTGTTACGCCAACTGGGTGAGATTAAACGGGCTGACTATGAGCCGGGCTTGTACTTCAAATGGCCGGTGGTTCAGAACGTTCTCAAGTTCGATGCGCGTATTCAGTCGTTGGATTCAGAACCGGAGCTGTTCCTGACCAGCGAGAAAAAGAATGTCAGCGTGGACTCCTTCGTGAAATGGCGCATCAATGACGTCACCACTTATTACAAAACTACCGGTGGCATCAAAAACACGGCGGACCTGCGCTTAGGGGAAGTTCTACGCAAGAACTTGAAGGACGAATTCGGTAAGGCGACCATCCGCGACGTTATATCCGATGATCGGATACGCATCATGGAAATCGTCAAGGATGTGCTCAACGATTACGGTGAATCGCTAGGCATACACGTCGTCGATGTACGCATCAAGCGCATCGACTTGCCGACTACAGTGAGTACTTCTGTGTTCCGCCGCATGCAGGCGGAGCGCCAAGAAGTGGCTAAGCAGTACCGGTCCCGCGGTGAGAAGGAAGCGAAAACGATTCGTGCCCGGGCGGATCGCGAGCGCGAAGTCCTGTACGCCGAGGCGCGCCGGGACGGCGAGCGTACCCGGGGTGAGGGGGATGCTCTGGCGGCGGAAATCTATGCGCAGGCGTACAGCCAAGATCCGGAATTCTATGCGCTATACCGCAGCTTGAGCGCCTACAAAACCAGCTTTGGTGGCAATAGTGATGTGCTGCTCATGAAGCCTGATTCGGAATTCTTCCGCTACTTCAAGGACCCTAAGGGAGGCACGCCATAACGCATCGCGGGCCGGGATTGTTAGTTCTCATTGCGTCATGGGCGGTCTTGACTGGCAAGATCTGTTGAGTGCAATCGCCTTGATGATGGTGTTCGAGGGCCTCGGTCCGTTCATGGCGCCGGATGGCTGGCGCCGCATGGCGCAAGCCGCTTCTAAGACTGCCTCCAAGACGATTCGCGCCGTTGGGCTGGGCTTGATGATTGTCGGTCTCGCGCTATTGAACTTGGTCCGTTAAGGGAACCACTGTAGTTGTGCAGCCTCCTATCGATTAGCTGCACATCGATTCACTGAAGATCGATTTTTCGGGAGCAAGGCCGCGACGCACGCAGGCCAGGAGCCGATATGGGCAAAGTAGCCGCGGTAATTGGGACCCAGTGGGGGGACGAGGGCAAAGGCAAGTTAGTGGATTTGCTGACAGAGAACGCCGATGCTGTGGTGCGCTTTCAAGGGGGCCATAACGCTGGTCACACGTTGGTCATAGGCGATCAAAAAACTATTTTGCACGTGATCCCATCGGGTATTTTGCGCGATTCGGTGACGTGTTACATAGGCAACGGCGTGGTATTGGCGCCGGATGCTCTGATGAGGGAAACCCGCGCATTAGAAGCGCGGGGCGTGCCGGTCGAAGGGCGGCTTAAGGTGAGTGAAGCCTGCTCGGTGATTCTCGATTATCACGTCGCCTTGGACTGGGCCCGCGAGGCCGCGCGGGGCAGTGAGGCGCTCGGTACTACTGGCCGTGGAATAGGTCCAGCCTACGAAGACAAAGTAGCCCGGCGCGGGCTCCGGGTCGGTGATTTATTCGACTTGGGGGGAGCCAAAACCAAATTGCAAGCGGTGATGGATTATCACAACCACGTACTGACCACCTATTTGCATGCGCCCGCAGTGGATTTTGCTGAGGTTTACGCCAAAGCCGAAGAATACAGCGAATTTCTGCGGCCCATGGCCACCGACGTGGCCGGTGAACTCTACGACGCGGTGGATCGCGGCGAGCGTCTATTGCTCGAAGGCGCCCAGGGTACTTTGCTCGATATCGACCACGGTACCTATCCTTATGTGACCTCGTCCACCACCACCGCAGGGGGTGCTGCCAGCGGGAGTGGCATTGCACCGGGTGCTATCAATGACATTTTGGGGATTACCAAAGCGTATCAGACGCGGGTGGGTTCCGGCCCGTTTCCCACCGAACTGTCAGATGCAACCGGTGAACATCTAGGTTCTGCCGGCGATGAGTTCGGCTCTACGACTGGCCGGGCACGGCGCTGCGGATGGTTGGACATAGTCGCGTTACGGCATAGTGTGCGGTTGAACGGCATAACGGGACTTTGCGTCACCAAATTGGACGTGTTGGATGGCTTGGAGTCCGTGTGCATGGCCGTGCAGTACCGTCTTGACGGCGAATTATTGCAGCGTCCGCCAGCCGGTGCCAGCAGACTAAGCCACTGTGAGCCGGTCTATGAATGTCTCCCCGGTTGGCAAGAATCGACTAAAGGTGTGCGCGAGTACAGCCAATTGCCGGCGAACGCAAGAGCGTATCTAGAGCGTCTTGCCGAGCTAGCCGGTGCGCCTGTGGACATCATTTCAACGGGACCTGAACGCTCGGAAACCATCGTTATACGGGATCCACTCGCCTGAATGGAGCACTGGGCAAATAGGGCATCAGGTAAGTAGAGCAGCGGATGGCGGCGGCGGGCTTAAAAGCGCTATGAGCCAGAACACGTGGCTACATCAGTTGATTCGAGGAGCTGTTCGGCCATTGGTGTACACTCCGGTGACGCCTAATCATCTGACCACGGCTCGGCTCATTTCAGGTCTTGCCGCCGCCACCGTGTGGGCGTTTGGCTTGAATCTAGGCGGTGCTATCTTATTTGCCGTGTCCATCCTGCTCGATCGGGCGGACGGAGAACTGGCTCGTCAGCAGGGCAGTGCCAGCAGCTTTGGACACCGTTACGATATTGTCACCGATGCCGTGTCGAATGCTGCAGTAATGATCGGCATCGGTTACGGATTGCGTGAAGGCCCCTTGGGAGCATGGGCTTTGGGCGCGGGCATCATTGCCGGGCTCGCGATCGCTTACGTACTGCTGGCGATGGTTCGGCGCGAGCGTGAGGCGGGTGAGGGGGCGGCGGCGTTTGCCGCCGTGGGCGGATTCGATGCGGACGATGCGATGCTTGTCATTCCCGTCGGTATGGCATTGGGTTTGGGTAATCCACTGATCGTAGCGGCTGCCATAGGGGCGCCCGCCGCGGCGCTTATCATCACTGTTAAATTTCGCCGCCGCAGGTGATAGAGCGGTAATATCAGGTACCTTTGCACAAAAACACTAAGTCTTGCCTTTATAGTACACCAAACAGGCAAAGGTCCAAGCCAGGTAAACAATGGCATCTATTCTTGCGAGGGCGAAGAATGGGACCAAGGTTCTAAGCCAGGTGATGGGGGCCAGTAGATAAAGAAGGTCTTCCAACTCAAAGCCGGCAAAAGCGGGATAACCGAGCGCATTCTTACCGTCCATGGTCCGATCTATATCGACGTTAAGAAGCATCGCCAAGAGCGTGCTTAAAGCTCCGGCTGCGCCCAGCCATCTAGCATAGCGCGGAATCTTGCAGGCCAATGCCGAGCGCGGCGAACAACGCCGCGTAGCTGAGTCCGCCCGCAGCATAGTCCAAATAATGTCCGACTTTGGACGTGCGCTCGGTCAAGCGCGCCAGTTCGCCATCGAAGTGATCTAAAAAGCGGGCTAGTACGAAGACGCTGGTACCCCAGTTGGCCCAACTTGGGTCGCCGTGGGCGAGCGCTATCGCACCCGACCACGCTAACAACAGCGTAAACACTGTTATCTGATTAAGGGTGAGCGGTGTGGCCGCCAGCGGTTTTACCGCTATTCGGGCCAATCGTTGGTTCCAGGGGATCATTGAAGGCACTGTATCGCGCCGCTGCCTGCAGTATTTATATTTGGGGGTTACAGCAAAAGTTTATAGTACGGCTTTACGGTATCTGCGATAGTGGATGCATTGATCGATCGAAGCCCCTTGCAAAGCTCTTGAGCAAAAGCCTTTTATGAAAAAACTTGATCGAAAGACCTTGAACCAAAAAGAACTTATAGTGCAGTAATAGAAGAGGACCCATGACTCAGCCGGTTGCCGGCCCTATTGTAGATCACTCACAATGGTGCCGAGGAGAGGACTTGAACCTCCACGGGGTTGCCCCCACTAGCACCTGAAGCTAGCGCGTCTACCAATTCCGCCACCTCGGCAGCGTCAGCGAGTCTTTAGATGCACGCCAGACACTAAGCGCGCCAATTTACTTAGGAGTCTTAGAACTGTCAACAATGCCGAAATGGCGATTAGCCGATGATCCAGCGACCAAACTGGACCCCCGTCAATCCGAGAGAAAGCCCATTCCCAGCCGCGATTATCTGATCCGGCATCTCACCGAACTGGCCAAGCCGACTGGGGTGGATTCGCTCTGCGCATCATTAGGCTTACGGGACGAAGAGCAGTGTGAAGGCGTGCGCCGACGCCTGGCGGCTATGGTTAGGGACGGCGAATTGCTTCAGAACCGGGCCGGAGGCTACGGTTTAGTCGGCAAGATGGACTTGATCCGCGGCACCGTGGAAGCGCATCGGGATGGTTACGGCTTCTTACGCCCGGATAACGGCGGTGATGATCTATTCCTCTCACCGCGCACCATGCGTGCTTTGGTGCATGCAGACCGTGTGCTGGCGCGTTTGTCGCGCTCTGGACAAGCCGGCAAAGAAGAAGCCAGAGTGGTGCAGATTTTGGAGCGAAATACCTCATTGGTGGTGGGGCGTTACTTTCGTGAGCGCGGCATCGGCTTCGTCTATCCGGAGCGGCGTATCCTCCATCGAGATTTATTGATACCACCCGATTTGGCGCACGACGCTCAAGACGGCCAAATGGTGGTGGCCAAACTGGTGGAGCAGCCTTCGCTTCGAACCCGCCCCGTGGGGGAGGTCGTCGAGATATTAGGCGAGCACATGGCGCCAGGCCTCGAGATCGATGTGGCGATCCGCGCCCACGGCATCCCCGATACTTGGCCGCCTGAGGTGGAGCAGGAGGTGCGCGGCGTCTTGCCGGAGGTTGCGCAAGCCGACAAAGCCGGGCGCACGGATTTACGTGAGTTGCCGCTGGTAACCATCGACGGCCCTGATGCCAAGGACTTCGACGATGCTGTTTATTGCAAACGCACCGCCAAAGGCTGGTGCCTGGCCGTAGCCATAGCCGATGTTGCCGCGTATGTATTACCTGGTACTGCGCTGGATAAGGAAGCCTACCGGCGTGGCAACAGCACTTATTTCCCGGGCCGGGTGGTGCCGATGTTGCCGGAAGTCCTGAGCAATGGTTTGTGCTCCCTCAATCCTCATCGCGACAGACTGTGCATGGTGTGCGAGATGCACATTGACGATTTCGGGGACATTTACCGGTCGCGCTTTTTTGAAGCGGTGATGTGTTCCAAGGCGAGGTTGACTTATGACGAGGTAGCGCAGGCGGTGGTTGAGCGGGATCGCCATGTGCGCGATCGCTTAGGGGAAGTGGCCGCGCATCTAGATGAATTGTATCGGCTGTGCAAAGCCTTATTGGGCGCGCGTGAGCGGCGCGGGTGTATGGCATTCGAAAGCAGCGAGACACAGATCATTTTCGGTGCAGGCCGCAAGATAGATCGTATCTTGCCGGTGACTCATAACGATGCTCATCGCATGATCGAAGAGTGCATGATCGCGGCTAACGTCTGCGCGGCGCGTTTCTTGCAGCGCAAGCGAGAGGCGGGTTTGTACCGCGTACATGAGCCACCCAAGGCAGACAAACTGGCTGCACTGCGCACCTTCTTATCTCCTCTAGGCTTGCGGCTTGGCGGTGGTAAGGCGCCGCAACCACAGCATTTTGCCGCTTTGGCCAAGCGTGCCCGTTCTCGTCCCGATCGTGGTCCGATTCAAACGGTTTTGCTGCGTACGATGCCGCAAGCCCGTTATAGCGCTTCGTGCGACGGGCACTTTGGTTTGGCCCTGCCGCAGTACACACATTTTACCTCTCCTATTCGGCGCTACCCGGATCTGGTGGTGCACCGGGCCATCAAAGCGGTGTTGTACCCATCGGGCGCTACTGCTACTACCAGCGACATGGCCGAGATGGGAGCGCATTGCTCCCGTACGGAGCGCCGGTCCGATGAGGCGGGATGGGATGTAAGCGCGTGGCTCAAGTGCGAGTACATGCTCGATAAAGTAGGCGAAGTTTTTGATGGGACCGTCAATGGGATCGCCCCGTTTGGCGCTTTCGTGCAATTGGATGGGATCTACGTCGAAGGCTTGGTGCATGTCAGTGTGCTCGGGGCGGATTATTTCCATTTTGACGCGACGCGCCTCAGTTTGACCGGGGAGCGCTCGGGCAAAACGTTCAAGCTTGGCGAGCGTATGAAAGTACGCTTGGTTCGGGTTGATCTGGATGAGCGAAAGATAGATTTCGAGCCGGTTTTTCCGGCGAACAGGCGCGAGATGATGGTCAGTTCCAAACGGAGTAGACGCCGGTGTTAAATGGGCGGCACCGATGGAGGCCGGCATCGAACTGCCAGGAAAAGGCGCGCGCGCCGCAAAAGAGTCTTGCCGTATAAGAACAATGGGACGTACTATTAACTGTTTTAGCCGTCCGTTTTACGGGGCGGTCTCCTTGCCTTACCGCTTTAGACGGAAGGCGATCGTGGATCATGTTTGCTTGTTACGGTCCACCTATTCCGAGAGGAGATTTACCATTGAGACACTACGAGATCGTATTTCTAGTCCACCCGGATCAAAGTGAGCAGGTTCCGGCCATGGTTGAGCGTTACAGAACTATGGTCGAAGGATCCAAAGGCGGCGGGGGGGATGAAGCTGAAGCCGATGGAAGCGCAGCTAATGCAACCGGAGTTAGCGAAAAAAGAGGCGTTATCCACCGGTTGGAAGACTGGGGCAGACGGCAACTCGCTTATCCCATCAACAAAGTTCACAAAGCACACTATGTCTTGATGAATATCGAATGCGGGCTCGAGTGTTTGGAAGAGCTGAAGAGCGCGTTTCGCTTTAACGATGCTGTCATCCGTAATTTGGTTTTGTCTCGTGACGAGGCTATTACCGAACCGTCGCCACTGGCGAAGTCGCGGGAAGAGCGCGATGACGATCGTGGCCATGCTGAAGAGAGGCGCGCCGGTGAGGGGCGCGATGGCGCGGGTGAGGTGGGCATCGCCGAAGCGCCCGATGCAGATTCCGCAGAGAGAGGTTAACTCGTATGGCACGTTTTTTTCGCCGTCGACGGTATTGCCGTTTCACTGCCGAAGGAGTCAAAGAGATCGACTATAAGGATCTCAACACCTTGAAGGCTTACATTACCGAGACGGGCAAAATCGTCCCAAGCCGGATTACCGGAACTAAAGCGCGTTATCAGCGCCAGTTGGCGACCGCCGTCAAGCGGGCGCGGTTCTTGGCACTGTTACCGTACAGCGACGCTCACGATTGATAAGATTCATCACTACGCCGCGAGGGCCATGACCACTTCCGGAGGCCTTCGCGGCGCAATTGTTGGACCCGCAGTAACACAATAATTATGCAGGGCCTGGTTCGCTTCGCGATGCGTGGCCGTTGGTACGCTGTTCTAGCGAGCGCAGCTTGTATGCTGATTCCCCTGCTGCTGTCGGCAGCAGCAGGGGCTGACATACCGCTGGTCAGAGCGCTATCAGCCGCAGGCTATTGTATAAGTGGCGCTCTTATCGCCCTTGTGATGCTACGCTACGGTGCAATGCAAGGGGCGTTTGTGTTGGGCGCTGTAGTGGCTTTGGTGGGCGGCGTTTCGGTTGTGGGCGTTGGTGGCACGCCGGAGGGTTTGCTTTTGGTTGTTGCCGGATGGGTACCTACGGCGGTTTCGGCGCTGGTTTTGCGTCATAGTAATGCACAAGGACCCGCGTTGTTGGCCGCTGGTGCGATAGCCGTATTCATCTGGACGGCGGCGTGGTTTGTCAACGGTGGAGGGCTGCACGAAACCGCGCTTTCCGGTAGCGCCCTCTCGGATGGTGGGAGCGATGCGCTGTTGGGTGCATCGAATGGCCTACACATGATGCCGGAGTTATCCCTGGTGGACCTGGTGGTGTTGATGTTGATGTCATTGCTTATGACCGCGGCATCAATGTTGTTCTTGGGCCGTTCTTGGCACGCGATGCTGGACAAACCAGGTGGTTTTGGGGAAGAGTTCAGAGCACTGCGTTTCCCGCGTTGGTTCGCTTACTGCTTTGCCGGCGCCGTGCTTGGAAGTTTGCTAACGACGGGTGGTGGCGCTGCTTTTCTAGGTGGGATGACACGCATTGCCACGGTGTTGTTTCTGTTTCAGGGTATTGCCATCGTCCACGCTATCGTGAATGCGCGGGGCGCGTGGGTTGGATGGCTGGTGGCGATGTATTTGTCTCTACCGGTGACATATTTGTTCTTGGTGACCGGCGGTTTTGCCGATACGTTTATGGATTTTCGCAGGCGCGCTGGCATTACCTAGTCGTCTGCCTCAAACGATAGTGATCGCGGAGGGTACTAACGATGGAAGTCATCTTGCTCGACAAAGTCATGAGTCTTGGGCAACTCGGTGACGTCGTTAATGTGAAACCGGGCTATGCACGCAACTTTCTGATCTCTAAAGGTAAAGCTGTGCGGGCCAGCAAAGAGAATCTGAAGCAATTCGAAGAGCGGCGGATGGAGCTTGAACGCGGCATGGCGCAGCGGTTATCGCGAGCCCAGAAGCGGGCAGACTCCATGGCAGGCCTGGCTCTTGAGATTCCGGTGCGGGCTGGAGACGGCGGCAAGCTGTTCGGCTCGGTAGGCCTGCAAGACATTGTTGACGCGGCCGTGGCCAGTGGCATCGACATCGATCGGTCCGAAGTGCGTATGGCCGACGGCCCTATACGCGCAACCGGGGAATACCAGGTCGAGATCCAGGTTCACCCTGACGTCGTTCGCTCGGTGACGGTCAAGGTTTTCAGCAGCGATTCGCAGGGCGTCTAGCGTACTGCGTGTTTTCACCTATAAGTCATCGAGTTTCATGCAAAGCTAAGCGCTCTGCTCAGCTTTGCCCCGTCTCAACAGTCATTGTCTTAGGTGGTATTGTCACCCTTAGCCGTCACCACTTCTGGCAGGCGGTTTAGCTGAACGATCTGGGGTTTCATCACGATGATTGATGATCCTGTGTTACTGCCTTCGGATGACAGCGCTACGGCGCGTCTTAAGGTTCCACCGCATTCACGCGAAGCCGAGCAGTCAGTGATCGGCGGTTTGCTCCTCGACAACGCCTCTTGGGACAAAGTCGTTGACCGCATTAGTGAAAGCGATTTCTACCGCCGCGATCATCAGCTCATCTTTTCCGCTGTCCGGGAACTGGCCGATCGGTCGCAACCGTTTGATGTGGTAACGCTATCGGAGTGGCTCACTAGCCGCAATGAGCTGGACGATGCGGGGGGCGTACTCTATCTGGACGATTTAGCTGCGAACACACCAAGCGCGGCCAATATCGTGGCGTACGCCGATATCGTGCGCGAGCGCTCGATCATGCGTGAACTCATCCGCACGGGTACCGAGATTGCCAGTGGAGCTTTTAATCCTGAAGGGCGTAATGCGCGCGAACTGCTCGAGCAAGCCGAGCAGTTGGTGTTTCAGATCGCAGAGCGCGGTGCTGGCGCATCCAACGGCTTCATCGCTATCAAGGATCTGCTCGTCGATGTAATGGAACGCATTGATGAGTTGTATCAGCGCGATAGTCCCGTTACCGGCGTTCCTAGTGGATTCACCGAACTCGATGAACGTACCTCAGGGTTGCAGCGCGGCGATCTCATCGTCGTGGCGGGGCGCCCGTCCATGGGTAAGACATCGTTTGCTATGAACGTAGTGGAGCATGCGGCGATCAATTTTGCTGCCACTGTCGCCGTATTCAGTATGGAGATGCCCGCTGAGCAGCTCATCATGCGCATGATGTCGTCGCTCGGCAAAGTGGATCAACTCAAAGTGCGCACGGGCAAATTGTCCGACGATGACTGGCCACGGCTTACGGACGCGCTGGGCAAACTGTCGGAAACCAAGATTTTCGTTGACGATACGCCAGCGCTGACCCCGACCGAGGTGCGGGCTCGCTGCCGGCGATTGAAACGCGAACACGGTTTGGCGCTAGTGGTCGTCGATTATCTGCAGCTCATGCAAGGGCAATCGAGCAAAGAAAACCGGGCCACGGAAATATCGGAAATCTCCAGATCGCTAAAAGCGTTGGCAAAGGAGCTGATGGTGCCCGTTGTCGCCCTGTCGCAGTTGAACCGGAGTTTGGAACAACGCCAGGACAAACGGCCCGTGATGTCCGATCTGCGTGAATCTGGCGCCATAGAACAGGATGCCGACGTTATCCTGTTTATTTACAGGGACGAGGTGTACAACGAGAATAGCCCCGATAAAGGTACCGCCGAGGTCATCATAGGCAAGCAGCGCAACGGCCCCATCGGCAAAATCAAACTGACTTGGTTGGGTCATATCACCAAGTTCGAAAACTACGCTTCCGATGCGCAAGTACAAGGTTTCCTCAGATGACCAGGCCAGCCCGGCTGGTACTGAGTGCCGCCGCTTTGCGCCGCAATTTCAAGGCCGTCCAATCCCGCGCGAACGACGCCCACATCTACGCTGTAGTGAAAGCAAATGCTTATGGCCATGGCATCGTCTGGGCGGCGCGGGTATTGAATGAGGCGGGCGCTCGCGCTTTTGCCGTCGCGTGTATGGAAGAGGCGGTTTGCATTCGTGAGGCGGGGCTACACCAACGAGTCCTACTGCTAGCAGGGGCGGTGGATGACCGAGAGCTATCGCAAGTGCTTGGCTACGGGTTCGATCTGGTGGTACATCGCCAGGAGCAGGTCGAAGCGTTGCTGCGCCGGGACGTATCGTGTGGCGGTCTAGTCTGGATAAAAATCGATACAGGAATGGGACGGCTCGGTTTTCCCGCGCACCGTGCCGCCGAACTATGGCGTCAATTAAAAGCGCATGTAGGTGTAGGTAGAGTTGGCTTGATGACCCATCTGGCCAACGCTGATGATCCGGACGATCCGGTTACCGCCGATCAGGTTTCGGTTTTTCATTCCGTCTCGGAAAGACTTCCGGGCGTGTTCGTAAGCGTTCTGAATTCGGCAGGCCTGCTGATGGTCTCGAAAGCGCGTGGCGATTGGGTGCGCCCCGGCATCATGCTCTATGGTGTTTGTCCCGTGGCCGGAAAGGCCGCATCCGATTACGGGCTCACGCCGGTAGCACGCTTCGAGTCTGCATTGATCGACGTCAAGCCCTTGCCCAAGGGGGCACGTATCGGTTACGGCGGTACTACAGTGTTGGAGCGTGACAGTCGCATCGGTGTGGTTGCTGCGGGTTACGGTGATGGTTACCCCCGAGGCATAGCGGCCGGTACCCCGGTGATAGTTGCGGGTGCTGCGGTGCCTATAGTTGGACGGGTGTCCATGGATATGCTGACCGTGGACTTAACGGACTGCCCGAATGCTGCGTTAGGTGATCGGGTGCTTTTGTGGGGGGGCGATTTATCCGTCGAAGCGATTGCAGCGCGTGCTAATACCATCGGTTATGAGTTGCTGTGCCGGGTGACCAATCGGGTAGTGCGCACCACCGGGGGGTGAAGCTCCTCCAATGTCAGAGCTTGATTGATGTCAGGGCTCGAGGTTGAGTTGATCACCTGACCTTAGCGATAATCTGGAGGCGGTGCCGCCGGCCAACTCCAATACGGCGCTGACCGGTTGTCCCGAGTGGATCGATTCCTCGGACAAAGGCTCTGTACTATCGACCACCCGAACGACGCGGCCATCCGGTGCGACAAATAGCATGGTAAGAGGGATGAAAGTGTTCTTCATCCACATCGATACCGGGCGCGGTGGCTCGAACAGAAAGAGCATGCCTTCGCCGTCCGGCAAATGCCGGCGGAACATGAGCCCCCTACGCCGATCTGTGGCCGTTTGCGGCACCTCCACGCGAAAGCTGTGGCGTACACCATCCGCTGTGGTGATGTGAACCGTTGACCATCGCATCGTTGTGCTATCGGCGTACACCGTAGCCGCGGTCAAGAGAAAAAAAGCCACTAGCAACACGGCGCGTTGCCGTGCCACTGCCTTTGCCCAGCAATTTGGCGCCCAGCGAGTTAGCACCTAGGGAATGACACCCCAGGGATTTACCTCCGAGGGATTTACCTCCGAGGGATTTGGCGCGCGATGACTTATCATGACTAGCTTATCGTACGCCGGCCGTTAGTTTGAGGGCACGTAGCCCAGCGGTGAATCCGCTTAAGGATACCGGCACGGTGACAGGGGTGCGGCGTTTGTCATGAAAAGTGATGAATGCTTTGTTGCCGCGTTTTAGTGAGTTCAATAGCTCTTCTTTTAACTGAATCCCAGCTTTGCAGCCACCATCGATTTTTTTCTTACCTTCCGTATCGGCGCCCTCCCATGTTTCGCAGCGCTCGATGGGTACGTTGATAGTCTCGCCCTTATCGATTTGTATCTTGATGCCTAGCGGCAGGTAGATGCCGAGGGGCATGGTCAGCACCGCCACGGCTTGATCGGGCTGCTGCGGCGGATAGGCCACCGCCATGTGCAGGATGCGTAACTTACGTTCCTTGTGACGCCAATCTTGAAACATATGGCATTGCTCAAAGGCTTTGCCATCTTCTTTCTTGAATTGTTCGCAGCGCAGTGTCCAATCTTTGTGTTTGGCGCCGTTCTTCGTCTGCGCTAGGGCAGGTTGTAGTGCCGATGCGCAGGCTAAGGCGAGCATCATCGCCGCAACGGCTAGAGAGTGTGAGGGTCTAGCCAGCGTACACTTGTTCATATTTTTCAACCCCGTCCTTTAAATCTGGCTTTGGAGTACCGGTGACGGTTACAGCCACCGGCGCTGCTTGAACCGGTTTGACAGATTAGTTGTCGCGATCCTAACGAGTCTTCAGAAAAAGGGTATAGCCGCGGTACGGTATCGTCTGCTTGTCATCGCTCTTCGGCCACCGTGCCGGCTATTGACTGTACCTAAGAATATGCGCGCGAGTCACCGGTGGTTGGTTTTGTGCGCCAGTCATCAGATCGTCAGAATTCATCTTCAAGTCGCTGACTTTTTGTGACATTTGCCACACGTGTCCACGCTACAGTGTGAAAGCCTTGGCACAACTGGTGCGGGGAAAAGGTCAAACTCTCTACCCATAAACGGCGGGTAGCACACAAAGGATGCAAGACGATGATGAAGAAAGCTCTAATAGTCGGACCCTTGGCAATAATCGCCGGAAGCGCAACCTACCTACTCGACAGTGGTTCATTGGTAAGCGGCGTCAACTCTGAGATGAGCGCGATGGTAGTTGCCGTGCTCGCAGTCTTACCTCTTTTCTCCGATTGGCTGGAAGCTTGAGAAGATTGGTTAGCACCCAGGACTCACCTCTTCGGGTGTGGCTTCCTTGGGCGTGACGATGAAACTCTAGGCACCCTAATTGATGCATGACTCCTCCCTCCCCCCGTAAGCGGGGTTTAGGCCACAACGATGTGGCTTTTTTTTTGCGCGGCGCCTATAAAGGACGCCTCTAAAAATAGTCATTTTTCCGTGAGTGCAAGGAAGCACCGCGCGCAGAACCGCAGTGTATAGGTGATACCTGAGGATTGGAGCACGGCGCTGACGCCGCAATCGCGGAAAAAGTGCATTTTTAGAGGTGCCCTAAAGATGCGAACCGCCCGGTTGCTCCGTTACACTTTTGCGTAGCCTGCATATCATCGAGCCTAAGCGGCGTCAGAGTGTCACCGTGCACAGATTAACGTGCTTTGCCAGCGTGCTTTCCTTATGCGTAGTGCTTTGCGCTGGTGTGGGCGCGCAGGCGCAAGAACTCTCGTTCGCGCCGGCCAAGGGTATGTTCTTGGTAGCGGCGCCGCGCTTGATCGATCCTAATTTCTCCAAGACTGTGGTTTTGCTTTTGGAGGCGAATGAGTCCGGTGCCTTGGGTTTGGTCGTAAACCGGCCATCTACCGTTACCTTGGGTCGTGCGTTCACTATCTTTGGGCAAACGCCGATCGCAGAGCATCCGGTGCATTACGGCGGTCCGCTGGAACCGCGCCAGGTCTACGTGTTGTTGCGCACCGCTACTCCTCTTGAAGGCACTCAGCGGATCAGAGGAGACATCTATGTGACCACCAAAGTCAATGCGCTTTGGCGCGCCAAAGACGAACATTGGGGGGCAAACCGTTGGCGGGCGATCGCCGGATATGCCGGTTGGGCGCCGAGGCAACTGCAAGGAGAGATCGAACGCGGAGATTGGCGCGTCCTTCCCGCGGATGAACACTCGCTGTTCGAGGTGCCAACGCTCGCCATGTGGACGGAGCTGTGGCGGCAATTGGATGGCCTGTGGGTCGATGGCTAGTGGGTCGATAGCCTGTGGGCTCAATTGAGGACTCTGGACTCACCGGCGGCAAGCGGCTGCCCTCCATCGTTTTGCGCGGCACCCCAGTCAGCCTGGATTGCGCCATTGCTCAGCAACGAGATGAGCGAGTGCAGCAACTGTGGGTCTAGCACTACCTCCACGCCCATTCCGCTTTGCGGGTGAAGGCACAGTACAGGGGAGCCTGTAGGCGAGACTTTTTTTTGAATCCTCGCTAGTAGCACGGGCGCCTCGCCGAGTGGCAAGCTGGCCGCCGCCTCGTTGAACTCGGTCTGAAAATCGGCGCCTACAAGAGCCGTTTCGCGTTCGAATTCGGTGACTGTCTTGCGCGTCGCCTGGTCGGGTATCATCGCTGCGCGCCCACTGCTTTCCACTATTTCTGTGAGCACGGGTTGCAGCAATTTGAGGTAACGCTGGGTCACCCAAAAGCGAAATTCGAGTCTATTGTCGGTGCTCAGCCGAAGCAGTAAGCGGTCTTCCAACGCAGAATAGCTCACTTGTAATTGCGCAATGCGCGTCATATTGAACACTCGATCTGCGGCGCAAAAAATGCCTAGCCTGAACACCATAACAAATCCGCCGGCTCGATGGCGGCTATCCGTGAACGCTGCGTCCGATGAATACTAACTTCACCCCCCGCGCCCGCTATGACCACGAAATCGAAACCGGGATACTGCAACCCGATCCCATGCAAGCCAAAGCAGTCGATGCTTTGCAGAATATTTACCAGGCGCTCCTGGTATCGCCGCCCGAGCCCGAAGGTGGTGTGCCGGGTTGGCTGAAATCGCTTATGTCATCGACGCGCATATCATCGGCGCTTAGGTCGCCGGCGCCGGGGGCGCCTATTCGAGGACTATATCTATTCGGTGGTGTGGGGCGGGGCAAGACCCATCTGGTGGACAGCTTTCACGACGCGCTACCCTTCGCTGCTAAGATGCGCATTCATTTTCATCGTTTTATGCAGCGGGTTCACGCTGAATTGAAGACACTTAGGCGTCAATCGGACCCATTGCTGAGTGTGGCCGAGCGCCTGGCCAGCGAGGCCCGCGTGCTGACCTTCGATGAATTTCATGTCGCGGACGTCACCGACGCAATGCTGCTTGGCCGTTTGTTAGAGGCGCTATTTGCACGCCGCGTTACCCTGATCACCACCTCGAATATTCATCCTGATGATCTCTATGCCGGCGGCTTGCAACGGGCCCGTTTTCTACCGGCTATTGCGCTCCTAAAGGAGCACACCACGGTCATGCACCTCAATAGTGACAACGACTACCGGCTGCGCCTGCTGGAACAAGCCGAGATCTACCATTGTCCGCTGGATGACACTGCGCATGAGTCATTAGCGGCGAGCTTCGATGCCATCGCCCCGTATCATTCTCTCAGCGGCGAGGCATTGGATATTCTGGGCCGCTCGATCGATACGGTGCGCAGCGCCCCGGGTATCGTCTGGTTTGATTTTTATGCCATCTGTGATGGTCCCCGCGGTGCTGCGGATTACATCGAGATCGGGCGTTTGTTTCATACAGTACTGGTGTCGAACGTGCCTCAGTTCAGCCGCCGTGACAACGATAGGGCTTTGCGTTTCACCCTGTTGGTCGATGAATTGTACGACCGTAGCGTGAACCTGATCGTTTCCGCGGCGGCGGCGCCCCACGAGCTCTACTTGGAGGGGCGTCATGAATTCGCTTTTCAACGCACGGCTAGCCGTCTGACCGAGATGGGCTCGACGCAATACCTGCGCAAGCCGCATCTGCCCTAGGGCCTGAACCGGCCCTAAGATGCCGCCGCGCCCGCTCGATTGCAAAAGATTGCTTGACGCACAGCGCCAGCGTGATATGACGTAGCTCGGGAAGAAGCAGGCAAGGCTCGATTGCCGAAAACCAGCCAGCAGCGGCCCATGGAATCAGATTCATCCAAAAAAAGAGGAGAACCCCATGCCTTCATACACCACCGGAGATATCCGTAATGTGGCCTTGGTTGGCCACGGCGGCGCCGGAAAGACGATGTTGCTAGAGGCGATGTTGCAGCGCGCCGGCGTGTTGGAAGACATGGGATCTATCGAGCGGGGCAGCACCGTCTCCGATCACGAGCCCGAAGAGAAGCACCACCAGCACTCACTGTTCTCCTCCGTTGCCAGTTTTGACCACGGCGGTGTCCACGTAAACGTAATAGACACCCCTGGCTACCCTGATTTTCTGGGCCGTGCCCTGGCTCCATTAGCGGCGGTTGAAACCGCTGTCGTGATCATAGACGCCAAAGCTGGTGTGCAAAACACCACGCGGCGGATGATGGAGGCGGCGAAGGAACGTGGCTTAGTGCGTCTTATCGTGGTTAATCGAATTGACGTGGATGCAGTCGATATCCCGGCTTTGGTCGGTCAGATCCGTGAAACTTTCGGGGATGAGTGTTTGCCTATCAACCTTCCCACCTCCGATGGCGGCGTCGCTGATTGTTTTTTCTCGGCCGAGGCAGCCGATACGGTGATGTCGTCGGTGGATGAGGCTCACACTCAGCTCATCGACCAGGTGGTGGAGATGGACGAACAGTTGATGGAGCTGTATTTAGAGGAGGGCGAGGACATGCAACCGGAACGGTTGCACGATGCCTTCGGCGCCGCCTTACGGGAAGGGCATCTGATCCCTGTTTGTTTCACCTGCGCTACTCAAGGTGTCGGGGTCGAACAGCTCATGCATCTCATACAAACGATGATGCCGAGTCCGGCGGAGGTGCAGGCGGCTACGTTCACGCGTGAAGATGGCGATGAGGTGCAGGCGGTGGCAGATCCAGCCCTGCCTTTGATAGGTCATGTATTCAAAGTCAGCATCGATCCTTTTGTCGGCAAACTGGGAGTGTTCCGTATCCATCAGGGCTCACTCGGCAAGGATTCGCAGATCTTGGTTGGTGATGCGCGCAAAGCCATCCGGGTCGGACATCTATTTCGGTTACGCGGCAAGGAGACCAAGGAGGCGGACAGTGGCGTGGCCGGCGATATTTGCGCCATGTCCAAGCTCGATGAGCTGGAATACGAAGCGACCTTGCGTGATTCGCACGATATGGATGGATTGACGCTGACGCCCATGCCCATTCCCGCCGCCATGTATGGACTGGCCATTCAGGCGAAGAGTCGCGGCGACGAGCAGAAAATCTCCGATACCCTGCACAAGATGGTGGCCGAGGATCCGAGTTTGCTGGTGGAGCACAATGCTGTCACTAATGAGACCGTGATTAAAGGACTCGGCGACTTGCATCTGCGGATGACGCTGGAGCGTATGAGGGAGCGCTATAACGTAGAGGTGGATACCCACCCGCCGAAGATCGCCTACAAGGAGACGATCCAAGCCAACGCCGAAGGGCACCACCGTCACAAAAAGCAGACCGGTGGCGCCGGCCAATTCGGTGAAGTGTTCTTGCGTGTTGAGCCGTTGGCGCGCGGTGGCGGTTTTGAATTCGCCGATCAGGTGGTCGGTGGCGTCATTCCGTCCCAGTTCATTCCGGCGGTGGAAAAAGGCGTGCGGCAAGTCCTCGAGTCCGGAGCGGTGGCCGGGTATCCGTTCGAGGACGTACGGGTGACTGTATATGACGGCAAATTCCATCCGGTGGACTCCAAGGAAATCGCTTTCGTAACGGCCGGCAAGCGCGCTTTTTTGGATGCCGTCAGCAAAGCTAAGCCGATTGTTCTGGAGCCCATCGTTAACGTCGATGTCACCGCGCCGCAGGAAAACATGGGTGATATCGCCGGCGATTTGTCCGGCAAGCGCGGGCGCATCAGCGGCACCACGGCTATTGGCGGGGGGATGGTTGCCATCGCTGGGCAGGCGCCCTTGTCGGAGTTGGAGAGCTATCAGTCGGAGTTGAAATCAGTCACTGGCGGGGCTGGCTCGTACACCATTGAGTTCAGTCATTACGATCCCGTGCCTAGACCGGTACAGCAACAACTGATGGAGAGCTTCAAGCCAACCGCTGACGACGACTAGCCGTCCGGCGCCGTCATTGCTAGAAAGATCCCAGTGACAGAAAGGCGTCAACGAGATAAGAACCCTGCCGAGATAAGGACCCTGCGCCGCGCTCCCTCACGAGCCGGCGTTGGCGGCTAACCAGTTGCGTGCTTTGAGTCCTTGTCGAGGGTCTAGCGCAGCCATTCGGCTGGCCAGTTGCCGCGCTTTGCTCATGCTGCCGCCCACTAGAGTGGGTGCTTTGGCGTAGAACTTCATCAGATCCGAGAGAATATCCGGATCGTTAGGCGCCAGCGAGGTCGCTTGCTCGAAGCAGGTGCGCGCCTTGATGGCTAAAGTCCACGCCTCCAACCAATCGACCGTCTCGGCGAGCCGGCCATAACTTCTTCCAAGCCATTGATGGAGTTGGGGGTTGCGCGGCGATTTCTCCACCGCTTGCTGGAATCTGGCCGCCGCGGCAGCGTAATTCCCAGCCTCGTATTGCGCCCGGGCAGTTTCAGCCAGGGTATCTGGCTCCGCTGCCGAAAGAGCATAAGCAGCCACCAATGCAAAAGCGATGAGCATGATCCGCATGACGTCACTACCTTCTCATTTTTGCGCAAAATTCTCGCATAAAAATATTGAAAAAATAAATGATAGAGAGCTTGCTAGAAAACATATTGATATTGCCGCGAATCTTAGAACCGGGCCTGTCGGTGTATGAACGGCTGTGCCAGCCGAAACTCCAGTGTAGCGCCCGCATTGATGCGGACCTCTCCACGCCGCGCTTCCACTGTGTTTTCACCCGGTTCAACAACCGCCTGTGAAGACGTCTTGATCGGTCTTGGGCGGCCCTCCACTTCCACTTCGGATAATTCCAGCAGCAACCGACCGTCGAATGTAGGGCGCTGCCCGCGGCGCGCGCGGGTCACCCGGCCCCAGATCACCTGCCCTGTTGGCGCTAGGACGTGCTCGCCCGCTTTTAGTTCCGTTAGCAGCACACCGCGAAAGCGCTGGCCTGTACGCGCGCTTTGCGACGACAAGGTGCTGCCGATTCTGACCCTGAGTGTTGCACCCGTGCCCACCACGTGCCGCACGCTGGATGCGCCGGCTGACGCTGTTCGTCTATCGAATCGAATGCTGGCGACCTCGCCTATAGGGATCTCCTTGACGATGGCGTTGATCTCCACACGCAGCGTCGAGCTGGTTGCGCCGACGAATTGTCCTTTCAGATAAGAGCCATCGTGCAAGATGACCTCATCGGCATGGAGGGAGGAAAAAGCTAAAGTGAGGGCTAGCGCGCTCATGCGCCACTTGGGCAGCGTATTCATGACCACTCGAGTAAAAAAACAGATCACAAAGACTAATTTTTCTCGGAACTCTATTATTAGGTACGCCATTATGCGCCAATCGACGAGGCTGATTTTAGAGGGTATTGGTGCTAATGGTGAAGCGGCGGTCCCTACCAGGCCGAGTACACGCAGTAAAGGGCACCTCTAAAAATGTACTTTTTCCGCGATTGCGGCGTCAGCGCCGTACTCCAATCCTCAGGTATGACCTATACACTGCGGTTGTGCGCGCGGTGCTTCCTTGCACTCACGAAACAATGACTATTGTTGGAGGTGCCCTAAAGGCGCTTGTGTGCAGCTTTGGCCGGTTTTGGCTGATTATAATGCTCGTGGCCATAGGCGCCGCCGGTACATGGCGTTCCGGGCTGACCGCGCAAGCAAGTATTGAACGGGGTGAGTACATTTTTCATGTGGCCGGTTGCCTGACCTGCCATAGCACCGAAGGCGCCCCGCCGCTTGCCGGCGGCCACCGTTTCGACACGCCGTTCGGCGTTTTCATCTCACCCAACATCACGCCCGACAAGAGCCATGGCATCGGTGCGTGGAGCGAGCAGGATTTCATGCGGGCGCTGCGCTATGGATTAGCACCCGATGGTCGCCATTATTATCCGGTGTTTCCGTATACCAGTTACACCCGTATGAGCGAGCAGGACATGCGGGATCTATTCGCTTATCTGCGCACCACCGAGCCAGCCGCACGCCCTAACGAGACTCATGAGCTGGTGTGGTTCGCCCGTTCACGGCTCGGCAATAGGGTATGGAAGGCATTGTTTTTGGATCCGGGTGCATACCAGCCCGACGGGCGGCGTTCCGAACGCTGGAACCGGGGCGCTTATATCGCCGAGGCGCTTGCCCATTGCGGTGAATGTCACTCACCGCGCGGCGTGTTGGGGGCGGTCGATGGAGCGAGGCACTTGTCAGGTAATCCACAAGGTCTGGGAGGGGATGTCATCCCCAATATCACGCCGCATGCTAGTGCTGATGTGAGCAGTTGGGTGGCGGTAGACTACGCCGCCTATCTCTCCTATGGCGAAATGCCCGACGGTGACTACGCTGGTGGGATGATGGCCACAGTCATCGACGAGGGCTTATCCAAGCTCACCGAGACCGATCGGGCGGCGCTCATCGAATATTTGATGACCTTACGGCCTTTGCCCATGAAAGGCGCACGCCCATGAAGGCGCACACCCATGAAAGGCGCACAATCGAGCGTCGCAAACGGCCAGTAGGGTAATACGCGGTAGGTTGGCGGACAGGGATGCTTCGCACAAACGCGAAACCGCGGTGTTGTCTACCGGCTGTGTTTGCTTTGTCATATCGCGAGACTGGCGCCTTTGCCAGTGCACCGTTAACCTTGCGGTTCGTCTTTGGTGCGTTCGCTACAGTTGGCTGCAATGCTTGACCTAGTCGCCCTCCTGATCACACTGACCGCATTATTCAGCTATCTCAATCACCGCTTCATCGGGGTGCCCACGACCATCGGTGTAATGTTGATCGCGTTGTTGTTTTCACTCGCCTTGGTGGGCGCGGACACCTTGGGTCTCGCTGACATCAATGGCATGGCCAAGGAAGTCGTAGGGCAGATCGACTTCTATGCGGTGCTCATGGACGGCATGTTGTCGTTGTTATTGTTCGCCGGCGCCATGCATGTCGACTTGCACCGGCTGGCCGAGCACAAATGGCCCATAGGAACAATGGCCAGCATCGGCGTAGTCGCATCGACCTTCGCTATAGGCGCCGGCGCCTATGGGCTGCTCGGTCTATGCGGCTTCGAGATTTCCTTCATCTATTGTTTGCTCTTCGGTGCCCTGATCTCCCCCACCGATCCCATCGCCGTGCTCGGGATCTTGAAATCAGCCAACGCACCTAAGAGTCTTGAAGTGAAGATCGCCGGAGAGTCGTTGTTCAATGACGGCGTTGCGGTCGTTGTGTTCTTGGTCATCGCCGATATCGCGACCGGTAAGGATTTTGGCCTCCAAGATGTTGCAACCTTGTTGGTGTTCGAGGCCTTAGGCGGTGCCCTGCTCGGGCTGGTGCTCGGTTGGTTTACCTTTGTTTTGCTGCGCGGCATAGACGCCTATGGCGTGGAGGTGTTATTGACCCTGGCGCTCGTATTGGGCGGTTATGCATTGGCCGGACACATTCACGTATCGGGTCCCATCACCATGGTGGTTGCGGGTTTGATGATTGGCAATCAAGGACGGGAAGCCGCCATGTCCGAGGACACCCGCGAACATCTGGACACGTTCTGGGAGTTATTGGATGAGCTGTTGAACGCGGTATTGTTCGTGCTCATCGGTTTGGAAGCAGTGGTACTCAGCTTCACCGGTGATTATCTATTAGCTGCTCTGTTGATGATTCCGCTGGTGTTGTTAGTGCGGTTCGTTTGCGTGGGTGCGCCCATCGGGGTGATGCGCCTGGTGTTCAAATTCGATTTCGCGCCTCATGCGATTAAAGTGTTGACGTGGGGCGGAGTGCGTGGCGGTATCTCGGTAGCGCTGGCTCTTTCGCTGCCACCTAGTCCCGAGCGCGATATCGTGTTGGCCGTTACCTATGTCGTCGTCTTGTTCTCAATCGCCGTGCAGGGACTGACCATCGGCACGCTGGTCAAGCGTACTTCGCAGTCTTGATTGTGTTTGGCGTGAGTTTTTCGTTACTAGGCAAGCGCCGGTTCGGCCCTTTTTTCATCACTCAGTTCTTAGGTGCGTTCAACGACAACTTATTCAAACAATCGCTCATAGTGCTCATCACTTTTATTGCAGTGAGTGCGGACGAATCGTCGCCGGCTGTGCTCGCCAATGCCGCGGCAGCGCTTTTTATCCTGCCTTTCTTTTTGTTTTCGGCCTCGGCAGGCCAGCTTGCCGACATGATGGACAAGGCGGCGATGATTCGGCGCATCAAGATCGCGGAAGTGGCGATCATGATGTGTGCCGCCATCGGATTCCTTCTTGACAGTCTGCCGCTACTGTTAGCTGTATTGTTTGCCATGGGTACGCAGTCGGCGTTTTTCGGTCCCGTAAAATACGGCCTATTGCCGCAGCACTTGCGCGAAGACGAATTGGTGCCCGGTAACGGTTTGGTGGAGATGGGTACCTTCGCCGCTATCTTGCTGGGTACTATTCTAGGCGGATTGCTGATAACGATGCAGGCTGGTATCTACCTGGTATCGGCCGCGTTGATCGCCGTGGCGGTGGTTGGATGGCTGGGTGCGCGGGCCATTCCCAAAGCACCTGCGATGGCGGCTGGGTTGACTTTTTCTTGGAATTTCTTGACCGAAACCTGGCGCATCTTGCGCTTTACCCGCTCCAACGAAACCGTCTTCAACTCTATACTCGGCATATCCTGGTTCTGGTTCTACGGTGCCACGCTGCTGGCGCAATTGCCGATCTACGTCAGTCAGAATCTGCACGCGAGCGCGCCAGTGTTCACCTTGTTGCTGACGGTGTTTTCCCTTGGGATCGGTACCGGCTCTTTGCTTTGCGAGCGCCTCTCGGGACGCCTGGTGGAAATCGGCTTGGTCCCGTTCGGCGCCATTGGCTTGACCGTATTTTGCTTTGATTTTTATCTGGCCACTCCAGAACTATCACCTGACGGGAGTGCAGTGGGAATCGCTGCATTTCTGGCGCAACCCTATAGCGCTCGCCTCCTGTTCGACTTGTCCATGCTGTCGTTGTTCGGTGGATTTTTCATCGTACCGTTATACGCCTTGGTGCAGTTGCGCTCTCCTGTTGAGAAGCGCTCGCGCATTATCGCTGGCAACAACATCTTGAATGCCCTCTTCATGGTGTTGTCCGCATTGATGGCGATCGGATTATTGGCCGCTGGGCTCTCGGTGCCGCAGTTATTCTTGGTATTGGCGCTGATGAACGCCGCTGTATCCATTTACATTTTCACATTAGTGCCGGAATTTTTGATGCGGTTCATCGTCTGGTTGTTGATACACACCATCTACCGTTTGCGGATACGGGATATCGAAAACATCCCTGATACCGGTCCGTGTGTGCTGGTGTGCAACCATGTCAGCTTCGTGGACGCGCTGGTTATAGCCGCCGCCTGCCGCCGTCCCACCCGCTTTGTCATGGAACACAACATTTTTGCCTTGCCGGTAATCAACTTCGTCTTTCGCGTGGGTGGCGCCATTCCCATAGCACCGCGGCGGGTGGATCCGCAGATGATAGAGCGCGCTTTCGATCGCGTTGCGCAGTATTTGAAAGCCGGCGAGATAGTCTGTATTTTCCCTGAAGGAAAGATAACCTCAGACGGTGAGATGAACGTGTTCAGATCAGGTATAGAGCGTATCGTAGAGCGTACGCCCGTGCCGGTTGTGCCGCTCGCGTTACGTGGTTTATTCGGGAGTTTTTTCTCCCGCGAAGGCGGCGCGGCGATGAGCCGGCCGCTGCGCTTGATTACTCGCTTTCGTAGCTCTATAGAGTTGGTAGCGGCAGCGGCGGTACCCGCCAGCGAAGTATCCGCGGACGGTTTGCAAAGTATGGTTGCAGCGCTGCGCGGCCGGTGGCGGTGAGTCGAGGGCGCCTGCTAAAAATAGTCATTGTTTCGTGAGTGCAAGGAAGCACCGCGCGCACAACCGCAGTGTATGGGTGATACCTGAGGGTTCGAGCACGGAGATGACGCCGCAATCGCGGAAAAAGTGCATTTTTAGCAGGTGCTCTTGAGTGAACTTACGCCTGCCGCAGTGTGGTGAGCGGTGGTTCTAGCACAACCTTGCGGGTGCCTAGATACCCGGCCACCGCGACGCCTACGCCGCCCGCGGTGATACCTATAAGCCACATGGATGGCTGCCAGCTCAAGTCGAATTTGAATATCTCGCTCGCCACGATGGTGCCGGTCACATTGGCGGTGACCGCAGCCAAACCGCCAGCCAGCCCTCCGAGCAGCGCAAATTCTGCGATCAGGGTTCTGGTGAGTAGCCCGCGGGAAGCGCCTAGAGTGCGCAAAATAGCCGTTTCTTGACGGCGTTCATCGAGCGTTGATTGAATGGTAGCCAACAGCACCATCAAGCCGGCCAGCACGGTGAAGCCGAAGACGTACTCAACACCTAGAGCGGCGTGCTGCATGATGCCGCGCACCTGCCGCATGAGAGCGTCGATGTCGAATACGGTGATACTGGGGAACTCACGCACCAGGCGCACCAGCTCATCAGTGCGTCCTTCTGCCAGATGAAAGCTGGTGGCAAAAGCCGCCGGATGCTCGGCCAACAGCTTGGGATGGCCTATGAAGAAGAAATTGACTTTGAATGAATCCCACTGCACTTTGCGCACGTTGCTGATGCGTCCCTCCACATCAATGCCGGCGATTCGGAAAGTCACCCGGTCGCCAAGCTCGAAGCCAAGGGTTTTGCCAATGCCTTCTTCCATAGAAAAGAGCGCGGGATCGGCCTCTTCGCCGGACCACCAGGCGCCGGCCAGCAAGGGCGTGTGCTGCGGGCGTTCAGCGGCGTAGGACAGGTTGAACTCGCGCGCCGCGAGTCTGGCGGCGCGAGGGTCGGCATAGTCATCCGGCGATACCGGGATGCCGTTGCGGGCAATGAGACGTCCGCGGATCATCGGCACCATCTGGGTGAGGGTCATGTCCCGCTCGGCCATATGCTGCCGTACCGCTTGAGCATCGGCCGGTTGGATGTTGATCAAAAAATAGTTGGGCGCATCGGCGGGCAAACTGGTACGCCACTCATCGAGTAATTCTCCGCGCACCAACGCGAGTAGCAGCAAGACCATGATCCCCAGTCCGAAGGCGATGGCTTGCACGATGCTTGCCCGCGGCCGGCGGGTGAGGGCGGCGATGGCGAAGCGGGCGCTGGTACCGGCCCGCGTTTTAGTCAGTTTCAAGAGGAGCAGTAATGCCCAGGCACCCAAAGCCAGCACTACGAGGGCGCCGGCCAGCCCACCTACCACCATGGCGGCCAGTTTGAAATGACCCGCTTGCCACCAGGCAAGCCCGGCCAGGGCCAGGGCGCTGCTCAGGTAGATAGTCCAAGCAGGCGTCGGGGTACCGGCGAGGTCGCGGCGTAAAACCCGCCCCGGTGGCACGTTGCGTAGCCGTATCAGCGGCGGTAAGCCGAAGCCGGCTAGCGTGACTAGAGCGACACCCAGCCCGGCAAACAACGGCTCTATGCCGGGCGGCGGGAGGGTGTCCACCAGCAGTCCTCCAACGAGCGCAGCGAGGCCGAATTGCGCGGCGAAGCCCAGTGCCACTCCGCCTAAACCGCCGCTGAGCGCCAATACCATTAGACGTATGAGGTAAATGCGCATGACATCGTTTTGGGAGGCGCCTAAACAGCGTAACAAAGCGGTGGTATCCAGGCTTCGTTCGGCGTGGCGGTTGGCGCTGATGGCAATGGCAATGCCCGCCAACATGACCCCCACCAGCGCGGCCAGCCCTAGAAACTGCCCAGCCCGGTCCAGTGCCCGGCGCAACTGTGGCCGGCCTTCGCGCACGGTGTGCAGTTCTAAATGCACCGGTAGCGCCGGTTTCAATTCGGTACGGAAGCGATCGCCGGTTGCCCTGGTGCCGGCGAATAACAGCCGGTGACGGACCCGCGAGCCCGGTTGGACTAGCTGCGTGGCGGGGACGTCGGCCAGGTTCATGAGCACACGCGGCGCGATGGAGAAGATATCGCCGCCCCGATCCGGCTCGTAAGTCAGCACTTTGGCGATGCGCAATCGGGCCGCGCCCAGAGCCAACGCATCGCCCACCTTGAGTTGCAGTGCCGCCAGCAGGCGCCCTTCCAGCCAGATGGTGCCCGGTGCTGGTGTTGCGGTGACCGGCTCTCCTTCGCCAAATGCGCGGTCCGATGCACGCAAAGTGCCCCGCAGCGGATAAGCGCTGGTGACGGCTTTGACTTGAGTGAGACGCATCGTTTCGCCGGCCAGTACCACGCTTCTAAAGCTCAACGTGCGCGCCGTTTGCAAACCCGCCTGTTCGGCCTGCTCCGCGTAGTGCTCGGGGATCGGATCACGGGAGGTCACCAGGAAATCCGCCGCCAGCAATTCGCTCGCTTTGCTTTCCATGGCCCGCTCTATGCGGTCGATGAAAAAGCCCACGGAACTGATGCCGCCGACGGCGATGAGCAAAGAAACGATTAATAAGCGCAGCTCACCGGCGCGCCATTCACGCCACAGCAGACGCAGGCTCAAGCGCAGGTGACTGCGGCCGGTCGCACTGGGCGCCCGGTGGCGCGCCTGCTCGCCGCGGGGCCAGCGGCCTTCTTGTGCTGCTTCGCTCATGCTTGGCGGCGCAGCCGTCCGGCGTGCATTTCCACCCGCCGTGCGCAGTGGCCGGCCAGCTCGCGATCATGGGTCACCAGTATCAAGGTGGTGGCCTGCTCATGGTTCAACTCGAACAGCAGGTCGCAGATATGGGCGCCGGTGCCGGAATCCAGATTGCCGGTGGGCTCATCGGCAAACAAGACGGCAGGGTGTGTGGCAAACGCCCGGGCGATCGCCACCCGCTGCTGCTCGCCGCCCGATAACTGCCGCGGGTAATGCTCCAACCTGGCGCCGAGTCCTACCCGCGACAATATCCGGGCGGCCCGCTCCCGGGCATCGTCAAAACCGGCTAGTTCCAGCGGCAGCATGGCGTTTTCGAGTGCGGTAAGACTGGGCAGCAGTTGGAACGCTTGAAACACGAAGCCCACATACCGCGCGCGCAATTCGGCACGTCCGTCTTCATCCAATGCGCCTAGGGCGGTGCCCGCCAGATGCACTTCCCCATGAGAGGGCCGGTCCAAGCCGGCTAGCATTCCGAGTAATGTCGATTTGCCGGACCCGGAGGCGCCGACTACCGCCACGCTCTCCCCGGCGCTTATGCTGAGCGAAACGTCGTGCAGGATCGTAAGCTCGCCGCCGTTGGGATCGGTGACGGCTTTGTGTAGATGGGATGCTTCGATGACAGCTTCAGCGGTGCTCACGGCGACTCTCTTGGTTTGTACGGACGGTTCAGGGGGGGTTGCGGCTTTGCTCCGAATTCATTGACACGGTGTACCGCGATCGGTTCTATCTCAATGGTTATATTTTGGGGATTATATCGTTTGGGGGATTATATCGTTCGGGGCCACACTATCGTGGGGCGCCATCATGGCCAACTGCAACCGAGGGGGCCGCCTTTGGGGCCTCACTCTATGGCATTGTCCTATATGAGATGACACCTTAAGGGATCCGAACACTTTTAGGGCGCCCTTGATGTGGGTGGAGCTAGAACCGGGCCTGGACAGGCCCGGTCCATAGTTTTCTCAAGAGATACAAAGGCGCGTTGAGTGACTTATTCGACGGGAATGCGTTTGCGCTTTACTTCCTGTTTTTTGCCGATTTCGATGATGAGTACACCGTTGTTGCCGGCTGCACTCACGGCACCGGCATCAGCGTTCTCCGGCAGCGTGAAGTGGCGCACAAAGTGCCCGCGTACCCGCTCGCGCCGATGGAAGCCGCCGGACTCTGCGCTATCGGATTTACTCTCATATTCGCGGGTGCCGCTTAATGAGAGCACATTGTTTTCCACCGTGATCTCGAGGTCGGCTGGCGCCATACCCGGCACGTCGGCTTCGATGACAAAACGATCATCGTCTTCCTTGATATCGACGGCGGGAGTCCAAGTGAACCGCGGCCCTGCATGGGAACCGGCAGCGGAACTCGCGGTGAAGGGGCGATCAAACCAATGATTTAGATTACGGTGTAACCCACCGACTACATTCCACGGATCGTAAGCAACCAGGTTCATGATAAATGCTCCTCAATAACTGTGTCGAAGGATATCCGACGCTTTGTTGCGAGCTACATGAGTGCGGTTTAGATACCTTCAAGAGATCGATGAAAAATTTTTTTTGCGCAAGATTCGAGCAGCTTTTGTCACCTTGTCTACTGCTATTACTGGGTCTACTGCTATTACTGGCCGGTTTCATAGGACTATCAACCGCCGTTGCCCAAAGTGCCGGACCTGCCGAGGGTAGTGCCGCCACTGCGGGTTCACCGGCCGCCAAAGGTTCTTTAGTGGTACTAGGCGACAGTCTGAGCGCTGGTTACGGGATCCGGGCGGAGCAAGGTTGGGTGACCTTGCTTGAGCGGCGACTCGATGCACTCGGCTATGAAGTAACCGTCGTCAATGCCAGCATTAGCGGTGATACCACACACGGTGGTTTGACCCGTCTGCCAAAACTTCTGGCCCGGTTCGAGCGCGGCATTTTAGTGCTGGAGCTAGGGGGAAACGATGGTTTGCGGGGTCTTTCCCTGAGCGACACACGGGCTAACTTGAATGCCATTATCGAGCAGGCGCAGGCGGGCGGTTTTGCCGTCTTGTTGGTTGGTATCAAGCTGCCGCCTAACCTGGGACCGGTCTTTAACCGCGCGTTCCAAAACATTTACCCGGACCTCGCGGCCAAGCACGAACTGCCGCTAGTGCCGTTTCTCCTGGAGGGCGTCGCCTTAGAACCTGCTCTCATGCAAAGCGATGGCATACACCCCAAAGCCGAAGCACAAGAGCGTCTCTTGGACAATGTATGGCCGTATTTGAAGCCACTGCTGTGAAATTAACGCTCGCCCTTTTTGTATTAGCCACCGCTTCGGGGTGTAGCACGCTCGCTTATTATGGCCAGGCCATCGCTGGCCATGTGGAAGTCATGCACGCGCGGCGGCCACTGCAGCAAGTGATCGATGATCCCACCACGGTTAAAACGGTACGGGAGAAGTTGGTTCTTGCATCCAAAGCCCGGCAATTCGCCGTTCGCGAGTTGGGTTTACCCGACAACGGCAGCTACTCCACGTATGCCGATCTGGGCCGGCGTTTCGTGGTTTGGAATGTAGTGGCCACACCCGAATTCAGTTTCAGTCCCAAGCAATGGTGTTATCCGTTCACCGGCTGTTTAGCTTACCGCGGCTTCTACCGTCGGGCAGATGCCAAAGCGCAGGCTGAACGGCTTCGCGCGGCGGGATTCGATGTCACCACCGGTGGCGTGCGGGCCTATTCGACGCTTGGTTGGTTCTCCGATCCGGTGTTGAGTACTATGCTGGAGCCGGCGCGCCCTTATCTTGCAGGGGTGATATTCCACGAGCTAACCCATGAACATATTTATGTGCAGGGCGATTCCAAGTTCAACGAGTCGCTGGCGACTTTTGTGGAACACGAAGGCACCCAGCGGTGGTTGGTTGAGCAGGCGGATGATGTTCTGCGCCAGCGCCATCATGGCAGGCTCAAACGGCGCCAACAGTTTTTGCTTCTGGTCGAACGCTATCAGCAGCGTTTGCGGCGCCTGTATCGAAGTCCGGTTTCGCAGCAGCAAATGCGGTTAGACAAAACGCAGTTGTTCGCCGCCATGCGCGATGACTACCATCGCCTCTCTAGTCACTGGTCCGAACCGGGGGCTTATGCCCGTTTCTTCGATGAGGATTTGAATAATGCCCGTTTGGCCAGTGTTGCCACTTATTTTGAATGGCTGCCCGCTTTTGCCCGGTTGTTCGATGAGGTGGGTGGTAATTTTCCACGCTTTTACGAGCGCTGCGCGGCGCTGGCCAAGATGAGCATGGAGGAGCGGCACCGACGTATGAACGCACTGGCAGGTGGTACGACACTATGAGGACGTTGCCGGCGGGCCAAATTTTATTGGCCGGTTGCGGCTATGTAGGGATTGCGCTGGCTGCGCGTTTAAAGTCCGCTGGAGCGCAGCCCATAGCGTTGCGAAGAAGCGTGGAAGATCTACCGTCCGATCTGCCGGCGGTGCGGGCGGATCTGACCACCGGTGAAGGACTTGCGGCGATTCCTCGAGATATTGCCGCCATCGTTTATTTAGCGAGCGCCGATGAGCGCACGGCAAAAGCGTATCGCGCCGCTTATGTGGATGGCCCGTTGCGCTTGGCCGAGCGCATACCTTCGGTCCCTTTTATCTTTGTCTCAAGTACATCGGTCTATGGGCAGGACGATGGTAGTTGGGTGGATGAATACTCAGCGACTACACCCTCACGGGTGACGGGGGCGCTCATCGTTGAAGGAGAAGTTGCTCTGTGCCGCCTTGAGCGCCGCACGACAATTGTTCGCTTTGGCGGCATTTATGGTCCAGGCCGAGGCCGCCTGCTTCGTTCCGTCGCCCAGGGCACGCCCTGTATCGAAGAGCCGCCACAGTACACGAACCGTATTCATAGGGATGATTGCGCCGCTGTGCTGGCGCATATTCTTATGCTATCCGCTGCCGATAATCTCTATCTGGCTGTAGACGACGAACCATCGCCGCAACACGTGGTCTGCGATTGGTTAGCAAAGCGCTTAGGGGTGCCGCCACCACCACGCCGGACGTTGGTCACTCGCCGGGACTTCGCAGCCGGCTCTAAACGGGTGTCTAATCGGCGGTTGCGCAACACTGGCTACACGTTCGAATACCCATCTTTCAGGCAAGGTTACGCAGCCATTTTGTCCGGCGAATAACACGGCGAACGAGAGGTGTGTCATGGCTACTAACACAGATAGATCCATAACAATTAGATCCATAACAATCGCTTCGGTGTGGGTGAGCATGGCCATGGTAGCGGTGTTGTTGCTCCCCGCCGCCAACGCCCAGAGTCTTACCGATCTGTTCATGTCGCCGGCGCAGGAGAAAAAAATTGGTGCCGAGGAGCACGAACGCATCGTGGCGCAGTTCGGTGGTGTGTATGAAGACCCGGCTCTTACCCAATACGTAAACGGTATCGGTCAGTTCCTCGCCAGCACTTCAGGGGCGCCGGGCGTAGGTTACACCTTCACTGTTCTAGATTCCCCTGTGGTCAATGCGTTCGCTCTTCCGGGCGGGTATGTATACGTCACCCGGGGCTTGGTGGCCCTGGCCGATACGGAGGCGCAGTTAGCAGGCGTGATCGCCCACGAGATCGCGCATGTGGCCGCGCGCCATGGCGCCAACCGTTATTCTAAAAATGTATTGGCCGGTATCGGTTTAGCCATATTGGGCGCGGCGACGGAGAATCGCGCTTTGACCAATATCGCCTCGATCGGCGCTCGGGCGGTATTGACTGGATATTCGCGCCAGGACGAATTCGAAGCCGACCAATTAGGTGTCACCTATCTGGCCCGGGCCGGCTTTAATCCGCGGGCCATGGCCGGTTTTTTGCGCAAGTTGGAGGCCAACGACCGCCTGCAAGCACGCATACACGGGCGGCAAGCCGGTGGTGGTTTGGATTTTTTTTCCACCCATCCCAACACCGATGATCGGGTGGCACGGGCATTGGATTTAGCCCGCGCCAATCCGGTTGAATCGCCCATCGTTGGACGCAAGGTTTTTCTTGAGCAGATCAATGGCCTGGTATTCGGTGATGATCCTAAACAAGGGATCATTCAAGGGCGCCGCTTTATTCATCCCGAGATAGGTTTCGAGTTCACCGTCCCGTCCGGCTTCAAGCTTATCAATGAGCCGACTCGAGTACTTGCGCGCAACCGTGAAGGGGCTTTGATCGAGCTTAAATTCGATCGGCTCAAGGAGCGGTACCTCACCAGCTATGTGGATGGTCTTTGGCCCCGTGGGGTACAGGCGTCGCGGGCGGAGCGCATCGAAGTCAATGGGATGGACGGGGCTACCGCCATCGCCCGTGCACCGACCCGCAATGGTGTGATAGACGTGCGCGTGGCTGCATTGCTTTTTGAGGGTTCCAGTATATTGCGGTTGATGTTTATGACACCGCCGCGCTTGACCGATGCTCTATTCGATGATTTTCGCCGTACCACCTATAGCGTTTATAAATTAACAAGGAGTGAGCGGCAGGTGTCGGCACCGCATCGTGTTCGCATCGAAATGGTGAGAGCGCGGGACAACATCGATGCCATCGTCCAGCGCATGAGTATTGACCGGCATGCCCGTGATCGGTTTTTGGTTTTAAACGGATTGAGCGGTGCGCAAACCCTTGAGCCGGGTGAGTGGATCAAGCTGGTGACACGCCGTTCACCTTAAGAGCACCTCTAAAAACGCACTTTTTCCGCGATTGCGGCGTCAGCTCCGTGCTCGAATCCTCATGTATGACTTATACACTGCGGTTGTGCGCGCGGTGCTTCCTTGCACTCACGAAAAAATGACTATTTTTAGAGGCGCCCTTAGGTGCGTCTACTCCGATCCCGCCAGCTTGCGAATAACCGAAGCCAAAAAATCGATCTCTTCTCGCTTAACCCGCTCTTCCAGGGTGTGCGGCGTATCATCTGGCAGGACCGGTACCACGTGCTGCTCTATGATCGGTCCGCTGTCGTAGTGGCCTTCCACATAATGTACCGTTATCCCGGTTTGCCTCTCTTGCGCGGCGATCACCGCTTCGTGCACGCGGCGCCCGTAGCAGCCGGTGCCACCGAACTTGGGTAGTAGCGACGGATGGCTATTGATGATGCGGCCTTTGAACTCGGCCAGTGTTTCATCGCCTAAGCGTTTCATGTATCCGGCCAAGAGTACGAAGCCGCAGCCGTGGGCGAGCAGCGCGTTTTTAATCGCCCGATCGAGTTGCTTGGGCTGCGGGTGGGTGCGGGTGCTGAGATGATAGTGTGCTACGCCTAGCTGCCGCGCCCGCTGCAAAGCCACCGTCTTGCTGTTGTTGCAGATGATGACACCTATAGCTACGCCAGCGGCGATGGCGCTTTGAATAAGCGACCCGCCATGGGAGGTCAGTATGCCGAGTTTCATCAGTTGGCCGGGCTTCATCCATTAGCGAAGTTTATCGATTAGCCAGGTCTATTGAGGGTACCTCTAAAAATAGTCATTTTTTCGTGAGTGCAAGGAAGCACCGCGCGCGGAACCGCAGTGTATAGGTGATACCTGAGGATTGGAGCACGGCGCTGACGCCGCAATCGTGGAAAAAGTGCATTTTTAGAGGTGCCCTTGATTAGCGTGGGCCACCAGTTGCCGGACGATGCCGTCGAGTTCGCTTAACCGCAGTAAAGCGTCTTCCATCTCGAGCATCGTCTGGCGTTTAGCCGGCGGCATCGGCAGCATTTCAGTGAGACGGTAGCCGACCCAGGTGGCTTGCGCGGCGTTCCTCTCATGTTCCACTGCAGAGCGCCCGAAGTGTTCCAACAAAGCTGCAACTATCTGCGCCAGATGTGAGTACTCGCTGGGCAGCGCCGTCTCTTGTTCCGCTGGAATAGCCGAGGTCACCGCCACCAGGAGCTGATCCGCTAGCACCCGGGTGTGCTCGATTCTGAACCGCTCGCCGCCTTGAGCCGTAATTCCCAGCAGGCCGTCATCGAGCAGATCAAAATCGACGATATGGGCCAAGGTGCCGGTGCGGTGGGCGGTGGCTGCGTCGCCGACTTCATGTCCCGCCCTGATGAGGCATATACCGAAAGGGGTGCCAGCGGACATGCAGCGTTTGATCATGTCCACATAACGCGGCTCGAACACCCGTAGCGGTAGGTGTCCGCCGGGGCACAGCACCGTGTTGAGGGCGAAGATCGGCAGTTCGTCAATGCTGTTCATATTCCGTGAACTCCGTTTGCACCAGCGAGGCGGCTACTTGCCGGCCCAATTCGGCACTGTCGCCGTTGCTCATAATGACTATCAGATCGGTGCTTTGTGCCGCAGCGCCCAGGCTATGGACCAGTTCGGATTCATCCGCCGCCACCGTAATGCTGTTTTGACCGGCAACTAAATGCCGCGCGTCCCACTTGAGATCGGGGCGCGCCAACAACCACGCATGATCGGCACATTTTAGCGCTTCGCCCAGGGCCGGCAGGTGGGTGCCCGCCCGCATGGTGTTCGAACGCGGATCGACCACGGCTAACAAACGGCCGCGAGTGCGGTGGCGAAGCGCTGCCAAAGTCTGCGCGACGGCTGTTGGATGGTGGGCAAAATCCAGATAGATGTCTACGCCATGGGCGTTGGCAAAAAACTCGTGGCGGCGGGTGGGTAGTTTGAAATCGGCCAATACGGCGCAGGCCGTGACTGGATCTACCCCCGCATGGGCAGCGGCGGCGATGGCACTGAGCGCGTTGCGCACGTTGTGTGCGCCAATGCAGCTCCAACGTACCTCGCCGGCTTCTTCATCCGCGCGCAGTACGGAAAAATGACTGGCGTCGGCGGTGTGCAGCTTGGCCCACCAATCGTTGTGTTCCAGACCTGTTCGTTCCACCGTGGACCAACAGCCCATGGCGAGCACGCGGTCTATATGCTGGCAATCTTCTCCCGCGCAGATGATGTGTCCCGTGGCGGGGACGAGACGCACGCCGTGATGGAACTGATAGATGATGTCCTCGATTCTTGGGTAGATGTCCACGTGATCATGTTCGAGGTTGTTGATGATCAAGGTTGTGGCCGGGTAGTGCACGAACTTGGCCCGCTTGTCAAAAAAAGCCGTGTCGTATTCGTCGGCCTCTATGACGAAATGAGGATCCTTGCCCAGCCGGGCGGAGGTGTCGAAATTACCGGGCATACCACCGATCAGAAAACCGGGCTCTAGCCCGGCAGCCTCCAGGATCCAGGCGGTCATGGATGAGGTGGTGGTTTTGCCGTGCGTCCCGGCGATGCTGATGAGAGAGCGCTCGCGCAGCAGTTGTTGGTGAAGCCATTGCGGCCCTGAGATATACGGGATGCGCTCGGCCAGGATGCGCTCGATGACCGGTATGCCACGGGTCAAAGCGTTACCGACGATCACTAAATCGGCGTCCGGGGGTACGGCATCGCTGTCATAACCGTGCTGGATGGAGATCCCCATGGCGGCGAGTTGTGTGCTCATCGGTGGGTAGGCGTTGGCGTCAGCTCCAGTGACCACATGTCCCATCTCTCTAGCCACACGGGCGATGCCGGTCATAAAGCTGCCGCAGATGCCGAGGATGTGTATGTGCATGGGCGAGCTACTGAGCCGGTGCGGCTATCAATGCTTATTGTCAACAGCTGATCGCCAGAGGCTGATCGTCAGGGGCTAATCGTCAAGGATAGCGCTATTTGAACGTTTGCAGTGGTGACCTTTGAGCCGGGTTGGGCTTGCGCCCTGGGCACCCCGCTCCTACAGTGCACCCGATTCATTCATGGGATGCACCCATGAAGCACCCGCTACACGTATCGGGCCGAGTGTGCCGCCACAATCTGCCGGTGGCGGTAGCTTTTTGGGCGCTATGGTTGGCGCTAGTCATGCTTGCGATCCAGTTCGGATCCGACTTAAGGGCACCTCTAAAAATGCACTTTTTCCGCGATTGCAGCGTCAGCTCCGTGCTCGAATCCTCAGGTATCACCTATACACTGCGGTTCTGCGCGCGGTGCTTCCTTGCACTCACGAAAAAATTACTGTTTTTAGAGACACCCTTAATTACCGGCATAACATTCTTCCTCACTATTCCCGTGTTAGTGAGTTTTCTGACATTGACCAGCATGCGCGTGCTCACCCTGGTGGATTTAAGTAACCGGCTGCTCGGCGTTTCGCTGTTAGGTTTAGCGGTTTTGTTGCCGGTTAGTGTCATCATGATGTTAGGTATTCTGGCCACCGCCAGCTTTCAGCGATTGACTGGCCACCGAGCGGGCGTGGTTGGGAATGAGCGTCCGATGAGGATGGCAAGTGACTAATGGCTCACCCTCGGGTGGTCCGGTCACGGGCACGTGTACCGCTGCCGAGCCGTACGCATTGCAGATAACCGATGACTCCATGGCGCCCGAGCTACCGCGGCGAAGCGTGGTGATCATAGACCCCACAGCGAAGATAGCGCCTGGAGCATTGGTGTTGGCGCAAGTGAGGGGTGAGTTGTACCTGCGCCAATTAAGGTGCGTTGGCGCCGGGTATGAGCTGGTGGCACTCGATGGCGTCTCCCCGGCCCTGCCGCTCGAGGGCGGTTTAAGCGCAATCCGTGGTGTTGTAGTGCAACGGGCCGGACGCCGGCGCTGGCAGCATAAGCACTACCGGACATGACTGTGGATGCGGGTCAGGGTTGTTGTTTGAGTTCGGATAACCGTCGGCGATCGCGCTTGTTGGGCCGGCTGGCAGGCATGACCGGCTCGGCTTGGCGCCTAGCCGCACGTTCGGCGGCTTGGCGCTCGCGCCGCGCCACGCTCTGTTCAGTCTCCTCGTAGAGGGTGCGTGCTTCGCTGGCGGGGCCACGCCGTTCGGCCAACGCCAGGATGTTCAACTCCCACTCGTAAGGACCCCGGGTCAAGGTGAGCCGTACGCCGGGCCGAATTTGCTTGGCCGGCTTAACCCGCTGCCCTTCCACGTGCACATGCCCACCACTGACCGCCTCTGCGGCCTGCGAGCGAGTCTTGTAAAAGCGCGCCGCCCAGAGCCACTTGTCCAGGCGTTGCAGCGCCGACGCGGCCTTGGGAGGATGGACTGGCTTAGGCATGGATCAACTCGGACATAGGCGATGACCTTCAGGGATTCAGTATGGCATTCAAGCGGTTTTGGCGTTCGAGTGCGTGGAGATCATCGCATCCGCCCACATGCTCTTCACCGATGAATATCTGCGGCACAGTGTGGCGGCCGCTGCGGCTTATCATCTCGGCGTGAATGGCGGCGTTGCCGTCCACCGATCGCACTTCCGGCTCGATGCCCTTGCTGCTCAGCAGCCGCATGGCCTTGTGACAAAACGGACAGAAGTCGGAGCTGTACATCAGTACTTTGGGTGACGTGCTCATGAGCGGTAGCGGTTCTGGCTAGCGGTGTTGGACAGCGAATTATGGTGCCCGCTTTGGAAACTGTGCAAGTCGGCTGTCCGTCAGGCAGCGGTGGTTTGATGGCAGCCGCATGTCACTCTTGTCGGAAGCGTAGTGCTTGTGTCGCGTTCACGGCTTGACCCGTTCCCATCCCCGGCCCTACAGTTTCGCGGGTCGCGCCACGGGCGAACCTCGATGCCATAATCTTATGCCAGTACGAACCGGACCCATCGCTATCATGTTTGCCGACATGACCGACTCGACCAAGTTGTACGAGAAACTCGGCGACACGACGGCCGTAGAAGTCGTCAATGGATGCATCAATACTCTGACGAAGGTAGTGGGTAATTACCAGGGACGGGTGATCAAAACCATTGGCGATGCGGTCATGTGCACTTTTCCCGAGGCCGTATACGCTGCCCTTGCAGCCAGTGATATGCACTTGAAAGTGCGGGAATTGTCCGCATCCAGTAAGACCAACATGCAGGTAAAAGTGGGCGTTCACTACGGCACGGTGCTGGAAGAGGATAACGATATTTTCGGCGACGCGGTCAATGTCGCGGCGCGCCTGGCCTCGTTGGCCAAGCCCGATCAGAGTCTAGTGACGGATAAAGTCCACGGTGTGCTGCCAGCCGAATTGTCGTCGGCCATACGCTACTACGACAAGGTTGCTCTCAAAGGCAAATCCGAGCAGTTCGAGGTCTTCGAACTCATTTGGGAAGTGAGCGACATGACGATGGCAGCCGACACGGCTCCCCCCGTCCCGCGCAAGGAACACTCTAGACTGAAGTTGAGCACGGGCGATCAGATGGTTGCCTTGGACTCCACGCACGACAGTGCAGTGCTGGGCCGTGCAAAAGATTGCCAGATTCAATGCACCGGCGCGCTCACCTCGCGCAAACACGCCATGATCGAGTACCGGCGGGGACGGTTTGTGCTGACCGATCAAAGTGTCAACGGTACCTATGTCAAGCCGGACGGGGAACTCAGTTTCGCGCTCAAGCGTGACCACTACCGCCTTGAGGGCAGTGGCGCCATCGGACTTGGCGAAGCGCCCGAAGCCATGGGCGATATGATGATCCGCTACGAAGTGGAGTAGCGGCTAGAAGCCCGAGAGTTGCTGGGCGGTCGGCTCGGCACAGCAATACCAATTCTCCGTGTGATGGGCGATGGGCGCTCCTAGATATCGCTCATGCAGGGGCGGTGCCGGATGACCTGCCGCGTCATGTGCTATTTGCCAGATCCTGGTGAAGGTTTGGGCACGGGTGAGGCCTGATGTGTAGGCCTGCTCCACGGTGGTTTGGAGTTGTGCTTGCAGCTCATCCACACGCCCGTCGCGATGAACCCACGGATAGCCGAGCATGGTTGGATCGAACGCTTTCACTAGCTCGGCAAAGCCCTTGATGTTGAAAAGATGTGAGCGGTTCGGGATAAGCAGGCGGATGGCGAGCTGAATAGGCGGCACGCTCTCGACCAATGAGAGCGTTACCAAGTCCCTTAGCAGTTGCAGGTACCCCTCTAACGTGGTCCAAGGGGTGAAAGCGACGAAAGTGGGTGCGAAACCTATACGCAATTCATTCAACAAACGGGTGATGGCGAAAAAATCATCCCGGGTGTGGTTTTTGGCCAGGTGGGCCAAGATGGTGTCATCCACGCTCTCCACCGCGGAGATGATGAAACGGCAGCCGGTTTCTTTGAGTAGTGGGAGCCGTTTGCGGTACTTGAGCAGGTGCTCCACTTTGATGACAGCATCAAAAGTCAAGCCCGGGAACTCCGCATGCATCGCCCGCAATACCCGCTGCGCGTGCCCCGGACCGTTGAAGAAATCCGGATCGCCAAAGGAGATGTGCTCCGCGCCCGCGGCCACTTGGGCACGGATATCGCTCATCACCACCTCCACCGGGATCGGGATGAAACGTCCCTGGTAAACCGGCACCACCGGGCAATGCCGGCAAAGATGCTTGCAGCCGCGGGTGGTCTCGGCGAAACCCATGGTGACTTCGCCGCCGCCCGCTAAGCGCAGGCGTGCGTGTTGCGCGAGTGGCGTCAGGCCGGAGCGATCGGGAATGATGAAGGAGACGGGCGCGCGGGCTGGCGCGGCGGGCTCTTGCCCCTGCTCGAGCGCGGTGGCTAATGCTTCCAATTCAGTCTCGAACTCGCCGCCCAATACGCTGTTGACCCCTTGTTCACGCAACCAGCTTTCATTGACGGGTGCGTACAGGCCATAAGCAACGATGTGTGCTTGCGGGGCCATGGCGCGGATTTTTGGCAATGCTTCGCCGGCAATGCGGGTAGCGGTGTGCATGGCTAACTGAATGCCGATGAGTTGCGCCGCCGCTAGCGGGGCGTCGCTCAAGCGCTGCACGCTCAAATCGATACAGTGAACTGTGTGGCCCCGGGTCCGTAGCCGCGCCGCGGGATGCGCTAGGCCAAAGGACTGGCGCCCGAGTTCGTACGGGTTGATGAGAACGGCGTTGATGCCCATGTTGAAGATGTCCCTGTATTGCTTAGGCACCACAATAGGCGAGCGCCATAATGGGTGAGCGCCATGGAAAAAGCGCAAGCGTGGTACCGAGCGGCTGTGAGAGTAAGGGTATGAGCATAACCGTTGACGGTGTGGAATTGGTGACCGATGAAGAAGGGTATCTGCGTGAACTCGGCGATTGGTCGGAACAAGTGGCGCGGGCCATGGCTGCCGCCGACGAAACGCAGTTAACGGGCAATCATTGGGAAGTCATCAACTTTCTGCGCGAATACTATCAGGAGTATCAGATCGCGCCGGCGGTGCGGTTGTTGACCCGGGCCATAGGCAAGCGCCTCGGCAAGGACAAAGGCAATAGCCGTTATCTCTACGAGCTGTTCCCGTACGGGCCGGCCAGGCAAGCCTGTAGGTACGCCGGTTTGCCCAAACCTACAGGCTGCGTGTAATCGGGCGCGGCGGCATGGATATCGTGTCGCTCGTATTTTTTATCGCATTCTACGGGTGCGCGGGTGTATTCATTGTCGGGCTTGCGGCCCGTATCTGGCGTTATGCACGCACGCCCGCGCCGCTTAAGATCCCTACCATGCCCGCGCCTAGAACCCACCTTGGCGTTTGCTGGCGTCTTAGCAAGGAACTGTTGTTCTTTGAGAGTCTATTTAAAGCGAGCAAGTGGACTTGGTTGTTCGGCTGGGTATTTCATGCCGCTCTGTGCGTAGTGCTGCTAAAACACCTGCGCTACTTCACCGAGCCCATCTGGCAGCCCGTCATCGCCATCCAAGGCTTTGCCTCAGGGGCCGCTATTGCCATGGCGGTAGCGTTACTGGGTTTGTGGCTCAGGCGGGTGCTGGTGGACCGGGTGCGTTACATCTCCACGCTCTCGGATCATTTGATGTTGGCCCTGTTGCTGGCTATTTGTGCTAGCGGGTTGGTGATGCGTTACGTGGCGCCACCGAACATCGGTGGATTGACCACGTTCACGTTGGGTTTAGTTGAGTTCGAGCCGAAGGCGTTGCCGGGTGATGCGTGGTTAATACTTCACTTGCTGCTAGTGCTGTTATTGATAGCGGTATTTCCGTTTAGCAAATTAGTGCATGCGCCGGCCCTGTTGTTCAGCCCGACCCGCTATCAGAAAGATGATGGGAGACATTGATGCCGAAGGGATCCACAACGCTCGCGCAGGGCTCGGTAAACCCTCTTGGACCCTCCTTCGTGACGTAGAAGTGATCCTCCAACCGGACGCCGAACCCACTATAGATACAGACTCATGGGTTCGTTGGAAAAACACATGCTTTGGTGCCAGCGGTGTGGTGTTGCCCCGCACCAGGCAGGTCCATTCGTGTACCTCAAGACCGATACCGTAACCCGTCCGGTGCGGTAGACCCGGGACGGCGTAACCCGGGCCGAAGCCGGCCGCCTCGACGATCCGTCTGGCCGCCGCGTCCACGGTTTCGCATGGAACGCCCGGTTGAACCGCTTCAAAAGCTGCCGTTTGCGCCTCTAACCCGGTGTTCCACACGCTTGCCTGGCGCGCCGTGGGCGCGCCGAATACATCCATCTGCTTCGGAGGCCCATTTCGACAACTGTGCCATCGACGAGGGCTTGCAGTGGCATCCGCAACCAACTGAAGACAACGGACGCCAAGGTGGCGGCCCGCTCTAGGGTTGCATCGCGGGCCCGCAGCCGGGCCGGTCCAAAGGGCGAATGCGCTCACCGTGACCGGCGGTTGCGTGGTCCCGCTGGACCGCAGCGGTGTGCGGTGCAACGAATCGGCGGGGGATAGGAAATTGGGGATAGGAAATTTAAGCGGCCTTTGGGGCAGCATGGCTGAGTCTCGAGGTAAGGTTCATAAGGCGAAGCCCCGGGACCCCCCATCGGCGCAGCGAGGGGCTTGGACCAGGCCCTACGTCAGGCGCGTCGCTCGCCGGCAGCCGTTGCGATTGAATCTGAGGGTGTGTTTGTCGTGACGTGCGTTAACCGCGGGCCATGGGCTCGAATGGCACAAGCTATTGGTGGGCTCGGCGCGGCCTTGATGCCATCGTGCCATCAGGGGGCTCGGTGACAACCGCAACGACACACCCCCTCACCCTCGCAGCGTGGGCAGCTGGCTCAGTGGAGATAATTGCAGCACCGAGTAGCTAGTATAGCATGTTGGCCGAACTAAATGTGGAAACCTTGGCAAAAAGATTGGTTGTTTGTTTGGACAATGTCTGAGGCCATATTTTTTCATCCATGTAAATAATGTCCATAAGCGGCATGTGATTGACGAGGTGATTTTTTATGAACACAATTCCTACCACCGACCTTCCTGTTGTTATAAAGCGTGTCGCCAAGAAAGGTCGTGGCATTTTCGCACGCCAAGATTTTGAATCGGATGAAATTGTAATCATCGGTACACCTGTTGTTACTTCTGTGGAACGCACATGGCAAACGCTTCAAATCGATGTCGATACACACGTTCGAGTCGATGAACCATTTGAGCTAGTGAATCATTCGTGTGACCCAAATTGTGGTGTCAGAGCCAACGAAGTAGGTGGATATGATCTCGTCGCAAGGCGCAAGATTTACACAGGAGACGAGATCAATTTCGATTATGCCATGACGGAATGGATTTCCATCGCAGTATCCGATTGCCACTGTGGCACTGATCTGTGCCGAGGGAAAATTCTTGGCGGCAAGTATCTGTCACCAGAATTTCTGAAGAAATATGAAGGCTTCCTCACTCCGTACTATAGCAAGCTATTAATGACTGAGGTAAATGATTCCTCGCATATATTACATGAAAAGTAATTTGACTGTGGATTTGGAGCTTTTTTCTGCTTACCCTTTTTTCCTTAGAACTTGCCGGAAGTACAGTCGCAACTGTGGCGCGACAACGATAACAGCTATCTTTAATCAGTAAACTTGTTGCGCAAGAGCACAGTACCCCTCAATCATTGTTTAAACGGACTCAGCAGAAGTACGTGGCAGGGGATGGGGATGGGGATGGGAAATTTAAGCGGCCTTTGGGGCAGCATGGCTGAGTCTCGAGGTAGGTTCATAAGGCGAAGCCCAAGGGACCACCCATAGGCGCAGCGAGGGGCTTGGACGAGGCCCTGCGTCAGGCGCGTCGCTCGCCGACAGCCGTGGCGATTGAATCTGAGGGCGTGTTTGTCGTGACGTGCGTTAACCGCGGGCCATGGGCTCGAATGGCACAAGCTATTGGTGGGCTCAGCGCGGCATGGATGCCATGGTGCCATCAGGGGGCTCGGTGCGGCGGCGGTTAAGGTGTTGGCGGCTCCGAGCCCTCACCCCTGGCTCGGTGACAACCGCACTGACACGCCCCTCACCCTGGCAGCGTGGGCCGCGGCGGCTATCGATAGCGAATACGCGTTTCAATGGAGCCCGCCCGTTCGGTGGCGCGCTGGGCGGCCCATCATCTTCGCTGGGATTGGAGCGGGGGTGCATTGGCCCGAGCCCGGAGGCGTTTGATAAGCCTCCATTGCCTTCAATTTTATCCATAGGACTTACGCAAATGGATTTATTTGCCCCCTAACTTCCCAAATCGTGGGAGGTTAGGGGGCAAACTGCGTAAGTCCCGATCCATCTCCCTCCGGGAGTCTCTTGGAAGCCCCCGCTATACCGCAACAGCGTTAGCGGCGAGAATATATTACCATTATTATTGAAATAACGGAGAGCGACAATGCCCGCAAAAACCAAGCTTAAAACCGTCGCAGACGCGATCGCTCGGTCGCACAATCTGCTGGGAAAATTGCGCGATCGCAACGTCCTTTCCCGATCCGCCTACGGCGCAATCAACGCAGAAGTTGACCAATTTTTCGAGTATCTCTGGAGTATCGCCGACCTTCCTGCTGAGGACTATTGGACAGAGTTTCGACACGAGTTCGGGTTCGCCGGCGAGTCGCCACAGCAGCAATACATCCCGATGAATGCGGCCAACCTTTGTCCCGAACCTACTCCACTGCTCAATGCGATGAATCAGCTACGGGCTGAATACAATCTCAATGTGGCCCAACAGACCCGGATGGGGGAAGGAATTCGCGTAGAGCAAGTTGAAGCCACTCGCACAGCACTGGCCATCGGACTAGGAGTACCGGAAGACGCGGCGGATCCCGATTACAATCGCTTGGCTATCCTCCGCAATGCGAGCGAAGGGAACAACGCCATCAACTGCGGCTATCGCAAGTGGACGGAAACGACAACACCCAGCGAACGAGACAACGTGGTGTTGTGGAAAGAGAACCACCCCACAAACTTCACTGCATGGCAATTGCGCGCGGGCTGGACTGCCGAAGCCCCCGACCAATCGCTGTTCGAAATCAGGGAAGTCGATTTTGTCTCCACCGTCTCAGAAACAGACATCCTGGCAGCATTCACCGATAAAATGGATGATAAGACACGCTTCGTGTCTTACTCCCAGACCTCCAATGGGTCTGGCCTTCGCCTCCCGGACTCTGTCCGCCAAGGCATTTGGACTAGGGCAAACGAACTGGGGAACTGCCACGTCCATGTAGATGGCACAATGGAGTGGGGTGGAGCACCCATCAATCTGCAATACGGCCACAGTTTCGTCTCCAGTGGGCATAAGTGGTTCTTGGGACCGAAGCAAACCGGCATCCTCTACATGACCGCAGACAAGGTTGAGAATTTTGAGCCGAGTATTTTCGCCTACAACTACAAAATCGAAGTTCCCAGCGATTGGCAAGACATTCCTGTAATGAACCCATTTTCACTGCGTTTCGAAATGCTGGGCCAACGGGATGACGTTGACATCATTGTCCTGTTTTGGACGCAGGAAATGTGGAATGTGTTGAACGAAATTGGTGCAGAGGATTCGGAAAAGGATCCCTACCAGAGGGTGCAATATCTGGCCCAATACCTGAAAACCGAGCTTCAGAATGCAGGTTGGGAACTGGTCACACCGTTTGACGAAACTCGCAGCCGTGGTGTGGTTCGCGTGCAGGCGCCGAGGAGTTCTGACATCGGGACAACCTCGCTCTACGATTACATCTACGAATCCCATCACATCGCTGGATCGAGCGGTGGCAGCACGCCAGAGACAGAAACCTTTCGCCTGTGTCCGCATATCTATAACAATCTTGCGGACATTAACCGAGCAATTGACGGCATGAACAGCTGGCCCGATCGAGCGTCGCAATGATGCCAAGATTCAAGCTATGTAACCCGAGTTCGCTCCAGCTAGAGACGGAAACCAAGGCACGTTTGCGGCCTTTCCTCTACAAGTACGAGATGACGCCGTTGGAGGATATGGATTTGAGCGACGTGGATGACGCGGTTGCCGACTATCAAAATTCGGCCACTTTTGCTGAGTTTGCAACGGTAACCAAGCCCACAGTTGAAGCATTCCTCGCCCGATTCCAAGAGATAGATAGCGCTGCTGCTCCACCAGAAGATAAGGATGTTACGCAATCGATGATTCAGCACGAGACAGCGATTCTGACGGGTGCATAGCAAGTTTGCTCTTTGCCGCCTAACGCCTAAAGCATACCTTGAGCGAAGTCGTAGGGGCGCGGCTACACAAACAAAGCCCGGAGCAGGCTATTGGTTACAAAGTTGAAATGCTCCCGATTCTGACTTGGCTGGATTTAGAGAGCGCTGGCCCCAATGAGGAATCCCTGGATGCCATGATTGCGGAGCTGCAGTATCCACTGCCTGAGCCTAGAGGCGCTTGAGGTTTGTAGCCCGCGATAAAAGGATTTTCTCGTTACCAGGCACAATCTGGTAACCATTGCGCTCGATCCACTCACGAAAAGGACTTACGCAGTTGCCCCCTAACCCCCCGGATTTGGGGGGTTAGGGGGCAAAGTAAATCCAGTTGCGCCAATGGTACAGCGACGACTATCGAGGGTTTCAAACCTACTTTGATGCAGCCGTGGAAAATGTCAAGTCCATTCCCGAAGACACCGATGAAGACGTCAAGTACGACTGGAAAGATAAGGGCATTGACGACCTGTGCGCATTTTTCGAGGAATGGTATGCCTGGTTGCCCGACGTGCCCACGGGTTTAAATTACATTCAAAAGTTTAGCTGAGGGAAGGGATAGGGATAGGAAATTTAATCGGCCTTTGGGGCAGCATGGCTGAGTATCGAGGTAAGGTTCATAAGGCGAAGCCCCGGGACCCCCCATCGGCGCAGCGAGGGGCTTGGACGAGGCCCTACGTCAGGCGCGCCGCTCGCCGGCAGCCGTTGCGATTGAATCCGAGGGCGTGTTTGTCGCGACGTGCGTTAGCCGCGGGCCATGGGCTCGAATAGCACAAGCTATTGGTGGGCTCAGCGCGGCATGGATGCCATGGTGCCATCAGGGGGCTCGGTGCCGCGACGGTTAAGGTGTAGGAGGCTCCGGGCCCTCACCCCTGGCTCGGTGACAACCGCACTGACACGCCCCTCACCCTCGCAGGGTGGGCCGCGGCGGCTATCGATAGCGAATACGCGTTTCAATGGAGCCCGCCCGTGCAGTGGCGCGCTGGACGGCCCATCCTCTTCGCTGGGCTTGGGGCGGGGCGCGACGATGAGGCGGCGCTGTGGGGGTGCATGGGGCGCCAAGAGGCCGGGGTCCCTCACCGAATGCGCCCTAGGACGTGGCCCCTAGGACGTGGCACCAGAGCGGCCAGAGGCGCGATGAAGTCCTCGGGCTCGGACAGTCCGTGGGGGGTGCCATCGCTGAAGGGGCGCTTCAACTCAAGCCCCCCAGGCCATCGCCGTGGACGCTTAAGCGCGGCCCGGCGAGGGGGCCGCGGGCCATGTATAGGCCCACCCGTTCGAGCTTGGCGCGCTCGTTTGGCTCACCGGCCACCGCGCAGTTGAGCGAGCAGCCAGCGCCAGCGGCGGTGAAAGGCTTGGCCAGTGCGGCCCTGGATTCGCCGGCCAGCCAAGGGTGAGGTAGGCGCATCGTGGCCCGCCCGGCCTGGGACCGGCGGCGATGACACACCCGATGGCGGCGCGGGTCGATGGCGCGTAGGGCGAGTTGAGGTCGAAGTCGAGGCAGGACTGCTCCTCTTCGCCGGCCCGCCCACCCGCACGCACCCGCGTACGGGTGAGGCGCGTGATGCGCGTTCTCGGCAGCGCCTCGAACTCGCCCGGTCGTGGCGCTGAGGCGCGGTGAAAGCGCGCTTTGCCCGGTTCAAAAGTGTCGGTGCCCTCTAGCGCCAGAACAGGCCAGTGCCCGTTCAGATTCAACGTCGAGCCCAAGCGTTCGATGACAGTCACCCTACCGGTGCGCGCGCCGTCGCGGCGCCGTACGCGCGCGCGATGGAGTCGCGCCGCTGACCGCGCCCGGGTCACCACCCCAAGCCCCCGGGTAAGCCCTTTAGGTTGCGCCGCGAACCGCCGGCGAAGGGGCCAGGGAAACGACACCACCCGCTGGCGATACGGTGCACGCGCTAGCCCATTGTCCACCCGGTAGCCCATTGTCCACCCGGTAGCCCATTGTCCACCCGGTAGCCCATTGTCCACCCGTTAGCCCATTGTCCACCCGGGGCGCGCCCGTCTGGGCCAGGCGCCGCGCTGCACACCAAGGGCACCCGCCGCGGCGTTTACAGCTCAACCCTACCCGGTGCTGGGTCAGCGACAGCCCGTGCACTGGGCGCGTACCAAGCCATGTGCCCATCGAGCGCAGCGCCAATACGACTCGAATTCTTCGCACACGTATCGAGGCCACGCCCGGTCCTGCGCTTCTTGCCCCGCGAACAACGGCTCAGCGGGTTGCTCTACGATTCGGTAGAGAACGGTCTCCTCGGGGCGATGGCGCCGGTAGCCCCATGAGGCACAGGCTTGTTGGCGAAGCGCTTGAGCGGCGTCCATCGGCACCGTCCACCTCAGCCATCGCACCGCAACAGCCAGCCCACTGCGCGAATCGAGGACGGCGCTGGCCGGGGCGAGTCTGACTAGACACTTTAAACAGTGGGTAAGGTCTGGGTTTCAAGACAGTTTTATCGGGTCTCTTAGCTTACCCGTTAGGTGAAGGCCGTTACGACCCTCAGGGCACGCGCCGTCTGGCTGCGTTGTCATTCGTTGGATCACGTCGGCGGCGGCGCACATACCGCACGATGTAGAATGCGCATGTTGTACGTTGGAATAGAGTGACTATTGCGTGTCTACCTATTCAACTCAGAATAGTATTTAAAATACTTTTATTATAGAATCTATTCCTAGAAATTGTTTCAGTAAAGGACGGTTTGCCGAGAAAAAATCTCCCTAGATCAGTTTAAATTCCAAAGAAATTTAAAACTTTAGCTCTTGTGCTCGATGTACTATATTCATTTATCAATATGGCGGGGATAGTTAAAACTCAAGTTTCGGGATTCAAAATTCCACCTGCAACGTGAACGAGTCGAGTTGAAGGCTTTGAGTAAGAAATGCCTCTATTTTTTCATCTACAGTGTGCATGATAGTCGCCACTGAACAGCCAAGTTCCTTTCCAAGGCCGATTAATGTTTCGCTAACAAGCCCCCGAAATAGATCCCATAAATCTCCCGCAAAGCTTAACTTGTTCAACTGTTCTTGAATAGTGGCCCGTGCATCTCCAATACCAAGTCCTGGATTGTTCAACTTCGCATGAACCAACATCCAATAGCGAATGGCGGTTAAATGAATCGAGGCGGTGTGCGAGGCGAAGGTTCTTGTCTGCTCCACCAGAAAACCAAGATGTTGCTTCGCTGCCTTGAAATAAACCTCTATGCCCCAGCGCACAGCGTAGAGCTGTCACAGCTTGCTGATGCTAAGTTGCCCATCAGTCGTTACCAATAGTGCCCAGTCTTTCTTGCCAACCTGCGCTTCCCCAGGTGCCTTCAGGCTGCGCACAAACAACAACATGACCCTTTTCCATTGAGAGCTATCCTTTTCTTCCTCCGACAAATTCACCTCCACCTCCATCGACACTACTTTCCATGGCAGACCTTGCACCTTTCTCCAGTTCCTCCTGACAGCCCGGCTGTACAGCTCATGGGCATCTCAGTCAGTTCGTCTGCCCTTATCACCCACTACTCGGTACTTCATCTTGCCCCGCTTCATCCGAAAAATTGGGCAAACATCCAAAGCAAGAGCTGTGCGAATCATGCGTTTGCTGCCGAACCACGCATCCGCCACTAGGTACCGCGCCTGCAAGCCATTGTCTATTGCCCGTTCCATCATCGATTGAGCCATGGTGGGCTTATCTTGCTCGCTCGCTTCGACGTAACGGTTTGACACCACGCTATCGCTATCTTGGTAAGCGCGCGCTAAACCCTGAGCCTTGCTCTGACTGACGAATAGCTGAGAGTCCAAGGGTAAAAAACACTTCCGGCGTCGCCAGGCCCAAGGTCAATACCTGATGACCCATTACATGCCTATTAGTCACGTGGTCAAAGTGACTCGATACCCCCTCCATCTTCTTGCCACGCCGCGTTGTGATAGTGTCATCCAACACAAATACATGCGTCTCGCTATCATTGAGCTTGTTCTGTCTATGAACTTCCTTCGCTCACTCGCTGATTAAGGCATCGCCAATCGATATCTTCGCGCTTCAACAGGTCGTACATCACATCCTTTTTGGCCTCGCTGAACAGACCCAATGCTTTGCGGCACAATAGCGCAATAGACGATACGTTGAGCCATTTCCACACTAACAGCAACAATACTGCCTCAGTTATCTCAATACCGCTGCGCTTCGTGAAGTTAGCCGTCTTTATCCATCGATTAAGCGACAGCGCCTTCCAGGTATCTGCAAAGAGATTGTCAATGTAGCCGTGCTTGGCATCGACTAGGAGGTCCTTGACTCACGATGGAAGTGCGTTGTTTTCTGTGGCACTAGATTTCAGAATGTGGATTATTAGAGGTGCCCCTAAATAGGCTGGTAGATTGGGAGCACTTCAGACCGACATTGACTGTTATCCGAGAAAAGAACCGAAAAAGCCGAGTGGGCCGCAAGCCTTACGATGTCGTTTTGATGTTTAAAGTCCTAGTTCTACAGCATTTATACAATTTATCTGATGATGAGGCGCAATATCAGATTAGAGACAGATATTCTTTCTGTCGCTTCCTTGGTCTGACCCCTGAAGGAAAGATCCCTGACGCTAAAACGATAGGGTTGTTCAGGGAACAACTCGTTGAGTGTGAATTGATGCGCACGCTGTTCGACGATTTCGATGAGCAGTTGAATGCTCAAGGCTATAAGGCGCGAAAAGGTCGAATAGCGGATGCTAGCTTTGTTGATGTGCCCAAGCAAAGAAACTCTCGTGCCGAGAACGAGCAGATAAAAGCTGGGGAGATACCTCAACGTTTCAAGGATAATCCCAACGTAAGTAGGCACAAGGATACCGATGCGCGCCGGGCGAAGAAGGATGAAGAAACGCATTTTGGCTATAACAATCATGTGGCGGTAGATAACGCGCACAAGTGGGTCCGCGACTATGAGGTGACCTCAGCTGAAGTTCACGATTCACAGATCTTTATTGAACTATTATCGGACAACACATCGGCTGATGTATGGGCGGATAGTGCTTATCAAGGCGAGAACAGTGAAATCAGCTTGGCTGCGATGGACAGGCGTAGCCCTGTTCACAAAAAGGGCAATAGGCATAACCCGTTGTCGCAGCGCAACAAGAAGTCGAATGCTAGGCGTGCAAAAATCCGTGCTAGAGTCGAGCATGTTTTTGGGTCATTGACCCATGAGCACGGCGGACTTTACTCACGAGTGATAGGGCTTGTGCGTACTGAAGTGAAGGTTGGCATGATGAACAGGGTGTATAACATGAGATGCTTGGTGACTTTGTGCAGGAGATATAGGTCTGCAATTTGAGAAAAAGGGAAAATGACCTTTTTTGGACAGGAGAAGTCGGCTTATCGAAGCTGAGAAACGCGAAATCCGGCATGAAGTAGTTGTCACTCGAGGTTGACTGAAAAATCCCAAAGACATGTGGATAGAAGTGGAGGTTATTCTTGAATTTTAGAGGTGCCCTGGTGTAAATCCGTCGCCCGGTTGAAGCTTTTTGTCCGAAGGAGTCGCCACGAGGCAGTCGCCTCGCCCTGAAATGATGAAAAATGGGTCGGGGCAATGCGCGCCTCTCGGCCCCTTTAGAGATTTTGCGCAGGAGAATGTCCATGGAAGCGCCTTTGCTACAGGCGCCGCCGGCTATAACCGTCACGAATGCTCCGAGTCGTTACGACTTGCAGTATTGGTGGCAGGTTCGACAGTCTGATCCGGATACGGCATTGGGATTCGCCGATGATGCCCCGCAATCGTTTGAAGAACTGCTTGACCGTATTGATAGTGGCGAATATTTGTTTTATCTTGCCCATTGTGCCGATGAGGTGGTTGGAGGGTTGTGGATGCACGACATCATCCGTGATCCTGATGGGACGCCGCGGGTGGGCTGGATCGGTGCTTATGTGCTCTCCGGCCATCGCGGGCGACATACCACGCATGTGATGTGGACGCTGACTCATAACACTTTTGTTGAGTTGGGCGTCAGAAGCATTTATTGGGCGTCGCATCACAAAAATACGCCATCTCATACGGTGGCCGAGCGGCATATTGGGCTGTATCGGGTTGGCATTTATCGGGGCTTCACTTTATTTGGCGGAGAGCCAACCGATTGCGTGATTTATGCCACCTATGAGAAGGATATCGAGTCGGCATGGGAGTGGGCGAAGCAGCGCGCCGAGCAACAGCTTGTCTAAACCACCTGTATGCGTTAGCACCAGGCGAACTGCGGTTGGATACAACCAACCGGGAGATGTGCTGAGAATAGAGGAACGTTAATCGATGCAGACCCAGCGTCAAAGCCGTTTTGAGGTTGGTATTGACTTATTGATTTCGCTTCTGGCAAACATTGGAGCGCAAATTCTGTTTTACGGACAACTTGCAACCGCGGGGCGGAGTCTGTCTCTCGCGGTGATTATTCTCACGCCTGCGGTGCCAAGACGATATCTGATCCGACTGTTATTCAACGCCCGGTTGGCACCGGGCGCGCGACAATCGCGTTGGCATTGTCCACCCGGTGCGCGCCCGTCTCGGCCAGGCGCCGCGCTGCACACGTTGGGCACCCGCCGCGGCGTTTACAGCTAAACGCTACCCGATGCTCGGTAAGCGAGAGCCCGTGCACTTAGCGCGTATGAAGCCATGTGCCAATCGAGCGCAGCGCCAATACGACTCGAATTCTTCGCGCACGTATCGAGGCCACGCCCAGCCCTGCTCTCTCTTGCCCGGCGAACACCGGCTCAGCGGGTTGCTCTACGATTGCCGTAGAGAACGGTTTCCTCGGGGCGATGGCGCCGGTAGCCCCATGGGGCTACCGGCTTGTTGGCGAAGCGCTTGAGATGCGTCCATCGACACCGTCCACCTCGGCCATCGCACCGCAACCGCCAGCCCACTGCGCGAATCGAGGACGGCGCGGGCCGGTGCGAGTGTAGGCGCGAGTCTGACTAGACACTGCCGGCTCTGGGGGGTGATACGATTTCGGCTCTGAGTGCCGGTCAAAGCCTTGGCTCAACGTTAAGGTGGCGGTGGGCGTCGAGGCGCTTTGCGCTGAGCGCAGGGACCGCCCGCAACCGATTGGGAGAGGGCGCGTTGGAGCGGGAGCAGCTTTTACCCGGCGTGCGTGCGACCGGTCGCCGATGCGAAATCACCGCGATGGGTTTACTGGCTTCGAGGTGGCTTTTTGCCGGGAAAGGGTAGCGCGACTGGACCGGTTTGTTCGTAGAGCCCCGCTGGGCCCAGATGGGTGCGGCGCCCGCGCGCCGCGACGCTCACTATCAGGCGCTTGCGCTCACAGTAGTGCTTGGGCAGGTGCCGCGAGCTGTTGATGTGATGTAAGTGTCCTAGGCTTAGTTCGGACTCATAATCCGCTGCTCCCAGGTTCGAGTCCTGCCGGGCCCACCAGTTAACCCCCTCTTTTTCAGTATGGCCGCGGGTATGGTTTCCCGCGAGATTATGCACTGGACTCGCACTGCCCCTGGCCACCGCTTACAGTCCTTCCAAACTGGCTAAAGACTGCCAGGAACTGGGCAACTGTCGATCTTGATGGCTAGCAGCGAACAAGCACATGACTTGAAACGTCTCAAATCGACGACAGAAACTTAAGCAAGGATTAACGCTCGCGCTTGGTCATGTTCACGAACGCCTCTCGTGACGCCTGCGCTTCTCCGCCGTGCCACAGAATGGCCTCGGATAGACTTCTAGCCCGCCCATCGTGCAGCAAGGTGACGGCGCCGGAGACCACTCTAGTCAGTCCAATAGCCCACAGCGCAGGCGTGCGCTAGTCACGAGGTCCAGCCGCGAAGTCCGGTTTGCCATCGGCGAGTCCCTCTCCCATGTCGTGCAACCGTAAATCGGTGTAGGGCCAGAAAGTCTGGCCTGCCAGTTGCGCAATAGTCAGGTGCGCGCCGCCCGTTCGCAGTGAGGGCACATGACAGACTGCGCACTGCTGGACGACACGTACGAGGGTCCACGGGAAGAGCCTGTTCTGGACCCACGCACAGCGGCTGTCAAACACGTCATCCTCGTCGTCGATGAGAGCGTGCGTGCAGATTACCTGTCGATCAACGGATTCCCGCGGCCCACCACACCGTATCTGAAGACAGTCGAAGGCAAGACGCTCAATTACGGTGCGGCGTTGGCGGGTTCCGGTTGTTCGGCTTATTCGCACGTCATTATGCGTAGCGGCTTGCAACCGCGCGACGTGCCGGACACGACTTTTCTCGAACTATGCGCGGCTGACGTGTTCCAGTACGCGCAAGCGGCCGGATACCGCCTGCAGTATCTGGATGGTCAGGTGAGCTCGATACGGACCAACAACATGCTGACCCACTACGATGAGCAACACATCGACTGGTTCTATCAACACTCTGATCTGCATCGGCCGGACACGGAAGCCGCGGTCAAATTCGCGTCGCTCAGGGAGGCGTACGCAGAGCGAGGCGACGCGTTGCTCGCGCGTATTCTGAGCGAGTCCCTTGATCGCGGGTCACATACGTTTTCCCTGGTCGTCAAGGCGGGCGCGCACTTTCACTACGAGGATCGATATCCGCGCGATGCGCCACGGGTGTTCGCACCTACGCTTGTTCGTGACGAACCGCTTGGTGATCGGGAACGTACAGTCAACAGTTATCTGAATGCGCTTCGCTGGACGGTTGACGGATTTTTCGCAGAGTTGCTGCCAGCACTTGACGGTAGGGACTATGTGCTGATCTACACCTCCGACCACGGCTAGAACATCCTTGATGACGGACGCTTGGTCACGCATTGCACGCCGACCCACGTTAATGCACCGCAAGTGCTCGCACCGTTACTGGCGTTCTCCGGCAATGACGAGATCCACGGGGCGCTCCATCGCACCCTCCGCGCTCGCTACGCACACTCGACGCACTTTGAGATCTTTCCTACGTTGTTGATTGCACTCGGATACAGGCCAGACGAAGTGCATCGGAGCTTCGGTCCGTCGTTATTCTCCGAGCAGCGCAGTCAGTGGCGCTTCTACACTGGCGATGTGTTCGGCCGGGACCGTCGCGGGCGGTGGCTCGAGTTCAGCCCAGGCACGAGCAAATAGATTCGAAACGCGATAACCACATGCCACGCTTGCACTCCATGGATCTTCAGTCGAACACGGTTGCGTATACGTGGAAACCGTACAGCAGCCATTTAATCAGCGTGATCGGGATGCGCAGGTCCGCTGTCTTGTAGTCGCTCGCTATGCGCGCGACGATGCCGTATTGCGGCCAGGACGCAATCGAGCGCCAGAGCCAGCTGCAGACGAAACCGAACTCTTACCCGCAAGGAAGCTTTGAGCCGTCTTGTCCATCTGCTGCTGGCAAATGTGCGCGAGGCCCAGCGCAGCGCGCTGCGCGGCGGACCGGTTACTCAAGTGCCGCCGCTGGATGTGCGCTATGAAAAAAATGCCGCGGGCGGTGCCCATATCCGTGCTCTGCTCGCGCAGCTCGCCGCCGGCAACGGCGGGCCGGACGCGCTGCAAGCCTTGCGCGGGCAGAGCGCGGCGCTGGCGCAGTTAGGATTGACTGAAGGGCACCTCTAAAAATGCACTTTTTCCGCGATTGCGGCGTCAGCTCCGTGCTCCAATCCTCAGGTATCACCTATACACTGCGGTTCTGCGCGCGGTGCTTTCTTGCACTCACGAAAAAATGACTATTTTTAGAGGCGCCCTGAAGGGGAGATCAGCGAAGCGCTACAAACCCTAAGCGAGGAACAGCCGCAAGGCGCGCAAGCATTGTTACGCAAACTGCACCAGCGCCGGCGGGCCGCCGCTGAGGTGAGCAATTTGCGCGAGGCGCAAGCCGCTTGAGGCAAAGCCAGCGTGCGCTTGACGATGAATAGATCTCGCAAGCTGTTCCCGGTGTGGGGCGATCCGAAGGCCGTCAACGGGCGCTGGGCGGTGAGGCGGGCGCCGCTGACATGCCCGGGGAGGAAGCGATGGCCGAGGGTGATGCGGGTAGTTTTGCTGCCGGCCGGGGCGATGCCGGAGCCGGCCAGACGGCATTGGCCGCCACTGATGTGGGCAAGCCGGATGCGGGTGAACTGATCAGGCCCGACAGCCGCTACGGCGGCGGGCAGGTGTTTCAGTCCCAGGCGCCGGGCGTTGCCGCGCTTGGATAAGCCTACCTTAGACGCGGTGGATGTGAGCGGGCCGTTTCGACGGGTACGCCAAACCGCGCGGGGCGAGCCAGTCCTCGACGTCACGAAAGCTCAGGGCAAAGCGATAGTCCAGCCAGACGGCGAAACGGTTGACCTCTGGAGGCACCGGTGACGGGGATAGCGGGAGCTGCATCTGGCTATCATCGAAGCCTGCCCGAGCCCCGCTCAATTGACAGTCCCTGCTCGACCTGACAGAACGCCTGCGCATGAGCCCGGCAGCCACACAGGCTGGCTCTTGTCAGCTAGATGACAGTTGCACACAATCATGACAAGTTCACTAACCGGAATTCGACCTATGCCACAACCACAGTTGTCGGTTCGAAGTGCGCGCACCCGTGAACTGGCTCATCGTCTTGCGCAGCGTGAGCGCCGTACCGTCGCCGGCGTAGTCGAGCGCGCACTAGAGGCGTACGCGGAACAGCAAACGGGGCGCGTGCCGGCAGCCGGGTTCTATCGCGACCTGAACCGCCGATTTGCAATCGACCTCGATCTGGAGGCGGTATTGCGATCCACACGGCGAGACCATAATGGCATCGAGCTGTGATCTGCCTCGATACCAACGTTATCTCGGAGACTCTTCGCCGCTCGCCCAATCCAAAGGTGATGGATTGGCTCGCACTGTATGACGATTCACTCGCGCTCCCCACCGTGACGATTGCTGAGATTGCATACGGCATCGCCAAGGTCCGCACGGACCAACGTTCCAGCCTGCTGCAAGCCGGACTCGATGCCTGGCGCCGCCGGTTCATCGAGCGAATTTTCGGGCTGATGGAGGACGCGGCAATGGTCTACGGAGAGATTATGGGTAATGCCCATCGCGCCGGTAATACGCTGTCAGTGCCGGATGGCATGATTGCGGCAATCGCCATCGTCAACGAAGGGATCGCTGGCGACTCGCAACGCGCGTGACTGCGAGCCTGTGCCCGTTGACGTGAGCAATCCCTGGAACGCAATGCCGGTGATGTAGCCAGGCAACCGTAAACCATTGCGTTCCTTGTTCTACAGATCTGCGGGCGTGCAATCTCCGACGGCGCGATTCTGCGCCAAGACCGCACTCGACCCGAGAAACAACAACGACCGACTGCAGGCCCTGAATATCGACCTCAGCTTCCTGCGAACTGTCGGCGGCGTCCGGTTCGACGAGCCGAAGTCCTTCACTATCTGGATGCCGCGGGTCTCTCCCGCGCCATGGGTGACGTGTATGAGAATGCTAAAAACACCATCGAAAGCTTGAAAAAAGCGCTCGCAACGGCGGAAATCAAGCAATGGCTGCACGAACACTACGGGCACGAAGGTGTGATGCGTACCCTGTTCGCCGGAATCGACCCGCTTCCTGACCGAGCCCGGTAGAGCACGAACCAAAGAACCGCTCGGCCCGACCCAGCCGAGAGGTACACTTCACATCCGTTCGCACCCCGGCTGGATACAGAAGCAGGCGGCAATACCGGACGGGAGCGCAGGGTGGTGAGCGCTCAAAGAAAAGCACCGTCTGCCCGTTGATGATGCACCATGGCATGTCGCTGATGGTCACTGCTGCGCTACGCGACGGTTCGCTGGGAGCAGGGCAACGCCCAGCCGCGGGTACAGCGATACTTGCGAATGCCGGGCGCAAGCGCATATCGGCGTCGGCTCACTGTACCGGGGGAGACTATACCCCCCCGCCTGTTTCTCAGCCTCCTGAAGTCGGGATGCGGTGGGCGGCAGGCGGTGCGGCTCTTGCTGCGCGGCGGGACGGTGGTGGCGATGGCGGTGTCGGGAGGCCAGCAACCGCTGCAAACAGTGGTCAACAACGATTTCCTGATCGTTGCGCACGGCGGCGCAGCGCAGAGGCATCACTGCCCGCGACCATCGCTTGCGCTGTGTTCGGTCTGCGCTGCGTTCGCTGGATGCCAGTGGGCGGGTCATCTATAGCGGCAGTCTGTCGGAAACAATCCCGCCCGGCGTTCGCCCCGGCTTCATCGTTGTCCATTGGCGAAGTCACGCTTCACACTTATTGCGATGCGCTTAAAGGTCGGCAGAGCGCATGCGCGTATGAACAATCGTGATGACTTCAAGCGCATCGGCAGCAGGATTAATACGGTAATGAATCCGATAAGGCAGACCGGAGACAGTCATTGCGCGGGAAGAGCCATCCCCCCATTCTCGACCGATGTAGGGAAACTCGGCTAAAAGCTCGATAACCTGCCGTATCCGGCTGGTGACCTTAAGTGCACTGATCGGGTTGTCTTGGGCGATGGTGGTATGGATTTGGCGAAGCCGGTTTTCGGCTCGCTTGGAGAAAACAATCCTCATTCCAGGCCGAGGTCTCTCCAGACTTGTTGGGCAGGAACAGATTGGCCAGCGTCAAGCTCCGCGCTGCCGGCGGCGATTTCATCCTTTAACCATGCCTGATAACCGGGCTCGGGTTGCTCCTCAGGAGCGGAAGGCCGGATGAGTTCTTGAATGTCTACGCTAGCCATAGCTAATTATATACGGCGGCCTGTCTGCCCAAAGGAAAAAGTCCGACCCTACCGGGTCTACAACTGCTCGCCCGCAAGCTACCGACTGAGTGACTTAGCCGCCGGGGGGCAGCCCTCTTTCAAGCCTTTCCAACGTGCGTCAACCGGTGGTCAATCGCACATGTTTTTAAGCATGATAGCGTATTTATCATGGGTACAACCATGGCGAGAAGAAGGACATGAATACGGCCCTCACTCTGGCGGGCGCCCATTCCAGTTCGGGACGGGCGCGTTGTGCAGCGCATTGCCTTACTCAAGCTCATGAGTCGCGACCACAACACCCGTCAAGCGCCTGTCCAACGCCAGCAGCCGCAAACCTTCCTCCTCGGTCTGGACCAGCAGCAATTCGTCCCCAGCAGCAATTTGTCGAACGGGTCTTTGTGGCCGGGCGTTAGGTCGAGCCCGCCCGCGGCATGGCGCACGGTCACCGGCAGAGAAGCGGCGCTGGCGCCCGCCCGGCGGGTGCCGGGCGTTGTGCTTGAGCCGCATCCCCGAGAGCGAGACCGCGCTCGCATAGCACCCCATCCCGCGCGCCGTCGGCAAGCGGCGCCCGGAGTCCGGCAACTTCCCCGCCTTATCCATGAAAGTCGAACGGGTAGGATGTATCGAGAAGGACGCGCACCGCCGGTCCGCTTACCCGCCACCGGGGCCGAGCACGCGGCGGCTCAACGCGGGATCGTTGCGGACGGCTACGAAGCGCACCGGCTATTGCGGTGATGACCTCAAGCGCGCGCATCCCAAGGCTTATCCCCCAGTACACCAGGGTCAATATACCGGGGTCAGTACACCAGGGTTTCTGCGCAGGGGGGCAAACCCTTTGAGCTACTGATAGTCCTAGTCAATCAGTTAATTGAGTTGAATGATTTTACAAATTGCGCGTATTGGTTTGCCATAGATCGGAATAAATAAAGTGCTGATCACAACACAAGCGCTTGTTCAAAGCACCCGGCGTACCAAAGGAGGACCAAGATGTTGAAACATACCAAGCGAATTTTTCCCGCCTTGGCGGTCGCGGCGGTCGCCGCGTTACTCATACAACCCGCGGCAGCGAGGGTCGATTTCGGCGCCGAAGGTAGTGCGGTCGATCTGGTTATCGGTTACCAGCCCTACTACACCGAATCCTGGTCCGGCGTAGTCAACAACGGCAAGCAGTTCTGGAAGAAGTATCTGCCGGCCGGTTCGACCGCCAAGTTTCAAATCGGTCTGCAAGGCTCGGTTATTGTCAACGCGATGACCGGCGAAAAGCAGCACATCGGTTACATGGGCGACATGCCCGCGATCGCCTCGACGTTCCGTAACATCAAGGAACGCGGCGGCACCGACATGCGCATCGTCGCGGTGTTGGGTACATCAAAACAGCAGTGCAACATTTTTCTCGTGCGCAATGACGCGCCCGATTTCAAGACTGGTGTTGACGCGGTCAAATGGATGGACGGCAAGATCACTTCGGCGCCGCACGGTGCCTGCACCGATCGCTTTGCGCGCCTCGCGTTCAAGGAATCGGGTATCAAGCCCAAGCGTTACCTAAACCAGAACATCGAAGTGATCACCACCAACTTCCGCGCTGGCAAGCTCGACGCGGCGGCGATCTGGGAACCGACGGCGTCGAAGATCGTCAAGGCTGGCATCGCCCGCCGCGGCGCCAGCGGTGAAGACTTCAACGCGCTGGACGGCGGTTTCATGGTTATGTTGAACGACCTGATTTCGCAACGTCCCGACGTGCACAAGGGGTGGCTGGAAGCGGAACTCGACGCGCAGCTGTTCATGGCCGATCCGGGCAATGCTGACGAAGTGGCCAGTCTGGCCGAATCCCAAACCGAAAAGATCGACAAGGAGGTGTTGTGGTGGTCGCTGTACGGCGGTTATCCGAAGAACCAGGGTGGTGGCGACGTGAAGGTTCAGCTCGACTTCATCGTAACGGACCGCGTGCAGGGATTGCTGGACGATGCCACGGCGTTTCTGTACAGCCTGCCGAAGAAACCCGCTGCGGCGGCGGCGATTCGTGACGGTGGCGTGACGGATGATGTGGCGCGCCAGATCATGCAGGAACGTGGACTGTCGAGCCCACTGGCAGTGGTGAAAGTCCAGAAGATGTAGCGTCTTCTCTTCCACTTGCGGGGTCCGCTTGCGGACCCCGCAAGTGGATCCCGTTGCTTTGTCAGCATGATGCATCGTTTCGCTGAGGAGGGTCGCAGCGCATGAGCACCCCCGTCACCGCCAATTCGAAAGCGCCCGTTGCCGCACCCACCGGTGTGGCGATGATGGCCTACAAGCTCAAGAAGAATCTGCGCACCTCGACGCCATACCTGATGGCGGGCGGCATCGCACTGTGGCTGATTGCCTGGTGGCTGGTGTCCGAAAAACTGAATCTGCCGCGCTTCGAAAAAATGCCAGGCCCGGTTGCGGTTCTGTCTGAACTGTTTTCGATCGACCCGTTTCTCGGCATCTCGATCTTTACGGCGGAGTACTACGAACACATCTACCTCAGCTGCCGGCGAATTCTGTTTGCGTTTCTTATTGCCACCGGAGCCGGTGTGCCGCTGGGGCTTTTCATGGGATGGTCAAAGACCTTCCGCGACTACGCTTTTCCGATTCTGGAAACGATTCGTCCGATTCCGATTCTTGCGTGGGTGCCGCTGGCGATCCTGATGTTCCGCGGCTTTGAAGCACCGGTCATCTATCTCGCCACGCTCGCTTCGTTTTTCGTCACCGCGCTCAATACGATGCTCGGCGTCGATTCGATCGACGAATCCTACTTCCGCGCGGCCGGCTGTCTGGGCGCCAAGCGCTGGCATATTTTCTGGCACGTCGTCGTACCGGGATCGCTACCGTTCATGTTCACCGGGCTGCAGATCAGTATCGGCGTAGCCTGGTTCTCGCTGGTTGCCGCGGAAATGGTGTCGGGCGACGGCGGTCTGGGTTATCTGATCGTCGATGCCTACATGAACAACGTTACCGTGCCCATGGTCATCGGCATGATTACGCTTGGTTTCGTGGGCTGGTTTAGCTCGGCGCTGGTGCGCCTGCTGGGCAATCGTCTGATGCAGTGGCGCGTGCGCGCGCTGGCGCTGGAGGGTAGATAGTGGCTGCCGTCGAAAAGAGCATCGAGAGCGATCGCAAGGGCGCCATCAGCATTCGCAACGTCACCAAGATCTACGACCCGGAGGGGGTCAATGTGCTGGCGGTCGATGACTGCTCGCTGGAAATCGCCGCCGGCGAGGTCTGCATGATCGTCGGTCCATCCGGTTGCGGCAAAACGACGCTGCTGAACGCAATCGCGGGCTTTCACTCGATTACCTTCGGGGAAATCTATCTGGATGGCGAGTTGTTGTGCGGGCGCGCCAGGCCACTGGCGCAACAAGGCGCCGATCGGGTCGTGGTCTTTCAGAACGGCGCGCTGTTTCCCTGGAAGACGCTGCTTGACAACGTCGCCTACGGACCCGTGGTGCAGGGTCGGATGAGCCGCCACGAGGCGCGTGACAAGGCCGCACACATGCTCGCCGAGGCCGGGCTGGGCAACGTGGGTTCGAAGTTTCCCGGCGAAGTCTCCTCCGGCATGGCACGGCGGGCCGAAATCGTGCGCGCGCTGATCAACGATCCGAAGGTATTGTTGCTGGACGAACCGTTTCGCGCCATGGACGCGCTGACCAAGTCGATCATGCATGAAGCGTTGCTCGAGATGTACGACCGCACCAAGGTGACGATCTTCTTTATCACCCATGACCTGGAGGAATCGATTTTCCTGGGTGATCGCGTCGTGGTGATGACGACGCGCCCCTGCCGCACCAAGAAGATCGTGTCCGTCGCTATCCCGCGGCCGCGCGACTATCGACTGCTGTCGTCGGAGGCGTTTCGTCTGCTCGTGGATGAAGCCAACGAAGCCGTGCACGAAGAAGCAATCAAGGCGTTTGCGGCAGGCGAGCGCGAGCTGGCTTGAGACGACAGGGGTAGCGCGCAAATGGCGACAACAGCATCGGACGGGTATCAGCAACGGGTTATCGTTCGACGCACGCGCTGGCAGAAATTGGTTGCCAATAAGAGACTGTGGCGCGGCATTACGGCCGTCGTCTGCGCGCTGATTGTGTGGGAGATCGGCGCGCGCTGGAACGACTGGTTCGGCTACCGTCTGCCGTTCATCGGTTTCATTCCACCGCCGACCGACGTCATGGTGGCATGGTTGGAGGTGTTGCCCAAGATCGGTTACTGGGAGAGCTGGTATCTGAGTTTCAAACGCGTGCTGGCCGGATTTCTGGCGGCGATGCTTCTGGGTATTCCTTTCGGACTGGCGCTGGCGGTCAACCGCTATTTCCGCGACATCTTTTTCCCGCCGTTTGAAGTGATGCGCCCCATCCCGCCACTGGCCTGGGTGCCGGCGTCGCTCATCTTCTGGCCGACCAACGAGATGTCCATCGCTTTCGTTACCTTTCTCGGGGCATTCTTTACGATTGTCATCAACGTACTCGGCGGCGCGCGCAGTATCGACATTGCTTATTTGCGCGCGGCGCAGTCGATGGGTGCGACGCAAAAGGACATGTTCTGGAAAATCGTTCTGCCCGGCACCTTGCCGTCGATTTTCACCGGCGCTGCTGTGGGCATGGGCATCACCTGGGAGGTGGTGCTGGCCGCGGAGATGATCTCGGGCGGCGGCACCCAGGCCGGCGGCGGTCTGGGATTCTTCATCTGGAACTCCTACATGGGCGGTTCGCTGGAGCAGATCGTGGTGGGCATGATCAGCATCGGCATCGCCGGTTACCTGTCCAGTAGCGCGATTCGTTATCTGGGTACGGTGTGCATGCCATGGCGACGCCTGTTCTGAGGACTGCATAACATGAACAACAACGCGACAATTAGTCCCGACAGCCCATTCGTTGCGCAGCCCGCACAGCTGGAACTGCGCGGGGTCAATCAAGGATACGGCGAGGCATGGGCGCGCGAAGAGGTGCTGCAAGATATGAGCCTGGTCATCGAATCGGGCAAGCTGACCGCCGTGGTCGGACCGTCGGGGTGCGGCAAGACCGTGCTGGTCAGTCTTGTGGCCGGATTCGAAACGCCTGACAGCGGCGAAATCCTGCTCAACGATTTGCTGGTTTCGGGACCTGCCCGCGATCGCATGGTGGTATTTCAGGAGACGGCGCTGTTGCCCTGGTTGACCGCCTACCAGAACGTGGCCTTCGGCCCCAAGCTGCGCGGTGATCTCAAGGGTGCGCAGCTCGCCAGCGAGATCAATCGGCTGCTGGACAAAGTAGGCTTGCGCGATTTCAAGGACAAGTACCCGATCCAGTTGTCCGGCGGCATGCAGCGTCGCGCGGAATTGGCGCGCGCCATGATCAACAATCCGCTGGTCATGATCATGGACGAACCGTTTCGCGGACTGGATGCGATGACGCGCGAACTGATGCAGGAATTCTTTCTCAAGCTCTTCGAGGAGAATCGTCGCACCAATCTGTTCGTGACGTCGGAACTGGACGAAGCGATTTTCCTCGCTGACCGGCTCATCGTGCTGTCGAACCGCCCGACAAAGGTGCGCGAAACCATCGACATCGAGCTGCCGCGCCCGCGCGATTTTCACATGCTGAATGCGCCCGAAGCCTACGAATACAAACGTCAGGCCATGGAAGTACTGCACGAAGAAGCCATGCGTGGTTTTTCCAGGTCGGGCGGGGACAGCGCGCTCATGGACGTGTATCGCATGGAGTCGCATCACGGCTGATCACGTCCGGTTGTGCTGAGCAATGGGCGAAGTGTTCGAGTTCCTGCTGCAGCGTCAGTTGATCATCGCGCTGGCGATCGGCGGTGCCTTGATCGTTTTGACCGCAAGTTACCTGATGAAACGTGAAGGCCGTGCCGTGCGCCAGGCGGCGATGTGGGTGGAACGTGTGGGCTACGGCTTGACGGCCGCCAGCGTCGCGCTCTTCATCATTGCAGGATTTCGCGCCTGATCTCTGCTTGTCGGGCGTGCCTTGGAAACAACGGGGCAGTCGTGCAACATGCGTGCATCGACCTTCGATAAACCGCCCGTCCCATGATTGAAGTCAAGGGTCTGAACATGACGTTCGGCTCACGTCGTGTGCTGCGCGATTTGAGCTTTACGGCGCCCGACGGCAACGTGACCGCGTTCCTCGGTCCAAACGGTGCCGGTAAATCCACCACCATGCGCGTCATTGCGGGTTACCTCGTAGCAACCTCCGGCGCAGTCAGGATCAATGGATTCGATGTCGAGACGCAGCGACGATTGGCGCAACAACAGCTGGGTTATGTGCCCGAGGCTGCGGCAGGGTTCGGTTCGCTGACGCCCGCGGAGTTGCTGTCATATCTGGCACAGGTGCGCGGTCTGGCCCACGCTGAACGCGGCGCCGCAATCGGCCGCGTCTGTGAACTGATGGATCTGCGCGCGGAGCAACATCGACGCATCAATCATTTGTCGAAGGGCTGGCGACAGCGCGTGTGGGTTGCGCAGGCGCTGCTGCACGATCCCGCCGTGCTTGTGATGGACGAACCCACCGACGGCCTCGATCCGATACAGAAACGCCAGACCAGAGAACTGATTCGACAACTTCGCGTCGACCGCACGATTCTGCTGTCCACACACATTCTTGAAGAGGCCGAAGAGGTCAGCGACCGTACGATCGTGATTGCGGATGGGCGCGTGCTGGTACAGGACGAAACGAGCAATCTGCTGGATGAAAGCGGTCGCATCGCCGCCACGTTTCACCGTCTGATCGACAGCGATTGCAGGCCGGTATCATGAAGCCTGCTGACCTTCAGCCACCCGGTGTCGCCGGCCTAACATGGGCGGTGCTTGCACACGAACTTCGCGTGTATCTCTACTCGCCGCTGGTTTACCTGGTGCAGATCGGTTTCCTGTTGATGCTCGCCGTTTGTGTTTTTCTGGTCGCCGAGTTCTTTACGCATGATGAGGCGTCGGTGCGATTGCTGCTGGTGTTTGCGCCTTGGGTTGCGATCGTGTTCGTGCCGGCGCTCGCCATGCGAGCATGGGTGGACGGGGATGGCGATCGCAGCTACGAACTTTCGGCTTCCTTGCCGACGCCGCGAGTTGCAACGTTGCTGGGAAAGTTCCTCGCCGGTGCAAGTGTTCTGCAGGTGACGTTGTTGTTGACCGGCGCTTTTCCCGTGAGCGTCGCCTACTTGGGCGATCCGGATGACGGTGTCGTGTTCGCCACCTACCTCGCGCTCGCGTTGTTGTTGGCCACATGTTTTGCGATCGCGCTGTTCGGTTCTGCGCTCGCAAGAGACCAGGCAGGCGCTTTCGTCGTGTCGGCCGGATTGTTGTTTGTGTTGCTAATATCGGGCTGGAGCAACACCGCCGATTGGTTGCCGCAGACGTGGTCTGATGTCGTATCGACTTACAGTCCCCGGATGTGGCTTGATGTGCTCGGTCACGGGCGTTTGCAACTTGGTGCTTTCGCCTATTTCGTTTTGGTGTCCGCACTTGCTCTGGCAGCGACGGCAATCGTGCTGGAGCGCAGGCGTCATGTGGCGCGACGCATCGACAAGCGCTGGTATCTTCAGTTCGTTGCGCTGGCGCTCGCATTTGTGCTGCTTCCGCCGCAACTGCTTCATCTGCACCAGTCGCTCGATGTGACCGCGGAACGTGAGTTCACGCTGAGCGAGGCTTCGGTGCAACTGGCTGAACGACTTCCCCGGGGGGTACGTGTCAATTTCTACTGGAGCGATTCACAGCCGAACATACCGCAGGCTATTCGTGCGCACGCACGGCGCGTCGGCGAGTTGCTGCGGGCGTTCGCCGCTGCGTCCAACGGTTCGATCGCGCTGCAGCGTCTTGATCCCGAACCGGATTCCGAAACGGAGCTGATGGCAATTGGCGATGGTGTGCAGCGTATTCCCATGTCGTCGGGCGAGTATTTCTACTTCGGTGCAACCGTCGAGCACGAGGGCCGGCGAGGCCGTTTGGCCTACTTCGATCTGAGTCGCGAGCGACTCGCCGAGTACGACGTTGCGGTGCTGTTGCAGGGTTTGAGTCATGATCGGACTGCGCGTATCGGTGTGCTGAGCCCGTTGCTGGCACCGGATACGGCACAGCGGGATCGCGAGGGCCTGTCATTTCTCTCGGCATTGCGAAGCGCTTACGACGTTGCCGTGATTCCCTACTTTGCGGACGCCCTGCCAGACCGGCTGGACGTCCTGATCTTGATCAATCCTGTCGTGCTTCGCCAGGGCATGTTGCGCGCCGTTGACGCATACCTGATGAACGGCGGCAGTGTGCTCGCGATGCTCGATCCGTTTGTTCGCTTCGATTCCGCCAGTAACCAGATCAATCCGTCCCCGTCGCAGGAGATCAACGATTTATCCGATCTACTTGCCGTTTACGGCGCACGGTTCGTTCCCGCCACGGTTGTTGGCGACGCGTCGAGTGCGGCGCCGGTTGATGGGATGGTGGCCGCGGGCGGCAGTTATCCCTACTGGCTGAGTCTGCGCGCACCCGGATTATCGCGTTCGCATCCAGCTACGGCGGATCTCAACGAGCTCTTGTTCCCTGAGCCGGGTGAGTTCGTCGTTGCACATGCGACGCGAGCCACCGTGCTTGCCCAGGGAAGTGAGTTGAGCGCACGGCGCGAGCGCAGTGATTTCGAACGGCTTTCGCCACCGCAACTGGCGCTCGATTTCGTTGAAGGAAATGGACCGGCGGTCATCGCGGCCGCGTTGCACGGCCCGCTCACGAGCGCATTTGATGCGCAACGTCAGTCGGCTGACGACGCGCTGGTGTTCGCGGTTGCCGATATCGACTGGTTGTTCGATGCTTTTTCGGTGCAGCCCGTGCAGAGCGAGGACGGTCAGTCGATTCTGCGACCCGTTAACGACAATCTTGCGTTTCTGCTCAACCTGATCGAGTACGCCAGTGGCGACGCCTCGTTGATCGCCATTCGTTCACGTGGCCAGGTCAGCCGGCCGTTCACCCGCGTCGAGGAATTACTGCGCACCAGTGGCGAGGAATTCACAGAGCGTGAAAGAGCGCTTGCGCAGACCATCGAATCGACCGAACGTCAGATCGCCGCTTACCTCGAAAGCACTGGCACGCGTGACCTTAGTCGTCTGCCGGAAACACTGCGTGACCAGTTGCTCGAGGTGCAACGCAAACTGCTGCCGGCCAGGCGCGAACTGCGAGAGGTTCGCCTCGCCATGCGACAATCCGTCCAATCGTTGTCGCGCACCATTACGTTAATAAACCTGATCAGCGGACCAATCGCGGTGGTTCTGCTGTTCGGGCTGGTGCGCATTCTCAGGCGGACGATACTGCGACCAAACTAGCTAAGCTGGCGCTGTACGGGCTGACCCGAAACCTGGATACGAGAAACGGGTGCGAGTACGTGACGCTGAGGCGGTAAGGTGCTGGTGTTTGCGGCACGGATGCTACAGCCGAGCCTCCATGGACGGATTTACGGCAGGTCCGCAAGACCAGTACCTTGCCGCCTACCGCTCCGCTAGTCAGCGAACATTTCTTAAGCGCTAGTTCATCGGCGCACGCCGATGTGGCGATCCAGCGCCCCCTCGCTGAGTTCACTCTCCATGAGTTCAACGACCGCCTTGGTCATTGGCAACATGGGCGTGCTTTCTATCCAGACCAGGCCTACGCACTGTGTGACGACGGGTTCTTCGAGGAGAATCAGCCGCGTACCAGGCGCATCGCCCACCGCGTGCATGAAAAACTTTGGTACTACGGTAACCAGTCCACCCATCATGACGTGAAAAGCCAGATTGATCATCGCGTTGGATTCCAGGCGTGGCTTCGGATTGCAATTGGCTTCGGCGAAAGCACGGTCGGTGATCTGTCGCTCGTGTGTGTTGGGTGACAGCAGGCAAAGCGGAAGCTCCGCTGCTTCGGCCCAAGTGACGCTTTCGTGTCCTGGAAACCAGCCGTTGTCGGCGACCAGCAAATGCAGACTTTCTTCGTACAGCGACATGGTCTTCAGTCGTTCCAGCGGCTGCTGTTCGAGATAAGTGATCCCGACGTCGTACTGAAAGTTCGCCAGACCGATTTTCATTTCGTCCAGGCCAACGAATTGAATGTCGATCTGTACCGCCGGGTGACGTTCTAGAAAAAGTCGATCGATGGTAGCAATCACCGGCATGCTCATAGGCATCGCGGCGATGCGCAATCGCCCGTGCAGATCGTCGCGCATGATGCCGAGTTCTTCGATCATCGCATCCTTGTCGGCGAGGATGCGTTTGGCCCAGTCCACGACCCGGCGTCCTTCTTCGGTGAAACCATGAAACTTCTGATGGCGCTTGATGATCGGAACGCCCAGCTCTTCCTCCAGATGTTTGATGGCGCTGGACAGGCTGGGCTGCGACACGTGGCAGCGCTGCGCGGCGCGTCCGAAATGCGCTTCCTGTTCAAGCGCGACGAGGTATTGAAACTGACGCAGGAACATAAACATCCGGCTCTGTGAAGGTCGGCTAGTAGAACACAGCAAGAGAGAATTGTCTTTTGGCTTACCCGCCTGCCGGGCAGGCGCTCCGGTTTTTTACCTCGTGTTAGTCTGTGGTCTCTTTACAGGAGGACTTGTGATACGACTATCCGGTTTCACAGTCCGGGGATCGCTGCCTTGACCCTGGGACTGCTGTTGCCTGTTGCTTTGTTCGTAGGTGTACTGATCGGGTGCATAGGCATTGGCGGCGTATTGCTGGCGCCCTCTCTGGTCTACCTTGGCGGTGTGGACATGCACGTCGCGATAGCGAGTTGCATGTTCAGTTATCTGTTCAGCGGCCTGGTTGGTGCGGTCGAGTTTGCCAGACGAAGATCGATTGAATGGTCCATGGCCGGTTGGCTCTTTGGCGGTGCCATACCGGGTGCTTACCTTGGCGCACTGGGTCTGTCGTTTACCCCGGCCGTCGTTCTCGAAGCCTTGATTGTATTTCTGCTGTTGTTCGTCGGCACCCATACCCTGTGGCGCACGTCGGAGAACGGAACGCCAAGCCGCGAACTGTCCGGGTTTCAGTTGCTACTGATCGGTTTTGTCACCGGCGTGGGTTCCTCGCTCAGCGGCACGGGCGGACCGTTGGTGCTGGTTCCGATTCTGATCGCGCTGCATGTGCCGGTGTTGGCCGCGGTGGGACTTAGTCAGGCAGTGCAGCTGCCTGTTGCGGCGTTGTCATCCGCTGGGAACTACGTGCATGGATCAATCGACTTCGTCATCGCGACTACGATGGCTATCGCGCTCATGCTCGGAGTCGCCGTAGGTGCGCGACTGGCGCACAGCGTATCTGCGCACGTATTGCAGCGTATTGTCGCCGTCGCACTGCTGTTAGTCGGTGCGATGCTGCTGGTACGACTGGTGACGCAGGCAGTCGCCGGTGGCTGAGTCGTTGTTCGGCCCGTCGGTGCCACCCGACCATGGCGACGCGCATGAGGAAGTCCATGTGTGTCCTTCGGGGCGAATCCAGGCTCCTCGCTCAGGGCAGATTACGGTTACGTCGGCCTGCGCCCGCGGCGATGGAGATGGCGCGGTGACAGGGTTGGGATTCGTGCATCCGGACCACGGCATCGAGGTCACGGATGCGGACGCTGGGTTCAGGAATATTCGGCTGCGAAAACCACCGGTTTACGACCACGCCAAGCAGATTCCGAGAGGTCCGTGGCCAGACCTGGTGCCCGATCAATCGGCGTGACAATAGAAAAATAGCAATAAGAACAAATACTAACGCGCGATTTGTAGCGAGTAATTGAATCGGGCTATCAAACTCGCCTAACTAAAAACTTCGGCTATGACACGATAAGAAAGATCACTTGGACAGCTTCCGGAGTGCTGCCTACAGTCCCAGCGATAACAAATTCATCGATGCCGGAGGATGGCATGGCGGACGCCCCGAAAAGACCTCGTAAGGTGACCATTCGTAGTCTGCAGAAGAAGATGCGTGAAGGCGAGCAGATCGTGCAGATGGCGATCTACGACTATCGCAGCGCCGTCATCGCGGACCGGCTGGGTATCGACATTCTTTGTGTCTCCGACACCGGGGGCATGATTCTGTTCGGCCACAAGAGCACGGTCACGGTCACGTTCGACGAAGTCATGATGATGGCCAAGGCGATCGACCGCGGCAGCCAGTCGGGGTTGCGCATGGTCGATATGCCGTACTGGAGCTTCCACGTTTCCCAGGAGCAGGCGGTGGCAAACGCCGGTCGCTTCGTGCACGAAGCCAACGCCGAGGTGATGAAGTGCGAAGGCAATATTCATCACGTGCCGAACATCGAAGCCATCGTCAAGGCGGGCATTCCGGTGCAGGGCCACATCGGCATTACGCCCATGCGCATGCCGCAGCTCGGCGGGTTCATCGCCCAGGGCAAGACGGCGGATCGTGCCAGAGAGCTGGTTGACGACGCGGTCGCGATGGTTGAAGCGGGCTGTTTTTCGATCATGACGGAAGTGACCTCCCAGGAAGTCACCGAATATCTGGCCCAGACCTTGCCGGTGCCGGTCATCAGCCTTGGCGGCGGCCAGGGCGGGCATGGCGTACACATCATCACCTCGGATCTCATGCACCTTTACGAGGAACACACACCCAGACACTCCAAGATCTACACCGATCTGATTCCCATCATGGAGGATGTGTTCATTCGATACCGCGACGAGGTGCGAGACAAGGTGTACCCAGGGCCGGAGCACTCGGTTTTCATGAGCGATGAAGAGGCAGAACGGTTCGCCAGGGCTATGCACTGGGACTGGAAACTGGAACAGCTCGAAGCGAAACGCAGTTGATCGTGCTGGTGATGATCTGAGATAGATTTCGTATATCAAATTATTGATCTGAATCATTTTACAAATCGCCAGCGTTGCGCTTCCATTGCACGCCTGCGCATTTTTTCGGGGAGAGAAAAAGCCAATGCCTGCCAGAAACTTGGAACAGTGGTCGCAAGCACCCGCCGGCCTCAAACCGGGCGAATATGTCGATAGCCGCATCTATTCGGATCACGGCATCTTCGAGGAAGAACTGCAGAAGATCTGGAAGCGGACCTGGGTGCCGGTGTGTCACGAGTCGGAGCTGGCCAAGCCTTACGATTTCCGCACCCTGACCATCGCGCGTGAACCGGTTATCGTGGTGCGCGGCAACGACAACCGCGTGCGTGCGTTTCTCAACGTCTGCCCGCATCGCGGCAACATGATCGAGCGTCGTCCTGCCGGCAGTTTCGCCGCCGGCAGCCCGTCGGGGAATCCCCGGCGCATGACCTGCATGTTCCACGCCTGGCAGTTCGATATGAAAGGCAATTGCGTATTCATCTCCCGCCAGGAAGAAGGCTATCAGGACCGGCTGTGCCCCAAGGATGTCGGCTTGCGGCGGTTACGCTGTGAAGTCTATTTCGGCGGCTTCGTGTGGGTCTGTCTGGACGACAAGATGAACAAGAGCGTGGCAGAATGGGCCGCCGGTTGTCTGGATTGCCTCAAGCCCGCGCTGGATGAAGAGCCGCTGGAAGTTTTCCACTACCACAAGGCCATCATCCCGTGTAACTACAAGCTCTGGCACGACACGAACTGCGAGTTCTACCACGACTACCTGCACTACCATAACCGTATTACCGGTTTTAACGATGCCTACTTCGGGCGCAAGAACAGCGGTTACGACAATGGCCACATTACGGTCGGCAGCTTCGAAGTCCAGTACGACAAGTACGAAGGCTTCGAGTCGCGCGCCAATGTCTCGTTCCCGAATCTGCCACCCAATCACTGGTACATGATCGACATGTTTCCGGGGGCGAACTTCAACCTCCGCGGTTCGGCGTTGCGTTGCGATCTGATGACGCCGCTGGCCGCCGGCAAGGTGTTGATCGAATTTCGCGGCCTTGGGTTGAAGAGCGATTCACCGGAAACTCGCAAGGCGCGCATCGAACACCACAACACGATCTGGGGTCCATTCGGCCGCAATCTGCACGAAGATCTGCTGGCGGTCTCCGCCCAGGGAGCAGCGATGGATTCACGCGCCGACTCGAGAAACATCCTGCACGGCCGGCATGAGGACGAAACCATTCACGATGAGAACGGCATGCGCCACTTCTACGACGAATGGGGCCGCTGGATGGATCGTTCGCCGTCCAACCCCGATCTGCGATATCGCGAAGGACACAACCAGCCCGCTGCCTGATGCGTTGCTGGCAAACGAGTAGCTTGGAACGAGAACATGAGCAGTAACGGTGTGAATCTGGCGGACGCGGTCCGCGACACCATCTATCTCGCGGCTCTGCTGCAGGACGATGAGAAGTGGGACGAATGGCTGGCGCTGTGTGACGAGGATTTCGAGTACGCCATCAAGGCGTTCAGTCCAGAAATTCAGTATGACATGACTTATCTCAGCGGATCGCGGCGCGATCTTGCATCGATGACCGAGTTGCTTCCCAAGCACAATACGGATCACTCTCCGCTGACCCGTCACACTGTGGTCTATCGTGTGGATGTCGACGAATCGGCCGGTACTGCCACGGCAGTGTCCTCGTTTACGGTGCATCAGACGCTGCTCGACGGCATCAACTCTCATGTTGATGCCGGCGAGTCGCGTCTGTTTCTCGTTGGCAAATACTACGACAAGTTCAAAATCAACGGTGAAGGTGTCAAGTTCAGCGAGCGCATTGTGCAACTGAATACGCGTCGCCTCGACAAAGGATCGCACTGGCCAATCTAACCTCGCCTGGTCGGACCCCCAACATGGCAAACTGGAAAACAGCCTGTTTAACAAGCGACGTCGCTATCGACACGCTTGCGTTGTTTAACGTCGCCGGAACCTGTGTGCTGATCGCCAACCTTGGCGACGAGTTCAAGGCCTACCCCCCGATGTGTCCGCACATGGAAGAGCCGCTGGTCGAGTCGGGTATCTGCGCCGACGGAATACTGACCTGCAACAAACACCTTTGGCAGTGGGACATGCGAACCGGCGAAATACGCGCCCCGGCCGAGCGTCCTTCGTTGCAAATATTGATGTATGACGTCAAGGTGGAAGGCGATAGCGTCCTCGTCGATCTCGAGCAGGAACTGGAGTACGAGTTCGACGAGGAGGAGGACGACGACGATTTCCACTGGTAGCGAGCCGGTCGCGTGACATGAAAGTCGCTGTTCGCACCAAGCAGCAGAACTACGCAGTCACATGCGCTGAGGGTGAGCGCATACTTTATGCTGCTCTGCGCGAGGGCATACCGCTTCCCTACGAATGCGCGACCGGCACCTGCGGTACATGCAAAGCGCGAGCGCGACCGGGTGATGTCCACAGCGAGTGGCCGGAAGCCCCCGGCAATGTCTATCTCAAGCCCGAGCGCGGTGAGTTTCTGATGTGTCAGTCGATCGCACGCGGCGACTGTGAAATTCTTGTGCCCGGGAAGCCCGCTCCTGCGGCGGTTGCAGGGCTGCGCCCGTCGCATCACAAGGGTATTCTGCAGAATCTGCACTCCCACACGCACGATGTGGTGACGTTCGCCATCGCTTTGGACGCGCCCGTCTCGTTTCACTCAGGACAATTCGCGGTGATGGAGTCGGACGACGTGCAAGGTTACCGTGCCTACTCGATGGTGAACGTTGCGGGCTCCGCCGAGTGCCTGTCGTTCGTGGTCAAACGTAAGCCCGATGGCCGTTTTAGCAACTGGCTATTCGATGCCAAACCTGCCGGGCAGCACGTGCGATTGTTCGGGCCGCTGGGGCGTGCGACGTTCGATCCGCGGGAACGTAAGAACGTCATTGCTATCGCTGGTGGCTCGGGTATTGCCGGCATTGTATCGATACTTGCTCACGCGACAGACAGCGGTCATTTTGACCAGTATTCTGGACAAGTGTACTTCGGTGTCAGAGGTGCGCGCGACGTTTTTTTCCTGGATCGGTTGTCTGACTTCGTGCAACGAGCGAATGGCGCATTAAACGTCACCGTCGCCCTCTCTGATGAAGACCCGCCGCCGAGCCTGATGCAGACCTACCCCCAGCTCCGCTTCGCTGGTGGTATGGTGCACTTGGTCGCTGGCGAAGGTCTCGCCGGTCACTACGACGACTCGATTGCATATGTGGCTGGCCCGCCTGCGATGGTCGATGGCGCGCTGCGATTGTTGATTGTGAAGGGACGCATGCCGGCAACCAGTATCCGCTATGACAAATTCGGGTAGTAGCCGGGCCGCGGCGCGGTGATTGACAGAGGAAGCTGACTTGAGTGCTGATCAGACTACGCTTGGTGTGCTGTATCGGGTCGCACTGTTCGCCGACATCGGTCCGGCGACGCTGCAGGACATAGCGGGTATCGCGCGACGTCTGAGCTTCGACGAGGGCGATACCGTCTATGAACTGGGAGAAAGCGCCGATGACATCTACCTGCTTGAAACCGGACGGGTTCGTTTCACGCTGGGTGTGGGGAATCGCCCGGCGTCCTGCGGGTCGATCATGGTCAGCTACATGGTATTTGGCTGGGCGGCATTGGTAGACGATCAACCACGGCGAATCGCAACTGCCTTGTGCCTGGAGCCAAGCTCGATGCTGGCCATCAATGGCGAGAAGTTGTTGCAGGTCTTCGGCCGAGACACCCAGGCTGGATTTCTGGTGATGCGCCGCATCGCCGCCATGGTGGCGCACAACTTCACGAGTTAATCGTTACAACACCTGTGCGTCCCGAAAACTCTTGAGGCGTGCGCAACGGATCGATTCGTCGCTACTATTGACCGCTCCCCGCCGGCCCGCGGGCTTTCCCTTCGTGCGATGTGGCCAAGGATGGCATGGATGGCACCGGGCTTTGTGCTCACGGCCAGCGCTCGTAGCGCCCCCCCGCAGCGCGGGCACACACTCACTTCGACGCCGAACACCCGGCGCACGGTGAAAGTGTGCACTGCCATCAGCAAAGGTCCAGGCACCGTGCGCCACCAGCATAGGCAGGGGCACGTTCAGGTTCAGTGCCGAGCCCAAGCGTTGAATGACCGTCACCACAGCGCTTCGTGCCCCGTCCCATCCGCGCCACTGCGCGTGTGTCACCGCTGCACTGTCAAGTGCCTGGGTGACCACCGTCAGCACCGGCGAGAGCACTTCGGGCGAGACGCAAAGGGAAGCGCAACACCCACTAGCCTGTACGCCACCGGCGGTAATACCTCAGCTACTAGCCGCGCTGCGCTCCGAGCCCTGCCCGCTATTGCACGATACACACCGCCCGCCCGATTCCCGCAAGGCGCCCGCTCGCAAGCGCCGAGCATGTCGGCTTAAGCTGCATCGCATACCCTGGCCCAACTGGCCTGCCCGGCGCTGCAAGCTCTGGCGGTGCCGCGGCCTAAACCTCGGACACCGACGACGTATCGACTCGTACGAAACGATGATGCCAGGCGGGGCGAGCCAGTCCTCGACGTCACGCAAGCTCAGGGCGAAGCGATAGTCCAGCCAAACGGCGAAACGGTTGACCTCTGGAGGCACCGGTGACGGGGATAGCGGGAGCTGCATCTGGCTATCATCCAAGCCTGCCCGAGCCCCGCTCAATGTGACAGTCCCTGCTCGACCTGACAGAACGCCTGCGCATGAGCCCGGCAGCCACACAGGCCGGTTCTTGCCAGCTAGATGACAGTTGCACACAATCATGACAAGTTCACTAACCGGAATTCGACCTATGCCACAACCACAGTTGTCGGTTCGAAGTGCGCGCGCCCGTGAACTGGCTCATCGTCTCGCGCAGCGTGAGCGCCGTACCGTCGCCGACGTAGTCGAGCGTGCACTAGAGGCGTACGCGAAACAGCAAACGGCGCGCGCGCCGGCAGCCGGGTTCTATCGCGACCTGAACTGCCGATTTGCAATCGATCTCGATCTGGAGGCGGTATTGCGATCCACACGGCGAGACCATAATGGCATCGAGCTGTGATCTGCCTCGATACCAACGTTATCTCGGAGACTCTTCGCCGCTCGCCCAACCCAAAGGTGATGGATTGGCTCGCACTGTATGACGATTCACTCGCGCTCCCCACCGTGACGATTGCTGAGATTGCATACGGCATCGCCAAGGTCCGCACGGACCAACGTTCCGGCCTGCTGCAAGCCGGACTCGATGCCTGGCGCCGCCGGTTCATCGAGCGAATTTTCGGGCTGACGGAGGACGCGGCAATGGTCTACGGAGAGATTATGGGTAATGCCCATCGCGTCGGTAATACGCTGTCAGTGCCGGATGGCATGATTGCGGCAATCGCCATCGTCAACGAAGGGATCGCTGGCGACCCGCAACGCGCGTGACTTCGAGTCTGTGCCCGTTGACGTGATCAATCCCTGGAACGCAATGCCGGTGATGTAGCCAGGCAACCGTAAATCGTTGCGTTCCTTGTTCTCCCCATCCGCGGGCGTGCAATCTCCGATGATGCGATTCTGCGCCAAGGGCACTCGATTCATGAGGAACAACGCGACCGACTGCAGGCCATGAATGTCGATCTCAGCTTTCTGCGAACCGTCGTCGTCGGCCGGTTCGACGAGCTGAAGTACTTCACTATCGACTCGCATGGCCGCATCTAAAGTGATGAAGAAGGCAGTCCGGTCCGGGTTTCATTTTGTTCTACATATCCGCGTAGCTATTTGTTCTCAATCAATTCGTCACGGATATACTTCAGTTCTCGGGATTCTAGTATTGCACCTTTCTCATCTTTTATAATAGCTATCATCTTCTCCTCCACCTTCCTTATTCGATCAAACTCCTTATGAAGAGAGTTTCTTGCAGAGTTATAGTCACTTTCCAATTTGTTAATGCTCGGTACTGTTTTCTCGATAATGGACAGCACACCGCTCGCGGCATTAATAACAGATCGCCATTTCTTGGCTCTTTCAAGGCGACGTTTTTTAATTTTATAGTTCTCCTCTGCATTCGACAACAGGGCACCTCTAAAAATAGGCTAAATGCTATAATATAAATAACAGTCCCAGTGGGCGAAGGTGTAGGCAATGTTGCAGTGTGGTTTCTTTGATTTAGATAATCGATATCAGAAATTGGATGAACGCGACCCGCTCATAAGCCTAAATAGGCTGGTAGATTGGGGGCACTTCAGACCCACATTGACTGTTATTCGAGAAAAAAGCCGAAAAAGCAGGGCGGGCCGCAAGCCTTACGATGTCGTTTTGATGTTTAAAGTTCTAGTTCTACAGCATTTATACAATTTATCTGATGATGAGGCGCAATATCAGATTAGAGACAGATATTCTTTCTGTCGCTTCCTTGGCCTGACCCCAGAAGGCAAGATCCCTGACGCTAAAACGATAGGGCTATTCAGGAAACAACTCGTTGAGTGCGAATGGATGCGCACGCTGTTCGACGATTTCGATGAGCAGTTGAATGCTCAAGGCTATAAGGCGCGAAAAGGTCGAATAGTGGATGCCAGCTTTGTTGATGTGCCCAAGCAAAGAAATTCCCGTGCCGAGAACGAGCAGATAAAAGCTGGGGAGATACCTCAACGTTTCAAGGATAATCCCGACGTAGGCAGACAAAAGAATACCGATGCGCGCTGGGCGAAGCAGAATGAAGAAACGCATTTTGGTTATAAGAATCATGCGGCGGTAGATAACGCGCACAAGTGGGTCCGCGACTATGAAGTGACCTCAGCTGAAGTTCACGATTCACAGGTCTTTATTGAACTATTATCGGACAACACATCGGCTGATGTATGGGCGGATAGTGCTTATCAAGGCGAGAACAATGAAATCAGCCTGGCTGCGATGGAGAGGCGTAGCCCTGTTCACAAAAAGGGCAATAGGCATAACCCGTCATCGCAGCGCAGTAAGAAGTCGAATGCTAGGCGTTCAAAAATCCGTGCTAGAGTCGAGCATGTTTTTGGGTCATTGACCAATGAGCAGGGCGGACTTTACTCACGAGTGATAGGGCTTGCGCGTACTGAAGTGAAGGTTGGTATGATGAACAGGGTGTATAACATGAGACGCTTCGTGACTTTGTGCAGGAGAGATAGGTCTGCGATTTGAGACAAAGGGAAAATGACCCTTTTTGGACAAGAAAAATCGGCCTATCAAAGCTGAGAAACGCGACATCCGGCATGAAGTAGTCGTCACTCGGTGTTGACTGAGAAATCCCAAAGTCATGTAGATAGAAATGGAGCGTATTCTTGAATTTTTAAAGGTGCCCTTTGTTCGGTCTCGAATACGCCTATCTCTCTCTTTACAATGAGATTTTATGAGTTTATGGCGCTCGCTCGATGTTAAAGGATTTTTCATAAGCTTATTTTGACCATAATTAGCTAGCTAATGCAAGTATTCTAGATTCGCATTTTCAATGGCGATTAGTATAGATTCTCACGCGGAGCAATGGAAACCAGGAAATTTTGATTTTTGGTAGGACGGGAAGACTTGCGTAGCCTGCCAATTTATTTCCCTGAAAGCAACGGAATGCGTTTCCCTTTTCTTCTCTATGTGGAATTTTTTATTCTACACATACTGTACAGTGCAGCGTCTTGTTAACGACATCATATTTTTCTCAAAAAAATCATGCACCGAAATCCGTGCCTGCTTTAAAATATGAGACAAAGTTGATCGCTTGATTGGTTTGTGCGCGGGGACAGTTATTTTCAAAACCTCGTCATGTAGATGTTTTTGAAGCCTTATGTGCGATCCACGTTGCCGAACAACTACCCATCCATCTCTTTGTAGTGCTTTAATAATCGTTGCATAATTCAGGCTTGGGACTTTGCTCATACAACCAGTTCCAATTTCTCTGCGCTTGGCATGATTAAAACGTCATCTTCCACCGGCTCCAAATACAACTCGATTGCTTCCTTGATATTTTGTATTGCATCTTCTTTGGTATCTCCTTCAGAAATACAACCAGGCAGGGCAGGAACAACAACGGTATATCCGCCTTCTTCACTTGGTTCAAGTAGTATTTGTACTTTCATGGGGTTTCTTCTCCGTTTGATTTAGTGTGATGATAGTTTTCGGCACGATAGTTCTCATAAAAAAATCAGACATCATGGTGCTCTTCTACCCATCTACGGGGTTTTTTGCCCAACAGCTACGTGGTGCACTTGCAACTTAAATCTGCCTGTCTAACCTTTTGAACTGATGAATCCCCACGAATACGAGTGAGGATCATCTGAGGGATCAATCACATAAAGGATCGACGCGCCTGCTGTCATCTGATCTTGCTGTCATCTGAGCTAATGGGTGTTGTCAAGACATCCAAGACGAATCGGAGAGGACAGCCTGCACGAGATGAGATTGTTGCACAGTGGGTTGACGAACGCGTGTCCGTTCATCCATCCGGGACGAGTGGGCGCGTTGGTGAAGGTGGCCGGCGGGCTGCTCAGTGGTGGGAAGCTGACGTTGACGCACATCGGTCGCAGCCTCGCCTCGGGCGCCTTCACGAAACCCAACATCAAGTGTGTCGATCGCCTCGTTGGACACGTCCATCTGCACGCGGAGCGCCTGGGTATCTACCAAACCATGGCCCAGTGGGTGCTGCGTGCGAACCGCTCCCCGGTCATCCTCGTGGATGGGTCGGATTGCGAGCTCGGTCACGACCAACTGATGCTCAAGGCAGCGGTGCCGGTTGGGGGGCGTGCGCTCACCCGCTACGAGGAGGTTCATCGACCGAGTCGCTCCAACAGCCCCCGGACTCACTGTCGGTTCTTGCGCCCTCTTCGTGCGGTGCTGCCCATTGAGTGCGGTCCCATCCTTGTTACCGACGCCGGGTTGCGCGGGCCGTGGTTCCGGGAAGTGCAGAGCTACGGTTGGGATGGGGTTGGAGGGGTGCGCAAGCGAGTGAAGTATGGTCTCGATGGAACAACGACTGGGCGGACGAGGACCGGGCTCTACAGTCAGGCGGCGAGTCAGCCCACGCCTGTTGGCGCGGCCAGACTGTCGCGTCGCCCCCCTATCGCTGTGGGCGGTATCGGGTGAAGAAGTCCCACCGGGGAGCGGGCAGAGCGCGAGTTCGGCGCAATCAGGTAGGGCGAGTTCGGTGGCGGCGGCACTATCGGGCGCCTTGGCTGCTGGCGACCTCGTTGCTCCACAGCCGAGGAGCGGGGCGCGAAATCGTGCGGCTCTACGCCCTGCGCCTGCAGATTGAGGAGACGTTTCGAGAGGTGAAGGGGCACCGCTGGGGGTTCGGGTTGCGGTATGCACGCAGCCGAGAGGTGAATCGGCTCGACGTGTTGTTGCTGATCGGCACGCGGGCGACGTTGGTGTACTGGCTGGCAGGTTGGGTCGCCAGAGCCCGAGGACTGAGCCGGCACTTCCAGGCCAACACCGAGACTCGAGCACCGGTGTTATCGACGTTCTTTCCGGACCGGGAACGCCTTCGAAGTCATCGATTCAGAGTCACCAACGCCGAACGCCTCGAAGCGGCGAAAACGGTTCCAATCCTCGTCCACGAACAGGCATTTGCCGCGTGAAATCGTGGGGATCGCTCAGTGTAGCAATATACCTACCTTAACCCGTGGCACATTTAGGAAAGGAAAGCGGTTATCCCGTTATTATTTTGAACATACTCTGTCACTCTGAAGCCTAGCTGAAACATCCAATCAATGCAGCCAGGCCAGCTTGGTTCATTTTACTGGATGCTTCTCCCGCGACTCTGCTCAGGGTCGGCATGACGGAGAGGGAATAGAGTACCAGGAGAAGAAAGTCGTTTTCCTGTTCTTTTTGCCAAATGCACCACGGGTCTACCTTAATATTTACTCAGATGGGAGGCTATTTGTTATGGGTATTACAAGCATTTCTAGTAGGGAATTTAATCATGACGTGAGCACAGCAAAAAGAACTGCTTTATCTGGGCTAGTCTTTATTACTGATCGGGGCCATACGGCACATGTTTTGTTATCTGTTGAGGGAATACCAAAAAATTACAGACAAGAAAGTATTGTTGACTTGATTGCTTTGCCCGAAGTAGCAGAAATTGAGTTTGAGTCACCCCGACTGGATAAAGAACTGTAGCAGCCTGCAGATTTTTAATGTACCTTCTTGATACCAATGTTATTTCTGAATTGAGGAAGGCAAGGTCTGATAAAGCAGATAAAAAATATTGTGACTTGGGTTAATAGCATTTCGTCAGCCAGGCTATTTATATCGGGGGATGGGGATAGGAAATTTAAGCGGCCTTTGGGGCAGACTGGCTGAGTATCGAGGTAGGTTCATAAGGCGAAGCCCAAGGGACCACCCATCAGCGCAGCGAGGGGCTTGGACGAGGCTCTACGTCAGGCGCGCCGCTCGCCGGCAGCCGTGGCGATTGAATCTGACGGCGTGTGTGTCGTGACGTGCGTTAACCGCGGGCCATGGGCTCGAATGGCGCAAGCTATTGGTGGGCTCAGCGCGGCCTTGATGCCATGGTGCCATCAGGGGGCTCGGTGCCGCGGCGGTTAAGGTGTTGGAGGCTCCGAGCCCTCACCCCTGGCTCGGTGACAACCGCACTGACACGCCCCTCACCCTGGCAGGGTGGGCCGCGGCTGATATCGATAGCGAATACGCGTTGCAATCGAGCCCGCCCGTTCAGTGGCGCGCTGGGTGGCCCATCATCTTCGCTGGGCTTGGCGCTGGGTTTGGGGCGGGGCGCGACGATGAGGCGGCGCGGGGGTGCATGGGGCGCCAAGAGGCCGGGGTCCCTCACCGAATGCGCCCTGGGACGTGGCCCCTGGGACGGGACACCAGGGCGGCCAGAGGCGCGATAACGTCCTCGGGCTCGAACAGTCCATGGGGGTTGCCATCGCTGAAGGGGCGCTTCCACTCAAGCCCCCCCAGGCCATCGCCCTGGACGCTTAAGCGCTGCCCGGCGAGGGGGCCGCGGGCCATGTATAGGCCCACCCGTTCGAGCGTGGCGCGCTCGTTTGGCTCGCCGGCCCCCGCGCAGTTGAGCGAGAAGCCAGCGCCAGCGGCGGTGAAGGGCTTGGCCAGTGCGGCCCGTGATTCGCCGGCCAGCCAAGGGTGAGGTAGGCGCATCGTGGCCCGCCCGGCCTGGGGACCGGCGGCGATGACCTACCCGATGGCGGCGCGGGTCGATGGCTCGTAGGGCGAGTTGAGGCCCAAGTCGAGGGAGGGCTGCTCCTCTTCGCCGACCCGCACACCCGCCCGCACCCGCGTACGGGTGAGGCGCGTGATGCGCGTTCTCAGCAGCGCCTTGAGTTCGCCCGGTCGTGGTGCCGGGGCGCGGTGAAAGCGCGCTTTGCCCGGTTCAAAAGTGTCAGTGCCCTCTAGCGCCAGAACAGGCCAGTGCCCGTTCAGATTCAACGTCGAGCCCAAGCGTTCGATGACAGTCACCCTACCGGTGCGCGCCCGTCTAGGCCAGGCGCCGCGCTGCACACCAAGGGCACCCGCCGCGGCGTTTACAGCTCAACGCTACCCGGTGCTGGGTCAGCGACAGCCCGTGCACTGGGCGCGTACCAAGCCATGTGCCCATCGAGCGCAGCGCCAATACGACTCGAATTCTTCGCGCACGTATCGAGGCAACGCCCGGTCCTGCGCTTCTTGCCCCGCGAACAACGGCTCAGCGGGTTGCTCTACGATTCGGTAGAGAACGGTCTCCTCGTGGCGATGGCGCCGGTAGCCCCATGAGGCACCGGCTTGTTGGCGAAGCGCTTGAGATGCGTCCATCGACACCGTCCACCTCAGCCATCGCACCGCAACAGCCAGCCCACTGCGCGAATCGAGGACGGCGCTGGCCGGTGTCAGTGTAGGCGCGAGTCTGACTAGACACTGCCGGCTCTGGAGGGTGACACGATTTCGGCTCTGAGTGCCGGTCAAAGCCTTGGCTCAACGTTAAGGTGGCGGTGGGCGTCGAGGCGCTTTGCGCTGAGCGCAGGGACCGCCCGCAACCGATTGGGAGAGGGCGCGTTGGAGCGGGAGCAGCTTTTACCCGGCGTGCGTGCGACCGGTCGCCGATGCGAAATCACCGCGATGGGTTTACTGGCTTCGAGGTGGCTTTTTGCCGGGAAAGGGTAGCGCGACTGGACCGGTTTGTTCGTAGAGCCCCGCTGGGCCCAGATGGGTGCGGCGCCCGCGCGCCGCGACGCTCACTATCAGGCGCTTGCGCTCACAGTAGTGCTTGGGCAGGTGCCGCGAGCTGTTGATGTGATGTAAGTGTCCTAGGCGTAGTTCGGACTCATCATCGGCTGCTCCCAGGTTCGAGTCCTGCCGGGCCCACCAGTTAACACCCTCTTTTTCAGATGGCCGCGGGTATGGTTTCCCGCGAGATCATGCACTGGACTCGCACTGCCCCTGGCCATCGCTTACAGTCCTTCTAAACGGCCGATGGCTTTTGCCGATGCCGCTGAGGCGTTGCGGATCTGCATGGACCAGGCAGCTCGACGTGTGGCTGCTTGCAGCCGGCTCAATGCCGGGCCGATGCAAGCACTGGGCGAGAGCTGCAGGCGACAGCTCGGCGTTTTGCGAAAACAGGCCATCGGGGGCTGTGCTACGTGCCGCGAACGATTCGGAGCAACCGTTGATGACATACACACTCTACAATCGAGATGGTTCGGGCGGTTTTGTTGTTGAGGCCGCGCTAACTATGGGCGGGTTGCCATTCGAACTGGTTTCTTTGGAGTCAACTCCAGGTTCACCGCTAGCGGAATCCTTTCGCGCCACCAATCCATGGCGCCAAGTGCCAGCTTTGCTCCTACCTGACGGTACCGTCATGACCGAATGTGCCGCTATCCTTATCTATCTAGCTAGCGCACATCCGGAAAAACGGCTGGGGCCGGGGTTTGGTGAGCCGGGTTACGCCTCGTTCCTGCGTTGGATGGTGTTCACCAGCGTCAATGTGTACGAAGCCGTGTTGCGGGTTGGCTACCCGGGCCGTTACACCACGGACAATACTGCGCAGGCGGCAACCCGCGAAGCGGGGATTCAGCGTATGGGTGAGGCCTTGCAGTTGCTCGACGAGACGGCGGCCGATGAGGGCGGCATCCTGGGACCAGACTTGACAGTCCTGGATATGTATGTGGCCATGTTGTTCATCTGGTTCAGAGGTGACTTGGCCTTACCGCGGCTGATCCGAGTCGCCGCGAAAGTGAGGTCGCTGCCTGTTATTGCTCCTATTTGGCGGCGCCACTTCGGCGATCGTTGAAGGCGCACCCTACCGCAGGATACAAGCCAGGGTACAAGCCACCTGGGCGCGCATGAGAGTATTTTTGAAACGCCGCTACTAAGGCTGGAGCGCCTCTATGCTCATCAATACAGGCCGGCCCGTCACCATGGCGCCGCGTGCAATGGTCGTGTCTGCGCACGCGCTGGCGAGCGAAGCGGGTGTGGCGATTTTGCAAGCGGGTGGTCATGCCGTGGATGCCGCCATCGCCACCAGCGCGGCACTTGCCGTGCTCTATCCGCATATGACTGGCGTCGGCGGGGATGCTTTCTGGTTGATTCATGATGGTGCCACCGGCGCTATCAGCTACTTGAATGCAGCGGGACAGGCCGCCGCCAGTGCAAGTATGGAGTGGTTTCAAGCGGCGGGGATGGACGCGGTGCCGTTGCGCGGTGTATTGCCGGCGACGCTGACGGTGCCGGGAGCGGTGGACGGATGGTGCACGGCGCATGACAGATTCGGGCGGCTACCGTTAGCCCGTGTGCTGGCGGCGGCGGCTGGTTACGCGCGGGACGGATTTCCCGTCACGGCGCGTCTTGCCCATCACATAGGCGCCTGTGCTGGAGACCACGTCTTCAATGGGGCGGCTGCAACGATCTTTCTCCCGGCTGGAGCACCGCCGATGCCAGGTACTCGGCTTACGAACCCCGCTCTGGCGGCAACGCTTGAAGGGATAGGCGAGGGTGGACGTCAAGCATTTTATGAGGGGCCCATTGCAGCCGCGCTTACCCGTTTCTCTGCTACCGAAGGCGGTTTTTTCGCGGAGGATGATTTCGCGGCCCAGCATTCGTATTGGGGTAAGCCGCTGAGTGGCCAGTACCGTGGCGTGACTATCTACGAGACACCACCGCCCACGCAGGGGTTCGCGGTGTTGGAGATGCTGAATCTTCTTGAAGGATTCGATATAGGCAGCTGGCGGCATTTGGGGGTCGATCATGTACACCACTTGGTGCAGGCCAAACAGATCGCCTACAACGACCGGGATCGCCTTCTTGCTGATCCGCGCTTTGCCACTGTGCCCGTCGAGCAGCTTCTACACCCCGACTATGCGTTAAGCAGGCGCTCCCTGCTGGATTCCGCCAGGGCGATTCCATGGGACCAAGTACCGTCGTACGGGAGTCTCAATGGCAATACCGTCTTCACCGGCGTGGTGGACGATGAGGGCAACGCGGTTGCGCTCATCCAGAGTCTTTACGGGATTTTCGGTTCTGGTGTAGTGGCTGATGGCACTGGCATCGTGTTGCAAAACCGCAGTGCGTATTTCTCCCTGGACCCGGAACATCCTAATCACTTGGAAGCCGGTAAGCGCCCGGCGCATACGCTTATCGCCTCCATGGCCAAGCGCGACAGCCGCTTGTGGCAGGTGCTCGGTTGCATGGGCGCAGATGGACAACCGCAGATTCATGTACAGGCATACATCAACCTCATCGACTTCGGACTCGATATTCAGCAAGCGGTGGAGGCGCCCAGATGGTTGTCGGGCCGCTTCGCGCTAGGCGAACCGCGAGATCTACTCAATATTGAAGGCCGATTTGATACTGATACATTGAATGCGCTGGAAGGAAGAGGGCATCAGCTCAATCGTTGGCCGGCTTTTGAGGAGCTGGCCGGTCACTGCCACGGAATTACGCTTGACCCGGTTTCAAATATTCGCCTCGGCGGTGCCGATCCGCGCAGTGACGGGGCGGCCATTGGTTACTGATCGATGCCTTTGCGGTGATGGGGCGAGCGGTATGAATGCTCTCCGTGATCACAATCCAATGACGTGCGGCCGAGCCGCGTGAACCCTCTTCGCCATAGGTTAGCAGTCCCTTGAACGGCCAAGAGGAGGATCCGCAATGCGCGGCACACTCGGTTCCGTCGGCGCGGCGGGCTCGATGGATACTGGTAATGACGATCCTTGCATCCAGCGTTGCATTTATCGATATGACCATCGTGAATTTGGCGCTGCCTGTCATGCAGGCCGACTTGGGTGCCACATTTCAGTCCATGCAGTGGGTGGTCGAGGCATACATACTGTTGTTGACCGCCTTCATGCTAACGGGGGGTGGGCTTGCCGATCGGTATGGCCGGCGCCGGATCCTGTGCGTGGGCGCTTTGTTGTTTCTGGCCGCGTCAGTCGCCGCGGGACTATCGGCTAATGCTACGGAGTTGATTGTGGCGCGCGCCCTTCAGGGACTTGGCGGTGCCCTACTTGCCCCCGCGAGCCTGGCTATTGTGTCATCGAGTTTCCCGCCACGGGAGCGGGGCAGGGCGGTCGGTTTGTGGGCCGCGTTTTCGGGTGTTTCCACCGCTCTTGCGCCACCGCTTGGCGGTGTTTTGATCGAAATGTGGAGTTGGCGGGCCGTTTTCTTCATCAATGTGCCGATATTGGCCACTGTTTTACTTTTTGCGCCGTGGCGGTTGCCTGAGAGCGTTCGATGCAAGGCCGGCAGCGGTGCTGCGACATTGGATTGGGTGGGAGCCCTAGTTGCATGCGCCGCGCTAGGCGCACTCACCCTGGCGCTGCTTCGTTGTGGTCAGTGGGGAATATTCGATCCGGTGGTTATCGGCTCGGCAGGCGCCGCTATAATCCTACTGTGCATTTTTGTCTTCGTGGAGAAGCGCGCGGCGGCGCCCATGGTTCCGCTTGAGATCTTTGCGGCTCGCGCCTTTCTCGGTTTGAACATCATGACGTTGGTTTTGTTTACCGCGGTGGGCGCCGTGATGTTCTTTTTGCCAATGACGCTACTCCAGTCATTGCAATACACGCCAATCGAGGCTGGCGCGGCATTAATCCCATCCATGCTGGTGATGTTCGCCGTCTCGCCCGCCATGGGTCGGTTCTCCGATCGGTATGGCCCGCGTTTGCCGTTGATAATCGGACCCTGCATCTCAGCGCTCGCGTATGTTGTTTTTGCGGCAACGGCGTCACCTAGCTACCTGAACGGAATACTGCTTCCCGTGTTGCTGATGGGTCTTGGTTTTGGCACCTGGGTAACGCCACTCACCAGCTCCGTCATGACCGCCGCCGGTGAAGCGAACGCGGGTATCGCATCGGGTATCAACAATGCCGTTGCCCGGCTGGCTCAGCTATTGGCCATAGCAGTGCTAGGACTGCTGGCGAGTGTTGTGTTCAACGCGGCGCTAGATGCTTATCTAGTTCAAACCAACGTATCCGCCGATCTGGTAGCGTTGCTTGCCGACGAGCGGGCGAAACTCGGCGGGATGATTGCGCCCGATGGCGTTCCCCATGATCAAATGAACGCCATACAGTGGGCAGTACGCACGGCGATGCGCGATGCTTTCTCCGCGGTATGTTACGTGGCGGCGTGTCTTTGCGTTTGCGCAAGCCTTATAGGCAACTGGTCCGTGGCAGGTATCCGCACCCGGGTTAGTGTTTCGAAATGAACAGCAAGACTAAACAGCCGGTGGCGACAAGCCTAAGTGGCGTGACCCATCATAAAGCCACAATCAACGGTATCACGCTCCATTGGGTTGAACAGGGCTCTGGCCCGCTGCTCGTTCTGTTCCATGGGTTTGCGGAATTCTGGTGGTCATGGCGGTCTCAGATCGGACCGCTAGCCCGTGACTTTCGCGTCGCCGCCGTGGATATGCGTGGTTTCAACGAAAGCGATAAACCGGCGTCTGGGTATGATACGGCGACCCTCGCCACCGACATCCGCAGCCTTATTGATCATCTAGGCGGCCGTGCCTACGTGGCGGCACACGACTGGGAGATAATGGCCTCGTGCAGGTTGTGGCGCGGTTCGCCACCACGGTATTGCGCTATGCTGTCAGCAGGAACGGTTGCCGTGTCCGTTTTGCCGCCTTCGTATGGGCACAACCGAGGTACAAGTCCATGTTGGTTCATAACACCCCTTTCAATGACTCCCGGGTTCATCGATATAGATGGGTTATTTACCACCTCCTCGTAGTGCTGTTTCTATCAGTTGGCCTAACCGCCCCTGGCCCGGCTCTGGCCTGAGAGTGGTTCAAGACGAAAAAAGAGCGCTCGGAGCAGTTCAAGGAAATGACCACGGCCAGAGGCGAAATAGCCTTTCTCGCCGATCCGGTCAGCCTTCGCATCCAACGAAGTGCGCGAGTTTATGTCGGACCCAATGCTCCGGTATTGCTCTATGAAAAGATCGATCAGTGCGCCCAAGCCCGTCTTGCGTTAACCCAGACTGGCCTTTGGATTTACTTGCCTTTTCGCGCGTACTCAACGAAAGACTCATCTGTATGCAACGGTGAATCAGAACATCCGATACTGATCATGAATCGTGAGCACACATTCGAGGTTGGTGAAGGATTGTCGGGTAAACTATCACCTGGTGACTGCTTTCGGCTCCAACAGGAGTACGGGGAATTTTATGCAGTAGAGGTCAATACAGACAAATTTCCCGAACTGCGAGCGGGTTGGTCTGAAGTGGTGTTGGTACCAAAGGATAAGGCTGAAAAGCCCGCCGATGACAGTGGCTTTAACCTCGCGGATATCGACTACATTACTCGTGGGTACTTCGATGGCATCTACAAGTTTCGTAAGGCCTGCGGCACTGAGGTTGTTCAGAAAAGGAGCATGAAGTTTATTGCAGGCACGGGTGCTGGTATTGGTGTCGATACCAAGTATTTGAGGGCGAATTTCGGCCTGAGTGGGGATCTAGGATCTGAGGAGACCTCTCTCCAAAGGTATCCATCGGAGCAAGAAGTTAAACGGAGAATCTACACGCGAAGAAACCGCGGTGCTGCGATGAGCTTGACCAAACTGACGGCGTGTGGCGGCAGTCGCCGGGCTTTGACTCAATACATTTATACAGATAGCCAGGGTGAAACAGTCTACATCAACAAGAGCTGGATGGACGATTTTGAGCTTCGCACCCATCCACACACGCAAGAAGCTGTGGTCAGTTGCTACCCGGAATACTTCAAACTGTATCAAGCCTTAAATCAGACTCGCATTGACGATGACGATATCGATTTTGTCATCGCGCTAGTGGCAAGATGGACTGATCTTAGGGACTTTGAAAAATGCGCCGCTTAGCTGCGGTGCGGTCAGTCACTTCGCATATTGACTGGAATGGGTGAGGCTACTTTGTTGATGGTTTTGCATGCAGCGGGCATAGGGCGCCCGTAGCCGGCGAGGTATCGGTCAAAGCGCGTAAAGCAGTTGTTTAGAACGGATGCCGATTGTGGGTAGACCCTCTGCGAGGAGATGACTTCCATGGCTGAGTCCAAGAAGGCGGGTTCCATGACAAAGCTGTTGGACGATTATCTTTCGGTGCCACCGTTGGCCGGGGAGGCTATGGCCGGCACCGCGCCATACCGGGCAGCGCCAGAGCACAACGAGCCACTGGGTTTCCCCGGTCAACTGGTGGATAACTGGCAGGAAGCGGCGATCACCAAGATGGGCGAGTTGGTGAGCAATAGCCGCCCGTTACGGGTGTTCATGGATGCGTGCATCAAGTGTGGCGCGTGCACGGACAAGTGCCACTATTATCTGGGCACGGCGGATCCCAAGAATATGCCGGTGGCGCGCCAAGATCTTTTCCGTAATGTCTATAGGCGTTATTTCACTGTGAGTGGCAAATATCTACCGTGGTTAGTGGGGGCTAGAGATTTTGATGAAACGGTGCTGAACGATTGGTACACCTATTTTCATCAGTGCTCGCAGTGCCGGCGCTGCTCGGTTTATTGCCCCATGGGGATCGATACGGCTGAAATTTCGATGGCCGCCCGGGAGATCATGGACTCGATCGGAATGGGTCAAAAATACAGCAATGAAGTCATTGCCAAAGTGCATGCGGTGGGCAACAACTTGGGCCTGCCGGGCCCGGCTTTGGCCGATACTTTAGCCGGTTTGGAAGAGGATGTGCTCGAAGACGACGGTATTGCCGTGCGCTTTCCGCTGGACCAAGCCGGCGCGGAAGTACTGCTGGTCACGCCATCGGCGGATTTCTTCGCCGAGCCTCACGTGGATGGCCTCATCGGTTATGCCAAGGTTTTCCATCAAGCGGGGATCAGTTGGACGGTGAGTTCCATGGCCTCCGAAGCGGCTAACTTCGGCCTGTTCATAGGCAGTTTCGACAATATGAAAGCCATGGCGCTGCGCATACGGGAGGCGGCGTTGGAGTTGGGCGTGCGCCGTATCGTATTCGGTGAGTGTGGGCATGCGTGGCGGGTGGCTTATAACTTTTTGCATACATTGGCCGGCCCTTTCGATTTCTTGGATAAGCGGTATCCGGTCCCGCAACATATCGTCGAAGTGACCCACGCGCTGTTGACCGATGGCGCACTTAAAGTGGATGCCAGCGCCAACGACGGGCGGCGGGTGACTTTTCACGACTCCTGCAATATCGCCAGGGCCTCGGGGATGGGCGGCAAAGTAGGGGGCCAGTTCACGTTACCGCGCGAGGTGCTGCGTGCTGTGTGCAATGATTTTTTCGATATGCCGCGTGAGACCACCGGCGAGGCGACTTTTTGCTGTGGCGGCGGGGGGGGGTTGCTGACCGATGAGCTGATGGAATTGCGGGTGAAAGGGGCGTTGCCACGTATGCAAGCCCTGGCCGCCGTGCACCGGCAGCACCGCATCACGCATATGGCCGCCATCTGTGCCATCTGCAAGAGTCAGTTCGCCCAAGTGTTGCCGCAGTTCGGCTTCGAGTTCGATCAAGTCATCAGCTTGCATCAACTGGTCGGCGATGCGCTTCAGTTCGATGCCACGGCTTGACGGCCGAGTGTGGGGCGCCGCTAAAAATAGTCATTTTTTCGTGAGTGCAAGGAAGCACCGCGCGCGCAACCGCAGTGTATAGGTGATCCATGAGGATTCGAGCACGGAGCTGACGCCGCAATCGCGGAAAAAGTGCATTTTTAGCAGGTGCCCCATAGTGGTAACTTGGCTGATAGGTTCATTGCATTTTCGGGAGCGTTTTCGTGACTTTTGTTATCTACCCGGCACGCCGCATTCATACGATGAATCCCGCGCAGCCTGAGGCCACCCACGTGGCGGTACAAGGCGATCGGATCTTGGGTGCTGGCAGCTTGGAGGAATTAACCGGCTGGGGTGAGCACACCATTGATGAGCGCTTCGCTGGCAAGATATTGATGCCGGGATTGGTGGAAGGCCATAGCCACACGATGGAGGGGACTTTCTGGCGGTATGTGTACTGCGGTTATTTTGATCGCGTTGATCCTGACGGTGTGACTTGGCCGGGAGTAGCATCCATAGACGCGGTGCTGGCGCGGTTGAGCACAGCCCAGACGCAGTTGGATAGCGATACGGCACCGCTGGCCGGTTGGTCGCTCGATCCGATTTATTATCCGGGTGGTGCACGGATCACCCGCCAGCACTTGGATCGGGTATCCACCACTAGGCCTATTGGTGTGTTGCACGCCAGCGGTCACATCATGAACGTGAACTCCCGCGGATTGCAGCTCGCTGGGCTGCTGCAAAAAAGCATCGAGCATGACGGTATCGTAGTGGGTGAAGACGGTCTGCCCACCGGCGAACTCAAAGGCCCGGATGCGATGACCTTGTGCGGCCCATTCGTGGGCTTTGATCGCGATGTGTTGGCCGCCGATGAACTCGGGTTGCGTCAATTCGCCCGTTTGTGTGTACGCAAAGGTGTGACCACCGCCGCCGATCTGGCCAGCTTGCTGCCCGATGATGCGGTGGACATGATGCTCAGGGTGACGGGCGAGGAGCGTTTTCCAACCCGCATCGTGAGCCTACGCCGTTTTCAGAATCTGACCCCGCAGCAAATGATCGACAGAGCATTGGAACTGGGCAAACGTTCAACGGATCGGTTGCGCTTAGGGGTCATCAAAGTGGTGGCGGATGGTTCCATTCAAGGATTTACCGCGCGGCTGCGTTGGCCTGGTTATTACAACGGCGCGCCGAATGGACTGTGGTATGTACCCCATGAGCAACTGCAGGAGATCTATAAGCTGGCGCTGAAACACGGCGTGCAGGTGCATACCCATACGAATGGCGATGAGGCCACGCAGCTCGTGTGCGATTGCGTGGGACGGGCCTTGGCGCAGCACCCGCGACCCGATCACCGCTTTACTCTCCAACATTGTCAGTTGGCCGATGCCGCTTTGTTTCGCCGTATCAAGTCTTTGAACATGTGCGTGAACCTGTTTCCGAATCATCATTTTTATTGGGGTGATCAGCACTATACGACCACGGTGGGACCGGAGCGCGCGCGACGCATGAACGCATGCGCCACGGCCTTGGCGGCCGGTGTACCGTTGGCCATCCATTCGGATGCACCGGTGACGCCCTTGGGACCGTTGTTCACTGCCTGGTGTGCCGTCAACCGGCGTACGGCCAGTGGCCGGCAATTGGGCAAGAGAGAATGCATATCGGTGGATGATGCGCTGCGTACCATCACTTTGGGCGCCGCCTATACGCTCAAGCTGGACGGTGAAGTGGGCTCTATCGAATGCGGTAAGCGGGCTGACTTCGCCGTGCTCGAAGATGATCCGGTGGCAGCGGGCGCGCAAGGACTTAAAGACGTGCGGATCTGGGGTGTGGTGCAAGGTGGCCGCATCTTTGCCGGAGCGGATATTTGAGCGCGGTAGAAGCCATTCCCGTTACTGTTCTAGGCGGTTATCTGGGCGCCGGCAAAACCACCCTGGTCAATCATTTATTACGTGAGGCTAACGGTCTTCGCATCGCGGTTCTGGTCAATGATTTTGGCGAACTGCCGATCGATGCCGATCTGATCGAAGCTGAAGAAGACAGCGTACTCAGTATTGCCGGGGGTTGCATTTGCTGTAGCTATGGCAGCGATCTCATGGCCACCCTGCAATCATTGCACGTGCATCCAAGCAGGCCGCAGCATGTGCTCATAGAAGCGAGCGGTGTGGCGCTGCCAAAGCCCATCGCCGATTCCGTCGGGCTGCTACCTACGCTGCAATTAGATGGCATCGTGGTGCTCACCGACGCGGATACCGTTTTGGCGCGGGCCGGCGATCCTTATCTCGGCGATACCATCGAACGTCAGCTAAACGATGCTGACTTGGTTATCTTGAATAAAGTCGATCTGGTGGGTGATGAGAAGCTTGCGGCTGTGCACGGCTGGCTCGATGAGCTTCGCCCGGCACTCAAGTGTATCGAGTCCGTGCACGCGCGCGTGCCGAAAGCGGCTTTGTTGAGTGCCGTGGAGGACCCGGCTGTGCAAATAGCCGCGTCCTCCGGCTCACCGCATGTGCATTACCAGTCGCTTCTTTTATCGTGTGACGAGGTGGCAGATGCGCACGCATTCGCGGCCTGCTTGGCGCGGCCCGAATTGGGTTTATTGCGCGTCAAGGGTTTTATCGAAGACGTGAACGGATGCATTCATCGCATTCAAGTGGTGGGCCACCGGGGCAAGGCAGAGCCTATAACGACACCACCTAGGACTGTCGGCAAGTTGGTGGCTATCGGACTCGCGCAACGCATGGATATAGCGGGTGTCGCCGCATGCGATGGGGTAGCCGGCGTTCTGATGCGTAGTGACGACTAGCCACTCTTCGCAGGGGAGGAACGCTCATGCGCCACCTGGTATGTTTATCGTTCGATTTCGATGCCATGTCTGGTTTTGTCGCCCGTGGCATGACCACACCCACGCCCATATCCAGGGGCGAATTCGGCGCCGTGGGTGTTGCACGTCTTCTGTCTTTATTGGCGGCTCATTCGATTCATGCCTCTTGGTTCATCCCCGGCGTAGTCATAGGCACTTACCCGCAACTGTGCGAAGCCATCGCCGCGGGCGGCCATGAGATCGGTCACCATGGCTGGACCCATGTGCCGCCGGCAGCACTTAGCCGCGATGAAGAGGAAGCCGGTCTGGTGCGGGCCAATGAGGCCATTGAACGCCTCACCGGCAAGCGCGCGCGGGGTTACCGGTCACCTGCTTGGGATTTGAGTCCGCACACCGTGGAGTTGTTGCTGAGGCACGGTTTCGACTACGAAAGCAGCATGATGGGGCATGATTATCTACCTTATTTCGCCAGACGGGGCGACGTTATTCCCGCTGATGAACCGATGCGATTCGGCACGCCCACGCGGTTACTTGAAATGCCCGTTAGCTGGACTTTGGATGACTATCCGCATTTCGAATTCGTCCGTACCAAGAACGTACTGCAACAGGGTTTGATGAATGCCAATGGTGTGCTTGCGAATTGGATCGATGATTTTCTATACATGAAGAAAACCATGGACTGGGGGGTGCTCACCTATACTTGCCATCCACTGGTTATAGGCCGTGGGCACCGGATGATGATGCTCGAGCGTCTGCTCGATCGACTTGAAAGCGAAGGCGCACACTTCGTGACCATGGAGGCGGCGGCCAAGGAGTTCGTGGCGCGCCAAGCGGATTGAGGGCACCTCTAAAAATGCACTTTTTCCGCGATTGCGGCGTCAGCCCCGTGCTCGAATCCTCATGTATGACCTATCACTGCTGTCCCGTAAACTTTTGAATGAGCTTAGAATAAAAGACTATTCTGCGCTGATTTGTTAAAATGGAAGTCCAAAATATCTTTCACTATCAACAGGATAATAGCCTTGAGTCACAATAACAGCGTATTTTCACAGCGACTAAAACTGATTTCTAGACATGAATTTGAAACGCTTGCAAAAACCCACCATAAAGGCCGTGTATTGAGGACAATGTCACGCTGCTCACAGTTTGTGGCGTTGAGTTTTGCCCAACTCGCCGGTCGCTGTAGTTTGCGAGATATTGTCAGCAACCTGGATAAACAACGCCGCAAAAGTTACCATTTGGGTATCGCTAAGGTCAGCCGAAGTTCTCTGGCTCGTATTAACGAGCAACAGCCTTATCAACTCTACGAAGGATTATTTTGGAAGCGACTGGCACGATGTCAAAGCTTGGCGCTTAAGGATGGGTTTCGCTTTAAAAATAAGCTTTATTCCTTGGATGCATCGACCATCGATTGATGCTTATCACTATTTCCCTGGGCTAAATTTCGTAAGACCAAAGGCGCGATTAAATGACACGTTGGTCTAGCTCATGACGGTTTTTTACCGGCCTTTATGACTATTACCGAAGGCAAACAACAAGATATTACACATCGCTGAATTCCTTTTGCTGCACTTTCTAAGGTTTGTATGAACTCGTCCATTTTGAAACCTAACGGCTCAGGTAACGCGCCGCCGGAGCGCAAAGCGCGAAGGGGACCAAATCGCGCAGCGGTTTGGCGGTCGCGTTGACCTGCTTGTTATGCCTGACGTGTCGATTCGTCCAATCGGTCATCCGGCAGGGAACCTCCATCCACATCTCTTTGCTGAATTGCTCTGAATCGACGATTCCGGTTTTCCTTGAGGACACGTTCTGCGGGAACCTCTTTGCTGCGGTTCTCAGGGCGCATTGCGACCCGCCCCAGCCAGAAGTCTTCCTGCCATCGGTAGGAGATCATCGGTGTTTGGCAGACACGTCTAAGGTCTTCGTATGTGAACTTACTCTCGGATGAGAGATAGAAGTCAACGAGGCTTCGATACAGGTCACAGCCCCGCTGGTGCGATGCCACCAAGAATCGCAGAATCATTGGGTCGTCCAGCTTGCGGGCGATCTCGTCAATGATCTCGTGCTCGAAACTTACGTAATCTGCATCCTCGATGAACATTTCAAGCTGCTCGCGGTTCCGCTTCTCTAGCTTCTCCACTCGATAGGTCTGGATCGCGGCGCTCACGAGTCCGAGAGCCGTCATGACCCACCCTGAAATCGCAATTACAAGCGTCACCCAGTCGGGAATCACGTCTACATGCATTGTCTCGTATCCGTGTCGAGAAAGGCATAACGCTAGGCTTCAGCCGCCGAGGAACGAGGTCGGCTGGAAGCCTTTGTTAGCACTCTGGGCGGCAACGAAACGACATCGTTCCCACAATCCTTTTCTATCATTTTTAGGTTTGCACAGATGGCAGCCAGATCGTGGTTAAATTTCGCTGAATGGTCTTCTCTAGCTTTACGTATCTCTTCAACAATCGGATCATTCATTTTAGCCTCCCATGAATTCATCTGGTGAGCAGATCTCTGGCGGCACCAAACCGCTTTCTTCTATAGCTTTGAGTATTCCAAACTTTTTGAATGCGTTATTGATATGGCTGAAATTCCATGTGAGTAAAAACTCCATTCCGTTAAGGCTTGCAATAGCTATATGCAATCACTGCTGTCCCATAAACTTTCATGAGAATGTAAACTGTATCTGGACCTGAGTTTCAATAGGGCCTGGAGGGTCTCCTTTGAGTAGTCCCCACAGGTCTCTTCGCTCAAATAAATTGACTTGAAAGAGTCGAATAATCTGTTGAATGCTTAAATCGAGTTTGCTACAAAATTTCAGGTAAGCAACCATTAAATACATACACATAGCGACCCATATTTGAGTCATGACAGCATTTTTTGACGTCCCTACGAATGACTTAATCTTCAAGTTTTGTTTGATGCATTTGAAAAATAACTCAATTTGCCAACGCGACTTATAAATATCTGCAATGGTTTTGGCAGCCAATTCGAATTGATTGGTGAGAAAGACGTAATGCTTGCCGGTCTGTGGGTCCCGATAACCCATCCGGCGCAACTTAATCGGGCAGGTATCGGCTTTAGGGCCCGTTAAAATCAGCGTCTGATCTGAGGTAATGCCCTGCTCTTTATTCACCGGATGGCGAGAAATCACTCGGTATTTCGTATTGGCTTTCAACCGGGTGACAAAATAAATCCCCTTTGAATTGAGCAAGTTAAACCACGTGAAGTCCGTATAGCCACGATCAAACACCACAATAGAACCCGCATCCAGTTCTAAACTACGGCCTTGTGTAATATCTTGTTGTTTGCCTTCGGTAATAGTCATAAAGACCGGTAAAAAACCATCATGGTCCAGACCAACCTGTAGTTTAATCGCGCCTTTGGTCTTGCGAAATTTGGCCCAAGGAAATAGTGATAAGCATAAATCGATGGTCGATGCATCCAAGGAATAAAGCTTATTTTTAAAACGAAACCCATGCCTAGGCGCCAAGCTTTGACATCGTGCCAGCAGCTTCCAAAATAATCCTTCGTAGAGTTGATAAGGCTGTTGCTCGTTAACACGAGCCAGAGAACTTCGACTGACCTTAGCGATACCCAAATGGTAGCTTTTGCGGCGTTGTTTATCCAGATTGCTGACAATATCTCGCAAACTACAGCGCCCGGCGAGTTGGGCAAAACTCAACGCCACAAACTGTGACCAGCGTGACATTGTCCTCAATACACGGCCTTTATGGTGGGTTTTTGCGAGGGTTTCAAATTCATGTCTAGAAATCAGTTTTAGCAGCTGTGAAAATACGCTGTTACTGTGACTCAAGGCTATTATCCTGTTGATATTGAAAGATATTCTGGACCTCTATTCTAACAAATTAGCGCAGAATAGTCTTTGATTCTAAGCTCATTCAAAAGTTTGTGGGACAGCAGTGATATGCAATGCATCCTCTTTTGCTGTCTCAGGAATGGCTCCTGACGTAATCAACGAAATCGCTACTTCTTGCGTTTGATCAGTAATTTCAAGAACTGGAATTCCGGAAAGTGCGTCTAGACGCTTTTCTGCTGCTTCTTCATCGCCTCGCGATGCCTCTTGTATTACAAGTGCGGAAATGTAACTGTCAAAATTCGCCTGAAGCGTAGGCCAAATCTCGTGAGTGACTTCCTGCCTTGCCGCTATGACCAGATCACGACTCGGTCGCGCTGTGTAGTAGCTGACAATTGATGTTTCAATGTAGACCTTTGGTCTCATATCGGTGTCTTTCTACTGCTAGCGGGATGCGTGAGGGCGCGCGCCCGAAGGTAACCGGAGCGCTACTGCCAGCAACGAACGTGACGAGCCAAACAAAGTTGGTCAAAGGTAGGCGCGTCCCTTCGACGCTCTTGTTATGCGCGAACGGCCTAGACTGCCACGGGAGTGAGTTTGTAGACATGTCCTTCTTTGGATGCTTCTGCTAGATCACCCTTCCGAAGAGCAGCACGCACCGCATCTAATCGAGCGGCTTCCTCAACCGACAAATACGGGGACCAGCCACTCTCGTCCTCAATTAAGGTTACTGTTATTTCAGCTACGTATTCACCTTCGTATACAAGTTTGGTGCATTGTCTTTGCATGGACATCTAGCGCCTTTGTGTGAAATCCTCAGTCCACCGCTCCGCGTCTGGACGATGGGCGGTGATAAGCACCGCGGGACTGCTCATGCCTGACGGAATACCCCACAAAGCATAAACTGGCCTGCCCACATTGTTGCGCTGCAGTACCAAAACGCAAGGCCCTTTAGTATAAATCGGGATAGTCTTCGACTACCACGGCTGCGGCCACGCCGGCCAAGAGCTCTCCGACCATTAGGTTATCCTCGGCCAGCTCGTCATATCCATGCTCGGAAATACGCGCTTCGCCTTTGGCGATGAGAGCCTGTATTGTGTTGAGGGTTTTACTCACGCGGCCACTTGGTGCGACATTGAGTATCACGCATAACGATCAAACTCAGCGGCTGCCAACCCAGAGCGAAGCGGCGGGTTGGTAGTCTGCTGGAATGCCTTGTGTACGCCCAGCATGGGCACGGACGAATGGGGTGAAAGTCCACTGTAGGAAAATCACACTCCATGGCAGTAGATATTGCTACGGAAATTAACTACTAGCCACCCGCAAGGGCGAAGCGGTGAGGCAACGTCTGAAGGAAGCGTTAAGCCAAGCGGCGAGTTGATGAACAAGACCGTCATAGGAGGCGTAGGCTGAAGGCGAGATGGCCCAAGACATCGAAGCCCTGTGATTGAACGGCTAGCGTCAATGGCGCAGTGGTGCAGCGAAAGTGCGTGCTCTTAGTCTGGGGAGAACTGCTCGACAGGCGAGCGGTAGATAACCCGTCAGGCCACGGGTAGCTCAAGCCTGGGCCTGTCCGTAGGCATCGCCGCAGAAGAGCGAACCCGATGCAAACCGATAGCGCCTGGCGGGGTCACTCAGTCGGTGACCGAACAGAAGTCAGCAGAGGGCCTAGTCGCCCAATGCCTCGCGTAAGGGTGGGGACAGGGTGAAGGCCTGAACATTCACCACCCAGGAGGCGCCTTGCCCTACCGGCCGCCCCGCACACCGACCGGAGTGATTGGGTGAAGCAGCGTAGGGACGAGCAACCCGCCTTGAGCACCGCTCGACTCGCACACCTCGTGTGGGCGGAGAATCGCCATCGGGCCTGGAAGCGTGTTCGAGCCAACACAGGGGCACCGGGTGTGGATGGCAGGGCTATCGATGCCTTCCCCGACTGGGCTAGGGCCAACGGGCGCGAGGTAAAAAGTGCGCGGTTGGCGGGGACCTATCACCCAGCCCCGGTGCGCCGGGTTGAGCTACCCCAGCCCAACGGCGGTATACGTGTGCTGGGCATTCCTACGGGACTCGCTCGCCTCATTCAGCCAGCCATTGCACAACGCCTGATGGCGTTGTTCGACCCGGACTTCTCAATCCATAGCTATGGGTTCAGGCCGGGCCGCGATGCCCATCAGGCGGTGCACCCGATACAGCACGAGAGTGCGCACAATCGGCGTCATGCTGTGGCTATCGACCGGTCGAAGTGCTTTGACCGGGTTAACCAGGATCGGCTGATGACCCAGCGGGGCCGCAAGGTGCAGGACAAACGGGTAGTGAAGCGGAGCAAGCGCTCCTTGCAAGCAGGCGTCTTGCTAGGCAATCAGCTTGAAGCGAGTCACCGGGGTGTCCCTCAGGGCGGACCATTATCGCCGTGGTTGGCAAACAGTCTGCTTGACCGGATGGACAAGGAACTGGCGCGGCGCGGGCATCCTTTTGCCCGATACGCAGATGACATCCTTATCGGGCTGGGCCGCCAGCGCGCCGGTGAACGCTTGCGGCGTAGCCTGACACATTATCGGCAGAAAGGTCTGCCAGTGGTAGTCAATACCGATAAAAGCCGCGGGGTCAAAGTCAGTAACAGCCAGTGCCCGGGGGTTACCTTCCGGGGCGGGCGTATCCACTGGCACGCCAAAGTGCTGGAGAAGTTTAAACAGCCAATACGGCCACTGACCAACCGGCACTGGGGTGTATCGATGCGTTACCCGCTTGACAAACTCAGCCACTACCTTCGGGGCTGGCGCAACTATTTTGGTAGTGCCAGGGGGTATCAACGCGGTGTCGATCGAGCGCATTGGATTCGACGACGCCTCCGTATGGCCTACTGGCGACAGTGGCGTAAGCCGCCAACCAAGGTAGGGAACCTGATAAAGCGTGGCGTATCCATACAGCTTGCACTGGCCTGTGGACTGACCCGCAAGGGGCCGTGGCGTCGGTCAAAGACACCCGGTATTGAGCAGGCGTTGTCCAATGCTTACCTGAAAGCCGAAGGTCTTTATTCCCTGCGCGAGGGTTGGATCAAGCTTCGCTATGGGAAATGAAACGCTCTGTGCGGACCCCCATGCAGGGTGTTGAGGGCAGGGACGGCTAGAGACCGTCCCTTACCCGATTAGGCGGTATTGGCGCTTACGCGACATACGTTTCTATAAAGGTGCTATCTGACGAAGGTGAAGGAATAGGTTGCGCCGTGCTATTGAGATCATCAATGTGAAAATCAATAGCTTCCTTGATCAGTTCCAGAACTTCTTCTTTCGACTCACCAACTGCAACACAGCCCGGTAAATCAGGCACATGTGCCCCCCAACTAGTTTTGCCCTCTTCAATTACAACAAGATATTTCATATTCAATCCTTCAGCTTAGCTTGCTTCAGTATGCTGTTGAGCGTACCCGGCGGAATATCTATGCTCGGCTTGCCAGCGATTGTGACTGTGCCGGGTTTAGTGGGATGATGATACTGTCGATGACTGCCGTTTGTTCGGACATGATACCAGCCGTCGCGTTGGATCATTTGGATTGCCTCACGAACCTTCATGCTGGATCGGTCTTTTGCCGCCTAACGCCAAGCCCAGCGGCGGTGTTAACTGTCCTCTGGAGTATTTTGTTAGGCGTGAGTCCTCCCCCTTAGGCTATTTAAGTGACACCATTTCCCATGCTGAATGGCTTAATTTTGTACTTGTACAACGCTCCAATGATAAAACTTGCCATCTATCAAGTGGTGAGTATGTTCTTGATGATTCACCACCGACCGCCAAACAAAGGTTACTTCCACGCAATTTTAGCTGCCCATTTTTCAAATGCTCAAACTTTTGCAAGTTTTGAGTATCAAAAAAGGAAACTCTATAGTCACATGGACGAAGTAATACTGCTGTCCCCGGTAAAACTGTATTGTTTACCCCAAATGCCGTAACACAAACTTGCGCACTTGGAAACAAAAGCTGACCTTTGCTGGTATAAATTACTGCACTATCAGGAGTTGGGCCACTTTTGCAGTTGTGTGTAAATAATGGAACCTCTAAACGCAAATTGGAGCCTGTGCCTAAAATATCAAAACAGTAACCATCCGTTGGTCTGTCTAAGCGATCTTTAAGACGCACATGAACTAAATTGTTCTCGTTTGCATAGGAAACAGCGACTATCCCAATAAATACTGGGGATAAGATAAAGCGTATTTTCAATGCTTTTTTTATTAGTTTTGTAATCATTTTGATACCTCGCTTTGAATAAGTGTTCTGTTACTACTTCGGCAAAAAATTACCCGACACAAATTAATAAATATGTTACAATGATGCTATGAAAAAGACAGACGGTCGCTCACTGCCCCATTCCGCGCGAGAAGCCATCCGCAGGCACGCGGTTGCGCAAGTATTATCGGGTGAAAGCCCTGAAAAAGTAATTAAAGCCCTCGGATTTCATCGTTCTTGCATTGACGATTGGTTATCCAGATATGAGCAAGGTGGTGAACAGGCGCTGTCTACCGGTAAGATCACGTGCCGCCCAAGAAAGTGTCCCGATGAATATGCGGATCGCTTACGTGAACGGGTTAAAACGAATCCGTTGCAATTGGACTTTCACGATGCCCTGTGGACGCGCTCGATGATTCAGATATGACTGAAAGACAAATTTGGCATCGAAGTCAGCGAGCGCTCGGTGGGCAATATCCTGTCTCGTTTGGGGATGAGTGCGCAGCGCCCTGGGTTTAAGGCATACGAGCCAGACCCTGATCAGGTTAAGGTATGGTTAAAAGAAACTTGGCCTGAAGTACAACGAGAAGCGAAAAGGCGGCGAGCGCGGGTCTATTTTGGCGACGAATCGACGATCCGGTCGGATTATCATCGTGGTACCACTTGGGGGGTACGGGGTGATACGCCGGTTGTAGCGAAAACGGGTCGGCGCTTTAGCGTAAGTATGCTGTCAGCCGTTTCGCCGAAGGGTCACCTGCGTTTCATGGTGAGCGAATCACGGGTAACCGCAGACGTTTTTATCGACTTTCTAAGGCGTTTGTTGCACAACGCCAAGCGATCGGTCTATTGGGTTGTTGATGGCCATCGAATTCATCGAACCAAGAAGGTGCAAGAATTTGTCCGCAATAGCCAAGGGAGGCTCACGTTAGTATTGCTACTGCCGTATTCACCGGAACTCAATCCTGATGAACGGGTATGGCATCACGTAAAAAGCCAACGAATTGGGCGGACAGTGGTGGCTACAAAGGAGCAACTGGTGGCCTTGGCTCGTTCGGTGTTGCACTCACTGCAACAGAATACGCAAATAATTAAACGGTTTTTCTATGAAAAGCATGTCAGATATATTCTGAATTGATGTCGGGTAATTTTTTGCCGAATTAGTATCTATATTGTTATCTATATTGTTATCTCATCGTTAATACACAGAACAGAATATAAAACCAAACAGTCGCTGTGCGTTTAACCGTCTAACGATTTGGGTAAGGGGCGCGCAGCGAAGCGGAGCGTCCCAGTGAGCGATAGCGAACGAACTTAACCCACTTGTTATGTTGCAGATTATTTCCTGTTTTCCAATACTTCACGAAGAGCATCATTAACAGCTTTGGTATTGGGGAACGCATCAGATAGGCCAGGTTCAATAACTACAATATTAGTACTCTTTTGATACTGTTCGTAGTACTTGCCACGAACACCTTTGCCTAATGATTTAAGGTTATACTCTGATTTTATTTCATCATTTGATTTGCCCATAATCTTTCTTCTCTTTTCGAGTCATGAGTCGTGCAGAAATTACTCTGATTTTATCACCTCTATCTGTATGTGCCACAACAATCAAATGGCCTTGAAATGAATGACCAAAAGTAAGATAGCGAATTTCACCTTCCGAATGCTCAGGATCTAGAGTAAGTAACTGCTAAAGGATCTCCAAATACTGTTGTTGCTTCGTCAAAGGAAATATCATGTTTAACAAGATTACTTGTTGCTTTGTTTAGGTTCCACTCGAACTTCATAATGTTTTATTTTGCAGCATAACGCCAAGCGTAAGTGGCCGGAGCGTCCGCGGAGGTCCATCTTAAGGGCACCTCTAATAATTCACATTCTGAAATCTGATAGTCAATAAAATCAGTCACTTACGCTTTGGCAAAATGTCAAAATCGTAATTTTTAGAGATGCCCTTAACGCTTTTGTTGGGCTGGGGCGACCTCCGAGCTTCGGTTCGCGATAAACTCAACGCACTATCTCGTCGCTGGCGCATGCTCATTGGATGTATTCCGAAACCGCTGTTTCACGCCCGTGGCAGACGCCCTGCCACCTGCATCAGATGTTTCTTAGTCAGGGTCGGTCGACCAAGGGTCGCCGGGTCTTCGTCAATATACAGTACGTTTCTCGCCATTTGCACTAGGAATGCTCATAGCATCACCGGCTTCGTCAGATTCGACGATTTCACCTCGAATTACTGAATCGGGATGGTTATACGTACCGTCTTTCAGGCGTTTCCAGATTTCGTTCAGATGGTCTTGATCCAAATCCATTGTCTCTCCGATTCTTCGTTACAACTCGCCTAATGTGGGTCTCAGAGTCAATGGGATCCGAGGGCGATTGTCGCCCAACCGACCAAACTCAGCGGCACCGTTAGGTGTCCGCTGGAGTGCCTTGTTAGGTATGGCTTGAGTTGTGCACATATTCTTGGGTAAGCCATTCACACTGGTTTCACTTCAGGCTGAATAAGATTCAATACGGTATACATGTCCCGTCCTGAGAACAGAAACTTAATAACGATACCGGCGGATGCCTCCAAAAGTCTGGCATACCTTAGCTCACCAACATCGACTGGTTCACAGCCAATGCACTCGATAAGCTCTGCGACTGTTGATTTAGCTGCAGATTCATCACCACAATAAAGTGCAGTTAATTTTCGCCCATCGAATTCTGGTGGCTCCATTTCCCAGACAGACGCTTGGCACATGTTACTAATTCGGAAAAAAATTACCAGACATCAATTCAGAATATATCTGACATGCTTTTCATAGAAAAACCGTTTAATTATTTGCGTATTCTGTTGCAGTGAGTGCAACACCGAACGAGCCAGGGCCACCCGTTGCTCCTTTGTAGCCACCACTGTCCGCCCAATTCGTTGGCTTTTTACATGATGCCATACTAGCTCATCAGGATTGAGTTCCGGTGAATACGGCGGTAACAATACTAACGTGAGCTTACCTTGGCTAGTGCGGACAAATTCTTGCACCTTCTTGGCTCGATGAATGGGATGGCCATCAACAACCCAATAGACCGATCGCTTGGCGTTGTGCAACAAACGCCTTAGAAAGTCGATAAAAACGTCTGCGGTTACCCGTGATTCGGTTACCATGAAACGCAGGTGACCCTTCGGCGAAACGGCTGACAGCCTATTCACGCTAAAGCGCCGACCCGTTTTCGCTACAACCGGCGTATCACCCCGTACCCCCCAAGTGGTACCACGATGATAATCCGACCGGATCGTCGATTCGTCGCCAAAATAGACCCGCGCTCGCCGCCTTTTCGCTTCTTGTTGTACTTCAGGCCAAGTTTCTTTTAACCATACCTTAACCTGATCAGGGTTTTGCTCGTATGCCTTAAACCCAGGGCGCTGCGCACTCATCCCCCAAACGAGACAGGCTATTGCCCACCGAGCGCTCGCTGACCTCGATGCCAAATTTATCTTTCAGTCATATCTGAATCATCGAGCGCGTCCACAGGGCATCGTGAAAATCCAATTGCAACGGATTCGTTTTAACCCGTTCACGTAAGCGATCCGCATATTCATCGGGACACTTTCTTGGGCGGCCCGTGATCTTGCCGGTGGACAGCGCCTGTTCACCACCTTGCTCATACCTGGATAACCAATCGTCAATGCAAGAACGATGAAATCCGCGGGCTTTAATTACTTTTTCAGGGCTTTCACCCGATAATACTTGCGCAACCGCGTGCCTGCGGATGGCTTCTCGCGCGGAATGGGGCAGTGAGCGACCGTCTGTCTTTTTCATAGCATCACTATAACACATTTTATTAATTTGTGTCGGGTAATTTTTTGCCGAAGTAGTAAGTATTCTATATTCGCATTTTCAATGGCGATGGGTATATGCGGCAATTTATGTTGCTGATTATCAAAAAAATACATCGAAATGATGATACCGTAAAACATTGAAATTATCGCCATATCATACTCTCAATATGTGTTGTATATTTTACGCATAACGCTCCGCAGCCGAAGGTGCAAATTGGTGCTCCTTGTTATGTGATTTACTTTTTTACTAAAAAGATATCCTACCAAGGTGCCAAATAATACACCTGAAGTTGAATAAAATTTGCTCAGATAAGTTAATACACTTGCTGCAACCACCACAATCAAAACGATGCCCGCTTGAAGCCATTTCTCAAATTTAGCATGAGAGGTTGAAGTTTGTATTGTTGCCTTTTTAATATCTTCTATTATTGCAAGAACCCTTGATGCTAGCTCATGCCCCTTTTCAGATTCCAAATAATAGAGGAACGGGCCTATATCAATTAGTTCCTCGTCTTCACTTTTCTTGCTTTCAATTAACTTTTTATTCTCTTCCACGTATTTCTCCCTGATTCACATAACGCCAATTTCAGCCGCGCGACGCCAGGCGCGTCGGGTGGAGGGGCGCAGCCCCGGAACGAACTGGAAATTTTTGTGTACGCCCAGCATGGGCACGAACGAATGGGGTGAAAGTCCGCTGTAGGAAAATCACACTCCATGGCAGTAGATATTGCTACGGAAATTAACGACTAGCCACCCGCAAGGGCAAAGTGGTGAGGCAACGTCTGAAGGAAGCGTTAAGCAAAGCGGCGAGTTGATGAACAAGACCGTCATAGGAGGCGTAGGCTGAAGGCGAGATGGCCCAAGACATCGAAGCCCTGTGATTGAACGGCCAGCGTCAATGGTGCAGTGGTGCAGCGAAAGTTCGCGCTCTTAGTCTGGGGAGAGCTGCTCGACAGGCGAGCGGTAGATAACCCGTCAGGCCACGGGTAGCTCAAGCCTGGGCCTGTCCGTAGGCATCGCCGCAGAAGAGCGAACCCGATGCAAACCGATAGCGCCTGGCGGGGTCACTCAGTCGGTGACCGAACAGAAGTCAGCAGAGGCCTAGTCGCCCAATGCCTCGCGTAAGGGTGGGGACAGGGTGAAGGCCTGAACATTCACCACCCAGGAGGCGCCTTGCCCTACCGGCCGCCCCGCACACCGACCGGAGTGATTGGGTGAAGCAGCGTAGGGACGAGCAACCCGCCTTGAGCACCGCTCGACTCGCACACCTCGTGTGGGCGGAGAATCGCCATCGGGCCTGGAAGCGTGTTCGAGCCAACACAGGGGCACCGGGTGTGGATGGCAGGGCTATCGATGCCTTCCCCGACTGGGCTAGGGCCAACGGGCGCGAGGTAAAAAGTGCGCGGTTGGCTGGGACCTATCACCCAGCCCCGGTGCGCCGGGTTGAGCTACCCCAGCCCAACGGCGGTACACGTGTGCTGGGCATTCCTACGGGACTCGCTCGCCTCATTCAGCCAGCCATTGCACAACGCCTGATGGCGTTGTTCGACCCGGACTTCTCAATCGATAGCTATGGGTTCAGGCCGGGCCGCGATGCCCATCAGGTGGTGCACCCGATACAGCACGAGAGTGCGCACAATCGGCGTCATGCTGTGGCTATCGACCGGTCGAAGTGCTTTGACCGGGTTAACCAGGATCGGCTGATGACCCAACTGGGCCGAAAGGTGCAGGACAAACGGGTAGTGAAGCGGAGCAAGCGCTCCTTGCAAGCAGGCGTCTTGCCAGGCAATCAGCTTGAAGCGAGTCACCGGGGTGTCCCTCAGGGCGGACCATTATCGCCGTGGTTGGCAAACAGTCTGCTTGACCGGATGGACAAGGAACTGGCGCGGCGCGGGCATCCTTTTGCCCGATACGCAGATGACATCCTTATCGGGCTGGGCCGCCAGCGCGCCGGTGAACGCTTGCGGCGTAGCCTGACACATTATCGGCAGAAAGGTCTGCCAGTGGTAGTCAATACCGATAAAAGCCGCGGGGTCAAAGTCAGTAACAGCCAGTGCCCGGGGGTTACCTTCCGGGGCGGGCGTATCCACTGGCACGCCAAAGTGCTGGAGAAGTTTAAACAGCCAATACGGCCACTGACCAACCGGCACTGGGGTGTATCGATGCGTTACCCGCTTGACAAACTCAGCCACTACCTTCGGGGCTGGCGCAACTATTTTGGTAGTGCCAGGGGGTATCAACGCGGTGTCGATCGAGCGCATTGGATTCGACGACGCCTCCGTATGGCCTACTGGCGACAGTGGCGTAAGCCGCGAACCAAGGTAGGGAACCTGATAAAGCGTGGCTGTATCCATACAGCTTGCACTGGCCTGTGGACTGACCCGCAAGGGGCCGTGGCGTCGGTCAAAGACACCCGGTATTGAGCAGGCGTTGTCCAATGCTTACCTGAAAGCCGAAGGTCTTTATTCCCTGCGCGAGGGTTGGAGCAAGCTTCACTATGGGAAATGAAACGCCCTGTGCGGACCCCCATGCAGGGTGTTGTGGGCAGGGACGGCTAGAGACCGTCCTTTACCCGATTCGACGGCGGGTGCCTCACACTACTCAGTGCGGCGGATTGGGAGCAGCCTGACACGGGATGACACGAGGTCAACGGTGACAAGCGCGCCATCTTCAAGTGCCGAAGTGTGTGCGCGCAAAACAGACACGACATGCATCCCGACCGCGTCAGGCAAGACATCTTGCGAGCGGAGTTGCAGCACGCTCGGACCGCTGGCATCAGTGATCGCAAGCAGGGTTGTAAAGTCGAGGTCATGGGTGAACACCATGTAGCCGTTATCGAGCGCCCAGTCGAGAATCTCAGAATCCGCCGCCCGTCCGTCTCCAACGCTGGACCAATGAACGGCTTCAAAGTTGTGCACGGACAGAAACTCCACCCAACTGGGTGGCAAATTCATGTCCAAAAGGATTTTCACGGGAGCGGTACTTCAGCTTCCTCGCTACGCCAGGCAGCATACGAAAGACAGGCCTGAATATCGGGCGCTTCTAGATACGGATATGCGGCTAGAATCTCTTCTTGTGTTCTGCCGGCAGCGAGCAGTCCCACAATGGTGCCTACAGTCACCCGTAGTCTGCGGACACAGGGTTTGCCACCCATTACGTTCGGGTCGAAGGTAATTCGAGATGTCTCATTCATCGGTGTATTATCTCAGACTTCGGGATCTTGCAGAAACAATGGGCCATCGTCGAACGCCAGCAATCAGCCGCTGGCGTCCTCGCCAGTCGGCTGGATTGCATTGTTGGACGAAGCCGCTACGCGGCAGCTTGAAGCCATTGGCTTTTACTCATGGTTTAGATGAAGCGGAGACTTCCCCGTGCCCGCAATTCGGCGTGTGTCATTGGGAACCCGCCTCAGGCAAGCACACGAGAAGTCCGGCTTTGAGGCGTTATACCAGAAACGCCTACGCGCCCTAAAACTCAAAGGCCATGCCCGTAAAACCATTGCGGGCTATGCCACAGGCGTGCGCCGCCTGGGCGAACACCTCAAGCGCTGCCCGGGCGATGTCACCAAGGCAGAAGCTCGACCCCCCTGTCGACTGCCTGCTCCAAACGCCTGCCTGGGCCCCCATGAAGATTGACCGTCACGGTATTCGCTTTCTCTACGCAGAAGTCCTCGCTCAATCATGGCCCGGGCTCGATTTCGCTAAGGCGCCCAAGACCCAGCGCCTACCCGATAGCCTGACGCCAAATGAGCGTGCCCACATTCTCCACATCACTCGCCGGTTTGACCTTCAGTGCTTGGGGTTCGTCACGGATACGTTGGGTCTGCGCCGGGGTGACACACGGCGCCTTGGGTGCGCCGACATCGACCGTGAGCGCGGGCAGGTACCTATCCGCACCTCCAAGGGCCATCAAGCTCGCTTTGTGCTTTTGCCGTCAATGACGTTGCCGGTTCTGCGCAAGCTGTGGTGCCCTCATCGCCATCCACGAGGGGTGTTCCCTCGCCGTGACGGGGCCTCGGCCCCCGGCTCATTGGACCGCGCCAACGGGCAAAAGGGCTTTCAGCAGGGCGTTGCTGATGCACGGGTCCTAAAGCGCGTCTCGATTCATTCCCTTCGTCATAGCGACGCCCCACCTATGTTGGAGGCGGGACTCACACTCAGTGCTATTGAGCATCAACGGGGGCACGCCTGTCCTAAGACCACCGCTCGCTATGTGCCTATGACCGAGAAAAGCGCGGGCGATGCCCAGGCAATGCCGGAGGCCCTGGTTGGCCAGTTTGCATCAACCTTGCGCACCCTATGGGCTGAGGCGGGCTCGGCATCAATGCCTCACCTCGATTGGCTGAGTTGGTGCGCAGCGGGATGGCCGAGTTGATTAAACACGCCGGCCCCCGCTCACCGCTCATCAACGCCACGGCCTACAGGCTATCGCTCTTGGTCGCACGGGTGCCGTGGGGGCGACTTCGATGGATTGCACCCATTGGGCTCATCAACACTCTCGAAGGCGTTCGTGTGGTCACCGTAGTTGTCCCCGGTGCCAACACGCCAGCGCCCAGGACGGGCTGGAGCGCCAGCGGGCCAAGCGCTGGCCGGTCCCTGACTTCATGGCCACTGTTACCCTGCCCGCGGCGCTACGCGCCTTGGCCTACCGCGAACCTGAGCGCGTCTAGGCTGGCCTGTTCGCCGCTGTCGCTCAACCCCTCAAGACCTTCGGAATCAATCCTCCACCACTCAACGCCGATAGCGGCTTTTGTGCCGTACTGCCCACTCACTCGCCCCGAGTGACTGACCCTCCCCATCTACCGGTCCTCATACCGGGTGGGGGTGTGCCGCGTCAGTCAGGTCAACCTTGCCTGTGGCGCGCGCTGGATGAGCGCGATTATCTGTTCAATGGCTTCGCCCTGGCCAAGGTGTTGCGGGCGAAGTGTCTTGATGAGTGGTGCAACAGCGGGCTCACGCTGCCTAAATCGTTGCCCAAGAAGGGGGGGGGCACTGTCAATCGGTTGGCAACGGTTTACCCGCACTGAAATATCTATCCCGCTCTCTCTACCGCGCTGTGATTGGCGAGGGCGATATGGTTCGGTTCGAACGCGCTCAGCGCACCGTTACTTTTCCTTATCGCCACGCCAAGACCCGCAAATAGGAGCCCCTGACCTGGCCCTTAGTCGAGTGCCTGTGGCGTATCGCCATGCACCTCCTGCCCAAGCGCATACCGCCGGTGCGCAACTACGGTTTGCTTCATGGCAACGCCAAGCCATTATGGCGGCTCGTGCAGTGGGTACTGCACATCGCACCGGCGCCGGTGTCACCCAAAACGGCTAGACCTTTTCACTGCCCGCACTGCGGTTCTCCCATGCGAGGTGGGTCGTTCATACCAAACAGGGCGTTTATCTCGCCACTCGGACCGCCACTACCGGGGGGGTGGAGTGAGTCACGGCATGGCTGCCTGAAACGCTAGCCTTGCGGCGCCGGCGATTGGATTGCGCCGCCACACTCACTATAGGGAGGGTGGGTCTTGGGCTATGGCATCCTCCAAGTTTGGCCCGGCTGGCTCAGGCTACCGCTCGGCTTCAACAAAGCCCAAATTCCGCCAAACCCCGCCTGCCGCCGAACACCTCGAACTAATTGCCATACACTAAGGCTGCCCTAACCCCGGGCTTGTCCAACACCGGAGCAGGTCGCGGCTACGCGCGACCTAGCCTTATTTGTTAGGCGACTTCTTCATTTGAACTTTTTATATCCCAAATTATGGTATCAGAACTGAAATCTTGTTCATTTGGCCAAGCAATGCCATGGTGAGCTGGGCGGACCAAGTTGAAATAAGCTTTGTTTTTTAGTTCTTTAAAAGCACTGCCTTTGAGATATGGCTTAACATCAAAAATTCCTGATACGCCACTACTGCTTTCTATTTGAATTTTATAATCCTCTAATGGGGTGACTTTGACTATTTTGTCCATAACAGATACGTATCGTAAAGATTCAATTTTAAATATTGGTTCACCGACAATAGCCAACCTCCAATCTGCTAATAGCTCTTCTTTGTGAATTTCAATCCATGCCTGAACGAGTTTCAGCTTCTTTGTGGGGAGTTGACCGCTCAGTACTTCTTCATTTTCAATAGCAATAGACGCCTCATATTCAGCATACTCCGCATGAATGTGTGGAGCACTGTGTCTTTTATTATCATAAGAAATACATCAATATGATGATGCCATAGAACATTGAAATAGTTGGCATGGTTTCCACTCTATTTTATCGGCGTTTTTTGTCTACAGTCTTTCTCTACATAAAATCAGTAGAAAAAATAAGCAACAATATAGCCAATTTTACACCCTAACTCACTCCTTATGTCCATGTTATTTAAACATAGCCAGATGCAAGAGTGTATGCAACGCCTAACGCCAAGCTCAGCCGCGCCGCCGAAGGCGGCGTCGGGTGGAGGGGCGAAGCCCCGGAACGAACTGGAACTTTTTGTTATGCCCGTACTATCAGCAGGAATATTAATCAGAGATCCCATCATAGAAATCAAAATCAAACATTATTTCACCATTATCTGTAGCTGCGTCATAGTCTATACCCATCGCCATTGAAAATGCGAATATAGAATACTTATATTAGCTAGCTGATTATGGTCAAAATAAGCTTATGAACAATCATTTAACACCCAGCGAGCGCGATGAACTCATAAAATCTCATCGTAAAGAGAGAGATGGGCGTATTCGAGACCGAATAAAAGCGGTTTTAGCTTTTGATGAGGGTTATAGTTATTCAGAAATGTCTAGGATTTTGCTTTTAGATGATGAGACTATTAGACGCCAGGTCGATGATTACTTTTCTAAAGCTAAGCTGAAGCCCGAAAACGGAGGCAGCAAAAGTGATTTAGACGAGAATGAAACAGCAAAGCTCGTTAAACACATAGAAGGAATGACTTATCCTTATGTTAAGGACATTTGCACTTATGTGAAATTGAATTTTGGTAAGCTTTACAGTGTAAGCGGCATGACAAAATGGCTGCATCGCAATAATGTCTGCCATAAGAAGCCTCATGCAGTTCCAGCGAAAGCAAACGCACAGGCGCAAAAAGCGTTTGCCAAAGACTATGAACATCTTTCGAAAGACGCTAAAAACAAGGGTTTAATCTATTTCTCGGACAGTTTTCATCCGCAGTATCAAACGCGGTTGGCCTATGGATGGATTTTAAGAGGCACTCGAAAAAGTATTGCCACAACGGCTCGTCAAACACGATTGAATTTCATTGGTGCTGTATCTTTGGAGGGTCACACAATAATCCACACTGAAGTTGGCGGGTGAATGCGCAAACCATTAAATCTTTTCTAAAATCTCTACGCAAACGGCATGCACCAGAGAAAGACATTCATGTAATTTGGGACAATGCAGCTTATCATAAGAGCAAAGACGTTCAGTCTTATGCCAAGGACTCAAACATTAAATTACACTATTTGCCGCCCTATTCACCGAATTTAAATCCAATTGAGCGACTTTGGAAAATGATGCATGAAGCGGTTACTTATAATCGGTACTATGAGAAGTTTGTAGATTTTCGGGAAGCCTCTTTGATTTTTTTCAAGCGCATTGGAAGACGAAAGATTTTATTGAGAAAAAGAATCACTGATAGGTTTCACATTATCAATGCACCGATGTTCGCATCTTGAAGTGTGATGGGTATATATGCTCTCCACGATATAAAAATTCAGATGGGCTTGAGGTGAAATTATTTAGTGCGAACTCAATGAATTCATCTTTTGAGTGGTAGAGATTAAACTTATTGCATATATAAATTGTATTTTCGTGCTTCAAGAATGACTCTTTATAACCAGGCCAAGTAGGGGTAATCATTCTTGTGATCGTAAATAAATTCATTGGCTTTGAGGCTTCTATCAATTTCTTGAAAGCCACTTTTCACTAAAAATGACTTTGTTGAATTCATAAAAAAACTCGAAAATCTTACGATTACAGAGTTTCTACTAATATCTTGTGACTTTTTTGCACAAAATATTAAGTGATGCCAATGATTGAAGCCTTCGCTCTTGCTGAGCGAATCAAGAGCTTGTACGTGGGTTAATCCGCATTCTCTAGAGATTGATTTTGCACAACGCTTTATGGTCTTAACGAGTTTCTGCGAAACAAATTGAAAGTTGCTCATTGCTACTCTTCCCAAAGTAACAGTTAGGTACCCACTTCCTACTGCTATTTGTAAAAGAGTTTAAGCTAACTATTTATGAGTCGTCCGATGAAGGTTTGCCTTGGTGGGTAGCAGGCTCCGACAAGCCCAAGTGGAAAGTAATCAACAAATTAGCAACTGTCAATAAGTTTTTGATTGTGTGGGGGCATAACGACGAGGCTCAGGGGCGCGCAGCGAAGCGGAGCGTCCCCTGGAACCTATTGTTAGGCCAGCGCCCATCCGACGCTGGCCACTTAACTTATGCCCACTATAACCCAAGTTGTACAACCAGAAGCAGCGGGGGTGATCACCACACGCTGTTGGCTGATGTTCACTTCAAGCTCGGTGCCGATGGTAAAACCCGCTTGACCAAGCCAATAGCCTTTGAGTTGTATCCACGGCACGGGTGCGGATTTGCGGTAACCGGACGGGTTGATGGTAGATTGGTAGTCGTAATGCCCTGAATGGACTTTAAGGCGGCGGGAGTAGGGCAATTTTGCTTTAGCCGAGCGAGACTCTGGCTTATGATGTTTCTTAGCCATGATTGATACCTAGAATATCGGTTGTGGTTAGCTGCCTCTGGGTGCGTCAACACTCAGGGGTAGCGCCTTTGCTTAACGAATACTGCTAAACCATACACTCCTTTTTCGCTTGAACACTGTGATTCATAAGACTCTCTTTTGCAGGTAATTGCAATACTTTTTTGATTTTATTTTTTGGGCCGCTCATTGTGCTTTACAAGTGGAAGAGTGCGCTATTCGCCCTCGTTTAATGCAGTCCAGAGCTGAAACCCCAGTCATCGCAGCGCTTCTACTGTTGCTCTAAGGTCACACCGGCCCCAGGAAAGCTCATGTCATTCAGTCAAACAGAAACGCGCAATTCTGACCGGTTCTTTATTTTTGAAGAAAATGTTGATTTTGGGGGCTTAACACCCCGCTAAACGGCCGAGCGGTAGCGAGGTCCGAGTGAGTGCAGCGAACGACTTCAGCGGGATGTTAGAGATCATTTCCTTTCCGGGGTTCTCTTACGTAGAAATGTGTACCTCTCCGCTCTAGGTCAAATAAGCCGATGGTGGAAACCAGTTCATTCAACTTCCCATAGCCGTAGTTTCTTGGGTCGAAGTCTGTCGATGTCTTATTGACATAGCTGCCTACTGCGGAGAGCGCCGCCCATCCATCTTCTCCCGACGCGGTGTCTATCCCAGCCCTAATCAGATTCAGCAGCGAGGTGTCGCCTCGGAGCTCTTTTTGTGTCTTGCTCGGCCTATCCGTGGACGTGCGGGCGCCTTCCTTAGCTCCCGAGAACACTTCAGTATACACAAATTTGTCGCAGGCCGTTACGAAGGGCCGAGGGGTCTTCTTTTCGCCAAAGCCGTAAACACTTACCCCTTCTTCTCGTATTCGGGCTGCGAGGCGAGTGAAGTCGCTGTCACTTGAGACCAGACAGAAGCCGGTGAAGCGGTCTGTGTATAGAAGGTCCATCGCGTCGATTATCATCGCACTATCGGTGGCACTCTTTCCCACGGTGTATCTGAACTGCTGGATTGGCTGAATCGAGTGCTCCAAGAGTACGGACTTCCACTGACCAAGGTTTGGTGTCGTCCAGTCGCCGTAAATTCTCTTGACGCTAGCGATGCCGAGCTTCGCGACTTCTGCCAGCAGCCCTTCGACAATGGACGCGCTCGCGTTGTCGGCATCGATCAACACGGCTAGCGCTGACTCTCTTTCCCTTGGTTCCGTCATAAGGCTTGTACTGCTCTAACGCCCACATAAACGGCGCGAGCTTGCGAGCGTCCGGCGACCGAAGGGAGCGTATTTAATGTGCTGGTTAGGCGCTTGTTTGCCGTTAAAGCAACTGGTGTTGCGCAAAACTATAGTACCCCGTTTCTGAAATGATTAAATGGTCCAAAACCGCTACCTCAAGGATTTTACCACCGGCCACGATTTTTTCAGTGAGCGCCCTATCCACCTTGGAAGGCTCTAAACTGCCACTGGGGTGGTTGTGTACAAGCACGACCTTGGGCGACTTTTTACTGACCGCTAAACTGAATATTTCCAGCGGGGTGACGATAGCCGCCGATATGCTACCTAAACTAACCAATTCGATATAGGCAATTTGATGTTTGAAGGTTAAACCGATAACCCAGAAATGCTCCTTGGCACGGCCTAGCCGGTTTTCCCGCAGGAGGATTTTTTGCATGATGGCATAAATATCCTCTGGCGAACCTATTTTGATTTTTTGGTCTTTCGACAACCGGACATTCACCCAGCTTTCCCCAACGCCCGGTTGAGAGAAAACTGCTAGACGGTGGGCGCTTTAAACGCCTAACGCTTGCATGGCTATCCGTTTTAGTCAGGGATGTGGTCTACAAGATTGGTTTTCAGCAATTAAACGCTGATTTGCATGCAGATAATGTTCAAAAATTACCGTACCTGACTTAAACGGATACCCATGTAACGCTTGCGTAAGGGGCGCGGCTAACGGATGTGGCTACACCCATAAAACTTGGTGCACCACAGCCGCCAAATTTGAGCGGCGGCGTTTTGCGCCGCGTCCCTTTCCGGGTAAAGGCACTGGTTACCCAGCGCCCTCCCCACAGACCCGGACGTGAAGATTTCCCTCATCCGGTTCCTCGGTTCTCCAGCATTTCCTCTAGAGAAACCCATCAGGCGACACCCCAATGGGCGCATAACTTTTGCTACCCTGACCCATTGGGCGTTTGAGCAATTCCCTGGACTTTTGGTGATATGGTTTGTGATCTCAGTGTATCTCCCATAGTGCCATCCAGAAAACGTTATACCCTGCTTCACCTTCCCTCCAGTAGGTCGCTTGAGCATCACTTCCCCACCTTCCCGATTCAGTCCCGAACCTTCGGTACTATGATCCACTAAGACTGCCGAACGCCCTTCTCGCGGTCGTTCGCTGTTCGCTATCCTTCCACGATACCCTGCGTTGCTCTGGTTTTGTGCCTCCACCGCTTCCGATGGACTCATCGGTTGTAGAGCAACTTACCGATGCCTGGAGTATTTGGGTAAGGTTGCTCCGCTACCTTGCTTTTACAGGGAAGCTTTCGGCCCTCCCGAGTTCCCGGGCTACCTCTTTGAATGCATGGCCAGGTCTCAGATCCCGGTGGTGACCTCAATACTTGCCAGTACATATTGCGGTCTGCTGCCTTCCAGAGCGTCAAAACTGTCGGCTTTCAGTCTGTTTTCACAGAACTTATTTCCACAACTCTACATTTTTCGGGACTCAATACTGACCCTGCATCCTTGATCCACCTGGCTTCGGACGCCCGTTGCCGGGTTTGCCCTCAGGCTTCCCTACTGTCCTGTTGGCTAGACTTTGGACAGGTGGGACTGATGTCTTTCAACACGCACCCACTGGGTAACATTAATCAATTTCATCTCCTTGCGGAGAATTCCAAGATTCCGAATTTATCTCGGCACGATGACGCACTTGTTATGCCCCGATAGCCTGAAATTACCACGGTGGCTTGACTTGAGCCACCCGTTTTATACACTGTGCCACAAGGAGCTTGATAACTCCAAAAGGCGGGCAAAACCGCACCCCGGAGATACTGCGGTTTTTTTGTGCCCGAAATCCGGCCTATGGCCGGGAGGCCTGGGGAATACAACACCAGAAAGGGGAATACTCAGGGCAGTGCCTTTTGCTGTTATCAACCTCCCCGGCCACCCAGTTTTGCTGGGTAGAAAGCAACTTGATAATTGCAAAAGGAAAGACCATGAAAAAACGTTACCTCAAGGTTTGTGATACCTATTAAGAACACCACATGAAAAAATGGCCTCGGCCACCTTCGGTGCCGGTGGTTCAACTCAGGGGCTATTGGCTGAACCAAGTTGGTTTTGAAGTTGGCAAACAGCTTGAAGTTTTACCCGGTATAGACCATCTGGTGATTACTTTGGCACCTGACAAAAAACCCTGATTTTTTACCAGCCCCAGCCATTGACTGGGGCTTTTTTGGGGCATAACAGCCTGTTTTGAGGGACTTCGTCCCACAAAACAAGATTATAAGCTGGGCGCATATATGATGTCAGTGAAAGAATTTTGAACTATCCTCCAGTGCCCACCGGGCAGAGACCGGACAGAAGGATTATTTTCTAAGTCTTGGTATATTGCGCGCACCGAAACTTCTTTGAATTTTTCTTGGCTATCAACTTCAAAACACAGCTCTGCTATTACATGAGTAACGGCAGCAGCTTGGTCATCTACACCCAATACTTTGAACGAAACCGGTACATGCTTACCAAAATCTTGCCGTACCATGCCAGCTTTTTTTCTCTTAGGCGTATCGGTAAAATATAAAAGGGCATCAGCGATAGGGCCAAATCGTTTATTGCACCAATGATCTAAGAAGGCAGCCACTGCACGTTCAGGTGTGTTTTCAGGCAGATTTGATATATCTCCTTCAAATGGCAGATATGGAATATCCTCAGATATTCTTGGCCTCCATTTTTCAATGGATTTTTTCATAAGGTTTGTTTCAGAAATTTGCTGAAATAGCTGTTTCCAGCTAACCTCTTCTTTAGGTTTTGGCTTCTTTTTACCATCATCAAGTGCTCCAGCCCAGTCTCTCGCTGCAAAGAGAGCAGCCCAGCACTTTGCTGCCACTACTTTACTATCAAAGGCTAATTCTCTACCATGAAGAATCCCATTTCTGTATGGAATAGATATGGCATCTTCATTCGTTTTATTTCTGCCTTTAGTGAGAATTGAAGCTAGTGTCTGAAGCCCTGTCTCATGAGCTGCAATGCAATCCCAAGCTGTCAGATCCACGTTCTCAGCAAAAAAGCCTACATGCTTCGATACATCGTTTACGAGACCATCAAGCAAGCTCAGCAATAGCGGTATACACGCATGATGCCTACCAGCCAAGTAATCCTCTCTGGCCAATTCCGTAAGCCTTATTCTTTTTCTAAACTCACGATTTCCATTAAATCGTAATATTCCCCACTTTAATGTTTCTTCGTCATACGAATCGGCTAGGAATTTTTCCGCCGCATCCTCCCCTTCAGTGTCATGAATATTTATTGATTTTTGCATTATCTCCATGTTCATTGATTCATATGCGATCCAGCCTAAGTTCGCAAAACGCTCATTGAACTGATCAGGCACCTTCAATATTTCTGCTTGTTTTTTAATCTTCTTGAATTCATCTTCCACTTTAGGGAAGAGCCTGCGAGCAAACGGAAAAGCCTTGTATAGAGCCTCTAAGCTTTCAAATGCTTCGAATTGCTTTAACAGTTCCGCACTTGTCGGATTGTCAATGATCTTCTTTGGCTTACTCACGATGCTTCCTTGGGCTTATAACGCCAAGCTCAGTGGCATCCAACGCGGAGCGGCGTTTGCGCAACAATGGCGAAGCCATGCGCAAAAAGCCGCGCAGTGGTGGGTGTCCGCTGGAGCGCCGTGTTAGGCGATGATTTTGCCACTATTGCTTGACTTGGACTACCCATTTTATACACTGCGATTTACGGCGCTTGGAAACCCCAAAAGGCAGACATTGCCGCTACCTGTGTGAAGCGGCTTTTTTGTGCCTGAAACCCAGCCATTGGCTATTTACATACGGCCAATGCCCGTTGTTTATTGTACAACTCAAAGTTGCTTTTCTCCCTGCCTATACCTTTCGATCAATTTGCCAAACATTTCTTGATAAATATCGCCGTCTTTCATCTCTGCCTGATCAATGGCTGTCATCATATACCAATCGCCATTGAAAATGCGAATCTAGAATACTTACATTAGCTAGCGGATTATGGTCAAAATAAGTTTATGAACAATCATTTAACACCAAGCGAGCGCGATGAACTCGTAAAATCTCATCGTAAAGAGAGAGATGGGCGTATTCGAGACCGAATAAAAGCGGTTTTAGCTTTTGATGAGGGTTATAGTTATTCAGAAATTTCCAGGATTTCGCTTTTAGATGATGAGACTGTTAGACGCCCTATCGATGATTACTTTTCTAAAGCTAAGCTGAAGCCCGAAAACGGAGGCAGCAAAAGTGATTGAGACGAGAATGAAACAGCAAAGCTCGTTAAACACATAGAAGGAATGACTTATCCTTATGTTAAGGACATTTGCACTTATGTGAAGTTGAATTTCGGTAAGGTTTACAGTGTAAGCGGCATGACAAAATGGCTGCATCGCAATAATGTCTGCCATAAGAAGCCTGATGCAGTTCCAGCGAAAGCAAACGCACAGGCCCAAAAAGCGTTTGTCAAAGACTATGAACATCTTTCGAAAGACGCTAAAAACAAGGGTTTAATCTATTTCTCGGACAGTTTTCATCCGCAGTATCAAACGCGGTTGGCCTGTGGATGGATTTTAAGAGGCACTCGAAAAAGTATTGCCACAACGGCTCGTCAAACACGATTGAATTTCATTGGTGCTGTATCTTTGGAGGGTCACAAAATAATCCATACTGAAGTTGAGCGAGTGAATGCGCAAACGATTAAATCTTTTCTAAAATCTCTACGCAAACGGCATACACCAGAGAAAGACATTCATGTAATTTGGGATAATACGGCTTATCATAAGAGCAAAGACGTTCAGTTACTATTTCGGCAAAAAATTACCCGACACAAATTGATAAAATGTGTTATAGTGATGCTATGAAAAAGACAGACGGTCGCTCACTGCCCCATTCCGCGCGAGAAGCCATCCGCAGGCACGCGGTTGCGCAAGTATTATCGGGTGAAAGCCCTGAAAAAGTAATTAAAGCCCTCGGATTTCATCGTTCTTGCATTGACGATTGGTTATCCAGATATGAGCAAGGTGGTGAACAGGCGCTGTCCACCGGCAAGATCACGGGTCGCCCAAGAAAGTTTCCCGATGAATATGCGGATCGCTTACGTGAACTAGTTAAAACGAATCCGTTGCAATTGGATTTTCACGATGCCTTGTGGACACGCTCGATGATTCAGATATTACTGAAAGATAAATTTGGCATCGAGGTCAGCGAGCGCTCGGTGGGCAATAGCCTGTCTCGTTGGGGGATGAGTGCGCAGCGCCCTGGGTTTAAGGCATACGAGCAAAACCCTGATCAGGTTAAGGTATGGTTAAGAGAAACTTGGCCTGAAGTACAACGAGAAGCGAAAAGGCGGCGAGCGCGGGTCTATTTTGGCGACGAATCGACGATCCGGTCGGATTATCATCGTGGTACCACTTGGGGGGTACGGGGTGATACGCCAGTTGTAGCGAAAACGGGTCGGCGCTTTAGCGTGAATAGGCTGTCAGCCGTTTCGCCGAAAGGTCACCTGCGTTTCATGGTAACTGAATCACGGGTAACCGCAGACGTTTTTATCGACTTTCTAAGGCGTTTGTTGCACAACGCCAAGCGATCGGTCTATTTGATTGTTGATGGCCATCCCATTCATCGAGCCAAGAAAGTGCAAGAATTTGTCCGCAATAGCCAAGGTAAGCTCACGTTAGTATGGTTACCGCCGTATTCACCGGAACTCAATCCTGATGAGCTAGTATGGCATCATGTAAAAAGCCAACGAATTGGGCGGACAGTGGTGGCTACAAAGGAGCAACTGATGGCCTTGGCTCGTTCGGTGTTGCACTCACTGCAACAGAATACGCAAATAATTAAACGGTTTTTCTATGAAAAGCATGTCAGATATATTCTGAATTAATGTCGGGTAATTTTTTTCCGAATTAGTAAATCCAATTGAGCGACTTTGGAAAATGATGCATGAAGCGGTTACTTATAATCGGTACTATGAGAAGTTTGTAGATTTTCGGGAAGCCTCTTTGAATTTTTTCAAGCGCATTGGAAGACGAAAGATTTTATTGAGAAAAAGAATCACTGATAGGTTTCACATTATTAATGCACCGATGTTCGCATCTTGAAGTGTGATGGGTATATACGGACTACACGTGGCTTAACTGGCTCAATTCAAAGGGGATTTATTTTGTCACCCGGTTGAAAGCCAATACAAAATACCGAGTGATTTCTCGCCATCAGGTGAATAAAGAACAGGGCATCACCTCGGATCAGACGCTGGTTTTAACGGGCCCTAAAGCCGATACCCGCCCGATTAAGTTGCGCCGCATTGGTTATAGTGACCCGGAGACCGGCAAGCATTACGTCTTTCTCACCCATCCATTCGAATTGACTGCCAAAACCATCGCGGATATTTATAAGTCGCGTTGGCCAATTGAGTTATTCTTCAAATGCATCAAACAACATTTGAAGATTAAGTCATTTGTAGGCACGTCAAAAAACGCTGTCATGACTCAAATATGGGTCGCTATGTGAATATGGGTCGCTATGTGCATGTATTTAATGGTCGCTTACCTGAAATTCTGTGGCAAACTCGATTTAAGCATTCAACCGATCATTAGACTCTTTCAGGTCACATATTTGAGCGAACAGACCTGTGGGGACTACTCAAAGGAGACCCTCCAGAGGACCTATTGGAACTCAGGTACAGATGCAGTTTACATTCTCATGAAAGTTTATGGGACAGCAATGATGACCTATACACTGCGGTTCTGCGCGCGGTGCTTCCTTGCACTCACGAAACAATGACTATTTTCAGAGGTGCCCTTGAACCGTTATGTTTTTGCTGCATCCAGCAAACGAAGTTCGCGCATGATGACCGAGAGCATGGTGAAATCCGGGGTGGGAGCGGCCATCAGATCGGTGAGCAGTTGTCTGTAGCGTTCGACAGTGCGGGCGTGGATGTTGACCCATATTTCGACCCGCTCGTGTGGGTTGTCCGATTCTGGCGAAGTGCGTAACACGGCCCGTGTCAGCTCGGCTGTCTGGGCGTAGAGTTCATCGCGAATGGCAGCTCTGGAGAGCGTCTGCCAGCGGTTATTCCTAGGCAGCGCGATCATGCGATCGCGTAACCATCCAAGTGAGAGGCGCTCGTATAGAGCGAAATAAATAGCGCCGATCCGGGCGGCGCTTTCTTGCGCTTCGCGGGCAATATTGACGATATCTAGAACGGCGTAAAGCTCGGTCATCAACGCCGCCCGTTGCGCCACCGCTTGCGGCACGCCTGCATGCGCATACAGCGTGCTCCTGCGTGCAACAGTATCGAGGATGGGAGCCGGCAATAACGACGATAACCGCTCCATCAGATCAGCCACATCGGTGGCGTAATCGGCCACTATTTGCGCCACTGGGAGCGGGCTTGCGCAATGCCGTAGCAGCCAACGGGCCGCCCGCTCCAGCAGCCTGCGTCCCTCCAGCAACATGCTGACTTGGATCGGTGCTGGTGCTGCGTTGTCCAATGCCTCCACATCGCTCCAGAATGCGCGCATGGCGTATATTTTGCGCGCGGCAGCGTAGGCGCGTATCAGATCGGCGTAGTCGGCGCCGGTTTCTTCGCGCAGGCGAAACGGGAAAGTCATACCCCCTCGATTGATCACTTCATTGGCCAAAATGGTGGCACTGATTTCGTTTCGTAGTTGGTGACGCTGGATTTCTACGGCAAAGCGTTTCCGTAGCGGTGTTGGAAAATAAGCGGCAAGCTCTTCTCGCACGCAATCATCGTCGGCCAGCGCCGAGGCGACCAACTGTTGGTAGAGATGGATTTTGGCATAGGCCAGCAGCACGCTGAGTTCCGGCGCAGTCAGACCCGCGTTATTGTTTCTTCTAAGCTGGAGTTCTTCGCCATCGGGCAAGGCTTCGATGACCCGGTTCAAGCGCGCTTCTTTTTCCAGAAATTGTATGAGGCGGGCATGTACATCCAACATATCCGCTGCTTGTGCTTCGGCTAACGCCAAAGCTTGGGTCTGTTGATAGTTGTTAGCGAGCACCAGTTCGGCCACTTCGCCGGTCATTTCACTTAACAGCGTGTCGCGTTGCTTGACCGTCATATCGCCGTTGGCGACCACCGCGTTCAGCAGCACTTTGATGTTCACTTCGCGATCGGAACAGTCCACGCCGCCGGAATTGTCTATCGCATCGGTATTGATGCGCCCGCCGCGTTGCGCGAATTCAATGCGGGCACGCTGTGTCAAACCTAGATTGCCACCTTCCCCGACGACCCGGCAGCGCAACTCGCTGCCATCGGCGCGCACGCTGTCGTTGGCCCGATCGTCGGCTTCGCTATGTAGCTCGGTGCTGGCTTTGACGTACGTGCCGATACCGCCGTTCCACAGCAGATCCACCGGTGCTTTCAACATGCGGTGGATGAGTTCGTTCGGCGCGTAGTTGCCCGGCTCAATGTCGAGGACAGCAGCCATCTGCGGGGAGAGCGCTACCGCTTTGTCCTGACGCGAGAAGACGCCGCCGCCGGGCGATATCAGCTCCCGCGCATAGTGGTCCCAGGTAGAGCCCGGCAGTTCGAATAAGCGTTTGCGTTCGTTGCACGAAACCGCCGTATCCGGCGCCGGATCCAAAAAAATATGTAAATGGTTGAACGCACCTAACAACTTGATATGCGGTGACAACAACATGCTATTGCCAAAAACGTCACCGCCCATATCACCGATACCGATGACGGTGAATGATTCGCTTTGGGTATCCAAATTCAACGCCCTGAAGTGCCGCTTGACCGATTCCCAGGCGCCGCGGGCGGTAATGCCCATGCTTTTATGGTCGTACCCGGCTGAACCGCCGGAAGCGAAAGCATCGCCTAGCCAAAAGCCGCGGCTGTTGGCGATCTCGTTGGCGATATCCGAAAACGTGGCCGTACCTTTGTCCGCCGCCACCACTAGATAAGGGTCGTCGCCATCATGGCGCACCACATTCGCTGGTGGGATAGTTTTGCCAGCGGCGAGATTGTCGGTAATGTCCAACAGGCCGCTGATAAAAATGCGGTAGCAGGCAATACCTTCCGCCTGCGCTTCACCGCTATCGGCAGGTAACCGCTTTGGCACAAAACCGCCTTTGGATCCCATCGGTACGATGACGGCGTTTTTGACCATCTGCGCTTTAACGAGCCCCAGTATCTCCGTTCTGAAGTCTTCCGGCCGATCCGACCAGCGCAGGCCGCCCCGGGCAACTTGGGCACCGCGCAAGTGAATACCTTCGATCCTGGGTGAATAAACAAAGATTTCATAGAGTGGTTTTGGCTCCGGTAACTCACCCAACGCGGAACAATCGAATTTTAAAGACAGATACGGGAGCGCTTGTCCGTCATTGCCACGCATGAAGTAATTGGTTCTGACGGTTGCCAGGACGGCCGACAGGAAACCGCGCAATATGCGGTCTTCGTCCAGGTTGGCGACACGATCCAATGCCGCCGTGAGCTGCTCTTTCAGATCGGATGCCGATGCATCACGCGCCTGCGGTGCCAAGGCCGGATCGAAGCGTGTTTTGAACAGGGCCACCAGTAACGCCGCGATGGTAGGGTTGGCACAGAGCGCTTGCTCCATATAAGCCTGCGAATAGGTGAGCCGGATCTGGCGTAAAAATTTACAGTAAGCCCGCAGCATGACGATGCCGCGGCAATCGAGAGCGGCCCTCAAGACTAACCGGTTGAAGCCGTCGTTTTCCGCCAGTCCCGACCATACATGGGCGAAGGTTTCGGCAAATTTGTCGCGGACGAGGGCCAGATCCAACGGGGCGTTCTCGCTATGGGATAAAACAAAATCGTGTAAGTAGATGCGGCTTGCCCCTTGCCGCTTTATCTTGGTGGGATGTTCCTCGATGGTGCGTAATCCCATGTTTTCCAGTACCGGCAATGCGTCCGAGAGGGGGACTGGGCGGCGCGGCTGAAACAGCTTGAATTGGAGCATCGATTCACCCGCTTCCAGGGGCCGGTAAAGGCTCATGGCGATGCCGGCGCCGCCGTTTAACGACTCCATGTGTTCGATGTCGCGTACCGCTAGGCGGGGCGGGTAGACTTCGCGGTAAGACGCCCTGAAGGCTTGACCATAACGTTGCAACAGTGCCACCGCGCGGGCTTCGCCAAAATGTTCGATGACCGCTTCGCGCAATTGATCGGTCCAAGTGCGGGCGAGTTCTTGTAGTTGGCCCTCCAGGGTTTGCGTGTCCACCTCTGGCTGACCGGGTGTTTTGAGTTCAACCAGGAAGTAAAGGCGCGCCAGTACCGAGTCGGATAACCGAACGGTAAAGTCCACCGCTTCACCGCCCAACGTATGCGCCAGGATATCTTGAATGGCCAGACGCAATTCGGTGCGGAAGCGCTCGCGGGGCACGTAAACCACACAGGCGGCGAAGCGGCCAAAACGATCCGGGTGCACGATGAGCCGGATACGCGGCCGTTCTTGCATGTGCAACACCGCCAGCGCGGCTTCTCCCAGGGCCTCGCCGCCGAGTTGAAACACCAGATCGCGTGGATAGTTTTCGAGTATGTTGAGCAATGCCTTGTCGGCATGGCTGTTGGGGGGATAACCGGCGCCGTCCGTCACCGCTGCCACTTTGCGCCGGAGTAAGGGGATGTGCTGTGGGCTGCGGTTGTAGGGCGCCGAGGTGTAAAGACCTACAAAGCGGTACTCAGCGCGTACGTTGCCGTCCTCATCCAGCCGTTTGATGCCTACATAATCCATGTAGCCGGGGCGGTGGATCAGGGAGCGCTGATTGGCTTTGCTGATGACTATGAGTTCTGGGGTGGCGGCTTCGGTTTTTACTGAATCGGGCAGCGCATCGAATGATGCCGAGCGCTTCCCGGCTCTGATTTTACGGTGTATGCCTAGCCCCGGTTCAGGTCCCCAGTTGAGGTACAGTCCGCCATCGTCCCGGCACAGTTGGTGTTCGCGGTAGCCTAGATAGATGAAGTGATCGTCCAGTAACCATTCAAGGAATGCGATGCCTTCTTCGATTTCCGCCGCTGGTAGCGGTGGCGGGCTCGCTCGCAGCGAATCGATCACCGCTTGCATTTTGCCGCGCATAGCCTGCCAGTCGGCGACGGCGACACTGACGGCGTGCAGCGCCTGCATGATCTTCTCGCGCAGCGCGGCCAGCTCCGCCTTATGTTCCAGGCAATCGATTTCGAACAACATGATGGCTTCTGGCATGATGGCTTCTGGCATGACCGCCTCGGCGCCAGTGTCTTGGGCGCCAAGGTCTTGGGCGCCAAGGTCTTGCGAAGCCGTGTCTTCCCAGTCCAATGTGTTTTGCAGGACGCCGTGCGCCGAGCGCTTAACCCGTATGATCGGGTGAATGGTCAAATGAATGGCGCCGCCGTGGCGATTGATCGCCATGCGCACGGAATCGACCAGGAACGGCATGTCATCCATGGCCAGTTCCACCACGGTATGGGTACTTTGCCAACCGTGCTCTTCAGGGCGCGGGGTGTAGAGCCGCAGGCGAATCTCCCCCGGGCTTCTGTGTTCAGCGAAGCGCCAATGGGCTAACGCGCCGCCATAGAGATCCTCGCTGGCGCGGGTCGCCAGATCGGCGGTTTCCACCCCGGCGTAGTACTTCGCCAGAAACGTCTCGAAGGCCGTGCCCGCCTCTCCCAGCCGCTCTTTAGCCATCGCGTGGGCGGCATTGAGCAGCGCTTCGCGCACATCTGATCGTTGTGTGCCCATGGCCACGGATACTCCGTCCTGGGGTTGAGTGTGTAAGTGTTGCACAAGTGACTCCGGGCGGCCTTTTTTAACTCTTTATTGTTTAGACTTGCTGGAACTCGAGCTAGAAAACACGTGCAAGCTTGCGTATGTCTACCCGTGACTGTGACGGCATCAGCTATTTATTTGAAAACAACCAGCGTTGGGCGGCGCAGATGGAGCGCGAGGCGCCTGGGTTCTTTGGCCGCCTGGCGACCCGGCAAAACCCCAAATTTCTCTGGATAGGGTGTTCCGACAGCCGGGTGCCCGCCAATCAGATCACCGGCTTGATGCCCGGCGAGGTGTTCGTGCACCGCAACGTTGCCAACCTCGTCGCGCAAACCGATCTCAACTGCATGTCCGTCGTTGACTTCGCCGTCAGGGAACTGCGAGTGCGGCACATCATCGTGTGTGGCCATTACGGCTGTGCGGGCGTCAAGGCGGCCCTGGGAGAAGAGACCGCAGGGGTGATAGACCATTGGTTGAGCAGTATTCGTGATCTGGTGGCGGCGCACCGTGCGGAGTTGGATGCGCTAGAGCCGGCCGCGGCGCAGGCGCGGTTAAGTGAACTCAACGTGCGCCACCAGGTCCGTACGCTGTGCCGCACCACGGTGTTGAAACAGGCTTGGCGGCGGGGCCAGCAAGTGGATGTTCACGGTTGGATCTACGGCGTTGAGGATGGTTTGTTGAGAGACTTGGGCGCGCGTGTCAGTGCTGTTGATATGACTGGGTAGCATGGGCGGGCGTGTTCGGTGCCCTTGCGTAAAGCTGAATTGAAGCGGCGTTCCCAGGAAGATACTGATCAATGCTTTGAGGTATCCGGATGATTGTTCTTGGCACCTTGCTACGCTAGCATGTGATAACATCCTCTACGAACTTGTTATCACTATGATACGTACTCAAGTCAGCCTGTCCGAGGAGGAGTACGAGGCTGCTAAGAAAGAAGCACAACGGCTAGGTATTTCGCTTGCGGAACTGCTCCGCAGGTCGCTTCGAGCTGTGCTGCCAGTTGACTCCGACAAACCTTGGATGTCCTATGCCGGAATGATTGAGTCCGGTGATCCCCAGTCAAGTCAGCGGATTGACGAAGTGGTTTATGGCCACAAAAATTGAAACCTATGTCGATACATCCGCTTTGATAGCCTTCGCGGATCGCTCAGACAGCTACCATCCCCTCTTTCGCCGTTTGTTTTCCGATCCGCCCGCGTTAATCACATCAATGCTGGTTATCGTTGAGGGGCACGGTTGGTTTCTGCGGCGTTTCGATGCAGGGCGGGCACTTCAATTCCTCGCCCTGGTCGAGGCGATGACTCCTCTCACCGTCTGTTCCTTCGGGACCCAGGAAATCGTGTCTGCCACCTTGGTGCTACGCCGCTTCGCAGACCAAGCATTGACTTTGGCGGATGCAACCGGGTTGCAGATGATGGACGAGCACAGGATCAATTCTTGCTGGTCCACAGACTTCCATTTGGGATTGACAGGCGTTCCACTGGTGATCCATCAGCATTGAGATACGAGAGAACTCTAGTCACGAAAGATGGCGTCCCCGCCCAACTTATGCGCCAGGATATCTTGAATAGCCAGACGGGCACCTCTAAAAATGCACTTTTTCCGCGATTGCGGCGTCAGCTCCGTGCTCGAATCCTCATGTATCACCTATACACTGCGGTTCTGCGCGCGGTGCTTCCTTGCACTCACGAAAAAAATTACTATTTTTAGAGGTGCCCTCTCGCCGTGCCGTCGTCACTCGTAATCTTCGCCTCGATAATGGCAATCGGGCTGGTCTCATCCGGAATGAAAAAGTCTGGTGCCTGTTCCCACCCCGGAACTCTTTCTGCGCGTGCGGCCTTCCGGTGGGTCACTCCCGCCTGCCGCAACCGCTCCTCAATGGCATTCTCCATGACTTCGCCGATGAGTTCCGAGACTGCATCTCGATGGGCCGCGAATGGTCTTCCGAGGTAGCGTTCATAGAGAACCGAGGCATACGGAATAGGTTTATTTGCTGCGTGTTGTAGCAAATGAAGTCCGTGCCCGGTGTCGAATTTGGCGAGCCTGTGAATAACGTCCTCCACGCGGTCAGGGGCGCCACGCCGAAGTTCTTGTTGCCGCGACTTGTGACTGAACATCTTGAACGTCTGTGAGGGCGCTCAAGGCGTTGGCAAATCTCGATAAGGTTTCTAGTGCCTTATCTAGCTTTGCGGCCATGGCCTCGGAGTCTATCCATCTATGCAGCAATTCGTTCACCGCCAAGCTCGCCACTACTCCAGCAACTAGACACCGAATGTCTCCCTTCGTTATCCGTAGACCGGCCCGTTCGAGTTCAACAAGATGGGTCATGATAGTTTCCGATGCATCGTCAATTGACACTGCCGGTGCACCCACACGACGACATACGAATACAGAGTCGAGCACCGAGGAGTTTGCTCTGGCGATGTGTAAAGACGCTCCCATCTCGGCTGGCACCGTCAGTATCTGAGTGCACGCGAGTTTGGCGTCTAGGAGCCCCAAGATTATCGGCGCGTAGGCTTTGGGATCGTTGTGGTGATAGGTGAAGACGAACGGAGCACCTTGCTTCAAGGCATCTGCGAATCGACGGAACACCGCGGATATGCCGTAGGAGAAATGTTCCAGTCCTCGTCCCATAGTCTCGTTCCCTGTCAGTTCTTCATGGGCTCGCGTCGTCTCTGGCCTAAAAGCCTGGAACTCAGCCGCTAGAGTTGGACGTAGCCATGCGTAGCAGAAATCCATCAGTTCCGCGTACTGAACGTTGTTGAAGTACGGTGGGTCGGTGAATACCCCGTCGAGAGAATCATCGGGAAGAACGGCGCTGGCTGCATCTCCCGCAACCAAGTATGAGTTTCTGCTCCCACTCGTTGGCACGCTTTCGGTGAAATTAGCCGTGATGAATTCCCCCGGCGTTGGAATTAAGTTCTTACGATTGCGTTGCGTAGCGGTCTCAAACGGTGCTTGGGCATACTCTTTGGCTTTGCGGTACTTTTCTACGAAATGCCGGTAGCAGCCGGAGCCAACCTTGGGAATTCCTAGTATGTTGTTTTCACATTGCACGAGACCCACTGGGAATCCGTGCACACTGAAAATGTCCTGACACTTCAGCGCGTAGGTGTCGTACCGGCACAAGAGATTCTGATAGCGAAGGAAGTCGGAGAATACTGTGAGCAGAGCGTGCCGTATGGGAGGGTCGGCCACGTCTTGAATTTCAGTTAGCAGTATGCCAAGACCGAGTAGTTGCCGGTCATTGAACAGCTGCCGGTAGTGCGTGTATCCCCACCGATGAAGGCGTTTGGTTTCATCCCCGGTAGGAATCTCATCGTCAGGGATAGGCAATTGCTTTATGGTACGCCTCAGCCCTGCCTGCGCAGACTTGTAGCGGGCTAGATCATCGGCATCCGGAGCTTTGAAAAAACGGCCTTGATGGTTAGGCTTACAGTATTCGCAGTGGTACTCGATGGCCCACATTCGATGGTCGAGTGGACAGCTTAATTCGGGGGGCGGGTATTTGTATTGGACAGCGCAGCCGGTGCACGTAATCTTGTGCCGGCGTGCAATGCCTTCAACTGTCACTTGGGCGTTGCATGCTTCACAATGCGCGGGGGAGTCACCCTGGGGTACGGCATCGTATTCATTCAGGTGATCACATGCCGGGCAAACAACAACGTTCTTGGGATGCCGTACTGCCTCCGCCAGCAAGAATCCCGGAAATAAGTCGTTTCGCGTACCGCACCCGGGACAAGGAAGTGTCTTGACCCAGAGAAAGTACTTCACCGTAGCCTCTAGGTTACATTTTGTGCACGTGGTGATGTAGAACTTCCCGATTTGGCGTTCGACTCGTGCGGCAACGGTGGCAGCGAGGCCGGCGAATGTGTCGATATCCAAACTATCGAGTGCCTGCCGGACGACCCAGTACGCCATAGGGGCGCCTCTAAAAATAGTAATTTTTTCGTGAGTGCAAGGAAGCACCGCGCGCAGAACCGCAGTGTATAGTCATACATGAGGATTCGAGCACGGAGCTGACGCCGCAATCGCGGAAAAAGTGCATTTTTAGAGGTGCCCATAGGATTGATATCAATGCCTACGGTGTTAAGGCCAAGACGCGTGGCCTCAATCAGTGGTGTGCCTCCACCCATGAACGGGTCCGCGACCACTCCTTGCAGGTCGTGACTCTTCCAGTAAGCAAAGTCCAACGGTTCGTTGGCGGCACTGAACTCGCCGAGGAGCAGGCTTCGAAAGACTGAGCCCGGACGGCGGGCAAACCACTTATGAATGCCGATGATCGGCCGGTAGCTCTGCTGTATCTGCTTTTCCCGGGAGGCGAGTGCCGCAACGAAGGTGATGTCGAACTTCGAGTCTAGAGACACTATCTGTAATCCGTTCGGGTCGGGCTTTAACGGCTAACGTTCGACAACTCGTGCCCGAAACGTCGCCAAAGAGCGCACTTGCTCCTCGGGCGGTTGGCGCAACCATCGCCGCTTTCGCAATGTACATGAAGGAGTATGGCGTCCCCAAGGGGACTCGAACCCCTGTTGCCGGCGTGAGAGGCCGGAGTCCTAACCGCTAGACGATGGGGACTTGAATGGCAGATGTGGGGCCATGCATCGGGCCCGTAGCCCTGTTAGTATAACGTGCTTATTTTGTCTCTCAAAGCCATTGACTAGGATCGTCCATCAGTACCGCACCTCGCATAATCCCTAGAGCCGATCACTACATTTCCCGCGCTAATATCAGTGGCAACGCACTGAAGGTGCTCTACAGGCTCAATCACGCCGGTTTCGAAGCCTACCTAGTGGGTGGTGGGGTTCGCGATCTGCTGCTCGGCGGTCAGCCGAAGGATTTTGATATCGCCACCTCTGCCAAACCGGAGGAGATCAAGGCGTTATTCCGCAATTGCCGGCTGATCGGGCGGCGCTTTCGCTTGGCCCATGTCCGCTTTGGCCGTGAGGTCATCGAAGTGGCGACCTTCAGGGCGCATCACGACGCCGATGAGAGCGGCGCGGATGGGGTCATCGAAAACGGTCTTATTTTGCGCGATAACGTCTACGGCACACGCGATGAAGATGCCATGCGCCGGGATTTCTCGGTCAATTGCCTCTACTACGATGTCCGTGACTTCTCCGTGATCGATTTCGCCGAGGGCATGGCTGATCTGGAGGCCCGTCTTATCCGCATGATCGGTGAACCAACGCTGCGTTACCGCGAAGATCCGGTGCGCATCCTGCGCGCAGCCAGGTTTGCCGCCAAGTTGGATTTCACCTTGGAGCAAGAGACCGCGGCGGCGGTGGAACTGTGCGCGGGGGCACTTCACGACATTCCCCCGGCGAGGCTGTTCGAAGAGGTCTTGAAGCTCTTCATGACGGGCCATGCCAGCGCGTCGCTGACGGTGTTACGGCAACTCGATGTATTCAAATATCTGTTCCCCGCCACCGATCGCTTAATTGGTGAACACGAGCGGGCGGCGGCGTTGGTGGAGGGCGCTTTGCGCAGCACCGATGAGCGTATTGCGCAGGACAAAACGGTGACCCCCGCGTTCTTGGTCGCCGCTTTCTTGTGGCCGGTCCTGCGGGTGTATCTGGGTGGGCACGAAGTGCGCGACATGTCTACGGCGATGGCCATTGATCACGCAGGTAGCATGGTGATCGCCGATCAGATTCAACGTGTTGCCCTGCCTAAACGTTTCACCCTCGTCGCCAAGGAAATATGGGGATTGCAACCGGCGTTGGAGGAGCGGCGGGGCCGCCGTCCTCTTAAGCTTTTGAATCACCCGCGGTTGCGGGCGGCGTATGATTTTCTGCTACTGCGGGCGCAGGCGGGTGAGCCGGTGCAAGAGCATGCGGATTGGTGGACCAAGTTTGTGCAATCGGACGATTCCGACCGTCAAGGCGCCGTGGCCGCGGCGCCCAAGCACCGGCAGCGTAAGCGGCGGCGCAAGAAGCCATCGGCAGGAGAGCGCGCGAATACCGGCACGGGGCCGTAGGACCGGGCCCGGATGGCAACAACCATTCGCGCCTATGTCGGTATTGGGGCGAATCTGGATGAGCCCCGCGAGCAGGTAGTGCGCGCATTCAAGGCGCTGGAAGATGTGCCGCGAACGCAGCTTCGGGCGCGTTCCAGTCTCTACCACAGCCGGCCTATGGGATCTCCCATGCAACCGGATTATGTCAATGCGGCCGCGCTCATTGAAACCGCGCTGTTACCCCATCAACTGCTGGATGAGTTGCAACGCATTGAAGGCGCGCAGGGCCGCATCCGCGGCGCCCTGCGCTGGCAGGCGCGAACATTGGATCTGGATCTGCTGCTATATGGCACATGGCGTGTAAGAACGCCGCGGTTGACGGTACCTCATCCCGGCCTCCATGAACGCGATTTCGTGTTGGCACCGCTCGCGGAATTGACCCCTGATCTGGTGTTGCCTCGTTACGGTGCGGTTAAGGATGTGCTGGAGCATCTGGGCCGTGCCAGCAAATATGTGGTCAACCCTGCTCTGGCTACGGACCACGCCCCGCGGTCAGGATGAGGGCTTGAGTACTCTGCGTCATATCGCGCTGGAGGGACCTATTGGCGTTGGCAAAACCACCTTGGCGCGCCGTCTGAGTGTTGCCCTGTCCGCCTCCTTGTTGTTGGAAGCCCCGGGGGACAACCCGTTCCTGGCGCGCTTCTATAACGATCCCGAGGCTTGGGCCCTGCCTACGCAACTCACTTTTTTATTGCAGCGGATGCGCCAGGCGCGGGAACTCGGTCAGCGAGATCTTTTCTCGCCACGGCTGATTTCGGATTTTCTAGTGGATAAGGATTGTCTATTCGCGCAACTGACCCTGGCGTCCGATCAACTGGCACTCTATCAACAGTTGTACGATGAGCTACTGGAGGGTGTTCCGGCGCCTGATTTGGTTATTTATCTGCACGCGCCCATCCCCGTTCTTTTGGAACGCATCAACCGCCGTGCTATTGATTACGAGCAGACCATAGAAGCGAACTATTTGGAGCGCTTGTGTATTTTGTACGCGGAGTTCTTCGCGGTGTATGAGGCGGCGCCGGTCATCGTTGTAGATACCGTTAATTTGAATTTCTCCACCAGCGATCGGGCGTTGAATGAACTGCTCGCTTTGTTTGACGAACCATTTCAAAAGCGCCGGCATTTGGCCGCCGGTGCTGATTCAGATTGGTGGAGTTAATATAGGTATCGGGCACCTGCTAGAAATAGTCATTGTTTCGTGAGTGCAAGGAAGCACCGCGCGCGCAACCGCAGTGTATAGGTGATACCTGAGGATTGGAGCACGGCGCTGACGCCGCAATCGCGGAAAAAGTGCATTTTTAGAGGTGCCCATCTGATGAGCGGCGACAATAGTTGCTCTTGGTTGGTCATCCCATTACCCCAGATGCGGTAGTTGACCATGCTTTCCATCTGGCGTGAGTTGCAAACTTCGCTACTGGATCTAAGAATTATATTCCCACAAGTGCGCCTGTACGGCGTCTTCGTTCCAATCGAGTCCAAGCCCGGGTTTGTCGGGAATGTGCAGGGCGCTGTCCTGAATAACGTACGGTTCCTCTAGCACCACATCGGCCCAGTTCTGCCACTCCAGCCAATGGGCGCTTTCACTCACCCGCATCACGTGCGCGCCCACTTCCGGATACAAATGGGTGGAGACCGGTATGCCCGCCGCCGCCGCGATGGGCGCCGCCCGCAGCCACCCCGTGACCCCGCCTATGCGCATGAAATCCGGCATGACCAAATCCGATGCCTGTAAACGGATGGCTTTATAGAGTTCACGCGGTCCGTAGAAGTTTTCACCGATCTGAAGCGGTGTTTTTAATTGCCGCGCAAGCTCTGCATAACCTTCTAAATCGTCGTAGACAATAGGTTCCTCCAACCATTCGAGATCGAGTTCATCCAGTGCGTGACAGCGCTTGATCGCCTCCGCCCGATCCAAACCTTGGTTGAAGTCCACCATCAGCGCCAGGTCATCGCCGAGCGCTGCGCGCACGGCGCGATAGGTGGCGATGTCATCAGCCAGCCGCGCGCGCCCCATGCGCAGCTTAAGCCCGCTGAATCCGCCCTCATCGCGTAACTCCACCGCCTGCTCGGCGACCGCGTGCGGCTCGCTCAGCCAAAGACCATTGCTGTTGTAAGCACGCACCGGCGCGCGCGACCCACCTAAGAGCCTGTTCAAGATCTCCGAAGCAACAGCGCAATATTTGCAAGTAGCATCATGCCCAACGAGCTTTCGATTAGCCGCTCACAGTTTTTCCACAACCGGCGGTTTTTCTCAAACCATGAGAAGGTTCGCTCGACAACCCACCTCTTCGGGAGGACGGCAAAACGACCCGTGTCCGAGCGTTTGATAATTTCGACGTTCGCTCCGATTAATCTCAGCACTTCGCCAGCGAAAGCCATCCCCGTGTACCCGCCATCGCCTACTACACACCTAACCTCCGAGAGGCGCCCATCTGCTTGAGCAGCAAGTGCGGCCAGTGCCCCAACTCGATCAGTGACATTTGCCGTGGTCACAAAAGCAGCGTGCAGCAATCCCTGAGTGTCCACAGCTATGTGCCGCTTGATACCAGAAGTCTTCTTGCCTGCGTCATAACCTTTGTGGTTTGCACTGTCTGTGTTCTTCACGCTCTGTGCATCAACGATGATCAGGCTGGCTTTGCCACTGCGCCCCTGGGATTTGCGGGCCTCGCCAACCCATTTTTTTAACGCCTTGTTCAAGGCGCTGCAAGAGTCTTCTGGGGACGATTGCCGCCAGATAGTGAAATACTCATGCACACTTCGCCACTTTGGATACTCGTTGGGCAACATGCGCCATTGGCAGCCGGTCTTCAGCACGTACAACACTGCGTTGAACACGTGATAGAGATCGAGTTGTCTTGGCTTGGTTCGCCGACGCGCCGCCTCCAGGATCGGTCTAACTTTCTCGAACTGTTGGCGAGATAGGTCACTCGGGTAGATTCGCTCGTCTGTCATTGCCTTCGCAGCCGCTATGACTATGGATAACAATAGCTTAGGTCAGATGTCCAAAATCGTCAGATCTTGAACAGGTTCTAAGCCTTTTCTATCGAAATTTTAGTGCTGCCGATCGTATCGAACGATCAGGACCTACACGCCTAGCCAACTAAAAAGCTTGGTCTTGAGCGGATGGAATGTCAATTGAATTGAACCGATAAGACAAAGCGTGTAGACGCCATGAAATAATCGCGCATCAGTCGATGGCAGGGTGGCTCTGGCGCGCCCGCGGTGACGATTCCTGGGCGCGTGCCGACAAAACTGCTTTCTATCACATTCCAGGCGTAGGCGAGACCGTTGACGTGGCAGATCTCATCGCCGTAGTAGGTCGGAATGGGCCGTTCCACGATACGCAGCCTCGCGATCACGAATTGGATGATGATTTCCGTGTCGAAGTGAAAATCATTGCTGTTCAAATCGAAGCGCACTTTGTTCAGGGCCGCCACCGAATACACCCGGTAACCGGAATGGAATTCAGTGAGTTGGGTGCGCAAGCAGCGGTTTTCGAACCAGCTCAAGCACTTATTACCGACAAACTTGTAGAGCGGCATACCGCCGTGTAGCGCTGCACCCCGGGTCATCATGCGCGAGCCGAAAACAGCGTCGGCCTCGCCGCCGGCCCAGTGGCTCCAATAAATCGCCCATTACCTCCGGGGCGTATTGGCCATCGCCATGGAGCAGGACGACGCAGTCGAAGCCGTTGGCCATCGCGTAGTGGTAGCCCAGCTTCTGGTTGCCGCCATAACCGAGGTTGCGGGGATTGAATAGGACGGTGACCGGGAACGGCAGCGCCGCCGAACGTCCGGCGGCCGCGCTGCGCTCAAAAGTCGCATCGGCGGACGTATCATCAATGATTAAGACTTCCACAGCGTAGCGTTCGGTGAGAGCCGCCGGAATTCGGCACAATACGTCCTCGATCATCGTCTGGGCGTTATAAGCGACGATGAAAATCAGCACCCGGGGACTTGCGGCCCCAGGGCGGCCAGGAGCGATATTCATGCGGCGATGTTCACGGCGGACAATGCTCATGAACTGGGCAATGTAGCCAGATGGATTTGGCCCTCTTCAAGCAAACATAGCGCTTTTGCGGGGTAAGCGGCTAATTGCCGCTCAGCCGCCATTACGAACAGAACCCTGTGACCGTGGGTGATATCCGCCCCATGGTAAAGATGCAGCGGTTGCACTGATCGCTGCACCTGAGTCAGCGCTTGGCGGCTGAACGGATCGGGAGCCATCTGACGCTGGCCGGCTATGACATGGCGCAAGCGCGGCACCGTGACCTCGTGCAGCGTTGTTACCTCGCTACTGCCGAGGTTGAGGGGCAGTCCTGGGATGATGTACCGCAACGTGGTACCCGACTCACATTGCGCGGCTTGTTCAGAGATATGAGTCCGGTCAATGATGCCACCGAGCACGATGGGCACCACCAGTGCGATCATCAACAGCGCGCCTAGCGCACTTATGCTGCTCGCAAAGAGACCGTTGCGCGGCTGGTCCATTGGGCTCGGTTGTGCCCGCGTCAGCGTGTGGATGCCAAAGGCGGTGAGTATGGCGGTGAACCCCATGGTGGCCGCGTAGACCCGGGTTTGGCCGCCTATTAAAAACGGCACCGAAGCGAATATCGCAAGATTGGCGAAAAGCGCCAAGCGTCCTTGATGTGATGATTCCCACCCGATAATGCGCACAAAGCCCAACACCACGAGCGCCGCGATCAGCAAGGCCGCGCCGTCATTGTCGTATAAGGAAGGAAACGGCAGGAATTGAAGATCGAAGAAATATTCGTTCCATTCCGGTCCGGCGCCGGTGAGCAGCGCCAGTGGGGAGCGGGTGAGGGCATCGAAGAGAATAGAGAGTTTTTCCCTTACCTGCTGCTCCTGCGGTAATTCCTCGAGCCCGGGGTGATCATCGTAGATCTGTAACCACGGTGCCGAATCCCGTAGCCGTTCTTCAGGAAAGCGTCCGAGTTTGGCCTCGCCTTGTATCACCAGGCGGTAGATGGAGTCGGCCGCGTTGGCAAAGCTGCCACCGCTGCCGGGCGCCAGGGTGCGGTTGAATTGACTGTGCGCCCACAAGATGGCCAGTACCATGCAGAGCATGGCCAAAGCCGCCGGCCACGGCCGTTTGCCGTGGCGCGAGCGCCAAGTCCACAGGGCGAACAGCGGCAGGCCGAACAGCGGTAGAAACATGGGGCCCACCCTGACGCACTGCCCCAGGGTCACTGCCGCCAGCGCCCACACGAACCACTGCATTTGTTTGTATCTAGCCGCCTCCCAGCAGGCGGTAAACCCAAGAGCACCGTAGATAAAACCGAGTGGTTCGGTCATTAAAGAGCCGGTGACGTAGTGATAGAAGGCGAACATCACGGCGCAGAAAAACGCCGCCGCGCCCAGGCCGTGGGAACGCCACACCGAGACGCCGGCCAGCGCGCAACTGGCGGCGGCGGCGGCACAGGTAAGGGCGGACAGCACGGCGAAGTCGAAGCCAGTGAGGTACAAACCTAAGGCCAGGGTAGAGGTGTGCAGTGGGCGTCCGTGTAAGCTCTCGTATTGCCCCTCGGTGAGCAGGCCGACGGCTTCCATGAAGTAGTCGCTGCTGTCGGCCCAGGGCAGCAGGCCGTGCCAGGTCCAGGGATTGCCCACCCAGTCGGTCCACAGCAACCGTTGCGCCAACCCGAAGAAGCAGAAAACGGTCACCAGATAGAGGGTCAGTGCGGTACCGCCAGGGGGGTTGCGCAGGCGCTGTATGCAGTCAAGAGCCGCCACCACCAGCGCGGCGAAGCAGGCGTAAGCGGGCAAGCTACCGAATCCGGTGGGCGACAGGTCCGGCAGCACCAGTACGACGACATACACTAACGGCCCCGGCACGGCGATCGCGGTTATTCTTGCAAGGTCGTTCATGGCTGGGTCGCAGGTTCAGCGTACGGTCAGTAGACGTTGGCTTAAAGTGTAGAAGACAAAGCGTGGAGGAGAGGTTGGGTGACTGAGATAGGCGCGGCGGCGGTCGTGTTGCCCGGTGGCGACCTGGCTGAGACCATCGATTTTTTCCGTGACCGCCTGGGCTTTAGTCTGATTACAATTTATCCGGCTGATGCGCCGCGGGTGGCCACCATGACGGGGCATGGGCTCAACGTGTACTTAGATAGCGAACGGCCCCGGCAAGAAGGCTTGGTGCTGCGCATGACCGGGCCGTCACCGGCCGCTTCACTGCATGCGCCCAATGGCGTGGACATCGAAATCGTAGCGGCGGCGGGGAAGGTGCTGGCGCCGTGCGAACCGCGCTTTGAATATTGTCCGGCGCCCGGCGCAGGTGGCTTCGAGGAGGGTAGGGCGGGTATGCAATACCGCGATCTCATCCCCGGGCGCCATGGCGGTAGATATATCGCCTCGCACATCCGTATTGTGCAAGGTGGCCCGGTGCCCGATTATGTTCACTTTCACCAGATCGCGTTCCAGATGATCTACTGCTACCGGGGCTGGGTGCGGGTGGTGTATGAGGATCAGGGGCCGGCGTTTGTGATGCGGGCGGGCGATTGTGTCTTGCAGCCACCGCAGATCAGGCATCAGGTGCTGGCAGCCTCTGCCGGCCTGGAGGTGATCGAAATCGGTTGTCCGGCGGAACACATCACCTGCGCGGAGCAATCCATAACGCTGCCCACCGCTGTCTTGGATGCGAAGCGGGATTTTGGTGGGCAACAGTTCATGCGTCATATCGCCGCGTCCGCCGCTTGGCGGACTATTCCAGGAGTAGCGATCTCCGGATTCGAAATGCGCGACACCGGCATCGCCCACGCTTCGGCGGGTGCCGGCGCTGGCGCAGTGCTGCGCCCGCGGGCAGGTTTTAGCGCGAGCTGTTTTAGCTGCGATGCGGAACTCATCTTCTGCTTTGTGCTGGAGGGCACTATGCAATGGCGATCTACGGCGCAGATCTTGGAGCTTGAACCCGGCGCTGCCGTTACCGTGCCTGCGAACACGCCTATTGAGTGGTCGCGATGGTCCGATGATCTGGAATTGTTATGGGTCACCGTGCCAGGTACCAGCCGGATAACCGAGCTTCACACGCCGTCTTAGCCTCACGCGTGCACGTTGGTATGAACAGTCTTGAGAGGTAATCCGCCAACCGGGCGCTGACTCCCGCGTGGCCGTTTATTTGCGCGTGGCGAGGGATTGTTTTGGTACCCGCATCTTCAGCCGTGCACATCCCACGCCCTGCCAATTTTCCTAATGGGACCTCTTAATGAGCAAAAATTCCGATGCAAACCTCGATTGATGTGCGATCAGGCTAGGAAAATTAGAGACCGGTAGCGCGAATAAGCCACTTACGTTATGAGTTCGTGTACCCAGATCGCTCGATTTTACTTCGTCTTTGCCATTGTTGCTTGACTTGGACTTATACACTGCGCATACGGAGCTTAAGAACTTCAACAGGCGGGCTAAACCGCAGCCGGATAGTAATGCGGTTTTTTTGTGCCCGGAATCCGGCCCTATGGCTGGGAGGCTTGGTGAATAAAATACCTGCTTGCGGGAAATAGCCGAGGCAGTACCTGTTGCTGTTCTTAATCTCCTGGCCACCCTTTGGTTATAAGGGTATTTCGCAACGTAAGAATTGCAACAGGAGCAACCATGAACATACGCCATTTGAAAGCCCGTAAAGGCTTCCGGGATTATTACCTTGAAGACAAACCCGCCGCAGGAAATCCTGCGACGCCTTTTATTTTGCTGAAAGGTACTTGGCTTGAAAAAGCCGGTTTTGCGATTGATACGCCACTGTCGGTGTATGTACAACAAAACCGCTTGATATTGACGCCACAAGACTCAACGTAGAAACCAAAAGCCCCAGTGATTGACTGGGGCTCGATTGACTGGGGCTCGATTGACTGGGGCTTTTAAGCGGGAGATTAAGCAATATTAAATGCAAAAGCTCTTAGGTTACCAACCATGCAAAAGGCTGTAACCTTTGCCCCTCCCAAACCATCTTCCCCATGAAATATTTCTTGAAGCTTTTCTTCGAGGGTTGATTTTGCCTCTGAAACCAAACATTCTTTCGATTGACCAGAGCTTCCTAATTTAAACTGCCAATACAAAGTTGTATTAACACAATCAACCTTCGTGAGGTGGGGATCTTTCTCCATGGCTGACGCAATATTGGAATCTACTGAATCACGCTCACCAGAGATGTCATAACTAATTGTGACATGAGTGTACTCACTAGCACCGTGTACCAGCGTTTCTCCAGGTTTAAAATGTTCGCTCTCGATCTTCAATTCACGAATCATGCTTTCTCTACATACGATTGATTTGCACACATCTTTATATGGGAACTAAAGACAAAATAACAACAAGGAGAAGCCTAAGGCCGCAAAGCAGCCGCGCGCGCCTTTGGCGCGTCGGCTGGATTTGCCTTGTGTACGCCCGGCATGGGCATGAACGGATGGGGTGTAAGTCCCCTGTTGGCAAACCACCGCCAGAATGTCTTGCTGGAAGTCTGGCGTTCACAACGAGCACAAGGCAATTGCAAAACCGCGAGATTTTGTAGGCGCGAGATTTTGTAGGCGCGAGGTTGTGTGGGAAGCAAGCCCAATGCAAAGCGGCGCACTGACGCACAGGAACATCCTACAAGGCGTAGTCTGGAGGCGCGTTGGCACACGACAGCGAAGCCGCGTGGTTTAACGGACACCGTCAATGATGCAGGGGTGCAGTGACAGTTCATGTCCATATCCGGGGAGAACGGCTTAACGGGCGGCCGTAGAGAACCCCATCAGGCAGGGGTATGGAAATGGCTTTGGCGCGCGGGCCTGCCCATTGGCCACAAGCGAGCGAAGCCGATGGCGAACGACAGCGCAGCAGATGTCAACATCATTGTTGTTCTTGACCAGGTATGCGATTCGGTAGCGACCATGGAGAAGAATTCGGACGTTGCGCTCTGATGCTTCGTATCTGTATCCGATCTGTGGGAATTCTTTCAGAACTTGAGCGCGCTCGTAAATGTTACCAACAATACGCGATGCTGAACCGGGATTTTCAAGAGCAATATACTCGAATATGTCTTCGAGCCATTGATGAGCTTCTGCGGTCCAGTTTACTTCGCCCACGAACGAATACGCCGGCCCATCTCTTTAATTAGAGTAGACACGCCCAGTATCTGAGTCCGCCAAGCCGCGCTGAATCATGATGTGAAGAGCGAGTTCACGTACGAGTTCTTCAGCAGAACTGTCGGCGGGCTGCTGATCTAGAATCGCTTTCAACTCATCTCTTGCAGTAGCCATGTGCTGCCCCTTCTCGATCTGGAAACAGATATAGGGTACATCAGTTGTTGCTGAGGACATAACGGGCTGCATGAGCGGCTGGAACATTCGCATAGCGAATGGGCCAGTCCGTCTCAATGCACTTGTGTACGCCCGGCATGGGCATGAACGGATGGGGTGTAAGTCCCCTGTTGGCAAACCACCGCCAGAATGCCTTGCTGGAAGTCTGGCGTTCACAACGAGCACAAGGCAACGGCAAAACCGCGAGATTTTGTAGGCGCGAGATTTTGTAGGCGCGAGGTTGTGTGGGAAGCAAGCCCAATGCAAAGCGGCGCACTGACGCACAGGAACATCCTACAAGGCGTAGTCTGGAGGCGCGTTGGCACACGACAGCGAAGCCGCGTGGTTTAACGGACACCGTCAATGATGCAGGGGTGCAGTGCAGTTCATGTCCATATCCGGGGAGAACGGCTTAACGGGCGGCCGTAGAGAACCCCATCAGGCAGGGGTATGGAAATGGCCTGGGCGCGCGGGCCTGCCATTGGCCACGAGCGAGCGAAGCCGATGGCGCACGACAGCGCAGCCGGGAGCCATCCCGGTTGTGATTAAGCCGTAGTGAGCACAGGGCCTAGTAGCCAAACGCCCAACGTCAGGGTTGGGACAAGATGAAGGCCTGAACATGAACCGGTAAGGAGGAGGTCCATCGACATGGAAACACCGCAATCCCCGACACGCGAGGGTGCAAAGCAGCGCTGCGATGAGAACCCAGCCTTGCAGGTAAACCGGTTGGAGCAGGTACGGTCCCATGCCAATAGTTGGCAAGCTTGGCAACCAGTGCGCCCTCTTATTGAGCAAGACCTGACACTCAAGCTCAACCTCGACAAAAGCCAGGGGGTCAACAGCAGGCAGTGCCAATTCCTCGGATGCAGTGTTCACGACAAACACATTCGCTGGCACCGCAAAAGCGTGGACAAGTTCAAGCGCCGCGTGCGTGAACTGACCCGCCGTAGCGGGGGTGTGCCGATGGCAAGCAACATCCGGGCACTCAGTCTCTATTGGCGTGGCCTCTATTGGCGTGGCTGGAGCAACGACTATGGGATGGGCAACCCATACCAACACTGGGTTGAACTTGACCACTGGATACGCCGGCGGGTCACGATGGGTTACTGGAAACAGTGGGGCAAGGCGCGTACCGAGAGACGCAACCTGCTCAAACTTGGACTTCCGCTAAAGGCTGCGGTGGCTGGTGGGCGTTCCAGCCAAGGCGGGTGGCAGAGTGCCAAGTCCGACGGGATAAAGGCTGCACTGGGACCGACGTACCTGAAACAACAAGGCCTGTTCTCATTTCGGGACGGCTCGATTGCCTGTCATCACGGTTGATGAAACGCCCTGTGCGTAGCCGCATGCAGGGTGTTGTGGGGGCCGGAGCTTAGAGACCTCCGGCTACCCGATTAGGCGATTATTTGACTTGAATAAACTCATCTATTGTAAGATTTATATCTTTAGCTATTTGTCTGAGTAATATCGGCGTAATATCTCTTCCTTGATGCACGGGAACGGTTGTTGTTCTACCGTCTGCGTGGCGAAATTGTTTGTGAGAACCTCGTTGCCTTACCTCTTTGAAATCCAATGCCTCCAGCAATTTAATAACTTGCTTAGGTTTGAGAACCGGCACTTGCCCCATAGCTTATGGAACCACTACTTGTTGCGTTCCTACAAACTCGGTTTCCATATTTGGAGTGCCGTCTTCCAATAACATAGATATGACCTCACGTAAATTTGCGTTTAGTTCTTCTAAAGTTTCACCTTGTGAGTGTGCACCAGAAAATCCAGGGACATATCCAACATATAACCCAGTATCCCTACAATGCTCGATAACTGCTGTGTAATTCATCGAAAATCTCCAAAATTACTATTTTTAGAGGCGCCCTTTATTGAGCAAGACCTGACACTCAAGGTCAACCTCGACACAAGCCAGGGGGGCAACAGCAGGCAGTGCCGATTCCTCGGCTTCAGTGTTCACGGCCAACTCATTCGCTGACACCGCAAAAGCGTAGAACAGTTCAAGCGCCGCGTGCGTGAACTGCCCGCCGTAGCTGGGGTATGCCGATGACAAGCAAAATCCGGGCATTCAGTCTCTATTGGCGTGGCGGGAGCAACGACTATGGGATGGGAACCCATACCAACACTGGGTTGAACTGGACCACTGGATACGCCGGCGGGTCACGGTGGGCTAGTGGAAACAGTGGAGCAGGGCGCGTACCGAGAGACGCAACCTGCTCAAACTTGGCCTTGCGGTCAAGGCGGCGGTGGCTGGTGGGCGTTCCAGCAAAGGCGGGTGGCAGAGTGCCAAGTCCCACGGGATAAAGGCGGCACTGGGATTGGCGTACCTGAAACAACAAGGCCTGTTCTCACTTCGGGACGGTTGGAGTGCCTGTCATCACGGTTGATGAAACGTCCTGTGCGGAGCCGCATGCAGGGTGTTGTGGGGGCTGGAGGTGAGAGATCTCCGGCTACCCGATTAGGGGGGTTAGTCAGAGGAGGGGAGTTTCTTCTGAGACTCTTCAGCGATTTCAAGTCGAGTTAATCTATACCAATCGCCATTGAAAATGCGAATCTAGAATACTTACATTAGCTAGCTGATTATGGTCAAAATAAGTTTATGAACAATCATTTAACACCAAGCGAGCGCGATGAACTCGTAAAATCTCATCGTAAAGAGAGAGATGGGCGTATTCGAGACCGAATAAAAGCGGTTTTAGCTTTTGATGAGGGTTATAGTTATTCAGAAATTTCCAGGATTTCGCTTTTAGATGATGAGACTGTTAGACGCCCTATCGATGATTACTTTTCTAAAGCTAAGCTGAAGCCCGAAAACGGAGGCAGCAAAAGTGATTGAGACGAGAATGAAACAGCAAAGCTCGTTAAACACATAGAAGGAATGACTTATCCTTATGTTAAGGACATTTGCACTTATGTGAAGTTGAATTTCGGTAAGGTTTACAGTGTAAGCGGCATGACAAAATGGCTGCATCGCAATAATGTCTGCCATAAGAAGCCTGATGCAGTTCCAGCGAAAGCAAACGCACAGGCCCAAAAAGCGTTTGTCAAAGACTATGAGCATCTTTCGAAAGACGCTAAAAACAAGGGTTTAATCTATTTCTCGGACAGTTTTCATCCACAGTATCAAACGCGGTTGGCCTGTGGATGGATTTTAAGAGGCACTCGAAAAAGTATTGCCACAACGGCTCGTCAAACACGATTGAATTTCATTGGTGCTGTATCTTTGGATGGTCATAAAATAATCCACACTGAAGTTGGCGGGTGAATGCGCAAACCATTAAATTTTTTCTAAAATCTCTACGCAAACGGCATACACCAGAGAAAGAAATTCATATAATATGGGATAATGCGGCTTATCATAAGAGCAAAGACGTTCAGTCTTATGCCAAGGACTCAAACATTAAATTACACTATTTGCCGCCCTATTCACCGAATTCAAATCCAATTGAGCGACTTTGGAAAATGATGCATGAAGCGGTTACTTATAATCGGTACTATGAGAAGTTTGTAGATTTTCGGGAAGCCTCTTTGAATTTTTTCAAGCGCATTGGAAGACGAAAGGCTTTATTGAGAAAAAGAATCACTGATAGGTTTCACATTATTAATGCACCGATGTTCGCATCTTGAAGTGTGATGGGTATATACAACCGGCCATCGCTTCTCGCCAAGCACCGTCGCGCATTAACACCCTCCCACCCTCCAGGCTCAGGCTCACGACTTCTACTTCCTCATCGAACTCTGGCGTCTGATAGCTCCATGCCTCCTCCTTGGCTTGGGCAATCGCACCCACTCGCTCGGTGACTTTCTGTAAATAGTTCACTGAGACCGTGCAGCCATGATTATCCGCAAGGTCATGGCGAGTTTCATTGGCGTTCAGCCGAGCCTATTGGCTTGATAATAACTTGGCCATGCGCGGGGTTGCGCTTTGGATGACCCGTGCTGAGGCTTCCAATGGACAGTAAATACGATCCCCCCCCCCTAGAGGTTTGGTACACAGGGCGCACTACATCCACAGGTCCGTAGGGCGAATAATACGTTTTGTTGCTCTGCGTGCGCGAAGTCAGTTTTATACCGCCTACCTCGATTGGGCTTGCATCGGTATCAAAACGATGAAGGGCTTGGGCTGTCGCACAGCAACCCAGTGGGTTACTCACCGATAGAATCGTGCTTTCCATATCTAGCAATGAGCCCGTTAACTCCATCTCGACTTCAAACTTAATACGATTGCCTGAGCTAGCAATGATTTGGACCGATGACGGGGAAGACATTGGGAGCGCCCTACAAAGCCTATAACAGGGCTAAACTAGCTAATAACGCTACATTGTGTCAAGGCACCCCCTCCCCCATAGAGCATACTAATCTTTGAGTTTATTGGAAAAACTGTTTTCATGTTTCAAACACAATGCCATAGTTAATTTTTATGTCAATCAATAGGTTATACGCTGTGTTTAACTATTTTGTGGGACAGCAGTGATATTTTGACATACTAAGGCCGTAGTTATTGCGATGTCCAATATCAATTGCTGTGCGGTGTTTTCCGGACAGTCCGGTTAGTAGGGGGTCTGCCGGTATTTGTGCGCATTCGGCATCGTCTAGGCCGCTGGCATTGAAGTTTGTGGGGGTGGTGGATTTGCCCACCGACGACCAGATCGAGCAACGTGCAGAGTTGCGCTATACGACGCATCGCTACTACCCAAATGGGTCTTTGGGGGTTCGAGCGGCGTGTGGCAGTCGCACGAGGCCGAGGGCCAAGGAGGCGATTCTTCTATACAACGAGCGCTATATTCTAGTCGCAATTAATGCGATTACTGCCTGCTCTCGACGTTCCTCTGTTGCAGACACCGCAACCCACTTGGTTTCAACTTCATATCCACGCACTGTCCGCGTATTCACATCGGTAGCAAGTTGGTCAATAACCGACCACGGTTCGTCATGCGAACATACGCGGACGGAGGTGGACTTGCCCCTAAAAAGTGAACCAGTGACTTCAAGCAACCAAGTGATGCTCGATGTCATGTTGTTCATAGCCGCTAGGCATATCGTACCTCATGTAGGAGCGCGCTCTTTGCCGATTGTATAACACTTCAACATAATCGAAGACGATTGCTTTAGCTTCGTTTCGTGAACGAAATTTATCGCGTCCTACACACGCCCCTTTCAATGTGGCGAAGAAGCTCTCTGCGACAGCATTATCCCAGCCGTCCTCTTGACCACTCATGGCAGCCACCCTGCCATGCTTCTCCAATACCGCTCGATAGTCGTGAGCCGCATACTGACTGCCACGGTCACAGTGATGGCGCAGTCCCGCATCGGGTTGGCGCTGAATGATGGCCATGTGCAGGGCACTGAGTGTCAAGGCTGTATCAATTCTCGAACTCATTGACCCGCCCACTACGTGGCGGCTATATAAGAGCACCTCCAATAATCCATATTCTGCAATTTTCCGATCAATAAAATTAGCCACTTACGCTTCTGCGAAGCACGAAACTCGTAATTTTTAGAGGTGCCCATAAGTCTGAGATGCCGTCTAAATAGCTGTTCGGAAAAGTCGAACATAGATGGAACTCGGGTGTCTGATAGCGATCAAGACAAGATGACAACACCAACAGCCAGTCACCATCAGGACATCCGCGCCTGTCGATTGTAAAGCCAGTATCTGGTGAAGAAAGAACTGCATTGGAGGCGTGGGCCAGACATGCACCGGACGCGGCGCGAGGCCGTCGTGCCTTGGCTATTTTGCGCGTCATGGAGGGTTCGGTGTGAGCGAGGGGGTGGCGTTTCCCGGTGTAGCGCGTTCCTCGGTGTATCGTTGGCTACACACCTATCTTGAGGTCGGTCTTGATGGCCGCAGTATTGTTCTCAACACACAGGATTAAAGCCAGTGTCCATACCTTTTGTTCGCGATCTTGAGATCGAGTACGGCCGCTGTGACGACCTCGCGCCGGGCATTCGCCGGGTGGTCGCCGGCAACCCCAGCGCGTTCACGTTTCACGGCACGGGGACTTACATCATCGGACGAGATAAGGTCGCCGTGATCGATCCGGGTCCGGCTATCGAGGCGCACGTGGAGGCGATCATGAGAGCCGTGCATGGCGAGACGGTGAGCCATATTCTGGTGACCCATACGCACAATGATCACTCGCCTGCATGCCGCTTGTTGCAACCGCAGGTGAAGGCGCCTACCTATGGCTACGGTCCGCATGGCGCCGGTAAAGCGGAGCAAGGCGTGGTGGTCGAGGAAGGGGGGGATCTGGAGTTCGAGCCCGATGAGCGCGTACGCGACGGGCAGATCATCGACGGTGGCCGCTGGCAGGTGGACTGCGTACATACCCCGGGACACACCTCCAATCACATCTGCTTCGGTTTGCATCAGGGCAAGGCGTTGTTCAGTGGCGATCACGTGATGGGATGGTCCACCAGTGTGATCTCGCCGCCGGATGGGGATATGCGCGATTACATGGCCAGTTTGCGCAAGCTGCTGGACCGCGATGATGCGATCTACTGGCCTACCCATGGCCCGGCGATACGCGATCCCAAGCCGTTCGTACACGCTTTCATAGCACATCGTGAGGCCCGTGAAGCGCAGATTTTGGCTTGCCTGGAGGAAGGTATGACGACGATCGAGGCGATGGTAGCGAAGCTGTATGCCGGGGTGTCGCCCGGGCTGCACCGGGCGGCGGGGCGTTCGGTGCTCGCCCATCTCCAGCATATGGTGGACGCAGGCAGAGCGGCGTGTGAGGGGGCGCCGGCGCTGGATTCGCAGTACCGCGCTGTTGATACAGGTTCTTGCTTGTAGTGAGTGTGTATAGCCGTGCAAATTTTCAATAAACGGACGCGATGCCGGGACATGCACATCGGCTTGGCGGCTCTTGGCTGGTTTGTTCTCGAGTTCATCGTTGACCATTATCGTGCTTCATTGGCTGGCCTGGCACTATCCGGCTCTCAAGCGGCAGTGGCTGGCGGATAGTTCGCTGTGACGCCCGATGAGATCTACGCTCCTGCGGCGGTCGCTTTTTGCTGGCGCTGCGGTGGTGCTATGCACCTCGGCAGCTACGGCGGCAAGCCGCGGCGCATCTGCTCGGACTGCGGTTTTATTCATTTCGTGGAGCCGAAGATCGCGGTCGCCGCCATGGTATTGCGAGGCGATGAATTGCTGTTGGTGAAGCGGGGGGTGGTGCCGGAGAAAGGCAAGTGGTCGTTGCCGGCAGGTTATGTGGATCCCGGTGAACACCCGGCCGAGTGTATGGTCCGCGAGGTACAAGAGGAGACTTCGTTGGCGGTACGCGCGCAGCGGCTGGTGGAGTGTTATTACAACCCGCCGGGCACGGGCGCTAATCTCACCTTGGTTTACAGGGCGCAGCTCACCGGCGGCACACTGAGCGCTGGCGACGATGCCGCGGATGCCGGATTTTTTACCTTGGATGCGCTGCCGCCGCTGGCCTTCGCTAGCACCCTCGATATCGTGCGCAGAGCGCGGCGTAGCGTTGCCAGGCGCAAGCCTTAGGCCAACAAGTCCTAATCTTGCATGTCCTGCTCGCTAGCGGGTAGCGCCACGGGCGGTTACCTGCCAGACGCATTCGACTCGATCGTTGCGCACGCCCACCAGCCAATCGTAGAGATTGACGGTGGGATCGCAGTGCCCCGGAATCAGACGCAGTTTGTCACCTAGGGCTGGGCACGGGCCGTCGCCTGTGAATGTGATGATGCCGTGATCGTCCGAGGGCCGGTCATAGCGGGCGTTGCTGAAGTCCGCTACCAGTGGCGGTCCTGCGTCGGCGCTATGGGCTTTGTGGCCGGCATCCACCACATAGTGGCCGGCGGCGGTGCTCATGACCGTGGTGTAGATGAATAAGCTGTGCTTGAACTGCGCCTCAGGCTGACCGTGGGCATCGAGATTGTGGCCATAGTCGGCGTCCATGAAGATGTAGGAACCGGCCTGTAACTCGTTATACACACCGCTATTCAGTTCGAATTCGAAGGTGCCGGTGCCGGCGCCGCCGACGATGGGACAGTCTATGGCGGCCTGCGCCAACCGCGTGCGCGTCTCGCCGGTACGGCGCACCGCCTCGGCGATCGCCGCTTCGCGCTCGGCGAAGGCGCGCTTGTGTTGGGCACTGCCTTGATAAGCCTGCAGACCGGCGAATCGAAGCCCGGGTGCGGCCTGAATACGCTGGGCCAAGTCAAGCGCAGCTTGTGGGCTATCGACGCCGCAGCGGTTGGCGCCTACGTTGATTTCCACCAGCACGTGAAGGGTGGTTTTCGCTGCCACAGCGCCGGTGCTCAAGGCCTCTACATTGTCCGCGTGGTCCACGCAAACACCGATCCAGGCATTTTTTGCGAGGGCTGCCAGGCAGGCAATTTTGCGCTGTCCCACGATCTGGTTGGTGACTAATACATTGTCGATGCCACCGGCGACCATGGCTTGCGCCTCGCCCACTTTCTGGCAGCACACGCCGATGGCGCCCAGTTCCATCTGACGCCGGCCGATGGCAGGGCATTTGTGGGTTTTGGCGTGAGCGCGCAGACGCACATTCGGCACGGTCGCTATTCTCTCGGCCATGAGCGCCAGATTCGCATCGAATGCATTCAGATCGACAATGAGCGCTGGCGTATCTATCTCGCCGACCGGCATCGCGTTCGAAGCGGGTGGGTGCAGGGCAGGGATCATGGCATTGTCTACTTGGGTCCGGTCGTGGTTTGGGCATAATAGCGTAATGTGTTGGGCCCAATCGCATTGGGCTCGCTGCATTGGACTCGCTGCCGGACCGGTGAGCAGTGCGCGGCCACGGGCGGCAGGCAAATCCACGGGCACTATTCGAACAGGGGAAGGAAACATGGACAAAGAGGTATTCGAGACAGGTTTGGCGATCCGCAAGTCGGTGCTGGGCGAGGCTTATGTGGAGAACGCGCTGGCCAATGCCGACGATTTTTCCCGCCCGTTTCAGGAGTACGTCACAGAGTATTGCTGGGGCGCCATCTGGGGCAGCGATGGTCTTGATCGCAAGCAGCGCAGTTTGCTCAATCTGGGTATGCTGGCCGGTGCTAGCCGCTGGCAGGAGTTCGAACTGCACTTCCGCGGTTCGTTTGTGAACGGCATGACCGAGCGTGAACTGCAAGATGTGATCATGCAAATCGGCTGCTACTGCGGTATCCCGGCGGGCATAGAAGCCATGCGGGTGGCCCGCCGTGTGCTGGCCGAGCGGGCGCAAAGAGAAGAGTAATGGTGACGCCGGCCGGTGCGCCCCCGGGAGTTGAGCCCCCGGGAGTTGAGCCCCTAGGAAGTGAGCCCCTAGGAGTTGCGCCCATCGGATTTATCGGGCTTGGGGCGATGGGCGCGCCTATGGCCGCTAATCTGGCCACTGGCGGCGCCGAACTCATCGTTTACGACATCGCCGGTCCGCAGCGGTCGCCGCCGGCGGCGGTGGTCGCCGCGTCGGTGGCCGCGGTCGCCGCTGCTGCTCGAACCATATTTCTGAGCCTGCCCGATGGCGATGTGGTGGCCGCGGTAGTCGGTGAGATCGTGGCGGCGCCGGCGCGTAAAGCGCGCACCGTCATCGACACATCGACCATCGGCATCGCCGCGGCGCAAGCGGTGCACCAGGCACTGGCCGATGCGCATATGGAATTCGCCGATGCGCCGGTCTCCGGCGGGGTTGCCGGCGCTGAAGCAGCTACCCTCTCGCTCATGTTCTCGGGCCGGGCGCAAACCTTTGACCGGTTACTGCTTTGGTTCAAGACCATGTCATCCAATCAGTTCCATGTGGGCACTACGCCGGGGCAAGGACAGGCGATGAAGATCGCCAACAACTTTCTCTCCGCCACCGCCATGGCGGCGACCAGTGAGGCGGTCGCGTTCGGCACCTCGCAAGGTCTCGAGATGAAAACCATGCTCGATGTGATCAATGTCTCTAGCGGGCAGAACACCGCCACGCGCGACAAATTTCCGCAGCGCGTGTTGACGCAGACCTACGATGCGGGTTTTCGTAACGACCAGATGGAGAAAGACTGCCGGCTGTACCTGCAAAGCGTACAGGCGGCTGGTACCGCGGATCGCTTAGGCGAAGTGGTGAAAGCCATGTGGACCCACCACAATGAGGCGGAGCCGGCGGCGGATATTTCCCGCATTTACCCATTCATTCGCGAGCGGCGGTAGGGATAGATGCGCATCGTTCTCATTCACGCGCTCGAGGGCGCTATAGGCCCTATTCGCGAGGCTTTCGAGGCGGATTGGCCGCAGGCCGGTATATTCAACTTGATGGACGACTCCCTGAGTGTGGATCGGGCGCGGGACGGTGGGTTGACCCCGGCCATGGTAGAGCGTTTCGTCACGCTGACCGATTACGCTGTTGCCGCCGGCGCGGACGGCATTTTGTTCACCTGTTCGGCGTTTCACCGGGCCATTGAGGTGGCGCGGGCGAAACACACGATCCCTATCCTCAAACCGGACGAGGCGATGATGGAAGCGGCCTTGGAGGCGGAGCGGCATATCGCGTTATTGGCCACCTTCGAGCCGACGCTGGCCACCGCCAAGGCCGAGATGGAGCGTCTCGCCGCTGCGGCGGGCCGCCGCATCGAAGTATCGGCCGTGCATGTACCCGGTGCACTTTCGGCGCTACAGGCAGGTGATGCGGCCGGACATGACGACCTCATCGTGCGCAAGGCGGGCGAGTTGACCGGGGCCGATGCGGTGATGTTGGCCCAGTTCACCATGGCGCCGGTGGCGCCGCGGGTGCGGCTGCCGGGCGGCGGGCCGGTGTTCACCAGTCCGGGCACGGCGGTGCGTAAACTCCGGCAACGCCTAGGCGGCTAGACTTGCAGCATCCGGGCTATTGCGCATCAGGGGTCGGAGCCACCGGTTTGGCAAGTAGACAAAATAGACATGGCGTTTGACGACCGGCCAAAAGCCGCGCAAATCGCCCGCTTGCTGGTGGCCCTCAATCGCGATGAGGCGGGCGATCGAGCTGGCCGCAGTGCCCGGGATGAGGCATTCAAGGCGACTTTGCCTAGCGCTCTGACGCCATGGGCTCGAATAAGGCGCTGGTTGGAGCACGTAGATGCCGGCGGTGAGTGCGTTACCCGGCAGACCGAAAGCGCGTTGGCCGCTACTTCAGTGGCGCTCTTCGCTCTGGGTGCTGTCAGCGGATGGCTGGCGCTGCTGGCCGCGTTCTATTACGACGGCAGCGCCCGGGTCAACGTTTTGGCGGTGCTGGGCGCATTGCTAGGGCTGCCGTTGCTGAGCCTGCTGTTGTCGTGGACCGGCGCAGCGGCGAGTAAGCTGAGCGCGCTGAGCGGACTTGCTTCGCTATTGGCCCGGCCCGCCGCCGGTAAGCTGGGTCTGCATTTGCGCCGATGGCTGCACGCGGAGGGCCGGGCTGGCCTCGATGCTCTGTTGGGGTTGGACGGGCATGACCGTAGCGGTGTGGCGCGCGTGCGGTATTGGTTGTTGGTGTTTTGGTCGCATATTTTTGCCAGCGCTTTTTTCCTCGCCGCCCTGGTCACCGCGCTGGCGCTGATCTTTTTCTCCGATCTGGCATTTGGTTGGAGCACCACACTCAATCTATCGGCGTCCAGTGTGCATGAGGCCGCCGCCGTTGCTGCCAGGCCTTGGCTTTGGTTATTGCCCGAGGCGGTGCCTACCCTCGAATTGGTGCAGGCCACGCGTTATTTTCGTCTGACCACGGATGCTGTTACGGCGCAAGAAGCCGCTCTGTATGGTCAGTGGTGGCCCTTCTTGCTTTGCATGTTCTGTTGCTACGGGTTGGTGCCGCGGGTGCTGAGCGGCGTTGTGGCCGCACGCTGTCTCAGCCGTGCGCTAGCGGCGTTGATGGCCGAGCACGCCGGCATTCGCGCTCTGGCCGAGCGCCTGGTCGAGCGAGAGTCGAGCAGTCGGCCGGCTGCATTCGAGCCGTCGGGGACCCCTGCGGCGTACCGGAATCCGGCGCCGGCAGAGGTGGAGCAACCGGCGGTGCATCATTGGCCGCCGCTGCGCGCCGGTGGACCGGTGGTCAACTGGAATGGTGTGCCGGTGAGCGATGGTACGCTGAGCCGATGGCTGCGGGCGGAGCGAGTCCATCACGCCGGTGCCGGCATCAGTGTCGCGGCGGAGGCGGAATTGGCCAAAGCGCTACAGCCCGCAAACGGTGTAGTGACCTTGTGTTGCAAAAGTTGGGAGCCGCCGTTGCTCGAACTGCAAGACTTCATCGCGGCGGTGGCGGCGTGTTATCCCAAAGCGCGCATACAAGTGCTGCCCGCGCGGGTAGAGAACGGTGAACCGGCGCCGCCGCGGGCGCGCGATCGCGAAGTGTGGCAGCGCGCCATGGCGGCGGTGGATGTAGCGCTGGTGGGGCTGCGGCAGTGGGCGGCCGATCGGTGACGGTGCCGAAGTTCGCTATCGTCGGGCATCCGAACAAAGGTAAGTCCAGCCTGGTGGCGGCCCTCGCCTCCGACGATGGCGTGCCCGTGGCCCCGGAGTCCGGCACCACCACGCGCGCCGTGGTTTATCCCATGAGATCGGGTGGCCGGATACTCTACGAACTCATCGATACGCCCGGCTTTCAGCGGGCCCGCCGGGCGCTCACTTGGATGCGCGCGCAGGTGGGCAACGCCGATGATCGGCCAGCCGCGGTCAGCCGGTTCGTGCAAGCCCATGGCGATGATCGCACTTATAAGGCCGAAGTCGAGTTGTTGCGGCCGGTCACAGCGGGTGCGGGCATTATCTATGTGGTGGATGGGGCGGTTCCCTACGGACCGGAGTATGAAGCTGAAATGGAGATTTTGCGCTGGACGGGACAACCTAGTCTGGCCGTCATCAATCCGATTGGAGGGCGGGCCCACGTGGCGCAGTGGCGCGATGCCCTGAGTCAGTTTTTCAGGATTGTCCGCGAGATCGATGTGTTGAGCGCCCCGCTGGAGCAACGTTTCGATCTGCTGCGCGCGTTCGGCGAATTGGATGAGCGGTGGCGGCCTGCTTTGCAGCAGGCGGTGGCAGCGTTGGAGCAAGAGCGCCGGGCCAACCGGGAGCGCTCGGCGCAGATCATCGCTGGGCTGTTGGCGGAGGCATTGACGGCGCGGTTTTCCGCCGAGTTGAGCGCCGGTGCGGACGTGGACGCCCTGCGTGAGCGTTTGCAGCAGACCTACCGGCAGAGTTTGCGTGACAGTGAGGCACGGGCCAGGGATAGGGTGCAGCACATTTATCAACACCGTGCTCTAGCCCGCTCGGACGCCGAGCTGGCTGTTGTGAGTGACGATCTGTTCTCCGAACAGACTTGGGAGCTGTTCGGTTTGTCGCGTACCGCCTTGGCCGGCGTGGGTGCGACCGGCGGCGCGGCCGCCGGATTCGGCGTGGATGCGGCCTTGGGTGGGGCGTCGTTGTTTCTAGGCAGCGCCATAGGCGCCTTGGCCGGTGGTGCGGCGACCTGGTTTGCCTCCGATCAGATGGCCACTGTGGCGACGGAACAACTGCCGATGGGCGAGCAGATTTTGCGGGTAAAAGCGGGTGCCAATAAAAATTTGCCGTTTGTGCTCCTCGGCCGGGCGCGGTTACATCATGCTTTAGTGGCGCAACGTTCCCACGCGCGGCGCGAGCCCTTGGTGGTGGGTCGAGGCGATGGGCATGTGCTGCAACTGTCGGCGCTGAGCGGTGAGCAGCGCGCTGCGTTGGCCCGGTTGTTCGCCCATATCGCAGATGCGCATGAGGTGAGTAGTGCTCAATTGCGAGCGTTAGCGGATATCATCAATGCGCTTCTGAGCGGCGACAGCGGAGCGTGATCGCTGCTTCGGGATAACCGCAACTACTATTGGCGCGCTGAACTCGCATGGCGCTAAACCGCATATAGGAGTGATCGCATGCTCGAATCCGTCGTCTTGGATAGCGCACAGGTAGAGTTTTACCAGCGCGAGGGATATCTGCTGCTAAAGAGCGTGCTGCCTAGCGGGATATTGGCACGGTTGCGGGGACAAACCGATGAGAGGGTGGCCGCCGCCGCCAAGGTCTTGGAGAACAATGCCATCTATGATCTGGAGGATACGCATGCGGCCGAAAGGCCGCGCGTGCGGCGGATCAAAGTGCCGCATACGGTTATGCCAGCGGTGGATGAATTGGTGCGCTCCCCTGTTATAGGTAGCATCGTGGCGCAGCTCTTGGGTACCGGTGTGCGTCTGCAGACCACCAAGCTGAATATGAAATCCGCATCCTACGGCGCCGCTGTGGAGTGGCACCAGGATTGGGCGTTTTATCCCCACACCAATGATGACCTATTGGCGATGGGGGTCATGTTCGATGATTGTGATGCCGGCAATGCGCCGCTGATGATGATGCCCGGCTCCCACCGCGGGCCGGTATTCGATCATCACGCCGGCGGTTTCTTCTGCGGTGCCATGGATCCGGCGGCCTTGGATTTTTCCCAAGCGGTGGCGCTGACGGCGCCGGCAGGTTCGCTGACTTTTCACCACGTGCGTATGGTGCACGGCTCGGCCTTGAACCGCTCGCCCAAGCCGCGCCGGTTATTGCTGGCTCAATACACGGCAGTGGACGCCTGGCCACTGATCGACAGGCCTGACGACATCGCCGCATACGACGCCCAGATTATCTACGGTGAGCCCACCATCCGGGCGCGCCTGGCCGACGTACCGGTGCGGCTGCCGCTGCCGCCGGCGCCCTACCAGGGCTCTATCTACGAAAATCAGCGCACACTGGGTGAGCGGTTTTTCCAAACCCACGAGTCCGGCATCAACGCAGCGGCGCAGTAATGTGTAGCGATGTCCGATGCAACACTGGCGCAGCAGATGGCGGCGATGGTGGTTGCTGGCCGTGGGGTTGAGTGCGATACACGGGTTGTGGCGGCAGCCGAGATCTGCGTGACCGGGCGGGTTGGTATCACATTGTCGGGCAACACGGCAGGGCGGATACGGGCCTTAGCGATCGCCGATGCCGGGTTTACCATAGGGGCCAACAGAAAAAAGCCAATGGAAGTTCTGAAATAAGAGGAGCCGGCGATGACGGATTTCAGCTTTCAGAGTTTGTTCGAGTTAGCGGCCGATGAAACGCCTTACCGGCAGTTGCCCACCGATGGTGTGAGCACTTTCAAGATGGATGGACACACCCTGCTGCGGTTGGAGCCCGAGGTGCTGACGGCGCTGGCCCGCGAAGCGATGGATGACATCGCTCACCTGCTGCGTCCAGGCCACTTGCAGCAACTGGCCAACATCCTCCAAGACGCTGAAGCGTCGGCAAATGATCGCTTCGTGGCCATGGAATTGTTGAAGAATGCCAACATCGCCGCCGGCCGGGTGTTGCCCGGCTGTCAGGATACCGGCACCGCCATCGCCATGGGCTACAAGGGCGAGAGCGTTTTTACTTTCGGCAACGACGAGCAGGCCATAGCCAAGGGCGTGTTCGAGGCGTATCGGCAAAAGAACTTGCGCTATTCGCAGATGGCGCCGCTGGATATGTATACGGAGAAGAATACGGCTACTAATCTGCCCGCGCAGGTGGATCTGTATGCCACTGGCGGGCGTGAGTACAAGTTCTTGTTCATGGCCAAGGGCGGCGGTTCGGCCAATAAGACGTTTTTGTATCAAGAAACCAAGGCGTTGTTGAATCCTACATCGCTGCTGAATTTCGTGGCCGAGAAAATCCGTGCCATCGGCACTTCGGCCTGTCCGCCGTATCACCTGGCGCTCGTCATCGGCGGGTTGTCGGCGGAGTTGACGCTGAAGACGGTGAAGCTCGCCAGCGCGCGGTATTTGGATGGTCTGCCTACCACGGGCAATGCAGGTGGCCGGGCGTTCAGAGATCTGCAACTGGAAGCCACGGTACAACAGCTCTGCAATGAAACGGGGATCGGCGCCCAGTTTGGCGGTAAATACTTTGCCCATGATGTGCGCGTCATCCGCTTGCCGCGCCACGGCGCCTCTTGCCCTGTGGGTCTGGGTGTTTCGTGCTCGGCCGATCGGCAGATCCTGGCCAAGATCAACGACCAAGGCGTGTTCCTGGAGCAGTTGGAGACCAATCCGGCGAAATATCTCCCGGAAGTGACGGAAGAGCAACTCGATAGCGCCGTGGTCAAGGTGGATCTCACCCGGCCGATGCCGGCGATCTTGGAGACGCTTGCCAAGTACCCGGTGGCCACCCGCTTGTCCCTGAGCGGGCCGATGGTGGTGGCCCGCGATATCGCGCACGCCAAGTTGAAAGAGCGCTTGGACGCCGGCGAACCGCTACCGGATTACATGAAGCGACATCCGGTTTATTACGCAGGTCCGGCCAAGACCCCGCAAGGCTACGCCTGCGGTTCTTTCGGGCCGACCACCGCCGGGCGTATGGACTCCTACGTGGATCGGTTTCAGCAACATGGCGGCTCGATGGTGATGCTGGCCAAAGGCAACCGCTCGCGCCAGGTGCGCGAAGCCTGCGGCAAGCACGGCGGTTTTTATCTGGGCTCCATCGGCGGCCCGGCGGCGCGCCTGGCGTCACACTCCATCAAGAAGGTCGAGGTGCAAGAGTTTCCCGAACTCGGCATGGAGGCGGTGTGGCGCATCGAAGTGGAAGACTTTCCCGCTTTCATCGTGATCGACAGCAAGGGTAATGACTTCTATACCGATCTCATCGAACGGCCAGCACCGCGGGTGCAGTTGAGCTAAGTCCGCCGCTGGTACTCCCTGAGTAGTTCAGGCTCCGGGTCGTGGCCCAGTCCTGCACCGGTAGGTACCGCCAGGGCGCCGTTTTGCGGAGCTATCCACGGTCCGCTGGTGCTGGCCTCTACCGTTCCATAAAAACGCTCTATGTAACCCGAGCCCGGAATTGCCGCCATCAGGTGCAGCGTCGCCAGCCACCCTGGGCCGAAATAAGGGGAGTGCGGCATCAGGCTGACGGCGGCGGCTTCCGCCAGGATGGCCACTTTCATCAATTCACCGATGCCGCCGACTTTGGTGACGCTGGGCTGGGCGTAGTCCACCGCGCCGGCGGCGAACATATCCCTGAACTGAAACGAGGTGCAGTGGTTCTCGCCGGCGGCGATGGACACGCCCGACTGGTGGCGTACCCGGGCCAGGCCAACGTGATCTTCCGGCGGGAACACCGGCTCTTCCAGCCAGGTGGGCTCGTAAGCCTTGAATGCGCGCGCCATGGCGAGGGCCTCTTGCGGGCGCCACGGGCAGTTGACATCGATCATGAGAGGTACCCCGTCGCCTAAGGTCTCGCGTGCTGCCCGCACCGCCGGCTCGGTGGTCTCGTGTAACTTGACCGCTGCGTAGCCGGCGTCCTGGGCACTCTTGCAATGTTCCGCCACCCATTCCGGATCGCCGTAGCGCAACAGGCTGGCGTAGGCGGGGATGCGCTCGCGCGAGGCACCGCCCAACAGCTTGTGCAGTGGTTGACCCGCCACTTTTCCGGCGATGTCCCACAGCGCTATTTCCAATCCCGAAATGGCGAAGAGGGTAATGCCGTAGCGGCCGAACAGGTGTAACGATTGCTGGCAATGCCTGGCAATGCCGGCGATATCGGCCGCGTCGCGCCCGATGACCGAGGGCGCGACCATATGCTCCAGGGCCGCCTTGACCGCCTCGGCGCAGGCGTAGCTGAAAGCTTCGCCCCAGCCGGTCACGCCAGCGCTGGTTTCAACCCGCACCAACAGGGTGCTCAGATGGCGCCAGGGTGCCGGGCCGATGAAGTCCGTGCTGTTAGCACCGTACTGAAACGGAAAGTCCAGGATGATGGCTTCTACACGTTCGATGATCATGATTGAGTGCCTAAGCTATGCATTGAGGAATTCGCGCACGGCGGTGGTGAACGCCTCGGGCTGTTCGAGATAGGCGGCGTGGGCCGCGCTGGCGATTTCAAGATAGCGCGAGCCGGCGATGCAGTGGGCCAAGCGGCGCACTTCGGGTGGCGGTGTCGTGGCATCTTCCGCCCCCACCAGGACCAGCGTGGGCGGTGGCGGTATGGGCCATTTCTCGATGCTACCGAAGGCATCGCCGCGGGCTAATAACCTCGCCGCGGCGCAGTAACCGCAGATCCTCACCCTGGCCATGATCTGCGTAGCCCGCTGGCGCACCGCCGCGCTGGCCTCTGCCGCCACCATGCGCGGACCGCGCACTTGCGCCATCCCCGCCGGCCCTAGCGTAGTGATGTCTTCGATGCGGGCCGCGGTACGCGCCGCGCGCGTTTTCTCACCGGCCCGGGCCAAGCCGGCGGCAGGGGATGACAAGACGATGCGGTCAACCCGGGCGGCGGCGGTGGCAACCAGGGCGGTGGCGATAAGACCGCCCAGCGAATGGCCGATGATGTGCGCCCATTCCACGCCAAGTGCATCGAGCAGAGCGGTGGCGTCGGCAGCGTAGTCGTACGCTGACGGTGCTGCATAGGGCGAATCGTCCGAGCCGCCATAGCCGGGTGTATCCCAGGCGATGACCCGGTAGTGCTGCGCTAGCGCTTCCAACTGGTAGCTAAAGGAGGTGGAGCCGGCGCCGGCGCCGTGCAAGATGAGCAGCGCGGGGCCGCTACCGGCTGCCCGGTAGCCGATGCGCCTACCGGTAGCGATTGTTATTTGCTGTTGTGGGAAGGTAGCGCTCATGTTGATGGCTCCAGCCGTTGTTAGGGATGGGCGGGCAATGCCCGGAGCTCCGCGTTTTCCTGCAACGCCGCCGCTTGGTTAGCTTGAGCGCGCCGTAGGCGCAGGGGAAGAGCATAGTTTGGCCAGCTCCTAAAACACCGTCCCATGATAAGGTCTCCCGGCTATGACAACCGCACTCATCGCCCTCGATTGGGGCACATCCAGATTACGGGCTTACCGCGTCGATAGCAGGGGCGCTATCGAGGCACGGCGCACCTTGGACTGCGGCATCAGTTGTCTTCCCGCCGGTGGTTTCGCCACGGCTCTGGCCGATGCGTGTGCCGATTGGTTGGCGGCGGCGCCTCATGCGCCTTTAATAGCAAGTGGCATGGTGGGCTCGCGCCAGGGCTGGCTAGAGGCGCCTTATGTGCAGTGCCCGGCCACGTTGGATGATTTGGCAGCGGGCTTGACCGAGGTGGAATTAACCGAAGTAGCGTGTGCCGCAGGCCGCGTGCTGTATATCGTCGCGGGGGTCAGCATGGACGGCGGGCGCATGCCGGATGTCATGCGTGGCGAGGAGACCCAGGTTATAGGGGCGGCGTCGGCCATGGAGAGCGTCTGTATGGAGAGCGCCTGTGTTGTGCTGCCCGGCACCCATAGCAAATGGGTCGATTACGCCCATGGCAGCATTAGCTCTTTTGCCACCCACATGACCGGGGAAGTGTTCGCGCTGTTGCGCGGGCACAGCATTTTGAGCGTCCTGATGGAAGGCGATGGCTACGACGCGCAGGCTTTTGGCGATGGTGTGATGGCAGGGCAGGAGGCCGGCTGCGGCGGTGGCTTATTACACCGGCTGTTCGGTGTTCGCACGTTGACCTTGTTTGGCCGGCTTGCTCCGCACGCCGGCGCCTCTTATCTCTCGGGTTTGCTGATCGGGGCGGAAATTGCCGCAGCAGTGGAGCACGGCTACGGCGCCGGTGCCATCGTTTTGTTGGGCAGCGAAGATTTGATTGAGCGTTACCGGGTGGCGTTTGCACTGCTCCGAATGCAGGCAGTGGCCGGGCCGGATGACGCAGCGCCAGCCGGTCTCACCCGTATTGCGCAGCGGGCGGGACTGATATCTATCGACCGACCCTTATGACTGGCCTTTATGCCCGACCCTTATAGGGGGGTTGGCAGCCTATAGTCCTGGAGGCGATAGTCCCTGAGGTTGATACCGATGTCTACATCGGTGCGCAAGGTGGCCAGTTGCAATGACAGCAGCGCCTCGCGCCGGTGGCTTTGCAATAACTTGTACAACCGGCCTTGCTCCTGCGCCACCTCCAGCATGGTATCCAGATGGTGGTGCGTTCGGATGAGTTGAGCCGCCGCCTTCGGTCCGATCCCGGGGACGCCGGGAATACCTTGGCCCGGGTCGCCTACAAGAGCGAGATAAGTGGCCAGGCGGGCCGCAGGAATGCCGAAGCGCTCGTGCACGGTGGCCGCAGTGAGGTTCTGATCGGCAAAATGATTGCGCACGGCGATGTTTTCCCCCAGCAGCATGAGCAGGCTCTTGTCCGTCGATACGATCAGCACCCTGGCGCCGCGGCCAGCCGCTTTAGTGCTGATGGTGGCGATCACGTCGTCGGCTTCGAAGCCAGGCGCGCGAATGATCTTGAGGCCGGCCCGCTCGAACACGTTTTCGAAGTCGGATAGGGCCTCGGCTAATCGTGTGGGCATGGCTGGCCGGCCCGCTTTGTAGCCATCGTGGAGCTGGTGCCGCCAGGTGGGCGGTGGTGCATCGAAAACACCCGCACCGTGACTGGCTGGGTAATGATGCAGGAGGCGGTCCAGGGACGCGCCTACAGTCGCTAGGGTTTTACGGGTGTGCATCTCCGGGGCGGCAGCGTCGGGCACGCCGGCGAAGATACGCCGCACCAGATTGAGCCCGTCCACCAAAATCAAACGCATGGGCGAAATCGTTCAGCTTGTGTTCAGGCAGGCGCAGGCAGACTGCGCCCCACCATCAAAGCACACCTTCACCGCACAGGGCCAGTCATGCAAACAAGCAAGCGGGTGATGAGCAAACGGGTGGCGGTAGTTTTACTGCTGGGCGGATGGCTGTCTTTGACCCATGGATCGGCTAGCGCCGGTGGATTTGCTAGCGCTGGCTCGGTGACCATTGTCATCAACGATGGCCGCGACGTGCATGGGATTTCACATATAGGCCAGCGGTCTCATTGCGGACGTGCTTATCATTCGGCGATAAGGAAAATCTCTGCGGGTAAGGTGAACATTGCCGGGTCGTTCGGGGCCAGTTCAGTGGGTGACAGGTCTGCCGGGCAACGGGCGCGGCGCGGCGCGCGGTTGTGTCACTCTCATCGGGGTCCACTACATTGCCATAATACTCGCCGGTATCTGTACGGCCATACCCATCACCGCTATCGTCATCACTAGGTGGCGCCAAGGCGTGTCATCCGCCTCGCGATCGATGAGCACATCTATCTAAGAGCATGAATAAACACCGAGTTACCGCAGGACCTAGTCTGGCCGGACTGCTACGCACATTGTTGGTGGCGCTGGCACTGGCGCTGGGGCTCACCGCGGCCCCGGCTGCCGCCGCGCAGGCGAGCAGTCCTGATGAGGCGGCGGCTATGGTGCAGGCGAGGTCGGGCGGGCAGATCTTGGGCGTGCAGGCGAAGCAGGGCCAGTATTTAGTCAAAGTACTCACTGGTGACGGACGTGTGCGAGTGGTGGCGGTGCCGATGCGGCGGTGACAGGTTTTAGCGCTGCGGGGAGTCGATGCATCATGCGGGCGCTCGTAATCGAGGATGAAGATACTATTCGTGGGCAGTTAGTCGGCCACCTACAAGCCGCAGGCTACGCTGTGGATGAGGCTAGCGATGGAGAAGAGGGGCTTTATCTGGGCTTGGAATTTCCCATTGATGTGGCGGTGGTCGATATCGGCTTACCGGGTGTTACCGGCATTGAAGTGGTGCAAAAATTACGCGGTGCCGGGCGTAGCTTTCCCATTCTTATCTTGACCGCCCGCTCGCGCTGGCAAGACAAAGTAGGCGGGCTGGAGGCGGGTGGTGACGACTACCTGGTGAAGCCGTTTCATATGGAGGAGCTATTGGCGCGGCTGCGGGCCTTGCTGCGCCGGGCCGGTGGCTGGACCCAGGACAAGCTGTGCTGTGAAGGGGTTGAATTGGATACGCGCAAGCAGACGGTGGCTTTGCATGGGGCGCCGGTGGAGCTGACGGCGTACGAATACAAAGTCGTCGAATACCTGATGGTCAATGCTGGCGAGGTGCTCTCGAAGACGGTGCTGGGCGAGCATGTGTACGGCGAGGATCTGGATCCCCACAGCAACGTCTTGGAGGTGCTGGTGGGCCGGGTGCGCAAGAAACTCGATCCGCAAAAAACGCTCAATCCCATAGAGACCTTAAGGGGGCGGGGTTACCGCTTTAGGCTACAGCGTGATTCAGTCTGAGTGATAGCGGGTTGATTAGAACGGGCCTGGCTGGCGTTCGTCCGCCGAACTGCCACGGATGAGACTTTACTGGGATTCGCTGGCGCATCGGCTGGTTGTCATCGCCACCGCCGTGCTCATTGTTTGCCTAGGTTTAACCGGCTTCGCGTTGGAGAGAGCGTTTCTAGAGGCTAGCCTGGATCTGGTCCGTGAGCGGCTGCAAGCACAAGTTTATGCCCTGCTGACGGCGGCGGAGATGGACGATGACGGGCGCCTGGCAGTGCCCGAAGCACCGCCCGAACCGCGCCTGTCTACCCCAGCCTCCGGGCTCTATGCTTATTTGGTGAAGGGGACTAAGGAGGTCATCTGGCGCTCTCCCTCCGCCATTGGCCGCTCGTTTTCATTTCCCGCCGCGATTGCAGTCGGCAGCGGTGTTTTCGCGCTGCTGGATACCGCCGATCCCGTGTTCGCTTATGTATTTGCCATCGACTGGGAGGCGGGTGATGGCACAGTGCGGCGCTACGCGGTACAAATTGCTGAACGGCGGGCCCCATTCGATGCCCGCCTAAGCACCTTCAGGCGCACCCTCTGGGGCTGGTTTGGTGGCGGCGCCTCGGCGTTGGTTCTAGCGCAAGCGCTGGTGCTCGCGTGGGGCCTGGCGCCGCTGCGGCGGGTGGCGGTGGAAGTGCGGGCTATAGAGCAGGGGCAGCAAAAGCGCCTCACGGGCCGCTACCCACGGGAACTGGGGCCGTTGACCCGCGCTTTGAACGCGCTCATCGACATAAGTGAGCGCCGCTTGGAACGCTATCAACATGGCCTGGCCGAGTTGGCGCATTCCTTGAAAACCCCGCTCGCTGTAATGCGGGCGGCGGCGGAGGCGAACGAACATGAGTTGCGCGTGGCGGTGGCCGCGCAGGTAGAGCGCATGGATCGGGTGGTGGGATACCAGTTACAGCGTGCTGCTGCCACGGGTACGAGCGGGTTGGGGCCGCCGCTCGAGGTGGCGCCGCTGGTCGCCTCGCTGGCCAACTCGCTACACAAAGTCTATGCCGAACGGGGACTTGTTATTGCAACGGATATCGCCGAGGACCTGGTGTTCAGGGGCGATGAAGGCGATCTCATGGAAATGCTGGGCAATCTTATGGACAACGCCTGCAAGTGGGCCGCCTCGGCGGTATGGGTAAGCGGATACCATGACAACGGTGACGTTGTATTGACAGTAGAGGATGACGGCCCAGGTATTCCCGGGGAAGCGGTCACGACGTTGCTCAAGCGGGGTGGCCGTACGGATGCGGATGTACCGGGACAAGGAATTGGTCTCGCCGTCGTCGTTGAACTCTGCCGCGAGGCTTATCACGGTGAACTTTCTATCAATGAACGGGAGGGTAGCGGTGCCAGCGTGCGTTTATCTTTGCCCATGCCCGAATAGGATCTGTTGAAAATAATATCTTGATCTTGCATCGATTGAACTTTCGATTCCTTCCCTGCCCACCCATTATTTGGAGAGTATGTTTACCGCCTCACTGCTGCGCGATGTATTTCCTGACGGAAAAGAAATGACGCTGTATGGGAAAGGTTACGGTGCCAAGATCCAAAAAGGCGGCACTAGATATCGCGGCGCTCGGAGCTTCGTGTTGTTCAATGTGATGGTAGGGCCGTTATGGCTTATCCATGATGCGGTTCAAGGCATCGCGGCGCAATTGCACATTGACGCTGTCCTCACCGAGTTTATGGGTAGCGGCCTAAATGTCCAACGATGTGTTGGCGCCACAGAGTAGGACCCCCACTTTCTCGCCCGCGCGAGGCTGGTAGGCGCCGCTCAGGAGGGCGGCTAATGAAGTGGCGCCCGCCGGTTCCACCAGCAGGCGCAGTTCATTCCAAAGAGCACGGCGGGCCGCCATCACCGCCTGGTCGGTGACCAGAATCGAGTCAGCCACGTGCCGGGAAGTAATCGCATAGGGTAATGCGCCTAAACGCCGCGCGCCCAGGGCATCGGCGCCGACCCCGCTAACCACCACATCCACCGGCCCGCCCGCCCCTCCGGCGCTATGCAAGGTGGCGGTGTGTTCGGTTTCAACGGCGATGACCCGGGCCTCGTTTTGCCACCAGCCGGCGATGCCGGCGATGAGTCCACCGCCGCCCACCGCGATCAATACTGTGTCCAAATGCGGGCACTGCGCTTGCCATTCCATGGCTGTGGTGCCTTGGCCGGTTATGGTCTCCAGTTGATCGTAGGCGTGGATGCTCATGGCACCCGTCTGCGCTTGGCGCTCCGAACAAGCTTGCAAGGCTTCTTGGTACTCGTTGCCGGCCACGTTGACGGTAGCGCCGTAAGCCTGCAGCCGCTCTATCTTCGCGGGTGAGGCGATGCCGGGGACGAAGATCTCCACGGCAATGTTCAGCTTGGCGGCGGCGTAAGCCACCGCAGCGGCGTGGTTGCCGCCGGATGCGGCAATGACCCCGGAACCGGGCACGTCCCGGCTCAAGAGGTTGTTGAAGGCGCCGCGGGCTTTGAAGGTGCCGCTCACCTGTAGGTGTTCGAGCTTCAACGATACTGGGGTGTTTATGCCTAAGGCGCTTCTCTCCAATTCGATAACAGGCGTGGTGCGCACGTGTTGCGCGATGCGGCTAGCGGCTTCACCGATGAGTGTTCTAAGAACCTGTTCAAGATCTGACGATTTTGGACATCTGACCTAAGCTATTGTTATCCATAGTCATAGCGGCTGCGAAGGCAATGACAGACGAGCGAATCTACCCGAGTGACCTATCTCGCCAACAGTTCGAGAAAGTTAGACCGATCCTGGAGGCGGCGCGTCGGCGAACCAAGCCAAGGCAACTCGATCTCTATCACGTGTTCAACGCAGTGTTGTACCTGCTGAAGACCGGCTGCCAATGGCGCATGTTGCCCAACGAGTATCCAAAGTGGCGAAGTGTGCATGAGTATTTCACTATCTGGCGGCAATCGTCCCCAGAAGACTCTTGCAGCGCCTTGGACAAGGCGTTAAAAAAATGGGTTGGCGAGGCCCGCAAATCCCAGGGGCGCAGTGGCAAAACCAGCCTGATCATCGTTGATGCACAGAGCGTGAAGAACACAGACAGTGCAAACCACAAAGGTTATGACGCAGGCAAGAAGACTTCTGGTATCAAGCGGCACATAGCTGTGGACACTCAGGGATTGGTGCACGCTGCTTTTGTGACCACGGCAAATGTCACTGATCGAGCTGGGGCACTGGCCGCACTTGCTGCTCAAGCAGATGGGCGCCTCTCGGAGGTTAGGTGTGTAGTGGGCGATGGCGGGTACACGGGGATGGCTTTCGCTGGCGAAGTGCTGAGATTAATCGGAGCGAACGTCGAAATTATCAAACGCTCGGACACGGGTCGTTTTGCCGTCCTCCCGAAGAGGTGGGTTGTCGAGCGAACCTTCTCATGGTTTGAGAAAAACCGCCGGTTGTGGAAAAACTGTGAGCGGCTAATCGAAAGCTCGTTGGGCATGATGCTACTTGCAAATATTGCGCTGTTGCTTCGGAGATCTTGAACAGGCTCTAAGGGCGTCGTCGGACGGCGCGGTCATAGCGATGTCTCCGGCGGCTGGGGTGCGGGCAAGAGCGGGCACATCATAGCCAACGCCCGGCAGTTCCTCCATGTTGTTAGCCCCATGTTGTTAGCGGGTTGAGCGACGTTTATCAATGTGGGTTCTGAGCTGTGCCACCGAGGGCCGGTGTTGGCCACTGGCTGACCGCGGTGAACCGGGTCCAGCGGCCATAGCCACGGAGTTGGAACACGGTATAGTCCAGGTCCAGACTCATCAGTTCGACCAGATGGACCCTGCTTCCATCGCCGCCCTCGCGGGCGCGAGTGGGCGGGTCGATGTGTTGCTCAACAACGCGGGCATTCTAAGAACCGGCCCATTGCTGGATGCGGGTGGCGCCGGGGCCGGAGAAGTACTGCGCACGAATCCATTGGCTAGTATTGTTGGTGATGGCGCTGGCACTGCAGGGGGTGGCGCGGGCGCCGGGGCGCACCAAAACGCCACTCAATGCCCAGCTGTTGGCTGCTCTCCAGGACCTCGCCGCTGGCGAGCCGTGTAGTTGGTGAAACGCTAATCGCCGATGGCGGTTATATTCTGGATATAGAGTGGTTGCGAATTTCGCCACCGGTCCAAAGAATAAATGTTTTTTCTGTTCTGGTGATGAATAAGGAAGTATTCGTCAAATTTTCAGGTTTGCTGTTGCTTGACGGAGAAAATTAGTCTGTGATCGCGCCCCTTTTCACTGACCTTATGTGGTTTTCAGATGCAACGACCCAAGGTGTACATACTGCACGAGAATCAGGCCTGGACGGAGCCACTGGAACGGCGTCTTGATGCGCTCGGCACCCCCTACCAGAGCTGGTTTTTGAATGATGGCCAGGTGGATCTCGCGAGTGAACCGCCAGCGGGGGTTTTTTATAGCCGCATGAGTGCGTCCGCACACACGCGGGGCCATCGTTTCGCCCCGGAACTGGCGCGCAACGTGCTTGAATGGCTCGAGCATCACGGGCGCCGTGTGCTCAACGGTACCCGCGCGCTGCGTTTGGAAGTCAGTAAGGTGGCGCAACAATTTGCTCTGACGGCCGAGGGCATCGAGACGCCGCGCACGGTAGCCGCCCTTGGCCGGCGCGAGATCGTGGCGGCGGCGCGGCAATTCGAGGGTGAATTCATCGTCAAACACAATCGCGGTGGCAAGGGGCTTGGCGTGCGCAAGTTTGCTGGCGTTGACGTGTTGTTGGCTTATTTGGACAGCGGCGAATACGAACCGCCCGTAGATGGCATTACCCTGGTGCAGCAGTATATTCGTTCTCCGGCGGCGTTCATCACCCGCTGCGAGTTCGTGGGAGGGCGGTTCCTCTACGCCCTGAGAGTTGATACCTCCCAGGGCTTTGAGCTGTGTCCGGCGGATATCTGCGCCGCCGCGGGCGCTGTTGGCGCGCTCGGCGATGAGCCGGGAGAAAAATTCTTCATTGATGAGAGCTTCGATAGCCCGCTTATAGGCAAGTTTCAAACACTGCTCAAGCGCCATCGCATTGATGTGGTGGGCATTGAGTTCATCGTCAATGAGGAAGGGCGGCCTTTTACCTACGATATCAACACCAATACCAACTACAACGCGCCCGCCGAGGCGCGGGTTGGTAAATACGGCATGGCCGAGATCGCAACGTTCCTCACCGGGGAATTGGCACGCGCTTACCCGGTCCATGCGGCCATCAGTACCGTGGCCAGCTGAGCGGGGCGAATTCGCCGTCAAGGCGTCAATGGGCTTCGGCGCCCTGGCCAGCGCTGAATGGGAACCAGCGCTGAGTGGTAAAAGGTGGCGCAACTCACTTGCCGCAGGCGCGGCCGGTTGCCGCCGGTTAGATGGGACATTTCGTCTGCCTCATGTCGTCTGCCTCAGGTGGGCGAAGCTTTCATGGGGATGAAGTTGGGTAATGCTTCCACCCGCTCTAGCCACCGGCGTACCGCCCCGTAGGGCGCTAGGGACACATCGCCTTCGGGGGCATGGGCGATATAGGTATAACAAGAGACGTCGGCGAGGGTGGCATTATCGAGGGCTAGCCACTCTCGGCCACTCAGGTGGGTGTCCATGATCCGCAGCAGGTCTTCGCTTTCCTTGACGGCGGCGTCATGGTCCCAGGGCCGGCCGAATATTTTGACCGCCCGCGCCTTGACCGGCCCGTTGTATATGCGCAAGGTGGCAACGGCCAGCCATTCGTGCACCCGCGCCATGGCTAGCGGTTCGTGCGGATACCACGCATCGGCTTGGAATTTGCGCGCCAAGTACACCAGGATGGCGTTGGAGTCGCGCACGAGGGTGCCGTCATCGTCCAGCACCGGGATCTGCCCGAATGGGTTCTTTTCCAGATATCCGGGTAGGCGGTTCTCGCCACCGGCCAAGTCCACGCTCACCCGTTGGTACGGCTGTGCAAGTAATGCGAGGAACAGCCGGACGCGGTGGCTGTGGCCGGATATCTCACCGTCGTACAGGGTCAGCATAGCGGATCACCTCAAGAAGACTTTGGCGAGTATTGTGTAGCGAATCTCTCGAGAGTTGATAACAATGGCAATCTTATTGTTGAATCCTGGTCAAATGGGTGCGGCTTTAGGGGCCGCGCTGGCTACCCGTCACGACACTTTGTGGGTGGCGCAGGGGCGCGGTGCATCGAGCAGGGCGCGGGCCGAAACGGGCGGGTTGCGCGAAGTGGCTACGCTGGCGCGGGGCTTGCAACAGGCCGACATCGTGTTCTCCGTGGTGCCGCCGGCCAGCGCCCAGGACACGGCGGCGGCGGTGGCCCGACACGGCTACCAGGGCGTGTACGTGGATGCCAACGCGGTATCGCCGGCCACCGGGCAGGCGGTGGCGCGGACGGTGCAAGCGGTTGGCGCCCGTGCCGTGGACGGCGGCATCATCGGGCCACCGCCGCAGCAGCGCGGGGATACCCGTCTTTATCTGTCCGGTCCCGGCGCCGCCGGGGTGGCGGCGCTGCTCGAGGGGGCTTTGTTCGAAGCCATCGTCTTAAACGAGGAAGCCGGTTCCACCGCCGCCTCCGCTCTCAAGATGGCTTACGCCGGCTGGACCAAGGCGTCATCGGCACTGCTGTTGAATGTGCGCGCCCTGGCCCGGGCGGCGGGCGTGGAACAGGCTTTGCTGGACGAGTGGGCCATCTCCATGCCGGATCTGCCGCAACGCTCCGAGCGCAGCGCCACCGCCAATGCCCACAAAGCATGGCGCTTCGTGGGCGAGATGCACGAGATCGCCGACACCATGGCGAGCCAAGAAGGCTTACCGGAGGAGTTTCACCGGGCGGCGGCGGCGCTGTGGGAGCGTCTGGCGGCATTCAAAGACGACATGGAGGCCGAGCCGGCGGCGGTCTTCGAGCAGCTCGCCGGTGGGGGTGATGCCGGGTCTTCTTGAGGGTAGGGACCCGTTGCTGTTGATGCCTGGTGTTGCCGTTGATGCCTGGATCTATAAAGCAACCCCGCCGCCGCTGATAGTTTTGACCACGCGCCAGAGTGAATCGGCGAACCACCGCTTGCTATCGTGCAATGTATCGGCGATGGCGAACCCGGTGCTATCGGCCAGACTACGGATATCGGACTCCAAATATTTATAGGAGTATTCGGTGTGTATGGGTTCCCAAGCGTCGAAATGGAAGTTCGAATGCAAGGTGTCGATGGCGACGGTCTGTTTTTCCATGCTGACCAGATAACTCTCCATCGCGCCGGTAAATACGTCGTAGGTTGAATAGTGGCGAAACTTGTCAAGATCGAAATGACCGCCCAGTTCCCGGTTGATCCGGTTGAGCAAGTTCATGTTGAAAGCGGCGGTCACGCCTTTGGCATCGTTATAGGCGGCTAGCAGCAAGTCGATGTCTTTTTTGAGGTCAAAACCTGTCAGCACATAGTCACCGGGATTGAGCGCCGACCAGAGTTGGCGCAGGAAAGTGCGGGCCTGGGCGCGGTTGAAGTTGCCTATATTGGAGCCTAGAAACAAAACCAAGTTGACGCGGCCGTCATCATTGGCCGTGAGCCAATGGAGGGCGGCGATATACTCCGCCACCAAGCCCTTGACCGGCAGTCCCGGCAATTCGCCCGCCAGTGTTTCGCAAGCCGTGCGCAAGGCTTGCTCGGATATGTCTATGGGCACGTATGTCACATCAGCACCGGCGGCCTGAAGCTGATGCAACAGCCGCACGGTCTTGGCGCCATCGCCCGCGCCTAGGTCTACCAGGTTGACGGGGGTGCCGGCGAACCTGGCGGCGATGGCGGGGCCGTGTGCCTCGATGATCTCAGCTTCACAGCGCGTGGGGTAGTATTCCTCAAGCGTCATGATCTGGCGAAACAGGCCGCTGCCCCGGTCGTCGTAGAGATAGCGTGACGAAAGCCGTTTGGGCCGCTCGGAAAGCCCCTCCAGGACGGAGCCAGCGAACTCGTTGAGCGGCAATGTGGGGATGTCGGTGGGGAGCAGGACATGGTAGATGCCGAGTTTGGCTGGCGAGGCCTTGGCCGGCGATGGGTTGGATGGCAATGGCTTGGATGGCAATGGCTTGGATGGCAATGGCTTGGATGGCATTGGTGAAATCATCCTTTTCGGTTCGCGGATGGGTATTGCGCAAAGGTATTAGTGTGAATGAAACCACCATAGACGTGCGCGCCGCGCGCCGGTTAGTGTTGGCCAGAGCAGGTTTACTGCGCCCGCAATGGACCGGTTTGCCGGCTCACTGTGCGGCCCGCGGACGGTGGGCTAGCCGGTGTTGTCACGCGGTGATCGGCCGCTTCGGTTATTTGCAGTTGGATACGGTAGCGATTGCCGGCGCCCGCACACAGGGGTTGGTGCTCGCTGCCAGGCTGCCCGGTCTGGACGCCCGGCATGTGGAAACCTTGCTGCAGCCCGGTGAGCCGTTATTCGAATACTGGGGGCATGAAGCCTCCTGGTTGCCGATGGCGCTCTATCCTTACTTCGGTTTTCGCCGGCGCGCTTTTAGGGTGCACCCTTGGTGGGGCGATCTGCTGGTGGAACAGCGGCGTTTGGCGGCGCGACTGCTGGATCGGATCCGCGTTGTAGGCCCTTTGCGATCGCTTGATCTGGAAGGCGAGAGCGCGGCCGGGTGGTGGAATATCAAGCTCGCTAAGCGAGTGGCCGAGGCATTGTGGTCGGCGGGGGACTTGGCTATCGCCGCACGGGTCAATTTTCAGCGTGTCTATGATCTGCCGGAACGGGTTATTCCAGGTGATGTGCTCGCCGAGGAAGTCACCGATGGGCAGGCGTATGCTGCCTTGTTGTTAAAAGCGCTCGAGGGACACGGATGGGCCACCACCTCGACCATGGCGGCGACCTGGCGCTTGCGTCATTGCAGGGCCGAGATCGAAGCGGCGCTGGCGCAACTAAAGGAGGCCGGAGCCATCATTCCATGCCGTTTGACGGGCGCTTGTAAAGACGTCAGCGGATGGATACGGCCGGCGGACTTGGAGTTGGCGCAGCGCTTGGCGGGGATGCGCTTGCGGCGGGATAAAGCGGTGTTTCTCTCCCCTTTCGATCCGGTATTGTGGGATCGGGCACGGGCAGCATTGTTGTTCGGCTTCGAGCACTTGCTCGAGATCTACAAACCGGCAGCGAGACGCCGGTACGGTTATTACGTATTGCCGGCCTTGGCCGGTGACGAGTTCATCGGGCGGGTGGATTTGAAAGCGTTTAGGGATGACGGTTACATTGAAATCCGGGCGGAGCATTTCGAACGGGACACACCGACGGCCCGCGAGAGGGCCGCCATGGCAAGCGCGTACCAGCGGCATGGCAGCGCAGTGGGAATAGACCGTTTTCGCCCTTAAAGAGCCTATTCTGGTGAGCGCCATTATCCCTGTCTGTATGATTGCCACCGAAGGGCCGCGAGCGGCGTATTACCTATTGGTGCCCCCGTTGCCAGGTGCGGATCGCGTATGATGGCGGCGGCATAATTAACCCCAAAAAATAGCCTTAGACCCGAGAGGAGGAACTGACATTGAAACCATTGACGTCAAGGCGCTTAATCGCTGCTGTTTTGGCCGCTGGCCTGGCGTTGTCCGCTAGCGCTTATGCGGCCACCGTTAAGATCGGATTCGTCACTACCTTGACCACCCCGGCGGCGATCATCGGCAACGATATGCGTGATGCCGCCGAGTTGGCGCTGGAGCACTTGGCGCATAAAGCCGGCGCTACCGATATGCAAGTGATCTACGGTGACGATGAGTTCAACCCGCAAAAAGGCAAACAAGCAACGGAGCGCTTGATCAAGCAGGACAAGGTGGACATCGTGACCGGCTACATCTGGTCACATGTTTTGCTGGCCTCATCGAAAGTAGTACTGGACTCTGGCCGCATTCTGCTAAGCGCCAACGCAGGTCCTTCGCAACTGGCCGGAAAGGGCTGCCATAAAAACTTTTTTAATATTTCTTGGCAAAACGATCAGACCCCGATGGCGATGGGTGAGGTGCTGAACAAAAAAGGTGTTAAATCTCTCTACGTCATCGCGCCGAATTACGCCGCTGGCAAGAATATGATGGCGGGTGTGGAGCGTACGTTCAAAGGAAAAATAGTCGGTAAGGATATGACCAAGTGGCCGGCGCAGATCGATTGGGCGGCGGAGTTGTCCAAAGTCAGGGCGGCTGCTCCGGATGGCGTGTTCATCTTTTATCCGGGCAAACACGGACCGGCGTTTATCTCCCAATACCAGCAGGCCGGACTCGAAGGCAAAATACCGCTCTATACCGTATTTACAGTGGACTCGCTCAGCTTGCCCAGGTTTCAAAAAGCGAATATGACCGGGGTCATGGGCAGCACTATGACCCAGTTCTGGGGACCGGATCTCGATAATCCGCAGAACGAGAAGTTCGTCGATGGCTTTAAGGCTAAATACAACCGGTATCCGAGTTTTTTCGCGGCGCAAAGTTATGATGCGATTCATATGATCGCAGCGGCGGTCGCGGCGGTAGGCGGCGATGCCAGCGATGTAGATGGTATGCGGGCCGCCATGGAGGCGGCCAGTTTCCCGTCCGTGCGTGGCAGTTTCAAAATGGGCGTTAATCATTTTCCGGTGCAGAATTTCTACAGCCGGGAAGTGGTGGAAGATGCCGACGGCGTTTGGACCACGGCGATCCGCGAGGTGGTGCTGACCGATCATGTCGATCCTTATGCCAGCCTATGCAAGATGAAGCGCTAGCTGGCTGCTGGTTATTTTAGAGCGCGGGCTCAGTCCCGCGCTCTACTTCCCTGGATCTTCCTTTTTTTCCGGGCATCGAGGTGGACTGGGTTCTATTGGCCGAACAGTGCCTGAACGGTTTCCAATTGGGCGTGCTTTTGTTCTTGTTGGCGGCCGGGTTGACACTCACCTTCGGCATCATGGACTTCGTCAATTTGGCGCATGGCACGTTTTATATGCTGGGCGCTTTTATCTGCGCCACTTTCACTGTCTGGCTCGAGTCATACGCCTTGGCTATCGTGCTGGGGCTTCCTTGTGTCTGTGCCATAGGCATGCTGGTGGAGCGGGTGGCGCTGCGCACTTTGTATCAACGCGACCATTTGGATCAGGTGTTGGCTACGTTCGGTCTTATTTTGTTTTTTAATGAACTGGTGCAAGTGGTATGGCCGCTGGACGGCATGACTATCGCACTGCCTGCGGCGCTGTCGCGTCCGGTGCCTTTGTTTTTGGGCATCGAATATTCATCGTTTCGCCTTACTATTATCGCCGCCGGGTTGGGCGTGGCCGCCGTGCTTTGGTTCCTGGTGGCGCGCACGCGGGTGGGCATGCAGGTGCGCGCCGGGGCCTCCAACCGGGCCATGGCGGGGGCGCTCGGGATCAATATCGCGCTTTTGTTTACTGTCGTATTCGGCATAGGAGCGATGTTGGCGGGGCTTGCCGGTATGTTGATGGCGCCGATTCTAGGTGCCAACAGCGGTATGGGTGAGCAGATCATTATTCTCACTTTTGTGGTGATCGTGGTCGGTGGCATCGGCTCTATACGCGGCGCCTTCGTGGCAGCACTGCTGATCGGATTGATCGATACCTTGGGCCGAGCGTTTTTGGATGTGTTGCTGTTGGCCGTGTTATCTGCCAATGCCGCCGAAGCGGCCGGGCCGGCGCTCTCTTCGATGCTGATCTATATCTTTATGGTGGCGGTGTTGTTTTTACGCCCCCAAGGTTTGTTCGCAGCCCGCGGGGCTGCTCCATGAGCGCCGTGTTACACAGTGCTAAGGGTTGGTTTGCCGTCACTGTGCTCGCCATCTGCGCGCTGATGCCGCTTATCGCTCATCTGATGGACGAGCCTTTTTATCAAGATGTGTTCGCCCGCACCATGATTTGGGCCATCGCCGCGCTCAGCTTGAATTTAATCCTCGGCTACGGGGGCATGGTGAGTTTCGGTCATGCCGTGTACCTGGGTATAGGCGGCTACGCGGTGGGCATTGCCGCTTATTACGAAGTGAGCAGTGCCTGGGTCCAGTGGCCTATAGGATTGGCGGCCAGCGCTTTGGTGGCGTTGTTGTTCGGCATTATCAGTCTTAGAACCCGCGGCCTTTATTTCATCATGATCACCATGGCGCTGACGCAGATGGTGTATTTCCTGGCCATCAGTGTGGATGAATACGGCTCTGACGATGGCCTTGTCATCTATCAACGCAGTCAGTTCGGTGTCGATTTTTATTCCCTGGATGAACCGCTTCATCTGTACTACACCATCTTGGCCATATTATTGCTGAGTCTTTGGGTGTCATGGCGTTTGGTGGGGTCGCGCTTCGGCATGGTGGTGCGGGGCAGCCGCTCGAATTGGCAAAGGGTGGAGGCGATGGGGTATCACACGTTCAGGTACCGCTTGGTCTGCTTTGTGATCGCCGGCGTGATGTGCGGCGCCGCTGGCCTATTAAGCGCCAACATGGAGGCTTTTGTCAGTCCTGATGTTATGCACTGGACCCGTTCGGGAGAGCTTATTTTCATGGTGGTGCTGGGCGGCATGGGTTCGCTGTTCGGGCCGGTGGCCGGTGCCGGTGCGTTTTGGTTAACGGCCGAGTTCTTGCCGCAATTGTTGGCGGGATGGTTACCACAGGTGGCCGGATTAGTGCTCTGCGAGGCCGCCACTCAGTCGGTGGCTGCGTTGGGCGAATACCTGGGCGAACACTGGCATCTGGTGTTCGGACCGTTTTTGGTCGGGGTGGTGTTGTTTGCGCCGCGCGGTATCAATGGATTGTTCGAGCGCCGAGCCAGTGGTTGATACCTCGGGTGGTTGATACCTCGGGTGGTTGATACCTCGGGTGGCTGACGCGCGGGGGCAAAGTCCGTTGCTGCGGGTGGATAATCTCAGCAAATATTTCGGTGCTATCGCCGCCACGGACGCTGTATCACTGGATGTAATGCCAGGTGAGATACATGCCATCATCGGTCCGAACGGCGCCGGCAAAACCACCTTGATCGCGCAACTGAGCGGCCTGTTGCCCTCCGACAGCGGGCGCACTTATTTTGCCGGTAAAGACATTACCCATAAGCGCGCGCCGGAGCGGGCGCTGGCGGGCCTGGCGCGCTCGTTTCAGGTGACCTGCGTAGTGCAGGATTTCTCTGCGCTGGCCAATGTCGCTTTAGCCGTGCAATCCAGGCAAGGACATAGCTACCGTTTCTGGCGGGCGGCGCAGCAAGACCCGAGTCTTATCGGGCCTGCGCGGGCGATACTGGAGGAGGTGGGGTTGGCGGCGCAGTGTCATACCCTGGCGGGTAATTTGGCCCACGGCGAACAACGCCAACTGGAACTCGCCATTGCGCTCGCTCTTCAGCCCCGTTTGTTGCTGCTCGATGAGCCGACGGCCGGGATGGGTGCGGCGGACAGTGGCCGGATGATCGAGTATTTGGCCTCGTTGAAAGGACGCTACGCCATGTTGCTGGTGGAACACGATATGGATGCGGTGTTCGCCCTGGCCGATCGGATAACGGTGCTGGTGTACGGCAAAGTCATAGCCAGCGGTTTACCCGATGAGGTACGCGCTGATGCGAAGGTGCGCCAAGCTTATTTAGGTGAGGACTAGTGCGATGTCAAAAGGCCGAGGTCGGGGGCACTGCATGTTGGAGGTGAGCGGACTCGAGGCCGGCTATGGCGCTTCGCAGGTACTCTTCGGCATCGACCTCACTATCAATGCAGGCGAAGTAGTTACCTTGCTAGGGCGCAATGGCATGGGCAAATCGACCACTGTGCATTCGATCATGGGCTTGTTGTCCCCTGCCGGTGGTGACATACGGTTCGAAGGTCAGAGTGTATGCGGCCAGTCGCCGTACGCCATCGCTCGCCTGGGGCTGGGTTTGGTGCCGGAAGGGCGGCAGATTTTTCCCAATTTGACGGTGCGGGAAAATCTGCTGGCGACGGCGGTGGCGGGGAAAAAAACTGCGCATAGGGACAGTTTTGATATGCCCCGGGTGCTGTCCTTGTTTCCGTCGCTGCAGCGGCGCTTGGATAACATGGGCAACCAGCTCTCCGGTGGCGAGCAGCAGATGTTGGCCATCGCCCGGGCACTGATGACCAATCCGCGGCTGTTGATTTTGGATGAGGCTACCGAGGGCTTGGCGCCCATGGTGCGTCAACAGATCTGGCGGGTGCTGTCGCTTCTAAAAGGGGCGGGGCAAGCGATTTTGCTCATCGACAAGAACATCAATGCGCTGCTGCGCATCGGCGACCGGCACTATATGGTCGAGAAAGGGCGCAACGTGTGGGAGGGCGATTCCAAGGCGCTGCGCAGTGCGCAGACGCAGCGGCGCCGCTATCTGGGAGTATAGATGATATCTGGGGGTGTAGAGGGGTAAAAGCCGGCTTATGCCAATTGCTCCAGGTAGGGCCAGATCCCCTGTAAGTCCACCGCCTCATGGGGTGGGGTGGCGCCCCCGCTGCGGCGCAAAAGTAAAGCGTGCATGCCCATGGCGCGGGCGCCGGCGAAGTCCGCATCGCTGTTATCACCGGCGTGTAGCGCTTCCTCGGCAGTGATATGCAGGCGTTTAAGAGCTTCTTCGAAGATCCCGGGATCCGGTTTGGCGGCGCCTGCTTCAGTCGAGAATACAATGCTCTCGAAGCGCTTGAGCACGCCTAGCTGCGACAGTACGCCGGGTAACCGTGAGTCGAAATTGGAGATCACGGCCAAGCGGTATCCGCGGGCTGCGAGGCCGGTGAGTACCGGCAGTACTTCGGGATACAAGGTCCAGGCCGAACCCTTGGCGTAGTAGCTGTACAGGGACGTGAAAAAATCGTCGAAGCGTTTTACCCCACCGGCCCGCTCGGTGACTTGGCGCACCAAGGCGCGCCACCAGTCCCGTTCCAGCGCATCCAGCTTAGCGCCACCCGCATCGGTGAATGCCATCGGCGGCATGGCGGCGTAGGTCTCGCCAAACCCATGGGCTAGCGCCTTGGCGTCGAGTTCGGCACCGTGGGCTTTGGCGATCTGCAAATAAGTGTCACCCACAGGGTGCGTGGTTCGTATGAGGGTGCCGGCGGCGTCCAAGGTAATCGTGGTTATGGGCATGCGGCTTCGTTTTGGCATGGGATGCGTGCACCATAAGCATAGTACCGGAGTAACAGCTATGACTTTGTATGTGGGTATTGGAGGGCTAGGTGCGATCGGTTTGACTGTCGCCAAAGCCGTAGACCAGTGCCAGATCCCTGGTCTTGCGTTGGGTGCCGTGGCCAGCCGGGATAAGGTCAAGGCGGCGCGGCAAATCGCGGACTTCGAAAATATCACCCGGGTGGTAGAGCGCGCGCAGTTGGCGCAGTTGGCTGATGTGGTGGTGGAAGCGGCACCGGCGGCGGCATTCGGCTCGATCGCATACCCGGCGGTTGAGGCAGGGCGGGTGTTGATCCCGGCCAGTGCGGGGCAATTGTTGGAGCGCCCGGATCTGTTGGCGCAGGCCGGGCGCACGGGCGCACGTATCATCGTTCCCACTGGCGCATTGCTCGGCCTGGATGCGGTGCGGGCGGCCAACGAGGGCCACATCGAGTGCGTCACCATGGAAACGCGCAAGCCGCCTAATGGCCTGGCTGGCGCTCCTTATCTGGTGGCTAACGCTATCGCCGTGGACGGTTTGAAGGAGCCTTTACTGGTTTTTGATGGCACTGCGAGGGCGGCGGCTCGTGGCTTTCCGGCCAACGTTAATGTGGCCGCCGCCCTCAGCTTGGCTGGCATAGGCGCCGATCGCACGCGCATTAAAATTTGGGCCGATCCCACCGTCAGCCGCAACACCCACACTATCAAAGTGGAAGCTGATAGCGTGCGCTTCGAGATGAAGATCGAGAATGTACCGTCGCTGCAGAACCCGCGCACCGGCAAGCTGACGCCACTCAGCGTGTTGGCCACGCTGCGCGCTCTGGTGGCGCCGGTTAAGGCTGGGACTTAAGGCCCTAGAATAAGGCGCCTCTAGAAGCGTTCAATCCAGGGGCGAAGCTCGAGTTCCCAACTCCAGGCACTGCGGTGCTGGCGGTGCACCTCCAGATAGCTGCGGGCGATAGCGTCTGGATCTAGCCTGTCGTCGTCCCCGGGATCATCGCCGCTTTTGCGAATGCTGCCATCGACGACGAAATGGGCCACGTGAATGCCTTGGGGGGACAACTCGCGGGCCATGCTCTGGGCCAGGCCACGTAGGCCGAATTTGCCCATGGCGAATGAGGCGGAGTTGGCGAAACCTTTGACGCCAGCGGTGGCGCCGGTTAGTAAAATGCTGCCGCTGCCCCGCTTCAACATACGCTGCGCCGCCGCCTGGGCGACCAGGAAACCGCCGAAGCAGCTCACTAGCAGCGCTTGCTTGACCTCATCCGGGTTAATCTCTGCCACCGGGCCGCGTACCCGCTGACTGGGATTGAACACGACGATGTCCAGGTGACCCAATTGCTGGTCCATGGCTTGGAAAAGAGCGTTCACCTGTGCCGCATCGGCGACGTCGCACGGATAGGCGGTGGCCTTGGTTTGCGCACATAGGGCACTTAATTTGTCGGGGTTTCTAGCGGCGAGGGCGACTTGCATACCTTCCCCTGCGAACAGGCGGGCCAGCGATGCACTCAAGCCGTTCCCCGCGCCTATAATAAGAGCTGTCTGTGTGGCCATCGCTCATCCCCCGTGTTTTGTCGATGCAATATAACCGAAGACTCTTGTGCATGGGCCATATCGCATAGGCCCATATCGCATAGGCCCATATCGCATAGGCCCATATCGCATAGGCTATATGGAATGCAGTCAATCATCATGAAAATCGGTCACTGGATAAACGAATTTCGTGGTAAGGTCCTGCCGCCATAGATATTCCCCGCCTAGTGCTCATGCAGAACAGTGCTCATGCAGAACATCCACACTGCCTGGGCGCGCAATCCGCTCACGGTACTCACCGGTACTCACCGGTCCACGCCAAGCCGGTAAAACCACATTGGCACGGGAGCTGCTTGCAGAGGATTCGCCGGAGTATATTGACCTGGAGGAGCCCGTTGACTTGGCCCGGCTGGAAGAGCCAAAAACAGCACTTGAGCCGTTGGCAGGGCGGGTTGTACCGGACTTGTTGAGCGATGCGCTCATGCTGCGCCAGCTTCAACCGCGGCACGCCAAAGTGCAAACGCGCAGGTGCCTCCAGATTGAGCGCGTCCATGCGTATTGCACTAGAGGACCTTGGTCTTGAGTGGATAGCCATGGTCTATACGGGTACCCGGCGCTACCCTATTGGGGAAGCTGTGGAAGCGGTCCCTCTTGCGGCACTCGCCGAACGTGGCTCGTTGTTCAGCGCACTCGTTGTTTAGCGCAAATGTGCCTGAATCGCGCACTTCCTACGAAATTTATTGTTTATAAATGGTTATTGCTTGGAAATAGATCGCTTGGGCAATGGACTGCTTGGATGTAAGGAGCAGGAACACTCCGACGGCGTTGAGCTATGTTAATTTACACTAGTTTCTAGCGTTCATTACGAGATCGAGTCAGGGCTTATCGTTATCATGTGCTACCCGATTGCATAGACCGAGAATTGATGGAGCAATCTCCCACCCGCGGGTCCTCGGTGACCCACCGCCTAGAACGTTGTGTCCTACGATGGTGCGGGTTATTCCTATTGCTCGTGATAGTCGTTAGCACAGGGTTGGGAGGGACTTCCACCGTATCTGCGCAGACCGTCGTTGCCGAGCAAAGCACCGCGGCACCGGCCGCCCCGCAAACGCCGGCGCTTCAGAGCGCGATGCCCGATGGCCAGATGCTCGATGACCAGGTGGCTTGGGTGGCCATCGTCGCCGTGGCGGTGTCGGTTATCGGTCTAGGCGTCATCGTCATGTTGGGGTTTGTCTATCTGCGGCGCCAGCCTTCGCAGGGCCCGGTGCACATAGCAGGCGCGGCGCCGCCGCAGGGGGGGCACAACAGTCCTAGTGTGGCGGTTGATAAGTTGCGGCCGGAGGCCTATCTCATTGATGCGGCACGGGTAACCGGTAGTGAATCCATTCTCATAGACGCCGATGAGGTGGTGTTCGGCCGTTCTCGTCAAAACATCGCTCCTGGGGTGCAGGCGGTGTTTATCCCGGTACGCACCATAGGCAGACGGCATGCCGCTGTTCAATACCGCAATCATGCTTATTATTTGATCGATAAGGGCAGTATCAACGGAACGCTGCTCAATAAGAGCAGAATTCACGCTCCTACGGTATTGCACGATGGCGATCTCATCGGCCTGGAGAGTGTTGAGTTCAAGTTCTCGTTACCCGTAGAGCGCTCCGGTGAGCGGACCGTAATGATGGAAGCGCCAGGCGATGAGCAAGACGCCGTCACCATCGTGCTCCATGGTGACCCCGCCTCTTCACAGCCGAAATCCGCTCCTCATACGCCAACACCCCTCGCTACTGACCTCCCGTCGCCTACCCCTTTGGCGCCTACCCCTTTGGCGCCTACCCCCTCGGCGCCTAGACCCGCTGCGCCTGAGCCCGTTGCACCCGCGCAGCTACATCAATTGCCGCCGCACGCTGAGCCCTATGTGGCGGATACGACTTTGCCGATCAATACTCACCACGGGATCGATTTCGATCTGGGTGGCGATGGGTTGCAAGCGCCTGTGCAACAACCTCCGGTGCCGGATCCTGAACCCGCTATAATGGTTGCTCCGGGGTTCGAGGTGGCCAAAGACAGTCCACCACCGGATGAGGACGACGATACGCTGCCGCCGTCGCAGGAGCCAGATGCGGTGAAGTTCGAGCCGCCGGCGCCGGAACCGGAAGCGGTTGCTTGGTTCGACCTCAATGAAAAGAGTGAAGACTTAAGCAGCGATACAGTGCCGCCGGTTGATAAGGCGTTTGCCGCGCCACCTGCCTCTCAAGCACCTACCCAGGCAGCAGCAGGGCCGCAAGCTGCTGGCGGCACGTTGCCGGATGCGCCACCGGGCTCGTTCGATCGGCCCAAACCACCACCACCGCGCGCGTCCACACCATCGTTCCCACAGCCCGCCGACGCCGCCCAACCCAATGCCTGGTTGCGGGATCTGGACAATGTTACCGGTGAGACCCTCATCCAGCTCGATGAACCCGAAGTAATAATTGGGCGCATAGGCGGTGAGAAAAGACCCAATATGAGTTATTTGATCATCCGCCGCACTACTGTTGGACGCAAACACGCGGCCGTTATTTATGTCGATGGGCGTTTTCACGTCGAAGATTTCCAAAGCATTAACGGTACGCTGGTCAACGACGTACGAGTCCTGATGCGCACTCCGATCAACCCCGGGGACATCATTACTTTTGACGAGTTTCGGTTTAAGTTGGAGGTTGGTCCCGACGCAAGCGGGGGCTATGATGAGCGCACTGAAATTTCCCTCTAGCCCGAGCCGCTAACTCTTCACGCAGACCATCTGATGCAAGGTGTGCATCACCTCCACCCGATCGGTCTGGTTGGCCATCACTTCATCGATATCCTTATATGCTCCAGGGGATATGCTCCAGGGGCTTCATCCAGTACGCCCTAGTCTTTCAAGAACCTGGCTCTATCGGGATTCCGGCGGTGGTGCCAGCAGCCCGCTGTGCGGATGTAAATCGGTCGGATATAGCACCATGGCCGAAGTTTCGGTGAACAGCGTGCCATCGAGCAGACCGAGAGCGGGTACCTGGGCGCCATGGATTGATCGCCGGGAAGTCTGCGGTGAATTGCACCCCCGTCTTGGTGTTCACCTCGACTTTTTGGTACGGCAACCCCAATTCTTCCAATAAGAATCGGGGTACCATGGTGCCGGTGCGTTGGCTCCGGTACAGCGTGTACATCAAGGGGGCATATTGCCTCAGGGGGCACGTATCAGAATTCGACGACGCTTCGGATCGACTCACCCGCATGCATGAGATCGAAAGCGCTATTGATATCTTGCAACGGCATTTTGTGGGTGATCAGATCATCGATATTGATTTTGCCGTCCATGTACCAGTCAACGATCTTCGGCACATCGGTACGGCCGCGGGCGCCGCCGAAGGCAGTACCGCGCCATACTCGTCCGGTGACCAGTTGGAATGGGCGGGTGGCGATTTCCTGGCCAGCGCCGGCAACGCCGATGATGATGGATTCACCCCAGCCTTTGTGGCAGCACTCCAGCGCCTGGCGCATGACCTGGGTATTGCCGATGCACTCGAAGCTGTAGTCGGCGCCGCCCTTGGTGAGATCGACCAGATAGGGCACCAGCTCCCCTGCCACTTCACTGGGATTGACGAAGTGAGTCATGCCGAATTGTTCGGCCAGCGTTTTTTTGGTGGGGTTCAAATCCACGCCCGCGATGATATCGGCGCCGGCCAGGCGTAGCCCTTGAATGACGTTGAGGCCGATGCCGCCCAGTCCGAATACCACGCAATTGCTACCCGGTTCCACCTTGGCCGTATTGATGACGGCGCCGATGCCGGTGGTGACGCCGCAACCGATGTAACACACTTTGTCGAAAGGGGCATCCTCGCGGATTTTGGCGACGGCGATTTCCGGTAGCACCGTGTGATTGGAGAAGGTCGATGTGCCCATGTAGTGGAAGATGCGGTCTTTGCCGATGCTGAAGCGGCTGGAGCCGTCCGGCATGAGGCCCTGACCTTGGGTCACCCGTATGGCTTGGCACAGATTGGTTTTGCCGGACGTGCAGTATTCGCATTGCCGGCACTCGGGTGTGTAGAGCGGGATTACATGATCGCGCGGTTTTACGCTGGTGACGCCCGGACCTACATCCACCACCACGCCGGCGCCCTCATGACCCAAGATGGCTGGGAACAAGCCTTCCGGATCGGCGCCCGAGAGGGTGAATTCATCCGTGTGACAAATGCCGGTCGCTTTGATCTCCACCAGCACTTCGCCCTCGCGTGGGCCGTCTAGGTTGACCATTTCTATGGTGAGCGGTTGTCCGGCTTCGTAGGCGACGGCGGCGCGTGTCTCCATATTGCTTCTCCAAAAAGATAAAACCCGAAAACGGTAACGAATCGCGGCGATCATACCCCGCTTATCGCCTGCGTAGCATCCATTAGGCCGGCTGCGCCCAACCCAGATCGGGTGTACGCAGATGCCAATCGGTTTCCAACTGAAAAGCGTGGGCGGCCCGCAGCGCGCTCAGCTCATCGAACGGTTTGGCGTAGAGCATGAGTCCTATAGGCAAACCTTGCGCGGTGAAGCCGCAAGGCACGGACAAGCCGCACAGGTTCAAAATGTTGCCGATGGAGGTGTTGCGCAGATAGCCGAGGTTGAATGTGCCGTAGGTTTGCGCATCGGCATCGATTTGCGCCAGCGGCCGCGGCGGGTACATGGTGGCGGGGCAGAGCAGTATGTCGATGTCGCGCAGCGCCTCTATAGTCTGTCCACGCAGCGCTTCCCGCGCGCGCATGTCGCGTAAGTATTCATGGGCGGCGACGTCCCGGCCCCGTATGATGCGCTCGGCCACTATGGGGTCCAACTCATCGAAGCGCTCATCGGCCAATCGGCGGTTGAGCGTGTAGGCCTCTGCGGCGATGATGAGGCCACGCGGATTGAGCGCGCGGGCCTGCTCGGCACACTCGAAAAGGATGCTGGTGACGCTGGCGCCACGGGCTTTGAAGACGGCGCCGCAGGCGCGCACGGCGGCGGCAACTTCTGTATCGACCTCTTCCCAGAACACGCTTTCAGCGAAAGCCACGCGCAGTCCCCGTATATCGCCATCCAAGGCCGCGTGCAGGCCGCGTACGGGCGCTTGGCCATGGGTGCTGGGGTCCTCGTCGTCATGACCGGCGATGGCCTCGATGATCAAAGCGCAGTCGGCGGCGGAGCGGGCCAGGGGACCTACGCTGTCCAAGGTCCAGCTAAGTGGGTATACGCCGGCCCGGCTGATGCGGCCAACAGTGGTTTTCAAACCTGTGACCGAGCACAAAGAGGCCGGAATACGTACCGAGCCGCCGGTGTCCGTGCCTAGCGCCATGGGCGTCATGCCGCTGGCCACGGCCACCCCTGAACCGCTGCTGGAGCCGCCGGGTGCATGGGCTTGCGGGTGCCACGGATTGTGCGGGGTACCGTGGTGGTGGTTGATGCCAACACCGCCGTAGGCGAATTGCACGGTATTGGTCTTACCGAGTAACACCATGCCGGCCTGGGCCAGGCGGGCGACGGTGGCGCAGTCCCGCCCGGCCACGGCGTTCTCGAGCACCCTAGCGCCGGCGCTGGTCGGCAAGCCGGCCACATCGTAGAGATCTTTGGCCGCATAGGGCAGCCCGTGCAGCGGGCCACGGGCTTGGCCGCGTTCCAATAAGAGCTGGGCTGCTTTAGCGGCATCTACGGCCCGCTCCGGGGTAGTCAGCCTAAAAGCGTTGAGCGGCCCGTCTAGCGCCTGCATACGGTCGAGAAAATGCTCTGTGATCTCTACCGCTGACACGGTTTTCGAACGCAGGGCTTGGGCTAATTGTTCAAGACTCAGGAAATGCAGGTCGTCGCTCATGGGGTCTTCCTTTGGCGGTCAAGGATGGGGGTTAACCGGTGCACGAGCGGCGACCGTGCGCTAATCTGTGCGACCCGTCAATGCGCGCTAAGTGCGCACATAGCAAGAGGACTTAACCATGGCTGAAGCCTGGATCATCGATGCAGTGCGCACGCCGCGTGGCAAAGGTAAGAAAGGTACGCCGGAGCGGCCCGGCGGTGCGCTGGCGGATACCCATCCCCAGGAGTTGATGGCGACCTGCTTGCGGGCCTTCGAGCAGCGCAATGACATGGATGTGAACGCGGTTGACGACGTGGTCGTAGGCTGCGTGTCCCAGGCCGGCGATCAAGGTGCTTGCATTGGCCGCAGCGCCGTGCTCCTGGCGGGGTGGCCACAGGAAGTCAGTGGTGTCGCGTTGAACCGCTTCTGTGGATCGGGTCTGCAAGGGGTCAACTACGCCGTCATGGGCGTGATGTCCGGCCAACAGCAATTGACGGTAGGCGGTGGTGTCGAATCCATGTCGCGCCAGCCCATCGGTTCGGATGGTGCCAGCCTGGATGGCAACAATCCCGCTCTACGCGCACGCTATCCCATGGTGCCGCAGGGCATCTCGGCCGATCTCATCGCCACCATGGAAGGGTTTGGCCGCGATGATGTGGATGCCTTCGCTGTCAGCTCGCAAAAGAAAGCGGGCGTGGCCATGGCCGATGGCCGGTTTGCCAATAGTGTCGTGCCAGTGGTGGATGCGGACGGTAACACCGTCCTCGGCCACGATGAGTTCGTGCGGCCTGACACGACCCGCGAGTCATTGGCCGGCCTGGCCCCATCCTTCGAAGCCATGGGTGCTTACGCGCCTTACGATGACGGCGAAACCTTCGATCAGATGGCGCTCCGTACCTATCCGCAGATCAGCCGGCTGAACCACGTACATCACGCCGGTAATTCAAGCGGCATCGTCGATGGCGCCGGCGCTGTTCTCATCGCTTCGGACGACTACGCCCTAGAGCATGGTCTCAAGCCGCGGGCGCGCATCCGGGCCACGGCGACAGCCGGTGCGGAGCCGGTGATCATGTTGACGGCGCCAGTCCCCGCTAGCCGAAAAGCGCTGGCCAAGGCCGGTATGCAGGTGGGCGATATCGATCTTTGGGAGATCAACGAAGCGTTCGCTGTGGTGCCCATGAAAACCATGCGTGAGCTGGACATCGATCCGCAGCGGGTGAATGTCAACGGCGGCGCCATCGCCCTTGGCCATCCCATCGGTGCCACCGGCGCCATGCTGGTGGGCACGGTGCTCGATGAACTGGAGCGGCGCGATCGGCAAACCGGTTTAGTCACTTTGTGCATCGGTGGCGGCATGGGCATCGCCACCATCGTCGAGCGTATCTGACGGACGCGGTCGAACTCGTCCTTTGAGCGCTATGGTCGAGCGGGAGCAAGACCTGGCCCATGCCGTGCTGAACGGCATAGGCGGCAGTCGATGATCCTGGTGCCACGCGATACGCCCGGGCTCACCGTGCTGCGCCATCTGAGCGTATTCGGTTACGACAATGCGCCCCATGGTCATAGGGAGGTGGATTTCGGCAATGTGCGGGTGCCGGCCAGCAACATGTTGTTAGGCGAGGGCCGTGGCTTCGAGATCGCCCGGGGCCGTCTAGGGCCAGCCAGGACGTATCCATCATTGCATGCGCCTGATAGGCGTGGCGGAGCGCTGCATAGAAGCCGTGTGCAAGCGGGTCACTAGCCGGGTTGCCCTCGGCAAGCCGCTGGCGGAGCAGGGTGTGATGATGGAGCAGAGCGCCCATTCGCGGATGGAGCTTGAGCAGGCGCGGCTGTTGGTGTCGAAAGCGGCCCATATGATCGATACTGAAGGGGTGAAAGAGGCCCACGCCGAGAGCGCCATGATCTCAGATCGCCATGATCAAGGTGGTGGTGCCCAATATGGCTCTTAAAGTTGTCGATCGTGCTATTCAACAGCACAGCGGTGGCGGGATCAGCCAGGACTTCGGGTTGGCTCTGGCCTGGGCGCATCCGCGTGCCTTGCGCTTGGCCGGCGCTCCTGATGAAGTTCATTGCCGGACCGTGGCCCGTCTGGAATTGAGGAAAGAGGGGCGTCTAGGCTGGGACACCGGCCACGCCGCTTAACTGAGTTTGGTATGTTCACCTATATAAATCCGCGGGTTCGCACCCGGCTCATCGATCAGGGTTTTTTAAAGCGCATCGACGCCACCGGTGCGCTGATCGACAGCATGCCCAGCGCCAGCCCAAGTGCCGGACTGACGTTGAACATCCTAGGGCCGGTGCCGTTGCCCATACACTTGGACGGCAGGCAGATGCAGTTGCGCTGGTATGCGGTGGTCCGCTCCAGTGAACTGGCCCGCCAGGATGAATTGGCGCGGGCGTTAGTGGAGCAAGGGGGCCAGCATTTATTCGCCACCCTCACGTCGGCCATGGCGGTGAACAGCGTGCTCATCCACGATGAGCCAGAGGCGGTGGAAGAGCCGTTGATTCGGGTTCACTCCAGTTGTCTCACCGGCGATGTGTTCGGCTCGCAACGCTGCGAGTGCGGACCTCAGTTCATGTCCGCGCTGAATCGAATCGCTGATGAGCCCGGCGGCGGCGCCATCATCTACATGGCGGGCCATGAGGGCCGTGGGATCGGCCTTTGGGCGAAAGCCGCTACTTATCTGCTGCAAGATTCCGGTGAGAACACTTATCAAGCCAACAGATCGTTGGGATTGCCAGATGATTCACGCGATTTTAGGGATGCGGCCGCTTTATTACTGTATTTCTTCCCCAACAAGACCATTCGTATACTCACCAACAATCCTAAGAAAACTGCTGATCTGGCCTCCGCTGGAGTAACCAATATACGCGCTGAGCGTCACCTGGTCGGTGTCAGCGACTGGAACCGCACGTATCTGGCGGCCAAGCGGGAGTGGGGTCACCAGATATCTGAGGACGATATCCGTTAGCCGTGCCCGCTATGTGGTGGCGGCGATATGCTCGTCTAAATGTAGCAGTTGGGTGTTCGTGGTGAGACAGGTAAAGAGGATGTTGTCCGCTGCGGTGATGGTGCGGGAGACGGCGTGTTGGTAGATCTTCCCTATCTCGAATTCTTCGAAATAAGGGCACCTCTAAAAATGCACTTTTCCGCGATTGCGGCGTCAACTCCGTGCTCGAATCCTCAGGTATGACCTATACACTGCGGTTGTGCGCGCGGTGCTTCCTTGCACTCACGAAACGATTACTATTTGTTAGAGAGGTGCCCATAAAGGCCGGACATGACAGTGTTCTCCCCGGCAGTGGTGCAATGTGACGGATGATTCTACGCATTTGCAAGAGGCTATGGCCGCGCTGCTAGGTCACTCGTTCAACCTGTGGAACATAGATAACCAGGTCGGTATTAGCCAAGCCGGTGTGATCGAAGTTCGGGCAAGTGATGGCCGCGTGTTCTTGGTCGAGCGAGTTTGGTGCCGTGAGCGGGCGCTTTTTGCTTGGCGAGTTTCTCTCAGTGACGGGGGTGGTGAGCCTACGGCGCTGGCATCCGCCAATGCGCTATTGCGTTACTTACGCGACGAATTCGATCCCTTGTTCAAACCGAGCCGGGTGTTGATTGGCCGGGTGTTGAGTGACTAGGCGTCGAGTGCAATGGGCGTCGAGTGCAATGGGCGTCGAGTGCAATGGGCGCCGCCGGCAAGCGGTAACATGGACAGACCTTATCTGCACATTCTGACCGGCTTTTTAGGTAGCGGTAAAACCACCTGGTTGAATCGGGCGCTGGCGGCGCAGTCTCTGGCCAACACGGCGGTGGTGGTCAATGAGTTCGGCGCGGTCGGCATCGATCACTTACTGGTAGAGCACTCCACCGAAAACCTGGTGGAACTGGCCGGTGGCTGCCTGTGTTGCGCTGTGCGTGGCGATTTGGCGTTAACGCTGAGTGATTTGTTGGAGCGCCGCCGGTCGGGCGGCTGCGCGCCCTTCGAGCGTATCGTGGTGGAGACCACCGGTCTTGCCGATCCCAATCCCATTCTCAACGTTTTGGCCACCGACGCCGCGCTGGCCGGGCGCCTCGAGTTCGGCAGCGTGTTGGCGGTTGTCGATGCGGTCAACGGTAAGCGCACCCTCAAGGAACATCCCGAAGCGGTCAAACAGGTGGTGTTGGCCGATAGGATACTGCTGTCAAAAAAAGATCTGGCCCCGCGCCATGATCTGGCTGCCGAGTTACGGGCGCTCAATCCACGGGCGGCAATAGAAAGCGCTGCTGCGCCAGCGCGGCTTGAAGCAGAGGACTCGAGCGGTGTTTGGCCGGCGTTCGAGGCGGCCGGCCACGCCCATCTGCACGGTATCCACACGTTTGTGATCGAACGCGGTGAAGCGCTGCCGGCGGCTGCGCTGGCGCTGCTCATCGAAGCGTTGGTGGTACACCTTGGGCCGAAGTTGTTGCGGGTCAAAGGGTTGGTGTTACTTGAAGAAGCGCCTGACAGTCCGGCTTTGTTGCAGGGCGCGCAGCATGTGTTTCATCGACTTGAACTATTGCCCTCTTGGCCTGATGGCAAACAGTGCACCCGCTTGGTATTCATCGTGCAGGGTGAGGCCGGGCGGTGGGTGGAGACCTTGTTGGATGTCATCGTCCGCGAGGTGAGACAAACCTTGGAGGGATGCAATGCTCGATCTGATCGTCCGTAGTCAACGCGTGGTGACACCCTACGGCGTACAAGCTTTGGATATAGGCATTGCCGCCGGGCGTATCACGCACTTGGCGCAGTATCGTGGGCTAGTCGATGAAGAAGCGAAGCGCGTCATTGATGCTACCGGTGAGATCGTCATGCCCGGCGGCATCGATCCGCACGTGCATTGCAGCTGGCCGATGCCATCACCCGATGGTGGCGCGCCGCTGTTGACGGCGCCGCCTTCGGTGGTCTCAAGAGCCGCGCTGTACGGTGGTACTACCACTATCATCGATTTTGCCGTGTGGAATCAGGGCGAAACGCTAAGCCAGAGCATTGCCAAGCGTGATCGGGATTGGGCCGGCAAGTGCTATTGCGATTACGCTTATCACTTGATGCTGCAAGGCGCCGTGCCGCCGCAGATCATCGCTGAGTTGGGTGACAAGATCGACGAGGGTTATGCCACCGTGAAGATCTTTACCACCGACATTACCCCCAGCCGGCGTGGGCGGATGATTCGCTTCGGCGAGATTTGGGACATCTTCAAAGTGGTGGCAGCGCAGGGCGGTTTGGCCGTTATTCACGCGGAAGACAACGATATCGTCATGCATATGTATGACAAGTTGATCAGCGAGAACCGGGTGCATTTTCAGCATCTGGCCGAAGTGCACAATGCTCTGTCCGAGGAGTTGTCGTTTCGCCGTGTGATCCGGTTGGCGGAAAACGTGCCAGGTACCGCGCTTTACATGATGCACACCAGTGCCGCCACTGGGGTGGAAGCGATCAAAGAGTCTCGTGCCAAAGGCTTTCCCATCTATGGCGAGACGCTGCATCAGTACCTCATGTATACCGAAGAAGACTATCTGCGGCCCAACGGCCAGATCTATCACACGTACCCGTCGCTTAAGTCGCAACACGATCAGGATGCGCTGTGGGCGGGGATGGCCGCGGGGCAGATCCACACTGTAGCCACCGATGAGATCTGCTGCACGCTGGCGGTAAAAATACAAGGCGAGCGCATCGACGATACCACGGGTGGTAATGCCGGCGTGGAGCCGCGCTTGGCCGTTATGTACACGGAGATGGTCGATAAGCTCGGCTGGCCGTTGCAGCGGTTCGTCGATCTGACGACCACCAATGCGGCGAAGATTATGGGCTTATATCCCCGTAAGGGGGCCATAGTCACCGGCGCCGACGCTGATATTACCGTGCTCGATACCAAAGTGAGGCGCCCTATACGCATTGATGATCTACACGAGACGGATTATTCGCCCTGGCAAGGACATGAGGTGGCCGCCTGGCCGCGGATCACCATATTGCGCGGCAAAGTGATGGTAGAAGACGGGGCGTTTTGGGGTGACAACAACGGCGTATATCTGTCTCGCCGCATCGATCGATCCGTGTTGGATGGGCAGATGCGCTGAGTTTAAGGGAACTGCACACGGAAGCAGTCGATACCTTCCCCGGTGAGTTTCTCCACCAGGGCATCGGCGGCATTGTTTCCGGCTTCGTCACGGTCATAGGCGATCAACACACGCTGGATACCATGACGTTTGAACGCAGTCAGGTGGTCATCGGTAAAGCCGGAGGCGCCGTAGCTGGCGGTCACATTGCGGTATCCCGCCACCCAGAAAGTCGAGGCATCGATCAAGGATTCGCACAGGATGATTTCATCGGTGGCGGATAACGCTTGCTCGTTAAACGCCCCGACATGCAGCCCTGGTAAATAGGAGGTGCTGCGGCGTCCCCTTGCGCAGTTTCTTGCCCAACAGCTTTCGCCCATAGACCTCGGTGATCACGCCTTCGGGATTGATCACCGGGGAGCCGCTGAAGTGCTCATGACCGGACTGGCGCAGGATGCCGATATTTTGCAACTGGCTGCGCACTTCGGCTCCGGCCTTACGGTTCTTCTCCGGCAGGCGGTAACCCAAAATCCGGTTGGTGTAGCCCAGCTTGAAGCGCTCGATCGGTTCGGGATGATCCAGACCCCGGCTCTTGAGGTAGTCCAGCGCCTCGGGGCTTTGCTTCAAGGTCTCGTGGTAGTAGTCGATGACCGTGGCAAGCTGTTTTTGATCGTCGGGATTGGCGGCTAAAGGGGTGGCGTGCTTGGCGCAGGTAGTCCTTGCCGGGTTGCTTCAGCGCAATGCCGGAGGATTCCACCAAGCGCACCAAAGCCACTTCACGTTCTCAGGCGGTCGAGTTCAGCGTCAGGGATGCGAGCCATGATCGATTCCTCAAAAATTTTTCATCACCAATTAATGAGGAAACATACCAATATGTGCTAGAATTGTTAAGCTTTAAAGTTTGTATTGGCCATTCATCAGAAGAGCACATAAATTTAATTAAACACAGCATTTAGACAATTCTTTGGTGACGGTTATGACAGAAGATAATGAGGTATTCGCAAGTCGATTGCTTGCCTTGCGCAAGCAACGGGGCTGGTCTCAACCGACGCTGGCTAAAAAGGTGGGCACGTCCGGGGCCATCATTGGTCGCTACGAGCGTGGCGAGATCACGCCGTCCATTGGCGTTGCCCGCAAACTGGCCGAAGCGCTGGAAGTGACGCTGGATTATCTGGTGGGCGATAACGACCTGAACAGTATTCGGGACAAGGCCATGCTGAACCGATGGCAGTCACTGGAAACGCTTAAACCGGAAGAGCGGGAGCGTATTTTGTATGTCATTGATAGCCTGGTGCGGGACGCCAAGACCCGGCAGACTTACCGCGCTGGCGCATAACAGGAGACCATCATGCAAGCACAACACATTGAACAGGTTGTACAGAAGTTACAGGCTCTGACACCGAACCGGATTAACGAAGTGGAAGACTTTATCGATTTCTTGAGTCTGCGCGACAGCAATGGGCAGTTAACCCAGGCGGTTATGGCCGCTTCGGAAGCGGCCTTGAACACCGTGTGGGACAACGCTGACGATGCCGAATACGACAAATTATAAATCCGCACAGACCGTGCTGGTGCGCTTTCCGTTCACCGATCAGCGTGGCGGCAAACAGCGTCCGGCGGTAGTCGTCAGCAGCGCCGCCTGCAACCAGGCGCGGCCTGACATTATCCTGATGGCGGTGACCAGTCAGATACGGGCAAGCGCAGGATTCGGGGAAGCGGTGATCCAGGACTGGCAGGCGGCCGGATTGCTCAAGCTTTCGGCCATCAAGCCCATCGTCTTTACTGCTGAGAACCTGTTCAAGATCTGACGATTTTGGACATCTGACCTAAGCTATTGTTATCCATAGTCATAGCGGCTGCGAAGGCAATGACAGACGAGCGAATCTACCCGAGTGACCTATCTCGCCAACAGTTCGAGAAAGTTAGACCGATCCTGGAGGCGGCGCGTCGGCGAACCAAGCCAAGGCAACTCGATCTCTATCACGTGTTCAACGCAGTGTTGTACCTGCTGAAGACCGGCTGCCAATGGCGCATGTTGCCCAACGAGTATCCAAAGTGGCGAAGTGTGCATGAGTATTTCACTATCTGGCGGCAATCGTCCCCAGAAGACTCTTGCAGCGCCTTGGACAAGGCGTTAAAAAAATGGGTTGGCGAGGCCCGCAAATCCCAGGGGCGCAGTGGCAAAACCAGCCTGATCATCGTTGATGCACAGAGCGTGAAGAACACAGACAGTGCAAACCACAAAGGTTATGACGCAGGCAAGAAGACTTCTGGTATCAAGCGGCACATAGCTGTGGACACTCAGGGATTGGTGCACGCTGCTTTTGTGACCACGGCAAATGTCACTGATCGAGCTGGGGCACTGGCCGCACTTGCTGCTCAAGCAGATGGGCGCCTCTCGGAGGTTAGGTGTGTAGTGGGCGATGGCGGGTACACGGGGATGGCTTTCGCTGGCGAAGTGCTGAGATTAATCGGAGCGAACGTCGAAATTATCAAACGCTCGGACACGGGTCGTTTTGCCGTCCTCCCGAAGAGGTGGGTTGTCGAGCGAACCTTCTCATGGTTTGAGAAAAACCGCCGGTTGTGGAAAAACTGTGAGCGGCTAATCGAAAGCTCGTTGGGCATGATGCTACTTGCAAATATTGCGCTGTTGCTTCGGAGATCTTGAACAGGCTCTGAGAAAGCGATTGTCAGGAAAACGCTGGGACAACTCGGCGGCGAGGACCAGGAAGGATTGAGGACAGTTGTTGAATCGATTATCGGATAACTATTCCATCAACGACAAAGCCCCGCAACTTGGGGTGTTGTCAACTGAACATCCAACAAAGATTCGTCATACCATACGTCTTCGTAATCACCAGCAACCAGAAAACGCCAGCCAGGGGGAAGCCCTGAATATTGCCTTATTTCAGGGCATCATTCCTTCGCGAACATTTAAGCAATGCCTACCTTCAAGTCATTTGGCGAAGGGAAGTAATCTGCCTCGTGCTGCTCGCAAAGCAGTTTTTGCATTTCCCGAACGTCCTTATTCAAGGCCATGCTCCTTCTTCATTTGACGTGAGAATCTACTCAGCTCAGCTCCTTGGCGCGACGAACAAGTCGGACATTGTGGCTGGACCGAATCAACATCCCTCATCCTTGTTTTGAGGCCGAGTCGTGATTTGGGCCGGTGTCGATTCGTATGTTTCCGACGACAGAGGTAGCACGTGCCTCCACTGTCCTGCGCCAATAGGCCCATGTCGTTGATGTCCAATACACCGAGAGGTATTCGATATGTTAGAGCAACACCACCGAGCGATAAGCGATTATCGAGCAAGGTGATACTGACGTTCCCTCGCTTCGGACGAATTGCCCAACTCCAACGAATGCCTGTCGTTGAGTCGCTGACCTCCCCATAGTCGGGGAAGACACTTGGTGTCCGTTCTTGCGTTAGCGAACCATACAAGACCAGAAGACTCTCATTCTGTCTCTGCCGATCCGGAATTGGCGTCATAGCAATCCGGTGTTGTTGTTCCCCAACCGCAAGTAGGGATGCCAGGGTGGGTATCATGCCACCACGGCGCTGGATCGTGACGGCGTGCAGGTCACCTCGCGCAAGGTGGTCGAGGCCTGTGGGTTAAAAAAGAGCACGCCCCATAGCTATGCGACCCACCTGATTGAGGCGAGTGTCGCTCTGTTGCAGGTGCAAAAACTGTTGGGACATCGTTCCCTTGGCGATTGGTATATCCAAATTGCCGAGCGACACTTATAGTAATACGGTTTTGTGTTTGTCAGTGCGACAGGCCGTCGCTGGCCTGAAGCGCCACTAAACGGCGCAGGTGAAAATCCACGTCGCCATGAGTCGCATCGATCATGGTGATGCGCTTGAAATAGTGGCTGATGTCCAACTCATCGGTCATGCCCATGCCACCGTGCAATTGCACTGCATCCTGGCCGATAAGGCGGATGGCTTCGCCGGTTTTGACTTTAGCCGTGGAGGCTAAGCGGGCCCGCTCTTGAGGACTGCCGTTGTCCATGCCGGCGGCGGCCAACAATGTCATCGAGCGGGCCAGTTCGAGAGCGATGTACATATCCACCAGGCGGTGTTGGATAACTTGGAACTTGCCAATGGGCAGGCCGAATTGCTTGCGGTTCTTGGTGTATTCGAGGGTGGCGGCATGCAGGTAGTCCATGGCGCCAATGGCTTCGGCGCAAAGTGCTACTGTGGCCTCGTCCATACAGGTGGACAGTAACTCCAGGCCACCGTTCACAGGGCTCAGTAGCGCGTCCGTACTTACGGCGACACCCTCTAGCGACAGATCGGCGGCGCGCAGGCCATCCACCGTGGGGTAGTCACGGACGGTGAGCCCCGCGGCGCCAGCGTCCACTATGAATAGCGAGATGCCGTGTTTGTCGTTATCGTTGCCTTGCGTTCGCGCGCTAAGAATGAGCTTGTCGGCGGCGCCAGCGAAGTGCGCAACGGCTTTACTACCGGTAATACGGTAGCCACTGTCACTGGCCTCAGCCCGGGTGGCGACACGGTTAAGAGCGTAGCGCGAGCGCGGTTCGGCGTGGGCGATAGCCATGAGGGTTTTGCCCGTGGCCAGGGCTTGCGCCAATTCCGTGTCCTTACAGCCGCTCCTATCCAGTAGCGCCGCGGCGAACACCATGTTTTGCACTAGGGGCTCCACGGCCAGCGCCCGCCCGACTGCCTCCATCACCACGGCGCAATCGACCGTGCCACCGCCCAGTCCGTCCAGGCGCTCCGGTAGGCGCAACGCGAGCCAGCCGAGTTCACACATCTGGGCCCATAATTCGCGGTCGAAGCCGGGGGCATCGGCGATGCGTTCGCGCCGCTTCGGCAGGTCGTAGTTGTCGGCTAAAAAACGCCTGGCGCTCTGTGCCAGGAGGCGCTGTTCCTCGCTGAATTCCAGGTCCAAAGTGGTTGTTCCTCGGGGTTGTCGGATGGTGGGCGGACAGGGCGTGTAACAGCGCTATGGTTTGCGTCAAAGACGCAGCACCGCTTTGGCGATGATGTTCTTTTGGATTTCGTTGCTGCCACCGTAGATGGAGGTCTTGCGGTTGTTGAAATAACCGGCGGCCAAGGTGGCGGCATAGTCGGGCCCGAGTGTGTCGCCGTGCGCTTCATTGAACAGTGGGTGGGCGTAGTTGCCCACCGCCTTGTAGAGCAGTTCGGACAGACGTTGCTGGATTTCGGTGCCTTTTATCTTGAGGATGGAGGCTTCCGGTCCTGGGCCATGTCCGGCGCTTTCCCGCGATACCAGGCGCAATACGGTTGCCTCCAGCGCATCTATGTCGGTTTGCACACTGGCCAAGTGACGGGCGAAGTCCGGATTGTCCACCAAGGGATGACCGTCGTCGTCACACTCCGCAGCGGCGATATCCCGCAGGCGGCCCAACTGCCACTTGGAGCGGCCCACGGCGGCGATGTTGGTGCGCTCGTGGCCGAGTAGGAATTTGGCGTAGGTCCAGCCTTTGTTCTCCTCACCCACGCGGTGGGTGATGGGTACCCGCACGTCCTCGAAGAACACGGTGTTCACCTCGTGACCGCCATCCATGGTGGTGATCGGGCGCACGCTGATACCGGGTGTTTTCATGTCGATGAGCAGGAATGAGATGCCCTCTTGCGGTTTGCCGCCCTGGCCCGTACGCACCAGGCAGAACATCCAGTCCGCGTGTTGCGCCAGCGTGGTCCATGTTTTAGCGCCGTTGATCACGTACTCATCGCCGTCACTTACCGCGCGGGTGGACAAGGAAGCTAGGTCCGAACCGGAGCCCGGTTCCGAATAACCCTGGCACCACCAGTCGTCGGAGGCGAGTATGCGCGGCAGAAAATAACTCTTTTGTTCATCGCTGCCGAATGCCATCAAGACCGGCGCCACCATGCTGACACCGAATGGGATGATGCGCGGTGCGCCGCCCATGGCCAGCTCCTCATCGAAAATGTGCCGTTCCACCGGCCCCCAGCCGGTGCCGCCGTATTCCACTGGCCAACCGGGTGCCATCCAACCACGCTCATGTAGGGTTTTTTGCCAATCGACTTGCTCTTCTTTGGTCAGCGCGAGTCCCGCATCGACCTTTTGCCGGGTGCTCCGGGGTAGTTTGTCGTTGACGAAAGCACGTACTTCTTCCTGGAAGCGGAGCTGTTCTGCGGTGAGTTCCAATTGCACGGGCGCCTCCGATCTCGTTCGTTTGCCGATACGGGTATTGTGCCTGTCGCGGTCCCGCACTGAAACTCTCTTAAATCGACAGATGAGAATTCGGAGTCTAGTATCCTTGCGAGATTTCTACCCGCTCGGCATCGGCTATACGCACCTGTAGGCCTTCGGTGGTGGTGAAACTGCGCCCCTCTATATCGCCCTGGTGGGCCTGATAAGTCGCGACATCGCCACTGCCGGTGTTGATGACACGAATGGTGACTACTTGCTGATTTTCGCGCCACGTGGAGTAATACCAAAGCGCGGAAGAGCCGGCGACCAGGGCGGCGAATAGATAAGCGCCCGTGCGTATCCAAGGGGGCATGGCGGAGGCCTGCGCCGGCTGCGTTTGCACCACCCGTATCACTTTGGGCTCGGCCGCCTTGCGATTGCGCAGGCGTTGCAGAAAAATGCCGATGGCGATCACCAGGCCGGTAAATAGCAATTTGGTCAGCATGTGGTTGAACGGTACCCGTACGCGCCTTCGCTACGAGGATAGCGGCGGCGCGCCAAAGCGCAAGAACCGGGTCGAGATGGCGCCAGCGTGGGCGTAAAGTCGGGGCCATCGGGTTGCAGGAGAGTCTTTAAGTGGAACGATCAGACCGGGATTACGAGCGTGTTGCCAACGCCATCCGATTTTTGGACAACCAGCGGCGCCGGCGCCCAACGCTCGATGAGGTAGCGGGGCACGTGGGACTCAGTTCACATCATTTTCAACGTATGTTCCGCCAATGGTGCGGTGTTACTCCCAAGCAGTTTTTGGGTTACTTGACAGTGCAGGATGCGAAACCGTTGTTAGACGCGCAATGGCCGGTCCTCGAGGTCAGTGATGCCGTTGGACTGTCCGGGCCCAGCCGCTTGCATGATCTATTCGTCTCATTGGAGGCGATGAGTCCTGGGCAGTATAAAGCAGCCGGGGCGGGACTTGAGTTCAAATATGGCTCTTACGACAGCCCCTTTGGCCGCTTTTTTATGCTTCGCACTGCGCGGGGTATTTGCTCGCTGGAATTTATAGACGAGGCCGATGACGGCGGTGATGCGCTGGTTCGTGCCCGCCGCCGGTGGTCCGCCGGCCGCTTCGACGCCGATGGCATAGACGGTGAGCAGTTGGCGGCGCGTTTGTTCATGGACAAAGGTGACGGACCGATCCCCGTACAGCTATGTGGCACCAACTTTCAACTCAAAGTATGGGCCGCTTTGCTGTCCTTGCCGCTCGGTTGTACCGTGCGCTACGCCGACGTGGCCGAGCGCATTGGCGCGCCGCGGGCGGTGCGGGCGGTGGGCAACGCGCTTGGCGCTAATCCTGTGGTATGGCTGGTGCCCTGTCACCGGGTGATCCGAAGCGTGGGCGGCGTGGGCGGCTACCGCTTTGGCGAGGAGAGAAAGCGCATCATGTTGGCGTGGGAGCGGGCGCGGGCAAATGGTTATACATTGGTTATATAGGGGGCTATATAGGGGGCTACGCGGCCTAAGACTGCTGCCGCGCAGCCGCGCTCGGCCCGTGTATGGGCGGCAATCTGCTCGAACACTCGCCTAGCCGTGCGCGTGGGCCGCGTATATCCTCTTTCTTGATGCCGAAATTTTTCATCCGGTACGCAAGAGTGGAGGGCTTCAACCCTAGCAAGACCGCCGCACCATCAGGGCCCGATACCCGCCCCCTACAGTGGCGCAAGGCGGCCAGCATGTTGGCTCTCTCGATCGCGCGCATCTCATCTTCGGTGCGTATTTGCTGTGGTAGGGCCGGTGATGTTTCTATGGCAGGACGGTTCGGGCGGGCAGGCGGTAATGCGGTTTCCAGCCGCAGGCGGTCGCTTGTGCTCACGATGAGCGCATGTTCGAGCACACCCCTAAGCTCCTGCACATTGCCGCTCCAGTCGTGGGCCTTGAGTTGCATGAGTTGCTGGCGGGTGAGCGATACCTCGCGCTGCCCTAGTTTTTCGCAAATTCGTTGCAAAAAATGCTGCGCGAGGGGGGCGATATCCTCCGGCCGCTGGCGCAATGGTGGAACGTGTACCGAAAAAACGCTTATTTTGTCGTACAACGCCTCATTGAACCGGCCGGCGTGTACCGCACTTTCCAGATCATGGCTGCTGGTCGCCAGCACACGCACTCGCGCCCTATTCTCCGAGTTCCCATTCTTGGGGGTTGCACTCTCCAAGGCCTGCAGAAGCTGCAGTTGCAAATCCAGCGATAGCCCCTCGACGTTCTCCAACACGAGGGTGGCGTTCTCGGCTACACGAAGGACTGGGGGCTCGTCACTAGGCACCCGCTCGGCGGGGCCGAACAGCTGTGTTTGCGCTTGCTCCAGGCGGGCACACTTGACTGCCACCAACGGCTTCGCGTGACGTGTACTACTGGCGTGTATCGCCCGCGTCAACGCCGCTTTGCCAACCCCCCGCTCACCGACGATCAGAACATTAGTATCGATGGCCGCAATCGCGTGTACGCGTTCCATGGTGCGCCGCATGGCCCGGCTTTCGACGATCAGCGGTTCGTTGTCCTCAGCGCCTTGCGCCATCCGTTCACTCACCAGTGAGCGCTCGAGGTCCAGGGACTGGCGCAATTGCTCGATCTCTGCGCGGGCCTGATGCTGTTCCGATTCCAAGCGGCGGACTGTGGAAATGTCCTTGAATACCACCACCGCGCCGGCCAAGCGTTCTTTATTCCAAATCGGTGCACAGGTGTACTCAACGGCGAGTGCGTTGCCATCCATGCGCCAAAACACCTCGTCGTCCACTCGGCTGGACTCGCCTTCTTTGTAGGCCGCGCGGATAGGACTGTCCTCGCGCGCATAGGGCGAGCCGTCGGCCTTCGAGTGCTGCACCACGTCATGCAGCGGCTGGCCGATGAGTTCCTCGGCCTTGCCGCTTAAAATCGATAGGGCTTCACCGTTCATGAAGGTAATGCGGCCCAAATCGTCCACGCCGCAAATCCCCTCTCCGGCTGCCTCCAAGATACGCTGGTGCATACTACGCACGCCGGTGTCTCCACCGGCGTGCGCGCGAATCGTTTCAAAGGCGGTAATGACAGTCCAGGCCGCGCCATCGCCGGCTGATACGGTCCGCCAAGCCCACAGGCGCACCAGCATGGGCCGGCCCGTAGTACTCAGCGTGCCCATGAGGCCCCGAACGGCGCGGCCATCGCTGGCGGCAAAGCGGATCCTGGCGGTAATACGCACCTGGTCAACGGCATCGAACAGCTCCGCCGCGTCCAGTGACACCGGCGTATTTCTAGCAATACTGAGGAGGTCACGCCACGCCGGACTCAGCTCGCGGCAGACCAAATCGTCATCAACAACGGCCATCAGAACTGGAGATTCACGCAAAGCGGCCTGCAGAACATCGGACATATGTCGCCTCTCAGGATCCTGTGATGAGTCTAGCGGAATACTGAGAGTATATAGATGTTTTGCTTTAAATAAAGATTGTAACTGATTGATTTTTAATAAATGAGGAATTGTTTATATTGCCGATGAGGCAGTTCCACCGTACCGGTATCTTCGCCTGCATGGATAGCGCCCCGTCTTCGTTGGCCGCCCGGTGGCGAACGTCCACCAGTTCTTTGCCGTCCTTGATCCGGGTCCCGATCACCCCATTGGTGAAATGAAGCACGTCGCCCACTGGTCGTCCCGGCGCATTGCGGACCCCTCGATAAGAACCTGTCATGGGTTCGCGAGGTGAGAAAAATGGCACGACCATCGAAGAATTCCAGACGGGGTTATTCAACGGAGTTGAAGGTGGCGTGGTCGGCCCATTGCTGATGAACCTGTCCTGATGGATAGAAGCCATCCGAATTGTCCTTCTGCTCGATTTGCTGACGATGCCGTCGTCCACTGTCGCTCCAAGGCACACAGGCCGAGCACCTTCTAAGGCAGATTAGCGAAAGATTACAGTCATGGGCACCTGCTAAAAATGCACTTTTCCGCGATTGCGGCGTCAGCGCCGTGCTCGGATCCTCAGGTATGACCCATACACTGCGGTTGTGCGCGCGGTGCTTCCTTGCACTCACGAAAAAATGACTATTTTTAGGGCTGTCCTTAACGTCGGTGTCCGAATGTCGCGGAGAGGATCATCTTGCCCGCTTGGGTTATTTGCTGCTTCTAAAGTTAAGAAAATAGGGGTTAGCATCAACATTCGCCGCTGTTGTAATGAAGTTATTGGTGTAGAAGAATCCTGTCGTTAAAACTAAAAAAGTGTTACAGCACTTGATTTTTTTGTATAATTACACAGTTGCATATAGACCCTTTAAGAGTATAAAGATGAATTTGAATGTATAAATGCGCGCTTACAAGAAAACACCAGTCGAAGTAAGAAATAGCCAATGCATAGATCCTTAATCCAGAGATCGTTGTTTTGAAATACCGTGCCGAAATTGATGGCTTGCGGGCACTCGCCGTCTTACCCGTCATTCTTTTCCATGCCGGCTTTGAATTGTTTAATGGTGGATTTGTTGGCGTAGATGTTTTTTTTGTAATCAGTGGTTATTTGATTACAACAATTCTCATCGAAGATATAGAGAATAAGCAGTTCAGTATCGTTAATTTCTATGAGCGGCGTGTGCGGCGTATATTGCCGGCACTTTTATTTGTAATGCTGTGCTGCATTCCATTTGCTTGGGTATGGATGCTGCCAGCTCAGATGAAAGATTTCTCGCAAAGTCTTGTGGCCGTCAGCTTATTCATATCCAATATACTGTTTTGGCGTGAAAGTGGCTACTTTGAGATCGCTATAGAAAACAAGCCTTTACTGCACACTTGGAGTTTGTCTGTTGAGGAGCAGTTCTATGTGCTGTTTCCTATCTTTTTGTTTTTTGCCTGGCGATTGGGTAAAAGCCGTGTGTTTCGGATGATCATAATCTTCGCTGCAATCAGTCTCGCGTTGAGCGAGTGGGGTTGGAGAAATAGCGCGGCAGCCAATTTCTATCTGGCACCGACCCGGGCGTGGGAATTGTTCGCTGGATCTATGGCGGCATTTATAGTGCAGAGACGAGGCGTCGAAAAAAACAATTTGCTTGCGCTGTTGGGTTTGGCGGCAATCATCTTTTCTGTTTTTGCGTACGATGAGGCTACCCCTTTCCCGAGTGTCTATGCCTTAGTTCCGGTGTTAGGTGTGGTTCTCTTGGTGCTCTATGCAAATAAAGAAACGTTTGCTGCGAAACTGCTCAGCATCAGAGTGCTCGTTGGTATTGGCTTAATCAGCTATAGTGCTTATTTGTGGCACAGCCACTGTTTGCATTCGCACGCATACGTTTATATAGAGACATCGATTTAGAGCTTAAATTGTCTCTGATTTTAGCTGCGGTGATTTTGGCTTTTCTGAGTTGGAAGTTCATTGAGAAACCGTTTAGATCCCGAACGCTAATCGCTAGAAAATCGATGTTTATTTTTGTCTTTGCCGCTTTTTCTGCAACCACATTGCTAGGGCTTGTTGGACACCATTATGATAAAGAGATAACGTATCTACGATATGCAGGTAATCCAGCAAGAGCAAAAACCTACATTGCCCTAGAGAAGGCCAGAGAAACCAGTCCAGTTTTCATAAGAACCAATAGGTTTAGTGATGGTGAGTGTAAGTTTAGCGTTGAAAATTTATCTGATGAAATCGCTTACAAGCTATCGAGTTGTCGGAAAAAATACAGCTCTGGAATTTTGGTGATCGGCGATAGTCACGCAACGAATCTATATCATTCCCTTGTGCGTAATACAGAGAACAGCAAAGATTATCACTTTTTAGTTGGAATAACAAAAAACGGATGTCATTTGCCAACTGAAGATCTAAATTGTCAATATAAAGAAGTTCTTCGATTTGTTACGGAAAACAATGATGTTTTTTCTAGAATAATTTATGAAAAAGCCGGCCACTTGATGCTGTTAAACTCATCAAAACGGGATCGCATGCGAGACTCATCGTTTCGCAGTGATCTTTTCAGGGTCGATGAGAAAATAGTAGACGGAGTCGTTTCATATTTGAAAAACCTCAGTGAGCAAGTCCCAGTGGTGTGGTTCGGGCCGCGGCTGGAGCCATTGATCGGAGATGGTGAACTATTTCACGAAACTTGTGAGAGTGATTTTATTTTAAGTGACAATCATAAGATGGTTTTTACCGCCCTAGATGAATATCTTGAGCCACGTGTGAGTGCTCTAGACGAGATCACTTATATATCACAAATGCAGTCTTATCAGTTCGAGTTCCCAAGAGATTACGGTTCATGTAATGGGTTGCTTTGGATGGACAAAAGCCACTTTAGTACATTGGGTGAGCGGTTCTTTGGGCAGCGGTATAACTTGCTCAGAAATGATGTTTTTATCCAACCTAAATAACGGTTAGTTGAGTTAGCACTAGTGAGCGGGAGTAATAACACGCTATCTCAACTTGAGGCGTCCCAGCTTAAAACGCCCCAGCTTAAAACACCCCAGCTTAAAACATCCTTGTGGAGTGCGTTGGACAGGCGGTGGATGTCGATGGCGCTGCGCTTAGCGGATCGGGCCGGTGCCATGGACGAGGTGCCGGTGGGCGCGGTATTGGTCGCCGGAGATCGTCTTATAGGGTGTGGCCATAACCGCCCGATCCAGGCCTGCGATCCGACCGAGCACGCAGAGATCAGCGCGTTGCGCGATGCGGCGCAGCGCAGCGGTAATTACCGTCTCCCTGGTACCACTTTGTATGTCACGTTGGAACCTTGTCCCATGTGCGCGGGCGCGCTCATCCACGCGCGCGTGTCGCGCGTGGTCGCCGCTGCTGCCGATCCTAGAACAGGTGCCGCCGGCAGCAGGGTCTCGTTATTTCAGCCCGGATTGTTCAACCACGACGTAACCTACTCCTGTGGGCTGATGGCGGAGCAAAGCTCTATTGTATTGAGGCGCTTCTTCAAGCGCCGCCGGTAGCGCGGCGTGGGGCCTCAACGCCAACGGCTTACAGGGCATCTGCTAAAAATAGTAATTTTTTCGTGAGTGCAAGGAAGCACCGCGCGCAGAACCGCAGTGTATAGGTGATACATGAGGATTCGAGCACGGAGCTGACGCCGCAATCGCGGAAAAAGTGCATTTTTAGCAGGTGCCCTACAGCGTGCGGGCCTGGCAGCGGACACCAATGGGTATTTTGGGCTATATGAGCGTAGGTATCGCATGAGGTAATCTCATGGATGTTCGTGCTGTTGCTATCTACTGATCTTAGATACACTATGCCGTTCATCGGATTCATTGGTTTGCGGATCGGTGAAAAATCGCTGCATTCGGGCAAGCACTGGTGGCGGTGCTATCTAACTGACTGGATTTAAAACAGTTCTATCCGAAGATTTCAATTTTAATAGCACCTAATCATGTGAAGAGGACAACGCGCGTGGACGAGAACAAGCGTAGGGCATTGACAGCGGCATTAGGACAGATCGAACGCCAATTCGGCAAAGGCTCCATCATGCGGATGGGAGACAGCCAGATGGATAGGGATCTGGAAGTGATTTCCACCGGCTCCTTGGGCTTGGATGTGGCCCTTGGCGTAGGCGGACTGCCGCGGGGCCGGGTGGTGGAAATCTATGGCCCGGAGTCATCGGGAAAAACCACCCTCACGCTCCAAGTGGTGGCCGAAGCGCAGCGCCTTGGTGGGACGGCGGCTTTTGTGGACGCTGAACACGCCCTAGACCCCATTTATGCCGAGCGGCTAGGGGTTAACGTTGACGATCTGTTGGTGTCGCAACCGGACACCGGCGAACAAGCGCTCGAGATCGCCGATATGCTGGTGCGCTCCTCGGCGGTGGACGCAGTCATCATCGACTCGGTGGCGGCGCTGACGCCCAAAGCGGAACTGGAAGGGGATATGGGCGATTCCCATGTCGGCTTGCAGGCACGGCTGATGTCCCAGGCGCTGCGTAAATTGACCGCCAATATCAAACGCTCCAATACCTTGGTGGTGTTTATCAACCAAATCCGCATGAAGATCGGAGTGATGTTCGGCAATCCGGAAACCACCACCGGCGGCAACGCGCTTAAGTTCTACTCTTCGGTGCGGTTGGATATTCGCCGTATCGGCGCCATCAAGAGGGCTGACGAAGTGGTAGGTAACGAGACCCGGGTAAAAGTCGTCAAGAACAAGGTCGCGCCACCGTTCAAGCAGGCCGAGTTCGACATCCTCTACGGCGAGGGGACGTCGCGGGAAGGTGAACTCATCGATTTTGGAGTCAAATTGGGGTTCGTGGAAAAGTCGGGCGCTTGGTACAGTTACGGTTCCGAGCGCATTGGTCAAGGCAAGGACAACGTACGTAATTTTTTGAAAGAACACCCCGAGATGGCCCACGAAATCGATTCGCGGATCCGGGCCAAGCTTCTAAATACGGCACCGCCCGCCGAGGGGCCTCAAGAAGTACCGGCAGCTAAAGAGGCCGCGGCTAAAAAAGGGTGACACGCAGAGCTGCGATGACCCTAGAGCAGGTTGAACGCTGCCATAAGCGCACCCGCAAGCGCGCTCTGGACCCTATCGGCCCGCCGCGGGCATTCACGGGCTGAACTCATGCGCAAGCTGGGTGCGAGGGGAATAGCCGCCGGTATTGCGCAAAGCGTGCTGGATACTCTTGAGGCGCAAGGCATGCCCACTAGCCGGCGTTTCGCCGGTGAGTATGTGGCGCTGCGGGCACCTGAGGGATTTGGACCAAGCCATATACGCGCCCGGTTGAGTGCGCGGGGTGTAACGGAGTTGCAGGTCCGACAGGCTTTGGATGAACAGCGATTGTGTTGGACCGAACTGTGCAGGACGGTGCTTCGTGCCAAGCGGTTCGGTGAATGCCTGCCCGCAGCGCGGGATGAATGGCGCCGGCAAGCTCGTTTTCTAGCTCAAGGGCGCCTCTAAAAATAGTCATTTTTTCGTGAGTGCAAGGAAGCACCGCGCGCAGAACCGCAGTGTATAGGTGATACCTGAGGATTCGAGCACGGAGCTGACGCCGCAATCGCGGAAAAAGTGCATTTTTAGAGGTGCCCTCAACGTGGATTTACCGCAGCATAGATCCGGGCAGCGCTGAAATCACAGGCTTATTTTCCTTAATTTATCTTCCCACCACCGCGTATTGAATCCACACTAAATCTCACCACTTGTCTTCGATGCGCGTTATTATAAATGGTTTATTCGCGCGCAATTCTCGGTTTTGTGGCCCAGCCAGTTCACCCTCGTTGACCGCAACTTAACCGCCGAATGATGAGACCCAGGTAACTCAAGCGGCAGCTTAAGACCCGGGATAGTGAGACCCAGGATAATAGACCCCAGGATAATAGACAATGGCTAGCAGTAATGAACTTCGCTTGCAGTTCTTGAATTATTTCAAGGACCAAGGACATGAAATTGTAGCATCTAGTCCTCTTGTTCCCGGCAATGATCCCACTTTGTTGTTCACTAACGCCGGTATGGTGCAATTCAAGGATGTCTTCCTAGGCACCGATAAGCGGCCATATTCCCGGGCCACTACATCGCAACGCTGTGTGCGTGCGGGTGGTAAGCACAATGATCTTGAGAACGTTGGCTATACCGCCCGCCACCATACGTTCTTCGAGATGTTAGGCAACTTCAGCTTCGGCGATTATTTCAAGCGCGACGCAATTCGCTTTGCATGGCGTTTATTGACCGATCAATTGGGTATGCCGCCCGAAAAGCTGTGGGTGACGGTCTATGAGCAAGACGATGAGGCCGAAGATCTGTGGTTTAACGACATCGGCATCGACCGGGCGCGTTTTTCCCGCTGCGGAGCCAAAGACAACTTTTGGTCGATGGGTGATACGGGGCCTTGCGGTCCGTGCTCGGAGATTTTCTATGATCATGGCCCTTCGATTTGGGGCGGGCCGCCCGGCTCGCCGCAAGAGGACGGCGATCGGTACATAGAGATCTGGAACTTGGTCTTCATGCAATTCAACCGCGATGAACACGGGGCGATGACACCGCTACCCAAACCGTCGGTGGATACCGGCATGGGCCTCGAGCGCCTGGCCGCAGTTATACAGGACGTTCATAGCAACTACGAGATCGATCTGTTCGTCAATCTCATTGCTGCCGCCGCCAAAGTGACTGGGGCGGGCAATCTTGACGATAAATCACTTCGCGTCATCGCCGATCATATTCGTTCTGTTGCTTTTCTTGTCGTCGATGGCGTGATGCCCTCTCCCGCAGGACGTGGTTATGTGCTGCGGCGTATCGCGCGCCGTGCTATTCGCCACGGGCACAAACTGGGTATGCGCGAACCCTTCTTCTATCGGCTGGTAGGCGCGCTAGAAGAGGAAATGGGCGCCGCCTATCCGGAGCTAGCCGCCCGCCGCCACGTGGTTGAAAAAGTGCTGCGTCAGGAGGAAGAGCGTTTTGCTTACACACTGGATAAGGGAATGCGCATCTTGGAGCAAGCTATTGGCTCGATGAGTGGTAGCGTGATCGATGGCGGTACCGCTTTTACTTTGTATGAGACCTATGGTTTCCCCGTCGATCTCACTGCCGATATCGCCCGTGAACGGGAGTTGGGCGTCGATATGGTTGGCTTTGACGCGGCCATGGCGGAACATCGCCAGCGCGGTAGGGCGTCTAGCAACTTCGCGGCGCATACCTCGCAACAGTTGACTACCGCTTTACAAAGCGAGTTCGTCGGTTACGACCATGAGCAGGTCACCGCACAGGTACTGGCCCTATTCAAAGGCGCCGAGCTGGTGGATGTGTTGCAGGCGGGTGATGAGGGCGCAGTGTTACTGGATGCGACGCCCTTCTATGCCGAATCGGGGGGGCAAGTGGGCGACCAAGGCCAACTCACCAGCGCAGCGGCTCAATTCACTGTGAGCGACACCAAACGCAATGGTGAGGCGAATACTCACTACGGCAAAGTGTTGACGGGCGAACTGCGCGTTGGTGAGGCGGTGAGCGCGTGCATTGACGAGCAGGCGCGGCGGGCCACCATGCGCAACCACTCCGGCACCCATCTATTGCACGCGGCGCTGCGCAATGTTTTGGGCGAGCATGTCATGCAAAAAGGCTCGCTGGTGGAGCCCGGGCGGCTGCGTTTTGATTTTTCTCATTTCGAGCCTACTTCACCACAAGAGCTGAGCGCCATCGAGCGTCAAATCAATGACTGGATTTTGGCCAACGATGAGGTTATTACCCGCATCATGCCTATTGATGAGGCGATGAATAGCGGCGCGCTGGCGTTGTTTGGCGAAAAGTACGAAGAACGGGTACGGGTCCTGTCTATCGGCAACGCTAGTATAGAGCTCTGTGGTGGTACGCACGTGGCGCGGGCCGGCGACATAGGTTTGTTCAAAGTGTTGTCGGAAACCGGGGTCGCCGGTGGTATTCGCCGCATTGAGGCGGTCACTGGCGAAGCGGCGCTTGATTGGTTGTATGGGCGTGAGGCTCTGCTCGCCCGCGTAAGTGGTGCGTTGAGGACGGCGCCGGATGCGCTGGAGAGCCGCGTGCACACATTGGCTGCGCGTATCCGTGAACTTGAAAAAGATTTGCAACGTACCCGTGACCAACTAGCGAGTTCGCGTGGGCGAGATCTGTTGGAGGCCGTGATCGAGGTAAGTGGTATCAAAGTGTTGGCGGTACGCCTCGATGGCGTGGATGCCAAAGGTTTACCGAACAGTCTCGATCAATTGAAAGAGCGGCTCGGAAGCGGGGTGGTCGTGATCGGTACTGCGCAAGGAGAGAAAGTGAGCCTGGTGGCAGGGGTCACGCGGGATTTGACCGGGCGGGTGCAAGCCGGTCCGCTGGTGAATTACGTGGCTGGCCAAGTGGGCGGCAAAGGGGGGGGGCGCGAGGACATGGCCCGGGCAGGCGGTAAGGATCCGGCGGCACTGGATGGTGCACTGGCAAGTGTTCCCGACTGGATTGCTGGCCAATTAGTGAGTTAGACGGCTGGGAGGGTTGTTTCACTAAGCACTGTTCAGTCGATGAAACGCCGCTAGAGATCAGATCTCTTGGCATAAGTCACGCTGTTGGAAGTATTATAAATGGGATTGTATGTCCTGAAATTTGGCGGCACTTCGGTTGGATCTATCGACCGAATCAAACATGTCGCACAATTAATAGGCGAGCAGCGAGATGGAGGCCATGACGTGGTGGTGGCGGTCTCGGCCATGAGCGGCGAGACCGATCGCTTGCTAGGTTTGGCTAAGGCGATCGATGCGGCGCCGCCGCCAAGGGAACTCGATGTGTTGCTCGCTACCGGTGAACAGGTGACTATCGCGTTGTTGGCTATGACGCTCGAAACCATGGGCTATGCAGCACGGTCGTATACTGGCGCGCAAGTGACGATTCGCACCGATGGAGTCCATGGAAAGGCGCGAATTTTGGCGGTGGATGAGCGCCGCATTAGAGCTGATTTGGAATTAGGACGGGTTGTTGTGGTGGCGGGATTTCAAGGTGTGGATGCGGCGCATAACATCACTACTTTAGGACGCGGCGGCTCTGATACTACAGCCGTCGCCTTGGCTGCAGCCATGAAAGCCGATGAATGTAAAGTCTTTACCGATGTGGACGGGGTCTTTACCACCGACCCGCGTATGGTGCCGGAAGCACGCCGATTACAGCGTGTGACATTTGAGGAAATGCTGGAAATGGCGAGTCTTGGGGCTAAAGTGCTACAGATTCGTTCGGTAGAGTTCGCTAGTAAATTTGGCGTGCCATTGCGTGTGTTGTCCACGTTTGGGTCTAATGGTGGCACGTTGATTGCTCCCGAGGATGGGCAAGAGATGGAAACCCCGCTGATATCCGGCATCGCTTTTAATCGTGATGAGGCGAAAATCACCGTCCTCGGTGTACAGGACCGTCCTGGTATAGCTTCAAGCATTCTGGAACCTGTAGCCGCCGCCAATATCGAGGTGGACATGATCGTGCAGAATGCGGGCCGCGATGGAAGTACTGATTTCACCTTTACCGTCCACCGTAGTGACTTCGGCAAAGCTATGCAGGTAGTCGAAGCGGTGCGGGGAGCAATAGGGGCGCAACAGGTGATTGGCGACAACCGAATCGCCAAGATCTCACTCGTTGGAGTAGGTATGAGATCGCATGCCGGAATTGCTAGTAAAATGTTCAGAGCGCTGGCCATTGAGGGCATTAACATTTTAATGATTTCGACATCGGAGATAAAAATCTCCGCTGTGGTCGATGAGAAATACCTGGAACTCGGCGTGCGTTCTCTGCATTCGGCGTTCGCGCTCGAGCAAGATTCGAACTTATCGGATGAATCGCTGCAGGTGAACTAGGTGGGGAAACAGATGTCTTTTCTCACTTACAGGGGTGCCAATCAAGCGCATGCACTGCACTTACTGTAAGTGGTGAAGTAGAAGAGAGGTACGATCGGATTGTCGCGATAGAGGGGAGGCCAATTCGATTACAATATCCATTCTCTGCTCAGGAAAAATGCTGAGCCCTTTTTTAACACGCTGAGAATCCCTAGACAGGAGTATGTTGAGATGTTGATTTTAACTAGGCGCGTAGGTGAGTCGTTAATGATTGGCGACGAAGTGACGGTGACGGTCCTGGGCGTCAAAGGTAATCAAGTGCGTATTGGCGTCAATGCCCCCAAGACCATTTCGGTTCATCGCGAAGAGATCTACGCGCGCATTCAGCAGGAACGGTTGGGAGAACCGGCGGTTAGCGAGAATCGCTGATCGCCGGTGGGGTTGATCGCTGGCGGCGGCTGCATACCTGAGCCGCTGCATCAACGAAAGCTGGGATCTCGCTCCCAGCTTCTGTATGATATTTTGCTCCCCGGAGAGGTGGCCGAGTGGCTGAAGGCGCTCCCCTGCTAAGGGAGTATGGGTTAACAGCCCATCGAGGGTTCGAATCCCTCCCTCTCCGCCATTTCTGTCGTTTTAACCTTGTAAAACAATAGGTTAAAAACACATAAATCGGGTTCTGCCTCTAAATAATGTATATTCTAAACCCAAGCCTCAATGCCGCACTGATTGATGCGCGCCCAAAATTGTTGCCATCGACCTTGGGTCAGCACTAGCGCGCGCAGGCTTAACACTGTCTGCAAGCCTTTATCTTTCCATCTCATGCCCGAACGACACAATCGCTGCTTTATCAGCGTTTTACAGGCCGCTTCCGTGACTCCAGAACCGATTGGAAATTGCTTCTCACGATACCGCGCATAGTCCATCATGGACAGCTGATGGGTGAAGTATCGGATGGCGTCTTTGACTTTTTCCTTAGTCTCTTCTGTTAGGTGTTTACGGCCTACTCTTTTCAACTCAGTGAGCACTTTCTGTGCACCATTGCTGTCATGTTCGAGTCTGTGGCATTGCTCGTTTAACCAAGCTTTTCGTTTTGACTTTCCTGTCTTTTCCGGATGGGCCCCATTAGCCGCCCGCGCCAAATACTCTGTGGCATGATGGAAGTCCAAAATCTGATACTGCGTCAGGGGCGTTAACAGCGACCAGTTATCGCTCGCGCCATCGGCAATGCCCACTCGAGTGGCCTCGGGGTAGAGCGACTTGACGTGTTCGGCTTCTGCAATAAACCGCTGTTTGAATGACGCCTTGCCATACTCTGGAGAGGCGCCCAGATAAATGCTATGGAGTCGCTGCCCCTGACCGTCATACAATGATATACAACCGGCCATCGCTTCTCGCCGAGCACCGTCGCGCATTAACACCCTCCCACCCTCTAGGCTCAGGCTCACGACTTCTACTTCCTCATCGAACTGTGGTGTCTGATAGCTCCATGCCTCCTCCTTGGCTTGGGCAATCGCACCCACTCGCTCGGTGACTTTCTGTAAATAGTTCACTGAAACCGTGCAGCCATGATTATCCGCAAGGTCATGGCGAGTTTCATTGGCGTTCAACCGGGCATATTTGCTTGACAATAGCTTGGCCATGCGCGGGGTTGCGCTTTGGATGACCCGTGCTGAGGCTTCCAATGGACAGTCAATACGACCGCCCCTAGAGGTTTGGTACACAGGGCGGACAACATCCACAGGTCCGTAGGGCGAATAATACGTTTTGTTGCTCTGCGTGCGCGAAGTCAGTTTTATACCGCCCACCTCGATTGGGCTTGCATCGGTATCAAAACGATGAAGGGCTTGGGCTGTCGCACAGCAACCCAGTTGGTTACTCACTGATAGAATCGTGCTTTCCATATCTAGCAATGAGCCGGTTAACTCCATCTGTACTTCAAACTTAATCCGATTGCCTGAGCGTGAAATGATTTGGACCGATGACGGGGAAGACATTGGGAGCGCCCTACAAAGCCTATAACAGGACTAAACTAGCTAATAACGCTACATTGTGTCAAGGCACTACCCCATAAATCCTATCGTTGCGATTGTCTTCGGGTTCTTCATATTATTTGGCTTCACTGTGAAAACAAACGTTAGGGGTGAGGTCTGAAAGTGCTGTCTTTGCCGAACTTGCGGCAACCTTGTAGGAATGGTCTTTCCGTATTGGAACTTTGCAACGCTTGGCGATTTTCATTGACTCATGCCGATGCGATGCGCCTAAAAGAACCCATTCTTTAAGACTTCGTCCTCAGTTTGAGGAAACAAGGCAGCGATGTGGTAGCAAAACCGCTGAAAGACAGATTTCTCGAAAGGGTGCTTCTTAAGAAATGCTCTGTAGTCATCTCTCGCTGCAACCCTGCCAGCGTAAGAGCCATAGTTGGCACGAATATTGGAAGACATTCGCTTTGCTTTTCGAAGAATCAAAACTTCATCAATATAAGTAGTTGCCGTACTCAGTGGAGTCATATCCGGCCATTCAGCAATAAGGTAGTATTTTGCACCAACAACAGCGGTTTTTAGGTCTTGTGCGGTTGCGGATGCTTCTTGAAACATCGTTTTATCCAGGTTCGTCTTGCACTCGGATGCAACGTATGTTAGGTAGGTTTGCTCTGTTATTGAGTCGGAAAAGTCTGAGTTATGAGAACTCTTGAGGTAAAGCATCTTGGTAATAGCAAAATCTTGGTCTTTGCTCTTTATTACCATTCCGCCACCGTCCGGTTGAGTATGAATGGTAGATTCGAACGAAACTGATGAATATGCTGTTACGGGTCCAATGGTAAACTCATGTTCTTGCAGCTCAGGTATTACCGTTGGGCTTATCAAACGTGGAAGAAATTCTTCAATAATCGTGTTGTCAATCTTAAGTTGCCCCTTCTGCCGGTAAAGAAAGCCGTTTGAGCTGTCAAATATAAAATCAGCATCAAAGAAAAACTTGTAATCGTTGAGTGCCTTCACCATTGCGTCAAGGCATTTGTCTGGGGGTTCCATCTATCGCTGCTAGGTGTCAGCTATCCATTCGTGGTATTTCTCAACGGCATGGTCAACCTGGTCCTTGTCGTCAGGAGGGAGTTTGTCGTTCTTTAGGAGTGCTTCGAGTTTCTTGAAGTGCGGCTTCGGATATGTCATGGCTGTTGCTCATGCACCGGATACAGTGGGGACGGAAAGACGTTCTCCGCGCCCGCAATTGCCGCTGAAATATCTGAAAGAATGCTTTCATCTTTGGCTGTTTTCTCACCGTCATGTAATGCCTGAAGAGCAATTTGGCGTATTGCGGGAAAGTCAAGCGTTGCCTGTTTAGTGGGCGTTGAAAAATGCAGTATATCTTCGTAGATATACTTGCCGAATTTGTTCTGGAATACACGCTGCTGGCGAAGGGCGAGCGTAAAACCGCATAGCGTGGCAATTTCAGCAACCAGTCGTCCATTGTAAAAAGCCACCCCCCGAATATTTGATTCTTTCCCGACCACGAAAATAATATGTGCCTTCGGTTTGCATACCCTGCTCAACTCGGAGAAGCACTCAGCAATATCTAGGCAGTATTGAATCGAAGTAAGAAAACGATTACCCCGATGTTTCGGTTGGAACCTATCTCAGATTTCGCCACCTCAAGAATATCCCAGCCCAGACGTTCAGTGTTTTTTCGGTACTGCTGGTGATAATTGAAGACGTTTATATATGGTGGGGAGGTAATAACAAGGTCAACAACATTGTCGTCCAGTGGCAATTGTCGGCAATCGGAGTTAAAGCCGCGAATTTGATGGTGGGTTGACGGAAGACTGAGGAGAATCTCTGCGAACTTACGCCAAGTGTCGGGAATCGCAGAGGCGGAATCATGGCATTTCTTGGTGTCTATCAGTACGACAAACGCATCTAACACAATGCGTTCAGGGTGTTTTACGGGAAACTTCTTAGCTAACGCAAGGAGTTCGGTTAATGTGTCCGCATAAGAACGAGAAACGTGGTGGTTGGATGAGAAAAGCGGGAGCAGAAGGGGTAAGAAGGCTTTTAGCAATTCCTCAAGGGAATGAAGAATGGTTTTTCTTTCTTCCTTAGCAATAAGGCATAGCTCGTAGACTGTGGAAATCTTGAGAGCAGCTGGGTTAACGTCTGCGCCCGAAGCCTGAAGTCCGAAACGTGCACATTCGTAAAGTACTGTGCCGCTTCCCATAAAGGGGTCTAGAACGTGAAAGGTTGGTTTCGCATATTGCGCAAGTAATGCCTCAATGAATTGGGGGGAGAACTGTCCGTTCCATTGAAAAAGATTGCTGCGATTCTTTTCATCAATGTCCAGCTTCTCTTGGGCGATTTCTGTGTTGTTGATTGGCAGCAGGTCAATAGTATTCATGCGTTTCTATCTGTTTGGTGACTCCGTGTCGTGATGGTAGGCATTAGTTAGTGTTGCTTCTTGCCTTCCTTGTTCTCCGAACAGGTCTTTTTGCATTGACTCTCTATGCCGCTTGACGAAGTTCCGAATCAAGTCACGTAACACGGATGCCATCTTCTTATGTTCCGCAGCACAGGCTTCACGGAAATCTTCAACTAAGTCTGGCTCGATCCTGATTTTCAGGTCAGCGGTCTTGCGCATTGGAAATTGTGCCCACAAAAATTGTGCCCACAATTCTAGGCTACAGGGAGAGACCCCGCAATAGGGGCAAAGGTATTGTCAGGGGAGGAACGCAAGGGATGAGCCTGCGGGGTAGGGGGAGCGTAGCCCGGTATTGAGAATGATTCGCAATCAAATAGGCATTTCAGCAACGGCTCATTCTGATGAAGGGATTTGATAAAGTCGCTCTACTATCTGAAAAACACCAATGGTTTCAGTCCCTTGAAATCAGATGGGTTGAGAGTATAGGGCTGGAGGAACAGAGTCCCTCCCTCTCCGCCAAGTTAGGCGTCCTGATGCTTAATCTTCTGTGTCAGTGGTTCTTATCTTCGATAAGATTTTGGTTGATGCGATCGCCACTCTGTGGTGCCAAATACTCATTTGCCTGCCTTATTCTCACTATCGGTATATCGTGGTTGACGACGCTGCGCTTGTCGGAAATAACGCCATCTTACGTTGCTGTCGCATTAGCTCAGTGGTAGAGATCTGATAAACTAGGCACTGGACTTAGATATTCCAGCAATAGATAATATTGTATTCGGCGCTAAACGTGCCGCATTTTCTATCCACGCGCCCGTAGCTCAGTTGGATAGAGTACCTGGCTACGAACTAGGGGGTCGGAGGTTCGAATCCTTCCGGGCGCGCCAGCTTTCCATGGGAGCCGTTTCGCAGAAATAGATTTTCGGTGGTACTGTTCGGTAATATGCGCCCGCGGCTTATAAACGACGCCGAGAACATTGGCCTGCATCAACCCTGCACGGTGTGGGGGTATCTTCAGTGATGGGGTTAATCTTCTGGTCCCGTCAGCGAGTGACAGCATCAAACGCAATCGCCGCTCGTTCGAAGGCTTGAAGCCAAGCTCTTGGACTTGGGTCTGCCGGCTTCGAATTCCAAAGCTAAATCAACGTGTTGGCTATGAATGGTAAGAGCGTCGCCTAGCGATGGCTCGGCCGGTGCAATAGCCATTGCTCTTCGCACCACGTTGTCGATTTGACGTAAATTGCCTGGCCATTCCGCCGCTGCCAGGGCTTTGATCGCCGAGTCATCTGGCGGTTCGATGAGCTGGAGCAGATTTCAGTGATTTCCAATAGCTCACTGAGCAGCGCGTTGGCCGCTTGATTCATAGATTGAGTGTCTCGTAAGCGGGATGAGGTTTCATATCAGTTGGTATTGGCAATTACATCTTTCAGTGCCGCGCGTCCATCTTTTGTCACCATGAGGACGGCAATGCCGCCTCGTCTTAGGTCATGCTCCAATGCCAAGGCTTTCTCTTTGGGGGCGAAATAAGCCTCTATACCGTAACGTATACGATGAGTACGCGCCCACCCTCGGGGCGCCGATCTCCGATTGGTACGTCCCCGCAGAAAAACACCATCGGCAGGTTTCTCTAAAGAGGCTTCCTTAAATTGGTATAAGCCGTTTTCCCCTAATGTGAGGGTGGTGTATACGACTTCCCCCTGGCGCAGGCGTTGTGCTGGGAGGGTGACCCGGCTGAATGCGTAGTTCAACCGGGCATAGTTACCACGCAATAAGGATCGGGGATCGTAGGGGATCGTTTTTACCCGTACCTCTTCACCTATCAAGAGCGGCAAAGCGCTGTGGGCCACCATGCCGATCAGAGTGACTGTCTGTAGCGCGATAGCGCCTGCCAATAATTTATGCACTGTGCTCATACGGCCTTCATTTGCTGCCGGCGTTGCCAGTATTTAGCCGCGCCTAGCAGCAGCACTGCCATGAGGAGAAATAAGAGCGCACCGCCCACATAGCCGCCGATGAGATCGGCGTACCGTATCAAGCCGATGAGTAAGAGGGTGACGATGCCCAGAAAGAAGTAATGGGAGGTACCGTCTTGCAGGCCGCGCCAGATCAATCCGATGCCCGTTGTGAGCAACACGATGTTGGTCAGGATTTGTAACCAGATTGCATATAGCGAATCATCGAAGTAGACGACCACGATAGCTATCGCAAGATAGCCGGCTGCGATGGTTGTGATTTTTTGCGCTTGGCCGCTGAGCCAACCTAGCCATAGGGCGCCAAAAGTTAACGCCATGAGTATGATCCACATTTCTTTGTCGTGCAGGTAAACCGCCTCGATCATCATTTTCCAGGGCTCGGCGAAGCTCAACACGAACAAGCTGAGAAGGGTGAAGCGCAGTGTCCAAAGAGACAGTAGGATGCCATAGTCTTTAGCCTTATGACTTTCCCGCTGGTGGAACCAATGGCTGGCCGCGTAAGCGAAGAGAAAAAGCGCGATGCTGATGAACACCTGCTCTGGAAAGAATTTGTCGTTGTATTCCTCCGACCAGTGAGTTGACAAGGCCGCTACTAGCCAAAGGCCAATGCCTCCTGCAGTGGCGAGAAAGAGTATGGCGCTACCTTTGCCGCGCCACAAAACGTAGATGCTCGCCGCTAAAAAGAGAGGAAATAGGGCCGGGAAATAACCCGTGTCCAGTTCCACGAAGAACCATATAAAAGCAATAGCTAAACTCACCGACATGAGTCGATCGCTCAGAAGAATAACAGCGAACGGCATGGTTCCCAGGGCCCATAGAAGTATGCCGTTAGGCATGTGTTCCCCCAGGTGATAGATCTGGGCGATGAGGGCGATAGAGGCGCCGTAGAGCACATTGCCGAATAGAAAGAGACCGGTGGCCGAAGCAGTGCGGCCGGCCAGATGTAATCGTAGTCCATACCCGTGTGCCGCGCCGGTTAATGCGATTAGACCGGCCATGCGTATCCAGCGCGGAATATCGTCCCAATTGGCGCTGAGTATGGTGATCACCGCTAATCCGGCAAATAGATAACCAAGACCCGTCAGTACACTGTAGCCGAGCGCGCGTTGGGCGATGGAGTCGATATCTATGCCATAGTTGCGGCAAATGGCACGGGCTTGTTGGTGCGAAATATGGCCTTGCTCAACCCACAAAAGGGTTTCTTGAGCCAGGTCTCTTTTGAGCAATCGGAGCAGACGCATGGGTTATCCATTGCAGTACTTTACCGGGGTTAAGGTAACACTGCGGTGAGCGGTATTTCATGGGTGGCGAAATGACAATTCGCTGACGCCTTGAAGACAAAAAGACCAGGTGGCGGCGCTGCGAGAATTCTAACCTCGCAGCGCTTTCGTTCTTACCGCTTGGCGAATAAGGCGAAGCGCCGCTCTCTACTCGGCTGGGTGATCGTGACCATGAGGCAGTGCACGTATGGTGTTTTCTTGCCGGCGTAGCTGATCGGCACCCACTATCTGTTTGGTCTGCAAGATGGCGATCAATGCGCGTTGAAAGTGCTCGTAGTAAACCGGCGCCGGTGGTGTTTTGCTGTTAGGTTGGCCGCTAGTGTGTTGATCGGTGCCAGATTGATGGATGCCGTGTTGATCGATCTGGGCTATGAGTGCTGCCTGGAATTGCGACCAGGTCAACACGCCTTGCTCGCAAAGCGTCACTGCGATGGCGAATGTGCGGCCATGCCACGGCTGTTCGAATACCATTTCACCATTGGCCATCGGCAGTCCAAGCTCACCTGGCGGTTCTTGCATGAACAAAACCATATAGGGCGCCTCTAAAAATAGTCATTGTTTCGTGAGTGCAAGGAAGCACCGCGCGCAGAGCCGCAGTGTATAGGTGATACCTGAGGATTGGAGCACGGAACTGATGCCGCAATCGCGGAAAAAGTGCATTTTTAAAGGTGCTCCATAGGCAATGTTGGATAACTGACACTAAATGAGAGCGACGCCGATCATGGCGTCCCTGGAGATGTGCTGAGCGAGGGTTGCTTCGCTTTCTCCCAGTAGCCGTGCGGGCATTTGGGGCAATACCATGTAGCGAATTTCAGCGCTGGAATCCCAAACGCGCACGGCGGTGGTGGATGGTAAATGCACATCGAATTGCGCCAGTATTCGGCGGGGTTCACGCACTACTCGCGAGCGGTAGGCGGGATCTTTGTACCACCTCGGTGGCAACCCGAGCATCGCCCACGGATAGCATGAGCAGAGCGTGCACACGATCACGTTGTGCACTTGAGGCGTGTTTTCGACCACCACCAGCTTATCCACCTGGCCGCCTTCGAAGTTGAATTCGGCAATGGCCGCGGTGCCATCGTTCAACAGGCGTGCTTTGAAGTCAGGATCGGTCCATGCCCGGGCCACTACACGGGCGCCATTCATCGGGCCTACCCGGTTGTTGTACCGTTCTATGATGTCATCGACTTTAGCCGGGTCCACCAACCCTCGCTCGATGAGCAAGGATTCGAGGGCCAGGGCACGAATTTCGGCGTCGCTGCGCTCGCTCACAGTGCCTCCAGGTACGGTTCGAAGAGATCGATATTAAGGGTGCAATCTGCTTGCGCCGATGCCCCCCACAGTTCATCGCCGGTGAATGAAACGGTATAGAGATGCTGTGGGTTTTCCCCGCAGCCATGGGCATTGGTATCGGGGTAAACCCAAGCGTTGTGAGCGCTGAGGATGCGCCCGCTCTTGGCCCTCACATAGGCGGGCAGACGAGTATGGCCGGGGGTACCTGTTGGCACGGTACGCACCCAATCGCCCGGCTTGAACTTGGCCGGGGTTAGCGCCTGCCTTGCGGCGGTGACGCGGTGGTGGCTGTTCGCCGAATGGCTAGTGCTAACGGTGCCGGCGGACGGCGTGTGCGTGGACCTTGCTGGCCGGGCGGCTATCAGGGCATCGGCTGGCGCGCCCAATGCCAAGGCGCGCTCATCAATGATGGCCTGACTTACTATGCCTGCTTCCACCACCAATGTTTCCAAGCCGCCTAGCCAACGCCCATAATAGCCGTGCAGCAGATAAGCGCGAGGGTCGATGCGTTCTATGGCGTGACGAAACTGATCGGCATTGCGTATGATGCCGGCACGCCTTAGTTCGCGCATCATGTTGAATACGCGCGCCTCCCAATAGGCCTGAAATGCGTTTATAGAATCTTCGGCTTCTCTAGGATCCTCGGTTGTCCCCGGATCCTTGGTGTTGTTGGAATCTTTAGCTTCGCCTGAAGCGGCGGGCCGCGCCCGGCCAAAGCCGTGTTTGCCACCCAGATCGTGTATACCGTCCACCGGCACATCCTCCGTTGGCGCGCCACCTGGAGGAAGTGTGAGGCTTACGGCCTATGGCGTATTAGCCCTATGGCGTTTAGCTATAACCCATCCTGGTTCCAGCGCGCTCAGGGCAGCCAGTGTACCAGTGTGCTGCGCGGGTGTGCCGATCGCCTGTTTCGTTTGAGCCAGGCCCCAGATGGGACCGAAGGTAGACCATGGGCTGTGCGCGTGATGATCATGCGCGGGGGAGAGCGGGGTGCTTGGAGATCATGATTTAGGCTCGCTCTTCTTTACCGGTGGGGCTTTGGCTTGCAGATAGATTTCCTCGCGGTGAACGGGAATGCATTTAGGGGCGCTGATACCCACGCGCACCTGGCCGCGGTTGACGCCAAGTACGGTTACGGATACCTCATCTCCGATCATTAGGGTTTCTCCGACTCGGCGGGTCAATATCAACATGGGCAAAACTCTCCTTGATTTTGTAATGGTGGTTAGTGCTGGAATGAGAAGAGCAGGAAGGAATGATTCTGTTCTCATTCCAGCAAAAGAAGTAAAAGGAATTTGACGTTGTAAGTCAACGCATATTGCCAGTTGGTCAAATAACCTTTACTGTATGAATGAAGTGCAGGAATCGGATCCGCCACATGAGGAAGGTCCTTTTGGACGTGAATCAAGTGGAGTTTGGTCGCTTTGCAGGCGTTACCAAGCAAGCGGTCTCCAATTGGGAGCGAGGCGTCTCTGTTCCTGATCGTCATGCGCTGAGGGCGCTGGCCCGGTCCAAGCGCATCAGTGCGGATTGGTTAACTGATGGAATAGGGGAACCGTTCCTGCCGTCCGGCATCTTCGAAACTGCCGACATGTACAACATCGACCCCTCGGCTCAAGTGCGCAATGAATTACCGCTGATCTCATGGACGGAGGCCCTGAGTTGGGATGCTGCCCGGATGAGTGAGGCGGCGGACAGGACCCTGGTGAGGGCGTCCAGACCGTTCTCGTCCGGCAGCTTTGCTTTGAGCGTGACAGGGGATGCGATGGAGGCGCCCGCGGGAACCAGTTTTCCCAATGGCGCTATTATTTGTGTCGATCCGGCGATGGAAGCCAAAGATGGTTCCTATGTGGTTATTCGCCCGGACGGCGGTGAGGCACTTACTTTCAAACAACTGGTGGTTGACGCTGGACGCCGCTATCTGAAGCCGTTGAACCCGCGTTATCCGATTACGGAGATCGGCGATTGCGCCGTGGTGGTCGGAGTGATACGGCAAATGATCTTGGACTTTAGCTGAGTGAAAATCCAAGACTATTGATTCTTTTCAAAGACGGTTTCGTAGTCCCCAGCGCCTTGGTGTGCGAACTCCCTTGGTGTGCGAACTCCCTTGGTGTGCGAACTCCCTTGGTGTGCGAACTCCCTTGGTGTGCGAACTCCCTTGGTGTGCGAACTCCCTTGGTGTGCGAAATCCCTTGGTGTGCGAAATCGATGTGTAGCAGGTCAGCGGCAACCTGGGCGAAGCTGGTTTCGTGTCCTTGGCCGCTTCGCGCGATGTGGCTACAGTCATGGCGATCGCTTCGCCGACGTGGCGCGCCTGCTCGAGCGGCAGCAGGTGGTGGGGGCCTTCGAAGATGGCGCCGTTTGCGCCGGCCAGTTTGAGATCGAAGCGGGTCGATGGCAGGGGGTTGTGGGCGATGGGCCGAAGCTTGTGGCTGTGGCAGTCTTGACCGGCGACGATGCCGATTGCGCCGGGTAGAGCCTGGGCCTGGCGCTTGCCGGACAGGGCAAAACGAGCATTCGGATAGGGCGATCGCACCATGGCGGCGTAGAGTTGGTCCGGTGCGTTGAAGTCATCGGTGAACCGGCCCTCACCACGGAGCAACCGGGTGTTTTCTTTGCGGGTGACGGGATGGCCGATCCACCTGAAGCGGGTGTCGTCGAAATGGGCCATTTACAAACCCGTACCTCGGAATTGTTTGTGATGGAAAGTTGAAGTTACATGCAGGAGGGATGCGGCAAATACGAAACGCTACGCGGCCCTTCGCTGGGGGCGTCGTTGCGGCCACCTCGCGACCGGCATAATCGATTCGGCTTTAACATCGCGGCCCGTTTCATGATTTAGGCGGAGCACGAACTGGCGGACCGGAGCCGCGCTCTGCTGCCCATCAATGGTCTTGACCCCTGGCTGCAAGAACACGTATTCGCCCAGGGCGAGCCAGCCACCTTCAAGCGGCGGGCTTACATTCTCGAATAATCTTCATAAGCTGGACTCCTTATCCTCTTCTTGACACCAGCTTTATGTTCGATCGCTGGTTCGGCACCTAGATGCCGGTTAAAGGTGAGGAGGCGTCCATCCTATTGCTTATGGTCATTCAGCGCACCGGTATGAATAAGCCGGCGCCGTCGCGTATCAGTGCAAAAGCAACGATTCGTCCCAGGCGGCTTACCACGCTGCGCAATTCATCGACTGATCGCACCCAGACGTTGTTGATTTGCACGATGACATCGCCTTTGCGCAAACCCGCCGCATGGGCCCGGCTAGCGCGGCGCACTTCGTCCACATAAACACCGGATTGTCCTTGCATGGGGTGATCGGATGGGATGGGCGAGAACTTTGCGCCTTCCAGTTGTCCGCCCGCTTGGCTGGAGGCGCCTATGGTGGTGGCGCCGATGGTGCCTACTTCGACCCGTAGGGTTCTGCGGCGGTTATTGCGAATAAAAGTGACGTCGATTTCCTTACCCCGCTCAACCATGCCAACTAAGTTGCGCAGATGGCCCGAACCGCGTACCGGCTTGTTATCGACACGGATGATGATATCGCCTGCTTCCAGTCCGGCCCGCTCTGCGGGTGAGCCTTGTTGTACACGGGAGATGACCGCGCCACGGTTTTGCTTGAGTTTAAGGCCTGCGGCTAACTCAGGGGTGAGATCGACGATGGCTACCCCGATGACGCCGCGGCGTACTTCGCCGTGGCGGGCCAGTTGGTCCATCACGGCCCGCGCCATGTTGGTGGGGACGGCGAAGCCGATGCCGAGGTTACCGCCAGCGGCGGAGATGATAGAGGAGTTGATGCCTACGAGTTCGCCCTTGGAATTAACCAAGGCACCGCCGGAGTTGCCCGGATTGATGGCGGCATCGGTTTGGATGAGATCCTCGTAACCATCGCCCCGCAGCACCCGGCCAAGCGCGCTCACCATGCCGCTAGTGACGGTTTGGCCAAGGCCGAAGGGATTGCCGATAGCGAAAACGATGTCACCTACTTTGACGGTGTCCGAATCGTTCATAGTCAATTGTTCAAGATGCTCGACCGGAATTTTCAAAAGTGCGATGTCGGTATCCGGATCGCTGCCTATCACTTCAGCTTCGAGTCTGCGCCGGTCTTTTAGCGTGACGATGACGGCACCTTGATCCGCTTTATCGACTACGTGATGGTTGGTGAGCACATAACCGCGTTTCGCGTCCACTACCACTCCGGAGGCATGTTGGCGCCGTGGTTCCGGGGTATAGAAAAACTGGCGCAAAAGCGGATCAGCGGGATTGACCGGCTGTACCGAAATGCTGACCACGGCGGGCGTCACCTTGTCTAGTAGGGGTGCCATCGTCATGACACCACGTTCGGGATCCAGCACCGCGCCTTGCGCACTGGCCAGTGACGGTGTCAATAACAAAACCAAAGACAATGACGCCAAAAGCAGTGGTTTGTATGCGATCGATTCAGCTTTGACTGAGTTGGGCATTACGTCATCCTCTCGCGAGTACTGCGCAGGTGTAGACGCGGGTGGTGCCGTAGGGTTCTGCGATTGGGCATTTTTTCTATCCTGCGCTCTGCTGACGGATCGTTGACAAAACAGATGATCGACAAAAATGTGGTCGAGTCAATGTTTCTACAAGCGCTGCGAAATTAACTGGCGGGCCGCGCGTTGGGCGGGGTCACCGCTCTCACGTACGCTTGCACTGTTGCTGCTTCGATGATTGAACGCCTAGGCCGTTAAATGCCTGGGTAGCTGGCTTAAGGAGGACTCAGTGAAGATTGGGGAATGTATGGAGGAGTGGGTGCGGCCTCCTCTATGGCCGGTTCATACTCAAGGGCACCTGCTAAAAATGCGCTTTTTCCGCGCTTGCGGCGGCGCGGTTGTGTGCGCGGTGCTTCCTTGCACTCACGAAACAATGACTATTTTTAGCGGTGCTCTTTTGATGGTGGGTTAGAGAGGGTCTGGAACCGCTGGCATTTCTTTGCCATCGATCGCTGCCTCGAACGCTTTTAAGCGTTTGTAGATGGACATCAGGCGAACTATTGTTTTCCAGGAATGCACCAAGAATTGAAAGGAATCTTCTACTCTGCCGAAGGCGCGTACGATTTGTTGCAAGACGCCTAGAGTGAAAGCAGCGGCAACAATGGAAGGTGCCAGTGCAATGTAGGGCAAGATAACGGTCGATTGTAGATATGACCACTTGGCGACGTCGAAGTACATGTAATGCAAGTAGAGGCGGAAGTAGTTCTTGCGTACTCGGCTGAAGAGTTCATGAAGGGTTTCCGGGCCTGCCCGGGCGGCATCATCTTCTCCTAGCACCAGTTCTTTGCGGTAGGCCGCTTCCACCCGCTGATTGTTGAACTCGAGGCCGGGCAACTTGATGCCGACGATGGCTAGCACCACGGTGCCGCAGGCCGCCGATAAGATGGCGACGTACACCAGGGAATGATCGACCGGACCTATCCATGGGAGCGCGGTCACGTGTTTGCTGAGTTCCCATAGAATGGGTAGGAATGCGATTAATGTCATCACCGAACGAAGGAAAAATACGCCTAGCCCCTCCACGATGTTGGCGAATTCCATGGTGTCCTCTTGCACTCTTTGCGACGCGCCTTCGATGTGGCGTACTTTGTACCAATGGCTCACGTAGTAGTCGTTCATCGCCGTGCGCCACCGGAATACGAAGTGGCGAACATAAAAGTCCAGCAGTACGGCAACTATGATGTATGTTCCGGCGATAGCCGCGAAAGTTAGGCAACTGTCGATAAAAGTGTCTAGAGAAACGCTGCCGGCTTTGCCGAGCGCTTTTTGGATCAGATCGTAGAACTCGCCGAACCATTCGTTGATCCTGACGTCCAGTTGCACCTTGTACCAAGTAACGTAGAAGATTAAGGCGCTGCCGATGAGCGACCAGTGAAACCATTGGCGATTGAGGAAAAACGAGCGAAACATCGGGGCGTCTCCAAGGATAAAGGTGCCTGCTTCGACCTGCCGGGTGGGGTTGGGTTGCACCAAGGCCGGCTGTTGAATAGCGGCTGTTAAATGGTGGTTACTGCAATGGTAGCCCGGCAATAGTAGCCATTGAGTCATGCTGTTGAGTCATTGGGCAGGGAGGCGCCAGTATGAACTTGCGCGGCCTACGCTACTTCGTCGCCGTGGCGCGATTGCGCCATTTCGGCAAAGCGGCCAGCCTAGAGATCTTGCTGCAACTCATCGGCGCGGGATTTGGCTGCACACTGGTACCGGCGCTGGCGGTGCGTAGCGCATGGATGACTGATACGGGCGTGGTGGTTCGCCCGTTGGCATCTATACGTTGGCGTTTATAAGGGGCTAGGCGGCGGGTCTCGATGGTATGGCGGCGCACGTTTCCTGGGATGCAGGCACTGGAAGCCGTGGCTCAGGTGATCGCCGATTGCTTACCGGACACCGCTCGCGCCCTGTGACGTGATTGATCCCCGCAGGCGATTGATCACTGGGGCGATCTATCACCGGGAGCGGTTATAACTGGGAGGCGTTCAAGATGCGCTATCGAGAAGGTCAGGACCCCAGCGGCGAGCTGGGTGGCGCGGGCTCGGATGAGGTGATGGTGTTCACCTACGCCATCGGACTTATCATCGGCATCATTCTGACTTGGGTGGGTTGGCGTGGCCGCCAGTGGTGGCTGGTTTTTTGGTGTGGCGGCCTCATTATCGCCAGCATTGCCGTGCTCATCTGGGACTATGTTTAGTTGTTTTGGGTGAAAATTTTACCATTCAATCAATAAGTTAAAATGATTGTTAACTTTTTTGCCGGATGCTCTTGAATGTATCCTGGCCGCCCTCAGATCGCTTTCAAAGCTATCGGAAGAGAAGACGAGTATATGAGCAATGCAATTGCACTATCGCTGACTTTGCCCACACAGGATCTACGGGCTTATAAGCGAGCAGTACAGCGGTTCCCGTTGCTGGAGGAACGAGAAGAGAAACAGCTGGCCGAACGCCTGCGCGATGACAACGACGTGGATGCCGCATGGCAGTTGGTGACGGCTCACTTGCGGTTCGTGGTCAAGATCGCCCGTGGTTATTCGGGCTACGGATTGAATGAAGGCGACCTCATTCAGGAAGGTAACGTCGGGTTGATGAAAGCGGTACGCCGTTTCGATCCGGGTTTCGGGGTACGGTTGGTCTCTTTCGCCGTACACTGGATCCGCGCCGAGATCCACGAATACGTGCTGCGTAACTGGCGCATCGTCAAGGTGGCGACCACCAAAGCACAGCGTAAGCTCTTCTTTAACTTGCGTGGTGAGAAGAAGCGCTTGGCTTGGCTGAACCGCGAAGAGGCCAATGCGATCGCGGCCGACTTGGGTGTGACCACGGACGAAGTGTACGAGATGGAACGCCGGTTGGCGGGGCGTGACGAGGCTTTCGATATGCCCGCTGATGATGACGAAGCTTACACACCGGCTGCTTATTTGGCTGATGATGAATCCAATCCGGCCGCTGTGGTGGAGGCGCAGGAATGGGAGCGCGGTAGCGCTGAAGGTATTCGCCACGGTCTCGATAAATTAGATGCGCGTAGCCGCGATATCATCGAGCGCCGCTGGATGGCGCAGGAGAAAGCGACCCTGCATGAACTAGCCGCCGAGTACAGCGTATCGGCGGAGCGTATCCGTCAGATTGAGGCGGCGGCGATGAAAAAGCTCAAGGCTTACTTGGAAGCGTAAGCGCTTCAGTGTAGAGGTCGAACTCACCTATACGGCGGCGTGCAGCATCGGACGCCGCGTCCCCTCGAAGACCATGCAAGCATCCATGTATTGACGGCTGCTTTTAGGCATGGGCACTCGGGCGCCCGCGATATATCCGATCAAAGCTTTGCCGTCCTTCAGCAGGGCGCCCACTTCCCGGTGCAGCGCATCGTTACGCGGTCCCGTGGGTGCGTAGCTGAGTAGCGCCTCTCCCGCCGCCACATAACTTGGCCACACTTCGAAGATCTTCGGATCGGAGCGCATGGTTTCGCTTTCGAGTTTCGCCTGTTCCTGAAAGGCGTGAATGAGCGGAACACTATCGGCAAAACCGGATACAGCGCCGATCACGTCGCACATGACGCTGGCGATGGCATCTATATCGCGCATGCTCTGGGCGATCTTGAGATAGCGCGACTCGTAGAACACCGGGATGGGCAGAGCAAAAGCTTTGAAGGGTTCGCCCCACAACTCGTCGATGCCCTCGTGCCCGCTGTAATGTTTGACTTGCTTACCGAGTTCCAGTGCTTCTTGAAAGTATCGTTCACACTTGAGCATCAACTCGTTATCGCTGCTTATCTCCACGCCGTGTTCGCCGAGTTCCACGATGGCGGTAAAGATGTCGGTGGCGCGGTTGAACAGGGCGCCGGCCAGCATGGCTGCGTTGACCCGCCTGCGGCTCGGTTCGATTTCCTTCTGGAACGCCTCCCGTGCGCGATCCAGCCGATCGCCGGGCGTATTGATGCCGGGCTCGGTATGGTGAAACAGCCGGCGGGTGAGGGAGTCGATGAGAACCTTGCGGGCGTGCAAGTCGTCGGGAGGCGGGGTGTAGTGGCGGATCCAGTAGCCATCATAGTAAACACACCGTTTGTCACCGAATTGCGCCACGGTTCCATCGGCGACGTCCTCGGCGGATGCGACGTCTTTGACCATACAAGTTGACTCGCAAGGTGTGCGACGGCGGGATCATAGCTGGGGTACCCGCGACAAAACACCCCTCTTCGAGCCTGAGTCGTGGTTTATTTCAGGCTGCCGGCGTATATCACGCCGATTTAATATCACGCCGAGTTAGCGGCGGCGCCTTGAAACAGATCGATGAGGGCTTCTAGAACCGCGTCGGGCTGTTCTGCCATCAGCATATGGCCGGTGCCGGCAACCTCTACGCGCCGCGCTTTGGCGAGGGCTGCGTGCAGATTCTCGGTCGCCCTAGGCGGCGTCATCAGGTCTAGCTGTCCTAGGATCAGCAACGTGTCAGCGGTGATCTCACCAGCGCTTTGCACGCCTTTTTCATAGTGATTGCAAGCGCGCAGATCGTTACCCAAAACGCCGGGTCCACTGCGTTCGAGCAAGCGCAAGGAAGATGCAGTCAGCCACTCTCCAGGTGTATGCGGCCCACCGCCCACCTGGGCGGGCAGGCTGAGTCCCCAAAGGGTGATCATGTCGTAAGCGGCGTGATCATCCGCGTCTGCCGCATGTTGCAGCACAGCGGCCACTGGCATGGGCACTGCGGTGCCGACCAAGGCGAGGGCGCTCACGCCGCTACCCGCTTGGGCGGCACCTTCCAAGGCCACCAGCGAGCCCATGCTGTGACCGGCTACCATCACTGCTTGGCCATGGGCAATAACCCGACAGAACTTGTTCAACCACGCGCCGCCCGTCTCGATGGCCGCTAGCGGGGGACCTTCGCTGCGGCCATGCCCCGGCAGATCGACGGCGTACGCGTTGCAGCCGTGGTGCGCGAAATAGCGCGCTTGCAGGGTCCACACTGTGTGATCCAGGCCGGCGCCGTGGACGAAAACAACGGTAGGTTGGCCGGTTACAGGTGCGCGGGCGCCGGTGTAGGCGTAGGCGCGGGCGCCATCGATTTCAACGAACATTGCGCTAGCTCTTTCACTTATGACTTAAGGTTTATTCACTATGGGAACTTATGACTATGGCGGCTTATCACTGCTTGACGCGCTTAGCCGCCCGCAGGCCACGTTTCAAATCGGTGATGAGGTCTTGCGGGTCTTCCAGTCCGATGGATAGACGAATAGTACCTTGCGTGATCCCGGCAGCCGCTAGCGCGGGCCCATCCATGCGGTGATGGGTGGTCGATGCGGGATGGATCACCAGGCTCTTGGCATCGCCCACATTGGCAAGATGCGAAAAGATGCCAAGAGCCTCGATAAAAGCACGCCCGGCGGCCCGGCCCCCGTTCAGATCGAAACTGAAAACCGCGCCCGCGCCTTTGGGCAGTAATGTCTTGGCCAACTCGTGATCAGGGTGATCGTCCAGCTCCGGATAACTCACCGAGCTGATGTTTTCGTCCTCTTTTAGAAAAGCGATCACGGCTCGGGTGTTGTCCACGTGGCGTTGCATACGCAGCGGCAGCGTTTCGATGCCTTGCAGTATTTGAAAAGCAGTCGTCGGGCTCATGCAGGCGCCGAAGTCGCGGGCGCCCTCTTTGCGGGCCCGGTTGATATAAGCGGCCGGTCCGTATTCTTCGGCGAAATTCATCTCGTGAAAGCCGGCGTACGGTTCGGTCATGGTGGGAAATTTACCCGAGCCCTCCCAGTTGAAACGGCCGGCGTCCACCAGTACACCCCCGATGGCTACGCCGTGTCCACCCAAGAACTTCGTGGCTGAGTGGAACACGATGTCGGCGCCGTGTTCGAAGGGCTTGCACAGATAGGGTGTGGCGAAGGTGTTGTCCACCACCAGAGGAATACCGTGGCGGTGAGCGATCTCGCTCAGCACCGGGAAGTTCATGATTTCAAGGCCTGGATTGCCCAGTGTTTCACCATAGAGCGCCCGGGTATTGTCACGGATAGCCGCGGCGAAAGCGCCCGGGTCGCGCGGATCGACGAACGTCGTTTCGATACCGAAGCGGGGCAGTGTGTAGGACAACAAATTGTGCGAGCCGCCGTAGAGTGAACGAGAAGCGACGATATGCGAGCCGGCGCCCATCAGTGTAGTGATGGCCAAATGCATGGCTGCCTGGCCGCTGGCGGTGGCGATGGCGCCTACCCCGCCTTCCAGGGCGCTGACGCGCTCTTCCAGCACTGCATTGGTGGGGTTGGTGATGCGCGAATAGACGTGACCTGGGCGCTCGGCATTGAACAGTGCCGCCGCGTGATCGCTACTGCGAAAAACAAATGAGGCCGTCTGGTAGATGGGCACGGCCCGGGCGCCGGTGGCCGTGTCCGGCTGCTGTCCGGCGTGTAGGCTCAAGGTGTCGAATTCTAAGTAATCGGGTCCAGCCATAGTCGGATGCCTATAGTCGAGTGTCCTATGAGTTGAGCGCCCTACGGTGTGGAGTTCTATGGTTTGGAACTGCGTGATTGAGCGCCCATGGTCGAGTGATTTGTAGGGCTGGCGCATAGTCGAGGCGCGCCACGTTACAGGGATCGGCCGGCGCATGCTACCGGCTCAAGACCTCATTTATGACACGCTGTAACACGCGTGTTACAGCTTTGTAACGCCGTTGTCATATTCATTGCCCGAAATACCCGCCCGAGTCAATTCATCTGAGTTAAGAGGGTTCCTGAGCTAATGAAAACTCGTACGGCTTTGGCGGCTTTTGCTGCTGTGACCTTGAGTACGGCAGTGCAAGCGCGTGACTACATCAGCATTGTCGGTTCGTCAACCGTGTACCCGTTTGCCACCACCGTTGCTGAGCAGTTCGGGAAATCGTCCGGTTTCAAGACCCCGAAGGTCGAGTCTACCGGCTCCGGGGGTGGTCTTAAGTTGTTCTGTGCGGGCGTGGGCGTTCAGCATCCGGATATCACCAATGCTTCGCGCCGCATCAAGCAATCGGAAGTAGACCGCTGCGCCCGGAACGGCGTGACCGGCATCATAGAAGTCAAGGTGGGCTACGACGGCATAGTCATCGCCAACGCCAGATCCGCGCAGCGGCTCTCGCTCACCCGCAAGGATGTTTTTCTCGCCTTGGCTGAGCAGGTCCCAACGGGGGTGGGCAACGAGTTGGGCGCTAATGAGTCGAAGACTTGGCGCGACGTCAATGCGTCCCTTCCCGCCGTTAAGATCGAGGTGCTAGGTCCGCCGCCCACCTCCGGCACCAGGGATGCATTCGCTGAACTGGCGCTGGAAGGCGGGTGCAAGCAGATCGGCTTCATCGAGAAGATGAAAAAGCAAGACGAGAAGAAGTACAAGCGTATCTGCCACTCGGTGCGTGAGGACGGTGCATACGTCGAGGTTGGCGAGAATGATAATCTTATCGTGCAGAAGCTGGCGGCTAATAAAGATGCGGTCGGTGTCTTCGGCTTCAGCTTCCTCGACCAAAATGCCGACAAGGTGCAAGGTTCCATCATCGACGGTGTGGAACCTAGCTTCGACAATATCGCCGATGGCAAATACCCGGTGTCGCGTCCTCTGTACTTCTACGTGAAGAAAGCACACATCGGTGTGGTACCTGGCATCCAGGAGTTCCTGACCGAGTTTACTGCCGAGAAAGCCTGGGGCTCCGATGGGTATTTGACCGACAAAGGTCTTATCCCTATGCCTGATGAGGAGCGCGAAGCGTTTGCGGCGGCGGCGAATAACACCAACTTGACGATGTAACTCGCTCCCTCATGTCCGCTATCCCTCTTTTTGCGGTTCTGTTGGCGCTATCTGGCGCCGCCTACATGGTCGGCCGGCAACGCGCTTGCAGCGTTGCCGGTTCGCCCCAGGGTTTACGTGAATTGCATTCCAGGCCCACCTACTATGGCAGCTTGGCCGCCATGTGGTGCGCGGCGCCTGCCATCTTGCTGGCGGGCGTTTGGTTTTCGCTGGAGGGATACATCATCTCCGGCATGGTGGCCGCGGAATTGCCGCAGACCATGCGCTCATTGAGCGCCGGTGAACTGGGCTTGGTGTTGGATGATATCCGTGGCGTTGTCGAAGGCAATGCCACCTCCAGAGCGGTCGATCCGGTGTTGACAGCCGCGGCCGAGCGTTACCGCGGCCTCATGAGTGGTTCTCATTGGCTGTTGACCCTATTGGCGCTAGGCCTCGCGATCTTGACGACTGTTTGGGTTCGCGCTCGCATATCGACACAGTTGCGCGCGCGCAATCAGGTGGAGGCCGGGCTGCGCATTTTTTTGATCGCCAGCTCCCTGGTGGCGGTACTGACCACCGTAGGTATCGTGTTGTCGGTTCTGTTCGAGGCCCACCGTTTCTTCCAGGCGATCCCGCCCGCCGACTTTTTGTTCGGCACCAAGTGGAGCCCGCAGACGGCTATTCGTGAAGATCAAGTCGGCTCATCCGGGGCTTTTGGCGCGGTGCCGTTGTTCGTAGGCACTTTGTTGATCTCGGGGATTGCCATGTGCGTGGCCGTGCCCATAGGGCTTATGTCGGCCATCTATCTGGCGGAATACGCTCACCCTGAATTTCGCGCATGGGCCAAACCGATGTTGGAGGTGCTAGCCGGCATTCCGACGGTCGTATACGGCTATTTCGCCGCTTTGGTGGTGGCACCCGAAATACGGGGAGTGGGTGAATATCTGGGTTTGGACGTGTCATCGGAGAGTGCCTTGGCCGCGGGCACGGTCATGGGCATCATGATCATTCCTTTCGTGTCGTCCATTGCCGATGATGTCATTACCGCGGTGCCGCAGTCGCTGCGTGACGGTTCTTACGGGCTAGGGGCAACCCAGTCGGAGACTATCCGGCAAGTGGTCATTCCGGCAGCGCTGCCCGGTATCGTGGGCGGTGTGTTATTGGCCGTTTCAAGAGCCATTGGCGAGACTATGATCGTGGTGATGGCGGCAGGGCTGGCGGCCAATCTCACCGCCAATCCGCTGGAGGCGGTCACCACTGTCACAGTGCAGATAGTGACACTGCTGACCGGCGATCAGGTTTTTGACAGTCCCAAGACTCTGGCGGCGTTCGCGCTCGGTCTTATCTTGTTCATCGTTACCCTTATTTTGAACGTGATCGCGCTCTATGTAGTGCGCAAGTACCGGGAACAATATGAATAAACCGGTTACGGCCCCGAGCAATCTCTGGGACGATCCCCGTTTTCAGCGGCGGCTGTCGAAGCGTTATGCGGCAGAGAAGCGGTTTCGCCTGTGCGGCATTGCCGCCATCGCCTTGGCATTGATCTGTCTGCTCGTGCTGTTGACCGCCATCGTCGGTAACGGCACCGGTGCATTGCGCCAAACGTATATGGCGATTGACGTCTACTTCGATCCGGCACGCATTGATCCGAAGCGCACCGGAGATCCGGAGATCATTCGCCAGGGTGATTTTGGCGGTGTCGTCAAAGCCGCCATGCGTAAAGCCTTCCCGCAAGTCGAAGGCCGTAGATCCAAGCGCAGGCTCTACAAGCTGGTAAGTCCGGGCGCGGCATTCCAATTGGGCGATATGGTGCGTGAGCAGCCGTCGCTTATCGGGCAAACGCGCACGGTTTGGGTACCCGCCGATGACGACGTAGATATGCTGATGAAAGGCATCATGGACCGCCGCTTACCTGAAAACGAGCGCCGGCTCAACGACAAGAGCATTGCCTGGATCGATGAGTTGGTAGAAGCAGGCCGTATCGAGAAGCGATTCAACCGCGCTTTTTTCGAATCGGGAGACTCCAGGGAACCGGAGTTGGCCGGGATCCGTGGGGCCTTGACGGGCTCGTTCTATACCCTGGTCGTCACTCTCGTATTGTCTTTTCCCGTGGGCGTGGGAGCGGCTATTTATCTGGAAGAACTCGCCCCCAAAAACCGCCTGACCGACCTCATCGAGGTCAACATCAACAACCTGGCTGCGGTACCGTCGATCGTGTTCGGGCTGCTGGGTCTGGCGGTTTTTTTGAACTTTTTCCATCTGCCGCGTTCCGCGCCAGTGGTGGGCGCCTTGGTGCTGACACTGATGACCTTGCCCACCATCATTATCGCTGCGCGGGCGGCGCTCAAGTCGGTACCGCCGTCTATTCGCGAGGCCGCTTTAAGTGTGGGCGCATCGCCTATGCAAACGGTTATTCAGCACGTATTGCCGTTGGCCATGCCGGGGGTGCTAACCGGTACCATCATCGGCATGGCGCGTGCCCTCGGTGAGACGGCGCCGCTACTCATGATCGGCATGGTGGCTTTCGTCGTCGATATTCCAGCCCATCCGCTCGATAAATCCACGGTGCTGCCCGTGCAAGTTTTCCTCTGGGCGGACAGTCCGGAGCGGGCCTTCGAGGAGCGTACTGCCGCGGCCACTTTGGTGCTGCTCGTGTTTCTAATCGTCATGAACGCCGCCGCGGTCTTACTTCGGCAGCGATTTGAAAAGCGTTGGTAGCTTAGTGAACGTATACTGTGGCCATCTGGAGCGCGTTTGGCAATGAGTGAAGCCGTTGTTGGAGATAGTTTCGTCGTTGGAGATAGTTTATTGACGCCCGCAGCAGGGCCGCCTGCAAGCGAGGGCAAAATCAGACCGGAATTGGAGCACGTTCTGGCGGATGATTTCGTCACGCAGGGGGAGTCGCTGGTTGACGGCGCACGTATGGCTACCCGTGACGTCAAGGTCTTCTACAGCGGCAAGCAAGCGATATTCGATGTCAGCTTGGATATCGCGCCGAACGAAGTCATTGCCATGATCGGGCCTTCCGGTTGCGGTAAGTCAACATTTCTGCGTTGTCTTAACCGTATGAACGACACCATTGATACGTGCCGCGTGAGCGGCATGATCACGCTGGATGGCCAGGATATCTACGATCCGAAGTTGGATGTAGTGCCGCTGCGCGCCCGGGTTGGCATGGTGTTTCAAAAGCCGAATCCGTTCCCCAAGTCCATCTATGACAACGTAGCCTACGGCCCGCGTATCCATGGGCTGGCATCGAATCGGCGCGAATTCGAGGCGATCGTGGAAACCAGTTTGACCAAAGCTGGCCTGTGGGACGAAGTGAAAGATCGTCTGGAGCAACCCGGCACTGGCTTGTCCGGTGGCCAGCAGCAACGCCTTTGTATCGCCCGAGCCATCGCTGTGAGTCCCGACGTCATCCTTATGGACGAGCCCTGTTCGGCGCTGGATCCTATAGCTACGGCGCGCATCGAAGAGCTTATCGACGAATTGCGTGAGCAATACACCATCGCCATCGTGACCCATTCGATGCAACAGGCGGCACGGGTATCCCAGCGTACTGCGTATTTTCATCTGGGACGGCTGGTGGAAGTCGGTGAGACTTCTTTGGTCTTCACCAACCCTAGGCACAAATTGACCGAGGACTACATCACTGGCCGGTTCGGCTGAAACTCAAGCGCTACAACGCCATGAACTCATTAGTCCTATAACCCCATCAACCCTACCAAACACTGGCGAGGCGGGCCCATTGGAACTCGATACCTCCGATCTAGGCGGACATATTCACCGCCAATATGACGAAGACTTAGAGGCGATACGCACCCGTGTGTTGGCCATGGGTGGCTTAGTGGAGCAGCAGATCGACAATGCGCTCAAAGCGCTGCGCGATGAGGATGTAGAACTCGGCGAGCGTGTGGTAGGAGATGATTGCAAGATCAACGAACTGGAAGTCGGTATTGATGAAGAGTGCACCCGCATCATTGCGCTGCGCCAACCTGCCGCCGGTGATCTGCGCATGGTGGTAGCGATCATCAAAACCATCACTGATCTGGAGCGCATTGGCGATGAGGCGGAGAAGATCGGGCGCATGGCGGCGCGGCTTGCCGGTACCTGTTACTCCCGCCGCCAGATGAATGGGGTACAGCACCTGGGGAGTCGCGTGTCCAAGATGGTGCATGATGCATTGGATGCATTTGCGCGACTGGATGTCAATTCAGCCTTGCGTGTAGTACGCGAAGATGAAGGTGTAGATGCTGAATACGAGACCATCATGCGCACGCTGAGCACTTACATGATGGAAGATCCCCGTCAAATAGCGCAAGCCATGGATATCATCTGGTGCGTGCGGGCGCTGGAGCGCATAGGCGATCACGCTAAGAATATCTGCGAGTATCTTATCTATTTCGTCAAGGGCAAGGATGTAAGGCATATCAGCGTGGAGGATATGGAGCGCGAGGCTAATGCGTTGGCTTGATTCGCCCAATGTCGGACTTACCAATGTCGGACTTACCAATGTCAGGCTTACCAATGTCAGGCTTACCAATGTCAGGCTTACCAATGTCGGACTTACGTAAGGCTGCCCTGCTTGGAGCCTTTTATGGGCGGAGGCAAAAAAGCTTGCTCGTCGTCGAAGATGAGCCCGCCGTAAGGGAGATGGTGGCCGACAACTTTCGTATGTCCGGGTACGCCGTCGAGGAGGCGAGTAGTGTAGGCGAGGCTTGGGAACTGATCTCCAGGGCGATGCCTAATCTAGTGTTGTTGGATTGGATGTTACCGGATTCCAGCGGTATGGAATTTCTCAGGCGATTGCGCCGGGAAGAACCGACTAGGGCGTTGCCGGTGATCATGTTAACGGCCAGGGGCGAGGAGGCCGATCGTATCCGCGGCCTCAATGTAGGGGCGGATGACTATCTGGGCAAACCGTTCTCTTTGCGCGAATTGGAAGCGCGGGTCAAGGCGGTACTGCGCCGTGCGGGTGTCGCCGATTTCGAACCGGTTGTCAGGGCGGGTGGACTTGAAATCGACCTTGAGCGTCACCGGGTGATGGCTAATAGCGTTGAGACTCAGTTAGGCCCGACCGAATTTCGCCTGCTGCATTTTTTGATGAGCCATCCGGAGCGGGTATTCTCCAGAACCCAATTGCTTGACAATGCCTGGGGACACGACGTGTATATAGAAGAGCGCACCGTCGATGTTCATGTGCGCCGGCTGCGCAGGCGGTTGGAGCCTAGTGGCACCGACGAGCACATTCAAACGGTTCGTGGCGTTGGTTACAAATTTAGCGTAGCGATGCCTCCCCAAGACGCGCGTTGACGCTAGGGCACCTCTAACAATGCACTTTTTCCGCGATTGCGGCGTCAGCGCCGTGCTCCAATCCTCAGGTATCACCTATACACTGCGGTTGCGCGCGCGGTGCTTCCTTGCACTCACGAAACAATGACTATTTTTAGCAGGCGCCCGCTAGTTTGCACCAATGCGAGTGACGGCGGCGGTAAAGCGGGCACTTTGGATTGAAGCGCGTATTGCCGGGCTGTGTTTGCTAGTTGGCATCACCTTGGGCGGCGTGTTCGGCGTGGCGAGCTTGGGCGGGCTCGCCGGCGCGGTAACTTATATTTTGCGTCATCTGCGATTCGGTGTGCAAATGATGGCATGGCTCGAGCGCGAGCGCCCCGATTACCCGCCCGATGCCCAAGGAGTGTGGGACGAGATTTTTCACCGTCTGTACCTACGTGAAAAAGCGTACCGTGAGAGGAAGCGTGAGCTGCGCCGGTTATTGATTCGCTTTCAACAATCGACGCGTGCTATCCCCGATGCTCTAGTGCTGTTAGGCAGCGGCTACGATATTCAGTGGACTAACTCTGCGGCAGACCGTCTTTTGGGGATCAGCGTCTCCAAGGATCGCAGCCGGCCCATCGTCAACCTGGTCCGCCACCCTGATTTTTCAAGTTTTCTTGAAGACGGTTGTAAGGCGTCTTTGACGATACCCTCGCCCACCGATCCGAAGGTCTCCATCGAGTTTCGTCTGGTGGGTTTTGCCGAAGGACAACATCTGCTCATAGTGCGTGACAGCACTGAGCGGCAACGCATAGAGAGCATGCGGCGCGACTTCGTGGCCAACGTTTCCCATGAATTGCGCACGCCGCTCACGGTGCTCGGCGGCTACCTGGAAAATTTCCAGCGCGACCCGGATCGGGTACCGGCAACATGGCGGCGTCCCATCGCCGCCATGAGCGATCAGACCGAACGCATGCGCCGCTTGGTGGAAGACCTATTGATGCTCGCCCGCATCGAGAGTTCGCCGGCGGTCGAGAAAAATCAGGTGGTGGATGTGCCCGCGCTAATCGCCGTTGCCCGCCATGACGCAGCCGAGTTAGGGGGTGCGAAGCGATTGACCATAGAGGCCGATATGGATGACCGGCTACGTCTGTGGGGCGCTTTCAATGATCTGCAAACGATCGTCGTCAACCTGGTTTCAAACGCGGTTCAGTACACTGGCTACGGGGGCCATATTCAGTTGCGGTGGTTTGCCGCAGACGAGGGCGCGTTCTTCGAGGTGCAAGACGATGGTGATGGCATTGGCCAAGAGCATTTACCGCGGCTGACCGAACGGTTTTACCGTGTCGATAAAGGCCGCTCACGCGACCGAGGAGGCACCGGTTTGGGCTTGGCCATCGTTAAACACTTATTGGACCACTACGGAGCTAAGCTGCACGTTACCAGCAAAGTGGGGCAGGGCAGTACGTTTAGCTGCCAATTTCCCGCCGGGTTGACGGAGCGTTCGGATGGGCAGCCTCAACGGATGGAAATGACGTCCTGAATAGATACGTTTCATTTAGATGTTAGCCGCAGTGCTTCGTAATAGCGGCGGATGTTGGCCACGTAAGCGACCGGTTCCTTACCGCGGGCGAAACCGTGGCGAGTTTTACTGTGCCATCGGGGATCCTCCAGCAGTGGCAGGTGTGCGCGTACATCGGCCCAGCGCCTGGAATCGCCGCCCAACGCTTCGGTGAGATAGCGCGCGTCGCTCAAGTGACCTGGGCCGACGTTGTAGCTGGCCAACGCAAACCACGGGCGATCAGCGGCGTCTATGCCGGGCGCTACCCGATCGGTCAGATGCCGCAGATATTTGGCGCCGCCCAAAATGCTCTGGAGCGGATCGCTGCGGTTATCTACCCCCACGAGTTTAGCGGTGGAACGGGTCAACATCATCAAGCCGCGCACACCTGTTGGGGACACGGCTTGGGGGCGCCAGTGGGATTCTTGATAAGACAGCGCGGCCAGTAACCGCCAGTCCAGATCCACGGTCTGTCCAGCCGCCTTGAAAGCTTGCTCGAACCGCGGCAGGCGGGTGCGTACGTGGCGTTGCCAGATCAGATGATCCGCGTAGTCGAAGCCCCGGTGATGGCCGTATGCTTGTTCGTGGAAAAGAGCCAATGCGCCTGTGCGCGCCGCTTGGTCAATCCACCGCAGCGAGGCTAGGTAGAGGGCGTCGTCCCGGTTTGTTGCGAAAGCCCAGGCCATGGCGCCTTCGCCCCCGGTAGCAAAAGCGGTGCGTAGCTGGGGGTAGGCCAATTGCACTGCCAGCAGTTCATGCCGGAAGACGAGTGCAACCTGCGCTGCACCGTTTTCAACCGCGGCCAAGGCCTCGCTCGCGGGTTGCGGTGGGATGTGAGAGGAGACAGGGCCGAGGTGTGCGCCGAACGAGCGCCGCACGGCCCGCTTGAGCAATGCTCCGGCATTTGCGGGCCGGTGAGAGCCGCGGCGGTACACTGCCAGCAGCGGTTCACGGCGATAGATACGGCTGAAGCGTATCCATTTGTTGTCGTTGCCACCGACCGTCAGGGACGCAGCGCCTACATCTACTGCCCCGGCCGCCACCGCGGCCAGCAGCGCCTCGCGCGTGCCATAGACCACGAACTCGGCATGGGTACCCAGATAACCGGCAAAAGCGCGCGTTGCCAACCACTCGAATCCGCCCTGATAGCCAGCGTCGCGCCAAAAGCTGCCGGAGAACATGAGCGTGCCTACCCGCAGTGCATCGCCGTCGCGGATGGCTTCCAGCCTACTGGGAGTACGCTCGCCGCAGCCAGGGAGCAGCGTGAGCAGCAGGAGTAGGAGCGGGAGGCGCAGCACTAGAGGTTGGGTGAGGGCGATGGTCATTCGCTCTGATCATAACAACTTGCACATCGCCGATTACGCCAGCGGCATTGTTCCGGCTAGATTGTTCCGGCTAGATAGCCTTAGTCCGAGGCAGTGTTGACCCACAGTAGTGTTCACTTTGGATGGTATTCTAGCGGGGTAGTGTCCGCCTGGCGCAATGCCGCGTTACAATCCTCACACTCGGAGAGGTACCGAAGCGGCCACAACGGCACCGACTCGAAATCGGTTGGGGGCATCCGTCCCACGTGGGTTCGAATCCCACCCTCTCCGCCACTTTCTAGCATCAAAGATCGCCATTTCGCGCACTGCGCGGCGGGCGAACCGAATACCATCGCCGGCTTGTGGGACACTGACCGCCGCGGTTGCACCCGCTTGCTGCCGGTGGAACACAGAGATAGAGACGAAGCCCATGGCGACTAAACGCAAGCCCACCAAAAAACGTGACCCCAACCGGATTACCGCCGCCGGCAAGCCCGCCGGGCACCGGCCGTCGCCATCGCCCGTACCGTGCTGCGGCCGGCCGTGCAGGCAGTGGTCGCGCTCACGGAGCACGACAAGCCTTACGGCGAACTCGACCTGGGCGGAATCATCGACTCGCCTAGGGAGTAGACCCGCGTCAGTGGCACCGGCGATCTGAGCGGCATTGTCGCCTCTTCAAGCCATTCGTGGTTTGGTCAATCATCTCTCACACGGGCTGCTCCCGAAAGAGCGTCGCGCGTGTAATTTCAACCGTCGGCGCCAGCGGCGCCAGAGCCCGGTAGCTCAGTCACAGCGGCTGGTTCTCAATCCCCGCGACGGACCTCTGGACCTCAGCCACGATAAGTTCTGTGGTCGCGGTAATGTGGTGGTTTACATCAACGGACACCCACGTGCCCAGGTTGCCCGTTCCGACCCTGCCCGCCGCACAATCTGCGATGTACTGGTCGCCATAGGAGCAATTTGCACCGTGGAAGTACGGTCCGTCTGCGACGTCGCGCGATAGATCCCGATACTGCTCGTAGTTCGGCGATTCGCGTAGAGAATGCCCCCTCCGCACAATCCAGTGGTCACCGAACGCATATCGAATCTTCGCGTTCGCATTTGGCACCGGGCCGAGTTCCACGAAGTCTGGGTGCACGACAGCATAGTCACCGAAACGGGGCATTCGAACTGTCCCCACTGCCGCCACTACCCGCCTCCAAATAGCCAGTTCCCGGCGCTCGACGATGGCCTGGCCGTCTTTAGGGATCTCCGAGACATCTACGGGGTAGTTCGATCCGCATATCGTCGTCGAGCGAAACGGGCCGAGACGCGCCACATCCACGAGCGCTACGCTCACAAGAGCGGACAATCGTGCTTCCGATTGCCCAACGAGCGACCGAAGGTCGAAGATCAAGTCCACTATTGGGGTGTCTAGCTGCAACCTCCCTAGAGTGTTCTCCAATCGCGCAACAACAATGGATGAGTTGAGTAAATCCTCTACCTCCAGGCGAACGCCCACACCGCTTTTCTGAAGGAAGGGAAGCTTCGAGACAGCAACGGTATGCTCAAGCGTGCGACCCAACCCTACTATGGGGATGACTGACATGCCATGACTTAAGCAAGACTCGCAAACCGGCTCTATGGCCTGCCGGCCGGAAGGTCCTTTGCAGGCGGGAGGTATGTCGTAGGTGTCTACGTAGACTGCCGGACAACCGTCTAGCGAGCGCGCGAAATTCGACGCGGCCTTCGAGATCCTGTTGACTAGGGCAATTGGCGAATACTCGCTGGTTGGGGGCGGCAAGAAATCCAGTAGCGGCAAGACGCGACGACGAACACCCGGATCAAGCTTCTTCAGTGCGTTCGCCTCTCCAAGTTTGGTCTTTAATACGGGAACGTACGGACGCTCTGTGCGCCAGTGCGAGATCAGGTGTTCCACGTCTCAACCTCCTACGCCGAATGCACGACGCACTTGACCTTGCCCAACGAGTTTGGGCAGCAACCGATAATTCGCTTTGTCCCGACGAACACGACCGGCCACGATTGCGGGATGAATGCCGAGATTTGCAGCGAACTCTCGTACTGTCCGCTCTGACGGCCTTCGGAAAGCATCCGAGCTGCGCCAAATCGCCCGAGGAATCAAGGCTTCCCGAGCACACAGATCCGCTTCAATTTCCTTGGCCTCTAGCTCATCCAAGTCATCGGTGTTGTCCACGAACACATCATCCGGACTAGACAAGTGCAGAGTCACATGCGCGAGCTCGTGCAGCAGCGTGTACCAGAAACTGTCCAGTCGGTCATAACGGAGCGTCAGGCCCACGACGGGCACCCCGTCGGAATTCAATATCGCCGCTCCATCGAGGTGCGTCTTTGGCAGGTGCGCTTCCACTACAAGCAGGATTCCGTGTTTGCTCAAAAACTCCTCGGCCAGTCGAGGACCTTGCTCCGACCAACTGAGTCTTGCGACAGACCGCAGAAAGCTCGGGACATCATCAGGACGCCGATACTTGCTCAATGGAGCTACCTGTTCACGCGAACGAAGGAGCACGCGTGTCAGCCATGCATGTACTGCATACATGTCAGGAGCGATTTCCCCCCCCAGGTGGTACCTTCTCCGAAAGTACGCCGGTCCCAGCCCAACCGTGGAAGGTGCCTCGAAGAACTGGCGAACAGCCGAGATGAGTGAATCACGATCCGGCCGATCCGCGTTCGGTAGCCATCCGCGCCGCGCCATTTCCCGCATAGGAAACAAGCTGAAATCGATTGCTTGCGTGCCCTCAGTCGTGTCTTCAGTACGACTCGCTGAGGCAGCAACGAGAACCTTCGCGGGAATTCCAAGCCCTGAACTGAGAGCTCGCACCATGCTCAACGACAGCGGCCGCTTGCCCGCAAGGACCTCCGAAACCTTCGACTTGGAGCCGATATACGGTACGAGATCCTTCTGCCGCAGACCTTGTTCTTCCATGCGGAAGAGAATAGCGTCAATGGGGTCTGGGAGTTCGATGGTCGCCCGCCGACGTTCGTAGTCGTCAAGCAGAACCGACAGCACCTCGAGTTGCGCCCCTTCCTCAGAATCAGGTTCCGGATCCAGAGCGATCAGCCTATCGACCGCAGCAGAGTACTCGGCGTACTGCACGTCATTCTTTATGACCTTTGCAAACATGATTGAATCCTGCCTATGACTACTACTTCAGCTTCGAGTACTCAGCGTGAGTGCCTATCCAGACGACCTTCAGGACGCCGGTCTTGTACGCGGCCCGACACTTCATCCGGTACGAGTTCCTTTTAACGTTGAAGATGACCACGTTGTCCGGGAGGAAGCTCGCAGATGCGTACCTTGCTTTAATGCCGTGCGGGGAACTCCACGTCGCTTCTTCCGCTTCCGATACCCACGACGTTATCCAACTGTTAGCGTCGGCATGGCGGCGGCGAAAGTCGTCCAGCAGCAGTTTTCCGAGTATTCGCACGCACCACTTCCCCACAGTTCTCGCGAAAGGATAACAGAAATAGTTCCCTTATAGGGAACTTTCTATAAGAACTTCGTGTGGGAACTCATGCACTCGGGCTGCTGGAGCAGAAAGGCGCTTCGCGCTCTCCGAGTAGTGCAGGTCACACTGTGAGCGAGGAGTTCGACGAAGCGTGGGGGTAGGAGTATGACGAAAGATATCGTCAGGGAAAAAATATCTCAGGGAAAAGATATCTCGGGGATGCCATAAGCATATGAACATAAAAATAAAAGGCACCGGTTCGAAATCGGGACCAGTTGCTCGGGAGCGGAGAACCGGTGTTGCCCCGCCACGAACGTGTCGCCTTCTAGAAGTCCTTAGTGGCGCCGCAGGGACAGCCACTGGTAGCTTTCGTCTGCCCTGGTCATCCGTTGCTGGATGCCGTGATCGATCTGACGCTCGAACGCCATCGCGATCTATGAAGCGCGGCGCCATCCTGGCCGATGAACGTGACATGAGTACGCAGCCCCGTGTGCTCTTCTATCTCGAGCACGCGATTCAAGACGCCAGCGTGACCCGCTCTGGCGATCGACGTGTGATCTCCAGGCGAATGCTCTACGTCGAGCTCGACGAAGGGGGCGTCACTCGCCACGTCCACTACGCGCCGTACCTGGACTACCGGCCTCTCACTGAGAGCGATCCAGGCCTCGATTCGACTCTCGATCGCCCGGAATGCGCCTGGCTCGATCGCGACCTGGAGTCGAAGGCGCAAGGCTACGCGGTGGCCAACGTCGTCCCGGAGCACCTAAAGGAAGTACGCGACGCGAAGCTCGCGCTGATCGCCAAGACGGAAACGGCGGTCAACGACCGCCTCACCAAGGAAATCACCTATTGGGAGCATCGCGCGGAGCAGTTGAAGTTTCAGGAGCAAGCCGGCAAGACTGGCGCCCGGCTCAATTCCGGCGAAGCGCGCAAGCGTGCGGACAATCTCCAGGTGAGACTTCAGAAGCGCTTGGAAGAGTTGAAGCTGGAGGCACCGATTTCACCACTGCCGCCCGTGGTGCTGAGCGGTGTTCTGGTTGTGCCTCAAGGGCTGCTGAATCAACCGAAAGCTATCGAGTTCGCTCCCGCCGCATCAACGGTGGACACGCAAGCATCCGCGGCCCGTGCCCGCGAGATCATCATGGAGGTCGAACGGCAGCTTGGCTTCGATCCCGAGGAGCGGGAGTTCGAGAAGCTGGGCTACGATATCAAGAGCCGGGTGCCGGGTAGCGGGTACCGGTCGATTCCGGTTGATCGAAGTAAAGGGCCGGGTGAGCGGCGCGGCGGCGATGGCGGTGACCCGGAATGAAATCCTCTACTCGCTCAACGAGCCCGGGGACTACATCCTCGGCATTGTCGAGTGTCTCGATGGCGGCGGGCACCGGGTGCACTACGTCCGGGAACCCTTCCGGCGCGAGCCGGATTTCGGTGTGACCAGTGTAAGCTACGACTTTCCGGAATGGATCAGCAAAGCGAAACCGCCTAGATGACAGCACGGGAAATACAGCCGTATTCAGTGACACAGTTGGAACGATTGCTCGGTGATCTCGAGTCTGATCTGGTAGAGCGAAAGGAAACGTTCGCGGGCAGAGCCCCCCATACCGTCCGCGAGGCGGTTTGCGCTTTTGCTAACGACCTGCCGGGCCACTGTCGTCCAGGCGTCGTATTCATCGGCGCAAAAGATAACGGCGATCCCAGCGGGCTGACCATAAGCGACGAGTTGCTGCTCAAGTTAGGCCATATCAAGACTGACGGGAATGTCCTCCCACCACCGACATTGACGGTGGCCAAGCGTCGTTTGCGCAACACCGACATGGTAGTGATTACGGTGTGGCCGGCCGATTCTCCGCCGGTAAGATATAAGGGCAGTATATGGATTCGCATTGGGTCGCAGCGTGCAGTCGCATCGGCGCAGGATGAGAGAGTACTGAACGAGAAACGCCGGCATCGAGATCGGCCCCACGACATCCAGCCGGTGGCGATGGCGCAAATGCAGGATATAGACCTGCGCCGGTTCGAAGCTGAATATCTCCCCGCTGCGGTGGCGCCGGATGTTCTCGAGGCAAACGACCGCACAGCGGAACAGAGGTTGGCGGCAACCAAGATGATCGTCGCTGTAGATGAGCCAGTGCCGACGGTGCTCGGTCTCCTGGTGATCGGGAAGGTGACGAGGGACTTTCTACCGGGTGCTTACGTCCAGTTTCTGCGGGTAGAAGGCGGCGCGCTGAGCGACCCGGTTGTGGATGAGGAATTGATTGATGGCACCGTTGCCGACGTGATCAAACGCTTGGACTACAAGCTGATCGCGCACAATCGCACAGCGGTGGATTTTACCAGTGCGCCGATCGAACAGCGCAAAGCGCTTTATCCAATTGCCGCCCTGCAACAACTGACTCGCAACGCCGTCTTGCACCGAAACTACGAGGGCACTCATGCGCCGTCGCGAGTCCACTGGTTCGAGGATCGAATTGAGATTTTGAGTCCGGGCGGCCCATTTGGCGAGATCACCCCAGCTAACTTTGGCACCCCAGGGCTGACCGACTATCGCAACCCAAACCTCGCCGAAGCCATGCGGGCGCTGGGATACGTGCAGAAGTTTGGCGGCGGAATTGCTACCGCGCGAAGGATGCTCAAAGAAAACGGCAACCAGCCCCCGGAGTTCGAGGTGACGACAAGCAACGTGCGGGTGGCCTTGCGGCCGACAAGATGAAAACGATCGCCTTCTTCAACAATAAGGGGGGCGTAGGCAAGACCTCGTTGGTCTATCACCTGTCCTGGATGTATGCCGACCTTGGGCTGAACGTTATTGCCGCAGACCTCGACCCCCAGGCCAATCTCACCAGCATGTTTCTCGAAGACGAACGGCTGGAAGAGGTCTGGTCAGACAATGGTCACGAGCAGACGGTTTACGGTGCGTTCAGGCCCCTGCTCGACGGCACGGGCGACGTGGCGGCGCCCCATGTCGAGGATATTTCGCCGGGCCTCGGCCTTGTGGTTGGCGATTTGGCGCTTGGGAACGCGGAAGACGAGCTTTCGGGGCAGTGGCCGGATTGCCTGGACCGTAAACCGCGTGCTTTCCGGGTATTGAGTGGACTGTGGCGAATTCTGATGGCGGCAGGTAAGAGCGTAGAAGCGGATTTGGTATTGATCGATGTAGGACCGAATCTAGGCGCACTGAACCGTGCAGCTCTGGTCGCTGCGCAGGACGTAGTGATTCCGCTGGCCCCGGACCTCTACTCCATGCAAGGTCTAAGGAACCTGGGCCCGACCTTGCGTCGATGGCGAGCCGAATGGGAAGAGCGGCTCGAGCGTCGGCCGGGATCCATTGTGGACCTGGCATTGCCTGGTGGTGAAATGCATCCGGCGGGCTATGTCGTCCTGCAGCCTGCGGTCAGGCTGGATAGACCCGTCAAGGCCTATGGCCGTTGGATGGGGCGTATACCGGATGAGTATCGCCTGTCGGTGCTGGGTGAATCGGGTTCGCTTCAGGTCACAACCAAACCGGATCCGAATAGTCTCGCGACGCTAAAGCACTACCGCAGCCTGATGCCGCTGGCTCAGGAAGCGCGCAAGCCCATATTTTCTCTCAAACCGGCGGATGGTGCTTTCGGCGGGCACACTGCCGCTGTCCGGGATTGCTATAACGATTTCCGCAAGCTTGCAAGCCATATTGCCGCTCGTAGCGGCCTGGCAATGCCGTGAAAAACAACAAAAACTGATCGAGGTCGCCCTGCTTCCCGGGGCCATCAAACAAGGCGTCCGCGTCCGCTGCTCACTCAACGAGCCCGGGGGCTGCCTCCCCGGTATTTGCGAGCTTCTCGGTGGTGGCGGTCGCCGGGTACATTGCATTCGGGAGCCGTTTAAGCGGGACCCAGATTTCGGAGTAACCAGCGTCAATTACGACTTTGCGGAGCTGCTGGCGCGGGCGGAGGCGCCATCGTGAGGCCAGGGGAAAAAAGAAACGCCCCTTTCGGGGCGTCTGGCCGACGATACTATCGTCAGCGGGGTTACACAGCGGAGTGTAGTCCCGGCTAGTTTGGCATACAAGCGCGCGGGCATATCGCATTGGCGCGCGAGGGCGTATGTAGGTTGGTTTCGTATTACGACGCCCGCCGGAGCGGAGTTGAAAACCAGATGACCGTAAACAAGAAGAAGCTCATCGAAGTCGCCCTGCCGCTGGACGCCATCAACAAGGCGTCCGCCAGAGAAAAATCCATCCGCCACGGCCATCCCAGCACCCTGCACCTGTGGTGGGCGCGGCGTCCCCTGGCAGCGGCGCGTGCCGTGATCTTCGCCCAGATGGTAGACGACCCCTCCGAGTACGTGGATGTGCTGCGCAGCGACGCCAGGCTCAAGCGGCGTGCCGGGCAGGTGCTCAAGGCGCGGCGCAAGCACTGGCGTGAAGCGGTCGAACGGGCCGAACGGGCCGAGGGCACCACGCTCGACCCCCCCAATCCCGGCCCCGAGCCGACCCTCGACGAGGTGCTGGCCGACCTCGAGCGCGAGCGCTTGTGCGCCCTCATCGAAGAGCTGGTGCAGTGGGAGAACAGCACCAACGAGGCGGTGCTGGACAAAGCACGCGCCGAGATCCGGCAGAGCTGGCGGCGCGCCTGCGACTACAATGCCGGCCATCCGCGCGCGCAGGCCCTGTTCGACCGCAACAAGCTGCCTGCGTTTCATGATCCCTTCGCCGGCGGCGGCGCGCTGCCGCTGGAGGCGCAGCGGCTGGGGCTGGAAGCCTGGGCCAGCGACCTCAACCCGGTGGCGGTGTTGATCAACAAGGCGATGATCGAGATTCCGCCCAGGTTCGCCGGACAAGCGCCCGTTAATCCTGCGTCGCGCGCCAATGCCGCCAGTAGCGGTAGCTGGAAAGGTGCCACGGGTCTGGCCGAGGACGTGCGCTACTACGGTCAGTGGATGCGCGACGAGGCGGAGAAGCGCATCGGCCATCTCTACCCCAAGATGAAAGTGACCGCCGAGATGGTCGCCGAGCGGCCCGACCTCAAGCGATATGCAGGCCGCGAGCTGACCGTCATCGCCTGGCTGTGGGCGCGCACGGTGAACAGCCCGAATCCGGCGTTCGCCGGTGTCGAGGTGCCGCTGGCCTCCACCTTCATGCTCTCCACCAAGAAGGGCAAGGAGGCTTACGTCGAGCCGGTGATCGAGAACGGTGGCTACCGCTTTACCGTCAAGGTGGGCCAGCCGAAGGACCCGGCGGCGGCCAAGGCGGGGACCAAGCTCGGGCGCGGTGCGTTCAAGTGCCTCATGTCAGGAACGCCGTTCAAGTATGAATATATCGACGCCGAGGCGAATGCGGGGCGGATGGGTGCGCGCCTGATGGCCATCGTAGCCGAGGGCGACCGCAGCCGGGTGTACCTGGCGCCGACGCAGGAAAATGAGGCCATAGCTCGAAGCGCAGAGCCTGGATGGAAGCCCGATGCACCCAGTCGAGGAACGTGGGCCAGCAATGCACAGGGCCGTCGGTATGGCTTCCGGACATTTGGCGACTACTTCACCCCGCGGCAGTTGGTGGCGCTGACCACCTTCTCCGACCTAGTGGGCGAGGCGATGGCTCGCATCCGCGAGGAGGCGATTGCAGCCGGACTGCTTGACGACGACAAGCCGCTCCGCGACGGCGGCACCGGCGCGAGGGCCTATGCGGAGGCGGTGGTTGTTGAAATGCTTCGCCAGGGCAGCGGGCTGGCCGTATTCAGCGAAGAGGCGGGCCACATCGGCTGGGACGATGGTGATCTGCTATGGGTGAATCGCCCCGGGTTTCCTGGAGGCCATATCGTGTGAGTCAGGCGACTTTCGGCTGACCAAGAGCCATAAGCTCCACTTTCAGATCGCGGACATCACGATCGAGCGTCTCGATCACTTGCCTAATATCATCAAGAACCCGATTCGATCGCTCTACCTCGGCCTCGACAGCTTCTGGGTTCTGCCCATCGAGCGCTTGCTTTGCCTCTTCTAGGTGACGGTTACTCGCATTAACCTGCTGCTGCGCGTCTTTAACAGCTTTTATCAATTCATCGTCCGTTGCTCCATCCCGAGCCTGTTCCAAATCTGACGCATGTTTTCTGACGAGCCGCTCAGCTGAGGTCTTTTCGGCCCGCCGCCCCGCGAGCGCCTCCCGCAGTTGCTGGCGCACCTTTTCTTCATCGACGACATCGCTTTCAACTTTGCCGACCTGATCTTGGAGCGACTGGACCTCTGCCTCCAGGCCACCGGCATCGAATGCCTTATCCGCCTCGTCACCCAGCTTTCGTTGCAGACTTTCTCGTTGTGCCGCGACAGTGCCAACCCGATCCTCCAGAGCCGGCAAGCCCTCTGGTGCAAGCCCTTTTAAGGTTGCAGCATGTTGCGCCGCTTGGCCGTCAAGCGCATTCTTTTGATGCACACTGGCTTGTGCATCCGCAACGCTGCCAGCGTCCACCTCAGCTAACGCTTGCGCCAACTGCTGGTCTTGTCGTTCAACTTTACGCCGGAGTGCGCCCAGATCCTCCCTACCGGGGATAACCGAAAACTGCCCCACCCCCTCCACCTGGAGTTCAGTTCGCTGGTTTAGCAGGACCGATCCATCACCGGCGAGGGGCTGATCGCCCCATCGCACTACAACGCCAGGTTGCAACCGATATTCAATACGCGTTGCAGCCGCCTTCAGTCGCTCCGCGGCCAGATCTCGAGTCCGCTCCATCTTCTTGAGTGTCGCTACCGCCTTCTCGCTCACCCGGATTACATCGCTCTCTGATGCGCAACGCCGCCTCTGCGAATCCGCATTTCGGGCAGCCCGGAGTTGGCTGTCCAGGCGATCGTGCTCGGCCACGAGCTTCCTGAGTGTCTCAGCATCACGCGCCAGGCGAAGTTCAGCGTCTTTGTCCCGTTGCCGGACTTTTAACGCTTCAAGCCTTTGCTGAAGCTCTGCAAGGCGCTCGTCCAGGGAGGTCAACTCAGGTTCCTTGTCGCCTACCGCTCGTTCAGCGGCCCGTTGCGATTCTTGCGCCTCTTTGAGTTCTTTAATCGATTTGTTGCGGTTGTCGAGGGCCTGCTGTGCGGCACTCAGTTCGGCTTCTCTGCGCCTGAGCAGCTCAGTATCCGCTTGCACCCGGGCCCGCAAATCGGCCACGTGCTTAGCCGCCCCGCTGGCCGACCTGACCCACTCCCCGGCCTTCTCTAGCTCCTTATTTTCCCGATAAGCTTGCAGCTCCGTCTGCTTCTCCTCCAGGCGGTCAACTTTCTCCTCGTACTGCGCCAGCTCCTCGCGCTTATCCTGTAGTTTCTGGTCCAGTTCAGACTCCTGCTCCTTGCAACGCTGATAGTCACCCCGCGGATTACCCCGGGCATTAAAGTACTCGCCCCGCAACGTCGTGATTCGCCGGTGCAGCGCCTCGCCTTGACCGCCGCCCAACAACCACTGCAACGGGGCGCGCACTGGCATGGTGACATTCATTCAGCGCTTCGGCTCGAAATTGAACCTGAATGTGCATCTGCACGTTCTGGCGCTTGACGGCGCCTACAGTTTCAAGCACGGCAAGGTTTGTTTTCCACGGGCCGAGGCCTTACGTCCAGAGACACTCAACACCTTACTCACGCCTATTATTCCCCGCGTCACCCGCACGCTGGTGCGTGCCGGTGTGCGAGTGGCCGAGGCCTTAGCAGCCTTACCTTGACCTGGAGATGGACTCACCCTACGAACAACTGGCGGGCGCAGCAATACGCTCTGTCATCGCCGCTGGCCCTCGCGCTGGACGCGCCACGATGCGGTTGCACGCTCCGTTGTTGGCTGTGGAGCCGAGCGGCGCGACAGCGAAGCCATTGACCGGCGCGGGTGATAGGTTCTCGCTGAACTGCGCCGTTGCTTGTGAAGCGCATGAACGGGCCAAGCTCGAACGAGTGTGCCGTTACAGGGCGCGAGGTCCGATAGCGCAAGAACGCCTAAGCATTGAGGGTGACGGGTGGGTGGTGCTTGAGTTGAAGCGCGCGTTTAGCGACGGCACCACACACGTATTGTTCGAGCCGCAGGACTTCATCGCGCGATGGGCGGCGCTGGTGCCGCGCCCCAAGGCTCATTGGGTGAGAGACCACGGATTATTCGCGCCCAATGCGCGCGAACGAGCCGACATCGTGGCTCGCCCCAGGGTGGCGAGCCAAGTGAGTGCGAACGATGAATGCGTGTCCCATGTTGGCAGTACGCCGTTGAGCTGGATGGCCCGACTTAAGCGGGTGTTCGCCATTGATATGAAGCAGTGCCCTCATTGTGGCGGCGAGTTGCAAGTGATTGCTGTCATGACCGAGCCTGGCGTCATTTCGCGCATTCTCGAACACACTGCTCTGCAAGGGCTGGTGCAGCCACGTGCGCCGCCGTTGGCTTTGGCGAACTGATGTCAATGACCCCATCTGGCCGACAGACCGCCAGGGACAGCGCACGCGCGTCATTGGGGTCGTTGAGCGCGCAGCTTGTATGTCGTAGGCGCCGCGCTCGTCAACTGTAGGCCTACCCCCCCCCCCACCCGACCAATCCTCCCCGGCGCAGAGCTATCAACGCCTTTTCGCCCCACCATCCAATACCTCGGCTTTGAGCTGGAATGGGCTTTTGTTTTTACTATCCTCAGATAGTCATTTTTTCGTGAGTGCAAGGAAGCACCGCGCGCAGAACGCAGTGTATAGGTGATACCTGAGGATTGGAGCACGGAGCTGACGCCGCAATCGCGGAAAAAGTGCATTTTTAGCAGGTGCCCATAGGCCTGTTCCAAGGCGTTCAGGACCAACTCGGCTCTCATTGACCGCGATACTCGCCAGCCCACAATGCGCCGTACGAATACGTCGATGACGAAGACAACGTACACGGCGCTTGAGCAGGTTGCGACATAGATGAAATCGGCAACCCGAAGCTGATTCGGTCGCTAGGCCTGGAACTGGCGATTGACCAGATCGGCCGGCCGTGCGGCCGTAGTATCTGAAAACGTCGTGCGCTACTTCTGGCCGCCGCGAGTTGTACCCCCTAGGCCAAGGCGGGTCATTAGCCTTGTCTACTGTGCAGCGGGCTACCTCCCAGTGCTCCCGGTTGAGTTGCCGTCACCCCTTCTTGGCACCGTAGACCTCGAAGTTCTCCGCATACCCGCGCCTGCTATGCGGCTCGAGATGACGACAGCGCGCAGACTTATCTTGATGGCGTGACTCAGCTTGAGCCTGGTGAGTGTGCGGTCTTTGATGTTGTCTACGGCCTGCGGCGGCGGTGCTGGTACGACGTGGCGGCACGTAGGCGCACTGCCAATAGCGGGTACGGAGGAAGCGCGCGATACGCTGCGTGAGCTGATGCGAAGCGCCGCCCAGAGGCACATGCGCTCCGGCGTTTCGGTGGGCGTGTCACTGTCCGGTGGGTTGGATTCCTGCGCCATCTTGGCGTGCTTGGCTCTTGCCGGTCAGATTGACGCTAACCTGAAGTGCGTGCCGATAGATTTCGGTGATGATTTAAGCGAAGCCTCTGCGTTGTCGCGAAAAGGCCGCTGATGATATACGCGCCGCCTAGACATCTAAGTGCCGCGCGCGCATCCGCGCCGCTCCCGTCAGCGCGCGCGGTGCTTCCTCGCACTCACGAAACAATGACTATTTTTAGAGGTGCCCTATTTTTAGCAGGCGCCCATGAGCGAGCAGGAGCGCGGCGCGGGCCGCGCTTGGCGGAATCTGGATATGTCCACAGTTCAGACGATAGCTTTCATACCCGTCATATAACCTCGCAGCTTACGGCCGACAACCTCGATGGAATGATCGCGTAAGGCCGCGTTCACCTCCACCAGTTGCCGGTTGTCCACACTCATATCATTTAACTCGAGGCCGCGGCCGATCACATCGGATTTGATATAGGGCATGAATTTTTCGGCCAGGAACGGCCGTGCCGTGTGGTCGAATAGATAACAGCCGTACTCCGCCGTGTCCGAGATCACCACATTCATCTCATAGAGCTTCTTGCGGGCGATGAGGTTGGCGATAAGCGGGGTCTCATGCAGGGATTCGTAGTAGGCCGATTCCTCGATGATGCCAGCCTCCACCATGGTCTCGTACGCCAGCTCCACACCGGCGCGAACAAAAGCGACGATGAGGATGCCTTGGTCGAAGTACTCCTGCTCGGCGATGTCCTGCTCGGTGATAGGTTGTTTTTCGAAGCCGGTCTCAGCCGTTGCTGCCCGCCACTTGAGCAAGTCAGCGTCGCCGTTGGCCCAATCCGCCATCATGGTTTGGGAGAAGTGCCCCGACATGATGTCGTCTTGATGCTTACGAAACAGCGGGCGCAGCAGCTCTTTTAGCTGTTCGGACAACTCGAAGGCGCGGATCTTCGCTGGGTTGCCGAGCCGGTCCATCATATTGGTCACGCCACCGTGCTTGAGCGCTTCGGTGACCGTCTCCCAACCGTATTGCACCAGCTTCGCCGCATAACCTGGAGCCACCCCCTGCTCGATCATCTTGTCGTAACACAGGATCGAGCCGGTTTGCAGCACACCGCAAAGGATGGTTTGCTCACCCATCAAGTCGGACTTGACCTCGGCGATGGGCGAAGATTCCAGCACTCCCGCGCGGTGTGCGCCGGTGCCGGCGGCGAGCGCTTTGGCGATTTCAAGACCGTCACCGTTCGGATCGTTTTCCCTGTGCACAGCGATGAGAGTCGGTACTCCGAAACCGCGCACGTACTCCGCCCGCACCTCGGAACCCGGACATTTGGGGCACATCATCACTACCGTGATGGCGGGGTTGATCGGTATGCCTTCCTCGACCAGGTTGAAGCCATGGGCGTAATCCAAAGTGGCGCCATCTTGCATCATCGGCATCACTGTGTTGACCACTTGCGTGTGCTGCTTATCCGGCGTCAGGTTCATGACGATATCGGCGTCCGGGATGAGTTCCTCGTAGGTGCCGACGGTAAAACCGTTTTCGGTGGCGTTCTTGTAGGATTGGCGTTGCTCTTGGATGGCTTCAAGGCGAAGCGCGTAGCTGATGTTCAGGCCGGAGTCGCGCAGATTCAAGCCTTGATTGAGACCTTGCGCGCCACAGCCGATGATGACGATTTTCTTGCCGCGTATGTAATCCACGCCTTCGGAAAATTCTTCCGGCTGCATGAACCGGCATTTGCCCAGCTCTTCGAGCTGAACCCGTAGCGGCAAGGTATTGAAGTAGTTCGTGCCCATCGCAGGTCCTCCTGGCGGAACCGAGCAGACAAAAATAGTGCTTGAACCTTAGAACAAGATCCGCATTGCGTAAAATGATATACGCGCCATGCCGTGTTGCGTTTGATGTAAAACCCTGATCGATGGCTATTCATCGCTGGACACAAGAAGCTGGGAAATCATCGTGAGGTGCGCCTAAACCCGGCATTTTGGCCGCACCGCGACCACGTGCAACCTGAGCCCGTGCGCCATCAGCCGCGCCTTGAACCGGCTGGAGCAGGCAGTGGGACCGCGTTTGTCGATGCGTGATAACCGTACGGTGCAGCTCATCGCGCCAGGGAGATTTATCCGCGCGACCCGGACCGCGTTGCCTGACAGGGCAGGCTTGCCCCTTTGGGCTTTAGGCGCCTTCGGGCTTTGGGCGATAATAAATAGTTTTGCGGTCCGGCAGCACCATGTCCACTATCAGCTTGGAAAACTTGACGGTCCGGTTTGACGAGCACTTCGTGCTACGGGAGGTCAACTGGCAGATAAACGCCGGTGAACACTGGGCCATAGTCGGCCCCAACGGGTCGGGTAAGTCGGCCTTGGCCGCCACGCTGGGCGGCGAGGGCGAGCGGCTCAGCGGCGCTATCTCGGGGGTGCCGGAGCGGTTGGGCGTAGTTTCGTTCGAGGCGCAGGCGGCGCTCATTGAGTCGGAGGGTAAAAAAGACGATGCCGATCTACTGGACGTCATTGCCGAGGGCACACCCGTCAGCGAGATCCTGGCGCAGAGCTGCCAAGATCACGCGCTGCAAGAGCGCTTGGTAGAAGCTTTCAACTTGACCGCCTTGTTGGACCGTGGTTTTCGCAAACTGTCCTCCGGCGAAACCCGTAAAGTGCTGTTGACCCGGGCGCTTTGCAGTCAACCGGAGCTGCTCATCCTGGATGAACCCTTCGCCGGCGTAGATGCCGCCTCGTATGTTCTATTGCACGAGTTGTTGGCACAGTTGGCGCATACTTTGCCAACGGTGCTGGTGCTGAACCGGTTCGATGAAATCCCGCCCTTCATCACTCATATAGCGTATACGGATGGCGCTAGGCTGGCGTATCAGGTGTGCCGGGACGATGCGCAAGCGGTGGCTGATCTGTCCCAACTCCTACATCTTAAAACCACGCAGCTACAGATCCCGCGGGCGGATCTGCGTCCCAAACGCCCGCAACTGGCCGGCGGCGAGCCATTGGTGAGGCTTGAGCAAGCGCAAGTCGCCTACGGGGAGAAAGTCGTATTCTCCGACCTCGATTGGACCATTCATGCGGGCCAACACTGGCAGATCACCGGTCCTAACGGCTGTGGCAAGACTTGTTTGTTGAATCTGATTACCGGCGATCACCCGCAGTGCTATGTGAACAATATCCGGGTTTTCGGCATGCAGCGCGGCAGTGGTGAGAGTATCTGGGATATCAAGCAATACATCGGCTATGTATCCAGTGCCCTGCAATGGGAATACAAGGTCAGTGTTAGTGTACGTAACGCTATCATCTCGGGGTTTTACGACAGCATCGGCATCTATCGAAAATACACCGATACCCAGCGCGCCATCGCCGATGACTGGCTCGCGCTTTTGGGTTTGGGCGAGGCCGCCCACCAACCGTTCAACCAGCTTTCTTTCGGTGATCAGCGCCTCGTCCTGATCGCCCGCGCGATGGTTAAGCACCCGCCGTTGCTGATCTTGGATGAGCCGTGTTTGGGGCTGGACGATCTGAACCGGCAACTGGTGTTGGCGTTGATCGAGAAGCTCTGTGCCGCCAGCGAGACCACCGTGCTCTATGTGAATCACCGCACCGAAGACAGCATCACGGGGATTGAGCACCACTTGCCCGTCGATCGATACGGGCCAGTGGATTTTTAACCGCGGCGCCACCTGGATGTTATGCTGCCGGGTGACTCACTGGGCGGCACCTCTAAAAATAGTCATTGTTTCGTGAGTGCAAGGAAGCCCCGCGCGCACAACCGCAGTGTATAGGTGATACCTGAGGATTCGAGCACGGCGCTGACGCCGCAATCGCGGAAAAAGTGCATTGTTAGAGGTGCCCCGGGCTCAAAAGCCCTGCCATCAATCGAGTTCTAACGCAGAAGAAGCGAGCAGTTTAGGAGGAGATGAAAATGATTCGACGTGCGATTCCGGCCCTTGTGGCGTTGGCCTTCGTGATCACCGCTGGTACGGCCCAGGCGGCTGATCTGCCCAAGAACGTGTCGTGGACCGCGTACGGCACCACCTCATCGGGTTACGCCAACGGTGTTGCTATCGGCAATGTGCTGAAAAAGCACTACGGCACGGAAGTGCGTCTGTTGCCGGGAAAGAACGATGTATCCCGGATGATTCCGGTAGAGAAGGGCAAAGTCGATCTGTGTGCCTGTGGCATGGCTGCCATCCTGGCTATGGAAGGGGTGTTCGATTTCGGCAAGAAGCGCTGGGGACCACAACGTCTCTATAACGTCTTCAACAATGCCAAAGGTAAGAATGGCACTACGCTGGCGTTAGCCAAAGACGTGGGCGCCAAAACCCTGGCCGATCTACGCGGCAAACGGATGGCATGGGTGCGTGGCGCGCCAGCCCTCAACGTTAACTTGGAAGGTTTTTTAGCGTTTGGCGGTTTGACCTGGGATGACGTCAAAAAAGTGGAATTTCCCGGCTGGAAGCAGGCCGTGGACGGCGTGATCAATGGTCAGGCGGATGCGGTCATCGTCTCTACGGTATCGCCACACCTGCAGCGCCTAGCCGCTTCGCCCCGTGGCAATATGCATCCGGCTACTCCGCACGGCGACGCCGCAGCCTGGGAGCGGGCCAAGGCGGCGGCGCCGTGGTGGTTGCCGCGGCTGGTTTCGGTGGGCATCAATCTCGAGAGCAACATGCAGGGCAAAGTGCCGTTCGAAGGGATCGGGTTCCCATATCCTGCGTACGTCACCTATGGTGACCGTTCGCAAGACTTTATTTACGCGCTGACCAAAGCGGTGGTCTCGCATCACGAAGACATCACTGCCGCTCTCAAAAACGCCGATGGTTATGGCATAGCTCGGCAGGTGTTCGACTGGGCGCTGCCGTATCACCCCGGTGCCATCAAGTACTACGAGGAGATCGGTGCCTGGGGCGAAAGAGAAAAAGCGCATAACGCCGCGCTGTTAAAGCGTCAAGAGGTGCTGGCAGCGGCTTGGGAAAAGGTCATAGCGATGCATCTCTCCGGCAAGGAACACGAGGCGAAGTGGCGTGAAGTGCGCGTTGCCGAGTTGGCAGCCGCGGGCCTGGCGGCACCTTTTAAGTAGTTTTATCACTGTAAGTTTTATCAGTGTCACTGCGAAACGCTCCCTGCTTTTGCTTAAGTAGGGAAAACTGGCGGCGTGCTTTCGCCGCCGGTTGCATCGATCCATTTTGAGGGCGCCTCTAACAATAGTCATTGTTTCGTGAGTGCAAGGAAGCACCGCGCGCACAACCGCAGTGTATAGGTGATACCTGAGGATTGGAGCACGGCGCTGACGCCGCAATCGCGGAAAAAGTGCATTGTTAGAGGTGCCCTGGAGGGAAAGGTGGATGTCTGCGCCCGAACAACAGCGCAATGCGGAGAAAGCCGTGGACAATGCGGCGAACGCTACCGCCCGCCACCGTCAGCTCAATGCCATCTGGTGGGCGATCTTGCTGAGCGCTGCGTTTTTCTCCATCGCGCTCTCTATATTCAGTATCTTCAATCTTGCCGTACCACTGCGTGAACACACAGGTATTACCATCCCGTTACTGGCACTGGAGACGCAATATTTCTACGCCATGATGGCGTTTTTATTGCCATTGGTGTTTTTACTCTATCCGGTGTGGCCAGGCGTTGGCCGGATGGACCGGGTGCCCTGGTACGACATGGTGCTGGCGGCGCTGACCTTCGTTATTTGCGGGTATTTCAATTTTTCCGGTGAAGCCATCATCGACGATGGTTGGGAGTACGATGCGCCGGCGCATGCCACGTACATGACTTACGCCCTGTGGTTGATCTGTTTGGAGGCCGCGCGGCGAGCCGGCGGGTTGGTGATTTTTCTTATCTGCGCTCTGCTCTCCGCCTATCCCGTCTTGGCGCCGTGGGCACCGGGGTTTCTGGCCGGACCCGCTGAGGATTGGCAGACCACGGCGAGCTACCACGTGTTCGGTACCGAGAGTCTGATCGGTGTGCCGATGACCGCGTTTGCCAATTTGGTGGTCGGCTTTTTAGTGTTCGGCGTGGCACTGCAATACACCGGCGGCGGCGCGTTTTTCTTAAATCTCGCATTCGCTTTGTTGGGCAAGCGCCGGGGTGGTCCGGCTAAGGTGGCGATTTTCTCCTCCGGACTGATGGGCTCGATGTCCGGTAGTGTTATCACCAATGTGTTGACCACGGGTGTTATGTCCATACCCGCGATGAAGCGGGTGGGCTTCAGATCGACCTACGCCGGTGGCGTGGAAGCGTGTGCCTCGACCGGCGGTGTGGTGATGCCGCCCATCATGGGGGCGACCGCTTTCGTGATGGCGGTGTTTTTGGAAATCCCTTACGCCGATATTGCCATCGCCGCGGTCATTCCTTCGTTGCTTTATTTCTTTGCGCTGTTCATGCAGATCGATGCGTATTCGGCGCGCTTCGGTTTATCCGGATTAGCGGACCGGGAGTTGCCCAGTATAGGCGCAGTGCTGAGAGACGGTTGGTATTTCGTTTTTGTGTTCGTGATGTTGATCGTCATGCTGGTGTACATGCAGCAAGAAGCGCAAGCACCGTACTATGCGACATTGACCCTGCTCATCATCAATCAGTGTTCCAAGAACCACCGCTGGGGTTGGCGGCAACTGCTCGAGTTCATGGTAGGCACCGGTAAGCTGTTCACTGAGCTGGCCGCGATCTTGGCCGGTATAGGGCTCATCATCGGCTCCCTCTCGCTCACCGGCAAGGTGGGTACGATCGCCTATGAACTGGTGGATATCGCCGGGGACAATACCTTTTTGTTGCTGCTCATGGGCGCTGTGACCAGCTTTATTCTAGGCATCGGCATGACGGTGACGGCAGCTTATCTGTTCTTGGCCATCACCTTGGGGCCGGGACTTGAAAGAGCCGGTTTGGATGCTTTGGCTGTACATATGTTCATGCTGTACTGGGCCATGATAAGTTTTATTACCCCGCCTGTTGCCATCGGTGCTTATGCGGCTTCCAGTATCGCCCAGTCGAATCCTTTGAAGACCGGATTGGAAGCCATGCGCCTTGGCACTATTATTTATTTCGTGCCATTTTTCTTTGTGCTGAATCCCGCCCTTATAGGACAAGGCTCCGCGGCGGAAGTGTTCACCGTTTCGTGTGCCGCTATTGTGGGTATAGTCATGATCGCGGCGGGATTGCAGGGTTATCTCATCGGCGCCGGAACCCTAGGGGACAACTCGGCTATTCATTGGCTATTGCGACTGGCATTAATCGCCGCCGGCCTGGTACTCGCGCTGCCTGGCGGTGAGTTGGTGGGATTTACCCATTTACAATTAAACCTGACCGCGCTGGCGGTGGGAGTGCCGGCTTTGGCGCTGACTTGGCTCGTCAACCGCGGCCGTGAGCCTGCCCGGTTGGCGCCCACAGGGTAACCTCACTGGATAACCCCACAGGATGAACGTGGTGTCGAAGTTAGAGCGGCGGGCGGATTTGCTGCCGGGGCTGTTGCACTGCAAGTTTATGCCAAGGGTGGATTAGCTGGCCGCCGGGTTTGGGACAGCGCGCCGCGCTGCTCAATATAACCACGACCCACACGTTCGTTGCTCCCGCCTATCCCCTGAACGTGATAAGGGGTTATTGGCAAACCATTAATCTGTTCGGCATGGATGTGAAGTACGCGGATATCTACCGGTGTAAGACATCATCAATGTCATCGATATGGCATTCGGCGCCTGAGTTATTTGCTACGCCCGTGCACGCTTATGACATTAGGGCACCTCTAACAATGCACTTGTTCCGCGATCGCGGCGTCAGCGCCGTGCTCCAATCCTCAGGTATCACCTATACACTGCGGTTGCGCGCGCGGTGCTTCCTTGCACTCACGAAAAAATGACTATTGTTAGCAGGCGCCTATTATGCGCGCTGTGTCTAACTCGCACACTGGAAGAGTACATGTCTAATAACATCGCAGTATTTGGGTTGGGTTCCATGGGCTATGGCATAGCCATGTCGTTGCTAAGCGCTGGACACACGGTTTACGGCTTTGATGTGGTGGAGGCGCGCGTCCGGCAGTTCGAAGCGGCGGGGGGCCACCGCGCCGGGCTAGCCGCGATAGGCGGTGAGCTGGATACGGCGGTGGTGGTCGTGCTCAATGCGGCGCAAACGCAGGATGTTCTGTTCGGCTCCAGCGGTGTGGTGGCGGCACTTCGTGCCGGTGCTTGTGTGATCGCCTGCGCCACGGTACCGCCTGCGTTTGCCCGCCATGCCGCTGCCCGTTGCGAAGAGCGGGGTGTGCTGTACTTGGATGCGCCTATTTCCGGCGGCTCGGTTAAAGCGGCGCAAGGCGCTTTGTCTGTGATGGCCGCCGGCAGCGAGGCGGCATTCGCTGGCGCCCGCCCAGCCTTGGATGCCATGGCGGAGACGGTATTTGAGCTGTCTAGCGACGTGGGTGTGGGCTCCGCTATGAAAGCGGTTAACCAATTACTGGCAGGTGTGCATATAGCCAGCATGGGTGAAGCGCTGGCCTTCGGTCTTAGCCAGGGTATGGAACCGGCGCAATTGGTGGCCGTGATATCTAAATGTGCTGGTAGCAGTTGGATGTTCGAGAATCGCGCGCCCCACGTGGTCGCTGGCGACTATACGCCGCATTCGGCGGTGGACATCTGGTTAAAAGATCTGGGGATCGTGCTTGATATCGCCAAGGAGGCGAAATTCCCGGCGCCGTTGGCGGCAGCCGCGCTACAGCAGTTTACCGCCGCTGCCGCAGCGGGCCTGGGGGGAGAAGACGACGCCGCCGTAGTGAAAGTGTATGCCCGCAACGCAGGTCTACGTTTGCCTGGAGATGCGGTGTGACTGTTACGCATAACCGCTGGTAGCCGCAGCCGGTGGATGGCAGTCGACTGCAAGAGTACCTCTAAACATGCACTTTTTCCGCGCTTGCGGCGTCAGCGCCGTGCTCGAATCCTCAGGTATGACCTATGCACTGCGGTTGCGCGCGCAGTGCTTCCTTGCACTCACGAGACAATCACTATTTTTAGAGGCGCCCTAGAGCCGAGCCGGGCGGTGCATGAAGCCAGTGAGCCGCGTGACGCAAGTCCGCGGGTGCATGAGTCCCTCAAGCAATACGGTAACCGAGTGAGAAGACGCCGAGTTGAGCGGGTCATGCGCGAGAACGGTATTGGAGGCGGCACAGCGATGCGGTATCGGCCGGTTCCAGGCCTGACTCGTTTGTTCACGAAGTGGGGGAACCGCACCCTGGAGGCGCCAGTCAATGGACCCGACCGGGTAGGGGTCGCCGGCCTGAGATATCTTCGAGTAAGAGGACAATGGCGTGACTTAGCCCCAGTGATGGACCGATGCTCGCGCAAAGTGTCGGGCTGGCGTCCAGGGCCTAGCAAGACGGGTGGGTTGACCCGTAGGGCACTGCGCCAAGCCATCGCAAAGCGCTAGCCTGCGCCGGGCCCGACCGTGCACAGCGAGCGCGGCGTCGAGTTCATAGCGAACGCCTTCGGCCACTGCGTGGAGCGACATGGACCGGTCCGAAGCGTTAATCGTCCTGGACCAATGACGGACAACGCGCATAGGGAGTCAGGGTACAAGTCCATGACAGGGGAACTGTATCACCGCCGCCCGTTCGAGTCGGATGGAGCGGTGCGTCGGGCGGTCGATGCGTACGTGGACTTCTACAACGAAGAGCGGCTACATGCGAGCCTCGGATAGCGGACGCCTAGCGAGTACTAGAGGGCGCATGCAACGAACCAACGGGTATCCACTTTTTCGTAGGAGCCCCCGGTTAATCAGGAATATACTGCAATAGACAGTCTCTGCCTAGGGCAGTATATTCCATATCCGTCTAATATACTGTTAGGCAAGTAAGAAAAAATTCTTCAATTTCGCAGTATATTGCTGATTGTTTTAAACATTTTTACACACGACAATAAAAGGTAGTCTCATGGAACGTTGTCTTATAGTTTTTGATTTAGATACAAAATGCCTTGCGGATCATTATCACAATAAGAGCTGGAGCAATGCTTATTGTGATATTCGTAAAGTTTTAACTAATCACCGGTTCACTAATATTCAGGGTACTGTGTACTTAAGTGATGTAGGGGTACGTCAAGCTCACGGTACGATTGCGCTGCAACAGGTCGCGATTAAGTTCCCTTGGTTTGAAAGGTGTGTGTCAAATGTGCAGTTTTATGACTTGGCTGCCGATTTTAATGCACAGTTTATCGTTGACGGAATTGCTCAAGCTAGAGAAGGTTTTGAGCAAAAACTTCATGATTTACGTAAGCAGATGCTACAAGCAGGACTTGATGAACACAAAGTCGAAGAGATCATTCAAAATCAACAATTCTCTATAGAGAACACGGTGTTAGGGGAACCGCAAAATCTTCTTGGAAAAAACGAGTAAAAGAATTTTTTGAAAATAGCCCAACAAAACGCTCCAGCGGACACTCGTTCCTCGCGCCGCTGAGCTTGGTGTTAGGCCACAAATCATATATCGAGGCATCGAGTGGAAGCACATGGATTTACGGAATGAGATCTTTTGCATTTCTTGATGAAGCTGGAGCAAAAGCAGCTATTAAATCCTCCGTGTCAGATGTTGAAGCATTTCTTAACGAGTTTTGCCAAATTGGTTTTGGCTACGAGAAGCACAATCACTCAGTTCAAAACCCTATGGTAAAAATGGCAAAATCGTTACAAGAGGCTGAAGATAGGCACGCATCACCAAAGAAAAAAGTCCAAATTGCTTATGAAGCATTATCGGGCAAAAGGCTTAAAAAAGGAAACATTCCTGATTTTCAGAGATTTGGCATTGTCGTCGATGTTCGAAATGAATTGATGTTATTGAGAAAAAGAATCACTGATGAGTTTCAAATTATTGATGCACCGATGTTCGCATCTTGAAGTGTAATGGGTATATACCCATCGCCATTGAAAATGCGAATATAGAATACTTATATTAGCTAGCTGATTATGGTCAAAATAAGCTTATGAACAATCATTTAACACCCAGCGAGCGCGATGAACTCATAAAATCTCATCGTAAAGAGAGAGATGGGCGTATTCGAGACCGAATAAAAGCGGTTTTAGCTTTTGATGAGGGTTATAGTTATTCAGAAATTGCTAGGATTTTGCTTTTAGATGATGAGACTATTAGACGCCATGTCGATGATTACTTTTCTAAAGCTAAGCTGAAGCCCGAAAACGGAGGCAGCAAAAGTGATTGAGACGAGAATGAAACAGCAAAGCTCGTTAAACACCTAGAAGGAATGACTTATCCTTATGTTAAGGACATTTGCACTTATGTGAAGTTGAATTTTGGTAAGCTTTACAGTGTAAGCGGCATGACAAAATGGCTGCATCGCAATAATGTCTGCCATAAGAAGCCTCATGCAGTTCCAGCGAAAGCAAACGCACAGGCGCAAAAAGCGTTTGTCAAGGAATATGAACATCTTTCGAAAGACGCTAAAAACAAGGGTTTAATCTATTTCTCGGACAGTTTTCATCCGCAGTATCAAACGCGGTTGGCTTATGGATGGATTTTAAGAGGCACTCGAAAAAGTATTGCCACAACGGCTCGTCAAACACGATTGAATTTCATTGGTGCTGTATCTTTGGAGGGTCACAAAATAATCCACACTGAAGTTGAGCGAGTGAATGCGCAAACCATTAAATCTTTTCTAAAATCTCTACGCAAACGGCATGCACCAGAGAAAGAAATTCATGTAATTTGGGATAATGCGGCTTATCATAAGAGCAAAGACGTTCAGTCTTATGCCAAGGACTCAAACATTAAATTACACTATTTGCCGCCCTATTCACCGAATTTAAATCCAATTGAGCGACTTTGGAAGATGATGCATGAAGCGGTTACTTATAATCGGTACTATGAGAAGTTTGTAGATTTTCGGGAAGCCTCTTTGAATTTTTTCAAGCGCATTGGAAGACGAAAGATTGTATTGAGAAAAAGAATCACTGATAGGTTTCACATTATTAATGCACCGATGTTCGCATCTTGAAGTGTGATGGGTATATCTCAAATTTCCGTCTGGTTGGAATGGGGACTATAGCGGTCAATATAACTGCTGATGATATAATAAAATTCACTGCTGTCCCATAGAGCATACTAACCCTTTGAAATTTTTGGAAAAACTGTTTTCATGTTTCAAACACGATGCCATAATCAATTTTTTATGTAAATCAATACATTATACGCTGTGTTTAACTATGTTTGTGGGACAACAGTGAATAAAATTATGCCGGAAATTAGCCGCTTCCTTGGGATTGTAATTCGTATGTACATTCGTGTGCAGGCTCCCGCTCACTTCCATGCTGAATATGGAGAGTATGAAATTACTGTAGATATTGAAACTGGCGTAGTGACTGGAAAATTTCCAAGAAGAGCATTGAATGCAGTGCTTGAATGGTACATGTTGCACAAAGACGAACTTATGAGTAACTGGGAAGCGGCTATGAATAGGAAGCCACTATCTAAAATAGAGCCTTTGGAGTAGAAGTATGTTTTTGCATGTAGAGCAAGCAAAGTATATAAAAGATTATAGAGTATGGCTCTCCTTCAACGATGGAGCCGAAGGAGAGATTGACCTTTCCTCCGAATTATACGGTGAAATATTTGAACCCCTTAAAGACGTGTCTTTTTTCAAGTCATTTAACTTGGAAGGTCATACTTTATCATGGAGTAACGGGGCTGATTTTGCTCCTGAATTTCTTCGTGAAAATATCGCCTAACAAAACACTCCAGCGGACGGCTACGCCGCCGCTGACCGTTAGCGATGAAGGAAACTTCGGATGTTTTTACCTACACCAACAAAAAAAGATGCAGTTGAGGCCTTACGGGCACTAGAAAATATTGAATGGCCAGAAGGTGACAATGAGGGAGACTGAATAAATTCACCTACGGTTTATCCCTATCTGTCTGCTGATGATCAAGACCTGGTTGATCGAGCAGAATCAGTTATAAACGAATCACTGCTGTCCCATAGAGCATACTAACCCTTTGAAATTTTTGGAAAAACCGTTTTCATGTTTCAAACACGATGCCATAGTCAATTTTTTATGTAAATCAATAGGTTATACGCTGTGTTTAACTATTTTTCGGGACAGCAGTGATCACCTATACACTGCGGTTGCGCGCGCGGTGCTTCTTTGCACTCACGAAACAATGACTATTTTTAGAGGCGCCCTCAAGTAACTCGCCAAAATAAAAAAGCTATGAAAGCGTTGCGCAAGGCGGTGCTGATTTCCACCGGTGGCTGGAATAATCCTGAGTCTTGGGATGCTGCCGGGAAAGAGAAGAACGCTAAAGATGAACAGCGTGCTCAATCCATAAGTTCGGGTCCAAACGGCAACCGTGCGCGGACGCCTGTGTGGTGTCCGCGTTTTTATGCTGAGCATAGTGATAGCTAATCAAACGGTTTCTGGCTCAGTGACCTGCATGGTTAGAGCTTGTCCGCTTAAGTAGCGCTCTAAGTTATGCAAGAAAATTTGCTCGCCACGCACACTGCTGCCCTCGCTGTATCCGGCGCAATGTGCCGTTATCCGCACCTTAGGGTGATGCCAAAAAGGGTGTGCGGATGGCAGCGGTTCTTCTGCAAAAACATCCAGGATGGCAATGCTGGGGCGGCCCTCATCCAGACCGGCGAGTAGGGCGTTCTCATCGACTAGACCGCCCCGGCCTATATTGACGAGTATCGTGTCCTCGGACATGGCTTGGATGAAATCCTGGTTGACGATGTGCCGGTTGCCTGTGTTCAAAGCGGCGCTCAACACCACTACATCGGCGTCATGAACAGCTTTGCTGAGACTATTTTCAGCAACCATGGCATCCACCGGCTCAGCTCCTGTGGGTGTGCGTCTACAGCCAGTGACATGCGCACCGAAAGCGCGCGCCCGCAGCGCCAGTGCGTGTCCCACATGGCCTAATCCGTAGATTAGCCAGCGGCTGTTATGCACGTCTTTGAAACTGAAGGTTTCCCAGCGCTTTTCCGCTTGTGCTTGCCGTCTTGCAACGGTGGGGTGAAAAGCGGTCAACACTTGGGCGAAGACGAACTCGGCGATAGGAACTGCTGACGCATTGGAATTGGTAAGGGTGACGCCGTTGCTGTGAAGCTTGGCGAAGACCGGGTGCTCGAAGCCGGCGGCACTGGATTGAAACCAAGTGAGAGCGGATGATTTCAAACAAGCCACCATGAAGTCACGGACCGGTCCTTGGTTATACAGATCGCGGTTGGCCCAAGCGATGGCAGGTTTGATCTGCTCGCGCTCAAGCACTGTGCCATCGCGCGTCACCGAGCCATCGGCTTGCATGACCAGGGCTTTAACGCGATCGCTTATTCGTGCTTTTAAACGCTCGTAGGCCGGCGCATAGATGAGCAGTTCTATTTCTGTGTCCGGGTTCACCTCATCTGTGCTCACACCGCACCTCGAGGATAACGCTCCGATTGCACGTGCTTGGAAGTCATGGGGGCAAAATCAACGGTGGGTTGCATCTGTATACCTCGCAAGGCCAAGGGCGGCGCTGCCCCTGATATTCGCAAACGGTTGTTTTCAATGCTACTACCTTGGCAAATACCTGTCGGATTATGAAATTACATCACCCATTAGGTCAGCGGAATTTAACTACCGCTCTAGCCGCATCGGATAAGGGGAAGAAGAAACCAAGCCCATCTGCAGACGAGGATTTTCCTTGCCGCGCGGTGGCCAAAGATTCGCACTAAAAGGCGATGGCTTTAATGCTGAATGACGGCATTTATAGCGGGATTACTTGCCGCGGCCGCCGATGAATTGTGTGGTCAATAACAATACAGTGGAAATCAGAACCATGATGGTGGAGATGGCGGCGATGGTGGGATCGATATAGTCCCGTAGAGCGCTGAACATGTGTTTTGTGAGCGTTGCGGTAACACCGCCCGATACGAAGATCGCGATGATGACTTCATCGAACGAGGTTAGGAATGACAACAAGGCCGAGACGACAACGGAGAACTTGATCTGTGGAAGGGTGATAACGAAGAAGGCTTTTGTCCGGGTTGCGCCTAGGCTGCGAGCCACGCGCTCTTGGTTCAGATCGTAAGACTTGAGCGCCGCTGTTATCACGATCATGACCAGCGGTGTGGCCAATACGGTATGGGCCAATACCAGCCCGGTAACGGTATTGTTCAAGCCCACACGTCCGTAAGCGTAAAAAGTGCCGATGGCGATAAGGATGACGGGCACGATCATCGGCGTTATCAGAAACATGAAGATCGCCTTCGCCAGGCGATGACCCGATACGAACAACGCATAAGCGGCGGCGGTGCCCAGCGGCGTGGCTACTAGCATGGTGAGTACGCCGATCTGCAATGAGGTCACCGTCGCGCGTATCCATTTGGATGACTCCACGTATTCGGTGTACCAGCGTAACGACCAATTGCTGGGTGGAAACTCCAGGTATTGAGAATCCGAGAACGACATCGGTATGACGATGAACGTCGGGATCACCAGCAATAACATGATGATGGCGGCTAGGACGTACAGCCACAGCCGAGCGCCATGGGTTATCTGTGTGTCCGATGCGGGCGCTTTTAACCAACTCATGGGCACCTCTAAACATGCACTTTTTCCGCGATTGCGGCGTCAGCTCCGTGCTCGAATCCTCAGGTATCACCTATACCCTGCGGTTGCGCGCGGTGCTTCCTTGCACTCACGAAACAATGGCTATTTTTAGCAGGTGCCCTCAGGTCAATGCTTGCCGAATAGCACAGCGTCTAGCTTCAGCAACCGCGCCGCCGCGAATAGGACTAGCAGTGTGGCCACCAGCAACACCACACCCAGTGCGCTGGCCGCGCCCCAATCGAATTGGTTCTCCAAAATGGCGGTGATCTGGGTAGATACCATCAAGACCCGCCCGCCGCCCAGTACCGCCGGAGTGACGTAAAAACCGAGGCATAAGACGAATACGATCAAGGAACCCGCCACCAGGCCGGACAGGGACAACGGAAAATAGATTTTCCAGAAAGCCTGTGCCGGCGAGGCGCCCAGATTGGCCGCCGCGTGCATCATGTCCCGCTCGATCTTGCGCATGGCGCCATACAGCGGCAAGACCAGAAACGGCAACATGATATGCGCCATGCCGATCAAGGTGCCGGTCATGTTGTGCACCAGCTTTACGGGTGAGTCCCACAGGCCTATATGTATGGCGAAATCATTGAGCATGCCTTTTTTTTGCAGCAGCACCAGCCACGCGTAAGTGCGTACCAGCAGCGATGTCCAAAACGGCAATAAAACGGCCAGCATGAAAACGCCGGCCAGCCGTGATGGCAGCATGGCCAGAAAATAAGCCAGCGGATAACCGAGCGCGATACATATCAATGTGGTCCAGAGGCTGACTTCGAAGGTGGTTAGAAAAACACGCGCATACGATTTGTACTCGATCATTTTGCGGTAGTGTTCAAGCGAGGGTTGCCCGTCACTGCCGATGAAGGACAGGTAGAACAACCAGCCCACGGGTATCACGATGATCGCTGTGACCGCCAGCACAGCGGGCAGCGCCAAGCCGAGCAATAGATGTTGTTCGCGCTTCGCCTGCTGGCGCAGGGCGGGCTCGTTGGGGCGCGAGGTGGGTGAGCTCATGGCGCCCCGTCGCGGGGAATGATGATGGCGTCTTCGCGCTTCAAAGCGAGGCGAATGGGCGCACCTGGTTCGATGCGTGTGGCCGCTGACGCTGAACCGGTGCTAAAGCGAACCGCCAGTTCATGCTCATTGGCTATAGCGGCGATGGCAAACGCGGTTTCGCCTTGGAAGACGAAGTCTTTGATAGTGCCATCGAAAACCATCGCCGCCGCGGGCGCGGCGGCCTCTTGGGGCAGAACGGCTAGCCGCTCCGGCCTGATGACCAGCATGAAGCCCGCCGCTTTGTCCACCGTTCCATCCGGGGCAGTTCCATCCGGGGCAGTGCCATCCGAGGCCACGGGCTGGCCGGCGAAGTGAAGCTCGCCGCTGGCATCGCGTTGCAACGGCAACATGGCCGACTCGCCGATAAAATCGGCCACGAATGCATTAGCCGGATGATTGTAGATGGCCTCCGGCGTATCGACCTGGGCCAGTTTGCCCTGGTTGATAACGGCGATGCGATCGGACAGGGTCAGCGCTTCGCGTTGGTCGTGGGTCACGTAAACCGTGGTGACCCCCAACTGGTGGTGCAGGTGTTTTAACTCGATCTGCATCTGTTCGCGCAGTTTTTTATCCAGCGCGGACAACGGCTCGTCCATCAACAAGATGCGCGGGCGAAAGACGAAAGCCCGCGCCAGTGCAACCCGTTGGCGCTGGCCACCGGAAAGCTGATCGGTGCGGCGCTCGCCAAGACCGGAGAGTTGCACGGTTGCCAGCGCCTGGGCCACGCGCTCGGCGCATTCCGCGGGGGCCACGCGCCGCAGTTTCAGCGCAAACGCGATGTTCTCCGCCACCGACATGTGTGGAAACAAAGCGTAGCTCTGAAACACCATGCCGACTTCGCGCCGGTGGGGCGGGGTCAGCACCATTTCGCTGTCGCCGAAACGAATACTGCCGGCATCGGGCCGGTTGAAACCGGCGATGGCCATCAGCAGGGTGGTCTTGCCTGAACCGGACGGTCCGAGCAGCGTCAGGAACTCACCGCTTCTGACTGCCAGATCCACCGCGTCGAGCGCATGGAATCGACCGTAGGTCTTGGTTAGCCCGCGGATGTGTATCGGCAGGGCGGTGGGCTTGTCCTGCTGCGAATGACCCGATTCTGTGGTCAACGGTTGCACTCTTATATGACGCCTAAAGTACATGACGCCTGAAGCCGCCGGGCGGCAGTGCCCGGCATCTGAGGTGCTCGTCTTATTCGCTCAACATTTCCATGTACAGATCCAGCGCCTCGGTTCTGTGTTTTGCATACCAGTCTAGGCTGACCGGCAACATCAACGGAACGTTCTTGGGATGCGAGGGCAGCGCTTCGAGCAACTCCTGCGGCGCCGTGGTTATCTCGTAGGCTTTTTTGTTGGTGGGGCCGTAAGTGATGTGGAACGGTAGATTTGCCTGATATTGCGCCTTGGAGATCTCGGCCAGGAATTGCATGGCGGTGTTTTTGTTCGGCGCGCCCTTGGGCATGGCGAAGCAATCGTAGTCGAGCAGCGCTTGGTTGAACGTATAACCGACTTTCGCGCCGTCTTTCTTGGCGTTGTCGAAACGGCCATTCCAACCGGTGCTCATGTCCACTTCGGCGTCTTTCATCAACTGCGCTTGCTGCGCGCCCGAGCCCCAGAAGACGGCGATGTGCGGTTTCAGTTCGCGGATCTTGTTGACCGCCCGTTGCATACCCGCAGTGGTGGACAGCACCTCGTAGATTTTTTCCGCCGGCACGCCGTCGGCCATCAGCGCGGGTTCCAGCGCGCCATCGACATTGTTGGCGCGATAGGCGCGGGTGCCGGGGAATTTTTCGACATCCCAAAAATCCGCCCATGAACCCGGCGCGCCAGCCGTTCCGGGGGCACCGTATTTGTCCGTGTTCCAGGCCATGACCGTGGCGAACACGTCCGAGCCTACGCAGTAGTCGGTATAGAGATCCGGGTAAAAGTCGGATACATCGACGACGTTGTAGTCGATTTCCTCGAGGCAGCCTTTGGCGGCGGCGGAGGCGGCGCCGCCCGAACCGGTCACCACCAGATCCCAGGACACGGCGCCGGACTGAACTTGTAGACAGGTTTTGGACATGCTGGCACCGGATTCGCGGTTGATGGCGATACCGGTGTTCTTCGACGCATCGTTGAATAGCGCTTTGTCCTGCGCCGCGCCGTAGGTGCCACCCCAGGACACGACGGTAATGGGCTCGGCGTAGGCCGTAGCCGCCGCTAGCGCCGCCGCCAGCGTTCCGATCAGGGGCTTTATCATATTCAATCCGGACCTTGTTATCGTCGCTCTCATCACTCTTTTCTCCTCCACGTGAACCCCCGCTACATTGAAACCAGGGCGGGGGGCGCTGATGATGAGTCATAAACGGGCCGCAAGCCAGCCCATTTGCTGAAGTTATAGGGGCAGCCGATCCAGCAAGCGGTACCACGCCACCGCCGCGGGCAGGAACCAAGGTCTGCCGCCGTACAGCGGGTGGGTGGGGAAAGGGAGGTTATCGAAGGCGGTGCGCCCCTCGGCAAGCCCTAGCACCTGCTGGCCGATGCGGGTGCCTAGATATCCGGCCATGGACACACCGGAGCCGCAATAACCCATGGCGTAATAAATACCTTCGTGCTGGCCGGCATGGGCCAGGGTATCGAAGGTGTAAGCCACGAACCCCATCCACGAATGGCTGATACGGATGTCCGCCAATTCCGGGAAGATGTGCGTGAGACTACGGTGCAACAGGGCAGCGCTGATCTGCGGGGAGGTCTCGCCACTGGTGACGCGGCCGCCGAACAGGATGCGGGTGCGATCTGGCGACGGACGATAGTAATACACCACCCTGCGGCTATCGCTCAAGATGCGTTGGGTGGGCATCAAGCGCTCCATCAACGCCGGTGGCAGCGTCTCGGTGGCGATGATGTAGCTGCCTATGGGGATCACCCGGCGGCGTAGCCAAGGCGTGAGCTCGCCTGTATAGCCGTTGGTGGCCACCACCACATCGCGCGCTTTGACGGTGCCGCGCGTGGTCGAGAGGGTAAAACCCGAGGACGAACGCTCGATTCGAGTCACCGCGCAGTGGGGCACTATAGCGGTGCCCGCGTGGAGCACCCGTTCCAGCAGTCCCTGGTGAAACCGGCCCGGATCCAGCGAGGCGTGCTGCTCGAACACGGCGCCGCCGAAGTAAGCATCCGTGCCCAACTCCTTGTGTTGCTCTTGGCGCGGCACCATGTGCGCGGCCACTTCCAGTCCGCGCGGCTGCGCCGCGATCGCTCTGGCCATGCGTTCGTACTGGCGGGCGTTGTGGGCCGCATGGAAGCGCCCGGGCACCGTGAAGTCACAATCGATGCGCTCCTCGGCGACGAATTGCGTGATCCAGGCGAGCGTGTTGTGTCCTTCCTGGATAATGCTGAACGCTTTTTCCGCCCCGTGTTGGCGCGCGAGTTCGGCGAAGGTGGGCTTGATGCTGGTGCTGATCTGCCCGCCGTTGCGCGAGCTGCATCCGTAGCCCGCATCTTCGGCGTCCAGCACTAAGGTGTCCCGTCCACCGCGCGCTACCTGCAAGGCGGCGCAAAGACCGGTATAGCCGGCCCCCACGATCGCCACATCCACTGCGCGCGGCAGTTCCGGTGCGCCTAGAGCGGGGCGGGGCGTGCGCTCCCACCAAAATGGCGTTGACTTGAAATCGGGGGCTAGCAGGGTTGATGTCATGGGTGGACTCAGCGGGTTGTCCGACATTGCGCACGCAGGTTGGCCGGTCCGTGGGAGAGCACAACAATGGCCCGGTGCAGTTTTATGTTCAGATTAACAGACTCCGGGATGCGATCTTGATCGTCAGATTCTATTGCTTAGTCTTGGCTGTGCAACGGTAGCGCCGCCACTATGCTAATCCGCTTGGTGAGTCCGCCGTTCATCGCCATGTGATAACCGCGGGTGTCGGTGAAGTAAACCGAGCCATCCGCTGGCAGATGGGTGCAGTGGTTGTTCACCACGAATAAGGAGCCGGGGTTGGAGACGATGGGGATGTGAATGCGCGGCTCCGGGTCGCGGTGCCATGAATTGCAGTTGTAGAGTCCTTTTTCCAGCACGCGCATGCGGCCCACGGGAAAGCGCTGAGTGAGTTCTTCGTGGACGGTGGCGAAATAAGTGCCGGCATATGCCGGTATGAATTCACTGAAGGCGGATTCGTCTACCAAGTCTTCCCTGGGTTCTTCCATATACCGCTCGTCCGGGCGCAGCCAATAACGGCCGGATAGATCATTGGCCGTCTGCGTGGTGGCGCCCGGGCGGCGGGTGAGTGAGATGGCGCCAAAACCTTGCGTACGTTGTTCACCCCTGAAGTCGGTGAGGCGCAACACCTCGTCTAGGGCGGTGCGTAACCGCGCGATGTCGAATTGCAGCGCGAGCTTTTGTAGCCCGGGACCCGGCACGAATTGCGCAACCTGTTGCGTATCCGGTTGTTGCGCCAGCCACTCGCGCATAAGCGCTTGGTCACGGGCTACAGTCGAGGGGTTTGTTGTCACGCTTCAGCCGAGCACTGCCGCGTGTTTATCGAGCAGCGCTAGCGACTCGTCCCTGCCAACAGGCGGTAGGGTGATGATGGCCCTGAAGACGCCGGCATCGCGGTAAGCCTCCAAGCTTTGCGCATCACCGGTGGCGCCGAATACGGAGGTTTGAATGGTGCTCATATCCCGTCCGGCGCGATCCGCCACTTCTTTCAGCCTGGCCATTTCTCCTTTGGCGTCCTTGAAACTACGGGTGCGCGGCAGCCAACCTTCACAGAAATCCACTACCCGCTCTAGCGAGTATTGGGTCTCGCCCCCGAGCAGAATGGGCGGCGGGGTTTGAATGGGCTTGGGGTAGGACCAGAGCGGAGCGAAATCCACGAAGGGGCCGTGATACTCGGGCGTTTCTTCCGCCCATAGCGTTTTGATCGCTTTGGCGCGATCGCACATGACTTTGAAGCGATCCTTGAACGCGGTGCCGTGATTTTCCATCTCCTCGGCATTCCAACCGGCGCCTATGCCGAGTTCGAAGCGCCCGCCGCAGAGCAGGTCCAAGGAGGCGCATTCCTTGGCCAAGACAATGGGATCGCGCTCCGTGAGCAGGGCGATCGCCGTGCCTATGCGCATGTTCTTGGTCGCGGCGGCGGCGAAGGACAGCGCCACCAACGGATCCAAAGTGTGTTTGTATTCCTCGGGCAATTCGGCGCCACCCGGCCATGGGCTCTTGCGGCTGGTGGGAATATGGGTGTGTTCCGGGATGAATAAGGACTCGAAGCCGCGCTCCTCGGCGGCCCGCGCCAGTTCGTCGATGCGGATGGTGTACCCGGTGGAGAATTGCGTGATGCCTATATGCATGGACCTAGCCTGTGTCGTTAGTTAACTGTGTCGTTAGTTAAGAGATAAGTGCAAGAGGGCGATAAGTGCAAGAGGGCGGCGCCGGATCGATGCCGCCCGTAATGGTCGTAGAAGGGCTATAAGCCCTTCGGCAGAGGTTTTAGCCCGCGGCCTGCACCGCCCGCTCAGCCATGACGCTGATCAAGTGGGCGCGGTAGCGGGCGCTACCGTGCAGATCGCTGTTCAAGCCATCAGCCGAGACGCTTACCGAGGCCACCGCGTCCCCGGACCAATTGCCGTCAAGCGCCGCTTCCATATCGCCCTGGCGGAACGCGCAGGCGCCAGCGCCGGTGACAGCCACCCGCGCACCGCCCCCTGTGGCCGCCGCGAATACGCCGACCAAGGCGAAGCGCGAGGCCGGCTGCGGGAATTTGGCGTAGCCCGCTTTGCTGGGGATGGGAAAGGACACCGAGGTGATGATCTCCCCGTCCTCAAGCGCGGTCTCGAACAAGCCCTTGAAGTAGTCGTCCGCGGCGATGCTGCGGCTAGAGGTGTTGATGGTGGCGCCTAGGCCCAGCACGGCAGCCGGGTAATCGGCCGCTGGATCGCTGTTGGCCAACGAGCCACCGATGGTGCCACGGTTGCGCACCGCCGGATCGCCGATACGCCCGGCCAGATCGCAAAGCGCCGGTATCGCCGCGCGCACCGCGGCACTAGCGGCCACTTCCGCGTGCGTGGTCATGGCGCCTAGGGTCACCGTATCACCGGTCACCGTGATACCGCGTAACTCGGCGATGCCGGAGAGCGCCACCAGGGAGCCCGGATCGGCCAAACGCAGTTTCATGGTGGGGAGCAGCGATTGACCGCCGGCTAAGGCATTGCCACCGCTGCTGAGGGCGGTGCTCGCCTCAGCCACCGAGGCAGGTTGATTGATGTCGAAGTTATACATCGCTTGTGATTCCTCAGATATTGGCCTTAAGCGCTGGCTGCTTGGATGGCTTCCCACACGCGCTCGGGCGTGGCGGGCATTTCAATGTCGGTGACGCCGTAGTCGCGCAGGGCGTCGAGCACCGCGTTGATCACCGCCGGCGGCGAGCCGATGGCGCCGATTTCACCGCAGCCTTTAACCCCGAGCGGGTTGAATGGGCAGGGGGTTTCGGTGTTGCCGGTAACCAAGCTGGGCACGTTGTCGGCGCGGGGCATGGTGTAGTCCATGAACGAGCCGCTCAGCAGTTGCCCCTCGCTGTCGTAAACGCCGTTTTCAAGCAATGCTTGGCCGATCCCTTGAGCCACGCCGCCGTGCACCTGACCCTGCACGATCATCGGGTTGATGATGTTGCCGACGTCATCCACGCAGACGAAGCTGGCCACATCCACCTGTCCTGTGCGCGGATCGACTTCCACTTCGCAGACGTAAGCGGCGTTGGGGAAGTTGAAGTTCATCGGATCGAAGAACGCTTGTTCGCTTAAACCCGGCTCCAACTCTTCCAGTGGATAGTTGTGCGGCACGTAAGCGGCAAAAGCCACCTCGGCGATATTGACCGACTTATCGCTACCGGCAACGGAGAAGTTGCCACCGGCGAATTCGATGTCCTCCACCGCCGCTTCCATCAGGTGCGCGGCGATCTTCTTGCCCTTGTCGATGATCTTGTCGGCGGCTTTGACGATGGCGCTACCGCCCACCGACAACGACCGTGAGCCGTAGGTGCCCATGCCCATCTGGCCATTGTTGGTGTCGCCTTCGATGACTTCCACGTTTTCGAATGGCACACCGAGCTTGTCCGATACCACTTGAGCGAAGGTGGTGGCATGGCCTTGGCCGTGGGAGTGACAGCCGGAGAAGACGGTCACGCTGCCGGTGGCGTTGAAGCGCAGTTCCGCCGATTCCCACAGCCCCGCGCGGGCGCCCAATTGGCCGGCGATAGCCGATGGGGCGGCACCGGTTGCTTCGATCGGCAGAGCGTAGCCAATGCCGCGCTTCTTGCCGGCCGCTTCGGACTGCTGTTTGCGGGCGGCGAAGCCGTCTGTATCCGCCGCCGCCAGAGCTTTGTCCAAGGTGCGGGCGTACTCACCGGAGTCGTACATCAAGGCCACCGGGGTTTGGTACGGGAACGCCTCGGGGGCGATGAAGTTACGCCGCCTGAGTTCCGCCGGATGGATGCCCATCTCATGGGCCGCTTTTTCGATGATCCGCTCCAGCAGATAGGTCGCCTCGGGCCGGCCCGCGCCCCGGTAAGCGTCCACCGGCGTGGTGTTGGTGAACACCGCCCGCACCTGGCAGTAGATAGCCGGTGTGGTGTATTGGCCAGCGAACAAAGCGGCGTAGAGATAGGTGGGGATCAGCGGCGCGAAAGCGGATAGATACGCGCCCATATTGGCGATGGTATCCACTTTGAAGCCGAGGAATTTGCCATCCGCGTCCAACGCCAACTCGGCCCTGCTCACATGGTCGCGGCCATGGGCGTCGCTCAAGAAGGCTTCGCTGCGGGTCGCCGTCCAACCGACGGTAATACCCAGCTTGCGGGCCGCCCAACAGAGTACGGCGTATTCGGCGTACGGATAGATTTTAGAGCCGAAGCCACCGCCTACGTCCGGTGAGATCACACGGAACTTGTGCTCCGGTTGTTGCAGGACGAAGGCGCCGAGCAGCAAGCGCACCGCGTGCGGCGCTTGGGCGGTGCAGTGCAAGGTCAAATCACCGGTGGCGCTCGAGAAACTGGCTACGGCCGCTCTGGGCTCCATGGCATTGGGGATCAGACGGTTGTTGGTGAGCGCTAAATGGGTGACATGAGCGGCGCCCTCGAAAGCACTGTCCGCTGGCGCTTTTTCGCCGATCTCCCAGAGAAAGCAAGTGTTGTTAGGCGCTTCGTCCCAGATCTGGTGGGTGCCCGCATCAGCAGCGGTGGCCGTCGAGGCCACCGCGGGCAAGGCTTGGTACTCGACATTGACCGCCTCGGCCCCATCCAGGGCGGCACTGCGCGAATCGGCGATGACGACGGCCACCAGTTCGCCGGCAAAACGAACCCGCTCATTGGCGATGATCGGCCAGGGGGGTTCGGCCATGGCTGAACCGTCCGGCTGCGTGATACCCCAGCCGACCGGCATACCGCCGATGCCGTCGGCGGCAACATCCGCGCCCGCCAGCACCGCTTTCACGCCAGCTGAGGCTGCCGCCGCGCTGGTGTCCACACGGGTGATGTCGGCGTGGGCGTGGGGCGAGCGCACGAAAGCGGCGTGCAGTTGCCCGTGGATTTTTAAATCGTCCACATAGCGCCCGGCGCCGGTGATGAAACGTTGATCTTCAACCCGCCGTACGGCGGCGCCAATTCCAGTCTCGCTCATGCTTGCGAACCTCCCATGGCCGCGGCGCCCGTTCGAATGGCGCGCACGATGTTGTGATAGCCGGTACAGCGGCAGAGGTTGCCCTCAAGCCAGTGGCGGATGTTGTCTTCTGAGGGACTCGGATCATTGGCCACCAGATCTAGCGCGCTCATGATCATGCCGGGCGTACAGAAACCACACTGGAGCGCGTGGTGCTCGCGGAAAGCGGCCTGCATGGGGTGCAGTTCACCGTCCGCCGCCGCCACCCCCTCGATGGTGGTGACATCGGCGCCAGCGGCCTCGAAAGCGAGCATGGTGCAGGCTTTGACACTCTTGCCATTGACATGCACCACGCAGGCGCCGCATTGACTGGTGTCGCAACCGACATGGGTGCCGGTGAGGGAGAGGTGTTCACGCAGCAGTTCCACCAGCAGCGTGCGTGATTCGACCTCGCAAGTCACAGCGTTGCCGTTGACTTGCAAGGACACGTTCATTTGAGCCATGGGCTCCTCCTATGGATGGCGGCTAGGCGCCGGATTGTTGTAAGTGCGAGTCTTCCTCGGCCAGTTTTGCACGTCAAGCGTCTATAGCATTACGGCCTGGGCGCCGCCCCGGCCCCCGCCGGTGTGGCGCAGGTTAAGTCACTCAAGGGCGCCGCTAACAATAGTCATGGTTTCGTGAGTGCAAGGAAGCACCGCGCGCGCAACCGCAGTGTATAGGTGATACCTGAGGATTGGAGCACGGCGCTGACGCCGCAATCGCGGAAAAAGTGCATTTTTAAAAATGCATTTTTAGAGGTGCTCTTAAATCGGTGGCGCCACACAGGGGCGGCGCAGGGCGCTCAGGGTATCGGGTGTCATGGGCGTATAAGCGCCGTCCAGCACGGTTTGTGGTGGCACGAAGCAACCGTCTTGTACTTCACCATCATTGAACTTTATCGGTCCGTTCCAGCAGGTGACGAAGATCTGTCCCCAGACCTTGTAACCCGGTGCTTCGAAATAGAACTGATCGCGGGGCGTCAGGGTGGCGTCTTCTATGCCCAGTTCTTCGGCCAATTCCCGCTGGGCATTGCCGGCATAGGATTCGCCGGGGCGCAGTACACCGCCGGCGGCGGCGTCGTAATAACCAGGAAAAAGATCTTTGTTTTTAGCCCGTTGCTGGAGGAATAGATCGCCCTGGCCGTTAAAAACAAAAATAAAAGTGGCGCGGTGACGCAAACCGAGTTGGCGCACATCGCGCCGCCGCGCCGCGCCGCAAGGGCGATTGCCGATGTTGACCAATTGTACCCGTTCGTCGTCTGCCACGAGCGCATCTCGAAACCCACAATTGTCGCAAGTGTAGGACAGCGCCCTTTATACTGCTGTACTTGTCCTCTCACGGGATCTTTCCTCATGAGTATAGGGAATGACTAAAGTTGCTTTAGTGACCGGCGGTGCCCGCGGTATAGGCGCTGGCATCGCCAAACGGTTGGCGCAGGCGGGCATGCACGTCGTCATCGGCGACTTAAATGTAGACATAGAGGGCGCAGACGCAGAGGGCGCAGACGCAGAGGGCGCAGACGCAGAGGGCGCAGACGTAGAGGGCGTAGATGTAGAGGGCGTAGATGTAGAGGACGCGCAGGCGGGTGAACCCTGGAGCTACGCTCTCGCGGGCGCGCCGCAGGCGGCGGCTACGGTCGCGGCTATTGAACAATGCGGTGTGCAAGGCCTGGCTTTGCCCCTGGATGTTACCGGGCAAGAGAACTGCAAGAGGGTAGTGGCGGCCGTGCTGGAGCGTTTTGGCCGCCTAGATGTGCTGGTGAACAATGCGGGTCTGGTGCAGTCGGGGCCGTTAGCCTCCTACGAACCGTACAGCTTGGATCGGTTATTGGCGGTCAACGTCAAAGGTGTGTTCTATGCCACCCAAGCGGCGCAAAATGCGCTTGAACACACGCAAGGCGCTATTGTGAACGTAGCCTCCATCGCCGGTAAAAAAGGCCACCCGAATCTATCAGCGTACTGCGCCACCAAGTTCGCCGTTATAGGCGCGACCCAGTCCCTGGCTTTGGAATTCGCGCCCCTCAACATCCGTGTTAACGCTCTTTGCCCCGGGATTGTGGGAACAGCGATGTGGTTGGATCATCTAATGGCGGACGAAACTGCGGACCGGGCCGAATTGGAGCAGCGTTTCGAAGAGGTTATGCACGAGCGCATTGCACTCGGTAGGCCGCAGACAGTGGAGGATATGGGAGAGGCCGCGCTCTATCTTGCCACCGCGCCCAATGTGACCGGCATTGCTCTGAATGTCGCTGGCGGCCTGGAAATGAATTAGTTTCTCGCCGTGGCCACCACACTTCGCAATGTGCGCATTTGGGATGGAGAGGGCTTTGCCGCCGCCGATGCGGTGACCCTCGAGGGTGAGCGTATCGCCGCCGTGCATTGCGCTGATGAGGCCCCGGAGGTGGCCCATTGCATAGATTGTTCGGGCCTGACACTGTTACCCGGTTTGTTCGATGCGCATGTGCACATGGAACTCAACCCTGATGAGAACCAAACCCCGGATCCCAAGCGGCCTGATCAGACGCCGCTCATGATCGAACGGGCGGCGGCCATGGTGCGGGCCGGCATTACCACCGCCAGGGATTTAGGCGGCGGGCGTGGCTGGGAGCTGGCGCTGCGCGAGCGTATCGCCAGCGGAGAACTCACCGGTCCGCGTCTGCTCTGCGCCGGCCAGCCACTGACCAGCACAGGGGGGCACTGCCATTTCTGGGGCGGCCAAGTGGACTCCATCGAAGCCGCTCGTGATCACATTGAAGACCAATGTGCCCGCGGCGTTGATCTCATCAAGGTGATGGCCACCGGCGGGGTGATGACGGCGGGGACTAAACCTTCCAGCGCGCAATTCGATCAGCCAACCCTTGATGCCATCGTGGAGCAAGCCCATGCGCGGCAACGCCCGGTGGCAGCCCATTGCCATGGCAGCGACGGCATCCGGGCCGCCGCGCTGGCTGGCGTAGACACCATAGAACACTGTTCCTGGGTAGGCCAGCACGGCTGGGCCAGCGATTATAGAGATACAGTGGCGGCACTCATCGCCTCGCGCGGGATCCGCGTATCGCCGACCATCAGCCGCGGTTGGCGGCGCTTCTTAGACGGCGATCAGGCACGCCTTAGGCTTATTCGAACGGCTTGGTCGGGTATGCGGGGGCATAACATCGCTTTTGTGGCCTCCACCGATGCGGGCATCCCCGATGTTTATCATCATCATCTGCCGCAGGCACTGCCGGTATTCGCCGCCATCAGTGGCATGTCCAATAAAGAAGTGCTAACGAGCGCGACGTCCGGCGCAGCCGATGGACTGGGCGTCAGTCATATCACCGGGCGTATCGCACCAGGGCTGTACGCTGACTTGATGTTGGTCGATGGGGATCCGTGCGCTGATCTGTCCACGCTTGCGCAACCCGCGGCGGTTTGGGCTAGGGGCCGCGATGTGCTGCCGCTGGATTAGCTGACCGTATGCGCCGGGGCGGTGTCAAAAAAGCCGATCATCGGGCCATCACTGATCCCCCTCGCAGCACCGTTCGACGCTTAGCCGTTTGGTGTGCGTGAACATATAACGCCGGCAGTTAGGCTGCGAGCACCACCAAGAGCAGCGCTTTTAATCCAACCACCGGACTGCATGAACTCCATGCGTGCGCCGCGAACAGCGCCGGTTACGTTCCAGGCGAAAGCAACCCCTGCCCGTTTTCGTTGGCGCAAGAGAGCGGCGCAAGCGATGGAAGCGAAGCAGATAAGGGCACCGGTGATGACTATAGGGCACCTGCTAAACATGCACTTTTTCCGCGATGGCGGCGTCAGCGCCGTGCTCGAATCTTCAGGTATCACCTATACACTGCGGTTGCGCGCGGTGCTTTCTTGCACTCACGGAACAATGACTATTTTTAGCAGGTGCCCTAATGACGCGCCCGAATCAGGCTCAACATCTGCTGCAACGAAGCCGGGTATGTGAACCGGCACGCCCGGCCCAATTGGCCGCCGATTCGGTACCGGCCAGGGCCGCATGCTCCGGTTCAAGCGGTCGCGCCGCCTCACGCCAAAACAACCAATCCACAAGCTTGATCCGCAGGCGTATCGGCTAACTCAAGCAGTAATCAACGCAACGCCTCCACGGCTCGCTTAAATTGCCCATCCTGTAATCGATGTTGGCGCGGCAAATCTCGCAGAAAAGCCTCTATATCCGCCTTGGATAAAGCCGGCAATGATTTATCCAGAAAGGCTTTGAGCAAACCTTCGGCCTATCGGGCATAGCGACGCCGCGCGCCTTCGGGCAGCTGTTTTTTGGCTAACAGGTTAAGGTATTTGTGCCAATGGGATGGGCGTTCATCTGAGAAGTGATGATGCGTGGTTACTCGGGTTAATCAGAAATATATCGTACTAGATAGTCTCTGCCTAGTGCAGTATATACCAATCGCCATTGAAAATGCGAATCTAGAATACTTACATTAGCTAGCTGATTATGGTCAAAATAAGCTTATGAACAATCATTTAATACCCAGCGAGCGCGATGAACTCGTAAAATCTCATCGTAAAGAGAGAGATGGGCGTATTCGAGACCGAATAAAAGCTGTTTTAGCTTTTGATGAGGGTTATAGTTATTCAGAAATTTCTAGGATTTTGCTTTTAGATGATGAGACTATTAGACGCCATGTCGATGATTACTTTTCTAAAGCTAAGCTGAAGCCCGAAAACGGAGGCAGCAAAAGTGATTGAGACGAGAATGAAACAGCAAAGCTCGTTAAACACCTAGAAGGAATGACTTATCCTTATGTTAAGGACATTTGCACTTATGTGAAGTTGAATTTTGGTAAGGTTTACAGTGTAAGCGGCATGACAAAATGGCTGCATCGCAATAATGTCTGCCATAAGAAGCCTGATGCAGTGCCAGCGAAAGCAAACGCACAGGCGCAAAAAGCGTTTGTCAAAGACTATGAACATCTTTCGAAAGACGCTAAAAACAAGGGTTTAATCTATTTCTCGGACAGTTTTCATCCGCAGTATCAAACGCGGTTGGCCTATGGATGGATTTTAAGAGGCACTCGAAAAAGTATTGCCACAACGGCTCGTCAAACACGATTGAATTTCATTGGTGCTGTATCTTTGGATGGTCACAAAATAATCCACATTGAAGTTGAGCGAGTGAATGCGCAAACCATTAAATCTTTTCTAAAATCTCTACGCAAACGGCATGCACCAGAGAAAGACATTCATGTAATTTGGGATAATGCGGCTTATCATAAGAGCAAAGACGTTCAGTCTTATGCCAAGGACTCAAACATTAAATTACACTATTTGCCGCCCTATTCACCGAATTTAAATCCAATTGAGCGACTTTGGAAAATGATGCATGAAGCGGTTACTTATAATCGGTACTATGAGAAGTTTTTAGATTTTCGGGAAGCCTCTTTGAATTTTTTCAAGCGCATTGAAAGACGAAAGGCTTTATTGAGAAAAAGAATCACTGATAGATTTCACATTATTAATGCACCGATGTTCGCATCTTGAAGTGTGATGGGTATATTCGTGATTCATAACAAACCTCACTTAAGGCTTCTATTTTAGATCGCTAACGCTAGCCGTAACCGGCGCATTTGTAGTGAGCGTAGCGAACGAAAAATGCGTCCGAGTTTACGGCCTTGTTAGATTTATTGAGCATCGACCTTCATTACTGTTTTTGGGAGAAGCTCTACCAATGAGGTATTTGTACCAGTTGATTGGTTTCTTGATGCTCTGACGTAGCCAGTATCTTGTGGAGAGAAAATACATGACGATGCATGGTTTAGGACTATATCTCTGTTTTCTTCTTCTTTTGCTGCGTCTGTAAGTGCTTTAAATGTAAGCAATGCATTTTGTCTATGTTTGTTCAATATGGCGTTATGCTTATGGGAAAGAAAATTTCTTGCTGATAAAAACAACATATACGCAATAACGCCAAATATTAGCACCTTACTTGTTACAAGCTGGATTGATTGATATGTGTCTGATGGATCTAGACCAGGCACCTTGTGTATAAACAGGCTACCCACAGAATAAACACCTAGGCCAATAGCAAGTTTTGTGGTTCTTGATCTCCATGTTTCTGCGTTTGCCTCATGCTTCTCCGCTTCTTCCTTGAAATGATGTGCTTGCTGTGAAACACCTTGCTCTGCTGCTACACTTCTTATTTCGTCAAGAATGTTCTTGGCTGTATTTTTATGCGCTTCCATTTCCTTGTCGAAATCATCAGCTTTATTCTTTATCGATTGAAGCGTGGCTCTTGCTTGGCTATCTAATCGCTGAAAATCTGCCGCACGATGCAATGAATAGGAAATGAATGGATGTAGTGCTTGAAATGCAGGTTGATATGCATCATTTATTTGCTTGATTATGCTATTTCTTGCATTTTGCGGATTTTGCTGTGCCGCTTTGAACTCCAACGCTTTGGAAAATAGTTGGTAATTATTATTTGCATTGTCGCGGATTACGCCAAGCGTTTGATCAGGAAAACCTTGAAGTGCTGCAACTGATAAGCGTTGATATAACTCGATCAGAAGTTCTGCTGGTTTAACCGCTTCTGCAAAATGCAATTCACTTCCAAGTTCACTCTCTCTCGGTAAGCTAGAAACATCAAACTTTTGAATTCGTTCAAGAGATTCAGTTGCTTCTTGCAGCAATTTTTCTGTGTTGATCGTCACTTTTCTTCCTTTGGTGTTTTTCAAAATCTAACAGTGTATTAGACGGATATGGAATATGCTGCGCTAGGCAGAGGCTGTCTATTGCAGTATATTCTTGATTAACCTGAGTAACCACATATCATCACTTCTCAGATGAACGCCCCGTCCAATTGGCACAAATACCTTAAGAGTACCTCTAAAAATACACTTTTTCCGCGATTGCGGCGTCAGCGCCGTGCTCGAATCTTCAGGTATGAGCTATACACTGCGGTTGCGCGCGGTGCTTTCTTGCACTCACGGAACAATGACTATTTTTAGCAGCTGCCCGGTAGTCGATTACTGACACTACGGGCCGGTTTTCCCTCCTGGATTTCGCTCGGGCTGACTGCGGACTGGGCTAGCATCCAACATTTCACTCAGGTAGTTGCTGTCCCAAGTAGTTGCTGCCCGGTTCTACCACCTTTTGAGTACCATGGGTTTCGAGTGATGAACGGGTCTTCACCGGCAATGCACGCAGTTGGCTTGCGGGCGCGGTGAATCGTGCATACGGTATGCACAACTCAGTGCGGAGAAGAGACGATGTGTGGAATCGCGGGGCGCATCCTCACGGCGCCGGGGCGCGTCGGCAACGACTTGGTCGAGTTGATGGATGCGCAGGCACACCGGGGCGCCGACAGCACTGGCTTCGCCATCTACGGGCCGCCACGCGCACGCGGCTTCGTAGTGCGTGGCATGGGCTTCGAGCGGCACCGCTTAGCCGGTGATATGGAGACGTTTCGCGCCCTGCTGAAGGAGCATGGTGCCGATTTCCTGGCCGAGCCTACTTTTGTCATGGATCATGCAGCCCATTACTGTGCCCGGTTGGTGGTGAGCGAGCCGCGGGATGTGGCGCGCTGGATCGATGATGTCGATACTCACCTCGGCACTTTCGAAGTGCAGTCTTGCGGGCGTTCACTCGAGATCATCAAGGATGTAGGGGGCGCTATTGCTGTGGCGGACAAACACGGTGTGCGCGATCTCATAGGTACCCACGGCTTGGGCCACGCCCGCCTGGCCACGGAGAGCAGTGTGTTGCCCAACGCCAGTCATCCGTTCTGGGCGCGGCCGTTTCCCGACACCGCTATTGTTCATAACGGCCAGATCACCAACTATTTCCTGTGGCGTGACGATCTCACGCGCGCCGGTTACCGGTTCTTGACCGAGAATGACAGCGAACTCATCGCTGTGTGGGTGTCGGATCAGATTAAACGCGGCCTCACCCTGGCGCAGGCGCTGCGGCGTTCCATCGTGGCAATCGATGGCGTGTTCACCTACCTCATCGCGCGGTTGGAAGGCATTGGCCTCGCCAAGGATCGCTTTGCCATGAAACCGCTGGTGGTCATCGAGCGCGATGCACAATGGGCTGGCGCCACCGAAGAGCAGGCCGTGCGGCGTATCTACCCCGGCGAATGCGATGTCGTCAATTACGACGGCCCGGCATTGACGCAGATCTGGAACGTGGGCAAGCGGAGTTTGGCCGCGTGAGTGCTGTTGTGCGTGAGCGCCGGCGCCGGTGAGTCAAGTCGCCCCGGTGAGTCAAGTCGTCATTGAGGCGGGTGGGCGTCACATCCGCGAGATCAACCAAGACATTCAAGCCGCCGTCCGGGCGGGCGCCGCCGTGGAGGTGAGCAATACCTTGTCCCGGCACAACTTAGGCATCGGCTTGCCGGCGCACGCCCAGGTCCACTTCGCCGGCAGTGTCGGTTATTACTGTGGCGGGCTCAATAACGGCGCGCATCTCACCATCGAGCGCAATGCCGGTTGGGGTTTGGCGGAAGGTATGTCCCGCGGTCATGTGACGGTATACGGTTATGCCGGCATGTCGGCGGGCGCCGCCATGACCGGTGGCACCATCCACGTGCGAGGTGACGCCGGCCCGCGCTGCGGCGTGGCGATGAAGGGTGGCCATATCGTCGTGGAAGGGAAGATCGGTTATCAGTCCGGCTTCATGGCGCATCGTGGCAAGCTCATCGCTCTAGGCGGTGCTGGCGCAGCCTGTGCCGACGCACTGTGGCAGGGCGAGGTATGGGTGGCCGGCGCTATCGAGAGCCTCGGTGTGGACGTCAACGTGATCGAGCCTACTGCGGAGGAAGTGGCGCAAGTCGATGCCATTTTAGAGCCCCTCGGATTGGTGGATACGGGGCGAGCATGGCGTAAGCTGATCAGCGCTCAACGCCTTTGGTATTTCGAAAGCAGGGATGCGAAATCGTGGTTGATGATATGAGTAAGCGGTACGAATACCCCTTCGAGATGGCTTCGGAGGCGGCGATCGGATTCGGCGATGGCGCTATCGCCGGGCGGCCCGCCGGTGTTCCCGGCTCTTATGATGAAGGCGGCTCCACCCGTTGGACACCGCAAGCGATAGCCGAAGTACAAGCACTGGCGCAATTGGGCCGCTACCAAGTGCGGGGCTATAACACGTTCAACCGGCGGCTGCCGACGTTCGACGATTTAACCTTTGTCCCCGCAACCATGACCCGCTTGCCGTTGGAGGGCTATAGGGAAAGCTGTGATACCACCACTGTGCTAGGCGCAGGACGTGGCATCGTCGAGCGGCCGGTCGCACTCGACATCCCCATCTATATCGCCTCCATGTCTTTCGGCGCCCTATCGGCTGCGGCGAAGGCGTCGCTCGGTTACGGCGCCTCCAAGGTGGGCACCATGACTTGCACCGGCGAGGGCGGCATGCTGGAGGAAGAGCGCGAGGCTTCGCAGACCCTGCTCTATCAGATGTCGCCGGCCCGTTACCGCATCGATCTGGACCACATCCGCCGTGCCGATGCCTTGGAATTGGTCGTTGGCCAAGGGGCGAAACCGGGTACGGGCGGATTACTCCTGGGGATGAAAGTCAGCCCGCGGGTCTCGGCTATGCGCACCCTCCCCGAGGGTGTGGATCAACGCTCCACCATCCGGCATCCGGATTTTCTAGGCGCCGACGACTTAGCCGTCAAAGTGGAGGAGCTGCGTATCGCCACCGATTACCAGGTGCCCATCTTCTTGAAAATGGGCGCCACGCGGCCGCGCTTCGATGTAGCCATCGCCGCCAAAGCCGGCGTGGACGTGGTGGTGGTTGACGGCGCCGAAGGCGGCACTGGCGCGTCGCCGGAGTTGCTGTTGAACCATACGGGCATTCCCACCATGAGCGCTATTCGGGCGGCCAGGGAAGCGCTCGATGAGTGTGGTATGACGGGCCAGGTGGATCTGATCGCCGCCGGTGGCATCCGCAGCGGTGTCGATGCGGCCAAATGCCTGGCGCTAGGCGCCGATGCGGTGATGATCGGCAACGCCGCAATGATTGCGTTGGGCTGCAACTCACCGCGCTACGCCGCAGACTACGCTGAGTTGGGCACCTCGCCCGGGGCTTGCCATCATTGTCATACGGGCCTTTGCCCGGTGGGCATCGCCACCCAGGACAGTGAGCTTGAAAGACGCATGCAGCCAGCGGCCGGCGCGGAGCGGGTGGCGCGGTTTTTGACCGCTATGACGATGGAGATCACCATGCTCGCCAAAGCCTGCGGCAAGTCATCGGTGCACAATCTGGAAGTCGAGGACCTGCGCGCTCTGTCGTTCGAGGCATCCGCTTTTACCGGCGTCAAGATGGCCGGCATTGACCGCGCTTTTAGCTGGTAGGCTTAAGTCTCAATGCTTGGCCGGCCTTGACTGTAGACTGGCTGCTAATGAGAGCACTGGAGGAGGGAGGAGAATGTCAGGTCGAAGATCTTGCTGAAATAGTAGCCAAGAACGTCGGGGAAGACCGATTCAAGTAACGTTTGACTGTGCAGGGTGCGATGGACCCTTTCTTTCTCGTCGAGCAACTTCAAAACTTTGTTCAACGTGGTACGCAATGCATCACGTTGCAACTGAATTAGCGGAGGTAGCTCTACCAAACGCTCCGTATGGTGCCAGTCGTCGTCCATAACTGTGAACAGTTTGAATCCGAACTGGGACAGAGTGGAACGAACGATGACATTCGAAGCGGTCTTCTTGTTCTCTTTCCTCTTAGAACCTGTTCAAGATCTGACGATTTTGGACATCTGACCTAAGCTATTGTTATCCATAGTCATAGCGGCTGCGAAGGCAATGACAGACGAGCGAATCTACCCGAGTGACCTATCTCGCCAACAGTTCGAGAAAGTTAGACCGATCCTGGAGGCGGCGCGTCGGCGAACCAAGCCAAGGCAACTCGATCTCTATCACGTGTTCAACGCAGTGTTGTACCTGCTGAAGACCGGCTGCCAATGGCGCATGTTGCCCAACGAGTATCCAAAGTGGCGAAGTGTGCATGAGTATTTCACTATCTGGCGGCAATCGTCCCCAGAAGACTCTTGCAGCGCCTTGGACAAGGCGTTAAAAAAATGGGTTGGCGAGGCCCGCAAATCCCAGGGGCGCAGTGGCAAAACCAGCCTGATCATCGTTGATGCACAGAGCGTGAAGAACACAGACAGTGCAAACCACAAAGGTTATGACGCAGGCAAGAAGACTTCTGGTATCAAGCGGCACATAGCTGTGGACACTCAGGGATTGGTGCACGCTGCTTTTGTGACCACGGCAAATGTCACTGATCGAGCTGGGGCACTGGCCGCACTTGCTGCTCAAGCAGATGGGCGCCTCTCGGAGGTTAGGTGTGTAGTGGGCGATGGCGGGTACACGGGGATGGCTTTCGCTGGCGAAGTGCTGAGATTAATCGGAGCGAACGTCGAAATTATCAAACGCTCGGACACGGGTCGTTTTGCCGTCCTCCCGAAGAGGTGGGTTGTCGAGCGAACCTTCTCATGGTTTGAGAAAAACCGCCGGTTGTGGAAAAACTGTGAGCGGCTAATCGAAAGCTCGTTGGGCATGATGCTACTTGCAAATATTGCGCTGTTGCTTCGGAGATCTTGAACAGGCTCTTAGAAGGGCATCCGATAGAACTGCTTCTCAGCTCTCGAATCAACGGCACAATCGGTGACGAGGCTGGCTTCAATTTGAGAGCATGACAAATTGTTTGCACGGCATCTTGCTGGGCTAGATAAGTGATCCGAAATCCCCTACACCTTGGCCAAGGCATGGTTATTTCCGGGGAACGGTTGCACGACTTCGAAGAATCTCGTGATACGGGAAGCCAGTTCAACGAATGTTGTGCAACGGTGATTTCAAGTGATGGTGTCGTGCATGGTTTTGCACAGGCGCTCAATCGGGTTCACCCAGGGTGAATCTGTGGGCTGGAAGTAGAGGCGAAACTTCCGATTGGCATGGCGCCAACGTTGAGCCTGCTCACTTTTGTCAATGATGGGGTTATCGAGCACCCATTGGCTTGGCTCGGCGATAGGTGGCGCGTATGGCCTCAAGGAGCTTGATGAACAGGGTGGTGTTCTTCACATGATGCTCCACCCCTACGAGCTGGCCGCTATGGGCATGCAAAGCGCCGGCAACATAGCGCTTTGGGTTGTGCCCGGGTGTCGGCCCGCCAAGTGGCTCTGCTCGTGGGACCCAACACGCACCGATCGCGGATTGAAGTCGATATCGGCCTCATCGAGGTAGAACGTCTCATGAGGCGAGCGCCGGCGCAGCGCACGGGCGATGGCTCGCATCTTGCGGTTCTTGCTAGGGTCGCGACGAACCAGGACCGGGCGTGCACGGCGCCAGGCAAATCCCAGCCGGACCAGCAAGCGCCGTACCGTCGAGGAGTGGATGTCGCGCCCCGGTTGCCGCGTCACTTCTAAGGCCAACAACTGCGACGTCCAGTGCGTACGCAGGTCGCCGTAGTCCTGTGGCGAACCGCCCAGCCACTCGTTGATTTTGTTCACCACTTCATGGGTCACAGTCCAGCCGCTCACGCCCTCGCGAGGCTGGGACCCGGCCCTCTTCGCCGTACGCCAGGTACCAATCGCGCCAGCCCTGTACCGTCGAGCGGGCGGCGCACAGCAAATGCGCTGTGGCGCTCACGCTCTATCCGGTGTACCGATGAAGCAGAGCCACCGCCCTTCGAACAGGATCACGGTCCCGGGACCGCTGCACTGTGCGCGTCAATCGTCGGTGTGTGGGTCGGGGCATCGCCTGTATATTCATCCTCATCGGGTGACCTCTTCGGCGGCTAGATTGTGTAACAACTCCTACTGATCGCAGAAAGTCACCCGTTCTTTCTTCAAGTGATCGATATTTCGGAACAGCTATCTAAGAGCAGCTGAAGGGCTCCGTAAACGTGCAGGTACTGTAATCCAATGTCTTGGATGGGACTGTGGCCCAGGTAGGCATCGAGAGCCAATTCCGTGTCACCAATGACATCAAGCGCACTACACAATACGTTCCAGTCTTCCGTGTGCTCAAGAAGCAAGCTCTGGAGTCGGCGCTTGTTGATTCGGTCGCGGATTGCTCCTTCGAGCTGAGCGATGCGTTCGGTCATGAGGCCCAACACCGTCAAGGCTCATCTGCCCCAGTGGAGCGTGGCGGAACTGGGGCCGGCTGGAGCCTATTGTTAGGCTTTTGGGGTCCCCATATCGGGCGGTTAGACGCTGCCTGACGACGTGCCGCATCCTCGGCGATTGCTGTGATGTTTCCACCAAATCGGTCTGAGATTTCCACCCGAGCTTGGTGTATTTCCTCTATTACTGAGTCAGTCACTTTCGGTATCATCGCTCAATAACTCCTCCGGGGTGCATATAATGGGGATAGAAATGCCCAATTTCACAAATAGATCGTGAATTCGAGAAAGAATTCTTCCATTCGCAATATGCTTGCAGTTCCAAGTCAGCAAGAACCGTATTTGATGATGTGCAACAGTGGCAATATGAAGCGCATCGACCTGTGCTTTTTCTGGTAACACACCAAGCGACATTATCTGGTCAGCGAGTATTGTAATTTCAGGTGTGTAGGGCAAGAGCGGAATACCGTCAAGCAATGCCAGTCTTTCTGATGCCAGAATTGGATTTCCGGCAGAGGCTTCGTCAATTACATATTGCGAAATCACAAGATCATACTTTGGACGTTCGTGATCCCACCAATAGTGGGTCAATAGTTGTCGGGCGGCTGCTACGATTTGAGTACTTGGTCTCTGCCGCAGATAGCTAACAATCGATGTTTCGATGTAAATCGTGTTCATATCGACGATGTTTGCTGCCTAACGTTCCGGCTCAGGCGCCCGCCAAAGCGGCCCACCGAAACCGAAATCATACACTGAACTCGCGCCGCTTTGGCGGGTCGCCTGGAACCGCTTGTTAGGCGATATTCTCGGCCAAGTTCCTCCCCGCCGTAGGTGGTGGCAGTGGTCTTCCGTCCCGCTTCATAAGCGCAATCCATTCATCCACTATAGTACAAAGTTCTACGTAGACCTGTGCTTCATCGTCACCATGACAACATGGACCGATAATACCCGGACACTGACCAACGAAGCTTTGGTCTTCGTCGGACCATTCTACGATCTTAATATACCGGGCGCTTTCTTTCATTTGTGCGACTCTTGAATTCTTCGTTTCACTTCACGTTCTTGATAGGGTTTAGCATCTGCACCGAATTTTCCCGACAAAGTAACGCGTATCCCTTTGGAATGTTCAAAATTTCTATGGCTTCTTTTGCCGCCTCGATTAATAAAACCCGCGTTTTCCAGGTCGCGGATCAGTTCTCTTATCTTCCGAGGCATATTTTAGTATAGATCGTTTTGGACCGTGTTTGATTGCCTAACGCCCGGCATCACCGGCGGGGAACACCGCGGCGCAGCCGCTGGATGAGCCGTCCGAGTGCAGGCCTTTGTTAGCTCTCATGTTTTGGCCTTGGTCTCCAGCACGTCTTTCAGAATGTCGTCAAATAACGTGTGAATCCGCTCTGACTCCGCCTGACGCTCCCGGCGTTTAACAAAGTCTTCTGTGTTCGCATCAACGATCCAGTCCCAGTCGTCCGGGTGCTTCATTGAAGCTATCCATGCGAACCGCGCGAGCACATCGAATTTGTCCTTGTTCGGCAAATTGACGTTGCGATACCAGCCCAGCGGCATCTTCACATAGTTGTTACTGTCCTCGGCAAGATGAGGACTGGACGAGAACAAGTCCTCTGGGCTGTGGGCGAGGTACTTCCGCCGTTCGCTAGACGCGATCTCCAGTCTCTCGTCGGAGATTCCAGATCCACGTTCCGCCCGATCAATCATCTGCGCGGCCAGCCAACTGAAGCCTTCTTTCGCGGTTCCGAACTGCTGCTTGCGCCCTTCGAAAATAGCCAAATTTGGTGTCCTACCGCCGGAACGCGCCCTGGTTGCAGTTTCCCACCCTGGAAAGCGACGATCCAATTCTCGGAGCACCAGTTCCTCATGCTGCTCTGCTTTTTTCGCCCTCGTGTTTTTCAGTACTTTCAGCAGAGCATCCTTGGAACTCCCTGAGATCATTTGCTCGAACTTTTTGATTTCCACGACAGCTTTCCCGAGCTAACGCTTAACGAAGCGGTCGCGTAGCGATCCGCTTGCTTTACTTGTTATATTTACTTGGCACCTTCCTTTTTAAAGCGGGCCTTCAGTCGTTTTTCAATAACTGGGCCAAGCGACTGGCCATGTTTTTGACCCGCTAACATTCCTTCTTGGGTTACTTGTGGTAGAACAGATGTCACTTTTTTGCCTGTGGGTGTCTTATAGAATAAGACCATTTCTTTTAACTCTGCAGTAGTGAAGTATTTATGGTATAGGACATACGACATACGACATTTCATTTATGAAACCGTTAGCAATAAACTCATCATGCATAACTTTACCAACCTCATCCTGAACAATGGCGACGATCTTGGGGGCTAGATCTTTTTGTTGCTGCGACATTGCAGAGATCATCTGATTGGCAACCGCTGTGCCCATCATTTCACCTATTTTTAAAGCACCTGTTATTTCTAGCATTTCATCTATGACTCGCTTCTTTTCATCGGTGATTTCTTCTGCGAATGAAAACTGTGAAAAAAACAGGGTGATAATTAAAACTATTTTGATCATTGTATACTCCTTGGTAAATATACCCATCGCCATTGAAAGTGCGAATATAGAATACTTACATTAGCTAGCTGATTATGGTCAAAATAAGCTTATGAACAATCCTTTAACACCGAACGAGCGCGATGAACTCATAAAATCTCATCGTAAAGAGAGAGATGGGCGTATTCGAGACCGAATAAAAGCGGTTTTAGCTTTTGATGAGGGTTATAGTTATTCAGAAATGTCTAGGATTTTGCTTTTAGATGATGAGACTATTAGACGCCATGTCGATGATTATTTTTCTAAAGCTAAGCTGAAGCCCGAAAACGGGGGCAGCAAAAGTGATTTAGACGAGAATGAAACAGCAAAGCTCGTTAAACACGTAGAAGGAATGACTTATCCTTATGTTAAGGACATTTGCACTTATGTGAAGTTGAATTTTGGTAAGGTTTACAGTGTAAGCGGCATGACAAAATGGCTGCATCGCAATAATTTCTGCCATAAGAAGCCTCATGCAGTGCCAGCGAAAGCAAACGCACAGGCGCAAAAAGCGTTTGTCAAAGACTATGAACATCTTTCGAAAGACCCTAAAAACAAGGGTTTAATCTATTTCTCGGACAGTTTTCATCCGCAGTATCAAACGCGGTTGGCCTGTGGATGGATTTTAAGAGGCACTCGAAAAAGTATTGCCACAACGGCTCGTCAAACACGATTGAATTTCATTGGTGCTGTATCTTTGGATGGTCACAAAATAATCCACACTGAAGTTGAGCGAGTGAATGCGCAAACCATTAAATCTTTTCTAAAATCTCTACGCAAACGGCATGCACCAGAGAAAGACATTCATGTAATTTGGGATAATGCGGCTTATCATAAGAGCAAAGACGTTCAGTCTTATGCCAAGGACTCAAACATTAAATTACACTATTTGCCGCCCTATTCACCGAATTTAAATCCAATTGAGCGACTTTGGAAAATGATGCATGAAGCGGTTACTTATAATCGGTACTATGAGAAGTTTATAGATTTTCGGGAAGCATCTTTGAATTTTTTCAGGCGCATTGGAAGACGAAAGATTTTATTGAGAAAAAGAATCACTGATAGGTTTCACATTATTAATGCACCGATGTTCGCATCTTGAAGTGTGATGGGTATATAACGCCTCAAGCAGAGGCGCCAGCTTCGCTGGCGTCCTGCTGGCTTGACTTGTTAACTTTATTTCTTACTTGAGTACATAATCGGATAATATATCTCTGTTTTCATTGATTACAGTAGTAAGCATAACTTTGTCTGAATCGGAAAATTACTTATATGCTCCTTCAATAGTTCAAAATAAATGAATTCTTGAAAGTGTTCTGCATAGATAATACACAAGTCATTATGTTTTACTACTTCGGCAAAAAATTACCCGACACAAATTAATAAATATGTTACAATGATGCTATGAAAAAGACAGACGGTCGCTCACTGCCCCATTCCGCGCGAGAAGCCATCCGCAGGCACGCGGTTGCGCAAGTATTATCGGGTGAAAGCCCTGAAAAAGTAATTAAAGCCCTCGGATTTCATCGTTCTTGCATTGACGATTGGTTATCCAGATATGAGCAAGGTGGTGAACAGGCGCTGTCTACCGGTAAGATCACGTGCCGCCCAAGAAAGTGTCCCGATGAATATGCGGATCGCTTACGTGAACGGGTTAAAACGAATCCGTTGCAATTGGACTTTCACGATGCCCTGTGGACGCGCTCGATGATTCAGATATGACTGAAAGACAAATTTGGCATCGAAGTCAGCGAGCGCTCGGTGGGCAATATCCTGTCTCGTTTGGGGATGAGTGCGCAGCGCCCTGGGTTTAAGGCATACGAGCCAGACCCTGATCAGGTTAAGGTATGGTTAAAAGAAACTTGGCCTGAAGTACAACGAGAAGCGAAAAGGCGGCGAGCGCGGGTCTATTTTGGCGACGAATCGACGATCCGGTCGGATTATCATCGTGGTACCACTTGGGGGGTACGGGGTGATACGCCGGTTGTAGCGAAAACGGGTCGGCGCTTTAGCGTAAGTATGCTGTCAGCCGTTTCGCCGAAGGGTCACCTGCGTTTCATGGTGAGCGAATCACGGGTAACCGCAGACGTTTTTATCGACTTTCTAAGGCGTTTGTTGCACAACGCCAAGCGATCGGTCTATTGGGTTGTTGATGGCCATCGAATTCATCGAACCAAGAAGGTGCAAGAATTTGTCCGCAATAGCCAAGGGAGGCTCACGTTAGTATTGCTACTGCCGTATTCACCGGAACTCAATCCTGATGAACGGGTATGGCATCACGTAAAAAGCCAACGAATTGGGCGGACAGTGGTGGCTACAAAGGAGCAACTGGTGGCCTTGGCTCGTTCGGTGTTGCACTCACTGCAACAGAATACGCAAATAATTAAACGGTTTTTCTATGAAAAGCATGTCAGATATATTCTGAATTGATGTCGGGTAATTTTTTGCCGAATTAGTAGTTCACATGGCTCGATCATTCCAGGAATAGAGTTATAGCCCTTTACATGTTCCCAGAATAACTTATGCCTATCATCGTAATGATCGCCAACGATATAGTCTTGGTTTAAAACGATATCGTTAAGCCTATTACTTTCTTCCTTGTTTCTCTTTTCCTGCTCGAGAAATGACATCAACAAAATTGCCTTGCAAGTTGCCTCCCATCGCTCCCACCTAAATTCATCATAGGGAATTTAGGTCGCATAGCTTTTAAGAAGCTCATGCGCCTCATTTTTACGACCGACTGCTATCAGCCATACACATAATAAATTTGCTTCCTCAATGGTCTTTGACTGAGTAGGCTTGAATTTATTTCTTACTGACTTCTTTTTTCGACGAAGGAAAGCGTTATCTATTTCTTCATCTACAACGTTTAACATGATTTTCCTTATGGCACCCAGAGAGTTACTACTTCGGCAAAAAATTACCCGACACAAATTGATAAAATGTGTTATAGTGATGCTATGAAAAAGACAGACGGTCGCTCACTGCCCCATTCCGCGCGAGAAGCCATCCGCAGGCACGCGGTTGCGCAAGTATTATCGGGTGAAAGCCCTGAAAAAGTAATTAAAGCCCTCGGATTTCATCGTTCTTGCATTGACGATTGGTTATCCAGATATGAGCAAGGTGGTGAACAGGCGCTGTCCACCGGCAAGATCACGGGCCGCCCAAGAAAGTGTCCCGATGAATATGCGGATCGCTTACGTGAACTAGTTAAAACGAATCCGTTGCAATTGGATTTTCACGATGCCTTGTGGACGCGCTCGATGATTCAGATATGACTGAAAGACAAATTTGGCATCGAGGTCAGCGAGCGCTCGGTGGGCAATAGCCTGTCTCGTTGGGGGATGAGTGCGCAGCGCCCTGGGTTTAAGGCATACGAGCAAAACCCTGATCAGGTTAAGGTATGGTTAAGAGAAACTTGGCCTGAAGTACAACGAGAAGCGAAAAGGCGCCGAGCGCGGGTCTATTTTGGCGACGAATCGACGATCCGGTCGGATTATCATCGTGGTACCACTTGGGGGGTACGGGGTGATACGCCAGTTGTAGCGAAAACGGGTCGGCGCTTTAGTGTGAATAGGCTGTCAGCCGTTTCGCCGAAGGGTCACCTGCGTTTCATGGTAACCGAATCACGGGTAACCGCAGACGTTTTTATCGACTTTCTAAGGCGTTTGTTGCACAACGCCAAGCGATCGGTCTATTTGATTGTTGATGGCCATCGAATTCATCGAGCCAAGAAAGTGCAAGAATTTGTCCGCAATAGCCAAGGTAAGCTCACGTTAGTATGGTTACCGCCGTATTCACCGGAACTCAATCCTGATGAGCTAGTATGGCATCATGTAAAAAGCCAACGAATTGGGCGGACAGTGGTGGCTACAAAGGAGCAACGGGTGGCCTTGGCTCGTTCGGTGTTGCACTCACTGCAACACAATACGCAAATAATTAAACGGTTTTTCTATGAAAAGCATGTCAGATATATTCTGAATTAATGTCGGGTAATTTTTTTCCGAATTAGTAACGCCCAACTCAGCGGAAAGCCGAAGCAAAGTGTAGGTTTTTCCGATACAGTTGCTTGTTATGTTCAGTTAAGAGCAATTTTCACGTTTCTGAACTCGAAAATATGCTCATCATTTACCCCGTCGCCTCTTACGCGAGAAGTTATTGATACCTTGCTAATAGACTCTACATTTTCTTCAACATCAGTGAATCGTATTGACAGGGGCGTATCGACACCTCGTACTAACTCACCCCCTAGGTAAGAATGCGTTGACTTAAGAGCCCACTTAAAATTGGCTAAAGAAGCGTAATTTGAGGCATATTTGCTTCCGTTTTGATCATATATCGCAGAAGTGCCATATATATAAAATGTTATATCGCTATCTTGTGAATTGGCAGTAAGAAAGCATGTTACAGTGCTACTTTGCTTACTGCATTTTTCTAGAGTAATGTTGACTCCTAATCCAAACTCTTGCCACTTTATTCCACCCAGTATCTTTGAGGTAGGGTTAGGAACCTCTTCGTCCTTTATAAGAGGTATGAATTTTTCAATAAATATTGGCGATAATTTTGTAACGCAATCTCTGTAACTTTTCGAGTTTTCAACTGTAGATCTAACTCCCTCCCATTCACCTTTGGAAAACTCAGCCTCACCCGTTAGTCCAAGTTTTGCTAGTTTTAGTCTTATTCCTGCTTCACCGTCACCCTTAACTCTAATATCCCAATAACTTCCTGCTTCAGCAGGTTTATCGCACACCTTTACTATGTTATTGCTAATAATTTCTATAATTTCTTCGGAACTCATTGATACTCCGGGGAATACTATCGAATAAGTACCAGCAATAAAGAACAAGATTTTTTTCACTACACTCTCCGTTGTAAATATGAAGTTAACAATTTTTAAAACATAACAGTATGTTACACAGGCCGCTGGCCTCTGTAACACTATTATAGGGCGGCCCTATAATTTCTGCAACCGCCAAGGCTACTCCCGTAACTAATTGAAATATAAAAAATTTACCTACTTCGGAAAATCAGCGAAAAACTATAGGGAATTGTTCCCTATAATTTTGTTTAGGCGCATGTGGGGTTAATTCATCGTAGGTTTCTTTAATCATACGCATTAAGAAATCACTACCACCTTTGTCTGAATGAACTTTCTGCGATATATACCCATCGCCATTGAAAATGCGAATATAGAATACTTACATTAGCTAGCTGATTATGGTCAAAATAAGCTTATGAACAATCATTTAACACCAAGCGAGCGCGATGAACTCGTAAAATCTCATCGTAAAGAGAGAGATGGGCGTATTCGAGACCGAATAAAAGCTGTTTTAGCTTTTGATGAGGGTTATAGTTATTCAGAAATTTCTAGGATTTTGCTTTTAGATGATGAGACTATTAGACGCCATGTCGATGATTACTTTTCTAAAGCTAAGCTGAAGCCCGAAAACGGGGGCAGCAAAAGTGATTTAGACGAGAATGAAACAGCAAAGCTCGTTAAACACATAGAAGGAATGACTTATCCTTATGTTAAGAACATTTGCACTTATGTGAAGTTGAATTTTGGTAAGCTTTACAGTGTAAGCGGCATGACAAAATGGCTGCATCGCAATAATGTCTGCCATAAGAAGCCTCATGCAGTTCCAGCGAAAGCAAACGCACAGGCGCAAAAAGCGTTTGTCAAGGAATATGAACATCTTTCGAAAAACGCTAAAAACAAGGGTTTAATCTATTTCTCGGACAGTTTTCATCCGCAGTATCAAACACGGTTGGCTTATGGATGGATTTTAAGAGGCACTCGAAAGAATATTGCCACAACGGCTCGTCAAACACGATTGAATTTCATTGGTGCTGTATCTTTGGATGGTCACAAAATAATCCACACTGAAGTTGAGCGAGTGAATGCGCAAACCATTAAATCTTTTCTAAAATCTCTACGCAAACGGCATGCACCAGAGAAAGACATTCATGTAATTTGGGATAATGCGGCTTATCATAAGAGCAAAGACGTTCAGTCTTATGCCAAGGACTCAAACATTAAATTACACTATTTGCCGCCCTATTCACCGAATTTAAATCCAATTGAGCGACTTTGGAAAATGATGCATGAAGCGGTTACTTATAATCGGTACTATGAGAAGTTTGTAGATTTTCGGGAAACCTCTTTGAATTTTTTCAAGCGCATTGGAAGACGAAAGATTTTATTGAGAAAAAGAATCACTGATAGGTTTCACATTACTAATGCACCGATGTTCGCATCTTGAAGTGTGATGGGTATAGAACGGTACTTTTTCTCTAGTTCATTTTTGTTTGGCATTTCTTTGAAGTCAAGCACTTCCAATGGGTTTATATTGCTTGATTGAACGTTATGCCCAAAATTCCGATTAAATTTCTGATTATTTTCATTCAGTAGCTCTTGATACTGTTGTCTGAGAGAAGCTATTTCTGATTGAAGTTTTGCTATCTCAGAACTCTCGTTTTGCTTTGCTATTTCTATTGCACTATTAGCATTAAAGGCAGACACACTCATGAAGAATGTATAGCCTTGATCATAATAATGACCTAATTCCCATTGGGTGTTTTGGTTCCGTATTACTGCAAGAAAGTCATTATCTTTCTTTAACACTGTAAAGTAGTAAATGTTCATTGGTACTCTGAATTTTAATTTGCGCCTAACAGTATATTCCTAATTAACCTGAGTGATCGCGTATCATCACTTCTCAAATGAACGCCCCATCCAATTGGTACAAATACTTTAAGAGCACCTGCTAAAAATGCACTTTTCCGCGATGGCGGCGTCAGCGCCGTGCTCCAATCCTCAGATATGAACTATACACTGCGGTTGCGCGCGGTGCTTTCTTGCACTCACGGAACAATGACTATTTGTAGCAGCTGCCCTGCAGTTGATTACTGACACTACGGGCCGGTTTTCCCTCCTGGATTTCGCTCGGGCTGACTGCGGACTGGGCTAGCATCCAACATTTCACTCAGGTAGTTGCTGTCCCAAGTAGTTGCTGCCCGGTTCCACCACTTTTTACTACTTCGGTAAAAGATTACCCGACACAAATTGATAAAATATGTTATAGTGATGCTATGAAAAAGACAGACGGTCGCTCACTGCCCCATTCCGCGCGAGAAGCCATCCGCAGGCACGCGGTTGCGAAGTGTTATCGGGTGAAAGCCCTGAAAAAGTAATTCAAGCCCTCGGATTCCATCGTTCTTGCATTGACGATTGCTTATCCAGGTATGAGCAAGGTGGTGGACAGGCGCTGTCCACCGGCAAGATCACGGGTCGCCCAAGAAATTTCCCGATGAATATGCGGATCGCTTACGTGAACGGGTTAAAACGAATCCGTTGCAATTGGATTTTCACGATGCCCTGTGGACGCGCTCGATGATTCAGATATGACTGAAAGACAAATTTGGCATCGAAGTCAGCGAGCGCTCGGTGGGCAATATCCTGTCTCGTTTGGGGATGAGTGCGCAGCGCCCTGGGTTTAAGGCATACGAGCCAGACCCTGATCAGGTTAAGGTATGGTTAAAAGAAACTTGGCCTGAAGTACAACAAGAAGCGAAAAGGCGCCGAGCGCGGGTCTATTTTGGCGACGAATCGACGATCCGGTCGGATTATCATCGTGGTACCACTTGGGGGGTACGGGGTGATACGCCGGTTGTAGCGAAAACGGGTCGGCGCTTTAGCGTGAATAGGCTGTCAGCCGTTTCGCCGAAGGGTCACCTGCGTTTCATGGTAACCGAATCGCGGGTAACCGCAGACGTTTTTATCGACTTTCCAAGGCGTTTGCTGCACAACGCCAAGCGGATCGATCTATTGGGTTGTTGATGGCCATCCCATTCATCGAGCCAAGAAAGTGCAAGAATTTGTCCGCACTAGCCAAGGTAGGCTCACGTTAGTATTGTTACCGCCGTATTCACCGGAACTCAATCCTGATGAACGGGTATGGCATCACGTAAAAAGCCAACGAATTGGGCGGACAGTGGTGGCTACAAAGGAGCAACGGGTGGCCTTGGCTCGTTCGGTGTTGCACTCACTGCAACAGAATATGCAAATAATTAAACGGTTTTTCTATGAAAAGCATGTCAGATATATTCTGAATTAATGTCGGGTAATTTTTTTCCGAATTAGTAAATACCATGGGTTTCGAGTGGTGAACGGGTCTTCACCGGCAATGCACGCAGTTGGCTTGCGGACTCGGTGAATCGTGCATACGGTATGCACAACTCAGTGCGGAGAAGAGACGATGTGTGGAATCGCGGGGCGCATCCTCACGGCGCCGGGGCGCGTCGGCAACGACTTGGTCGAGTTGATGGATGCGCAGGCACACCGGGGCGCCGACAGCACTGGCTTCGCCATCTACGGGCCGCCACGCGCACGCGGCTTCGTGGTGCGTGGCATGGGCTTCGAGCGGCACCGCTTAGCCGGCGATATGGAGACGTTTCGCGCCCTGCTGAAGGAACATGGTGCCGATTTCCTGGCCGAGCCCACTTTTGTCATGGATCAGGCATCGCATTACTGTGCCCGGTTGGTGGTGAGCGAGCCGCGGGATGTGGCGCGCTGGATCGATGATGTCGATACTCACCTTGGCACTTTCGAAGTGCAGTCTTGCGGGCGTTCACTCGAGATCATCAAGGATGTAGGGGGCGCTATTGCTGTGCCGGACAAACACGGTGTGCGCGATCTCATAGGTACCCACGGCTTGGGCCACGCCCGCCTGGCCACGGAGAGCAGTGTGTTACCCAACGCCAGTCATCCGTTCTGGGCGCGACCGTTTCCCGACACCGCTATCGTTCATAACGGCCAGATCACCAACTATTTCCTGTGGCGTGACGCTCTCACGCGCGCCGGTTACCGGTTCTTGACCGAGAATGACAGCGAACTCATCGCTGTGTGGGTGTCGGATCAGATTAAACGCGGCCTCACCCTGGCGCAGGCGCTGCGGCGTTCCATCGTGGCAATCGATGGCGTGTTCACTTACCTCATCGCGCGGTTGGAAGGCATTGGCCTCGCCAAGGATCGCTTTGCCATGAAACCGCTGGTGGTCATCGAGCGCGATGCGCAATGGGCTGGCGCTACCGAAGAGCAGGCCGTGCGGCGTATCTACCCCGGCGAATGCGATGTCGTCAATTACGACGGCCCGGCATTGACGCAGATCTGGGACGTGGGCAAGCGGAGTTTGGCCGCGTGAGTGCTGTCGTGCGTGAGCGCCGTCGCCGGTGAGTCAAGTCGTCCCGGTGAGTAAAGTCGTTATTGAGGCGGGTGGGCGTCACATCCGCGAGATCAACCAAGACATTCAAGCCGCCGTCCGGGCGGGCGCCGCCGTGGAGGTGAGCAATACCTTGTCCCGGCACAATTTAGGCATCGGCTTGCCGGCGCACGCCCAGGTCCGCTTCGCCGGCAGTGTCGGTTATTACTGTGGCGGGCTCAATAACGGCGCGCATCTCACCATCGAGCGCAATGCCGGTTGGGGTCTGGCGGAAGGTATGTCCCGCGGTCATGTAACGGTATACGGTTATGCCGGCATGTCGGCGGGCGCCGCCATGACTGGTGGCACTATCCACGTGCGAGGTGATGCAGGTCCGCGCTGCGGCGTGGCGATGAAGGGTGGCCATATCGTCGTGGAAAGGAAGATCGGTTATCAGTCCGGCTTCATGACTCCCTTTTTGCCGAACAACTGTAAGCCCTAATTTTTCAAGCCTGCGGATGGCTTCTCCGCCTGATATTACGGGAAGCTTAGGAGGCATACGACGGAATTTCTATTGTAGTTAGCCACGATTTTTTGTGAATTGCCATCGGAAACCCTTCCAGATACAACTCCGTAGCCTTTTGCAAGTTAGTTAAAGCCTCATCAACAGATTCCCCTTGTGTGTGCGTGCCAGTCTCCGGATTCATAGCGACAAAGCCTCTTTCAAGCGCTGGGGTCAAAATTGCCGTTAATTGCATAGTTTCTTCTCCAAAATTTATTTACTGCACCTAATCGCCTAACGCCTGCCATAACCGGGAGCAAAAAAAAAGCAGAGTGAGGTACCAGCGGCGCTTTTTTGCGATCCGTGTTTATGGCTTTGTTAGCGGCCATACTGCTTGGATTGCAGTGGTTTTGGACCAAAAGTAACAAACTCTTTTTGTGATTGCTTCTCCCGCTGCCTGAGTGCCTCACAAATTTTGTTTAAATCATTATCGTAGCGTGCCGCATGTTCTGCGCGGTACTTTCTGATTTCTTCAACAATGGGATCTTCAATCATGATATTTCCCTCAATTCTTCTGGTGAACAAAGTTCTGGACACTGATAACCGAGCCTTTCAATCACGCGGCGGATATCTGTTTTGATACTGGCATTGTTGATGTGTTTGAAATTCCAGGTGAGCAAGAAATCAATACCGTTAGCAGCAGCAATACCAATATGCAATGCATCTTCTTCACTCCTGGCTGGCACTGCTAGCGCAGATATGAGTTGTTCGGCTATTACCTGAGCTTCTTCAGATACGCTCAGGTTTTTAATGTTGGACGTAATAGCCAAACGTCGAGCAGCAGCTTCCGGGTTACCCTGTGCAATTTCCTGTTCAACCAACTCAGAAACGTAAACTGAGAAATGCTGGAGATTTTCAGACCACCAAACCTCTGTAATGCTTTGCCGAGCGGCCTTTACCAAATCATTGCTTGGACGTGCCGTTAGGTAACTGATAATCGATGATTCTATATAGACCTTGGATTTCATAATTCGATTCACTGCTGTCCCGCAAAATAGTTAAATACTGTAAACCTCCTTCAAGCGTTGGGGTCAAAATTGCCGTTAATTGCATAGTTTCTTCTCCAAAATTTATTTACTGTACCTGGTCGCCTAACGGCGAGGCTCAGCCGCGGACAAACCGCGTGGCGGGTTGGCCGTCGGCTGGAGCGACTGGTTATGCATCATGCCGAGCTCGAAGAGGAAAACGCTCAGGATGGCGAATGATTTCCATGCCGAGATCCACGTCTAGGTCGGGCCAGTAGAAGTGACCAGGAGTTGGTTCTTGCACGTTTAGAATTTCCCTCACGGAAACATCTTTGAACCATGGAAAATCCTCATAGGACAGAAACATTTCCTCTTCGCCGGCGAGCAGCCAGACGCCGTGCGAAGAAATGCCCGTGACTTCAACTTCCGAAGTGCTGATGCCAAGCGGCTCGGAACTCATTCTGATGCTCCTCCACTATCTCTTCTGCGTCCTTCAGTTGGCGGCGAGAAAGTCCATAATTCCTCGCCAGCTCAATCTCTGGCTCCAACCAGAACTTCGCCTCACCTTCCGCGCGGATAACGTGAACATGCTTCCGCGGTTCTTCCCGTGAAAAGAAAGAAGAACCGAAATCCTTGTTCTCTGTGAATAGTGGGAGCCATAAGGAGTTCCATCGACGCCTAACGGATAAGCTCACGCGCGGACGGACCGGCGCCAGCCGGGACGGACGTCGCGTGCAGCAGGTTGTTAGGCGCTATCGACGCACGCGTATCACAAGTATCTGACAATGCAACTCCCCCGCGCACCTTAGCGACAGTTCCCTAAGTTGGTTATCCAAAGCAGTGTTCCATCCCGGAGGCGGATGCGTGATTTTCGAAACCCTCGCTTCACGATCGTGTATTCGCTGGTCTGAACCTCGCGGCACACAGTCGCCATTAACAGCCGGATCTTCCGATAGTCAGAGCTGATAGCCGCATCGGTAAGAGCATCCAAAGCCTCTTTGGTACCGCATCCTGCGTTTGCGGACACGACTGTGGTCCACAGACTAAGAAAAATAGCGACTGCCAATCTCATCTCAACACTCTTGATGATTGGGAGAATCGCCCCCGTAGACGGCGCCGCCACCGCATCAAGTCTACCCCGCCTACCAGCCGAGACGGACGTACCTAAGGGTACCGTCGAGTTCATTGGCCAAGTCAAGGAGAAAACCATCGTTTACCGCCATGCCCACGCATCCTCGGTCCATTCGCATGGCAGCTCCGGTGGCAGTTGTGAAATAGACGGGTATCCGCTTGCTGTCAATCGCACGATACATAGCGAGTAGATTTCGATAGAAGTTCTCCTGCCGCTCGGTGAATTTCCGTCGAAAGTCTCGGTACTCGGCCGCAGGCGGCCGCCTTAGGTCATCAAAACGGAGCGTCGAAGACGGAAAATCTTCAAGATCAGGAATGAAGTTAACCGTGCACATCAAAGGTCACCTCCATGAATGCGCTGGAGTTACCCACAAACCACGAACCTGTCCGCGGTTTGTGGGTAACTCTGGCGTCTAACGACCAAGCTTAGCCGCGGACAAGCCGCGAAGCGGGTTAGCCGCCGGCTGGAGCGTTTGGTTAGCCCTAAGCCGCCGGTCCACCTCCGTGAATATACGACGATAGAGCGGCTGCTGGCCCTCCACCGTGAAGGCTCGCAACCATCGTCGCGTCATTCTCGTTCAACCCAGGAATCAGGCTGACCGTATGAGTCCAGATATCTGTTAGCAACTGCTGTAACGGGCCGAAATCCATGGACGTCGCGCCAGCGACGGCCGCGCCGAGAGTGACTACTGATACTGCGCCTCTCGTACCAACGACAACATACGGCATGATCTCAAAGGACTTGCGTGGCGACTTCAGATCGGGAGCCTGAAACTGATCTGCCGCTTCTGCGTTTCTCTTCAACTACCTTAAGAGCACCTGAGAGCACCTGCTAAAAATGCACTTTTCCGCGATGGCGGCGTCAGCGCCGTGCTCCAATCCTCAGGTATGAGCTATACACTGCGGTTGCGCGCGCGGTGCTTTCTTGCACTCACGGAACAATGACTATTTGTAGCAGCTGCCCGGTAGTCGATTACTGAACACTACGGGCCGGTTTTCCCTCCTGGATTTCGCTCGGGCTGACTGCGGACTGGGCTAGCATCCAACATTTCACTTAGGTAGTTGCTGCCCGGTTCTGCCACCTTTTGAGTACCATGGGTTTCGAGTGGTGAACGGGTCTTCACCGGCAATGCACGCAGTTGGCTTGCGGACTCGGTGAATCGTGCATACGGTATGCACAACTCAGTGCGGAGAAGAGACGATGTGTGGAATCGCGGGGCGCATCCTCACGGCGCCGGGGCGCGTCGGCAACGACTTGGTCGAGTTGATGGATGCGCAGGCACACCGGGGCGCCGACAGCACTGGCTTCGCCATCTACGGGCCGCCACGCACACACGGCTTCGTAGTGCGCGGCATGGGCTTCGAGCGGCACCGCTTAGCCGGTGATATGGAGACGTTTCGCGCCCTGCTGAAGGAACATGGTGCCGATTTCCTGGCCGAGCCCACTTTTGTCATGGATCATGCAGCCCATTACTGTGCCCGGTTGGTGGTGAGCGAGCCGCGGGATGTGGCGCGCTGGATCGATGATGTCGATACTCACCTCGGCACTTTCGAAGTGCAGTCTTGCGGGCGTTCACTCGAGATCATCAAGGATGTAGGGGGCGCTATTGCTGTGGCGGACAAACACGGTGTGCGCGATCTCATAGGTACCCACGGCTTGGGCCACGCCCGCCTGGCCACGGAGAGCAGTGTGTTACCCAACGCCAGTCATCCGTTCTGGGCGCGGCCGTTTCCCGACACTGCTATCGTTCATAACGGCCAGATCACCAACTATTTCCTGTGGCGTGACGATCTCACGCGCGCCGGTTACCGGTTCTTGACCGAGAATGACAGCGAACTCATCGCTGTGTGGGTGTCGGATCAGATTAAACGCGGCCTCACCCTGGCGCAGGCGCTGCGGCGTTCCATCGTGGCAATCGATGGCGTGTTCACCTACCTCATCGCGCGGTTGGAAGGCATTGGCCTCGCCAAGGATCGCTTTGCCATGAAACCGCTGGTGGTCATCGAGCGCGATGCACAATGGGCTGGCGCCACCGAAGAGCAGGCCGTGCGGCGTATCTACCCCGGCGAATGCGATGTCGTCAATTACGACGGCCCGGCATTGACGCAGATCTGGAACGTGGGCAAGCGGAGTTTGGCCGCGTGAGTGCTGTTGTGCGTGAGCGCCGGCGCCGGTGAGTCAAGTCGCCCCGGTGAGTCAAGTCGTCATTGAGGCGGGTGGGCGTCACATCCGCGAGATCAACCAAGACATTCAAGCCGCCGTCCGGGCGGGCGCCGCCGTGGAGGTGAGCAATACCTTGTCCCGGCACAACTTAGGCATCGGCTTGCCGGCGCACGCCCAGGTCCACTTCGCCGGCAGTGTCGGTTATTACTGTGGCGGGCTCAATAACGGCGCGCATCTCACCATCGAGCGCAATGCCGGTTGGGGTTTGGCGGAAGGTATGTCCCGCGGTCATGTGACGGTATACGGTTATGCCGGCATGTCGGCGGGCGCCGCCATGACCGGTGGCACCATCCACGTGCGAGGTGACGCCGGCCCGCGCTGCGGCGTGGCGATGAAGGGTGGCCATATCGTCGTGGAAGGGAAGATCGGTTATCAGTCCGGCTTCATGGCGCATCGTGGCAAGCTCATCGCTCTAGGCGGTGCTGGCGCAGCCTGTGCCGACGCACTGTGGCAGGGCGAGGTATGGGTGGCCGGCGCTATCGAGAGCCTCGGTGTGGACGTCAACGTGATCGAGCCTACTGCGGAGGAAGTGGCGCAAGTCGATGCCATTTTAGAGCCCCTCGGATTGGTGGATACGGGGCGAGCATGGCGTAAGCTGATCAGCGCTCAACGCCTTTGGTATTTCGAAAGCAGGGATGCGAAATCGTGGTTGATGATATGAGTAAGCGGTACGAATACCCCTTCGAGATGGCTTCGGAGGCGGCGATCGGATTCGGCGATGGCGCTATCGCCGGGCGGCCCGCCGGTGTTCCCGGCTCTTATGATGAAGGCGGCTCCACCCGTTGGACACCGCAAGCGATAGCCGAAGTACAAGCACTGGCGCAATTGGGCCGCTACCAAGTGCGGGGCTATAACACGTTCAACCGGCGGCTGCCGACGTTCGACGATTTAACCTTTGTCCCCGCAACCATGACCCGCTTGCCGTTGGAGGGCTATAGGGAAAGCTGTGATACCACCACTGTGCTAGGCGCAGGACGTGGCATCGTCGAGCGGCCGGTCGCACTCGACATCCCCATCTATATCGCCTCCATGTCTTTCGGCGCCCTATCGGCTGCGGCGAAGGCGTCGCTCGGTTACGGCGCCTCCAAGGTGGGCACCATGACTTGCACCGGCGAGGGCGGCATGCTGGAGGAAGAGCGCGAGGCTTCGCAGACCCTGCTCTATCAGATGTCGCCGGCCCGTTACCGCATCGATCTGGACCACATCCGCCGTGCCGATGCCTTGGAATTGGTCGTTGGCCAAGGGGCGAAACCGGGTACGGGCGGATTACTCCTGGGGATGAAAGTCAGCCCGCGGGTCTCGGCTATGCGCACCCTCCCCGAGGGTGTGGATCAACGCTCCACCATCCGGCATCCGGATTTTCTAGGCGCCGACGACTTAGCCGTCAAAGTGGAGGAGCTGCGTATCGCCACCGATTACCAGGTGCCCATCTTCTTGAAAATGGGCGCCACGCGGCCGCGCTTCGATGTAGCCATCGCCGCCAAAGCCGGCGTGGACGTGGTGGTGGTTGACGGCGCCGAAGGCGGCACTGGCGCGTCGCCGGAGTTGCTGTTGAACCATACGGGCATTCCCACCATGAGCGCTATTCGGGCGGCCAGGGAAGCGCTCGATGAGTGCGGTATGACGGGCCAGGTGGATCTGATCGCCGCCGGTGGCATCCGCAGCGGTGTCGATGCGGCCAAATGCCTGGCGCTAGGCGCCGATGCGGTGATGATCGGCAACGCCGCGATGATTGCGTTGGGCTGCAACTCGCCGCGCTACGCCGCAGACTACGCTGAGTTGGGCACCTCGCCCGGGGCTTGCCATCATTGTCATACGGGCCTTTGCCCGGTGGGCATCGCCACCCAGGACAGTGAGCTTGAAAGACGCATGCAGCCAGCGGCCGGCGCGGAGCGGGTGGCGCGGTTTTTGACCGCTATGACGATGGAGATCACCATGCTCGCCAAAGCCTGCGGCAAGTCATCGGTGCACAATCTGGAAGTCGAGGACCTGCGCGCTCTGTCGTTCGAGGCATCCGCTTTTACCGGCGTCAAGATGGCCGGCATTGACCGCGCTTTTAGCTGGTAGGCTTAAGTCTCAATGCTTGGCCGGCCTTGACTGTAGACTGGCTGCTAATGGGAACACTGGAGGAGGGAGGAGAATGTCAGGTGTCGAGTTCATGCTGCCCGAGGGCATCCATACCGTCGCTTTGGGCGTGGGCGATTTGAATGGGATTTTGCGCGGTAAGCGGGTGCCCTCATCGCATTGGCAGACCGTGTGCACTGACGGCAATGCGCTGTCCATCGCCCTGTTTGCTATCGATATGACCTGTGATGTGTGGGACACGCCGTACGTCAGCTTCGACAACGGCTATCCGGACATGCACCTCTTTCCGCTGGCGGCCCCCGTGCCCCTGCCATGGGAGCCTGGGGTGGCGTTTTGCTTAGCACACGCGCAAGGCATGGATCACAAGCCGGTGCCCATCGATCCGCGCCAGGCGTTGGTGCGTCAAGTCGAGCGCGCCGCGTCCATGGGCTATACGGTCAACGTGGGCTGCGAGATGGAGTTCCACCTGCTCGATCCGCAAACCAAGCAGCCGCGCGATCGCGGTATTCAAGTCTATTCTTTGGCGCGGGCGGCAGAGCTGGAACATGCTAGGTCCCATCCGCCAGCAGATCAACGAGACCGGCATACCCATCGAGCAATCCAATCCCGAATATGCCCCTGGCCAGGTAGAGGTGAATATCCGCTATGCCGATGCGCTCACTTCGGCGGACCGCGTGGTCGTATTCCGCTCCTTGGTCAAGCAACTGGCACGCCGGCACGGTTATTTGGCCACCTTCATGTCGAAGCCGTTCTTCGGCCAATCCGGTAACGGCTTTCATGTGCATCATTCGTTGTCCAAAGAGGGCACCAACGTTTTCTCCGCCGGTGGCAAGCTGTCCGCTTCGGGCCTCAATTATCTCGCCGGCCTGCAAACGCGCATGGCCGAGACGGCCCTGTGTAGCGCAACGACGCCCAATGCGTACCGGCGCCGTCAGCCGTATACCTTCTGTCCCATCAATACCACCTGGGGCATAGACAACCGTACCGTCGGCCTGCGGGTGATTGAGGGGGCCGATGATGCGGTGCGCGTGGAGCAGCACGATGGCAGCGCTGATTGCAACCCCTATTTGTTATTAGCCGCGCAGATCGCCGCCGGGCTAGACGGCGTTGAACAAAATATGCAACCCACCGCCATGACGCGCGCTAACGGTTACGAGGCGGCAGAGGATGAGCCATTGCCCACAGATATAGGCACGGCGTTGGAGCTTGCGCGCGGTTCCGAGTTTTTAAAGCGCGTACTGGACGAGGATCTGTACGCGCTGCTCATTCAGCAGGGCGAACGGGAGCTGGACTTCGTCGGGCGCCAGGTCACGCCGGTAGAGATTGAGCGGTATCTAGAGAATTTCTGAAGCGCGCGATTTGGCGCTGAGACGAGCGATGGCTAAGGCGTCAATGGTTAAGACGATCAATGGCTAAGGCGATCAATGGCTAAGGCGAGCAATGAAGGAGGAACCAATATCATGAAGCTAACCAACCAATGGCTGGCCACGGCGCTGGCTGCGGCCAGCGTGGTGGGCAGCGCGCAGGCTCTCGCCGCCGGCGCCATCAAAGTCGGCTTTATCGGTTCGTTCGCATCGGACGCCGGACGCAGCACCTTGCGGGGCGCTGAGATCGCCATCGACGAACTCAACGCGGCCGGCGGCGTTCTCGGTGGCAAGACGATCGAGCTGGTCAAGGCGGACACCCGCGAAGATGTCACCGAAGGTATCAAGGCTTACGAGTATCTGGCCGAATCCGGGGAGGTGGATTTCATCATCTCCGGCAGCATCGACGATGTATCGCTAGGCTGGCTGCCGCGCATGGTGGAATACAGGATCCCGACGCTCGATACCTGGACTTCTTATATCGGCATCATCGACAAGCTGGTGGAAGATTTCGACAACTACAAGATGTACTTCATGAACGTGGCCTCCGACGAAGCCCTGGCCACGCTCTACATCGACTTCGGCAAGGATATCCTGGCCAAGAAGATGGGTTGGAGGAAAACGATCATCTTGCAAGAAGACACGGCGTTCGGCGGCGCCATCCATGAGCTGGTCAAAGACGTGCTGGCGCCCGAAGCGGGTATAGAGGTGTTGGATACCATCGTCTACGACACCCAAACGGTCGATTTTTCGCCTATTTTCTCCCGGGCCGCCTCAAGTGGTGCCGACTTCATCTACATCATCTCGTCGGTGAACAGCCAAGTGGTGTCATCGCAGTACGTGAAGTTGCAGGTACCGCTGGCGATGACCGGCGTTAACGCGGCCGCGCTAGGCTGGGAATACTGGGAAGATACGGGGGGCGCCGGTGGCGGTATCTCCGTTTTGAGCCCGGTCCCGTCGGTGGGTTTCGAGTTGGACGATGCGTCCAAGCAATTCGCTGAGACCTATGTCAAGCGTTACGGCGATTCGCGGCCCAAGTTCCCGCATTTCAACGGCTTCAACGCTTATTTGGGGGGTTAAGCAAGCGATGGCCGCCGCTGAGGAGGCCGGTGGCTTTAAACCGCTGGACCAATGGGTGACGGCCATGGAGAAGCAGGACCTGATCCTCAAGAAAGACGGCAAACTCTGGTTGCGCTACGGCTTTTGGAAGCCGGGTGAGAAAGAGGCGCGCACGGGCCGCACCTATCCGCACAACATCCGCTTTGACATCAGCCCGCCGTATGACGACGGCGCTCCCTCGATGGTCGTGATTCAATGGTATGAGGATGGCAGCTCCAAGGTGGTTTACCCGCCGAAGTACGCGACTGGCGAGTTTCAACTGCCTTCGTGGGTCAAGCAATAAGCGAGCAGGCCGTGCCGGCGGTCTATTGACTTGCCGGCACGGCGCGGACGCGGCGCGCTCGCCGGGACCGATCATTGACTCAGATACTTATTCAGGGCCTCTTGCTGAGTGGGCTCTACGCGCTCATCGCCGTGGGGTTTACCCTCATCTTCAGTGTTGGCAGGGTGCTCAACCTGGCCTATGGCGCTTATTTGATGCTGGGTGGCTATGCTTATTTTTGGAGCGTGCAGCAGATGGGGATGGCGAAGCTGCCCGGTTTCATCTTTGCCGTCATCATCGGCGCACTGTCCGGGTTACTCATGTACCGCTTTTTGGTGCGGCGCCTGGCCGGGGATCACGGCGCCGTGGAGATCGCTACGTTGATCCTGGCCGTGGTGGTGCAATCCGGTGTCGTCTTGATCTTCAATGACAGCGCCAAAGTGCTGCATCCCATCGTCAGCGGTGTGTGGCGCTTTGGCAACGTCAGCATCACGTTCAACATCCTCGCCGCGATGGTGGCGAACTGGATGATCCTGGGGGCGCTGTATTATTTCGTCAAACGCACCCACCTGGGCCGCGCCATGCAAGCGGTATCGATGGACCGTAAGGGCGCCGCCATTTGCGGCATCGACGTGAATCAAGTCAATCAACTGACCTGGGCCATATCGGGTATGTTGGGTGCCGTGGCCGGCGTGTTCTTCGCCAGCTATACCCAATTGAATCCCACCATGTGGGTAGCACCGCTGATCATCGCTGTGGCCGTGGTGATCGTCGGCGGCATAGGCAGCATCATCGGCACTTTGGTGGTGGCCCATGTCATCGGTTTCATGGAGACCGTTACCACCACGTTGATCGCTGCGGAACTGCGCGGCGTTTTCACCATGGCGCTCATCATCGCGGTGTTGGTCATCCGTCCAAAAGGCTTGTTCGGGCGCGAGGAGCTATAGTGTGCAACCGCGTCATTTGATCCTGTGGGCGCTGTTCGCGGGGGCTATGTTGAGCCTGCCGCAGGTGGCCTCCAGCGGTACGCTGCGCACCCTTATCTTCGCCAACTTTCTGGCTATCTTCGCCATGAGCTGGGACTTTCTCTGCGGCAAGACCGGCTACGTCAGCTTCGGCCACCCGTTTCTCATCGGCATCGGCGCGTACACCACCGCGATCTTGTCGTACCGTTTCGGCGTTCCGCTGGGCGCCAGTATTCCCATCGCTATCGCCGCCACCCTCATCGGTGGCATCGCCTTCTTTTTGCCCGCGTTGCGCATCCGTGGCACCTATTTTGCGCTCGTCACCTTGGCGTTCATGGAACTGATGTACCAATTGGTACAAGTGGTGCGGCCCGACATTACCGGCGGCACCCGCGGTATCTCCGGCATCGAGACGTTGACCATTGGCGCGGAGAAAAACTTCTACCTGTCGTTCACGCTGATGTATGTCATCGCGCTGGTGTTGTGGTTGCTCGCACGCACCCGGGCGGGCACCGCGCTGGATGCTATTCACATGAATGAAGAGGCCGTGCGCGGTAGTGGTCTTAACACCACAAAGCTGAAGCTCTTCGCTTTTGCCACCAGTGCGTGCGTGGCCGGGATCGGCGGTGCTTTCTACGTCCATTACCTGGGCTCCATCGCGCCGCGCGCCCTGTTCGATATCGGTTTTTTGTTCACGATTATCGTGTCGGCTTTGATCGGGGGGGCCGGCACCATCATCGGCCCTCTAGTAGGGGCGTTCTTCTTGACCTTATTGCTGGAGGGCTTGCGGGGTGTGCTGCCGGGTACGGAGCGTTATTTTGTCTACGGCGTGATCGCCTTGGTGTTGTACGTATACAAACCCAAGGGCCTTTACGCGATCTTTTTTGATCTATTGGCCAAGGTACGGGCCAAGGTGTGGGGCAAGAAACGGGGCAAGAAACGGGCACGTAAGCATGCGCCCACTGCTTGAACTCACCGGCATCCGCAAGCATTTCGGCGGTATTCACGCCTGCCAGGGGCTCACGTTGCGCGTCGCCGAGGGGGAATCGCTGGGGCTTATAGGACCCAACGGTGCCGGCAAGACCACCGTATTCAGTCTCATCATGGGTGAGCACCGGCAAAACGCCGGCACCATTCATTTCAATGGCGAAGAGGTGAGCCGAGTGCCGACCCACGGGCGGGTAAAGCGCGGTATTGCCCGGACTTATCAAGTACCCCGTCCATTCGGTGACATGGACGTCGTGAGCAACATTCGGGTTGGCATGATGCCCGACAGCCTGTGGCGCATGCTGGCGAAAGGGCCCGATCACGAGGCGGAGATCGAGCTGGCCTTGAGCGTGGGCTTTGCCGAGGCGGACATCCACCGGTTACCAGGGGAATTGTCCATGGGTGACTTGCGCAAGCTGGAACTGGCCCGGGCACTGGCCACCCATCCGCGCATCATCCTGTTGGACGAGGTGTTCGCGGGGTTGACCGTTGGCGAGATCGCGCAGATGTCCGCACTGCTCGCGCGAAAACGCGCTGAAGGCATGACCTTTGTCATCGTGAGCCACGACCTGCGTTCGCTCGAGCCTTTGGTCGATCGGGCAGTGGCGATGACCTTTGGCCGGCTGGTGGCGGCAGGCAATTTCGAGGACGTCCTGGCCAATGAAGAGGTACGGGCGGCGTACCTCGGGCATTGAAAGCAAAGCCCGAACGATCATGGCATTGCTCGAAATCAATGATCTATTCGCCTTCTATGGCATGGCCGAATCCCTGCACGGCGTCAGTCTGGCGGTGGCTGAAGGCGGCATCATCGGTCTCATCGGACCCAACGGTGCCGGCAAGTCCACCCTGATGGATTCCATCATGGGGTTAACCCGCACCAGGGGTTCGATCAAGCTAGACGGACAAGAACTCACCACCAAGAATACGGCGCAGATCGTAAGGTTGAACGTGGGTTACGCGCCGGAACGGGCGCATCTATTTCCATTCATGACGGTGCATGACAATTTGTTGATAGGGGCGTACACGGCGCGCGGCAAACTGGAACGCAACTTGGAGCGGGTGATGGACTTGTTTCCCATTTTGCAGACCCGCCGCTACCAGGAGACGGGCACGCTGAGCGGCGGCGAGCGGCAGATGGTCTCGCTAGGCCGGGCGCTGATGACTACGCCGCGCATCATGCTGGTGGACGAACCGGCCATCGGACTCGCGCCTAAAGTATGCGGCGACATCGCCGCTGCGCTTCGCCGGCTGAACCAAGAGTCCGGTTTGACCATCGTGATTACGGAGCAAAACGTCAACTTCGCGATGAGCTTGGCTAGCCGCCTATACGTGTTGGAAACAGGCCGTATCCGCATGAGTGGCACCGTGGAGGAGCTGAAAGCCGATCCTGAGACGAAGCGGGCCTATTTCGGTCAGTAATGGGGGATATCCGCGCACCTCGCCGGCGAAGATGTAGGGCACCTTTAACAATGCACTTTTCCGCGATTGCGGCGTCAGCGCCGTGCTCGAATCCCCAGGTATCACTTATACACTGCGGTTGCGCGCGCGGTGCTTCCTTGGACTCACGAAACAATGACTATTTTTAGCAGGTGCTCTGTAGTGCGCACATCAATGAGGTTCGGGGCAAAGCAGTGCGAATTTTATATCGAACGGTGGCGCCGGTGTTAATCTGGCCGGATGGACAATTACGACTACATTATCGCCGGTGCAGGTAGCGCCGGTTGTGTGCTCGCCAACCGCTTGAGCGCCTGCGGCGAACATTCGGTTCTTCTGCTGGAAGCAGGTGGGCGTGATAACTATTTTTGGATCGACATCCCGGTCGGCTACCTCTATACCATCGCCAATCCGCGTACCGACTGGTGTTATCGGATTGAACCGGACGTCGGGCTCAATGGACGCAGCTTGGGTTACGCGCGCGGCAAAGGGCTGGGTGGCTGCTCCTCGATCAACGCCATGATCTACATGCGCGGCCAGGCGGGCGACTACGATCACTGGCGCCAATTGGGCAATGAGGGCTGGTCGTGGAGCGAGGTCTTGCCGGTCTTCAAGCGCTCCGAGGACTATCAGCACGGCGCTGATGAATTTCACGGCGCGGGTGGGGAATTGCGGGTCGAGGAGCGGCGCGTCAATTGGGAAATCCTCGAAGCGTGGCGCGATGCCGCGCAGGAGTGCGGCATCCCGAAAATCACCGAGTTCAACCGGGGTGACAATTTCGGCAACGCTTATTTTCAAATGACCCAACGCACCGGAAAACGCTGGAGTGCCGTGCGGGCGTTCTTGGAACCGGCCATGGGCCGGCCTAATGTGACGGTCATGACCCGGGTGCACGTGAAGCGCCTGACGCTGGCATCCAGTGACTGCGGACCTGCGGCCACGGGCGTCGAGGTACGGTTGCAGGACGGATCAGCGCACACGTTCAAGGCCAACCGCGAAGTTATCTTGAGCGCCGGCGCCATCGGCTCACCCCAGATCCTGCAGCTATCCGGTATTGGCCCGGGTGACTTGCTGAGCGGGCTGGATATCCCCGTGCATCACGAGTTGCCAGGGGTTGGCGAAAATCTGCAGGACCATTTGCAGATCCGTACCATTTATGAAGTCAGCAATACGGTGACGCTCAATCAGCGTGCCAAGTCGCTGTGGGGCAAGGCGTCCATGGCGCTTGAATATTTTCTGTACAAGACCGGGCCGCTGACCATGCCGCCGTCGCAGTTGGGCGCATTCGCCAAAAGTGACGCAGCCCAAGCGTCCGCCAACATGGAGTGGCATGTGCAGCCCTTATCATTGGATAAGTTCGGCGACCCCTTGCATACGTTTAACGCAATCACGCCGTCGGTGTGTAATCTGCGGCCCACCAGCCGTGGCCATGTCAGATTAAAAAGTCCCGATGCGAACGAGTATCCTGCGATTTGTTTGAATTACTTGTCGATGCCCGAGGATCGTCAAGTTGCCGTTGCTGGACTCAAGTTCACGCGCAAGATCATGGCGGCGCAAGCACTGCGGCGTTTTCAACCACGGGAGTTGAAACCCGGTCCGGATATGGTGACGGACGAAGACTTGATGCGGGCGGCCGGTGATCTGGGTACGACGATCTTTCACCCGGTGGGTACCTGCAAAATGGGCCGTGATCCCATGGCGGTTGTCGATGATCAATTGGCGCTGCATGGGGTGCGGAATTTGCGTGTGATCGACGCCTCGATCATGCCGACTATTACCTCCGGCAATACTAACGCGCCAACCCTCATGATCGCGGAGAAAGGCGCGGAGTTTATATTGGCGAGGGCTTCGGCATAAGCTCCGTTTGGCTCAGGGGCACCCGCTAAAAATAGTCATTTTTTCGTGAGTGCAAGGAGGCACCGCGCGCAGAATAGTTCCCATAAACACGAGGAGCCGGTGCTGCGCCGCGAATACCCGGACGAAGAGCACGAATATGACGGGTCCGCCAAGTGACACGGGCCCAGCACTGCTGTTCGCGATGAACATGATCACAAGAGCCACAGTGGCGATCTCGAACGCACTGGAGAGCCGTCAACCGAACTGAGGAAAAGCGACTCCGCGGCGCTATAATTCAAAGACCAGGCCACCGGCGCCAAAACCCGCAATACACCTGGCCCAGCCGAAGCCACACGTCGTACGCATATATGCGGGGGAGTACCAGGCCACGATTGTCAGTCCGATAAGGATCATCAACAAAAATACGAGGATTCGAAGCTTCGGTATCCACCACGCGACAGCCGCGAAAATGAGGTATGTTTAGAACCCCGCGCCGATGCTCTAACTGGGTACATTCCAAGTAGTTGTGTTGTGGATGCCGAAGGCATATATGAGTGCCAAGTTACTGACTATTTCGCCGTTCGTTCACGGACGCGCAGCAGTTCCGCGCGCCCGCAAAATGCCGGGGTGCGTGCGCCGCGCACCGGTGCCAGCCGTTTCCTGTTTCAGCCCGCATGCATAGGCTGAACTTACCTGAGGAGTACAGAGGATGCCGCATTACTTAACTGATGAAGAACTAAAACGTGTAAAAGAAGGGCAGAAGGCCGCGCCGCGCACACCGATCCCGACGCGGATGATTTCCAACGGTGAATTCTCACCGCTGCCGCAATCGCCCCGGCAGCAACAGTTCGAGGCCCGCATTAATGAAATCGGTGATCGCGAAGCCAAACGCCATGGCATGACACGCCGCGGCTTTTTTGGCTCGGCTGCCGGTTTAGCCGCCGCATTCGTGGCCATGAACGATGTGTTCGGTCCGGTGTTCGATGTGCAAACGGCGGAAGCGAAAAGCCCGGAGATGGCCGATGCGCGCGCGGCACGCCTTGCCGGTCAGTTCGTATTCGATGATCAGACCCATTTCGTACACGACGGCTTTGCCCAGGAAGGTTTGTTGGGGCTCGGTTTATTCGCCGCCGATCACTGGAACAAGGCGCTCGACAAGGAGCAGATGACGCTCGCTTATTACAAATTCGAGAATTACATCCGGCAGATTTTCTTGGCAAGCGATACCAAAGTTGCCCTATTGTCGGGAGCGCCGTTCGATGATCCGAGTTGGTGGATGCTGCCTAATGAACAGATCCGCGACACCGTCGATCTGGTCAACCGCTTCGCTGGTTCAAGGCGTATGTTAGGGCATTTTGTGGTTACGCCCAGGCAGAAGGGTTGGATGGAAGGGGTGGATAAAGCCATTGAAGAGCTGCATCCCGCGTCTTGGAAACTCTACACGGTGGGGGATCCGCTATCCGCGGCGACACAATATCCGTATCGCCTGGATGACGAGGCATTGATGTATCCGTTCTATGAGAAAGCGGTCAAAGCGGGCATCAACACGATGTGTATTCATAAGGGTTTGATGCCGGCGGATTATGAGACCAGTTGGAAAGACGTTTGGAAATACAATACTCACTGGGATATCGCCAAAGCGGCCAAAGACTGGCCGCAGATGAACTTCGTCATCTACCACAGTTGCTTGCGTCCGTTCTTGGAGTCGCCTGATGCGGTGATGGCGCACTTCGAGAAAACGGGTGAAATCGAGTGGGCGACGGATCTGGCCAGGTTGCCGGCTGAGCATGGTTTGACCAATGTATATCCGGAACTCGGCACCAGTTTCGCCAACTCCGCTACCGCCAATCCGCGCTTCGCGGCGGCGTTGTTGGGCACACTCGTCAAAGGTTTCGGCCCGGATCGCATTATGTGGGGCACCGATTCTGTCTTCTACGGTTCACCGCAATGGCAGATAGAGGCGCTGCGGCGCATCGAAATACCTGAAGACATGCAGAAGAAGCATGGTTTTGCGCCGCTGGGTGCTGCTGATGGATTGGTGAAGAGTGCCATTCTCGGGTTAAACGGCGCCCGCTTGTATGGCATGGATATGAAGCTTGCGAATACGCCGTTCCAAGAAGATCACTTTGTTGCCATTAGGCAGGAATATGAAGAGCGCGGTGGCATTAGGGATAATGCGGTTTACGGTTACATCGCTTAAGGTCTGGGCTTAAGGTCCGGCACAACTGTGCATAGCATGACGAGGGTCTGGGAGCATCGCCTATCATGGGCGATGTTTCCATGGGCGATGTTTCCGGTTTAGCGTCTGAGCCTAGGAGTTCATCATCGTGCCGATCCGCAGAGGCTTTATCCACATACTCGTTGCCTTATCTTGGTTATGTTCCGTGCCGGGCGCCGCACAAGCGTCGGACGCTAAAACCTTGTATATCGACAAATGTGGGCGGTGTCATGGATTGTCGGGTATCACCGCGAAGAATGATTATGGACGTGGCGGTTTCATTAAGGTCGTCATGTTGCCGCCTGGGCCGGCGCTCAATGGTGTTTATGGCCGGCCTGCCGGTCAGGTGTCTGGGTATAAATATAGTCAGGAGTTATTGGCCGCGGCCAAGGCGGGTTTAGTGTGGGATAGAGCGGCGCTGGACCGGTGGCTAACTGATAGCCGGGCGATGATACCGGGCACTTACATGCTGGTTAAGATCCCGCAGGAAGAGCGTGCCATCATCATCGACTTCTTGGCGGCGCAGAAATAGTAGGCTTATTCTTCGGTATTGTACGCACGGCGCGCCAACGCTATCGCATCAACCAATGCTTGCTCCAGATCGAGTTCTAACAGCATCTCACGAAACAGCGGCACGCAATAATGATAACGCCGCTCAGCGCGGCGCTCGACGATGAAGGCGAGGCTCAAATGCTCCAGGGCTCTTTCGATTTCCATGACGGCGTAGGGTAGGTTTGTTTCCGCGATGAGCTCTTGTGCGTCGCGGATATGGAACGGCTCACCGGCGGCGGTGGCGTACACGATGGCGCACACCCACCTTGACCGGCCCACTCGCGGGCTTTACGTGTTTCGATGACGTAAAAGATCTTTCGCACATTCGCAGAGCCGGTGGTCTCGGTTCGGTAACTTTGATATCGCCAAAAGACAAAGTCCAAACCATAGGAGACCACCATGAGTGGCGATAACACGACGACGATGAGCAAGGTCATTCGCATCGACGAACGCCCGCTGCAAGACCATCTGGGAGAGATGCTGCGAAACACCGTTGAAGAGACACTCAACGATATGCTCGATGTCGAGTCCGATGCGATGTGCGGTGCCCAGCGCTACGAGCGCTCGCCCGATCGGGTCGATACCCGCGCGGGGCACTGCCAGCGTAAGCTGCACGCCAAAGCCGGCGAGGTGGAGTTGAAGGTACCTAAGCTTCGCCGTCAAACTTTCGAGACGGCGATCATCGAACACTACCGTCGCCGAGAGATATCGGTCGAAGAAGCGATCGTGCAGATGTACCTAGCTGGTGTGTCGGTGCGGCGCGATGTGGCGAAGATGCTCAAAGCTATCCACGCCTAGGAAGACCTGCAAGCGGCTCTAGACAAGGCACAGGCGGTGACCCAAAAGCCTCCTCAAGGCGATGCGCTTGGGGAGTGCCGCCGAGCGGGTCTTAGAGTCGATAGAGGAGACATTGACGTTCTACCGCTACCCGTCGGTACATTGGCGCAAGATACGCACCAACAATCCGATGGAGCGACTATTACGCGAGGTAAGGCGGCGAACGAAAATCGTCGGCGCATTCCCCGAAGGAAAGAGTGCGTTGATGCTCGTGGCCGCTCGCCTGCGGCATGTCTCAGCTACGAAATGGGGCACCCGGGTGTACCTGGACATGAAACCATTGTTCACGCCGGCAGAACCTACATTGAACGAACAATCTGCTGTTGCCTAGGAGCGATACCGACGACCACCGGACTCAACGAAAAAGCGAAAGATTCTTGACACTATCCTGCTGAAGGCCCTGATAGCATTCAGGAATGAATACAAGACCGACCCCAATTACGAAGGCATCATCGACGATTACATGGACACAGCCATTCAGTCAGCCATCTTGCTCTGCAAAGCTGGCAAAGGAATCAGGGAAGATCGTTGCCTGAACATGCTTGATGCGCTAGACGACGAAGCCGCCTAACCAACAAGGGGCCTACCGGCCCCTTTCTCTTACACCACCGGCATCTGATTATTGTCGCCGAACCTGGCTGCTCTTATCTAACGATCTCAACCATTTCTTGGTAGTGCTTTTCGTCTAGCTCTTTTATCCAATCAAAAACATCTGATATTACTGAACCACTTTCACCAATAACATTTTCGACAAAATCCTCATTAACTTCGATTAAATCGTTATGCGAATACTCATTGATGAATTTGCGAATCTTCTCTTTCGCTTCGTCTTTGGGGTCTTGACTAGCTGCTACAGCCACTCCAAAAAGGTTTGCGAAATATCCTCTGTTTTTAGGAAATTTGAAGGAGAAAAAAGACTCAAGTAGCTTCCTCGATAAATTTGCTGCAAGAAAGTGGTCATCTGTTTCAAGTGATTGCTGGCTCTTTAGTGAATAGAGTCTCGAAAAAATATAGTGGTATTCAGAATGATATTGAATCAATGCCGAGCCAGCATCGGAGTAGGTAGCAGATCGTGGCCTTTGGTTACTTGCTTTAACAACGTAGAAGTTAGATATATCCTTGTTCATTTTGGTATTTTTTCGAGATATCCAATCTCTCACTAGTTTAAAGAAAGTGAAATTATGTGTAAGAACAAACAACTGCTTCGCTTCTTCACAATTTGCCTTCATATACGAATAGGCATGAAACAAGTGATTTGAATCAAAGCTCGAAATAGGATCATCAACGACAACGATGGTCTCTTTAATGTCGTTATCGGCTTCTTGTAGCTTTGTCATGAAGTACACAAAAGCTATCGCAGTCTTTTCACCCTCGCTTAAATTCCCTTGAACAGGATCAGAATCGTTCCTATGTATCTCATAACCCTTCTTCGCAGCATTGAAACGAAGCGTCAGCTCACTTCGTCCAAGAAACTTGTGGAGAGATTCGTTAAATTGATCAGCTCCTAATCCTTCATTAGACAACGAATCCTCTAAAGCTCTTATTTCTGTTTTTCGGCTATTAATAGTCGCCTTCAGCTTGCTGTTTTGAGTAACACGATCAGCTGCTTCTTTTTTCTTACCATGGTATCTAAACTCCTTAACTTCAGAAGTAGCATAGTGAAGCTCCAGTTGCTTCTTCGCTTTTGTCGTTTCTTCTTTGAAGTTGTCAGATTTATGATTGTGTTTTCTGATTGCCTCGCCAATAGCGGCCAAGGCGGTATTGAAGGCAGTCACTGATGTATCACTGATCGAATCAACTGTCAGACTAGTTGCAAGCGGATTACCGGTCTTCTGGCTCAAAACCTCGTGCCATGCAGTGATTTCTTCATTTAAGGCAGTGATGGCCTTTCCAAGTGCCTCACAAGCTTCTTTGTACTCACCCTTGAATTCATCATAGAAGTCACTTTCGGATGGAAGTTGTGGTTGTTGTACATCCTGACTTGAAAGCCACTGATCAGCCCTCTCAAGCCGATTTTGAAAGGCTTTATAATCGTCATTGAAGTGTGCTTCGAGCTGTTGAATTCGCTCATCAGTAATGCTGTTGCCGCAAAACTCACATTCCTTCGAATCATATTTCTTGTGCAGTTCAAGGCCAGTTTCCACCCATGACTTAATATCATTGTTTTCGACCAGCCTTTGAATGGTTTTGCTTACGACGCTTGTTTTTAACAGATCATCAAGACACGTCTTAGCTTTCTCAAAAGTTTCACTATTAATAGGCCGCTGCTCAAACTTAATGTCCGACTTTTGATCTGGTTTAGCAGCATTGGTCAACTCCACTATCTTTGGATTATCAAGTATTGGTGTATCAGTTTTTATTGCTTCCAAATTATCGTCAATGAAGTTTTCAAACTTTGTCTTATTATAATTAAGATAGTATTTATCAGTAGTGTCAATTGCCTGAAGGCTTGTTTTCATTCGTTTAGCACTGGTGGTGCCGAACTTTGAAATCTCACCGTTTAACTTTTCAATTGCTTCTTGCTCTTTCTCATGTGTTTCGTCGTCTTCCTTTTGTTCCTTTTTTAACTGCTCCAGATTTTCTCGTTCTGCGATTTTTGTCTTATCGATGATAAGAATGCTTTTTGCAACATCGTTCCATGAGATATTTTCGTCTATAAACTCATGATTGAAGGTGTAAATATTCCATTTCGCGTCGTTAATGTTTTCATGCGTAATAGGCGGCCCGACATCCACCTGCACAGAGAATTCAGCAGATGGAAACTTATTTGATGGATTGTGTTTCTCGATATAACGAAATAAGTTCGAAAGCGTGGATTTTCCGCTTCCATTCCAACCATAAAACAGGTTGTATCTACCGAAATTCTTGGCCCCAGAAGCGTTGTGGTCTTGAAAGATTCCAAACTCTTTAAGACGTTGAATATTTTTAATCATAGATTCCCGTATAAATGAGTCGCGACAATCGCTTTTGTGCGCGGCGTAACGGCGGCTTCCGCGGCATCCGGATCAATGCACCAGCTATCAGCGAGTACATCGACCAAAACCGGTACCGCGCCCCGGTGGATGATGGGTGCCGCCGTGGCGATCCAGTTGATATCGGCGAGTATGACTTCATCCCCCTGGCTTATACCCAATGCCGCGAGTCCCATCTGCAGGGCGCCTGTGCAAGACGACGTCGAGATAGCGTGTGTAACGTCAAGATGCGCGCGGAAGGCCGCTTCGAATTTGTGAATATAGTCGTAACAATGGGGGCCCCAGCCATTACGGGCTGCATCCGCCGCGTATCGCACTTCGAGTTCGGTAATCGAAGGCCGGGTATAGGGCACACGGGGTGGGGCGGTGTTTATACCGGAGTTGTTCATAAGAACCTGAACTCGGGCACCGCGACCGCGAAGCGCCCGCCCCATTCACGCACGCAGGCTTGTTGTTGCACCACCTCGGCGGCGATGTTCCACGGCAGGATGAGCACTGTATCGGGATGATCTTTCGCCAGTTGCTCTGGTGAGCAGATGGGGATATGCGAGCCTGGGAGGTACCGTCCTTGCTTGAGCGGGGCGCGGTCGCATACGAAAGACAGCAGATCGCGGCGAACGCCAGAGAAGTTCAGCAGGGTATTACCCTTGGCCGCTGCCCCGTATCCCGCCACGCGCCGCCCGGCCTTGGACTCCCTGATCAAAAATGTCAACAGATCGTTTTTGATTGTCTCTGCCGCCCGTTGCAGCGTTCCATAAGCCACCTCGGATTTTAGTCCGGCGGCCTCTTCACGGCGTAGAAAATCGGCGACGGTTGGCTGGGTCTCATGGGCGGCGCGTTCCCGGCACGCGAACACGCGCAGTGATCCTCCGTGGGTTGCGAGTTCCTCCACATCGAAGATACGCAATCCGGCCTGCGTCAGGATCCGGGTCACCGCGATTAGCGATAGATAAGAGTAGTGTTCGTGATAGATCGTGTCGAATTGCAGACCTCCTAGTAGGCTCATCAGGTGCGGAAACTCAAAGGTGGCCACACCTTCGGGTGCGAGCATGACCGCGAATCCGGCGGCGAAGTCATTGATATCCGGCACGTGCGCAAGAACGTTGTTAGCGGGCATCAGAGCCGCCGGCCCATAGATGTCTAGAAGCTGAGCGGCTGGCGTGGTGCCAAAAAAACGCGTCTCTGTCCTGATGCCTTTGCCGCGTGCAACTTGCGCCGCGGCCGCCGTGGGCTCCACGCCCAGGATGCGCATGCCGTCGGCAAGCGCATATTGAAGGAGATAGCCATCGTTTGAAGCGATCTCGCAGATCAGATCCCCGCTATCGAGTCCGAACCGTGCCTGCATGGCCGTCACGTAGTCGCGGGCGTGTGTCAAGCAACTCTGCGACATGGACGAGAAGTAGGCGTAATCTTCCGTAAACAATTCGTTTGGTGCTGCGTGAGCGGGTGATTGTACAAGCCAGCAGTGCGTGCAGGTATAAACCTTGAGCGGATACGTGCACTGCGCCTCGTCGAGTTGTTCATGCGTCAGATATGCATTGGACGGCGGCTGGTGACCCAAATCGATAAACGGTAGCTCAAGGGCGGATGCGCAGTGACGGCAGTAATGCATAGGGTCAGAGGCCGTCGTATCAAAGTCCGGCAAAGACCGAATCGATCGAGGGATGGGAGCGGTCCTTGTCCGACATCTGGGTTATCGCGCGTGGCCAATGGATTTGGAAGCTGGGGTCGAGCGCATTGACGCCGCTTTGCGCTTGGGCGTTGTATCGGGCCGTGTGGAGATAGAGCATTGCGCAATTATCGGTCAAGGTTTGGAAACCGTGCGCGACACCTTCTGGAATCACCAAAGTCAGGGGCACATCGCCGCTCAAGTTAACTCCATGCCACTTAAGAAAGGTCGGCGAGCCTTTGCGAAGATCGAGCGCGACATCAAAGACGCGCCCGCGCAGACAGGTGATGATTTTTGTCTCCGCCGCGGTTCCTGTCTGGAAATGCATGCCGCGTACGGTTCCGGCCAGCCCGGTCAAAGTACGATTAATCTGTTCGATGCGCCGCGTTCCTAGCACTGGGCTCAGCGCATCCACGCAATAAAGCCGTTCGAGGAATCCACGCGGATCCTCTATCGGTTTGCGGGTGAGTTCGACTACGCCCGCTATGGCCGTACGCTAAAGCGCCCGCTCATATCGCGTTTTCCCACGCCGCGATATCGGCGAGTGTATGCGCACTCATGTCAGCGCCTTGCAGCCAGGCCCGGTGCCACGCCACCGTGCGTGTGATGCACTCCTTCAGATACCACCGTGGCCGCCATCCGGTTGCCTTGCGAATCGCCGTGCTGTCAAGGCGCAGCAAGCCGGCTTCGCGAGGGTGCGCTTCTTGCCCATCTGGCCAATTGACCGTCGCCGCCTCTCCCCACGACGCCGCTGCCATACGCGCCACTTCTCCCACGGTGGCTTCACTTCGTGTATCTGGCCCGTAGTTCCAGCCGCGTTCCAGGTCGGTTCGGCCAGCGAGCAGCGCCTGCGCGAGGGTGATGTACCCGGCCAGCGATTCTATCACATGTTGCCAGGGTCTAACCGCGCCGGGAAATCGCAGTCGTACCGCCTGCCCGGCCTGAAATGCGGCCAGGCAGTCGGGGAGCAGCCGCTGCGGGGACCAGTCACCACCCCCGATGACGTTTCCCGCACGGGCGGTTGCCACAGGAATGCCTCGGCTCGCGAAAAAACTCCGCCGCCATGCCGCCACGGCTATCTCGGCGGCCGCTTTCGAAGCGCTATAAGGATCCGCATCTGCGCCAAGTGGCGCGGATTCCGTAAACGGCTCCGCCGTGTCCGCGTTGGCGTAGACCTTGTCCGTCGTGACTACAACAATGGCCCGCACGCAAGCGGCGCCTCTGGCCGCCTCGAGCACGTTTGCGGTGCCCATCACGTTGACGGCAAAAGTACCGAGCGGATCGCGATAGCTCTCTGCCACGAGCGGTTGCGCCGCCAGATGAAAAATGACTGCCGGCGCCGCGGCCGCCATCGAGACCCTGAGCGGGTCGAGTTCGAGCACATCGGCGCGCGTATCGGAAGCCAGTCCATCTTCAATATTGGCCACGTCGAACATGGAAGGTTCGGTGGCCGGAGCAAGTGCAAAGCCGTGCACGCGCGCGCCCATGCGCGCGAGCCACTTGACCAGCCAGCCCCCCTTGAAGCCAGTATGTCCCGTGACGAAGACCGGGCGTCCTGCCCAAACCGCCGGATTTACCAGATCTTCCACGGCGCCCTCCCGTCCGCCCAGAGCGTCTCCAGATGATTCTTCTCACGCAGTGTATCCATCGGTTGCCAAAAGCCGTGGTGCTCAAAGACCATCAATTGATTCCGGGCCACGAGCTTCGGCAATACATCGCCTTCCCAACTGTCCTCGTCTCCGCCGATGAGCGAGAGAACGTCAGGGCTCAGGACGAAAAAGCCGCCGTTGACCTGCCGGCCGTCACCGGGCGGCTTTTCCGTAATGCCAGTCACTTCGAGATGGTCCGACACCTGTAGTGCGCCGTAGCGTCCAGGCGGCGTGACCGAGATGATCGTGCCCCAACGCCCGTGGGCGCGATGAAACGCGATCTCTGCGGAAATATCGACATCTGCCACCCCATCGCCATAGGTAAAGCAGAACAGCTCCTCCTCGGTGACATACTGCGCGACCCGCTTCAGGCGTCCGCCCGTATTGGTGGCTTCGCCCGTATCGACCAATGTCACTCGCCAGGGCTCCGCGAACTGCTCGTGCACTTCCATCGTATTGGCGTGCAAGTCGAAGGTTACATCGGACATGTGAACGAAATAGTTCGAGAAATACTCCTTGATGACATAACCTTTGTATCCGCAGCAGACGACGAACTCGTTCACGCCGTACGCGGAATAGATTTTCATGATGTGCCAGAGGATGGGCTTGCCGCCGATTTCGACCATCGGCTTGGGTTTCAACCATGTTTCCTCGGATAGTCTGGAGCCGATTCCCCCCGCCAGTATCACAAGTTTCAACGCAAGTGTCCTTGAAATTTCTTTTGTCTCTTTGACCTCCTCAGCACATGAGCATGCCAACTGTTGGTCTGCGATGAAGGCGAATATGAGCAGGCGGAGGTTAAAGGAACGAGGATATTGCATATTAAACGGAAGGGCGCCTGCTAAAAATAGTCATTGTTTCGTGAGTGCAAGGAAGCACCGCGCGCACAACCGCAGTGTATAGGTGATACCTGAGGATTCGAGCACGGCGCTGACGCCGCAATCGCGGAAAAAGTGCATTGTTAGAGGTGCCCGGAATTCTTGGAACTCAGCAAGTACCTCGATCATGTCGGTTGCAAACGCTATAGCTGGCTCAGATCAACGCGACCTGTACGCGCGATACGGTAGAAGTCCAGATCACGCTCAAAGATGACGAAGTAGTGCTCTGCGGCCGCGGCTTTGATCATTTCCGCGTCCGCCCGTGTCTTCACAACCACGACGGCGCGCGTGCCGGGCGCCAATCCGTCGAGACCGCCTAGAAGTGGTATGTCCGGAAAATGTTGGCCTAGGAACCGTCTCATCACATCGGGATGAACAAAACCATAGATGAACACTCCCGCAGCATCGGACAGGCTCCTTTGCAGCCCGGCAGTATGCTCCAGCAGTGCGGGAATTGAGAGCCTCGTGAGTTCGTGTCGAACCGCACCGGCATCCGTGCTGCCACCTAACCACAACTGCTCCCGGCGGCGAAATTCGACTGCCCGGCGCCATTGGCCAGCTTTAATCTGTCGGTTAACAAACACGTCGCGTCCCGCCAGAATACATGCGTCCAGCGATCTTTTAAGAGGCTGGTACAAATCGTCAGGAACAGTGTTATATCCGCGGTCTTGAATCGCGAACAAAATCAGGTTGTCAAGAACGGTAACAAGTTCTTGGTTGAAATAGTCGTCTTGCATATCGACATTAAGCCAATAGTCTCTCGCATACCCTTCCTTGAGTATGCGGTTCTCGATATAGAACGGCTCTAGCTCGAACCTGATGCGGCCCATTCTGGCTAGCCGGTATGCACGCCAGATTGCGAGCGCGAGAAGATGGCACGGAAACATAGTTGTGCCGAGGACTGCCTCTCGCCGCATGATGCCGATCTCCGGAAGCGAGGCGCCACCCAAGAGAACTGATAATATATCCAGTGACGATTGAGTTTTGTCAAACGTGAGCGGCTCGGAGATATTGAAATTGCGATGCAGTTCGCATCCGTTGCGATCATCGTAGGCAATCCAGTCTGCGAACACGGCTTGCAGTTCAGGGTCGCTTTCGAGCATCGCTAGATATCGCTCAACCCCTGCCGGAATGAGGCGATCGTCGTCCGCGAGATAAGTGACATATTTGCCACGCGTGTGCGACAGCGCGTTGATGTAGTTATTGAACGCATTGAGGGTTTGCGGTAACCGGAAATAGCGGATGTTGTCCCGGCTGCGCGCATGCTCGGCAACCACCTCTGGGGTATCGTCCTTCGAGCCATTATCGGAGATGACAACCTCATAGTTGATGCCCAAGGTGTCCAGTTCCGCGAGACGCGTCAAGCAAAGATCCAGCAGCTTGCCGCGATTATAGGTCGGCACGAAAACGCTCAGTAGAGGTTGCTCAGACATCCGCCGCAATGTTTTCCACAGAAATAGTTCGTGTATTGCTCAAACAACGAGCATGTTCCCCGTGTATGCTTGGAGACGCAGTACTTCTCGGATCTCAACCTCGTACATCGGGTTGGCGATGAGAATCAGACCCAACCGTGGTATTCGCTCATCCTCGGGTGAGATCACGCCGGTCCCAATGCCGGGAATGAAGCCGCCCTGCTTTGCCGGATTGGAATCGATCACGGCTTCCAGGTTGGCGTCACCTAAAAGATTGCTCAGCGTCACGCCCTTCGCACCGGCGCCCCAAATGGCCCAGCCGGCATCCCCGCGCCCATGCCGGATCGCGTTGCTCAACTCGCTTTCCTTTTTTCGAATGGCCTTATTGAATCGAGCTAAGCGCCCTCCACCGACCGGCGAAGTGCTTGGCCCGGAACCGACCTTCAATTCAATGAGCTGATACTGATCGCCAAACACGCGCTCGTGCCTGATCACTTCGAATCCGGCTCTCTCGCAGAGCCCGGCCAAGACGGGCATGGCGAAGTAATTGCAGTGCTCGTAGAAGACGTCGCAAATGCAGCCGTGGTCCACGATCCATTCAAATTCAGGTGTCTCGACGGCCACGCGCGCGCCTCCGGCCGCCCGTGCGATCCGCGCCAGTTCCGCGAGAAACGGGCCGATTTCCTCAACATGTTCGACGACGTGCCGGCAGACGATCAAATCAAACTCTTCCTTCACATCCGCCGCTGCGACATAGGATCGCACGTAGTCGATCCCCGCATTTTCCTCACCCCTGTTCTCCGGGCAGGACGTATCATAGCCGACACAGCGAGCGCAACCGCGAGCCCGCAGAAGCCGGAGAAACTCACCTCTCCCGCAACCCACCTCCAGGACCCTGCCGCCGTCGGTCAGGTAGCGTTGCGTCAATCCGCAGGCAACGTGATCAAGGTGCTCACGAAAGGCGCCGGAGAACCCCTGCCGATTGTCATAGAACGCGTCATAGCGGATCAGGGTGCCATCGAACGCGGCATTGAAGATGAGCCCGCAACGCCGGCACTCTTTCAGATCCAGAACGCCGCCGCCAAATTCCTTGGCCTTGGCGACACTGTCACACCGATAATTCAACATGACCGGCTGCCCGCTGCGGCGAAACTCTCCCGAGAGTTCGACGCCGCCGCAACCCGGACAATCCGGACGCAGTGCCGCCGCTGAATCGAAGGCCGAAGGTGTTGTAGCGATGCTCATAGCGGGGCATTAGCGGAGCCGCTTGAGATAGGCGCCAGGCCAGTGGGTGATGTTCTCGCCCAACGCGCTTTCGTTGAACGGCCAATCCGGCTGCTCGATCCCGAACTCGGGATGCGCCGCGGCGAATTCTTCGGCCGCCGCCGTGGGATGGTCCCAACTCCAGTCGGGTGTGCCGCGAGGCACGTCGTGGAGGTAGTGTTGAGCACCGTCCGTAGCCACAACATAAGAGCCCGGCGATACCAGGTGATGATAGGCTGCAAGCTCATTCGCCACGTGCGCCTTGGTGTGGCAGGAGTCCAGGATGACCAAGACCGTCTCATGCGGCTGGATCAGAGCTTCGACCTGGCTCACAGTGGCGCTCGCCACGCAGTCGCCCTCGATCAGGGTGATCCTGTCGGCGAGTTGGTGGGCTTCGAGCGCCTGCCGGTTGTGGGGGCGGATCTCGATATCCACTCCGATAACGCGGCCTTTCCCCATGGCTTTGAAGAGGCTGGCATAAAACACCAGCGACCCGCCGTGCGCCACTCCGGTCTCGACAATGACGTCCGGCTTGACCTGATAAATCACCTCCTGGATCCGCAGCAGGTCTTCCGGCAGTTGAATCACCGGGCGGCCTAGCCATGAGAAACAGTAAGAATACTTTTCATTCCAACCCACCTTGAGCCACTGTCGAGAAAGGACCTCGAACGCTTCTTTGGAATAGAGATTCAAGGTGCGATCTTCACCATCCCCATGGCCGGTGATCTCGAGTGTCTGCGCGATGTCGTCGATGATCAGCTTCATGATGTAAGTGTTTTAATGATTCACCGATGCCGCTGGAATAGCGCCAATGTTTCGCAAATAAGAGAGTTCGCCCTGCAGCCCCTCGCAGAGGCTCACCGACGGCTCCCAACCGGATTCCCTCAAGCGACCGATGTCCGCCAGCACCAGTGGATTGGGATCGTCAATGGGCTCAGCCGCCACCCTGACCAAATCTAGCTCGCATCCCGAGGTGACGGCGGCTTCATGCGCCAGGTGTGCCACTGTGACGGCCTCACCCGACCCCAAATTCACCGTCCCTTGCGCCCGAAGATGAATTAGGTGCCCGACGGCACGGGTGAAATCGTCAATGTGAATGTAGTCTTTCGCGCTATGCGGCGTTCGCAACTCGATGGGCGCGCCGGCGTGCAGCCGCCGCAGAAGATAGGCGCACAGCTTTGCCAACGGTTCACCTGGCCCGTAGGGATAAAAAACCCGCCCCCAACAAAAACCCACCCCAGCCGCTTCGAACTGCGCCTGCCAATGTTGGTGTAGAGCTACTTTGGCCTTGGCGTAAGGACTGGCCGGAGCGATGATACTCTTCGATTCAACCAAAGCTTCGCTGGACGGACCATACTCGGCGCACGTCCCCAGGCCCATTACGTAGGAGATGCCGGCGTCTACAATCCAATCGCCGAGTGCCTTGCTCCACCGAAGAAAATCCTCGTTCAAAGGAGAATCGAGATACCCACCCGGCGTCGTGATCCATGCGGTGTGCAAACAAGCATCAATGTGGTGCTGAGCCAGTTCCTCTTTCGGCAGTTCTTCCAGCGTACCTTGCAATAACGTCAGGTTTTGCTCTTGTTCGACATTGGCGAAGAGTGCTCGCGCTTTCTTCAGATCGCGTACCAGTCCACAGACCGATATACCGTGGTCAAGCAATCGGCGCACGACCGCACTGCCGATGAATCCAGTGGTTCCGGTGACCAGGAGCATCATCGCGGCGCGCACGAGTGCAAGGTGTTCAGATCCAGCAGGCCCCTGTCCCTCTCGGCCATGACGGCCGCCGGCGCAGGCCACCCGGTGTGGACCTCAAGGCCGTCCCCAAGCAATCCCCACCCCGATTCCGGCGTATAACTTTCGGACATCTGCATGTTCCTCTAGGACCTGGAAGCGATGCGCCAAGCTGGCGCCAACTGGGTGTGGTGATTTCGCTTGACTGATCGAGACCAAGCGTATCGAGGCGGGCAAGCCGTCAGGGTGTGTGTGAAATAATCGGGGTTAGCGAAACCAGTGTCTCGGAAGGAGTAGCTGATGACGACCCTGCAATGCACCGCTTTGACACTCTCACAGAGGATTGATTTTGTCGCAGCCGTCCGGTCAGGGCAACGCGAGCATCGAGTGCCGGCGCTGGCTGCGGATTGGTGGCGTATCCCGTCCAACGGTCTATGCAACGTGCTGGCGAGACCGATAACTTAATTCATGTCCCATAGTTTGGCACGCAGGGGTTTGGCCTGCAGGGGTTTGGCACGCAGGGGCGCGGTCAGCGCGCCGCCGTTGGCTCCATGGTGCGCAGTGTGAAGACATTATCTGCAACTTTTGGCGCCACCGTGCGAATCGGTCCGGCTATAGTTCGCTGGCTGACAGTGTTGTTGACGGCGGTATGTTCGGCGGCGGGCGCCGGGCTGCAATCCACGGCGAGTTCTCAGGCGGGCTCGAGTTCTCAGATGGGCTTACAGGTCGCTCTGGGTTTTTCCGGTACCTTCCGCCTGGATCATTGGACGCCGCTCAGTGTGGTGGTCGATAACCGTGGCAGTGCTATTGCCGGTTATCTCGAGGTGATGACCGGCGCGACTGATGCAACAGGGGGGCGGCCTGAAGTCGCAACGCCCGGCGCGGTTGTCTACCGCCAACCCGTGCACCTGGGCCGCGGTGCTAAGCAACGCTTCAGGTTCACCGTGCACCTCGATAATTTCGCCGTGCCGTTGCTGGTGAGGGTGCGCTCCGGTGGTCGCGAAATCACCCGCCACACCGTCGATCTGCGGCGGCGGTTCACCGATGCACGGCTGCTGGTAGTGGTCAGCCGGGATGCCGATCTGGATTACTTGAACGACAGCAGGGGGCGGCGCACGCGCGTGGTCTACCCCCATCCGGAGTTGTTACCGGGGCGGTGGCGTGGCTATGACGGCGCCGCGGCGGTGGTTGTGCATGGCGTGTCGCTGGAGGCCTTGTCTAAATCCCAGTTCGACGCTCTGGAGCAGTGGATTGAGGCGGGCGGCACCTTGGTGGTGGGAGCCAGCGCTGACTTCAGTATCGTCCATACCCCCCGTTTGGCTGGATTGTTGCCGGGATTGCCCGCCGGTACGCGGACCCTGGCTAACGGTGAGGCATTAGGCCGGATCTTGGGTGAGCAGGTGGTGGCCACGCGGCCATTTTCCATTCATGCCGTTGACCGCTTTCGCGGTAGAGCGCGGGCCGCCACTGGTGCTTGGCCTCTTATCGTAGAGGAGGCGCGGGGGCGTGGCCGCGTCATTTATCTGACCTTCGATGTGAGCCGCTATCCGTTTGCCGATTGGCGTGGTTTGCCGGCCATGTGGCTAGACTTGTTACGCTTAGGCCCCCCGCCCAAGACCGGTTTGTCCGATCGCTCGCAAAAACACGAATCCCTGGTGATTGCGGCGATAGAAGGTGGTGCTCTCGCTTATCCCGGACATCTGGGGGTGGTGGCTTTTCTGAGTTTTTATCTCTGTTTGCTGCTCCTTGGATATGCAACATCGGCCGGCGTCAACCGCACCCCGCTGGGTAGGCTGATACCGCTTGCTCCGCTTGTTTTTGCCCCTTTTGCGTACGCGGTGTTCTCCGCGCAGCTATTCACCTCCGGCGCCAAGAGCGCTTTGGTCACCGTCATCGAGCCGTTGCCCGGTAGCGCTTATGCGCTGATGGATCTGTCTTTAGCCCTGTTCGCCAATCGGCGGGTGCCGTTACGCTGGCGTTACGCTGGCGCCGCCCCGCTGTGGCGGGGTATGCCACCGGCGGCGGGCGAGCCGGCGCTCACCTGGACATTCGAGCACGGTTCGACCGGTGAGGTGATAGCCGAGCCGCTGCGGATGCACCGTTTGCACCTGCTACAGGGGCAAGCTCTGGTACCGTTTTCCCTGCGCGCGCAGGCACTGCGCGATGGTGATGAGTTGGAATTACGCGTGGACAACCGTAGCGGTGCCGATCTGCGGGCGGCATGGCTGATACACCAAGATAGGATTTTTCCCCTGGCGCCTATGACGGCCGGTCACACTTTACGCCAGCGTGCCGCGCTGGCGCAGGGTATCGCGTTGGATCCATGGCCCGCCGAGCAGCTACTGGCCGCTCCTGGGTTGAGCCGCGAGCGTGACGCGGTGGCCAAGGTGGACGTATTGCGGGCGGTGCTCGCACGCAGGCGCACCGGCGAGACTGCCACAGCGTTGTTCGCCGGGCTTACCACGGCGCCGTTGGCCGCGGTCTCTGGCGCCGGGTGGTCGTATCACAGTACCGGCATAGTGGTGCAGCAGGTGGCGGTGGAAGCGCGCCGGCAACGGCCCGAGGAGGTGGATCATGGTGTTGGCCCCGATGGCATGGCTGGCATGGCGACTGAGGGTGGCGATGATTGAGCGGGACCACGGCACGAGGTTGTCCACTTGATACACCGTGCCGTGATCTTGTTGCTCAAGCAAGCTTTGAGCAGTCTATGGCGTGGCGGGGAACTCTATCGCGCCTATTTCGGCTACTTGTTGCTCCAGGCGATCGTGCTCGTGTTGTGGTGGCCCAAGTCCGATCTGGCCAGCGCGCTGGAGCGGGGCGTGGGCTCCGATGTGCTGAGCGCGGTGGTGGTGGTGGCCGCTGGCAGTATTGCTTACACCAGCTTGCGGGCTGGCGCTGAGGAACTGATGGCCGATGGCCAGCACTCGTTGCACGAGTGGCGCCAGGTGGCCGCTCTGCCCACGGGTTGGCTAGTGGCCGGTTATCTGGCCGGGCATGCGCTCACGACCGCCCACCTGATGGCGCTGTCGGCACCTATCGTCTTGACGGCCTGGGGGGTGGGTGGGGGCAACTGGCCCGGACTCTTGTTGTGCTGCGCCGGTGTTATGTTGTTGGCGCTTAATTACCGCATGCTGGGCGCGTTGCTGTATCTGCGGTTCGGCCATGCTGGCAGCTTGATGTTCGTGGCCCTGAGGGGCGTTTTCGCCGTTGTTTTTGTCGTTTTGGCGTTCATGTTTCCGCCTAGCAGTTTCCTGGTGCTTACTCTCGATTGTTTCGCCAGCGCCGCGCCGCGGGCCGGCGCCGCCGTCCAGTTTTTCGTTGTTTACACACTGGCCGCAGCGATCCTCACCGGGTTGTTGTGCCGGGCTATAAACGGTCTTAGGTCGCGTGCCGCTTTGTCTTGATGCACCATGGCCACCGTGACGTTGCGGTTGGGAGGGCGCGATGAGCGAGACGGCGGCAGTATTTCCGGCCATGGCGGGCCAGCGGCGTCTGGCCGATTTCATGCGTTCGCTGCGCCGGGCCCGCTATCGTCAACTCATGGTCGAGCACGCCTCGGCGGGACTGTTCGTGGGCTTGTCGGTGGCCGCCGTGGTGCTTCTTATAGCGCGGCTGACACAGATTGCCCATGGCGCCCCGGCGGTGGGCGCCCCGGCGGTGCTGGCTGGATGTGTGTTGGTGGCCCTGGGGGTGGCCCTGGCCGCGCTCGCTTGGCGCCGGCCCGAGCCTATCGCTCTTGCCATCGCCGCTGACGTACGCTTGCGGCTCAAGCAAAAGCTCAGCACGGCGATAGAGGTGCTGCACTATCAGCCGGAGCACCCGCTGGCGGAGCAATTGGTGGTGCAGGCGCTCGATGCGCGCTTGCCGCCGCGGGTGCAACACGTGTTTCCCTTGTCTTTGCCGATCTGGGGCAAGTTGCTGCCGCTGGCGGCAGCGGCGGTGGTGTTCGCGATGGCCATCGAGGTGACCGCGGTTGCGGTCCCGCGGCCTGTTTTCATCGATAGAGCGGTGGCTGATGAGGGGGTGCGGCTGCGGGCATTCGCCGCTTTGATGGAGCGGCGGGCGGAGCGTGACGAGTTGCCTCTGTCGGCGGTCCGGGCTAGGGATATTCATCAGCTAGGCGCGCAGATGGCTGCCGGTGCGCTGGCGCGCCGGGAGGCGTTGAGCCGTCTTGCCCACTTGACGGAAAAAGTGCGCGAGGCGCAGCGCACCGCGTTGCGCGATGGACCGAGCACCCCGACGCGACCCCTGGATGTGCGCTACCAGGACTACGAGGACAATGGCCCCGGTGCGGCGAATATCCGGGCGCTGCTCGCGCAACTCGCCGCCGGCGGCGCCGGCGTGGATGCGCTGCGAGCGTTGCGGGCGTCTAGCGCGGCTCTAGGGCAGTCGGGGTTGACCGAAGAGGCGGTCAACAACGCTTTGCAAGCTCTAGCCGCGGGACGGCCGCAAGGAGTGCAGGAGCTGCTGCGCCAACTGCGCCAGCACCAGCAAGTTGCCGGTGAGACGAGCAATTTGCGTGAAGCCGAGGCCCGCTTGCGGCGTAGCCGGCAAGTGCTTGGCGGTGAGCAGACGGCGCAAACCGTGCCGGGTGTCGGGCAGTCCGGGGGCCGTAAGCAGGCGGCGGGTGAGGCGGCGGCGGGTGGCATGCTGGGCGAGGAGGATATGGCGCAGGGCGATGCCGGGAGTTTTGCCCCTGGCCGGGGCAATGCCGAAGCCGACCGAACAGCGGCGGCGGCCACCGATTTGACCAACCCGGGCGGCGAGGTGATCAAGCCCGAGGGCCGCTATGGCGAGGGGCAAGTATTTCAATCCTGGGTGCGGGCGCTGCCGCGGCTGGATAAGCCTACCCTGGCCCCGGCCGCAGTGAGCGGGCCGTTGCGGGCGCAGTTGGAGGCGGTTCTCAGTAAAGAGCAGGTGCCGGCCCACAGAAAAGAAGTCATTCGCAAGTATTTTTTGGCCTTGACTCAACCGAACACGGAGCAAGATGCCGTCCGCAGCGGTGAGGAACACAACCCTCAATGAATGATGCCCGCGACGATCATGCGTTCGCTGCCCGCCTGGAGCGGGCGCGCGACAGTTTGAACCGCTTGCGGGCACGCATAGCGCAACATGTGGTCGGCCATGAGCGGCTGGTGCACGGCATTCTCATGTGTTTGGTGGCTGGTGGGCACACGCTCTTGGAAGGGGTGCCCGGGCTCGGCAAGACATTGATAGTCAAAACCTTGGGACAGGCCTTGGACCTTGAGTTCGCCAGGGTTCAGTTCACCGCGGATCTGATGCCGGCCGACATTATCGGCACGCAGATGGTGATCGAGGACGAGAGCGGCGGGCGCCATTTTCAGTTTCAGCACGGCCCTATATTTACCCAGCTCTTATTGGCCGACGAGATCAACCGGGCCACGCCCAAGACTCAATCGGCGCTGCTTGAAGCGATGGAGGAGAACCGCGTGACCGTAGGCCGTACCGAGCATCGCTTGGCGGCACCTTTTATGGTGTTGGCGACGCAAAATCCCATCGAGATGGAGGGCACTTACCCGTTACCCGAAGCGCAGTTGGATCGTTTTGCCTTGAAGCTGGAGGCGGCTTATCCGACGGCGCTGGAACTCAAGCGGGTTGTCGATATCGCCTGCGGCGCGCCTCGAGCAATGCCTGGGCCGGTTATGAGCGCTGCCGAGCTACTGGATATACGCCGGCTGGTGCGGGACATAGTGGTGGCCGATCATGTCAAGGATTATGCCGTGAGGCTGGTGTTGGGTACCCATCCCGCTACGGACAAGGCGCCTGAGCCACTACGGCGCTATGTCCGCTACGGGGCCAGCCCCAGGGGTCTGTTGGCCATCATTTTGACCGCTAAAGCCATGGCTTTAATGGAGGGTAGGCTCAACGTCGGCTTTGACGATATCGCTGCGGTGGCTACTGCGGCACTTCGCCACCGCGTCTTGCTGAATTTCGAGGCGCAGGCTGAAGGCATCACGCCGGAGGTCTTGGTAGACAAGCTGCTTGAAGATACGGTGGTGCAGCCCCGCTGAAGCGCCGTGCGCAGCACACTCATGAGCCCATCGAGCACTTTATTCGACAGTGATTTCCTGAGCCGGCTGGAGGCTTTGGAATTGGTGGCGCGGCGCCTATTGCGCGGCGGTTATAGAGGGGAGCACAACAGCCGCCAGTGGGGCCGGAGCCTGGATTTTGCCGATTTTCGCCGCTATCAGCCGGGCGATGATCTGCGTTACGTGGATTGGAATATCTACTCGCGCCTGGAGCGGCTGTTCCTGAAGCTGTTCGCTGCCGAGGAGGATTTGACCTTGCATGTGCTGGTGGATGGCAGCGCCAGCATGGGCTTCGGTGAGCCGCTCAAGTTCGACTATGCACGGCGCTTGGCCGCCGCTTTAACTTACGTAGCGTCGAACCGGATGGACCGGGTGTTACTGAATACGTTTCGCTCTTCGTTGGAGTTGCTCGGCGATGCCATCCGCTGCAAGCGGCAGATGCGCGCCGCGCTGGAGGCACTGGGCAGGCTCGCCTGCGGCGGTCCTACCCACCTGGCTGAAGCCTGCCGTACTTTTGCGGCCAAGACCCGCTATCCGGGGGTGGTGGTCGTTATCTCCGATTTGTTAGGGGATGAGAGTGCTTGCGATGCTTTGCGGTTGCTGTCACGGCGCGGGCATGACTGCGTGCTCGTGCACCTTTTAAGCGAGGATGACATCGAGCCGCTACTCGAAGGTCCGCTACGGTTGGTCGATGCCGAAACGGGCGCCGCTTTGAATCTCAGTATCGACAGCGATTCAAGAGACGCTTATCGCCGGCGCTTGCAACAGCGCTTAAGTGCTCTTGAAAGCCATTGCCGCCGTTTGCGCATCGAGTACCTGCGGGTGAGTACGGCGCTGCCTTTCGAGGACGTCGTGCTCAAGTATCTGCGTGAAGGACGCTTGTTCGCGTGATGGGCGCTTGGCGCTGATGGAGTTCTTGACGCCCTGGTCGTTGCTGGCGCTACTGGCGATTCCTTGTATCGTGTTGTTGCATGTGGTGAGGCCTGCCCGGAAAACAGTGCGCATAGCCAGCAACGCCCTGTGGCGCGAGGTGCTTCACGAGCGCAGATCCAGGCTCGGCTGGGCGCGCCTCATCAAGAATATAAGTCTCATCATTTTGCTGTTGTTTGCCCTGATGAGTGCGTTGGCCTTGGCCGAGCCGCAATGGTTGACCCGCACCGTTGGCCGTTACGACGCGGTGGTTGTCATCGATGTCAGTGCCAGCATGGCGGCCCGCTCCGGCACTACAACACGCTTTGCCCGCGCCATTGCGGAAGCGCGTGCATTGATCGCATCGCTGCCCGCCGGGGGGCGCATGTTGCTGATGACCAGCGGGGCGGTGGCGACCCTGCGCTCGTCGTTCGAAAGCGATGCCGAGCGCTTGTACCAGGCACTGGACAATATCGTTGCCACCGACGAGACGGGCCGGCCGGTGGCGGCTTTGGAGTTGGCCCGTACTCTTCTTAGCGAGCGCGAGCGTAGCCGTGTTTATTTCATCACCGATCGTGCTTTTGATGTGCCTGAGGTGAATGCGCACGCTACATCGGCCCTCGGTTCGCCTGCCCTCAGCCAGGTACAGCTCATCGACGTGGGGAGCGATGCGGCCAATGTGGCTATCACCCGGTTCGATCTGCGGGCGCAGATCGGCTCGGCCGAGCGCTATCAGGTATTCTTGACGGTGGCCAATTTCGGTCCTGAGCCGGTGCGCGTTCCGGTTGCCGTGACGTTGGATAACGTGGCACTCATCGAGCGGGTATTGACGCTGGCGCCGGGCGCCAATGAGCGCGTCATCGCGACGTTTGCCGGTAACCCCGAAGGCTATGCCAAAGCCAGTGTGGAGGTGGATGACGCACTGGCCAGCGATAACTATGCGTATGCGGTGATGGAGCGTGAACGCGGGCGTTTAGTGGCTTTGTTTTCGCGTGGAAATGTCTATCTGCAAAGCCTGCTGGGTGCGTTTCCCAACACGGTGGTGACGCGCATCCAAACGTTGGATCAGGTGGCTTTCGCCACCCACGCACAATGGAATGATCTGGTGATCGTGGACGGATTCGACACGCCGCCGCTGCCAGCGGGACGCTTTTTATTGTTTGGCTCACCGCCCCCCGGTATGGGCGTGGAAGCGCACGGCACCACAGGCCAAGTGACCGTGTCCGGAACTGGCCATAGCGCTTTGGTACGCGGCATTGATTTTTCCGGCGTCAGCGTGGACCGGGCGGTCAAGGTGGCCAGCGCCGGCCAAGGCGGTCAAGCTCCAATCGACGCACTGCCGGGCGTTTCCGTGCAGCGCTTATTCTGGTCGGATGAAACACCACTTGCGCTATCGCTCATCGATAGCCACCGGCGGGCGGTCTGGTTGGGTTTCGATCCGCGCGAGTCCAGTTTTCCTCTGCAGGCGGCTTATCCGTTGTTCATCGCCAATGCCATCGAGTGGCTAGCGCCGCAGCACGCTGGCGCCGGTGCTGGTCCCGCCGGTGTTACCCAAATTGCAGCCGGTACGCGTTATGTCATCCGGGTGCCGCCTGAAGTGACGCATGTGGCGGTCACGGCCCCCGGCGGTGGTGTGAGGCGGCTGGCGGCGGCGCGGGGTAAAGCGGTGGCCGAGGATACGTCCAAGGCCGGTATCTATCGTGTTTCCGCCGGTGCCGAGCGCAGCGCGTTTGCTGTTAACTTGACCAGTTCGGTTGAATCGGATCTGGCCCCCCGCGCACCGCTCCATTCCTCCACTACTAGGCAAAACAGCGGGTCGGCGCAGCACGGTATCGCACTGTGGCCGATGTGCGTTATCGCCGCCATCGTCTTGTTATTGGCGGAATGGTTTTTAGTGGGCGCAAGGCAGTTATATGCCTGAGCTGGCCTATGCTTGAATGGGCGCAACCGTACTGGTTTTTGGCGGCGTTATGCTTGCCGCTGATGGCGTACTACGCTGTGCGCTTCCATGGACAGCCCAGGGGACAGCTCAGGGGGCAGCCCAGGGGACAGCGTAAGGGGCAGCGCTCGCGTGAACTGAGATTTTACCTAGTGGCGGCGCTGCGGATAGTAGCCGTGGCGGCCTTGATTGTCGCCATGGCAGGGCCGCTTCGTCCGGATAATTCCAGCCGCACCGACGTGCTATTCGCCCTGGATGTATCGCGGAGCGTAGCTCTTGACGCGATCGACCGGGCACTGGTCTTCATCAATCAAGCGATAGCGGCGAAGCCAGCGCAAACGCGCATCGGTGTAGTCGTATTCGCGGCGCAGGCGAGCGTGGAGGTCCCGGCCAACCGGGCGCCAGGTACGCTAGAGGAGATACGCTCCCATGTGCGGCGGGAAGCGACAGATATCGCCCGTGGCCTGACAGTGGCCCTGAGTGCTTTTCCGGTAGCCGGCCACCGCCGCATCGTGCTGTTGAGCGACGGGCGTGAAACCAGCGGCAATGCTCTCGCCGCCGCCGCTACCGCCCGCGCCATCGGTGTGGAGGTGTTCACTATGCCCTTAGCCGTTAGCCGGGAGCGGCGTGATGTGCGCATGCGGGGTGTGGGTGTGCCCGCCAGCGTCGCCAGCCATGAGCCTTTTTCGGTGCGTATTGAAGTAGCGGCTAACACTGCCGGTGCAGCGCGTCTTGTGTTGTTGAGAGATGGCGAGCCTCTGAGTGAAAGAACCGTTCAATTGGCACCCGGTACCAATCAATTCACCGTCATCGATCAGATAGAGGATGCGGGCCTGACCGAATATGAGGCGCTGGTGATCATGGCGGGCGATCCGACACCGCAGAACAACCGTTTCCAGGCCTTTGTGCAGGTGAGAGGCGCGCCGCGGGTGCTGCATGCTTTGGGTGAGAGCGGCGCCGGTGCAGCGCTCACCCAAGCTTTGCGGCTGCAAGGCTTGGACGTGGAGGAGGTACCCGCAAGCGCCGTCCCTGGTACTTACCATGGGTTGGCCGATTACGGTCTTATCGTGCTGAATAACGTGTCGGGTTTCGACCTCTCGCTGGCCAAGATGCGCGCCCTGGAAGCGTATGTACGCGATGCCGGCGGTGGTTTGCTGATGGTGGGGGGTGAGCGCAGTTACAGCGCCGGTGGTTACTACGGCACGCCGGTGGAAGAGGCTTTGCCGGTGACCATGGATATACGCACCGAGGTCAAGATTCCGAGTCTGGCGGTAACCATCCTGATCGATAAATCCGGCAGCATGTCGACTCGGTCGGGCGGTGAAGAAAAGCTGGCTATCGCCAAGCAGGCGGCGATGGCCGCTTTGGATGTGTTGAATCCCCTGGATCGGGTCGGTGTATTGGCTTTCGATGCGCAATTCGAGTGGACCGTGCCGGTGACCGAAGTCGGCAACCGCCGCACGGTGGCCGAGCAACTGCGCTCCCTGGCCGCTGGCGGCGGCACCGAACTGGTGCCGGCTTTGAGCGAGGCCATCCGGGTGATGGAAGAGACCACCGCCAAGGTTAAACACCTTATCGTTTTGTCGGATGGTCTTACCGATGCCTCGGCGGAACTGGATAAGTGGGTGGACCAAGCGGTGGCTCGAAATATCACTATTTCCACCGTCGCTTTTGGTCTCGATGCCGATCAGAGTTTGATGGAGCACATCGCCGGCCGCGGCCAGGGGCGGTTTTATTTCACCAGTGATCCGCACACTATTCCGCGCATATTCGTCAGTGAAACGATGGTGGTGTCCCGCGGCCTGCTGGTGGAGGAACCCACCCGAGCACTGGTTACATATCCAAGCGAGATCCTGAAGGGCCTCGCTGCTGATCCGCTGCCGCCCGTACTCGGCTATCAGCGCACCTACGCGCGGGAAGCAGCGCAGGTGGTGCTGTCATCATCCAGGGATGATCCGTTATTGGTGACGTGGCGCTATGGCTTGGGCAAGTCCGCGGCGTTTACCTCCGATCTGGCTGGCCGCTGGGGCCGCGAGTGGGTGCGCTGGCCGCGTTTTGGCCGTTTCGCCGCGCAATTGGCCCGCTGGACCATGCGCAGCGCCGGCGGCGAGCACATGGTGCCCACCTTCTCCTGGCGCGGCCGCCACGGCCAGGTGACCGTCGATGTATTGGACCGTGATGACCGCTACGTTAACCGACTCGAGGTTACCGCGCGCATGTCCGATCCCACCCGCACTACCGCGGATATCGTGTTGGAACAGATCGCGCCGGGCCGCTACCGTGGCACTTTCCCAGTAGAGGCGGCCGGGCGGTTTTATTTCAATATTGTCGGCGAGGGGACAGGCGGGCGCGTTGGACCTGAAACCTTTGGCCTAGCCGTGCCGTACTCTTCCGAATTCGTGGACGCCGGTCTCGACCGCGAACTCCTGGAGGATATCGCTGCCGCTGCGGGCGGACGCATGTTGCCCTTGGCGGCCGGCGCTTTGCCCACGGTGTTGGCGGACAAGGCCGAGGCGGCGCAACTGCAATGGCGCATCTGGTGGCCGTTTGTTCTGTTGGCCTTGGTGGCCGTACTGCTGGAGTTGGTGGTGCGCAAAATGGCCTTGCCGGAGCGGCTTGCCACTTTGCTGCGCTTTGGGGGTGGTACTGCGGGGGTTGATCCGGGTGGGGTAGCAGCGGAGATTGCCGCGGTACGCGAAGCGCAGCTAGCCGCGCTGCGCGCCGGGGGGGTTTTTCAACCGGATGATCCGGCGGCTAGGGCGCGGCTTTATATGAGTGGACGGTCCGGTCACTGAAAGCTTGGCGGGTGTGCGGGTCATCGGCGGGTCATTTGAATCGGCGGGTCATCTGAACTGAATGAAGTGTGAGGAGTGGGGCGTTGCGGGCTGCGGTATGTAGGGCTTTCGGTGAGCCATTGTCCATCGAGGAATTGCAACTGGGCGCGCCGCAGGCCGGCGAGGTAGAGGTGCGGATCAAGGCCGCGGCCATTTGCCATTCGGATATTCTCTATGCCGATGGCGCCTGGGGTGGCGATCTGCCTGCGGTGTTCGGTCATGAGGCAGCCGGCATCGTCACCGCCGTGGGCGCCGGTGTGGCGCAGGTTCGCCCCGGGCAGCACGTGGCCGTGACCCTGGTGCGAAGCTGCGGGCGCTGCGGTTGTTGCGAGCAGGGCTTTTACGGTTCGTGCGAGGGAAGCTTTGCCTTGGACGGGCGGGCCGTGCTGAGGGATGGTGACGGCAATACGGTGCACCAGGGCTTGCGTACCGCTGCGTTTGCTGAACGGGTGGTGGTGGACGCATCGCAAGTAGTGGCCATCCCCGAAGCGCTGCCCATGGCCAGTGCGGCTATCTTGAGCTGCGGGGTTATCACCGGTTTTGGTGCGGTGATTAATACGGCGGCGATAAAACCCGGCGCGTCCGTTGCCGTTATCGGTACCGGCGGGGTGGGACTCAATGCCATTCAGGGGGCCCACCTGAGCGGTGCGCGGGCTGTGATCGCGCTTGATATCGCCCAGTCCAAACTGGATGCGGCGCTTCGCTTTGGTGCCACTGATGCAGTGAATGTGGACGCGGCCAAAACCGATGAAGGCGAGGTAGCGGCGGCCGTAAAACGGGCGGCCGGCGGCCGGCTGGTCGATTATGTCTTCGTCACGGTAGGTGCCAAGAGCGCGTTCGAACTGGCCATGCATCTCATCGGCAACGGCGGTGTGGTGGTTCTGGTCGGCATGGCGCCGCTGGGCGTGACCATGGAATTCGATCCACTCACCTTGGCTAACAGCTCGCAGCGCATCCTGGGCTCGAAGATGGGCTCATCGAATATTCAAAAAGACATTCCGAATCTGGCCACCCTATACACCCAAGGGCGGCTGAAGCTCGATGAGTTGGTAACCGCCTGTTATCCACTCGCCGAGATCAATGACGCCATTGCCGCGGTCAAGCGGGGCGATGCGCTGCGTAATGTCGTGGTGTTTGATGGATGACCGGGAGATAAGGCTCAACCCGGTAGACGGCAGCCGGAACATGCCGGCCAACAAAAAGCGCTTGCGATAACGTTTAGATCTACGGCGTTCAGATCTACGGTGAGAATCAACTACCCAAGAGATCCCCATGGCATTGAAGCTGACTAAGCTGGAGACGTTCTGTACCGATTACGTCGGTTTTGTGCGCGCCGAGGCGGAGGATGGCAGCAGTGGTTGGGGGCAGGTGGCGCCGTATCATGCGGATATCAGCTGCCAGATCTTTCACCGCCAGATAGCTCCCCATGCCCTCGGTGGGGACGCGATGGATTTCGAGCCGTTGCTGAGCGCCATCCTCGCTAAAGAGCACAAATTCCCTGGTTCACATCTTTATCGCGCACTCGGCGGGCTGGATACCGCCCTTTGGGACATGCGCGGCAAACGCGAGGGGCAGCCGGTGGTCAGCTTGCTGGGCGGCGCGCCGGGGCGGTTGCGGGTGTATGGTTCTTCCATGCGCCGCGATATTACGCCACAAGCCGAAGCGCAGCGGCTGGTGCGCCTGCGCGATGAGGCTGGATTTACCGCGTTCAAGTTTCGGGTTGGCGCCGAATGCGGTTTTGCCACGGGTGGATTCGACACTGATGAGTGGCCCGGGCGTACCGAAGCCATTGTTCCTGCTGTCTGTGCTGCGTTGGGTGATGGTGTCGCCAAGCTGGTCGATGGCAATAGTGGCTTCTCGCCGGCGCGTGCCATCGAAGTGGGGCGGATGCTGGAAGCGGAGGGGGTCGTTCATTTCGAGGAGCCCTGCCCGTATTGGGAACTCGAACAGACTAAACGGGTGACGGATGCACTGCGCATCGACGTGACTGGCGGCGAGCAGGACTGCGAGTTGGAGATCTGGCGCCAGCTCACGGGCCGGCATGTGGTGGATGTAGCGCAGCCCGATGTGCTGTACATGGGCGGGCTTACGCGAACTCTTGCAGTGGCCCGTATGGCGCAAGCGGGTGGATTGCCGTGTACGCCCCACGCCGCCAATCTGTCGTTGGTGAGCATCTGCACCATGCATCTGTTGGGCGCCATGCCCAACGCCGGGCCGTATCTAGAGTTCTCGATCGAAGACAGCGGTTACTATCCCTGGCAGCTTGGACTGTTCGAGGGGCATCCTTTCACGGTGACGGACGGCCACGTGAATATCCCTGATCAGCCTGGTTGGGGCGTGCGGATCTCCGCCGATTGGTTGGGCCGCGCCGCTTATCAAGTGAGCGAAGTGTAGTCTGCACCGGCCTTAAGCCTTACAGCCGCCTGTATCGGCGGTGTAAATTGACAGGTCTTACCGTCTGTATCCGGTAGTTGACCCGGACATCGAGAATTTTATGGACTTCCAGCTAAACGAAGAGCAGCGCATGCTGCACGATCTGGTGGAACGCTTCGTCACCGGCGAGTTGCTGCCCCTCGAGAGCACGGTGCTTGCCCGCGAGGCCAACGGCGATGGCAGCGAGTTGACCGATGGCGAGCTGGCACCGCTCTATGCCCGCTGTCGGGAACTCGGCCTTTGGGGGCTGGACGTGCCCGAGGAAATCGGCGGGGCCAACTTGGATGCCGTCAGCCTGGTGGCGGTCAACGAGGCGCTTAAAAAAACCGTGGTGCCGTTCACTTTTCCGCCCGATTCGCCCAATCTGCATATGCTCATGGCCACGGTGAACGATGAACAGCGCGCCCGGTATCTGGCCCCTTACGCGCGCGGCGAGACCACCTCCGCCATCGCCATATCCGAACCGGGCGCCGGCAGTGATCCGGCGGGCATGATCACCCGGGCGGTCAAGGATGGCGGCGACTGGGTGATCAACGGCCGCAAGATCTGGGTGTCGCGCATTCGTGACGCGGATTTTTCCATCGTCATGGCGGTTACCGATCCGAATAAGGGCTCGCGGGGTGGCATCACCGCGTTCCTGATCGACAAAGGCACGCCCGGATTCGAGGTAGCGCGGCAGATCCCCATGCTGGCGGGACACCGCACCTACGAAGTGGTGTTCGAAGATTGCCGGGTGCCGCAGTCCAAAGTGCTGGGAGAAGTGGGGCAGGGGTTCGCGCCGATGCAAAAGCGCCTGACCGTGCGCCGCTTGCAAATGGGTGCCTGGTGCGTGGGGCTGGCCACCCGCGCCCTCGATATGCTGGTTGAGCACGCTACCCAACGCTCTACTTTTGGCGCGCCGCTCTCGGAGCGTCAGTCGATTCAGTGGTGGATTGCCGATGCCGCCACCAAAATCCACGCTTGCCGTTTGATGGCTTTTGATGCGGCGGCGAAACAAGACCAAGGCGAGGACGTGCGCACCGAGGCGTCGATGTTGAAAGTCTACGGTGCCGAGATGGCCACCGAGATCATCGATCACGCTATGCAGGCTTTCGGCGCCATGGGTATGGCCAAGGAAATGCCGTTGCAACTGATGGCGCAGCAGGTGCGCTTAATGCGTATCTATGAAGGACCTAGCGAAGTGCACCGCTGGGTGATCGCGCGGCGGCTCATCCGTGATGCGACCGGTTAGCTGCCCGCCCGATGCAGATAACGGTGCTGGGCGCCGTAGGCGGTAACTTTGCCGTTCGCTCGGCGCTTGCCGGCGATGATGTCAGCGTCGTCGTGCGCGGCGCTGCAAACTACTCGCTGGCACCGGCTTGGCTTCGGTGAAAGTACTTGGCATTGATCGCTGTCCGGCCTCACGAGCCCTCGGCCAAAACCCATACCTAGCCATATGTTGCAACACGCCCGTGTCCCTATCGTAGGTTTTGCCGCCTGGAGCGGAACCGGAAAAACCACCTTGCTACGGCATCTATTGCCGTTGCTGCGGGCGCGAGGCTTGCGGGTTGGCGCGGTCAAACACGCCCATCATGAATTCGACATCGACCACGTGGGTAAGGACAGCTATGAGCTGAGAAAAGCCGGGGCGGAGCGAATATTGATAGCGTCGCGCAAGCGTTGGGCGCTGATGGTCGAGCGGGAGCTTGCGCGCGAGCCGGTGCTGGATCAAGTTCTAAAGGATCTGGATCAAAGCGCGCTTGATCTCCTATTGGTCGAAGGGTTCAAGGAGGAGTCGTTTCCGAAGATAGAGCTATACCGGCCAGTATTAGGCAAGCCGCTGTTATGCCACACCGATCCCGATATCGTGGCGGTGGCCAGCGATAGCCCGCTTGGATTCGATGTCGATGTACCGGTATTCGATCTCAATCAGCCCGCCAGTATTGCCGCGTTCATCTGGTCTAATGTCATACGGCCTAATGCCGCGAGCATGGCTTGCAAAGACTAGGTGGATGGCGTGCGGCGATTGGATAGCCGAGCGGTTTCGCGGTGGGTTGAAACATCGGGCAGCGTTGGCGGAGAAAGAAAGCAGGTGGATTTTACTTCACCTCGGCAAGGCGGTGATGATGGCCTTGGAAAATAGCTCGAGCTGGCAGTGACTTTCGTGCTGATCCCGAGCCTTAAATGATGTGCTCATCCGGTTGAGGCATCTAGCGGGCCTGCCTGAGTTGTTATGGTCAATTACTCACTCAATGCGTCAGGAGCGGTTGAATTCTATCACTGGAAAAAATGAGGCCGGTTCTCGATACCTGCAATGCGGGCCGCACGCTTAGCCTTAGATGTCTGTCATACGCGCGTCAAGAATAGAGCGCCACTGACGATGGCGTTCTGAAACCATATAAACAAACACTTGCTTATGAGTTTCGTTTGGCTCGTACACAACAACGTAGTTATCAAACGGCAGGAATCTAATACCGTTTTTGTAGAGCGCTCCACCAAAGGGCGCTATGGCTAGAGTGTTCTTGGTGCGCTGTTGTAGTCTATCGATAAATAGTCTATCGATAAAATTGAGCGCGTTTTGCGGGTTATCTTTGGCAATATAGTCAAGAATTTCATAAAAATCTTGGTGAGCTGAATCGGTAAAAATAACCTCGTAAATCATGTCTTGGTGGGATGAGCCATATGCTGATCTTCGACATATTCACGGGCTTTGTCAAAGTAGGCTTCATCGGCCACCGTTACCTGACCGGTTTCCACTTGTTGGCGCCCAAGCGCTAAGCGCTCATCGAGTTGTCTACTAGCCGATAACTTGATCTGATTTCTCAATGCTTCACGGATGACTTCACTAACCGAAGCGTAGTGCCCCGTCTGCATTTGACGAGCTACATAGTCTTCCAGGTCTTTGGGCAGAGAGATATTCATGGTCTTTCTGTTAAAAACTAGCCATCTAGCAGTTCAGCAGCATAACAAAAAATATCAATTTTTGTTATCAAGAGGCCGGTAGCCAATGGCTAGGGCGAACTTGTCAACCCCGGCTCATGCGAGCACATCTACGTCACGTTTTGGATTAAACACGGTCACCGGCGACCCATCTGCATACACCACGCGCTAGCGAAGCCCGTCTTCAGGGCCTCCAACTCCGTGAACAATAGGCCCCGCAAAGCCGGTTCAAACGCTGGTGACGCCAATACTCGCTGGCGGAACTGGCGAAAGGTGCTGCTATCGTGGTGCACCGACAACACAAAAGGCGTGCGCGTGTACGCTGTGCACTCGAATCGCGCCCGGATGGCCGACAAGCCGTGCAGGTATTCATAGAACTGCTCAAAGGCGGGTTTGATGGGCGTTTTACGGGTCACCTCCAGCGCGAATACCCGTTGGGATTCACCCATCTCAATGGCGAAAATCCCATCGGGGTGAGCGTTTCGCCGCGCGCTATGTCGCAGACGATTTGATCGACCGACACTGGCCGCCCGCGGCGCACCCGGCCCATGTTTGACATTTGGACTTCCAATCTAGGCGACTTTGCCCCGATTTCGCCGTTGTTCAAACATCCGCCGAACAATATCTCCAATAATGTCAATGAGTGAGTTTTTGAAGATTGTTTTGTAGTGCCATAAAATACATCACACCCCTAAATACATCACACCCCTTGACCCAGACCCCGCACTGCCCTACCGGCCCCCTTCATGTACCTCCGGCGCAGTTCCATCAAAAGCCGGCCAACCGCTGAGCCCTACTTCACCTACCGCCTCGTCGAGTCCGTGCGCACCGACAACGGCGTGCGACAGCGCACTGTGGCTCGCTTGGGGCGACACTTCGAGGTACCCAAAGAGCACTGGCCGGCCCTGGCTCAACGGGTCGAGCAGATAGGGGCAGGGCAACATGACTTCATACCCATCGACCTCGAGCCACAATGGGAAGATACTGCCCCACACTCTCATTGCGCATGATGTTGCCACCCCCCCTGCCATCGCTCTATCGTATTGCCGATCGCCTCCAGGCCCATCAACCGGCGCTCGAAGCGTTTGTCTATAACCGTGAGCGTGAACTGTTTGAGTTCGATGAACTCATCACGCTTCATGATTGAACCCCCACCTATTTCGAAGGTACTGCCAGCGCTAATACATGAGCGGCCCTCGGTCAATCCCAAGAAAAACGCGCCGACTGCCCCCGGGCGACCTTGGCTTGGGTGCTCGATGCCGGCATGGCTACCGAAGAAAAGGTCACCGGGTCGAACGACAAGCCCTATCGCTCTGTGGGGGTCAGCCGTAAGCGCCCTCGTCCATTCGACGCCAACGAGGCGGTGCTTATCAAAGACCACGCTGATACCCCTATCGGCGCGCAGCGTGTGCTCACTGAGCCCGGTGAAGTAGAACTGTACTGTCATTCGAGCCCGCGTGAGCATAGGGACCTCGATAGGGCGCAGGTATTGGCCAAGCGCTTCGAGCGGGCGCCGGATAAGCTCGCCGCGGGCTTAGATAAACCGCGCACGGTGAAGACCTATGCCAAGGTGCTGGAGCGCATCGCACGGCTCGAACAACGCTATGCGCGCGCCGCACAGGACTACTACGACATTGAGGTGAGCGAAGCGCCAGCCAGCGCTAACGCCAGCGCCCTCAAGGGGACGCGCACCCAGCCCATTGAGCTGACTTGGCCCGCGGTGTATGGCTTACGCACCCACCCAACCGATTGGGACGCGGCTACGGTGGGGCGCACCTATACGATGCCGACTGCTCTCGAAGCGGTCTTTCGCTCACGGAAAGGCGAACGGGGGCTGCGCCCGATTGAGCACCACAAGGCTGAGCGAGTCAGCGCTCATCGGTTGATTGCCGTACTGGCTTATCATCGGGTTCATTGCATCGGTTATCCACTCAAGGCCGCGGGTATAACGCTCAGTCGGGAGAGTGGGCGCCGCCGGTTCAGTGGACAGGAGCGGGTCACGGTCCGGTTCAAGCGCGCCGATGGGCGCACAGTGCACGTGCGCAAGAGCACACGCGCCGAGGGGCGCCAACCACTTATCCACGACGCGCTGGGACTGTCGCACTGCCCAGGCCAAACGCAGAAGGGGTGGATGTAGTCACGCGGGCAGGCCATCACCGTGTAGTGCCATAACGGCACCCCGCAATCCTCTAACATATCGATTTATAAGACAATTGATGACTGGAATGTCAAACATGGGCCGGGAGCGGTCAATCCTGGTGCGCCTGCGCACTGGCACACAGCGCTTGCCGTAACGGTCACAGCGCCCTGTATCTGCGCTTGCCCACACTACTGACCGACCTCTCAGTGGCGCACGCCGATGGCCGGTTCCCAAGCTCCTCGCCGCGATGGCCAAGACCGAAGTCTTGGCCATCGACGACTGGGCACTGGCCAAACTCACCGCCGATAACCGGCGCGACTTGCTCGAAATCATCGAAGACCGAAACGCCCTTCGCTCCACCACCGCCACCAGCGAACTGCCCGTTGAAAAATGGCATGACCTCATCGCTGACGCCATCCTCGACCGACTCGTTCACAGGGCCTACAAGAGCGAACTCAAGGGAGAATCACTACGGAAAAAGCGAAAATCATTGGCCCAATCCGAGCACCAAGACTCATAATCTGACATCCGCCTCGCTCCGACACGTGATCGCTTTGACCGGAATCGGTGATCGGCTTCAAACCGGAATCACTGTCCAAGTTCACCGGAATGCGCATCCCTGTGCGGAGCCGCATGCAGGGTGTTGTGGGGCTGGAGGTTAGAGACCTCCGGCTACCCGATTATGCGCTGTATGACGCACGCTCCTCAAGTAACATTAGTTGCTCTTGCTGCTCTTCTTCTTGACGTTCATAGCGCGAGGTATCGTAATTAGTAATAATCGCCTCAATCATTGGATTGCGATTATTTTCTCTGGCTCCAACGTGATAGAAATGCTCTCTGGTTAGAATGTTGAATTTATTCCATAATAGATCTATATACCCATTTTCTCTGTAATCATTGTGATGCCACGTCGATAGAATAAATTTGCTCGATGTATTTGAAAGCGCAGAAAAAAGCGCCTCTTCATGCTTTCCATCCCAGCCGTTGTAATAATCTGTATGCCTGTCAATATATGGCGGGTCGCAGTAGATAATATCTTCGGCATTTCCTTCAGAAATGGTTTGCTCGAAAGGCTGAAATTTAAACACAAAGTCTTTAGCTTTTAATAACCTACAAACATGGCAAACCTGATTAGTGATTTTCGTTACGTATGCTTGTGCAAAGCGTTGTGGTTTTCGGCAGAAGGGTATGTTGAATTCCCCTTTTCGATTAAACCTGATCATTCCATTGAATCCTGCCCTATTTAAGAACAAGAAATCCAGAGGTTGGTGTTCTCTATTAAACCTTTCTCGAATTTCGTAGTAATGGGTTTCGCCTTTTTCTAATAGCTTTTCCCCTTCCATTTCCAAATAGTTTCTAACGATTTCGGGAGTTATTTCACCATCGGAAATTCCTTGATAAAAGGAAATTAGATGAGGGTTGGTGTCACATAGAAGCGCATGCTTTGGTGCTAGGTTAAAAGCCACAACGCCAGTACCCATAAACGGCTCAATCCACCGGCCTTCAAATTCATGTGGAACAATGCTGCCAATCCAGGGCACCAACTTTCTTTTTATGCCCTGTGATTTTATCGGTGGAACATTTACTTTCATTTCTTGCCCTTTGCTGGCGATCTATTATGCTTCGGCACTATCTGGGAAATATCGCCTTTCCGGTATTCGACAAAATCTTTCAAGGTGGTTACCTTCTTCGTTCCTTTCTTTTCATCAGGCATGGTGATTTTCTTGTAATTCATCCAATAGGGCACCTCTAAAAATTACGATTTTGACATTTCGCTAGAGCGTAAGTGACTGATTTTATTGATCATCAGATTTCAGATGTGGACTATTAGAGATGCCCAATAGTCATCAAACCAAAGTTCGCCCAGCTTTGAGAACATTTCGTTTTCATTGAAGGATGTCAGCAATATTATTGATGCTACCGATATTTGCAGTATTTCCACTTCCGCTTTTATCGCTTGCGATCTTCTATTTCTCAGCAACAAAAAACTGAAAATTCCTTACAATTGATGCAATTGAGTGAAGCTGGCTTAATTCATAGCTTTTAGTTTCATCAATCGTGGAACCGTCAACGCGATCATAGATAATTCCCAAGCAGAAATGCCCTGTGTACGAATTGTATGGAAACTCACTGCTGTCCCACAAAATAGTTAAACACAGCGTATAAGCTATTGATTTACATAAAAATTGACTATGGCATTGTGTTTGAGACATGAAAACAGTTTTTCTAGAAATTGCAAAGGGTTAGTATGCTCTATGGGACAGCAGTGATAGGTGATACATGAGGATTCGAGCACGGCGCTGACGCCGTAATCGCGGAAAAAGTGCATTTTTAGAGGTGTCCTAAAGGCGCCGCCGGGGTTGATGGTATGACCCTTGAACCACTCACCGATGGGGTCAGGCCACCATGGCATGGGCGGCGGGAACCATGGCTCAATGGGCGTTATCTTCCCCAGCCGGTCAAGCGTGTGCGTACCCCTAAAGATAACGGTAGCGAACGCCTACTGGGCATTCCCACGGTGCTGGGTCGCGTGATACAGCAAGCGCTCAGGCAAGTCTTGTCCCCGCTGTTTGACCCGGTATTTTTTGAACACAGTGTCGGCTTTCGGCCCAATCGTTCGGCCCATGACGCGCCCAGACAGGTACAAGGCTAGTGCCAACAGCAACACCGGGTTGCGGTGGACATCGGCCTGTCGAAATTCTTTGACCGGGTAAACTACGGCCAACGGATGACGTCGCTTGGCAGGCGATCAAGGATAAAGGCGGCGCTGGGATTGGCGTACCTGAAACAACAAGGCCTGTTCTCGCTACGGGACGGCTGGATGGCCTGTCATCACGGCTGATGAAACGCCCTGTGCGCAGCCGCAGGCAAGGTGTTGTGGGGGTTGGAGCTTAGAGACCTCCGGCTACCCGATTAAGCCGGGCTCGGTTGCTCCTCACCTCGAAGGCCCATGATATAGGGGAAACTGACGTGACCTAGGGATGTGCTCAAGCACTTCGACAACCTCGTAGGCGTCATTGACCTACTAAAAGCAAGCTCTCCGATAACACGAGGCCTTATCTGTTCGATCTAAATAGCTGATCCGCAATGTGCTACCCCATGCCCACTAGCTGGGAAAGGCATCACGGCGTCAACAAAGCGGGCGGCGTGTCGGCACAGTCCGGCCAGTGTGGTGCATTGGTGCCAGTGTGGAGCATCGGTGCCAGTGTGGAGCATCGGTGATTGGGTGTAATGGTGTCGTGCAAGGCCTTCCATAGGCGTTCAATTGTGTTGCCCCAGGGAGGGTAGAGAGGTTGGCAGCGCCGTTGGAATTTGGGCTTCTCAGCCAGCCATCGTTGGATCGCTTTAGTTTCGACCGCTTTAGTGTTGTGTATAGCGTAGTTGTCCCGTATGAGTAGAATGCGGTCCGCGCGCCGCTCGCTGCGCCCAATAGCTGCGCCATATGGCCTCTAGGCGTTCGATGAACCGCGCCGTGTCCTTCACTCAAGTGCTCAACCCATACCCAATCGGCCGGTGTTCGCATGCACCGCACCGGCCAGGTCATGTTTTTCGTTCTGTGCGAGGATCATCACCGCGTTTTGCTGGTCACGGCCACGGCTGCGCCAAGCCAACCCTATCCTGGGCCGTAGGTCCAAGTCGGTTTCATCGGCATACCGTAGCGCTGGATGCCCATCGCACCGGGATAGTGCCTCATCAATGGCCGCCAATCGGCCGGCTTTGTTCGGGCCGCGCCGGTTCAAGGCCGGGCGCGTCCGAGGCCACACGATGTTGAGCGGTGGCAGCGCATCGGCGCACGGTGGCAGCATCAATGTTCAGGCCGTAGCGCTCTTTAAGGGCCAGCACCATCAGTGCCGGGCGCAAGTATCCTTAAGGACTTCGGCGTGTGTTCAAGCCGCACGCCTAAAGCATCAACCAGTGATTGCTGTCACGGTCCATGGGCGTTGGCCTTGCCGGGCGCTGGCCACGGCGTCGACGCCGCCCTCACGATAGGGCCGCTCTTACGATAGAGGTGTACCCAACGATACACCGGTGAACGCGCGGCACCGGGAAACGCCGCCACCTCGCTCACGCTCTAGGGGGGCGGCATCGACGTTCGTACAGCGGTGCTAGAAACGCACATCCAGCGCCGTGCACAGGAAGCGCATGAACGGTGCCGCATCGGCGAACGCTTCACCAACTTTGCCGGCAAAGCCGGGTGCAATGGCATCAGCCGGTGTTAGCTTGGCGATGGCGATGAAGTCTTTACGTTTCAGATCCTCTATCAAAAGGTGATCGGCGCTGTAGCCGCGCGGTGGCCGCTTGAGTGCCTCCCCGGACAGTTCGAAATGACCGGCGAATGCTTTGGCGTCGCGCGCTTGTAGCCAGGCGTTCGGGTTTTCATCAATGGAGGCGCGGATGGCATTCAATGCCGGCGCGGGAGGCCGCCATAAACCTACGCCGAGAAACACCTCATCCGGTTCCAGGTGAACATAGAAGCCGGGTGCGTGTACGTCTTTACCGGCCGTGTGCCGGAATTGGATGCCGATATTGGTTTTGTAGGGACGCTTGTCTTTGGCGAAGCGGGTGTCCTTATGTACGCGCATGAGCGAGCCGCCGGTCTTCTTGGCGATGGCCGGAAATTCATCTGAGATCCGCTTGAGCGGTTCGCCCATCGCTTCGATGAACAGCAGGGCCGGGGTGCGCACGTTCGCCTCGTAGCGTTCTTTGTTGGTTTCGAACCAGGATTTTTCGTTGTTGGCGGCTAGTTGTTCGAGGAAGGTGAAAGTGGATGGAGTAAATAATGGTTTAGCCATTGCGGCTGCTCCCAGTGTTCAACAAAAGCTAGTATTCATGAAAGCACGGCTAAGGGGGTGGAGCCCGATACCGTTGTACAATGCCGCCGGTGCCACGAACAAGCGTGCGTTTGCCTGGAGGGGTTCACCATGGCTTTGACCCAATCGGAGATCGAACAATACCGGCGCGACGGATTTACCGTGCCGTCCTACCGTCTGCCGGCGGCGCAGCTAGCGGCGTTGCGTGAAGCGCTTGACGCCACCTTGGAGTCCAACGCCGGTATCCGCCCGGAAAAGCTGGTGAGTGTGCACATCAAAGGCCGCAATGCCGAGGGGGTGGTGGGCCACCCGACTTTTCTGGAAGTAGCCAAGGATCCAGCGATTTTGGATCGGGTGCAAAGCGTCATAGGCCCGCATATCATCCTCTGGGGCTGTCAGGCTTTTTGTAAGCCCGGTGGCGACGGGCAAGAGGTGCCCATGCATCAAGACGGCCATTATTGGCCGATCCGGCCCTTGGCAACCTGTACCGTGTGGATCGCCATTGATGACAGCACGGTGGAGAACGGCTGTTTGCGGGTGCTGCCCCGCTCGCATCGGGACCACACCCTGTTCGAGCACTATACCGATAGGCGTGAGCAGGTGACGCTGAGCAGCGCGGTGATGCCCGGCACTGTGGCGCAGTACGATGTGGTGGACGTGGAGTTGGAGGCGGGTCAAATGTCACTGCACGATGTCTATATGGTGCATGGCTCGAACCGCAATACCTCGCCGCGCCGGCGGGCCGGCTTGGCTATCCGTTATATGCCGGCCACCTCCCACTTCAACCGTGACTTGATTGAAACCAGGGACACTAGCGGTTATCTGGTCGATTTCTCCAGCCGGCCCTTATGGCTGTTGCGCGGGCGGGATCAGACCGGGAAGAATGATTTTCATATTGGCCACTGATTGGATGAGGTTTGAACGATGGGCCGGCTGAAAGACAAAACGGCGCTGGTGACGGCGGCGGCGCAAGGTATAGGTGAAGCAACTGCGCGGGCTTTTGCGCGGGAAGGGGCCAGCGTACTGGCGACGGATATCAACGAGGCGAAGCTGGCCGCGCTGGCGGAGGTGGACGGGATTACCGTGCGCCGGCTTGACGTGACCGATGGCAACGATGTGGCGCAGCTCGCCGGCGAGTACTCGCCTAACGTGTTATTCAACTGCGCGGGTTTTGTGCATCACGGCTCCATCTTGGACTGCGAGGAAGCGGATTGGGACTTCTCCTTCGCTCTCAACGTCAAGTCCATGTACCGGACCACACGCACTTTTCTGCCCGCTATGCTCGCAGGTGGGGGTGGCTCGATCGTGAACATGGCGTCGGTGGCATCTAGCGTCAAAGGCGTCGTCGATCGCTGTGTCTACGGTGCGTCCAAAGCGGCGGTCATCGGCCTTACCAAGAGTGTCGCGGCCGACTACGTGGGTGCCGGTGTGCGCTGCAACGCCATCTGCCCCGGTACGGTGCAAAGTCCCTCCCTGGATGAGCGCATCGCCGCGCAAGGGGATGCACAGGCGGCGCGCAAAGCGTTTATCGCCCGTCAACCCATGGGCCGCATCGGCACCGCCGACGAGATCGCGGCGATAGCTGTTCATCTTGCCAGCGATGAGTCGGCTTTTACCACCGGCACCATCGTTGTAGTTGATGGCGGTATGTCCGTGTGACGGCGGTGCGTGAGTTTATATTTTGCGTGCCCTTATATTTAAAGTTATTTGGTACTGTTCATTATCTGGAGGAATCTTAGATGAAGCTCTTGCGATACGGCGCCGCTGGCGAGGAACAACCCGGGATTTTGGATGCACATGGCGCCATCCGTTCACTACGAGGACAGGTGGATGATGTTAACGGCGCCGCGCTCAGTGATGAGAGCTTGGCCCGGTTGAGAGCGCTGGAGGTGGCATCGTTGCCCCGGGTAGAGGGCACACCCCGCCTTGGACCGTGTGTGGGCGGCATCGGCAAAATGGTGTGCATAGGGCTTAACTATGTGGACCACGCGCAAGAGACCGGCAATCCGATCCCGGCCGAGCCGATCATCTTCATGAAAGCCACCAGCGCCATCATCGGCCCCGATGACAATATCGTCATTCCTAAGCGCAGTGAGAAGACCGATTGGGAGGTGGAACTCGGCATCGTCATCGGCAAAAGAGCACTGTATGTGGACGAGGCGGAAGCGATGGACTACGTGGCCGGTTTTTGCGTGTGCAACGATGTGTCGGAGCGTGCGTTTCAGATCGAAGGCACGGGGCAGTGGACCAAGGGTAAAAGTTGCGACACTTTCGGGCCGGTGGGGCCGTGGATGGTAACCCGCGACGAGATCGCAGAGCCGCAAAATCTGGGTATTTGGCTGGAAGTCAATGGCAACCGCTACCAGGATGGTTCCACCAAAACCATGATCTTCGGGGTCAAAAACTTGGTGAGTTACTGCTCGCAGCACATGAGCCTACACCCCGGCGATATTATCTCCACGGGCACGCCGCCAGGGGTTGGCAGCGGTATGAAACCGCCGGTTTATCTGAAGGCAGGCGATGTGGTGCGTTTGGGGATCGACGGCTTGGGAGAGCAACAGCAGAACGTCGTGGCTTACGTTTAAAGATTTGACCTGAAGTCTCCCTACTTACGATTCGGCGTGCCGCATCCGCAAGAGGTGCCCTGATGATTAGTTATGGAATTCAAAATTCATGGTCAAATTAGAGACAGAAGACAATAGCAACAGGCCGTGGCGTGTACATCAGACGCTATCTTGAGCGTACATATGGGAAAGGTCATTGGAGAAAAGGGAATTGCATGCATAGAGCTTGTTGGTGGCACGTTCTGTGAAGCCGAAATACACTGGTTTGAAGCACACGGCATAGGTCGCAGAGATTGCAAAATCAAGAGGGTAATCGAATGAACAAATTCGTTATCTGCATCAATAATTCCTCCAACCCAGCTAGCCTGATATTTGGAAAGGTCTACTCAGCCCTGCCTGATCCGGAGGCGGAAACCCATAACATGGTTCGGATTATTGATGAAGATCGCTCACGAGTTTGATGGTTATCTCTATGATGCGCCAATGTTTACACAGATTGAGTTACCTGAAGTAGCAGAACGTGCCCTAATGGCAGCGAATAAGTAGAACTTTAAAATAATGTCTAGCCAGTTACCTAACCGGAAGACACCTATGCCACGTCGAGAAGAACTACAGGATGAACAATGGAAGAGACTGAAACCACTACTCCCATCCTCTCTGTCCGTACTGATGGCTGGGCCCACCCTCGTTGCGATGACCGAGCCATGCTGAACGGGCCATACTGAACGGGCCATACTGAACGGGATTGTGTGGATTTTACGCTCAGGTGCGCGATGTAAAGATTGACCTGAACGGTTTGCGTCATACCACACTTGCCATAGGCGATTCCAATGCTGGGTTGAGGATGGCACGTTGTCCAAGATATTGAGTACATTGGCCCAAGACCTATACGATAGAGGGAAAATCGATGTAGAAGAATGTTTCATAGACGGTACGTTTGCCAGTGCTAAAAAAGGGGTTGTGGAGTTGGCAAGACTTAAGCGGGGCAAGGGTTCGAAGCTGATGGCGGTGGCGAACAGCACGGGTCTTCCTATCGCCATGAGTGTCGGTTGTGCGTCGCCCTATGAAGTCACGCTCGTTGAAACAACACTGGCTGCTGGATTCATATCCGACCCTCCCAGACGAGTGATCGCAGACCGGGCTTATGATAGTGACCCACTGGATAAGCGCTTATCAGAGAAAGGGATAGAACTGATCGCCCCCCATAAGCGCAACCGGTCTAAAGCAGCGCCACAAGATGGCCGAGTTTTGAGACGATATGAACGAAGACGGAAGGTTGAACGATGATTCGCATGGCTGCATCATTTCAGGCGATTGATGACTCGCCATGAATTCAAACTACAAACACCTTGGATTTGTACAACTCGCCTCTATGATTATTTTGCTTCGACAATATTTTTGAGACCGCTTCTAATAATAGCGGCGCAGCCACTCCTAGTACGGAGTGATGGAGCGGAGGAAGTTGAAGACGATCGGCAAGCCCCCGGCAAGTAGGGTATGCGATTCGATGCAGTCAGTGGGGTATCCCTGCGGCCAGTTCTCATCAGCGATGACTTGGCCTCACAGTGCGGCATACGCTGGCAAGTGCATCTGATCGAAGACGCCTGGCCTTATGGGCTGAACGTGGTCTTTGTTTATTCTCCCGTCACATCGATCCGTGCAAAGACGTGGTGTCCTATTCAGGGGCAGCGGCTATGCCGGTGTCTCCTGAAAAGCGAGTCATGGGCATGTTCCATCGCTCGCATGTGGCCTGTTGGAGGGAGGAGCAACAACACACCCCGACCGTCAGGCGAGCCAGGCCGGATGCCTAGCTGGCACCGGCTTACCCTATAAACTTAGCCATACAAACTTAAGTGTTTCTAGGAGGTTACAAGGCATGAGTCTTCGCACCAACATGAAAGCGGTAGCCGTTGCCGGCATCACCGTCGCCCTGTCCCTGTCAGCGGCGACCTCGGCGCACGCGGCCAAACGCGTGAAGTGGAAAATGCAAAACGCCTGGGGTGCAACCGTCCCCCATCTAGGCACCTCGGCGATCCGCTTCGTCAACAACGTCAAAACCATCACCGAGAATAAATTCCAGATCAAGAACTTCGAGCCGGGCGCATTGGTTCCCGCCCTCGAGTGCTTCGATGCAGTCTCCAAAGGCTCCATCGAATCGTGCTGGACCACCCCCGGTTTCCACGCTGGCAAACATCCGGCCGTCTCCTTCTTCACCGCCGTTCCTTTCGGCCCCGGCGTGGGTGAGTACTTGGCATGGAAATGGTTCGGTGGCGGCCAACAGTTGCGCGAAAAGCTCTACAACAAGCATGGCATGACCGCACTCGACAGCTTTTGCATCGGTCCGGAAACCTCTGGCTGGTTCAAAGAGCCAGTGAATGAGCTGGCCGAGTTGAAAGGTTTCAAGATGCGTTTTTTCGGTCTTGGTGCCAAAGTGATGACCAAGCTAGGCGTGTCCACCCAGCTACTCGCGGGTGCCGACATCTATCCGGCGCTGGAGAAAGGCGTTATCGACGCCACCGAGTTCTCCATGCCGACTATGGACATCAACTACGGCTTTTACCAAATCGCGAAGAACAACTACTTCCCGGGTTGGCACCAGCAGACCTCGTGCGCCGAACTGCTGATGAACAAAGCGAAGTACGACGAGTTGTCCGACAACTTCAAGGCCGTCCTGCAAGTCGCTCTCAACGACGCCATCATCCATACCTATGCTGAGACTGAAGCGAAGAACCCCGATGCCATGCAGGAAATGCAGAAAAAGCACGGTGTGAAAGTACAGCGTTGGCGCGATGACCAACTGGCTGAGTTCGAAACCGCTTGGAACGCAGTGGTCGAGGAAGAGTCGGCGAAAGACGCATACTTCAAAGAAGTGGCCGATAATTTCTACGCTTTCCGTAAGAACTATGCCATCTGGGGCGATGCCCAACGCATGAAGTCCACTTACCTCAAGTAAACCATGTTTGCACGACCCACGTTTTCACGACAATAAGACCAACCCACTCCGGTCAAAAGCGGCCGGGTGGCGGCTGGGGCACTCTACCCCGGCCTTCTAAGCTGTTAGGGTATTGAGAGGGCGATGAAAAGTATGTCATCAGATTCGATTTCCCCTCAGGTAATCTTTGGCCTTCCAGATAGTGCGTTCCTGTCTTCCAAGAAAAAAATCGAAGAATCTATTTTGCGCCAGCGAGTCCGTCTTAGCCGGCATCAGAATCGCTTTATCAACAAGACGGTTGAAAGCCAATACAAAATACCGAGTGATTTCTCGCCATCAGGTGAATAAAAAGCAGGGCATCACGCCGGATCAGACGCTGGTTTTAACGGGCCCTAAAGCCGATACCTGCCCGATTAAGTTGCGCCGGATGGGTTATAGTGACCCAGAGACCGGCAAGCATTACGTCTTTCTCACCCATCCATTCAAATGGGCTGCCAAAGCCATTGCGGATATTTATAAGTCGCGTTGGCAAATCGAGTTATTCTTCAAATGCATCAAATAAAATTTGAAGATTAAGTCATTTGTAGGCACGTCAAAAAACGCTGTCATGACTCAAATAGGGGTCGCTATGTGTATGTATTTAATGGTCGCTTACCTGAAGTTCTGTGGCAAACTCGATTTAAGCATTCAACCGATCATCAGACTCTTTCAACTCACTTATTTGAGCGAACAGACCTGTGGGGACTACTCGAAGAAGACCCTCCAGGCCCTATTGAAACTCAGGTACAAATACAGTTTACATTCTCATGAAAGTTTATGGGACAGCAGTGATCACCTATACACTGCGGTTGCGCACGCGGTGCTTCCTTGCACTCACGAAAAAATTATTATTTTTAGAGGCGCTCTGTAGGGGTGCTCACTACCGGGACGCTCATTTGGGGGTCGCGCCAGTCTCGTATGCCGCCGCGATTGTAATGGTTGCGCCGGGCCATACGGAACCCCTCGCCAGCCGTGAGTGCTACCTATGTCCGCCCTTTGATGGGCCCCTTCAGATGGCTGTGTTTGATGGCTTAGGGTGTGCGTCTATATGATACGGAGTGTGTGCCCCGGCCCCTCCCGTATCAACCATGCATTTCCAACACGCCTACAAGTCCATCGCGTTGCAGCACAAGCTGGCGCAATTCATGGATGAGCATATCTATCCGAATGAGGCGCTCTACCGCGAGCAGCTAGCCCGCGCCGCAGACCGCTTCGCCAAAGTGCCCTTGATGGACGAACTCAAGGACCAGGCCAAAGCGCAAGGTCTTTGGAACCTGTTCGTGCCGCTCAGTCATCCGCAATACTCCGAGCATGGCGGTATGAGCAATGTCGACTACGCGCCGCTGGCCGAGATGATGGGCCGGGTCTTGTGGTCGCCCGAGGTCTTCAACTGTAACGCCCCGGATACGGGCAACATGGAAGTGTTCATGAAATACGCCACCCCGGCGCAACAGGAGCAGTGGTTGCGGCCGCTCTTGGCCGGCGATATTCGATCATGCTATGCGATGACCGAGCCCCATGTGGCCTCCAGTGATGCGACCAATATCGAACTGCTCATCAAGCGTGACGGCGACGAATGGGTGCTCAATGGCCGCAAGTGGTTTATCACCGGGGCGATGAATGAGCGCACCATGATCTTCATCGTCATGGGCAAGTCCGATCCCGGTAACCCCAATAGGCACAAACAACAGACCCAGGTGTTAGTGCCTAAGGACACGCCAGGGGTTGCCATCGTGCGGCCCCTGACCACCCTCGGCTACGACGATGCGCCGCTCGGTCACGCCGAAGTGCTGTTCGACAACGTCCGGGTGCCGCTGGAGAACGTGCTGTTGGGGGCAGGGCGCGGTTTCGAGATCGCCCAAGGACGGCTAGGCCCTGGCCGCATGCACCACTGCATGCGTTTGCTAGGCGCCGGTCAACGGGCGCTCGAACTGGCGTGCCGGCGGGTTTCTTCGCGCCAGACCTTCGGACGGTTGCTGAGTCAGCATCAGTCCGTTCGCGAAGAGATCTCCAAGAGTTTCTCCGAGTTGGAGATGGCCCGCCTGCTGGTGCTGAAGACCTGTTATCTGTGGGATCAGAGCGGCGCTCAGGCCAATAAAGATATGCTCGCGGCCTGCAAAACGAGCGTGCCTATGATGGTGCAAACGATCATCGACCGTTGCATGCAGATGCACGGCGCCGGTGGTCTGACGGAAGATTATTGCATGGCCGAAGCGTTTAACTATGCCCGCTGGTGCCGTCAGGCCGATGGCCCCGATCAGGTGCATCAGATGGCGTTGGGTAAACAGATCATTGAGCGTTATGCGGGTTAGTGTTTTGTTATTAGCGCATGTTCGCGGTTTGCGGGATATCTATCTGGATTGGGTGGATTAGTGTTGCAGCCATCGGGCGCATTCGGTGGCTATCGCCGTATGGCTTAGATGCTGTTCATACATCGTTCTACTGTTCTTCGCCATCTGCTTGAGTTCATCGAACCTGGCAGGTAGCTGCCCTAGTAGCTCGGCTAAACTGGCGGGATTATCGCCGCCGAAGTGCAGCAATACCTGCTGCGAGAATTGCTGGCTTAATCGGCGTGAGCAAGCGGAGCGGGCAGTGACGATGGGCCGGCCCGAGCACATATACAAGTAGTTCTTGATAGGCCAGACCCGGCCCGACTTACCGTTAGCGCTAAATAGGCCAAGGCATACATGAGAGTGTGCGATGAAGTTGGCGATGGCGCTAGATGAGAGCCACTGCGAATGCCAATTAACGGTTATGGGCAGTGCTTCTGTGACCAGTGCTTGTACCGCTTCTCTCATTTGCCCGTCGCCTACGATATCCAGCGTTAACGCTGTTTGCGGCGGTAACCTGCGTATGGCTTGGCATAAGGTGGTGATGCCATGCAGTGGCACTAAGGTGCCGACGAACAGAATGCGAATGATCCCGCCGGCCGCTTCCGGATAGGCTCGCGGGGTAAATATGGCTTCGTTGACCGCAATGAGAATGGCCTGAAACTTGCTCGCCGGTAAGCCGAAGAGTTCGGCGTAGAACGCGGTGTTCTCCGGGGTGTCTACAATGGCCAGCCGCGCACAATCGATGGCGCGCCTTTCAACTCGCCGCAGTAGGCGCGCGGGTAGGCCGCCGCTTTTTAAGCGGCGGCGGTCGTTCACCACGGTGTCGTACAGCGAAATGAATACGTCGGCGATGATCGATTCAGGCCGCAGCCGCCGGGGCAGCAAGCTGACTAACAATAGCAACACCACCGCCGGGTAAGGGCAGTAAACAACAGGAATGTGCCGGCAGCGGATCACATCCAATAGCAGCCGCAGGTTGTGCCATGACAACGCGAGTGCACGTACGGCAAGGCTGATGAATTCCGCGCCACCTTTGTGATACCTAGGGGCCGGGTTGAACGGGCGGCTCAGCTCGATAACACGGTTGCCTGCCAGTTGCTTGAGTATGGCAATTTTGTGCAGAACGTTGGGGTAGGCATCGGACGCGGTGTATGCGCCTATGATGGCTAGCTTGGCATCATTGACAGGCGTTGGTGGCACACAATACAAAGCCATCGGCGAAACGCTCCAGCTCGGGACGTAGTTGTAGTTGGCTAAATGGCTGCAACATTGCCGTAATAAGACCGGGGTGAAAATGTTTGACCCATGACCGGTCGGTGCCGCTTGTTAACGTGGCGGCCAACTTTTCCGTTGGTGTTCGCGCGGTTTTCTTGCCGGCGTAATAGAGTTCGCGCAACGGATAGAGGATATTGGTGACGGGGAAGCCATAGCCCTGTATGGACAGTACGGTAAACCCAGTGCGCTGCATGATGTTTTTGTAAAGGTAACCGGTCGTAACGCCCAACACACGCCCTGAGCGGGAGCGTCAACCCACTTCAGGGCGATTCGGCGAGTTTGGCTAGAAGCGGCGAGCCGCGGCCTTTCATGGCGGCTCAGTAGGTCGCTTCGTGGTAGGTCATCTTCGTCTGCCAGCACGGGTGCATGATACGTAGCCACTTGAACGCAACAGTTCGCAGCGCAGATTGATGGGACTTCCTCTTGCTTCCCTGGTGCTGATACAAGCCTGTGGCCCAGAACGAATGCGGTAGTGTCAAAGCTGCCCACTCGACGAAGGTTTGCCGAATGAAAGTGGGACAACTCCAACGCCAGTGAACCCCATTGGAATGGCCACTTCTTTCACTCACCGGAGCCATGCCCGCGTACTTTTAGAGGTCGGTGGCAGTCTCAAAGCGAGCGCGCTGTTCCCCCAATGCGGCCAACACCCGCGGCGCCAATACCGGCCTAGCGCCAGGGAAGGAAGCGAAGAGGTCGTAGTCCTCATGGCCGCTTGCTTTGGATTCGACCGCCTGATTGAACCGCGCGATTGCCCCTAAGGTGGTACGAAGCTGTTCGACCAAGGATTGGACCCTCAAAACGTTGGGCGCGATTACCCCAAGGTCGTCAGTGAGAGGCAGCGCTGAGTGGATTTCATCAAGGCGCGTGTCGATGAGCTCTGTGTATCGCACGTTGTGTGGGTGGCAGAACTTTGGCCATATTGAGCGGCGCGCCTGCTGCACCGCTTTGAGCATTGGCCAGCATTGCAGGCAGTCACGGAAGCTATCGGTGTTCTTGTCCTTAAACCATTGAGGTGGCTGAGGGAAGTAGCATTTAAGAGCACTGCTCAGGCGATGGGTGAAGCGGGTTGGGTCATCGACCCGGCGCCGTCTTGATTGAACTAGCTCGATCAGGCTACGCCTAAGCGCACTGTGGGGCTTGAGCTTATCGCCATGTAGGGTGAGTCACTCCAGGGCGAGTGAGCGCATCGGTAGGGTCATCTTTGGCGTTACAGGGCGCCCACGTGTGGCGGTAGTTGGCCAATGTGGCCGGATTGATGGGGAACCATACGAAGCAATCGGACTGGCTCAGGGCGGTGACTATAGGCCTCTTGAACCGTTCCACTGCGACGGCTATGGGCGCACCCTTGAAAGGCTGGCGCCATTGCTGCGCCCACGGCTCAATGTCTTCAGGTGCGCAAGGACGCACGATTCGACCGTCTCATCGTGCCCTGCGCGCCAACAGCTATCCTGCTGGGCGTCAGCCCAATCCAAGCCTATGCAGGCGAGGAACTGATGGTCACACAACGGATGTTTCATGACACAGACCCTCGGGTGTGGAGTAAGCATTCAGGACATGCGTGCCCGAGTTCTGCGAAGGCATTATAGCTGGCCGGTAGTGCGGCGAGCCCTGAGTATTCTAGCCCTGAGTATTCGTTGACGAGTTCGGGCGCACCTGCGGGTTCGAACGTATGTGGGTGAGCGTCGTGGGCTGCTGGCTCCATATGCGTAACCCGCAGATGCATGTCCCGCCTTCACTGATCGCTACCTGGCCGTTATGAATCAAGTTCACAGAAGACAGGACGGTCAATCTATAACGGGCTCCAAGGGGGGCGGGGCTCCGCTTCGCTGCGCGCCCCTGAGCCCCGCCGTTGGGCTCCCTAGACACAAGCGTGCGCTCACGGCGTGGACAAGCGGACCGTAAAAAAGGCAGCATTCGCATAAGGTTCGGTACGGTAAGTAGGTGCGTTCATGTCTAGATCTGTTGCGGAATTGTTCGACGAAGCTGCCGAACTGGCGGAGCTTGAGCGAGCTACGCTTGCTGGGCTGCTGCTGGAAAGCCTCGAAAAAGAAGCTGACCAAGATGTGGAGGCAGCGTGGGAGAAGGAAATCTCCAGACGAATCAACGATATAGAGTCTGGCCGGGTGGCGCTCCTTCCCTGGGAGGATGTTAAAGCAAGGCTCCTGGGTGAGTGAGAGCGGATTTCCACCCGGCAGCGGACGCAGAACTCGCCGCTGCCAAAGAATGGTACGCTGAGCGTAGCGAGGCGGCGTCGCGAGCCTTCACTGAAGAAGTAGCCCGTGCAGTCGAGAGCATCATGGAGGGGCCCGAGCGATGGCGAGTTACCGCAGTCGATGCGCGCCGCTATGTGCTGCCGATGTTTCCGTTCAGTATCGTCTATCGCACGATCGCGGACGGCATCGTTGTTTTGGCCGTCGCCCACCATCGACGGCGCCCTGGCTATTGGCAAGGCCGATAGGGTATTCGCCAACAAGAGCGTGCAGTGGAGTCTCATTCGCTGCGCGAATGTTCCGGCCACTGACGCATCCCGTTGGGCGCAAACGGCGCTTGCCACTGCAAGATAGGAGGGCGATCCCCTGTTCGATCTTCTGATGTTCAACGTGGATTGGTTGTCCGACCGCGTCGCAGTTCCTGCGCAGCGGGTGTTCGAATACACGGAGGATGATGTTGCAGCCCAGTTTGGGGGCGGCAGCAATCAGATTCGACTAGACAGTCTTTCTAGCTTGCCGTGTCTCTTCTGCGCAGAGGGAACGCACAATGAGCTTGCATACGTCGGCCAAATAAATCGGGCCAGGATTTCCGGTCGGGAGATCCGGCTTGAGGTATCACTTGATTCCGAGGTCCCGCCTCTGCGGAACAGTCAGCTATTTGAAAGGCGAGCGGACCTGGACATGCCGAGTGAGTGGGAATTCTCCAGGAACCATTGGGCTGTAAAGGACGTTGACTTGTACCGCTTCCTGCTCTGGAGCGTGCGTCCTCGCCGCCAGCGCCCCTTATGTATTCCGGATCCCGGAGCATGAGTCCGTAGAACCGCAGTTGGCCTCCGCTATGGTGCCATTCGATTCGGCATTTACCGATGTCTATGAAACCATTCGGGTTGCCGCTGGCGACGTTGGACTGCGCTGTAGGCGCGCCGATGACATCTGGGAGAATCCCGCCATCCTTCAGGATGTCGTGTCACTAATCGATCGCTCCCGCATAGTCGTGTGCGACTGTACCGGAAGAAATCCCAATGTGTTCTACGAGGCAGGTATCGCACACACTCTGGGGCGTGAAGTGATCCTAATCACGCAAAGTGAACACGACATTCCGTTCGACCTTCGGCATCTTCGCTATGTCCATTATCTGAACGATTCAGAAGGGCGCTCGGACCTAGCGCGAGCGTTGAAAGATAGAATGCAGACGTTGGTGGGCCACTAGTGAAAAGGCCAGAGGGTCCTTGCCCAAGCGGGTAAGGTCTGGTCTCTAGCCAGCCCTCCCCACACCACCGTGCCTGCGGGTGCGCACAGGGCGGTTCATTGAGCATGATGCGGTCAAGCCGAGATGGTCATGGATAGACTCGACAGCGGCGAGAATAGTGGGTAACAGGTTCGACAGAATTCGGGTACTGATTTCCGAGGGCAGTGTCCGAATCTCGGATCACGGATACGGCGAGATCACCGCTGATGGACTACTTGCAAGGGAACTTGTCGAGGGTGTGGAAACCGCGGAGGTAATTGAGGATTATCCAAACTACGCCAAAGGACCATGTGTTCTGTTGCTCCAACGAACGAAGGCTGGGCGCTGCGTTCACACTGTATGGGGAATTCCCGCTGGCCACACCAGCCCGGCAGTGCCGATTACAGCGTACATACCTGATCCTGGGAAATGGGAATATGGATTCAAGCGGAGACGCACGTGGGTAAGAGAAAACGAACGAAGTTCATTCACGAAGGGAGCTACGTTGCAGAAGTCGATGTAGAACTCCTAGAAGAGCCCGAAGGATGGTCACCGTATCTTTCTCTGGAAGACGCGTATCGTCTCGATGATGTACGGGAGGCTCTGCGGCGAGGTGACATCAAGACGGCCGCAAAGAAGTCGCGCGTGTTCAGTCTCACACCTGTCGCTGTGTGAGGTAGCGGTGTCGCTGTTCGGCGATGGGCTGTTGGTCTGTGATGAAGCAGGGTTGATTGGGCGAGAGAGGTTCGCAGCCGATGGCGTGAGGTTGCCCTCCAATGGGTCCGAAGGAGTGGAGTGGCCCGCGAGCGGACTTCGAACGCGGCCAGCAGGACACGCCCGTGGAATGGATGCGGCGCAAGAAAGACCGCGGGCGCGGTCGATTCGTATAGGCCAAGCGCTTGGCGACAGCGCCGCCCCCGTGTGCCACTAGCCGCTTGACGCTCAGACTCGATAGAGTGCGCTCAGGGGAGAGACCGCGGGTGAACGGTCAATGGCTGATGGACAGCATGGTTCACCCCATAGGGAAATTGAATCGATAGGCGTGGGGTCAGTGAACACGGAAGAACCGGTTCGCATACACCATTGGGGGTAGCGTTGGCACGAATCACGCGTTCTGAACAAGCCGGCGCGCCCATCTCGGCGGATGTGCAAGCCGACAACCGAGTGCGCAGCGGTCGTAGCCGAAAACCGAACTGCCAAACCGTTTGCCTACAGACTCGTTGGCCCACCGTTCTAACAGGGCCGGCGGGCGATGAGGACCAAGCCCGCGGCGACCAACACCAAGCCTGCCCACAAAGACCACGTGACACCCTCGTCCAACAACCAGGCGCTGGTTAGAACACCAGCGATGGGCGAGACGAAACTAAAGCTCATCATGACGCTGGGGGGGTAGTGTTTGATGAGATAGAAATTCACCATGAAGCAAAAGCAGGTGATAACGATAGCTTGGTAGAGCAAACCCAGTACGGGTGCCCATCCCAGCGCGCTCCAATGAATGGTTTCCGTGGCCGCGCCGCTTATGCCGAATAGGGGGATCGAAAAACATACCATCCAGAGCGTCACCCGCACCTCGTCCACGGAGCGCAGCAGTTTGGCGCTGAATACCAGACGCGCACCCAACATGATGCAACTCAGCAATACGATCCAATTGCCGGGGTTGGTAAATTCACGTACGCCGTCTACATCATGCGGCGACAACACCACGGCAGCGCCGGTGAATGCGACCACCAATCCTGCGAATTTGACCCTGCTCATGCGATCGCCAGCGAGCAGAAAATGAGCGAAGCCGGCAGCGAACAGGGGGTTCAGTGCCAGTAAAACGGCGCCCATGGAGCCGCTGGTCATGCCGAAGCCCACGTTCATGAGCGCGACCTGAGCGGCAAAAAAAGCGCTGAGTAGGGCAAGAGGCAGCCATTCATGACGGTGTGGCCAGATAGGCAACCCGTGCCATTTGCCCCAGAGGAGCAATACCACAAAAGCTACGGTAAAGCGTACGAATCCGGACCACAGGGGCGGAAACACTTCTAGCCCGAATTTGACGGCTACAGGATTCGCGCCCCAAAGACAGTTGATGAAGACGGCCAGGATGATGATCCGGCCAGGGAGGCGCATTTGTGTGCAGCAATCCGCGCTACATACTGATACCTAGCGACCCGCGGGCTAACTGAAAGCCGGCCGCCAAGCGCGGCTTGAGCGCCGGCTGGTAATCGCGCGATAAGGTGCGCGAGAGCAATGCGCGGATGGCGTCCACGGCGGCGGCCTTATCCGTGTTGCCGTCGATGCTGTGATCCAGATCTCCCTCGAATCGGCGTTGCACCTGCGCCTCACCGCTGATCTGCAATGACGGTATCATCGGATGGGTGGGGGCGGGCGCATTGCCGGCGTAGTGCATGATGACTTCCGTGCCGGTGGCGCCTAATCCCGAGACGGTCTCAAGCTCATCACCGCCCACCGTTTCCATCACATGAAGTCCCCCTTGCTCCGGCATCTGCCCATAGGCCAAGGTGGCCCGCCACCGCTCACCGGGCGTCAACAGTGACTGGCAAAAACCGTCCACCGCTAGCAGGGATGCGCTGTCCGCTATGACGACAGTGGCGCCAGCAGCGCACAGCCCCCTCACGAGCTGGGCGATGATATCAGCACAGGCCTCGCTCACCGGTCCTTGACTGGTGATGGCGAGGCGTACGTCTTTGGCCGTGCCAAGGGTTGATTCGGCCACTGGGCGTTGACTGTTGGCGAACCAGCCGCTCACTTTATTGCTGACGCTTGCCAGGCCACCATCCAACTGCACGCTGGCCCAGCCGAAGCGGGACGGATCTTCGTTGTGGTCCGCCAAATAGTTGCGCACGGCGTCATTGTGGGTCTTTTCGCAACCGTGTTCCAACATGAGCGCCTGGCCGGTCATGGGGTGGCGTAGATGACCCAGCAGGGTGCGTAAGTACAGTCCTTCTACATTGGCCGAACCGCAGCCTTCGGTGTGTGCCAGCGCCACGTACCGGGTGTGACTGGTGGTGTTTTCGGCATTGAGCCGAGCGGCTATGAGGCGGGCCACCTGCCCTGAGCAAAGGCTGGTGGGCATGATCAAGCTGATATCCGCGCTGGTGGGACCGGCGCGGCCGTTCAAGGCATCGAAAGTAATGTCCAATGGTGTTCGTGTTGCTGCCGTTTCGAGGGGCACGCCATCGGGGCCGGCGGCGCTTTTTATGCTCTCCACTCGGCCTGGCGCGGTCTGCTGCCAGTTGCGCCAAATGCAGACCTGCGCGTGGCCGGCCAGTTCGCCTTTACTGCGCTGGCCCGAGGCGATGGCCACGGCGAGAGCAAAAGTCTCCGCGCCTAGTGCATCCATGGACATACCGTCGTTGTAGCGGCCGGCATTGACGTCCATTTCATTGGCCAGCATGTCGAAGCGGCCCGAGGTGGTGACGAATTTCAGGGTGGGCGCAAACGGAAAGTTGGTGATGGAACCATTGCCGGTGATGAAGGCGATGATGTTTGCACCGGCCGCCACTTGCCCGGCGATGCTTTCCAAGTCATTGCCTGGACTGTCCATGAAGTAATAGCCCGGCTGGTGCATCGGTTGGCCGTAGTCGATCACATGATCCAGGCGCACTTGCGGATCCCGTTTGCGGGCCGCGCCTATGGATTTCAATGCGATGTTATAGAGTCCCCGGTAGTTGTTGCCCCCGGAGGGATTGCCTTCGGCGCTAGCGCCGTGGTTGGCGGCGCGCGCTTTGAATATTTCGATCTTCTCCAAAAAGCGCTCGGCCGTGGCCCGATCGCGAACGTTGCTGAGCATGTAGGGTTCGGCGCCGATCAACTCATCGGTCTCCGCTAGGTTGGCACTGCCGCCGTTGCGGATGAGTTCCTTGGCTACCCATCCCGCCAGCGCGTTGCCGGAGACCCCGGAGAACGCATCGGAGCCACCGCATTGGAGCGCCAGCTTGAGCGCACTCAAGGGTTGCGCGGAACGCTGGCAGGCATTGACCGCTGGTAGCCAGCTCTCCACCAGGGCGCCCAGCCTTTCGCTTTCATCGGCTAAGGCGCCGCTAATTCGTGCAAAAGCATGTTTGACGTGCTGTAGCGGGTAGCCGTGCTCGGCGGCGTAGGCTCGCAGATCATCGTTGGTGTAACCTTCGACGCCGTAGTCCAGGGCGAGGATGGCGCCCACATTCGGATGCACCAGGAAGCCGGCCAATGTGCGCAGTACGAAATCCAAGTTGTTCGGCTTGCTGGCTCCGCCGCCCTCCGTGTGGGTTACCGCTACCACCCCGTCGATATTGGCGTAGCTGTCAGGCGCATCCTGGAAACGGTCCGCCAGGGCCTGGGCCAACGGCCCCGCCCGTGAGGTAGTGCCCAGGATGACGACGAAATTACGGGTGCCGACGCCGCGGGCGCCAGCTCTGGCGTAGCCCTCGAAGGTGCCGGGCTCGTCCAATACCGCCACCTGTTGTCCCGGCTCGAATGATTGCGCATGCAACTCGTGGCGCTGCATGTAGTCGTCGAAGTTGGCGGCGGATGGGATCGGGAACGGCACGTGACGCTCGCTCAGGGCGGTCAAGATCCGCTCGTTGCAGACGTATTCGCCGGGGGGGATGGCGCGCTTGGCCCTGCCGAAGGGTAGCCCCCAGGAAGTGAGATATGCGCTGCTGGGTATCGCCTCGAAGGCAAAGCGGTGTCCTTCGAGGATAGTGTGAGAAATGATGAGCGCCGCGTTGTCTTTTTGCACCCGGGTGCCAGCCTCTATCTGCCGGGTGGCGATGGCGACGTTGTCGTCACCGGCCGGTAGCCGGGCCACGCTATCGAAGGATATGGATTCACTCATGCTTAAGCTCTCCTCGGCGCCCCGCGTTGAAGTATTCAGCCGGGCACGGACTAGGGTAAATGCGTCACGGCAAAACGGTTCTCACCCTCCGGTACAGGCGGGTGCTGTTAGCGGGGGATACCTCTAAAAATAGTCATTTTTTCGTGAGTGCAAGGAAGCACCGCGCGCACAACCGCAGTGTATAGGTGATCACTGCTGTCCCACAAACTTTTGAATGAGCTTAGAATCAAAGACTATTCTGCGCTAATTTGTTAGAATAGAGGTCCAGAATATCTTTCAATATCAACAGGATAATAGCCTTGAGTCACAGTAACAGCGTATTTTCACAGCTGCTAAAACTGATTTCTAGACATGAATTTGAAACCCTTGCAAAGACCCACCATAAAGGCCGTGTATTGAGGACAATGTCACGCTGGTCACAGTTTGTGGCGTTGAGTTTTGCCCAACTCGCCGGTCGCTGTAGTTTGCGAGATATTGTCAGCAATCTGGATAAACAACGCCGCAAAAGTTACCATTTGGGTATCGGTAAGGTCAGTCGAAGTTCTCTGGCTCGTGTTAACGAGCAACAGCCTTATCAACTCTACGAAGGATTATTTTGGAAGCTGCTGGCACGATGTCAAAGCTTGGCGCCTAGGCATGGGTTTCGTTTTAAAAATAAGCTTTATTCCTTGGATGCATCGACCATTGATTTATGCTTATCACTATTTCCTTGGGCCAAATTTCGCAAGACCAAAGGCGCGATTAAACTACATGTTGGTCTGGACCATGATGGTTTTTTACCGGTCTTTATGACTATTACCGAAGGCAAACAACAAGATATTACACAAGGCCGTAGTTTAGAACTGGATGCGGGTTCTATTGTGGTGTTTGATCGTGGCTATACGGACTACACGTGGTTTAACTTGCTCAATTCAAAGGGGATTTATTTTGTCACCCGGTTGAAAGCCAATACGAAATACCGAGTGATTTCTCGCCATCCGGTGAATAAAGAGCAGGGCATTACCTCAGATCAGACGCTGATTTTAACGGGCCCTAAAGCCGATACCTGTCCGATTAAGTTGCGCCGGATGGGTTATCGGGACCCACAGACCGGCAAGCATTACGTCTTTCTCACCAATCAATTCGAATTGACTGCCAAAACCATTGCAGATATTTATAAGTCGCGTTGGCAAATTGAGTTATTTTTCAAATGCATCAAACAAAATTTGAAGATTAAGTCATTCGTAGGGACGTCAAAAAATGCTGTCATGACTCAAATATGGGTCGCTATGTGTATGTGTTTAATGGTTGCTTACCTGAAATTCTGTAGCAAACTCGATTTAAGCATTCAACAGATTATTCGACTCTTTCAAGTCAATTTATTTGAGCGAAGAGACCTGTGGGGACTACTCAAAGGAGACCCTCCAGGCCCTATTGAAACTCAGGTCCAGATACAGTTTACATTCTCATGAAAGTTTATGGGACAGCAGTGATAGGTGATACATGAGGATTCGAGCACGGCGCTGACGCCGCAATCGCGGAAAAAGTGCATTTTTAGAGGTGCCCGGGGGTTGGAATTGCCAGTCATGCGTAGATAGTCAAACACGATTTTGCTGTTTCGAGCGAGTCTGCGTAGGGTTGCGGCCACACTTTTGCTGATACCGCTCACATTGTATCGTGCCCAGGTACGTCTTAATCCCCATTGTCGTGAGAGCCATCGCCGCATGAAAATCGCCGCCGTTGAAACGCTACGTTGCGCCGAGTTTCCCAATTTGGTGTGGATTGAAATTCACACCGATGAAGGATTGACGGGGCTTGGTGAAACCTATTTCGGCGCCAGGGCCGTTGAAGCGTATATCCATGAATCCTGTGCGCCGTTACTGCTAGGGGCCGATCCGCTGGCCATCGAATCTATCAACCGAAGCTTGACGCCTTATGTGGGTTATGCCGGTACCGGGGTTGAGAGCAGGGGCCGCTCAGCGGTGGATTTGGCGCTGTGGGATCTGTTCGGCCAGGCAGCGAATTTGCCCGTTTATCAGCTATTGGGCGGCGCCAGCCGGGAGCGCATACGGACCTACAACACCTGCGCCGGATACCGCTACGTGCGTAACAAACCCGATTGGGGCACCGATGATTGGGGTTTGGATGGACAGCAGGGGCCTTATGAAGATCTGGATGCGTTTTTAAACCACGCCGATGAGCTGGCGGAGAGTCTGTTAAGCGAAGGCATCACCGGCATGAAGATCTGGCCCTTCGATTATGCCGCCACCGCTTCCGATGGTTACTACATCTCCAACCAGGATTTGGACAAAGCGTTAGCGCCATTGCGCAAAATCCGCCAAGCCGTTGGCCCGCGCATGGACATCATGGTGGAACTGCATGGCTTGTGGCGCTTTCCCGCCGCGCTCAAGATCGCGCAAGCTGTGGAGGCGTTCGAACCGTTTTGGTACGAAGATCCGGTGCGCGCCGACAGCATTCCCGCCCTCAAACAGTTTGCCGAGGCCACCCGCGTTCCCGTATGTGCCAGTGAAACCCTGAGCGCCAGATGGAGCCACCGGGATTTGCTGGAAAGTGGTGCCAGTGCCATCGTTATGCCTGATTTGGTCTGGTGTGGCGGTATTACCGAAGGACGTAAAATTGCCGCCCTGGCCGATACCTATCACCGGCCGGTGGCACCGCATGATTGCACGGGACCGGTGGCATTTATGGCGGCGGTCCATTTGAGCATGCACGTGCCGAATGCGTTGTGTCAGGAATCGGTGCGGGCGTTTTATTCGGGTTGGTACAGAGAATTGGTCACCCAACTGCCCAGCATCAGCGGCGGATATATACATCGACCGGAAGGGGCCGGGTTGGGTACCCGGCTGTTGCCGGATTTTCGTTCTCGTGACGATGTTGCCGTGGTGCGCACCAGTGGCTGACAAAACGAGTTGTTATCTTGTGGTGGTGAAGAATCGGTCCCGAGTGTTCAGGACTACGGCGCATCATCCCCGCTTTGTTGCTGCCTGTGCGCTTTTTCAGTGTCCTTGGCTAGCCGCTCCTCTTCGGTCAGCCACCACTGCGGAGCGCGGCGATGGGCTGGTCTGGTGCTGTAATCATCGGCTCGTATACGGTCTTCCAAGTCTTCGATGTGGCCCAAATCGTAGGCGCGCCAGCGCATGTCGTCGATCCTTCCGTCGGCCCAGTCTTCGTTGACCGTCAAGCTTTTGTAGATGAAGAAATGGATCGAAAAAGGCACACCCCATGCCAGTAATGGCCACAGCGCCCACCAGGGCGCTCCCTGCCAGATGTTAAGAGCGTGTAAGACTATATTGCCGAGGGCGAATACCCATGCATGTAGGCCCATCCGGTTGACGGCTACAAGGCACAGCTTGTCGAGCAATCCCGTGGGCTGGCCGGAGCCGGGATCGTGATCGTTCATGCATTCAGGGCTGCGTAACGGCGGGTCATTCGCAGCACCCGTATCGAGTAAGCGATCCAGGCACCGATAAATAGGGCGACGAAGACCACGTCTATGGTGCCCCAGGATGGCCGTAGCCCCTCGGCTAGCAAATAAAGCACCGTCGCAAGCGGAGCCGATGCGGCATAGAGGGCAGCATATTGATGACGGGTGAAGCCCAGCACTATGCCGGCACAGGCGACGGAAAATGCATACAGGGCACCGCCGGTAGAGCGCGGCGTTGCCGCGGCGCCGATGGTAAGTGTAAGCGCTACGGCGCTGAACAATAGGGTGAGGAAGACGGCATAAGCGCCAGCTTCGTAGTGGATTTGTTCGCGAGTCAACGCATCCGCCGGCGTCAGATACGGCGTTTTGTTGTCATCCCAGACATATTTTTTGAGGAATTTGTCGAAGTCCATGGAGGGACCTCATACGCGGCGGCCACGCAAACTGTTGCCGCCTTTGCCTTCGATGCGGATGGCTAGACGTCTCGCAAATGGCCCGATTCCCGGGCCCTCTTCTCTAGCTGATCTTCCACTTTGGACAGATCGAGCCGCTCTTTGCCTTCGATCTTGGTGCCCGTTTCCTCGGGCCAGTCCAGCGTCATCAATGGGAAGCGCTTGTCCGAGTCCTTGTGTCCGAACAACACGAAGGCCACTTGTAACCAGACGGATATGCCAGCGAGAAGGGCCAAGACCAGCCCCACAGCTAATACCGATTTAATGATCCACCGGTGAGATAGCCCGACTTGCGACGCGGAGATCTCACCGATGTTGTATGAATCGATGGCATACACAGAGGCGAAATACACCACGATTATGGTGTAAGGGATGAGGAAAAAAGTAAGGCCTATGAGTTCGGTCCACGCTTTGCGCCTGAAGCTCAAGTGTTCCCGCACCAGATCCACACGCACATGGGTATTGTGTATGTACCCATAGCCAAGAACCATAGCGAAGAGCACGGTATGTGAGTGCCACTCGAGTTCTTGGAGCAAGGTGGAGTCGAATAGCCGTCCAAAATTCTCTACCAGCCATACCTGAATGCCGACCCGCAGCCCCTCGGAGTTGGTCCACACCGCCTTGCGTGCGATAACGTCGAAGCAGGTGATGATCACGACCGGGACTATGAACCAGGCGCCGAAGCGTCCCAGGGTATCGACTACATATTGCAGGGCGCGCGATATTTTCAGGGTCAGCGGATAGTCATCAACGGCGAGCTGATTGACGGTGGGTGTTGCAGTGTTGGATGTTTGTTCTGACATGAGACTGGTCTCGCTTGCCGGCTTATCCGCCGTAGGTGCTAATGGAGAGATATAGCGCGATTTCCGGTTGCCAGATGACAGCTATCAAACCGATGACCTGAAGGGTCACGAAGGGGATGATGCCTTTGTAGATGCTCTGGATTTTGATTTCCTTGGGCGCGATTCCTTTTAGATAGAACAAGGCAAAGCCGAACGGCGGCGTCAAGAATGATGTCTGCAAGTTGATGGACATCAAGATGATGAACCAGATCTTGATATGGGCCGGATCGACGTGTCCCTGGAAATCAAGACCCGCGACCAGTGGTGCGAATACCGGCAGCACGATCAGAGTGATCTCGATCCAGTCGAGGAAGAAACCCAGGAAGAAAGTGATCCCCATGAGCAAGAAGAGCAACCCCCACGAATCCAAACCGGCTTCGAAGATGAGGTGCTCTACGATGTCGTCACCGCCTAGGGAGCGGTACACATAAGCGAAGCAGGTGGCGCTGATGATGATGAAGAAAATCATCGCCACCGTGCGGGCCGAGGTATGACAAACACCCCGTAACACCGCGCCGGTCAGCCGGCCGTTGGCGGCGGCGAGCAGCATGGCGCCAAAAGCGCCCACCGCACCGGCCTCACTGGGGGTGGCAAAGCCGAACAGAATCGAGCCTTTGATCATGGTGATCAAGAGCACGGGTGGAATGAAGGCTTTGAGAATGAGCGGGCGCATCTCATGGCTCGGCACGTGGAGCAAATTGGGCGGCAGCGGCGGTGCGAGTGCGGGTTTGATGGTTGCCGTAATCCACACGAACAGCAGGTATAGCGCGGCCAGCAACAGGCCGGGGCCGATGGCGGCCATGAACACATTACCCACCGATACTTGCAGCAAGTCCGCCATGATGATGAGCATGATGCTCGGTGGAATGAGAATACCCAGGGTGCCGGAGGCGGCAATGGAGCCGCAGGCGAGGCCGTGGCTGTAGCCTTGGCGCATCATGGTCGGCAGCGCCAAAGCTGTCATCATGGTGACGGAAGCGCCGATGATGCCGGTCATGGCGGCTAACACCGTGCCCATGATGACCACGGCCAGGGCCAGTGAGCCGGGCACGCCTTTTAGCAGCACCTGCACGCAGTAGAGCAGATCATTGGCGATGCCGCTGCGCTCCATCATCACCCCCATGAAGACGAAGGCAGGTACCGCCACCAACACCAAGTTCTCCGCCGCGCCGCCCCAGATCCGCGGCAGGAAATTGAAGAACTCGATAAGCGCGAACATATCCAGGAAGTAGCCGATGAGGCCGAACAGCAGCGCTAGGCCGCCGAGGATGAACGCGACCGGAAAGCCGGTGAACAGCAACGCTGCCAAGGTTGAAAACATCACCAGCGGTAGATAATCCTGAGTCAGGTAGAGGATCGCCTCCTGACGCTCCGGCGTCTGACCGGAGATATAGAAAAAAGCGATGCCCGCGACCGCGAGCAAGACCACCATGGTGACCAGCCCTACGGGAAATTCCTTGGCTGTGGGTTTAGTGGCTTCGGACATAGTGCGTCACCGTGAGGTCTTACAGAACCGTTGTGAGTGAATAGACGGGCGGGAACCTGAGGTTTTAGGTCCCCGCCGAAAAAGCCGGGGTAGAGTGCTCCAGCCGCCACCCGGCCGCTTTCGGCCGCGGTGGGTTGGTCTTATTGTCGTAAAAACGTGGGTCGTGAAAACCTGGTTTACTTGAGGTAAGTGGACTTCATGCGTTGGGCGTCGCCCCAGATGGCATAGTTCTTACGGAAAGCGTAGAACTGATCGGCCACTTCTTTGAAGTATTCGTCTTTCGCCGACTCTTCTTCGACCACTGCGTTCCAAGCGGTTTCGAACTCAGCCAGTTGATCATCGCGCCAGCGCTGTACTGTCACACCGTGCTTTTTCTGCATTTCCTGCATGGCATCGGGGTTCTTCGCTTCGGTCTCAGCATAGGTATGGATGATGGCGTCGTTGAGAGCGACTTGCAGGACGGCCTTGAAGTTGTCGGACAACTCGTCGTACTTCGCTTTGTTCATCAGCAGTTCGGAGCACGAGGTCTGCTGGTGCCAACCCGGGAAGTAGTTGTTCTTCGCGATTTGGTAAAAGCCGTAGTTGATGTCCATGGTCGGCATGGAGAACTCGGTGGCGTCGATAACGCCTTTCTCCAGCGCCGGATAGATGTCGGCACCCGCGAGTAGCTGGGTGGACACGCCTAGCTTGGTCATCACTTTGGCACCAAGACCGAAAAAACGCATCTTGAAACCTTTCAACTCGGCCAGCTCATTCACTGGCTCTTTGAACCAGCCAGAGGTTTCCGGGCCGATGCAAAAGCTGTCGAGTGCGGTCATGCCATGCTTGTTGTAGAGCTTTTCGCGCAGCTCTTGGCCGCCACCGAACCATTTCCATGCCAAGTACTCACCCACGCCGGGGCCGAAAGGAACGGCGGTGAAGAAGGAGACGGCCGGATGTTTGCCAGCGTGGTAACCGGGGGTGGTCCAGCACGATTCGATGGAGCCTTTGGAGACTGCGTCGAAGCACTCGAGGGCGGGAACCAATGCGCCCGGCTCGAAGTTCTTGATCTGGAATTTATTCTCGGTGATGGTTTTGACGTTGTTGACGAAGCGGATCGCCGAGGTGCCTAGATGGGGGACGGTTGCACCCCAGGCGTTTTGCATTTTCCACTTCACGCGTTTGGCCGCGTGCGCTGAGTTCGCCGCTGACAGGGACAGGGCGACGGTGATGCCGGCAACGGCTACCGCTTTCATGTTGGTGCGAAGACTCATGCCTTGTAACCTCCTAAAAACACTAAGTTTGTATGGCTAAGTTTATAGGGTAAGCCGGTGCCAGCTAGGCATCCGGCCTGGCTCGCCTGACGGTCGGGGTGTGTTGTTGCTCCTCCCTCCAACAGGCCACATGCGAGCGATGGAACATGCCCATGACTCGCTTTTCAGGAGACACCGGCATAGCCGCTGCCCCTGAATAGGACACCACGTCTTTGCACGGATCGATGTAACAGGAGAATAGACAAAGACCACGTTCAGCCCATAAGGCCAGAGGTCTTCGATCAGATGCACTTGCCAGCGTAGGCCGCACTGTGAGGCCAAGTCATCACTGATGAGAACCGGCCGCAGGGATACCCCACTGACTGCATCGAATCGCATACCCCACTTGCCGGGGGCTTGCCGATCGTCTTCAACTTCCTCCGCTCCATCACTCCGTATTAGGAGTGGCTGCGCCGCTATTATTAGTGGTACGCAAAGTGATGGCAACCGCAACCCGGTCTTGACATGTGACCGCCATTCCTCTAAGGCTCGCCTTGATTGCGAGTTTCGCTGCGCCAGAACGGGCGCTGGAGTCCGGGCGTTGGCGCGAGCTTTTGCGTGGGGGGCTGCCGTTGCCGAAGGCGTCGTGGAACGGCACCGTAGCTGCGGTCTGGGTAGCCGCAATAGGCGAACAAGTGTTGGAGCAACTAGGGCGAGTTCGTTGACTGCGAAGTGATGCTGGTTGAGCGCGGCCGGGAGACGGGTGCTGCCCGGCCGCAGTTGAAGCGGCTAATGGGCACCTGCTAAAAATAGTGATTTTTCCGTGAGTGCAAGGAAGCACCGCGCGCAGAACCGCAGTGTATAGGTCATACATGAGGATTCGAGCACGGAACTGATGCCGCAATCGCGGAAAAAGTGCATTTTTAGAGGTGCCCTAATTGTTGACCGCGTCTTTGAGCGCTTTACCCGCTTTGAATCCAGGGACATTGGATGCCGGGATAGTGATTTCCTCACGGGTTTGTGGGTTACGCCCTTTGCGCTCATCACGGCGCTTCACCGCGAATGTGCCAAATCCGGCGATGGCCACGTTGTCACCCGACGACAGCGCATCGGTAATGGAATTAAACACGGTGTTGACAGCTACTTCCGCGGTAGCTTTAGGTAGCCCGGCCATCTCTGCCACATGTGAGATGAGATCAGCTCTATTCATTCTTGCACTCCAGTTGGCGCTTCAGGCGCTGCCGGCCCGTGGCCAGCGTTTCCTTAGGCGTGGTTGCCTACTTGGGGGCTGCTCGCGGCGGTAAGGCGCATTGCCGCGGCAAGCGGCAGAGCCACAGTTGCGCAGCGCACAGACCGCGAAGAGCGCCCAAGATGAAATCTATTGCGGTGCTCGACCTATGCCACGAGGCGGATCCGGCACGCCGCCCTGACTGACATTCCCCCATCGAGCCACCTTAATACTATAGTGAATCGTATCGCGCACACCACGTCTAATGTGCAATTTCGTAGGTCACGGTCACGGGCGGCTTGCAGTGCCTCGAACCCTCGTTCGAGCCGCTGTACGCAGGGCTCATCGAGCGCGACGTTGCCGCACCGGGATGCGCCCGTTGCGGGTGGCCATGCAGAGGGGTTGATCATCTGACGCGCTCCAGTTTTTGCAGCGTGCGAAGGTAGCGCGGCAGCGGTTCATCGCCGAAAGTAGCGGGCCAGTTGGTATAGGCGACTTCGCCCACATAGATGTCCCCATGGGAATCGACCGCGATGCCGTGGGGCGCTAGAAATTTGCCTGACTCAAAGCCTGGGCCATCCTCCGCACCTAGACGCGCTACCAGTTTGCCTGCGTTGTCCACGATGCTAAGACGCGGACCTAGATTGGGCGCGGTGCGGTTGACGGGCATACCCGGGCCGAGTTCGCCGATAAAGCAGTGCGGGCACTTGCCCCTAGGCATGAACAAACCGCAGGGCCGGTGCAGGTTGTTCCATTGGGTCTCGTAGCGCCCATCGGTGTCGAAGACTTGGACCCGGTGGTTTTCCCGATCGGCGACATAAATCCAGCCCTCATCGTCGGCCACGATGTTGTGGGCGATGTTGAACTGACCGGCATCGGCACCGGACTCGCCCCAGGTCTTTACGTGCTTGCCGTCCGGAGTGTATTTGTGCACGCAGGCGTTGCCGTAGCCATCGGCTATGAAGATGTGGTTATCGGGGGACAACGCGGTGTGGGTGCAGCGGTGAAAAGGCTCACCGCTCATGTAAGGCGCCGGCTCGCCAGGTACGCCGAGCGCCAGTAGCAGCTTGCCGTGGGCGTCCAGTTTGCGCACCGTGTGATCGCCATCATCGGTGCAGTAGATGGCGTCGTCCGGACCGGCATGACAGCCGTGTGCGCGTTTGAACAAGCCTTCGCCCCAGGAACGCAAGAAATTGCCGCTGCGGTCGAACACCATCATCGGATGTTCGCCCCGGTTAAAAACGAAGACCGTGTCGTTGCTGTCCACCGCCACGCCGGCAACGTCCATGAAGGTCCATCCATCAGGCAGTTTGGCCCAGTCTTCCACCACCCGGTACTGGTACTCGCCGCTACCTAAAATTATCGACATGTCGGGCTCTCCCCCTTCCAAATTGGCTAATAATTAACTCACTCACTCGATTAGCTATCCGCCGGAGAATCCGGTGCATGAATCCGGCGTGCCCGGATTGCTGGTTGAAGCGGCAGGCGTCCATCGAGAAGAAGGCATGGGACCTTATTCGAACACCTTCGTGCTGAGAAGACATTCGCCCTCACTGTGGGCCTCAGCGCAATTCCCGCCGCTATATCGGAGGCAGGCCTCAAGACGCTCATTCGGCAATACCGGAAGAAGTTCGGCGAACGCCTCAGATAAGGCCGGGTTCGGGGATGTCCTAGTGCAAAGCTACTTCGAAGCCGCTCGGAAGCAGGCAGACCAGCTCCAACCTAAAATCCATGGGCGTCTCCTAAAAATAATAATCGTTTCGTGAGTGCAAGGAAGCACCGCGCGCGCAACCGCAGTGTATAGGTGATACCTGAGGATTGGAGCACGGTGCCGACACCGCCATCGCGGAAAAAGTGCATTTTTAGCAGGTGCCCCCATGAGGTACACGAAGACATCGGTGTGACCACCGATGCGCCTAGCTTGCTGCTGCACGTGCACGCCTGGATAGGCACAGATAGAACGCGCGCTATGCGGCGGTGTGAAATCAGCGCACCATCGAGCGCGCGTCGGTCATGGGCTCCCGATTACCAGTGTTCCCGGAACCTTGAGCGCTTAGCGGCGGCGGCTTACACCACTGGTGCGGCTGGCGTCACTCCGGCTCGAAGCCGTGGCTGTCGAACTTCAACGTCGTGCAGTTCTCGGTCACATCGCGGACCAGCTTTTCCGAGGCCGCCTCCGGGAGCCGCGCCGACACTTCCAGGGTGATTTCGACCTCGGCGCCGACGATGCCGTACAGATGCTGTATGACCGCGTCGGCGATCTGCGCGGCGTCCCGTCCGACCCGCATGGGGTCTAGGGCCGCCGTGCCGTGGAAGCGTTTGAGTTGCGGCGTGCGGGGCGCCGCCGGCCCTGGTTCTGGTCCAAGCTGTGGTCCTGGTCCTAGTGCTGGCCCCGGACCTGGACCCGGAGGCTGCGGCGTGCGGCCGGGCGGCGCTGGCGCGGGCTCGGACTCCGCGTCGAGTTGCGCCTGGGCCACCTTTGGCTTCACGAGGACGCTGCCGCCGCCGGCGATGATCCGTGGCTGCTTGCCCGCCACAAGGCCCGTGTAGCGCTTCGCCGCTTCGTCCCACGCTGCGGCATAGGCGAAGGTGTCCGTTGCCCAGGTAAGCGTTGCGACGCCCTCATGGACCGCGTCTGTGAGCACCGTCTCGTCCCGCAGGCGCGGCAAATATAGGTAAGTGGCGATGTCCCCGGCGAGTTGCTTGAGTTCGACGTGATCGCCGCGCCACAGCGGAATGCGGTCGAGTTCGTAGCGCAGGCGCACGCCGCCAAGCTGCGTGATGAGCAGTTCTTCGTTGCGTAGCTTCTTGGATGCGCGAACCGCCAGGGAATCGCGGCCGGACAGCCGCACCTCGGACCATTCGATGCCGCCCCTCGGGTCCGGTTGACCGGGCACCAGCAGCCACTGGAAGGTCTCCGGGATGCGCGCCTTGACGGTCTCGTCGGCGCCCTGGCGCTTGGTCTCGGCCTGCTTGGTCTGCAGCGCGTCCAGGTTCAGGGTCTCGCGGTCGTTGCAGATGGAGGTCCAGGCGAGGTACTGGCGCACCGCCTGCTGCAAATCCTTCAAGCGATTGGAGTCGGCGGCGAGGAACACGAGGGTGTTCCGGTAAGTCCTCGGGCTCGTGCCGCGCTGCTGCAAGATGCTGGCCGCTTGCTCCCTGGCGGTGCTGGCCGTGTCCTTGCCGGTGTGCCGGTAGTCCGGTCCGAGAATAACCAGCCGTGCCTCACGCTCGTCCGGCACATCGCCGCTGGACGCGCAGGGGTGGAGCTTGGCGAAATCGCCCCGGGTGCGGGCCTCGTCGCGCAGCCGCCCCTCGATCGCCTCCGTCACCTCGTGCTCGGCCAGCTGTTGCGCCCGGTCATCGGCCAGCCGTGCCACCGTCGGCTGGGTGGAGTACCAATAGCGCTTGCCGTCAACATAGAGGTAGGTGGCGCGGTCCGTGAGCCGCCGAAGAGCATCCCCGAAGGTCGCCACGTTCTCGCCCGGCTGCACGCAGCCGAGCTTTACTTGCCGGTCTTCGAGGCCGCGGTTGGCGGCTTGCTGAATCGGCGCGGAGCCCATATAGATGGTGCGAGCCACCCGGCGGCTGGCCGAGAACCTGCCGAGGTTGGGGTTCTCCCGGTCTAGCGCCAGCGGCAGTGAATTCGGACCGTCCACGTCCTTCTCGATGACCGGCACCCACGGATCCGACATATAACGGGTCAGTTCGAACTGCACCGGCGGATCATCCACCGGCACGTTCGCGGGCATGATGAGCAAGCTGGCGTCCTGCCGCTCCCACAGGGAGTGGATCACCGCCGCCATCAGACGCAGCACGCCACGGGTGCGCTGGAAGCGGTCGAGGGTGGACCAGTCATTGAACAGGCGGTCGAACAGTTCCGGGTGGATGGGGTAGGCCATCTTGATGCGCCGTTCGTAGTGCGCCTCGCGGCACTCCAGCGGGAACTCCTGGTGCTGGCTGCCGTACAGTTCGGAGAAGGCCCGCGCTATCGCATCCCGGGCCACGAACTCATTGCCCGGCAGAGGCTGGAACAAGCGGCGGCGGACGATCTCGAAGCCCTCGTCCACGCTGGCCGGGCGCCACGAGGCTTCGACCCTGCCGATAGCGTTCTTCAAGCGCGTGAGCGCCTGCTGGCCCCACTGCCCGCCGATCTCGTTGTCCGATGCGGGGATGCTGACCACCAGCAGGGTGCGGTCAGCCGCCTTGGCGGACTCGGACAGGGTCTGCGCGAAGGTGAACTGGGTGTCGAAATTGCCCGCCGGCAGATCGCTGTCCTCATGAAGCTGGCGGGCATAAGCGACCCACTCGTCGATGAGCACCAGGCACGGGGCATACTGGTTGAACAGATGCTTGAGCGCGTCGCCGGGGTTCGTCGAGGTCCGGTCGGCCTCCTGCAACAGGCCGAACGCTTCCTTGCCGCCCAGTTGCCACGCAAGCTCGCCCCATAGCGTGCGCACCTCGGTGCCATCGGGCTTCTTGATGGGCTGACCCGGTGAGATCTTGGTCCCTACGAGGACGGCCCGCCGCACGCCATCCGCGACCTCGAGGCCACTCTCTTTCAGCACTTCTTCGATACCCGGAAGCTGGTCCGCCGTCGTCCCGGAGAACAGATGCCACAGCGCCAGCATGGAGTGCGTCTTGCCACCACCGAAGTTCGTCTGTAGCTCGACGACGGGGTCGCCACCCTTCCCCGATAGCCGTTGAAGCCCGCCGGTGAGGAGCTTCTGGAGGCCACCGGTGAGAAAGGTGCGGCGATAGAACTCGGTGGGATTCTTGTACTCGTCGGAACCTTCGCCCAGGTATACCTGCCACAAGTCAGCGGCGAACTCGGCTTGCTGGTAGTCCCCGGAGGCTACGTCCGGGTGCGGGGTCACGACCTCGCGCCAAGGCTTGAGTCCGCCCTGCGGCTTGCCTTCAACAGGGGCAACCGAGGTCTTGCGCATCTGCGTGCGCCGCTGCTCCTCGAACTGGACCCGTAGCAGGTCCATCCGCATCTTCTCGACTTCATCGGCCTGTGGAGCCGAGACGGCGGCGAGCAGGCGTCCTGCGGAGTCGAGGGCGCGATGTGCGTCATTGCTGCTGAAATTGTGCTGGTGCGCCCACCGGTTGCGGATGTCACGTAGCTCGCTGACTAGGCTGCGCTCCGCGTGTCCGAGGGTCTTGCCGAAGACCGAGTTCCAGTTGTTCCACAGGATGGACAAAATGACCTGGGAATCGAGGTGGAACTCCTCGCCCTTCCTCATCTCGCGACGCTGGCTTTGCTGGGCTATGTCCTGCCATCGGTCCCCATGCTCCTGTTGCATCTCCCGTTCAACGAAGGGTCTTAAACCCTCATTCAGCAGTTCGAGGGACTTACCGACGCGATCTCTATTACTAAGAGCCATCGTTCAAATCTCGTATCGTCGCCCGAACCGTCAAAGCAGGGCTGTCTGTTCTGGTAGTGTTTCGACTTGCTCGGCGAGCCGCGTAATCTCGTTCCAGGCTACGACCAGACTGTTGTAAGCCAACGCCTCGTTAGCCCACCGATTCCGTTCGCAGATCACATATAGCCGATAAGCGAGGTCTCTCGCGACCTCAGCCTTTGCGCCAAGTTGCGCAGCCAGCCGGGCAGCTTCCTGCTCTCCTCCACCCCCTTCTTGCACCAGAGCACGAATGAGATATTGGGTCGTTTCCCAGACAGTTAGCCGAGTATCCGAGGAGAGATCCCAGTCATCTGGAAGCTCGTCTCGCCTCAATAGCCGCACCTTGCCGGACTTCGCTTCGAGAATCCCCGCCTCGACCAACCCGTTGACACCCACGTTCTTACTCTTGCTAAGCTGTTCAGCATCACCAAACTCTCCTTGTTCATTTCCGTGCTGAGCAAACCACGTCACCGCCCAACGAGTGTCGTCGTCAAATTCCCCCTCTTGCTCCTCCAGCACTTCGTCCAACACCTGATTGATCAGCGCGAGCGCCTCACGGACGGTTAAAGGAACGCCGGACGCGCTCAGTACTTTTTCGTAGCGTGTATAAACCGCCATTCCTGGACCGATGGCTGATTGAGCAAGATCCACTGGTGCAATGTTTCCATGTTGGAGATGCGCGATAGCTTCAGGCAATTCCGCTTTGAGCGCGTTGACAAACTCTCGGCGTGTCGCGGTTGTCGCTTCTAGGTCACGCGGGCGACAGACGATTATGATGCTGGAGGCAAGCGCGTTGTATCCCTGGCCCATCATGCGACTGCTATTCTCGGTACGCATAGGCAATGTGCCGCTGATAGCGAAACCGGCGCAGATTACCGCATCAAGAAAAGTCTCCCAGCCGGTACTCGAAGTTCCTGAATCTCCTTTCCTCTCCGATTGCTTAAATGCGTAGTAGATTGTCACAGGAAACGCAGGATGCGCCTGTTCAGCAATGCGATGCATCGCTTTTTTCATGCCAGTGAGGAAAAAGCTCTCTGCCTTCTCCTTGGAGCCGTGGCGATAGGGAGTGGCTACCAGTTCTTCAGACTTGGGAACCGCGAGGGTGGCGAATAGTTCAGGGAATACGGGTTTCAGAGTCCGGCGAAGCCAGACGTAAAAAAAGTCCGATAGGTCCGCGTAGCCAATATTGTCGTAGTAGGGAGGGTCGGTGGAAACCACTTTCGCTCTTGAGATTTCTTGTTGGCCAGCATCTGCCTGTTGGGCGGTTCCGATTGCGTTCGTTGATACAAACTGGAATGACTTTGCAAATGCCTTTGCGATCCCTTCTACGAAAACGACCCATGCACCAGAACTGCTCCCAAGTGGGTTTCCCTCCGCGAAGTCCCAGATCATCGGGATTGCTTGCCTTCCAAACAAATGACGGGGGCATTGAGCGATCGGCTCCCAACCGCATAGGCTGTTTCCCAAGTCAGCTTGTTTGCTAAGCGCGAACGCCAAATAGACCCCAACTGACTGAGCGTAGACGGACGCGCTGTCCTCGCCTTTTTCGTCCCGATTACAGTAGTTTGGGAGTCCGGTGGCAATCGCGTCTTTCAGGATGCGTTCTCGCGCCTCCCCGACAAGATCTGAGAGAGTCGCCAGCGCCACAAGCTGACGCGGAGTGAATATGTCACGATACTTCGTTAATCCGTAAATCTGGGTCTTAATGTCACGGGGGTGATAATTGATGCTCTGCTCTGGAGTCCAAAACGGCTCAGCCTGCTGCTCGATTTCTTCAAGCATAGGCGTGGGGGAAAGGTATACTCGCCCACGCATTCCCTCAGCAACAACGGCGAGCAGGCGAGTGCGAATACGACCAGCCTTGCCTTCATCCCGTATGTAGTCATAAGTGATTGGCACATCAGACATCAGACATCGAAATGCTGCCCATTTGCCAGCGGATGTCCCGTTCTTCACAACATGCGGATGATCAGGCTTGCCGACTTTCACCGTGAAGCGGTATCCGTGATTTCCGATGACGGGCTCGACGTAGGCTTCTTTTCCCTTCTTGGTAGATAGCATGAACGTGGTGGCAAGCGGCACATCGACGTTCGCGAAGGCTGGATTGGGGCTTTTTACCGTGCGAGCCCAGATCCATGCGATCACTGTAAGTTTCTTCCCCAAATAAGGTTCAAGGTCAGGCCTCTCCGTGGACATCTCCACTGTTACCTCGACCTGCGGATATAGATGTCCTATACGTTTTTGCGCCTCGTCTCGCATCCACCGTCCGTAGTAGCGCACGTCCTCCGAAAGCCCCTGCGCACCAGTCCAATCTTTTTCGAGTAGTGTCTTCTCTTCGCGGGATTTCGGGTTCACTGGTGGTATACCGGCGAACTTCGGCGGAATCTCAATCATCGCCTTGCAAATGAGCACGGCCACGGGATTTAGGTCGCTTGCATAGGCTTGCAAACCGAGTCGTTGTGCCTCCAATGGGAGTGCGCCACCCCCCGCAAAGGGGTCGTGGAAAGCAGTCAACTTCTCAGGGTTAAAGAATTCGTCTGCACGGGGATGCTCAGCGTTATCCGCACACGTGGTGCGCCAACTCCGCCAAATCTCGTCCCGCGCCTGCTGGAGCACTGCCTCGTCAGTCGTGTTCTCCCACTTCACCAGATTCTCGATGATCTTGAATAGCCGCTGACGCTCCTTCTCCTGCGATTCCTCGGTAGGAAATTCCTCGGGATGGCTCGATGGATCGTCCACCATTTGCGCGAATATCACCGCTCGTGCCGCCGCGAGTGGTCGCCGGGCCCACCACAGATGCAACGTGCTCGGATGACCGTGGCGTATCGACTTTTCTCGCGCCGACGCCGCGTTGATGGCATCGAGTGGCAGGGCGACTTCGATTAGCTTCTTCCGATACAGTTGCGGCATGACTACTTCCAGAAGCGACCGCTCGAATAGATTGGAGCGTTCGGGTGCGGGCGTCGATGAAATGGTGGGTCGGGCGGACGCAAGAAGCCCTGTGCGTTGGCGTCCTCGGTGTAACGTGCGAATCCGTTCCTACGCAGCGCTTGCTGAGCACCACCTTCGCTTGGGAAGGCCAGTTCATCGAAGACACCTGAAGTGTCACCGAAGAACCCCACTATGACCCCATCTTGGCGGGCATTGATGAGTGCCCAATTCTGTTGAAGGAATTCGACGACCTTGAACCAGTAGTCCCTACTGCTGATTGGAACCTCTTCACGGTTAGGCGTCACGCCGGAAGTTCCGCCCGTGTTAGAAGTTCGCCAAGGTTGTAGTTGACGCTCGTGACTCCGAAGTCTGGTTCCTTCTGGAACGGCTGGCGAAGGTATCGGACCGTGCAGCCGTTGATCTGATGGTACGTCGAGGCATCCTCAGCCACCTTGAAGGCGTCCGTTTCTCCGAATTCCTCGGAGGTCGGTACCTCCACTAGGGCTAGGATAAAGTCGTCCGGCTTGTTGAAGGCGGTTAGGATTTCGTTCTTGGTGATCGTCACTGTTCTAGCGCCATGGACCCGGCCCTTGACTTCGATGAATCGTAGCTTGCCAGTACCCGGTACACGAGACTCCACGTCATAGCCGAGCTTATCTGCCCCCACATCCCTCGGCTCATAGCCAAGCTCGCGCTCGGTCTGCATGACCGCCTCCATCGCTGCCGCCTCCACTCGGCCGGTCTCCTTGGCGAAAGTAGCCGGAGTCTTCACTCTCTCTCCCCGTAATCGCGCCAGCAAGCCAGCGGGGATTACAAGAGCACCGCCGGTCACCACCGGAGGCAAGGGCGCGAGCTTGCGCTCCTGCTCCAACTCGCTCATGCGCTTTTGCAGCCTCGCCTGTAGCTCATCAGCCCGCGCACGGGCCTTGGCCGAATTCAGCTTGGCGTTGACCTTGCCCGCCTGTTCCTGAGCCTGTAGCTCCGTGGCTCTATAATCCCAGTGGTTGATTTCCTTGGTCAGCCGGTCCTTGACCGCCGACCTGGTCTTGTCAACCAAGTCTTCCTTCCGCGCACGGACCTCGTTCAAGTGACCCGGTACCAGTTGTCCGATGGCGTAGGAGACGGCTTTCTGCTCCAAGCCCTCCTTGAGCCACGCGGAGCCGAGCAGGCCGGCGACCAAGGGCTTCTCGTCGTCTCTAATCGCTCGATAATCCAAGTACGGTGCTTGTCCACCGGAGCGCACATCGCCGTCCTCGCCAATCTCCACGAACACCATTGCGCGGGACACCAGACGGTTCTGTCCACCCGCCCCTGGCCGGGCGTCCTGTACCGAATGTTCCAGGAAGAACAGCACGCGGGCGTCCTCGCCGGGGTCGGATTCGTTCACGAGTACGGCACCCTGCTTGAGCAGATCGCGGTGGCGCTCCATGACGATATCGGTCACCGCGCTGAGCAGCGGATGGCCAGGACACAGGAAGGCGGCTGGCGGCTTGCCCGCCACCGCGATTTTGTTCTTGTCGAAGCATACCCGCTCGTACTTTGTTTGCACCGGAGCGCCGATGCCAATCTGGCGATCCCGTGCGCGGATGACCGCCGGGACGTTGGTGATCTCGTACCGCTTAGTCTCCCGCTCACGGATGGTTCCATTCAGGAGCCGGAACGCTTCCTTGAAGTAGCCCTCGATGAAGTGAGGCTGGAGCCGCCTTGCCTCAATGCGCTCCATCTCTTCGCGGATACTGTGGACTCGGCTTGCGTCCATCATGTCATGCGCCAGCGCTCGTTGTTCGAGGAGGTCTTCCAGGTGACTCCGGTCGAGGGCGTTCTCGACGACTTGGTTGAGCTTGGCCCGGACCTCCGGGTCGTCTCCGTATCGAATTGCCTCGATGAGCAGTTCCCGCAAGCGAACACCATCAATGGCCTTACCAAGCACGTCGAAGACACCGCCGCCCAAGGCTTCGCGCTCCACCTCGAGCTTGTGCAGCAAGGTCATGTAGACATCGCCCTCGCGGGTCTCATGCGCGAGCAGGTTCCACAGATGGCAGACCTCGGTCTGCCCGATGCGGTGGATGCGTCCGAAGCGCTGCTCGATTCGATTGGGGTTCCAGGGCAAGTCGTAGTTGACCATCAGGTGGGCGCGTTGCAGGTTGATGCCTTCACCGGCCGCATCGGTGGCGACGAGGACCAACACGTCCTTGTCCTGCGTGAACCGCTCCTGCGCGTTGCGGCGCTCTTCCCGGCCCTGCCCGCCGTGGATGGTGAGCACGGCATCCTCGTGGCCGATGAGCGTGCGTATCCGGTCGGCGAGGTAGTTCAGGGTGTCACGGTGCTCGGTGAAGACGATGAGCTTCCTGCGCAGCCCATGGGTGTCGAACATTTCGGGATTGTCCTGGAGCAGCCGTGATAGCTCGTCCCACTTGCGGTCCGTGCCGGCGCGGCGCACGTTGAGCGCCAGTTTCTCCAAGTCCTGGAGCAGACCAATCTCCGTCTTTAGTTCCGCGATGGTGCGGGCGGTGGTCGCGTCATCGACAATTTGCTCTTCCAACGCCTCAAGCTCATCCTCCGGCGTCTCGTCGATGTCCTCGTAGTCAATCTCCGGCACGTCGTAGCCGGGCTTGCGGAGGTTATCGGCGACCTTGCCGCCTCGGCGCAGGATCTCCTCCTCCCGGAGCCGCTTCTCCAGCCGCTTACGGCGACGACTCAGCGATTGGTAGATGGCCTCCGGGGAGGACGCGAGCCGCCTCTGGAGGATGGTCAGGGCGAAGCCTACGGTGCCCCTACGTCCCTTGTTCTTGAGGTTGTCGGCTCGATTGAACTCCTCGCGCACATAGTCCGTGACGGCGCGGTATAACTGAGCCTCGCCGTCGGACAGTTCGTAACTCACCGTGTAGGCCCGGCGCTGCGGGAACAGCGGTTTGCCGTCGAACTTGAGCAACTGCTCCTTGACCATCCGGCGCATGAGATCGGACGTGTCCGTGGTATGGACACCATTGCGGAAGCGCCCTTCGAAGCGGTCGCCATCGAGCAGCGCGAGAAAAAGCTGGAAGTCCTCCTCCTTGCCGTTGTGCGGCGTGGCACTCAGCAGCAGGAAGTGCCGCGTCAGACCGGCCAGCAGCTTGCCGAGCTTGTAGCGCTTGGTCTCCTTGACCTCGCCGGAGAAGAACGAGGCCGACATCTTGTGCGCCTCGTCGCAGATCACCACGTCCCAGTCGGTCTGCTCCAACTTAGCGTGCAGAGCTTCGTTGCGGGCCAGCTTGTCGAGCCGGGCGATGAGCAGACTCTGCTCGCTGAACACATTGCCAGTGCGCGCCGACTCGATCATGTCGTTGGTCATGATCTCGAACGGAAGCTGGAACCGCTGCCATAACTCGTCCTGCCACTGCTCGACCAGATTGCCGGGGCACACGACGAGGCAGCGGCTGAGGTCACCCCGGACCAGGAGTTCCTTCATCAGGAGCCCGGCCATGATGGTCTTCCCGGCACCAGGGTCGTCGGCCAGCAGGAAGCGCAGCGGCTGGCGGGTCAGCATCTCCCCGTAGACCGCCGTGATCTGGTGCGGCAGCGGCTCTACCAGGGACGTGTGAACGGCGAGATAGGGATCGAACAGATGGGCCAGGCGGATGCGCTGCGCCTCGGCCACCAGCCGTAGCCTGTCGCCATCGGCGTCGAAGGACCAGGGGCGGGCGGCCTCCACAAGGTCCAGGGTGCGCTCCATGTCGCGGTAGAGCAGTTGCGTGCCGGGCACGCCGTTTGCCGCCTTGTAGATGACCTCGGCCACATCCGAGCCGTGCCACTTCACCGTCTCGACGGTGACGTTCTCGCCCGGCAGGATGCCCCGGAGGATGCTGCCGGCGGTGATGTCTTGCAGGCGCGCCATGGGCTCCTCCACAGACGCGCGCGGCTCCTGGCACTGTTGGTAGCAAAACCTCCTGGCAGGGTCGCGCGCAGATGACCTCGGCAGCATAACCGATTGAAAGTGGGTCTAGAACGCCGTCTTCGGCGCAGCAATCTCGGCGCGGCGGTTGGTCCCAAGGCCGCTGTCACGTGGCGCTCAACCGCGCATTGCAGTCCTGCGCTCACCGCTTCGTTGGCGCCGCAGCAGGGCCTGGCAGCGGCTCCGGTGAATCTGAATTTTCTTAAAGAAATTCAATGAGTTGGATTTCATGAAAAAAGTGTGTATGTGGAATCCATGGGCCCCATGGCTACAGCGCAGCCAACGGCTTTGCAGCGCACGCTCTCGCTCGATGAGGCCGCTGAGTTCCTTAAGGTTATGCATAAGCAAACCGTGCGGCGGGATCCGAAGCGCGAAGCCAGGCAAGGCATAGCGGTACTCGGAGCGTCCGCGAGGCGCGGCGGGCGCAAAGCGTTGCCAACCCGGCCGTGAACCGCACGCGGCGAGCAATCCGCGGTGTGTTGCGCCGCTGCGAAGAATGGGACTGTCTGCACCGCGCACCGGAGGTTCGCATGCTGCCGCAGGAGGAGGCACGGATATGCTGGTTGAGCGGGGAGGCGGCGTACAGGTGGCCCGGCGAACGCCCCGGCCCTGTTGCCGGCATGATGCGGTGCACCCTCGCGGCCGCACTTCCACAGGCGCATGTGACCGGGCTCGAAGGGCGTCAGCTAGACTTGCCGCGTAGGTGCGCCTGGGTCCATGCGGAGCAAGCGAAGGCCGGAAAGCCGGTTGCGGTACCGCTCGATCGGCAGGCTTGCCGTGTTCTGCGCCGTCAGATTGGGAAACACGCGGACCGAGTATTCACCTGCCGGGGAGAGCCCATCACGAAGGCAGGCTAGCGTGCATGGAGCAATGCGCTCAAACGGGCCGCCATCGAAGACCGCCGCTGGCACGACTCGCGGCACACCTGGGCTTCTTGGCACGTTCAGCCGGGCACGCCGCTGCCCGTGCTGCAAAAGTTGGCTAGGTGGAGCACGATTCAGATGCTTATGCGCTACGCGCACTTGACCGCTGACCACCTTGCTCCTTAACGCCGGGAAGCTGGCGGAGCTGTGCACAATGCCCGCCACAGTAACCGAACGCAAGCGCGCGTCCTAGATAGGTATGCTCTCTAACTCACTGTTTGCCTTGATGTTTCTGGTGGGCGGCGCAGGGATCGAACCGGCGGCCACCTGATTGAAAGACTGACGCTCTTTTTCGCCCTATCTCTTTGTTTAGGCGAGAGACAATGCGTGCCCACCCAGCTACAAAACGGCACCTTCGGTACACGCTAACCGTCTGCATGCATTGACGTGCGTTTCTCTTTGTAGAACGCAGTAGGCCACATTAGACGGCAATCTGAGCGGCGATCTCATACATGACGGGTGTGTAGATGTCTGCTTCGACCTCGGGGGTGCTAATGGACACAATGAGGGCATACCGCGCCAAGTTGCCCCATCGCTCTAAGGCAGGCCGCTCTTTCCACCAGCCCAATACTGGATACACGGCGACATGACCGCGCTCCGCTAGCTCACTCGCTGTCCCCGACCACACATCGCAGTGGAGACTTCCCAACGTGCACAGACGTTGACCCAAGAACCACTCGCCAGTCTCCGCGACGGCCCCCTGGTAGTCCTCCTCTTCATCACGCGCTTGTTTGTTCAGTCGTTGACGAAACTCGTCCTGCGTTTCGAGTGAGCGCTTTACGGAGAAGCGCAGTCCATGAGACTGGTACCGGAACTTTCTCGTCCAACCGCGCTCACCGGGATTGGGCTCTACAAAGTACGAGAGCGTGACGCGCATTTCGACCATAGCGTTCCCCAGCGCTCTCAACTCATCGACCGGCCACGGGAGCGCGTGCAGTTGAATCTCTCGGGTTCTGACAGCGCCGCCGTCTTTGTGGAATGGCTGTAGCGTGGATTCGGCAATGAGCGTGAGCGAATCCCGAGTACTCCAATGAAGAGCGCCCTCATCAGGGACCCCGTAGCCATACCATCTAAGGAGATTGGTCTTCTGACGCCGTGTGTTGAGCGGCGCAAAGCGGCGCTTCATCGTCTCCGTCCAGCGAGCAGAGTGCACGATTAACGCACGTACCGTCTCCGGCCACAGGTTCGGATACTGTGCTGTGACTGCCGCAGCAAGTCGAGCGATCAGTGCTGACGCTCCACTGGTATCTCCGAACGGAACTAGCAGTCGTGATTGGGGCTGATGACCTGTGGACACGACTTTCAGTGAATCGATATCGAAGGCGTGCTGAGTTTCAGGGTCAAGAGCCATATTGCCCCCTTCCATCACTACATCTGGCTTCAGGGGCCACTGCCTCTCTGTCCACGCTGTAGAGGTACAGCTCGAAGGTGCTAGGTCACCGCTCGGAGCTATGACCGTCCAGCCAGGGAACTCACTTGCTTCAATCTCCGTCTTCTTCGTGTACGCACCGACTGTAATGGCGTTCCATGCCTGACCAGGGTCGTGAACAGGGTCTGTGTGATTGCTATGCGGATAGTGACGTCGCTCAGTGAATGCAGTATTGCCTGCTGCGAGAACGATGAGGCGCCGTCGTTCATCCTCCATCCCCGAGCTGATTGCATCGATAGCTGCTGACCAGGACGATGGCCGGCCACGGTCACGGTTGTCAGAGCTGGTGATTGCCATGCAATAGATTCGGTCTCGCTCGGGGTGCGAAATTTCCGGTTGGGCGATGCCATCTCTAGTTATGGCACCGTAGAGATGAGGGTCTTGGTGATAAGAGGGATCAGGCGTTACCTTCACCGATTCGATTCGGTGGCTTAGTTGGTAGTCTTCCGTGGATTCAAGCAAAGTGGCCAGGTCTCCATAGATGGCGGTACCGGCCATCGGATTGCCATGCCCGTAGGAATCGGCGACGCCCCAGGTCGCGTTGTAGGTATGAAGGTCGTTGTCATCTGCTACCGGTGCGAGTAAGGGATGGCCATTCGTCACGCCTGTATCCAGTAGACACACGAATGGACAACTGGCTTGGGGTGTCCGAAGTCTTGCGAGAAGTTTGTCTATCCACTCTGCCTGCTCCTCCGGCCCCATCTCCAGATAGAACTCAGCGGTTACCTTTGGGCGACGTATCTCGGCGAACACTGCGAGTAGGTGGGCGGATTGACTCATCTGCTCTGCCGTGCCACGAACGAGCAGCACGATTCTGTCTAGAAACCGGATCGATTCCGCGTGCACTTGCATCCCGAGCCGTTCGGCGTGCGTGCGGAGAAAGCGCTCTTGGTTCACGGATCGGCTCACTCTCAGCCACACTTCCCACCAAACAGCATTGTTCTCTTTTGGAAACAGCTCATCCGGGTCGGTCCATAGCGCTCTCAAGGCTGCTTCTCGTACCGCTTGTATGCTCTCAACGAGCTCGCGGTTCTTGGGCTTTCCGGTTGCAGAGTCGCGGGAGGGATCCGAATAGGCGAGCACCTTGTTCAGTAGGATATCTAGCTTCCCATCCGGTACGAATATGGTGGCGAGTTGCTTATCTCCTGCCGATTTGACGTTGCAGAGCTCGATACCACTCCTCATGGCTTCAAGGCTCTCGAACTTCAGTTCGAATCCTGCCTCGCTCTCGAACGTGAGGTAGAGCCCATTCTGGACACTTAGACCGTGCGCAAGCCGTTCTTGTGCTCGGGTCTTTTCAGTGCTTCTAAGCGCCTCAAACTGCGAGATCAGTGCCTGCGCGTGAGCTTGACGGTTTCGCGTAGGGGTAGCGAACGCTCGCGAGCCACCGCTTGCAGGGTTTGTGTAGGGCCGGGTCTCAGGTGAGGCAGGAACAACTAGATGTGGAAGATATTTACTGTCGCCGTTCGGCATGGGTTAGTCGCCAGCTTCGATTCTGCGATTGTCCGCTCTGCGGCGTTCTACGAGCGCGTCTGTCAGGTTGCGTTGTGAGAGCCGAGCTTTGTCATGGATGATGGCATGCTTGACCGCGTCTTCACAGGCGCTCGCGATGTCGCCATGACTCAGACCTTCTGCGACCTCGCAGACTTTGTTCCAAACGATCCTCGACGTCGGGAACGCCGACACCTTCGCTTTGATGACTGCTGCGACTTGGGCGGCATCTGGTAACGCGTATTCGATGACATCGTCAAAACGCCTCAGTAAGGCTCGGTCAAGCAATTCGGCGTGGTTAGTTGCTGCAATCAGCAAGCTGTCCGAATTATCGAGCTCTATCAGTTGGAGGAAACTGTTCAACACCCGCCGAATTTCACCAACGTCATTGCCGAAACCTCGTTTTGCACCAATGCTGTCGAACTCGTCGAACAAGTAGACGCCACGAGTTCGGTCAATGGCTTGAAAGACGATACGCAACTTAGCCGCGGTCTCACCCAGGTACTTGGTCATCAGTCCGTCGAGTCGGACTATGAACAGGGGTAGCCCCAATTCTCCTGTGAGCACTGAGGATGTCATCGTCTTGCCGGTACCGGGCGGGCCGAGCAGTAGAACTTTTCTTCGCGGAACCAACCCATAGGCGCGGATCTTTTGTGATTGGCGGTGTTCCTTTATTAGCCGAACAAGCCGGTCTTTGGTGTCCTCCGGCAACACCAAGTCGTTGAGGCGCAGTTGTGGATACCTAGCAGTAAGCAGTTCCCCTAGTTCGCCTTTAGGCTGAGCTAGGGGGGTCGGCTTCTTCGAGCGCAAGTGACCCTGCTTGGCCTGCTCAATGAGCTCGCGCAGTTCAAGCGCTAGCTTGCCGTGTCCCTGCTTTGCTTCGTGCGCCGCGACCTGCATTGCGACAGCAAGGAACTGCTCGTCATCTCCGGCCATGTGGGACTTGAGGAGGGCCTTGAGCTGATGTGCGCTCGCCATGCTGGTGTTCGCCCCCTTGCTACTTGCCTTGCCCGATTACGGACGCCGCGATGGGCTGTGGTGTTTCGAGCAGAACAAGCTCAATCAAAACAAATAGTATAGAGCAAGGCCTGCGTCCAAATTGAAAGACTGACGCTCTGCAAGCAGATAAGCTATTGAATGGTATGGAGAATTCACGCTCTATACACGCTACACGAGGCTGGGTTAGCTCATCGCTAAGCGATTGAATTTCCGTGTCTTTCAAGCCGATTGTAGAAGCCGTTGGCGGTCGCTCCCTGGCCCGGGACGGCGAACGGGTGGTCTATTCCAAGTGCTCGACCTCCACGTTTCCCCAGTGCGCGTTCAGATACTCGGCCACCAACCTTCGGTGACAGTGATGAGGCTTGTCCTCGCTGCAAAGAAGACAGCCTTCCTCTAGGACATCCTTGGGCACTTTATCTTCGATTCGCCGCTGCTCCATAAGCGCCATGAATCGCTTTTCGTATGCCTCCCACGAGCTTTTATTCTTCTTGTACTCATCGAGAATGTTTTTGGTGGGTGCAAGCTCGGGTAGATGCACGTAGCCGGCACCGCAAAGCTCGCGGGCAAAATACTCGAGGTCGTTTCGCTTGGCGAATCCTGCCAACTGAGAAACGTTGTTCAGCCTAACGTCAACAATACGTTTGACACCGGCCCGGTGCAGTTTACCGAAGAACTTCTCCGCGCTCTTTTTGGTGAACCCGATGGTATAGACCTTCATCGTGTAGCGCCGGCGGGAACGGGGTGAAAAGGCTCGTTCCCGGGGCGCTTGTAGGCGATTCTTGCCTCCTGAATCTCATAGGCCTCTCGCACGGCTGCAGCGGCGGTCTTGAACAGATCTTCGCCGATCCCGAGTCGTCTGATGAGGCGCTCAAGCGTCGCGCTGTGCTTCTCCAAAGACCCGTCAGCTAGGATGTGCTGGACCTGCAGGCCGCATTCCTCAAGATGGCGCGCAACCAAAATTGTTCGGTGGCAGTCGAGCGGTTCTTTTTCGGCACACATCAGCGCCAGCCGGTACGATTGTGCGCCCGTCCGCACGCGTTGTAGCCCGCTTCGAAAGAGGGCACTTCGAGCGAGCTTCTCGTAGCTGACTTTTACGTCGCCGTAGCAAGCCGGATCGTCCGAACGTGCGCCTAACTCCGATCCGAGGAACACGTAGGCGATGCCAAGCTCTTTCAGTGCAGACTTGAAGGGTTCCCGATTGAACTGAGGGTTGGTCCGGCTGTAAGGGCGGGAACGAACGTCACCGATTGCCGTTATGGCGTGATGGGCCAACAACGACGTGAGTTGGTCGAGGGAGTGTGTCGAGTGGCCGATGGTGTAGACAATATTTGGCATCGAAACTACACCCGGCACGGCGTGATGATAGCTGCCGCGAGTTTATAAACATAGTTGTCCAATGGTTCTCCCAAGCTCACACAAACCAATGCATTCTCCAATCGTAGATGTGTGTCAGGTTGGGACAGAGCGCACTGTTCGATCTCAGGGTCTGTAACACGAACGGCGTAGGACTGGCCCTTCCAGGTCCAGCGAGCGCGGACCTTTCTCTGCATGTCGCCAAAAGCAGCCCCCTCGGCAGTTGCACTGATGACAACCTCGTTCGCGCGAATTAGCGCAAGCGAGTTCGGCAGCGACTCAGCTTGGTCTAGTGGAATGCGATCATTTGAACCATGATAGCTACTGTACCCGTTGACCCACAGCGAAGACATGTGGATGTCCACTGCTGAAGTAAGCATTGGCCAATCGGCTCTTCCCATACGGTCCCAATAGTAGCCGTCGTCGATCAGATGGTTCTCGGTCTGGTAGGTATGCGGTCTAGGCTCTTTCATCTGGATGCGCACGATGTCCAACAACTGCGCCCTCGTCCCATCGGGATACCGCCGATCCGACTCTGACATCTCTTCGTGCTGTCTTGCACTCACGGGCCGTACCCACTCTCCCAGACCTGCTTGATCAACAACCTTGCCAGCTAGGCAGCGTCCGCACATCTTGCGGGAGTTCGCAAGGCAGATAATGGTCTTTCGTAATCGGGCATACAAGTGGCCTATATCCCTGATTCTATCGCCCACGGAACCGTGGATCGAGGCAAATCAAAAATGTTCGTTTTGGGAACGCTGACCGCGCACGGTCCAATACCAGTGTTCAGCACTTAAGTTTCGCATCGCAAATGGGCGGCGCTGATATCGGTCTTCGGGGCCTCCAAGAGCAGATCGATAGCAGTACAAGTGCCGGTGAGTTGTTCTTTCACCGCCAGGGCCATGCTGCCTGAATCGACAGCGACCTTCGATACGAGAAAGGGCTACCGTATCCAGGTCCACGCACCGCGATGTCCAGCCTAGAGCAGCACGAGACGCTCCTGGCGCGAATCGTCAGCCCGGGCACCGACGTTGGAAGGTGACGTTGCCCCTTCACTCTAGATCATCGAACAAAGTTCGGTCCGCAGCTTGCGCAGAGTACCGCACAGGTCTTGACAACTTCACCAGCGTCCCATCTTGCACCAACCGCTTGAGCCAGTCTCGTGCCTGGGGTTTAGTCACCCCAAGTTGTTCTGCGACGGCCGCTTCGATGACCAGGAGTCCGATGCGACCTGCGCTATCGGCCAAGACCTCGCCGAGAAACCGCTCGTGCCCGAGACGTTCGGGGGCGATCAGCAATATGTCCACTTGGTCCTGCCGCAGGGCCTCCTCCGCGGCCTCCCAGTGCTCCCGGTTGTCCGATGTGATGCGGACAGCCCGCACGCCCATTCGTTCCGCCGCCGCGATCTGGTTGCGCATGAGCGCGAGCAGTGGCGAGACGAGCAGGGCCGGGCCGGCGCCCGCTTCGCGCAGCAGCTTGGTCGCGATGAAGTAGACGAAACTTTTGCCTCATCCGGTCTTTTGAACGACGAGAAGGCGGCCGCGGCCTTCGGCGGCGTGGCGGATCGTCTCGTCCTGCTCTGCGCGAAACTCGGCGTCCGGTTGACCGGTACCGGCTCGCAGCAGATCTATCGCCCATTTGCTGTCGTAGTCCATTGGTTCACGCTCGCTAGCTGTCAGCGGAACATACCGCGCCTTCCATGCCCCGGGGTGTTGCGGTTCTGTGACCTGGCGTGATCCATCAGTCGAGCCGCGAATCTATCATCGGCCTCGGCGTGGCTCCCGGCGACCGCATTGATCATCGCCTGCTCTGACTGCCACGCTTCACCGCCTGCCACGGCCAGTACCACCGGGCGGGACGTAGCTTTCGGTTGCCTGAAGGTGCGCACAAATCTGGCCGGCGAAGTTCCGAATCCCGTGCGTCTCGAGTGCTGCCGCCGTCACCTCAGCAATGCCTCCAAGGGTACAATTGCACTACGATTCAGCGCACTGATCGATGTCAATGCCGGGGGTTGCCGACAATCCCGAGGGCCGCAGCCAAAAAGCGCGCACGTTCGCCGCCGAGTAGCTGGTTGACCTGAACGCGACTGCGGCGGCGGTTGGCGCCGGCTACGCGCCTGGCAACGCCGGTTCGCAAACTCGCCTACGCCGCTGGCGAGTCAATTGGACCGCTAGAGCCCAGATGACCTCGGTGCTAGTGGCTGAGAGCGCGGCGTGGGCGCGCTAGCGCGCGTTAGGGCGTACAGAATGAAAATACGTTTGGGAAAATACGTTTGGGAAAATACGTTTGGGAAAACGCGTCTGGTGATTAAGCGAGACTAGCCACCATGGTCAGACTGCCTCGCCTCGAACTCAGCCGCTTCAGGGCGGTGTTCGCGCCTCCCCCGAACGAGGACCAAGAGTACTTGGGTTCAGCTTGGCGCGGGGCATTCGGACACGCACTCAAGGAGTCCGCCTGCATGACCCATTTGCCGGTTTGCTCCAAGTGCTCCTTGTATCGAACCTGCACTTACAGCTACGTTTTTGAAACCCCCCCGCCTATAGGGGCGAAGAAGCTGCGGCTCTACCCCGCAGCACCCCACCCATTCGTCTTCCAAGTTCCACTCAAGGGAATGCACCGGCTGGCTAGCGAAGAGCTTTGCCTTCCGTTCACGCTGTTCGGTAGGGGCGTCAATGCACTCGCGCACTTCATAACCGCTTTAGCCTCGGCGGGAGACCGAGGAGTGGGACGGTGCCGGACGCGATACCGATTAAGGCGAATAGAGCTAGAGACCGCGAGCGGAGGCTGGCGCCTGCTGGCGAAGGTGGGCGATGGCATCGGCGAGGTAAGAGCCGCCGTGCCGGGTTTACCTTTAGCCCCGCGGCAGGTGCGGGTCGAACTTCAAACCCCTCTTAGCGTACGCCGGCAGGGCCGGTCCGTCGGCGCCAAAGCACTTGGATTCGCTGACGTGTTCTCGAGCCTGCTGCGGCGCATCTCGCTCCTGTCCAATTTCCACGGCGCCGAACCGCTAGAAACAGAGTTTCGAGGGCTCACGCAAGCCGCGCGGGGTATTGAATTCGAAGCCGCGAGCCTAGGGGATTGGAAAATGCAAAGATTCTCTACTCGACAAGGGGCCCACGTGCCCATGGGGGGCGTAACGGGGCACTTCACCATCGACATGGGGAAGGCGGAGCCGTTATGGCCGTACCTGTGGCTCGGGCAATGGACGCATGCGGGGCGGGCGGCGACGATGGGTCTAGGACGCTATCGAATCACCGATGTCGCAAGCTTGCAATCGCTTCCAGGCACGCCGGCGCCTGCCAATATGTACCCATGAAACATGTACCCATGAAAAGCGAGGCTCGCATCGCAACGACCGCCGGTCGCATTGTGTCAGTCGATCCAGGTCCGGCTCAGCCGGATCTGCACGCACCGGCGCGGTACAACCGGCGCATCCTGTTGATGGTTACAGGGCTGTCGCCGCAGGTTGTGACGGAAACCCTGTATGGACTGGCGCACCAGGAGCCGCAGCCATTCGTTCCCACGGAGATCCATGTGGTGACAACCGTGGCGGGTGCGCAACGCGTCAAGCTGCTTCTCTTGGACAAGCAGCAGGGCGCTTATCACGCGTTTTGCCGTGACTATGGCATAGAGGCCGATGGGATTCGGTTCGATGAATCCAACATACATCTGTTATGCGATAAGGCGGGCGCACCCCTGGCGGATATCGACAGCGAAGCGAGCAATCGCGAAGCAGCCAACACGATTACCCACCTCGTGTCCAATCTCACCGCCGATGCGGATTGTGCGGTGCACGCATCTATAGCCGGGGGCCGAAAAACCATGGGTTTCTACCTCGGCTATGCCCTGTCGCTACACGGACGCCCCCAGGATAGACTGTCGCATGTGCTCGTATCCGCCCCGTTTGAATCCGAGCAAGCTTTTTATTACCCGCCACCGGCGCCTAGGGTAATGGTCATAAAAGGACTGCCAGTCCACACGAGCGATGCGCAAGTGACTCTCGCGAATATTCCATTCGTGCGTCTTCGCGACCATCTGGCCGCTGGGGAAGAAGCGGTTGCGCGTGGTTTCGACGAGGTGGTAACGGACGTTCAACGCCATATCGCGCCACCGAGTCTGGCGCTCGACTTGGCGGCGTCGGCAGTCGAGGCAGATGGGCGCACTGTTGCACTGGCACCGACGCGGCTCGCACTGCTTGCGGTGTTCGCAAGAAGGGCCATAGCCGGCGAACCTTCGATAGCGGCTCCGGCTAAATATGTTCCGGACCGGCAATGGGGTGAGCGCTATTTGGCTGAGTATCGGGCGATTCAGGGTCCTATGGGCGCCACCGACGCAACGGAGCGAGCCCTGTACGCCGGCATGTCCGGTGAGTACTTTTCCTCTCAATTGAGTAACTTGCGGCGGGCTTTGCGCTGCGCACTAGGAGCGCGTGCGAGGCCTTTTCTGATTGAGGATGGAGGGCTGCGGCCGCGTCGATATCACTTGGCACTGCGCCCCCAGGACATCACTTTTGTCGAGGGCGGGCAGCAGGCAGGCAGCCAGCGCCGTCCCTGAGGACCTAGTACATGGAACGCATAGAGCGCTTCGAATATGCCCTCAGCTTTTCCACTCCGGCTTTCCTGGGCAACGCCGAACAAAGGGCTGCCTGGCGCTCGCCGCCATTCAAGGCACTGCTTCGCCACTGGTGGCGAGTGTGGCGCGCTGCGGGCTCCAAGGTCAGCGTGGCCGGCTTGCGTGAAGAGGAGGGTGACTTGTTCGGTAACGCATGGCTAAACCGCCACCTTCATCGGGCAAGCCGGGTTCGGATCGCCGTGAGGCCGCCCGCTAGGGGAGGCCGCATCTGGGAGACAGCGCAGTGGCCCGAGCGCTTTGAACGGGTGCGCGCCACCGCAACCGGTCAAGGCGTACCGAGCGACCTCTACCTCGGCTACGGTCCTATAACGCCGCCGGGAAGGGGCCAGCGGGTCAATCTTAGGGGCGGGGCGTTGGCGCCGGCGCAATGTGGCACTTTTTTCCTCAGCGCCCCGCAAAGTGCTGTAAGCGATATTCGCGGCGTGCTGCAGTACATTGACTGGTTTGGCGCGGTGGGTAGCCGCGCCCGCAATGGCTGGGGCAGCGTGAGCCTGAGTTCGCACCAGAGTGCCCCGCCGCTGCGTCCGCTCGCGGCGGTTGAACCGATGCTTGTGCGTTGTCTTCGACCCTGGTGGGAATGTCTGGACAGCGAGTGGCCGCATGCACTCGGCGCCGATGACAAGGGCCGGCCGCTTGTGTGGATATCAGGCCCGCTCGAGAACTGGCGCAAGGCCATCGAATTGTTGGCGCAAATCAAGGCCGAGATGCGTATCCGCGCCAAGAGCAATCCGGCTGCTGGCGCGTTGGCCTATCTCGGTTACCCCGCCGGACCGAAGGGCAACCCCTGCGAAATTCCATTCAAAAGAGGAAGTGAGGGACGCTTACCCTCTCAGATTCGGTTCAAGATCCGGCCTGAGGGAGACTGTGGCAAAGTCGTCGCCGTGATTTATCACCTGCCCTGTGCAGTGCCCGAGGATTTCATCGACTCGGTTGCCGATTCGCAACGCAAACGGACACTGGCGGACGTCGATGCGCAGCGCGACACCTGGAAGGACATGCACGGTGTGCTCGACGGGCGTCATGACCTGCGGCGTCTGGGGGCGCACTGATGACCAATTGGAAAAGAAAGCTAGCCGCATGGCTACACGGCCCGGCCGAAAAAGCACTGCTCCTGACGCGCACGCGAGCGGGGCACGAGCGGGGCACGAGCGGGGCACCGCCGCGACGCTCCGCCATCGGCTCGGGCTAGACGAAGAACTGTTTGACCGGCGTGCAGATTGGCTCGCATCGGCCGCAGACCGGCCGAACTGGCCTAGACCGGAAGACGCCCGCTATCCGGCCTGGAAACAAGTGCTCTTTACCGACGAGCCGCTAATCATCCATCCGCTTTCGGGACAGGAGATTCAACTGCCGCCAAGCTCTGCTGAGGTGAGCGCTGATGACATTGAGGAAGCCAGCCTGGCGCATTCCGAGCGGCTCATTCGGGAGGGCGACCCACGCCGCACGTTTCTTGCGTTCTGGCGTTTCGGTCCGGCGATCGGTGCGTGGGATCCCGGCGTGGGGCGGTTATGGGGGCTCATGCCTGCCGACAGCCGCACGCCCGACCACACCATTTGGCAGCAGGCCGAACTCGTGAGCGCGCTGCACACTTGTCTAGATGAAGGCGACACGCCGGCCTTGCTGTCGCTTAGTTTCGGCCCTGTGCAAAGTTTTATCGCGCAAGCCCGCAGCACCTCGGACCTCTGGGCTGGTTCACACTTGCTGGCCAACATCGTGTGGGCGGGCCTCCAAGCGATAGTAGACCGGCTCGGACCGGACTCCATTTTGTTTCCCTCTCTTTTCGGCTCACCGTTTGCCGACGCCTGGCTGCTCGAAGAAGAACAGCTAGGCGAAGCCGCACGTGGGTTCATGCGCAAGGTGAACAGGCCTCTGGTCGAGTGCAATGACGACCGCAATCCATTATTCAATGCCTCGCTACCGCACCGGCTCCTCGCCCTCGTGCCTGCGCGGCAGGCTAGCGAGCTGGCCCGCGCCGCTACCGGGGCCGCTCGCCGCTTCGTTAAAGAGGAGGCCCTCGCGGGTGCGCGAGAATTGTTCGGGCGGGCCGGGCTTGCCTGGTGCGAAACGGCGGCACAACAGCTCGAAGCGCAACTGGATGGATTTCCGGAGGTCAGTTGGTCATCTACCGAATGGCCTCATGGTGGCGCCGACGGCCTAGCGCTGGATGCTGCGGCAAAGCAGTTCCGGGAGGCCCTGGGAGACATCGACCCCGCACTCGCCGACAGCGGCGTGTTCGCGCCTGCTGCATGGAGTGTGCTGAGTCGTGAGCAATCTGTCGATGGCTTCGATTTCTGGCGCCCTGGGACTGGCCTGCTCTATGCGGCAGCGTACACGCTGAATGAACGAGGACTGGCTGCGGCAAAAGCGGCTCGCCCGTTCAGGGCCCTGACTCAGCAGGGCTTGCGTTGCACGCTTTGCGGCGAGCGCGAGTGGCTGACAACAGACCGGGAAGAACTGCATAAGCCCCGTGGTCAGCGTCTTGCCGAGGCTTCGCCCTGGGCGGCATTGGCCGAGCGGGCGCCCTCATTGGTCAAGCCCGGTGAGTTTCTCTGCGCGATCTGTACGGCTAAGCGCGCCTGGCCCGGTCGATTCGCAGCTAAGGTTGCACGGACCACTGGGCGGACAGAGGGCCGGGCAACGCGATTCGTGGTGAGCACCCACGCGCTCGCGTTATCCACTTCGCTAGCCCGGCTGGCAACGGCGCCGACTCGCTTACCTGAGGAGAGTTGCGCGATCGACCGGCTACTCTCGGTCACAGAGGCGATAGCGGACTTGGACGCCGCCGTGCTGCCCGGTCAATTGGTTCGGCAATTGCAAACCCAACCCAAGATTTTGCGCCTCGCGCACCGACTTCCCGCTTTGCTCGAGCGTATCCGCAGTCTGGACGACGAGCAGGCGCCTACAGGGGTTGAGGGCGTTACGGCCGGGCGGGTGCTGGCTGATATGCGTAAGGCATTTGGCAGTCGGCCAGAGACCTACTACGCGCTCATCTTGATGGATGGCGACAAAATGGGTGCCTGGCTGTCGGGGTCTATCGATGAGTACAGGTTGCGTTTTGCTGATACCTGGCACCCGCAGGTTCGCTCTAAGGTGGATGACCTCGCCAGGCAGCTTCCCTGGCTAGATGAATACCAGCAAGCGTTGCGCCCGCTGTCGCCAGCCCGTCATTCGACTATCTCCCGAGCGCAGGGGAATTTTTCGACCTGGGTTGCCCGTTATGTTATCGAAGAGTGTGTCAAGGGCCGGCTGCTTTACGCTGGTGGTGACGATGTGCTGGCGATGGTGGCTGTCGATGACCTGGCAGCCGCGATGGTTTTGCTTCGTTGTGTCTACAGTGGGGTGGCGGTCCCCGATGAAGCCGGTATCGGCTATCGCCTATCGGCCGGGTCGAAGTTGCAACTCGAAAACGGCTTTGCAGAGCTGAATGATCGCCGCCTTATCATGATGGGGCCGCGGGCGACAGCATCGATGGGTGCAGTTATCGCGCATCATCAGGCGCCCCTAGGGCGGGTTCTACGTGACCTGCGTGAAGCAGAGGCGAGAGCGAAGGCGGGTGGCCGCGACCGCTTTTGCCTGCGGGTGCTAAAGCGCGGCGGAGGGGAAGTGAGTATCGAAAGCCCCTGGTGGCAGCAGCGCCGCGACGAGAGCGAGGGCACGCCGGGTCCGTCGGTGATCGGCGTCCTGCATGAACTCGGCAGTTATCTCGCCACAGAGAAACTGTCGCGCTCGAGCCTGTACCGGGCCAATCTCTGGTTGGAGTCGCTCCCGGACATACCTCACTCGCAAACGGATGAGCAATGGCGCTGCCGGGCGGCGGCAAGTATCGGCGCACAGTTCGGACGTGGTGCCGGGGACGCAGGTGACTCGATGGGTACGCTGGCGCAGCGCCTGGTGGACTGCTTGTGCGACACGATGCGCCCGCAGAAATGCCGCAGCGCGCTCGCAGACCTGCTCGCTGTCGCCGAGTTCACGGCACGCGCCAGCCGCAGTGCTAAGACGCTGGAGATGGCGCGATGACGGCGCACTATTTCGTCGAGCCGACCGACACGCTGTTTCTTCGCGGGAACAGCGAATTCGGCGAGGCTGGACAGCATGGTCAATCGGTTGTGCCGCCGGCACCTGCGGTGTTTGCGGGCGCTTTCCGCTCGGCAATGTTGGCGCATCAGGATGGAGCGCTGGCTGCTTTTGTGCGCACAGGCCGCACCGGTGACGCGAAACTTGACCAGGTTTTGGGAGTGCTGGACCCAGCCACAGGCCAGGTGTCTAAACCGGGTTCTTTTGCAGTGTCATCGACCTGCATGGCACAACTTCATGGTCGAGAATTATCGCGCTTTTACATCCCGCCAGCGGATCTCGTCCGGTTGGCGGACGGGCCCGTGGATGCACCCCCGACGTTGCGCACAACGTTGCGCACAATCGTGCCGCGCGCATTGTCCCCACTCGAGTGCAACTCTAGCGCATTGCCGTTGACTGCGAGCCTGCGTGCGCCGGCGCCAGCGAAGCCGGTCACCGGCTGGTATCTCAGGGAGCAGGGTTGGCGCCAGCATCTGGCCGGCTCAAGACCCGACGCGCGCTCGCATGTCGTTGCAGCGAGCGCGCTCCATGCTCTAGACCCCAGGCTCGGGATTGGATTGGACGCAGGCGCAGGTGCCACTGCCAAAGGCCTCATCTATACCACCGAAGGCCACTCGTTTGTGAGCGAACTCGACGCGCTGGGCAATACAAGCTCCAGCGGCTTCTTGGTGGGGCTGGACGGCATAGAGGGGCAGTTGCCTGATAGTGGTCAACTCAGGCTTGGTGGCGAGGGGCGGTCTGCCCGGTTCACACGCGTACCGGCCCCGACTCCCGACGCCGCTCCCGCTGTCGAATCTCGCTCGCGCTTGCGCCTGCTACTCCTCACCCCCGGCCTGTTCGCGAAGGGATGGGTGCCGGATGGCATCGAACTGAAAAACGGTGTCTATTGGCTAGACCTGGGGACAGCCAAGGCTAGACTGGCTTGCGCGGCCTTACGCCGTAGCGAAGTCGTGAGTGGGTGGGACCTTTTTCGCCGGTGTCCGAAGCCGGCGCAACGCTGCGTCCCCGCGGGATCGGTCTACTGGTTCGACCAGGTAGAAGGCGACATGGCGGAGTTCGCGCGGTGGGCCGCTTGCCGGTTGAGTGATGCGGCGCTCGGGCCGGAGCGCCGCGCTGAGGGATTCAACCGCGCCGTTGTGTCTGCTTGGGCAGATGCGCACGGCGGATGAAAAATTCGCAGATACATATTCGCAGACACATACATGTCTTGGGCGGGCGCGCGGCGGTACGCGCCCTTCGAGGGTAGCTGGAGAAAGATCCGATGTTCGAGAGTTCGAAGCTCGTCTTCTACTACGCAATAAGTCCAGTCCACATGGGAGCGGGATCGGCGCTGGGGGCAATCGACAACCCCATCCAGCGAGAGGTTCATACCTCCTTGCCGATGTTCGCCGGCTCGGGGCTCAAGGGCGCGGTGCGGCACGCCTGCCGCGCGGCTTGGCATGGCCGTGACGATGGAGCGGAACTGGTTAATGGATTGTTCGGACCCGAAAGCTCGGACCGGTTGCACGCGGGGGCGGTGTCGTTCGCCGATGCGCAGCTCGTCGTGCTGCCGGTTAGAAGCCTGCGTGGCGCCTTCGCTTTCGTGGCCAGTCCGTTGACGTTGGGACGTTTGGCGAGGCTGGCAGATCTTGCGGGCGAGCCGGACCCATGGCGTATTCCCGCGGTGGAGGCTGGGGCCGCCAACTGCGCTACAAAGGGTCTGCTGTCGGGCCAACAACTGGTGCTCGAGGCTTTCGAGTTCGGCGCTATTGTCGATCCGGAAGTGTCTGCGATTGCGCAGTGGTTGAGTAGCCGGGTGCTGCCGGCGGACTCGGCACACACATTCTTTGCGGCCAAGCTGGCGCGCGATCTGGTGGTAGTCGATGACGCGTCGCTGTGCCACTTCGCCAGACATGCCATGGTCGTGGAGTCTCACGTCGGCATCAGCGATGAGACTGGCACCGCCGAAGACGGCAGGTTGTTTTTCACGGAAAACCTGCCGGCCGAGACCGTCATGGCGGGCCTGGTGCAATCGACGCGCGAACGGGTGCTGGACAAAGCACAACCTAGAGACGCACACGCTGTGATGGAAACCCTGCTCAGTGGCCCGCAAGGAGGAAGCGGCATCGCGAAGAGCGTGCTGCAGATTGGCGCGGACGCGACGACTGGTCGTGGACTCGTCGTGGTCAATGTATGAGTGCAGGAGCGGCTGTGAGCAAGACTGAACGCAGAACACTGGACCAACAACGCGCTAGCTTCGCTTGGCAAAGTGCGGTCGCTGGCTGCGATAAAGCCGGAGACGAATATCGCAGAGCGGCGAAGAGTTCGCCAGCGCTGGTGATGAGCAGCGGGTTGATGCCGACGCTGGCCTATCTTTATGCGAAAGACGGCGCCCACCGGCGCCTGTGCGATGATCTTTGCCGGTGGCTGAGGTCCGGACACGGCGAGGCGCTAGGTATCGCCGCGAGCGATGCCGGCTTCGCCGAGATTATGAATGCATTGCACGGATGCCGCTCCGAGGACTACCTGCGGGCGACTGACGAAATACTGGAGCTGCTCAAGTGGCTTCGCCAGTATGCCGACGCGGTGGCGCACGCCGGAGCCACCGCGTGAAGCGCCGCGCTGCACTGCCCCGGTATGTGCCGGTGGATGATTTACGCGAGTGTCCGCCCGGACACCGCTTTGACCTCTACTGCAAGCTCTGGGACGAGAACTGGTCGCTTGAGCGTGACGAGAAGAAAGCGGCCCTCAAGGACTGCTGCGGGCGGCTATCGAAGGCTGCTAGAGAGCTAGCAGCCGCGCTGCGCGAGCGCCAACACCTGAGCCTAGGCAGTTTGCCGGCTGCCCTGGAGATACCCGCCCGCTCAACCGGACCGTTCGTCACGGGGCTGGGGCTAGAGCACCCGACCGAGATAGGATTTGCTTTTCTGGCGCCCTACGGATTGCCTTATCTTCCTGGCTCGAGTGTCAAGGGGGTCGTGCGTCGAGCCATGGAAGAACGGATACTGGAGGGGGCGGAACAAGGCCCGGATATCGCAGCGCTTTGGTGGCTGTTCGGCCTCGATGCGGTGAATGGATTGTTGGCGGGCATCGAGCCGGATACCGCCGACGAACTGTTCAGGCTGGCGAACTCGGGGCCCGGACTCGTGGCGTTGGCAGGGTCACTGGGCTTTGGCAGTAACGCGGAAGGTTCCCCAGGCACGCGGCTAGTGCAAGCGCTGAAGTGTCCCAGGCGCCGCGCCCAACTCCGTTTGCGCGGCTGCTTGTCGTTCTTCGACGTGTTTCCATCGCTGCGCGGCGAGCGCCTGGAAGTCGATATTCTCACGCCTCACTACACCCACTATTACCAAGATGCCCACCCGCCGCACGATGCTGGGCAGTTGAACCCGTTACCGTTCTTGGTCATCGGACCAGGTGCAGAATTCAAGTTCTACCTGAGCTGTGATTCGGGGCGTCTACCGGAATATCTACGTGAGCGCTGGCGTGACTGGATGGTGCAGGCTTTCGAGCATGCTTTCAACTGGCTCGGATTCGGCGCCAAGGGCGCGCTGGGGTATGGACAGATGCGCCTCGACCGTGCGGCGCTCGACGAACTCGACCAAGCGCGCGCGGAGCGAGAGAGAAAGGCTAGACGTCAGGACGAGGTGAGCCTGCTTCCCGGCGACGCCGCTTGGCTACAGTTACGAGCAGACGAGGGCTGCTTTGCGGACAACAACCGTTTACTCGGCACGCTAAAGCCCTGGTTGGAGGAACGAGAGGCACTGTCGCCCGAGGCTAAAACATTTCTGCGGGATCGGGTTGAGCGCACCTGGCCGGGAATTCTTGCTAATCCGGACGCGGTCAGGGGTAAGAAAAAGAAGCCTAAATTCAGCGCCAGTCCGGTGGCGCTGGCGAAGCGATTACTGTCCCTGGGAGTGCCCCCCCCATGAGCGTGTTATTCACTTTTTTGGGGCGGCCACCCCGCGGTGACAGGAGCTATCAGCGTGTCGAATACACCTTTTCCGATGGCCGCAAGACCCGCCCTGTTCACTTCCTAGGATGGGAACTGCAGTCCATCACCCGGCCCGCGCGAGTCGTAGTGCTAGGTACGCAAGGAAGCGCATGGGACCATCTGCTGGAAAGCGATATCCGCCTCGGGGATGATGGGGAGGCGGAGCGTCTCGCGGTGATTGAAGCAGTCGAGAGGAGCGCTGTTTCCCAATCGATGCTGGACCGGCTTGCGCCGCTGCTCAGCGATGAGTTGGGCCGTGACGTACGGCTTCTCATCGTGCCCTACTGCCGCACCCTGACGGAGCAGGCAGCGCTGCTGCGCCACTTCGCCGACCATGTCGATGAGGGCGACCTCATCGACATCGACGTGACTCACGGTTTTCGGTCAATGCCCATGCTCGGCTTGTTGGCCGCCTTGTTCCTTCGCCGGGTGCGGCGCGGGCAGATGGAACACATTTGGTACGGCGAGTTAGGCCCCGGCCAAGGTCAGGGGACTGTGCAAGATCTGGTCGGACTCTTGTCCTTTGCAGACTGGCTCGACGCCCTGGCTGTATTCGACCATACCGCAGACTACGGTGTGTTCGCCCGTCTCACCGGTCCTTCGGGCGAGTGGCTCGAATCGGCGGCGTTTTTCGAGCGTACGACCAACGCGACGCAAGCGCGGCAAAAGCTCACAACGTGGGCGAACCGGCCCGACCGCTATCCATCGAATGACCCGGCCGTTAATCTATTTCGCGACACCCTCGACCAGCGCTTATCCTGGCGCAGTGCTACTAACCGTGCGGATTGGGAGGCGAAACTCGCCAGCAGCGCCCTAGAGGTCGGCGATTACCTGCGGGCCGCCATCTTCGGTCTGGAGAGTACCGTGACTAGGGAAGTGTTGGCGGTAGGACGGTCACCTGAGGACTTTGCCGCCCGGGAAGAGGCCGGGAAGCTGGCACGCAGCCATTACCCAGGTGTGCGTGAGCTTGCCGGTATCAGAAACGCCCTCGCACATGGCACGCGGGACCGTAAGTTGGCGCGAACGCTTGACTCTCCCGAGAACCTGCACGGGGCATTGCAAAAGCTCTTGGCTCAGGTGCTTGATAACTGACATTCCCCACAATTAAATTCCCTTTCGGGATAGCCCCCGGCTGAGGAACGCCAGCTTGTAGCGCAAGCTTGCAGATTAAGCCGCAGGGGCCGAACTGGTCTACCGTGCTCTTAATCGACCGTACGAGTGGATGAGCCGGCATGGTCCAAAGAACGCCCTACCTTCTAGCCTATGATATCCGCGAGCCGCGCCGATTGAAGGCAGCGCTTAAAATTGCGCGCAGTCACGCTACCGGCGGCCAACGCTCTGTCCACGAGGTTTTCCTCACCCGTAGCGAACGCAACGGGATCCTGGAGGCATTCCGCCAGTTGCTTGACCAGCAAGAAGACCGGTTGCTACTTATCCGGCTTGACCCTCGTGCACGTACGTACGCCATCGGTACCGCGTCGCCGATGGCCGATCCGGATTTTTTCTACCTGGGTTAAGGTTTGTGGCAACCCTGATATTGGACCGCACGGCTATATCGCTGTCCCACGAATCAGGGGCGCTCATCATTCACGAGAATGGGGCGCGCCGCGGTTCGGTTCCCATCAAGCTTCTACGGCGGGTAGTGGTGCAAAGCAAATCCCTCGAATGGACTAGCGGCACCCTCGCTCACATCGTCGAGCATGGTGCCGCGGTGCTCGTGCTGAGTCCGCGCCACGCTCGCCAGAGCGCGCTGGTGTTGGGGCCTCGTCATAACGACGCCACGATCCGCCTGGCGCAGGCCGAATTCGTCACTGAAGGGACCCGAAGAGTCGCTTGGGCGCGGCGCCTCATCGCTCTTAAGCTAAGGCGCCAGGAGGAGATGCTAGCCACTCTTGAGCAGCGTAGACCCGACAGACGGCGCGCATTGCGAGCCGGGGTCAACGTTCATCAACGGGCGATGTCGGCGCTGCGCTCCACGGCCAGCATTCCGAGTATCCGGGGAGTAGAAGGCGCTGCGGCCGCCGCGTATTTTCGTGCCCTAGGTGAAGTATTTCCGCCCGCCTTGAAATTCTCGGGTAGAAATCGGCGCCCGCCTCGAGACCCCGTCAATGCCTGCCTCTCGTTGGGTTACACACTGCTCCACTTCGACGCGGTGCGTGCCGCACATGTGGCCGGTCTGGACCCGTTGATCGGCTTCTATCACTTACCTGAGTTCGGTCGGGAGTCATTGGCGTGCGATCTGATCGAGCCCCTGCGTGCGAGGGTGGACTTTTTTGTATGGAGACTATTCGCCGACCGTACTTTGCGTGCGGAAAATTTTAAGCACGACAGAGGCGGCTGCCTGTTGGGCAAAGCGGGCCGGGCTCGATTTTATCCAGATTGGGAGGCATTCGCTGGGCCTCATCGAAGGTTATTGCGGCGTCAGTGCCAAGTAATCGCCAGAGGGTTGAACAACCGCGGCGGGCACCTGCTGGAGCAGTTGGCAGCATGTGATGCAACGGAAGTTGTCGATGACTTGGCAGTGGTGCGGCAGCAATGAATGAGTACACGGCGCGCAAGCCGCTCTATTTGATGAGCATCAATCGCGTCACTGTACGTTACGGCAGCGGCAGCTTGGCGGTATTTAGTGGTCGAAATTGCCGGGGCCGCTACCCGCTAGAGCGCATCTCCCGCATTCTGTCCACCGCCAATGTTGATTGGCGTGGCGATGCACTCTTTGCTTGCACTCGGGCTCGGATAAGCATCGTGCTCATCGATCGGCGCGGTGGTTGGCACGGCACTATTGAGCCCCCTTTGGTCCAGCTTTCGCCGGTTGTCGAACTTCTGGATGAATTGGTTACCGACAGCGATTACCCAGATGTCTTTGACAACTTCATGCGCCACCTGCGCTCCAAGACACTCAAGCGCTGGCTGTCAAAACGTGGTGCCTGCGCGGATGGCGAGTTCGAACGAAAAGAGTGGGTTCGCAGCTATGTATACGGCGGCCAGCCGCCACACGACCTGCAGTACGACTTTCGCGGACTTCTGCGTGCTCTAGTAGAATCGCGATTACATAAACTCGGAGTCCGAAGCCGCTACTCCACGGAAGCGGGCGATGTGCTCGACCTTGCAGGGCACCTGTGTGAACTCGTCTACGGCGAGATCGTGATGAATTCGGGAACGATACCGGTTACCACCTCGGACACTCGTGCGAGTATTCGCTTCTTTCAGGCTTCTGTTGAAGATTACAGCCAGTCCATCGACCATGCGCTCAAGGCCTTGCAACGACTGCTAGCAAATCGAGTGCGACGATGGCACTGAAGGACCGAGGCTGTTGGATTATCGCCTACGATATCGGTGACCCGAAGCGTCTTCGTCGTGTATTCCGTTACCTGCGCCGATATGCAGTTCCGGTACAGTATTCACTGTTCTATGTGGAAGCTTCGCAAGGGGCAATCGGGCGAATTATGCAAGGCATCGAAGACTTTATCGATCCACGCGAGGACGACGTACGCGCTTACCATATCCCTAGCCGCGGAACCATTGATACAATAGGCGCTCCGGCACTCCCGAATGGGGCAAAATTATTCAGTCTACCGACCGAACGCGGTGGACCCTCTGAGGGGCCTTCACTAGATGGCATACTATTCGGGACGGACTAGGAAGTTGAATAGCGACGATATATGTCAAGGGGGTCTCCAAGGCAGTGATTTTGAAGCGGAAAATTTTCGATGCGGAAGAAAGACATACCCTGAAGAAGAAGGGATTACGACTCCTCTCTCGGACCGGCATTGCCATGGGTGCCATTGAAGAAAGACATACCCTGAAGAAGAAGGGATTACGACCGGAGCAGATGAGGTCTTCGTAGTCGTCGTCGGGGAAGAAGAAAGACATACCCTGAAGAAGAAGGGATTACGACTTTATAGGGTAATCCCTCATTTGTAAGCGTCTCCAGAAATGGAGTTATGCCGCCCTGGCCAACTTTTGTTTCGGGGTGATACCTCCTAGGGCCATGTTCGTTCGTTCGTTGTTGTACGTCCAGAGCCATCGTGTGGCGAATGCCTGGACCTGAACAATAGAATCGAACAAGTACTGAGCGAGCCACTCGTAACGCACGGTCCGGTTGTATCGCTCCACGTAGCCGTTGGGGTGTGGTTGACCTGGCTGGATGTAGTCCAGCCCTATCTCGCCCCGTTCAGCCCAATCCATCATGGCCCCCCTAGTGGATTCAGGGCCGTTGTCACATCGAATGACGCGCGCTGTGCCACGCCATTCAATGAGTGGGTCGAGGACACCAATGACGCTCGCCGACGCCAGCGAGAAGTCCGCTTCAATGGCTAAGCCCCTGACCATTAAAGTCATCGAAGTCCATTGCAGAGCCGAACCCTGCCTCCGTCAGCAAGACGCTCATGCATGAAGTCCATTGACCCGGTGTCGTTCACACCCCGCGGTGCCCTCAGCGGCTCGGGCTTTTCGCGCACCAGGCATTTGTTCGGCTTGATGCGCAGGTGCCACTCCAACTCCCGATCAATGCGATACACGCGCTTAGGATTGAATCGCAGATCCTTGACGGTGCGCAGGTACAGCAAAGCCCAAAGCCCCAGTTGCTTTGAGGGTGCGTCAAGCGAATGAGCCAATCGGCAATGAGCGCGTGGTCGTCCGACACCTTCGGCCTATAGCGCTAGCAAGTCTCGCTCATACCCAACGCACGACCTGCGAGTCGGAGGCGGGTGCGGTGAGCCTGCCGGGCCTTCTTGGCCCTCTCACGTCGATGAGCTGGCCTCAGTACTTTCCCGCAAAAGCTTCCTGACGGCTCTCACCGACAAGCCGCTGCTCGGCATCCATCTTCTTCAGCCGCCGTTTCTCCTGTTCGAGCTCCATGAGACGGGATATCAACGAGGCGTCCATACCTGCGTACTTGGCGCGCCACTGGTAGAACGTCGCGCTGCTCATACCGTGTTCGCGGCAAAGCTCTGGAACCGGTGTACCCGCCTCAGCCTGCTTGAAGGATGCTGAGGATTTGACTGTCGGTATAGCGGGATTTTTTCATGCGCAATCTCCTCCGTTTACACTACGAGAACATTCCACTTCTCAATACCGCTAATTTTCGGGCGGATTACCGTCAGCTTTTTGGTCAACATTCAGCGTCGAATTGTCGCCGAAACTGCAGCCCGAACATAAACCGCTCAGGCCTCTCCTAGTAGCGCTCGAAGCTCCTGCACGGGTAGTGATACGTGGTGCAAGCTACGTACCCCGGTCGTGTGTTCAGTAGGTTGAAGAAATTCATGCGCAGTCGGATAGATGACTTGGATGTCATCCAGCGCAGCGCGGACCACACCGACAGCCACTGACTGCATCTTGCTACCTGTCGGAGAGACGACAATGCGATCAAACACCGAGTGCCGGTCGTAGATCTCGATAATTGCCGCGATCGTTTCCCTATAATCCAAAGTGCTTACGGCCACCGACTCGGAAATACCTACGATGCGGCAGGAAGGCTTATTGATGTCACGGATCGCAACCGTACGCCACGCGAACTCGGGACGCGGTGGAACACCCTCCAAGACGTGAAGATGCGATGGCTGAAGCTCCGCTAGCAAGCTGCTCAGTTGATGGGCTTCAAAGGAAGGGAAGGCAACCAATCTCGAAGCTTCCCCGGCCATAGCGACGGAACTCAACTCTGGCGCTGTCACTATGTCCAAGATCCCCTTCGACAGGAAGCCGCCGATACGCGAAGGACGTTCGGATCTGCCTAAAGCTCGCTCTACGTCCTCTTTGTTCGGCGGGTAGCTCTCGGCTTCCGCGTAGACGACATGGAGTTCTCGAACTCGTGTATCTTGAACACAGGCTGACACTAACTGGACTATCAACAGCCTCGACATCGCTGACACGTCGAGAAACACTCGGACTCCCGGTTCGAACTTTTCCAGTATCTGCTGCGCGATGCCGGCCGGCCGCGCTCTGTCGTAGACCTCAACACCAACTCGTCCGTCAACCGCACTGACAAGTTCGACAAGCCTCTGCGTCTTGTTCTCAGGGTAAAACGGACGATAGTCGAGAATCGTCGCGCTGAAGCCTCTATGCCCCCCTTCGACTAACGTATTCAAAAAGTGCTCTGCTCGGTCCTCGAATCCTGCGCATAGCACGAGATGGTCTCCCTCACCCAAGGTTTCAGGAATGGACTGCGTCAGCCGAGGCCATGGACGTAGACGAAGTTCCTCATCCACCCTCCGGATATCGATAGTCACGATTCGTCACTTCCTTGGCGAAACATGTCGATTGTCGGGTCTTCTATGTACTCGTCTCTGAGTCGTTTTGTACGTTCAAATGCTGCTGGAGATGAAAGCAACTGCTCAAGCTCCTCCGACTCTAGCTCGAGCGAATCTCTGCGACTGAAGGACAACCAGAAGTGCGGAATAAGGTACCGTCGCAGATAGTATCGAGGCACTACATTTCCCCGACGGCTTCTGCCACGCGGGTCCTCCAGAAATATGGAGTACCGTAGCAACTCCACCAGAATCGCTTTGTTATCTTGCGAAAGCGATGGTGCCTCATAGGGTTCGATACGAGAGGCCTGATGTGGAGGGTTTCCGCCCTCATTCTTCGAGTTGCGAAACATCAAATGCGAATGAGCGACCGCTCCGAACGAATCCACGATGGCAGCCAATCTCTCGCCATTCCTCGGCAGGTCACGAACTTGCTGGATGAACTCCCCGGCTGCGGTGCGTATTGAGGAATGCTGCATTTCTCCCGGTATGCGTGGAACTGTGTCCGTCGCGCCAAGCTTTTCGATTCCCCCGAAATCTTCCACCATTCTTTGCACTAGACGAAGCACGTAGTGAATATCGCCACTGCACATTGCCGCTACAGTTTGTTCGCTCGCATACAGGCCGTTGCGGCGCTTATCCCGGATCGACCGTGCTCGCTCATTCTCGTTAGGACTCTCCGAACCCAGCAATTCTTCCAAAGAAGCGACCGGAAAGTCCTGCACCATCTGAAACCGCTTTCTGAACAGGTCTCTAAGAGCCTGTTCAAGATCTCCGAAGCAACAGCGCAATATTTGCAAGTAGCATCATGCCCAACGAGCTTTCGATTAGCCGCTCACAGTTTTTCCACAACCGGCGGTTTTTCTCAAACCATGAGAAGGTTCGCTCGACAACCCACCTCTTCGGGAGGACGGCAAAACGACCCGTGTCCGAGCGTTTGATAATTTCGACGTTCGCTCCGATTAATCTCAGCACTTCGCCAGCGAAAGCCATCCCCGTGTACCCGCCATCGCCCACTACACACCTAACCTCCGAGAGGCGCCCATCTGCTTGAGCAGCAAGTGCGGCCAGTGCCCCAACTCGATCAGTGACATTTGCCGTGGTCACAAAAGCAGCGTGCAATAATCCCTGAGTGTCCACAGCTATGTGCCGCTTGATACCAGAAGTCTTCTTGCCTGCGTCATAACCTTTGTGGTTTGCACTGTCTGTGTTCTTCACGCTCTGTGCATCAACGATGATCAGGCTGGCTTTGCCACTGCGCCCCTGGGATTCGCGGGCCTCGCCAACCCATTTTTTTAACGCCTTGTTCAAGGCGCTGCAAGAGTCTTCTGGGGACGATTGCCGCCAGATAGTGAAATACTCATGCACACTTCGCCACTTTGGATACTCGTTGGGCAACATGCGCCATTGGCAGCCGGTCTTCAGCACGTACAACACTGCGTTGAACACGTGATAGAGATCGAGTTGCCTTGGCTTGGTTCGCCGACGCGCCGCCTCCAGGATCGGTCTAACTTTCTCGAACTGTTGGCGAGATAGGTCACTCGGGTAGATTCGCTCGTCTGTCATTGCCTTCGCAGCCGCTATGACTATGGATAACAATAGTTTAGGTCAGATGTCCAAAATCGTCAGATCTTGAACAGGTTCTAAGGAATTCCAGTCCTTGCGGAAGTGATTCGAGGAAACGAAGTCCCAAGTTCAGTAGTTCGTATTCTCGATTCTCAACGTACGCTTTGCCATCGACGTCGGTCTTGGCGAACGAGATTGGACTCTCAGTTGATATCTTAAAGAACATGTCTGCTCCGCGGTTCATCAACAAGCGATTCAAATTGCGCTGAAGATCCAGTGTGATTTTCGGTTCCGAGTAGTCATCGATGAAAAAATATAGGGGTCGATCAGCCAAGAACGGTGCATGCTCGCGGAGTAGTGCAACAATTCGAACGAGCGCTTCCGGCCCGCAATAGCCGGTCGCTTGCTCCTTGTGGAGATGCTGCTGTTTTCGTTGTGCACGTCGGCGTTGACGATTCTCTAACGCACTGACTAGCCCCTCGATGGTAGAGCCACTCGGATCCTTGGCTGGCTCCATACTCGACAGCTCCCGAATGTCGTCACACATTCGGGCTTCAACGGCAACCAGCGAATTCGGGAAGCGTCTTTTGCTCCACGACCGAATGCTCTTGAGCAATCCCGCCACAAGTATCACGACGAGAAAATGCATCGGAACGTCAAGTCCGTTGTCGTCCTCTGGAAGTTGGTACCGCGGAAACGAAAAATACAGATCGTCGCATCGGTAGTAGCTACCGATGTATCGAATCTCGGCGGGCGCGTCGGAGCCTACTGAAATCCTGTAGTCCAAGGAGAGGGCGCGAAACACGGTAGTCTTGCCGCAGCCCCTAGGTCCTGTAACAACGGTGTTCGTCCTGCTTTCGATTTGATGAAGACCCAAAACTCTTTCTGAGTAGAGGTTCTTCAATAGCAGGTTCGAACTTCCAATTTGCTCGCAATTCGGATAGTCGAACGGTGTGGTTAGCGCATTATCACCGGTACGCTCATCGCGTGCATCAAGGAACTGCACTTCCATCGCGTTTAGCTTTTGCAGCAGATCTCGGGGGTTCTGTGCCAGATGGTCTGCAAGTTTGTCCGTTTCGATTAGATGACGACTAAGAAAGTCATTACGAAGCACTTCGAATTCGTACCGTTCGAGCGCCGACGAGGGCCGTCCGGGAAGGCTCTCCAAGAGGGATCGAAGGATATTGGCAACGGACAGGAAATCCGAACGATGGGCAGAACTCAGCGCGAACTCACTAGCGCCGAAGTCCGTGATACGAAACCGGAACCGGCCATATACATCGTACTTCGGAGGTTCAACGAGGATGTTTCCATCGTGCAGGTCGCCATGCTGAATTCGATCCGGGCGCTCGGTAAGCTCGAAGAGTAATTCGAACATGCACTCTAGGAATTGCTTTACGAATGGAATTGAAAGGTCTCTGCGGGCTTCCTTGGCGAACTCTCGCAAGCTTTTGCCGTCAACGTACTCGCATTCAAATACGACGAACTCGCGCCCACCGATTTCCGGAGCATTCCAATCGTCCGGCACAGTCCAACGAAAGGCTCTTGTGTACTTCACGACCGAGGGATGTCGGATCGTGTTCGGCAATCGCGCCTCCAACCGATACTCGTCCTCTTCAAGGTTGTCTTTAAGATTCTCTACTGGGACGAATTTCAGCGCGATATCGCTGCCAATTGTCGAATCGCAAGCTCGGAAAACGTGGCCGTTATTGCCGCTTCCAAGGTGATCAACGATTGGATGCTCCGGGTAGCGACTCAGCCGCTTGCCGAGAAAAGGGTCAACAGGTGGAAGATTTGCCCGAACCACTACGAGTTCCGCCTGAAGACCAGAACGTTCTCGTCTCGTACACCGCGCTGGTCACGCCTAGCACGCCTGATGTCCGGGATCCGATCTCGAATCAGATCCGTTAGCTGCAAGCTTGGTGCGTACCGCTCGAAGATTTCGCGAATGAGAGTAGATGGGTAGCGTTCTCCCTTGCGAGTTGTCTTCTCACCTACGACGATGACGCAATGTCCACCTGATGACAGATGGACTTGAGCGCGTTTTGCGAGCGAGGTAGATGCCCGCAAGAAACCTTGCATGCTGCTCAGGCTAGTGTCAGTTGACTTTTGGCCGTCTTGGCCTAGAAACCACAATCTCAAACGGTTGTCGCGGGCGTAGTCGAGCGCGTTCATATACGGTGGACTGGTAATGATCGAATCAACATGCTCAGGCCAATTAGACCTTCCAATGAAACTGTTGCGGACAGTAGCCTTCAAACCGACCGATGGGAATTCAACCCGTCTATATGCACGGTCAACCTTGGCTGCTAATCGAGAGTAGACCTCGCGAGCGCTATACATCTCGGGAAACTCGTCCCTCGGGAACTTTCGAGTTCTAAGGTACGGAACCAAATGGCTGCTCGGGAACGATAAAAATCCGGGACGCTGGTGGTGCAAGATTCCGAGCAGGCAACTCAGCGAGAAGAAATCCCTTCGCGCTCGTAGCACATTGGCCCACCGGATGGTGTCCCTAAGCGTATCAGGGTGGAAGAAGGCCCTAACCCACGGCGGAACTCGGCGTAGGTCCGGCGACGGCTCACTGCCCACCGCTGCCTTCGCCTGCTCGAGCGCTCTTCGAGCAGTCGCCAAAGTCTTCGGTGCCGACAGCTTTCCTTTAGTAAGTACAAGTGCGTATCTACTCGCATCTGAGGCGAAAGCCTGCCTTCCGTTGAGTCGCGCGGAAAGTGGAACCGTGCCACTGCCGCAGAACGGATCGACCACAAGGTCGCCTTCATTGCTGAATTCACAGACCAAGTCAGCCGCTATTCCACTCTTCAGTTTCCCGATATACGGGGCAAGCTGATGAAGGGTGCATTCTGTTGACGCGTGCGATTCCGCCCACGACGATGGGGCGAGGCGAATCGCTGAGTTGCCTGCGCCGGCACTTGGAGGCGGCTCGGTACTCTTCGGTAGTGGGTCTATGGCGGAAAACGTTGGCACAGGGTCCTCTCGTAGAACGCTATCGAAAACCGACGTTTCTGCGGGATTCCTTGGTGCGGATCGTTGACGGTCTATACAGCGGTCCAGAATCTCTCAAAACTGTTTCTCGATACATGTATCTCAACATGATAGCTTCGCACGGAAAAATAGGGCTGGTTGATGCTCGTCGGCTACGCGCGTGTCAGTACCGCTGACCAAGACCTTTCCCTCCAAGTCGATGCTCTCACGGAAGCCGGGTGCGAGAAGATCTTTAGTGCATCTCCCTGGGCCAGCCACCAAGGAGTGGTCCGCAAAAAGTACCAAGTTCTCACAATCCCATCTTGCGGCTGGGACTATCAACCCATCGCGCCCAAGGAACGCTACCGCAGCGCCCAAGCTCTCACCGTTAAAGCGTTCCGTATCTCCTTGTGGTCATTTCTCTCGGGCCGGATGTACAACCCTAAGGGATTGGGGGGCCTGTTGTCTGACGACATGTGGAATACCTGCGTAGGTCAGCCACGTTGTTCTGCCTCCTGCGGGAGGTGTCGTCCCACTACCTTGATATTGAGGTAGGCATCAATCCAGGTTCGCCAACGTTGCCGCAGCACAAAGACTACCGTTTAGGTACCGCCGCTTGGCTGGAGTTGGATGGGGATCAGGGCACGGCCGCCATAGCCGCTTCAGGGGACACCGCGGGCGCAGCCAATCCGGGACGCTCAACAGCAGGTGGCGGTGCGCCGCAATGGTGGCACGGTGAGTCTGCCGGATACGGTGAGTCTGCCGGCTCAGGGCCAGGCGGCTACGCCAAACGCTGCGAGCGCGGGCTCTCATCCATGGCCGCGATCATGCGCTGGGCCAGTTCCACCAGTAATTCTTCTCTACGTGCGGCGGCGGCGGGATCGCGCCAGCGGTTGTGTGTGTCATGGGGATCGGTGCGCCGGTCGTAGTATTCGCCCCAGTCTTCATCTAAGTACACAGACAAGCGGGCGTCAGCCGTGACCAAGGTGCGTACCCGGGCGGGTTTGGTGAAACCCATCCGGGCGACGGCGTCGTTGAATTCGATGAGCAAACTCTCGCGCACTTCGGCGGCGCCTGCGAGGCAAGCCAACAAGCTGTGGCCCTGCATGCCGAAATAAGGCCCCACACCGGCCCGCGCCAATACGGTGCTGGCGATGTCGATGGTGGAGCCGAGCGCGTTCGAGACGCGGCTTTCACGCTGGTGCGGATCGGACCAGATGAAGGGCACTTTGTTGATGGACTCCAGGGCTAGCGCCCCTTTCAACATCAAGTTGAAGTCGCCTAGATAATCACCGTGATCGGCGTTGAAGCAGATCACGGTGTTGTCATAGTGCCCGCTGTCACGCAGCGCCTGCACGATGGCGCCCACGGCGTCGTCTATCATCGTCACCATGCCCGCCGTCAACGCCATGGCCTCGCGCACTTGCCGCTCATCGGCTAGGGCAAAGGCGGTGGTGGCCGTCACCGGCTGCGCCCCGGCCCGGGCCAGTTTCATGCACGCCGCTAGCGGCATGGGCGGATTGCGGTGAGCGGCATAAGGTAACGGTAATGCGAAGTCATCCGGATCGTACATATCCCAATAACGGCCCGGCGGGGTAAACGGATGATGCGGATCGGGGAACGATACGAAGGAGAAGAAAGGCCCGCCGTATGCGCGCTGAGCGGCCAGCCAGGCGCAGGCTTGCTCGCGGATGTAGGCGGTCGAGTAGAGGGCTGCGGGGATGGCTGTTCTATAAGCTTGCGCACAAGCGTAGTGATGCGGCAGTTGATTGGCCCGGTCGCGCAGCGCGGCCCAGTCTGTTCTCTGTTCGCGTAACCACTGTAAATAGTGGCCGTCCGCTTGGTCCCCGTGACCGAGTACCACATCGACGTGATCGAAGCCGTAATAAGGTGTTTTAAAGGCATACCGGCCGGGCCCTTGGTAGCGCGCCGGTTGCTCTTGCCAGTAGTCGCCCGCCTCGGCTTGCCAGGCTTCCGCTAGAGGGCCCGAGGCGAAAGCGGCCCGGCCTACGGGGGCGGTGGTGGTGAACGGTTGCAGGTGGGATTTGCCTATGGAGGCGGTTTTATAACCGGACCGGCGCAACGCCTCGACGAAGGTGTTGGCCCGTTCGGGCAAGATGCAGCCGTTGTAGCGCAGTCCATGGGCGGTGGGAAAGCGGCCCGTCATCAAACTGGCCCGGTTGGGCATGCACACCGGGCTTGCCACGTAGAACCGGTCGAATCGGGTGCCGCTGGCGGCCAGTGCGTCGATGTGAGGCGTGCGCACTACCGGATGGCCAGCGCAGCCCAGCCAGTCGGCACGGTGCTGATCGGTCATGATGAACAGGAAATTGGGCTGTTTGCTCATTTATGCGCTGCTCCACACGACTGGCCGTTGGGCGGTGAGGGCGGCTATACCCTGGTGCAAATCACTACTGCCGTAGGCGCGCGTCGCCAAGTCATCGTCGGGTGCCGCGCGTGCGTCCGGCAACCGTGCCGCAGTAGGCTCGGTCACTGCCATGGCGTCGTACAGGGTCCGGGTCATGGCCTTAGGCGCCTTGGGACGGTCGCAGGTAAGCGTCGCTACGGCAGCGGATTTACCGAGGCGCACGGTGCTGTTATCCGCCGCGGTGTTGTCTTTTGTCGCGGGGGCTTTTGCCGTGGGGGCTTTGGTCACCGGGTTTTGGTCACTGGAGCTTTTGCCAGGGGGATCAGGCAGGGGGCAATACCAGCGTGGCGGTGCCGAACACGCGGGTCTCCCCTCGCTCGTTGGTGACGGTGAGGTCGAGTTCGACTTCGCCCCGGTGTTCGGCTATGTCGGTCACGACGGCGCTTATCTTGTGCGGCGTGTCCACTAGCACGGGGGCGCGAAAAACAGTATCGATTTTGCCGATGCGCCCGGTTGGCGCCCAACGGTGCAAGACCGCGGTCAAAAAGCCTTGACTCATTACCCCCGGCACGATGGCGCTGGGCAGGCCCAATTCGCGCGCTGCTTGGTGATCGGTGAAGCGCGGGCCGTTCCAGCCGGCCGCCGCGCAGAAGCGGCGTACGTTGCCGATGCTAGTATCCGGGGTGAAGTCCGGCAACTCAGCGCCGAATTCGACTTCAGCGATGCTGTGGACGCTCATTTTGCCGGCGCTCATGAGGTTTTGCTCTCTTTGATAACCAGGCGGGTGTCGGCATCGGCCACTTTGTCGCCGTTGTCGTCAAACAGCTCCATCCGTGAGACGACGAAGATCATGCGTCCGGAGCGGCCGGTCTTCGCGTAGATATCGTGTACATGGGTGTGGCCGGTGAGTTTTGCGCCTGGCCGTACTGCTTTGTAGGGGGTGACATCTTTGCCGCCATCAAAGCCAACGCCGCCGAACATGGGGAAGTCCTGCGGTAGGTTGCGGCCCCTGGCGAGGCTGGAAACCCAGGTCGGCGTGGCTTGGAAATCGGCATGGGCCGGATCGGTGAAGCGCGGCGCGATCTCACCGCAGGCTCTAGCGCATTCGGCCAGCACTTCAGCATTGACCTCGAATTCCTTGGTCTCGAATTGATGGCCTAGGTATTTTTCTTTGATCTGTTCGATGTCGTCCATTCGATAGTCTCTACGGTGCTGGTGCTTATAGGGTTGGCGCTGACATAGCTTTAAGATTGAGGGGCTTTAAGATTGAGGAGCCTTGAGATCGAGGGCCTCGAATTCCTCCGCTTTAAGCGCTTCCACCAGTTCGCCTTCGCAGCCGATGGGCGCCGGGAAGCGGGTGCCGCTGCGGCCTATATGACTGACGATATGGGCATCGCTGCCGCCGATGCCGAGGTAACCCAACTCATCGGCCATCGCTTGCGCCACCTCATCCTCGTTGCCGCGGCTGCCGCCATTGATGGTTTCCACGATGCGCACGCCCGCGGGCACACCGTAGGTTTCGATATGGGCCGACATGCCGACCCGTTGGCGGCCCGGGTGACAGGGGGCGGCGACAGCGCCGTGGCGCTCACACTGCTCTAACACCATGGCCAGCGGTAGGCGTATATCGGCGAAGTCGAAGGCGGCGCTGAGGGCGGGGGTGACGCCGTAGACCAGCACGTGTCCATATTCGGTTTCTACTTCACTGGCTTTGAGGATGGTGATGCCGAACTCGGCGGCTAGGGCGCTGTAGTCGGATTCGTCGTCGAATTGCCGGTGTTCGGACAACACGAAGCCGTCTATGGGTAGGTCGCGGGTTTTGATCCATTGACAATAGTTTTTGACCTTGGCCCGGCCGTCGTCCGATTTGATGGAGTGTGCATGTAAGTCAAGGATCACGGTGTTACCCCGCCAGTTGTTGCCCCGCCAGCCGTTGCCCCACTAGCCGTTGCCAATGGGCATCGAGTTGTTCGATCAGCGCGTGTTCGTCAGCGCAATTATCGATCACTACGTCGGCCCGGGCGCGCCTTTGTTCGTTGGACAGTTGCGCTGCTAGGCGCGCTTCCACCGCTGCGCGGTCAACCCCGTCGCGGGCGATGGCGCGGCGGATGGCGATCTCATGCTCGGCGATGACCACCCAGACCTCATCGACGGCGTCTTCCCAGCCAGCTTCAAACAGCACCGCCGCTTCCAGCACGACCACACTGTACGGTTGTTTGGCTCTGTGTTCTTCGATGCGCGCCTCGGCCAGCCGCCGGATGGCCGGCCAGACGATATCGGTGAGTTCTTTTAGGCGGTTGTTTTCGCCAAACACTCGCGCGCCTAGGGCTTTGCGATCGATGTGGCCACTGCCATCGACGATGGCCTGACCGAAGGTGGCGACTACCTGCTCAAAAGCCGGTGTCTCCGGCCCGTAGGCGGCGTGCCCCAGTTTATCGGCATCAATGATATAGGCACCGCGCCCGCTCAGATAACTTGCTGCGGTGGATTTACCGGAGGCGATGCCGCCAGTTAAGCCTATAACTTTCAATGAGTAGTTCCTCTGACGCGCAAGCCCGTTATTTTAGCGAGCACATGGCTATGCGTCGAAGTCGATTAGCGTTTGGGACGCAAACGCACAACGCTCATCCCGCCGTCGCGCCGCCATCGACCGGTAGCGCGACGCCGGTGATGTAAGACGCTTCATCGCTGAGCAGGAAGAGGGCGGCATTGGCCACTTCCTCGGGCCGCCCAGGGCGTTGCATGGGGATCCGCGCCTGGCGTTGCTCGATCAGCGCTTCCGGATCCATGCCGGCCAGCGCCTGCTGATCGGGCAGTTTGACGAAGACCCGCAGCATCGGCGTGTCTATGGGTCCGGGGCACAGAGCATTGACGCGGATGTTGTCGGGCGCCAGGCGAATGGCCATGGCTTTGACATAGCCGATCACGCCGTGTTTGGCGGCGGAGTAAGCGGGGCTTTGCCGCGAGCCGATCAAGCCCGATACCGAGGAGGTGTAGAGCAGGGCGCCACCACCGCGGGCGCGCAGATGGGCGAGCGCCGCTGCCGTGGTGACGGCCACCGAGCGCAGGTTCAGATCCATGGTGAGGGCGAAGTCGTTCCAATCGACCTCTTCGACCCTGGCGGGACCGGGAGTGCCCACGTGATTCCACACGAAATCGAGTCCACCCAGGGCATCGGCGGCCGCGCGCACGATGTCCCGCGCTTCATCGTCGTTGCTGAGATCAGCGGCGATGGTGTGGGCTCGACCGCCAGCGGCTTCGATCGCCTCGGCCACCGCGTGCAGGGCGCTGGCGTCGCGATCGGCCAGCATTACGCTGGCACCCTCGGCAGCGAAGCGCAGGGCGCCTGCTCTGCCCATACCGGAGGCGGCAGCGGTGACTAAGCCGAGTTTGTTCTCGATTCTCATGGATAATGCACCTTCATGACCGTGGTTGTGGCATTGTTGGCTATGGCCGGTAATGGCGTCTACTCAACGTAAAATCGCACTGGGTAAAATCGCACCGGGTAAAACCACACCGGGCACCGGTAGGCGTTCTTTATCAGCCGAGTGAGCACTGAATTTTGTCAAATAGTGTGCTGCAAGAAGCGCTAGAGGCGCGGGTGGAACTGGCGCAGTCTTGGTTTTGCCAACTGCACGAAGGCGCCGCTTATGACGGCGGCGGTATCACCCGCGCGTCCTACGGTGACGGTGACGGTGAACGATGGGCCCACGTGCTCATGGCGCGCGCAGCCTGCCAACTGGGCCTAGAGATAGAGGCCGGGCACGCGATGACTAAAATCGCCGGCCAAGTTGATTTTAGTTTGGATATGCGCAGTTTAGATGGCGGCTTGTTAAATGAGTTGGAAGGCCGCCTGGTAGAGATGACAGGGGCCATGGAGCGCCGCCCTCAGGTGCGCTTCGCATTGGGCGCGTTTACCCGTGCCGCGCCTGGGAGTTTAGATGCCGATAGCAAGCGCGCGCTGCGCGCAGGCATTGATGAACCCGGCATGCAGGCGCTGGATATCACCAGCGGTGCCTCCCACGGTGCGGCGGCGTTTGCCGCCGCCGGTGTGCCCACCGCCATGCTTGTTCATCCGCCATGCCAACGGCGGCCACGATCCGGATGAGGCGATGGCCCTCAGTGATTTTATGCAAGCCACGCAGGTGTTGGCGTGGTGGCTTGTGAATGCAGCCAACTGAAGGGGGAAGAGCTGATGGCGACGATGGCGGAGAAAGCGGCGCGGTTCAAAGCGCTGCATGAGGAGCAGGGCGCTTTTATCATGCCCAATCCGTGGGATCGCGGTTCTGCCAAAGTGATGGAGCATTTGGGTTTCAAGGCGCTGGCAACGACCAGCGCCGGATTCGCCCATACCCTGGGCCGGGCGGATGGAGCGTTGAGCGCCCAAGAGAATATCGAGCACTGCCGCGATCTCGGCAGTGCGGTGGCCGTGCCCATGAGTGCGGATCTTGAAAACTGCTATGCCGATGATCCGCAAGATGCTGCGAAGACCTTGCTGGCGGCGGCAAAAGCCGGTATGGCGGGCGGTTCCATCGAAGATTACGACGGTGCGCGCATCTACGATTTCAATCATGCGGTGGAGCGGGTGCGGGCGGCAGCCGAGGTTCTTGGCTCGCGTCCTCACCCGTTTATGTTGACGGCCCGCGCGGAGAATCTGATCCGCGGTGTGCCGGACTTCGATGACACCATCCGCAGACTGCAAGCTTTCGCGGCGGCGGGCGCCGATGTGCTCTACGCGCCGGGTCTTAAAACCATCGCAGAGATCCGCACGGTGGTGCAATCGGTAGGCAAGCCTCTGAATGTGTTAGCGCCTATGGCCAGGGGGGTGAGCGTCGAGGAGATGGCGGCAGCGGGCGTCAAACGCATCAGCTTGGGCGGCGCCCTGTTGCGCGCGGTGATGGCGAGTCTGTTCACGGCGGGCACGCAGATGCTGGAGGAGGGCACGTTTACTTGGACCGGGGCGCTGACGCGAGAGAAAGATATCGCGAGCCTTTATTGATAGCTGCTGCGAGAGGCCGAAGACCGGCACGGTGGGCTAACAGCACTTTCGGCCTGTTCACTGGCATTGAGCGCCGGTCCCGGTTGCTCACCCGGGCTTTCGCCCTGCTCTCCAAGCTGGCCACATTGCGAAGCGCTGATCGCCGCGGTTTACGGGGCGCGGGATCAGGCTGTGCAACGCTCACGGCTACCCAAGGGATGAGCAAACTTCTTTAAGAGTCACGCCGTACTTGCGAAAATCAGGCTAATTGGCGGATTTATCCGGATGCTAGTTAGAGATATTCGCCGAGTCGCTAGACGTGGTACATGTAGCGATTGCGCTGCGGGTGACGCTGATTGGCGTGGTGTGGTCCACCGCTACACGTACTTCGTGCATGGTGGCATCACGGTCATGGTTTGCGCGCGGCGGGGGTAGTGGGCGCGGGCGCCTGCGCAGCGGCCGGCTTCGGGCCGGCTCACAGCGGCTCTGCGGACGGTTGTGCGGCGAGCTTGGGCCATCGCCGGCGGCTCCAGTGCTATGCTCCGGCCTTATGCTATATAAGCCTTATGCTATATAAGCCTTATGCTATATAAGCCTTATGCTATATAAGCCTTGGGCTATATAAGCCTTGGGCTATATAAGCCTTGGGCCAGGTGACGATGGCCTGGAGTGGTGTAGACATGTCCGATTGGCGGCCGCAGACGTTGCGTAGTTATCAGAGCAAAGGGTTCGCTGAGCGTTCCGGGTTCGGCACGCGCCCGGCGCTGCTCATCGTCGATTTCATCAATGGTTTTACCGATCCTGCGTCGCCGCTAGGCGGTGATTTCAGTGCTGAGTTGGCGCAGACCCAACGGCTGTTGGATGCATTCAGGGCGTCGCACTTGCCGGTGGCTTACACGACGACGGCTTACAGCGCCGAGCTATTGGACGGTGGGCACTTCGTTCGCAAAATACCGTCCCTAGCGCTGCTGCAGGAGGGCTCGCCGCCCACATATATCGATGAGCGGATCAAGCAGCGGCCCGGTGAACACGTGGTGGTGAAGAAGTACGCCAGCGCGTTTTTCGGCACTGATCTGTACCGGCTTTTGCAGCGCGACGGGGTGGACACAGTGGTGCTGGCGGGTTGCACCACTAGCGGCTGTGTGCGGGCTTCGGCGGTTGATTCGCTGCAGTACGGTTTTCGAACGGTGGTGGTGGCCGATGCGGTCGGCGACCGGGCGCGCGAGCCGCACGAAGCGAGTCTGTTCGACATAGACGCTAAGTACGGCGACGTCATCAGCACTGCTGATGTATTGAGTCAATTGGCGCGGCTCGCCTGCCATAACGTTGATTGATTGGGGTTGATTGATTGGCGCTGATTGATTGGCGTAATTTACTGGCTGCGAGGTAGTTCGCATGGTGGGCGATCGGCGTTTTTCTTCCGTGTTCGACACGTTACTGGATGATAACAAGCGGCAACTGGATGGCCTGATGGGGATGCCATCCGGCCCCACGGCTGGTGCTAGCGCGCTGCTACCGGGTGCCAGGCCGTGGCCGCAAAGCCGTGAGCCTGGGGCCGATGATTGGAGCGATAGCACTATTGCCGCGGAGTTGGATGCCCGCTTCGGCAAAAGATGGCGGTTCGAGATCCGGGAGCAGCGCCGCGAGGGCGATGAAATCATCGTATTGGGCCGGCTTAGCGTGCCGGACAAAAACCTATCCCGCTCGCACTTCGGCGCCGCCAGGATGGGTACGGCCAGTGGACCTAGCGGGACCAGTCAAGGTGTTGCTTTCAGTTTGGGCGCAACTGTGCGCGACGAGCGCGCTGCCACCCGTGCCGCTGCCTTGGCGGCGCTGGATAATTGCGCGAGTATGCTTTAAAAGCCCATCTGCGCGAATAAGGACAACGGCATGACTTGGTTATTAACCGTGGGCGCACCAGCGCCCGATTTTGAATTGCCTAACCAGCATAACGCCCGCGTGTCATCAGCCGACCTACACGGCCACTATGCGTTGTTGTGGTGGTATCCCAAGGCCGATACCCCCGGCTGAACCCTCCAAGGTAAGGGACTCCGTGATCGATTCCCTGAATTCACTAGCCGCAATGCGGTGATTCTAGGCGTCAGTTGCGACCCGCCGCGAGAGAACCGTGCATTTAAAGAGAAGTTCGATTTTCCGTTTGATTTGCTCTGTGACGTAGAGAGAGCGGTCAGCATGCTCTATGGCGCTGCCGATTCGCCGCAGACGATTTATCCGGCACGCATCAGCTATTTGATCGATCCGCAAGGCCGGGTGGCGCGGGTGTACGCCGAGGTGAATCCCGCAAGTCACGCAGACGATGTTTTGCGGGATTTGGCGGCACTCTAGCGGCTTGGGACGTTTCTGCACGCAGGGGTTTTACGGGTTTGACCGGACACATTGGCATAGTCGGCTGTTCAGCCGAGGGCGCGGCGCTTTGTTATAGAACCATTTGTCTGGAGGGCGCGCGCTACCTGGGTGATTACGCTCATCCGGAAGTCTCCATGCATACGCCGCCCTTGAACGCCTATGTGGCATGCCTGGAGCGGGGCGACATGGAGGGTGTGGCGCGGATAATGCTGGACTCCGCCCAGGTGCTGGCCAGAGCGGGGGCGGACTTTCTCATTTGCCCGGATAACACGATTCATCAGGCTTTGCCGAAGGTACTGCCAAGGTCTGCGCTGCCGTGGCTGCATATCGCTGAGGTGGTGGCGCAGGAGGCGCTGGCCAATCATTACGGAAAAGTGGCGATTGCCGGAACCCGTTGGTTAGTGGAAAGCGATGTTTATCCTCACGCTTTTGGCAAAAAGGATTTGCAGTGCTTTTTACCGCCGCCGCAAGAGCGCGGTGAGATACACCGAATCATCATGGATGAGCTGGTCAATGGCCGCGTCGAAGCCGGTTCAATCGATTATGTGAAGGATGCTGTCCAGAGATGGAAAGGAGAAGGCTGCACCGCCGTCGCCCTCGTATGCACGGAGCTGCCATTACTGTTTACGCACACTTCATGTCCGTTGCCGGTATTGGATTCCACCCGGCTATTGGCACGCGCCGCGTTGCGGCGGGCCGTGGCTTGGGGACGGACCAGCGCAACGTGTTGATTCTTTGACATTGACCCGTTCCTAAAAAAACCATCCAAAGGAGCAATGCTCTGATGTCGAGCAAGCTTATCGAATTGTCCGATGGCCTGATGGTCGAGGTTGAGGCGCGAGAGGACAGCGGCATGGCCCATCCGATTAGCGCCCATCCGATTAGCGCCCATCCGATTGGCGCTGGGTGTGCCGAACAGGTGGAAGGTTCACTGGCTGCGGTGGAACCGCTGCTGCTGAAAGCCGTGCAGCCGGTGGTATCCGTACAGTGCGCTAAAGTAAGATTTCCTCAGCGACGCTTGCTGAAGTCTCAGCAGTGTCAACCAGACTCAGATCAGCGCTGTCGCATATACTCCAACAGATCGGGACTGGGCAAGCCGGTTTCCTCCAGCCCCGCGTCACGTTGAAATCCGAGTATGGCCTCGCGGGTCAATTGCCCCATGCGCCCGTCGATAGGCCCCGGATCATATCCTTGCGCAGACAGGACTCGCTGGGTGTCCAGCACTAGATTGCCGGTGATGGGCACCGAGCGCAGTTGTCCCGGCATGGCTAGGCGGGTGTATAGAGCCAGCTTGCGGGCGAGCCCTTTGTAGAGGGCATTGGCTTGCCGCTTTTGCACTTCGCTGAGCGAGCGCCAGACGACGCCGCGGTTTTGCAGGGCGCGCACATGGCGCTGGGTGGCGGCGAGGGTGATCCAGGCGTAGGCGATGACCGGATCTTTTTTGACCCCCTCGCCATTGAAGTAGGACACGCCCAAGGTGTATTGCGCTTTGGCGTCGCCCTGATCGGCGGCGCGCCGGTACCACTTGACCGCTTCCTCGTCGTCAACCGGCACGTCTTCGCCAAAATCGTAAATCTGGGCCAGGTTGTATTGCGCCGCCGCCACGCCTTGCTTGGCCGCTTTCAAGTACCATTGCGCCGCTTTGACGTTGTCTTCTTTAACGCCGTCGCCGAAGTCGTAGACCAGGCCCAGGTGATATTGGGCTTGGGCGAAACCGCCTTCGGCGGCGGCCCGGTACCACTTGACGGCGGCGCGGTCGTTTTCTTTCACGCCCTCGCCCCGGCTCAGCATGAGACCGACGCTGTATTGCGCTTCCCGGCTGCCTTGTTGCGCTGCCGCTAAATACCACTTGAAGGCGGTGGCCCAATCCTTGGGCACGCCATGGCCGCGATCGTACAGGACGGCGAGATTGTTCTGCGCTTCGCGCTCGCCGGCTTCCGCCAGCGGTTGCCACTGCGCTAGCGCCGCCGCGTAGTCGCCGCGTACGTATGCGTCCAAGCCCGCGTCGAAGTCGGCGCCCGCCGATGCGATGGCCCATAAGAGTAGCGGGGCTAGAAGCGAGAAGGCGCCCGGGCGGTATCTTGGCCGTGGCTGCATCGGTGGGGTGAGCCTCGAGTTTGAACGCTACTCGCGGAACTATAATCCTTAGCCGCCGCCTCTGTGACATAGCCCCCGTCAATGTTTTTTTGGCCGGCGGCGTCAGTGGCCACGGTGGTGGCGTGCAAAGCCCCGCCGGCGCAGGCAGGCGCCGTGCCCGTCCCGGCCAGGCGTTCTAGGCCCGCTTCGGACAAGCGCTTCGCGTGCCGGTGTTGTCGTGCAGGACGACACCGGTGAAGGTGCCGCCTGGGCCGAATGCGATCCCGAGCACCGGCGTTCCTTTTTGCCATGGTTGGCCGTGGCTGTTGTTACCAGCCCATGGAGCGGCTGGTGCGCCTGGGATCGGCGGCGCCGCTGATTGCGCCCGTGTGCAGATCTTTTTTGACTGCGCATAAGCCGGCCACCGCGTGCGTCCACTGTGCCAAGCGTTCTACCTGGTGGCCTTTGTCTTGCAACTCATCGCACACCGCCTCGGCGACCCGGCCTTCGATGGTGACGCGGCCAGGCGACGCTTCGTGAGGGGCGAAGCTGTCGGGGTGGCTGTGGGTCATGAGGCGCGGGGCTTCGATGGCGTCTTGTAGCGGCATGGCGAATTGAAAATGATTCAGCAGGAATTGCAGATTGGCTTGCACCTGGGTGTCGCCGCCGGGGGTGCCGAAGGGCATCAGCCATCGGCCTGGGGAGCGGGCGAAGCAAGGGTTGGGGGTCAGCCGCGGGCGTTTGCCGGGGGCCAGGCAGGACGGGTGCTCTTTAACCGCCCAGGACTGGTGGCCACGCGAGGAGATGGCGAGGCCGGTGCCGGGCACGATGGGGGTGTCCCAACTGGTATCGGACGGGTTGGCGCAAAATGCGTTACCGGCTTTGTCGATGATGGCCACGATGGAGGTGTCCGCCGGCAGCTTGGCCGGCTCCCCGCGCACGGCCACGGGCGAAATATACGGCGTGTATCCGGGTATTTTGGCCGGCACGGGCAGGCCGGGGAAGGCCTGTCCAGTGATGCGGGCGCGCTGCGCTTGGCCGTAGTCTTGGCTTAGCCAGGCCGACAAGGGCACATCCACCCATGCCGGATCGCCGAGGTAGGCTTCCCGATCGGCGAAGACCAGTTTGAGGGTTTCGGCGATGTGGTGGAAATAATCGCCGGTGCCGTAGCCTAGGGCGTCGAAGTCCAAGCCGGCGGCGATGTTGAGGGCGGTGTGTAACACCGGGCCCTGGCACCAGGCGCCGCAGGTGTGGATTTCGATGTCTTCGCCGCCTAGCCGGACGGTGCGGGCCACGGATGGGATGATCTCGCTGGCGAAGCCGGCTAAGTCCGCCGCGCTCAGCAGGCCGTCGTGCTCTTGCTGGTGTTTGACGATGGTGCTCGCCAGATCGCCTTGGTAGAAGGCGTGGTGCACGGCGGCCAGGCCGGTGTCGCGATCGGGGCCGGCGGCTTTTTCTTGGTCGCACAGATAGCTCAGGGTGCGGCCTAGATCGGCTTGGATGAACTGCTGGCCTATTCGGGGCACTACGCCGCCGGGCAACCATAGCTCTACGTTGTCCGGGAAGTGCCGGTAGGCATCGGCGTACTGGGCCACGTAGTCGATCATGACGTGGTGGCGGGCAAAACCCGCCGCTGCGTGGCGGATGGCGCGGGCGGCGACGTCGGCAAAGCGCATAGTGCCCCACCTTCGCAATGCCTGAATGCAGGCATCGGGCGCCGCCGGTACTACGGTGCGCCGTACCCCCAGGGGGATTTCGCCGCGGTGGCGGCGGATGTACTCGTCCACGTCCAGGGCCGCTGGCCAGCCGCCCAGGCCGGTGACGGTGAGGGTCTCGCCGGTCTGCGCCCAATGAATGATCATGGGGGCGACGCCAGCGATGCTGACTTGGTCGCTGTAGACCACGCCTAGGGTCAAGATGGCGGCCACGCCTGCGTCCACCGCGTTGCCGCCGTTGTCCAGGATTTCGAAAGCGGCGAGGGCGGCCAGTTCATGGCCAGCGCTGACCACGAAGTTGTGGCCTAGCGTGGGAGGGACTACTGGCATGGGAGGTTCCCGCTTGTGTTGTTTACGCTCGGTTGAACCGGACGGTGGCGTTGCCGGGGGTGGTGGCATCGCCGCTCCCGTCCTTGATGAAGAGTTTCAGCTTGGCTTGTTTGCCGGCCACGTCCACCGACTCGATCTCGCCCTATGCAGGCTTTGTGTTCGCCGGTGATTCCCGCTTTTTTGTCTCTTATGGGCACGGTCCTATGGGCACGGTTTTATCTCCTATGGGCTCTCGTCTATCCCATTTGGCGCACATCCGTCAGGCGTCCTGTTATCGCCGCCGCTGCGGCCATGGCGGGACTGACCAGGTGGGTACGGGCAGCGCGGCCTTGGCGGCCTTCGAAATTGCGGTTGGAGGTGGAGGCGCAGCGCTTGCCGGGTGCCACCCGATCCGGGTTCATGCCAAGGCACATGGAGCAGCCCGATTCGCGCCATTGGAAGCCGGCGGCGATGAAGATTCGGTCCAAGCCTTCTGCTTCGGCTTGCTTTTTGATGAGGGTGGAGCCGGGGGAGACCATGGCCTGCACGTGGCTGGCTACTCGTTTGCCTTCGATGATGGCAGCGGCGGCGCGCAGGTCCTCCATGCGGCTGTTGGTGCACGAGCCGATAAAGACGTTGTCGATGCTGATGTCGGTCATTTTGGTGCCGGGGGTGAGGCCCATGTAGGCGAGCGCCCGCTCGATGGCGTTGCGCTTGGCGGCGGTGGCCGCGCCTGCGGGGTCCGGTACCACGCCGGTGATGGCGATCACATCCTCGGGGCTGGTGCCCCAGGTCACTTGTGGTGCGATAGCGCGGGCGTCGATGGTGGTTTCTTTGTCGTAGCGGGCGCCTTGGTCGGAGACTAGGGTTTTCCAATAGGCCACCGCGGCATCGAAGGTCTCGCCGCTGGGTGACAGGGGCCGGCCCGCCACGTAGTCGAAGGTTGTTTGATCCGGGGCGATGAGGCCGGCCCGGGCGCCGGCTTCGATGGTCATATTCGACACGGTCATGCGCCCTTCCATGGACAGCTCGCGGATGGCTTGACCGGCGTATTCCACCACGTGGCCGGTACCGCCAGCGGTGCCCAATTCGCCGATGATGGCCATGATCAGATCCTTGCCGGTGACGCCCGCGGGTAGCGAGCCGTGCACTGTGATGCGCATGTTCTTGGGGCGTGAGGTACGCAGGGTTTGGGTGGCCAACACGTGCTCGACTTCGGAGGTGCCTATACCGAAAGCGAGGGCGCCGAAGGCGCCGTGGGTGGCGGTGTGCGAGTCGCAGCACACCAAGGTGGTGCCTGGCAGGGTGAAGCCTTGTTCCGGGCCGATGACGTGCACGATGCCTTGGCGCGCGTCCAACATGTCGAAGATGGGTACGCCGAAGTCCGCGCAGTTGCGGCTGAGCGTTTCCACTTGCAGGCGGGACTCGGCGTCTGCGATGCCTTGGGTGCGATCGGTGGTGGGTACGTTGTGATCGGCCACGGCCAGATTGGCGCTGGGCCGGCGTACCTGGCGGCCGGCGGTGCGCAGCCCCTCGAAGGCTTGTGGCGAGAGCACTTCGTGCAATAACTGGCGATCGATATAAAGGATGTGGATACCGTCATCTTGCACTTCGACTAGGTGGCTGTCCCAGATTTTGTCGAATAGCGTTCTTGGCTGGCCCATGCGCCTCTTGCTCCTGGATATAGGCTCTTAGATATACAGCCACGGCTGGCTGGCTTTTTGCTGCGCTTCGAAGGCGTCGATTTTGTCCACTTTTTGCAGCGTGAGGCCGATGTCGTCCAGGCCGTTGAGTAAGCAGTGGCGGCGGAATTCGTCTATCTCGAATTTGACCACCGGGCCGTTGGGCCGGCGGATCTCCATCGTTTGCAGATCGACGCTCAGTTGCGGGTTTTCCTTGTCCGACGCATCGCCCATGAGCACGTCCAGCTCTTCCTTGCTGACGGTGATGGGCAAGATGCCGTTCTTGAAGCAGTTGTTGTAGAAGATGTCGGCGAAGCTGGTGGAGATGACGCAGCGGATGCCGAAGTCCAGCAATGCCCACGGCGCGTGCTCGCGCGATGAGCCACAGCCGAAGTTGTCGCCCGCGAGCAGGATTTTGGCGTTGCGGTAGGGCTCTTGGTTGAGCACGAATTCCGGTTTTTCGCTGCCATCGGTGTTGAAGCGCAGCTCGTCGAACAACACTTTGCCGAGGCCGGTGCGTTTGATGGTGCGAAGATGCAGTTTGGGGATGATCTGATCGGTGTCTATGTTGATGGCGTTCATCGGCGCCGCAACGCCGGACAGGGTGACGAATTTTTCCATGGGGTGAGTCCTCTATTGGCGTGGCTTAGACCAGATCTCTGACATCGCTCAGGCGCCCGGTGACGGCGGCGGCGGCGGCCATGGCGGGGCTGAGCAAATGGGTGCGGCCATCGCGGCCCTGGCGGCCCATGAAGTTGCGGTTGGTGGTGGAGGCGCAGCGTTCGCCCGGGCTCAGTTTGTCGGTGTTCATGGCCAGACACATGGAGCAGCCGGGTTCGCGCCATTCGAAGCCGGCTTCGATGAGGGTGGCGGCCAAGCCCTCTTGCTCGGCTTGCTCTTTCACCAGGCCGGAGCCTGGCACCACCATGGCGCGTACGCCGTCGGCGACTTTGCGGCCTTTGGCGACGGTGGCGACGGCGCGGATGTCTTCGATGCGGCCATTGGTGCACGAGCCGATGAACACGCGCTGTACTTTTACATCGCGCATGGCCTGTCCTGGGGTGAGGTCCATGTAGGCTAGGGCCCGTTCCATGCTGGCTTGTTGGCCGGCGCTGCCGGCGTCGGCGGGGTCGGGCACATTACCGGTGATGGGGATAACATCCTGCGGGCTGGTGCCCCAGGTGGTGAGTGGCACGATGGCGCTGATGTCCAAGGTCGCTTCTTTGTCGTACCGGGCGCCATCATCGGACGGCAGCGTGCGCCAGTAGGCGGCGGCTTGCTCCCATCGCGCGCCTTGAGGGGCGCGGGGGGTGTTTTCGAGATAGTCGAAGGTGGTTTTGTCGGGGGCGATGAGGCCGGCGCGAGCGCCCGCTTCGATGCTCATGTTGGAGACCGTCATGCGCCCTTCCATGGACAGGGCTTCGATGGCCGGACCGGTGTATTCGATGACGTGGCCGGTGCCGCCGCCGGTGCCGATTTTGCCGATGATGGCGAGGATCAGATCTTTGGCGGTGCAGCCTAAGGGCAGCTCGCCATCGACGGTGATGCGCATGGATTTGGCGGGCGCTTGGATCAGCGTTTGCGTGGCCAATACGTGTTCGACTTCCGAGGTGCCGATGCCGAAAGCGAGGGCACCGAAAGCGCCGTGGGTGGCGGTGTGGCTGTCGCCGCATACCAGCGTGATGCCGGGCAGGGTGAAGCCTTGCTCCGGGCCGATGATGTGGACGATGCCATTGCGCTTGTCTTCGTAGTGAAACAGTTCGACGCCGAATTCGGCGCAGTTGTCGATGAGGGTGTCTATCTGTAGCTGCGAGTCGGCCGCTATGCCTTCGCTGCGATCGGTGGCGATGTTGTGATCGATGACCGCGAGGGTGGCGTCCGGGCGGCGTACTTTACGGCCCGCGGTGCGCAGCCCTGCGTAGGGTTGTGGCGTGGTGACTTCGTGGGTGAGGTGGCGATCGATGTATAGGAGGCAGGTGCCGTCCGGTTCCGTCGCCACCACGTGGCTGTCCCAGATCTTCTCGAATAGGGTTCTTGGCTTATTCATGTACGGGCTACTTCAGTATGTGGCTTAAGGCTTTGGCCATGGATGATAAGGCTTTGGCTATGGATGAGGGGTGATGGTAGAAAGCGCGGATTATAGGTCAAAGTAGGCTGAGGCCGGCGGCAGTGTGCGAATGGCGCGGCGGGTTGGCGCGGCTAGGCGGCCGGCTAGCCTAGGCGCTGCGTCAAGAGCGCAACGCTTTTTATCCGCAACTTTTACCCGCAGCGCTTTTTAGCGCTGGCAAGCGTTAGACGACAGCGGACCCGCCATCGACGTTGATGACCTGTCCGGTGACGTAAGCGCCAGCGGCGCTAGCTAGCCAAACGGCGGTGCCGGCGATTTCGTCCGGAGCGCCTATACGGCGCAGCGGCAGTTGGCTGGACACCCGCTCCAAGCGGACCGGATCGGTCCATAGGGCCTTGGCGAAGTCGGTTTTGATGAGGCCCGGAGCGATGGCATTGACGCGGATATTGTGCTGGCCGTATTCCACCGCCAGGTTGCGGGCGAGCTGGTGCTCGGCGACTTTGGATATGGCATAAGCGCCCAGATCGGTGGAGCCTTTGAGGCCGGCGATGCTGGCGATGATGATGATCGCGCCTTCGTTGCGCTGCGCCATGTGTGGCAGTACCAAGTGGCACAGTTTGAAGGTACTGCGCACGTTGATGTCGAGGATCTTCTCGAACGCCGAGTCGGGGATGCCGCTGGAGGGGCCGTGGTAAGGGTTGACGGCGGCGTTGGCGACTAGGGTGGTGATTTTGCCCCACTTGTCCAAGGTGCTATCGACGAGGTATTGCAGCCGCTCATCATCGCCCACGTGACAGGCAATGGAGATGGCCTGGCCGCCGTTTTTAGCGATGTTTTTGTTGATATCGGCGGTTACCGCTTCGCACACATCGGATTTGCGGCTGGATACCACGACTTTGGCGCCGGCTTCGCATAAGCGTTCGGCGATGGCTTTGCCGATGCCTTTGGTGGACCCGGTGACGATGGCTACGGCATCGCTCATATCGAATAGGCTCATGGTCTCAGCTCCTTTAGGATGGGTTTGGATGGTTGTTGCGGGCCGTTTTGGAGGCGGGCGCGTTTGGCGATGACGAAGACTTCGTCATTGAACCAAAGGCCGCCGTATTTGCGCAGAATGCGGCTGGTGTGCTCCAGGTACTCGCCGGAACTCAGTACCGGCTCCAAGCGTTCATCTTCCACTTGTGCCACGTAGATGGCGGCATTCCAAGCGGCGAATAAGGTGGAGGTGCCGATGCTGGACTGAATTTCATCGGGCAGTGTGTGCATCTGATAGCTGAGCAGCGCGTCGGAGTCGGAAACACCGCTGATGCGGTAGTCGTTGGCGCGCTCGCCTAGGGTTTGTTTGAGGGTCTGAATGAGTTCGTGGCGGGTGACTTGAAACGGATCTTCGTCGGGCCAGATCTGGCGGATGAGCTCCAGGCCCGGATCGTTGCCGATGGACTGGGCTATCAGGGCGCGGCCGCCGGGGGCGAGGGCGCGGGACATGGGCTCCAAGACGTTCTTGACTTTGAAGTGCGCGGGTATACGCGCGCGCCATGGCTGGGATACCAGCACTAGGTCGAAGTCGGCGGCTACATCCTCGCTGCGCGGTTTGATGCTGTTCAGTACGAAGTCTTGGTCTGCGCGGTATATGACCAGGACCGACGGTGTTTCGTAGAGCGGGTTGCCGGTTCTGGCGCTGGGGCGCACGCGCCAGCCATCGACCAGTTGGGTGTCCAGATCCCTTAGCTGTTCGCCGAATTCGGCCGCGGTGTTGCCGTGTAGTGGGAGATCTGTCCAGTTGATCGCCAGGTCTTTCTTGGCGCGGCGCAACCACGGTGCGTTAGCGTAATAAAGGTTCGTGAATACCACTACGGTGGCGGTGTGTTCCACGAACCGGTCCGGCAGCTTGTCCAGACTGAGGCGTATGTCCTCCAAGCTGATCTCTTTGCCCACCACGTACAGCGGTACGGTGGGGAATAGCTTGTGGGAGGCGCGCATGATGTGGCTGAGCAAGGTGCCATCGCCCATCCCGGCATCGAAGATGCGAAGGGCGGGCGGAGTCGGCTTGATGTGACGCAACTCTTCAATGGCCCGTTGCGCTATTTTCCATTTCTCATTGCAGGTGGTGACGAAGGACAGGTATTTCTGTCTGTTGTCGTAGAAGCGAAATGGACGCGCTTCTTCGCTCATGGTGCTATCTCCAGGGCGATCCGTTCAAACCCTGTCATTGTGGCAGACAATGGTGCGTACACACGGCGGTGGTTGACCCGCATTACCCACATTGCAAACGAGTACAGTGGCGCTGGCGGCAGCTTGAGGGCAGCGCTGAAAATAATCATTTTTTCGTCAGTGCAAGAAAGCACCGCGCAGAGGAAGTCGGTATTGGCGCTCACATAAACATCATGGGAACGTCGAGGCCCATCATGAGCCGGCCCACCGTCTCGTAGTTGGTGACACGGCCCTGCACTTGTTGCGATACCGCGTGGGCGTCCCTGAAGCGGCGCTCGAACGGTTGATTTTGAAAAATAGCGGTAGCGCCGGCCATGCGGTAAACCTTTTCCATGACATCGGTCGCTTCATTGATGGCATGGGTGGTGGCCAGACGTATGCGGCCCCGCTGCTCGAGGGACAGGGTGCGGGTGGCGCACACTGCGTCCCAGATCTCATCTAGGGTGGTTTGTTGAAAAGCGCGGGCCGCGCCATAACGGGCTTCGAGCAGGGCCAGATCGGTATGAAAAACCGGGCTGTCTTTAAGCGCGCTGGGAGCACCGCGGGCGGTTTTATGCTCCGCCAAAGCCCGTAGATCATCTAGCCCGCCGCGGGCGATGCCAAGGGCCACACCGGAGAACACAGCGGCGTAAACATTGGTCGTCGGGAAGATGAAAAGTGGTTCGTCCTGGCGGCATTCCTCGCGCGCCTCGCGGTTCAGGGTGTAGGCCTCCTCGACGAATAAATCATCGACCGAATAACCTTCGCTGCGCGTGCCGCGAAGCCCCATTACGTACCAATCATCGGCGAGCGTTGCCCGTTCGCGTGGCAATAACGCCGTGCGCACGGCGGGTTTACCGGCGGCGTCGAGTTTGGGTGTTGTTCCATCGGCCTGGTAGACTTTGCAATGAGCGCCCAGCCAGGTGGCATGTTTGCTACCACTGGCGAACTGCCACGTGCCGCTGATCCGGTAGCCACCGTGCGCCGCAATGGCTTTACCTTGATTGCCGGCGCCCCACGCCAATACGCTATCGTGCGCGCCAAACACGTGGCGGGCCGGAGCATCGTCCAGAAAAGCGCCGGACATGGCGCAGCCTAGCCCTTGGCCTAGGCACCATGCGGCACTGGCATCGGCGGTGGCGATCGTTTCCGTCACCCGCGCCAATTGCGCCGGCGGCAGGGCGGCGCCACCTAAAGACAGCGGCAGGGACAGACGAAAGAGTGCTTCGGCGTGCATCGCGTTCAGCACGGGCGGGGTCAGTTCCCGTGCCGCTTCGATGCCGGCACGTTCGGCCACCAGCGTAGGCACCACCGCGAGCGCTCGCGCTTCGGCCGAGCGGCTTATGCCGGGCCTAGTTGTGTTGGGCCCGGTTGTGTTGGGTCTAGTTGTGCCGGGCCTAGTGGTAGCGGATCTATTGACAGGCTTGGGATCGGCGGCAGCCACGATTCACTCTCGAGCATGAAACCCATAGCTGGGAGAGTGTGGCAAGAGCCGGCGCCTAGCGCCAGTGTACAGACGCATACTTGACGGTATGGTTGTGCGGATGGTGTGGCGGCCGCCGGTGCCGGGGGGCACCGCGCGGCGTTTCCTACAGCTTGGTGACCGCCACCCGGCCGCCATCGGCTTTGACGCGGTAACCGGCACCGTTGTCGCAGTTGACGGTGTAGTCGTTATTGCCGTTCTTGCCGTATTGGGAGACGGCCGGGCACGAGTGGCCTTGCAATAGGATAACGGAGCGCAAGTCCTTGGCGGTTTTGTCACCGGCGAAGGACGCGCTTGCGAACAGCAGGGTCACGCCGGCACCCGCCGTGGCCAGCGCGCGCGAAGCGAAGGAAATGGTTCTAAACATGGATGGCTCCTGCATGATAAACCTGATGCACGATAAGCCAGCCATGGCCGCCTAGACGGTCATAGCTTGGCCAGTTCTTGGGGGTTGTTCAGCACGTCCCATAGTTGTGGCTCGGCGAACGCTATATCAGCCGACAGCTCGGGGTCGCCGTCTTGTACCAAAGTCATGACTTTCAATAACAAGAGTTCGAAGCGTTCGCGTAGTTGTTCGAGTTGCGCCGGATCGTCGCGCTTGTGGTCATAAAATGATTTGAAGCCGTCAACCAAGTTATCCATCTGCGATTTGAGTTCGAGCTTGGTGAAAAATCCGAGGGCGTCGGTGCCACGTAACCGTTCGGTGAGCGCATCCAAGTCGAGCGCTTCAATCTGTTCTTTGGCCGCTTGCTGTTGTGCCGCTCGCGCATTATTGCTGGTCTCTGTACCGGTATTCTCCGGTGCCTTGCCCACCGCTTCGGTCTTGCCTGCCGCCCCGGTCTTGACTGCCACCGTGGACGTTCGGGCTGCGGTTTGCTCATCGCCGACCGGTTCGGCCCTCGCAGGGCCTACCGCCAGCATCAGTAATGCCAAGACCCAGGATAAGTGGTGCTTTGTCTGCATGGGCGTGGTTTCCCGTTCGAATTGTCAGTAACTTATGTCGGTGGCGCAGGCGCCGGGCCGCGGCTTGATCGGCGCCTGCGCTGTCGTGGATCCTCGACCCTGGTCCGGCCATTACGAGTTGACTCGGTATGAACACGATTGTTCCCGCTATTGCGCCGTCCTTCGCCATCAACCGGCTGTCGTCTATTCTAGCGGCCGAGGTCATCGGACTCGACCTGCGCAAGCCTTTGGACCGGCCTACCCAAGAGGCGGTTTATCAGGCTTTTCTGCAATATCAATTATTGGTATTTCGCGGCCAAGCGCTCGGCAAAGAGCAGCAGATCGCGTTTACCGGGCAATTCGGCACGCTTGAAAAACACATGCCGTGCAATCAAGGCAGCGATTTGAGTTTGTTGCACGTGGTGAGTAACTTGGACGAGCGTGGCGTCCCCACCGGGGTACTGGGTTCAACGCGCTGGCACTCGGATAAATCGTTCAGAGCGGCACCGTCTATGGCCACCGTGTTGCATGCGGTGCAACTGCCGCCTGAAGGGGGTGATACCTGTTTTGCCAATATGTACCGCGCCTGGGAAACGCTGCCCGTTGCGATCCGGGCGGAACTGGAAGGTGTGCGGGTGGTGCACAGTTGGGCGCTGTCGCGCGACAATGCCGGCAAAATCATCTCCGAGGCGGAGCGGCTGGACGCACCGCCCATGAGCCATCCGTTGGCCCGGCCCCACCCCGACACCGGGCGCCGGGCGCTGTTCGTGGGGGCCCACGCCTCTCACCTGGAAGGGCTGCCGTTGGCACCGGGCCGGGCCCGCATCGAGGCACTGGAAACCCACGCCACCCATCCGTCCAACGTGTATCAGCACAGGTGGGCACCGGGGGATGTCATCATGTGGGACAACCGCTGTTTGTTGCACCGGGCGTTGCCCAACTTCGACGCCGCCGCACACGCCCGTGTATTACATAGAACGTGTTTGCGTGGTACGCCTACTAGCGAGTGATATACCCGTCATGAAACCTATTGACTGCGCCGAGCTGGCCGCTGGCATAGTGCCGCGGCATATATTCGTTGAGGAGGGCGTGTACGCAGCGGAACTGGAGAGATTGTTCACCCGCGCCTGGTTGTTCATAGGCCATGAGTCGCAGATAGCGAACCCCGGCGATTTCTTCGCTTCACGGATGGGCGCGGAGTCGGTGATTTTGGCGCGTGACAAAAGCGGCGAAGTGCATGTTTTGTTGAATTCATGCCGGCACCGGGGCATGAAAGTGTGCCGCTACGAGTCCGGCAATGCTGATCGGTTTACCTGCCCTTATCACGCATGGGCTTACGACACGGACGGCAGTTTGCGCGGCGTTCCCCATGACAAGACGGTGTACGAAGGGGGCATCGATCGCAGCCGTTGGTCGCTCATCAAGGTGGCCCGCATGGCTATCTACAAAGGCAGCATCTGGGCCACATGGGACGAACACGCCCCTGATTTCGAGACTTATTTAGGTGACGCCAAGACGCATCTGGACCTGGCCTTGGATTGCCGCGACGGGCGCCCTGGGGGCGCCGAGGTTATCGGTCTGCACAAATGGGTGTTTCCGGCCAATTGGAAATTCGCTGCGGAAAATTTTTTGGGCGATACCTACCATAATCCCAGCCACCGGTCGGTGGATATGATCGGTATTGGCCCAAGCGCCGGGCGTGGGGTTAAGGGGCGCCGGGACGATGAACTGGAGCAGGCGCAACACGTGTGGGTGAGTTTTCCCGCCGGGCATGGAGTGCATAGCGCGGTGCGGCCCGTGGGCCGGGAATACGTGGAATCATTCAAGGACGATCCCGAGATAGAAGCGTATTTTCGCCACTGCTACGAGGCGCGCAACCGCCGCTTGGGCGACGCTGCACGCTTGCTGCCTTTCGTTGGCACTATGTTCCCGAATACCTCTTATCACGGTGGCCAGCCGCGCGGCCTTTGTACTTGGCATCCGCACAGTCCCACGCAAACCGAAGCGTGGCGTTTTTTCATGGTGGATGCGGATGCTCCCACCGCCGTCAAGCAATTCTTGCGCCGTTTCTACATGCGCTACTCGGGACCTGCCGGTATGACGGAGCAGGACGACATGGAAAACTGGTTATATGCGACACAGGCGAGCGTAGGTACAGTGGCTAAGCGTTACGCGTTCAACTATCAACAGTCCATGCACAGTCCGCGCCTCGATCCGGAGATACTCGGACTGCGCATCAAGGGCGAGGTGAGCACGCAGATCAGCGAGCACATGGCGCGGGGGTTTTACCGGCGTTGGGCGGATTACATAGACGACAGGCCTTGGGATGTTTTACTCGGGCGTTCGGATAAGCGTTTCACGCCACCCACTGCTGCGGAGTAAAGCAGGGCACCTTAAAAAAATGCACTTTTTCCGCGATTGCGGCGTCAGCTCCGTGCTCCAATCCTCAGGTATGAGCTATACACTGCGGTTCTGCGCGCGGTGCTTCCTTGCACTCACGAAAAAATGACTATTTTAGAGGTGCCCAACAGTTGGTGGACGCTCGCCTGATAGCGCTCAAATACGAGTTGGAAGAATTTCTTTTTCATGAGGCGGAACTCATCGACGAGCGCCGTTTCGAGGAATGGCTGAGGCTTTTTTCCGATGATCTGATCTACTTCATGCCGATACGGCGCAATGTTCGGTTCGGTGAGCACGCCACCCGGGAAAATACCCGCGAGGGCGAGGGGATCAGTTGGTTTGATGAAGACAAATGGACACTCGCCAAGCGGGTAGAGCAGATCATGACTGGATTGCATTATGCGGAGGAGCCGCTATCGCGTGTCTGTCATATGATCGCCAACGTGCGTTTGCTGGAGCTAAGGGAGGCAGACGGTGCGCCTCGGCAGGTCAAACTCTCATGCAGATTTTTGGTTTATCAAAACCGGGTCGAGTACGAGACCCACACCTTCGTCGGCAAGCGTTTCGATACGTTGATTGCGGCGGCTGAGGGTTGGAAGATTCAGCGGCGGGAGATCATCCTCGACCAGAATGTTTTACTGGCTAAAAACCTTTCTACGTTTTTTTAAGTATGCATCTTGGCACCCTTGGTGATCTTGTCCACTAACTTCCGCTCCGCCCGCACACCGAGCCCCACTATTTTGGCGTTATTCGGGGAGAATTGGGTGAAAACCTCCCGGTTAGCGGCATCGTGACCGGTGGCGAACATTTCCTCCACATAGGCGGATGTTATTACGCTCCGTTCTACTGCCCGCCGGTGGATGGTGGCAAGGCGCTCGCCCGGTGCACTCAAGCAGATGACGGGTTGGATGCTGAGGGCGTTGAAGCGGTTGCCAGCGGCGTCAATGTACGGTTCGCCAATAATATCCGGCGCCTGGCCGGTTATACCGCTCATCAAAAACGCCGTAACGTTGAGCTTTTGCCAGACCGCTAAATCGTCGCGCAGCACGATGGCGATCTTGGTGTCGAAGATGAGGTCCTCGGCTATTGCCATCAGCCGCTCTTGTTCGCCGCTGGCTGGCCGCCGCCGATCTCCGCCTCGGTGAAATCGCCGCCTTGGTAAAGCTCGGGCAGCGAACCCGGATCGGTTGCCGGTTCGCGGGCGAGCACCGCCCCGGCATAATCTTCCGAATGATCTTGGGGCACATAACCCAAGCGGTGGGCATTGCTGTTATCCCACCATGAGCGCTTGTTGTTCGACGCACCGTAGACGATCTCGAATCGTAAATCCGGATGCTCCAGGCCAATGGTGATCAGTTGTGCGAGATCGCGGGGACTTATCCATATGGCCAGCCGGCGTTTGTCCACCGGTGCATCGGCCACATTGCCGATGCGGATGCAAAGGATACGAAGACCGTATTTGTGGGCATATAAACTGCCGGCGGCCTCGCCGAACGCTTTGGATACGCCGTAGCGGCTGTCTGGGCGTACCGTCACGTCCACCGGGATGGTCTCATCGCGCCGGTAAAAACCCACGGCGTGATTGGAGCTAGCGAATATCACCCGTTCAACACCGGCCTGGCGCGCCGCCTCGTAGTGATGGTACATACCGATGATGTTGCGCTCCAAAATGCGTTGCCATTGGTGTTCGCGTGATTCGCCGCCTAGAGCGATGACGCCGTGCGCTTCTCGCATCAATGCGGTCATGGCATTGAGATCGGTGACGTCGGCGTTTATGAATGTTTCACCGGCTACCCGATCGCTGATCGGACGTATATCGGCGAGCCGTAATCGATATTTGCCGCGCAATTCTTCGCGCAGCCGCGCACCCACGTCGCCGGCGGCGCCTGTAATCACTATTGTTTTCATTGCGATGAAATGCTCCGCTACGCCATCACACGCTTAGGCCAGCACGCGCTGGCGCGGTACGCCGCGTAGATGCCCGCCTACTCGGGCGCCAGGCAACGCGGCGATCGTGTCCGCCACGGCGAGTAGCCGTTCTATGTCTATGCCTGTGGTTATGCCCATATTCTCGAAGGTGAAGACGAGATCCTCGGTGGCGGTGTTGCCGGTGGCCCCCGGCGCGAACGGACAGCCGCCAAGCCCCGCCGCCGCGGCGTCGAATACCCGCACGCCGGCGCCGTGGGCGGCGAGCGCGTTGGCCACACCTAACCCGAAGGTGTCGTGGCCGTGGAAGGCCCAAGCAACGGTTTCGCCAGTGCCGAATGTTGTTATGGCTTGTTCGAACAGCGCGCCGACTTGGTCGGGAAAAGCGCGGCCGGTGGTGTCGCAGATACCGAACTCGAAGGCGCCGTCCGGCTCATCCCGCGCCAGTTCCATAACAGCGTCCAACCATGGCATCACCGCGGCGGCGTCGATACGGCCTGCGTAGGGACAGTCGAAAGCGGTGGCCACATTGACCCGTAGGCGAAAGCCGGGGGTACCCCGGTGGGTGTGGATCACTTGTTTCAGTTCCTCCACCGACTCGGCGACGCTTTTACGCACATTGGCCCGGTTATGGGTCTCGGATACCGAGAACACGTAGACCAAATCGCTGACGCCCGCTGCGAGAGCGCGGGCGCCGCCGCGGGCGTTGGCGATGAGGGCGGGCAGGCGATAGTTCTTTGCCGGGCCCGATGTTGATGGGCCCAATGTTTGGTGAACTTCAGCCGTATCCGCTAACTGAGGCACGGCTTTGGGGCTGACGAATGAACCCGTCTCTACACGCTTGACACCAGCGTTCAACAAAGCCCGCACGATCTCGGCTTTAGCCGGCGTCGGGATGTAGGGTTTGACGGATTGGAAGCCGTCACGGGGGGCCACATCGACGATTTCTACGGCATTGTTATCCACGAGATTTATTCACCACCCTATTTATTCACCCTGCGAAGTCAACCACCGAGTGCGGCCGTAAGCGCCAGCCCATGGGCCAACAAATGCCGATCGCGCCGGCGTTTGGCGCAGACTTGAAGGCCGATGGGTAATCCTGCCGCCGAAGTGTACAGCGGTAGCGTCAACGCCGGCATGTGCAAGGTGGTCCAGGCCATGTTGAAGGTGGCGGGGCCCGTGCTGCCTAAGCCGGCCGGCGCCGCGCCCGGTGCGGGCAAGGTGATGAGTACATCGAGCCTGTCCATGCGTTCATCCATGGCGAGGCGGGCCTGCTCCAGGCGTGCTTGAGCGGTGATATAGGTCTCGTAGTCGCCCTCTAGGCCATCGCGCATGCGTCCATCGCGTAAATCGCTGCTGAGCGCGTCCTCGGCATATAACCGCTCGTGGGCCAAGGTGCGGGCGAATTCGAAGCCGGATACGGTGCGGTTGTGCGTCTCTAGATCCACAAAAAAAGGATCATCGTCGAACTCGATGATTTCGGCGCCGCCGGCGCGCAAGACCCTGGCCGCATCGTGCAAATGAGTTCGGGCATCCGCATCCGCCTGCTGCCACCACGGCGAACGGCTAAGGCCTATACGCATTCGCTCTATAGGTGGCGGCGACAGGGGCGCGTGGCTGTCGCCCAATAAGGCGGCGCGGGCGAGCACCAGATCGTCGATATGGCGGGCGAAGAGGCCAGCGGTATCGAAGCTCGGTGTGTTGGCTAACATGCCGGAGGTATTCAAATCCCCATAAGTGGGTTTATAACCCACCGCGCCACAGTAAGCTGCGGGACGGATAACGGAGCCGGTGGTTTGGGAACCGAGCGCGAGCGCTACGAACCCGGCGGCCACCGCTGCCGCTGAACCGCTGGAGGACCCGCCCGGTGTGTGGGCGGCGTTCCAGGGGTTGGTAGTGGGGCCGGGACAGCGGTGGGCGAATTCCGTGGTGACGGTTTTGCCGAGCAGCAAGCCGCCCTGGATTCTGAGCGCTGCAACTAGCGCGGCATCGCGGGGCGGCTGCGCGCCCGCATGGATGGCGCTGCCGTAGGCGGTAGGCATGTCATGGGTGTCGTAGTTGTCCTTGACGGCGAATATCAGTCCGCGGTAGGGCTGTGCCGGTCCTGCATCCAAGGCTTTTGCACGGCGCAGGGCTTTGGCGGTATCTATGTATTCGAATGCCCGCACTTGAGTATCCCGCTCGGCGATGCGTTCGATCATCTGCTGTGCGAGCCGGTACACGCTGGTGCGCCCATTAGCCACCGCGGCTAGTTGCTGGCGCAGGGTGCTGTGTGGACCTACAGTCACGTTTTTAGCCCTCCTGGTCGAGCGTGCAGTGGGGCCGCTCGAACAAACGGTGTAGATAAACGCTCAAAGCGGGATAAGGGGCTAGATGTTGCATACGGCGGGCCCAGTTGACGGTCCAACCCGTCACTATGTCGGTGACGCTAAAGCGCTCTGCCACCAAGTACGGCGACTGTTCCAAGTGCGCTGCCAGCACGCGAAGACCTGTGTGCAGCTCTTCGTTGTTGCGCGCCACCACTGCCGGCACCCGCTTATCTTCGGGGTACATGGATAGGTGCTTGGCATTGCTCCAAAGATAAGCGTCCAATTCGCTCAGCACGAACGAGATCCACTGATCTTGCAGGCCGCGCTCCCTACTGCCGGCGGCAAACGATAGGCGCGCAGCGGGGTTCAGATCACACAGGTGGGTGCAGATGGCCGCTGATTCGAACAGCGCCTGGCCGTCTATAACGATGGCCGGCAGCTTTGCCATGGGATTGAGTGCGCGCAGCGTATCGCTGCCGATCATCGATCCGTCATCGACGAATGCAAAAGGTAGGCCGAGTTCCAGAAGGGTCCATTGCGGGCGCGCGGAGCGGGTTTTGCCAACGCCGTATAGGGTAATCTTACGAGTCATCTGTCAACTGTGCCGCGGGTGTAATCGCGGCACAGTTGAATCGAATTCGCCGCCCGATGCAATGGCCCCCGATGTCATAGCTATGATGCGAAAGCGCCTATAGGACTATCGGGGCTGCCCGTTCACGGTCCAATCGTAATCGATGAATTTTACCTTGTAGTCCGCCGGGATCGGCCTCGCCCTGTACCGATTCACGTAAGCGATAAGAGAGGGACTCTCGGCCAGGAAATCTTCCGGGAAGAAATCGAATATTTCGGTTAACCACACGAGCCGGCGGCTATCGTCAACCCGCACGTTGCGCTCTTCATTTAGAAACTTGCGGGTTTCCGCTTCGAGCTGTGTTGCCAACGTGGCGGCGTCGAACGGCACCTGCGGCAGGCGTGGACAGCCCACCGACATGCAGTTCAAGGCGAAATGCACACGCGGTTCGCCCAGCTTTCGAATGATGTCGTTCTCATAGCTATAAAGGGTCATCTCTTGATTGCCGATGGCATGATCCTTGATACCGAAGAACCAGAACTTCTTGAGTCCACCTAAGGACTCGGGGATCCCTTCATCCAATATCGCTTTCATGGATAGAGCGTTGTAGGAATTCAGGTAGTGGGCCAAGCGGGTATGTTCATCCGGGAACAGTTGCGGCGTTGCCATGGGGGAATGCTCGGCGATAAATGCGATGTATTGGTCCAAGTCCGAAGAGTCTTTGGCCAGCGCGCGAAAATCGACGCGCCCTTGAGTATCCACGTAGGCGGCCAACACCCTGGTAGGCGGCCAACACCCTGGCCCAGGCTTCGAGCGCTTGCTGCGCTGGCGTTTGCTCGGCGAATGATGTCGCAGTGGCGCACAGCAGAGCTGAGCAGGCGAATAGCTGTCTGAACATGGGCACCTCTACCTAATGCCATTCATGGCAGCATACGAAGCGGTGTCCGGTCCGACAGGAAGGGCTTGGCTGGAGTTCCAACGGAACCTGAGGTTCGCCCCCATGGTCGTAGTTCGAAGCGTAAAGGGGTTGGCCTGGCGGGTGGGAGACGTTCGTGTCAAATGAAGCCATCATGAGCGCACGCGAGGTGCGCGAGTGGCGTCCAGAGGCGCCGCAATCATCCAGAACGGGCGCCCTGCGCGCCGCTCACGAAGCTATGTGCGGTGCCGGATGTGGCGGGTCCGATCAGCAGATGGGGCAACGCTGGCCTATAGGCTGCGTGGCGCTCGAGATCACCCAGCGCTGCAATCTCGATTGCACCGCCTGTTATCTCTCCGAGCACTCCGAGGCGGTGCGCGATCTGCCTGTGGACGAGATATATAAGCGCATCGACCGTATCTTCGAGTACTACGGCGCCAAAACCGATGTCCAAGTGACCGGTGGCGATCCGACGCTGCGCAACCATGACGAACTCGTTGCCATCGTGCGCCGCATTGTCGAGCGGGGCCTGCGGCCCACGCTGATGACCAACGGTATCAAAGCGAGCGCCGAGCTGTTGGGGCGCTTGGCGCAGGCCGGCTTGGTCGATGTCGCGTTTCATGTGGACACCACCCAGGAGCGCAAAGGTTACCACTGTGAGAGGGATCTGAATCCGTTGCGCAAAGCGTATATGGACAACGCGCGGGCGGCCGGCTTGTCGGTCATGTTCAATACCACTTTGCATGAAGGTAATTTTCACGAAGTCCCGGATCTGGTCCGTTTCTTCAGGGAAAACGCCGATTGCGTGCGCACGGCGGCGTTTCAGTTGTTGGCCGATACCGGGCGCGGGGTTTGGCGCAGCCGCGGTGAGGCCATCACCATGGCATCGGCCATCGCCAAGATCGAACAAGGCGCGGGCACGCGGATCGGATTTGATGTTTCCCGCATCGGTCATCCGGCGTGTACGCAGTACGGACTGACACTGTGTGCCGGCCAAGACACCATCAATCTTTTTGATGAGCCCGAGTTCATCGCCCGGCTACAGGCGGCCAGCGCGGACTTGGTGCTTGAACGCAACGCTCCATTGGTGACATTAGGCCGTGCTTGGCGCTGGGCGCTGAGCCATCCCGGCATCGCGCTTAGCGCCGTCGCTTGGTTAGGACGCAAACTCCCCAAGGTAGCCGCGGCGTGGCTCAAGCATCCTGGCACATTGTCAACATTGTCTTTCACTGTGCACGACTTCATGGACGCGGCGGCCCTCGAGCGCGAGCGTATCTGCGCCTGCGTCTTTAAAGTGATGACGGCTGAGGGGCCTGTGTCCATGTGTCTGCACAACGCCAAACGCGATGCCTACATCTTGCAGCCGCTGCCTATGGGCGAAGCGGTATGGGATCCCTTGGCTGGGCGTGCGGTGGCGCAAGTGCAGTTGCGTCCACCGCCGCAGCCGGCAGCGCATCCGCTGAAGCGGGTCAAAGGACGCACGCGGCAGCAGTTGTTGGCGCAGCGTCGGGCGACTAAAGAGGCGCGGCTCTAGTCGTTAACCGAACCGGTTCTCTTGAAGCAGATTGCGCCGTCTCGCCAGCGTCTACAATCTAGTGCTTGCGGTGATTCAGCGGCTACGCCGTTGAAATGGAAAGCATGGCTGGGGTTGGCGCTGGTTTATGTTTCCTTGTTGACCGGTATCTATAGCTTGTGGGCGATGGTCTTGATCGCTTGGGTGATCGGTGATCTGCGCGCCCGGGAGACGTGGTTTTTAGAGACGGTGCCACGTGCCACCCACCCCGTGACTTACTGGGCGCTGCTGCTCAGTTGGACAGCGTTCAGCATTCTTTTGCTCGCGTTTGATGTGATGGTTCTCTGGGGTGGCCAATGGTGGCGATAGAGGAGGATGGCCAGTGAATGACGAGCAATTGGCCAAGGCCATGGCCGTGCCTTTGGGTGAAGCGCATTCGCTGCCATTTTTCGTTTATCGCGATGCCGAGCACTACCGCCGGGAAATGACGCGGGTGTTGCACGATGATTGGGTGTTTGTCTGTGCGGGGGCGGAAATCGCCGCTCCTGGCGATTATTTCGCTTTGCACTTGGGCGGCGAACCGCTCGTTGTGCTGCGTGGACGCGATGGGCAGGTGCGGGCTCTGTCGAATGTTTGTAGACACCGGGGCACGCAACTACTTGAAGATGGATTTGGCCGCATTGAGGGCAATATCGTCTGCCCTTATCACGCCTGGGCCTATGAGGATGACGGCGCGCTTAAAGCAGTGCCTTTGGCCAGTGACATCAAGGTAGAGCGGCAGCGGCACAAACTTTCCGTCTTTGCCGTGAGCGATTGGCATGGCCTGCTATTCGTGCACTTGGGCAAGGCGCCACAGCCGCTTCATGAACGCTTGGCGGGCATCGACCGTTACCTTGAAATATTCGAACTAAGCCGTTTTGACAAAGCGTTTTCGGGACCCATCGAATATTGGGATGCCAATTGGAAGCTGGTCATGGAAAACGCCATGGAGAGCTATCACCTTTTCAAAGTGCACGCGCAGACGCTGGAAACGTTGACTCCCACGCGGGATGCTTATTACGTTGCCGGTAATGCCTTATGGACGTTGACCGGTGGTAGAACTGTAGTGGATAAGAGTGGGTTGAGCGGTCTGCTGAGCGGCGGTTACCCTGAAGCTTTTGATCACTATCTGCTGATCTCCCTGCCGCCGTCTTTCGTCGGCGTGTTAGGTTACGACACATTGGGTTGGCTCGCGGCTTATCCCACCGGCCCGCAAAGCGCCATGATCCGCTCGGGCGGTATCACCGACGATTTGAGCCATTTCGAAAACAGTGAGGCACGCGCTTTCACGGAAGCGTTTTTTGCCGAGGACAAAGATCTCTGCGAGCGGGTCCAGGCTGGGATGTCGGCGCAATTGACCGGTGGTGGTCAGTTGGTCGATATGGAGCGGGTGGTGGTGGATTTCCATAACTATTTGGCCCACCGGATGTTCGGCGTTGCGCCTAGGCCGCGCATCGAGTTGCCTGACGCTGGGCGCTTTTTGCTAGGGTAGCGAATATCATCCAGCATCGGGTCAATCTCGACGGTCAACGGCTCGGTAGAGCATTTCAGAGAATGAGAAGATATAAACCGCCGAACAGGAAGCCTTATTTGTTTAAGGTTAAAGCCGGTCCTAGAGTCCGAGGAGCTTCTGCTTAGCGGCAGCGAATTCTTCATCCGTGAGCGCCCCTTGCTCGTGTAGCTCAGAGATCTGCTTAAGCCTCGCGTTCAAATCGATGCTGTCCTGGGTCGTAGCCGATGTCCCGCAGCCCTTCTCTGTGTGGATCTTCTGGAGATGCAGCTTGCGTTCATTGGCCGCATTGACGGCCTTTTCTATGTTGGAGTACGTGGCGATTAGCGCTGGCCAGAACAGCAAGAGCGCCGCAGTGTTCGTCCCCGTAACACCCCTCTCGTCGCGCGCCTCCTGCTTGAACTTCTCGGCATCCGCGATCTGCGCTTCGATTTGAGCGCAGGTGAGCTTTTCATCTCCAAGCTGGCGCTCCTCGACGACGTGTGGTGTCGCACACCCGGCCACGAATATGCCAAGAGTAATGGAAAAAATACTCGTTTCATTCGTTTCTTCTCGATGCCATGGATTTCTATTTATCACCCCTTAGATCACAGAAATTAGGCAAGTGATGGCAGCGTGAGGGCGGTAGTAGCGGACCTGACAGTTGCCATAACCGAACCCAAAAAGCAGAGCGACGAAGGGGCGGCGCTTTTTGGGGTCCGAGTTAACGGCTTTGTTCCAATGTACACGTCGTCCTTCGAATTCCCACCAGCGCGCCGGTCCTTCGCTGCCGCAAGTAACGGCGCGTTTGCCATTGGCGTTTACGATGCCCCGGGTGCCGAATTCGCGGATTTGTTCTATCCGGAGCCGCGCGGCTTCGGTCTGCATGGCCTGGCGGGCCGGCAGGGCGTTTAGAGTTCTGTAGGCTGTTCACGGTGCTTCGCCGCAATGGTCCAGAGCCGCAGCGATCCGTTTTCCCTCGCGATAGCGAGGCGGGCATCTGGCCCGGGGCTTAGGGAAAGGGCGGTGATCGGCGAGCCGTGGGGCAGGGGCGGGATAACTGCTTTTTTGCCGGCGCAAGTCGAATGGGTGTGCCAGGCTCGCGCGGCCACCGGCGGTCAGCCAGCCGGGCTCGGCCCGGGTGAGCTTGGGGGTGGGTTGGTGGTCTGTTGGTGGTCTGTTGGTCGGCACTTAGTTCGTGGCTGGGTCGGGTGGCAGCGTCGCTGGTCCTAAATACCGCGACCTGCCGTCGGCGCACGCTAATCCCGCTATCACTTTCGATGCGTCTGACGGTGGCGGGATAATGTCCCTTGGGAGAGAGAGCGAGACGTTCCACGGCGCCTAGTTGGTCTATGTGTCACGTCAGACGCCGTTCGGCGAAATCCCACAACTCGACGCGATTGTTGAGACCGCCCATGGCGAACAACGGTTTTTGCGGATGCAGGATCATGGAGCGTGCGGTGTGTTGGACTATGGCACATTGAGTTGGATCGCTGTCTCGCGGAGTTAATTCGGCAGACGCCGTCTGCCAAATCTGCGTTAGTCGCAAGTTGCGTCTAGGTCAAGCATCGACTTGCTTGACGCCGTGCGGTTTTGCTTCGGTAACGAGTGGGCCCGCCTCCGGCCACACCTGCTAGAATGCGGGCGCTTTTGACCCTCAGAGTGTTCTCACATGACCGATGAAGTCCGCAGCGCCCTCGCGCCCACCGGCACACTACGCGCCGGTATCAACATGGGTAATTTCCTTCTGGTAACCGGTAAAGCCGGCAATGGCGATCCAACCGGTGTGTCTCCCAGTATGGCGGCGGCGCTGGCCTCTCGCCTCGGTGTGCCGGTGTCTTATCTGCAATACGAGTCGCCGGGCGTGCTAGCGGATGCGGCCACGGATGATGTGTGGGACGTCGGTAATATAGGCGCGGAGCCGGCGCGGGCAGAAAGTATCAATTTTACGGCGGCGTATGTGGAGATCGAGGCGACCTATTTGGTCCGCGGCGACTCTCCTTTGCGGACCGTGGCCGATGTTGATAAGGCAGGTGTGCGTATCGCGGTGTCCGCCCGCAGCGCCTACGATCTCTGGCTCACCCGCACTATCAAGCATGCCGAGTTGGTACGTGTGGCGGGTCTGGAAGCGTCGTTTAATCTGTTCGTGGACGAGGGCTTGGATGCATTGGCCGGATTGCGGCCACGGCTGGTGAGCGATGTCGAGCGTATCCCCGGCGCCCGCATCATGGAGGAGCGTTTTTCGGCGGTACAACAAGCCATGGGTGTGCCTAAGTCCAGAGGGGATGCGGCGTTCCAATACGTCCGCCAATTCGTCGAGGAAGCAAAAGCGTCAGGGTTGGTAGCGAGTCTTATCGAGCAGCACCAGGTGCGGGGGTTATCCGTCGCCGCGCCTGCATAAGAGCCCCACGCTCCTCGAAAACTAAAGACCATGTTTACCGAACTGGTGATCCTTGAGGAAATAGGGGAGGGTCGTTTTTTGGGTGCCGCTACGCCGGATAAAGGCGCGCGTACCTTCGGCGGGCAATTTCTCGCGCAAGCGTTACGAGCCGCACAGCACACGGTCTCCGATGATCGGGATGTGCAGAGGGGGCAAGCGTCCGAATGCAACACATAGTTGCTTAGGCGTGGAATTAGGGTGCCTGCCATGTAGTCGGCGATCACTCTCGGCTCTGTCAGCAGCCGTTTATGGGGCGTGAACGGCAGCTAGTTGTAACCGGCGGACCACCGACCGGTTGCTTCACTTTGCCCATGAACCACCCTAGGCCGGCCTCGAAATTTGTTGCTTATTACCGCGTCTCAACCACGGGGCAGGATGAAAGCGGTTTGAGCGAGGAAGCCCAACATATGGCCGTGAAAGCCTACCTTGGCGCCAATCCAGGGGCAGAACTGGTGGCCGAGTTTCGGGAAGTGGAAAGCGGCGTTGATTTCATGGCCTGTGACAATCCCCAAGCCAATCGGCTGATGGTTCATATTCTAGCGGCTTGCGCGGAGCATGAACGCGGGTTAATCAGCCAACGCACCAAAGACGGCCTGGCGGCGGCGAAGGCTCGCGGCGTGGTACTGGAGGCCAGCGCGGCGGCGCTGAATGCCCTAAACAGCGACGGGGCGCTACCAGCACGCTATGGCGATTGTGGACGCTGTACGGGCTATTCCCGAAGATGACCGCGCCAGCGTTGCCGGCCTAACCCGTGAAATGAGTAGCCGGCGCATTCCAACGCGGAACCGCGTCCTAGAATTGCTTCAGCAAGTGATCGTACTCCGCGTGGGTGCCGATCCAGTACCAGTAATATGTGTCGCCGTCCCGCAATGCCAACGCCCGGCAATTCAGGGACACTCGCGCCGAATACACTCCGGTGGAAGCCGATACCATTTTGAAATGCAAACTCGGATGCTGCGGGTTGTCCAGCCATAGCAGGAATTGCTTTTCCGCCAGCGCTTGGGTGTCTTTGGATAGTTTGTAAAACTGTCTCCAAAATGACGGCAACGCCCTGGAATTCATCGGCGTTATTTTTCAGCGAAAAAGTCTGTGACCTTACCAGCGGCGATCTGTGCCCGAACTTCTGCGGCTTGAGCCTCTAGCAGTTTTTCCGAACGCGGGTCGCTAAAAGCGGCATCCCAGCGTGCTTCGTCCTGGATCAAATCTAGCATGAATTGACCAACGCAATCCTGCGATGATTCGGGTATCCGCTGCGCGGCATCAATGGCTTGGTCTAAGAGCTTGGTCATCGGTCCTACTCTACTCGTCGCCCCCCATCGGGGCAAGTTTTGACAAAGCCGCCCCAGCCCTTAACCCTACCAGAGCACCCCCATGAAAAGCTTACACCGTTCACCAGAGCCCGAAATCGGGGCTACGCTCTGCCGTGGGGGGTTGGCGAAGGTGCGGTCTTCGCCCGTAAAGCGGTTGTTGCTTAAATACTACAAACCGTGTACCGGCTTCATCTAACGCTTTGGCTTGTTCCAGCACCTGTACGTTGTTGGCGCCTTTTCGTGCCAGGCAAAGGGCCGCGGTCAAGCGGCCGAGTCCGGCACCGGCTATGACCACCTTGAATGGTTTGAGAGGGTTTTGCCTGCCGCTGGCTTATTCCTTGCGGATCACCATGTAAGCATGCACATAATCCATGCCGTGTTGCTCGGGTTCTTCTAACACCCGCTGGGCGTAAGCGGCGTAGTAGCGATCGATAAGGGTGGCACGTTCACCGGCATCACGCTGCGGGTTGAGGCCACCCATAAACGTGCTTTGTGTCCACGAGCGCAGGGTTGGAATATAGTTTTCCGCAAACCGGGCGGCGTCGCCGTGTTGTCTGAAGTCCAATTTGTATGGGCATTCGACGACTTTGGTGGTGATCGACTCCAAGCGCAACCCAGCCCGATACACAGGCGATGATCCATCCATGAGTGGTACGCTGAATTCAGCCACGTCATTGTAGTATTGGGGCAGGGTCATACGCTGATACTCATCCTCGGTGATCTGTCCTGCGGCCAGCATTGCCTGCCATACGGCGTTGAACGTATCGAACATATCGGCGCCTTCGGTGTGCCCCAAGTAGCGCCCTTGTTGGTCGCGGCAAAAGTTGACTAGCACCAAGCGCCCGCCGGGTTTTAGCTCCTTGGCCCGGTGATGCAGGAGGGTCTCCCAATCGCTTCGCGCCTGGCGTTGAAAGGCCGCCAGCTCACAGCCGGATGCGCCTACCGCCTGAACGTGACCGCTGATGTCGCAGGGTTTCGCGCTCAACCAATGCATGGCGGTGGAGGAGAAACCTAGATCAAGGCTGTTATCCGGTAGTAGCTGACGGTAGAAAGAACTGCCGCAAGCACTCACGAAGACGCCTTCATGGGCGTCCAGAAAGGTGGGCTCCGGGCCTTTCTCCAAGCCGTGAATGATGGCGAATAGAGCGTTGTAGTCGTTGCCGGGTTGATCGGTATAGATAACCTGAAACTGCCGGCTTTTATTGCCGGCCCGCACGGCCTCTATGCTCTTGCGCACCAGTGCCATCGAACTGCCACCGTCCGCGCAGCCCAGATCCGCGAAACAAAACGCGCCGCTGGCGTTCAAGTCCATGGCATCAATGGCGTCCAGGACCAGAGGCGTGGCCCCATCGATAACATTCTTGGTACCGATGGTGGCCAGCCAATAGCCGGAGCGCATGGAAATATGATCGGCTTCGGTGTTCGTTGCGGTCATGGGTCGAGCCTGATTGGATGTGTCGATGGCTTAGGGACTGCTCAGAGCACTGCGCGGTTTTCCGGCCAACGCCAGGGCACTCAGGGCGGCCAGCAGGAAGCCGAAAGCGAGCAGGGTAAACCCATCCCTGAATGCCAGGCTATTGGCTTGCACCACGATCACGCGGCTTAAGTACTCGACGGCCATCGGCATGCGCTCGGCGGCGGTGATGCCGTAATCGATGAGCAATGCCGCCACCTGCTGTAGCAAGTCCTGGGTATAGCCATTACCGTCCGTTTGGGTGGCGGCCAGGGCGTCGGCGTGGTGAATGAGGCGGTGGTCCAGCACGATGGCCAGCGCATTGGTGCCAGCGGCGCCGGTCATGCGCACGAAGTTCATGGTGCCGACGCCGTAGGGCAGCAGCTCCGCCGGTAGCTCGCGCATCGCCCCGGTTTGTAGCGATGGCATGGCGATGCTGAGTCCGATGCGCCCAAAGGTGGCCCAGGCGGCGACGAACCAGAACGCCGCATTGGCATCCGCCCCGGCCAGGGCGATGGATGAGCCGCCGAACATGAGCATGCCGATGGCGATCGGAATGCCGGAGCGGGGTTGTTGCGCCAGGCGCCCGCCGATGGGGAAAGTCGGGATCATCATGAGTCCGGTGATCATGAGCAAGAGCCCGGCCTTGAAGGCGGTGTAGCCGAGCACTGTTTGCGCGAAGATGGGCAGCACGTAGAGGGAGCCGAACATACCGGCGCCGAAGATGAATCCCACGATGACCGAGATGGTGAAGGTGCGGATGCGGAAGAGGCGCATTTGCAGGAGCGGCGTGGCAGTGGTGAATTCGACGAGCAAGAAAGCGGCCAGGCAGCAGGCGGCGGTAAAAAACAACGTGAAGATATAGGGCGAGGTCCAGCCGAAGCGCGAACCGCTGGAGATGGCTGTGAGGAAGGTGCCCATGGCGGTGGCGATGAGAAGCAAACTCCACCAGTTGAGCTTCACTTTGGCCGTGTTGCCCGCCCGCGCGGGCAGATATCTAAGAACCTGTTCAAGATCTGACGATTTTGGACATCTGACCTAAGCTATTGTTATCCATAGTCATAGCGGCTGCGAAGGCAATGACAGACGAGCGAATCTACCCGAGTGACCTATCTCGCCAACAGTTCGAGAAAGTTAGACCGATCCTGGAGGCGGCGCGTCGGCGAACCAAGCCAAGACAACTCGATCTCTATCACGTGTTCAACGCAGTGTTGTACGTGCTGAAGACCGGCTGCCAATGGCGCATGTTGCCCAACGAGTATCCAAAGTGGCGAAGTGTGCATGAGTATTTCACTATCTGGCGGCAATCGTCCCCAGAAGACTCTTGCAGCGCCTTGGACAAGGCGTTAAAAAAATGGGTTGGCGAGGCCCGCGAATCCCAGGGGCGCAGTGGCAAAGCCAGCCTGATCATCGTTGATGCACAGAGCGTGAAGAACACAGACAGTGCAAACCACAAAGGTTATGACGCAGGCAAGAAGACTTCTGGTATCAAGCGGCACATAGCTGTGGACACTCAGGGATTATTGCACGCTGCTTTTGTGACCACGGCAAATGTCACTGATCGAGCTGGGGCACTGGCCGCACTTGCTGCTCAAGCAGATGGGCGCCTCTCGGAGGTTAGGTGTGTAGTGGGCGATGGCGGGTACACGGGGATGGCTTTCGCTGGCGAAGTGCTGAGATTAATCGGAGCGAACGTCGAAATTATCAAACGCTCGGACACGGGTCGTTTTGCCGTCCTCCCGAAGAGGTGGGTTGTCGAGCGAACCTTCTCATGGTTTGAGAAAAACCGCCGGTTGTGGAAAAACTGTGAGCGGCTAATCGAAAGCTCGTTGGGCATGATGCTACTTGCAAATATTGCGCTGTTGCTTCGGAGATCTTGAACAGGCTCTAAGACCCATGGCGGTGGCTACGAGCATCGCCGGTATGGACGCGCCGAAGATGTCGCGCCAATGCCAGTGATCGACGATGAGGCCGCCGAGCATGGGTCCCAGGGCCGGGCCCAGGATGAAGCCCATGCCGTAAACACCCATGGCTTTACCGCGCTGCTCGATGGCAAATAACGGGAACATCACGGTCATGGTCAGCGGCTGCAAAAGCCCGGCGCAGCCGCCTTGGATGCACCGTATGGCCACCAGCCCGTAGTAGTTGGGAGTGAATTGCCCGGCCAAGGAGGCGAGACAGAATATGACGCAGGCGCCCACGTAGGTGTTACGGGTGCCGAAGTTGTTCACGAACCAGCCGTTCATCAACATCATCACCGGCATGGCGGCCAAATTGGCCGTCGACATCCAGTGCACCTGGTCCTGGCCGATGCCGTAGGTGCCCATGATGTCGGGTACCGCCACGTTGACCATGGTCGATGACAGCACACTGCCCATCATGCCGAGGATGACGGTGGCGGTGGCGAGCCACTTATAGTTGGGTGAGCCCGCGAATTTGGCGGGGATGAGGTTATCGGGCACCGGTGATCACCCGGGATTCAGGACAGTACACTAGCATCACGTTATCCAAGGGTTCAGTCGCTGCCATGCTGTTTTCGTTTAGACCGCCCAACGCGGATTATCTGGGTTTCCCCGCCACCCCGGAAGGTATCGTTGCCACCGCGAAGCGGGCCGAGTCTCTAGGTTTTGACGCTATCTTGGTGAACGACCATGTCATCGTCAAAGAGGCGCTGGCGGCTTCGTGGGGCAACACCTTTGATCCGCTGGTGACACTCTCGTACTTGGCGGCTTGTACCGAGAAGGTGCGCTTGGTGACTTCGGTACTCATCGTGCCGCTTAGAAACCCCGTCATCACTGCCAAGATGATCGCCACGCTGGACCAGTTTTCAGGAGGACGGGTCATTGTAGGGGTGGGTGCCGGATGGAGCGAACCGGAATTCGCCGCCCTCGGTGCCGAGCACGCCAACCGTGGCGCCATCACCGATGAATACCTGGATATCTTCAAAGCTTGTTGGTCACCCGATCCGATCGCCTACCAGGGCCGCTCGCATCAGTTCGAAGAGATGTATTGCTCACCCAAGCCGGTGCAACAGCCCCATCCGCCGTTTTGGGTGGGTGGCTCCAGTAACCCGGCGCTTCGCCGTGCGGCGCGTATCGCGCAGGTGTGGCAGCCGGTGCCCATGGCGCTGGCCGCGTTACAGGAGAGAACGGCGTACCTGCGTAATGCCTGCGAGCGCGCTGGCCGCGAGGCGATGCCGCGGATGCGGATGAGTTTGCGGGTCAATTTCAGTGAGATAACCGGTAAGCCGGCGCGCGATAGCGGCGGCGAGCGCGTCACCGGACACGGCACCGCGAGCGAGGTAGCGGACGATATCAAGCGCTACCGGGACGAAGCAGGGTTGCGCGAGTTTCAGGTGAACTTCAACGGTTGTGGAAGCCTCGCGCAACTGGAGGCTTCCATGGATCGGTTCATGGGAGAGGTGCGCCCGGCGGTACTCGCTTAGATCTAAGCCCTTTAGATTTTAGGCCCCTTAGATCTAAACCCTTTGGCCGAAGACCGGGACGTCCTTTTTGTCTTCTAGGGCCTCGGCGCCTTCGGTCGGCAAGATCTCCACATAGTTGAGGGCGGCATCGATATCGCCCTGCCACACTTCCCGCGGTAGATCGTAAACCAACTCCACGCCGTAGCCATTCGGATCGCGTATGTACAAGCTATGGGTCATGCCGTGGTTAACCCGTGAGTCGAATTTGACGCCCATGGTCCGTACGTGCTCCAACCGTGCCAGCCAGGCTTCGCGATCGGGAAAAGTGATGGCGATGTGGTTGATCGCGGAGGTGCTGGCGAACGGTCCCCATTCGCCCTTATCGGGCGGTGGCAGGGTATTTTTCTCGACTAGCGCCAGATCGTGATGGTGCGTCTGCCCGTCGTTGTCACCGCTGTAGAAGCGCATCTTGACGCCTTCGCGGCGGCCCGGTGTGGGCTCTAATTCGCCGACTTGACGAAAACCTATGACCTCGGTCCAGAATTGATGGGATGCATCGATATCGCATACGTTTAGGACCAGATGATTGATGCCCTTCGGGGTTCCGGGACTCTGCATGGTTTGCTCCTGAGATCTGCATCAGATAGGCTCATCGTCCGCTATCCCGGGCCGCCCGGCAACCACTATGTAGTTCTGGGCCATGGTCGTTCCAAGCGCCAAACTCACCGGACTTGCGGTTATCGTTTTTGTGCTCGCTTTTCTGGTCGAGTGGGTCACCGGTTCACCGTTGTCACGCGGCGCATTTAGAGAAGGAATGGGGATCGCGTACGTCTGCGCCCTCGTCTGCTCGACCGCGTTCACCCTGATGGCTGATTCATTGATCGAGGACGCGGTCAAAGCGGCGCTGTTGTGCGCTTGTGCCAGTGTGCTGTGGGCCATCTCAACCTTTGACGGTTACGGCTTCGCCTTGCTGTGTTTAATGAATGGGGTCTGGTACGGCACGCTATTGCGGCGCATATGAAGCCTTGCTTGGCAAAGGGGCGTGCTAGCTGGTTATAGGTTGGCCATGTGCACCCGCCCTGAACATTCATTCGACTCACCGCGCTTTGGTTTACGCGCGAGTGCGCCACGTTCCTCCTGCACTCTACCGCCTTACCTGCTTCTATTGCTGTCCTAGCGGGCAGATATCACGCAAGGCCGCACGGGGCCGCACACCGTGCCACCCACTCACCGCTTCTAACCCTAGAACCGCGCTTCCATGCGTCCCGCTACAAAGGTCACCGCCATGACTATGCTCACCGATCCGTGCGCTAAATACTTCCGGTTTCAACGTATCCAAGTCTCCGATCGGCGTTGGCCCGAGCGTGCTCTGACAGCGCCACCTATTGGGTGCAGCGTGGATTTGCGCGATGGTAACCAAGCGCTCATAGAACCGATGGATAGCGCGCGCAAGCGGCGTTTGTTCGATGTCCTGGTGGCCATCGGCTTCGATGTGAGCGGTCAGGAGATGAGTGCGAAGGGCCTTGACGGTACGGTGACGTACGTTGAGTTGCGTGTTGCGGCTGGGCGGCCAGTGTTTGGCATAAGTCCAGTGTTTGGCATAAGTATTGAGACCGGCGTTGCTCAATCGGCCATGCAAGCGATCGTTTGTGCGCTGAACGGCGCGGGCGTGGAAGTTGCCGTGGAGGCTGCTCAGGGACAGTGTGTAGATACCGCCGCCAGTTCTTCAATCCAGGTGATCAATGCGCCGTTAGTGGCGGATGCATGCAGGCTGTGGTCATCATCGACCTCGATAAGACGCACATGACTGCCGGCATTGGCGGCGTAGAGCTTGCGGCTGTCATCAATGTTCACCACTTCGTCGCGTAGACCGTGGACGATGTAAACGGGGCTTTTAATCGGCAGTTGCAAGGGCATACCACGGCGCACAGCCGCCTGCGCCAAAAACAAACTGGGGCCAGTCCAGGCGCACCGTTGTATGAGTGCGCAAAGAACCGCGCCGCCAAAAGAAGAGCCAACGGCAACGTGCGGCGGCGCTTTGCGCAGAGCTTGTATGTGTGTGTCTATACAGCCCTCGAAGTCGCTTGTATCCATGGCGGGGGTAGTGGCATCGAAATGGGCGGCCAAGAGGCGCGCCTTGTTGCCCTGGGGACTACTGTTCAAGCCGTGGATGAAATGGACTTTGATCATGTCGAGTGGTGTTTGCGTGTTCGGCCGTCACTAGCGTGACGCTTGGGGACACCTGCTAAAAATAGTCATTGTTTCGTGAGTGCAAGGAAGCACCGCGCGCACAACCGCAGTGTATAGGTGATACCTGAGGATTCGAGCACGGCGCTGACGCCGCAATCGCGGAAAAGTGCATTTTTTTAAGGTGCCCTTGGGCCAGTATCTTGCAAATGGCGTTGGATTGTTGTTGTGTGCGTTTACCAATCCATAGAGTGGGAATAGTCGGCGATGAGACTGGCAATCGGCATCGGCAGCGTAGGGAGCGGGTGCCCGGATATCCACGATGACGTGCGTTATGTGCAGGCGGGGGAGGCACTTGGCATCGACTACGCCTGGTCGGCGGAAGCCTGGGGCCGCGATGCGGTGAGCCCGATCGCCTACTTGGCCGCCGTCACCAACCGCATCAAGCTAGGCACCGGCATCATGCAAGTGACGGCCAGGGTGCCGGTGATGACCGCTATGACAGCGTTGACTTTAGCCAATCTGTCCAATGACCGGTTCGTGCTCGGCTTAGGCGTCAGCGGGCCGCAGGTCGTGGAAGGTCTGCACGGGGTGCCATTCCAACCGGCATTGACGCGGCTTAAAGAGACCGTGGCCATCGTGCGGCAGGCTTTCAACGGCGAGAAAATCCACCATCAGGGCAAAGTTTATGAGTTGCCACGGGCGGGCGGAGAAGGCAAGTCCTTGCGTTTAGATCATGTGGCGCGCCCGGATCTGCCGATATTTTTCGCCACCTTGGCGCCGAGATCATTGCGCTATACCGGCGAAGTAGCCGATGGTTGGTTAGGCACTTCGTTTTCTCCCGATTTTCCCGGTGCGCACTTCGAACATCTTCGCGCAGGGGCGGCCAGTGCGGGCCGGTCTATGGAGCACATCGAAACCCAAACCGCGGTCACCGTTGCCATCGGAGAAGATGTTGACGCCTTAGTGGATAGTCTGCGGCCAGGGGTCGCATTTCAGCTTGGCGCCATGGGCTCATCGACGACGAATTTCTACAATGAAGCCTTCCAACGGGCTGGCTATCAGGATGACGCGCTGGCGGTGCAGGGGCTTTGGCGGGCAGGTAGACGGGATGATGCGGCTAAACGGGTGCCGCAGGACTTGGTGTTGAAATACGGTCTTATCGGCGATGATGCAATGATTAAGCAAAGGATCGCGCTTTATAGAGACGCTGGCATCACCTGCCTCAACTTACGCATTCGGGGCGCTGATGTGGATGAACGTATTCGCAGGTTGGAGCGCGCCGTGGAGATCATCAGCGCGGTCCAATAGTTTTACCGGGTGTTTTAAGCGAGCGGCAGGCGCACGTTGGCGGTGCCGAAGACGCGGGTTTCGTTGGCTTCGTTCTTGATCTGCAAGTCGAGTTCCACTAAGCCTGAATCTTCGTCCATGTCGGTGACCACCGCGCTTATCTGCAGCGGTGTGTCAGCCATCATGGGGGCGCGGAATACCGTGTCGATTTTCTCCACCTTGGCGGCGGGGTTCCAGCGGTGGATCATACTGGTGAGAAACGCCATGCCCATAATGCCCGGCACTAGCGCACCGGGTAAGCCTTGCGCTTCGGCTTTCTGGTGATCATCGAAGCGTCCGTTGCCGTCGTATTTCACGGCTTTCGCGAATGCACGGGTATTGGCAAGGTAGCTGTCCGGCACGAACGGTTCCAATTCTTGTCCGAACTCGGCATCTTTGATGGTCTGGATGGCTTTGATGGTCTGGATGGCGCTCATTGGGCGGGCTTCTCGCGGATAACTTGGCGTGAATCACAGGTAGCGTAGTGTTCGCCGGCTTCATCGTAAAGCTCGGTGCGGGCGACGATAAAAATCATGCGCCCGGAGCGGCCACTTTTATCGTAGATATCGTGTAGATGAGTTTTTCCGGTTAGTTTGACGTCGGGGCCGACCGGCTTGTGCGAGGCTACGGCTTTACCGCCGTCCATTGAGATACCGCCAAGGCTTGGGAAGTCTATGGGTAGCCGGCGGCCCGAGGCGAAGCTCGCTAGAAGGCTGGCATGACTTGGAAGTCGGGGTGCGCCGGAGCGGTCAATTGGAGGAGTTCTTCACCGGCGAGGCGGGCTGCTTGTGCCACTTGCTGGGGAGCGAATTCGAATTGGATGGTGTCGAATTCGAGGTTTAGGAAGCGTTCTTTTAGTTCTTCAACATCGACTATGGGGAGTCCTCATACCTTGGATGGCGATGAGTATAACCTGAGTGGGATAGCTCCCAGGACCGCCTATGCCGATTGATCCAGCGTCTTGCACAGCCAGCGTCGAAAGTTACCATGCGTCCGCTAAGTTGTTGACTGTTAAAGGAAATAGCGGTATAAGTTCTCAAGAGCGGGAATACATGACACATCTGTGAGGGTGCAGAGTACTGACCAACGATGTTGCAGGTACTATCTGAGTTAACTACACAGGAGTTCGCCACGTATATAGGGACGCTCTCATCAGTTATCGGATTGATCTTGACCGTTGCGGTGTTTTTTCGAGTCGATAATATTCGGCGAGAGTACATTCTGCGTGCACGGCTTCCGCAGATCACAAAGAACCTGCGCGACCGAGCCTCGTCCGTCTCCGAACTGGCGCGCAACTATCTGGAAAGCCAAGATGATCTTTTGGTTACACTCGCTCGAACGGAGGCTGACGTAACTAGCCTGATGGAAAAAGCCTCATCTCAGCTCCGCCCATTCATAAAGCTGCTCCTTAAGCAAACCAGAGCTTTTAGAACTTCCAAAAAAGGCCGCTTTTGCTGAGGAGGCTTTTATATGTTGGCCTACGGATTGGGACGAGGGTGGCGGGCGAGTCTTTACGCCGCTTTAGGTTGCACGTTCGGTATCGTGCTCCATGTGACGGCGAGCATCATCGGTCTAGCCGCGCTATTACATGCAAGTGCGCTCGCGTTTCGGATCATCAAGTATCTCGGTGTTGCCTATCTCTTTTAGTATGGCATGGGGCATCCTCCGTGACTCTGGCGCTCTTCAGGTAGAGGAGAGCAGGGATGCCGTATCGAAGGGAAGAATCGTGCTACAGGGGTTTTTGTTGAACATCCTGAATCCAAAGCTATCCCTGTTTTCTTAGCGTTCTTACCGCAGATCATTGCCGCTGATGCGGCTAATCCTACCGCTCATATGCTCGTTCTCGCCGCCATCTTCATGCTGATGACCTTGTGGGCTATGGCGCGTTTGCCGCCGCGGCTCGGCGGTATGTGATTTCCAAGCCGCGGGTGATGACATGGTTACGGCGCGGATTTGCCGGCGCGTTTGCCGCGCTTGGATTGAAGCTAGCGTTTGCCGAGCGGTAGTGCCTAGGAATACTGACTTCCCGCCTGATATCATCACCAGGGCGGGGCGGAAAAGTGCTAGCTATCCTACGAGTTGCCAGTACGGTCGCGGTCGTATAGGCCCGAGTGCTTAGGCTTTGTGGATAAACCGTAAGGCGGCACCGTTGTTGCACCAGCGTTCTCCTGTGGGAGGCGGTCCATCGTTGAAGACATGGCCATGATGGCCTTTGCAGCGCGCGCAGTGATACTCTGTCCGTGGCCAGATCAGTTTGAAATCCTTCTTGGTCTCGAACGCACCAGGTATGGTGGTAAAGAAGCTCGGCCAGCCGGTACCACTGTCAAATTTCATGGCTGAGGTAAAGAGTGGCAAGCTACAGCCAGTGCACACGTATACACCCGGCCGCTTTTCGCCGTTTAGCGGGCTGTGGAAGGGACGCTCCGTTCCTTCACGCCGTAAAATCTCGTACTGTTGCGGCGTGAGCATTTCTTTCCATTTTTCTTCCGAGTAATTGAGCGGCTCGGTTACTAGTGCGACATCCGCATCTTCCGCTAAATACGATTTCCAATTCTTCTGCAAGTTTTCCACGTTGGTCCCGCCGGTTTTCGCTTGGGTCGTCTGTACTGCCTGAGTTAACAGGACTGCACCGGGGGAGATGGCCAAATGTTGGAGCAATGTTCGTCGTTTCATCTATCCCCCCTTTTGGTTACTTGATTCTGTCGTATTGCGAGCGGCCTCGCATTGGCGGCCGGGTCTGCATGGAAACTATCCGCGAGCGGTAGTGCCTATCTACGGTAACAAAGTACTGCCGGTCAGATATCGGTCGATTTCCCGGGCCGCCTCGCGTCCCTCGTTGATCGCCCGTACCACCAGCGATTGGCCACGGCGGCAGTCACCGGCAGCGAATACTTTTTCGACGCTGGTTTGGTATTTGCCATAGTCTGCTTTGTAGTTGGATCGCTCATCGTATTCAAGGTTTAGCGGCTCGGAGACAGCGTGTTCCGGCCCTAGATAACCCATCGAGAGAAATACCAGGTCCACCTCCCAGACTTGCTCAGTGCCTTCGATGGGCTGAATCTTGCCGCCTTCGAGGGCCACGTCAATCGTCTTCAGTGCCCGCAGACGGCCATTGTCATCGCCTTGAAACTCGAGCGTGGAGATACCGTACACGCGTGGATCGCTACCGTATTTGGCGGCCGATTCCTGATGGGCGTAATCGACTCTGAAGATGATGGGCCAGGTGGGCCATGGATTATTCGGTGCCCGTTCGCTGGGTGGCTTCGGAAACAGTTCGAAGTTGGTGAGCGATTCGCAGCCGTGGCGCAATGACGTGCCGATACAGTCAGCTCCCGTATCGCCGCCACCGATGACGATGACTTTTTTACCCTTGGCGCAGAGATATTTGCCGTCTTCAAGATTCGAATCTAACAGGCTGCGGGTATTGGCTCGCAGAAAGTCCATAGCGAAGTGCACGCCATCCAACTCGCGTCCCGGGATCGGCAAATCGCGCGGAACGGTGGCGCCGGTGGTCAGCAGTAGAGCGTCGTGTTCATCGCGCAACTGCGTCACGCTCAAGGCGCTATTGTTGCCGTCGGTAACGTGCGCGTTGCTGGCGAATTCCACGCCTTCCGCCTGCATCAAATCCAACCGGCGTTGAACGATCCTTTTGTCCAACTTCATGTTCGGAATGCCGTACATCAACAAACCACCGATGCGATCTTCGCGTTCATACACGGTGACGGTATGGCCGGCTTGGTTGAGCTGCGCGGCCGCTGATAAACCGGCAGGTCCGGAGCCGACTACGGCAACTTTCAATCCAGTGCGGTGGGCCGGCGGCTGTGGTACTACCCAGCCTTCTTCAAAACCCCGATCGATGATCGCCATTTCGATATTTTTAATGGTGACGGCGGGGCTGGTGATACCGAGTACGCAGGCGCCTTCGCAGGGCGCTGGGCATACGCGGCCAGTGAACTCGGGAAAATTGTTGGTTTTGTGTAGGCGATCTAGGGCATCGCGCCAATGGCCGCGGTACGCCAGATCGTTCCATTCGGGAATGAGATTATGGATCGGGCAGCCATCGTCCGATTGGCAAAACGGTACGCCGCAGTCCATGCACCGCGCTCCTTGAGTGATGAGGCGCGGTGTGTCATGGGCGGTATATATCTCGTGAAAATCGCCGATGCGAAGAGTGGCGTCCCGGTACGGCGCCGCCTCGCGTTCGAACTCTTTGAAACCTGTGGGCTTACCCATTCGTTACCTTGATCTGTGTGATTTGAACCTATGTGCGGTAGTGTACGGACGCGGCTAGGCGCCGCTAAGCCCCACTAACCCGTGGCGGTGGCGGCGACGCTCATGCGCGCGGCTTGCGCCCGCTGCTCCAACACGCGCTTATAGTCCGTAGGCATCACTTTGATGAACTGCGCTTTAACGCTTTCCCAACTGGCCAATACATGATCGGCGATGGGAGAGCCGGTCAAGCGGGCGTGGTTGTTGAGCAGGCGTTCGAGTTCCGCTTCGTCCGCTTCGCCCATACGTTCAAGACCGATAGTTTCCATGTTGCACTGGTCTTCAAAACGGCTGTGGGGATCCAGCACGTAAGCGATACCGCCACTCATGCCGGCGGCGAAATTACGCCCGGTGGGGCCTAAAATGACGGCTATGCCGCCGGTCATGTATTCGCAACCGTGATCGCCGACGCCTTCGATGACCGCCTTGGCGCCACTGTTGCGCACGCAAAAACGCTCCGCCGCCAGGCCGCGGAAATAAGCTTCGCCGCTAGTGGCACCGTAGAGCACCACGTTGCCGACAATGATCTGCTCCTCGGCTTTTAACCGACTCGCTTTGGGTGGGTAGACGATGACTTTGCCGCCGGAAAGGCCCTTGCCCACGTAGTCGTTGGCATCACCTTCGACTTCCAGTGTAATCCCCTTGGCTAGCCAAGCCCCGAAACTCTGTCCGGCGTTGCCGGTGAACTTGAAGTGGATCGTATCGTCGTCGAGCATTTGCGGCCCAACGCGGCGAATGATCTGATGGGACAACATGCCGCCGACGACGCGGTTGATATTGACGATATCAAGTGCCGCGTAAACATTGCTGCTATGGCTCAACGCTGGCTCCGCTAGCTCGATGAGCCGGTTGTCTAAGGCGTGCTCCAGTGCATGATCTTGTGGGTGCCGCGCATAAACGCCAAGGCAATTCTCCGGCTCTTCGGCGGGGGCGAGAATATTGGATAAATCGAGCCCCCGTGCCTTCCAGTGTGCTAGCGCCGGCTCCACATCCAGGAGGTCCACCCGGCCTATAATGTCGTTGACCGTGCGCACGCCAAGCTCGGCCATGATCTGGCGCAGTTCCTCGGCCACCATGAAGAAATAGTTGACCACGTGTTCCGGCGCGCCGGTGAATTTCTTGCGTAGATCCGCATCCTGCGTGGCGATGCCGACTGGGCAGGTATTCAGGTGGCATTTGCGCATCATAATGCAGCCAAGAGCGATGAGCGGCGCGGTGGCGAAGCCGAATTCCTCGGCGCCCAACAACGCGGCGATAGCCACATCGCGGCCGGTTTTGATCTGGCCGTCCGTTTGCAACACCACCCTTGAGCGCAGATTGTTCATCACCAGGGTTTGGTGCGTCTCGGCGATACCCAGCTCCCACGGCACGCCGGCATGTTTGATGGACGTGAGCGGTGACGCACCGGTACCGCCGGTGTCGCCAGCGATGACCAAATGATCGGCCCGCGCTTTGGTTACCCCCGCAGCGACGGTGCCCACACCTATAGCGGCGCCCAACTTGACGCTAATGCGCGCGTCGGGATTAGCGTTCTTTAAGTCGTGGATGAGCTGAGCGATGTCCTCAATGGAGTAGATATCGTGATGGGGCGGCGGTGAGATCAAACCGACACCCGGCGTGGAGTGACGGATCGAGGCGATGAATTCATCGACTTTGCCGCCCGGCAACTCGCCCCCTTCGCCAGGTTTGGCGCCCTGGATGATTTTGATCTGCAACTCATCGGCGTTGCTGAGATAGTTGATGGTGACACCAAACCGGCCGCTGGCCACCTGTTTGATGGCGGAGCGTTTGGAATCGCCATTGGGCAATGGTTTGAAGCGTTCCGGATCTTCGCCGCCTTCGCCGGTATTGGATTTACCGCCAATGCGGTTCATGGCGATGGCGAGGGATTCGTGGGCTTCCTTCGAGATGGAGCCGAAGCTCATGGCGCCGGTGGCAAAACGTTTGACGATGTCCGCCGCCGGCTCTACCTCATCGGCACTGATCCCCGCTTGCGGCTTGAATTGCAGTAATCCACGCAGATTGCTGGTGCGCGCGTTCTCCCCGTTGGCATGCGCGGAGAAGCGCCAGTAAGCGTCTTCGCTGTTGGCCCGCGCCGCCACCTGTAAGCTGGCTACCGAGTTCGGATCCCACATGTGGGTGTCGCCGCCCCGGCGCCAATGGAAATCGCCAGGATTGGGCAACACCGGCAAGGCAGTGGCTGCACCGGGTGGGAAGCCGATTTCGTGGCGTCTTTGCAGCTCATCGGCGAGTACCTCGAAGCCGGCGCCCTGAATGCGGCTAGCGGTACCGTTGAAGCAGCGATCGACCACATCGCAGGCCAATCCCACCGCCTCGAAGATCTGGGCACTTTTGTATGATTGCAACGTGGAGATGCCCATCTTGGCCATCACCTTCATCATGCCCTTGGCGACGCCTTTGCGATAGGCCGTGACGATGTCCTCGTCGGAGTGGATGTGGGCCGCAGTGTCCAGATACCCGTTACGGCGCGCATCCCATAAGGACTCGAAGGCGAGATAGGGATTGATGCCATCGGCGCCGTAACCCACCAGTAGGCAATGATGGTGAACCTCGCGCGCCTCACCCGTTTCCACGATAAGGCCAATGCGGGTCCTGGCGTAGGTTTCCACCAGGTGATGATGTACCGCGCCCACCGCCATCAAGGCACTGATGGCCACCCGTTCTTTACTGAGCGCCCGGTCGCTCAAAATCACCAAGCTGTAGCCATCCTCGATGGCGGCGCTGGCTTCGCGGCACAGCCGATCCAGCGCTTCGCGCAAGCCCTTTTCACCCGCACCACTGGGAAAAGTGATGTCCAGGACTTGGCTCTTCCAGCCCCGGTGATCCATGTTCTTGAGCGCCGCTAACTCCTCGTTGGAGAGGATAGGGTGCGGCAGCCGCAGCCGGTGTGCGTGCGCCTGGGTGGCTTTGAGCAAATTGCGCTCAGGCCCGATGTAGCACTCCAACGCCATGACGACTTCTTCGCGGATGGAGTCTATGGCCGGGTTGGTGACCTGGGCGAAACGCTGTTTGAAGTAGTCGTACAGCATGCGTGGTTTGGATGACATTACCGCCAAGGCCGAATCATTGCCCATGGAGCCGAGCGGATCGCGCAACTCCGCTACCAGTGGCAGCAGCATGAACTGCATGGTCTCCGTGGTGTAGCCCAGCGACTGCATGCGTGGCAGCAGGGTTGCCGGCTCAAACCCTCCGGCGTCGTTGGGCGCCGGCAGATCGGTTATCTCTATGCGTTGTTTCGCCAGCCACTCGCGGTACGGTTTGCGGGTGGCCAACTCGGATTTGATCTCCTCATCGGGGATCATGCGTCCCGCTTCGAAGTCGATAAGAAAGATGCGGCCCGGTTGCAGCCGGCCCTTGGCGGTCACCTTGGCCGGATCCACCGGCACCACGCCCACTTCCGAGGCCATGATGCACTTGTGATCATCGGTGATGTAATAACGTGATGGACGCAGGCCGTTGCGATCGAGGACCGCGCCTATGTAGTGGCCATCGGTGAAAGCGATGGAGGCCGGGCCATCCCAGGGTTCCATCAGGCACGAGTGATACTCGTAGAACGCGCGCTTGTCCGGATCCATGGTGGAATGCTGTTGCCAGGCTTCCGGGATCATCATGAGCACGGCTTCTTGCAAGGTGCGCCCGCTCATCAGCAGGAATTCGAGGACGTTGTCGAAGGTGCCCGAGTCCGAGCAGTCTTCCTCGACAATAGGCATCAGTTGCTGCAAGCCGTCGCCAAAGACATCCGTGGCCAGCGTGCCTTGGCGGGCGACCATGGCATTTTTGTTGCCAAGGAGGGTGTTGATCTCACCGTTGTGGCTCATGAACCGGTTTGGTTGCGCCCGGTCCCAGGAGGGGAAGGTGTTGGTGGAGAAACGCGAATGCACCATGGCGAGGTGCGATTCATAATCGCTGGCATCGAGATCGGGGAAGAAGGGGAATACTTGCTCCGGCGTCAACATGCCTTTATAGACGATGACGGCGGTGGACAGCGAGCAGACATAGAAGAGTTTGCGTTGACGCAGTGAGGGGTCGCCCCGCAGGCGGTGCGTGGCCGCTTTACGTACCACATAGAGGCGCCGTTCCAGCGCTTTGCCAGTGATGTCATCGGTGATGTCATCGGCGGTGACGAAGAGCTGCTCCATGTGTGGCATGGCGGCACGCGCTGCTTTACCGATGTTAGCGAGGTCCGGCTCCACGGGCAGGGGGCGCCAGCCTATGAGACGCAAGCCGCTTTCGGCGATGGCACCCTCGAGTACCACTTTGCAGTGGGCGCGTTCTTCTTCGTCTCGAGGAAGGAATATATTCCCTGCGCCATAGGCGCCGGCTGGTGGCAGGGCGCTGGCGAAGATCTCTTGGGCAACCCGGGCCATGAGGCGGTGGGGCAGGGTGGTTAAAATACCGGCACCGTCGCCGGTGGTGACTTCGTAGCCGACGCCGCCGCGGTGGGTCATGCGGCAGTTCATGTGGGCCGCATGACGAATGATCTCGTTGCTGGCACGGCCGAGGATATCGCATACGAAGCCGACGCCGCAGGAGTCTTTCTCTTGGCTAGGATGGTATAGGCCGCGGGCCGCGGGCAGTCCAAGCGTGAGTTCTTGTTTTAGTTCCGACATCGGGTCGCTCCTTGTCGCCCACTCTTCTCATCGGCGGGTGGCTCATCAGCGGGTGGCGCCGATATGAACGGGCCTCATGAAACGGGTTGAGGTCTACGGATTGCACCGGCTATGCCCCATTCCGTCAACTCGAAGGTGAGTCGCGGAAATCGCAGGTTGTGCCCGTAGGCGAACCTCTAACGGTGGCAGAAAACGTGCACTACATCAACCGAATGGCTGCAGAAGTCAGGGCAAGCGAGTGATAAGTAATTTATAAACAAAGAGTTGTGGGGCACAAGTGACATTGCTATTTTGCTGGAATTAATGCCGATGCTCACAAGTCTCACTGATGTCGTTGCCTTGCTCAAGGACCCGCGCTCGGACAAAAATCGTCTCTACTCCTCAAATGAGATATTGCTGTTATGCGCTTGTGCCATTATCAGCGGGGCCAATGGCTGGAAGGCCATCGCCTAGTTCGGACACGCCGAGTTGGAGTGGCCACAGTGGTTTCTGGCCTTTGAAAACGGTATCCTCAACAAGGCTACGCTGGCCTGGATGGGATTGATGGGTCGCATCCACGCGAAAGCCTTCAGCCAGTGCTTTGCACCGTGGGCTGCCAGCTTGGTCAGTGACGGTGAGGGTAGCCAAAGCGAGGTGATAGCCTCGGACGGTAAGGCGGCTCGGCGCTCCCAATAATCGGCGCACTGGACATGGAGCACTGCATGTTGTGGGCGTGTGGGCAGCCGTTGTCGTTGGGCCAGTTGGTGACACAAGTCCAATGAGATAACGGCCATTCCGGCATTACTGGACTTGCTGGAAATCCGCGAGGTCGTTGGTCACGATAGACGCATCCGTGTCGGTGATACACTCACTCATCATGAGCGGCCTAGGGAGAATGACCAACTGACTTGCTGCGAAGGGTGAAATCGTGCCTCAGCATCAAAGCACATCGCTTTTAAGCCGCAGTGGACGATGACTTCAGGGAGAAAGTGGTATTTCAGCAGGAATTAAGTATCATTCGGTTGTCTTGCTACATCTTCTCTTTTCACCACTTATGGAAAAGATGTAGATTATATTAGAAAAACTAATTTGATTCTCAAAGCAAAGGATGCCCAATGTACTATCTCGGACCAGATTCGAACCTGTTATCTCGGGGATGGCTCAGCGCAACACTGCTAGCGACTGTGGCCTTCATCGGCGCTTCCGGCTGTAGTTCGGACAGTTCATCGAGTGGCAAGCTTGTACTCACCGGATCAAGCACAATAGCACCCCTCGTCGCGGAGATAGCCCGCCGATTTGAGGCCGCTAATCCGGGCGTTCGGATAGACGTGCAAACCGGCGGGTCCAGCCGCGGCATCGCTGACACAGCTAGCGGCTCCGCTGATATCGGTATGGCAAGCCGCGCCCTGACGGCAGACGAGAGCGCGCAACTCAATCAGCATTTGATCGCGGTTGACGGCGTTGCCGTTCTGTTGCATGCATCAAATCCGGTCAAATCCCTGACCCGTGCCGACCTCGTGGCCATCTATACCGGCACCACAGACAATTGGAAAGCGTTTGGTGGTGAGGATCGTCCGATTGCCGTGATCCACCGGGCCGACGGTCGCTCTGAGGTCAGCCTGCTCTCAAAATATCTAGGGGTACCGGCATCATCTATACAGGCGGATCTCATCGTTGGCGAGAACCAGCATGCGTTGAAATCCTGCGCTGCCAGCGAAGAGTGCATTGTTTACATGTCGCTAGGTGCTGCTAAGTTAGGGGCAGAGGCCGGGGTCGCTGTACGAATGATTCCAGTCGACGGGATAGCACCGACGATCGCTGCGGTGCAACAGCGCGAATTCCCGATTGTTCGGCCCCTCAACTTGTTGACCAAGGGTGAACCGAAGGGCTTGGCCGCGGATTTTCTAAAGTACGCGGTCTCCGCCGAAGTTAACGACCTGGTGGAAGCGCAAGGCTATGTTGCGCTCGAACGCTGATTACCTGACAGCTCAAATAGCGAAAATACTCGCTTACCTGGCGGGAATCGTCGTTTTTCTTGTATTCGGATTCGTCTGCCTCGAAGCGGTTTCTGCGCTGGGCGCAATTGGTTGGAGTCAGTTCGTTACGGACGATATGTGGCTGCCAACGGCGGATAAATTCTACCTATTGTCCATGCTCGCGGCGACAATCGTCAGCACCATAGGCGCAATTATCATTGCGACGCCGCTTGGGATCGGTTGCGCCCTATTCTCGCGCCACTGGGCAACACCGGGCGTAGCCATGTGGTTTCGCAGACTAGTAGAGCTGCTGGCTGGTATTCCTTCAGTCGTGTACGGTCTGTGGGGTCTGGTGGTGCTCGTTCCTCTACTGGCAGAGTTTCGCTCACCAGGGTCAAGCTTACTCGCAGGTATTTTGGTGCTCGCCGTGATGATCCTGCCGACCGTCGCACTGCTAGCCGATACGGCCATTGGCGCAGTGCCCGTGACCTACATCCGGGGGGTTGCTGCACTCGGAGTGGGGAAGTTCACCACGATGATGAGGATTGTGTTGCCCACCGCTAGAGCCGGCATCGCTACAGGCGTATTGCTGGCGACCGGGCGCGCACTGGGCGAGACTATGGCGGTGCTCATGGTTTGCGGCAATGTGATTCAAATGCCCTTTGAGCTGTTGGATCCAGTGCGCACACTGACTGCCAACATCGCCCTGGAAATGGGCTACGCAACCGCATTTCACCGCTCTGCTCTGTTCGTGTGCGGTCTAGTTCTGATGTTGCTGGTGGGGGCTTTGGTTCTGATTGCCCAAGAATCAACGGTGAATGAGCAGACTCAAGCCGGATAGGCTAAGCGGATGTTCACACTTGCTTAACTTGCGCTTCGCATATTGGTACGATTAGCTCAGGTCCTTTGAAGTAGGTCCGGTCTTACTAAAATAGGTGTTTTCGTTGCGTACAGAACGACTCATTTCAATGCGCGACGCGGTGATGACAGCGTTAGTGTATTTGTGCGCACTTACCGTGTTCGCCGTGCTCGTATGGATTATCGCTGACGTGGTGCTCCGCGGAGCCGGCTCGTTTAGCTTCACTTTTTTGGTTTCAGAACCGCTTGATGCAGGACGCGCCGGCGGCATTGGACCGATTGTTGTTTCCACCATATTGATTCTCGTGGTCTGTCTATGTGCCGCGTTGCCAATTGGGCTCGGTGCGGCAATCTTTCTCTCTGAGTTCACGCGAGGTGATCGGGCATCTGGCCACTTCGTCAGGTCAAGCCTGGATGTGTTGGCGGGTGTCCCATCCATTGTCTTCGGGTTGTTTGGCACCGTGCTCTTTTGCGAAGTTCTGGGATTAGGGTTTTCTATCCTAAGTGGCGGTCTGACTTTGGCGTGTATGATTTTGCCTTTACTGATTCGCACTACTGAACTGGGGTTGAGATCAGTTTCGGCTGGTGATCGGCTCGGGGCCGCCGCATTGGCACTCAGCAAAACCACGACGTTGCGGTGGATTATTCTGCCCGTCGCCGCTCCCGCGATAATTGCCGGAACTGTGCTGGGGCTAGGCCGTGCAATCGCCGAAACAGCAGCACTAATTTTCACTAGTGGATATGTCTCCCGAATGCCGGAGTCTTTGATGGACTCAGGCCGAGCGCTGTCCGTGCATATTTTTGATTTGGCTATGAACGTTCCGAACGGCGACGAAAGTGCGTATGCCTCGGCGCTGGTTTTGATCGTGTTACTCATAGCGGTTAATTTAACAACAGCTTCCGTTACCACAAGAGTCTTGGCGCGATGACACTTGAATTAATTGAATCGTATGATCTAGCTCGAAATTTTCTGGACCAAACTGAGGACATGGCAGATGGACTGCTCGTGGATGTTAGGAATCTAAGTGTCCGGTACTCAAGTGGATATGCACTACGCGACGTCAGTGCGCGCTTTAAAAAAGGGCGAATTACAGCGTTGGTCGGTCCTAGCGGTTGCGGTAAGACCAGCTTTCTAAATTGTCTTAACCGCATGACGGATCTCATTCCGGGTTGCGAAGTGAGTGGCCGCATCAGTATCGGCGGTGAATCGGTTACCGATCCCAGTACGGATCTTCAGCGCCTTCGCCGCCGCGTCGGGATGATCTTCCAACGGCCGAATCCGTTTCCCTTGTCTATACGCCAAAACATTCAGTTGGCACTCCGGGAACACGGGACCACCGAGCAAGAACAACTGGAGACGATTACCCAACGGGTATTGACCGACGTGGGGCTGTGGGGCGAGGTCAGCGGCCGTTTGGATGGATCGGCGCGCGACTTATCTGGCGGGCAAGCCCAGCGTCTGTGTTTAGCCAGGGCGTTAGCGCTTGAGCCCGAACTGCTGCTGATGGACGAGCCGTGCAGCGCGCTAGATCCAATTGCGAGTGAAAAAGTCGAACAACACATCGCCTCATTGGGTGAGCATTACACGGTACTCATAGTCACGCATAATCTCGGCCAGGCAAAACGGATCGCCGATGAGACTATTGTGTTTTGGGTGTCTGAGGGTGCTGGCCGCATTGTCGAACAAGGGCGCACTGAACAGATATTTGACTCACCTACGGAAGCTGTGACCGCGGATTACGTGACGGGAAGAGCGGGCTAGTCTACTTGAGGTGTGGACACGGGGAGCGCTACTTCATATCACTGTTTACGGTACACCGTACGATCCACGTCCTCATCTCAGCATCCAATAACGATACAATTTTCGCCTTGAACGGCCATAGCAAAAGCGGGACTTTGATATCAAACTCGATAGCTTTCGCCCGTACGAAAACATGCGCTTTTACCACTATCCCATTGGCGACTAATTGTACAGAGGCACTTGAATCGTCCAGCCAGCGTAATGTTGGTTCGTACTGCGGATAGTTGCGACAAAACGACTTCCAAGCTTTATTGGCGCTTTGCTTGGCATCTTCGATACCGAGATCGTGAGGAACTAGATGCTTCACCCGCTAGGTTAAGCTGGCATTGGCACGGCATCATCCGCCGTCAGTTTTAGCTGCTCTTTCTCATCTTGGCAGAGTTGCGTAGTCCCTCGCTCCGGAAGCGTCAATCCCATCGTTACCGTACCGGCGGCGAGTAGAAATAGCGCCGACAACCATAAGCAGCCAATCATCCCAAGGCTTTGAAAGATCCAACCTGACAGCACTGTCCCCACCAACCGTCCGCCTGCGTTGGCCATATAGTAGAACCCCACATTCATTGACACATGATCTGCTTCAGAGTACGCGACGATCAGATACGAATGCACTGCGGATGTGGCTGCAAATACTGCTGCGAATAGTGCAAGTCCACCGAGCAGCACCAGACCAGGTGCAATACCGGCGCTGAGCCCAAGTGCGATCCCTGCTGGAATGGTAGCGAGTAAAAACGTCCAGAACTGTGCGGTGTATGCTTTGGGGACTGATCCTTTCTCCGACCGGATGTACTTTGGCGCCTGGGCTTGTATGTAGCCGTACCCGATTACCCATAACGCTAGGAAAGCGCCTACGCCCATAGGCGTCCAACCCATAACCGAAGCCATATAGATCGGTAGCGCAACTACAAACCACACATCTCTCGAACCGAAAAGGAAAAAACGCGCGGCCGACAGGATATTGATCCGCCTGCTCATCGAGAACATTGATGTGAACTTGACCTTACTTTTTGCTTTGCCGAAGTCGTTCGGTAGCGCTTTAACCGATACTGCCAATGTGGCAGCTAGGCCGATGGCCATCAGCAACATGGCAAGATTGAATCCGAACACAAGCAGTAATGCACCACCTAGGAAGAAGCCTAGGCCCTTCAATGCGTTTTTAGATCCGGTCAGAACTGCAACCCACTTATAGAGTTCGTTGTCAGCCCTCTCGGGTAAGATGAGCTTGAGCGAGCTTTTTGAACTCATCTTCGTCAAGTCTTTGGCGATGCCGGCTAATGCTTGGGCAAACATTACAAAGGGAACGGCGATCGCCAACGACCACCCCGGCGTAACCACCGTCATCATCGCCAGCGCTACGATCTGGAATGCCAGCCCAGCGAATAACGTGAAACGCAGTCCCAGCTTTGCGCCTAACCATCCTCCGACTAAGTTGGTCACTACCCCGAAAATTTCGTAAAACAGAAACAGAAAAGCGATCGCGATGGGGCTGAATCCTAGACTCAGGAAGAAAAACAGCACTAGCATTCGGATGGCGCCATCGGTCAGCATCAGGGCCCAATACGCCGACGTAACTAGCACATACTCCCGCGCTCCATAGCTGCCATCGGGTTGTTTTTTCAATACAGCACGCAACGCTGCCATGTCACGCCAACGTTTTGACAACCAGCGTGCTGAGTAAACCCGAGCTATGAACGCGGCGGCCAGCCGCACCGGCCTGAACAACGCGGTAACGACCCACCTGATAAACGCCCAGGTGTAGTAAGCCAGCAAAGCAGTGGCAGAAATCGCCCCAAGCTTTCGCCAGAGTTTGTCCCAGAATCCTTTATTCAGCCGTGTCAGACCTTTGGTAAAAACGGCAGATAACCTTGCCCCCAGCGGCGCGCCGCCGCCCGTGTTCCGGGCGCTTGGTGACGGGGACTCACCAGTACCTTCGCCGCTCCTACAAGCCTCGCCGTCTGACGACGGCGTATCGTATTGTGAGGCTGGCGCGGATTTGGTTGCCGCCGATAGGTCGTCTTCCTCATCTGCCTTCGATTGCGTATCGCGGCGCGGGATTACATCTCTTAGCACTTCCTTGGCGAACGTTGCGCCGAATGCCATCGCGTAGCATGCGGAGCGCACCAGACTTAGCCCATCACGGCTCGGCGGTCGCACCGCCGCAGCTCGCAAAGCGGCACTGGCGCTTATTACGGCGTCAAGATTATCTGTTTCTGAAATAGTCACGCGGTTAGGAGGAGGAGTTCTAATTTAATGTATCGGTAATACTACCGCATAGTAGCGCAATTGTGGAACGTATGGTGTTCCTTTATCAACTGTGCAAGCCTATGGCACCATGGCAAGACAGTTCTAACCGTCGTGTACCGGGCCGCACTGGGGTCGCGGTTTGCAATTGCTCGTCAGGCGTAGGTAATCAAACACGATTCTGATGTTTCGAGCGAGTCTGCGTATGGTGGCGGCAACACTCTCGTTCGCTCTCAGCTCTGATGAGGCCTATTGCAAAGCGGCGCAGGCGGGTGAGGTTTTCAGATCCGTGTCCGGTGCGCACGGTACAGCGGTCTTCATCTCCGTTCCAGTCGCGCCTGGAGTGGCAAGCCTCAATGCTTCAGTGACCGCGGTTCAAGTCCATCAAGCACTGGGCATCAGCGCTTGATGGGTCATGGGCGGTCAGCCCGTAGAGGATTTCCCAGGAGACCTTGCCGAGCTCGGCGTAGGTGGCCACCTACCATAGGGTATGGCCAATCTTGGGCATGGCCCCGAGGTAGTGATGGGCGTCGAGCAGCGACTGAAACCGTGTCTGCTCGCTCGCCGTCACCGGGCGCACCGTGACTTCACGAAGATTCAAGTACTCAACTCGCCGGGTTGTCTGTCTGGGGCGATGGATACCGGCTTGGGGTGAGGATGTTCAGTATCGGGGTTAACTTGCTAATCTCGCTTATGAATTTTGCTAGGGCAAATTCGCCCTGCCTATGGCATCCCCAGCTATGACTACAATAGCGTGGTATGATCAATTCAGTTACACTAAGTTTTACCAGGCTCTCAGGAACTGACAGACTGTCGGAATCAGAGCTGATCCTGGCAAAGCTCGAGATATACAGATACCTTGCATACAGGACCTTGACGAAGGTGCCGTCGAGACGTGCTCATGACTAGAACTGGATGATGGTAGCTCTAGGCCCAGTCCACCGAGTTTCTCGCATAGGCTTTTTTTAGTTGCACCAACAGGTAATGGAAGTATGATTGACGAAACTGACACCACTGATACCACTGATACCAACGGCGAGTCCAAGACTATGCGTGCCCGTACCTCTGTATCGCGGACAAAACGCAAATCCACGATGTCTAGCAGTAATGTTACTAGCCGCACTACGGAACCGGTGAGCGAGGAAGCGGCAGCCGCCGAGAGCGTTGTATCGGCGGCGGATGAGCAGGCGCCAGCGGATGAGCAAGTGATAACGGACGAGCAAGCACCACCACCGCTTGAATCCGCCGCAGCCGCCATGCGCGAAGGCGCCAGTGACGCGCGAACGGCGGCCCGAAAATTTTGGCCGACGCTGAGCCGTGCTACATCACTCGTGGCCTATTCATCGTGTTACTACGTGTCGTACGGTGTGGTCTATAGCGCGACCGTGCTATGTGAAGTATTTCCCAAGAACAACCCGATTGTTGATGGTCTTGCTGATGGTGCCCGGGCGGCGCGAAGTGCCCGCGTTGTGCACAAGGAGGCTTTGCTGGAAGGCGCAGAGACGACGGGGTTGGAAATCGCTGCCGAAGCGCTGTAGGCGTAAAGAACCAGCTCTTGCCAAGTTGTGATACTGGCGGGAGACGCCTCTTATGTTGCTACGGTTGGTAGGCTACCTGTGACTTGGCAGCTCATCTCGCTGTGAGATGTCGCTCAGCAGTTATCTACAGACATTGTTCGGTGAGACATGCGGATACTGACTGCGTTGGCCATCGGGATAGCGATTGGCGCCAACTGGAAAAAAATCAGCGCACAGCTTGGGATCTATGCTCCGGCGCTGAAGGATGTAGGCGAGAAAGCGGGTGATGTGTATACGGCGGCACAGGCTGCGATTGTTGGGAAGCTGGAGGAGTTTGCGGATGCACACGAAGCGACCGTAGCCAGCATGCGGGATACTGAGAACAGCACCGGGGATACTGGCGCGGCGGCGGCATCTGGCGATGACCCCGAAGTGGATGATCCTCAAGCAGATAATGCCCAGGCAGATAATGCCCAAGGGGAAGACTCTAAAGCGGTGGATGATATTGGGGCGGATGCCGGTGCAAAGGTGCCGCCTGCTGCCAAGGCAGTTACCGAGGATTGGGGAACGGGTACCGCCGCCGCGCATGCTTCCCCCAGTGCCGATAGTCATCTGCAGCACCACGATAGCTTACCCGGCTAATGCGCAGCTTTTGATAACTGCACGATTGTGTATGGAGGTGTAAACGTCATGGAGAGCATCGAACGCGTCAAAATTTCATCTGATCGTATTCAGTTGCGTAGCGCCAGGCTGTTTAGCGATCCTAAGGCTAGTCAGCTCGAACCCTTCGTATTGAGAGCGATGCGTACACCAGAGGTGAAATCGCTGGAAATTGCATGGTGGCGGCGCGCAGCAGTATTTACTTTATCCTCTTCCAGTCCACACGAAGTCGCCATGCGTTTGGCCGACAATCTGGAAGAAAGTTACCCATTACCGGACGCCGACGCCTCTTTGCAGCGTTGCCTTAGACAAAGCATTCATGCATCAGGACGCAAAAGCCTCACCATTCATCGCAGAGGGAACAGCTTTAGTACATGGGATGTTCGTCACCGGCACCATGGATGCATTCGCCTCACCAACTCTTTGTTAATTCGGCGTAAAGATCTTTGCCACGAAGTGGAAAGAGCGTTGGTGGGAGCACTTGGAGTGAGTAGATATGAAACTCGCTCCCTGTCCGGCTCCGTGCGCATATTTTTCGAACCATCACAGATCAGCGAAGAGTACATTGTCGATGCGCTGGATGATGCCTTGTCGGCAGCCGATGCAGGCTCGCCGGATCCGGTCGAATATGAGCTGGCATTGTGTACAGGCATGCTTGGTTTGTCCACGCTCGCCCAGTTCGGCATGCCCGCTCTGATGACACCTTCTCTTGTGCTGTTTGCATTGTGCGTCATTCCCTCTTTCCGCGAGGCCTATCATGTAATCAGGCATGAGCGCCGGCTGGGGGTTGACGTCTTGGACGCGATAGTCGCTGTGATGTGTGTGGTCACGCGGCAAGCGTTCGTTGGTGCCGTATTAGCTTGGTGCCTGTGCTTCGGCCGCAAGTTGTTGGAGCGCACACGAGACGATTCTAAAAAGCAGTTGCTTAATGTATTCGGTAAGCAGCCGCGTTCAGTTTGGGTGCTGCGCGGTGGCGTAGAATTGGAAATTCCTATGGCCGATCTGGTCGCTGGCGACGTTATTGTGGTCAATACAGGCGAGACCGTGCCTGTAGATGGACGTATTGATGAAGGCGCTGCGATCATCGACCAGCACGTGCTTACCGGAGAATCCGCACCCGTAGACAAAACAGTTGGCGATGATGTGTTCGCATCCACTGTTGTTGTGGCCGGTAAAATGTATGTCCGGGTTGAACGGGCGGGATCGGATACCACATCGGCTCAGATCAGCCGAATTCTCGAGGAGAGTGCGGGATTCACATTACGATCGCAGTCTAGGGGCGAAGCGCTGGCCGACCAGATGGTGCTGCCTACGCTGGCTCTTGCTGGTGCGGGTTATCTGGTCACCGGCCCTCTGGGAGCAACGTCTATAGCAAACTGTGACTTCGGTACGGGAATTCGTATGGCAGCGCCGCTGGCGCTGTTGTCGTCGCTTTCCGTATGCGCGGAGCGCGGCATCCTGGTCAAAGACGGTGATGCTCTGGAAACACTCTCGAAGGTAGACACTTTTCTTTTCGATAAGACCGGCACGCTTACCAGAGAGATTCCGGAAATCGGGCGGATTATCGCCGTCAATGGTTTCAGCGAGGATCAGGTCCTCCGTTATGCTGCCGCTGCTGAGCAGAAATTTTCTCATCCTATCGCCCGCGCGATTTCGGAACGCTTCGAGGTCAGCAGACAGTCGTTACCAGCGATTGATGACTCTCAGTATCACGTCGGATATGGCATCGAGGTGGTTGTCGATGGACACCGCATTCGGGTCGGCAGTGGCCGTTTCATTGAGATGGCCGGACTCGAGATGCCTGCGTTACTTTCCGAGGCTCTCGCCTATGCTCATGACGAGGGACACTCGCTGGTGTTTGTCGCCATTGATGACGCGTTGGGCGGTGCCCTTGAGATTCAAGCGGCACTTCGGCCGGAGATACCGGATGTTATCGCGGGACTGCGCCAACGAGGGGTCAAGCACATCGCGATCATCTCGGGTGATCACGAAAAACCCACGCGCCGCCTAGCAGAGCAATTGGGGATCGACATCTGCTTCGCTGAAGTATTACCACAGGACAAAGGCGCCTATGTGGATTTACTCCGCTCCCAAGGGCATACAGTATGCTTCCTGGGGGACGGCATTAACGATTCCATCGCACTGCAAAAAGCGCACGTCTCCGTATCTTTACGGGGCGCCAGCGCCATTGCCACGGATACTGCGCAGATCGTGTTCATGGAAGAAAATCTGCGGCGGATCTGCGAGCTAAGCGACATCGCCAAGAACTTGGAACGAAACGTTGGGTTCAGTTGGCAGCTCATTTTGGCTCTAAACCTATTTTGCATAGCCGGAACCTTCCTATTCGGATTCGGTGTGCTTTCATCGGTGGTAGCCAATAACGGCGCTGCCATCGGAGCCCTATACAATGGGTTGCGGCCACGACGGCTTCTTAAAGACCTCAAGTCCCGGAGTTCAGTGTGACAATTCAGACAGCTTGATCTATAGCTAATCACATATTCCGTCAGCAGGGTAAATAAATCGAGTTGGGGGCTTTGAACGAAAAACCCATTTACACGTTCGTCAATAATCTGCACTAAGTGTTTAGAGTCGCTAAGTACTTCTTCGACTTCGGTTGGGTCTCCCTACAGGTGTTCTGCAAGCCACGGCTGACGGGGTGGAGCTTAGTGTGTATGTCGAGGCTGTAGGAATAGGGTTGGGTCCATACGGTCCCATACCCTTTTCCTAGTTAGCAGCCTCGTTAGCCGCGCGAGCCGTCCTCTGCATCAGGGGGAGGGAAACGCTGTTCGAAGTCATCCAGAAATTGATGCATAAACACCACCGCCTCGTCGTGGGCCTTCGGGAAACGCCGCTGCATCCATGAGTTAAGCCGGCCAGCCCGCGATTTGGGTTGTGCCATAAGCGCAGTGCCTACGACGAGCAGCGGCCAACCTGGAATCATTGGTAACGCCACGCCTAACACCCCGCCGGAGAGGATTAGTGCACGGGCGGCGGCCCGATTCTGTCTCATCCTTGGTCCGATAGCGCCAGCAACGCCCGCCGAGCTGTCCTCATCATCGCGCAATTCATCAGCGGCGCCTGCGGGTGGTATGGAGTTCATCGGTCGGCTAATCACTACTTGGAACCATTTCTAGGTCTTGGCCTGTAGTGTCATGCTTAGCTTCCTCCTGCCGCGCGGCGTTGGCTCGGCGCGCAGCGTTGGCACCATCAGCAAACCCGTATGCGAATACATTGTCCTTGGGAAACAGATCGGTAATCACTGCCGCTCCGTACACGGTGCCGTAGGCCACGTAGTATGCCGATGAATAAGCGAGCGCTCTAGATGCCCGCTTCACGGTTCCTAGGATGTTGTCCCCGGGTTTATGCAAGTTCATCATACTCTCATTTAAATCGTTGGAATTCATGACCATACCTCTTGCTACAACCAGCTTTAAGCCGTAGAGCGCTCCCAGCGCGGGTGCCACGACGGCAACAGGTATACAATTGTAAACCTCGCGCCGGGCCGTGACCACAGTTTGCGTAGCGTGGTGTTGAGAGATAATTGCTTTTTAGTACGGCTGCACGGCGCTAGTGCAGGCTTCGAGCCACCATGGATGCGAGTTCGACCATGCGATTAACGTAGCCGATCTCATTGTCGTACCAGGCAAGTATTTTCACCTGGGTTCCGTCCACCACCATCGTTGACGGCGCATCCACGATGCTAGATCTTGTGTCATTAACATAGTCCACCGACACAAGCGGCCGCTGCTCAAAGCCTAGAATGCCGGCTAGAGGGCCTTTCGCGGCATTGCGCAAAAGCTCGTTGACCTCCTCGATAGAGGTGGGTCGCTCTACCTCGAATACACAGTCGGTTAGCGAGGCGTTGAGCAGAGGCACGCGAACAGCAACACCGTTGAGTTTACCAGCGAGTTCCGGATAGATCATAGAAATCGCCGTGGCCGATCCGGTAGTGGTGGGAATCAACGACATTAGCGAGGAGCGCGCGCGCCGGAAATCTCGATGTGGTGCGTCCACTACTGTTTGCGTGTTGGTAACGTCATGAATGGTAGTCATCATGCCGTGACGGATGCCTAGCCCTTCGTGAATCACTTTCACCACGGGGGCCAGGCAGTTGGTGGTACACGAAGCGGCGGTTAACAGCCGGTGGCGATTCGGCTCATAGCGGTCATGGTTGATGCCCATTACCACGTTGAGCGCGCCTTCTTTTACTGGTGCAGCCACGATCACCTTCTGGATACCATGCTCTATAAAGGCCGCCAATCCCTTAGCAGTACGGAACTTGCCGCTACACTCCAACACAATATCGACATTGTCGTTGCCCCAGGGAACATCCATGGGGGAATCTATCATTGAATAGGCGATCGGCTTACCGTCAACCACGATCCCGTGTTCATTAGATTCTACGCTGCGGTCCCATCGGCCATGCACGGAATCGAATTCCAACAAGTGTGCTGACATTTCGGCCGCACATGCTGGCTCGTTGATCGCAACAAACCGTAGTTCCGGATGGTTCACTGCAGCCCGCAGTGCCAGCCGCCCCATTCTTCCAAAGCCGTTAATAGCTACTCTAACGCTCACCGTCGTGCCTCAAAAATAGGAAAAAATGCGATCGTAGCACTTGCAAGCGTGGCGGTGGCCACCGTGTGCATACGGTGGGTGATGAGATCAGCCCGTTATCCGAATGGCCATGACTCGAATGGAACTAAACAATCGCATTACTCTGCGGGTCGATGAGGTGCATTTGGCTCTTATCGATGGTGAATCCCATGTCTGCGCTCACCGGGGCAATGGCTTTGGGATCGGAGCGTGAGCAGATTTCTTGCTGCCCTAGATCCAGGAACACCATCGTATCCATACCCATAGGCTCCAGCACTTTTACCTGTGCTTCGAAGTCTTGGAAATCGCCGTGGGTATGGGCCCGCTTATGGGTCATGTGTTCGGGCCGGATCCCTAGCACCATATCACGGCCAACATAAGCGCCGTAGCGCTCGTTGCGTTCCTTTGGTACTGAAAGAACCAACTCATCGCCACCGATGCGGATGTTGACACCATCGGTCGCCTGATCGACGTGACATGGCACGAAGTTCATGGAGGGCGAGCCTATGAAGCTGGCGACGAAGTGGGTCTTGGGCGAGTTATACATCTCATCGGGCGTTCCCACCTGCTCTATAACACCGTGGTTCATAACCACGATGCGATCGGCCAGGGTCATCGCTTCCACTTGGTCGTGGGTCACGTAGACAACAGTGGTTTGCAAGCGTTGGTGGATCTTCTTGATTTCGGTGCGCATTTGCACCCGTAGTTTGGCGTCCAGATTGGACAGCGGTTCATCGAACAAAAACACCCGGGGCTGACGTACGATGGCGCGTCCCATCGCCACCCGCTGGCGTTGACCACCAGACAGTTGCCGTGGACGGCGCTCTAGCAATTCGCCGATATTCAAAATATCGGCCGCCTCTTCGACCCGCTTGTCGATTTGCGCTTTAGGCATTTTGCGCAGCTTAAGGCCGAAGGCCATGTTGTCGTACACGCTCATGTGCGGGTAAAGTGCGTAGTTCTGGAACACCATGGCGATGTCGCGATCTTTAGGCGGCACGTTGTTGACCACGTGGGCGTCTATAGCGATGTCTCCGCCCGTGATGTCCTCAAGTCCTGCGATCATGCGCAAAGTGGTGGTCTTGCCGCAGCCCGAGGGCCCCACCAAAGCGATGAATTCGCCGTCGTTGATATACAAATCAATACCGCGCACGGCCGTTACATCCCCGGCATAAAGTTTCCACAGTTCGTTTAACTGAATATCAGCCATGGTTCTATCCCTCCGTACCCGTCATCACTTGATTGCGCCCGACGTTAGGCCGGAGACGTAGTAGTCCATAAAGAATGAATAAAGAACGACGATCGGAATGGTGCCAGCGAAGCAGGCCGCCATCAGTGAACCCCAATAATAAACATCGCCGCGTATGAGTTCGGTGAACACCCCTACGCCGATAGTTTTAGCCTCCGCCGCTTGGATGAATACCAGCGAATAAAGGAATTCGTTCCACGACAGCGTGAAGGCGAATAATACGGCGCAGATAATGCCCGGCATAGCCATGGGTAAGACTACTTTGAACAACGCACCCAACCTGGAACAACCGTCCAGGTATGCACATTCCTCTACTTCCACGGGAATGGTTTTGAAGTAACCGAGCAGTAGCCAGATGACGAACGGCGTCAGAAATGTCGGGTAGGTCAAAATCAAAGACCAGTAGGTATCCCGAATAGGAATGATGTCGTCGATAAAGTTGACCACGTCTATGAGTGGAATAAACAACAGGGGTTGCGGCACCAGGTAGGTGACGAATACCGCGATACCGAATATTTCAACGCCGCGGAATTTGAGTCTGGCCAAGGCGTAGGCGGCGAGGATGCCGATGGATACGGCAATGATGGTCGAGACCACCGAGACAATAATAGTGTTGAGCAACCAACTTTCGAAGAAAGCGGTGTTTTCTGCTAGGTATACATAGTTGTCGAGCGTCATTCCCGTCGCCCAGAATGGCGATATCCCGAGATTGCTGATCTCCTGATCGGATTTGACGGAGGTGATCAGGATGATGTAGAGCGGGAACAAGGCGAAAGCGACGAAAGGCACTAGGGCCAGATAGTTGTACGTGGCTTTGCGCCGGCGCCACGCCGGCGGCGCATTGCGTATTTTGGGTGCGCTCTCCGTGTGCGCCACGGCGGCCTCATTGTTTGCAGTGCTAGAGTTCATAGGAACTGTCCCGGCGCACCAGGCGCAATAAGAAGATAACGATGGCGACCAGCATGGGGAACAAGAACAGCGAAATCGCCGCACCTAGACCAATCTCGTGGTTAGCTATGCCGGTGACGTAGGAGTAGGTGGCAAACAGATGGGTGGAGTTGATCGGACCACCGCGGGTGAGCACGAATACGATATTGAAATCCGCCAGGGTGAAGATGGTCGAGAACAAGATGACGATGGCCAAGATCGGGCGCAGTAGCGGCAAGGTTATTTTCCAGAATTTATCCCACGCGGTAGCGCCGTCAATCTCCGCCGCTTCGTAGAGATGCTCGGGAATGGAGACTAGGCCAGCGAGTATGGTGATGATAAAAAACGGTAACCCGCGCCAGATGTTCACGAATATGCAGGCGTAGAGCGCGATGTCCGGATCGCCCAGCCATTGATAGGGCCCGATCCCCAAGGCGTCAAACGGCCACACGTTCTCCAATATCCAGTTGATGTGACTATAAGTGGGATCGAATATCAGCCACCAGCCGAGGGTTGTGAGGGCGGTGGGAGCAACAAAGGGGATGAGCAAGGAGCCGCGCCAGAATTTTTTGAGGCGCAGCGCTTTTAGCAGCAATAACGCCGCTAGCATGCCAAAGACGATTTTGAACAATACCGAATAAAAGGCGAAGAGCAGTGTGTTCTTGATCGTGATCCAGAAGATATCGTCTTCGGTCAGTATGTAGATGAAGTTCTCAAAGCCGATGAACTCCGATGGATGACCGATGAAGGCATCGCTCAGACTGAAATAAACAGCCAAGCAAAACGGATAAACGATGAGGGCGACCATGATGAAAGCCGCCGGGAAGATGAAACCATAGCCGTCTATATCCGGGCCTGCCATCTTGGTAATGGCCCGGATCATGGGCCGTTCCGGGGGCCGGATCAGTTCCCGGCCCCCTGTAGAAGGAGCCGGGGCCTGATCTATTGAAGAAGTAGCTGCCACCGTTTTGTCCTCCGCTTCGACAGTAGGCTTCGATAACAGGCACGCGGATTAGGTGGCCCGATCAGATGACCGGGCCTGTCGCTCAAGATTCAGCTTCTAGTGAACTTACGCTTTCGCTTTGCGGTTGAAGCGCCGGTAAATACGCCCCATCTGGCTCGCTAGCTTCTTCACCGCGTCCTCGGGAGACAAGCGATCGGTGGCGCATTCAGCCAGGGTGTCAGGCAGCAGGTATTGGTCGTATACCGTCTGCGCCGCCGCCGTGGGTACGCCCGGCCAACCCAAGGAGTGGGTGTACAGACCGATCTTGGTGGCGAAGTGATACACCGCTTCCGACTGATAGATTTCGTGGTTGGCGAACTGCTCGAGCACCGGTTGGTTATACCCCTTACTGGCCACCAACAACTTCTCTTGATTGTCTTTCTGGAAGTGATATTCGAGGAATTCTTTGGCCAACTGTTTTTCCCTGGCGAACTTCCACACACCAACGCCCACGAAAGAGGCTGCCATGTGCCGGCCCCCCGGTCCTTGAGGCGGTATGACGTGATTGATCTGCTCATGCACCAGGTTTTGCGTGCCGGGAATAAGCGCATCGTTGCGCACCGCCGCCCGATAGGCGCTGATCGGGTTGAAGATGCATGGCGCACTTGCCGGATATCATGCACACGTTGTTGTTGCGGTCGTCCCACGCCAGCACTTCTGTCTCCATGCAGTCTTTGTATAGGGCGCGGACGAACTTGAACGCTTCGACCGTTTCCTTGGAATTGACGGCAACGGTTTTGTTGTCATCTTCCACCAGTTTGGCGCCGTGGGACCACAGGATGCCGCGGTTGATCCAGTTGGCGTCGGCGGAGTGACCGAGCTGAATACCGAGTGGGTGTCCGATCTTTTTCAGCTTGGCACCGGCGCGGTGCACGTCTTCCCAGGTATCCGGCACGGCTTCATCGACTTGGGCTAGCAGATCCTTGCGGTAAACCAACGGGAATGAGATGAAGTACCACGGCAGGGCTTTTTGATGGCCATCGTCGCCCTTACCCATGGTCTGCGTGGTCCAGCCGCCGCCTGCGTTGCCGATGCGCTCGTAGACGTCGTCGATATTCTCTAAGTGGTTTGAATACAGATGTGGATTGGAGTTGGAGACGTTGACGATATCGTGGCCTTTTTGGCCTTGCACCTCACCGGCGAGTACCGCGGGCAATTGCAAGTGAGCCACACGGTCCATACGGACTTCGACGCCGTTTTGCGTGCCGAACTCTTTGAACTGACGCTCTAGCTCATCGTCGGAGGCCGGCACGAAGTGCGACCATACAAGCATGCGCAGTTTGCGTTCTTGGGCGATGGCCGGCATCTGCCCAGTGGCGAGAATGGCGGCCATGCCACCACCTAGTGCGGCGGTTTGGCCCAAGAACTGGCGGCGGCTCCGGTTTTTCACATCTGCATTTTCTACGCCCGCTGGTGTCTTGGTATCGCTGGTGTAATCGTCTTTCATGTTATATCTCCCTCCTGAACGTCGTTTTCTCGCCCGTATTTGGGCTGTTGATACGCTGCTATCCGCCATTTAGCAGGAAGTAGTGGCGGCCAAACGGCTCTAACGTAGTTGTACCTGTGAAGACGAAGAGGTGCAACTTTTTGGACCTACATAAGTCCGCTGCCATAGCGAAAATAGTTGGTTGTTGCCGTATTCCCGATCATATTACTGATAGGGGGACATGTTCGCGGTATCATCCGGCCTTTGCCATCGGCACGCCAACCAAGCTCGCTCTTATGTGGTGCGCTCTAGCGGTTGGCGAAGACCTCGCGGTTAGGAGGGTCAGTAAGTGTCACGCACCAAGTTACGTTTTTTGTTTTTGAACGTCGGACATTTTCTAGATCATCTGTTTGTTCTGATTTTTGCCACCGCCGCTCTCAAGCTGACCACGGACTGGGGGCTTGGCTACGCTGAACTCATCCCCTACGCGACGCCCGGTTTTGTGGCTTTCGGTTTATGTGCAATCCCGGCAGGTTGGCTGGCGGACAAGTGGAGCAGGGAAGGCATGATGGTGGTGTTTTTTATCGGCATCGGCCTTTGCTCGATCATGGCCGGATTCGCTAATTCACCCCTGCAAATGGGCATTTGCTTGACCTTGGTTGGCATGTTCGCCGCCATCTACCATCCGGTGGGACTGGCCATGGTGGTGCAGGGCTTGGAGAAAACTGGTGTGCCGCTGGCCATCAACGGCATCTTCGGCAACATGGGAGTGGCCAGTGCCGTGTTGTTGACGGGGCTGATAGTGGACCACGCGGGATGGCGCAGTGCGTTTTTTCTACCGGGTGTGCTGTCGGTGGTTATCGGTCTCATGTATCTGGTCTTCATACGTTCGGGGGCCGATGGGCTGGCGGCGGTTACCAGCAAAAAAGCGGCGGCGTTACAACTTTCCAGGCGCACCTTGGTTCGGGTATTCGGCGTCGTACTGTTCACCACGGCGTTGGGGGGCTTGGTGTTTCAGAGCACCACTTTCGCTTTGCCTAAGATCTTCGATGAGCGTTTGACGGATATTGCTGGCACCGCCACCTGGGTGGGTATCTACGCATTCATCGTATTTTCGATCGCGGCGCTGGCGCAGTTGGTGGTCGGATATCTGGTCGATAGCCACTCCGTACGCACGGTTTTTGCCGTAGTTGCCCTATCGCAGGCGGTATTCTTTTTCGTCATGACCCAGCTTGAGGGGATCGCCGCGTTGCTCGTCGCGATCGCTTTTATGCTGGTAGTCTTCGGCCAGATCCCGATCAACGACGTATTGGTCGGGCGTATGGCGCGCAGCGAATGGCGCTCGCGCGCGTACGCGGTACGCTACATCGTCACATTCACAGTGAGTGCTACTGCCGTACCGCTTATCGCCTGGATCCACGGGAGTTGGGGGTTCGCGATGTTATTCAGTGTGTTGGCGGTAACCGCGTTTGCGATTTTCCTCGCCACCCTGGTGCTGCCAGGTTCCGAGGACGCGCAGGCGCCGGTGGCAGCTTAAATTTCAACATAGACTTACACCGCAAACTTAGGCCAAATTTAGCCTGCGCCGAATGACGTAGCGCATTATTCGCCGCGCTGCGTCAAACAGCAGCGTTGCCGCCAACAGCACGAGCGCATCGCGCACGAAGTGAGCGCCGAATACCTCCACATCAAGGGCATAAGCGCTCCCGGTGGTGAGTAGCACGGCTAGCGCGCTAACGCTTTGCGCTATGCGATTCAATTCATGCAGAGGCGAGTCGATGCGCTGCAACGCGAGCGCGTGCTCGGTCAACAGGGCAGGTTGCCGTAGGGCCGCCGCCGTTGCCTGGGATGTCACGCTTTGTCCCAAGCGTATGTATGTCACGATGAGTGGAGTACCAGGCGGTGTAGCCACCACCAACTCATGGCGCAGGAAGGCTTGGGCGTTGCGCCAATTGCGCGGTAAACACCACAGCGCTTTATAGGTACTGGGCAGTAGCAATTGGCCGCTGCCCGCCAAAACGAACCACCACGGCCGCAATACCACGTACAGACACTCTTTGATAAGTCCCAAGACGATAGTCGCCAAGACTAGCGCCTATCGGTGAAAGCATCGACCAACTTGACTACCGTTTCGATCAGAGTATTCCATGTTTCAAGCCCGGTTCTGACGGCCCGTTGGTGGACCTCGTGTAGCGGCGCGAAGTCCGCGCCCACATAGTCCGAGTCGATACGGTTGACTACATCGCCATCGAGTCCGATAACGGTCTGCATGACGATCGGGTTGGTCCTTATCTCCCACATGCGGCTAATTTTTACGTTAGCGCGGCCAAACGAATCGTCTCCAGCCTGCGGCCACGCCCCCATCTCTTGCAGCATATCGACGAGATTTCTAGCATTCACAGCGATACGGCGAAGTAAATGTTTATCCTTGTTGCGCGCCGGTGGAGGGGCGGATGTATCCTCGGCGCGCTCAGCAATGAGCTGTAGATGAGCCACGGTATCGGCGAAATCGCTGCCAGCGCTTAAGCGCTCGTGTGTGCCTAGGCGCTTTAGTGTTAGTAGCTTTCTTTCGTAGGCCTCGATGATCTCAACGGTTGCCACCCGTGGTGCGGGCGCGCCTATGCCAGCAATGGCCTCCACCACGATGGTGTCGATCTGTAGATGAGTAAAATCATGGAGCAGCGAGCGAACACGCTTTTTGCGTTCACTAGGCTCATGTTTTTTGCCGAAACCGAACAAAGATTTAAGAATCCAAGTCTTTTTCGTTGGCGGTAATGAGTTCGTAGAGGGACTTTAAGGCTTCTAAATTGTCCTTGATGATCTGTTGTCCTTTATCCACCTGGGTTTGATGAAAGTCCACCAGTTTGGTCAAGTCGCCGGTGACAAAGCCTTCGTCAAAGGCGTTGCTGATATCACCGTCGATGAGGTTGATCTGGGTTTTGATGCTACGGGTAGGCGCATCGTCCTTGGTGACTTCGGTTCTTATATCCAAGACCACCACCGACTTGATGCCGTCGATGACTTTCTGTTTGAGGGTGCGGTTATCAGTGGTGGGAGAAGTGACGGTATCGGGCCTGCTCAGCTTCCTTAAACAGAGGTGGGCTAGGTACGGCCATAAGCAATGACTCTAGCACTTAAATAGATTTTCAAAAATAGGTCTGGGCGGCCGATGAGGGGAGCGCTTGATCGCCTAAGGTTTGATCTACAAGGCCGATTCGATATGAGCTGAGCGGTTGTGTGCACATTCTCTGGCCGCATACCCTTAGCTATTTTATACCGTACCGCCGCTTATCGAGGACCTTCGGGTATGAGCTTGGCAGTTTGGACAGATCCCGCGACCGGGAATAAGAGCTTCAACACCCGCGCCGCTAAAGCCACCGACAAAATTGCCGGCAAGGGTTATTCCATCGTCACCGATGAAGCATTGACCACCCTGCCGCCACCGCCCGCTGGGGCGGTCTTCGATGCCGAGGAGCAGGCCAAATACCGGCAGTTCAAGGAGGCCAGGCGTGGTGCGGCCGACTATATGGCCATGGAGGGAGAATTCAGCAAGTACTTACAAGACGTTTATTCCGCACCGCCAGTAGTGCGCGAGGCACTGACCGATGAGTGCGAAATTCTGGTGGTGGGCGCCGGTTTTGCGGGCTTATTGCTCTGGTACAGACTGAGTCAGGCCGGGTTCACTGATGTGCGGTTTTGTGAAAAAGGCGGCGACGTGGGCGGCACCTGGTATTGGAACCGCTATCCGGGGATCGCCTGCGATGTGGAGTCGTATAGCTACTTGCCATTACTGGAGGAGATGGGCTACTACCCGACGATGAAGTTCGCCTCTGGCTTCGAGATCCTGGAGTACTGCCAGAACATGGCGCAGAAGTTCGGCTTCTACGATCGGTGCTTGTTCCACACGACGGTGGAGGAGACGCTCTGGGATGAGGACGCGGGGCGGTGGACGGTGCTCACCGATCGGGGCGACCGTATGCGGGCCAGGTTCGTTATCCTCGCCAATGGCATCTTGACGACACCCAAGCTGGCCCGCATTAAAGGCATGCAAACCTTTAAGGGAGAGGCCTTCCACACCTCACGCTGGAACTACAACATCGATCTGCAAGATAAGCGTGTAGGCATCATCGGCACTGGCGCCACGGCGGTGCAGGTCATTCCCGCGATCGCCAAAGTGGTGAAAGAGCTTTATGTGTTTCAACGTACGCCTTCTTCTATAGACGTACGCGACCAACGGGCCACTACTCGAGAGGAGATCGAGCAGTGGGCTAAGGAACCGGGGTGGGCCAGAGCCAGGCGCGAACGGCTGGCGAAAATCTCCGCTGGCCGCACGGCGTTGAAAGGTAACGATGACTACCTCTCCGGCAAAGTGGCCGACTACAAAGTGCGCAAGAAACACAACGGTGTGCTGAGTCCTGAAGAGCTGATTCAAAAGCAGTTGAATACCAATTTCAGGATCATGGAGCAGATCAGGGCTAGGGTGGATACCGTCGTCGGCCATTCAGCGACGGCTGCCGCGTTAAAACCTTATTACCCGTATGGCTGCAAACGTCCCGCTTTCCACGACGAGTTCTTGCCGGTATTTAACCGGCCCCATGTCACGCTGGTGGACACGGCGCCCCACGGAGTCAGGGAAATCAATGAACGCGGTGTGGTACACGATGGCAAGGAATATCCGCTGGATGTGCTTATCTATGCCACCGGATTTCAATGGATGGGTACGGCTACGTTTAATATGATTGCCGGATGTGGCGGGCGTACTTTGCAAGAGAAGTGGCAAGCGCAAGGCACCCGCACCTATCTTGGCATCCACAGTCACGGCTTCCCGAATCTATTGATCATGTCCGGCCCGCAAGGCGGTGGCGGTCAATTCAATTTTACCCGGGTCATCGAAGCGCACGCGGAGTATGCCGTATGGATGCTCAGTACCATGCGCGAGCGGGGCGCCCGCCGTGTCGATGTAAAAAAAGGGCCTGAAGATGAGTATGCCGCCCATTGCCGCGAGGCGGATATCAGGACCCAGCCACTACGAGATTGTATTTCTTATTACAACGGCCACGGTGAGGGACAACCTGGCGCCTTGGCGTACTATGGCGGCGCACAGAAATGGCACGAGCTGCGCAAAGCGGCGCAAGCGTCGATGGATGCTTATGTGTTCGACGTGTGAAAGCAGACGCGTGCAAACACCTGACTTGAGATAGGCAAGCTCCCGCCATCCGGTGCCGTGGGAGTCAAGACAAGTTAGTTGAGACCGTAGAATTCTCGCGCATTGTCGCAGGTAATCTTTTTCACCTGCTCTGGCGTGAGGTCCGCGAACTGCTCGTCTATGTACTTGCTGGACTCTGGCCAAATACCGTCCGTGTGAGGATAGTCCGAGCCCCACATCAGCGTATCTTCCGTCATCAAGTTCTTAGCGTTCAGCAACATGGGGCCGATGGGATCGTACTGAAAAGTCGCTTTACAATGGCGCTGCCAATACTCGGACGGCTTTAGCTTCATCAGATCCCTGAAACGATCCTCGAACTCAAAATCCATGCGGTCCAGTGCATACGGGATCCAGCCGATGCCGCTCTCGCCGAAAGAGACCTTGAGCCGCGGGTAGCGGTCGAATACGCCAGCGCCGATCATGGCCGCCAAGATGTGTATAAGGCCCATCTGAAAAGCGGCTACGCCGGTGAACATGGCTGCCCGGCGCACCTGGCCGGAGGCCGTCTCGCGGGCTTTGGGATCGGTGGTGGGAAAGGTATGGAAGTGTAGCGGCAGCTGCACCTCGTCTACCGCTTTCCAGACCGGCTCCCAACACGGGTGCCACATCGGTTCCATGTCCCAGGAACACGACAGTTCTATGCCCCGCAGGCCGATTTTGGCGCAGCGGTAGATCTCTTTGGCGGCGGCCTCAATGTCGCCATAGGGAATGCAGGCGAGGCCGATATGGTGTCCTGGGTAATGACTGCAAAAGTCTTTCAGCCAGTCATTGTAGATCTTGAGCATCTCATTGGCGGCTTCGGCATCTTGCATCTTCGAGGCTGAGCCTAGGATGCCGAAAATGACTTCGGCATCAACACCGTCGCGCTCCATTTCTTTGCGCCGAAGGTGTGGATCGGAGGGGCGCTGAATGCCTTTTTGACCGTCCTCGAACAGGCCGGTGGTGGCCATGATATCGACGCGGCGGTTTTGCCCGGGAACTAGCTTCGCACCGCCTGGGCCGACACCGTTCAACAGGCCAAAATTAGCCCCTTGTTTGGTTACCCATTGGGGGCCGTCAGGCCCATCGTCCACGTAAGGCATACGATCTTTGAGGGCTGCGGATGCCTCCGAGGTGAACAGTGCAGGTGGCATCCAGGGCATATCTAGATGACAGTCGGCTGAAATTCTCCGGTACTCCATGGGTTCCGGTACTCCTTCCGCTCTTTGACAGGTTTGTGGTTCGTTGCCGAGGGTAAGATCAAATCGCAGTGGCTGCCAATAGTTGCTCGATAGGCTAGCCAGTGAAACTCAATCTATTCTTGAGATCTATGATTGGCTGAGATCCATGACTGGTTATCGGATAAGCCAGCGCAAACTTATTACTGGGCACCTCTAACAATGCACTTTTTCCGCGATTGCGGCGTCAGCGCCGTGCTCGAATCCTCAGGTATCACCTATACACTGCGGTTCTGCGCGCGGTGCTTCCTTGCACTCACGAAAAAATGACTATTTTTAGAGGTGTCCTACTGGCTTGTTTACATGGACGCAATGCCGTCCTTGCGCGCCCGCGGTGGCCGGCCAGAGTTGTGGATGTTACCGGATGATGCGGCCGAGCGGGAGGTGGCAGATGGTGGGGCAGCGCGCATATTTAACGAACACGGTGAACTGTTCGTCGTAGTGCGTGCCCAACGCCACAGTTTCGTGGCCACCCGAGGTTCGTAGTTAACCCACTGCCAAGCAGGATTCACCTTCAATGCGTCACAAAAATCCGCTGCCGCCGCCGCGGTTAATGGTTCACGTAATACAGCTGGATTGCGCGGTTGCATATAGATTTCAACCAGCACCAATTCGCACAGCACGAAGGCTTGGCCTGCACATGCATGGTCGCAAAAAAACGGCTCGCTGCTTGCTGGTGGGGACTATCGGGATTGACCGTGTATAGGAATAAATTCGTATCCGCGGAACGTATATACCCATCGCCATTGAAAGTGCGAATCTAGAATACTTGCATGAGCTAGCTGATTATGGTCAAAATAAGCTTATGAACAATCATTCAACACCGAGCGAGCGCGATGAACTCATAAAATTTCATCGTAAAGAAAGAGATGGGCGTATTCGAGACCGAATAGAAGCGGTTTTAGCTTTTGATGAGGGTTGTAGTTATTCAGAAATTTCTAGACTCTTACTTCTAGATGATGAGACCATTGGACGCCCTATCGATGATTACTTTTCTAAAGCTAAGTTGAAGCCCGAAAACGGGGGCAGCAAAAGTGATTTAAACGAGAATGAAACAGCAAAGCTCGTTAAACACCTAGATGGTTGATGCTCGATGCGAGCCATTGCAAGGTCCCTCCTCATGCTGCCGGTGCTCAAGGAGGTCATCAAGACAGGAGTGTCACACAAGGGGGCTCACCCCCAAGATACATCTGGCCGTGGATGCGCCTGGTATGCCGATCCGAATCCTTATTACAGCAGCTACCCGTGCAGATTGTACACAAGCTGAGCCCTTGATAGAAGGCATTGATGCGCAGTATTGACTCGCCGACCGAGGCTACGACAGTGATGCCATTGTCACCCAGGCTCAAGCTCAAGGGATGGAAGTGGTAATTGCGCCGAAGAAGAATCGCACGATACAGAGGTCCTATGACAAAGAATTGTATAAGGTGCGTCATCTCGTTGAAAATGCTTTTCTGCATCTGAAGAAATGGCGCGGCATTGCCACCCGATATGCGAAGAATACCGCTTCGTTCCTCGCTGCAGTGCAGATCAGGTGCATTGCCCTATGGGCTTGTATCTTGTGACGACACTACCTAACAGCCAGACCAGACCCGGCATCGAATAATTGGAATGCGATTCATTGCCCGCTCTGACCTCAACATCCAATACCAAGCGCAAATTGGCCATCATGTAGGTATGTGACGTGTGTGAGGGGCGACCCGGTTTATGCCGGTTGTAACCCGCCTCGGCGCCCTCCTGATGCCCATCAAGCGGTTTCACTGTCACGTCTACATCCATTATCCATGGCGTCGTTAACAACGGCTCGTAGCACGCGTGTCAGTGACGTTGTAACCACTCGACACCGGCCGCTTCATCCATGTGATGCAACGCTCTACGCGCTGAGTCATCGCTGACCACTTTGCTCATCCCCAACCGCTTGCAATTGACCTAGTCATTGATCAGACAGGTCATATGAGCATAGCGTTTATGACCCGACAAAATGGACAAAAACAATGAGCCCAACACATCCGTTTTCTTCGGCGCGTTATGGCTCGTGTAATACAGCGGGCACTGCTCAACCCACGGGTCAAAACGGCTACCCAGCTTCAAGAATTGAATGAAAAACGCCAATTGACCCATCGGCGTCACTGCCGCCGTGGGGTCCCATTGCACGTACACTGGGCCGGCGAAGGTATCGACTTGCGCGGGGGCTAGTGCCAGAGCGTTTACCTGCTCATCGCTCTCACCCTGTGGGTGAGCGGGACCAGACCCTGAAGGCATCACTTTCCCTCACTGTTTCAACTATTTACAAAATTACTACAGCCTTCAACTGAGGAATCTAGGATTAATGGTCCTACCCGCGATATGTGGACAGAGGGTTAAGCTACAGCAGCGGCTTCAAATGCCGTTGGACTGACGCAGCTGAGCGTGGCATGAAGTCGGGTCGTGTGGTAGAACGTTTCGATGTATTGGAATACCTCCTGTCGCACCGCGTGACGGGTCGGATCTCGGTTACCGTAGATAGTTTCGACTTTCAGGGCGTGGCAGAAGGCCTCGGCACAGGCATTGTCGAAGCAGTTGCCTTTGGCACTCATCGAACTGATGAACCGGTGTTTTCGTAACATGCGCTGATGCTGTTTCGAACCATATTGACGCCTTCGGTCGGTGGGCATGATGACGCCCGTGGACATCGTGCGTCGCCACCGCGCCATTTGCAGTGCCTTGCACACCCACGGTGCTGTCATCGTTTTGTCCATCGCCCAGCCGACGGCCTGGCGTGAATACAAGTCCAGAATCACCGCCCGATAAACCCGGCCCGCGCCGGTTCAAAGGTAGGTCAGATGGCCAACCCCCTTGTGGTTCGGCGCCTGGGCGCTAAAGTCCTGCTCAAGCGGGTTTTCGGCCACCGGGCGAGTGTGGCTAGAATCGGTGGGGGCCTTCCATCGTTTAGCCTCTTTCGCCGGTAAACCCTGCCTACGCAGGCTCGCGGCCACCGTCTTGTGGTCGTCGCCGTGACCATGCGCATTCCGGTGACGTGTGAGCCGCGGCGTGCCCGCGCGGTGATTGAACGACTCGAAGGCTTCGCCCACCTGGGCCTCGAGCGCCTGCTTGGCCAGAGCCCCGGCGAGCGCGCCACCGGTAGCAACCGCTGCGTGACCCGCCCAGTACCCGCGCCCTCACGGTCACGTGAAACTCGCCTGAGTGCACTGGCATGAACGCGTGCTTCACTTCAGGCTGCGAGCAAAGGACGCGGCGGCTTTTTTTAATAGGGCCAACGCCTCTGCCGGCTCGGCGAGCGGGCATTTGAGTTTGGCCATTGCCGGCGCCTGCGGTTGGTCAATTGGCCCCCGACCTTATCTCCAGTTGGGCTTGCTGAGGCCAGTGGTACCGCTGCGGGCGGTACAGACCCAGTTCCCTTGGCCCGCATCATTGACGCCGATACGTTCAGCCAAGAGCAACGCCTCGCGTTTGCATTCTGGTGAATGAGGTTTTCGCGTGACTGCCGCCACTTTCGTTTGAGTCTTGCTCGTATCTGCCATCAGGCACCTGCAAAGCGAGCAATACTCGCTTAGTTAGGTGTGTCAGGATCAGCTTAAGGGCACCTCTAAAAATTACGATTTTGACATTTTACCAGAGCGTAAATTACTGATTTTATTGATCATCATATTTCAGAATGTGAATTATTAGAGGTGCCCTTGATTTGTCCGCTAAAGATCGGGCTAAGAAGTCCCGTGTGATTGAAGTATGTCTGGTTTCGAAGTTCAGTTCGATTTCGGGTTGGTCACCTTTCTTGTTGTCTTCAGATTTCACGTGAGCACGGGTCAGTAACCCAGCACGTTTCTTTTCGCGCAGCCGATAGCTTTCGCCCTTGATGTTGATGGTAGTGGCGTGGGGTGCAACCGGTTCAAGATGGCAGTCGCCAGCACGGGGTCGCCAAACACCTCTCCCCACAATCGACGAAGCCCTTGTTGGAGGTCAGGAGCATGGCGCCACGCTCATATCGGCGTTGGATGAGTCGGAACAACAGTGAGGCATCTTCACGGGCCCACGGCAAATATCCGATTTCATCTAGGGTTAAAAGCTTGGGGTAGACCCACTGCTGGAGTTGACGCTCCAGTCGGTTCTCATCGCGTGCCTTCTTGAGCTTATTGAGCAGGGCGTCGAGGGACAGGAATAACACCCGATGACCGGCCTCGACCGCCTTGATGCCCAGGGCGACAGCGAGGTGGGTTTTCCCTACCCCCGGCGGCCCTAGCAAGATGAGATTCTCGGCGCGTTCGACACAAGCCAAGGTGGACAGTTGTCGTACTCGCTTGCGCTCGATAGTGGGCTGGAAGGAGAAGTCGAACTGCTCCAACGTCTTGACCCATGGCAGGCGTGCTATCTTCAGTCGCGACTCGACACCACTGAGGTGGCGCCCACGCCACTCGGTATTGAGTGCCTCAGTGAGGAAGTTGCGCCAATCGAGTTCACGCTTCGCAGCCTGCGCGCACACAGCATCCAGAGCGCCGGGGAGATAGGTGAACTTGAGTGTCGCCATCACCTGATTCCGTTCCATTGTGCCGCCTCCTCATAGACGCGCAGTGCGCGGTGCTCGGTGGCGGCAGCTCACAGATGGACATGATGCTCAGGCACCGTCTGCCAGCCCACTGCCACTGGACGAAGCCGATGAAAGGCTACCACCGCGTCGTCACGCGCACTGGGACGTCTTGGCCAACACTGGGGCGTCCTGGCCAATACGAATGGCCATGAGTGGTCCACACCCCCCGGTACGCTGTAGCGATTGCCGCGCACGTCGATGTAGCCACCATCCCAGCCGACGCTACGCTGTTCTCGTGCGCCTAGAGCGTTAGCCTCATCGCGCCAGAATCGCTCAATGACTCTTTCACCGTGAGTGCCATGAACCCGGGTGTCCGCTTCATCGGCCAACCCGGCGAGCAACAAAGCGTTGAGAGGGGCGAGGCTGTCGAAACTGCGGGAGCGGGTGAAAAAGTTATCTTTCACCTAGTGCACCATCGGATCGGTTTTGCCTTGGGTACGCGCCCGATAAGGCCGGCAGACCTTGGGCACGAAACCGTAGTGGCCCGCAAGGTCCGCAAACCGCCGATTGAAGCGCACCTCAGCGCTGGCCCGATGTTCGAGCACAGCGGCCTTCTGGTTGTCGATGAGCACCACTCTAGGCACACCGGCGAAGGAGGTGAAACCTTGCACCAGCGATTCGTAGGTGTGCTCGGCATCGAAGCTAAAGCTGGCCACCACGTGGAAACGGCGTGAGTCACCCAGGGGGTTGACGACAAAGTAGACCTTGCGCTCCACCCCATCGATAGGCACCCGAATCTCACCCCGCACGAATACCGCTCATGACAATTGGCTCACGTGGCTTGATTTCGGGGAAGCACTACAGTGATACATATTGAGCGAAGGGAGGTCCGCATCTAACGGAGAAACGGAGAGCAAAAATGAGGGGTTGGGGGGTTGGTGATTTTGGGATTCTCTGAGTACGCATGTGTTGTTTAGCTAAAATATGACAAAACCCATGAATACTGGGGTTTTAGGGCACTTTCGCAAACCCAAAAATAACGCTAAATTTTTCGAGAACCAAAAACTGGCGGAGAGGGAGGGATTCGAACCCTCGATACGCGTTAACGTACACACACTTTCCAGGCGTGCTCCTTCAGCCTCTCGGACACCTCTCCAGAGCAAGCCTTCCATAATAGATTGCCTGTTTGTCCCCGGCAATGACTTAATGAGTCTTTTGGCTATTTTCTATCAGCTAAGGCATCACCTAATTTAGGGCGCCTCTAAGAATAGTCATTTTTTCGTGAGTGCAAGGAAGCACCGCGCGCGCAACCGCAGTGTCTAGGTGATACCTGATGATTCGAGCACGGAGCTGGCGCCGCAATCGCGGAAAAAGTGCATTTTTAGAGGTGTCTTTCAGATGACCGTGCTTTCGTTTAGGCACTCATGCACATTCGATCAATCATTTGGCGTGACCGATAATGCCGGGCCTTCTACGCACAGGATTGACAGCCAACGCTGGCACTTTGTCCCATGCCACCCCGAAAAAAGAACGTAGTAGTACTCACTTCCGGTCTGAGCGGTAGTTCGGTGACAACGGCCTTGATCGCCCGGGCTGGTTACTGGACGGGTGCGGGTACCGTGCCTAAGGAAACGGCTTATGATCGCTACGATACCTACGAGAATCGAGAACTGGTCGAACTGAATCAGCGCCTGTTCGTGGAGCTAGGGTTTGACGGCGCTCTGGCGCAGCGTTTCGATCCGGCCTGGGAGGCGCTTTTCGATGGCGGCTATGAGCGCGTAGACCGGAATCCTTATGAAGTTTTTCTAAGAGCCTGTTCAAGATCTCCGAAGCAACAGCGCAATATTTGCAAGTAGCATCATGCCCAACGAGCTTTCGATTAGCCGCTCACAGTTTTTCCACAACCGGCGGTTTTTCTCAAACCATGAGAAGGTTCGCTCGACAACCCACCTCTTCGGGAGGACGGCAAAACGACCCGTGTCCGAGCGTTTGATAATTTCGACGTTCGCTCCGATTAATCTCAGCACTTCGCCAGCGAAAGCCATCCCCGTGTACCCGCCATCGCCCACTACACACCTAACCTCCGAGAGGCGCCCATCTGCTTGAGCAGCAAGTGCGGCCAGTGCCCCAACTCGATCAGTGACATTTGCCGTGGTCACAAAAGCAGCGTGCAATAATCCCTGAGTGTCCACAGCTATGTGCCGCTTGATACCAGAAGTCTTCTTGCCTGCGTCATAACCTTTGTGGTTTGCACTGTCTGTGTTCTTCACGCTCTGTGCATCAACGATGATCAGGCTGGCTTTGCCACTGCGCCCCTGGGATTCGCGGGCCTCGCCAACCCATTTTTTTAACGCCTTGTTCAAGGCGCTGCAAGAGTCTTCTGGGGACGATTGCCGCCAGATAGTGAAATACTCATGCACACTTCGCCACTTTGGATACTCGTTGGGCAACATGCGCCATTGGCAGCCGGTCTTCAGCACGTACAACACTGCGTTGAACACGTGATAGAGATCGAGTTGTCTTGGCTTGGTTCGCCGACGCGCCGCCTCCAGGATCGGTCTAACTTTCTCGAACTGTTGGCGAGATAGGTCACTCGGGTAGATTCGCTCGTCTGTCATTGCCTTCGCAGCCGCTATGACTATGGATAACAATAGTTTAGGTCAGATGTCCAAAATCGTCAGATCTTGAACAGGTTCTAACAACGTGTAACCAACACGGCCCCTGGATTTGGAAGGACCCTAGGCTCTCGCTGGCGTTACGTTTTTGGATTCGGTTATTGCCTTTGCAAGAGGTGCGCTTTGTCGTGTTGGGCCGTAGTTTAGGTCAGCTATGGACGTCAATGCTGCTCAAACGCCAGATTGTGTCGCCGGCTTACCTGCGCTGTTACGAGGGCGGTATCCGGCATAGTGTCGAGGCATTGTTGCGCGCCCACGGCGCGGCTATGTATGCGCTTTCTTACGATGCACTCATCGAGCAGCCGGAACGAACTATCGCTGACTTGAATGAGTTTTTGGAAACGCAGTTAACTGTGGCCGATCTAGAGGCGGTGTATCACGGTGCGCTCAGACGCCCTACCCGGGGGCTTCGCGATGTGCTGAAGGCCTGGCTTATCTATCTGAAAAACTACGCCGAGCGCCAGACCTAATAAGGCAAGACACCAGTGCGCGCGGATGTGTTTGAATCCTTTGACGAGCTGCCCGGCGGTCACCGGGAATTGCTGAAGGCGGCCGGTGCCGATGTATACGCCTTAAGCCCCGGTTGGTTTAGTAATTTCGCTGCCACGGTTTTGCAACCGGGAGATACTTTGCGCATTGTGACGGTTACGGCCCCGGACGGTACCGCGCTTGCGCTTCTACCTCTATATAAACGTAGGGGGGATAGGCGCAAGGGGCATGGCGAGTTGGCGTCGCTGGCGAATTTTTATACCTGTGAGTTCGATGTGATCAGTGGCCGGAACGGTGAAGATCCGCAGGCCATCGCCGATTCTCTCTGCAGCGCCATAGCGGCGCAACGCCCGCGCCCGGATATCGTGCGCATAGACAGTCTTCCCGAGTGTGGTATGTGGTTGGCGCCGTTGTTGCGTGGCTTTAGAAAAGCAGGTTTTTTGGTCGAGCCGTTCGAATATTTCGGGTGCTGGTTCGAAAGTCTACAAAACAAAACGATGGCCGACTACATGGCTAGCCGTCCTGGCCGTCTGCGCAGTACTGTGACGAGAAAGCGGCGGCGTATGGAGCGTTACGGCGATGCCCGTGTTGTGATCGCATCAGCGCTAGAGGACGCCAAGCTGCTGATTGCTGATTACGAAGAGGTGCACGCCAAGAGTTGGAAGCCGGCGGAGCCGCACCCTGATTTTATGCCAGGCTTGATTCATGTGGCGGCTAGGGACGGCGCTTTGCGTTTAGGCGTTCTTTACCGGGCCGAGCGGCCCATAGCAGCGCAGCTTTGGCTACTTTCCGGCACCCGTGCGACCATTTATAAGCTCTCGTATGACAGTGCCCACGGGCGCGATTCGCCGGGCGCCGTGCTGACGCTGTACATGATCGAACACGCTGTGGCGGAGGGTTCACTTACCGAACTCGATTTTGGCCGGGGCGATGATCCTTACAAGAGAGAATGGCTAAAGGAGCGGCGCGCGCGGTGGAGCCTCATCGCGATGAATCCACGCACGGCGAATGGGGCGTTATGTGCGCTTAGACGTATGACTAAGCACTGGGCCAAGAGAGTACTCGGGCGGGTATGGCCCGTTTGAATAGCTTCTGCTATGGGTACGACTTTTGCACTCACCGGTGCCCCTGTGGTTGGATCCCTGGGCTGACTGATCGTCAGGAGAATCGACTTCACCATTTAACCAAGACAATCCACATCCCCGCGAAAGCGCGGCGTTTGAGTGCTTCACTTTGAATGCGTCAGTCCACTGACAAGCTAGCGATGCGCTGGTTGATGGCAGGCGCCATGTTTGCCACGAATAGCGCTAGGCGCTCGCGCATCGTGGCGATGTTTTCAGTTTGGCTGGCAGTCGAGACCGCCACGATGGCGCCACTAGGATCGCCCGATAGCCGGCCCAGCAGGCCCAATAATTTTGCCTTCTCGGGGCTGTTAGTGGTGCGCTCGCCGATCACGAACCAGCGCCAGATGAGCCGGGTTTTTGTGCTGCCGCCGCCAGTGGCTCTAACTAAGGTTTCGAAGATGGGCGGCTCGTTTGGTAGTGCGCGCTTGAATTCGCGCACCCGGCGCCAATTCGATTCCCTGTAGTCGGCGTGCTCGACACTCACCAACTCACTGCCTTGCACATTTGTGGCGAAGTAGGCGAGGCGTAAATCTATCTGCACACTCTCGCCGGCGAATTCGTAGGCCGCTGCGTGCAATGCCGTGGCGCCGCCGTAGATGGGCTGCCACTCGGCGGTTGCGGCCAACGGCCCCCGCCAAGCCGCGGTGGCTCGTATGGGAGCAATGTCGGCATTGCCAGGGCTTTGGCCCTGTTGCGTGAGCAACCATGCGGCGGCGGTTGGCGCTGTCACCAGCGCCAGCACGCAGGCTATAGTAAGCGCCGGTTTTTGCGCCGGTGCTGCGGTTTCGCTGGATATGCGGTTGGCGGTGGTACCATCGGATGATGCCTTGTGCGTGTCGGCCAAGCGACTGCCTAGCCAGAGCAACGGGGCCAGCGCTACGGTAAAAAGAACCCAGCCGAAGAATTCATGGTCATGCACCAGGGAGGAACGCATCTCGGTGACATAGCCGGCGAAGATGATGCCGGTTACCCGGATCCAGTTGAACACAACGGAGAGCAACACCGAGACGATGATGAAAACAGATGCTCTGAGGGGGCTACGAAGATGCATGTAGGCGAATAAGGTGGCGATGGAGACCATGGCCAGCAGATAACGCAAGCCCGCACACACCCGTTCGATGGCAAACTGTCCCCGCGGGATGGTCATGTAGTGGCCTTCCACGTGCACCGGTACACCGATAAAGCGCAGTATGTGGGTGGCGGCTACCGTGGTGATCTCTTGCAGGGGGGGGATCAACACGTCCCACACGGGGATGACCAGTAGCATGCAGCCTAGTGGGAACGCCGCCACACGCACCACGGCGAAACCGAACAAGGACCAGACGATGCCGATGGGCGCCGCCGCGAATGCCATCTGCGACAGTAAATCGATGCCGGAGATGGCCCCTAGCCACGCAATCAGGGCAACTCCCACCAAGAACCCAAGGCCCAATAGACTCGGTTGCCAAGGTTGCATGGCGAGTTGTTGCCGGCGCATCCACAGCATGTAAAGACCGACGGGTATCAACAAAAGGCCGTGGCCATAGGCTTGGTGTTGCCACCACAATAGGCTTAAGAACACTGCCGTGTCGGCATGTAACAAGCCGAATAGCACGAGCGCGGTGCCCGCCCCTAGCAGCATCAGCCGCCGTTTGTCAGCGTTCTCGGTGTGCATTAACGGATCTGGATTTCGGGTTAGCATGATTGCCCGATAAGCGGGGCGAGACAGGATATTTTAAGCGGCAATAGTGATTGACGGCAGGGTAGGATAAGAGCAGGCGCTGGGCCGCTAAACGGCATGTGCCACAGTGACTCATATGCCACAGTTACCGTGCTGCCTGCGGCTGTTAGACTAAGCAACTTTTGATGTCCTATGGTTGTCTTGGACCGTGGTTTTATCGTGTGACCGGGCCGCGTCCGAGCAAAGCCATCGAAGCGCTGTTGCCGGCCCTGGTCCTGAAACTACAGATCTACAGAAATCGACGTTCCACTACAAAGGAGTTGATTAAGTGAGACCGAACCGTGTGTTGGAGCGGATGGTGGCCGGTGAGAAAGTGATCAATGGCTGGTGTGCCATCCCCAGTTCCGTTAGCGCCGAGACTATGGCGCATCAGGCCTTCGATAGTGTGACAGTAGACATGCAGCATGGGTTGATCGACTACCAGTGCGCGTTGACGATGTTGCAGGCTATATCGCAAACCCAGGCGACCCCGCTTTGCCGGGTGCCGTGGCTCGAGCCTGGCATCATTATGAAGATGCTGGATGCGGGCGCCTACGGTGTTATTTGTCCCATGGTCAATATACCGCAGGATGCGCACGCGTTTGTCTCTGCCTGCTCCTATGCACCGGACGGCATGCGCAGCTTCGGGCCAACCCGCGCCGTGGTCTACGGTGGCGCCGACTACGCGCAACACGCCAACCGCTCGATGTTGAAGCTCGCTATGATCGAGACCAAGCAGGCGGTGGCGAATATGGAGGCGATTATGGCAACGCCGGGTTTGTCCGGTGTCTACATAGGTCCGTCCGATCTCTCTTTATCCTATGGTTATACGCCGAAGTTGGATCACGATGAGCCGGCGGTGTTGGAGATAATCGGGCAGATCTGCGAATGCGCCAAGAGGCACGGCATTTTGGCCGGCATCCACTGCCTGAGTCCAGCTTACGCCAAGCGGATGCACGCCGAGGGTTTCGATATGGTGACCCTGGCCAGCGACAACCGGCTCATCGCCGCTGGCGCCGCGGAGCATATCGCGCTGGTGCGCGCCAGCGATGCGGGCGACGGACCGGCAGGTCAGTACTGAGTGACCAGTACGTAAATTATCAGTATCAAGCTAGTCGCGAACAGGCGGTGGCTGAGGTGTGTGCCAAAAAAGTATGTATCGTAGGGGCGGGTGCCATGGGTGGCTCCTTCGCAGCGCTGCTGGACCGTGCCGGCCATGCGGTTCGCGCGGTCGATAATCGGGCCGCTCATGTCGCTGCCATCGAACGGGACGGATTGCGTATGACGGGTGCGTTGGGAGAGCACTGGGCGCGCATTGAAGTGTCCACCGGTGAGGCCCTGGAAGCGGGGTGGGCCGATTGGGTCATCGTATTCACCGATACCAACGGCACTCGCGCGGCTGGAGAAATAGCCAAGTCCGTTATGGCTGCCGATGGTTGTACCGTTACCATGCAAAACGGTATCGGCAATGTGGATGCGCTCTGTGACATCCTAGGCCATGGCACCATGGGCCGTGAGAAAGTCCTGGGTGGCTCCAGTATGTGCAGCGCCGCGGTGATGGCGCCGGGGCATGTAGTATTCACCCATCACGGCCCCACCACCTTGGGCGAGTTGGATGGCACGCGCTCGGAGCGGCTCAATGCTCTAGTGGAGCTGTTGTCTTCAGCCGGGCTGGATATCGCCGTAAGCGGTGATATCCATGGAAAGATCTGGAATAAGTTCATCCTCAACTGCGGGGTTAACGCGCTGTGTGCGGTGAGCGGCATGCGCAGTGGCGAGATGGCCCGCGTCCCCGAACTCTACGCACTACAAGACCGCATCATTGATGAGGCCCTGGCGGTGGCGGCTGCCAAAGGCATCGTCCTCCCAGACAAGGACATCAGGACCACCGTCAAAAAAGCAGCCTTTTATAGGTTCAACAAACCGTCCATGCTCCAGCACATAGAGGCGGGCAAAAAGACCGAGATCGATGCTATCAACGGCGCCTTGGTGCGTGAAGCCAAAGCTGTTGGCATTGCGGTGCCGTACAACGAGGCCTTGGTTGCGCTGCTAAAGGGTGTGGAAACGCGGCGCCGGCGCGAAGAGGAAGGGATGGATATTGACTACGACGGCTGGGAGGCCCGCATTCAAGATGAGCCCTTGCCGGATTAAGCGCCGAGCCCCCGGCAGGGTTGAGCGCCAAGCAAGCCAATCCAGCCGCGCAAAGCCCACGCCGGATCCACGAAAGAGGAATATACCACTGTGCCCGCAACACCATCCGAAGCATCCGCCGCCGACGCCCAGGAGGCCATAGTCGAGGAGCTGGGCTTCTTTGACGATTGGTCCGATCGCTACCGCTATCTCATCGATCTGGGTCGCAAGTTACCGCCATTCCGCGACGAGTGGTGCACTGACGCCCACCGCATCGACGGCTGTCAATCACAGGTATGGATGCACTACGAGATGACGGGCGATGTGCTCGATATCCGCGCCACTAGCGATGCGGCCATCGTCTCTGGGCTGATCGCCTTATTGATCCGGGTGTACAGTTTGCGCCCGCCGGAGGAGATTTTGGCGACCCACCCCGAGTTCGTGGAGCGCACCGGGCTTAAAGGTTATTTGAGTCCAACCCGCAGCAACGGTCTTGCTTCCATGTTATCAGCGGTGTTTGCAGCGGCCAAGGCGGTCTGAAGAGCAAGCGGGTGTAAGCGAAGTGATGAGTCGGCGCGGGCAGACAATCCTGGTACGATTGTTTTACTGTGGCGTGCGCGCTTATCAACTGTTCATATCGCCTGTGTTGCCGCCTAGCTGCCGGCATCTACCCACTTGCTCGGAATATGCGCTGGAAGCGCTGGCGAAGCATGGGGCAGTGTGGGGCTCGTGGTTGACGCTTCGCCGGCTTTTTAGGTGTCATCCTTGGGGCACCAGTGGATACGACCCGGTACCATGAACTCCCCATCGTCTCACCATTACCAGTCGTTTTAGAGGATCCCGATGCCTGATATCACCTTGTCCGACGGATCGGTTCGGCATTTCGATGCGTCTTTGCGTGGTGACGAGTTGGCTGCCAGCATCAGCAAGTCGTTAGCCCGCGATGCACTCGCCCTGCGCATCAATGGTGAGTTGCGCGACCTCACTACTCGTGTCGAGACCGATGCCACGGTGGCTATCATTACCCGCATTTCTGATGAGGGCCTTGAATTGTTGCGCCACGACGCGGCGCATGTGATGGCCGAAGCCGTCAAAGAGCTGTTTCCAGGGACGCAGGTGACCATTGGTCCAGCGATAGAGGATGGTTTTTATTATGACTTCGCCCGCGACGAGCCGTTCACCTCAGAGGATTTGGCGATCATAGAAGCCCGTATGCGGGACATCGTGGAGCGTGACGAGGCTATAGAGCGCGAGGTTTGGGCACGCGATGAGGCGGTGAGCTTCTTTCGCGGGATGGGCGAAGCGTACAAAGCGGAGATCATCGAAGGCATACCCTCGGATGAACCGCTCTCGCTCTACCGGCAGGGAGATTTCATCGATCTGTGCCGTGGTCCGCATCTGCCTTCGACCGGCCGGCTCGGCAAGGCGTTCAAGTTGACCAAAGTGGCCGGCGCCTACTGGCGCGGCGATCCGCGCAACGCCATGCTGCAACGCATCTACGGCACTGCCTGGGCTGATGACAAAGCGCTCAAAGCTTATCTCACCCGCATCGAGGAGGCGGAGAAGCGCGACCACCGGCGCCTCGGCCGCCAACTCGATCTGTTCCACTTTCAAGAAGAGGCGCCCGGCGCCGTATTCTGGCATCCCAAGGGCTGGACTTTATTCCAGTTGCTCATCGATTACATGCGCCGGCGTCAGGATGAGGCGGGTTACTTGGAGGTGAACACGCCGGAGGTGATGGACCGCAGCTTGTGGGAGGCGTCCGGGCACTGGGATACTTTTCACGAGCATATGTTTACCACCGTCACGGAAGATGAGCGGGTGTTCGCTATCAAGCCGATGAATTGTCCCGGGCACGTGCAGGTGTACAACAACCAACTGCGCAGCTACCGGGAGCTGCCACTGCGCATTTCCGAGTTCGGTAAAGTGCACCGCTATGAACCGTCCGGCGCCCTACACGGATTGATGCGGGTGCGGGCTTTTACCCAGGATGATGCGCATATCTTCTGCACGCCGGCGCAGATCACTCAAGCCTCTAAAGAGGTGTGCGAGTTACTGCTCGGTATTTATGCCGACTTCGGCTTTCACGAGGTGCGGGTGAAATTCGCCGATAGGCCGGAAAAGCGGGTGGGTTCGGATAAGGTCTGGGACCAGGCGGAGCAGGCGTTGCAAGAGGCGTGCAAGGCCTCGGGGCTGGAATACACCACCAATCCTGGGGAAGGGGCGTTCTATGGACCTAAGCTCGAGTTCGTGTTGCGCGATGCCATCGGCAGGGATTGGCAATGCGGTACTTTGCAGGTGGATTTGAATTTACCGAATCGTCTGGGTGCGCAATACGTGGCCGAGGATGGCGCCAAGCATATGCCGGTTATGCTGCACCGGGCCTTATTCGGCTCACTGGAGCGGTTTACCGGGATTTTGCTCGAGCATCACGCGGGCGCTCTCCCGTTTTGGTTGGCGCCTGTGCAGATTATGGTGGCCACCATTACGTCGGATGCCGACGGTTATGCCGGTGAAGTGGTGCAAGCCTTCAGGGCGGCCGGGTTGCGGGCCGAGATGGATGTGCGCAATGAAAAGATCGCTTACAAAGTGCGCGCGCACAGTTTAGTCAAGATCCCGGCCATCTGCGCCGTGGGCAAAAAAGAGATCGAGGACCGAACGGTGGCGGTACGCCGGCTTGGATCTAGGCAGCAACAGACAATGGCGTTGGCCGAGGCCATCGAGCAACTCGCGCAGGAGAACAAGACCCGCGGCCAAAGCGCGGCCAGTGAGGCGGCGTAGCCCAGGGAGGGACTAGCCCAAGGGCTAGCTTCTAGGCGTTGTCTAGCTTTAGGCACCTAACTTTTAGGCAGTCACGACTGTAGGCGTGTGGCCGTCCAGGAGCAGCCGGTACCGCGCTGCGTCTATATTGCCGCCGGAGAGCACCACGGCGATCCGCTTGCCCCGCATCATCCGCCGCTCTTGCAGCAACGCTGCAAGGGTGGCGGCGCCTGCACCCTCGGCAATGTTGTGAGTGCAAGAGAAGAACTGGCGTACGGCATCGGCTATATCGTCTTCGGTGACAGCCACCAGCCGCGATACACCTGCGCGAAGCATGGCTAGCGCGTCTGGGTGGGGTATGCGCACCGCCAGCCCCTCGGCGAAGGTCGCGCAGTGGTTGGTGGAGACGGGCTGACCGTGCTCGAGGGAGTGCAGATAAGCAGGCGCGTTGGTGGCCACCACACCTATCACTTCCGTGTCTAGACCGAGCGCATCGCGGGCCGCGATGACACCACAGCATCCACTGCCCATGCCGACTGGTACATAGACGGCATCGAGCCGCGTTACAGCCTCCAGCAGTTCCAAACCGTAGCTGGCCACACCCTCTACTAGGTGCGGGTGAAAAGATTCGAATAGATGCCAGCCGCGCTTGGCGGCCAACCGGCGGGCATGATCAAAAGCGGCGTTGAAGTCTTCTCCGTGCTCGATCAATTCGCCGCCCATGGCGCGTATGGCGGCATTTTTATCCGGGTTGTTACCTTCAGGTACCACTATGACGGCGTTTAAGCTCGCATCCCGTGCGGCGTATACCACGCTTTGGCCATGATTTCCCGTCGAAGCGGCCACGACGCCCCAGGTCGGTGATCGAGCTGCGGGTTCGCGCTCTTTTAGCTCGTGCACGTAATTGATGCCGCCACGGATCTTGAAAGCACCGGTGGGCGTATGATTTTCGTGTTTCACCCAAACGGACGCGCCGCTCAATTCGCTGAGCCCCGGCCAATGGATTTGAGGTGTTGGATTCATCCGCACATGGACACGCGCTGTCACCGTGCGTAGCCGGGCCAGCGAGGGTGTTGGTGTTTTCATTAGGCGTTCTTCATTGCGCTGCCAAGCGTTGTAGTTCCTCGTAGAGAACCGGCGCCACGGTAATGCCCTCTTCAGGTGTTCTTTTACGCGCCTCATAGCGTCTGTCACTGGGCAAGCGGGTACCGGGCTGAGCCATGATCGCTTCGAACAGCTTTTCCGCGTGGGCGAGGGCGTTACTACCGGCACCGTTGGTTTTCGCCGGATCGATACACAATAAGAACTCGCCACCCGTTGGCGGTCCGCCGTCGCCATTGTCGGCGGCGGTGGATTCGAAGCTGAATAGATCGCCTATAAGGGCGCCTGCCAGCAGTTCCACCATCAACGCGATGGCCGCTCCTTTGTAGCCACCGAAGCACAGTTGCGCACCTTTGAGCGCCATTTCGGGATCGGTGGTGGGCGCGCCATCCGGGCCGAGGGCCCATCCTTCAGGGATGGGTTTGCCGTCCCGTAGATGCAGTTGGATCTCGCCCCTAGCGCTGGCGCTGGATGCTTGATCGAACACCAGTGGCGAGTGGCCTTGCCGTGGCCAGGCGAAGCCCATCGGATTAGTGCCGTATAGCGGCTTGGTCCCGCCTGCTGGCGCCACGTAGCTCAGGGCGGCGGTGAAAGCGAAAGCCACCAAGCCATGGCCGGCCAAGGTTTCCACCTCGGGCCACAGGGCGGCGAAGTGGTGGGTATTGGTGATCCCCGCCGCTGCGATGCCTTGTTGCCGGGTGCGCTCAATCAACGGTGCATAGGCGGTTTTTAACGCCAGCGGGGCAAAGCCGCGTTTGGAGTCGATGTGAATGACGCCCGGTGCCAAGTCTTTTATCAACGGTACCGCATGACCATCCGCTTTACCGCTCTTGGCCGCTTTGACGTAACCCGGGATGCGAAACAGCCCGTGGGATTTGCACTCATCGCGTTCGGCGTGGGTGACGGTGTCGGCGATGGCCTGTGCCTGCGCCTCACCGATGCGGTGGCGCGTCAGTATTCGCATGGCGAGCGCATGGGTTTGTTCTAGGGTGAGGTGGGGATCGGACATGGCATAAAGGGTTCCGCTTAGTGTTGGCCGTCCAGCCATCTTTGGGGGAGATTATTGCTGGGGCAACTTATTCTCATTGCAGTTCGAAACTGCGCTCGACCAGCAGTCTGTCCTCATGGAAGAGCTGCACCCGCCATGTGCCGGGTTTGGACGTGGCGGTGGTGCCGGCGACTTTGAGGCTAACGATAAGATCCGAGTTGTTGCCGAACACGGTTTTTACGCCTCCGGAGACATACGGTGTACCGTCGGGTTGAATCCAGTTGGCGCGAAAGATCTGCGTACTGGCCACCAGGTTGTAGTCGAATTCGACGTGCAAAGTGACCTGTTCATCATCCACCGAAAAGAGGGTTTTGGGATTTTTGTTGTTGGTGTAGAGCCAGTAGGATTCGGCGCTTTCGGACAGTGTGCTGTCGGCGACGTTGATGGAACAACCGGCTAACCAAGCAAGGCCGAGCCCCATTAGCAATAAAGCTTTAGTCTGGCTCATTAATGCTCTCTTTTTCTCTAGCAGCTTTTAGCTCTTCGCTCATCCGTAGTGACAGTTCGCTGACTAACGGCAACACGCGGCCAAGGTATTTTTCGGTGATCTTGACCGATCCCTGTAATAGTTGAGGGGTGCGTTCAACCATCTTCAGTCCGATGGGCGAGCGGTAAAAAGCGGCCAGTTCGGCCAGTTCCTCTTTTGCGTAGTGGTTCATGTAGAGTGCTACGTAATCATCGCGCACCTGGTTCCAGCCGATTTCGCTGCGTAATACGCCGGCTAACTTGTCCATGTAATGCTCGGCGATGGTTTTGCGCTCGGGTGAACTCTGCAATTGCCCCATGTTGGTGCGCATGACCCGGCGCGCCTGCTCGTACAATTGCTCTAGCGCCCGGCTAGCCCCTTGGGCCTCCAATACTGCCAGCGCAGCCTGCCGGTGGGCCTCGTCTTGAGCGGTGACATTGGCCGCCGGCAATAACAGTGCCGTGCTGCAAAGGACTATCGACAACCGACGCATGGGTATTCGAGTCTCGTGCGGGAAAGCGGGTTACCGGCATCTCGGCCCAGGTATTTTAGGGCACCGGTGCTGTTATGGGGACAACGCTCAGAGCGCGGTAATTGTGCACTCCGGCGCGATTGTGCGATAGGGCGGGAGAGGTGAATTGCGCTGTCAATACGCCGGTGCCACTATGAGCGGCGCTTGTTGCCGAAGTTCGATGGAGGAGTGCGCCCACGATGCCTAGATTTGCAGCCAATCTGAGCATGATGTTTACCGAAGTCCCGTTCTTGGAGCGTTTCGAACGGGCCGCTACGGCTGGTTTTACCGCGGTCGAGTATCTGTTTCCCTATGAGTTCGAGGCTGCGGTTCTCGCCGAGCGTTTGCGAAGAGCCGATCTGTCGCAGGTGCTATTCAACCTACCGCCCGGTGATTGGAGCCGTGGGGAGCGCGGGTTGGCGGCGCTCGCGGGACGTGAGGATGAATTCAAGCGGGCATTGGACGAGGCTGTGCGTTACGCGGGCATCATCGGCTGTCCCAGGTTGCACGTGATGGCCGGGCTAGTGCCCGATGAGGAGGCCAAAGCGGCTGCCATGGACACTTATCTCAAGAACTTGGAGTGGGCCTGCACGCAAGTGGCCGGTGAGCCGCTGACGTTGGTCATAGAGCCCATCAATAACCGGGATATTCCCGGCTATTTGTTGAATTATCAGTACCTCGCCCGGGAGGTCATCGAGCAGGTCGGACACACCAATTTACGCCTGCAATTAGACCTCTATCACGTGCAGATCATGGAGGGGGACTTGGCTGTTCACGTGCGGGACTACGCCGATATCACTGCGCACATGCAAATTGCCGGTGTACCTGAGCGGCACGAACCCGATACTGGCGAAATCAACTATCCGTATCTGTTCGAACTGATCGATGAGGTCGGCTATGACGGTTGGGTCGGCTGTGAGTACCGCCCCCGCGGGCACACTGAGGCAGGCCTCGATTGGTTTGCCCCCTATGCGGTGGAGGAGCAGCGGGCGCAGGGCAACCTATGAGCGTGTTGCTAGGCTGCATAGCCGATGATTTTACCGGCGCTACCGATCTGGCCAACACGTTGGTTAAGGAAGGCATGCGGGTTGTTCAGATAATCGGTGTGCCGGCGCCGGGTACCATCCCGGACGATGTGGATGCGCTCGTCGTGGCATTGAAGAGCCGCAGCATTCGCGCCAGCCAAGCGGTGGCTTTATCGCTGGCGGCGTTGCAACGGCTGCGCGAAGCGGGCGCCCGTCAAATACACCTCGAATATTCGCCGCGCCGGACGCTGCTTGGCCGGCGTATTCGGTACCTCTACGGATGAGATGATGAGCTCGCTCGCAGCGCCTTGATTGCACCGCAATCGTTGCGTAGATTGGACTCACGGAAGAACGGAGAGTTTGGCCATGGCGAGCATCACGATCCGCAACCTCGACGACGACGTGAAGACGCGCCTGCGCGCCGCCGAACACCACCGTTCCATGGAAGAGGAAGCGCGGCTGATCCTGCGCGATGCGGTAGGGCGCAAAGCGGATCCGCGGAACCTCGCGAGCATCGTGCGCTCGCATTTCGGACCGGACAACGGCGTGGATCCGGAGTTGCCGCCGCGCAGTGTGGCCGTCGGGCAGGTCGCCTTGGAAACCGCGCGGCGTTTGCGACTGGACCGGCCTTTGAGCGATTCAGGCTTCGACTCACGGCCGCTTTAGGCACCCTCATCGCGCGCATGGTCTGTCCGGCTAGCGAGTTCTATACCCAGGCCTGGCTGCAACAACACAGTGCCTTGGGTGAACTCATCGAGCAGGATTTTGCCCACACCGATTGGATGCAACTCTATCGGATTGCCGACCGTCTTTACGCTCATAAAACAGCGTTGGAGACATTTCTCTATAAGCGCGAGCGTGACCTGTTTGAGTTCGATGAAGTCATCACGCTCAAGGTGTTGATGGAGTCACCAGAGTCAGCGACCACCGTGTAGTGCCATAACTGCATCTTACGACCCTCTAACACACTGATTTACAAGACAATTGACGACTGCAATGTCAAACATGGGCCGGCATCGGGCCGAACTGGTCACCGATGACGCGAGGGCGCTGCGCGAGCAGTTCGAAGCGGTCACCGGCGAACGGTTATCGGCGCTGGAGGGGATGGGCGAAAGTGCGAAGGAAGTTCCGGGGAAAACGGTCGAAGCCGATATTGCGCGGGATGGATTACTAGGCAAATCCAAGGATCATGCTGCGGACAAGGCGCCGATGACGAAGCGGATCGAACACGAACTGGGGCTGTGACATGGCACTGCAAGCGCGCTGCGAGGTTCAATGAAGCCGGGGAGCGCCCACTGATGCTGCTCGACTACACGGAAGGGCGAACTGTGGCGTCCGTGCTCCAATAAGGCATTCAATCCTTTTCGAAGGCGTGAGCATCCAACCGCAGGCTCGCGCTGTTTTCCGTAACGATCCGCTCGACATGCTCCGGCACGCCAGAAGGCACGTTCACCTCGATCTCGAGTGTGATTCGAACCTCAGAACCCACCAAACCATCTAAGTGAGCGACCACCTCCTCCGCAATCCGACTGGCTTCCGGGCCAATGCGAGCGTGACTGAGTGTCGCCGTCGCGTGGAACCGACGAGGCGCCACCCGCTCCAATCGCTCGCGGTTCAGAGCTTCGGTCGGCTGAGCGGACTCGCTCGAATTGGGAGCGGCCGGAGGGGGGGCTTCTGGCTGAGTCGTATTCGGGGCTTCGGTATCGATCTGGGCGCGGGCAACCGTTGATTTGACAACCAGGCCGTTACTGTCGCGAGTGATATCGATACCGTGCGTGATTCGCAATCCACGGTAACGCTTCGCGACCTCGTCGAATCCGTCGGCGAACGCGAATGTATCGTGTTCCCACGTCAGGAGCCCAACGCCGCCCTTGACTGCGCGAACGAGCACATCTGCACTCGTGAGCCGCGGCAGGTACAGATACTGCCCGAAGTCTTCCGTCAACTGGCGTACGCCGACATGATCGCCGCGCCAAAGCGGTACGTCGTCCAGGTGCAGTCGAAGTACGGCAGGACCCAGATCGGCCACCAAGAGCTCCTCGCTCAGAAGCCGACGCGAGGTTCGTTCTGCAAGCGGGCCCGATGCGGACAGATTCAGCGACTTCCAGGATACGTCGGAACTCGGTGACTGCTGCTCGGGAACGATCAGCCATCGATATGTCTCCGGAACCCTTGCCCGAACCGTGGCGCTCGCCGCCTCCTGTTGAGTCCGAGCCTGGCCGGCCTGATGGGGGTCCAGGTTGAGCCTTTCCACGTCTTTGACGATCGACTTCCAAGCCAAGAACCGTCGCAGCGCCTCGTCCAGTTCCTGATATCGTGCCCGGTCCGCTGCTAGAAACGCCAAGGCGTTGCGGAACAGCCTCGGGGCTGCGCCGCGGGACTCCAGGATCGTAGCCGCCAGCGTTTGGGCGGGATTGTCCGCTCCGCGGACATGGTGCGTATCTGGCGGCAGCACGACCAAGCGAGCGTCGCTTTCGTCGGCCACGTCCGCAGGAGATTTCGGGAACGTGTGAATGCGTGCGAAGGCGCCCTTTTCGCGCAGTTCGCTCCTGAGCCGGCCTTCGAGCTCGGAAGCCACCGCGCCCGAGTCGCGCCGAAGCTCCTCTGCCCGATCCTCTGCGAGCTTGGCCACCGTCGGCTGGGTGTCGTACCAGTACCGCGTGCCGTCCTGGTAGAGATAAGTGGCCCGAACCGCGAGACGGCGAAGTCCGTCGCCGAAGACGGCTGGCGGCTCCGACGGCACAACGCAGCCGAGCTTGATGCGCGTGTCCTCGATGCCTCGCCGCGCGGCTTCCGCGATCGGTGCGGAGCCCAGATAGATCGTGCGCGCGACTCGTTGCGTTGCGCGGAGTTTGCCCAGATTGGGTGCATCGCCATCGATCGCGACCGGCAGCGAGTTGGCACCATCGATATCCTTCTCGATCACAGGCGTCCAGTTGTCGGAAAGGTACCGCGTGAGTTCGTTCTGCACGCGCGTATTGTCCAGATGGACGTTCCAGGGCTGTATCAAGGGACTGCGATCGCCGGTTTCCCACAGGCTGTGGATCACCGCCGCCATCAGACGCAGCACGCCGCGGGTGCGCTGGAACCTCGCGAGCGAGGACCAGTCGGTGTAAAGGCGGTCGAACACCTCCGGATGGATCGGATAGGCCGCCTGAATGCGTCGCTCATACTCCGCCGTCGCGCAGGCAGCGGGAAACTCCGCGCCGTGCTTCATATATAAATCGGCGAAAGCCCGTGCGGTGACGTCCCGCTGCTTGCGAGCCTCCCCGTCGGCTAGCGGCTTGAACAATCGCCGCCTGACGATTTCGAATCCTTCCTCGGCTGTCGCCGGCCGCCAAGGCGATTCGACGCGCGCAATTACGTTGCGAAGGCGCTCAAGTGCATCGTGGCCGCGTCTGCCTCCCACCTCCGAATCATCGACTTCGGCGCCTGCCCCGGCAGCCTGGTCCGACGCGGGCAGGGACACCATCAGCAGGCAGTTCTCCGTCAGCTTGACCGCCTCGGTCAGAGCCTGTGCGAAGGTGAACTGAGTCTCGAACGTTCCGCCCGGCAGGCCCGATTCGTCATGAAGTTGGCGGGCGTACGCCACCCACTCGTCGATCAGAATGGCGCACGGTCCATGGTCATCCAGTAGCTCGCGCAGCTTGTGTCCAGGGTTGGTCGCGCGCTCGTCATCGACACGCACGCGCTCATAGGCCGCCCGGCCACCGAGCTGATACGCCAACTCGCCCCAGAGCGTGTGAGCGACCGTGCCGTCGGCCTTCGGTTCCGGGTCGCCGGGAGAAATCTGGGTCCCTACCAGAATCGCTAGCCGGACGGGTTGGACGCGGGTGACCTCGGCTTCTTCGAGTACTGCGCCCAATCCCGGCACCGTCTGCGCGTCGATGCCGGAGAACAGATGGTACAGGGCCAGCATGGAGTGCGTTTTGCCGCCTCCGAAGTTGGTCTGAAGCTGTATGACCGGAGCGCCGTCTCCTTCCGAGAGACGGCGGATCGCGCCGACTAGCAACGACTTCAGACTCGCCGTCAGGTATGTGCGTCGAAAGAACTCGATCGGATCGCGGTACTCGTCGATACCTTGGCCCCGGTGCACTTGGCCTAGATCGGCCGCGAATTCCGCTTGCTGATAGCGCCCGGTCGCCACGTCATCATGGGGTTCGACAACGTCCCGCCAAGCCTTGACGCCCGAAGTCGCCAAAGCATCCAGCTGGCGGGAGACAACCCGCCGAGTCTCGCCGCGCACCTGCCCGTCCAACACCAGGCGGCGAAGGTCCATCTTCATCCGCCCGACCTCCGCCGCCTGCGGTGCCGACACCGCCGCAAGCATGCGCTCCGCAGAGTCGAGCGCGCGGTCTGTGTCATCGCTAGAGAACCGCTCCTGATGCGCCCACTTGTTCCGCCAGTCGCGCAATTCGGACACCAGACCGCGGCCGCTGTGGCCAAGCGTGTCTTGGAACACCTCGCGCCAGACGTCGGTCATCAGCCGCAAGAGGCCCGAGGCGTCCCATTGGTCTATCGGCTTGTTCGCTAGACGCGGCTCGTCCGTGTAACGCTGGATGCGTTCCAAGGGCACGCGCTTGGAACGGGCGCGTATCTCGCGGATCACGTACGGTGCGAGTCCGCTGCGCAGTAGTTCCAGCGCCTTGCCTACGCGTTCGCGGTTGGTCGTCGCCATAGATCCCCTCGTGGGCGAGTGTCGCCGCCTCGATCCGGATGCGGACCGGGGCCATCCACGAGGCCGCGACCGTACCTTCGCCAATGCAGATTTCCCTTACATCATGGAGCACAACGCCTTGCATGAAAAGCCAACAGCCCTATTCGGACCTCTGGCCGATTCGGTCATCTATCGCCAATCGCGCTTGTGGAAGCCTCGCACGCTGGCGGTCAATCGCTGCTATCTGCGCAATCAGATCCTGCCGTTCTTCGCGCAGAGACCTGTTGCGGAAGTCTCGCCGGGCGAGGTCCGGCAGTGGTTCGCTTCCCTGCACGCCACGCCGGCTGCGGCGAACCGCGCCTTGCCTGTGCTCTCGGCTGTGTTCCACGAAGCGGAACGGCTGGGACTTCGTCCCCAAAACAGCAATCCCTGCGCGGGTGTACGGCGCTACCGCGCACCGGGACGCAGCCGCTTTCTCACCCCTGCGGAAACCCATCGACTCGGTACCGTACTTGCCGAACGCGAACGCGACGCCCCCGACGCGGCTGCCCTTGTGCGCCTGCTGATCCTCACCGGCTGCCGCCAGGGCGAGATTCGGCATCTGCGGTGGGACGAATACCGGGAAGGTAATCTGTACCTTCGCGACAGCAAGACCGGACCACGAACGGTGTGGCTCTGCGGCGCGAGCCGGCTCGTCCTGGCGGCTCTCGAAAGGACGTCGGCCTGGGTCTTTCCGGCCAGGAGGGACGAAGGTCCCATGCGCACGGAAACCCTGTACCGGCACTGGCGAGACATTCGGGCGGCGGCCAGATTGCCGGATGTGCGCCTCCACGACCTCCGACACTCCTACGCCAGCTTCGCCCTGGCTCAGGGCGAGACCGTGTTGACGATAGGTCGCCTGCTCGGGCATCGCGACGCGGCGACCACACTGCGGTATCTGCACTTCAACGATTTGCTCGCGATACAGGCCGTGCAGACAGTCGCCGCTGCTATGGCGCATCGACCATGACGACGTTCGCGGATTTCGTAGCGGCGCCCTGGACAGTTGTATGCCATGAGCCGTGCAAGCCCTCCACCAAAGGCCGGGTCGAGAGTTTGCTGCGCACGCAACTACTCCCCGAGTTCGGGCCCTTTGACCTGAATCGGCTGGGCGACGAGGACATATCGCGGTGGTTCGACTGCTACTCAAGGACCGCGCCCGCAGGCGCAAACCGTGCCTTGGATGTGCTGCTCCAAATCCTGAACTTCGCCGTTGAGTGCGGCAAGCTCGCGGCGAATCCCGCCCGTACCATTCGGCGCAACCCGCGGCCCAGGAAGACGCGGTTCCTGACTCGCGCGGAGATCAGACGGCTGCACCAAGCGCTGGACGCCCATCGCGGGAGAGGGTCCGGCGTGCAGCAGGCCGACATCATCCGTCTCTTGCTGCTGACCGGGTGCCGCAAGGGCGAGCTGATAGCTTTGCGCTGGTCGGAGGTTCATGACGACAGACTCGTGCTGAGCGATTCAAAGACCGGTCCCCGAGCGGTTTTTCTCAGCGCCGAGGCCCAAGCTATCCTTACGAGGCAACCCCGCATCGGACCGTACGTCTTCCCGTCCCCCACTGACCCTTCGGCCAACCGATCGGCGGAACTTTCGCTCTGGAGAAAGGTCCGGCGAACCGCAAACATCGCGGATGTACGTCTCCACGACCTCCGGCATTCCTTCGCCAGCCACGCGGTCATGGCTGGCGTTCCCCTGCCCGTGGTGTCTCGTCTGCTGGGTCATGCGCAGATGCGCATGACGCTGCGCAGATGCGCATGACGCTGCGCTACGCGCATGTGAGCGACCGGGAGACCGAAGCCGCGGCCGAGCGCATCGGATCGGCAATCTCGGCTGTCCTGACCGGGGCCAGCAGTTGACGCGAACCGACCCTTGGCGGAGACTTTCGTTCAGAGGCTGCCTTGGCTCAACGATTCTTCGGGAGCCTCCACGATTCGTTCCCCGAGAGGATCTCTTGCGCAGGAAACTCATCGAAATTGCGCTCCCGCTTGACGAGATCAATGCGGCCGGCGCACGCGAGAAGTCCATCCGTCACGGCCACCCGTCCACCCTGCATCTCTGGTGGTCCCGCAAGCCCTTGGCGGTCGCCCGCGCAGTAATTTTCGGTCAGTTGGTGGACGATCCGTCATCGGTACCGGAGGAGTTTCCGACACCGGAGGAGCAGGCGGGTGAGCGCGAGCGCTTGTTCGGCATTCTGCGCGAGTTGGTGAAATGGGAAAACACCGGCAACGAGCAGTTGGCTCTTGCAGCCTAATCCAGGATGACGTCACCACGGAGTTCGCCCTGTCGTCGCGTCGTTCGCGACCTTCAAGTGCGCAAGCCACGAGCCTCACGCTCCCTCTTCAAACTCGGTGCGGGACAGCCCCGATTGGCGAATGATCGACATCAGCGTGCCGGTCCGCAATTCTCGATGAATCGGCACCGGAACTGTCACCGTTCCACCTGGGCCGGACCTCTGCATGATGACGTGGCTACCGCGTCGCCGGACTTCCGCGAATCCGTGCGCTTCGAGTATCCGACACACCTCCCGGCCGGAGTGCGGTCTCAGCCTAGCCAACGGCTATTTCGACGTCGGTGACGTAAACCTCGCGTTTGGCGCGACGTTCTATTTCCTCGGCCGAGGCGGCCTCGAAAAAGAGGGTAAGCGCTTCTTGGAGATTCGCGCGGGCCTCCGCAACGCTGTCTCCTTGGCTGGCCACATCCACCTCGGGACACAGCGCGACGTACCCAGTTCCTTCGCGCTCGACAATAGCCGTCAATCGCCTGTTCATACCTTACCTCCGCCAAAGTGTGGTTTGCTCGTCCGCGAGGCAGCGGCTTGCCTTGCCGGGAGTCATGCGGTGCCTGACATCGGCTTCCCCGTACACAACCCTTGGAGCACGCCGGTCAGTTCCACGAGCCGTCAAGATCGAGCATTTCCCCTTGAACGGGATCCATGGAGCGCGCGATCTCGGCGATGGACGGCCAGCTTCTGACGAGCGTGTTGTAGGCGAGTGCCTCCGGCGCCCGGTTCTTCCGGTCGGCCAGCGCGTACAGGCGATAACAGAGCTCGCGGGCTGTATCGGCGGCGCTGCCCAGCGTCCGCACGAGTCTGGCCGCACCTTCATCCCCCTTGGTTTCAAGGACACGAATCAGATGGTGCACCATCTCCCACGACGTCAACCGCGTGTCCGTTCGAGGATCCCAGTTCGCGGGGAGTTCCTCGGGTCTGAGCAGTCGCACCCTGCCAGCGCGCGAAACGAGTATGCCAGCTTCCGCCATTCCCGCGACGCTGGTCACTTTTGCCTTGGACAAGGTTTCCGCACGACCGAACTCGCCTTCGCCGAACCCGTGCTCCTCGAACCAAGCAAGCGCCCATCGGCTGTCCGCATCGAAGTCACCTTCCTGCTCAGCAAGCACCTCGTCAAGGATCTGGTTTATGAGCGCGAGCGCTTCGCGCACGGTCATCGGCTTGCCGGACGCGTCGAGCACCTTGGCGTAGCGCGTGTATGCCGCCATACCGGGGCCGATGGCAGCCTGGGCGAGATCGACCGGCGCGATGTTGCCCGATTGGAGGAGTCGGAGCGCGGCTGGCAGGCGGCCACGCAGGTCGCCAACGAACTGGCGGCGGGTGGCTAGCGGCGCAGCGTCCGGCCTCCGCCTCCCCACTAGGACAATCGACGATGCGAGGGCGTTCGTTCCGATGCTGGTTGATCGTGCACTCCGCTCGGTCCGCATTGGCAATGTCCCGGTGACAGCAACGCCGGATTGGATAACGGCTTCAAGAAAGGTCTCCCATCCGGTGCTTGCTGTGCCAGACTCCCCTTTCTTCGTCTCTGATTGTTTGAAGGCATAGTAGATGGTTACCGGTAGAGCGGGGTGGGCCTTCGATCCGATCGTCCCGATCGCTTCTCGCATGCCGACGAGGAAAAACTGCTCCGCTGCCTCTTTGCTTCCGTGACGGTAGGGCGTGGCTACCAATTCCTCTGTCTTGGGTACGGCAACCGTCGCAAACAGGTCAGGAAAAGTCATCTTCAGGGTGCGACGGAGCCAGACGTAGAAGAAGTCCGACAGGTCCGCATAGCCGATATTGTCGTAGTAGGGCGGATCCGTGGAGAACGCCACATCACTCGGTCCCCTCGCGTCACAGGCATTCATTTGCCGCGAGAACGAGATGGCATCGTTGGACGGCAGGCATTCCAATACCTTCGGAATCCAACCAACCCCCGTGTCTGACCAGTTGTCGCTACTTGAGCTGAACGGATTGCTCTCCGCGAAGTCCCACACCATCGGAATAGCTTGACGCGTGAAAGCGTGAGCAACGAAGCCTCCGCTTCCCTCCCATGTCGCATTGCCGTTCCAGAAATCCGTTGCGCGTCCGACTCCGAGACCGAGATACACTCCCACCGCCTGGGCGTAGGCAAAGGCATCTGTCCCTCCTTCCGCCAAGCCGCGCCCCTCGGACGTCAACCCGGCTGTGGAGGCGTCCCTCTCGATTGTCTCCTGTGCTGCAGCCACCAAGTCGGAAAACGTGGTGAGCGCGGTGAGTTGGCGATTTGTGAACAAATCGCCGAAGGATTCCAGCCCGTACGCCAGCGTCCAGAAGTTGCGTGGGTCTTCGGGCAGGTTCTGTTCCGGCCGCCAGATCGACTCGGCCTCCCTCGCCGTGCGGTCGTGCGAATCGGTCGGGTGGAGGTAAACGCGCCCCCGGTCGCCCTCGGCAACAATTGCCAACAAGCGAGCACCCATCCGTTTGGCTATGCCCTCCGACTTCACGAAGTCCGGCGCAATGGGTGAGCCCGACATCAGGCACTGGAAGTTCGAGCCGCGCGAGAGCTTGGTTCCGCGCTTCGCCTCTTCCGGCGGTATTCCGACCTTGACCACGAACCGGTACCCCCGTTCCTCGATCACCGGTTCAACCCACGCTTCCTTTCCCTTCTTGCTCGACAGCACGAACGAACTCGCCAGCGGCACCTCTACATCCGCGAAGGCCGGGTTGGGACTCTTCACCGTGCGCGCCCACAGCCAGGCAATCACGGTGAGCTTGCGCCCGACATACGGCTTGAGGTCCGGGCGCTCCGCCGCCATCGCCGCCGTCACCCCCGCCTTCGGATACAGGTGACCGATGCGCCTCGAAGCCTCGTCACGCATCCACCGGCCGTAGTAGCGCACGTCGGCGGCGAGGCCCGAGGCCCCTGGCCATCCGCCCTCGCCCGCAAGACCCGCCCGGTCCTCCGGATTCACTGGCGGCCTTCCTGCGAACTTTGGCGGAATCTCGATCATCGCCTTGTTGATCAGCACCGCCACCGGGTTGAGGTCCGAGGCGTGCGCCTCCAGGCCCAGCCGCTGCGCCTCCAGCGGCAGTGAGCCGCCGCCGGCGAAGGGGTCGTGAAAGGCGGGCAGCCTGTCCGGGTCGAACAGTTCGGCGGCGCGCGGGTGCTCCGCGTTGTCGGCGCAGGCCCGCCGCCAGCTCCGGCGTATCTCGGCGCGCGCCTTGCCGAGCACCGTCTCGTTGCCGGTGTTTTCCCATTTCACCAACTCGCGCAGAATGCCGAACAAGCGCTCGCGCTCACCCGCCTGCTCCTCCGGTGTCGGAAACTCCTCCGGTACCGATGACGGATCGTCCACCAACTGACCGAATATCACCGCACGGGCTGCGGCCAGCGGTCGCCTCGCCCACCAGAGGTGGAGCGTGCTCGGGTGCCCGTGGCGGATCGACTTCTCTCTCGCGGACGCCGTGTTGATGGCGTCGAGCGGCAACGCGACCTCAATGAGCTTGGTTCGCGTGACGGTCATTGGCGGCACCAACAGCCCGTCGATGCTTCGGTGTCCGCTTGTAGCGACGTTGACCGCTGATCGGATCGAGTTTCGCTGTCAGCTTGAGTCACATTCCCGAACAGGATCTGTCCCCACGACGTTTTACGGATCTCCGATGCACGGCCCAGCATCCGATCCGCAGGTGATCTCCTAACGAGACTCTGCCAATTCACGCGGGCGCCTCGGCGCGGGCGAGCAGATCCTTCATATGGTAGTTGACGCTGGTCACTGCCCAGTCGGGTTCCTTCTCGAACGGTCGCCGAACATAGTGCACACGGTGCGTTTCGCTGTCGAGAAACTCGACGATGGCGAGAATGTAATCGTCCGGCTTGTTGAGCGCCATTAGGATCTCATTTTTTGTTACCGTGATCGTGTCGGCGCCGCTGACCCGCCCTTTGACCTCGATGAGCCGTAGGCGACCCGTCTTGCGATCTCGGCTCTCGATATCCCAGCCAACGTGTTCGAATTCGCGGTCTATAGGCTCAAATCCGAGGTCTCTTTCGACGGCCATGACGATTCCCCTAGCCCGGGCAGCCGCTTTTTGAGCGTCCACTGGCTGCGGGGGTGTCGTGCCGGTCATGCGGGCGATCAGACCCGCCGGGACAACCACGGCGCCGCCAAGCACAGCGGGCGGCAAGGCCGACACTTGTTCTTCGCGTGCCAATTGCGCCATGCGACGTTCCAGGCGCTGCTCCATCTCCTCGGCCCGACGGCGTGCCTCCCCCGAGTTGAGCCGCGCGCCGGCTTTACCCGCACGCTCCTGCAGGCGGAGCTGCTCAGCGCGGTGGTACCAGTGGGCGATTTCTTTCGTTAAGCGCGCCTTCACCGCGGCCCGCGTCTTTGCAACCCACTCGATACGCCTCGTTCTCACTTCCGAGATGTGGTCTGGAACGATCCGGGTGATCGCTTCTGTCTGCGCCTCCCTCTCCAGATCCTTTTTCACCCAGCCCAGTTCCCGTAGCGCAAGTATCTCATTGATGCTGGGGTCGCCGGCGCCAAGCGGGCGGTAGTCGAGATAGGGCGCATAGCCAAGCTGCCGGCGATTTCCGTTCCCGTCCATCTCCACGTAGAGCATTCGCTTGGAAATCACGCGGGCGTCGGTGCTATCGGCGGTGCCGCCGTCCAGAATTTCGTGTTCAAGCGCGAACAGGACGCGCGGCGCGCCACCCTCGTCACTGTCGTCCACCAGCACCGTACCGCGTTTCAGGAGTTCGCCATGCCGTTCCAGAGTGAGGTCGAGCACCGCCGACAGAAGCGGATGCCCGGGACAGACGAAGGCCGCCGGTGGTTTGCTGGACATCGACAGCAAGGACTTTTCGAAAGCGATGCGCTCGTAGCGAGGCAATACCGGCTCGCCGCCGCCTAGCTGGCGGTCGCGGCTGCGTATCGCCGTCGGAACGTGGCCAACCTGATAACGCCTCCGTTCGCGCTGGCGCGCCGTGCCGCCGAGCGTGCGGAACGCCTCCAGGAAGAACGACTCGATGAAGTGCGGCTGCAGCCGCCACGCCTCTGCTCGCTCTAGGTCCTCCCTCGCCCGGGCGACCCGGCTCGTGTCCATGGCGTCGTGGACCAGCGCACGCTCCTCAATCAAGTCCCGGAGGCGCTCCCGATCGATGGCGGCGCTGACCGCGTGATTCAGTCGGGCGCGCACCTGCGGACGGTCGCCGTAGCGAATGGCCTCAATGAGCAGATCGCGCAGCGTCTTTCCGTCGAACTGCAGCTTGCCCAGGACGTCGAATACCTGGCCGCCCAGCGCGTTTCGCGCCTGCTCGAGCTTCTCGAGAAGCCGGCGGAAGACATCGCCCTCGCGCGTCTCCTCGGCCACCAGGTTCCACAGGTGGCAGACTTCGGTTTGCCCGATCCGGTGTATCCTGCCGAAACGCTGCTCAATGCGGTTGGGGTTCCACGGCAAGTCGTAGTTCACCATGAGGTGCGCACGTTGCAGGTTGATGCCTTCCCCGGCGGCATCGGTGGCCAGCAAGATCAGGACGTCCGGGTCGTGCCGGAACGACTCCTGCGCCTCGCGCCGCCGGTCCCTTCCCATCCCCCCGTGGATCTGCACCACTCCATCCGGCCGGCCGAGCAGCGTGCTGATGCGGTGCGCAAGATAGTTCAGTGTGTCGCGGTGCTCGGTGAAGACAACGAGCTTCTGGGCGGGCGGCGCCTTGGGGAAGGGAAGATCCCTGTTCCCGTGAGGCGGATGGTCCTCTGCCTCTTGTGGAGTAAACCGGGCCTGGGCGAAAACTTTCGCCAGCACGTTGGAGAGTTCGCGCCACTTCGTGTCCTCTCCAGTTCTGCGGATCTTCGCTGCCATCGACTGAAGTTTCCTGAGGGACTCGATCTCGGCTTGAAGTTCGGCAGTCGTACTTGCCGCCGTGGCTTGGTCGAGAACTGCGCGTTCCGTGGCCTCCACTTCGTCGTCGGGGACATCGTCCAGGTCTTCGATGTCGATGTCGAGGTTCGTGCCGACGGCAGGAAGCGTGGCGCCGCGCTGTATCAACCCGACCTCTCGCAGGCGACTTTCGAGCCGGTTTCGTCTTCGCGTCAGGGATTGGTAGATCGCCTCCGGGGACGAAGCGAGCCGCCGCTGCAACACTGTGAGCGCGAAGCCGACCGTCCCTGCGCGCTTGTCGTTCTGCAGCGCCTCAGCCCGGTTGAACTCTTCGCGAACGTAATCCGTGACGGCACGGTACAGTTGTGCTTCATCGTCCGTCAGCCTGTATGGCACGGAGTATGCAATCCGCTCAGGGAACAGCGGACGCCCGTCGAACTTGAGGAGGTTCTCCTTGACCATTCGACGCATCAGATCAGTAACATCGACCTGGTGGGCACCGTCGCGGAACCGTCCTTCGAAGCGGTCGCTGTCAAGCAGCGCGAGGAACAGCTGGAAGTCCTCTTCCTTGCCGTTGTGCGGGGTGGCCGTCATGAGCAGAAGGTGCCGGGTAAGGCCGGACAGAAGCTGGCCGAGGCGGTAGCGCTTCGTATACTTGATCTCTGCGCCGAAGAATGTCGCTGACATCTTGTGCGCCTCGTCGCATATGACGAGGTCGTAGTGACAATCCCGGGCGGCGAGTTTCTCCTGCACATCGTCGTTGCGCGCGACCTTGTCCAGACGCGCGATCGCAAGGTCGGTTTCCCGGAACCAGTTGCCAGTGCGTGCCGCTTCCAGCTTGTCGTTCGTCATGATCTCAAAACTGAGGTCGAATCGCCGGTACAACTCGTCCTGCCACTGCTCGACGAGACTGCCCGGGCATACCACTAGGCATCGAACCAGATCTCCCCGGGCGATCAGCTCCTTGATGAGGAGTCCCGCCATGATCGTCTTGCCGGAACCTGGGTCGTCGGCGAGAAGGAACCTGAGCGGCTGCCTCGGCAGCATGGCTTCATAGACCGCCGTGATTTGGTGCGGCAGGGGATCCACCAGGGACGTGTGGACAGCCAGCATCGGATCGAAAAGGTGTGCGAGCCGGATTCGCTGCGCCTCCGCCACAAGGCGGTACAGAGCGCCGTCTCCGTCGAAACTCCACGGCCGGCCTTGCGACACCCGTTCAAGTCGCTCCTCGTCATCCCGGAAGAGGAGCGCTTCTCCGACCTTGCCGGAAGCAGAACGGTAAAGGAGCGTTAAAGCGTCGGATCCATGCCACTTGACTCCAACCACGGTGGCCGTCTCGGCCGGACGTACGCCGCGAACAGTGCAATCGGGCTGAAGGTCTTCCAGTTTCAATGCGGGTATGTTTCCTCTGTTTCTCGCCGGAGCATATCGAGGCGGAAGGGTTGGCGAAACACGCTGTGCAATTCAGAACCGCCCCAGGCACCGCCCGGGATGGCTCGTTCTTAGGACGGCGGTAAGATCGGTCATAGCGGCGGATTGACAGAGGACTCGGGAACCAACGTGGAAACGAACTGCAGGATTTCCTCGACCTCGTGCTCGCGCCCGTCTGCAATGAGGTCGCGCCGGAGAACCTGGGCGGCGAACAGCGCGGCCTTGGCGACTTGGATATCGAGTTCGGTGCGCGGCCACTCGCGCCGGTCGAGGGCCTCCATGACGAGCTCGACCATGAGCCCGTTGGCGGAAACATCGCGATCTTTCGCGATCTTTTCGATCCGCTCTCATTGCACCGGCGTGACCCGGATGGTCCTCGTCAACGTCTCTACCATCGGTCTTTCGGCATGCTCCTGAACGAACCCCTGCGCGCAGTCAGATTGAGCGCTTTTCTGGAGCGAGGCAATCGACAATGCCGGGAGTGTCGGAGGCTAGGCGGTCGCGGTCCTCCGCAAGTCCCTGGTTCACATGCTGTAAGCGAATCGTGTTACAGGCGTAGTCGCCGGAGCATACACTCGGCCCAACAACACGGAAGCGGCCCAAGGCGTTGAAATCGCAGGGGAATGCAGGTCAGGCGCGCGCTTGCCGCGACAGCGCCATTGGCGCGTTGGGTGTGAGAACCACGCGCCGAAGGGCGTCCTAATCGCGCTTCCTGGCCGCTCAAACCGTCGGGCGATGAAAGCCGTTGTGCAACCGGCGTTTAGCCCGAGTGGCGCTTGAGCGGCAGCGCCCACCGTGCACTTGCGGAGACAATCCCCAAACCGCCGCGCGGCTTCCGAGCATCACTGTAGGAAGCACGAGGTAACAAAGCAATGCGCGAAGTCTCGTTCACCGACACCGTCACTCACTCGGCCCGCACCGTCGCCGTCGGTGCGGGTGCACTCGATGCCGCCGCGCCGCAGTGGTCGCCGCACATGTCCCCGTAGCGCATGGACGGGCCATGCACACTCTACCGTTCCGGCAAGCCGTCGGCGACCCTGACGGAAGGGCAAGCGCTGTTGGCAACAAATAGAACTGTCCGGTTTTGTAGCACAAGGGTTGTCCGGTTGTTCTCTTGAATGATTTGTTGTTGGTCCTGTGGGATTGTGGGCGAGAGGCGCGAGAGTGTGGGCAAGGCGGTGGGCAACGCGTGAGCGTTTTGTCCACGGGCTGTGCACACGGCCCGCAGGACTCGTCCACAACCCCACAGGACCCTCACCGCGCCGCAGCGCTGCAGGCGCGGTGCCCGTGCTCCGTGGCGGGGGCGTCGGCCACCAGGGAACCCATCGCACTCGTACTCGGCGAGCTTGCGCGGCCCGTGGAACACCGCCAGGCGCCTGTCGGGGTAGCGATGCACCTGCACCCGCGCCTTGATGAAGTGGCAGCGGTGGGCCTGGGCCGGAATCTGCAAGCGCTTGCGCTCGAAGCTCGCGGGCGCTGAAGCCAATGAACTGTCCGACTTACAGTTCGCCGAGCAACTGGCCGAGTTTGAATGCCGCAGCCGCATGACCAAGCGCATTGACCTGCATCGGCGACAGGCGAGTTTCCCCGTGCACAAGGCCATTGAAGAGTTTGACTTCCGCCCGCAAACCGCCCTCACCAAACGACAGATCAATCAGTGGCTCGATTTGCAGTTCATCGACCAACGCGCCCACCTGATCTTCATCGGGCCGCCCGGCACCGGCAAAACCCATTTGGCCATTGCCATCGGCAACCAAGCGATTGATGCGCGCTACAAGGTGTGTTGTTCACCACCGCCTATGAACGGCGTTATACAAGCCAGCCTTCGCCCGTATGGGTCAGCGCCATTCCCTCGGCGACGGAGGGCGAAAAACACCCGTCCCGCCGCACGCATACCGACACGCTCGCGCGTCTCCTGGGGGCAATACAAGACACTGTCTCCTGTCATCTCGGCGCGGGAACGGGATACCCCGTGCTGAAGACGGAAATTTCTCGAGAAAAGGTGGACAGTCTGGCGGAATTGCACCGGCTCTGCGACTGGGTCGTTACGCTGGATCGCAACACCGGCATCGAGTACTTCGACTCTCCGGGAGACAACCGGGAAATCTACGACGCTTATGTGATTGACTGCGTACCGGAGCGTGAAGACCTCGGTTGTCTTCAGTTGATCACATCGACCGCGAATCTGAACGAAGTTCGTAGCTTGCTCGACGGTGCGCTCGATCAAATGGGGCTGGGTCGTAGCCGCCGCAACGCCGAGTTTCTCTTGGAACATCTGAAGGCGCTCAGCGGGCGACTCGCCATTCGTCTTACCGGACACAGGCCGGCTACATCGGAGTTGATCGCCCTCGCGGTGTCTCACGCCAACTGTAGGGATGCTTCGGCAAGCGACGACTGCTGGGTTTCGCTCGAAGACGGGTTCGTCGTTCCGGTCGATGACGTCAGGGATCTACTCCCACCCTTGAGCGGAAGCAAGAACGAAGACGACAAGGGAACGCGCCCGCACCTGATCTACGTCACCGCGGAGCCCCGCAAGGGCCTCGTTTTCCGCTTCGTCGAGGTGAAGTATCGTCGTCATCTACGGACTGCCCGATCACCGGATATCCTCGATCGGATCAACCGGCAGACCCGAGCGCTCCGCGAACGATGGGATCGCTGGTACGGCCATGAGGATGTATGCGCCCCGTTCAGGGCGATCCGCCGAGCCAAGCTGGCCCGTGTGTTACGTTTCTATGCCGACAAGGCGCGCAGGCATGGTATGCGGACAGAGCGGCATAAGGCCCTTACCGAGGAAGTCAATCGCATGATCGCAAGAGGGGGAGACTATGCGCCGCCCGGCTCAAGCTCGTTCCGACAATGGCGAAGGAGTGTCGCAAATACGGTATTTCACTGGTTTTGGCATCCCAGGAGGCCCGGGATTTTGACATTTCCGTGTTTTCTGCTGTCGCCAACTATCTCGTTTTCCGCTCTACAGATACCGATGCTAAATTCCTTGTCAGGAACGTATCGAACTCAAGACAGGAGAGGGCTCTGATCGACCGGATCAAGCAGATGGACAGGTTTAATGCCCTCTATTTCGGCGAAGGAAAGAGTCGATCTTCGCATGTGGCCCTTTCGCCGTGGCCGCGGAAGGTTGGATATGACGAGAAAATCGGGAGTCGATAATGATAAGATCGCTGACCATCGACTACGGCGATGAAGTCTTGCTGGCCCTTGGCATGACCCCGGATGAGTTCAGCAAGGAAGCCAGGACTCTCATCGCGGTCAAGCTCTATGAAATGGGACGGTTATCCACTGGCGCGGCGGCCGGGCTCGCGAACCTGCCCAAGCCATTATTTCTGACCAAGTTGGCGGCCTACGGCATTGACACGTTCGATGTGTCAGAGGATGAGCTTCAACGCGATGTGACCAGTGCGCGGCGTCATCTGTAACACCTCGCCGTTGCAGTACCTGTATCAGACGGACTTGCTTCATCTATTGCCAACCCTGTTCGAATCGGCACAGGTGCCACCGGCCGTGGCGGCAGAGCTGGCAGAAGGCAAAAGGCACGGCATCCGCTTGCCGGAGTTGGCGGAAATCTCATGGATAACGGTGCGTTCTGTGCGGGATCGTACATTGTTGCCTCTTGTTGCGAACCTGGGCAACGGGGAAAAGGAGGTCCTGGCCCTCGGGATGGAAACGCCGGGTCATCTGCTCGTCTTGGATGACCGGAACGCGCGTCGATACGCCAATGCGGCAGGACTCGAGAGCACCGGCACACTAGGTATTCTCGTGCTGGCAAAGGAGCGAGGTGTTATCGAGACGGTTCGGCCAATTCTGGATCATCTCCAAGATATGCAATTTCGAGTCGATGCCGCAACTCGCGAGATGGTTCTAGACATGGCCGAAGAACCGCATTGAGGAGCGTAGCTGCGCGCGTCTCCACTTTTGCATTCCAATCCTCTCTCCAAAGATGCCGTATACCTGGACCCTGGATCGCTTAACAATCCAGATCTTATGTCTTCCTGTAATGCGGATAACGTCCAGGACTCGTAGTCCGAGCAACATGTGCGGTTCTCGGACGATAGGCTGCACGATCATTACGGCCCGATCCGTCTGATGCGGCAGACCATGGGCCTTCCGAGCACGAGGGCATGATCTCGCCCAAAAGCCGAATGCGGGAGAGCCGCATGTCCAGTTTGATGAGGGGGGCATAAGCGCCAACTCGTTCGGCGAACCGGGGCCATGCACCGCCGACACGGCTGCGTCATGGCGCCGAGTGCCTGTTTCGGCTGTCGGATCGCTTCGAAACATGGCGCGACGAACCCATCCAGCGCACGGTGAGGGGCTCGCCGTGCATCCGATTGTCCACCCACGGTTCTGCCGGAAGCGCCGCTCGACGCACGAGCGAGCGGGATCGGGCCCGAACCGCAGCACGGCGCACGGCGGAGCATCCCGCGCGCCGCGCGCGTTCATATAGCGGTTCGCGGTTGACGGTCAATGGCCGGGAACGAAGTCGAACCCCTCGGCGTCCGGCAAGCCCGCATGCGCGAGGTCTCCGGTCGTCGAAGTCGCGGACTGCCGTCGGGATTGTCGGACGATCGCCGGGACGCGGATCGTGGAGCCGGAGCACAAGGGCGACACCGATCTGCATCCCGGCCCGCTCGGCTTTCCGTTTCCAGCGCGTGTCATTCTTCCGCCGGTCTCAGCACCTTGGCCTGGAGTTTCCGGGCCGCCGCAACCATCCGATCGACGTCGGCCTTGTGCCCTTCTGCGAGCATTTCGTCGCGCTCGAGCGTCGCGAGGAAGCAGGAATAACGGAAAGTGCGCTCGATCAGACCGGCAGGCCCGGGCCGAAACGGACCCGGATCGGCGGCAACGGTGCTCGCGCCGGGTGCATCGGACGGCCCGGCCGGATGCGGTTCGCCATCCGGCGCGGGCACGATGGTGGAGATGAACTGCCGGATTTCCTCGATCTCGTGCTCGTGTCCCAACTCGATCAGCTCTCGGGCGAGAACCTGCGCGGCGAACAGTGAGGCCCTCGCGACTTGTATCTCCACCTCGTTGCGCGGCCTGTGGAACACCGCCAGGCGCCCGTCGGGGTAGCGATGCACCTGCACCCGCGCCTTGATGAAGTGGCAGCGGTGGGCCTGGGCCGGAATCTGCAAGCGCGTGCGCTCGAAGCGCACACAGTTGTCTCGCCCGACGGTGCGCTCGTGGTGCTCGCACAGGATGTCGGCCAATCCAGGGCCGATGAAGAGCACGAGCGCGGTGCCGGGCTCGGCCGCCGGCACCGCGAACTCCTCATTGAACGCTGAACGGTAGTGCTCGGCGAGCTAGCGGTTCGCCTCGGGCATCGTGTCGATGCCGTGTGCGGCGAGCTCCTTGGGCGGGCGTTCCTAGTGGGTGGCGAACATGCGCTCGCACCGCCCCCGGGCTTCCGGTGAGTAGGCGGGAATCATCGCTACGCCGAGCTGGCGCATCGCACGGGCGAACTGCGTCGGATGGTCTCGGTCCTAAGCTGGGTCCAGAGCGCATAGAGCCGTGACGTCGTAAGCTCCGCCGGGAACACGCGCTCATCCCCCTCGCGCCTGGAGAGCGCCGTAACCAGCTGCGCCGCGTCTGGTCCGAGCCAAAGCGTGCGCGGCCCGGTCTTGGTGTCGGGCAGTCGCGCGGCGCCGCCCTCCTGGGCGGACAGGTCGGTGATCTCGTCCCAGTGGAGTATTGAGCACTTCGGAGAGCCGGGCGCCAGTGAGGGTCAGGAGCCGGAGCGCGGCCACGTGCCAAGAGTGCTCCTCGCTGTGGCGGTCGAGCACGGTGCCGAGACGTTCAAGTTCTTGCGCGCTCTGATGGCGCGCGACGGGGCGCCTCGGATTCATGACGATGTTGGCGCAGGCGTCGGGAACGTTCTCGGGAAGCTCGCCCCAGTGCCGGGCCGTCCTGAGCATGGCGCGTAGATGTTAATGGCCAGTTAAATCGATCCAGTAGCGGTATCCCATGGGCCGCTGGCCACGCCCTGGAAGACCTGTTCTTCTCGGCGGTCGGCGAAGCGGAGCTACGCTACGGTGCCGCCATTCTGCCGGTGGGCCGGCGGCGGGAATCGCTGGTCTCGGATATCGAGCGAATGCTGAGCGACGCCTTCGATGACCGTGTGCTGCCGTTCGACAGCAGGGCGGCCCGTGCCTACGCGGGTATCGCGGCCATGCGCCGTTCAGCCGGTCGCACCATCCCGCCGGCGGACTGCCAGGGCGCGGCGATCGCCCGATCCCGCGATATGGCGGTGGCGACGCGCGACGTCAGGGACTTCGATGATATCGACATCGAGATCGTCAATCCGTGGACGGCGGCGTGAGCGGCACGACCGAGGCCTTCGCACGGGTCAAGATCGATGCTCTGCTCAGGGACGCCGGCTGGAATCTCACCGACGGCTCGATCGTCCTGTTCGAGCACGCCCTGCCGGGCGGTACGCAGGCCGACTACGTGCTTTGCGACCGGCAGGGCCGGCCGATGGCGGTGCTGGAAGCCAAGCGTGCGAGCACCGACCCCATTGCGGTGCAGGACCAGGGAAGGCACTACGCCGAACAACTCGGCGTGCCGTTCGTCTTCTTGTCGAACGGCGAGGAAGCGCGGTTTCTGGAGCGGGAGATCGACGCCCACGCGCGCCGGATCGCAGGCTTCTGTGCACAGGACGACCTCCAGCGGCGGATCGCCGCGCGCCGGAACCGCCGCGACCTGTCCACGGTCGCCATCGAGCGGAAGATCATCGACTGCGACTACTAGATCGAGTGCATCGAGGCGCTGTCCGCCGAAGTAACGCGCGGAAGGCGGAAGCTGCTGGTCGAGATGGCGGCGGGCACCGCTACACGCTGCGCCGGGCCATTGAGGAAGGCCATCTGGTGCCGTACAGTATCTACAGGGCGATGACGGCGAAGACCGCCGCCGAAGACGGCTTTCCGGTTCGCCGCGACGAACTCGACTGGGCCGCGATGGACAAGAAGTACGCAAAGGTCGGACACACCAATCTACGCCTGCAATCGGACCTCTATCACGTGCAGATCATGGAGGGGGATTTAGCCGTTCACGTGCGGGACTACGCCGATATCACTGCGTACATACAAATTGCCGGTGTACCCGAGCGGCATGAATCCGATACTGGCGAAATCAACTACCCGTATCTGTTCGAACTGATCGATGAGGTCGGCTATGACGGTTGGGTCGGCTGCGAGTACCGCCCCCGCGGGCGCACTGAGGCAGGCCTCGATTGGTTTGCCCCTTATGCGGTAGAGGAGCAGCGGGCGCAGGGCAACTTATGAGCGTGTTGCTGGGCTGCATCGCCGATGATTTTACCGGTGCTACCGATCTGGCCAACACGTTGGTCAAGGAAGGCATGCGGGTTATTCAGATAATCGGTGTGCCGGCGCCGGGTACCATCCCGGACGATGTGGATGCGCTCGTCGTGGCATTGAAGAGCCGCAGCATTCGCGCCGGCCAAGCGGTGGCTTTATCGCTGGCGGCGTTGCAACGGCTGCGCGAAGCGGGCGCCCGTCAAATCCTGTTCAAATACTGTTCTACCTTCGATTCTACCGATGACGGCAATATCGGCCCGGTGGCCGAGGCATTAGCGCAGGCACTAGGGGCCGGGGTGAGTGTGGTGTGTCCCGCATTTCCTGAAACGGGGCGGACTGTCTACAACGGGCATCTGTTCGTGGGTGATCGGCTGTTGCATGAGAGCGGCATGGAAAATCATCCGCTCAATCCGATGCGCGATGCCGATCTGGTGCGGGTGCTGAGTGCGCAGACGAAGACCGCCGTCGGATTGGTGCCCTATGCGGATGTGCATCGCGGCGCGCGCGCGATACGCGCCCGCTTGCGATCGCTGGCGCAAGCCGGTACCCGCTTCGCGGTGGTGGACGCCACTTTGGATGAGCACCTGCGCGAGATCGCGGTGGCTATAGCCGATGCACCGCTGATCACCGGCGGTTCCGGTATCGCATTGGGTTTGCCGGCGAATTTTGAGCGCGCCGGTCACTTCGAGCGCCGCGCCGATGCTGGCGAATTACCGCAAGCCGGCGGTAGTGCTGTGGTGCTGAGCGGCAGTTGTTCCAAGGCGACGCGGACGCAGATCCGCGCCTATTGTGGAGATCACCCGGCTCGGCGGATCGATGTGCTTGCTTTGGCCAGGGATTTCGACGCCGAGGTCGGATGCGTTTGTAGCTGGTTCGACGGGCAGGCGTCAGCGGCCGCACCACTCATCTACACCTCTGATGAACCGCAAGCCGTTGCCGCGGTGCAAGAGAGTTTGGGCCGGGAGGCGGCCGGTCTTCTCGCCGAGCGGGCGATGGCCGCCATCGCGCTCCATGTGGTGGAACGCGGGGTCAGGCGTATGGTGATCGCCGGTGGCGAAACCGCGGGGGCGGTGGTGGAGGCGCTAGGGGTTGACGCCTTGCGTATCGGTGCACAGATAGCTCCAGGGGTCCCATGGACAGTGTCGCTGGGCGGGCGGCCCATCGCGCTTGCGCTCAAATCCGGTAACTTTGGCGCGGAGGATTTTTTTGCCGCGGCGCTGGGTGCTTAGCGGGTGCTGGGGGCCCTATTGTGCTGCGGGGCCGTATTCGGACTAGGCGGGTTCGGGCTGACGGGCTAGAATGCCGTGCGGCCCGTATCGGTCCCCTCGCATCGGCGATCCGTAAACCCCGCCAGGCCTGGAAGGGAGCAACGGTAGCGGACTCTTCGAGTGCCGGGGTGTGGCTGGTGCGGGCCGCATTTGCTCTTTCTCGAGTCTTGGCCGGCCGTTTGCGCTGTTACTCGAATGGCACCGGCGTACGGCACGCTTCTTTCAAGGTAGTCATTGATGTTTCAACTGACCGAACCGCAACAACAACTCCGGGCAAGAGCGCGTGAGTTGGCGCAGCAAGAGTTCGCCCCAAAAGCAGCGCAGGTGGACCGCACCGAGGCTTATCCCTGGGATAACGTGGAGCGGTTGAAACAAGCGGGTTTTATGGGCATGACCCTTCCCTGCGAGTACGGCGGTCAGGGGGCCAGCTACTTGGATGCGGTGGTGGTCATTGAAGAGATGGCCAAAGCTTGCGGCACCAGTGGGCGTATCAGTGTGGAAGCCAACATGGGCGCGATCGGCGCGATCATGAAGTATGGCAGCGAGGAGCAAAAGCGGCTCGCCGCCGAATTGGTGTTGGGCGGCGACAAACCGGCTATTTGCATCACCGAGCCCGGCGCTGGCAGTGCTGCGACGCAGATGACTACGCGGGCGGATAAGCGCGGTAATACTTATGTCATCAATGGCGAGAAGCACTGGATCACGGGGGGCGGGGTGTCGCGCTTGCACCTGATCTTCGCCCGGGTATTCGATCAGGGACAAAACCTGGGGATCGGCGGTTTCTTAGCCCTCAGAGGCGTTGCGGGGCTGGTGATCGGCAAGCGTGAGCCGGCCATGGGGCTGCGCGGTATTCCGGAGACGCAAATCCTGTTCGAGGATCTGGAGATCCCGCAGAACAGGGTGGTGGTTCCGCCACGCGGATTCCGCCACGGCTTTGCCGGATTGATGGATGCGTATAACGGCCAGCGGGTGGGCGCCGGTACAGTGGCGCTGGGGCTGGCGGCAGGGGCTTATGATCACGCTCTTGCTTACGCTCAGGAGCGCGAGCAATTTGGCCGGCCTATCTGTGAGTTCCAAGGTTTGCAGTGGATGCTGGTGGATATGGGCATCAAACTGGAGGCGGCCCGGGCGTTGCTCTGGCAGGCTGCGGCTAGCGCTGGCGGCGCTGGCGGCGGCTTTCCTGACGTGGAGATGGCTGCCAGGGCGAAAATCCTCGCCTCCGAGTCGGCCATTGAGGTCACCAACGAGGCGTTGCAGATCTTCGGCGCGGCCGGTTATTCCCGTAACAACCCCATGGAGCGTTACGTGCGCGATGCCAGGATGTTCACCATTGCTGGTGGTACCGCGCAGATATTGCGCACTGTGGTGGCCGCCAGGCTACTCGGGCGCAAGCTGCCGCAAACCCGTGATGGCTACGGCGGTTCAGAGGCGCTGGCCAAGGCTGGCTGAGATGTCCTATCAGGTGCTCGCGCGCAAATGGCGGCCCCGCCGGTTCTCCGAGATGGTGGGGCAAGAGCACGTGGTGCGCGCGCTCAGCAATGCGCTGGCGGGTGGACGGTTGCACCACGCTTATCTGTTCACCGGGACCCGCGGGGTGGGTAAGACCACCATCGCCCGCATTGTGGCCAAGGGACTCAACTGCGAATCCGGCGTGACAGCCGAGCCATGTGGTGAATGCAGCGCGTGTGTAGAGGTTGATGGGGGACGTTTTGTGGACCTCATTGAAGTGGATGCCGCCTCCCGCGCCCGCGTCGATGAGACGCGCGATCTGATGGACAACGTTCTTTACGCCCCGGCCAGGGGACGCTACAAGGTGTACCTTATCGATGAGGTGCACATGTTCTCCAAGCACAGTTTCAATGCGTTGTTGAAGACGCTCGAGGAACCGCCAGCGCACGTCAAGTTTCTGTTGGCCACCACCGATCCGCAAAAACTGCCAGTGACGGTGTTGTCGCGCTGTTTGCAGTTTCATTTGCGTGCCTTACCCGAGGCACGGATCGGAGTCCATCTGCGCAGTGTGTTGAACGCGGAGCACTCCGGCGCCAAGGTTAGCGCAGGTGGGCTCGAAGGAAGCGGGAGTGCAGAAAATGAGCGCGCGGGCTCGCTGCTCGGCCATGCGGCGGCCATGACGGTTGAAGAGGGCGCCGTAAGCGCGTTGGCGCGGGCGGCCCGCGGCAGCATGCGCGATGCGCTCAGCTTGTTGGATCAGGCCATCGCTTATGGGGGGGGGGGGCTGCGCGAGAGTGATGTGCAGGCCCTGTTGGGTACGCCTGAGCGGGCTGATGTCTGGGGACTGCTAGAAGCGCTGGCCTGCGGCGATGGCAAAGCGCTGCTGGAGGCGCTCGAGGCGCTCGCCGAAACTGCGCTCGATTTCGATGCTCTGCTGGCGGAGCTGCTGGAAGCGCTGCAGATGCTGGCGGTGTTGCAAGCGGTACCCAATAGTATGGCGACCGATAGTGGCGATGGGCAAATAGCGGCGGCGCTCAGTAGTGCGCTCACCCCTGAGGATGTACAGCTGTTCTATCAGATAGGCATCCAGGGGCGCCGCGACTTGCCGTTCGCGCCCACGCTGAAGAGTGGTTTTGAGATGATCATGCTGCGCATGCTTGCTTTTAAACCACTGCTACCTGAGCCTCTTTTGCCTGAATCCTCTACCCCCGCTGCCTCCGTGCCGCCCTCGGGAGCGCCGCCCCGGCCGAATACCGGCGGCCATCTGGCTAGCAACGATCTGGCCGGTAACGGCGCCGGCAGTAACGGCGCATCAGGTAGTCACGCTCTTGAGGCGCATAATCCACTTGACACTGGCTTGTCGGGCCACGGCGTCTTGGCTACCCGGCAACTGAGGGATGAAGTACCTGTCTACGAGGTTGTGCCGCATCAGGGTGAACAGCTAAGCGGTGACACCGCCACAGACCCGATGACCTGCGAACGCTGGGCCGGCCTGATAGCAAGACTCGGTTTAACGGGACTTACCGGGGAGCTGGCGGCTAATTGCGAATGGGTGTCGGAGCAAAGTGGGGTGGTCCATCTGCGTATTGCCCCCTCCTATGCTCAGCTCAACAGCGAGCGGGCGCGGTTGGGGTTGCAAGATGCCTTAACCGCCCGTCTAGGTAGGCAGACCAAGATCAGCGTAACGGTGGGAGAGAGAGACTCGGAGACGCCGGCGCAACGGGCTACCCGGCTTGCCGACGAACGCTTGGCCGAGGCCACCGCCTCTCTTCGTGAGGATCCCAAAGTGGCTGAGATCTGTGATATGTTCGGGGCGGTGGTCGATCCCCAAGCGGTGAGACTTGCCAGCCGGAGGGTTGCGCGGTGAAGCGATTGACCGGCACCGTCGCGCGGTATGTGAACCGGCCAGCAACCAGACCAGGAGTAAAGTGATGAAAGGTCCTCTTGCTCAAGTGATGCAGCAAGCGCAGGAGATGAAACGTAAATGGGACAGTGCGCGCGAGGAGCTGGAGTCCATGGAGGTAACCGGCGAGGCGGGCGGTGGCATGGTCAAGGTGACGATGACGGGCCGCAACGATGTGCGTAATGTGCATATCGATCCGATCGCTTTGGACGATCGGGGGATGCTGGAAGACCTTATCGCCGCAGCGATGAATGATGCGGTGCGGCGGGTTGAGGCGGCGCGTGAAGAGAAGATGGCCGGATTGACCGAGGGTTTGCAGTTACCCGGGGGCATGAGTTTTCCGGGTGGCTTGGACCGCCTGTTCTAGCTGACCCCAAAAACAGTTGTTTCATGCCCCAGTTGTTTCATGCCCCAGTTGTTTCATGCCTAAGGGGGGATTGATCGAGGAACTGGTTGCGGCGTTGAGGTGCTTACCCGGTGTAGGCCCTAAGTCTGCTCAACGCATGGCTTATCATTTACTTGAGCGCAACCGGCCGGGAGGACTGCGCCTCGCGCAGGCGCTGCGAAGAGCGATGGAGGGGGTCGGTCACTGTGGCCGGTGCGGCACATTATCGGAATTGAACGAATGCACTCTTTGCACCAACACGAAGCGTGATGCCGGCAAGCTGTGCATCGTGGAAACCCCCGCCGATGTCAATGCGCTCGAAGCCAGTACCGGTTATGACGGGCTTTATTATGTGTTGATGGGCCGGCTTTCGCCGCTAGACGGCATCGGGCCGCGAGAACTCGGCTTGGAGAAACTAAGCAACCGCTTGGCCCGAGAGCAGGTACAGGAGGTTATCCTCGCGACCAGCGCCACGGTGGAGGGCGATGCCACTGCGCACTACGTCGCGGAATTAGCAAGAGAGGCGGGTATTCGCGCTTTTCGTATCGCCCACGGGGTGCCGGTAGGTGGCGAGCTGGAGTACGTGGATAGCGGTACTTTGGCCCACGCGCTACATGGCAGGATCCCCATGGAGGAGTAGGTTTTCCTATTGAACATGGGAAGCTAGTGCGCTGTAGCACAGAACACTAGGGCTGTTCGGTGGCTTCGCTCTCAAGGCGATCTGCATGTAGCCATCGGGGAGGAACAAAAGACGGGCGTTGCTCGTCGTAGGCCTGCCGTGATGACCCCTACCGGCCAGTGCACCGCTACGACCAAGCCGGTGCGCACTGCCGTCATGGAACAGCGCCGCCGGGACTTATGGGCATAGACGATGCACTGAGCTAGCTCAAGCGAGTAGAGCGTCTATCTTGGCGGCGCAAATGAAATCGTTTTCCGACAACCCGCCAATGGCATGGGTGGTGTAGTGTACGTTGACGCGGCTATATCCCACCTCCAGATCGGGATGGTGATCTTCGCGGTGAGCCACCCAGGCAAGCGCATTGACGAACTCCATGACTTCGTGAAAATTCCGGTAGCGAAATGCACGGGAGATCGCCGTGCCCGGGCCGTTCAAGGTCCAACCATTCAGTTGGCCCAGCAGTTTTTCCGCTTCGCTGCGGGTTAGCGGATCGACGCCGCCTTCACAGGGTTTACAGTGTTTGGTAGTCAGATCGGAAGGGCTCATGGACTGGGTTTTCCTTTTGCTCGATTTAGCGGTTGATTCGGTTGAGTAGTACCTGGATCAGTTGGACGGCACATAAGCCTCTAGGTGGGCTACCCGTTGTGGGGCTGACGGATGCGAATCGTGAAAAGCCGAATAAAGCGGATCGGGCGTCAAGGTACTGGCGTTGGTACGGTACAGCTTCACCAAGGCGCGCACCAAGGTGGCGCCATCGCAATTCTCGGCGGCGAATGCATCGGCTTCGTATTCATGACGCCGTGACAAGGCGCTAGACAAGGGACCTAGGAAAAAGAAAAAAGCCGGTGCCACCATCAGAAAGAGGACTAGTGCCTGTGCTGTGCCCGCAGTGCTCACACCGAGGCTAGTATAAAACCACGCTTGTTCGGCCAGCCACGCCAGCAGCGCGAGCGAGGCCATGATGCTCGCGGCGCCGACCGCTAGCTGCTTGAGAATGTGTTTAAGTTTGAAATGCCCTACTTCATGGGCGAGGACCGCTTCCACTTCGTCGGTATCTAGCTCGGCCAACAGCGTGTCGTAGAAGACGATGCGTTTGCTGGAACCTAAACCGGTGAAATAAGCGTTGCCGTGGCTGGAACGCTTCGAACCGTCGGTCACGAAGATACCGCTGGCGCGAAAGCCGTGGCGCTTTAGCAGCTTCGCGATCCGCTCGGCCAATGCTTCATCTCGCAACGGTGTGAAGCGATTGAACAGCGGCGCTATGAATACCGGGAATGCCCAGAAGGCGATGAGATTGATGGTCAGCCAGGCGCCCCAAGCCGCTAACCACCACAGCGAGCCTAAGCTGTCCATGAGCCACACGACGAGGGCGGCGGCAGGTCCCCCTAGCAGGACCCCTAGAGCAGCTTTCTTTGCCTGATCGGTGCAATAAGTTGCCGCCGTGGTGCGGTTAAAGCCGAAGCGCTGCTCTATACCGAAAGTAGCTACTAGATCCATCGGCAGTTGGATGAGGGCGGTTATGAAGAACACCGAGAGAATGAGCCCAGCACCGCGCCAAGCATTCGAGGAGATAGCAAAGGAGTGCCACAGTTGCGCCAACATCTCAAGACCGCCACCCAGAGTCCAAAGGAGCACCACGGCGGCCGACAAAACCAGCTCCCACATTCCGAGCCGGGTTTTGGCGACGGTGTAAGCGGCGGCTTTACGGTGCGCATCGTTGCCGATGCGGCCCTTGAACTGAGCCGGCACGTAGTGCGCGTGGGCCTGAACGTGACGCACTTGACGTGCCGCTAGCCACAGTTGAACGAATGAATTAAGGGCTAGGGCGGCTAAGAAGGCTAGGGTAAAAGCCATGTTGAAGGTCCGCGTTGAGTTGTTGACGTCAAGAGTCTATTGGCAGTTCACGGCCGAAGGCCAGGGGTTTGGGGGCTAGAAGTCCGGGGCCAGTGAATGTGTCCACTGCGTAGTAAGAGATCTGCTTGGTTGCACTTGTGCTTTGTTACAATACTGCGCCCTCGGCTCACCGAAGAGAGCACAAAGCGGTGACGCAAGATCAACGCAATCTAGTCTGGATGGATCTGGAGATGACGGGTCTGGATCCGGACAATGATCATATCATCGAGATAGCGACCATCATTACCGACGACGTTCTCAATATATTAGCAAAGGGGCCGGTGATGGCTATTCATCAGCCCGATGAGCGTCTAGCCTTGATGGATGAATGGAATCAACGCACCCATGGTGCCACCGGTCTTATCGAGCGAGTGCGCGCCAGCAGCGTCACCGAAGCCGCTGCAGAGCGGTGCACACTCGAGTTTTTGCAAGGACACGTTCCTCCCGGTGTATCGCCGCTTTGCGGTAATAGCATTTGTCAGGATCGGCGTTTTTTATACCGCTTCATGCCTCAATTGGAAGCTTATCTGCACTACCGTAATTTGGATGTGAGTACGCTAAAGGAGTTGGCTCGCCGCTGGGCGCCCACTGTCGCCGATAGCGTAATCAAACACTCCACTCATCAGGCCTTGGATGACATCCTCGCCTCTATAGATGAGTTGCGTTACTACCGCAAACATCTGATTAAAGTCCAGTGAGCGCACGGGAGCATTGGCCTACGGCGTTGCACCGCGCGGCAGGTGCCCGTGACATAGACCGCCTCGCGATAGCAGCAGGAACACCCGGGATCGAGCTGATGGAGCGGGCCGGCGCTTACGCTTTTTCGGTGTTGCGCGAGCGTTGGCCTTCAGCGCGGCGCATTACGGCCGTATGTGGTACCGGCAACAATGGCGGCGACGGTTTTGTTCTCGCGCGGCTAGCGCTGGAGGCAGGCTGCGAGGCGACGATTGCTCTAGTCGGTGACGCGGATGATATACGCGGCGATGCGCGCCTTGCTCTAGAGCGCTTGGCCTGCGTGGGAGTCCGCGTTCAATCTTTCGACCGCGACGGTCTAGCTGGTGCCGATGTGGTGATCGACGCCCTCTTAGGTATTGGGTTGAAGCGCCCCTTGGATGGGGATTACGCCAGTGCCGTGAGCGTGCTCAATTCACAGCCCGCTCCGGTATTGGCTATGGATGTGCCAACAGGCCTGAATGCCGATACTGGTGCTGTGATGGGCGCGTGCGTGCAATGCGCTGCTACCGTGACGTTCGTTGCCTTGAAGCAGGGCTTGCTGACCGGGCGGGCGCCTGCTTTTACGGGGCGGCTGTATTTCGCCGATTTAGGCATTGCCCCTGCCATCGCCGCCCAGGTGGTGCGCTCGGCCCGGTGGATGGGAGCCGCAGCCCTGGTCGAACGGTTGTTACCGAGGGCGCGTGATGCGCACAAAGGGGATTTTGGCCACGTCGTGGTCGTCGGTGGCGCCGAGGGTTATGCCGGAGCCGCGCTGATGAGCGCCCGGGCGGCGGCGCGCGCCGGCGCCGGATTAGTGAGCTTGGTTACCCACGAAACCCACGCGGCCATGGTTGTGATGGCCTGTCCGGAGGTGATGGTGCACGGTGCCGGCGCACCGCCGCAGCTAGGGCGTTTCCTCGACAGGGCTACGGTACTTGCCGCCGGGCCGGGATTGGGTCAGGAGGCGTGGGGTAGGAAGCTGTTCGAGTCGGTTTGCCGCGCACCTAAGCCAATCGTGCTCGATGCCGACGGTCTCAATTGGCTGGCCCGTCTGGGCGGGCACCGTGATGACTGGATCTTGACCCCGCACCCAGCGGAGGCGGGCCGCCTCCTAGGCGTGTCTACGGCAACGGTGCAGGAGGACCGCTTCGCTGTCGCGCGGGCTATCGCCGAGCGCTTCGGTGGGGTTTGTGTGCTGAAAGGGCCCGGTACCGTAGTGGATAACGGGACGGACACCGTGGTGGTGACCACGGGCAATCCTGGCATGGCCAGCGGTGGTTCCGGCGATGTGCTGACCGGCGTTATCGCTGCCTTGCTCGGGCAGGGGTTGGCCGCTTTTGATGCCGCCACTATAGGCGCGTGTTGGCACGGTTATGCGGGTGATCTGGCCGCCGCTGACGGCGAGCGTGGCATGTTGGCGACGGATGTGATCGAACATCTGCGCCGGGCTGGAAACCCTTAGCTGCAGAAATTGCGAGCTACAACGCGGTTTCCAGCAAGTCCAATTCGGGATGTATTCCAACCCTATAGAATCTGCGCCGTTGGAAGCTATCCCTCGCCTACCAATATCCGACCAGTTTAAATGGGAAATATCCGACGGCCTCTCATGGCGCGACGATGTTGCTCTATCTCCGCGCGAACGCGAGCACACGCTGCGCGAACTGCAGGAGCTCATGATCGTTGATCGTCACGGTTTGGAATGCAGCGTTTGTGTCGTGATGAAAGAGATTCGCGTAATCCAACAGGTCACGTACTTCCTGCCTGTCTGCAGGTGATAGGATTTGTTGGGGTGATCCTTCTCTTTGCTCGCACACGCCAATGAACGGGCCCAGCAGGGATCCAGGAGGAAAGTCCTCCGGATAGCCAACACGCATAAAAGCTTCCATGATCGGCCGAAGCGCACTCGCTATCGCTCGTTCATTGTCCCCGGCCCCATTTTGAACGTAGGCCAACACCATCGCATGATTACGATCATGCTCAGTAACGCAATCCTGATTCACGTCCCAAGCAGCAATAGTGGAGCCTTCACCCGCCCTTACGATACGGCACGCTGAGCGGAGCGTTGTAGCTGTCCCTTGCCAAATATCACAGAGAAATGGCTTCGTATGGGAAAGCACGATGATCTGCTCAACGGCGTCGGCAAGGCGTCTCATCTCTTGGATGGTGGTAAGCGACCGATGTTCATCAAGACTCGTTATGGGGTCGTCTATCACAACCACCTTTTGAGCTCTGGTTGGATCATTTTCCAGCGACGCAAAAAAGAACGCGAGCGCAAGCGTGTTGCGATCGCCCGCGCTAAGTGTGTTTCTAAAGGACGGCTCTCCAGCATCACCCTGCAGTGGGACCGCCACCTGATTGACTAGAACAGAGTAATTGCAGCTAGAACCTCCCCGGATATTAACGGAGGTGACATTATGTAGACGAAAGTGCGCATTGAAGCGACGAAGGTAATCGTTTATCGCTTCACCGTATGTCGGAAAGACTTCGTTTCGATATACATTCAATGCTTCGCGTGCTGTATCTCGGGCTTGTTCTGTCTCCGACTTCAAACGCTTCTCTTCAAGATAGGCATCGCAGAGCGCAGCTATTTCGGGTCTACGACGATTACGGATCGCGCTCAGCGTGTTGAGATCGGCCTGTAAAACATCAATGTCAGCAGCTGCGGCGCGTTCCCGCACGATCTCAATCTGCTCATGGGTCGCCGCTAAACGTTCACTGAGCGCTTTCACCTCAGCACAGATGTCGTGGTACGTGGCAAGCGCATCCGCTAGAGCCCCATCAATCGCCAAAGGTTCAAGAGGAGCTGCCTGTTTTCGGGAAAGAAGTTCCTGAACCGCCTCAAGTGCGCCTTTCCAGCTCCTGAATATCGCTGCAGTATCCAGGCCTATCTCGGGTAGCGCTAGGAACTCCGACCAGAATTGCCGCGTTTCACCAGCAACACGGACGGAGCGCTCAAACGCAGCTTGGATTTCACCACTATGTATGTTCGAGATCTCACGGACCATGTCATCAATGGCTTCTCTCAGTTCCCGATAGGCATCGCTGAAATACTCTTGATAGTGCGCAATGAGAACGGACCCATCGAGGGGCTGAGCACAAAAAGGGCAGACCTCAGATTCTTCACCCTCCGACGCGTTGGCAATTCGCGACATGCCCTCGCCTACCCAGACTTCTCCCGCGTGTCCAAGTTTCGCAAGATGTGTCTGTACGCGAGCAGCCGCGTTCGCCTCTAGACCTGGTAAGTCGCGGGCCAACAATTCCTGAATGGCATCAACGTCGAAACGTGGAAGAGCGATCGTGAGGAACAGCGGGTGTTGTCGAATCGCATCAGCTTTCCTACCCGCAGCAAGGGCTCGCTCAGCTTCTTGGACCGCCTCATCGATATCATCTTGTTCTTCAAGAGCGCAGAAAGCATCGACCGTGAGCCCCTCTCGAGCATCCGCCGGAATCTCCGCGCCTTTGGCTTGAAGATCTCGGTTGTGCTGTTCAATTCTATCGACGTGCAGTTGCAGCGCTGCGTTCAACTGCACGCCCCGCGCCCCGATGATGAGCTCATGTAGTTTTTGCTTGTGACCAGCCTCGACCTTCATACCTGAGCAGACGTTTTGGGCGACGAACTCATCGTCGAAAACAACGATAGTCGGCAGCGGTTGGTTCCAAGCCCCATTTTCGAACACCGATTGTCCGGCGCCACTAGATATGACGATATGCGGAGGGTGCTGAGCCCCAAGCCTATGTCTTTCGGTAACGGGTAGTGGATCGCCAGAGGAAAGTGATCGGAAAGTGGAGGCCAACGTCGTCTTTCCCCGACCATTCTCCGCGTAGATCAGTGCGACTTTCTGCAACGGAAGGTGTGCACCACTGTCAACCGAATCGAAAGTCCCGATATTGCGCAGAAGATTGATAGCCTCGATCATTAATCTACTACTTCGGCAAAAAATTACCCGACACAAATTAATAAAATGTGTTATAGTGATGCTATGAAAAAGACAGACGGTCGCTCACTGCCCCATTCCGCGCGAGAAGCCATCCGCAGGCACGCGGTTGCGCAAGTATTATCGGGTGAAAGCCCTGAAAAAGTAATTAAAGCCCTCGGATTTCATCGTTCTTGCATTGACGATTGGTTATCCAGATATGAGCAAGGTGGTGAACAGGCGCTGTCCACCGGCAAGATCACGGGCCGCCCAAGAAAGTGTCCCGATGAATATGCGGATCGCTTACGTGAACTAGTTAAAACGAATCCGTTGCAATTGGATTTTCACGATGCCTTGTGGACGCGCTCGATGATTCAGATATGACTGAAAGACAAATTTGGCATCGAGGTCAGCGAGCGCTCGGTGGGCAATAGCCTGTCTCGTTGGGGGATGAGTGCGCAGCGCCCTGGGTTTAAGGCATACGAGCAAAACCCTGATCAGGTTAAGGTATGGTTAAGAGAAACTTGGCCTGAAGTACAACGAGAAGCGAAAAGGCGCCGAGCGCGGGTCTATTTTGGCGACGAATCGACGATCCGGTCGGATTATCATCGTGGTACCACTTGGGGGGTACGGGGTGATACGCCAGTTGTAGCGAAAACGGGTCGGCGCTTTAGTGTGAATAGGCTGTCAGCCGTTTCGCCGAAGGGTCACCTGCGTTTCATGGTAACCGAATCACGGGTAACCGCAGACGTTTTTATCGACTTTCTAAGGCGTTTGTTGCACAACGCCAAGCGATCGGTCTATTGGGTTGTTGATGGCCATCCCATTCATCGAGCCAAGAAAGTGCAAGAATTTGTCCGCACTAGCCAAGGTAAGCTCACGTTAGTATGGTTACCGCCGTATTCACCGGAACTCAATCCTGATGAGCTAGTATGGCATCATGTAAAAAGCCAACGAATTGGGCGGACAGTGGTGGCTACAAAGGAGCAACGGGTGGCCTTGGCTCGTTCGGTGTTGCACTCACTGCAACACAATACGCAAATAATTAAACGGTTTTTCTATGAAAAGCATGTCAGATATATTCTGAATTAATGTCGGGTAATTTTTTTCCGAATTAGTAACTCCTCAACACCCAACGCTTTCGTTTTGCTTTTCTTCTTAGTTGGATGCGCTTGTTTCTTCATCTTTCGGGCCGGATATGCAGTGATTACAAACACCGTACCGTCGGAATGAACTCGTGCCGTCGCGTCACCGAGGAACCCAGCATACTTCCGCGGATTCTTGATCCTCTCTGCGATTTCGGCGCGCACGCTTCCAACATCGACTCCTTTCACTCGCTCGAGGTACCTGACCACCGCATGGTCGGAGACCTCGACTAGCGGCTCTGATTTGCCGTGTTCGTTTGTCGCGACTCGTGAATTCGCGGTTGTGCTGGTCGGTTGAAAGCGAGTCATATCAGCTCCGACTCAACATTCGCCCCGGCATCGCGAATAGCGGATTCAACTATTTTCCGAATCTGCTTAAGGAAGTCCTTCGCCACGTCGGTCATTCCTGCGCTAGGAACCGGCATAGCTTCTTCGTACACGCTTTGAATGTCGCGAGCCCGCAGGAAGGTCGAACCCGTTCCCCGATAATCGTAGGCTCGTCGCCAAACCGGCAGTTCCTTCTCGATCAGCCTCTGGAAAGCGACCTCGTGGATCTTCGTGAATGCTGCCCTACGCACACTAGAGATAACCTCCTGCGCTTCGTCTTCACTGGACGGTTGCTTTTGCCACCGCGTCGGGGCTTCCAGGAACCGAGACAAGTGTTCTTGGAGCCGACCGATAAAGTCGGCAACCGGTCTCAGGTGCTTGTACTCCCAATCGGTCTCTCCGGCGATTCTCCGGTTCAATGCCTTCACGCGCGTCCAATGTTCTTTCGAAACGCCATCGTGGCTGGCTAGCCCAAGGCGCGCTGCCCATGGTCTCTGGAAATCGTTGGCAGCGGCTTGAATCGCGAAGGACAAACCCGCAGTGTCGTAGACCGGTCGAGCTTCAGTTTCTAATGTCTCGCCTACCTGCTCCGCGAAAAAGGTGAGCATGCTGACAAGCTCACCGACCGGTCCCCCCGGTAGTTTGTCGCTCCCCCTATTCAGGGCCCCGAGCATGAAGCACCGTTTTTCAAGGTCCGTTTCGATCGCTCTCACCACTGGCGCGCCAACAACATCACGCAAACCAGAAAGCGCATTCATGACTGCCGCCATTACGTGCGCCCGTTTATCAGAGAACGTAGGCAGGTTGTCACCCTTGACCTGATCAAAGTGTGTGAAGGCTATAGCGAGCTTGCCGTAGTGACCGCTCGCGGCGAGCGATCGCATGACCGCAAGCGGTGCTGCCTGCATGGGTTGCTGCGCACTGTCGACTAACACCAGAACATCTACATCGTCGAACCGGCGCGTGATGCGAGTGCTCACGCTGGATGAACTGTCCGGCGTATGCCCCAGACCTTCCCCGTCAATGAGGACTAGCTTTGGTTCAAGCCCGCCTTGAAACAATGGATAAAGCGGGCCGCGAATCCGAATGCCATCAACTAGAGGAGTTAGAAGGCGCCCAAACAGCGGCGCAAAGTTGCTTGAGAATCCTCGAACCTGCTCCAAGAACTCGGTGCGGTCCTCAGACTCGAATGTCCATTGTTCCGGCCAACCGGCGCGATTCTTTTGGAGATCGCCAATTTCTACAGATTCGAACCTCGACTTTGTGGCATCCAGTATGTCGAGAGCGAGCTCTGAGAACCCGTCTGCGTCTTCAAGCGTTTCTTCGAACAAATCCTCTAGTTCATCGCGATCTTCGCCCGTGACCGTCTCCATACTTACTTCCAAAACCGATTCAATCTCGCTCCGTACGGAACTAGCGAGATGCTTCACCCGTTCAAGGTAGCTGTCGATTGCCTTCTGATTCGCAATCTGCTGCTCGCTCGGGAGCAAACTCTCCGCTTGAGGCTCATCTTTCTCTTCATCGTCGAAAGACCACTCATCTCCCGATGCTGCTGCCTTAGCTTTGTAACCGCCTAGCAAATAGCTGAGTCGAAATCTCTGATCTCGATGATTGAGCAGCGCATTCGCAATTTCTTGGTTATCTTTGCCGCGAGCTGCCGCAGAACAGGCATCAATGATACAGTCTTCGATCGCGGCTTCCGTATAGTGCTCCGAGAAGAAGGTCACTACGGCCGTATAGGGCCCATCCGCGGTGACCACTTCAATATCCGCGATCGTAGTTTTTGCGGTTGAAGTAGACGGAAATCGATCGCGGTCGGGATCTGAACCGATGAGATGTCTGAGCAAACTGGTTTTTCCAGCCCCGGTCGTGCCAACCAGCATCGCTCTTGTGTACCCCTCGTCTGCGCTCGGCAGCGGGATCGTCTGGTTCCGAATAGTCCAACTATCGGGGCGGCGAGCGACGAGCTCATCATAAAATGCCTTGACGATCGGCTCGTGAAATTGACCAAACGCCTCCTGACGCTTGGTGGCAACCCACCACGATTCGTTCGATAACAGCTCGTTCATTTCCGCGACGAGGGAATCAGCCTCACTCTCGTCCGCGGTTCCTAGGCCACGCCTTACCTTGAGCCCCGGTCGGCCTTGGCTGTCCTTGCGCAGGGGATGCCTAAAAGTGATCGTCCAACCTGGCCGGTTGTTCGTTCTAGTCTTAGATGCTCGATATTGTTTAGCCATGGGGAGCTCTCGCGTTGTTCCATGTTGTACCGGAAAGCGAGACTATCAGCGGTTGGAGCACAGCGCAAGCTTTTCGGTACAACATGGAACAACGATGCCAGCCAATGGCTAATCCGAATGAGGAGGTTCAGATGGCGCATTCACCGATTATCGAACGACTACAGATCGATCCCGGTAATCGAACACTCGGGGAGCTGATCCAGGATAGAGAGGCTTCGCTACACGAGATTCGACAGCTGCAAGCAGAGATTAACCGTCTTAGGGCCCGAGCTAATCAGCGGCCCAAAGCCAGTAACAATCTAGCCGAGTCTGCACCATACCGAGGCGGTACGCTGAGGATAGTAAAAACAAAAGCCCATTCCAGCTCAAAGCCGAGGTATTGGATGGTGGGGCGAAAAGGCGTTGATAGCTCTGCGCCGGGGAGGATTGGTCGGGTGGGGGGGTAGGCCTACAGTTGACGAGCGCGGCGCCTACGACATACAAGCTGCGAGCTCAACGACCCAAATGACGCGCGTGCGCTGTCCTTGGCGGTCTGTCGGCCAGATGGGGTCATTGACATCAGTTCGCCAAAGCCAACGGCGGCGCACGTGGCTGCACCAGCCCTTGCAGAGCAGTGTGTTCGAGAATGCGCGAAATGACGCCAGGCTCGGTCATGACAGCAATCACTTGCAACTCGGTATTTATCGCATCATTCACAACACCCCTTTTCAATACAACACAATCAGTGTAGCCTCGGAAGTTCACACCAATAAATGGAGGGAAACCGCATGTTTAAATTGCGCACTGTGTTTGCTGCATCTAGCGTTGCGATACTATTTACAGGAGGAGTTGCGCAGGCTGACCCTGCGAGTGAAATAGCCGCCGCTGTAGGTGGTGGTGAAGTAGTAGATCTTACCGTAACAATCTCAGAAAACTATCCAGCACATTGGCCATTTCATCCACCATTCCGACGTTGGACAATGAACTGGTTTGAAGCCCAGGATGGTCCCTATACAAAGAACCCGAGGGAAGGTGCTGGCGGTGCTGGCGACACCGTTCAGGAAAATCTGGTGCAATCTGTCTTTCCTTATTACAGCCAGCAAATGGTCATAGACGAGCACACGGGTACGCAGGCGGACTTTCCGGCACATTTTGTACCACCAGAAGGCTCCGGAATTGAATTTCAATCCGATGCTGGGTGGATGACGGGCGATAAATATCCAGTAGAAAACATGATGGGTCCTGCGGTAGTGGTCGACGTTAGCGATATTCTCGATCAGGCAGATGGTGGAAAGAGCCCGTTGATTACCGTAGACATTATAAAAGCTGACGAGGAGTCAAACGGTGAAATAAACGCTGGTGATGTTGTGTTGTTTTATTCGGGTTATGACGATCTATATTACAAGCCATTCCCCGAAGGCAATCGGCTGGCATGGGATCCGCTAGTGGGCGGCAATGTACCTGGTTGGCCTGCACCTACACCCGAAGCAGTTGAATATCTTGCATCAAAAGGGGTGACTCATCTGGCAATCGACAGCCCATCAATGGGACCTATCGGGCACATGTGGGAAGACAAACCGATGGCGCAAATGACTCACGTCAAATTTCTGGAAAAAGGCGGCTCATGGACCGAGTTCTGTCGAAACATTGGGCAGCTACCGGCGCGAGGAGCCTATTTCATTTCTCTTAGCGCAAAGGTTGTTGATATGTCCGGAGGGTTAACGCGTGCCATTGCAATAAAGCCTAACGGGGCCGGTGTTGGCGGTTAGCGACACACAGATCAATCGAAACCGTAAGGCAAGCGCTATCGTTCCTACTTAATCTAACGGCGACTGAACTCAGTTGCCGTTAGATTATCTCGATAAATTTATTATTATCGATATTTTTGAACAAATATAAAGTCTCTTGCATTCTGCTGGTTTCACTGAAATCAACCACGCTGATTATATGTGACGTCAAACTGGGCATAATTGGCGACAGGAACGACATTCAGGACGAACTTCGATATGTTTGCAGAATAACCCATGCAAAAAAAATTCGTGATATTACGCAATTTGACAATCGCCACGCTAATGGGTGGCGCGCTGATTTTCGCATCGCGAATCTACATGCAAGAGCATGCGGCCCAACCCAGTGAGATCACCGAGTTAAGAAAATTAGAATGGCAGGACCTGATACCAGCTGCAAAACCACTGGTCGATGCACTGTCAGATACGCCAATCAATGTTCGCTATGATCTTGGCTTCATAAGCAAGGTATTTGCCGACGCCGATGCGGAAGTAATTTCCCGCAATGGACCAGAGTTCCAGAATGCCATGTCACTGTTGGAGAAACACCGTGCCGACGGAATTGATGTCGATTCATTGCTGGTCGCGGTAAGCGAGAGAGATCAGGAAATCTCGAAACGTGGTGAGGCAGTTGACAGTTCGCTTGACGGTAAATTAGTGCAACTGCCTGGATATGCACTGCCTCTGGATTTGGCAGAACAAGGTATGACTGAATTTCTGCTGGTACCCTTTGTCGGCGCATGTATTCACGTGCCACCACCACCCCCGAATCAAATAGTATTGGCTCAACTGAAATCAGCCTACCAAGTAAAAGAACTCTACGACCCTGTACTGATCACCGGTCATTTACGCGCGCAGCCGGCTAGCACCGAGCTTTACCTTGTCGATGGTCAGGCTCAGGTACCAATGGGCTACAGTATGCAGGTGACAGAAATCGAGCCAATGGAATAAACGTAATGACCGATGTACTCCATGCTGGCATCGGAGAGGAATAGTTAGATTGGAACTATCTAGTCTGGCCCAACAATATGACCATGTGCGAAACATTCCAGTATTTTGTTATCAGATTTACAAAGTATCGATCCAAACTCTCTATCTTCAAATCAGCTACAAGTTAAAAACATAGTCTATATGCGTGATTGCATTCAACCACACAATGACACTTTTGAATTCATTCGGTTACCTTCACAGACACCCCGAATCTATAACGGAGCAACTTGCAGAAATTCGTGCCACACTATGTACAAGAGCACATCGTTGGTCGCGTAAGACCATAGTCATTCCCGGAAATCCCATTTATCTAATACTGACAAAAAGTGCAAACATGGTAACTCAAGAATAAGTTTGCCCTACAGTAAAACCTTGAGCTGATGATCAACAGGTTGTGAACCAATTGTTAATTTCGGGTACTAGCCCATCGACAGACTAAATTTCCGAAAATCCTCGATTGTCCAACGAATTGGGTAGCGATTGTTCACTAAATTTAGCCCATTCAAGCGTATCAAGCCCTTGCAAATACCTGTCAACCCTATTTAGGATCAACATTATTATTGACCGAACGACAATCACATCAGTTTCGAACCAGGCATATTAAGCGCTATTAGGTTCTTCGAAACTTTATCTACCAATTGGTACAATCACACGACTTAGATAATTAGTGCTGTTGCCAGCATTTTTCGCTGGACTAACTTGATGGCTCTATATTCTTTTAGTAGGATAATTGTTCTAATGTCGTCAAAACCGCTGTTGTATTCCTCCTACAAACAAGATATAACAGTGTTCTTTATAATGCGTCAAAAAACAAGCATCGGTGTCAATACGATTGCTTGCTCTCGCATTTCAATCGAGGTAACTTATACTCCGCCAGCTTATGCGTTGTCTTGCGGAAAAAAATCATGCTCGCACGTAAGCTCAAGTTGCTTGGGGATTTTTCTCTTACCATAGACGAGGAATCCCTGGCGGTTCCAGGAAAAAAGAAAAAAAGCCCTACTTGCTATGGTCGCGCTTTCGCCGGACTGTAAAATAGCGCGAGATCGACTCATAGAAACGCTATGGAGCAACCGGTCGCCTGAGCAAGGAACAAACAGCTTACGACAAACACTAGCTGAACTACGCCGGCTCCTCAAGTCTACGGATCCGGATCTCCTTACAACTACCACGCGCGGTACCGTTCAACTCAATATTCCGGAAGAGAACATCGATTGTTTAAGGTTGCGGCAAATCAACCGATCTCATTCAATCGCAGGAGGATGAGGATAGTAAAAACAAAAGCCCATTCCAGCTCAAAGCCGAGGTATTGGATGGTGGGGCGAAAAGGCGTTGATAGCTCTGCGCCGGGGAGGATTGGTCGGGTGGGGGGTAGGCCTACAGTTGACGAGCGCGGCGCGTACGACATACAAGCTGCGCGCTCAACGACCCCAATGACGCGCGTGCGCTGTCCCTGGCGGTCTGTCGGCCAGATGGGGTCATTGACATCAGTTCGCCAAAGCCAACGGCGGCGCACGTGGCTGCACCAGCCCTTGCAGAGCAGTGTGTTCGAGAATGCGCGAAATGACGCCAGGCTCGGTCATGACAGCAATCACTTGCAACTCGCCGCCACAATGAGGGCACTGCTTCATATCAATGGCGAACACCCGCTTAAGTCGGGCCATCGAACTCAACGGCGTCCTGCCAACATGGGACACGCATTCATCGTTCGCACTCACTTGGCTCGCCACCTTGGGGCGAGCCACGATGTCGGCTCGTTCGCGCGCATTGGGCGCGAATAATCCGTGGTCTCTCACCCAATGAGCCTTGGGGCGCGGCACCAGCGCCGCCCATCGCGCGATGAAGTCCTGCGGCTCGAACAATACGTGTGTGGTGCCGTCGCTAAACGCGCGCTTCAACTCAAGCACCACCCACCCGTCACCCTCAATGCTTAGGCGTTCTTGCGCTATCGGACCTCGCGCCCTGTAACGGCACACTCGTTCGAGCTTGGCCCGTTCATGCGCTTCACAAGCAACGGCGCAGTTCAGCGAGAACCCATCACCCGCGCCGGTCAATGGCTTCGCTGTCGCGCCGCTCGGCTCCACAGCCAACAACGGATCGTGCAACCGCATCGTGGCGCGTCCAGCGCGAGGGCCAGCGGCGATGACAGAGCGTATTGCTGCGCCCGCCAGTTGTTCGTAGGGTGAGTCCATCTCCAGGTCAAGGTAAGGCTGCCCGGCCTCGGCCACTCGCACACCGGCACGCACCAGCGTGCGGGTGACGCGGGGAATAATAGGCGTGAGTAAGGTGTTGAGTGTCTCTGGACGTAAGGCCTCGGCCCGTGGAAAACAAACGTGTCAGTACGATGGCCGTCTCGATTTTCCCCTTAATGAGCTTAAAATCGAAGACTTTGGTCGTGGTTACGATCTGGAGAAAATCCCACCTACCGCTTATGACCGCCTGGTTTTTAGTTTTCTGGCGGTCTGTGGGGACACCGTCGGGCCTTTGAAGGGAAAGGTTGCCGAGGTTGCCGAGGTTGTCGATGGTTGGAATTCACAGGTTCCAGCAGAAGAGCAGATCACTGAAGGTCATATTATCCCACTTGATCCCTACGGCGATCTGGGTACCACCCGCAATGTCGGTCTGGACGATGATGTTGGTTATGTCAGTCTTGGTCCAGCCAACTTTCTGCCTTACTACAATGAGCAGCGAGCTGCCGGCCTGTTGGGCGGTTTGCGAGAATTAAAGTCCCGTGCTCGCCGGACGGGTCATAAATTAGAGCTGGCCTTCAGTATCGGTGGCTGGAGTTTATCGGGTTACTTTTCTGCCGTAGCAGCGGATCCAGCCAAGCGCAAAGTCTTTATCGACAGTATTGTTGACTTCTTTGAGCGCTTTCCGATGTTTGTTGCCGTTGATATCGACTGGGAATACCCTGGCGGTGGCGGCCTGGAAAGTAATATCTTTGACGAAGTCAACGATGGCCCCAACTACGCCATCTTAGTTAAAGAACTACGTCAAGCCCTGGACAGTCGCTTCGGTGCCAATGATCGCAAAGAAATTTCTATCGCTTCCAGTGCCGTGGTCGGAAAGCTGCAAAAATCCAGTATTCCTGATCTGGTCGCCAACGGTCTGGATAATATATTTTTGATGAGCTACGACTTCTTTGGCACCGGCTGGGCCGAGTACATTGGTCACCAGACTAACCTTAGGCCACCGGCTGGTGTCGATCCCAACAGTGGTTATGATCTATCGGCGTCTACCGCCATTGATTATCTGGTGGACGAACTGGGCGTGCCTCCCGCAACCATTCACCTGGGTTATGCCAATTACGGCCGTGCCTGCCTTGGTGCTGATTTGAGCCTCAGTCCCGGTGATGCTGACTACCGCCGTTATGATCAACCTGGAGCTGCACTGGGTAGCTTTGAAAAAGGTGCGCCGGAGTTGTTTGATATTTTCAATAACTATTTCGATGCGGAACATCAACTGGCGGCTGGTAAAAACGGTTTTAAATTGATGACGGATACGCTGGCTGATGCCGATGTGTTGTTCAGCGAAGGCAGAGGCCACTATATTTCTTTTGATACGCCTCGCACCACCAAAATAAAAGCCGAATATGCCCACGCAAAGGGTCTGGCCGGGGTATTTTCCTGGTCTGGTGATCAGGACAATGGACTGCTGGCCAATGCTGCCAGAGAGGGTGCCGGTTATATTGCCAAACCGGGGGAAAGCATCGACATGGGGCCACTGTACAATCCGGGCGAATCATTCGAACTGCAACCGATTGCCGGTGGAGAAAGTAAAGTCGCGGTATTGCAAACCGATCAGGCCACCGAAGCCACCTACGTGCTCCACCAGGTCAACTACAAGCCCGATGGCTCTGGCGGCAATTTATCCTACACCGCCAGCCGTGTCTGTAAATCAATGTACAACCGATATGCACAGGAAAGCAAGCGGCCCAAAGTGTCCGCCTATATCACTGACTGGTGCCAATATGATGGTCGCATAGATGGCAGCTTTGACCTTGCGGGTTTGGGTCGTGGCTTCGATTTAAACAAAATGCCCCGCGACGGTTATGACCGCCTGATATTCAGCTTTATGGCGCTGTGCGGCGACAATACCAACCCTGCTAACAAAGATAAAATCCAGGAAGTTGTGGATGGTTGGAACAGACACGATGGGGTAGAACCAATTACCGCTGGCCATATTATTCCACTGGATATCTATGGTGATCTCGGCAGTGTCGTCAATGTGGGTTTGCCGGAGGGAACCACCGGACATCCTGGCGATGTCAGCGATTTTCTGCATTACTACAATCAGCAGGATGCCGCCGGCTTATTGGGCGGTCTGCGCGAGATGCAAAGGCGTGCTGCCGAATCCGGTCACACTCTGGAACTGGCTTTCAGTGTTGGTGGTTGGAGTCTTTCCGGCTATTTCTCGGTGATGGCTGCAGATGAGGGCAAACGGATGGTCTTTATCAACAGCGTCATCGACTTTTTCGAGCGCTTCCCGATGTTTAAAGGTATTGATATCGACTGGGAATACCCTGGTGGGGGCGGTCTGGAAAGCAATATTTACGATCCAGTCAACGATGGACCCAACTACGCCACGCTGATCGGTGAACTGCGTAGCGCGCTGGATGATCGCTTCGGTGTTGGCCAGGACAGAAAAGATATTTCCATCGCCACCAGCGCGGTGGTTGGCAAGATGGAAAAAGCCGCTCCGGCCTTGCGGGCAGCAGGACTGGATAAGATTTTTCTGATGAGTTACGACTTTTTTGGCAGTCCCTGGGCTGACTATATCGGCCACCATACCAATCTGCTGTCTCCGGCGGGTGCCGACCCCAATGGTGATTACGACCTGTCTGCCGACACCGCCGTCACGTACCTGATCGATACTCTGGGAGTACTGCCGGAAAAAATCCAACTGGGTTACGCCAACTACGGTCGCTCCTGTGTCGGTGCCAATCTGACGGATCGCAGTTATACCAATAGCGGTTCACCCACCCCGCTGGGTACTTTCGAGACCGGTGCGCCGGAGTTGTTCGATATCTTTAATAACTACTTTGACGTCGAGCACCCTAATGACGGTGCTCAGGGGAAGAATACTTTCGTGTTGATGACCGATACTGTCGCTGATGCCGATGTGCTCTTCAGTGCCGTGGACGGTGGTCCCACCGGGCATTATATTTCACTCGATACCCCGCGTACGGTAAAAGCAAAAGCCGAGTACGCTCTTGACCGGGGTTTAGGTGGTATATTCTCCTGGTCCGGTGATCAGGACTGCGGTCTGTTGGCTAATGCCGCCAGAGAGGGTGCCGGTTATACCCTGACCCGATCCGGCAAAAAAATTGATATGGCACCACTTTATAACACGGGACAGGAGATTGAGCTTGCTCCGATTCCGCCTGAAGACTAACAATATCATCGCTCTCTGGATGTGGCCTTAGTTTATGGAATTTTCTCAACCCAAAGTGCCACTGGCAGAGCTGATTCAAGCGGGTCTGTCCGATCTGGTCTGAATCGGTTCCAAAAGTATGCGCCTGTATGCCAGGCAGGGCACCGGTTTTAGCCAGAGAGTGAAAATCACCTACAAGCGTTAAAGCTATGAATAATCAGACAGCAACCATGAACAATTCGGGTCAAGACACTAATAGTACCTTGACCATCAATCCGCCTGAGTTGCCCAAAGGCGGTGGCGCTATCCAGGGCATTGGCGAGACCTTTCAAGCCGATGAATTTACCGGCACCGCCAGCTTTTCTGTGCCGCTGCCTGCTTCTCCCGGTCGCGGCTTTGAGCCGTCATTGGCCCTGACCTATTCCTCCGGTGGTGGCAATAGCCACTTCGGTCTTGGTTGGGATCTGGCTATTCCATCGATATCACGCAAGACCAGCAAAGGTCAACCGCGCTATAACCAAAACGATACCTTTGTGCTGTCCAGTGCCGAGGATTTAGTCGCCATTGATAGCAGTGATGCAACGGTGATTATCGGGAGTACCACTTACATTCTGCGCCGCTATCGCCCACGCGTCGAAGCCGGTTTTACCCGTATTGAATACTGGCAGGCGGACGATGCCTCCAATAGCTTCTGGCGTACCATTACCGCCGACAATATCACCAGTGTCTTTGGTTACGATCAGCACAGTCGTATCGTCAATCCAGATAACCCGGCCCAGATATTCGAATGGCTATTAACCCTCTCCTACGATGCGCACGGCAATGCGGTGTTTTATCAGTATAAACAGGAAGATGATGTCAATGTGCCCGACACGCTGTCGGAAACCAATCGTATGCACACTGCTCAGCGCTATCTGCAACGTGTTTGTTATGGCAATGCCACTCCTTGGGTAGTTAATGACTTTCCCCAGGACCTGGATACCATAGCTAATGCCCAATGGCACTTTGAAGTGGTGTTTGATTACGGCGAATACACCGATGCTCTAAACAGTGATGACCCCTATACTCCGACCCATAACTGGTTAGCGCGTGCTGATGCTTTTTCGCGTTACGATGCCGGTTTTGAACTACGCACGCATCGCTTATGCCGCAATGTCTTATTGTTTCATCGTTTTGTGGAATTGGATACTGATGCTACCAACCTGGCTGATGCCACCCCGCGCCTGACCCAGCGCGTAACGCTCAATTATGATGAAAATGCTACGCTGACCCGCTTAAGCTCAGTAAGCTCCAGCGGCTATCGTTACCAGGCCGCTACCAACGATTATCAAAGCCTTAGCCTGCCTGCTGTGGACTTTGGTTATACGACTTTCACTGCTCAGGGTCATACCTGGCAAAGGCTGCAACAGGAAAGTGGCGAAACCTTCCCCGATTGGGATGGTGCCAGTTACCGTTTGGTCGATGTGCATGGCGAGGGCATTCCTGGCGTACTGTATCTCGACGGTCAATCAGTATTTTACTGGCAGCCTGAACGAATATCCGATGAAAAATCTAACAGCGCAACGCAGACCTATCACGGTCCTGTTGCCCTGGGAGAGCTGCCTCTGACTCATAAGAAAGAGGGTATCAGCGCACGCCTGATGGACTTAAGCGGTAATGGTCAATTGGACTGGGTCAGCACGATGGGTGCTGCCACCGGTTTTTTTCAAGGTAAGGCTACTGCCGCTCACGATAAGTACCAGCACGGTGCCTGGGAAATCTTCCAGACCTTCGAGTCTATGCCGACCGAATTTTTCCATCCCCAGACAGACCTGATTGATGCCACTGGCGATGGTTTGTCAGATCTGGTACTGCTGCAAGAGCGGGAAGTCAGGGTATATCCCTCCAAGGGTAAACGTGGCTTTGAACGGGCATTGACCCAGCTTCGTAGCCACCAGCTACCCACCTCAAAAGCAGAGTCGGCTAAAGAACTGTTGCAATTCGTTGATCTACTCGGCACTGGTCGCCAACATCGGGTACGGGTGTGCAACGGCAGCGTCGAATGTTGGCCCAATCTGGGTTACGGTCGTTTTGGTGACAAGATAGAGTTGGATAATGCTCCCGATTTTGGTCCACAGTTTGATACCCAGCGTTTATTCCTGGCCGATATTGATGGTTCCGGCGCGACCGATCTGATCTACGCCCATAGTGATCATGTTGCTATTTATTTTAATCACAGTGGTAATGATTTCAGTATTGAACCTCTAACTATCAGCCTGCCAAGCCCTTGTGACAATATTGATCAAATCAGTTTTGCCGATATCAAAGGCAACGGCACTCAATGCCTGGTGTTTGCCGAACGCAAACCCAAACCGCGCCAATGGTTCTACGATTTCTGCCAAGGCAGCAAACCCTATCTGTTGAATCGGGTAACTAACAATAGGGGTGCTGAAACTGAAATCCGCTATACCAGTTCTACCCAATTTTATTTACAGGACAAAGAACAGGGCCAACCCTGGCTGACTGCTCTACCTTTTCCAGTACAGGTAGTTCGTCAGGTTCTTACCCACGACCTGATTGGCGATAATGTACTGACGCTGTTGTATAGCTACCACCACGGCTACTACGACGAAGTCGAACGCGAATTCAGAGGTTTTGGTCGGGTAGAGCGCCAGGATGCCGAAGTGTTTAGCGATACCGGTTCGCCCGAAGAATATGTAGCGCCAGCAAGAAGTATCACTTGGTATCACACTGGTGCAGCGCAGCAAAATACCCTGACGCAACAGTATCGTAGCGAATACTATCAGGGTGATCCCGATGCGGCAGCCCTGGCCGACAGCAGCGTAAACTACGTTTCGGCGGAAGTCGATGAAGACACCCAGCGCGAAGCACAACGCGCCCTCAAAGGTCAGATATTGCGCGAGGAACTCTACGGCCTGGATGACGGTGATGCCAGTCAGCACCCCTATAGCGTAGCCGAGCATCGCTACCATGTGCGGCAATTACAACAGCGTGGCGATCAGCGCTATGCCGTTTTCTTTGCCTATCTTATCGAAAACCTCGATTACGCCTACGAACGCAATCCAGCCGATCCAAAATTCAGTCACAAACTGGTGTTAGCGGTTAACGAATACGGCACGGTGGTGCAAACTGCCCAGCTAGCCTATGGGCGGCGTAGCGCTGCCGCAGGTCTACCCGAACAAGAAAGTATTAAAGTCACCAGCGCCATTAACCGCAGCTTAAACAATGTCTTTGCCGATCACAGCAGCGATAGCCATCAGATCGGGCTTGCTAAAGAATCGCTATCCTTTGAGATCACCAACCTAAGCGCCCCCAGCGGCGACAGTGAAGTACTTGATTATGACGAGATCAAAGCGCAGTTATGCGCTCATGACCCGGAAACGCAACTGCCTTTTGCCGCTGGTATTAATTCCCGTTTGTTAAACTGGCAACAGCACTACTATATTGCTGCCGGTAGCGATACACCTCTGGCTTTTGGTACAGTTGATGCCCAAGCTTTGCCATCGCATAGCGAGCAGGTCGTCTTCACTGAGCAGCAAATCAATGCTGCGCCGCAAGGTTTGCAAGACCAGATGACTAACGGTGGTTATAGTCAACACGATGGTTATTGGTGGAATCCCGACAGCAGACAACGTTATCACACGGTCAGCGCTTACTGCTTGCCCAGCGAAGTGATCGATCCTTTGGGCAACAGCAGCACCTACGATGCTTACGACACCCACTGGCTAATGCTCCTGCAAACCACTGATGCGCTTGGCAATACTACCACCGCACAGCAAGTCGATTATCAGGTGCTACAAGCCCAACAAATCATTGATATCAACGGCAATACCAGCGAAGCCCTGTTCGATGCTTTAGGACAGGTGCTGGTCACGTCATTTTATGGTACGGAAAACGGCAATCCTGTTGGCTTCGATCCGCTGACTGATTACACCATGACCGATGCGCCCGACAGTGACAGTGTGATCAACGATCCGGCCACCTACCTGCAAAACGCCGCCACTTATTTTTACTACGATCTATCCAGTTGGCAACTAAACAACCAACCGGTGCGTGCCGTGCAACTCACTGCCGAAGATTATCCAGGGCAGGGCGGACGCATTCCAATCGCCATCACCTACAGCGATGGTTTGGGCCGTACCCTGCAAAGCAAAGTACAGGTCGAAAGTGGCGAAGCCCTGGCTGTTAATGCCAACGACAAGATCGAAACCATCACTGCCACTACGCGTTGGTTGACCAGTAATCGCGTGGTGTATAACAATAAAGGCGAGCCGGTCAAACAATACAAACCGTATTACAGCAATACTCACGACTTTATTGATAACGAAACGCTTAATAGCTTTGGTGTCAAACTCACGCTGCACTACGATCCTCTGGGTAGAGTGATACGCACCGACACTGCCAAGGGATTTTTCACCAAAGTCGAGTTCAATCCCTGGAGTGAACAACACTACGACGAAAATGATACCGTCACCGACTCTGACTATTACATCAGTAACATTGATAACGCCGACTTACCGCAAGAGGAAAGAACGGCCCTGCAAAAAGCCGCCGTATTTTACGATACTCCAGCGGAAAACATTCTGGATAATCTTGGCCGTACTATTCGCAGTATCCAGCGCAACAAAACAGAGGCAAGCGGAGCAGTAACCAGCCTCACTGAACACTACAGCTACGATGTTGTCGGTAATCAACTCAGTAGTGCTGATGCCCGCTTGTCATCAGGCAACACTGTTAACTTTGAGACCAGCTACAACCTCGCCAATGAAGCGCTACATAGCCAAAGCGCCGATGCTGGTGAAAGCTGGATGCTCAGTAACGTTATGGGTAATCCGCTTTATCGCCAAGACGCACGTGGTATCGAACAAACCTTTACCTATGATGAACTCAATCGTCCCATCAGTGAACATATTACCGGCAATGACGGGCAGCAAGACCTTGATCACACCGTTACGCTCACCCTCTACGGTGAAAATCAACCCAACGCGCAAGACCACAATCTACGTGGCCAGGTCTATCAACACTACGATCAGGCTGGTATGAACCAAACTAACAGCTACAGTCTGCAAGGCCGGACCCTAAGCAGCACTCGGCAACTACGTAGTGCTTACCAAAACGAAGCCCACTGGCCTGCTGATGAAACTCAGCGAACAGCGTTGCTGGAAACGGAAACCTTTACCACCAGCACCAGCTACGATGCGCTGGCGAGGGTTAAACAAACCACCGATGCTGATAACAATAGCACCAGCCCCGCCTACCATATCTCCGGGCGACTCAACCAACTTGTGGTGCAACACGGCGATGGCAGCGGCACTACCGACTATGTACAAAATATCCACTACAACGCCAAAAGCCAGCGACAACAAATCACCTACGGCAATGGCGTTACCACCCACTACCACTACGAAGACACCACCTTTCGTCTCACTCGAATAAACAGCCAGCGTAGCGATCAAAGCCCATTGCAAGACCTTAACTACACCTACGATGCGGCGGGTAATATCACGCAGATAGAAGATAAAGCCTGGAATACTGTATTTAATAACAACCTGCAGGTTGATCCCAAAAGCGAATACACCTATGACGCGCTCTATCGTCTGATCGAAGCCACCGGACGCGCGCATGAAAGTCTTGCCAATAAAAACCAGCAACAGCCAGGCAACTTTGACAAGCTACCGTCGATGCCAGCCATCAGCAATGCCGAAGCACTGATCAATTACACGCTCAGCTACCAATACGACCAGGCCGGTAATCTAAACCAAATCCACCACGCCAGCACTAACGCCAACTGGACACGGGACATGATAGTAGCCAACAACAGCAGCCGTGCGGTCGAACAAAACACCAATGGTACGATAACGCCCAATCAGGTAGATGATTACTTTGATCACAATGGCAATCAGATACAGATGGATGGAATAAATGCTCTGCACTGGAACTACCGCAATAACATAGCGCATGTCGAGAAGACCAGCCAACTGCATGAGTATTATGTTTACGACAGCAGTGGTCAGCGGGTGCGCAAAATCACCGAAAATACCAGCGCAGCCATCTCACATTACCAGGAGACCATTTATCTGGGCAGCCTGGAAATCCACCGCAAACACAACGACAGTATCGGTGACAGCCCAACCGAAGAGCGGTACACCTTGCGCATCAGCAATGACGAAGGTCAGGTCGCCAATCGTGAGCACTGGACTGTAGGCAGCCCACCCAGCGAAGTCAGCAATCCACAGGTTCGCTATCAGTTGGAAAATTATCTTGGTTCGGCGTCAATGGAAGTCGATGAACAGGGACTGATTATCAGCTATGAAGAATACTTTCCGTATGGCGGCACCAGTTTTATTGCAGGCAAGAGTGCAGCAGAGGTTAGTCTGAAGCGTTACCGTTACAGTGGTAAGGAACGCGACGATTTAACCGGGTTTTATTACTATGGCGCCCGTTACTATGCACCTTGGATAGGACGTTGGTTAAGTGCCGATCCGGCAGGAACGGTAGACGGACTCAATTTATATGCGTTTGTCGGTGGGAATCCGGTCATAGGGAGAGATACAACCGGGTTATACGATGACCCCAAAAGTCCAGAACTACCAGAGAGATTCAGGCTATCTGGTGAGCAAAGAAAGGCAGCAGTGGACAACAAAAACAAAAACAAAAACAAAAAGCCGCAAGCGGGCAAACAAACAAAACCACCAGCGTCAAAACCCCGTCCTCTGGAACAAATTGTTGGTATGGCCGCTGCACTCTTATCCGCCATTCCTAATGCTGCTCCAACTCCGGCAGCAGAAACTGCCCCCGAAGGAGCAGAAGCGGTACCCAGAGGAGCAGAAGCAGCCCCAGAAGAGTCCTTCTACTTTTACAAAGGTTTATATCTCGAACATGCACAAGATATTCTGAACTGGCAGGATAGATGGAAAGCAGAAGTCGAAGATGATATTCGCCGGGGTAATAAAGACAAGTTAGATAGCGCAACTTTAAAAGGCAGTGAAAAAAAAGGAACACCTTCACGGTTAATTCCGATTCGTGGTCACATCACAGCTGATTATGGATATAGCAGGAATTACCCACAGGACGCACCCGAGGAAGATAGGGTGGTTATGGAATTTGAGTTGTCAGCCAAACTAATGACAAAAGATGTTATAGCCCTTAGTTCGGACGAGAAAGTAAGAGAAGTTATCGCAGGCAACACAGCCGATCAATTTGTGCAACTCGGTCCCAACATCGGGGAAGGACAGTTAGGCGGCTACATTGGAACCAAACCTGAGAAAACAACATTCAGCCTTGGGGTTGGCCAAAATCTAAACGGACCGACTCAATTCTTATTCCAGCTATTGCTAAAAGAGGCGCGTATAGTTAACAGGTAGTACGAGGCGAAATATCGAAGGGTCAGGCACGACCCCGAGAAGGCCATCTCCCTCATGATAACAACATGAAGACCACACTACACGCTCATACAAATCAAGGTTCTGATGGTAGCGAGCAGATCGTCTTTACTGAGCAGCAAATCAATGCTGCGCCGCAAGGTTTGCAAGACCAGATGACTAACGGTGGTTATAGTCAACACGACGGTTACTGGTGGAATCCCGACAGCAAACAACGTTACCACGCGGTCAGCGCTTACTGCCTGCCCAGCGAAGTGATCGATCCTTTGGGCAACAGCAGCACCTATGATGCTTACGACACCCACTGGCTAATGCTCCTGCAAACCACTGATGCGCTTGGCAATACTACCACCGCACAGCAAGTCGATTATCAGGTGCTACAAGCCCAACAAATCATTGATATCAACGGCAATACCAGCGAAGCCCTGTTCGATGCTTTAGGACAGGTGCTGGTCACGTCATTTTATGGTACGGAAAACGGCAATCCTGTTGGCTTCGATCCGCTGACTGATTACACCATGACCGATGCGCCCGACAGTGACAGTGTGATCAACGATCCGGCCACCTACCTGCAAAACGCCGCCACTTATTTTTACTACGATCTATCCAGTTGGCAACTAAACAACCAACCGGTGCGTGCCGTGCAACTCACTGCCGAAGATTATCCAGGGCAGGGCAGACGCATTCCAATCGCCATCACCTACAGCGATGGTTTGGGCCGCGTACCCTGCAAAGCAAAGTACAGGTCGAAAGTGGCGAAGCCCTGGCTGTTAATGCCAACGACAAGATCGAAACTATCACTGCCAGTACGCGTTGGTTGACCAGTAATCGCGTGGTGTATAACAACAAAGGCGAGCCGGTCAAACAATACGAACCGTATTACAGCAATACTCACGACTTTATTGATAACGAAACGCTTAATAGCTTTGGTGTCAAACTCACGCTGCACTACGATCCTCTGGGTAGAGTGGTACGCACCGACACTGCCAAGGGATTTTTCACCAAAGTCGAGTTCAATCCCTGGAGTGAACAACACTACGACGAAAATGATACCGTCACTGACTCTGATTATTACATCAGTAACATTGATAACGCCGACTTACCGCAAGAGGAAAGAACGGCCCTGCAAAAAGCCGCCGTATTTTACGATACTCCAGCGGAAAACATTCTGGATAATCTTGGCCGTACTATTCGCAGTATCCAGCGCAACAAAACAGAGGCAAGCGGAGCAGTAACCAGCCTCACTGAACACTACGGCTACGGGCGCGCTCTTAAAATAATGTATACACTTATCGATAATTGAGCTATAATCTGGTCTCTTTTGTCAAGAGAAGAACTTGGATTCAAGTGATAAGTGCATAACCCATGACTTTTCTTGCATCTATTCCAGTCAGTTCCTTAAACATCTCGTAAGGAGTCCTGTAACTAAGGCACTTTCTGGGTCTGCTGTTTAACTTGTCAACCGCTCTAATCACCTCTGTTTCGGTGACTTGATCCAGCTCCATGGATTTGGGGAAGTACTGTCTGAGTAACCCATTCCCATTCCCATTCCCATTCCCATTCCCATTCCCATTCCCATTTTTTCATTTTGCCCTCTTTCCCATGAGTGATAAGGCGTTGCAAAATAGCTTTTACACTTCAACGCCTTGTTGACTGCTGTATGATCTACAAACTCTTTGCCATGGGAGGATAGTAAAAACAAAAGCCCATTCCAGCTCAAAGCCGAGGTATTGGATGGTGGGGCGAAAAGGCGTTGATAGCTCTGCGCCGGGGAGGATTGGTCGGGTGGGGGGGTAGGCCTACAGTTGACGAGCGCGGCGCGTACGACATACAAGCTGCGCGCTCAACGACCCCAATGACGCGCGTGCGCTGTCCCTGGCGGTCTGTCGGCCAGATGGGGTCATTGACATCAGTTCGTCAAAGCCAACGGCGGCGCACGTGGCTGCACCAGCCCTTGCAGAGCAGTGTGTTCGAGAATGCGCGAAATGACGCCAGGCTCGGTCATGACAGCAATCACTTGCAACTCGCCGCCACAATGAGGGCACTGCTTCATATCAATGGCGAACACCCGCTTAAGTCGGGCCATCGAACTCAACGGCGTCCTGCCAACATGGGACACGCATTCATCGTTCGCACTCACTTGGCTCGCCACCTTGGGGCGAGCCACGATGTCGGCTCGTTCGCGCGCATTGGGCGCGAATAATCCGTGGTCTCTCACCCAATGAGCCTTGGGGCGCGGCACCAGCGCCGCCCATCGCGCGATGAAGTCCTGCGGCTCGAACAATACGTGTGTGGTGCCGTCGCTAAACGCGCGCTTCAACTCAAGCACCACCCACCCGTCACCCTCAATGCTTAGGCGTTCTTGCGCTATCGGACCTCGCGCCCTGTAACGGCACACTCGTTCGAGCTTGGCCCGTTCATGCGCTTCACAAGCAACGGCGCAGTTCAGCGAGAACCCATCACCCGCGCCGGTCAATGGCTTCGCTGTCGCGCCGCTCGGCTCCACAGCCAACAACGGATCGTGCAACCGCATCGTGGCGCGTCCAGCGCGAGGGCCAGCGGCGATGACAGAGCGTATTGCTGCGCCCGCCAGTTGTTCGTAGGGTGAGTCCATCTCCAGGTCAAGGTAAGGCTGCCCGGCCTCGGCCACTCGCACACCGGCACGCACCAGCGTGCGGGTGACGCGGGGAATAATAGGCGTGAGTAAGGTGTTGAGTGTCTCTGGACGTAAGGCCTCGGCCCGTGGAAAACAAACCTTGCCGTGCTTGAAACTGTAGGCGCCGTCAAGCGCCAGAACGTGCAGATGCACATTCAGGTTCAATTTCGAGCCGAAGCGCTGAATGAATGTCACCATGCCAGTGCGCGCCCCGTTGCAGTGGCGCACGCCTGCGCGCTTTAGCAGCGCTGTTGACAGCGCACGGATGACCACACCAAGCACACGGCTAAGCCATTGGGGCTGCGCTGCAAACAGCATGCGTAGAGGCCACGGAAATGACAGCACCCATTGGCGATAGGGTGCTTTCGGTAGCACGTTGCCGACTAGGTGTGCGCCACTCTCCGCCATGCGCCGCGACGCGCACGACGGGCACCAGCCGCGGCGCTTACAACTAAACGCCACTAAATGCTCGTGACGACACCCCGTGCATTTTGCAGTGCAGCGCACTTCGCGTGCTCGCGCAGTGGGCCAACGGCGCGATTGTGCGCCGCTCGATACGTGGCATACGTAGGCCCGTGGCTCGGTTATTGTTCATTGTCCAGGGCAGCCGTTCGTCGGGGCGCGACGGGTCGGGAGAATGGACGCCTTTCCACCAATCCGCGCTGCTGCATCAGAATTCGCGTGATTCTGCGAACCTGATCACCCACGCAGGCTCTGCCAGAAATCCGCCCAGTGCCAAGTGGTCACCGGAAACCTGCGCAGTTACCGTAGTTGGCTGGACGTAGGCGCACCGCTTCCCAAGCTGGTGGCCTACTGAAGCGGACACTCGTGAGCACGATGCCAACGTCCTGAAATGACTATCCTTTGCCCCATCGCCAACTCGATGGTTTGGCAATTCGTGACCCGCTGTACATCGATTGCATCTGGCGTAGCCTCAGACAGATCACCTAGTGCCTACACAGTCCAGGCCAGCTACCTGCGTCAATCAAGACCGAGTTCAATGAGACTCTGAAGTATTCGTGGTGCAAGAACTGGGGTCATTGACTGCGCGCTCAGACGTCACAAAAAAGTGTAAAGAATTCCGACATCCCTTCTGCTTGATCGGCAGCCATCCGCTTCAAGTCTTTTGGTCTTAGCTAACGAACCAAGGGAAGGTTCAGTTGAGCGGCGGGGAGGGATATCGCTCCAACCGCATGTACGTTGCCATCGGTTGTCCTTAGGCCGCACCGCTAAGCCGCGTGGACCGAGTGCGTCTGGAGTCGAGTCCAAGTGCGCCGACGCCTACACATCGTCCGGCGTTGCGAACTCGCCAGGCTTTACCAGCGGCAGCCAGCGCTGATGAGCGCCCGGGCGGCGGCGCGCGCCGGCGCCGGATTAGTGAGCTTGGTTACCCACGAAACCCACGCGGCCATGGTTGTGATGGCCTGTCTGGAGGTGATGGTGCACGGTGCCGGCGCACCGCCGCAGCTAGGGCGTTTCCTCGACAGGGCTACGGTACTTGCCGCCGGGCCGGGATTGGGTCAGGAGGCGTGGGGTAGGAAGCTGTTCGAGTCGGTTTGCCGCGCACCTAAGCCAATCGTGCTCGATGCCGACGGTCTCAATTGGCTGGCCCGTCTGGGCGGGCACCGTGATGACTGGATCTTGACCCCGCACCCAGCGGAGGCGGGCCGCCTCCTAGGCGTGTCTACGGCAACGGTGCAGGAGGACCGCTTCGCTGTCGCGCGGGCTATCGCCGAGCGCTTCGGTGGGGTTTGTGTGCTGAAAGGGCCCGGTACCGTAGTGGATAACGGGACGGACACCGTGGTGGTGACCACGGGCAATCCTGGCATGGCCAGCGGTGGTTCCGGCGATGTGCTGACCGGCGTTATCGCTGCCTTGCTCGGGCAGGGGTTGGCCGCTTTTGATGCCGCCACTATAGGCGCGTGTTGGCACGGTTATGCGGGTGATCTGGCCGCTGCTGACGGCGAGCGTGGCATGTTGGCGACGGATGTGATCGAACATCTGCGCCGGGCTGGAAACCCTTAATGGTGTGTTTAAGTCATGTTTTCATATAGTTAACTATATGAATTGAATGAAAATTCATATGAGTAGTTAATGTTCTACTTGAAATAACGCTAATAACTGTTTTACATTGGCGCTGTGTTTGTTCGCCAGTTAGTCACATGCGCTGTTCAAGTCTTGTTTTGCTGACAGTGTTCGCCGCTGTGGGGGTCACACTTGTAGCCGAGCCCGTCAAAGCTGCCCAGACCACAGTGCAAGCACTGCACGTCCAAACGGTGGCGGGCCAATCGCGCATCATTTTCGATGTGTCCGAACCGTTGGCCGCTCATCAGATCTTCACCCTCGGCAATCCGGACCGGTTGGTCATAGACATGCGCGATGCGCGTTTGGCGCCTACCGTGGCCTCCGCGGCCTCGCATCCCCCACTCATCAAGTCCGTTCGCTTCGGGCTGCGCAATACCACGGATCTGCGGATGGTCCTAGATGTTGTCGAGCCCGTGCGGGCCAAAAGCTTTATGTTAGGGCCAGATGAGCGGCACGGTCACCGGCTGGTGGTGTATCTACACGGGCGCAGCACACCGCGGCAAAAAAGCAACCCAACACCTGGCAGTCCAGCAGCCGGTGACGTAACTCTTGGGGCCAGGTCGATCGTCATTGCTATAGATGCTGGTCACGGTGGCGCCGATCCCGGCGCTATTGGCGCCGGGGGGACTTACGAGAAAGACATCACACTGTCTATCGCCAAGCGCTTAGCCGGCGAGATTAATGCTATGCGTGGATTTCGCGGGGTGCTGATCAGGAAGGGCGATGAGTATCTGCGCCTTCGCACCCGCATCGCCAGGGCGCGTCGCTCCAAGGCCGATCTGTTGGTTTCCATTCATGCCGATGCATTTAAGGACAGGCGGGTAAGAGGCTCATCGGTCTGGGTGTTATCGTCCGAAGGTGCATCCAGTGAGGCGCGCTGGCTTGTGGCGCAGGAGAATGCGGCGGATCTTGTAGGCGGCGTCAGTCTGGATGACAAGGATGAGCTGTTAAAGCAGGTGATCTTGGATCTCTCTCAGACTGCCACGCTCAACGACAGCGTTGAGGTCGCTAATGTGACCTTGAACGAGTTGCGTAAGCTTGGCCGGGTGCACAAGCGCACCGTTCAGCGGGCCGGATTCATGGTGTTGAAGGCACCGGATATTCCTTCCATTTTAGTGGAAGCTGCGTTTATCTCCAATCCTGCGGAAGAACGGCGCTTGCGCGACGCTAAGCACCAAAGGCGGCTGGCCCAGTCTATAGCGCGGGGTATTCGCGGCTATTTCGAGCGCAAGCCGCCGCCCGGCACTGCGCTCGCAGTTCGCTCCCGGCATGTTATCAGTCCAGGCGAGACGCTGAGCGCTATCGCCACGCGCTACGACATCAGTGTGCGAGCGTTGCGCGAGTCGAACAATCTGGCCTCCGATCGGTTGCGGGTGGGGCAAGTATTGCGTATACCCGGCCAAGGGAGTTAGGGCCTGAGGAAGTCGGGGCAGGGATCACGTTTCGTGCTCTAGCGCTGCTGCTGCCACATTCAAGACATGGGACCGGGTGAACAGCAGGCGGCGGCATGAGCCACCCGATTGGCGCCACAAAACCGCCGCCCGGATGGCCGCCAATAGTAGGGCGCGGATGAGGTTCGCATTACTCGAGTCGCTTTAAGTGAGCCGGTTCTGCGCGCACCATACTGCGCGGCGTGAGCAGGCTTATCCGTGCGCGGTAGATACGCGCCAGAACTTCTATCATTTCCGTCTCTAATGAGTCATCGGCGCGCAGGCGATTGTTGGCTTCGATGATACCGTCGCGAATGGCATTAAGACGCGGCGCGCTTTTGATGAATGAACGCTCTAGGGTTAGTAAGTGCGCTGACATAGCGGGTTATTTTCAGATCCGCATATCCGGCGCCGTGGCCCGATTGGTGTTGCAGCGTCTTGCAGCCTAACCGCATCTCTTGGGGATAAAGATCTCCAGGACACTATCGGCCTCCAAGGCAAGCACGCTGCGGATGCTGGCGCGTAGCGCAAGATGCGGTGCCGAGCCTTCCACTGCGATACGTTGAACCAGGGCCGCTGCTTGATCGATCCCCGCCAAGGCCAGTACCCGCTCCCGTTCGCTTTCTTGTGAGCCGAATAAGTATCTCAACATCGCACGCTGCCTGAACTGTCTCTATCGCGGCTTAGTGTGCTGTCCAACTCGCTTCGATGATCGCACCACCCAAGCACTCTTCCCCATCGTAGAACACGATAAATTGTCCGGGGGTAATGGCCCGCTGGGGCAGTTCGAAGAGCACTTCCAATAACCCACCGGCGCCGGCTGCGACCCGGCAGGCCTGATCAGGCTGGCGGTAACGGGTCTTGGCGGTGGCGTAGAAGGTACCCCCAGGTGGCGTGCCTGCGATCCAATGGGCCCGTGATGCCCGCACGGTATTGCTGTAGAGCAAAGGATGATGGGTCCCTTGAACCACCTGTAGCGTGTTGTCGGTAACGCACTTTGCATAGACGTACCAAGGCTCATTGGTCGTGCCCGCCACGCCGCCTATGCCAATGCCTCGGCGCTGCCCGATGGTGTAGAAAACGGCGCCGCGGTGGCTGCCCACTAGCCGACCGCGCTGATCGAGTATGGGGCCCTGTTGGCCGCGCAAGAATCTACCTAGGAATTGCCTAAAAGGCCGCTCGCCTATAAAGCAAATGCCGGTGCTGTCGCGTTTGTCATGGGTGGGCAGGCCGCGGGCAGCGGCGAGGGTGCGGACCTCGGACTTGTGTAACTCACCCAATGGGAATTCAACGGCGGCGAGGGCCGACTGCGACAAGGCGTGAAGAAAATACGTTTGATCTTTACTCCTGTCCTTGGCTCTTAACAATTTAATATCCGAATCTTCGTGCACTACGCGGGCGTAGTGTCCGGTGGCCACTTTTTCAGCGCCCAGCCATTCGGCATGGGCTTTGAATTCTTTGAACTTTATTTCTCTATTGCAGATGACGTCGGGATTGGGCGTGCGCCCGGCCTCGTGTTCACGCAAGAATTCGGTAAATACCCGATCCCAATACTCGGTGGCGAAGTTGACGGTGCGAAGTTCGATGCCGAGCACGCTAGCTACGCGCTCTGCGTCTGCCAGATCGGTGGCCGCAGAGCACCCTTGTGCATCGTCTTCTTCCCAATTTTTCATGAACAAACCGGTAACGCGATGGCCCGCATCCGCCAATAAAGACGCGGTAACAGAAGAATCAACGCCCCCGGACATGCCGGCCACGAAGTGAGTCTTATGCGAGGATCTTCCCCGATCTGATAGAGAGGCCTTACCGGATATAGGAGTGGAAGCGGCGGTAGGCGGCAATGGCGTAAACCTTGGCTGATGGCATGGACAGAGGCCGCAAAATATACATCGTCAGCAAGCGCCCGGATGCATTTGCTACCAGGGCGCGGCCACTGTGCATTGAGGGTGCGCGGGTGAGTCTGTTTCCTGGCTCGCTCTAAAGTGCGAAAATACGCTGCCATTTTATGCGCGGGCATTCGCTCACAATGAAAACACTACTCAAGATCATCGCCTGGGTTGCAGGCATCGGGCTGGCGGCGCTAGTAGCGGCCATCGTGTTGGTGCCGCTGCTGATAGACCCCAATGACCATAAGGACGCCATCACGGCGCGGGTTAAAAAACACACTGGCCGCGATCTCAGCATAGAAGGCAAGCTCGAGATGAGCGTATTCCCGTGGTTGGGTGTCACAGTGGGGGGACTGCAACTGGGTAACGCCGCAGGCTTCGAAGATGCGGCTTTCGCCAAAGTGGCCGGGCTGGAGGTGCGGGTTAAGTTGGCGCCTTTGGTTTTTGACCGGCGCTTGGAGATGGACAAAGTCACCATCCGAGGGCTTGAACTCTACGCTGAGCGCAACGCCAAAGGCGAGACCAATTTTCCAGGAACTAAGGCTCAAGACAGTAAGGCCCAAGATGGTAAGACCGGGCGAGATAGCGGTGCTAGTGGTGAGGAGTCCAGTGAAGGTGGCAGTGTGAAACTGGCCGGCTTCGCGTTAGGTGGCGTAGAGATTGTCGATGCCAAGATCTCTTGGCGGGATGCACGTTCAGCGCAAAATGTGGTGCTCTCCAAGGTGGCGCTCAACACCGGCCCGGTATCGCTGGCTGCTCCGGTGCGGTTCGATATGCGGGCGGCGCTATCGGTGGCTAAGCCCAAGCTCGATGGCACGCTATCTATCAAGACCACTTTGCATCATGCGGGCGATGGTCGGAAGATAAGCGCGGAAGGTTTGAACCTAAGCGCTGAGTTAGCCGGACCTACGTTGCCCAACGGTAAACTCAAGGCGGATGTGTACACCGATGCCTCCATTGACGTGCCTGGTGGTGGCGCTCAGTTGTCCGCGTTGTCGGTGAAGCTAGCTCAACTGTTGCAGCTCGACGGTGGATTGAAGATTTCCGGGCTGAAGACGGCGCCTAAAGCCACCGGCAAGATTAGCGTAGCGCAGTTCAATCCTCGGCAACTGCTGGAGGCGCTCGGACAAAAAGCGCCGGTTACCGCTGATGCAGGTGTATTGACGTCTCTCGCCTTGGCTGGAGACCTGACGGCGGATGCCACCCAGGTTCGACTAGCACCGTTCAAGATGGTTTTGGACGATAGCAACGTGAGTGGAACGTTTGCCGCGCGCAATTTTGCAAAACCGGCGCTCAGCTTCGATCTGGAGGTGGATGCCATTGATGCCGATCGCTATTTGCCGCCAAAAGCGGCGCCGGCCGCATCCGCCTTATCCGATAATTCCGCTGATGCGCCCTCTGGCGGCACTAGCAGCGGCGGCGATGCAGTCATTGCCCTCGATCCGCTGCGAGCGCTTAACGTTAGTGGCAAGCTCGCGCTAGCTGAACTCAAGGTCAACAAGCTGAAATTGAGTGATATCTCACTAGACATCAAGGCCAACAGCGGAAACATTCATCTAAAGCCGCTGCGCGCCAAGCTCTATGGCGGATCATACGCTGGCAACATCGGCGTGGATGCCCGTGGCAAAGCACTTAAGCTTCGCTTGGATGAATCGTTAAACGGTGTTCAGTTGCGGCCGTTGCTCAAAGATCTGCAGGGCGAGGAGCGGCTCTCGGGAACCGCTAAGATGCGGCTGCGTGCCACGGCCACCGGCTCCACGGTGACGGCGATGAAGAAAGAGATCAACGGCAGGGGCGATTTTCTTTTCGAAAACGGTGCCATCGAAGGTTACAACCTGGCCGCCATGATAAGGAAGGCCAAAGCGAAGTTCTTAGGCGGCGCTGCGGATACCTCCGGTTTGCCCAAACGTACCGACTTTTCCGAGATGGGCGGTTCATTCAAGATCGCCAAGGGCGTGGTGGATAACCGGGATTTCAAGGCCAAGGTACCGCTGCTGCGGGTCACTGGCAAAGGTAAGGCCGATTTGGTTGCTGAGACCATCGACTACCTGGCCACCGTGTCGGTAGTGGCGACGAGTAAGGGACAAGGTGGCAAGGAGCTGACCGAACTCAACGGTGTCGATATACCTGTCAAAATCGGTGGCACGTTCGCTAATCCCAGCTACGGTTTCGAGGGCGCGATCATGGCCGCGGTCGAGACGGTGGCAAAAAGCCTCTTGAGTGGCAAAGCGCAAGACTTGGTCAAGGGAAAAATAGATAACGTGGCGGGCGGCGCGGTGAAAGACACCGTGGGCAAGGTTCTAGGCGGCAGCGGTGATACGGCCGGTGGCGCTGCCAAAGCGGTATCCGGCGCTCTAGGCGGCCTACTGAAAGGAGGCGCGGATTCTGGCAGCGATACCAAGCGCGAATCGCCCCCGGCGCCCGCCGATAATGAATCACCTGCCGATGGAGCGGCTAAGCTATTGAAAGGGCTATTGAACTGAATGTGCCGATGCGGGTGGTGGTGAGTGGGGCGGCAACTGGCGGCGGGCGCATTTACGGGCCCGTCCAGGATTGCCTCCCACCGTTTTGTTGAGCGGCGTAGATACAGAGCACATCAGATGCACGTCAATGCGCCGGTACCTTCTTTACCTTCGCACTTAAAGCGCTGGCAGCGGGTGCTAAATGCATTGATGGACAAAGAAGCGGGGCGGGCGCATACCTTCCGCGCAACAGGCCTTGGCCTTGCTGGATGCTGGTTGAATTCTTTAGGTTGATTTTCTTGGGCTAGCTGACTGTCTTCGTACCAAGGGACTATCTTCCCGCCGATTCTTTCTCTGTTTCGGTATTTACCAGCCGCTCGATGGCGGGACTCGACCACGGACCTGTTATGTGATAACGGGAGGCGGCTGCTTCGTCCACTATCTTGGTGTCCAGTACTTTTTCAGCTAACCAGATAACGGCACCCACGCCAGCGCCGACGCCGCCTAGCGCGGCGCCGGCGATGGGTAAGCTGCCGCTCACGTGGGGCGTTACTTTTACCTGTTGATCGAAACCAGGGGGGTTGGACAAGGTCACCTTGTCCATTTCAAGCGACAGACTGGGCCAGACACTCAGCTCAATATCACCGGTGATCTCCAGATCACGCTGGGTGGATTCCTCCACCACGGCCTCGATTTCATCCCGGTAGTCATTGGGATCAACGAGCAGGGGTACCAATACGGCAGCGGACACCACCAATATCAACACCAGACCAACAATGATTCCGATCCACTTGAGCGCTTTCATAGCCTTGCCTTTGATCTACAAACCACCGTTCATTCTCCTAGCAGGAAAAATGCAACGGAAGTTGATTCATTCCAATGGAATACCGTCAGGGATACGTGGGAGTATAGAGAACTGGCTGCTAGCTCAACAGGCCATCTGCTAGGTTCAGATTGAACTTTCCGGTTGCTTTGAGGGACGATTGAGCTGTGGCCATGCAAACCACGATTTCGCCAACAAACCTCTGGGTAACGCTTTATGAAGCAATGGATCCTGATTCCGGCCTTAGCACTTGCCTTGGCCCTGCTTTCCGGCTGTGCCACCAGTCCCACGGGGCGCAGTCAATTACTGCTGGTCTCCCCAGAACAGGCCATCAGTGCCTCAGCAGAGGCCTACGTCGAAACCCTCAAGCCACTGGAGAAGGAAGGCAAGGTCGACAGTGACCCGAAGACACTGGGCCGGGTTCAGTTGATCACCGGAAAAATCATCTCCCAGGCCATTCAGGCCTACCCGGAAACCAAAGACTGGAAGTGGAGTGTCAAGGTCATTGACGAACCAGAGAATATCAACGCCTGGTGCATGGCCGGCGGCAAAATGGCCATCTACACCGGGCTGCTCAACGAGGTGGACCCCACAGATGACGAACTGGCCCAAGTCATGGCCCACGAAGTCGCCCATGCCCTGTCCAATCACACGGCAGAAAAGATGTCCGTCGCCCTGGCCAGCCAGATTGGCCTGATTGGGGTCGCCATCGCCGCAGATGACAGCAAGTACCGGCAGTTGGCCATGACCGGTGCTGCCCTGGCCGCCACCTACGCGATTCAAATGCCCAACAGCCGTACAGCGGAAACCGAAGCTGACCGGATAGGTATCGAACTGGCGGCCAAAGCGGGTTACAACCCGGATGCGGCAGTCTCTCTGTGGCACAAAATGCAGAAAGCCAGTGGTGGCGGCCCACCCGAATTTCTCAGCACTCACCCTGCCCCAAGCAACCGCATCAAAGCCCTCGGTGAGCTTGCACCGCAGGTGAGGCCCTATTACCAGGAAAACACCCCCCGCCCGATCTACCGGTTCAAGTGAGTCAGTGCTCGTTAAAGGCGCGCACCAGCATGTTCTGCATCGGCTGGATCAGGTATTTGGCCAAACTGCGCTCGCCGGTCTTGATCACCACCTCGACCGGCATGCCGGACACCAGCTTTAGCTGCTCGGCACGCAATACGCCAAGGCTTTCAGCGTCCATGCTCAGGCGGGCTCGATAGTGTGAAGACTGGTCTCGCTGCTCGACGAATACATCCGTTGACACATCCTGCAGATCGGCATACAGGCTGGGGAAGTTCTGTGATCCCTCAAACACCGGAAAGCGGACCTCCGCCTTCATTCCAGGATGCAGATTATTAATGTCCAGCGGGGCCATCTCGGCCTCGATCTGGAAATCCTGCTCCTTGGGCACGATCTCCATAATCGCTTTCCCCGCCACCACCACCGCCCCCAAGGTGACGACCTCGAAGCCCTTCACTTTGCCTGCAACCGGGGCATGAATGCTCGTACGACTGAGTTTATCAATCACCTCGCTGCGCTCGGCACGCAGATCGATCTGACGGCTCTGGCGCTCCTGCAGGCGGGTGAGCACTTCTTTACGATATTCCCGCTGACTCAGGGTCATACGGAACCGGGCTTCGGCCATCGATTCCTTCAGTCGGGCTATTTCCCCCTCCTGGGACACCCGATCACCCTGCAGTTCACTGCGACGCCGTTGCAGTTCCCGCAGTTGGGTGGCTGAAGCCATGTTCTTTTCGCGCAAGCTGCGCATGCCTTCGATGTCTTTACTGAGCAAATCGATACGCACCTGCAGCGATGCAATCAAACGATGTGCAGCGTCGATCTGCTGCCGGGACTGGGACACCTGCTGCTCAAGGACACCCTGTTCTGACGCCAGGGTCTCCCGCCGAGAGTGAAACAGTTCCTGCTGTGTCTTAAGGATGTCTTGCACCCAATCGGTTTCAGTATCGGCCAGCCACTCCTGGGTAAACACCAACTCCCTGGCATCGTCCCGTTCCGCCGCAAGGCGCTGGAGACTGGCCCGGTTTTCCGTCAGACGTTCATCCATGCGTTCTTTTCGGATTAACAGAGCCTCGCGATCCAAACGCAGCAGCAATTGACCTTCCGCCACCTCATCCCCGTCTTTCACCAATATTTCCCGCACCAGGCCACCATCCAGGTGCTGCACAACCTTATTCTTGGAGGCCACGCTCAATCGACCACCCGCCACTACGGCACTTTGCAGGGGTGCCCAGGAGGACCACAGCAGAAACACCACAAAGGTGAGACTCAGCATCAGAAATCCCACCCGGCGATACAGCCGGTCGCTGTGCTCCTGCTCCGTCAAGTGGTGCACGTTCACTTCATTTGATTCGTTCATGATGGAGCTCCTTAGCCCGCAACCCGCAAGGGCGTGGTCGGCTGCTTGTTACTTTCTGCCCGCTGCTTCGCCAGATGGGTCAATACCTGATCACGCGGGCCAAACAGCTGTTGCTTGCCCTCATGCAACAACAACACTTTGTCTGTCAGGCCAATCAGGCCAGGACGATGGCTGACCAGAATCAGCGTGACCCCGTCTTCTTTCATGCGCCGACAGGCGGTCATCAAGGCCTGCTCACCGGCCTCATCAAGGCTGGCATTGGGCTCGTCCATCACCACCAGCCTTGGCTGGCCGTACAAGGCCCGGGCCAGGCCGACACGTTGCCGCTGCTCGTGGCTCGCCCCAAGGTGGCGAGCAAAGTGAGTGCGAACGATGAATGCGTGTCCAATGTTGGCAGTACCGGCGCCATCGAAGGTTACAACCTGGCCGCCATGATAAGGAAGGCCAAAGCGAAGTTTTTAGGCGGCGATGCGGATACCTCCGGTTTGCCTAAACGTACCGACTTTTCCGAGATGGGCGGTTCATTCAAGATCGCCAAGGGCGTGGTGGATAACCGGGATTTCAAGGCCAAGGTACCGCTGCTGCGGGTCACTGGCAAAGGTAAGGCCGATTTGGTTGCTGAGACCATCGACTATCTGGCCACCGTGTCGGTAGTGGCGACGAGTAAGGGACAAGGTGGCAAGGAGCTGACCGAACTCAACGGTGTCGATATACCTGTCAAAATCGGTGGCACGTTCGCTAATCCCAGCTACGGTTTCGAGGGCGCGATCATGGCCGCGGTCGAGACGGTGGCAAAAAGCCTCTTGAGTGGCAAAGCGCAAGACTTGGTCAAGGGAAAAATAGATAACGTGGCGGGCGGCGCGGTGAAAGACACCGTGGGCAAGGTTCTAGGCGGCAGCGGTGATACGGCCGGCGGCGCTGCCAAAGCGGTATCCGGTGCTCTAGGCGGCCTACTGAAAGGAGGCGCGGATTCTGGCAGCGATACCAAGCGCGAATCGCCCCCGGCGCCCGCCGATAATGAATCACCTGCCGATGGAGCGGCTAAGCTATTGAAAGGGCTATTGAACTGAATGTGCCGATGCGGGTGGTGGTGAGTGGGGCGGCGCATACCTTCCGCGCAACAGGCCTTGGCCTTGCTGGATGCTGGTTGAATTCTTTAGGTTGATTTTCTTGGGCTAGCTGACTGTCTTCGTACCAAGGGACTATCTTCCCGCCGATTCTTTCTCTGTTTCGGTATTTACCAGCCGCTCGATGGCAGGACTCGACCACGGACCTGTTATGTGATAACGGGAGGCGGCTGCTTCGTCCACTATCTTGGTGTCCAGTACTTTTTCAGCTAACCAGATAACGGCACCCACGCCAGCGCCGACGCCGCCTAGCGCGGCGCCGGCGATGGGTAAGCTGCCGCTCACGTGGGGCGTTACTTTTACTTGTTGATCGTAGTCTTCCGCCACTAATCCGGTACGCCCGACGACGTCGATGCGGGCGGCCTGGCTTTCCAACACCAGATCGTTGGTGTAGGCGTTACCGCCTTCAACCGAGAAGTGACCATGTAAGCGGTCGAAAGCGAAGCCTTTTTCGAACACCGCGCCTATATCCAAGACCATGAGCTGAGGTAGGGACTGCAAATTAAGCAAGCCGAATATGCGCGCCCCGGGTCCCGGCCCCAGGTGCAGCAGGCGTCCGTTGGACGAGTGAAACCGGATCTCACCGGTCATATTGCCTAGATCAACTTCAGCCGGGGATGTATTCCAAGCCGCGTTAATGGCAATCTCAGTGGCGCCGCCTTCGGTCGAGTTGGGATCTTGGCCGATGGCATGGATTAAAGAAGCCAGATCGTCGGCGTGTACGGTGGCTGCCAGTGTGGTGAGATCACCGCGGCCGATGCGCCTCCAGGTCAGTTGGCCCTGGGCGTCGAACCCATCAGCGATTAGATAGACTTTGTCCAGCGTTATACCGTCGGCGAGTCGGCGGGATACGAATTTGAGTGTGCCGAGTTCGCGCCCGCCGTAGCTGAACCGTTTCACGTTAAAACTAAGAGCAGGTAAGGATCGGGGATCTAAGGTTTTACCGTCTTTGGCCTGTTCCAAATCCGCAAGCGTCAGGCGCTCCAGGTTCACCGTGACCGTGCCACCCGGCTCGGTGGGGCCGCGTATGAAGCCGGCCAGGGATTGCGATTCGAGGGCCAGTACTCCGGCGGGTACGGGTTTTTTGCCCGTCAGGGCGTGGACGTCGCGAAAGATGGCGGCGCCCACTGCAAGCTTTTGCACGTAGAGGTCTAGTTCGACTCTGGAGAGGTCTATGCCGGTTTGCCACCGGCCACTACTCGCTGCTTGAAGCTCCGCTAAGTCGAATGTGGGCAGCCGTCCCGAGATCCGCCAGCGGCCGCGTTGCAGAGGGGGCGGTTGGCCGCTGCCTAGCCGTACTGATATGGCTGCAAGGCCCCGTTTCTTTCCACGTGTAGGTGCCCCGGGTGTGGTGCTATGGGACATAAAGCTACCGGGCATGAGAATGGCCGCATGAGCGAAATCCGCGTAGCTCAAGTGCAGCGGCGCGCCGGCACGTAGCTCTGCGCTGGCCGTGAACGGTGCTCGCACCGACGCGGGTTTGGCGAGAAACGCCGGCAGCTCCAAGCGGGTACCTATTAGTGATGAGCGCAGCGTGAAGTGCGGTGCTTTATCCTTGGCCACATCAATGGCTAAGGTCCAGTCCGATTGGCCCTTGATGCGGCTTAGTAACCGTTTGTCCGCAGGCGCTTCGCCAGCGAGCGTGGCAACCAATTCGAGCCAGAATTGGGCCGGCGCCTTGGTCGTTATCTTGAAGTGTCCGCGGCGCGATGTGTCGGCCAGAGCATAAGTGCCGGCTACTTCGACGGGGCGGTCCAATAGGTGAAACGCTAGATTCTTCGTGCTGACTACGCCATCGGTAACGGTCAATTCGCCGGACAATTGCTTGAGCGGCGGCATCGTACCACCCACCTCCAGGCGGTTGTTTTTGAGAGACAGGCGTGCTTTGGTGCTGTACTTATCGCTTACCAGGCGGCGGCTCGCTTCGAGTTTGACCCGCACCGTACCCTCGATTTTGATCCCGCGCAACGTACTTCGTCTGATTGCTGTGCTCTCGCCAACGATGCCGATTAACGATTGCGCGGTGCCGGACAGAGCGGTTGTCAGGTTCAGCGACGCCTCAGGGCTGCCAAGCCCCGATGCGGTGAGGCTCAAGGCGCCTTGCATATGTCCAAGCTTCGCTTTGGCCGCTTCGACCTGAACGGTTCCTCGTTGGTATCGCAATGTGCCGCTGGCCGTTGCGAGCTCGGGCACGGGCAGCGCATGACTGAAGGCGAAGTCGTCAAATTGCAGCTGCAGGCGCACACTGTCGGAATTCGGCGCTGCTTCAAGTTTGTTGCTGCGCCCGCGCAACTCGATGCGCGTTTGCCTCACGCGGCCTGTCTTGAGGCTGTCCGCCAACCAGTCGTTCAGTTCCGCGTTAAAGGCTGGCGACGGCAGGTATGGCTTTAGCGCCGGCACATCGAAGCCGGCTACTTCAATGCGCAGATCCAACAACTCATGCGCTTTTTCGTCACTGATGACAGCGCCGTTGACGGTGAGGCCGAAGTCTTCGTTCGCGAGCTTGAATTCGCGCGCGCTGTATATCACCGACGATTGTTCTATGTCGAAGTCGATGCGGCCTTCAGCAGTATCGAAGATCAACGCTTTGGCGGACAGCTCATCGGCCGTTAGCACGAGTGGATTGGTTTTGGACAATGGGCTAATGTCCGCCTCGAATACCCCGCGCTCGTGCGTCATCCATATACTACCGCTAAAGCCTTCTACGCCCCAGTGTTCGGATGTGGGCGGCCATGATATGTCCTGCAATCTGGCGCTGGCGGTAAAAGGTATTGGCGAGATGGCGGTGTTATGCCAATCCAACACCAGCTCTTTGACCTCGCCCACGGCATGGAAGGCGCGCATCTGCGCAATATTCTTATCATCGGGTTCGACGAATGCCAGTACCGCCAACAGATCTTCCAGCCGGCCCTCGGTGAGGGTGGCGGAGTAGCGTCCATCGGTGCGCAAAAAAGCGGTGGCACGGACAGCCTGCCAACGCTTGACCGCTCCGCTCACGGTCAGATCATGTGCGATGATGCGCCAGCCCTGCGGTTTGCGTTCGGCATTGATGTGGGTGGCGATGCCGGTGGGTCCTTGCCAGCGGCCCGGTGCCCAGCGCAGCTTCGTGACCGCGATTTCGCCGCGTAGCCGAAGCGGTATCCGGGCGCCTATGGTGGCGGTTAGTTTGAACTGCGCGACCGCTTCGCTGCCGGGCAGCGGTAGGTCCTTCGCCAATGCCTTCAGTTCGCGCATGGGGACGCTGGCACTCGTTATAGTCAGGGCCAAGTGTTCACCGCCTTCGGTATCTTGCGGGGTGTATTTGCCCATCAGCGAGACGTTGGTTTGTGATTGCCCGGGTAGTTGCAAAGCACCGTGTATGGAGCGGCCTTCGGCTCGAGATTCACTAGTGACATCAAGCGCGAACTCGATGGGCGGGTCAGATGCAAGAGCCTGCGTTGAGACGGGGGCTTGGTCTGAAACAGGCCGGGGGTGATAGAGCAATTTAGCGCCGGCCAGTGTCAGGGTCGCGGGACCGTACAGGAGGCGCTCTAGCGCTTCTATTCGTGCCGCGGTAGCGGTGTTGGAACCGATGCCGAGTAGACGTAGCTGACCATCCTCGGTGAGAGTGACTTCGACGGTTGCGCCCATGACTCGTATGCCGTGGGCGTGCAACGCAAGGTGGCGAAAGGTGGTGAAGAAATCGATGTGGACTTCAGCGGTATCAAAGCCGATGGTGCTGGAACCCTCGGCGTTGTACAGGCGAAGGTTATCGACTCTCAAGATCGGGTTGGGTCCCCGCCAGCTCACTTGAGCGCCGCTGATGGAGACCGGTTGGCCGAGCAGTTGCTCAAGGCGCAGGGCCAGCTCATCGCGGTACTGGCCGATATTTTGCACCACAAAAAAAACCGCGCTTGCCACCAGTACCACCGCTACCGCGATGATGGCCATCGAGGCGAGCGCGATCCGGTAGAGCTTATGAGCGGTGAGTCTAAAACCTGGGCTTGCCATGAGCGCGGTGCCGCCTCATTACATCAATACGACGTCGTACTGTGCTTGGTTGTAGAGCGGTTCGACTTGAAGCTTGATGGGGCGGCCTATGAACTCTTCGAGTTCAGCGAAATTGGCTGATTCCTCATCGACCATTAGATCAACGACCGCATGGGAGGCCAGCACCAATAACTCCTTGGCGTCATACTGGCGCGCTTCGCGCAAGATCTCGCGAAATATCTCGTAACACACGGTTTGTGCCGACTTGAGAAAGCCATTGCCGTTGCAGGTAGGGCATGGATCGCAAAGAGCCCGTCCTAAGCTCTCACGGGTGCGCTTACGGGTCATCTCCACTAGACCCAAGGCGGAAACGTCGGATACTTGGGTCTTGGTCGGATCCCGTTCCAACCATTTTTCAAGTGCGCGCAAGACCTGCCGGCGGTGCTCTGCATTGTCCATGTCGATGAAGTCGATTATGATAATACCGCCCAAATTACGCAGCCGCAGTTGGCGGGCGATGGACTGGGCGGCCTCCAGGTTGGTTTTGAATATGGTTTCTCCTAGGTTGCGGTGGCCGACGTAAGCACCGGTGTTTACGTCTATAGTCGTCATCGCCTCTGTTTGATCGATGACTAAATGGCCGCCCGATTTGAGTGGGACTTGCCGCTGTAGGGCGCGTTCCAATTCATCTTCCACGCTGTAGAGATCGAATATTGGACGCTCACCTGGATAATGTTCCACACGTTCAGACAACTCGGGCAGGAATTCTTCGGTGAAGGCGCGCATGCGCTTGAAGCTCTCACTGGAATCCACTCTTACCCGGTCCAAGTCGGTGCCTACCATTTCCCGTAGCGTGCGCAGTAATAACGGCAGATCTTCATGTACCAAGGTGGGTGCGTTAAAGCGCTGAGCTTTGGCACTGACGGTGTTCCACAGCTTGTTGAGAAAGCTGACGTCGGCTTGTATGTGGGGGTCTATGGCACATTCAGCAGCGGTTCTTACGATGAATCTACCGCTCTCCTGGCCTTCGGTCAAGTGCTCCACGTAGCTGCGCAGGCGCTCGCGCACTTCTTCATCCTCAATGCGCTGGGATACGCCGACGCCGTTTTGACTACGGGGTAGATAAACCAGATAACACGCGGGGACGGAGATGCCAGTGGTCAATCTGGCGCCCTTGGTACCTATGGGATCTTTGATGACTTGAACCAGTAATTCCTGGCTTTCTTGCACCAACTGGGAAATGCTTTCCGCGCTTGCTGACGTGTCTAGCCGCTCGGTGGAGCGCGTGTATCTTTCATTTCGGTGGCTTTCATCGGCCGGGCGTTCGTGCGCCAGGCGCTCGGTGGCGTTGATCGAGGCACCGCGCGGGGTGATGTCGGACGCGTGCAAAAACGCAGCGCGCTCTAAGCCGATGTCCACGAAGGCGGCCTGCATGCCGGGCAGCACGCGCGATACCTTGCCTCTATAGATGTTGCCGACTATACCGCGGTTGGAGGTACGCTCCATGGCGAATTCTTGCAACATACCGTTTTCGATAAACGCAACCCGGGTTTCGCGGGGCGTCACGTTGATGAGCAACTCCGCACTCATCTATGCGTTCCCGGGTTGGGGCAGGCACTGGTGGTGGCACGTAGCGGTTCAAGCGGATGGTTCATGGGCTGGCCGCTGTTGAGGGTAGGCCTGAGATTATATCGCAGCCGAAGTGTGGCGCTTGGCTGACGTACACTGTGTCCCCATGAACTCGTCTTCAGAACCTATGACCCAGCCCAGTGCTAAATCCGCTTTGGGCACACACGTGGGGGCCGGCTGTGATTGGCTTGCGGTGGTGTCCGCCGGCCGCCCCGAGCACGCCCGTGCCGCCCTGGCGCGCTGTCACGCAGCCGCGGAGCATCTCGCCGGCGAGGGTGCCGCGCCAGCCGAGGCAGTGCGCAAAGGATATGCTATTGGCAGCATCCTGCATGATCTGGAGATGGATGCGCAGACGGTGGCGGTGGGCGTCCTCGTGGGATTGCGCGCGGTCATCAGCCCGGCGCAGGTGCGCGGTGGGCATGGCGCTGCGGTGGCCGATCTATTCGACGTGGTGGAACGGTTGCAGCCGATCCCGGAGCTGCTGAGCGGTGCTGATGAGGAAAAGCAGGTGGAGCGGCTACGGCGCATGTTACTCACCATGGTGAGTGATGTTCGTGCCGCCCTAGTGCTGCTCGCCGAGCGTCTATTCGACTTACGTATTGCCGATCGCGAAGAGGTGACGGTGAAAAGAGCTAGAGCCCAGCAGACGCTCGCCTTGTTCGCTCCGCTGGCCGCCCGTCTAGGTGTTTGGCAGCTCAAGTGGGAGTTGGAGGATCTCTCTTTGAGGATCCTCGAGCCGCAGGTGTACAAGGATATCGCCAGACAGTTGGCGCAGCGCCGGGTCGATCGGGAGCGGTACATTCGGGTGGCGGTGGAGCGCATTGAGCAGGCCTTGACCAGTTCTGGTATTAAAGCGTCCGTCACCGGCAGGCCCAAGCACATCTATAGCATTTGGCGGAAGATGCGGGCCAAGTCCCTCGACTTTCATGAACTCTTCGACGTACGTGCGGTGCGCATACTGACGCAAACGGTGGCTGAGTGCTACGCCACCTTGGGGCTGGTGCATTCCCTATGGCCGCATGTCCGTAGGGAATTCGACGACTACATTGCCAACCCCAAGACCAACCGCTATCAATCGCTGCACACAGCCGTGATTGGGCCTGAATCGCGCACCCTGGAAGTGCAGATAAGAACACAAGCCATGCATGCTCATGCGGAGCGGGGGGTGGCGGCTCATTGGCGCTATAAGGAGGGGCGCTACAAGGAAGGGCGTCATGAAGAAGGTGATGGTGGAGAAGGACTCGATGATCGCCTGACATGGTTACGCCAAGCGCTGGAGTGGCATTCGGAGCTGGAGGATCCGCGCCAAGCGCTAGACAAGCTGGCCGAGCGGGTGCGCGATGAACACGTCTATGCGCTCACTCCCCAGGGCCGTGTGTTCGAGCTACCCATTGGTGCCACGCCCATCGATTTCGCCTACCGGGTACACACCGATATAGGGCACCGCACCCGCGGTGCGCGGGTGGACGGCGCACTGGTACCGTTGACCCGGGCGTTACAGAGCGGACAGACGGTGGAGATTTTAACGGCACGGGACGGCGTGCCCAGCCGTGACTGGCTCAACCGGGATCTCGGCTATCTAGTGACGGCCCGCGCGCGTGCCAAAGTGCGCCAATGGTTCCGCAAACAAGATTACGCGCAAAACATGCACGATGGCCGTGAGGCGTGGGAGCGCGAGCTGCGCCGCATGCAGTTGCGGGGTGTGGATCTCTCACCCCTGCCGGCCCGGTTCAATCTCATCACCGTCAATGATCTTTTCGCCGCCATCGGGCGGGGTGATGTGCAGATAAGACAAGTAATGCGCGAGGCACAAGCAAGCCTCGGTTCCCATTCGTTGCCACGCCCGCGCCGTGTTCGGCAGGACTTGCCGCAGGCGCCTGACGTTGCCGTGGAAGGGGTGGGGGACTTGCTCATCACTATGGCCCGTTGCTGCGGCCCGATTCCGCCCGAGCCCATTGTCGGCTACATTACGCGCGGCCGTGGGGTCAGTGTGCACCGGCGAACGTGTCGCAATGCCGAGCGGTTGAGCGCGGCGGAACCGGATCGGGTGCTGGATGTGTCTTGGAGCACTGGCCGGCGGCGCCAGCGTTATGCGGTGGCGATCACGGTAAAAGCATACGATCGGCGTGGACTGTTGCGCGATGTGAGTGCAACGATTGCTGACACGGGTGTGGACGTACGTTCGATAAAGTCCGATACGATTGAAAACACGGGATCCGTGGTAATGGCAATTACCGTCAATATAACAGAAATGACCGAACTTAGCCGCCTCATGGCAAGACTGGTACAGGTGCGCAATGTGTACGAGGTGTACCGGCAGGAAGTGGCCCCTTAAGTGAGGACGTACAGGCGTGGCGAACTCTTTGACAGCGCGTGTTACTTTATCCATGGTGATCACCCTGGCCGGGCTCTGGTTTTTGTTGTCCGGGAAGAGCGCTGCCTTGATCTTGGCTCTAGGAGTGGCATCCTGCGTCCTGGTGCTGTTCTTGAGCGTGCGCATGAAAGTCACCGATGAGGAGGGCTTGCCGGTGTACGTCAACCACGTCGCACTAGTGACGTACATCGCTTGGCTGGCCTTGGAAGTGATCAAAGCAAATATTACCGTCACCAAACATGTGCTGGCCCCGCGTATCGCCATAGATCCGGTGATATTTTCTGTTCCGGCGCGCCAACGCACCGTGGTTGGCCGGGTTATCTACGCCAATTCCATTACCCTTACACCTGGCACGGTCAGTATCGATTTGGATGAGAACAGTATCGAGGTACACGCGCTAACCGCCAGCGGCGCGCTTGAACTGATCGAGGGGGATATGGGCGATCGGGTAGTGGCGGTGGAACGCCATGTTTGAAGTGGCTGCTATAGAAGTGGGTGCCATAAAAGTAGGGGCTATAGAGGTGGGCGCTCTTGCCGTGGTCTTGACCATGGGGTTGGTGCTGATACGCGGCATCCTAGGGCCTACCATTTATGATCGGATACTGGCCGTTAACACCTTCGGCACTAAAACAGTGCTGTTGTTGGGCCTGTGGGGTTATATGACCGGGCGTCCGGAGTTCCTGGATATCGCCTTGGTCTACGCTCTTATCAACTTCATCGGCACGGTGGCGGTGCTTAAGTTCTTCGAGCACGGCGACCTCGGCGATCGCGACCAGGGCGTGCCACGCCGCTGATGGGCACGGTGATGGACCTCGTGATGGACTTCGTGATGGACTTCGTGATCTGGGGGCTCATGGCCGCGGGCGGCTTTTTTGTCCTGGTCGGCGGTATCGGCCTGTTGCGTTTCCCCGATCTATTCTCCCGCCTGCATGCGGCTAGCGTGACGGAAACGCTTGGCGCCGGGCTGCTGTTGTCGGGCATGTTGCTCCAGTCGCCGCACTGGCTGGTAGGCGTCAAGATCGTGCTGTTGGGCGCTTTTCTCATCGTCACTAGTCCCACGGCCGCGCATGCCACCGCCAAGGCGGCGTTGCAAGGCGGAGCCAAGCCCATAGGCCGGCGTCTGGCTACGCCGGAACTGGAGGAGGACGCGTCATCGAACAACTGATGTTCGTCGTCCTGCTGGGTATGCTGGCGGTGACGGCGATCGCTATCCTACGACTGCCGGGCTTGTTTACAGCAGCCATGCTGGCAGGCATCTACAGCCTGGTTTCGGCGGTGATTTTCGTCGCCTTGGATGCCGTGGATGTGGCGTTCACCGAAGCTGCCGTGGGGGCCGGTGTGTCCACCATTCTCATGGTAGCAACGCTGGCGTTGACCGATCTCAGGAGCGCACGGGCGGTGCCCACATCGATACCTGCTCTGTTGGCGGTTACGCTGACCGGCGGTGCTTTGCTCTACGCGACGGTGGATATGCCACTTATAGGCGACGTTAACGCGCCGGCGCATCAGCATGTGGCGCCCCGGTACCTGAACGAGTCGGGCGAGGCGATGGGCATTCCCAACGTAGTCACCTCGGTGCTTGCCAGCTACCGCGGTTACGATACTTTTGGTGAGGTTACTGTCATTTTTACCGCCGGTATAGGCGTGTTGGCGTTGCTTGGCCGCGGCCGGCGCAAGAAGGCGGACGCGGCGCACGGGGAGAGATGAGCGATGCAACACCACTACGTGTTGCGGGTAGTTGCCAAGATATTGATACCACTTATTTTATTGTTCGCCCTCTACGTCCAGTTTCACGGTGATTTCGGACCGGGCGGAGGTTTTCAGGCTGGGGTGATCTTCGCCGCCGCGTTCGTGCTCTACGGTTTGGTGTTTGGCTTGGAACGGGTTAAGCAGGTGGTCAGCGCCACTTGGCTGCGGGTGATCGCCGCCCTCGGCGTGTTGCTCTACGGTGGTGTAGGCGTGGCCTCTCTTATGTTAGGTGCCAATTTTCTGGGGTACGACGTGCTGGGCGCCAGCGGACCGGCGGGGCAGCATTTGGGCATTTTACTGGTCGAATTGGGTGTCGGTATGACCGTCGCTGCCGTCATGATATCACTTTATTATTACTTTGCTGGATAAGGCGGCATGTTCGAGCAGCTAGGTGGCTACAATTACTGGATAGTCATCCTGTTGATGATGACCGGGTTATACATCGTGATCTCCTGCCGCAATCTCATGAAGAAGGTGATCGGGCTCAATATCTTTCAAGCTTCGGTTTTTATTCTATACATCAGCGTCGGTAAGGTCAGCGGTGGAACAGCACCGATACTGGATCCATCAATAACGGTCTATTCCAACCCTCTTCCCCACGTTCTCATTCTTACCGCCATTGTCGTAGGTGTAGCCACCACCGCCCTTGGGCTCGCTCTCATCGTGCGCATCCACGATGCTTATGGCACGGTGGAGGAAGATGAAATCGACGAGGTTGAGCGAAGCGGGCTCGAGCGGCGCCTTTGATGGAAGACCATTTCCCGGTACTGGTGGTGTTGGTGCCGCTGATGGCAGCGCCGTTGGTAGTGATCGCCGCCAACGGCGCATTCGGCTGTGCGATGGCGTTCATCGCCAGTTGCTTATCGCTGGCCATGTCGCTCTCGATGCTCGGTCAAGTCACCGATGGGGCCATGGCGATCAGTTACGCATTGGGTGACTGGGTCGCCCCGTGGGGTATCGAATACCGGGTGGATCGGTTAAATGCGTTGGTATTGGCGCTAGTCAGCGGTATCAGTGCCGTCGTATTGCTGTTTGCTTGGCGTACCGCTCCACGCAACGTGGCCTCCGACCGGCTGTATTTGTTCTATGCGTGCTGGTTGTTGTGCCTGACCGGCTTGCTGGGCATTGCGGTCACCGGCGATGCTTTTAATGTATTCGTGTTCCTGGAGATCTCCTCGCTTTCGACCTACACCCTGGTGTCTTTGGCGAAGCGGCGCAGCGCCCAATGGGCGGCGTTCCGGTATCTCATCATGGGTACCGTTGGCGCCACTTTTATCCTGATCGGTGTGGGGCTGCTGTACATGATGACCGGCACGCTCAATATGGCGGATTTGGCGCAACGCTTACCGCCGATCGCCCACACCGCAGCGGTACGCGCCGGGGTTGGGTTTATCCTCGTCGGCGTGGCGGCGAAGATGGCGTTGTTCCCCTTGCACATGTGGTTGCCCCACGCCTACACCCAGGCCCCCATCGCGGTGAGCGCATTCTTGGCCGGCACCGCCACCAAAGTCGCCGCTTATCTGATGATGCGCTTCGCGCTGAGCGTGTTCGGCGCCGCTTATAGTTTCGACACTTTGGCCATCGGCACGCCCATCGTGTTGGCGGGCTGTGGCGCGGCGCTGGTGGGATCGCTAGCCGCCTTGCAGGTGGATGATGTGAAACGGCTGTTGGCTTATTCGAGCCTGGCCCAGATCGGTTACATAGCATTGGGCATCGGTATTGGCTCGATCACTGGCGTAGCTGCGGGTATTTTGCACGTTTTCAACCACGCACTGATGAAGACCGCGCTATTCACGGCGCTCGGTTGTGTGTTGTGGCAATGCGGCAGCCAGACCCTACAGGCGTTCAACGGGTTGGGTCGGCGCATGCCACTGACGGCGTTGGCGTGGTCGGTGGCTGCGGCCAGCCTGATCGGCATTCCACTGACCGCAGGATTTATCTCCAAGTGGTATTTGATCTTGGGTGCTCTTGAGCGGGGCTGGTGGCCGCTGGCGGTGCTGGTGTTGGTGACCTCGCTGATGGCGGTCGTGTATATGGGCAAGGTTTTGGAGCGTATTTGGCTAGGGCCGGCGGTGGAGTGGGGCAGGGAGCGAGGAGCGGCGGTGGCGAAGCCGGTCCCGGCGAGTATGTTGGCGGCCACCCTGCTCCTGGCCGGCGCCAATATCTACTTCGGCATAGATACGGATTTGACTGTCGATGTTGCTTTGAGCGCGGCCACCGCTTTACTGGCGGGATATGCGCCGTGAGTGGCCAAGAGCAACTCATTTTGATGCTTGGTATTCCAGCGTTCTGTGCGGTACTGGTAAGCCTGCTCGGGCGCTGGCCGAATATCCGCGAGTGCGTGACCATATCGAGCGCGTGTGCACTGGTGGGTGTGGTATGGCCATTCGCACTTGCTCTGATCGAGGGTATAGAGCCGCGTTGGGTCATCGCAACGCCGCTTGCCGGCGTCAAAATCGTATTGCAAGCGGAGCCTTTGGGGGCCGTGTTCGCATTGGTGGCGGCGACGCTTTGGATAGTGAGTTCGCTCTATTCCATCGGTTATATGCGTGGCAACAACGAGGACCATCAAACCCGCTTTTATGCGTGCTTCGCCATTGCCATCGCTTCGGCTATGGGTGTGGCGATGGCCGGTAATCTACTCACCTTATTCATCTTCTACGAAATCTTGACCTTATCGACCTACCCCTTGGTGGCTCATCACGGTGATGAGGATGCACGGCTAGGTGGCCGGACCTACCTGATGATCTTGCTGGGTACGTCGGTCGGCTTGTTCTTGCTCGCCATCTTGTGGACCCATAGCTTGGCTGGACACGGTGAATTCCGTCCCGGCGGCATCTTGGCTGGCCACATCGAAGGCGCCATGGTAGCCGTATTGCTGGCGCTCTTCGTCTACGGCATCGGCAAAGCGGCGCTGATGCCGTTGCACCGATGGCTGCCGGCGGCCATGGTGGCGCCGACGCCGGTCAGTGCATTGTTGCACGCCGTGGCGGTGGTCAAAGCCGGTGTATTTTGCGTGACCAAGATAGTGGTTTACGTATTCGGCCTCGAGCTGCTAAGCGGTGAAGGTGGCGCTGTTTGGTTGGTGTGGATAGCCGGGATGAGTATCGTCATCGCCTCCAGCGTAGCCCTTAAGCAAGACGATCTGAAACGCCGGCTGGCTTACTCGACCGTGAGCCAACTGGCCTATGTGGTACTAGCCGCCGCGCTGCTTGCGCCGCTTTCGATCATGGCGGCGGTTTTGCACATAGTCGCCCACGCCTTCGGTAAGATCACGTTGTTTTTCGCCGCCGGTTCTATCTATACGGCGGCGCACAAAACAAGGGTGAGCGAGTTGGCCGGGGTGGGTTGGCGTATGCCGTTTACCATGGGCGCATTCGCTGTGGCCAGTATTTCCCTGATCGGCTTACCCCCTACCGCAGGCTTTATCAGCAAGTGGTATCTACTGAGTGGTGCCGGCGAGGCGGGACAGCCGTTCGCCATCGCGGCACTGGTAGCTTCTACCGCGCTTAATGCGGCTTATTTTTTACCCGTCGTGTACACGGCTTTTTTGAAAAAAGAGGCCGAACAGGAAAGTTGCAGCGCTACCCACGGAGAGGCGCCGCTCCCTATGGTTATAGCCATGGTGTTTACGGCTGCGGTAACCGTTGCGCTTTTCTTCTGGTCCGATGTGCCAATGGCGTTGGCCGTGGCACTATTGACGCGTGGTTTATGAGGCAGCGCGATCCTCTTCGCCTATTTGACTATGTGCCGGTTTGTCTACATAGCTCGGTTTGTCTACATACGCTTAAGACACTCACTTCGGCCAGGGTAGACTGAACTCGGCTTTTAAGTCGTTGAACGCGGCTTCACCACGGCTGAGTTTTTCAGGTGACAGGTTCTGGGCGGTCAGTTCTTTATTGTTGATGGCATCGGCGTTGTTAAAGGCGGCTCCGGCGGAAAACCACGCATAAGCTTGGGCGTCATCCTCCTCTACCCCATGCCCTAAAGCCGCCATGATGCCGAGATTATTCATCGCCTTGGCATTGCCGCCCATGGCCGAACGGCGGTACCAGTGCAGAGCGCTCGAGTATTCGCGCGGTACACCGCGGCCTTCGTAATACATCAAGCCGAGATTGTACTGGGCGAGTGGTTCGCCGGCTTCAGCCGCCCGGCGCAGCCAATGAGCGGCCTGCCGATCATCTGGCGGCACACCGTGACCCTGCGCGTACATTAGACCTAGACTGGTTTGGGCGCGTATGTGGCCTTGCTCGGCGGCGGCCCTGTACCATTTGGCCGCCAAGCGGTAATCGCGCGGTATGCCCTGGCCAGCGTCGTAACTGGCGGCGAGGCGGAATTGTTCTTGCGCATCTACCGGTGCCGCCCGTTCAACAGCGGTGTGGTCCGGTATCAGCGCCGCCCGGTTGCGCGCTTCAGCCTCGCGCGCCTGCACCTGTTGCAGCAATATGCCGATGTTGAGATCGGCACTGGCACTATGCGGCCATAACAGTGCGTCGGCTGTGACAACGTTGCCCACAACTACTATAAGCGGGACTATGACGGGCCATCGGTTTCGCGTAAACACCATTCACGGGATGCTCATTTTAAAATGTTGAGCAGGTTGCGCGCGTCATCTTTGAAGGCCAATTCCTGCGGCGAGGCTATCACCTCTTCCAAAAGCTCTTTGGCCCGTTCTTTTTCACCCGTGCGCACTAATGTGTAGGCCAGATGGTAGCGGATCTCCATGGAGCCTGGGGCTCCTGTGGCGGCTTTTTTCAGCAGCGTCAAGCCTTGTTGCACCTTACCGCTCAGCACCAGTAGCCAACCGTAGGTATCGACTATAGCAGGTGAGTGCTTAGCTAATTGGTAGGCCCGTTTAGCGTATTCCAAGGCCCGGGGATCTTTTGATTTATGGTAGATCCAGGCCAGATTGTTAAGAGCGATCACGTTGTTCGGTGAATGAGCGAGAATAGCCTCGTAGCCGCGCGCAGCTTCCGGTCCGGAATCATGGCTTTGATCAAGAGTGGCGAGAGCCAGCCGTGAGGCGTGATCGTCCGGCTTTTCGAGCAGCCATTCACGCAGTCCTTGGGCGGCTTTGGCGTAGCTGCCTAGTTCGATATCGACGCGGGCTATGAGCCGTGCAAGGGCGCCGCTAGGGGCTAGTGCGAAAGCTTTTTGGTAGGCGCTTCGCGCCGCTTCGGCCTGCCCGGCGGCCATGTTGACATCTCCAAGGAGTAAATAACCGGCCGACTCCTTTGGGCTCATCTCGCTTACCCTGGTAGCTTGTTGGATGGCCGAGGCGAAATGACCGTCACGCGCGTCGAGCCGCGCCAAACTGCTCAGCGCCAAGCGGTTATCTCCCTGCGCCTGCAAGACGGTTTCCAAATTGGCGCGAGCGGCGGCGTGATTACCAGAGCGCATCAGCGATTCGCCCAGACGCCAACGATATTGCATATTGTCCGGGTAAGCTTGTGTCAGTTCTTTGAATATATTCTGGGCATCGGCGCTGTTGCCTTGCGCATCTAAACTGCGCGCTAATATGACTTGCGCCTGCGGTGCCTTAGGTGCGATCTCGACCGCCTCTTTGGCCATTCGTACACCTTCCCTGATGCGGCCATTCAGAAGGTAGCCATCGGCCAGTATCAGGCGTGCGCGCAGGGCGCTTTTATTGTTGTTACGAATACTGAGTAGGGTTTGCTCCGCTTTCTCTGGAGCCTCTTCGGTGATGTATATGCGGGCGAGGCGCAGCGCTGCCATCTCCATATCAGGGTTGGCCGCAAGAATGGACTCGTAGCGCTGCGTGGCGCTCTTCACGTCGCCTGCTTGAATATCCATGTCGGCCAGATGCAGTGTGGCGTTGTGAAATTTCGGATCGAGCTTCAATGCGCGGGAGAAGTATGCGCGGGCTTTATCCACCTCGCCTTTGCCCCGGTAGGCGATGCCGCTCAGGTTTAGTGGGAGCGGATCGCCCGGTTGGCGCCCGGCCAGTTTCGCTGCCGCGGCAATGGCTTTATCCCACTGCTCGCGCTGCAAGAAGGCATAGACGAGCAATAGATCGGCACGGGTGAAATTCGGATCAACCGCCAGTATTTCTTGCAGGGTTTGCACCGCTTCGGACTCTTTACCGATCACCATTTGTTGAATGGCGAGTTGGGCGCGTATCGCGCTAGCTTCAGGGTCTAGCTGAGCGGCACTTTCCAGCAGTTCAGTTCCTTCCTGATAGCGTTGAACGCCTATGTAAGCGAGCCCCAGCGTGGCTAGGATCTGGGGATCCTCGTTTGCCTTATCCCTGAGCGGCTCCAGTGTATGGATGGCGTTTTCCGCCTGGTCCAGCTTCAGGTAGGCGCTTGCCAGTAGCTTGCGGGCGATCGGGAGGTAGACGCTTGCCATTAGCTTGCGGACGGTCGGGTGCTCCAGCTTATGCTCGACCAGCCGGTTGAGATAAGCTTCCGCCTGCTTATACTCTTTTTGTGTGTAATGTAACGCACCTGCCAACAGCAGTGTTTCCGGGTGATTGGGCGCAAGACGCAGTACCTCCCTGAAGGCGGTTAGGGCGGTATCGGTATCGCCCGCTTGCTGTGCCGAGATCGCCCGCAGGTAGTTGACCAGGGGATGGGTCGGGTTGGCTTCGTAGAGGCCATCCAGGATTTTGTCGGCTTCGTCTAATCTTCCCAAGCCGAGATTGGCGCTCACCAGCCCGAGGAGCACGGCCGGTGCGTTGGGGGCGATCTTCTCGGCCGCCTCGTAAGTCGCCAAAGCGTCTTCAAACTTACCATCGCGCAAGTCGATTTCGCCTTTTAGCAGCGACGTTTCGATGCCCACCCTGCCGATACCCGCGCTCTCGCTACCGATGGACCTCGTGATCTGCGTTTGCGCCGCTGCATGGTCGCCGCGCAGCAGAGCGACGTGGGCCATGCCGCGTAGCGCTCCAGCATGATTCGGGTCGTTAGCCAGGGCTTTTTGGAATGCGGCTTTCGCCTGGTCCGGTGCGTTCAAGCCAAAGCGGGCCTCTCCTTTCAGCACGGTGACCTCATTGCTCGGTTTTAGCTGGGTCAGCCGGGCCAGCGCTTCTTTGAACTGCGATTGTTGTAACTGCGCTTTTACTATCGACAAATCGACGTCCTCGCCTCGTTTACCGGCCTGTTTAGCCCGCTCCAGCTCCTTTAAGGCAGATGCGCCCTGGCGAAGGTCTAGATAAATGTTGCCCAACAACCAGCGGGCCTCGGCGTTGTCCGCATCGCTTTGCAATACGTTCTTCAAGGCGACCATGGCAGCGAACCTATCGCCCTTGGCGATTAGCGATTGGGCTTGTTGCATGTGATCGGCCGCACTATCCCCCGCCAGGTAGGCGCCAGCGACCACCGCCAGCACCACCGCCACCAAGATGAGTGCGGCCCAACGCGCGAGGTTCCACTTGGATTTTCGTCGATGCTGCATCTTAGTCCTCATAGATGAGCGGTTGCCGTTTGGTCTGTCCCATAGAAGCTGGCTCCGCTAGGGTACGTGATTGTAGCGTGCTTTCGGTTGTGAGTGGTTTCAGCCTGACGCTCTTGGCGTCCATGCCCCCGGCACGATCATGTCTGAGGTTCACTGGCACGTGGACTTCCGCTGTATCAGCGCCGAAAATACTGCGCCTTAGCTGCGTTGCAACCTTGGCGCCGTTCCTATGATTCGGATTTTCCGGCACTACATCCCGAAGTTTCTGATCGTACTCGGAACAGTCGAGGCGCTGATCTTGTTCTGCTCGGTCTATTTGGGCGTCGCGCCGCCTTTTGTAGGACCGAATCCAACGCGTCAATTATTGGTCGGCGAGTTGTGGTCCAAGGCTGCGTTCTACGCCATTATCATGATGCTGGCCTTCTCCTCGGTGGGCCTTTATCAGCGCGATTTGAGTGACGAAGTGCGCGGCCTGATATTGCGCCTCGCGGTGGCTCTGACGGGTGGCTCTATCGCCACCGGCGTTGGTATGTATCTATGGCCGCGCATGTCCATAGGTGTGAGCGCGTTCTTGCTCGCTTTGCTCATCTCGGCCATTTGTATCGTTGTGTTTCGCAAGCTGGTGTATCAGTTCTCCGGGTACGATCAGCTAAAGCGCAGGGTGCTTGTCCTAGGTGCCGCTGAGCGTGCAGCATCGGCGCTGTCGATCGAGGAAGCCGGCGAGGTCAGCGACATCATCCTGGTCGGATTCGTACATGTGCGGGGCGAGGATTCGACCATAGACCGCGAGCGGCGGGTATACGTGCAGACCAACTTGCTGGACCTTTGCTTGGAATTGCAGGTCGAAGAGCTGGTGGTTGCCATAGATGAGGAACAGGTCGAGTTTCCCGTGGGACAGATCTTGGATTGCAAGATGCATGGTGTGGCGGTCATGGACCAGGTGACTTTCCTGGAGCAGCAAAGCGGTTGCCTGCAATTGCATGCTTTGCGCCCAAGCACCATCGTGTTCGCGGAAGGTTTCGTGCAGGCGGTGGTGAAGGGCTATGCACACCGCGCTTTCGATCTGGTGGTCAGTGCCTGCGGCTTGGTGTTGGCATCGCCTTTGATGTTGTTGACGGCACTCGCTATCTACGCGGAATCGGGTTTTAGAGGCCCCATTTTGTACCGTCAGATCCGCGTTGGACGCAACGGTAGGCACTTTCAGATATTGAAGTTCCGCAGCATGCGTACGGATGCGGAACTCGATGGTCATGCCCGTTGGGCGCAGGAGAACGACTCGCGTATCACCCGCATCGGTGGTTTGCTGCGCAAAACTCGTCTGGATGAGTTGCCGCAGTTGGTCAACGTGCTAGCGGGTACCATGAGCTTTGTGGGACCGCGGCCAGAGCGCCCCGAATTCGTCGATTCGCTATCCAAGGAGATCCCTTATTTCGATCTCCGTCACATCGTCAATCCTGGTATTACCGGATGGGCTCAGATCTGCTATCCCTACGGCGCCTCAATCGAGGATGCGCGGCGCAAGCTGGAGTATGATCTCTATTACATCAAGAACTACAGCTTGTTCTTGGATCTGGCCATCATGATACAAACCGCCCAGGTCGTTCTCTGGGGTAAGGGGCGGTAAGTTCCGGGGCCTGGCCGTGATGATGGTCAGCATAGGTACTCTTTCCTACGGATTCGGCGGTGGGCTCTATCTGTTATTGAGCGTTCTGCTGTTCACCGCTTGGCGTGGCCGGGTTCAGGGTGGCTTGATGTTGACGGTATCGGTGCTGTCAACCCTGTGGTGTTTCGCCTTGGCGTACTACGCCAGTAGCGGTACTCCTGGACTACTAATGCTCATGATATTGGAGGCCTTGCGCGCCGCTGCCTGGCTCGTCTTCTTGCTGCGCTTGCTCGGCTTCGGCTCAGGTAAGAACAGCGATGGGCGCGCTGATGTGCGCTGGCTGGCGCATGCGGTGTGGATCGCCTTGACCTGCTTCGGTCTTTGGTTTGCCGCTGCCCTGACGGTACATGGCACGCAGCTTATTACCGCAAACAGCGTCTTATCCGTTGCTATGGGCTTCGTCGCCTTGGCGGTGCTAGGACTGGTGTTGATCGAGCAGCTCTACCGCAACACCCGCCGCGAGCTGCGCTGGGCTATCAAGCTCCTGTGTCTAGGCTCTGGCGGTCTTTTTGCCTACGACTTGTTTTTGTACGCCGATGCCATGCTGGTCAAGCAGATCGACATCACCTTGTGGAGGGCCCGCGGTGCCATCCACGGTTTGGTCGTGCCGATGTTGGTAGTGGCGGCTGCGCGCAATCCTCAATGGTCGCTGGAGGTGTTCGTCTCGCGGCGCGTGGTATTTCACTCCGCGGCACTGCTGGGGGCCGGCATCTATTTGATAGCGATGTCATTCGCGGGGTACTACATCCGCATATACGGCGGTGAATGGGGCGCGGTAGCGCAAACAGTGTTCCTCTTCGGTGCGCTGGTGATGTTGGTGCTGTTGCTGGCATCGGGGCAGATACGGTCGCGCCTGCGCTTGGCGCTGAACAAACATTTCTTCCGCGATAAATACGAGTACCGGGAAGAGTGGCTGAAATTCACCTACACACTGTCCGATAGTGCCGATGACAGAGAATTGCGGGAAAACGTGGTCGGTGGTATCGCCAATGCCATGGAGTCGCCTGGTGGTATTCTCTGGATGCGCCGCGCAAAAAGCCACTTCGTGCCCACGGCAGCAGCTCAACTGGATTTGCCCGAGGGGTGCGTGTTGCCGATCGACGCTTCGATGATAAGGTTTTTAAGCACCTCGGGGTGGGTCATCTTTTTGGACGAAGTGAACACCGGTAAGCAGCACTACAAGAATTTGGTTCTACCCGATTGGCTCGGCACGTTGTGGCGGCCCTGGCTAGTGGTCCCGCTCATCTACGGCGAATCGTTGATCGGCTTCATCATCCTCGCCCGCTCCGCGGCAGCGCGGCGTCTTAACTGGGAAGACACCGATCTGCTAAAGACCATGGGGCGGCAAGCGGCCACCCATTTGGCGATGATGCGGGCCTCCGAAGCGCTGGCGGAAGCGCGTCAATTTGAAGCCTTCAACCGCTTGTCGTCATTCGTGGTGCATGATCTCAAGAACGTAGCCGCGCAACTCTCGTTGGTAACCGCCAATGCCAAGCGCCATTTGGACAATCCGGAGTTTGTCGCAGACGCCATGTCCACGGTGGAGAACGCGACGGCGAGAATGAACCGTATGTTGGCTCATCTGCGCAAAGGCAAAATCGAGGAGACCGCCACCAAGGTCATCAATATCGGTCCCGTAATGGAGAAGGTGGTCGAAGCGCGTAGCGCCGATCAGCCACGGCCGGAATTGAAAGTGGTGAACCCGGGACTAACTGTTAACGCCGATCCCGAGCGTCTGGCGACGGTGGTCGAACACATTGTGCAAAATGCACAAGAGGCCACGGAAAATGATGGCGAAGTGGTGGTATCACTACGCTTCGATGAGGACAGCGTCGTTATAGAGATCGCCGACTCGGGTTGCGGGATGGACGCGGACTTCATCGCATCGCGGCTGTTCAAGCCATTCGATACGACCAAGGGGAATGCCGGTATGGGGATCGGTGTGTATGAGAGCCGCGAGTTCGTCGAGAGCTGTGGCGGTGAATTGGAGGTGAACAGTAACAAAGGACTCGGCACTACGTTTGCCCTGCGTTTCCCGCCAGGGACTGAACAGCCTGGCGGGTTGCTGGTGATGGGGGGCGAGCATTGAGCAAGGTGAGCCGAGCCCTGGCTAATCGAAGCGCGGCCAATCGGGTGTTACTGGCAGTCGAGGACGATCCAGGGTTGCAAAACCAGCTTAAATGGTGTTTCGAGGATTATCAGGTGCACGTGTCAGGCGATCGGGAGACAGCGGTCAATCAGGTGCGCCGGTTGGAGCCGGCCGTAGTGACCCTTGATTTGGGCCTGCCTCCTGATCCGGCCAATGCCTCCGAGGGGTTGGCGACGTTACAGCAGATTCTCTCAATGGCGCCAAGCACCAAGGTGATTGTGATTACTGGTAATGACGATCGTGAAGATGCGGTACGTGCCGTGGCGCTGGGTGCATACGACTTTTATCAAAAACCCGTAGATCCCGAGATCTTGAGTCTGATCGTCGATCGGGCCTATCGGGTGCACGAGCTGGAGCAGGAAAACAAACGTCTCGCAGAGAGCGCGCAGGCGACCCCCCTGGCCGGCATCATCGCGGCTAGTCCCGAGATGACCAAGGTGTGCCGGACGGTGGAGAAGGTGGCGCCTACCGATGTCAGCGTTTTACTACTGGGCGAGAGTGGTACGGGCAAGGAGGTTTTGACGCGGGCGTTGCACGCTATGAGCCGGCGCAAGCGCAAGCGTTTGGTGGCGATCAACTGCGCAGCGATTCCGGAGAACTTACTGGAAAGTGAACTGTTCGGCTACGAACGGGGCGCGTTCACCGGCGCCAACAAACAGACTATAGGCAAGATCGAGTACGCTGACGGAGGCACTCTTTTTCTCGATGAGATAGGCGATTTGCCGCAGCCTCTACAGGCCAAGTTGTTGCGCTTCCTACAGGAACGCACTATAGAGCGGGTCGGCGGGCGCGAGGAGATTGCGGTGGACGTGCGGGTGGTGTGCGCTACCCATCAAGATCTCTACGGACGCATTAAAGAGGGTGCTTTCAGAGAGGATCTGTTCTACCGCATCAGCGAGATTACGGTGACTATTCCCGCCTTGCGTGAGCGTAGCGGCGATGCCTTGCTGTTGGCGCGGGCGCTCCTTAAACGCTACGCCGAAGAGCACGGGCGCAATCTGCGCGGTCTTGCCGATGACGCGATGGAGGCAGTGCAAGCATATCCCTGGCCGGGTAACGCCCGCGAACTCGAGAACCGGATGAAACGTGCCGTGATTATGGCCGAAGGCAATGTGGTGACAGCGGAGGATTTGGAGCTAGAGGACACTGAAGGCCGGCCGGTGGTCTTCAATTTGCGGCAAGTGCGTGAAGAGGCGGAACGCGAGGCCATTAAGCGGGCACTGGTCTTTGCCGATCAAAAAGTGGCGCAAGCAGCCGAGATGTTAGGGGTAAGCCGCCCGACGCTCTATGACTTGATCGAAAAGTACGGCCTCAAGTGAATACGATTGCGGTGAGTTCGAATGGCAGTAATGGCAGTTAGCGGGCCCGTCCAATGCCGCAACCGGTGACATTCGACACTTAAGAAGTTGCTGGAATATTGGTACACAACTACCTACCACCCCTAATTCTTCAGGAAAGTTTTTGTGTGCTTTTACGTGGACATAGTCAGGTGGAACGGCCTAGAATCTTCGACTGCGAGGCATACAGTGCCCACAAGAAGATGTAAGAGGACGGAAAGCGCGCCGCGGAGTAGGAAGCAGCAAGAGGGCCAAGCGGTTGAGGTCTCCCTTATCTCATGCGATCTCTGTCGACAGTGACTTTCCTATCGTGGAGAAGAGTAATGAGCGTATTCAGGGTGGTGCTAGCCGGTGTGTGGGTTGCTTTGCTGACGGCTTGTGAGTCGGTAGGGCCGGACGCGGATACCTTGGCAGTGGAGGTGCCGCAAGATTACAACTACATCATCGGTCCGGGCGACAACCTCAATATCTTCGTCTGGCGTAATCCCGAACTTACGCAAACCGTCCCCGTGCGCCCAGATGGGCGCCTCTCGGTTCCTCTGGTGGAGGACCTGCAGGCGAGTGGCAAGACTGCCACCGAACTCGCGCGGGAGGTGGAGGAAATTCTCTCTCAATACATACGCGAGCCGTTGGTGACGGTCATCGTCCAGGACTTCGCCGGCGTCTATGACGAACAGATCCGCGTTGTAGGTGAAGCGGCGGAGCCACGGGCGCTTACCTACAGCAGGAATATGACCATTCTTGATGTGATGATTGCGGTCGGTGGGTTGACGGAATTCGCCGACGGCAACCAAGCCAGGCTAGTGCGGCGCACCGGGGACAGTAGCAGTCAATACCGGGTGCGCCTGGAAGATCTGCTAAAAGACGGCGATATTTCAGCCAATGTGCCGGTGGCTCCAGGGGATGTGGTGATCATCCCCGAGGCCTGGTTTTAGTTGGTGCGGACCGTCCCCATACCTACGATGGTTCTATGGCAACAGAAAACCCACTGATACAGATCCGCAACCATGCCAGGATGGCGTGGCGTTTTCGTTGGTTCGCACTGATCGCCGCTGGACTAATCTGCGGTGCAGGGTGGGTTGGCGTAGCGGCGTTGCCGAACCAGTACGAAGTATCGACTCAGGTTTACTTGGATACTAAATCGATGCTGCGGCCGGTGCTAAAAAACCTCGCTATCGCGCCGCAGGAACAGGAAACAGCGCGGCTCATCAGCCGCACGTTGCTGGTGAGGCCTAATCTAGAGGCGGTGGCCCGTAAAACCGATATGGATTTGGCTGTGACCACGCCTAAGGAATTCGAATTGCTTATCGGTAACTTAGCGAGCCGAATCGAAGTTGGAAGCACCAAACGCAGTAATATTTTTCAGATCTCTTTCGAGGGTACCGATCCGAAGCAGACCTATAGAGTGGTGGAGGCTTTACTCAATATTTTCGTTGAACGTTCTCTTGGCGAGAGCAGGAGAGACACTAGCTCCACACGCCAATTCATCGAAGAGCAGATCAAGGAGTACGAAGCGCGTCTGTTGGCGGCCGAGACGCGGTTAAAGGAGTTCAAGCGGCAAAACGCCGGCCTGATGCCACGTGATGGCAAGACCTATTTTGCGCGTTTGGACGAACTGTCTACACGCGTGTCCGAGGCCAGTTTGCAGTTGTCCGAAGCAGCACGCCGCGTAAGCGCCATAGAAAAACAATTACAGGGCGTGCCTAAGGCGTTTAAGGCACCGGGCAGCACTGCGGCTGAAAAACTTCGCGCATCGACCGTGGATCCGCTGGTTGAGCGAATCTACGCTATGCGCCACCGGCTTGACGAACTGCTGGTGGTCTACAAGGCCAAACATCCGGATGTAGTCGCGGCGCGTGGCATTTTGGAATCCTTGGAAGCGCAATACGAGGCCCAGCAAAAAGAGACTAAGGCAACCGAGTCGGCCGATACTGGCAAGGAAGAGGAGGAACTGGAAGAGGCTGTACCCAATCCCCTGCACCAGGAACTCACGGTGGCGCTTGGCAACGCGCAGGCGGAAATGGCGGCGATGCAAGCCCGTGTGGATGAGTACCTTCGGCGCCAAACCGAGTTGCGCAAACTGGTCGATACCGTTCCCAAGGTTGAAGCTGAATTGGCCCGGCTCAATCGTGATTACGACATCGACAAGAAGAATTACGATGAACTGGTGCAGCGCCGCGAAGCGCTCAAAATTTCCGATGAGGCCAGCCAGACCACCGATGACATACGGTTCAACGTGATCGAACCACCGCGTGAGCCTATCGTACCCACAGGGCCTCACCGGATTATTTTGAGTGCCGGTGTGTTGGTAGTCGGGCTAGGTGCGGGCGTTGGGTTAGCGTTTCTCATCGGCTTACTGAAACCAGCGTTTTACGGCCGCGACGATTGTGAATCGATTACTCAGTTGCCAGTTCTGGGCGTGGTGTCGCGAGTGTGGACCCGTGGCGAACTGTTCCGCCACCGCATGGAAGTGGTGACCTTTGCACTCGGCTGTATCGCTCTGTTGGCCGTATGCGTCGGGGTCATCATAGTGCACCACTTTTATGTGGATATCTTCAGTGAGCTAAACGTCCTCGGACGTCTCGCGCAACTGAAAGAGCGCTTCTTGTGAGCATTATCGAAAAAGCGCTCGATAGACTGGATGACGAGTCGAAGCGGCGACGCTCCAAGCATAGAACGAAAGACCAAGATGGCTTGGATCATGGGTCAAAAGATGATTTCGGCGAGGCCTTGGATAAGACGGATTTGCCGGGTGGAATGGATTGGTCCATTGAACCGCTGCCAGCTGATCCTTTAACGCGTGATCCGTCGAATTCCGCGCCGTTAGCGCCTGGACCTCCGGTTGCGCCAGCTTCAACGCAAGAGACAATGGCTGCTTGTGAGGCGCAGCCGGACGGCCGCATGGAATTTGAGCGCTCGGTGAATGAGAGCCCAGGGGAGCAAAGTTCTAGGCACCACGATTTGGGTGATGAGCAAGCGCGGCGCAGTAACGATGCGCCCACGGCGTTACGTTTGCCTACCGTTGACAGCGTCTCTCAACTCTTGGAAGAGCCCGCGTCTCGGTTGACGCCGCCCGCCGATGGGGCAGAAGACGAGCAACAATGCAAGCCACGCACCTTGTCACGGGAAATCGAGATCGATCTGAATCGACTGGGCGCCTCGGGTATGTTGACGCCCGCTAGTGACAAAACGGTGATGGCGGAACAGTTCCGCGCCATCAAGCGCCCGTTACTTTTGCAAGCGGCCGCTGAGGGTGCGGATAGGCGCGCCCTTACGAACCTAATCATGGTGGCCAGTTCGCTGCCCGACGAAGGGAAAACATCGGTCTCGATCAACTTGGCCATGTCCATCGCCCAAGAACGGGACCGTACAGTGCTCTTGATGGATGCCGACGTGGTCAAGTCGGATGTCTCCAGCAACCTCGGCATTAAACCAGAGCTCGGTTTAACCGATCTGTTGGCGGACAACACCCTGACGGTACCTGAGGTGATGTTGCGCACCAACATCCCCAAACTTTCGGTTATTCCCGCCGGGCATTCGCACCGAAACGTAACCGAATTGTTTGCCGGTGAGTATATGCGCGTGCTCATGGAGGAGTTCGCCAATAAGTATAGCGACCGCATCGTTATCATCGATTCGCCGCCGCTCTTAGCGGCCTCCGGCGCCAGTGTGTTAGCGGGATTGGCCGGTCAGATCGTGATGGTGGTGGAAGCTGTGAGAACCCCACAGCGGGCTGTTCTGGAGGCGCTGCGGATGTTAGGGCCCTTGGACAACGTCGGCTTGGTGTTGAATAAAGTTCGCGACACCCAGGGCGGCTACGGTTACGGCTACGGCTACGGCTATGGCTACGGGCACGATTATGTGGTTAAGCCGCGTTAGCTCGCTGCTCCTTCGGCGAATAGCCGGCGCAGGGCAGGTGGCCGGCACGGTTGTTATAGCGAGTTGCACTTGCGTTTGGGCAGGTGACTGGACGCTCACCCCCCGGTTCAATGTGGAAGAGACGTTTACGGACAATGTCGCTCTAGCCGGGCCCGGCCGCGAGCGTCACGAATTCATCACCAGTGTAGAGCCCGGGCTGTCGGTACGGGGCGAAGGCAAGAGATTGCAGTTCAATCTCGAATACAACATGGAGGTGCTGGTTTACCAGCGCGATGCGACGCCCAATGCGATCAATCAACAACTGCAAAGCGACGCTAGCGCGGAACTGTTGGAGAAGGTCGCTTTTGTCGATTTGAGGGCCACCCGCTCGCAACAAAACGCCAACTCCTTTGTCCGTACCGCGGCGGATAACCTGTCGGCAACCGGCAACTCATCGGAGGTGACCACCTACCGTATAAGCCCGTATGCTCGCCATCATCTAGGCGATTTTGCGGACGCCGAGTTGCGCTACACCATCGACGGCGTTACCAACGAAAGCAACGGCGCCAGGAACACCAGCAGGTCGGCTACCAGCGCTCTTACGTTGACCAGTGGCGCTCATTTTTCCCGGGCGAAATGGCGTATAGACTATTCCCGCCAACGGGTCATCAACTTGAGTGGCTCTATCAACCGGTTCAGGCGGGTGCAAGGAGAATTACGCTATCGGTTCAGCCGGCGCTACGGTGCTTTGGTTAGGCTCGGCAAGGAGCGCAACGAATTTCCCTCCTCCCAGCCCTCTACCGGAAGCAATTATTGGAGCTTCGGTCTTACGTGGACGCCGAGCAGCCGAACGACGGTGGAAGGAGAGTACGGCAAGCGGTTCTTCGGTCATCGTTTCGGTCTCAACCTGTCGCACCGCACCAGGCGTACCCTATGGACTGCCTCATTTACCGAGCAACCGACCCAGTCGCGCCAACTGCAACTGGAACGGGTGCTGGTTCCGTTGCAAGATGCACTCGGTAATCCGGTGCCGGATCCGGCCACGGGGACACAGGTGGGGGTGCCCGTGGATACGGTCAACCCCACGGACGAAGTGCTGGTGCGGTCCCGGTTTGACGGGGCGGTGGATTTGTTCGGGCGCAGGACCACCGGCAGAATTGCCATCTTCAGTGAAGCGCGGCGATTTCAAGTAAGTGGTAATCTGATTACGGTTGACGGCACAACGTTCAATTTCAATCGCAGCCTGACACCTAAAGATACGCTGAGTATCATGGGGCTCTATCAAGTGCGCAAGAACCAGGCCACGAACCAAAAAGATGAACGGATGTCGATGAATATGCGTTATGCGCACAGTTTTGGTCCGGATTTTCGGGGCACAATTGGATTCAATAAGGTTAAGCAGAACTCGAGTTCGGCCAATAATGAATTCGATGAACACCGGATGAGCATAGGGGTTTTGACCACCTTCTAATGCCAGGTCCGAGCACGATGCGCATTCAGGAGGCCCAAGAGGCGGTAAATAGCGGATGTACGAGGACTTCTACAACTTTCGGGCAAAGCCGTTCCAACTCAGTCCTGATCCGCGCTTCTTCTTCAATAGCCGGGGACATAAGCGGGCGTTATCTTATCTGCGCTATGGTCTTCGCCAAGGTGAAGGCTTCATCATTATCACCGGTAACGTAGGTACGGGCAAAACAACGCTGGTGACAGCGTTGTTCAAGGCGCTCGAGCATGAGAACGTCGTCGCCGCGCAGGTGGTTACGACTAATCTGCAGGCCGACGAATTGGTGAAGGTGGTGGCTATCGCTTTTGGCTTGGACACCGAGCAGGTTAGTAAAGCGATACTGCTACACAACTTGGAGACTTTTTTGCGCACCTGTGCCATGGAGGGAAAGCGCGTTTTGTTGGTGGTAGATGAGGCGCAAGGGCTACCGAAGAAGTCCATCGAAGAGCTACGCATGCTGTCCAATTTTCACTATCAGGGCCGAGCGCTGCTACAAACATTCATGTTGGGACAGCGTGAGTTTCGCACCACCATGCGTTCGGAAGGCTTTGAACAGCTTCGCCAGCGCGTCATCGCTGCCTACCATTTGAAGCCACTCGATGAGCTAGAAACCAAGGGATATGTGATACACCGGCTGAAGACTGCCGGCTGGGAGGACAATCCTACGTTGGATGAGCGCATTTTCAATGCCATCTATGACTTCACCGATGGTGTTCCGCGGCGGATTAACACCTTGTGCGATCGGCTGTTTCTCTACGGTGCGCTGGAGGAACTCACTCACCTGGACTTGAACGATTTGCGCTCCGTGACCCTCGACATCATGGAAGAGCACGGGGCTACAACGCAAGAAATCCTGTGTATGGAACGGGGGGACGAGGGCGCTGATTTAGCCATATTCGGCAAAGAAGGAGGCGACGGCAACGGTGGCGGCTCACAAGACAGTGGCTCACAAGACAGTGCTGAGGCATTGCGGCGCCAAGAAGAGGAGCGCAAGGCCATTGAACGGCAAAACAGTGCTCGTCAAGACGATAAGAGGCTGAGTGCCATGGAGGCCTCGGTAGCCTCGTTAGCCACTGCTATGCGTGAGGAGCTGTCACTGCTACGGCAAGCCTTGATGGCTCAGGCCGACAAGGAGCCGGACGATGACAAGGAGCCGGACGATGACAAGTAGAGTAGAGGCGGAGAACTAGATATGGGCACTGCCCATGAGTGATAAGAGCATCGTCAATGCGATGACTGTAGACGTTGAAGACTATTTTCAGGTATCGGCGTTTGAGTCCGCTATTAGCCGGGATGATTGGATCTCGTTGCCTTGCCGGGTGGAGCATAATGTAGACCGCATTTTGCAATTGTTCGATGGGCAGGGTGTTAAAGCGACCTTCTTCACTTTAGGGTGGATGGCTGAGCGGTATCCGAGCATGGTTCGGCGTATCGCTGAGTCGGGACACGAGGTGGGTTCCCATGGCTACTCTCATGTTCGTGCCACCGAGCAGACCTCCGCGCAATTTCGCGACGACGTCACCCGTACCAGGGTACTGCTACAAGATATCAGCGCACAGCCGATCAACGGCTACAGGGCCGCCAGTTTCTCCATTGGTGCCGGTAATCTTTGGACATTGGATGAACTGGCCGAAGCTGGATACCTCTACAGTTCCAGCATCAATCCGATATGTCATGACCTCTACGGTATGCCTAGAGCGCCGCGCTTTGCTTTTCAACCGGGACATCGCACGTTGCTGGAAGTTCCTATCACCACTATCCACATCGCTGGGCAAAATATTCCTTGTGGCGGCGGCGGTTATTTCCGTTTATTGCCCTATCGGTATTTCAGATGGGCGCTGCGGCGGGTAAATTCGGATGATCGGGAAGCGGCAGTGTTCTATTTTCACCCCTGGGAGATCGATCCGGACCAGCCACGGCAGGAGAATATTTCACTTAAAATCCGCTTTCGCCACTACACTAATTTGCGGCACATGGAGCAGCGCTTAAAAAAGCTGCTGAGCGAATTTCGCTGGGGCCGCATGGATGAGGTGTTCTTAAAGCGGCAAAATGTGCCCGTAGTCGATCTGTTTGCGCAGGCGGCGGTGGGTTAACGTAGCCGGCCGGACCGCTGGGCGCGAACGATGATCGACAACATTTCCAAACTGCTGATGGTAGGGTTGACTCTCCTAGTGTTGTTTTATCACTGGAAGCACTCGGACGACTGATCCGCTGCCACCCGACCGTGATTACCGATCTACTTCTGTCGGTGGTTTTTTTGACCATTATGGCACTTGGAATTTCCAAGCCGTCTGTCGCCATGGCGGGCGTCATCTGGGTAGACGTCTTGCGTCCCCAGACCATGTCCTCTAGCTTTTTGGTCGGCAAACCGGTTTCGCTGATCGTCGTTTTGGTGCTTTGCGTAAGTTTGCTGCTCGGTTGGAAGCGATGGTCTGCGCCGGTGAAGAAAGCGAATCTGGTGTTGCTTCCCATCTTCATGGGTTGGATTACCCTCACCACCACGGAAGCGCTCTTTCCTCATTATGCTTGGTGGAAGTACGACATCGCGGTCAAGACGATCTTCATAGCCATACTGGTTTCACTCGTACTCAATAGTCGGCATAAGATGGAAACGGCGATCTGGATCTTCGTCATCTCGGTCGGTTTCTTCTGCACCCAGGCCGGGCTTAAGACCTTGATCGGTGGTGGTGGCTATGGCGTCCATCTACTCAATGCGAGCAGTGGCGGTATTACCGAATCCAGTACCCTATCGGCGGCCGCTATTATGGCCTTGCCATTGATTTTTTATCTGATAAAGCACGGGTTGCTGGTAAAAGAATTTCCGCTGCTGCGGCTTGTTCTTTACTGGTTTATCGCTGCTAGTTTATTAACCATGGTCGGCACCTATGCCCGCACCGGATTGGTGTGTTTGGCGGCGTTTATCGGCTTAAATGCTGTTGCTTCCAAGGACAAGTGGAAATACGTGCTGGGCGGTCTGTGTGTGGCGGCGGGACTGGCGGCGTTTACCTCCGATGAATGGGCGACTCGAATGAGTACGGTGACTACCGCGACGCAGGAGAATTCCGCTCTAGGGCGGATTGTCGTTTGGCGCTGGACCATAGATTTCGTCAAGGACAAGCCATTGGGTGGAGGGTTTCAAGCTTATCTAGCCAATCGATACAACTTGGTTGATTACATTCAAGGCGATGAGTTTCTCGACAGAGTTACGGATCCTAGAGCGTTTCACAGCATTATTTTCGAGGTGTTGGGTGAGCATGGCTATATAGGATTGTTTATCTTCTGCACCATTTTGTCCTATGGTATGTGGTGTAACTATCTCAGCCAGCGTCAAGGACGCCGCAGTGGTGAGCTATGGCGTGAGGATATGGCGATCGCGCTCGCTAGAGCGCTTATTGTAATTTGCATTGGCGGATTGTTCATCGCTATCGCGTTTTATCCTATGATCTGGTTCCTCGTCGCCTTCGCTGTAAGTTTGCACAACGTGCCGTTCACGGCGGAAACAGGGCAGAGAGAATCCACCAGCGGCGAACCGCTTGCGAGAGAATTAAGGCCAGCGCGTACGAGTATCTATTGGCAGTACCGGGGGTTCCCGCCGCCAGCGAAGCCGCCCGATGTTCGCTGATTCCGATGACGCAAGCCGTCCAGTACAGCGGCACCGTGCGGGCTGCGTTTGCTCTGGAGCAGCAATTGCAGGCGCGAGTTGAAAGCAGATGGTGCTTGCCTAGTCATTCACCCATCGCGGCCCCGATGCGGGTGATGGGGACCTTAAAAAAATGCACTTTTCCGCGATTGCGGCGTCAGTGCCGTGCTCGAATCCTCAGGTATACCTATACACTGCGGTTGTGCGCGCGGTGCTTCCTTGCACTCACGAAACAATGACTATTTTTCAGAGGTGCTCTTTATCAAAGCCATGTTCATCTATACCCATCGCCATTGAAAATGCGAATATAGAATACTTACATTAGCTAGCTGATTATGGTCAAAATAAGCTTATGAACAATCATTTAACACCGAGCGAGCGCGATGAACTCATAAAATCTCATCGTAAAGAGAGAGATGGGCGTATTCGAGACCGAATAAAAGCTGTTTTAGCTTTTGATGAGGGTTATAGTTATTCAGAAATTTCTAGGATTTTGCTTTTAGATGATGAGACTATTAGACGCCATGTCGATGATTATTTTTCTAAAGCTAAGCTGAAGCCCGAAAACGGGGGCAGCAAAAGTGATTTAGACGAGAATGAAACAGCAAAGCTCGTTAAACACGTAGAAGGAATGACTTATCCTTATGTTAAGGACATTTGCACTTATGTGAAGTTGAATTTTGGTAAGGTTTACAGTGTAAGCGGCATGACAAAATGGCTGCATCGCAATAATTTCTGCCATAAGAAGCCTCATGCAGTGCCAGCGAAAGCAAACGCACAGGCGCAAAAAGCGTTTGTCAAAGACTATGAACATCTTTCGAAAGACCCTAAAAAACAAGGGTTTAATCTATTTCTCGGACAGTTTTCATCCGCAGTATCAAACGCGGTTGGCCTGTGGATGGATTTTAAGAGGCACTCGAAAAAGTATTGCCACAACGGCTCGTCAAACACGATTGAATTTCATTGGTGCTGTATCTTTGGATGGTCACAAAATAATCCACACTGAAGTTGAGCGAGTGAATGCGCAAACCATTAAATCTTTTCTAAAATCTCTACGCAAACGGCATGCACCAGAGAAAGAAATTCATGTAATTTGGGATAATGCGGCTTATCATAAGAGCAAAGACGTTCAGTCTTATGCCAAGGACTCAAACATTAAATTACACTATTTGCCGCCCTATTCACCGAATTTAAATCCAATTGAGCGACTTTGGAAAATGATGCATGAAGCGGTTACTTATAATCGGTACTATGAGAAGTTTATAGATTTTCGGGAAGCATCTTTGAATTTTTTCAAGCGCATTGGAAGACGAAAGATTTTATTGAGAAAAAGAATCACTGATAGGTTTCACATTATTAATGCACCGATGTTCGCATCTTGAAGTGTGATGGGTATATGTGAAGAACTACCGCGAACGGACACGGTGAGCGCATACGTTCGAAGCGCCCGGCACTCCAAGTGCATGAACCCATCGAGTGCTAGCACAGGACGTGCGGATACTGCGCGCGGTTTGCTTCACTGATAGTTCCCCATGTCCAGGTTGCGCCGCGCCCTTAAGTTTACCTTCGCTCAGGAGTACGGTTCGCAACTGCTACAGTTCGTCTCTGTAGTGATTCTTTCGCGGCTTTTGACGCCAGCAGAAATCGGTACTTTCTCTGTGGCGGCAGCGGTGCTGTTCTTGGCATCGGCGTTGCGCACCTACGGTGTCGCCCAGTACATAGTGCGAGAGAGGGAACTCACCGGCGAGAAGATACGGCAAGCAACGGCGGTGGTGTTCCTAATGGCCTGGGGGTTGGGGACTCTTATCGTTGTGTTGGCTCCCCTGTTCGCCGACTTCTACGGTGAGCCCGGTTTGCAACGCATTTTTTGGTTGACGGCGTTCGGATTCGTTCTGACCCCTTTCATTGCCGTCCCTTACGCCTGCTTACAACGTGAGATGCAGTTCGATAAGACCATCAGGGTGCGCTACTGCGCTGCGTTGACCCAGGTAGTCGTGTCCATCGGTCTCGCGTATGACGGCTATGGCTATATGAGCCTTGCTTGGGGGGTAACGGTGGGTGCCTGCACGGAGTGTATTGTAGTCAATATTTATAGGCCCTCTTACGCGCCGTGGTGGCCGACGTTTGCCGGCTGCCGCCGCATCTTCGCTTTCGGAACCTACACCGGGTTGACCAACGTGCTCGAAAGGTTTAGCGAGGGCGTTCCCGACTTGGTGTTGGGCCGGGTGACGGGTATGGCCGATGTCGGCGTGTTCTCCAGGGGGTTTGGCGTAGTGATGTTGTTTACCCGGGTTGTGACTCTTGCGGTAAAGCCGGTGATATTGCCGCATTTTTCCAGGGCGCATCAGGCGGGCGAGGGGCTTAGTGAAATTTATCTGCGCGCCGTGCAGTATCAGACCGCGCTGGCCTGGCCTTTTTTTGCCTGCTTTGCTGTTTGTACATTGCCTATTGTTCGCATCCTTTACGGCGATCAATGGGATAGCTCCGTGATACTGGCGCAAGTTTTAGTTGTCTTCGGTTTGGCTCAAGCGGTTTATTGTTATAGCAATGAGGCCTTGGTGGCGGTGGGTTGGGTGAAACCATTGCTGGCGACAGAAACATCCATGTTTTTTCTGCGCATGTTGTGCGTATTCATCGGCGCGGTGAGCGGTGGCACCCTTGGCGCCGCTAGCGGTTTGGCCGTTGCCGCCGCCATTGAGGGTACTGTGCGAAGCTGCGTGGTAGCGAATGCTCTGGGGTTCGATGTGCTGCGTTGGTTGCGTTTCGTCTGGGCCAGTGGCGCCGTGGCGCTGACCGTCGCGGTGGTCTCCAAGAGCACCTCGCAACTGGCGCTCCGGTATGCTCCGGACAATATGTGGGTGCAGGCGGTTTTTGTGGCGGGGAGTGGGGCCATGACTTGGTTTGCGGCTCTGTTCGTATTCCGCCATCCGCTGTATGCGGAGGTGGTGGCCGCGATGGCACATATTCGCCGCACTGCCCTGGGCCAAAGTGGATAAGTGGGCTAAAGGGCACCTCTAAAAATAGTCATTGTTTCGTGAGTGCAAGGAAGCACCGCGCGCAGAACCGCAGTGTATAGGTGATACCTGAGGATTCGAGCACGGAGATGACGCCGCAATCGCGGAAAAAGTGCATTTTTAGAGGTGCCCTAAAGCGGATAAGTACGGTACACCAGATGCGAAACAGGCGGTTTGTTACGGGTAGCTGAGCGTGGGATAAATTAGGACAAAGCCATAGTTGAGTTGCTCAGGTTTGGGTCGATGCCCATGCGGCGCATATTAGATAGACCTGGGGATAACCGCGGGAGGCGGGAGAGATAATGGTGAACAGCGAACCGAGCACATCGCGTGAACCCCAAGTGCTGTTTGTCTCGCAGCAATGCCCTTGGCCGAAGAACTCCGGCGGCAATATCCGCACGTATTTTATCGCCCGCTACCTCGCTCAGGTGGCTGCAGTCACTCTATTGACGACGGCACCTAGAGAGGGTGGGGCGCAAGCCGAGGCGGAGCTTGAGAAATTCTGTGCAAAAGTTGAGTTCGTGAACGATGAGAAGGGAAATTCTGCGCTGGCCAATGCCGCCACTTTAGCCAAGAGCTTCCTGCGCCGGCGGCCTGCTTTCATCGAGCACAATTTAATGCGGGGCTTGAACCGGGCAGTGCAACGCTGTTTGGCCACCGAGCGCTACGACGCTTTGCATGTCAATCAAGTGGATACGTTTTTGTATTTTGCCGATCTGCATCTTACCGGTGGAACGGCTGATGAGAAAAAGGTGTCGATCGTGCTAGATACCCATAATATCCATGCCGAGTACTACCGGCGCCGGGCGCGGGCCGCCAGTAATCCGGTTACACGGGCGCTATTCGCCCGGGATGGAAGGTTGTTAGCGGATTTTGAGTTAAACGCTTTTAGGTCGTCCGATAAAGTCATCGTCTGTTCGCCGGATGAGCAACAGGCGGTCCAAGCCATGGATGACACCTTGGCCAAGGATGAATCGGTGAATGTGGTGGTGGTTCCGAACGGGGTGGACTGTGAAGAGTACTACCCGAGCCCGGATGATCCTTTCGATAGACCGCATGAGCTAGTATTCATGGGCGATATGGCATACGCGCCCAACTCCGAGGGGGTGGCGGGATTTATCCGTAATGTGCTTCCCCGAGTGCGCCAGCACTACCCGGATACGCACTTCACGGTTATTGGTAAAGCACCTCCATCTGCACTATTGAAGTTGGTGGAGAGGCGCAGTGACGTGACCGTTACCGGGTTCGTGGATGAGATGATGCCGTATATGCACCGCGCCAAAGTGTTTGTCATACCACTGCAATACGGGGCTGGAACCAGGCTGAAGGTGCCGCAGGCGTTCGCGTGCGGCATACCGACGGTGTCTACCACCATAGGGGCTGAGGGAATCGACTACACCGTTGGGTCGGACATTCTCATCGCAGATAGCGATGAGGCGATGGCCGATGCTATCTGTACTTTATTCGCGGATCGTGAACTCTACAGGACCTTGCGCACCCGCGGCCGCGAGACGGCACTTAGCAAATATGATTGGCGGGTGATCGGCCAACTCGTGGTTGAACAGTATATCGAGTTGCTTGGTTTGAAGCGGTGAGCGTGGTCAATCGGCAAAGGGTTCTTACTTAGAAAGCGTATTTTGAAGCCATCCACAGTGTTGATGCGGAAGCAGGTGTGGGACGAGGTTCGCGAGGCCGTGAAGCTTCCAAAAAAGCGGCGCTGAAGATACCTGGATTCTGCTGCATGTGACGGGTTTCATAACCGTGCGCTTCAAGGGCGTTAGCCGCCATCATCTCGAAGCGTTTTATCTGTGCTTGGGACATCCGGGTTTTCCACTTATTGTAGTTGCCCCGCGAAAGTTCGGTGCCGTCAGCGGCGAGCTTGTCCTCATCGAAGGGGACAGCTAGCCAGCGAAACGGTGCATTTTTAGAGGTGCCCTAAGGAAGGTTGCGCACTATAAGCGGGCCGGCGATGCGGCTCACCCATACCGGTAAGCGTTGCCAGAGGGCTATAGCGAGAGCGTATTTAGGATTGTTTGGATTAAGTCCCGGCAGTTCGCTGCCATCCCGCAGCCAGTAGTGCCAGTACAACTGGCGTGGTTGCGCACCCCACTGCTGTTTGAATTTGTGCGCTCCGCTATCGGGGGTCGTGCGGCCGAAGTCGAACAGTTCACAGTCCAACTCTATGGCCAGTTTGAGCACTTCCCAGTAGAGCATCATGTTGACGCTTAAGTGATTGTAGGCGCGCAGGCTGGACGCCCAAGGTATCTCCATGCGCGTTCCGGTGCGTAACAAAAACGCACCGGCCACCGGGCGGCGCCCCACGCGTACGATCACGATGTGGATGTTCTCGGCAAAGGTCTGGGCAATGGAGGCAAAAAAAGCACGGGAATAAACCGGCGTGCCTAGATCGCGCATATTCACGGCAAACACCGTGTAGAAATCGCGCAGCAATTCGCCACCGCCCACATAGGCGATGGCACCACTGCGCAACGGACGTTTTATCTGCGCTCTGAGCTTGGTGCGGAGCTGGTGGTTCAACTGCTCGGAGGATTCAGGCAGAGCCAGTTGCATGACGATTTTGTCGGTTCTGCACGGCCACTGTACCGGTTGCGGTATCACATCGCGGCTCTCCAGGTGGGAGCAACCCAGCCGTTGCGCATGGAGGGCGCCTTCCACGAGCAGTGCTGCCGCTACGCTCGCGTTGTCCGCCAGTACGCCGCCAAAGTTGACGTAGGGCATGGATACCAGGTAATCCCCGAACAGGCGGCTTCTTTGGCGCACCATCGGCAAGATGCCGGCGATACCCTGGCCGAACCGGCGTGCGAGCAAGAAATAACACTCGTGGCCAAAGAGTTCTTCTATCAATCGTTTCCAAGCGCTTTGGTGATAGAGCGTACCGTGCGGGTGGGAGGCAGTGAATGCGTCCCATTCGGCGAAGTCTTGCGGGGAGGCGGTGGCGAATACGAGTCCTCGCTGGCCCGTGTATGAATCATGGTCGATCAAAACAGGTTGATCCATTGTCCCGCAGGCTATGCATGTGGCTGAGCGCGCAGGTGGAGAGTGGCAATTCACCGCATTATACGCGGCGCGTGCTGCCGCAATGTGATCATCGCGGCCGCTTTGCCGGCTATATCACAGCCGCTTCTGCCCGCGTGTGGCTATCCAAGCTATGATTGCCGATGCCTGCGATTGTCAGCGCCTAGGATTATCAACGGCAAGGATTATCAACGCCTATGACTATCAAGGCGCGGGCGCGTACAATGCGGGGCCGGTACGCGGTGGCGTGCCGTTGGTCCCTGCCGTCCGTGTAAACCGGCGGTGCCTGCGAGAGTTTGTTCATGCTTCACGATGTCAAGCTTGTGCTGGAAGACGGCACGGAGCTGCTCGGCCACGGGTTCGGTGCTAGCGCTCCCGTGTGCGGAGAGGTGGTCTTCAATACCGCGATGTGCGGCTACTTGGAAACGCTCACCGATCCCTCCTATAGGGGGCAGATCTTGGTTATGACCTACCCTTTGGTAGGAAATTACGGCGTGCCGCCGGAGCGGCCCTCCGGCACCCTGGAGCGCCCCTATGAATCCGGTGAAATACAGGTTCAGGGCCTGGTCGTGCAAAACTATATGTCCGACTATTCCCATCACGCCGCCACCCGCTCGCTGTCCGATTGGATGATGGGGCAGGGGATCCCTGGCGTTACCGGGATCGATACGCGGGCGCTGACGCGAAGGCTGCGTGAGCATGGCACGATGCGCGGCTGGCTGTTCGACGGGCGTTGGAACTTGGCACGGGCGAAGCGTGAGGCGGCCGGTGTCGATATGCGCGAGGAGGTGTTTCAACTCGTGACGCCCGATGAAGTGTCGCGCTTTGCGGGTGGTGATCTCGACGTACTGCTCATCGACGTAGGTGCCAAGGACAACATCGTGCGCTCCTTGCAGGCCCGTGGTGCCGGGGTCATTCGAGCACCTTGGCACGCGGCGCTGCCAAAGTTGGCCGAGGAAGTCGATGGTATTCTGATCGCCAACGGCCCCGGCGACCCCCGCGATCTGGGCGCGCTCGTTGCTGATGTACGTGGTTTGATGGGTTCGTTCCCAGGTCCGATTTTCGGTATTTGTCTAGGCAATCAAGTGCTGGCCCGGGCCGCTGGCGCCGATACTTACAAACTCTCCTACGGTCATCGCAGTATCAATCAGCCGGTGCAGGATTTGTTGACGCGCCGCTCCTACATCACCAGCCAAAATCACGGCTATGCCGTCAGCGAAGGGTCGCTGCCGGCTGGGTGGGAAACATGGTTCGTCAATATCAATGACGGTACCAACGAGGGGCTCCACTGCCGGAGCAAGCCGTTTTTCAGTGTTCAGTTCCATCCCGAGGCAAGTCCCGGACCGCGCGACACCGGGTTTTTGTTCGACGACTTTTTGCGCTTGAGCGGTGCGCTGGCGAGGCGCTGATATGTTTGGAGCATACCTACCGAGGAAACCGAAGCGGGTGTTGGTACTCGGCTCCGGTGCTCTGCAGATTGGCCAGGCCGGGGAGTTCGATTACTCCGGCTCCCAAGCGATCAAGGCGTTCAAGGAAGAAGGCATCCATACGGTGCTCATCAATCCGAATATCGCCACCATTCAAACCAGCGAGGAGTTGGCCGATCGCATTTACCTGGTAGCGGTGACGCCTGCATTTGTAGAGCGGATCATCGTCCAGGAAGAAGTCGATGCGGTGACGCTGTCGTTCGGTGGCCAAACGGCGCTCAATTGCGGCTTGCAGATCGAGGAGATGGGTGTCTTCGAGAAATATGGGGTGCAGGTGTTGGGTACCTCTACCGATACCATACGTGATACCGAAGACCGTCATCTGTTCGTGCAGCGGCTCGCCGAGATCGGGGTCAAGACGGCGCTTAGCCGCGCTTGCCATTGTGCCGCCGAGGCGCGCGAGGCGGCCCGCGAGATAGGCTTTCCCGTGATGCTGCGCGGCGCGTTCGCTCTGGGTGGTAAAGGCAGTGGCATCGTGGAATCGGCGGCGGCGCTGGACGATGCGCTGCACCGGGCTTTCTCCGGGGATATCACCCAGGTGTTGGTGGAGGAGTGTCTACGAGGTTGGAAAGAGATTGAATATGAGGTGGTGCGCGATTCGCGCGACAACTGCATCACCGTGTGCAACATGGAAAACTTCGACCCGATGGGCATCCATACGGGCGAGTCCATCGTTGTGGCGCCGTCGCAGACGCTAAACGATGAGGAGTATCAGATGTTGCGTACCGTCGCCATCGATACCGTGCGTCACCTCGGCGTGGTCGGTGAGTGCAACATCCAGTACGCCCTGGACCCGAATGGAACGGACTATCGTGTCATTGAGGTTAATGCCCGCCTCTCGCGTTCCAGCGCGCTGGCGAGCAAAGCGACCGGCTATCCGCTAGCCTACGTGGCGGCGAAAATCGCGGTGGGTTACACCCTGCCGGAAATTCCCAATGGCATCACCCGCCGCACCACCGCTTTTTTCGAGCCAGCTCTTGATTACATCGTGTGCAAGGTGCCGCGTTGGGATCTGACCAAGTTCCAGGGCGCTTCCACGGTCATCGGCAGTGAGATGAAAAGCGTGGGCGAGGTGATGGCTATTGGCCGCACTTTCCCCGAGGTTATTCAAAAAGCGCTGCGTATGCTGGATATCGGTGTGCATGGTCTTGACCCCGATGCATTCGCCGAAGGTGATACGCTAGAGGCCGTGCGCAATCCCAGCCCAACCCGGATCTTCGCCCTGGCGCGGGCCTTGCGCGAAGGGCGAAGCGTGGAAGACCTGCATCGGCTGACGGCCATCGACGAGTGGTTTTTGCAGGCGCTGGTACAGGTCGTCACCCTGCAGCGGGAGTTGATCACCACCTGTGATGATATTCCCGGGCCGCAGCTTTTGCGCGCCGCCAAGCAGTCGGGTTTTTCCGATAGGGCGATTGAGAAACTGGTGGATGCACCCCGCGGCAGTGCACGCGATGCCAGGCGCAAGGGCGGCATCGTGCCCCATCTGGCGCAGATCGATACATTGGCGGCGGAATTTCCTGCCGATACCAACTACCTCTATTCGACGTATCACGCCAACGAGTCCGACGTGGCGCCTTCGTGGCGCCGCAAGATCATGGTCATAGGCTCGGGCGCCTACCGTATCGGCTCGTCGGTGGAATTCGACTGGTGTTGCGTCAACGCGGTCAAAGCAGCCAACGCGCTAGGCTTCGAGACCATTATGTTGAACTACAACCCCGAGACCGTGAGCACCGATTACGATGAATGCGACAAGCTGGTTTTCGATGAGATCAGCCTCGAATCGGTGCTCGATGTATACGAGCGCGAGCAGCCTTACGGCGTCATTATCGGTATGGGTGGCCAGTTGCCGAATAACCTGGCCTTGGGCTTGGCCCAAGCAGGGGTGCGCATCTTGGGTACTGCTCCTCGGGATATAGACAGGGCTGAGGATAGGCGCAAATTCAGCGTGCTGCTCGATGAACTAGGCATCGATCAGCCGCGCTGGGCTCACATCACCGATCTGGCTCAAGTCGATAGTATCGTCGAGGAATTGGGCGGCTACCCCGTATTGGTGCGGCCCAGTTATGTGCTAAGTGGTGCGGCGATGAGCGTTGCCCACGAGCGCAATGAGCTCGAGCGCATTTTGGCGTTCGCTAAGGAAGTGTCGCCGGAACACCCAGTGGTGGTGTCCAAGTTCGAACTGCACGCCCGTGAGGTGGAGATCGACGCGGTTGCTGATGGGGGTGAATTGGCTCTTTGGGCGATCAGCGAACACGTCGAGGATGCCGGTGTGCACAGCGGCGATGCCACCTTGGTTTTGCCCCCGCAACACCTGTATATCTCTACTGTTCGACGGATCAAGCAGATCGGCGCTCAGCTCGCCCGGGCGCTCAATATTACCGGCCCATTCAATGCGCAGTTCTTGGCCCGCCAGGGTGAGGTCAAGGTGATAGAGTGCAATCTACGCGCTTCGCGCAGCTTTCCATTTGTCTCCAAGGTGACGGGCGTGAACTACGCACAAGAGGCGGCTAGGCGCATGTTGGGGGCTCGTCGAGCGATCGCCAACAATAGTCTGGATTTGGACTACGTGGGCGTTAAAGTGCCGATGTTCTCGTTTGGCCGGCTGGCCGGTGCCGATCCGCTGCTGGGTGTGGAAATGACCAGTACTGGCGAAGTCGGCTGCCTGGGGGCTAATCTGAATGACGCGTTGTTACACGGTTTACTCGCCACCGGCTTCAGATTCCCACGCAAAGGGATTTTGTTGTCGTTAGGGCCGGTAGTCGATAAATATTGGTTTGCCGACGAGGCGCAAGTCATTACCCGTGATCTGGCGTTGCCTATCTACGCCACGCAAGGAACGGCGCAGATGTTGCGTGAGCTGGGCCATGAAGTGTCGGTGGTTGGCAAGAGCCGGGATGAGGCCAACAGCGCGATGCGCTGTATTGAAGAGGGGCACGTTGATCTGGTTATTAATGTTCCGCGTTCTTACGATGAGCGGGGCCGTCCGGATGGTTATCACATCAGGCGCTCGGCGGTGGACGCAGGGGTGCCTCTGATTACTGATCTACAATTGGCGCGGGCCGTGATCGAGGCGCTGCGCACTATGCCCGAGGACCAGCTCAGCCTGCGCCCGTGGAGCGATTACCTCTCTAGCTCCACCCGCGTGTTGGCGTAGCGCGCGGGTCTAGTAATGGTGTGAGTGGACACACTAGCGGTCCTGGTCGAATGAAAGGAGGCGCGCGGCAGTGACCGGTGGATTGGTGTTGCATACCCGCGTAGTGACTGGCGGCGGTGGCGGCCCAGAGAAGACCATCGTCAACTCGCCCCGGTTTTTGCAGGATAAGGGTTATCCCATGTTGTGCGCTTATATGCGCGCGCCCGATGATCCTTACTTCGAGCGCTTATTGGAGCGCGCGGCAGTCAAGGGGGCCAGCATTATTGCGGTGGACGACCACGGGCTTTTTGACTGGCGTATAGCGCGCTATTTCAACGCTTTGTGTAAAGAACACCGCCCTGCTATCTGGCACGCCCATGACTACAAAAGCAATCTTCTAGGGCTTCTAGCCCACCGGGCGCACCCTATGCGGTTGGTGACTACAGTGCACGGTTGGGTGCAAAAAACCTGGAAAACACCGCTCTACTACGCGATCGATAAAATGTCCTTGCGCCGGTACGAACACGTGGTGTGTGTATCCGAGGATATCTACCGGGAGGTGCGAGGCTTAGGCGTGGACGAGGATGCTTGTACCTACGTGCCCAATGGAGTCGATACTGAGGAGTTTTGCCGTGCCGTACCCAGCGGCGAGGTAAAAGCACGCTTCGGGGTGGCGCCTGGGCGTTTGGTGGTGGGGGCCGTGGGCCGGCTGTCTGACGAAAAAGGTTTTCATCTTCTTATTGAGGCATTCGTGCGCACCCGGGCGCGGGTGCAAGTGGACGCGGAGCTGTGGATCGCCGGTGAAGGTACCGAGCAGCGGCGGCTAGAGCGGTTGATCGCCGCCTTAGGTGCTGAGGATCGGGTTAAGTTGTTGGGTTTTCGCAAGGATACGCTGGATGTATTCCATGCCATGGATCTGTTCGTTTTGAGTTCGATCCGGGAAGGATTGCCCAATGTTGTCCTGGAGGCGATGGCGTTGGAGTTGCCGGTTCTATGCACCAAAGTCGCCAGTGTGCCGAACGTGATCATGGACGGTGACAACGGCTTACTCACCGACACTGGTTCGGCGCCAGCGCTGGAGCCTGGTCTGGAACGTTTACTCACCGATGCGAAGCTGCGGTCTGCATTGGGCGCAAAAGCACGAAAAGCGGTGGTCGAACGGCATAGCTTCGCCCTCAGAATGCAGCGTATCCGAGAGATCTACGACCGGGTTTTGCAGAAGCCGGCGCCCTGATGCGATGAACCCTAAGGCGATGAACCCTAAGGCGATGAACCCTAAGGCGATAAACGTAGTGTGATGAATGGGGGCAAACAAGACAGTTCCGGTCTAGACAATTCCGATCAGGAAGGTCTTAACGTAGTCATAGTCGAGCATGAAGAGCGTTCGGCTGCTGTCATGTTCATCAAGCGATCGGTGCAGGTGGCTTTCTCGCTATGGGTGAGTCCGCGCGTGGCGCTTTATTACCTATTCGGGCGTCTGCTCGGGCCACAAGCATTTCTGCACGCCAGTGAAAGCATCGGCAAAGTGCCGGGCCTATGGGGCATTTATTGCCGCCAGGCGTTCTACCGCGCCACGCTCTATAGTTGTGGACAAGATTGTTATTTCGGTTGGCTGAGCACTTTTTCCATAGCCGAGGCCCGTGTTGGCCGCAATGTCTATCTGGGGCGCCGCTGCAGCATCGGTTTCGCGGACATAGGCGATCATGTCATGTTGGCGGACGGTGTGCAGATCTTAAGCGGTGGCCGGGAACACGGACTGGCTACCGGTAGCGGGGAGACCCATCAGGAGCAGGCGCGCGAGTTCAGGCGCGTCACAATAGGGGAAGGAGCCTGGCTTGGCACCAATTGCATCATTATGGCGGACGTGGGCGCACACGCCGTGGTAGGCGCCGGTGCGGTGGTGACTAAGCCGGTGCCGCCGTACGGTATTGCTGTCGGTATCCCGGCTAAGGTCCTGCGGGTCAATGCGCCCGCCAGCCCCTAGCCGTACGCTGCTCATGTGCTCCCGTGATGGTTGGTTGATGATCGCCCTGTAGTGATCGAAGTCCGCTTAACAAATACCGGGTTACGCGAGCAGCGCCACCGCGCTGGCGAGCCGGTCCGGTGTGGGGTGCCGCTTCCCAGGGGATGGTGCGATGGCGCCCGGGCTTGGTTGCGGGTACAAGCGCACGATGGTACGCAACGCGCTAGCCAGACACGGATCATCAAGCGTTGGCCTGATGGGTCCGCGAGATGGGTATTGGTTGACTGGCTGCTCAGTGAGGAGGACGGCGGTCAATTCGAACTCTATAAAGGAGACGCGCCGCCGGCAGATGAGAACTGGTACCGACGATCAGGGGACGACCTGACCGTAGTTACCCGCAATGCCCGTTATCGATTGACCGCTGGCGCCACCTTTCCTGTGGTCAGCATCGAGGGTTGCCGTTGGCCACGGCCTATGCGGCCAAATTTAAGCCTGAGCTTTGCCAGCGCTAACACGCCCGTCACCATTCGTTGCGAAGCTCTGCAGCTCATTGACGCCGGTCCGGTTTGCCTTACCGTCAAGGCCCGGGCCCAGATCGCGGCGCCGGGGAAAGCGCCACTGGTTTGCGTGGTACGCCTCACCTTTTATCGCGAGAGCGCCGCCGTGGGCGCCACAGTAGCACTCACCAATCCCAACGCGGCGGAGCATCCAGGTGGTATCTGGGAACTCGGCGACAGCGGCTCGGTATTGCTGCGCGAGTTTTCTTTTAACGTGGCGACCGACGGTCAAGCGCGAGGAGCGCAACTGCGGCTGGGGGAAAATGACGCTGTTTTGCACCACGGCTCACGGCTAGGGGTACATCAAGAGTCCAGCGGCGGCGAACGATGGGATAGCCCCAATCATCTCAATCGAAATGCGCAGCTAACGCTTCGTTACCGCGGCTTCAAAGCGGTTGCGGGTGAAGCAGTAACAGCGGGAAATCGTGCGCAGCCAGTACTTCAGCTAAACGGCGCGCAGGAGGCGCGTTTCGCCTTAGCGGCACGTTATTTTTGGCAGAATTTTCCACGCGGGCTTCATTTCGAGGACGGCGGCGCACGTCTCGCTTTGTTTCCCGCGGACTGCGCCGATGCTCATGAGCTACAGGGCGGTGAGCGCAAAACCCATGAATGGTGGTGGGCTGTCGATGCTGATGAACCGTATTCGTTGGCGTGGGTGGCCGATCCGGCCGTTTTGCACGTGGCCACGGATTGGATCGAATCGGCCAAAGCCGTGCCTTATATCAAACGTGGGGTTTTTGACGAGAGCTATCGATTCTATTTAGACCGCATGATCGCCGGCGATGAATCATTCGAGGCCAAGCGCGAGCGCATCGACGAATATGGCTGGCGCAATTTTGGTGACATCAACGCGGATCACGAAGCGGCGTTTCATACGTCCGAAGAGCCCTATATTTCTCACTACAATAATCAGTACGATGCGGTTTACAGCTTTGGTGCTCATTTTTTGTGCTCCGGGGATATACCCATCGCCATTGAAAATGCGAATATAGAATACTTATATTAGCTAGCTGATTATGGTCAAAATAAGCTTATGAACAATCATTTAACACCGAGCGAGCGCGATGAACTCATAAAATCTCATCGTAAAGAGAGAGATGGGCGTATTCGAGACCGAATAAAAGCTGTTTTAGCTTTTGATGAGGGTTATAGTTATTCAGAAATGTCTAGGATTTTGCTTTTAGATGATGAGACTATTAGACGCCATGTCGATGATTACTTTTCTAAAGCTAAGCTGAAGCCCGAAAACGGAGGCAGCAAAAGTGATTGAGACGAGAATGAAACAGCAAAGCTCGTTAAACACGTAGAAGGAATGACTTATCCTTATGTTAAGGACATTTGCACTTATGTGAAGTTGAATTTTGGTAAGCTTTACAGTGTAAGCGGCATGACAAAATGGCTGCATCGCAATAATGTCTGCCATAAGAAGCCTCATGCAGTTCCAGCGAAAGCAAACGCACAGGCGCAAAAAGCGTTTGTCAAGGAATATGAACATCTTTCGAAAGACGCTAAAAACAAGGGTTTAATCTATTTCTCGGACAGTTTTCATCCGCAGTATCAAACACGGTTGGCTTATGGATGGATTTTAAGAGGCACTCGAAAGAATATTGCCACAACGGCTCGTCAAACACGATTGAATTTCATTGGTGCTGTATCTTTGGAGGGTCACAAAATAATCCACACTGAAGTTGAGCGAGTGAATGCGCAAACCATTAAATCTTTTCTAAAATCTCTACGCAAACGGCATGCACCAGAGAAAGACATTCATGTAATTTGGGATAATGCGGCTTATCATAAGAGCAAAGACGTTCAGTCATATGCCAAGGACTCAAACATTAAATTACACTATTTGCCGCCCTATTCACCGAATTTAAATCCAATTGAGCGACTTTGGAAAATGATGCATGAAGCGGTTACTTATAATCGGTACTATGAGAAGTTTGTAGATTTTCGGGAAGCCTCTTTGAATTTTTTCAAGCGCATTGGAAGACGAAAGATTTTATTGAGAAAAAGAATCACTGATAGGTTTCACATTATCAATGCACCGATGTTCGCATCTTGAAGTGTGATGGGTATATTCGCTGGTTCCGCCACATGGATGAATTGGCCCGCCATCTGTCCGACATAGACACCTATCACACAACCCGCGACAAGCCGGCGTACAACCACGGTATGTTCTGGCACACAGCGCACTACGCTCAGGCCGGCTTGGCGACGCATCGGACTTATCCACGGGCGGACGGAGTGATGGGCGGTGGCCCTTCATCGGAGCACTTGTATACGTCCGGCTTGGCGCTGCACTATTGGATGACCGGTAGCGAGGCCTCGTATGAGGCAGTGATCAATTTCGGGCGCTATGTAATAGACGCCGATGATGGCTCGTTGACCCCATTTAGGTTTCTGTCGCGGGGGCCTACCGGGATCGTGTCCTGTTCCGGAACCATGGATTATCACGGTCCCGGCCGTGGGCCGGGTAACGCTATGGAAGCGCTGATGAACGCATTCGACCTCGGTGGGGAACGGCGTTTTCTTATCAAAGCGGAGGAACTGCTTTGCCGCTGCGTGCATCCGCATGACGATTTAGGGGCGCGCAATCTACTGGACATTGAATACCGCTGGTATTACATGGTCTTCCTGCGTACTTTGCTTAAGTACCTGGCGCTTAAACAAACCCTCGGTGAAATCGATTGGCACTACGCTTATGCCCGCGAGAGCTTGTTGACCTATGCACGCTGGGCTGCTGAGCATGAATACCCGTATATCGACAAACCCGAGGCACTTGAATTCCCCAATGAAACCTGGCCGGCGCAGGAGTTGCGCAAAAGCGATGTATTCGAGTTGGCCGCCCGCTATGCTGGCGGCGAGTGGCGCGAGCGGTTCAGGGAGCGGGCGCGGTTTTTCTACGCGGCGGCGCTGGATGGCTTGAGCCAGTATCCGGACACCCGGTTGCGGGCCCGGCCTATGGTGTTGCTGTCGAGCTTTGGTGTCGCTCATGCGACGTTGCGAAACGAGTCCTTAGACGTGGATGCTTTGGCCGTGGCTATCGATGATGTGCCCGGTGATACGGATTTTGGCCAGCCACTCATCTTCGTCAGGCAAAAGCGCATCGCCATGCGGCGCGCAGCGTTCATCGCTGTGTGTGGTTGTGCTGCTTTTTTAGCCAGTATCGCGGCCTTAGTTTTTTGAAGCCAATGCACTCACGAAAAAATGACTATTTTTAGCGCTGCCCTGTTGCCGTACAAGTTCTTTAACTGCTTGCGGGGTGGTTGGGATGCCGCCCAGTCGCCCGGTAAAGAACTCGAAATAGCGCCGCATTTTGTCGAGGAAATTGGCGACGTCCCGCGCCGTATTGGTATACGGGGTGCAACCCGGTTTTACCGTCGGGCTGTGGAAAGAAATAGTGAAAACCCTCACGCCGCGCTGCACCAAGGCGCGTGTGAGCCGCTTCATCTTATCGAGCGTGTGTCCTTCCGGAGACAGCAGTATCCGCTCCAAGATACGGCTTTTTGACAACACGCTGGCCAGTAAACCGCCGCTCATCGACTGTAGATTGTGTTGGCTGTACACCTTGGAGCCGAAATCGTGGAGTGGGCCCGTGAAACCGCCGGTGGTAGGAATGCCGAGTAACTGGCCGTTTTTCCCCAAGCGGTAGAGGTGAGCGTCCAAGCGGCTGAAGTTCGGGCCTTGATCAGCAGTGAAGTCATAGCCGCAGGCGGCACTGAAGTCGATGTCTATGCCTAGGTCCAACAGCGTCTCGGCGGTGTGTTTGCCAAAGCCGTAGCGTCCCGCTTTGTGGGTCGTGGGCCGTTCATCGAAGCTCGTTTCTATGGCTTCCAACAGGCAAGTGAGCTTACGGTGCTCCAGGGCCGGATCAAGATTGCCTTGATAGGAATTGGCACGGGTTAACTGCTCATCGAACGGCGGATTGACCCAGGCATGCAAATGGGCGCCGATCTGGGCTTTACCCCGCTGCGAGAAATCGCGCAACACGGCGACGGCATCGGGTGAGGTGGCAATTGGGTAGTCGATAACGTAGGTCGGTGCCAAGCCAAATTCCTCGCATATTTCCTGCGCCCGCCAAAGCTCGGCCATGGCGCTGACACCGGTGGCGTTACGATCGAAGTTGCGCCGCTGCCAATCGAATTCCTCCTCCGTATCGACTACTACCATCAGCGACGGTTTCACCTCGACTGGCAGCTCAATAGGGGTTCGGGCTTCGAGATTTCGTCCTAGCTCCAAAATGAAGAGACTCCGCGGTTATCGAACGGCACTGGTTTGGACCGCCAGTATTGTGCCAGAGAGGGAAATTGGCCGAAGTGTCGATTGAACCTCAGTAGTCGTTTTGTGTAATCGCTGGGGCCGGTGTAGGCTGCGGCGCGTTCTTGGACTCTGCTACCATTGTAGCCACGCCACGGCCCGTGCCGGTCATTGCGCCCGCGGCGGGATGAAGTTGGAACATGGGGCACAGCACTCAAGGTATGTGTGATTCGCAGGCGTGCACAATTCAAGTATGCATAGGGTATTCAAAGAGTAGCGGTAGCTGTCTACCGGCGCACGACCCGGCGATACTGAACCCAACAACACGCAGCCCAGTGAAACTCACAAGTGGGGCGCTAGAGCGTGATGCACTCTGATGGGGCATGGACGATTTGCGTGCGCGAGATCACAGCCCCAGCCAGCCTGGAATCCGTCTGGCGCGACCTACAAACACGCGCCGACGCATCGTTTTTTCAGTCATGGGCGTGGATCGGCACCTGGCTGAGAACATTCCCTGAGCAGGCGCACATCCTCGCGCTGGAACTCAAGCGCAATGGACGCACTATCGCTTTGTCGGTGCTCGGGCGAAATACCGTAACCCGCAACCGTGTGTTCGCGCCCCGGGCGCTTTTGGTGAGCGAAGCGGGCGATCCCGAACACGACTCGCTGACGGTGGAACACAGCGGTTTTCTGATCGAACGGGGGCAAAAAGCGGAAGCCATTGCCCGCGCCATCGCTTACCTCGAACGCGTGGACTTCAATTGGGACGAACTTCATATAGGTGGGGTGGAAGCCGCCGATGCCGAAGTCTACCTACGCTCGGCGCAGGCGGCTGGGTTGATCCCCATCGTGCGCTCCAACTATCCGTATTTCTATGTGGATTTGGCCCACTTGCGCGAGCATTCGCTCGATTATCTGTCTACCTTGAGTGCCAACACGCGCCAACAAGTGCGCCGCTCCATGCGTCTTTATGAGCGACATGACGGTGCCCTGATGTTGCAAGTCGCCCACTCGAGGGCGCAGGCACTCGAGTTTTTTGCTGCGCTGCGGGCGGTGCACCAGGAGAGTTGGCGCAAGCGTGGGCAGCCGGGCGCTTTCGTCAACGAGCGGTTGGTCGAATTCCACCGTTCGTTGATCGAGGCGAGCTTCGATCATGGCGAGGTGCAGATCGTGCGGGTGAGTGCCGGCGGCCATGACTTCGGTTATCTCTACAATTTCCTGCTCGATGGGGTAGTTTCGAACTATCAGACCGGGTTCAGATACTCCGATGATGGGCGTCTTAAACCCGGACTGGTCTCCCATGTGTTGGCCATTGAGCACAGCGTCGCCGCAGGTTGCCGAGTGTATGATTTCCTCACCGGCGATCAGCGTTACAAGCGATCATTGGCCAAGAATGAATCCACAATGCAGTGGCTGGTCTTACGGCGGCGCGGGTTCAATCGCAATTTAGGCGCAGGGATGCGCGGGATCGCCCGCTGGATAGTTGGCCGTTGACTTAGATGGCTGTTGGCTTAGATGCCCGTTGGCTTAGATAGCGGTTACATTCGATGGCTGTCACCAGCCGTAAGCATCGGTGTAGCGCTTTAGCATATGTTCGATGGAGAAGGCCGATTCGATGTGCGCTCTAGCGGCCTGCTGAAGATGGCGGCGCAATGCCTCATCCGTATGGATCCGGGCCAGGGCTGCGGTCAGGGCTTGCGCATCCCGCGACGGGATTAAAAGACCTTGATCTTCGTGGCGCAGGATTTCAGGCGTACCCCCCACCTGGGTGGCAACGACCGCCAGTCCGGCGGCCAGGGCTTCCAAGAGAGTGACGGAAATGCCCTCGATGACGGAGCAGTTGACATAGGTATCCAAGCCGGCGAGCAGCGCCCGGGCGTCGTCGCGTTGGCCTGTGAAGACCGTGCGAGCGGCGATTCCTGCCTGCGCGCAGGCCCGCTCCAGCATCACGCGATCGGGACCGTCGCCGATGAACACCAGCTTGAGTGTTGGTATCTGTTGGTATAAGTGGGCAGCCGCTTGCACTAACAGACCCAGGTTTTTGACCGGATCCAGCCGCGCCACTGTGCCGATGGTCCAATCGTCCCCGGCCAGTCCAAGGTTAGCTCTGGCATCGGCGCGGGCGCTTGCCTGCGGTGTTGGACCCGGATCGATGCCGTTGTGATTGACCTCGAGCCGCGCGGCCGGCAAGCCTTCGCTGATCAGGTGCCGGCGCAGATCATGGGATACAGCGAAGAAGCGTCCCGGCGTGCGGCCGAAGAACTGATTGGCAAGGCGCCGTTTCATCGATGGCGAGCCATCGGAATAGCGGCCGTGCTCGGTGTATACAATTTTGCTGCCCGGGAGGGTTAACCCGGCCAAGCAGCCGTAGATGAACGGGGTGTAGTGATGACAGTGAATAACCGGCGCCGGCAGGGTTTTGGCGATACGCCGAATGCCCGCCGCCAACCGCCATTGGAAGCCCGGGCGCCGTTCCAGCACTGTCACACGAATACCGAGGGTGGCGACCCGGTACGCCCATTCTCCGGCTGCGTCCAAGCAGACCACTTCGATCTGCGTGTCGTGGTGCAACCGCTCGCACATCTCGATGACCAACCGCTCGGTGCCCCCGGCACCAAGACTTAGAACCACCTGCACCAGGGCGCGTCGCATGCTAAGACGAATATTGGCTCCGGTACCAGCCGCGGTACTCGCCGGAGCGTATGTTTTCGCACCACCGATCGTGGTCTAAGTACCACTCGATGACGCCAGCCATAGCCGTCTCGGGTGTGTGCGCAGCCCGCCATCCCAGGGCGTGCGTGGTGCTGGCATCCACCGCGTAACGTTGATCATGACCGGGCCTATCGTTGATATGGCGGATGAGCGCGCGGGCGCTACCGGCCGGGCGTTGTAAAGCTTGGTCTACCCGATCGCATATCTGCTCTACCAGGCCGATGTTGGTGCGCTCGCAGTTGGCGCCGATGAGGTAAGTGTGTCCGGGGGTTCCCCGTTCCAGCACGTAGCGTAGCGCGCTGCAATGATCATCGACGTGAATCCAATCGCGGATCTGGCGTCCATCGCCGTAGACCGGCAATTCGGCACCGTCTTTGGCGTTCAAGATCATCAGGGGAATCAACTTTTCCGGGAATTGCCACGGTCCGTAGTTGTTGCCGCAATGGGTCACCATCACCGGCAGACCGTAGGTGCGCTGCCAAGCCCTCGCCAGATGGTCCGAACTCGCTTTGGAAGCCGCATAAGGGCTGCTTGGCCGGTACCGATCGTTAGCACCAAACGGCGCATCCTGCGCCCCCAAGTCGCCGAATACTTCATCCGTGCTGACATGCACGAACCGGGTGGTGGCCGGATCCTTATCCGGCCACGCTGCCCGCGCGGCTTCCAGTAATACATACGTTCCGGTGATGTTGGTGCGCAGAAATTGCTCGGCGTCGGCTATGGACCGGTCCACATGGCTTTCGGCCGCTAGGTGGATGACCCGGTCCACCTGATGCCGGGCAAACACATGGGTCACCGTCTCAGGCGCGGCGACGTCCCCTTCGATGAATTCGATGCGTCCGCTCTTGATGAGTGGACCTATACCGCTTAAGTCACCGGAATAGGTGAGTGCATCCAAGACGACGATCCGATGGTCGGTGACGGCCGCCAGATGGTGTACCAGGTTGGTACCTATGAAACCGGCACCGCCGGTGATGAGAAGCGAATTCACTGGCAAGGCCCTAGCAGGCACCGCTGCGCCGTCTCAGGCCGGCTATTTTGTTGTGGCCGATCAAAGGCTCAAATATTTCGGGCATTACTGTAAACTACGGCGACTAGAACTAAGCGAAAAAATCAGGCCGGCAGAATAACAAGCTGGCGCGCTATAGGGGAGCGGCATGTCTGGCACAAATGCGCAACGCACTGGCGCGAAGTGGTAGCGTTACGCGGCGCTGTTGGACCAGGCTCACTGCTGCGGCCAGTGCGGCTGGCGGCAGCGGCACTGGCGTGCTTGGGGTTGTTGTTGGCGGCGCCAGCTATAGGCCAATCATTTACCCTCAATCTACAAGATGCCGATATCAAGACGCTCATCATGACCGTATCCGAGGTCACCGGGCGTAACTTTATCGTCGATCCGCGCGTGCAGGGCAAGGTTACAGTGATCTCCGCTAGAGCGCTGCGCGACGATGAGGTGTATCAAGTGTTTCTCTCGGTTTTGAAAGTCCATGGCTATGTAGCTGTACCTAGCGGCAGCGTGGTCAAGATTTTACCGCAAGCGCAGGGCCGTACCGGCGGTGGGCTGGGTGGCTCGGGATCCGATGAAATCGTCACCCGCATTATCCCCGTGCGCAACGTGCCGGCGCACACGCTGGTGCCGGTGCTGCGCCCGCTATTGCCGCAGTTCGCCCATTTGGCCGCCCAGACCGATAGCAATGCACTGGTAGTATCCGATACCGCCAACAACGTGAACCGCATCGAGGCGCTGGTACGGCGGATGGACGTGGGCGCCAATGCCGAAATAGAGGTGGTGACCCTAAAGCACGCCTCGGCGCAGGACATCGCCAACCTCTTGATGGCCGCGCAAGGAGCGCAGGGCGAGGTACCCGGTGGCTCGCGCGTGGTGGCCGAAACCAGGACCAACAGCGTACTGGTAAGTGGTGGCCGGGCGGCGCGGGCGCGCCTACGTAAGACTATTCAACGTTTGGATGTGCCCCGGCGCCATGCTGCCGGCAATACCAAAGTCTTCAAGTTACGGTATGCCAAGGCTGAAGATCTGGTGCCCGTGCTGGAAGGGATAGCGGGTGGTGCGGCTCAAGCCGGGAACGCTGCCACCGGCAGCTCTACAGCCAATACGGGAGCCAGCTCCAACAACTTGGCGGCGCGAACCACAATTCAGCCCGAGAGTAGCGCCGGTAGGCGAGCGCGTAGCCGTGGCTCCAACGACTTGGCGGCGCGCACCACAATTCAGCCTGAGCCGACCATGAACGCGCTGGTGATTACCACTACACCATCGCACATGTTGACGCTGGCGGAGGTCATCAAACAACTGGATGTGCGCCGCAACCAAGTGCTGGTGGAGGCGATCATTGCCGATATGTCGGCCGATAAAGCGCAGCAATTCGGCGTGCAGTGGCGCGCACCTACCACGCCCAGCAGCTCGGGCGCTTTTGGCGGCACTAATTTCACCGGTGGCGGCGCCTCCGCCAGTATCGCGGCGCTGGCCTCCAATCCATTGGGTGTAGGCTCCGGTCTTTCTCTTGGCATCATCGACGGCGTGTTCAACTTCAACGGTCAGCAATTTGTTAACTTCAACCTGTTGGTGAGAGCGCTCGCGTCGGACACATCGACCAATGTGTTATCGACACCGTCCGTGGTCACGGTGGATAACCGGCCAGCGGAAATCGTGGTGGCGCGCAATGTGCCCTTCGTGACTGGTCAGTTCACCTCCGGCGCGGCTGACGGCACCAACCCGTTTCAGACCATAGAGCGTCAGGATGTAGGCATCATCTTGCGGGTGCGCCCACAGGTGAATAACGGCGAAGAGTTGCTACTTGAAATCGAGCAAGAAGTATCGTCCATAGAGCCCACCACCACGGTACAGGGTAGCGCGCAGGCGGTCGATCTGGTTACGAACAAGCGGTCTATCAACACCGCCGTCATGGTTAAAGATGGCAAGGTGTTAGTGCTCGGTGGTTTGATAGCCGACAACGTCACCCAGAGCCGGGAGAAAGTACCGGTACTGGGCGATGTGCCAATCATTGGCAAGCTGTTCGGCTTCGACAATACAGGACTCAACAAGCGTAATTTGATGGTGTTCTTGCGCACTACCATACTGCATGACGAGGCTGGCCAGCGGGAGACGGCGGTGCGTTATGAAGACACCCGGCGCCGGCAGTTGAAGAGACAGGAAGAAGGTATCAACCTGCTACCTGAAGAAAAATCCCCGGTATTACCCACCGTGCAAGGCTTTTTGGATCAGCTGAAACGGCCTGCAGCAACGCCGCAAGGTGACGGCGGCAATTGAGCAGTGGCACGCAGCTATGTCGGATGCGGCGTTTCAAGGCGCTGTGATAGAACGCTCGCCGGTGGATCTGCCGTTCTCGTTTTGCCGGCGCCACCGGGTAATATTGGATGACATTGATGGTGATGGGGCCACCATCGTCTACCAAGCCCCCCTATCGGCCGATGTAATCGCCGAATTATCGCGTCATTTAGACCGGCCTTTGCGGCTTGTAGGCGTGGACGAAACCAGCTTCGAGCGCCGCCTGTCAGGGCTCATAGAGCGCGATCCGGGCGATGCGGCCGAGCGGATCATCGAAGACATGGACGAGAGCGGCGATCTGATCGCCTTGGCCGGCTTGATCCCTGATGCCGGCGATCTACTCGAGTCGGCGGAAGATGCGCCTGTGGTGCGGCTGGTCAACGCGATATTGACGCGGGCGCTGCGCGAGGGCGCGTCCGATGTCCACTTGGAGCCTTACGAGTCGCGGGTGGCGGTGCGTTTCAGGGTGGATGGCATGTTGCGCGAGGTGTTGTCGCCGCAGCGGGCGCTGGCGCCGGTGTTGGCGGCGCGGGTTAAGATTATGGCGAGTTTGGACATCGCCGAGCGCCGGCTACCCCAGGATGGGCGTATTTCCTTGCGGGTTGCTGGCCAGCCCATAGACGTGCGCGTCTCTACCATGCCGTCGGGTCATGGGGAGCGGGTGGTGTTACGGCTGCTGGAGAAAGACAGCGGCGCTTTGGATCTAGCCGAACTCGGAATGGGCGACGGCACCGTCGGTACGCTGGTGGAGGTGGTGTCCAACCCTCATGGTGTACTGTTAGTCACTGGCCCCACCGGCTCGGGTAAGACCACTACGCTCTACGCGCTCATCAACCGTCTGAACGACAACAGCCGTAATATCCTGACAGTGGAAGAGCCCATCGAATACTACATCGACGGGATCGGACAAACGCAAGTCAATCGTAAAGTGGACATGAGCTTTGCCCGCGGCTTGCGCGCCATCTTACGGCAGGATCCGGATGTGGTGATGGTGGGGGAAATCCGTGATTTGGAGACCGCCGAAGTGGCGGTGCAAGCCAGTCTCACAGGCCATCTGGTTATGTCTACACTGCACACCAATACCGCCGTGGGCGCGGTCACTAGACTACGGGATATGGGCGTCGAGTCGTTCTTGTTGTCTGCAAGCTTGGTGGGCGTTATAGCGCAGCGTTTGGTGCGCTGTCTTTGCACGCAGTGCCGCCGCCCCTATGAGCCCTGCGAGGAGGAGGCGCGGGCTGCCGGAATGGCCGGGCGTGGTGTGTTGTTCGCGGCGGTGGGTTGCCACGCCTGTGCTGGCACCGGTTACCGTGGCCGCAGCGGATTGTTCGAGCTGGTACCCGTAGACAACGACATGCGCGGCCTCATTCACGAGGGCGCGCCGCAGGCTCGGTTGGAAGCGCACGCCCGGCGCTATTGTCCATCGCTATTGGCCGATGGTCAGCGGCTAGTGCAGATGGGAAAGACCTCTCTTAGCGAGTTGCAACGGGTAGCTAAAGCCGTGTGAGCGGGAGCCGCGTTTGAGCGCGTTTGAATACTCCGCAGTAGATGCCCGTGGCCGTACGGTCAAAGGGGTAGCCGAGGGTGGCAGTGCCCGCCATGTTCGTGATCAGCTACGTGGCGGCGGACTGACGCCGCTACAGGTGGAACCGCTGGTCCGGGAACCCGTGGACCGGGGATCAGCGACACGCAAGCCGGCATCCACGCAGGTCCCGCAGCCCGATGCTGTGTCGCGGCCGCGGCGTGTCGCACGTCTTTCCCACGCCGAGTACACGCTATTTTTGCGTTTGCTCGGAAGCCTGCTCGAGGCTGGGCTTGAACTGGAAGTGGCTCTGCGCACCGCGCAGCGCCAGGCCGGCGCGCGCGCCCAGGTGTTTTACGGCTCATTGATAGCCAGGATCTTGGAGGGCATGAACCTTTCGCAGGCGTTGCGGGCAATGGGCAATGTGCCCCGCCTCGGTATCGCCGCCATCGCCGCTGCAGAGCGGGCGGGGCAGTTGGCCGCTGTACTGGTCGCGCTCGCCGATCACGGTGAGCGCCGCGAGTATATGCGCAACAAAGTCATGATGGCGCTGCTCTATCCGGCCATTTTGACCCTGGTTTCCGTAGGTGTGGCATTAGCTTTGGTCACTTATGTGGTGCCGGAAGTGGCGCGCGTCTTCGAAGGTTATAGGGCTGAGTTGCCTTTGATGACCCGGGCGTTACTCGCATCTAGCGATTTCTTGAATACTTACGGCGCGGCGTTGGCGGTGCTAGGTGTGGTGGTTGTGGTATGTATCAGCGCCGCCAGACATAGTCCCGCGGCTTCGCGTGTCTATGATCGGATCGCAATGGCCACCCCGGGCCTGCGCTGGCTCAGGCGGGCGGTCGAACGGGAGCGCTTCTTGGACACCTTGGCCATGTTGTTGGCCGGCGGTGTGCCGTTGGTGGAGGCGATGCGCGGGGCTGCGGATGTGTTGCAAAGCGAACTGCTGCGCGCCGGGGCGGAGCAGGCCATCGCGCAAGCGCGCCGCGGGCAAACTTTGGCGGCAGCCATGGGACCTAGCGGTCTTTTGTCGCCCGTCACTTTACAGTTGGTGAGCGCCGGCGAACAGAGCGCCCGCTTGGAGGATATGTTGATGCGCGCCGCCCACTTGGAGGGGGCTCAGTTGGAGCGGCGCGTAGCCACTTCGTTGGCATTGCTGGAGCCGGTTTTGATTCTAGTGATGGGCGTCATGGTACTGGCGATAGTGCTTGCGATTTTGTTGCCGATCTTCGAACTGAATACTCTGATCACGTAGAATTGCGCTGCATCAAAGGGGGCTTCATCGAAAAGCGCTTGTTTAGGCCCCGATATCCATTACATACCCTGATATCCATTACCCAGCGGAGACCGACTCGATGTCCGATGAGATACCGGCGCACGGTGGCGCCCTGGTCAGCCGGGTAGTGCCCCCCGAACGGGCCGAGCCGCTCAAGGAAGCGTCGATGGGCTTGCCATCGTTGACCTTATCGCTGCGTCAGCTGTGCGATTTGGAGCTGATCGCCAACGGCGGTTTTTCACCCTTGCAAGGCTTCATGGGCGAAGCCGATTACCACGGCGTTCTCGAGCGGATGCGCTTGCAGAGCGGCGCGCTATGGCCGATCCCTATCACCCTGGAGGTGAGCGAGGAACAGGCCAACACTATGGAACAAGGCTCGCCGGTGGCGCTGCGTGACAACGAGGGCTTCATGCTGGCCGTATTGATGGTCGCTGAGGTATTCAGTCCCGAGCCGAAGCTGGAAGCCGAGCGCATCTATGCTACCTGCTCCACGCAGCATCCGGAAGTGGCCAGGCTCATGGCCGGACCGCCCCGGTGTTATCTGGGCGGCACCATCGAGGCGGTGCAGCTACCCAATCACTACGATTTTGCATCCTTGCGCTATACGCCGGTGGAATTGCGCGAATACTTCGCCCGCGTTGGTTGGCGCCAGGTGGTGGCCCTGCACACCAGCAAACCGGTGCACCGCATGCAGCGTACCCTCTGCATGGAGGCGGTCAAACGGGCTAACGCCCATCTGCTCATTCATCCGGTGGTCGGCATTTCGCGCCCCGGCGATGTCAGTTATTACACCAGGGTGAAGTGTTATAGAGCGGTGGAGCGGTATTTTCCGCACGGCGTCGCCATGTTGGCTCTGTTGCCGATGGCGATGCGCATGGCCGGACCGCGCGCAGCCCTGTGGCACGCGATCGTGCGCCGCAACTACGGTTGCTCCCATTTCGTCATAGCCAATGATCATGGCAGTCCACCGCGTTCCAACGAGGCCATGCGCGGTCTGTTCGGTCCTTACGCAGCCCAGGATTTGGTTAAGGAACATGAGCGGGAAGTGGGGATCGAAGTGGTCGGCTTCGAGCGGCAGGTGTACTCACCCGAACGCCGCCGGTTCGTGGCGCTAAGCGAGGTGGGCTCGGCTGAAGTAGCGGATCTTTACACCTCCGAATTCGATCGCCGCCTCGCCATGGAAGAGCCGGTTCCCGCTTGGTACACCTATCCGGAAGTGATAGCGGTGCTGCGTGCGGCGAATCCGCCGCGCCGCAAGATGGGGCTGACCTTGTTCTTCACCGGCCTGTCGGGGGCCGGCAAGTCAACGATCGCCAAAATCGTCTACGGCAAGCTCATCGAGGACGGCACCCGCCCGGTTACGCTGCTCGATGGCGATGTGGTGCGTTTGAATCTTTCCAGTGAACTCGGCTTTTCCAAAGCACACCGCGACTTGAACGTACGCCGTATCGGTTTCGTCGCCGCGGAGATTACCAAGAACCGCGGTGTGGCTATCTGCGCGCCTATCGCACCGTATCTGGCCACGCGAAGTGCGGTACGCGAGACCGTCTCCGAGCACGGCGCGTTCATCGAGATCCACGTATCGACGCCGCTGGAAGTGTGCGAAGCCCGCGATCGTAAAGGGTTATATGCTAAAGCCCGTAAAGGTCTGATCGCGGAATTTACCGGTGTCAGCGATCCGTATGAAGTGCCGGAAGGCCCGGAGATGCGCATCGATACCAGTTCCATGTCGCCTATGGAGGCGGGCGAGGAGGTGTATCTGTACTTGGTGCGGCAAGGATTCATCGATACCGGCGATACTGTCGAGGCCCATGTATGAGGGGCTGGCGCAGGCGAGATGGAGCACTGCCGGGTCAGGGCGGCTTCACCCTGATAGAGGTCATGATAGTGGTCGTTATTCTAGGTATCCTGGCCTCCATCGTGGTGCCGCGCATCATGGGCCGTCCGGATGAGGCGCGTTTGGTGAAAGTGCGCGCCGATATTCGGGCCATGGAATCCGCACTGGAACTCTACCGGCTGGATAATTTCAATTACCCCACCGCTAACCAAGGCTTGAGCGCCTTGGTAGAGCGGCCCACCAGCGCACCGCTGGCGGAGAATTGGAAAGAGGGCGGATATCTGGACCGGTTGCCGGTGGACCCTTGGGGGCAACCCTATCAATACGTGCAGCCCGGTTTGCACGGGCCATTCGATCTGTATTCCTTCGGTGCCGACGGGCGCCCGTCCGGGCAGGGCATTAACGCTGATGTGGGCAACTGGGAGACCGAGTAACGGCGCGGGCTTCAGTCTGCTCGAACTCTTGATGGTGCTCATCGTCGTGAGCGTACTGCTCACTTTAGTCGTGGCCGGCTTGCCTAGTAGCGGCCTTATCCGTGGCATCGACGCCGATGTGATGCGCCTGCGCGCGCAGCTGTCCAAAGCGGCCGATTACGCCGTGCTGCGCGGTACCCACGTAGGTCTGGCGCTGACGCCGGTGAGCTACCGGTTCTTGGCCGTGGGCGCCGATGGCCACTGGCACTCGATCGAAGCCGATGGATTGCGCGGTGAGTTCATTATGGCGCCGGGGGCTTTGCAATTGATGGTGGACGATCGTCCTGTGCCTGTGAAACGTCCTGCGCCTACGCAACATGGCGCCGCGGACGAGGATAACCCGGACAAGGATAACCACAGACAGATCCAGCGGCCCTCGCTCATCGTCGATGATTTAGGCGAATGGTTGCCGTTCGAGTTGCGCATTGTTCGTGGCGCCAAGCGCTTCTCGATCAAAGGAGGTGACGGTGAGCCGGTAACCGTGGATGGCCTGGTGGCAGCTCGCGCCCCGTGAGCAGGTCTTTCGCGGGCCGTTCCAATGGCGGCTTCACCCTGCTCGAGGTCGTAGTGGCACTGGCCGTCGTCGCCATCGCGCTAGGCGCGTTATTGACCGCTGGCAGCCAAAGCGCCCGCACCGGTGCTCACTTAAGAGATAAAACCATCGCTATGTGGGTGGCGTCCAATTTGACCGCCGAAGTGGGCCTTGGCGGTGCACCGCCCGTGGGTGAAATACGCGGCAAGGCGATGATGGCCGGGCGTACCTGGTACTGGATCCGCCGTACCGAAACCACTGGCGACAGTCATCTGTTCAGGGTCGGGGTACGGGTATTTGCGCGGCCTTTGGAGATACGCCCGGGTGTGGCCGAGGGCGCTTTGGCCGAGCTGAGCACCCTGGCCGGGAACACCGTGCCATGACCGCGGCGGTGATGGTGGTGGCAGGGCGCCGCACGCTGGCATCGGCGCGCGGTTTTACCCTGCTGGAGCTGACCGTCGCCGTCGCGCTGCTGGGGCTGGTTGCCATACTCGCGCACGGCGGTTTGGTGCAAACCTTACGCACTTTCGAGCACAGCGCGCAGTCGATTGAGCGAGTGATGGCTTGGCAGCGTGGGCTCGCCATTATGGGCCGCGATATCGAGGCATCGGTGCCGCGAACCATCATCGACATAAACGGTGCCCGTGCGCCCGCTTTTGTCGCCGGTCCCGCGTTCTTCGAGTTCACGCGAGATGGTTCTTTTACACCGCCCGGCGTGCTCCGCTCTACCTTGGAGCGGGTACGCTATCACTATCTTGAAGGTGCGCTGTACCGGAGTCATTGGCATGTTTTGGATCGCACGTCTACCACCCAGGTCGCGCGCGAGCGGCGAGTGCTAGACGGATTGACCGATCTCACCATTCGTTATCTGCATGAAGATGGCCGTTGGTTAACGCACTGGCCACGTATCCATAACGCCTTACCACGGGCCATCGAGTTGCAGTTCGCCGCTGGCGGTGCCGGGCAGGTAAGAAGGCTATGGCAAGTCGATTAGGGCCGCTGATGATCCGCTACCCCCAGCGTGGCGCCGCACTGGTGACGGCCTTATTGGTGGTGGCTCTGGCGGTTGCCGCGGTGGTGCCCTGGCTGAGCCGTGAGCGTGTCGCCATCGCCAGTACTGCTAACTTGAACGATTGGCTGCAAGCGCGCTTAGTGGGCAGGGGGCTGGAGCTATGGGCCAAGACCGTTCTGGCGCGCGACGGTGCTGCCGGCAGCGTCGATCATTTGGGCGAGGAATGGGCGATTCCCGTAGCGCAGCTAGCAATAGAGCGGGGCCGGATCAGCGGTGCTCTGGTGGATGCTCAGGGACGTATGAACCTCAACAGTTTAATGGCGGCTGACGGTTACCCCGATCCGCTGGCGGTGGCGCGCTTTGGCCGCTTGCTCGAGGCGGTGGGTTTGGAACCCCGGCTGACGAGTGCGATGCTTGACTGGATGGATGAGGACGAGATCGTAAGTGGCACCGCCGGCGCGGAATCGGCGCACTACGCCAACGCCGAGCAGCCGTACCGTGCGGCGAACGCGGAATTCGCCGCGGTAAGCGAGTTGCGCTTGGTCGCCGGTTTCGATGCGGCGTCGGTTGCACGGCTCACGCCTTACGTGTCGGTGTTACCGGGTGCCACGGCGGTCAACGTCAACACGGCGCCACCGGCGGTATTGCAGGCGTTGACCGGAGCCGATAAAACGTCCGTGCAAGCATTTGCCGCCCAGCGCAAGACCCGCCCATTTTCCGGGCCCGATGAATTGGCGCAAACCCCATTGTTCGCTGGCGGCCGGGTAGAACTCGATGGCCTGGATGTATCCAGTCATTGGTTTGAGCTAAAAGCGCGTATCGAACTGCCGCGGGCCGCATCCAGTCATTTCGCTCTCATCAACCGCACTGGTGAGCGGGCTAAGGTGCTGCGCCGCCGGTTCGGACCATGAGCGCGCGCCACACCTTGCTACGAAGACCCGGCCCCCCCGGTGCCGACTGGGCGGTATTGCCGCCAGGGGTACCGCGCTGGCGTCTTGGCGCCCTGGACACCCTGCTTACCCCTGGGGAGGCCGTCGTCTTGCTGGCACCGTCGCCGGATGTCAGGCTCATGGAAGCGGCTATGCCGGGCATGTCTCAACGTCAGGCCCGCCAGGCGATCCCGTTTTCCTTGGAAGACGGTTTCGCCGAGGATTTGGACGCGCTGCAATTGGCGGTAGGGGGGCGTACGGTGACCAGCACCTATAGTGTGACTGCCGTGGCCAAGCGCCGGCTGGCCGGCTGGCTGCACGCGGTGAGCAATGCTGGCGCCCGGGTTGTCGCCGTAATACCGGAACTTCTAACATTGCCGTGGGCCGAAGGCCAGCTCTCCTTGTCCGAGGAAGACGGGCGGGTGCACATACGTTGGGGCGCTTGCCGCGGCCTCAGCGTCGAGCACGCGCTGCTGGATCCCGCACTCGCCGCTATCCTGGCCGAGCATGCCCCGCAGCGGGTGTGCGTCTATGGCGCTGCCTTATCTGCGCCGATTTCTCGACTGGACGGCTTGGAGACGGTAGTAACCACGGCGCACGGTAGCGACTTTAGCGGCATTGCCGCCAGGATGGCGCATCAAACCACAGCCGTGGACATACGCGGCGAAGAGCAGCGGGCAGGGATTGTCTCCTTGCGGGCGTTGACGCCATGGCGGGGGACTTTGCTGGCCGCCGGTGTGGCCACCTTGCTCGGTTTTGCCCAGCTCTGGAGCGACATCGCGGCGTTGGAAGCCGAGCGCGGCCGTTGGGACGGTTTAGCGCGGGCGGCGTACCGCCAAGCGTTTCCGGAAGATGGTCCAGCCATTGATGTGGAGCGTTTGCTGCGCCGGCGCCTCGCCAGCCTGGGTGGGACGGGCGCAGGCAGGGGGGGCACTGGCGGGACGGGCGGCGCTCAGGCTGCCGGGGTTATCGATCTGTTGCACGCAGTGGCCAGAGCACAAACCCTGAGCAGCGGCAAAGATACCACGGTGCAGGAGTTGCGTTACCGTGACGGTGCGTTGGATGTGGTCTTGATGAGCGATGAACTGGCGACTCTGGAAGCCTGGCGCGCGCGTCTTGCGGAAGTTGGCGGGGCACTGCGCGGTGAGACGCTGAGCGCGGTGGCAACACCGGACGGGGCACGCGCTACCGTGCAGGTGCGCGGGCGCTGAGTGGGCCGTCTAATGCAAAGACGAACCATTTTGCTCGCGATCGGCGCCACAGCCATAGTCGCTGGCTTATGGGATTTTGTTTGGCGGCCGTTGACGGAGCGCCGCAGCGCTCTACGTGCGGAGGTGACACAGGCCCAGCAATTACACGGCTGGGTGCAGGCGAATATCGCTGCCGCCAAACGCGGCCCTGGCCAACTGCGGGCCGATGGTGGACTGGCGCAGGCGTCACAGGCGATTCAACGCTCGGCGAGGCGCTTCGAGATGGCTGGCAGTGTGAGCCGAATCGAACCGCGTGAACAGCGGGTCAACATTACCCTGGAAAATGCGCCATTCGATAGAATGGTTATCTGGCTGGCGGCTTTGCAAAGTGAATTCGGACTGCATATAGAGTCGCTGGCGGTTAGCCGCACGCGCCCTGGTATTGTGGCTGGACAGATAATCATCGCCAGTGCGCCACCCTGATGCGTATGGCCCTCGTGCTCGCTTGGTTCGCCAGCGTCTACTTGGGCGCGCTGCTGGTGAATACGCCGGCGGCCTGGTTACACGCCCATCTACCTGAGTCTTGGCGCACACCGCTGCTCACCGTCTCCGGGTTGCTGCGTCAAGGTGAGGGCCGCCTGGCGTATGCCGGGGTTGGCGGTAGCGGTATTCGCATCCGTTGGGCACTGGCACCTTGGCTGTTGTGGAAAGGCTGTTCGGCAGGGACTTTGCGGGTGGCTAACAGCCCGGTGGATGCGCGCATGGAGCTTTGTCCCTTCAACGAATCGTTACATGTAGCCGAAGCACGGTTCACACTCGAAGCGGCGCAGGTGGCCGGTCTTTTGCGGCTTCCCGCCAGCGCCTTGCGGGGACAGATGGTGGTGCATCTGGCCGAGTTTCAGTTGACCCCGGATGCCATCCACGTGGATGGGCGTATCGAATGGGCCGGTGCCGAAATCGATTTCGCTGTTCCTACTACCCTTGGACGGGTTACCGCGCAGCTGCGGCCCGCAGCCGGCGCTGTGTTGGTTGAGGCGCGCAATAGCGGCGAGTATGACGTAGGCCTGGAACTAACCGTTAAAGTCGATAGCACGGGACGTTATGAAGTGACTGGCACCCTTGAGCCTGTGCGCCCGGGCTTTACCGCTCGCCTCGCGGCTCTTGGTTCGGTGCGGTCCGATGGCAAAGTGGAGGTGCGCTTACAGGGGCAGTTAGTCCATTAGAGCACCTTAAAAAATGCACTTTTTCCGCGATGGCGGCGTCAGCGCCGTGCTCGAATCCTCAGGTATCACCTATACACTGCGGTTGCGCGCGCGGTGCTTCCTTGCACTCACGAAACAATGACTATTTTTAGCAGAGGTGCCCATTAGCTCCTAACCATTACCGAACAGGTGGCGCTCCCAGTTAAGAGCAGTGCGCACGATCATCTCCAGATCATCGTAACGCGGTTCCCAATCAAGCTCGGCTCGAATGCGATCAGTGCCGGCGACAAGACTAGGCGGATCGCCTGGCCGGCGCGACTCTTCGCGCACACTGAATGTAGTGCCGGCTACTTTGGCGACCATATCCAGGACTTCCCGTACGCTGTATCCATGTCCATAGCCGCAGTTGAAAATGCGCGATTCGCCGCCGTGCTCCAAGTAACCGAGTGCTTTTAGATGGACATGCGCCAGATCCTCGACGTAAATGTAGTTCCGCACCCCGGTGCCGTCGGGCGTCGGATAGTCAGTGCCAAAGATCGCCAGTGACGCCGCCGGATCCAGCGCCGCTTTACAGGCGACTTTTATGAGCAACGTCGCATCGGGAGTGGATTGTCCTATACGCCCGCGGGGGTCGCAGCCGGCGACGTTGAAATAGCGCAAGATGACGAACGAAGGCCCACCTGCGTTTGCCAGATCGCCCAGCATGTATTCCGACATGAGCTTGGACCTGCCGTAGGGATTGATGGGTAGGGTAGGGGTGTCTTCGGTCGCCACCGGGCCATCCGGCATGCCGTAAACGGCCGCCGTCGATGAAAAAATGAAGTGTTTGACACCAGTGCGCTGACAGCAGGTCAACAAGTTACGGGTGGTACAGGTGTTGTTGCCGTAATACTTCATGGGATCGGCGACCGATTCCGGTACCACCGTATGGGCGGCGAGATGCATCACCGCATCAATGTTAGCAGTGGTGAGAATGTTGGAGACCAATTCGATATCAGCGGCATCGCCAACGATAAGTTCTCCGTGCAGCACCGCATTTCTAAAGCCCTTGGACAGGTTGTCCAAGATAACAACCTTACGTCCGGCTTCGCCAAGTTGTTTGACTACATGGGAGCCGATGTAACCCGCGCCGCCAGTGACCAGCACCGTTCCACTCATTAGTTTTTAGCCTAATCGTTTTTGGCCCAATCGTTTTTGGCCCAATCCTTCGTATCGGAGCAATCGGTGCTTCTTACAAAGTCTTTAGCAATTGCCTGGCCGCTTCATTAAAGGACGGCGTTCCTTCAGCCATGGCCATCTTTTTGAGGATCGGCCTAGCCTGGTCACTTTGACCGGCTTGCACCAGCGCCAGCGCGAAATGGTACTGGATCTCAGGCATATCGGGAGCACTGCGGGCAGCACGTTTAAGGATGCCAAGCCCTTGCTGTACGCTGTCTGATTGAACCAAAAACCAGCCATAGGTATCGGCTACCGCCGGCTGCCGGGGAGCCAGATCGTAGGCCCTCTTAGCATATTCCATAGCCCGTGGGTCGCCCTTTTCGAAATAAAGCCAAGAGATATTGTTAAGAGCGACGACATTGTCAGGCGCTGCCGCCAGTATGCGTTCGTAGTGCTCTATAGCCGAGTTGGCGTTGCCCGCCGATTGCTGAATGCTGGCTGAGGCCAAACGCACAGTTTGGTCGTCCGGGTGATCGTTCAACCAGTCCGTGAGTAATGCCTGGGCTTGCTCTTCTTTGCCCAAGTTGTTTAAGGCGTGGTGGAGCTTCATGATGATCCGGCCACTAGGTAGCAGTTTAAGCGCTTCCCTATAAGCGCTGACGGCGGCGTCGTATTCGCCCGCATATGCATAGACATCGCCGCGCAATACGGTTGGGCCCGGAATATCGGGGGCGAGTTTATCCAGTTGCTCCGCGAGGGCGAACGCTTTGTCAAAATTGCCTTGTCTCGCTTCGAGTTCGCCCATGGCGAGTAGCGCGCCGTAGTGATTGGGTTGGACATCAAGGGTGCGTTGCAAATGGGTGCGCGCCGCTTCCTGCTCTCCCATACGAAGCATCAGCATGCCGAGTTGGAAGTGCACCGCGGGCGACTCCGGGAAATCTCTACTCAGCGATGAGAGCAGGGATTTAGCCCGTTTGAAATCCCCATTCGCACCGTAAGCACGGCCTAGTGCGAAACGTACCTGGGGATCGTCGGGAGCAATTCGGGCCGCTTCCTCGGACACTTCGAATGCGGCCTTGGGTTTGGCTTTGTGCAGGTACAATTCGTTCAACATCAGCCGTGGAGCCAGCGACTGCTGATTGGCTTTACGCGAGGCCTGCAAAACTTCCACCGCTTTTGCGTGTTTTCCCTGAAAGTTGGCGACCCGCGCGAGTGCTACACTAGCCGGTTCGACTGTGGGATCCTTAGAGCCTGTTCAAGATCTCCGAAGCAACAGCGCAATATTTGCAAGTAGCATCATGCCCAACGAGCTTTCGATTAGCCGCTCACAGTTTTTCCACAACCGGCGGTTTTTCTCAAACCATGAGAAGGTTCGCTCGACAACCCACCTCTTCGGGAGGACGGCAAAACGACCCGTGTCCGAGCGTTTGATAATTTCGACGTTCGCTCCGATTAATCTCAGCACTTCGCCAGCGAAAGCCATCCCCGTGTACCCGCCATCGCCCACTACACACCTAACCTCCGAGAGGCGCCCATCTGCTTGAGCAGCAAGTGCGGCCAGTGCCCCAGCTCGATCAGTGACATTTGCCGTGGTCACAAAAGCAGCGTGCACCAATCCCTGAGTGTCCACAGCTATGTGCCGCTTGATACCAGAAGTCTTCTTGCCTGCGTCATAACCTTTGTGGTTTGCACTGTCTGTGTTCTTCACGCTCTGTGCATCAACGATGATCAGGCTGGTTTTGCCACTGCGCCCCTGGGATTTGCGGGCCTCGCCAACCCATTTTTTTAACGCCTTGTCCAAGGCGCTGCAAGAGTCTTCTGGGGACGATTGCCGCCAGATAGTGAAATACTCATGCACACTTCGCCACTTTGGATACTCGTTGGGCAACATGCGCCATTGGCAGCCGGTCTTCAGCAGGTACAACACTGCGTTGAACACGTGATAGAGATCGAGTTGCCTTGGCTTGGTTCGCCGACGCGCCGCCTCCAGGATCGGTCTAACTTTCTCGAACTGTTGGCGAGATAGGTCACTCGGGTAGATTCGCTCGTCTGTCATTGCCTTCGCAGCCGCTATGACTATGGATAACAATAGCTTAGGTCAGATGTCCAAAATCGTCAGATCTTGAACAGGTTCTTAGCCAGGATGGCTTCATAGCGTTTTCGGGCTTCATCCAAACGGTTCAGTTGAACGTCCAACGCGGCGATATTGAGGGCCGCATTGACGAAGTTTTCATCGGCGTCCAAGGCTCTTTGATAATATTCACGTGCTCTGTCCAGATTCTCCTTGCCCACATAAGCGGCGCCCACCAGATTGAGCGGTATCGGTGCGTCTTTCTGCTTGGCGATGAGCGCTTCGCCGGCGGCGATGGCTTTATCCCAGTCGCGGTTGCGCAAGTGCGTAAATATCAATAACAGATCGGCGCGGTCGAAGTTCGGGTTCAGTTTCACGGCTTGCTCTAGGGAGGCGATGGCCTTCTGCGAAGAACCATCCAGCAGTTGCGACAACGCTAATTGAGTACGGATGGCGGCGGCTCCGGGAGCCAAAGCCGCGGCGCGTTCCAGCAAGTCGGACCCTCTTTTTGCGTCGCGCAGTCCTAGATAAGCACTGCCCAGCATGGCGACAAGCTGTGGGTCCTGGGTACTGTCGTTGACGACGGGTTCCAAGGTACTGGCCGCCTCTTTGTTTTGATCGAGCGCCAAATGCACTGTCGCGAGCAGTTTACGCGCCGCAATGTTATCGGGTGATATGGACAGAAACCGGCTGAGATAGTCTTCGGCTTGGCGGAATTCTCTTTTGTCGTAGGAAAGCGAACCAATTAGAAAGAGCGCTTGAGGGTGGTTCGGCCGCACCTGTAGCACGTCTCGCAAAGAGACGAAGGCGCTGTCTGTGTCGCCTAGCTGATACGCAGCGACGGCACGAAAATAATTGACCGTGGCCGCTCCTGGCGCCGCCCGGTGTAGGACCTCGAGTTGCGTCTTGGCCTCCTCTGCTCGGTTTTGTGCAAGCAGCGAGCGGGCTAACCCGAGGGTGGGGTTAGGCGCGCCCTTGGTGAGCGCTTGTGCTTTCCTGAATGCGGCCTCGGCGATTTCGAACTCATTCGTGGTCATGGCCAGCTCAGCCTTTAAAAACTGACTCTCGGCGTTGCCTTTATCTAGTTGGGTGGCTGCGTCTAGATGTACCTGCGCCAGTTCATGATCCCCGGTAGCCAGGCCGATTTTGGCGAGTCCGCGATGGGCCCCGGCGGAGTCGGGATCGGTCTCAAGTACCCGTTCGAAAGTGTTTTTTGCCCCCTTCATGTCGCGCAGTCCGAGCTGGGCCTCTGCGCGCATCACGAGCAGGGTATCGGGTGAGCTTGTTAACGCAGCACCAGGCAGTTCTTTTAATAACTCCTCGAACTGGCCCAGATTGAGGCGCGCCTGCAACATTGCTAGCGTCAAATCCTCGCTCTCCATACCTAGAGCGGCGGCTTTCTCGAATTCCTTGAATGCTGCTGCAGGCTGTGACAGATCCAGGTAGATTTGGCCCAGTTGCCAGCGTGTCTGTGCATTTTCGGGCTCGGCTTGCAATGTGTTTTTATATTCGATGATAGCGGTGCTGTAGTCGCCGGCAGCGGCGGCAGCTCGGGCTTTGGCGAGCAGTCCCTCGATGTCGGGCGGCGCATCACAGGCGCTCAGAGTGACTGCGGTCAGTAAAAAAGCGATCAAAAAAAGCGCGCCGGTTACGTATGAGCGTGCGCGGTGCACAAGATCCGTGAGCGGCAACACAGTGTGAGTCATACGGGCTACCTCCGATGATGAGGCTAATTGTGTAATTCAAGTAAAAGGTGGCATCGCCCGATCGCTGCTAGGGGCATGGTGAACGCTAGAGACTGGTGGGCTCGAATATAGGGCGCCTGCTAAAAATGCACTTTTTCCGCGATTGCGGCGTCAGCGCCGTGCTCGAATCCTCGGGTATCACCTATACACTGCGGTTGCGCGCGCGGTGCTTCCTTGCACTCACGAAAAAATGACTGTTTTTAGCAGTTACCCTATAGAGGCGCATCAGTTGATGGCAAAAGACACGTCGCCGTCCTCGTTGAAGAGTTTTAAGGTGGGCGCATCCTCTTGCGTCATCTCGAACGTTGCCCGGGTACGTCCAATTTTGTCCGATAAATCGATAAAAGGCGTGTCATCGAATCGCAGGCCCAGGGACATGCGCGGCTTGCCATTGCTGTCCAAGAGTTGGAACACGGGCACCTTGGAGTACATGCGCAAAAACAAGCGTGTGTTGCCCGAGTTGTCTATCAGTTTGAACTCTTTGGATTCCATCAGTGTTTGCTGGACTGTCACATTGGCCGGGCTGAATTGATTGATGATGAGAAAAGCGATGAGCAAAATTGCTGCGAACATGGAGTAACGCAAGCGTTTGGCCTGGTGCTCCAATTGCCCGATCCGCGTCTCCATGGCACCCACCAGTGCATCGGCCACCGTATCGTTCATATCCGGTATCCGCTGCCGCTCCACGCCCGGCGCATCGATCACCTTGGCAGGGCGAACATCCGTTGCCGTAGGGATGGCATCGGCGGCGCGAAGTGTGGACATCGACTCACCGCCTGCGGCACGCTCTTTGGGGACCTCGTTGTCATGCATCCGAATTCGTCTCAGTGTTGTAGGCGCGCACTAGCCCTGAGCGGCGGCCAGTGCTTCGGCATTCTACACTGGTTGCGCGGGAGCCCCCGCTTAGGCGGCGTATTACACGCGTGACCGGTACCACATTTCGTTGGTTCCCCGAAGCGGTGTCGCCGCTAGAGCGCACCAGCGCCAGCAGCGCCAGCGAAGCGATGAGCCCTACGGGTATTGAAGAGCGATACCGCCAGCAGCGACAGCGCTCAGCAAACGCGCCGCATTAGCGCTGTCAAAACCTACCCGTACGCCGTACACGAAGGGAGCAGTGCCCAGGCCTAGCCGTACAGCGTGGCAAGACCCGGCTCACCCGCCGCGGGCGGATTCATGCCGGAGCGGGAAACGCCGTGCGCCAGTGATTGGCGATATCTAGGCGTCGCGTCACCCACACCTGATCATGGCTTTGCACATAATCCAGAAAACGGGCGAGTGCGGCGGCGCGCCCCGGGCGCCCTGCAAGACGACAGTGCAAACCGACGGACAGCATTTTCGCAGAGGTCGCCCCTTCAGCGTATAACGCATCGAAACTGTCCTTCAGATAGATGAAAAAATCTTCCCCATTGCTAAAACCTTGGGGCGTCGCGAAACGCATATCGTTGACATCGAGCGTATACGGCACCATGAGTTGGGTCACGCCGCCGGTGACATCCCAGTAAGGCAGTTCATCGGCGTAGGAGTCGGCGTTGTAGACAAATCCCCCATACTCACCGACCAGCCGGTGGGTGTTCGGACTCGTGCGTCCCAGGTACCAGCCGCGCGGCCGCGCGCCGGTCGCCCGTGTGTGAACCTCGATGGCCTGTTCCAGGTGTTCCCGCTCCACACGCTCGTCGATGAACTGATAGTCCAACCAACGATAGCCGTGAGAGGCGATCTCCCAGTCGGCGTCGAGCATTGCCTCGACCGCACGTGGATTGCGCTCCAATGCCATCGCTACGCCGAACACCGTCGCCGGTATCTGGCGCTCCGTGAACAGCCGGTGCAGTCGCCAGAAACCGCAACGGGCGCCGAATTCGTAGAGCGACTCCATGCTCATGTGACGGACACCGCTGTACGGGGCGGCGCCAATGATTTCGGACAGGAATGCCTCGGACCCGGCGTCTCCGTGGAGCACACAGCGCTCGGCCCCTTCCTCGTAGTTGATGACGAACTGAACGGCTATGCGCGCTTGGTTCGGCCACTGTGGCTGCGGTGGAGTCGGACCGTAGCCGAATAGGTCTCGGGGATAAGCGGATGTTGACATCGGCATTCTATTGTTAGGGTGCTGCTGCAATCGCAGCAAGGCGCCGTCGTACGATATTGTTGATTGCCTAGAGCGCAGTCTATTGTATGACAATAAACCGCGCTTGCTAGACAGAGCAGGTTCATGCGCGGGGCAGAGCGACTGCCAATACCAATCCGGCGAGGATGAGGAGTAGACGATGGCGACTGATACCAAACTCGGCACGCCCGAACAGCTACGGGACCCGAATTACACCCCCCCGCTAAGGTCGGCGATTCCGCTTGGCATTCAGCATGTGCTCGCGATGTTCATCAGCAACATCACGCCCGCCATCATCATTGCCGGCGCGGCCGGCTTCGGCTTCGGGTCGAACTCGGCGGACTTTCCGGACCTCATCTACATGATCCAGATGTCGATGCTGTTTGCCGGTGTCGCAACGTTGATCCAGACGATCGGCTTCGGGCCGGTGGGTGCGCGCCTGCCAATCGTCCAAGGCACGAGTTTTGCGTTCATCCCAATCATGATCCCCCTGGTGGCCGGCAAGGGCGTGGATGCCATGGCCGCAGTTATGGGTGGCGTGCTGGTTGGAGGGATTTTTCATGCCTGCCTGGCGCCATTTGTAGGTCGGATCCGCTTCGCATTGCCGCCTCTAGTGACCGGTCTGGTCGTCACGATGATAGGGCTAGCCCTGGTCAAAGTCGGCATTCAGTACGCAGCTGGCGGTGTCCCTGCAATGGGCAAGCCCGAGTACGGCAGTCTTCTGAACTGGTCTCTTGCACTGGTTGTCATCTGCGTGACGCTAGGGCTCAAGTTCTTCGCACGCGGCATGTTGTCTGTCGCATCTGTACTCATCGGGCTGATCGTTGGCTATCTGGTTGCTCTTGCGCTCGGCATGGTCAGCTTTGGCAATGTTGGACGCGCGGGCGCATTTGCGCTGCCGAATCCGTTTCATTTCGGAGTGGAGTTCACCGGCGCTGCAATGATTGGATTTTGTCTGATGGCTTTCATCTCGGCCATCGAGACGGTGGGCGATGTCTGCGGTATCACCAAGGGTGGTGCCAATCGTGAGGCGACCGACGCGGAGATCAAGGGCGCTACATTTGCCGACGGTATTGGTACGGCCTTAGCCGGGCTGTTCGGCGCACTGCCCAACACCTCCTTTTCACAGAATGTCGGCCTCGTGGCTATTACCGGTGTGATGAGCCGTCACGTTGTGACCTTTGGTGCCATCTTCCTGATCATTGCCGGCTTCGTTCCAAAGGTAGGCGCATTCGTATCAACGATACCGATCGAGGTGCTGGGCGGCGGCGTGATCGTGATGTTCGGCATGGTTGTTGCCGCCGGTGTCAACATGTTGTCCGACGTCACGTGGAACCGGCGCAATATGGTGATCTTCGCGATTTCTATCTCGATCGGACTCGGGCTGCAACTCGAGCCCGGTGCTCTGCAACACCTACCTGCCACCGCGAAAGTGTTGCTGTCATCCGGGCTATTGCCGGCTGCGTTCATTGCCATCGCACTGAACCTTCTGCTGCCGGACGAGTTGGTTGACGAGCAGACGGCTCTTAAGTCCGGTGGCCTGGGTGCCGACGACACTGAGCCGCAAAGCTGAATCGACCGCCAGGCCATGGCAAGCCTCGGTACACCCGTGCTCGACCCCGCAGCCGTTAAACTGGCCAGCGGGTATCCGCATCGATCTCTACCAGGTGAATGGCGAGCGCCTACACGTGCGCACAGCGACAACAAACGCAGATGGGCGTACCGGCAGTGGTCTTCCCAACACTGCCCTTTAGGTTGAGGCTAGCAACAACGCATCCTTGTTCTAGAGGCCGAAAGCGACAGAGGGCGGCTACTTTTCTGCCCTGCATTTCGAAGGCTTCAGCAGAAAGCACAAGTATTCTCCATGGAGCCAAACGCGGCCGTACGAAGCCGGCTGACGCACTCACTCGAAGTTTCTCAGGTAGGCCGATACATTGCCGATCAAATCTGCATCGGCCTTGCGAAAGAAGAATTTGCCACGGCTGAAGAGCGTACGGCACTCGTGACTTTCGTAGAAACGGCGTGCCTGATGCACGACAGCGGAAATCCACCGTTCGGACATTTCGGTGAGGCTGCAATAGCCCAGTGGTTTCGGATGAACGGCGGCAGTCATGTCGTCAAGGCCTGTACGTCGTTTCGCCAGCCGCCCGGATAGATGACATAAAGGCATTGCGATTAACGTGAATGTGTAACTATCCCCAATAACAGTCCCACTTCGCCGTAGAAAATTCTTTATCCTAACGAGAGAGGATTTTCTGATGAGCAAGCCCAGGCTGACCTAGACGCCAATCGACTGTGAGGCATAGTGCTACAGCGCCCGTGGGCCAGGATGGCGACCCTTTATGTTCCGGCTGGCTCCAACATGACTTTCAGGTCGGGGCCGGCGCATTTAAGTGATTCAAACCTGTCGCAGAACGTATCGAAGCCCACCGAGCCCGTGATGAGTTGTGCGACGTCGAGCCGGCCGTTACCGAGCAGTTCCACGATGACTTCGAAATGACGCTTCTCGTAGCACATGGTGAAGCGCAGGTCGATTGCCTTGACGACGGCGATCGCGGGCACGATCGAATCCGTGCCCATGCAAAGGCCCGCGACCACCACACACCCGTCGTTAGCAACGACCTCGATGGCTTGTTGCATGGTCCCGGCGACGCCGACGCAATCGAACACCACATCTGGCGGGCCACCGCAGACAATATGCAGCCGGTCGCTCACAGTTTCGACGCTCGCGTCGATGAATTCGGTGGCACCAAAGTCAGCCGCACGGCTGGCTCGGGCGCCCACTAAATCGCTTACCACCACCTGCCGCGCGCCCAGGTGACGGCACCACAGGGCAACACTGAGGCCGACCGGACCGGCACCCATGATGAGAATAGTGCTGCCCGCTTGCAAGGTGGCGCGTTCCGCTGCCGCCAACCCCACTGCGAGAGGCTCAACGAGCGCGCCCATCCGATAATCGACACCTTCGGGGAGCCGAATGGCGCTTGCAAGTCCGACCCTGGTGAACTCCGCATAGGCGCCCGGCAATGTTGGCGTAGCTCGCGTGTCCACGGAAGAGCAACGATAAAATCGACCGGCCATGCAGGCCGCACAGCGCCCGCAACTGACGAAGGGCAGCGCGCAGATCGCCTCACCCACCTTGAAGCCGCCATTCGTCTCGCCGCCTACCTCGACCACTTCTCCGGCGAACTCGTGGCCCAAGATGCCGCCGGTGGCCAAGGGGCGCCAGGCGCCATCCGTATTGTGGTGCTCGGTCCAGTGCAAGTCCGTGCCGCAAATGCCGCATGCGCGCACCGCGATCACCAACTCTTCGGGCCCTGGAATGGGCTCCGCCACGTCCTCGACGACAAGCGGGGTGCCAACGGACTTAAAGACGGCCGCTTTCATGCTGTGCTCCTGCTACGGGTGGTGTGATGGTGTCAAACGAGACTCGGCGATGGTGTGCCGCTTTCGCGCCGCATTTTGCCCGGCAGTTGAAGCATGTCCGAGCAACCGCGGCGAGTTGTCGTATCTCGACAAGGTGGTCCTGTCTATTCATGGCCAACAATAGTACTTGTGCTGGTCGCGCCCGTTACAAGCGCTGAACGTGGCCCGAGGGAATGTTCCGTCATTCAAGGGGCGCCAAAATATCCATGGAATCGGGCAACCATAATGTGATTTCTGGAAAAATCGTGAGCAGAACGATTACCAGGATTTCCACGATGACGAAGGGGATGATCCCGCGATAAATCGTCGCCATGGATACGTTGTATTTCTTGGCCACGCCGTGGATAACGAAGACATTGATGCCAATGGGCGGAGTGATCTGACCCATCTCCATCATGATCACCATGATGACGCCGAACCAAATCGGATCGAATCCGAGTCCAACGACGGTAGGGAAAAGAATAGGCAGGGTCAGCATCATCATCGGAATGATGTTCATGACCATTCCAAGAACCAGGTAGAGGAGGAGAATGAGCACGTAGATGACGTAGCGCGATACGTCGAGACCCTTGAGGAAGTTGGCAAACGCAAGGGGGAGATCGGTGAGCGTGACGAAGTATCCCAGCAAGCCGACGCCGATCAGGATCGTGAAGATCATCGCGCTAGTTTGGGTGGCTTCCAATAGCGCTGCGAACAGTTTGTGACGGTTGAACCCGGGCGCGAACCATGCGATCAACAGTGCCCCGCTAGCACCGATGCCTCCGGCTTCTGTTGGTGTGAGCAGGCCGGAGTAGATGCCACCGATTACACCGGCGAACAAAATTGCCACCGGCCATACGCCGGTGATGGACTGGAGGATTTCCGCAGCCGTGGCCTTCGGCGCTTTTGGCCCTAGACTCGGATTGATCCGGCATTGCACATACACCGCCAAGGCAAATCCGGTGACCAGGATGATCCCCGGAATAATGCCTGCCATGAACATCTTGCCGATGGATTGCTCGGTGATGATGCTATAGACAACAAATCCGATACTGGGTGGGATCAGGATCCCTAGCGTTCCTCCGGCAGCGACTGAGCCGGTCGCGAGCGAATCGTCGTAGTTGTATTTCTTCATCTGCGGAATAGAGACGGAACCCATTGTCGCCGCCGCGGCGACGCTCTCACCACAAATCGCGGCAAACCCGCCGCACCCGGCCACCGTTCCGATGGCGAGTCCGCCGGGCAAACGGCCGAACATCTTGATACCCGCGTTGTAGAGTTTTGCCCCGATGCCCGCGTGTAGGACGAGAAACCCCATCAGCAAAAAGAACGGAATGACGACAAAGAAATATTGGGCAACAGCGTCGTAGGTATTGATCTTGGCGACGTTGAACGCTACGTCATTGCCGATCAGATACATGAGGCCCGTGAGTCCGGTGAAGGCCATCGAGAACGCAACCGGAAATCCAAGCAATAAAATGGCCATCATCAGCAGCGTGTAGATGATGCCGACGGTTGCAGAGTTGAAATCTCCAAACAGCGTCTTCATCAGCGCGGCGGAGAACATTCCGGCAACCGCAATCAATACAACCGCACAAAATACAGTCCCAAACTTCGCGCTATTACGGTGGTGTCGGTATAAGCCCGACAAGTGCGTGAACAGCGCTGCAAACAGCGTGAGTGCAAGCAGCAACGTTCCAAGTGCGACCACCGCATAAAGAAGCCCAAAGGGCATGCGTGTTATGTCGGCCACCTCTTCGCGCTGAAAAGCTTCGATGGCACGCGCAGCGCTGAGCCAACTCATCGCACCGAATAGGAACGCTCCCCAAATGGAAAAAATGCTTTGTAAGAAGCTATTGACCTGGTCCGATAGTCTGGATGTGAGCAGGTCAACCGCAACATGTTGGTTTTTCAGCATGGTGTAAGCAACACTAAAAAATGCCATGAACACCAACATGAAGGTTTGTAATTCGATCATGCCCGACAGCGGGCTGCGAAAGATCAGCCGGCTGACAAGGTCTACCACCATGCCAATGGCCATCAATAAGGTCACGATGGCGGCCGCATAACAAAGATAGCGGCAGATAGGGTCAAGAATGCGGTGAGCGGCCCCGGCGATCAGAGCAAAGACGTCGTGAGAGTGTTCAGGCAATATCGGACCGTCAGTTGCACGGTCTTTGGTGTTCGATGGGCTATCGACCACCGGATCCTGATTTACCATCACGTCTTCCTTCCAAGACAGGTTCCGAGTTTGTCGCCCCCTCGGACCGCCGTCCAGTCCCTCAGCGAATGGCTATCCGCGTAGGCGGACGGTTGAGGAAGCGGGCCGCTACTCCGGTAACCAGGGCAATACCGTTGCCCGGGTGACGAGGTTTGCGGTCCGCTCGAGTTTAGATGAGCGGCCGGACGCCGCTCAAAAACAAGCTGTTGTTATTCCTGCCAGCTATTGCCCCACCATTTCGCGGAGGTGTACTTCATACCCTTAAATTCAGCGGTGTACTCGCGCACCTTCGCGAGAATCGCCTCACCATCAATGCCCTTGTCCGTCATGGTTTTCATCCATTCATCGTAGGCGGGCTTGGTCTTCGCAACCCATTTTGCTTTCTCTTCTGGCGACAGGGTAATGATGGTGTCACCGCGTTTTTTCATCTTGCTCACTGACGAGCCTCTGCGGTTATCGACAATAGCACCCGTGAAGTTGGTGAGTTCGTTTTCCATCGAGCGCAACAGCGCCTGTTGCTCCGGCGTCAGCTTGTTCCAGGCTTGCACCGACATTGTCATCGGAATCATCACGAACGGGCCGCCTACCAGCGAGTGGTTGCTGGTGTGGTCGGTCATCTTCCACTTGATGATGGGGGCGGTCGGGAACCAGATACCGTCAACCGCCTTGCGTTGCAGTGTCACATAAAGGTCCGACACCTTGACGTTCCTAGGCGTCGCGCCGAGCAGATTACTGTAAGTAACGCCGGACTTCGAAAATGCGCCAATCTCCAGACCTTGCAGGTCCTCGAGCGTCTTCACCGGTGCGACATCTTTGTGAATGTGCAGGTTGAAGAAATCCGATACATGGAAGCCCAGCGGCACCAGACCTTCGAACTCCGCTTTGACTTCCGGGATGTTGTGGTAAGCCTTCTGGAAGACGTGGTTCGCCTCGACCGTGCTATCGAACTGGAACGGCAAGGTCATCACATGGGTTGCTGGGAAAAGACTCTCTTGCGTGAACAGACCCGTGGTGACAACCAGATCGACCAGTCCGGACTTGAGGCCATCTATCGTTTGCGGCGCTTTGACCAATGTGCCGGCATGGAACCATTTGAACGTGAGTGCGCCGTCGGTGCGTTTTTCGATTTCCTTGAGGTAGGGGATATAGACGTGCTGTACCAGATAGTGGCCTTCCGGCTCGTAGCTGCCAACCTTGATTTCCAATGCCCAGACCGCCGGCGCCAACAGCACCGGCGCGGTGGCGTATAGCGCAAGCGCTTTTATCCATTTCATTAGATTCATACTTCTTCTCCTCTGGGAGATTGATTGTGTTGCGGGCGTTCATTCACCCTGCATATTCGGGCTGTGGACCTCGGGCTACCTCCAATGCCTTGCGCAGTGTTTTGATATGCGCCTTGATGTCTTTGCCGATCGGCCAAAGTAGGGCACAGGTGGAACCCAATAAAGGGCACCTGCTAAAAATGCACTTTTTCCGCGATTGCGGCGTCATCTCCGTGCTCGAATCCTCAGGTATCACCTATACACTGCGGTTGTGCGCGCGGTGCTTCCTTGCACTCACGGAAAAATGACTATTTTTAGCAGGCGCCCTAAATTCTGTTGCGCCCGGTATCGATAGTCTCACCCTTTGTCGATTCGTTCCGAGGCTGATGGCTATCCTAATCGAGCGCGGCTAATTCGGTTTCGAGCCGTTCGATCGTCGCTAGGATTTCATTCCATCCTAGCTCCCACTCAAGGCGCCCGGTGTCCCAACGTCCGTCTTTCCCGACGAAATGGGCGAAAGGGATCGCGTCTTGATAGACGTCGATGCCAGCGAAGATCTTGGTGTCGGCGATCATTGCGTATGGTTTCCCCGGGAGCGTGCGTGCTTCCTCGAAAGCGCCCAGAACTTCAGGGATGCTGTTGCCATTTATCTGGCGGGCATGGAATCCGAATGCTTCCATTTTTTCTCGGACCGGTGCAACCGCCATCACATCAGAGGTCTTGCCGGTGGCGCCAAGATCATTGTTGTCGATGATGACGATGAAATTTGATAACGCGTAGTGGGCAGCAAACATGAATGCCTCCCACACGCTGCCTTCGTGAAGCTCGCCGTCAGAAAGCAAACAAATTACACGCTTGTCGCTGCCTCTTTTGCGTTCGCCAAGCGCGATCCCGGCCGCCTGCGACACGCCGGTGCCGAGCGAACCCGAGGTGATCTCGAACCCTCGCGCCCATTCGATTGGGCTCTGGTCGATCGCAGAGCCATCGGCGCCCATGGTCCGAAGCTCCGCCATGGAGTAGATACCTAGCTCGGCCATGGCAGCGTAGTTGATAATGGTGTCGTGGCCGTTCGAGTTGACAAAACGATCATGGTACCAACCCTTGCCGTCCTCGCGCATTTCGTCGAAAAAGATGCATGCTCCAACATCGGCGAGCGCTACGCCCTGGCCAGCATAACCCCCGCGTTGCATGCAGATATCGACAACGTTCCGGCGTAACTTTGCCGCCCACAGTTCCAGGGCTTTTATGCGTTTCCCGGAGTTGCTCCTCATTGCATGAGCGCCTCGATCCGCGTGGCCAAGGTTGCAGCATCCAGGCCGAAGTGCTTGCGAATGTGCCCGATTGATCCGCCCGGGGCCCACCGGTCAGGCACGCCGATGCGGGTTATGCGCGGGCCGCGACCGACACTTGCGATGATCTCGCTCACCAGCCCACCGAGGCCGGTAGAAATCTGGTGGTTTTCAACGGTAACGATCTGCTCGTGGGCCAAGCAGTAATCGATTATTTCTTCCTTGTGCACCGGCTTTATCGTGGGTACGTGTAGCAGTGAATGATCGACCCCCCGTTCGACCAATACATCCGCGGCTTCGACCGCCCATTGCGTCGCGTGCCCGCAGGCGATCACACCCACGCCGCCGCCGTTACGCAGGGGATAGGTCTTCCCCAGTTCAAATTTGAATGTCTCGGGGTCGAGCATCCGTGGCGTTGTGCCGCGATGTCCGCGCATGTAAACGAGGCCAGGCGTTTCGCAAGCGACCTCGAGTGCTTGGGCGAGATCGGTAACATCCATCGGATCGATCACGGTCGCATTGGGCACCGCCCGCAACATGCCCAAATCCTCTGTGCCTTGGTGGTGAATCGGCGCCGGGCTGGAGATCCCGGGAGTAAAAGCCAGGACGATGCCAGTATTCTTGCTGGTGCCCATGCAGATCACCATCTGGTCGAAACAACGGCGCGAGGCATAGCTGCCAAACGTGGTCGCCACCGGCACATATCCCGCTTTTGCCAAACCGGCCGCGACCCCGACCAAGTTCTGTTCCGCCATGCCTACCTCGACATACTGCTCGGGCAGTTCCGCGCAAACGCGGAACAGATCGACATACTGGCTGAGGTCGGCGCTCATCATGATGACGTCTTTACGCCTGCTACACAGCTCGAAGCTGATGGCGTCGAAGGCCGAGCTTTGGAGCGTACGCTCGTCGCGTGCTAGTAGCATCTATCGGCCTTCATCAGGTTGTCTTGAAAAATGGTTGGCGGCAACTGCGCGCCTGGCGCTAGATTTCGCTTGGACAGAGCCGGCAATGTTGCACCCCCCGTCACAGAAGACACATGCAAGTTTTTCTCCCTCTAACCATCCGCGTATGGCCGTAGCGCGGGGTACAGCGGGGTACGGGATAGAGGTCAGAGGTCTGACCTTTGGCAGCGTTTATAAGGGTTCAATATGCCCTAAGTCAATATGCCCCAAGTCAGGGCGTGCAGAATTGCTTCTTGGGCGCTTGCCGTCGCCGCAAAGCAGTCTGGCAGGCTAGCGTTGTTTCAGCGCACTCAGATGCGAACTGACGCGCATTGGGGGGACTCGCTTCTCCGCGACCTGCGGAATACTGCCGTGGAAGTCCAGCGCCTCACGCCGCTCGGCCGAGAACCGGACATCAATGCGCGCCGGGTTGTACCAGGTGACCGAATAGCAAATTATCGTGCCCCGATTCGAATAAGCACTGTACTCGACTAAGAGTACCGGCTCGCCTTCGCGCAATCCGAGCAGGGACGCTGTATCGCCAGGGGCCGGAACAACCGAAAGCCGGCCGTCAGAGCGGAACAACTCGCTGTCCAATTGATCATGAAACATCGCGATAAGCGTGTTCGTATTAACGTCGAAGCCGCTAGCGTCGAAGGCGACGCCCTCGATGACCGCAGGGACGGCATCGAATGTTCGTTGAACTGGAACATCATCGGCTCGAAACACACGGTCGATCAGCCAAATCTCGCTATCGTGCGCAATATCGAGAAGGTCCGAAATCATAGCGTCGGCGGGGCGGCGCAGGATTGAGAGATCCGATACAGACGCCTCTTGCCCACTTTCACGTATCAATGCCGGGTGACTGCGAATGTAAGGCAACGGTACGGTGAGCGACTTTTCGTCCCTGGGCTTTCGAACAATCGTACCAACGCCCCATTTTTTCTCGATCAAACCGGCTTGCCACAGCTTGCCGAAGGCTTCCCGCAGCTTTGCGCGGCTGACGCCCAGGGCTTCGGAGAGTTTGACTTCGGACGGCAAGCGGTCGCCATCTGCGAAGTCGGATTCGATCATTGCCCGCAGTCGCGCGGTTATGTCTGTGGGGTCGTTCAGTGCCATGGCTACAGGTGGAAAAGCGAAAAGACTCAGATGACCGCGAAGCCGTCTGGACTCTCGCAGCTACAGCTAATGCAGTACTTGCTAGCGTCTTCGCGAGCTGGATTACACGCTCGCCGCTTCGGAATGTGTCCGTTCCGGTTGTTCTTCGGCACGGCGTGCTTTGAACGCGCTGCCCCAGATCTGCATGGCCTCAATGATGTGCTCCAAAGAGCGGCCGAGATCGGTGATTGCATACTCAACACGTGGCGGAACCTCGGTAAAAACATGCCGCGTAATGATACCGTCCGCCTCCAACTCACGGAGTTGCAAAGTAATCATGCGCTCGGTGGCGTTCGGAGCGAGACGACACAGTGCGCCAAAGCGCTTGGGTCCGCCAAGAAGCCGGCACACTAATATAGGTTTCCACCGCCCGCCAATCACGCTCAAGGTCGCTTCGACGTCGCAACCTGTTTTCCAATTGTATTTTCGCGCCATATGACCAATCCATCTTTGAGTGAAGCCATTACTTACAAAAATGTAGGTACTTGTTAATTTTGAGGCATAGCGGCAGGCTGTCCTGCATAAGCTCAACCGTCTTACGCGGAGATTACATAATGAAAGCGATTGGCTACACCGAAAGAGGCCCGATTTCAGCCGCAACCTCTGTGCTTGAATTCGACGCCGAGATGCCATCACCCGGGGCTAGCGATCTGCTCGTGGAGGTGCGTGGAGTCTCAGTCAACCCTGTCGATGTCAAAGTGCGTGCCAACCGGCAGCCGGAAGGCGGCCCGCGAATTTTAGGGTTTGATGCCGCAGGCGTGGTGCAAGAGGTCGGCGCAGATGTCACCCTGTTCAAGCCGGGTGACGCAGTGTTCTACGCCGGCGAGTTCACGAGGCCAGGTAGCAATGCCGAATTCCAAGCTGTGGATGAGCGGCTGGTCGGACGGAAACCGGCATCGCTCAGTTTCTCGGACGCTGCCGGCATGGCGCTTACCAGCATAACGGCTTGGGAACTCTTGTTTGACAGTTTTGGCATCAACGAAGGTGCGGGTGCCGGCGAGGCTCTGTTGGTCATCGGCGGCGCGGGCGGTGTTGGATCCATTCTGATCCAACTCGCCAAGAAACTCACCGGGTTGACGGTCATTGCGACCGCATCGCGCGACGACACCGTCGCATGGGTCAAGCGGATGGGCGCCGACCACGTGGTCAACCATCGCAACCCGCTGAACGATGAAATAGCAGCGCTAGGGATCGCCCCGAAATATGTGGCAACCCTCAACCAAACCGACCGGCACTTTGCCGCAATCATTGACTTGATCAAGCCGCGGGGACACATCGCTCTGATCGACGATCCACAGGGCATCGATATCTCGGCGATCAAACTCAAGGCGTTGTCTTACAGCTGGGAGTTCATGTTTGCGCGTTCGATGTTTCAGACCGACGACATGGATGCGCAGCACAAGCTGCTCTGCCGGGTGGCGGACATGCTTGACGATGGGACGTTAGTTGCAACCGTTAACAAAAATTGCGGCCCGCTCAATGAAGCCAACTTGCGGGCAGCGCTGGCGCACCAGGAAGCTGGCGCTGCCATCGGCAAGACCGTTCTAGGCGGCGTAGGGTAGGCCACCCCATGCCTCTACCTCTGGAGAACAAAGTCGCAATCGTCACTGGTGCTACCGGTGGGATCGGCGTGGCTACAGTCAAGCGATTAGCAGCCGATGGTGCCAACATCATTGCATCAGGGCGCAATACACAACGCCTGGAAGAACTTGCTGCCATTGGCCCTGAGGTCATCGCGCAGCAATCCGATGTGTCTTACGACGGCGACGCGCGGGCGCTCGTTGAACGGGCCGAAAGCGAATTCGGTCGCCTAGACGTTTTGTTCAACGGGGCTGGCATCGTCGGGGAAAACGCACTGATCGAGGATCAGAGCCTTGAAAATTTCGACCATGTCATGGCCGTCAACGTCACGGGCACGTTCTTGACGATGAAATACGCCATTCCCGCGCTGCGCAAGAATGGCGGTGGCGCCATCATCAACGTGTCTTCCGCCGCGGGCGTACAAGGCGGCCGTCCGACAATGCCTGTCTATTGTGCTAGCAAACACGCGGTCATCGGACTGACCCGCGTTGGAGCGAAAGCTCATGCTGGCGAAGGCATACGCATCAATGCGATCGTCCCCGGGCAGATCGATACCGGTATGCTGGCCGCGGTGGAACAGGACGCTTTTCCCGGCGACCTGGTGGAAGCGCGAAAACGCGTGCTCGGGGGGATCCCGGCCGGCCGCTATGGCGAGCCGGATGAAGTCGCTGCGCTGGTCGCGTTTCTATGTCGTGATGACGCCAAGTTTATCAGCGGCAGCATTTACACCATCGATGGTGCGCTCACTCCATTTTGAATCGGTGCTGTGTAAATCCTTCTTCGAAATCGCTTTGCCGTCGCTGTTGCGTAAGAGTGACGGGCCGCGCTCGGACCACCGACACCCGCAGCTGGGCAACCACTGACTGCAACTCTGACAAATCAGCGCGCATGTTGAGTGCCTGACGGACCGGTAGCTCAACCTCCCGGACAAAGATACCGCGTCCGGAGTAACGCTCGGCCAGCCCCTCTCCTTCCAGGGCATCCATTGCCTGCTTGACAGTCATGCGCGCCACGCCGAGTTTCTCGATGAGTTCGCGTAGCCGGGACAGTTGCCTGCCGGGCGCGAGCGCACCAGAGAGAATCTGATGGCGGAGCATCGTGGCTACCTCGGCGTGCGGCGGGAGCGTCTGCCGTTTCATTGCTTGCAGATCCACGCTCAATACCTTCAGTGGCGAGACTGCTTGTGAGGAACTCGATAGCTCTGGCCGAGTGCTTCCAACAAAGCCAATTCCGACGACTGCTCACGGCCGGCAGTGTTGCTTGACATCACCCCCCGGTTTCGAAACCATCCAGAGGTTTAGCACCATATAGCTGCATGATCCCGAATTGCAGAATTCAAATTGCAGAATTGAAGGAGGCGTTGTGAGGAACTTGAGAACCCTGGCCGTTGCAACAGTGGCCGCACTAGGTCTCAGCGGCGGGGCCGCTCAAGCTGAGTACCCCGACAAACCGATTACATTAATCGTGTCATTTGCGGCAGGTGGCAACGCCGACATCGTCGCGAGAATGAATGCTGAAGCGCTTAGCAAGGAGCTTGGTGTTCCCGTCAATGTCGTAAACAAACCTGGTGGCGCACATATTCCGGCAACGATGAGCGTGTTGGAGAAGCCCGCAGACGGGTACACGCTGTTCAATTGGTCGCCGCCCAGCTTCATGATTGTGCCACTGACTCGTAAAGTGCCCTACGAGCCGCTCAAAGATTTCGTGCCTCTATTTGCAGGCATCTCGGCCTCCAATGCTCTATACGTCCGGGCTAACAGCCCGTACCGGACGTTCGAAGATTTCATTGCTGGCGCTAAGGCCAAGAAGCTGACTATCGGTGTCAACAATTTGGGTGCGCCGCCGAATCTGAGTGCCGTCCAACTTGCCAGCGAGTTCGGCCTCGAGTTCAAGACGCTTGCGCTAAAGACGGTACCGAAGACGATGGCCGGTTTGCTAGGCGGTCAGGTGGATGTCGCGGTCGGCCAGGTTGCTTCCATTCACAAGTACGGCGACAAGGTCCGCCCTCTGATCATTCTCGATAACAATCGAGCCGCGTTCTTCGACAAGGACCTGCCTGGCGTGCGAACGGTGGGCGAAGCGTTCCCAGGTAAGCAGGCCGCTGTCTGGGTCCATGGCGGCCTCGCCGTCAAGGCAGGCACACCGCAAGCCATCGTGGACGAATTGCTGGAGGCTTCCAAGGTGCTTGGCACGCCCGAGTTTCGTGCCAAGATTCCGAAAAGCGTGAGCTACAACTGGATTCACGGAACCGAGGCGGTTACCAAGAACATCCAGTTCGGCATCGACCTCTATACGCCCATCCTCGGCGGACTTGGATTGTTGAAGAAGTAGTGCGACGCTCGCAGCGCCCCGTTATCAAGAGGCGCTGCGGTCGGTACATCTTTTCCATGCTCAGTCAACGAGCGGCAAACAGTGTCTTTGCCATCCTAGTGATCGTAGCGAGTTGCTACTTCGCGTGGATGGCTGAGCAATTCGAAACCAGCGGGCTGCTGGCCAGTTCGGGATTGCCCTCGAAGTTCTTCCCGCAGTTGACCCTAGGCTTTACGGCTCTTTGCGCGGTTGTCGTGATTTTTCTCTATGCACGGCGGGGCGCGGCGGGCGGCGACGAGGGGCAGGCTGTGTTCGCCGATATAGGGGAAGCGCGTCGCGGTTTGCTCATGCTCGCCGTCATGGTGATCTGCTATCTCATCTGGTTGCATGCGGGGTTCGTTTCCATGGCGGCGCTCGCCGGACCGCTCAGTCTGGCAGCGATGGGGATCCGGTCGAAGTTGATCTACCTCACGGTCCTTATACTGACCGGCGTGATCTACATCGTGTTTACCCAACTCCTGGGCGTTCAATTCAGCTAGCGCCACCACGATGTACGCCGACTTTGACGCCGTCGTTCTGGCGCTGACACAGCTTACGCAACTGATAAGCCTCGTACTCTTGGTTGCTGGCATTGTGCTCGGGCTCATTATCGGCATCCTTCCCGGTCTCGGTCCGCCTATCGCGATCGCGCTCGCGTTGCCTTTTACGTTCTACCTCGAACCTGTGCCGTCGCTGGTGCTGCTCCTGGGAATCTACTCCGCGGCGATCTACGGCGGCTCCATCTCCGCCATCGCCGTGGGCATTCCCGGTACCGGGGCCGCTATTGCCACGGTGCAAGATGGTCACAAGATGTTCAAGTCGGGACGTGGCGGTGAAGCCCTCGGATTCTCCTTGACCGGTTCCATCATCGGTGGACTCGTGAGCGTCGTGTGCCTTGCGTTCATCTCCCCTGCCTTGGCAGAGCTCGCCGTTCAATTCGGACCGCGCGAGTATCTGGCCGTCAGCGTTTTCGGCCTTGTTGTAGTAGTGCGGGTCGCCGGGCAGAGCGTTGCGAAAGGACTCCTGGCAGGCGGGCTTGGAATCTTTCTAACAACATGGGGCCTTGATGAACTGAACGGGACCGAGCGCTACACCTTCGGTAGTTATCATCTTTATGAAGGGCTGCCACTCGTGCCGTTTCTAGTCGGGCTTTTCGCATTGTCCGAGGTGATGATTGGCGCGGAGCGCGCTTCGCAGAAGATCGAATTCACGCAGTCCAGCCTAACTGTCAAACTTCCTGGACTAAAGACGCTGCGCAAGATGAAAGATGTCCTATTACGGTCGTCCCTCATCGGTACGGTGATCGGAATCATTCCAGGTGAGGGGGCAGCTGTTGGTGCGTTCTTTGCCTACTCCGAGGCCAAACGGCGCTCGAAGTCGCCGGAGCGGTTCGGCACGGGTATACCAGAGGGCATCGTAGCGCCGGAAACCGCCAACAACGCTACCGTTGGCGGAGCGCTGGTGCCCACGCTGACGCTAGGTGTGCCGGGCAGTCCGGCTGCCGCCGTCTTACTGGGGGCGCTGCTGATTCAAGGGCTGGCGCCGGGTCCGAAGTTGTTCACGGAACGGCCCGACATCATGTACTCGATCTTTATCGGCCTGTTCGTTATCAACGTCTTGATGATATTCATCGGCCTGATAGCGATCCGCTTTGCCGCGCGCCTCATCATGGTGCCGGCTGGTGTTATCGTCCCGACCGTAATGCTGCTGAGTTTCGTCGGCATCTACTCTGTGTCTAACAGTCTGTTCAATGTCGGCGTACTGCTCGGGGCAGGAATTCTGGGTTATGTGGTGCGCAAGCTCGGCTACTCCATCGCACCGTTGTCTATCGGGTTTGTGTTAGGGCCCATTTTGGAAAACTCGTTGCGTCAGTCGTTGACGATTGCCGATGGCAGTGCAATTGAATTCTTCAACACACCGATCGGCCTGACTATCTACGCGGTGCTCTCGATTACGATTCTGTGGGGACCGGTGTCGGGTTGGCTGCGCAACAGAAAGGTTCGAGGTAGAGAACCAAGTGAGTGAACGGCCAAACATCCATGAGCAAAACAACTTAGTCGGTGCTCCTCAGTATGAGTCACTGATGGATGAGTTCGACACCACGATCTCCACGCACATGGCGGCGACAGGCGACGATTGGGATATGGCTGCCGGCTTTACACCGCCAAATTTTCCGACTCACGCTTTTCCGACTCACGCTGGGGCCAAGGCGTATCTCGACAACGAGCGCTTGCCAAGCGCCATTGAAGTTACGTGATCTACACCTGAGGTCAGGAATGGAGCGATGACGGACGCAGGTGAACGCGTTCTAAGCGGCGGTGAGGTCGCCGTCGAGATGCTCGAGCGATTCGGCGTGGAAATCATGTTTGGTCTTCCCGGCGATCAAACCGATATCTACGACGCGCTCTACCGCCGGGGCCGTATTCGTCACGTCTTGGTTAGACACGAGCAAGCGGCTGCTCATATGGCGGACGCGTACGCCAGGAAGACTGGCAAGGTAGGCGTGTGCGATGCATCCGTTGGTCCGGGGGCGACGAATCTAATCGGAGGTGTCTGCGAAGCGTTCACCTCTGGTGTGCCTATGGTCGCTATCGCATCGGCGCTTCGCAGTGATTGGCGAGGTCGAGAATCGTTTCAGGAGATCGACCAAGTCAGTGTGTTCAAACCGGTAACCAAGCTCGCGCTGTCGGTTGATCACGTGCAACGAATTCCCGAACTCATGGCGCGGGCGTTTCAGATTGCCACTACAGGGCGGCCAGGGCCGGTGTTCCTAAGTTTCCCGCTGGACGTCCTGAAAGCACAGCATACTTTCACCGCGGCCGGGCTCGAGGTTGATGCGCGCTATGGCAGTTACCCTGCGCATAGGATGACGCCGCCGCTCGAGGACGTACGTAGTGCAACGAGCGGACTGCTGGCCGCAGCGCGCCCCATTATTGTCGCCGGTGGGGGGGTGATCGCGTCCGGTGCCATGGACGAGGTAAGGACACTCTCAGAGCTACTTGGGATTCCAGTGGCAACAACTTTTATGGGCAAAGGTACATTGCCCGAAAACCATCCGCTCAGCCTCGGACCTTTCGGACTGATCGGCCGTTCAGCAGTTAACGAGTACGTACTGAAGGCCGATTTTGTGCTCGCGCTTGGGACCCGCTTTACCAACGTTGACACGGTGGCCTGGCGCGTTCCAAACCCTAGTACCCGCATCGTGCAGGTAGATATCGAGCCGACGCAAGTCGGGCGCAACTATGCCGTCCACCAATCACTGCCCGGAGACGTTCAGGCTGTACTGAAGATGATGATGGATGTCCTCGAATCAGAGCGCGGTACCGCACAGCGAGCGGGGCAGCGCGAGGAAGTATTGGCACTGACGTCGCACTGGCGAGAGCGCTCCGGTATCGGCTCTGCGCTCGCGAAAGACAACGACTGCTCACCGCTCCATCCATTGCAGGTCATCCGCGCCTTGCGCAACACCATGGCGGCGGATGACGCCATCATCTGCGACTCGGGATTCAATCAGATCTGGGGTGGCCAATACTTCGAGGTAGGCCAAGCCGGCCGCAACTACATGGGCCCACGCGGCTTTGGAATCATGGGGTTCTCGCTTCCCGCGGCTATAGCTTATTCATTGGCAAACCCTGATCAACGCGTGGTCGCGCTATGCGGTGACGGTGGTTTTGCAATGGTGATGCAAGAATTGGAAACCGCCATTCGCGCTGGCGCGAGACTGACTGTGTGCATCATGAACAACGGAAGTCTGCAGTTCATCAAGGACAACCAGCGATTGTTGTTCGGCTCGCGGTACATATCCACCGAGTTCAGCGCACTCGACTACTCCCTGATTGCACGCGCTTTTGGGTGCGTCGGACTTCGAGTGGAACGCAGCGGCGATTTGGAAGGGGCTCTGTTCGAGGCGTTGGCAAGCGACCTGCCGGCCGTTGTCGATGTTCGCGTCATGGCCGACGCTGTTCCCGAACGACTCACTCAGCAGAAGCTCGATTGAGAGGCGTGGCGGCGCAAAGCCCGTTCTGCCACGGCCTAAAGGGGACCTCTAAAAACCTACTGCGCGACGCTATGGCTGCGTTGCGCGGTGCTCGGAATCCTCAGGTATTACCCATACACTGCGGTTCCTGCGCTCCGTGCGCCTTGCCCTAAGGCCGCTCGCTACGGTTTTTAGAGGTCCCCTTTAGAGATTTAACTAATGACAACTTCGACCAACGCAACCGACAACTCAAGAGATATCGAGCGCATTGCCACCCGCTTGCGCATGCACGTTATCGACATGGTTGCTCCGAGTGGTCAGGGTTACGTGCAGCAAGGGCTTGGCGCTGCCGATATCTTCGCGTCGCTCTACTTTGCCGTAGCGCGCCATGACCCAAGCGATCCGACTTGGGTTGATCGCGACAGAATTTTCCTGACGACCGCGCACAACACGGCAATTTTTTACGCCACGCTTGCTGAGCGCGGCTTCTTTGACATCGATCGCCTGAAAACATATGTAACGGACGGATCGACGCTGGAGATCAACTCATCCGAGCGCATGGGGCCGTTTATTGAAGCAACCTGTGGATCGCTCGGACAGGGACTCTCCGTAGCGGTGGGCTGCGCCTTGGCCGCCAAGCGACAGAAACGTTCCAGCCGGTTCTACGTCATCATCGGCGACGGTGAAATGCAGGAGGGGCAAGTGTGGGAGGCAGCGATGCTGGCGGGTGCCTGCGGCCTCGACAACCTTTGTCTGATCGTGGATTACGACTTCCTGCAATCGGAAGGACCCATGGACAAAGTCATGTCATTGGAACCACTAGTCACCAAGATGGAGAGCTTTGGGTTCGATGTTCAGGACATTGATGGCAACAACATCGGTGCTTTATTGGCCGCATTCGATCGGGCGCAAAACACCGAGGGCAAACCCTCGTGCATCAAAGCGAACACGCTTGTAGGCAAAGGCGTGTCTTCATTGGAAGGACTGATGTTTCACCAACTTCGATTCCCGGCCGAAGTCGCCCAGAGTGCGCGCGCGGAACTGCAGGGGAAGCTTACATGACACAACCATTGTCAAAACTCGAAGCGGCTGATTTCATCAATCGCTCTTTTAAGCCACTGCCGCGCTCCTATGGCGATGCACTGCTCGAAGCGGCTCAACGCGATCCCCGGATCGTTTGTTTAACAGCGGACCTGTCACCGCCAACCGAGACCGACCTTTTTCGCGACGTACTGCCGGAGCGTTTTCACAACGTCGGAATCGCCGAGGCAAACATGATCGGCATGGCCGGAGGAATGGCACGTTCGGGCGAGATCCCATTCGTCCACAGCTTTTGTGCATTTGTGACCAAGCGTTGCTACGACCAAATCACGATGCAGGCCGCTTACCCCAATTTGCCAATTAAGATCGTAGGGTTCTTACCCGGTGTCGCAACCTTGTTGGGTGTTTCACACCAGGCCAACGAAGATATCGCAATCATGCGTGCGGTGCCGAACATGATGGTGCTTGAACCATCCGGACCGCAGTATCACGCGGCGGTCGTTGAACTGGCGTTGCAACATGAGGGGCCGGTTTACCTGCGAATGAAACGCCCGGAACAACCACCGTCTCAGCCTGTTGAGGCGAAGCGGTTGGAACTGGGGCGTGGGGTCCTGCGCCGAGAAGGAAATGATGCCGCACTCATCGCCTGCGGTTTGTCCGTTGATGAATCGTTAAAAGCCGCTGACACGCTTTCTGGCGAAGGCATCGAAATATCAGTAGTCGATATGGCATCCATAAAACCATTGGATGCGGATTTGGTGTTGCGCCTTGCGGAGGCAACCGGAGCAATGGTGACAGCGGAGAATCATTCCATTATCGGAGGATTGGGCTCGGCCGTGGCGGAGGTTCTCGTTGACGCCGGTGTTGGACTGCCGTTTAAGCGAGTGGGTGTTCAGGATCGGTTCTGCGAGGGTGGCACGACGCCGTATCTGATGCACAAATTCGATCTTGGACAGCATCGCGCTCGCCGCCGCCGCGCGCGAAGTCGTAGAGCGCAAACGAAGTAAATAGAAAGACTCCGGATCGGTAATGGGAGGGTTAAGCCCTACCTATTCCACGGAACCTAATCCGGCGAGCGAAGGCGGTGTGTCGAAGACGAGTCTGAAGCCTTGATGTGCCGTAGAAATATCAGGCGTGGTTCCAGTACGAGCGGCGATTCGGTAGCGGAAGCAATAGCTCTTGTGACACAGAAACGATCCGCCTTTTAGACGTTTTGCCGCTCGCATCATCTGGGCGAGTATTTTCGATTGTTTACTGCCTCCGCGCAGCTTCATACGTTGAGACGTCCACTCCTGAACATTGCCGCTCAAGTTGTACAGTCCATAACCAGGACACCTCTAAAAATGCACTTTTTCCGCGATTGCGGCGTCAGCGCCGTGCTCCAATCCTCAGGTATCACCTATACCCTGCGGTTGTGCGCGCGGTGCTTCCTTGCACTCACGAAACAATGACTATTTTTAGCAGGCGCCCACCCTTAGAGCCTGTTCAAGATCTCCGAAGCAACAGCGCAATATTTGCAAGTAGCATCATGCCCAACGAGCTTTCGATTAGCCGCTCACAGTTTTTCCACAACCGGCGGTTTTTCTCAAACCATGAGAAGGTTCGCTCGACAACCCACCTCTTCGGGAGGACGGCAAAACGACCCGTGTCCGAGCGTTTGATAATTTCGACGTTCGCTCCGATTAATCTCAGCACTTCGCCAGCGAAAGCCATCCCCGTGTACCCGCCATCGCCCACTACACACCTAACCTCCGAGAGGCGCCCATCTGCTTGAGCAGCAAGTGCGGCCAGTGCCCCAGCTCGATCAGTGACATTTGCCGTGGTCACAAAAGCAGCGTGCAATAATCCCTGAGTGTCCACAGCTATGTGCCGCTTGATACCAGAAGTCTTCTTGCCTGCGTCATAACCTTTGTGGTTTGCACTGTCTGTGTTCTTCACGCTCTGTGCATCAACGATGATCAGGCTGGCTTTGCCACTGCGCCCCTGGGATTCGCGGGCCTCGCCAACCCATTTTTTTAACGCCTTGTCCAAGGCGCTGCAAGAGTCTTCTGGGGACGATTGCCGCCAGATAGTGAAATACTCATGCACACTTCGCCACTTTGGATACTCGTTGGGCAACATGCGCCATTGGCAGCCGGTCTTCAGCACGTACAACACTGCGTTGAACACGTGATAGAGATCGAGTTGTCTTGGCTTGGTTCGCCGACGCGCCGCCTCCAGGATCGGTCTAACTTTCTCGAACTGTTGGCGAGATAGGTCACTCGGGTAGATTCGCTCGTCTGTCATTGCCTTCGCAGCCGCTATGACTATGGATAACAATAGTTTAGGTCAGATGTCCAAAATCGTCAGATCTTGAACAGGTTCTTAGGTTCAAACGACCTCGCAGGGCAGTAGCCGGATATCCGTCGAGGGAAAGATTGTGGGCCGGAAACCTACCCTGCCAGACGTTACATGGCTGGAAATCCGCGTCGTTCGGCTCCCGATTGCCCCAAGGGAACATGACGTCGCTAAGTCCTCCGCGCGCAGCATGCTCCCACTCCGGCTCAGCCGGCAATCTACCGCCCGCCCATTTTGCAAATTGGGCGGCGTCATTCCACGTAATGTGAACCACCGGATGGTCGGGATACCAATCGTACTCGGACCCTGGCCCGTTGACCCGTCGCCAGTTCGCGCCATCCGTTTTGACCCGCCACTCCTGTCCGGGGGGCGATAGGGCTGACCGCGCCGATCCGGTAAGTGACCATAGAACGAGTACGACCAGCCGTACCGCTGCTTGAACTACCACGTCGCGCCGCAGCTGCGCTGAGGCACGGATGCCCGCATGCAAACGATGCGGCGAGATGGCCAGCCGTTCACCCCGGTGCAGCTAGCCCATCATCGGCACGACGGCCGGGGCCGGTGGATGGAGGCGACAGGAAGCGGTGGACTGCCTGTCTGCGCACGGCACCATCTAGGGGGATTACCGCATGAAAGAGCGGAGTCTTGCGTGGCTTCTTCGGCACGCCGGGCGCCAAGGAGGAGGGCGGCGAGCGGACGTGCTGGTGCGGTTGCGGCCACAACAGCAAGAAGGTCTAGCCTCAGCAGGTGGGACGGCCGGTTCCAAGTGCGAGACGGGCGCTGGTGCTGACCCGCATTCGATTCAGGAGGGATGACGAGCGGGGCGGGTGCGAACGCATACCTGCGACTGCCGCGGCTTGTTCGTGACTAGGGCTATGAGCCTTAGGCCTGCGTCAACATCGCCAAGCGCCTATTGCCGCCACCCGCTGTCGCACGCGAGATCGAGCGCACTTTGACCGGCTCGGTGTTGCGCATCGACTCGGAGGAGGTAGAAGGTGGTGACGTCTGCGCGTACCCTACCGGGAGAATGGGCGTATGCCATTCAAGGCCCGCGCAGCAAGGAGGCTGACGCGCTCATAGGCGCAAGCCGTCTCGCCTTGCGTGGTCCGCGGGGAAGTCCGAAGTTTGGTGATGCTACCGGTTGAGCGCGGGCGGGCACGGTACGATGCGCTAGGCGGCGCAATTCCTTGTTGATTTATAAGACAAATCGTAAGTTGATCGTTCTATGATAGAAGAAGGACTCCTCAGGCTAAAAACGATAGAGGTGGAACGCCTCTTCAAGCTATATGACCACCGCATTGCTCTGAACCTAGGCGAGAGGGTTACGCTGCTTCACGGTCCGAACGGAGTAGGCAAGACGGTGGTGCTGCGCATAGTTGATTCGATGCTTAACGGTCGGTTCAGCCGCCTGCGGAATATTCCTTTTCGCAGCGTGCGCCTTGAGTTCGAGGACGGTACACAACTCGCGCTGGTCGAGTCTCAGGACGGCGACCCGGCTGGCGATCGAAACGTTCGCCTGGAGCTTGTTGCCGAAGTGGGCGGGTCACAGTCAGCAACGCTTCACTGGCCACGCGGCCGCATAGAAGACCTACTAGTAGACCACTCCTACATCGAACCGCACCCTGAGCAAGATGCGCTGTGGATTGACATGAGGGATGGCGAGGTGCTGTCGGAGGACGAGATTCTCGCGCGGTTCGGCCGCCCGCCACGGTCTCGCATGCCTCAGGCAGGACGTCGAAGCCGAAAAGAAAAAACTCCTGATTGGTTTCCAGAGCCTGATTGGTTTCCGCAGCTAAGAGATAAAGTCAGTACCCATCTCGTTGAGGCGCAGCGTCTACTGCGGGTGGATTGGGGCGCTGCGCGCAAATACCCCTACTACAGCCCGCGCGCACGCCCCCCCACCGTCTCGACTGTAGTGGAGTATGCGCAGGACTTTCAGAGGCGAATTGGCGAGACTATGGCTCGCTACGGCCGGACCTCTCAGACCCTTGACCAAACGTTCCCCGAGCGCTTGATCGGTGCGACGGACTCGCTCGCCGAATCGGACCTGCGCGAGCGCATGACCGCTCTCGATAAAAAGCGCGCCGAGTTGAAGACTATGGGTATCCTCGATGAAACGCCGGCTCATCCTTTCGATGTCTCCGCATTGAGAGACCTTGACCCTACGCAATCACGCGTCATGACGCTTTATGTGCATGATACGGCGGAGAAGCTGAAAACACTGGAAGATCTGGCCAACAGGACCCGGCTCTTGCTGGAGAGCGTGAACCGCAAGTTTCAGCACAAACACATTCGCATGGACCGCGAGAAGGGTTTTGTCGCAGAGAATGATATCGGTGAAGAGCTGAGGCTTGTCTCGCTCTCGTCAGGAGAGCAGCACGAGCTGGTGCTGCTATACGACGTGCTGTTTCGTGTGCGCCCCAATACCGTCGTGCTTATCGATGAGCCAGAGCTTTCTCTTCATGTGGCATGGCAAAAACGGTTCCTTCCCGAGCTTTTGGAGATCGTCGGAACGGCCAACTTCGACGCGCTCATCGCGACCCATTCTCCATTCATCATCGGCGACAGGACGGACTTGATGGTCGGGCTGGGGGGCAGCGAAGAGTAATGCCTACAGGATTGAAGGACGCGGGCGCGTTGGAGGCGGAAGTGAGAATGACCCGTTCCGTTCATTCAGGGGCAATCTTGATCGTCGAAGGCCCCGACGATGCCCGGTTCTGGGGCGGCCTCGTGGACACCGGGGCCTGCGAACTCGTGATAGCCGAGGGCAAGGTCAACGCAACAGGTGCTATTACCCGGCTCGACAACAGCGGTTTCGCCGGCGCCCTGGCCCTAGTCGATGATGACCGGGACTCGCTGCTAGGGCGCGGTCCACTGTCGGACAACCTCATACGCACCGACGCGCACGACCTGGAGTGTGTTCTCCTGCGGTCTCCCGCTTTGGGACGAGTATTGGCAGAGCTTGGTGATGATGCGAAGCTCACGCGCTTTGTGCAGACCTCGGGGAAGCCGGTTCGAGCGGCTCTGCTGGATAAAGGATGCTTGTTTGGGCGGGTGTGGTGGGCTGCAGAGCTCATTGGCCACCCAATCGAGCACGGCATCCGGCAGGTTCAACGATATGTCAGACAGCAGGATTGGGAGATTGACGAACAACAGTTTTGGGCCGCAGTGGTGAGCGGCGCTCAGGAGCCGGCGGCTGCCGGATTACGCGACGCGGCGGCGGCGCTGCCCGACGCCGATCCGTGGTTTGTTGCAAGAGGGCATGACCTCGTTGCGATACTCAGAATCGGGCTAAAGCGGGCCCTGGGCAACATTCGCAATAGCGTCGGACCGGCCCGAATATCACAACTGCTGAGAGTTGCATTTCAGCTCGAAGACCTGGACGCCTGTGAGCTTGGCAAGCGTATCCGGGAGTGGGAGTGGCGCACTCAGGGTTTTGCAATTTTGGCCGCTGACCCATTTGGATAAGCGAGGACGTGGCCAGTATCACCATCCGCAACCTCTCCACCGAGACCAAGGAACGGCTACGCGCGCGGGCCGAACGGCACGGTTCGAGCCTGGAAGCCCTCGCCCGATCTATTCTGGATCAGGCCGCTCAGGACTTCATTCCGGCATCGTTGCCGCGCTTTCCACGCGACCTGATTGTTATGGTCGAGCCAGGGGAGGAAATCGAGCCTTTGCTCCGACAGCTCGATGACCGGCAAGAGGCCGTGGATCTTTGATTCTGCTCGATACCAACGTACTTTCGGAACTCACACGGCTGTCGCCGGCACCCACGGTAGTTGAATGGCTTGAGGAAAACGAACCCCTCCCCGCTTTGCCGACGGTTGCTCTTGCCGAGTTGTCATACGGCATCGCAAGACTTCCAGGGGGGCGTAGGAAGTCCAGCTTGGGAGAGTTTTGGCTGACGCTCCGGGATCGATTCGCCGGTCGGACGTTTGCCTTCGATGTCAGAGCGTCCGCAGCTTACGGCGAACTCGTGGCGGCCGCGGAACGGCGTGGATGGAAGGTGCATGTGGGCGACGGTCAGATTGCTGCGATTGCTTCGGTGCAAAACATGTCCGTCGCGACGCGTGACATCGACGATTTTGAGCCAACTGGGGTACGACTGATAAATCCCTGGACGAGCGCGTCGTAGGTGCGAACACGGCGCGCGAGCGCGCGGTGCAATTAGCGGTCGAGCTAGCGGTCCTTGTAAAACTGTTCCCGCTTGGCACGGAATGGACCTGAAATGCTTGGTGGCCAGAGGCGGAATCGAACCACCGGCACGCGGATTTTCAGTCCCCTGCTCTAATGCATAACTCTTTTAGGAGCAGTCGGTTGCGGTGCTTGCTTTTTCCCAAACCGCACTTCGGTTGCACGTAAATTCAGTTGGATAGCGATTGGAGGCGGCACGAATTTGGCACAAGGCTTTACGAGCCCCGTTTGCGCCATGAGCCAGTCGGAACAGGAATTAAACGTCATCCACCGATTATCGAGAAAGAGCCAATAGTCGATGAGGTGGATTGGGTGTTCTCCAAGACCTCGATTTTCGACGAGTGTGAGAGGAACAAAGCACCTGTTGCATGGTAGAGACCACTCCTGGCGGCCGCCGCTTGGCTGCGTTGTTGCCAGGGCTGCCCGCCGCTACCCGGCGGGTGGTTAACGGTGCGGCGTTGGGCCGCATCCTGGGTGAGCAGATGGCGGCAACGCGGCCATTCATCATTCATGCGGTCGAGCGCTTTCGCGGCAAAGCACGGGCTGCCACCGGTGGCTGGCCCCTCATTATCGAACAGATGCGCGGTGATGACCGCGTTATCTATCTAACCTTCGATATGAGCCGCTATCCGTTTACCGATTGAAGTGGCATGCCGGCCATGTGGCTAGCTCTGTTAGGTTTGGGTGCATTGCCCAAAACCGGCTTATCCGATGACGCGCACGAGCACCAAGCCCTGGCGGCTGTAGCGCTAGAGAGCGGTGCTCTCGCCTATCTCGGACATCTGGGCATGGTGGGTTTTTATCTCGGTCTGCTTCTGTTCGGACATGCGGCGCCGAGCAGCGTTAATCGCTATCTGCTGCGCACTGTGCTGCTGCTTGCTCCGGTTGTGTTTGCCCTGCTCGCCTGCGCGGTATTCTCTTCGCGGCTATTCAGTTCCGGTGCCAAGAGCGTCCTGGTCACCGTCATGGAACCGCTGCCCGGTAGCGGTTATGCGCTCATGCAGCTGTCCCTTGGCTTGTTCGCCAACCGGCGCGCGACTTTAGGCTGGTCTTACCGTGGCGGCGCCCCGCTGTGGTGGGGTATTCCGTCACAACCGGGTGAGGCGGCACTGCAGTGGACGTTTGTGAACGGTCTTACAGCAGAAGTGGCGCCCGCACCTGTGCGGATGCACCGTTTGCATGTGCTAAGTGGTCATGAGCTGGTGCCGTTTTCCTTAGATGTTCGGGCGGTGCGCGAGAGCGGTGCATTGGCGTTACGCTTAGATAACCGCAGCGGCGCCCAGATCCGGGCAGTGTGGCTGATATATCAGCCCAGGGTTTTTCCTCTGCAACCGGTGGCCGCCGAGCACACCTCACACCATCGCGTCACTTTGGCCAAAGGCACTGCTTTAGATCCATGGCCCGCTGAGCCTCTACTGGCTGCGCCCGCCTTAAGCCATGAGCACGATGCGCCGGTCAAGATGGCGCTATTGCGGGCGGTGCTGGCGCGCAAGCGCACCGACGAGCGATCCACCGCGCTGTTGGTCGGGCTGACCGAGGGGCCGTTGACCGCGGTCTCCACTGCCGCTTGGTCCCATCACAGTACCGCTATAGTGGTTCAGCGGCCGCCGGTACAGATTCGCCTGCGACATCCGCAGGCAGCGGATTAGGGTTTCGGCGGCAGAATGAGGCCATGATTGAACGGGGCCAAAGCACAGGCTTACCCGCTTGAGGCCGCGGATGATAGTGCCGTTGCTCAAGGAAGCTGTGGGCGCTCTGTGGCGGGGTGGGGCACTCTACCGCGCATACCTCGGTTATCCGCTGCTGCAGGCGATCACGCTCGTGTTGTAGTGGCCCAAATCCGGCCTCGCCAGTGCGCTCACCCAGGGTGTGGGCAGTGATGTGCTGGCCGCGGTAACGGTGGCGGCTGGCGCCAGTATTGCTTACACCAGCTTGCGGGCCGGCGCTGAAGATACTCATGCACGATGGCCAGTGCTCGTTACATGAGTGGCGCCAGGTGAGCGCGCTCCTCACAGTCTGGCTGGTGGCCGGTTATCTGGACGGGCCTGCCATCATGACAGCACACCTGATGGCGCTATCGGCGCCCGTCGTCTTGACGGCGTAGGCTGTGTGTGCCGTGCCGGTATCGTGTTGCTGGCGCTTGACTACCGCCTGCTGGGCGCGGTGTTGTATCTACATTTGGGTCATGCCGGCGGCTTGATGTTCGTGACATTAAGAGGCGTCTTCGCCGTTGCTTTCATCGCTTTAGCGTTCGTGTTCCCGCCCACTGGCTTGCTGGTGCTGGCGCTCGATTGCTTTAGCGCCGGGGCGCCGCGCAGCGGCAATAGCGCGCAGTTTTTCCTGATCTACGCTGTGGCCGCGGTCATGCTCACCGGCTTGTTGTTCCACGCTATAAGCCGTGCGCGCTCGCGTACCGTCTCGACTTGAGCCACCGTGGCGCTTGCGCCGCCCGGACTCTGGTGAATCGCACCGGATTTTCGTTCACAATGGACCGCACCGTTGGGCTGTGGCTCTTGCACCGCCCGGGCTCCGGTAAATTGCGGAGCCGCCAATCGATCTGAAAAAATGAGATGAAGGAAAGGCTAGCAATGACACGCCATGACATCACAGTATTAGGCGGCGTTGTGGTCGCCGCAGCACTGCTGCTCGAGCCCCTCCCGCTGCCCGCCCAGCAAGGCGGCGTGAGCACCGCGGGATCAGCCCGTCCGAAGAATGTATCGGACGGAACGGTAAGCATAGCGTCCGGTGGTTACGCCATGCGTTACTATTTCCAGGAAGGCAAGACTTTCACAGACAAAGATGCGCATGTCTATCACGAGCCGCTGATCTATCTGGATGTAGACAAAGACGACAGGATCAGGTCCAACATCGACGACATCGACGACAATGGCGTCCTGACCTTGTATGTGCGTTGGCATAGCAAACCTGAAGAGATAGTCAGCGCCCTGCGGCAGGAGTTGATAACAACGGCCAAACAACAAGATCCCTATTTCAAACTCGAACCGGGCACTGAGCCTTATAGGATTTCGGTTCTTGACCTGTCCCAAGCACAATTCATATCTTCCAAGAACACGCAACTGAAATCCCGCCCGTTACAGGCGGCGTTTACCGAAAAGGGGCGCATTCCTGTCTACTTTGATACCGGTTCTCGTGATAAAGCTCAGTCTTTTCTCGATGAATTGCGCGACGATCACAGCCAGCTTGTATTCAATTATAGCTTTCACGGCGTATCCGACGAGACATGCACTGCCACACTCAAGTCCGGCGTCATACAGGACCTCGACCTGTTCAAGCAGGTTGCCGGCGAAGGGAGGGAAGGCAGTGTCGCCCGCCATCAAATCGTCGATATCGCAGAACAAGTCATCAAACGGGAGCTGTTTGAAACCCGCTGCGCGAGTATGGCGGCGGCAGACGATCTGATGAAGAAGCTGTTGGACAGGCTTGGCGACCCTGAAAAAGCAGAGGTCTCGGGCTGGGAGGCGGTTGATAAATTGACAGCGTTCGACGCGGACAGTTTCAAGGCCGATGTGACAACGGCAACGAAAGACATCAAGAACAAGGTTACTCGCGAGCAGGTTCTCGACGCCACATCTAAGGCGATGAGCGAAGCGGAAACTGAGGCACTAGAGGCGGGAGTGGCAGTCTCCTACTCAGACGTGTTCAAGTCATCTCTGTCTGGCAGTTGGGCGAAGTCCAAGGGTTCGAGCAGCGCGGAAGCCAACAAAGCATTCACGGACGCCCTCGCCAAACAGGGGATACACGCGAGCTGGGAGGGGCAGAAGTTCGTTCCCAAGTCTGTGGATGTGCATAGCGTGGCAAGCTTGCGCTCGGCATGGGGGAAAACCGTACAGCTCACCTACAGCCTCACCACCGGCGAAAACGGCGGGGATTCTATCCACCTGACGAGACATGCCTGGTCTAGAAGCCTGCCGTATCAAGAATGGCGGGACATGAACGCCCGCTTGGACGAGCATAAAGCGGACATGGAACAGTGGCGCCAAGAGATGAGCAACGCCATAGACATTGACAGTAAGAAGGGCGATGTAAGGATTAGAGCGCCAGGCGAGAGGGGCGATGTAGACATTAGCGCGCCAGGCGAGAGGGGCGATGTAGACATTAGCGCGACAGGCACAGTGAACATTCGTGCGAAAAGAGTGCTTGTCAATGGGAAAGAAATGTAGACCTTACAGCGACAGGCGAGAGGGGCGATGTGGAGATTATAGTGACAGACAGGGTGGACATTCGCGCGGAAAGATTGCCTGTCAATGGGGAAGATTTTATTACGGTCGCGTCCTGTTATTATCGATTTGCTGCACCCACCAAATCCCGATACGCTGTTCACTGGCATCATTACGATCTTGGCAGAGACGACGAGGCGGCCCTTATTGCTGGTTGGGATACATCATGCGTCGATGATCTCACTTTATCGCTAGTTAGAAGCCGATCAACTGAAAGTGCTGGATACCGAAACCGGTTTCTCAAAGTAAGACACTGGCGCTGTGCTAACAATCTAACGGTGCGCATCATATTTATGGACGGAGCGGGAGTTGGGCGGGATTGGACTAGATGGCCTGACGAGCGGCGGAGTGAATATTCTCTGTCGCTCTTGAAGTCTTGGCGCAGCCACTAGGGGATGAGCGTTCCGAGGCAGTTTGAGCTAGATGCGGTCAACTGGAGGGTAGGTAGGATGACGCCAAAAAGCGCACTGCCCGTAGTGCTGCTCATAGGCTTGACGGTTGCGGCCGGTTGGGCGGCGGCCGGGCCCAACGCGGGATCGGCGCAAGCCGGGGGCGCAGGCGCCGCCCACGGCAGCCGCTTCGCCGCGGGATTGCCGAAGCCGGAGGATCGGGTGGCAGCGGATGCGGCGGCCGATGAAGCGAAGACAGCCGGGAAGGAGCCAAGCAAACAGCCGGCCGCCGGGGCGGCCAATGAGGGGCTGCTGTCAAGCAAGGCGTCAAACAAAGCCGCAAAGCAGACGAACGGCCAGACAAAAGCGATAGAAGAGCAAGGCCGAGCCAAAACGAAAAAGAAAGGCCCTAAGAAAAAGAAGGTTGGAACAGTAAAAGCGGCCACGGATAAGAAAAACGCGAGCGAAATAGCAGAAAAAGGACTTAAGTCTATCGAGAAGCAAACTCAAGAGAGGCTCGATGCAGCGCTCGCCAATCAGAAAAAAGTGGTCAAGGCCATGAACGACTTGGCGCCGGACATTGGCCCGGAAGATGTGAATGAGGACTTTCTCGTTCCAATGCAATAAAGCCTTTTTCATGCCTGAAAAAAGTCACTGGGCTGGAAGCCTCACTCAACGGGTTGCTCATCGGAGGCGCAGCAATTCACGAAATCTGCGAATTCATGGCGGTGGACTGCGCTCGCGGCATCGCTATTCGTGGCGCCATGCTTCGTTACCCACGTTGCCGAAGCTCAGGTAACGGTTGGCGCCTGTACTCCAGGACAGCGGCAATGCCAAATAAATACCATCGCGGAATGTGTCTGTTACGACGAATGGAGTCAAGCAAGAGAAGCAATGATGGTGGTGTGTGAATGGGAGCAAACCGACCGCAATTGCGGCCCTCGGCCGTCCTGTGATGAAAGCCGCAGTGGTGAACGATGGCAACCCGAAAGCGGACACTATCAATGCCGCTGCTCGAAAGACAAAAACGCAACTATGCGCTGTCAGTGGAAGGTTTATTAGGAAGAGTTGCTTGGGACAGGCCCGCCCGGCCTCATTTTCACAGCCATGAGCCGCACACGAGACGAGCCAGGCCGGTGTGGAGCGTGACCTGGCTTTTTTCGTGCGGCCCTGCTCAAGGAAGGTGTTGAGAGTGCCTGCTCTGCGGCGGCGCGGACACTGGCAAAACTGTGCCGCGCGATTATATCAACGCGACGATTGGTTTTGAGCAGCTCGCTGATCGCGCTGGCAAATCGCCCAAGGGCCTCAGGCGCATGCCCGGCCCCAGGGATAAGCCACAGGCGCATAAGCTAGTTGAGATCATCGTCCATCTCCAAAAAGCGCGCAGGTCTTCACTGTACAGCGCAGGCCGTTCGATAGAGGGCTTGCGGCTCACAGCCGCTGCCGGCAAGCATCGCAACCCGTCGATGAGTATGAGAGGAATAAAGCGCCTGTTGCATTGTAGAGGCCACTCCTGGCGGCCGTTGGGTTCAGCGTTGGGCCTTTGCTTCCGGCTACTGTCGGCTCCGAGGTGCGCAACAACGCTCACATGGAGCCTTGCAGGAGGATGGCCGGGGTCGGTGTCACCGCAGCACATAGGATCACAGGCCAGCCGCCACCGTGGCCGTGCCGCTCGCAGCCCATCCCGATAAGGCGTCGCGGGGTTATGGGCCTTCGTCGAACAACCCCGGCTGCGCTGGCGCCCGGCAGGGTGCACGCATCGCCATTGAGGACCGAGCTGACTGCGCATCAAGGTGGCTGAGAATCTTCTAGATGCCGTCGGGCCCCTGTCATCGCCGCGCGGCGTTCGGCCGGTGTCGGCTCCCCCGTATCGTTCTTTGCACATTGAGTGCCCCTGCCCCGTTTAGCGGGTGTGACGCGTGTACGGTATTCGCTGTTGGGCGCGAACACCCCGTGACCAATTCACCGGGAGTGAATTGGGACACGCGAAGTGCGCCCGAAGGGGGCGCGCCGAGGATGGCGCGCATCCAACCGAGTGAGGTTCACTCTCGGCTTCGGTCCCAGGGCGGCCAGGCGAGCGATAATGTCCAGAGGTTCGAATATGACGTGCGCCGTGCCATCGCGGTACGGCGTCTTCAGCGGGTAACGGATGTTGCCATTGCCGGTAAGCGACAGACCCTTGTCCGAGAGGGCCGGCCGACTGAGCTATCGACACAAGCGCTCGAGCTGGCGGCGTTGACCCGCCCGCGCCCAAACGCCGTCATGCAGGGAGAACCCGGCCACCTTGCCGACGCCATCATCGAACAGCCCCTCGGATGCGGCCAGCGTCTGCGGCGCGAACACCTTCGGCGATGCGGTAGGTGACCGGCGAACCGGGTCGTTGTTCCATCGTGCCGGCGTCAAAGTCATCGCCAGTCAGATACGTATTCTGCGCATCGCGTTCGAGAAAGCCCTGCCGTTCGAGGTAGCACCCGATGCGCTGCGCCAAGGTTTGGGTGAGCTGTGACAGCTCGGCACTAGTCGGCGCCTTCACCCGGCGAAAACGCGGCGAGCCATCACAACGCTCGACCTACACCCCGTCGAGCAACAGCATGTGGAGCGATTCTGTTGCTTGGAGGCTGGCACGATGGCTGCATCGACAACCTGTCGTTTACGTGCAGTCAAACCCGCTGCATCAATGGGTTCGAGTCAAGTACTCAACAGGGGTTCGACGAGCCCCGCACTGTTCAGCCATTCACGCAATAACCGGGCCGTCTTGGCATCCGGTACCCGGCTTTGCGCAGTCAAGCCAAGAAACCGGCAGACACTATAACGGTCACGGATTTAGATGTGCCCTTAAGGTATTTGTGCCAATTGGATGGGGCGTTCATCTGAGCAGTGATGATACGTGGTGACTCGGGTTAATCAGGAATATGTCGTAGCTAGATAGTCTCTGCCTAGTGCAGTATATTCAATATCCGGCTAATACACTAATATGCACAAAACTCGGTCATAGCGCACGATTTCTCCTTGACCAACGGACTTCTACGAAAACGACGCACCGTGGACAGCTCTGCGTGGTTCAGGTATATTTCTCTGTCCGACTGTGCATTGATCGCGGGACGGGAACTATGCCTGATGACGTAGTGGATGCGGCCTGGTTCATACGAAAATTCCTTGAATCTGAGGTGGCCGGTTGGCAGAAGACCTTAGAAAGCTTCCGGAGCCGGAAGAAATCGATGTATTCGAAGGCATTTGCTACGAACATTGTTGCTCTGGCCGAACAACATCTGGTGAAGGTTGTTGACCCTCATATCAAGCTCGAATTCATCGTCGCGTCCAGAATCGAGGACGCAACGAGGCGCCCTAGCACGTCATTTTTCACGACTTCGACGTGCCAAGTACTCGTTGACGCCCATGTTCAACCTCAGGAGAGGTTGTATTGGACGCTGCACGAAACGGCGCACATATTGCACAGCGTCCAAAGGGCACTTCCCGCCCGTTCATATACAGATGACATTGATTTGAGGGCATTGAACTTCGTACCAAGGCAACTTGGTGTGGAACGAACGAACTTCGAAGCTGCCTCCCTTCTCTATCAGGATGTATACGAAACGCTCGAACTTCCAATCAAGGGAAGAAAAAGGAAGCGTTCGAGCATCTTGATCGAGAACATGTGGGAGCGAGTCGAGGGTATTGTTCGCCGCACAAGTGAACAGTCCTCGACGCTCTCCGCCCACATACCGACAAATCCATTCTACGCACTCGATGACGAAGCCAAGCGGTACGTCGAGCAGTCTCTGAATCATATCGACCATTCACTAACCGCGGTTCAGGAGTCACTGCAGCACATGGAAGCAGCAATTGAGGAAGCCGCGAGTTGAGTCTCACAACAGAGCTACTTGACACAGTCAGAAAGCTAGGCGCTCTCGAAGCAAGAACAGAGGACGTTGCAAAGGCTCAAGCCAGAATCGAATCAAAGCTAAATGATTTCATCGACCGGCTTGCACGCATCGAAGCCAACTACGAACACCTTCGTGAATCGGTCAAAAATGAAATCCTGGCGGACATAAAGGCCGACCTACGTGGGCTCCAGGTTTATTTGGACCTTGAGAAACGCAATCTTCTACCTGCCTCGGATGGAGAGCACGGCACGTCCCCGCCTACCGCTTAGCATAACAACCGCATCCGGCTGACCGTTTGACCCGCTGGCCGAAATTGCTGTCGCAATTCGTCCATCGCCTCAAACGGTGGCTGATGCGGAGCGTTAGGCGCTCAGCACAACCGAAACATTGAGTAAGTTAAACAATATGCTAGAAAAACTTAGAAGAAATCCTGAAGCAAAAGAACACCACTTGAAATTTATTCCTTTTCACTACCCAGCGATTTTCGATAGAACTTTTGCAGTCGCCAAAAATTCAGAAGGTGTCGTTTGTGCTCTACTTTGTGCAACTGCATTAGAAGCTTTTATAAATGACTTTGCTGGTTGGTATAGTTTTGCATCCAAACATTTACATCAATATGGTGAAGATGACTACCCTGTCAAAAACTATTTAAAAGCAGACGAACGAGAAATACTAAATACATTAAATAAAAACGAACGACTAACAACGCTAGAAAAGTTTCAAATTATCTATAAATTCGACAAATCAAATGTAGTATTTCAAGACGCAACAACTTTAATAAAAATAAGAAATAGTCTCGCACACATAAAATCCGAAGAATTAAATATTTAACGAGCCAAAATCAGTTATAGAAGGCTACCCCAAATTTCTTGACAATTTATTCCAAAATAAAGTCATTTCTAAACCAGAGAAATTTTGTAGTTGGATTGAGGTAATCGAGGAACAAGAGTTTTGCTTGTGGTGTCAAAACACTTGTTATCAGCTTGTAAAAGAAACGATGAAACAGCTACCTGAGTCAAATGTAAAAAACAATTTCATCAAAAAAATGTGCTTCCCATTTAACGTTGATGTAATGCGTAAACGTTATCAATATGTGCCTAACAGGTAAATCTAGGTGACGCCTACGGCGCACCTGATTTAGGCGTGTGTGTCGGGCATGACACAGACCTAGCGAGGTGGAAGTCCTCTTACCAAGTACTCGTGGAGTTGAAGGTTAGCGGAAGGACAAGGATTACATCGTGAGGTGTGGGCTGGAGGAAGTCCAACGCAAACTGGCGGGGCGACGAACAGGAACTAGATAGAAGGTGTGAGGTATCCGAGACCAGTGGGCACGTGACCACGAAGTCTTCCCTCCACAGACGGGATAGGTTTTATAAATCGAGCGTTTACGCCCTGAAAGCCCTGTGTCTTAGCCCGAGAGGTCTGTCATAGGTGCCGGAAGCACTGAAATCGGGGTAACCGGATTTGAGCGTAGGGCACAAGTCAGCAAAAGACAGAGTAGGCCGTGTCCTCGACGGTTGAAGGTCTGAACCTTATCGGCATCATGAACGGTTTGAAGTAGGACCTGACAGCCGCCGACCGGCGAGGCGAAGTGCCTGCCGCGAGTGGGAGGCAGAACAGGTGAGGGGAGAAAAACGCCCTCAGGACGCCATCGAAGCGGGTTCGTGGATGATGCAGGTAGTGGACAAGGAAAAGCGGATACAGGCATTGAAACCAGTCCAACGTAACCAAGGTGCAGCGGGAGTAGAGGGTATGACGGTAGATGAACGGTCAGGCTACCTGAAGCACCACTGGCCTGCTATCAAGGCGCCACGGTTGGCAGGCACCTATCAGCCACAACCGACGCTGCGAATCGAGATACCCCAACCACACGGACGCCTGCGCCAACGGGGCCTACCCCCGGTCACCGACCGTGTTATCCAGCCAGCAATAGCACAAGTGCTGCGCTGGATGTGGGAACCGCCATTCCATCCCAACCGCTACGGTTTGCGCCGGATGCGCAGTGCACAACAAGCGCTACACCGGGCACAAAGCGAGGTCATCAAAGGCCGCAAGTGGGTCGTTGCTCTGGACTTCGACAGCGTCTTCGACCGGGTCAAGCAGGACCGGCTAATGCCTAAGCTGAAAGCTGAAATCCAAGACAAAGCCCGGCTAGGGCTGCTCAACGGCTAGCTGACATCGGGCGTTGAAATCAATGGAAGGTATGAGAAAACAGCCGAAGGCGTACCACAAGGGAGCCCGCGGTCACCGCTGTTATCAAATAGGGTCCTCAATGAGCTTGACCGGGAACGGGAACGGCGAGGCCACCCCTTCGTTCGCTAGGCCGATGACTGCCCAATCTATGGACGCCGCCCACGCGCAGGCGAACGGGTAAAACAAAGCATCCCCCACTTTGCCGAGCCTACCTTAGGGCTCAAGGTCCATGTCGCCAAAAGTGCGGGGGTTCGTCCCTGCAACCGGACAGTCCTGGGGTTTACCTGTAGCCCACGCCCTGGCCACACACTCAAAGTGTCTGAAAAGGCAGTGGAGAAGGTGAACCACCCGGTAAGGGGGCTAGGCCGCCGGACCCGAGGCCATTGCTATCTATCAGCTTATCGCTGAATTGAAAGAAATCCCTGCTGGGTTGGAACGCTTACTTGGGTATCGCCCCAGTAAAGAGCCCGCAGCGCGACCTGGACAAATGGATACGGCGGAAGTTACGGTGCGACCTATGGAAACCGTGGGACAGGTCGGGCTACCGCACGCTCAGGGCTTTGGGCGTTGAACGTCGATGGGCGTGGAATACCGCGAAATCGGCCCATGGCCCATGGCGGTTGAGTGCAAGCCCAGCCCTTTACTAGGCCTTACCCCATAGGGACTTTAAAGACTTGGGGCTGGTAGCCTTATCAGCATGAACCAGAAACGACACGATAATGAACCGCCGGGGTACGTGCTCCGTAGGCCCGGTGGGGTGGGAGGAGGGGCATCGTGAGGTGCCCCCCCTATCCCGATTGGACCACGTAGAAATGGACGGACGTTACAATCTAGGAACACAAGAAGTACGAGCGCTCGCGATCCAATGTCACGCGCTGGATTGCGAATTTGATGCGTTGTTCAATGACAACACGATCTGCGGGTACTCCGACCGAACCTACGACGCGTATACGCGACTACTTTCGACTGCACTCCTCAATCTCGCGATTTCGATACGGGTTTCCCTGAACAAGCACCCGGCCTACAGGAATACGCGTAGCGGCGTTTCGAACGCTGGCCTCTTCGAAGACTTAGGGCCGCATGGGGATGGAACATTCTCGTTCAAGGATGTCTGCGACAAGATCATTCACGCAGAAGAAATATTGCGTCCAATTGAGATTGGTACTCGCGGTGCATGCTGCACGCTGCGCGGTGAACTTCGCGGAAAGTCGTGGGAACTCGGTCTTGGTGTCCGAATCTTTACGGAGTACGTACTTAAGTGGTGTGACGAAGTCGATGCCGAGCCGTAGGCCCACATTGGGCCCAACAATGCCATCCAGCCGGCCGCTTGACCCGCTGGCCGAAGTTGCTGACGCAACTCGTCTATCGCCTCAAGCGGCGGCTGATTGCTGGTGTTGGGCGTGAAAGCGTGTATTCAAGGGCAAGCAGAATTCCAATTCAGCCTGGATGCCGGCATACCGATAGTGTTGCGATTGCGATGCCCAAGCGCAGAACAACGGCAATTTATGTGCCCATGTAGACACGGCGGTTGCTGGCCGAGAATGACTGCAAAGTTCAACAATGTTTTCTCGTGCAGGCTGGCCCTCAACCGCTGGGGAACATCGGCGAAGCGCAAACATGGCGTATCGATACGAGGACTCGTAGCCGGGCATCAGTCACTGCAAAGTCAAGTACTTGTAGACAAGCTGATGTGGCAACAAGATAAGCATTCGATATCTGAGTTTCAGCGCTGTAGGGATGCAGCGGGTCGCGACGTTCGTTGGTGTAGTAAGCGTCCTCGCCCAACAACGGGCTCCAAGGAGGGGCGCTCCGCTTCGCTGCGCGCCCCTGAGCCCCGCCGTTAGCGGCAAAGGAAGGGTTTCTCCGTGGCTAAGCAAAAATTCTCACCGGAGAAAATCACTTCTCCGATCCAACTGCTGGCGGTTTGGTTCGTTTCGCTAATTGCGCTAGATGGTGCCTTTCTTGGCGCTGCCGCAACGATCACAGCGCCGGACTGGCTTCTGGTTGTCTTAGTCGTGGCGGCCGTATTAAACGTGCCTATCTTCCTGGGCTGCATGTTTCTATTGCAAACTCGATTTCGTGCGGAACTTCAGTCGGACGAGCACTATTCGACCTACATTGCCCAGCGGAGGGAACGAGCAGAGTCGTTGGCCGATGAAGTGCGCGGCCTCATGGACGAGGCTGGTCTGGATTTGCAGCGACTGGTTCAGGGAGTGCGACTAAGCGACGAGGTAGTCGATTCAATTAGACCGTTAATCGAGGAGCTTGCCGATTCAATTAGGTCACTCGAACGCACTTCCGACCACTCAGTAGATTCCGAATCTCTACTGACCCTGGCACACGGTGAGTTGGTCGTGGGCAACTGGCTAGCCGGAGCTGAAATCCTCGAGCGGTACGCTCAGAGTCGCCCACACGACTGCGAGGCTAACTATTTGCGTGGCGTGGCCTTTGCCAATGATCGAGATGGCAAACGTACTGATCGTGCATCCCTTCGAGCGTACAACGACACAATCGCATTTCTTCCCGAAGAAATCGACGACAACTTTCGGGCACGGGTACATACGTATCGCGAGGCAATACTGAAGCGAATGCGTCGGTTTGATGAGGCACTGGCGGATTTTACAATCTCTTTGCCGCTCGTTCGCGCCGAATATGAACGGGCTGACCTCTTCTACAATTTTGCGAGCACCTATGCAATGAAGGGTGATCGAGAGCGAATGTTAGAGTCTCTGTGGAAGATTCCTGAAGAATCAGGGTATTTGCGCGCTGTATACAACCGTCGCTCTGATTACTTTCAATTGTTTGCTAATGACCCAGAATTCCTAGCCGTGCTTAGCGGTGCTAACACCGCAATCCAGCCGACCGGCGAGGACGCCGGCGGCTGATCGCGTCCGTTGGGCGTAAAAGCGTGTATTCAAGGGCAAACAGAATTCCAATTCAGCCTGGATGCGGGCATACCGATAGTGTTGCGATTGCGAGGCCCAAGCGCAGAATAACAGCAATTAACAACAGCAATTTATGTGCCCATGTAGACACGGCGATTGCTGGCCGAGAATGATTGCAAAGCTCAACAATGTTCTCTCGTGCAGGCTGGCCCTCAAACCGCTGTGGAACATCGGCGAAGCGCAAACATGGCGTATCGGTACGAGGACTCGTAGTCGGGCATCAGTCACAGCAGAGTCAAGGACTTGTAGACAAGCTGATGTGGCAGCAAGATAGGCATTCGATATCCGAGTTTCAGCGCTGTCGGGATGCAACGGGTCGCGACGTTCGTTGGTGTAGTAAGCGCCCTCGCCCAACACACGCCCTGAGCGGGACCGTCAACCCATTTCAGGCCGATTCGGCGAGTTTGGCTAGAAGCGGCGAGCCGCGGCCTTTCATGGCGGCTCAGTAGGTCGCTTCGTTGTAGGTCGTCTTCGTCTTCCGGCACGGGTGCATGATACGTAGCCACTTGAACGCAAGAGCGCGCAGCGCAGATTGATGGCACTTCCCCTTCGCTTCTCTGGTGCTGATACAAGCCTGTGGCCCAGAACGAATGCGGCGTTGTCAAAGCTGCCCACTCGACGAAGGGTTGCCGAATAAAAGTGGGACAACCCCAACGCCCGTGAACCCCATTGGAATGGCCACTTCTTTCAGTCACCGGAGCCATGCTCGCGTACTTTTGGAGGTCGGTGGCAGTCTCAAAGCGAGCGCGCTGTTCCCCCAATGCGGCCAACAACCGCGGCGCCAATACCGGCCCAGCACCAGGGAAGGAAGCGAAGAGGTCGTAGTCCTCATGGCCGCTTGCTTTGGATTCGACCACCTGATTGACCCGTGCGATTGCCCCTAAGGTGGTACGAAGCTGTTCGACCAAGGATTGGATCCTCAAAACGTCGGGCTCGATTACCCCAAGGTCGTCAGTGAGAGGCACCGCTGAGTTGATGTCATCCTTGATTGAACTAGCTCAATCAGGCTACGCCTAAGCGCACTGTGGGGCTGTAAGGGTTTGAGCTTATCGCCATGTAGGGTGGTCACTCCAGGGCGAGTGGCGCATCGGTAGGGTCATCTTTGGCGCCACAGGGCACCCACGTGTGGCGGTAGTTGGCCAATGGGGCCGCATTGATGGGGAACCATACGAAGCAATCGGACTGGCTCAGGGCGGTGACTATAGGCCCCTTGAACAGTTCCACTGCGACGGCTATGGGCGCACCCTTGAAAGGCTGGCACCATTGCCGCGCCCACGGCTCAATGTCTTCAGGTGCGCAAGGACGCACGATTCGACCGTCTCATCGTGCCCTGCGCGCCAACAGCTATCCTGCCGGGCGTCAGCCCAATCCAAGCCTATGCAGGCGAGGAACTGATGGTTACACAACGGAATGCGGACGTTCCAATACCTGAGTTAGCCAAAAAACAATCGCATTCAAAGCCGTATTCTGGGTACTGGCCGAAATATTGCGCTCCGTAGCAAGGTATGACAGATAACGTTCAACATCCGTCCGGTCCACCTCGGCGATGGATTTTCCCGCGCACCAACGCATAAACCGGGTTACCTAATCCATATAGGCTTGTTCGGTACGGATAGAATAATGGCGCGAACGAATCAGGCTCGACATCTGCTGCAACGATGACCGATACGCCTCATCCAGCCCGCTTTGATGCGCAACGCGCTGGCTTAAATCAGCCACGGGTTCTGTTCGCGCCAATGTTGCATGGTTGGGCTGCAACGACTGTGCCGCCTCGTGCCAATACAACCAATCTACAGTTTGACCAGCAGGCGTGTTAGCCAAATCAACCAGTAATAAACGCAACGCATCCACTGCTTGCTTGAACTGCCAATGCTGTAATCGATTGTGGCGCGACAAATCTCCCAGAAAATCCTCTATAGTCCGCTTTGGATAAAACAGGCAGTGATTTATCCGGAAAAGCTTCGAGCAAACTTTCGACCTGTCGGACGTACCAACGCCGCGCGCCTTCTGGCACCTGCTTTTTGGCTAACAGATCAAGGTATTTGTGCCAATTGGATGGGGATTTCATCTGTGAAGTGATGGTGCGTGGTTACTCCGGCTCATTAGGAATATTCTGTATCCGTCTAATACACTGTTGGACCCGCTAGACCCCATTTGCTCACATACACGTACGTTTCGGGTAGGAATGAGAGGGAATGCAATTCATCACCCACGGCCCCGACATCCCCGATGCGCTTTTGCAGGCGCACGAGGAAGGCCGCGTGGTGTTCTTCTGCGGTGCAGGCATTTCCTATCCCGCCGGTCTGCCGGGCTTCAAGGGGCTGGTTGAGCAGATCTACCGGCTGAACGGCACGGCACTCTCGGACATCGAGCGCGAGGCTTTCGATCGTGGGCAGTTCGACGCCACGCTTGACCTGCTGGAGCGGCGCCTGCCGGGGCAGCGCCTCGCCGTCCGCCGCGCACTGGCGCAGGCGCTAAAACCAAAATTGCGCCGCAAGGGTGCAACCGATACGCAGGCGGCGCTGCTGCGGCTGGCGCGCAGTCGTGATGGCGCGTTGCGGCTGGTCACCACCAACTTCGACCGCGTGTTTCACAGGGCGGCCAAACGCACAGGCCAGGCGTTCCAGGACTATGCCGCGCCGATGCTGCCGATTCCGAAGAACAGCCGCTGGAACGGGCTGGTCTTTTTGCATGGCCTATTGCCTGAGAGACTAGACGACACGGTCCTGAATCGTCTAGTGGTCACCAGCGGCGATTTCGGCCTGGCTTACTTGACGGAGCGCTGGGCCGCCCGCTTCGTGAGCGAGCTATTCCGAAACTACGTCGTCTGTTTCGTCGGTTACAGCATCAATGATCCAGTGCTGCGCTACATGATGGATGCGCTGGCCGCCGACCGGAGGCTGGGCGAAGTCATACCACAGGCCTGGGCGCTGGGCGATTGCGAGCCAGGGCAAGAGCACCGCAAGACTATTGAGTGGAAAGCCAAGGGCGTCACGTCCATCCTTTACGAAGTGCCTGCCGGTAGCCACGATCATTCGGTGGTACACCAGACCCTGCACGCCTGGGCAGACACCTACCGTGACGGCGTGCAGGGTAAAGAAGCCATCGTCGTCAAGCACGCCTTGGCCTGGCCACAAGACAGCACGCAGCAAGACGACTTCGTCGGTCGGATGCTGTGGGCCTTGTCGGACAAATCGGGACTGCCGGCCAAGCGCTTTGCTGACTTCAGTCCCGTCCCGTCACTGGACAGGTCTGGCCCAAGTCCCGCGACTTGGCTACCCCACGAATCGCAGAATCCTTAACCCGGCTGGTCATTGCTGCCCGAGGTGAGTTCCCGGCAGCCTTGGCTGCGGTACAGGACTGGCTGCAACCGATTGAACGCCCGCACTACGTCGCCCATCAACTGCACGAATCTGGGCTGTGCAGACGGTTTCCTGTGGAGGCATTGTCGCTACTGAATGCCGTGATTGCCGATCAACAGTGGTCACCCCGGGAGTTGGGACAATGCTTGGAAGAGATCATTCAGGCCGCGCCACAGCTTGTGCAAGATACCCCATACCAGCGCCTACGCGAATTCGTACGGAGGCACGGGTAATGGCGAAGTGAATGGCCCTTCGCAACCAGTCGGGCCCAACATGCGCTACGCGCTCCTTTCGGCCGGTGATGCTTGGCGTTATGGTTACACAAAAAAATACTACAGAAGGAGATCGTTATGAATGACACTGTCCAGGTTTACATTGACACCCACTCGAAAAGCCAAGTGGCTGGTTTTCTGTTCACCCTATTTTTGGGCCCGCTTGGGCTCTTTTATAGTAGTTGGGTTGCTGCACTTATCCTCTGCGTAATCGCTATGATTTCTGCAGCCACTATTATAGGGCCATTAAATATGTTGGGTACTGGCAATACTTATAAGCTTCGTTACTGTAAATAGCCATAATGAAAAGGTACAAGCTACCGCTAATCTAAATCATTCTAAATCGGAACCATAACAAGTAGCTGCACCGGATCGCTGCTTCGCAGTTCCCCAGTGAGCTAGGTGTTATGTGCTTCTTGCTTGAATCGCGATACACTCTGCTTTGTACCACTAGACAAGGTGAAAGGGTATGAAAATTCAAGAACTTACCTTGCAGGAGCGGTTACGCTTGGTCGAGCAAATCTGGGACAGCATCGCCGACGAAGAGGCCTCAATTGAATTGCCCGAGGCACATCGTGAGGTTCTGGAGGTGCGCCTGGAGGCCTACCGAAAATCAGGTGATCGGGGTGTGCCCGCCGCTGAGGCCATCGAAAGGATACGTTCGCGGTTGTGATGGTTCGGCTGCGTCCGCAAGCCGATGCCGATCTGGAAGAAGCCGCTCACTGGTACGAGGAACAGGTTGACGGCCTGGGTTCAGAGTTTTTGGATGAGTCTCTGCGAACGATTTCTCGTATCTCCAAGCACCCGGCATCGTATCCCCTCGTGTTTCAGAATGTTCGTCGTGCGATGACTCGACGCTTTCCGTTCTGCGTCTACTTCATTGAGGAAAATGATGAGATTGTCGTCATCGCAGTCATGCATGGCACTCGTCATCCATCCAGATGGCAAGGGCGCACATAACAAATAAGGATAGGTTGCGCGTAGCCGCGACCTATCCCGTGTTGGACAAGCCCGAGGTTGTAGCAGCCCTACTATGTTGCTTGTGGTATGCGGTCTCATCTTCGTAGAAAAGAAAGTAGATTTAGGGTTGGCCATATTATCCCATGTGGGGGCAATAATCGGTGGTTTGGTAGCTGGTGTTGGGTATGCTAATAGCAAGAACACTTAACAATCCGCTCAAATTCGTTCCGGCCGCTAAAAGCGCGGCCTTCACTGGACTCGCTACGCGTTGCTTCGCTCGCCGTTTAGCGGGGCGTTATGTGCTTCCGCAAATTACGATATACACCATCTAAAATATAGTCTAAAATTAGGCATTATATTCGGTCGATGATGAGGTCTAGATATGAGACAGGTATTAGCTGATTGTTCTGCAAGTATTTCAGAACTAAAGAAAAATCCTATTGCCCTCTTGAATGATTCGGAAGGTTCGCCTATTGCAATATTAAACCATAACAAGCCAGCAGCTTATCTAATTCCAGCTGAGACTTATGAGTGGATGGTGGAATTGATTGATGATTATCAGCTTGCAAAATTGGTAGAAGAAAAGCTTAAGGATAGAGATCGAGCAGTGGAAGTAAATCTTGATGACTTATAAGCTTAAATTTCTTCTAGTCGCACTCAAAGAATGGAAAAATTAGCCCATCCTATTCAATCTCAATTCAAGAAAAAATTAGAAGAGAGGTTGATAAATCCTCATATTCCTTCCGCCAAGCTGACAGGCTATGAGAGAGTCTACAAAATCAAACTCAGAACAGCAGGTTATCGATTAGCTTATGAAGTAATTGATGATGAGCTTGTCGTTTACATATTAGCCGTTGGGAAAAGAGAAAAAGATTCTGTCTACAGAACTTTGAATAAACGAGTTAACTATTGAGCACGCACATAATCGGGTAACCGGAGGTCTCTGACCTCCAGCCCCCGCAACACCCTGCAGGCGGCTCCGCACAGGGCGTTTCATCCACCGTGATGACCGGCAATCCAGCCGTCCCGAAGTGAGAACAGCCCTTGTTGTTTCAGGTACGTCAATCCCAGTGCAGCCTCTATCCCGTGGCACTTGGCACTCTGCCACCCGCCTTTGCCGAAACGATCGGCGTAGCGGGCAAAACGGTGCCCACGTGGTTCCTGTTCCCTATCCAGGGAAGCGAACATGACGTTGGACAGCCACGGTGACAACGGGCCCCCTGTGGCACCCCTTCATGGCTGGGCCATAGGATGATTCCATTCCTAATGCCTGCCCGAAGAGAGCGCCCTATCAGGCGCTTCGAAGGCTCGGCGCTGAAGGCATACACTTCGCCCGCGCCCAGTGCGCGACGCTTGGGCTGAAGCGGTTGAAGATCGCAGCGCGGGTCAAGAGCACGGCCCGGCGGATAAGGCTGTCGTTCTCGCCGGCCTATCCTTATGCCCAGACCTTTACCCAAGTGCTGGCGAACGTACAGAAAGCGCTGTTGTGGAATCCGTGCGGATAGCACTCAACGCCACCCCCTCACGCGCAAACCCGTGATCGGCGCCGCGCCGAGGTCGGCGCACGTTCGGGCCTCACCACCAACGCTTGCTTGACCCCCCAAAGTACAAAATATCGCTCTTCACATCGCCTGGACTCGCACCGTTCGCGCCAATCGGCGTCGCTCCCTCCACGACATCGACGCGATCAGCGTGATTCACAAGATCTGCGGCTCGCAATCGGGAATCGGTGACGGATGCGGGTTAGTGCCAACAGCACCATCGGATGGCTGCGGACATCGACCGGTCAAAATTCTTTGACCGGGTTAACCACGACCAACGGATGACGTGGCTTGGCAGGCGATCAGGGACAAAGGCTTGTTACACCTGCATCAGCACGTAGGCGAACGAGGAGAAGTACAACCGCAACGGGTTCGCCCGCATCGTGTGTGCGCTGGTGCGGTCGGCAAAGAGGTCGAGTGGCTGCTCCTTGATGCGATTGTCCCTCTCGCCGCGCGCGCAGTATAGCTTCTCATACAATCGCTTGGCCGAGGCCTGGCGCGGCGAGAGGTGGGTCACCACGAACCGCGGATTCTCCCCCTCCGACAGAGACTCCGCCTTGCCCACCACCCGGTGGCTCCACGATTGGCCAGTGCGGTAGGTGAAGTCGCGCAATCGCCGGGCCGGCTTGCCGGTGCGACGATGAACGCTGCGGCCGAGGCATCCTGATTCGATTCGCGCAACCGCGCACACAACAGATGCTCGCCGCAGACGATGTACAGCGGCAGATAACAGTAGCAACGGTAGTCGCCGTGAAAGAATCGCCCTTCCTGGTGACCGTGCAACGGGTCGTCGCTCGCATCGAGGTCGAGCCAGACCTCGCGCGGCGCCCGCGAATGCGATTCCACAAAGAACTCGACCCACAACTCATCAAACCCTTCCGGGCGCGCGACGAGGCGCTTGTCGCGCTCGTGTGCCGCCGCCTCCGCTTCGCCGAGTTCCATGCGGTTCAACGGACTCGCACTGGTCCATGGATGCGCTTGTCGCTCTCGCGGAGCAGGACGCCACCGGCGTCGGAGCCGATGTGCCCACCATCGAATCGTCCGGTGACCAAGCGCCGTCCCAGGGCGTGAAACTCAAGCGGCTCACCCGTACACTGTGTCTTCAAGGTTGTTTCCTCCTCGTGTGGCCTAACCCATTGATCCCACAACCGTTATGCCACCGGAAGCAGCCTTTTTCTACCCCCTTGGTGAGTTTTTCGGGTTAGCACACAGAGCGCTATCGCTAAGATTGCGTTAACACTATGTAAAGAGGCAAATCGATGAAATACACGGTAGTAGCGCTTTTGACAACCATCTGTCTTCTTCCCGCCAACGTCTCCGCCTAGCAAGATCAAATAACCGAGCCGCTTCTAAAGGCACTGCAGGGGATTGGCGCTCTGAGCGAACAGAACAAGAGGTTGGAAGAACGAATTAGGGTTCTTGAAGCGAGTCAAGGAGGTGTCGCAGTTGACGCCATGGAACGTAGGCTAACGGCACTTGAAGAGCTTCAAAAGTTGACTTCAGCTCGCAGACTGTCCTGTAGGGCGTTGCCGACCGAGGACCGACAGCCATTCCGTCAATGTGGTTCCGGCGAGTACAGCCTCATGGAGTGGTGCTCCGGGAACTGCGACGACGACGCCCGCGTCACTATATGCTGTGGGGTTCCCAAGTGAGATTCGCATAACATCGCAATGCAGCCGACTGGCGAGGACGCCAGCGGCTAATTGCAAGCATTAGGCTTTTAAAATGAAAAGAAAATCGGTACCTCAGAAAACAAAGATGCGACTTCAGCAGGAGATCGATTCACGGTGTCCATTCTGTGACAGTGGCGATGTGGATCATTTTCAGTTCCATCATATTGATGAAAACCCAGAGAATAATGATTCTTCTAACCTGTTAATGTTATGTCCAACATGCCATTCAAAGATCACCAAGGGTGATGTTGGTCGATCTGAAGTCGAAGCGATCAAGAAACGCCTTGTTAATGAAGATAGCTCCAGAGGAACAAAAATGGGAAACGTGATTAATTTCAATGATAAGGTTGGAAATGCTGTTGTCGGAGACAACAATAAGGTAACAGTAAACGTCAAACAACAAACCAAGAAAAACAAGTATCCAACTGATAGTCTTGGCGCAAACAACGACAAAACCAATTATATAAGCTATCTAATCACGAGGTATCACGAGTACAAAGAACGGGAAGTCGGTAAGGAGAAGATGAACTACGCCATTTTTCAGTCAGTTTTGAAAAAGAGGTTCAAGATTGGAAAAACAAGAACCCTTTATAATATCCCGGAAGAGAAATTAGAAGAACTTGCATCTGAGATTCGAAAGCGCATTGATGGAACAGTGCTAGCTAATGTGAAACGTTCCAAAGACCAATTCAAGAACTACCTTAGCTACGATGAATATCTTGCAGAAACAAAAGCCTAACACGGCGCTCCAGCGGACACCCAACACGGCGCGGCATTGGGCGTAAAAGCGTGTATTCAAGGGCAAACAGAATTCCAATTCAGCCTGGATGCGGGCATACCAATAGTGTTGCGATTACGATGCTCAAGCGCAGAACAACAGCAATTTACTAATTCGGAAAAAAATTACCCGACATTAATTCAGAATATATCTGACATGCTTTTCATAGAAAAACCGTTTAATTATTTGCGTATTCTGTTGCAGTGAGTGCAACACCGAACGAGCCAAGGCCATCAGTTGCTCCTTTGTAGCCACCACTGTCCGCCCAATTCGTTGGCTTTTTACATGATGCCATACTAGCTCATCAGGATTGAGTTCCGGTGAATACGGCGGTAACAATACTAACGTGAGCTTACCTTGGCTAGTGCGGACAAATTCTTGCACTTTCTTGGCTCGATGAATGGGATGGCCATCAACAATCAAATAGACCGATCGCTTGGCGTTGTGCAACAAACGCCTTAGAAAGTCGATAAAAACGTCTGCGGTTACCCGTGATTCAGTTACCATGAAACGCAGGTGACCCTTCGGCGAAACGGCTGACAGCATATTCACGCTAAAGCGCCGACCCGTTTTCGCTACAACTGGCGTATCACCCCGTACCCCCCAAGTGGTACCACGATGATAATCCGACCGGATCGTCGATTCGTCGCCAAAATAGACCCGCGCTCGGCGCCTTTTCGCTTCTCGTTGTACTTCAGGCCAAGTTTCTTTTAACCATACCTTAACCTGATCAGGGTTTTGCTCGTATGCCTTAAACCCAGGGCGCTGCGCACTCATCCCCAAACGAGACAGGATATTGCCCACCGAGCGTTCGCTGACCTCGATGCCAAATTTATCTTTCAGTCATATCTGAATCATCGAGCGTGTCCACAAGGCATCGTGAAAATCCAATTGCAACGGATTCGTTTTAACTAGTTCACGTAAGCGATCCGCATATTCATCGGGACACTTTCTTGGGCGACCCGTGATCTTGCCGGTGGACAGCGCCTGTTCACCACCTTGCTCATATCTGGATAACCAATCGTCAATGCAAGAACGATGAAATCCGAGGGCTTTAATTACTTTTTCAGGGCTTTCACCCGATAATACTTGCGCAACCGCGTGCCTGCGGATGGCTTCTCGCGCGGAATGGGGCAGTGAGCGACCGTCTGTCTTTTTCATAGCATCACTATAACACATTTTATTAATTTGTGTCGGGTAATTTTTTTCCGAAGTAGTATGTGCCCATGTAGACACGGTGGTTGATGGCCAAGAATGATTGCAAAGCTCAACGATATTCTCTCGCCCCGGCTGGCCCTCAACGGCTCTGGAACATCTGCGAGGCACGAGCATCGCGTATTGGTCCGAAGACTCGTAGTCGGGCATCAGTCACGGCAAAGTCAAGTACTTGTAGACAAGCCGATGTGGCAACAAGATAAGCATTCGATATCTGGGTTTCAGCGCTGTTGAGATGCAGCGGGTCGCGACGTTCGTTGGTGTAGTAAGCGCCCTCGCCCAATACACTGTTGGCACAAAGAACCGTGCATAAGTGCCATCTCTGCGAGGAAGAGCGCGAACTTCGGAAGTCACACATTATTCCGGAGTTCGTCTACGCTCCACTCTACGATTCGAAGCACCGAATGCATGTTCTAGGAAGGTCCGTGTCTGTACCGGAGAAATTCCTGCAGAAAGGCGTAAGGGAACCCTTGCTCTGCGACGCCTGTGAACAACTCCTAAGCGCCTACGAGCGCTACGTGAGTCGCGTGTTTGCCGGACGCTCGAATGTCGAGGCAAAGCAAGATGGAGGCCTTATACATCTTCGAGGCATTGACTACACAAAGTTCAAGCTCTTTGCGCTGTCGATATTGTGGAGAGCGAGTGTTTCGTCACTCGACATGTTCAATCAAGTTGAACTGGGGCGCCACGGACCAATACTGGTGTCGATGATTCGGGAAGGAAATGCAGGCAGTCAAATTGAAGTCCGAAGCACTGCAAGAGCTGCAGGAAGCTTTTGCCGCCCCTGATAGTGATTATCGTCGGGTCACGGTCGAAGAGGTGATAGCCCGTAACGCTCCCGGCTCTGAATAAATCAAGCTTTAGGTCTCAGCTAACCAGGCGGCCATATCAAGCGCGTGATAGGTGATGATGAGATCGGCACCGGCGCGCTTCATCGCTAGCAGGTTTTCTGTCACGATAGTGCGCTCATCCAACCATCCATTCGCCGCTGCCGCTTTGACCATGGAGTATTCACCGCTGACGTTGTAGGCGGCCATGGGTAACTCGGGGTGGGCCTTATGTACCCGGCGGATGACGTCCAGGTAGGCGAGGGCCGGTTTGACCATGAGGAAGTCGGCGCCTTCCGCCACATCGATACGCGCCTCGCGCAAGGCTTCGCGCACGTTGGCCGGATCCATTTGGTGGGTGCGCCTATCGCCGGACTTGGGCGCGCCTTGCGCCGCCTCGCGGAAGGGGTCGTAATAACCGGAGGCGTATTTGACCGCGTACGACATGACGGGAATGTGCTCGAAGCCGTCGTCGTCCAAGGCTTCGCGGATGGCGGCTACCATACCGTCGAGCATACCGCTAGGGGCGACGATGTCGGCGCCCGCCGTTGTGTGACTCACAGCGACCCGCCGCAGCACCTCCAAGGTTTCGTCATTGAGTACATAGCCTTGCGGTAAGCGCGGATTGTCGTGATTCAAAAGGCCGCAGTGTCCATGCTCGGTGTACTCGCACAAGCACACGTCGGTGATCACCAACAAACCGGGTACGGCCCTTTTGATGGCGCGAATGGCTTGTTGGATGATGCCGTCATCGGCGTAGTTTTCTGCGCCTACCGGATCTTTGTTAAGCGGGATCCCGAACAGTAAGATGGAGCGAATGTCCAGTGCCGCCGCGCGCTCGGCTTGCGCTAGCGCCTGATCGACGGACAACTGATATATCCCGGGCATGGAGCTGATGGGGTTGCGGATGTTGGCTCCGTGTACCACGAATAGTGGATAGCACAAGTCCGCCGCCGTCAGCACGGTTTCGCGTACTGTGGCGCGCATAGCTTCGGTGTGGCGCAGCCTGCGAGTGCGCAACGGTCCGTGGCTAGGATTTACCCCGATCACTGTGGTGGATTTGTTCATCGTGGAGCGCCAAGTGTGATGTTAGGTTTTGGCCGCTTCGCCGATGTTGTCTACCCCGCGTTTTTCCAACAGTTGGTCAAGCCAGTCGGGATCCATCTCGGGGACTGATGATAAGAGCAGATCGGTGTAGGCGTGGTGCGGTGGTTGAAACATTTGGTCTTTGGGACCCGCCTCTACCACTTGCCTTTCTTTCATCACTACCACTTCATCGGCGATCGCTTTGACCGTGGCCAGATCATGGGTGATGAACATATAGGCTAGATTCAGCTCGTCCTGCAGGCGATCGAGCAGCCGTAAGATACCTTCGGCCACCAACTGGTCCAATGCACTGGTGACCTCGTCGCAGATGATGAACTCGGGCTCGGCGGCCAGCGCCCTGGCGATGCCTATGCGTTGTTTTTGGCCGCCGGATAGCTCCGATGGCAAGCGGTGATAGTACTGGGACGGCTCCAGTTCGATCTGGTCTAGCAGTTCATCGACCCGCTTTTTCAGATCGGCGCCGGTTAATCCTCTATAGAAATGAACCGGCCGGCCGATGATCTCGCCGATACGTTTCTTCGGATTGAGCGCCGTATCGGCCATCTGGTAGATCATCTGTACCTGCCGTAGCTGCTCCACCGAGCGTTGTTTGAAGCTCGGTGGCAGCGGTTCGCCGTTGTAGAGGATGTGGCCGTTGATGGGCGGCAGCAGACCCGTGATGCAACGCGCCGTGGTCGATTTACCCGAGCCCGATTCGCCGACCACCGCTACCGTTCGGCCACGGTGGATGTCGAACGATACGTCGTCCAGGACTTTGATGACTTCGTAAGCCGCCGTGATATTGCTGACGCGGATGACCGGGCTCTCATCGGGCGGTGGTGGCGGTTTTTGTTCCCGCTGGAAGCTGCGCACGGCCCACAAGGACTTGGTGTAATCCTCTTTGGGCTCGGCCAACATGGTGCGGGTGTCGGCTTCTTCGACTTCGTCGCCTTTTAGCAACACTTTGATGCGATCGGCCATCTGCGCTACCACCGCTAGATCATGGGTGATGTAGATGGCGGCGGTGTTGAATTGTTCGACGATATCGCGGATCGCCGCCAGTACCTCGATCTGCGTGGTCACATCCAGCGCCGTGGTGGGCTCATCGAAGATGATGAGATCGGGCCGGCAGCTCATGGCCATGGCGGTCATGGCCCGTTGCAGTTGCCCGCCGGATACTTGATGCGGATAGCGGAAGCCGATTTCGCCCGGGTTGGGCAGGCGTAGCCGGGTGTAGAGATCGATGGCATCCTCTTGGCTGGCGCGGCGGGATTGGATTTTGTGCTGCACCGGCGCCGCTGTGTGCTGATCGATCAGACGGTGAGCAGGATTGAACGAGGCCGCTGCCGACTGCGCCACATAGGCGATTCTGGCGCCCCGTAACATGCGCAGATCCTCCTCCGGTGAGGAGGTGAGTTCCATGCTGTCGAACTCGATGCTGCCATCGGCTATGCGGCAGCCGTCCCTAGTGAAGCCCATGGCGGCCAGCCCGATGGTGGATTTGCCGGCGCCGGATTCTCCTATCAGTCCCATGATCTCGCCGCGGTGAAGGTCCAGATCGACGCCGTGCACAATCCCGTTCCAGGTCTCATCCACACGCCCTTCGATGCGCAGCCCACGGATTTTGAGCAGCAGTTTTTTGTCTTGGTTCATGGGTTCACTCCTTCAAGCCGGACGAGCGGTGCAGCATCCAATCGACCACGAAGTTGATGGAGACCGTCAACAGCGCGATGGCAGCAGCCGGGATCAACGGTGTCACTTCACCGAAAGAGATCAGGGTGGCGTTTTCGCGCACCATCGAACCCCAGTCCGCCGTGGGCGGTTGAATACCCAGGCCTAGGAACGACAGGGCGGAGATGGCCAGGAATACGAAACAAAAGCGCAAGCCGAACTCCGCTACCAGAGGTGCAGTGGCATTGGGCAAAATTTCCCGCACGATGAGATACCAGGTTTTTTCCCCGCGCAGGCGGGCCGCTTCTATATAGTCCATGACGACAATGTTGCCGGCCACCGCTCTTGCTAACCGGTATACCAGCGGTGAGTAGAGCAGGGCAATGACCAATATCAGGTTGATGATGTCGGTACCGACGATGGTGAGCAGCAGCAGCGCGAAGACCAGTTGCGGAATGGCCATCAAGGTATCGACAATGCGCCCGCAGGCCTGATCCACCCAGCCGCCCAGCGTTGCCGACATCAATCCGGCCAAGGAGCCTACGGTGAAAGCGATGAGGGTGGTCAGCAGGGCGATGCCGACGGTGTTGCGCGCGCCGTAGATGATGCGGCTGAACATGTCTCTGCCTAATTGGTCGCCCCCTAGCAGCATCTTGTCATCGGCCGGTGCATAGGAACCGCTTACCACTTGCGCTTCGCCAAAAGGCGCGATAACCGGCGCGAACAGTGCGGCGACGATGTATACCACGATGACGAATAAGCCGAACGATGCCGTCAACGGTGCCGTGCGCATGGCTTTGGCCGCTTCACGCGGCAGTATCTGGGTAAGGAACTCGCGAAACGAGTAGGCCAGTCCCGCGGCGGCGAAGAACAAGCCGATGGCGATAACGATATAGCGCAGGGCGCCTTCGCCGCCCAGCAAGCCCACCAGGAAAGAGATCAACGTCAGGCTGAACAACACCAGAAAAGCACTGCGCTGGTGATAGTAGGCGGCGATGCAAGAAGCCCCGATCATGAGGCCGTAGAAAACGATGGTGAAGGTGCTCATGGTCTTACCCCCTCACTTGGGATGACGCAGGCGCGGGTTAGACAGGATAGCGCCCACGTCCGCCGTCAAATTGAGCAATATGTAGGTGGCGGCAAAGATCAGGCAGCAAGCCTGCACCACCGGGAAATCGCGTTTGGTCACGCTATCCACCAAGAGCTGTCCGACACCTGGATAAACGAACACGATTTCCACCAAAACCACGCCGGTTATGAGATAGGCGAGGTTCAGTGCCACCACGTTGATGATGGGCGCAAGCGCATTGGGCAGCGCGTGCACGGCGATGACTTTCCAACGCGGTTCGCCTTTGAGCCTGGCCATCTCGATATACGGCGAGGCCAGTAGCGCGATGATGGCGGCGCGGGTCATGCGCATCATGTGGGCCACCACCACCAGGGTCAGCGTGATGGCCGGCAGCATGCTGACGTAAGCGCGCTCGGCCAGAGCCATGGACTCGCTGACGCTGGAGATGGAGGGAAACACCGAGTTTTGCACCGCGAGGAACAAGATCAAGATGTACCCGACGAAGAACTCCGGTGACGATATGGAAGTCAGCGTGCCGACGTTGGCGATTCTATCGAACACCGACTCCCTGTAGAGCGCGGCGAGAATACCGAGGATGATGGAAATCGGTACCGACATCACCGCAGCCATGACGGCGAGAAATAAAGTGTTGCTAAAACGTGGCCCCAACTGCTCGGCCACGGAGCGCTGATTAGCCAGCGATACACCGAAATCACCGCGTACCGCACCCCACAACCACTCGCCATAGCGCACCACCGCGGGCCGGTCTAGGCCCATCTCCTCGCGCATGGCTTTGACTGTCTCGGGGGTGGCTGATTGACCTAGAATTTGTTGGGCCAGATCGCCGGGCAGCAGCTCTACTGCGCCGAAAATGATGACGGAGACGACCAAGAGGGTGATCAGACCCAGGCCCAGCCGTTTGGCCACCAGTTGTAGGACACCGTCCATATTTGCTTCCCTCCAATGCAAGACTTCTGACCAGCGGCCAACAGCCCGGGAGCTGCTGCTCCCGGGCCAGCGTCGATCGACGCCCAGGGTGTATGGTCTAGGGTGTATGGTCTAGGGTGTATGGCCTAGGGTTTACGCAAACCACCAGCGCTCCATCCAGCGTTCGCCGTCCAGATCCTAGTTCGAGGCCATTGTCTTGGGCAGGCCGAGTTTGTCGGAGGTGGCGAAGACGTAGGAGGCGAACATCGGCACGATGACGCCGCCTTCATCGCGCACTATGCCCTGCATGTCGGCATACATCTGCCGCCGTTTGCCTTCATCGAGTTCGGCGCGGGCCACTTGCAACAGTTGGTTGAACTCGGCGTGCTCCCAAGCGGTGTCGTTCCAGGCCACACCGGCTTCATACGCCGTTGAGAACATCCAGTCAGCGGTCGGCCGCCCGCCCCAGTAACAGGCGCAGAATGCTTTTTTGTTCCAGACATTGGACCAATAACCGTCGTTCGGCTCACGTATGACTTGCATGTTGATGCCGCAGGCTTTAGCCGTTTCCGCAAATAGAGCGCCGGCATCTACGGCGCCGGCGAAGGCGGCGTCCGCCACGTGCAGATCGACGGACAGTGAGTCCAGACCGGCTTTTTCGAGATAGTGCTTGGCTTTGTCCGGATCATAGGTGCGCTGCTCCAGATCCTTGGCGAAGAAGCGTTGACCTGGGCCGATCGGATGGTCGTTGCCGATAACACCGAAGCCCTGCAAGATCTTGGCCACCATCTCTTTGCGGTCGAGGGCGTGTTTCAGTGCCATACGCACGTTGTTGTCGTTATAGGGGGCGACATTGGTACGCATCGGGAAGGTGTAGTGCTGGGTGCCGGCAATGGAGTGAATATTGATGCCCTTGCGGCGCTTTAGCAGATGAACAGTTTTCAGATCAACGCGGTCGATGGCGTCCACTTCGCCGGTGATGATGGCGTTGGTGCGGGCCGCCGGATCAACAATGGTGATCATCTGGATCTGCTCGAAGTGGCCGCGCCCGGAGTCCCAGTATCCGGCGTACTTGTCGAGGTCCAAGCGGACACCCGGCTCGAATTTGTTGATTTTGTAGGCGCCAGCACCGATGCCCGATTGCCAGTGCGCTTTGCCATCTTTGCTCGGCATGATGGGCAGGTGGTAGTCACTGACGATGTAGGGGAAATCGGCGTTGCCGGCCTCCAGATGAAACACCACGGTATGTTTGCCATCGGCTTGCATCTCTTTGATGGGGGAGACTATCGGCTTGGCTGCGGATTTGGATTTTTCGCCACGGTGATGAGTGATGGAGGCGATGACGTCGTCAGCGGTGACTTCGCGGCCATCGTGGTAGGTCATGCCTCGGCGCAGTTTGAAGGTCCAAGAGGTTGCATCGGCGGACGCCTCCCAACTCTCGGCCACTTGGCCAGCCAACGCTCCGCTAGCGCTGACTTCGGTCAGGTAATTGTGGATGCCGTGGGTCAAGGCTAGGGTAAAACCATTCTCATGCGTCGCCGGATCAAGGCTGTCTACCGTTTGGCCGTGGGCTTTGCCCATGCGCATGACCCCGCCTTTCTTGGGGCCCGCCGCTCGGGCGAAGTTGAAAGGGGCGGCCAAGGCAACGGCGCCAGCGGCACTGGTCTGTAGGAATTGCCGGCGGTTAGAGGTGCTCATCGTTTGCTCTCCCAGGTGGTGATTGAGTTCAGCTAATCATTGGTCTCACGCCTGTGAAATGGCTGTGTTTGCGACCGTTCATCTTCCATCCGCGGGCCAATGCTGGCACGGCGTCCTCGCAGTGGCAACGTTCGGGGCTCGCGATGCGGTTCCCAATCCGCTGTGCGCCGCGCTGTCGCCTACCTTCGACGTGGACGAGTACCACCACGTTCCGGCGCCCGGTTTCGTGCGGGTGAGCGACCGAGTCAAGACACGATAGGCTACTGGGCTGCCGGCAACAGTGACGCGAAAAAACGGCCGGCGCCCGGCCCTGTTCATGCAGTTTGGCAGTCAACTGAAATTGACTGCCAATCGAAGTAAGCTGCTGTTGCAGTCGTTTAGCCCGGTTACAAGGTCTTTAGAAATTCAACGAGCGCTTCCTTCTCATCTTGTTTCAACGCAGGTCCGATGATCCCGGGGGACTTGCCATCGGCAAACTCGTGGCCGGCGTTGCTGTTCGCTTTCTTTGTCGTGTCCATAATGAAGTAGCCGTCCTCGTCGTAGTCGCTGCCTGGCTTGGCGGGCCGGCTGATAATGCCGGCATTTTTCGCATCGAAGCTAGGATCACCGACGGCGAAAACGCTAGGCCGCTCGGCTACGGGACTTAACAGGGCCATCAGCGTTGGGACCGAGCCGTTGTGCAGAAAGGGGGCGGTGGCCCACACGCCGTTCAGGGGTCTCGCTTTGTAACCGGCGCCCGCTTTGCAGGCAATTCGGGCGGTCACCTTGGTAGAGGGTTTTGACTGGCGGGGAGATATAGTTGTCGCGGTACCACGCTTGAATCCCTTCATCGACGATGGCCCCTAGGGCCAGAGCAAATAGCACGGCGGGGCCGTCGCTAAGCGGTACGTTGACTAAGGGCCCGGGTGCCCTACCGGGTGCGTTGGGCGCCAGTGTGCACACGTCGATATCAATGCCGGCCCCGGACGTTGCAGCACCGGCCACGGCGCCGCCGGTGCTTCCAGCCGTGTTGACCGTGCGGTAGATCAATACATTGGCCTGCGCCGGATCGGTACCGATCCTCTTCTCGTCGATGATCTTAACGTTGAGCACTGCATTGCGGGTTTGTTTGATCTCTCCATCCTCATACCATTCGATGGGGCTCCAGTAATCCCAGAACGGCGAATCAGGCGCTTCGCCAGCGGCAACTTCATGCGTGAGCGCCGGTAAATGGCACCGTTGGCAGTGCTTTTCGTATAGCTTGGCGCCTTTTTCCGCCTTAGCTTCGTCTATCTTAGGGAATGACTCCGGCCAGCGTGGCCCGGCCAAGCCGGTGAATTTCTTTTGTGGCAAAGGCTCGGCGCCGGCTAATTGCTTCTCGATCCAGTGCAGGTTGGCGAGTGGGATCTCGGTGGAGAAGCGGCGGCTGGTAGCATCGAAGTTGATGTACCCCGCTAAGCCCATGGCCTCGCCCACGTTCCTGACCAGGGGTTGCATGATGGAGCCGTCGTACTGCACCCAGTCGAACCATGACGCAGTCCAGATATGCGGATAGTTCACTGGTGCATCCACCTCCACATAGTTTTGCTGCCGGCTCATGGCGACGGAGAACACCTGGTTGCCGATGCGGTTGAGCGCGTCTAAGCGGGAAAATCCTTCGGTGACTTCGATGCCGCCAGGCCGTTCAGCCGACACTGTGATAAAGCTGGTCATGTCGGCGGCGAGTTTGAGCTTGGTCCCATCGGAGTACTGATCACCTAGCACGCGCTTGGCAAAGCGCTCGAACCGTCCATTGAGCAGCGGAAGTTTTTGCGCTAGTGCGGTTTGACCAAGAGCGGCGGCGATAGCTTTGGTCAGTTGCCCTAGATCGATCATCGCCGGTCCGCCTTCGATGATGTGCTGCTTGCCCTCGTAGACGAGCTGGCCTGTGTGACAAGCAGCGCACGAGAAGCCGACGGAGGTGTATTGGCCTGTGGTCAGGCCGTCTATGTCCTGGTAAGGCGTCGCGGCGAATCCAATGGGTAGTCCGTAGGGATTGTGTTTGCTCTTGTCGGCTTTGATAAAGCCGAACCGAAGCAGGTATTGGTTGCTGGAAAATAATGGCTCGATGGCGAAAGGCACCCCCCAGATGCTATCGGTGGGTTTCTCCAAGGCCATGAACCAACGCATGGGCAGCTTGAGGATGCGCGAGCCTTGATCTTTGAAGTGATACTCCTCGGCGCCGGCCTCGGTCCAGTTCTGCTCTTGCGGCTTCCAAACCTGTTCGGCGTTTACCGCCGGTGGCAGCTTGGGCGGGGTGAGCGCCTCAATGATGGAGCCCACCTTGGGGCTGTTCACGATACTGATGATGACGCTGAGAATGATGAAGCCTAGCAGCCCCAATATGAGCCGTTTTTGGGTGAAGAGTTGGCTAAACATAGCAATGGTCCTCCTTATGATACTGCATTTTCATGGCTGTTTGAGACAATTCTACTAGGGCGTGTTGACACTATTCAACGCTTGCACGATAAGGGCGAAGTGGATAAAAAACATAAAGACAACATCACTGCTGTCCCATAAACTTTCATGAGAATGTAAACTGTATCTGTACCTGAGTTTCAACAGGGTCTGGAGGGTCTTCTTTGAGTAGTCCCCACAGATCTCTTCGCTCAAATAAATTGAGGGCACCTCTAAAATTCAAGAATAAGCTCCATTTCTATCCACATGACTTTGGGATTTTTCAGTCAACCTCGAGTGACGACTACTGCATGCCGGACTTCGCGTTTCTCAACCTCGATAGGCCGACTTTTCCGGTCCAAAAAGGGTCATTTTCCCTTTTTCTCAAATTGCAGACCTACTCTCTCCTGCACAAAGTCACCAAGCGTCTCATATTATACACCCTGTTCATCATGCCAACCTTCACTTCAGTACGCGCAAGCCCTATCACTCGTGAGTAAAGCCCGCCTTGCTCATGGGTCAGTGACCCAAAAACGGGCTCGACTCTAGCACGGATTTTTGAACGCCTCGCATTCGACTTCTTGCTGCGCTGCGATAGCGGATGATGCCTATTGCCCTTTGTGTGAACAGGGCTACGCTCTCCATCGCCGCCAAGCTGATTTCATTGTTCTCGTTTTGATAAGCACTATCCGCCCATACATCAGCCGATGTGTTGTCTGCCAATAGTTCAATAAAAACCTGTGAATCGTGAACCTCAGCACAAGTCACTTCATAGTCGCGGACCCACTTGTGCGCGTTATCTACCGCCACATGATTGTTATAGCCGAAATGCGTTGCTTCATTGTTCTTCGCCCAGCGCGCATCACTGTTATTTATATCATTTATCCTATTTTTAGAGGTGCCCTTATGCACCCTGGCAAATGAAATACTCGATACTGCTGGCGACGCATGATTGGTAGTTCTCCTGGCAGTAGTCATACAGCCCATCATCGCGACAGAACTTTCGGAAACATTCTCCTGCGCTCAAAGGACCGCCCCGACGTCAGACACGCAAACAACCGGAGGACCATCGATAGTAACATCGACTCCAATCCACCGCGTCGGTTCGCTCCGACCAAGTGATCACAATGCGTTGGAACGAGTGATCACGATGTATGGAATGCGCAATTGGTACTGATTTAGAAAAGACTCTGAAATTTCACTTTAACTGTCTAAAAAGCCCTATTGACCAAACGATTGTGACATACTCAAAGCACATCCTTTTTGCGCCCGCGTATTGACGCGTCGGACAATTTCTATCGTGGTACCCGGTCGATCGCTCTCTTTCTCGCGAATGATGCCTATATCTTCGGTGATCAGAAAAGCGGGATAGCTGTTTGCAGAAGCATCCATAAAACTGAGTAAGCCCGGTTCGCCAAGGGGCATGGGCCGGAGGGTCTTGGGGTCTAATGCTCTGGCGTAGACCCAAGGTGGTACGCGCTTACACTGCGCATCATCCTCAAAAAAGCAGGTGTTGAGTTCCACCTGGTTGAAGGTATCGCGAATTTGACTGCACTCTTTGAGTTTGAAGGTGTCCATCAGCAACCGGTTGAACTCTTCACGTACCAACGCTTTATCTTCATGGGTCTTCCAGCCACCGCCAGTAATGATATAGAGCTGATCCTCACCTGAGTGATCAATCTGCTTGGCTTGCATATACTCGCAAAGCAGATAGACAAAGTAAGGTGGGCCGATCAAACAAGCGGTTTTACCGCTCTTTTGAATACGTCGTAGATGTTCAAGCGTGGCCGCGAAGTCGATGTGCTCATTATCCACAGTAAAAGCGGTGGGATAGAGCATTTCCACCAAGCTCATGACATACTTGAACCAGATATTCTTGGCATTGAAGCGATCAGGGCCCAAGTTGACCAATTCCATTTGATGATCAAACCACTCGCCTATGTATTTCATACCAAAGTTCACCGAACCGAGTAGGCGCTCAATACTCAAGCGGTCACGGGCCACCTGACTTTTGACACCGGTGGTTCCGCTGCTGGTAAACCAGTTTTCGATCTCCGTCTCGGGTGCGGTGGCCAAGCGACAAAACTTGAACACCGAGGTGGGAAAAACAGGAATCTCATCCAAAGTCGATACCTGTCCACTCACCTCCTGTGTTTGGCAATAACGACGATATTCCGTATTATGCTGGTAGTGATGCTCAAAGGCCTCGATCACTTGACTCTGCTGGATGGCTTTCTGCTGTGTCAGCGTCCACTCTGAGGGATTGCTCGTAAAGATCAGGTTATCAATATCTGAGCTTGCGCCAATTTCCTCGAAATTCACGCCGGTCTCTTCCAGATTCGCACTCGACAACTCAACGGTATTCATTTGCATTGTCTCGACCGTTTGCTCTGAGCAAAGAAGCTCCAGATAATCGCTCGATCACTTGACCGATAGATTGCCGTTAGTGCTCCCTAGTCCTGGGCTCTACAAGTGATGCGATTTGATCCGTTCGTTGACCAAATTCATTGCGGCTCGCCGGCGATCTAGGTCTTTCATTGATTCGAATGACCAGAGCACATCAGAAGCATCGCACAACTCCATGGCCATATTGCCCTTGTCAATCGCCTGCTGATAAACGCCGATGGCGTTTTCATCGAGTAGCTGGTTCATCTTCGTTTCAAAATCGATATCGGGATGCATTTCACGGATGTAGGCCGAGAGATACTCGCGTACTTCATTCCTCGCCGCTTCTTCCGTATCCTGCTTATTCGCAATTAGGGTCAGACGATGCCGGACGTTCTCGATATCCACTCCATGCTCGTCAGCTGTTTTTCGATAGCGTATCGCTAGGGCTTGCCGTCTTTCATTCGAGTCATCCCACTTGTAGATGAGTGGCAAGGCTCTTTTTGCCGCCCATGCGACAATCGACTCACTCGTCGCCAGTACGAATTGCTCTGGTCCACCTTGGGTATAGGGATGGGGATTGATCGATATTCTCGGAAAACTGTAAAAGTCATTGTCGGTCTGGCAGAAACCGGTCTTCAAGGCCTCGTCGATGATCTCATGGCAGACTTCGAAGATTTGCTGCTGCGAATCCGTTGGTCGGTTGAAAAAGGTCATATCTTGCGTCTTTTCGCTGTCGCTAAAGCCTAAGATGAAGCGCCCCTCACTCATTTGATCCAAGAGACAGGCCTCTTCAGCGACGCGCACCGGGTGATGCGTGGTGATCACTTGGTTCAATGACGCGACCTTGATTCTCTCCGTCAAACCCAAGAGGTAGCCTGCGACGGTGATCGGAGCACCGACCACGCCGTTGGTCGAGAAATGATTCTCATACACAGCGAACTGGTCAAAGTGTGATTGGTCCGCATATTGAGCGGTATCGAGCATGCGCTCCAGGATCTGTTCTGAGGACTCATCTTGACCGAGAAGATTGAGGAAGAATAGTCCGAATTTCATTGGCTTCTCCTTGGCTTCTCCCTCCGTTCACTCAGGCAACGGCTTCCAAGCGCGCTTCGGCTGTAGCTGTAGCCTTCGACTCACTTTTCGGTTTCAGGTAAGGCGCGACTTCCGACTGGAACATCTTCATTGAGCGGATGATCTCTTCCTCGGAACCATTGGCTTCAAAGCCACAATTGATATGGCGGATACCGGTGGCCTCGAGGTCATTCTGAATGATCTCAATGCACTCTTGTGGGGTGCCGACCGGATTGATTTCGTAGCTGTAATCGACCCGGCGGTTCGTGTTTTTGTGGCCCTTCAAGACAAAGTCACGCCATTGCCCTTTGTGGAAGTCATAGCCGCGGGTCTGGTCTGAATCATCAAAGATACAGGTGGCATTCACATAGCCATCGTACCAATGGCGCAGGAAATCACGGCAGATCTCTTTGGCGCGCTGCGAGTCATGATCGACCGAGGTAATATAGGACAGGCAGTGATCAATGTTGTTGACATCATGACCATTCTCCATGGCAATCTCATTGTAGAGTTCTATTTGAGTTTTTTTCTCACTGGTTTTGATAATCCAGCTGATGATCATGGGCAAACCGCGTATGGCCGCCCATTCGGTAGTGCTGGCAGATTCGGCGACCACATAAAAAGGTGCGCCGCCTTGTGTGTAAGCCTTTGGATTCACTTGGACTTTTGGGAAACGAATATGCTCGTTGTCCGCTCCGATATAACCCTCGGTCATGCCGTTCTTAATCAGATCATACCAACAGTCCATGAGTGCTCGGCTGTTCTCCATGTCTGTAGCGAAGACACGGAAATCTTTGTGGTATAGGCCACGACAGATACCAAAGCGAAAACGCCCCTTGGACATTTGGTCCAGTAAGTTGACATCTTCCAACTGGCGAACCGGATGCGCTGTCGGCAAGACCACCGCCGCGGTGCCTACATTCAGAGTCTTGGTCGCACCCAGGATATTGGCCGCGGCAACAAAGAGATTGCCCGTGAGCCCAAAGTCCGTAAAATGATGCTCGAGCAACCATATATCGTCAAAGCCACATTGTTCCGAAGCTTTGGCCAGATTGACAAAGCGACCAATGACTTCTCGATGCGATAATTCCGGAGGCTTGTAGGTAAATAGAAAGTTTCCGAATTTCATGGTGTTATCTTCTTTGTTGTCCGTGCGGGGTTTGGGTTGGTGCGGGTGCGTCAGGAAGTTGCTGCTTGTTGAGTCATTTCTGCTTGTTGAGTCTCAATATCGCGCATGAGTCGGCGTTCATTCACCTTCGCGAGAGTGATCTGTTCGAACTGGGGTTCTATAATATCTAAGGAAATATCGAGCTGCCGGTTATCCAAGGCGATAGCGGCCTTGGTGACCGACTGTAGAAAATTTCGCAGCACGACCAAGTTTTCGCTCAGATCATGGGAGCTGCCCAGCAGCGAGTAGACCTTGCATTGCTCGTTGTCGATGCTGGTCATGAACGCCATCACTTCTTCCTGCCTGACCCAGTCATCGTTATTCGCGGTGAAAGCGATGAAGGGCGACTTGAAGTCACTCATTTTGTCGATCGTGGAATTCAGGCTGTGCCAATCGAATTGAAAACAGTCGCGCACGAAGACTTCGGAGCCGAGTCGATGTCCTTCAAAGTCCAGAGCGTCAGGCAGATCCTCGAGTGGTAAGCTGAGGTAGTCAAAACCCAGGGCTTTTTCTAGCGTATCGCGCAGGTTGACCACGCCGACTGCGGTCACCAGAAAAGCAAGATCAATATCGGCAATCACTTCATAGGCGACGCGTGCGGCCAAGCTGGCCGCGACGAGGCCAATCTTGTCAATCCCACGGCCTTGCAACCAAGCGTAAACCGCCAAGAGGCTTCGCTTGCCCGCTGTCATGGTGAATTCGTCGATATTTCCGGTGCTCAAGCCCACGTGATTCAGAGAATCATAGCGAATTACTCGAAAGCCATTTTCCGACAGATATTCCACCAGGCCCGTAAAGTGATCCATGCGCCTGGCAAAGCCCGCTGCCACGAGAATGGTCGTGTATCTGTTGGGGGTATCCGCTTTAGGGGGCGTTTCCCAAATACGAATGGTTTGCTCCGGACCAAAATCCAGTACATGATCAATGGTTTGCCAACGCGACGTAGTTTCCATGTCGGTCACTTTTTCTTTCTCCTGATTCAAAACGTACTCATACTGGAAGTGCGATCTCTATGACAAGAGGCTGAAAACCGAGCTGAGACGAACCTACTTACAATCTGCTTGCAAAACACGGTCAGGTAACATGTTAGGGTACGAAAACCAGAAATTTATCTTCTTCAAGGAAGCGGGTTTGTTCTATCTCCACCGCGACATCTTTAGCCGTAAAGTCATAAGGCCGCTCGTGGCTAATGAAGCGCACCAAGCCTTGGAGTGGGCACATGGAGTCGTGCGATCCCCCTACGCGAAAGATATTATTCATCCCCGCTTCAACGATGCGCTCAGCACCCGCTCGGGCTAACCGATCCCGATACTTGAAAGACGCCTCCCAGGGATAGATTGCAACCGTTTGCGTTTGGTATTTTTTGACAAAGGGCAGCACCTCATCGACGCTGGATACTCGATGCAAGTACACACAGCGACCCAAGGGCTGGCTTAACTCGGTACCTGCTTCTGATTCGATGATCATCCAGGTATGGTCGGGATCGACTTCAGCCTTCAGCCCGGCAAATTCACATTCTTTCAGGGTCAGTGAATAACTTGCTTGCTCATCAAAATTTTGCTTGGCTTTGGGCAGAATCTTGGCGTAGAGTTGGAGCTGACGTTTCAAATGATCCCGAAAATCCTCGAAGCTGTCACCGATGTAGTATAGGTTTTGGGTCGAAAAGCAGGCTTTCTGATCGTAGAAGCAGATATCATGTGCCGCGCCGATCGCAGCGGCTTCTATATTCTCCGGCGCATCAATGATACTCAAGCTCTTCTTCGGCCCGAATTTCAGCACATCGATATGCGCAGGCGCATGTCTGACTGCCCACTCGATGGCATCCCGGCCTCCCCATGCAATCACTACGTCCATGCCTTGCATCATGGTTTGCACGGTGCTCGGCTCTTGATCATGCGGCCAGTAAAGCACCGATAAGGAACGGGTGATGGGATGTTTAGGATCCACATCAATGCAGCTCATGGCCAAGGAATGAGCAGTAAAAGGATCCGCCGAAGCGGTCTTCACGATGCACTGATTCTTGGTCAGAATACCACGCAAAATCGATGTAATTCCCGATAAAGGTACATTGCCGGCTAGTAAGTGCAGGGATTTTCCTTTGGCATAAGCCCTCATGTAACACTCGTCCTGAGGTACCCACTCATCCATGATATGGCGCGAGCCGAGTTCGTTCTTCACGATATCGTAAAGGGCACTCTTGGAGCAGAGGATCATGGAGATCCAATTGGCTTCCAATTTGGCCATCTGTTCAGAATAACCTAGAAATTTTTTCAGCTCGCGGATATAGATTCGACGCCGACCGTATTCCTCGCTCTTCCAACGCTGGCCTACCGTATACAAGAAATTGATGATTTGGTGCAAATCCAAGTCATGACAAGGCTCTTGCTCGAGTAAGCGTTGTGCATGCTCCGGTAAGAATTGTGCCAAGTGGACTTGATGTTCACCAAAATTCAAGGCCAGCGTAGCAGCGCCATCTTCAGGGAAGGGCTGGATCACACCGTTGATGATCATGGGAAGGAATTTATCCATAATGACACCCTAATTTATCCAGATCATACGAGCAATCTAAAATAAAGCTTTATTTCGCGTCAAGCTTAAATTCTTTGCTATGCTTTCCATTAGCGCCCCGGCTGCTAGACAAACCACCGAGACCTACGCGCGCCCCTCCCGGCAGACGTCTCGCTGGTTGACCTCATCAGGGTTATCGGCCAATGGAACGCTGTTTTCTAAGCAGATGTGCCGAGGGCCAAAGCGGCCGTCATCCTGAACAACGGCGAGCCATTGCAAGATGCAAGCGGCGGACACGGCGAGCGGCAACTGTTCCGGGGGGCGTGGATTGGCGCCTGAGCCACGCAACCGGATTCAGGTCTAGAAGGTTCCTGAGGGCATAATTCCCGAGTGTGGCCTGCTCCTCAACTGGGTGGGAAACATTTCTAGAAGCCGTGATCCGGGCGGGGTTTTCGACGATCGGGACATGGCCTATGCGAACGGAGAACGCAAGCCGCCTCCGAGGGCAGGCATCCAATGCACTCGCTTCGAGCGTTGTACTAGGGCCTGTTAACACTATTCAAGGCCTGCACGATAAGGGCGAAGTGGATAAAAAACATAAAAACAACATCCAGTTTGTCGAAGCGTGAAAAGGTTCGACGAAATCCTTTTAGCCGCCGGAACCATCTCTCTACTTCATTTCGCTTTTTATACAACTCCTTGTCGTATTGCCAAGGCCTCAGCCGGTTGCTTTTCGGTGGCACAACGGGCTCCATCCCCCAATCGACTATCAACTGCCGGGTCTCATCGCCTTCGTAGGCCTTGTCCATGATGACTTGAGTCCCTTCCCAGCCATTGTTTTCAAAGGATTTCACTCATTCCCGGCCTGCTGGCGCGTCCCCAACGTGGCCCGGGGACAGGGACAAGGTCACTGCTGTTGTGGCATCTGCCGCAACCCTATGAATCTTCGTCGTCCACCCGGCTCGGGATTGACCCATCGACTGTGGACCGTTTTTTTTAACGCGCCAGTCCCATCCGGGTGAACTTTGACTGCTGTACTGTCCAAAGAGACCTGCTCCACCTGTATGTGGATGACATCGTTTTCCTGTAGTGCAGCCAATACCCTATCGAGTACAGCATTTTTCGCCCAGCGATTGGCCCGAGTATAAATGCTGTGCCAATGGCCGAACTTTTATGGCTGCATCTGTTGATGGTCGTACCTATTGTTGTCGCAGCGCGTTAGTGGCTTTTATGTCGATATCACCGGCGCTGGTGCAGACAACACCATAGTGCTCCTTGGCTGCTGCTACACTGACCAGGCCGTTTAACACATCGGCGGCGACCGCCTGCACGGGCCGCTCGTGAGGCCGTCCCAGCCCGCCACCGCCCGGCATCTCCAGCCTGAGAGCGGCGCCGGCGGGAATGCTCTGGCGCCCTTTACCGGCTAGAGGCGTGCCGTCGCTCAACGTTACCACGCCCCTGGCGCCCTCGTTGCCGCCGTCTCGGCCGCGAGGTGGATTCAACACCCGATCGAACATGGCCGAGACCACATAGGAGGCGCCTTCGGCGTGTTCGATTTCCATGCTTTGGCCGAGGCCGCCGCGGTAGCACCCGGCGCCCCCCGAGTCGGTGCGGTATTCTTTGCAGCGAATGAGCAGTGGCGCGATGGTTTCGGTGATTTCTACCGGTGTGTTGCGCACCCCCGACGGGAAAGCGGTGGCCGACAAGCCGTCTTGTACAGGGCGCGCGCCGGTGCCGCCGGAATGAAAAACATTGACGGCGAATTGGCCCGCATGAGCGTTCTGGGCGTTGTCATCCTGTAGCGCGGGGCCATTCATGAGCAGGGGGTTCCAGAGCGAGGAGGCACCCTCAGCGGGCACTGCTATACCCTCTACTTGATGTAAGCAGCCGAGCACTACATCGGGCAGCATCTGACCGGTGACGTGGCGGGCGCAGACCCCGGCGGGCGGTGGGGCGTTGAGGATGCTGCCCTCAGGCGCGGTGACCCGCACGGGCGCCAGCGAGCCGGCGTTATTGGGGATATCGGAGCCTACTACGCAGCGCACGCCGAAAGATGCGTACGCCTGGGTATAGGTGAGCGGCACGTTGATGCCGAGCTGCGAGAGGCTGGAGGTGCCCGCAAACGATAAGTCGATGCCGGAGGCGGAGAGGGTGAGCGCTGCCACCAAATCGAGTTCCTTCTCGTGGCCATCCACCCGCATGCAGTTGTGATAGATGCCGGGGGGCAGTGCGCGTATGGCCTCCAGCATGGAGCGCTCGGAGGTGTCGATGATGTAGTCAGATACATCGTCGATGTCCGGCAAGCCGAATTCATCCAGGGTTTCCAATAGCCGTCTCGCGCCGATCTCGTTGCAGGCGGCGAGCGAGTAAAGATCGCCCTCCACTTGCATTGCTTCGCGGACATTGGCTCTGACTATACGCAGCAGTATGTCATTGGCTTTGCCACCCTCGAATAACGGCATGATGGGAATGTTGAGCCCTTCTTCATAGACTTCCTTGCCGTCGGCGCTAAATCCTAAGCCACCTACATCCACCACATGGCTGGTGCAGGCGAACAAGCCGATGGCCCGGCCCGCATTAAAAACTGGCGTTACCACGGTGAAGTCGTGTAGATGGCCGGTTCCCATCCACGGATCATTGGTGATGAGTACATCGCCCTCGGCCAGGCTATGCAGGGGGTAGCGCTGCAAGAAAAAGCCCACCGAGGCGGCCATGGCGTTGACGTGCCCGGGGGTGCCGGTCACCGCCTGCGCTACCATCCGCCCGCTTTTGTCGAACAGGCCCGCTGAGAGGTCGCCCGCTTCCCGGGTGGAGGTGGAGAACGCCGTTCGCACCAGGGTTTGGGCTTGTTCTTCGACTACCGACAGTAGCCGGTCCCAGATAATCTGTAGGCGAATTCGGTCTAGTGCGCTCATGAGGTGGTATCCGCTGTTGAGGTATTAGAGATGATCAGGTGGCCGCAGGTGCTGCTGGTGGCGCTGAACGCAGGCGGCACCACCGTGGTTGTCTCATCCTCTTCGATGAGCGCAGGGCCGGTGACGACGGTGGCTGTAGTGATGCTTTGGCGGGCGTAAACGGGTGTTTCCAGCCAACCGGCGGTGTCTGCGTCGAACAGCATTCGCGCCCCGGTAACTGCCACCGGCGGGGCATCTGTGGTAGCTCCCGGAGTCTGCCTGGGGGGCGTCTTCATTGGCGGCCAGCGCACTGGCAGCGGCGCGGTAGACAGGCGCAGGGTCCAACTCAGCACTTCTATTTCCAGGCCGGGGATGATGCGCCCGAACAGCTGCCGGTAGGCCTGTTCGAACGATTCTCTAAGCTCGCTGCTATTCAATGAGCTATCCACTGTCACCTGAATCTCATGGCCTTGCCCGACGTAACGCATATAAGCCGAGCGCCGCTGCGTGAGCGGCGTATTCGGGGCTGCGGCGCTGATAAGGTCGCGGGCTTCGCCGTACATCTGCCTGAAGATGGTATCCATCCGCGCACTGTTCAGCTCCGTTAGCCGGGCGTAGCGGCTGCGGACCACTTCGTAAGCTATAGGTGCGCGCAGAAAGCCTATAGCCGAGCCCACACCGGCGCCGCGCGGTATCACCACGGTGCCTATAGCGAGCTTTTGCGCTAAACGGGCAGCGTGCAAAGGGGCCGCGCCGCCGAATGCGATCATCACCCGGCGAGCTAGATTAGTACCCCGCTCAACGGCATGCATGCGGGCGGCGGCAGCCATATTTTCATCCACCACTTCGGCAATGCCGAAAGCCGCCTCGGTGTGTTCGACGCCTAGAGGCGCGGCCACGTGTTCACGCACGGCTTCCGTGGCGGCCGCTGTGTCCAGGGTAAAGCTGCCGCCGGCGAAGCGCTGCGGATCAAGCTTGCCTAGGGCGAGATCGGCGTCGGTGACGGTTGCATGTAAGCCGCCGCGGCCATAGCAGGCCGGGCCTGGTTCGGAGCCTGCACTGCGTGGCCCGACGCCGATGCGGCCCAACGCGTCCACCGAGGCTATCGAACCGCCCCCGGCGCCGATCTCCACCATCTCGATGACTGGAATGCGTACCGGCAGGCCGCTGCCGCGCATGAAGCGGTAAGCGCGTGCCACTTCGAGGCTGCGCGAAGTGAGCGGTGTGGCGCTGTCGAGCAGACAGATCTTGGCGGTGGTGCCGCCCATGTCGTACGACACCACCCGTTCGTAACCTTCTTCTGCGGCGATTTGCGCGGCCAGGATGGCGCCCCCCGCTGGTCCTGATTCCACCAGGCGGATCGGATAGCGCTTGGCGGCGTCCAAGCCCATCAATGTACCAGCAGAACTCATCAGCAGCAGTTCGCCGGCACAGCCCAGCTCATCGAGTCCCGCGCGTAACCGTGCCAGGTAGCCGGCCATTACCGGACGCACGTAGGCATTGGCGACGGTGGTCGATTGGCGCTCGTATTCGCGCACTTCCGGACACACTTCGCTCGAGAGGCTGAGCGAGAGTTCCGGCAACTCGGCGGCGATGATGGCGGCAGCCTGCTGTTCGTGCGCTGGATTGGCATAAGCGTGGATGAACCCAATGGCTAAGCTCTCGATGCCGTGGGCCACCAGTTGCGCAATGATCCGGTGTACCGACGTTTCATCCAGCGGCGTTAGCACCTCGCCGCGCCAATTCAAGCGCTCGGTGACGGGCCAGCGCAGGTACCGTGGTACTAACGGGCGCGGACGGTTGGCGCCGATGTCGTATTGAGCGAACCGGTTCTCCTGGGCCATCTCTAACGAGTCGCGCAGCCCTGCTGTGGTGAGCAATGCGGTTTTAGCGCCTTTACGCTCTATCAGAGCATTGGTGGCCAGGGTGGTCCCATGGATCACCATGGACACATCGCCGGGGCTTATCCGATGCTCGCTCAGTAGAGTGCGGATGCCGTCCAGCACCCCTTGTTCCGGAGCGGCCGGTGTGGTCAGCCGTTTGGCCGTGACAATACCGTCCGTTAAGGCCAGTGCTAAATCGGTAAAAGTGCCGCCTATATCGATGGCGAGGCGGAGCGGCTGTTGGGTCATGGATACTCATTCGTGACATAACTTCGGGCACACTATGCACCGTGGTTCGAAGCGAAGGTAGCGCCGTCGTGACAAAAGCTATTGATATAGGTGGATTGGATCATATCGTGCTGCGCACTGCGGATGCGCGCCGTTTGCAGTCGTTTTACTGCACTGTGCTCGGGTGCAGCGTTGAGCGCGAGGTGGTTGAACTCGGACTCATCCAGCTCCGGGCCGGTGCCGCGCTTATAGATATTGTTCCCGTCGATGGTGAATTGGGCGCTAAGGGTGGTGCTGCGCCCGCTGCCGAGGGGCGCAATCTGGACCATTTTTGCCTGTGGCTGGCGCAGTTCGATGAGGCCGCGATACGTACGCATCTGCGCGCTTGCGGTATACAAGCGCCAGCCGCCGCGCGCCGCTACGGCGCCCAGGGATTCGGACCATCCATCTACATAGAAGACCCGGATGGCAACACCGTGGAGTTGAAGGGGCCAGCGCAATAAGCACCAACGCAATAGGCGCTCTGGTTCGGGCAGTATATTCGGTTTTTATACCGTCATCTTAGCCGCGCATTTTCTCGCCGCGCGGATCATACCGAGCCCGCAAACTGGCTTTGGCGGCAAAGCGTTCACCGCCGATCTCTATTTGCCAGGTGGTGTTATTCAAGAAATCGGCGCTCACCGCCTCCTCGTGATAGACATAACCGAGTCCCACCGAGGCCCCCAGCGTGTGTCCGAAGCTGCCCGAGGTCAAAAAGCCCTTGATATGGCCGTCGCCCACGATCGGCTCATGCTGATACAGCATGGGTTCGCTGTCTTCCAATACGAATTGCACCAGCCTTTTGCGTCGGTGAGCGCCGCCCTCGCGCTGCTTGGCAATGGCCTCGTGACCGATGAATGCGATGGCTTTGTCCATCGCGCAAACGAAGCCTAGCCCAGCCTCCAGCGGCGTATCCTCATCCCCCACGTCGTGGCCGAAATGTACGAATTTTTTTTCCATACGGCACGAGTCCAAGGCGTGCATGCCGGCGTTGCGGATACCGTAGGCGGCGCCCGCTTGCATGAGCACATCGTATACGTGCCGCGCCATATCGACGGACACATAGATTTCCCAACCCAGTTCGCCCACGTACGATACCCGGGTGGCGCGCACCGGCGCGTAGCCGATCTCCGCTTCCTTGGAGGTACCGAAGGGAAACGCTGCGGCGCTCAGGTCCGTTCGCATGAGTGGTTCCAGCAGCGCTCTGGAGCGGGGGCCCATGACACCGAATACGGCCCATGCGGAGGTGATATCGACCACGGTTACGCGGGCATCGTCGGGCGTATTGCGCGCGAGCCAATCCAGATCACGGCCAGTGACGGCGGCACCGCTCACTATCCACAACCGGTTCTCGGTCAAGCGGGCGACGGTGAGATCGGCTTCGATGCCGCCGCGCTCGTTGAGCCAATGGGTGTAGACCACCCGTCCCGGTTCCACGTCGATGTCGGCGGTGCAGATCCGTTGCAACACCGCCACCGCATCACGGCCTTCCACCAGGTATTTGGAAAAGCTGCTCTGGTCGAACAGGGTGAGGGCGTTGCGCGCTGCTAGATGCTCTTGGCGCCATGGCTTGAACCAGCGGGCTTTGCCGAAACTGTAGTCGTACACCGCTTCCATGCCGTCCACGGCGAACCAGTCGGGCCGCTCCCAGCCGGCCACTTGGCCGAAGCAGGCACCGGCGTCACGTAATCGTTCGTGGATGGGGGAGTGGCGCACGTTGCGGCCTGTTTGGTATTGGCGCTGCGGGTAGTGACGCGCATAGAGCAGTCCCAGGGTTTCACTGACCCGCTCTTCGATGAACGCCTGCGTGCCCATGAACGGATACACGCGGCGGATGTCGTTGCTCCAAAGGTCCATCGAGGGCGCGCCCCGGTCCATCCACTCGGCGCACGCTTTACCGAGCCCGCCGCTGCTTTGGATGCCCACCGAGTTGAGGCCGCAGGCGAGGAAATAACCGCGCAGTTCGGGCGCTTCGCCGATATGGAACTGATCATCGGGGGTGAATGATTCGGGGCCACAGAAGAACTTGCGCCAACCGAGCTTCGCCAGCAGGGGAACGCGCTGCATGGCGTCTTCGAGGACGGGCATCAATTGTTCTTCCATGTGCCCTGGCAGTTCGTCGAAGGAGAAATCACCCGGTATGCCGTTTTGTCCCCAGGGCACTGCATTGGGCTCGAAAGCGCCGACCAGGAGGGCCCCGGTGTCTTCCCGGTAGTACGCGCATTTGTCATGGTCGCGCAGTACCGGCAGATCCGGATGTATATCCGGGTGTTTCTCCGTCACGGCGTAATAGTGCTCGCAGGCGTGCAGTGGAATATTGACACCCGATAGCTTGCCTAGAGCGCGCGCCCACAGGCCGGCGCAGTTGACCACGAAGTCGCTCTTGATAATACCGGCGGTGGTTCGGACGCCCCTGACGCGGCCGTTAGCGTTCAGTACCGACTCCACGCTTACCCCTTCCAGACAACGGGCACCGCGGCCCCTGGCACCTTTGACGAAGGCCATGGTGATATCTATGGGACTACTCTTGCCGTCGTGAGCGACGAAGGTGCCGCCCAAGAGTTCTTTGCTATTGATGAGAGGGAATAGATTGCTTATCTCGTCTACGGTGACGGTATCGACCCTGGTAACACCGAAAGCGTTATTCATCGATGCGACCCGCCGCAGCTCTTCGAACCGGTCCTTTGAATGGGCGATGCTCAGGCTGCCAACTTGTCTGAAGCCCGTGGATTGGCCGGTTTCTTCCTCCAACTCTTGCAACAGTCCCATGGAATAAGCAGCCAGCCGGGCGTGGCTTTCGGTGGCACGCAGGGTGCCTATGAGCCCGGCCGCGTGCCAGGTAGTACCGCAAGCGAACGATGCGCGTTCCAGCAATACCACGTCGGACCAGCCTTGGCGGGCGAGATGGTAAGCGACACTGGCGCCGGTGATGCCGCCACCGATGATGACGGCGGATGCGTGTTGCGGAACTTCGGTGGTCATAGGGGCTCCTTAATGGACTACGACGTCGCTCGGTAGCTGGGTGCAGGCGGTGCAAGTATGGAGTCTGAGCTATGTTCCCTGCCACAAGATAACTGTCCGTCATGCGACCCGGGTACGACTGCGGACTGTATTTGAGGTCCGGTATGCGAGCCTGCGACATTTTTCCCTGTTATGATCCGGGGTTGCCAGACCGGATGTCTCAAAGAGCGCAGCCTCCAGCAGAGTAGGCCTCTTAGAGAGTCAAGGCCCTACTGGAACATAGGCGCGAGTAGCTAGCTAATGGCAGAAGTCGTTTCGATACCTGAAAGCGGCCAGCGGGTGGACGGTAGCTTTCCAATGCTGTGCCGTTTCGAACGTAACCGCGAAGGCCGCGACTTCGTCGTGGGCGATATTCACGGCATGTTCGATCATCTGAGTGCATTGATGGCTGACATCAGGTTCGACGATACCCGCGACCGGCTATTTTCAGTCGGCGATCTGGTCGATAGAGGCCCGCACTCACACCGGGCGCTGGAGTGGCTGGATAAGAATTGGTTTCACGCCTGTAGAGGCAATCACGAGCAGTTCGTCATCGACTCGGACGATCCGGAGCAACTGGAAGTTTGGGTGCAGCACAACGGCGGTGAATGGTGGATTCGGCTAGACCGTGAACAACGCGAGCGCTTTCGTGCCCGCTTCGCCGCTTTGCCGTTAGCGCTTGAAGTGGAGACGGACTCCGGACTGGTGGGCATTGTGCATGCGGATGTGCCGCCCCTAATCACCTGGGATCGGTTTACGGATCTGCTGGAAGATGAGAACGAGGACGCGATTTTCTATGCCATGTGGTCGCGCAACCGCATCACCGGCAACTGCTCCGCGCCGCCGGTGCAGGGACGGGTAGAGCGGGTTTATTGCGGGCATACGCCCATCCGCGAGACGCTTTCCTTCGACAACGTGCACTTCATTGATACCGGAGCGGTGTATAGCGCTGAAGGGTACAGGGAGGCACGGCTCACGGTGGTCGAGATCCAGCCAGAGCGCCACCGGGAATTCACCATCAATACGTTTTTGCCGCCGCTCTACTAGCCGCACCTTGCGGCTAACCTGAAATTCCGCCTGTCCCGATCTACCGATCAACCCAGGCTTGCGATTGATGTTCTGCGGTATCCCGAAATAGAAAAGGCCGCCCGCAGGCGGCCTTTCAACTCAAGAGTTGTTTGACTTAAGCGTCTTTCAACTCGGCAGTGGCGATTAACCGGCTTGGAACTTACCGCCGACCTGATCGCAAGCTTCCTTAGTCATCGCCACCCAGCCGGTACCTTTACAAGCGTTGTGACCTTTGCAGGCGCTGTTGGCGGTCTTGCAAGAACTCAAGCCTTTGCAGGCGTTGGCGCCGGTACAGTGACCATTGGCTCCGGCGGAAGCGGTCATCGGGGCCGTCGCGAACATGGCGGCAGCGGTAGCGGCAAGAGCGATGCCGGTTGCTTTCTTAGCAGTGCTCATATCGAGTAACTCCTTCGAATCGAGTCTAATACGGTAATGTAAACGTCAGTATGAACTCGACAAAAGCCGCTGCGGATCTCTTTTCCCCCGCTGCTTTTGCGAGCTTCCAGCTTCGACAGGGCATGTCCGGCGAAAGTTTCTTGCCGAATTCAATTCGGAGAAAAAAATTTGTACGCCGTGCTGACCCCGGTGAAACATTAATTCGTGCTGGCGCAAACGACTAGACCCTCCATTACCCATTGCCGTAAGAAGCCGGCGGCGCGTAACGCCACGTGTTCGGCAGCTATCCACTCGCACAGCCCTTCGCATATCTCGCCAAAGGTGGCGCTATCCCGGACCGCCTGAACCGCATAAGCTTCGTCCACCTCCAGCGAGCGGAAAAGCGCACGTAAGTCTTGGCGCCACACCAGCCAGCGTACCGGATACTCGAAGCGTTCCGGTTCTGGGAGCGCCTCGCCCGCATCCGCGGCCAGCCGTAGCGGTCCGATATTCCACGTGGTATCCAGCGTTCGCATACTCGGGTGAAAACCGAAACGCAAGTTCGGCCAGGCCGCCGGTGCGATAGCTGCCAAGTCGCTTTCCTCTAGCGGTGCTGCGTCGCCGGCGTCCAGGCTGAGGGAGATGGCCCAATCGAGGGCTGCGGTATCGCCGATAACCCGGTATTCGCGCCACGGCTCGTTGTCCCGCAAAAACGCGCCCAAATGTTTGCCGAACCAACGGATGGAAGGATGGTTTGACGGGTGTGCCGTTATGTAACGCTCGGCGATCAGGTTGAACTGCTCTTCGCCGGTGGCGGCGAACAGCGTTGAGAAGTCGGTTTGCAACGCTTCGATGAGGCGCAGTCTATAGGCATCGAAATACACCTGCATGCGTGTATTGTCATCACCGCTACCGTGCGGCGCGATATGCGCGGCGAGTGACTGCGCGCTTCCCGTACCGGTCAGATAGCCTTGAAAATCCCGTTGTATGTCTACCAGCGACGACATCTCAGAGGCCGCTACCGCGGTGGTGCACGCAGGGCGTGTTGCGCCACGCGGCGGGCATGGCACAGCTCGCGGAATACATCGTCGAACGGCGGGATATCGTCGTCGCGCTCGATCATGGTAGAGACCGGGCCTAAGCGGGCGATGGCATAACCGTACAGATCCCATACTTCGTCGATGACCGGATGATCATGGGTATCGACTATATGAGTGCCGAAATTCGTATGCCCGGCCAGATGTATTTGCCGCACCCGCGTCGGCGTGATGGCATTGATGTACGCATGGGCATCGAAGCCGTGGTTGAAGCTACTCACGTAGATATTGTTGACGTCTAGCAAAATACCGCAGTCGGCACGCTCGGCCACTTCATTTAAAAATTCCCATTCCGTGAGAGCCGATGCGTTGTACGTCACATAGCTGGAAACGTTTTCTATGATGAACGGGCGTGCTAGCGTCTCTTGCACGATGTTGATTCTCTGCGCCACGTGCTGTAGCGCTTCCTCGGTGTAGGGCAGGGGCAGCAGATCGTGCATGTTGGTGTGATCGACGCCGGTCCAGCACAGGTGGTCGGAGAACCAGTGCGGCTCCACCCGGTCGGCCAGTTGGCGTAAAGCTTTCAGGTAATCGTCATTGAGCGGATCGGCGCTGCCGATGGACAAGGACACGCCGTGCATCACCATGGGATAACGCTCACGGATCCGGTCCAGCCAGGCGAGTGGTTTGCCGCCGGCGACCAGATAGTTCTCCGAGATGATCTCGAACCAATCGACCGCCGGCCACTGCTCCGCTATTTCTGCATAGTGTTGCGGCCGCAGACCGAGTCCAAAGCCCAAGTCGGGGCGCTCGACGCAAGAGGATTCACCCATGGCTTTTCACTTCCATCACCAGCGACTCATTGCCAGCCAAGACGGCGGGGCAGCAGCGACTCTTGGCACAGCGGGCACGAATGTACACTCAGAGCAGGGCTAAGGTGCGAGAGTTCCGCCTTGGCTACGTTCTTGAGATCGCTATGCGCTTGGACGGTAGTCAGCGCGCTCTGTAGACGATACGCCCTTTGCTGAGATCGTAGGGGGTGAGTTGTACGGTGACTTTGTCGCCCGTGAGTATACGAATATAGTGCTTGCGCATTTTGCCGGATATGTGCGCCGTCACCACGTGCCCGTTGTCGAGTTCAACTCTAAACATGGTGTTTGGCAGCGTCTCTTTGACGGTGCCTTCCATTTCGATGTGGTCTTCTTTTGCCAACAGGGCAGGTCCTCAAGCAAGGTAGCCGCGTATTGTGCCAGATGGGCCACAGCAGTCAACGTGCCTGGCAGTCAACGTGCCCTGATAGTCACCAACCCTGGCATTCAGCGGGCCGGTCCATTCCACTCCATCCATTGGCCATCGCGCAGGCGCTCCTGGGGAAGGTACTCATTTTTATAGGCCATCTTTTCACATTCACCAATCCAATAGCCCAGATACAGCCAATGGCCGTTGCGGCGTTGCACCTCGTCAATAGCCCAGAGGATAGCGTGGACGCCGAGGCTGCGTTGACTGTAGCTGGGCTCGAAGAAGGTGTAGACGGCCGATAGCCCATCACGCAATTCGTCGAGTACCGCCACGGCTAGCAGTTCATCGTCCAGCCGCATTTCGGCTAGGGTGGTCTTGCACCAATCACTCATGAGGAAGCCAATGTAGTCATCCGGGGTATGCCTGGCCATTTCGCCGTCACCGTGCCGTGCGCGCTGATAACGGCGGTAAAGATTAAAATGCTGCTCGTGGTACTGCGCTGGTAACACTTGCACACTCAAGTCGGCGTTTTTACGGGCAACCCGGCGTTGGCTACGCTTGGGCTTGAAGCGGGCGACGGGGATGCGCACCGGGACGCAGGCGTTGCAGTCGGGGCAGGCTGGCCGGTAGATGTTATCGCCGCTGCGTCTGAAGCCGTAGGCCGCGAGCACGCCATACAGATGGGCAGTCATCGGATAGCTGGGATCGGCGACCACCGTTTTTGCCCGCTGTCCCGGCAGATAGCTGCATGGGTGTAAAATGGTCTCGAAAAACCGCAAGCTTATGCGTTGCTCATTCGACATGGGCCAATACCCTATCCATCCGGTTCCAGATCGACTAGGCGGGCCAGTAGCGCTTCGAATTCAACGCGCGCGATGAGCCGTGCGCCCAAGCGGGTGAGATGCGCAGTGGGGAGTTGGCAATCAATGAGTTCGTATCCCGAGGCGCAAAGGTATGCGAGCGCGACCTTGGAGGCGTCCGTTTGCCGGGTGAACATGGACTCACCAAAAAATACCCGTCCCAGGCCGATGCCGTACAAACCGCCCACTAATTCTCCGCCGTACCAGGATTCGAATGAGTGGGCAGCGCCCAAGCGGTGAAGCTGGGTATAGGCGCTAGCCATGTCACTGTCTATCCAGGTACCTGCATCATTGCCTCGGGGGGCTGCACACGCTTTGATGACCTGCTCGAAAGCGCAGTTTAGCCTGACCTTAAAAACACCGCTGCGGATGCGTTTGCGCAACGAGCGCGAAATACGAAGTTCCCGAGGGAAGAGAACAGCGCGTGGGTTGGGGGTCCACCAAAGCAGGGGATCGCCCTCGTTATACCAAGGGAAGATGCCGCGCCGGTAGGCTTCCAGCAGGCGCTCGCTGGAGAGGTCGCCGCCAACCGCCAGCAGGCCGTTGGGTTCGCTTAGAGCTTGATCGGTAGGCGGGAAGGAGGCTGGCGGGGCGCACGCCGGGATGATGCGCGGCACGGCTTGACGTCTCACTGCCCGGTGCCGGATCGATCTGCTGGCGGATGGCTTTCGCTTTTAAAAGGAGAGTGTTCAGCAGCGGCGTTCAGATAGCTTTGCACATCGCCGGCCTCCTCCACCAGGAGCCGCGCTATGGCATCTCTAAACCCGGCGTGAGCGAACCAATGGGCCGAGTGGGTTGGCACCGGCATGAAGCCGCGGCTCAGCTTGTGTTCACCCTGCGCCCCGGCCTCCAAGCGTCCGAGTCCATGCTCTATGGCGATCTCTATATGCCGGTAGTAACACAGTTCGAAGTGCAGACCACGATGATTTTCAATGCAGCCCCAGTTGCGGCCAAACAAGGTATCGGTGCCGCACACGCTGTAGGTGCCGGCGATGTAGCGCCCGCCATTGCGCGCCATGATGAGTAGGGTGGAATCGGGCAAAGTCTCGGCAAGGCGTAGAAAAAAATCCAAGGTGAGGGAAGGAAACCCCCATTTACGGTCGTAGATAGCGCAATAGAATTGGTGGAATGCAGCCCAGTGGCACTCCTCGGTGTCCCGGCCCCACATGATCTCGATGTCGAGCGCCGCTTTCTCCACGTCCCGGCGCTCGCGGCGTATTTCTTTGCGCCGCTTGTGGGTGAGGCAATCCAGGAAATCCTGGAAATCGCGGTATCCGTGATTGCGCCAGTGGAACTGATAGCCCATGCGAGTCAGCAAGCCCTGCTTGGACAACGCCTCATGGTGGGCCTGCTCCGGGAACAGCCAGTGCACCGATGAGAGGTCCTCTTGCTTGGCGAAAGCGATAGCGCCCAACATCAAGTGCTCACGCACGGTGGCCACATCTTCGTCCGGTACCACCAGCAACCGCGGGCCGGGGGCTGGAGTAAACGGTACCGCGGCGACCAGCTTGGGGTAGTAATCCAGGCCGGCCCGCTGATAAGCGTCGGCGAAAGCCCAATCGAAGACGAATTCGCCATACGAATTGGTCTTGATATAAGCAGGCGTAGCGCCCACCAAGCGCTCACCGCGATGGACCAGCAGATGGCGTGGAAACCAGCCGGTACGTTTGCCTAGACAGTTTTCGGTCTCTAGCGCTTTCAATAGTTCGTGGCGCACGAAAGGATTGGTGGCGCCGGCCGCTGCGTTCCAATCTTGCGCCGGCACGGCATCGATTGCGCCAACCACCGAGATGCTGAGTGTCCGGCTCTCGTTTAACGGGTCCTCGATCAATGGATTATCGGAACGCTCCACGGCCGCCGCATCCCATCAGGCCTTGCTCTCTAGCGCGTCCAGGTATTGTTCCGCGTCCAGGGCGGCCATGCAGCCGGTGCCCGCCGAGGTGATGGCCTGGCGGTAGACGTGGTCGGCCACATCGCCAGCGGCGAAGACACCTGCAATGCTGGTGGCGGTGGCGTTGCCGCTCAGTCCACTGGCGACCTTGATATAACCATCCGCCATGTCCAATTGGCCTTCGAAGATCTGGGTATTGGGCGTGTGGCCGATAGCGATAAAAACCCCCTGCACGGGTATCTCCCGGGTCACTCCCTCCTGGGTAACCCCTGCGGCGGTAGCGGCGAGCCGGATGCCGGTGACGCCCGAGTCGTCGCCTAGGACTTCATCGAGTACGTGATTCCACTGAATATCCACGTTGTCAGCGGTTTTGGCTATGAGCTTGTCGGCCAGGATCTTCTCCGAGCGCAAGCGGTCACGGCGGTGCACGACGGTTACTTTGGCGGCGATATTAGCCAGATATAAAGCTTCCTCCACGGCGGTATTGCCGCCGCCGATCACGGCCACGGGTTGATCTTTATAAAAGAAACCATCGCAGGTGGCGCAGGCGGACACGCCTTTGCCCTTGAAGGCCGTCTCGGAGTCCAGGCCTAGATATTTCGCCGATGCGCCGGTGGCGATGATCAGCGCGTCGCAGGTATAGGTACCGGTGTCGCCTTGCAGGCGAAAAGGCCGCTCGTGCAAATAGGCGGTATGGATCTGGTCGAAGACGATCTCGGTCTCGAAGCGGCCGGCGTGTTTGCGCATGCGCTCCATCAGCTCCGGGCCTTGTACGCCGGCATCGTCACCCGGCCAGTTATCGACGTCGGTGGTGGTGGTCATCTGTCCACCCATTTCCATACCGGTGATGAGGACGGGATTCAAGTTGGCGCGGGCGGCGTATACGGCGGCGGTATAGCCCGCGGGGCCGGAGCCGAGGATCAGTAAGCGGCAGTGCTTGGAGTCGCTCAAAGGGAATGCTCTTCTGTCGCGAGAATGCGGTCGGCGGAGTGTAGCAAATTCTGTTACCTTCTCGTTCAGCTTGATATTTATATTTTGTTAATTAGACTCTTATAAGCTTTTCTTCATAAACAGGATGAAAAATTGGCTCAGGCCGCCCGTAAAACTCCGCCGGAGTTGTCGGGGCTGGCGCGCCCATTGGCGCGCGGTGCCCGTGAAGCCGCGTTAATCATTCTTGTTGCCGCTGTGGCCTACCTGTTTTTAGCCCTTGGCAGCTATGACAAGAATGATCCGGGTTGGTCTTTTACCGGGCCGGTGACGGAGGTGGTCAACTACGGCGGCGTGGTCGGCGCCTGGTTTGCCGATGTGACGCTCTATCTGTTCGGCTATCTGGCCTATGTTTTCCCATTGATGCTCGCTGGCGGTGGCTGGGTTGCGCTGCAAGACCATGCGCGGTTGCAAGCGCTGAGGTGGGTCTACGGTGTCGTTCGCACTATGGGTCTGACGATGACATTGGCGGGCGGATCCGGCCTTGCTACATTGCATTGCAAAAGCGATAAGCTGCCGTTGAATGCAGGGGGGATTTTGGGCGACATAGTGGGCAATGGCCTGGCCGCCGCCTTCAGTCCGTTCGGTAGCACGCTATTCCTGATGGCGATGCTGCTCACTGGCATGACGTTGTTGACCGGTCTGTCGTGGTTGTGGCTGATGGACACAACGGGCCGGTACACACTGTTGGCTGGCCACCATGTCTTATTGGCGCTAGCGGCCGGCCGGCGGGGCGTTCTCATCTTGCGCGAGCGGCTGCGCGCGCCGCAGGAGTGGGAACGGGACGGACGCGAGCCAGGCGCGGGTGAGCAATGGGGGGATAATGTCGGCCGAGCCGCTGAGCGCCAATCGCCGACAATCCAAATGCCGCTGCCGGCGGAGTTGATGGACGAGGCATTTCAGCACAGAGCTGCACAGTCCGGGCAAGGAGTGGCCGAGGCTGCCTCTAAAAGCGGACATAACAAGCGCCACTGTGAGCGGACGATACCTAAGAGCGAGCGGGCGGAGCGCGAACAGCGGGCGCTTGCGCCAACGCCCGCAGTCACGGAGCGCGTGCTGCCTTCGCTCGCGTTGCTCGATCAACCGCCGCCGCGCAGTCATCCGGTTTCACAAGACGCGTTGCAGGCGATGTCGCGGCAAGTCGAGATGAAGTTGATGGATTTCGGGGTGCAGGCGGATGTTGTCGCGGTGCATCCAGGCCCGGTGATCACCCGCTTCGAATTGCAATTGGCCGCCGGGGTGAAAGTGAGCCGGGTGAGTGGACTGGCCAAAGATCTGGCCCGTTCGCTCTCCACCATCAGCGTGCGCGTGGTGGAGATCATACCGGGGAAAACCGTCATTGGCCTTGAATTGCCCAACGAACACCGCGAGCTGGTGACCTTTGGCGAACTGGTCAACGCGCAGGCCTTCGAGAAGAGCGCCTCGCCCCTGACCCTCGCTTTAGGTCATGATATTTCCGGCACTTCGGTGGTGGTCGATCTGGCGAAGATGCCGCATCTGCTGGTGGCCGGTACCACCGGCTCCGGTAAGTCGGTGGCGGTCAATGCGATGATTTTGAGCCTGCTCTATAAATCCTCTGCGCGGGATGTGCGGCTCATCATGATCGATCCGAAGATGTTGGAATTGTCTATCTACGACGGCATTGCGCATCTGTTGGCGCCGGTGGTCACGGACATGAAGGATGCGGCCAATGCGCTGCGCTGGTCAGTGGCGGAAATGGAGCGGCGCTACAAACTGATGGCCAAACTGGGCGTGCGCAATATCGCCGGTTATAACCGCAAGGTGCACGAGGCGGCGGAAAAAAGCATGCCCATTGCCGATCCGTTCTTCGTGCCACCTAAAAGTGCATTGGATGAAAGTGTATCGGATGATGGCAGGGAGCCACCCCAGGCGCCTGGGCTTGAAACATTGCCGTTCATCGTCGTAGTAGTGGACGAGTTGGCGGACCTCATGATGGTGACCGGCAAGAAGATCGAAGAACTGATCGCCCGCTTGGCGCAAAAAGCCCGCGCCTCGGGCATTCATCTCATACTGGCCACCCAGCGCCCGTCGGTGGATGTGATCACCGGTCTTATCAAAGCCAACATTCCAAGCCGCATAGGTTTTCAAGTGTCCTCCAAGATCGATTCGCGCACGATCCTGGATCAGGCCGGCGCGGAGCAGCTATTGGGCCACGGCGATATGCTGTACCTGACCCCCGGCATGCCGGCGCCCACCCGGGTACATGGCGCGTTCGTGGCCGATAATGAAGTGCACCGGGTGGTTGAAGCGTTGAAGGCGTTGGGCGAGCCCTCGTATATAGACGAGGTTATCAACGGCCCTAGCGAAACCGATGCACCCATTCCTGGCATGGCACTCTTGGACGATACCGGTGGCGAGGGAGATGCGCTCTATGATCAAGGCGTGCGCATTGTTACCGAGTCACGGCGGGCCTCCATCTCCGGGGTGCAGCGCCGGCTGAAGATCGGCTATAACCGGGCCGCCAGGATGATCGAGCAGATGGAGATGGCCGGGATTGTCGGGCCTTTGCAGTCAAACGGGAATCGTGAGGTAATTGCGCCCCCTCCGCCAGCGGACTAGCTTATGGGCACTTCTAAAAATAGTCATTGTTTCGTGAGTGCAAGGAAGCACCGCGCGCACAACCGCAGTGTATAGGTGATACCTGAGGATTGGAGCACGGAGCTGACGCCGCAATCGCGGAAAAAGTGCATTTTTTTAAGGTGCCCCTATGTTTCGAGTTGTTTTTTTCGTCCTGGTTCTCGGCATAGGCCAGCACGCGGCCGCGGCTAAAGCCGGCGTTGCGCTACAAGCTTTTTTGGACGGTGCATCCTCCGTCGCCGCGCAGTTCGAGCAAAATCTGTTCGACGATGCTGGCAAGCTGATCGAAACCTCCACTGGCTTTATGGTGCTGCGCCGGCCCGATCAATTCCGCTGGCATTATGCGCAACCGTTCGAGCAGCAGATCATCGCCGATGGCGAGAAGATCTGGATCTATGATCCGGACTTGCAGCAGGTGTCGGTAAAACCCATGGGACGTACCATTGGCGGCTCGCCGGCGATTTTGCTCAGCAGCGACAGGCGCATTACGGAGCTGTTCGAGGTTCGCGATCTGGACCCTGCCAAAGGGCTGGATTGGGTCGAGCTGATACCCCGCGAAACCGACTCGGCGTTTACCGCGTTGCGGGTGGGTATGCGCGATGGAGTATTGGCGGCGATGACCCTGGCGGACACGTTCGGCCAACGCACGGAACTCAGTTTCCATGATGTGCGGCGCAACCAAGCGCTACCCGAGGACACGTTCGACTTCGTGCCGCCCCCCGGTGCCGACGTACTCGAGGAGCAATGGTCACCGCCTCAATGAGGCCAATGGTCCAGCGGCCCAATGGCCTCAACGGTCCAATGGCCTCAATGGCATGAGGCAAACGGTATGAGCGGGCTGGCGTGAGGCCCTTGGCCGATCGCATGCGGCCGCGCCACCTCGCTGAGGTGTGTGGTCAACATCATCTGCTCGGCGAGGGCAAACCGTTGCGCAGAGCACTGGCCGGCGGCCGCCTACACTCGATGATCTTCTGGGGACCGCCGGGCAGCGGCAAAACCACCCTGGCGAGACTGGTGGCGAACGCTGCTGATTTGCAGTTCTTGAGCCTGTCGGCCGTCCTCAGCGGGGTCAAAGACATACGGGCAGCTATCGACCGCGCCAAAGCCGAGCAGAGCCGGGGCACGGTACTGTTCATCGATGAGGTGCACCGCTTCAACAAGTCGCAGCAAGATGCGTTCTTGCCCCAGGTGGAAGACGGTACCGTTATCTTCATCGGCGCGACCACCGAGAATCCTTCCTTCGAAGTGAACAATGCGCTGTTGTCGCGGGCGCGGGTGTATGTATTGCAAGCATTGGAAGCGGCGGATCTGGTGCAGATTATCACCGCGGCGGTCAGTGACGAGGAGCGCGGCCTAGGGCCAATGGGTGCCACCGAACAGGCCGTGGCGGCGCTAGCGCAGGCTGCTGATGGCGATGCGCGAAGAGCGTTGACTTTTCTCGAGATCGCCGCCGATCTGGCCTTGGGAGATGGCATGCCGGTGGGCGAAGCGGCGCAAGTGCGCTTGGAGCACGTGCAGGCGGCGCTAAGCGGCGGTTCGCTACGCCGGTTCGATAAGGGCGGGGATGCGTTCTACGATCTCATCTCTGCCCTGCACAAATCCGTGCGGGGCTCCGATCCGGATGCTTCTCTTTACTGGCTGGCGCGTATGTTGGATGTTGGTTGCGATCCGCTCTATATCGCCCGCCGGCTGGCGCGCATCGCCTCGGAGGATATAGGTAACGCCGATCCCCGGGCGCTCGCTATTACCCTCGATGCCTGGGACACGCAAGTGCGGCTAGGGACGCCGGAAGGTGAGCTGGCCCTGGGGCAGGCGGTGGTGTATCTGGCGTTGGCGGCCAAGAGCAATGCCGTGTACAGCGCCTTCAAAGCGGCTATGGCCGATGCCAAAGAACACGGTTCTTTGCCCGTGCCGGTGCATCTGCGCAATGCGCCCACCCGGCTGATGAAGGAACTCGGTCACGGGCGTGCTTACCGTTACGCGCACGATGAAGCCAATGCTTACGCCGCCGGGGAGAACTATTTCCCTGAAGCACTCAAGGGGAAACGGTATTATGCGCCGGTAGAGCGCGGGCTGGAGATCAAGCTGGCTGAGAAGCTGGAGCGCCTACGTGAACTCGATCGCCATTTTCTAGCGGCACAGCGCTCTAAATTCAAGACTTAAGGGCACCTCTAAAAATAGTCAATGTTTCGTGAGTGCAAGGAAGCACCGCGCGCAGAACCGCAGTGTATGGGTCATACCTGATGATTCGAGCACGGCGCTGACGCCGCAATCGCGGAAAAAGTGCATTTTTAGCAGGTGCTCTTAAACTAATCGTAGTGAGCGTGACGGGTGTGTAACCACGGCGCGCTATACCGTTCTCCCGTTGGAATCCCCTATGCTCGACGCCAATCGATTCAGACGCGATCTACCCGCAACGGCCGCCGCACTAGCCAAGCGCGGTGTGATTCTGGATGTACCGCATCTAGAGGGCCTGGAAGCGCGGCGCAAAGAGATCCAGATAAAGACCCAGGCGTTGCAGCAGCAGCGTAACAGTCAATCCCGCTCCATAGGCGAGGCCAAAGCGCGCGGCGAAGACATCGCACCGCTGCGCCAGCGGGTGGCCCATCTGGGCGAAGAGCTAAAAGCCGCCGAGACGGCGTTAGGCGAAATCCAGGCGGAACTGGAAGCCATTGCCGTAGAGCTGCCCAACATCGCCCATGAGTCGGTGCCGGAGGGCAAAGACGAAGAGGACAATGTGGAAGTGAGGCGGTGGGGCCGGCCACGGCAGTTCAGCTTCACGCCTAAGGATCATCTCGACTTGGGTGTTGGCTTGGCACTGCTCGATACGGAGTTCTCCGCCAAGTTGTCGGGCGCGCGCTTTATGTCCCTGCGTGCCGAGTTCGCGCAACTGCACCGGGCGCTTATTCAGTTCATGCTGGACGTGCATACCCGCGAGCACGGTTATACGGAAATCTATGTTCCTTACCTGGTGAATGCCGATACGCTATTCGCCACCGGCCAATTGCCGAAGTTCAAAGAAGATCTGTTTCATGTTCCGGAGCAGGAGCTATATCTGATCCCGACGGCAGAGGTGCCGGTGACCAATATTGCCAGGGATCGGATCTTCGAAGACGGCGAGTTACCGGCCAGCTTCGTTTGCCACTCGCCGTGTTTTCGCAGCGAGGCCGGCGCCTACGGCAAAGATACCCGGGGCATGTTCAGGCAGCATCAATTCGAGAAAGTCGAATTGGTGCATATAGTGCGGCCGGATGAATCGTACGATACCTTGGAGCGGCTCACGGGGCACGCCGAGACCATCCTTCAGCGCTTGGAACTGGCGTACCGCGTGCTCACTTTGTGTACCGGGGATATGGGATTCGGCGCCGCCAAAACCTACGACATCGAAGTGTGGATCCCGGGGCAAAACAAATACCGCGAGATCTCCTCGTGCAGCAACTGCACCGATTTTCAGGCGCGGCGCATGCTTGGCCGTTGGCGTAACCCCGAAACGGCTAAGCCCGAGTTGGTGCACACCTTGAACGGTTCGGGTGTTGCTATTGGGCGGGCGATGATCGCGGTGGTGGAGAACTATCAACAGGAGGATGGCCGGGTGCGTATACCCGATGTCTTGATACCGTATATGCACGGTAAGGAAATCATCGGTTGACCGCTGTGTGACGCTATACGGCGGCGATCAAAAGAGCGACGAAAACGCCCACCAGGACCAATGGGATAAGAGCGGACAGCCAATCACTGGTGGAACCCTCGGGGCTGTTCTTCACCCACTCTTTGGCCGCCGGCCAGATCAAGATGAGGAAGCCCGCCATCAAGATGGCGCCAATGATCTGAAACCAAGAGATGTCGTTCATCTTGCCTCCCTAAAACCCGAGTAGGTGACCCCGGGCAGATGGCACCCCGGGCAAATGACAGTCAAGTAAAAAAGCCCGGCAAAGCCGGGCTTTTTTATCACGTGCTAATCGCTACCTGGGCTAATTGCTACCTGGCCCCGTATTCAGTCTCAGTTGTCGCTGCCCATCACGCCGAGGATGTGGAGCAGATGGACAAAGATGTTGAAGATATTCAGGTACAACTGAACGGTCGCCATGATGTAGTTGGTTTCTCCACCATGAATGATGCGGCTGGTGTCGAAGAGGATAAAGCCGCTCATGATGAAGATGATCGCCGCGGAGATGGTGAGTGACAAAGCCGGAATGGCGAAGAATATATTCGCGATTATCGCCAACAGCGCGACGATCAGGCCCACGAACAGAAAACCGCCGAGGAAGCTGAAGTCCTTGCGTGTCATCAGCACGTAACCCGAAAGGGCCAGGAAGATGGCACCGGTGCCACCCATGGCGGTGGCGATGAGTTGCGGGCCATTGGGCAGTGACAGATACGCGGTCAGCAGCGGCCCTAGGGAAAAGCCCAGTAGGCCGGTGATACCGAACACTACGGGCAGACCCGCCGCCGAGTTCGCAGTGCGCGGCAGCACGAACCACAACATAACGAAACTGGCGATGAAGCAGATCAACGAAGCGCCATGGGAGACGCCGGCAAAAACGGAAACACTGGCCATCAGCGCGCTGAAAACCAGCGTCATGGACAGCAACATATAGGTGTTGCGCAGGACGCGATTCGTGGCTAGGACTGACTCCACACTGCGAATCGGGGCTTGTGTTGACGGATTCATATCGACATAACCTCCTGATTAGCCGAAAAAACTAACTCGGTAAACATGACCATACAGGCTCTAGAGAGGATTCTACTCAACTGCAATCAACATGCAACAACATTGGGCTTACAAATATATTAACAAGAGTTAAGTTGTGTTGGAGCATGCAAGTTCTGTAAGCGCTTTTCCAATAGAGCAATAGCACCGGGGCTGCGGGCCGCTTCTTCCACTTCGTCATGCACCGCGATGCCGTGCTCCATGGCCCGCTGGCGAAGCGCCGCCTCGGCTGTTTCCACGGGCGGCTCGCCAGCGGAGCGCAACACCAATACCCCGTGGGTCTCATCAGTCGTCCGGCCACTGGCGGTTATGCGCGCCCGCGCCCGCGGTGTGGTTTCCATCGGGTTATTGGCGATGCAGCCGGCGCTGCGCCCGCCGTGTTGCTAGTTCTTCCTAATCGCTCTTCGAATGCCATGCGCTTGAGGGATCTCCGGGTCCGCCTTGCCGGCTGATAGGATCTTGCCGGCTGATAGGATACTGGCTGATAAGATAAGAGATTGCCCATTGCCATGACCTTATCTCTATGAGCCAGAGGATGACAGCCGAGCGCAATATGGTCCAACGGATTAGGGCGACTTATAGAGTGTCGGCGCCCGCCGCCCAGGCGGCGGCGCTGGGCGAGCGGATCGCTTACGAACAGACGGTGGAGTTGCCCGCGGCGATAGTGACCGATCCCCATGTGCTAGATGCCGTAGTCGGGCGGGTGGAGGCGCTGCATGAAGTGGATGAGGGGCTGACGGATATCGTCATCAGCTACAGCGCTGAGCTAGGCAATTTACATCTTTCGCAGTTCTTTAACCTGGTGTTCGGCAACGTATCGATTTACCCCGGTGTGCGCTTGGCCGATCTGCGCTTGCCGGATAGTTTCCTGGTGGCGTTCAAGGGGCCGAACCACGGTGTGCAGGGCCTGCGCCGGCGGCTGGGCGTTTATGGCCGGCCCCTGTTGGCCACCGCCGTCAAACCCAATGGATTGCCGCTGGGGGAGCTAGCCGGCATCGCCAGGGCGTTCGCTGCGGGTGGCGGTGATATCGTTAAGGACGATCAGAATCTGATCGATGATTTTGCATCCTTCAAGCGCCGCACCCTGGCCTGCCGCGACGCGGTAAGAGAAGGTTGCGATCTGAGCGGCAGGCCTTGTTTGTATTTTCCTCACGTGAGCGCACCCGGCCCGGCGTTACGCCAATTCTTCGAATACGTGGCATCCATCGGTTTGGAAGGCGTACTGGTGTGCCCGCAGATCGCCGGCTTCGATAGCGTCAGGCTGCTCGCCGAGGAGACGGGGCTCGTTATCATGGCGCACCCCTCGATGCTGGGCACTTTCGCGATTGCCGAGAACGCCGGGGTTGAACACGGTCTTTTATTCGGCACCTGGATGCGGCTCGCGGGGGCGGATATCGCCATATTTCCAAGCGTAGGAGGCCGCTTCTCCTTGACCGGGGCGCAGTGTGACAGCATCACGGCGCGCCTGCGCGAGCCTTTAGGCGAGATCGCGCCGGCCTGGCCGAGTCCCGCCGGTGGCTTGAGTTATGACAACCTGCCGCAGCAGGTGGCGCGCTACGGTGACGATTCGGTGATCTTGATCGGCGGTGCGCTGTTCGGCCACTCGCCGGAGTTGACCACGAGTACCGAGGCGTTCGTGCGCCGCCTGCAGCGCTGCGGCAGCGCTTGCCGTTATCATTCGCCGGTGGCGCCGGCTCCAGCGCCACCGCTAGCCGAACGCTATTTCGCATTCGACGATTATCAGTGGCAGGGCCGGCCCGGCTCGCCTTACAAAGACGCCGCTGACGACAGTTTCAAAGGGGTCAGGCGGGTCGAGCTGATCGGTAAGTACGGCGAGCCTACCAATGCGGACTTGCGTTATTTCGAGGTGGAGCCAGGCGGCTATTCCTGCCGGGAAAGCCATCTACACACCCACATCGTCATCGGCGCCAGGGGCGAGGGCGTGCTGGTCTTGGGCGATGAAAAAGTGCCTCTAAAGGTGAACGATGTGGCTTATGTAGAGCCGTTGCAGGCGCATCAGCTCCGCAATGAAACGGATGAGCCGTTCGGTTTTTTCTGCATCGTCGATCACGAGCGCGATAGACCGGTGCGCCTTCCCTTGGGCCAAACCAGGCCATACTCTAAACTAAGCCATACTCTGGGGCCTGCAGTGGACCGGGGGAGCGATGCTGATGAGCGGACCGGCTTTTTTAAGCGCCATTGAACTGGCTGAAATGATTCGCTCGCGCGAGCTGAGTGCCCGCGAGTTGACCATGTTTTTCATCGACCGCATCGAGCGTTTGGATGGCGCGGTCAACGCGGTGGCGGTGCGTGACTTCGACCGGGCGCTTGCACGGGCCGATGTAGCGGATCAAGCGCTGGCGGCAGGCCGCGTTCTAGGTCCTTTGCACGGTGTGCCGATGACCATCAAGGAGTCGTTCGACATCGAAGGACTGCCCACCACCTTCGGCAATCCCGAGTTCAAAGATAATATCGCCACCAGCGATGCCCGCATGGTCGAACGCTTCAAAGGCGCCGGCGCCCATTTTATCGGCAAGACCAACGTGCCCATCGATCTGGCCGATCTGCAAAGTTACAACGACCTCTACGGCGTCACCGGCAACCCCTGGGATACCACCCGCACAGCCGGCGGATCATCGGGCGGATCGGCCGCCGCGCTGGCCGCCGGTATGAGCGCGCTGGACAGCGGCTCGGATATAGGCGGCTCCATCAGAAATCCGGCCCACTTCTGTGGGGTGTACGGACACAAGCCGACCTGGAACGTGATCTCGGCCAAAGGACATGCGCTGCCGGGGACCTTGGCGGCGTCCGATCTCGGCGTTGTCGGACCGATGGCGCGCTCGGCCGGTGATCTGGCTTTGGCCATGGACATCACCGCTGGCCCCGGCCCGCTGGAGGCACCGGGCTGGCGTCTTGACCTGCCCCGCCCGCGCAAGTCCACCTTGCGCCAGTACCGTGTCGTCATTTGGCCAAGCGATGCGCTGGCGCCGGTGGATGATGCCATCGCCGACCGGATAGCGGAGATCGGTGAACTATTGGGCCGCCTGGGCGCGACGGTGAGCGATAGCGCGCGGCCTGCGATCGATCTGGCCGATGCTATACGCACTTACAAATACCTGCTGCACGGCGCCCTGTCGGCGCGCACGCCGGAGCCGGTACGGCAGCATTACCGTGAACTGGCGGCGGCGCTTGCTGCGCACGATGATTCCGATCGGGCTATCACCGCCCGCGGCACAGTACAGGAGCATGCCGCCTGGCTCGAGCACAACAATGCCCGCACCGCGTTGCGCTACGCCTGGCAGCGGTTCTTCGCCGACTGGGATGTGCTCATCTGCCCGCCAGTGGCGAGCACGGCGTTTGCCCATGAGCATGGGCCGTTTCGTGATCGCACAGTGACCGTCAACGGTAATCCCCAGCCTTATTTTCAGCAGCTCTTTTGGGCTGGACTCGTCACCGGCCCCTATCTGCCCAGCACGGTGTTTCCCACCGGTGTTGCCGCCGATGGTCTGCCGGTCGGCGCGCAAGCGGTGAGCGGTGAATTCAATGATTACCTCACCATCGATTTTTGCCGCCTGCTGGCCCGTGAAACAGGCGGTTTCACGCCGCCGCCTCTGTATAACAACTAGCTCCCATATGCGAGATGGCTTGCTTTTTGGCCCTCGTTGGGCGACAACGGCCCCGGCGGGTCTGTTGCGCCGAGGCCGGTACTAGATGAACCTGGCGTGCGGCCGCCTACTACAATGCCATGACACAATGGCCATGACGCAATGAAGGAGGAGCATGTGAAGACATCGTTTGCGAAGTTGATCATCGCGCCGCTGGCGGGTGCCTTATTGGCCGCCGCGCCGATGGTACAAGCGGTTAAAGATGGCGGCATCTTGAAGGCTTACCACCGCGGCACGCCGCCCAGTGGCTCGATTCACGAGGAGGCGACCAACTCCACCGTGTCGCCGTACATGGGTGTGTTCAACAACCTCATCATGTACGATCAGTCCGAACCCAGAAACAGCACGGATAGCATCGTGCTCGATCTGGCGACCTCGTGGGCATGGAGCGATGACAAAACCCGGTTGACCTTCAAGCTGCGCGAAGGCGTGAAATGGCACGACGGCAAACCGTTTACCGCTAAGGACGTGCAGTGCACCTGGGATCTTGTCCTCGGCAAGCGTAAAGCGCGGCTACGCAAAAACCCGCGTAAATCGTGGTACCGGAATCTGGAAAAAGTCACCGTCAACGGTGATACGGAAGCGACCTTCCACCTGAAGCGTCCGCAACCGGCTTTCGTCACCCTACTGGCCTCCGGCTACAGCCCGGTGTATCCGTGCCACGTGCCACCGAAGAAAATGCGCACCAAGCCGATTGGCACGGGGCCGTTTAAGTTCGTCGAGCTCAAGCAAAACGAGCACGTTAAGTTCATCAAGAACGAGAACTACTGGAAAGCAGGCAAGCCGCATCTGGATGGTATCGAGTGGACCATTATCAAGAGCCGTTCCACTCGGGTGTTGGCGTTCATCGCCGGTAAATTCGATCTGACTTTTAACGTGGACGTGACCATTCCACTGCTAAAAGATGTCAAGGAACAGGCACCGAACGCCGTGTGCGAGCTGCGCACCACCAACGTCAGCACCAACCTCATCGTCAACCAGGATAGAGCACCGTTCGACAATGCGAAGATTCGCAAAGCGATGGTGTTGACCCTGGACCGCCAAGCCTTCATCGATATCCTGGGCCACGGCCAGACAGTGATGGGCGGTGCTCTGCTGCCGCCGCCAGGTGGCGTTTGGGGCATGCCGCCGGAGGTGTTGCAGAACGTCGCCGGCTTCAATCCCGACGTGGAAGCCAACCGGGCCGAGGCGCGCATGATCATGGAGAGCCTCGGTTACGGCCCCGATAACCGGCTCAAGGTCAAGGTCGCCACCCGCAACATCGCTGTCTACCGCGATCCGTCCGTTATCCTCATCGACCATCTGAAAGAGATCTATATCGATGGCGAATTGGAGACGGTGGAGACCAGTAACTGGCACGCCAAGGTGGCCCGCAAGGACTATATGGTCGGCCTGAATCTGACCGGCATAGGGGTCGATGATCCGGATGCCATGTTCTACGAGAACTATGCTTGCGGCTCGCAGCGCAACTACACTGGCTACTGCAACAAAGAGCTTGAGAAACTCTATGAGCAGCAGTCCATGATGACGGACGTAGAGGCGCGCAAAAAGCTGGTGTGGGAAATCGACAAGCGGCTGCAAGAAGACGCCGCCCGGCCGATTATCTTCCATGGCAAAGCGGCCACTTGCTGGCAACCCTACGTGAAGAATTTCACCACCATGGTGAACAGTGTGTACAACGGTTGGCGCATGGAGGACGTTTGGCTGGACAAGTAGTCTTGGCCATATAACACGTAATGCCTCGCCATCGGGCGAGCGGGTTTCAGCGGTGTCGCCGATGCGCCGCTGAAGCCGGTATCCGCCGGCTCATTGCTGTCCTGGGTTCGATAGTTTCAGGGCTTGAATTTCAGGGCAGGTAGGAGTAATTCCGTGACCAGCTATTTGGTGCGTCGTTTCTTGCTGATGTTGCTCACGCTCATCGGCATGTCGATCATCATTTTCGCCATGTTGCGGTTGGTGCCGGGCAATATCGCCGACATCATGTTCGACTCCGCCGGCTTCGTGGATCCGGAAGAGAAAGCCATACTCGAAGCCGAACTCGGGTTGGATAAACCGATACCCGTGCAGTACTTCGATTGGATGTTTTCGTTGGCTAAGGGCGATCTGGGGTTCTCTTATGTCTCCGAAATGCCGGTCATCGACGAGATCGGACCGCGCATTCCCATCACCGTCAAACTGGCCGTGTTGGCGTTGATATTCTCGGTGTTGTTCGGTTTACCGTTCGGTGTGATCAGCGCCGTCAAGCAGGATACGAAGCTCGATTATTGTTTGCGCCTAGTCAGTCTGAGTGGATTGTCATTTCCGTCATTTTGGCTGGCTTTGCTGATATTGATGGCGTTCGTCGCTTACTTCGGCGAAATACCCATCTACACCGAGCGGCCCGAGACCTTGTGGGACGAATTATTACTCTACAGCCTGCCGGCGGCGGCGGTGGGTTTTCGCGCCTCCGCGCTCATCATGCGCTTGACCCGATCATCGATGTTGGAAGTATTGCGCCAGGACTACATTCGCACGGCGCGGGCCAAGGGTGCCTCCGACAATTCCATCAACTACTATCACGCGCTCAAAAACGCCGTGCTGCCAGTGACCACCATCATCGGCATAGAAGCCGCGTTCCTCATCGGCGGGCTCATCATTACGGAGACGGTATTCAATATCCCCGGCGTGGCGCATTTCTTAGTCGAAGCCATCTTGATGCGCGACTATCCCATCGTGCAGAACCTGGTCATGTTCATCGCCGTCATCGTGGTGGTCATCAACTTCATGATCGATCTCATGTACGCGGTGCTCGATCCCCGGATCAAATATGCGGACTGATAGAGCTTACCAAGATAAAGCTTACCAATTGGGGCGAGGCGCAGTGCGCTTATGAGCAGCATTAACCACGAGGCGGAACTCGCTAAAGCGGGCGCCAATGTCGATGGCTGGTGGAGTTCGACCCTGTTCTTCTGCCGCCGTTATCCACTGGGCGCGGCGGGCGCGGTCATCGTCTTCGGTTTTATCTTCTTCGCCATCTTCGCCAACTTGGTGGCGCTGCATGATCCGCTGCAAACCAACGCCTCCATGGCGCTGGCCTCTCCAGGTGGGCAGATGTGGATGGGCGCCGATGCTATGGGGCGCGACGTCTATAGCCGCATCGTGCACGGCGCCCGCATATCCTTGGCCGTGGGTATAGGCTCCACCGTGCTCGGCTGCTTGTTGGGGGTGATTATCGGATTGATGTCCGGTTATTTGCTCGGCTGGTTCGACCTTATCGTGCAGCGCATCATCGACATCATGCAGGCGCTGCCGCTCCTGGTCATGGCCCTGGTGATGGCGGCATCCCTCGGTCCATCGCTTGAAAACACCATCATCGCCATCTCCATACCACTGGTGCCACAGGTGGCCAGGGTCATTCGCTCCAACACATTGAGCCTTCGGGAAATGCCGTTCGTGGAAGCGGCGCGGGCGGCGGGCATGAGTGAAGTGCGGGTGGCGGTGCGCCACGTGCTGCCCAATACCATGGCACCGTTAATTGTTCTGGCGACGGCGCAACTGGGCTCGGCCATCCTGACCGAAGCATCGTTATCGTTCCTCGGCCTCGGCATCCCCGAACCCCATCCATCCTGGGGCCGGATGCTATCGGAGTCGGCCGCTGAATATGTGCGCACGGCACCCTGGCTCGTGATCTTCCCGGGTATCGCCATCAGCCTGGCGGTGTTCGGCACCAACTTGCTAGGCGATGCGTTGCGTGATCTGTTGGATCCGCGCCAACGTGGATAGATACCCGCGGTGAAGATAGAGGAGAGCAGGGCGTGAGCGCAGCGGGCGAGAAAGTCCTTGAAGTAGACAACCTGGAAACCTGCTTCTACTCCCGCGACGGCGTGATTAAAGCCGTCAACGACGTGTCATTCAGCCTGGGTAAACGTGAAACCCTGGGCATCGTGGGCGAATCGGGGTGCGGCAAAAGCGTCACCGCCTTGTCTATTATGCGTTTGGTGCAAGAGCCGGGACGCATAACGGGTGGCGCCATCCGGCTTGAGAATGAAAATCTCCTGACGCTCAGCCAAGAGCGTATGCGGGAGATCCGTGGCAACGAAATATCGATGATATTTCAAGAACCCATGACCTCGCTGAACCCGGTGATCACCATCGGCCAGCAGGTGGGTGAATCGCTGGTGTTGCACCAGGGCATGTCCAAGACGGCGGCCCTGGAGCGGGCGATTGAGATGCTCGATCTGGTGCGCATTCCCGAAGCGCGGCAGCGGGCTAGGGAATATCCGCATCAGCTCTCCGGCGGCATGCGCCAGCGGGTCATGATCGCCATGGCGCTGGCATGTAATCCGAAAATCCTCATCGCCGATGAGCCCACCACGGCCTTGGACGTGACCATTCAGGCGCAGATCCTGGAACTCATCGTCGAGCTACAGCGTGAACTCGGCACCGCCGTTATTCTGATTACCCATGACTTGGGCGTAGTGGCGGAAACGGCGGAGCGGGTGGTGGTGATGTACGCCGGCAAAAAAGTCGAAGAGACGGATGTGTATACGCTGTTCAAAGATCCGCTGCATCCGTACACCAAAGGATTGCTCTCATCCATTCCGCAACTCGCCGTTATCGGCGGTGACGGGAGCGGCGGCGAGGCCAAGAAAAGATTGACCGAGATCCCAGGCATCGTGCCGCCCTTGACCGAGCTGCCGCCGGGCTGCGCGTTCGCACCCCGCTGCCCTCATGCCGATGAGCAATGCCGGCAAGCTTATCCTCCGTACCAGGCCCATGGGGATGATCACTACGCCGCGTGCTGGCACATCGACAAACTGAGGGGGGTGCGGCATGGCTGAAGCGGCCACCGCCGGTAAGCCGGTATTAGAAGTCACCGGCCTCAAAAAACACTTCCCGATCAAAAAAGGGTTGCTGTCCAAGATCTCCGGCCATGTGTACGCCGTTGACGGTGTCAGCTTCTCCATCGGCCAGGGGGAAACGCTGGGTTTGGTGGGCGAGTCCGGTTGTGGCAAGTCCACCGTGGGCCGCACGGTCCTGCGCTTGATAGAACCCACCGAAGGGTCAATCCGGGTTGACGGCACCGACATTACGGCATTGAACAAAGCCGCACTGCGTGCCTACAGGCGGCAGATGCAAATTATTTTCCAGGATCCGTTTTCCTCGCTGAATCCTAGGATGTCCGCTGGCGATATCGTCGGTGAGCTGTTGCAAGTGCACGGCATCGCCCAGGGCGAGGAAAAACAAGAGCGGGTGGCCGCTTTGTTTGAGCGGGTCGGTTTGCGGCGCAACCAGATGCGTAACTTTCCGCATCAGTTCTCCGGCGGGCAGCGCCAGCGCATCGGTATCGCCCGGGCGCTGGCGTTGAATCCGAAATTGATCATCGGCGACGAGGCGGTGTCTGCTCTTGACGTATCGATTCAGGCGCAAGTGATCAACCTGCTACAGGACTTGCAGGAAGAATACCGGCTGTCGTATCTGTTCATCGCCCACGATTTGGCGGTGGTGGAACACATCAGTCAGCGCATTGCCGTGATGTATTTAGGCCGCATCGTCGAATACACCGATACCAAGACGCTGTTCACCAGCCCACAGCACCCCTACACCGAGGCGCTGCTGTCGGCGGTGCCGATCCCCAATCCGGAAATGCGGCGCAAAAAAATAATCTTGCAGGGGGACGTGCCTAGCCCGATCAAACCGCCTCCGGGCTGTCACTTCCACACCCGCTGTCCGTACGCTGAAGAGCGGTGCAAGGTAGAGGAGCCAGTTCTGAAAAATCTCACCGAGGGCCACCGAGTGGCCTGCCATCTCAGATAAGTCCTGCTTTATTAAAAGTGATGCAGCTCGAAGAACTGCGCCGTGAATATCTGCAAGGTGGACTTGAGCGGGCCGATCTGGATGATGACCCGCTGGTCCAGTTCGAACGCTGGCTGGCGCAAGCGATGCAACTTGGCGTCAATGATCCCACCGCCATGACCGTGGCCACCGTGGATGCGCAAGGACAACCCTCGCAGCGGGTGGTGTTACTAAAACACGTGGATAACAACGGCTTTGTTTTCTACACCAACCTGGATAGCCGCAAAGCGCTGGAACTCGGCACCAACCCGAAGACAAGTCTACATTTCCCCTGGCATCAGATCGACCGTCAAGTCAAAGTGAGAGGCGTGGCCGAGCGCATACCGGCGGCGGTGGCGCTGGCGTATTTTGCTAGCCGTCCCCGTGAAAGTCAGTTAGCCGCATGGGCCTCGGCACAGAGCCGGCCCATCTCGTCGCGGCAATTTTTACTGCAACAGTTCGCGGCCATGAAAAAGCGCTTCTCCGAGGGGCACATCCCGCTACCCGACCGCTGGGGTGGATACCGGGTAGTGCCCCACGCCATCGAGTTTTGGCAAGGCGGCGCCCACCGTCTGCATGACCGGTTCGAGTTCGTAAAGTCAACCGGCGCAGACTGGAGCGTTGCGCGCCTGGCGCCATGATCTGTATATAAAAAGCAGCGCTCTCATCGCGCAATGACAGGCTTTACGATGAACCCTCTAGGCTGTCCTTCGAAACCGCTTAGTTTGCGTACTTGGCGCCGCCAGGCCTCTAGATCGGGCCCTTTTAGCTCGGACTCTTCAAGGACTTTTATGTCTTGCTCCGCAGACACCGCTTTCTCCGCCCCTGTCTTTGCCAGGATCGGGGTGCTTCGAGGGGGAGAATAGCGTTTCACGGCGTCATCGGCGGCGTAGGCCGGTGCGGCGAGTGCTGTGATGAACGCGGCGCATAGAGCTTTAAATACCGGTGGGCTTTTAAATAGCGGTGGGCTGCCGTCGTTCTTGCACGGTGGGGTGATAGTGTGTTCGATAGTCCTGTTGTCCATCGCGCGCTTACCTTCTAACAGTGGTTGCCAACAGTGGTTGCCGACGGTGGTCGGTGGTGTGGGCGGATACGGCACGCTCACGTGCGGAAATATCATTTATGTGCGGCCATCGGTAAATGTATGGCTATTGGCCACAGGGCTATAGTCTTTTTTCGCAAACTCGCTATCATGCGCCGCCGCAATATCCGTGTTTCTCCAAGGCGGAATCCTTTTATGCAAGCCGCTGCTGCGCGCATCGTTCATACCCGCTGGTTCAATGGCCTCATCATTGGACTGATTTTGCTGACGGCAGTTCTGGTCGGTCTAGAGACGTCCGTCGTGGTCATGAGCCGCTTCGGTGATATCACGGAGTTGCTCAATCAGCTCATCCTAGCGGTCTTTGTCCTCGAAGTTGTGCTCAAGATCACAGCCGTGTGGCCCGAGCCTAAGCGTTATTTTGCAGACGGTTGGAATCTATTCGATTTTCTGATCGTGGTTTTTTCCCTGATGCCCGCCACCGGCGAGTTCGCCATGGTGGCGCGGCTGATGCGCTTGCTGCGGGTCATGCGGCTCATATCGACCATCCCCGAGCTGCGCCTTATCGTCACCACCTTGATCCGATCCATCCCGAGCATGGTTCATGTCATCATCTTGATGAGCATCGTGTTCTACATCTACGCCGTGATCGGTTTTCATCTGTTCCATCAGCATGATCCCACCCATTGGCGGACCTTGGGTCTGGCGGTGCTGACCTTGTTTCGCATCGTCACGCTGGAAGATTGGACTGACGTCATGTACACGGCCATGGACTGGCATCCGCTGGCCTGGATTTATTTCGTGAGCTTCGTGGTGGTGGGCACTTTTGTGGTCGTCAATTTGTTCATCGCCGTGGTCTTGAACAACTTGGACGAAGCCAAGCAACAGCGGCTGCGGGAAATGCAGCCGCCGGTTAGCCGCGAAGACTTGTTACGGGAACTACGCGAGACCCAGGCGAGTATTCAGCGCTTGCATGACCAATTGCAGCGAGTCAGGGAATAGCTGTACTGGCCGCTAATCACGTTAAAGCTGAAACATTTACCCATGTTTCCATGACTCGAGCGGCCTTGACTTAAGTGGCCAGCTAGGCGTGCGTCCGCCTTGGGTAGCCCGTGTTGCGCGGGGGACCTCCCCGGCAACCGAAATCTGCTACCGTTCCCCGCCTACCGTTGTTAGGAGTACGCCCACATGATGCCTTCGTCCATTCCGATCCCCATGCCGGGTGGTTTGTCCATCGATCTGCCGCGATTTGTGCGGGTCAGGCAAAAGTTCCCGGCTGATCACATTGCTGACATCGACAAAACGGTGGCCGAGCAATTCCAAGGGTTGCCGCCCATGGATTTAGCGGGCAAGCGGGTTGCGCTCGGGGTGGGCAGCCGTGGCATAGGTCCGCAGCCGCCGGTGGTGCAGGCCGTCGTGCGTGAGTTGAAAGCGGTGGGTGCGGTGCCGTTCGTAGTTCCGGCCATGGGCAGTCATGGTGGCGGGACGGCCGCAGGGCAGCGCTCCATACTGGAAGGCTATGGCATGGACGAAGCCTTTCTAGGCTGTCCCATCCATGCTTCCATGGACGTGGTGGAAGTGGCGCGGCTGAATAGTGGTACGCCGATCTACTGCGATCGCAATGCCTACGAGGCCGATTACATCGTGCCGTGCAACCGGGTGAAACCGCATACGGATTTTCGCGGCAAACACGAGAGTGGCCTGGTGAAGATGATGGCCATTGGTTTGGCCAAGCATGCCGGCGCCGAGGCGATCCATGCCCTAGGTTTTACCCGCTTCAAGGACGTGATACCGGAGGCGGGTTTGGCCTTCCTGGAGAACACGAAAACGCTGTTCGGCGTGGCCATGGTGGAGAATGCTTACGATCGGTTAATGCGTCTTGAACTGGTGCCGCGGGCGCAGATCTTCGAGCGGGATGCGGCGTTGCTGGAGTTGGCGAAAGTCAACATTCCAAGATTCTTATTCTCCGCCATCGACATTCTCATCATTGATGAAATCGGCAAGAACATTTCCGGCGCGGGCATGGATCCCAATGCCACCGGGCGGCCAGGAACCGGACTACCCGGCTTCGACTCGGCCCCGGACATCACCCGCATCGTGGTCCGCGATCTGACCGAAAGCACCCACGGCAACGCCACCGGCATAGCGGGCGCGGACGTCACCACCCAGCGCTTGGCGCAAAAGATGGATTGGACCGCCACCTACGTCAACATCGTGACCGCCGGCATCGTGGATGCGGCGAAGATGCCGTTGGTGGCCGACGATGATCGTACGGCGCTAGGCGTGGCTTTACGTGGTTGTCCGTCGGTGCAAGGCACGGATGCCCGCATCGTCCGCGCCCGCAACACCTTGGAACTCTCGCAAGTGTGGGCCAGCGAGCCGCTGCTGCCGGAGATCAACGCCAATGAGCAGATGGAGGTGATGGGTGATCCGGTGACTGTCAGCTTTGATGCAGAGGGTTCCTTGCCCGTCTTCGGATAAAGGCAAAGACCGATCCTCCCCGCGACATTCGGACACCCTGTCAAGCGACTTGTTGCTGCTCAAAAGTCGTGGGGCTGACGTAACCCAGCGCGCTGTATAGGCGCACGGTGTTGTAGGAGGTCTCGATGTATTGGAAGACCTCGCGGCGCATGCCCGAAGTCGCTGTCTGCGCAGGCTCGCGGCTATCGTCTTTTCGTCGTAGCAATGGCCCGCCTCGCCCAGCGCCTTGGTGATACGCGGCGCCCCGTAACGACCTTGATGATATAGCGGGGACTATTTCCAGGCCCGCTCACCCGGCGCTGGCGGTTCACGGGGTGGTCCGGCGAAGCATTGCGCTACGTTCATCCAACGCTTGGCCGATTCTCCCACGACCTTGAGCGTGGTGTCCGCGATGTTGCGCCCTTGGGTGACCACGTGGCAGAACTCGGCGGCGCCACCCTCTATGCGATCGGTCTCGCTCGCTTCGTGGAATGCCCAGATGGCACCGGACGGCACTGTGAGACGCACGTAGGGGATAGGGCTTGGAAGCCTACTCACCCCGGTTGGCGAACGTCCAACCGAAGGTGCGACAGCCCAACACGGCGATGTTTTTCAGCCTATCGCAATAACTGCGTTTGACTCGTAAGAGATCATACACATCCTGTGCGTGCGCCCAGGTTTCCATTTGCCGGGCAGTGGTGAACATGCGTACCCCCATATCCGGCCCTACCCAGCGCACCCGCCGGGCAGGATCGGCCTCGCCCAAGGCCTGGCACATTTGCTGAAAAAAATCCCGCCAGGTAGCGAGCAGGATTCTACCTTCCACCCGCTCAGGTCCGATCCCTTGCAAGCCGTCCCCGTTTTCGCCGCGCTCCCGGGCATCTGCCCGTGCTCTTAGTACGGCGTCGAAAACATCGGGTTGGGTCAGGGATTGGACGGCCATCCAGTCGCCGCTGTGCAGATGCCACAGGACGTCATTGACCGTCCATGATTTGAACGGGGTAGGCCGGTTCCAGTCGGCGCCGGAAAGCGTGGTCAAAAGAGCAAAGAGTTCATCACCCTCATCTTGCAGGTCGCGGGCTGGCTCTAACATGATTCTGAGGCATCGGTTGTGATAGGACTTGGCTATGGTAGCTGATTGGCCGTCGCCCGCAGCGCTTGGACGAGCGGCCTTGCATGAGTGCGTCAAGCTCGTGGATTGTGGCGGAACTCCCTGATTGGGGTATGTTTTTTGGTACTGCCTGAAACTGTTGTATGCTCGGCCCGGGCCGAAGAGCGCAAGAGAGATAGAACTCGGGAAAACGCCTTGGGGAAATTAACCCTTGGGGAAATTAACGTCTTCTCTGAGTCTCAAACAAAAAATCTTTCGGAGGAATCGTTTATGTATCTGGCCAAATACCTGACCAAAGATCTAGCCAAAGATCTGGGGGTCGCGTGGTTATCCGGCGCTGTTGCTCTCGCCACTGGCGCTGGCGCTTTGGCGGGGGAAATTCCAAAAAAGCTCGTGTTTAGCTCGTATGACTTCGGCAGCTCGGGTTTTGCGCAAGCTTCCGGTATCGCCAATGCGTTCAAGCAGAAGTTCGGCACCCGTATCCGCATCATTCCGTCGGGCACCAGTATCGGTCGTATGTTGCCACTATCTCAGCGCAAAGTTGATTACGCTTTCCTCGCCTCCGGTACTTTCTTCGGCTCCGAGGGCACTTACGACTTCGCTTCACCGAACTGGGGTCCGCAGGATCTGCGGTGTGTGTTATCACCGCCCTCGCAAACCGGTGTGGTGATGTTGGGTAATTCCAAGTTTTCCGATGCCACCGACATCAAAGGGATGCGGCTCGGATATGTTAAAGGTAATCCTTCGGTCAATGTGAAAACCGACGCGGTGGCGGCGTTTGGTGGCTTGAAAGAAGGTGAGTGGGAGCGGGTTTGGCACGGCGGTTACGGCGTTATGAAAACGTCTTTGTTAACCGGCAAGATCGATGGTTTTCTGGCCTCGGCCCACTCCGGCTTCTCCAAGGAAATCGAAGCTTCACCCAGCGGCATTAAGTGGTTGCAGTTTCCCCACGAGGCAAAGGATGCATGGGCGCGGATGACGGCCAAAGCGCCGATGTATTCGCCTTGGAAAGAGATTAACGGAGCCGGTATCACCGAGAACAATCCGAGCTACACCATGTCGTTTCGTTATCCGATGATGGTGACTTATGCCGAGCGCCCGTTCGATGAGGTCTACGCCATCGTCAAAGCCATGGACGAGTTGTATGACAGTTACAAAGATGTGTCATATGCCGCCCGGTACTGGAAGATCTCCGATTCCGGTGTACCGCCGTGTGAAGCTGCATTCCATCCAGCGGCGGTGAAATATCTAAAGGAAAAAGGGGTTTGGACAGAAGACTCTGAGAAGTGGCAGCAGGCGCGCCTGACCCGCCACGCCGCTGTGATTGAGGCCTGGGATGAAGCGCAAGACTCTTATAACAAGATGCGCGCAGAGCAGCGCAAAGCCGGTAAGAAAATCAAAGCCGGCGAGGGTTGGACCGAGTGGTGGGAGGAGGCGCGCAAAGAGAAAGGTCTGGACTAGCTGCGTTGTTTAAAGCGGCGTAAGCGGCAACCTACAGGTACAGGTAATCTACGGTATCGGGGCGGCCGCAGCCCGCAGCTGTCTCTCAGTGTCATTTTTGCTCGTCTATACCGCGTGCATACTGCACCGCAGTTGTATCTTGTCGCGGAGCCTGAGCGATGGCGGAACAAAGCACTTCACCGGAACTCGAACGGTTTGAAGAGCCTGGCGAAAAGCGCCTCACTGGGTTGGTCTACTGGATTGCCTTGTTTTATGGCGGCTTCGGTCTTCTAGTAGCGATCAATCAGACTTTTAGCTTTAACGCTTTCGGTTTCGTTCTGATCGACAATGCTTATTATTATCTGCTTATAGGCATTTTCCTGCCGCTTGCTTTTCTGATCTTTCCGGCCACTAAGTCTCACTCCGATCGGGTACCGTTATACGATTGGATGTTGTTCGTGGCGACTATTGCCGCCTCTTATTACCTCTCGTATCACGGCGCCGATATGGTGCAGCAGGGCTGGGATATAGCTGCGCCTGCTCTGCCCACCGCCGTCGCGGCGGCCATTTGTTTTTTAGCGCTGGAAGGTGTACGCCGCGCAGGTGGTTGGATCTTGTTCTGCGTTTGCCTGGTTTTCTTTACCTTCCCGCTATGGACGCAGGAGGCGCCCGGTTTTCTTTGGGGCATGGGTAAAACCCCGCTTGAGTTGGTGCGCTCCTATGCCATGGGTTTTGAGAGCATTGTCGGGGTGCCCATGCGCGTGGCCGGCAATATCCTCATCGGTTTTTTGGTATTCGGGGCGGCCTTGGTGGTCACTGGTGGTGGTGAATTCTTTATGAACTTCGCCGCTGCTTTGCTCGGTAAATCCCGTGGCGGTCCGGCCAAGGTCGCGATCGTGTCGAGCGGTTTTTTCGGCTCTTTGAGCGGTAGTGTTATCTCTAATGTGGTCACTACCGGCCAGTTAACCATTCCCACCATGAAGCGGGCCGGTTATCCGCCTTCTTATGCCGGCGCGGTGGAGGCTTGTGCATCTACCGGTGGCACATTGATGCCACCGGTGATGGGCGCTGTCGCGTTTATCATGGCGGAGTTTTTGAATATTCCTTATAGCGATATCGTTATCGCCGCCGCGGTACCGTCGATACTGTTCTACGTCGCGTTGTTGTTGCAGGTGGATTGTTATGCGGCGGTGCAGGGCCTAAAAGGGCAATCGGCGGAAGAGATCCCCAGCATGTGGCAAACACTCAAAGAAGGTTGGTTTTATCTATTTAGCTTAGGTCTGCTGGTCTACCTTCTAGTATTCGCCCGCCTGCAACTCTATGCCCCTTATTACGCCACCATCGCATTGCTGGTGGCGGTCGCCATATTCCGTAAACAGAACCGTTTCAACTTGAAGCAATTCATGGCACTTATCGTCGAATCGACCAAGACCATTTCCAATATCATCGCCATCCTGGCGGGTATTGGCGTGATTGTCGGCTCCCTTGCATTTACCGGCGTGGGTGGCGCTTTTTCCCGTGAATTGGTCGGACTGGCGCAAGGCAGTCTATGGTTGCTCCTGGTGATGGGCGCGATCACCAGTTTTCTGCTAGGAATGGGCGTCACGGTGAGTGCGTGTTATATCTTCTTAGCGATTGTGATGGGGCCGGCGCTTATCGAGTTTGGGTTAGATCCGATCGCCAGTCACCTTTTCATTTTGTATTGGGGGATGTTGTCTTACATCACACCGCCGGTAGCCTTGGCCGCGGTCGCCGCGTCGGTGATCGCCGGTTCAAAGCAGATGGAAACCGCGTTTATGGCCATGCGTTTGGGTTCCATCAAATTCATTTTGCCGTTTATCGTCGTGGTCACTCCGGCCTTGATCATCCGCGGCGCGCCCCTCGACGTGGTGCTCACGATCTCCGCCTGTACTGTTGCCGTGGTGTTGATGGCTTGCGGTTTTGAGGGTTATCTCTACGGGGTTGGAAAAGTAGGCGCGCTCATGCGTACCTTGCTGTTTTTAGGTGCTGGCGGATTCCTCTATCCCGATTACACCAGCTATATGGTCGCTACCATCGGCACCGTCATTGTTTACTGTGCGGCATTCATGACACTACGGGGTAGACCCCAGGTGGCTAGCGGTTGATGGGGACGTTAAATCCTAGTCGGATAATTCCTCTCTTAGCTGCTGGTAGCGGTTGAGTATGGCTTGACGCTTGACCTGTATGGAAGCGGATTCTCCGGGCAAGCCGGGGCCGCCGGTAACATGCAGCCACAACATATAGAGCCAACCCACCGCCGCGTAGCACGAAGTCGAGTAGGTTAACAGTATGGAGAAAGCTTCCGTTTGGCGGCGTAGAATTTCCTTCAAGCCGGCTGCCACGAACGCCATTGCCAGCAATTGCAACGGGATGGCGATGAGTAAGAGCGCACCGGGGGAGAACAAAAACGGTTCATAGCCACGGTTGATACAGAACAAGATGACGCCCAGCACCACCAGCCAGGCAATGACGGGTGGCGGTTTGGGCAGGGTGGATAGAAAAGACCAACAGATCCCGAGTACGGCGAGGAAGGCGAGTGTGGTGGGCTAAAAGAAGCCCCTATCGAGCAGGGTCAACACGGCCAGCACCACGATTGGTACATACACCGCCATGTTGATGCAGTGGCCGTAGAGCGGTGCGGTATGCTGCCCGGTGTAAATCTTCAACCCGCGGCACTAGCACGCGAAAATAAAATTCGACGCAGGCGAGGAGCAGGGCGCTTAGCAAAAAACGGGTCGTCGAGGCACTGGCTAAGTCGTGAGAAATGGTGAAGTCAAGACCCGGCAGTACGATGACGCTCAAGGCTAGCAGGAGGGTGGCACGCTCTAGATATTGGGTGAGTAGCGGATTCATTGCGCTTCCCTCCAGGTGGACCCCATTTTGCCACGGCTACATAACAAACCATGGACGCCACAGTGCTACGGCAAGAAGATGGAGCACGCCGATGTCATGGCCTGAGACGGCGGGCAATAGATTGACGATGATGAAACAGTTGACGTAAGCGAAGGCGCCGATGGCGAGTATTAAAGCCAATGGATCTTGGAGTTTGCGGTACACCCAAAGCCCTAGTGGTATGGGTGCGTAGAGCCAGAAGTGGTCCACCGGATCGGATGAGAAAATAACCAGGGTAGAGAATAAAGGGCGCCGCTAACAATAGTCATTTTTTCGTGAGTGCAAGGAAGCACCGCGCGCACAACCGCAGTGTATAGGTGATACCTGAGGATTGGAGCACGGCGCTGATGCCGCAATCGCGGAAAAAGTGCATTGTTAGAGATGCCCTAAATTGACTGCCCGTGGCGCCACGTCGGGTAAGCGTTCAATGAAACGGCTGATCCAGGCCGTTGCCAAGGTGAGCCCCAGTAGGGGCACCGCGTTCGTGCCGATGCGATAGCCTTTGTCCCACAGCCACAGGGTGAGGAACATCCAGGCGGCCATGAGGGAGGTGACGCCCACCAGGCCTAGCCAGTTCTCCGTCAGGAATGGGTGCAGGTACACGTTCCACGCGCTGTGTTGCTCTACGAACTCATCGTCCGAACTCCGTTCGGTTTCAGGCGCGGCGCTAAATTCCGCATCCTCCTCCGGTAGGCTCCGGCCGCGCTCGTCACGGGCCGATACCGTTGCCGCTCTTGGCGCCGCTTCGCTAGGTTGCGCAGTTGCGCGCGGAGCCACATCAGGCTTAGCCGTGCTCACAGGTGCCGGCGCCTCGGCGACGGGCGCCACAGACTCTAATGCCAGCCAGCCGCTGCACTACTACGAGTACGAGCCGCCGTAGCGCTTCGGCGGCGCCGATACCGGGCGTGAAGAAGGGTTGTTTTTCCCGCTCGCCCATGCTGGGTAAAGCGATGGAAATGGCAGCGGCTTAGATGGGTACCGGTCAGATGGATGCCAGGCGCGCATGACGGATTTCGGTGAGCGGCGCCGGCCTCTAGAGCGTATTGAAGTGATTCATGTTTATCAGTTATTATAAGAAATAAATTCATATTAAGAAGCAAATTCATGTTGTATCGGCTTGCAATTGGTGTTATACAATGTTCTTAGCAGATCAAATCAGAAGGATGCTCACAACCCAACTGGAAGCCGAGTATTGATGGTTGCTCTTACGGTAATAACCATAAATCTCGGGCCATATAATCAGTAGTACCTGCACAAGGCCATACTCTTATGCGAAATATCTGCAATCGAATTTGGCGATTGGGAATCACTATCGCGGTTTTTTTTAGTATATCCCTACCTTCGTCTGCACTGACTATCAAATTTAACGATGTCACAGTTGGCGGCGCGATAAATAGGCAGGCTTTACAAGGATTTAACGAGGCTGCTTCGATTTGGTCTAGTCTTTTTACCGATCCAACCACTATCCGAATTGATATCGCTTATCAACCCATACTCGGCAGTCCTCTCATACCCGGCAGTACTCTTGGGTACGCAACGTCTGCAACCGTAAGCACTTCTGTTAGCCAAGTTCTTCACGGATTGCGTAACGATGCTTTATCGTCTTTCGATCAAAGAGCTATTGCCCATCTGCCGGCAACGAACGTATCACGAGCACCTTCAACTGCAGGTAGGGAGGCGCTTATCTACTTGACAACGGAGCCATCCCCATCCGTACCTAACACTAGCCGTGTATTAGATAACGATGGCAGCAACAACAATTCAGTCCTCAATGCGTATAGAGCAAACCTTAAAGGCTTGAACTTACTCATTGACGATGGAGAGACCCCTGACGGTAGTATTACTTTTAATAGTGATGTGGCGTTCGATTTCGATCGGTCGGATGGTATCAGTGCTGATTCATTTGACTTCGTTGGCGTTGCTCTTCATGAAATCGGTCATATTCTCGGTTTCACCAGCGGTGTCGCTGACGTTGATGGGTTCTCGGAAATTCTTCTCGACGATTATCGAATTTTTAGTGTTCTTGACCTGTTCCGCTATTCTGAGGAGAGCCTACGTGAAGGGCCTGGTATTCTTGACTTAGCCGCTGGTGGTACCCCCTATTTTTCAATCGATGGAGGGGTAACGAATAGCGGGCTCTTCTCAACCGGCCCAACCAATGGTGATGGCCAGCAGCCGGGCCATTGGAAGGACTTCTTGGGGCTAGGCCTTTGGGATCCCTCATTGTCCAAAGGAGAATTGGGCAAGATTTCATCATTGGATTTACTCGCATTTGATGTCATCGGATGGGATCGGGCCGCCGTTGCTTTTGAACCTAGCGTATTGATGTTGTTTGCATCCGGTATGTTGGGGATGTTTTGGATAAGACGGTTTAAACCCAAGTCCGCCCAAGTCCGCGTTGATCTCTAGGGCGCCTCGCGCAGAACCGCAGTGTATAGGTGATACATGAGGATTGGAGCACGGATCTGACGCCGCAATCGCGGAAAAAGTGCATTTTTAGAGATGCCCTTTTAGGAGCTTTCAACCAGCGGCGGCTTATATTGATCAATGCACGCGCATTCGCCTCGTCCACCTGTTCGGGGTGAGCATAGGGCGCCCATAGAAGACAAGTTCCGCCCGCTGATGTGAACAGCGGCGTTTCACTATGGCCTAGTTGTGCATCCAGTATTTCAAGCCATCTCCGATCATGTACCCCAGCCCACTTCGGCCCGCGCGTTCGGATCACAAAGCGACGTATCAACTGTGAGATGGCGGCGGTGGCGTGTGCCGGTGGTATGTCTTGATTTAAAGACGCCTCGATCTGGCTAAGTTCGTGTAGGGCTGCGTAGGTGGGGGAGTTACGGCGGCGCTTATGCACGAGCGCAAAAGTGCAAACGCTCACTAGTAATAGAGCGGCCAGGAGCCACCCTCCAAGCGGTACGCTAAAACCCCACCGGCTCGGGCAGTTCTCTATCTTTCAGTCCTGTAAGAGATTGCGCAGCTTCGTTCATCGTTTATTTATGGCACGTGCATCCATTGTTGCATGACGCCGGTTAACGTATCTACGGCAGCGTTCTGTGTACTGACGCTCAGCAGTTCGATGTTATGGCTAAGGAACTGCCAGTTTATCTTCTCGCGGTGCTCATCGAATTGGCTGGCGTAGCGTTTGCGTTCGCGATTATCTTTTCCAGGGATGAGCCAACGCCCTAAGCCATCCGTCACCTGATAGTCCGCCGCTACCGGTAAAGTTGCTTCCAACGCATCGAAGATCAAGATAGCGGTGGTTTGTGCGCGGCCTGCACATTGCGCCAGCGCTCGGAGGCCGTTGTCATGCAGTGTGTGAAAATCGCTGATGACGATAAGGCGATCGCCAACTCGGGTGCGGTTTGCGGTTTCCTGCAAGGCGGCGTCTAGCGCCGATTCGCGCAAGTTCTCACCGGGCAAACATTGCAGCGCCTCCAGTGCCTGAAAGAGTGCCATCACCCCGGCACTGCGGAGGTTAGGCGCAGCGTAGCGTATTCGTGTGGCACCGCTCACGGCTCCGCCCACCCGAGCGTCATCTTCCACTGCCATCCAAGTGATGAGTGCGGCTAGGCGGGCGGCTAATACCGACTTGAAGGCGCAGCGGGTGCCGAAGGCCATGCTGGGGCCTACATCGGCTAGCACCAGCACCGGGCGCTCGCGCTCCTCCTTATACACTTTGGTGTAGGTCTCGCCCATGCGGGCGGTGACGCGCCAGTCGATGGTGCGCATGTCATCGCCCAGGCCGCAGCGGCGGGATTCTTCAAAGTCGAGGCCGCGGCCGCGGTGGGCCGAACGGTGACCTGCCGATGCTACATGCCGGGCGGCGTTGCGCGCCGCCCGCAACGCCGCCGCCTGGCTGCGAAGTGCCGCTAAGTCAGCGGCGCGTATATGCACCGCACTGCTGAGAGTGACTCCAGTTTGGGTAGCTCTGGCTTGGGTGGGTTGCTGGCATGCCAAGCTAAGGCACCGGAACGGCGCGCAGTAGCGCGTCAATTAGGGTGTCGGCGGTGATGCCGCTGGCTTGGGCCCCGTGCGCCAGGACCAGACGATGGCGTAGCACTTCATGGGCCATGGCATGCACATCGCCAGGGACCACATAGTCACGCCCATCCAACCAGGCATGGGCGCGGCAGACCCGGTCGAAGGCGAGGCTGGCCCGCGGGCTGGCGCCGATGATCACCGCGTCCGGTAACTCGGGTACGTATGGACTTGGCGCCTGTGTCGCCCGCACCAGTTCTATGATGTACCGTGTTTACGAGCAGGTGCTTGCCATGGTGCCTGAGCACGCCCAGGCGGCGCACAATCACGCCATCGTGGCGAATGCCTTAGCCGGGCAACCGGCTATGGCTGATCCTGACCGAAATGATGACGAGGGCGGGCCGGAAGCGCCGGCGGTGGACGAGGCGAGTCCTCGCAACGATCCGGCTACCACGCGCCCCATTGCCCGCGCCGCGGGGGGTGAGCAACAAAGAAGTGCGCGTACCGCATCTGATGACGTGGGACGTTTGCCCTCTAGCGCCGAGCATTATCAAGGCGCTTACGCGGCGCCGGAAAACCCGGCTGAAGCGCCCAGCGTGTTGGCGCTGCCGGGGCAGGCGCATGAACCGGTGGAGCGGCCATCCGGTGATGCGTACGTGCAGGCGGTGTTGGTGCCTGTGCCCGAGGTGATCAGCGCCGAAGAGAAGAACCAGATGATGGAGCAATGGCTGCGTGAGGTACCGGATGATCCCATCGGGCTGCTGCGTAACAAATTGAAGCTGCGCCACCTACGGGCGGTCCAGGTGCCTGAGATCGAGGCGCCTGCAATCCGGGCGTGGAATGTCGCTGGGATTGAACCGCCGGTGCCGGGCAGTCCGTGGTGAGCCGGTGTCTAGGACAGCATACCTGGTCAGGGCCGCTTTTGGCCGCCATATCGGCGCTCTTCGCGAGGGGGTATTGCATCACGGTGCAGGCGGTGCAGAAAGCCTGGATAGAAACCATCGTGACGCCAACCACGCCCTATGTGCAGCAACATGTTTTGTATACAGTGCGCGCGTTTTGGCACAAGACCCTGCGCGACGGTGAATTGAAGGTCGCCTTGCCACACGGCGCTGTCGCCGAGCGGTTCGGTGATGCGGCACGGTTTGAGCGCTTGTTGGGCACCGAGGTGTTTAACGTCATCGAGCGCCGCTGGGTATTGGCCGCCGCTGCCAGCGGTACGCTCGCTATCGCACCGGCGCAGTTGCGCGCGCAGGCGCCGGTCAAAAAAGCGGCGGGCGGCCTGGATCTCTACGGTAGGGACTATAGGCAGGCCGATTGGAGCTATCTAACGGCTACAGGCGATGCATATGTTCTAACCGTTCGCCCGCGGCCTGCCAGCGATCCTTATGGTGCCAGTGGGAGCGCTTGGTTGCCTGCCGTGTCTTTGAATGTGCGCACCTATTGGCAAGAGCATGACGGGACGCGGGCAGCCGTTGGCGAACCCACCACCTGGGTGGTGGCGGTTGCCGCTAGAGGCCTGGCGGCGGCGCAATTGCCGGTAGTGGTGCCGCCGCAACGGGCTGGATTGCAGGTGTATGAAGTGGGCAACACGGTCGCGGCGCGGGCCGCGCAATCCGGTTTGCTCACCACCCGGGTACAGCGCTTTGCCATGGTGTCACGGCGCGGCGGCGAGTTTGCACTGCCACCGGTTCAGATACCTTGGTGGGACGTCAATGCCGATGTGCCGCGGGTAGCCCGCGCGCCAGGACGCACCCTCACTACCCTCAGCGCTGCTCCAGCTAAGAGCGATGAACAGTCAATGCGTTTTATCACCGGTGGGGTGCTGTTTGCCGCCGTCGCGGGGATCATGACCGCGGGGATCATGGTTGCAGGGATCGGGGCTGCGGGGATCGGGGCCGCTGGGATCAGGCACGGGCGGGTTGCGCTGCTCCGTTGGATGCTTTGGATACGCTTGCGCATCGCTTTTGGCAGGGGCCGGGAAGCGTCCGTCAGACGTTTGATTCTGGCCGTGGGTGTAAACGTACGGCCGGCACCAGCCGGCGTCGCTGCTGGCAATACACCATGCGGTTACCCAGACTCGTGTCGCCCGTTGGCTGGCACAGTTGGACCGTCAGGCTTTCGGTAAGCCCGGTAGTGGAAGAAAAGAGATTCAGGAGCTGCGCTTCAAGGATGTCAAGACGGCGCTGGAGGACGTGTTCAAGTATGAGAAAGAATGTTTACCGGTGGGAGGGTTGCCGCCCCTCTACAAGCCGTAGCGAGGCGGTCTAGTCCGGTTTTTGCGATAGCCAACCTATTAGCGGTTGCAGATGTACATCGTGATTTCGAAGCCGAAGCGAATTTCTTCAAACTGAGGTTTAGTCCACATGGTCAAGTCTCCTATTGGCGTCACTGTGTGAGTCTAGCGCGCCACGGCTAGGGATATCAACGCCGATCAACGCCGGTGTTTGAGAACTCTCGAACCGTCTTGAGGTTCTTTCGTAGCCGGTTGCCAGCACGGGCACGCCAGAGCAAAATGTTTCCGCTCACCTGCGAATAGAACCAAAAACCACTGACTTCGAACCGAGGGAGGAAGTTTATCTTAGGAAAGCTATGCCTACTAAAGCTATCCGCTTGGCAGTCACTTGCGGTTTTGTGACGGGTTTGTTGGCTGGTCCGGCCGGCGCACAGACGGCGGCAGGCTTGGCCAAGGACGCATACACCCCCGACAACGTGTTGACGCTGGGAATGGGCCACGGCCAGCAGCGTTACAGCCCGCTGGTGCAGCTCAACAAGAAATCCGTCAAGCGCTTGGTGCCGGTTTGGAACTACGCCTTGGGCAACAACCGCGGCCAGGAGTCGCAGCCGTTGATTTACAACGGTGTCATGTATGTCACCACCCACGATAAAACCCACGCTATCAATACGAAGACGGGCCGTCAGCTCTAGGTTCACGCTATCGAGTATCCCCCGCAGACCACCCGCATCGTATGCTGCGGCATCCTCAACCGTGGCGGTGCTCTGTACGAAGGCAAGTTTTACCGGGCGACCCTGGATGTTCACGTCATCGCCCTGGACATAGCTACCGGCAAGGAGTTGTGGCGTTCCAAGGCGGCCGATATCGCCGACAGCTATTCCATGACCATGGTGCCGCTTATCGCCAACGGCGTGGTGGTGACCGGCATCTCTGGCGGTGAGTACGGTACCCGGGGCTTCATCGACGGTTGGGATCCGCAAAGCGGCGAACACCTTTGGCGCAGGTATACTACAGCCGCTCCTGGCCAGCCGGGTGGTGATACCTGGCCCGGAGACACCTACAAGTTCGGTGCTGCGCCCACTTGGATTACCGGCACTTACGATCCGGATCTGGACCTTGTCTATTGGGGCACAGGGAACGGCGGTCCGTGGTATTCCGAGTACCATAAAGGCGATAATCTGTATGTAGCCACAGTGCTCGCACTCAAGCCCGATCGGTGTTGCCCGACTACCACGGCAAAGGCCGCGGCGAGGTCAAGCGTCAGGTTGAGCTGGCCGCCACCCGTCCGTACTTGCGCACCCAATTCGAAATCATCGTGACGCCGCAATTCCAACGGCAGGTAAGCTCTATTGACGACCTTGAGGGGATCGCGCCGATGGTCGAGATTCAGAGCTTACCGGCCATCATATTGTGGCAGCACAAAGATGGACTGCTGATGAGCAATATCACTCACATAGCCCCCACCAAGGGGTTACTCAACCAACTGGAGACCGGTGGCGCAGTAGCTACGCTGATGGAGGTGCACCGCTTCGATCACTACCGTTTTCGCAATCCTACCACCAAGCTGCGGTGGAGCGGTTATACCCACCCCATCGGCTACAATTTCGGCTTCGCCGGTTTGGCCGGCGCTAGCGATCTGATAGCGTCGGTCAATGAAGTGCTAACCCGTTTTGCCGATAGTGCAACGCTTGCCGATATCGCCAAGCGCAATGCGTTGACTTACTTCGCACCGGCCAAGCCGTATGTGGCCGGCAAGCTGACCATCGAATGAAGATCTCATTTTAGGTGTTAGGCGCCCGCCGCAGCCGCCCGCGGTGGGTGCCGCCGTGTTTTTAAAAACAGATAGCCGATGATGGCCAAGTTGCCCACATTGCAAGCCACACCGGCGTAGAAAGCGGGGGCATACGAACCGGTCTGATCGAAGGAGAACCCACCGGACCACGAACCCAACGCCATGCCGATGGTGCCGAAGAACACCACCAGCCCCGTGCGTGCGCCGGCGCCGGCGGGCCCTATGTGTTCGCGGATGATGACCGGATAGATGGGCAAGACGCCACCGTAACCCAGTCCGAACAGCGCGGCGACAGCGTACAGTTGGGTCAATGTGTCAGCCAGGGGGAACAGTCCGAGCATGAGCGCTTGTACGCTCGAGAAGACTAAAAGACTGCCCAGCGGCCCGAGGCGGGCGGTCAAAAAACCGATCCCCACCATACTGCTGAACGCCGCACATAGCAGCATCAACGACAACAAGCGGGCGCCGTGCAGGGCGGAAAAGCCGATGTCGCTGGCGTGGGAGAGCAGATGGGCTAACGGCAATGACATGGCGACGCAGCAACCGATGATGGCGATCGAGAGCAGTTGAGTCAGTTGGCGCGCCGGTAAGGTGGCGCGGTGCCGGCCGCTATGCACGGCCCCTTGCCTGGCCGATGGCGCGGGATGTTGTTTGAGGAACACCAGGCTCAGGGGCACCATGGTCAGAACAACAAACACGCCGTAATAAAGAGCGGTGTCGCGCCAACCGATGTTACTGATGCCGTGCTGGAAGATGGCGGGCCATATCGCGCCGGCGATGGCTTGCCCGCTGCCGACGATGCCGACCGCCATACCCCGGCGGGTCTCGAACCAGTGGGTGATGTTCACCATAAGCGGAGAGAAAAGTGTCGCGCGGCCCACCAAACCCATCATCAAGCCGTAGATGGCGTAGAGTTGCCAGATGTGTTCAATGCCATAGGTCAAGCAGGCGCCGGCGCCGATCATCACCGCGCCAAGGCAGGCAGGGCGTGCCATGCCGGCCCGGTCCAGCCAGTAACCCATGAGAATACCGCCGATACCGCCACCTAAATATTGCAGCGCGTAAGCGGTTGAGGGCACGGCACGCGGCCATGCGAATTCAACGGCGATGGGCTTTAGAGCGGCGACCAACAGATACACGCTACCGGTGCCGGCGACCATCATGTAACACGAGGCGAAGAGGACCACATACCGGTACCAGCCGGCGCTAGTGTCCTGCGGTGCAGGTGGCCCGTGCGGGTGCATACCGGTGTGGATGCCGAGCGCGGCTAATTGCAAATCTTGTTCGCCAGGTGTAAGTGTGGCCGCAGGTAGTGACCGCCGAGGGTTTTACCGAGTACGATACCGCCCGCAGCGCGATACTACACGCTATTACCCACCTAAAAATCCATGCGGACAGAACTCATGCGCTACTACAACTCCATCGTAGAGACGATAGGCGACACGCCATTGGTCAAGCTCAACGCCGTGAACCAAAACATCCCCGGCACCATCCTGGCTAAAGTCGAGTATTTCAATCCCGGTAACTCGATGAAAGATCGCATGGCGCTCAAGATGATCGAAGATGCTGAAGCGCGCGGCGATTTGAAACCCGGTGGCACCCTCATTGAGGGCACCTCCGGCAATACGGGAATGGGACTCGCCCTAGGGGCTATTGCTAAAGGCTACCAATGCATCTTCACGTTGGCGGATAAGCAGTCGCAGGAGAAGATCGATATTTTGCGGGCGGTCGGCGCCGAGGTGATCGTCTGTCCCACCAGCGTGCCACCGGCAGACCCACGTTCGTATTACTCGGTGGCCAAGCGCTTGAATGAGCAGATAGAGAATTCCTACTACCCCAATCAGTACGACAATCTGTCCAACACGGCGGCGCACTACGAGTCCACTGGCCCCGAGATCTGGCGCGACACGGACGGCAAAATCACTCACTACGCCGCCGGGGTAGGAACAGGCGGGTCCATGTGCGGTGTTGCCCGCTATTTGAAGGAGCGAAATCCGGATGTGGTGACTGTTGGCATCGACACCTACGGCTCGGTATTTAAAAAGTACAAGGAAACCGGGGTGTTCGATGAGAACGAGATCTATCCATACATGACCGAAGGGATCGGTGAAGACATTCTGCCGGCCAATGTGGATTTTTCGCTCATCGATCACTTCGTTAAAGTCACCGACAAAGACGCCGCCATCATGACGCGCCGCCTGTCGCGCGAAGAGGGCTTGTTCGTGGGCTGGTCATGCGGATCGGCGGTGTTCGGTGCGCTCGAATGGGCGCGGGGCAATCTCGAAGAAGATGATGTGATGGTCGTCATTCTGCCCGACCATGGCACCCGCTACCTGGGCAAGGTATATAACGATATTTGGATGAAAGACCACGGTTTTTTGGAAGAGTGTGACTACGCCACGGTGAACAGCATTATCAGCAAACAAAATGGTGAGGACGCGCTCACTTGCATCCATCAAGATGCCACCATAGCCGAAGCTGTCGCGCTGCTGAGTGCAGCCGGGATCTCTCAGTTGCCAGTGGTGGACGGTGAGCAGAACTTCGTCGGATCGCTCTCCGATACCAAGCTGTTGAACGGTCTCATCGAAAATCCCGGCCTGCGCGAGCAGTCGGTGCGCGAGTTGATGGAGGCGCCATTCAGGTTCGTGCCGGTGGATACAACGCTTGATGTGTTGAGTTCGATGATCAGCCGGGACACGCCCGCGGTTATGGTACGGGATAAGGAAAATCGCCCACGCATCATCACTCAGTTCGATCTGCTGGAGTCCCTGACGGAGCAGTGATCGGAATTATAAAGTAGCCGCGATCAGCAGCAGTGGACGTTGGTCCCCTCATGGGCGGCTTCTGTTTGTTAGCCGCCTCTATGGTGATGCGTCCGATATTCGCTGAGGAAGCCTCAGGCCTGGTGCAGCTACTGCGCCGCCGCCCTCTTGATCTCTTCCCAACAGTGGTTCGAGGCCTCGAACATTGCCACGGCACGCGGCACCGAATAGGGTTGCTCGGTCAGGCTTTCCGGGTCCCACTCGCTGCGCGGGGTGTCAAAGAAGTCACCGCCGTATACATGCAATGCGCCAGTCAGTTTCTGCAGTGGGTTGTGGACGGAATGGATCACCTCTTTACCCAATGAGCACACCGCAGCGGGCTCCAATACCCGCGTGCCGTGTTGTTCCAAGGTCTGATCCTTGCGCTGCCAGAAGGTGTTGTCTTCACGTCCGCCATACAGGCCGATGACCGCCCACATTTCGTGGTTGTGGGGATACAACGTCATCTGCGGTCCCCATACCAGATTGAGGATGGTGAGTTCAGTGCTCACGTGAATGCGGTTAATGCCGGCTTTGTCGGGCTCGCCGATGGCAGCTAGTAGTGCGGCAGGCGAGGATACGGCCCGCTGCATCAGTTCCCGGATCTCTTCGCGGGCGTTATCGCCACTGGCTGCACCCTTGCAGTCTTCTACGAAGCCTTCGAAATCAAACATCGCTCGCACCTCAATATTAGGAATTATCTACAGGGTCTGGGTCGGAGAGTCGGTAACCCTTGCAGTTCAAGGCTAGGCATCTGGCCGCCAGGATTTTTGCCGGTGTAGGGTGGCCGGAGGTTCTCCCTAGCCATCGGATCATGCTCGGCCAACTCCATCTCGATGCCTTGCTCGGGCGGGAACATGCGCACCATGCATGGGTTGGGGCCAAACGAATTCGGCATTCTCATCGCGGTCTTCCTCTGTGGCGCTGGCGGGGCCGGTAGCTCTTAAACTGGCAGATTGTCTTATTAGGGTGAGCGGCAGTGTATCGGATAGTGTGGCGCTGGTGCTTATGAGAACGCTTAAATCCGGTTCTGGGCGCCGTGGCATGACAGACGGCGGTGTGCTAGACGCTGAGTTCCGCTATCCTGTGCGGCCATGGGAGAGGTGGCTGAGTGGCCGAAAGCGGCGGTCTTGAAAACCGTTGACCCGCAAGGGTCCGGGGGTTCGAATCCCTCCCTCTCCGCCAATAAATCAATAAGCTAGGTGTCGATCGTGTCTAATTTTAGGGGTGTTTTGGGGTAGTTGGGCTCCAGTTAAACACGATTTCGGACACGCTCTTCATGCTGTCGCAGTATGCGTTTCGGGTCTCTACCATCGTTGCTTGCGGATGTGCGCCGAACCCGGCAAATCGGTATGACGACCGTGGCGTTGTTAGGCGCGCTGGACGTGTTGCTCAAGCGGGTTTGACATACGCCTCTCGCGGGCGGTGAGGCATACGTTTGGATCGCGAATGCTTGGTCCGCAACCCCCGCAAGTGGTCGTCTGGCGCTATGCGTCCACTGCGCGATCTCAGATCAGAGACAGGCGCACACAGGGAGCGACCATTGTCGGCGTGCAGGAGTCGGCTACGGTTGTCGTGCCCGTTTTAGGTGATGAAGGTCGGCAAGTCGAATGCGTCGCCTCGTGCCAACCGGCCATCAACGCCGCATTCCGGGCAATGTAAATCGTGGCGGGGCAGATCGTGGCAAACCTCTACGTTCCGGGTTTGATGACACCTGTCATTGCGCGCTGGGGTGTCGATATCGGTATACATGAACTGTCACCTCGCTGATTGCTATAAAGACTATCGATTGCTAAACTGCAATTATCGTGGTCAAATGTAAAGATTGCGTTATCGCCTATAAATTGCTATATCGCAATTCTGCTGGGAGTCAGAAAATGGTTGAGAAAAAAAAGAGATTTGACCTGGAGGGGTTTTACAGCGTGCTAGACGGGACCCGAATCGCGCGCGGCAAGACCTGGAAAGAGGTTGCAGCGGAGACGGAGGTGAGTGAAAGCACGCTCTCCAGGATGCGTACCGGCCAGCGCCCCGATGCGGGCAGTCTGGCGTCGCTCGCGGCCTGGTCCGGGCTCAATCCGGCGGATTTCGTGACGGGCACTCGCACAGAGGCAGCTGAACCGCTCGCTCAGATTTCGGCTTTCCTGCATTCGGATCCCCGACTCTCTAAAGAGGGGGCAGACATGATCGATGGGTTGGTCAAGTCCACCTACGAGCGGATCGTGAAGAAACGCTGATCGTATCGAGGGCGTGTGAGAAGATGGCCGTAATTCACGTATTGCGTTAGTTATGCACCTCGATACACCGCAGCGAGGCCTGGCGCTTGCCAACGAGCTGGTTGCGGAAGGTTGTTCGACATTCACCTTCGACGAAGTGGAAAAGCGGCTCGGGAAGTCGAAGACGGCCACCGCAAACCTCCTCAAGCGCATGGAGAAAGCCGGCCTGATCGATCGCGTACGGCGGGGGCACTACGTTGTGCGTCAACTGGGCGTGCTCGGTACACCCGCCGCTGCCGAAGACGTCGCGTTGTCGGTCGGAGCAGCACTGCACAGCGTGTCACATCGTATCGCCTATCGAAGCGCCCTTTACGAGCATGACTTGGTGGTCCATCCCACACGTTCCATTCAGGTTGCGGCCGAACGCCGGATCCGCACCAAGACGCTCTCCGGCCGGCCGCTGCAGGTTGTAATCGAACCGCTCGAAAAGCTTGAGGTGGGGCATGTGTCGTGGAGGACGTCCTATATCTCCGATCGGCATCGCGCCGTCCTGGATGCTGCACAGCGTCCGCGGCTAGTCGGTGGGGTCGAGGTGTTGGCGGCGGCCTTCGCCGCGGCCGCACACGAGCTGGACGTAGAGATCCTCATGGACCATGCCCGCCGGTTGGGCTGGGCAGCGGCGCTGCGGCGGTTGGGCTCACTCGCCGACGCCTTGGCATTAAAACCGCTCCAAGGTGCGCTCCAGCCTCTCAGACCTATCACTGCGGATCTCGATCTCGAGCCCGGAACCGATGAGCCCACGGTTTGGCGGGATAGCCGGTGGCGCGTGCGCTGGCCAAGATCTGTTGACGAATTACTGGCCGTGACCGGTCAGTGAGCAATCGGGCACAGATTACCCAGCAGGCCGCGCGTGACGGTGTAACGGCACCGACCGTGGAACGGGACTACGTATTAGCACACGTCATAGCCGCTCTCGGAGCGCTAGGCGACGGCCACGGCCTCGTGTTCAAGGGCGGAACGGCACTTAGACCCTGCTACTTCGAGGGCTATCGCTATTCGGCTGAATCTAGATTTTTCGGTGGTCGAGAATGGCATTGAAGACGCCTACGCGACCATTGAAGCGGCACTTACGCTGGTAACCGGCGCCGTCGAGGGCTTGCATCTGACTGGTGACGAGCCGAAGCGAATTGCGTATCAGGGCCCGTTGGGCCGACAGCGCTACCTGAAGCTCGATATCGCAGACGACGAACTCGTCCTCAACATTGACACCATCCGTCTGTTGCCGCGCTGGCCGGATTTACCAGAGACGATCGCAGTTCCGGTGTACCCGCTCGCAGAGATAGCCGGCGAGAAGCTGCGCTGCGTCATGCAGCGCATGCAGTGCAGGGATTTGTTCGATCTTTGGCTCTTGTTCGAAAACGCGGATGTCGATCCGCGCGACGCGGTCGAGATCCTCGTGCCCAAAGCCACACACCGAAATCTGAATCCGCATGATTTTGCAACGAGTTATCGGTCGCGGCTGCAGCAGTACCGGCGTCGCTGGACCAACGAGATCGAAATCCACGTGCCAGGCGAGGTGCCGCATTTCGAGCACGTCGAGCGAACCGTCACGCAGCGGCTACGCGGCGTTGGGCTGTTATAAGGTCGAGATCTCAGCCGGCACTGATTCTGTCGCTGGCACGATGACGGGGAACACGTTCTACCCTGATCAGGGGGCAGCGGGCGCAAGCAGTTCCCGGCTCAGTTTGCGTTCCTCGGCTGCAAATTCGTCCGGCGCCTCGCGAGAGATGCGATCCAAGCGTCGTGGATGTGTTGAGTCGGGCTGTTGCGAGAGTCGCCCTCTACAAAGCCCTTCATCGGGCTTCGATCGCAGTAGTCGATGACCCTCTCAGCGATGGCTTCGATGAGCGGGATCGGGTACGGCAGGTCGAAACCTTCCAACGGCTCGCACGGCGATACCTTGATGAGGTCATCAAGGTCTCCGAGAATGGCACGACTCGCCACTCGCTGTCGATGATGGTGGTCGGCGCGATGGCGATCTTCACGGTCAAGTTCTGGAGCGTGCTCTGGTACCTGGCCATGTGGGTCGAGCAGAACCTGATCCTGTCCATGTACCCGGACGTCAACGTGTTCTTGCAGATCTTCGCCAACCCCGGCGAGCACGACGCCAAGCGCCTGCTACTGAACATGATCACGACCAGCCTCTACCTGGGGTTGCCGCTGCTCTGGAGCGGGATGATGGCCTGGGCGGGGATCAGCGTGGGGCGCGCCATCAATAACGCCACGGCACCGCTCGCGCGGCCGGCGGACGATGCGGGTCGTCAGGGAGGGGCGATCGGCAAGGCCGCGGTGAGTAAGGGGCTGCGCCGCCAGTCCTCATCGTACCAGCCGTAGGGACCATTGCCGGCGTCCAGCCGCCCGGTGTGATGGTTGTACTCGCCAATCAGGTCGGAGTCGTGGAGCTGACGATCGTCATGATGACGAGCCTCTTGATGGTTTCTCCGCCAAGAAAATCCGCAGCTACTACCTCCTGAACCCGCTTGAGGAAGGGCAGCGCGGATTCGAGTTGCTGCTGACGCAAACTGACAAGGCGAGCCCGCTGGCCTTGGTCCAACAGAAGCTTCAGTCCGCCGATCAGTCCCTGCGGATCACGGAGAACTTCGCCTTCTTCGAAGAGCAGGTAAAGAATCTCGGCGACAACCTATCGGCGCTTTGTCGGGGGCTCGCGAAACTGGTTGTTGTTGATATAGCGCTCAGCCGCGATCAGGACAATCCGCAGCTCATTTTCGAGAGTATGAACTCGACCGGCCGAGAGCTTAGCCAGGCCGACCTGATTCGCAATTTTGTTCTTATGGGGTTGGAGCCCTCTCGTCAAACTCAGCTGTACGAGGACCACTGGCGCCCGATGGAAGTGGGGTTTGGCCAGGGAGGTTATGGCTCGCATTTTGACAGCTTTATGCGGCATTATCTTACATTGAAAACGGGAGAAATTCCGAATGTTCGTGCGGTCTACGAAGCGTTCAAGACTCATGCCCGAACACCAGAAATTGTTGAGGGCGGTGTCAACGCTTTGGTAGCCGACATTCATGCTTTTGCTGGCTACTACTGCGCCATGGCACTAGGCAAAGAAACTGATAAGAGACTGGCCGAGGCGTTTCGAGAGCTGCGCGAACTGAAGGTGGACGTTGCCTATCCGTTCCTGCTGGAGCTCTACGACGACTTTGTGCATGATAGGCTTGAAACGGCCGACTTCGAGTGCGCCGTCCGATTGGTCGAGGCTTACGTATTCCGTCGAGCAGTTTGTGCTATTCCCACCAACTCGCTGAACAAGACGTTTGCGACATTTGGGCGCTCACTACGAAAAGATAGATATCTAGAGAGTATCCAGGCGTACCTCCTGACGCTGCCATCGTACCGACGCTTTCCGGGAGACGAGGAGCTCAAGCGCGAGCTTTCGGTGCGCGATCTCTACAACTTCCCTCGCCGCAGCTACTAGGCTTCGCCGCATGGAAAATCACAACAGAACGGAGCGTGTTCCCGTCGATGAATACACTATCGAGCACATTCTTCCGCGGAACGAAAACCTCTCTGCAAGGTGGCGAGACGAGCTCGGTTCTGAATGGCAGTGCGTACAAGAGACCTGGCTGCACACGCTCGGCAGCCTAACGCTGACCGGATACAACGCGGAATACAGCGACCGACCGTTCGCCGAGAAGCGCGACATGCAAGGTGGTTTCAAGGAGAGCCCTCTCAGGCTCAACGAGGGCCTGAGTACCCTCGACAAGTGGAATGAAGAGGCAATCGAAGCTCGGGCAGAGCGACTCGCCCAGATGGCCACAAAAGTGTGGGCCATACCGTCGTTGGAAGCCGAGGTGTTCGAGTCGTATCGCCCGCGAGGGGAGAAGGCAGCGGGATATTCAATCGATGCTCATGCGCACCTTGCACATGGTTCGCCAGAGTCGTCTTCGCCTATCGCTCAATATGCAGTTTCACGAACCCCATGATCCGAAGGGTATTGCAAAGGACGTCACCAATATGGGCCGGTGGGGTAATGGCGACGTGGAGATAAACCTGAGCAAGTCGGACGAACTCCCTTACGTCATGGGGCTGGTGCGACAAGCATTGGAGAAGCAGATGGGCAACGGTGAATCTGAAGCATGAGAACAAACCCGGTCTAATAATGAATCAGGCAATCCACAACAGCATCGTCAACTTCATCTGGGGCATCGCCGACGACGTGTTGCGCGATGTCTATGTGCGCGGCAAGTACCGCGACGTGATCCTGCCGATGACCGTGATCCGCCGCCTCGACGCGCTTTTGGAGCCGAGCAAGGAAAAAGTCCTCGGCATGAAGAAGCAGCTGGACGGTGCCGGGATCGCCAACCAAGACGCCGCCCTCTGTCAGGCCTCGGGCGAGGCTTTTTACAACGTTTCGCTCTTTACCCTGCGCGACCTGAAGAACCGCGCCAAGCAGCAACAGCTCAAGGCCGATTTCGAAGCCTACCTGGACGGGTTTTCGCCCAACGTCCAGGAGATCCTCGAAAAGTTCAAGTTTCGCAACCAGATCCCAACTTTAATCGAGGCCGACATCCTCGGCCACCTGATCGAGAAGTTCCTCGACGCCCGTATCAACCTCAGTCCCAAGCCGGTGCAGGATGTGGACGGCAACGAGCTGCTCCCGGCGCTCGACAACCACTCCATGGGAACGATCTTCGAGGAGCTGATCCGCCGCTTCAACGAAGAGAACAACGAAGAGGCCGGAGAGCACTTCACGCCCCGCGACGTGGTCAAGCTCATGGCCGACCTGATTTTTCTGCCGGTAGCTGATGACATCGAATCCGGCACCTATCTCGTCTATGACGGGGCCTGCGGCACCGGCGGCATGCTGACCGTGGCGGAGGAACGCTTGGCCGAACTGGCCCAGAGTCACGGCAAGGATGTCTCCATTCACCTGTTCGCTCAGGAGGTGCAGCCGGAAACCTACGCCATCTCCAAGGCCGACCTGCTGCTCAAAGGCGAAGGGGCCGAGGCCGAGAACATGAAGTACGGCTCCACGCTCTCCAGCGATGCCTTCCCGTCGCAGGCGTTCGACTTCATGCTCTCCAATCCGCCCTACGGCAAGAGCTGGAAGACCGATCTGGAGCGCCTGGGTGGCAAGGGCGACATCAAGGACCCGCGCTTTGTCACCCAGCACGGCGATGACCCGGAATACAAGATGCTCACGCGCTCCTCGGACGGGCAACTCATGTTCCTGGTCAACAAGCTCTCCAAGATGAAGCACACCACCCGCCTCGGCAGCCGCATCGCCGAGGTCCACAACGGCTCGTCGCTCTTCACCGGCAACGCCGGTCAGGGCGAGAGCAACATCCGCCGCTGGATCATCGAAAACGACTGGCTGGAGGCCATCATCGCTCTGCCGGAAAACATGTTCTACAACACCGGCATTGCCACCTACATCTGGGTCCTGACCAACCGCAAGAGCGAAGAGCGTCGGGGCAAGATCCAGCTCATTGATGCCACCGAGTGGTTCGTGCCGCTGCGCCGCAACCTCGGCAAGAAGAACTGCGAGTTCTCCGAGGAACACATTCGCGCCATCAGCGACCTGGTGGTCAATCCGGTCGAAACCGAGAAATCCAAGATTTTTCCCACCGAGGCTTTCGGCTACTGGAAGGTGACGGTGGACCGACCACTGCGCCTTGCCGTTGACCTGAGCCCAGCCCGGCTGGAATGGTTCGAGCGGACCTGCGCCAAGGTCAAGGAAGAGCCGCTGGCCAAGCTGGCACGCCGCGTGGCCGAGACCCTCGGTGCCGAGCCGCATCTGGACTTCAACGCCTTCATGGATGTCTGCGAGGCCGATGCCGACAAGCACGGCGTCAAGCTCATCGCCAAGCGCAAAAAGCTGTTGCAAAGCGAACTGTGCGACCCCCGCGAGGATCCGCACCGGTGCTGAAGAAGGTTCACAAGCCGGGCAAGGCCACGCCCGACCCCATCCACGGCCTGTTCGAGGCCGAGGTGAACGGCAAGACCTGCGTGGTCGAGTACGAGCCGGATACCGCCCTGCGCGACAGCGAGCAGGTGCCGCTGCTGGAAGAAGGCGGTATCGAGGCGTTCTTCCGGCGCGAGGTGCTGCGTTATACCCCGGATGCCTGGATCGATCCGGGCAAGACGCTGGTGGGCTACGAGATCTCCTTCACCCGCCATTTCTACCGGCCCGCGCCCATGCGCACTCTGGATGAGATCAAGGCCGATATCTACGCCCTGGAGCAAGAAACCGAACTGCTCAAGGAGCAGAAGCAGAACGTCATCAACCAGACTGTGACCCGGGGGCTCGATCCCAAGGTCAAGCTCAAGCCCAGCGGCGGGGAATGGATCGGGGATATTCCAGAGCATTGGGAAGCCAGACGGCTCCGCACGTTGGCGGCGGTCAGGGCTAGTGGCATCGACAAGAACACGAATGAGGACGAAGTCCCGGTCATGCTCTGTAACTACGTGGACGTTTACAAGAACGACCGCATCACCACTGCTATCGATTTCATGAAGGCCACGGCCACGCTGGAAGAGATTCGCGCTTTTGAGCTGAGAGCGGGCGACGTGATCATCACCAAGGATTCCGAAAGTTGGGACGACATAGCGATCCCCACTTTCGTTCCCGAGGCGCTGCCGGGCATCGTATTATGCGCCTATCACTTGGCCTTGATTAGACCGTTCTCAGGTGAAATCGAAGGCGAGTTCCTTTTCAGAGCCTTCTGTTCCGACCCAGTGGCAGACCAGTTCCGGGTTGCCGCCACCGGCGTGACTCGCTTTGGCTTGGCGCAAGGTGCAATCAAGGGGGCGTTCTTCCCGCTTCCACCGCTGGAGGAACAGCGAGCGATTATTGCCCATATAAATGAGAAGTGCGCCGAGATCAGTAAGGCGACTTCAAGAGCCGAGCGCGAGATCGAGCTGATGCGTGAATACCGCACCCGGCTGATTTCCGACGTGGTCACCGGCCAGGTGGATGTGCGCGATATCGAGGTGCCGGAAGTTGCCGAGGACGAGCTGCTGGCGCTGGAAGAGGACATCGGCGAGTCCGACGACGCGATCGATGACGAGGGGGACATGGATGAAACCGACTGACACCAGCGAGAAGGGCCTGGAGTCGATCATCGTCGCCTCACTCGTGGAGAAAGCTGGATACGTTCAGGGCGACCCGCAGGATTTCGACCGGGAACACGCCATCGACCTGGCCAAGCTGCTGCAATTCCTCGCCTCCACCCAGCCCGATACCTATGAGGCGCTTGGCATCGAAGAGGAAGGCCCCAAGCGCACCCAGTTCCTGCACCGCCTACAGGGCGAGATCGCCAAGCGTGGTGTGGTGGATGTGCTGCGCGGCGGCATCAAGCACGGCCCGGCGCATTTGGACCTTTTCTACGGCACGCCGACCCCGGGTAACGTGAAGGCGGCCGAACGGTTCGTGGCCAACATCTTCAGCGTCACGCGTCAATTGAGATATAGCCGCATCGAGACGGCCCTCGCCCTCGACCTGGCCGTGTTCATCAACGGGCTGCCCATCGCCACCTTCGAACTCAAGAACAAACTCACCAAGCAGACGGTGTTCGACGCTGTGCAGCAGTACCAGCGCGACCGTGACCCGAAGGAGCTGCTATTTCAGTTCGGCCGCTGCGTCGTGCATTTTGCTGTGGATGATCACCAGGTGCGTTTTTGTACCCACCTCAAGGGTAAGGGTTCGTGGTTTCTGCCCTTCAACAAAGGCTGTAACGACGGCGCAGGCAATCCGCCCAACCCGGCCGGGCTCGCCACTGACTATTTGTGGAAGGAGACCCTCTCCAGGGCGGGTTTGACCGACATTCTGGAGAACTACGCCCAGGTGGTGGAGGAAAAAGACGAGAAGACCGGCAAAAAGACGTACAAGCAGATCTTCCCCCGCTACCACCAGTTGACGGTGGTGCGCCTGCTCCTGGCCGATGCCGCTGAAAGCGGCGTCGGCAGGCGCTACCTGATCCAGCACTCGGCGGGCAGTGGCAAGAGCAACTCCATCACTTGGCTGGCGCATCAGCTTGTGGGGCTTGAGCATGAGAGCAAAGCGCTGTTCGACTCGGTCATCGTGGTCACCGACCGGCGAGTGCTCGACAAACAAATTCGCGACACCATCAAGCAATTCGCCCAGGTCGCGGCGAGCGTTGGTCATGCGGAACACTCCGGCGACTTGCGAAAATTCCTCTACGCCGGGAAGAAGATCATCCTCACCACGGTTCAGAAGTTTCCATTCATTCTCAACGAAATTGGCGACCTGAAGAGCAGCCGGTTCGCCATCATTATCGACGAGGCACACTCGAGTCAGGGCGGGAAAACCACCGCTGCAATGAACCAGGTGCTCGAGAGTGGCGCAGTCGCCGATGGGGAGGAGGAATCGTTCGAAGACAAGATCAACAAGATTATGGAAGGCCGGAAGATGGTGACCAATGCCGGCTACTTCGCCTTCACGGCGACTCCGAAGAACAAGACCCTGGAGATCTTCGGAGAGCCGGATCCGCAGACTGACGGCGCCGTGAAGCACCACCCGTTCCACAACTACACGATGAAGCAGGCCATCCAGGAGGGCTTCATCCTCGATGTGCTGAAGAATTACACCCCGGTGGAGAGCTACTATCGCCTGGCCAAGACGGTGGAGGACGACCCGCTCTTCGACGCCAAGAAGGCACAGAAAAAGCTGCGCCGCTATGTGCAGTCCCATGAGCACGCCATCCGCGAGAAGGCTGAGATCATGGTGGACCACTTCCATGCGCAGGTGATAGGTCACCGCAAGATCGGCAGCCTGGCCCGAGCGATGGTCATCACCAACGGCATCCAGCGGGCCATCCAGTACTTCCGTGCCTTCAGAAACTACCTCAAGGAAAGCAAGAGCCCCTACCAGCCAATCGTGGCGTTCTCTGGTGAGCATGAATACGGAGGCAGGAACGTCACCGAAGCAACCCTGAACGGTTTTCCCAGCAGCCAGATCCCGGACAAGGTGCAGCAGGACCCGTACCGCTTTCTGATCGTCGCCGACAAGTACCAGACCGGCTACGACGAACCCCTGCTGCACACGATGTACGTGGACAAGGCGCTCTCCGGCATCAAGGCGGTGCAGACCCTCTCGCGCCTCAATCGCGCCCACCCGCAGAAGCACGACACCTTTGTGCTCGATTTCTACAACGACTCGGAGACGATCCGGAAGTCGTTCGAGCCTTATTACCGTACCACCATCCTCAGTGACGAGACCGACCCCAACAAGCTGCACGATCTGAAGTCGGATCTGGGCGCCTATCAGGTCTACTCGCAGGCGCAAATCGACGACCTTGTAGGACTCTATTCGAATGGTTCAGATCGCGACAAACTCGACCCAGTCCTGGACGCTTGCGTGGCCACCTACAACGCCGATCTTGACGAAAACGGCCAGGTGGACTTCAAGGGCAAGAGCAAGGCCTTCGTCCGCACCTACGGCTTTCTGTCCTCGATCCTGCCGTACTCGAATGCTGATTGGGAGAAACTATCGATTTTCCTGAATTTTCTGATCCCGAAGCTTCCCGTACCCAAGGAAGAAGACCTCTCCCGGGGCATCCTCGAGGCCATCGATATGGATAGCTACCGTGTCGAGGTCAAAACCAGCCTGAAGATTGGCCTTCCTGATCAGGATGCGGAAGTCGGACCGGTTCCGACCAGCGGCGGCGGCCGCAAGCCGGAACCGGAGCTGGACCAACTGAGCAACATCATCAAGGCGTTCAACGACCAGTTCGGCAACATCGATTGGAAGGATGCCGACAAGATCCGCGAGGTGATCGCGGAGGAAATCCCGGCCAAGGTGGCGGCGGACGCGGCCTATCAGAACGCTATGAAGAACAACGACAAGAAGACCGCCCGGATTGAGCACGACGCCGCGCTACAGCGGGTCATGATCGACCTGCTGGCCGACCACACTGAGCTGTTCAAGCAGTTCAGCGACAACCCGTCGTTCAAGAAATGGCTGGGCGATACCATCTTCGGGGTAACGTACCAGGAGGCATCGTGATCGGCGCCCACGGAATCCTCGTTGAGGACGGAAACGAAGAGTCGGGCGCTTGACTGAATCGGTCGGGGTTCGATGAGGAGGAATAGTAAATGGCAGACTCTTTCACGACGCAGAGACGTGAGTGAGGAGCAGGTCGAACAGTGCACCTTGCTCCGCTTACGATGCTATCTCATTGTCGATAACCAGCATCGTGTGTCGTCGAACTTTTTTACCTGCGTCTTCTCTTAGAGGGCCATGGCAGATTGCCATCCAGTTCTTCCAAGAGTGGTTCGGCCTCGTCATCATAGTCACTACGCTGATCGGACCGTTCGAGGCTTTGATCAAACCAGATTAGCGAAAGGCACTGATCCCATTCCCGTAAGAGGATCGCTTCTTCGGCCAGCATCGGGCGGCTTTTGATCCCGCCGTTAAACCACACATCCGATGCAAGTTCGTCATAGTCCTCGGTCTTGGATGAGTCTTGGGTGAGGCGGAACGCGACGCTTCCCTTCGGAAGGGAAATATTGAAGTCGATCCAGCCCTTAATCTCGTTCAGATACTTCGAACGGGAAACGTAGCGGATATGTCCGGCCTCACTCAACACGAACGCGCAGGGTTCATTCGCGTTGACCGCGAAGCGCGAACCTGTCGTAGTCAGTGATGCCTTGTATCTTTGTGCCAAATCCTTCACAGCAGCCAGTGAAATCTCTGTATCGCTGACATCTTTGCTGAAGAGGTCGTAAGGCAGCAGACACTCCGCTGCAAACACGTCGCACAACATTTCCTCCTGAGGACGGCGACCGTAACGCATCAGGGTATCTGTCCTCAGCTTTGGTCCCTGATGCTTTGAGGGTAGTTCGAGAACAATATGGGCGATTTCATGGAGAACGGTGAACCACTGACGTTCCTCCCGGTGATTGCCGTTAACAATGATGACGTGTTTGCCTTTGATTTGGGTCGTTTGGCCGGATTCATCATCGTTCAAATCATGGACGATCTTGATCCTGGCGTTCGCAGCAGTGGCGAAGGGCTCGAGATCGATTGGTACGGATGAAACGCCAATGTCCCGAATGAGCTTCCGGGCTTTCATGATGGCCTGGAATTCCAGGCGTTGGAAATCGCTCATTCAGACCTCTTCGTCGTCGAAGAGCGCGGCCAGACGATCGATGTGTCTGCGCCACTCGTCTTTCGACTCAGGACGCTTTCCCCGGAAACTCATCTGATAAGACGGCTCAAGAAGGTCGAGCGGGCGCTCCTCGTCTTCAATGAAGACATCGACGAGTTCTTCGTTCATCGATTTCCCGACAAGCAGCCTGAGTAGGCGGGCGCGGCGGGGCGTGAGCTTCAAGTTTCGGACGAACGAATCAATGACCTGTTCGGACGGTGCCGTCTTTTCGTCCTTCTCCAGCCGGTGAATGTATGCGTGGTCGATCTCACAGAGTTTACCCAGTTCCCGCAAACTCAGGCCGCGCTCTTCCCGGAATCTCTTCAAGGCATAACCGAATGACATCAGAGTCCTCTTGACAGGCTTCCCGGCTACCTATACGGTGTTGTCTATACTAGACAACAGACAGGTGTATCTCTCAGAAATATAGCTGATTTCCGCGTTTTAGACTACTTGGTGCCCCGTCGTCTGCTCAGGCATACACCATAACCAAGCAGGCGCTTTTTGACAATCGAATCTGCCCGTCATGGCGGGCGTCTGAGTTTCGGAGCGGGAGGCGCAAAAGGCCGCATCCTGTGCATAGACGGGGGCGGAATCCTCGGTACGTTTCCTGCCGCCTTTCTAGCCGGCCTCGAACAGCACCTGCAAGGCCGGCCGGTGGGGTCGTACTTCGACCTGATAGCGGGCACCTCCACGGGAGGCAGCATCGCCATTGGGTTGGCGATGGGGTTGCGCGCCTCGGACCTTCTCGAACTCTACGAAAAGCGAGGTCCGGAGATTTTTGGGCAGGGGCGCGGGCCGATCACAGATTTCATCTTGGACAAGCTGCGGTTCGGTCGTCAGCTCGTTATAAACAAACACGATTCAGGGCCACTGCGGACCGCCCTGGAAGGAACACTCGGCGACAAGCGGATCGGCGACGCTGCCACCCGGCTCCTTATCCCTGCATGGAATCCGGTCGCGCGCTCTGTCTACATCTACAAGACGGCGCATCATCCGCGCCTTCGCAACGATTACAAATCTCTTGCTGTCGATGCGGCTCTGGCCACCGCTGCGGCGCCGACTTATTTTCGCCAGCACGTCACGCAACACGCGGTCGGACTGACAGACGGCGGTACGTGGGCGAATAACCCCACAGCCCTCGCTGTTGTCGAGGCGATCACGATGCTGGGCTGGCCGGGCGAATCCCTCCACGTCCTTAGTCTCGGCTGCCTGGAAGAGACTTATACCATCCGCAAGTGGGCTGGCATCGGAACACTCGGTGCCAAAGTCATCAAGCTGTTCATGGACGGGCAGTCGCACAGCGCGATGGGGATCGCCAAGCTGCTCACCGGCCACGAGCATGAACGCACGGCCATACATCGCATCAACCACACAGCCCCCCACAGCGCCTACAAGATGGATGACGCGCGTGTCATTCAGGACCTCAAGGGGCTGGGTTATTCCTTCGCACGTGATCGGCAACCGGTTCTCGATCCCGTGTTCTTCAGCCAGCCGGCAGAGGCATTCGTCCCGGTCTATGTGCTGGGTCAGGAACCGGAGAAGGCATCAACAGAGAGGGTCTGCGCATGACTATCGATGTCAGGAAGTATTCTGCGTTTCTCGAACAGATCGCGTGCGAGATTGATATCCCGCCCAGTAAGTATCAGGACGCCGTGGACAGGTATCAGGCCGTGGGGCGCTGGCTTGAAGACGGGGAGTATCCCGATTGCCATGGCGAGCCCAGTATATGCGTACAGGGATCGTTTCGGCTGGGAACCGTCACGCGGCCCATCCGTGACGGGATCGAGGCGAGCTACGATATTGACCTCGTCTGTGAATTGGCGACGCAAAAGGACCGGACTACACCGCGGGCCGTCAAAGCCATGGTCGGCGATCGTCTCCGGGAGCATGGGACGTACCGGAAGCTTCTCGATTTCGAGGGCCGCCGGTGCTGGACACTGGAATACGCCGAGCAGGGTGGCGTGGGCTTCCATCTGGATGTTCTGCCTGCTGTCCCCGATGCGCGAGGGCTTCTGGACACCGCGATCGCGATCACCGATAAGACGGACAACACTTACACCTGGTCAGCCAGCAATCCCCGCGGCTATGGGGACTGGTTTGACCGCAAGAACGCAATCGCCTTCCAGCGCGTTGCCTTCGAACAGAAGCAAAATATCCAGCGCCGGGAATCTCTGGTTTATGCCAGTATCGATGAGGTTCCGGACCAGCTAGTCCGCACACCGCTCCAACGTTCAATTCAACTCATGAAGCGGCATCGTGATCTGCGCTTCAATCATCATGACCGCATCGACTACGCGCCGATCTCGATTATCGTCACCACGCTTGCAGCGCATCTCTACGGCAGCGAGCCGGACGTGTATTCCGCTCTGTCAGGCATCGTCGGCAAGCTCCATGCGCACGCGGCGCTCGTCGAGGGCAGGGCCATCGAGCCAGCGGTGGCGGCGATGGGGCTCGTCCAGCGTCGGGCAGACGGAACGTGGTATATCGGAAACCCGGTCAAGCCGGATGAGAACTTCGCCGACCGCTGGCATGAAGATAACCATGCACGCGCACGTGCGTTCTTTGCCTGGGTGGATGCTCTCCATAAGGACCTTCTCAACATCCTCGGCGAGACGAATCCGCGCCTGCTCAAGGAACGCCTGGGCCGCGCTTTGGGTGCGGCGGCGGTAGCCAAGCACTTCGATATGCTGGTTCCGCCGGAGCCGGTGCTCGACACACCGCCGCGCATTCACATCACCAGGCCTGCTAAGCCCTGGAGGGAAGATTGACCGAGGATGTTCAGATTCAAATCGCTGAGCTTGTGGCGGTCCATAAGGGGCTCGGCAACGTAACCGAGCGCGAAAGTGAAACAGTACTCTCCGGCGCGTTGCCGTTCGAGGCGTCTACCGATGGACTGGAAACCATCACGGACTCCTTTGATATCGAGGTGACGATTCCGAACGACTTTTCCGACACGCTGCCGCGCGTTAGGGAAACGGGCGGCCGGATCGGCACCGACTACGACCATCGCAATCCGGGCGGAACGCTCTGTCTGGCTGTTCCGGTCGAGCAGCGTCGCGTCTTCTTTGATGAGCCAACGTTACTCGGGTTCGTCAACCGGTTGGTGATCCCGTACCTCTATGGTTTCTGCTTCTTCACGAAGCATGGTCATCATCCCTTCGACGAAGCCGCGCACGGCTTTGAAGGCATCTCGCGTCACTACGTGGATACGCTTCATCTGCAGGGTGATCTCGCTGCGCTCAGAGTCATCTGTTTTCTCTTCGAACACAGTTATCGCGGTCATCATGATTGCCCTTGCGGGAGCGGACGGAAAGTCAGAGCGTGCCACGGGTCGGCGCTACTGGCGCTCCACAACACTCATAATGAACAGTCCCTTCGCACGGATTTCATGGCCATCTTCGAGACGTGCTTCGCCAAATTCGAGAACGGTCAGCTTTCTTTTTCCACGCCGCTGCGTAGGCAATTGCTACGTCTTCTGAAGAAGTTCCAGGACTAGCTGTCCAAAGGCACGCGCGACCGGGTTGTTTGTCTGCGCCTTGGGCCCATCCGTCAAGGCCATTCCCTGGCCAGGCCGGCGTCAAACGCGGCACCGTCCTTCACGCCGATCGGCACTGCAACGATTTGGTATTGAGCGCCGAGAACGACTTAGAATAGGCGCGAATCGGGAGAGAAAGGCGTTCGAATTAGAGATGATCTGGACACGGTGCCTTTGTAAACTATTGAAATACAAGGAAACACCGAAGATTCGAATCCCTCCCTCTCCGCCGAGCGCAGCCTGAAGAGCACCGCTAAAAATGCACTTTTTCCGCGATTGCGGCGTCAGCTCCGTGCTCGAATCCTCAGGTATGAGCTATACACTGCGGTTCTGCGCGCGGTGCTTCCTTGTACTCACGAAACAATGACTATTCTTAGAGGCGCCCGTAAGCTCGATCAATATGGATTTGATTGAGCTGCTCAAATACATCATATTGAGCGCGCGCGCCATTGATGCAGAAGATAATGAATTCGCATGGCCGGATGTTTCTCATATCTGCGATGATGAAATGAAGGTGCTGATGAAAAGCATCGTCCGTCGCCTATACACTTTTCTGATGCAAGGCGAAGATCCACGCTTTGATAAAAACATGAATTACCACAAGCGACTTACGCGGACATGGGGATGAGCCAAATCTTGATTGCACGAAGGAAAAGATCAGAGCCTTGCGGTGAATAGACCCTATAATCACCTCAAGTAATGCGGTGATTAATATGTGGATTCACCAACACCAAAACTGGCCAAACTTGACATGGGCCGCAGAAGACCTTGCATCCAAATTGGCTGATATACGCCACCGCCAAGGGCGTTTGCTTGGCCGCATGGAAGGGCTTGGCTTTGAGCTTAAACGCGAAGCGAGTCTTAGTACGCTGACCAATGATGTGGTGAAATCATCGGCCATTGAAGGCGAAAACCTTAATCTGGAAGAAGTCCGTTCATCCATTGCCCGTAGGCTGGGGATTGATGTTGCCGGATTGATTCCTTCCAGTCGTGATGTGGAAGGCATTGTTGAGATGATGCTGGATGCTACACAGCAATTTTCCAAGCCGTTGACGAAAGACCGCTTATTTGATTGGCATGCTGCATTGTTCCCGACAGGACGCAGCGGTATGCAGCGGATCACGGTTGGCGGTTGGCGCACAATAGATGCCGGACCCATGCAGGTTGTTTCTGGCCCGATCGGCAAAGAGAAGGTTCACTTTGAAGCCCCAAGCGCCGACCGCTTAGAAAATGAGATACAGGCGTTTCTTGAGTGGTTCGGTAACGGCCACGACATTGATCCTGTTATCAAAGCAGGCATTGCCCATTTATGGTTTGTGACCATCCATCCCTTTGAAGATGGGAATGGACGGATTGCCCGAACCATTGGTGATATGGCACTGGCTCGTGCTGATGGCACACAGGACCGCTTCTATAGCTTGTCATCGCAGATTAAGGCAGAGCGTAAAGATTATTACGACCAGCTTGAAAAGCAGCAACGCAGTACACCCGACATTACAGACTGGCTCACATGGTTTTTGGATTGTTTAGGGCGAGCGATTTCCAATGCCGAAACGACCCTTGGCAATGTTCTGTTCAAGGCGCAGCTATGGGATACCATCAATCAAAAGCCTGTTAATGAACGTCAGCGCCTAATCATTAACCGCCTGCTTGAGGAGGATTTTGAAGGCTATATGAATACATCCAAATACGCCAAACTGGCCAAGTGCTCAAACGATACGGCGCTCAGAGATATTCAGGAATTGAAGGATAGAGGAATTTTCATTCAGAACCCCGGTGGCGGGCGTAGTACTAGCTACAGATTGCCGGATAGGAATGGATAACCCCGTTTCCAATGAATCCCAAAGCAGGATTCGAACTCTCGGTAGGTACTGTATTTGCGCCTTTTGTGGGTATGAAATTTGTGAGAAAAGCAACCAAATAGGCGCATAGCGTTGCAACGCTTTTTTCTTGGTGTATTGGATTTACCCATGAAAACTGTTGCAACACGGCGCGATGTAAAGGAAAGTCATGGGAGATGCGGTTTAATACACCGCCACTTTCACTGTTTTTAGCCATATAAATCAATGACTTAAAAACGCAAGAATTCACATCTGAAGCCATTGGTCTGATAAAGAGGACCGTAGAAACGGCTTTACACAAGCCTGCCTACATCTACCAATCCCGTCATGATGTCTACTATTTTCAAGTCTGGGTGCCAGAGCGGTTCCAGGCAAAAATTGGACCGAAGATGCTGATCCGCAAAAGTTTGGGGACAAGGAACCGAAGATATGCATGATGAAAGCCCGCGTGCCGAGGACGAATACAAACGCCGACTCAAGGCACTTGAACGGGAGAATCTAGAGCGACGCAGGGCCAATGAAATTCTATCCAAGGCGTCGGCTTTTTTCGCCCAGGCGGCGCTCGACCGCCCACTGAAGCGTGAGTGCCGTTTATCGACGAATACCGTGGTACTTACGGGGTCGAGTCAATGGGCAAACACTTGGCTCCATTGCCCCATCGACGTACTACGAACACACAGCCCGTGAGGGCGACCCTCAACGCCTTCCTCAGCGTACTCAACGCGACGCCCGGCTGGCCCCCGAAGTGCAGCGGGTGTGGACACAGAACCATGCGGTCTACGGCGTTGGCAAGGTATGCCATCCACTCAAACCTGAAGGCCACAGCGTGGCGCGTTGCACGACCAGCGGGCTGATGCGTTCCTTGGGACTCAGGGGATGATGCGTGGGACCCGCGTACGCACCCCACTCCCCGCGCAGGACTCCCACAGCGAGGACCCCCCGTCCACCGGGACTTCAGGGCACCTCTAAAAATGCACTTTTTCCGCGATTGCGGTGTCAGTTCCGTGCTCGAATCCTCAGGTATCACCTATACACTGCGGTTCTGCGCGCGGTGCTTCCTTGCACTCACGAAAAAATGACTATTTTTAGAGGCGCCCTTCAGTGCGCGCCGTCCAAACGAGTGATGGGTGTCCGATTTCACCGATGTCGCAACCCGCTCAGGGTTCGTCTACGTCGCCTTCGTTATCGATGGGTTTGCCTGTCGCATTGTAGGTTGGCGCGTATCGAAATCAATGCGAACCGAGTGCGTTGTCGATGCGCTTGAACAGGCCCTGCACGAGCGCTGCCGAGCGGCGGCAGATGAGCCGCTGACCCGCCACAGTGAGCGAGGTGTCCAGATCTCTCTCAGTACCCTACACGCAGCGTCTCGAGCAGGCCGGCATCACACCCTGCGTTGGCCGTATCAGGGATTCTTATGACAACGCTTTAGCCGAGACCCTCAACGGCTTGTACAAGGCACAGGTGATACATCGACGCGGCGCCGGGTCAGACCAGCAAGGCGGTTGCAATAGCCACCTGACACTGGGTTCACTGGTTCAACCACGAACGCCTGCTGGGCGCTATCGACTACGTACCGCCCGCAGAACTTGAACAGGCGTGTTATCAATCAATACAAGGCTCGGCCATGGCGGCTTGACTCAAACCAACGAGCCTGCGGTTTCCCCGGTACAGTTCAACTTGGTTCACCCGCTATCACCTGAACCGCGCGCAAAGCGGGCCGACCAACTTGCGGCTTGCCGCGAACGAGAACCCGAGATAAGTAGCTTGGAGCATTCCAAGTTGGGGGAGATAGCTCTACGATATAAGATGGGAGACGTAATCGATGTGGGAAACGGTTTGCCACTATTGGCCCTACCAGACTGTTGCCGCGCCGACCTTATCCGTTCCAGCGCGAAAGGTTTTGGGTTTAAAACCGTCCCTTACTCCGGCAGCTCACAAACGGACTTCGAGACCAATGACAACATTAACCGCCAACCAATCGCCACGCATCGCGCCGCCCAAGCCTGTCGCCGGCAATGGCGCCGCTGGGCGCGACGCGCCGACCGCCGAGCAGTCGCGGCTGCTGTATCAAGCCATGTTGACCGCGCGAGAAGTCGATCGCATTGAAGAGGAGATCACGCGGCGCGGCGCGGCGTTCTTTCACGTGTCAGGCGGCGGCCATGAAGCTTCGGCGGCGCTGGCGCTGCATTTGCACGAACGGGATTGGCTGAACTGTCATTATCGCGACAAGGCGTTGATGATCGCTCGTGGTCTGACGGCGAGAGCTTTCTTTGACGCGCTCTATTGCAAGAACGCGTCGCATTCGCGCGGCCGGCAAATGTCCGCTCACATGTCCGACGCCGACTTGCGAATCGCTAGCTTGACCGGGCCAGTCGGCAATGCGGCTTTGCATGCGGTCGGCATGGCGATGACCGTCAAACGTCAAGACGAGAACTCGATCGTTTTGTGTTCCGCCGGCGACGGCATGACGCAAGAAGGCGAGTTTCTAGAAGCTTGCGCCGAAGCGGCTCGCAGCGAATTGCCGGTGCTGTTTTTAGTCGAGGACAACGGCTGGGCGATTTCGACGCCCACCGACGGCAAAACGTTTTATTCCTTAAACGGTGATCAGCCCGAAGAGTTTCACTGCATTCCGATTCATCGTATCGACGGCCGCGACGTACTCGGCGCTTGGCGCGTGTTGGGCGCGGTGGTTGACCGCATGCGGCTGCGAGGACTGCCGGAGATCGTCGTGTTGAGCGTCGAGCGGCTTTCCAATCACACCAACGCCGACGACCAAACCACTTATCGTGACGAGGCCGACATTCGCCGCTCGGCCGCGACGGGCGATCCGATTCGAATTTTCGAGCGTCAGTTGCTGGGCGCCGGTTGGACAGAATCCGAATTGGCTTTTGTGCGGCAAGAGGTCGCCGCTCAAGTCGCCGAAGCCGACGAACAAGCCGCGCTGGGCGCGGATCCCGAGCCTACGTTCACCGCGAAGGCCCCGCTGCCGGATGTTTGCTTGAAGAGCACGCATGATGGTGTTGAAGCACATGATCGGACAAGCGACGCGTTTTATGATCCGCCGTTGACTATGAAAGACGCGATCCGCGAAACGCTGCGCGAGCGATTGGCTGGCGACTCGCGGGTGACGATGTGGGGAGAAGATATCGAAGATCCCAAGGGTGACGTCTTCGGCGTCACCAAGGGGTTGAGCACTGAATTTCCCGGACGCATCGGCAATTCGCCGCTTACCGAATCCACGATTGTTGGCGCGGCGATTGGACGTGCGTTAGCCGGCGAGCGACCGATCGCTTTCCTGCAATTCGCCGATTTTCTGCCGCTTGCCTATAATCAAATCATCAGCGAACTCGGCAGCATGCACTGGCGAACCGACGGCCAGTGGACCGCGCCGGTGATCATCATGGTTCCTTGCGGCGGTTATAGACCGGGCTTGGGGCCGTTTCACGCCAGTTCGTTCGAATCGGTCATGGCTCACACGCCAGGCATCGACGTGTTCATGCCCAGCACGGCATCGGATGCGGCCGGACTGTTGAACGCGGCGTTTGCTTCCGAGCGGCCGACTGTATTCTTTTATCCCAAAAGCTGCTTGAACGATCCGCTGCATACCACGTCGATCAACGTCGCCGATCAAGTCGTCGCGATCGGTTCGGCTCGCAAGGTAACGTCGGGCCGCGACATCACGCTGGTCACTTGGGGTAATCCAGTGCGTCTTTGCGAGCGGGCGGCCGAAGCTTTGGAGGCGGCGAACATCGAGGCGGAAGTCATCGATCTGCGCAGTTTGTCTCCGTGGGACGAGCAAGCCGTTTTGTCATCGGTCGAACGGACGGGCCGTGTGATCGTCGTTCATGAAGACAACCACACGTGCGGCTTGGGTGCAGAGATCCTGGCGACGATCGGCGAAAAAAGTCGGCAGCCGGTGATGATGCGGCGCGTGACGCGGCCGGATACTTACGTGCCTTGTAATTTTGCGAATCAAATCGACGTGCTGCCGTCGTTGCGGCGCGTGTTGACGACCGCGTCGGAAATGCTGGGTTTGGACTTGGCATGGGAAGCCAAACCACAAGCTGAACGCGGTGTAAGCTTTGTCGAAGCGATCGGCTCTGGGCCGTCCGACGAAACCGTAGTGATCGTTGACTTGAATGTCGAGCCCGGCCAGAGTGTTGGACGCGGCGATGTGGTGGCTTCGTTGGAAACGACAAAGAGCGTCTTTGAATTGATGTCGCCCGTTTCGGGAGTAATAGAACAGGTGCTGGCCGCTACGGGCGAGACGGTCGATGTCGGCGCGCCGTTGTTGAAAGTGCGCACGGCGGATGCTTCACAACGTCCCAAGCCATTGACGCAAGAGCAGCCCGGAACACCGATATTTACCCGTCGCCGCGCCGCCAACGCCGACTCGGTTACGGTGGCTCGTTCTGCCGATGCAGCGGTCGTGAACCGCCAATTGCAAGTCGGTTTATCGACCGTGTCGATGATCGCCGGTAGCCGCCGCGTGACCAACGAACAACTGCAAGCGGAGATGGGCGGTGCCATTGTTGAAGACATAGTTCGGTTAACCGGCATCGAGTCGCGGCGCTGGGCCGGCGAAGGTGAAGACGCGGTGTCGCTCGCGGCTCGCGCGTGTGAAGCAGCGCTGGAACGCGAGCAATTGATTGCCAGCGACCTGGACCTGATGATTTGCGCGACGACGACACCGGTCGCCGTCACGCCGTCGATGGCTTTTCGCATCCTGAGCCAAGTGGAAGGCGGGCGCAATGCGATGCTGCCAGCGTATGATATCAACGCGGCCTGCTCGGGGTACTTGTACGCATTGCGGGCCGGCTACGACTTTTTGCAAGACCAACCGAACGGCTGCGTATTGGTCGTTACCACCGAAGTGCTTTCCCCGGTGCTTGATCCCCAAGATCCCGACACGCGCGTCATCTTTGGCGATGCGGCGTCGGCGACGGTGTTGTATGGCGAGTTGCAAATCGATCGCGCGGCCGCTCGGCTGTATCGTCCGGAACTCTCGGGCAAGGTCGATGCGGACCATGCTTTGACGGTGCCATGCGTCAGCAACGGCTATTTGCAAATGGACGGCCGCCGCGTGTTCCGCGAAGCCGTACGCGCAATGATGGTTAGCTTGAGCCGCGCTTGCGACGCCTTGGGACTGGACGTGGCCGAACTCGATTTGCTGGTGCCGCATCAGGCGAACCAGCGGATTATCGACGCGATTCAGAACCGCACAACGGTTCCGGTTTACAGCAACATCAAACATTACGGCAACACATCGTCCAGCAGTATTCCGCTGTGTTTAGACGAGTTGTTATCGACTTTGAGAACGGGCCAGCGTTTGGGCTTATGCGCTTTTGGAGGCGGTTATACGTTCGGCGCTGGCGTGATCGAAGCGCGAGCTAACGTCTTTCCGTATAGGCGGCATCCTGCCGCCGATACGAAGGCCGCTTTGATCGTTTAATTAATCAATTAGGTAACCCCCGGCTATGCCAGGGGGACTCGAATAGGTTTGAGGGCACCTCTAAAAATGCACTTTTTCCGCGATTGCGGCGTCAGCTCCGTGCTCGAATCCTCATGTATGAGCTATACACTGCGGTTCTGCGCGCGGTGCTTCCTTGCACTCACGAAAAAATTACTATTTTTAGAGGTGCCCTTGACCGATACGACGGTCATCTAGCCTTGTGTTTCGGCCAAGAAATACGAGGAACACCTATGCGAGACCATAAGAGTTTGGCGTATACGCGCTAGGATTTTAAGTACCATTGTTGGATAGTGGTCATCCCAAAGCGTAGAAGAAAGTTAAAGCGTAGAAGAAAGTTAAAGCGTAGAAGAAAGTTGATATACGGCGACTTGCGCAGAGGTTTGGGCGAGAGCTCCCACGGGCTCGCCAAATTAGGGTGAATTACGATTTACTGCGATGATGGCCAACTTTTTTCTGTAGGTCGTAATTGAATGATCAGCAAGAGGAGCCATACCCACACCCTTCAAAATAAACCCTTTGAGACGTTGGAAGAATGTCGTATTAGTCAGAAGCTTGGCGTCGGAGTAGTCTCCAGGCTTACAAAAAGTTAAGAACCGAATATCTCCACAATGGATATAGCCTTTGTATTGATCAAGAAACGTCTCAACAAACTTCAATACTTTAAGCTTTTTGATCAGATAAGATAGGACAGTAATCACCGTGTCACCTAGAGGCATTAACGGAACACAATCTGCAGCATTGACGATACGGTAGAGTGGTGTTTTCATGTCCGAGACCCAATCACGATTGCCTACTTTGGGTGACCCAAAGGTATAACATGCAGCAATACCGCCTCTATGAGTCAGGCGTTTTGCCGCTATCGTTGCCAATGCCCCGCCCAGACTGTGACCGGTAATATACAACTGGTAGTCGTGATATTGATCATTTTGCAAAAATAGTTGGATGTCCTCCCCAATAACTTCGTAGGCTTCAGAAAAACCTTTGTGGAGTTTGCTCTTCGCTACTGGGGAGACTCTCATCCGAGCATCAATATCCGACTGAATGTCTTTGATACTGGTTGGTTCTGTACCTCTAAAGGCTAAGACTAGTCGCTTTTGTTGAGTATTGGCAGCAATAAATGCTTGGGTACCTTTCTTGTTGAATAAGGCCACTTTTCATAACCTAGAATATTCAGATTCTCATTGATCTCTTTCTTGCCTTCTTCTGGATCGTAGGCAAAGTTCTCAAGTATTTGGTTAACCTGGTTTGATTGCTTAGTATTCAATAGTGTCTTAACGGCCTGCTCAAAGAGCTTTTTTGTTCTATCATCATTGACAAGAGCATTTTCGTACTTAATGTAAGCCAGCTCAGAAAAACAAGCCATGAACCAAGATGTTCGGTCACTATAGGCTGCTCTGTAAGTGGGGATATCTAGCGCGAGTATCGTTTCGATAGCTCTGTGATCGGAATCGTTAGCTCTTAGCAACATTACTGCTCTCAAATAATCTGTAGGGCACCTCTAAAAATGCACTTTTTCCGCGATTGCGGCGTCAGCTCCGTGCTCGAATCCTCATGTATGACCTTATACACTGCGGTTCTGCGCGCGGTGCTTCCTTGCACTCACGAAAAAATTACTATTTTTAGAGGCGCCCTGTAGAAATTTATACTAAATCTGGCGAGAGTTGACGTTTTTGATAGGAATTTCAACAAACCATCAACAATGAGGTAACTTTCATATTATATGTTAATGACAAAATCATCAAACTTGAATTCTAGTCATATGCGCATAATTCCAGAATAATTCTCATATTAATCCCTATTTCTTAATAATTCAAGCTTCGGAGTTGAAATTACTATAATCTAAACCGACTCTGCATATCTTTATCCATCTTCCATACGTAGTGTAAATGAATCCAATTGCAAGCTTTGAACAAAGAACTCGCTCACCCGGTCGTCAATGCTCGGCATAATTGCCGGCACTGAACAACCAAGGTCTTTTTCAATATCGCGCAAAGTTCCGCTAATAATCGCTCGAAATAACTCCCGTACATGAACCAACATCATATAACGGATCGTGCCCAAGTGAATAGATGCGGTGTGCGCGGCAAAAGTCCTTGTCTGCTCTGTCAGCAAGCCTGGATGCTGTTTCGCTTCCTTGAAGTAAACCTCTATGCCCCATCGCAACGCATAGAGTTGCACCCTCTTACTGACGCTAAGGCGCACGTCTGTTGTCAGAAATAGCGCCCAGTTCTTTTGGCCAACTTCCGCTTCACCCGACGTCTTCAAACTGCGCACAAGCAACAACTTCGCTTTTCTCCAGTCAGGCTCATTTTTCTTGTCCTGCGATAAATTCAACTCCACTTTCATCGGCACTGCCTTCCACGGTAGACCTTGCACTTTTCTCCATCGACCCTTAACCGCCTGTGCGTAAAGTGCCTCCGCGTCCAATAGAACTTCCTTCCTTTTCTTGTTCACCGTGCGGTACTTCAGCTTACCCTTGTTCCTTACCCTTGTTCATCTGGAAGATAGGGCAAACACCCAGGGAAAGGGCTGTACCAATCATTCGTTTGCTACCGCACCACTCATCCGCTACCAAGTACTGCCCCTGCACACCATTATCTATCACTCGCTTCATCATGGCCTGCACCATCGCTGGTTTATCCTGTGTACTCGCTTCAAGATGACGAGCCCGTACTGTTCGCCTGGGATGCGCAGGAGTGGCGGCGGCGTGGCAGTGCGCGTATAGAGGGGCGCTTCGGTATAGAGCGGGCGGTGCGGCCCTTTGATGAACTGCACGCGGCCGCGTGCAGCTCTTGTCCTCGATGATCAGGACTGATCTTGATGAGACTTTGCCATGTTTGCCTTTGTCGTCAGCACGATACTGGGCGGGATAGTGGCCATTGTTACAGCTATAAGCGTCCAAAGTAGGCCGTCTAGGCCCCATTGGTCGGCGATCAGTCCAAATACGAAAGGCCCACCCACTGAGGCAGCGCTCGATAGTGTATAGATGAGGGCATAGCCCCGTGATTGGCGGTCCGTGGTAACAAAATCGGCGACCGCACCATAGGTCACCGTCGATGAGCCCTGGACGAATATACCAATAACCGGCAAGGTCAACAGTAAGAGTTCCGCGGGTAATGCGATGACCCCACCAAACGCGGTCAACGTTGTTAGTTGCACCAAAATGAAGGTGTTGCGATCACCGAGTTTGGCGGCGAGAAATCCACAGCAGAGCTTACCCACCATACCTCCAGTCAGTGCTAGCACAACACCACCGGCGGCGATCGCCTCATCGACACCTTTATCTAGCAAAACGAACGTCAAAAACGTCAGAAACACGGCTTGCACGGTGCTATCTAGAAAAATAAGGGTGCCGAGCAAAGCAAATCTTTTTGGCTCTTTAATGCCCCAACCACGCCCGCGGCGCTTTTGACCGCTGTTGTCGGCTGCATGTTCGGAGGGCGTGTGCGGCGCTGCTAGTGGCTCACCATTGCGATTGCCGTGTGTCCTGGGTGCTGCGCCGGCGCCAACGCGGCTCAGCAGTAGCCATGCAGCGAGTGCGAAACCGATCGCGGCGCCAGCCAACAGGGTCACGATGGTATTCCACGCGAAGCCAGCGCCTAGTGCTGCGCTGAACGAGGCGGTGAAGAATAATTTGCCGGCATCGCCACAGGCGTTGTAGCTGCCTAAGGCGCGCCTCCTGCTGATGCCATGGAAGGTTTGGACCAGCAAGGAGGAAGCGAGGGAGTGTTGAAACGCGGCGCCTATACCGGTGAGGAAGAAGGCTAGGGCTATGAGTGTGAAGCCCGTTGCGTGTGCTACGCCAAGATAACCGCCTCCTGCGCATACCATGCCAAAGGTCAGTAGTGGCCGCTCGCCGAGGCGCTCTGCCATGATCCCGGCAGGTATTTCGAGGCTGGACATCGCGATGCTACTGAGGCCGCGTAACAATCCGACCTGGGCGTAACTGAGGCCGAATACTTGTGCAAGGATCGGTAAGAGTACGTACTGGAGGGCGGTCAGGCCGTCTTGTATGGCATGTGCTCCACAACTGACGAACAGTACCCGCCCATCACTACTAGGGCCGGTTAACGGATTTTCCAACGGCTATTGGCTAGGTGGGTGGCGGCATCCATGTAATGATAGCTCAAGGCGGTGCTCTGTTTTTAATCGAACAACGCCGCGCTTAAGCGTCTAGGTTATAGGCTATGCGATCTGAGCGGGAGCCTACCTGAGCGGCAGCCATGGCGCGCTTGGCGCCTTTTATTTAAGCATGTTCGGTTGACGCATCCGGCGCCAACGCCGAATCTTACCCGTTTTTGCCACCGAAGGAGTTGCTCTTGCCGCTCAGTCATGCTGCACCCAGAACTGAAATTCACACTCGAAATCTCGAACTGCACGTTTACCGGCGCGAAGATGGATTGTTTGACGTGGAGGGGCATTTGCTCGATGTCAAACCTATAACCATTGAGTTTCATCATGTTAAGCGCTCCGCTGGCGAGCCGGTGCATGATCTGCGTTTGCGTCTTACCATCGACCGAAAACTGGAAGTACAGTGCGCGGAGGCGAAAATGGATGTGGGTGCGTACCCATTTTGTGCTGGTGCGGAGCCTAATTTCGCCGCCCTTGCCGGACTTCGTATTGGCCCTGGATGGAACCGTAAGGTGCGTGAGCGGGTTGGCGGCGGCAAGGGCTGTACCCATCTGGTGGAGATGCTGGCGCAGATGGCGACAACAGCGTTGCAGGCGATCGGGTCGGATGAGGATGAGGACACTGTCGCTACGCCACCTGATGAGCGCAAGCTAGCGCCGGGGATGCTGGATGCTTGTTACACCTACCGGAGTGAGAGCCAATTCGTGAAGTTCCATTATCCCCGCTATTTCCGGGACGCGGCAGACGGCGTTTGAAGAGGTCTATGGCGTCTCACGGACCAGGAAGTTGGAACTGGCGGCGGCGCGTTCATGCGAGGCCTTAGTGTGCGAGGTTCGCCGTGCAAAATCACCGTACGAAGTTCACGCTAAGCGATGTGGGTAACGCCGCTCCCTGAACCGTGATCCCTTCGGGGTGCCAGGCGATGGTGGTGGACACCAACTCATCTTCGGTAGTCACGTAGCCGAGTTGCACCAGCGCTTGCACCCTGCCGGCAGCCAACTGGGAGGCGGCTTTGGCTGATAGGGATTTGCCGCTTTTGCGCTGTTGCTCGATGAGTAATGCCATGGCGATGTCCTGCGCCACCGCGTGTGGCGCCGTCAACCGGACGCTGCCCATCTGGCGGTCAATACGCCCGGCGAAGGCTAAGGCGCCGGAAGCTATTCGGAGGGTGCCGCTAAAGCCGGTTGGCGCCGAGCCGAATAGGGGGGCACTCGCTCGGGCTTTGATAGCCCCGATTTCCATACGCAGCATTGGTAGGCTCAGGTGACCGGCGGGGACGGTGGCGTGAATGTGGGTTGTATTGCCAGCGAGCGCCACTTGAGCCACTAGAGTCAAGGGCCGGGTTTTCGCTACATATGTTGTGCTCACCAATGCACCGGTGGGGAGGATTTCAATATCGGCTGCGGCATACACCGGCCAAAGCCTGGTGTTGCCATATTTGAGGCCCAAAGCGGCGAGGAGCGGGGTGCTGCGGTAGGCGATAGAGCCGGTGGCCGATAGCCCGGGCGCGCCTAGACCGAGCCGGCTTTGTCCGGAGAACCAAGCTTGGTCGTGCAAAGCAAACGCGATATCTGCGCTACCGATACTGAGAGGCGCGGCGTGCAGGTATTGGCCGATGCGATGATTAATGTAGGCGCAGCCGGCGCTAACGACTGTGGCTAGAGTGGTGAGGATGATGGCGGCGGCCACTGCTATACGCCGCCTAGGTAAACGCATGGCTTTAGCGGCAGTCCTCGGGCTTTAACGCGGCACGCAACTCGCCGCCTACGCACTTGAGTTCAGCTATCCCATTGGTACCGATCTGTGGCCGTAAGCGCATTACCGTGCCGGCAATGGATTCGTCGCCGGTCAGCTCGACTAGAATGTCACCGTTCACGTCCACTTCTACCCCGGCCACCACCCTGGCCGTGGCCGGCGGCAATTCCAGTTTGGCACCCGCCGCTGGCAGTTGCCCATAGGTGGCATGATGGGTTTGCACGGTATCCAGCACCGCCGAATAGGCTTCTTGCGTGTGCTCACTCAAGGTGTAGTCCTGATAGGCCGAAATGGCGACGGCGGCGGCGATACCGGCCACCGCCACGGCGGCCATGGCATGGGAGCCGAACACGTCGAGCGGCGTTCCATCGAAGGTCATCTGCATAGCGATGCGTTCGGCACCCAGCTCCAGGCGCCAGCCGAGCGCGCCTTCTATCGGCAAGCGTAGCTGATTAGCGCTCGGTAGCGTCATCATGTCGATGCCCGCGCCGCTGATATCGGACAGCATTTGAACGCCCTGCAGCATATAGTGATAGATGGACCGCGGCAGATTATCGACCCTAAGCGACAACAAGGCGGCGCTGTTGGTGTAGGCGGTGCCCTCGTTTTGCGCCAGCCATTGGGCGATGGACACCCGGTATTTGCTGTTGATGCGATCGATGAGTGCCTGCGGCACCGACGCTGACACGATATAACCGTTGTCTTCCACCCAGTAGCTGTGGATGGTGTCGGCCCGGGCCATCCACCGCGCCAGTGGCCCGTCTTGCTCTGTGTCCTGTTCCGGCGGGTACTCCGACAGCATCACCGATAGGTGATTGATGGTACCGGCGTCGGTCTCATGCCGGGTGAGGGTTACATTCGGTTGCTTGGCGAGCTGAGCCACCAGCGCACGGTAGCGCTGTGCATCTCGAATTTTGCCCGCCACGAAGTCACCGGCGGAATCGCTAAAGATGATAGCCTCCGGTCCGACCGAACCGAGCAGTTCTTCGAAGATCTCGGTATCCAGGGTTTCGGCCAACTCGGCCCGCCATCGGCGGAACCCGTCGAGCGCCTCGGTGTTGCCTGTGTGTTGGATGGCTTTTTCGATCCGCTCTATGGTGTCGGTTTCGAGGAAACCGAGCCCCGCTACCCATTGAATCTTGCCGACGGCATCCAGATCGGCAACCATCGTGGCAGTGGGGATGAGTTCCAGCAATCCGGAGCGCGGGATGTCTACGGCTATACGGGCATGGCCTTTGCTCTTAGTGGTACCCATGCCGATGGCGATAGCGCGGGCCTTCAACAAACCCCACTGCCGCATGATCTGCACGTCTTCCGGTGGCATGAAGAGCTGGGCGAACGGCATCAATGCCTGGGTATTGATCCACAGCAACAGCCCGCGCCCGGACATATCGATTTCCGCCTCTAATGTGTCGATGGGGCGGATGGGCCTCTCAGGCAGTTCTAAGAAGCTCTTGACGACAGGCTGCGCAACGGCCGTCCCCGCAACGATGCTCACGCGTTGCGTGGCTGGCTCGAATTGAATCGCGACCGGTAAGCCGTCCAGCGCCAGCAGACCAAACGAGCCGGGTTGTATCGGCGATATGTAATCGACTGCCGGGCTGGCGGTGGCGATGGTGTAGAGCATCGCGTTCACTTCAGCCAGCGTTTTGAAGCTCACTTTCGCGGTGACTAGACCAGCCGGAGCGGGTGGACCTTTTTGCCCTCCAGGCACCAATCGCACCACCGCTTCTATGGGTGAGCGAAGATGGGCCAACACGAGCTGCGCGACGGCGCCTTCCTCGTTCAGGGTGCTCAGTTCACTGCCGATGGCTTGCCGTAGCCGGTCCAGGGTGTCCTGCACCACTGGATTGTCGATGACATTTTCGAGTCCGCGGCCTTGCATTGCCGTGAGCAGGGTCCAAGGTCCAGGGATGCGAAGATAAGCTATCGCGTCGGCGGGTATGCGTTCACGCAAGGTACCGGCCTCGCTGATCTCGGCGGCGGCGGGCGCCGGTATGAGTGTGACTGCGGTTATTGCGGCAGTCACTACTGGAATCACGATGGCTAGAACTAACTTCAGCGCGGATTTAACCACACTGGGCGTCATTGCAAGGGGCGCACTTAAATGAGGCGCTATTGGACTCATGAGTATTGCGTGTCCTTTAGTTACCGAAATGAAAGCGGGTACCCATATGCGTTGCATTGGTTTGCATCGCTGCGGCTGGCGAGCAAGCCACCCCTGCGAGCGCTAACGCGGGTACCGGTATCCGTGCGCGCCTTAGAAGCGTTCTCATTGGCGGTTCTTTTACTGTTTAAAAGTCCGTCTAGCTCCGCCCGGTTATGGTAGCAGCTCATTAAAAAGGATGCGGATCTTAGGACATGGCCCTAGTGATGCCCGGCGAAATGCTTCCGCCAGCGGTAGCTGGGTTTTATCGATGATGAGCGTCCGGTGCTTCTCAAGCTTCAGGCTTTGGCAGTCAGCGCTTTTACAAATGCGGGTAGGGCAAAAGCGGCATGGTGGGTGGCCGGCGTATAGTACCGCGTCACCAAGCCTGCGCCAGCGAAGCGGTGGGCGATGGTCTCGCCGGGGATGGCCCGCAACGCCGCTGTGTCGCTGGCCCAGGCGAAGGTCATGATGCCGCCCACATACGTGGGCACCGCGGCAGCATAGAATGCCACGTCGGTGAAATGAGGCATGAGCCGGGCCGCTGTTTGTGTGATCTCATCGCCTTGCAAAAACGGCACACCGTTTTGCGCGACCAGGACGCCACCTGGCGCCAGGCAACGCTTGCAGCCGGCATAGAACGCCTCGCTGAAGAGGGCTTCACCGGGTCCGATGGGATCGGTGGCATCGGAGATGATGACGTCGAAGCGCTCTTGCGCAGTGTTGACATAGCGGGCGCCATCGTCAAACACGAGTTGCAGCCGCGGATCATCGAATGCCCCTGCACAATGATTGGGCAAGTAGCGTTTAGCGGTCTCGATAACGGCGGCGTCGATCTCGACTTGCGTGAGGTGTTCCACCGTGGCGTGGCGCAGCACTTCCCGGGCCATGGCGCCGTCGCCGCCGCCTACGATGAGCACCCGGCGCGCCTGTCCATGGGCCAGAATCGGCACATGGGCGAGCATCTCATGGTAGATGAACTCGTCGCGTTCTGTGGTCTGGATGATGCCGTCCAGGGCCATCACCCGCCCGAATCGGGCATTAGTGAAGATGATGAGATGGAAATGCTCGGTGCGCTGCTCGTAGAGCACCTCATCGACGCTGAACCACTGGCCGTAGTGGGGATAGAGGGTTTCTTTGAAATCATGCATGGGGTAGCACGCGGGCGGGGCCTTCCGTGGCCACCCAGCCCATGTCGGGGAATGACTGTGTGGCGCTACTTCGGCAACTTGCCTTGCACGCCCTCCACGTACCAGTTCATCCCCAGCAACACATCATCCGACACCCGCTCACCGGCGGGCACCACTTCTTCGCCCGCCTGATTGCGCACCGGTCCGTCGAAAGCATGCCGTTTGCCGCTCTTCAAATCATCGACCAGTTGCCGGGCTCGGGCGCGCACATCGGCGGGGATGGCATCATTGAACGGTGCCATGGCCACCATGCCCGCCGCTAGGCCGGCCCAGGTGTCTTCGCTCTGCCAACTGCTGTCCATCACCGCTTTGGTCCGGGCGACGTAATATTTGTCCCAGTCGTTGACGATCGCTGTGAGCTGGGCTTTGGGTGCGAACTTGCTCATATCGGAGGCTTGGCCGATGGCCCATACACCGCGCGATTCGGCCACCTGTAGGGCGGCGGGTGAATCGGTGTGTTGCGAGATCACATCGGCGCCTTGATCGATCAGCGCTTTGGCCGCATCGCCTTCTTTACCCGGGTCGTACCAGGTGTTCACCCACACCACTTTGACTTCGGCTTCGGGGTTCACCGAGCGCAGGGCCAGGGTGAAGGCGTTGATGCCGCGCACCACCTCCGGAATAGGAAAGCTCGCGATATAGCCGACCACGCCGCTGTTCGACATATGACCGGCGAGGAAGCCGGCCACTGTGCGCCCCTCATAGAAGCGCCCTGAGTAGGTGCTGACATTGTCAGCCCGTTTATACCCGGTGGCATGCTCGAATTTCACTTTGGGGAATTTTTTCGCCACCTTGAGCGTTGGGTTCATAAAGCCGAATGAGGTGGTGAAGATGAGATCGGAGCCATTGGCCGCCAGTTGGCGTATCACCCGCTCGGCATCGGGTCCTTCCTTGACGTTCTCTACGTAGCTGGTCTCGACCTTGTCGCCCAGGGCTTTGTCGATGGCTTGGCGGCCGATGTCGTGGCGGTAGGTCCAGCCATGATCGCCGATGGGTCCTACATAGACGAAGCCCACTTTTAGCGCATCGGCGGCTTGTGCTGAGGGCAGGCCCATGGCGAGCGCGGCGGCGCAGCCTATAGCGAGCGCCCGGGCGTGTTCGAGTTGTTGCAGCATGTGTTTAGCTCCCCCTTGAAGATTTGAGTTGATGTGCCGGAGTGGCAACCGAAGCCGGGCTTTTGACCGAGGGTGTGAACTGTACCAGTTCGTGCCCGTCATCGCGCCGGGTGGAAGGTGCGTCCCAGGCACGCAGGCGTGTGCAAACGCATGGCGGTTTTGTCCCGCGAAATGATCACCAGCACGGCGATGGTAGCGAGGTACGGTAACATCGACAGCCATTGGGAAGCCACGTCTATGCCCATGCCCTGCGCGTGTAACTGCAAGATGGTGACGCCGCCGAACAGGTAAGCGCCGGCCAACACGCGCCAGGGTTTCCAGGTGGCGAAGACCACCAGCGCCAGGGCGATCCAACCGCGGCCCGCGGTCATGTTCTCTGCCCACATGGGCGAGTAGGCAAGGGAGAGATAAGCACCGCCCAGACCGCACAGCGCACCACCGAAGGCGATGGCCCCGTAGCGAATGGCGATCACCGGATAACCGAGGGCATGGGCAGAATCGTGGCTCTCGCCCACCGCCCGCAGGATCATGCCGGCGCGGGTGCGGTAGAGGAAATACCAAACACCGCCGGCAGCGGCGACGGACAGGTAAATAAGAGCGTCGTGCCGGAACAGCAGTGGACCCAAAACAGGAACATCGGATAAGCCCGGGACCGCGAGTTTCGCTAGACCGTCGAAAGGAATGCCTACATAAGTCTGTCCCGCCAGGGCGGCCACTCCGGTGCCGAATAAGGTCAAAGCCAATCCGGTAGCGACTTGGTTGGCCCGCAAGGTCAGGCAGATGAAACCGAAGAGCAGTGACAGGACGGTGCCAGCGGCAACGGCGGCGATACATCCGGCTAACCCGCTGCCGGTCAAGGTGCCGGTGGCGAAAGCACTGATCGCCCCTATCAGCATCATGCCTTCCACACCCAGGTTCAGTACTCCCGCTTTTTCTACCACCAATTCCCCTAGCGCGGCGAATACCAGCGGGGTGGCGGCGGTGATGACCGTCACGATGATGGGGACCAGCGCGGTATCCATGGATGATTATGTCCGGGTAGATTATGCCGCTTCGAGGTTGATTCTGTAGTTGATGAGTACGTCGCAGGCGAGCAGGTAAAACAGCAATAGACCCTGAAACACGCCGGTGACGGCCGATGGCATGGCGAGTTCCATCTGCGCGCTCTCCCCGCCGAGGAATGATAGGGCCATCAGCAGGCCGGCGGCCAGTATGCCGAAGGGATGCAAGCGGCCCAGGAAGGCGACGATGATGGCGGTAAAACCATAACCGGGCGAGATGGCTGGCACCAATTGCCCCATCGGCCCGGCGGCTTCGAATAGACCGGCAAGGCCCGCCAGCCCTCCGGATACCAGCAACACGAACCAGACCACGGCTTGGTGAGAAAAGCCGGCGTAATGCGCCGCCCCCGGCGCGTGGCCGGTGACTTCTATTTGATAGCCTATGAGGGTGCGGCTCAGCAACACCCAGGCCGCTGCCACCACCGCCAACGCCGCCGCCGCCCCCGCGTGCAAGCGAGTGCCTTCGATGAGCACGGGCAACAAGGCGGCGTCGTGAAAGAGCCGGGACTGCGGAAAGTTGAACCCTTCGGGATCTTTCCACGGGCCGTGCACCAGATAGCTGAGCAGCAACAAAGCCACGTAGGTCAGCATCAAGCTCACCAAGATCTCATTGGTGCCGAAGCGGTTTTTGAGGAACGCGGGGATCGCCGCCCAGAGCATGCCGCCAGCGATGCCGGCGGCGAGCATAAGCGGTAGAACGAAAACATGCGCTTGGCCGTAGAGCGCCAGAGCCACGCCGCCGCCGGTTATCGCCCCTAGAGTCAATTGCCCCTCCGCGCCTATGTTCCACACCCCGGCCTTGAAACCGAAGGCGAGGCCGATGGCGCAAAGCACCAGGGGGGTCGCTTTGACCAACAGCTCGGTGGCACCGTAGATGTCTTTAACCGGCTGCACGAAGAATACATACAGCGCATGGAGCGGCTCGTGACCGCTCGCGATGAATAACACGGCGCCGGTCGCGATGGTAAGTCCTATGGCGATGGCCGGCGATAACCAGCGCATGGCCGCCGCTGGCGCTGCTCTAGGTCGCAGCCTAATGCTGGGCAGCATGGGAGGACTTTTGGGCGGCTGAGCGCTCGCCCGCGGGTTGTTCGGCCGCGGGCGCTTGTCCCGCCATGCGCAAGCCGATAATGGTGGCGTTCAATGTTTGCGTTGGGCTGGCTTCGCTCAGGCGGCCAGCGTAAATGACGGCGATGCGGTCACAAAGAGCCATCAGTTCATCGAGTTCCTGGGAGACGATGAGCACGCCAGCGCCGCCAGCGGCCAAATCGATGAGCGCTTGATGGATGGCGGTGGCGGCCCCGGCATCCACGCCCCAGGTGGGTTGGGCGGCGATGAGGATACGGGGTCGCTTGCCGAGTTCGCGGCCGGTGATGAATTTTTGCAAGTTGCCGCCCGATAAGCTGTTGGCCGCCGCCCATGGGCCGGCGCAGCGCACATCGTGTGCGTGCACGGTGGCCTGGGCGGCGCCGGCAAGCCGTCCGGCGCGGATGAAACCGCTTTGAGTAAAACCTTGACTGGCGGCGGCGGTGAGCAGGGTGTTACGCACTAAGCTCAGGGGCGGGACAGCGCCTTGTCCCTGCCGGTCTTCGGGAATGCACGCTAAGCCCAGGCGCCGCCGGCCCCGCGGCCCAAGCCGTCCGGCGGCCACGCCGCCGATGCGCACCACCTCCGGCGTGGTTGCCGGGTGTTCCCCGGAGAGTGCTTTGACCAGCTCGCTTTGACCGTTGCCTGCGACACCGGCGATACCCATGATTTCGCCGGCGTGCAATTGCAAATGTATATCGGCCAGATTGACACCGAAACGATCATCGCTAGCCGTACTCAAGCCGTTCACCGTTAGAACGGGGGGACCACGCTCGGGGGACTTGCGCTCGGGAGCCGCCAGCGCCGCCCCCACCATCATCCGCGCCATCGACGCGCTGGACTGCGTGCGCGGATCGCACTGGCCGGCGACCTTGCCCGCACGCAGGATGGTGGCGTGGCTGCACAGCGCTTTGATCTCGTGGAGCTTGTGACTGATATACAAAATGGAGCAGCCCTCTTCGGCCAGTTGCCGCAAGGTCACGAATAGTTGCTCGGCTTCTTGTGGCGTCAGAACGGAGGTCGGCTCGTCCAAAATCAGCAATTGTGTGTCTCGCAGCAAGCAGCGGAGGATCTCGACCCGCTGGCGCTCGCCCATCGATAAGGTGTGCACCGCCCGCTCCGGTTCCATGCTCAGGCGGTAGCGGCCAGCCAGCGCGCTGATGCGCGCGCCGAGTTGGCGCATGGGGATGGCTCGATCCAAGCCGAGGGCGATATTCTCCGCCACCGATAGAGCCTCGAACAGCGAAAAATGTTGGAACACCATGCCTATGCCGAGGGCGCGGGCCGCCCTGGGGCCACGCACCGTGACCGGCCGACCGTTCCACCGTATCTCACCGGCATCGGCCTGTAACAGGCCATCGACGATTTTGACCAGGGTACTCTTGCCGGCGCCGTTTTCGCCCAGCAGTGCATGGATTTGGCCCGGTTGCACCGCCAGATCGATACCATCATTGGCGACCACGGTGGCGAAAACCTTCCTGATGCCACGAAGTTCGAGGCGGGGCGGGGCGCTGCTTTGGGCTGGCATCAATGGCTCGGAGGTGCACGAGGCTCGCGGGCGGATAACTGGATGATACGGTGCCCTTCCAGCGCGGGGAAGCCCACGGTGGAGTCGGTCAATGTCTTTGGTCAACGCCGCCGGTGCGTGCACTGCGCCAGCATGCGGGCTAGAGTTGCCCCATCGCATTTCACGAATAAAGGGGCAGCGATGGACCTGGGGTTGAGTGACAAAGTGGTACTGGTAACGGGCGCCGGTTCCGGCATAGGCCGGCAGATCGCGCTCGATATGGTGGCGGAGGGGGCGGCGCGCGTAGTGGTCGCCGATCTGAACGAAGCCGGTGCGGCGCAAACAGTGGCGCAAGCCGATGAGCAGGGGAGGGGAGTGGCCACGGCGGTTCGGTTGGACGTGACGTCCTTCGAGAACGCGAATAGCGTAGTGAGCGGCATTCAAGCCGAGCACGGACGGTTGGACGTGTTGGTCAACTGTGCCGGCGCCTGGCGGGTGAATCTGTTCACCGATTCCAAGCCTGAAGACTGGGCGTTCGAGATCAATGTCTGTTTGATGGGGGTGATCAACTGCACCCGCGCCGCTCTTGATCCGATGATCGCCCAGGGCGGCGGTAAGATAGTCAATATTTCCTCCGACGCGGGCCGGATCGGCGAATTCCGCCAGGCGGTTTACTCCGGCGCCAAGGCTGGCGTCATCGGTTTTTCCAAGGCGGTGGCCCGTGAGGTGGGCAAGTCGGGGGTGCACATCAACTGTGTGTGTCCGGGTTATACCAAGACACCAGGCACCGCCGGTTTGACCGAGGAGCTGGAGGCGCGCATCGCCAAGAGCTACCCCTTGCGCAAGATCGGGGTGCCAAGCGATGTCTCGCGGGTGGTGGTTTTCCTCGCCTCGGACGGTGCCAGCCACATCACCGGCCAGACCCTCTCGGTCAGTGGCGGCTACGTTATGGTCTGACTGCGAAGGAGGCAATGGCATGGCAGAAAAACTCTTTATAGACGCGCAGCGGCTACTCGATGATTCGTACGCGCTCGGTTTGCAGATCTTGGACAGTGGTTTTCACCCCGATTTCATCGTCGGTGTGTGGCGCGGCGGGACGCCGGTCGGTATCGCCGTGCAAGAGCTGCTCGATTACTTCGGTGTAGTCACCGATCACATTGCCATACGTACCTCGTCGTATACCGCCATCGGTGAGCGCAGCTTCAATATCCGGGTGCACGGATTGAATTACATCGTCAAGAACGTGAACGCGGAGAACTCGCTGCTGATCGTGGACGATGTGTGGGATACCGGCCTTAGCATTCAAGCCGTTATTCAGCACTTGCGCGAGGAGTCGCGCCGTAATACCCCTGACGATATCCGTATCGCCACGGCGTATTACAAACCGGGTAATAACCGTACCGACTTGGCGCCGGATTATTTCGTGCATGAAACGGAGCGCTGGTTAGTGTTTCCACACGAATTACACGGGCTTACCCGTGAGGAGATCTTGAAGCACAAGGTGACCGGCGCATCACTGCGGCAACGGTTGATGACGGAGGCGGCGCAATAGAGCGCCGGCGGGAGCGCAGCCTACGGGCGGTCGCTACTCGACGGTCTGACTGATCTCGACGGTGACCTCGGCGGTGTCTCCGGGCGCCAGAGCGGCTGAAAAACCCTGTAAATCGCCGGGGGCTGGGCGGGCGTTGCCGCTGGCGGAGATGCGCGCGCCTACCACCACCTTGGGGAAAGTGGCTAATGTCATAGCCGGCATCATGGCCATGGATTCATCCAGTATCACGGTAGCCGGCAGCGCGTCCGCGCTCAGGCGTTGCACTGCTAGCGGCATGGGAGGACCGCGCTCGGCGCGGGCGAATACGAACAGCGCCGCGCCGGCCTTGATCTCGCCGACTAGAGCGGCGGCCAGACGCACGTTGACTTTGATGCTGATGCCCTCGGCTTGGGCCGCCGCTTTGGCGGTGGCCTGGGCCGGCGAGATCTGAGCAGCGCCAGCTCGAGCGGTAGTAGCCAGCACCGGCGTGGACTTTGGCGTGGACTTCAAGGGGGTGTCAACAGGCGTGGACGGCGCGGCCCTCGCTTGCGCGATGAACTGATCGAGCGTAGCCGTCTCTTCGGGGGGGAGCGCGCCGGAGCGTTTGAGCTGTTGCCAGTGCTCGATGGCGCCAGGGCCATCGCCGGATTGCATTTGCGCTATGCCCGCCAGCCACAAGCTCTTGGGATGCATGGGGTTGATACGTAGGGCATCGGCGATGAGTTCTTTGGGGCGGCCCGCTAAGCGGTTGCCGTTCAACCGGCCCAGCACCTCGGCGTAACCGGCGATCGCATCCGGCTGCTCAGGGAGGCGTTGGTAAGCCTGCTGGTAAGCTTTGGCCGCCTCTTGCAGCCGGTCCAGTACGGTGTAGGAGCGGCCCAGCATCAGCCAGCCTTGACCATCGCTAGGATCATCAGCTAGCCGCTCAGCGAGCCCTCCTACCATCTCTTCTACCGATGGCATGGCGGAGGAGCCACTGGCGCTTTGACTGCCGGGTGCTGCCACTGCCGTGCTGCCCGCGGAGGGTGCACTTTTGCCCGCGACTGCCAAACCGTCCGGGCGGCCCACGACAGCGTAGAGGCCGATGGCGATGGCGCATGTAGCAATAGTGATCACCGCGACTGAGGGAGTGGGCGGTAACTGGCGCACCGTTTCCTTCCCTTGAGCCGTGTCTGCGAGCAACTCACGCGCCAGCTCATCGCGGGCGATCTCGAACTGATCGTGATCGATAACGCCCTCATCCAAATCGATTTCCAATTCGCCTAAGCGGCTCTCATAAGCGAGCACCGCGTGGTCGTCGCGGCTGGGCTCGGGCGCGCCGTCGTCACGCCACAAAGCCGGCACTATCCAGGCGAGCGTGGCGGCCAGCAAAATGAGCACGCCGAAGCAGAAAATGATCATGCGCTTTCCTTGTTGCGGCTGAGCAAGGCGTCCAGCTTGGCGTGCTCCGCGGCGCTCAGTTGGCCTGTTTTCACGCTGGGGCGCCGCTTGCGTATATGTTTGAACAGAACGAAAAAACCGATGGCGGCAAAGATGGGCGGGCCCAACCACAGGGCCGCGGTCAGCGGTTTGAACGGCGGCCGGTAGAGTACGAAATCGCCGTAGCGCGCCACCATGAAGGCGGTGATCGCATCGTCCGGTTCACCGGCGGCGATCATCTCGAATACTTCACGCCGCAGATCTTGGGCCAACTGCGCATCCGAGTCCGCTAGCGACTGGTTTTGGCAGACCAGGCAACGCAGCTCATGCAACAACCCGCGGTAGCGGGCCTCATCCTCGGCACTGGCGAATTCGCGTAGTTCCATGGCCATGGCCATGGGGATGAGGAGGCTGCCGGCGATCACTGCCATCCGCAGTGCGGTTAGTGTTCGCATGATTGCACAACTCCTTCAATGGCCGACCCCGGCTTCAATGGCCAACCCCGGCGTTGGCGCTAGCCCCGGCGCTGGCCAGGCGCCGCGCCACGCCGCTCGCGCCACTCGTTTGCCGGGCCTTGCTTTGCCGCTTCAACTGCGTGCCCAGGCGGTAGCGCTTATCCGAGGCGGCCAGTAACCCGCCTAACACCATGAAGATCGGCCCCAACCATATCCAGCGCACAAACGGCTTTACGTACAGCCGCACGGACCAAGCCCCTGCGCCTATATGCTCGCCCAAGGCGACGTAAACATCCCGGGTGAATCCGGCATCTATGCCGGCCTCGGTCATCGGCTGCGCCTGAATGGGGTAAAAACGTTTCTCCGGCAGCAAAGTGGCGATGAGTCTAGCGCCGTCGAATACCTGCACTTCGCCGCGTTGCGCCTGGTAGTTCGGACCGGGCCCGCGGGTTACGCCTTTGAACTCGAACCGGTAGCCGCCCAAGGTGTGCGACTCGCCCGGTTTCAAACCCACGTCTTTCTCGATGCTATAGGTGCTCGCCATGGTGACCCCGGCGATGAAGATACCGAGCCCGAAATGAGCCAAGACCATGCCTAGGGAATCGCGCGGCAACTGGCGCAACGCCTGTAGCTTGTTGGCTTTGTTGGCAAGGCGCGCCGTTACCGACTTGAGAGCGCTCAAGCACACCCATGCCGCGATGGCCAGGCTCAGCACCACCATGAGGCTGCCGGGCGGATAAACCAAAGCGGTGGCAAACACGCCTAGGGCGAGGGCGGCGAAGATGAGCGCTAGCACGCGCCGCGTGATGAGCAACGCTCGGTCTTGCTTCCACCGGGTCAACGGGCCGATGCCCAGGACCACTGCCAGCGGCAAGGTGAGTAGAGGGAAGACCTCGTCGAAGAACGGTTTGCCCACGGAGATCTTGGCCGGTGCGATGGCCCCCATGGCAGCCAGCCCATCGACGATGAGCGGGAATAAGGTGCCCAGCAGCACCACCGCGCAGGAGACCACCAGCAACACGTTGTTGACCAGCAAAAGCGTTTCTCTGGACATGAGTGCGAACTGGCCGCCGCCGCTCACATCGCTGGCCCTGAAAGCGTAAAGCGCCAGCGCGCCACCCACTACAATGGCCAGAAAAATGAGGATGAACAGACCGCGTTCGGGATCGCTGGCGAAGGCGTGCACCGAGACCAGCACGCCTGAGCGGACCAGGAAAGTGCCCAATAGGCTCAAGGAGAAGCCGGTGATGGCCAGCAGCACTGTCCAGGCCCTGAACGCGCCCCGCTTTTCGGTCACTGCCAGTGAGTGGATGAGGGCGGTGGCCACCAACCAGGGCATGAACGAAGCGTTCTCCACCGGATCCCAAAACCACCAACCGCCCCACCCCAACTCGTAGTACGCCCACCAACTGCCCAGCGTGATGCCGGCGGTGAGAAAAGCCCAGGCCACTGTGGTCCAGGGCCGGGTCCAGCGGGTCCAGGCGGCATCCAGGCGGCCGTCCAGCAGGGCGGCGATGGCGAAAGCGAACGGCACTGCCAGGCCCACGTAACCCATGTACAGCATGGGCGGGTGAATGATAAGACCCGGGTCTTGTAGCAGTGGATTCAAGTCGCCGCCGTGAGGTGGCGCGGGCAGCATGCGATCGAACGGGTTGGAGGTGAACAGCGTGAACGATAAAAAGCCGGCGCCCACCGCCCCCATGATGCCGAGTACGCGCGCCCTGAAGGTACTGGGCAGCGCGCCGCTGGCCAGGCTGACCGCCGTGCCCCAGCCACCCAGGATAAGTACCCACAGCAGCAAGGAACCCTCGTGTGCGCCCCACACGGCGGAGATCTTGTAGAAAACCGGCAGTGCCTCGTTGGAGTTCCTGGCCACGTAGGCGACCGAGAAGTCTTCGTTCAGGAACGCAGCGGTCAAGCAGGCAAAAGCGGCGGCGAGTAAAGCGAATTGGGCTTGCGCGGCGGGTGCGGCAATGGCCATCCAGCCGCTGGCGCCGCGGTGGGCGCCCACCAGCGGGAACACTGTCTGCACGATGGCCACGGCGAAGGCCAGGATCAGAGCGAAGTTGCCGAGTTCGGGCAGCATGCGGTGTTATCCCCCTGCGTCTTGATTGCTTGGACTGTAATTGCTTGGGCCGTAGTTGCCTGGGCCGTAATTGTGTGGGCTAGTGAGCTGCTCGCCGTTGGCGCGGGCCGCTTCGATGGCGCTAGCCACTTCCGGCGGCATGTAGTTCTCATCGTGCTTGGCCAGCACCTGTGAGGCTTGCAAGATGCCATCGGCTGTCATCGAGCCGGTCGCCACGATGCCCTGACCTTCCCTGAACAGATCGGGCAGTATACCGGTGTGTTGCACGGTGATCTGATGGCCGGTGTCGGTTAGAGCGAAGCGCACTTGGGTGGTACCGGGGGTACGTTGCACACTGCCGTCCACGACGATGCCGCCCACCCGTAGTGCGCGCCCGGCCGGCGCTTTGCCCGCGTGTATTTCCGATGGGCTGTAGAAATACAATTTATTGTCCGACAGGGCGGTCAACGCGAGTACTGTTGCCAGCGTAGTGCCGCCCAGCAGCGTGCCTACGAAGATCATGCGTTGGCGTCGTGGTGTCATCGATTGCTCCTGCCGGCGCGGCCGGTTGCGGCGAGTTTCCCGGTCCTCGCGATGCGCTTGGCTATCTGTTTTAGCAGGGCGCGGCGCTTGCCGATGGGCGCCAATACGTTGGCCACCAGCACCACCAAGGTCAGGCCGAACGCTGGCCATACATACGCCGCATAACCACCTATGGCGAAAAACTCGGCCATTCGTCTACTCGGCCATCTGTCTAATTCAGGCCCCTAAGATCATCATTGACCCAGGTGCTGTCACGCTCGCGCTCCAGCACCTCGTTACGCGCCCGCATGAGCAAGGTGGTAAAAAAATAAAACTGAAAGCCGAGCGCTGAAATGAGTAAGGGCGCGAGCATGCTCGAATGCATAGAGGGTTTGTCGAATTTGGTGATGGTGGGACCTTGATGCAAGGACGCCCACCATTCCACCGAATAATGAATGATAGGCACGTTGACCACGCCGACGATGGCGAGCACGGCGCAGGCGCGCCCGGCAGTGCGCTGATCCTCGATGGCGCTACGCAGCGCAATGATGCCTAGGTACAGGAATAACAAGATGAGTTCCGAGGTGAGGCGGGCATCCCACACCCACCAAGTGCCCCACATCGGCTTACCCCAAAGCGAGCCGGTAGCGAGGGCGAGAAAAGTAAACCAGGCACCTAAGGGAGCCGCCTGCATGGCCATCACATCGGCGAGTTTCATGCGCCAGATGAGGTGGATAGCGGCGCATGTGGCCATGAATACATAAGTGAACAAGGACATCCAGGCGCTGGGCACGTGCACGAAGATGATGCGGTAACTCTCGCCTTGCTGGTAATCCGGTGGGGCGACGAACAAGCCGCCGTACAGGCCGTAGCCCAAGGTGAGGGCGGTAGCGGCCGCCAACCACGGAATGAGGCGTGACGATAGCCAGTAGAAGTGCCGTGGGGAGGCCATGCGATAGAGAAAATTCCAGATGGCCGCATAAACGGATCTCAGCATGTCGGGGCGGTTGATTCCTGGACGAGACGGTGAGTAGGCCAGTGAGCGTAGCAGCCACTGGAGCATTAAGCGCGCATTATAGCCTCAACCTATGGTGATTCTCAGCGCCGCGGCGGCCGCCACAGGCGCTAACGTCAGGGCCAAAACCAACATGGCGCCTAATAGCAAAAACAGGTTGTACACCGGTAAGCCGAGGCCAGCGGCATCTACCGTGTGGGCGCCGAATATGAGCACCGGCACATATAACGGCAAGATGAGCAAAGCCAGCAGCGCGCCGCCGCGCCGTAATCCTACCGTTAGTGCCACACCGATAGCCCCGACCAGGCTCATGACCGGCGTTCCCAACGCCAGCGTCGCCGCGAGCGCGCCATAGGCGCTGGCCGGGAGGGCCAGCAGCGCGGCTAACAGCGGCGAGCAGGCGATGAGGGGAACACCGCTCACCAGCCAATGAGCGGTTATTTTGGCCAGCACCAGAATGGGCGCCGGTACCGGTGAGAGCATCATCTGCTCCAGCGTGCCGTCTTCGAAGTCGGAACGGAACAGGCCATCCAAGGCCAGCAAGGCCGAGAGTAGGGCGATCACCCAAATAACGCCCGCCGCGACTTCGGCCAGGATGCTTTGAACGGGACTTATGCCCAGCGCAAAGAGTGCAGCCGCGACGATGAAAAATAGGAGCGGGTTGGCTACGTCACCGGGTTTTCTGAGGGCCAGGCGCAGATCGCGCTGCAGCAATGCGCCAAATGCATGGAGCCACATGGTGGGTCAACCCAGGTTTAGCGTCGCTGTGCGGGCGGGCGGGCGGGTGAGCGGCTGATGAGTCGTGAAGATCAAGACCCCGCCTGCTTCGATGTGATCGCCCATCAGCGATTCAGCGAGTGCCGCTCCGTCTTGATCCAGAGCCGTCAGCGGCTCATCCAGCAACCATAGGGGTGCACCGCTCAACAGCAGGCGGGCGAGTGAAACACGGCGCCGTTGTCCAGCCGATAGGGTATAAGCAGGAACATCTTCGAAACCGTAAAGCTCAACGCGCTCGAGTACTTCATCAATGCTCAGTGCCGTATGTTGTCCCTGCAACGCACTCAAGTAACGCAGATTCTCCCTTGGTGTCAGTTCCAGCTTGACCCCCCCCGCATAACCCAGATAACAAAGTTCGTGGCGCAGGCGGCAATCGGCTGTGGTTATGGATCGGCCACGCCAGCGCACCTCGCCGGCCAGTGGCAGCACCAAGCCGCACAGGATCCGCAGCAGCGTGGTCTTGCCACATCCGTTGGGGCCGGCGATCTGCAGGGCTTGCCCGGCCCCCACCTTCACCGCTATGTCTTCGAAGAGTAGGCGCTCGCCTCTTTGCGATGAGAGGCCGGTGCCACTTAGCTGGTGCTCGCACTGCATCGGCGTGAGACCGTGGATGACAGGGGGTAGCGGACGGTAGCGGGTTGTGCTGCGTGAGGCAATGCGCAACAGACGGCATTCTTAAGCATTTTCGCCCTGCCTCATCTCTGATACGAACGCCCGTGAAGTTATCGTCACACGCTCAATACCGGAGTTTGAAAACGAACTGACACGGCGCGCCAAAGTGCCGGTGCCTAAGCTAGCGCAGTCAATGCGCCATTCCCGAGGACGGATTCGGCAAGAGGCTGATGCGGTATCGGTTATCCTCGAGCGGTTCGCGGCGATGGTCGTTGATTCGATGGATAACGCCGTCGATCGCAACTTCAATGATGGCTCACGCGCTCACGCCATGATCGAGCGGCATGGCGGGCCACGGATGGCCGTAACCGGCTCTATCCACCCGAGGCACCTACATCGACACGGATTTGCTGCCGGAGGGAAAAGAATAGCTGGCTGAGTAGGAGAGCCTGCGGCGATCGCTGCAGGTGGCCCTCTAGTCCTATGGCTTCAGGATCTATGGCTTTAGGGTCTATGGCCTCAGGCCCCGGTTTTGCGCCTGTTCGTCTTCGCCATGTCCTCGATCAGGGCGTCGATGCCACTTTTCTTTACCCGCTGGGCGAAAGATGAGCGGTACGTTCTCACTAAACTCACGCCCTCTATGGATACATCGAACAGTTTCCAACCCAGTTTGCCGCCGTGTAGACGGTAGTTGATCGACAGTGATGGCGCCGAGGATTGCGGGATCCGCGTGGGCACTATCGCTTCTCCGGGGCGCTTGGTACGGCGCGCCGGCAGGTACTCGATGTCCACCGATGGATTGTCCGCTATGGCAACCGCGTAAGTACGCAATAGCAGTATGCGAAATTGCTCTACAAACCGGCGGCGTTGATCAGCGGTGGCTTTACGCCAATGTTTACCCAAGATCCGGCGGGCGGCGCGCTCCAAATCCACGTGCGGTTCGATGTACTCGGCCACCAGATCGAAAGCGCGGTCCACATCCACCGGTCCGGTCTGTGCACCTACCGCTTTTAGCAAACGCGCGGTGGTTTCTTTGATCAAGCCCGCGGCTTGCTCTACATCGACTTCGCCTTCCTGCGCTGCCGCCATGACCGCAATGAGTGAGGTGAGGAGTACGGCTGTTGCTCGCGATAAAAACATACGCCGCCCCAGGCGGGCTAATTGCTCCGTCATATGTCTTGCACCTTGGCTATTGTTTTCTTTGCAGGTTGGGCCGGTTCGTGCCCAATGCGAAGCGGGCCACCGCGAGGTGGGCCGTTGCGAAGTGGGCCATGGCGAAGAGGGAGATTGCGGTAAACCAGCACCCGGATGTCATCCCCGAGGCCGTATAGTATGCCGTATTGCGCGAATTCGGATCGGTGTGATCAAACACCGGCCATTGGCGTTTTGAAAACGATGCGGGCGCTGCCGGCAACGGGGCACGGCGCGTACAGGGGAGGGTCTTGCGATGCGGTTGCGCCATACATTGTCCTGGATACTGCCGGCTCTTCTGTACGCTGGTGCCATTTTGGCCGATCAGACCGACACCGAACTCGACACTCTGTTCGCTGATCTTAAAAGTGCGGCCACGCTGGCCGAGGCACGGGTGGCAGAAGATCGGATCTGGGCTCATTGGGCTCGTTCCGGCGACCAAGCGGTGGATGAACTCTACGCCGCCGGTATCAGTGCCATGCGTGAAGGCCGGTTGGACGAAGCGATTCGCGTGTTTTCCAAGGTCATCGCGGCTAAACCGAAGTTCGCCGAGGGATGGAACAAGCGGGCTACCCTCTATTTTTACGCCGATCGGTTTGATGAATCGGTCAGTGATATTCGCGCGGTCTTGGCATTGGAGCCCCGTCATTTTGGGGCCATCTCCGGTATGGGGCTGGTGTTTTTGGTACAAAAAGACTACGCAGGTGCTCTGCTCGCGTTCGAGCAAGTGCTCGCCATCAATCCGCAGTCGTTATTCGCGCGGGCGCAAGTTGAACGGTTGCGCGAGGTGCTAAAGCGTGGGCCGGTATAGTTTTGTGAGCCAGTGTATCGGGGCCAGTGTATCGGGGCCAGTGTATCGGGGCCAGTGTATCGGGGCCAGTGTATCGGGGCCAGTGTATCGGGGCCAGTGTATCGGGGCCAGTGTATCGGGGCCAGTGTATCGGGGCCAGTGTATCGGGGCCAGTGTATCGGGGCCAGTGTATCGGGGCCAGTGTAATCGAGGAGTCAGTGGATGTGTTTAACATGGCTTAACCAGGCTGGTACACGGCGGGGGGCGGCGCCACGGTTGGCTATGGGGGTTGGGCTTTTGCTAGGCGTGACATTTTTGCCGAGCACTGAAGCAGCGGCGGCCGATCGCCACGCGAATTATTACTACCCACCTCCCACGACTTCCGAGACCTACGTGGCGCGGGCCCAGACGTTTGCCGACTCCAACCGTAAACGGCGCATCTTTTTCGTCACTGAACTCACTAATCAGATGATGGGAAGCCCATATCCGCCGCCGTTCGCTTTATTTGCTAAAGGCGAGGAGGCGGAGAAACTCATCATCACCAGTCTCTATGACAATGGCTACAACACGCTTTACCGCATGCGCGGGTTGCTAGCTATTTTGACCTCGCGCTCTAGGGCTACGCCTATCTTCCAGGAGTTCGAAGTACAGGACATATTCACTTTTCTAGATCTGCTGAAGTTGCTCGGATTTGCGCAACTGACAGTGACAGACGGCGATTCTTTTGCTCATCAGATCAGGATTGAGTAGGGGTCTGGCTGTTGCCGGCCCGGCTCTTGACGGGTTCCGGGCGCTTGATGGTTAAAGGGCCTTGACGATGCAGGGCTTGGCAATCTAGGCGCTAGGATACGTCAGAGCCGCCAGCGCAGCACTTTGCGTACCTGCTCGGCATGGGATTTCAAATTCTCCTGCGGATGGCCGACCACCGCCAGACTGCCGTTGCGTACCGGTATGACGACGGCGGAATAGCGCCTGGCACTAGCACTTTGATGCGCATCGACGTATTGCCCAGGCATCACCATGACGGTGACCTTGTCATGGGTGCCCACCATCACGAAGTGAAAGTTGCGTTTGTTGTCCCACGGGCAAGGGTATACCAGCGTCACCTTGCCGGGCAGTTCGGTCATCTCTATGCCGGCCATCCGCGCTACCGGGCGCACCAGATCCATGGGCAGCGGCTCGTTGCGCTCGAACATCCACTGCTCGTGGTCCACATGAGCGATGGCCCGATCCACCAACCGTTCGTCGGATTGCCCTAGCGCCAGCAGGCTGCCTGCGGCCACGGCAACAGCGATAGACGCTGCCAGCGCGAATTGAATGAGGGTGCTGGTCCGGAGCCTTAAGGGGATGATGTTGCTTATCTGCCGCACCCGGCTTAGCTGTCGGACCCGGGCGAGTATGCGCGATGCCAAGCTGGATGGCCAATCGATGTTGACCGCCTGCGCTAGCTCCGCTTCGAACTGCGCATCTTTGGATTGTGCCAGGCGTTGGCTGAACAGTATTTTGGCGGCCAAGGTATCCGGTATATTAACGTTGAGCGCGCTTAGCAGGGCCGCTTCTTGGGCGCGCATACCGCGGGCAAAGCTCGTGCAGGCCTCACACTGCCCCCGGTGGGCTCGGCCTTCGGCAGACTCCACGGTGGGTTCTGCGGTGATCTGGCGGCGGTACTCTAGGCAGTTCATCGTTCTCGATACCCGTGTTCTTGAGATCTATTCTCAAGATCTGTGGGAGAGCGGCTCGCTGTCGCCTCCCAACACTTTACGAAGTTGCTGGCGAGCCCTGAACAAACGGGTGTTGACCGTCGCCCTGGGCATATCCAGCATGTCTGCAATCTCCTCTCCCGAGTAACCCCAAAGTACCTGCAATACCAGGGGTTCGCGGTAGGAGTCCTCCAACTGGCCAATCGCCTCACGCACCGCCATCGTGTCGTTGTCACTGCGTGATTGCACATCGGTATCCGGCAAGGTATCCAGATCCACCTTGCTCAAGTCGGGCCGGGCTTTTTCGTAGTGACGAGCGTGCTCGCGCCGCAAGGTGGTGATGAGCCAGCTTTTCGCTTTGCCCTCATCCTTTAGGCTGTCTAGAAAACGCCACGCGCGTAAAAACGTCTCCTGTACCAAGTCTTCAGCGAGTTGGCGGCTTTTGCACAACCAATAGGCGTATCGAAAAAGGTCCGACGAGTAGGCATGCACCATGCTTTCGAAACGGGTTTCGGCACTCGTCATTAGCTGTTGCTGCGGTTTTTGGCCGTTGTAGGTGTGAGACCGGGGCCCATACGTGAATGTTTCAACCGTGAATATTTCAGTATTCGCATACTGCTGATGTTAGGTTGCCGGTGGTGGCTTCTGCTGCATGATAGAGATTAGCCGCGTGACATCGCCCCACATACTATCGCCCCCCATATACTATCGGCCAACTCAGTATCAGCTAACCGTCCCGGTCGTTGCGAATCTCCCATGCCCGCGAGTGTTTATCTGCTGGCCTTATGCCAAGCCCTGATGATGACCGGCAACACCGTGGTGATCAGTGCCTCGGCGCTGGTCGGCGAGACTTTGGCCAGCGCTCCGGCATTGGCTACCATACCTTTCGGGGTGCAGTTCCTAGGCATGGCGCTGACCACCTTTCCTGCATCCTTGCTGATGCAGAAAATCGGCCGCCGCGCCGGCTTTATTCTAGGGGCCGGCATCGGCTTAATCGGTGCGGGCGTTTGCACCTTCGCCATCGTCGCCCAGAGTATGGCGTGGTTCGTCGCTGGCAGTTTTGCCATCGGCTCATTCAGTGCCATGGCGCAGTACTATCGTTTCGCCGCCGCCGATGTGGCTGCCCCTGAGATACGGGCACGGGCTATTTCCTATGTGCTGGCCGGTGGTGTCATCGCCGCCTTCCTCGGTCCCAACCTGGCGCGGTACACGCGGGCGTTGTGGCCCGAGCATCTATTCGCCGGATGCTTTGCCGCTCTTATGATTTTGATGGTCTTGTCCGCTTTGCTGGCGGCGGCCTTGCAGATCCCCAGGACCGGCGCCGTGCATGCTGAAGGGTGTGCGCGGCCCACTAAGACCGTGATCATGCAACCTATCTACATCGTTGCGGTGTTGGGGGCGATGGTGGGCTACGGGGTGATGAATCTGCTCATGTCCGCCACTCCGTTGGCCATGAAGTTCTACGGTCATGCTTTCGACGAGACGGCTTTTGTGATCCAGTGGCATGTGATGGCGATGTTCGCGCCATCGTTTGTTACCGGCAGTCTGATCGCCCGCTTCGGTGTATTGCAGGTGATGGCCGCAGGGGCGGTTCTGCTTATCGCTAGCGTATTCGCAAACCTCGCCGGGCAAGCGTTACCGAACTTTTATGCCGCTCTTATCTTGCTCGGTCTGGGCTGGAATTTTCTATTCGTGGGTGGCACTTTTCTCCTGACCCAGGCGCATCGCCCAGCGGAGAAAGCGGTGGCCCAAGGGATCAACGATTTATTGGTATTCAGCGCCGTTACCCTCACCGCACTCAGCTCAGGCATGGTGCAGTTCGCGGTAGGGTGGCGCATGGTCAACGCCGGTGTGTTGCCGCTGGTGTTGGTGGTGTTGGTGTCCTTGCTTTGGTTGGCTTGGCGGCAGCGGAGCGCGGCTCCTGCATCTCGCGCCTAGTGGGCACCTCTAAAAATGCACTTTTTCCGCGATTGCGGCGTCAGCGCCGTGCTCGAATCCTCAGGTATCACCTATACACTGCGGTTCTGCGCGCGGTGCTTCCTTGCACTCACGAAACAATGACTATTTTTAGCAGACGCCCTAGTGCCGTTGCTTCAACGCAAGAGCTGCCAGGCGCCGCGCAGTTGCGTATCTTCGTTCAGCCGCTGTTTGATCGGCATGGCCAGCCAGCGTTTGGCATGGGCGGCCGAGCCCTGAATTTCAAGCGCCGGTTGCAATCCCGTTTCATTCCAAGAGAAGCCTCGCGGTGCGAACATGGCGCCTGTGATGAAACGCACCCGCATCTCATTGCTCAGGGTAAAGGTGCGTTCTATGGTTGCTTTACCGAAAGATTCGACGCCCACTAGACGGCCTTCCCGGTGTCCCACCAATGCCGCCGCCGCCGCCTCCGCAGCGGAGGCGGTGGATTCGTTGACGAGTACAGCTAATCGCATGGTGAACGGGCGCTTATTGGTGGAGATGTAGCGCTGGATGTCTTTGCGCTTCTTGGCGACGTAGAGCAACACCGCGTTCGATGGCGTAAACAGCTCGGCCAACCGCAATCCTTCCGCGAAGACACCGCCGCTATTGTTACGCAGATCGATGATCAGGCGCTCTACCCCCGCATCTCGCCACCGTTCTAGATGAGTGCGGACCTTCTCCGATAGGCCCTCGGTGAACGCCCGTATACGCAGGTAAGCAACGTCGCCCGGCAGTAATCCGGTCTGGATGTTGGCGATCGGGTGAATGTCCGATACGACTTCCAGTTCCAGAACTTCGATGTCTCGCACCACCGTCAATTGCAAATGCTGGGCGGCTGGTGCCCGCAATATCTTGTTGAGGGCGGCGGTGGTCATACCCGTTAGCGGCATACCGTTGATACGCATGATACGGTCGTGAACGCGCAGCATGCCGTCAGCGGGAGAGCCGGCGGTGACCGCCGTCACCGTGAGGCTCGCGTCACCGGCGTTGTAGCGGCTGTGAATGCCGATGGAGGTACGCTGGCCGGTGAGTCTCTCCAACACTTGGGCGTACTCTTGCCGTGTCCAAATGCGCGCCTGTTCGGGTGTGCTCGGCGGCGAGATCCGCCTCAACATGCCTTTTATGGCGGCATAGTAAAGAGATTGCTCGTCGAGGGCGCGGGAGTAGTACTTATCGAGCAGCAGGTTACGCACTTCATCGAAAGTCGCCCTGGCGTCGGGAAAGTCGAAGCCGATGGTGGTGTCGAACAACGGAGTATCGAAACCGGCGGGACTTTTGGCTTGTGCTGGAGCCGCGGCGGCTATCCACAGTCCCAGTAGGGCCAGCACGGTTAGCCTAGGGGCATGCCGCCAGCGGGTGACGCCAATACCGTATCGAACTGATACAAGCCGGCCCGATGGGCACCAGGCCAATAGATGAGTCAACGGCTTCGACATAGTTAATATCCCACCGGTTTGGGCCTAAACTGGTGCCACTATTACCCGCCTAATCACCATACGGGAGAATCTCATGTCCGAACCAGTTATCGCGCAACTTAGCCCTTACAAAATGGAACTCGAACCGGGACGTTATTGGTGGTGCAAGTGTGGGCGTTCCCAACAGCAGCCTTTTTGCGATGGCTCGCACAAAGATACCGGTTTTACTCCAGTTGAGGTGGTGATCGAAGAGAAAAAAGCGCTAGCGCTTTGTGGCTGTAAGCGCAGCGCGAAGAAGCCGTTTTGTGACGGAACCCACCGCACCCTGGAGGGTTAAGGCCTAGAAAGTGAGAGCTTGGAAAGTAGGGCCTGGAGAGCGACAGCTTGTAGAGTGATGGTGTCGAAGAGTCACTGAGCTATGACCGCGCGGTGTCTTGACCTGATAGGTGCCGTCGGCCTTGAATTCGATGAGCAGGTCATTGCTTTGCGCTTGCCGGATGCCGGCCGCAGGCTGGCCCGACAGTGACGGCTTGGTGGCGAGGGCTGCGCTCGAGTGGCCTAGCACTAGCGCGAGCAGCGCTACCGGCAAGATGCGGTGGCATAGATGGGATGCCATGGTTGAGGTCATGATCGTTCACCTGGGTTCAAGCGGATCATAAGCGCTAGAATAATGCCGTTTGTTTGATATTTTTTTGCGCTGGAACCCGCATTTGGAGAATTGCCGTGCTCCCTATCGTAAAAGGCGTGACGCACCCGCCGGCCGCAACTGCTTTGGCACTCGGTGTTCTGGGCTTGGTCAGCGGGTGGCTTATCGCGGGCAGTGTAGTGTTACTGGTGGGAGCGGGTCTTGCCCTGCGGCGGGCGTCCAGTGCCGAGGTGATGATGTTGGATGCCCTCAGTGGACTCAGTGTGGCGGTCGATGATGCGGCGCGCCAGCGGTTGACCGCACTGGTACCCGGTCTGCGTGCCGCCCGCAGCGTGAGCGGTGCAGAGCGGTTGGGCATGCAAGCGTATGCTCAGCTCACGGCGCTTTGCCGCGGCTTTATCAGTTATCGCAAGGTACTATCGCGGCGTTTCAGTCCTGTAGAGCTGACCCACGGGCGTTATCTGAAAGCCGGTGAGCAGGTGTTTTTAGCGGCGCTGGACGATCTTGACCGTACCGCGGCAAGACTTCAGGGTCTAGCTGCCGTGGATGTCGATCAGGTGCGGGCGCAGCTGCGAATGCTGGAACGGCTGGAGAAGCCGTCCGAGAATGAAGCGAGGGAGCGGGATACCTTACGGGAGCGCCTGCGTCTTCGTGGTGAGGAGGAGGACGGTGTGCGTGGCCTGCTGGCCTCCAACGAGCAGGCGCTCACGCAATTGAGTGCGGCCCATTCGTCGCTGGCGCGGTTGCGCACCGAGCGTGGCGTGGCGCAGTTGGAGGCCGATTCCGCCATGCGTCAGCTAGAGGAGCTCTCTAAACGGGCGCAGCGCTACTCCATTGATGCGCCCCAATAAGACTAGCTTTCATCCAACACTTCAATGGACAATCTGTTGCCCACGGTACGGGCTTGCTCGGCCCGCTGAATGGATTGCTCCGCTTCGCTGGCCAACTTGTCCATCTCGATAATCGATTCAGCCATGCGCGGCAACGCCTCTTGGCGGTAACGGGAGACGTCTTCCAAGGCCTCGTTGATGTCGGCGAACGCTTGCCGCAGAACATCCATGTCAAGAGCCGTGGCACTGGCCTGTTTTTGAATGTCCACGCCTTGGGTTTTGAGCCGCTCGGAGGTGGATGCCAGCAGTTGATTGGTGGTGTTCGTGACCGCCTGGATCTTATCCAACACCACCTTCTGGTGGGCCAGCGCCATGGCCAGCGTCACCGCCACCTGTAGGGCGTTGACGGTCACGTTGGCGGCCCGGTCCACACCCCGCATCAGCTCTTTGTTATTGCGCATGATCATCTCGATGGTGAGATAACCTTGCTGGTTGACCAGCAATTGCTGTTGCAGATCTTGGATCCGCTGCCGTAATGGAAAGAGCAGCTCTTCTTGGATGAACTGGGTTTTATCCTCCTCGCCCACCACCTCGCGGGCTAGTTTGTATTCGAGCTTGTGATCGATAAGCTGTCCGAGTTGAATCGCCTGCTCGAGGCGTGAGCCCACCTGACGCATGTGTTTTTGATCATCACTCAAGGTCAGGTTGTCGCGGTGGAGTTGCTCCTTGCCCTTGTCCAGCGAACGGATGATGGTGTCGATGACCGGGGAGGCGGCCTCGTAGCGGGAGAAATAGCGCTTGAGCGGCGTGCCTACGCCTGGGATATTACCGATCAGGCGCATCAACCAACCGGCTTCGAAATCGACTTCGGCCGGATCCAAGCCCTCCACCTGCGTGCGTAGCTCGATGAGCGAATTGGCCACCTCGCCGCCGTCTTCGCTGCGGCTGGAAAGGGTGCGCAGCGGTTCGTTTAGCATGGCGCTTCGGCGGGCCGCTTCGCGTTGTGCCTCAAGGCCCATGGATTCCACCGCTTGGCGCGCCTCTTCCCTGGCCGCATGATCACCGGGCGGTGTTTCCAGCATCTGCTCCACCAACCGCGCTGCGTGAGCGTCTAGTGGAGAACCGTCTCGTGCGCTGGCCGGCTCGATGGTGGCCGGCAAGCTCATATCGAGTTCTTGGCGCAACTCATCGATAGGTGGAATGGACAAATTATCGCGGGCATCGACTTGGGTACTCACTGGTACTCTCCCCGTCATTCAAGGTGATGGACGATCCATGCGCTGTCGAGTTCGGCCAGAGCGGTCGCGGGCGCGTTGGTAATCAGGTGCAACTCATCGGCCTCGCTGAATTCCGGGCCGAGTTGGCCGCTTATCAGGCCTTGCAAAGAACGCGGACCGTAGGATGACAAGCGCGCGGCTGAAATCTTGTCGGTCCAGCCGTGCACCCGGGCTTTCTCCGAGTAGAGCGCGAAGCGGGCATAACGCTTGGTGCCCAGTTGCTCAGCCAGCCGTTTGCCGGCGTTCAGTTGCGCTCTCATCTCGTACGAGCTATCCAGCACGATGAGGACTAGCCGTGGCGATGCTTCAAGGTATCCATGGTAAGCGCCGGCGCCGGTGGTGCAAGTCACCGTGGCGATAGCTAACCAGATGAGCAGACTTTTCATAGGTGTTACATCTGCGCGTTTAAAAGCGCTCCTATTTTGTATTCGATCTGAGCCTCGTCAGCGTTGAGACTGGCCGCCTCCACCAACGAAGACAACCGCTTTAGCTCGCTTAGCTTCGCTGCATAACCGATGGTGTAGATAGGGATCTGCAAACCGGCGGCGATGGGCGCTAGATCGCCGTACTCCAAACCGCGGTTGGTTGCCCCGTCGCTTAGAACGAATAGTATCGGCTTGGCGTCAGGCGTGGCGCGCACGGCTTCGTCCAGCATGCTCAAGGAGATAGCAACACCGTCATACATGGCGGTGTTGCCACCGGCCCGCAGTGCGTCCACGGCAGCGACAAAGTTTGCTTTATGCGGCAGATTGAAGCGCTTGATGGGTAGCAGCGTAGTCACGCTGTTATTGAAAGCAACCAAGCCGATGGAATTCTCGGAGGCGATGAATTCGGCACCGGCGGTGAGCGCTTTACGCAAGTTGGCGAGGCGGGTGCCGCGCATCGAACCGCTCACATCGCAGAGAAACACGGCCGCGATAGGGCGTCCCGAATCTTTTTTCTCTTTCCACAGCCGTTGCGCTTTGATCAAAGTGGCGCCATCCGGAAGTGCGTACGCCGATTGGTGGCGCGGCCCTGCGTTAAAGCCGTACTCCGATGCGAGCTGGACGAACTTATCTTGGGCGGCAAACTGGGCGAACGCCTCGATCACCGCTTTTTGTGCAGTATCTTCGCCGGTGAAATAGAGCGGGTTGTCATGCAGCAAACCGAACGCGATGAATTCGTAACCCGATGATAGCTCCGGGGTTTTAACGAAGGTTTGGTATTCCATGACGAAAGCATCCAAGCTGCCTTCGTTTTGCACCGACTCGCGCATCTGCAAGGTGGTGAGGGCTACGAACGGAACCCCCTGTTGAAAGCTCTCGAAACTGCTGACCACGGCGTCCGATAACATCGCTTCTTGATCGCCGCCAGCGAACTCGGCTAATACGGTCACTAAAAAGTTGAGCCCGGTGCTGCTGGCAAACGGATCGGTATATCCCATCACCAGATGTCCTTGCACCACAGCATCGAGCAGATTGCGCACATTGAGTTCACCGTAGCGCTCGCGCATAGCAGCCGCTGAGCCGGCCCGTAACACAATACCGGCACTGTTGCCTACCAACCGCTCACTGACAGGTGCAACTTGCGCGCCATGAGCCTTGGCCATGGCGATCCAAAGATGGTTGCTCGGAGAAAAAGCGGCCGGTGTGTGTTCGCCCGAGGCGATGAATTGGTAGCCGGTCCCGGAAGCGATTTTGCGAATGGAAACACTGGCCTCGCGGCCATCGGCCAGTTTTACGCGGGCCTGATTGAACTGCTTGGCCACCTCGTTGATCCAGCCATCGGTGCCCTGACCGGCTTTTTCGCTGGAGGCGAAGATCTCCGCGTGTACCACGTTCCCCGAAGTGGCGCCCCTCACCGACAGGGGAAACTCCGTGATCGCCGGGAGCGTGGACTTGAGATCGGCTTTATTGCCCAAGGACAGTTTAGCGCGGCGGATCACGGGCGCGTCGATCCGGTCTATGCCCGGCGTTAGGTTGCGCAAAGCGCTGCTGGCTTCGTCGCGGGTCAGGGGAACCTCGAACCAGCTTTTCCAAAGGTTTGGCTGGCTGACGATGACCCCTGCGGTCACCAAAAAGGCGGCGGCGAGCAACAATAGTTTTTTCATGACTTTTCCTTTAGCCCCCTACCTACGCCCAGGGCTATCTACACCCAAGGCCGCAGCACGGGCGGCCAAGGCCTCGAGTTCCGCCATGGCGGTATTGACGTCGATACTCGCGTGTCCCCGCTGCGTACGCACCTCAGCCAGCGCACCAGCGGTATTGCTAAGGGCGGTCATGGCCGCTTCATTGTCGGCCAACAGTTCACTGACCCGTACAGTTTGCCGCTCGAACAACTGCAACCGTTGCCGCACGCTCTCGAGTTCGCGCTGTTGCGCGCTGCCGGTGCCGCGGCCCGCCAACGCTGCTTCGCGCGCCGACAGCGCGTGCGCATCAATGGAGCGGATGCTGGTGAGAGCCACGGCCACCTCATGCAGATTATCGATCGCACTCAGGTAGACCTGCTCCGCCGTGCCTCTATAGCGCCCGAAAGTGAGCTCACCGGCGTTCAAGCGCCGCTCCACGACGGCAGTGAGTGCGGCCAGCTTTTCTCTTAATCCACGTAGCTGACCGACTGCTTGGGTAGCGCCCAGGGCGCGCAGATCGGCCTCGAGCGTCTGCATACGCGCCACCGCGATACGGTCCAAGTGATCGCTGGCGTGCTGCTGGGCTGCGGCCCAGGCCGGTGAGCGGGAAAAAAGCGGTGGCCACAGGGCGAGCAAAGCGAGTGTTACCACCAGGGCGAGCGCGCTGATGGTCAACGGTGGCTCGAACCAACGCAAGAAGCCGACGAGTGCGGCAATGTCGATGATGAGCACTGCCCAGCTTGCCGGATGACGGCAGAGCACCCGCCAAAAACCGCTGGCAACGATCATGGTGCCCTAGGCATTGGCTGGCACTGGCTTAGCCACGCACTGAACCATCGATCCCACAGAAACGCTCCCTACCTGAATAGCATCGCATATTGTTTACTGGCAGCTTGCGCTGTGCCTCTTACACTGTAGCAGCTAGGTAAATGGAGGGCATTGACTGGATTTCAAACTGAGCCATTTCAAACCGAGCCGTTGCCGGCCATTCACCGGCTCGCCGTCCGCCCTCTGAGCCACCGTCTACCCGGTTCGCCGTCCAGGCCCTGGCGGAGCATACCCCGGCGCAACGCGTTGGCGCATATTCTATTGGCCCGCTAGGGCGGATATGTGGGCTTTTTCCCATACACACATGGGCACCGTTGCGTTGCAAAGCAGGCGTTGAGCCAGGGGGAGTTAGCCAATTGCAGCAACTCGGCGTGAAGCGTGTAGCGCCCGCCCATGGAGCACTGCTGCCTCGTGAGTCCAACCCTAGCCGGTGGCCGCGGCAGTATTGCGGATGGGATGCCAGCGTAGTCTTTTGGCTTAACTCATCGCTGCTGGCACGGATTCGGCGTTATGATCGCTGCCCCCCGGATCGTGCCACCATGAACGACATCCAACCATCGCCGCCAACGCCCGCCGCGCTAGCAGCCATGCTGGAGCAGTGCATGGTGGCGCACCGGCATGGCTTGGCCCGCGCCATAGGGCGGGCCAAGCCTCACGCCGATGCCGAGAACTACGCTGCGCTGGTCGAGCGCGTGACCCGCTCGCAGGTGCAATACAGAGCGCGGCTAGGCTCGAGACCGGTTATTTCATTCGATGACAATCTACCCATAGCCCGTGAGCGGGATGCATTGGCGAACGTCATAGCCCGCCACCAGGTGGTGGTGGTGTGTGGTGAGACCGGTTCGGGTAAAACCACTCAATTGCCCAAAATCTGTCTGCAACTGGGACGGGGAGCCGGTGGCCTCATCGGCCATACCCAACCCCGCCGTATCGCCGCGCGCACGATGGCGGCCCGCATCGCCAGCGAACTCGGCACGCCGCTGGGAGAGCTGGTGGGATATCAGGTGCGTTTCGCTGAGCAGGTGAGCGAGCGCAGCCTGGTCAAGGTGATGACCGACGGTGTATTGCTAAGCGAGCTGGCCCGCGACCGGTTTTTAAATGCTTATGACACGCTCATCATTGATGAAGCCCACGAGCGTTCACTCAATATCGATTTCATACTGGGTTATCTGAAACGTCTCACCGCCAAGCGTCCCGATCTCAAGATCATCATTACCTCGGCCACCATCGATCCGGCGAGTTTTTCCAAGCACTTCAACAACGCGCCGGTGGTCGAGGTGAGCGGGCGCAGCTATCCGGTGGAGGTGCGCTGGCGGCCGCTGGCCGATGAGACGGACGATATGGCGCGGGCCGTGGTCGCGGCGGTAGAAGAGGCGGGCCGCATCAACCGCGGCGATGTGCTGGTGTTTTTGCCCGGTGAGCGGGAAATCCGCGATATCGCTAAAGCGCTTCGTCAGTGCGCATTCAAAAGCACCGAGATACTGCCTTTGTATGGCCGCCTGAGTTTGGCGCAGCAAGCGCGGATTTTTACCCCGGCTACGGGGCGGCGCATCGTATTGGCCACCAACGTGGCGGAAACCTCTGTCACGGTGCCTAATATTCGCTTCGTCGTGGATACCGGTCTCGCCCGCATCAGCCGCTACAGCTATCGCAGCAAGGTGCAGGGATTGCCGGTGGAGATGATTTCCAGGGCCTCCGCCGAGCAGCGCAAAGGACGCTGCGGGCGGGTAGCCCCGGGTGTGTGCTTCAGGCTGTACGGTGAAGAGGCTTTTCAAGCGAGGGCTCAATTCACCGAGCCCGAGATCAAGCGCACCAATCTGGCCGCCGTTGTCCTGCAGATGACAGCGTTGAAGCTGGGCAGCCCGGAACAGTTTCCATTTATGGCGCCGCCCGATAGACGCTACGTGCGCGATGCTTTCCGGGTGTTGCAGGAATTGCGTGCCTTGGATAGCCGGGAAGCCTTGACGCCACTTGGCCGCAAGCTAGCCCGACTACCGCTGGATCCGAGATTAGGTGCCATGCTGTTGGCGGCCCATGAGCAAGACTGCGTGGCCGAGGTGTTGACCATCACCGCTGCCCTCAGTATCAATGATCCTAGGGAGCGGCCCATGGAGGCCCGCGAGGCGGCCGAGCGGGCGCAGCGGCGTTTTACCGACAAGCGCTCGGATTTTATATCGTGGTTGAACCTATGGCGTTTTTTCCGTGAACAGGCGGGCGAGCACTCCAATGCGCAATTTAAAACCATCTGCGTTGAGCATTATCTGAATCATGCACGGTTGCGTGAATGGGCCGACGTACGCCGCCAGCTAAAAGCGCTCTGTGCCACGATGGACATCCATCCCAAATCGGGGGAGGCCAGTTATGAAGCGGTCCACAAAGCGTTGCTGGCCGGCCTGCTAACGCAGGTGGGAACCCGCCACGAGGAGGGTGGTTACTGCGGTACCCGCGGCAGCCGCTTCCATATCTTCCCAGGCTCCGCGGTGCCAGCGCAGGGACCGCCTTGGGTCATGGCGGCGAGTTTGGTCGCAACCCACAGGCTCTACGCCCATCACGTAGCCCGCATCGAGCCTGGGTGGATTGAGGCCTTAGCCGGCGATCTGGTATCCAGGCGCCACCATGATCCGCGCTGGCAGCCCCGGCGCGGTGAGGTGGTGGCGACCGAGCAAGTCGATTTCTTCGGCCTACAGTTGGTGGCCCGCCGTACTGTGGCGTATGCCCGCATCGACGCAGTGGGTGCGCGTGACGTGTTCATCCGCGAGGCCCTGGTGGAAAACCGGCTGTGCGCCGCCCGCCGCCGTTTCTGCGCGCCAACATAAAGCTGTTGAACGCGATCGCCGAGCTGGAGCATCGCCTGCGCCGTGCCGATCTGATGGCCGATGCGAAGTGGCAATTCGATTTTTATGACGAGCGCTTGGGCGCGGGGATCGTCAATGAGCGGCGCTTGAGCCGCTGGCTGGGCAGCGCAGCTAAAGAGACAGTAGCCGGCCTCATGATGACCCGCGAGCAAGTGCTGGCAGGCCGCGACATCCCATCGCAGCAGGAGCGTTTTCCACCGTTTGTACACGCCGGGGAACACCGTTTGCTGCTCAGCTATCGCTTTGAACCAGGCCATGAGGCGGACGGCGTTACGGCCAGTATTCCAGTGGCCATCTTGAACCAGCTCTCGGCGCAAGCCTTCGAATGGTTGGTGCCGGGTCTATTCGTAGAGCGCATGACCGCCATTTTGCGCGCCTTGCCGAAGCGCTACCGGCGCTCCCTGGTGCCGCTGCCGGATTTCGTCAAGGCGTGCGTCGAATCCCTGGATTACGGGGCGGGTGATCTTATCAGTGCACTCACCGTTGAGTTGGAACGCATGACCGGTATGCAAGTGCCGGCCGATGCATGGCGGCTCGATACCGTGCCGCCCCATCTCAACATGCGCTTTAAGGTATTCGACAGTGATGGCGCCGTGCTGGCCACCGCCAGGGATTTGGCGGCGCTACAGCGGGATCTGAACGAAGCATCCCAAGACAGTTTCGGCGAAATGTTACGCCAAAAGACCGTGATTGAGGGCCGGCGTAGATGGGATTTCGGCCCGCTACCTGCGCACACCCAGTGGCGAAGTGGCGGCGTCGAATTGGTTGGGTATCCGGGTTTGGTGGACGATGGCGATAGCGTGAGCGTGAAAGTGTTCCAGGAACCGGCGGCGCGCGATGAAGCGCATTTTGCCGGGCTGACCCGTTTGATGTTGCTAAAAGGCGGACGCGACCTGCGCTCACTCATCCGCGGGCTCGGCAAAGAGCCCGCTCTTGCGTTCATGTACGCCAATGCGCCGCCGGCGCACAGCGGCTACTGTCCGCTGCAGGCCAGGGATGATCTAGGGGCCGGCCGCGAATTGGACGAGGATGCCGCCGCGCTCACTGCCCGCACCGCGTTACTAGCCGGTGGTGTTACCATCATGGATGCGGACGCATTCACGGCGGGTTATGGCCGGGCCATGTCCGCAGTCGGCGCGCTCAGCGTTGAAATACTGGAGACACTGAGGGCTCTTGCTAAAGCCCACCATGAATTCGTCACCGCCGCTGCCAAAGTCGATGGGCCTGGCCGGGTGGATGCGCTTGGCGATGCGCGCGCCCAAGTAGGACGGTTGGTGCACCGGCGTTTCTTAACCGTCACCCCCCTACCCGTGTTGAAGCAATTGCCCCGTTACGTGCGTGCCGCTACTGTGCGTCTGAATAAACTGGACCGGGATGCCCGTGCCGATACCCGGCGCTTGGCGGAGATCATGAGTACCGAGAATGAACTCTGGCGCCAGCTCCGCTTGGCCGGCAAGCACTGGCGGCGCCATCGCGCTCTGATTGAAGTGCGCTGGATGGTAGAGGAGTTGCGCGTATCGGTATTCGCGCAGGAATTGGGTGCGCAAGGGCCGATTTCGGTTAAGCGGGTGATGCAGGCACTAGAGCGATTGTGAGCGGCACGTGGGTGTGTCCTGTCACACCTGCGGTGCTTATAGGGAGCTTGCGCATCAACTCAAGGATTCTGGTGCCCGCGCTACCATCCTCCTGGAGAATTTCGCCCATATCCTGGCCGAAGTCATCGACCAAACCGAGGTGGAACACGTCGTCGTCATCAAGATGGGCGATTGCTTGCCCTTGCCGAAGAGTCTCATCGTCAACTTCGTGGTCAAGTACGTGAAGAGAGGGGGAAGATGATGCCGTGTTTTCAGTTGAGCAAAACACCGGCATTCAACGGCCGCCACTGACAGGCGCTGACGTTGCGTTTTTTACAGTCAGGGGTGGCAGGTACAGACCTTTCTTGCCCGCCGTGGTGTAATCGAAATAGTTCCAGTAAGGCAACGCGAATTGAGCGCTACCACTCAGTTTTCGGAGTGTTTTCTCGAAGCAATACAAACGGTGTAGAGAAAATCGGCTACATTCGGAGACCCCGCAGCCACAAATTCCCTAATACTTCCAGTTTGAGTAAAACCAGGCAAAAGTGACACTCCTACACTATACCCAGCAGGGTAGGCCCAGGAGTGTCACTAAAAGATTAAATGTCAATCCCGTAGTACAGGGAGAGATACTTTACGATCTCTTCTCTGTGGGGCATTAACTCTGGGAGGTAACTCCTGAGAGCTTTACGAACCGCATCCCCAAAGGTGGCGGTATCCTGAGTTTTATTGCGAACAAAGGGATCGAGCTTCTGGATCAGTTGCCAGTTGCTATCGATGTTCTCCGCTTTCAGGGTCTTCTCGAGGTTGGGGGCGGTGTTGTCGGGGAAATCGGGCAGAATGCGGCTGACGAAGGTGACCCGGTGGAATACCCGCCAGCAAGGGGGTTTTTTGTCCGATTGGTTGGCTTGGCGTAGAGCAGCGGCATTGGGATGATCACTCTGGGCTAGCCAGATGGGATCGACGACTTTGCCAAACAAGTCTTCAAAGTTGCGATCGGAGCTATCAAGATAGAAGGTCTTGAAGCGATAGGCATCCACTTTACCCGCTGCGGTGACAGCATTGCCATTATCATCGAAGACCGGTTGCCATTCATTATCTGCATCTGGAGCCGTCTTTTGCAAGTCACCGGGAACATCCACATTCACCTCGATACTAAAGGCTTTTTCTGTATCTTTCGCTTTGGTTTTGGTGAGGCTGAAACCACCACCGATCGAGGCTTCAAATTCCAGATTGAAACCAATGCTGAAAACTTCCACATCGGTGCTGAAACTGCCACCCGCGGCACCACTGAAGCTGAAGGAGCCAGCCGTGACTTCACTCTTAACATCAGTTGTTTCAGTGGTCTCGGCAAAGAAGCCGCCATCGGCTGTCCAGACATAGGTGTTCGCCAAGTTTCGTTTGGCAAATTTTTGCGGCAATTCTAGGGAAGTGCCTTGAGATAGAGCATCACCAAACCCGCCAACGATGGAACCAATCCCAGCACCGACAGCCACACCCAGGGGACCAGCAAGAAGTCCGGCGGCGGCACCAGCGGCGGCACCAATGATCTGCCCGGTGTCGGCAATCTCGGTATCTGAGTTTTGGTAATAGTTGAGCAGGCGTTGCTCTTCCCGTTGGATGCGTCGCTCAATGGCGTAGGCTTCTTTGGGTTTGTAGTAACTGTACTCCCCGTATTGACGGGCATTGGCATAATCGGGATCGAGCACAACAGTGCCTTGTTCATTGTAGCCCACGCGACCATCCAATGTACCCTGCTTGGTATAGCGAGGGTTCATTTGGAAGGGAATAATATTCCAGTCGATGGGAATATCCGGATTCGGCAGCATCCGGAACGAAACCAGGGCGTTATTGTGGGCGAGGCGCAGGGCAAAAATATCTGCCGTCTGGGATTGAACGAGGGCAAAGCCCATGTTTCCAGGTTGAACGCGCCGCCCGACGGCAGGATTGAGCTGCTGTCCAGGTCCTGCTCCTTCCAGAGAGCCGCCCAGCGCCACAGACATGCTGCGAGTGCGGTTAATACTGGTGCCTAAACTTTCTTCCTGAGACCAGCTATTGGAGGTGTCGAAGATTCCTTCCACACCTACATTCATTTCCGCCTCAACTAATTTCTTCGCCGTACCGATACCTAAGGGAGCTGTAATCAGCAAATCATCCGAACCTGTACTGAGGGAACCTGCCCCCTTAAATCCCAGATCGAAACTTTCTTCTTTGGAGGCTGAAAGGGTATAGGTGACGGTTTCACTCTCCACAACTTCGATGTTGGAGACTTTCTCAATCAGGTCGTAGCGAGAACTGACAACCCCATCCGTCAGGTTTTCGCTGGGAACTGGGGGTACACCTTCAATGTAACCGATAACTTGGGGATCGAACTGGGCTTGTCCAATCCATTCCGTCACCAGGTTGCCGACTTTGTAGCCAGTCGCTAAATTCCACTGACCATTTTGCAAGTAACTGTAGCAGCGCTTGAGCACACCCCCCGTATTGCCCTGGTTGTCTCGCTGCAAGTCTGCATATTCGATGACTGCGGGAGTGCTATCAATCTGTTCGTGAAAGTCTGTGCTGATACCAGCAAGGGCTGAACGAACGGCAGCGGTGTCGTTGCCAATAGGGGCAGTGGAAAGGAAGATACTCGGCTTCGCCTCTTGGTTGCTAGGTAAGAGCAGATGGTTACCCCGCAATCCATTGTCACTGAGTTGGGTGGCTTCGCTACGGGTGGAACTGTCGTCGAAGGTGTAGTAGGCCAGCAGGTCTTGTTTTTCTCCTTTGAGACGGGTGAACAAGTTGTCAGAAATTTGCTCATCGGTGCGAAGGGTGCGCCAGATGCGGACTTCTTCCAGGATACCTTGGAAGCGCTCCTGGGATGCCCCATTGAGTTTGTAGCCCGCCATACTGAACTGGGCATCGCCCCAATTGGGAGTTCCCGATGTCAGGCTGTCTGCGGCTAGAGGCAAACCATTTAACAACAGGTAAAAAGGACTCCCTTGAGGATCGGGATTCCGCACCCAACGGGCACCTTTAATTTTGCCGTGGTTGTTACTCTTGCTATCAATGGCGACGTTGCCTTCGTTCTCTTCAAACTGCCACCAACTCACCAGGCCGGATTCGTTACCCTGAATCTTTTTGCCGATGTCTTTCAGATCACGGGCAGTACTCCACAGGCGCACTTCGGAGATAATGCCTCGAAAGTAGTCTTGTTGACGGGGAGAAGATGAACAGCGACCGATTTCTAAGGGTTCATCGTTGCCGAGAGGCGCTTCGTCTCGATAACGAGAGATGCCCTTTTGTTCACCGTTGATGTAGAAGGCGATATCGAACCATTCTTCCACATCAACCGATTCGATCGCGTCAATGTTGAGGGTTTGAGGATTACCGTCTGCATCATTGTAAGTAACAGTCTTAGTTCCTTCGGTTTGATTTTGGGTACTGCCCTTCTTGCGAGTGACGGCAACGCGATAGAATGTACTGACCGTTAAGGCTTGAGTCGAGCGATAGGTATGGTTGCCACCGTCGGCATCCTCAAAGGTGAATTCTAACTTGCCATCACTAGCGACTTTGAATTGGTAAGGAACACTTTTGTCTTCTTGATCGAAAAATCCTTTACCGATAATACCCTGACTACTATCCCGGTTATTGATCTGGATAAAGGCTTCGATGGTGAGATCTTCACCAATATCGAACATTTGATTGTTGCTGCAGTCAAGGTAGCTTTGTCCGTTAAAGCTGAGTCCGTGAGACTGGCGGAAACCCATGGCGATATGATGCCACTGTTTAGGGGTTAGAGTTTCTTTACTCTTGAGAAAGCGCTGTCCCTTGTGGTTTGCTGTCGTTCCTTGGCTGACTCCAGCCACGAGATGGTAGGTTTTGGAGTTTTGACTGGAGGACGCTTGCAAGGCAAGGGTATAGGCGGCATTCTCGGAGCAATGATGGATTAACCGAGACGTTTCCCTGTTCGTGTCACTGGGATTCACCCAGGCTTCCACGGTTATATCCGAGTTCATCGCCGTTTGAGCCAGCTTGTCGCTGGGTAAAGATAGTAAATCACTGGTGCTACTGAAGTAGTAGGCATGTCCGGGTGTGTTCGCAATCCAAAGGCTGTCTCGTCCATGAGTCGCCGTTGCTACTTCGTTTACTATTGTCACTATTGTGGTCACAGTAAGCGCAGGCAAGGCATCGGGTTTGTCCACGGAAGTTGGATTACCGTGAACTGTTCCGTGGTAAGCATTGCGGCTGCGATCACGGGCTTTGCCATTTTCAAAGCTGTAGCAAGCCACCAAATTAGCTTCTGTACCGCTTAAGCGCTGATTCATATCAGCCTGAATGTCGGCTTGAGAGCGTGCAGAACTCCAAATGCGACATTCATCGATCGCACCGTCCCAATATTGGCTATAGTTTATGAGGCGACTCAAAGTTAGGGTCGTAAAATTCCCAATCAACCGAGTTTTTCCCGTTCCAGAGGCGGCAAGATTACCATTGCGGTAAATCGCCATGGTACCGTCGATGGCATTTTTCACAAACGCCCAGTGAACCCAAACACCCTTGTAATCAGCATCTTGAACGGATAGTTCTAGGCGATCATAATGACCGGCATCTCCAGCATCCCACATCACCTCACCATTCATCCAAGGAAGGTGAACGGTGAATATTCGCTGTCCTGCGGCATTGTTGGCATCAATAATGGAAGTGCTTTTAGGCAGTCCCGCATCACCTTTTGCCCAAAACTCGATTGTGATTTCCTGGTTAATGGTGAAGCTTATTTCTGGAGGAAGCTCAATGTAGTCACCTTGATTATTAAAGTTCAAAGCTGTCTGACTAACTTCTTGCTCTTGGTATTCTGCTTTCCCTTCGCCCAAGGCAACCACTTGTAGCGATCGCTCCTTAACACTATAAGCTGACGGACTCACAGTGGCGGTTACTTCTGCCGGTCGATCTCCTGTGCCATTCAGAATATGGGTAAACAGTTGGGGATCGCGGGGCAAATCAGTCCAGGTTTCCGTGATGCCGCGATCAGGATTCGTAATCACCAGAGTACAAGTGTTAAGTATGCGACCATCACTGATGGTTGCGGTTATATTGTTGTTCCCGGCAGAACGAGCCAGCAACATCACGCCATTCTCAGCAAACTGTAAACGGGTTCGTGCTACTAGAGTCTGGAAATAGGCAGCCATGAACTGCCTAGAGTTATCGGGGTAGTAGAGAGCTAAATCTGCTGTTGCTCCCTCTAACATTATTGGTGTATGGGTGCTAGGAGCAAACTTGATTAAGCTGCCGTTCACCGTCAAGCCAGAAGCATCCATATGGACAAGCCCCATCGGTAAGCGAATTTCCTGCTTTTCGCCCCCGGTTAACACGCTTAACTCGCTTTGTTTGGCGATGAGAGTGGTTTCTTTTTGCTGTTTCAGCGATTGTTTTTGGGTGAGGATATTCTCCTTGGCTAACAAGTCATTCAGTTCGGTTGTTTTGGTATTGACTTGGTTTTGTTTGGCGTTGCATTGAGACTGCAAATCCGCGACAACATTGTTGCAAGTCTCGCTAGTTTTGACAATGATAAAATGTCCATTATGATGGTTAGCATCGCTGTGGTGGACAAGACGATTTCCACTATACTGTTTAAACACATACCAGTTAGCGTAGGTACGGAGCCGAACATAGCCTCCCCAGAGGCTCTATCCAGGTAGAAGCCCATCCACCTGCTGTCCTCAATATACGCTAGGGCAAAACACCATTCATCTGGTCGTCCCGATTGTAAGTAACTGTTCCTCACCTTACTCAGTAACCGGATTCGTCCACCTGTCCAATTTTCAAATTTCCACTTGACATTATCATTGTCTTCACTGGAATGGAAAACACCATGGTTAGATGTTGAAGTTTTCATGTAAGTACCAGAACCACGAATTTGCAATCGGCACCAGTAGTTCATGTAATTGTTTTCTTCAAACGCCTTATCCTGGTTCAATTGGGCGAGTTGGTTTTCCAGAGTTTCTTTCTGTGCAGTCACTGTGGGAATGCGTGCAGTATCAACCCGCAACGTGGCTATTTCCTGGTTGAGTCGCTCAATATCATCCGTCAGGGTGCGAATTTCTTTTTCCAGACTGGAAATTGTTGTCAGATGATTACTAGTTTGAGGTTTTTCCAGCACGGGCAGATCGATCGCATCAGGTGTGCTTGTCAATCGTCCTTCCCGGGAAACGGCAAAATCCAGGGTGGCGACCGCCGGATCGCCGCCACTGCCGGAATTTGTTGCCGCAGCTACCATGACGCGGGCACTTTTCTTCATCGGTTTGCTGCTGCCGTCGTACCCAGTCGCCACTTCTTCCTGCTGGTAGTACAGTTTAGCTGACAATGAATCCACAATTGTCCGATTAACAAATGAGAAACTGCTGCGACGCATTCCCGGATGATCGCCAATGGGGGCATCGGAAGCCACCCACTGAGGTGTACCGTGAATGGTGCCATAATTACCCCCATCGGTTTGATCAAAAGCCCGATTACCCGCCCCTTCATCAAAGCGCCAGTAACCCACTAGCCCCGGTTCATTGCCGATTAAACGCCGCAAGCGATCGCTGTCAATCTCATACCCTGTCCGGGCATAGCCCCACACCCGTGCTTCATCAATTTGTCCAGCAAATAACTTATCTCCCCCACGATTTGAGCCGAGCCGGACGCGGGTAAATTGAGAAGAAAGTGTCAGGGTTTGAGACAGGACTTCTGCACCATCCAGGAAGCCTTTAAGAGCAGTGCCATCATAGGCAATCACTAGATGTTGCCAGTCTAGAGCGATCGCGCCGATGGTAAAAGACCCACCTGAATGTAGGAACCGCCAGTTCCTTGCACCATCGCTATCTATCTGAAATGAGTCAGTTGTGGTAGCACTATTGCTAGAAGCAAAAAGTCCTGTCCCCTCAGGCAAATCCTGCCGTGCGGCGCGTACCCACATCTCAATCGTAAAGGCGGTGGGTGTCCAGGGTTGATCCAGAACCACCTCAACATAGTTACTGGTACCATCAAACGCTAAAGCCGTTTCTGCATGGTTGGTGGCTTGAGTAACAGGAACCAAACTCGCACCAGTAAAGGGATCGGCTCCCGGTTCTCGTTCCAAAACGGCATTGCGATATTGAGGATCGGGGCTGGTGTAGAGTTGGGTGCCTTGGGTATTAAACAGTCCATCACCAGCCACTTCCAAGTTAAAGGCGTCGATGCGCTGGGTGGCACTATTGTGGGCAAAAAACTGCCAGCGTTTGATCCCATTCACTTGGGTTGGCAGTTGCAATACGGTAAAGCCCCCAGCGGTTAAGTTGCGAATAAACGCCAGTTCTTGGGTTGGCTCAAAGAAGGGGTTCCCTTCCATGTCTTTGGCCCCTAAGCTGTCAGTTTGGCTGGCAGGGCGGGTCTTGTGGCGACTCCGTTGATAGCGCACTTCCCGGTTTGGCCGCAAAACTTTGCCCGAGAGAACAAAACGATCGCACAACAATGTACTGTCCACCAAAGGGATATTGTTGCCGTCGCTCTTTTCTAAGTCGCTGCGGGTCGCATCTCCAGAAGCCCCTCCGTTGCTGAGCTTATACACTGCATCAGCATGACCGTTGGCGATCGCCTGTCGGAACAGGAAAATGTGTTGATTATCCGAGAACACCCGGAAAGGAGCATCGGCAGTCAAGCGGGCGGTGCTGGAGAGGAAGCGATCAATCTCCTCCGGTTGCAAGGTACTGGGATCTGCCACCTCTTGCCGGGTATCCAGCTTCACCACTGGAAATGAGGTTGCCTCCACGACGCTATAGCCCACCTGCTCAATTTCCTTGGGAAACTCCAGCTCTGTGGGGTCTTCGGGCCAATAAGCCACATCAAACTCTTCCTTGTTGCCGCGAGTATCGTTTAAATCCAACACGGCATAGAAGATACGCCGCTGATCGTCCATCGCCAAAGCGATCGGCACCCCTTTATGGGTTACCATGGCGGTATAGCGGTAGGGGCGATCAGTATAACTTTTGACCAATTTTTCAGACAGATTAGCAATTGCCATTTCTACTACATCCTTATTACTTAAAAAATCGGTAGCCTGGGATTCTGAACCAGAACACGTAATTCGGCGCATGGATGACACCAACGGCGATGCCGTTAGGCCGCCTCGCCATCAGCCACCGTTCTTTCTCCGGTGGTACGGCCCTATTGTGCTTTTGCGCATCACGCCGGTAATCATCTGGCAGATAGTTGCGCAGTAGTGGCGAGTAATCGCTCAAAAAGAACGCCCTGTTCGCCCCATGGCTAAGCCACGGATAGTCATGGCTGAGATCCCGCAGATGATGATGCGCATCGGCGATCGGGATATCGGCGAGGCACTCGTTCATGGGGAGAAATCACTCATTTGCACCTCCATGCCCCGTACGCACAGGTATTGCTCTTGCCCCACAGCGGACCAGTCATCTTCGTCTAATGGCCGAGTATAGGAAGAATAAACGTCCTTATCGGATCCAAGCAACAGTTAAGTGAAATGGGGTACAGGCTAGTCTTGAGTGATTGAGATGGTGTACGGTCAGGATCGTTGCATAGGACCCGCCTAGTTTGGTCGGAAATGGGCTGGAAATGTCCGGTATTTCTCACTGGCCATGAGCGTGCTCCCGGCGCTGGTTGACAACGCATCAGAACAAGGACGCGAACAGCGCCACTGGCGCTGGCGCCCGACTATGGGTAACGCTCTGGGGGGGGGGGAACGCTGTGGGTTCGTTGGTTCTGGCTTTGTCCTTCAAGGGGGCGAGGCCTTGAAGAGGTCAAGGATCTTGTTGTTCACCGCCGGGTCTTCGATACGGGCCATCACCTCGACCTTTGCACCGCAGCGCTCACCGGTTTCGATATCGGTATCGAATACCCGTCTCAGGCAATACCAGGGATGAGCTAGGGCCAGCCGCGAATTGGACGAGGATGCCGCCGCGCTCATTGCCCGCACCGCGTTAATAGCCGGTGGTGTTATTATCATGGATGCGGACGCATTCACGGCGGGTTATAGCCGGGTCATGTCCGCAGCCGGCGCGCTCAGCGTTGAATGACTGGAGACACTGAGGGCTCTTGCTTGGCCGGCAGGCACTGGCGGCGCCATCACGCTCTGGTTGAAGTGCGCTGGATGGTGGAGGAGTTGCGCGTATCGGTGTTCGTGCAGGAATTGGGTGCGCAAGGGCCGATTTCGGTTAAGCGGGTTACGCAGGCACTAGAGGTGCTCTAGAGCAATTGTGAACGGCACGTGAGGGTGTTCTGTCACACCTGCGGTGCTTATATGGCACCAAGTAAGTAATAATTCGTTCACTGCTACGGGCAGTCCTGACAACGGGACAGCGAGGAGTCATGGAAAAATATTGGGTCAAAAGTTATCCGCAAGGCGTGCCGCAAGAGATCGCTGATGAACGTGCGTCCGATGTGGTGCAACTCTTTGAAAACAGTATTGAACGGTTTGCCTCACGGCCTGCTTTTACCAACCTGGGCGCCACTCTCACTTTCGTTGAAATAGCCCAAAAAACGCAGGCACTTGCAGCTTATCTACAGCAAAAGCTCGGCTTCAACACCGGCGATAGGGTAGCTATCATGATGCCCAATGTGCTGCAAAACCCGATCGCCATCTTCGGCGTGTTGCGTGCCGGTATGACCGTGGTCAATACCAATCCCCTCTACACGCCCAGGGAACTTGTGCATCAACTCAAGGATTCTGGTGCCCGCGCTATCATCATCCTGGAGAATTTCGCCCATGTCTTGGCCGAAGTCATCGACCAGACCGAGGTGGAACACGTCGTTGTCACCAAGATGGGCGATTGCTTGCCCTTGCCGAAGAGCCTCGTCGTCAACTTCGTGGTCAAGTACGTGAAGAAGATGGTGCCGCGTTTTCAGTTAAGTAAAACACTGGCGTTCAATGACGTTCTGGCCGAGGGGGCGGAACTCGACTATCAACGGCCGCCACTGACAGGCGCTGACATCGCGTTTCTACAGTACACCGGCGGTACTACGGGTGTATCCAAGGGGGCGGTCCTGAGCCACGGCAACATCAGTTCGAATGTGGAGCAGGCACGGCTGTGGATAAATCCAGTGATCAAGGAAGGTGATGAACTCATAGTCACCGCATTACCGCTTTATCACATCTTCTCGTTGACAGCCAACTGCTTGACCTACATGCAGGTAGGCGCGCAGAACTATCTCATCACTAACCCCCGCGACATGCCGGGCTTTGTAAAAGAGCTAAAAAGTATTCGCCCGACGGCTATCACTGGCGTCAACACATTGTTCAACGGACTTTTGAATACGCCCGGATTCGAGGCGGTGGATTTCAGTCGGTTGCGCGTCGCCTTGGGCGGCGGCATGGCGGTGCAGCGCGCCGTGGCGCAGCGGTGGCAGCAGGCCACGGGCATCCCGTTACTGGAGGCCTACGGCCTTACCGAGACCTCGCCTGGCGTCACTATCAATCCGCTGGACCGCAAGGACTACAGTGGCTCTACAGGCTTGCCATTGCCGTCCACCGATGTAGCGATCCGTGATGAGGAGGGTAACGCGCTTGGCTTGAATGAGGCGGGTGAGCTGTATGTGCGCGGACCGCAAGTGATGCAGGGTTATTGGAACCGGCCCGAGGAGACGGCCGAGGTGTTGAGTGAGGACGGTTGGCTGAGGACCGGCGACGTGGCGACCATCGACGCACAAGGATATGTGTATATAGTCGATCGTAAAAAAGACCTGATCTTGGTATCGGGCTTTAACGTCTATCCGAATGAAATCGAAGACGTGGTCGCAGCCCATCCCGGCGTACTGGAAGTGGGGGCTATCGGTGAGCCGGATGAGCATTCGGGAGAGGTGGTCAAAATCGTGGTGGTGAAAAAAGATCCAGGGCTCACCGAGGAGCAAATCATCGCCCATTGCAAGAGCAATCTCACCGGCTATAAAGTGCCGAAGTTCGTTGAGTTCCGCCGTGAACTGCCCAAGACCAACGTCGGTAAAATCTTGCGCCGCGAGCTGCGCGGCACTGTTACTTCAATAAGCAACACTCAATAACCAATAGGGCAGCTCTAAAAATGCACTTTTCCGCGATTGCGGCGTCAGCGCCGTGCTCGAATTCTCAGGTATGAGCTATACACTGCGGTTCTGCGCGCGGTGCTTTCTTGCACTCACGAAAAAATTACTATTTTTAGAGGTGCCCAATAGTTGTCTATTAAAAAGCCGATAAGTTGCTATTAAAAACGAGGGAGCCGTACCTGATGGAGGTTGTTTGCCTGGACCTCGAAGGCGTGTTAGTGCCCGAGGTTTGGATCAACGTGGCCGAGCGCACGGGCATCGAAGCACTGCGCCTGACCACCCGCGACATCGCCGACTATGATGAACTCATGACCTACCGGTTGGGCGTGCTGGATAAGCACGGTATCGGCCTCCATGAGATCCAAAGCGTCATCGGCGAGCTGACGCCGCTCGATGGTGCGGCGGACTTCCTGGATTGGCTGCGGCCACGCTTCCAGGTGGTTATTCTTTCGGATACGTTTTATGAATTCGCCGCGCCGCTGATGCGCCAATTGGCCTGGCCAACTTTATTTTGTCATCGCCTGCAAGTTGAGCCAGATGGCAGGATCAACGGCTACAAGCTGCGGATGCCCGATCAGAAGCGGGCCTGTGTGGAGGCGTTTAGAGCGGTCAACTTCCGCACCTTAGCGGCGGGCGATTCCTACAATGACATGACCATGTTGGGTGCGGCGGATGCGGGCATTCTCTTTTGTCCACCCGCCAACGTTGTCAATAACTTCCCGCAGTTTCCGGTGACCCGCACCTATGACGAGTTGCGCGGCGCCTTCACCAATGCGAGCGAACGGGATATCCGCGGGTGAGCATGCCGTGCCGCTTCGGTTACACCCTACGCCGCCGCTGGCGGCGTTATGCCATAGAAGCGATTGTCATCATCGGTGTATTCGGTGCCATCCAAGTGTGGCATGCCCGCGGTGTCGTGCAGGGCGTGGCACCTGTGTTGACCGGCCCTAGACTCGATGGCGGGCAGTCCGTGTTTTCCGCGCGCGGCACCGGCCCACGCTGGTTCATTTCTGGGCCATTGGGTGCCACATCTGTCCCTGGATGGACGGCAACGTAGATGCAGAATAGACACATGAATTGACGTTTTACTGCCCACCAATAGTGTACCCAGAGTGGATGATCGACAAATGTTATAGTGTCCGCAGCCTCCAGGCGAACCGAAATAGATTCTATTGTGGCAACTCCATCAATGATCCAACGATCTTTCTCTATGAGATCATAATGTTTCGAATGGAATTCTTCAGCCGGAGTAGCAACCTAATCAGGGTTCCATTGAAGCTTATCGAGTTGATAAACAGGTAAATTTTTTGCGGAACTAAGCGATCTGCAGAGAATGCTTTTGCCTCCGCCTGCATTTCCTAATACTGCAACTCTTGTCACGATACCTCCTAGGGCGTGTTAACACTATTCAACGCCTGCACGATAAGGGCGAAGTGGATAAAAAACATAAAAACAACATCCAGTTTGTCGAAGCGTGAAAAGATTCGACGAAATCTTTTCAGCCGTCGAAACCATCTCTCTACTTCATTTCGCTTCTTATACATTTCCTTGTCGTATTGCCAAGGCCTCAGCCGATTGCTTTTCGGTGGCACAACGGACTCCATCCCCAAATCGACTATCAACTGCCGGGTCTCATCGCCTTCGTAGGCCTTGTCCATGATGACTTGAGTCCCCTCCCAGCCATTGTTTTCAAGGGATTTCACTCATTCCCGGCCTGCTGGCGCATCCCCAACGTGGCCCGGGGACAGGGAAAAGGTCACTGCTGTTGTGGCATCTGCTGCAACCCTATGAATCTTCGTCGTCCACCCGGCTCGGGATTGACCCATCGACTGTGGACCGTTTTTTTAACGCGCCAGTTCCATCGGGGTGAACTCTGACTGCTGTACTGTCCAAAGATACCTGCTCCACCTGTATGTGGATGAAATCGTTAATAGCTCCTTTTCGAGTTCGAATAGGGCCTTGAATAGGGATGTGACCTCTTCTCCCCATATAGCCTCTGCCTCCAGATAGTCCAGATACATCGCCGTACGGACTCCTTGCACCTTTTCCCAACGTCTTTCATACGCCTTTTGTAATCCATAAAAGCGAATTTGCTCGCGTGTCATGTTTTGGGACTGCTCTGACGAAGGTTCCGGCATTTCGTACGCCAAAATTGCGGGATCGCGAACTCGGTCTATCGCGTCTCGGTACTTGAAGACTCCAACGAGTAGTCGGCGCGTGAGTTCGTACTCGGATTGGCCTGTCAGTTGCCGTCTCCACGTCCCGAGCCCCTTCACCGCCACGATAGCGCCCGTCACAGCTGCGCCGGCCAGGACGATATCCTTCAGTATTGAAACGACCTCAGGGAATGGCACAACTTTTGACTCTGTCGGCATAACGGGATGCATGAGCGGCTGGAACATTCGCGTAGCGAATGGGCCAGTCCGTCTCCATGCTCTTGTTATGCCGCATTCGGCCGTCAGTAGTTGCCATTTGATTGTTTCGGTTTGAGTTCAAAGGCCAACTGCGACCGGAAGAAACACACATCGAATTCCATGAAAAAGTTGACCTGGCCAAGGATTACAGGAACTTGATTGTTTCGTGTCCACGCGAACGCCAGACGAACCGAAGCGAATTGACCAATTGTTGCGCTCACAAGGATGGCACGCGCATCGAAATCCGCCAGATTACCAACCAATTGTATGGAAATTGGCTGTTCAGCCCAGATAGCACCCAATTGAACGCCAACATCATATGGCAACACGCTGAGTGCTGCGCCACTATCGACCAACGCAGAAACGTCGGCAGTATTACCATCGAGTTCCAGCGTAATCGGAGCATATGGAAGCGCGCTTGCGGCACCGAGTGATGAATCGATTTCAACATATGGAAATCGTTGATCTTCTGGCATCAGGATGCGACCTCATCTTCGTCGAGGACGCGTAACAATGTAGCCGCGCCTTGGAACGAATCATGAGGTGACCAAATCGGCATGGTTTTGTCGGCCACATCGAGTGTGATCCCGTCATCGCGCGCTACATCCGCAGCAAGTAGTTGAATGAGCCGCAGCTTATCGATACGAGGCAGCGATTGAATGGTCGGCAGCATTTCGTAGAGCGTCATTTCATCACCATTTGATAGCGCTGGGGCTTTGCGGCATAACGCTTGGTTCAAGGGCGCCGCCGTAGGCGGCGTCCCTTGGAACCATTTGTTATGAGCCTTGTATGAATTAACTGAATAGCCTTGCAAAAAAACCTTCCTTTTTTGTGGTTGTATTTTTTAATAAAGTTGATTGTTCAGATAGAGTGTTTTTTAGCTTATCATCATGACTAATGAGAATATTTACTAAATCAAAAGTGCTTTCAAATTTTTCAATGTGGTAATCATCTCTTTCAAAACTTGCTTTGAATAAATTTGGAAATATTTTTGACCATGCTGAAAAATACTTTCGACAGTGCTTTTCTGTACCAAAAATCTGACCATAAGAGCCACAAAGCAAACAATGAGTTATTTTCTTTCTTTCACCATTTATTTGCTTTGCTTTTTTTATTTGCTTTGCAGTTAGTGAAACTAGAATAATATCTTCTTTTATCATAACTTTGCCACATCCAGTATGATTACAGAATTTTTGGATGGAAAAGGTACTATAAAGCCTCCTTTTCCTACGAAGAAGGTTTGATTATTGCATTTTGGACAGGTTGATGCATATTCAGCTGAGACATCAAGCAAGCTTTTTTTTGTGCGCGCTAAATATTTCTTTGCAATTCTTACAAGTGAGTTCAACAACGGAATAGCTCATTTTACATCCTTTTTATTGATCTTTGGTATGCTTTGGCTCATAACAGTATGTTACACAGGCCACTGGCCTCTGTAACATTATTATAGGGCCGCCCTAATAATTTCTGCAACCGCCAAGGCTACTCCCGTAACTAATTGAAATATAAAAATTTACCTACTTCGGACAATCAGCGAAAAACTATAGGGAATTGTTCCCTATAATCCTGTTGTATTTTTACAACAACAAGCGTATCCTGCCCCAACTTTCTTGAAAAGGATTTCGAGATGACCAGATCCCCTTTTCTGCTATCCATTGCTGACTATATGCGGGTGCGTGGTTACAGCAAGCGCACCATCCACACCTATATCCGGTGGATAAAATCCTTTATCATATTTAGCCAAAAATGACACCCAAGCGACATGGGTCGGGATGAGGTCGTGGCTTACCTGACGTATTTGGCGGTTAAACGCAAGGTCTCCTCCAGCACACAGTCGCTGGCACTCAATGCGCTGGTCTTTTTGTATGACAAGTTTCTGGAAAAGCCTTTAGGCGATGTCAGCGAGTGCCATCGTGCGCGGCGTCAACAGAAGTTGCCATCAGTGCTAACACCGTCCGAGGTGCAAAGCTTGCTTTCTCTACTGTCAGGAAAGCACCGCTTAATGGCGTGCATTATGTATGGCTCTGGGTTGCGACGTATTGAGTTGATACGTCTTCGCGTGAACGATATTGATTTCGATTTTGGACACATTCGAATTTGGAACGGAAAAGGCTATAAGCACCGCATTGTCACATTGGCACCAGAACTGACTTCTGGCTAAAACATCAGATAGAAAAAGTCAAGATATTATTGGAAGAAGACCAACAAAGCGCTGAATATGCCGGTGTTTGGTTACCCAACGCATTGGCGAGAAAATACCCCACAGCACAGTATGAACTTGGCTGGCACTATCTTTTTCCAGCATCCAGATTAAGTATTGATCCTGAAACAAACAAGCTGCGCCGACACCATATTGATGAGAGTTTGTTTGGCAAGGTGCTCCGCGATGCGGTCAAAAAATCCGCTATTCAAAAGACCGTTACACCCCACACTTTACGGCATTCCTTTGCTACTCACCTCTTGCAAAGTGGTGCTGATATACCAATCACCATTGAAAATGCGAATCTAGAAACTTACATTAGCTAGCTGATTATGGTCAAAATAAGCTTATGAACAATCATTTAACACCCAGCGAGCGCGATGAACTCATAAAATCTCATCGTAAAGAGAGGGATGGGCGTATTCGAGACCGAATAAAAGCGGTTTTAGCTTTTGATGAGGGTTATAGTTATTCAGAAATGTCTAGGATTTTGCTTTTAGATGATGAGACTATTAGACGCCATGTCGATGATTACTTTTCTAAAGCTAAGCTGAAGCCCGAAAACGGGGGCAGCAAAAGTGATTGAGACGAGAATGAAACAGCAAAGCTCGTTAAACACATAGAAGGAATGACTTATCCTTATGTTAAGGACATTTGCACTTATGTGAAGTTGAATTTCGGTAAGGTTTACAGTGTAAGCGCCATGCCAAAATGGCTGCATCGCAATAATGTCTGCCATAAGAAGCCTGATGCAGTTCCAGCGAAAGCAAACGCACAGGCGCAAAAAGCGTTTGTCAAAGACTATGAACATCTTTTGAAAAACGTTAAAACAAGGGTTTAATCTATTTCTCGGACAGTTTTCATCCGCAGTATCAAACGCGGTTGGCTTATGGATGGATTTTAAGAGGCACTCGAAAGAATATTGCCACAACGGCTCGTCAAATACGATTAAATTTCATTGGTGCTGTATCTTTGGAGGGTCACACAATAATCCACACTGAAGTTGAGCGAGTGAATGCGCAAACGATTAAATCTTTTCTAAAATCTCTACGCAAACGGCATACACCAGAGAAAGAGATTCATGTAATTTGGGATAATGCGGCTTATCATAAGAGCAAAGACGTTCAGTCTTATGCCAAGGACTCAAACATTAAATTACACTATTTGCCGTCCTATTCACCGAATTTAAATCCAATTGAGCGACTTTGGAAAATGATGCATGAAGCGGTTACTACTTCGGCAAAAAATTACCCGACACAAATTAATAAAATGTGTTATAGTGATGCTATGAAAAAGACAGACGGTCGCTCACTGCCCCATTCCGCGCGAGAAGCCATCCGCAGGCACGCGGTTGCGCAAGTATTATCGGGTGAAAGCCCTGAAAAAGTAATTAAAGCCCTCGGATTTCATCGTTCTTGCATTGACGATTGGTTATCCAGATATGAGCAAGGTGGTGAACAGGCGCTGTCCACCGGCAAGATCACAGGCCGCCCAAGAAAGTGTCCCGATGAATATGCGGATCGCTTACGTGAACTAGTTAAAACGAATCCGTTGCAATTGGATTTTCACGATGCCTTGTGGACACGCTCGATGATTCAGATATTACTGAAAGATAAATTTGGCATCGAGGTCAGCGAGCGCTCGGTGGGCAATATCCTGTCTCGTTTGGGGATGAGTGCGCAGCGCCCTGGGTTTAAGGCATACGAGCAAAACCCTGATCAGGTTAAGGTATGGTTAAGAGAAACTTGGCCTGAAGTACAACGAGAAGCGAAAAGGCGCCGAGCGCGGGTCTATTTTGGCGACGAATCGACGATCCGGTCGGATTATCATCGTGGTACCACTTGGGGGGTACGGGGTGATACGCCAGTTGTAGCGAAAACGGGTCGGCGCTTTAGCGTGAATATGCTGTCAGCCGTTTCGCCGAAAGGTCACCTGCGTTTCATGGTAACTGAATCACGGGTAACCGCAGACGTTTTTATCGACTTTCTAAGGCGTTTGTTGCACAACGCCAAGCGATCGGTCTATTTGATTGTTGATGGCCATCCCATTCATCGAGCCAAGAAAGTGCAAGAATTTGTCCGCAATAGCCAAGGTAAGCTCACGTTAGTATGGTTACCGCCGTATTCACCGGAACTCAATCCTGATGAGCTAGTATGGCATCATGTAAAAAGCCAACGAATTGGGCGGACAGTGGTGGCTACAAAGGAGCAACTGATGGCCTTGGCTCGTTCGGTGTTGCACTCACTGCAACAGAATACGCAAATAATTAAACGGTTTTTCTATGAAAAGCATGTCAGATATATTCTGAATTAATGTCGGGTAATTTTTTTCCGAATTAGTACTTATAATCGGTACTATGAGAAGTTTTTAGATTTTCGGGAAGCATCTTTGAATTTTTTCAAGCGCATTGGAAGACGAAAGGCTTTATTGAGAAAAAGAATCACTGATAGGTTTCACATTATTAATGCACCGATGTTCGCATCTTGAAGTGTGATGGGTATAGATGGCCTAAAAGCTACATGTCCACGCCCTTCTTACCAAAAAAACCAGTGAGCCTAACGCCACCGCTCAGGCGCGGCTTGCGGTGCCGGACGGTTTGCGGCAGCAAATCGGCTGGCAGTGCAAGCCGCGCCTGAGCGGTGGCGTTAGCTGTCATTCACTAGCTTCCATCATCAACTGCTCAAGGAATTCATGAACTTCATCAAGTTCTTTCTGCATTGACCTTCTGTTCACGAAATCCTGTGTATTTGCGTCCACTTTCCAGTCCCAGTCGGCCAGGTAGCGCGCTCTCACGACCCAGGACATCCTCGCTAGCGCCCCAAACTTGTGCTCATTACTCAGATTGACGTTTAGGTACCATCCGCCAGGCATCTTCTGGAAGTTGTTGCCGTCTTCTGCCAAATGTGGGCTCCCAGAGAACAGTTCTTGGGGTGACCTGGCAAGATATTTACAACAAGACGACGACGCGATTTTCAACCGACTGTCTTCTACGCCGCCTTGTAACGCTGCTTCGCGCAACATGCGTTCAACGAGCCAGGTGAATCCATCTTTCGCGGTAGCGAAGCTCTGTTCCTGACCCTTCCACACTGCGGTATTGAACGTTCGCCCGCCGGACTTAGCCCGGCGTGTGACCTCCCAACCAGGGAATCGAGCATTCAGTTCCTGGAGTACGAGATCTTCATGCTCGTGTGCGTTCTTATCCCGAACGTTCTTTAAAACTCTCAGGAGGCCGTCTTTGTCGGCGCCAGAGATCATTGCTTTGAACTTGGTCAGGTCCATGGGTTTAGGTCTGGCTACACAGCTAACGCCAGCGCCTAACCGATCCCCACAAATTCATATGAGTTGAGCCTGTTGTCGAATGAGTGGTGGTATCCGTTCGGCGACGCCTAGTAGATCGTGTATTTGAACGTCGAAGCGATGACTCCGCATCACTTCGCGTCCGAGGAAAAACACCGACAGCACCGGCTCTTCTCGCTCGGTGTTTGCTTGAAAGTGGCGCTGCCATCCCTGGGCGCGAGCATACAGTCCGGCCAACCAGTACACCAATGTCGCTAACGTGTTGAGCAGTAGCAGCACTTGTAGACGCTCGCAGCAACGGCTGCGCGCATAGCGAAGGGCAAACCCCCAACGATGACTCTTGGCATCGCGGAAGGTTTCTTCTATTGGCATGCGCAATCCGTACCAGTGAACGATTTCGCGTGCCGAGCGCTTGCTGTGAGGCAGCGAAGTGGCCAGCAACCACGGCTCGCGCTTGTCGCGCCGCCACCGCTCGCGATGCGATTGAGGTTGCGCACGGCGCTTCTTTGGGCGACCGGGGCCACGGTGGGACTTCTTTATTAGGTACAGTCCGCACCCGTAGGGCTCTTTGTGCGATAGCTGAGCGTACCCGAGAAAGGTTGCCTTGCCCGTGGCTTGGGCGAACACTCGTGTCGTCCACGACCACTGCTTCGACCCTTGCAGGCAGTAGCGAACACGGTTTCGTACACGACCTACCCCATGCCACCCCAACTGTTCGACGTCCCGGAACCACGGTCCGCGAAAGCCTGCGTCGGTGACCACGGTAGGCACACACCCCTGTGGCAACACGGCATGTCAATTGCGCAAGAACCGCCGATGGGTCCGTGGATTGTTGTAACGCGAAAGGGGATGCACTTCCTCGTAGAGGGTCAGTGCTCGACCGCCTAGTGGCACCGCAGCTTTGAGCATTAAGAACTTGTGTCCAGGCTCGCAGTCCGACCAGTCCACGATGACAACGGGGTGCGCGAGCGAGCGCACAAACCCATGGGCCATGGCACGGTCTATGTACAAACGTTCGTGATGCAGATGCGTGTTGCCCAGCAGACGGTCGATGCACTTGATGTTGTGTTTGGTGAAGGCCGTGCACAGCAGGCTGCGACCGATATGCGACAAATTCAGCTTGCCGCCAGAAAGCAGTCCGCCGACCGCCTTGACCACGGCCGCGGACTCTGGCTAGGTGCATGTGCGGCACTGCCGTGACCAACCAATTGTGTAACAATTCTGCCCCGTGCACGTCGATCCCCTAGACACCTGATTTCTCAACAGTTTCCTATAAGAATTCGTGGGGATTGATCAGCGCCAGCGTTCAGGCGCCGCTTGAGGAGACAGACGAATTGCGTCAGCAATTTCGGCTGGCTGGTCAAGCGGGTCGCTCCGGAACTCCTTGTTGGGCAGATTCGATCGTTGATACTGACGATAGTACGTGGCTAGGGTGGCACTGCGACGACAGAGATACCTCCGACACCATTAGAGTATCTCGACCCGATGTCGAGTGCACACATCGCTAAAGTCTTGATGATTGAACGTCACAAGATAATCGACATTAACGTTCGAGTCTTCGATTAGGAGTCGAAGCAAGCAATCCACCATGCTTAGGGGACGCCGCCGGTGCAGGGATGAGCGGAAGCTGAGTTCCAATGCGGAATCTCGATAGTCGTCATCTGGCAAGAATTCCACTCTTAGGTCTTTGAGGTAATTTTCGAAGAGCTGCAGCATCATTGCATTTCGGACTAGACGTGTACGTACTGTTTCATAGAGCGTCGGCCAGGGGATGACAATGACGCAATGCTCAAGCATTTCACTGGCGTACTGGGCACTAGCGTGGTTATCGTCCCTTGGATTAAACAGTGCATACCAGAAACCTGTGTCGATCAAGGCGCGCTCCATTTCCCTAAAAGTCCTCAATGTCGTCCGTTGTTCTTGACGAAAACCCAGACCACGGTGGCGACTTCCTCTTTCCGACAAGAAATCTACCTTTCAAGCGCTTGGTCTTGCTATCTTGGAACGTAATATAGATTCTAGCTCGTCGTCCTAGCTCAACACTCGCTCGGATGTCTTCTTCCATTTCCTCGGCAAGTGACTTTCGATAGCCATAGTTCAAAAACGCGACACGGTCACCGCATTCCTTCGCGTCCAGGTCGTCCAGCCACGTATACATACCTTCGTAATCTCCACGAACTCCGAGGTCGTAGGAGAGCCAGACGGCTTTTTTCGGCACTTCGTATTTCTCCTTGTTGGCTAAGGATGTTTTGACGCCCAACGAGATGCGTGAGGGGCGCGCCCAGAAGCTACGGAAGCGCCGCTACCAGCAACGAACGCGACGAGCCAAACAAAGTCAGCCAAAGGTAGGCGCGTCCCTTCTACGCTTTTGTTATGCTGCTGACACTTCAACGAATTCACTGTCTGAACAAGGGGTAGGAACTGGGATTTCCTGAGCCGCTAGGTCTTCGATATGCAGATCTATAGCCTCACGGATTAGAGCGACTACTTCTTCGCGACTATTGCCCACGGCAATACATCCTGGCAGATCCGGCACGTGGGCTCCCCAGCTTGATTCACCTTCTTCGATTACGACCATATAGCGCATGGTTGACTTACCTCAGCCCTGCTTGCTTCAGGATTGCGTTGAGCGTTCCAGGCGGGATATCACTACCGGCGCTTTCCTGCCACGGTGACCGTAACTGATTTGGTTTCATGACGGTAATGTCGATGGCTGCCACGAGTTCTGACATGGTACCAGCCATCAGCCTCTAGCATCCGAAGCAAGTCTCGAACTTTCATGTGACGCTATCGTACGAGCCCAAACGGTATGTGCGACATAACGCCAAATTCAGGGGCTGGCGCTACAGGCGACAGTCCCCTGGAATTTTTTGTGTACGCCCGGCATGGGCACGAACGAATGGGGTGAAAGTCCCCTGTGGGAAAATCACACTCCATGGCAATAGAAATTGCTACGGAAATTAACGACTAGCCACCCGCAAGGGCAAAGTGGTGAGGCAACGTCTGAAGGAAGCGTTAAGCAAAGCGGCGAGTTGATGAACAAGACCGTCATAGGAGGCGTAGGCTGAAGGCGAGATGGCCCAAGACATCGAAGCCCTGTGATTGAACGGCCAGCGTCAATGGTGCAGTGGTGCAGCGAAAGTTCGCGCTCTTAGTCTGGGGAGAGCTGCTCGACAGGCGAGCGGTAGATAACCCGTCAGGCCACGGGTAGCTCAAGCCTGGGCCTGTCCGTAGGCATCGCCGCAGAAGAGCGAACCCGATGCAAACCGATAGCGCCTGGCGGGGTCACTCAGTCGGTGACCGAACAGAAGTCAGCAGAGGCCTAGTCGCCCAATGCCTCGCGTAAGGGTGGGGACAGGGTGAAGGCCTGAACATTCACCACCCAGGAGGCGCCTTGCCCTACCGGCCGCCCCGCACACCGACCGGAGTGATTGGGTGAAGCAGCGTAGGGACGAGCAACCCGCCTTGAGCACCGCTCGACTCGCACACCTCGTGTGGGCGGAGAATCGCCATCGGGCCTGGAAGCGTGTTCGAGCCAACACAGGGGCACCGGGTGTGGATGGCAGGGCTATCGATGCCTTCCCCGACTGGGCTAGGGCCAACGGGCGCGAGGTAAAAAGTGCGCGGTTGGCGGGGACCTATCACCCAGCCCCGGTGCGCCGGGTTGAGCTACCCCAGCCCAACGGCGGTATACGTGTGCTGGGCATTCCTACGGGACTCGCTCGCCTCATTCAGCCAGCCATTGCACAACGCCTGATGGCGTTGTTCGACCCGGACTTCTCAATCGATAGCTATGGGTTCAGGCCGGGCCGCGATGCCCATCAGGTGGTGCACCCGATACAGCACGAGAGTGCGCACAATCGGCGTCATGCTGTGGCTATCGACCGGTCGAAGTGCTTTGACCGGGTTAACCAGGATCGGCTGATGACCCAGCGGGGCCGCAAGGTGCAGGACAAACGGGTAGTGAAGCGGAGCAAGCGCTCCTTGCAAGCAGGCGTCTTGCTAGGCAATCAGCTTGAAGCGAGTCACCGGGGTGTCCCTCAGGGCGGACCATTATCGCCGTGGTTGGCAAACAGTCTGCTTGACCGGATGGACAAGGAACTGGCGCGGCGCGGGCATCCTTTTGCCCGATACGCAGATGACATCCTTATCGGGCTGGGCCGCCAGCGCGCCGGTGAACGCTTGCGGCGTAGCCTGACACATTATCGGCAGAAAGGTCTGCCAGTGGTAGTCAATACCGATAAAAGCCGCGGGGTCAAAGTCAGTAACAGCCAGTGCCCGGGGGTTACCTTCCGGGGCGGGCGTATCCACTGGCACGCCAAAGTGCTGGAGAAGTTTAAACAGCCAATACGGCCACTGACCAACCGGCACTGGGGTGTATCGATGCGTTACCCGCTTGACAAACTCAGCCACTACCTTCGGGGCTGGCGCAACTATTTTGGTAGTGCCAGGGGGTATCAACGCGGTGTCGATCGAGCGCATTGGATTCGACGACGCCTCCGTATGGCCTACTGGCGACAGTGGCGTAAGCCGCGAACCAAGGTAGGGAACCTGATAAAGCGTGGCTGTATCCATACAGCTTGCACTGGCCTGTGGACTGACCCGCAAGGGGCCGTGGCGTCGGTCAAAGACACCCGGTATTGAGCAGGCGTTGTCCAATGCTTACCTGAAAGCCGAAGGTCTTTATTCCCTGCGCGAGGGTTGGAGCAAGCTTCACTAGGGGAAATGAAACGCCCTGTGCGGACCCCCATGCAGGGTGTTGTGGGCAGGGACGGCTAGAGACCGTCCCTTACCCGATTATGTTGCTGGCTCACCATTACACCATAACTCATATTCGCTTATGTCTATTTCCTTCCCCCATGATATGGCATAGCCTCCTTGCTCAACTTTCACAGATTTGAATAAAACAGGGTTTTTTAATGGTTGGAACATTTTTCTTTTTAACAAAGGCGTAACATCGTATTTTTTAATTTGCTGATTATCAAATTCAACTTTCAAAGTTCGTTCGCCGATAGCCTGGACATTATTTATTTTAGGATAATTCATTGCTTACTCCAATGGAGGCAGTTTATGAAATTCTTGTGCATCCCACATTTTTTTCATCTCACCTTTGTTAAGCGTAGCCCATTCAATCACCAATTTCTTTGCTCTGCTTGGTAAGTCGCCCTCAATCATTTCAAGGGTATCAATACTGAATAGCCCAACATGTTCACCGTATACAGCATGGAAGTGTGGTGGTGGATGGTCGCCAAAGAACAACTTTATTACAATTCCATAAAATCTTGCTATTTCAGGCATCTTTTTTCCTGTTTCTTTCTAATTTTTCAATTCTCTCAAATGCAGAAGAGAAATACTCATTTGCTTCAGTAGCATTTAGAATCTAGCGTTCGTCTGTTTCCGCTGCTCGTAAATCAATTAGCTTTTCTAAATAAGTATCCACAAAACCTTGCGGCAATAATAGTGATAAAAATACCCAATTACAAGACACTCTGTCAAGTATTGTGGTTTATAGAAATAAGCACCCACTAATAAGACTGCTAAAATTACTTTTAAATATTTTACTGGCTTAGCAAATTTAATGACTAACTTAACTTCTTCGTCTGCTTTCTCTTTCATTCTAGTTGCAGTCCTTTTATTAAAGTCATCTTGTTTTTTGTCGTAGTACATGGTTCCCTCAAGTAGCAACATAACGGCCGCAATCAGCCGCTGGCGTCCTCGCCAGTCGGCTGGATTGCGTTGTTAGATGCGTCGTTTCGACCTTCCACAGCAGCCGATCGCAATCGAAAGCCAACGGTTGCCTCAATCACTTTCTCAGCCATCATTTCAGCAGATGAGGTCTTTTGAACTGGCAAATCAAGTAGGCGCGAGACACGCGCGAGAATCGTCTTGGTACTTCCTACTCGCTCAAGTGCAGAAATCGCTGCTTGTCTGGTTTTGCATTGGCGCATTTCTTCGACCAACGCGACAAGTTCCGAATCGGCGATGGAATCGGAAGCGCGTTTCTGTCCGGCTTTGGTGTCCTCCACGACCACCCTGATCCGAGCGGCGCCGGAGATAACGGCCTCAATGTCTGACGCCGGGAGTCGCGCCAACTGTTTGGCTAGTTCCTGCAGTAGTTGAACTGCCTTCTGATTGGGTAGAGGCGCGGCCTTTTCGTTCTTCCCGGATGTGGTCACTCGTCGAGCCTCTCTTGAAACTCTGTAACGAACTCTTCCAGCTCGTTCACAACGTTTTGATACGTTCCGGGAGACTGTCCGGTCAAGACTACCGGCACTCCGTATTCTGGAGCATCGCCAAAAAGGGTTTTGTTTTCTCTGATCCAGGCGTCGAATACTGGGAGACCTAGAGCTTTGGTCTGCGCCATGTATGGTCGTTGGGTCGAAATCGGCTGCTGGCTTTGGACTTGAATCATGGTGAAAATCACCCCTAGCAAAGTGGGGTCAATGGTCTCACTTTTTGAGTCGTTGTCCATTGTGACGTATTCGTTGAATGGCTCCACAAGATCATTCAGATTCCGCCGGAGATAATCGATTCCCAACGTCGATAAGTAGTCGGGCTTCGCAGGGACCAGAATCTTATCGCTTGCGACGATAGCTGTTTTGGTGACAACGTTGAAGTTTGGCGGGCAATCAATAAGGACCAGGTCAAAGTCATCCACCAGGTCTTCGAGCCCGTTCTTGAGGCGCTGATGGACTCGGAGAAAGCTTGTTTTCGCTTGCTTAAGGGTTGCGCCACCTAGCTTCGTCGCAAGTTCTAGGTCAACGTTTATTAGTCCAAGATGTGAAGAGACCAGATGAAGCTCACCTCTACCATCGAGTCGTTGCCGTGTCCGTTCGGGCTGAAAGATTAGTTGTTCGATCGGAAACGGCGTTCCCGACGAAAACGAATCAAACCATGATTTGATAGTTTGATCTTCCGCAAGATGCTCGTTCCAATAGTCTGGCTGCACAAAGGAGAAAGTCAGACTCGCTTGAGCGTCTAAGTCGAGAAGGAGGACACGTTTCCCCCGCCAAGCAAGCTCTGCGGCGAGGTTGGCGGTTGTCGTTGTTTTGCCAACGCCCCCTTTGTAGTTGATTACCGATACTACTGGCATGTTCTCCCTCCTGGAGGTGATTGAGGTGCCTGCTTATTAGGCTAGTATCTACTAATTCGGAAAAAAATTACCCGACATTAATTCAGAATATATCTGACATGCTTTTCATAGAAAAACCGTTTAATTATTTGCGTATTGTGTTGCAGTGAGTGCAACACCGAACGAGCCAAGGCCACCCGTTGCTCCTTTGTAGCCACCACTGTCCGCCCAATTCGTTGGCTTTTTACATGATGCCATACTAGCTCATCAGGATTGAGTTCCGGTGAATACGGCGGTAACCATACTAACGTGAGCTTACCTTGGCTAGTGCGGACAAATTCTTGCACCTTCTTGGCTCGATGAATTGGATGGCCATCAACAACCCAATAGACCGATCGCTTGGCGTTGTGCAACAAACGCCTTAGAAAGTCGATAAAAACGTCTGCGGTTACCCGTGATTCGGTTACCATGAAACGCAGGTGACCCTTCGGCGAAACGGCTGACAGCCTATTCACGCTAAAGCGCCGACCCGTTTTCGCTACAACCGGCGTATCACCCCGTACCCCCCAAGTGGTACCACGATGATAATCCGACCGGATCGTCGATTCGTCGCCAAAATAGACCCGCGCTCGGCGCCTTTTCGCTTCTCGTTGTACTTCAGGCCAAGTTTCTCTTAACCATACCTTAACCTGATCAGGGTTTTGCTCGTATGCCTTAAACCCAGGGCGCTGCGCACTCATCCCCCAACGAGACAGGCTATTGCCCACCGAGCGCTCGCTGACCTCGATGCCAAATTTGTCTTTCAGTCATATCTGAATCATCGAGCGCGTCCACAAGGCATCGTGAAAATCCAATTGCAACGGATTCGTTTTAACTAGTTCACGTAAGCGATCCGCATATTCATCGGGACACTTTCTTGGGCGGCCCGTGATCTTGCCGGTGGACAGCGCCTGTTCACCACCTTGCTCATATCTGGATAACCAATCGTCAATGCAAGAACGATGAAATCCGAGGGCTTTAATTACTTTTTCAGGGCTTTCACCCGATAATACTTGCGCAACCGCGTGCCTGCGGATGGCTTCTCGCGCGGAATGGGGCAGTGAGCGACCGTCTGTCTTTTTCATAGCATCACTATAACACATTTTATTAATTTGTGTCGGGTAATTTTTTGCCGAAGTAGTAACAGTATGTTACACAGGCCGCTGGCCTCTGTAACATTATTATAGGGCGGCCCTATAATTTTCTGCAATCGCCAAGGCTACTCCCGTAACTAATTGAAATATAAAAATTTACCTACTTCGGAAAATCAGCGAAAAACTATAGGGAATTGTTCCCTATAATTCTGTTGTATTTTTGCAACAACAAGCGTATCCTGCCTCCAACTTTCTTGAAAAGGATTTTGAGATGACCAGATCCCCTTTCCTGCTATCCATTGCTGACTATATGCGGGTGCGTGGTTACAGCAAGCGCACCATCCACACCTATATCCGGTGGATAAAATCCTTTATCATATTTAGCCAAAAACGACACCCAAGCGACATGGGTCGGGATGAGGTCGTGGCTTACCTGACGTATTTGGCGGTTAAACGCAAGGTCTCCTCCAGCACACAGTCGCTGGCACTCAATGCGCTAGTCTTTTTGTATGACAAGTTTCTGGAAAAGCCTTTAGGCGATGTGAGCGAGTGCCATCGTGCGCGGCGTCAACAGAAGTTGCCATCAGTGCTAACACCGTCCGAGGTGCAAAGCTTGCTTTCTCTACTGTCAGGAAAGCACCGCTTAATGGCGTGCATTATGTATGGCTCCGGGTTGCGACGTATTGAGTTGATACGTCTTCGCGTGAACGCTATTGATTTCGATTTTGGACACATTCGAATTTGGAACGGAAAAGGCTATAAGCACCGCATTGTCACATTGGCATCAGAACTGACTTCTGCGCTAAAATATCAGATAGAAAAAGTCAAGATATTATTGGAAGAAGACCAACAAAGCGCTGGATATACCCATCACACTTCAAGATGCGAACATCGGTGCATTAATAATGTGAAACCTATCAGTGATTCTTTTTCTCAATAAAATCTTTCGTCTTCCAATGCGCTTGAAAAAATTCAAAGAGGCTTCCCGAAAATCTACAAACTTCTCATAGTACCGATTATAAGTAACCGCTTCATGCATCATTTTCCAAAGTCGCTCAATTGGATTTAAATTCGGTGAATAGGGCGGCAAATAGTGTAATTTAATGTTTGAGTCCTTGGCATAAGACTGAACGTCTTTGCTCTTATGATAAGCCGCATTATCCCAAATTACATGAATGTCTTTCTCTGGTGCATGCCGTTTGCGTAGAGATTTTAGAAAAGATTTAATGGTTTGCGCATTCACTCGCTCAACTTCAGTGTGGATTATTTTGTGACCCTCCAAAGATACAGCACCAATGAAATTCAATCGTGTTTGACGAGCCGTTGTGGCAATATTCTTTCGAGTGCCTCTTAAAATCCATCCATAAGCCAACCGTGTTTGATACTGCGGATGAAAACTGTCCGAGAAATAGATTAAACCCTTGTTTTTAGCGTTTTTCGAAAGATGTTCATATTCCTTGACAAACGCTTTTTGCGCCTGTGCGTTTGCTTTCGCTGGAACTGCATGAGGCTTCTTATGGCAGACATTATTGCGATGCAGCCATTTTGTCATGCCGCTTACACTGTAAACCTTACCAAAATTCAACTTCACATAAGTGCAAATGTCCTTAACATGAGGATAAGTCATTCCTTCTAGGTGTTTAACGAGCTTTGCTGTTTCATTCTCGTCTCAATCACTTTTGCTGCCCCCGTTTTCGGGCTTCAGCTTAGCTTTAGAAAAGTAATCATCGACATGGCGTCTAATAGTCTCATCATCTAAAAGCAAAATCCTAGAAATTTCTGAATAACTATAACCCTCATCAAAAGCTAAAACAGCTTTTATTCGGTCTCGAATACGCCCATCTCTCTCTTTACGATGAGATTTTATGAGTTCATCGCGCTTGCTGGGTGTTAAATGATTGTTCATAAGCTTATTTTGACCATAATCAGCTAGCTAATATAAGTATTCTATATTCGCATTTTCAATGGCGATGGGTATATGCCGGTGTTTGGTTACCCAACGCATTGGCGAGAAAATACCCCACAGCACAGTATGAACTTGGCTGGCACTATCTTTTTCCAGCATCCAGATTAAGTATTGATCCTGAAACAAACAAGTTGCGCCGACACCATATTGATGAGAGTTTGTTTGGCAAGGTGCTCCGCGATGCGGTCAAAAAATCCGGTATTCAAAAGACCGTTACACCCCACACTTTACGGCATTCCTTTGCTACTCACTTCTTGCAAAGTGGTGCTGATATACGCACTGTTCAGGAACAACTCGGGCATAGTGATGTAAAAACGACGGAAATTTACACACATGCGCTCAAACAGGGTGCTCAGGGCGTCAAAAGTCCACTCAGTAGCTTGTTGGGGCGGGACTGATACTACTGCATTGCCCCAAACACGGGTTTGCCACACATCTGCAATCATCACGTTTCTGAATTGGAAAGCCTCTATCAGCATTCCTTTGCAAAAGTAGGAGACGGCGCAGAAAGAGGCCCAGATAAGGGACAGACACAATTTCCGGCACAATTTCCCAGTTTCCCGGCACAATCTCCCTCTGCCCCTTCTAGTCCAGGGTTTTTCTGGACTACACAAAACGCCTAGACCTCAATGGCTACTTGCCACAGGCAAAAATCGCGTTTGTCCTTCCTGTACTCATAACAGAGAATAATATGTTTTAAGTCTGCTCAGAGGAAGCGCGATGTTTAGTAGCTCCGATATTCACACCGTGACGGATTTCAGCCGCAAGCCAGCCGAACACATCAAACGGCTGCACAAAAGTAAGCGCCCGGAGATTCTAACCGTCAACGGCAAGGCCGCCGTTGTCGTTCAGGATGCTGAAACCTATGAGAAAATGGCCGAATTGGCCGCCTACGCTGATAGCATCATCGCAAACGCTGGCAAACAGCCATAACGTGGTCACGGTGGCGCTGAACTCCGGCGGTGCCGATGCGGTAGCCGCGCATATGCAAGAGCGCGGCCGCGCCTTTCCCGTAGTGCTCGATGAGTCGGGTAGCGTTGCCTCCGTATGGGGCGTGCGCGGGGTACCCACTACGTTTTTCGTCGATGCCGAGGGCACGGTGCGCAACGTAACCGTTGGCTACACCTCGTGGTTGGGGCTGCGCCTTCGGCTTTGGTGGGCTGAGCAAAACACCGGGGGGCGGGCCCGCTGCCAAACCGGGCTGACCGGTGCGAAGTAATGTAGGCCCAGTTGAGTGACGGTATGAATGTCCGGTTCGTCATCGACTATCAAAATGACCGGGGGCGTTGCGTGCATGAACAGTACGTCTTCAGCTTCACTGTTGTTCGAATAGTTTGTAAATCGCCGGGCTATACAAGTGACCCCAGCCGTTGGCCGCGGCTTGCTCTAAGCGTTCAGCGGCGACCTTGGCGGTTTTAGCATCGACGTTCACCGACTCGGCTAGGGCCAGCGCATAGCTCATATCTTTGAGCGAATAGGTGATCGGAAACCAGTCATCAGGATAATCGTTCTTGGTCATGCAGGCGCCGTGGCGGCGCATCACGAAGCTATCGGCGGAGCCGCGCGCGAGGATGTCGAATACTTTGGTCCGATCTACGCCGGCCCTCGTGGCGATGGCCATGGCCTCCGCCAGGGCGGACACGGTTTGGAACACCAGCATATTGTTCATGAGTTTGAGCACTTGGCCGGTGCCTATTTCTCCACAATGGGAAATCTCCGTGCCCATACAGCGCAGATAGGGCTCTATCCGGCTGAACACTTGCTCATCGGCACCTACAGTGATGGCCAGAGTGCCGTCTTCAGCCGAGGGTACGCCCCGGGCCACCGGCGCGTCGGCGAAGTCAACGCCTTTTTGCGCCAGGGCACCAGCGGCTTCCCGGTCCACTCCGACGGTGGCCGTGGTCATATCGACGACGGTTTGCCCGCGGCGGGCATGATGGATGAGGCCATCGTCTGCAAAGCACACTGCGCGCACTTGCGGCGCGCCGGGTAAACACATGAATACCAGGTCGCTGGTATCGACTAGCTCCGCTATGGATGTCGCTCTTGTGACGCCGTCATCCGCTAAAGCTTGCGCTTTTGCCGGATCTATGTCGAAGCCCATCACCGGCACGCCGGCTCGCTTGGCTAGATTGCGGCACATGCGCCCGCCCATGACGCCCAGGCCGATGAACCCGAGTCCTTTGATCAGTGGCATATCCGAACCTCGCTACTGGCCAGAGAGGGCTACTGGCTAGAGAGGGAATGTACCTGACTGGTGGCCGGCTGACAGCCCGCAGCACCATTCTCGTTGCGTGTGACGGGCTATGCAGTCACTGCCGGTGCGTTATCATTGCTGCGTTATGTTATTCCTTTTACCTCCGGTTAGATTGATCGCCGTTCTTAAAGGGACATTCAAAAAAGCGATGCTCAAACGCCGATCAGGGCTTGGCGCCGTCGCTGTTTTGAGCCTCGGCTCTGCGGCGTGGATGGCGCAACCAATGCAGGCCGCGGAGCCGGTGCCGGTAGTCGTTTCGTTCACCATATTGGGCGATTTCGTCAGCCGTATAGGCGGTAGCAGGGTGGCGGTGCGAACGCTGGTGGGGAGCGGCGAAGATACGCATACCTACGTGCCCTCGCCCCGTGATGCAAAAGCGTTGCGGGACGCTCGCCTCATCGTCATCAATGGTCTTGGTTTTGAAGGCTGGATGACACGGCTGGTGCAGGCGAGCGGCACGGCGGCACCGCTAGTCAGGGCCAGTGATGGAGTGGAGCTTTTACAGACCCATGGGCACCACGTGGAGCGAGGGTCCACCGGAACCTCTAGCCGTGAAACCCATCACCTTGAAAACGATCCCCACGCGTGGCTAAGCGCCATCAATGCGGTTATTTACGTTCGCAACATTGCGCAGGCACTGTGCCGCATCGACGGTGGGCATTGCGCCGCATACCGCCAGCGTGCTGATGAGTACGCAATAGAACTGCAGCGCTTGGATAAGCATATCAGAGAGCAGGTCGCGCGGGTGCCGGCGGCGCGGCGGCGGGTGGTCGCGGCCCATGCGGCATTCGGCTATTTTGCTGCTGAGTATGGTATGACTTTTCTAACGGTTCTTGGCACCAGCACCCACAGTGAGGCATCAGCCGCGCAGGTAGCTAGACTGATACGTCAAGCACGCCGGCAGGGGGCCAATGCCATCTTCGTCGAGAATATCGCCGATCCGCGCTTGATGCAGCAGGTGGCGCGCGAGATGGGTATCGAGCTGGGTGGTGTTTTGTACGCCGATGCGTTGGGAGCGGCCGAAGACGGCCCCGCATCGTATGTCGAGTTAATGCGGCGAAATGTCCACACTCTTGTCGAAGGCATCTTGCAAATGGATAAGTGAGTTGATGATGAAGCGCTGGGTGTGGGGTTTGGCCTTTGCGGTGTTGTTGGTGGCTGGGCCGGCCAGGGCGGATGATGTAACGGCCGGTATTGCAAAACCCGCTGAGCTAGAGGTGAAAAACGCTTGGTCGCGGGCGCTGCCACCGGTGGCCAGCACGGGGGCTGTTTACCTCACTTTAGTCAACCGGGGGGCGTTTCCTCGGCGTTTGCTGAGCGCTTCGAGTCCGGTGGCTGAACGCGTGGAGATCCACAGTCACGCCATGTCCAGCGATGGGATGGTGAAGATGCGCAAGGTTGAGGCGGTTGAGGTTTCAGCCCGGGCCCCCGTCATTTTCAAACCCCACGGTCTGCACGTTATGTTGATCGGTCTTAAACAACCGCTGGTGGCCGATAAGCGTTTCTCTTTGACCCTGAGGTTTGAGCGGGGCGAAGTGCTGGAGACGCAGTTCGAAGTTCGCTAAACCGGCCTGATGGTACGGTGGAACGGGCATGCTCGGCTGTCACCGCTAAGAGCGCTCATCCACGCTCTTAGCGCAAAGCGAGGGGGTAATCGGTGAGTGGCTCCGGCCCGCTCTCGCGAACCACTATTTGCTGTTCCAGCTTGACGCCTTCACCGCCACTGCGTTTGCCCACAAAAGCTTCCACGCTCATGACCGCACCGGCCGGGATGATGTCATCGAAGCCATTGCTATCCCATTTCTCCCGCGCGTACACCGAGGGATATTCATCGCATAGTCCGGTGCCGTGGGCCATGACGGTATAACCGTTGTACTCATCTAGCGGGGGATACCAGAGTTTTTCGGTCACCTCCCGCAAGCTCGCGCCGGCTTTGAATAATTCGGTGTTGCGCGCTACCGTCTCGCTCGCCAGATCGTGTAACTGCTGTTGTGCGCCGCTAGGCGCCCCACCGCCGCACAACCATGTCCTGGACATGTCTATACACATGCCGTAAGCGCCCACCAAGTCGGTATCGAAGGCTATCAACTCGCCGGCTTTCACCACTTTGCTGCTAGCCTCTTGAAACCATGGATTGGTCCGTTCCCCGGAGGCCAGGAGCCGGGTTTCTATCCATTCACCGAAGCGTAAAGTGTTCGATTCTTGCAGCCTGGCCCAAAGAGCCACTTCGGTGACGCCTGGGCTCAGCATAGCTTTCATGTCGTCGAGGTTGCGCTGACAAGCATGGGCGGCACAGCGCATGGCGTTGATCTCTTCTTCATGTTTGACGAGGCGGGCTTTTTCCATCAACGGTTGCCCGCTGACTAAATCCACCCCGCACGCCTCCAAGGCGCGAATACCTTCAAGAGCTAGAATATCCACCGCCAAACGCCGTCCCCCACCCCCGTGTTCATCGAGCAGCGCGGCGATCTCATCGGCCCAACGCTTGGCTACTTCCAGTACCCGCGAGCCCACCCAGAATGGGTGCATGGTGGTGGCGGGGCGGATTTCATCGATCACATCGCAGTGAGCGCTGAGGAACTCTGCATCTGAGAACTCGAAAACGATGACCGGCCCTGCGGTGGCGATGAAGGCATAACGCACAGCGTTGTGCATGGTCCACAACGACATATTGGTGGAATCGGTGGCATAACGGATGTTGAGCGGATCGTAGAGCAGGGCGCCATCGCATTGATGCTGGCGCAGTTGCTCGCGCACCCGGGCCACCCGGTAGCGCCGCATGCGGGAAAGATCCGGTAATTGCAAGCCGGCCGCAGCCCATTCGTCCAGTACCTGCGGCGTTGGGCCTAGGTGGTGCGTATTGTTGTCGGTGTGCTTGATGAACCATTCGGGGATAGGCCGACCACCGCGGATCTTGGGAAAATGACGCTTAGGGGCTAGGGTGGAGTCGTTGTACATGATTGATGGCTGGTGCACGTTCGGGTGCGGCGAACATTAACCGCTGTGCGGTGGCCGGGGTTATTTGGATGCGGCGGAAAAATTCCCCCTAGGCGTCATGATCTCGGGCGTCACGACTTCGGGAGCGGCCAATAGAGCCCGCCAATGTCACGGTGTGGTTTTGTATGCTCATGCGCCCGGTTGAAGCGAACGAGGTATACGCCTATGTCCGAGCGGGCCCTGGCCCTGCACGCCAACCCTTGGCTAGGGGTGTTTTTTATCACCGGCGGTGGCTCCCCGATCATCTCCGAGATCTTGAGCACGCCCGGCGCTAGCCGTTCGGTGTTGGAGATAACGGTACCGTATGCATACTCATCGCTAACACGAGTGCTAGGGCGGGCGCCTGAACAACCGCACTGCGGGGCGTGTTCAGGGGCGAGCGCGCGGGCGCTCGCCATGGCCGCGTTGCAGCGCGCGTTGGTGCTGGCGCCGGGGGAGGATCCGGATCGCTTATTCGGACTCGGTTGCACCGCCAGTCTCGCCACCGATAGGCCAAAGCGCGGCGGGCACCGGGCTCATATCGCGTTGCAGACCGCATGGCGTACCCACGCGCAAGCCTTGACCCTGACCGGCGATCGGGCCTGTGAGGAGGCGGCGCTGACGGACGCGCTTTGGCGTTTGTTGCAAGAAGCACTGCACGAGGAACCCGGTGGGTGTACCTTGGCCGCCAAGGCTCAAGCGGGTTGGCGCGCACTGGTTTTGGGCGCTGAGCAAGCCGTCGCAACGCAGCCGCATGACGGGCGTTTATTACTCCCCGGTGCGTTTAATCCGTTGCATGAGGGCCACCGGGCCATGTTGGAGGTGGCCCAGGAGCTGACCGGGTTGGCCGGTGCATTCGAGTTGTCGATCGCCAACGTTGATAAGCCAGCTCTGGACTATGTGGAAATCGAGCGCCGGCTGGCGCAATTCAACCCCGGGCCGTTGCTAAAATCCCGGTTTATAAAGCCTGTATGGCTATCTAGTTTGCCGACATTTTTGGCTAAAGCCAGGTGTTTTCCCGGGGCGGTGTTCGCCGTGGGTGTCGATACTATCGAGCGGATCGACGCGCCACGCTATTACGGCGGCGCGGCTGGCCGCGATCGTGCCATCGGTGAGCTGGCCGCCCTCGGTTGCCGGTTTGTGGTGTTTGGGCGGGTCACCGGTGGCCGGTTTCAGAGCTTGGATCGCATGGATCTCAGCCATGCGTTACGGCGGCTGTGCCAAGCGGTGCCCGAAGCAAGGTTTCGCCAGGACATTTCATCGACGCAATTGCGCGCGAATGCCTCTTAGTGATTAGGATTTTCCACGTTCGCGCAGATACCAAAACAGCGCTGCTATTTGCAGAACTAACAGTGAGCCGAAGGCCCACCTGTAGCCTTCGGCCGAATAGCTATTGGCCGTTTGCGGAAATAAATCCAGCACCGCGCCGATGAATGCCTGCGCCAGGAACGCGGCGGCGAACAAGACTAGATTCACCGCTGTTTGCGCCCGCGCGGAGCGGGCGGTGCCGAAATGTTTCGCTAGCGCCGGGTAAGCGAGTATGGACATCTGTCCGGTCATACCGAACACGGCCCACATGATGAAGTTGATGCAAGTCAGCTCTGCGATGATGGCGGCCTGGGACAGCATGAACGCGAGCAGGGCACCCACCATGATATGTAACTGATCGACGCCACGGCGGCCGAGGCGATCGGCCACTATGCCGCCCAATAAAATGCCGAGCAAAAACGCCACCGCGATGATCAGCAAGTACCAAGCAACGCCGTCCCGGCCGAAGCCGGCGATGTCTCTGAACCACGGCCCCGTCCACAGCGTGTGTATGCCTACATGGGCGCCCGCGGTAGTGGCGACGATGGGCGCCAGTGACCAAAAATACCGATCGGTATAGATGCCGCGTATCTCCTGAAGTTGTTCGTGCAGCCGCTGGCGCAGTGGCGGCACGCCGGGTTCCGGAACCACGGCCGCGATGATGAGTGCGACAGCCGCCGTCAGGCCGGCGCCGGCGGCGAACAATCCGCGCCAACCTATGGTTTGAACGGCGAACTCGGCTGGCAGCGTCGCTGTGAGCATGCCCAAACCGCCCACCGACATGATGCAGGCGTTGGCCAGGGCGTGACGCGATGGGTGAAACCACAGCACCACAGCTTTGAATCCAGCCATCAATCCGCCGGCGAAGCCAAGGCCTATCAGAGCGCGGGCGGCGGCCAGTGCCAGGGCCGAGTTGGCCAGTGAGAACAATAACGAGCCCAGCGCTGCCACCAGCAGCAAGGTGGCTTGGACGCGGCGCGGGCCGAAGCGATCCAGCAAGATCCCCAATGGGAGTTGAAACAAGGCGAAGGCGATCAAGTACGCCGCTGTCACCAATCCGAGCTGGCCCGCGTCCAGATGAAGATCCGCGGCCAGATTCGGCGCCACTACCGCGTTGATGGCGCGGAACATGTAGGAGAGAAAATAACCTGCCGCAAACGGCAATAACACCACCAGCACTAGGCGAACAGGCATGGACTTAGCGCAGGGGTTGGACACTTAGGGGTCATTTCCTCTGATGACAATTGTGGAGTAGGCCATTGCTCTGCTTTTTGGGGATGAGCGTTACGCTGATGCGGGCCGCTAAGCCGATGAGAGACAATTCTGCATCGTCGCCCCGGGCGTGATGGAGATGCGATCATAGCAGCCCGCCGCTACGCGCTTTAAGGCCGAATGTGGTACTAAGGGGTAGGCGGTTTTGGGGCAACAGCGGGGAGTGAAGCGGGTGCAGCCTTATCAGATGCGCGAAACATGGCGGGTCACGAAGCCGGCGGTGCGTGGGGAGCGCGGTCTTGTCTCAACGCAACACTACTTGGCCTCCGAGGCAGGTGCTTCGATCCTGCGCGCCGGCGGGAACGCCGCCGATGCGGCGGTGGCCGCCGGTTTGGCGCTGGGCGTGGTGGAGCCCTGGATGAGCGGTATAGGCGGCGGTGGTTTCATGCAATGGATGGACGCCACGTCTGATGCCACGCTTAAGGCCACGTCCAAGACAGTGGCAGCCGGAGCGGTCTCGGGTGTCGATTTCGCCATGGTGTCACCCCAGGGACTGGACCCGGCCGACTATCCACTGGTGGCAGGGACCAACGCGGCGGATAAATTCAATTGGCCCACCGTATTCGAGGATCGGCATACCACTGGCCCTTACTCGATTGCGGTGCCGGGCTACCTGGCCGGTATCTGCGCGGTGTTAACGCGCTATGGCACCATGAGCCTTGCCGATGTGATGGCGCCGGCTCTTGAGTTGGTGCGTTTCGGTTTACCATTGGATTGGTTGGCGACGCAGAAAATCAGCAACAACGCCAGGGATTTGCGCAACTACGCCGCCAGCGCGCGGATGTATCTGCCGCACGGATTGCCTCCCGTGGGGCCGGTCAACGGTGAGGTGACGGGACTGCCCTGGCGGGAATTGGTCACCACCTATGAGGCCCTCGCCACCGATGGTATCGAGGGCTTTTACTCCGGCGCGTTGGCGGCAACGCTGGCGCAAGATGCACACGATGTGGGCAGTTCCATGCGCTTGTCCGATCTTCAGGCGTATAGCGCGCACCCGTTCGAAGGCAAACCCGTACACTACCGGGACGCCCGCGTGTGGGCGCCGCAGGGGCTCAATGCAGGACCCAGCTTGGAGTACGCTTTAAGCGCTTTGCAGACCCGATGGGCGGCGGCGAGCAGCGGTCCGGATGGCGCCGCCTATGCCCATTACGCCGATGTGCTCCTGGAGGCCTATGCCCGGCGTTTGGCCACCATGGGCGTTGCTTCGGGCTCAGGCAATACCTCCCATCTAGGGGTGATCGACGGGGCCGGCAATGTGGTCTCATGGACCCAGACCATCATGTCGGCATTCGGCTCCAAGGTGGTGATGCCAAGTACCGGCATCACCATGAACAATGGCATCATGTGGTTCGATCCGGTGCCTGGCCGCCCCAATTCCATCCAGCCGGGGGTGCGTCCTCTATCCAATATGTGTCCGGCCATCGTTGAACTGGCCAATGGCTGCCGCTTGGCGGTGGGCGCCTGTGGCGGGCGCAAGATCCTCCCCGCCGTCTTTCAGCTTATCTCCTTCATGGTGGACTACCGTATGTCGCTGGAGGAGGCCATGCACACGCCGCGCATAGATGTGAGTGGCACCGATGAGGTGGCTGTGGACAACCGCTTGTCAGCCGATGTTGTCCGTGTGGTGAGCGATGGGCGGCGGTGCAAAGTGGCGCAACACGGGGTCTATCCGAATCAATTCGCGCTGCCGAACATCGTGGCGCTGCACGACGGCGTCTATAGCGGCGGGGCTTTTATCATGTCACCCACCGCTGCCGTCATTGCGGTATAAAAGTTGTGGTCATGTAAAGTCGTGGCCGCCCGGATAAGACTCACGCCAGGCAAGACTCACGGCAGCGAGCGGGCCGCCTCTTTCTGTGTGCGTGTGACTTTCACGCCGAGCCGCCGCAGGAGATCAGGTGTGGGGTAAGCGTCAGCCGGCAAGCGCAGTTCGAGCTGGACCGCCCGCACTGCCTCTCGCGTGCGCGCACCGATGATGCCGTCTACTTTACCCACATCATGGCCGCGTGCCTGCAAAGTCCGCTGCAAAGAGCGAATTTCATCAATGCCTAGCGGCGCAAAAGTCACCTTATTAATCCGCAGCCGCGGGGCGCCGGCCAAGCGGGTGGCTAGATAGGCGGCGGTGGTGGTGTAGATCAGCGATTCGTTCCACTTCAAGTAGACGTGGAAGTTCTCATAGGCCAGAAACGCCGGACCGCGCCGCCCCATCGGCAACAGCAACGACACCGGCGTATCCGGGGCGGGCGGGCGGCCCTGCGGGCGCCGCTCAACGCCTTTTTGTGCCCAATAAGACCAGGGTCTGGGTGAGTAAACACCGGCGTGTTCCCAGGGCAGCACCTGCGGCAGGATCGCCTCTTCCAGCCACGGCTCACCGGCGTTCCAGCCGAAGGCGCGAAGCAAACCGGCAGCCGATGCCAAGGCATCCGGCACGCTAGCTATGAGGTCGCGGCGGCCATCGCCGTCCCAATCGACGGCGTTGCGCAAATAATCCGATGGTAGGAATTGGACTTGGCCCAGCTCCCCTGCCGGGGCCCCACGCATCTGTTCGGGGGTCAGATCACCTGCCTCGATGAGCCGCAGCGCGTCCAACAACTACGGGCGGAATAACGCTGGACGGCGGCAGTCGTAGGCCAGGGTTGCGAGGGCGTCCAGCGTCGGAAAATCGCCGTTGTTGGCACCGAAGTCGGTTTCCAAGGCCCAAAACGCCGTGATCACCGGACCTGGCACGCCGAACGCTCTTTCCAACTCGGCGAATAGCCGCGCGCGCTGGCGCAGTTGTCTGGCGCCGTGTTCGAGCCGGTAGCCGGACACCATGCGTCTTGCGAAGGTTAAAAAGTCCTGGGCAAAAACCGCCGCACTGCGATCGCGGTCGATGACCGCGCTGCTGAATCTCACCGGTGCCAGTGCGCGCAACGCTGCCGCTGACAAGCCCGCCTGAGTTGCTTCATCGGTAAAACTGCTCAGCCACTTGTTGAACGGTTGAGTGTTGCGGCAAGCGGCATCGACGTTGGTGCAGAATACAAGACTCAGGGCCATACAGGCGGCGCACACCGCCAGCGTATGAGCAGTACGCAATTGTTGGATCATTGTCAACCGTAAGAGCAGCGCTAAAAATAGTCATTTTTTCGTGAGTGCAAGGAAGCACTGCGCGCACAACCGCAGTGTATAGGTCATACCTGATGATTCGAGCACGGAACCGACACCTGAAGACCCGTATTTAGCTCAGCTATGGGCGCGGTTTCGCCGGTAGAGAGCGCATTTTTGGTGCGTCAACATGACGTCGCGCAAACCGTGCTTCCCAGTGCCTAAGGATACGTGGGCCAACGTCCGAGTGTAGCGGGAATTTGTAGGCTTGGACCAGCGTCCAAGCAAGGTATCGGTAGATTGAGGCGCCGGCGTTTTGCGACCGGTGTGGCGGTGAGAGTCATGCTCCAGTGCCGAGTGCGCCCGCTCATGTTGAATTTACTCGCCTGCTTGGCCGCGCTGCCATGGAGCCCCCTGGCCAGTGCGTACGAGGGTTCGGCGTTCGCCGATGTAGAGCGGGTTGTTTTCGCTAACCCCTACGCCCAATTGCCGCGTTATCAAGTGACCGAAGCCGAACTCGATGAGGAAACTGGCGGTGGCGAGACGGCTAACCGGTTGCTGGCAGCGGCCCGGCGTACCCTTTCGGTACGGCATGATTTGATTCAGTTCGAGGGTGGGCGCAAATTGTTTCAGGCCAACGGCCGTTGTTTCTCCGGCACTTGGAATATCACCGAACGATCGGCCTTCAGCGGTTATTTTGCCGCCGGCTCTAAAGGCCTGGTTATCGTGCGCGCTTCCGTTTCCCTATCCGAGACCACGCGCGGCCACAAACGGGCGTTCGCCCTGGCGGGCAAAATCTTTCCAACGCTCGATCCGGCGCAGGTGGTTAAAACGGTCAATTTCTTCGCCATGGAGAACTTGCTAGGAACCTATGATGATTATTTTCTCGACGCGGTGATGGACAATGAGCCCGAGGTGTCAGGTTTGCCGGGAGGATTGAGCCAATTCTTTCTAGGGCTGCGCATCTCCGGTGACTTGGAGACGGCCGATCGGGAAGTGAGTGGTGACGCCGCCAATGTCCGTTACCGTCCAGTGCGTCCTATTGCCGCTATTGATGCACCTTCGGTAGCGGCCCCGCGCTGGATGCGTTTGACAGTGGCGCCAGAGACTGTGCGGGTTGATGCGGATGATTTTCGCGATGAGCTGGCGCTCGCCAACTATCCGGGTAAACGGCTGGTGTTCGACGTCGCGGCCGCGGCCAACCATGCAGGTGGCAAGGCGTCCGCTGAGTGGCGCAGATTGGGTTATATCGAACTCACGCGGGACGTGGTCTCCCATGGTTGCGATGCGCGCCTGCATTTTGCCCATCCGCCGGCGCAATAAAGGGCCGGGTCATACCGCTGTTTAGCCGTCACTATCATGGGGACATAAGGATATTGAATCAGCTACTTGGTGCCGTAAATGCGATCGCCTGCGTCGCCTAGCCCCGGTACTATATAGCCGTGTTCATTCAGATGTTCGTCGATGGCGGCGGTAAAAATAGGTACATGCGGATGGGCTCGTTGGAATTTTTCCACGCCTTCCGGAGCCGCCAATAAGCACACCATTTTGATATCGCGCGCGCCGGCTTCTTGGATCCTATCGATAGCGGCAATAGATGAATGAGCTGTAGCCAACATAGGGTCCAATATCAGTACTGGCCGGTCGGACAGATCATCGGGTACCTTGAAATAGTATTCCACCGCGGCCAGTGTCTGCGGCTCTCTATATAAGCCGATGTGACCGACGCGGGCCGATGGCATCAGTTCCAACATCCCTTCCAGCAAACCGTTGCCTGCGCGCAGAATGGAAATAAGCACTAGTTTTTTGCCCGCCAGCGAGGGCGATCGCATAGTCGCTAGGGGCGTCTCGATGGTTGAGTCTTCCAACCTCAAATTACGGGTCACTTCATAGCCGAGCAGTAGCGAGATTTCTTTTAGCAGTTGCCGGAATTTCGCCGTCGGCGTATCGATGCGCCGCATTAGAGTCAGCTTGTGCTGTACCAGGGGATGGTCAACAACGGTGCACTTTGCCATATTTGCTCCTCTGTGCAATCCGACAACTTAAAGAACTAAAACCGCAATAACGCGGCGCCGTAGTGCGGTACGCACAGCACACCGGAGCGGCCAAGTTAGAGGCAATCAGTTACGCTTAGCTTGACGGTGTTGGCGTCCAATTCTACCAGGGGCTGCACTCGGCCTGGCCAATTCCTACCTGAAACGGTGCCTGCGCAAGAGACTCGTCTCTGCGCGATCCCCAAGCCAGTTCGGACTTGTTGCTGGTCAACATACCGCGCGAAAGCGTGGTCGTGCCTGGCGGGTCAACATCGGTCCGGGGTTGCGTCGGCCTGCTCGCCGCCGCTTACTTTCACCCCAAACCCTCATCAGCGTCACCGATCGGGGTTCGCCTGCGCCCTGTGCCGACGCCGCATGGCGCTCAATGCGGGCGCTTGGCTCCCATCGCAGTGGCTGACCTCTCTACACCGCCAAACTTCCTGTTCGCCAAATAACGGCGCTTTCGGGAAGCCATTAACATACCCGCACCCCAAACCCTGGCGGATTGGGAGCGGTGGATGTCTTTTGCCCTGATGCTGGTGGCTTCAAAGAGCGGATTGATCTGAGGTCGGTAGGACTGTGGTTCGGCATCATTTAGGCTCGCTATAGGCTCGGAAAACGGACGCGTAGGAGCGTTTCCGTATGTGACAGAGAGTGTGGCGAGCAACGAGAAAAAATAGAAGAATCAGTGAGTTAGGTGACGCTATGTTGCAATTATGTCAGTGCCCAAGCTTTAACGTAAGAGTCAGCTGCTCTGCCAACTGAGCTAACGGCCCGGGAGGGCGCATAGTGTAGGGATGCGTCTGCCCCGATTCAAGCGCTGTCGATTGTGCCGCCCGACCCGTCATGGCAAAATCCGACGCTTGGTTTCGCGCCCTGAAGTGCAGTGCGCGCAAAATAACTGAATCTTTAAGCGAAAGTGGCGGAATTGGTAGACGCGCTGGCTTTAGGTGCCAGTGGGGCGACCCGTGCGAGTTCGAGTCTCGCCTTTCGCACCAACTCCTTCTCTTTGCCGAGGTATGTAACTGATGGAAGTGGCCGTAGAGACCACCGAGGGGCTCCAGCGCCGGATGACCGTGCAAGTTCCGGAGGATGATATTGCTGCCAAGGTGGGCGACCGCTTACGGGATCTGACGCGGTCGGCGAGTGTGCCTGGCTTCAGGCCGGGTAAGGTGCCGCTTAAAATTGTCGCCAGACGCTTCGGCAAGCGGGTCCGTGATGAGGTGGTGGGCGAACTCGTACAGCAAAGTTTCTACGACGCCGTGACGCAAAAGGAGCTGCGCCCGGCCAGCGGGCCTGTGATCGATCCGTTACAAGCGGAGCCGGGCGAGGGGTTGTCTTATACGGCGGTTTTCGATGTGTATCCGGAGTTTGACTTGGCCGCCGTTGAAGGCGTTGAGGTGGCACGCCCGACCGCTGAGGTAGAAGATGGCGATGTTGACAGGATGCTCCAGACCCTGCGCGAGCAGCGCAAGCAGTTCAACGAAGTCGATCGGGCGGCGGCGGATGGCGATCGGGTGACCATCGATTTCGAGGGCTCTATCGAGGGCGAAGCTTTCGAGGGGGGCAAGGGGCAAGACTTTGCGCTGGTGCTGGGCAGCGCCAACCCGGTCCACGGGTTTGAGGAAGGCATAATCGGTATGTCCGCTGGCGAATCCAAGACCATTCAGGTTAACTTCCCCGGGGACTACGCAGCTGAGCGTTTAGCTGGCAAGGAGGCCGATTTCGCCGTTAGCTTGCACAGAGTAGAGGAAGGGTCTTTGCCCGAGGTGGACGATGAATTCGTCAAAGCGTTCGGTGTAGAAGATGGCACTATCGAGTCCTTCCAGACCGAGATCCGGCGCAACATGGAGCGGGAACTGGCCGATGTAATCCGCGCGCGCACCAAGGAGCGGATCCTGGACGCGCTGCTCAGCAGCAATACCGTCGAGTTACCCAATGCTCTGGTGATGGAGGAGCGGGATCGCCTATTCGAGGCCCGTAGAGAACAGGTGCGCCGGCAGGGCATCGATCCGGATGGCTTAGGGGTTGGGCCTGAGGTGATGGAAGAGGCGGCACGCCGGCGAGTAGGCCTGGGCTTGGTGTTGGCTGAGATGATTAAAAAGCACTCACTTGAGCCTGATCCGCAGCAGGTGCGGGCGCGGGTTGAGAGCATTGCTTCGACTTACGAGGAGCCGCATCGGGTCGTCGCCTATCTCTACAGCGACAGAGAGCGGTTGGCCGAGATCGAGTCCGCAGTATTGGAAGAACAGGTGGTCGATCTGGTACTGGCCAATGCACAAGTATCGGACGAGGTGAGCACATTTGACGCGCTCACCAAGCGTAATCAGGCTCTATCCTGGGAGGATTGAAGGCCGCAGCCGGCCGCATAGGGAGGCGCGCATTAACCTATTATGAGTGCATTTATTTGAGCATGTTTGACGGCGTTGCCAGGATTCTTGGTACCCTTGCTGGAAGCTAGACGCTTTGCGCCCGCGGGAGCGCCTCGCGATCCGGTAAAATCCCGCAACAGATCACGCTTGCCAGCCATGTTGTGTGTCGCTTTTGTGCGAGCATATAGCGCGCATAGACACCGTTATTCGCAGGTGGAGTGGCTACACTCCCGATTACTAGAGGGCACCTGCTAAAAATGCACTTTTTCCGCGATTGCGGCATCAACTCCGTGCTCGAATCCTCATGTATGACCTATACACTGCGGTTGTGCGCGCGGTGCTTCCTTGCACTCACGAAAAAATTATTGTTTTTAGAGGCGCCCTAGAGTTTAAGTTACCTAACGTTGTAAGGGTTTGCTGTTGATGAATGACATCACGGATCCACCAGTTCCTTCCATAAAAGGGCTTAACCTGATTCCCATAGTCGTGGAGCAATCCGCCCGCGGCGAACGATCGTACGATATTTACTCACGCCTGCTTAAGGAGCGGGTGATATTCATGGTGGGGCCGGTAGAGGACTACACCGCCAACGTCGTTGTCGCGCAGATGCTATTCCTTGAGTCGGAAAACCCTGACAAGGACATTTATCTCTATATCAACTCACCGGGCGGTGCGGTGACTTCGGGCATGGCGATCTATGACACCATGCGCTACATCAAGCCCGATGTCAGTACCATGTGTATCGGTCAGGCGGCCAGCATGGGCGCGCTGTTACTGGCCGGTGGCGCCAAGGGCAAGCGCCTCGCGCTGCCCCACGCACGCATTATGATTCATCAGCCCCTGGGCGGTTTCCAGGGTCAGGCGACAGATATCGATATCCACGCCCGAGAGATTTTGCGGGTGCGCGAGCGCATGAATCTTATCTTGGCGGAGCATACGGGACAAGATCTGGAGACGATTGCCGCGGATACGGAGCGCGATCGATTCTTGGAGGCTGACGAGGCGCAAGCTTATGGGCTTATCGATCAGGTGCTGCGCGAACGGCCCAGCGCAGCGAGCAGCAATTAAGTCCCAAGCCGAGAAGCAATCTTTGCCAAGTAGGTCTTTGTTATGTAAATCTTTGACTGGAACCTCGGCTTTGCGCACCTATTCGAATACATCATCTCGAACCGACGAGTTACTGAGGACAATCGATGAGCGATAAGCACGGCAAGGGTGGCGACGGTGATCGGCTGCTCTACTGCTCTTTCTGCGGGAAGAGTCAACATGAAGTCCGCAAGCTCATCGCCGGACCCTCGGTGTTCATCTGCGATGAGTGCGTTGATCTTTGCAACGACATTATTCGCGAGGAGATCCAGGAAAAGTCCGACACGGCAACCGGTAGCTCGCTGCCCACACCCCGCGAAATCAACCATATCTTGGATGATTACGTGGTAGGACAACATCACGCCAAGAAAGTCTTGTCGGTGGCTGTTTATAACCACTATAAGCGGCTTGATTCAGGGCTCTCGGTGGATGAAGTTGAACTCTCCAAGAGCAATGTTTTGTTGATAGGTCCCACCGGCTGTGGCAAGACCTTATTGGCCGAGACCCTGGCTAGGCTGCTGAACGTACCTTTCACTATCGCCGATGCGACGACGCTCACGGAAGCGGGCTATGTCGGCGAGGACGTGGAGAATATCATCCAGAAGCTGTTGCAAAAATGCGACTACGATGTGGAAAAAGCGCAAACCGGTATCGTCTATATCGACGAAATCGATAAGATTTCCCGTAAATCCGACAACCCGTCGATTACACGCGACGTATCCGGTGAGGGCGTACAACAAGCGTTATTGAAGCTCGTCGAAGGTACCGTGGCGTCGGTGCCGCCCCAAGGAGGGCGCAAGCATCCGCAACAAGAATTTTTGCAGGTCAATACGGCCAATATCCTCTTTATTTGTGGTGGCGCTTTCGATGGCCTCGCTAAGATCATCGAAAACCGCTCGTCGATCAAAGGCGGTATCGGTTTTGGCGCTGATGTCAAAAGCAAGGATGAGAGTAAAAAGGTGGGCGAGATCTTGCTCGATGTGGAGCCTGAGGACTTGATCCACTATGGCCTTATCCCTGAATTCGTTGGCCGCTTGCCGGTGTTGGCCACGCTTGAGGAACTCGATGAAGAGCAGCTCGTCAAGATACTTACGGAGCCGAAGAACGCGCTTATCAAGCAATACCGCCGTTTGTTCGAAATGGAAGGTGCGGACATAGAGTTTCGCGACGATGCACTGCGTGCTATTGCTGAGAAAGCCATGGAGCGCAAGACGGGCGCCCGTGGTCTGCGCTCGATTTTGGAGCACGAACTCCTTGAGACCATGTATGACATGCCTTCCATGGATAATGTGATGAAAGTCGTTGTGGACGAGTCGGTGATCAGGGGAGACTCCGAACCGTTGCTCATCTATGAAAGTGACCGTCAGCGTGCCGCCACCACGGAATAGGGTGGAGGGTCCAAGGAAGGCGTTGAAAGCGCGGATCGGCGCCTCCACGTATGGGACGGCTGAGACAGGGGGTAGCGTCCGGTCCGGTTGACGATGTATTGCTTGGAACTTCGCGCTGAGTTCCCCGTTGAGGTGGCCCTTGTTCGAACGTGACGAAAGCGAGAGCGGCTTACCGCTCATCCTCCCTGTTTTACCGTTGCGGGATGTGGTGATTTTCCCCCATATGGTTATCCCGTTGTTTGTAGGACGGGCCAAGTCTATAGCCGCATTGGAACTGGCGCAGCAGGCGGATAAAAAGATCTTCCTGATCGCGCAAAAAGACGCGGCGCAAGATGATCCTGGGATCGACGATATTTATAAAATAGGCACGATCTCCTCTATTTTGCAGTTGCTAAAGCTGCCCGATGGTACCGTGAAGGTGCTGGTTGAGGGTGGCCTGAGGGCGGCGATCGAAAGTTACGAGCAAGTGGGCGATTGCTTTGCCGCTAGAGTCCTACCGCTGGCCGAGGCGCCCGCGGCGGAGCGCGAGGCTGAGGTCATTAGCCGCTCTTTGGTGACCCAGTTCGAGCAGTACGTCAAGCTGAATAAGAAGATCCCGCAGGAAATCGTCGGATCGTTGAACAGTATCGATGACCCGAGCCGATTGGCCGATACGGTGGCGGCGCATCTGGCGGTTAAGATCCCGCAAAAACAAGACATCCTTGAGATCGCCGATATTCGCAAGCGTGTCGAGCGCATCATTTCGTGCATCGAAGACGAGATGGATCTTTTTCAGGTCGAAAAGCGTATCCGTGGCCGGGTCAAGCGGCAGATGGAGAAGGGTCAGCGCGAGTACTATCTGAATGAGCAGATGAAGGCGATTCAGAAGGAACTCGGTGACATGGACGAGGCGCCTAACGAGTTGGAGGAACTGGGGCGGCGCATCGAAGAGGCTGGGATGAGCAAGGAAGCCAAGGGCAAGGCCTTAAGTGAACTCGGCAAGCTTAAGATGATGTCGCCGATGTCGGCTGAGGCCACTGTGGTGCGCAATTATATTGACTGGTTGGTCAGCGTCCCGTGGAAAAAGCGCACCCGGATCCGCCATGATTTGGCCAAGGCTGAAGAGGTGTTGGAAGCCGATCACTACGGCCTTGAAAAAGTCAAAGAGCGGATCCTCGAGTACTTAGCGGTTCAGCAGCGGGTTAAGCAGTTAAAAGGCCCTATCCTGTGTCTGGTAGGGCCGCCTGGCGTAGGTAAAACATCCCTAGGCCAATCCATCGCCCGTGCCACTAGCCGCAAGTTCGTCCGTATGTCGTTGGGCGGCGTGCGTGATGAGGCGGAGATCCGAGGGCACCGGCGTACCTACATCGGTGCGCTGCCTGGCAAGATCGTGCAGAGCCTGTCCAAGGTCGGCGTGCGCAATCCCTTGTTTCTGTTGGATGAAGTGGACAAGATGTCAATGGATTTTCGCGGTGATCCGTCCTCAGCGTTGCTCGAAGTGCTGGATCCGGAGCAGAATCATACGTTTGTCGATCACTATCTTGAGGTGGACTACGATTTGTCCGATGTGATGTTCGTGGCTACCGCCAATACCATGAACATCCCTGGACCGCTGTTGGACCGGATGGAGGTCATCCGTATCTCCGGCTACACAGAGCCTGAGAAGATCTCCATCGCGCACCGCTACCTGATAGACAAGCAGCGCAAGAACAATGGTCTTGCCGAAGAGGAGATTAAAATAGAAGAATCGGCCACCACCGATATCATCCGCTACTACACGCGTGAAGCTGGGGTGCGGAATCTGGAGCGTGAGATCGCCAAGATCTGCCGCAAGGTGGTTACGGAAAAAGTCCGCACTAAGAGCGCAGAGCGCATTGATGTTGGCGCCGATGTGCTGGAGCAATATTTGGGTGTTCAACGGTTTCGCTTTGGCCGCGCCGATGAGCAAGATCGCATCGGTCATGTCACCGGACTGGCCTGGACCGAAGTGGGTGGCGATTTGTTAACCATTGAGGCGGCCATAACTCCAGGTAAGGGCAAGCTCGCTAACACCGGTTCGCTCGGCGATGTGATGCAAGAATCGATACAGGCAGCCATGACTGTGGTGCGCGCGCGCGCGGCCGTGTTGGGTTTGGCGGAAGATTTTTATCAAAAGCACGATGTACACATCCACGTTCCCGAAGGTGCGACTCCCAAAGATGGTCCGAGCGCAGGCATCGGTATGTGCACGGCCCTTGTGTCGGCGCTGACGCAGGTACCGGTGCGCTCCGATGTGGCTATGACAGGGGAAATCACTTTACGCGGGGAAGTGCTTCCGATCGGTGGCCTCAAGGAAAAACTGCTGGCCGCGCTGCGTGGCGGCATACAGCTTGTTTTGATCCCGGAGGAAAACCAAAGAGAGCTTTCAGAAGTACCTGATGAAATCAAGGACGGGCTGGATATACGCCAGGTTAGATGGATGGATGAAGTGCTTGAGTTGGCGTTGCGGCACATGCCTGAATCGCGTGACGATACGAAGGGTGATTTGGTGCCGACCGAGCCGCCGGCAGACAAGGATGAAGCTGGAACTCTCATGAAGCATTGATGCTGGTGACGGTAATAATGACGCATAGAAGGATGACAGCTAAGAATCCGTTGCTATAATACGACGCTTGGTTGCGCGGGGAGGAGTTCGGCGTCAGAACGCAGACGGTGCCCTAGGTTACTGTGAGCCTCAGGTCACGGTGAAACCGAAGCATTGCCAATCCTGGGTTGTTGTAAGCCCGGATTGCTATAAGCCTTGGATGAGTAGCCTGGCAGTATTATCGGGTGCTTAGCTCAGCTGGGAGAGCGTCGCCCTTACAAGGCGAAAGTCGGGGGTTCGATCCCCTCAGCACCCACCAGTAGCCGTCGGAGCGGTAGTTCAGTTGGTTAGAATACCGGCCTGTCACGCCGGGGGTCGCGGGTTCGAGTCCCGTCCGCTCCGCCATATACGAAGGGCGCTCCAGTTTGGCTGGCGCGCCCTTTTTCATGTGAATGAGTTGTCTGGTCTTGCGGGTCATACATCGCAGGCGGATGCCAACATAGTCTGAGACCTAGTAGATCCGATGCTGCAAAACATTCGAGACCGAGCCAAAGGGTGGCTAGCGTGGGTCATCGTCATAGTTATTTGCGTGCCGTTCGCACTATGGGGGATCCAGGAATACTTTGGCGTCGATCCTAACGTTCCGGTGATTGATGTGAACGGGCAAGAGATTAGCTTGCAGACATTCAATCTGGCGTATCAACGCGCTCAAATGCAACGGCCCGTGGATATCGATGATCCGGATGCCGAGACGCAGCGTAAGAACGAGCTGGTTGAGCAGCTTATCAACAACGAAGTGATCGTGCAGGGCGCATCGGCGCAGGGTCTTCGGATTTCAGATGCGCAGCTAATCGGCGCCCTTCAATCGACCCCCACTTTCCAACGCGACGGACGGTTCTCTCAGGAACAATACGAAGCATCCCTGCGCAACGTCGGGTATACCTCGTCCAATTTTGAGTTCTATCAGCGCCGCTCGATGTTGGTCAATCAAATTGCTTCTGCGCTGGGTGACTCCTCTTTTTCCGCTGACTTCGAGACCGAGCAATTGTTGGGTTTGCAAGCCCAGCGCAGAACGTTTTCTGCACTGATCATAAAGAGCGCGGCGCAAGAGAATGTTGAACCCACGGAGCAGGAGTTGAAGGACTATTACGAGAGTAATAAGCAGGAGTTCAACTCTGAAGAGCAGGTGAAATTGGCTTATGTCGTGCTGTCAAAAGCAAAACTCGCCGAGTCTATTGCCATACCCGGTGACGATGTTCTAAGGGCGCAGTTCGAGACTGACAGTAGGCTTTATACGCCGCCCGAGCAGCGCACGGTACGGCATATTTTGGTTGAAGTCGATGAGGAAGCGGATGCTGCCGCCGTAGATGCGGCGAAGAGCGAGATCGAGGTTGTGCGGGCGCGTATTGCTGGCGGTGAAGCGTTTGAGGATGTCGCTAAGGAAGTGTCCGCCGATGCGGCCTCGGCCGCTCAAGGCGGCAGTCTGGGCGAAATCGGGCGCGGTTTCATGGTACCTGAATTCGAAGAGGCGGCGTTCGCCCTGGCCGCAGGTGAGTTGAGCGAACCGATCAGATCGCCGTTCGGTTTTCATTTGATCCGGGTCGATGAGATTTCTGGTGATGGGGAGCCTACATTTGCCGAGGTGCGCGATGAAGTGTTGGCGGAGTATCGCAAGAAGCGCGCGGAAGGGGAATATTACGAGCAAGGTACACGTTTGCGGGATATGGCGTTTACCGAATCTGGCTCACTGGACTTCGCCGCCGAAGAACTGGCTTTGACCGTTGAGCAAACGCCGTTTATTAGCCGGGAAGGTATTACTGGACATCCGGTTGCCGGCGATCAGCGGGTACTGCGCGCGGCTTTTGGCCAGGAGGTGTTAGAGCAGCGCGTCAACAGCGATGTTCTAGATCACATAGATGGCACGGCTATAGTGGTTCGTGTGGAGGAGCACCGCCCCAGCGCCGAGCAGAGTTTCGAGGATGTGCGCAATGAGGTCGAGAAAGTGGTGCGTGCACAAAAAGGACAAGCAGCGGCGAAGAAAGCAGGCGAGGCGCTGGTACGCGAGCTTCGAGGTGGGTTAGACGCCGAGGCGGCGGCTAACCGCATGGAACTCAAGTGGACCGAGTTCGCTGCCTTGGCCCGTGGCGCGAAGGGGCCCGATGCGGAGGCGCTCGAGTTGGCTTTTAAGATGCCTCACCCCAAAGAAGAGCAACCTGAAGAAGACAACCCCAAAGAGAATAACCCCGAAGAAAATAAGACGGCGAAGAAAAATAACGCTGTATTCGACGGGGTGATCAATGAGGCAAAGGATTATGTGGTGGTAATGTTGACTGAAGTAAGCGAAGCCAAGCTACCGCTGGAGGCAGCCAAGACGCAATTCGCTAACGGCCTCGCTCGGGACATTGGTCAATTTGAGTTGCGCGGACTGATTGATGCCCTACGGGCGAAGGCGGATGTGGAGATTTTCGAGAGCCGTCTATAGTTGTTCATCTTCTTTAGGGCGCCTCTAAAAATAGTCATTTTTTCGCGAGTGCAAGGAAGCACCGCGCGCACAACCGCAGTGTATAGGTGATACCTGAGGATTCGAGCACAGCGCTGACGCCACAATCGCGGAAAAAGTGCATTTTCAGAGGTGCCCTTTAGCTATTTGTTTTCCATGGCTATATATGCGTGGTCCAATGTTTAGAGTGGTCCGCCCAACTGCTAGTGCCGGGCGGAAGCGGCTCTGTGTTATCTGCCTTCCACAATCCGCTCTTTGCGTTTGAACCGCTTGCTCAAGAATTCCATTTGATCGGCTAAGATCCTGCGGTTGGACAGTGCTAGATACTCCGCCCGGTTTGGTGCGTAAGGCACTGCCACTAGGGGCATGTCGGCCTCCTCTGGCGTGCGCGCACCTTTTTTGTGGTTGCACGGCCGGCAGGCGGTAGCGACATTGTTCCAGCTATCCCGCCCGCCCTTGGACAGTGGCACGATGTGATCTCTAGTGAGTTCATACTCGAAGAATTGCTGGCCGCAGTACATGCAGATGTGTCCATCGCGCAAGAACAACTCCCGGTTGGACAGGGGCGGGGTTCCTGCGTGCATGTGTCCGCGGGCACTGCCTCGCACCGCGATGATGGAGTTGATGTTCACGCACGAGCGCTCACCCGTCTCGCGCGAGCGGCCACCCCAAAATGTAAAGCTCTGCTCTCCGGCGCACCAGGCGATGCGATCGCGGGTGTGAAGCACTATCGCCTCTTGCCACGGGATCCAACGCAGCGGCTGGCCGTTGATCTCCAGCCGTAAAATCAGGGGGGACACAATTCTTCTCTCTTTTTTAGGTGTTAGGTGAGTTATTTTGCCTAATCTTGCCGACGGTTAAAATTACCCCTGGATTACAGTTAGGTGAAGCCACAGGGACTGACTATGAGTGTAACCAGTGAGGTTACTTGGTGATTCCCCTTCGTAAGCTGTATTTTGCAGGCCGATGCAAGGAAAATCTGTATGTCCTCGACATGGATGCCGACCTGTTTATTGGGCTGTCTGACCCGAAGGATGGTGAGTTGCCTAGTGGTTCTTGCAGTGTGAGTGTTAACGGAATAAAGCGCTGCTTTTATGACACTTGTTGCTTTTACAACACTTGTTCGCGGGTGGGCCGCTTATTCCACGGCCGCAGAGTGAACTTGCCGCAACATGAAATAGAAATCCAGTTCATATTCAACCGCGGCGTATATTCCATATTCGGGGACTAGCTTAACCCATATTTAGGCACTATCGGATAACTGGATAAGTGGCTAACTGGGTAGGATTTCAGGTACTCATACCTATGGTGCTGTAGCCAGCATCAACGTACAAGATCTCGCCGGTGATACCCGAGGCTAGTTCCGAGCACAGGAAGGCCGCTGCATTGCCGACTTCGTGGATATCGACATTGCGTTTTAAGGGAGAGGTATTGCGCGCATGTTCCAAAAAGCTACGAAACTCCGGGATGCCGGCGGCAGCGAGGGTCTTTATAGGCCCGGCGGAAATGCCATTGACGCGAATATTTTTGGCCCCTAGATCGGCTGCCAGATAGCGCACGTTAGCTTCTAAACTGGCTTTGGCGAGGCCCATCACGTTGTAGTTGGGCACTACCCGTTCGGCGCCCAGATAGGTGAGGGTGACGATGGAACCGCCGTTGGCCATAAGGGTGGCGGCATGGCGCGAGACGGCGGTTAAACTAAAACTGCTGATATCATGGGCTATGTGAAAAGCCTCGCGGCTTACCTGCGAAAAATCGCCTTCCAAGGCTTCGCGCGGTGCGTACGCAATAGCGTGTACCACCACGTCCAAGGTATCCCACGAAGCGGCCAACTGTTCAAATACGCTGGTAATGGATTCGTCTTGCGCCACGTTGCACGGCAGTACCCGTTGCGAGTCTACCGCCGCTGCGAGCTTTCGCACTCGCTCGGCTAGCCGCTCTTCTTGATAGGTAAATGCCAATTCCCCACCTTGCCGGTGAATGGCTTGCGCAATCCCCCAGGCGATGGAGCGGTTGCTCGCCACGCCCATCACGAGCGCCCGTTTACTCTGCAAGAATCCCACCGGTGCGACTACCTACACTTTAATCCGAGGTTCGGACTTAATCTGAGGCCTGGAGCCCTAGATCTTAACCCAGTTTCCATAACTGCATTCATAGCTATTACCGTTATTAGTCACTTCAGCACCTTCAGGGAATTCCCCCCCATTCCAGTAGCAGAATCGGGTCGCTGCGTCGAGCACCACGGTCGATTCGGATTCCACGTCCACCATAATCGGTGAATTTTTCTTAGCGGGGTCTTGGGCATCGACTTCGGTTACGTCGGCCATCGCGATGGTCTCCCTAATGTTTGGTTAGCCGTCATTGCGACACTTTACTTGAGGTCGCGAGCCTTCGATAGATGGTCGCTGGTGCGCGCGAGCCGTGTGACGATGCGGCTGTCGTTTTTGAGAACCGCAGCACTGCCTTTGACGATGATATAAAAAGCCTGATCCGTCTCCCTCTCCTGGACCACATTGTCACCGGCGAGTGCGTTTACCCACCGGGTCGCTCTGACCACCTCCCAGACTTCCGCGTCCGAGAATTCCTGAAAGAAGCGCAGCTCCTTGACCCGCGAGAACTTCTAGTCCTCCTCGAGCTCCGATGGCGTGTACAACTGGCCCGCCACTCGGGCCAGTTCGATAGCAAATTCAAGGCCAGTTTTGTAGCGCTTGTTCCGGTCTTTTTCCAGCGCCTTGGCGATCACCGTACTGAGCTGCTCCGGTGCCTGCACGCGCAGCGAAGAAACAGTGGGCGGGGTTTCGTTTAGAAGCTGAAAGATGAGCCGCGTGAGCGGGGCCGGCATGAACGGCGGGCGGCCGGTCAGTAACTCGAATAACACTGCGCCTAGGGAGTAGATGTCGGTTTGGTTGTTGAGTTCTTCCTCGCTCGCCTGCTCGGGAGACATGTAGAGGGGGGAGCCGACTATGCCTATCACCTGCGTGGTGTCTGCCTGCGCCTGTAGGGCGATGCCGAAATCGCCAATTTTCACATCGTCATCGTCCGTGAGCATGATGTTGGTCGGTTTGATGTCTCTGTGTATGACGCCGCGCCGGTGAGCATAGTCGAGCGCTTTGGCGCATTTGAATCCAATCTGAACCACTTTCTCAATCGCCAGTAGCTTGTCCGGTGTGCAGTAATCTTTGAGGGTCAAACCGCTAGAGACGTATTCCATGACGATATACGGCTTGTTATCTTCTTCACCGGCGTCGAATATTTTGAGGATGTTAGGGTTGTTCAACGAGCCTGCGGTATGGGCTTCGTTGAAGAACATCTTGCGGAACAACCGGCCAGTGCCCCCGCTGGTGTCGCCATCCACCGCGCAGACTTTGATCGCAACGTGCCGATCTGAGAATGGATCGTGCCCGGCGTAGACAACGCCCACATTACCCTTACCGGCGATGTCGAGAATGGTGTACTTGCCGATTTTTGCCGGGAGCTGACTCATAGGGGAATCATACGAGCATCACAGCGGTGATGCAGCCAAATCCACTTGACGCTCATGGGCAACCAATGGCGCAGTGATGGCCTATCCCGAGTGGCCGGCAGCGGGCGGATAAAGATTCAGCCGCTGTCCGGGTTTGAGTATGGTCTTAGCCGTCAAGTTATTCCACTGGCGGAGCTGGGAAACTCTATAACCCAGCCGCTGCGCAATGCTCCATAGTGAATCCCCCACCCGCACTGTATACACGCGTGCGCGCTCAGCGGTGAAGGCAGCGCCGGTAGATGCGGTTACCGCGGCACCGCGCTTCGCCGGTGCCGTACGCGAGGGCGCCGTAGGCGCCGGCGGTATAGTGAGCTTTTGGCCGGGGCGCAGTATTTTTTTTGCACTCATGCCGGGATTGGCTTGAACGAGTGTGGCAACGCGCAAATCGTAGCGCCGTGCTATGGACCAAAGTGAGTTGCCGGCACGTACCTCATGAACGCGAGTCTTGCTAGAGCCGCCAACGGCGCCTGAGCGTGTCATCGGTGGTGCCGACGCTAGCGTGGCCGCGGAGGTGGAGCCTACAACAGGTACGATCAGTGTTTTTCCTGCGCGTATGAACGGTGACCGCAGCTTGTTGACTTTTTTGAGCACGTTGACTTGGGTACCGTAACGGCGCGCGATCTGGCCCAGGTTTTCACCAGAAGCGGTGACATGCCGGCGCCAGGTTACGCGTTTCGCGGGAGGGACTTTAGCGAGTTTTATTTTAAAGCCCTCGGCTTTTGGTGCCGGAATGAGCAATCTGTGAGGACCGTCCGGATCCATCGACCAGCGCTTGAATCCCGGGTTTAACCGCTGCAATTCAGCTAACTCGACGTTTGCCATTTGCGCCGCTAAGCCCAAGTCGAGTTGCGTGCCAACTTCGACGATGGAGAAGTACGGAGCATCCGCGATGGTGGCCAAGGTTAGCCCTAAGGATTCGGTTTCTAGTACCGCGGCGGCCATGCCCAGGAGGCGCGGTACGTAATCTTGAGTTTCCCATGGGAGTAGCGGCCGAATGGACCAGTAGTCGGTGTCCCGGTTTAAAGCGGCGCTGCGTGCCTGAGCACGGGTAACGGTGCCGCGGCCACAGTTGTAAGCGGCGAGTGCCAGTGGCCAACTGGCGAATTCCGCGTGCAATTCTTGTAAATAACTCAGCGCTGCGGCGGTGGCGTCAATCACGTCGCGGCGCCCGTCGTACCACCAGTTTTGTTTAAGTCCCAAGTGCCGGCCAGTGGGAGCGATTATCTGCCAAAGCCCGGCGGCGCCGCTGCTAGAGTAGGCCAGTGGCCTGTAGCTGCTCTCGACGATGGGCAACAGGGCGAGTTCCATCGGCAGGCCGCGTTGGGCTATGTTTTCGGCGATGTAGTGCAGATAAGGGGCTGCCCGCTCCGATACCCGCTTGACGTAGTGAGGGTTGTCAGCAAACCAAACCCGTTTAGCTTGCACGCTTGAATGTGGCGCTAGCTCCATGCGAAAACCACGCCGAATGCGGCCCCAAAGGTCGGTACGCCGGTCGTTGCGGTGTTCATTCGCAGAGGCTGGCGCCGAGTTGGCAGAATTTGGAGCGGAAGTGAGCGGTGCCCGCGTCGCCAGTGGTTTGGCCAAGGCCAATGCAGAACTACTGCTAGGTGAGGGCAGATCCGCCGTGGCTCCATGAGTGGCGGCGGCCTGAGCAGCGTTCTTCGAGGTATGATTTTTTTCATAACTCAGCCAAGAAAGCCCAGGTATGTTGCTGAAGTTGTCTATGGACGGCAGTTCGTCCTTGATGCCATGAAGCGTGCAACCATGACTCAGCGCCGCCGCTAGTATTGTAGCGGCGGCGGCTGTACTCCTCTGGGAACTCATGCTCATTCGGCCCATATTATGTATGGGTTGTAGCTGCGGTAAAATTGACAACATTTAGTGTGATCAACTAGTTATTATTGATATTTAAAGTGTTTTCTCTAATGCAGTGAACTATATAATGCCACCCATGAGTACAAAGCCCTCCGATGTTGTTTTCGCCGAGTGGTTCGGCAAGCTCCCCGGCCGTTTATATAGAGACGCCGAGCGGCGTGGAATATACCGGGCTTTACGCGGGCGCGCTGTACGCACCGCAGTGCAGATTGGCAATGTGTTGCAACTCCTCGATCTGGCTTCGTGCGATCCGCTTCCAGGCGCGGCCCATGTCTTGGTGGGAGCGGTACGTCAACAGCCGGGTGATATATGCGCACAGCCGCACGATTTACCGTTCTATTCCGACTGCATCGATCTGCTTATATTGCCACATGTGCTCGAAATGCACCCCCGTCCCCACGCGGTTTTGCGTGAAGCGCATCGAGTGTTGGCGCCTGAAGGGCATATTCTGATCACTGGATTCTCGCCGGTAAGCCTATTCGGTGCGGCACATCTGGCCTTGCGCCACCGCCGTAACCCGCCTTGGAATGCTAGATTGCTGAGCGTTGGACGGGTAACGGATTGGTTGGCGTTGCTCGGTTTCGAGAGGGTTGGCACATTGAGCGATCCGTTGCCAAGGCCGTGGTTGGCACCGGCCGCTTTGGCTTATAGCTTTGCCGGCGCGGTGGCGGGGAGTTACGTCTTGTTGGGGCGTAAGCGCGTGTTCGGCCTGCGGCCCATCGTGTCACGTTGGCGGCCGCGCCGTTTGGCCGTTGTGGGGGGACTTGCCGAACCGTCCACTCGCACTGCCGCGCGGCCTAAGGCTTCTAGCCGCAAGGCTCCTTGATGGTGCAGCGCGTTGAGATCCACACCGATGGGGCTTGTAGCGGCAATCCAGGGCCTGGCGGTTGGGCGGTATTGCTGCGCTATGGAGAGCATGAACGGGAGTTGAGCGGTGGTGAGGCGCGCACCACCAATAACCGGATGGAGTTGATGGCCATCATCACCGGCTTGGAAGCACTGCTCCGGCCCTGTGATGTATTAGTGCGCAGCGATTCGCGTTACGTGTTGGATGGCGCCACCCGCTGGATGAGCGGGTGGCGGCGCAACGGCTGGCGCACCGCGGCCAAGACAGCGGTGAAAAATGACGATCTGTGGCGGCGTTTGGATGCCGCACAAACGGGCCACCGCATCGAGTGGCAATGGGTGAAGGGGCACAGTGGCGATCCGGACAACGAGCGGGTGGACGCGCTGGCCCGCCAAGCGATTAAACAATACCGGGGAGGGTTGTCTTGAGACAGGTGGTGTTAGACACGGAGACCACGGGGTTGGAGCCAGAGGCGGGACACCGGATCATCGAGATCGGAGCTGTTGAAATGGTTAACCGGCGCCTCACCGGCCGTCATTTTCATCAGTATTTAAATCCGCAAAGGGACATCGATCAGGGGGCTTTGGAAGTCCACGGCATTACCCTTGATTTCTTGGCTGACAAACCGTGTTTTACCGACGTGGCGGGTGAGTTCCTGGAGTTTATCGCTGGCGCGGAACTCATTATTCATAACGCACCTTTCGATGTCGCATTTTTAAACGCGGAAATCATCCGTAGCGATCTCGAAGGCGATATCGGCGAGCGCTGCTCGGTATTGGATTCCTTGGCCTTGGCCCGCCAGATGCATCCCGGCCAGCGCAATAGCTTGGATGCGCTCTGTAAACGGTATGCGGTAGACAACTCACAGCGCGATTTACACGGCGCTTTGCTCGATGCCGAAATCCTGGCTGACGTTTTCCTGGCTATGACCGGTGGCCAGACCAGCTTGGCGTTGCTCGACGATGATGAGAATGATTACACCGCGCCTTCGGCCGATGAGCGCCGTCTCCGGCCACTAGGGCAGTTGCGTGTGGTGCGCGCCGACATGGCGGAATGGGAGGCGCACCGCACCAGGCTGCGCGCCATACACAAGGCTGCTGGTAGCTGCTTATGGTTGGAATTAGTGCCTGATGAGTGCGCATGAATGCGAATTTTGGTAAGCAATGACGATGGTTACCTAGCGCCGGGATTGAGGGCGCTGGCCGATGCGCTGTGCAGTGTCGCTGACGTCGTTGTGGTTGCCCCTGAACGCAATCGCAGCGGTGCTAGCAACTCACTGACCCTATCGCGGCCGTTACGGGTAAACCGGGCATCGTCGGGATTTTATTTTGTCGATGGCACCCCGACCGACTGCGTTCATCTAGCCCTGTTCGGGGTGCTTCGCGAGCAGCCCGATCTAGTGGTTTCCGGCATTAATGCCGGCGCTAATTTAGGCGATGACGTTATCTATTCAGGAACCGTTGCGGCGGCGATGGAGGGGCGCTTTCTAGGCCTGCCGGCGATTGCCGTGTCTCTTGTGTCGGAACAACCCACTCATTATGCGGCGGCGGCGCAGGTGGCGAAGGACATGGTGACCAATCTGTCCGAGAATACGATTCCTGGCGATACTATCTTGAACGTCAATGTCCCCGATCTACCGTACGGCGAATTAGCCGGGTTTGAAGTGGCGCGGCTAGGCTCGCGCCACCAAGCCGAGCCGGTGATCGCAATGCCCGATCCACGGGGCAATGGCTCGGTTTATTGGATTGGGGCGACGGGGGCGGAACACGATGCCGGTCCGGGTACCGATTTTCACGCGGTGCGCGAAGGCAAGGTGGCGGTTACTCCATTACATACAGACTTGACCCGAACCACGGCCATGGATTCGGTCACAGCGTGGCTTGAGAGGTTGGCACATCCGTGAGTGGAAGAGCGGGTATAGGAATGACTTCTCAGCGCGCCAGGGATCGGCTCATCGACCGCCTGCGGCAACATGGTATCGGCGATGAGCGGGTGCTGGCCGTGATGGCACAAGTGCCCCGCCATTTGTTTGTTGACGAGGCGCTTTCCAGTCGCGCTTACGAAGATACGGCACTGCCCATCGGCCATGGGCAAACTATCTCCCAGCCCTATGTGGTGGCGCGCATGACTGCGGCCGCCATAGGGGTTAGCGGTACCCCGGACAAAGTATTGGAAATAGGTACGGGGTGTGGGTATCAAACCGCTGTTTTGGCTGAGTTGGCCGAGCGTGTGTACAGCCTGGAACGTATCGGTGCTTTGCTCGATGGTGCCCGAAGCCGAGTGCGTAGATTGGGTTGCTCCAATGTGGTGTTTCGCGAGGGCGACGGTTACGCCGGCTGGCAAGATGAGGCGCCTTTTGACGCGATACTGGTGGCGGCGGCGCCTCTTGATGTGCCGGTGGCACTGAAGGAGCAACTGGCCATCGGTGGCCGGTTGGTCATCCCGGCAGGTCATCGCGAGGGGCAGTCTTTGTTGCTGATCCGCCGGCAAGCCCATGGTTTCACCGAAGAGACACTTGACCGGGTCCGATTCGTACCGCTGGTGTGAACAAGCCACCGATGACAAGAATCGCTGCCGCAATGAGCGTCGTATCCGCTCTAGCGTTGGTGGCCGCAGGTTGTACCTCGGGGCTACCTATTCAGGCGCCGGTGGATGGCGAGGAGTTTGCCGGAGCCGATTCGCGGGTGGTGCAGCCAGTCACTGGGGCCGATGGCGTGAGGACGCGCATTCACCGGGTAAAGCGTGGCGATACCTTGTACGCCATCGCTTGGCGCTATGGCCTTGATTACAAGGAACTCGCCAGATGGAACGGTATAGGCGCGCCTTACACTATCTACCCCGATCAGCCGCTTCTTCTCTCCGATACCGGCATCGATTGGCCTCAACATCGATCGCAAGGCGGCGCGCTGGCCAAGTCAGGGCAGCGTTCACCGCCGCGTTCGCCAGCGGCGAATGCCGCGAAGCGGGCCAAGCCGGTGGCGCCGCGTTCCCGTGGGAATGCGCCGATGAGTCAGTGGATGTGGCCCACCAAGGGGCGGATCGTCAAGACGTTCAAAGGGACCAAGAGGACCGGAATAGATATCGCCGGCAAGCGCGGTCAGGACGTGCTCGCGGCGGCCGATGGACGTGTTGTTTACAGCGGGAGTGGACTTCGTGGATATGGTCAGCTTATTATAGTGAAACATAATAAAAGATTCCTAAGTGCATACGCACACAATAAAAAGCTACACGTCACCGAAGGTGATGAAGTAGTTAGGGGCCAACGGATCGCGGAGATGGGAGACACCGATAGTGATCGGGTCAAACTCCATTTCGAGATACGCCGTGATGGCAAACCGGTGGATCCCATCTCCTACTTGCCCCTAAAACCCGGGTAGGAGATAACTATGTCGAGCGCGAGCCCGTTCACATCCCGTGTAGACGATGTTGCTGAGGAATCGGATCATGGGCGGGATTTTCCGCCCCCCTTGGACCCAGTCGATGAACCGGCGCCCAATGTGCGGTTCTCACCCGCAGAGACGGCGGAACGTGAGCTAGACGCCACCCGGCTCTACCTCAATGAGATCGGCTACGCCTCCTTACTCAGCGCCGAGGAAGAGGTGTATTTCGCCCGGCGGGCATTGCGTGGCGAAATGGCCGCGCGCCAGCGCATGATCGAAAGCAACTTACGGTTAGTGGTCAAGATAGCGCGCCGCTACATGAACCGTGGACTGGCCCTGCTAGACCTGATCGAGGAGGGTAATCTTGGACTGATACGCGCGGTTGAGAAGTTCGATCCGGAGCGGGGATTTCGTTTTTCCACCTACGCCACATGGTGGATCCGGCAAACGATTGAACGGGCGCTGATGAATCAGACGCGCACCATCCGCTTGCCGATTCATGTGGTTAAAGAGATCAATGTTTGTCTGCGCGCCGCCCGGCGCTTAGCTCAGCGTTTGGATAAAGAGCCAAGCGTGGAGGATGTGGCGACGGAGCTTGACCGGCCGCTCGAGGAAGTCAAGCGTATGCTCGGATTAAACGAGCGCATAGCCTCTGTGGATATGCCCCGTTCGGGTGATTCGGAGCGCTCGCTTTTAGATTCGATTCCCGATGAATACAACGTTGATCCCTGCGAGACGTTGCAAGAAGAGTGCATTCATTCCCACATGGAAAGTTGGCTGGATCAGTTGAGTGAAAAGCAGCGCGCCGTGGTGGAGCGCCGTTTTGGTTTGTATGGGCGAGAAATTTCTACCCTTGATCAGGTCGGCAACGAGCTTGGCGTAACCCGGGAGCGGGTGCGTCAAATTCAAATTGAAGCGCTCAAGCGGATGCGCGAGATGCTCGAGCGTGAAGGTTTTTCTATGGAGACCGTTTTCGGTTAGCTCCGCTTGGCGTATCAAGTCGGCGCGAGTACCGCCGCGATGACACGGCGTTCTTCGCCGATGAGGATATTGAACGTTCTACAAGCCGCCGCTGTGTCCATGATTTCAAATCCGAGTTCACTGGCGTACAAAAACGCCAGTTGGTCCACAGCCGGAAATTGTTGACGTGCGCCGGTGCCGATCAGCATTATCTCCGGCTTGAGATCCAAATAAGTTTGCAAGCTTTGCCGACTGATATCGTCTACGGTGAGTGCCGCCCAAGGTTGGGGAGCGGTATCGGCTTGAATAATTAATGATCCTGGATAGGTGGTTTCGTTAACTGCGATGCCGGCCGGTGAATAGCTGGTGATGCGAAATCTGGCGCTGTTGTCTAAGTGCAGTTTCATAAACCTTATGTTAACGCTGAGCCATGGGTGGCTGCCACGGCGGGTTCGAAGTTCATAGCCGCCGCCGCTTGTAGCTTTTCCGGCTTAAGCTGACGCCGCCAAATTTCTGGCGGTGTTAGTTCTCAATGCGGTCGATCGGGCCGTAGCGGTGCTGTTCGGTTGACCTCGGCCGAGGATTGACATAAAACCGTCATATCGCGCGCCCATGGAGGTGCCTTAAGCCTGGGGAAAGGGTCGTGATTGACTCGGATGGTTTTCGCCTGAATGTCGGTATCATCGTCAGTGATGGTGACGATAAGGTGCTGTGGGCGCGCCGGGTTGGGCAGGATTCGTGGCAGTTTCCTCAGGGTGGGATCAAAGCAGATGAAGCGCCGCAGGAAGCCTTATTCAGGGAACTCTACGAGGAACTGGGGCTGGAGCCCGCCTGTGTCGAGGTGGTCGGCTGCACCCGCCAGTGGTTAAAGTACACATTACCTTCGCGGTACGTACGCAAGAACTGTACGCCCCAGTGTATCGGGCAAAAACAGATGTGGTTTTTGCTGCGCATGGTGGGTGGTGAGGACAGTGTATGTTTGGACCACGACATAAAACCGGAATTCGACACCTGGCGGTGGGTGCACTACTGGTGGCCGCCGCGCGAAGTCATTTTCTTCAAGCGCCGGGTATATTGGCAAGCGCTTAGGGAGTTGGCGCCCCTACTAGGCCCGCCGGTTACGTCCACCACGCCTAAGCGGCCACGCCCGAACAGGTATCGCCGCACCGGGCGCAAGCGCCAGGGTCAGAAGGCGGCAGCCGCCGGTTAGTATCCGCACTAGCCGAATCGCCTCCACCCCAATCGATCTTCAACTAAATCGTCCCCCGCTCTTCTGTCTACTTCTGTGTTCTTGTCCGGCGAGATGGCCTCAAGGGCGCCTCTAAAAATAGTCATTGTTTCGTGAGTGCAAGGAAGCACCGCGCGCAGAACCGCAGTGTATAGGTGATACCTGAGGATTCGAGCACGGAGCTGACGCCGCAATCGCGGAAAAAGTGCATTTTTTTAAGGTGCCCTCAAGGGTCACCGCTACCGATGGCCCTTAGCCTCGGCGATAATGCGGCGATGCTAGGTCAGCTTTGAATAATCATGATTTCACAACAACCATCCTTAACCGAACGTGCTAGACGTGTACTGCCGGCCGGCGGCCTAGGTAATTTTCCGCCGGACTTCTTTGTGCGCGAAGGGAAGGGCGCGCGGATAAAAGACGTCAACGGCGTTGAGTACGTGGATTTTTTGCTGGGTTCCGGGCCGCTGCTGATAGGGCACGGTCATCCGAAGGTGTTGGCGGCGGTGAACGAGCAAATTCCATTAGGCACGACTTTTTTTGCTAACAATGAACACTGCGTAGCTTTGGCCGAAGCCATCGTCGAGGCCACGCCGTGCGCGGATCAGGTGCGTTTCGTCAGCTCCGGTTCCGAAGCTTCGCTCTATGCTATGCGTTTGGCCAGGGCCCATAGAAAGCGCGATAAGTTACTCAAGTTCGAAGGCGGCTATCACGGTATGAGTGATTATTCGTTGCACAGCCTCGCGCCTACGCAGCTTGCGAATTTTCCTTTACCGGTGGCCGATTCAGCCGGTATTCCAGAGCACGTTGGCGAGGATATGATCATCGCGCCGTTCAATGATGTTGAAGCGGCGGTGAGCCTTATCCGGGAAAATGCGGCAGAGTTGGCAGGCGTTATCGTCGAGCCGATGCAGCGGCTTATTCCACCCGAGCCCGGTTTTTTACAGTCGCTTCGGGATATCACCACGGAACTCGGTTTGGTGCTGATCTTCGATGAAGTCGTGACTGGTTTTCGCATGGGGTATGCGAGCGGCCAAGGTTATTACGGCGTGACCCCCGACATCTGCTCGCTGGGCAAAGTCATCGGCGGTGGTTTTTCGCTGGCGGCCATTGCCGGCCGTAGGGAAATCATGGCGCACTTCGATGCCGACGCTGTGGCGCCGGAAGATTTTACCCTGCAGATCGGAACATTGAGCGGCAACCCGGTGGCATCCGTGGCCGGCTTGGCGACGTTGAACGTGTTGCGCAGGCCAGGCACTTTCGACCGGCTTTTTCAAATCGGTGAGCGCTTGATGAGCGGCCTTCGCGCCGCTCTGGCCGATGCGGGTGTGGCCGCCCAGGTGGTGGGTGAGGCACCGATGTTCGACGTTGTATTCACCGAGCGTGAAGTGCGCAATTACCGCGATGTATTGGCCGCTGATGCCGGCCAACTCGCGCTTTTTAATCAAGTCATGCGCGCGCACGGCATCTTGAAGAGCGCCGGCAAACACTACGTGTCGGTGGCATTGGAAGAGCGTGATATCGAGCAAACCCTGTGCGCCTACCAGGCAGCGGCAAAAGCAGTTGCCGCTTAGTGGGTCTTAGCTTAGTGGATCTGCACAGTGGCGGAACAACCGATGTCTGAAGCCCTCCCGGCGCCGGCTGATGCCAATATGCGCCGGCATTCATCCCATTGGGGCGCGTTTAACGCCTATGTGCAAGATGGCCGTCTGGTGCGGGTAGAGCCGTTTGAATCCGATCCATCCCCTTCCTCTATTTCCCGCGCCGTGCCCGCAGCGGTTTATGCTGGCACCCGGGTAGCCGAGCCGTGTGTACGCCGTTCTTGGCTGGAGCAAGGTCCTGGCGCCCGGACCCAGTTGCGGGGGGCCGAGGCTTTTGTGCGCGTGTCCTGGGACGAGGCGCTGGATCGGGTAGCTGCCGAGTTGCAGCGGGTGCATGGTAATTGCGGCAAGGACGCCATCTTTGGTGGCTCCTACGGCTGGTCCAGCGCGGGCCGGTTTCATCATGCGAAGACCTTGTTGCAGCGCTTTTTGGGGCAACTGGGCGGATATGTCGATCAGATCCATACCTATTCGAATGCGGCCGGGCACGCTATCTTGCCGTATATATTCGGCGACAAAGGGTTAGGCCGTGGCCCTTTCACCTCCTGGGACAGCATCTGCGAGCACACCGATCTCTTTGTCTCGTTCGGGGGCCTGGGACTGAAAAATACCCAGGTAGAACCTGGCGGCATGGGCGAGCACAGCACCCACAAATGGCTGCCGCGCCTGCGCCAAAGCGGTGTAAAGGTGATCAGCCTCACCCCTGTACGCGACGACACCGCGCAAGCCCTCGATGCCCAATGGCTGAGTCCGAGGCCGAATACAGATGTGGCTTTGATGCTGGGCCTCGCCCATACCTGGTTATCGGAGGGGCTGCACGATGCGGCCTTCTTGCGTACCCATGCCGAGGGGTTCGAGCGTTTCGCCCGTTACCTCGAGGGCCATGAGGACGGTGTGGTCAAAGACGCGAGGTGGGCGGCCAACATCACTGAGTTGGACGCCGCAACTATCGTGGCCCTGGCCCGGCGCATGGACTCCGGGCGCACCATGATCGGTGTGGCTTACGCGCTACAGCGGGCCGAACACGGTGAACAAGCTTATTGGATGGCCGCTACCCTGGCCGCTATGTTGGGGCAGATCGGTTTGCCGGGCGGCGGTTGCGGTTTCGGTTACGGCAGCATGAACGGCTACGGCAATCCGGTGCGCCGCTTCCCCGTGCCGGTGATGTTGCGCGGACCGAACCCGTCCAACGCTTTCATTCCGGTAGCCCGCGTCGCCGACATGCTGCTCCATCCAGGTGAGCGCTATGAGTTCGACGGGATGACGCGCACCTATCCGGACGTCGAATTGGTGTACTGGTGCGGCGGTAACCCGTTTCATCATCACCAAGATCTCAACCGTTTGGTGCGCGCCTGGCAGCGCCCGCAAACCATTGTGGTCAATGAGATCTGGTGGACGGCGACGGCGAAGTATGCCGACATCGTGTTGCCGGCAACGACCACCTTGGAGCGCAATGATATAGGGGCCAGTTCGCGCGATCGCTTCATCATGGCCATGCAAAAAGCCATAGAGCCGGTGGGCCAGGCCCGGCCCGACTACGCTATCTTCTCGGCTTTAGCCGCGCGCTTGGGATTCCATGATCGGTTCACCGAGGGGCGGGACGAAGCGCAGTGGTTACGGCATCTGTATGCCGTCTCCCGCCAACAGGCGGCGCGGCATCGGATCGAGTTGCCGGACTTCGATGAGTTCTGGCGCCGGGGATATGTGGAAGTACCCGAGCCCGATGAGCCTTACATCGCATTCGAGGCTTTTCGCCTAGATCCTGAGGCCAACCCATTGAAAACCCCTTCGGGGAAAGTCGAGATCTACTCTGGGCGGATCCGCGGCTACGGGTACGATGATTGCCCTGGGCATCCTAAGTGGATGGAACCGCGCGAATGGCTGGGCGGTTCATTGGCCAGCGAGTTTGCACTGCATATGATTTCCAATCAGCCAGTCACCAAGCTACACGGACAGATGGACGACGGCCCCGTGTCCCGCGCCGGTAAGCGCGCGGGCCGCGAGCCCATCGAAATGCATCCCGAGGACGCCAAGGCGCGGGGTATCGACGACGGCCAAGTGGTACGGGTGTTCAACGGCCGCGGGGCGATGCTGGCCTGTGCCACGGTCTCGGATGGTATCCGCCAAGGGGTGGTGCGGGTATCCACCGGCGCCTGGTACGACCCGGCCGAGCCCGGCCAGCCTGGCGCGCTGGACAAACACGGTAACCCCAATGTGCTCACACGGGATGCGGGCACCTCGCAGTTGGCGCAAGGTCCGATCGCCCACAGTGCCCTGGTGGAAGTCGAGCCATACGAAGGCGAGCTACCGCCCGTGAGCGCCCATGAGGCACCGCTTATAGAGGACCGTCCACAGTAGTGAGCGCGCGTAGTGGAAACCGCCATGGACTTTGGGGCACCTCTAACAATGCACTTTTCCGCGATGGCGGCGTCAGCGCCGTGCTCGAATCCTCATGTATCACCTATACACTGCGGTTGCGCGCGCGGTGTGCTTCCTTGCACTCACGAAACAATGACTATTTTTAGAGCTGCCCTTTATGGAAGCCGTGTGCGTACGGCAGGGTGGTTGCTCGCGGCCACGCTGCTGGCCACCGCTCTTGCCGGTTGCGATAGCACTGCGGGCTTAACAACCGCCTTTGAGAAGGCCAAAGACGCGCTCGTCCAGCGGGTGCGGGGCAAGCCGCCGGCGCAGAAGAAATCGCGCCAAAGCCGGCCCCATTTGGTTGAGTTGGCTGAAGTGCGCCTGGATGCGTTCAATCTCACCCACGTTTACAGCGGCTCATTGCGGGCACGGCGCACGGTACGGATCCACGCCCAGGAGGAAGGGCGGGTGACGGCGGTCCCCTTCTACGAAGGTGATACCGTGGCCGGCGGGGAGCAGATCCTGCGCATTGATGCCACCTTGTTGCGGGCGCAACTGGACAAAGCCGTCGCTGTGCGCGAGGAATCCGCGGCTAACCTCAAGCGGCTGGCGGGTCTTCGGCGCAGCAAATTGGTCGGTGAAGACGAGTACTCGCGCGCCGTGACAGCGTTGCAGGTGGCGAAAGCGGAGGAGGTGGTGCTGCGGGCCAGGGTCGGTTACACGCAGGTGACGGCGCCGTTTAGCGGCGTGGTTACGCAGCGGCACATGGAGCCGGGCGATATAGTGGCCCGCCATGCCCATATCATGACCATCAGCGATCCGGATTCACTGCTCATCGATATCGCCGCATCGGAACTGTTGCTCCCCGATCTCTACACCGGCGATGAAGTCACAGTGCGCATCGATGCACTGGGGAGCGCTGATTACCTGGGCGAGGTCGTGCGCATCCATCCGCAGATCGATGCCAGAACCCGGCAGGGTAAAGTCGAAGTGGCGCTAAAGCCCATTCCCGAGGGAGCAAGAGCCGGCCAGTTTGCCCGGGTGACTTTCTCGGTGACGGCATTTGGCCGCACAGTGATGCCGTTCGGCGCGTTGCGGCGGGACCGGAGCGGAGAATATGTGTTCGTCGTCGCGGCAGATGGCAAAGCGCGCAAAGTGAGCGTTCGAACCGGCCGCAGACTGGCGGACCGGGTGGAGGTATTGCAGGGGTTGGAGCCTGGTGCCAACGTGGTATTGCGCGGCTTCCTGGGGCTCACTGACGGCAAGACGGTCAAAGCCGTGAACGCGCCGGCAGCATAGGCTGAGGATGTGGCTGGCGCTGCAACAGGTGGGCTCGCCGCCCTATCGGCCCGCCATCCGGTCGGCGTCACCATGCTCGCCCTCTCCATCATCGTGCTCGGCTGGTTTTCTTTGGAGCGGCTGGGCGTTGATCTACTGCCGCATATTATTTACCCGGAAGTGCGGGTACGGATCACCGATCCGGGTGTGCCCGGCACCATCATGGAAGATCAAATCACCCGGCAATTGGAGGAGCAACTCGCCATCACCGAGGATGCGATCAGCGTGCAATCGCGCAGCAGTGAAGCCCGCTCGCAAGTTGATCTGTCGTTTCAGTACGGCAAAGACATAGATGTTGCACTGCGCGATGCCAGCACCCGGCTGGATCGGGCCAAGCGCTTTTTGCCGGACACCATCGAGCCACCGGTTATCTTCAAGCTGGACCCGGCGCAGATCCCGATCCTTGATCTAGTGGCCAGCAGCGCGTTGAGACGCCCATCGGAGTTGCGCGAGTGGATCGACTATACGTTCTCGAAGTGGTTCTTGAATCTACCGGGTATGGCGGCGGTGGAGGTCGGTGGCGCACCGGTACGCGAGATCCAGGTGGTACCCGATCAGCAGCGTCTGGCCGGCTTCGGGGTGCAAGCCGATGATCTGGTGAGAGCGCTTCGCCAGGGTAACCTAGACCGGGCGGGCGGGCGCGTGCGTATGCAGCGCCAGGTCATCTCCGGGCGCACCACGGGCCGCTTCGAAACGGTAGCGGCCATCGCTTCTTTGCCCGTGCCAAGCGGCGATGGCATGGTGCGGCTGCGGGACGTGGCCGAGGTCATCGATACCGAGCGCGACGAGAAATTGCGCATCCGTTTGGACGGCGTGCCCGGGGTCAAGGTGGCTTTTCAGAAGCAGCCGCAGGCCAACGCCGTGGCCGTGGTCGATGCCGTCAATCAGCAACTCGCATGGCTGCGCGAGCAGAACTTGATTCCAGAAGATATCGAACTGCGGGTGGTGAGCGATGCCGCCGTCTTCGTGCGCCAAGCCATCATCAACGCCTCGGTGGCGGCCCTGTCTGGCTCCTTTCTAGCGATGCTGGTGGTGTTCACGTTTTTGGGCGATCTGCGGCGGACTTTGATCATCGGCTCCAGTATTCCGCTCGGCATCATGGTGGCTTTCCTGCTGATGGATACGGTAGGACTGACATTGAACGTGATGACTTTAGGCGGTTTGGCCCTAGGCGTTGGTTTACTGGTGGACAATACAGTAGTGATGCTGGAGAACATCTATCGCCACCAACGCATGGGTAAATCCGTGCACGCGGCGGCACAAGACGCGGCGCGGGAAGTGCACGGCGCGGTAGTGGCGTCCACCTCTACTAATCTGGTGGCGGTATTGCCTTTCTTGTTCGTAGGCGGCCTCATCGGCCTTTTGTTTCGCGAACTCATCGCCACCATTTCGGCCGCCATAGCCGCCTCTTTACTGGTCGCCCTAACGGTGGTACCGGCATTGGGTGCCCGCGTGCCGGCGCTGAAGCCCGGTTTGTTACGCCGCGGTTTGGACGGGCTCATGGCCATAGCGCAACGGGCTTATGGATCTGTGTTGGTCCTGCTACTGCGCTGGCGGTGGTTCGCACCTCTCCCGTTTATCTTCGCGCTTTGGTTTGTCTGGCCGGCGTTTACCTCTGGTAAGCAGACGTTGATGCCGTATGTGGATGATGGCCGTTTGCGCGCCTACCTCATTGCCGACTCGGGCATTAGCTTGGATGAAATGGATCGTCTGGCGGCGCGGCTGGAGACCTTGATCGCGGCGCAGCCAGAGGTGGTGTCGGTCTACGCGCAAGTGGGTGGCTTTGTGTTCGGGCGCAGCGAGCGGCAGGCGACTAATTTTTCCCGCTTGAGTGTGCAACTGGTGCCGCGGGCGGAGCGGCAAGAATCGACTGGCGCGTGGATCAAGCGGATGAAAAAGGAGATAAGAGCGCTCGAGTTGGCCGGGGTCCGCGTGCGTATGCGGCCCCAGGGGATCCGGGGCTTGCGGATCAGCAGGGGCGATGACGACCTCAGCTTGCGGGTGCGGGGCCCGGATCTGGATGTGCTGGCCCGTATTGGCGATGATATCGTGGCGCGGCTGGATGCGATCCCGGGGGTAGAGAATGCGCGGCACTCGGCGGAGGATTCCGTGCAAGAGCTGACGGTGCGCATCGACCGCGAGCGGGCGGCGGCGCTTGGGCTTACCGTGGAAGCCATCAGCCGGGCGTTACGCATCGCGCTACAGGGCGTTATCGCCACCGACTTCATTGAAGGGGATCGCAAATACGATGTGCGCCTGCGTTTCCCCTTGACACGGCGTTCGAGCCCGCGCGACCTGGAGTTGGTGATGTTATTCCCGCCCAGGACGGTCAGTGAGGGGGAAGCCATTTATCTGGGCGATGTGGCGAGTGTGGAATTGGTCAATGCACCCGCGCGTATTGTGCGTGACCGCCAGCAGCGTATTGTCGAAATCAACGGCAACATCGGCACTGGCAAGACCTTGGGAGCAGTGTCCAAGGCCGCTTTCGCCGTGCTGTCCGATTACGAGTTGCCGCCCGGCTATACCCTCTATGACGGGGGCGCCTCCGATACCCTGAACCGCAGTGAGTCCGTTATTCAGACGCTGTTGGCGCTGGCCGTATTCCTGGTTTTCGTGGTCATGGCAGTGCAATACGAGAGTTTGCGCAATCCGTTGATCATCCTGGCCGGCGTGCCCTTTGCCGCCATCGGCGTGGCCCTCGCCATTATGATGTTGCAACTGCCGCTGTCGATGCCGCTTTGGTTGGGGCTCATCATGCTGGCTGGCATCGTGGTCAACAACGCCATCGTCCTGGTGGAATACATCGAACTCGAACGGGGCCGGGGCCAACCGTTTGAGGCTGCCATCTTGAGTGCGGGCCGTTTACGGTTACGGCCCATACTGATGACCACGTTGACCACCGTGGTTGGCATGTTGCCCCTGGCGCTGGGGTGGGGGGAGGGGGCGGAAATGTTGCAACCGCTGGCCATCGCTATCGTCTGGGGACTGAGTTTTTCCACCCTGGTGAGCTTGCTGTTGATTCCCGTGCTGTACCGTATGATGGCGGTGGGCGATGTAACGATGATGGCGGCGCCGGCGGCTGTTTAATGCGGTCTGTAGGAGGCGGTATGAGTGCTCGTGATTGGGTCTTGCTGGTGGCGATGGTATTCACCGCAGCGGCCGCGCTAGGGGCAGATGATTTGGCACCCCATCCCAAGTATTCACCGGCGGATGTGGTGCGTATTCAACTGCAAGCCCTGCGTAACAACGGCGCTGACGATGCCGGCATCGCCCTGGCATTTCGTTTCGCCTCACCCGCCAATCGCGCCCAAACCGGTCCCATTGAGCGTTTTGCGCGCATGATCAAGCTGGGACCTTATGCGCTCATGCTGAATTACCGCCAGGCCATCTACGAGGGTGTGGAGATTAAAGGCCAGCAGGCGCAGCAAAGAGTGTTGTTGCTGGGCGCGCAACATTCCGTGCGTTACGACTTCTTTCTGCGGCTGCAGACTCAGCCACCGTACCAGAACTGTTGGATGACTGAAGGGGTAGGGGTGGTGGCCACACCAGGTGGCTCACTGGCGTTCCATCAACGCGACTGGGTGAGATTGCCATCCACTGATTTTTCCGCGAATACGAATCATTCATATTTGCATTATTTGTTCAGCACGAGATGATATAGCTAATGGATCTGTGACCTGTCATACGCCTTGCCGGTGCCGCTCATCGAGCACACGCTCGCGTGTTCATCGAGCCGTTGGCGAAAGTCGTAGCTTGCGTACTGCGACCCCTTGCCGGAATGATGCGACCGCTGTGCGCCCAACTCGCGGTGCATCAAGGCCGTCGTCAATGCCTGCATGACTAGATGACGGTTGCTCTTTGTGCTCATTGTCCAACCAACGCCTGCGACCCGTGCGCTTGCTAGGTCACGCTTCCACCGATGCAGCACGCTGGTGGCCATGCCCAGATCCTTCGCCGTGCCCACAATGCTCTGCCCAGACGACATGGCCAACTCTACGGCTTCGCGTTTGAACTCAGCGGTGTAGTGACGTCTTTCTCTTAGTTCCCATCAAACACCTCCACGGTCATTACGGCCCTTACTCTTAGGTGTTCACTTTTTTGGGGAAGACCAAGCGCGTTGCTCGCGGTATTCGTATTGACCTTTGAAACGATTGCCGGAACGTCGAATGTCGATTGTGGGCTGCGGGTGGCATACACCGTCACTTCAGTCAGGGAAACGGGAGACTGTTGTTGCCGGGCGGACGTGGTGGATACCGCCATGCGTGATAAACAACGCGCCAACGCACGTTACGCCCGTAGCGTTTCGCATCTTAGTTCTCACTTTAAGTTTGTCTTTTTGTAGATTGTTTTATCTATAAGGTTTTATTCGAATTATGCTGAATGCCAAACACCTGTTAGGTGTAATGCCATCTCACGAGGTCAGTGATAATGAGAATGGTTCTTATTTACAGGAGGAGGTTGAAATGAACAGAGGCATTTTTAAGCGGCGGGCACTCTACATGGCTGTGGCCAGTGCTCTAGCCGTCCCGGCCACCGCAAACGCGGTCGAGGTGTCCGTAAGTGGCCATGTCAACCGGGCCATCTTGTTCGCTGACGACGGTTTTGATTCCGATGTCATGCAGTCGGACAACGCTCAGTCGGTGTCGCGTTTTCGCATTACGGGTAGCAGCGAACTCGGTGTTGCTGGTATGCGTGTGGGCGTTAATCTGGAGACGGCATGGGCGTCTAACACCACCTCTAACGTAACCATCAAGGGCCGCAACGGCAATGCAACTGGCAACGATGTCAGCTTCGACATACAGCACAGCAATCTTTGGTTTAGCGGCGGTTGGGGTACCCTGACCTTAGGCCATGCCGCTACCGCCTACGACGGCATAGCGGACGCCTCTCAGGCTGGGCCAGTGTTCTTGGCCGGTACTACCAATGGCGCCACCATGGGATCATCCATTACCTTCAAGCGTACGGGTAATGCAACGTTTAACCTAGGCGATGGGCGGGGTACCACTGTTGGCAATGCGTACGAGAGTTTCGCGGGCGGATGCCAGGGCATATTACGCTATGATACGCCGGCCTTGGGCCCGCTAACCGCCTCGGTTTCTGTTTCGGACAACGAATCTTGGCAAGCCGGGGTTGTTTTAGATACTTCTTTTGCCGGAACGAATATCGTTCTTGGCGGCGGTTATGAGGATCTTGAAAACGACGTTGAGGACTCCGGTGCCATCGGTATTTCTGAACGCTGGGGCGTTAATCTGGGCGTAGCATTCCCTCAAGGAAGCAACTTTACCGTGGCTTACAGCGGCGGCGGCTTCCGCAACGGTAACGGCAATAACGGTGCCGATACGCTACAGAGCGAAGGACGGACACTGTACTTGCAACTCGGTCATCAGTGGGGCCATAACGCCCTGGCCGTCGAATATGGACAAGCCGACTCGGATGGCCAAGTGGCAGCGGGTACCGTTGATCACGAGGCGACGGTGTGGGGCATCGGTTTCACCCATGCTTTGTCCGGCCCTAGGGTTCAGCTCTTTGCCGGCTACCGCAATGTGGACCTGGAGGTGCAAAACGTGACAGGCATTGAAGACGTGGATTTATTTCAAATGGGGGCACGCGTACGCTTCTAGCTAAGTGTACTTGGAGGCAGTGTCAGCGATGAACACCTGCGCGCAGGTGTATCATCGCGCACCGCCGCCTCCCTACTTTTTGAGCAACGCCTTGGTTGACCGTTCGGTTGACTCTAAAGCGGCGTTATATGCCGCTAACTGCCGGGGGTGTGCTCGACACTAGCGCATGATTGTCCCAGCTACTGAGCTGTGGCTGCGCATTGCAGCTTTCGTGAATCCCGGGGCCCACTGATGCACATCTTCCCGTAGGCGCCGGCGAGAAGAAATTGCTCGGGGATAGCCGTTCTAGCGACACCGCATACGTCCGTCATTATTAGGCTTCGCACAAAAGAGGCGCGCTGAACATCCCATACAGTGGCTATATTGCCGCGCGGCGAAATAGCACAAACGTAACGCCCTGAGGCATCGAATGCCACGCTCCCGCGAGAGTGACGCATCGCAGACCAAACGTGCCGCGGTGCGGACGGGAAATACGATTGACCAGCGCGGGCGCAAGCGGCCACGGGCACTGGCTGGTGCTTCCTTGCACTCACGAAAAAATTACTATTTTTAGCGGCGCCCCTAGGGAGAAAATGGGCTAGAGCTGTCGCCACGGCGGGCCACGCGATACCATGGGGCGCACCGGGGCGTACTTGCCCACCTTCCCGATCTCGAATACGACTAGGAGTTAACCATGCTCGCAGCCATGTCGTGGCTGGATCTGAGCGCCGTCTTATGGTTCGCGTTCAGTTGGATCGCTTACGCGGTCATCGCTGATAAGACCCGGCTGCGCACTCGCAGCGTCGCCTACGTGATGGATGAATTTCGTGTCCATTGGATGATGGCGATGTTACAGCGCGAGTTGCGCATTATCGATACCAGTATCGTCGGCAATATTCTTCATGGCGTGGCTTTTTTTGCCTCCACCTCGATATTGTTGGTGGGTGGTCTTATCGCCGCATTGGCGGCTGGTGATCAGGCCATAGCGGTGCTGTCCGATCTGCCGTTCTCCGCCGCTACCTCTCGTAGCAGTTGGGAAATCAAAGTGCTGTTGCTGGTCGGCATATTCGTCCATGCATTTTTTAAACTGGCGTGGGCGTTTCGCCTCTTCGTCAACTGTTCCGTACTCATAGGCGCCGCGCCCCTGCCGCCAGCACCGGCGACGGTTGTCGAGCAATACGCCGGCTGTGCTGGTTATGCGCTCAGTCTAGCGTCGGAGCACTACAATGCCGGATTGCGGGCGTTCTTTTTTGCGCTAGCGGCCATTTGGTGGTTGTTGAATCCGATCGCTTTTTTGGTGGCGACTAGCGTGGTCTTGTTGGTCCTGTACCGGCGGGAGTTTCATTCACGCACCCTCAAGACCATTAAAACCGGTTTGGAGATTTCAGCATCGGCCGCAGGTCCGAAGTAATCGGGCGGTAAATCCATGGCAGACGGAAACCACGCAGCGAAGCGCCGGAGACGATGCGACGTTGTTATCACCGGCGGCGGTTTGTACGGCGCCAGCACGGCTTATCATCTACTGGCGCGTGAGCCGGCTCTGCGCGTTGGCATCGTGGAACCCGACAGCCGGTTACACCCATGCCGCCTCGGCCCGCTCAAACGGCGGTGTGCGCATCCAGGCACGTATTACGAGAGGCTCGAAGAATGCTTGCCTGGCCATGATCAACCGGTCGGCGGGTTGGCGGCCCGTGGCATTGTCGGCAGCGCGGTGATAGGGGGAGAGGCGGGATGAAGAGTTGGGTAGAGCGTGCCAACGGTGGGGATACACATTTCCCGCTGCGAAATCTTCCTCTAGGCGTGGCCGGCGAAGCACCCGGCTGCGCCACCATCATTGGCAGCCAGGTGATGCGGTTGGCATCGTTGGAGCAGGCGGGATTGCTGGCCCTACCTGGTGAGCGAATGACCGGTGAGCGGCACGCCGAGCCGGCGGCCCTTAGGACAAATTAAGCCGCCCGGCGCCGGTGTGCCGCAGTTCGGCCCCTGCCAACGGCTCGATATCGAATTGGAGCAGCTTGTATTGCTCGAACGAACTTCAATCAGCTCTATTACCCGGCGGCACAACAATTGGCTCGTCACGCCATTGGCGGGTGGCGCATGAATGTTGCTGATCTGCCGGGTTGTGGCACTATCTAGGGAACGGGTAAGGGTGAATATGGCTCGTTGTCGGAGATGACTTGGGGTGGCCGGGATCCGTTGCGGTTCCCCAATGGCACGGCCCGTACGTTCCTGGAAGATGGCCCTGGAAGACGGCGATGAGGTGATCATGAGGGGATGGGCACAGGGTGATGGTTACCGTGTGGGCTTCGGCGAGTGTGCCGGCGTCATAGCGCCAGCGCCGGATTTCCCCAGTCAATGGATTGGCAATAGATTGGCCGCTAGCGCGCTGGCGCTATAGTCTGCCAGATTCAATCAGCCCAGCTGGAGAAGCTACCGTGAACGACGAGATCCGCCGCGCACTGGACACGCTATTCGCCGCCGATTCCGAACTCTACGCCAACCGCGGCTTTGCCCGGCGGATCGGTTTTGGCAAGCGCCCGGCGCTGGTCAACATCGATTTAGCCAATGCCTGGACCCGGCCCGGCTATGCGTTCTCCTGCGAGGGCATGGAAACCATTATTCCCGCCGTGCAGGCGCTGTTGACGGTATTTAGAGCCAAGGGATTGCCGGTCGTTTATACCACCACGGCTTACGATGTTACCGACGGACCCAACACCGATATGGGGCTTTGGCACTACAAGATCCCGGCGCAAGTGTTGCAAGCCGGCTCCGATACCGTGGCCATCGACGACCGCATCGCGCCCATGGAAGGTGAACAGCTCATCGTCAAAAAACGCGCCAGCGCGTTTCACGGGACTTATCTCGCCGGTTTTTTGCGGGCCAACAACGTGGACACCGTCGTGGTCACGGGTGTCACCATGTCCGCCTGCGTGCGCAATACGGTGGAAGACGCCATCGCCGACGGTTTCAAACCCATCGTGGTCAGGGAAGCGGTGGATGATCGCATTCAGGGCGCGGTGGCATGGAATCTGTTCGATGTGGACGCCAAGTTCGGCGACGTGGAGCCTCTGGATACCGTGCTGCAACACCTACAGTGCAATGAGGCGTAACGCTTGCGCCAGCACTGGCCAGCCCGTCTAATGGGCGATGCGGTCCGTGGCCATCGGTTGAAGGGGGTGCGCTTTGATTCGTCTGGGGGTAGACGTAGGCGGGACGTTCACCGATCTGGTGTTCATCAATGATGCCAGCGGCGTGCTGCACCTCAACAAAGTGCCGACGACGCCGGACGATCCGTCCATAGGCACCATCAATGGGGCGTTGGAGCTATGCCGGCAGGCGTCCGTCGCGCCGCGTGATGTGGGGCAGTTCTTCCACGGTACCACCATCGCCACCAATATTGTGCTGGAGCACAACGGCGCCCGCACCGGTATGCTGACCACGGCAGGTTACCGCGACATCATTCATATCGCCCGCCACAAGCGTCCATATAATTTCAGCATTCAACAAGATCTGCCCTGGCAAAAACATCCCCTGGTCAGACGCAGGTACCGGCTGCCGATCACCGAGCGCATCCTGGCGCCCGCGGGCGAGATTCAAAAACCGCTGGACGAAGCGCAGGTGCGTGCCGCCGTGCGTAAGCTCAAGGACGCCGAAGTGGAGGCGGTGGCGGTCTGCTTCATGTTCTCTTTTCTCAACCCCGAACATGAACAGAGGGTGGGCGAGATCATCGCCGCGGAGTGGCCGGAGGTTTATCTGTCGCTGTCCCACGAGGTGATCCCTCAATACCGCGAATACGAACGCTTTAGCACCACCTGCTTGAATGCGTTCGTGGGTCCGAAGACGGCGCGCTATGTGGACAACCTCAACCACGGCCTCAAGAACAAGCAATTCAGCGCTGACTTGCATCTGATGCAGACCAATGGTGGCGTGGCCACCGCCGAGGGCGCCGTGCAGCGGCCCGTCACTTTGCTCATGTCCGGACCGGTGGCCGGTCTCATCGGTGGGATCTGGGCCAGCCGCCGGTCCGGGTTGAACAATGTCATCACCCTGGATGTTGGCGGTACCTCGGCCGACATCGGCGTCGCGCCCAATGGCGAGATGACCATGAAGCACCTGCTGGACTCGAAAGTAGGGGCTTATCAAGCCATGCTGCCCATGGTCGATATAGACACCATCGGCGCGGGCGGTGGCTCCATCGCTTATGTGGACCGGGGCGGCGTGTTCAGGGTAGGTCCACGCAGCGCCGGTGCGGTGCCAGGGCCGTGCTGCTATGACCGGGGCGGTGACTTGCCCACCTCCACCGATTGCAACGCCGTGCTCGGCCGGTTGAATCCGGGCAACTTTCTAGGCGGGCGCATGAGCCTTCGCATCGACTACGCCGAGCAGGCTATTGCCAAGCATCTCGCCGGCCGGCTCGATATGAGCGTGCCCGAGGCCGCCCTAGGCGCTCTCAAGATCTTGAATCACAGCATGATTCAATCCATCGAACTGAACAGCGTGCGCAAGGGTTACGATCCGCGGGAATTCGTCTTGGTGGCTTTTGGTGGCGGTGGCCCCATGCAGGCTTGCGAAGTAGCCGAGGAGTTGTCCATTCCTATCGTCGTGGTGCCGCCCAACCCCGGTCTAACCTCGGCGCTGGGGCTGCTGGCAACGGATCTGTCCTACGACTACAGCCGCACCCAGTTGTCATTGCTCAGCAAACCGGATCTGGCCAAGTTGGCCCGCGAGTTTGCCGAATTGGAGCAACTGGCCAGCGCCCAACTCGACCGGAATCATATCGACGCAAGGCAGCGCACCTTGCGCCGGGTGGCCGAGTGCCGCTACCTGGGGCAGGGGTACGAGTTGCGGGTGGAGGCGCCTGAAGGCGAGTTGAATGACGCATGGCTCGCCCGTCTCATCGAAGCCTTCCACGCCGTTCACGATCGCGAGTATGGCCGCCACTACAGCGACAAAGATGTGGAGCTAGTCAATATCCGCGTGCTCGGCATAGGCGCCATACCGGATCTGCAATTGCGCGGACCGGCCAAGAGCGGGCCGCAACCGGACGCAGCGGCCCGTAGCGACGAGCGGGAAGTGATCTTCGATGATGGCAACGGTAAGTCACTCAAACTGCGCACAGGTATTTACGAGCGCGATTTGCTGAAAGCGGGCAACCGCATCACCGGGCCAGCCATCATCGAGCAGCCCGATACCACCACGCTGATCCTTCCCGAGCGGGTGGCCGAGATCGATGATGCGGGCAATATTCTGATCGATATGTCTTGAAGCGAGGGCATAACCGATGTCGATTGCTGTTAAAGACTTAGCTGGCGATTTGACCTCCTGTTACGGCGAAGCCTGGAGCTTCGATGTGGTGTCGCACCTGTGTTTGGGCGACAGCGTGGAAGTGACCGCCGAAGTACGGGCCAACGGTGCATCGGTACGGCAAACAGGCCATGCCAACGGCCGTGAGCCCAGCCTAGGAGAGAAACTGACGGCAGCGTCCAACGATGCTTTCGTGCGCTGTGCCGAGCAGTTGTTGGCCCATCATCATGCACCGGGCACCCATGCACCGGCGGGCACCCAGGCACCAGTCACCCATGCGCCGGGCACCCATACGCCGGGCACCCGAGGGCAGACCGGCCAAACCGACCGGCCCCGCGCCACGCCGCCAGCCGCGGCAAGGACCTCCACGCCGTCGGTCCCGGTCAAGCCCGCCGCCGCCGTAGTCGAGCCCGTCAGTCAAGCACCGCCGCCCCGCACCGGCACGGCGCCGCGTGGCCGGGGTGAGGATTTGGATCCGGTGTCCCTTCGCGTCATAGGCGGCGCGTTCAATGCCATCGCCAAGGAAATGGCCCATGTGCTCTACCGCATGTCCTACTCCAGCATCATCCGCGAATCCGAGGATCTGGGCTGCGGCATCTTCGATCACGAAGGCAACGAGCTGTGTGAGAGCGAAAGTACGCCCATGCATATCGGTTCGCTGCCCTGGTACATACGCGGCATCAAGCAGCGCCTGGGCGATGACGTCAACGAGGGCGACGTCATCATTCACAATCATCCGTATTACGGCGCCTCCCATACCCCGGATCTGGCGGTCCTGGTGCCCGTCTTTCACGATGGCCGCATGGTCGCTTACTCCGGCTGCACCGCCCATCTTCTGGACGTGGGTGGCGCCGCGCCGGGCATCAACGTGGATGTGGTGGACGTCTTCGCCGAGGCCAAGCTGTTCAACGCCATCAAGCTCTACGATCGCGGTGTACGCAACGATGCTATCTGGCAAATGCTGATCGACAACGTGCGCACACCGAACATGGATATCTCCGATATCGAAGCCATGATCGCCGCGGTGGAATTGGGCCGGGATCGCTTCGGACAGTTGTTGGACAAGTACGGCCAGCAAACCGTTATGGATACGGCGTATTACTGGATGGACTACTCGGAGCGCATGCTGCGGGCGGAAATCGAGAAGTTGCCGGACGGTGAATATCACGCGCAAGGGTGGCTGGATGACGACGGCAAGAACCGCGATCAGCCGCTCAAGGTCAACGTCACGGTGCGGGTTAAAGGCAGCGATATCACCATCGATCTCACCGGCTCGGCGCCCGAAGTGGAAACCGGCTTCAATGTGCCGTACGAAGGCTCGCTCATCGTCGCCTGCAACTACATCGTGCGCACGCTACTGCTGGATGAAGCGGTGCTGGAAGAGTTCGTGCCGCAAAACGAAGGTATCTTCAGACCGGTGCAGGTGATAGCGCCCAAGGGCACCATTTTTAATCCGAACTTCCCGCGCGCTTGTTTTTCAAGATTCGCCCAGATCCAACGGGTACTCGATTGCACCATTCAAGCCTTGGCACCGGTGATCCCGGAGCGGGCCACCGGCGGCAACTCTGCCTCTTTGTACTTTATTTCTTACTCCGGTTTCGTGCCGGAGAAACAGCAATACTGGATGTACTTGGAGGTAGACGAGGGCAGCTACGGTGGCCGCTACGGCAAGGATGGCATGGACAGCGTGGACAACCTCATGGCCAATACCCGCAACAACCCGGTGGAAGAGTTGGATATGCATTATCCACTCAGAAACGAGCGTTACGAACTGCGCGATGATCCACCGGCGCCGGGGCAATGGCGCGGCGGCATAGGCATCGTGCGCGAGAACCGGTTCTTGACCGATGGCTTCCTCTCCTGCGAGGCGGATCGGCACTTAGAGGCGCCGGTCGGCGTTTTCGGTGGGCACCAGGGATTGACCGGCAGGTTGACCAAGAATCCCGGCACCCCGCAAGAGGAGGATTGGCCGTCCAAGATCACCGGCTACAAGATGAAAGCCAATGATATGTTGCGCATCGAAGGGCCATCGGGCGGTGGTTACGGTGATCCCAAAAAGCGCGATCCGCAGAGGGTGCTGAGCGATTATCTGGATGATTTCATTGATCTGGACATGGCCCGCGATATCTACGGCGTCGTCATCAACGGGCAAACGGAGCGGGTGGACGAGGAGGGCACTAGAAGGCTGCGGGGTGGATGAGCGGCGCCGCGCCGGGGCTTTACTCCGAGCTTGGGCTGAGACCTTAGGCGCAAACATTCGTATCCTATGGACGCTAACGCTCATCAATTCCTAGTCCTGATGTTGACCCTCGCCGGCCTGGCGGTGGCGGCGGGGTTGATCGTCGCCTTGGCGACCTTCATCCGCCGGGCCAAGGTGGCGGCATTGAGCGATGAACCACGTCCGGCCGGCAGCCGTTGGTTCGAACTGTTATTGGCCGTGGTGCTGCTCGCTGCCCTGGTGGTCCTGTTGGTGGCGGCGGGGGTGAGTTTTTTCCCTGACGCGGGTGGACCCAGCACGGATTGGCGCTCCGATCCCAAGGAATCGGTGTTCATCAACTTGATGCTGGTCGTCATCGTTGTTCTGCTCGCTTGGATCATCATTCTCGGCAGCGACCCGGGCATGGAGCGTCAAGACCGCCTCCGAACACGCCCGTGAGTGGTTGCACTGCGATCTGATGGTGCTGCTGCTAGTGCTCGGCTTTCTCAACGTGCGCGCCGTGGCGGCGCCGGAGGAATACGGGGCACTGTTTTGGGATGTGCTCAACTTGGCCTTGTTCGTCTTGGCCTTCTGGCTGGTGGATCGCAAAGTCACCCGTTACCGCTTCTTGTTGAGTTATGCTTATTTCATCCTCCTGCCACTGCTGCTTATCATCTGGCGGGCGGTACAGGGCGTTGCGGCGCCGCCGGAGTTGACATGGTGGAACACTGAGTGGCCGTTTTTGCTGCTGGCGATTATTTTCTTCATCTTCGAGATCATCGCGCTGATCGTGACCGACAAGCCGGACCAACAAGCCGGCAGAATCACCAAGGACGCGATCTTCGCCGCGCTCTACGGCATAGCGTTATTGGTTGCTATCCCGGCCACGGAATAGACCGCCCAGACGAGTGAAGCGCGCACAAGAGAACCAGAGGTACACAAGGCGATGACAGGCTGGCAGTGGTTTTGGACACTCATAGGGTTCATCGTCTACATCATTGCCCTCATCTTTCTCTATTTCTTCAAACCCTTCGAAGATCTGTTCGTGCTGGTGTTAAACGGCATCAGCTACCAGAACATCATTTTCTGGGTGGCTTTGTTTGTGGGGGTGATCGGCTTTTGCACCTATCACTGGCGTGCGTACCGCATTCACATCATCGGCGAGCATAATGTGGAAGCGATGGTGATGAGTTCCCTGCGCGGCTCCGCCCTGACCGCCATCATCTTGTGTGGCGGGGCCATGTTGCAGTCGGTGCAAATCCTCTGCGCTCATATGTTGGCGGTGGGGTTTAGCTTCGAGGACGGGTTTGGGCGACATCTGGGCGCGGTGCTCGCTATGGTTGTGCTGACTGCTGTGTTTTGTGTGGTTTATTGGTTGTTGAAAGTGCTGCGGCGTTCGCATGCGGCTATGGGTCATGGGGTTTGAAGCTGGCGGATGACAGCGCCCTGTACTGTTCATCAATCATGTTCCCATGAGGTATTGAGTTCATACCGAAATTGTGCCATCCAGTTACAACTCGTCAGATCAGCCGGCTCTGCAACACCAATTGCAACATCTGGTGTGGTGCGCTCATCGCTACCCGCGACTGCTGTTTCCCCGGCGAGAGGGTGCATTGGGCACTAGGGCGCTGGACTGCGGCGGCGTGCAAGAGCGAATGCACAACTGCGGTTTTCTCCACGGCAATATCAAGCGGTTGCAGCGGCTCGTGCAATGGGAACTGCGTATAGGGCAGCGCTAAAAATAGTCATTTTTTCGTGCAAGGAAGCACCGCGCGCACAACCGCAGTGTATAGGTCAGACCTGAGGATTCGAGCACAGCGCTGACGCCGCAATCGCGGAAAAAGTGCATTTTTAGCGGTGCCCAAGATTGGAAACAAGGAAATACACGTTTATAAAAAATTCAAAATGTTGTATAAATAGTCAGCGAAGCGTCTGTTTTGTCCCATTGTTGCATCACGTTAACCAAATATAGAGCACCTCTAAAAATTACGATTTTGACATTTTGCTAGAGCGTAAGGGACTGATTTTATTGATCATCAGATTTCAGAATGTGGATTATTAGAGGTGCCCTATATCCCAAAGGAATATTCCATGAAAATTTCAAAAAAAACTTTCAACCTGATATTGATAAGTATTTTTCTCACTGTCTGTTCCAGGGCCAACTCGGCATCAAATTGCCAGATTGTCTACGACGCTGGCAGTAGCGGCACACGCCTGTATATCTACGAACAACAGGGCGATAGCTGGGTGGAACACCGCGGCCCGAAAGTTTCCGCCCTGGCTGACCCGGTACGGGAAATTCGCGGCAAAACCTGGGCCGACGCCGATGCGGTGGTAGCCGAAGTGGTAGGCGCATTGGATGAGGTGAAACCGGATTTTGACTGGTCAACCCAATGCCAGCTGGATGCTGCACAGGTGCTGGCGACGGCAGGCATGCGTATCGCTGAGCAGGAAGATCGCGACAAAAGCGAGAGCAACTCTGGGGCAAACTCGAAAGGGCCCTGCGGCAAAAGCTGGGAAACGAGGCAACCATCAATACCCAGACCCTGACCGGGTTTGAAGAAGGGTTATACGCCTGGTTGGCAGTGCGGGAAAATTTCCGCAACGACTCAAACTTCGGCATTGTAGAAATGGGGGGTGCTTCCACCCAGATCACCTTCCCCTGCGCAGATTGTGAAGATACCCAGCAAATCTTAGTGCGTGGAGAATCACTGCCCATGTACAGCTATTCTTTTCTGGGCTTGGGTCAGGACGAAGCACCTAAAACCCTGGGTCTTGCGCCCACCTGTGAATATGGTGTCGGTCTTCATGACCGGGATTGGACTCCCGCGACCTGCGCCAAGGACATACATTTTGAGTACCCCGAGGGTTTTATTGATCCCTATAACTATGGGCCGCAGGGCCGTGGCACCTATAACGACGTACCCAATGAACAGGCGAAAGTCGAAAACTGGACATTGACCGGCGCCTTCAACTACATGGCGCCGGACGATGTGGACAATTGCTGTATGGATGAAAATCAATGTTATCAACCGGAGACTTCCTGCTTCCGCGCTGTCTACCTGCCCAAATATCTCAACGCTCTGGAAATCGTCTCTTCACAAACTGTAAGTGCAAGCTGGACTTACGGTGCGGCGGTTTGCGCGGCAACCAATTGTCTGCAAGACCGCTCGGGTCGGCATTGCCGCTGGACCGATAAGGGTTGCCTGGAATAATCTGAAGCTTTCATTCCTAAAGCAATAGGGAAAGCCGGTATCCAGCTTTCCCTGTGTGCAATTCTGGCGACAGACCGTTAGGATTTTCGTGATGGCAGCTCTTCATGCGCGAGGTGCTCGCCTACTTCGATAACACCCGGGAGCTGACGAGCGACGACGTGGCGGCCGCGCTCGAAGCGTTCTCGTGCGCCTGACCACCGGAGGAACCCGGGGCCATGCCCAACAACTACAAGATCCTCGTCTGCGTGCTCGCCATCGCGGTGTGCGTCGCGGTCTTCTGGTTCGACACGGCCTCCGGCATCGCGCGCTGGGTGACTCTTGCCCTCGGGCCCATGATGGCCAGCGCCATCTGGGTCTTGCCAACCTCCAGCGCCGGCAGTGTCTAGTCGAACTCGCGCCTACATCCGCACCGGCCAGCGCCCATCATCGAAAGTGCGCGCAGTGGGTTGGCTGTTGCGGTGCGATGGCTGAGGTGGACGGTGTCGATGAACGCCGCTCAAGCACTTCGCCAACAAGCCGGTCCCGATGGGGCTACCGGCGCCATCGCCCCGGGGAGACCGTTCTCTACGGCCATCGTAGAGCAACCCGCTGAACCGTTGTTCGCCGGGCAAGCAGAGCAGGGCAGAGGGCGTTGCCTCGATACGTACGCGAAGAATTCGAGTCGTACGCGCCCCGCCCCAATCCCAGCGAAGAGATGGGCCGCTCAGCGCGTCACTGCACCGGTTGGCTCGATTGAAACGCATATTGGCTATCGATAGCCGCCGCGGCCCCCGCTGTGAGGGTGAGGGGCGTGTCAGTGCGGTTGTCACCGAGCCAGGGGGGATGGCTCGGAGCCTCCAACACCTTTAACCGCCGCAGCACCGATCTTCCTGATGGCGGGGTGGCATCAATGCCGCGCTGAGCCCACCAATCGCTTGTGCCATTCGAGCCCATGGCCGGCGGTTAGCGCACGTCACGACACACACGTCGTCAGCTTCAATCGCAACGGCTGCCGGCGAGCGATGCGCCTGATGTAGGGCCTCGCCCAAGCCCCTCGCTGCGCCTATGGGTGGTCCCTGGGCTTCGCCTGATGAACCTACCTCGAGACTCAGCCAGTCTGCCCCAAAGGCCGCTTAAATTTCCTATCCCCATCCCCGTTGTTTGAATAGTCCTGTGCAGAAGTGCTCTGACTCCTTCAAAGTTACAGAATCGAGTAAAAAGCTTGATTATTGGATATTTACGGATAGAATCGGGTAAGATCAAATAAAATCGGATAGAAATACCCTCTAATCGGCTACATGAATTTATCGTCACTGACTATTACACCCGAATTGCTGCGCCTGATCACTGAATTGGATGAATTCAAAGGAAGTTGGAAAGCAAACAGCGACCAAAGCCCTGAATGCCTGCAAATGCTGCGCCATGTAGCAACCATTGAAAGTGTCGGCTCATCAACCCGTATTGAGGGTTCAAAGCTGAGTAACAGCGAAATTGAAGTGCTGTTAAGCAATGTGGGCAAGACTTCTTTTCTGACTCGTGATGAGCAAGAGGTGGCTGGCTATGCCGAAGTCATGGAAATAGTGTTTGAGAACCACCATGAAATTCCGCTCACCGAAAATTACATCAAACAACTTCATGCCACGCTTTTAAGGCACTCGGACAAAGACACACGGCACCGTGGGGAATATAAAAAACACCCTAATAATGTCGAGGCCTTTGCCCCGGATGGTACAAGCCTTGGGGTGGTATTTGAAACTACTACGCCCTTTGATACGCCAAAACAAATGCAAGACTTGCTAAGCTGGGCAAGGGAAACACTGGTAGATAAGGGTTACCACCCTCTGGTGGTTACCGGGGTTTTCAATGTTGTGTTTTTGGCGATACATCCTTTCCAAGACGGTAATGGGCGTTTATCCCGTGCGCTGGTCAGTTTGCTATTGCTCAAGGCTGGGTATAGCTACATTCCTTACAGTTCACTGGAAAGCATCATCGAAAAAAATAAAGATGCCTACTATCTGGCACTACAAAGAACCCAGAAAACTTTGCAGGACGAAAAAATCGACTGGCTGCCCTGGCTGCGCTTCTTTTTGACTGCTCTCAAGCGACAAAAAGACCATCTGATTGACAAAACTCAATCTTTCCAGCATTACACGGATTTACCCTATGAAAGCATGTTGATTATGCAATATGTTGATAACAATCAGCGTATTACACTGAAGGAAGCAGAACAACTGACCAATAGAGTATCAAAATCAACCCTTAAAAACCGTCTGGCTCAACTGGTTGAACAGGGTTTATTGGTACGCCATGGGAAGGCGCGTGGCACATGGTATAGCAAGCTGGGTTAACGTGATGGCCGTATAAAAAACCGATCTTTCGGTGGGAATGGCTAAGCAAAAACTGACAAAGCATGATACGAGAACTCTTAACAGGTAAAATGCGCTTAACCGGAAAAGAGCACGCATGAATAACCAAGACACAGAACTCGATGAAGAATTGAATTCTCCCGAATCAGAAGAAGAGTCGGAATTTCTCGACCCGGTGATGGAGCCATTCAACCCGTCTAAAATTGATATTGTGGTTAAACCAAAGTCCCTGGATACCTTGATCGAAAGGATTGAGCATAATGAAATTGATATGAATACGGACTTTCAGCGCCATGCCGACTTGTGGGATAACGGAAAAATGAGCCGATTGATTGAGTCGATTTTAATCCGATTTCCTTTGCCCGCATTCTATTTTGATGCCTCTGAGGATGATAATTGGTTGATCGTTGATGGACTCCAGAGGCTATCGTCTATCCGTAAGTTTGTGATCGATAAAAAGTTGCGTTTGAGTGGCCTGGAATTTCTGACGGATTTGCATGGTTGTACTTACGACAAGCTGCATCGCACTTATCAACGCCGGATTAAGGAATGCCCGGTCACAGTTTATATGATTAAGCCAGGGACGCCTAATGATGTGAAGTACTCCGTGTTTAAGCGAATTAATACAGGCGGCTTAACCCTGAATAATCAGGAAATTCGCAATGCCTTGGCAAAACCAAGGGAGCGTAAATTATTGGAAGAAGCTGCAAATCTGGAATACTCAAAAGCCATGCTAGGCGATCTTTCAAAACGCATGCAGGATCAAGAACTGGTGTTGCGTTTTTGGGCTTTTTATCAGTTGGATTATTTGAATGAAAAAAAGAATATTACTTCATTCCTGGATAAAGCAATGGAGGAGATTAAAAAAGGCGATGACAATTATCGGGAAATGTTTAGACGCCAATATTCGTCAGCTATCGAGCGTTGTTACTTCTTATTAGGAGAATCGGGTTTTGAGAAAGACCAATCACCGAGCGCACGTAAACGACTTAAAAATTCTGCTTTGTTTGAAGTATGGATGGTTGGGTTGGCAAAAATCTCACAACCAGACTTTCAAAAACTACTAAGTCATCAAGCCTTATTTCAGAAAAGGGCCTACGCTTTGTTGCAGAATAGCGAGTTCTTTGATTCTATTACCTATGCGACCCAGAAAAAAGATCATGTCGAAATACGTCACAGGAAGGCTAAAGAGTTAATTTCAGAGATGTTAGATGCTTGAATTTATCCACATTAAAAACTTCAAGACTTTACTGGATGCCAATTTTCCGCTTGGTGCATTGAATTTGTTTTCCGGCTTGAATGGCATGGGTAAATCGACCCTGGTGCAAAGCCTGTTGTTGCTTCGTCAGTCGCATGAGCGAAATACATTAGAGCACAAGGGTCTGTTGCTGAATGGAGATTATGTCAACCTGGGCACCGGCAAGGATGCCTTGTCGAGTTTTAGTGATCAGGAAGAAATTATCTTTACCGTCAAATGGAGTGAGTTTGGTGAGGCTGCCAGGTTTGAATTTGATTATCAGCACGACTCTGATTTGTTACCTCTGCGCCATGCCAATAGTGAAGGTGAATTGGATTCGCTCAGTTTGTTTAATGCCCATTTTCAGTATCTCAGTGCCGACAGGTTGGAACCGAACAGCCATCACCGATTATCGGAGTTTCATATTCGCGACCTGAAATCTCTGGGGCGACATGGCGAGTATGCGGTTCACTTTATTGCGGTACATGGCTCCAGAGAAATTGAGATCAACGCATTGAAGCACCCAACGCGGTGTCAAATACCTTGCTGGCGAATATCGAGGCCTGGATGTCTGACATTACACCGGGTTTAAAAATCAAAGCGGTTGCCCAGCCGCAGTTTAATTCCGCCAGCTTGGGCTACGCATTCAATCAGGGAAAAGAAACCACCGAGGATTTAAACCGCAAAATGTTGGTTTTGGTTTGACCTATGTATTACCTGTGGTGACCAGTATAGTCAGCGCATCGCAAGGTGATCTGTTGGTAATCGAAAACCCCGAATCACATTTGCATCCGGCAGGTCAATCGATTATGGGCAAGTTGTGTGCCATTGCCGCCCAAAATGGTGTGCAACTTGTTGTGGAATCGCATTCTGACCATTTTTTGAATGGTATGCGGGTGGCGGTCAAACAAAAGATTATCAACGTGGATGCGATAAAAGTTTTTTTTCTCCAACGCGATATGCATGCCTCCATGCATGCTTCTGAGGTTATGTATCCCAAAATTGACATAGATGGCCGGCTTGATTGCTGGCCGGATGGTTTTTTCGACCAATGGGATAAAGAATTGGACCAACTTTTATGAGCCATGGCATTGTCCTGAACCACCACTCTTTACCCTTTGCAAATATTGAGGATGCGAATAAGGGTTTATTACTGTTTCTCAAGATTTTAAAAACATGTCGAGCGGCAGGCCTTAAGATTCTTTTGCTTGACGAAGACCAGGACAAGTCATTGATGTGACTTGAATTGACTGCAGGATATTTTGTAAAGTGATTGGTTTTCGCTGGCTGGAAAAGATGCGCTAATGAGCGATTGGCGCAGGTTGTTAAGATCGCTTGAAACCAAGCAACCACTATTTGAAGCGCTTGATGCCGAGGCAATTGACAATAAGGTGGAGGTCGGGTTGCTTGGTGAATCAACTGGCAATCGAGTGTTGTTGGCAGCCTATGTTTTGCAGACCTTTTTAATCAGTTTTTCTACGCAGCAAAAATGGTTGGCTCCAACGATCCGCGTATGGATTTTGGATGTTTCCGCAGAGGTGGAGGAGAAAGAAGGTTCGTTGTTAAACCTGGTCGATGGCAACAGCCTGGAAGTTCACGAAGAGGATTTGCTCCGTAGGCGAAATGACTTGATCAATTCAGCCAAGGATATATGGAATAATCGACGGGAATTGTTTCCCCACCTGACGTTATTGTCCAATCAAATCGGTTCCTCGCTGCAAAACTGGTCGGCCCGACAAGACATTTTACTAAAGGCGCGCGATGGGCTACATGTGCTGGAACGATTTTGTGCAAAGTGGCAAGGTGGGGAATACAGTGATTATCGCCATGCGTATTTGCAGAAGTTGGGCTTGGCGGCAGAAGTGAGTGGTGAATCCCCAAGTGTGAGTAATGACCCCAAGAAAAAGAAAGAACGGATGTTTTGGTTGGATGATGGCCGGGAAGTCTATTGTGAAAACCATATAAAACTGCCTGATGGTTATCGCCTGCATTATTTTCCCGACACGACTCACAAACATATTTATGTGGCATATCTTGGGCCGCATTTGCCTTTATAAGTTAGGGGTGATTAAAGTGTGCAATGACCACGACCTGGTGATTATTACACGCAAGAGGGAATCCTCTGTTGTAATGATGTCTTTGGATGATTTCCACGCTATGGAAGAAGAAGCCAGTAAACACATCGCGGTGATTTCGCATCGGCGACAGGTCGGAGGCACGTTGGGTAAAAGCTGCTCCCGCGCCAACGCGCCCTCTCCCAATCGGTTGCGGGCGGTCCATGCGCTCAGCGCAAAGCGCCTCGACGCCCACTGCCGTTATCGATTCGCGCAGTGGGCTGGCTGTCGCGGTGCGATGGCTGAGGTGGACTGTGTCGATGGACGCCGCTCAAGCGCTTCGCCAACAAGCCGGTAGCCCCATGGGGCTACCGGCGCCATCGCCCCGAGGAGACCGTGCTCTACGGTCATCGTAGAACAACCCGCTGAACCGTTCTTGGCCGGGCGAGAAGAGCAGGGCCGGGCGTTGCCTTGATACGTACGCGAAGAATTCGAGTCGTATTGGCGCTGCGCTTGATTGGAGCATGGCTTGGTACGCGCCCAATGCACGGGCTGTCGCTGACCAAGCACCAGGTAGCGTTGAGCGGTAAACGCCGCGGCGGGTGCTCTTCGTGTGCATCGCGGTGCCTGGACTAGACGGGCGCGCACCGGGTGGACAATGGGCTGCCGCGTGCACCGTATCGCCAGGGGGTGGTGTCGTTTCCCTGGCCCCTTCGTCGGCGGTTCGCGGCGCAACCGAAAAGGCTCACCCAGGGGCTTGGTGTAGTGATCCGGGCACTGTCAGCGGCGCGACTCCATCGCGCGCGGGTACGGCGCCGCGACGGCGCGCGCACCGCTAGGGTGACTGTCACCGAACGCGTTGGCTCGACGTTGAAGCTGAACGGGCACTGGCCTGTTCTGGCGCTAGCGGGCATTGACACTTTTGAGCAGGGCAAAGCGCGCTTTCACCGCGCCCCAGCGCCACGACCAGGCGAGTTCGAGGCGCTGCTGAGAACGCTCATCACGCGCATCACTCGTACGCGGGTGCGTGCGGGTGTGGGGGTCGGCGAAGATGAGCAGCCCTACCTCGACTTGGACCTCAACTCGCCCTACGAGCCATTGACCCGCGCCGCCATCGGGTAGGTCATCGCCGCCGGTCCCCAGGCCGGGCGGGCCACGATGCGCCTACCTCACCCTTGGCTGGCCGGCCAATCCAGGGCCGCACTCCCCAAGCCCTTCATCGCCGCTGGCGCTGGCTTCTCGCTCAACTGCGCGGTGGTCGGCGAGCCAAACGAGCGCGCCACGCTCGCGCCGCAATCGCGGAAAAGTGCATTTTTAGCAGGTGCTCTTGCGTGCTGTACGGATCTGTCTAGCGTACCGGGCTGCTAGGGTGTTTCGCTGCCTCCACGCGGCGGCATGAAAGCGGACGTTAAACGGTAAAGCCCGAAGCACCTGCCGGCATGACCCGCGGCGCTTGTTCCCGGTGGCGGCGAATAGCGTGCGCGCCGCCGTATTGGCCGCGCTTGACGAAATTACCGTCTCCGGCGCGTCCCACGTACTGGCCAGCGTCGATCACCACCTTGCCGCGCGACAGAACCGTGTGGGTATATCCTTTCACTTTGAAGCCTTCGTAGGCGCAGTAGTCCACATTCATGTGATGGGTGCGGTGGTTGTGAACGCTGATGGTCTCTTCGTGCTGCGGATCGAAAATGACGATATCCGCGTCGGAGCCAACAGCGATGGTGCCTTTGTTCGGAAATAAACCGAATATTTTTGCCGCCGTGGTGGAGGTGAGTTCGACGAAGCGGTTGAGATCGATATGCCCGCCGCCAACACCGTGGTGGTAGATGAGCGCCAGGCGATTTTCAACGCCGGGCCCACCGTTGGGAATGGCGCTGAAATCATCGCGGCCCAATTCTTTTTGCTCTTTCATGCAAAACGGGCAGTGATCGGTGGAGATGACGTCTAGATGCTTGGCGCGCAGGCCCGACCAGAGTTCGCCTTGGTGCCATTGTTCGCGCAGCGGTGGCGTCAGCACGTATTTGGCCCCGTCGAAACCGGGTTCATCATAGGCTCTGGCGTCCAATAGAAGATATTGCGGGCAGGTCTCGGCATGGGCCATCACGCCCCGCGCTTGTGCTTGGCGCAGCTCGTACAGGGCTTCATAACAGCTTAGATGCACGATGTACGCAGGTGCTTTTGCCACCTCCGCGATGGCCAGAGCGCGGTGCACCCCCTCGGCTTCAAGCCGTGTGGGGCGGGTGAGAGCGTGGTACTTAGGCGTGGTATTGCCCTCGGCGATGGCGGATTTGACCAACTCGTCGATGACGATGCCGTTCTCCGCATGCACGCACACCAAGGTGCCGTCTTCTCCTGCTTGGCGCATGGCCCGGTAAATGGTGCCATCGTCCGAGAGCATGACGCCGGGGTAAGCCATGAAAAGCTTGTAGCTGGTAATGCCTTCGTCCGCCAAGGCACGCATTTCCGGCATGCGCGCTGCCGGCATATCGGTGACGATCATGTGAAAACCATAATCGATGGCGGTGCGCCCGGCGGCTTTTTCGTGCCACGCCGCCAATGCCGCCAAAGTCGAGGTGCCGCGGGTTTGCACGGCGAAGTCGATGATGCAGGTGGTGCCACCGAAGGCGGCGGCGCGGGTGCCGGTTTCGAAAGTGTCCGAGGTTTGCGTGCCACCGAAGGGGAGTTGCAGGTGGGTATGGGGATCGATGCCCCCAGGGATCACCAACTTGTCCGAGGCGTCGATGATCCGATCCGCATCCATGAGCAGATCTTTGCCGATCAAAGTCACGGTGTCGTCGAGGATAAAAATATCGGCGTAATAATCGTCTACCGCCGTCACCACCCGCCCATTCTTGATGAGCACGCTCATAGCTATCTCCACTAGGTGCGCCGCGAGCTTATCACAGCCGCCGGCTATCGCTGGCGGGCCAAATAACGGCAAGGGGGGGTTGTTCTCGAGCAGGATTCGGCTATGGTCATGGTTGCCCAATTATCATGGACACACATAGCGCGTGAACACACAACGCCGATCTCGGGAGCAAGACGATGACAGCAGGCTCGAATAAAAGCGCAGGCATTACGCGTAGAGATTTTCTAGGTAGCACCACCAAAACCGTTGCCGTGGGGGCGCTGGCGGGCAGTTTCCCAAGCATCGTTTCGGCGGCCGATCCTATCCGCACTATCGGGCTAGGCGTTAGCATCATCAATGAAATCCAGGGTCAGGCCAGCAAGGACTTAGGCTTCAAGGTGCGCGGCCAAGCGCTAGGTTACGGGGCCATGTTCAGCAAGATGCTGAATCAGAACGGCCAGTACGAAATCGCCGAGGGTTATTTCAACGACATGGATGTATTCATTCCGTCTAAAGTCTGGCAGCCCATAGACACCACCCGCATTGAGGACTGGGACAAAGTCACCGACCTGTGCAAGACCGGCAAGCTCTCCGAGGACTCGAATGTGGGGCAGGGTGATGCACCGGTGCGCCACCTCTGGCTGGATGAGAACGGCAACCGGGTGGCGGGGCCTAGCCGCTACATTTCCATGGTCCCGGGTTGGCACAACGCCGACTCTATTGGCTATAACCCGCAGGATACTGGCCGCAAGATCGAGAGTTGGGGGGAGTTGTTCAGCGATGATTTCAAAGGCCGCGTGGCCCTCCTGAACGTGCCACAGATCGGCACCATGGACGCCGCCTTGGGCGTAGAAGCGCTGGGGCTTTACGAGTTCAAGGACAAGGGCAACATGACCAAGGAGGAGATCGACTTCCTGGTCAATTTTTTAATCGAGAAGAAAAAAGCTGGGCATTTCCGTGCCTTCTGGGAGACCTTCGGCCAATCCGTCAACCTGATGGTGAGCGGTGAGGTGGCTTTGGAGAGCATGTGGTCGCCGGCGGTAACGGCGGTCAAAGCCGAAGGTGTGCCCTGCGTGTATGCAGCGCCCAAAGAGGGCCTGCGTGGCTGGCACGGCGGTCTTGCCATCTCCGCTAAAGTGACCGGCAAGAAGCTGGATCAGTGCTATGACTACATCAACTGGTGGTTGGGCGGCTGGGCTGGCGCTTTTGTCGCCCGCCAAGGCTATTACATGTCGGTGCCGGATAATGTCAAAAAGCATCTTGCTCCCGCGGAGTGGGATTTTTGGTATCTGGGCAAGCCGGCCGCTACCGAGCTGCCCGATCCCTTCGACACCATCATTGTCGAGCAAGGTGAAGTGCGCGATGGTGGTTCGTATTGGGACCGCTTCCGCAATATCGCCGTGTGGAATTCGTTGATGGATGAGAACGACTATCTGGTCAAGCGCTGGACGGAGTTCTTGAGCGCTTAAGCCGGAACGAACGCAGGCGACCATGGCTGCGTTCGCTTCTAAAGCGGGCTAACCATGCGCGCCCCACCCACCGACTATCACGATGGCCTGATCGGCTCGCAACGGGTAGCAGCACCCGCTTCCGGCGAGACGGCGGTCGGTTATAGGCGCGAGGCGGGATTCCCCACCGGTTGGTTGGTGACGCCGGCGGTGCTTTGGCTCATCGTCTTCTTGATGGTGCCGCTGGCGGCCATCGTTGTCTTCAGCTTGTTCGAAGCCACCGGCCACGGCATGCAAGCGGGGCTCTCGTTAAAGAATTATCAAGACTATTTCTATACAGAGGGTTTTTTCGATAGCGGGTCGAATAACTTCCTAAAGTTCAGCATCTTCATCAAAACGCTGGGCACGACCTTTAGATTTACTTTCGAGGTCATGGTCATCTGCTTGCTTATCGGTTACCCCATCGCTTACTTCTTAGCGATGCAGGTTCATTCTTTTAAATGGCAGATGGCGTTGTTTCTGGTGTGCATGGTGCCGTTTTGGACCAGTTATCTGATCCGGGCAGTGGCTTGGTTGCCCATGCTTGGCCGGCGTGGTTTGCTCAATCAATTTTTGCTCGAGGCGGGTATTGTCGACAAGCCGGTCGGCTTTTTACTGTATTCGGAATTCGGTTACACCGTCGCTTTGGTGCAGCTTTACGTGGTTCTTTGCGTGGGGCCTATCTTTTTTTCGCTGGCCAAAATCGATCGCGATATCCTGGAAGCGGCGCGCGATATGGGAGCGGGCGCAGGACAGATATTCCGGGAGATCATCTTGCCCCTGTCCCTGCCGGGTGTCGCCATCGGCATGATCTTCATATTCGTCATGTTGATGGGTGAGTTCGCTACCGCCGTTGTGGTCTACGGCGGTAAAACCACGACGGTGGGTACCGTCATCCTCAACTATTACGCCATCGCCAACTATCCGTTCGCTGCCGTCAACGCTTTGATGTTGATGTTGGCCATGATGATCGGCGTGGTGATCATTTTGCGTATCGTCGATATACGCAAGGAGCTTTAGCGGCCCATGGCCAAGTGGCATCCGCAAAGACGGCGCAAGGCCGCCGTGAAGAGTGCTTTCAGCGCTTATTACATAGTATTCGTGTTGTTTATTTACGGCCCCATGATCGCCATGTTCGTGCTGTCTTTCCAGGGGCGCCGCGGCGGTACCAGTTTTCCTATGCGCGGTACCAGTTTGTACTGGTGGAATAAGCTGATCGAGCCCTCGTCCATCGGTGATCTTCAAGGGGCGCTGCTGCGCTCTTTGATTTTAGCCCTGATCGTTATGCTGATAACAGCATTGTTCTCCACCATGCTGGCGATGGCGTTTCGAAAACGTTTTCCAGGTTCCGGCATTCTGTTTTATCTAGTGATGAGCGGCATCATGGTGCCAGGGGTCTTACTGAGCTTGGGTCTTGCCACCTTGATGCGCCAGTTCGGCTTGCCGCCGGCCTGGTGGTCCAGTGGCTTGGGCGTGCACGTCGTGTGGACCTTACCGTTCGGTTTTCTGGTCATGATGGCCGTGTTCAACCGCTTCGACAGCCGGCTAGAGGAGGCCGCCCGTGATATGGGCGCCAGTGAATGGACGGTGTTCAAGGAAGTAACACTACCGCTCATTTTGCCGGGTATTGTGGCGGCTGGGTTATTCGGTTTTACCTTGTCCTATGACGAGTTTGCGCGCACCACCTTGCTAGCGGGTGAATTCAATACCCTGCCATTGGATATCAATGCGCAGATGACCCAGCGCATCAGGCCTACGTTGTTTGCCTTGGGGACCGCTTCAACTATTTTTTCGTTGCTGATGATCGGACTGTTCTTAGTAGTGTACTCGGTGCTCTACAGGCGCACACGAAGCTAGTAGACGGACACGGGGGTAGTGGCGGACTGGGGTAACGATGCCCCGGTAAGGCACTTGACGATGTCGGGATTGGCGATATGCCGTTTTGCTGTTCTGTCGCGGTATTCCATCACCGTTTGCCGCCTAAGCGATCAACAGTGCCAGCGATCAACGGCGCCGCGCCACCGCGTCAGCCAAAACACACAGGATTTCAAACATCATGGTCGCGCCAGTCAAGGCGGTGTAACCGGACTGATCGAAAGGTGGCGCCACTTCTACGACATCGCCACCGATCAAGTTAAGCCCTTGCAGGCCGCGCAGCATCATTTGCGCTTCGTGACTGGTGAAACCGCCGATTTCAGGCGTTCCGGTACCGGGGGCGTAAACCGGATCCAAACCGTCTACATCGAAGCTCACGTAAACGGGTCCGCTGCCCACAATGCGCCTCGCCTCGTCCACGGCGGCTTTGATGCCGATGCTGTAAAGCTCGTCCATGTAGATGACCCGCATGCCCGAGTCATGACTGAACTGCCAGATGCCGGCGTCGTTCACCCCCCCTCGAATACCGATCTGAACGGTACGTTCAGGATCCAAAACGCCTATCTCCACGGCCCGGCGGAAGGGGGCACCGTGATGAAACTTGCTGCCCAGATAATCGTCGCCGGTGTCGCAGTGGGCGTCGAAATGAACCATGCCCACTGGCCGGTCACGGCCGATGGCCCGCATGATAGGCAGCGTAACAGAGTGATCACCACCGGCTGATAGCGGCACGACTCCGGCGCCATGCACTCTGTCGAAGAAGGTTTCTATTTCATCCAAGCTGGCTTCCAGATTAAACGGACTACTCACGATGGCATCACCGATGTCCGCCACGTTGACGAGATCGTACGGACAGATACCGGTGGCTTGATTGATGCGGCGCATCAAGCTTGATTGGTTGCGAATTTCACGAGGACCGTGACGGGCGCCGGTTCGGTTGGTCACGCCGCCATCGAAGGGCACGCCGATGAGGGCGATATCGAGGCCTTCAAGCTCGGGCGTATGGGGTACACGCATGAAGGTGGGGATGCCGGTGTAGCGTGGTTGCTGCATAGGCTCGCTGGCGGTATCGCCCGCGCCCGGTGATCGCTTCTCGTTCGACATGTTGAGTCCTTAGGTGCCGGGGGAGTGGGCCGTGGCCGCTCCGATTAACAGCGTTTCGTGTACTGGTGATTAGAACTGGGCGGACATTGGCGCACGGCTGTGTTCAAATCACGCCCTGGGTAAGTTTCCATGGGGTGAATTCTACCTATCTGACTCTGTTTAAGATAAGGCGGCAAAAATCCTGATGGCAGCACCCGCTCAACACTATCAACGGGAGGAGACATCAATATGAAGCTCGCGAGACACACGTTTACCGGCCTCGCTGCGGTTGCCGCTTGGGCCGTTACCGGCCTTGCACAAGCAGCGGATATCGTCATTGGCGTACCGAATTGGCCGTCGGTTCGCGCCACGGCCCATGTCCTGAAAGTGGTCATAGAGGACAATCTCGGCCTTGAGGTTGAACTGCAAAACGGCACCAATCCAGTGGTTTTCGAAGCCATGGACTCAGGTGCGATGCACGTGCATCCGGAGGTTTGGATGCCGAACCAGGCCAACCTCAACCAGACTTACGTGAAAGAGAAAAAGACCGTTAGGATGAATCCGAACGGAATTCCTGCTTTTCAGGGTATGTGTGTGACCAAGGGTACGGTCGCGCGCACGGGTATCGTCAATTTGTCTGATCTCACCAACCCGGATATGGCCGCCAAGTTCGATACTGACGGCGACGGCAAGGGCGAAATTTGGATTGGCGCGGCCGGTTGGGCTTCCACCAATGTGGAGAAAATCCGCGCCAAGTCCTACGGTTATGCGGAAACTATGAACCTCAAGGAAATGGACGAGACCCTGGCGCTTGCCGAGGTCGATAACGCGGTGGCGAAGAACTCCGACATCGTGTTTTTCTGTTATACGCCGCATCATATGTTCGCTCTTCACGAACTGGTGGTGTTGCAGGAGCCGGCCTACGATGCGTCTAAGTGGACCGTCATCCAACCCACTGATGATCCCCAATGGTTGGAGAAGTCCGACGCGGCGGTTGCCTGGGATCTGGCCCATCTGCGTGTTCACTATGCTGCCGCTCTTGAAAAGAGCAACGCCGCGGCGGCGAAGATGCTGGCCAACGTCAAGCTAGACACCGACACGGTCTCCACGATGACCTATGCGCTGGTAGTCGAGAAGCAAGATCCGGCGGATTTCGCCAAAAAGTGGGTCGTTGAGAACGGCAAGCTAGTCGATTCATGGCTGCAATAGTCCTGGCTGTGAGCCGTTGAGGCCGCCGCGGGTGGGTTGCCCGCCTGCGGCATTTATCCGAGCGGCGTTTATCTGTGGGGCCGTACTTACGTCACCGTGTCAAATGTCGGGGCGGGTTGAACTTTGGGGGATAGCGTGGCCGAGGAAGGCATCAAGCTGGATGCGGTTTGGAAGATCTTTGGTGGCCGGGCTAACGAAGCGATGTCGGCGATCCAAAAGGATAACTTGTCCAAAGCGCAAGTGTTGGAGAAGTTTCAGTGCGTGGTCGGCGTGGCCGATTGTTCGTTCTCCGTCGAGAAAGGCGAAATCTTCTGTGTCATGGGACTTTCCGGCTCCGGTAAGTCAACCATGGTGCGGCACTTAAACCGCCTGATCGAGCCGACTTCGGGGACTTTGCAGGTGTTGGGCCGGGATATGCTGAACTTGAGTCCGGAGGAATTGCGGGCCATGCGGGCGCGGCACATCGGCATGGTGTTTCAGCACATGGCTTTGCTGCCACACCGCACGGTACGCGACAACGTCGCTTTTCCCCTGCAAGTGCGGGGCGAATCGAAGTCGCACCGCTGGGAAGTCTCGCAGCGGTGCTTAAATCTGGTCAATTTAGACGGCTATGAAGATCGTTTTCCACGCGAGTTATCCGGCGGTATGCAGCAGCGCGTAGGGTTGGCCCGGGCGCTGGCCTCGGATCCGGAAGTACTCCTGATGGACGAGCCGTTCTCGGCGCTGGACCCGCTTATCAGGCGCCAGCTTCAGGACCAGTTCATGGCTTTGTCCGCTGATATGCAGAAAACGACCGTCTTTATCACGCATGATCTGGATGAGGCTATTCGTATCGGTAACCGGATCGCCATCATGAAGGATGGGCGCATCGTTCAGATCGGTACGCCTGAAGATATCGTCACTAAACCTGCGGATGGGTACGTGAAGGATTTTGTCGAAGGCATTTCACGGCTCAAACTCGTTTTTGCCCATTCCATCATGGTGCGCATTGATGAGTATTCAGGGGCGCCGCTGGAGGATGCGCCCCGGGCGCCCCACGGTACTGATCTCGATGCGCTGATCGATCTGGCCACCGAGACCGAGCTACCCACCGTGATACAAGATGATGACGGCGTAGATATCGGCGTCATCGATAAGGCGACGCTGTTAAAAGGTATCCGCGGAGGCAAAGCATGAGTGCCGATACGGGCCTCGAACCAGGACCTAAAAGCCTCGACAGCTCCGTTGCCGAGTTCGTCAAAGACAATGAGGCATATTACTGCGCTCAATTCGCGAACATTCAGGGCGCTACCGGTTTAGTCGTATCATGGAACACGATGGCGGCCCTGTTTGGCCCCTTGTGGGGCGCTGCGCGCGGACTTTGGGGTTTCTTTTGGACTTTCTTGATCATCGAGCTGTTCGCGCTGGTACAAATCGGCAGGGGATTGTGGGGTGACTTAGGCGCTGATCAGATCGCCCGCTACGAGCGTCTTCTCGGCAATGTCGCCAAGCGTGAAGAGCAAGCGCGGGTGGCCCTGGCCAATGGCGATCAGGCGGCAGCGGATTCGGCGCTCAAGATCGCCGAGAATCTGCAACGTGTGGCCGCCGCCGCCAAAGAGAAAGCTGAAGCCGCCGCGGGCGAGGCAACGGAGGTTTTTCTGCTCGGACTTGCACTGATCATCGCAGTAAAGATCCTGGCAGGTTTATACGCCAACATCGCCTATGAAAAACAATACCTCCGCTGGCGGGAATTGCCCGCATTGCAAGCCGGCATCAGCCGTGGCAGTGCCGCGTTTGGCGGTTTACTCCTGATCGCTATTTGGCCGTTGACGCTATTTCGTTTCACCGTGGCCGATCCCGACAAGGTACTGAGCGGGGCAACGGGCGGTTTTCTAGGTGGAAAAATTCCAATTACCGATTTCCCCGTCAATAGAGAATATTTCGCCGGCTGGGCGAAACAAGGCGACGCCGCGTTCGACTGGTTAGCGAAGAACTTCGGCGATGTATTCGACGGCGTAACGGCGGGCATTCGGGCCATACTCGATGGCCTGGAAATTGTGTTGATACAAACGCCTTGGCCGGTTGTTATGGTCGTGATTGCTGTAATGGCTTTTCGGCTCGCCGGTGTGCGGGTGGCTATCTTCACCACGGCGGCCATGGCTTATCTGGCGATGATGGGATTGTGGAAGATCTCCATGATCACTGTCGCGCTCATAGGGGCCGGCGCGGCGCTTTGCGTCATCATTGGTATTCCTCTTGGGATCTGGTTTGGCAAGAGTAAACGCGCTTACGCTTTGGCTGAGCCAGTGCTCGATTTTATGCAAACGATGCCGGCCTTCGTCTATCTGATCCCCATTATTGCTTTCTTCGGCACGGGTAAACCGCCGGGGGTGTTGGCAACCATTATCTTTGCCATGCCACCTGTTATCCGCTTAACCGCTCTCGGTATGCGTGGTGTGCCGGAAACCACCAAAGAGGCGGCAGTGGCATTTGGCTGCTCTAAATGGCAACTACTCGTGAACGTCGAACTTCCGCTGGCCATGCCGTCCATCATGACCGGGATCAATCAGACCATTTTGATGAGTTTGTCCATGGTGGTGATCGCATCGCTCATAGGTGCTGAAGGGCTTGGTGCACTGATCCTGGAAGCTCTGCAATATGCGGCCAAAGGGCAGGGTTTGTTAGGCGGGCTGGCGATCCTATTTTGCGCCATGGTGATCGATAGAATTGCCCAGGGTATGTACCGCAAACAGGTCGGTAACGGATAAAACCGCACGGCGACCAATGGGGCATGGCGGGCTAGACTGAGTCTGTGCACATAGCTTGACTCAAATTCTGGGCTCTTCCCTTCTTTAAGTGGGTGGTTTAGCATAATCTAAAACACTCAATGCAAAGATGCATCCATGCGCGACAAGAAACTCTATTCTCAAATACTGGGTATTGAAACACCCTGGTTCGTGTCTGATGTCGAGCTGTCCCTTCAGGCGCAACAGGTTAAAGTCTTTATTGAGCACACTGGCAAAAAAGGCTGCCAATGCCGTGTTTGCGCTAAGCCCTGTCCGGGTTACGACCACATTATCCAGAAGTGGCGGCATTGGGATACCTGTCAGTTCCAAACTATTCTTGTTGCCCGTGTTCCCCGTGTCCAATGCCCTGAAACACAAGGTGTTGGCCATTGACGTTCCTTGGGCTGATCAGGCTCCCGATACACAGCCCTGTTCGAAGCCTTGGTCATTGACTGGCTCAAAGAGGCAACAACCAAGGCTGTTGCACGACCAATGAAGCTTAGCTGGAACGCCATTGATGGTATTGGGCAACGTGCCGTGAACAAGAGGTCTTGCTCGCAGGGATGCCCAACCTCCAAAACGACTAGCTGTCGATGAGACCTCTTTTCAAAAGCACCCCGAATACGTCACAGTAGTGACTGACCACGATAAAGGCGTCGTTACCCATGTCGCTGATGAGCGTAAGAGCGACAGCCTCAATGAGTATTTTGATACGTTGGCGGATGACGCCAAAAAAGGTATCGAATGTGTGACGATGGATAGGTCCAAGGCTTATATCAAGTCAGTCAGGCAAACTATTCCGCAGGCAGACCGGAAGATAGCATTTGATAAATTCCCTATTGCTCAGTCCCTGGGTAAAGCGGTCAATAAGGTTCGCATGGAAGAGAATAAAACCCTTATAAGCAAGGGTGTAGAGTGGCTGAAGGGAACTCGTTACAACGGGCTGACAAACCCTGAGAACCTGTCTAAAGAGCAGTGGGATAACTTTGAACCACTGAGACACTGAACGCTTAAAACAGCTCGCGCCTGGGCTATTCGTGAACTGGCGATGAGCTTATGGGATTACCCATCCACAGCTTGGGCAATCAAAGCCTGGAAGAAGTGGTTGAGCCTGGGCTCAGCGATGTCGCCTAGAACCCATCAAAGAAGTTGCCAGAACGATTAAAGAGCATTTGTGGGGCATCGTCAACGCTATTGTTCTTAAGGCCAACAATGGACGAGCAGAAGGCATTAACAGCACGATCCAAAGTTTGAAGAATCGAGCGTGTGGTTTCAGAAATCGTGAACGATATAAGGCAGCGATCTACTTTCATTTGGGTGGGTTGGATTTATATCCCACTGGCATACATCGCTGAAAACCGCCCACTTAAAGAAGGGAAGAGCCTCCAATTCAGACAAGAGCCTATTTGAGTCGCTCATAGGTTCCCTCTTCTTCGTTCGAGTTCCCTAGCTGTTCTAATATCTTGCTTCGTAGCAGGGCGGGTAACCTCTTTATCGAGATTTGTTTTCTCATTCGGGCCAACATTTATCGATCTAGTTTGAACATGGGGAGTTGGTATGCTCGTCTGAGTTGCTTTATCAAAATGGGTTTGCCCTACTAAATCAATGTGACCTTTAGTTCCAGGCGTGCTAAATGGAACACTGTTCTTTCCGAGTTGCTGTTGTAGCTCACCAGCCACCTCGTTAACATTCTTCCCTACACTCTTTGAGGGAGTACGCTCTCAATATGATGTATTTAATCAGCTCAATCAAATCCATCAGGCACCCAGGCAATGCCACAGGTTTTTGTCCGGGCTGATGGCCAGACTTGGTTCCTTGTCGTCGTGGAACGGGCACAACCCCAGGTAGTCCTTGCCGTGCTGCTTCAGATTGATGCCCGAGGGCTCCACCAGACGCACCCAAGCTACTTCGCGTTTCAGGCGGTCGAGTTCTGTGTCTGGGGTGCGGGCCATAGGCGTTTTCCTCAAAAAACTTGTCAATAGTCTCTACAGTGCATATCATGATAGACACTTTACTTAGTTTCTGGCAAGGCATATTTATGAGGGCCATACAATGGCCAACCAAGCTCATCACTGGATTCAAGGTCTGGATATGTCCGTCTTCGCCGAACGCCTGCGCTTGCTCAGGCAAGCCCGCAACATCACACAAGCCCGGTTAGCTGAGCTGCTAGAAGTCAGCCCACGGGTCTATAACCGTTGGGAGAAAGGCGGCAATGTGCCGCATTTCGATACCATCGTGAAGATTGCCGACATTCTCCAGGTTGCTCTGGATGAGCTGGCCGGACGGCAGGAACCCTCACAAGACTTGAAGATCAGGAACTACCAGCTACGCCAGCTTTGCCAGCAGTGCGACAATTTGCCGGATGAAGACCAGCAGGCACTAATTGTCATAATAGACAGTTTGGTGAAGAAATCAGATGTGACAAGGGTCATCGGCAAGTTGGCACACGGCTAACCGATTACAGCGAGGAACTCAGCATGCATGCCGCTAAACAAGAAGCGCTCAACGTCATCAACCAACTGCCGGAAAATACCGACATGGATGAGATCATGTACCGGCTCTATGTGCTCGATAAGATCAGGAAGGGTCAGGAGGCCGTGGAACAGGGCCAGACCCTCACCAGTGAGGAACTAAAGCGGGAAATTGATTCATGGTGATCTGGTCGCAACCGGCCAGGGCCGATCTGCGTTCCATCCATGATTTTATCGCTCACGATTCCCGCTTCTATGCCAAGAAGGTTGCCCAGGATATCCGCGAGAAGACCGATATTCTGGAGCAGCTACCCAGGACCGGCAGGAAAGTGCCAGAACTCAATGAGGATGCGGTCAGGGAGTTGTCGCTCTACTCCTACCGGATCATCTATGAAATCAAGGAACAAGGGATATTCGTGTTAGCCGTGGTGCATAAACGACGGGATTTGAAGGCTGAGGAAATTGAGCGGTAGCTTGTTCCGAGTGAATCCTCAGTCACTACTCAGCTTGAGAACTTAAGCAATAGGAAATTTGAAATTATCGCCATCTGCTGTCCTGCCGACAATTACACTCCCACTAATACGATATGTCTCTATTGTGTCAGAACACATATTCATCCACATTTGGTCTCCATCGCCAGATAAACCGATAAACCCTGTCTCATCTTGGACAATTATCCCTTCTCGTTCAGATGCAACAAACTCATGGAATACCGTCGGAACTCTGTATTTGAAAACGAGATTCCCTGTGGCTACCTCATACCCTGCCACTGTATCGGTAATGCCAACATAGACCATACGGTTGTGTAGAAGAACTTCTGGCAATAAACCAACATCCGCGAAACCAATGGGTATGCAAATACCTTCTTCCTTAAGCCTTAGATACCCCCAAGTATTTGCTTCATCTGTGATTAACTCATCAAAAACACCGCATTCACTGGAATCTAATCGAGCTTGCATATCACTCTTAGAATCGCATTGAACCCAAAACTCTCTATCCATGAGCTTACTTCGCCATGATAGTAATCACTTTTCCAGCCTCTTCGACAAACTGGATTTTCGATCCAGTCCCAGTAACTCCTGGCAGGAAAAATTCCCTCAGATTTCTACCCGGAACATTTGAGCCACCAGGAACAATCGAGGAAGAGTCATTAAATGCATCATTAAATCTTCGAGTAACCTCAGCACGATTTTGAGGCGTATCAGCAATACTAATTCTGTCGACATTGCCACGAGCACGCTGGGTGTTTTTAGCATTCGCTTGATTGATATTTTTATTGAAAAGGAAATCTAACTTTCGGTTATTTTTGCCGAAGTTCAATCCCCTCTTTGAGGCAACAGGGGAGTCCGGCGGCCCCGTCGTACTACGTGCCGATTTTCCCTGCTGCGTCAGCCAGTTAACAACGCCATCGGCCTGATGCCCCATCCACAGTAAATTTTGATCGGCCGATGCGACTTTGGCGCTAACCACGCCGTTGGTCCCCAGGGCCAGCAGCGCGCTCAGTACAAGGTGGATGATGATCTTTGACAGTTGCATGGGTGGGATTGTATCGGGAGGTTCGCCGGTTACCGAGGGGTTTGCTTCTTTTAGCCGCTCTTCGCCGGTACGCGGTCGCCGCTAGAAGGCCGGGGATTGCCCCCGGCCTTGAGGGTTACCGGTACTGTTTCCAGTATGGATAGCCGACCCGCTCGTAGTATTCGCGGGCCTTCATTCGCTCGTCCGAGCCGTTACTGCCGTAGCCGTCGTCCCTGGGATTGCTGGCCCAGTTCATGATTTTGGCCAAGTCGGCGATGAAGCCCCGGATGACCGTTTTCGGCTCCACTCCATCGGCTTCACACAGCTCGATGAACTCATCTGGCAAGTCGATGACGATACGCTGGCTCATGGTGTTTGCTCCTCTGGCTGGTGACAGCCCAGAAGGACTTTCTGGACATGCGCCCCAACCGGCGCCGCGCGCAGGGCCGTCAAGGCTGCGTAGTGAGGCACGAACGAAGCACCCGCAGGGCTTGGCCTTGACGGTTCGAGCACGGTGCTAACTTGCCCGCATGTGCAGGAAGTTCTTTTCCACTAAGCTACAGGATTGAGGGAGGGCAGCGACAGGCGCAGCGAAGGACGCGAGAAACGAACGGCCGCAGCCGACTGGCGCTGACCGGGGCGGGCGGGCATTTCAATCAATCGGCTTTGACTGGAGCACGTCAGCGGCGCAAGACAAAGCCGACGCGCCGTAGGGAACGGCGCCCCTTATCGGGCACGGATAGCCCAGCGGCCATTTACACATAACGCTGATTATGCGGCGCAGCGGACAATAGCGAAGTTGCGCCGACTGAGGAACGAAGGAGAGTGCAACTTTGATACTGCGCATAATCGCGCGTTATGTTATTTGGCCGCACAAAGCCCCCTTTTAGGGGGATGGGGGGTATCAAGCGCAGCCACAGTAAGGCGGCAACCTTTCTGTGGCGAAGCGAACCAACACCCAGCTTGAGCGATAGCTGAAGCTGACAACCGCGAGCCAGGGACGGCGAGCGTGTCGAACGGAGCCACTGACCTTGAACGAAGTCGGCCAGGGATTGGCCGTCCCAGCTTGGCGCGGCGCTTGTCCGAACTGCAAGAAGTGTGACTTGCGCCAGGGATTGGCGGCGCACTTCTTGCCGGACGTTGCAAGCGCCGTGACAAGCGGTCCGAGGGGCACGGACTGTCCGACGGGTCGCGGCGTCCGGGTTCACCCCTGCGGCTCCGGATCTGCCTCAGATTCAGCAGCTAAAGTGGATAACAGCTCGTCGGCTTGCTCTTCATTTTCGCCTTGTTCTGCATTATCGGCTGGGCGCTTGTCTTGCTGTTTCTCCAGTCTTGCCGGATGCGTGGCCGTGTGGATCTCTTGCAACTGTCGGATGGATACCTGGGTGTAAATTTGCGTGGTGCTGACATCCGCATGACCGAGCATTTCCTGGATAAAATGGATGTCCGCGCCGTGCTCCAGCATCAGGGTCGCCATCGTGTGCCGGAACAGGTGGCGAGCGCCGGTCTTGCCGATCCCGGCAGACTGCACGTAGTTTCTGACCAGTTGCGTGAGTCGGTTCGGGGTAAAGGGTTCGCTCAGGTTGGTCAGATACAGCACACCGTCATCGATACCGGCCACCAGTTCCGGGCGTACTTCGGCCAGATACTTGTCGATCCAGGCCAACGCTCTATCGCCTATCGGGATCATGCGATCTTTCTTACCCTTTCCCTGGCGGATCATGACCGTGCCGCGATCCACGTCGATGTCGTAGAGCTTGAGGCCGATCAGCTCCATGCGTCTCATGCCGGTGGAGTACAAGGTCTCCAGCATGGCCCGGTCACGGATGCCCAAGGCATCATTGGTGTCGGTCTGGTTCAGTACCGTCTCGGCTTCAGCCTGGGTCAGCACATGCTTGGGCAGACGCTTTTCCAGTCTTGGTAGATCGAGTTCCGATGCCGGGTTGTAGAGGATGTGGTTCTGCCGGGTCAGCCATTTGAACCAGGCCCGCACCGGCACCAGGTGACTGTGCTGGTTGCGGAAGCTTAGGGGTTCACCGTCCTTCTTTCTGTGCAGATACAGATGGCGCTGATAGCGCTCCAGGATCGGCTTGATGATTTCGTTGGGACGCTTCAGGCTGCGTTCGTCGCACCAGACGATGAACACGCCGGGGTAATGCTCACGGCCCTTGATGGTGGCTTTGCTGTAGTTATTGATTTGCAGCCAGTCGAGGTAGCGGTTCAGGTAGGCCGCCATGCCGTCCGGGTCGTTGGGATCGCCGATGACCGGCTTGGGCAATATCGCGCCTTTCCTGGGCATGGACTATGCCTCTTGAGCGGCTAAAGGCGTGACGGTCTGTGGGTCACTATGACTACGATATGACGCACTGTTATTTTTGGGCTTAAACGTGCGTTTTTGTGGTTTTTTCTCCGCTTTCTCCGAAGTCCCCGCTGTGGCTGACTTTGCGGCGTTTTTCTTACCCTGACTGACCCCTGACCGGGGGCTGACCAGACCCTGACCGCTGCCCATTTTGCCCTGACCGGTTTGCGTCGTAGTTCAACTTTTCCACGTCGGTCAGACCAGAGAGGAAGGCTTTACCGTCTTCGCCTTCGCCCTGGTACAGCAGTTCATAGCTGAACGACTGTCCGCGTCCGCCGCGGTGGATAAGCAGGTATTCCATGTCCGCCAGTCGTGCCAGGTGGACTTTTAACGCGGTATCGCTCCAGCCGCGTATCTCCCGGCGGCTAAAGCGGTGGTCTTTTTGCTCCATGCCCTGCGCCTGACAATAGTCCGTCACGGTTCGGTAGATATGCTCCAGTAGCTTGCGCGTCTGCGGCGACAGCTCGTCCAGCGTCCGGCCCAGCACTTCATGCGCTAATCGGTTGGCCGCCTCGATGTCGGATAACGTGGCCTCGATGTATTCGATGCGCTGGCCGTTGTGGTTCACGGTTTTTATCTCGCGCTGGTATTGGTGCAGCAAGGCGATGGAGCGGATCAGCGTCAGATACTTCAGGTGATCCCGGCGGGTTCTGGTTTTGTTGTCGATGAAGCTGAGTTTTTCCGCGTAGGGGTTGGCTACCAGTAACGGCTTGAGCAACCGCTGCGCATTGCGATGATTGTCGATGATCAGCTTTTTTGTCCTCAGCGGCGAGCAAGCCTTCCAGTGTTTGTTGCTGCCTTTGCATGGCGTGGATCGCTTGCGTCTGGTCGCGGGATTCGTTCACGCTGAGCACCAAACAACGGTTCATCAGCTCTTCATCAATGTCGATGGCCGTAGTGGTCAGGAACAGCATCACCGGCCCTTCAACCCGGTATTCCTTGGTCTCCATATCGCCAGTGGTTTCGTTCTTGCCCGTGCGGGCGATGGTGATCTCGTCTTCACTCTGCAACAGCTTCAAGGCATAGCTGGCATTCCCCGCGCCTTCTTCCTCGGCGATGGCCAGGATTTTGTGTTTCAAGTTGGTCTTGCCCATGTAGAACAGGCTTTGCCCAGTCATGGCGCTGTACTGCACGCGCTCCTCTTCCGGTATCAGCGCCAGCACCGCATCCATCAGGGTTGATTTACCAGCGGCGCTGGTGCTTTGGGTCATCACGGCTAATGGTTTATCCAACTTGCGGCTGACGCAAGCCAGATAGCCGATTAACGTATTGGTCGCCTCGCCGACCACGCCGCAGCGCTCGAAGTCAGCCAGGATGCGGGTCATCAGGTCGGGGCTTTTCAGCAACGCCAGGGCGGTGTTTTGCTCGGATTCGGTGAGGGTCGGTTCCTGCTTTTCCGGCTCCAAGGCTTGCTTGATTTGTTGTTCTTGCAGCGCCTCGCACTTGAGCAACACCTTGCCTAGGTCGCGCTTGAGAATGTCGTCTTTCAGGCCCAGCTCGATGCTGGCCGCTTTGATGTAGGCCGCGCGTTGTTTGGCGTTGTACAGCTCCAGGCTATCCACATGGAAGGCTTCATTTCGACGAACCAGCACGTTGACTTTCAGCACCTCGAAGCTGAGGTTCTTCTGTAGCCCACGGATGCAGTATTGCCGGTCGCCGAAGGCCATGTTGATTTCATGCTCAGAGATGTCGGCCTCTATTTCTTCGGCAGGTTTGGGTTGCGGGCTGGCTTCGGTGGGTTCGGGGATTGCCTCTTTAGCAGCTAAAGGATTGGATGATTCCGGTTCGGCGGCAGGTTCCGGCACCGTGAGGATTTCACCGGTTTCCATGTCGATGACCTCATCGCTGGCCGTGCCGGTGCTGATGTCCGGCGCTTGGCCCTTGCCCATCCACTGTGCGGAGCGCAACACCAAGCCCGAACTCTTGGCTGCGGGCTTGACCTGCATCGCGTATTCGTTCGCATCCATGCCCTTGGGGAACTGCACACGGAAGCAGTCGATGTCTTCTTTGGTCAGCTTCTCCGCCAGGGCCTCGGCGGCATTGTTTCCCGCTTCGTCCCGGTCATAGGCGATCAGTACACGCTGGATACCGTGACGCTGGAACGCGGCCAAGTGGTCATCAGTAAAACCGGATGTGCCGTAGCTGGCGGTGACATTTCGATACCCGGCAGCCCAGAAGGTCAAGGCATCGATCAAGGATTCGCACAGGATGATTTCAGCCGATGCCTGCAAAGCCTCTTCATTGAACACCCCGGCATGTGGCCCCGGTAGATAGAGGTGCTACGGCGTCCCCTTTCTCAGTTTCTTGCCCAGCAGCTTGCGCCCATAGACTTCGGTGATCACGCCTTCGGGATTGATGACCGGGATCACCAGCGAGCCGCTGAAGTGTTTATGGCCGCTCTGGCGCAAGACACCGATATTTTGCAACTGGCCGCGAACCTCGGCCCCGGCCTTGCGGTTCTTCTCCGGCAGGCGGTAACCCAATGTGCGGTTGGCGTAGCCCAACCTGAAGCGCTCGATCAGTTCGGGATGATCCAGACCACGGGATTTCAGATAGTCCAGCGCCTCGGGGCTTTGCTTCAGGGTCTCGTGGTAGTAGTCGATGACGGTGGAGAGCTGCTTTTGATCGTCGGGATTGGCGGCTAAAGAGGAAGGATGCTTGGCGGTGGTGTTGCGCTTCACCGGCGAGGCCGGAACCGACAATGCCGCATCCCCTTCCCGCAGCAGTTCCACCGCATGGCGGAAGCTCACGCCCTGGCGCTTCATCACCCACTGGATCACATCGCCGCCCTCATCGCAGGCACCCAGGCAGTGCCACAGGTTCTTGTCCAGACTGATGACCAGGGACGGCTCCTTGTCGTCGTGGAAGGGACACAGCCCCAGATAGTCCTTGCCGTGTTTCTTCAGCTCGATGCCGCAGGACTCCACCAGGCGCACCAAAGCTACTTCGCGTTTCAGGCGGTCGAGTTCATCAGCGGGGATTTTGGCCATGGTCACTTCCAAAGGGCGTCAAGATTCTCTTATGCGCCATTCTAGATTCTCTTATGCTACCTTTATCAAGCACAACAGATACCAGGAGGTACCATCATGGATACTTTCATCACAAAGCTGATTTCGATGAGTATTGCTCAACGACTGGTAACCTTGCGTAAGCAAAAGGGGCTGACTCAGCACGCTCTGGCTGACGCTCTTGGCCTGCATATCACTCAGGTCAAACGCTACGAGGCGGGAACCTCTCAGCCTTCTCTGGAGGCTTTGAAGAAGCTGGCAAAGACCTTCCGTGTGACCACGGATTCCTTGATTTTCGAGCCGCAAGAGCTGGAACCAGATGAAGACCTGCGCATGCAGTTCAAGGCGGTCAGCGACATGCCCGCCGACGAACAGCGCGTCGTCAAGCAACTGCTGGAAGGGATGATTATCAAATACGAGGCGGAACGCTGGTCTTCGAAGGCCCGGTGATTACCCAACCACCAGTCAAATCCATGAGGTAACGACAATGCATACCGCCAAACAGGAAGCACTAGAGGCCATTCAACGGTTACCCGATGATGTGGACACCGAAGAGATGATCTATCGGCTCTATGTGCTGGAGAACATCCGACGCGGTCAGCAGGACGCTGACAAGGGTAAAACCGAATCCGCCGAAGCGGTGCTTAAAGATATTCAATCATGGTGAAGTGGACGAACCATGCCAAACGGCAGCTTCGTCACATCCATGACTACATCGCCCAGGACTCGCCCATGTATGCCAGGCGGGTCAGTGAAGCACTGGTCAAAAGAACCATTGGCCTGGACGATGCTACCCCGCAAAGGACGGACAGTGCCAGAGCTGAACGAAGAAGCCGTGCGGGAACTAGGGCTGTATTCCTACCGGATTTTGTACGAGATCAAATCCGATGACCTTATCGAGGTATTGGCCGTGATTCATAAACGGCGGCATCTGGAGGCTGAGGAGATTCCGAGAGATCAATGACAAAGCCCCGCTTCATTCCACATAATCCTCAAATTCCCATCGCCCAAGTCGAGAAACTCTCGTTGCCACCTCATTCCAATCCTCACCTGAACAATGCATTAAATATTTATTAATCCTTCGGATGATGTTTTCGTAATTGTACTCGCGGACAATAAAATGGTGACGACCAATAACAATCTCATCCAGCCCATATGTTTTTTCAATCCACTTGGGCGTACATACCTCAATATCAAACGATTCTTCCCAGTCTTCTCCCACAGGACCGATCATCGCCTGTAACAAAAAGGCAAAGCACTCTGGTTCTGCAGGTTGATGACCGAGAAGATCGTCTACATCAGGGCTATGAACACGCTTTAGTTCTGCTTTCATAGCTCTAACCTATAACATCTAGATGACTATTGGATTGCCATCCTTTTGTCTTCTGTCCTGGGATTTTTTGCTCAAAGTTTGCTTGAGTTTTACCCAGCTTACCTTTGTAGCTAGGTGGACGATATTGCCTTAACCCATCTTTTCCGACCAAGGTTTTTCCATCACTTGCTATCTTGTAGTCATCACCAACCCAAGCCTTACCTAGCTTATCGGCTTCCGTTCTTGTGCCAGTACCTAGGCCAAAGTTTCCTTTCCCTTTAGCCGCATCACGAAGGATGCCTATTTCCTTCGCTACACCCTTTGAGGCACAATTATGAACCCATACTCCCCGCTCCCCCACAAAATAAGTATGGAACTTGTCAACACTGATATCATAGGCAAGAAAAGCACTCTCACGCGTGCGCGCCGCCACAACATCAAGGGACTCGCCCGTCGCGGTCACTAGCTGCATGCCCGCCGACACACTATCCGCCCGGATAAATCCTTGCCCTCCGACATAGAACGGATGTTCGGCCGTGGTGACGAGGGTCTCCATACCGCCGTCATGGGCAATACCGAGGCTGATTTGGCTGGCATGTTCTCTCGCGCCCACGCCCGTGACCGCTTGGTAAGCCGTCTCGCCGGTGGTCTCATGGCGCGAAAAGACTAAGTCCCCCCTCTGCAAGGACTCGATGGGCACCGGGCCTTGTTCGGTGAGTACCGGGGTGCCGGCGGGGAAACTGCAGGTGCCTTTGAAGATGCCGCGGACGATGCCATACAGCCCGCGGGCACTGTTGGCCATCTTCGCCACTTGCTGGCCAATCAGGGCGCCGGGCGCCGCACCCACGCCCAGGCCTAGTGCGCCGATCCCCGCGCCCACCGCCGCGCCACCGAGGCGCAGCGCGGTTTCTTCTATGGCCGCCTGTGCCGCCTGTTCGTGCCGGCCATAGAGAGCGAGTCCCTTCGACTCGGCGTAGGGAATACCGGTGGTCCCGGCCGCTGCGGACAGGAGTTGGGGGGCGGCGCTGCTCACCCGGTCCCAAAAGCTGGGCCGTTTTTCATAGCTGGTTCGTTGGGCGGTTGAGTTGTTGTGGATGGAGCCGGTGGCCACGGTGCCGAAGGGGTCGACGAACATGACCGGGTTGTTGGCGGCATAGGCGTATTGGTTGACGCCATCGACAAAGCCCAGCGGGTCGCGCTGGGTGAACCGGCCGGTACTGGGGTCGTAGTAGCGCGCCCGGTAGTAGAGCAGGCCGGTTGCGTCCGCTTCGCGGCCGGTGTAGTCGAAGCGTTGCAGGTGGCCGCTACGGGTCACGACAGTGCCCCAGGCGTCGTATTGGTGGGCGCCCAGTAGGGTGCCGGCGGCATCGGTCATGGCCACGACGGAGCCGAGGCCGTCTTGTTGGTAAAACTGGCTGGCGCCGTCGGCGTCGGTGTGGATGAGCGGGTTATCGATGCCGGCGTGGGTATAGCGGCCCGCCGCTTGGGTCCAGGTGCCGCCGTAGTCGGCCACCAGGTTGGCGCCTGAGTAGATAAACCGCTCGGTCGCCGCGCCTTGTCGTTTCTCGATGCGCCGGCCGCCGGGGTCGTATTGGTAGGTCTCGAGGGAGCCATCGTCGAGCTCGGCGCTACTCAAGCGGTCCAGGGCGTCATAGTTGAGTGTGAGGACGGGCAGTACGCCGCCGGCCAGTTGGCGGGTCAGGTTGCCGTTGTCATCGTATTCGTAGCCCATGTCCGTGCTGGCGCCGCTATCGATAGTGAGCAATCTCATCAATGGTGAGGGTGGGGCTGCCGTTTTCGTTGAAGAAATAACGCTTGACGAAGCCGCGCTCATTGGTGGTGGTGGCCTCGCGGCGATAGTCGTTGTCAGTGAAGGTCAGGGTGCCGCCCCGATCATCGGTGTGGCGCAACACCCGTCCATTGCTGTAGTACTCGAAGGTCATGCCGTTGCCGTTGGGCTTTTGGTAGCGGCGCAGGGCGTGATTGAGATTCACCCCGTCGGCGAGGCCGTAGTACTCGTACGTCAGGCCCGGTTGCTGGCCGCTGGCCGCGAGCGGGTTATCGACGCGCTCCAACTCGCCGTCGGCGTTGTAGTGGTAGCGCCACTCGCGCCCCGTCGAGGGGTAGGTCCAGTCACGCAGGTGGGTAATGCGCTGGGCCGAGTCGTACAACAAGGTGATGACCCGGTCGAGGTCATCGGTGACGGTGTCCAGGGTACCGGCTGGGCCGTAGTCGAAGCGCAGGCCGTTGCCATTGCGGTCTTCGAGGCGCAGCACGCGGGCTGTTTGGCCGACCGTGCCGGGGACATTCTCGAAGAAATAGCTAAAGCCGTTTTTCTCCCGAATGCGATAGCGCCCATCGGGTTCACGGCTGGCGGTGAAATAAAAGCCCTGCGGTGGGGTGAACGCGGCGCCGATGGCCACACCGCCGGCGGCGCCGGCGACGGGGATGAAGCGCTGTCCGCCATCGCCGGTGGTCCAGGTGACCGATGAGGTCAGGGTGTCCTCGTCGGCGGACTCCTCTTGCGCATCGCCATCGCTGTCCTCGAAGGTCAGGAAGTGATTGAAACTGTGCGTCCAGCCGTAACCGAGGGGCGCCGTTGAGGCGTTGGGATGGGCGGCGGCCAGACTGTTGTAGGTGCGTTGAAAAGAGATAGGCAGCCCGCCGCGGCCAATGACCCGCAAGTCCTGTGCAACTGCCCGCGCACTTCCGCTCCGGCCTTGCGGTTCTTCTCCGGCAGGCGATAACCCAATGTCCGGTTGGCGTAGCCCAGCTTGAAGCGCTCAATCAGTTCGGGATGATCACCCAAACCCCGGCTTTTGAGGTAATCCAGGGCCTCCGAGCTTTGCTTCAACATCTCGTGGTAGTAGTCGATTACCACAGCAAACTGTTTCTGGTCGTCAGGATTAGCGGCTAAAGAGAATGGATGCTTGGCGGTGGTATTGCGCTTGACCGGCGCAGCCGGAACCGACAGCGTGGCATTACCTTCCCGCATCAGCTCCACCGCATGGCGGAAACTCACACCCTGGCGCTTCATCACCCACTGAATCGCGTCACCGCTTTCATTACAGGCACCCAGGCAATGCCACAGGTTCTTGTCCGGACTGATCACCAGGGACGGTTCTTTGTCGTCGTGGAACGGACACGGACCCAGATAGTTCTTGCCGTGCTTCTTCAACTCGATGCCGGAGGACTCCACCAGGCGCACCAAAGCTACTTCGCGTTTCAGGCGGTCGAGTTCAGATTCGGGTATTCGGGCCATATTTCACCTCGCTGACAGCAATTTCTATCAACAAACGATGGATGAAATATACCTAACATGTTACTATGAGTCAACACAATAACTTTGATAACCACCAATCTCTAGGATAAACTAAGGAGTATCTATTACCCAAATAACCTTGTTAGGCAGCAAAACGAGGCTTATCATGACTTTGGGAGAACGTATTAAACGGCTCAGGCAGGAGCGCAACTGGTCGCAGACGCAGTTTGCCCAGAAGCTCAAGGTGCACCAGAAGCAGATTTCCGGTTATGAGCGGGATGTTCATGTCCCATCGACCGAACTGCTGATCCGCATGGCCGATCTGTTCAATGTCTCCTTGGACTATCTCGCCTTCGATAACCGGGAAGATTTGCAACAGGTTCAGATCGCCGACCGTGACCTGCTACAAAAGCTGGAGGCCATCGACCGGCTGGCCGATGCGGACAGAGCCACCGTCAAGGCCGTGCTCGATGCCTTCATTCTTAAGAATCGGTTTCAGCAACTCGCCTCGACCCACAAGGAGCAAACGGCATGACCGATTATCGGGATCGCATCACCATCGAGCCGGGCAAGCGCGGCGGCAAGCCCTGCATCCGTTCCATGCGGATCACAGTCTATGATGTGCTGGATTGGCTGGCCTCAGGCATGAGCGAAGCGGAGATTTTGGAGGATTACCCGGAGTTGACCCAGGATGACATCCGGGCCTGCCTGGCCTTCGCCGCCAACCGGGAACACCAGCTATCGACGATTGCACCGGCTTGAAGCTGCTACTGGATCAGAACCTGTCGTTGAGGTTGCTGGAGAAGCTGGAACCGGTGTATCCGGGGTCAACGCAAGTCAAGTTCGTTGAGCTTGACCAGGCCGATGACCTGACCGTCTGGCAGTTTGCCAAGGACAACGGCTTTACCATCGTCACCAAAGATTCGGATTTTCACGAATTCAGCCTGGTCTACGGCAATCCGCCGAAGGTCATCTGGTTGAAATGCGGCAATAAGCCCAAGTGGTATGTGCTCGGCTTGCTGCTCAACAACAAAGACCAGATCGAAGCCTTCCTCGAAGACTCGGACAGCAGTTGCTTGGAGATTTATTGATCAGGGGTGTTAGAAAAGCTTCAATGGGAAATTGTATTTTGATACTCATTCCATAACTCACTTGTTATGCGAGTGCCAAGTATCAAATTATCCCAATACTGCTGCAGCATTCCTTCCACAGTATAGACACCTTCGTCAGTTTCAGCCGTCCGACTTACGAGCAAATCTGACAACACTCGCCAATATCTACTCCGGGCTTTCGCACTCAAATCACTATCGCTCTTCAGCGCCTCACTCAAATTAAACGGAAACAGCCGCACTAATCGCGACCTGCGATTTTCAGCCAACGCAGTTGAGTAGTCACCGCGAGTTCGCGCAACCATGCTCAACATATGGGAGGCTACAGCTGAATCTGAGTGTGACCGTAATATTCTTTCGAAAGATACATCGCCATCTGGTAGCAACACACTATAACGATACGCATCCCATACTGCTGCCTCGAAACTGCTAGGCGTCGTCAATAACCCTGAAAAGATATCTGATGCTGCTTCATAGTCTGCCAGCGGCGGCAACAACAACAGTACACCACATAGTAAACTTTCCGCTTCTGAGACCACACCTCTTTGAACCTGGGGTTCCAGAATAGACACTATGGTCTCGTTATCACCTTCCTCAATAGCATGCGCTAAAGCCGAGCCAACACTATACCCATCGCCATTGAAAGTGCGAATCTAGAATACTTACATTAGCTAGCTGATTATGGTCAAAATAAGCTTATGAACAATCATTTAACACCGAACGAGCGCGATGAACTCATAAAATCTCATCGTAAAGAGAGAGATGGGCGTATTCGAGACCGAATAAAAGCGGTTTTAGCTTTTGATGAGGGTTATAGTTATTCAGAAATTTCCAGGATTTTGCTTTTAGATGATGAGACTATTAGACGCCCTGTCGATGATTACTTTTCTAAAGCTAAGCTGAAGCCCGAAAACGGGGGCAGCAAAAGTGATTGAGACGAGCATGAAACAGCAAAGCTCGTTAAACACATAGAAGGAATGACTTATCCTTATGTTAAGGACATCTGCACTTATGTGAAGTTGAATGTTGGTAAGCTTTACAGTGTAAGCGGCATGACAAAATGGCTGCATCGCAATAATGTCTGCCATAAGAAGCCTGATGCAGTTCCAGCGAAAGCAAACGCACAGGCGCAAAAAGCGTTTGTCAAAGACTATGAACATCTTTCGAAAAACGCTAAAAACAAGGGTTTAATCTATTTCTCGGACAGTTTTCACCCACAGTATCAAACGCGGTTGGCTTATGAATGGATTTTAAGAGGCACTCGAAAGAATATTGCCACAACGGCTCGTCAAACACGATTGAATTTCATTGGTGCTGTATCTTTGGAGGGTCACACAATAATCCACACTGAAGTTGAGCGAGTGAATGCGCAAACCATTAAATCTTTTCTAAAATCTCTACGCAAACGGCATACACCAGAGAAAGAAATTCATGTAATTTGGGATAATGCGGCTTATCATAAGAGCAAAGACGTTCAGTCTTATGCCAAGGACTCAAACATTAAATTACACTATTTGCCGCCCTATTCACCGAATTTAAATCCAATTGAGCGACTTTGGAAAATGATGCATGAAGCGGTTACTTATAATCGGTACTATGAGAAGTTTGTAGATTTTCGGGAAGCCTCTTTGAATTTTTTCAAGCGCGTTGGAAGACGAAAGGCTTTATTGAGAAAAGAATCACTGATAGGTTTCACATTATTAATGCACCGATGTTCGCATCTTGAAGTGTGATGGGTATATTGGACTCCAGGCGCCCTAGTCGGAGTCGGTCCGGTCGCACCGGTTGGTACACGTATCGCCTCACCGTTTGGGGTGACTACGAAATCCGGGGCCTTCGATGGGTCGGATACCCTCTTTGGCGGACAATTATGAACCCATACCCCATATATTTTTTAAGTTTACTCAACATACAGCTTATCAATCAGTTCTTCTAAGCTTTTCCCTTTTATGTTGGCGTTATATTCTTCGTCGAAGCCAACTTCCAAAAGATAATCAGAACACAGTTCTCTTAAATCGACAGCATCATCTTCATCTAGATCTTTAAGCACAACACAGGTGGGTTGATCTTCGAAATCTAGTCTTTTCTGCCATTTGAAGTGTTCCTTGACTTCAATCAACATGCCTCTCTGCTGGGAGGTCAGACGCACGATCATTGCCCACCTCCCTGTTGCCTTTTCAGTCGTTCTGCTAATTTAGAGCCCGTGGGATGAACAGTAACAACTTTTCCAGTTTCTGGGTTGATCGCCACAGTTGCCTTTTCACCAATGAACTTCTCGCTCGGTCGTCCCTGACTGTCATATTTTACATTAGTCTTTTTGAGCGGATTTTTTACAGCATCTAGCTCATCAGTGCTTTTTACCTGTCGGTTAATTTTTTGGTTAAGACTATGTTTGGTGTGCTGTATTGTTCCCTTTGTAACCGGACAATTGTGAACCCATACTCCCCGCTCCCCCACAAAATAAGTATGGAACTGATCAACACTGATATCATAGGCAAGAAAAGCACTCGCGCGCGTGCGCGCCGCCACTACATCAAGGGACTCGCCCGTCGCTGTCACTAGCTGCATACCCGCCGACACACTATCCGCCCGGATAAATCCTCGCCCTCTGACATAGAACGGATGTTCGGCCGTGGTGACGAGGGTCTCTATACCGCCGCCATAGGCAATACCGAGGCTGACGTGGCTGGCATGTTCTCTCGCGCCCACGCCCGTGACCGCTTGGTAAGCCGTCTCGCCGGTGGTCTCATGGCGTGAAAAGACTAAGTCCCCTCTCTGGCAAGGACTCGATGGGCACCAGGCCCTGTTCGGTGAGTACCGGGGTGCCGGCGGGGAAACTGCAGGTGCCTTTGAAGATGCCGCGGACGATGCCATACAGCCTGCGGGCACTGTTGGCCATCTTCACCACTTGCTGGCCAATCAGGGCGCCGGGTGCCGCACCCACGCCCAGGCCTAGTGCGCCGATCCCCGCGCCCACCGCCGCGCCACCGAGGCGCAGCGCGGTTTCTTCTATGGCCGCCTGTTCCGCCTGTTCCGCCTGTTCGTGCCGGCCAAATAGCGTCAGGACGCCCGACTCGGCGTAGGGAATACCGGCGGTCCCGGCCGCCGCGGACAGGAGTTGGGGGGCGGCGCTGCTCACCCGGTCCCAAAAGCTGGGCCGTTTTTCATAGCTGGTTCGTTGGGCGGTTGAGTTGTTGTGGATGGAACCGGTGGCCACGGTGCCGAAGGGGTCGACGAACATGACCGGGTTGTTGGCGGCATAGGCGTATTGGTTGACGCCATCGACAAAGCCTAGTGGGTCGCGCTGGGTGAACCGGCCGGTCCCGGGGTCGTAGTAGCGCGCCCGGTAGTAGAGCAGGCCGGTTGCATCCGCTTCGCGGCCGGTGTAGCCGAAGCGTTGCAGGTGGCCGCTACGGGTCACGACAGTGCCCCAGGCGTCGTATTGGTGGGCGCCCAGTAGGGTGCCGGCGGCATCGGTCATGGCCACGACGGAGCCGAGGCCGTCTTGTTGGTAAAACTGGCTGGCGCCGTTGGCGTCGGTGTGGATGAGCGGGTTGTCGATGCCGGCGTGGGTATAGCGGCCCGCCGCTTGGGTCCAGGTGCCGCCGTAGTCGGCCACTAGGTTGGCGCCCGAGTAGATAAACCGCTCGGTCGCCGCGCCTTGTCGTTTCTCGATGCGCCGGCCGCCGGGGTCGTATTGGTAGGTCTCGAGGGAGCCATCGTCGAGCTCGGCGCTACTCAAGCGGTCCAGGGCGTCATAGTTGAGTGTCAGGACGGGCAGTACGCCGCTGGCCAGTTGGCGGGTCAGGTTGCCGTTGTCATCGTATTCGTAGCCCATGTCCGTGCTGGCGCCGCTATCGATAGTGAGCAATTGATGGGCGGCGTCGTAGGTGTAGGTGCGAACGCCATCACCGTTGTCTTGGGTGGCGCGGTTGCCGTACACGTCGTAGGTGTAGGCGCCGATGAGCGAGTCATCAGTGGCGTCGGTTACCTGGGTCAAGCGGTCGAGCGGGTCGTAGGTGTAGCGCCGTTCGCGGGTGGCGCCGCCGAGGGTCTGGGCGTAGGTGTCGCGCAGTCCGGCGGCGTTGTAACTGTAGGCGTGGCTGCTGATCTGCGAGCCGTCAGCGCGGCGGTTGACGAGGCGGCTCAAGGTGTCGTCGGCGTTGTAGTGATAGCGCGTGGCCAGGCCGTTATCGAACCAGCGCTCGGTGAGGCGCCCAGCGGCGTCGTAGCCGAAGTTGACCAGGGTCCCGTTGGGCGCCCAGATAGTGGCCAGGCGGCCTACGGGATCGTACAGGTACTGGGTGAGGTGGCCTTCACCGTCACCCATGGTATTGAGCAATCCGCCGGCGCTGTAGTGGTATTCGATGCTTTTCCCGCCGCGGTGATCGGCTTGTCGCACGAGGCGGTGAGCGGTGTCGTATCGGTAGCTGTAGGTGACTTCCGGTGCTTCGACTTGGGTGACTTGGCCCAGGGCGTTGCGGGTGTAGCGGGTGGTGTGGGGGGTTGCATCCGAGGCATGGCGGTAAGCCCGGCGCTCGGTCACATAGCCGCCGTAGGCGTAGTCGCGTTCGACTCGCTGCCCTTTGGGGTCCACCAGGGTGATGAGGTTGTCGTGGAGGTCGTAGGTGAACGTCCAGGTGTTGCCGTTGGCGTCGGTCTGTGAGAGTTTGCGCCCGAAGTCGTCGTAGGTGTTGATTTGCTGAACGGTGGTGAGGTCGGCGCCCGCGTTCGTGCCGCTGGTCTGGGGGGTATGGCCGGCGGCTATTTGCACCCTGTTGCCGAGGGCATTGTATCGGTAGGTGGTGACCGGGCGGATGGCCGGAAGATCGGGGGCTGCGTTGTGCAACGGACCGGCCACGCGCACGACCCGGCCCAGGGCATCGTATTGGGTGTGGGTATCGCGGCCCAGATGGTCCACTACGCGCGTGACACGGCCGACTGCGTCGTATTCGAAATCGACGTACCGGTTGAGCGGCGAAGTGCGCCGCCTGAGCCTGCCGTCTCCGGCGGCGCCATAGTAGGTGTGCTGTATTTGATGGCCGTTGGGATCGGTGATGGAGCGCACTCGGCCGATGGCATCGTAGTCGCGTACCACGGCGTGGCCTTCTTCGTCGTAGACGCGCACGGCACGGTTCAACGCGTCGTAATCGATGGAGGTACGAAAGCCGTCGGCATCGACCACGGCGGTGAGGTTGCCCAGGGCGTCGTATTCCGAGCGGGTGACAAAACCACCGGCATCGATGCTTTGGACGGGCCGGTCCAGGGCGTCATAGAGGAATCGGGATTGGTCAACCACCGCCGGGGTGCCGCCCGGCGTTGTGACCGTCAGGCGGTGGCCGGTCATGTTGCCGTTGGCGTCAAACCGATAGCGCCGCGGCCACCCCTGGGTGTCGGTGGATAAGACCAGGCGTCCGGCTCGATCGTAGTGGTGCTCGGAGCGGTACCAGTTGTCGTCGATGCTCGCCGTGGGCCGCCCTAGGGCGTCGTAAGATTGTGTGACTTGCCGGCATTCGGTGGACCGCTCGATGCGCGCGTCGCCATCGAGGTCGCCGCACCGGCGTACGGTGACCGGATTGAGCCCGCTGGTGGCGTTGGCGGTATCGGTGTAGTCGAACTCCGCCGTTGGGCCTTGTTGTGTTTGAAAATCTCTAATGCGCTTGATGATGAGCGGATTGCCGTGGGCATCGAAGGTCTGTTGAGTCCAGCTCAAGATCGCGGCCGGCACGGGCTCCCACGTGGCCGGATCATAATGCGCGCCGGTGTTCGCCTTCAGTACGAGAGTCTGGGTGATATTACCGGCGGCATCGGACTGATGGAGGGTGATGTTGCCGTTGGCGTCCTTGACCTTCATGGCTTGGGCAAAGGCGTTGAAATGGCTGTATTCGGTGGTCGCGCCGGAGGGAGCGGTGATGCGCGTGACGTTGCCGTTGGCGTCGTAGTCGTAGCGGGTGGTCAAGCCGGCGGCATCGGTGCGGGCGATTTCATGGAACGGGGCGAGTGGGTCGTACGTATGTGCCATGCGCCCGCCGTTCTCATCGATGGTGAGGGTGGGGCTGCCGTTCTCATTGAAGAAATAACGCTTGACGAAGCCGCGCTCATTGGTGGTGGTGGCCTCGCGGCGATAGTCGTTGTCAGTGAAGGTCAGGGTGCCGCCCCGATCATCGGTGTGGCGCAACACCCGTCCATTGCTGTAGTACTCGAAGGTCATGCCGTTGCCGTTGGGCTTTTGGGAACGGCGCAGGGCGTGATTGAGATTCACCCCGTCGGCGAGGCCGTAGTACTCGTACGTCAGGCCCGGTTGCTGGCCGCTGGCCGCGAGCGGGTTATCGACGCGCTCCAACTCGCCGTCGGCGTTGTAGTGGTAGCGCCACTCGCGCCCCGTCGAGGGGTAGGTCCAGTCACGCAGGTGGGTCAGGCGATGGGCCGAGTCGTACAACAAGGTGATGACCCGGTCGAGGTCATCGGTGACGGTGTCCAGGGTACCGGCTGGGCCGTAGTCGAAGCGAAGGCCGTTGCCATTGCGGTCTTCGAGGCGCAGCACGCGGGCTGTTTGGCCGACCGTGCCGGGGACATTCTCGAAGAAATAGCTGAAGCCGTTTTTCTCCCGAATGCGATAGCGCCCATCGGGCTCGCGGCTGGCGGCGAAATAAAAGCCCTGCGGTGGGGTGAACGCGGCGCCGATGGCGACACCGCCGGCGGCGCCAGCGACGGGGATGAAGCGCTGTCCGCCATCACCGGTGGTCCAGGTGACCGATGAGGTCAGGGTGTCCTCGTCAGAACCTTCCACATCGGCATCGCCATCGCTGTCCTCGAAGGTCAGGAAGTGATTGAAACTGTGCGTCCAGCCGTAACCGAGGGGCGCCGTTGAGGCGTTGGGATGGGCGGCGGCCAGACTGTTGTAGGTGCGTTGAAAGGAGATAGGCAGCCCGCCGCGGCCCATGACCCGCAAGTCCTGCTCGATATCGAACAGGTTGCCGGTGGCCATGTTCACCGGATCACCGCCGCGCGAGGTGCCGTGGGTGGTGCCGTAGTTGATCATCGAGTTGAGGGTGGCCGGGGCGAGCGCCGTGGGCGTGGACGCGCCAGGGGCACCGGCGCGGCGGGCCGGCAAGCGGTAGGTGGGGGCGCTGGGCGTGCGGTTGACCGTGTAGCCACCAGCGAAGGGTCCGATTTTGTAGGTGGCGCTCAAGCGGTTACCGGACTGGCGCGTGGCCACGTAGATTTGGCCGGTCCATTCACCGTAGTCGATAAGACTGACGGGGATTTTGATGTCATGGCCACTGTTGAGCAGCCCTTGGAGGGTGTTCTTGGTCGCTTGGCTGTAGTCGAGCGCGCCCTCGCCGACCTGTAGCTTGGGCCACTCGGTCGCTTGGTTGGCGGCATTGATGTCCAGCACTTCGATGCCGCTGTCGTTGGCGAATTGCAGGCCGCGCACGGCGCTGACCGCGTCCATGCGGGCGTTTTCCTGCCACACATAGGATTCGAGCGCAGACAAGGCATAACCACCCAAGACGAAGGCTTCAAAGGAGGTCCGGCCGGTCTCCAGATGGGTGCTGCGCGACTGGCCGCCGGGCACGTCGATGAGGAAACCGCTGTTGGTGACGGCGTAGGGCAAGTCGAACAGATAGCTCACCTCCGTGCGGCTGGCGGTCAAGCCAATGTGCAGTCCGCTTTGGCCGGACTCGCCGTACAAGCGCCCGACCCGGTGGTACGCATCGGCGATGTAGTGCAGATACTTGAGGCCCACCAGATGCAAAAACTCCCCTAGCGTCGCCTCCTTGTCCTCGGCTGGGTCGGGGGTGTTGTTGATCCCTTCGAGCAGCCGGGCGGCGCGCGCCTGAATCAAACGCTCGGAGGTCTGATGGCTGTAGAGGTGCAGGGCGTGATAATCGAAGGCCGAGAGCGTGTCGAAGCGGGTGGCGTTGAGGGTGGCGCCCCCGAGTTGTACCTCGAGCGATAGGGTGCGTTTGGGCAAGCGATCGACCCGCACCACATTGGGGTCGAGGGTGGTGCCGCCGTACCACTCGTTGAGCGCGAAGTAACAGGTGGGCGCGGAGGTCGGGTCGAGGTTGACGGCGGCCCCGTCCACTTTGAGCACCGGAGTGTGATCCCGGACGCACTGAACGGCCCCGTTGCGCTGGATATAAAGCGCACTACCAGGGCCGTAGCGCGCCTCCAGTTGGCGCAGGTAGGCGCGGCGCTCGGCGTCCAGCGAGCCGCCGGTGCCGGGTTGGAAGGCGAGGGTGAGCCGTTTGAGGGCGATGGCCGGTACATCCAACACGGCATGGCCCAAGGTGGCGTTGCTTTGGGCGTTGCCCACGTCGATGGACAGCGTATAGCGGTGTTTGGCGGGCAGGGCCGCGGTCTCGGCGGTGGCGGTGCCATCCCAGGCCAGGTATTGCCTGACCTCATAGGGCAAGGTGGCGGGCAAGATATCGAGGGTGAGCGGCTCGGTGCGCCCGGTATAGGGCACATCGGCCAAGGTGTTGTTGCCGTAGCGCGGCGCCAGGGTTCGGATATGGGCTTGGACCTGCGCCTCGAACTGTTCGTGGGGCAACAAAAGAGTGCGCGTGCTCAGATAGCTGGCATAGTCGAACGATACATCGATGGCGATGCCGTCTTGATAGGCGCGGTTCTTGAAAGCGGTATCGATGGGCACCCAGCGGTGGCCGCGGTTATTGGCGCCGGAGCCCCGATAGTTCCGGTACGGGATACACGCCTCGACCCACACCTGGGTGAAGAAGACGTTATCTCCGGAGCGGCTCGTCGGGATTTGACCCGAAGCCAACAGAGCCGCGGCACCGGTTGCGGACCGGGCGCCTAGCCAGCGGTAGAGCCGCTCGTCGTTGTAGAAAGCGACCTGGCCCTTGACGTAGCGCGCCGGGATGTTCGAGGCGCGCAACAGCGCGAGGGTGAGCGAGGCGTGATCGGTGGCGTTGGCGGCACCGCTGATGAGCGCGCCCTGAGCGCCTTTGAGTGAGCCGAAATACGCTTCGAAATCAATCTCATTGCTGACGTACTCGATGATGCGCACGGGCGAATAGCCGAGCGATTGGGCCAGCGCGGCGATGTCCGGTGTGACGGCGACCTCGGCATGGACAGTGGCGGCGGGGCGGCCTAAGTCCGCGGCGGTGTAGTCGCAGGTGGCCGCTTCAGAGGGGGTGGCGGGCGGTTGGCCGACCGTGATGAAGCGGGCAGGGGGGGTGAAGCGGCCAAGGTCTGAACGGCCAGGGTCTGAACCGCTGGGGCCTGAACTACTGGGACCGAAGCCGGCGCCGTCGGTGCCCGCGGTGGTGAATTGGGCGGCAGGGAAGCGGGCCGGTGCAAAGCGCGCCAGGGTGTGGCCGTCCAGTAAGCCATCGAAAGCGCCCACCCGGCGGGCGCGCGCGTGTCGCGGCGGCGGCGCGGGCTTCGAATCATCGTCGCGCAATACCGGCCGTTCATGGTGCACGGTGGGCTGGTTTTCATTGAACGGTGGCGCCACGTAGCGCCGTGGCGCCGGGATATTGGGCACCCCTGCGGTGCGCGCCTGACGCCGGCTGCTTTCGACCCGTTGTCCCCGGCGCCATTGGCGCAGCGCCTTGCGCGCCTCGGACAGGGCCCGGCCTTGTGCCTTGGGGGTTCGGGCCTGGTGGATGGCCCGCAAGGTCGCGAGCACCTCTTCGAAGCGGCGCTGCACGCGGGCGGCGAACCGGGGACGCTGGCTGCCCGGTTGGCGCGTAACCTTTTCAATCAGTGCCGGGCGCAACTCGGCAATGGCCGTGATATGGCGCTGAAGCTGGACTTTGGCTTGGGTGGACAGCAAGGCCCCGGTAGGCGTCGCCCGGCGAATGCGCCGCAGCGTCCTGCTGGTGTCCTTGAGCGTTGCGACCAACTCATGGGAGGTGGTGTCCAGGGCGCGCACCAGAGAGGCTTGCACGGCGCTGGCGATCAGTTCGCTATGAATGCGCCGGCCCTTGTTGCGCTCCTGGGCGCCAGCGCCGGCCATGGCGAGGAGTGCCAGTAGGGCGCCTAGCGTTATGGCCAGCGCAAGACGCCTGCCGATGGCCGTGTGTATTCTTATGGCTTGGTCGAAATATCGGTGCTGGGCAACAGACCGCGCGAGGCCGAGTGGAGATTGAATGAACTGAGCGGGCGTGAGCCAAGTCGCCAAATAGGTGATTGCACCAAGCATGCCTGCTGTTCCGTGACCGGGTTGGGGCTCGTAATCCTAGAGCCGCGTACGTCCTGTTATGAAACTGGGTGTACGCGGGCTGCTGCACTGTGGGCACATCTTGACTGTGGGTACATCTTGTTGCGCAGGCAGTGGCAGCGTTCTAGGTGGCGTTGAGTGTACGCGGTATTGGGTAGGGAATGAATACCGATATGCTTACTATGCATCCAGTGAGTCAATACAAAAAACCCTTGTGTTAACTCCTCTGATGCGAGGTATGATTGCGCCGTCTTGAGGACTCGGCCGCATCCAGGATGTGGCGTGTGCTCATGGTTTGTACGGCGAGCTACGGCTTGGAACAGTAGCAGATGGAGTTAGCGGAATAGGTAGGCGGCACAATGATGGTGAAGTGGGTGAAACGGTGCATATTGGTCTGCGCCATGACCCTGGCCTGCGCGATACCTGCGCTCGCTCAAGAGTTCGAGCCGAAAACGATCCCGCCCGAAACGATCCCGCCCGAAACGATCCCGCGATTCGACCTCAAAACCATCCGGGACTCGCGTCCACTTCCCGCTTTTGATGCTACCCGAACGGATGCCGTTGGTTGTGCGGGTTGCGAGGTCATTGATGCAAAGCCTGTAGCTGCCGTGGCGCGGCCGCCGATTCGCAGGGCACAAGAGAAGACCAAAGCCGCAACAAGCAGGGCGGCGAAAAAGCGCTGCGAATTTGAGGCGAGTGCGCAAAGCCGAGCCTTTACCTTCTCCAATCAGCGGCTTACCGTTCAAGTGAACACTTGTAGCGCGGCGCAGTAGGGCCGAGTGATTGCCACTTAATCGAGAGCATTGCTAGTGTGTTGGGTGCATTAAAGGGACTACGCTGGTACTGGCGGGGAACGGTACTGGTTGCGTTAGCGCTGTTGGCCTTTTCGCTGAGTTCATGGGCGGCAACGCAGACGCAACTCGATGCGGCTAGGGCGGCGGCGCTCGCTTGGTTGATTGAGCGCCAGCAAGGCGACGGTAGCTGGCGGGGACGGCCCGGCAACGACATTCAGGTATCTGCCAACAGCTTGCTCGCGATGGAACGGGCCGGCGTCAACGGTTATGTGCATTCACGCGGGCTTAGCTGGCTCACCAATGCTGAACCGCGAAGCATTGATGCGTTGGCGCAGCAGGCGATCGTGCTGCAAGGGGCGGGTCTACAGACGCAGCCTCTGTTCGAGGCGCTGATCGCGAGGCGCAACCGGCTGAGTGCGTGGGGTGCGTACAGTCAGTTTTCGACCAGCTTCCCGGATACACCGCTGGCCATGCGCGCCCTGCGCTCCGATGCGGCGACGTATCAGGCGGAAAGATCCAAGCTGTTGATCGGGCTTTGCGAGATCTTGCGTTCGCAGAAAACCGCCTCTGATGCGGGGAGTTGGTCCTATCTCGCCGCCGATGATCCAGCGTTGGTGTCAACCGGCAAGAGTGCCGTGATTCCCACCGCGCAGAACGTTGTGGAACTGCACGCCTTCATTGCACTGGGATACTCCGCTAGGACCTGTAATGGCTACAACTTCAATCTGGCTACCGCTGTAGATGCGGGCGTTGATTGGTTGATCGGGCTCGTTGACGGCGATGGTGGGATCGGTGTGGATGGGAGTACGGTGCTGGAGACGAGCGCTGCGTTCCTCGTCATCGATACGGTTCGTTCGGGTGCGCCTTCTCTGGCCGTGTTGCAGGACTATTTGGTCAATACACAGGCGGCGGATGGCGCCTGGGAACAAGATGCGCTCGTGACTGCGTTGGCGGCCCGAACATTCGCCGCGACCCAACTGGCCGATACCGATGGCGATGGCCTGCCCGATGTTGTCGAAGCCAGGCTGGGTACCGATCCGGGGCTCGCCGATGCCAGAGCGCTGGTCAAGGGTAACGGTGCCAGCGAACTCGGGATTACCGCACCACACGTGTTCTCGGCCCGGCTCGGCCAGCCGTTCTCCGCTGATCTGATGATCACCGGGGGCGTTGCTCCTTATTCTTGGCGGGTAACGGGTTTTCTGCCGGACGGGATCGCGTCGGTGGGTAGTACGACGGCTACCAACACGCTGGCGGGTACGCCCACGGTGACCGGAACGTTTAACTTTGGTTATGGGGTGACGGATGCCAACGGTACGGTACTCACCGGCAATGGACAGCTCCGAGTCAATATCCCACCGGTGTTGGCGGCCCCGGCGGACCCAGTGTCAAGTGAAGGCGCAGCCGTCTCGCTAACCGTCGCCGCCTCCGATGAGGATGGCGATTCATTGAGTTACAGTGCGAGTGGACTGCCACCAGGGCTGAGCATCAACGCGGCGACTGGCGAGATTGTGGGCAACCTGGATTATGTCTCGACCGGTGTCTACGCAGGCGCGACGGTCACAGTCAGCGATGGGTCGGACGCGGTAAGCCAGCAGTTCACTTGGACGGTCAACGATGTGGACCGCGAGCCGGTGATCGATACAGCACCGGCTTCGCTGACCAGTGACGAAGGTGCCGCCATCGCGCTGGGCGCGACAGCCAGCGACCCGGATGGTTTGGCGGTCGGCTTCAGCTACACCAACCTGCCCCCAGGTGTTACCTACTCCAGTGCAACCGGCGACATCACTGGTACGCCTACTTATGAGGCCGCGGGTACTTATTCGATTACGTTGACCGTAAGCGACGGCTTTTTGCAGGCCACTCACGGTTTTGTATGGACGGTGAACGACACAAACCGCGCGCCGCTGCTCGATGACCTTGGCGTGATCTTCGTGAACGAAGGCAACCAGACGGAGCTTACCCTCGCTTTCAGCGATCCCGACAATCATAACTTGAACGTGACGGTGAACTCGGTGGCCACGTTCGTGACGGCGACGCCCAACCCCGACGGCACGATCACGCTGACGATTGCGCCCGGAAGCGATGATGCTCAGAGCGCTAGTTATCCGGTTATCGTCAGCGTCACCGATACGCATGCGGCGCCATTGACGACCAGCAAGACGCTGCAGATCGGTGTTATCGAGGATTCAGGGGCGACTCATGTCGTGCAATTGTCCTCCGGCTACGGCGATTTCAAGCTTGAGTTGTACGGAGCGGTTGCGCCACGAGCGGTCAGTGCGTTTCTGACTTTGGTGTCCACGGGTGAACTGGAGGGGTCACTCGTCGATCACATTGGATTTCCAACCCAACGGCCGATTTTGCAGAGCGGTGGCTTGCGTTTAGAAGGGAGCCAATGGGAGCGGGTCAACGAGGGTGGGGCGCTTGCGAGCGAGCCGGGTATCGCACATGAGTATGGAACGGTTGCGCTCACGTCGGCGACAGGGCTTTGGCCGAATTTCTCGCGGAGCCAATGGTTTATCAATCCGGCGGATAATTCTTCGGCGCTGAGTTCAGCTACGCAGACGGTATTCGGGCGAGTGGTGGACGGCTGGCCTGTCATATCAGCCATCGCCAATACGCCTGTATACAACGCGAGCGCTATTGATTTCGCTGGGATTGGCCGGGCCGAGGAATCGACTCTAACGCAACTGCCCTTGGTGAACGCTTCGATTCCGATATTACTGGGCGGTGTTGTTGAACTATCGGCTTACGCCAGACCCTGCACGTTAATCGGGATCGCGGGCGAGCCGTTCCAATCGGAGTTCCCGCTACCGGTGGGGTTGACGGCGCCCTATACCTATGCGATCAGTTCGGGTGCTTTGCCACCGGGTGTGACACTTGATCCCGTCACTGGAATTATTGCTGGCGCGACCAACGCCGGTGGGCGTTATCCATTTAGTTACACGATGACGGACGCGCTGTCGGCTCAGGCGAGCGCTCACTGTACGTTTATCGTGAACTCACCCCCTGTTGTGCAGATGATTGCTGATCAGAGCAACGAGGAGGGGGAATCGGTCTCGGTGCCGGTGCTGGCGACGGATGCCGATCCAGGCGATATTTTGACCTACGGTCTGGCGAGCGGTCACCTGCTACCACAAGGCGTGAACATCGATCCGGTCACGGGTGTCATGTCCGGGGTGATCGCGGCGGCCAGCGCGGGCTCCTACACGCCGGTGGTGACGGTTTCCGATGGCATTTTCACCCTGTCCGAGACATTTGGCTGGTTGGTGGATGCCGCCGATGGCTTGGTGGTGACGGATATCGCCGATGTAACCATGGACGAAGGCGATTCGGTTGACGTTGCCGTCACTGCAAGTGGCGTCGCTGTGTCGCTTTGCATCGTACCGGGCAGTCCATTGCCGCCGTTCGTCACCTTGGCCGACAACGGTGATGGTACGGGGAGTATCCATATCGCGCCTACTCATGCGGATGCGGGTTCGTATACCGTTGCCGTCACGGTTGGCGCTTCGCAATCATTGTGTACCAGGCCGCCGGAGGCGCAGCTATTTGCCCCGGTGAGGAAGACGTTTACGGTGGACGTGGCAGATGTTAATCAGCCACCCGCGGTCATGTTGCCTGGCGCCCAGTCCCATCGCGCGGGGGCGACGGTCAATCTTCCTATCCCGGCCTCCGATCCGGAAGGCGGGACGTTGCGATTCGCTGCGGTTGATTTGCCAGCCGGGCTGACCATAGACGCCGCCAGCGGCACCATCAGTGGCGCCATCGCGCTGGACGCGCGGGGCGACTACAGCGTAGCCCTCTCAATTTTGGATGTGCTCGACAACCGGGTTCATGGCTACACGCTGCAATGGACGGTTACCGCCAACAACATCGCGCCGACGGCCATCGACGATGCGGTGAGTACCGATGAGGATGTCGCCCTCACGTTTGACGTGCGCGTCAACGATACCGATGCGAACGGTGATGTGTTGGCAATCGATAGCCATACGGCCGTGGCGAACGGTACTCTTGTTCTCAATGCCGACGGCACATTCAGCTACACGCCCAATGCGCAGTTCAGCGGCTCGGAGTCCTTTGATTATGTGATCACCGATGGCGCCAGCTCTGACACCGGGACGGTGACCATCACTGTGGAGGCGGTGAATGATCCACCGTCGGTCACGAATCCGGTGCTTGTGAGCAGTGCCGAGAACGATACCGTCAACTTGACGCTGGTGGCGAGTGACGAAGAAGGACAGGCCCTCACGTACTCAGCATCGGGTCTACCGGGCGGACTTTCCATGAACGCGGACACTGGTGCTGTGACCGGCGTGTTGGGCTACACGACGGCCGGTAGTTATACCGTCGCAGCCAATGTGGCCGACGCGGGCGGCGCGTCTACCGAGGTGGTTTTCACTTGGGTGGTGCGCGACATCAACCAAGCACCCGTGGCGGCGGCCGACTCGGTTTCCACGCCGGAGGATACACCGGCAAGTATTGCGGTGCTTGCGAACGACGTTGAGCCCGATGGACAGGCACTAGCTGTCACCGCGGTGACGCAACCGTCCGATGGGACGGCGATCATCAATGCGGACAACACCGTTACCTATACCCCCAACCAGAATTTCTTCGGCGCGGATACATTTCACTACACCGTGAGTGACGGCTTGCTCGGTATCAATGTAGCGGCTGTAAGCGTTACCGTTACGGCGCAAAACGATGCGCCGGTCGCGGTCGCTGATAGCGTGACCGTAGATGAGGGTACATGGGCCGTCGTTGATCTCGCCGCCAATGATATTGACGTCGAGAACGCGCTGGACCTTGCGAGTATCGCCATCACCGTTGGCGCTAACCACGGCACGCTGGTCAACGACGGCGACGGTACAGTGGGGTACCGACACGATGGTAGCGAAACCACGGGTGACAGTTTCACGTACACGATTGCAGATACTTCAGGTGCATCTTCGAACCCGGTCAGTGTGACCATCACCGTTACGCCGGTGAACGACGCGCCCATTGCGGCGGCTGATGCGGGAGCGGTGGCCGAAGGCGCCACGCAGAACATTGATATCGCGGGCAATGACACCGACGCGGAAAACGCGCTGGATCCGAACAGTGTGACAATTGTCAGCGCGCCCATGAATGGATCGGTTCGGATCTTCGCCGACGGTACGGTTGACTACACGCACGATAGTAGTGAAACCCTGGCTGATCGCTTTCAGTACACCATCGCCGACACGAGCGGTACGCCTTCTAACGTGGCAAGTGTTGCCATCACGGTATCCGCAGTCAATGACGCCCCGGTTGCATCGGACGACAGCACGGTTGTCGCGGAAGGGGCAAGTCTTTCCATCGACGTAGTTGGTAACGATGCCGATGCCGATGATGGCCTGGACTTGACGAGCGTGGTGATAGTTGCAGGCGCCACCAATGGCACACTCGTGGTCAATTCGAACGGCACGGTGGTTTATGAGCACGATGGCTCGGAAACGCTTTCAGATAGTTTCAGCTACACCGTTGCCGATGTCGGTGGGGCGGTATCCAACGTTGCTATCGTCGCTATCACTGTTGCTCCGACCAACGATAATCCCGTGGCTGTTGGAGAAACAGTCGCCGTTGACGAAGGCGGTGCGGTAACAATCAATGTGGTTGTAAACGATACCGACAGCGACGATGCTTTGAATCCGAGCAGTGTCTCAGTGGTGTCAGGTACGACTAATGGCGTACTGATCAACCATGCCGATGGCACGCTGACCTATACCCATGATGGCAGTGAGACCACCGCCGATAGCTTCAGCTACACGATTGCTGATACTACCGGCGCGGTATCCAACGCCGCCACGGTCACTATCTCCGTGACGCCGCAAAATGATGCGCCAGTGGCCACAGCTGACAGCCAGACAGTTGCCGAAGCCGGCGCAGTCGTTATTGATGTGGCGGGCAACGATTCCGATCCGGACGATGGCATCGTTGCCTCGAGTGTGGTGGTGGTTGCTGGAGCGACCAACGGCAGCTTGACCAACAATCTCGATGGAACTGTCACGTATACCCATGACGGTAGCGAGACCACCTCGGACAGCTTTACGTACACCATCACCGATGGCAGTGGCGCCGTATCGAATGTGGCAACGGTCAGCATCGCTGTAACGCCGCACAACGATGCGCCCGTGGCCGTTGCCGATAGTGGTTTGGTGAATGAAGGTGCGGCGCAGACGATTAATCTCATCGCCAACGATACGGATGCGGATGACGGCATCGATCCGTCCAGTCTCGTGGTGGTGGTGGCACCTGCACACGGTTCGCTGAGCCTGCTGGGCGATGGCACGGTGAGTTACACTCACGACGGCAGTGAGACCACAACCGATAGCTTCAGCTACCGTGTGTCTGACTTCGCCGGCGCCCCGTCTAATACGGTGACGGCCAATATCTCGATTACCCCCATTAACGATATACCGATTGCCGCTGCCGACACCGGCTCAGTGGTCGAAGGCTACAGCGTCATTCTCAACCTGGCGGCGAACGATACGGACGCGGACGATGGCATCGATCCGGCGAGCATTGTAGTGACGGCGCCGGTCAGCAACGGCTCGCTTATCGTCAATGGCGACGGTACGGTCAGCTATACCCATAATGGCGGTGAAACCACGTCGGACGGCTTCAGCTACACCATCGCGGATGCCAGTGGCGCGTTGTCGAACGTGGCGGCCGTGACTATTACGGTGACGGCGCAAAATGATGCGCCGGTGGCTGCCGGTGACAGTGCGGTCCTCAATGAGGGTGCGAGCACAACCATCAACCTTGTTGCCAACGATACTGACGCCGATGATGGTGTTGACCCATCCAGCATCGCCATCATCTCCGGTGTCGCGAACGGCAATGTGGTCATCAATGCCAATGGCACCGTTGACTATGCCCATGATGGGGGTGAAACGACCAGTGATAGCTTCACTTACACCATCAGTGATGTTGCGGGCGCCGTATCGAATGCGGCGCCGGTCAGCATCACGGTCACGCCGGTTAATGATGCACCGGTGGCGGTGGCCGATGCGGCACGCACGGTAGGCGGGATCGAAGTCGTTGTGCCGGTGTTGGCCAACGACGTGGATGCAGATGGAGATCCGCTGCAAGTGAGCGCGGTGACACCGGCGTCACATGGAGTGATACGCCATGATGGCATGCGCATTCATTACACGCCGGAAGTTGATTTCGCAGGTGTCGAGCGGGTGGACTATACGGTGGTTGATGGTCAAGGCGGGAGCCACGGCGCGGCGCTGACGATTACGGTTGAGGCGCCCGGAGTGACGGCGCCGCCGCGTCTGGTGGAGCCCCCTAATGAAACGGAGGTGGCGACACTGGCGCCACCACTGGTGGTCGCGCACGAGATTCATGATCCACGCCTGGAAGTGGGGTATGAATTCGAGCTCTATGAGGATCCGCAGATGCAGGTGTTGGTGCGTCGCGCGACGGTGACGGCCGGCGCACAGACGCTTACGGCGTGGCCGGTATTCCCGCCGTTGGATGCGGATAACCAGTGGTACGACTGGCGCGCACGTGGGTTTAACGCGGGTGGGCACAGTGTATGGGTATATGGTGATTTTTTTGTCAACACGGAAAATGACGCCCCGGGTCCTTTGCCATTGAGTGCGCCGGGGATCGGCGTGGAAGTCGATAGCCTAAGGCCGACCTTGGAGGTGGTTAACAGCGTGGATGTGGATCAGGGCACGGCACCGCTGACCTATGTATTCGCAGTCTATGAAAACGACCCCGGCATCAGCCCGGAAGTCTGGCCATTGGTTGAGTCTTCGGCGCTGGCGGCGGGCGACGAAGGGGTTACGGCGTGGCGTGTTGAAGTGGCGTTGCGGGAGAACCGGGAATACCACTGGCAGGTGACGGTGAGTGACGAGCACGGTGCGCGAACGCGCAGCGACGTGGGGCGCTTCTTTGTGAATACGGCGAACGAGGCGCCGCGGTCGCCGGCGGTGGCCGCACCACTGGTGGACGAGGAAGTGCCGACGCAGGCGGTGCGCTTGCAGGTGCACAATGCGGTGGATGCAGATCGCGACACGCTGCATTACACCTTTGAGCTGGATCGGGGCGAGACCTTTGACAGTGCATTCCAACAGCGCTCCGAACGGCTGCCCGCGGGTGTGGGGACGACGAGTTGGGACGTTGAGGGGTTAGCCGACAACACCTGGTATGTATGGCGAGTGAAAGCCGATGACGGCGTCGCGGAGAGTGGTTGGACCAATGGCCGGTTTTTCGTGAACACCCAAAACGACGCGCCCTCGATACCGACGGTGCGTAATCCGGGGAACGGAGCATGGGTTGGGACGCGCAGGCCGGCGTTGGCCGTTAACGCGAGTACGGACGAGGACGAAGATGCGCTGGACTATGAGTTCGAACTCTACGCCTACAGTCACCGCTCGCAGGAACTCGCCAGCGCTGTTGAGGTTGAGCCGAGGCGTGGATTGACCAGTCGGACGCCACGGATGTTGTTGGATGACCACCGCTGGTATGCGTGGCGAGCGCGAGCCGTGGATGAGCATGGAGCGGCGAGTGCGCCGATGGAATGGCAGTGGTTCTTTGTCAATGACAATGGAGTGGATGATGCGCCGGAGTTGGAATGGGTGCTGCCCTACACGGATATAGAGATACCGACGGAGGACGGCCAGGTTTGGCTGCGCTGGCAGGTTCGGCTGCGCTGGGAAGATAGCGATCCGGACAGCAATGCGCGGGTGTCGTTGTATTACGAGCGCGCTGACGTAGATGGACCCGTCGGGACCTTGATTGCCGCGGATATAGAGGAAGACCTGGATGATTGGGGCGATGAGTATCCGTGGGAGGTGTCGGGATTGTACCCGGGACATTATCGAGTGTATGCACATATACGCGATGCGCGCAATGAAGTGCGGGTGTATGCACCTGGTGTGGTCACAGTGATGGCCCTGGTGCTACCAGGGGACTTAAACGGAGATGGGATGACGGATCTCGCGGATTTATACTATATAGCGTCGAGTTATGAGGCCTGCACCGGGGCGCCGAATTTTGTTGCGCGAGCCGATTACGATGCGGACGGTTGTGTGACGTGGCGGGATTTTGAGGTTTGGTATTACGACTATTTCTTAACCCGTTAAGCGGATGTGGGTATGAAGGCGGGGTGCAAGATGACAGACACAGCAACGAACTCGGTTCGCATTGATTTCGATACGCGCCAACCCACGATGCGACGGGCAAACCCATCGATAACGAAGGCGACGTAGACGAACCCTGAGCGGGTTGCGACACAGGTGAAATCGGACCCCCACCACTCGTTTGGACGGCTCGCACTGAAGTCCCGGTGGCCGTGGTCTTCGCGGTGGGGGTCCTCCGCCGGGGTTGGGGTGGGTACGCGGGCCCCACGTCTCCCCCCAGTAGTCCCAAGAAACGCACGCGCCACGCGGTGGCCTTCACGTTTGAGTGGATGGCATACCTTGCCAACGCCGTAGACCGCATGGTTGTGTGTCCACACCCGCTGCACTTCGGTGGCTAGCCGTGCGCCGCGTTGAGTCCGCTGTAGAAATGCCTTGGCCTTGAGGGTCGCCCTCACGGGCTTTGTGTTCGTAGTACGTCGATGGGGCAATGGAGCCAAGTGTTTGCCCATGGGCTCGACCCGGTCAGTACTCCGGTATTGGCCGATAAACGACACTCACGCTTCAGTGGGTGGTCGAGTGCCGCCTGGGCGAAAAAAGCCGGCGCCTTGGGTAGAATGTCATTGGCCTTGCGTCGCTCTAGATGCTCCCGTTCAAGTGCCTTGAGTCGGCGTTTGTATTGGTCCTCGGCACGCGGTGCCCGCAACACCCAAGCGCGCGGTGTTTCTGCTGAGCACCCTAATCTTGTCCGCTATCGAACCGATTGTCGTCCACTGAGAGGCATCGTCATCACGATGTGCCGCAACCCTGCGCACCGCACGCTCTCGAACTTCGGACGACTAGCATTTTTGTTGGGGTTTGTTCATTGCTCCGTACTCTCAAGATTTGGAGCCTGCGGGAATACCGGGGAACAAATTGAATTGTTGAAAGACCATGCCCACTTCCTGGCGAATACGGGTGGCATCGTCCAGATTGCCCGAGATTTCGGTACCGTTCACCCGGATGAAGCCGTCATCGTGTTCCTCCAGGCAGTTGATACAGCGATCATCGTGGACTTGCCCGATCCTGAGGGCCCGCACATCACCACTCGCTCCCCGTGCATCACTTGCAAGTTGACCCCTTTGAGCGCTTGAAACGTGCCAAAGTATTTGGAGACGTTTTTGAGTTCGATGATCGGCTCTTCGCTCATGGAAATACTCATGCAGGAGATGTAAGAGGTGTGCCAATCAGGTTCTAAAGACGGCCAATCGCCGTTCTAAAAAGCCGAAAATCAAGGCCAGCGCGTAACAGATGCAGAAGTACACGGCGGCCACGAATAACCAGATTTCGAATACATACTGGGTAGAGTAAGCAACCTCCTGGGCGAGAAATGTCAGTTCCTGAATCGAGATGAGGGAGACGATGGATGAGTCTTTTATCAGGGTGATGAATTGGCCGGCCAACGGCGGGATGACACGCTGGATGGCCTGCGGGAGCACTACCCAGCGAAGCACTTGAATGCTAGACAGTCCGAGCGACTGGCCCGCCTCGAACTGTCCGCGGTCGATGGACTTAATACCGGCGCGCACGATCTCCGTGATGTAAGCGGCTTCGAATAGAGCCAGGCAGATGATGCCGGAGATGATGTTCGAGAACAGCTCCTTCGGTCCAAGCAATATTTCCAGGATGGCGAGTGTTCGAGGCGACGCTTTGACGGACAGTTCGTCGATACCGAAGAGCGGCACGAGCTGAGAGCTGATAAAAAAGTAGAAAACGAAGATAAAGACCACCGGCGGCATATTGCGCACCAGCTCGACGAAAAGACGGCTGATCATGCGCGGGAACAAGCCGCTAGCGGTGCGCATGATGCCCATTACGACGCCGATGATACTGGCGATCAACATCGACCAGAGCGCCAGACGAAACGTCATCGCCAACCCGTTCAGCAACAGGTTGGGCGCATAAGCTTGTTGCTCTTCGTCCCAGCGCAAGATGTATTCAGGTAAAAACGCCCAGTGCCACTCGTACACCATGACCGTATCGATCCGGTGCACCAGGTAGGCGATGAGCGCAATGGCCGATATTATGACGGTAACGTCGATGGCACGCGCCAGCGCAGAGACGGGTTTTTGCTTTCTACGCACCGTCTTTCTACGCGCTGTCATCGGGCCGGCCGGCGGAACTGATGAGACCCGCCCCCTAACGCGGATCTCATCGTGTGCCTCTACACTATTTCTTCAGATTGACTTGATCGGCCCAATCCAGGGTGGTGAACCAATATTTCCACCGCTGCGCCAACCAGCCGTTGCTGGTATTGATCATGATCCAATTGGAGAAAATATTGAGACTGTCCGGATCGCCCTTACGAAGAGCAAATGCCTCATTGCCCTCGGTCAGCCTCTCGAGGGTAGGATTGAACAGGACATCGGCATTTTGCGACTGCCTAAAAGGTCGGCGAGGGAAAGCTCGCCAACACGGCGTGGGCATTGCCATTGACCACTTCCTGCAGTACCAAGGAGTTGTCGTCGAACTGGCGTAATTTCGCCTTCGGGAACAGTTTCTGCGTATGGGTGCAGGGGGTAGCGCCGCGCCGGCAGGTGAATGTGACTTTCGGGTTGTTGTAACCGTCCGGCCACTTCAGTTCACCCGCGAGCTTTTTGTTCGCCACGATGCCTATGCCCGAATGGGCATAGGGCGCGGAAAAATTCACTGTGATGTTGCGCTTCGGCGTGACGCTCATGCCACCGATGACGACATCGAACTTGCCGGCGATGAGGGCAGGAATAATGCCCGACCACGCAGTTGGCACGAATTCAATCTCCACCTCTAAATCGGCGGCCAATTTCTTGGCCACGTCGATCTCGAAGCCGATGAGTTCGCCTTTTTTATTGCGCATAGCCCAGGGTACGAAAGTGGACATGCCGACCTTCAATTTACCGCGCTTCATTACCGCTTCGATGACACTCTCGGAAGTGAGTTGTTTTTGCGCTTCACCCGCAGCGGCGGTGCCGGACGCGATAACTAAGCTGAGCGCGAACGCTGAGCTGGAGACTAGGGTTCGTAACAAGCGCATGAGTTTTCTCCTTCGGGTTTCCAAATTCCGTGTGATGTGAGGATTACGCGCGAGCGGTACGCCGCATTCGCTTCTCCAACAGGCCGACCAGCACGGATAGGGTTATCGTGACAGCCAAGTACATGGCGGCTACCACAATCCATATCTCGAAGGCCATGAATGTCTCCGAGATGATGTCGAGACCTGCCGTCGTCAGGTCGAACACGGCGATGACGCTGACGATGGCCGAATGCTTGATGAGGTTGACCAGGATGCCGACCAGCGGTGGCAGCATGATGGGTATGGCCTGCGGCAATATGACGTAGCGGTAGGCTTGTGCGCGGGTGAGGCCAATACTGTCACTGGCCTCCCATTGCCCCCGCGGTATGGACAGAACTCCACCGCGGATGATCTCCGAGGCAAAAGACCCTTCGAAGAAAGCGATGCAAATAACCGCGACCCAAAATCTATCGATCTCGAAGATCGGCCCCAACACGAAATAAAAGACCAACAACTGCACCAGCAGCGGTGTGTTGCGAATCACCTCCAAGTAAACGGTGGCCAGCAAACGGCCGGAGAATGATCCGGATAAGCGCAAAAATGCGGTGACTAGACCGATCATCAAGCCGAGCACGATGCTGTAAGCACCGATCTCCAAAGTCACCAGAAGACCGTCGAGCAACGGCCCCCCGGATGAATTCTCCATCAATGACCTGGTACAAATACTGAGGTACGCGGTGCCACTGCCAGGCGTAGTTCATGGCGTTGGCGCCACGCAGTACAAACCAGAGCAGCACGCCGGTGAAAAGAACGAACTGTGCTATATCTGCGGTGTGCGAACGCCATAGGCGCCTGCAGATGGACCGTGCCATCTACAGTGTTACCCGTTGCGGCGCAACGGCGATAGTTGCGTTGGCCGGGGAAATGGACGCAGTGGCATTATTATCCTGTTCATCATATGCCCGGATGGCGGTGATGCCTGAATCGTGCCGTCATTGCGACCAGTACATTGGAATGTGTTTCGAGCAGTCACCAGAGGATCTCTGTGCTACCGGTGTAGCAACACCCCGTCACCCGACGGCCAAGCCAACATTACTTCATCGCCCGCACTGAAGCCACGCGGTTGCGAGCGGTGCCGCTCGAGGTAGACAAAATGCCCGGGCGCCACTTCGAACACGTCTGTTTCTAGCGAGCCCAGGAATTCGGTGGTGATGTACTTGCCGGTCAACTGGTTGGACATACCAGCCGTTCCCTCACCCGTGTGCATCCTGTCCGCCCGTACGCTGAACCACACTTCCGCCCCCTGCGTGACATCGTACTCGAGTTCATCCGGGACTTTGACGAAGAACACTTTGCCGATGGATTCGACGAAGACCATGGAGCCGGAGAGGGAGCGTATGACGCCGTGAAATAGGTTGTTTTTGCCGATGAATTGCGCCACGAATTTGGTACGAGGCCGCTCGTAGATCTCGCGGGAAGTCCCGGTTTGCTGAATGATCGCATCGCTCATGACGATGACCTTGTCCGCCATGGAGAGCGCTTCTTGTTGCGAATGGGTCACCATGATGAAAGTGATGCCGAGTTCGCGTTGAATTTTCTTCAACTCGACCATCATGGTTTGACGCAAGTTGTAATCCAGCGCTCCTAGGGGTTCATCCAGTAGTAGAACGGTGGGCCTCGAGATCAATGCCCGCGCCAGGGCGACGCGCTGTTGTTGGCCGCCCGATAATGCCGCCGGTCTGCGCTCGGCGAATTCCGCGAGCCCCACCAGCTCCAACATTTGCCATACCGGCGGGGCGCGCTGCGCTTTGCTCCGGCCCTGCATCTTCAAGCTGAATTCGACGTTCTCGAACACCGTCCTGTGTGGAAACAGAGCGAAGCTTTGGAACATCATCGAGGTGTCACGGTGAGAGGGCGGCAGATCGGTGACGTCCTGTCCTGCAATTTCGATGGTCCCTTGAGTGACTTCCTCGAGCCCGCCGATCATGCGCAGCGTGGTGGTTTTGCCGCAGCCCGATGGCCCCAACATGGCGACGAACTCGCCGTGCTCGATTTCGGCGTTGAAGTCGATGACGGCCTGGGCGCCGCCAGGGTAGGTTTTGTGAACGCCCGTTAGAACGACGTCGTATTGGGTTGCCACGGCGTCTGTCTTCTATTCATCGCTAAGGCCGCTGAGGGCCGATAGTCACTTATCCCAAGCGCCGTATCATGGCTTTCAGCAATGACCACACCTGCTCGAACGGCACATCGTTGAGATCGCCTTGTTCGTTCACCGTGCGCAGCATGCTTATCGCTTCAGCCAACGACCGGTCATCGCCCGCATGGCTTTCCAAGGTGGCCAATGCCTGCCCGAACGGCGCTTGCCGGGCTGCATCATTGGTTAAGTGCATATCGACCAACTGCGCGATCTGCTCATAGGCCGCCACTGCTTGCCGTGAGGTCCAAGGCCGCCCGAAGATGCCGCGTATGCCATTTTCCTGGAAGCGTTGGCGCAAGCCTTCCGGCATGGATTGGGCGATGCCTTCCAGCACTTCGCCAAGGCCGAAGCCGGAGGTGAACAGTCCGCGGATAGTATCCACCGTGCCACCTTCGCCGCCGTACATACGGATCTGCGCATTGTTGAGCGCATTGCCCATGGCTTTGGCCTGATCCACGTGGATATCGCGCTCTGCTTCGATGTGCAGCCGCGCCAGTTCGAGGAAGGTGGCAACATCGTCGAACTTGGCCAGCGCTTCGGCCTTGGACTCGATGCCCCGGGCTTGCGCCTCCAGCATGCGTTGCGCATTATCGACCCGCAGCGTCTCTATCTCTTGTTGCGCGCGGCCCTCGGCGCCCGCTTCGCGCTCGACGCCAACGGCGATGATCTGTTGCGATTCGCTGGTGGCTCGTGCCCGCGTGAGGGTGGCCTCGGCCTCTTCCAGGGCCGCGTCCCGGCGCGCCTCGGCCTGGGTTTGCATATGCATGCGGGTGATCTGCGCTTTTGCTTCTTCGCCGATGCGGCGTATTCGGGCATCGCCGCCGGCGCGGATTTCATCGACGGAACGGGTGCGATCGGCGTCGGCTAGAACACGCACCGACTCGGCTGAATGTTCCGCCCGCTCGCGCTCGGCGACGATGGTAAACCGCGCGATTTCCGCTTGCTCCAGCTCTTTGGCTTTGCCGGCCAGCGCAATGTCCCGGTCCCGCTCCTCCATTTCACGGGCCAGCGCCCGTTCGATCTCGGCGGCCTCGCGCCCGCGCTGCTCCTGGGTGAGTGCTATGTCCCGTTGCACGCGCGCTGTTTCCAGGGCCAGTTCTTTGTCGATTTCCTCGCGCTCCACTTCCCAGCGCCGTTCCAAAATAACGCGCTGCTTCTCGCTCAGCAGGCGTGCTTGTTCATCGGAAATCGCTTTTTCTTGCTCCGCCTGAGCGACGGTCTCGGCCCGGTCGTGCTCTAAGATCTTGAGCCGTGTTGCAAGAGCGCGGGCGCGGATTTCGAGATTGGCCGATTCGGTGGCGGCGTGGCGCGCGTTGCGGGCCACCTCGTCGCGTTCCGCCACCGCGGTATTGCTAAGGATTTCCGCCTCGCGCCGCTCCCGTTCTTTGGTGATCAGCTCTATCTCGCGATCCCGATCCGCCGATTCCCGGGCGAGCTGGCGGCGGATCTCCACCAGCTCCTGCTCGCGGGCTTTTTCGATGAGCGCGATCTGCCGGTCCCGCTCCGCCTCTTCCAGCGCCAAGTTACGCCGGATATTGGCCAATTCCTCTTCTTTGGCCTTCTCGATAAGGGCGATTTCCCGGTTGCGGCGTTCTTCTTCGAGCTTGCGGGCTTTGTGGATCTCCTGAATTTCACGGCGCTCCGCCTCCACCAGCACGGCCAAGTCCCGCTCCGTGCGCAGGCGCTCCAGGGCTTTTTCGTTGTCGATCTCTTTTTGTTCTACATCCAGGCGCCGATCGAGTACATAGACCTGTTTCTCACCCACCTGCAGGGCTTGCTCGTTGGCCACCTGCTTGTCTTGTTGGGCGCGGGCGAAGGCTTCTTTTTGCTCGATTTCAAGCATTTCCAACTGGGCATCGAGTTCACGCTGGCGGATGGCAACACTGGTGCGTTTTTCCGTGTTGTGCACCTCGCGCCGGGCGCTGGACGTGACTTCGGTGACGATCTTGAGGCCTTCTGCGTCGAATACGTTATCTGTGTTGAAGTGCTCCTTGCCGGTCTGCTCCAAGGTGACCACGGTGCACTCTTCCAAGGTGAGGCCGTTGGCCTGGAAGCTTTCGGTCACGTTGCTCTTGACCACTTGAGCGAAAGCGTCCCGGTCTTCATGCAACTCGTTCAGCGTCTTGGTGGCGGCGTAGCTGCGCAGCGCACTGACCACTTTGGCTTCCAGCAAATTCGAGACTTCCTGCGGACTGAAGGTTTTCTCGCCTAAGCTGCGGGCGGCGACCAGCAATTCATCCACCGAGCGGCCCACGTGGCAGTAAAGCTCGGCCACCACATCGATACGGATTTTGTCGGCGGCCAGTACCGCTTGGCCGCCGGAGCGCGAGACGATGATTTTGATGGTCTCCAGGGAAACCCAAGTGACCTCATGAAACACCGGTAAGACCATGGCACCGCGCCCCAAGCACACCTTGGTGCCTAGGAATCCAGTGCGCACGAAGCCCATATTGGCGGGGGCGCGCTTATAGACCCAGATCGAGAGGATGTAGAACACCGCGATGACGAAGACCACTAAGATGAACGCGGTGATTCCCGATTCAAGCGACATGGGTCTACCTACTGCTACGGATTTTGGTTTTATTCTCCGCTTCGCGCAGCGCGGCGAAGCGGTGGGTTGACTGTGTAATGCATTTGCGCGCAATAAGCTAGGCATGCACGATCGATTCAGGCAAGGCGCCGAAGTCGAACACCGGCAAGGGCGGGCGGGATTTGCGTATCGATGCGCGCAATTGTTCCGTCGCCCGTGAGTCAACCCGGCCATCGCTGATGATCACACCATAGTGCTCGCGGGCCAGCTCGCGGGTGGCGAGGCCCCGGGCCACGTCCAGCCGTACTCGCTCGGGATCGCGCTCTAGCGCATCGCCCCAGCCGCCGCCGCCGGCCGTGCGAAAGACGATACGGTCGCCCGGCTCCACCGCCACGTTATCGACCTTGGAGGGCAGGGCGGCGCTCTCGCCATTGGCTCTTACCAGATGCTTTTCCGAGCAGCCCCCGGGTTTGCCGCCCAGTATGCCCCAGGGCTGGGTCAGGTGACGGTCGTCGTGAATCGAGATCGCGCCTTTCTCGAGCACCCGGTAGACTTTCTCCACACCGTTACCGCCGCGGTGTTTACCCGCTCCGCCGGTATCGGTGAGGGTGGTGTAGCGCTCCACCACCAGCGGGAAATAGCTCTCCAGGTATTCGGTGGGAATGTTCTCGAACAGTGGCCACCACGAATGCCCGTCCATGCCATCGCCGAGCGGGCGGCCCGGAATGCCGCCGTACAAAATCTCCATGAGCTGGAAAGGCGTACCGTTCGAGTCGGTGCCGGAATAGAGGAAGTGGGGGCTTGAGCCGTAGCCGGCGGCGGTAGCCATCTGCGGGGCTTTTTTGCTGAGCGCACCGCCCAGCACGTCGAATTGACGGGCGAGCGCGTGGGTTCTGCAACCGAGCGCCGCCGGGAACTTTGGATTGACCAGGGAGCCCTTGGGCATGCTCACGTGGATGAGATCGTAGAAGCCGTCGTTAAATAAGATCTGCGGATCGAAGACCATGATCAGGTAGACGCCGATGAACATCTTGAACATGCCTTCGTGTAGATAAAAGTTGATCGGGCCGGGTGCTTGGGGCGAGGTGCCGGTCCAATCGAAATAAGCGTGATCGCCTTCACGCCACACCGTGAGGACCATTTTGAACGGGCCGTTGCCAAGGCCGTCATCGTCTACATAGTCCTCGAAGGATTGTGGCTCTTCGGGCAAGTTCTGCACGATGAGTTGGCGCATGGCCCGGTTGGTGCGGGCCAGCAGCGCTTCGCACGCCAACAGATAACGCGCACGGCCAAAGCGCTCGCAGATCTCGATGACCCGTTTCTCGCCGGCCCGGCTGCCGGCGATGATGGCCATCAGATCGCTATAGTTCATCTGCGGCGTGCGGGTGTTGTTCATGATGATGTCCAGCGCCGCTTGGTTGAGCACGCCGCGCTGGTAGATCTTGATGGGCGGAATGCGGATCCCTTCGCCGAAGATGGAGGTGGCCGCCGTGGGCATGCTGCACGGCACCGGCCCGCCCACGTCCATCATGTGGCCGAACATGGAGCTAAAACCTACCAACTGATCGCTGTGGAAGATAGGCACTAGCACCATCCAGTCGTTGATGTGACTGACGGCGCCGCCGCAGCGGTAGGGATCGCTTTGCAAAATCACGTCGCCTGGGTACAAGGTCAAGGCTTCGTTTGCCAGCATTTCCGCCACATAGGAGCCGAACTGGCCGACGATCATGCGGCCCTTGGCATCGGTGATCATGGGGAATTCGTCGTGTTGCTCGCGGATCACCGGCGACATGGCGGAACGGAATAACACGGCGTCCATTTCGTGGCGCGCGTTGCGCAGCGCGTTCTCGATGAGGTCCAGGGTAATGGGATCGAGTCCGGCAGTGCTGGCAGGGGCGGGCGCGGGATCTGTGCGCGTGGTTGGCGGCGTTGCCGCGGGCGCTGATACGGCGGCTGGCAGGGGCGCCCCCGGGTAGACACCCGCGCGCGAAACCGGCTGGGTCCCACCGTTGTTACCCCTTTGCTCACCGGTACCATGCTCATCGCTACCGGGCTCACCGGTACCGCCATCACTCGAATAGGCTAGGCTTGCCGATTGCAATTGCGCTGCCGCTGGTGGTATCGAAGAGGCCGACACCAGGCCGAACTGCTTGGTCTGCTCTTCGAACAGCGCGTCGAATTGGCGCTTGTTGGTCTGTACCAGCTCATCAAGAGACAATGCCCGTTCAGGCGATGCTGTCCGCTCTAGTGTCGGCATGTTCGCTTACCTTTGCCATGTTCGCTTACTTTTGCAATGGGTCCGTTCTCGAATCATCACTCATGCGCCGTGGCCGCCTGAGCGCTAGGCCGCTCACCCGCCGGCAAGATGAGAATGCTGCCGTAGGGGTCCACGTGGCCGGTGTGATGAGGATGAATGAGTGTGGTCGAATCCGTCTGCGTAATGATGGCCGGGCCATGCACCTGATGCCCGGCCCGTAGTTTTAGCCGGTCATAAACGGCGGCGGGCTGGAACGAGCTAGCGAAATAGACCTGCTCGTGGCCGACCCAGGCGGCGCCCGCATCGGCATCGATCGGCACCAGGCGCGGGAGCGCCATCTTGCGCACCTGCCCGGCGCCCACGGCCCGCAGATTCACCAACTCCACCGGTGTACCCAACTTGAAACCGTACAGACGCTCGTGGGCGGCGCCAAAACGCGTGGCCAGCTCATCCAGCGCTGCCTTGTCAAAACCGCTGGAGCGTACCTCTAGTGCCACTTCATAACCCTGGCGAAAATAACGCACGTCCGCTTCATAACGAATGCTTTGATCGCCGCTGGCGATGCCTTCTTCGCTGAGCCAACCGGCGGCTTCAGTGCCCAAGCGTTTTAACACAGCGCTGATGTCGGCGGGAGCCACCGTTTCCAAGTGGCGGATGAATGTTTGGGCGAATTCGTTTTTGGCATCGGAATACAAAAAACCGAGGGCGGACAGCACGCCAGGGGTGGGCGGAATGATCACGGGATAACAGCCCGCCAGCATGGCGATAGCATTACCGTGCAATGGACCTGCGCCGCCGAAAGCCACTAGGGCGAAGTCGCGTGGATCCAAGCCTTTTTGCACTGTCACCAAGCGTAACGCACCCAGCATGTTCTCGTTGACTATATCCACAATGCCCTGCGCCGCCTGCTGTGTGCCTAGGCCTAGGCAGGTGGCGATGCGGTTAACAGCGCTTTCGGCGGCGGCCACCTCCAATGCCATAGCACCATCGAGCAAGCGCGGCGGCAAGCGTCCTAGCACCACATTGGCGTCGGTCACGGTGGGTTCCTCGCCGCCGTGACCGTAACAGGCTGGCCCTGGCCGTGCCCCGGCGCTGTGCGGACCTACCCGCAAGGCACCGGTCATGGGCACATGGGCGATGGAGCCGCCGCCGGCACCTACGCTGTGCACCTCCACCGACGGGATCTTGATGGGGTAGTAACCGAGAGCGGTTTGTCTCGAGATGGTAGGCAGGCCGTTTCGAATGAGCGAGACATCCGTGGAGGTGCCGCCCATGTCGAAGCCTAGCGCATTGGGGTGACCGGCGAGCCCGGCGATGAAAGCGGCGCCCGATACCCCGCCCGCCGGCCCCGAGAGCATCGTGTGCACGGGCCGATCCGCCGCCCGTTTGACGCTCATGAGGCCGCCATCGGAGCGTACGATATTGACCGTGGGTTGGACTTGCAATTCGCCTAACTTGGTCTCGAAATTGGCCAGGTAGTTGCGCATGGCGGGGCGCACGTAGGCGTTCATCACCGTCACCAAGGTGCGTTCGTACTCGCGAAATTCGGGCAGGATTTCCGATGACACGGACACTGGCATGTCCGGCGCCAAAGCGTTGACGATGGCTTTAAGTCGCTGCTCGTGGGCTGCGTTGGCGTAGGCGTTGAGCAACGAGATGGTGATGGATTCGACTTGCGCATCCAGTAGCGTCTGTACCGCCCCCTGGGCTTGGCTTTCGTCCAGCGGCGTTAACACCTCTCCGCGGGCGCTCATCCGCTCCTCGACGCCTTGGGTGTGTTGCAGATCGGCCAACGGAGCGGGTTTTTGCATGATCATCCAGCCGGCCAGCGGCCCGGGTGTTTGTGATCGGGCCAGATGTAAAATCTGTTCGAAGTCTTGCGTCACCAGCAAACCGACCCGTGCGCCTTTCTCCTCCAGCACGATGTTGGTGGAAACGGTGGTGCCGTGGAGCAGGGCGCGTATATCGGCTGGCCGCATCTGCGCCCGTTCCAACAGGCCACGTATGCCTTCGAGAATGCCCACGGATTGATCATGGGGGGTGGAGGGGGTTTTGTGCAGATGCAGCGCGCCGCTTGACTCGTCGAACAAAAGCAGATCGGTAAATGTGCCTCCAACGTCAATACCCAACCGGCAACTCATGGTATTCGCCTGCTCTCCCCACACGCGCAGTGCGCACTGTAACCAAACTTCGGCCCGCGCACATCACCGGCTTCCCTTTGCGCCTATATAACCGAGGCACTCGGCACCCTTGGAATTACCTAGGGCGAACTCGGTGAACACTTGAAAACACGGTACGAAACGTTGCATATCACCACCGCCTGCGACGCAGGGTCGCGCGCCAGCGCCGCGCCTGACCTCCCGGCCCCTGAAGTCGCCGCTAAACCCATTCGGCGCCAGTTCAGCGCTCAATACCGGTTGCGCATCCTGGATGAAGCGGACCGCTGCACCGAACCGGGGGAAGTCGGTTGATTACTACGCCGCGAGGGCCTGCGCAACTCGCATTTGACCGCCTGGTGTGAAGCCTGGCGCGAAGGAGCACTGAAGGAACTTACGCCCCAAAAGCGCGGCGCCAAGCCGGTCAAACGCAATCATCCAGCCGGCCAGCGGCCCGGGGGTTTGTGAGTCGGGCCAGATGTAAAATTTGTTGGAAGTCTTGCGTCACCAGCAAACCGGCCCGTGCGCCTTATTTCCTCCAGCACGATGTTGGTGGAGACGGTGGTGCCGTGGAGCAGGGCGCATATATCGGCTGGCCGCATCTGCGCCCGTTCCAACAGGCCACGTATACCTTCGAGAATGCCTACGGATTGTTCATGGAGAGTGGAGGGGGGTTTGTGCAGATGCAGCGCGCCGCTTAACTCGTCGAATAAAAGCAGAAACGACCTGGAAACACATTAATACATGCTCCATCCGGCTTCAGTATTCTTTTTATTTCTCGAAGTGCTGAAGAATAGTCCATGATTATGCTCAAAGACCTGGCTACTGAATACGATGTTAAAAGTTTTATCCTCATAAGGAATTTTAGTAAGGGTCATCTTCTATTTTCTGTGTAATACCATCATTCATATAAGATGTTAAATTCGCATTGGGACTGTCCGGAAGCGCAATGTCGCAACCAAAGAATTGATATCCAGCTTGCCGGAACTGGTGTACACAGATACCTTCACCACAACCAAAAGCAAGTAGTATGGTATCTTCAGATACAGTTAGACTTGTATTACTCAGTAAGGTTTTCAGTCATGCAACATACTGGAGGGCACCTCTAAAAATGCACTTTTTCCGCGATTGCGGCGTCAGCTCCGTGCTCGAATCCTCATGTATCACCTATCACTGCTGTCCCGTAGAGCATACCAACCCTTTGAATTTATTGGAAAAACTGTTTTCATGTCTCAAACACAATGCATAGTTAATTTTTTATGGAAATCAATAGGTTATACGCTGTGTTTAACCATTTTGTGGGACAGCAGTGATCACCTATACACTGCGGTTCCGCGCGCGGTGCTTCCTTGCACTCACGAAACAATGACTATTTTTAGAGGTGCCCTTCAATCGTTTTCAGCTAGGGGAATCTAATAAGTGACGTCGCTTGAAGAGGTATTCGGTGTTCGCTTCGCCCGTTTTCATCGTCACCATTGTTAGATTGAGCTTCTCCGCCCAGTCTTTGACGTCAGCTCGTTTCGCAAATTCCATGGGCCAACCACCTAACCAATCCACAATATCGGTGAAAAAAGCCATCCCTCTAGATCGTTTATAGCCAACAATCTTAGATTGTTTATAGCCGACAACCTCAGATCGTTTATAGCCAGCAATTCGTTGGATAAGATCAGGGATTTTCTGCCAATTTTTGTAGAGGACAAATTCCAAAATATACCAGCCCACCATATATTTTTTGGCAAGCCAACCGGAACGGTTATAGCGCTGTTTGACCTCCAACCAAAATTCAGCTGGGGGGTTGACTTGGATATCATAGTCGTACAGAGCAATGTACAAAATCGTCTCATCCTTCATCAGCCGGGCTGTATTATCCATCGCCTGCCACATTGCGCCAGTGTGATGCAGCACTCCCCAACAATACACCACATCTGCGGGTTCCAGCGTCCTGAAAAATTGCTCATCGAGAATTGAACCTTGCAGTACGGTCCAATGAGAAGGATTACCCGAGTACGCCTTGAGCATATTTGTTGTTTTGACCGAGTTAGAGTCTAAGTCGAAGCTCACAATCTTGGCTGCACCCGCTCTTAGAACCTGTTCAAGATCTGACGATTTTGGACATCTGACCTAAGCTATTGTTATCCATAGTCATAGCGGCTGCGAAGGCAATGACAGACGAGCGAATCTACCCGAGTGACCTATCTCGCCAACAGTTCGAGAAAGTTAGACCGATCCTGGAGGCGGCGCGTCGGCGAACCAAGCCAAGGCAACTCGATCTCTATCACGTGTTCAACGCAGTGTTGTACCTGCTGAAGACCGGCTGCCAATGGCGCATGTTGCCCAACGAGTATCCAAAGTGGCGAAGTGTGCATGAGTATTTCACTATCTGGCGGCAATCGTCCCCAGAAGACTCTTGCAGCGCCTTGGACAAGGCGTTAAAAAAATGGGTTGGCGAGGCCCGCAAATCCCAGGGGCGCAGTGGCAAAACCAGCCTGATCATCGTTGATGCACAGAGCGTGAAGAACACAGACAGTGCAAACCACAAAGGTTATGACGCAGGCAAGAAGACTTCTGGTATCAAGCGGCACATAGCTGTGGACACTCAGGGATTGGTGCACGCTGCTTTTGTGACCACGGCAAATGTCACTGATCGAGCTGGGGCACTGGCCGCACTTGCTGCTCAAGCAGATGGGCGCCTCTCGGAGGTTAGGTGTGTAGTGGGCGATGGCGGGTACACGGGGATGGCTTTCGCTGGCGAAGTGCTGAGATTAATCGGAGCGAACGTCGAAATTATCAAACGCTCGGACACGGGTCGTTTTGCCGTCCTCCCGAAGAGGTGGGTTGTCGAGCGAACCTTCTCATGGTTTGAGAAAAACCGCCGGTTGTGGAAAAACTGTGAGCGGCTAATCGAAAGCTCGTTGGGCATGATGCTACTTGCAAATATTGCGCTGTTGCTTCGGAGATCTTGAACAGGCTCTAAGAGCTGCCAAGGAATGCAGTCCACTACCGCAACCAATATCAAGAAAGTACTTGCCTTGCAGGTCATCCATGACTAGGAACTCAAGTAAATGCTGTTGAGCGATAGCTAATCGCTCTTCACTAAAGTACCGCTTGAGGTAGTGTGCCCAATTTTTCCCAAAGCCAAAACGCATTTCTTCAGACATAGGAGTGCTTTTCACAAAATGATCATGATTAAGTTATGTATTATACTTCAACTGCTAAATAGCCTAAGCAGTACATTGCGAGTTTCGGTAAGTGTGCCTCCAACATCAATACCCACCCGGCAACTCACGGTATTCGCCTGCATCTCCTCACACGCACGGTGCGCACTGTAACCAAACTTCGGCCCGGGTACTGTGTGAATCCGAACGCGAACACGTCCTCGGCGTGCTCACCTCCCCCCGCTTCATCGACCGTTCGCCGGCCGAATTGGTGGCCACGTTGCTCGGTAAGGGCGCTATGTGTGCTCCGAGCGCACGCTGTACCGCAGCCGGCCATCCGGTGCGTGAGCGGCGCAGCCAGCGCCAACGCCCGTCAGTACAGCAAGCCCCAACTGCGGGCCAACGCATCCAACCAAGTCCGGAGCTGGGACGGCACCAAACTTCTGGGGCCGACGAACTTCCCTTAGTACAACCACGAGCATCGCCACGGCATTGCCATGCTGATACCGGCTGAGGTGCACCATGGGTGCGCTGAAGCCGTACTCCAACAGCGTCAACGCACTCTGGAGGCAGCCCTAGCGGCCCATCCCGAACGATTCGTGCACGGGCCACCCAAGCACCAGCCGCTTCCCGAAGTGGTCTGGATCAACCCACCAGAGGGTTCACCAACTAGCAGGAGTAGCGCTCATTGAAGTATAGGCGGTGAGTGCCGCAAAATTGTTCACAGGTTCCGCTTCGTTCCCGGAGACATTTACGCGCCGTTTGCAAATTGCGCTGGGTCTGTTATACCGGGCGCACTATTTCCTCAAGGCGGGAGCGTTGCCTCCATGGCAGTGCGCGAAGACGACACGGCGAGATGGCGTACAGCACGCTTTTGGATAGGCGTAGTGGCCCTGCTGATCCTCGCCGTGTTCATGTACTTCTTCCAGCCGGTGGAAGACTACTTGGTCGCCAGCATCCCGAAGATCCATTTCTTTAATATCGTCTTTTGGTGCGCCTGCGCTGTCGCCGTCATCGGCTACGCCGTGGCCCACTGGCAATCGTTTAAGCAATATATCTTCAGCGCCAGTGGTGACATAGACACCGACGCACTGGTGTTCAACGCGCTGCAAATCGCCATCTTGATCGCCGTCGTGTTCTGTGCTGGCGCCACTCTCCAGGCGCTGGAGTTACTGGCGGCGGACATCATGCAGACCGGCCCGGAGTTGGAGGAGAACTTCGGCTCGCGGATCTTGGCCATCATCGTGCTGATCATCTTGGCGGCGTTGTTCTATCTGCTGCACTACGCCGTGCGGGCAGTGCGGGCGGGCTGGAAACCGCGGCGGGCGCCTAGACGATCAGGGCCGGGTGCTTAACAGCAGACACTTAGATAAATACAGGACCAGAGGCGTCGGGGCATCGCCCGCTTCTACCTCATTCCTGGAAGGCGCTGCATAATAGTTACCGCTCAGCGTCCGCTTGTGACGAGGCAGCGGTGGTCTGCTAGGTACTGACCATCACTCAGGCGGCGCTCGATGTAGGCAATGCCTTGGAGGAGCTTGAGATTAACCCACTTGAGATTAACCAACTTGGGATTAATCCATTGGCAGTGCGCCCCGAGAGGGCCGTTATATTGGATGCGCTTTTGCGTCTGCGGCGGCGAGCCGAGGATGGACCGGCTTAGCGAAGACCCCACCTCTGGTACACTCGTGCGCCTATCGGTGTTGGGTGGAGGCGATGAAGCTCTACGATGCGAAGCAGGCTCCGAATCCGGGACGGGTGCGTATCTTTTGGGCTGAAAAAAGCGTTGAGATTCCCACGGAGCAAGTCGGTCTACTCGGCATGGAAAATCGTAAGGGGCCGTTCCTAGTGAAAAATCCGTTGGCCGGTGTGCCGCTGCTAGAACTAGATGACGGTGCATATATCGCTGCAACCGTTGCCATCTGCCGCTATTTCGAGGCACTGCATCCAATGCCTTGTCTGCTGGGGGACGGCGCTTTTGCGCAGGCCAATATCGAGATGTGGAATCGCCGCGCGGAGCTGGCCTTGATGCTACCGGTGGCGGCCAGATTGGGGGGGGGGACCTCTAACAACCGTAGCGAGCGGCCTTAGGGCAAGGCGCACGGAGCGCAGGAACCGCAGTGTATGGGTAATACAATGAGGATTGCGAGCACCGCGCAACGCAGCCATAGCGTCGCGCAGTAGGTTTTAGAGGTCCCCGTGGCGTGGTTTGAGAAAGAAATGGAGGGACGCGAGTATGTTGCGGGCAATACATTTTCTATCGCCGACATCACCGCTGTTGGCGCGATCGATTTCGCCCGGGCCGTGAGTATTGGCCTAGGGGAGGCGCATCCGTGCCTTCGCGCTTGGCACGGGCGGGTGGCGGCGAGATCATCCTACGATGCCTGAGGGGGCGTTTTCCAAGATAGGCCTGCTGATGCCGGCCGGGCAGCAGCGGCGCTCGAACAATGCTAAGCGCCTGGCGGCGGCGCTGCGTGCGAAGGTCGGCAAAGCCATCGCTGATTACGGTATGTTGGATGATGGCGATAAGGTCATGGTTTGCTTATCGGGCGGCAAGGATTCCTACACCATGCTCGATATGCTGCTCAGCTTGCAGCGAAAAGCGCCTGTCAGTTTCGAGTTGGTGGCGGTTAATCTGGATCAAAAACAGCCTGGATTTCCCGAGCATGTGCTGCCGGATTACCTGCGCGAACTCGGTGTGCCGTACCACATCATTGAGCAAGATACTCATAGCGTAGTCACCCGCGTAGTGCCCGCTGGCAAGACCATGTGCGGTCTTTGTTCGCGGTTGAGACGTGGGTCCTTGTACACTTTCGCGCACGCTCATGGATTTGACAAAATAGCCTTGGGTCACCACCGCGACGACATTGTTGAGACCTTGTTTTTAAACTTGTTCCACGGTGGCCGGATGAAGGCGATGCCGCCTAAGCTGCGCAGCGACAACGGCAAACATATGGTCATTCGGCCACTAGCTTACTGCGCGGAAAGTGACATTGAGCGGTACGCACGGGCGCGCGTTTTCCCCATCATCCCCTGCAATCTGTGCGGCTCCCAAAGCAACCTGCAAAGGGTGCAGATAAAAAATATGCTGGCCGAATGGGAGCGCCAGCAGCCAGGGCGGGTGGAGCGAATTTTCAGGGCGATGCAAAATATCGATCCTTCGCAGCTCGCCGACGGCACATTGTTCGACTTTAAAGCGCTCTGACGCGCCGGGTTTTTTCGAGAGGCTTGCCGGCGGCCCCGAGGTGCGCCGCGCACTATAGAGAGAGATCTCACCATGGGACACCGACTTTCCAAGATTTACACCCGTACCGGGGATGCCGGGACCACCGGATTAGCCGACGGCTCGCGCGTAGACAAGGACTGTTTACGGATTGAGACGATGGGTGATGTGGATGAACTCAATTGCGCTATTGGCGCTGTTTTGCTGCATGCGGCGGTTCCGGCGGTGTCCAGGGCGTGTTTAACCGATGTGCAACATGCGCTATTCGACGTCGGTGGGGAAATGGCGATTCCGGGCGCCAGCACGCTAACGGCGCGTTACGTTGAATATCTGGAAGAGCACTTGGATGCGTTGAATGAGGCGCTACCACCGCTGAAGGAGTTCATTTTGCCAGGCGGGGGAGCGGGCGCGGTCGCCTGTCACGTGGCCCGGTCCATGTGCCGCCGCGCCGAACGCGCGCTTATCCGGTTGGGCCGCGAGGAGCAAGTCAATGAGCACAGCCGCCGTTATCTGAATCGGCTCTCGGATCTGTTATTCGTCCTAGCACGTGTCACTGCGCGCGCCGAGCAAGGGGAGGTGTATTGGCAGCCGGGGCGGGAGCGCTAACACCCGTGGAGCGTGGGCGCTAATACCCGCGCTGCTCAAGGTCCAGCGCTTGGCCTTTGCGAACCATCTGCAACCGGTTCAGAGAAGAATTGCCGGGCAGGATTTCGACCGGGAAGTTGCCATTGATGACGGCAGCTTTGACGTGGTTAGGCGGGTAGGGATATGGCCGCGAGCAGCGCGGTAACTGGCGTTATGGCCAAGGGGCGCCTGCTAAAAATAGTCATTTTTTCGTGAGTGCAAGGAAGCACCGCGCGCAGAACCGCAGTGTATAGGCGATACATGAGGATTGGAGCACGGCGCTGACGCCGCAATCGCGGAAAAGTGCATTTTTAGCGGGTGCCCCAAGGCGATGAGCACCGCTTTGATGGCCTTGAAGAAACCGCTTAGGAGTAAGTCAACTTGAAAGAGTGCCAAGTGCATCCCATGTGGTGCGAATGCCTCGACACCGGACTACATTCTGGTCTTTTCTTCACGTTTAACGTCCCCCCTGTTCAACTCAGTTAGTCCATGCTCGACTAGGCTATTCGTTTTACGTCTTTTGGCGTTTTACGTCTTTTGGCTTCCTGCAATGCTGGAGGAACAATGCCGGCGACCAAAGAAATTGAAGCTTTGCCAGTTGTTGAAATTCCGAGCATAGAGACTTTGGATGTAGAGCCAGCCCGGACCCGCGTGCGCGCCTGGGTGGATGAGGCCATCATCGTCGATAGCACCGGGGCACTGGTTTTGCGGGAGGGGAACTTTAGCCCGGTTTATTATTTCCCTCAAAACGATGTGCGCATGGATCGGTTCACGAAGACGGAGCATTCCACCTATTGTCCTTTTAAGGGCAACGCCTCGTACTGGACGCTACGGGTAGGTGAGCGGGCGCTGCAAAATGTTATGTGGAGCTATGAGCATCCTTACGAGGAAGCCCGGCAGTTGGCCAAATATGTGGCTTTCTACACTGATAGGCTGGATGCTGTGCACGCGGAACCGCAGGGCGAGCCGGACGGGCAGAGCTGTGTTCCAGCCTCCAAGGGCTCGGCGCTCAAACCTACTGTACATAAACATCCAGGGTCTGCGCAGGTACCCGCACAAGCCAATCCGTTACTGACGTGGTTGCTGTACGAGGCGCCAATGCTCACTACACCCGCACAGTTGACCGCTGAGTTGGCGCAGCGCCTACAGGCTTGTGGCATGGAGCTGGCCCGCTTGAATGTCGTTATTCGCACGCTGCACCCGCAGATTGTAGGTCATGCTTACCGGTGGGCGTTCGGATTACAGGATGTTGAGATTTTTCCTCTCTCATATGAGCTATTGCAAACTGCGGAGTATTTGAATAGTCCGTTTGTGCCCATTTATGAGGGGGCCGGTGGTATTCGAAGACGTCTCTTCGGTGATGCGCCGCAGCTCGACTATCCCATCTTGTCTAAATTACGCGAGGAAGGCGTCACTGATTACGTGGCGATGCCGCTGGTATTCAGCGACGGTGCGCTACACGTGCTGACCCTGTGCTCTTACAGACAGGGCGGCTTTACGACCCAGGAACTAGGCTGGCTCTACGAAGTGCTGGCGGTGCTCGCGCGGCTCTACGAGGTACACGCCCGCAAGGGTATCGCGCTTAATTTGTTGCAAACCTATCTGGGCCCGCAAACAGGAGGGCGGGTGCTGGATGGCAAGATCCGCCGCGGTGATGCTGAAGATATCTCTGCCGTTATCTGGTTTTGTGATCTACGCAGCTCTACGCAATTGGCGCAGCGCCTTGGGCGGCGCGCGTTTTTGCGGCTGCTCAATGAATTCTTCGATCACTTAGCGGCACCTATCGCCCGTCATGGCGGCGAGATACTGCGTTTTATAGGCGATGCGGCCTTGGCCATATTCCCCATCGCCAGGGACGAGCACGCGAGCTGTCAAGCGCACGACGCGGTCACTAGAGCGCTGACAGCGGTGGATGAGGCTGTGGCTAGGGTGGCGGCCATGAACGCTGCCAGGAGCGCAAAAAGCGAGATCACCGTCGATTTCGGCATCGGTCTACATCTAGGTGAAGTGACTTACGGCAATATAGGCACCGATGAGCGTCTGGAATTCACCGTCATCGGCGAGGCGGCCAACTTTGCCGCGCGGGTCGAAGCGCAGTGTAAAAGCCTGGGTCACAATGTTCTGTTATCCGCAGCGGTGGCGGCGCATTTTCCTGGCCGGTTCGCTTCCCTGGGGCACCATGAGCTGCGTGGTGTGCCGGGTAAACACAAGCTGTTCACCTTGGAATCCGGCCTAGGGGGGATCGCTTAAGCGCCAGAACTTAAGGCCCCGGAACTCGATTCGTCCCAACTCGAGGTGGCCCGCTTGGCCAGCAGTTTATCGGCGATAAACGCATCGCGCCCATAGATATCGTGACGGAATTGAACGCGGCCGTCCCGCCCCACCCAAGCGGTGCGGTAGATGAGGTGTACCGGTACCGACTGCGGTAGATCGACAGCGGTGCGCGCGCCCCTGTTCACGGCGTCCTCAATACTCGATCGTTCCCAACCGTCCTTGCCATGTAGCAAGTACTCCGCCATCGCCATCGGTTTTGCCACCCGGATGCACCCGGAGCTGAAGGTGCGCACCGGCTTGTTGAACAGATTGCGCGACGGTGTGTCGTGCAGGTAGACGGCGAATGGGTTTTTGAACATGAATTTAACCCGTCCAAGCGCGTTGGCGGGGCCCGGATCTTGGCGCATCCTGAAGGGCAATACACCGCCGTGCCCGGCGACGCTCTGCCAGTCGATGTTTTCCCGGCTGAGTTCCTCTCCGGTGCTTTTGTCGAACAAACGTAGTCCTTCATCGACCATGTAGTACGGATCTTGCAGCATTCTCGGGAACAGATCTTTGCGGGCGATGGACTCCGGAACGTTCCAGTCGGGGTTGATTTCAAGCCAGGTGAGTTGGCCCGAGAAGATAGGTGTTTTACGCACACGGCGGCCGACTATGATGGCCATATCCATCACCAACTCACCGTCTTCAATGATCTCCAAGGCGAAGCCCGGCACGTTGACCAATACATAGCGTTGGCCCAGATCGGTCGGCAGCCAGCGCGCCCGTTCCATGTTGGCAACGATTTGCTCGACCCGCTCCTCGGCACTCATGCGCAGCGCCCGTTGGGTGCGCTTGCCGACGATGCCGTCCATGGCCAAGCCGTGACGGCGTTGGAAGTCGATAACGGCGTCGTAAAGAGGCTGATCGTAGTGCGGCGAGTTAAGGCCCGCATCGAGCAGATCGCCGGTTACGAAAAGGCGCTCGCGTAAAGTGGGTATGCGCTCGTCGAGGTCGCCCAGTTCAAGACTCTTGCCGGCGGGCATGAGCGGCCAGCCGCCGGCCTTGACCAGTGCCCGGTAGCGCACCAGGGCTTCGCGCATGCTGGCATAGAGCGCATTGTCAGGTGCCAACAGGGCCAGATGTTCCGTTACATCTGCCGTAGCCGCGATGCCAGCCAATAACACGGCTGGATCGGTAGGCTCGGGCCGGCGCATGCCCCGTTGGCGTACCGCCAGAGAATCCGGATGAGTGCCCTGCAAGTCTTGGATGTAGCGCACGAAGTCCAACGAGGCTTCGAGTTCAAGCGCTGCCAGCGCTTCGGGCGTGCGCGGGTTCAGGGCGTGATCATGTCCCAGGGCATAGCGTCCGGGATTCAAGCCTTCATCGGCCGCCGTGCGCAGTTTGCCGCGCAACGCCTCAATGCGTTCCATACCTTGTCCCGCGCTAAACCACACCGGTTGAAATTGACGGGTCTCATAGCTTTGTCTGAGCGCATGAAACGGGTTTTGTTGCGGCAGTCCGGCGCCTAGAAGACCGCTCAAAACAGCGGCGATGGGTTCGATACTGTCTATAAGAGGGCCGTCTATAAGAGCTAAAGTTTTAGCGGGGGGGGCGCCTGCTCTTTGAATATCTCCACCTTGGGTATCTGCTTGCTGAATATCTGTTCGTTGGAAAGTTTCATCCGTTTTAAGAGCGTGCGCGCAATAGGCGCTGTTGGACGCCATTAGAGCACTCGCCGCGATGAGGGCGATGGTCAAGCGTTGCAATTCGAAACTCCCTCCCGGTGACGGCGGCTAGCACTCCTAATTGCGCTCGCCATGACAGTTGAAACCAGCTTGTGCTGCGCCGGCCATTCAACGACGAATTGTAGCTGAGTAACAGGGGCGGCACAGTGAGCCTTGAGCAATCTTGCGAGTCTGTTCGTTGCCCGCCGCCGCCCGCGTGAGGCCGTCGGATAGGCCGGCGTTCAGTCCACGGTCCACCGTTCTAGCGCCCATCGCTTGATCGCTTCGAGGCCTGCCGTGGGTCTCCAAGCCGGGGGTTCGAGTCCCAGAAATCGTAAGGTCTCGCGCCAGAGCCGTACGGCGGGTTCGTTGCAGGTCGCTGGCGCGTGATTTTGTTTGCTGAGTTTTCGTCCATGCGCATCGCATAACACGGGCACATGGCAGTATTGCGCAGCGGGTAAGGCCAATGTTCGACCAAGGTAGAGTTGAGGGCCGGTGGAGGCCAGCAGATCTGCTCCGCGCACCACGTGGCTCACGTTTTCATCGCTGTCATCGATCACCGTGACCAAATGATAAGCGTAAACGCCATCGGCTCTGCGCACGATGAAGTCGCCCGTGGTAGTAGGGAGATCGCAGGTGATGAGGCCCCGCGCGGCGTCGGTGAAGCGCAGCGGTTCATCATTGACGCGAAGGCGCACGGAGCGGCTCTTTCGCCCCGCCGCCAGACCGCCGCGGCAAGTGCCCGGGTACGGTTTTCTGCCTACCTCTTTGCGGCTGCACGCACAGTCGAAGACCGCGTTCTTGGCCCGCAATGCGGACAGTGCCTCGGCGTAGCGCTGCAAACGTGTGCTCTGGCGGCGTACGGGTCCGTCATGGTTGAGCCCTAGACGGTGCAGTTCAGCGAGGATGGCCTGTTCCGCGCCTGGCCGGGTGCGCGAGCTGTCGATATCGTCCATGCGTACGAACCAATAACCACCCCTGGCACGGGCCGCCAGGTAGCTGGCGATGGCCGCGACCAAGGATCCGGCGTGCAGCGGTCCGGATGGCGATGGCGCGAAGCGCCCGCGGTAGTTTTCGTTCAAGAGCTTATTGATTCAATGGCTGACTGGTCCGCTACGCTCTCTACGGCGCCGTGCCTCATGGCTCTCGCTGCCTCATGGGCCCCGCCTTATGGGTCCGGCTGTTTCCTTGAGTTGCTTGACCCAAAAGACGGTGGCTCCCGCTACTGCCGCGGGAATGGCGATAAGGTTGAGGAAGGGGATGGCGATTACCACGGTGACCATGGCGCCAAAACCGATAGCTGCCAATCGGCATTGTGTCACCTTGGCGCGCTGCTCTTTGAATCCGTAGCCATGATTGCCCATGGGAAAATCCACGTAGCTGATGGCGAGCATCCAGGCACTGAAGGCGAACCAGATAAACGGCGCCACCAGTTGGATACCGGGGATGAAAAAGAGTGTTCCCAGCAGCGCCATGCGGGGCAGTATGTAGGCGAGCTTGCGTAACTCGGAGGTGAGCGCGATACCGGCGTCTTTAGCGATGGCCTTGAGGCCGTGCTCACCGCCCGCAAGCGGTGCGCCGGTGAGTTCGTGTTCCACCGCTTCGGCGAGCACGCCGTTGAAGGGCGCGGCTATGAGGTTGGCGGCGATGGCAAAGGTGTAGAAGCCGAATACAGCCAAGGCCAAAGCAAACAGTGGCCACATGAGCCACAGCAATATTTCCGGCACGTTTGCGGCGAGGGTGTTGACCCAGCCGTTGAATTGGCTAGCGCCCCACCAAAATAAACCCAAAAACAGGATGACATTGATGGCCAAGGGGAAGATCACGAAACGGCGCAGCCTCGGGCGCAGGATCAAGCGCAGGCCCATGAAGAAGTACAACGCCCCCATCACCGGGTTGTTTTGCAGGATGCTGGTCATGATCTTCGCGATACCCCCTTCAAGCGACGCTGGCGGCTATGCGCCATCTTTTGGCTCTTAGCTGGCGCTTAGGCCATTGACAGCACCCCGGATGGGTGGCTGGCCTAAGGCTATTGGATTCGAGGGGATGTGGAGGCCGGGACGTCCCAAATCAAGCGCAATTCAAGGTAGGATAGCAGACCGCGCACAGCCAGCATGTGGGCCGCGCGTAACGTGGCGGCACCTCCCACAACCGCCTGAAATTGCTTTAATTTGCGCTTGCTTTGAGTGTGCCTTCGCCGATGCGCTTCAGCTTGATTGCGGTAACCTTGGCGCCCGCCCATAGGCTCCTATCCAACCAGCCCCCAAGCGGCCAGCGCACGTTTTGCTGCGCGCGCATCGGCCGGAGGCAAAGACACTAGATGCGCTTGCGCAAAATCAATTTGGCCGGCTTTAAGTCTTTCGTCGATCCCACTACGATCGAGTTCCCCGGCGATCTGGTGGGCATTGTTGGTCCGAATGGGTGCGGTAAGTCCAACGTTATCGATGCCGTGCGTTGGGTGATGGGGGAGATTTCCGCCCGCCACCTGCGCGGCGATTCGATGGCCGATGTCATTTTCAACGGCTCCACTACCCGCAAGCCGGTGGGGCAGGCCAGTGTAGAGCTGATCTTCGATAACGCCGATGGCCGTCTAGGCGAACGTTATGCCGCTTACGCCGAGATCTCGGTGCGCCGGCAGGTGGGGCGGGAGGGCAGCTCGGCTTATTCCCTCAACGGCACCCGCTGCCGCCGGCGCGATGTCACCGATCTGTTCTTGGGTACGGGTTTGGGGCCGCGCAGCTACGCGGTCATCGAACAGGGCATGATCTCGCGCATCGTCGAAGCCCGTCCCGAGGAGTTGCGCGATTATCTGGAAGAAGTGGCCGGGATCTCGCGCTACAAAGAACGCCGCCGCGACACGGAAAACCGTATGCGCCATACCCGCGAACATTTGGAGCGGCTCACCGATGTACGTCTGGAACTCGAAAAACAGTTAACCCGGCTCTACCGGCAAGCGTGTCAAGCGCAGCGCTACAAGGCGCTCAAGGCCGAGGAGCGCCAGCTAGAAGTAGAACTATTGGCGTTGCAGTGGCAGCGCTTGGCCGCGGAGGCGGCGCGGCAAGCACAGTTGGTGCAGACCCAGGCGACGGCGGTGGAAAGTACGCTGGCGGAGCTGCGAGGTAGAGAAAGTGCTATCGAGCAAGCGCGCGAGCAGCAAACAGCGCTGTCCGAGGCGGCTAATGAAGCGTATAGACAGGTGCTCGAGGCCTCGGCGGAGGTGGGCCGTACCGAGGAGATCATCGACGGGCTGACACGGCGCGAGGGCGCTCTCGCAGAGAGCTTGCAACGCGAGCAGGCTACTGTTGATGAGGTGCGCGCCCATCTGGCTGCTAGCGTGGCGCAACTCGATGAACTGCGCGCGAAGCTGGGCCAAGCCGAACCCGCTCTGGCGCAACTGGAGGAGGAGATGGGCCGGGCCAAAGAGCGCTTTGCCGCCAGTGAACGGGCGGTGAACGAGTGGCAAGCCGGTTGGGAAGATTTGGCCCGGCGCATACGCATGCCAGCGGAAGCGGCCCAGGCTGAACGGACCCGCATCGAGGGTCTGGAGGAACGTATCCAACGCATCGGTGAGCGCGAGCGCCGGCTCGGTGCAGAGCGCGGCGAGCTGGACTTATCTGCGGCGCAAAGCGCCGTGCACACGGCAGTGCAAACGCGCGAGCGGTGCCAGCAGGAGGAGACCGGGGCGCAGGCAGGGTTGCAAGAAAACCTCGCACGAGTGCGCGAGCTGCGCGAGCAGGCTAGCGCTGGCGCGCGCCGCTTACATGAGCTGCGGGCCGAGCACCTGAATGCGCAGAGTACCTACGCATCGCTCAGCGCATTGCAGCGTGAAGCGCTGGAGCGCAACGACGCGGCGTTGACGCGGTGGATAGAAGCCAATGATCTTGCGCAAGCTGGCCGCTTGGCCGATGCATTGCGGGTGGCGCCGGGGTGGGAGCGGGCCGTGGAGATGACCTTGGAGCAGATGCTGCAAGCTCTAATCGTCCCGCGCCTGGAGGGCGTCTCCTTTGATGGCATCTCGGGTCCTCTAGGCTTGATAGCCAATGACTCGATGGGTACCGGCGAGGCGAATCGAGCCACAGAGGGTGCGCCGCATGACGCATTGGCGGCGCAGGTGCAGCCCGCCGCTTTGGTAAGGGATTTGCTGTGGGGCGCGCGCACTGTGGCGAGTATTGAACAGGGCATTGCCAGGCGCGCCGAACTGGGCGCTGGAGAATATTTCGTCACCCCGCAAGGCGCCCGTATCGCACCAGCGGTGCTACGTGTTCCCTGCGCCAAGGATGCTGAGAGCGGTGTCATTGTGCGGGCACAGCAGATCCGGGAGTTGGAAGAGGTATTGGCGGCGCGGGCGGCGGCGGCCAGCGAGGCGCAAGCGCAGCACAACACCTTGCAACAGCGCTTGCAAGCAGCAGAGGCGGCGGCCGAGCAGGCGCGCAGCGCTGCCAATGATGCTCACCGCCAATACAGTGTCGCCGCCGCCCGATTAGACGGGGCACAGCGTGATTTGCAGGCGCTCGAAGACCGCGCGGCGCGCCTCGCTGGAGAAAGTGAGGCGCTGAGTACCCGCTGGCAGGAATCGCACGAGCAATTAAATGCCGCAAAGCGGCGGTTGGCGCAGGCTACTGACGAGTTGGCGCAGGTGGAAACCGAGCGTTCGCAGTGGTCGCTTGACCGCGATGAGCTGCGCGGTGCCCTCGAGCACGCCCGGGATGAATGGTACCAGCTCCGCGACAACGGTTATCAGCTCGGTTTGCAAGTCGAGGGGTGGCGTACGCGGGTCGCTTCACTGGAAGAGTCCAATCTTCGGTATACGCAGGATCGTAGCCGTTTAGAGGTCCACTGCATGAAGCTTGCAGAGGAATTACAAGGGCTCGCAGAGCCTTTGCGCGAAGCGCGCGAGAGGCTACAGGAAAAAGTCGCTGCGCACCGGCAAACCGAAGCCGTGCTGAGGGATCGGCGTACCGCCGCGGAGGCCGGTGAGGCGGCGCTGCGTGAGCTGGACGGCGCCCGCGCGAATGCCAGTGTCAACGCTGATGCGGCCCGCGAAACACTGGCCGCTATGCGCCTCGAAGCGCGCGAAAGCGTGGTGCGAAGAGATACGGTGCACGAGCAGCTAGCCGAGCGGTACGATGTATCGGGCAAGCATGCACTGGTTGAGAGTGAGGCGGACGTCGGTGAACCCGGCGCCAGCGAAGCGAGCGTGCACGGCCCGCAGGCCATACTCGAGGCATTGGATGAAGGCGCGGATGAGGCCATATGGACGCAGCGGCTGGCCGAGCTGGCGCAGCGCATCTCGCGGCTGGGCGCGATCAATTTGGCGGCCATTGATGAGCACAAGGAACTGGTGGAGCGCAAAACCTATCTGGATGCCCAACACGCCGATCTGGAGGAGGCACTGGCCACGTTGGATGCGGCCATATTGCGCATAGACGGGGAGACCCGCACGCGCTTCAAAGATACCTTCGACAAGGCCAGTCAAGGGCTGGGTACGCGCTTCCCCAAGTTGTTCGGTGGCGGTCAAGCATACTTGCAGTTGAGCGATAATGATCTTCTGACCGCGGGCGTCTCCGTGATGGCGCAGCCTCCAGGCAAACGCAATAGTACGATTCAGTTGCTGTCGGGTGGCGAGAAAGCGCTGTGCGCGGTGGCCTTGGTGTTTGCGCTGTTCGATTTGAATCCAGCGCCGTTTTGCCTACTCGATGAGGTGGATGCGCCTCTAGATGATGCCAATGTGGGACGTTTTAGTGAGTTGGTGAAGGAGATAGCCGAGCAAGTGCAGATGCTGGTGGTCACGCACAACAAAGTCACCATGGAGGTAGTGCAGCAGCTTGTGGGGGTGACCATGAATGAACCGGGTGTGTCGCGCCTGGTGACGGTCGATATGGACGAGGCCGTGGCCATGGTAGACGGCGGCTAACCACCAAGCATCGGCGGCAGCGCGATGACAGAACTCGCCTGGAGTTTGTTGCTACTGATATTTCTGGCGGCTGCCGGTGTCGGCATGCGGGAGTTTTTGAGCCGTTTGGCCGGTACGCGTACGGTTGCATCCAGGCCGCTGGTGGAACCCGGCATCGGGGTCTTGGAGGAGGCTGGCGCGGATCGTCATGGCGAAGCGAGCGACACTGTCAGAATGCCTAGCTCTGACATCGGTGGCGCCGAGGCCGGTGCTCTTGACACCGGTTACCGGGGTAATGCCGACTACCCGGGGAGCGGTGAGGTAGAGATGCTTGACGACCATGCGGATTGTCCGTTTCCGCACGACAACCCCTATCCTGATACCCGGCACCTTGGAGCAGATTGTTCCGCGGCCGATGAGCGCGCGCGAAGGGGCAGCGGTGCCCGGGCACAAATGGGATCCACAGCGGTGGGGCCTGCACAGATAGAGGCGCCGGTGCGCGGCAGCGGGCGATACTGGAGCGGCGTGCTGGAACCGAGCCATGACGAGGGGGCCGGGGCGGTCGCTGGATTAACACCGCTAGCGGGTGAAGCGCCCAAGGATGAGGCGCTCACAGATGAGGCAGTGCCGCTGGCGCCGCCAAAAGATCGATTACCGCACAGGTCCATGCCGTCAGAGGCGTCTTTACTGACCGAGGCCTCGGACAAGCGAAGTCCGGGTATGGAGCGTCAGCCGGAGTTGGCACTGACCGCAGTACCAGGCGAAGAAATATCCGCAGAGAACCGCGCTGCGGTGGCGCAAGAGGCGATTACCGGCTCGGATCCGGTGGCGAATGAACTCATCGTGTCGTTGTTGGTACTCCAGCCTGGAGGGGAGAATTTCGCTGGCGATGATGTCCACCGGGCGCTGGTGGGAGCAGGCCTCGAGTTCGGGGTTATGCATATTTTTCACCACTTCGGGGTCACCGAGACACCAAGTGCCCGGCCTGTGCTGAGTGTCGCCAAGGTGCTGGAACCGGGACATTTCGTCGAACATGATCTAGCCACCTACCAGACACCGGGACTCGCCGTTTTCATGCGCTTGCCTGGACGCCAAGACGGCCTGGTGACACTGGAGCTTTTGTTGTCTATCGCGGAACGTTTGGCGCAATGCTTGGGTGGAGTTCTGACCGATGAGCGTAGAACGCCGTTGACAAGAGTTCAGGTGAGCCGCTTGCGCTCGCAGGTGCGGGCTTTTATGGAGGCGTCATCGTAGGCGGTGTCGCGAACCTTGTTAGCGCCGGGAGTTTAGATATGGCCGATGAAGCGGGCGTTGCCACTCGCGTTGAGCTGCTACGGGAACTGCTCGAAGAACACAATCATCGCTATCACGTACTGGATGCGCCGATTATCGCCGATGCCGAGTACGACGCACTGTTGCGTGAGCTGGAGCAGTTGGAGCGGGAGCACCCGGAACTGCTGACTTCATCATCCCCCACCCAGCGGGTAGGCGGGACTGCAAACAGTGCTTTTGGTGAAGTGGTGCATGCGGTGCCGATGTTGTCGCTGAGCAATGCTTTTGCAGATGAAGAGGTGGCGGAGTTCGATCGCAGGGTGCGCGAGCGCTTGGAGGTCGATGAGGTTGAGTACTGCGCTGAGACCAAGCTGGACGGCTTAGCCATCAGCTTGCGCTATGAGAACGGCAAGCTGGTGCGGGCGGCTACCCGGGGCGATGGCGAGAGGGGCGAGGACGTCACCAGCAATGCGCGCACCATCCGGACCGTCCCTTTGGTCTTGCGGGGGCGGGGCTGGCCTGCGGTGCTGGAGGTGCGTGGCGAGGTCTACATGAGCCACGCGGGTTTCGAGGCCATGAACGCACGTCAGCGCGAGGCGGGGGAGAAGACGTTTGCCAATCCACGCAACGCGGCCGCTGGCGGACTGCGTCAACTGGATCCGAAAATGACCGCGCAAAGACCACTGACCATGTACTGCTACGGCGTGGGCGAAGTGGCCGGAGCGAGCTTGCCACCCACCCATGCCGGGCTGTTCGAGTGGTTGGCCGGGTGGGGGCTGCGGGTCTCGCCGGAAGTAGAGGTGGTGCGCGGCTTGGCTGGCTGTTTGCGTTATTACCAGGTGATTGATGCCCGCCGCGAGGCCCTCGGCTACGAGATCGATGGCGTCGTGTACAAAGTGAACTCATTGGCCGAGCAGGCGCGCATGGGGTATGTCTCAAGAGCGCCGCGTTTTGCTCTGGCGCGCAAGTTTCCCGCTGAGCAGGCGACCACGGTAGTTCGGGCTATCGAGGTGCAGGTAGGCCGCACCGGCGCTGTTACTCCGGTGGCGCGGCTGGAGCCGGTGCAGGTGGCGGGGGTTACCGTGACCAATGCTACGTTGCACAACCGCGATGAGATCGAGCGCAAGGATGTGCGGGTTGGGGACACGGTGATGATCCGGCGGGCCGGCGACGTGATCCCCCAGGTATTGAGCGTGATATTGGAGCAGCGCCCGGCGGCGGCGGCGCGCTATGTGTTCCCCGAGCGATGTCCGCAGTGTGGTTCACCGCTCGTTAGGGTGGAGGGCGAAGTGGTGATCCGGTGTACCGGTGGACAGGTATGTCCACAGCAACGCAAAGAAGCGTTGCGCCATTTCGCCTCCAGGCGGGCGCTGGACATCGAGGGTTTAGGTGACAAGCTCGTGGCCCAATTGGTCGATACGGGGATGGTGACCACCTTGGCCGACTTATTCGCCTTGACGGTCGAGCAGGTAAGCGGCCTCGAGCGCATGGCCCACACCTCAGCTTCGAATCTCGTCACGGCCTTAGCCAAGGCGCGTGAGACCACCTTACCCCGCTTTTTATATGCGCTTGGCATTGCGGAGGTGGGTGAGGCGACGGCGCAGTCTTTGGCGCGGCATTTCGGCGATCTGGGACCCATACAACGCGCAAAACCGGAAGCGTTGGCGGCGGTGCCCGACGTGGGCCCCATAGTGGCGGGACATATTCATCGTTTTTTTGCCGATGAGGGTAACCGCGGTGTCATTGAGCAACTGCGTACTGCGGGGGTCCGCTGGGAGCCCATCGAGGTCAGCTTCGAGCCTGGGATTCTGGCAGGCAAGATCATGGTTTTGACCGGCACCTTGGAGCGGCTGAGCAGAGCCGACGCCAAGGCGGCATTGACCACCATGGGCGCAAAAGTCACCGCTAGCGTATCGGCGAAGACCGATTATGTAATCGCGGGTACGTCGGCCGGCGCTAAGTTGACCAAGGCACAATCGCTGGGCATACCGGTGCTGGACGAGGCCGCTTTGGAGCGTGTGCTGGCGGGTGATATGGCGACGCTGCAAGAAGAGCCAACGAGCCCTCTTACCGCGGCCAAGCCTGCGGCTCTAGCGGCGCGCTGGCGTAGCGCATTGCGCATTCGTTTGAAAAAGCGGCCGGCGTATCTATCGGCGCGCAGCCGCCATCGACGCTTTTGTCTGAAGCAGCGGGCGTATCTGTGGCGCGCAACCGTGGTTCACGGCTTCGCCGGCCAATGAGCCCTCTTGCCGCGGCCATGAACATGAGCATCAGCCCACGGCCCGATGCTGCGTTGGTCAGCGTGATCGCCGCCACCGTGACCGGTCATGCGGTGCTCTATCTAGGGGCTTGCGATGAGGTGATTATCCGGGCTGCTCTAGAGGGCTGCGATATCACCACCCCGGTGCTCGCTTTAACCACCGAAGCGCAACACTGCGAGCGTTTGCGCGACGCGGTGCCCGACGATCTGCGTTTGTCTATCCATCATCAGGATGCGGTTTCTTTTCTGGCGGACGTGGAGCGCCATCGCTTTGGCTTCATGATCATTGACGGCTCGGCCGCCCGGCAATTGCCTCTGGCGTTGACGCTGCTCGCGCCCGCGGGTGTCGCCGTGGGTTTGGGCACGCTGGCGCTGCCACCGCCTAGCGGCGAGCGCATCGTTTGTCCGGTGACCATGCCCGGGATCGCTTGGATAGTGTCGCGCAGGGCCCGTGCCGCGCCGCGCCGGCGCGGCGGGCGGCGGGTGCGGCATTCACTTTAAGCGCTGCCAAGCCTACCGGCTCTAGCAGTGTGCGCAGCCGTGGTTTGCGCCCTCGTCTAAAGCGGCCAGCGTATTGACTCAGTGCTGTGCAAGTGACTTCCCTCCAGGAGATAGTGTTGGACAGGCTTGAATTGAGAGAGCGACAGCCATGAATGGGCAAGTCAGATTGCTGGAAGGCGGCGAGCTCCATCAAGCGGTGATTCACGATGGCTTGCTAAGCGCCCAGCAATGGGTGTGGATTGCTACCGCCGATCTCAAAGACATGCACGTGCAAATCGACCGCGCTTTTGTGCCCATACTGGAGCAATTCGATCGCATGGCGCAACGGGGGGTGCGTTTTCGTATCGTGCATAGCGCGCTGCCGTCGCGCCCGTTCAGAGCTACCCTGGAGGGCTTCAAAGCGCTGACCGGGGGCGGCCTGGAACTCCAGATCTGTCCGCGCTGTCATTGGAAACTGGTGCTCGTCGATGGCCGCTTTGCTTATTGCGGCTCGGCTAATTTCACCGGTGCGGGTTTGGGCGCCAAAAACATCCACAAGCGCAATCTGGAGCTGGGTTTGGTCACCGAGGACGCTGCTTGGGTAGCACGGCTTACGGCTATCTTCGATCGCTTTTGGATAGGCGCCCATTGCCAAGCGTGCAAGCTGCGGGCCGCCTGCCCGGATCCGATATCTTAAAGTGTTTTCCAACTCATCACCTCGCGTGCCTATACCCCCTCGACTAAAAGCCTCATGACCAAACTATTGTCTACCTCCCGCCGTGTCGAACAGATGCAAGCACCCGTTATTGCGCAAGTGGGCGCGTTGCTGGCGGCCCACCCGCGGGCTATTTCGTTGGGTCAAGGGGTGCCGTCCTATGGACCGCCGGTGGCGCTGTTGGCAAGAGCCGTGACACCGGAGGAGGACCCCTCGCGCCACCGCTATCAGCCGGGTGACGGGATGCTCGAGTTGCAGGCCGTTTGGCGCGCGGTCATCGCTGAGGAGAATGGCATAGGCCTGGAGCAAGGGGACATGATCGTCACTGCCGGCAGCAATATGGCTTTTCTCCAACTGATGGCCGTGGTCGCCGATCCGGGCGCTCAGGTTATTTTGCCGCTGCCTTATTTCTTCAATCAGCGCATGGCTCTGGAAATACTCGGTATAGAGCCGGTATTGGTGGCCACCGATCACGCATTTCAATTGGACCCGGAGCGGATCGCGGCAGCCGTGACCGCTAAAACCCGGGCTATAGTCACCGTGTCGCCCAACAATCCGACCGGTGCTGTCTATCCTGAGGCAGCGCTAAAGCAAATCAACGAGTTGTGCGCGGCCCGCGGCCTCATTCATGTGAGCGATGAGGCTTATCAGCACTTTGTCTTCGAGGGTGCCACGCACTTCTCGCCCGCCAGTGTGAGCGGGGCGGAGGCGCACACGATTACGCTGTTTTCGCTCAGCAAGTCCTACGGCATCGCGGGTTGGCGGGTAGGCTGCGCGCTGGTGCCGCGGCGGTTGATGCATGACGTGCGCAAAGTGCAGGACACTAATCTCATCTGTGCTCCGGTGCCGTCGCAGCGGTTGGCGGCGGTGTTGCTGGCTGAGGGCAGCGAGTGGCGCAAGGCGAAGGTGGCGCAGATCGCAGCGCTGCGCCAGCCACTCATCCGCGCTTTGGCCGCAATGAGCGCACTGCTTGAGGCGCCGGTTACCGAGGGCGCGTTTTATTTCATGTTGCGCTTGCCTCGAACGGGTCCCGATATGCCGTTGGTGGAGCGCTTGATACGCGAGCACGGTATCGCACTCATTCCCGGCAGCGCTTTCGGCGCGGGTCCTCAAATGCACTTGCGCTTGGCCTATGGCGCCCTGACCCGCGCATCGCTGGACGACGCCATGGCCCGGTTGCGACAAGGGCTGAGCGCGGCCCGGTGGGTTTAGCTCTTGATGCAACCGATGTCTAAGAATTCTTCCTGTAATCAGGCACAATGAAAGCACGGATGCAGCCCCCTTGGCCGCATCGCAAACGTATACTGTGGCGCCAGCGGAGCAAGTCCGCCAAAGCGATAGTCATGCGCTCGAACCAGCACACCCGGGTAACCTCCCATGAGCACCGTTTTAGAACTGCGCGAGTCCAGCCCTCCTTTAGATATCGTCCAAGATGTCGCCATGGAGCTATTGCGTAGCCGGCGCACCATCCATGATTTCACCACCCAAGAGCCGCCCGCGGGGCTTATCGAAGAGGCGTTGGAGGTGGCCCGCTGGGCGCCCAACCATCACCTGACCCAACCGTGGCGTTTCTATCTGGTAGGGGCTGAGACGCGTGAGGCCATCGCCCGGTTAAACGGTGATATGGTGGCTGGTAAAAAAGGCGCGCAAGCGGGCGAAGCCAAGTATGAGCGATGGCGCAATATCCCCGGCTGGCTGGTGGTCACCTGCGAAAACCACGACGACCCTATACGCGCCAAGGAAGACTACGCCGCAACTTGCTGCGCTATACACAACATCACATTAAAAAATGGCCTCGGCCACCTTCGGTGCCCGTGGCTCAACTCAGGGGCTATTAGCTTAACCAAGTTGGTTTTGAAGTTGGCAAGCAGCTTGAAGTTTTACCGGGCATAGGCCATCTGGTGATTACTTTGGCACCCGATAAAACGCCTTGATTTTTTACCAGCCCCAGCAATTGACTGGGGCTTTTGGGGCATAACGCCAAGCTCAGCGGCGGTGTTAACCGTCCTCTGGAGTATTTTGTTAGGCGTGAGTCCTCCCCCTTAGGCTATTTAAGTGACACCATTTCCCATGCTGAATGGCTTAATTTTGTACTTGTACAACGCTCCAATGATAAAACTCGCCATCTATCAAGTGGTGAGTATGTTCTTGATGATTCACCACCGACCGCCAAACAAAGGTTACTTCCACGCAATTTTAGCTGTCCATTTTTCAAATGCTCAAACTTTTGCAAGTTTTGAGTATCAAAAAAGGAAACTCTATAGTCACATGGACGAAGTAATACTGCTGTCCCCGGTAAAACTGTATTGTTTACCCCAAATGCCGTAACACAAACTTGCGCACTTGGAAACAAAAGCTGACCTTTGCTGGTATAAATCACTGCACTATCAGGAGTTGGACCACTTTTGCAGTTGTGTGTAAATAATGGAACCTCTAAACGCAAATTGGAGCCTGTGCCTAAAATATCAAAACAGTAACCATCCGTTGGTCTGTCTAAGCGATCTTTAAGACGCACATGAACTAAATTATTCTCGTTTGCATAGGAAACAGCGACCATCCCAATAAATATTGGGGATGAGATAAAGCATATTTTCAATGCTTTTTTTATTAGTTTTGCAATCATTTTGATACCTCGCTTTGAATAAGTGTTCTGTTATCTATATTGTTACCTCATCGTTAATACACAGAACAGAATATAAAACTAAACGGTCGCTGTGCGTTTAACCGCCTAACGCCGCCAGCAGGGGCAGACAAAACGCGTAGCGGTTTGGCTGTCCCTCTGGCTGGCCTTGTTAAGCGCGCTATTGCTTCGAACGCTCATACGCCGCATAGCTTCTCAGTAGCTCTAGCCGCTCGACAACCTGTCCAGTAGTGGCGCCGTGTAGCTTCATTTTTGCCACCACCATCATGTATTTCCATGGCACGTAAGTATTGGCTGGATCACGATATAGATCGCTCATTACTTGGCTAATTGTTTGCGCATCACTCATTGGGATCGCATTTTCGTAGGACCCCGCGTTCTTTATTTGCAGTTCTTCAAACAATAGCTCTTGGCCTTTGCTAGCACCCCAAACCCAGTAAACCTGACTATCAGTACTTACGCGAGACCAACTTTTCCCCGGATTGTATTCTTGGTCAGCAGACACAGATGACCATACGAACATGATCAATATCACGACGGGGATCGATTTTCTTCTCGTCATACTTGGATTCTCGTTTTTAGCGCTTAACGGACAAGCTCAGCCGCGGCCAGAACGCGTAGCGGGCTGGCCGTCGGCTGGAGCGACTTGTTAGATTTCACTTTCTGCGAGTCCTCCAGTATCCGGGCTCCCGGCTGAAATGAGCTACTGCAATTATGACTATTTCGTCTGGAGACGGTTCGTAGATAACGCCGTACCGGAACCCTCGAACTCTACAGCGCCGGATGCCACCACCCATGTGGTGCCAGGCATCTGGGAATGCCTTGATGCGATCAATGGCCGCCCGAACTTCATCACGCAACCGATCGCCGGTGCCAGGTGCCTCAGAATTCAGTCTCTCAACCGCGTCCCGTAGTTCAGACCGGGCAGGACCAAGAAAGCGAACCTTCAATCACTTTTGCCCAGTTCCGCAAAGACCTCGTCGACATCGTAAGCTTCAAGCTCACCGCGACGATAGGCAGCAAGGCGATCTTCTGCCTCCTTGAGCCACTGGGCTTCGATTTTAGGATCCGGCTTTCCCAAACTTTCAAGCAATTCGTCCACTAGAACTGCCCGCTCACCGGCGGAGAGTTCTAGCGCATCACGAAGCAGAGATTCAGAAGACACGGCCATGTTGCCACCTCGCAGCGTTGCTTAGTCCCAGCATAGCGATACCGAGCGGTGAAATCTAACGGCTACATTCAATTGCGGGTGAACCGCGTAGCGGTGAAGCCGTCAATTGCAATGATTTGTTAGCGCAGATGACGGTAGCCACACCAGGTGGTGCTGCACGTGATGAGGTGCGAACGGGGCCAATGATAATTGGACGTCGAACCCGCCGACGATGCACACCGAAGCCGTCTTCTAGGCCGTATTGGGTTCGACTCGAAGTCGGCCACCTACGCAATGCGTTACTACGCTTCCGGGGCAAGATCCATGCTCCTCGCTTTGTCGTCATCCCTCCGTGAGTGTGCATGCTCAAGTCCCTTGCCTTTGACCCGCTTGAAGGCGCTAACAGTATGTTACACAGGCCGCTGGCCTCTGTAACATTATTATAGGGCGGCCCTATAATTTTCTGCAACCGCCAAGGCTACTCCCGTAACTAATTGAAATATAAAAAAATTTACCTACTTCGGACAATCAGCGAAAAACTATAGGGAATTGTTCCCTATAATTCTGTTGTATTTTTGCAACAACAAGCGTATCCTGCCCCCAACTTTCTTGAAAAGGATTTCGAGATGACCAGATCCCCTTTTCTGCTATCCATTGCTGACTATATGCGGGTGCGTGGTTACAGCAAGCGCACCATCCACACCTATATCCGGTGGATAAAATCCTTTATCATATTTAGCCGAAAACGACACCCAAGCGACATGGGTCGGGATGAGGTCGCGGCTTACCTGACGTATTTGGCGGTTAAACGCAAGGTCTCCTCCAGCACACAGTCGCTGGCACTCAATGCGCTGGTCTTTTTGTATGACAAGTTTCTGGAAAAGCCTTTAGGCGATGTCAGCGAGTGCCATCGTGCGCGGCGTCAACAGAAGTTGCCATCAGTGCTAACACCGTCCGAGGTGCAAAGCTTGCTTTCTCTACTGTCAGGAAAGCACCGCTTAATGGCGTGCATTATGTATGGCTCCGGGTTGCGACGTATTGAGTTGATACGTCTTCGCGTGAACGCTATTGATTTCGATTTTGGACACATTCGAATTTGGAACGGAAAAGGCTATAAGCACCGCATTGTCACATTGGCACCAGAACTGACTTCTGCGCTAAAATATCAGATAGAAAAAGTCAAGATATTATTGGAAGAAGACCAACAAAGCGCTGAATATGCCGGTGTTTGGTTACCCAACGCATTGGCGAGAAAATACCCCACAGCACAGTATGAACTTGGCTGGCACTATCTTTTTCCAGCATCCGGATTAAGTATTGATCCTGAAACAAGCAAGCTGCGCCGACACCATATTGATGAGAGTTTGTTTGGCAAGGTGCTCCGCGATGCGGTCAAAAAATCCAGTATTCAAAAGACCGTTACACCCCACACTTTACGGCATTCCTTTGCTACTCACCTCCTGCAAAGTGGTGCTGATATACGCACTGTTCAGGAACAACTCGGGCATAGTGATGTAAAAACGACGGAAATTTACACACATGCGCTCAAACAGGGTGCTCAGGGCGTCAAAAGTCCACTCAGTAGCTTGCTGGGGCGGGACTGATACTACTGCATTGCCCCAAACACGGGTTTGCCACACATCTGCAATCATCACGTTTCTGAATTGGAAAGCCTCTATCAGCATTCCTTTGCAAAAGTAGGAGACGGCGCAGAAAGAGGCCGTGTTGGTACACCCGGAGTCCTGCGGACCGGTGCATCAGGACACCGCCGGACTGGATACCCCATCATCGGGTCTCATTCAGGCTTGAGCCGAATGCAGGGACACTCGCCCGTTCGGTTCTTAGGGGGCGGGGCGGGGTTAACGTCGCCCTGGCGCCGGGTCGCGCGCTGCGCGAATGGCCTAGGGTCGGGACAGCTGACGGAAGTGACGCTTCGGATTGCTAGGTCACGTGGCTCTGAGCCTACACCGGTGAGGAACGAGCCGAGAGGCAATGGGGCACAGGTGCAGTGCCCGTGTTCGGCGTGCGTGTCTCAAGCCTGCTGGCGGCGAAGTCGAGCGTCGCTATGCGCGTCAGCGCGCGGAAGAAACGGTGCTCTACGATGGGGTCGAGCGCCATCAAGGCGCGTTCTTCGCGCATCTGGAGGAGCAGGGTAGGCGAGTTGCCGGGTTCGTGCGCGATGAGTTCGAGGGCTATCTTCGCAGTGGGCGGCTGGAGCACGGATTGGTACGGGTGAAGTGCGAGGGCTGCCGGCATGAGCACCGGGTTGCTTTCAGTGGCAAAGGCCGCGGTTTGTGTGCGTCATGCGCATCGCGGCCGATGGCCGAGACCGGCGCGAAGCGCGTCGACGAGCTTCTGCCAGCAGTGCCATAGCGGCAGTGGGTGTTGTCGTTTCCCATCGCGTTGAGGCGACTGTTCGCGCACCGTCCTCAGGTGCTCTAGGCGGTGTTGGCGGTGGTCAGGCGAGCGCTGTCGAGCGCTGTTATCGACCGGGCCGGTCATCGTCGGTGTGACGCCTAGACTGGAGTGGTGAGTTTCATCGAGCGCTTGGGCAGTGCCCTGAACCTCAACCTTCACCGGCCCATGCGGGTGCCCGACGGTGGGTGGCGTTTCGCCCAGGGCAAACCCCACTATCAGCGCGCCCCGGCGCCGAGTGAAGCTGACATCGAGCGACTGCTCGTACGCCTCATCGGGCGCATCACCCGCTGTTGGGTAGGTGCCGGCGTGTGGGTGATGGAAGGCGAGGCGTCCTCCCTCGATGTGGACAGCGCTGACGAGGAGGGGCTCGCGGGTTGGGCTGGCGCAGCGGTGCGCGACCGCATCGCAGTCGGTCCACTGGCTGGACCGCGCACGATGCGGCTTCGGGGACCGACGCTGGCCGGGTCGTTGTCATCGACCCCGGGCGCGCTCAGCGCAAGTCATGAGGGGTTCTCACTCAATGGGGCGCTCGCCTGGGGCGCCAGAGAGCGGGACACACTCGAGCGGCGGTGCCGTTACCGGGCGAGCGGGCCACTATCGAACGAGCGGTGGTCCATCGACGGCGACGGTCTGCTCGTGCCCGAACTCGAGCGCCCGTTGCGCGACGCCACCCCGCAGTGCTTGTTCGAAGCGCTGGACTGCCTGGCTCGCCTGGCCGCTCCGATACCCCGTCCGCACAGCCCTCTCATCCGCTATCACGGCGTGTTCGCACCCCATGCCCGCCATCGCGCTGGGGTGCTTGGCAGACCCCGTGCGCGCGCACCCAGCGCAGACGAGGCGCCCAAGGCTGCGCTCGCGCGCGCCGCGATGACCTGGAGGCAGCGGCGGCGGCGCGTAGACGACGGCGCGTATACAACATTGGCATCGGCATCGGCCCGCGCTGCGCTGGGTCGGTCAAGGGGTGGGCGGTGATGACCGAGCCGGGCGTGCTCGCCTCTATCCTCGCGCACTTCGCCAAGCGAGAAGCCCGCGCACCGCCCGCAGCCGCCTGAGTCTAGCCTCATACTTCCCATCGATGCCGAGCGCCTCGACGGGCATCTGTGGGGTTCGGCCCACGGCGGTAAAAGCGGGCCGCCGCGCCTGTCAGAGCGCCGCCCGAGCCGCTGGCAGCGAGCCTCCTGCTTACGTTCTCGATCCTGGCCCACCTGACCCCGGCACCCAACGGAGACCTCGGGCCATACCGCACGCGCAGAGCCCATTGATGGTTTGAAAGAACTATTCGCAGAAACACTTTTCTTAGAGATTCGGTGTGATATCCGCCGTGCTTTGCGAAGTGCTGGGAGATGGTCACAGCGTCTGGAACGATTTGCCGCAATTGACTTCCCAAACCGTAAAGTCCAGTCGAGGTCGAATGCGAACCGAGCATCAACGTAAACCGCGACGGAGCGCAAACCGCTTGGTTGCAATAAGCTCGCTCGAATCGCATCCCCCGCGCCGCCAGAGCGTCGATGTTGGGAGTTTTTGCAATGGAGTCTCCATAACATCCCAAAGCCGGTTTCAGATCGTCGACCAAAATCATCAAAACGTTGGGACGCTCTGCGGCGGCGCAGTAAACGCTTGTCAACGTCAGCCAAACACCGAGTGCTAAAAAAAGCCGAATATTCTTTGTTTTCCGCAATGAAAAAGGCGGTGTGGTTTGCTTCAGCATTGGATGGCGCCCTGCAAAGTTACTTGATTGACTAATTTTACACCAAAGAATAAAATGGCAGTTTCCTATTAGGAGAACTGATAAAATGACGAATTTTAGCAATCCTTTTCGTCCTGGCGCGGGCTACCTTCCTCCGTTTCTCGCTGGCCGTTAAAAAGAAACGAAGGAATTCCGCCGCCTTTTGCAACAAGAACAAATTTTAGAAAACATGGTTTTGACGGGACTTCGCGGCGTCGGCAAAACGGTATTGTTGGAAACGTTTAAGCCGCTCGCGTTAGAAACGGGATGGTTGTGGGTGGGGGCCGACTTATCGGAAATCGCCAGCGTCAACGAATCGAGTATGGCTTTACGGCTCCTCACAGATTTATCTGTCGTTACATCCCAGTTTGTGATTAGCGAACAAGAACTGCGAGGGGTTGGTTTTGTAAGAGAAATCAAAATTCAAAAACGCACGCTTGATTTTCACACATTAAATGCAATCTATCAAGCAACGCCGGGACTGGTTTCTGGCAAATTAAAAAGAGTTTTGGAGTTAGTGTGGGCTAATTTAAAAGTGAGGAGCCGCAAAGGTTTGATATTTGCTTATGATGAAGCGCAAAACATCAGCAACCAATCGGCGAAAGAACAATTCACTCTTTCTTTCATTAGATGTTTTTCAATCGATTCAAAGAAAAGACGTTCCCTTCATGTTGGCGCTCACGGGTTTGCCGACGTTATTCCCTAAATTAGTGGATGCGAGAACTTTTGCCGAACGCATGTTCCGAGTGATCTTCTTGGGGCGTCTGGAGACTCAAGATTGCCGAGAAACCATTCAAAAACCGATTTCCGACGCTGTTTACCCGGTTCGTTTGAATGAAATCTCGACGCAAACAATCGTCGAGATTTCTGGAGGATATCCTTATTTTATTCAGTTTATCTGCCGAGAGGTTTTCGACTTTTTCTTACAAAAAAGCGATGCGGGAGAAGAGCTGACAGCGCCTGCTGATGCGATTATTCGAAAATTGGACACCGATTTTTTTCTGGCAGGTGGGCTAAGGCGACGGATCGCCAACGTCAACTCTTATATGTTATCGCGGATTTAGAAAACAGCGACGCAGAGTTCACTGTGCAGGATGTGGTCACGCATTCTCAGGAATTATTAGAAAAGCCTTTCAATAACAGTCACGTCAATCAAATGTTTTCTTCGTTGATCAGCGCCGGATTGGTATATCGTAATCGCCATGGAAAATACGCTTTTGCTGTGCCGTTACTGACCGGCTTTATTAAACGTCAAGAAAGCAGTATCGAAGGCATGACTCAATAACTTACATCCTTGCCGCTTTATTATGACGCTCGACCTCGCACTTTCTCCCTCTGGCCGCCTCACTATTTCCTCCGCCGACCATCCCGCCAACAGCGACGCGGGGCGGATCGCCAAAGCGTTCTCCGAAGACGCCGCTCCCGGTCTGTTCGCATTGGCGGCGCACCGCTTAGACGCTTCGTGGAGCCTTTCCGCGGGCTACTGGCGGGAGTTCGCCGCGCGTTACCTCAGCGAACTCTGTCAAACTCCGTCGGGGACGGACGCCGCCATCGAAGAAATTCCGCCGCCAAGCGATTTGCCTCTGCGGTTGCTTAGCGCTCCTCCAATGACCGGGGCGGAATACCTTTCCCGCGACGTATTAGAAAGCCTTTGGCGGGATTTGGATGTCTGGGTTCGTCAAGAGATCGCTGAACATTTTCAAGAAGGGCTTTCTGATTTTCTCGCCCAGCGAGCACCGTTGTGGCGCCAGGTCGGCCGCGTTTGTTTTCATTTAGCGGAGAACCGCCGCGATCCCGAATATCCATTCGCCTTTTTGGCGACCTACGCCTCCCATGTCAGCGACGGAGGAAAAATCCAATACCAACCGTTGAGCAAAGCGCTTCAAGAATATGCCGGAGCGAAAAACAAAAAAGCGTTGATTCAATTGCTTTCGCCGGTTCAAGCCGCTTCCGAAGCCAGCGTTTGGGTGAAAGAGTTAGTAGATAGCGGAGACATCTATCATCCGTTAGCTTGGACGTCTCCGCAAGCTCACCGTTTTTTATTAGACGCTCCGAAATTAAAAGACAGTGGAATTGTGTTGCGGCTGCCTGACTGGTGGAGAAAACGACCGCGGCCCCGCGTCAATGTGACCATCGGCGGCAAGAAGCGGAATAAGTTGGGCGCCGATGGAATGTTGGATTTTAAAATACAGGCGGCGTTGGGTGATCAGAAGCTGACCGCGAAAGAGTGGAAAGAATTACTTAATAGTGAAAACGGCTTAGTGTTGCTGCGAGGCCAATGGGTTGAAGTGGATAAAGATAAATTGCAAGAGACGCTCAATCATTGGCAAGCCATCGAACAACAGACAGCGGATGGAATTTCGTTTCTCGACGGGATGCGGTTGTTGGCCGGAGCCTCCTCCGATTTGGCCGGCCAATCCGAGCAAGACGACGAACACGAGCAATGGGCTTTTGTGGACGCTGGCGATTGGCTTGGAAAGACATTGGCCGATTTGCGAAGCCCGGAAAACCTGCAAGCATCTCAACCCGGTGATGCTTTGAAAGCGACTTTGCGGGAATATCAAAACACCGGCGTTAGTTGGCTGCGTTTGTTATGCGAGTTGGGATTGGGAGCTTGCTTGGCTGATGATATGGGGCTGGGAAAAACCATCCAAATTATTTCGTTGCTGTTAGTATTGAAAAAGAAAAAACGAACGGCTCAACCTTCTTTGTTAGTGCTGCCGGCTTCGTTGTTGGCAAATTGGAAGTCGGAGCTTGCTAAGTTTGCTCCGTCATTGCGAACTCGTTTCGTACATGCTTCGCAAATCTCCAAAGACGAATTGGAAACGTTGTCTGCTGATCCTGAAGGAGCTCTGAAGAAAACCGACGTGGTGTTGACGACTTACGGAATGTTATTACGTCAAGATTGGTTATTAGATGTCAAATGGCGATTGGCAGTGTTGGACGAAGCGCAAGCGATCAAAAATCCTTCGGCTCGGCAAACTAAGGCGGTTAAAAAGTTGCAAGCGGAATCCCGCATCGCATTGACAGGAACGCCCGTCGAAAATCGTTTGGGAGATCTTTGGTCATTGTTTGATTTCCTCTGTCCGGGCTTGCTAGGAACACAACAGAAATTCAAAAGCTTCATTAAGTCTTTAGAAGAGCGAAAAACCGATCGTTATGCTCCGTTGCGGCGGTTGGTGGAGCCTTATATCTTACGTCGCTTGAAAACAGACAAACGCGTGATCGCTGATTTGCCAGAGAAGACCGAGCTAAACGCCTATTGCGGCTTGAGCAAACGGCAAGCGGCGTTATATAGCAAATTAGTCGATGAGTTGGCAGAGGCTTTAGAGGATGAAGAGAACAAGGAGGGAATCCAACGCCGCGGCTTAGTATTATCTTACTTGATGCGTTTTAAACAACTTTGCGATCACCCGAATCTATTATCACCCGAGGGAGAATTTGCTTCTGAAGACAGCGGCAAATTTGCTCGCTTGGCGGAGATATGCGAAGAGGTCGCCTCTCGCCAAGAGAAGATATTGATTTTCACCCAATTTCGCGAAATGGCTGATCCGTTGGCGAATTTTCTTTCCTCGATTTTCGGCCGCAGCGGTTTGATTTTGCACGGAGGAACTCCGGTCAAACAACGCAAACAGCGAGTGGATTCTTTCCAACAAGAGGACGGCCCGCCGTTTTTCATATTGTCTTTGAAAGCGGGCGGCGTAGGGTTGAATTTAACCGCCGCTTCGCACGTGGTTCACTTCGATCGTTGGTGGAATCCGGCGGTTGAAAAGCAGGCCGAGGATCGCGCTTTTCGTATCGGGCAAAAACGCAATGTGTTAGTGCATCGATTTATTTGCCAAGGAACAGTCGAAGAAAAGATTCATGAACTGATCGAAGAAAAGTCGCAGCTTGCCGCGGATTTACTGGAGGGCGGGGCGGAAAAGATGCTAACGGAAATGAGCGATTCAGAATTAATTCAATTGGTGTCGATAGACGTGGAGCGAGCCAAATTATGATAGAAGACGCACGGCAAATATTTAACCGCAGATTTTGGGAAGCCATAGATTTAAAATCGGCGGTTTCCCTGAATCTGTGATTAAATAATCACCATTAAATTTTGCCTCGCACTGATAGAAGCTTGCAATTCCATAAAAACTATATAGATTTTTATAAACACAGACCCCACACCCATTATTTAAAACGCTTCGAGAGGAGCATCCGATGAACTGGTACGAATGGAAACCTTACGTTCCGGTCGCCGAGCGAAAACGTCAAGCCAAACAAGAGATGGACAAGCTCCGCAAGAAGGGAGTCGACATCCAGCCGGTGGAGATCACAGGCCGCAAGATCGCCAAGACGTTTTGGGGGGAGGCTTGGTGTGATCATTTGGAGTCTTACAGCGATTACGCCAACCGTTTGCCGCGCGGCCGCACGTATGTTCGCAACGGCTCGGTTTGCCATTTAGCCATCGGCCAAGGAAAAATCGAAGCGAAAGTCAGCGGTTCAGAGTTTTACGAAGTCAGCGTCCGCATCAAAAAGTTATCCGACAAAAAATGGAAAGACGTTAAGAAAAAATGCGGCGGGCAAATTGGTTCGTTGTTGGAGTTGCTCAAAGGCGATTTGTCGGGCGAGGTCATGGAGATCGTGACCGACCGGAAAACGGGTTTGTTTCCATCGCCTCGGGAAATATCGTTCGAATGCGATTGCCCCGACTGGGCCGGGATGTGTAAACATATCGCCGCGGTGCTTTACGGGATCGGAGCGCGATTCGACGAACAACCGAAGATGTTGTTTCATTTGCGCGGCGTCGATCACAACGAGTTGATTGAAAGCGACGCCGAAATTGCAACTTCCGGCGGCCAAGGGAAGAAGATTTCCACGGAAGATTTGAGCGACGTGTTCGGCATTGATTTGCAAACGGAAGCGCCGAAGAAGAAAACGACGACGAAGCGGAAAACGTCGACTGTTAAGAAAAAGACCGCTAAAAAGAAAACGGCGAAGAAGGCGACAACGACAGTTAAGAAAACAACGCCCGCGAAAAAGACTGCCAGGAAAGTGAAAGCAAAAAGCACGGCGTCTGAGATTGTCGGGAAGAAAACGCCCGACAAAAGGAAGAAATCGCCGAAGAAATAACCGTTATTTCGCCAGAATCGATTTTCGGGAGCACCCGCGTACTCCAAAATTTCTCTCACAACGCTTTGTCGGCAAGCGGCTGGTCGAGATGCCTACGCAAGTCGTCCAATTGGCGGAGAGAGGGTGATAACGTTGACCGAGTTCAGCAATACGTCTCAGAGAGATGGTTTTGATGACTGGGATCATTACGGGGGAAGTGTTTTGAATTCAGAAAACCACATCTTCGGCGAGTTGGCTTACTACTTCGGCAAAAAGTTACCCGACACAAATTGATAAAATGTGTTATAGTGATGCTATGAAAAAGACAGACGGTCGCTCACTGCCCCATTCCGCGCGAGAAGCCATCCGCAGGCACGCGGTTGCGCAAGTGTTATCGGGTGAAAGCCCTGAAAAAGTAATTAAAGCCCTCGGATTTCATCGTTCTTGCATTGACGATTGCTTATCCAGGTATGAGCAAGGTGGTGAGCAGGCGCTGTCCACCGGCAAGATCACGGGCTGCCCAAGAAAGTGTCCCGATGAATATGCGGATCGCTTACGTGAACGGGTTAAAACGAATCCGTTGCAATTGGATTTTCACGATGCCCTGTGGACGCGCTCGATGATTCAGACATGACTGAAAGACAAATTTGGCATCGAAGTCAGCGAGCGCTCGGTGGGCAATAGCCTGTCTCGTTGGGGGATGAGTGCGCAGCGCCCTCGGTTTAAGGCATACGAGCCAGACCCTGATCAGGTTAAGGTATGGTTAAGAGAAACTTGGCCTGAAGTACAACGAGAAGCGAAAAGGCGGCGAGCGCGGGTCTATTTTGGCGACGAATCGACGATCCGGTCGGACTATCATCGTGGTACCACTTGGGGGGTACGGGGTGATACGCCGGTTGTAGCGAAAACGGGTCGGCGCTTTAGCGTGAATAGGCTGTCAGCCGTTTCGCCGAAGGGTCACCTGCGTTTCATGGTGAGCGAATCGCGGGTAACCGCAGACGTTTTTATCGACTTTCCAAGGCGTTTGCTGCACAACGCCAAGCGAGCGATCTATTTGATTGTTGATGGCCATCCCATTCATCGAGCCAAGAAGGTACAAGAATTTGTCCGCAATAGCCAAGGTAAGCTCACGTTAGTATTGTTACCGCCGTATTCACCGGAACTCAATCCTGATGAGCTAGTATGGCATCACGTAAAAAGCCAACGAATTGGGCGGACAGTGGTGGCTACAAAGGAGCAACGGGTGGCTTTGGCTCGTTCGGTGTTGCACTCACTGCAACACAATACGCAAATAATTAAACGGTTTTTCTATGAAGAGCATGTCAGATATATTCTGAATTGATATCGGGTAATTTTTTGCCGAATTAGTAACATTAGAGTGCTGCAATTCAGGCGAACTGCGCGTGGCTCGCCTGGCCGCTCTGATACCCCGTCCGCACAGCCCTCTCATCCGCTATCACGGCGTGTTCGCACCCCATGCCCGCCATCGCGCTGGGGTGCTTGGCAGACCCCGTGCGCGCGCACCCAGCGCAGACGAGGCGCCCAAGGCTGCGCTCGCGCGCGCCGCGATGACCTGGAGGCAGCGGCGGCGGCGCGTAGACGACGGCGCGTATACAACATTGACATCGGCATCGGCCCGCGCTGCGCTGGGTCGGTCAAGGGGTGGGCGGTGATGACCGAGCCGGGCGTGCTCGCCTCTATTCTCGCGCACTTCGCCAAGCGAGAAGCCCGCGCACCGCCCGCAGCCGCCTGAGTCTAGCCTCATACTTCCCATCGATGCCGAGCGCCTCGACGGGCATCTGTGGGGTTCGGCCCACGGCGGTAAAAGCGGGCCGCCGCGCCTGTCAGAGCGCCGCCCGAGCCGCTGGCAGCGAGCCTCCTGCTTACGTTCTCGATCCTGGCCCACCTGACCCCGGCACCCAACGGGGACCTCGGGCCATACCGCACGCGCAGAGACAATTGATGGTTTGTAAGAACTATTCGCTGTCAACTAAACTTTGCGCCTTTGCGCGAGAATTGGAATAAACCGCATGAACGCCGCAACGCAGAGAGAAGAATGTAAGAGAGATTGAGTTATAATTTTGCTGAGAACTTCAGAAAACAAATCAGATAAGGAGGGCTAGAGATGACAACACTGACAGTGACAGAAGCACAAGCCAATTTTTCAGACATAGTAGAGCGTGTCTGTGAAGGGGAGGACATCATTATAACCAAAATGGGAAAGCCTTTAGTGAAAATATCCCCTTGTCCCCCCACTCCAAAAGCTCAGCTTCTTGGCTACATGGAAGGACAAGCTGTCATTCCTGACGACTTCGATACTTGGCCGGAATTAGAAGCCCGCGCCTTGGGTATTGAAGAATAGGTTATCATGGAATTACTTCTGGATACCCACGTTTTACTTTGGACAGTATTTGAGTCGAAAAAGCTTGCATCGGAAGTTGAACAGGCAATTGCTTCCCCAGACAATGTTATCTATGTTAGTATTGTTTCCCTGTGGGAAATTGGCATTAAACAAAACCTGGGTCGTCTTTCGGTTCCTGCAAGCTTTTTTGAGAGTTTACCTGCTAGGTGTAAGATTCTTGAGCTGAAGGTATCTCATATTAAGACTTACAAGGAATTGCCTTTGCACCATCGCGATCCTTTTGATCGGATGTTGGTAGCACAAGCCATGGCGGAAGATTTGGTTTTGGTAACACGGAATAGCAAGATTGAAGGGCACCTCTAATAATCCACATTCTGAAATCTGATGATCAATAAAATCAGTCACTTACGCTCTAGCGAAATGTCAAAATCGTAATTTTTAGAGGTGCCCTGAATTATATGACGTACCAATACTCTTTGCCTGATTTCCTCAATAATCGTCTCCGATACGGATTTACCTTGCACCTGCACCAGTCGCCTTGCAGATAATTGGTAGGATAATGGTTTCTTAAATCTGCTTAACTAAGCCGGAAGCTAACAGGGCTTGGTGAAAAGCCTCTCTTTTACTTTCTTCATCTCGGGGTAGAAGATATTCTTGTACAGCGCGATGGATCTGACGTAATTCCTCTCGCTTCAGACTACTTAATTGCTCAAGTATTTGATTCAGTACCGTATCGGCAGAAAGTCCCCTAATATGCTTTTCTATTTGCTCTCTAATATTGGTCTTCATTTGTTTAAATATTTTCTCTAACAATAGTTTACATTAAAGCTGGCCGCCGCGCCTGTCAGAGCGCCGCCCGATCCGCTGTCAGCGAGCATCCTGCTTACGTTCTCGAGCCTGGCCCACCTGACCCCGGCACCAAACGGGGACCTCGGTCCATACCGGACGCGCAGAGCCAATTGATGGTTTGAAAGAACTATTCGCACACTGCTGAACTAACCCGCAGCCTCATCCGAGATTTGCAGGAATTGCGGCTTGAAGAGAGCCGGGCACGTATGTAACCAACAGGTTATTTACATAAAAATTGAGATCGGGTAGAGTAGCCGGCAGGCTGGTGTGGCAGTCCTCCGTTTTGCAATGGAGTATCGTCACTGCCGGCAGCAATATGGCTTTTCTCCAACTGATGGCCGTGGTCGCCGATCCGGGCGCTCAGGTTATTTTGCCGCTGCCTTATTTCTTCAATCAGCGCATGGCTCTGGAAATACTCGGTATAGAGCCGGTATTGGTGGCCACCGATCACGCATTTCAATTGGACCCGGAGCGGATCGCGGCAGCCGTGACCGCTAAAACCCGGGCTATAGTCACCGTGTCGCCCAACAATCCGACCGGTGCCGTCTATCCTGAGGCAGCGCTAAAGCAAATCAACGAGTTGTGCGCGGCCCGCGGCCTCATTCATGTGAGCGATGAGGCTTATCAGCACTTTGTCTTCGAGGGTGCCACGCACTTCTCGCCCGCTAGTGTGAGCGGGGCGGAGGCGCACACGATTACGCTGTTTTCGCTCAGCAAGTCCTACGGCATCGCGGGTTGGCGGGTAGGCTGCGCGCTGGTGCCGCGGCGGTTGATGCATGACGTGCGCAAAGTGCAGGACACTAATCTCATCTGTGCTCCGGTGCCGTCGCAGCGGTTGGCGGCGGTGTTGCTGGCTGAGGGCAGCGAGTGGCGCAAGGCGAAGGTGGCGCAGATCGCAGCGCTGCGCCAGCCACTCATCCGCGCTTTGGCCGCAATGAGCGCACTGCTTGAGGCGCCGGTTACCGAGGGCGCGTTTTATTTCATGTTGCGCTTGCCTCGAACGGGTCCCGATATGCCGTTGGTGGAGCGCTTGATACGCGAGCACGGTATCGCACTCATTCCCGGCAGCGCTTTCGGCGCGGGTCCTCAAATGCACTTGCGCTTGGCCTATGGCGCCCTGACCCGCGCATCGCTGGACGACGCCATGGCCCGGTTGCGACAAGGGCTGAGCGCGGCCCGGTGGGTTTAGCTCTTGATTCAACCGATGTCCAAGAATTCTTCCTGTAATCAGGCACAATGAAAGCACGGATGCAGCCCTCTTGGCTGCATCGCAAACGTATACTGTGGCGCCAGCGGAGCAAGTCCGCCAAAGCGATAGTCATGCGCTCGAACCAGCACACCCGGGTAACCTCCCATGAGCACCGTTTTAGAACTGCGCGAGTCCAGCCCTCCTTTGGATATCGCCCAAGATGTAGCCCAAGATGTCGCCATGGAGCTATTGCGTAGCCGACGCACCATCCATGATTTCACCACCCAAGAGCCGCCCGCGGGGCTTATCGAAGAGGCGTTGGAGGTGGCCCGCTGGGCGCCCAACCATCACCTGACCCAACCGTGGCGTTTCTATCTGGTAGGGGCTGAGACGCGTGAGGCCATCGCCCGGTTAAACGGTGATATGGTGGCTGGTAAAAAAGGCGCGCAAGCGGGCGAAGCCAAGTATGAGCGATGGCGCAATATCCCCGGCTGGCTGGTGGTCACCTGCGAAAACCACGACGACCCTATACGCGCCAAGGAAGACTACGCCGCAACCTGTTGCGCTATACACAACGTTGCGTTGTTTCTGTGGAGCCGCGGTCTTGGGGTGAAATGGACCACCGGAGCGGTTACCCGCACAGCGCAATTCTACGATCTGCTGTGGATTGACGAGGCGGTGGAGAGCGTGGTCGGGCTGGTGTGGTACGGCTACGCCGAACACGTGCCGGTGACGGCCCGCAAAGCGGTCTCGGAAGTGCTGGTCAAGCTGCCCTGAGGGTGGCCTGGTCGCGCCACATAGTCGATAAGCGCCGGCTGATCCCCCATGCAATTAACCCCCATGCAACTAACCTCTGCGCAATTGATCTCACCGGCGGCGGCACGTAACTTCGAGCCTATTTGTGAAGTATTGGCAAGCCTGTTGCCTGACCATGGGCAGGTCTTGGAGATCGCCAGTGGTCCCGGGCAACACGTTTGCGGATTCGGCCGGCGTTTTGGCCATGTGCAATGGCAGCCTAGTGATGCCGATCCGCGGGCCTTAGCCAGCATTGCCGCCTGGCGTGAAAGCGCAGCGCTCGCCAATGTGCGGCCACCGCTTCATCTTGATGTGACCGCCCATCATTGGCCGCTGGACTTCAATGCGTTACCGAGTGTCATACTGGCCATCAATCTGTGTCATATCGCCCCCTGGCAGGTTACTCTTGGCTTAGTATACGGGGCAGGCCGGTATCTGCACGCTGGCGGCAAGTTACTGGTGTATGGGCCGTTCAAACGGGCAGGTGAGCACACCGCGCCCAGCAATGCCGCTTTCGATCAATCATTGCGCCGTGCTGATCCGGCACACGGCGTTCGCGATATGGATGAGGTGATTATTTATGCAAACACGCAGGAGCTTAACCTTGAGCAGATCCATGCTATGCCTTCGAATAATTTCTTGGTCGAGTTCGAGCACTTATAGCCATGTCCAGTGACGCGCAACTGCCCAAACCTTTGCAAGTACTGTTAACCCGGTTGGCGCGGGGTGAGTGCGTTCTGATCGATGGTGCCACCGGTACGGAGCTGGACCGCCGCGGCGCCACCATGGACCAGGAAGCATGGTGTGCCGTCGCCACGCTTACGCATCCTGAACTGTTGCGCACTATTCACGAGGACTATATACGGGCTGGCGCCCAGTTGATTACCTCCAATACCTACGCCAACAGCGGCGCCATGCTGACGGCGGCGGGCCGCGCTGGCGAGGTCGGGGAGCTGACCCAACGGGCGGTGGATATCGCGCTTGAAGCCCGCGAGCAGTGCCGGGCTGGCGATGAAGTGGTGGTGGCCGGCTCCATGTCCCATATGGCGCCGGTTAACCCGGGGTCCCAGGGCCGCGACTGGAGCCGCGTGCCCGAACAAGCCAAGTGGCAAGCTTATTTGCACGAGACTGCGCAGGCGCTGGCGGCGAGCGGTGTCGATCTGCTGCTGATGGAGATGATGCATGATCCGGTGATGGCGCCTTTGGCGATCGAGGCGGCACGCGAGACCGGCTTGCCGCTTTGGATCGGTTATTCGGCGAAAGCGGGTGAGGCGGGGCCCGTGGCCTGCTCTTATCCGGATATGCGCTTCGCCGAGATGGTCGAACGGGCGCCGCCCACTGCTGCGCAAGTGTGCGGCATCATGCACTCGCCACCCGAGATAAGCGGCGCGGCGCTGGAGGTATTGCGTGGATTTACCGATATGCCGTTGATGGTCTATCCCGATAGCGGTCAATTCGAAATGCCGCACTGGAATTTCTCCACCGTTATTTCCGAGGCGGCCTTCGTAGACTGGTGTTTGCAGTGGCGCGATACCGGAGTACAGGTCTTCGGCGGTTGCTGCGGCTTGGGCCTCACCCATATAGAGGCGCTGGCCAAACATATTCGATAGTGGTTATCGATGCGCGCAAAGCACGGTTCGAGTTGCGCCCGCTGCGGGCCGATGATGCCATGCGCGTCGCCGCGCTCAGCGCAGATAGTGCCATCGCCGATGCCATGGTCAACTCACCGCCGCCGGCCCCGGTATCGGAGGTGCGCCGTTTCGTGGAGGCGTGCCAGCGCGGTGAGCAAGTGGGCTCCAGTGTGTATCGCGCCATCGTGGATGCTGACGAGTTGGTCGGTGTGGTGGCCTTGCACCCTATCGATTCCGTCAACCGCAGTGCTGAATTAATGGTCTGGGTAGGGCGGGCATTTTGGGGCCGGGGGCTCGCCTCCAAGGCCGTCAACAGCATGGTGCGCGATGCTTTTGAATGCCATGGCCTCAACCGTATCTATGCGTATCACCTGTGGCGCAGCAAGGCGCCCGCGCGGGTGTTGGCGGCAGCGGGTTTCGTACGCGAGGGGGTGTTGCGCCAAGCTAGGTTGAGGAAAGGCGGCTTCGAGGACGTGGTGCAGTGTGCGTTGCTGCACGAGGATTGGCGCTCTAGCTTCCTGTAACGGTTTATTGACCCACTGGTCACTGACCACTGGGTTGTCGAACTGGGCTACTGACGGCCTGGACGCCCCTCGATCAGTGCAAACCCCGTGTCGGTGGCGACAATGTCCCATCCGGGATCGCGCGACTCATCCGGATCTGCGCAGCAGTTATTAGCCAGCGCGTCTTGTTCCAGTAGGTGCTGGAGGCGCCGGCGGGTAGTTGCGGATGAGGGTGGAGGAATGCAGTGACTAGATGGCTTCCGGCGTGGCAGCCGCTTCGGCAAGGGGATCTGGTAGATGTTATCGCCCCGGCTTCTGCCGCTTGCGATGCCGCTTTGGAAGCGGGGCTAGCGGTTTTGCGCTCATGGGGACTGCGGCTCCGGGTGCCGGCCGATCTGATGAGACCGGATCCGTTTTTCGCCAATGAGGACACCATCCGCTGGCAGCACTTGCGAACGGCACTCAAGGCGCAAGATTCAAGTGCCATCTGGTGTGCTAGGGGCGGAGTGGGCTGTATTCGCCTGGTGCCTCGGCTATCGCGCATGGCGCGCCCGGCACGGGCTAAGCCGTTAATAGGTTTTAGCGATATCAGTGTTTTGTTGCTGGCGCTGGATGCTTGGCGTTGGACGCCGGTGCATGGCCCGGTGCTCACGCAACTGGCGTCTACCCATCCGGGGTTAGGGTCCGGGCAGACGAAGCTAGTGCGCGACCTGCTCTTTGCACGTATGGGCGGGTTGAGCTTCCCGGGTCTGCGGCCATTGAATGATGCGGCGCGGGCGGCGCAGTCGGTGCGCGGTAGCCTGAGTGGTGGCAACTTGACCACTTTGCAGACTCTTTGCGGTAGTCCCATACAGCTCAGAGGACGCAAGCGCATCGTGTTTTTCGAAGACGTCAATGAACGTGGTTACCAGATCGATCGCATGCTGAGTGCCATGTTGAACGCGGGGGCTTTCAAGGGCGCTGCCGCCGTCGTCTTCGGGCAGTTCCTGAACGACAAAGAAAGCGGTGGCCGTGGCTACGCGCCGCTGGCTATGGAGAACTTCGCTGGGCGGGTGCGGTTCCCCGTGTTCGCGGGACTGAAGATGGGGCATGGGCCTTATCTGCCACCCATGGTGCTCGGTGTGCCAGCGAAGATCGTTTCAAGCGGCGGCAAGCGCGGCGCTGGCAGGTGGACCTTGCGCATGTCGTTGAAAGAGGTTGATGCGCTTGAGCCGCCTTAGGGTTGCGCTGCTGGAGAGCTTGAGTATCAGGGGATTGACGCATCTGATAGTGTGCTCGGGTTGATCATCTAGGCGGTGGTGTTCGTCTCGATTCGAATCATCGGCTGGTCGAATCATCGGCTGGGGAACGTCTGAGGCTGCCGGTGACGGCGTACAGCGGGGTAGTGCATGACAAATCGAGTAGTGGTTGTGGGGGCTGGCCACGCGGCGGGCCAGTTCGCCGCGCGTTTGCGCAATGAGAAGTTCGAAGGCGAGATCGTCATGCTGGGGAATGAGCCGCAATTGCCGTACCAACGTCCGCCCCTGTCCAAGGCTTACCTGGCGGGCGAAGTGGGGTCGGACCGTGTGTTATTGCGCCCAGCGGACTTCTATGAGGACAAGAATGTCGAGGTACGCTTATCCACCGCGGTGGCCGCGATCGACACCGGCGCCTCTACGGTCACCACCCAGGCAGTTACCACTCAGGCAGTTGCCACCGGGGCGGGCGATACCCTCGAGTACACCCACTTGGTTTTGGCGACCGGGGCGCGGGTGCGGCGTTTGCCCGGCTTCGAGCTTGCCGGTGTGCACTATGTGCGCACTTTGGCCGATTCCGATAGCCTGAAAAGCGCGCTTGCACCCGGGCAGAAAATTATAGTGGTGGGGGGGGGATATATCGGTTTGGAGGTGGCGGCGGTAGCGGCCAAACGCGGTGCTGCGGTGACCGTGTTGGAAGCGCAGCCACGAATATTGTCGCGGGTGGCGACCGCGCCCGTCGCGGATTATCTAAGGCGCGTTCATGAGGCCAACGGGGTGGTGATTCGCACCGGCGTTCGGATCGCGCGGGCCGAGGGTGAGGCCGGGGTGGGTGCGGTAGTGCTGCAGGATGATGCCGGCGCGCAAGGCGAACGGATCGAGGCCGATGCCGTCATCGTCGGCATCGGTATAACGCCCAATACGGAGCTTGCCGAGGCGGCTGGTCTGCACGTGGACGACGGTATCGTAGTGGATGAACGAGGCGCCACCACCTGCGCCAACGTCTGGGCCATCGGCGATTGTAGCCGCCATCCCAGCCGCATCTATGGTCGCAGTGTACGCCTGGAGTCGGTGCACAACGCCATGGCGCAGGCGGGTGTGGTGGCCGCCAATATCGCTGGCAAGGATACGGTGTACAACGAGATCCCGTGGTTTTGGTCGGACCAATACGATCTCAAGTTACAGATCGCAGGCCTGGCTGATGGGCACGATGAGACGGTCATCAGAGGCGACCCCGACACGGGTAGTTTTACCGTGTTCGCCCTGGCGCGAGGGTGTGTGATCGCTGCGGACAGCATCAACGCTATGCGTGATCACATCGAGTGCCGCAAGTTGGCGGCGGCGAAAAAAGCGGTTGACAAGGCGCGCCTGGCCGATGTGGGCGTGGCGTTGAAGGAACTTTAGCCGCTGCTTAACAGCACGTAGATCGCACCGGTGCCGCCGTCCACCGGCCTGGCGAAGCAAAACGCGATCACATCCTGGCGCTGCCGCAACCAACGGTCCAATTTGCCTTTGAGCACCGGCTTACCGCCCGGTGAGCGCAAGCCCTTGCCATGGATCACGCGCACGCTGCGGATGCCGCGTGCTCTGCAATCGGTTAAAAAGCGGTTAAGCGCGGCGTGGGCCTCATTGGCTGTCTTACCGTGCAGATCGAGTTCTTTGCCGATGGGGTATTGTCCGCGGCGCAAACGGCGCTGCTGCTGTTGCTGTAAGCCAGGGCGGGCGTACCACAACTCTTCACCCGTTTCGTGTTCGCCGTGTAGTGGATCGGCCTTTCTGAGCGCGGCGATGACTTTTTTGTTGTCGCGGATGCGTTGCCCGGGAACCGGCCTTAACCGGGGCCGCTCCGGCTCGATGCGGTCGCCTTGCAGGGGACGTACGCCATCTAGCTCTTGGCGAAACAGAGCCAAGTCGTCGTCATCGCGGTCGTTGTTCATACCGGCCTCGCCGGAGCTTTGCTGTGAGCCTAAACAGTGATGCTCTCTGGAGCGCACCAGCTAGAGCAGGTTGAGTGAAGCCTAATGTCACAGAAGGCATTGCGTTCGTCAGCTTACTGTAGCGGCCCGCCGGCGCGGAATGCGTGCCAGTAGCAAAACCGCCGTCAGTGTAGCGTAGATCAACGGCTCCGCCAGATCGGCTTTGACCAGCCAAATAAAATGCAAGCAGGCAAGAATAGTGGCGATGTAGGCGCCACGGTGCAACAGCCGCCAGCGCCGGCCCCCCAGCCACCGGACCATACCGTCCGTGGACGTGATGGCCAGTGGCGCGAGCACACAAAGAGCAGCGAAACCGACGCTAATATAAGGCCGATCGATGATATCGGCGATGATCGCGGGCCAATCGAAAGACTGATCCAGCCACAGATAGGTGGTGAAATGCATCGTCACATAGAAGAATGCATAAAGCCCGAGCAAACGCCGGATCCGGATCAACCAATTCCAGCCGGTCCATTGGCGCAGTGGTGTGACGGCCAGCGTCGCTACTAATAAGCGCAATCCCCACTCGCCGGTTTCATGCAGGATCCGCTCGATCGGGTTGGCCCCTAGCGCCTCGGTGAAGACGCCGTAAACCAGCGCTGCTATAGGCAGCGCCAGTAGGATGAACAGGATTGGCTTGGCGATCCGCTCGGGACGTTTCATGCTCAGTAGAACTTAACCAGATCCATGCCGGTGTAGAGGGCGGCGACTTGTTCTGCATAGCCGTTGAATTTTAGCGTAGGCACTTTCGGTGAGAAAAAACCACCGCCCACTTTGCGCTCTTTGCGCTGACTCCAACGGGGATGATCGACTTGCGGATTGACATTGGAATAAAAACCGTATTCCTGCGGCGCCGAATCGTTCCATGTAGTGGGGGGTTGTTTCTCCGTGAATTTGATTCGCACGATGGATTTGATGCTCTTGAAACCGTATTTCCACGGCACTATGAGCCGGATGGGCGCACCGTTTTGATTGGGCAGTTCCTCGCCGTACAGGCCCACGGTGAGCAGCGTCAGTGGATGCATGGCCTCATCTATACGCAGTCCTTCCACATACGGCCAATTCAATACCGGGCGCCGCTGGCCGGGCATGCGTTTGGGATCGTAGAGGGTTTCGAATGCCACGTATTTGGCTTTTGCGGTGGGATTGAAGCGCTTCAGCACGGTGGCGAGCGGCACGCCGATCCAGGGCACCACCATCGACCAGGCTTCGACGCAGCGGAAGCGGTAGATCCGTTCCTCTAGCTCGCTCGGTTTTATGATGTCTTCGAAGTGATACCGGCCCGGCTTTTCGCACTCACCGCTGACCACCACGCTCCAAGGTTTGGGATTGAAGTCCTTGGCGTTTTCCACCGGGTCGTCTTTACCGGTCCCGAATTCGTAGAAGTTGTTATAGGTGGTAACGTATTTTTTAGGGGTCGGATCATCGTCCACCACATAGTCCGGGTTCTTGGTGGCTGCCAGTTTGGCGGCGGCCAGAGTGGGCGGCGCCCAGGCTAATCCGGGCATTGTCGCCACCAACACCGCACCGGCACTGTCGCGCAGGAAACGGCGGCGGCCAAAGTACAGCTCGGGTTGAGTGATCTCGGATGGTGCAATGTCCGCGGGTCGCTTGATAAGCATGTTCGCCTCCTCGGCTGGGGCTTTGGCGGCTAGGACGTTAGCCGCCTGACATTAGCCTCAATGGGGGTGGTATGTGATGATTCTCGGCGTTTCCGACAGAGATTGGAGTATTCGAGTTCCGGTGTGTGACCGATGTCTCGCTCACCCCCTCCTATGTCAAAGCGCCTATGTCAAAGCGCGTTGGGCGTTGGTAAACATGCGAAACCATGGCGACAGGTCCTGCCAGGTCGGCGGATGCCAGCTCAACTGGACGGTGCGAAACGCCCGCTCGGGGTGCGGCATCATGATGGTGGCCCTACCGTCGGTTGTGGTCAGACCGGTAATGCCTAGCGGTGAACCGTTCGGGTTGGCCGGATACCGGGTCGCTATGCCGCCGCTACCGTCTACGTAGCGCAGCGCGATCGTGTGATTGGCGCAGGCTTTGCCGGCATCATCCGCAGGGTCGAATAGCGCCCGGCCCTCACCGTGAGCCACGGGTACCGGCAACTTGGCGCCTTCCATGCCAGCTAGAAAAGCGGAGTTTGTCTTCAGTATTTCCACCAACGACAAGCGGGCCTCGAATTGCTCCGATCGGTTACGCACGAAGCGCGGCCACAGTTCGCTGCCGGGAATGAGCGATTTGAGCTGCGCCAGCATTTGACAGCCGTTACATACCCCTAGCGTTAAAGTGTTGTGCGCGGCGAAGAATGCGGCAAAAGCGTCGTGGGCGCGGTTGTTGAAACGAATCGAAGCGGCCCAGCCGCCGCCGCCGCCCAACACATCGCCGTAGGAGAAACCGCCACACGCCGCCAGCACTTGAAAATCGTCAAGAGCCGTTCTACCGGAGTGAATGTCGCTCATATGTACATCCACCGCCTCGAAGCCGGCGCTGCGGAAGGCCGCCGCCATTTCCACATGGCCATTCACACCTTGTTCGCGCAATAGCGCCACCCGCGGGCGGGTACCGGTCAAGGCCGGCGCTTCTTTGAAGGTGGTCGTAGCCGCGCCTAGCCCGGCGCCGTCCAGTACTAGCCGGGCGTTATGTTCTTCATCTGCGCACCCGGGGTGGTCTCTGCGTTTGGCCATGAGGTGGCTGGTTTGCGACCACGCTTGGCGCAGCGCCGTCATGGTCAAATCGGCGATCAGGGCGCCGTCTCTATGAATGGTGAGCCGGGGCGAGGCGGCGGTGGGCCGTCCGAGCAGGTGAATATGATCGGCCAATCCGTGCTCCGTCAATCTGTGCTCCGTCAATCCGTAATCCGTCAATCCGTAATCCGCCAATCCGTGAGCCGCCAACCTGTGATCCGATAGGGTGGTAGCGGCGAATCGCTCGATCACGGTGTCGCAGTGGGCGGTAGCGACTTGTAGCACTGCTCCCAGCTCCTCGCACAGCAGCACAGCCGATGGGTCGGCGCCAAAGCCATTGATATCCAGGGTGCTGATATCCAGAGCAGCGCCGCAACCGCTGGCGAAACACATCTCGGCGATGGCCGTCACCAAGCCGCCATCGCTACGATCGTGATAAGCCAGCACCAGCTCGTCTTCGATGAGCGATTGCATGGTTTCGAAGAAAGCCCGTAGCGCCTGCGGTGAGCACAGATCCGGCGTTTCACCGGCGAGATTGCCGCGTATCACTGCCAAAGTACTGGCGCCAAGGCGCGTTTCCCCAAGCGCCAGATCGATGAACAACAGTACCGAATCCTGGCTCAGGTCAAGCAGCGGCGTCAGGCTTTTGCGAACGTCCGTGACCGGGGCGAAGGCGGAGACGATAAGAGAAAGAGGGGAGATGACCTCCCTAGGCTCGCCGTCATGCTGCCAAACCGTTTTCATGGACAATGAGTCTTTGCCCACAGGAATGCTGATACCGAGGGCCGGACAGAGATCCAAACCAACGGCTTCCACCGCTTGGTAAAGCGCCGCGTCCTGCCCCGGATGAGCGCAAGCCGCCATCCAATTGGCGGACAGGGCGACGTTGTCAAGCGCGCCCACGGCGGCGGCGGCGAGGTTGGTGAGGGCCTCGGCGACCGCCATGCGGGCTGAGGCGGGTGCGTTGAGGACGGCGATGGGTGGGCGCTCGCCCATGGCCATGGCTTCGCCGGTGAAGTTCCGGTAATCCGTCAACGTCACCGCGCAATCGGCCACGGGCACTTGATAAGGGCCGACCATCTGATCCCGGTGCACCAGGCCGCCGACGCTACGATCGCCTATGGTGATGAGAAAACTCTTGTCACCCACCGTCGGTGTGCCGAGCACCGCCAGGATGTCGTGTTCCAGATCGCTGCTAGATGGGCCAAGCGGTAGTTTGGCCGCCGGCTTGGATAGCGCATCGCGCTGCCTGCGCGGCAAACGGCCAAGCAATGTCTCCATGTCCAAATCCACTGGCTGTTCCCCCAGCATATCGTCATGCAGGCGTAGTAGCGGTTGTCGGGTGACGCGGCCTAAGGAGACGGCGGGGCAGCGCTCGCGCCCGGCGATGCTTAAAAAGCGCTCCATATCGGCGGCCGCCACGGTCAGCACGTAACGCTCCTGCGCTTCGTTGCACCAGATCTGCATCGGGCTCATGCCCGGATCCGCGTTGGGGATATGGCGCAGTTCAAGTTTGGCGCCCAGATTATCGGGGTGCACGATCTCCGGGATAGCGTTGGACAGGCCACCCGCCCCCACGTCGTGAATGGCTTGAATAGGATTGGCCTCGCCCATGGCCCAGCAGGCGTCGATCACCTCTTGGCAGCGGCGTTGCATTTCCGCATTGCCGCGCTGTACCGAGGCGAAGTCCAACTCGCTGTCACCGGTGCCGCTAGAGGCCGAGGAGGCGGCGGCGCCGCCTAACCCGATCAGCATGGCCGGGCCGCCTAGTACCACCACGTGCATCCCTGCTTCTACCGTATTTTTGTGTACGTTCTCCGGGCGGATATTGCCGAGGCCGCCTGCCACCATAATCGGCTTGTGAAACCCGAACCGCTCACCGGCGTGCGCCAGCTCGAAGCTGCGAAAGAAGCCTAGAATGGCCGGGCGGCCAAATTCGTTGTTGTAGCCGGCGGCCCCTATCGGGCCTTCGAGCATAATGTCCAGCGCGGAGGCGATGTGCTGCGGTTTGCCGTGGGACTGTTCCCAGGGCTTGCGGTTTTCCGGTAGCAGCAAGTTGGAGACGCAAAAGCCTGTAAGGCCTGCTTTGGCCCGGGCGCCGCGGCCCGTTGCCGCCTCATCGCGTATCTCACCGCCCGAGCCGGTGGCCGCGCCTGCAAATGGCGAGATGGCGCTCGGATGATTGTGGGTTTCCACCTTGATGAGAATGTGGTGTTCCGTGGCCGTGTTGTTATACACATGGTTCATCGGATCGGGCGCCAGTCCTGTTGCCGGCCAGCCTCGTAGGACGGCGGCGTTGTCGCTATATGCCGACAACACGCCCCCTGGGTTCAACCTATGAGTGTTGCGAATCATGTCGAACAAGCTTTGGTTTTTAGCCCGACCGTCTAGGGTCCACGCGGCGTTGAAAATTTTGTGCCGGCAATGCTCCGAATTGACCTGAGCGAACATCATCAACTCCACATCGGTGGGCGGGCGTCCAAGCGCTTGGTAGCGTTCCACCAAGTGGCTGAATTCGGCTTCGTCCAGGGTTACACCGAGTAGCGCCGCGGTATCTTCGATGGCCTGTTGTATATCGTTACCAGCCCGGTGTTGTGATGATTGGGGTTGTGGTGATTGGGGTCGTAGCGGCTTGGGTTGCCCAACGGCGAAGAGTTCGCTCTCCAGATCGGTGTGTGTATGCACCGATTCAGTCATACGGTCGTGGATGTGAGGCCTTAGCGCGTCCCGCATATGCGCGCCGCCGCTGGCGAGCCAGGCAACGCCGCGCTCAATGCGCCGCACCGCTGCTAGCCCGCAGCAGTGGGCGATATCGGTGGCCTTGCTGGACCAGGGCGAGATGGTGCCGCCGCGGGGTACGACGACGGCGACGGCGGGTAGCGTGGATTCGAGGCGTGGGCCATACGCGAGCAGCGCTTGCAGCCGGTCTTGCTCTAGCGCCTCCAAAGGGCGGCTCAAGTCTAGAAAATGAAGAAAACGGGCGCGTATGTCTTGCACATCTATGCCCGATTGCCTGAGGGTTTCCAGTAATCGGACACGGCGAAACTCGGGTAGGGCGGCGGGGCCTTCATGCGGCATGACGATGAAACGGTAGGGCAGGGCTGAAGATCCTAATTATACCGGGTGCTGGAAGGCGGCGTTTTGCATTTTTCGCGCTAGTAAGCTCCCGTTGCCTGTAACCGGTTTGATACTATTCGCGGCGGCCAAGACTGTGGTGCAGACTTAGACGCGCGCTCAACGAATTTTCATCTGGCGGCCAAAAAGTCGCAGCCCGTGAACTAGACAAAACCCATGAATCAGACAAACCAATCGGCGGAGAACCCCAACGCATGAGCGAACAGCCATCACCCCCCACGGCGCAGATGCTGCCGCGGCCAGCGCAGGAGAGCACATATTCCGCGCACGTAGTGCAATATTGGTTACCTGTCGTGCTCATTGTTCTGCTCGTCTTGATGCCCGAGCGGGAGGCATCCGAACGTGACGGTGAGGCTGCGTCACCGGCAATGGAGATAGCGCAGGCCGGCAACAAACAACCTGTACTAGGGGCGGCTTCTACGCCGACCGAGGGGGCGGATACGTCCGATACCTTAGTGGCGGCGGCGGTGATGACTGAGACGGCCACCTCGGAGCAGCCGGTAAACACCCAGCCATTAAACGCGGGGCAACAAGCGCCAGGGCAAACATCGCTGACAGGGGCGGAATCAACGTCCGCGGCGGTGGCCAAGACCGATGCCGGGAGTGACACTGATGAGGCCAAAGGCGGTGGAACTCATGCTGTTGTGAGTACGGCTGAAGACACTGCTAAAGTCAGTGATGCACCAGTGGATGCTGGTGACGAAAAGCCGGTCACTGCCGCTGTGTCCGAAGCGGCAGCCGGCCTGATATCCGCTGGCGACACTGCGCCGGCGAAAAAGCATGAAGAGCAGAAGGTAGCAAGCGCGCTACAAGCCGGGTCCGAAGCAACGCCGCAGCAGCCTGAGGCAACCCCTGAACCCGATAGTACAACCGTGTTGCAGCAACCACCGGTGATCCCAGCGGTGACCCCAGCGGTGACCCCAGCGGTCACTGTGGCACCGGCGTATTCTCCCGCGGTGGGCAAATGGACCGAGGTCGTAGTGATAGACCCCAATGTATTCGTCGCTCCGGTCTCCACGGTAGCAACCGTTGCCACACGAGAGGCAAGAGCGCCGCATGGAGCATTGCCGCCAGCCGGAACATCACCTTCGGCCCCCAATATGCCGCCGCACGGTGCCGGCCCTGCTTATTACTACCCGCCGCATCCGCATTGGGGCCAGCCGCCACCGCGATGGGGTTGGCCGCCTCATCCGTACTACGGCTACGGTTATGTGCCTCCAGGACAGGCGTTTTATCCACCGCCGCCGGGGTATGCTCCGGGGGTGCCGCCCGCCGAGGGTGCACCGCAACAGTAGTAGGCAGTGAATGACGCCGCCAGTGCCCGCTTAGTGTTCTAGGTGCTGAATGACTCACACAAGCAGCCGGCCCAAGCACATACGGTCATATCCGAGGATTCGAGCACGGAACTGATGCCGCAATCGCGGAAAACGAGTGATTTCAATCTTGCGATCGGAACCGGTGAGGGTTGCGAGATGGAGCGGTGCTCATGAATCGACTACCCGGGTATGGACAGGGTATGGATATCTGTAGCACTGCTGGCAGTTATCAGATGGTCATCTGCCGTAAATTGACATCAGGCTGCCCGGCCTCCCAGATTTCATCGAATTGCCGGGTGAGTTCGCCCGCTCGCACCGGATCGTTGAAACATACCTGGCCAGCGTAGAGATCGCTGTGTGGTCTGTATATATAACCGGTGCGATCGATGATCACCAACGATGCGTTGAAATGTTTGTGATCGCGGTTAGGACCGCGAATGGAGAAATAAGTAGGCAGACGTTTGACTAAGCTCACCAAGCGATGGTCTTGGCGTACCAGGGGCCCGGTGTCCATGACCACCATGCGCACCCGCAGGTGGCGGCGGGTGAAGGCCAGGTTTTTGAACGCAGCCACCAACTCGCGCTCATCGAACAAGCGGCGGTCCAAATTGCGGCTTACCCAATCCACCCGGGCTCTCGCCTGTTGCATCATGTGGAGCAGCACTCAGCGTTGAGCATCCAGCCCGTCTAGGTCAAGAACTTCTTTGTTCTCATGTAGGGTGGGTGCGGCGATGGCTTCCAGGGCGAAGCTACACGTTGCGGGCAAGCTGGGCGGCGGCGCCCACATAGTCGCGCGGGCGCAACGCTTTCAAGGTTTCTTTGGCCGGCTGCGGAAGGCTTAACGTGTCGATGAACGCGTGCAGCGCCGCCTGGTCAATCGCTTGCCCGCGGGTCAGTGCTTTCATTTTCTCGTAAGGCTCTGCTACACCGTAGCGGCGCATGACGGTCTGTATGGGTTCAGCCAGGATTTCCCAGGCATCCTCGAGATCCGCATCCAACCGCGCCGGGTTGAGTTGCAATTTGGCAAGCCCTTTTTGCAAGGATTTGAACGCGATCACAGTGTGTGCGAATGCGACGCCCAGATTGCGCAACACCGTGGAATCGGACAGATCCCGTTGCCATCTGGACACTTGCAGCTTGCTCGCCATGTGCTCCATCAACGCATTGGCGATGCCGAGGTTACCCTCGGCATTCTCAAAATCGATAGGATTGACTTTGTGCGGCATGGTCGATGAGCCGACCTCGTCCGCTTGCAGGTGCTGGGAGAAATAACCGAGCGCTATGTAACCCCAGATGTCCCGGCTCAAGTCCAATAAGATGGTGTTCAGCCGTACCATGGCGTGAAATAGCTCGGCGATATAGTCGTGCGGCTCGATCTGCGAGGTGTAGGGATTCCAGCGAAGGCCCAGCGAGGTGACCACCTGTTCGCCCAGTGTTGCCCAATCGGCCTGCGGGTAAGCGGCCAGATGGGCATTGAAATTACCCACGGCGCCGTTCAACTTGCCGAGCAGGGGCTGCGCTTTCAGTTGCTGGTGTTGTCGGTCCAAGCGCGCTACCACATTGGCGATTTCTTTGCCCATGGTGGTGGGCGATGCCGGCTGGCCATGGGTGCGCGCGAGCATGGGTTGGCCGGCTAGGGTATGAGCCATGGCGCGAAGCGTTTCAATGAGTTCGTTTAGCAGTGGCGATAAAACATCATCACGGGCGTCACGCAACATGAGTGCGTGGGACAGATTGTTGATGTCCTCGGAGGTACAAGCGAAGTGCACGAACTCTGTGAGCGGCGCGAGTTCGCGCTCATTGGCCAGCCGGCTTTTGATGAAATACTCCACCGCTTTGACGTCGTGGTTGGTGCTGGCTTCGATGCGTTTGACCGCGGCGGCCTCGGCCAGGCCGAAGGTGTCACTGATGGCTAGCAGTGCCCGGCGGCTGTCATCCGTTAGCGCTGTGGCTTGTTCGATGTGCGGGTGATCGCATAGAGCTTCCAGCCACCGCACTTCTACTTTGACGCGGCGGGCGATCAGGCCGTACTCGCTGAATATGCTCCGCAACGGCGCGGTCTGGCGGCCGTATCTGCCATCGATGGGAGAGACGGCGCTCAGCGCATCGAGATCCATCTATTCATTCCTGCTGCTATTGATTCTCGTCATGGGGTGTCAGGGCTGTGGGGTGTCAGGGTTGCGGGGTGTCAGATATGAATGGCGCGTCCATCGACGGCCAAGGCGGCTTCGTGCACAGCCTCGGATAGGGTTGGGTGTGCATGGATGATACGTGCCAAGTCCTCGGCGCTGGCATGAAACGCCATCGCCGTCACCGCTTCACCGATCAACTCCGATGCGTTGGCGCCGAATATGTGTACACCGAGAATGCGATCGCTGTGGGCTGCGGCCAAGATTTTCACCAGGCCATCGGTTTGCCCGGCCCCTTGCGCGCGGCCAAGGCCCATGTACGGGAAGGTACCACTCTTATATTCGATGCCTTGCTCATCCAACTGTTGTGGGCTAGCGCCCACCCAGGCGATCTCCGGATGGGTATAGACGACCCAAGGTACCAGGGCGTGATCGATCTCGGGTTTTTGCCCGGCGATGAGTTCCGCCACGGCGATACCCTCTTCCGAGGCTTTATGCGCGAGCATGGGGCCTGCCACTACGTCGCCCACCGCGTAGATACCCTCGATATTCGTGCGGCATTGGCGGTCCACTGCGATGCGCCCTTGCGGGTCCAGCGCCAATCCGGCGGCATCGGCGTCGAGTCCGTCCGTCGCCGGGCAGCGGCCCACAGCGACGATGAGCTTGTCCACTTCCAGGGTATGCTCACCTTCGCCACTGTTGTAGGCCACCCGAACACCGCCGTCAGTTACCTGTGTGCCCGTGACTCGACAACCCAAGCGTATATCCAATCCTTGTTTTTTGAGCGCTTTGAGTGCCTGCTGGCTGATTTGCCGGTCGGCCGCCGCCAGAAAGTCATCGAGTGCTTCCAGTATTACCACCTGTGATCCGAAGCGCGACCAGACGCTGCCCAACTCGAGGCCGATGACGCCGGCACCGATAATGCCGAGCCGCGAGGGTATCTCATCGAAGGCCAAGGCACCTTCGTTGTCAACGATATTGACGCCATCCACCGGCGCCACCGCGATAGTGATGGGTGCCGAGCCGGTGGCGATGATGATGTTGCTCGCCGTTAGGGTTTGCGTGGTGCCGTCCGCCGCCCGTACCTCCACCTGTTTATCAGGCAACAAAGCGCCAGTGCCGGTTTTAAGGTCTATCTTGTTTTTGCGAAACAGTCCGCGGATGCCGCGGGTCAAGTTCGCCACCACTTTATTTTTGCGGGCCATGGCCTTGGCCAGATCCAACTGCACGTCACCGGCGGTAATACCGTGGGCTGGGAAGGCGTGCTGGATAGCGTGATAGTGGTGTGAGGTATCCAGTAGTGCTTTGGATGGGATGCAGCCCACGTTCAAGCAGGTGCCACCCAGCGATGGGTGGCCGGTGGCGGCGGCCCACCGGTCCACACAAGCAGTGGTGAGGCCCAGTTGAGCGGCGCGGATCGCGGCCACGTAGCCGCCAGGCCCCGCGCCTATCACTACCACATCATAGTTGCTCATGACGGTTCTCTTATTGCGGGCTATGGTTTATGTGCCGAGCAGCATCCGCCCCGGATCTTCGATACATTCCTTGATGGTAACGAGAAACCGCACTGCCTCTTGGCCATCGATAATCCGATGGTCATAGGACAGCGCCAGATACATGATCGGGCGGATGATGATCTCACCGTTTTCCACCACCGGCCGCTCTTGGGTTTTGTGCATCCCTAAAATGGCGCTTTGCGGTGGGTTCAGGATGGGGGTCGATAACATCGAGCCGAACACGCCGCCATTGGAAATGGTGAACGTGCCGCCGGTCAGCTCATCCAGCGTTAAGGTGCCGGACCGCGCTCGCTGCCCGAATTCGGCGATTTTGCTTTCGATCTCGGCAAAGCTCATCGCTTCCACATTGCGCAAAACCGGTACCACCAAGCCTCTGGGGGATGCCACTGCCACGCCGATATCGCAGTAGTCGTGGTAGAGCATATCGGTGCCGTCCATATAGGCGTTGACCACCGGGAAACGCTGCAAGGCTTGCACTGCGGCTTTGGCAAAGAAAGACATAAAACCCAGGCGCACGCCATGGGTTTTCTCGAAGTCGTCACGCAGCCGTTTGCGCAATGCCATGACGGCGCCCATATCGACTTCATTAAATGTGCTCAGGATGGCTGCGGTGTGTTGTGCGTCCACCAGGCGCTCAGCAATACGCTGGCGCAGCCGCGTCATCGGCACCCGCCGTTCGCCGCGCGCTTGTGCCACCGCCGGTGCAGACTTCGCTTGCGCTGTGGCGGGCGCAGTAGATGCTGGGTCTTGAGAGACAGGGGCTAGGGATACTGGGGCTGGGGATACCGGGACCGTAGATATTGGGGCTGTGGGCGCCGGGGCCGGACTGGGGCCGGCATTGGCCATCGACATGACATCTTCTTTGGTGATGCGCCCACCGGGTCCGCTACCTTCAATGGTGGTTGGATCCACCCCGCTTTCGGCCATTGCTTTGCGGGCGGCGGGTCCCGCAGCGCTCATCGGAGCAACGGTCGGTGGAGCAGCGGTTGTGGCTGATACAGCCGGCGGCTGGTTGTTTGCTCGTGCCTGTACAGGCTCGGGTGCCTGTACGGATCCGGGTGCTTCGGCCACTGCCGTGGTGTCGATTCTGGCAATAGCCCGTCCCGCTACCACCGTCGTGCCGGCCGGTTCCAGGATCTCCAAGAGAACACCGCCGGCTGGCGCCGGTATCTCCATCACTATCTTGTCGGTCTCTAGCTCGCTTAGCACCTCACTGCGGATCACGGTGTCACCAGGGCGCTTGGTCCATTGGAGCAGAACGCCATCCGGCACCGACTCTGGGAGCAATGGCACCGTTACATCGACGATCACGTATGCTTACCTCGGCTTTGAGTTCAGGTCTTTGAGTTCAGGTCTTTGGGGTTGCCGCGGACTTCTTGTCCTGTTCGGCGTCAATGCCGAAAGCGTCTTGGACTAGTGCCCGTTGCTGTTCGTGGTGAACATTGAGATAGCCGGCCGCCGGCGAGGCGGAGTATTCCCGCCCGGCGTAGTGCAACTGGCGATCGGCCACCATGCCGGCCAGATGGCGCCGCGAGAGCATGAAAAACCACGAGCCTTGATTGCGTGGCTCTTCTTGGCACCAGACCACGTCTTTAGCTTCGGCATAGCGGTCCAGGATGGCTTGAATAGCTGTTTTCGGGAACGGGTACAACTGCTCGATGCGCACTATGGCGATATGTTTGGGGATGCCGAGTTCGCGCCGTTTCTCGATAAGGTCGTAGTACACCTTACCGCTGCATAAGACGAGGCGGGTCACCGCGGCTGGCGGCAGCCCCCCTTCCACATCATCCATCACCACCTGAAACCGGCCCTGGATCAACTCTTCCCGGGTCGATACGCAGTTGCGGTGGCGTAGCAAGCTCTTCGGGCTCATGATCACCAGCGGTTTGCGAAAAGCGCGCAACATCTGGCGGCGTAACATATGGAACAGTTGCGCCGGCGTGCTGGGTACACACACCTGGATGTTGTCCTCGGCGCAAAGCTGCAGATAGCGTTCCAGACGGGCCGAGGAGTGTTCCGGGCCTTGGCCCTCATAACCGTGCGGCAGCAGCAGCACCAAGCCACAGTGCCGGCCCCACTTGGCCTCCGACGAACTCAGAAACTGGTCGATAACAACCTGCGCACCGTTGGCGAAATCACCGAATTGAGCTTCCCACAACGTCAAACATTCGGGTTCTGCGGTGCTAAAGCCGTATTCGAAAGCGAGTACGGCTTCTTCGGACAGTACCGAATTGATGACCCTGAACGAGGGCTGGCCCTCGAACAGATGACGCAGTGGTTGATAGGTGCCGCGTTCTTTTTGATTGTGCAGCGTAGCGTGCCGGTGGGAGAAAGTGCCGCGCTCGCTATCTTGTCCGGATAGGCGCACCGAGTAACCATCCTCCAGCAAACTGGCGTAGGCTAGCGATTCGGCGAAACCCCAGTCGATGGGTTTGGTGCCGCCGCTCATCGCAACACGCGCGTCCATGATCCGCCGCACGGTGCGGTGGATTTCGAAGTGCTCGGGATAGGTGCTAAGCCGTGCACCCAGCCGGCGTATGCGCTCCAGCGAAATGCCGCTGTCGCACGGTTCGTCCCAGGCGTCCGACAAATGGGGGGCCCAGTTAACCAGGTGGGCGGTGGCGGGGTTGACGGTCAGCGGTCTGGATACTACTTGGTTGTCCTCCAGGCTTTGAATGTACTGCTCCGCTAGCCGATCCGCTTGGCCAGCCTCGATCACTCCCTCGCGCTCCAAGCGCTCTGCGTATAGCCGCCGCACGCCCTTCTGATTGCGGATGCGCTGATACATCATGGGCTGGGTGACCAACGGCTCATCGGCTTCGTTGTGGCCGTGGCGGCGGTAGCAGAGCATGTCTATCACTACGTCGCGTTTGAATTCCATGCGGTAAGCCACCGCCAACTCGGTGACGAAGGTCACCGCCTCGGGATCGTTACCGTTGACGTGAAAGATCGGCGCCTCTACCAGCTTGGCCACGTCCGTGCAGTAGAGAGTGGAGCGCGAATCGGCCGGATCGCTGGTGGTAAAGCCGATCTGATTATTGACCACCACGTGAATAGTGCCGCCAGTGCCGTAGCCGCGGGTCGCGGCCAGGTTGAGGGTCTCCATCACCACCCCTTGGCCGGCGAACGCCGCATCACCGTGCACCAATACCGGTAACACCTGAGCGCCGTCGCTATCCGCGCGGCGCTCCTGCCGCGCCCGGCAAGAGCCTTCAACCACCGGGTTGATGATCTCCAGGTGGGAGGGATTGAAGGCCAAAACCAGATGCACGGGACCGCCCGGCGTTGCCACATCCGAGGAGAAGCCGAGGTGATATTTAACATCGCCCGAGCCGGAGCCCACATCGATTTTACCCTCGAACTCACCGAACAGGACCCGTGGGTGTTTGCCGTAAATATTGACCAGAACATTGAGGCGGCCACGATGGGCCATGCCCACAACGATCTCCTTGACACCGTTGGCGCCGGAGCGCTGGATGATCTCGTCGAGCAAGGGAATAAGGCTCTCGCCGCCCTCCAGCGAAAACCGCTTTTGCCCTACATATTTAGTGTGCAGGTACTCTTCGAGTTTACGGCCTGCCGTCAGCCAGCGAAGAATGTCTTTTTTCTTGTCCGCGTCATAAGACGGGCGCCCGCGCGCCGCCTCCAAGCGCTGCTGTAGCCAGCGCTTGGAGGCGGTGGAGGTGATGTGCATGAATTCCGCACCGACACTGCCGCAGTAGGTCTCCTCCAGTAGTTGTTTAATCTCGCGCAGCGGCGCTTCCGGCTCGGTAAAAAGGGAGCCGGTGTTGAAGATCACATCCAAGTCTTCATCGGTGAGCTTGTGATAATCGAGCGCCAGATCGGGTATGTAGGGTCTTTTTGTCAGGCCCAGTGGATCCAGATCCGCTTGGCAGTGGCCGCGGTAGCGCACGGCGCCGATGTAGGTGAGCACTGCGGATTGCTTCTCTGTGAGCGCGGAACGGTTCTCCGGTAAAGCGCCGTTACCGGCCAGGCTTTTACTTACGGACGCTTTGCTCTGCGCCGCCACCGTGGTTGGCAAGGATTTGAAGTAATCGCGCCAAGAGGGTTCTACCGAGCCGGGATCATGCAGGTAGCTCTGGTAGATAGCGTCAAGATAAGCCGCGTTGGCGGGACTTAGAACCGTGGCGTCGCTCATGCTTCACACAACTCCAGCTCGGCAGGACTCCAACTTTGCACCATTGCGACAGGCGGTGAAGACCGATAGCCGCGCGAGCCTCTGGCAAAGACCTGCAAATGAAGCGGGCCTACAAGATAAGAGGACCTACAAATAAGGTCTGTGGTGAGGGTCCTGGCCGCGGCAGGCAAGTCTACCGCAGCGTCCGTACCGTGGGTACACAAAGCCGCGTCACATATGCCATTATTCAAAGCCGGTACCGAAAAACGACCCAGTCTAAACTTCAGTCAGGCGAAACTTCAGTCAGGCGCCCAACGAAGCCGTAGGGCCGGCGTCAACTACCGCCGTGCACCACTGGCAGCGCAGCCAATAAGCCAGCGCCAGCACGCACTGGAGTTCGAACATAGCTCCAACTCTAGCGAAGCCGCATAAGTATTGAGAAGGAAAGAACCCATGGTTACAAACCGTACAGTAACGATCACTGACAACACTACGGGCGACACGGTCGAATGTCCCATCATTGAAGGCACCCACGGTGCACCGGTTATCAGCATCAAGGGTTTGTATCCGGCGCTTGGTATGTTTACCCATGATCCGGGGTTCGGCGCCACCTCTAGCTGCAACAGCACTATTACCTACATAGATGGCGATAAGGGCATCTTGCTCTACCGGGGTTATCCGATCGAGCAGTTGGCGGAGAAAAGCTCCTATTTGGAGGTGTGTTACCTGCTCCTGTTCGGTGAGCTGCCGGCGCCCGAGGAGTTCGCCCGCTTCTCGGCCAAGATCCGGCAGCATTCGATGGTGCATGAAGGTATGCGCACCATGATCGGCGGCTACCGGCAAGATGCGCATCCGATGGGCATGCTGGTCGGTTTGGTGGGCTCCTTGTCCACCTTCTATCACGACTCGCTGGATATCAACGACCCTGAACACCGGGTGCTATCGGCTTACCGCGTTATCGCCAAGATGCCGACCTTGGCCGCGGATATCTACAAGTATCATCTAGGCCAGCCGTTCAACTATCCGGTGAATTCGCTAGGCTATGTCAATAATTTCATGCGCATGATGTATGCGGTACCGGCAGAGCCGTTTCAGATTAGCCCGACGGCGGTAAAAGCACTGGAGTTGATGCTCATACTGCATGCCGACCACGAGCAGAACACTAGCACCTCCACCGTACGTTTGGCCGGTAGCTCAGGCGCTAATCCATTCGCCTGTATAGCGGCCGGGATCGCCACACTTTGGGGACCTGCTCATGGCGGCGCCAACGAGGCGGTTATTCATATGCTCAATGAGATTGGCGAGGCCAAGAATATTGCGCGCTTCCTGGACAGAGCCAAAGACAAGGACGATCCGTTCCGTCTAATGGGCTTTGGTCACCGGGTGTACAAGAACTTCGATCCGCGTGCCACCATCATCCGCCAAGCCTGCCATGATCTGTTGGGCGAGTTGGATGCCGGGGCGCAACAGGCGCCTTTGTTCGAAGTGGCCCAGGAGCTGGAGCAGATCGCGCTCAGCGATGATTACTTCAAGGAGCGCAACTTGTATCCCAACGTGGATTTTTACTCCGGCATTATCCTGAGCGCTCTCAACATCACAGTGAACATGTTCACTGTGATGTTCGCCATGGCCCGATCGGTTGGCTGGATTGCCCAGTGGATGGAGATGATGGTGGATGCCGAGCAGCGCATCGGCCGTCCGCGTCAGCTCTACACGGGCGCCGCTAAGCGTGATTATGTGTTGAAGCGTGATCGCGAAGACTGATCACTAGCTCTTCTTATACCACCCGCAATTGGAGAAGCCGATGAAAGCGCCTATGCGCGTGGCAGTCACCGGGGCTGCCGGCCAGATCTCATATTCCCTTTTGTTTCGCATCGCCTCTGGCGAGATGTTGGGCACCGATCAGCCCGTCATTTTGCAGTTGCTGGAGATAAGCCCTGCACTCAAAGCGCTAGCAGGCGTGGTGATGGAACTCAGTGACTGCGCCTACCCCTTATTGCAAAACATCGTGACTACGGACGATGCCGATGTCGCGTTCAAAGACGCCAACTACGCCATGTTGGTCGGCGCGCGGCCGCGGGGGCCCGGCATGGAGCGTGGCGACTTACTGGCCGAAAACGGCAAGATCTTCGGGCCGCAAGGACATGCTTTGAACGAACATGCCAGCCGCGATGTCAAGGTGATAGTCATCGGCAACCCGGCCAATACCAACGCGCTTATCTGTATGAAGAACGCGCCGGATCTAGCGCCTGAGCAGTTCTCCGCCATGACCCGTCTAGACCACAACCGGGCTATCTCCCAGCTCGCGGCGAAGACCGGTGCGCCGGTCACCGATATCAAGCGCATGACCATTTGGGGCAATCACTCCGCCACCCAGTATCCGGATATCTCCCACTGCACCGTGGCTGGCAAAGCGGCCAAGGACTGGGTAGACGATACTTGGGTGCGCGATGAGTTCATCCCCCGGGTGCAAAAACGCGGTGCGCAGATCATTGACGCACGTGGACTTTCAAGCGCAGCGTCGGCCGGTTACGCCGGCTTGGACCATATGCGCACGTGGGTCAACGGCACGGGCGATGGCGATTGGGTCAGCATGGCGATTCCCTCCGATGGCAGCTATGGCATTGCCGAGGGCCTGATGTACTCCTATCCGGTGACTGTGAGCGATGGCGAAGTCAGCATTGTGCAGGGCCTTGATATAGACGACTTCAGTAGGGAAAAGATGAGCGCCACGGAGCAGGAATTGGCCGAGGAGCGCGACGCCGTGAGCGATCTGCTCTAGTGGACACTGGGTGGACTCGCCGGCGCTTCCCCATGACATCCGGCGCCAGCGCTACTTGCGCCAAACGGCTCTGGGACTTGCCAATACCCGCAAGCCGGCCCTGCGTTGTGCAAGCTCTTGAACCGTCGTCACCAGATGTTTGCGGTTGCCGCCCAGACGATCGAGCTGCCATACAATCACGGTGTCCTTGGCCCGCAGCGCCTGGAGGCATGCCGTTAGCCCACAGCGTTCGTCCCTGTGAACCCGCTGCTCTTGCCCGTCACTGCCGCTTAAGTGACGAGGACTTTCGGCTCATCATTCGATCCGCCCATGATCATCATGCCGTATGCGCTGGACAATCGTATGCGCTGGACAACAACGGCATGAAGATGTGGACCGCGCCAGCATTGACACCTAGCCAATGGTCGGAATACGCCGCCGCTATGTTGCTCTGGCCGGGTTTACCCCGGCGGCACTGGCCGATCAGAGGACGTTGGAACTGGCCGAACGCATCAGCATTGTGCCGGATGATAAGTCGCCGGATGATAAACCTGATGTGAACGCGTTAACGCCGGTCGAAGTGAGTATTGAGTTGAATAGCGGATTCGAACTCAAGCGGACAGTGCACACTCGTTTATGGCAATCCGGCAAAACCCATGACCCGCCCCGATTACCTGGTCAAATTCAATAACAATTGGACCTGGAGCCGCCAGCCATTGGCCGCCGCCGCGCCGCACGTCATCGAGCTGGTCGAGGATCTAGAAACCATCGGTGATATCAGCGCCGTCACCCGGTTGCTACAGCCCCCGGATTAGTCCATGGAGCGGCGCGATTTCGATGCGGCGGCGGCGTGGGGCGGCACCCAAGTATTCGACTGGTATGGCGTTGGGGACACCGGAGTGATCATTGCCGAAGCCACCCCTGGCGGCGGGCTTTAGGTGTTCGAAGATGCCCACTGGTTGGAGATGATAGATCCCGATACCGCGCAACCCATGGCAGAGGGCACCACTGGTGATCAGTGCGTGACTGGTCTATTTAAAAATATCGTCTATCCCATCTGCGCTTCGATACGCAAGCTCTGAGCGCGGTTGTAACCAGCCCGCTACCTGGCAATGGCTGGACTTTACGCCATACCTGGGACTTCATGGGGGGCAGCGACAACATGGTAAAGTTGCGCGGCATTAACATTTATCCGGCGGCTAGGGGTTTATCCGGCGACTAGGGGTTTATCCGGCGGCTGAGGCGGCTTGCTCAGCCAGTGGCCGCAGGCGACGGGCGAATACGTGTGCCGCCTGCGGCAAGTGCCAACTACCGGTTTCGAGCAATTGACGGTAGAAGTGGAATGGCGCGGCCAGCCCGAAGGAACCGGATCAGCAACTGGGGCCGGCTCAAAAGATGGCGCTGAAAAAGCAGTGGCAGATAAGCGACAACAGCAACTGGGGGTGCGGGTTGAGGTGAAACTGGTGCCACCACAGAGCACGGCTGAAGCCACTGGTGTCACCGCACGGCAAAAACCAGTACGGTTAATCGACGAGCGCTGATGAGCACGGCCCACGAACTGAGCGCAGTAGCCGCCAGCCAGGCGCTAGCCGAAGAAGGTAGCGTTTACCGCCCCCAACAATGGCGTTTCATGCGCGGATATAAGCTTTCGCGTTTATGCCTAGCCGGTGTTACGTTAATCGAATCCTATCCGGCTAACGCATGGAATGCGCAGCGCCTTGCTGAAGCCGGTGCGCAAGTGGCCAGATCAGTGCGCTACGGTGCCTCACTAACGGTGCGGAAGGTGGCCCTGGCGGCGGAGTGTATCCGCTTAGTGCGGGCCGCTGGCGAAGCGCTGTTCGGTCAGGCTGAGCTCATTTGCTCATCCGTTGCTCCCTCCTTACCCGTGCGCACCGGCGAGGCGGCGCCTGCCGATCAGGCGGACTTTACCGCGCTCGCTAACATTCTAGGCGCGCCTGCCCTCAGCCTCCCTGCCGGGATCAGCACCAGTGGTCTTCCCATCGGTGTGCAGTTAGTGCCGGCGCCGGACCGTGACAGGTGGCTACTCGAAGTAGCTAAGGGCATTGACGAGTTGCTTACGCCGCTGCGATGACTGCACCCCTGCCGCACAAAGATCGCCCATATAGGCGCCAGATAGATGGGATCGAAACCACCATGATCCGTCCACAACGAGGATTGAGTTTGGCCAACTTGGCCGAGCTTTGGCGCTTTAGGGAGCTGGCGCTAGTCATGGTGGAGCGCGACATTCGCGTGCGCTACCGCCAAACCGTGATGGGGGTGAGCTGGGCTATCGCCCAACCCATCGTCATGATGGTGGTGTTCTCCATTGTCTTTGGCCGCTTGGCTAAAGTACCGTCCGAGGGTTTTCCATATCCTGTTTTCGTCTACGCCGGCTTATTGCCTTGGCTGCTGTTCGCCAACGCTGTGTCCCATGCCTCCAATGCTCTAGTGGCGCAATCCCAACTGGTGTCCAAGATTTATTTTCCCCGCCTGCTGTTGCCACTGAGCGCGGTGGGCGTTTGGCTGATGGATTTTGTTATCGCCGCCTTCGTGCTGATGGCGTTGATGCTCTACTACGGCACCCCGTTTAGCCTCGGTTTGTTGTTGCTAGCGCCGCTGCTGGCCGGGGTACTGTTGGCTGCCCTGGGAGTAGGGGTGTTCTTTTCTGCGCTCATCGTCAGCTACCGCGATTTTCGCTATGTGGTGCCGTTCGTGATCCAGATCTGGATGTTCGCCACCCCGGTCATCTATCCACTTGCGATGATTCCCACCGAATGGCAGTGGCTCATGCATCTCAATCCGATGGCCGGTTTCGTCGATGGTTTTCGTGCCGCTTTTTTAGGCAAGCCTTTGAACCTCGGCGCGCTGGCCGTGGCGGCTTTTGTGGCAGCCTTAATGTTTCTAGTGGGGGCGGTGTATTTTCAACGGGCGGAAAGGCGTTTTGCCGATGTTATCTGAAGAGGGGAGGGCGAAGAACTGGGCCATAGAGGCCACGGGTTTAGGTAAGGAGTACATCGTCGGTGGTATCAGCGCGCCGGACAACTTCAAGGATTTGTTGGTGCACATGGCTAGCGCGCCGTGGCGGCGCTGGCGGCAGTTGCGCGGAGAGGTCAGCGCCGGGCAGCGCTTCTGGGCCTTGAACGCTATTGATCTCGCCGTCCCGGCCGGCCAAGTCCTCGGCGTCATCGGCCATAACGGCGCCGGCAAGAGCACTTTGCTCAAGGTGTTGAGCCGCATCACTGCACCCACCACGGGCGCGGTGCTGTTGCGCGGTAGGGTGGCTAGCTTGTTGGAGGTGGGCACCGGCTTTCACCCGGAGCTTTCCGGCCGTGAAAACATCTACCTCAACGGCGCCGTGCTGGGTATGCGGCGTAAAGATATACAGCAAAGTTTTGACGAAATCGTGGATTTCTCCGGTGTTGAGCGCTTCATCGACACCCCGGTCAAACGTTATTCCTCCGGCATGCACATGCGCTTGGCTTTCGCCGTCGCCGCCCACCTGCGCGCCGACATCATGCTGGTCGATGAGGTGTTGGCCGTTGGTGACCATGCGTTTCAGCAACGTTGTCTAGGCAAGATGGGTGATGTGGCCCGCAGCGGCCGCACCATTTTATTCGTCAGCCACAACATGAATGCGGTGCAGTCATTGTGTACCCGGGCGGTGCGTATCGAGGACGGCGCCATCGTCGATGATGATGTGCCGCGGGCGGTGACGGCCCGCTATCTGTCGTGCATGAGCGCGGGCAGGGTGGAGGCTATCTGGGCCGAAGATGAGGCGCCTGGCGATGAGGCTGTGCGTTTATTGGCGGTGCGCCTGCTGGGTGAGCCGTGGCATGCCGGCGTCTACGGCAGCTCCGCGCCACCGATCGTGGAGATGGAGGTGTTGGTACACCATGCCGAGCCGGATCTGTGCATCGGTTTTGACCTCGTTACCGCCAATGGCCAAGCGGTTTTGCGCACCCATCACAGTGATGTAGAGATCGAGCACAAACCCGCGGTGCGCCCGGGTATTAACCGCCTGCGGTGTCCACTGCCCAAGGATTTGCTGAACGCCGGTATTTACCACGTCTGTCCGCGTATCAGTGTGCACCGGCGGTATTGGATCGTGGAGGACGATGCGGCGGTCGCTTTTGAGCTGCTGCTCGATCATGGCCGCTCGCCCTTGTTCGGCACCCGCGATATAGAGCGCCCTGGAGCTATCTCGCCGATCATCGAGTGGTATGGCGCTTGACTCGGGAGGATTTGAACGGCGGTTGGCCGCGTATCTCCATCGTCACGCCTACGCTCAATCAAGCTGAATCTCTGGAGCATACACTTCGTTCGATTACCCGGCGACTACACGTGTTACGAGGGACGGGGCCTCGCTGGCCGGCCCTGCCGGCACTATGGCCGAAGCCAACGCCATCTGTTCTACCGTGAAGGTATTGCGGCGCTTAAGCGGGCTAGAGTAGTGCGGAAAATCACTGAGTTGGCCATGATACATTCAATGCCAATGAATTTAGTTTCTAAATTCTCCAAGATCGCAGCGATGCCTATAATCCGCGCCCAGCGCCCCCTCACCGCGCACGGTGAGGTGCGGTTGTACGGTCATTCGAGCCAGCGTGAGAGCAAAGAGCGCGGCCTCGCCGAGTTGTTCGCCAAGCGCTTGGAGGAGGCACTGGAGCAGCTTGCCGCTGGCCTGCATACACCGGCCCACGGTGAAGCCCACGGTGAAGAAATACGCCAAGAGGATGGAGCGCACCGGGCGGCTCAAACAACGCTACGCGCGCGCCGCCCGGTACGACGACATCGCGGTGAGCCACGACCTAGCCAGTGGTCATGGCCAGTGGCCATGCTACCGCTATCAAGTGGCCGCGCATCAAGTCCGTCGAACTCACTTTGCCGGGGGTGTGTACTGCCTGCGCACCAACCCGACCGAGTGGGACGAAGCCACACTGTGGCGCATCTGCACGAGGCTGACCGGCCTCGAAGCGGTGTTTCGCTCACTGAAATCGGCACTGGAGCTGCGCCCGGTTTATCAGCATAAGACCGGGCGGGTCAGTGCTCGTCTATTTATTTTGCTCGTCTATTTATTTGCGGGCCGACTTCATGGAACCGGATACTGAAACGGGCGAACTCAAACGCTTGCCCATAAAAAGCTACAGCAACCATGACTTCTTTGAGTGACAATAGATGCTCCGGATAGAGTCATGCCAGCACCCTTAGTCAGCATCTTGATCCCGTGTTATAACGCCGCGCGCTTCATCGAAGAGGCGGTGGTGAGCGCCCTGGCGCAGACCTATGAGCCCATCGAAGTCATCATCGTGAACGATGGCTCCAGCGACTGCAGCGCCCATATCCTGGAGCAGTTCACCGATCGAGTAACTGTCCTACAGCAAGACAATCAGGGCGGCAACGCCGCCCGCAACCGCTTGCTGGCGGCGGCAACGGGCACCTGGTTGCAATATCTGGACGCGGACGATTACTTGCTGACCCATAAAATTCACGATCAGTTAAACGCCGCTCGACGGGGCGATGCCGATGTGCTCTTGAGCACCGTAACAACCCGTAACGAACGGTCAACCCCTCCCAACTTCACCGATTCACCCATCGCCGGCAGCGCCGATCCCTGGGAACTCATGGCCTCATGGCGCTTGCCACAGACCGGCGGCGCACTATGGTCCAAGGCGGCGTTGGAGTCGGTGGACGGTTGGCGGGTGGAGCAGCGTTGTTGCCAAGACAACGAACTCTATCTACGCCTGTTGAAAGCGGGCAAGGTATTCGAAGCGGTGGAGACGGACGGCGCGGTGTATCGAGACTGGGGCGGAGCAACGGTGTCACGCGCCGATGTTGACCTAAACCGCAAGACCCGCCTGGAACTCATCGACGAGACGGAAGACTTCCTACGTGAACACGGTGAACTCACGCTCCAACGGCAAGCGGCGATCAGCTATTCGCGCTTCCAGATGGCCCGGGTGATCTGGCCCTGCGATCGCCCATGGGCCGAGCGCATCATGCAACACCTCTATGCCAACGATACGCAATTCGAACCACCGCACGGCAGCCTCAAGCCACTGTATCGATGGCTCCTCAAACACCTAGGGTTTTCAGCCGCGGAACATATTGCCGCGGCCGGCCGGGGACAATTCCCATTCTCCATGTGATGATCCCTCTAAGTGACAATTACCGGGCCACCCGCAGTTCGATGGTCCAAGCCGCTTCCGCCAGATGGCGCTGTACTGCGTAAGTATGCTCGAACGCCTCGTCATGCCAGGTGGCAGCCAATGTTTCCGCCATGATGAACCCACGGTGCTCAGCCACCGCTCGGGTGATCTCGGCACTGCCTATTACCCGCAACTCGATCCGATCATCCACCTGTAGCTCAGCGCTCTTACGGGCGTCCTGCACCGTGCGCACCACCTCGCGGGCGAGACCTTCGCGCTCGAGCGCCGGGGTGAGTTCCGTATTCAGCGCCACCAGATAACCGTCCTCTTCCGCGCAGGCGAAGCCGGGGGCGGAGCGCGTTTCGATGAGAAAGTCTTCGGGCTCGAAGCTCAGCGCTTGGCCGTCCACTGCCAGCACATGGGGGTGTCCCGCCGCCACGTCCGCGGCGATGGCCGCCCCGTCAGCGCTCTGTAACGCCTTGCGAATGGCGGGAATGAGTTTGCCGTAGCGTTTGCCCACCCGGGGCAGATTGGGCTTGATCCTGTAGCTCACCAACCCGGCGTCGCGGGCGATGGGTTCAACGCTCTTGACATTCAGCTCTTCCATGATCTGCCCGGCCAGCGCGCCGATGGCTACGGCGGCCTGCTCATCCGGTGCTCTCACCAACAGCTTGGCCAAGGGCTGGCGCACCCGTAAGCGGTGAGCTTCCCGCGCCGAGCGCCCCAAGCCGACCACCCGCTGCACCACGGCCACGTCATGGATGAGCCTTTCGTCCACCCACTCGGCGCACGCTTGAGGCCACTCGGCCATATGTACGCTAAGGGGCGCGGATCGATCCACGGAGCGCACCAAGTTCTGGTGCAGTGCCTCGGCTATGAACGGCATGAAGGGTGCGATCAACCGGGTGACGGTCTGCAGCGCTGCATACAAAGTGAGGTAGGCGGCTTGTTTGTCCTGACCCTGGGCCGCTTTCCAAAAGCGGCGGCGGTTGCGGCGCACATACCAATTGCTCAATTGATCAACGAAATGCTCGATGGCCTCTCCAGCGGCTTTGGCATCGAAGTCATCCATTGCATGGGTCGCCGTTGCCACGGTTCGGTGGAGCAGGGCAACCAGCCAGCGGTCGATCCGAGGCCGGCGCTCAAGGGGCACTGGTGCGTTCAGATCCACCTGATCCAAGCGCGCGTACATGACGAAGAAAGCATAAGTGTTCCACAGCGTATTGACGAAGCTGGCCGCCACCTCGGCGATGATCTCCACCGAGATGCGCTTTTGACCATCGGGCGGCACCCGGGCCAAGAAATGCCAGCGCAAAGCGTCCGCCCCCACTTTGTCGAAGACGTCGTAAGGATCGACGATGTTGCCCTTGGACTTGGACATCTTGAAGCCGTCTTTATCGACGATATGGCTCAAGCACACACAGTTCTTAAAGGCGACCTTGTCCGATACCAAGGTGGCGATGGCGTGCAGGGTATAGAACCAACCGCGGGTTTGATCGATGGCCTCGCAGATATAGTCGGCCGGGAAGTGCGTCTCGAAGATAGCCCGGTTCTCGAACGGATAGTGCCACTGGGCATAGCTCATGGCGCCCGAGTCGAACCAGCAGTCGATGACTTCGGGCACCCGCTCGAACTGCGCGCCGCTCAGCGGATCGGTGAAGGTGATCGCATCCACGGCGGGCCGGTGTAAATCCAGCTCCGCTAAGCTGCTGCCGCTTAAAGCTTCCAGTTCGGCCACAGATCCTACGCAGCGGAAATTGCCGTTGCCGTCCGTCCAAATAGGCAGGGGGGTACCCCAAAAGCGCTCGCGCGACAGCGCCCAATCGATATTGTTCTCCAGCCAATTGCCGAAGCGGCCATCGCGTATGTGCGCCGGTACCCAATTGATGGTTTGATTGAGTGCTATCAGCCGATCGCGAAATCGACTGGTGCGTATATACCACGCTTGCTTGGCGTAGTAGATAAGCGGATCGCCGGTGCGCCAGCCGAAAGGATAGTTGTGCAGATACTTCTCGGCGCGGAATATATCGCCCCGTTGCGTCAAGATATCGATAAGCACCGGATCGGCTTCTTTGAAGAACATACCGGCTACCGGTGTTACTTCGTTTTTGAAGCAGCCGTCCAGACCCACGCCGTGAACCACCGGCAGGCCGTGAGCTTGGCAGAGATTCAAGTCGTCCACGCCATAAGCAGGGGCGCAGTGGACGATACCGGTGCCGTCCTCGGTGCTGACGAAATCAGCGGGCAATACCTGCCAGCAGTTGTCCGCCGGTTCCACCGCTAGGTAGTCGAATAAGCGCTGATAACGCCGTCCGATCAGATCACGGCCTGTGACCGTTTTGACGATGTGGTGATCACGGTCTCGCAGTGCCGACGCCACCAGGGCGCTGGCCAGGATCAGTGTTTCGCCGCCGCATTCGACGTAGGCGTAATCTATCTCTTCACCCACCGCCAGGCACAGATTGGAGGGCAAGGTCCAAGGCGTGGTGGTCCACACTAGATACGAAGTATTGTCCTCGTCCGCGGCGCGCAACCGCACGTAGATGGAAGGGTCCTGCACCTCTTTATAACCCAGCGCTACCTCATGGGACGACAGGGTGGCGCCGATCCGCGGATCATAGGGCACCACTTTGTAACCTAGGTATAAAAGATCTTTATCCCATAGGGTTTTGAGCAGATGCCATACCGACTCTATGTAGCCGTTGTCGAGCGTGTAATAAGCTTCGTCCAGGTTGACCCAAAAACCCATCCGCTCGGTCATTTTTTCCCAGTCGGCGATATAGCGCAGCACCGATTCGCGGCAGCGGCGGGTGAATTGGGCGATGCCCACTTCCTGCTCGATACGGCTTTTGTCGAAGATATCGAGTTCTTTTTCGATCTCGTGTTCCACCGGTAAACCGTGGGTGTCCCAACCGGCTTTACGCGGCACGTGGTAACCACGCATGGTTTTATAGCGCGGATAGACATCTTTGAAGGTACGGGCTAGAACGTGGTGAATACCCGGCTTGCCATTGGCCGTGGGCGGGCCTTCGCAGAAAGTAAAGCGTTGTTTACCTTTGGATTGTTCCAGCGTTTGCTCGAACACCCGGTGTTCGCGCCAAAATTGCAAGATGGTTGTTTCCAAGGCCGGGCCGTCATAGTGGCCGGTTACTGCTTCGAACATGTCTCTCTCCACTCAATCATTACTGCTCAGCAACACCGGACTGTCATCCACCGCACAAGACGCCGCTTGTTGAGGCGCATCTGTAGGTGCTGTCCGCATGCCGGGGCGATTCAGTGGATTCACTTCGCGGTACCACCCGGCTTCACCGGCTCTTCGCAGCAACCGGTCTTGACAAGCGACGGTGCCAGCTCCTGAGTCAATGGACTCAGGAATGCATAGACGCAAGCCGATGGCACGATCACTTCGGCCTTGTCTCGCGGGCCAAGCGTCTGAGCTTACTCCGTGCGCGGCGCCTACACCGGTTGGCGCCTTGCCTGTTTCGGTCAGCGGCTCCAGGGTGGTTTTCCTCCAGGGTGATTTTCACAGGGCTCGAACGCGAGGCTCGCACCGTCCCTCACTCGCTAGCGGTTCGAGCAATCCTATTACTCGTCCCTTTCGTTGCCTTGAACTCTTTGCACAGTTGATTCAAAGCGCGGTATTTAAACACATGGAGCGCTGGAGCGTGCGCTGCCATCTTGCTTGACCAGTTGCGCCAGTTCGAACGCCAGTTCGATGCTCTGACTGGCATTGAGGCGCGGATCACAATGGGTGTGGTAACGGTCGGCTAGCCCTTCCTCGGTAATGTCCTGGGCACCACCGACACACTCGGTGACATTTTTGCCGGTCATTTCCACATGGATCCCACCGGCGTAGGTGCCCTCGGCGCGGTGGATGGCAAAAAACCGGCTCACTTCTTCCATGATCGCCGTAAAGCGCCTGGTTTTAAGGCCGCTGCTCGATTTGATGGTGTTGCCGTGCATCGGATCGCAAGACCACACCACTGTACGTCCCTCACGTTGCACGGTACTGATCAACCGGGACAGGTGCTCGCCGATACCCGCGGCGCCCATCCGGGCGATGAGCGTAATGCGTCCTGCTTCATCGTCCGGGTTCAGCTTATCCAGTAGGGCCATGAGATCATCGGGTTGCAGGCTAGGACCGGCTTTGATGCCGATAGGATTGGCAACACCGCTTAAAAATTCCACGTGCGCCCCGCCGGGCTGGCGGGTACGGTCGCCGATCCACAGCATATGGGCCGAGGTGTCATACCAATCCCCGCTGGTGGAATCGACCCGTGCAAACGCTTCTTCATAGCCGAGTAACAGCGCTTCATGGCTGGTGTAGATGTCGGTTTGCCGTAACGCCGGCGCGGTTTGGGAGGTAATACCGCAGGCTTGCATGAAATCGAGTGCCTCCTCTATACGTGTGCACAAATGCTCAAAGCGCTCGCCCTGGGGGCTGCCGGCGACGAAATCCATGTTCCAGCGGTGCACGCGGTGTAAGTCGGCATAGCCGCCGGAGGCGAGGGCGCGTAATAGATTCAGGGTCGCTGCCGCTTGTGAATACGCTTGCAGCATGCGTTCCGGCTGTGGTCTGCGCGCGCTATCGTCGAATTCGATGCCGTTGATGATGTCGCCTAGATAGGAGCACAGCTCCGTCTCATTTTGCCGTTCGGTGGGGGTGGAGCGCGGTTTGGCGAACTGTCCCGCAAGGCGGCCCACTTTCACCACCGGGCAGGCGCCAGCGAAGGTGAGCACCACCGCCATCTGCAGCAGCACTCTGGCCGTATCGCGGATGTTGTCCGGATGAAACTCCGCGAAACTCTCCGCGCAGTCGCCACCTTGCAATAAAAACGCTCGGCCCATGGACACCTGGGCGAGGCGCTCTTTGAGTTGGCGCGCTTCGCCGGCGAAAACCAGCGGCGGAAAGCTGCGCAGAGTATGTTCCACGCGCGCCAGCTCATCCCCATCGGGATAGCTGGGTAGGTGCTTGGCTGGTTTGAGTCTCCAACTACCGGGAAGCCATGGGTGCGGCAAGGTTTCATTCATAGTGTTTAGCCGAGTGTTTAGCCGATGCGCTTGAACAAGCCGGGCGGATTATAGACACGAATACCCCTTCAACGATCATGGGTGCCTAGCGCTGTTTGCACTATGAGGGGATGGGTGACATGGTCAGCGGCCAAGGCGCAGGCCCACGGCGGCCATGCCTAAGGTCGCCGGCAGTGGCTGAGATAAACACGCTGGCGGCGAGGGCGGTGCTCGCTTGCGGGACACGGGTTCGCATGATTGCGTCCTCGATTGCTCTTCCTTGATTGTATGCGGGGCTGGTAGGGATGCTATTGTGAGTCCTGGTCCCAGCGGGTCAGCATGGCATTTGGGGGCTCTGCGTCTGTAGGCCGGGAGCGCGCCCGTAATTTGCGATCAGCCCGCAACATCATTAGACGCCAGATCACTAGACTCATGCCCCTTTTATCTCTACATGCAGTCGAACTCGGCTTTGGCGGCGAGCCGTTGTTGGATGCAGTCCAACTGACCGTGGAAGCTGATGAGCGTATTTGCTTGCTCGGGCCTAACGGGACCGGTAAATCCACTTTGCTGGATGTGCTAGCCGGCCGGCGGCAGCCAGATAACGGTGTGCGCAAAGCCGGCGCCCAGTTGCGCATAGGTGTGTTGCCACAAGTCTTCGACAGCACTGCCGCGGGTACGGTGCGCAAGGTATTAAGCGGCGCTTTTGGCGAAGAGCTACGCTGGATAGAGCAGGCCGCCAGACTGTCGGCAACGGGTGATGCCGCCAGCGCCGCGCAAGCCGATCGACTGCTTCAAGCGATCGAGGCGGCCGGCGCCTGGAATGCTCAGCGCAAGATCGAGCGCACCCTGGATGAGTTGGCCGTGCCTGCGGATAGCCCGTTTCAGTCGCTCTCGGGCGGTCAGCAGCGGCGGGTCTTATTGCGCAGAGCGATGTTGCCGGCACCGCCGTTGTTGTTGCTGGACGAGCCCACCAATCATCTAGACATAGAGGCGATAGAGGCGCTCACCCGCGATCTGCTCGCCTGGCGGGGTGCGCTGTTGTTCACCACTCATGATCGACGGGCGATCGAGGAGTTAGCCACTCGAATCATCGAGCTTGATCGGGGCAAGTTGACATCCTGGCCAGGCGATTACGCCAACTATCTGCGCCGGCGTGAAGAGCGTGAAGCGGCTGAACAGCAGGCGAGCACGCAGCAGGAACGGCGGCTGGCGCAGGAGGAAGCCTGGATTCGTCAGGGCGTCAAAGCGCGCCGTACCCGCAACCAAGGCCGGGTCAGGCGCTTGCAGGCCATGCGTGCGGCGCTCGCCGAGCGCCGCGATGCGCTGGGCAAAGCCACCTTCTCACTGAGTGCGGGGCAGCGCTCGGGAAGGCGGATCAGCGAATTGCGTGGTGTGTATTTCGGCTATGGTGACGAGCCGTTGGTATGCGCGCTGGATCTGCTCATCGAGCGCGGCGATAGGGTGGGCATCATCGGACCCAATGGCGCGGGTAAAACGACGTTAGTCAAGTTAGTGCTAGGGCACTTGCCGCCGGTTGAAGGCGAGGTGCGACTCGGTACCCGGCTGGAGGTGGCTTATCTGGACCAAATCCGCCAAGCCATCCCCGGCGCTGCGACGGTGTACGGCGCGGTGGCGGACGGCGCCGATCACGTGGTGGTGGCGGGTGAACGCCGCCATGTCATCGGTTATCTGGCCGATTTTCTGTTTCCACCGCAGCGCGTTCGCAACCGGGTGTCGTCGCTGTCCGGTGGCGAACAGGCCCGTTTGGCGTTAGCCAAAATCTTCGCCAAGCCATCGAATGTGCTGGTGTTGGATGAGCCGACCAATGATCTGGATCTGGCAACGCTGGAATTGCTCGAAGAACGTCTATTGGACTACGCGGGCACGCTGTTGGTGGTCAGCCATGACCGGGCGTTTTTAGATAGCGTAGTGACCTCGACGGTGGTGTTCGAGGGCAACGGGCGTATCGGTCAATACGTGGGGGGGTATTCGGACTGGGAACGCCACCACCGGCGGTGCCAATGGCCGGCGCCTAGCCGCCTGCAAAAAACCGACACAGCGGTTAGCGAACCGCATAAACGCGAGGCCTCGCCGCAGCGTCCAGCGAAGCTCTCGTATAAAGCCAAGCGTGAGTTGGATGCGCTGCCGGAGCGCATAGAGGCGCTGGAACAGCGTGCCGCCGAGCTTCGTGACACTCTAGGCCGGTCGGAATTGTACCGCGATGGGGGCCATCGAGTGGCAGGGGTTAAGGCCACGCTAGAGGCGGTGGAGACGGAACTGGAGATGGCCTTCGAGCGCTGGAGCGAGCTTGAAGCGCGCGCCGACGGTTCGGCGCCGGCCTGAACCGATCGGTGCGAAACTGTCACACTGTGGCCGATGCCCCCGCTGATCATGCATGACCATGAATAATCAATACGGAGCGTTTGCCACGTGAGCGAAACCCAAGTGCCCATCAACCAGGCGCCTATCAACCAGGCGCCTATCAACCAGAGGCGGCGCGCACTGTTAACCGGTATCACGGGGCAAGACGGCGCTTACTTGGCTGAATTTCTACTGCATAAGGGCTATGAGGTCCACGGCATCAAACGGCGGGCGTCATTGTTCAATACCGATCGTATCGATCATCTGTACCAAGATCCGCACGAGACGCAACGCAATTTCATCTTGCACCACGGGGATATGACGGATTCGACCAACCTTATCCGCATCATTCAGCACGTGCAGCCCGATGAGATCTACAACTTGGCGGCTCAAAGCCATGTCGCCGTTTCATTCGAAACCCCTGAATACACGGCCAATGCCGACGGTCTTGGCGCCCTGCGTATTCTTGAAGCTATCCGCATCCTGGGGCTGCAAGAACGTACCCGGTATTATCAAGCATCCACTTCGGAACTCTACGGGTTGGTGCAGGCAACACCCCAGCGCGAGACGACCGCGTTTTACCCACGCTCACCGTACGCTTGCGCCAAGCTCTATGCGCATTGGATAACGGTCAACTATCGTGAAGCTTACGGCTTGTTCGCTTGCAATGGCATCCTCTTCAACCACGAGTCACCCCTGCGCGGCGAAACGTTTTTAACGCGCAAAGTGACGCGCGCCGTCGCCCGTATTGCGCTCGGCCTGCAACAGCGCCTTTACTTGGGTAATTTGGACTCTTTGCGCGACTGGGGCCACGCTCGCGATTACGTGCAAGCCCAGTGGCTGATCTTGCAAGGCGCCAGCCCGAAGGACTACGTGATCGCCAGCGGTGAGCAGCACTCGGTGCGCGAGTTCACTGAACGTGCTTTCGCTACGCTAGGCATCGGTATCGAGTGGCACGGGCGCGGTGTCGATGAGGTGGGCATAGCTGCGCGCGTGGACAGTACCGCGCAGGTCGAACCGGCCATCGCTAAGGGAGCTGTGATCGTGTGCGTTGATCCGGCCTACTTCCGGCCAACGGAGGTGGATGCCCTGCTGGGTGATGCGAGTCTTGCGCGACAAGAACTCGGCTGGGTGCCCAGGATTCAGTTTCCGGGGTTGGTCGCGGAGATGGTCGAATCGGATCTACATGAGGCGCAAAAAGATGCTCTGGCCCGGGCGCAGGGTCTGAATACCTTCAGGCGCTTTGAATAAAGTGCACCTCTAAAGATGTACGCTCTGGAGCGCGCCAGCCGCATCTACGTGGCGGGTCACACCGGTTTGGTGGGCTCGGCGATGTTGCGCAAACTGTCTCAAGCCGGATTTTCGCGTACGCTAACCGCCGCTAGAAGTGAGCTTGACCTGACCGATCGCAACAGCGTCAAAGCATGGTTTGCTGCACACCGGCCCCATGTGGTTGTGCTCTGCGCGGCGCGGGTGGGAGGCATCCTGGCCAATGCGTCAGCGCCCGTTGAGTTTTTGCTGGACAACTTGCATATCCAGAACAACGTCATTCATACCGCCCACGAAACCGGGGTGGAACAGCTCGTGTTCTTGGGTTCATCGTGCATTTATCCGCGCGAGGCCAACCAGCCGATCGGTGAAGATTCGTTGCTGACCGCTCCGTTAGAGCCTACTAACCGGCCATACGCCATCGCCAAAATTGCCGGCATCGAACTGTGCTGGGCGCTTAATCGTCAGCATCAACGCCGCTATTTCGCTTTAATGCCCACCAACCTATACGGCCCCGAGGACAACTTCGACTTGTTCTCTTCCCATGTCTTGCCGGCGTTGATCCGCAAGATGCATGAGGCGCGCGAACGCGCCGATGCCTCGGTTACCTTATGGGGCACGGGAGAGCCTAAGCGCGAGTTTCTCTACAGTGATGATTTGGCCGATGCGGCTTTGTACCTGCTCGAACGACCCGCCGCGCGGCTGGCGCATCTGTTCTGCGAAGCGCACCCACCGTTACTCAACGTGGGAACAGGACAGGACATTCGGATCCGGGAACTGGCTGATAAGGTCGCCCGCACCGTCGGTTTCGAAGGTGCTTTGCAATGGGATACCGGCAAGCCCGATGGTACTGCGCGCAAGTTGCTCGATGTAAGCCGGATGAGCGCGTTGGGTTGGCAGGCCAAGACGCCATTGGATCAAGGTATCGCACTTGCCTACGAAGCGTTTTTAGCCGGCCGGGTGCGGCGCTTGTGAACCCGCATGGGGCAGAGCACCCGCGGCGATGGGATACGTGGCCACGCAATAGGTGGCGGTGGGACCGGCAGCGCCCCGGCTGGGTGGCCGGCGCGCGCCGGGTGGTATCTCCCCATTGCGATCATCGTCCCAGGGGGCAAGATGTGGAACTGATCGTGCTCCACGGCATCAGCTTGCCGCCTGGACAATTCGGTGGGCCGCTAGTGGAGCAGTTGTTTTCCGGCCAACTCTTCGGCATCGGGGACGGCGAACTCGGCCGGTTGCGGGTAGCGGCGCATTTCCTGCTTCGCCGCGACGGAGAATTGGTGCAATTCGTGCCGGTTCATCTGCGCGCCTGGCATGCGGGACTGTCCAGCTTCAGGGGTAGACGCGGATGTAATGATTTTTCTGTTGGCATCGAACTGGAGGGCACCGATGATATTCTATACACCGGTCAACAGTATGCTGGCTTAGCGCGCTTGCTGCGGTTGTTGTTCGATCGCTATCCGGGCTTACTGAAGCAATGCGTGGTTGGACATGAGCACATTGCGCCTGGCCGTAAAACCGATCCTGGTGCAAGTTTCGATTGGACATGGCTGGAGGCGTTCTTTGATGCACAGTTGGATCCCGGGGAACGACGCTAGAATCCAGCTAGTCTACATTGACGTATCAGCTATCGAGGTGTAGCTCGTTTCACGAGCCCTTATTTTGGCCCGCATTTATATTTGGATGGCAGATCCTTCACAATCACATGATTGATTGCTCCAAATTCACTGAGAGGAAAGACCCGATGAAGCGTATCCGTGATGGTCTCATCACCAGTGCCGCGGTGGCTGCTGCGCTTACTGGTCCAACCGCGTCCGCTGCCTGGCTAGGCCGTAGTGCGCAACCGCTACCCGCGCTGGCGCCGGCCGTCGCCGTTCAGACGGCGGGTCAGGTGGCTCCGTCCATTGACGGCGCCGCGTTGCGCGAGGTTGCCCAGATGGGATTATTGTTCGGTACGGGGGATGTGGCGGTAAACAACGGAATCGACGATTGGCAATCGGTGAGCGGCAAGCCTCTGTCTTACTCCGGCGGCGAACTGATCCGCACCGGCCCTGACGGGCTCGGAGTGCTGCGCTTACCCGATCAGGGCACCGTATTCCTGTGTCCCTACACCTTGAGTGTTATGACGCGCGGGCCCAGCGGTCGATTGAATTTCGAACTCACCAGAGGAACGGCGCGGCTCATCTTTGGACAGGAGGACGCCCCGCGGATCGAGGCGGCGAACAAAGAGTTCATGCCCGATAGAGATTTGCAGGGCGAGGTTTGGGCGATAGAGCTGAATGTTAGGACCAAGGACGTCAGCATCATGATGCTGACGTCCGGGTTAGAAGATGGCCAAGACGTGCCCACCAAGCACAACGGTGAGCCCTGGGACGGTGCCAAGGCAGCGGAAAATCAACTATGGGTGGTGTCCCCTAACAGTGGTACGGATGAATACGAGGCGCAGGCTCTAGGCTATCCGAGCGGCGCAGTACAACCCAAAATCGATACGGAAACACCGCCCGATCGGGTAAGAGCCGAAGAGTACTTGTGCCGGCTGCCGGAAGTCGTCGAGCGCGCCGGGACGCTTGCATTAACGGGCAGAGCGCCAGCAAGCGACATACCGGCGAAACCGCCCCAAGATTTGCCTGACGAAGGCAATCTCATAGGGCCTTCGGGAAATCCGCCGTTGGCACTGGCCGAACCTGTTGAAAAAGCGGAGCGAAGATCGGCTGGTGAGGCACCGGTTACTATAACTGCAACGGCGTTACCCGAAAGTGGTTCTGGGAGCGGTGCTACATCGGTTATCGTACCTACAATGGCGTTACCCACAAATAATTCTGAGAACAATGCTAGTCCAAATTAGGGGGTATCGTCAAAAAAAAGGCACCCGATAGATGGTTTACACGTAACAGCCGGAGGGGTGTTCTGAAGGCAATCCTATCTTTTCCCTCGAAATATGTGCTATAACCGTTCGAAATAAAAGAAGAATTTTTAGAACAAACAAGGTTCTAATTCAAACAAGAATGAGGGAGAGACGAGTTGCAGCACCAAAGAGAACTGGTGTTGAGCAACTACAGCGAGAGATGATGGCGAAGCGACGACACGCGTCAAAGCGCTCGCGCGCGCTCTGTAGAGCGTCGGTGGCGTCATTTGGCTTAATTTTGGCCCACTCACCCTCAACACTTAACGCTCAGAGTCAATCCTCTGACACTGAACCGGTGCGTAGCCTGGACCAGCGGTTCAGCGAAGAGATAGGTGGCGTCCAAGATGACGCCCTATACGACACCAATGTCGATCTGAGGACTGCCAGCTTTGCGGTCGGTGGCGACTCGTCTGGCGCCAAGAGAGCCCGAGGCGTGTTCGCCAAGCTAACCGCTGGCTGGGTCTACGACGACAATGTGCTCAGGATCGGCAGACGAGGCGAAAGCGACGACCGCTTTCGCATCGCACCCACCATCGGCTATGAGCAGGACTTCGGACAGCATCGGGCCAAGGTGTCCTATGAAGGGGAATACAATAGCTATTGGTCTATGTCGGATGAGAACACTGCCGATCACAAGCTCCAGTTCGAGGGGGATTTCACCCTGCATAAGAAACTCAAAGCATTGTTGCGCAGTCGCTACGAAGTCAGCAACGAAAAGCGCGGCGACCGTATTGGCCGCGTGCAACGCGATGCGGTGCCCGATTCCAGGGAAGACATCAGTTTTGCCGGCGATCTGACCCTGGGACGGCGCATCGCCATCGCGCAAGTCCGAGCCCGCGGGGAATATACCCAAACGCGATATACCAATAATAACCAAGGCGTCCGCGATATTGATGTATGGGGCAGTGGGTTGACGGGTTTTTACAATTTCGGCCCGAAGCTGTCGGCGTTTATCGAAGGTAACTACACCATTTTGGGCTACCGTTCGGGTCTTAACTTGGATGGATGGGAGAAAAGCGTTTTTGCAGGGGTGCGTTGGGAGGCAACGGCCAAGACTCAAGGCGAGTTCAAGATTGGCCGGCGCAAACGCTCTTTCGCCGACAAGAACATAGACTCAGTGTTGGGCACTAGCTGGGATCTCAAGGTACTCTGGGAACCGAGAGCCAATAACCAGGTCCAGTTCTTCAGTATGCAAACCGGAGAAGAAAGTGCTGAGAACGGTGGTGCACAGCAAAACCGGCAGTTTGGCGCGCTGTGGGATTTCGCCTTCGACGAGCGATGGAGTATGACGAGCGAGGTGACTATCGACTTCACCAGCGCCTCACCAGATACGTCCGGTTCTGATACCACGATCACAGCCGGCACTATGTTTACTTATGAGATAGACCGCGGCCTTGCGGTGCAGGCAGGAGTTAGGAGAACCGTGCGCGAGTCCGCAGATCGCCAAAACGATTTCAAGAACCATACGCTGTCGTTGGAATTCGTGGCGGAGTATCCGCAGCTTTCCTCTGAGTAGATCGCTAGAGGCGAGGCGATGAAATGTATGCCCTAAATCGTTACTCAATCTCGATTCTGGGACTTGTCGCCGTTTGGGTGGCTCAGGTGTGGTGCACCGATGTGAGCATGGCGCAAACGGCCAAGTCAGGGGGAGTAGCTACCGGTGATACGGTGTCAGTTGTGGTTTACGGGGAGCCGGAGCTGAATGTCACCGGTGCCAAAGTCAAGGGTAACGGCACCATCGTGGTACCGCTCATCGGCGACGTACGGGTCGCTGGATTATCCGCTGAGGAGGTCCGTACGCGCATCACGGAGTTGTTTGCCGATGGGTATTTAAAAAAACCCATCATAACCGTTGATGTGGAGAAGTTTCAGCTCTACTACATCAAAGGACAGGTGCGAAAACCCGGTGGCTACCGTTTCAAGGAGGGGTTGTCGGTCGAGAAAGCTATCGCACTAGCTGGTGGCTTCACCGAGCGCGCATCGGAGACCGATATTCGCTTGAACCGCGAGAATGGCAAAGCCGTGACCGGCAAAATACCTGTATCCACCGTCATCGTTCCAGGAGATGTCATTACTGTAGGCGAGAGCTTTTTTTGACGCGCGCGATGGGAACTTACCGGTGCCGTCTACTACGCTGATGGTTATTGCTTTGGCGAAGCAATAGATGGTAGCCCAGTTCCAACCTAAAGCCGGTTCCGGCCCAGCAACGGTTACACCGGCGATGGTGTCATTGGCTGACACCGGTCCTGTTAGGCGCGCCGATGCCGAGGACAACGCCGGCCCAGGTCTGGTCGAATACTGGCGGGTATTGCTGCATTACAAATGGAGCATTTTGGGCATCGTTATCATCGCGGCGATCGTCGGCTTGATGTCAGCTATTTCGGCACAGCCAGTCTATCGTGCGGAAGCAAGGCTGCTGGTTCAGTTCAATCCGGTTGCCAACATTCGCGGTGTGCAGATGGTGGAGCCCACGCTCACGCAGGCGTGGATATTGCAGCAGACCTTGAGCGATATCCTACGTTCCCGCGCCATCGCCGAAAAAGTGGTGAGGCGCCTGGGTTTACATGAGTCCGATCCGGTCGTCCCCAAAGACGAGCCGGCTATCGCGCCACCTGCGGAGCACCCCCTCAAGGCACAGTTAAAGCAGATTCGAGACAGCGTGAAGCTACCGCAGTGGCGTCAATGGATTCCAGCAGAATGGCGTTCACCGCCGCCGCCACCACGGCTTCCTGAGCATTGGCTCAACAGTCAAATAGAGCGTATCCGCACCGGTCTTGTGATCGGTGGCGGCCGGGAAAGCAGTGTCTTCAGCGTCGGCTTTATGTCAAGCGATCCGCAGCAGGCGGCCGATATCGCCAACGCCGTGGCCGAGGCTTACATAGAATTCACTATTGACGATAAAGAGGAGACGTCGTTTCGGCAGGTGCGCTGGCTGCAACAAAGAGTCGAGGAACTGCGCGCGGACATGGATGAAAGAGCTAGGGCAGTCACCGAGTATCAAAGCCAGGTGGGTATGGGCAGCGTCGAGCAGCAAGACGAGATAAACCGCAACCGTATCGGCCAACTCATCTCCGAGCTGACCAAAGCTGTGGCCGTACGTTCACAGCTTGAAGCGCGGGTTAGGCAGTTGCGTAACGCCATGGCACGCGGCGTGTCTAGCGATACTGTAGTCACCTTGTTCGGGAACGATAACTTGGTGTTGGAACTGGAGCGGCGCATTTCGAATGTGCAGCGCACCGTATCCGAGCTTTCGGAGCGCTATGGTCACAAGCACCCGAAGATGATCGCTGCGCGCAATGAGCTGCGGGAACTGCGCAATGCATTGAAGTCGAAGGTGGCAAACGGCGTTGCGAACGCGCAGCAAGAACTGGACGTGGCCATCGCCCATGTCAAAGAACTCGATAATCTTAAAGCCGTGGCGGAAAAAGAAGTTCGTGGCAAGACTGGAGACGCCTATCAGCTAAGCCAATTGGAACGCGAGGCGAAAGCGGCCCGCGAACTGTATTTGAGCGTGTTGGAACAGTATAAAGTGCTGGCTTTGTCGGCCCGCGATACGGCCCATTCCAACGTTCGTCTAATCGACAGAGCGATCCGTCCTGCGCAACCCTCGGCGCCCGATCGGCAACGAATAGTCATCGTCGCCGCACTGACCGGACTGGTGATCGCGGTGGCATTGGCGTTACTGCGCAATTATCTAGATGCTACTTTCAAAACCCGTGAGGACGTAGAGCATCACATTGGCTTGCCGGTGTTCGGTGTTGTGCCTCAAGTGAACAACCGTAAGGCGCCTCGTATATCTTTGACCGCGGCGGATGAACCACAAGGACAGTTTACCGAGGCCATCAACGACGTCAGGACAGCTATCTTGCTATCGCAGGTCGATGAGCCGCCCAAAGTCATCATGTTGACCTCGACCACCGCTGGCGAGGGCAAGACCACTTTAGCTTGCAATCTGGCGATAGCTTTCTCTCAACGCGGACGAACGCTATTGTTGGAAGCGGATTTGAGACGCGGCGACTTATCCAAAGCGCTTGGTATAAACACTGGCCCGGGATTGTCCGACTTCGTGTCCGGCGCTTGTTCTTTGCAGGACGCACTCCTTCAGTTGCCGGAATTACCGACCTTATACGTGATGCAAGGTGGTACAACGCCGCCCAACGCAATCGAGATCATTTCATCGCACAAGTTCAATTTAGGCCTACACAATCTTCGTGAGGCTTTCGATTTCATAATAATCGATACATCGCCGGTTCTCCCCGTGAGCGATGCGGTTGTACTGGGTAATTCGGCCGATGCGATTTTGCTCGTCATTCAAACTGAACGCACGAGTCAAGCGTCGGTAAAACTCGCTTTGAAACGGCTACAGGCTGCGCGGTTGCGTCCCGTCGGCGTAGTGCTCCAGCAAGCGAACATGAAGCGTGTCGAAGGCTACGGGCAATATTATGGTGGATACCACCAGTACTATACAAAGCGGCGCACCTGAACACGCCATACCGGCGCATTCGACACCAGTGTGGCGTCGGGCCGGATATTGGTGCAGCGCAGGTGTTACAACCTCCTTAATGTTGTGGTCGCTCGCCTGGGGCATCGCGGATCTGAGTGCTCAGCCGGCAAAGAACTTTTTACGTGACTTGCACGACTACCGGGCGGAAGTGAGCGCCGAGCAGTGGTCACAGGCCATAGCTGGGCTGGACACTGCTATCCGTACCAATCCACTGAGCGCGCACTACAAAGCGGAACGTGCCCGCCTCCTGGAATGGCGAAGTTGGAACGGCGATATCGATTCCAAGCGCTCCCTTCGCTGGCGCGCCGCGGCTGTTGCAGAATTTCGCCGGGCCATCGCTTCACGGCCTACATGGGGGATCGCTTGGGCAGAGCTGGCCCAGTGTGCCGCTCTTTTAGATGGTTTGACAGCCGAGGTCCGTGCTGCACTCGAACGGTCCGTGGAACTAGCCCCATGGGATAGGGCAGTGCAGCGCAAAATCTTATGGATCGGTCTTTTGACCTTCAATGAACTGGATGAAAAAAGCCGTGCAACGGTGCGCGGCGTAGCCCGAAACATTTTGCGGTTAAATCAGGACGTGCGTTTGTTAGAAGCGCTGTCGGCACAATACGGATGGGATGCAGAACTGCGTGTAGCAAAGCAGGCATTAACACTGGAGCGGCGTAATCTTAAGACGCGCCGCCTAGGCAATGTTGACCACGGGGCTGATATTGACCAGGAACCCGAGGTTGACCGCAGGCCTGCTGCCAACCATCGGCCCGGCCAGTGAAGAGCGCTGGTGCCTCGCACCCTTTGGTCTTCCTGGGATTGTTAGTGCTCTTGTTCTGGCTGCCTTGGCCGCTCGGCAGTAACCGGCCCTGGTCTTGGTCGCTCATGCAAGCAGGCGTATTTCTACTACTGACTTTGGTATTTTCAGTTCGCGCCCGTGGCGCCGCTCCGCTCGTCTTGCCGGTGGGCGGCAAACTCTGCGTTGGACTTCTATCCGGTACCTGTTGTTACCTGTTGTTGCAAACCGTGCCGATGCCGGCCGAGTGGATCGAATATCTTCAGCCAAGTGCGTATGCGGCGTATAGGCTGGCGCCAGGTCATTTCGGCTACATGCCGCTTAGTGTGGACACCGGGTCAACCCTCGCCATGTGTTTACGCTTGCTGGCTTACACCGGTGTTTTTCTTTTGGTCATGCTGCTCGTAAGAATACCTGGGCGGGCCGCGTGCATTGCCATCGTCATCGTCGGCTGCGCCGTATTACAGACGATCTATGGCATTGCTGTGCGCACCCACTGGGGCAGCGGCCTGTGGGATCCGGGTTTTACTGCGAACGCCGTATCGGGAACCTATGTCAACCGTAATCATTTCGCCGGTCTGATGGTGCTTGCCGTGAGTTTGTGCGCGGGAGGATTAGTGCAACGAGGTTTTTTCTCTGCCGCCGGTGCCGATTGGAAAAGCAATGTAAGCAGCATAATCTCCTGGCTGCTCTCGTCTTCGCTTTGGCTTTTGTTCGCACTGCTCATAACTATTGGTGGTTTGATTCTGAGTACATCCAGAGGCGGTTTGTTAGCGGCCGGTGGCGGATTGCTGATCGCAGGTATTGTGAGCCGGCGCTGGGGCGCGGTGATGCACGGTACCTTGTTGCTAGGATTGATAGCGCTCTTCGCCATCGCCTGGCTAGGCGGTGGCACCCTGGGCGAGAAACTGATCGGTCAGGGCTTGGAGAGCAACCGGCCCTTGTTGGCTAGGACCACACTCACCCTCATCGGCCAAGCACCCGTATTAGGCGGCGGCGGCGGTACATTCGAGTGGCGTTTTCCCGCTGTTCGCGGGCCGGAGCTGGAGGATCTGCACTACGACCACGCCCACAACGATTATCTAGAAACACTGGCGGATTTGGGCCTGTTCGGCGGCGTGTTGTTGGGTACGGTGCTCACGCTAGGATTCTGGCGCATCGCTAAAGGTCTGCGCGCGCGCCACGACAAGCAAATCAAAGCGCTGCTATACGGGGTATTGGCGGCGTTGAGCGGAGCGTTACTGCATGCATTGGTGGATTTCAACTTTCGCATTCCAGCCAACGCGGCCTATTTCTTCGCGCTACTGGGTTTAGGAATAGCTGCGGCGGACCGCCAGCATCTTTACGCGCAGCGGCGGGAGATACAAGTATAGTGAGACGCTTTCCAAGGGAAAGAGTTTTGGTGACGGGGGGCGCCGGTTTTTTAGGCTCGCATTTGTGCCGGCGTCTGCTGCGCGATGGCCATGATGTGTTGTGTGTGGATAACTTCTACACCGGCTCACGCGATAACGTTTCGGATCTGTTCGATGACAAGCGCTTCGAGCTGATGCGCCACGACATTACGTTTCCGCTGTATATCGAAGTGGATCGTATTTTTAATCTGGCTTGCCCCGCTTCCCCTGTCCACTATCAATACGATCCGGTGCAAACGACTAAAACGAGTGTGCACGGTGCTATCAATATGCTGGGGTTAGCCAAACGGGTGGGCGCCCGGGTGTTTCAGGCCTCCACCAGTGAAATCTACGGCGACCCGCAAGTGCACCCGCAAAAAGAGGACTACTGGGGGCGGGTCAATCCGATAGGACCGCGCTCGTGTTACGACGAAGGTAAACGGTGTGCCGAAACCCTTTTCTTCGACTACCACAGGCAATTGAGTCTGCCGATCAAAGTGGCCCGGATCTTCAACACCTATGGACCCGGGATGCGACCCGACGATGGCCGGGTGGTATCGAATTTCATCGTTCAAGCGTTACTGGATAAACCTATCACCCTGTATGGAGACGGTTCGCAGACACGTTCGTTTTGTTATGTGGATGATCTGATAGAGGGATGTGTGCGGTTGATGGACAGTGACGATGCGGTGACGGGCCCTATGAACATCGGCAATCCGGCGGAGATCTCGGTGAAAGAGCTGGCGGCGGTGGTTATCGAGTGCTGCGGCTCAAAATCGTCCATCGAGTTCAGGCCGCTACCGCAGGACGACCCTTTTCAGCGCTGTCCGGACATCAGCCTCGCCCAAAAAACACTAGACTGGTCGCCGCAAGTATCCCTTGAGCGCGGTTTGGAGCGCACCGTGGCCTGGTTTCGTGAACAATTGTCGGATTGAGACCCTGTATGTGATTGAGACCCTGTATGTGTGGCGTGGCTGCGAGCTTTAACTACGGCGATGGCCTAGCCGATCTGGATGCAGTCACCCGCTTATGCGCCCTCATGAGCGCACGAGGCCCGGACGGAGATGGCATCTGGCAAAGCCCTGATCGGTGCATATGTTTAGGTCACCGCCGCCTTGCCATCATCGATACCGATCCGCGTGCGAATCAGCCGATGGTGTATGGGGACGGGCGCTTCGTCATTTCATTCAACGGCGAGATCTACAATTTTGCCGCGCTCAAGCGTGATTTGCAGGCGCTGGGTTACCGGTTTATTACCGCATCGGATACCGAGGTCGTGCTGGCCCTGTACGCCCAGCACGGTGCGGCCATGTTGACCATGCTCCGGGGTATGTTCGCTTTCGCCTTGTGGGATGATCAGGCACGCCAGTTGCTGCTTGCCCGTGATCCCTACGGCATCAAACCACTCTATTTCACCGACGACGGCACTGCGGTGCAGGTGTGCTCGAGTGCACGGGCTTTTGCCGTCACCGGCTTGACCGCAGGCCGGTGTCATCCGGGCGCGCTGGGCGCCTATCTGGCCCTAGGTAGTGTGCCCGATACGCAGCCCCTGGACGCGGCGGTGAAGGCGGTGCCAGCAGGCGGGTATGTACGGGTCGATGAGCACGGCGCACATGAGGCACATATCTGGTACTCGGTCGCCGATCGTTTCGAGACAGCGGCACACAAGCCGGGCGCTGCCGATAGGGCGGCGCAGGTACGCCGGGCGCTCAGTGACAGTGTTGCCGCACATTTGGTGGCGGATGTACCGGTAGGTATTTTTTTATCGGCAGGCATCGATTCAGGATCGCTGCTTGGACTTTTGCATGGCGCCGGTGTGCCATCGCCGATGGCTATTACGGCAGGCTTTGGTGAGACCAGCGAGCAAAGCGAGATCAGTGGCGCGCAGATGTTGGTGCGCCACTACGCCGGGACCCGCAGCGTTAGCACGCTGTTTCGCCGGCAAGATGTACAGCAGGAGCTACCGGCGTTCTTCGCGTGTATGGATCAGCCCACTATTGACGGGCTCAATACCTGGTTAGTGGCAAAAGTGGCTAAAGCGCACGGGCTCAAGGTGGCCTTGAGCGGGGTGGGTGGCGATGAGTTGTTTTGCGGCTACCCCTCATTTCGCGATATCCCTAAGTGGCTGCGGATATTTGGCTGGATGCGCCGAAAGCCATGCTTGACGGCTGCGTTGGGTACAGTGGCCGGCGGGGTGGCGCGCGCCGCGGGGCTGAGCCCGAAGATGGCGGCGTTGCCTGCTCTGGCGGCCACCTTGGGGGGGGCGTACATGGCGAAGCGTGGTCTGTTCACGGCCCAAGAGTTGGCAACGCTCCTAACTGGTGATGCCTGGCAGGAGGCCAAGCGGAGCTGGCCACCGCTGACTCATCCCAGCCAACTGGTCCCGGGCCGCCTGTCGGCCAATCATCTGGGCGCCAATCACTTGGGCGCCAATCACTTGAATGTGGCGGCGCTCGAGTCGATTCATTATTTGCGCACCCAGCTATTGCGCGACGCCGACTGGGCCGGCATGGCCCATTCGGTGGAGATCCGCACGCCCCTTGTGGATCGGCAACTGCTGGAGTCGGTGTTGCTGGCCATGGGTAAGGCGCTACCCCCTGCGGGCAAAAAGATGTTAGCCAATGCCCCGCCAAAAGGTTTGCCCGCCGCCCTGAGGCAACGGCGCAAGACCGGTTTTACCGTGCCCGTGCATGAATGGTTGTTGTCCCACCCGGCACCGGCGTTGCCACGCTTTGTCAACGCCCACTGGTCAAGGCGATGGGCGCTTGAGGTGCTGGCCGCCGCCTTTCCGGCCGCGCTGGATTACTTGAAACCCCGATTCGCCTCCAGCCTGCGTGCGGGCAACATGGCCCGCAGTGCCGCCGCATGAGTACGCCGGCGGTTACGCGCAGCGCCGAGTACACGGCGCAAGCGCCGCCGGTTTACGCTGGACTTGGCCTATTCAGCACAGTTCTAGGGACCCTACTGGGCGTGCTTTTGTTACCCGAACGCGATGCGACGCAGGCGGCTTTAGTTTTTCCTGCGGCCATGTTATGCACCGGTTTAGCTATCGCACCTTTTGCTGCCAGCTTGCGCGATCCCAAGGCCATATTGCGGCTTGAACACTTGTTGCCATTCGCGGTTGTTTATTGGCTGCTTCTAGATCTGTTGCAAGGCGACGCCGTACTGCTAGGGCTGACCTCAGCGGACGTCGCCAATGGCTTCATCGCGGTGGGTACGTTCTGCGCCGGTTGTTACGGCGCGGCTTTGTTTGCGCGGTGGCACGTACCAGGACTGGTACAGCGTTCGGTTGACCGCGATGTCCCGCCAGCGCTCATTTTCAAGCTCGCGGTTCTGTGCTTCGCCGTAGGTTCATTCAAGTACTTTTACGCCGTGGGCTTTAACCCCAGTAAATTCATATTTTTTTTGGGTGTAGGACGCTGGGCAGCGCCTTGGGGACCGCAAACCTTGGGGGGTTGGGATGCTATTTTGGATCACCTGCCTTACTTCGGTTTCCTGGTACCCGTATTCGGTGTGACCTTGGGGCTGCGTATAGGCTGGCTGCGCGGACCGACCATCCTCGTGTTTTTGATGGCGGTGCTGTTGTTGCTGCTACTGGCTCAAGGAGGCGGGCGGCGTGTGGTCGGTGTGATGGCCGGAGCGCCACTTATTACTTGGATCTTGGCACAGCAGCGCCTGGATGTGCGTAAGCTCATCGTGATCGGGGTTGCGGTCGCCTCCATCTTGTATTTCATGGAGGTTATGCTGCGTTACCGCAATATCGGCCTGGCACACTACTTCTACGGCGATGCGGCTGAAGAGGTGGCGTTCGATCGGGTTAACGTGGATGACAATTTTTTCCGGCTTTGTCAGATCATCAAAATCATTCCCGACAGTCATGATTATGTCTACCACCAACAACTGGTGTATGCCTTGGTGCGGCCCATTCCCCGAGCGATCTGGCAAGGAAAACCGGTCGGGTCGGGCTTCAACCTCGCTGAGTTTATCGGCGAAAAAGGTCTCTCCCTGTCCGTCTCAGTGATTTCAGAGTGGTACATGAGTGGCGGTTACATCATCGTATTGATAGGGGGACTCATCTATGGGCAATTGGCCCGGATGATGAGTGCCCTGTGGGCGGTGACCCATTTAGGGGTTGGACGCTTGCTCTACGCTGTTTGCGCGATGACATTGTTCGCGGGCGTGCGCTCCATGACCGAGTTGGTGTTAATGAGCTATATCGTGCTGGCGTGGCTCGCCATCTGGTGGCTGTTCCTGCGCAACCGAACGGATAAGGACTGATGGAACGGTCCGGCGCGGCCTTGGAGCGGGTCATCGTAATAACCGATATACCATCGCCTTACCAAGTGGAGTTGTTCGACGCACTGACCACGGCGCAAGTCTTCGCCCTGCGTGTTATCTACGTTCGCGCAGCGGCCCCAGAGCGGCAGTGGAAGATGACGAAGTGCGCCCATCAGCACGCTTTTCTATCCGATCATCGGTTCACGCGGCGCGACGCCAATCATTGGCTGAATTGGGGGCAGTTGGCGATCTTTGGCCACTATCGCTCTGCGCTGACACGCCGTCTAATGCGCCGCCGGGCGGGCAGCGCTAAACCCTGGTGTTTTTGGGGTGAGCGGCCCGGGGCCCGTTACCGGGGTGCATTGGGGCGCTGGTTTAGGCGCTGGGGATTGCGCACCTTGCACAGCCAAGCGGTGCCTATCTGGGGCATCGGGCAATGGGCGGTAGACGGCTATAGTGAAGAATTTGGCCGCGAGCGTGCCTATTTTAACGTGCCTTACTTCTCCGATTTGGAGCGGTTCAGCCAATGCACGCGGCCTCTTGAGACCGATGGGTCTGAACCTTGTGGGCCTGAACCCTGTGGGCCTGAATCTTCAAGGATGGATCCCGCCCAGTCCGGCGCCACCCGGTGGCTACTCTATTCAGGTTCTTTATCCCACCGTAAGGGCGTTGATCTCCTGGCTCACGCGTTTGCCAAAGTGGCGCTGGAGCATCCGAGTCTCGGACTCGCTGTGACCGGTGCCGGAGAGTTGGAAAACAAACTCAAACTCCGTTTGAAGAACTTAGCTGGGCAGGTGCGCTTCTTGGGTTTTAAGAGCTGGGACGAGTTGCCCGCCGTGTACGCAAGCGCGCAAGGCCTGATTGCGCCATCGCGGTACGACGGATGGGGCATGATCATCCCCGAAGCGCTGGCCGCCGGATTACCGGTTATTGCTACACGGTGGATGGGCGCGGCCATCGATCTACTGAATTCGAGTAATGGATGGGTAGTGACGCAGGGCGATGTACGGGCCATCGAAGATGCCCTGCGCAGTTTCGCGGCGCTGGATAAGACGCAGTTGCAAGCCATGGCAAGCGCTGCCCGGCAAACGGTGGCCAGTCACCGCCTTGAGGATGGCGTGGCGCGCTTTGTAGCGGCAGCCCGCGGGACGGTGGCGCAGCATGGGCTCACCCGGTGCACATCGCTCACGTAATACCCACTTATCTACCGGCCAAACGCTATGGTGGACCCATCGAATCGGTCCACGGTTTAAGTCGGGCACTGGTCGAGCGAGGGCACCGGGTTCAAGTCTTCACCACCAATGTGGATGGACTTGAGGAAAGCCCCGTATCAACCGAGGAGCCTCACTACCTGGATGGGGTTGAGGTGCGCTATGCCCCGATTTCTCCGGTTGCCCTATTGCGCCGCTTTTATTATGCGCCGCAACTGCGTTTAGCTCTTTCCCGGTCCATCAACGCCATAGACATCGTTCACTTGCATTCGGTTTTTCTGTGGCCTATCAGTGCGGCGGCACGGGTCTCGGCTAAACACCGAGTGCCTTACCTGATTGCCCCACGTGGCATGCTTGACAAAACACTGCTTGCGGCGCGCGGAAACCTACGTAAACGAGCGTGGATCACGCTTTATGAAAAGCGCACCTTAAGCCGCGCGGCGCGTATTCACGCGACCTCCGAGTTGGAAGTTGCCAAACTGGCTGAGCTAGGTCTGGACCTGGCACCTGTCTGTATCGTAGCCAATGGCACAGATTTGCCGGTGCTCACCGGTCAGGTCCGTGATGCCGATCATGTGCTGTTTTTGGGCCGTATTACGCCGAAGAAAGGCCTTGATCAGTTAATCCCCGCCATGGCTCGGCTAAGGCACGCCAGGCTCACCGTAGCGGGACCCGATGAGCGGGGCTACCGGGCGCGCATGGAGGCCTTGGCGGCGGATGCGGGCGTCGCCGGACGGGTCAAATTCGTAGGTAGGGTGGATCGCCGCGAGCGCGATCGCCTACTCGCCCGAGCAAGCGTGCTCGCCTTGCCATCACGCTCGGAGAATTTTGCCAATGCCGTGCTCGAGGCGATGGCGGCAGGGTGTCCGGTGTTACTGAGTCCGCATGTTGGATTAGCCCGTGCCGTCGATAAGGCCGGTGCTGGCCTTATTGTCGAGGTAGGCGTTGAACCCATCGCTAAAGGGCTGGCCAGTATCCTAGCTAATGCGGTCCCGGATCTTGGCACGGGGGGACTTGGCATGGGGGGACCTTGTATGGGTCAGGCCGGGCGCCGGCTAGTGGAGCGGCAATTCACCTGGAACGCGGTGGCCGGGCAGATGGAAACGACGTATACGAGCATTATAGAAAAGCGCTTTTTAACGGCGCGGGCGCAACCATGCTCAACCAGATAACCCCGGTCCTGCTGACGTACAACGAAGCGCCCAATATAGAAAGAACGTTACACGCGCTGTCGTGGGCTCAGGAGATTGTAGTCGTGGACAGTTTTAGCACCGATGCGACCCTCGAGGTATTAGCTGAGTTCGCTCGAGTTCGCGTGGTGCAGCGCGCCTTCGAGAACCATGCGGATCAGTGGAACTACGGGATCAGCGAGACTGGTATAGAAACAGAGTGGATTTTAGCTCTGGACGCCGATTGGGTTGTGACTGATGCCCTGCGCTCGGAGGTCGCCACGCTGGTGCCACCGCCCGATGTCGCTGCTTACGCGGTTCCCTTCAAATACTGTGTTTACGGTCAGGTTTTACATGGCTCTTTGTACCCACCCACGATAGCACTATACCGGCGTGGTGCCGGGCACTATGACATGGACGGCCACACTCAGCGCGTGCGCATAGCCGGCGACACCCGGCAATTGGCCGGATATCTATTACACGACGATCGTAAGAGCTTGCAACGCTGGTTGTGGGCGCAGGGCCGGTACGCTCAGCTGGAGGCGAATTGGTTGTGTTCCAAGTCTTTCGCTAAGCTCGGCCTATCCCATAAGCTGCGCCGGCTCTGCGTGGTCATGCCCTGGTTATTGCCTCTGTATTACCTGATCGTGAAGGGTGGTTTATTCGATGGGCGGGCCGGCTTGGTGTATGCGCTGCAACGTGCCGCGGCGGAGGCATTGATCGCTGTTAACATCCTCGCCCGCCATTGGGATGCGGCATGCGCCGGGGGCGAAGCTGAAAACTAGTCAAGCGAACGTAGCCGGGAAGCGTTGTTCAAACTAGCGTTATTCAAACTAAGGGAACAGTTAGACTTGAACGGCCCGATTCTCGGCGTCAATGCGTTTCACGGCGATTCGGCCGCTTGCTTGGTCATTGATGGAGAGCTGGCCGCGGCGGCCGAAGAGGAGCGTTTCAGACGGGTAAAACACTGGGCGGGATTTCCAAGTGAGGCGATACGTTATTGCCTCGCCCATGCCGGCTTGCGCCTTGCCGGGGTGAGCGATGTCGCGGTCAACTCCGACCCCCGTGCATCGCTTGGTGCCAAAATCGCTTATACCCTGCGCACCCGCCCAAGCCTGGGCTTGCTGTGGCAGAGCTTGCGCAACAAAAAAGCACGCACTTCCATCGCCAGCCATCTGGCGGTCATAGACAACTCCGTTTTCAGCGGCCAAGTGCACGCCATAGAGCATCACCTAGCTCATCTGGCGTCGGCTTTTTCTGCTTCGGGAGAGGCTGCTGCCACCTGTGTTTCGGTTGACGGATTTGGCGATTTTGCCAGTGCCGCGTGGGGGTATTGGACGCACAGTGATTGGCCGGTGGAAGGCCGGATACGGTTTCCTCATTCACTCGGCATTTTCTACCAAGCCATGACCCAATATCTGGGCTTTTGGCAATATGGCGATGAATTCAAGGTCATGGGTCTGGCTGGATACGGCGCGGGGGAGGCGCAAGCGAGTACCGTCAATAGCCATCTGGCAGACATGGTAACCACACACACGGATGGCGCTTTTAGCCTGAATCTGAATTATTTTCGCCATCATAAAGAGCGTGTGGCTTACGCTTGGGATGGCGGCGTGCCCCAAGTGGGCCGCCTTTTCTCCGAGCGGCTGGAACTGCAGCTAGGTCCCGCCCGCCACGGTGAGGAGCCCATCGAAGCGCGGCATAAAGCGATCGCTTTCGCCACCCAGCACCTCTATGAAACTGCTTTCTTTCATCTGCTCCGCGCGCTGCAAGCGCGCCACCTGAGCAAGACGGTCGTGTTGGCGGGCGGCTGCGCCATGAATTCCCTGGCCAACGGCAAGATCACCACACAAACACCGTTTGAGCGGGTTTATGTGCAGCCGGCGGCTGGCGATGCGGGGGGCGCCATCGGTGCTGCCTTCGCTGTGCTCAAGCGCAAGGGTCAGTCCATGAAGGCAAGCACGATGACGCACGCTTACTACGGGCCGCAGGCCGCGCCTTCTGAGGTGGTGGACACGCTGGCTGAACATGGGGCCGAGTTGCGGGCTCGCGGCATGCACCTGAAGCACTTTGCCGAGGAGGCCGCTCTGGTTACCGATACTGCCGCTGCCATCGCTAGCGGGCAAGTGGTGGGCTGGTTTCAGGGCCGTATGGAGTGGGGGCCTAGGGCGCTTGGCAACCGCTCCATTTTGGCCGATCCGCGCCGTGAGGACATACGTGAATTGCTCAACCGCAAGATAAAGCTGCGCGAACCGTTCAGACCGTTCGCCCCGTCTATACTGGAGGAGCATGTAGGCGCGTGGTTTGAGCGCGCGCAGCCGGTTCCGTTCATGACGCAAGTCCTGCCTGTACTGGCGCAGCGCCGAGCTCAGATCCCGGCGGTGACCCACGTGGATGGAACCGGCCGGCTGCAAACAGTGAGCCGGGAATCCAATGCCAGGTTCTACGCCTTGATCGAGGCATTCGCCACCATCACCGGCATTCCCATGGTGTTGAATACTTCATTCAACGAAAACGAACCCATTGTGCGCACACCCAAGGAGGCACTCGCTTGCTTTTTGCGCACCGATATGGATCGCGTAGTGTTGGGGGATTGGTGCGTATACCGCCTACCGGTAAGGCCGGATGAGCCCCGCCGGAAGTAAGCTCTTCTATGCTAAGCGCTATGCACGCGGTGTTTGTCTAGCCGGTTGTGCTAACATCCGCCAGATGCTTTACACCGGCCCTGATATCGCCTCACTCACACGCGAGTCGCATAGCCTCTCGCGGCTCATACATGTGTATGAGAGTAACTTCGTCCGGCTCATGCGTTTGATTCCCTCTTTGGATGAATTCGAAGGCAGTGTCAAATCCCGTGTTGCCGATGCTATGGATCTCTACCTGAGCATTCATGAGCGCACCCGCTATACCACCACTTTGTCGCTGACCTACCGCTTCGAAAGCGATGCCGGTCTGGTGCTGGAACCCAATGCCCGGATCCGGGTTTACCACGATGTACGTTCAGTGGAACTGCTTTACCACACTAGGCGGCGCCTGCGCCGAGTAACGGCGTGGCGGCCAGGGCGGCGTAGACCCGAGTTGGAACGCAAATGGGAGATGAACCGCTTTTTGCAGAAGTGGCTCGGTTTTTGCCAGCGCCAGGGGCATGTATTCTTGAACGGAACGGCCGTGAATGTGGACCCGCGGTTGTTGGACTTGAAGTACTACTCGCTATTTGGCGAGGGCTCCGTATTCGGTGCTGGGGAGTCGGTGGTTTAAGGTCCGACCAAGTTTCACCTAGGCGCTATTTGCCATCTTCGCCATATTTACTCGTAAGGGGCTACAGGGGTGAGTGCCTCGCTGACACGAAAGCTGGGATAGCGCCCGCGTATACCGTGATTCGCCCCATGAGTGAGTCCATAAATAGCCTGGTACGCGAGCACGGCCCTCACATAGCGGCGTGTTTCCTTGAAAGGGATGGTTTCCACCCAAATGTCGCCATCTAGCAGTGTCGATTGCGCACGCCATCTACGAATGCGATGGGGGCCGGCATTGTATGCCGCCGTCGCCAGCGCGGTGTGTCCGTTCAAACGCTTGCTCAGACGGGCCAAATAGGTGGTGCCGAATTTAATATTGAGCACGGGTGAGAAAAGCTCGGCGTTGTGGCGCAGTCTCATCCCTAGTGATTGGGCCACCTCCCGGGCTGTTCCCGGCAGCAGTTGCATAAGACCCAAGGCGCCCGCGCTCGAGCGTATGTCGTTCAGATAAGCGCTCTCCTGGCGCATCACTGCCCGTGCCCACAGCGCGGAAACGCCGGCTCTTTTGGCTTCTTTTCGTACTATGGTCTGGTACGGGAGCGGGAACCTAAGGCTGATGAAATCCAAAGCCTTGGCCCGGCCTAGCGTCACAATAGCCATGCTGTGCCAACCCCAGCCGTGGGCGGCATGCGCCGCGGCGATCAGATCTTTAGCACCCTCGAGCTGGCCGAGTAGGTAATGCCATTCACGGCGCGCCTCGGTGTAGCGCTCCATGGCCAGCCATTCACGGGCGCGTTTGGCTGACGGTTGGTTCGACAAGCGCTTGATGGCGGCCGCAGAGGGGGCCTGCGGTTGTGGATTCAAGCTATAGGGGCGGCCTAATCTATCAGCGGCTAGAAAGCCGTGAAAGGAGCGGGCGCTGGCGGCACGCGCATACGCTTGTCTAGCCAACTGCACCTGGCCAGCATGCTCTGCAGCCCGGCCTTGCCAATACTGCCAGCGCGGCTCCTTTAGCTCCTGTGCCGGTAGTCTGCCTAGCGCCTGACGGGCGGCGGGCCAACGGCCATGCCGGAGCGCACTGGTAACGCGCCAATAACGCACTTGGTCGCGGATGGGCTCGCGAATGCCGCTCAACCAATCCACTGCCTCCGGGCGCTGGGCACCGGCGAGGAACAGACCGACCCATTCATCGGCCCGCTTCACCGCTACCGGTGGATAGGGCCGGCGGGTGCGCTCCTCACGCCAAAAGCGGGCGGCTTCAACGGCGTCGGTGCGGGCGAGGCGGCGCAGCGCATAGGCCACCATATCTTCGGTTTGCGCCGGGTAGCGGATCAGCGGCAACTCGGCGACGCTTTTAGGGTTGTCGCGAAGACGCAGCCAAGCTTTCATTAACGTCCGCTCTTCAGGGGGCAGTTTCTTGCCTAGATAACGGGCCAGCGGCGGGTTGCCCGCGCGCACTGCAAGGGCAATCCGTGCAAGCGTGAGTGGATTGGATATGCCACCGGCTTGCCGCCATCTGGAGAAGGGCGCATCGCATTCATCCGGCATGGACTTGCCGTTCAACCAGAGTGCTTGGGTCCGGCTGGCCGCTTCCTTGACGCGGCCTGTTTGCCACAGCGCATGGGCGTGGCGACATCTCTGAGCGTCAGCCTTGGACCCCCTGTAGTGCTCGAGCCACTCGCTCCAGGCACCGTCCTTCGCGAAAAAGCGCAAGAGCGCGGAGCGCAAAGGCTGGGTCATGGGCGCGTTGCCATAGCGCGCCAAAAACACCTTCGCCTGCTCCCGCTCATCCGGTAACCGCTGCCGTAACCGCTCAGCTTGCAGATAGGGGCGTAGCGGGTAATTGTGCAAACGCTCGTACAAAGGCGCGAACAGCGCGGTGCTTTTTTGCGCCAATGCTCTCTCGGCAGCGATAAACGCCGCTCTGCCGGCTGAGTTGTCCGCCCACGCACGGGTGCTGCAAAAGTCCAGGCAGAGGATAAGCGCGGTAAGCCATAGCAGCCGCGCTACGGTAGGTTCTGCAGGAGCATCAGCGTAAACTGTCGAGCCTCCATTGGCGGGCGTGTTCGTCCTGGCGTACCAGCGGGATGTTCCCCACGTAGACCTTGAACGTGACGGCCTTGGCCGTGAAAACGTTTGCTGTGCGCAGATCCGAAGAGGCAATACATGAGTGAAGTAAGCGTCAGTAGAGCGCAGCGCGGTCTCGGCGATTTGCTGTCGTTGATGCGCCGGCTGCGGGATCCGGCTAGCGGTTGTCCTTGGGACGCAGAGCAAACGTTCGCGACCATAGCCTCTTATACCGTCGAGGAAGCCTACGAGGTGGCCGATGCCATCAACCGGCAAAATCATGAAGAACTGCTCGATGAGCTGGGTGATCTTCTGTTTCAAGTCGTGTTCCACGCACGTATTGCCGAGGAGCAGGGCTTGTTCGACTTCGCTGACGTCGCCCGCGCCATCGTCGATAAAATGGTGCGACGCCATCCCCATGTCTTCGCGGATGCGCCGCGGGAGCTAGCGGGGGAGAATTGGGAGGTGATCAAAGCGCAGGAAAGGCGGCGCAAAGGCGCTCCCGAGGCGGCCAGCGCCCTGGCCGGCATCACCCGTGGGTTGCCTCCGATCAAGCGCGCCGTCGCGCTGCAAAAGCGCGCCGCCAAGACCGGCTTTGACTGGCCCGGCGTAACCGGTCCGGCCGCCAAATTGAGCACAGAGTGTGATGAGCTGAACGCTGCCATTAGAGAAGGTGATACGGCGGCCGCGGCGGCTGAATTGGGCGATGTTTTCTTTACCGCGGCGAATATCGCCAGACACCTACGTATCGATCCCGACCAGGTCATGATGGACACCAATGCCCGGTTTGAGTCCCGCTTTAGAGCGATGGAGGCTAATGCTCCGCAGGCAGGGTTAGCAGCGTTGGATGACGATACCCGTGAGCGCTTGTGGGAGGCGGCCAAACGGGACGAGCGCGGCTCATGACGGCGCCACCTACGGATGCAGTGGCTATGGCAACGGCACGGTGGCGGCTTTGGCGCCTGCGGGTCATCGCTGGCTGCTGGCTGGCGGCGGCGGCGCTGCTCGGCTCTTGGTTCTGGCCCGTGACCCGGTCTGTATGGGATCATATCGACACTTATGCCTTCAATATCTTGCATGGGCACCTGCGTTATATGGGAGCGGGATGGCATTGGTTCTGGGCGGCTGCGAATACACGATGGTTCGACCTCGGCTCGGCACTGGCGTTCGCTCTGATTTTTTTGTTTCACTTAAAGGCTGGTGGACTTATGGATCTGACCCGCCGCTTGGCTCAGGGTGTTTTTCTCACCGTCTTTACCGTCACCGTTCTATACCTATCCACCAAACATGTTTTTGTCTTCGAACGCTTGAGTCCAAGCTTACAACTGCAACCGGTCATCCGTCTTTCCACCGTCTTTACCGAAATCAAAGTGAAAGATATATCCGGGAACAGCTTTCCGGGTGATCACGGTACCACCGTTACTTTGTTTACCTTTTTTATCTGGGCATTTGCCGGTAGACGCCTAGGGCTGATCACTGTTCTTGTGGCCGGCTTCCTGGTATTGCCGCGAATGGTAAGTGGCGCCCATTGGCTCACCGATCTTCTGGTTGGCAGCGCAGCCATCGCCCTGGTGGCATTACCGCTGGCACTCGCCACACCCCTCAGTGCCACCGTCATCGCACTGCTGGATGGGATATTGCAAAGATTTTCGCAGCCACTACTCGATTGGTTGCGCCTGAAGCGCAATGACGAGGGCCATGCGCCTTGAGTGAGGCATCATTTGAGGACCGGGGTCAGCGGAAGATGCCTCTACACGGATACTACTGTAGGGCACCTCTAAAATTGCACTTTTCCGCGATTGCGGCGTCAGCGCCGTGCTCTAATCCTCATGTATGACCTTATACACTGCGGTTGTGCGCGCGGTGCTTTCCCGCGCTCACGAAAAAATGACTATTTTTAGCGGTGCCCTGTAGTCAGATTTCGCCTCACTGGCTGCGTGCTCAATCGGTCACCTGCCTGCTCAACCTGAGGCAATATCCTTGTCCCGTTCGATCAAAGCATAAGCCGAGTGGTTGTGGATGGATTCAAAATTCTCCGATTCCACTACATAAGCGGTCACCCGCGGATCTTCATTCAACCGTGCCGCCACATCGCGCACCATGTCTTCCACGAACTTGGGATTGTCATACGCGCGCTCTGTCACGTATTTCTCATCCGGGCGTTTGAGCACGCCGTAAAGCTGGCAAGATGCCTCGTTCTCTACGATATCGATAAGCTCTTCCACCCAGACCAGCGCATTGGTGCGCACGTCCACGGTGACATGAGAGCGTTGATTGTGCGCACCGTAATCTGCAATCTGCTTCGAGCACGGACACAGCGATGTGACCGGTACTATCACCTTGGTATGCATGAAAACAACGCCGCGGTCGATTTTGCCGATGAAACTGACCTCGTAGTCCATCAAACTGGTAACACCACTCACGGGAGCGGCCTTGGAGACGAAGTACGGGAAAGTCATCTCGATGTAACCTGATTGTGCCTCCAACCGCTCGGTCATCTCATCGAGCATGCGCTTGAAGGTTTGGACGGTAATCTCGTACTCGTGCTGATTCAAAATGTCCACGAAACGGGACATGTGGGTGCCCTTGAAGTCCTGGGGCAAATTCACATACATGTTGAAGGTGGCGATGGTGCGCTGTTCCCCGGTTGAGCGGTCCATCACTTTCACCGGGTGGCGAATGCCTTTTACGCCGACTTTGTCGATGGGGATACAGCGAGTATCAGCGCTCCCTTGTACGTCAGCAATGTGTTCAACGCCGGCTTCAGCAGCGACCGTTTCGAGCGTGTTCATCACCATCTCCTAGTGAAGTGCTGGACCCCGGCGGAGGTGAGGCCCGATAAAGCACATCAGCTTACTATTGTAATGTCCAGTCCGCTATCAATGACGCCGGCAACACTCAGCCACTCAATGGGTCCTAGCGATGATGAAGGCACTCAGCCAACGCAGCGGATCGGCCCGGCTATCGAAACCCTGCAGTGCTTTTATAGCTTCTTCGTGCATGGTGAAAGCCATGCTTTTGGCTTCCTCCAAACCGAGCAGGGCGGGGTAGGTCGGTTTATCTAGCGCTTCGTCGGCCCCTTGACGTTTACCGAGGGTTGTTGTGTCTCCCTCTACATCGAGGATGTCATCTTGGATTTGGAAGGCTAGGCCAATGCGGTACGCGTATCGGTCCAGTGGCTCTATGCGGGCATCACCCGGTGCTGATGTGCATAGCGCCCCGAGGCGCACGGCACCCCGTATAAGAGCGCCTGTCTTAAGTTCGTGCATAGTTTGCAATTCAGTCAGGGTGAGCGCTTTGCCCACCGCCGCTAAATCGATGGCCTGTCCCCCCGCCATGCCGGCAGCACCGCTGGCTTTGGCCAACACCGCCACCATCTCGGCGGCATTGGGATGGCGCTCTAGGCCATCCCCGGCCAGGAGTTCGAATGCCAGCGTCTGAAGAGCGTCTCCCGCGAGCATTGCCGTCGCTTCGTTGAATTTGATGTGGCATGTGGGCACACCACGGCGCAGAGCGTCATCATCCATACACGGCAGGTCGTCGTGCACCAAGGAATAAGCGTGAATCAGCTCCACCGCAGCGGCAGCCCTATCTAGATAGACTCCATTGGGACCGGGGCTGCGCGAACCTTCAGAGTTTTTTATCGTTCGATCGGCTAGGGCTTGACCGGCTAGGGCTTGACCGGTCAGGTATACCAACGCCGCCCGCACCCGCTTGCCGCCATTCAAAACGGCGTAGCGCATAGCTTGATGTAAGCGCTCCAGGTAGGCGGACTCCCCGGGTAGGCACTGCGCCAACACCTCTTGCACCCGCGCTTGGCAGCTCTTGAGCGCGGCCGATAGCGCCGCCTCATCCAGATTGAGGTTATTCATGGCTGTCAAGGGAAAACTCCTCCAGGTCCCTTTTAACGTCCAACTCACCGGTACCGTCCGACTCACCGGGGCCACGCTCACTCAATATGCGGACTTTGCGCTCCGCTTCGTCTAGGCTCCTCTGGCAGTGGTCGCTGAGCGCCATACCCCGCTCGTAAAGTGTCAACGACGCCTCAAGGCTGAGATCGCCTTTCTCCATCTCAGCCACGACCTTCTCAAGCGCTTCGAGTGCTTGTTCGAATGATAGAGCTTGCTCGGTGGCCAAAACTTGCTCAGCCGACTGTTCGCCAGAGGACATAACTTTAGATGCTCGTATGGTTTGTGGGGGCTGCTCGATGCCCACGTAAAATACGCAACCTAAAGGTTCTGCACCGGTGGCGTCAACGCGCTCCAAGCACTATTTTCGTTTGACAATGGTTGTACTCCTCACCACAATTCCTAAGTTAATCATGGCCTAGCGGACATGCTTCCTAGAGGCCGCGCGGCTAGCCGCACAATAGTTCTAGTCGCACAATAGTTATCGTGTCCTGGAGTTTCTACCTCTGGGGCCACATCCCGTACGAATGTTATTAAACTTATCAATGGCGCCCCGCCGGGGCCCAAAGTGTTGCACAACTGGGAGGACACAGACTGATGGAGTTGAAAGGCAGTAAAACGGAACAGAATTTAAAAGACGCGTTTGCCGGGGAGTCTCAAGCTAATAGGCGTTATCTTTATTTCGCGGCGAAAGCCGACGTAGAGGGCTACAACGACGTCTCCGCCGTATTCCGGTCCACCGCCGAGGGCGAAACCGGCCATGCGCACGGCCACTTGGAGTATCTAGAGGCATCCGGCGACCCCGCCACCGGACTGCCCATCGGTGGCACCGCCGACAATCTCAAGGCTGCTATTGCCGGCGAGACCCATGAGTACACCGATATGTACCCCGGCATGGCTAAAGCCGCCCGCGACGAAGGCTTTGACGAGGTGGCCGACTGGTTTGAGACACTGGCCAAGGCAGAGCGCTCTCATGCCAACCGCTTCCAAAAAGCGCTGGACAGCTTGGACGCTTAAAGCTAATCCAGCAAGCGCTCCAGCGCCAAGCTGCTCACAAAAATGCCCCAGCTTTAGGCTGGGGCCTGGCTGTCCTCCAATCTTCGTAAAACCGGTGCCTAGAACGCTGGTCAAACCGCTCTGTTGCGTGCCACTGGAGACGCATTGGCGGGGTTATCTTCCAGAGTTTTTATGTTCTGGGCGGTTATTATTCCCAAGACTCGTTGTCTGGGGACTTATTTCCTGAGGCTTGAGAACATGGCCAGAGCGATTGATAACAATCATGTAGTTGAGCACCGGCTCCGATCGCGGGGCTGGACCGCCGCACTGGTGGGGTGTGCCTCGGTTTTTCTTGCCCCCTCGGTTTTTCTCGCCCTGGGTATTTTGCTCCCAGCCGGCGGCGCGAACGCACAGCTAGGCTCCTCCAAGTCCCGCAATGATCCTACACCGCTTCGTAGCACTTACGGTGATGAGGTGACTGACTGGCGCGAAAACGAGTTAGCCCTGCCCCCGTTTCCACGCCAAGAACATCTCACCCCCATACAGTTGAACTTCGCAGGTGCCACTCACCGTTACTATATAGATGAGAGCTCCTTGAGCTTCGGCAGCGATAAGGTGATTCGTTACACCGTTGTCATCAGGAGCAAAACCGGTGTTGTCAACGTCTTTTACGAAGGCATTAGCTGTCCTACCCGCGAATTTAAGGAATATGCCTATGGCACCGCTAAGCGCGAGTTCAGACTAAGGCCCGCTCCCCGTTGGCGAGCGATTACCCGGCGTGGAGTGAAAGCGTACCGCGATGCCCTGTTCACCAAATATGTGTGCTCCAAATCCACTGGCGCCATCGGGGTGGAGGGGGTGATAAAACGGTTACGCCATGGTGGTCAGATCATGCATTCATCCTGGGACGACGCTAGGCCCGACGCCTGAGGACCTAACACTTTAGGGCCTCAGGCTCGAGCATGGGATATTGATGAACGATAGAACGTATGATGCTTCGGCTATCGAGGTTCTCTCAGGACTCGATCCGGTACGCAAGCGGCCCGGTATGTACACCGATACGGCACGGCCCAATCATCTGGTTCAGGAGGTAGTTGATAACAGCGTCGATGAGGCGATAGCGGGGCACGCTGGCAATATCGCCGTCACGTTGCACGGCGATAGCTCGGTTACCGTGGTGGATGATGGCCGCGGCATGCCCATCGATATACACCCGCAAGAAGGTGTGCCCGGCGTCGAGGTGATCCTGACCCGGTTGCACGCCGGCGGTAAATTTTCTCACAAGAACTATCAGTTCTCCGGTGGACTGCACGGGGTTGGCGTCTCGGTGGTCAATGCTCTTAGCCTGCGGCTGCAAGTGGCCGTGCGCCGCGCTGGCCAGGAATGGTGTATGGCGTTTGCGGGCGGTGAAAAAGTCAGCGAACTGGAGGCGGTACGCTGCGTTGGTCGGCGCAACACGGGTACCACCATCCGCTTCTGGCCCGATCCACGCTATTTTGATTCTGCCAAAATCGCTCTGCCGCGTTTGCGCCACCTGCTGCGCGCCAAAGCGGTACTGTGCCCCGGTTTGCGCGTCACCCTGGATGACGAGACCTCGGGCGAACACGACGAGTGGTTCTACGAGTCCGGCTTGGATACTTATTTGAGCGATACGCTGATCGGCACCCAATTCATGCCGCGTGAACCTTTTTGCGGTGGCACTGTAACCGGCAATGAAGCGGTCGATTGGGCGGTGGTCTGGGTCACAGACGGGGAAGAGGAGGTGCATGAGAGTTACGTCAACCTAGTGCCAACCACCCAAGGCGGTACCCACGTAAACGGTTTGCGCACAGGGCTGCTCGAGGCACTGCGTGAGTACTGCGAATTCCGCTCCTTGCTACCCCGTGGCCTCAAGCTTGCACCCGATGATGTTTGGATCGGCTGTACTTACGTGTTGTCGGTGAAACTAAAAGATCCGCAGTTTTCCGGGCAGGTCAAAGAGCGGCTGTCATCACGCGAGTGCGCGCTGTTCGTATCTGGCACGGTGAAAGATGCATTCAGCTTATGGCTGAATCAGCACCCAGAAGCGGGCGATGCCATCGCTGAGCTAGTGATCAATAACGCTCAGCGCCGTTCACGGGCGGCTAAGAAAGTCATCCGCAAGCGCTTGACTGGCGGTCCCGCACTACCGGGTAAGTTGGCCGACTGCCAAAGCCAAGACCTCACCGTCACTGAACTGTTTTTGGTCGAGGGCGATTCGGCTGGTGGCTCGGCTAAGCAAGCGCGGGATCGCGAATTCCAGGCGGTCATGCCGTTACGGGGGAAGATCTTGAATACCTGGGATCTGGACTCCTCCGAAGTGCTCAGTTCACAGGAGGTACACGATGTCGCCGTGGCCATAGGCGTTGATCCCGGGAGTGCCGATATAGATGGCCTTCGCTATGGCAAAGTCTGCATTCTCGCTGACGCCGACTCCGACGGTGCTCACATCGCCACACTGCTGTGTGCACTGTTCGTCAAACACTTCAGACCGTTGGTCGAACGCGGCCACATCTTCGTCGCGATGCCACCTCTTTACCGTATCGATGTGGGCAAGGAAGTGCACTACACCCTGGACGAGGCGGAAAAACAATCGGTGCTTCACCGCATCGCGGATGAAAACAAGCGGGCTAAGCCGAATGTGCAACGCTTTAAAGGACTCGGTGAGATGAACCCGCTGCAATTGCGCGAAACCACTATGACCCCCGATACCAGACGATTGGTGCAACTGGTGGTGGAGCCCGATGATCCGCAAGATGACACCGATGCACTGATGGACATGCTGCTGGCGAAGAAGCGCTCTGCCGATCGGCGTCAATGGCTGGAAACCCGGGGCGACATGGCCGAGCCGGCTTAAACACCGCGCAGTATCAAGTTAAGAGGAGCAAAACGTGGCGCTAGTGCTACCTGCCGATGAGCGCATGCCGCTTCGGGTATTCTCGGAGAAAGCGTACTTGGACTATTCCATGTACGTGGTGTTGGATCGCGCGTTGCCGCATATTGGCGATGGGTTAAAACCGGTCCAACGCCGCATCATTTACGCGATGTCGGAACTCGGGCTGTCGGCCTCGGCGAAGTTCCAAAAGTCCGCCAGATCGGTGGGTGATGTATTGGGCAAATATCACCCCCATGGCGATTCGGCCTGTTACGAAGCCATGGTACTGATGGCACAGCCGTTTTCATTTCGCTATCCGCTGATAGACGGGCAGGGCAACTGGGGCTCCATCGACGATCCCAAATCGTTCGCCGCCATGCGTTATACCGAGGCGCGGTTAACCGCTTTTGCCAGCGCTCTCACCGCGGAACTCAAGCAAGGCACGGTCGAATGGGTGCCCAATTTTGATGGCGGTCTGGCCGAGCCTGCGCGGTTGCCGTCGCGCTTACCGCATCTGCTCTTGAACGGCGCTTCGGGTATCGCGGTCGGCATGGCGACGGACATCCCTCCCCATTGCCTGGACGAGTTGATCAACGCCTGCGTGCATCTGCTGGATAACCGCAAAGCCACGGTGGCACAGTTGATGGAACACTTGCCAGGGCCCGATTATCCCACCCGCGCCGAAATCATTTCCACGCCGCACGAACTCAGAACAATCTACGAAACCGGCATGGGTTCGGTGCGCCTGCGGGCGGCCTATGAACGGGAAGATGGCAATGTGGTCATTACCGCGTTGCCCTATCAGGTGTCGGGCTCCAAAGTTATGGAGCAGGTAGCGCAACAGATTACCGCTAAAAAATTACCTTGGCTCGAATACGCGCGCGACGAATCGGATCACGAATCACCGGTACGGCTGGTGCTAGTACCCCGCTCCAACCGGGTAGATATAGACGCCATGATGTCCCATCTTTTTGCCACCACGGGACTGGAGCGTACCTATAGGGTCAATCTGAACTGCATTGGCTTGGATGGACGCCCAAGAGTGCGTAACTTGCGGGATCTGCTGCTCGAATGGCTCGAATTTCGGCAAACCACGGTTGAACGCAGGCTGCAATTTAGACTGGACAAAGTTCAGGCCGAATTGCACAAGCTGGACGGTTATCTCATCGCCTTCCTCAATATCGGCGAGGTGATCGAGATCATCAGGACCTACGACCGACCTAAACCGGAGTTGATGAGCCGCTTCGGGCTGAGCGATGTGCAAGCTGAAGCGGTACTGGAGCTGAAGCTGCGGCACCTGGCCAAGCTTGAGGAAATGAAGATCCGCACCCAACAGGCGGAGTTGCAAAAAGAGCGCGACACCTTGGTAAAAACTCTAGGATCACCGCGGCGTATACGCGCCCTGATTCGAGCGGAATTGCTTGAAGATGCAGATAAGTTCACCGATGCCCCGGCTCCGGGCGTCCCCTGCCGGCGCTCGCCCATAGTGGCGCGGCGTGCGGCTAAGGCGCTGGAGGAAACCGATCTGTTGGGCTCGGAGCCGATCACAGTGGTGCTCTCCGAACGGGGTTGGGTACGCGCCGCTAAAGGGCATGAGGTGGACCCTGCCACCCTCAACTACCGCTCCGGCGACGGGTTTCGCTTCGCGGCGAGGGGACGCAATAATCAAACAGTTATTTTTTTGGATTCCACAGGGAGGACTTACAGTCTTGCCGCCCATACGCTGCCTTCGGCTAGGGGGCAGGGCGAACCCCTTTCAGGACGGATCAACCCACCCGATGGTGCAAGCTTTGAAGGTGTATTGATGGATGAGCCGGGCGCCCGTTATCTACTGGGTACTGACGCCGGCTTCGCCTTCATCGCCAAAACCGGTGATCTATTGGCCAAAAACCGGGCCGGAAAGGTGGTGTTGACGGTGCCGGGCAAAGCCAAAGTTCTGCCGCCGCTACCCTTAGCGAGCGACGGTGCGTTGGAGGTGGCGATCGCCACCAACGCAGGACGCTTGTTGGTGCACCGGCTGGATGAACTGCCCGAACTCGCCCGTGGCAAGGGCGTGAAGACGCTAAACATCGCCGCGGAAAAAGCACGCAGCGGCGAGGAAGTGGTGGTGGCCATGACAGTGGTAGGCGCACACCAACGTTTGACTATCTACGCGGGTAAGCGGCATCTGACATTACGCAACAGTGACCTTAGCGGTTACCGTTTAGGCCGTGGTAAGCGGGGCCGCGCCTTGCCACGCGGTTTCCAAAGGGTGGAATCCATGAGCGCCGAGTAGCCCATTTGTTCAATCTCCAAGCGCTAATTTTCTCTAAGCGTCAATCTTCTCTGGGCATCAAAGGTGCTCAGTTATCGATATTATTGAACTCATAAGTCAAGTGGCGCTCGGGTTCTTGAATACAGTGGCCTTGAGCATAGGAACCCCCTAGTTGCCAGAGAAATGCCAAGGTGGTGGCGTCCTGTAGCGCTGTCGCTATAGGGCACCTTAAAAAGATGCACTTTTTCCGCGATTGCGGCGTCAGCGCCGTGCTCGAATCCTCAGGTATCACCTATACACTGCGGTTGTGCGCGCGGTGCTTCCTTGCACTCACGAAACAATGACTATTTTTAGCAGGCGCCCTATAGGCATTTTGCCCAGCCCGCCGGCGCGTTTTTTGCAAAGCGCCTACATGCGCGCCACCGCCAGGGCAGGCATCGGGCCGTTTAGCTGCTCTCATTCCATCATGTTATCCGACTTATCCAGGCGCTAGTTACCTTGAAGGCCGAACTCGTGTCACAAGCCGCTGAGAAGCGGCCAGTTGCCCGCAGTAACATTGACGGCAAATGGTGAGCTTGGCACATTACGCGCGCACTGCACTGCTTAACCGATGCGGCCTCTTGACTTTGGCGGCTTGTTACTTCTCTTAGAACTCGGTCCACATCCATGGCAAGTTACAGCACTAATGAGTTCCGCGGCGGCCTTAAGCTGCTGCTAGACAATGAGCCTTGTGCCATCATTGAAAACGAGTTCGTCAAGCCGGGCAAAGGCCAGGCGTTTAACCGCGTCAAATTACGCAACTTGAGATCGGGCCGGGTTATCGAGCGCACCTTCAAATCCGGCGAATCTGTGGAAGCGGCTGATGTGGTCGAACTCGATCTGCAATATCTGTGGGCCGATGGGAATGACTGGCATTTCATGCACGAAGAGTCCTTCGAGCAGTACGCGGTCGGCGAGAGGATCGTTGGCGAGGCGGTCAAGTTCCTGAAGGAACAGGATATTTGTACCGCCACGTTGTGGAACGGTGAGCCGATCAGTATCACCCCGCCCAATCATGTAGTGCTGCGGGTGGCACAAACGGATCCCGGTATTCGCGGCGATACCGCCACTGGCGCAACCAAGCCGGCCACGCTTGAGACCGGTGCCGTGGTACGGGTGCCGTTGTTTGTTGAACGAGGCGAATTGCTGAAAGTCGATACCCGTACCGGCGAATACGTATCGCGTGTTAAGGAGTGATTGATGCGGCTGAGTGGCGTCCGGGTGCGGCTCGGGCGGTCCTTAAGGCGAGAGCGGCTATTCTCGCCACCATCAGGACCTTCTTCGATGAGCGTGGCATAGTCGAAGTCGAGACCCCGTGTTTGGCCGCCGCCCCGGCCACCGATCCGCACATACAATCCCTACGGGTCGCTACTACTCTAGGCAGCCGTACCCAAACCCTTTATTTGCAAAGCTCGCCCGAGTTCGCCATGAAGCGGCTACTCGCCGCCGGATGCGGTCCCATCTATCAGATAACCCGCGCTTTCAGAGACGGTGAAGTAGGCCGTTATCACAATGTGGAGTTCACTATCCTCGAGTGGTACAGGCCGGGTTTCGACCATCGCAGGCTGATGGCCGAGACCGCCAGCTTGCTCGTGGAATTGACCGGATTGTGCCATTGGCGGGCGCGCCGTTACGCCGATGTGTTCAGAGCTTACGCGGGTCTTGACTTCAACGCCTCGCGCCACGAGTTGGTTCGCGCGGCGCTTGAGAAAACCGGCGTAGCGCACCATGCGCTTGCCGACATGCGCCGTGCTGATCTATTGGATCTGCTTTTCGCCCATGCCGTCCAACCCAATCTCGATGGATTGTGTATGGTGTATGACTTTCCTGCGTGTCAGTGCGCCCTAGCCCGTATCTACCCGGCACCCAACCCTGTGGCGGCCAGGTTCGAGGGATTTATCAATGGCGTTGAAATCGCTAACGGGTATCACGAATTGACCGATAGCGCTGAGCAGCGGGCACGCATGGTGGATGACTTGGCCGAGCGCCGCCGCCTCGGATTGCCGGCTGTGCCCATGGATGAGCGCCTGCTCGCTGCCCTGGCGGCGGGCCTACCCGATACCGCGGGGGTGGCGGTGGGGGTTGATCGCATCGTTCAATTAGCACTGAACGCCGGCTCCTTGGACGATGTGATAGCGTTCTCTTCGGCGCGATCGTGCGCCCCTTAACAAACCATTGAAAGCATGCCCGGCAATCCCAACGCAGTTTATTGTTCAAGGCTTGCGGTGATGGCAGACGCGGGGGAGCGTGGATTTGACGAACTTAACGGCCTGCGGTGTGTCTACCGCAGGCATGTGTTATCAGGCAAGCACAATTTTCGGGTTAGATGTCGATGGCTGGACAGAGCGCGGATCGCGCACTCGTCGAGAGGGTGCGTCAGGGCGATCGACGAGCCTTCGACTTGCTGGTACTGAAGTATCAGGGGCGCATCATAAAGCTTGTTGGCCGCTATGTGCACGACAGCTCGGACGCCCAAGATGTTGCGCAAGAGGCTTTTCTAAAGGCGTACCGGGCGCTGCCCAGATTCCGAGGCGACAGCGCTTTTTATACCTGGATATACCGGATCGCTATCAACACGGCGAAGAATTATCTGGCGGCGCAGAGCCGGCGCACACCACAGGGCGGATTCGAGCAAGTGGACGGGGAGTTGATGGAGCGCGATTCCCGGTTCGAGGATGTGGCGACCCCAGAGCACAATATACTTAGAGACGAAATTAAAAGCACGCTGACGCAGGCCATCGTCGAGCTGCCGGTGGATCTGCGCACGGCGGTGACTTTGCGCGAGTTGGACGGCATGAGCTATGAAGAGATTGCTGAAGCGATGGAGTGTCCCATAGGAACGGTAAGGTCGCGGATCTTCAGAGCCAGGGAGGCCATTAATCGACGACTTGAATCTCTGCTGGATTGAGTAATGAACGAACGAAGCAAAGAGTTGCTTTCAGCCCACCTGGATGGCGACCTCACCGAGGAGGAGGCTATCGAACTGGCTGACTATTGGGCCAATGAGCCGGCGCTGAGGGCCGTAGGCCGGCGCTATCAATTGGTTGGCGAGGTGCTGCGTACTCGCAATGACACAACTGAACCAGACTTTTGTCTTGTACAACGCCTGCGTCAACAGATAGATCGGCCTCCTGAGAGTGACCAAGGCGCGCCTATAAACGGGCCCCTGCCTATAGACTGTGCGAAGGAGCCGCGCCCGCCCGTGTTCCTGCAACCGGATGTTAAATCGGACCCTCGCTGGCGCAAAGCGGTCAAGCCGGCGGCGGCATTTCTTTTGGCAGCGGGTATTGCGGCGTTGGCCGTGGGTAGCGTGCGGATATGGAATGCCGGCAACGGCGCGAGCGAAAGTGCGCTTACTACCGCTAGCGCGAAGGTGCGGGCGGCATCTTCAAGGAGTGGCAATTGGAATGGAGCCGAACCTACAGTTGAACATAAGCTCAACACCTATCTTGCCAATCATAGCGAAGTATCGGGCGCCGGCAACTTACCAGCCTATGTGCGCAAAGTGAGCCATAGTGGTGAGGGGGGCCATAGTAGTGGGCCGGCCGCCAATGGACGCCAATAGCCCGCGTTGGCAACCGACCGTGCGGTGGGCGGCCGTGCGGTGGGCGGCCGCCACATTGCTGCTGGCAGCCTGCCAGACGGTACTGGCTGAGGAAGCTCGCCAGTGGCTTGACCGCATGGCGCAGGCGGCGCGAACACTGAGCTATGACGGGATTTTCATCTACAGGCGTGGTTCCGAGCTGCAGTCACTGCGCATCGTGCACAGGTTTGATGGCAGCGCAGAGCAAGAGCGGCTGCTGGCGTTGGACGGACTGCCACGGGAGGTTATTCGCAACCACGACTCTGTCACCTGTATCCTGCCGGCAGGCGCGCCAGTGATTGAAAGCAAGAGAAGCTTGCGTTCGATCAACACAGGACCGCTTTTCGCCGCGCCAGGGGTACCTGACACCTACGACATCAGGCTGAACGGTGAGGGACGCACGGCGGGCCGGCGCACGGTCCGGTTGAGTGTAATGCCGCGCGATACGCTGCGTTATGGTTACCGGTTGTGGATCGATCAAGCCACCGCTTTGTTGCTGCGCTCGGCTTTGATCGCACCGCAAGGTCAGGTGTTGGAAGAATTCATCTACACTAGTGTCGAAGTTCCTGTTGCGATCAGCGACAAAGCTTTGCGCCCGACTATAGGCGGGCGGGGCTTTACCGCGTATTCGAGCCGCATTGCACCGGGCGCGCAAGAAGAGCGACGCCCGTTCGACAGGCGTCCGGTTAGTCACGAAGGGTCCAACTGGCGTATAGCATGGATGCCACGGGGCTTTCAAATGCGCGAGCGCCTTGTGGGCACCGCGCCGGAGGATGGAGCTTTAGAGCATTGGGTGTTCACTGACGGACTCGCATCCGTTTCGGTGTTCATCGAACAATTCAAGCGTGAGAGCGACAGGCTGAACGGACATTCGGCACTCGGGGCCGTCAGCGCTTTTGGCCTGAGCGTCGGAGTCCATCAGGTAACCGTGGTCGGCGAAGTACCGCCGCAGACGGTTGAGCGCATCGGGCAATCGGTCGCCGCGGGCCACTGACGTTAGGAGCGATCGAGAGGGGGGCACTGTTATGAACACTGCTAAGTTGGCACCCGTCAATCTGCGGTGGTCGGCGGCATTGAATCTGTTGTTAAAATTTATCATTGGGCTTACCGTTGGATTCAGCGCCGAGACTATGGCGGCGCAGGCCCGGCTCCCGGATTTTGCCTCGTTGGTGAAGAGAAGTGCGCCAGCGGTCGTCAATATCAGCACGGTGCAAAAAAGCAAGCCGCGCCCAGGTACCACGCCGCCCTCGTTGCCGGAGAACAGCCCTTTCAATGAATATTTCAAACGGTATTTCAATAAGAAAAAAGAGTCCGATGAATTCGATTCTCAGTCCTTGGGGGCCGGTTTCATCATCTCTGCCGATGGTTACATCATTTCCAACAACCATGTGGTGAAGAACGCCGGAGCCGTTACCGTTAAACTCAATGATCGCCGTGAATTTCTCGCCCAGGTGGTGGGTGCTGACGAACGCAGTGATATCGCTCTGCTCAAGATCGAGGCACATGATCTACCCGTGGCCGTTCTGGGCCGGTCCGGCGAATTGCGGGTGGGGGAATGGGTATTGGCCATAGGCTCACCCTTCGGTTTGGAACACTCGGTAACGGTGGGCGTCGTGAGCTACAAAGGACGGCCTTTGCCACAGGCGAACTACGTGCCCTACATTCAGACTGACGTGGCCATCAACCCGGGCAACTCCGGTGGCCCGCTTTTTAATCAAGCCGGCGAGGTAGTAGGCGTTAATTCCCAGATCTTTAGCCGGACCGGCGGTTATATGGACATGTCGTTTGCGATACCTATAGATGTCGCCATGAACGTGGTGGAGCAACTGCGCAGCAAGGGCCGCGTGAGCCGTGGCTGGCTAGGCGTACTGATACAGGAAGTGACCGGTGAACTGGCTCAGACCTACGGACTCACACGCCCCGAGGGCGCGTTTGTAGCCAAGGTGTTAGATGGCTCGCCAGCAGCGGCGGGCGGGCTGGAAGCCGGCGATGTGGTCGTCTCGTACAACGGCCACCCGGTGCAGCGCTCCTCCGATCTGCCGCCCATCGTAGGTGCTTCGCCGGTAGGAGGCGCAGCACCGATCGTCGTGATTCGTAAGACGGAAGAAGGCTACGAGCAACTGGATCTGACCGTCACCACCGGAGAGCTGCCTGAAGAGGTGGTCGCGCAAGGAGCGTTGCAGCGCAAACTAAAAGCCCCGGGTGAGCAGCCCGTTTTAGGCGCTGAGTTACAGGATCTGGATACGGAGCAACGAAAAGCGCTTGGCGTAGGCGTACAGTGGGGGGTGCTCGTGCAGTCCCTTGAGGAGGGTCCATTAAAGCGGGCTGGTGTCGCCGACGGTGACGTCATCTTGACCCTTAACCACGCTGATATCAGAGACAGTGAACATCTCGCGCAACTGGCTCAAGATTTGCCACCGGATAAGCCACTAGCTCTGTATGTTCTACGCGGCGGTACCCATGTATTCCTGTCGTTGACAATAAGCGTCAATTGACGACCGAGAGAGAAAAGGTGAAATCAATCCGCATTCAACCGTAGGGCACCTCTAAAAATAGTCATTGTTTCGTGAGTGCAAGGAAGCACCGCGCGCACAACCGCAGTGTATAGGTGATACCTGAGGATCCGAGCACGGCGCTGACGCCGCAATCGCGGAAAAAGTGCATTTTTAGAGGTGCCCCGTATTGGAACGGGTATAATTCAAACGTTTGTGTAAAGCGATTTTAATCGCTTCCGTTCAGCATGGATACCGGTTTTGGGGGCGCCGCTTCGGCGCCCTTTTCATATCCAAGAGAGCAATACTCATGCAACCAAAGCGGTCGATTAACTTACCGGCGAGTGCACCTGATGCGGTTTGACTTCGCCACCTTACTCGTACTGCTGGTGCTCGTTTGCGGCATCATTTGGGCTATTGATGCGGCGTTGTGGGCACCCCGGCGGCGCCGGGACGCCGCTGAACGGGCCGATGCGGAGCGAGGAGATGCTGAACGAGATAGGGCTGCCGGCAGCGATGAATACGACGTTGAAATGCCCAAGATCGTCGAACTCGCCCGCTCGTTTTTTCCCGTGTTTTTGGTGGTGTTGCTCCTTCGCTCATTTTTGGTCGAACCGTTTCGTATACCATCGGGTTCGATGGTCCCGACGTTGTTGATCGGCGACTTTATCTTGGTCAACAAGTTCACGTACGGCATTCGTTTGCCTATTACTGATCACAAGATCATCGAAATTGGGACACCGCAACGAGGGGATATAGTGGTGTTCAGATATCCCGAAGACCCTGCCGTGCCTTATATCAAGCGAGTCGTGGGATTGCCGGGCGATAGGATTAACTACGAGAAAAAAAGAGTGCATATCAATGGCAAGCCGGTTCCTCTTGATCAAGTGCCTAGTCTCTACTCCGGGCGGGGATCACAAAGCCGGTTCACCGGCTTCATTCATCAGCGGGAAACCCTGGGCGAAAAAGAGCACTCAATACTGCTCAACCCGCGGCGGGCTAGGGCCTTTCCAATCGAGTATAAGGTACCTGAAGACCATTACTTTGTGTTAGGAGACAACCGCGATGAGAGCGCTGACAGCCGCGTTTGGGGATTTGTTCCGGACCAGAACTTAATTGGCAAAGCCTTCAAAATATGGATGCATTTCGATTGGGGGCATGGCGGTCCGCAATGGGAGCGGCTTGGAAGCGACATTGAGTGAAGCACTGCAGACAACCCTTCAAAACTCAGTAGTTTCGTCTAGGAGCACGATTATGATAAGTCGGCCTAGAGAGCAGCGCGGCATGAGCATATGGGTACTGATGTATATCGCTGTGACCCTATAGAATCGATGAGCAACTATTATGTCACCGGTGATTAGGGTCCAGTGACGGAACAACCTATGCTGGAAGATCCGGCGCTCAGGCGGCTACAGAAAACCCTGGGATACACCTTCAACAACCTGACTCATCTGCGCACTGCGCTGACCCACCGCAGCGCGGCGCCGTCGCACAACGAGCGCATGGAATTCCTAGGCGACTCGGTACTGGGCATGGTGGCGGCGGAGATGCTCTATGAACAGTTCCCGAACATGCGCGAGGGTGATCTGACCCGCGCTAGAGCCCAATTGGTCAAGCGCGAAACGCTTGTGCAGATGGCCCGCGAACTCAATTTGAGCGCCCATCTACAACTTGGACAAGGTGAGCTTAGAAGCGGCGGGCGTCAACGTGAATCGATATTGGCGGACACCTTCGAAGCTGTGGTGGGCGCCATGTATTTGGATGGGGGCTTGGACCGTGCACGTTCATTTTTAAACGAGCATTTGGCGCCGCGTATGAACACTTTGGCAGGTCCCGCGCCGAAGGACCCGAAAACTCGCCTGCAGGAGTTTTTGCAGGGTAAAGGCATTACTTTACCTAGCTATGAAGTGCGCGAAACAACCGGCCAGTCTCATAACCAGACATTTCATGTAGTGTGCTTCGTCCCTTCGCTTGCAATCGAAGGCTATGGCTGTGGAGGCAGCCGGCGGCGTGCCGAACAAGATGCCGCGGCCGGTGTGTTGGGCCAACTGAGTATCTCCGACAGTGCATAAACCTCATCGATTCGGTTATGTGGCTTTAGTGGGGCGTCCTAATGTTGGTAAATCAACGCTATTCAATCGGATAGTCGGCCAAAAAATCAGTATTGTGACCCGCCGGGCACAGACTACGCGCAACCGCATTTTAGGTATTTCAACCGGCGCTCACTGGCAGATAGCATTTGTGGACACGCCAGGTATGCACTTGCGGCAACGCGGCGCACTCAACCGCTATATGAACCGAACCGCACAGGGCGCACTAGCTGACGTCAATCTCGCCTTGTTCATGGTTGAAGGGGGCCGGTGGACGGACGAGGACAGTAATGTTCTTACGCAGATAGAAAAACGCGGCGTGGCCGCATTTTTACTCGTCAATAAAGTTGATCGGATCAAGCGCAAAGAAGGGCTGCTGCCTTTTCTAGAAGCATCCGCGTCGCGCTACCCGTTCTTGGAAATCGTTCCCGTATCCGCCTTAGCCGGCGACAATATCGAGCGTCTGATAGAACTGATTGTGCCGCGGCTGCCGGCGGGGGAGGCTGGCTTTCCCGATGACCAAATCACTGACAAAAGTGTCCGGTTTCTGGCTGCCGAGACGTTACGGGAAAAGCTCACCCGCCGTTTGGGCGATGAATTACCCTATGGTCTTGGCATTGAGATCGAGGCGTTCAACGAAACCCATAAGCTGACGTCTATAGGCGCCGTTGTTTGGGTGGAGCGGCCACAACACAAACCCATGGTCATCGGCAAAGGAGGGCGTTTGCTGAAGCGGGTAGGTAGCGATGCGCGCAAGGATTTGGAGTTATTGTTGGACACTCACGTGTACCTTCGTCTTTGGGTCAAAGTGCGCGATGGCTGGTCCAATGATGAGCGGGCTTTACGGCAGCTCGGATATCACGAGTGAGCCATAGTTCAGTCCTCGCTTATGTCTTGCATCAGCGTGCATATCGCGAGACTAGCGCCATTGTCGAAGTGATAACACGCGAATATGGGCGAGTAGGGGTCGTTGCGCGCGGCATCAGGTCAAGCGCGAAGAACCGCTCTGCGCTGACACCTTTTCAGCGCTACTGGCTGCAATGGAAAGAGCAGGGTGAACTGCAGCGGTTGGAAAAATGGGAGACGGACGGCGTTGCCCATCGCTTGCAGGGAACGACGCTAGTCAGTGGACTTTACGTCAACGAACTTTTGTTGAAGCTCATCGAGCGCCACGATCCGCACGCGCTTTTGTACGACGCTTATCAAGACACCGTAGGAGCATTGGCTACCGGTACCATGAGGCCGGGGATCGCACTTCGGTGGTTCGAGATGGCGCTATTGTCGGCTATCGGCTATGGCCCTGATTTTAGCCACGAACGCGACGGTGAGACGCCGCTGTCGCCGGATGCGTGCTATGGCTTTGAGCCGGATGAGGGCGCCTATCGTTGTGCACCAGATTCGCCCGGCTTGCAGATCAAAGGAACGACCCTGCTGGCGCTTGCTTCCGGGCAACTCACGGATGCCTCTCAACTACGCGAGGCGAAGGCGCTTATGCGCATGCTGATCCAATACCGCTTGCAAGATCGCACTATAGTGTCCAGAACGCTGTTCCGAGCGGGGGAACGCGAGCGGGCCAAAACCATAGGGTTGCAAACCGCTGAGGATGGCACGCGCAATATGCCGGCGTGCTGATCCGTTAACCGCTAATCTTTAGGCGCTAATCTTTAGGCGCTAATCTTTAGGCGCTAATCTTTAGGCGTAGAGTCCTGTTTATTCACCCCCGAGGGCGCTGGTGTGATGTTCGCTTCGCTCGCAGCAGCGGGCGCCGGCGGCGATGTGGTCGCGGGTTTTGCTGCTTGAAGCAGCGCACTGTTTTCCGCAGGCTGACCCCCACCAGTTGCACCAATGGGCTTTACCGTATCGTCCGTGCCGGCTTTGTTAGAGCCCTCTACCGTAGCCGCTACAGCCCGATGGTTGCCTGATTTATCAGTCATTGCTTCGCCGGTGCTTTTGGCCGCGGTGCTTGAGACGGATTCATGCCCGCCGCAAGATGACGATGCGGATTGTTTTTGCCCGTCGTTGCTGGCTGCGTCTTTAGTGGCCACTGCTTTGGATGGCGAGGCCTGGCTATCGCCATGCCCACCGGGTACGCTGGCCTCGGCCGCTCGCCGGTTTTCGCCAGCGGACTTGGCATGGGAGTGGGCGTTTTGGTCTTCAGGCTTGGCGTCTACCAGACCGTTGCGCGAAGCGCTTGGGACGTGCGGATTGTGTTCTTGTGAAGGGCCGTTAGAACCAGCGGTCGCCTCGCCATTGATCGCTTGCGCCGCGCTCTGCGCTGCCGCACCTTGCCCCCGTCCCCGCCGGCTACGGCCGCGGCCGCCGCGGCGCCCTCGGCGTACCCGTCCGCGCGGCGTGTTTTCATGCTCCGATTGATCTTCTTCGGACTCTGGCATATCTCCACCGGTGCCTTCACTGACTACAGTCATCACATCCTCCTCGTCTGCGTTTTGCACTGCCTGCTTACGTTCATCCCTGGCCCGGCCACCGCGCCGTACACGCTGTTCATTGCTATCGGAGCGACCGTCGGCACGGCCATCAGCGCGCCTGTCGCGCCCCGGCTGCTCTGGCTTGCTATGCTCTTGTTTTTGATTATCCTGGCGCTGGTTGGCCTGTTGCTCCTGGCGCCCCCGCGGTTGCTCGCCGCTGGGTCCACGCCGCCTCGATTTACCGCTGGAACGGCGCTCGTCACGGTTACGTATATCAGTCTTATTCTTTTGCTCCTTCTCCGGTTCGGATGCGGGCACTTGTGCGGCGGTGCTGAACAGGCTGGCCACAATGCGCTTAAAGAATCCCGGTTCAGACTTTGCCGTGGCCGTGCGCTGCATCGGGGGCGGCGGCGCTACGCGCTTCACTGCGGGTTCCGGCCCGGCGAGTGCCGATCGTTGGGTAGCGTAGCCCGGTAGTTCTTTTTCCGTTTCCGCTAGTTGATAGCTGGACTTGCTGTTGACGTCGTGCTCGGTGTCATCGTTGCGTACCCGCAGTAACTCGTAGTGAGGTGTCTCCATCGCCGTGTCCGGAGCCATGACCACGCCAACGCCGTGCCGCGTCTCGATCTCGACGATCGCCTCGCGCTTCTCATTCAGCAAGAAAGTGCCCACCTCTAGCGGCAAGCGGACTGCGACCTTACCGGTTTTCTCCTTCATCGCCTCTTCTTCGACTAGGCGCAAAATAGACAAAGAGAGCGATTCGGTGCTGCGAATAACGCCTTGACCGTTGCAGCGCGAACACACCACCAGGTGGGAGTCTCCAAGCGAAGGCCGCAGCCTTTGGCGCGACATCTCCAGCAGCCCGAAGCGGGAGATGCGGCCAACCTGTACACGCGCCCGGTCTTGTTTGAGTGCCTCGCGTAACCGGTTCTCTACTTCGCGCTGGTTCTTACTGGAAGTCATGTCGATGAAATCGATGACGATGAGCCCACCTAGATCGCGAAGGCGTAGTTGACGGGCGATTTCATCGGCCGCTTCCACATTGGTATTGAGCGCTGTTTCCTCAATGTCGCTGCCCTTGGTAGCGCGCGCCGAGTTGATGTCGATGGCGACCAGTGCTTCAGTATGATCGATGACGATGGCGCCCCCGGATGGCAGGCGCACGGAATGTTGGAAGGCCGATTCGATGCGCGACTCAATCTGATAGCGGCTAAAGAGTGGCACGCTGTCGTCGTAGCGTTTTAGCTTGCGCAGATTTTGCGGCATGACCTGCTCTACGAAATCGCGCGCTTTGCCAAAAATTTCCGCATCGTCAATCAACACCTCATTTAAGTCCGGTGCGAAGTAATCGCGTATAGCGCGCACGATGAGATTGCTTTCCTGATAGATGAGAAACGGCGCCGGGCGTTCGGAGGCGTTTTCAATAGCGGTCCAAACTTTCAGCAGATAGTCCAAATCCCACTGTAATTCCTCGGCCGAGCGGCCAACGCCAGCAGTGCGCACTATAAGTCCCATGCCTGTGGGAATATCGAGCGTACTCAGAGCTTCCTTGAGATCGGCTCTCTCATCGCCCTCGACCCGCCTGGATATACCACCGGCGCGCGGGTTATTCGGCATCAAGACCAAATAGCGCCCGGCCAAGCTGATAAAGGTGGTAAGCGCCGCCCCCTTATTGCCCCGCTCTTCTTTCTCCACCTGCACGGTCAGCTCTTGCCCTTCGCTAACGACATCTTTGATGCCGATGCGCCCGCTTTCGGCGCTATCGGTGGTCTTATAGTATTGGCGGGAGATCTCTTTGAAAGACAAGAAACCGTGGCGCTCCGAGCCAAAGTCCACGAAAGCGGCCTCCAAGCTCGGCTCGATCCGGGTGATTTTGCCTTTGTAAATATTGGCTTTTTTCTGCGCCCTGGAAGGTACTTCTATATCCAGATCATGTAGATGTTGGCCATCTACGATAGCCACGCGCAGCTCTTCTGGCTGCGTCGCGTTGATAAGCATCCGTTTCATTTAGTCTCCCCAAAAGGAATACCGGCGGCGCACAGCCGCTCGCTGAGTTGTTTGCATAAAGCGGACCCTGGGCGGGGAGGTCCCACTCCGCTAGGCGCGACAGCTTATTTGCACGCGGCGCGCACATATTCCCAGCGGGGACTCGCCAAGTGCTGCGTTCAAGCCGCCGCTCGTTCGACTGCGCGCGTTCATCGCGCTACACCACGAAGCACCCTCCCAGGGGCTTCGCGTCAAGGCCGGTATGCCTATGATCCCGATGCCGACAACGATCTGACGGAGATCTGGAACACCGCCCTTTAGAGGTCCGGTTATTCGCCTAACAGGCGGTGCCGAAGGCTCATGCATCCGTCACCGCGGGTGCTCGGTTAAGTGAGCACTGCTCGCCAATCTAGGGGTTTGTGGGCACGGGTTTTTCATGCATTGTGTTGCTCGTGCCCACCCGCATGGCGCCGGTACAATATAGCAATGTCAATACGCAACAGCAATGTAAGCAGTGCACGCACGCCTAAGGCGGTGGAGAAAACCCGCTGGATCGTGGCCCAAATCGGCGCCCGTGAGCACTATGCATTGGCCCGCTGTGCGCATAGCAACGGAGGTCTTAGCTGCTTTTACACCGATGTTTGGTGCCGTTTCGGTCAGACCACGCTCGCGCGCGGCCCGCGCGTATGCCGTGCCCTGGCCGGCCGTTGGCACGATGATCTGCGCTATGCCCAAGTGCGCACCTTAGGTCTTCGTGTAGCCATTGGCGCGGCGCTGGCCGGGCGGGCGGGCGATAGCCGGCAGTTACATTTCAACTTCATCAAAGCTGGTCGCCGCTTCGCGCAAATCCTGGCTGCGCAGTTGGCGAGGTGCCCACTTGAAGCAGGCCGTGATGTATTCATCGGCTATAACACGGCTAGTCTAGAGACGCTGCGGGCCCTGCGGGAACGGGGTATCAGCACCTTGCTGGCCCAGATAGATCCTGCCAGAACCGAGGCTGCTCTGGTGGCTGGCGAACATCGCCGGTGGCCCGGCTGGCAGCCGCACTCGGGCGCTGGCATCCCTGAAGAATACTGGGCGCGAATGCACGATGAGTGGTGCGAGGCGGATGCTGTGGTGGTGAATTCGGGTTGGTCCAAACGGGCGCTTGAAACCCAGGGAGTGCCGGCGGATAAGATCCACATAGTGCCGCTCGCCTACGAGCGTCCTAGGGGAAGTGCGAGTGGCCGAATTCGCCGGGCGGCCTCGCGGCGAGGCCCGCTGATGGTGTTGTTTCTAGGGCAAGTGAACCTGCGCAAGGGAATACCGTACTTGCTGGCAACCGCCGCCCGCTTGCCAAATGATATCGAGGTAACAGTCGCAGGCCCCATTGCCATTGCCGCAGACAAAATCGCCGCGGCGCCCGCTAATGTGCGTTTCGTCGGTACTGTTGCCCGCGCTGATATCGGTAAGTACATGGACCAAGCCGACGTATTCGTCTTACCGACCGTGTCCGACGGCTTCGCCATCACCCAATTGGAAGCGATGGCTTTTGGACTTCCGGTAGTGGCCACCAGCAGTTGCGCGCAAGTGGTTACGGATAAGATGGACGGCCGGGTGGTGCCGCCGGGCGATGTCGATGCGTTGACGGGCGCTTTGGCCGACATCGCCGGCGATGCCGGCGCGCTGGAGGCGTATTCCACCGCCGCTTTACGCACGGTTGACCGCTACTCCTTGGCAAGAGTGGCTGTGGAGTTGGACATGGTGGCGCAGCAGGTGGTGGCTTCGTCAGGGCTGGATGGGAAGTAGAAACAGCACAAAGTAGGTAATGAGTTCTAATGGGGCAAGCCACGGAAGTTCGCTATATCACCGTCGCTAATGAATATGCTGGCCAGCGCATCGACAACTATCTCGCCCGAATCCTGAAGGGCGTGCCCAAATCGCTGCTTTACGGGCTTTTGCGGCGCGGCGAAGTGCGTGTCAACAAAGGCCGGGTACGTCAGCACCGCCGTCTGGAGCAAGGCGATGTGGTGCGTATTCCACCGCTGCAGGTGGCGCCGGAGCGGGTCCATCGGCTGCCCCATTGGCTGGAGCACAGGCTGCGGGGCGCTACGCTGTTCGAGGATGACAGGTTATGGATAATCAACAAACCGAGCGGGGTGGCAGTCCATGGAGGTAGCGGTGAGAGTACCGGCCTCATCGAAGCGTTGCGGCTGATGCGCGGGGATTTGCCTTATTTGGAACTCGTACACCGGTTGGATAAAGAGACCTCGGGTTGCTTGCTCTTAGCCAAACGGCGTAGCACTCTTCGTGCCGCCCATGAAGCATTGCGCGAACGCCACGCCGAGAAAACATATCTCGCGTTGGTGGCCGGCAAGTGGCCCGCGCACCTGCGGCGGGTGCAAGCCCCCTTACAGAAAAACGTATTGCGCTCAGGAGAGCGCGTGGTCAAGGTACACGAGCACGGTAAGGCGTCGCGAACGGATTTTTCGATCATGCAAGCAACGCCGCAGGCCACCTTGTTGCAGGCCAAACCGGTCACCGGACGCACTCACCAGATCAGAGTGCACTGCGCTGCCAGTGAGCATCCAGTAGCGGGCGACCTCAAGTACGGTGACTATAAGGTCAACGCGAAGATGGCTGATCTCGGTTTGAACCGGCTGTTTCTGCACAGTCATACCTTGAAGCTAAAAGCCTTGGGTGTGGATGTTAAAGCGCCGCTGGCGGCAGTCTTGACTGAAGTGCTCGAACGTCTGGGGCTGCATGGTGGCTGATCCGCGCTCCCAGCTTTTGCTCTGCGACTGGGACGGAACGCTTAGCGATAAACCCGTACCAAGCCCTATCTAGTAGATAGTGTTTGAACTGTTGGAAATGACCGGCATTGAAAATGAGTGAAATACCCAGCACTGCCGCCTCACGTCCGTCCGAGACGCCGTGGGAGCGGACCCTTATCTGCGAGCTGGCCCGCGAGGCGTTAAAAGAGCAGCGCCGGGGCCGGCGCTGGAATATCTTCTTTAAGCTCGCCTTCCTTATCTACATCACCGTGGCGTTATTTCTGTACACACCGGGCTCGTTGTTCGATGATGAAGAGCAAGGACCACACACGGCTTTGGTGGATATTTCGGGCACTATCTCCGCTGACTCGGAGGCTAGCGCCGATCGCATAGTGACCGGGTTACGGGCAGCGTTTAAGGATGAAGAGGCTAAAGGCGTCATTATTCGCATCAACAGTCCGGGTGGGTCGCCAGTGCAAGCAGGCTATATCTACGATGAAATCCGCCGGCTCAAGGCCGAGCACCAAAAGAAAAAAGTGTTTGCCGTTATCGGCGATCTGTGTGCCTCGGGTGGTTATTACATCGCCGTCGCCGCCGATCAAATCTATGCCGACGAATCGAGCCTGGTGGGAAGTATTGGTGTGCTGCTAAATGGCTTCGGTTTGGTGGAAGCGATGAACAAAGTCGGTGTTGAGCGCCGGCTCTACACGGCGGGTGAAAACAAAGGTTTTCTAGATCCGTTCTCGCCCGTCAACGAAGGGCAGGTGGAACATCTGCAGGGCGTGTTGGACGTTTTGCATCAGGAATTCATCCGTGTTGTGCGTGAGGGGCGTGGTGCACGGCTGAAGGGCGATGAGCAGCTGTTTTCTGGGTTGATCTGGTCTGGCGCGGAAAGCAAAGAACTCGGATTGGTTGATGCGTTCGGCAGTGCCAGCTACGTCGCTCGTGAGATCCTAGGAGCTGAACGGATCGTCGATTACACACCACAGCCGGGTCTGCTCCAGCGTTTCGCCGACCGCGTCGGGGTAGGTTTGGCGCGAGCGATAAGCACCCAGTTCGGGGTCAATCCGGTGCCGCGCTGACCGCCGGTTAGGTAACGGGGCCAGATAGTGGCGCCGTAGAAGTTAGCGTGAACAGGCCCTATGCGAGAACATCGAAGCCGAATTCTTCAAGCATCCCGCTTAGACGGATCAATGGCAGCCCGATGAGTGCACTTGGATCCTGTGTACGGATGTGCGTGAACAGGGCGCAGCCTGCGCCCTCCGCGCGGATAGCACCGGCACACTGATAGGGTTGATCCTTGAGCAGGTAGGCTTCTATGCGCTCTTTAGATAGAACTTTGAAACCAACGGTTACTTCCACCATATCTACACTGTGTTGCCCGCTGATAGCGTCGAGTACACAAATACCGGTGAGGAAGTGCACTTCTTTGCCACTGGCCGCTTCGAGTTGGGCCACAGCGCGCTCATGGCTGTGGGGTTTGCCAACGATGGCGCCATTCACGACGGCGACCTGATCAGCGCCAATAATCAGGCTCTCGGGACACGCTTCGACTACCGCGAGCGCTTTTTCGTGGGCTAGCCGGCGCACTAGAGCGCCAGCACTCTCGCCGGGCCTGGGCGACTCGTCGATCTCGGGGGACTGGGTCGTGAAAGGTACCCCTAGATCGTTCAGCAACTGCCAGCGATACATCGAGCTTGAACCTAGAACCAATGTTCGAGCCGTCATCTTTCATTACACCTGCGAACTTTAGACTTGAAGGATCGCAGACATGCAGGCCTAGACAGGGGGAGCTTTTGACACATGCTGCTCGGAATCAATACTATTGTTTGTTTGTGGCCGCCGCCTTTTATGTTGACACCATCGCCAATCACACCACTCAGGCCGTGCCAGAACAACTATTTTCGCCGATAAAACTCGTTGAGCGGGCTGCTGTTTTGCGTGGCACCGTGCCTCTCAACTCGTTTGAACGGCTTTTGGAGGCGGCAGGTGGCAGGCAAGCTGATGCGGTAGAGTACTGTCTGTACTTTCGCCGCGATGAACACGGCAACGCGATAGTGACCGGTGAAGTGGCGGCGGTACTGGAACTCGAGTGTCAAAGATGCCTTGCGCGCTTCGCCCACAAGGTACGCGCTGAGGTGCAGGTGGAGTTCGTGAAAGAGGCGGACGCGCAGGCAAAGTTACCAGGCTTCGATGCGGTGTACGTGAAACAACCGGCGCCACTAGGATTATTTCTGGAAACGGAGTTGTTGCTCGCGCTTCCATTCGCACCGGCTCACAAACAACCAATGTGCCGTATTGATGAACGCTATGCTGAGGCCAAGGCCGATGATACCGCCTATACCAAGGCATCACCTTTCGCGGTGTTGCGTGAATGGGTGACGCCGGCTAATGGCCCAGAGCAGTAAAGATAGATCGATAGGGGCGATGGGCGTGCGCCGCATTTGCAGATAGTTCAACTCAATCCGAGGAATCAACTGAATGGCTGTTCAACAAAATCGTAAAACCCGCTCCAAACGCGGTATGCGGCGCGCCCATGACGGCTTATCTAAGCCGGTCCTATCGCGCGATCCTATGACCGGGGAGACTCACCGCCGCCATCACGTTACCTCGGACGGTTATTACCGCGGCCGCCAAGTCTTCGAGAATAACGAGGAAGATTAGCGCTTGACTCTTACTGTCGCCCTCGATGCGATGGGGGGAGACCACGGACCGTCCGTGGTCGTGCCTGCCGCGCTTAGAGCAGCACGTATGCGCGGTGATTTACAACTGGTGTTAGTGGGTGATTGCGCGCGTATCGAGCCTCACCTAAAAGGTGTACCCGCGGTGGTGAGGGAGCGATCCATCCACCTGCGCCACGCATCGCAGACGGTGGATATGGATGAGCCTCCGGCTCAAGCCATGCGCACCAAAAAGGACTCCTCAATGCGCGTCGCCATCGATCTGGTGAAAAATGGGGAGGCACGGGCTTGTGTGAGCGCCGGTAATACAGGCGCGCTCATGGCGACGGCGCGCTTTGTCTTAAAAACCCTGCCCGGCATAGACAGGCCTGCCATCTGCTCCACGCTGCCAACCATAGACGGCATGACTCATATGTTGGACCTAGGCGCCAATGTGGAGTGCACCGCGCAGCATTTGGTGCAATTCGCGGTCATGGGCGCTTCTCTGGTGAGCGCTGTGCATCACGTCCCGAATCCACGGGTTGGCTTGCTCAACATCGGCGAGGAAGACATTAAAGGCAACAAGCAAGTCAAGCAGGCTGGACGCATGCTGGAAGCCTCGGCGCTCAACTACGTCGGCTATCTGGAGGGAGACAATATCTACAAGGATGTCGCAGACGTAGTCGTGTGTGACGGCTTCTCCGGAAACGTCGCCCTCAAGTCGAGTGAAGGGGTAATTCATCTGGTGAGCAGTTTCATGCAACAGGAGTTCGAGCGTAATCTTCTGACACGATTGGCCGGGCTCGCCGCGCTGCCGGTATTGCGCTCGCTGCGCCGCCGTCTTGACCCTAGGCGCTATAACGGCGGTGCTTTTGTGGGCTTGCGTGGCGTTGTGGTCAAAAGCCACGGTGGCGCCGACAGTTATTCTTTTTGCAATGCGATCATCGCCGCCGCCGAAGCGGCGGCTGGCGATCTCACCTCGCGCATCGAAACGCAACTCGGTGGAACGCTAGAGCAGGCAGTAGCTGGATGAAGTACGCGAGTATCAAGGGTACGGGAAGTTACCTGCCAGAGAAAATCGTTACTAACGACGAACTGGCGGCCATGGTAGATACCTCGGATGAATGGATCCGCGAGCGCACCGGTATCCACCAGCGGCACCGCTCGGCGGACGGGGAGGGCACCGGACAGATGGCCGAAGCCGCCGCACGTCATGCGATGGACGCAGCCGGCGTATCCCCTGAGGACATAGACCTTATCGTGCTGGGTACTACCACCCCGGACCGGGTCTACCCCGCCACCGCCTGCCAAGTTCAAGCGCGGCTCGGCATCGCCGGTTGCGCCGCCTTCGACGTGCAAGCGGTCTGTTCCGGATTCATCTATGCCCTGGGTGTGGCGGAGAAGTTCATCCGCACCGAAAGCGCCACACGGGCATTGGTTATAGGAGCAGACGTGCACTCGCGGTTGCTCGATTGGGCTGACCGGTCCACCTGTATTTTATTCGGCGACGGTGCCGGCGCTGTCGTTATCGAGGCGTCGGATGAACCGGGGATAATGTCCTCTCACCTACACGCCGATGGGCGCTACGAGCCGTTGTTGTATGTGGACGGCAGTGTCGCAGATGGCTATGACGCACAAAGCGCCGGTCCAGCGGTCACCCGCATGCAAGGCAACGAGGTCTTCAAAGTCGCGGTCCGCACCCTGGGCCGAATTGTCGATGAAACCCTAGCGGCCAATGGCCTCAAGCGGCAGGCGGTGGATTGGTTGATCCCGCACCAGGCGAATCTGCGCATCATCCAAGCGACGGCCAAAAAGCTGCGCTTGCCCATGGACCGGGTGGTAGTGACGGTGGACAAGCATGGCAATACCTCAGCCGCTTCTGTTCCTCTCGCCTTGGACACGGCGGTGCGCGATGGCCGCATCAAACGCGGTGAGATTCTCCTACTGGAAGCTTTTGGTGGCGGCTTTACTTGGGGTTCTGCCCTGGTGCGCTTCTAGCCTTCAACCGTCTTTCACCGAATCCGAGAAGAGTGCTATGAAATTAGGCATGGTGTTCCCCGGACAGGGGTCCCAATCAGTGGGCATGCTAGCGCAGTTGCATGCTAGCGAGTCGTGTGTGCGCACCACGTTCGAGGAAGCGTCCAATGCGCTCGCGTTCGATCTAGGCAAGCTCATGTTGGAGGGCCCCGAGCTAGACCTTAACCGTACCTACAATACGCAGCCGGCAGTGCTGACCGGAGCGGTGGCTATGTGGCGGGTGTGGTGCGCGCGGGGCGGCCCGCGCCCGGCATTACTCGCCGGCCACAGCGTGGGCGAATTCGCCGCTTTAGTGTGCGCCGAGGCATTGCCTTTTGCCGAGGCGGTAAGTTTCGTTGCCGAGCGTGGCCGGTATATGCAAGAGGCAGTGCCGGAAGGAGAGGGCGCCGTGGCCGCGATTCTAGGTCTTGATGATGGTGCGGTAGCCGCTGTGTGCGAGGAAGCGGCTCAAGGCGAGGTGGTCTGTGCGGTCAACTACAATGCCCCCGGACAAGTGGTCATCGCGGGGCATACCGCCGCCGTCGAGCGTGCTCTGCAAGGAGCCAAAGAGGCGGGGGCGAAAAAAGCCATGATGTTGCCGGTCAGTGTGCCCGTGCATTGTGAACTCATGCGCGCGCCTGGGGAGCGCCTGCTGCCGTCTATAGACGCGCTCAATTTAAGCGCGCCCCAAATCCCGATCATTCACAACGTGGACGTCAAGACCCATGTCACCGTGGATGAGATTCGGGCAGTGTTACGTCCTCATGTTTTCAGTCCGGTCCACTGGGCCCGCACCGTGCAGCATATGGCTGAGGCAGGTGTGGGCAACATGATTGAATCCGGTGCGGGTCGTGTCTTGTCAGGTCTGGCTAAACGTATAAGCCGCAGTATCGCCACCCATCCCATCTTCGATGATGCATCGGTGGACAAAGCACTCGCGGCACTGGGCAGCGCAGCAAAGGGGGCTATGCCATGACCCCGCTTACCGGAGAGACGGCGTTGGTCACTGGTGCGAGCCGCGGCATTGGCGCCGGTATCGCCGATGAGCTGGTGGCCCTGGGCGCTTTCGTCGTCGGTACCGCGACCAGCGGCAGCGCGGTTGATGCTCTGGCCCGAAGATTGGGCGATGCGGGCGCTGCATATCGCTACGACGCTTATGATTGGAGCACAGGGGAAGCGTTGCTGGCGGCACTGGCCGGTTCTGATCGAATGCCGGCGATATTGGTTAACAACGCCGCCATCAACCGCGACACGCTCTTGATGCGGATGAAGGACAGCGATTGGTCGGAGGTTATAGACACCAACTTGACGGGGGTATTCAAGCTGACGCGGGGGTGTTTACGGGCCATGGTAAAAGCCCGCCATGGGCGTATCATCAATCTGACTTCGATCGTTGGGGCTACAGGCAACAGCGGTCAGGCCAACTACGCAGCGGCTAAAGCCGGTCTCATCGGTTTCGGTAAATCCTTGGCCCGGGAAGTGGCCTCGCGCGGCATCACCGTCAATTGCGTATCGCCAGGCTTCATAGACACGGATATGACCCGTGCGCTCACTGAACAGCAGTGCGAGGCATTGACCACACAGATCCCGATGGGGCGTCTAGGCAGCCCCGTGGATGTGGCCAAGTGCGTAGCATTCTTAGCCTCTAATGACGCCGCCTATATCACGGGACAAACACTGCATGTAAACGGTGGTATGCTGATGTACTAATATGTGCTTCATAAAAAAGATTAACTTTTCTCTGCAACACCTTGATTCTCAACAGAGTTTCTTGTAAATGTTGCATTCCCGTAATACCTTGAAAAGGTTCCTTATTTCACTAAACTACGCCTCGTGCCCTGTGTGGTATGTACGTATGGGAGGATACAAATCGTCATGAGCACGTTCGAAGAACGCGTCAAACAGATAGTTGTTGAGCAGCTTGGCGTGAAAGAGGAGGACGTATCCGGGGATTCGTCCTTTGTTGATGATCTCGGTGCTGACTCTTTAGATACCGTTGAACTCGTAATGGCTTTCGAAGAAGAATTCAATTGCGAGATCCCGGATGAAGAAGCCGAGAAAATTACGACTGTGCGCGAAGCGTGTAGCTACATTAGTGCTAATGCAGAACTTTAAGGCGCAGGCAGGCCCCTACCAATTTGAACAAAGCTGAGTTAGGCGGTCTGCTGAGTCCAAGATACCCTGGCCGGGGATACCTTAGAAGCCACGCTAGCCTTGGCCGGCGTGGCTCTTTCATATACCGCATCCATCTCTGATTTCATTGCAGGCCGCGTAATGGCTAGCCCTGCGTCAAGACAAACCGACTAATACGGGACTAAGATCCAGGCTCGATAAGAGTACCGGGACATTAGTCCTGAGCGAGGTAGTACCGTGAGACGTCGAATAGTAGTGACCGGATTGGGGTTAGTGACGCCCGTGGGCAATACCGTGGCCGATACCTGGGAGGCAATCAAGGCTGGGCGTAGCGGCATAGCTCCCATCGATCTATTCGATGTTTCCAATTTTCCTAGCCGCATCGGCGGCACCGTCAAAGACTTTGACAAAGACACCTACCTCAGTGCCAAAGACGCACGCAAAATGGATCCCTTCATCCACTACGGCATCGCCTCGTGTATTCAAGCAATCGAAGACTCCGGTGTAGAGATCAGCGATGAGAATGCGGCCCGCATAGGCATAGCGTACGGCTCAGGTATAGGCGGCCTGCCAGGCATTGAGCGGGGTCATGATAGTTATCTGGCTGGCGGACCGCGGAAGATCTCCCCCTTTTTTGTGCCATCGAACATCATCAATATGGTCGCCGGCAATCTGTCGATCCGCTACGGCATAAAAGGGCCCAGCTACGGCATTGTGGCCGCGTGCGCCACCGGTACTCACAATATCGGCGATGCGGCACGCATGATCGAACGCGGTGACGTTGACGTCATGATCGCCGGGGGCTCAGAGATGGCGATGTCCCCCACTGGACTTGGCGGCTTCGCTGCTGCCAAAGCGTTATCGACCCGCAATGACGAGCCGGAGCAGGCGAGCAGACCGTGGGATGTGGAGCGTGATGGTTTCGTACTGGCTGATGGTGCCGGCGCCTTGGTGCTCGAATCGCTGGAGCATGCGACAGTGCGCGGTGCGCCGATCTATGCCGAAGTGAGGGGCTTTGCCATGACCAGCGATGCCTATCACATGACGCTGCCGCCCGATGATGCCGATGGTGCGAGCCGCTGCATGAACCTGGCATTAGCAGATGCGGGTGTCAATCCTGATGAAGTCGATTACATCAATGCCCATGGAACATCGACACCGGCGGGAGATGTGGCTGAGACACGGGCCATAAAAATGAGCTTGGGCGATGCGGCCAGTAAAGTAGCCATCAGCTCGACCAAATCCATGATCGGCCACCAACTAGGCGCGGCGGGCAGCGTTGAGGCGGCGTTTTGCGTATTAGCGATCCGCGATCAAGTGGCGCCGCCGACCATCAATTTGGATAATCCCGGCGAGGGTTGCGACCTCGATTATGTACCGCACACTGCCCGTGAGATGAAGATCGCTATCACTGTCAGCAACTCGTTCGGATTCGGTGGTACCAACGGTTCGTTGGTGTTCAGCCAACTCACCTGACAATGATAGGCGCCTGACCATGTTGGGCTCGAGCTTGAGAGGCTTTGGTCTTGGGCTCGCAGTCGTGACGGTTGCGGCTGTTGGCATCATATTCGCCGGTTATCTCGACTTGTTAAAGCCCTTCGGCCCACACGTTCTAGCGGCCCAGACGAACGCGGCTTATGCCGTGCCTAGTGGCACCCGCTTCTCCGATCTGGTGCGAGACTGGCAGCAACGGGGTTTTATCTCCAACCCGTACGCGCTGCGATGGTATGGTCGCATCAGCAAAGACGCACAGCATATCAAGGCCGGCGAATACACCATTGAAGAAGATGACACGCCACTCAGCTTGCTTCGCTCGCTGGTCAAAGGCCGCACCGTTCAACACGCGATTACCCTGGTCGAAGGGTGGACTTTCAAACAGATCCGGGCCGCCATTGCCCAAGAGGCAAAACTAAGTCAGACCCTGGTGGGACTTGATGAGGTGCAGATCATGGCCCGGCTAGGGGCCGGCGGGCAGCACCCCGAAGGCCGCTTTTTTCCCGATACTTACTACTTCACGCGAGGGCAAAAAGACATTGATGTATTGCAGCGGGCACACGCCGCCATGCGCTTATATCTCGCCGCTGCCTGGCCTACCCGTGCAACCGGGCTGCCATATGACTCGCCTTACGATGCATTGATCATGGCTTCCATCGTCGAGAAAGAAACCGGCGCCGCGCAAGAGCGTGAAGCGATAGCCGGTGTCTTAGTGCGCAGACTTAAGAAAAATATGCTGCTGCAGACCGATCCCACCGTTATTTATGGCATGGGCGAGCGGTATGCAGGCAATATTCGTAAGAAAGACTTGCGCGAAGACACCCCCTACAACACCTATGTGCATAAAGGCCTGCCCCCCACGCCCATCGCTAACCCGGGCGCCGCCGCCATAGACGCCGCACTCAATCCGACCAGTGGTAGCGCTCTATATTTCGTGGCTAAAGGTGATGGCACCGGTACCCATGTGTTCTCCGATACCTACGCGCAACACCGCCGGGCGGTCGAAGCTTATCGCGCGCGGTTGAGGAAAAGAAGCTAGTGTCAGCGGTGACTGAACAGGGCCGCTTTATCACTTTCGAAGGCGGGGAGGGGGCCGGCAAGTCCACTCAAATCAGACGGATCGAACAGATTTTAAAACTGCGTGGAGTAGACGTGGTAGTCACGCGTGAACCGGGCGGCACTCCATTAGCCGAAGACATTCGCGAGTTGGTACTGGCGCCACGCGATGAACCGGTTGGACAATGGACCGAGTTGCTCCTCATATTCGCCGCCCGTGCCCAGCATCTTTATGGTTTGATAGAACCCGCTCTAGTACGGGGACAATGGGTGCTTTGCGACCGCTTCACGGATGCAACCTACGCCTATCAGGGAGCAGCGCGCGGACTCGGCGGCGCGCGGGTAGAGACCTTAGAGGCCATGGTGCAAGGAGCGCGCAGACCGGATCTGACCTTCGTATTCGACCTTGATGTCAACATCGGGCTGCAGCGGATCAGTGACCGCGGTCGAGGGCATGATCGGTTTGAACGGGAGAAAACCGCGTTCTTCAAGCGGGTGCGCCAAGCTTACCTGGAGCGCGCTTGCGCATCACCCCGACGCTACTGCATTCTAGATGCCAGTCAAACTATCGATGCGCTCACACGGCAGATTGCCGCTCGATTGATGGAATTGTAGATCGGATGGAGATTTATCCGTGGCATGCTAAAACCTGGCGCCGCCTGTTTGGGATTATCAACGAGGGCAGGGTGCCTCATGCATGGGTACTCAGTGGTCCGCTCTACACGGGCAAGTCGAAGTTCGCAAAGCAATTGAGTTTCGCTTTGTTGTGCGAGCGTCGGCGCGAAGAGGGCGCCTGCGGGCAATGCCGGAGTTGCCGCCTCGCGGTGCAAGGCGCTCATCCGGACTTCTTGCATATTAAGATACCGGAACAAAAGCAGGAGATCGGCATCGACGCGGTCCGGGAGATGACCAGCCAAGCTATGCTCACCCGGCAACTGGCGGCTTATAAAACGATCATCATAGAACCGTTAGACGCGATGGGCCTTAGCGCGGCGAATGCGCTCCTCAAGATCCTTGAAGAACCTCCCGAGGGTACAGTTTTTATCAGCATCACCCACCGCCGCTCCGCCGTCTTGCCAACTATCATGAGCCGGTGCCAGAGGATCGATCTGCCAGCGCCGGCGAGGAAAAACGCGCTGCGATGGTTGCACACTCAAATAGCCGAGGAGCGGGTGGAGGAGTTATTAGACGCGGCTGAAGGTCTGCCTTTACGCGCTCTTCAGTTGTCCGAGGACCGGGATATCTTGAATTTGAGGGCCAATCTGCGGCGCGATCTATCTGCTCTCATGCGCGGGCATCTAGCGCCGCTGGAGGCGGCCAAGGAATGGAGCAATGCACCGCTTGATGAAACGGTCGCCTGGATGCTATCCCTCGGTCACAATCTCATTAAGCAGTGCATGAGCGATCCCGCAAGTGCGCCCAAGTTGGACGTACGTGCCCTATACGCCATACTGGACGAGGTAGCCGAGGCGAAACGTGCCCTGGCCGAACGGGCTAATCTCAATGGCACACTCATGCTGGAAACATTGGCGCTGGCATGGGCGGGAGCGGCGCGCCAGGAACGTTGACGCCGAGAGCTAGCTATAGCGCTGTGATGTCGTCGATAGCGGCCTTAATACGCTTTGCTTTAATGACGCCTTGTACATGCTCTGTTGTCCTACGGTACCGGCCCGATAACGGATCGCGGTGCACGTAAACAGCGGTTCTGGCGGATGTGCGGCGTACATCAATAACCCAATATTCCGCAATAGCATGGCGCGCGTATAGCATTGCTTTCTCACCTCGGTCTAAAGATAGCGAGGAATCGGCGACTTCGATGACAAGTAGCGTATCGCCAGCACTCGGGTGATGTGCATCGTAGTCACCGGAACGCACGAGCACGAGGTCGGGCTCCGGCCATGTATCTTCAGCCAATGCGAGTGGTTGTTGCACTCGCAGATGAAACAAGCCGGTATCGAGTTGAGCACTAAGGTTGTGCATGAGCGTGGTGACGACGTTCGCGTGTCGTGGATTTATCGGCACCATTCGAAGCAGTTCCCCCTCGATCAACTCAAGGCGCTCTCTAGGGTCGATGAGGCCGGATTGAATCGCCTGAAAGTATCTCGCTGCCGTCCACTGCCAACGCGCTTGTGTCAATACGCTCATCGTTCGCTGGCCTCCAGCAACGGTTGCAATCCCTCTAGATAAGCCGAGTTCGCCCGGTGGCTTTCTTTGTCATTGTAGTCAGTCGCCCAATGTTGCGGAATATGAAAGTTCGCATAATGTATATTATGTAAAGTTCATGATCCCCTAGGCACCGATTCATCAGGTGGCCGAAATTGGTGCCCGGGGCCGGACTCGAACCGGCATGGCGTTTCCGCCCACGGATTTTAAGTCCGTTACGTCTACCAATTTCGTCACCCGGGCATGGCGCAGCATTGTAATGGAGGTTACCCGCCATGCCCATGGACGAGCCTTCTCAATCATCAACAACGCCTTCGCCAGTGTACCCGGCCACGGCACCCAGCCACTATTGGGGTTTTCATCGATCAGTTGTAAGACGCGAGCATTGGGCACCCTTCACAGAACTCACCTCGCCGCTGGTGTCATTGATGGTGAGTTCCTTCGGGATCCATCTCGTTCGGCTATAATGGAAACCTGCGGATGGGGGCTGTTCCCCTGCCCTCCTCAGTGGCCACACCACTTCGCCCGCTCTTCACGCAAGTCCTGCCCAGAGATCATATTCGGGTAACGGCTTGCTTTTATGTCGTAGAAAAGCGTCAGCTTGCCGCTTACCCCCTGGCGCAGATCCTGCCTGATGCACACTGCGAATAGACCACACACTACCGTCAAACGATCTTCGCACCAGCTCCAAGGGATCAACCCGCCGATCGGTGATACCCCCAAACCGCAGTACTAGCGTCGCCTCGGGAGTGCAGACTTTCGCCGCATTGTTCCACACCGTTTTGAGATCGCTAGCGAACTCACCGGGACTCGAGTGCATGATCTGCCGTTCACTGGTGTAGTCCACTCGCTCGGCTCCCCCTAGGAACCAATAACGCAACCACTGATCAGAAATATAAGTACGCATGCCGTAGTACGGCGGTGAGGTTATGACCCATGAAAAGCGCGCGCCGTCCTTATCGGGTACTAACGATTCGGCTTCGCGGCTGTCACCGAGACGAACCTGGCCTAGACCAACCGAGCCATTGCCCTCAGGCGCAGCCTGGTAATAGCGCTGTGCCCGCCGCTCGATAATATCTAGCACGTCAACGCGCAATGGATAACAGTTGCGCTCGCGCCAGTAGCGTGCCGCATATCCCGGCTTCGGTGCGTAAGTCCGCGGGCTTTGATTGGAAAAGTAGCTCTGAAAAGTTTTTTGCCGCGGACCGTGCAGAGCACCGAGGATGATGCCCCGCAGGGCGATGCGAACGGCGGTTGAACAGTCCTGCAAAAGAGCCGTCCTGAACCCGCACAGCGCCACTAATACATCGGGATGATATGCCCACTCCCAGAACTCTCCAGCGGGGACTTCGCAGGGCTCGGTACAGGCCAAAATATCCTTCGCTTCGGCCATGATTTGTAAAGCGCTAGGCGGTACCAATTTCGCCCCGGTAATGGCAGCGGCCACCGGACTCGAATCGACCCCCAGCGAACCCAGGCCAAGCATCTTGGCGGCGAAGTTGGTCGTTCCGCGCCCGCAAAACGGATCGAGCACGGCTTGTTCACGCTTCGCCCGTCGGCGCAAAATGCCTAGAGGAAAGGCCAGGGGAAACATGGTGAAGTAGGGGCAGATGGAGTTCAGCGCGGTATTCGCTCCCGCAGTATTCGCTCCCTGCGCGTTCATGCTTTTTTCCGGATATACGTGGCGTTGGACGGGCTCTTGAATGTCTCCCAGCCATAACCTCGTTTACCGTAGATTTCATCCATCGCTTTTCTGACGAGCTGAAAAGCAAAATTGTCCCTGTCGTCCAAGTGTTGCGGGAGTTGCTTTAAAAAGAAAGCTTTAACCGCCCCCCAGGGCGCGCCCTCGGGCGCTGCGATCTTGGTGGTCAAGCGCTCATCGGCGCGCAGCGCATCGATCACTCGTGCCTCGATGCCAGCCATCACATCAACAGCTCCCACGCCCTCCTCCGGGTTGGCATCGCCCATCAGACTTAACTGTGTATCTCCCCTGAACCTCTCGCGCAGCACTCTGGCATGGGTATTGCCCGCCGGCCGGTTGTAGGCGGTATCGCGCACGGGGAATTGACGCTCGAAAGAGATCGCACGAATACTCACGGGGTAAGGTTTTCCTCCCACTGAGCTCCAGAATATGCCTTGACCGGGAATAGGCTCATTTAACAGCGAGCTTAGAAGATCATCGCTAAAGTGCGCGTTGGCCCGTTTCAGCGCCGTTAAATCTGCCGCCGACAGCAGGTGGAAGACGAACCAATTGTCGCCCTGGCTCAGGATTTCGACCGGTATGCTGCCAGGCTGCTGGGTAATAAGAAGTGCGCCTAAATCGTACTTGCGGCCTTCTTTGACCCACGCGATATACGGCTCCGCCGCCGGCGCGTTGTCGTTTAACACTGACTGGGCTTCCTCGACTACCGCGATGGTAGGAATGGTCTTGGGTTCAGCGGCGGTGAATTCCTGTTGATTGCGGTCAAAAATGCGCCGCAGTATCAGTCCGGACAGCACCAGGGACTGCCCACCGCGCATTTGCGACACATCGATGACGCAGAGTTTCCCCTCCGATAGAGCGTGGATGAGCATGTCCATGAGCTGGCTGCTCTTGTCGTGCAACATGCGCACGATGGCCGTCATGTTGCCTCTGGCAGCCAGTGCCTCCGCCTCCTGGCGCTGCGGCTCTAAATCGAGAATCTCGCACACCTCTTCGAGCGGCGTTGCGTTGCCGTTGGCATCGATGAGATTGACCAGCGCCTCCCACCGGTTCTGCGGCAATCCGCGCAGTTTGCGGACATTTTGCTGCTCTTGGCGTTCTGGGCTCAGGGCGATAGCGATGACATCCGCAGGGCGAAGGCGCCGGATATCGAGGCGGATCCCGCCGGCCACGAACGTGCTGTAAAACGGGCTAGGATTACGGCGTTCGGTAAAGACGATCAGCTTATCCTCGAGGGCGGGCACATCACACAGCCCCGGCCTGCCTTTGTCATCGGGCCAAAAATATTCCCCATCAGGATCGAAGATCACAGTACCGACCGCCACCCGCCGCCCGCCACGCTTCACAACGTATGGCGTAGTCTCGTAGAGCTGACTGAATAGCAGTTTGTTCAGGTTTGATTTGCCGAAGCCAGCGCGGGCGAAGACGAAACTCCGGCGTGAGACCAGGGACGCCACGGGGAATTTTACGAGCGTCTCCGGAGATACTAACTGCATCCATTCCTGGGTTTCAAAACCGGTGGCGCCTGCGGCGTAGATGTACTCGCCGAAGGCAAGATGCCCAATTGGCGCCCCGTCCACATTGTGTCCGGCGATCTCGCGCAGGACGGCATTCGAGGGGAAAGCGACCGGGCTTCCCACATGGGGCAGGCGCCGGTGGGACGGCACAAAGGTAAGAGCGCAGCCCCGCTTGCGCAGTACGCCGAGCACGCGGATATTGACCCGGTATTTGAGGTACTGCTCGCGCAGATCTTCCGGTATGGGGCGGCCTTCACGCACGGCGCGTATATTGAATTCTTCACCCGAGCCGAACGCCAGCTTACCCTCCGAAGAGAACGACGTGATGCGCCCTAGCACCGCTTCATCCGGCGTCTCTAGCTGCACCAGGAGAAATTGCCCGTGCATCGGAATACTTTGGAATTCGTTGCGGTAAGGCAGCACCAGATCGGCATGGAACTCCAACCCACCTTGCTGAAAACCGCGAAAAATCCCGGCGACTTTGTCTTGAGGAAATAACGGTGTGTCCCCGATCATGGCGGCACCTATCCGTAGCGCTGCTGGGAGGGATCGGCATCCTGTAGCTGGAACACATCAAGTATTGCCGCATCACCCTTGAGACTTGCCCGTACCCCTTCATAAATAAAGTCTTGCAGGATGTCGAAATCGAACTCCACCAGCGCTGCGCTCTCATGGGCCTTCTGTAGACAACGCGGGTAGTGGGGAACCGGAAATCCGTTGATGGTGTCGGCCAACAGCGCACCGAGTATGGTATGAGCCTCCCCCGCCTGTGGCACGAAGATGTCAATCGGCCAGATGGGGTCGCGGCGGTGGCCGCCGAACTTCACCAAAAACATCTTGCCGCCAACAAACTTGTTGCCCTCCCCGCCTGCGCCGGCACGGTCGTCGCCACGGGCGAACTCCGACCAGACGTAAGCCCGTTCTTCAACGTCGCGTGGAATCTCGACGTAAGCGGGATAGTCGGTTTGCAATACGCCCTCAAGCGCCATAGCCAAGCGGTATCTGGACAGAACTTTGCTGCGTTTGGCGACACCGGTCAGGTAGATGCGGCGCCGGCACCGGTGCCATTGTTCTTCAATGCGCGCGAGCATGCCTTGCAGCAAGCGTTGAAACAGATCGCCGGCGAAAACTTTGCTGCGTAAAAGACCATCGCAGACGATGAGTGTGTCCGTGCCGAAATCTTTCTTTAAAACGGCGAAAACAATGGCCCATTCCACCAACTCCCTATAGACCTGCACCCAACTTGGAGAGATGGGATTAGCGCTAGCCGTGGGCCTGATCATGTGGGACAGCGCCGGTAAGGTGTGTACACCCAGGAATCGCATCATCTCGCCAAGCGCCGTGTTTGGCGCTCCGTCGCGGCCGAACTGCCGCTCATTGAGCTTTTCTATAGGCGTGGTGGGCGAGATAGCTTCAAGACAATATTCGTTATCGCTGCTGTCAACAACGCGCACTAGTTGGATCAGAAAAGGATCAAAATGAAGCTGGTTGTTGCCGCCATCGGTACCGACGATGGAGATCGAGGTAGTGGCGCGCGGCTGAATGCGCCGGGTCGATAGACCTAGAGGCCGGATCTCCTCGCGCAATTGGTCGAGAATCGTTTGATCGGCACCGATGCAATCGGCTATCGCTTCCTTGAGTTGGCCTTGAGTTGCGGGATCAATCAATGGCGTAGGTTCATCATAGCTGAGGACATAGCATAGCAAGATAGTCGTTTAAGTCGTCCTCTGCGCTTCACTTGCGCGTTCTTTATCGGCGTACGCTATGTTTTTCTCTACTTATCTAATATCGCGGTAACAAGGCGGAGCTATTCGGGAACGGCAACCCTGTCGAACAGGGTGTCGAAGAATTGGAGGCTGAGCCCGGAATCGAACCGAGGTACACGGCTTTACGAGGTACACGGCTTTAACTGTTAGGGAAAATGAACACATCCTCCCACAATATCACTCAGAAGCTAGCCAAATCGCCCCATATAAAGTACGATTAGAAGTACTATTAATGACCCTATTGGGGATCAACTCATGACCAGCATCACCGCAAATGATCTCAAGACTAAAGGCGTGTCTGTTGTCGAGTCCGCCCTTCAGCAAGACGGGGAAGCCGTGATTACCGTACGCGGCGAGCGTAAGTACGTTGTGCTCGACTTCAATACCTACAACAAACTGCGCGAATACGAGTTGGATATCGCCCTTCAAGAAGCCTGCAGCGATATAACCAACGGTAACTACAAAACTGAAAGCGTGGATGAGCATATGAAGCGAGTACTGGGCTAATGCCATACACACTGATATACCCGGATAGCTATATCAGACGCGCCAAGAAATTCTTATGGAAGCATCCAGAGATACATAACCAATACAGGAAAACGCTCGAACTGCTGGAGTTAGACCCTTACCACCCCTCATTAAGGTTGCACAACTTGGAAGGTCGCCTGAAGGGTCTATCCTCAGTCTCTATCAATATGAGCTATCGGATTGTGCTGGAGTTGGAGATTCAGGACAGGGAGATTATTCTGGTCAATATTGGTAACCATGATCAGGTTTATTAGCCAAACTAACCGCCACTCTATGGTTTCTGTAACACTGAGCTTTTCATCATTACCTGTCTGATAGCGGTACAAAACGGAGCTATTCGGGAACGGCAACCCTGTCGAACAGAGTGTCGGGGAATTGGAGGCTGAGCCCGGAATCGAACCGAGGTACACGGCTTTGCAGGCCGCTGCATGACCACTCTGCCACTCAGCCGGTAAAAGAAACGGCGCCAATAAATGACGGCGCCGTTTTGAATCGTTTGGAGCGGGAAACGAGACTCGAACTCGCGACCCCAACCTTGGCAAGGTTGTGCTCTACCAACTGAGCTATTCCCGCAGATTTTCCGTATTTTCAGGCGTTTACACGCTACTGTTCGTATCCAGCTTCTTCCGAGATGGTCACGCATTCGGTCACGCAACAACGACCGCACGAACAAACTTCCCTGCCACGCCACGGCAGGCTTTCGCGCTACGGAAGCCTAAAATTGTAATCCATGTTTTCCCCTTTGGGAACATCTGGCTCCGAACGGCATCCGCCCTACCCTGCCATGTCTACGGCCCGTCACCCCAGGTCGTGGCTGCTGGTGGGCGAGACCATCGTGCAGTGCAGACCGGACTCTTATCTGTTCTACACAAACTGCGCTATGTTCAGCCGTATTCGACTATCTTTCATTGCTTCTATTGGACAACAAAGATGGATGGGGGCAAGAATGAGAATGGCATGGTCCCTGAATCTGAACCAGCGGTCACGCCGGGTGATGCGTGGCGGAGACGACTAATGGTTGAAGACCGTTGGCTATCGGTCGATGAGATCGCCGCTTACCTCGGGGTGAAGCGCGATACGGTGTACAAGTGGATCGACCGCAAGAACATGCCCGGTCACAAGGTCGGCCGGCTGTGGAAATTCAGAAAAGACGAGGTTGACCAGTGGGTCCGGCTAGGCAGCAAGGCACGGGGTGCGGGCCGCGATGACTGATGCTGTTGCACCGACGGCCTGCTCCACGCCCGGCGCTTCCGGGCCGCTTGGTGAGGATCAGAGGACGCACCGGCATGGATAACCCATTCTTCGAACGCCCGATCCTCAATTCTCCATACGATTACCCCGGCAGGCATTGGGAACTGGACGCCACCGGTCAGCCGACGCAACAGATCATCGAGAGCCGCCGCCGTGCGGAATTCATCACCCCTATTCCGAAGCCCAAGAAGCGCAAAAGCGCCACCAAACAAGAGTCGCTTCTATTCGATGAACTCTCGACCAAGGATCAGCAATACGACCACACGGCGGTCATCAACGGCGTCCGCGAGCAAGTTAACCAGTGGAGCAAGCTGCCGAAGCCGAACCAGTGGCGGGTAACGCCAGAGACAGCCCGCCTCCTCCAGCACTGGCGGCATCATGAGTTCAGTGACATCCGCCCCTTCTTCTGTCAGGTCGAGGCTGCTGAGACCGCGATCTGGCTGACCGAGGTCGCGCCACAGATCGGCAACGCCGGAAAGCGGTTTCTCGACCATCTCGCCAACGCCAGCAACGACGCCAACCCCGAGCTAATGCGTCTGGCACTCAAGCTGGCTACGGGGGCGGGGAAAACGACCGTGATGGCGATGCTGATTGCGTGGCAGACCATCAATGCCGTGCGACACCCGCAGAGCAGGCGATTCACCCGTGGCTTCCTCATAGTGGCACCGGGCTTGACCATCCGAGACCGGCTGCGAGTCCTCCAGCCCAACGACCCGGACAGCTACTACGAAGCCCGCGAACTGGTGCCGGGTGACATGCTCGCAGACATTGAACGCGCCAAGATCGTCATCACCAACTATCACGCCTTCAAGCGCCGCGAGCGCATGGACCTGTCAAAAGGCGGACGTTCCCTGCTCCAAGGACGCGGCGAAGCACTCGACACCCTGGAGACGGAAGGTCAGATGCTACAGCGGGTGATGCCTGGACTCATGGGCATCAAGAACATCTTGGTGCTCAATGACGAGGCGCACCACTGCTATCGAGAGAAGCCCGGTGAAGAACTGGAAGGCGACCTGAAGGGAGACGACAAGAAGGAAGCCGAGAAGAACAAAGAAGCAGCGCGAGTCTGGATTTCAGGTCTAGAAGCAGTCAACCGAAAGCTCGGTGTCACTCGCGTCATCGACTTGTCTGCCACGCCGTTTTTTCTGAGCGGATCGGGTTATGCCGAGGGCACCTTGTTCCCCTGGACCATGAGCGACTTCTCTTTGATGGACGCCATCGAGTGCGGCATCGTCAAGCTCCCCCGTGTTCCCGTAGCGGACAACATCCCAGGGGGCGAGATGCCCCGCTTCCGCAACTTGTGGGGCCGACCACTTGGACCTGGGCGTGCCGAGTAACGCCCAGGGGGCGAGATGCCCCGCTTCCGCAACTTGTGGGAGCACATCCGCCAGCGTATGCCGAAGAAAGGGCGTGGCAAGAGCAAGTCCCTCGACCCGCTTAGTCTGCCGGTGGAACTACAGACTGCGCTCGAAGCGCTCTACGGGCACTACAAGAAGACCTACGATCTGTGGGAGAAAGCCGGAATTCGGGTTCCACCCTGTTTCATTGTCGTCTGCAACAACACGGCTACATCAAAGCTGGTCTATGACTATATCTCAGGCTTTGTTCAGGAGCAGGCAGATGGATCGAGCCGGGTCATCAATGGCCGGCTGGAGCTGTTTCGCAACTACGATGAACACGACAACCAGTACCCGCGCCCGCGCACGCTGCTGATAGACAGTGAACAGCTTGAATCCGGAGACGCGCTCGACAAGCGGTTTCGAGAGATGGCGGCGGACGAGATCGACCGCTTTAGACGCGAGATCATCGAGCGCACCCGCGATCACCGCCAAGCCGAGGGCATCACCGACCAAGACTTGCTTCGCGAGGTCATGAATACAGTCGGCAAGGCTGGCCGTCTTGGTGGTTCCATCCGATGTGTCGTGTCCGTATCCATGCTGACAGAGGGTTGGGACGCCAATACCGTCACCCATGTGCTCGGCGTTCGCGCCTTCGGTACTCAACTGCTCTGCGAGCAAGTCGTAGGACGCGCCCTTCGCCGTCAGTCATACGACCTCAACGAAGAAGAACTCTTCAACGTCGAGTATGCCGATGTGCTCGGCATCCCGTTTGATTTCGCCGCCAGGCCGGTCGTCGCGCCGCCGCAGCCACCGCGTGAAACGATTCAGGTAAGAGCTGTATCACCGGAGCGCGATTCACTCGAAATCCGCTTCCCTCGGGTCGCCGGATACCGGGTCGAGCTACCGGAAGAGAAACTGACAGCGAAGTTCAACGCGGACTCCATACTGGAACTCACGCCCGATATGGTCGGAGCCACCCACACGCAGAACTCAGGAATCATCGGCGAATCAGTCGATCTCAGCCTGGAGCACCTAGAGGATATGAGGCGGTCGTCTCTTATCTTCCACATCGCGACCCGACTTTTGTACACCAAATGGCGCGATCCAGGCGACGAGCCGAAGCTGTTCTTGCATGGCCAGCTACGACGCATTACCAAGCAATGGTTGGACCACTGCCTCGTCTGCAAGGGGGACACCTATCCCGCTCAGCTCATGTACCAAGAGCTTGCAGACATGGCTTGTGAGCGCATAACCGCAGGCATCACCCGCCAGCTCATCGGTGAACGTCCCGTCAAAGCGGTGATGGACCCGTACAATCCCGTTGGCTCGACCAGCAACGTCAAGTTCAACACTTCGAACCGCGACCGCTATGAAACACACTCCCGGCGGTGTCATGTCAATTGGGTCATTCTTGATAGCGACTGGGAAGCGGAATTCTGCCGCGTAGCGGAGGCGCATCCTCGCGTCAAAGCCTACGTCAAGAACCACCACCTTGGCTTGGAAGTTCCGTATCGCTACGGCTCAGAGAGCCGCAGATACCGTCCAGACTTTATCGTCGTGTCGATGATGGCCATGGAGATGATGACTTCCTGTATCTCGTTGTCGAGATCAAAGGCTACCGAAGAGAGGACGCCAAGGAGAAGAAAGCGACGATGGACACCTATTGGGTTCCTGGCGTCAACAATCATGGTCAATACGGACGTTGGGCATTCGCGGAATTCACGGATGTCTATGAGATGCAGGTTGATTTCGCGGCCAAGGTGGAGTCGGAGTTCGACAAGATGATCGACTCCGTAGCGGCTGCACCAGTGCTGTAGGGACTTGATATGGCCAAGAGAAACAAACGTGCGCTCTCCAAGTCGGTAGAAGCAATAACTCACGACGAAGCGACCCGAAAGAACATTCCCACCGCGGAATATCAGTCCGTGATGCAGAAGGAAGAGCAAAGCGCGATTCGCGTCGCATATGACCGACGGAACCGGGATCTCGATCCTCAACTTGTGTGGTGGGGAAAGGACGAGCAGGACTGGTCAGATTTGGTTGTACATGTCCCGCCATTGTACATCCAAGAGAAGGTGCACCCGAAAGTTCTCGTAGATGACCTGCTTCGTCGGTCGAACGCCGCAGAGCGGTATCGTATCGAGCAAGTTGACCTATTTACAAACTTCAATGGCACACCCGGTGACAGCGCAAAAACTGAGTTTTATCAGCACGATGCTAACTGGACCAACCGTATGATTCTTGGCGATAGCTTGCAGGTAATGGCGTCTCTGGCAGAGCGCGAGGGCTTACGCAGCCAAGTGCAATGCATCTATTTGGATCCGTCGTATGGTATCAAGTTTAACTCGAACTTCCAGTGGTCAACTACTAGCAATGTTGTAAGGGACGGGCGTCCCGACCACATAACACGGGAACCCGAACAAGTGAAAGCCTTCCGAGATACATGGAAGGAAGGCGTTCACTCTTATCTCACGTATCTGCGTGACCGACTAACTGTTGCACGAGACCTGCTAGCCGACTCTGGGTCGATATTTGTTCAAATCGGAGATGAGAACGCACATCGAGTTAGGACAGTGTTAGATGAGATTTTCGGAGATTCGAATTTTATAGCTAACATTCAGTTTCGTACAAAGATACCACTCGGCACTACTTATCTTGCTGGCGTCACGGATTATTTGCTTTGGTACGGGAAGAACAAATCTCTCACGAAATATCGGAAGCTGCTTTTTCCGAGAGCCTCGGGTGAGGGCACTCAATTCACGGGTGTGCGGACTCCAGATGGCGCTGTTCGCCGTATGACGCGAGAAGAAGCGACAGGAGAAAGAGAGATACCGCACGGAGAATCCGCGTGTCGTGGGTTGGACCTCGTGTCCGCAGGTCGAACAGAATCCTGCGTGTTCGACGCCGAATTTCACGGCAAGATCTTTAGAACATCTTCCAAGAAAAGCTGGAAAACAAATCCGTCCGGCTTCGAGAGATGTAAGAAAGCAAGCCGCATTATTGGCGGAAGAACGTCACTGTCTTATCTTTTTCTCCACGATGACTATCCTGTTCAAGAATTCTCCAACATGTGGTTCGATACGCAAGGGGCAGCGGGCAAGTCATACGTAGTTCAAACGAGTGAGAAGGTTATCCAGCGATGCATTCTGATGGCTACGGATCCTGGTGACCTTGTGCTCGACCCAACCTGTGGAGCAGGAACGACTGCCTACGTGGCCGAACAATGGGGCCGACGATGGATCACGATAGATACTTCGCGCGTATCGCTGGCACTGGCCCGCGCACGAATAATGGGTGCTCGTTATCCGTTCTACATCCTCGCTGACAGTATGGAGGGGAAACAAAAAGAAGCAGAAATCACTCGCTCCATGCGATCCGAGTCGGCAACGGCTGGTGACATTCGTCAAGGCTTCACTTACGCACGGGTGCCACACATTACGCTCAGGGCGATTGCAAATAATACTGAGATTGACGTGATTTGGGATAAATTCTCGGAAGCACTGGATAAACTCAGAGCTGATCTGAATCACGAGCTAAAGCAGCAATGGGCAGAATGGGAGATTCCACGCAAACCGACCGAAAGTTGGAACCCTCGGGCTAAACGGCTTCACGAGCAGTGGTGGAGAGAAAGAATCGAGCGACAGAGTGAAATCGATGCGTCAATCTCAGCAAAGGCTGACTTTGAGTATCTGTACGACAAACCGTATGAGAACGGCAATATCGTTAGAGTTGCGGGGCCGTTTACCGTAGAAAGCCTATCTCCGCATCGAGTTTTGGCAGTTGACGAGGACGATGAACTGATTGATAGCGTCTCCGAAGCTTCCAGCGACTATGGGAAAGAAATCGATTTCGTTCAGGTAATACTTGAAAATCTCAAGACCGCAGGGGTGCAGCAAGCGCACAAGGCGGATCGCATCGCGTTCACGTCTCTCATACCGTGGCCGGGGAAACTGCTCTGCGCCGAGGGTCGCTACATCGAAGGTGGCAAAGATTCCGATTCCACCCCAACCGGCCCTGAGAAGCGTGCCGCCATCTTCATCGGTCCCGAGTTCGGAACTGTTAGCCGCCCGGACTTAGTTGCCGCCGCCCGTGAGGCTGGAGACGCAGATTTCGATGTTCTGATCACCTGTGCGTTCAATTACGACGCGCATTCGTCCGAGTTCGACAAGCTTGGGCGCATCCCTGTCCTCAAGGCACGCATGAACGCTGACCTGCACATGGCAGAAGATTTAAAGAACACGGGCAAGGGCAACCTGTTCGTGATCTTTGGGGAACCGGACATTGATGTCATAGATGCAGATGACGGTCAGGTGCAGGTCCGGGTGAACGGCGTGGACGTATTCCACCCGCAGACCGGCGAGGTCAGGTCTGATGGTCCCGATGGTATCGCATGCTGGTTCATCGACACGGACTACAACGAAGAGAGCTTCTTCGTTCGCCACGCCTACTTCTTGGGAGCGAATGACCCCTACAAAGCACTGAAGACGACGCTCAAGGCCGAAATCAACGCAGAAGCATGGGCGACCCTGCACAGCGATACATCGCGGCCTTTCCCAAAGCCTCAGACAGGCCGCATCGCTGTCAAGGTGATTAACCATCTCGGCGATGAGGTCATGAAAGTGTACCGGGTCGATTGATGCACTTCCGTATCGCGGACACGTTCACCGACAGCCTCACCAAGCTGACGGGTGACGAGCAGAAAGCTGTGAAGACCACTGCCTTCGACTTGCAGCTAAATCCGGCCAACCCCGGATTGAAGTTCCACAAGCTGAACGCAGCTCGTGACCCCGGCTTCTGGTCGGTACGCGCAGGTAGAGATATCCGTGTCATTGTCCACCGTTCGGCGGATAGCGTATTGCTCTGCTATGCCGCTCATCATGACAGAGCCTATCGGTGGGGTGAGACCCGGAAGCTCGACGTACACCCCAAGACTGGTGTCGCACAACTCGTTGAGATACGCGAAACCGTCGAGACCATCACGGTTCCCAAGTACGTCGAAGATGAGTCACTACCTGGGCCGAAGCCAGCGCTGTTCGCGGACATGGCTCCCGACGACCTACTCAAGTACGGCGTCCCTGAAGAATGGGTGGACGACGTTCTTAGTGCAGATGAAGATAGCTTGCTGGTCCTTGCCGACCATCTACCCAGTGAAGCCGCCGAGGCGCTTCTCGAACTGGCGACGGGCGGTCAACCTGAACTACCGCAGAAGCAAGCAGCGGATGCGGACCCGTTCGAGCACCCTGATGCTCAGAGACGCTTCCGCATACTCACTGACGCGGATGAACTTGCTCGTGCGCTCGATTATCCGTGGGAGAAGTGGACCGTGTTCCTGCATCCGGCGCAACGCCGGGTCGTCGAGCGGAAGTACAACGGCCCCGCCCGCGTCTCCGGGTCGGCGGGCACGGGGAAGACCATCGTTGCGCTACACCGTGCTGTGCATCTCGCTCGGGCACATCCGAACGCCCACATCCTCTTAACAACGTTCTCGGAAACATTGGCGCATGCGTTGCAGACGAAGCTACGGCGGCTCCTTGGCAACGAACCTCGGTTCGGCGAACGGCTCGAAGTTCATTCACTAGACGTTATCGGCGACCGGCTCTACGAAGGACAGTTTGGCCCGGTCAAGGTAGCGCCAAGGGATGAGATTCAAAGGAATCTGATACAAGCAAGCGCCGACAAGGGCGCGGGCAAGTTTAGTGTCAGATTCCTCATCGGAGAGTGGGAGGACGTGGTAGACGCTTGGCAGTTGGACACTTGGGAGTCTTATCGGGATGTGAGGCGATTGGGACGCAAAACCCGTCTCTCCGAGCAGCAACGTGCTGCACTATGGGCTGTCTTTGATGAAGTGCGGCAAGGCTTGAGCGAGCGGGGCTTCATTACCCGGTCCCAGTTGTTCAGCAGACTCGCCACGCAGATAGCCGAACGTCGCCACCCTCCTTTCGATTTCGCGGTCGTAGATGAAGCACAGGACATCGGTGTCGCCCAACTAAGATTCTTGGCTGCACTAGGTGGAGACAGACCCAACTGCTTGTTCTTTGCGGGCGACCTCGGCCAGCGAATCTTCCAAACACCATTCTCTTGGAAGTCACTCGGGGTTGATGTAAGGGGCAGATCACAGACATTGCGTATCAACTACCGAACGTCCCATCAGATACGGCAGCAAGCGGACCGGCTATTGGGACAAGAGGTCGCGGATGTCGATGGCAATGTCGAGAGCCGCCGCGGCACGGTGTCCGTGTTCAACGGGCCACGCCCGCAGATTGAAACATTCGAGAGCGCCGAATTGGAAGCGGAAGCCGTGGGTGAGTGGTTGACGGCGTTGCAGAGCGAGCCAGTTTTGCCTCACGAGATAGGACTCTTCGTACGGTCCGCCGCGCAACTGCCACGGGCCGAGTCGTCGGCAACCCAAGCGGGGCTTGCTTTCAAGGTGCTTGACGAACACGCCGAGACTACCCATGGTCATTGTTCCATCAGCACCATGCACCTTGCCAAAGGGTTGGAATTCCGCGCTGTCGCTGTCATGGCCTGTGACGACGAGGTACTGCCATCGCAGGAACGGATAGAAAACGTCTCAGATGATGCGGATCTGGAAGAAGTCTACGACACCGAGCGGCAGCTCTTGTACGTGGCATGCACCCGTGCCCGTGACCGCCTCTTGGTTACGGGTGTATCTCCCGAGTCCGAGTTTCTGGATGATCTCTTGGGGTGAACGCATCGCGAGGCCCTCTACGCACGTTCGTGCTGATCGGACTGTACCAAGGCGTGCGGACACAAGTGATTCTCCGTACACAAGCGATTCTCGACCTGCGGTGGGACCCGATCGATTAGCGCTGGGTCAACTACTGGCCGTCAACGCTTGGGAGTGCCGGTCTGCTGGCGTTGATCGGTGTGCCCATCAGGCACCTCCATAGCCATCAACGGCCACGCCGCTTTCAGATAGATCGCCATCGACCATAGCGTGAGGACAGCGGCGCCATACAAGCAGAATAATCCGATGTCGTAAGTGGGTAGCGGGCCTACATCGTCACGGTAGAGCAACAGGGAAATGGCTAGCATCTGCACAACGGTTTTGATCTTGCCCATATAAACCACCGCCACGGAGCCACGCTGTCCCAGCATCGCCATCCATTCGCGTAGCGCCGAGATCGCGATCTCCCGGCCGATGATGATGATGGCAGGCACTGTCACTTGCGCTCTGGGGTCCGCTTGCACCAACAGCACCAGGGCGGCGGCCACCACCAGCTTATCTGCCACCGGATCTAAAAACGCCCCAAAAGCACTGGTTTGATTGAGCCGTCTAGCGAGATACCCATCCAACCAATCAGTGATCGCAGCAGCGGCGAACAACCCGGTTACCAGCTCGTTTGTCCAGGGCCGTTCGATGTAGAACACGCCGATGAACACGGGCACGATAACGATGCGGATCCAAGAAAGCGTATTGGGAATATTCATGCGCCGTTGCGGAAACTGTCGTAGATCAATTGGGCGAGCGTACGGCTCACCCCTTTTACCCTGGCCAAATCTTCCACCCCTGCTCTTGCCACGCCCTGTAAGCCGCCGAACTCACTGATGAGCCGCTGCCTGCGTTTCTCCCCCACCCCGGGGATCTGTTCCAGCGTAGACACCCGCCGTGCTTGGTTGCGCCGGGTGCGGTGGCCGGTGATGGCGAAGCGGTGGGCTTCATCGCGGATGCTCTGAATGAGCAACAGCGCCATCGCATCGGGCTGAAGCCGGATGGGATGGGCGCGCCCAGGAACAAATAAATTCTCGAGCCCGGCCTTGCGTGTAGGCCCTTTAGCCACTGCGACTAACGTGACGCTCTCTATCTGCAACTCCGTCATCACCTGCTCTGCTTGGGTCAACTGACCTTTGCCGCCGTCGATGAGCAGAACATCGGGCAGCGCAGCCTCTTCGCGTTTCACTCTGGTATAGCGGCGCTCTAGCGCCTGGCGCATGGCGCCATAGTCATCCCCCGCGGCTACGTTACGGATATTGAACCGGCGATAATCCGACTTGATGGCGCCCTCCTCGCCGAATACCACGCAGGAAGCGACAGTGGCCTCGCCCACGGTGTGAGAGATATCGAAGCATTCGATACGCGAGGGTGTTTCGTCCAACTGCAAAGCTTCGCACAAGGACTCCATACGCTGCCTGGCACTGCTGCGGGCACCGAGTTGCTGGGTCAGTGCGAGCTGCGCATTGTTACATGCCATCTCCAACCAGCGCACCCGCTCGCCCCGTAGCGGGATCTGTATGGTTACTTTGCGCCCGGCACGCTCGCCGAGCACCTGCGTCAGCGCATCGACGCCGCTGATGGGCGCGTTCACCAAGATGTCGGCGGCAATGGTGCGGTCGCTGGGACCGGATAGATAGAACTGCGGTAAAAATGCGCTCAGTACCTGCGCATCGTCGGCACCGGCGGTGTGCCGGGGATAGTAGCTTTTGTTGCCGAGGTTCTGACCGTCGCGGATCATGAACACCTGCACCACGCCAAGGCCGTCGCGCACCATAGCGGCGATGACATCGATATTGCCCCGCCCGCTGCTCACGTATTGGCGTTCCTGCACCCGGCGCACGTTGGCGATCTGGTCGCGGTAGCGGGCCGCTATCTCATAGCGCAGAGCGCCCGCCGCCTGCTTCATACGGCTCACCAATTCTTCCACCACCAGTTCGCTACGCCCCTCCAGGAACATGATGGCGTGGCGAATATCCTCGCCGTACTCGCGCTCATCGACCAAGCCTACGCACGGTGCCGTGCACCGGCCTATCTGGTGTTGTAAGCAAGGCCGCGAGCGGTTGCGGAAAAAACTCTCCTCGCATTGGCGTACCTGGAATAATTTCTGCAACTGATTGAGGGTGTCGCGGGTCGCGCTGGCACTGGCGTACGGACCGAAATAGCGGCCTTTGTTGCGCCGGGCGCCGCGGTGAAAAGCGAGCCGCGGAAACGGCTGCCCGGTGGCGACAAAGATATAGGGGTAACTTTTGTCATCGCGCAGCAAAATATTAAAGCGCGGTAAGTGCTCCTTAATGAGAGAGTTTTCCAGCAGCAGCGCTTCGGTTTCCGTGTGGGTGACGGTGATCTCCAGCCGTTGCACCGCCGCCACCAGCGCCCGCGTCTTGACCGGCAATCCGTCCACGCTGCGGAAATAGCTGGTGACCCGGTTACGCAGACTCTTGGCCTTGCCGACATAGATCACTTCATCATCCGCCCCCAGCATTCGATAGACGCCGGGTTTGTGTGGCAGTGTGGCGAGGAAGTCCTCGAAGTCGAAGGGTGCACTGCGTGCTGGTTGGTTCATCGGATAGCGCTGGCCGCCGTGTCGATAATCGCCTGGAGCATGGCTTCGGTGAGCCTGCCGGTATTGACGTTAAGCCGGCTGCAGTGATAACTGCTGAGCACAGTGTACCGGTCCACGTGGTGTTTGGCGCCATGTGCGAACGGTGCGGCCCGTTGGGCCACACCCAAGGCCATCAAGGTAGCCGCGTGGGCCAAGTGTCCGAGGGTCACTATCCAATGAGGGTGTTGCAAAGCGGCCAGCTCGGCGCGCAAAAATGGGTTGCAGTTGCGCAGCTCGCCACTAGTGGGCTTATTGCCCGGCGGTAAGCACTTCACCGCGTTGGTCATGCGCACGCGGTGCAGCACAAGACCGTCCTTGAGCGCGGTAGCGGTCGCTTGGTTGGTAAGCCCGGCCCGGTGCAAACAGCGAAACAGCATGGTCCCTGAACTATCGCCGGTAAAAACTCGGCCTGTTCTATTGGCACCATGTAAACCAGGCGCCAGGCCGACGATCAACAGACGGTAGCGCGGCGCCTCAAAGCTGTCCACCGGATGGGCTGTCCACCGGGTGGGCTGTCCACCGGGTGGCAACAATAGTGCGGGAAAAGACTGCGAGTCTGGGCGAGATGAGCAACCAGCCGCGGACAACGCACACAGCCGCTATCGAAGGGCTCCGCTTCAACCGCTGAGCAAGGTGGCAAGTTTGGCTCCAGTCATTGGCGTTCGCGTTGACCTACTGACCATTAGTTAACTATTGACCCACTAAGTATTGGCCCACTAGGCGCCGCGAGGTAGCGAATACGTCATCGCCCATACCCATAGCCCGATTGAGTGCCACATCCCGATCCCAGGGATTGGCTATTTGCCCGATGGTCTTCAAGCGCGCCGCGTCAATGCCCGGCCATTGATACCATGGCGATACCAGCGGAAAGAACTGTAGCGGCCAATCGCTGCCGTAGACCAGGCGCCCTTCGAGACGCACATCGGTCAACGCGGGCCGCAGTACACCCAGGCGGTTGAACTGCGTGAGAGCGGAGATATCGGCGTACAGGTTGGAGTATTGCGCAAACAGCGGCAACAAGCGTTCATAGTTGCTCTGTCCTTCGTTGCGCCCCGCACCGGCCAGGTGAGCGGCGATCACGGTCACACCAATATCCAGCGCTAGCCGCAACCGCAACGGATCCCCCAAACGGTCATCGGCAGCAGCAAAAGCGCGCTCGTCGCCGGTATGGATCAGCAGCGGTAAACCGAGCGCTTTCACCCGGTGGTAAAACGGCGTGATGCGCTTATCGGCCGGATCGATGGCCATGATGCCAGGGATCCATTTGACCAGCACGGCGCCCGCCGCTTTGACCCGGGCGAGGCGCGCCAGTGCGTCACGGCGGTAGGGATTGATGCTGGCCCCGAACAGTAAGTTGTCGAAGCGCGCGGTCTCGGCGGCGACGAAATCATTCGGCATATACATTTGCGTGTTGACCATATCCAGGCGGCCATCCGCATCAACCACGCCGTCCAGGGCCAGCACCACGGCATAGGAGATGTGCACAGAGCGGGCGACGTGCTCGGCGATACGGCGGATGACTAGCCCATCGCCCTGTTCATTCAAGGCCTCGCGGGTGACGCCAAAAGCTCTTAGAGCCTGTTCAAGATCTCCGAAGCAACAGCGCAATATTTGCAAGTAGCATCATGCCCAACGAGCTTTCGATTAGCCGCTCACAGTTTTTCCACAACCGGCGGTTTTTCTCAAACCATGAGAAGGTTCGCTCGACAACCCACCTCTTCGGGAGGACGGCAAAACGACCCGTGTCCGAGCGTTTGATAATTTCGACGTTCGCTCCGATTAATCTCAGCACTTCGCCAGCGAAAGCCATCCCCGTGTACCCGCCATCGCCCACTACACACCTAACCTCCGAGAGGCGCCCATCTGCTTGAGCAGCAAGTGCGGCCAGTGCCCCAGCTCGATCAGTGACATTTGCCGTGGTCACAAAAGCAGCGTGCACCAATCCCTGAGTGTCCACAGCTATGTGCCGCTTGATACCAGAAGTCTTCTTGCCTGCGTCATAACCTTTGTGGTTTGCACTGTCTGTGTTCTTCACGCTCTGTGCATCAACGATGATCAGGCTGGTTTTGCCACTGCGCCCCTGGGATTTGCGGGCCTCGCCAACCCATTTTTTTAACGCCTTGTCCAAGGCGCTGCAAGAGTCTTCTGGGGACGATTGCCGCCAGATAGTGAAATACTCATGCACACTTCGCCACTTTGGATACTCGTTGGGCAACATGCGCCATTGGCAGCCGGTCTTCAGCAGGTACAACACTGCGTTGAACACGTGATAGAGATCGAGTTGCCTTGGCTTGGTTCGCCGACGCGCCGCCTCCAGGATCGGTCTAACTTTCTCGAACTGTTGGCGAGATAGGTCACTCGGGTAGATTCGCTCGTCTGTCATTGCCTTCGCAGCCGCTATGACTATGGATAACAATAGCTTAGGTCAGATGTCCAAAATCGTCAGATCTTGAACAGGTTCTTAGATAGATAGGAAATTTGTAACTGTTTTCCAGTTCCGGGCTGACGAATGCGCCACTGCCGCCGGCGCCGATGCCGGCAGCATGGGCATGCAGATCCACCCCTGCCAACCCGCTTGGCGGCGCCGGTGCAGGGTCAAGCCACATTAACCATGCGCCAGCGGCGGCCGCCAAAGCCAGCAACACCAGCAGCAGTTTTCGCGCCCGTTGCATGTTTTTTATCGTCCCCGTCACACTTGCGTGATGAAGGATATAGTCAGCCCCCGCCATGCGTGTGAAGGTATACTGGGCGGCAGCGGCGCAGGGCGCCGCGTTTGCAACATGCCTACACCACATATCGTAGCGAGAAACGAATGCGGCCGATTCCAACCGCCCTGAAAACAAAAGATTGCCGGGGCCATACCCGCATCGCTGCCGCCGGGATCGTCGGTGCGTTGCTCGTGTTGGGAGCCCTCGCTTGGTGGTTCACCAGGCCGCCGCCGCAAGTGCCCGCCCCCGCTGTGGTAGCGTTGCCCGCTTTACCACCGGCACCGGCCAACTCCACTCAACCACGCGGCCCCGAGCGTAAAGAAGCCCTTATTGATGTGAGTGAGTTGATAAAACAGGAGTTGAGCGCTGAGCAATTGGTAGCACACGCCCGCCGTTATCTCGAGCAAAATGAAGCAGGTCCGGCCTTCTTGCTCCTGCGCAAAGCGGCGCGTCAGGGGTCGGGGGAGGCGTCTTTTTTAATCGGCCGCATGTATGATCCGGCCGGCTTCGAGGAGCGCTTATCCCCGTTTCTGAAGGCCCGTGCCGACAGAGCATACGAGTGGTATGAACAAGCCGCCAAGGCCGGTTTCGACGGCGCCAGTGCTGCCGCTGAGCAAGTGATCGCCGGGCTGCAAAGCGCCGCTGATAAAGGCGATGAGACGGCCGCGGCCAGCCTCGCCCAGTTGCGCAAGTCAACAGGGGTACGGTAGCGATGATGCCCGGTTCAGCCAAGCGCGCGGGCCGGTTGGCGCGCGGCTGGCTTTCTCTGTTGCTGTTGGCTGCGCTAAGCGTTGGCTGGAGCCTCGCCCAGGCCCGCGTCCCGTTGTTGATGGAAGGCAAAAAAACCCTGTATCAGCGCGTCCTCACCCGCCCGGGGGCGCAGTTGACTAGCAGGCCCGGTCAAGCCGGTGTGCCTGTCCCCGCCTTCAGCGTGTTGTTCGTCTACAGCCGGCAGATCCATGGGGATGAGCGCTGGCTTGAAGTGGGCGCTGCGGAGCGCACCGGCGCCGATGGCTGGCTGCCTGCATCAGCGGCTATCGACTGGAAGCAGACCATGACGGTGGCGTTTACCAATCCAGCGGGCCGCGCCCGGTTGCCGCTGTTCAAAGACAAGGACTACGTGCTGGAACTGCTCGAATCGGAGTTGGCGGTGCAGCGCAATCAGGCAGTGGTGGAAAAACTCGCCGCGGCGCAAGCATCCGGTCAACCGCTAACCGAGCTGCCCGCGGTTTCCATAGAGCCGGCGGTCCACGTGGACTTCACCCGGCAGTTCTACTTGTTGCCTATCTTGGAAGCGGAGCAGCTTTTTTTCGCCGATGGCTTCTCGGCCCGCCTGCTTAAAGTAGCCTCCGTCAGTGAGAGCGATGCGCCGGCTAATACCGCTGCGCCGGCCAATACCGCTGCCAACGCTCACCGGCAATTCAAAACCGCCATCGCCTTCGTGGTGGACGCTACCAGTTCGATGGGTCCTTATATCAACGAGATGCGTGCCACCATCGACCAGGTGTACGACACTATTGCGCAGAGCGGTTTGAGCAATAGGGTGGTATTCGGGCTAGTGGCCTACCGGGACAACACCGCGGTCACACCGGGTCTTGAATACGTCTCCAAAGTGTTCGCTGATTTCGCAAGTGGCGCCGAAGCCCAGTCATTTTTAGATAAAGCCGCCGCGGTCGAACCCGCCCAGGTGTCGTCTAAAGATTTCATCGAAGATGCCCATGCGGGCGTGTTGAGCGCGATCAATGAGCTGGATTGGGCCGGCTATGGCGGCCGCTACATCGTTGTCATCACCGATGCAGGTCCGCGCGACGGCGCCGATCCGCGCGCCACCTCCGGGCTATCAGGCGGGCAGCTACGCCAACTGGCCTGGGAGGGAGGCATCGCTATCGTTAGCCTGCACTTATTGACCAAAGAAGGTAAGCGTAACCACGAGCAGGCGAAGGAGCGGCTGAGCCTTCTCTCCGAGCTAGCGCAAGGCAGCCTTTATTACGGTGTAGAAGCAGGCGATGCGGACCGCCTAGGCGACGTCATCGAGTCGCTGGCCACGCTGCTCACCGAGCAGGTGGCCGTTATCTCGCAAGGGCGCGCGAGCAAGAGCGCATTCTCCATCCAAGCCACTGCCGGCGCCGCCGATCCTGAACTCGCCAGACTGCGCGGCACTATCGCCAAGGTAGGTTATGCCATGCAACTGGCCTATTTGGGGCGCACCGAGGGCACACAAGTCCCCGCCGTATTCGAAGCATGGGTAGCCGATCGGGATGTGTCCAATCCCGAACAAGTGGCGCTAGAGGTACGGGTTTTACTCAACAAGAATCAATTGAGCGATCTGCAAGAAGCGCTGAAATCGGTCATCTACGCCGGCGAGATCGGCCAGATTTCCCCCGAATCGTTCTTCGATGAGATCCGCAGCGCCGCCGCCGCGCTGGCCAGGGATCCATCCAAAGTAGGCCGGGCAGAATACAAGAATCTGGGCGAGACCGGCTTGCTCAGCGAATATCTGGAAGGCCTGCCTTACCGCAGCAAAGTAATGAACGTGAGCCGTGATCTTTGGCTTAGCTGGAGTATCGGCGAGCAGCAAGCGTTTCTAGATGATGTCGAATCGAAGATCCGGCTATATCAGCAGTTTCACGACGATGTGGACCGGTGGAAAGTGTTGTCCGGCAACACCAGCGCCGGGGAGGCGGTTTATCCCGTGCCACTAGAGGCTCTGCCATAGAGCGCCCGATGATCAGCGCGATCTACCGACTCACCGATGTGGCCAAGCGCTATGGCGAAGCCCAAGACGGTCCGGAGTTCGAGTTATTCGTACCGCAACTCACCGTCAACGCTGGACACCGTGTCGGCATAGTCGCGGAGAGCGGTTTTGGCAAGAGTACGCTGTTGGATCTGCTGGTGTTCGCCTCGCGGCCTACCGCCGGCGCTGGTTTTGGCTTCGAGATCCCATCGGGCGGCCGCGTTGATGTCATGGCGCAGTGGTCCACTGGCGGTAGCAACGCTTTTAGCACCTTACGCCGCGAGCATATCGGCGTGGTTCTGCAAACGGGTGGTCTGCTACCGTTTTTGACCGCCCGCGGTAATATCGAGCTACCGGGCAAGCTGTTAGGCCGGGCAGTGGACGTCGCCGGCTTGGCATACAAGTTAGACATTTGTGGCCAACTCGGTAAATACCCGCGGCAACTGTCCATCGGCCAACGCCAACGGGTGGCCATCGCCCGTGCTCTGGCCCACCGGCCCCTGGTGGTGGTGGCGGATGAACCGACGGCGTCATTGGATCGGGTTAATGCCGACCGGGTCATGAACTATTTGGTGGAGTTGGCGCAAAGCGAGGGCATCACTTTGATCTTGGCCAGTCATGACCGCACCCTCGTTTCGCGTTACGCCTTCGAAGTGCTGCACCATGATCAGGAAGTCAACGCCGGTGAGGTCGGTGTACGCTCACGCTTTTGGAATTAGCGCGGCTGGATAAGCGCCCCGTGGCGGCTGGATAAACGATGCAAGAAACCGTTTCCGCCATACGTCTAGCGCTAGCGGATTTTGTTTTCGAATGGCGCCTGTCGAGCTGCTTCGTATTAGCGCTAGCAGCCGTGTTAGCGCCCCTGCTGGTCCTCTTCGGCCTCAAGTACGGCATCGTGGAGACCATACGCGGACCGATGCTGGACAATCCCCTATACCGCCAGATATCGCCGATCGGCAGTGGCCATTTTCCCCACCAGTGGTTCGAGCAGATGCGCGCCCATCCAGCGGTGGATTTCGTGGTGCCGAGGACCCGCAACATCGCCGCCACCATCGAGCTGCGGGTGACGGGGACAAAGCGCATCGCCTTGAGCGCGGAACTCATCCCCACGGCGCCCGGTGATCCGGCTCTTGCCAGCCCGCTGCCCGGCGGTAACATCCAGCAGGTCATACTATCGGCGGCGGCCGCCCGCAAACTGCAAGTGAACACGGGCGATAGCATAGAAGGCGTGGTAGAACGTAGCCGGCATGGCCGCCGCCAGCGTGCCACCGCCACGCTTGAAGTCACCGGTATCGCGCCGGAGCGGGCTTTCGGCCGCCCCGGTGTTTTCGCTGCGGTCGCTTTTTTAGATGCAGTGGAGGATTACCGGGATGGTCACGCTGCGCCCGCTCTGGGTTGGAGCGGAAGCAGGGCGCCGGAACGCCAGTTCTATGCCAGCTACCGTCTCTATGCTAAACACTTGCAAGATGTGGCCGTGTTACGCGATGGCCTGCAAGCCGCCGGTCTCAACGTGCGCACCCGCGCCGCGGACATCGAAGTGCTGCAGTCGCTAGATAGAAACTTGTCCCTTATCTTTTGGGTACTGGCGGCCATCGGCGCCGTTGGCTACTTGCTGTCCTTGGGCGCTAGCCTGTGGTCTTTAGTGGAACGCAAACGCAAAGAGCTAAGTGTCATGCGCTTAATGGGCATTCGCACCGGGGCATTGGTGTGGTTTCCCGTGGCCCACGCCGTATTGTTGGCCATCGCCGGCAGTGCGCTGGCAGTGGCGGCAGCCATCGGCATCGCCGTGCTGCTCAATTCATTGTTCGCCGATGTTAGCGGGGCCGGCCAGTTCGTTTGCAGACTACTGCCCACGCACCTGGTGAGCGCTGTGGGCATTACCTTGCTGGGCGCTACCTTGGCTTGCGTGCTCGCCGCTTACCGCAGCACGCGGATCGATCCGGCCGAAGGGCTGCGAGATGTCTAGAACGCTGGCCACCTGGCTGCTTACCTTAGCGGCATTTGCTGCCGCCAACGGCATCGAGGCCAACGGCATCGAGATCGAGTGGCCGGGTAAATTCTATAACCCCCAACCACTAGCTGGAGACTTGGTATTGCCGATGCCCTGCGGCGGCGCGATGGTCTTCAGGCCAGTTGCAACGCAAACGCAATTAAGGCTCGATGATCAGCGTGTGGAACTGGGCACCGTCTCCGCAGAACTCGGCTACTCGGAACATCCCCGGGCCGCCCATATCGCCGGCTCCTTCAGCGCCCAGGGGGCGCTCATGCCCAATATATACTGGCTCGGCAAATACGAAGTCACCGAGATGCAATGGAACGCGGTCACTCACTCTTCCGCATGCCTCAGTGTGAATATGCACGGGCGTTTACCGATCAGTCGCATCAACTGGTTCGATGCGGTGCAGTTCGCCCACCGCTACACCGCATGGTTATACGCCCACTCCCTGGACGCTATACCCAGGGAAGAGGGGCAAGCGGGTTTTATACGCTTACCCACCGAGGTGGAATGGGAATATGCCGCGCGGGGCGGCAACGCGGTCAGTGGCGAGGCCTTCAAACAACGCACGTTCCCCATGGCCGGCGGCATGCAACGCTACGTCTGGTTCGATCACCCGGCCCGCGGGCAACGCCAACCCGCCGGTTTGCTCAAGCCCAATCCTCTGGGCTTATTCGACATATTGGGTAACGTCGAGGAGATCGTCCTCGAACCCTACCGCTTGCATAAAGTCATCCGCTTACACGGACAAGCGGGGGGCTTCATCACCAAAGGCGGCCATTTCTTCACTACCGGCTCCGCCATTCGCAGCGCTTACCGGCGCGAATATGCGCCGTTTAACCAGCAACAAGGCAACCCCACCCGGGTCGCCACCATCGGCGCACGAATGGCCATCGGCAACATCACCATCACCTCGCGCGCCATACTGGCCCGCATCAAAGCGCAGTGGCACCTGCAACCGCGCAGCAGCTCACGCTAACCTCGCCATTGTCTGAGCCAAGCTCGCCCCATTTCATCGCGCCCTCAGTGCACAGTTGTTGCACGCTTCGTTGCAACACCGTCCTCCAGCACCCTCTTGGTCGCCACCTATTCCGTGAATGGTGGCACTTACCGCCAGAGGCCGTGCCATCGCAGTGCAGCAGCCGGCCTCTGGGCGTGGTTGCCAGCTAATTTTTGGCGGCTGATTTCCAGTGGCTAATCTGCCCAGGGCTGGCGGCGGCAAAAGCGGATGTGGGTACAACTATCAACGGCTATCATACGCCGGATGCAATCTTAGAGGATGCCTAGGTGGTCGCGCGCAATGTTGCCCTGCCCGTGGTTCTATGGGTACTTGTTTTATGCTTTCCGCTCTCGGGCACCGCACAAGTCGATGGTGCACTCAGGCCCGTTGAACTGTTTCATAGTGAGCTTCTAAATATCATGCGCAATGGCGAGCGCCTAGGCTTCGATGGACGCAAGGTGCGCTTCGGCCAGCTAGTCGAACGCACCTTCGATCAAGACTTTATCGCGCGGCGTTTGTTACGCCCACACTGGCAGCAGTTCGACCGGACCAGCAAGCGCGAACTCAAGACTTTAATTTTCGATTTCGCCACCAGTATTCTCGCTGTACAGTTCGACAGCTATGACAATCAACGCTTCGAGACCCGTTTTGTACGTGAACTCAAGCGCGGCATGGCCCGGGTGCGCAGCGATTTTCATCTGGATGAAGACGACCCGCCCATCAAAGTAGACTTCATGCTGCGGCCGACCGGGAACGAATGGCGCATCGTCGATTTTTGGTTCGATGGGGTAAGCGGCAGCCGCATCCATCACGCCGAGTTCAACGCGATTGTCAGCAAAGGTGGCAAAGCGGCGTTGATCAAAGCCATCAACAATAAAATCGACAAGATGCGTGATAAGCGCACTTAATAGGCCACGCTTGATAGGCCACGCTTGAATGGGCTATGCAGGCCATGCCCTGTTCTTAGATTCAACACATAGCGCAGCGTACGGACATGGTTAGAAGAACACCTATCCAAATCGTCGTCATTCGCGATAAGTCGGATGACCAAACAAACGCCTATGTGTCGGCCATTGAACTCGCTTTCGAAGGCCGCTCCCGCCAGGCCAAGGGCGCGCCGCGATACCTCTGCGATGCCATCGATCTCCAAATGCACGTGCTGGAACCCGATCTGGCGCATCCCACGTTCGACGCCGCAAAGCTGTTGGAGGCTGCCGCGCACACCATTGTCGTGGAACTGCGCTCGGGACTTAATGCCACGCGCAGCGCCGAGCAGCAGGCGTTTTTTGCCCGGCTAGCGGCAGAGCAGTTGGTGGATGAAGCGCAACAGCTCACGGTCACGCTACCGGAGCCCCGAGTGGGCGGGAGACTTCAACTCGCCACCACCGGTGCAGATGAAGTCGAGAACAGCCTGCTTCCCGCTGCCACTGCGTTGCACGCACTTGAACTCGCCCGCCGTACGCTGGCAGCAGCCCTACCGGCACCCAGCCCTGAAGTTGGTGGGTCACGGCTTAATTTTTTTATCAGCCACAGCAAACTCGACGGTATACCTGCCACACTATCACTCACCGGGCTCATGCGCCGGTTGCGTGACTTGGGCGCTGCGGCCAGCAGCAGCGGCATGACCACGCGGTTTCCGTACTTTTATGACGTCGAGAGTATCGCGCCCGGCGCCGATTGGCGCAAAGCGCTTGAAGCGAAGGCGCGCTCGTCAGTGTTGATCGCCCTGCGCACGGATGAATATCAAAACCGCTACTGGTGCCGGATGGAGTATCAGTGGGCCGAGCAGACGGGCGTTCCGATCGTGGTCGCCGATCTGCGCACCGGGCAGTTCCAAGCGGCGGACCGGTTGCCGTTCGGCACCGCGGTAGCGCTGCGGCTCAGTGATGGCAACCTGCTACGGCTCATCCTACATGCCTGCGCCAGTCATGTTCGCTTTTTGCGGGATCGGTATATGGCGGCTCATTCACAGCAGGGGGATTGGGAAGTGTTACCCCGCCATCCGACGGCACTGTCGCTCGCCGGCGCGCTTGGCCGGTTAAACACAGGAAGAAAGCCTGGACCAGGTGCCCGAATTTACTACCCGCCTCCGCGGTTGCCGGCTGCATATATCGAGGCGATCAAGCCTATGTTGGCGCGCATGCAAATCCCTGTAAAACTGCGTTCAATGGACCAATTGGACTAGGATCCACCCATGAGCAAGCGCCGCTGGGTCAATCTATCCATCTCTCCCAGTGAGGAAGCGGCTGCACTCGGATTCGATGAGTATGCCATCAACCGCATAGCCGTGCGGCTAGCACAGTTCCTATTATTTCGTGACTACAACGTCGCCTTCGGTCACGACTGGCGTGAAGACGGCGTTATGCGGGCAGTGGCGGAGCTGGCGGAAACGGCGGCCTCGGGGGGACGCTTGAACGAGCTGCATGACGGCTCGGCGCGCATGTTGAATCTGGTGGCGCAAGCGCGCGATACGCTGAGTAAAGAAGCGTTGGGCACGGCGGCCCTAGCCGGCAATATCCTGCGCGTTCATGCTCTTGACGATCGGGTGAACAACGGTGACTGGCAGGGGCTGTTGACGCAAGCCGAGCAGCCGTTTATCGCCACCCGCATCGAATCCCTCAGCGGGCCCGGGCCGCACCCCGATCGGGCCTGCCAACTGTGGGTGCTGCGTTACGCACTGACCCGGCTGTCCCCTATCGGTTGCCGCATCTGCGTCGGTGGCAAGACTGCCGCATATCAGGGTTATTACGCAGGCGTTGCCGAAGAAGCGTACCTGGCCTTGCGTCACGGGCAACCGCTCTACCTGATTGGAGGATTCGGTGGTGTGGCCGGCGCCGTCGCTAGCGTGTTGGCCGATCCGCAAGCCACCGCCCACGATTGCTTGAATCCCCCGAACAAGCCTGACACGGACGCGCTCGCGGCGCGCCAGCGCATGGCGGCGGCCCTAGACCTGCCTCTATCCGGCCTGGCCGCCTGGTTCGGGGAGTGTGGGCTCGGTGGACTGGCGCGAGGCAACGGGCTGAGCGAGGAGCAGAACCTACGCTTGTTCGCCTGCACTGATATCGAAGCAGCTTTGGGGTTGATCGCACAGGGCCTTCGCGTATTAGCAAAGCGCGGATAGACGGTCAACATAGACGGTCAGCGAAGCGCTCATCCCACCCGCATGGTGTATAACCCAATACCCGCAAGAACACCGGTAACAGCGGCCGTCACAATGGCATAGAGCCCCCGCCAAGTCGCCACCGCCGCAGCGGCCCCGCGCAGCGTACTCAACCAAGAACCCTCGACCGGCTTGGCCATGAAAATCATAAACGCCATAAACGATGGCACAGCGGTGATGATAAAGCCGATCTTGTAAGAACCGGTGGTGGCTAAGATAGCCCCATACATCACCGGATAGATCATCATCGCCACGCTGGTAAACGACAGTACGCCACCGGTGACACCGCCTACTTTATCGGCCGGCGCCAACCGCGCCGTTTCCGACAGCAAAATGCCATGCCAACTGAGCCCCGTAATGTTATACAAAATCGCCACCGCGGTAATTTCGTAACTGGACCACGTGTGGTCTATCCACGTGATCATGATGGCAGCGATGCCGCCCACCAGACCGATGCCAGCCAAGATGTATCGTGGCGCAACCAAGCTGGTCCCTAGCACCCCCCAGGCAATACGCGCCCAAATGGCCGAAAAGCTGGCTAAGGCGAAGACAGTGCCCGCGCTGGTTTCCGAATATTGCAGTCCATCGATCAAGTAAAGGATGAAGAAGCCGGCGAATATGGACTGTAAACCGCCGAAAGCAAAAGCTGAAAAAGCGATATCGCGAAGCGGATAGTTGGTCACCACCAAGCGCAGGGTCTGTGGTAAGTCGGACACGCAGAGCCTTACATCCGGGCGCCGCTCGCTATCGAAATATTCGCGGATCGGCTGCAATAACACGGCCACCATCACCACGATAAATGCCGTGACCAAAGCGGTGCCGTAAGCACCCAAACGAATCGTAGTGCCCAACGTAGCGCTGTAGAAAACCAATCCCAGCAAAAACGGCAGCAGCAAACCGCCGATGAGACTGCCTACCGGGACGCCGGTTTGTTTGACCGAGAAGATGAAAGGCGCCAGATGTGGCGGTGACACCCGGGCCAGGATCTGGGAGCTGGCTGGCGTAGACACGGCGGCGGCGCCGAGCAATAAGGCACCCAGCGGCAGCAACCACAACACCCCGGCCGCGGTGATGAGCAAGCTGCACGCCATCAAAATGAGCGCGTATTGGCTGATCCGCAGGGGACCGTAGCGGATGATAAAACCACCGCAACCTACCGCGGCGGCGATGGCCATCAGATGTTGCATAAAAAGATAGGCACCCAGCCATCCGCGGGAGATGCCGAACTCTGCGGCTAGACGATCCGCCAACACCGGCATGACCATTTGGCACACGTAGGAAAACGCTTGCTGAAACAGCATCGACACGGTAGCGATGGCCAAAATGGAACGCCACCCCAGTACCCCTAGATTGAGTCCTGCGCGATTGAATCCAGTCACTCTATCGAGTCTCGTTATTGGCGCCGTACGACGATGTTCACCGCTGCTCTCATGCCGGGCCAGACGGCGCGGTCTATGGGTGGCATAGTGATGATGACGGGAATGCGTTGGGTGCCGGACACATCGTTCCCGGTGGGCTTGGCGATGCTGGCGAGGGTGACCCGGCTGATGGTCTGCACCTCGCCTGAGAACTCCTCGAACGGGTAGGCATCGATTTCGATGCGCACCGGCTGCCCGACTTTGACATGCCGGATATCGGCTTCGTCCACATTGGCTTCGATCCAAAGATCACTGGGATCATGCAGCAATACCATCGGCACACCGTCTTCTACATACTGGCCAGGATCGATGTGCACTGCGCTGACGACAGCCCGTTGCGGACTGTATATATGCATAGCTGAAATGCGCTGACGCGACTGCTCCGAGACGACGTCTAGCTTCTCGAGCTCACGGTCTATGACCCGTAGCCGCGACTGGTAGACCGCCTCGCGCTTATGCTGGACTTCCAGTTCCTCCAAGCGCTTCTCCGCCATCGATGTCTGCGTTTGCAGGTGGCGAAGCTGGCCAGTGATTTCCAGCAACTTATCATTGGCATCATCCACCTGCTGGCGTGGCACCACGCTGCGGGTTTGTAGCGTATTGTTGCGCTCGACGTTCTTGCCGGCGATGACAAGCCGCTCGTCCAAAGTCGCGCGCTGTAATCTCAATTGCTCAAGCGCCGCTTTGGCAGTGGCGATTTTGTGCTCCAACTCCGACAGGAAAAACGCAAGTTCCGCCTCCACTTGCCCGCGCACTGCCCGTTGCCGCGCGCTATCGGCCTGCAGCGACTTGATGGTCAGCGCCTCCATGGCCGCATCCATGGTCACCAGCACATCCCCCCGCTCCACCCGATCACCACGCTTGACGTGCACCGCCGCCACATGGCCGTTGACACTGCTGGAGAGAATCGTAAAGTTCGAGCGCACCCGCGCATTGGGTTCGTAGACGTGATCAAACCAGAACAATAACTCGTTGACGCCAACAGCGATGGCCCCGGCGGCAACCGATATCAGCAGCAATCTCTTCACGTTAGCCCAGTGGGCACCGCTAACAATAATAATTTTTTCGTGAGTGCAAGGAAGCACCGCGCGCACAACCGCAGTGTATAGGTGATACCTGAGGATTCGAGCACGGCGCTGACGCCGCAATCGCGGAAAAAGTGCATTTTTAGCAGGTGCCCCAGTGTTTGCGAGGACTGCTCAAGCATACAAAGTCCGGGAGCCATACGGGGCAGCCGGGCAAGATCGGTACACTGTGGCTTCAAGTCCATTGCCAACTTAGGGTCCCCATTGCCAACTTAGGGTCCGTTGCCAACTTAGGACCGATCGCCGAATTAGAGTCCACCGGCAACCCAGCGCCATGCAGATCGTTCACTGCTTCGATTACAAAACCAACCGGCGCGGGCTGAAGAAGATCATCGACCGCCCGCTAGCGCATATCGCTCGCCTGTACATGCGCATTGGCAGGCTAGCTCTACCTGGGGCACAGAGCGCCTAGAACGGGTTGACTAGCCCTTAGACGCCCGCGGTTGACGGGCCTGGGTTGACTGTTCTGGGTTGACGGGCCTGGGTGAACGGGTGCGGGCTATTGCAACTCGAATAAAGCATTAAATGTTTTCAGCCATACGATGACAGTGCCGCCCGTATCAAGCACTTGCACCCCGCTACCGCGCTTCGCCAGCACGCCCTCTAGTGCCGGGCGGTCGCTGACCTTCAGCGCTAGAGCAGCAAATCGACACTGTGGCCCAAGCGGATGCTGGCCAATGCCATTAAACCGTTCTGCATAGATGCCCGGGCTGATAATCTCCAGCACTGCTGCATTCAGATCGATATGGCATTGGCCGGCACCGGCGTGCTCCACCGGCAAATCCAGCAGAGCGCTGTACTTCGCCGCTTCGCCAGCCACGTCTTCGGCCACCATGATAAAAGCGCGGGTAGCGCTACAACTATTGGCGTGCCCCCGCCACTCATCGCGCCACACCAGCTCCGGTGTGCCATGCTCGCAGAAATAAACCCGGCCGGCGGGAAAGACATCCGCACGCACCGCCACGGTCCTGAACCTAGCAGCGGTTTCGACTTGCGTCCCAGGCGTAGTCCCAGCCACCGCCACTGGCCGTGAAAAAGCCTTCGGCGGCTCGCCGTCCCAGCCGAGTTGTTTGAGATGGGCGTAAGTGTGGTCCACGTTAGCGCTCTTAAAAACCAAGCCGTTTAACCCGACCGGCGCCGCTGCGAGCTCCGCCCTACCCTCGCCCCCTTGCGGCAAGCCGATGAGTTCCAAATAGTCCGAGCCCAAGATCATGAGGTGATTGATGGAACCTAGAGTATGGTAACCGCGTGGCGTCAAATGAAAACCCAACGCGGTGAACTGCGCCTCGGCGGCATCCATGTCATAGCGGACATTGAAGACCATATGATCGAGTATGGGTATCATGCTCAGCTCTTCTTTCGGTTTAAGAAAGCGCTCATCGACTGATTGGGCGCGCCGCAACGGTAGCTCTACACATACGCTTGAATACCGGCGCGGTCAGCGCCGGGCAGCCCCATGCGCTCCCAATCCATAAAGCCGATTGCCACCACCGGGTATGGCGCCAGCTTAACGCGGCCAGCGCGGCGCGCCTATTCCAGCGGTGAGACGCCCTTAGCGTCGCACACCTTCTCACGGGCTGCCATGGCCGCGCAAAGAGCCGCGTTGCCAGTCCCCGCCACCCCTGCGCCGTACGCACCGGTCATCGATCATTACCGCTAGCTGCCAATGCGCGCGGGCTGGCGAAGTTGGCACTATCGTTCAAGGCGGGCTTGGCGAAGCGGGCGCACTCGAGGACAATCCGCACCCGGCATCGTGTAGGTCATCAACCAATGGCATTTTCCTTTACGCTACGAGTCACCACGGCCGATTTGGACAACCTCGGCCACGTTAACAACGCGCGGTACTTGGACTTTCTGGAGCGGGGCCGAACCCGCTGGTATCAAAAAGTAGGCCTGATCGGCTGTTGCCGGGCCGCAACGCCCGATCGCCCGATCGATACGGTAGTGGTGAACATCAACATCGATTTCAAACAAGAGTGCTTGCCAGAGGAGACGCTAAGCGTCACAGCCGCCCCCATCAAAGCGGGCGCTAAGAGCTTCACTGTCGAGCAGACCATCATCAAAGCCTGCGGTGCAGTTGCCGCCACTGCCACGGTGACGTCGGTGGTGATGGACTTGAACGAACGCCGTGCGGTGGCATTGCCGCCGGCGGCACGGCAACTGTTTGCGGCCAACTAAGAGATAAAGCTGTGGACAATAAGGCATCGGCTCTGCGCACCGGTGGCTGCGACTGTGGCGCCGTGCGCTATCAGGTCAAAAGCAAGCTACGCGGCGTTATCGCCTGCCATTGCGTACAGTGCCGCAAACCGAGCGGGCACTACAGCGCCGCCACTGCCGCACCGCCACCGGCCCTTCAATTGTTGGAAGTGCGCGCTCTCATGTGGTACCGCGCATCACCAGCGGCGGCGCGCGGTTTTTGCGGCACCTGCGACAGTACTCTTTTTTGGCGCCCCGCCACCGGCGCTCGCATCAGCGAATAACGCTACTATCTGCTGCCATGGAACCGCTCACCATATTGCAAGCCATCAGGAAGGAACTGAAATCCGTGCTGGTGGAGCGTGATCACCTGGTAGACGGCGTGTTACTCGCCCTACTCGCCCGCCAGCACGTTCTCCTGCTCGGCCCACCGGGCACCGCCAAATCGATGTTGGCACGGGAGCTTTGCCGGCGCCTTGGCGGGCGCTACTTCGAATGGCTGCTGACCAAATTCACCACCCCCGAGGAGATCTTCGGCCCGCTGAGCTTACCGGCGCTGGAACAGGGCCGCTTCGAGCGCATCATCGAGAACAAACTGCCCGTAGCGGATATCGCTTTCCTGGACGAAATATTCAAAGCCAATTCCGCCATCTTGAACTCGCTGCTGACTATCTTGAACGAGCGGCGCTTCTATCAGGGCACCCAGATCATGGATGTACCCGTACACAGCGTCATAGGTGCATCCAACGAACTGCCCGAAGAAGAGGAACTGGCCGCGCTCTATGATCGCTTTGCTCTGCGCTTCACCGCCGGATATATAGAAAACGCGGGGAATTTCGGCCGTATGCTGTTAATGCACGATGCGGGTAAAGCGCCCGTCACCGTCCTGCCCCGCGAGAGCCTCATGACCCTGGCCCAGGCGTGCGCAGCTATTGCGGTGCCCAAAGCGGTGATCGCGGAAATGGCGCAGCTAAGGCAGCAATTGACCACTAAAGGCGTCATCGCCTCCGATCGCCGCTATAGACAAAGCTTGTCCGTTCTACGCGCGGCAGCGCTGCTGGACGGACGGCAATCGGTGCAGCATCAGGATCTGTTCTGGCTAGAACATATGCTATGGAACGATCCTTCAGAGCAGTCCGCAGTGTTAGCGGTTTTATCCGAGATGAGCAGCGGTTTCGAAGAAGAAGCGAGAAAACTCATCCGCCAAGCCCTGGAGATCAAAGCTTACGCAGCACGCAGTTGGCCGACCCAAGCCGAGAGCGATCGCGCGCTCATCGAAGCGCACACCAAGCTTGAAGATATTCACCGGCATCTGGGCACCTTACAGCGGCGTGCCCGCGAGCGAGGGCGCGACGCCGGCCCGCTCGAGCACCACAAACAACGGGTGGCAGACATGCAGCGTGAATTATTGGTATCGGCACGGTCATGGGTCAGCTAAACACCCTATTGAACGATGGCTACGATCGTGAAGTCGTGGCGCAGGCCCTGGCCACCCACCCGCCGTTAGCGCAAGCGGCACAGGCCCTAGCCCGGCTGCTGCCGCACGGCGGCGCGCTGGCCGAAGATTTATTCTTCGCCGTCTTTAAACTGAACGCCGTCCTGGTCCCCGCCGAGGAGCTATCCGTGGCGGTATTAATCAATCGACGGCTGGTGGCGGGCGTACTGGCGGCGGCAGCGCTCGAGCAGCTACGCCAGCGCACCGCTCTTGACCCGGTAACCGCCGCCACGGCTGCCGCACGGCTAGCCGAGCAGGTGTTAAGCACCCTTAAGACAGAGTTCCGCTTCGATGCTCAGTCACTGGTGCAGGCCAGCGAAGCGGCGCTGGATGAGCAAGAGCTAGACGCATTGCTCGCCCAGCGCAAGCAATTAGACAGCGTGGATGAACTTCCATCAGACACCCGACAAGATATGCGCGACGCGTTGGATCGTGATATCAAGTCGGCCCGGTCCAGGCGTAGCCGAAGCAAGCGCAAACAGGCTGAGATCGCCGCTAATCTCAGCAAAAATGCCAGCACTTTGGGTGATGCTCTCGAGCGGCTCCCGCAACAACTCGAGGCTGCCGAAAGCCACGCCAAGGGCTTGGGCGTAGGCGGCGACGGGCAAGTCGATTCCGCCAAGCGCCTGGAACTCGGCGAGCGTATCGCGCGCAGCAGCAAGCTACGGCGCCTGGCACAAATCGTTGGCGCATTCAAAGAAGTGGCCTTCGAAGCGCGCCGCGCCCGCACCACCCAGTGGCCCCAAGAACTCCACACGGTCACCTGCGGCAATGAGTTGGAGCAGCTACTGCCGGCTGAGTTGCTGGGGTTGCAGAAGAGGAACGCAGCACTTCGCCCGGACTTTCTGCGCCGCTATAGCGAACGGCAGTTGAGCCAGTATCACTTACACGCTCCCGCTAACCGCGGCCCTATGGTCATCTGCTTGGACGGCAGTGGCTCCATGCAAGGCAAAAAAGAGCTTTGGAGTAAAGCGGTTGCCCTAACGCTCATGGACATCGCCCGCCGCCAAAAGCGCGGCTGCTTGGGTCTCATCTTCTCCTCCAGCGCGCAGCTCTTCGAGGTTGAACTGCTCGCCAAAAGCCGGCTTGGCGGGCGGGCCAAAGTACGCGACGAAGCGCTCATAAGCTTCGCCGAGCACTTTCCAAGCGGCGGCACAGACTTCGAGGCGCCCCTGCAAAGAGCCGTGGATGCGGTCACCACCGGCAACTTCCGCCGCGGCGACATCGTGTTCATCACCGACGGACAGGCGGCCGTTTCCGAAACACTGATCGAGCGCATTCGCGTACAACGCAAGCGGCATCGGTTCCGAATTTACGGCGTGCTAGTGGATCTGGATGATCATCGAACCGAGAGCTTGGCCAGATTCTCCGACGAGGTGCGTACCGTGACCGACTTGACCAGCGATGCGATGACGCAGCTCTTCGCTGCCGTTTAAGAATATTGCCCCTGCAAGAATATTGCCCTTAAGAATATTGTTGTTAGCCGTCGAAATCGATGTGACCGCACGGCAGTCATATGACACCGACAGCAACAATGACCAAGTCCGATACAACACACAGGAGAGCACTGAATGGCTAAATACATATTTGTCTATCACGGCGGCAAAATGCCGGAGACGCAAGAAGAAGGCGAGCGGGTGATGGCCCAGTGGACCGCATGGTTAGGGGGCATGGGGGATGCGGTGGCCGATGACGGCAACCCGGTAGGGCCTTCATCCACGGTCAATAGCGACGGCTCCGTAACCGGCGACGGTGGCGCCAACCCGGCAAGCGGTTACTCCCTCATCAACGCCGATTCCATGGAACAAGCGCTGGAGATGGCCAAGGGTTGCCCGGTGTTAGAAGCCGGGGGTTCGGTCGAAGTGGCACAAACCATCGACATGTAAGCCACCTTATCCGCTTCTCGGGAAACCGGGCGCTTCAGGTGCCCGGTATTCGTTAGCGCCTAATCGGCAATGAGTGGCAATGAGTGGCATTACCTCAAAGCATTGGTATACGGTATACCAGGATTCGATCACCCAAGACTGACCAACGTTTCGAGGGACTTACCATGCCGGACGACGTCACCGCGGCCCCACTTACCGACGGCTTTCACCTAGTCATCGATGCGCTCAAGCTGAACGGTGTAGAGACCATCTACAACGTGCCGGGCATTCCCATCACCGATCTGGGCCGTTTCATGCAAGCGGCGGGCCTGCGCGTTCTCTCATTGCGCCACGAACAAAATGCCGGCTATGCGGCCGCCATCGCCGGATTTCTCACTAAAAAGCCCGGTGTGTGCATGACCGTGTCGGCACCCGGCTTTCTAAACGGCCTCACCGCCCTCGCCCACGCCACCACCAACTGCTATCCGATGATCCTGATAAGCGGCTCCTCGGAGCGGGAAATCATCGATCTGCAGCAGGGCGACTACGAAGAGATGGATCAATTGGCCATCGCCAAACCGCTTTGCAAAGCGGCTTACCGCATATTGCACGCGCAGGACATCGGCATCGGCATCGCCCGGGCTATACGCTCGGCCGTATCGGGACGCCCTGGCGGGGTATATCTGGATCTTCCAGGCGCGCTCCTCGGCCAGACCATGGACGCAAAAGCAGGCCAGCGCTCGCTAGTCCACGTAGTGGATGCGGCGCCGCGGCAATTACCCGCACCCCAAGCCGTCACTCGCGCCCTTAAGGTTTTAGCGTCGGCCCAGCGGCCGCTTATCATTCTCGGCAAAGGCGCCGCTTATGCCCAGGCTGACGCAGCCATAAAAGCGCTGGTGGAGAGAAGCGGTATGCCTTACTTGCCCATGAGCATGGCTAAAGGGCTGCTACCAGATACCCATCCTCAATCAGCCGGCCCAGCGCGCTCCTTGGTGCTCAAAGAGTCGGATGTGGTCATGTTGATCGGCGCCCGCCTCAATTGGCTGCTAGCGCACGGCAAAGGCAGAACCTGGGGCGCAGCGCCTAAACGTTTCGTGCAAATCGATATAGAACCCAGGGAAATGGACAGCAACCAGGCCATTGTCGCACCGCTGGTGGGCGACATCGGCTCGTGTGTCGATGCTTTGCTTACCGGCATGGGTGATGACTGGGCTGCACCACCGCCGGAGTGGATCAACACCGTAAGCGAGAAGAGACAAACCAACATCGCGCGGATGGTGCCAAGGCTGCAAAACAATAACGTACCCATGGACTATCAAGGCGCCCTGGGTGTGCTGCGCACCATCATCGCCGAGCGCCCGGATGCTATTTTGGTCAACGAAGGTGCCAACACCCTGGACTTCGCCCGCTCCATCATCGACATGTACAAGCCGCGCAAACGGCTGGATGTAGGTACCTGGGGTGTCATGGGCGTGGGCATGGGACAGGCCATCGCCGCCGCCGTGGAAACCGGCCATCCCGTATTGGCGATCGAGGGCGACAGCGCCTTCGGCTTCTCGGGCATGGAAATAGAAACGGTCTGCCGTTACCACCTGCCCGTCACCGTGGTCGTGTTCAACAACGGCGGCATCTACCGGGGCACCGATAAGAACCCGTCCGCCGGCGCAGATGTAGCCACCACCGTGTTCGTCAAAGACGCCCGCTACGACAAGATGATCGCAGCGTTTGGCGGCGCCGGCTATCACGTGGAATCGCCCGATGCGCTGAGGCGGGCTGTTAATGCAGCGATGGACGCGGGCCAGCCTGCCCTGATCAATGCCGTCATTGATGCGGCGGCTGGGACCGAGAGTGGACGTATCGGTAATCTCAACCCGCAAAGCGTGGTGGCGGCGAAGCAGTGAGTGGATGCGGTGGCGGTGCGGTGCTTCCAGGGCGGATTTGTCCCAGCGAAATTCATCAGTGAAAATTCTTAAGTGAGAGTGACGGCTCCCTCGGCAGAGCCGGGCGAGCTCTCCGATTGGGTTAGTCAGCCAAACCCCGAAGCCATGTTCCGCCCGATACCCGATTGCGGCCTCGACTGTACGCACGAGAATGCTGAAGTTCACCCAATCGGTGCTCATGGTAGACGCATTGAATCAGCCGGCTGGCGAGAATCAAGGTGAACGCTGCCGGGGCCACCAGTGCGTAGCGCTGGTGGACCGGCTTTATCTGGCCGCTCTCACGGAGCTAGGTGTCTGGCGAACCAACCGCCTCGCTCCAAGGCAGGGAGAACACCGCTAACCGGCTCCCTGCCCTTCGCGTCGCGCATCCTTGCCGATATCGTCGATCCGGTCTCAGCGCTCGCAATCGATGTCACTGCTGCCGGCCTGATTTTTATTGCAAGCCCGCCTGTCAAAAGCCAGCCTGTCATAGGACTTGCGGAGAAAGCGATTGCCAAAGCACGGCGTCTTGATGAACGCTTTGACTGAGATTGCCCGGCTGGCAAACCGTCGCCCGTGCTTTCGCAACATCCGACTGGACCTGCCGCTAGACCGCCACTTCGATAAAACGCAGCTCTCAGCCATCAAAGAGGAATGGGTATCCTGGCCTTTGCCTTAGACCTCAAAGCGATAGGCGCGTTTGACGGCTTCTATCTCTTCCTGTGAGACGAATTCACCTTTGTCCGCTTGCTGTACGGCTGCTTGAATCAGGCGATATTCCTGTTCCCAGCTATCGCCTATTCGTAGGGTGCTACCGATAATGTCGCCAGCATCGAGACCGCTTTCATGGGCGAGAGCAAGGACTCGCTCGGCAAGTTCGGGAGGAATGCCAGAAGTGAAGAGAAAGAAAGCTGGCGCTCGGCCTGTTTGCGCCCTATAAACGAAAAACCCCGCGATCATCACTGGCACGAGGCCAGGAGAGGAGTTACCCGGGGACTGCGCGAATACTATAGGGATGGATAGATCCGAATGCGAGCAAAAAAGCTCTGCGATATTGAGAGAATCCTTTCTGATCAGCGGCTTAGTGGATATCAGAGAGGGGCTTTAAAGGCCGATGAAGCCGCTCTGGCTCGCTATTTGTGGAACAGTCAGCGCAGCGAAGCGCTCTATCCCAACCTACAGATGGTGGCGATCGCCCTGCGAAATGCGCTACACACCACTGTCCACAAGCATTTTGGGTCTGAGCGATGGTTTGCCCCCCCACCCTACTGCGTACACAGGATGCCGCGGCCATCCAGAAGGTCAGGGACGGGCTGACCCGCAAACGTAAACCACATGATCCGGATCGGATCATCGCTGCGCTCAATTTCGGCTTTTGGACCTCACTGCTCGACCGTGCCTATGAGCGGCAACTTTGGCCAAGATTATTGGCTCAGGTCTTTCCATCCATGCCGCGCACACTACGTACCCGGCAACGCCTGGCCAGCCGTTTCAACCAAATCCGCAGGCTGCGCAATCGCGTCTTTCATCACGAGCCAATTTGGCACTGGCGTGATTTACCGCAGCAACCCGCTGAGATTCTCGAAGCCATCCGCTGGCTCGAGCCAGCGCTGGAGGAACTCGCAGATCTCATCGAACGCTTTGCCACAGTGCATACGACTGGGCCGAAGCAAATCGAACAGCAGCTATTGATGAACTTCTCAACGAGAAACGCCTGCGCCTTCTTTGGGTTCTGGGTGTCTGCCACGGCCGAGCATCCCTCTTTATTTTTATTCTTCGGACCTTCGCCCGCCGACCCTGGCGCAAGGCGGCACGGCCGTTTCCTGTGGGCGGCTCATGGCGTTCTCTGTTACCGGGACACCTTGGCGGATCTGCGCAGCGCGGAGAACGGGGAATTCGCGCCCGCCAATTTTGCGGGGCTTGCCATTAGCGCCGCCGGCCAGCACCTCCCACCAGTTGCGCCCAGTGGCCTTGCCGTTGGCTTGCCACTCGTCGTTACCTCATCAATCAAGCTGGCGATGCCGGCGTATCCGTTCTCCAGCAGTCATTGCCGTGCAAGCATCTGGTCCATCCTCGCCGCTGTTGGTCTGCTACGCGCGCTTGCGCGGCGCCCCGAGTCCCGCCACCCGAAAATTGGTGATCAGGGCCTCCGCGACCGGCCCGCGCCTGTCGGGCCGGCTGTTTACCCGCCGCGTTGCCTGGACGCTGTAAATGTAATGGCTTTCGTATAAGGAGCACGTGAGGCCGGTGAACGAATTCGAGGCAATGACTCGCACTCCCTTGGTTGCCAGGGACGTGAACACCTCGGCTAGCTGCCGCTGCTGGGCAAGGCCGAATTTGTTCTTGCTGTAGCTCGTGAAGCACGCTGTTCTCGACACCGGGATATAGGGCGGGTCGAAGTACACGAGGTCGTTCGGGCTAATGCCGTCAAGCGTATCGAGAAATGTTCTCGTGCCGATGGTTGCACACTGAAGCGTCTTCGATACCGCCCTGAGATTCTTTTCGTCCCTGATCAGGGGGTTCGAGTATCGGCCAAAAGGGGCATTGAACTGCCCCTTGCTGTTCTCTCGGTAGAGACCGTTGAAACAGGTTCGGTTGAGATAGATTATCCGCGCCGCCTTGCTCGAAGGCCTGCGGGGCGAGGATGCGCGGACCGCGTAGAAATAGTCTTCGCCGTGGCGTCGCTCGTGCCCCTTCAGGGCGGTCAGCACGCCTTCGATGTCATCGCGGATGCCGACATAGGCGTCAATCAAATTCGGATTGATGTCGGACAGATGAGCGCCGCTGGAAATCGACCCCATGCGGGCAAGCCGGAAATACAGTGCCCCGCCACCCATGAACGGCTCATGATAGGCGCCGAATTCACCAGCTGCCTGCACTGCTTTGAGCAGTTCCGGCAAGAGTTGGCGCTTTCCGCCAACCCATTTCAGGAATGGATAAGGGATGGGTTCGCGCCTAGCTTTCTTGTCGTTCAAAGTCCGAAGTACAACTCGATCCACTTCTGAGCGTCATCCAGATCCACAGCTTTGCCGGTAGAGTGAAGGTAGGCCGTCATATTGGCCGAAAACCCGCCGCCCTAGAACACCACAATGTCCCTGATAGGCCATGCATCGATATGGTCCAGTGTCGCGGCAATCTTCTCTTCCGCGCGCCCCTGCGAGCCTTGATACTTGCACTTAATCCCGAGGCTTATGCGGGGTTTGCCGGATGACGCAGCACTACGTCGATGTTGCGGCGCGCGCCCCATATTCGCCGCCCGGCCCTCACCTGCGTTTCCGCAATCGAGCCGAGGCTTTCTCCGAGGCTCGCCACAGGGTCGCGAAGTTCTGCGCCGTTGTGTACTGCGGTCGCGCCACCCGGCATGCCGATCTCCTTTTCATGCCATCACGGTTCAATCTTACCGGACCAAGGCTGCGGTGGGTGTTTTTTAGCGCGACGCAATAGAGCAACGCCCGGCATCGCTTCGCAGCCATGCCGGGCGTCGTGGTACACGCTGGACTTTGCGTTAGCGAGCGCCAGACCTCTCAACCGCGTGGATTCGCTCGATGCCTCTGCTGCGTCTGTAGGCGGCGAGCGGGCGGCTAGTAGGCCGGGAGCGACATCGGGCATCGGGCGGCACAAGAGGAAGCCGGCGGCTGGCAGCGGCAACGATGGCGCAGTGCTCTGCCAATTTCTGCCAACTTTCCGCCAAGCCGATTCGGCGGAAAATGTGCTTTTCCAAAAACAAAAAACAATAACTTCTTGCGATTCTGCAAGACACAGTAATCCCCCCGAAGAATTAGCGGCATTGAGAAATGGAATGTTCTCGTAGTGTAAACGGAGGAGATTTCGCATGAAAAAATCCCGATATACCGACAGTCAAATCCTCAGCATCCTTAAGCAGGCTGATGCGGGTACAACCGGTTTCAGAGCGGTGTCGTGAGCACGGTATGAGCAGCGCGACGTTCTACCAGTGGCGCGCCAAGTACGCAGGTATGGACGCCTCGTTGATGTCCCGTCTCAAGGAGATCGAAGAGGAGAACCGGCGGCTGAAAAGGCGCGATTAAATGACAGGTTGGTCTAGCCCATGATGGTTTTTTACCGGCCTTTATGACTATTACCGAAGGCAAACAACAAGATATTACATAAAGCCGTAGTTTAGAACTGGATGCAGGTTCTATTGTGGTGTTTGATCGTGGCTATACGGACTTCACGTGGTTTAACTTGCTCAATTCAAAGGGGATTTATTTTGTCACCCGGTTGAAAGCCAATACAAAATACCGAGTGATTTCTCGCCATCAGGTCAATAAAGAGCAGGGCATCACCTCGGAGCGGACGCTGGTTTTAACGGGCCCTAAAGCCGATACCTGCCCGATTAAGTTGCGCCGGATGGGTTATAGTGACCCAGGGACCGGCAAGCATTACGTCTTTCTCACCAATCAATTCGAATTGGCTGCCAAAACCATCGCAGATATTTATAAGTCGCGTTGGCAAATTGAGTTATTTTTCAAATGCATCAAACAAAATTTGAAGATTAAGTCATTCGTAGGCACGTCAAAAAATGCTGTCATGACTCAAATAGGGGTCGCTATGTGTATGTATTTAATGGTCGCTTACTTGAAATTCTGTAGCAAACTCGATTTAAGCATTCAACAGATTATCAGACTCTTTCAAGTCAATTTATTTGAGCGAACAGACCTGTGGGGACTAATCAAAGGAGACCCTCCAGGCCCTATTGAAACTCAGGTCCAGATACAGTTTACATTCTCATGAAAGTTTATGGGACAGCAATGATAGGTCATACATGAGGATTGGAGCACGGAGTTGACGCCGCAATCGCGGAAAAAGTGCATTTTTAGCAGGTGCCCTTCAGTCTGATTGGCGCCAAACTAAGTGGTTGTTCTCTTCCCGTGTATTTGCCTCCTAAAACCATCGCTCACCCATTTTCGAGGAGAGATGTTTCGCTGCCCCCAAACATGTCATGGAGATCTCGAATAAGCAGCCTGATCTCTTGGAGCTGATTTACACCACAGGCTGCGGAGGCGATTAGGCCGCCGATTCCCGAAAGCATCGAAATAGCGAGCTTAAGTGCGCCCGCACAAAGCATTGGTCTCATCAATGCCCACACCAAGAGCTTTTCATCTCGGGATCGTGCTCTACGATAGAGTGCCCACAAGAACTTCGCGTTGTCTTTCGAGCTTCCTCCAATGCCCAGTGACTTCCACAGGACTATGAACAGCAGTACGAAGACAAGATACATCGCTAGCGCAGCAAGGCATCCTTGAGTCTCTGTCATCTCTTTCCTTTCGCGCGCTTCTTAATGGGAGCACATCTATGTGCTCCCCTGTGTTCATCAATGTAGATATCTGTCAAAAAATATGCGCAGATTACTTCCAAGAGCAACCTCATTTCTATCTGTGCCGGGATTCTCAGCTCCCAGTACTTGCGTTGGGTTATCTATTAGGTCTCGTATGGCGGCTCGTAGTTCTTCATGTCTCCTCATGACGCCTGCCGACTGTCCCATCGCTGCTTGAGAAACCACCGCACCGAAGCGATTCATAGTCCACAACACATGATAGAGAGCAAGAATTGAAACGACTGTTACTGCAAGTCCGCCAAGTATGCCAAATGTGACTACGACCTGATCGGTCTCACTCACTGGAATTCCCAGCCAAATGACTAGATGAGACCCCACAAGTATGAGAAGGCCGACAACCAAAACCATCAAAATCGAATTCACCCGCTTCTTTAATACGTTCATGGTTGGAAGCACCTTTCTAGCAAACTCCAAACCGGAGTCAAAAAAGTCCTTATCTCCTATCTCATTCTCAAGATAGGGAGACTCGAGTGTTAGCTTTACAAGCTCGATGTATGTTCTGTCATGAGCCATCAACTTCACTTGTTCAGTCAGAAGAGCAACTCTCGAGCTTTCAAGCTCGAGCAATTCATAGAGGCGTTCCTGCTCTGCGTCCCTCAATTCAGTGGCAAGAGAATCTGCATCAGCGTGCTCAGTATCTCCAACTGACCTACCGTGACGCACTGACATCGTATTGCTCTCTAGTCAAGCCAACCGGTTTTCCTTCCAGCAGAGCTTTCGCCGCTCTCCGTAACCGTTTCTTTAGGTTGTTCACTTCTCGTGTAGTGAGATTCATTTTCCTCGAAAGCTCCGCACTACCTTTGATTTCCGCTTCAATCATCAAGTGTGCTAGTTCCGCTAGCCTTGGCTCAAGCGCATCTAGCATTGCCAAAAGCCACTGTTGCTCGGATAAAGCCTCAGTAAGCTCATCAGGAGAGTGGGATGAGTACCACCCTCGATCGACTTCAGAGACAGTCTCTGAGGGCCGAATAAATTGATTCTCCTTAGAAAGGACTCGATGACTGATCTCGCTATTGATAATCCCCGTAAGATGCTCGAACAGTGGTCGAGCCGAAGAGTCCCACTTGCGCTGTCCGGATAAGGTTTTCTCAATCGCGATATGGACCAAGTCCATCGGTTCCCACGCGCCAGGCGCTTCGCTTCGATGTCCTCGCCAGAACTTCTTCCGCACCTGAAAGGCGGCATATAGCGCGAGTCTCGACACAAGGTCCTCCCAATTGAACTCAGTCCAGTCAACAACAGCAGGTTGAATGGCATGATTAGGATCTCCAAGGTCGTTTCTCATTAACTCGCCGGTGCCCATCTATTTGCCGAGGCAATGCGCGGATTTGCCACGACGCTTGTTCGTAGAGAGTTTGGCCGCCTTTTCCCAATCTGCATACGTACATTCATGTTGCTCCAGCTTATCCCTATACCAATGTATGCCGATGATTCAACGGCTTTTGCCAACAGCCAATAGGTTTCGCCAAAAAATAGACCGTAACCCCTTGTTTATAAGTACTTTTCGCAAACAGAGAGCCTGCTGCGCCGGAAAGGCGCACAGTTTAGGGGATTCGGGTATATCTGCTCCAGAAGCTCCGTCTAGACGGGTCTATGCAGCGCGATGCCCTCGAGGCAGCCGGCTGCGAGCGCATCTATTCGGATACGAAATCTGGTGCACTCTCTGACCGTAATTGTAAATGACTGACTTATAAGGAAATATGGTGCCGGCGAGTGGACTTGAACCACCGGCCTACTGATTACGAATGAGTCCAGAGACATTTTCTTTCTTCTTATAAAACAAACTCTTACAGACTTTCTTCACGAAAGACCAACATTATTACATACTAACAAATTCACTGACTTACGCTTGAGTTTTCGGGGCGGGCCACGCCTCGCCCTGTTCCTGGGAGCGTATGTCTGAGATGGCCAATATCGGGTTGGCGTACAGCGCGTACCACTCACAGGTAGCCGTGCTCCGACTCGACACTGCGGAACAAGGCGTAACGCCATTGAGACGCGGTCTAGGTGATTGTCATTCCCTGACATAAGGAGCAATCGCTGGACATTGTTGTGAACCAGACCATCTCTTGGAAGCAACCAATCGATAGTCGAGTCGAATGAAAGCTCACTGGACGGATGCGCTTCTTCGGCTGCCTTTCGGAACCCGATGTCCAGTTCCGTCACCAACTCCTGAGCATTCTGGTCGCCAATTCTTCCCACGACCGGTCGAGCCGCGAGAACGAACCGTCGAAGCGCCGTCCGCGCGTGCGCGAACGACCCGTCGAGCCGCTGGTGAAACGATGCGTTCGGGTCCGCCGTGAGTCGATGTGCAAAGTTGCCGATGTCGCTCTCAAGGATTTGGGCAACTCCGTCCAAGTGTGCGGCATTTTGCCTCGCCAGCTTGAGTTCTCTCCAGCGGAAATTGCTATGCGTCACGATAACAGAACCCGTTGCCTGAGCCAGATACATAGCAAGCTCGAAGTTCGGTGCCATGCTGAGGATCTGGAACTGGCCATGTTGACCCGCAAGCAAGTCCTCTCGCAGGAGAGCCAGTGGATCTCGCTCTCGCATGACCTCCATGCAATCCAGGGCTTTCTCCAGATCTTCGTCGGACATCTCGGGAGAACTCTTCGATAATGTGCTCTTTTGCGCGTCCCGTGGCAAAGTCAGGAGGCTACGGCGAAATTCGTCCTTCCCAAGCCACATGAGCAACTTCTCATCGTCTCTCTCTAACTTGGCACTCGAATTTCGACCTTCTGCCATGTGCATCATTTGCTCCCGCAGATGAAAGTCGAAATCGCATGGGTCCGGGAACAAATTGACGAACCCGGCATCAATGAAGGGCTCGAGGATCAGGAGCAGGTAGATGTTTCTCAGAGTTTGAGTCAGGTGTTGACGTGGTGACTCTGTAGGACTGAACTCTAGTCGAACGCATGCCGGATTGACGAAGGGGGCTTTGGATCAGCAATTGGTCAAAGAGTGGCACGACACTTGTAGCGAAAAAGGAAATGACACGCGGGTCAACGACGCCGGAATACAAAGCGCGAAGTTCGTTGTCTGGCTTTGGCAACAACTGGAATAAGTCAGTGTAGGGTGGCCAGAAGACCTCATAGACTTCATGAATTCGCTTGACGTGCGTCTCGTCAAACTCTCGTTTCACATCTTCCCAAGTCTTGCCGTCATCGAATCCAAGGATGTCATTCACTGCTCGAATCAATCCCAGATTCCGCTCGCGAATACTTAGTTCGCCTATGTAGGACGCTGAGCCTCGCTCTTGTGTCGGCAGCAGTTTTTGTAGGGCTTACCACTGCCGCATGGCACGGGTCTTTTTTCCCGACTCGCTTCGGATTGGGTGAATCCCTGCGGAGGTATGGATTCTCGGGAACCGTTCGTCCATAAGCATCCTGATAGTGAGTAGTACCATCCTCGTACCCGACGTACATTTCCCCGCCGAAGTGCCAAAGTTCGTCACTTGGCGGAAGTAATACATTGCGTATCTCAGGCCAAGACACTGGTGCTTCCTTCTCAGGAAACAAGAGATCTTCTCTTCCCGCAGCGACATACCTCGCGGACCTGCTCTTCAGAACAAAGTTGATCGCGTGCACTTCGTGGTCATTGAGCTTGCGTGTCCGAATGAACGCGTCTGTGCGGACAATGCTGTTTCTCATGAATCTGGCGTTGGTCCCGTCCTCCCTTGGGTTCACACTTTCAGGGCTCTTCGCGTAGTCGTAGTGTGTCAAGATCAGTAGGTGGTCTTTGTCTAACGCAAACAGTGTTTGCGTACCCGCCAACTTGATCGATGGATCGAACGGGAATCGACATTCATTACTTTAAGGAAACGCAGATCTGTGCCGATCTCCGTTGGCAGGACGCTAGCAGAATTTGGCAGAATAAATCAGTAGATAGGCATGGGAAGTCGTAAATACCCCAACTTTCGATGTCGATTGCTGTCGGTCGCGGCCTACAAGCCACCCGCTCCCCGCCTACATACGCCGATGCGTAATCGACCGAGACTGTTACCCATACGCGACGGGGATGTCTGGAGATAGCCGACGCAGAGTCAGTGTGACCCACGCGCCCGGCACGACAATCCGGTTGTGCTGTGCGTTGTCGTTCGCTGTATGTCCAAGCTCACACATCTATCGCTGCGGATTTCATACGTGCATACGCCGTCGCGTCGGACTGTATCCGGTGACCGCCACGAACGACACATCTGCCGCTTCGCTTTGCCTGTTCCGCAGATTCTCTGACCCTAGCTATCAGGGTCTGCAAAGGGTAAAATAATGGTGAGATCCGTGATGTCGGTCAGGAAACTAGTTGGTGCCGGACGTGATCTACAAGAATGCGCCACTCTTTGAAGCGATCGCCGAGGTTCGTTGGCAGTTGCAACCCCTTCAAGTGCTCCCAGGCGCAGCCGTAGATCCTTATTTTGACAAGACATCAGCCGCCTTTCGAAGAAAGGTTGCCGAGGCGGGGTTTACGCACAGTGAACGACTTACTCCGTCGGAGGCGCCGCTCGAACTGTTTGCTCACAAGCCCGTATGGCGATTCCGGCAACAGGCGGACGTTTGGCCGCTCTTCCAGTTGGGACCGGGAATACTTACGGCCAATGTGGTACCACCGTATGGAGGGTGGAAGACATTCAGGGAGTTCATCCGACTGGGGGTGCAATTCCTGTCGGAAAGTCATCCGCTATGGTCCGATGACTTTGAAACCTCCGCCTTGCAACTGCGGTATCTGGACGGCTTCCGCCCTGCTCACGGAATGAATGACTATACGGACTTCGCTCAAACTGGGTTGAATCTTTCGCTCCAGTACCCCGAATGGATGTTGGCCGACGCTGTGCCTGACCCCGCCCCCGAGGCAGTAGTCCAATATCGCGTGCTACTGAACAGCCCAGCCGGTGGTCTAGGTCGTGTTGCACTCAAACCGGGTAAGGTGCACAACGAGTCCGCTGCAATTCTAGATATGAGCATTCAGTCTCGTGATCTAGGAGGAATGCCTGTTTTGGCGCGCGGGCTAAGTGAATGGTTCGACCAAGCACACGGCGTATTGAAATCTTGGTTCGGGAACGTAATGTCAGATCCTGTGGCCTCGTTGGTCCGTTCAGAGCCAAGCGTTGGTCGAGAAACACACGAACTGAGCACGGCCCCAGTCCCAGCAGTGACATACCACGGAGCCATCTTTAACAACAGCCCACACGTAGAAGCGATGTCAGACGTGTCAGTCGCCTTGACCGACCAGCAACTTGAAAGAAAACAGGCAACGTGGCCCCAACTCCCGTCAATCAGCGACGAGTATAACGTGAATGCGTCGAGAATTTTCGAGCACGACGAGTCACCGTCCTCGGCATCTGCGGTGACCGAGAGCACGTGGAAATTTCCTCAAATTCGCGCTCCTCAACTCGCAATGCCGCTCGCAGCAGTTCCGGTTGGCACTTCCCACCCCCTGCACTCCTTTGTTGACACAGACGAATCGAGTTCATTGGCATTCGAAGTCGATGAGATGACCCCGGACATGGTCGCCGCAGGTGTTTATTCGTCGCGCGTCTTGGCCCACGCTACCGCTGATGCCATCGTGGAATCGTTGGCATCAGTTAGCGCAGACACCTATGAGTTGGAGCCGGGTGCTTGGATCGTCGAATGCACCTTTCCTGAGCGCGACAAGCGAGTTAGCGCCGTCTTTCGCGATAGTTACGCCCATCTCGTTGCGATCCTGGATAGTCACATCGTTGACGAGGTATATCGAGGGGATCAATTCGATTTAAGTGTCGTCCAAGAAAGAGCCAAACAACTCGCTTCTATGAATTGCGTTGCTACGGCTTAGGGACTTCGATCAAGCGATGCCATGGGAGCCTGACCCGTCCAGCGTAGGGCGCGGCGAAATGATTGGCCGACGAGCGTTTATCCCTCCGTTTAATAGCGATGGTTCCACCTTTAAATCGAAAGTGTTCTTTGACAAGCGGAAAGGCGGACTCTCGCTCGATCGACTCAGTGCATCTGGATCAGCAGCCAAAGCAGTAGTGTCGTTCTTGACCCCGCAGTGTTTGGATTCGGCCGAGAGTCAGAGAAAGACCTTTCATGGCTGGATTTGCTTTACGCACTCGGCAATTCTGGATCACAACTGGTTCTCGCGACGAGGCTTTATGGCTCGCCCATCGCGAATCGAAGAGTCACCCTACAGACCAGCGAATCCGTACCATTCTGACCTAGTTCAAGACGGCGAACATCAGGCTGAGGACGCCGAAACATTGTCCATAATTCTGGCGCATCTGGTGACCATTCAAGGAACACTCGTCCCACCCAGAGGTGTTGCATCGACTTAAGGGCACCTCTAAAAATAGTAATTTTTTCGTGAGTGCAAGGAAGCACCGCGCGCAGAACCGCAGTGTATAGGTCATCACTGCTGTCCCGCAAAATAGCTAAACACGGAATTCACCTTGTTGTACGTCGCTGGAAATAAAGATCTTTACCTGTTCTTCGATGCGGCGGATGACTGAACCTACTACTTGCCAGAGATCAGACGTTTGACGTCTAGGGAGTCGAAGCTGCACGCGTTTGTCTGCGCTGGGAAGCAAGGCGTGCTCGACCAACTTGGCAAAGTAAAGCCCTTTCTCGATGACAAGAAGAGGGTGCTCTTCTTCATCGATAAAGACCTCAATGATCTGTTAGGCAATCCAGTTCCGGAACCAGTGGATTGTCAGATCAAGGTCGTCTCCCGGTTCGAACTCGATGACCATGTCCTGGCCGTTCTTGCGAGCGGTGAAGTGAATCTAGTTCCCTCTGATGTCTGACTCCAGCAGCCCGAGAACGCCGTCGGGTCGATGCGATACGAGGTAGATAAAGAAAGTTTCGTATATATCTGTCGCGTGGGCGATGTTGCGCTCAAACCTTTAGCGAGCAGGCGCTGACGATCCTTGTCTCGACATCAACTCTCTTGCTAGTTTACCGAGCTTCGTACAACCAAGAGGACGAATCGAGTGGTAGACAAGCTTGATATGGGCGCGGACTTCCCGTCCATGACACTACAATTGGTCGGCGGGGGCGAATTTTCGCTACCCGGTGACCTTTCCAACGACTACACGGTAGTTCTGTTCTACCGTGGCCAGTGGTGACCGTACTGTAGACGACAGTTAGCCGGCTACGAGGAACACCGCGAAGAACTCGCATCCATTGGCACCAGCATTATCGCGGCAAGCGTAGATCCACAAGACAAAGCTCAAGAGATTGCGGACGGGGTCAACTTTCCCGTTGCCTATGGCCTGCAACGCGACATGGCGGATGCCATTGGCGCGTGGTGGGAAGAGCAGCGTCAGGTTGTGCAGCCATCGGAGTTCATCCTTGACCGGGACGGCAAGGTCCTGACATCAATGTACTGCTCTGGTCCCGCGGGCCGCATTTCGGCAGACAATGCCGTGCGTCAAATCACCTTTTGGCGCTCACGCTAGAGCGCTGCCGCGACGCATCTCAATTGGGCAATAACTCCGGGCCAATACTGGCCCGGGGCACGAAACGCTATACGTGTTTCCCGCGCGTGCGCCCAGTTCACGCTCAGCGCTCTGGGCAGATACCTCTTCCAGTGTGGTTGCCATCGTGTCATTCCACGTGTTCAAGAATGCTCCGACCGAAAGGCAGGCTACCATTTCGACGATCTGATCGTCGGAAAAATGTGCCCTCAGTTCGGCAAAATGCTCATCGTTCGTGTCGTTGGGGCGTGACGAGACTGCGAGTGCAAGCGCAGCCCAGCCCGCTCGGCATCGTTGAAGAGCGGGCTCGATTCGAACTCCCATAGGGCGGCCAGTTTTTCTTCGGAAACATTGTTGTTCTTCGCCAGTTGCGATACCGAATGCGCTTGGCAGTAGAGGCAACCGTTGCTCTGAATTTACATTGAGCGAACAAAGTATTGAAAAACGCTTAGTACGCTCATAATCGGGTAAGGGCCGGTCTCTACCCGGCCCTGCCCGCAACACCGCGCATGCGGGTCCGCACGGGGCGTTTCCTTCACCTACCAAGCCACCGCTTAGCGCTCTCCCTAAAGCTGGCGACATCACTTACCCGCCGGAGCATGACTTCACCTTGACGGTGCCACGCCCGCTCTGAGACTCAGGCGTCTCGCTCTTTGACGAAGGTTCGGGCCTTCACCCTGTCCCACCCATGACGGGGGGCGTTTGGCTACTATGGCCTAGGCTGACTTGCGAGCAATCACCCGGCGGGTTACCCCCTCTGGCGCTATCGCTTGGCATCGGCTTCGCTCTTGTCCGGCGATGTCCTAGTACCAGCCCGGGCTTGGTCAACCCGTGGCCTGAGTGGTGTGCTACCGAGCGCCCGTCAATCCGATCGCCCCAGATACGAACAGGCACTTTTAAGACCAGGCACTTTCGCTGCACCACTGCGCCATTGACGCTGGCCGTCCGAGCACAGGGCTTCGATGCCTTGTGCCCTCTCGTCTTCAGCCTACGCCTCTTATGACGGTCTTGTTCATCGGCTCGCAGCTTGGCTCCCGTTCGTGGCTCCTATCCCGCCACTCACCCTTCAGATCTTGCTTCACGTCTTCGCCCTTGCGGGTGGCTGGTCGTTCATACTGGCGGCCAATACCGTTAGAGGTGGATCAGACTCCAGGCCAGTCAAGCGCCACCGCCGCGTGCAGCCAACAGCCCCATGTAAAAACACATCATTGATGCACCGGCGAGGCTGGTGATTTCACCGACGTCGTAAGCAGGGGAAACCTCCACCAGATCCATGCCCACAAAGTTGACGGCTCCAAGCCGCGTCAGAATTCCCCGTGCTTGCCACGTCTGCAACCCACCCACCTCCGGCGTGCCGGTGCCCGGTGCGTTGGACGGGTCCAGTCCGTCTATATCGAAGGTGAGATAGGTTTTGCCGCTACCCACAACGGCCGTGATGCGTTCGGCAATAGCGCACGGCGTTGACAAGTGAACGTCTTCAGCCCAGATGATGGTGACGCCTTGCTCTTGAGTCCAAGCCAGCGTGCCGGCATCCACCCGGCAGCGGATCCCTATCTGCACCATGCGGTGCGGATCGATCAAGCCTTCGTTGATGGCGATGCGAAAATTGGTGCCATGGGTCACCGGCGCGCCGTAGTTCTCCGCCCATGTGTCCACGTGCGCATCGAAGTGCACCAGCCCCAGTCGACCGTGCCGCTTGGCTGCTGCCCGCAACAGCGGCAGCGATACCAGATGATCACCGCCCATGGCGATCAAGTGCGGGTATTCGGCAGCCTGCGACTCGATCATCTTCAGTGACTCGTCCAGATTGCCCATCAGCAAGCCGAAGTTGCCGACATCGGCGAAGTCGAGATCATAGGGATTGTGAGGCATGTCCGGATAGGTGCCGCCCACCATACGGCTCGCCCGGCGGATGGCGGCGGGTCCGTCACGGGTGCCGGCGCGGTTTGTGGTGGCGATATCAAGCGGTACGCCAGCCACGGCAATGGCCGCGTCTGTACTGCTGTTGGCGGTGGCTAGAAAGGTTTCTCGCGCCGCGAAGGTCGGCAAGAACGCTGTTTGACGAAAGCTCATAGGAGTGCCTCTACGTCTAGGCCGGCTCGGTATCCGGCCTAGGCGGTCGCACGGTGCGGGGGGAAAGCCTACTTCTGAAGTTCGGTCCAGATGGCCGTATACATGGACTGTACATCGGGCGCACAGGTGGGCACAAAACGGCCCTTGGCGGCAAACTCGGCCGGGATGTTCACTTCCGGCGCCGTCTTGAGTTCTTCCGACATGAACTGCTCCGAGCCGTCTATGGCGTTCGCATACTTGGCGAATTCCGACAGCAGGGCAGCGTTCTCCGGCGCCATGATGAAATTCTGGAACAGCTTGGCGTTCTCCACGTTCTTTGCGTCCTTGAGCACCGCCACGCTATCCATCCACAAAATGAACCCTTCGCGCGGATAACCGAAACGCACGTCGGCATTTTTCTTGCGCGCACGCAATCCCGCGCCACTCCAGTAAAGCGACGCAGCCAGATCGCGGCCGGCGAATTTCTCGATAACGCCATAGCTCATGGACAACCACTTGGGCTTTGCCGCCACCAGTACGTCACGGGCTTTTTTCAGTATGGCTTTGTCGCTAGTACACGGCTCGCCGCCCACGTACATCAGGGCAACGGCCATGACATCGCCCATTTCGGGTGCGACGTTGATCTTGCCCTCCAACGCCTTGGGCGGATCGAAAATGATGGCGGAGGTATTGATATCACCGCCGTAAACCGACGTATCGACGATGTTACCCACGGTGCCCCACAGCCAGGGCGCGGTGTAGCGGCGGCCCGGATCCCAATCGGGATCGCGCCATTTCGCCGATACCTGTTTGAAGTTCGCCATCTGATCGGGCCGGGATTCGAGCAGCAGCCCTTCTTTGATCCAGATCGGCACGTAGTTGGCCGACGGGACGACGAGGTCGAAGCCGTGGCCACCGGCTTTGATTTTCGCCAGCGCGGTGTCATTGGAGTCGTAGTCGGTCAGGGTGACTTTGACGCCGTGGGCTCGCTCGAATTTCTTTATCAGCTCCGGGTTGGTGTAGTTGCCCCAGTTATAGATATTCAACTCGCCCGCGCCATGGGCAGGGACGGTGATGGTCAGCGCTAAGGCGGCGGCCAAAGCGGTCAATGATCGGCGGTTCATTACTCTACTCCCTCGGTCATATGAAGCATTCACTGCTTCTTGCGGTTCAACCAGAAGACTATCGTAACCATCACCACGGATACCGCTAGCAGCACGGTGGAAATAGCATTGATTTCGGGGGTGATGACCCGGCGCAGTTGGCCGAGCATGTAAGTGGGCAGGGTGTCCTGTCCAGCGGATTTGACCAACTCCGTGATCACCACGTCATCAAGCGAAATCACGAAGGCCAGCATCGCCCCGGCGAGGATACCGGGCCATAGAAGCGGCAGCGTCACCCGGCTGAAAGTGCGCCACGGTGTTGCATACAGATCGCTGGCGGCGGTCTCCAAGGATCGATCCATGCCCTGCAGCCGCGCTCGAATGGGCAGATAAGCGAACGGCACGCAAAACGCGGTGTGGGCCGCCACTAGGTAGGCGAGCCCATGATAGCCGGTGGCCGTCTTGATGAGGGCGAAGACGATGAGCAGGGCCACGCCGGTGACGATTTCCGGCACCATCAGTGGTTGATTGATCAGGGCGAATACCGCCGTGAGCCCGCGGTAGGGCCGGGTGCGGGTGGTGCCTAGGGCGGCTAGGGTGGCCACGGTGGTGGCGAACAGTGAGGCCAGTACGGCGACGATCAATGAGCGGGCGGTGGCGTCTTGAACCTGTTCGTTGTGCCACGCCGCCAGGTACCAGCGCCATGAGAAGCCTTCCCATAGGGTGATGGAGATGCCGGCGTTGAACGAATAGATAACGAGCGGCAACAGTGGCGCGTACAGCAGGGCGAAACAGATGAGCGCCAGCGGCGTGAAGCCGGTTTGTTTGATGGCGGAAAATGGCTCAGCCATGCGCGCCATCCCCGCTATCGGCGCTGCGCACGTAGAGCAACAGCGCGGCCATGACGAGGAGCAGCAAGGTGATGGCGAGGGCGGCGCCCAGCGGCCAGTTGCGCGCCTGGCCGAATTGCAATTCGATCAAGTTACCGAGCATCAGTTGTTTGCCACCGCCTAGTACCCGCGGGGTCACATACGCGCCCAGCGCTGGCACGAAGACCAGGATGGAGCCGGCGATGATGCCCGGGCGCACCAGCGGCATGATGATGTTGCGCAGCACCTGCCAGCGGGTGGCGTAGAGATCATAAGCCGCTTCAACTAGACGCAAGTCGAGCTTTTCCATGGAGGCGTAGAGCGGCAAGACCATCAGCGGTAGATACACATAAGTCATGCCGAGCATGACGGCGAACTCGGTGTAGAGCATCTGCAAGGGTTCGTCCAGGATGCCGGCCACGCTCAGCACCGTATTGATCACACCTTGGTTACGGATGAGTTCCATGATGGCGAAGGTGCGGATCAGCAGGTTGGTCCAAAAAGGAATGGTGATCAGGAATAACCAGAAGTTGCGGGTTTCACGCGGGCGTGTGGCGATGAAATACGCGGTCGGGAATCCGACAATCAACGCCGCCGCCGTGGTCATCAGTGATAGTTTTAGCGAGCGCAAGAAAATCGATAGATGGGCATCCGCGATGGCGAGGGTGCCATCGAAGATGTCACGCTTGACGAACACGCTGGCCCAGCCGTCGGTGGAGAACTGCCACACGACGCCGCCGTAATCGCCTGGCGTCAGGAACGAGTAGAGCAGCATGACCACCAGCGGTCCGGAGGCGGCGCAGAACAATATCGTAAGCGCCGGTGTGGCCAGCAGCCAGTTGTTGCGGATCTCGGCCTGTTCTATTTGGCTCTGTAAGCGGCTTTGCGAGGTGCTTTGCATGGCAGCTGTGTCAATCCGCCAGCACCTGCACGGCGGTGGCGGGGAAGTGCACACCGACGTGTTGGCCAACGGTGAACGCCGTAGCCGCACCGGGTGAGTGAGCGGCGTGGGCTACGAATACGGCGCCGTCGGAGATGGGGTCATCGAATAAGCGCACGTCGTAACGGGTATCGGTGCCGCGGTACACGATGTTTTCAATCGAGCCGCGTAGCAGTGCATCGTGTGTGGCAGCGGTCAATCGCGCATGCTCCGGGCGCACGGCAATGGTGACGGTGTCGTTAAGCACCGGTGCGGACGGTAGGCTAACCTCGATCTCGCTGCCCGGCGCCATGCGCACTGTTCCCCGCGCACCATTGCGGGTGGTTAAGGTGGCGGCCAGGAAATTGGTGTCGCCGATGAAGTCCGCCACGAAGCGCACGGCTGGTTGGTCGTAAATGGCTTGCGGCGAGCCGATTTGCAAGATCCGCCCCTTATTCATCACCGCGATGCGGTCCGACATGGTCAGGGCTTCTTCCTGGTCGTGGGTGACGAAGACGAAAGTGATGCCGGTTTCATGCTGTAGCCGTTTCAGCTCGAGCTGCATGTTCTTGCGCAGCTTGTAGTCGAGCGCGGAAAGCGGTTCATCGAGCAACAATACCTTCGGGTGTGGCGCCAGCGCCCGGGCTAAGGCAACACGTTGTTGCTGTCCGCCCGAAATCTGATCGGTGCGGCGGTCGCGCAGCTCGATCATTTGCACCAGGTTCAGCATGTCATCGACGGTTGCTTCGATCTCGGCGGCCGGGCGCTTTAGCATCTTCAAGCCGAAGGCGATGTTTTCGGCGACGCTCATGTGCGGAAACAGCGCATAACTCTGGAATACCGTGTTCACCGGGCGGCGGTACGGTGGCCACGGTGTGACGTCGGTGCCGTCCAGCAGCAAGGCGCCAGTGCTCGGGTGATCGAAGCCGGCTATCAATCGCAGCAGTGTGGTCTTGCCGCATCCCGATGGGCCTAGCAAGGTAAAGAATTCGTTCTGGCCGATGTCCACCACGACGTCATCAAGCGCTACCACGCGGCCGTCGCCCTGGCCGAATGACTTGGATACTCCAAGCACACTCACGGCGGGTGGGCTATCCGCGCGCGCGTAGTGCGAATCGATGCTCATAGTTTTGCTCTTGATGCGGCCAATAACCGGAGGCTTGCACCTGCGTTTGATCACTTTACATCATCGAAAAGCGTATTGAGGGCAAGCCGCCTGATGAACGCTATGACCAGCGCCAGCAACACACCCTGCCAGTGTTGACCAAGCTACGCCAATGGCGCGGCGATAAGCTGAAAAAGGTGTTGCCCAGCTCTGATAGGGGGCAGGCGCTGGCTTATCTGGACCGCTATTGGAATGGTCGGGTAATACAACACCCCTCAACTCCTATCCAGGAATTGCACCACACATGAATCCAAGAAGCGCATAAAAGCAAGGTCACGGCCAGGCGCTGCGACACAATGCCCCCAGGGCGATTCGTAGCAACGCATTTGCGCGTTAGGCATATGCTCGACTTCGATAGCGCTGTCTTGCGGTGGAAAGTACAGATCGGTTGAACAAGGCACGACGATGGCATGGGCAGAAATCGCGCCAAGAGCAGCATGATAGTCGCCGTTGTAGGTGGCGTTGGCACTGATGTCCGCGTGCTGCCAGGTCCATAACATGGCCAACAAGTCATTGGCGTCCCACTGTAGATGATCGCGTTCCCAATCGGCCAGTAACGCCTCGTAGGTCTCGAAACCGAGTGCCCGGTGTAACCGTTCGCGGTAGAAGGTCTGCGAGAAAGCCCAACCGGCATACACGCGGCCAAACGCTTTGAGTCCCGCTGCCGGCGGTGCGCGGTAGTCACCACCGTTGAATGTTTGATCGGCTTGCAGAGCCGCTTTGACCCCTTCCAAGAACACGATGTTGTGATAGGAGGCTTTGGCCGAGCCGCAAAATGGGAGAATAGCCCTGACTCTATCGGGAAACTGAGCGGCCCATTCGAAAGCTTGACAGGCGGCCATGGACCAACCGAATACCAAGTCGATGGTTTCCACCCCGAATACTTCCTGCAACAGACGTTGTTGGCAGCGCACGTTGTCATAGAGGGTGGTAGGGGGAAAGCGGGGCCCATCTTGCGGTGCGGCGGTGTTGCTCGGCGACGATGACAGACCATTACCGAACATGTTTATCGAGATGATGAACCTGCGGCCAGGGTCCAAACTCGGCAGTGCCCGAAGGTAAGCTTCGTTGCGAATATGCGTGCCGGTATAGAAGGTGGGCAGTAAGATGACCGGCATGCCCGGGCGGTAGTCGCCGTAGGTTTGATACACGAGGCGCGCAGCGGCCAGCACCTCACCGCTTTGCAACTCGACGTCGCCGAGTTTGAAGACCTTGCCCCCAGCACTCATCGAGACGCCGCCGCGTTCAATACAGCCGCAGATACTCTTGCACTTCCCAGTCCGTGACGGCTTGATGGTAACGTTCCCACTCGTCGATCTTGTAACGCAGATAGGACTCGTGCATCTGTGCGCCCATGACGTCACGGGCGAGTTCATCGGCTTGCAGCGCCTCAACGGCTTCTAATAGGTGGCGTGGCAGGCGCCGGCCACCGTGGGCCTGAATCTGTTCATCCGACAGCGCGTAGAGATCACGGTTGAGGGCGGCCCCGGGGTCGATACGCTGCGCCACGCCTTGGGCGGCAAACGCCAATGTCAATGCCAGCGACAGGTAGGGATTCATGCACATATCGGCAGCGCGGTTTTCAATGCAAAAGCGATTCTGCGGCAGCCGCAACATAGCGGAACGATTGTTGTTGCCATAAGTCATGTGGGTCGGTGCCCAGGTGACGGTGCCACCCTCGAAACCACCGACACGCGGCACGAGGCCGTTATACGAATTCACCGTAGAGCAGGCCACCGCTGTCAATGCCGCGCCATGGCTCAAAATACCCCCTACTGCATGATAAACGCACTCGGCCCACCCACCGTTCTCACCCTCGAATAGATTGACCCCTGACGCATCCGTACGCTGCATGGAAAAGTTGATGTGTGCGCCCGAGCGCCAATCACCGATGCTGGGTTTAGGCATGAATGTGACGAACATGCCGTGGCGTTTCGCCACTTCTTTCAACAGCACGCGCAAAAACACCAAGCGGTCAGCCATACGCAACACATCGGTGTAACCGAAATCCAATTCGAACTGCGAATAAGCGCCCTCCGCCACCACATCCTTGAGCCCCCATTTGAGTTCCCCCAATACCTCTATGATCTCACCCAAAAAGCCCATTGCATCGATCGAGTACTCCGTGTCATAACCGAATGCCTGGCGCCGCGGGCGCAGCCCCTGCCCCGGCAACGGATCGTTGTCGAAAGCTTTGATTGGCTGTCCCTCGTGCCAGCGCATGGTAATGAACTCGGGCTCAATGCCAGCAAAGCCGGCCAAGCCTAGTTCGGCGGCATCAGCGACAGCGCGTTTCAAGGTATGGCGGGGACAGAGATTGTAGGGCTTATCTTGCCACCACAGATCGGCCATCACCCAAGCACAACGCCGGTCCCACGGGCAGATGACCAAGGGATCCAAATCAGGTACCGGTATCTGATCAGAGTCCGCCGGCGTCAACTCCGGAACGAACGATACGGAGTGCACGGCGAACTGCGGCCCCCTACCCGCGCACAACGCCGCCAATTCCGACAGCGGGACAGGCTTGGTTTTGGGTACGCCGAGCAGGTCTATCCAACAGGAGAGCAAGTACTTGACGCCGGCTTCTTCGAGCTTCGTTTGACAAGCCCGAACACGTTCGGGCGCAGGGAAAGAGGCGGCCATGCCTGAAGTCATCGGTTCACTCATCGCTCAGTCTCACTGCGCAATTTATAACGTAAACGCCGCAATCTGTTCGAATGCCGTAACTTGGCAGCGTTCGAATCCGCTCCTGCGGCAACTATGCTACACATACGTGACGTTGTCCCGGATTGCAACTCAAAAGCCCGCGGTGCTTCACGGCCGCGCATACAGAACCATGAAAATCTCCGCCTCGGGGCTGTCAGCGCAAGCTGTTAGCGCTTTTTGGAATACCGGTGCGGTGCCACGCGGCTTGCCGGCGCCGGCCTACACAAGTCAAGCATTCTTTGCACGAGAATGCGAGACGGTGTTCTTCGATCACTGGGTATTCGCCGCCTTCGCCCATGAATTAGCCACCGCGGGTGATGTTTGTCCTATTCAAGTGGCGGGCCGGCCGGTGCTGTTGGTGCGTGGCGGGGACGGCGAACTCAGGGCGTTCGAGAACGTTTGCCGCCACCGCTGCCTGCAGCTAGTGACCGCGGCGGGCAACGCCGGACAAACCCTGCGCTGCCCTTACCATGCGTGGACTTACGGACTCGACGGGACATTGATGATCACCCCGTTTTTCGGTGGCAGTCAGCCTCGCGAGGTACCGCCCGGTTTCGATCGGCGTGACCACGGACTCAAAGCCTTGCGATGCGCCGAGTGGCACGATTGGGTATTTGTGAACCTGAGTGGCCGCGCCCAATCGTTCGAGAGTTTCATCGCTCCTATCGGTGCGTGGATAAGCGATATGAATGTAGACGCGCTGGTCGCGCTGCCCGCGCTCGATTTTGATAATGTTCAATGCAATTGGAAGTTTCTCATCGAGAACTTCATCGAGCCCTACCACGTTCCAGTCGTACACGCCAAGACAACCGAGCAGCCGCTGGCCAACCACTATGTGATCGACAATGGACCCTGCCTAGGTTGCGCCATTGATGTAGAGGCCATGGAGGTTCGGGATGGTCATCACGATGACGGAGCTCACCCCAGTGCACCGGTGCGCGACGGTGCCTTGGCCGCGAGTTCTCGTTATCTCACCCTCTTTCCCAACTTCGTGCTTGCGCGATACTTGCCGAATCAGCTAGGCGTGCATCTGAACACGCCACTTGCGCCTGGAACTACGGCTCAACGCCGCGTGATTTACGTGCCGCACGATATTGCCGCCAACGCAGCTGAGATGGCTGCTCTGCGCTCGCTATGGCAAAAAGTCCACCGCGAAGACCACGCTATGTGCGAGCGGTTGCAAAGCGGACGGACGGCCGATGTGGCACAGCAAGGGGGCGTGATATCGCCCGTATGGGAACCGGCGGTGCGCCGGTTTCAAGAGCGTATTCTTGCCACCATGGGCGCCGGCAGGCATGAGCGTTGACGGTGGTAGACCGTTGCCATTGGCGTCGATCTCGGGAAGAGCCAATAAACATGCCCGCCGCCATTCATTGCGCCTGAAGCGCCCGGCTTTAACTTCAGGGCACCTGCTAAAAATGCACTTTTTCCATGAGTGCATTTTTAGCAGGTGCCCTTCAATCGAGAAAGCCTGCACGTCGCACACGCATCACTCGATGACGGCTCCCCGATGGAGTGCCCAACCGACCAGGGTCAAGCCGGATTGGCTCGTTATGCCCGGCTCTGACTTGGGCGAGTGGACAAGCCGGCCGGGTGGAGTTGTGGCCCTACATTCCCGGTCACATCCGGTGCTGTCGAATGGCGCCGTTGGCTGGCTGCGTCGGGCAGGGCTACCTCGACTTGGCGATGGATTCGCCTTATTATATTCCTATCCGCTCAACCTAATTTTGTATATGCGATTAAATATTGAAAATATGTATTTTGTATATACAATTAAGCAATGGAGATTAAATTAGATCCGGCTAAATCCAACAAAAACACGCTTGAACGAGGTTTGCCTTTTGATCGTGTACTGGATTTGGATTGGTCAGATACTGTCATTATCCCCGACATTCGGTACGACTATCCGGAACCACGTTACATCGCTGTCGGGTATTTGGAAGACCGTTTACACGTAACCTGTTTTACGCCAATTGAAAATAGCATTCGTGTCATCAGTTTACGTAAAGCAAACGCTAGAGAGGCGAAACACCATGGCAAACCCATTAAGCGATAAAACAGGAGAGGTACGCGAACTCACAGCAAAAGATTTCGCTCAGGCAATGCCCGCGAGCAAAGTACTGCCCGATATTGTTGGTCACGCAACAGCACAAACCTTACTGGCATCCAAACAAGGTAAACGAGGAGCGCAAAAAGCACTAACCAAACAATCTATATCTATCCGCTTGTCACCAAACGTTGTCAACTACTTTAAGGCGACAGGAAAAGGTTGGCAAACCCGTATTAATGACGTACTTAGCGAATACATTGCATCCAAATAAAGGGCACCTCTAAAGCTAGTATTCCGGTTGGCGAACCTCGATTACACTCAGCACGTCAACCAGAATATGCAGTTACTAAAACTCAACACCCAATAGTGCTGTCGCTGTATTAGCATCCTATCCAGTACCGCCATCTGCTGTGCTATAGGCTTTATCATGCACCCATTCCAAGCTTAAGGTGGTGTTTTCCACTAAGTCGATAGACAGTGCTAAAGATAAACGTGACTCTGGCAAGCCCAATGCAACCGCTTCGTTGGTTTCCTGGTACGCAACTGCAATCGTTGCGCCATTGGCAATACCGTCAAAACTATAGCCAATTTCAGTATTCCAAGCCGAGGGTTCTGCACCTTGGCTCTTGTATGTCACTTCGCCAACTTGGAAGCTATCGGTTACTGTGACATATTCACCACAGCCCAAGGCCCATCTACGCCGGGCAGAACTGAGGTTCAGCCCGAACCGCGGCCAGCGCCGGCGTGCAGCGCACCGGAAGTAGGCCCACGTCCAAGACCTTCGCCGCGTAAACTGCAACACCCTGGGCGACAGGCTCATCTAGACCTCTCGCTACCGCGCCCTCACGGCAAATTGGCTGTTTATAATTCCTACTCTGCGGAGCATGACCAGAGATGAGCGGCGAACCTTGTTTCGAGAAATGGTGAAGGCGCTCAGAGACGGGCGAGCTTCAGAGTTCGCGGACGCGGTACATCGCGTTGGTTTCCAGACCACCAGCAAGACCTATCGTCAGAGCGTGAGCATTGCGCTCGCGCAGTTTGCGAAAGACGGGTTCATCCGCAAAGTAAAGCGGGGCACTTGGAAGACGCATTAGGAGTGCATGGTTGTAAGGTGGAAGGCTCGCTCTTGACAGGTGAGTCCCCGGGGGATCGCGGGATTAAGTTAGGAATCGTCCTGCATTGCGGGCGTAAAATAGCTATAGAGAAGCTGTAATTCGTTCACGCAAGGAAGTGATCGGCGCGTTTGTAGTGCCAAACCAAAGGCCCTAAAGCTGGCGTAAGAGTGAGGCTGAACGAAAGAAAAGAACGTAACTTATTGTTTCTTGAATGGTGGGCCGCGCAGGGATCGAATCTGCGACCACCTGATTAAAAGTCGCGAAACTCGCTAACGAAAGCGTTCACAATCAATATTCAGACAAGTAGCCAGACTCACATGGAAGAACAACATCATCAGATCAATGCTATCGAATGCGCGTTGCACGAATTGCAGAGTGAGTCCACCGCCACCGCCTGGGCTCGGCGCACTTTGTGTGTCGCACTTCAGCAACTCGCAGGGCTACCAGAGGATACCTCTTTATCGCTGGCCGAAACCTTCGAGGCGATTGCTCGCGACTGTGCTGATGCACAACGACGCACCATGGGGCTGGTCATAACTCGACTTGTAAGTAGCTCTGAATTGCTTCCGAAGGGGAGCATTGAGAAGAGTGGGCGTCACGTCGTCGCGCTAGTTGAGCAGGGCTGCCCGGATCTTCTGAACCAGGTAGTCACTAACAAAAAAGCGCAAACGCACGAAAAGCTTGCAGCCATACAAAGCATCCATTCCATGGGATGCGAGCGCTTGATGCAATTAAGTCACCCCTTCACCAATTTGCAGGGACTTGATGGGCGGCGACAAACGATACTGCGCGATCTCAATCACGGGCCAACGAAAGCGTATTTGAATGCCTTTGGATACGGGGCGGTGTATTCGTCCGTCACAAGTTTGCTCGCCCTTGTTGCGAGGGTCGTGCAGTCTCAAGGCCATGAACTTCAAGGCGCAATGCAGAGCCTGCTCGACTCCGTTGATGATGAGATCAACCAGTACGAAGATGTAGGAACCTTTCTTGTCAGGGACTACTTCCTTCCGTTCGTGCAAGCGATTCGCGAGTGCGCCAACGCTCTCAATGCCAGTCTGGCAGACAGATTTCAGTGCAGCATCGCTGTTCCGACCAGCCCGTACCGGCTGGAGAAACGGTACCCACTGCATATCGTTGGATCGCGGATTCAAGTGTTCGTTCCGCTAACGAACAAAGGACCAGGAACAGCACAGGATGTCGTCGCCTACTGCATCGCGGACAACTGCGTTGTAAGGACGGAGGAAACGAGACTAGGAAGCATCGAACCATCACGATTTGTTCTCACATTGATATTCGAGGTTACCCAACCACTAGAGCGGGCGGACCTGTATGCTGAAGTGACGTGGAATGTCGTCGAAGAGGCGTCGCTACACCGTCGGGACTTTTCTGTGTCTGTGGAGGGGCAACGAACCGATCTTGATTGGGAGTTACTAATTCGGAAAAAAATTACCCGACATTAATTCAGAATATATCTGACATGCTCTTCATAGAAAAACCGTTTAATTATTTGCGTATTCTGTTGCAGTGAGTGCAACACCGAACGAGCCAAGGCCACCCGTTGCTCCTTTGTAGCCACCACTGTCCGCCCAATTCGTTGGCTTTTTACATGATGCCATACTAGCTCATCAGGATTGAGTTCCGGTGAATACGGCGGTAACCATACTAACGTGAGCTTACCTTGGCTAGTGCGGACAAATTCTTGCACCTTCTTGGCTCGATGAATTCGATGGCCATCAACAACCCAATAGACCGATCGCTTGGCGTTGTGCAGCAAACGCCTTGGAAAGTCGATAAAAACGTCTGCGGTTACCCGTGATTCGCTCACCATGAAACGCAGGTGACCCTTCGGCGAAACGGCTGACAGCATACTTACGCTAAAGCGCCGACCCGTTTTCGCTACAACCGGCGTATCACCCCGTACCCCCCAAGTGGTACCACGATGATAATCCGACCGGATCGTCGATTCGTCGCCAAAATAGACCCGCGCTCGGCGCCTTTTCGCTTCTCGTTGTACTTCAGGCCAAGTTTCTCTTAACCATACCTTAACCTGATCAGGGTTTTGCTCGTATGCCTTAAACCCAGGGCGCTGCGCACTCATCCCCCAACGAGACAGGCTATTGCCCACCGAGCGCTCGCTGACCTCGATACCAAATTTATCTTTCAGTCATATCTGAATCATCGAGCGCGTCCACAAGGCATCGTGAAAATCCAATTGCAACGGATTCGTTTTAACTAGTTCACGTAAGCGATCCGCATATTCATCGGGACACTTTCTTGGGCGGCCCGTGATCTTGCCGGTGGACAGCGCCTGTTCACCACCTTGCTCATATCTGGATAACCAATCGTCAATGCAAGAACGATGAAATCCGAGGGCTTTAATTACTTTTTCAGGGCTTTCACCCGATAATACTTGCGCAACCGCGTGCCTGCGGATGGCTTCTCGCGCGGAATGGGGCAGTGAGCGACCGTCTGTCTTTTTCATAGCATCACTATAACACATTTTATTAATTTGTGTCGGGTAATTTTTTGCCGAAATAGTACTTGCGAGACGCCATCCTTATAGCCTTGAAATTGCGTTCGGCGATGAGTTCTACGGTCGGCGGGATACATTGAATCGTATCCTGCGCCGCCTCGCGCCGGATACGATGCAATCGACCTATATCACCGGCCAGAAGCGTGTCGGAAAAAGCTCCCTCGCGCATGCGGTCCAAGGTGAGATTTCGTCTGGATACCACTCAAGCAACTATAAGGTGCTTTATCTGGAATGCGGAGAGATTCTACACACGAGTGGCCAAGAAACCTTGGAGGCGCTTGGGCTTCGGCTGGAGGAACTCCTGACTGATGCACTGCCCCGGTCGGTCGATTGGGTTTCGTCTGACTACAAATCATCGCTTGCGCCCCTCAATAGGCTGCTTGATAAATTGAGAGAGGTGTGCCCGGACCATCGCTTCGTAGTCATTCTTGATGAATTCGATGAAATCAATGAATCGTTGTACCGTCACGGTGAACTGGCGAATACGTTCTTTCTGAACCTGCGAACAATATCGTCAAAACGGAATATATCGTTCGTCCTTGTCGGGGCCGAAAGAATGCCCTATGTCATGGCCGCACAAGGGGAGAAATTGAATCGTTTCGAGCGCGAGTGGCTTGACAGTTTTGACCGGGAGTCGGAGTGGGCCGATTATCTAGCACTGGTCAGGACACCAGTAACTGAAGTCGTAGAAGCCTATGAAAGCGCACTATACGCGTTGTTTAACTATACAAACGGGCATCCGTATTTCACGAAGATGCTCTGTGCCTCTGTTTATGAATGCGCCGTAGAGGCGAAGGACGCGGAGATCACAGGGGGAGAGATTGATAGGGCCGCGCGGCGAATTGTTGCGACCTTGGATACCAATGTATTTGCTCACTATTGGAGAGATGGTATCCGTGGGGACTCTAAGGATATTGAAATCACATCGTTAAAGCGATGCCGTCTACTTTTGGCATGGGCAAGAACGGCACGAGCGAAGAAGCCACCTAAGGTCGAGGCCATCCGAGCGAATGTTCATTCCACAGGCCTTGACGGTGGTGAGGTTCTCCCGTTTCTCGAAGATTTCTGCCGACGTGGCGTCTTCAAGGAAAGCGCGGGCGAGTATTGGCCAACCGTAGATCTGTTTGCTAATTGGCTCTTAGAGTCTGGGTTTTCCATGCTCGTAACCGATCAGCTTGGAGACGAGCTTGCCGAGGCAAAGCAGCAAGCGGAAGACCATGCGTATGTCCATGCAAAAGAGCTTGTTGATGTAACTTCGCAGTGGGATCTATATCAGGGGCGACCAATAACCCCAGAGCAAGTCCGGGCATGGCTCGATCAGTTGGACTCAAATGTTGAGCGAAGAATACTGTTTAAGTTGTTACGGCACTTACGCTTCTTCAAAGATGCCGAGATTCGGGAAAAGTTCCGGTCAGCCCACTCCTGGATAAAGCAACGTCTTCCCGTCGTAGTGAAGACAAGTCGCGCTCAACGTCGCAATGACATTCTCGTCTCGTATGTGGATGGCCCGGGCAAGAGTGGTGCTCATTACGCCGGTCTGTACGCGAATACGAATGAGATCGTGTCGGATAACATAGTCTCACCCGAGAAGCTTGCTGAGAGGGTGCGCGAGTTTGGGGACGGCAATGCTGTCGCCGTTGTCGTTGTCGATGACATGATCGGCACAGGCTCTAATCTGGTAGGGAAATTCGCGGCTCTGTCTGGCGTTTTCAACGACGCAGGGATAGGCACCGAAGTGCCGTTGTCGGTTGCCGTCTTGACGGGGACCGTGGCCGGCGAACGCCGGGTCAGAAAACATTTGCAGGTTGAACTCCCAAACTCTGATCTCGAGATATGCGAGATTCTTGAGGATAAGCATTTTGCCTTCACCGACGCGCTAGGACTTTGGGAGTCCGAGGACGAGAAGAGCCACGCGAAGGCTTTACTGACGGATCTGGGCGCTCGTGTACAGAAGCGCAAACCACTCGGATTCGAAGACCAGGGGCTATTGCTTTCCTTTTCCCGAAACTGCCCGAACAATTCTTTGCCGATATTGCACGGCTTTGGAAAAACTAACAGTCCGTGGACTCCGCTGTTTCCACGAATTCGCACGTAGTGTCGTGCCCCGGACGCTACAATTGCCTCGGTTTCCGTCCACCCCTGTTGGCATAAGAAATTGACCGGGATTTCCGTGCAGAAAAAACGCCGAATCCTCCATGTTTCCACCCGAATACACCAGCGACGTGACCGAAGTGACTCACACGCGCAGACATCTGCGACTTCACTCGACTATGGCCAACACCCGGCAGTCCACGACCGCGCAGAGCGTCGCGCGAGGTCCTCGGCCCTTCCGGTTGCACCCGTGCGTGCAGATCCACTGTCATCAAAGCCGCACGTACGGCACCCTACGGGCACAGGCCACCCACCACACGCTGACGGTGCAGAGCGCGAGACATCAAAGAATGCATGAACGCCTACACTTCTCGTTCACCTAACCCCACCGCCACAAGTAGAAAATAAAGTCCTCGCGCCACGCCTTGATAGACCTAGGGCGGCGCCCCGCCCTTCTGTACCAGACTATGGACTATGACTTAAGTTATCGCTTTCCTCAGCACGTTACCGAGCAGATATAGGCGCTTGTTCGATGAGTGAAGCAGTGAAACAAAGCCGGGGCCAAGTGGACGACAGTAGACCCATGGACAGCAGCAGCGAAATAGACGAGCTGCCTACCGGCCAGGATTATCTGGACAGCCTGGATGACGGGCGCGAGATCTGGTTCGACGGCGAGCGGGTGGGGCGAGTGACCGCGCACCCAGCTTTTGCCACCGCCGCCCGCTCCATTGCCCATCTATACGATGCCCTGCACGCGCCCGATACCCGCGAGGTACTGACGGGCATCGACCGGCAGGGCATTCGTACCCACCGTTTCTTCAAACCGAGCTACTCGGCGGACGATCTCATCGCCTCGCGCGAGGCGATCAGGGTATGGCAGGAGATGACCTACGGCTGGATGGGGCGCACCCCGGATTACAAAGCAGCGTTTATGGCGCAATTGGCCGAGGGGCATACGTTCTATGGTGAATACGCCGGCAACGCTCTCGCCTGGTATCAACGCTGCGCCCGCCGCTGCTTGTACATGAACCATGTACTTATAGACCCACCAGTGGACCGGGCCAAAGCCCGTAGCGATGTCAAAGACGTCTATGTCAGCGTGGATAAAGACGATGATCGCGGCATTTATGTCTCCGGCGCCAAGATGGTAGCGACCGGCTCAGCCCTCACTCACGCTACCTTCGTCGCCGTTAACAGCGGCGTGGCGGCGCGCATGCAAAACGGGCGGGACGAAGACATGGCCGTAGTGTTCATTGCCGCTATGAATACCCCTGGCCTCAAGCTGCTATCCAGACCTTCGTACGAAGCAGCCGCGCGCAGCCCGTTCGATGCGCCGCTGGCCGCACGGTTTGATGAGAACGACGCAGTGGTGGTGTTCGAAAACGCTTTGGTGCCCTGGGAAAACGTGCTGGTTTACCGCGACGTTGAACGTACCAAGGGTTTCTACGCCGGCTCCGGCTTTTTCAACCGCTTCAACTTGCAGGCGAGTGTGCGCCTGGCGGTCAAACTGGAATTTTGCATCGGCCTGTTGCTAAAGAGCACGGCGGCTAGCGGCACGGACTCGTTTCGCGGGGTACAGGCGGCCATCGGTGAGCTGATCGGTATGCGCGATCTCATCTGGGCGCTCAGCACCGCCATGGTGACCGATCCCGAACCGGGCATCGGCGCCTCCGTCCTGCCCCGCCTGCAGGTGGCCGCCGCTAGCCGTGTCTATATGACCAATGCATGGGAACGGGTGCGCACCATCTTCGAGACCTTCTTGGCGGGTGCCCCCTCGTTTACCGTCTCCAGTGTGGCCGACGTCACCCATCCGCATTTGGGTGAAATCATCGACACGTATTACCGGGGCACCGGACTGGCCGGCAAAGACCGCATCAAACTGTTCAACCTGGTTTGGGATGCGCTGTATTCGGAGTTTGCCGGCCGCCACGCGTTGTACGAGCGCAATTACGCAGGTAACCAGGAACAACAGCGGTTGGACATTCTTCGCTGGGCCGAATTGCGCGGCGACGCCGGCCGTTATCGCCAGTTGGTCGATCGATGTCTCGGCGACTATGATGAAACCGGATGGACTGTGCCTCACCTGAGCGGTAGAAACATAGGCTAATAAGCCGCCTGCACTCATGCCCGAAACGCAACGCCTACGCCGTTTGGGTGGGGCGACTCTAATGCTGATCGCCCTGACCATCGCCGTAGTGCAAGCACCTGGGCGGTATCGCATTGTGGGTCCGGACCTGTTGACGGCGCAGCGCACTGAACACACTCCCAGCATACGCGTACATAGGTTCGCCAGCGCCGCGGCCAGTATCGAGGCGGGGCAATTTCGATTGCGCGGTTTAGGCGCGCCCCGCATCAGCTTGGCAGGCTTCTCGCTGCCGCCGCTACCGGACACCGAGTTCCTGCATATTCGCGCGCAGATCCGCGTGCAGGCGCTCACCCTCTACAACCAGCACTGGGGCGCAGGCGGAATCGCCATACACAGCCACGATGGCCGGGGCCAGCGGATTTGGTATTGGCCGTCGTCGTTAGCCCGCTTCCGCGGCCGCGGCGACTGGCGCACTTTGGAGTACGTGTGGCCGGTGGCAGCACAAGCCCAATCCATACGGCTGTTCGCGTACATCCTATCCGATCCCCAAGCAGTGTTGACGGCACGCAATTTAACGGTACGGCGCGCGCAGGAGCGGGGTTTATACAAGGCGGCCAGCTACGCCTTGTGGGCCGCATGGGCCATCTTGTTACTCGCCTGGCTGATCACGTTGGTCAGGGTGAGTCACCGGCAGCCGGGATGGTATCGGTGGCCATGTTACGTGAGCTTACTGAGTGCTGTAGCCATCATCGGTGCTGGCATCACGCCGCACCCGCACCTGGGCAACAGCCTCGGTTGGGGGCAAGCGCGGCTGATGGCGGCGGCGTACCAACTAGATACTTGGTTAGTGGACTTGACCAGCGCAGAGGATACGGCGGCCGCACAAGCGGAGGCCAGCGGTGCACAGGAGTTGGCCACGGCGGATGTCGCAAAAGCGGCACCTAGTGATGGCCAAAGCACTCATAGCGCCGATCAAAACCCACGGCACCCAGTGGCAAAAACTTCAAGTGCAACGGCCGCCGCGGCCCGCTGGCGAGAACTGCCCGAACAGCCGGCGCCCACGCCGCCCAAGGCGGACCGCCTAGGGCATGCTTTAGTGTTCACTTTCCTGAGCATCATCGCTCTACTCGGCTGGCACAAGACCCCTACCAGCGCTGTCCTAGGCTGTGTAGTGTTGACATCGATCTCGGTGCAAACCCTGCAAAACCTCATTATTACTCGCGACGCCGAGCTGCTCGATCTGACTTTTGATTTGGCGGGTATCGCCTTGGGTGCCCTCATCGTGATGACCATCAGACACCTTCGAAGCGCTACTATCTACAGCCAGTGAAGCCACTCTAGCTATGGAGACCCGGCCTATGGCCCCGCGTATTGTTTTCGTGACCAATTTCCCCGACTCTGCGACGCGGGCCCGGGAGATGGCACCCGCAGGATTCGAGTTCATACCGGCCAAGGCGGGCAGCGCGGCATACAAAGAAGCCATCGCCAGTGCGCAGTACTTAGTGGGCTTTGTCGCCGAGTTGATTCGAACAGAACTCTACGGCGCCGCCAAACAGCTCAAGCTCATTCAACTACTGAGTGCCGGTTACGATTCGGCGGATATCCACGCTGCCCGTGAGGCCGGTATTGCCGTGGCCAACAACGGCGGTGCCAACGCCGTGGCCGTGTCCGAGCACGCGCTACTGCTGATGCTGGCCGTGTCCCGGCAACTGGTGCGCCAGCACCGGCTAGTGCGCAACGGCCAATGGCGCGGTGATCAAACGCCGCGGTTATTCGAGCTGCGCGGCAAAACGCTCGGTATCATAGGCCTGGGTTCCATCGGCAAGAAGGTGGCACATCTGGGCAATGCTTTCGGCATGCAGATCACCTATTTCGATATCGCGCGGCTCGATGAGGCGCAAGAAGATGCTCTGAATGTGCGCTTCCGGCTATTGAATGAATTGCTGGCGCAAAGCGACTACGTATCGCTGCATGTGCCGCTCAATCCAAGCACCCATCACCTGATCGACGCGCAAGCCTTGGCGCTCATGAAACCGGGGGCGTTTCTCATCAACACGGCGCGCGGTCCGGTCATTGATGAACAAGCACTCATTCATGCACTAAAAGAGGAGCAGATAGCAGGGGCCGGCTTGGATGTCTTCGATGATGAGCCGCCGCCTGCCGGCAATGAGTTATTCGACTTGGACAACGTCGTCTTGACAGCACACATGGCGGGACCCACCTTCGAGAGCCACACCGCCCGTTTGCGCAATGCGTTCGACAACGTGCAACGGGTACAACGCGGTGAGGCGCCGCTGTGGGTAATACCGGAACTGGCCTGAAGCGCACTGGCCACTTGCAGACCGTTTGCTATACTTCGATCGGTGTTGCAATAGCACCGGTCATTGCCACAAGACACGAAGAACAACGCGTGCCGACGAAGAATACCTCAGGACAATCAAGCCCGCTGCGCGGGGCGCTGTTGCTCGCTAGCTTGACAACCCTCGGTAGTCTAAGCACGGTGATTACGAACACTGCCGCTGCCGCCCGGTGGACGGTGGTGCCAGTGCGCTCAAGCGATACCGTCTCGGCTCTTTTTGCCGCTCACGGCCTCAATCAGCGCGCTCTGATGACTCTTATGAACAAGCAGGCGGTGGCTAAACGGCTAACGGCGGTGCGCGCGGGCGACACACTGGAGTTGCTCACGGACGGCAAGCAGCTCAAAGCCCTACGCATTCATAACAGCGCGGGCCGATTGATGGAAGTGCGCTACATGAACCACGGCCGCTGGCAGCACCGCAACAAACAGCTAAGCAAGCACGCTCTTCAGGCGCTTGCTGTGCGGCGTTTGGAAGTCGATTGGCGTTTCCCCGCAAGGTCCGCAAACACCTCTGCTGCCGAGGCAACGATAGTATCCAAGGCCGCAACAAGAGCGGGCGCCGAGGTCGAGCCACTCGAACGAGTCGAACCGCTTGAACAATACGTGCAGACAACCACTCATCACCCAGCCAATGCCTTGGAACGCTTGGTGCCGGCCGCTTCGCTTCAGTTGCGATCAACGCATCTAAGTGCGGCCGTGAGAGCGGCGGAAGCATTGCTGCACCAACGGGCTATGGCTGCACGCAGATCCAACGCGGCAGCCATATCACGCAGGCCGTCCATAGCCGCGCTGGTGCGCCGTGCAGAGAGGAATCGAAGCACAGCGCGTCCAACCCAAAAGCGCGTCACGACGATCGCCGCCAAGGCCTGGAATAATACGCGTTTGGCCGATCCCAGAATCGCCACTGTCATAGCAGCCGCCAAACAGCACATAGGGGTGCCCTATTTGTGGGGCGGCACTACGCCCGAAGGTTTCGACTGTAGCGGCTTCGTCAGCTACCACTTGAAGCGTGTAGGAATCAAAGTGCCGCGTACGGCGGCTCAGCAATTCCGCTACACCCGGGTAGCCGCGGTCAGCCGGGAAGAGCTACGCCCTGGAGACTTGGTGTTCTTCTGGGATCGCAAACGGCGTAATCACATCAATCACGTCGGCATCTATATAGGCGACAACAAGTTCATCCATGCGGTTGGAGAAAACATACCTGTCACCATTACTCCGATCGACAAGCGTAACTATAAACAGCGGTTTGCCGGTGGCGGCCGCGTTATCGGCTAGCGTCCACGGCGCCAGTATGTGACATAACTCACTGTTCGCACTATCAATCCACGCCTCGAGGTTCCTGTGGCCAGCGCTTTCAGGGTCATACTCAGTATGATCGTGGCAAACCGAGCACGCGCTCGGCGATGAAGTTCAACACCAATTCACGGCTCACCGGCGCGATGCGCGGAATAAAGGCCTCGCGCATGTACCGCTCTACGTGGTACTCCTTCGCATAACCCATGCCGCCATGGGACAACACCGCTGTCTCGCACGCGCGAAAACACGCTTCCGCTGCCAGATATTTTGCTGCGTTCGCCTGCGCGCCACACGCTTCGTTGTCGTCGTAGCGGGCGGCGGCGTCAAAAGCCATCAGGTTGGCTGCCTCAAGCTCGGCCCAGCATTTGGCAAGCGGATGCTGGATCCCTTGATTGGATCCGATGGGGCGGCCGAACACTTCCCGCGCCCCCGCGTAGTCGCAGGCGCGCGCCAGGGCGGCACGGCCCAAACCCACCGCTTCGGCCGCGATCATGATCCGCTCCGGATTAAGTCCATGCAAAATATATTCGAAGCCCCGCCCTTCTTCGCCTATAAGATCTTCTCGAGGTACCGGCAGACCGTCTATAAAAACCGCGTTCGTGTTGACCGCGGCCCTACCCATTTTGTCGATCTCGCGTATTTCCACGTAGTCGCGATCCAACTTGGTATAGAACAAGCTGATGCCGTCAGTGCGCCGGGCGACATCAACCCGCCGCGATGTGCGGGCGAGCAGCAGGACGCGATCGGCGTGCTGAGCGTTGGTGGTCCAGTGCTTACGCCCGTTGACGATATAGCCATCACCCTTGCGCTCGGCGAAGGTTTCAATACTGCTGGTATCCAAGCCAGCGTTCGGCTCGGTCACGGCGAAGCACGCTTTTTCATCCCCGCGTATGAGCGCAGGCAGCATCCGTTGCTTTTGCTCCTCGGTGCCGAATACAACCACGGGATTCAAGCCGAAGATATTGAGATGCACCGCCGAGGCACCACTGAATCCCGCGCCGGATTCAGCGATGGCCTGCATCATGATCGAAGCTTCGGTGATGCCTAAGGCGGAGCCGCCGTACTCTTCGGGCATGGCGATGCCAAGCCAACCGCCCGCGGCGACGGCCTCCACGAAGTCGAATGGAAAGCGCTTCTCACGATCGCAATCCAGCCAGTATTGCGCATCGAAGCGTTCGCAAAGCCGCGCCACGCTATCGCGAATGGCTTGTTGCTCCTCGGTTAGCCGTATTGTCATCTCACTGTCTTTGCCGCCATATCCGAACTCAGTGAGCCCGCCGCCTGAGCCATTCGATGGATTGCATGATCATCGCTTCATCCATGGCGTGCACCTCCACGCCTTGACCGATAGAGGACAGCAGTGTGATGGTGAGTTCGCCGCCCAGGTGTTCGCGAAATTCCTCAAGCCCCTTGAGCACGGCATTCCCACCAGCACTGTCCACGGTATCCAGCGCCGGATGCCATAGCTTGAAGCCCAAGTGTTCCAGCAAAAAACAGATGCGCTCGTCCCCGCCTTGGGCCAACTGTCCGGCCAGTACCGAATAGCGCGCATCGAGCGCGATGCCGATGGCCACCGCCTCGCCATGGCGCAGGTGATGCCGGGTCAAAGACTCTAACTTGTGCGCCGCCCAATGACCGTAATCCAGCGGACGGGCGCTACCGGACTCGAATGGGTCCCCGCCATGGGCGATCTGGTGCATATGCAATTCGGCACACCGGCGCACCATATGGGCCACCGCATCATCTTCGAACAGAGCCAAGGCATCGCCATGGCGCTCCAGCCAAGTAAAGAACGCACCATCGCGGATCAGCGCCACCTTCACCGCTTCAGCCATACCGGCAATCTGATCGCGGCGCTCCAAGGTACGCAAAAACTGCGCATCGTTGATTACTGCAAACGGCGGCGCGAAGGCGCCGGCGAAGTTCTTGGCGCCATATAGGTTCACGCCGTTCTTGACGCCAACGCCCGAATCGTTTTGCGCAAGCACGGTGGTCGGCATGCGCACATGACGCACCCCTCGATGGGTAGTGGCCGCCACCAGGCCTACAGCGTCCAGCAGCGCACCGCCGCCGATGGCGATCACATAAGCGTGGCGATCGATATGACTGTCGAATAAGCGGCGCTGCATATCTTCGACAAAATGCAACTCGTTCTTGACCTTCTCGCCCCCGGGCACACTGATAGGGGGCGCCACCAATTCAAGGCTGGTGGCATGATGGTTGAAGTAAGCGGCGATGCTCTCGGTAAGCGAAGCGCCGGCTTGGCCTTTACCGGCCCTGAGCAGGCCATCGTCTACGAACACGATACAACGGTGACGGCGCTCCGGCTCCAGCCGCCTTACCGCGTCCAATAGAGTATGATTTTCCAGCGCTAAAGCATCACGGGTAAAACAGACCGGATACTCAAAGGGCACAGCAAAGCGCTGCCAATGGATACGGGTATCCTGGTGAAGCACCTCATGATCGCTTGTGGCCATCCGTCCACTCCTTAAGCCAACCTGCCATTCGATGCGCGGCATCATATCGCACACCCGCGCAGTCAGGTATTCATCACCACCGATACCCGTAAACGATTGCCGTCGCGCTCGAACTAGCGACAACACACCTCGAAAAAAGTCGCCGAATACAGCTCTATGAGCCCAAAACCAAATATATGTCGCCGCGAGCTTATCCTCTCGCTCATATATACGACAAAATATTGTCGAAATGAGCGATTCGACACACTTATAGCAGATAAAACAACGAAAATATGGCACGTCAATCAGCAAGTGATTGGAGGCAATAACGATGTACCTGAATGCACAATGGAGCGAACGCTCGCTCGTGGATGACATTCAAAGTTTGGTGATGCGCATTGAAGCCATAGGAATTCCCCGCGACCGCAAAGGCAAACACACCATCTCATTTTTGAAACAAATGGTGCGAACCAAGCGCGATCAACTGGCTCTATTGCGCCATCAACTAGAGCGGGGCGGTGCTGCCAACTAGCGCTGCCTTGCGCGGAGCCCCACACTGGCGAAGCCGGTGATTCACTCATGAGTTAATGGCCAACGCAATTAATGGCCAACGGCGTTAATGACCAACGACGTTAATAGCCAGCGGGTTCAAGCTCAGTCCTGAGTGGGGGTAAAAGCCTGCGCCATAGCTCTGGCTTTGGCGACCTCCTCGCGGGACAGCTTGGATTCCAGGGTTTGGCGCAGCTCGATGGCATCGGCTACGCCTTGCTCATCGGCGAGGATCGCCCAGGAAAGCGCGGCCACTTCATCTTTGGCAACACCTTGACCGCGTGCCAAGCGCGTCGCCAGATGACGCTGCGCTTTGGCATATCCACGCTTGGCCGCCACCCCGAACCAGTGTGCCGACTGGGCGTGGTCTACGGTCACGCCGTGACCATCCCTGAAAGCCTTGCCGACATTGTAGATGGCTTTGACAAATCCCTGCTGCGCTGCCAGGTGGAAATACTTGAAGGATTCATTCAAATCCTTCTCCACACCCAGTCCATAATGGTGCATCTTGCCGAGTGTGTATTGCGAATTGGCAAAACCGAGATCGCTCGCCCGCTTGAGATAAGACAAGGCCGCAGCGTAGTCTTGCACCCCACCGATCCCGCCTATATGCGTCAGAGCGATGTTGTGCAGCGCGCGGGCATGACCTTGATCGCCGGCCAAGTGCCACCATTGCACCGCCCATCCCCGATCTCTTCGCACCCCGCGTCCATCGGCATACATCACGCCGAGGTTATACTGCGCACGCGGGTCGCCGGCATCGGCCAGTGGACGCCACAGCGCCAGTGCCTCTCTAAAGCGGCCCGCTTGAAACGCCTCATAGCCTTTGGCGAAATCAAAAGCCTGCACTGGCAAGCACATGGAGAGTAACGCACCCGCGCCCATGATCCGAGACAGAACTTTAACTAGGCCCATCTGGCTGGTCTCCTTCGTCGTACGCAGTATTGTGGCGGTCATCAACCGTTCTGCTTCGGACGGTCTAGCGGTAGCGGCTCGACTCGTGCCCGTAACAACTCCAACAGCCCGGTGATGCCATCTCTTTGCATCACCGTTTGAAACTCACGCCGTTGGTTCAACGTCATACTGATGCCTTCCACCGAAACATCAATGATTTTCAGCTTGGCGCCGAACTTGCGGATACGCCAGCCGGCCTTAACCGCAGGGCCACTGTCCTGCTCGATTTGCGTGCGCACCAGCCGATCGGTATTACCCCGCTCAATCACATCGACGACGTGGAACCGGGCGGCATCGAAACCGCCTAGCCGAGCTCCGTAGGTCTTCAGGATGAATTCACTGAATAGCTGCGTGAACGTGGCCTGCTCCGCTTTCGAGGATTGTTTCCAGAATCTGCCCATGGCCACCCTGGCGATCAGCGGCATATGAAAGCCATCAGCCAACAGGGCGCGAAAAGCGCTCTCCCGGCTGGCAATATCGCCCTCACCGGAGAGCGCAGCCGAAGCGCGCATCACCAGTTCGCGCATAAATGTCTTGGCCTCCTCGGTGCTTGGCCTATCGGCCGCCTGGGCCAAGCCCGGCAGCGCACACAATAGCAACACTATAGCCAGGAGTTGCGGTTTCTTGCTCGTATTGATGGCCGGCATAGACCGAAGTCTCTTAACCAAAAAGGACAATGCAGAAGGGTAGGTAAAGCAACCGCGGGCTACAAGAGGCAGCGCTCTTAAGTTCACCATTCATACTGCAGCGCGCTCATTGTCATATCCGGCGCGAGCGTCGCAACCCACCATGATCTTCGAGATAATCAAACACTTTGCTCCGCCCCGCAGTAGGCCACACGTGCAAGTCGTATTCACCCTCACCCCATCCACCGCCACCTCATTGACTGCCATGGGCCGCGCCACAGCCACAGCCACAGCCACAGCCACGATCATGCTCTGCTCAGGGCAAGCTTGCGCACAAGCGGATTTGGAGACAGCGCTAACCGCCTATGAGGCAAGCAATTATCAAGAGGCGATAACCCCATTCACTGATGCGGCCAATACTGGCGATGCGAAGGCGCAGTACTACCTGGGCAAACTCCATGCCCAGGGGCTAGGCACTCCCAGGGATCCGGTGACTGCGGCCATGTGGTTTAAACGGGCGGCGCAGGCGGGCCATTCTTTGGCCCAATACCAGTTGGGCAAGATGTATGGCCGGGGCGATGGCGTTACTAAGGATCTTGCCGATGCGCTGCATTGGTTGCGCCGTGCTGCCCACCAAGGCGAAGCGCGCGCGGAGTTCACCTTGGGCTTCGTTTACGCCAATGGTGTAGGCGTTAAAGCCGATCTGCCACAGGCGCACCTTTGGTATGCGCGGGCCGCCGCCTCCGGCCACGGTGGTGCGCAGCACAACTTGGGGCTCATGTACTACAAAGGCACAGGCATAACTACTGATCTGGGTAAAGCCATTACATGGTTCGAAAACAGCGCCAAATCCGGGCATCCGGCGGCCCTGCACAGTCTTGCAACACTTCTTCGGCGTGGCGAAGGATTGCCTAAAGACAGCGCCCGGGCCGCCGAGCTTCTGGAACGGGCCGCCCGGCAAGGACACGTCAAAGCGCAGTTCGATCTCGGCCAGATGGTGCGCGCAGGCGACGGGGTCGAGCGCGATTTGGTCAAAGCGATCCGCCTGTACCGGGCGGCGGCCGATCAGGGCCACACCCGCGCCCAGTACAACCTCGCGTTTCTATTGGCCCACGCACCTGCACCGCTGTCATCACCGCACACCGCGGTGCGCTACTACCGATTGGCCGCCGCTGCCGGCCACGTGGGCGCGATGGTCAATCTAGGCGCCATGTACGGCAACGGCTTCGGCCTGGAACCCGATCCGGTGCAGGCTTTCGCCTGGTGGTCGTTGGCGCAAGCGGCTGGCGACGCCAACGCGGCGAAGAACCTCGCGCAACTGCGCCGATCGCTAACCTCCGAGCAACTAGAGCAAGGTCAATCGGCACTGGCGGCATTGGGGCAAAAGCTAGATGCGTACAAACCATGAGCGAAGCGGCGCGCAGTTGGCTCAGCCACGCCCGCAGCATACTCACACTGGCCTTGCCGGTGATGGTGGCGCGCGCGGGTGTACTGATTCTCATCGCGGTGGATACGGCGATGACGGGGCACGCCGGTGCCGATGAACTGGCCGCCTACGCCATCGCCAGCGTGCCCATGATCCCGCTTATGTTGCTAGGCATCGGCCTCATGAGTGGAACCACGATATTCGCGGCGCGGGCCATGGCCAATGGCGACACGCGCGAGGCGGGCCGTATCTGGCGGGTTGCATGCTCAATCGCTCTGCAAAGTGGCACTATTATGGCACTCATTTGCCTCCCGGGTGCTTGGTGGCTGGAACTGCTCGGCCAAGCGCGAGACTTGGCGGCGGCCGGTGCCGGCCCGCTGTTTTATCTATCCCTGGGATTACCGGCTGTGCTGGGATTCGCCGCCACCAGCTTCTTTCTGGAAAGCTTGGGCCGGCCCTTGCCAGGCGTTGCGATCATACTGGCCGCCAATATCCTCAACGCTTTTTTGAATTGGCTATTGATCTACGGCCAGTGGGGTTTTGCGGCATCAGGCGCCGATGGCGCCGCTATCGCCACAACGGTAGTCCGATGGCTGAGTTTGATAGCGCTGTGCGTTTATATTTATTGGCGCTTGCCGCAGCAGCGGTTCGGCCTTACCGGCATCAATCCACAGGCCGGCAAGCTACGCCGCCGCATCTGGCGCTTCGGCATCCCGATGGGGCTGGCTCATATGCTGGAATCAGCCGCCTTCGCCACCATGACTATCTTCGCCGGTTGGATGGGGACGATCCCTCTGGCGGCTTTTCAAAGTGCTTTCAACCTATTGTCACTGCCATTCATGCTCGCGCTTGGCTTCAGCACTGCAGCCAGCGTGCGGGTCGCCAGCGCTCTTGCCCGTAAACGGACCGCAGACGCGCTGCGAGCCGGGGTCACCGCCACTGCGCTTTGCGCCAGCGCCCTAGCGGCTCTTGCCATCAGCTACGCGCTATTCACGCCCTTCTACGCCGGACTTTATTCCAATGAGGAGCCGGTGCTCGCCCTGCTGCTCCCAGCCATCATCGCCGCTGCCTGGGTACTGTGTCCCGATGGCATGCAGGGCACACTCATCGGCGCGCTGCGTGGCTGCGGTGACGTGTGGCCGGCAACCGGTCTTTACATAATGTGTTTTTGGGCATCATGGTGCCGGCCGGATACTGGCTGGGAATCCACGCGAGCTATGGTCCAGTAGGCTTGCTGCTCGGAACCGTGGCCGGAGTCACCACCGCCACTGTCGCGCTAGGCTGGCGCTTTTTGTACATCACGTCGCGTCCATTGCATCACGCCTGAGACGCTCAGCCAGCCAGGTCCGGCGCGCTTACTTCTACGGCGCTTACTTCTCGGCGGTCCATTTCTCCCGGTGTTCAATCATGGTGACCGATGGCGCGTCCCCCATTCCTTGGCTGATCGAATAAGCCAAAGCTGTTTGACATAGCTGCCCATCCATGCCGGCACTCCCAAGGCTTGCGCCTGCGCCGTAAACCTGTCTCAGGTACGACTCACTCATGAGCTGCTGCCAACAGTTTTTTGCCACGGGCAACCCTATCTACCCTACCCCGGCGAAGCCGAGCTTACCCCTGGCACACTATTGCCTCCCCACGCTTTGAGATACACCCCCACACTTTGAGATACACCAGCAGTGGCAGTTTATCGCCATAGAAATTTATCGCCCGGCCGTCACTTGCACCTGTGGATGCGGGATAATGCACCATCCCATTCACGCACACCCGCACCCAACGCGCTTTCGGAGACAGGATCTTGACCCACCGCAGCGGCCGCCATTTCTTGCAGATCCCAGGCCCGACCAACGTACCGGATCGGGTGCTACGGGCCATCGATCATCCGACCATCGATCACCGCGGCCCTAATTTCGCAGAGCTGGGCCTAGCCTGCCTGTGCGGTATGCGCCAAGTATTCGGCACCGAACAGCACGTGGTCATCTTCCCCTCCTCCGGCAGCGGCGCCTGGGAGGCGGCCTTGGTCAACACATTAAAACCCGGCGACAAAGTGCTGATGGCCGAAACCGGCCACTTCGCCACGCTGTGGAAAGAGATGGCCACCCAGCTAGGATTGGCGGTGGAGTTCGTGCCTGGCGACTGGCGTCATGGCGCCGACATCAATGCCATTGCAGCCCGCCTGGAGGCGGACCGCGACGGCCGCATAGCAGCGCTGGCCATTGTTCACAACGAAACCTCTACAGGCTGCTTATCTCAAGTGCAGGCAGTGCGCCAAACACTGGATGCCGCGGGCCATCACGCACTGTTGTTGGTCGATGCTATTTCCTCGCTGGCCTGCGTCGCCTGCCGGCATGATGAATGGGGCGTGGACGTAACCGTCAGCTGTTCGCAAAAAGGTCTGATGCTGCCGCCGGGCTTGGGGTTCAATGCCATCAGCGCCAAGGCCCTGGGCCGGGCCGAAGAGGGCGGGTTTCAACGCAGCTATTGGGATTGGCGGCCCATGTTGGCCAACAACGCCAATGGTTATTTTCCCTATACCCCTGCCACCAACATGCTGTACGGCTTGCGTGAAGCGCTCGACATGCTGTTCGAGGAAGGTTTGCCCAACGTCTTCGCCAGGCACAGCCGCCACGGCGAAGCCACCCGCCGCGCCGTGCGCGGCTGGGGCCTTGAGGTGCTTTGCCGCAATCCGGAGGAATACAGCCCGTCGCTAACGGCGGTGCTGATGCCGCAGGGGCACGATGCCGATGCGTTGCGAAAAACTATTCTTGAACGCTTCGATATGTCGCTGGGCACGGGACTTGGCCGCCTCGCCGGCAAGATATTTCGCATCGGCCACCTAGGCCACTACAACGATCTCACGCTAGCGGGAGCGCTGAGCGGCGTGCAGATGGGGCTCGGCCTGCAGGGGCTCAAACCAGGCGACGGGCTCGGCGCAGCGCTCGATTATCTGGCCACGGCTAACGCTTAAGCCCTCCCCTCTCTTTCTTGCTATCACTCTAAGTCGGGTTCACTCATGGCACACCCTGGCCGCTCAACCCTAGCCCGGCACCTGCGCGATGCACTAGCCGGCGAAGTGCTATTCGATGCCGCATCGCGCGGGCGCTACAGCACCGACGCCTCTATCTATCAGATAGAACCGGTGGGCGTAGTGGTGCCGCGGCACGCGCAGGATGTACGCCGGGCCATGGCCATCGCGGCGGACGCGGGGGTACCGTTACTGGCGCGCGGCGGTGGCACTTCACAGTGTGGACAGACAGTGGGCGAAGCGCTGGTCATCGACTACAGCAAACATATGAACCGTCTGCTAGCGCTGGATCCGGTGTCGCGCAGAGCGCGGGTAGAGCCCGGTATTGTGCTGGATCAATTGAACGCGCAATTGCGGCCCCATGGCCTGTTCTTCCCCATCGACGTATCCACCTCCAGCCGCGCCACCATCGGCGGCATGACCGGCAACAACTCCTGCGGTGCCCGCTCCATCCGCTATGGCAACATGGTTCACAACGTCCTCAGTATCGACGCCGTTTTGGCCGACGGCCGTGAGTGGACCTTCGGCCCCGTCACCAGCGATCTCGGTGAATTGGATAGGTACGGCGAATACCGGGGGCTGATAGGCCAGCTACGGAGTATTGCCGATGGCGCCGCCACCGCCATGGCTGAGCGCTGGCCCAAGCTGCTACGCCGGGTAGGCGGATATAACCTAGATCTACTGTTCCCGGATGAGGGCGGCAGCCACAACATGGCCCATATACTGGTGGGCTCGGAGGGCACCTTAGCCAATTTCCTGAGCATTGATCTGGCGCTCAGCGAGATCCCGCCACACAAAGTGCTAGGCGTATGTCACTTCCCAACGTTCTACCAGGCCATGGCCAGTACCCGGCACATCGTCGAATTGGGGCCTAGCGCGGTGGAGTTGGTGGACCGCGCCATGATCGAACTGTCGCGCGACATCGCCATGTTCCGCCCGATCGTCGAACGTTTCGTGCAAGGCGAACCCGATGCGGTGTTGCTGGTTGAATTCGCCGGCGAGGACTGCGCCGGCCAAATAGAGGCGCTAGATCGCCTCGAAACACTGATGGCCGATCTCGGCTTTGCCGGCGGCGTGGTGCGGGCGGAACAGCCGGCGTTTCAAAGCCAGATCTGGGAGCTGCGCAAGGCCGGGCTCAATATCATGATGTCGATGAAAGGCGACGGTAAGCCGGTGTCTTTCATCGAAGATTGTGCCGTTGCCTTGGATGATCTAGCGGACTACACCGAGCGCTTGACCGAGGTGTTTGCCAAGCACGGCACCACCGGTACCTGGTACGCCCATGCCTCGGTGGGTTGTCTGCATGTGCGCCCTATTTTGAACATGAAAGATGGGACAGACGTGGTCAAAATGCGGGCCATCGCCGAGGCAGCATTTGCCATGGTACGCGAGTACAAAGGTTCCCATTCCGGTGAGCACGGCGATGGCTTGGTGCGCTCCGAGTTTCATGAGCCCATGTTCGGACCGCAGTTGACGGACGCTTTCGCGCAGGTCAAACGGGCTTTCGATCCCAAAAGCCTGATGAATCCCGGCAAGATCGTGCAGCCACCGAAAATGGATGACCGCAGCTTGTTCCGTTTCAAGCCGGGGTACGCCACCCAAGAGATAGCGACGGGCCTCGAATGGTCGCCGTGGCACGGCTTCGCGGGCGCGGTAGAGATGTGCAACAACAACGGTGCTTGCCGCAAGCTCTCAGGCGCCGTGATGTGCCCGTCTTACCGCGCCACACGCAATGAAGAGGACGTGACCCGTGGCCGCGCCAATACCCTGCGTCTGGCGTTATCGGGTCAATTGGATGGCGGCATTTGCAGCGATGCCGTAGCGCAATCCCTATCGCTTTGCGTTGGCTGCAAGGGCTGCAAGCGCGAATGCCCCACCGGCGTGGACATGGCCCGCATGAAGACGGAGGTGCTCTATCAGCGCGCTAAGCACGGCGGCCTATCCATGCGCGATAAGTTGATCGCATATTTGCCTAGGTACGCCCCATCAGCCCACCAATACCGGGCCTTGTGGCACTTGCGCGACCAGGTGCCCGGCTTGGCCGTCCTGTCGGAGTACCTGTTCGGATTGAGTGCCAGGCGATCATTGCCGAAGTGGCATGCCGATCCTTTTAAAGACACACTGGCCGCTACGCCATCGACCGCTACGCCATCGAATAAGGGGGCCGGTAGCGGACGCGAAGCCGTATTCTTCGCCGACACCTTCAACCGTTGGTTCGAACCGGACAACGCCCGCGCCGCGCTCAAAGTCTTAGTCCATGCCGGCTATTCAGTGCGCTTCGCCACGCCGCCGGCAGAAGCGCTACACGCGGCTAGACCGCTATGTTGCGGGCGCACCTTCCTCGCCGCCGGGCTGATCGATGAAGCCAAAGTCGAAGCTCGCCGTACCGTGGCGGCACTGGCGCCTTTTGTCGGGCGGGGCGTGCCTGTGATCGGATTGGAACCGTCTTGCTTGCTCACCCTACGCGATGAGTTCGGCGCTCTACTGGGAGGGCGAGCAACCGCGGCGCTGGCAGCAAAAGCCATGCTTTTCGAGGAGTTTCTACACAGCGAACACGAGGCCGGCCACCTGGCTTTGACATTCGCCCCGCAACCGCGGCGCCACGCGTTGCTGCACGGCCATTGCCACCAGAAAGCTTTCGGCATCATGGGCAGTGTCAGCGACGTCTTGAAGCTCATCCCCAATCTCGAGGTGAGCACCATCGAGTCTAGTTGCTGCGGCATGGCCGGCGCTTTCGGCTATGAAGCGGCTCACTACGACATCTCGATGAAGATGGGCGAGCTGGGTGTGCTGCCCAGGGTACGCGAGGCCGGCGAAGATACGCTCATCGTCGCCGATGGCACCAGTTGCCGCCACCAGATCGCCGATGGCGCCGGCCGTCAGGCGCGGCATGTGGCGCAGGTGTTGGCAAGCGCTTTGGCGACGGTGTAAACGCCGGGTTATGCGTATTGGGTCATGCGCATTGGGTCATGCGCATTTTCGAGTGAATTTCGACGGCGGTGCTTGCACAATACGCCGCCTGATTTTCATCGCATTGTGAGTACCAAGCCATGGATCATCAATCCGCCATGCTCGCCGCGCGCAGCTTGACCGCGGCGCGCCGTTCCGGCACCCGTATAGACTCTCTTCCGGCACCAGCCGTGCCGCGATCCCACGATGACGGCTACCACATCCAAGACGCGGTCGCCGCCTGCTTCGGCGAGCAAGTGGGCGCGTGGAAGGTAGGCGCGACCCACCCCAACGCCCAGGCCAGCCTGGGCGTAGACGGTCCGGTGGCGGCCCGCCTATTCAGTCAAAACTTGCTCTTTGGCGATCAAAGATTAGCGGATACTTTCATGGTGCGCGGCCTGGAGGCGGAATACGCTTTTCTCATGGGCGCCGATCTTCCGCCCGCTGGCGTGCCCTACAGCCGCGAGCAGATCGCGGCCGCGGTGGCTTCTGTGCACCCGGCCATCGAGATCGTGGACACCCGCTTTACCGCCGCGCAGCAAGGCGTCCTGGCCATCGCCGACAACGTCAACGACGCGCTTTGGATCTACGGCGAAGGGGTGAGCGACTGGCGCGCGTTGGATAGGGTCAACGCGGAAGTCACCCTGCAAGTGAACGGCGAAGTGGTGGTGCGCGGCAGCGGCGCGGAAGTATTGGGCGACCCGATGACATCGCTTGAGTGGTTGGTCAACGAACATGCGGGCGCGCGCGAGGGCGTGCGGGCTGGACAGTACATTACCACCGGCAGTTGCACCGGCTTGTACAAATCACCAGCCGGATGCACGGCGCGGGCCACCTTCGCCGGCCTGGGCGAACTCAACGTCATGTTCACGGCGCCCGGTCACTGATCGTAATCCACCACAATGCGATCGGTGACCGGATGGGCCTGGCAGGTCAAGACATAACCACGGGCGATCTCGTAGTCCTCCAAGGCGTAATTTGCGTACATATCCACCTCGCCCTCGAGCAACCGCGCTTGACAGGTGGCGCACACCCCGCCTCTACACGAGTAAGGCAGCTCGAGCCCGGCCCGTTCGCCGGCTTGCAATACCGTCTCTTCACCGCGCGTCAAAGTAAGCTGCGTGGTGCGCCCGTGCATAATCAAACGCACTTGGCAGCCGGCAGCGCCGGTGCTGGCGTCCTCACCGCGGCGGCCGCTCACTGGCGCCAGCGCGTCAGGTGCCTCGAACAACTCCATCTTGATAGCGTCCGGCAGCATGCCGTGATCCAACAAAGCACCGCGCACTGCCTCCATCATGGCGAGCGGACCACACAAAAAAGCGGCGTCCATAGACTGAATGTTAATCCAGCTCTTGAAGAGCGCAGCACATTTGTCACTATCGATACGCCCATTGAACAACGCCACATCTTGCTGTTCACGGGTGAGCACATGCACCAAATTCAGCCGGTGCAAATAGCGGTTTTTGAGATCCTCCAAAGCTTCCCTGAACATGATGGAGGGCGATGCGCGGTTGCCGTAGAGCAACGTGAAGCGGCTGCGCGGCTCCTCGGCCAAGGTCGTGGCGAGGATGCTCATCATAGGGGTAATGCCGCTGCCGGCGGCGATGGCCAGATAGTGTCTCGCTGTAGCTGAATCCAGGGGCAAGAAAAAATTACCTGCCGGGGTCATCGCCTCGATAATATCCCCGGGCGCCAAAACCTCGTTCGCCCAGGAAGAAAACCGGCCGCCCGGCACGTGCTTAATGCCCACCTGCAACGTGGTCGATCCAACCGCTGAGCAAATCGAATAAGAACGGCGGATTTCGCTGCCGTTCAAAATAGCTTTGCAGGTCAAGTACTGCCCTTGCACATGACGAAAACGGTGCGCCTCTTCAGGCCGCGGCTCCAGCGTCAGCACCACACTGTCGCGGGTCTCACGCCGCACCTGCGCGACCCGTAGCCTGAAGAACTCACTCACGGGCGCTCATCATCAATAGCACTTGAAATAATCGAAGGGCTCCAAACACTGACGGCAGCGGTACTGGGCCTTACAGGGAGTGGAGCCAAAGCGGCTCACCAGCGCCGTGTCATCCGCGCCACAGTGGGGGCAGCTGACCACGCGCGGGATAGTGGAGGCGCCGCCGGCAGCTAGGCCCACGGGCGGCGCGATACCGAACTGCCGCAGCCGCGCGCGTCCCTTCTCGGTTAACCAATCGGTGGTCCAGGGCGGTGTCAACTGCCGCTCTATGCGCACTTCGGCAATGCCGTGCGCCAACAACGCGGCGCGTATGTCGGCGGCGATCATGTCATTGGCCGGGCAGCCGCAATAGGTGGGGGTCACGGCTACCACTAGGACCGGACTTTGCGGGGCTGACCTTTGTAGGGCTGGCTCTTGCGATGTTGATCGAGCGAGTGCCGGGCTATCCTGCCACCGCCACCAGCGCACGATACCCAGATCGATCACGGAAATCACCGGGATCTCGGGATCGGGCACAGCCTCCAAGCAGGCACGGATCTCATCGTCGCCGGGACGGTTGCCGCTCACCCGCAGGCTCACCCGGGGGCTCACCAGGAAGCGCCCGGATAAGCACGCTGCAAAAACTGCATCTCGGCCAGCAAATAACCCAAATGCTCAGTGTGGATGCCGCGCCGGCCACCGCTTTGTGTCCACGGATCACCGGGCAGGGTCAGGCAAGCCTCCTCGAACACAGCCTCGACCCGCCCCATCCACGGTTCACGTAGCGATGGCGGAGCGGGAGCAACACCTGCGGCCACAAGCCGCCCATCCAACTCATCGGCCTCGAACAACTCACCGGTATACATCCATAGATCATCGACCGCCGCTTGCGTGCGCTGGTGACTCTCCTCAGTGCCATCGCCCAGACGTATCAGCCACTGTTCGGAGCGCTCCAGATGGTAGCGCACCTCTTTCAGGGATTTTTGCGCGACGCCGGCTACCTCGCCGATGGTACTGCGTCCCAAGGCTTCCAGGTACAGGCGATGCCACGCATCGAAATAGAACTGCCGCGCCAGGGTCACGGCGAAATCGCCGTTGGGTTGTTCCACCAACAATACGTTCCGGTAGCCCGCAGCGTCTCTTGCAAATGCCAGTGCGTCGGCATCGCGGCCTGCATCTTCCTGCCGCGCCGCCCAGTGCAGCCAAAAAGTCCCCTGCCCCAACAGATCCAGCGCCACATTGGCAAGACCCAATTCTTCTTCCAGCGCTGGCGCATGGCCCACCCATTCGCTCAGCCGGTGGCTCAACACCAAGGCCGAATCGCCAAGCCTCAAACCGAGTTCCAAAAGATCAGGGGCGGCAACCATCAAATAGGCCCCAGATCCTCGGGGATATCGTAAAAAGTGGGATGGCGGTATACCTTGTCATTGGACGGTTCGAACAAAATGTCTTTTTCATCCGGTGAGCTGGCCACGATGTCAACGGAGCGTACCACCCAAATACTGGTGCCTTCGTTGCGCCGGGTGTAGACGTCGCGGGCATTGCGCATGGCCATCTGCGCATCGGCTGCGTGCAGTGAGCCCACATGACGGTGGGCCAGCCCGTGTTGGGAGCGCACGAACACTTCCCATAGCGGCCATTCTTCCTGCGCCATCAGTGACTGCGCCGCCTAGCCGAGGATTTCATCGGTTTGGGTTTTCTTTGGAGCAGGCGCGCGTGCCGCCTGTTTGCGGGCGTAAACTAGCGCCGCCTCCCGCACCCAAGCCCCCTCCTCATGGGCTTTGATCCGCGCCCGCAAACGCTCGCGGTTGCAAGGGCCACCGCCTTTTATAACCCGGTGAAACTCCTCCCAGTCGATGTCGCCGAAGTCGTAGTGGCCCCGCGCCTCATTCCACTTCAGATCGGGATCAGGAATAGTCAGGCCCAGAAACTCGGCCTGGGGCACGGTCGCGTCCACAAAACGCTGGCGTAGCTCATCGTTACTGGCGAATTTAATGCGCCAAGCCATGGATTGCGCACTGTGCACGGACTCGCCATCAGGCGGGCCAAACATCATAAGCGTCGGCCACCACCAGCGGTTGAGGGCATCTTGCGCCATCTGTTTTTGCTCGGGGGTACCGCTACACAGTTGTATCAGCGCATCGAAACCCTGGCGTTGATGAAAGCTCTCTTCCTTGCAAATACGGACCATGGCCCGGGCATACGGCCCAAAAGAGCAGCGTTGCAAAGGCACCTGGTTCATGAGCGCAGCGCCGTCCACTAACCAACCGATGGTGCCCACGTCGGCCCAGGTCAGGGTGGGATAGTTGAAAATGCTGGAATACTTGGCTTTGCCCGCGTGCAATTGCCGATTCATCTGCTCCCGGCTGATGCCAAGCGTTTCCGCCGCGCCATACAGATACAGTCCGTGCCCGCCTTCGTCTTGCACCTTGGCCAGCAAGATCGCCTTACGCTTGAGCGTGGGCGCCCGGGTCAGCCAATTGCCTTCCGGCAGCATACCGACGATTTCGGAGTGGGCATGCTGTGAGATCTGCCGGATCAAAGTACGCCGGTATCCTTCCGGCATCCAATCCTTGGGCTCGATTTTGATATCCGCGTCGATGCGTTCCTGGAAAGCCCGCTCCTCGGGTGTCAGCGCTGCCGTGTTCGTCTCGGTCTTGACCATCTGCGCATACATCGATTATGCCCCCTATCCAATCAACATCGTATCCAATCAACATCGTATCCAGTCAACGTGATATCCGATTCAACTCAGCGTGCTATTCGCTGCCAGCGGCCGTGCTGTGGCCTAGTGGCCGGTAGTCATCGGCGCCTCCAATACCACTCTAAACCGTGCCCGCCGTGCCCGTACAGCCATGCCGGTAAGAGCCATCTTCGGCAAGCGCCGCACAATGGCCGCCAGCGCCACTACGCCCTCCAAGCGGGCCACGTGCAAGCCGGCGCAGGTATGAATGCCGCTGCCAAAGCACAAGTGCGGATTGGGCGAGCGGTTTAAACGCAATTCGTCGGGACCCTCGAATACGGCGGGGTCCCGGTTAGCTGCGGCGATGTTCAGCGTGATGTTCGTGCCGCGCGCCAACGCCACGCCGCCCACCCGCACTGGCCTCGTCGTGCGCCTGTTGTTCAACTGGATCGGCGCTTCGAAGCGGAGCAGTTCTTCCACCGCGCTTGCGATGAGCGCCGGCTCGGATCTGAGCGCCCGCAGTTGCTCGGGAAACCGCAGCAGAGACAGAACGCCGTTGGCGATCAAATTGGTCGTCGTCTCATGCCCGGCGTTCAGCAAAAACACGATCTGATGGTAGAGTTCGCGCCCATCCAGCCGGTAACCGCCGGCGCCCTCCCAGCGCACTAAGCGGGCCAACAGATCATCGTCATCATCAGTCAGTGACGCCCGTCTTCGTTTGACGAAGACATCCAAAAAATCGATGAACTCGTCCACCGCTGCGTTGCCTTCACCCAAGCGCTGCGGCGTCATGCGCAACTCCAGCGCGCCCAGGATGGCCAGCGACCAATGCCGCAGCGGCCCGCGTTCGCTACGGGGAATACGCAGCAGCGAGCCGATGACCTCGATGGGAATGGGCGCCGCGAAGTCGGCCACCAGATCGAAGTCCCGCTTGTCTTGCACCCGATCCAACAACTCTTCCACCAGGTGGCTCAGCCACCCTTGCATGGCCCGCACCGCCTTGGGCGAGAGCCCACTGCCGAAGGCACGGCGCACCCGTGTGTGGAGCGGCGGGTCGTTGAATACCAGGCTGGTGGTGTGGTGTTCGTACAGCGAGCTATCGCCCAGTAAGGGCCTGAATTGTTCTTTTTTGTCCGAGTTGAACGTCTTGGGATCGCGGTAAACCGCGAACAGCTCGGCATGGCGGGTGAGATAAACGCTGCCGTCGGGACAGCGGTATACCGGCTGCTGCGCCCTCAGCGCGTGCAACACAGGATACGGATCATCGAAGTACGCTGCCGGCAGATTCACCGGATCGAAATTGCTGATGTCGATGGAGTACACGCGCTAGTGGTTGTTGAATTCGAGCGTAATAGGGGATTTATTCGCGGTGCTACTGTTGCGGGCCGCGTGATTGCTTGGGTCGGGATTCACTCACTGGCAACCGCGGGCGGTTCGCCTGCGGCTCCGGCAAAGGCGCCACCGGCGTCATTGAAGCGATGCTACGCCGGGTCAGTTCTCGATATTGCGCGCCACCCTCACCCAACCAAGTACACTCATCGCTGCTCAACGGCCGGAGCACTTTAGCGGGCGCTCCGGCGGCCAAGTGACGGGCCGGTATACTGGCGCCGCCTTTGACCAGGGAGTGGGCCGCCACCAGCGCCTCATCGCCGATCACGGCCCCGTCCAGCACGGTGCAGTTGATACCGACTAGGGCCCCTGCTCCGACGATGCAGCTATGCAAAACAGCGCCATGACCGATCTGCGCACCCGCTTTCACCCGCGTCTCCATGCCGCTATAGCCGTGCATGACGCAGCCATCTTGAATATTGCTGCCCGCTTCGACAATGAGCGGGCCACAATCTCCGCGTAAAGAGGCGAGTGGCGCGATATAGCAGCCAGGGCCTATGTTGACCTCACCGATGAGCACTGCCTGGGGGTGTACATAAGCATCCGCATGAACGACCGGAATAACGCCGTCTATAGCATAACAGGGCATAGGGCATAACCGCGGCGCCGGGTGAGCCGGTGCATGTGGAGTTCAGCGCATAATGATACAAAATGCCCACCTCGACCACGCGCAATGACTATTTTGGAACCGAGCTATGACCACCGGCAGCGGAGCAAACGCACCCGAGTCACCCAGCACGCTAGAGACGGTCGGCCCACTGCAAGGCGCCAGACGGGCCGGCGCGGCGATGGACGCGAACGACGCCGCGGCCCGCTTCATGGGTATGGAGTTGGAAGAGAACCGGCCCGGCTTTGCGCAACTGTCCCTCACCGTCACCGGCGAGATGATCAACGGTGTCGATGTGTGTCACGGCGGTTTCATCTTCGCCTTGGCCGACACGGCCATGGCTCACGCCAGCAACAGCCGCAACCAAGTGAGCGTCGCGGCCAGCGCCGGCATCGAATTTCTGCGCCCCACCGTGGCCGGCGACCGGCTCACGGCCCGGGCTGAAGAAGGGGCCTTAGTGGGCCGCAATGGCATCTACGATGTCAGCGTAGTCAATCAAAACGGCGACCTCATCGCCCTCTTCCGCGGCAAAACCCGCACCATAAAAGGCGCAATCGTTCCCGACATGCGCATCAGCGAGCAGGGGTGAAGCCGCACAACGCCTTAATGTCCTAATGACGATACCGTCTAGACGACCACCCCTACGATGTAAGAATAGATGTAAGAATTAGACGCTCACGCTGGCCCGTGCCCGCCGCTGTTACCTTCTCTTTACGGTTTTTACTTCTCTTTATGGGCACGCGATGGCGTAAACCCCTTCCACCCCTGGCGGTAACGAATATTCGGACCAGGTGCTCCCCCCATCCTCCGTGCCAAACACTTGACCGCGGCGGGCGGCGCAGTAAATGCGTTGATCCGTGCGCCCGGTAGTGGCCACACACATCAGCGTACTCGCCATACTCACGCCATGATCAAAGCGCCGCCAGGTCGCCCCTGAATCATCACTGCGGTATAGCGAGCCTGCATCCGACACTGCCGCCTTGCTGATAGCGGCGAACAGGGTTTCAGGTGCGTGCGGGGACACGATGACATCACGGGCATAAGTAATAGGCGAAAAAGCGCCGATGTCGAGATCACGCCAGGACTCGCCCTTGTCTTCGCTCACGAACAAACCCATCCGGTTAGCCAAGAACACGGTTCCAGGCGCCGCTGGTGAGATCGCCAGTGCGTGGGAATCCATCATCCCTTCGGTATCGGTATCGCTACCGATACGGCTCCTGTAGGCCGCCTGCCCGGTAAACTCAAGCAAACCAGCGTTGATATCGGTCCAGCTACGCCCACCATCCAAGCTGCGCACGAGGCCGCCCACTTCCAAGGCCACGTACATCTCGTCCGGATTACCGGGATCCATCGCCAGGCCGATCACCCGCGTGGGAAAACCCATCACACACACCGCCGGCGGCAGCGCGTAATCCAATTGCCGCCAATGCCCGCCGCCGTCATCAGTGCGGAACACGCCATTGTCCACAGTGCCGCAGAGCAACACGTTCGATTTTTGAGGATGGAGCAATAAAGACCATGTGATCTCTTCGGTTGGCAGATGCATGGAGGTCCAACTCTCACCACCGTCGCCGCTGCGGTAAGGTCCCGCCTGCGTCGCGGCAAACATCTGCGCATCATCCTCGGGATGCACCGCGAGTGCTCTTATCTCAGCATTCTCAGGTAAGCCATGGCGCAAGAGCACCTCTAAAAATGCACTTTTTCCGCGATTGCGACGTCAGCGCCGTGCTCGAATCCTCAGGTATCACCTATACACTGCGGTTCTGCGCGCGGTGCTTCCTTGCACTCACGAAAAAATTACTATTTTTAGAGGTGCCCTCAAGTGCTCCCAGGACGCATCGGCGCTGGCGCGTCTGAACAGACCCACAGTACGGCTACCAGGTGTTGCCGCCACCCACTGCGCGGACCCTACGTAAATCGGCCGATCCATGCTCTACCCCTCCCATTGATCTTGGCGTCACTATTGATCTTGGCGCCTACCCTGCTTCCAGCTTAGGCAAAAAGAACACTTCGGCACCCTCTGGTAACGGTTGATAGGTGGCGTGCTCGTTGATTTCTCCGTTGATGGCAACGGTGGTCTCCTCGGCCAAAAATTCGCCGATACCAGGGAAGCGTTCATCCATCGCTTTGATGACCGCGCGCAGATTACGCGCCTCCACGTAGAACTCGGTCTCACCGTTGGTGAGTTCGGTGGAGCCAGTGGACAGGACGACGCGAACAGCCATGGTCCTTGAACGTCCTTACAACTCGGTCCCGGAGCGTGAGTCGAGTGCATCGGTCAGCTTGGGCGGCGATATGGGTAGGTCGGTCATACGCCGTCCCACGGCATCGGCGATGGCGTTGGCGATAGCGGCCATCGGCGGGCAGATACTGACTTCGCCAGCGCCTTTCACACCGAAGGGATGATTCGGATTCGGGCATTCCACCAACACCGGTTCGATCATCGGCGTATCGGAAGCAACCGGCACCCGGTAGTCCAGGAAGCCAGGGTTTTGCAGCTTGCCGTCCTCACCGTAGATGTATTCTTCATTGAGCGCCCAGCCTATCCCCTGCACCACACCGCCTTGGATCTGGCCTTCCACATAATCGGGATGAATGGCGCGGCCCACATCTTGTGCCGCCACGAAGCGCAAAATCGTCACTTTGCCCGTATCCGGATCGACTTCCACATCACAGAACTGGGTGGAAAAGCCTGGCGCCTGGCCGGCCGCGGCCACCGTCCCCGTCGCCCCGATGGGGCCACCGGTGGCGGCGGCTTTGGCGGCTAACGCCTTGAGGCTCAGCGGCTCGAACTCGCCGACGTTGGAACTGGCCGGCTTGGCGCAACCGTCCTCCCAGACCACACCCTCCACGTCCACGTCCCAGATAAGCGCCGCCCGTGCGCGTAGATCATCAATGACTTTTTCACACGCTTGAATGACCGCCATGCCGGTGGCGTACGTCACCCGCGAGCCGCCAGTGACATGCGTGTAAGGCACCGCGCCCGTGTCCGAGACCTGCGCTTGCACGTTGTAATAATCGATGCCCAAGGTCTCCGCCGCCATGATCGCCATGGACGCCCGCGAACCGCCGATGTCCGGGCTGCCGGTGGAGACCACCGCCGTGCCGTCCGCATTGATGAACAAGGTGGCACCCGATTCACCGGCGCCGTTGAACCAGTAACCGGAGGCCACGCCGCGCCCCTGATTCGGCCCCAGGGGTTCTTGATAACCTGGATGGTCGAGCAGCGCCTGCACTGTCTCCAAGTATCCGCCATGGGCCAGCTTCGGCCCGTAGATCATCTGCGTGCCTGGCATCGCCGCATTCTGCTTGCGAAATGCGAGCGGATCCATGCCGATGGATTTAGCGGCGATATCCATGGTGCTCTCCACGGCGAAAGCGCTGATGGGCGAACCGGGCGCCCGGTAAGCGGCGGACTTGGGCCGGTTGCACACCACGTCGAAGCCTTCGGTGCGCTGGTTGGGGATGTCGTAGGTGGCGAACGCGCACATGCAGCCGTTCAACACCGGCGAGCCTGGAAAGGCCCCCCCCTGATAGGCGAAGCTGCCTTCGGCAGCGATGATAGTGCCGTCGCGCTTGACGCCGATTTTGACGCGCATGGACGCACCCGAAGTGGGGCCGGTGGCCTTGAAGACATCCTCGCGGGTCATAGCCATGCGCACGGGAGCGCCGGATTTGCGCGACAAGATCATCGCCAATGGTTCTAAGTAAACGGTGGTTTTACCACCGAAACCGCCGCCGATTTCCGCCGGATTGACGTGTACGTCACCGACCCGCATACCTGTTAGCCGGGCGGTCAGGTTGCGCACGATGAAATGTCCTTGACTGGAAGACCACAATTCGCCCCGGCCATTCGGGTGGTAATAAGCCAAAGTGGCGTGGGGTTCTATGTAAGCTTGGTGCACCGGCGCCGTCTTATAGGTCTTCTCCACGATCGCATCCGCCGCGGCGAAACCGGCTTGCACATCACCGATGGAAAAACCCACCTGTTTGGCGATATTCGATGGTGTCTCCGGCACCGGCTGCGGGCCGCGTGTGATCATGTCCTCGAAGAGCAAGGGGGCGTTCGCCGCCATCGCGGCATCGACGTCGATCACATGGGGCAGTACTTCGTAGTCCACTTCGATGAGTGCCAACGCCGCCTCGGCGATGTGTGCATTGACCGCCGCCACCGCCGCCAAAGCATGCCCTTCATACAGCACTTTCTCACGCGCCATCACGTTGCGGGTGACATGCCAGAAGTTGACCTGTACCCGTTCATTGCCGATGTAAGCGAAGTCGTGATCAGGCATATCCGCCGCCGTCATGACCGCTTTGACCCCCATGAGGGCCTGAGCTTTTGAAGTATCTACGGATCTGATGCGGGCGTGGGGATGAGGTGAACGCAGGACCTTGCCAACCAACGTGCCCGGCAGGCTATAGTCGCCACCGTACTTGGCATCACCGGTGACTTTAGCCACTCCATCAGGCCGCACCGGCCGCTTACCCACCCACTTGAATTGACGCGCTTCACTCATCTTCTACTGCTCCCGATAAAAACTTCAGTGCCCGGGATTTGAGCCCTAGGCGACGGCATGAGAACCCCGACACTTTAAATCAATTCGACGAGCGAGCGCTCTACGCTTACCGTTACAAGCGCCATAACTTTACGCGCAGGGTTCGCGGCCTGAATTCTGGCGTGACCACGGTTTGCTCATCGTGCGGGCGGGCGGCAATACCGGCCTCTTCTCAGCTATCATCGGCGCTTGGCCCGGTGGCCGCATGCGCGATATGGTCCAACCCGTAACCATGGAGATCAACCGTATGAGCGAAGGTTATACCCTGCGCGCTCCGACTGTGGAGCGCGCCTCGGCCAAGCGCCAAAAGCTCACCCCACCACCCCCATTAACCGGACGCACGGTGGCGCTACTAGGCATCGGTAAAGAGCGCAGCGATGAGTGCCTAGACAGCCTCGAGCAGATGTTGCCGGCCCGCGGCCACACGGTGCGCCGCTACGCCAAGCCCTCGCCATTCAAGCAGGCGGCCGCCGCGCAATGCGCAGCGCTGGGCTTTGCACCGGCCATCGTATGGGTACCCCATCCCATCCAGAACCGCAGCGCAGCGGAGCTGGCGCCGAGCGCGGATGATGCCTTAGCGCCGATCCTTGCCCCACTGGCCGCAGGTCCGGCGCCGGCAGCTCTTGCCCAATAGGCTGCGGCGTATACCGGGCAGGCGCTTTTGGCGTGCGATCGCGCCTGAACTGTTGGCGATACCTGGGCTGTTGGCGATGATACTAGCCGCCACATCCACCGCCACGGCACAGCCTGCACCCCACGCCGAGCACGAATTTTTCTTCACCCGGGCAATCTACTCCGGGCTTAGCGATCTCGATGATTGGGGCCCGCGCTGGGCCATTGATTTTCCGCAGGCGGAGCAACACTTCCTAGTCGCGCTGCAACGGTTGACCGGTATCGATGCTTACGCACTAGACAATGCCATCGAAATTAGCGACCAAGCGCTACGCGATTATCCTTTTGTCTATGCGGTGGAAGTCGGTGCCATCACCCTCTCCGAGGGTGAACGCGAAGCGCTGCGCGCTTACTTGCTCGCCGGTGGCTTTCTCGTCATCGACGATTTTTGGGGCACCTGGGCTTGGCAGCACCTGGAACAAGCGTTAGCGGCGTTGTTACCAGAATTCGCCATTCGGGAAGTACCGCTGTCGCATCCGATCTTCCATGCCTTCTACGACCTCGATCAGATCATGCAAGTGCCGAACGCGGCCCAAGCCGGCACCGGCAAAACCCATGAATTCGACGGCCACACGCCGCATGTGCGCGGCATTTTCGACCATTCGGGCCGGCTTATGGTGCTTATCAACTGGAACACCGATCTAGGCGATGCCTGGGAATGGGCCGATGAGCCCACCTATCCGTTACGCTATTCCACCTTCGCCTTCGAGTTCGGGGTCAATATCGTCATCTATTCAATGACTTTTTGAATCTCGTCGGGACTTAGGTATAGTCCACACTATCGGCTTCTAATTCCATCACTGGTGAGGCCGCCCACCCAACATGGGAGAACTGAAGATGCGCAAATCCGTATACATCCTTTCCCTCGCCTTCGCTCTTGGCGGACTGGCTTCTACCGCAGCACACGCTGGTGGCGGCGGGTGCAACTACTCGAGTCAGGCCAAGAAAAGCGATCTGGAAGCGCCACCGCCTGCCGCCATCACCGGCACTACGACGGTGGAAAAAACCCTCGGTAAAGCCCTGTCGGATAAAACCACCTAAACTGAATCTCTAATATCTTTGCTCCGCCCCCTGGCATCCGCTGGGGGGCTTATGCGCAAGTGCGCAGTAGGCCAGCCCCCATCCATTCTCCTCACTTTGCTTTTAAGCTTTTCAGCGTTCGAGTAGACTCGCGCCCCTGGTGGCTACCGCTTTGGCAGCGCTAGTCCCATATGAATACAAGAAACCTTCTTTCGTTGCTCGCAGGAGGACATCCAACTATGCAACGCCGTGATTTCATGAAAACCGCCGCAGTGGCAGGCGCAGGTGCCGCCACCGCGGCGGTGGCTGCTCCAGCGCTAGCGCAAGCGCGCAAAGATATGGTGATCGTTTCGTCGTGGCCGCGTGACTTCCCCGGTCTAGGCACCAGCGCGCAACGCCTCGCGGCCCGCATCACCGAGGTGTCTCAAGGCGTCATCCAGACCAAGTATTTCGCCGCCGGTGAGCGCGTTGGCGGCTTCGACGTATTCGACGAGGTGGCCTCCGGCAATTCCCAAGCTTACGTCTCCGCGGAGTACTACTGGAAAGGCAAGCACCCGGCATTCGCTTTTTTCACCGCCGTGCCTTTTGGGATGACCACCATCGAGTGGAACGCCTGGATCAAATTCCTGGGCGGCCAAGCACTCTGGGACGAGCTGTCCGGAAGCTTTGGCTTGAAGTGCTTGCCGGCAGGTGCCACCGGCACGCAGATGGGCGGCTGGTTCAACAAAGAGATCAATTCCGCCGACGACTTGAAAGGCCTCAAGATGCGCATCCCCGGGCTGGGCGGTGACGTGATGGCCAAACTGGGCGCCTCTCCGGTTTCCCTGCCGGGTGGTCAGATCTATGAAAACCTGGTCTCCGGCGCCATCGAAGCCACCGAGTGGGTGGGCCCGTACAACGACTACTTCATGAAGTTCTACGAAGCGGCCAAGTACTATTACTACCCTGGTTTCCACGAGCCGGGCGGTGGTGTGTGCGTCGGCATGAATGCGTCGTGGTGGGGTTCGCTCTCCAACTATGAGCAAGCTGTTATCACCGCCTGCTGTATGGAAGAACACGCTGCCCAGTATGAGGAAGCACAAGCGAACAACGGTGCTTACCTGGCCCGCCTCATCAACGACCACGGGGTACAACTAAAAGAGTTCAGCGAGGACGTGTATGAAGCCTTTGGTGAAGCATCGGCAGCGGTATACGACGAGACCCGCCAACACAGCGCACTGGCCAACAAAGTCACCGACGCCTTCATGAAGACGCTACGCGAAGTGGGCGGCTGGCAGAAGATTGCCGAGGTCGCTTTCAGTAACCGGCGTAACGAAGCGCTGGATATCTAGTGCTGGATATCCAGCACTAGATTCTGAAGGGCGCTTGGAAACCTGACGCGGTGCTCCCGCGGGATTGCGGGGTTACGCTACTGGGAAGTAGACACTCCACAAGAGGGACGGGCAACCCGCCCGTCTCCCTCGCCTAGCCAGCCTCTCGCGTCTGAACCAGCGCGCCGTCACTCCCCCCGTGTGTTTGCACCCCCTATACGTTTTTGCACCATTAGGTTGTCTAGCCGCATCGGCCCAGGGCTTTAACTCCCAGGGCTTTAACTCCCAGGGCTTTCATTCTCGTGAACACCCATACACAAGAGATAGCGGGTGAAACACCGCAGGCAAAACCGGCGGTGGCGGACGGCCTAGTCCTCACCACCCGCGCCTTCGGCTGGGCCATGCTCGGCCTACTGGGCGTTTTTCTCATCAACAATCAAATCACATTGGTCTTCGATTGGCCCGGCATCACCGCGCTGTTCGAAGACGGTGAGGCGCCGCCGCGGGCGTGGCTGCAATTGGGCTTCTATGTGGCTGTGACCATCAGCGCCATCGTTTTGGCCATGACCACCCGCCAACGCACCCTGCGCGCCGACGCCACCTTGATCTCGGGGTTCAACGCGTACCTGGTACGCGGCGCGTTTTGGGCGGTATTTCTCATCGGCCTCACGGATATGGCGATCTCGTTGCTACGGGTAGAAGGCTTTCTCGTGGGTCTAGCCGGCGAACAACTCGCCACCGATCTGGGCCGCTCCATCTACAGAGGCTCCAACGTACACGTGCCGCTCATGGCGGCCGGCTTTGTCATCGCCTTATTCAGCCGCAGCCTCGGCTTCGTCTGGCTGGCGCTGCTCATCGTCATCGCCGAACTGGCCATCGTTTTTACCCGTTTCGTGTTCTCCTACGAGCAAGCCTTCATGGGCGATCTGGTGCGCTTGTGGTATGCCGCGTTATTCCTCTTCGCCAGCGCCTACACCCTGCTCGCAGAGGCTCATGTGCGCGTGGACGTGTTCTACGCCGGCTTCAGCGCCCGGCGCAAAGGCTTAGTCAACGCCATCGGCACGGTCTTGCTGGGCATGTCCATGTGCTGGGTCATCCTCATCGTAGGCATGGACGGCAAAGCCGCCATCATCAACAGCCCGGTGCTGAACTTCGAAGTGTCCCAATCCGGCTTCGGCATGTACACCAAATATCTGATGGCGGCGTTCTTGGGCCTATTCGCCATCACCATGCTGGTGGAATTCGTCGCTTATACCCTATCGGCGGTGGCTAACTACCGCGGCGATCCGGGCGCCCGGCCAATAGCCGCCAGCACCACCCACTAGGGCCGGATCATTAGGGACCAAATATTTAGGGCCGATCATTTGAAGGCTACATAAAAGTGGAACTCTACTTTCTGGCGCTGCTGATTTTGCTCATGGCCGGAGCGCTAGCCTCCGGTTATCCAGTGGCGTTCGCTCTGCCGGGCTCAGCCATATTGAGCATCGTCATCGCCGCCGCCTGCGGCTACCTGTTCGCCGGAGATACCGACGCTTATTTCGCCCAGGGCGGCCCCTCTCAATGGCTGAGCGCCGGCGTCACCAACTTACGCGGCGTCTACTGGGAGGTAGAGCGCGACACGCTCATCGCCATCCCGCTGTTCATCTTCATGGGCATCATGCTGCAACGCTCCCGGATCGCCGAAGATCTGCTGCTGACCATGGCGCAGTTGTTCGGCCCGGTGCCGGGCGGACTCGGCATTTCCGTGGTGTTCGTAGGGGCCCTGCTGGCCGCCACCACCGGCATACTCGGTGCAACGGTGGTGGCCATGGGCCTCATCTCGCTACCAGCGATGTTGCGCAACAGCTACTCACGCCCGCTCGCCAGCGGCACCATCGCCGCCTCCGGCACCTTAGGCCAGATCATTCCACCGTCCATCGTGCTCATTATTCTTGCCGACCAGTTGGCGAGTGCCGTGGATCAAGCGGGCACCACCCGGGAAAACTTATACAAAAGCGCTACCGGCGAGCTGTCCATGCCTTCAGAGTTCGGCGTAGTCTCCACCAGCGCAGGCGAAATGTTCATGGGCGCTTTCGTCCCTGGCCTGGTATTGGTGGGCTTGTACATGGCTTACATCCTGGGCCGCGCCTTGTTACAACCCGCAGCCGCGCCCGCCGTCCCCAGGGAAGGCGCTTTCGATCGAACCTTCCTCGTCAAAGTGGTACTCACCCTGGTGCCACCACTCACACTCATCTTCCTGGTGCTAGGCTCCATCATCGCCGGCATCGCCACAGTCAACCAAGCCGGTGCCATCGGTGCCGCCGGTGCCTTGCTCATGGCCGGCTACCGCCTGCGCGAGGGCCAGCCAGGCGCTTACCATCCGGCCCTCTTGGGCCTCGTCTCGTTGCTCCTCATCGGCATCGTTCTCGCCAGCTTCGATACCAACATCAAAAACGTAGCAACCGACGCGCAACGCTTCGGCATCGCCCTGGGCCTTATCGGTGTCGCCGGCCTCATCGCCGCACTCATCTGGAGCGGCATTCGCGCCCACCGCATCGACACCACCCTGCACGGTGTCATGGTGGAAACGGCGAAGACCACCTCCTTGGTCTTCATCATCCTGCTGGGCGCGGCCATGTTGACCGCCGCGTTTCGTGCCTTCGGTGGTGAAGACATCGTGCGTGAATTCCTCAACGGCTTACCAGGCGGATTTTGGAGCAAATTCATCATCGTCATGGCAGTGATATTCCTGCTGGGTTTCTTCCTCGACTTCATCGAAATCGCGGTGGTCGTGGTACCCATCGTGGCGCCCATCTTGTTGGCCGATCCGTCCGCCAACATCACCGCTGTGTGGTTGGGCGTCATGATCGGCCTCAATATCCAAACCTCGTTCCTGACCCCGCCGTTCGGCTTCGCCCTGTTCTATCTGCGCGGCGTGGCGCCACCGGACGTGCGCACCATCGACATGTACAAAGGCGTGGTGCCGTTTATTGTCCTACAGTTAACCGCTCTTGCCATCGTCGGTTACATACCGCAACTGGTGAACTACCTACCTAGCCGTATCTCGTTTACCTCGGAGACGGCGCCGCCGCCACGCAACCCGAAGCTGCAATACTGCTTGCAGAACTATGTGGCCGATATCTATGCCGAGGACGGCGATCGCATCGCTCGCACCATAGCGGCGGCGCAAGCCGTTGATCTCGGAGACCTACCCAAAAAGCGCTACGCTACGGCGGCACAAGCGTTCCAAAATGCGGCGGCCACCCAATCCTTGTTAAACCAAGCGTTTGTTGCGCAAGCAGCGGTGGAAGCGGCTGCCTATAGCTACAGGCTTTTACACCGTCAGGTGCGCTTTATCGAAAGTGAAATGCGCGAGCTGCAAAAGGAGATTCAGGCACTACAGACCCGTCTGAGCCATACGCGGGGCGCGGACTCGGCGCCAGTCAAAGCGCAGTTGCAAACCCAAATCGATGAGTCAGAAGCGCAACTCAAACAACTGACGCGATCGATTCCCGCTGAGTGGGCCGAGGCCCACGAAAAATTCAGCCGGCTCATCAAAGAACAGCGCGCTGCGCGCAAGAAGTACCAACGCACCGCCGATGCCGCATTCAGTCCCATCGTAGAGTTGGTGCAAACCCTGGAGAGCACGCCGGCCCTAGCCGCATTAGGCGCCGATATAGAAGGACTCCCAGCCCGTATAGAAGCAGAGGACGCCAGCGCCATAGTGGCTCCGCTGACCACCTTGATCAAACAGCTAGGCGCGGTAAAAGGCGCGGAGAAACTCAAGTCCGGACTCAACCGGGCGCGACGCGACTTGCGTAGGAAAAAACCCAAGAAAGAGCGGGCCATCAAACACGCCCAACGCGCGCTCGCGCAATACCGGACCCAGCTGGAATGGCGGGAGAAAACTTCACAATCCGCCTTGCCGGACCTCAAGCAATACCTGGCCGAATTGCGCACCACCATCGGCATCCGCCAGCAGAGCAAGATGACTAAGGAGCAGTCCCTGTATGTAGCCGCGTGCAGTGCCGGGCACCGGGATATATCTCTTAACTTCTAGGGCTTAACTTCTAGGGCTTAACTTCTAGGGCTTAATTTCCAAGCAGGCATTCTCCAAAGCAACAAGCAGCGGCTTAGCTCGCACACTGAGCGATACCCTGGTGCTCGAATCAAAGCGGGTGAATATCCTGATCGTCTATCGGCGCGGATACCCAACCCAATTAGCCTCAGCCGAAGCCTGGCGCCGCCTAAGCAGCCCTGTCCTGACCCCGCAACCCTTGGCTACCGCAGGAGTCGGAGCCGCAATCCGTAGCGACACCCGAAGTTCGAGTACACCTCCGTCTAAGGTCCCCCCTGAAGGAGCGATTCCTTGTTCAAAACTGTGGCGGCAACTACTTCGAGCCCGGCACCGGCGAGTTGACCGAGGATCGCAGGGAGCAAGCGCGCCTCAGATCTGAACCGGGTGGTGGCCGCGGTGGTCCTGTGGAACACGTTCTATCTGGAGAAAGCGCCAGCCGAAGAAAGCGGTTGCGCAAGTGCGTCAGCGCCGCGAGGTGCCCGATGACTACTTGAAGTATTTATCCCCGCCCGGTTGGGAGCCCATCAGTGTGACCGGCGATTACATCTGGAAACTCGCCGGGCGTCCTTAGCGTGCACTATTTTCTGTGCCATGGCGTGACCCCTGCCACTGAAGGCGCAGGAGAATCCATCGCAGCCAACCTCGTTTTACACAACGTATTGTGGCTGACCGTTGGGAGGCGGGCTTTGGCACCGGCAGCCGTAGCTTACGCCAAGCCTTCTAATAACCGGGTCACAGCCTGCTCGGCGGCCTCGTTTAATACTGCGCTTACCTCCAGGAAAGCCGCCTGCGCCGGATACCTCAGCCGCGCGCACTTCACCGCGTCTTTTTCGGTCATGAGAAGTGGTCGGTCACCGAAGGCGACCATATCCGCGTCCGCGTAAGCGTAGTGATCGGGCTGTACGTGTTCATGCACACGCACGCCCAAGGCGCGCAAGGTATCGAAGAAGCGCTTGGGATAACCGATGCCGGCCACAGCGTCCGCCTCGACGCCCCGATAAACACCCAAGGACCGCCGCTCGCCGCCCAGTGTCACGAAAGCAGAGGGAAGTAGGCGAAATCCAGGTTCTCCTTCCCGGTATTCATCGCCTCTTGAACTTCGCAGAACCAGAGCACCGCTATTAAGACGTGACGCTGGCTCGCGCAGAGGGCCGGCGGGCAATAGCCGGCCATTGCCTAAGCCCCGTTCTGCGTCAACCACAATAATTTCAACATCCCGTGCCAGGGCGAGGTGCTGCAAGCCATCATCGCCGACGATGACATCACAGGCGTGCTGCTCAAGCAGCATGAGGCCCGCCGCGGTCCGGCTAGGCGCTGCCACTACCGGGACGGCGGCTCGACTGGCCAGCAATACCGCCTCGTCTCCCACCAGCGCCGGATCACTGGTCTTTGTGACTACTTGTGGCCATGCCCGCGAGCGGCCTGCGTAACCGCGGGTGATGATACCGGGCCGTCTACCCAACTGTTTGAGACGTTCGGTGAGAGTCAACACGAGCGGGGTCTTGCCCGTTCCACCCACCGTGATATTGCCCACTATGATCACCGGCACCGGCAAGGTAGTGCTGCTCAGCCATCCATGGGCGTACAACGATTTGCGCAACCGTACCACCCCGCCGAAGACCCAGGACAACGGCAAAAGAGCAAGTGAGGCCGGATGGTGGCGGTACCACAGACTATCCACCTGCCGCGGTGTTATTCCGATCCGCTACGGGTGGTCCGCTACGGGCGGTCCGCTACGGGTGGCAAAACGCACTTTCGACAATCCCGCCTGGCGGGCTGCATCAAGGGCCAGGACGACGGCATGGTGCGGTGTATTGGCATCTGCGTTGACGATTAAGGGAATGGACTGATCCGCGGCTGCCGCTCCCATTATGGCCCGCTTCAGTGTGTCTAGCCGGGCATTGAGCAAGGTGTTGCCATCGACGAAGTAACGGCCATTGGCATCAATAGCGATCTCGATACGCCGGCGTTGCTCGGCATCGGGCGGTGCAGCACTGGACTCCGGTAGCTGTATGGCCAGCTCCGCTTCGCGGTCGAAGGTGGTCGATACCATGAAGAAGATGAGCAGCAAAAAAACGACGTCGATGAGCGGCGTCAAATTGATGTCCGGCGGCTCCGGCCGGCGCGGCCGCAGATTCATGGTCCGCGCTCGCGTTGGCCCAACAGGACTTCAACCATTTTGAGCGCCTCCTGCTCCATGGTGATCACCAGATCATCGATTTTGCGCTGCAGATGGCGGTAGAAGAGCAGGCTGGGGATGGCTACGGAAATGCCTGCTGCGGTGGTGATCAACGCTTGCGAGATACCCTCGGCCAGAACTTCCGGATTGCCAACGCCATGCACCGTTATGACGGTGAACACTTTGATCATGCCGATGACGGTACCCAGCAATCCGAGCAGCGGCGTGATCGCAGCCACGGTGCCGAGCAGATTCAGGTACCGTTCCAATTCGTGCACCACGTGCCGTCCCACATCCTGGATCGCCTCTTTCATGATCTCGCGAGCGGCGTGACGGTTGGCCAGACCTGCGGCCAGTACTCTGCCAAGCGGAGAGCCGGCCCGCACCTGGTGGATCCGGTCTTCGTCCAACTCGCCCGCTTTGGCCCATTGCCACACTTGCACGACCAATTGGCTCGGCACGATGCGCTCTTTTTGCAGGGTCCAAAACCGCTCCACGACGATCGCCATGGCTACTATGGAACACAATAAGATAGGCACCATCAGCCACCCGCCCGCCTTCACCATTTCGAACACCTTGAGTCAACTCCCCCACAGTTATGCCCGCGCAGTCATACCAGCGCGCCGGCGCCAAGCGGCGGCTACTTTAACCTGCAACAGCTGCCCGATTCACTGGCTTGCGTCAGTGCCAAAAACGTTCTAGGGCCGGGCGCGCCGTATGTACTTCCAGTGCACCCGAAGGCGCTAACCGTAACTCGACAGCGCCGTCGTGGGCTGTGTTGTATGCCCGCGCGCTCATGTCCCTATACCGCGCCTGCACCGAGGCGTGCGGAAAGCCGAAACGGTTGGCCAATCCCGCTGAGAACACCACCACACGCGGATCGACCGCGCGCACCCAAGACCGAGTGGAGGAAGTGTTAGAGCCGTGATGCGGTGCGATAACAGCCGTAGCGTCCAGCAATATCGGGCGTTGCAACATCGCCGCCTCTGCTCGGGCTTCAATATCGCCAGGCAGCAATAGCGCACCGGCGCCGCTACTGACCCGTAACACACATGAGCGGTCGTTGCGGCTACCGCGGGTGTTCGCATACGGGTACAAAAACTGAAAGTGCACGCCGTCCCAGCGCCACTCGAGACCGGCGATGCAGGCTTTTGCCCCAGCGGCGGCACCGAATACCTGCTGCACCGGCAATGCGCTGCGCAGCGTGGTGGCACCTGAAGCATGGTCGTCATCGGCGTGGGAGATCACCAGCGTATCGATGGTGGCGATGCCTTGGTGCCGTAAAAACGGCTGTATGACCGTGCGCGCGGCGTTGGTGGCACCCATCGAAGGGCCGGTGTCGTATACCAACACGTGCTCTCGCGTCTCCACCACGACTGCCAACCCCTGCCCCACATCCAATACAGTAGCTCTTATATGACCCCGCTCTAGCGGCACTAGCGGCGCAAACAACGCCGGCAGCAAACAGGTGGCTCCCAGCCAGCGGGCGGGAAATCCACTGGGCGCCAATATCCACACGACCCCTATTACTGCCAACACCATTGTTATGGGCGTTACCGCGGCCCCGGCACGAAGTTGCAGATCGGGCGCGGCTAATACCGCAAGACCGCTAAATACAGCGTCAAGGCCGTACGCCGCAGCGAATAACAACACTTCGGCCAATTGCGGCAAGGGCAGCGCGCATAAGAGCCTGTTCAAGATCTCCGAAGCAACAGCGCAATATTTGCAAGTAGCATCATGCCCAACGAGCTTTCGATTAGCCGCTCACAGTTTTTCCACAACCGGCGGTTTTTCTCAAACCATGAGAAGGTTCGCTCGACAACCCACCTCTTCGGGAGGACGGCAAAACGACCCGTGTCCGAGCGTTTGATAATTTCGACGTTCGCTCCGATTAATCTCAGCACTTCGCCAGCGAAAGCCATCCCCGTGTACCCGCCATCGCCCACTACACACCTAACCTCCGAGAGGCGCCCATCTGCTTGAGCAGCAAGTGCGGCCAGTGCCCCAGCTCGATCAGTGACATTTGCCGTGGTCACAAAAGCAGCGTGCACCAATCCCTGAGTGTCCACAGCTATGTGCCGCTTGATACCAGAAGTCTTCTTGCCTGCGTCATAACCTTTGTGGTTTGCACTGTCTGTGTTCTTCACGCTCTGTGCATCAACGATGATCAGGCTGGTTTTGCCACTGCGCCCCTGGGATTTGCGGGCCTCGCCAACCCATTTTTTTAACGCCTTGTCCAAGGCGCTGCAAGAGTCTTCTGGGGACGATTGCCGCCAGATAGTGAAATACTCATGCACACTTCGCCACTTTGGATACTCGTTGGGCAACATGCGCCATTGGCAGCCGGTCTTCAGCAGGTACAACACTGCGTTGAACACGTGATAGAGATCGAGTTGCCTTGGCTTGGTTCGCCGACGCGCCGCCTCCAGGATCGGTCTAACTTTCTCGAACTGTTGGCGAGATAGGTCACTCGGGTAGATTCGCTCGTCTGTCATTGCCTTCGCAGCCGCTATGACTATGGATAACAATAGCTTAGGTCAGATGTCCAAAATCGTCAGATCTTGAACAGGTTCTAACATTGCCAGGAGCACCGTGGGCACGGCTAGACCACCAACCAGAGGCACTGCCAGCGCATTGGCGACGATGCCGATACCGGTACTCTCCCCGAACACCGTCAGGGCAACAGGCGTGAGACCCACGGCTACCACCCACTGCGTGCGCAAAACCAACACTGGCCAAGGTCCTCGAGTGTGCCCGCGCATACCGTAGAGGAGTACCGCTACAGCGGCGCACGATAACCACAGCCCCGGCGCCATGACCGAGGCAGGACTGAACAGCAAGATGATGATGACCGCCGTACCGAGTGCCGCACCGCCCCGCAGGGGTCTTAATAGATAAACGGAAGCGAAAAATACGAAAGCCATGATCAGCGCTCTTTGGGTCGGTAAACTAAAGCCAGCCAGCGCTGCATACACCAGCGCCGCACCCAGCGCGCCGATGGCGGCGGCACGCGGGGCAGCGATGAAAGCGAGGCGAGGTAGCCGCCGCCAACTCCAGCTCACGCAGGCGAACACCGCGCCCGCGATCAATCCTATATGCAAGCCGGAGACCGCCATTAGGTGCGCTGTCCCCGTGCGCCGCAAGATAGTCCACTGCTCCTCGGTGATGGCATCACGTAGGCCGAGCGCCAGCGCTTCTATAACACCTTGCGCCGAGTGGCCGTTCAACAACGCTTGGATGCGCCCGCGCAGTACCATGCGAAGCTGTTCCACACCGGCGGTTAAGGTGGTCGCCTCAAACGGGGTGTTCACCGGCCCGCTGTCCCGCACATACCCCGTGTAATCGATGCCATTGCGAAACAGCCAGCCCGCATAGTCGAAACCGCCCGGGTTGAATTTTGCGGGTGCCAGCCGCAGGCGCACCCGTAATCCCAAAGGCGCGCCTGCTAGCACTGCGCTTCGTTGATCGTACCAATTCAATCTCACTCGATTCGCGAGCGGCCGGTGTTCGCCGTTAACAGCTCTAAGGGCGAGTTCGAATTGGACACCGTACCTACGTTGCCGTGGTACGCTGGCGACGATCCCCTCTACCGTCACCGGCACACTGGGACTGGCGACGATATCACACGACAACATGACATGCGCCGACGTGGCTGCCCACAAAACACCGCCAGCGCCGGCCAGGCACACACGCGGCAACACCATGGCGTGGCCGCGCACGCGCCAGAGCAACAGCGCAATGAGCGGCAGGAATTGTCCGTAAAACGGATCCGGTAGCGCTGTGTGCTGAGCGATCAGTGCGCAACCGGTAGCAAAGGCCAGAGCGTAGAGCAGCATGGGCCATCCTTGTGTGCTGGGCAAAAAAATCCCTGACGGGCAGCAAAGTCTCGAAGCCTGTTGTACCCGCGATTAAACTACCGCGCCGAAGCGATCGAGCGCGACATCGGCATGCCCAAACGGTTCCTCAAACAGTTACTGCCCAAGCCCCATGAGATTCGCGGGGATCGCACCCTAACGCGCGTCTTCGGCACACTGCTGCACAACCCCAACCTCTGGCATCTGAACCGCGGTTCGGTGACTTGGGCAGTGTTCGTCGGCCTGCTGATGGCTTTTGTACCCATTCCGTTTCAAATGGTGTTAGCGGCGGGCGGCGCGATCTTTGTAGGCTGTAATCTCCCGGTGGCGGTGGCGATGGTATGGGTGACCAATCCGCTCACCGTAGGCCCTATCTTCTATGGTGCGTACGTGGTGGGAACGCTGCTCATCGGCGAGCCGGCAAAAGATATCGTTTTCGAAATTTCGCTCCAATGGCTGTCCACGCAATTAACAACCATCTGGCAACCGTTTTTGCTGGGATGCGTGGCCTGCGGTGTGACCGCCGCCGCGCTGGGCGCCGCTCTTGTGCACATCGCTTGGCGCATTAATGTGAGCTTGAGCTGGCGCGGGCGCCAACGTAGGCGTCCCCCCTCATAGCCGTTCTAGCAAAGATTTACATTCTACAGTGGACTGAACGCTACCTTAGGCGGCCATCGACCAGCTCCAACACCCGGTCCACGCGCTCCACCATCGCATGATCATGCGTCACCATCACCAAACTGGTGCCTTGTTCCTTATTGAGATCCAAGACCAGCTCGAACACTTGCTCGGCTGTGCGCCGGTCCAAATTGCCAGTGGGTTCATCGGCCAGAATGCAGGCCGGCCGTGTAACCAGCGCGCGGGCTAGGGCCACCCGTTGGCGTTCACCGCCGGAGAGCTGAGACGGGTGGTGCCGGCCGCGCGCAGCCAAACCGACCCGGCTAAGCAGGGCATCGGCCCGCTCGGCGGCGTCTTGTGCCGCGGCCCCACCGATGAGAAGCGGCATAGCCACGTTCTCAAGGGCGTTAAATTCCGGTAACAGGTGATGAAACTGATACACGAAGCCGAGGGCGCGGTTGCGCAGCCGGCTAAGTGCTTTGATGCTCAACGCGCTTAAGCGCTGCCCTTCGATGAACAGCTCGCCGGCGCTAGGGGTATCCAGTCCACCCAGCAGGTGCAACAAGGTGCTCTTGCCCGACCCGGAAGCACCGACTATGCCAACCAATTCGCCGCGCCCAACTGACAGATTAAGACCGTGTAACACCTCCACGCTCAACTCGCGATGGCCGAAGGATTTGACTAGACCGCTACAGCGAAGCGCTTCACTACTCATAGCGAAGCGCTTGCGCCGGATGAGTTCTGGAGGCGCGCCAAGCGGGATAAAAAGTGGCCAGGGTAGCCAGCACGAACGTGGTGGCGGTGATGATGCTCACATCCTCCCAGCGTAGCTCGGAGGGCACTTTGGAGATGTAATAAATCTTCTCAGGCAAAAATTTGATGCCCAGTGTTGCTTCAACCCAAGCCACCAAGCGTTCCACATTGAGTGACAACGTGATACCGCCCAGGGCGCCTATCACATTGCCGATCAAACCGATGGCCATGCCTTGAATGACGAATATCCCCATCACCGCTCCAGGGGTGATCCCTAAAGTTAACAAGATGGCGATGTCCGCTTGCTTATCGGTGACCACCATGATGAGGGTAGAGACGATATTGAATGCCGCCACTGCCACGATCAGCGTCAGGATGATGAACATCACCACTTTCTCGGTTTTAAGAGCAGCAAAGAAGTTCGCATGCGCACGGGTCCAGTCGCTGACGAAATATAGTCCGCCCAGCGATCGGGCTACCTCAACACTCACCGCCGGCGCCGTGTCTATGTCTTTAAGTTTCAACCGCACGCCGGTGAAGCCCTTGGCGCCTAAGCCGAACAGACGGCCGGCGTCCTCTATATGGACCAGGGCCAGGGCGCCATCATACTGGGAGTGGCCCACACGGAAGATGCCAACGACGGTAAAGCGCCGCAGCCGGGGTACCACGCCAGCAGGGGTAAATCTGGCCGCAGGCGCAATCACTGTCACTTTGGAGCCGAGGACGGCGCCCAAACGTTGCGCCAAAATCTCTCCCAGCACGATGTTGTAATGGCCAGCCTTGAGGGCCTCATAACTGCCCGATGTCATATAGTCGGGCAGATCGTTGACCGTGGGCTCCACCTCCGGCAATAAACCCCGCACGATCGCCCCCCGCACCTTCTGGCCGTTCATCAACATGGATTGGGCGCGCACATAGGGGGCGGCAGCGAGCACCTGCGGGTGCTGCGCGGATTTCTCCGCCAGGGCCGGCCAGTTGTCCAGTTTTTTCTTATAACCTTCAACGGTCGCGTGGGCGCCCATACCCAACACCCGGGCTTTCAATTCTTTTTGAAACCCGTTCATGACCGACAGTACAGTGATGAGCGCCGTCACGCCCACGGCTAAGCCGAGCACGGAGAACAAGCTGATAAACGAGATGAAGTTGTTGCGGCGCTCCGCCCTCACGTAGCGAAGTCCTATCCAACATGACAGCGGTCTATACATACAGCGGCCTAGTAAGCGCAGGGCCTGAAAGATGAGGACCTGAAAGGTGAGGACCTAAAAGAGTGAGAGAGGCGATGCATGGGCGCGCATTAAAGCACAACTCAAGCCCCTTTCCTCAAGGCGAAAAAGCGGCGCACATCGGCAAAGCTGCGGGTCCTGCTCATGGGCGGTAAGGCACGCATAAAGCTCTTGCCATAACCTTTGGTGACAATGCGCGGATCGCCTAAAACCAACACGCCTGTATCGGTGCGCGAGCGGATGAGACGGCCAACCCCTTGTTTGAGGGCAATGGCCGCCTGCGGCAGTTGATGCTCGTGGAACGGATCGCGGCCATTGGCTTTCATAGTGCGCAGCCGTGCCTCCAGAACCGGATCATCGGGCGCGGCGAATGGCAGCTTATCGATGATGACACAGGATAGGGCGTCGCCACGCACATCCACCCCTTCCCAAAAGCTTGCGGTGGCTAGCAACAGGGCGTTACCCAGTTCCACGAACCGCCGTATCAGTTCGGCTTTTGACTCATCGCCCTGTACCAGCATCGGAAACCCGGTACGCCCGCGCAGGAGTGTGGCCGCTTCGGCCATAGCCCGCCTGGAGGTAAACAGCAAAAATGCCCGCCCTTCGCTTTCCTCCAGCACCGGTACCACCGCCTCGATAAGCGCCTCGGTATGATGCTGTTCGCGCGGTTCGGGCAATGGCGCCGGTAGGTAACAAAGCGCTTGTTGGTCGTAATCGAACGGACTTGGAAATACCACCGTCTCATCGGCGGCAATACCCATGCGCGATGCGAAATGGGCGAAGGAATCGCCTATGGCCAAGGTCGCCGAGGTGAAGATCCAGGCGCTGGGATGGGCCCGCATATGGTTGGCGAAGAGTTCATCGACCTCCAAAGGCGCGCTACGCCAGCTAAAACCGCGCGGGTGCGCCTCCACCCAACGCACCGTGTTGTCCGGACAGTCTTCGCTCAGCAAACGAAGGCGCCCGCGAGCGTCGATGGCCCGGCGCAAACAGGCACTCAACTCGCCACCCCCGTCGTCCGTTTGCACGGTCTCGATGAGCCCCTCAAGCGCCGCAGCCAGGCGTTGCATGGCGTCTTGAATAGCGGGGAGATCCTTGCTCTGCTCCCACGAGCCCTGCATGTCCTCAGCCAAGCGCAGACGGGTCACGGCGATAGCCTCGCGCAGTGCCCGCGTTGCTTTCGCGCATGCCCCTGAATCGCCGCCACCCTCAGCGACCGCCCGCTCAGCGTCATCGGCCAATTCGCGCAACTGACCGGCCGATAAGGATTCGCCAAAAAAACGGGTGGCCACCTCCGGCAATTGATGGGCCTCATCAAAGATGACGCAATCGGCGCTTGGTAGCAGTTCTCCCACACCTTCATCGCGTAATGCCATATCGGCAAAGAACAAGTGGTGGTTGACCACCACAATATGCGCCTCCATGGCGGCACGCCGGGCTTTGACCACGTGGCATTCATCGAAGTGCGCGCATTCTTGACCCAAGCAATTATCCGCGCTGGAAGTCACCAACCGTTGTACCAGCGCGTCCTCTGGGATCCCCGGCAACTCGGCCATATCCCCTGCCTGGGTGATCCCGGCCCATTCGCGGATGCGCTGCAGATGAGTGGCCAATAGCGGATCGGTGACGCCCTGCCCCTGCGCCACGTGCAGGCGGTGCAGGCACAGATAATTAGCCCGGCCCTTGAGCAGCACGACTTTTACCGGCTGGCCCAACACTAGGCGCACCAAGGGCAAGTCCTTGTCGAATAGTTGATCTTGCAGGTTACGGGTGCCGGTGGAAATGATGACCCGCGCACCCGATGCGAGGGCAGGCAGCAGATAGGCAATGGTTTTACCCGTGCCCGTACCCGTCTCACAGATAAGCGTGGCGCGGGTGTCTATGGCCCGCGCCACAGCCGCCGCCATCTCCCGTTGCTGCCACCGCGGCTCAAAATTGTCGATGACCTTGGCCGTCGCGCCACCGGGGCCTAGCAATGGGTACGGATCGGCGTTGATGGGCCTACTCCCAGTCGAAGAGTGAGTCCCCTATCGTACGCAAGTCAGTATCCGTCTGCCCTGCGCTCACCGATCAGGGTTTGTCCGTGTTGCTTAAATAGCCATCGCCGCAGACGCCAGGCCAACGCCTCGTTCAAGTCTGTTTGCCAATAAACCAAGGCATAAGTTCTATTCGCCGAGCGCAGCCGTGCCACCATCAAGGGGCCGGTGAGCACGGGCGGGAGCACGGCGTCTAGTAGCACACGGTGTCCGTTTGCATATATGACGGCGGGCGCGTCGCCAATGGCCAGCGCCTGCATCGCGTTACCCGCATCGCGAAAGCCATGCAAACGCAGCGCCCTAATACAGCTAAGTGCTACCAACCCTAACCCTGGCAAGCGGATGGCCGGAGGCAGTTCCGCGTACAGCAAACACGCACCCGCGAAGGCGTGTAAAACCCCTATTAACATGCTCAATGCCATGGAGGGTGGAATAACCACCCAATTACCGGCTGATTGCTTTGCTGGTCCCATGTCTTGCCCCGGGAATCATGCGCCACCCAGCAGCCTGCCTGTCCGCAAAGGCCGGTTCAACACCACCACTCACCACTGCCCCACGGTAGCGCTTGAGTCCTACAAGTCAGCCGCGCATACTCTTACCGCACTGCAACATTCAGCGTTGTTCGGGCAATGTCCGAAGATGATGTAAAAGCCAAAGACGAAGGGGTTAGGGACGGCGCATGGGACAAGAAGCCCCAAGGTACGCAAGGCGCAGACCGAAGCCAAGCAATATCGGAGATCGGTGGCCCCACTGGGCCTGAGCCGACCCGCTATGGCGATTGGGAACGCAAAGGCCGGTGCATAGATTTTTGAGCCGAACGTTACGGGCCGCCGGTTTAATCTCAGGGCGAGTTTGCTCCGGGCGAAATTAGTTTATAGAGATTATCAAGTCAACTCCAAGTCTGAACATCCTCCCCCGCAACCGGTAAATTACTCCACACCTAGGAACATAACGAGACAGGCGTTTGAACTTTCGCGAAGTGATTAACACTACCGTCGGTCTGGAACTGCACCCGGAGAAAACTCGACGGCGATGGCGAACCGGTGGCGAGTTCCTGATCGCCATAGATCCCTCCTGCACGCGCGTGCGCGGTGGTAACGGGCTTGCGTATGCTGAGACATTGTTCGAGCGCATTCTCGCGCAACCAGGGACGCGGCTGCCCTCCGACCGTCGCTTTGCGACACGCGCCCGTACCGCGAATAACAGGGTCAGCGTCGCCAAGATCCTGTTCGATGAATTGCAAGGCTTGCTGGCCGGACTCGATTGAGCTGTGCGGATCGGCCGACCTTCAAAGGGCCGTCTAAAGTTCTGATAGATCGACGTTCACGGTCCCGACCCGATTCAGGTCCAGAAGCCGCTGAAGCGAGATGCGGTATCCCGCCTGCTCGGCGTACATGTAGTCGGGCGTCGCCCAATCAAGTTTATCGACCACGAGCGCCCGCCCCTCAGCCGGCGCGCTTGCGTTTTCGTCACCCTCGAGCACGGTCACATCCGGGAAATGTGTTCTGAACAGGTTATGGATAGTGCGCTCCCGAAAGCCCTGTAACCTGACCCCGACGACATCGCTCAACGTATGTGTGAGTTCCCGAATGTGTTGCAACGCCGCCGGTAATGCGAGTTCCGTCACATCACGATGCTGCTGCCTCTGCGGTCTAAGTCCGTGCCACAACACTTGCCTGCGTCTGAGTTCGAGTGCGAGAAGCCAGTCCCTAGCGTGTTTAGCGCGCGCGATCTCGAGGTCCAGACGCGCATGAAGAAAGTGATCGATCAGGCCACGCAACTCAGCAAGTTTCGTGACTGGAACCTTGGTTGCACCGCTGTCTTGCAGTGCCGCCAGCACAATGGATTCGAGTTGATTGCGCATCTCGTCACCGATCACGTGCAACCGCATGCTCCAATTTGCGCGCTCACCCCGCCGGTACTCAGGCTTGATGACTGCGTGCTCGCGATAGAACGGTTCGAGTTCAAAAGCCACGCGCCCGTAGCGGGATACGCGGTACATCCACAGATGATAGAAATAGGCGCCCCGCCGGATCAGTTCCTGACAACGCAGCAGCACGTCTTTGCGAAACACAGCCTGCTCTGGAAACAAAACGTGGCGTAACACGAATTCTACCAGTGCTACGGGTACATCAGGGCCGAAGACAACGGGCTCCGACAACCCGACGAAGTAGCGATACAGCTCCTTGTCCGCCTCATCGTCGTAGGCCATCCAGTCCGCATAGATCGCGACGAGATCCGGCTCGCGCTCCAGGCGCTCCACATACCCGAACAGTGCTTGCGGCACGATGAAGTCGTCGTCGGCGTGTACAACGACGTATTTGCCCCGGGCGTTGTGCACGGCGTTGATGATCCCCCCCGCGAGCGACGCCGCGTACGGGTGCCGACAGTAGCGAACGAACGGCGCGACACGCGCGCGCTCGGCCACGACCTGGGCGGTGTGATCGGACGACATGTTGTCCGCGACGACAATCTCGAACGGCACGCCGAATTGCTGTAGCGCGCAAAGGCGCTCCAGCGTGTATGCGAGCAAGTCGGCCCGGTCACCGGTTGGCATGCACAGGCTCAGCAGCGGATCTGTCATCGGTCACCTTGTGAACGACCGCGCTGCAACGCGACGTACTTCATCATGGCTTGCGTCCCCGCACGTTCAGGCTGATGAGGTTGCCCGCCATGCGATACGCGCTGTAATCATCGAACAGTCCGAACTCCTGCACCCGCTCTAACTGGTGAAAGCCGGTGCGTTCCAGATAGGCCGCGAGAATGCCGGCGGTAAAGCCGGTCTTATGAAAGTCGAAGGTATCTTCCTGGCCACCGTAGAGCGTGCGCATCAACAGGTTCTTGAGGCCCAGTTCCGCCTGTGGATGCACCAGCAGCTGCGAGACGACCTCGAGGTCTGGAACACTGATGAGCACTTCACCGTTTGGCGCTAGCACGCGATGCCATTCGCGTAACGTGCCGACGATTTCTGCATGGCTCACATGTTCCAATACGTGGCTTGCATAGATGGCCGCGACCGAGTTGTCGGGAAACGCGGACAGGTCCGTGCAATTCCCGATGAAGTCCACATCGGGACTCGATTGAATGTTGAAGATTTGCCAACCGTCTTTGCGCTGCGTTCCGCCGATGTGCAGACGCAGCGGTGTGCCGCTGCGCAGCCACTTATCGATCCCGGCGCGGGTCACGGCGCCATCGGTGCCTGAGTCCAAGCTCGTCCGGTATCCGAACAGCTCACACAGCTCACGTGTCTTGCTCGTGATCAGCGCATAGGCGAGTCTCTCGGCGCTGTTTTGTTCCCATTCGTAAGCCTGCCCTTTGAAGTTGACCTGATGGGAATTCACAGCCGCGATGGCCGGCACAGTGCCGGCCATCGCCTCAACCTTGCGGGCAACCGAAACATCGGACGCCGCGATGGCCTCGCGAACCGCTTGCAGCGGGCGTTTCAGCTGCAACTGAGCGAGCACCGACAACATGCTGGCCATGGGCTGCGATTTGACATCCTCGAAGCGCAGCACAGAGAACGACTTGAACTGATCGGCGTGTTCGAGAACGGTCCGGTAATAGAGCACGTGATCGTCAATACGATCCAACCCTTCGTGACCAGGCAGGTATTCACTGCCGCGTTGGATGTACTCGATAAACGGCGCCGGCGCCTCGACGATGCCATATGCATTGAAGCCGGCATTCTTCATGCGCCGCCACCACGAGTACAGCGCATCGCGTGGATCGCGCGTCATCAGAATCACGTGATGCTCATGCAGATCATCGAGCTGCGTGCGGTGACTCCACTCGACGGCGATGTCTTCTTTGAACCAGAATTCGCGCGTGCGCCCAAATACTGGCAGGTGCTTGAGTAAGTCGGTGTATTCGTGATCGGTGACAACGGACGTATCGTCGACGTCCTGCCAGAACGGACCCCGATCAGTTCGGAACACCCGCACTCCGAGTTCGAGCAACGCATTCAGCACGAGCGTGACGCCGTTTGGGCTGCGAGGAGATGCGATCAGAGCTTTTGCCATCCAGCATTGTACCCATATCGATTGACGACGACATTGCGGATAAAGCCACCGGAACGGATCTCACGCACCACCCGTCTCATCGTTGAGTTGAACATCGAGCGTGGGCTAACTCTTCGAGTAGCCGACCGTAAACGGCTTCAGCAAGACAGTCCCACTTGCCGATGTCCATCAATCAGAATCCCCCGATCGTCAGCAAACCTAGCCTACTCCACGTAAGTACAGCGCCCCCTGCGGGTGACCTCCTTCGCCCGTTCCAGCATCTTATCCACCTCGTTGAGATAACTATTGTTTAGCAACGGTGACAGCATACCGCCCTGGGGAACACCGCGCTGACCACTGGCTTTCAGGATGCGCTTGAGCAATGTCAGAATGCACGCATCGCTAATGCGGCCCGCCACTTTTCCTAATAGGATGTCATGGCGAACCGTGCCGCAATCCAACGCCAAGTCCACGTCAATGACGCGAGTCTTGTTCTGTACAATCGCTGCGGCAACCCGTTCTACCGCCTGATGAGCCGTTCGCTTGGGCCGATAACCGCCATCGCATGGGCCGCTTGCAACGTTTCCCACTTGCGTAAATGGACGTGTACAGGCCCCAAAAACATCAGGCATTATCAGCCTTCGCCTTGAGGTATATCTTTCCCTCTCAGCTCCTGCAGATTGATGGACGCTTTTGTCATCTCGCCCCTGCCTCCACCTCCATTGTCGAAGAATTATCAGCAGTAGGGTGCCTTCGCCCTATGGTTGCGGGCTCGGTCTTCGAGGCCACCTATGCGTTCACTCGCGTTACGGCTCGATAACTCGCAATCTCCCTAAGAGAGATTGTGTCGATAGGCTTCAGGACTTGGGTTTCCCACCCCCCTGCTATCCAAGCTACGGGGTTGCTGATTATTACTCCGGCAGGATTGACTCCTGCTGAACAGGCCAGCCTTAGCTGGACATACAACCGGTCGTGATGTGTTACATTCCCGCCAGGCCCCGACGCGTTGACAGACGTCTTGTATCGAGAATTGCGCACTGCGCACGCACAGCCCCGTCGGACCGCTGGTCACGTCTCGCCGACCGGCATCTCGCTACATCGTACAATCTGAGGAACACGCGCATTGCAGCAATACAAGCCCGGAGACTTTACGGGCCTGGCCGACAACTACTCGAAATACCGCCCGGGGTATGCTGCTGGCGCAGTGCGCGCGCTGTTTGGTTATTGCGGACGTTCCGCCAAGGACCTCGATGTCGTTGATGTAGGGGCCGGCACCGGCATCTGGACGCGCATATTGGCAGCCATGGGCCCGCGCTCGCTACGCGCGGTCGAACCAAACGACGACATGCGTTCAGCTGGCATGCGCGATAGCGCCGATGCGCCGATCGAGTGGCACGCGGGCACCGGTGAAGCGACCGGTCTCAACGATGCTTCTGCCGACCTGCTCTGCATGGCGAGTTCCTTCCACTGGGCTGACTTCGATAGCGCAACGACCGAGTTCGCACGCGTGTTGCGCCCGCAGGGTGTGTTTGCCGCATTGTGGAATCCACGCGTGATCGAAGCCAATCCGCTACTGGTTGAAATAGAAGATAAACTCTACAAGATGGCGCCGCATATCAAACGTCGCTCGTCGGGCCGCGCTGCATTCACCGATACGTTGACCGAGCGGCTGGCGGACTGCGGCCATTTCGACGATGTCGTTTACATCGAAGGGCGGCATGTTGCGCGGCAGACCCGTGAGCACTACCTGGGCGTGTGGCGATCCGTCAACGACGTACGCTCACAGGCAGGCGAAGCCACGTTTGCCCAATACCTCGAGTGGGTCGCGCAGCGTATCGCCGGCATCGAGATTATTGAAACGGTCTACCAGACGCGTCTTTGGGCCACTCGCCGTGGCTGACTGCTCATGCAAGCCGCATGCCCTCATCCTCGCTGCCGGGCGCGGCAGTCGCATGGGTGCACTGACAGAAGACGTGCCGAAAGGTTTGAACACCTTGGCCGGGCGCACACTGATCGAATGGCAATGTCATGCGCTCGTCGGCGCCGGCACCGAAGCGCCCGTTGCCGTGGGTGGTTATCGTACTGAAAAACTGGCCGAGTTTGTTCCGGCAGCCTATGTCAACGCTCGTTGGCAAGAGACCAACATGGTCCGCTCCCTCGCCTGCGCAGCACCCCTTCTTGAAACCGGGGTGACGTGCGTTTCGTATTCCGATATTGTCTACCATCCTGCTCTAGTCCGGGCGTTGATCGCAGCAGACGGTGACATCGTCATGACCTACGACCAGCGCTGGCAGAACTTGTGGACACTGCGTTTCGAAGATCCGTTGAGCGATGCAGAGACTTTCCGGTCGCTGGACGGCCGACTGATCGAGATCGGCGCTAAAGCGGACAGTTACACGGATATCGAAGGTCAGTTCATGGGTTTGTTCAAATTCACGCCCGCTGGTTGGCGGCGGGTCGCCGAATACCTCGCGACCCTGCCGGGCGCCCGCGTTGACCGGCTCGATATCACGTCACTGTTCGCGGAATTGGTTGCGAAGGGTGTGACCGTCCACACCGTCGCCATAGACGGCTGCTGGTGCGAAGTCGATAGTGAATCCGACCTACGCAAATATGACGCCGCGTTACACGATACACCGGCTGGTGAACGGTGGTCACACGACTGGCGGACTTGATGATGGCGGCGGACCGGCCACTGCCGGCCTACGTCGCGACCCTGCCAGGACACGAACATGCTTGAACGCGATCGCCTGTTCGGCACCAAAGCCGAGACGCTTGCACGGCTCGTCGATATCAGTGACGCCTTTACAATTCCAGCGTTCAAGTACTTCGATGTATCGCGTTGGCGCTCCGAAGCCGATGCCATACTCGATGATCTGAACGACGTATTCGCGTCGGCACCAGCCGTTGCCGTACGCAGTAGCGCCGCGCATGAGGACGGTGCAACCGCATCAATGGCTGGGCACTTCGATTCTGTACTCGGGGTCCCAGCGCACCACCGCGACCAACTCCGGGCCGCTATCGAACAGGTCATTGCGTCGTTCGACGGCGATGACGCCGATCAGATCATGGTTCAGCGCCAGGCGACGCACATCGAACTGAGTGGCATCGCGATGACCCACGACATCCGTGATGGCTCGCCGTACATCGTCATCAACTATGACGATACGACCGGACGCACCGATTCGGTCACCAGCGGTGCAGGTATTCACAAGACAATTTTGCTGCACCGGGGCATTGCACTCGGCCAGCTTCGCTCGCCCCGCATGCGCGCTATCCTGAAGATGGTACGTGAGATAGAGAGCTACTTCGGGCGTGAGCCACTCGATATCGAGTTTGCCGTTGACCGGGATGGCAGCGCACACCTCTTTCAGGTACGCCGGATTGCAAGCCGCAGCGCCTGGGACACCGATGTCGAAGTCTCTGTCGATCGACGGCTGCCGGCGCTCGCCAGTTTCATAGCCGACGTTTCCGCACGCCGCGACGGCATCTTTGGCGATACCACGGTGCTCGGAAACATGAGCGACTGGAATCCGGTCGAGATGATTGGCGCGATCCCACGCCCGCTCGCCGCCTCTTTGTACCGCGATCTGATAACACGCTCCGTCTGGCAGACCGCGCGCGCGCGACTCGGTTACCGACGTATGCCGCCCCAAGAGTTGATGGTGTTCCTGGATGCGCGTCCGTTTATCGATATCCGGGCAAGCTTCAATTCGTTTCTCCCCGAAGGGCTGGACGCGACCGTTGCCGAACGCCTTGTCAATGCCGAACTGGCGCGGCTGCGCGCGTCTCCGGAACTACACGACAAGATTGAATTCGAGATCGTCCCTTCCGTCCGCGATTTCACGCTTGAACCGAGACTTAAGGACCTCTACGGAGAGCAGTTGTCCGCGGATGCACGCAAGCACTTGACACGCTGTCTGGAGGCATTGACGTGCGCCCTGGTGGACATCGGCCCCGACGCTTCGCTGGCGCGTGCTGAAGCCAGGGTCGCAGCCCATCACGAATCACAGAAGCGGCGCCAGCCGCCAGAAGCCAATGCGCATGCAGAACTCTATCGGGTCGGACAGCTACTGATCGAGACCCGGCGTGCCGGCACGTTACCGTTTGCAATGCTTGCACGCCACAGCTTCATCGCCGAAACACTGCTGCGAACCGCCATCGCGCGCGGTGCAATATGTGTCGAACGCGTCGCCGAGTTCAAACTCGACATAGACACCGTTGCGACCCAGATGGCAGACGCGCTCGCGCAAGTCAGCGCGGGCCAATTGGACGCGCGCCACTTCCTCAAAGAGTATGGACACCTTCGTCCCGGCACCTACGACATTCTGTCACCCCGCTACGATGCGCGCGCGGCTCTGTTCGACTCGGCGACCGCGTTGTCGGTCCGCACTGAGCGCCGCCCTTTTGAACTGCATCAAGATGAACGGCGCGACCTCGGCAAACTGCTCGCCGAGTCGGCAATGACGAAAGTTGATGCCGATGGGTTCATGGCGTATGCCCGCCGCGCCACCGTGGCTCGGGAGTTCGGCAAGTTCGTGTTCACCCGCGATCTGTCGGACGCCATCGAATCTCTCGCACGGTTCGGCAAGCAGATCGGCGTCACCCGCGAGCAGTTGTCGTTTCTGTCAGTTGACGAGTTGCTGAATGGCCTCGTGCAGGGTTCGTCAAACTTTGGGCCCGCCCGCCTCCAGGAGCGTGCCACAGAAGCCGAGGCGGCCTGGCGCGGAGCGAGCGTTGTGAAGCTCAGCTATCTGATCATGCGACCTGACGATTTGTACGCTGTCATCTTTCATCGCAGTATCGCCAACTTCGTTGGCAACGCGCGTGTTGATGCGCCCTGGGTGCATGTCTCGAATCAGGATGTGGACGGCACGCGTCTCACTGGCCGGGTCGTGTGTATCGAGAATGCCGACCCGGGTTACGACTGGATCTTTTTGAAAGGGATCAGCGGCCTGGTCACGAAATACGGTGGCGCAAACTCACACATGGCGATCCGCTGCGCTGAGTTCGGGCTGCCTGCGGCCATTGGCTGCGGAGAGCAGCTGTTCAACGATGCGATGGCTGGCAACCGGATCGAGTTAGACTGTGCATCTCAGACCTTGCGTGCAATCGACTGAGTCGTGATGAGCCAGACGCGACGGATTCGAATTGGTATCACGATGCGCGAAACCGATGCGCCCGACTATCATGAAACCCGCGATGCGTTGGCACAAGACTGGCCGGCGTGGATGGCGGTGCATCTACCCGATGCCCAATGGCTGCCGATCCCGAATCTCGGTGCAGACGCGGTGTCTTTCGCGCGCGACTGGCGGCTCAATGGTTATGTCTTCTCAGGTGGTGCGGATCCTGGCCAAAGTCCATTACGCGACGCGACGGAAGCCGTATTGCTCGAAGAAGCGGTGGCACTGCAACATCCTGTACTCGGGATCTGCCGCGGGTTGCAACTTCTGGTCATGCACTTCCAAGGACGGTTGACGACGACCGCTCATCACGTCGCAATACCCCACACAGTTAACGCCACAGGCGCCGGTAAGGGTTGGTTCGGCATGACCACGTTCGACGTCAACTCATTTCACAATCTGGCCATCTCGGCCGGCGATTTCCCCGCAGACCTCGTTGCGCTCGCCGTTGACGGCGCCGGTGATGTAGAAGCTGCCACCCATCGCCAACTGCCGCTGACCGGCATCATGTGGCACCCGGAACGCCACGGCCCTCACAGCATGATGGCACCGAGCCTTCACCTCATTCGCCGCGTGTTCGGACTCAGGTGAGCCGGGGCGGCGCGATGCAGGTAGGTACGGTATATTGGATTACGGGTCTCGCAGGCGCGGGCAAATCGACAACGGCACGCGGACTTGCCGAGCGGCTGCGACGTAGCGGGCGTGCAGTGTTCGTACTGGACGGTGATGACATGCGCGCCATCATACCTGGCACTTTCGATCATACGCTCGAGGAGCGGCGACAGTTGGCGCAGTATTACGCGGCGCTCGCCAACCGGCTCCAAGCCGACGGTATTGATGTCGTCTGCGCAACGATCTCGATGTTCCAATCGATACGGGACTGGAACCGCGAGCACAACCCCACCTACGTGGAGATTTTCCTGGACGTTGGCCTCGACGAGCTTAAGCGCCGTGACCAGAAGGGGATCTATTCCGGCCAGGCGTCTGGACAGGTGCGCGATGTCATCGGACTCGACTTGGGGCTGGAGTTGCCCAGATCTCCAGATATCACGCTGACGCCTGGCATTGGCGACGATGCCGAAGCGGTGCTCGCACAATTGTGGCGTGCGCTCATGAAACCGACCGATCCCGACAGCACAAGCTGACCGGTTGCAGGTACCGGCCCAACGCTCCGCGGTATCGAGCACGACTATAGCTTAGGACCGCGGCAGGAACAACTCGTCGAAGAATCGCAACCAGTTGCCACCGACGACCCCATGTGCTCAGCGTCATTAGCCACCACAGCGCCCACTGTTACACCCCAAAAAAGTCGGCACCCTGCCCGTAAAAGGCACCAATAGCGTCGCCGCAACTATGCGCCGACTCGCTCGACACATCAGAATCGTGTTTCATTGACTGACGCATGATGGACAATTCCAAATCGCGAACCCGGCATATACTCGGCCAGGACGGTTAGAGCCGTTTTGCCGTGGGTTCAATCTTGCCCAACGTTGCGTAGGCGGAACGTTGCCAGTTACCTTAAGTGGCCTTGATAATTGCACGCTGGCTTGAGCAGCCGAGTTTGAATATAGCCTATGCGACACCGCACTGGCGGATCCCGCCGCGAATATCGCCCCATCACTGTTAGAGAGGACCGTTGAAGATGCAAAGCGCTAACCGCCCCCTCTCCCCGCATTTGCAGATCTATAGACTGCCGATGCTCGCCATTTTGTCGATCACCCATCGGGTCACTGGTGTCGCTCTTTGCGCTGGCGCCTTGCTCTTGGTCTATTGGCTCGCCGCTTTGGCCGGCGGACCGCAGACCTTTGCTACCGCCCACAGCATCATGACCTCATGGCTCGGTTTATTGATGATCATCGGCTTCAGTTGGGCGCTCTATTATCACTTATGCAACGGCATCCGCCATTTAGTATGGGATACGGGCCACGGCCTCACGCTGGAAAGTGCCGGCGTCTCCGGGTGGATGGTGCTGGCTGCCTCGGTGTTACTCACCCTCTTCACCTGGCTCATCAGCTACGCCCTGTCCGGAGGTGCGTCGTGAGCATGCTTACCCCGCTCGCCCGCGTGCGTGGACTCGGATCCGCGAAAGAAGGCACCCATCATTTCTGGTGGCAACGCCTAACCGCTCTGGCCCTGGTGCCGCTGGCGGTGTTTTGTGTGATCGGGCTTTTGACGCTGACCGCCGCTGGCCAAAACGCAGCCGATACTTACAACACAGCACGTGCATGGATCGCCCACCCCGTGGTGGCGGTACTCGTGGTGGTGACCATCGCCATGGTTTTCCACCATGGCCAACTCGGATTGCAAGTCGTCATCGAAGACTACATCCACGCCGAGTGGATCAAATTGACGGCCTTGCTGACAGCGAAATTCGCTGCCGTTGTGTTCGCTCTTATCGGCATCCTTGCCGTGTTACGCATCGCGGTGGGAGGCTGACTCGATGGCTGCATACGATGTTATAGACCACAAATACGATGTGGTGGTGGTAGGTGCAGGCGGCGCCGGCTTGCGCGCCACTTTTGGCCTCGCCGGCGCCGGTCTTGCCACTGCTTGCCTCACTAAAGTGTTTCCCACCCGCTCACACACGGTCGCCGCACAGGGTGGGATCAGCGCCGCGCTTGGCAATATGGGCGAGGATGACTGGCGCTGGCATATGTACGACACCGTCAAAGGATCCGACTGGTTAGGCGATCAAGATGCCATCGAATACATGTGCCGTGAGGCGGTGCCCGCCGTGGTGGAACTGGAACACTACGGGGTGCCGTTCTCCCGTACCGATGACGGGCGCATCTATCAACGTCCGTTCGGCGGCATGTCCACGCACTACGGCGAGGGTACCGCACACCGCACCTGTGCCGCCGCCGACCGTACCGGCCATGCCATGCTGCATACGCTCTATCAGCAAAGCCTCAAGCATCAAGCCGAATTCTTCATCGAGTATTTCGCCCTGGACCTCATCATGGACGACGATGGCCAATGCCGTGGCGTGCTCGCCTGGTGTTTGGATGACGGCTCTATTCACCGCTTCCGCGCTCAGACCACTATTCTGGCCACCGGCGGTTATGGCCGCGCTTATTTTTCCTGCACCTCGGCCCACACCTGCACGGGTGACGGCGGCGGTATGGCGCTGCGGGCCGGCTTGCCCATGCAGGACATGGAGTTCGTCCAATTCCATCCCACCGGCATCTATGGCTCGGGCTGCCTCATCACCGAAGGCAGCCGCGGTGAAGGCGGCTATCTCACCAACTGTGATGGCGAGCGGTTTATGGAACGTTACGCGCCCAACGCCAAGGATCTGGCCTCACGCGATGTGGTTAGCCGGTCCATGACCATAGAAATCCGCGAAGGCCGGGGAGTAGGGCCTGACGCCGATCATATCGATCTGCACTTGGAGCACTTGGGACCGGAGGTCATCAATGAGCGGCTGCCGGGGATCGCCGAGACGGCGCAGATCTTCGCCGGTGTGGATGTCTCCAAAGAGCCGATCCCGGTGTTGCCGACGGTGCACTACAACATGGGCGGTATTCCCACCAACTACCACGGCGAAGTGGTGACGGTAAAAGATGGCGATTCGGACTTCGTGGTGCCGGGTTTATTCGCCCTTGGCGAAGCCGGCTGCGTATCCGTCCATGGGGCTAACCGCCTCGGCTCCAACTCGCTGTTGGACCTGGTGGTGTTTGGCCGTGCGGCGGCGCTTCGCTGCGCCGCCATCATCACCCCTGGGGCAGCGCAGCCCGATCCGCAGCCTTTAAGGGACGAACAAACGCTGAGTTGGTTGGACCGCCTGCGTCACGCCAGCGGCGGCACGCCGACGGCGGATCTGCGTCTCAACATGCAGCGGGTGATGCAGAGCAACGCCGCGGTCTTTCGCACCGGTGAAAGTCTTGAGGAAGGCAAAGCGCTACTGGCCCGGGTCTGGGAAGGATTTAGCGACGTGCGGGTATCGGACCGCTCCATGGTGTGGAATACCGATCTGGTGGAGACGCTAGAGCTAGACAATCTGCTGCGCCAATCCATCGTTACCATGCACAGTGCCGCTAACCGAACTGAATCGCGCGGCGGTCATGCACGGGAGGACTATAAGGAGCGGGACGACGACAACTGGATGCAACATACCTTGGCATGGGTCGATGACTCGGGCAACGCCACATTCGGCTACAGGCCGGTGCACCTATACACCTGGAGTGACGAAATCGACGTGTTTCCGCCGAAGAAGCGCGAGTATTAGTGAGCAGTACACTATTTAGGACAGTACACCAGATGGGAGAATTTTGACCTATGGCACAATTCACGTTACCGGCGAATTCCATTATCCGTGGCGGCGAGCATTTTCCCGCACCGGCGGATGCTAGCGATAAACGCCGCGTCGAGGTGTACCGGTGGGAGCCGGACTCCGGCAAGAATCCTAGAGTCGATTCCTATGATGTCGATCTGGCCACCTGTGGGCCGATGGTTCTTGACCTGCTCATCAAGATCAAGAACGAGATGGATGCCACCCTCGCCTTCCGCCGCTCCTGCCGCGAGGGGATCTGCGGCTCATGCGCGATGAACGTAGACGGCACCAACACACTGGCCTGTACCAAGCCGATACATGAGGTCGAAGGCACTATCAAGATCTACCCGCTGCCCCACATGCCCGTGGTGCGGGATCTGGTGCCCGATCTCACCCATTTCTATGCCCAGTACGCCTCGATCAAACCGTGGATGCAGACCCAAACCCCGCCGCCACCGGATCGCGAACGTAGACAAACCAAGGAAGAGCGCGAGAAGCTAGACGGTCTGTACGAATGTATTCTGTGCGCCTGCTGCTCCACTAGTTGTCCCAGCTACTGGTGGAACAGCGACCGTTACCTAGGACCAGCGATCTTGCTTCAGGCCTACCGCTGGATCGCCGACAGCAGGGATGAGTTTACTGGCGAGCGTTTGGATAACCTGGAAGATCCGTTCCGTCTATACCGCTGCCACACCATCATGAACTGCGCCAAAGTCTGCCCTAAGGGGCTCAACCCAGCGAAGGCCATCGCTGAAATCAAAAAACTGATGGTCGAGCGTACGCTTTAATTCAATGGGCGACCGTCTACTGTGGCGTTGCCGCCGTGGCCTGCGCGAGTTGGATACACTCATGCAAGGGTACTACCGGCGGCGTTACCAAGATTCGAGCGACGCAGACAAAGCCACGTTTGAGGCACTGTTGGATGAAGCAGATCCGGACATTTTGGCTTGGATCATGTTCCGGCAAGATATACCGCCACGCTACAGCACCCTGATTCAGGCGATACGTAGCCTCGAGTCTACTAAGGCTTGAGCGGCCATGGCAGAGCGAACAAAGCCGGCGCGGACCTTCGCATGGCTCGAATATCTGGGCGTGTTACGGGCGAGAGGGCGGGACGCGCGCAAATTCCTGCACGCACAACTTACCAATGACATCGCCGGAGCCGATCCCGGCTCTGTCACATTGGCCGCGTGGTGCGATCCCAAAGGCCGCATGTTGGCCCTATTTAAGGTCGCGGTGCTGGCTGATGACGAGGTGTGGCTCATCGCTCCCGCGGGTGTGTTGGATGAGGTCGCTTCACCTCTTAGCCAGTTCATCCTGCGCTCCAGGGTCAAGGTGGATCGTGTAGCGGCCCGCTGCATAGGTGTTATCGGAGAAACTGATCCCAGCCTGCCGTCCCCTGGACGGCTGACAGTGTTGGATGCTCATATTCGCCTGGGCATAGACGAAGCGCGCGTGCTCATCGCTGGTGAGCCGGATATTCTCGCCAGGGTTGCCCAAGGATATAGGGAGGAAGAGGTTTGCACTTGGCAACTCATGGATGTAGATACGGGTTACCCTGAAGTATGGCCAGCGACGATGGGTCAATTCGTACCGCAGATGACCAATCTTGATCTGATCGGTGGCGTGAGCTTCAGCAAGGGCTGCTATCCAGGGCAGGAGATCGTTGCCAGGACCCAGTACTTGGGCCGCATCAAGCGGCGCATGTTTCGCCTGCAGATCAACGCCACCGTGCCGCCTAAGCCCGGTGATGCCGTGGAAAATGACGCAGGTGTTAGAATCGGCACGGTGGTACGCGCTGCAACGCAACCAAAGCATAAAGACCCGACGGATGGGATCCGAGCGCTTGCCGTACTGCGTCTTGACGCGGTGGATGGTGTCATCCGTATGAGTACCCAACGCTCGGCTCAGGCTCAGCTTGTGCCGCTGCCTTATACTTGAGGGCAAATGAGCCCGTTTCATCCACCTTGGTGGCTGCGCTCCAGACACGGGCAAACCCTATGGCCTGCCTTATTTAGACGAAAGCCCCGACTACCGCTTGAAAAAGAGCGCCTGATTTTGCCGGATGGCGACTTCCTGGATTTGGTATGGACGCCTTGGCGAGGATCCGGTGAGGCATCTGCGCTGGTCCTGATCCTTCATGGTTTGGAAGGATCATCCGAATCCACCTATGCGGCGGGCATGTTGGATGCCGTATCGCGCCAAGGTTGGCAAGCCGTTCTCATGCACTTTAGGGGATGCAGCGGTGAGGCTAATAGAGCGCGCCGCAGCTATCATTCCGGCGAGACTGACGACTTGCAGTTCGTGGCCGAGCGGATAACAGCACGGTATCCAGGACGAGTCTTGTTTGGCCTGGGATTTTCCCTAGGTGGCAATGTGTTACTCAAGTGGCTCGGGGAAAGAGGCAGCGATGTACCCCTGCGGGCAGCGATAGCTATTTCCGTTCCCTTCGATCTGGCCTGCGCTGCCAAGGCCCTCGGCAAAGGCTTCTCCCGGCTATATCAATGGTGGTTAATGCGAAGCCTGGTGGCCAATTTGCACAGGAAGTTCTCCAAACCGGTTGCCGATAACGAGTTTAGTGTAGTGGCCGCCACGAATTCCTTCTGGCATTTCGATGATCGAGTAACCGCCCCTCTGCACGGCTTCGCAAACGTTCACGATTACTACGCCAAATGCAGTTCAAAGCAGTTTTTATGCGCCATACGGATCCCGACGTTGCTGATTCAGTCTAGAGACGATCCGTTTTTGCCAGCCCATTGCCTCCCCGATAGGGAGACAATGAGTGAATACATCAGCACTGATTTTACCGAAGGCGGTGGGCACGTGGGATTCGTTTGCGGCAATTGGCCATGGCAGGCGCGGTACTGGCTAGAACCGCGTTCACTGTCATTCCTGCGCATGTTTGTAGATGAGGCGCCGTTGATTCAGATTCGGCCCACCCCGAGCTAGCTTTTCGGCGTGCCTGCACGCGCCGGGGCGGTAGACCACAGGTCCTGAACGCGCAGACCATCAAGCCTGCCGAGGCCATGCTCCAAGATACCGAGAACGCCCTTTCATCAGCGACGTGATTGACCCACTCAAAATTGGCGAGACCGCTTTTTATCGATATTTCCCGCCAGAGCGCATTAAACAGCTTACACATAAGACACCAAAACGCATCGAACTCCGATTCTTCCGGACGCTACCTGGAAATGAGCCGGTTCGGGAGTGGCTGCTAGGGCTTGCCGATGATGACCGGCGCCGGATAGGGATCGATCCGGCAGCCGTAGAGTTTGGCTGGCCTATCGGCATGCCGCTGTGACGGCTCACCAAGCGTATTCCAAGGAGTGGAAGGGCCTGGTGAGAATGGTCAAGTACTGGAACAACAATCCCAAGCACGGAGAGAAACCCGTAAAGCCTTCGTTTCTGATCGAGGTCATAGCCCTTCAATGCCTGTTTGGCGGGTGGGGTGGAAGCTTCGATCGAGAGATGCAAGGGTTCTTCACGACTTTGGCAGATAGGATATTCGAGGAGTGGCCTGACCCAGCCGGTCTCGGACCGCCTGTCAGTAACGGGATGACAAAGGCGCAGAAACAGGGTGACGTGCTTTTGTTCCGATGAACCCTTATAGGCTTAGCTCTTGCCGCTTGCCGCCGCGATCGCTTTCATGCTCAAACGAATGCGGCCTTGCTTATCGACCTCCAGCACTTTGACCTTGACCATTTCCCCTTCCGATAGCTTGTCGCTCACTTTCTGTACTCTTTCCTCGGAGATCTGGGAGATGTGCACCAAACCATCGCGTCCTGGAAGGATATTCACGAACGCGCCGAAGTCCATTAACTTCGAAACACGGCCTTCGTAGATCTGCCCGACTTCCACATCGGCCGTGATCTGCTCGATGCGCCGTTTCGCTTCCTGCCCAGCCGCATTGTCAACCGATGCGATCTTGATGGTGCCATCGTCGTTGATATCGATGGTCGCGCCGGTTTCCTCCGTAATACTGCGTATCGTCGCGCCACCTTTGCCTATCACATCACGGATCTTCTCCGGATCAATGCGCAGGGAAATGATCCGCGGTGCGAACTCGGACATCTCCGCCCTGGGTTCGTTGATGGTTTTAGTCATCTCATCCAAGATGTGCTGCCGGCCTTCCAGTGCTTGCTCTAAGGCCTGGACCATGATTTCACGGGTGATGCCGTCAATCTTGATATCCATCTGCAACGCGGTCACGCCATCGCGTGTTCCAACGACTTTAAAATCCATGTCGCCCAGATGGTCTTCATCGCCCATGATGTCCGACAAGACGACGAACCTGTCGCCTTCCTTGATAAGACCCATGGCGATCCCCGCCACAGGTGCTTTGACGGGCACCCCTGCATCCATCAATGCCAAGCTGGTTCCACACACCGAGGCCATCGAGCTGGAACCGTTGGATTCCGTGATCTCGCAGACTACGCGCACCACGTACGGAAAATCCGTCATGTCCGGCATGATTGCCATGACCCCGCGTTTGGCTAACCGGCCATGGCCGATTTCGCGCCGCTTCGGCGTGCCTACCCGGCCCGTTTCCCCCACGCAAAAAGGTGGGAAATTGTAGTGCAGCATGAACGGCTCTCGCCGCTCGCCCTCAATAGCGTCGATGAGTTGTGCATCCCGGCCACTGCCCAGCGTAGTGACGACGATGGCTTGCGTTTCGCCGCGGGTAAATAGGGCGGAGCCATGGGTACGTGAAAGCACGCCAACCCGTGATGAGATCGCCCGCACGGCGCGAGTGTCCCGTCCATCAATACGTGGCTGCCCATCCAGTATCCGTTGGCGTACGGTGCTTTTCTCTAATTTGTTAAACGCCTCATCCACCGCCACCGCCGTCCACGCCTCGTCGCCGTCAGCCGCGATAGCCCCGTGTATTTCAGCGCGAAGAGCATGCACTTGGTCACGCCGCTCCAGCTTATCGACTACGCTATAAGCAGCCCCCAGCTCGGCGCCGGCAAGAACCTCGATCTTCGCCGCAAGCTCCATATCGGGTTCAGGGGCAGACCACTCCCAGCGCGCTGCACCCACTTGCGCCGTCAATTCATCAATGAGCTTGATAACTGCTTGGGACTGCTCGTGGCCGAACATTACCGCGCCTAACATCACTTCTTCAGGCAGTTGGCCGGCTTCCGACTCCACCATCAACACAGCACCCGAAGTGCCTGCAACTACCAGATCCAACTGCGACTCCGGCAACTCACTGAGCCCCGGATTCAACCGATACTGCCCATCCTTATAACCAACCCGGGCCGCCCCTATGGGACCGGCGAAAGGAATACCGGAAAGAGAAACGGCGGCGCTCGCCCCGATGAGAGCGGGAATATCCGGATCGATGTCGGGATCCAAAGACATCACGGTGGCAATAATTTGCACTTCGTTTCTAAACCCTTTGGGGAACAACGGTCGCAGAGGGCGATCGATCAGGCGCGAGGTCAACGTCTCTTTTTCACTAGGCCGCCCCTCTCGTTTGAAAAACCCACCGGGGATCTTGCCCGCCGCGTAAGTCTTCTCCTGATAGTCCACGGTCAGGGGAAAGAAATCTCGGCCAGGCTCGGCGGACCGCCGGCCAACCACGGTCACTAGGACAGTGGTCTCGCCTAATGAAGCCAAAACGGCGCCGTCAGCTTGTCGGGCAATTTCACCGGTTTGCAGGGTGAGCGTATGAGCGCCGTACTGTACGGCTTTAATGATAGGGGTCATGGGGATTCCTGAAGTGTGGTGTGCGCTAGCGGCGCAGTCCTAACTTGCCGATGAGTTCGCGGTAGCGCCCTACGTCTTTGCGCTTGAGGTGATCCAACAAACGCCGACGCCGGCTCACCATCTTCAGTAGACCTTGACGGGAGTGGTGGTCGTGAATGTGAGCTCTAAAGTGTTCGGTTAACGTTTTAATACGCGCGGAGAGTAATGCAACTTGTACCTCCGCTGAACCAGTGTCGTTTTCGCCGCGTTTATAATCGGCGACGATTTCAGCTTTTTGCTGGACGTTAAGAGTCATCAGGTGGTGTCTCGGCTAGGATGTGAAGTTAAGAAGAGACGGGGAAATGAGCCACGCGGCCCACCATGAGCGGTACCAAGACCGAGCGTTGCTCGTGTTGATGCCCAATCAATGAAGGAGGTTCCGCATAGGATTCGTAGGCTCAAATTGTGTGTAATATTGAAGCATGTGCCGCTGAACTGACAAAGCACTTCGATTTAAACAGCGTATTGTATCGCGGTAGGATTTTATACCACAAGTGCAGGCAATTGCCGGATCGTATTGCAGGCGCAATCCTGCGGGATCGTGACCATGGTTGTGCCTGCATGCTCACCCCCTCTAGTGGCGGGTACCAAAGGTCAACGCACTAAAGCCTTGAAGGCCTGAGGGTTTGGCACTTCGGAGGGCTTTAACTCCCAGGGGGTTTTAACTCTTGAGTAGACGCCGCGGCGCCACTCTACCATCGTCGATGATCTCTCCAACGCCGATAAATCTAGACCCTGGCGCGAATAGCTTCACCGCACCGGATGTAGGCGCCTTAGGGACCAAAACGGGCTGTCCCTTGCCCACGTAGAATGCGAGATCGGCAGTCAATGTAATGCGCGGCCAATCCGGTGGTAAGGCATCTTCCGGCGCCAGTAATAATGCATCAGCGCACTGCTGCGCCAACGCCGCTTCGAACTGCTCTACGGTAATGCTCTGCTCCTCAGCGAAAGGTCCGGCGGCAGTGCGGCGTAGCGACCATAGGCTCGCGCCGCAGCCAAGCGCCTCACCGATGTCCTCGCCCAGTGTCCGAATATAAGTGCCCTTAGAGCAACTGACGAATATATCCAAATGCGTTTGACCGAGGCTTTCCACGCTGAGTTGATAAATGGTCGCTCGCCTCGGCTCACGCTCCACCACTTCCCCGCGATGTGCCAGTTTATAGAGCCGTTCGCCTTTGTGCTTGACAGCAGAGTGCATCGGTGGGATCTGCTCGATCTCCCCTCTGAAGCGTTCTAATACGGCCTCGACAGTGCCATCATCCAGTGACGGCACACTGCGTTCCTCAATGATCGCTCCTTCGGCATCGGCGGTGCTGGTCCGTATCCCAAGCCGCAGACGTGCGCGGTACTGTTTATCGGCGTTGAGCAAATAACCCGATAGCTTGGTTGCTTCACCGAAGCAAAGAGGCAGGACACCGCTCGCTAGCCGATCCAAACTGCCGGTATGACCAGCTTTGCGGGCATTCATTTGCCGCTTCACTTGCTGCAACAGTTCGTTTGAGCCCATCCCCACCGGCTTGATGATAGGCAGCACACCGGTTACCGGCCTGCCACGGCGTGTGTACCGCCTCACGGCGTGTTCTCCTCTCCCAGTGTCCCCTCTACGCGTCCTTCTTCCACACTGCTGCCTGATCGTGCGCCGCCCATCCCTGCTTCACTCAATAGAGATTCAATTCTTGCTGCTTGTTCCATTGTGTCGTCTATGGTGAAAGTGAGTTTGGGTACCACGCGCAAGCGGATCCTTTGCGCTAGTTCGCGCCTCAAGAAACCTGCCGCTGCTTCCAACCCCTCTATCATCGCCGCTTTATCACCGCCGGCCGGCACAATGACGAATACCCGCGCATAAGCCAGATCCTTGGATATCTCCACGTCGTTGATCAACCCACCGTTCAACCGGGGATCTGCAACTTTATGGCCTAACAGATCGGACAATTCGCGGCGGATCTGATCAGCGACCCGGTGAATACGGGTACGATGGGGACTACGATTGGCTGGCATAACCCGATAGAACCTGTAAGCGAAGTGCGTATTGCGCCCTTCTCTAGAGCGGTGGACAGATGTCGCGTAAGCGGTTATAGCCGGACCGTCAGAGCCGGCGTTCTATCTGAACGCGTTCAAACACCTCAATCTGATCACCGGGTTTGACGTCGTTGTAGCTGCGCACACCAATACCGCACTCCATGCCGGATTTGACCTCTTGGACGTCATCTTGAAAGCGCCGCAACGACTCGAGTTCGCCTTCGAATATCACCACGTTGTCTCGCAGTACCCGTATCGGATTGCTGCGCTTGACTGCACCTTCCATCACCATGCAGCCGGCGATGGCGCCGTAACGGCGCGCTCTGAACACATCACGGACTTGCGCGATGCCGACAATCTGCTCTCTCATCTCCGGCTTCAGCAGGCCTTGCAACGCGGATTTGACCGTATCTATTACGTCATAGATAACGCTGAAATAGTGCAGATCGATCTTCTCCGCTTCAATGACACGGCGTGCACTGCTCTCGGCGCGTACGTTAAAACCGATCATGATCGCATTGGCGGCAATCGCCAGATTCACATCGGTCTCGTTGATACCGCCGGTGCTGCTGGCCACCACTTTTACCTTAGCTTCATCGGTGGATACACGCTCCAACGCATCGCGCAAAGCTTCAGTAGAGCCGTGTACATCAGCTTTCAACACCACGTTAAGGGTCAGCGCATCATCTTCTTTGAGCTGACTGAACACAGCATCCAAACTGGTCGCCTGCTGGCGCGCCAGCTTGACCTCGCGCGAACGCGATTGACGTAGCTGAGCCACTTCGCGGGCTTTACGCTCATCGGCCACCACCAGTGCTTCATCGCCCGCGTTGGGCGGCGCGGACAAGCCCAATACCTCCACCGGCATGGCGGGGCCGGCTGTCTCCACCGCTGCGCCCCGCTCATCGAACATACCGCGTATGCGGCCGTATTCTTGGCCCGCCAAAAGCATATCGCCACGGCGCAAGGTGCCGCCTTGAACCAGCACAGTGGCCACTGGACCACGGCCCCGGTCCAGCCTGGATTCGATGACCACACCCGTCGCTGCGCCCTGAGTTGGCGCCGTCAATTCCAACACTTCCGCTTGCAGCAAGATGGCCTCAAGCAACCCGTCAACGCCTTGACCGGTGATGGCCGAGATATGCACGAACTGTGTGTCTCCGCCCCAGTCCTCAGGGATGACTTCCCGGTTGGACAATTCCTGTTTGACCCGGTCTGGCGCCGCTTCTTCTCTATCGATCTTGTTAACTGCAACGATCAGCGGCACGCCGGCGGCTTTGGCGTGTTGAATAGCTTCCTCCGTTTGCGGCATCACCCCATCATCGGCCGCCACCACCAGCACCACGATGTCGGTGGACTTGGCGCCACGGGCGCGCATGGCGGTAAACGCCGCGTGGCCTGGAGTATCGAGGAAAGTAATACCGCCTTGCTCTATTTCCACATGGTACGCGCCTATGTGTTGAGTAATACCGCCCGCTTCGCTAGCGGTGACTTTAGCTTTGCGTATGCAGTCGAGCAGCGAGGTCTTACCGTGATCCACATGGCCCATGATGGTCACAATCGGCGATCGGGGCACAGCCTGGTAATCGTTCTCGCCGGTGGCGCTCAGCACCTCATCTTCGATGGTATTTTCGTTGAGCAACTTAGGCTTGTGCCCCATTTCCTCAACCACGACGGCAGCAGTTTCCTGATCGACCACCTGATTGATAGTGACCATGGAACCAAGGCTCATCATCACCTTGATCACCGCCGACGCTTTCACCGACATGCGCTGAGCCAAGTCGGCCACTGAGATAGTCTCCGGCAGCGATACTTCTCGTACGATTGGCGCGGTGGGACGCTCAAACGCTTGGCGGCCCGTGGACGGTGGTGGAACACGCCGGCCAGTAGACGTTTTGCTCTGGGCTTTTTTGCGCCTACGGCCACTCTTATCGGCGGCAACGTGCAGCTCTTTGCGGCCAAAACGCGCCTCGCGCTCCTCTTCCTGTTTCTGGCTACGCCGCACTTCCTCGGCCTCGCGGGCGGCCCGCTCAGCCTCCGCGCTGCGCTGCGCTTCTTCCTCTTCGCGCTGCCGCCGTTCCTCTTGCGCCGCGACTCTGGCGGCCTCTTTCTTGGCTAACTCGGCGGCACGCACCTCTTCTTCTTCGCGCTCCTGCTCAGCTTGCACACGCGCTTCTTCCTCCGCCTTAGCCCGTGCTTTGGCTTCCGCTTTACGGCGTGCCGGCTCTTCGGCTTTACGGCGCGTCTCTTCTAGCTCCTTGGCTTCCGCTTCGGCGCGAAGCTGAGCACCCAGCTCGAGCTGACGGCGTTTTGCTTGTTCTGCCAGATCCCGCTTCGCGGCCTCCATGCGCTCTCGTTGATAGGACTCGGCGGCAGCCGGTTCCGAGCCGCGAGCCGCATTAGCGCCCGCTTCCTGCGGCTTGCGCGGCAACGTACGGCGCTTGCGCACCTCCACGGTAACTGTTTTACGCCTGCCGGCAGTTGAAGACACTTTGATCTCACTGACTTGCTTGCGCTTGACGCTCAGGCGTTTTTCCACTTTTGGTTTAGCTGACGTACCTCTGCGTGTACGCAAGTGCTCCAGCAATTGAGCCTTGTCTTCGTCGTTAATGTGCTCGTCCGCTTCCCGGTGGGGCAATCCTGCTTCGCTCAATTGATCGAGCAGCCGCTCTACCGGCGTTCCCACGGAATTAGCCAGTTGCCTGACCGTGACTTGCATCATGTGCACTATCCTCTGGACTCTTTTAAGCCCAAGACTTCCAGACCTAAAACTTTTCAGGCCCCACTCTCTAAACCTTACGCTTGCGAGATCTAGATCACTGGGTCTAGGCCTCTTAAGCCTTGGCTTTTTTAGGACTCGTTTTCTTCGTCTTCAAACCAAACCGCGCGAGCCGACATAATCAGATCGCCAGCAAATTGCGTCTCTAAATCGGCAATCTCGAGCAATTCATCGACGGATTGTTCCGCCAAGTCTTCGCGCGAGACGATGCCCGCTTGATTTAACAATTCCGCCAGTTCGTTGGTCATGCCTTCCACTTCGAACAGATCTCCAGAGCCCTTAATGCGCTCCTCGCTGGCGATCGCCTTGGTTAGCAACAGGTCGCGCGCCCGGCTCTGTAATTCCTCCACCACATCCGCGTCGAATTCTTCGATCTGGCTCATCTCCTCGGTTGCCACCCAGGCGACGTCGTCGATCGACTGAAAGCCCTCCTGAATGAGGATATTCGCCACTTCTTCATCGACATCCAACTGCTCCATGAACATGCGCAGCAGATCTTCAGTCTCCGCCTCGATTTTCTCATCCGCCTGCGCTTCGGTCATGACGTTGAGTTCCCAGCCCGTCAGTTGGCTGGCCAAACGCACATTTTGCCCTCCGCGTCCGATGGCTTGCGAAAGTTGCTCCTCACCCACAGCCACATCCATGGATCCGGCCTCCTCATCGACGACGATAGAGGCCACCTCGGCTGGTGACATCGCATTGATGACGTACTGCGCCGGATTCTCATCCCATGGAATGATGTCAACACGCTCGCCCGCCAACTCGTTGGATACCGCCTGCACCCGCGACCCGCGCATCCCCACGCAAGCTCCCACCGGGTCAACTCGCGCTTCCTTGGTCCTGACGCCGATCTTGGCGCGTGAGCCGGGATCACGGGCGGCACCCATGATCTCGATGAGCCCCTCGCCGATTTCCGGTACTTCGAGTTGGAAGAGTGCCATTAACAATTCCGGGGCAGTGCGGCTCACGAACAATTGCGGTCCCCGCAGCACGGAGCTGACATCACGCAGGTAACCGCGCACCCGATCGCCAGGGCGCATGGCTTCGCGCGGGATCAGCTCATCGCGCATGATCGCAGCCTCGGCATTACCGCCCAAATCCAATACGACGTTACCGCGTTCAATGCGCTTGACCAAGCCGGTGATAAGCTCGCCCACCCGATCCTCGTAAGCCTCGACGATCTGCGCACGCTCTGCTTCGCGCACTTTTTGAACGATCACCTGTTTCGCCGTCTGCGCCGCGATACGGCCAAAATCGACCGACTCCATCGGTTCTTCTATGTATTCACCGAGGGTGATGGCTGGATGATCGATGCGAGCTTCGGTCAATTTGATATGGCGCCCAGGTACAGGCTCTAGCAAAACTGTCCCATCGCCCTCGGCTGGGCTTTCGTCTTCGGATGGAATGCCCTCATCAGGCACTACCTGCCATCTGCGGAAGGTCTCGTAGTGGCCACTATCCCGATCGATCTCTACACGCACATCGCATTCATCACCGTGTTTTTTCTTGGTTGCACTCGCAAGCGCAGCCTCAATGGCCTCGAAAATGATTTCAGCGGCGACGCCTTTCTCATTGGATACGGCTTCCACCACCATCAAAATCTCTTTGTTCATTCCAATCCCGCGCGAAGCTATAACTCAGGGTCGAGCGTCGCCCTAGCGACCATCGACAGCGGAAACTCAAAACGTGCCCCTTCCTCCTCTATAACAACGGTGTCATCCACCAATTCAATCAAGGTGCCACGAAACCGCCGCCGCCCCTCGTGTGACGATTCCAGTTCAACCTTCACCCGTTCGCCTGCGAACCGCTTATAGTGCTCGGCTTTCATGAGCGGTCTGAACACACCGGGCGACGACACCTCGAGGGTGTAAGCAGTTGCGATCGGATCTTCCACGTCGAGCACACCGCTCACTTGATGGCTAACGTCGGCGCAATCGTCGATGGTCACGCCGCCCGGCTGATCGATATAGATCCGCAACATGCCAGCACCGCCGGCGTGGTACTCTAATCCCACGAATTCGTAACCCAGCATCTGTATGCTTGGGTGCAGTAGCCCGGTGAGCTTTTGCTCTAACGTCTGAACGCCTGAAACCTCGGTTACAGCTCTGCCCCGTGTCGTGGTCTTCGCTGGCGCCGGATCTTTAGTTCTCGGAATCTTAGCCCCTGGAGTCGATGCGTCGATCAGCGGTTTCTTGCCTCCAAAACAAAAAATGGGCACAAGGCCCACTATAGAGCGAACAAATCCAGTCTCTGCCAATTGGCAGATCCCACCGATTGACCAATACTCATCAAGGAGCCAAGCTCGTCGGTGGCCAAACGCAGCGCGCTAGTATAGCGTGCCGATCCACATCCGTCACCGCCAAGCGCAGCAATTTTCTCGCTAAGCAACCTTCTTGATGCATTCTTTAGACCCCAACTACTGTCGCCCGCGCGCTTGTTCAAGCAGTGTTACCGCATCATGGTCATAAGTGCCGCCGGCACCGCCCCAGCGCTCCGGTACCGATGCGGCTAGCAACCCAGGCCTGTCCTGCCTTGGCCCAAAAAGCTCTGTCCACCATACCTTGTTACGCCAGCGCTGGGGTGGCAGCTCGTCGGCGAAGAAACGCCGCGTAGAATCGGCGAGCAGACGATGCTCTTCGTCCATCTAACGTGAATCCTGATAGTGCATACTTAGTGCCCCTGCAGTGTCCGTTCTTAACCGGGGGACTGGACCTGCTATGATTGACCGCCCGCTGTGAGCAACCAGTTAACGTAAGGCGATGATTTAGGGTGACAACTTAAGCATTGAGCTTAAGTCTAGAGCGGCTCGCCCACTTGCGCCTGCACGAAACGTGATTGAGAGGTTTTGTCTGCTTGTCTGAACCGCATCAGTACACCACCGGCGGGCGCTGTGTAATACGCCCGCATGCCGGTGTTTTTCATCGCCGGAGTTTTCTTTATCGTAAGGGAGTTTCGTGCCCTCGTGGCGCACCGCAACCGCAGTCATTCGCAGGTCATTCCATGAGTGCGCTGCGGCGGGTATTCTCATTTCAGTCGCTATTTGTACTCATCCTAGTAGCAGCCGGTAGCTGGTTCGCGGTGCAAGAGTTCCGCGAACGTCTGGTCTTCGTAAAAGAAACCGATGCTCGCATTACCGCCCAGCTGGTCACCGTCAGCTCCCGTGTGGATGGTTGGCTGACGCAGCTACATGCGGAGGAAGGACAGCAGGTGAAACGCGACGCGCCTATCGCCAGTTTGGACGACCGGGCGGCCCGCCTACAGCTGACGCAGCTAGAGGCACAGCGCGGCGGCATCGAAGCTGAGCAGCGCCGGCTAGATGCCGAGAGCCAAATGGTCGAGGAACAAACGCGTATGCTGCTAGCGACCCGCGCCTCCCGGGTACGCGCTGCCGAGGCCGTGGTGCAATCCCTCAAACCGCAGTTAGATCTAGCACGCGAGGAACTGGCCAGGGTGCAATCGCTCTATAAGGACGGCGTGGCGTCCAAACAGAGCCTTGATCAGGCACGCACGCTGGTACATCAACTGCACGGCCAGTATTTAAGCGCGGTCGCCCGGCACGCTGAAGCGCAAGGGGAGATGGCTGAAGCGCAAGCGTCCAGGGCACGGGTGGATGTGTTGGCCAGCGAAGCGGAAAAACTGCGCCACCGCGCCGCCCAAATCACCGGTGAGATCGAGGAAAACCGGTTGGCGATAGGCGACCGCGTGGTACCCAGTCCATTAACCGGTGTGGTGGACAGAGTATTCGTCGAGCCTGGAGAGTACCTACGAGCAGGCCAGAGGATTGCGCTTATCCACGACCCCAAGCATATGTGGATAGAGGCTAATATCAAGGAAACTGAACTTCGCCGGCTCAGGCCGGAGCAGCCCGTACACATCGTAGTGGACGCTTATCCCGAGGCCCAACTAAGCGGCCGCGTGGAACGCATTGGGCAGGCGACCACCTCGACTTTCGCGTTGTTACCCAATCCCAATCCGAGTGGTAACTTCACCAAAATCACCCAACGGGTTCCAGTGCGGATAGTCATCGAGCAAACCGATAAGCGGCTCCGTCCTGGGTTGATGGCGGAGGTACACATTGACGTGCGTTAGCGCAGGACCTCAACGCTGTTGCGACCTTGCCGGTTTGCGGGGTAGCAAAAGATTCACGCACGTACCCTGTCCCTCCACGCTTTCTATATGAATATGGCCATTGAGCTTATGAATGACGCCATGGACTACAGCCAGGCCCATGCCGGTACCTTTCCCGAAGGGCTTAGAGCCTGTTCAAGATCTCCGAAGCAACAGCGCAATATTTGCAAGTAGCATCATGCCCAACGAGCTTTCGATTAGCCGCTCACAGTTTTTCCACAACCGGCGGTTTTTCTCAAACCATGAGAAGGTTCGCTCGACAACCCACCTCTTCGGGAGGACGGCAAAACGACCCGTGTCCGAGCGTTTGATAATTTCGACGTTCGCTCCGATTAATCTCAGCACTTCGCCAGCGAAAGCCATCCCCGTGTACCCGCCATCGCCCACTACACACCTAACCTCCGAGAGGCGCCCATCTGCTTGAGCAGCAAGTGCGGCCAGTGCCCCAGCTCGATCAGTGACATTTGCCGTGGTCACAAAAGCAGCGTGCACCAATCCCTGAGTGTCCACAGCTATGTGCCGCTTGATACCAGAAGTCTTCTTGCCTGCGTCATAACCTTTGTGGTTTGCACTGTCTGTGTTCTTCACGCTCTGTGCATCAACGATGATCAGGCTGGTTTTGCCACTGCGCCCCTGGGATTTGCGGGCCTCGCCAACCCATTTTTTTAACGCCTTGTCCAAGGCGCTGCAAGAGTCTTCTGGGGACGATTGCCGCCAGATAGTGAAATACTCATGCACACTTCGCCACTTTGGATACTCGTTGGGCAACATGCGCCATTGGCAGCCGGTCTTCAGCAGGTACAACACTGCGTTGAACACGTGATAGAGATCGAGTTGCCTTGGCTTGGTTCGCCGACGCGCCGCCTCCAGGATCGGTCTAACTTTCTCGAACTGTTGGCGAGATAGGTCACTCGGGTAGATTCGCTCGTCTGTCATTGCCTTCGCAGCCGCTATGACTATGGATAACAATAGCTTAGGTCAGATGTCCAAAATCGTCAGATCTTGAACAGGTTCTTAGTGGTGTAGAAGGGTTCAAAAAGACGTCCCAAGTCGGCGGCAGCGATACCGCTCCCGGTGTCCTCGATCGACAAAATCGCAAAGTCACCGTTGACCGGTAACTGACACGAATTACACCGCTCGTGTTGTCCCCGCCGCGAGCGTAAGAACTTAATCGCTAAAGTACCTCTCCCCGACATGGCGTCACGAGCGTTGATGCCTAAGTTCAATATCGCTTGCTTGAGCGTCACCACTTGTCCGTACATCTCCAACTCATCGTTGATGTCGATCTTCAGTTTGACACTGGCAGGCAGCGTCGCGCGCAACAGCTTGACGGTTTCGTCAAGCACATGGCGCAGGCTGAACGTTTCCATCACCCCCGAGTCGCCACGGCCAAACGCGAGCAGTTGGGCGACGATATCGCGCGCTCGCTCGCCGGCTAGCCGGATCTCCTCAAGATAGCGCCTGGTATCTTCACCAGCCCCATCGGCGTTCGCTAACATGCCGAGGTGTACATTGCCTAGGATAGTGCCCAGCATATTGTTGAAGTCGTGCGCGATACCCGCGGCCAACTGCCCGATCGCCTGCATCTTGTTCACCTGTGCCGTAGCTATCTCCGCCCGTTTGTGGGCAGTTACATCAAGGGAGATAGTCACGGCGCCACCGGACGGTAGGAGCTGCTCATGAACCAGCAAGATGCGGCCATCTTGGCATTCTAACTCAAACGGACCCTGCGGATTGCGGTGCCGCGCCAGACGCTCCCGTAGCCATTCATCCTCTCGCTGAGCAGCCTCGGGATATAAACCCGCCGCCAGCGCCGCACGTATATGTTCCTCGAAGAGAACACCTGGGCGCACCGTGTGGGCGACAGCCGCGTTGATTTCCCTAAACTTCTCATTGGCTATCACAATACGGTCCGCTTCATCGACCAGTAGAAACAACTCATCTAGCTGATCGATCGACGCCGCCAGCAAGCGGCGTCTTTGCTCCGCCTGACGTTCCGCGCTCTGAGCCTGGCGCAGTGCCGTTATATCCGTCCAGATCGCGAGAATGCCACCTTCGGCGATAGACCGTTCCTGGACGACAAAAATACGTCCATCGGCCAGTTCACGCTCAATGGGACCTGCGGCGGTACGGTGGGCCGCTAAGCGCTCCTTGAGCCACGTCTCTTCATGGCCTATAGCATCGGGTATGACCCCACGCTCCAGAGCGGTACGCACCGTTTGCTCGAAAGAAACGCCCACTCGCAGCACGTCTTTGATCTCATGGAACAGGGTCTCGAAGGCGTCGTTCCACAGGACTAATGTATCGTTGGCATCGTATAGCACCAGCGCATCGGCGCAGACGCGAAGCGCCTCATGTAACCGAGCTTCAGCGGTCAGTGCGGCGTGGCGTGCTTTAACCTCCTGCGAGACATCCCGGGCCATGCCCCGGTAGCCTTGAAACCTCCTATTCTCATCGAATACCGGGACGCCACTCGTACTGATCCACACATCTGGCGCACTCTCATCACCTTTGTATTGAAAGATGAAGTCACGAAACGGCAGGTAGGCGTGCAAGGTACGCAGATGCTCGTGCCAAGCACTGGGATTACTTTCCTCACCCAGCATCTGTTCGCTGGTCTTGCCATAATGCCACTGCGGCAACACGCCGAACGCGTCTTTAACGCTGTCGGAGAACCAGACGAAGCGCAGCTCGGCATCCGTCTCCCAAAACCAATCAGCGCTAGATTCAGCAAAGCCGCGGTATCGCTCGAATTCGTGTTTCCAATCCACCGGTGGGTCCTTGTGCCATAGGCCGTTGGCGCCGGATATATTCTCAAACAGTATATTAATTCCTGAAACAATTGCCTTCACCTCAACGCGACCTTTACCCGTCTACGGCCGTATGGTGCGGGATTATCTGCCCAATGCTAGGAGCAGCGGTTATGGCTCACTCAGACGTGCACGGCGTTACCCAACTCATCAATGCTGCTCTCAAGGGCGTTATCGATGGCTTGCTCCCATGCAGCAGTGCTCGATGCAGCGGCACTATTGGCCGCAAACACCACACCACGTGAGGTATTGACGATACCCCCCTCTAGTCCATATGGACCTGGCACGAAACCGGCAAGCGCATCAGCGGCACTGCCGCCCTGGGCGCCGTAACCCGGAACTAGAAATAGCGCATGGGGTAGTGCTTCGCGCACGAGCGCTGCTTGATGCGGCCAAGTGGCGCCACAGACGACACCGAGGGACGACCATCCAGTCACTGGTCCTTTCAGCGCACCATGCATAGCGACCAAGCCTCTAGCCACTTGTATGTAGAGCGGTTGAGCCTGCACCTGCTGATCTTGAAGGTCACCGCTTCCTGGATTGCTGGTTTTCACCAGCACGAAAAGCCCCTTCCCGGCACCAGCCGCAACCGCCGCGAACTCAGCCAACGAATCCAATCCCAGATATGGATTTAGTGTTAGCGCGTTCACCGGCATAGTTGCATCAGCCGTCAGATAAGCTTTGGCATAAGCCTTGGCAGTGGAGCCGATATCACCACGTTTAGCATCCAGCAAAACTGTCAGTCCATCAGCCTGGGCCCGTGCGCACAACCGGCTCAATACCCTGAGGCCGCGCCAGCCCAACTGTTCAAAGAACGCGATCTGTGGTTTTACGATGGCAACCCGCCCAGCAATGCGCTCGAGCACGGCACTTAAGAAACTCTCAATAGCCTGGGCCGTTAATTCATCACTCGGATGCATGCTGCCTTGGGTAAACAAAGAGGGGATCAAATCCAAATGGGGATCCAGCCCCACACACAGAGGATGGCCCACGTCGCGTATTTCGCTGATTAAGTGATCAGCAAAATGCTTAGCGCCGCTCGCCGCGAGTTGTTTCGACATACGTCCTTAATCCGTGCATTTATCGGCGTGCATTCATCAGTGCGCGTGAGGCCTAGTTTCAAGCCGCGAGCGCGCGCAAAAAAACCCGCTCATGGCGGGTTCTTTCTTGCTCCACTTACGCAGCGGCTCACTTGATAGCGGGAGCTGGCTGCCAACAGTATCTACCGCTAGTCACTGCCTTTGATATCGCCTCTAAGCCGCAACCCCTGAGTGCGTTACTATCTAGCTTAGAAGGAGCCCACACCGTTCAGGGCGCGAACTCTAACCGAAAACCCCCTTCTCCATCAATGGGAGGGCAAAAAAGTGGCTAGAAAGCGTCCTCCCTCAAAGAAGACCTATCCAGCACCTTTTTCCGTTCGTCTGACCGATCAGGAACGTGCCGAACTAACAAGACTCGCCGACGGACAGCCTTTGGGGCAGCTCATCAAGGACGCTATTTTGCAAAACGGTGTTCGGCCACCGCCGTCTCGCAAGCCACGTATTCAGGATCAGAAATTGCTGGCCAAGCTACTTGGCGCTTTAGGTCAATCCCGTATTGCCAGCAACATCAACCATCTCGCTAAAGCGGCCAATTCCGGCTCCCTGCCGTCAATGAAGAAGTGCTGCAAAGCCTGCAAGACGCCGTCGCGGCCATCCGCTGGATGCGCGACACACTAATAGAAAGAATGGGGGGCTGAAGCCTCAGAGCCAAGAGCCGCCGTCAGAGCCTTTTGAGGGGAAAGGCAATGATCCTTAAGGGCAATCAGCGTGCCGGAGGGCGGCAAATGGCACTTCCCCTGCTCAACGGCGAACAAAACGAGCATGTAAATGTCCATGAAGTTCGTGGATTTATTGCGTCAAACGTATTGGAAGCGCTGAACGAAGCCAATGCCTTGTCCAAGAGGACGCAGTGCAGGCAGTTCATGTACGCCCTGAGCCTGAATCCACCACAGGATGAGCGGGTCTCTATCGAGACCTTTGAAGCCACGCTGAATCGGGTCGAAAAGAAGCTCGGATTGGAGGGCAGCCGCGTATCGTTGTATTCCACGAAAAAGAAGGCCACCGTCATGCCCACTGCGTCTGGAGCCGGATCGATAGCGAGGAAATGAAAGCGATCAATATCTCGCACCTCAAAATCAAGCTGAACGAGATAGCCAAGTCCCTGTATCTGGAGCACGGCTGGCAGATGCCGGATGGATTTCGGGACAAGAGCAGAAAAAATCCGCTCAACTACACTCGCGCTGAATGGCAACAAGCGTTGCGCATTGGCCGCAAGCCTTCCAATATCAAACGCGAGCTACAGGAAAGCTGGGCGATATCGGACAGTAAACAGAGTTTTTCCAATGCCTTGCAAGAGCAAGGCTACTATCTGGCACAGGGCAAGAGCCCAGAGAACTGTCCTGGAAATACTAATTCGGAAAAAAATTACCCGACATCAATTCAGAATATATCTGACATGCTCTTCATAGAAAAACCGTTTAATTATTTGCGTATTGCGTTGCAGTGAGTGCAACACCGAACGAGCCAAGGCCACCCGTTGCTCCTTTGTAGCCACCACTGTCCGCCCAATCCGTTGGCTTTTTACGTGATGCCATACTAGCTCATCAGGATTGAGTTCCGGTGAATACGGCGGTAACCATACTAACGTGAGCTTACCTTGGCTAGTGCGGACAAATTCTTGCACCTTCTTGGCTCGATGAATGGGATGGCCATCAACAACCCAATAGACCGATCGCTTGGCGTTGTGCAGCAAACGCCTTGGAAAGTCGATAAAAACGTCTGCGGTTACCCGTGATTCGCTCACCATGAAACGCAGGTGACCCTTCGGCGAAACGGCTGACAGCATACTTACGCTAAAGCGCCGACCCGTTTTCGCTACAACCGGCGTATCACCCCGTACCCCCCAAGTGGTACCACGATGATAATCCGACCGGATCGTCGATTCGTCGCCAAAATAGACCCGCGCTCGCCGCCTTTTCGCTTCTTGTTGTACTTCAGGCCAAGTTTCTCTTAACCATACCTTAACCTGAGCAGGGTCTGGCTCGTATGCCTTAAACCCAGGGCGCTGCGCACTCATCCCCAAACGAGACAGGCTATTGCCCACCGAGCGCTCACTGACTTCGATGCCAAATTTGTCTTTCAGTCATATCTGAATCATCGAGCGCGTCCACAGGGCATCGTGAAAATCCAATTGCAACGGATTCGTTTTAACCCGTTCACGTAAGCGATCCGCATATTCATCGGGACACTTTCTTGGGCGGCCCGTGCTCTTGCCGGTGGACAGCGCCTGTTCACCACCTTGCTCATACCTGGATAACCAATCGTCAATGCAAGAACGATGGAATCCGAGGGCTTTAATTACTTTTTCAGGGCTTTCACCCGATAATACTTGCGCAACCGCGTGCCTACGGATGGCTTCTCGCGCGGAATGGGGCAGTGAGCGACCGTCTGTCTTTTTCATAGTATCACTATAACACATTTTATTAATTTGTGTCGGGTAATTTTTTGCCGAAGTAGTATGTGCTGTGCGTTACCGTTTTTAATGTCTCGACTGGTCGTTGACCACTGGAAATTGGAGTTGAATTTGATACCGTAGGCGGGTCGAAATAGATGCACTGCACCTTACCCCGCAATCCCTCCCGTTCCGCCAGTGAAGCCATTACCTGCAGGCTGTCTCCCAGAATCATCCGGTTCGACCAATTGGCCTCGTGCTGGTAGAACTCGGTTTTCGCGGCTTCATTGGGCAGGCCGTTGAAGTCGGCGAACAGATCAGCCTGCGCCGATTGCGCCTGTTCCGTCTTTTCGGTCTGGCGGCGCAGGTCATCAATCAATGCCTTGGGGTGAATTTTTTCCTGAGATATACCCATCACACTTCAAGATGCGAACATCGGTGCATTAATAATGTGAAACCTATCAGTGATTCTTTTTCTCAATAAAATCTTTCGTCTTCCAATGCGCTTGAAAAAATTCAAAGAGGCTTCCCGAAAATCTATAAACTTCTCATAGTACCGATTATAAGTAACCGCTTCATGCATCATTTTCCAAAGTCGCTCAATTGGATTTAAATTCGGTGAATAGGGCGGCAAATAGTGTAATCTACTACTTCGGCAAAAAATTACCCGACACAAATTAATAAAATGTGTTATAGTGATACTATGAAAAAGACAGACGGTCGCTCACTGCCCCATTCCGCGCGAGAAGCCATCCGCAGGCACGCGGTTGCGCAAGTATTATCGGGTGAAAGCCCTGAAAAAGTAATTAAAGCCCTCGGATTTCATCGTTCTTGCATTGACGATTGGTTATCCAGATATGAGCAAGGTGGTGAACAGGCGCTGTCCACCGGCAAGATCACGGGCCGCCCAAGAAAGTGTCCCGATGAATATGCGGATCGCTTACGTGAACTAGTTAAAACGAATCCGTTGCAATTGGATTTTCACGATGCCTTGTGGACGCGCTCGATGATTCAGATATGACTGAAAGACAAATTTGGCATCGAGGTCAGCGAGCGCTCGGTGGGCAATAGCCTGTCTCGTTGGGGGATGAGTGCGCAGCGCCCTGGGTTTAAGGCATACGAGCAAAACCCTGATCAGGTTAAGGTATGGTTAAGAGAAACTTGGCCTGAAGTACAACGAGAAGCGAAAAGGCGCCGAGCGCGGGTCTATTTTGGCGACGAATCGACGATCCGGTCGGATTATCATCGTGGTACCACTTGGGGGGTACGGGGTGATACGCCAGTTGTAGCGAAAACGGGTCGGCGCTTTAGTGTGAATAGGCTGTCAGCCGTTTCGCCGAAGGGTCACCTGCGTTTCATGGTAACCGAATCACGGGTAACCGCAGACGTTTTTATCGACTTTCTAAGGCGTTTGTTGCACAACGCCAAGCGATCGGTCTATTTGATTGTTGATGGCCATCCCATTCATCGAGCCAAGAAAGTGCAAGAATTTGTCCGCACTAGCCAAGGTAAGCTCACGTTAGTATGGTTACCGCCGTATTCACCGGAACTCAATCCTGATGAGCTAGTATGGCATCATGTAAAAAGCCAACGAATTGGGCGGACAGTGGTGGCTACAAAGGAGCAACGGGTGGCCTTGGCTCGTTCGGTGTTGCACTCACTGCAACACAATACGCAAATAATTAAACGGTTTTTCTATGAAAAGCATGTCAGATATATTCTGAATTAATGTCGGGTAATTTTTTTCCGAATTAGTAATGTTTGAGTCCTTGGCATAAGACTGAACGTCTTTGCTCTTATGATAAGCCGCATTATCCCAAATTACATGAATGTCTTTCTCTGGTGCATGCCGTTTGCGTAGAGATTTTAGAAAAGATTTAATGGTTTGCGCATTCACTCGCTCAACTTCAGTGTGGATTATTTTGTGACCATCCAAAGATACAGCACCAATGAAATTCAATCGTGTTTGACGAGCCGTTGTGGCAATACTTTTTCGAGTGCCTCTTAAAATCCATCCACAGGCCAACCGCGTTTGATACTGCGGATGAAAACTGTCCGAGAAATAGATTAAACCCTTGTTTTTAGGGTCTTTCGAAAGATGTTCATAGTCTTTGACAAACGCTTTTTGCGCCTGTGCGTTTGCTTTCGCTGGCACTGCATGAGGCTTCTTATGGCAGAAATTATTGCGATGCAGCCATTTTGTCATGCCGCTTACACTGTAAACCTTACCAAAATTCAACTTCACATAAGTGCAAATGTCCTTAACATAAGGATAAGTCATTCCTTCTACGTGTTTAACGAGCTTTGCTGTTTCATTCTCGTCTAAATCACTTTTGCTGCCCCCGTTTTCGGGCTTCAGCTTAGCTTTAGAAAAATAATCATCGACATGGCGTCTAATAGTCTCATCATCTAAAAGCAAAATCCTAGCAATTTCTGAATAACTATAACCCTCATCAAAAGCTAAAACAGCTTTTATTCGGTCTCGAATACGCCCATCTCTCTCTTTACGATGAGATTTTATGAGTTCATCGCGCTCGCTCGGTGTTAAATGATTGTTCATAAGCTTATTTTGACCATAATCAGCTAGCTAATGTAAGTATTCTAGTTTCGCATTTTCAATGGCGATGGGTATATACAGCGGCGGGGCGTGAACGACTAAATCTGACCAATCCTGTTCATCCTTGCCGCGCCAGACCAGTTGCGGATCCAGGTCACGATTTCTTGTTTCTTTTTCCTCGGCCAGATGACCTGCTGCGTCAGGGCGCTTATAGGCGGTGCGAATAGCGCTCTTGTCTTTTTCGTGCAGAGCGACCTCGTATTCCGCGGTGGGGATATTGATCCGCTTATCGCTTTCGTGGGTCAGCGTTTCAACTTTTTTAGGATATTTTTTAGCCATCTTGTGTTTCCCTGAACGGGTTTTTGATGGTCAGTTGTTCAATCGTTTGCCCATGTTGTAAATCTTCACTGTAGAGGGTTCTGCATCCGGCCTCCAACGCCGCTGCGATAATCAGGGAATCGTAAAAACGATATTGGTAGCGTGACTGGAGTTTCAACCCATGCTGATAAAGACCGACTGAGGGGTTGATTTTCCATAGTGGTGCCAGGGTATCGGCCAAAAAGGCATTGACTTGCGCTGGCGTTGCCCTAACTTGCAGTTTCGTTGTGATTACGTTCAGAGTTTCCTGCACCACCTGATAGCTAATCACGGTGTTATCTGTTATCAATGCATGAGCAACACAGTCCTTAGCGATGGCTTGTTTTTGTGGCGCCGTTTCATCAAACATGTAAATTAGGATATTACTGTCAAAAAAATTAGCATTCATTCATTTCGTCCCGAGTGAATTTCCGCCCACCCGTACGCACCGTTTTACACATCTCTTCAATATTTGCCATGGCAATCTCCGCCTGTCGCTTACGCTGGCGTTGCGCATAGTCTTCCAGCCATTCACGGAATTTGGCGTTGAGCGTGGTGTGCTCGCTTTTCGCGCGCTGACGGGCGGCCTCAATCAAGTGCTCATCGGCACTTAAGGTGATGTTTTTCATATGATTGCCCTCAATACACTATAGGGCACCTCTAATAATCCACATTCCGAAATCTGATGATCAATAAAATCAGTCACTTACGCTCTAGCAAAACGTTAAAATCGTAATTTTTAGAGGTGCCCTATAATAGTGCACACTATTATAGTGTAGAAGTAATAAAAGAACACCCGGCTGTTCTCATCAAATCGGCATAGCCGCTGATTTCAAGGCGACAGATGCCCGGGATTTTTTCTCCTCCATTCAAGCATTTCCAGCAACTGAATGCGGCCAATATTTCGCGCCTCGAATTTGAGATCGAAAAGACTTTTTGAGGTCACTTTTTTCAGCCTGCTCCCTGCATGGGTCGTGGTTCCCTTGCGCACGGATTTTTCACGGGGCCACCAGATCAGCAATCCAATGTGTTGCACGGTCTCGTTCAGATAGCCGTGCTCCCTGAAAAGGGCGATAAGCCAGTCCCAGAAATATTTACCATTGGCAAGCTGCTTTTTATAGTCGTCCTTGTGCGCCGTTTTCACTTCGATAGCAAACAGATAAAGCGTATTGGCGTGCGAAACGGCTATCAGGGCATCACACATTTTCGCCAGGTGTTTGGGTGGGCTGGCGCTGAAAAACGCCAGACCCTTCTCTTCTTTAGCGTGTTTAAGGCAGAAGGCCATACTGTGCTTATGCGGCGATCTTATTTCGACCCTCGCTTCGTTTTGTACGATCCAGTCTCTATCGTTGCGCAGTAAATGGTAGCGCGAACCAATGGTGTCCCGAATGATGTCAATCACGGTTCCGTTCATACCGTTTTTCCTGCAAACTGTAGTAGATGTCGTCGTTGACTTTGTTCAGGTCAGTAATCACCTGATCAAAGGTGGTGGCGTAAATACCGTCCTGTGATGTTATCTCAAAGGGTTTGATTTCTTGTTCATCAAACAGGTAGGCGGCGACTTTATCGGGGTCGAGAACTTCTTCGGCCTGGTATTTATGCTTTTTTCGCAAGGTTCCATCGTCCTGACTGAGCATGATCAGGGTATTGAATTCGCGGACGATATAATCGCTGTGGGTGCTGATCACGATATTCATCCCGGCATTGACCAGTTTCGCCAGCAGCCGGGCGATCTGGCGCTGGTTCTCCGGGTGAATATTGAGTTCCGGTTCGTCAATCATCAACAGATCGCCCCGCTTCGCCTGGTTTTCCAGGTAAAACCAGAGGCCGAACAGGCTTTTGACGGTACTGGATGTCATATGCAGCCCCAGGGTCCGGGTAGCCTGTCCATCCCGCTTTTTCTGGTAGGGTTTAAAGGCGTATCGTCGGTGCGTCCGTCCACGCGGTAAGCGCCCTGGGCGAGTTTCTTTTTCAATTCCTCCGCGAATAGATGAAAATCGCTGGCGCTCCCGCGTTGAATGTCGGCAAGCTGGTTTAACCAGTCAATATAGTGGGCGATGGGCATAGCGTAGCGGGAACGGATAACATCCCGTAGCAGTTCACTGAGATCAATGTTTTCCCTGGAGGCATGATGCAACAGCGCCGTGCGGCGCGTACCCAGTTCGCGGAAAAAGAGGTGTAGGCCGTTGCGCTCAGCAGGCATCAGAAATACGTCGGGAGGCAGGCGCTCAAGCACGCCCTGGCGCAAACCCGCCACGCCTCCGATTGGCTCTTCCCTTCTTTAAGTGGGTGGTTTTCAGCGATGTATGCCAGTGGGATATAAATCCAGCCCACCCAGATGAAAGTAGATCGCTGCCTTATATCGTTCACGGTTTCTGAAACCACACGCTCGATTCTTCAAACTTTGGATCGTGCTGTTAATGCCTTCTGCTCGTCCATTGTTGGCCTTAAGAACAATAGCGTTGACGATGCCCCACAAATGCGCTTTAATCGTTCTAGCCACTTCCTTGATGGGTTCTAGGCGACATCGCTGAGCCCAGCTCAACCACTTCTTCCAGGCTTTGATTGCCCAAGTTGTGGATGGGTAATTCCATAAGCTCATCGCCAGTTCACCGATAGCCCAGGCACGAGCTGTTTTAAGGGTTGAGTGTCTCAGTGGTTCAAAGTTATCCCACTGCTCTTTAGACAGGTTCTCAGGGTTTGTCAGCCCGTTGTAACGAGTTCCCTTTAGCCACTCTACACCCTTGCTTATAAGGGTTTTATTCTCTTCCATGCGAACCATATTGACCGCTTTACCGAGGGATTGGGCAATAGGGAATTTATCAAATGCTATCTTCTGGCCTGCCTGCGGAATAGTTTGCCTGACTGACTTGATATAAGCTTTGGACCTATCCATCGTCACACATTCGATACCTTTTTTGGCGTCATCCGCCAACGTATCAAAATACTCATTGAGGCTGTCGCTTTTACGCTCATCAGCGACATGGATAACGACGCCTTTATCGTGGTCGGTCACTACTGTGACGTATTCGTGGTGCTTTTGAAAGAGGTCTCATCAACAGCGAGTCGCTTTGGAGATTGGGCATCCCTGCGAGCAAGACCTCTGTTCACGGCACGTTGCCCAATACCATCAATGGCGTTCCAGCTAAGCTTCATTTGTCGTGCAACAGCCTTGGTTGTTGCCTCTTTGAGCCAGTCAATGACCAAGGCTTCGAACAGGGCTGTATATCGGGAGCCTGATTCAGCCCAAGGAACGTCAATGGCCAACACCTTGTGTTCAGGGTACTGGACACGGGGAACACGGGCAACGAGGATAGTTTGGAACTGACAGGTATCCCAATGCCGCCACTTCTGGATAATGTGGTCGTAACCCGGACAGGGCTTAGCGCAAACACGGCATTGGCAGCCTTTTTTGCCAGTGTGCTCAATAAAGACTTTAACCTGTTGCGCCTGAAGGGACAGCTCGACATCAGACACGAACCAGGGTGTTTCAATACCTAGTATTCGAGAATAGAGTTTCTTGTCGCGCATTGATGCATCTTTGCATTGAGTGTTTTAGATTATGCTAAACCACCCACTTAAAGAAGGGAAGAGCCCCAAAATTCAACTTCACATAAGTGCAAATGTCCTTAACATAAGGATAAGTCATTCCTTCTATGTGTTTAACGAGCTTTGCTGTTTCATTCTCGTTTAAATCACTTTTGCTGCCTCCGTTTTCGGGCTTCAGCTTAGCTTTAGAAAAGTAATCATCGACATGGCGTCTAATAGTCTCATCATCTAAAAGCAAAATCCTAGAAATTTCTGAATAACTATAACCCTCATCAAAAGTTAAAACAGCTTTTATTCGGTCTCGAATACGTCCATCTCTCTCTTTACGATGAGATTTTATGAGTTCATCGCGCTCGCTCGGTGTTAAATGATTTTTCATAAGCTTATTTTGACCATAATCAGCTAGCTAGTGCAAGTATTCTATATTCGCACTTTCAATGGCGATTGGTATATACCCATCACACTTCAAGATGCGAACATCGGTGCATTAATAATGTGAAACCTATCAGTGATTCTTTTTCTCAATACAATCTTTCGTCTTCCAATGCGCTTGAAAAAATTCAAAGAGGCTTCCCGAAAATCTACAAACTTCTCATAGTACCGATTATAAGTAACCGCTTCATGCATCATTTTCCAAAGTCGCTCAATTGGATTTAAATTCGGTGAATAGGGCGGCAAATAGTGTAATTTAATGTTTGAGTCCTTGGCATAAGACTGAACGTCTTTGCTCTTATGATAAGCCGCATTATCCCAAATTACATGAATGTCTTTCTCTGGTGCATGCCGTTTGCGTAGAGATTTTAGAAAAGATTTAATGGTTTGCGCATTCACTCGCTCAACTTCAGTGTGGATTATTTTGTGACCCTCCAAAGAGACAGCACCAATGAAATTCAATCGTGTTTGACGAGCCGTTGTGGCAATATTCTTTCGAGTGCCTCTTAAAATCCATCCATAAGCCAACCGTGTTTGATACTGCGGATGAAAACTGTCCGAGAAATAGATTAAACCCTTGTTTTTAGCGTCTTTCGAAAGATGTTCATATTCCTTGACAAACGCTTTTTGCGCCTGTGCGTTTGCTTTCGCTGGAACTGCATGAGGCTTCTTATGGCAGACATTATTGCGATGCAGCCATTTTGTCATGCCGCTTACACTGTAAAGCTTACCGAAATTCAACTTCACATAAGTGCAAATGTCCTTAACATAAGGATAAGTCATTCCTTCTACGTGTTTAACGAGCTTTGCTGTTTCATTCTCGTTTAAATCACTTTTGCTGCCTCCGTTTTCGGGCTTCAGCTTAGCTTTAGAAAAGTAATCATCGATAGGGCGTCTAATAGTCTCATCATCTAAAAGCAAAATTCTAGAAATTTCTGAATAACTATAACCCTCATCAAAAGCTAAAACAGCTTTTATTCGGTCTCGAATACGCCCATCTCTCTCTTTACGATGAGATTTTATGAGTTCATCGCGCTCGCTGGGTGTTAAATGATTGTTCATAAGCTTATTTTGACCATAATCAGCTAGCTAATATAAGTATTCTATATTCGCATTTTCAATGGCGATGGGTATATACAATGACCTGAATTCAAGTGATAAGTGCATAACCGGATAAATTATTTGCATCCAAGCCAGTCAGTCCCATAAATACTTCAGCCGGCGTCCTAAAGCCTAGGCACTTTCTAGGTCGATTGTTCAGTTTGTGGAGCGCTTCAAGAACTTGCTGAGTGGTGACATCGATAAGCGTCATTGTCTTGGGAAAGTATTGGCGCAATAGCCCATTGGCATTCTCGTTTTGACCTCTTTCCCAAGAATGATACGGCTTCGCAAAATAGGTATCACATTCTAGCTCTTTAGCTAGCGTCTCGTGTTGTGCAAACTCTTTACCATTATCGAAAGTAATTGTTTTAACGTGGGCTTTGAGCGGTCTGAGCAATGCTACTATCGCGTCTTTAACAGACTCGGCCTTTTTTCCTGCTAATGGTGCCGCTAGACGCAGCTTACTTTTCCTATCATCGAGTGTCACAATCGCACCTTGGTGATGTTGGCCAATGAGGGTATCAACCTCCCAATCGCCTACACGTTGACGATGATTGGCAGCTTCAGGACGCTGCTCGATATCAACGCGATTAGGAATACCTGTGCGATTACGAGGCGACCCATAGCGCTTGCGATAGGTCTTAGTCTGGTGTCGAAGATGTTGATAGAGGGTTCCTTGCGTTTTTTTGCATGAGCCACGGCCGTCGCATATTGTGTCGCCTATCATTTCTCAATGATGGAGGCTGCCCTAACGGTAGGTGAACCGGACGCGTATTTATCTGCGTCCAGTTCATATTCATTCTAGAGCTTACTGAGGTCGAATTGTCTTGACTGTGGTTTCCTTTTTCGACATGAATGATGGGCCTGTCTCGCGCGTCGTCTTAATCACGCGGAGCCCATCGAGATACATGATGTCTTCGACTCTCATTCGGTCGTTCCAAATGAACGTCTTGAATCCGCCCTCAACGATTCTGGCCTCCCTCACGCCTCCGCCTCCTGCGGTAAGGCTAAGGGTCGGCTCAACTAGTCTCTGAGGGCCCCCGCTGCCGCGCATCCCAACTATATCGTCCGCTGCGCTGACAGGCACGAGCATGGCAAGTCCGATCGCGATGCAAGGGATAAACGATTTTCTCATGTGTACACCCCACCTTCTGGGTTTAAGCCCGGTCTTCAATTCGGTTAGTTCTAATCACCTCGAGTTGCATTTTGCATTAAACGGACAATTGCGTACGCCTTCCGTTGGTTTTGTAATACATCACAATGGCGAAAAAATGTCAACAAACTCTAGAAAAGGTCCGGCAATTTTGCGGCCTCAATTTGTGCTTTGAAACAGGCAGCGCCTTACCATCTATACCCATCACACTTCAAGATGCGAACATCGGTGCATTAATAATGTGAAACCTATCAGTGATTCTTTTTCTCAATAAAATCTTTCGTCTTCCAATGCGCTTGAAAAAATTCAAAGAGGCTTCCCGAAAATCTACAAACTTCTCATAGTACCGATTATAAGTAACCGCTTCATGCATCATTTTCCAAAGTCGCTCAATTGGATTTAAATTCGGTGAATAGGGCGGCAAATAGTGTAATTTAATGTTTGAGTCCTTAGCATAAGACTGAACGTCTTTGCTCTTATGATAAGCCGCATTATCCCAAATTACATGAATGTCTTTCTCTGGTGCATGCCGTTTGCGTAGAGATTTTAGAAAAGATTTAATCGTTTGCGCATTCACTCGCTCAACTTCAGTGTGGATTATTTTGTGACCCTCCAAAGATACAGCACCAATGAAATTCAATCGTGTTTGACGAGCCGTTGTGGCAATATTCTTTCGAGTGCCTCTTAAAATCCATCCATAAGCCAACCGTGTTTGTTACTGCGGATGAAAACTGTCCGAGAAATAGATTAAACCCTTGTTTTTAGCGTCTTTCGAAAGATGTTCATATTCCTTGACAAACGCTTTTTGCGCCTGTGCGTTTGCTTTCGTTGGAACTGCATGAGGCTTCTTATGGCAGACATTATTGCGATGCAGCCATTTTGTCATGCCGCTTACACTGTAAAGCTTACCAAAATTCAACTTCACATAAGTGCAAATGTCCTTAACATAAGGATAAGTCATTCCTTCTATGTGTTTAACGAGCTTTGCTGTTTCATTCTCGTTTAAATCACTTTTGCTGCCTCCGTTTTCGGGCTTCAGCTTAGCTTTAGAAAAGTAATCATCGACATGGCGTCTAATAGTCTCATCATCTAAAAGCAAAATCCTAGCAATTTCTGAATAACTATAACCCTCATCAAAAGCTAAAACCGCTTTTATTCGGTCTCGAATACGCCCATCTCTCTCTTTACGATGAGATTTTATGAGTTCATCGCGCTCGCTGGGTGTTAAATGATTGTTCATAAGCTTATTTTGACCATAATCAGCTAGCTAATATAAGTATTCTATATTCGCATTTTCAATGGCGATGGGTATATCTTCATTGCCGGAGGAAAACCAAACGTAATAAACAAGGTCCGATGCTTTCCTCCGCTGCATCGGTTTCAGAAGCCGAGCATGAACTTGACCGCCTGTTCTCGTTCCGTGACCGCTTCCTTGATGGCTCAATAGACCTGTATCTACTAGAGATTGGCGGGCTCAGGCGATGTTGTCTTTGTTGGCCGCTTTAGACTGTGCATCTTTAGGGGTGACGCGATTTTCGCGCACCAGACGTTGTAAAGATTGATCCAGTGTCTGCATGCCGTGGACTTGGCCTGTTTGAATAGCCGAATACATCTGCGCGATCTTATTTTCGCGGATGAGATTACGGATGGCTGGGGCTCAAGCCGTTGTGTCATTGCGTGGGTTGACCCACACGGATGCTCGTTGGGATCAATTTTGGCGTAAGCTCGACCAATATGGGTTTGATTTAGCCGCTTCAATACATCATATTGAGAGCCCACCCCATGTGCCAACAACGCTGGCAAACCTTCATTGCCAATAGCGGTGCTATTCAGATCTTCGGTACGAACGATCTGATGACCGCTGAATATGCTTCACGCTTGTGCGGGATCGGCACTGTCGAATCTGTTAGCCACGCCCAGCGCCGAGCGGCGTGCCGGATTGTTTTCCGATCCGAATTATTGAGCCGCGATGACGGGCTGATTTCGCGCAGCCTTATTACGCCCGATGAGGTAATGACAATGCATCCGGCAGCGCAGATTCTCATCCTATCGCACGCCTATCCGGTGGTGTGCTTCAAGACCGCGTATTTTCTGGATAAGCGATACCGTAAGAAGGATGGCAGCCCTTTGTTCGATATCCATCCTCACTATGCGGATCGACCTCTGGCGTCACCCATCAACTTTCTGCGTGCCGGCTTCGATGTCGGCAGCGCACTGGATATGGTATTCGACGGAGGTTAGCGACGATGATGCGGATACGGATCAACATCATCCTGCTCTTGGCATTTGCCTATGGCGCTTACGGCGTATTGGAGAATGCGGACAACCTCTATACACCTACGCACTGGAATACTACCTCTATTGCGCCTCGCCATGGTTGCTGCTCTTTGGCTCGGTCAAGGCATGGTATCGTAGTTTCATCTGGCGACGTGAGGATTGTGCCGCAAAACCTCTGGGAGGCTGCCAAAGCACGTCAGGATGATCTGGATAAGCGCACGGGCCACTTAGGCAGCCGAAAGCGTCCGCAATATCTGCTGTCCGGCCTGCTGGTCTGTGGAAGCTGCGGCAGCGGATTTTCCAAGATCAACAGCGAGCGCTACGGCTGTTCGTCTGCTTGAAATAAGGGCGAGAGAGTGTCTGCACCAACAAGAAGACGATCAAACGCAGCGTGCTGGAAGGCAAAGTCCTGAATGCCCTCCAGAGCCACCTGATGCAAGATGATCTGGTGCAGGTCTTCTGTGATGAATATGCCCGTCACATGAATGCGCCGAGAACAGCCCAAAATGCCGCTCTGGCCAGCCGCAAAGCCGAAGCGGCCAAGCTGGCCAAGGAGTGGGAAAACATCATATAGGCGATTAAGGACGGTGTTCCGGCCTCAATGGTTGAGGACGATCTGGCACGGGTTACTGCGAGACTGGATGAACTGGCAGCGCTGACGGAAAACGAGCGCGATGAGCCGCGCCCGCTGATCCATCCCACTATGTCACGTCGATATAGGTCTGAGATCGAGGCTCTAATGAAAGCGCTTCGCGACGGCAAAGCTGCCGCAGCCAGAGAACAGGTTCTCGGGCTGATTGAGAAGATCGTGCTCACGTCCAAAGACGGTGAGGACGAGCTGTCTATCGTACCTCCACGGCGACTTGGCAGGCATCCTGAAGATAGCCACAGAGGATAAAACGATGAAAGACAAAGGGAAGATAGAAAAACGGCTCGAAGTTATGGCTGTCAATGACAACGATAACTTCGAGCCGTTTGTTCAATTGGCAGCGGGGGTGTTCAATTGGTAGCGGGGGCAAGATTCGAACTTGCGACCTTCGGGTTATGAGCCCGACGAGCTGCCTGACTGCTCCACCCCGCAATAGAAGGCTGGGTATAATAACCACCCGCGGAGAGCTTGGCAAGATTAACGCCAGCCATTATCAGCAGTTCCATGCGTGGCGCACGAACTAAGGCCTGGGTTAATACTCGGATCTTGTCGCTCAGCCTTACCGCCGCAGGCGTATGGGCAAGCGGCATGCGCTTCACTCGCCTGACCGGCGCTTCAAGCCTGTAATCGCCGATGAGTTGGATCACCTCGCTCATCACATTATCTATACTGAGTCCACCTAGAGTCCTATTGTTGGGATTTACCCGCGCTGGTTCGGCTCAGCAATAGCCTTGAAAGCTTGACGGGGCGTGGCCAGTCAAGCAGGTAAGCCCAGGTGGCGGCGAAACGTCGTTTTAGACAAGATAAGGCTCCCGAACAATGCTGTTCGGGCCGTTACGGTAGCATCTTTTGCTACTCATGTTCGGGATTGCGCCCTACACCATTACGGCCTTGTCATAAAGCGGGCGTTAGCAGCTTGCACCGCCTGATCACCGGGCGCCAACTGATTAGAGCGCCGGGCTAACTCAACGGCCAGACGCCGTAAACCCTGGACCTCCCGAACGCTTGCAAGCCGATGCCACAGCCAGGCATCGTCCGGGGTTATCTCCAGCGCCCGTTCATAGCTAGCCGCTGCCTCCTCGAAACGTTTCGCTCTCTCATGCGCGGCTCCCTGATTAACCAATGCTCTCGTCGCGGGGTTGGACGGAAGTTCGGGAGCGCTGGCTGGTACCAAAGCTTGCAGCAAACGCTCAGAATCATCGGCCCGTCGTTGCAGGGGGGCAGTCAATGCCAGCGACGGTAGATTGGGCTGACGCAATCTGAACGACCCGTCTCGCCCATCCACCCCGCGATTGCTTTTCAACTCTGCCGCCCCGCTCAACTGCACCGCACTGGTACGGCCGGAATAAGAAGGTTGAGCATAGACGCGGGAGGCTTGAACGCCTGAGGTCTGCTGATCGGAGGCGGCTGCCGGTGGGATATTTTTTACCGTCGTCACCATGGCCGCTGTGCGATCCGCCATCGGCGCCAGCTCCTGGGAGCCGCTCAGCAACGTATTGCATCCGCTAAGTGACAATGCTAACAACGCACTGATAAAAAAGCTTACCCGTCTCATCGGTCTTCCTCCACATCTTGTCCATGTCCGGCGCAGCCTGATCCCAACAATGATTGAATAAATCCGCCCAATAGATCGCCCTCGCACCCTCCGGCCGGTTGACCACGGCGCTCATCTAAAGCAACGTTTTCTACGCCTGCGTCGGCTATTGGTGTTTTGCCAGCCGGTAGTGGCCTAGGTTTCACCGCAGCCATGAGATCGGTCCACACGCGCAAGGCGCCGTTTGAGCCGCTCAAACCAGCAGGACGATTGTCATCGCGCCCAATCCACACGACGGCCAACTTGTCCGCGCCAAAGCCTGCGAACCAGCTATCGCGCAAGTTGTCGGTGGTGCCGGTCTTGCCTGCCATGCGCATGTGTTTGGGCAAAGTGCGGTGGGCGTAGCGCGCCGTACCGCGTTCCATCACTTCGACCATCGCGGTGCGCAACTTGCCAATAGCCGCTGGCTTCACTGCCTGATGCACATCCAACGCATAGCGCTTAAGCGGCGCACTATTGGCGTGCGTCACTGCCCGTATCACCCGAAGCGGTACTTTAAATCCCTTACTGGCCAAAGGCTGGTACATGCCCGCGACTTCCAGGGGCGTCAGCTCAACGGTGCCCAAGAGGATGGATGGCACGGGCTGAATGGAACGCGCCACACCGAGTGCTTTTAAGGTCCGCGCGACCCGCGCGACCCCAAGTTCCAGTCCCAGCCGAACAGTAGCCTGATTGAGGGAATGCACCAAGCCGTCTCGCAGTGGCACGGTGCCGCGGCTACGCCCGTCGTAGTTGTTGGGACGCCAGGTCCGCCCCTCCGGCAAGCGTACAGCGATAGGCGCATCGTCGATCAGAGAATCAAGGGAGCGGCGTTCCTCCAAAGCGGTAAGGTACACCGCCGGTTTCACCAGCGAGCCGATGGCCCGCCTCGCCGCCAACGCCCGGTTAAAACCATGGGCCTGCGGATTACGGCTGCCGACGACGGCTAATATTTGCCCATTAGTGGGCTCGGCCACCACCACCGCCCCCTCGAGCTTGCCTGGTGGCAGTTTCTTGGCTCTTTCAAGCTTTGCTAAGCGGTTTTCTAGGGCAGTTTCCGCAGCTTTTTGCGTCGATGGTTCAAGGGTTGTGAAAATGCGCAGTCCCTCACCTGTCAGATCCGCCGACGCGTAGTCGCGCTGAAGCTGTGCGCGAACCAGTTCCATAAACGCCGGATGGGTCGATGAAGGTGATACTCCTCCTTTTTTCAGACCAAGCGATCTGGCTTTAGCGGCTTTTGCTTGCGCTGGCGTGATAACGCCGTTGTCTGCCATGACCGCCAGTACCAGATTGCGCCGCTTAAGAGCGCGCTTAGGATAACGCCGCGGATTGTAGTACGAAGCGCCCCGGGCTAAGCCCACCAACAATGCGCACTCATGCAACTTTAGCTCTTCAACAGGCCGCCCGAAATACAACCATGCGGCCGATCCGAACCCATGTATGCCATTGTTGCCCTGTTGTCCGAGGTAAATTTCGTTCATGTATGCATTCAAAATCGTGCGTTTGTCGTAACGCGCCTCCAAGATGAGTGCAATCAACGCCTCTTTGCTCTTGCGCCACAAGGTGCGTTCAGAAGTCAGAAAAAAGTTCTTGGCCAGTTGCTGGGTAAGCGTGCTACCGCCCTGTACCGCCGCACCTGCCATGATGTTGGCGAGCAGCGCCCGCGCGATACCACGCACGGAGATACCGGCGTGATCATAGAAATGCCGGTCCTCGACCGCGAGTAGCCCAGTCACCAACGCCTGCGGCATATGCTCCAGTTTCTTGAGGATCCGATCTTCTTTGTGATGCGGGTAGATGCGTCCTATGAGCGCCGGCTCCAGGCGCAACAAGGGTAAATTCTTGCCGCCGACACGGATGCGCGCGATTCGGCTGCCGGTGAAATCGATGCTGACCTGCTGGCCCGGCTCCTCACCATCCCAGAACCTAAAAGGGCGAAGATAAATATCAATGCGTTTAGATCCGGCCGCATACTGCCCTGGACGGTCGGTCTTTTTCACACCCGTGTAACCTGCCGCTTTCAGCTCCGCTAACAAGGTACTTCTGGCAATAGTTTGGTCCGGGTACAGGGTCAGTGGCTTGGCGTACAGGCGCGCGGGAACCGCCCACCGCTTGCCTTCGAAATCCGAGCGTACTTTGAGATCAAACCAGCCAGTGAGCGCGGCCAACGCCAGTGCAGCCAACACACTCGCGCGCAACACCCACTTCTTCAGCGGCGCAGCCCAGCGCCTTAGTGCTGATGGCCGCGTTCTGCGTTTGAGAGGCTTTCGCTTAGGTGCCATCGCTTGCTCGTAATGGTAGTGCCGGCATCGGCCATACCGTGGACAAGGGTTGCACAGAGCATAAAGGGGGTTGCGCTTTCAATCAAGAAAGTAGTTGAAGTTAATACTATAAACCCTTGAAAAAGGAGAGGGTTGTTAAATTTTAGCCATAGTTCGCCCGAATCTGAGCAGGATACGCTGCTCAGTCGCGGTTCAGGCCGTGTTTACGCATTTTCTCAACCAGCGTGGTGCGCCCCATGCCGAGGCGTTTCGCGGCATGGGCGACTACCCAGGCGGTCTCGTCCAAAGCTTGAGTGATGAGGTTGCGCTCCATCGTGTTGAGATGCTCCTTAAGATCCAAACCTTCGCGTGGCAAACTTTGTTTGGTTACGAACACACCGCTAAGACCTAGCGTCTGCTCCGGATCGATATCGCGCAGATCAATGTCGATCTGGTATTTCTCCGGTAGGTCTTGGGCATCCACAATGCCGTGGGGATAGAGAATACCCAGGCGCTCCACCAGATTCGCCAGTTCCCGGACGTTGCCTGGCCACAGATAGCGGGCCAACGAATCCATCGCCGCTGGCGTCATGCGCACCGTGTCACGGCCCTCGTGATCCATCTTGTTGACCAGATCATTGATGAGCAGAGGTAAATCTTCTACCCGCTCGCGCAGCGGCGGCAACTCGATCGGAAACACGCTCAAACGGTAATAGAGATCTTCGCGGAAACGGCCCTCGGCAATGGCCATTTCCAGATCGGCGTTAGTCGCTGCGATGATGCGTACGTCCACTTCCATAGGCTTGTTGCTACCCACCCGCTCCTGCAATACCCGCAGTAGCTTGACCTGCATATCCGGTGGCATATCGCCGATTTCATCCAAGAACAAGGTACCGCCGTTGGCCATCTCGAAGCGGCCTACTCGTGCGCCTATGGCACCGGTAAAAGCACCTTTTTCATGACCGAATAGTTCGCTTTCCAACAGATCTTTAGGCATGGCGCCGCAATTGAGCGGCACAAACGGCTTGTAACGCCGGTTCGACTGGTAGTGAACGTTGCGAGCAACAACCTCCTTGCCGGTCCCCGACTCTCCTAACACCAGCACCGTGGCATCACTCTGGGCCACTTGGTCGATGAGCTTGCGTACATTGCGCACGCCTCGGCTAGTACCCGATAAGCTGCGAAATAACTCCGGTGAGACACTATCGCCGCGGGCGTTCTTACGGTCTTCCAGGCACGCTTCTACCTGCTGTAGCGCGTTTTGCACTGTCGATAGACGCAACGGCCATTCCAATCTGGCTACGGTACCTTCAAGCATTTCCTTGTCCGTGACCGCCTCCTGGCCCACTCCCGTGAGCAAGACCATCGGCATGTGCCGATCGTGGTCGCGCATGAGGCGAAAGACTTTGTGAATAGCGCTATCGGATTGATTGGCCATCACCATGACGCAATCAGCGCGTTCCATATCTAGAGCTTGCTTCCAATCCGATTCAATGCCGCACTCAACGTAGCGGTGTTCTAAGAAGTCGAGCGTTTTAATTAGCTCATCGCGACGCTGGTCCCTCGAATCGACGACGATCAGAATATCCACAAACTTACTGCGTGCCCCGTGAAATGCCGATTCCGCCCAACGTTGTCATGAAAAAACATGAACTCGCCAATACTACGCTCTTGCGCAACCTTTTTTCCCAAGACCTGATGGTGCTCAGCCAAAACGGCTAGCGTATCCTACGGATTTTCAATGTGTCATGGTCACCTCTGCTCGAACCAATGCGCCGGCACCCGGCTCAGATCATCTGGCTCATCAATATCGGCCAGCGGCTCCAATTCCAGCCAGCCCAGTTTCGCTGCCACCAACTGCTCGCGCGTCTCCCTCATCACCGATGACGTCCCCCATTGCATCACTGAGAACGCAGCGGCGCTGGGCGCACGAGTGGCCACACACACATAGCCTCCATCCAGCGCCGGCCTAAAGACCCACCCCCCGTAGGTCCGTAGAACCGCCACTGCTTCGGCTAATCTTATAGTGTTTTGAGCAGGACAATCGGTGCCGATGAGCACACTTCCAAAACCGCTGGCCGCCGCGCTTTGCATGGCGAAGAGCATCCGTGTCCCCAGATCCGGGCCGCTTTGAGCGTGCAAAGGAATAGACATTCGGGAACAAAGAGCCGCTAGAGCGCCATCTTTGCAAGCCGATGCACCCCACATCTGGACGCCGTCCGCACCGCAACCGAGGGCCGCCTCCAGGGCCGCAAACACCATGCGCCAGTATAGTGAAGCCGCACCTGCCGCCCCCAGCCGCGGAATCAAGCGAGTTTTACATTGACCAGGAATCGGTTCGCGCGCGAATAGCTGTATAACGACTCTCAACCGCCATGGTCCTCAGGTGCACGGTCCTCATAGAAGTGGCGTAAGCGGCGTGGCGGCACACCGAGGAAATAGGCCGCGCGCAATGCCCACATCAATGCGACCGTCCTCACCACACCATACCGCTCCCAGCGCCGGCTAGAGGTCACCACTGGCGGCGCCTTCACCCGGTAAGGCCAGCTTTCCGCGCGCAGACGCTTGCTGAGCGCAACGTCTTCCATCAGTTCTATATCCGGATAACCGCCGTGCGCTTCAAACAGGTGCCGGCGTACAAAAATTGCCTGGTCGCCGGTAGGCACACCACTGTAATGCGAGCGCCAGTTAATCAGGTGTTCAATAACTCTAAAAGATAGAGAGCCGCCGCTCAAGCGCACATCGAAGCGCCCCCATTGCACCCGCTCATGTGCCAAGACCTCGGTGAGAGCTATTAGATGTGGTGCCGCGAAGAGCGTATCCGCATGCAAAAACAGTAACGTTTCACCTTGCGCGGCAGCGGCACCGCTATTCATCTGCCTGGCTCTCCCTCTGGGCGCGGCGACCAGCCGGTGGCAATGAGGAGCCGCCAGTTCGGGGGTAGCATCGCGGCTGCCGCCATCGCTGACGATGATCTCGATCGGCCCAGGCAACCGCTTGAGTTGCTCAAGCCTTTGCCGAATGACGCCCGCTTCGTTCAACACGGGCACGATGATGGAGATCAGCGGGCGAATTCCTGGCTCAGAAGGAGGAAGTCTTAGCTAAGAGCGCCGCCGCAGCTACTGCCTTGCCCTGCGGTACATCCAAAACAATGGGACCGCGCCGTGATGGGAGCATTGGTCAAATCGACGCCCTTGAGTTCCGTCAGATGTATGCGCGATGAACCGTTCCGGCGCAGCCCCAGGCCCAACATCTGATTGAAGTCGCAATCATAGGTATATCCCCGCCAATCGACACTCACCAGCGAACGGCACATCAATGCCCTCAGATTAGCCGGCTGGTGTGCATTTTTTAGTAACTTGACGTAGCCGTCGAACTGGCCTTTAGAAATCAATACGCTGCCAAAACGTCCGACCGGTAAATTGACCAAGGAAAACAACTGCGTGAACTCGACGCCGTGTTCCTGGCGCAACACCCGCCGGTACTCGTCTTCCAAGTTTGCTTGCGGCGGTGGCAACACAGGGCCTTGCGGGTTATACACCAGGCTTAGGATTAGCCCCGACCCGGGCTTGCCATAACCCAGTTGGTTGAGCATACGTAAGCCCTTGATGCTGCGCGAGAAAACCCCCTTGCCGCGCTGTTGCGTCACGTTCGCCTCGGAGTAGCACGGCAAAGACGCCACCACTTCCACCTGATAACCGGCGAGAAACTCGGCCAATGTCTCTTGCCCGGGCTCGGTGAGTACCGTTAGATTGCAGCGGTCCATCACCCTGACATCCAACGACCGCGCAGCCTCCACCAGATAGCGAAAATTCGCATTCAATTCCGGTGCACCGCCCGTTAAATCCAACGTAGTAACAGCCGATGAGGCAATGAACTCTATCACCTGCTCCACCGTCTCGCGCGTCATCCGCTCTTTGCGGTTAGGGCCGGCATTGACGTGACAGTGCACGCAAGATTGGTTGCATAGATAGCCTAGATTGACCTGCAAAGTGGTCAACTGACCACGTTTGACCGGTGGAAAATCAGCGCCTAGCCTCGGTAGGGCGGCATGCATGGGTGAGAATTCCTAGCTGATTCGGGGTAAACCCTGATGGTATTTCAGCGGACCGCTGACACCACGTTATTGTTCCCCGCACGCAACGTCCTGTTCAACGACTGGGGCCTTTTCAATGAGTAGCTACACTGACCGATAGACTCTATACTCTAGCAACTCACATGGGGCCGTAGCTCAGCCGGGAGAGCGTCGCGTTCGCAATGCGAAGGTCGGGAGTTCGATCCTCCTCGGCTCCACCAATCGCCACCTCCTAGCAGCATTGTTGGTTGCCAGCGAAGTGCTTATACGCCAGGCCGTTGCATCCTGATCTGCCTGCGCGTCATAGCCTGGAACTCCACCGCCATTACTATGGACTTGGTGCCATCCTTGGGAACGTGGTAAGGCCCGGTTCAATCGGCTCTAGGATCAGAGAAACCCGCACCTGGCGGGCTTCTTTAGGGATAGTTCAAATGCTTAAGTTGTGACGTTGCCTAAGTATGATGGCCTAGGGTGATGGCCTAGGCACATTGTCTTAGGCGCGTTTGAATTTCCTTTTAAATCCAACTAGTGCGAAACCGAGGCCTAGCATTGCTGCTGTACTTGGCTCTGGGATCGGTAACGGTAGTGTGGTGGCGCTGGTGCCGACCAAGTTGTCCAAAGCAAACCCGGCTGACGTGGCAGTGAACGTTATCGACGACAATATCGTGGATTGGAACCCAGCCGCGGGAAACGAGAAGGTCTGAAAATCGTGAATCTCCGGGCCATCGGCGATATCGTCGTATAAAAAGCTAGTGAAGCTAGTTCCGCCATTGAGCAATTCCGCCATGATACTGATGGTCTGACCTGGGACGTCGGGTTGGAAGCCGCTCAAATCAACGCTGGTTACCGAAAAACCATCAGCATTGGATAAAGTTATAGAACCCGGTCCCGACACTGCCAAAATATCAGTGCCATTTAAAGGAGGGGGATCATCTAACGAACCACTCGCAGCGTTCGAATCAACGAAGAAAACATTGCCTACTGAAAAAGAAGACAGTGAGATAGCGAAACCATCGACTATAGCATCATCCGCTGGCAAGAAGCGGTAGCCGCTTGGCATTTGGTCTTCGAAAGTTAGCGTAAACGCGCCTGCTGATGCACTCAGCCCAATGCTGGTCGCGGCAACTGCAGAGAGAATCAATCTTTTCATCAGAGTAAGTACCTTAATCTGGAATTTGTTACGCTTATACGCTCTGTAGCAGGTATCATGCCAATCTATCTTTTACTTCAAAAACAATGGGTTAAAATTCTAACAAAGAATCCAAGGACATTAGTGTAAGAAATTTCGACACCAAAATCAGTCAAAGTCTGCTTCGCGGCAGGCGTGGTATAGAGCGCCTGATGGCCCCCAGAGCCAACCCCATCTCCCTCAGGTTGCCATGCGTTCGCTAGCGCTTGCATTGACACCACACGAATGAGTATGTTCTACCCAGCGCATGGATGCCAAAAGCCCGCATCGGACGTTTGTGGATATTGCTAAGCTGCCTATCCCTATGAAGAATCTATAGGTGGTGATGTAAGAGTTTGTGGCGCCGTCTGCGTGAGTCAATCGTCAAGGATCTGACTTTCAATCTATAAGCTCCTAATATTTTCCGCTAAAAAGCGCCAAAAAAAGCAACAAAATCCGATAACCACTCACTCCAATGCGAAGCGCGCGGCGATTCCATCGGCGACAGCCAAGCCTTGGCGGGTGAGTTGCATACGCCCGCATTCAATCAGGGCCAAGCCTTCTTGCGCCAGCAGTGCGCACAAGGCACCGTTTATGCCGGCCAGATCAACACCGTAGCGGCGGTAAAACTCGGCAAATTCGATGCCTTCGGCGGTACGCAGTTTAAGCATCAGCGCCTCTAGAGCCAGTTGCTCATCCGTCAACCGCTCCGCAGCGGCAATAGGCCGGCCGTTGGCTAAAGCTTGCTCGTACGCTGATAACCGGGACTCATTCCACCAACGGCTGCGACCGTCGAATGAGTGAGACGACGGCCCCAAACCAAGATACGGCGCGTGCGACCAATATTTCATATTGTGCGCCGACCGGTGCCCCGGCGCTGACGCGAAGTTACTCACCTCGTAGGCGTCATAACCGGCCTGCGCGAGCCGTTCTTGGACAAGTTCAAAATAACGGGCTTGCACCGTCTCCGGCAACTCGGTCAGTTTGCCGTGCGCATGCCAGCGGCCAAACGTTGTACCCTCGTGCAGCGTTAACTGGTAACAAGACACATGCGGTGGTCCGATCTTCATCAGCCTGTCCAGGCTAGCAGCCAGTGTTGCCCCGGTTTGTCCGGGCAGACCGAAGATGATATCGGCGGAAACGGTTGTAAAGCCGGCCTCCATGCTGCTCACTAGAGCATCCACCGCTTCGTGCGCACAATGACGGCGGCCCAAAAAGCGTAGTTCCGCGTCAACCAAGGACTGAACGCCCAGGCTTAAGTAGCTCACTGCGAGACGCTGCCAAAGCGCCAGGCTGGTCTCATCCACATCCTCCGGATTGGCTTCAAAAAAAATGGTCGGCGCGGCGCGAACCGGCAGACACTCCATGGCCGCTCCCAATATATCGCTGAGTTCACCGCCACTCAGTAAAGAGGGGGTACCGCCACCGAAGTAGACGGTATCGATGGGAAAATGCCAGTGGTTCCGCCACAGCTCGATCTCGCGCACTAAAGCTTTAACGAAGCGCGCCCGCACCGGCACGGCGGCGACGCGCACCGCGAAATCACAATAAGGGCACACGGCGGAGCAAAACGGGATATGAATGTAGAGCCCCGCAGGGGCGCTCATTGTTGATCGGTGCGCAGTACCGAGACGAAAGCTTCCTGGGGTATCTCCACTGATCCGACCAGCTTCATGCGCGCTTTGCCTTTCTTTTGCTTTTCCAGCAGCTTGCGCTTGCGGCTAACGTCACCGCCATAGCACTTAGCGGTGACGTCTTTGCGAAAAGCGCTGATGGTGGAGCGGGCGATGATGTTACCGCCGATCGCGCCTTGCACCGGGATCTTGAATTGATGCCTGGGAATGTTTTTGGCCAACTGTTCGCTGTAGTGCAACGCCCTACCCCGCGCTTTGTCGGCGTGGGCGAGGAAAGCCAGGGCATCAACCCGCTCGTGATGCACCAGGATATCCACTTTGACGATGGCCCCCGGCCGGTAGTCCAGCTCTTCGTAGTCGAAGGATCCGTAGCCGCGGGTCGCGGATTTCAACCGATCATAGAATTCGAATAGCACTTCGGCCAGAGGCATCTCAGCCACCAGATCTATGCGTCCTTTGGAGAGAAAGTTGGTTTCGATGGTGGCGGCCCGGTGATTGCGGCACAAGGTGATAGCCGCCCCCATGTGACTTTCAGGCACCAGTATAGAGGCCTTGATATAGGGCTCTTCAACGCTGTCTATATCACCGGGCTCGGGCCAATTGGCAGGATTGTCTATTTCAACCAGGGTGCCGTTCTTAAGCGTCACCCGGTAGAGCACGGAGGGTGCCGATAGCACCAGCGACAACTCGAATTCGCGCTTCAGCCGCTCTTGCACCACATCCAGGTGTAGCAGGCCCAAAAAGCCGCATCTAAAGCCAAAACCCAAGGCCGCCGAGGAATCCTTCTGATAGTCCAGGGCCGCATCGTTCAACGCCAACTTCTCGAGTGCCGCTGTCAGCTCCGGGTATTCATCCGTGGACATCGGGTAGATGGATGAAAACACCACCGGCTTAGCCGGTTGATAGCCGGGCAAAGGCGCCTTGGCTGGATTCTCGACCACGGTCAGGGTATCGCCGATACTGACGTCACGGATGGTTTTGATGCCGGTGATGATGTAACCGACGGCACCGCACGGCAGCACATCGGTTTTACACCGGGTGAGGCGGTTGTAGCCGAGTTCATGCACCTCGTACTCACGGCCAGTGTGCATAAAACGCACCTTGGCAGCCGTGCGCAATTCCCCTTGCCGTATCCGGCAGGATAAAACCACGCCTCTATAGGCATCGTATTGGGCATCGAATACAAGTGCCTTAACCGGTGCCTTGGACTCGCCCGAGGGCGGCGGCAATTGCCGCACTATGCCTTCCAGAACCTCTTCCACACCCACGCCGTTCTTCGCCGATATGGCAATAGCGGCGAACGGATCCAGGCCTAGATCCGCATCGATTTCCTCGCGTACCCGTTCTACATCCGCTGCCGGCAAGTCGATCTTGTTGATAATCGGCAACAGTTCCAACTCATGCTCCATCGCCAGATACAGATTAGCGACAGTTTGCGCTTCCACGCCCTGCGTGGCATCGACGATGATGATGGCGCCGTCGCAGGCCATCAGCGAGCGGCGTACCTCGTGGGAGAAATCCACGTGCCCAGGGGTGTCGATTAAATTCAGTTGATAGCGCTCACCATCCTTGGCCTGATAGTCCAAAGTGATCGAGTTGCTCTTGATGGTGATGCCGCGCTCGCGCTCGATGTCCATATCGTCCAGTACCTGGTCACGAAAGTCGCGTGCCCCCACCGCGTCGCAGGCCTGAATCAGCCGATCAGCCAGCGTCGATTTACCATGGTCTATGTGCGCGATGATGCAAAAGTTGCGTATGTTTTTCATCGTAAAGATGCTGAGATCCTGCTCACGGGAACATTAACATCGAAATCGTCGCCGATTTGTTTGCCCCAGTCGAGCGGTAACCGAACTTATATTTCTTTGCCAGGCTCTTTTCGACTACAGTTGGGCACTTCCACCCCGTGGCGTGCCTCATCGATCGGAGGATAGCATCGTGGCCACGATTCAAGCGGATGCCACAGCGAGTAGTGCCATTGACCCTTTGGCCATTGACCCTTTGGCCGTTACCCCTTTGAGCTTGCACATAGGCGCTGAAATCGGCGGCGTGGATCTCACCGAGCCCCTGCCACCAGCGCAGCTCGCCGCTATACGCGCCGCACTTCTCAAGTGGAAGGTGGTGTTCTTCCGCGACCAGGCGTTGGATCACGCCCAACACGTCGCATTTTGCCGGCAATTCGGTCCGCTGACGCCAGCACATGTCGTCTTCGGAGGCGATCAGCAATACCCGGAGATCTATACCGTCGCCAAACACAGAAAAGCGAATTCGAAGCGCGACCAAGTAGTGCTACGCCCATGGACCGGCTGGCATGCGGACATTACCGCCGCCATCAATCCGCCTAGCGCTTCGGTATTGCGCGGTGCGGTAGTGCCCCCTTATGGCGGCGATACCCTCTGGACCAACTTGGCGGCCGCTTACCAAGCCTTGTCACCTACCCTGCGCGGCTTCATGGATACCCTGCGCGGCCTGCACCGGTTCGATGCGCCCAGCGGTACGTACAAGACCCGCGCTTACGATGAGATGGTGGAGCAAAACGTACTCATCACCGAGCATCCGCTGATCCGCGTCCATCCCGAAACCGGTGAGCGGGTGCTCTATTGCAGCCCTTCTTTTCTGAAATCGATCGTCGGCCTGTCGCCATACGAAAGCCTACATCTCATGGAAATGTTGTTCGAGCACGCGGTACGGCCCGAGTTTACGGTGCGTTTTAAGTGGGAGCCTGGCAGCATCGCGTTTTGGGATAACCGGGCGACCGCTCATCTGGCACCGCGCGATATCTTCGAATCCGACTTCGACCGCCAGTTCTACCGTGTCACACTGATGGGCGATGTGCCGGTGGGCGTGGATGGCAGTCAATCCGTAGCCATCGCCGGCAAACCCATAGAAGCCATCGGCGAATAACCCCCCATCGGCGAATAACCCTTATGTATAATCGGCGCTGGCGGGACCGGCAGGCTGGAGAAAGAGCCCGCTCACAAGCCCACATCCAACCAACGCTCGATTCCCAATGGATGTACCGGCTTCGGGGTTTCCACGGGTACAGACGACGGTGATAAGCCGATCGACGTGTAAACCGTAGCGGTCTCGCCGGCCTGAGGCTCTTCGATCCACCCTTGTTCAAGAAGCATGCTAATGAGGCGCGTCACCTCCGGGTAATCCAACTCTCTATATGCCAGTACTTTGTAGGTGAGTTGTCCGGCTAATGCCGTTACCGTGGTAACTACCGATGGCGGCTGCACGTGATCCGTATTCTTTGGGTCCGCATTCCTGGGGTCGATGTTCTTGGGGTCCATGCCCTTGGCGCCTTGCGTGGAAACACTTACGGCTAAGGTTAAACATCGTTACAACCTGGCGCGATGGCACTGCAGCCCACTGCGTGTAGGCCGGGCGCCCGATTAACTGCTCTTTGGCAACCGCTTGATCGCGGTATTGTAGTCGAGCCGGTGCTTGTTCCATAGGCGGTGAATGCCATCTGCCCTGTAGACCGACTCCCCTCGCAACTCGCAGACTAACCGCCTATCGACATATAACGCCTTGGCGGACCTCAAACACGAACTCAAGGATGCCTCGTTAACCGGGTCGCCCAGCCGGTAATGCTCTGTCAGCGGACTATAGGAGGTGATAACACTGCTCCTCGGCGTCTACCCAGGCGCGTATTTCGTTGCGTGCGCAAGTGCCTTCGGCAGCCGACGTTGCCGGCGCACTGGTGGCACAGACTAAGGCGAACACCGCGATACTCGAACATGTTCTCATAGTAATTTCTCGCTCAAGCGGCTACTGATCGCTTATTGAAGGGATAACATTAAATGGTAGTACCAATTCTTTTACTACGCTCAATGGCTTTTATGCTCAATGGATCAGCAGCGAAATTTCAGAATAGCAATAGCTTTCGATCGACGAAAAAGATCGCTTAGCCATCGCGCAGGTTCGCAGCCGCAAAGCGCTGGCGACGGGAGGCAGCGAACATCGGCGGTAGGCAAGTGTTGACAGTTGGCAAGTGTTAGGAGAGCGTGCGCAGGCTAATAGATTGACATCACACGCCCGAGCCATGTCCGAGCCGATATTACAAGTCAAAGATCTCACCGTTAGCTTTCACCTCAAACGCGGGATTTTGACCGCGGTCGATTCGAACTCCTTCTCCATAGAAAAAGGTGAAACCTTCGGTTTAGTTGGAGAATCGGGCTCTGGCAAATCGGTTACCGCGCGCGCCATCATGCGCCTTATCAGAACTCCGCCCGGTAAGACCAGCGGCGAGGTCGTCTTCGACGGCGACAAAGTGTTTGAGCTGAGCGCCAAACAGATGGAGAGCATCCGTGGCAGCAAGATAGCCATGGTGTTTCAAGAGCCGATGAGCGCGCTCAATCCGGTGTTCACCGTCGGTGCCCAGATCGGCGACGTGCTGCGCACCAACCTGGCAATGACCAAAAATGAGGCGAAGGAGCGCACGGTCGAACTATTGCGGCTGGTTGGTATTCCGTCACCTGAAAAGCGCCTGAATAGCTATGTGCATGAATTTTCCGGCGGCATGCGCCAGCGCGTGATGTTGGCAATGGCCTTGAGTTGCGATCCCATGTTCCTCATCGCCGACGAACCGACCACCGCTTTGGACGTGACCATTCAAGCGACCATCCTGGAACTCATCAAAGACATGATCGACCGCTTCGGCATGTCGTTGTTATTCATCACCCACAATCTGGGCGTAGTGGCCCACTCATGTGACAAGATCGGCGTCATGTACGCCTCTCACCTAGTAGAACTCGGCACTAAGGAGGAGATCTTCAACAACCCGCAGCATCCCTACACACTGGGGCTGCTCAATTCGATTCCACGGATGGATGCAAACGAAAAATGGCTAACCCCGATCGATGGTTACGTCTGCGACATGCTGGACCCACCCAAGGGATGCAAATTCAACCCACGCTGTCCTAAGGCTATGGACATCTGCCGCGAACAGCAGCCCGCACTCAAGGAACTCGCCCCTGGTCATTTTTCGGCGTGCCACCTACACCATAGTTAGCCGGCGCACCCGCTCATCCGCCATCAAACCCGATCACACCTAGATATCGCATCTAGATATTGTGGCAAGCCACCATGTGGGCAGGCGCCACCTCGCGAAGCTCTGGCGACTGCGAACCACACTGCTCGGTGGCCAGCGGGCAGCGGCCCTTGAGGCGGCATCCGGGGGGAGGATCGATGGGCGTCGCAACCTCCCCTTGCAAGGTGAGCTTGGGCGGCGGTTTAGCGATGTCCGGCTCAGGCACGGCGGCCAGCAAAGCATTGGTATAGGGGTGCTGCGGCTGTGTGAAGATCGCCTGTACCGGTCCGGTTTCTACGATCTTGCCCACGTACATCACCGCCACCCTGTCGCTGATGTGACGGACCACACTGAGATCATGGGCGATGAACAAATAAGTCAAAGAGAAAGACTCTTGCAGTTCGCGGAATAGATTCAGGATCTGCGCTTGCACCGAAACGTCCAGAGCTGACACCGGCTCATCTCCGATGACCAGTTCGGGATCCACCGCCAAGGCTCTAGCGATGGCAATACGCTGGCGCTGGCCGCCGCTGAACTCATGCGGATAGCGATCGATGTGCTCGCGCCCCAGTCCCACCAGATTGAGCAGCTCGAGTACCCGTTCGCGCCTGGAGATCCAATCCGCGGTCAGATTGTGGATTTCCAATGGCCGCTCAAGGATCTGCATGATGGTCTTACGCGGATTGAGCGAGGCGTAAGGATCTTGAAACACGAGTTGAATCGTTTTTCGCAGCTCCCTCATCTGGGCGCCGGAAAACGTCAGCAGATCTTGGCCCTTGACTTCAATGTTGCCGCTGGAAGGTTCGATCAAGCGCGTGATAAGACGCCCCGTGGTGGACTTGCCACAACCGCTCTCCCCCACCAGGCCCAGGGTTTCGCCCGCCCGGATGTGAAAGCTGATGTCATCGACTGCTTTTAGCGTTTGCCGTTTGCCGGCAATGCGTGAGATCAGATCACCGTTTAGAGTGAAATGCTTGACGAGGTTTCGGACCTCGAGCAGATTCTCGCTCATCGCTCTACCAATCTAGGATCGAGAATATCCCGCAAGCCGTCGCCGAACAGGTTGAATGCCAGCACCGAATAACAGATAGCCAACCCGGGAAACACCGCGATCATCGGGTATTGCTCCATATGATCTTGTGCCGCATTCAAGTCAGCGCCCCAATCGGGCGTGGGCGGTGGTGTCCCCAAACCCAAGAACGACAGGGCGGCGATGATCAGGATCATTAATCCAAGGCGTACCGTGGCGTTGACGATAAGAGGCGATAAACAATTCGGCAGGACTTGCCCCAGCGCCGTGCGCAACGGGCTCTCGCCGATGATATGAGCGGCTTCCACGTACTCCTTGTTCGCCTCCACCAATGCCGCGCCGCGCGCCAGCCGGGCCACTTCGGGCATGAAGGCAAAACCGAGCGCGAAGACCAAGATGAGATCATTCCAAAAACCTTCCAATTTCCATGCCCGCGCCAAGGTCACGATGAGCAGGTAAAGCAACAGCCCGGGGAACGCCAGTAGACCATCGACGCAACGCATGGAAATAGCATCGAAGCGCCCACCGAAGTAACCGGACAAAATACCGAAGGGGATGCCCAGCGCCAAGCCGAAGAGCACGGCAGTAATACTGATGACAACAGTGCGGCGTCCGCCGTAGAGAACCCTTGAAAAAATATCCCGGCCAAATTTGTCGGTCCCCATATAGTGCTCGGCACTCACCGGCGCCAGCCGGGCACGGTAGTCGGGTTTGATGGGATCATGCGTCGCCAATACCGGCGTCAATAAACAAACGATCAGCAAGAAAATAATCATCAACGCGCCGATGGTAGCCGTGCGGCTCTTGCGGATCTCCGTATAACCCGTGCCCAAGGATGCTTGCATCCGGCGCATGCGCACCCGCCACGGCGTCTCATCGACTGTGAGTGTGTCGATGCGCTGCCTCGAACGCAGTTGCATTGATGGTACGTTCGACATTCCGGCTACCCCATTAACCCATGCCCACCCGCGGGTTGAGAACACGATAGAGTAAATCCACCAGCAAATTGACGATCACCACAATAACGCCAAGGACCAGAACACCTGCCTGGATCACGGGATAGTCGCGCAACTGAATGCCCTCATAGATGGCAAAGCCGATCCCCGGCCAGGCAAAGATGGACTCGAGGACTACCGTGCCCCCCATCAGATTGGCTAACTGCAATCCGCTGATGGTGACGGTCGGGATCAGCGCGTTGCGCAACGTGTACTTATAGATAACCCGCCGCTCCGACAGGCCCAGTGAGCGGCCAGTATCCACATAGTCCTTACTGATCTCATCGAGCATGCTGGAGCGGGTCAAACGGGTGGTGAAAGCGGCCTGTCTGAATCCCACCGCAATAGCCGGTAACACCAAGTACAAAGCACTCTTAGGTAGATTTTCCGCCGGACTGTAGTAGCCGGACGACGGCAACCAACCGAGAAATAAACTGAAAAACAAGATGGAGAGGATGGCGAACCAGAATTCCGGAATGGAGATGCCGGCCAACGAAGTCGTCTGCGCCGCGTAATCGGCAGCCGTATTGCGCCTGACGGCGGCCAAAGTGCCTAGCGGTATCGCGATCAACATCGACAGGGTAATTCCCACTAACGCCAAGTACGCAGTAGCCGGAATACGCTCGATTAGCTCGATGGACACTGGCCGGCGTGTGACCAAGGACTTACCGAAATCGCCCTGAAGAACGTTACCAAGCCAGTAGAGATACTGAATGTGGATCGGCTTATCCAGTCCGTATTCCTTCTCCAGAGCTTTACGGATCTCCGGATCATCGATCATCTCCTCATCGGCCAAGGTATCGATCACATCACCCGGCAAAGCTTGCACGAAGCCAAAAACCACTATAGAGAGGATGAGTACAACCGGGACGAGCTGAAGTATGCGGTTGATGGTATAGACAAGCATCGTACTGTGAACCTTACCTGGACCCTTCAAATAGCAACCTGGACGCAAGTAAGCGCGCCCCGCCCGGGAGGAGATACCAAACAGCATCTTCGCCCGAGGCCGGGGCGCCATGAGCCCCTCTAAGGCGAAGGACTAGCTCTCGATATAAGCCGTGCGTATACCCGCACCTGCGATGTTGTACGGACCTGCGAACGCAGGCTCGTATCCTTTCACGCGTTTGTGCGCCGCAGAGGTCAGCGGCACACAATGCGTATAGATGAAACCGCAATCGTCATTGACGATGCCTTCCACTTCACGGTACATCTCTTTGCGCTTCTCGGCGTCCAACACCGCTCTCGCCTCCAAGATGAGCTTACCGGTGGACAGAATATTACGTGCGTACCAACCATCCGGCTCAAAGCGGTAGCTGTTGGCCGTCGAGTCTATACCGTAGTCCGCCTTGTCGTACTTTTTGCGCAGCACCGGATTGTCGAACACTTCATTGGTGGGCTTGAAGCCGGCGTCTTGCAACATGGCATGGACCAGTTCACCGGAGTTGCGCATGTATTGATAAGACGCCCGGGCAACCACGGCGATCGGCTGATTCATCGCATTCAGCTTATTCAATATCCACTTGGACTTGTCCGGATCGTATGCCTTGACGTTGTCGATTTCCTTCATGTACCAAGGACTACTACTGCTGTAAAAACCATTCAGTTTTTCGGAGAGCCCATTGAATACGACTTGATGGATAGCTTCTTTGTCGATGGCGTGCGCCAACGCTTGGCGCATCATCTTGCCGTCCTTACCCGCTTGCATGGAGAACGGGCCTTCTTTCATCTGCACGGCGAGATACGCGGTACCGACCTGCGAAATATCCCAGGTGTTGTATGTGTCGGAATAGTTCTTCTTGAAACCGCCCACATCGCTATACGCCATATTCTCGATGAGATCGACCTCATCGGTGCGCAGAGCAGTCAAACGCACTTTGTCTTCACGCTTGGGATACCCTTCTACAGCATCCAGGTACGGTAGCTGATTGCCCTCGGCATCGGTTTCGAAGAAGTTCTCGAAGCGCACCAACTCCGTCTTCGCATACCGTTTCCAGCTCACGAATTTGAACGGGCCGCACCCTATAGGACGAGTATCAGCTTGCTCCACACTATCCGGTGCCATCAGGTTGACCGGGTAGTACACGCAATTGGATAAGAAAATACCGTTCGGCGCCTTCAAGCGGATCTGCACAGTGTGCGGATCCAGTACTTTGATGGCTTCCACATCTTGCAGCGATGCGCGGGTAAACGCATGACTGGTCTTGGGATCGCGGATGCGGTTGAAGTTCCACTGCACCGATTCAGCATCAACGGTACGGCCGTTGTGATACTCAACCCCTTTACGTAACTTGAACGTATAGGTCTTCAGATCCTTTGAAATATCCCAGCTCTCGGCTATACCGGGGACAATTTCCATTTTCTTGTTGAGGTCCAACAGGCCGTGGGTAGTCGCGGCCAGCGGGTTCGATACGTAATAGATGATATTGCGGTGGGTATCCAAACCACGGCCATCAACGCGCGTGGCGAAGCGCAGTACGCCGCCCCGCGTAGGATGCTTCTTGGCCGCCGCAGGCGCACTTGCCATACCCAAAGCAGCACCGGCCGCCATCGTACCCGTGGCCGCGAGAAAGTCGCGACGCGATGGGTTATATGATCTCTCTTGTCTAGACATATGAAGATCGCCTCCTCGTTATAGCGAATTCATGGCATAGTCCGAATCGCTTTTACTCGATTTTTTGCGCAATCGGATAGTCACCCATCAAAGCCATGGAAGTCCACCACCCGGGCCCAACTACATACATGAGTGCGCTGTTACATCGATTCGGTATGTCAGCGCACTCAAGCCACCCATTCACTGACCGGTGCCCGCGCCTCATGTAGGGGTTGGCATATGACGTCTACTAGAGCTGGACCATCGTGTTCTACCGCTGCGCCAAGCACCGCTCTCAACGCCGCCGGGTCTGCCACCCGCCATGCTTTAACACCGAAAGCCTCGGCCACTCCGGCATGGTGGGTGCGATCGAAGTCCACCGAGAAATAGCGCTCATCGAAACCGCTGCGTTGGCCGGCTTTGATCCACCCGAACGCGGCATTGGAACAGACCACCATAGTCAGCGGCACCTTTTGCCGCACGATCGTCTCCAACTCGCCAACGGTAAAACCAAACGACCCATCGCCCATGACGGCTACGATTTTGGCCGATGGGCGCCCGTACCACGCGCCCACGGCGGCCGACATGGAGTAACCGAGCGCCCCATGGGCGCGGTTGGACCAAAAATGACGGCCCGTTTCACGCAGTTCGTAAAACGCGGAGAGGTAAGGACAGGGGGTGCCGGGATCGGCGATCACCACAGCGTCATCGGGCAACACGGCACGCAGTTCCGCCACCAGGCGCTCAGGACGGATCGGGACGTCATTGCTGGCCGACAGTTCAGCGAAATAAGCTGCTTTCCGGGCACGCGCCCCGCCGGCCCGTTTTTTACCGTCGAATGTTGTGGCGACAGCGCCTCTTTCATCCAGCGCCACGTTTAGCGCATTCAATCCGAGCCGGGCATCAGCGAGCAAAGCCGCCTCGGTCCTATAGTTGGCACCGATGACGCTGGGGTCCACATCCAAATGCACTACGCGCGTCCCAGGCGCGGGAAAACACCACCGTTCCGTCGTCACAGAGCCGGCCCGGCAGCCGATGAAGAATATGAGATCAGAGCTCTGAACGACCGCCCTGGTGGCGGCGATACCACCATTGGAACCGACCACCCCCACTGCCAGTGGATGAGTTTCAGGCAATGATCCTTGACCGCTGATGGTGGTGGCAACGGGAATATCCAATGCCTCGGCAAAGATTCCAAGAGCCCCCTCGCCGCCAGCGATAACCACCGCGCCACCACAGATAATCAACGGTTTTTTCGCCGACAAGAGCACATCCAGCAACGTCTCTACAGCTTGTGGGTCGGGTGCAACCGGCCACGCCGGGAACCGTCCTAAGGCTTCATCCGCCCAAATATACGCCTCCGGCACCTCATCTTTTTGCACATCGAACGGAAGCCCCAGGTGGGCGGCGCCGGGGCGTGCGGTGGTCATCGCTCTGAAAGCCGCCCGCACTTCGGCGGGCAGGCGATCGGCACGGTCTATAACGCTGGAGTATTTGGTGAGTGGCTTGAACAAGCTCTCTTGATCGAGTTCGGTAAGAGCAAAACGGCCACGGGCAGTGGTGGATATGTCCGAAGTGATGCCGAGCACCGGGATGGACGATTCGCTCGCCTCCACTATACCCGGAAGAATATAGGTGGCCCCACCGCCACTTGGTGCTTCACAGATCCCTACCTTGCCGGTCACCCGGGCGTAGCCATCGGCCATATACGCAGCGGATCGCTCATCGCGGGTCAGCACGTGCTCGATGCCATGGTCCAAGCGGTAGAGGGCGTCATAAAACGGTAACGAGGTATCCCCGCATAGTCCGAATATATGCCGTACTCCGTGTAGCTGAAGCATGCGCACGAATGCTTCCGCGCCATTTAACTGATTGCTGCCGGCGGCCATTATCGCCTCCAGGTGCTCACTTCGCTGAAGGTGCGACACCATAACACGGGCAACAAGAGCCCCGGGAGAGAAGAACTATGGAGGACAGGAGATTGAGATGAAAAGCAAGCCCGCCAGTACGCATAAAGCTGGCGCCCTGGGTAAAGCTGGTGCCCCGGGCAGGATTCGAACCTGCGGCCTACCGCTTAGGAGAGAGAAGGTCCATTTATAACACCTTGTTTCCAAAGGGATAATGGGGCTTATTTTTCTTGGAGCCAGTTTGGAGCATCTCAAACCAATTCGGACATGGCGTCCCCGGCAGGATTCGAACCTGCAACCTACGCCTTAGGAGGGCGTTGCGCTATCCAGTTGTGCCACGGGGACTTGACGGTACATTCTACCAAGACACCCTCCGACCGGTCACCTCCAATCTGGTAGGCTTTGAAGGTTTTAAGGCAACCAACCAGAACAGAACCTTAACCCTATGCTGATGACCGCAACCCCAGACCATAACGACTATCTACCGGATGCGGTTGCCGACCTTGAGAATCCCCAGACGGACATTCCCCGGATAGCCAAGGACAAGAAGTTACTGGCTGAGATTGCTTCGTCTGTTCAACAGATACCCACCCAACACAACCTATTCAATGCTGATGCCCGTAGGTTGTCGTTCATCCCTGATGAATCGGTTCATCTGGTGGTCACGTCTCCACCCTATTGGACCCTGAAGAAGTATAGGGACCATGAAGACCAGTTAGGGGACGTTGCCGATTATGAACGGTTCTTGCGGGAATTGGATAAGGTTTGGAAGCACTGTTACCGGGTGTTGGTTCCGGGAGGTCGGTTGGTCTGTGTAATCGGTGACGTGTGCCTATCCAGACGGAAGAACAAGGGTAGACACACGGTTATACCACTTCATGCGTCCATTCAGGAACATTGCAGGGAGATAGGGTATGACAACCTTGCACCCATCATCTGGCACAAGATTGCAAATGCCGTGTTCGAAGCATCCGGCAACGGTGCCGGGTTCCTTGGCAAACCATATGAACCGAATGCAGTCATCAAGAACGATATTGAATTCTTGTTGATGGAACGGAAGCCGGGTGGATACCGGAAGCCATCGGTTGCAACCCGTGTTCTGTCCATCATCTCTGATGAAAATCACAAGCAGTGGTTTCAGTCTATTTGGTCCGGTGTGACTGGTGCATCAACCCGGAACCACCCGGCACCCTACCCGGAAGAACTGGCAGAACGGTTGATTCGGATGTTCAGTTTTGTAGGGGATACTGTGTTAGACCCGTTCATGGGGACCGGTACAACAACGGTTTCGGCTGCGAAGTGGGGACGCAATAGCATAGGGGTTGAACTGGACCCCCATTACTTCGAACATGCAGAGAAGCGAATCAGGCATTCAACCGGTTCCCTGTTCTCCCATGCTGAAGTTCGAAGCGAAGTGAAGATAAAGAAGTTGCGGGAGCCGTTGAACACTTTTGGTCTACCCGGCTGAAACAGGATAAGAACCAAGGTTCAACCACTGACAAGAAGGATGCAGGAAATAGGAGTGCCGTAACTGGTGGCGCACAACTTGACGGATTCATTCACCTTCTTGCAACCATTCTTGAAGATGCCGGGTTGCCAGACCATACAATATTCACTAAGCAAACCGTTCTCCCCGGTTATTTCAGACCTAACAAGGATTGGGACTTGGTTGCCGTGGTGGATGGTGAACTGTTGGCAACCATCGAATTCAAGTCTCATGTGGGAGCGTCATTCGGAAACAACTTCAACAACCGTATCGAAGAAGCATTGGGCAGTGCAACCGATGTTCTGACAGCATACCGTGAAGGTGCCTTCAGACCTTCACAGAAGCCGTGGTTAGGCTGGTTGATGCTATTGGAAGATACTCAACGGTCACAAACTCCTGTACGGGTATCAGAACCCCATTTTGAAGTATTCGAAGAATTCAAACAGGCATCCTATGCCAGACGGTATGAACTGTTCTGTGAACGTCTGGTTCGTGAAAGATTGTATGATGCAACCTGTTTGCTGTTATCTGACAGGGATAATGGGTTGCAGGGTGGATACTCAGAACCGAATAAGGAAATCAACTTCAAGAACTTTGCAACATCACTGAGTGCCCATGCAATGGCTTATGCCAAGATGCGTGAAGGTTAGTCCATTCTGTTCACTGGTCAAACAGTTCAGAACTGAAGGTCTTCTTCTGATGTTCGAATGACCATATCCGGTCAAGTTCTTTCCGGGCATCTTCGCTGTCAATCGTCCCTTCCCCGAAGTCATCTCGGCGCGGTACAAGTTGACGAAGATGTCTACCAAGAAAACTAAGCACACTCCGAGGTCAACGTATTGCAGAACTCGGCGTGTTTCAGGGTCGAAGTCTCCGAAGCTCTCTGCCACGAGAGCAGCGAGCACGTAGACGCTCAGCACGACAAGTGTCAGTTGGTAGAGCGGCGTGCCAGGTTCGCGCATATTGGCTTGTCTAGTCGTCTTCAAGCCCTCCGAAGATTTCAACCCCCGATCGCGCCACTTAAGAAACAGACGGCAGATTAGGAGGCGGTCGCTCTATCCTACTGACGCTACCGGGGCGTTCGGCCGATCATAGCAGCCCGATGGACCTCTAGCGATGTCAGACTAACTGGCCCGCGCAACGGTGTGGCGCCGCCGCAGCAGCTAGTTTGCGTAGCACCCGGTCTTCGCGGCGTTTAAGCCCCGGCATATAAGGGGCCCGCCGTAGCAGCATCCGGGTCAACTCGAGCGCCCGTGGCAACTGCTTGAGCTGATGCTCGTAGAGTTTGGCCAACTGCTCCGCCGCTACCGCATGACCCTGCTCCGCCAGGGTGGTCAAAGCCGCTTCAGCATGGAACCACGCGCCGGCACGCTTGGCCAATCTGGCCAGCTCCAGGGTATCAGTATCATCGAGTTGTACGCGAAAACGGCGAAGAGCCGCATAGAGTTCACCCTCGTCCACACGGTCCCGTAAAACCGCCGCAACACGCGCGCCGTAGGTGCCCGGATCGGCATAAACCCGCGCCAACGGTGCCAGCAGCGCGGCCAGGCCCAGCACATCGTCACGGTTGTGACGCACCACAGCACGCATGCCGGAGCCATCGCCATAGCGCATCCAATTAAACCACTGAATAGGAACTTCAGCGCCAGGCAGATCATCCGCGCGCACCCGGGACAGCAACTTTTGCTCCGCCCGTTGAAGCTTGCAATCGGGCCAACGGCCGGCAAAAGCCCGGCGAACCCTAGGCAGTAAATCCAGATGCGTTGTTTCACAGAACCTTAGCGGTAACCCGGCCAGCCTGAAGCGGGTCTCTAGCAACGGCAGATCGTAGCTAGCACCGTTGTAGCTCACTATTGCATCGCAGCGTTGCAAGACTTCAGCCAATGCTTCTAGTGCGGCCTGCTCGCCCTGAAAACGCGTCAAAACCCACTGATGCAGTCGCAGTTCACGGGCCGCGAGTTCTAAAGCACCTATCACGAACGCTACGGTGCCGGTGCCGCCGGCCAGGCCGGTGGTTTCTGTATCGATCACTACCAGCCGTCGGGGCATGCGGGCCGCGCCCAACAGATAGGCCACTGCGCCAAGAGCTGCCTCATCGATCACAGCTTGCCCGACCGATACCGGTTGAGGCAGGTGGTGTGCCGCATAGATAACCCCCGCAGCAACGAGTCGGCCTTCCAATTGGTGGCACAATTGCGCCGCCGACATCCTGGCGCCTGCCGGAGAACGTTTTCTAGTGATTGCGAACTGTTGGAGCCGCGCCGATACTGTTCTGCGCTCGTCCATACCGGTAAAGAGCTCGGTGTTCTTAGTAGCGGCCATACCGGATTCTTCTCGCAGTGCCCGCAACCGGCTGAGTTTCCCAGTCATTGCAGCGCGCCTGCCCTGCCATCTGGCGCCCTATTCTCCAAAGCCTTATCAACGCTCGCCTTATCAACACTTCGCTCAATGCCTTGGGTTTTGCCAAGTACCGACAATACGCCTAGAGCGGCTTGCTTTAGCGATACGTACCGGTGCTCATCGCTTTGCAGCACCGGACCAACGCACGCGGGACAGCCGATAGGACATTCACAGGCCGACACCAGCTCCTGCGCCCGTGCAACCAGCTCGGTCCGTTGCTCATACAGTGGCGTCGACAAGCCCATGCCGCCGGGAAAATTGTCATAGAGGAATAGGGCCGGTTCAAAACGCTGCCGGGATTCCGGTGCGTTGTCATGCGCTGGCCATTGTTCCTGTCCCGTACCGATGCAGCGGCCTAGATCCGCAAGCTCCGCCATGGACAACAGCGCAGCGACGTGATGAAGCGCGTAAGCAGCGCCTTGCAATCCATCCAGCGCCACATTTTGCTCAGGGAACAACCCGCTCAATACAGACGGTGCTAGACGCCACCACAACGCCGTGGAATGCATCTCGCAATCAGGCAGATCAATTTCGCCGTAGCCGATAGTCTCATGCGTGTAGTACCTGATCTTTTTATAACCCTTAACCCGGCAGACCACGTGGACCTCACCGTGGGCACACTCCGTGCGCGCTCCTGCATCTGTGTCAAACCGCTCCAGAATTTTTAGGCGCGTGTAGTCAATAGCCTCGGTGTAATAGCCGGCCCGGGTCTTGCGTACAAAAGCCTTACGTCCCTCCCAATCCAGCTTCTCGACTTGCCAAGGCGCTGCTTGAATCAGATAAATAGCCCCTTCGTACAACGTCTTGGCGGCGCCGGCATAGTCCACTTCGGCGATAACGTTGCGTTGACCGTCCGTCACGTCGATGACGATGAAGTTGCCATTGGCGACGCTGCGCAAATTGACCGTATTAGCCGGATAGCTTTCCGCCATCCAATGCCACCGGTCACCTTCCAGGTGGAGGACCTCCTCTTCTTGCAGATAAGCGAGATAGTCATCCGGTGCCACCGGCCCAAACAGTTCTCCGCGTTTGAACGGTAACTCGAAAGCGGCGCAACGGATGTGGTCCAACACAATCAAATCCTGATCCGGCGCCACCCGTGCCTGTTCGGGCGGTGCATTCACGAAGAACTCAGGATGCCGGACCACGAATTGGTCGAGGGGGTCGCTGCTGGCGACCAACACCCCCAGCGCCCGGCGCTGGCGCCGCCCTACCCGGCCCAACCGTTGCCACGTAGCGGCAATCGTTCCGGGGTAGCCGTTGAGAATGCATACGTCCAGCGCACCGATATCCACACCCAACTCGAGCGCGGATGTGGTTACTACACAATCCACCTCGCCCGCGCGTAAGCTGCGCTCGGTCTTGCGCCGCTCGGCTGGCAGATGGCCGCCGCGGTACGCCCTCACACGGGCCGGTTTACGCTGATCGGTGTCAAATGCATCTTTCAAGTACTTGGTCAGCACTTCCACCATCGTGCGAGACCTGGCGAATACGATACTGCGGGCGCCATTGCTGACAGCCTGGCGGCTGATGCGGGCCGATTGCGAGCGGGCAGAAGCGCGTAATCCCAACTCCGGGTTGACCACCGGTGGATTCCAAAAAAGCACATCCCGCGGACCCTGCGGAGCACCACTCTCGGTTAGAGCCACCACCTCCTGCCCCGTGAGCACACCAGCATGTTGCGCCGGATTACCGATAGTCGCGCTACACAGAATGAATTGTGGGGTGGATCCGTAGAACGCGGCGATCCGCCGTAAACGGCGAATAACATTGGCCACGTGCGCACCGAAACAACCGCGATAAATATGCGCTTCGTCGATCACCACGTAGCGCAATGACTCGAACAACCGCGCCCAGCGCGTGTGATGCGGCAAAATGCCCTGGTGCACCATATCCGGGTTGCTGACGACGACATCACCGCGCTTGCGCACGGCAATGCGCGCATCGCTGGGCGTATCGCCGTCATAGGTATAAACCCGCATACCGAGATCGCCGAGCCGGTTCAACTCGAGCAACTCCGTCACTTGGTCTTGGGAGAGCGCTTTGGTGGGAAACAGATACAGCGCCTTGGCGCTCTCCATACGCACGGCATGGATAACAGGAAGGTTGTAGCAGAGCGATTTACCGGATGCAGTCGGGGTCACTACGACTAGATTCCGGCCTCTTTGCAACACATCCAGCGCTTGACGCTGATGACTGTAAAGCCGGGTAATGCCACGTTCTGCTAATGCTTGCACCAGTGCGTTGTCCAAATAACCGGGTAGATCAGCGTACTGCCCCGGCTTAGCCGGGATCTCCAGCTTGCCGGTGATGCAGCCACGCTCGGAGCGTTGAAGCGCGGCGATGGTTTTCTCGACCGGGCCGATCTGAGAAGTAGAAGCTGAGGGGATCATAGATGTGTTCTCTGTTGGTTCTCCTCATAGAATAGAGAACCAACAGAGAACACGCAACAGCGATATGGCGCTACAATGCGTGGCAAAAGAGAAAAAGATGGAGTCCCACAGCAGTATGCCAACCGACTACAAGGCGGCCCTAGGTGAGTTTCAACGGTTCGCCGAGCAAGACGATCCCAATGCGCAATATCAGCTAGGTGTGCTCTATGGGCTAGGTTTAGGGAGCTAGCAAGACTACGCGGCAGCGCTTTACTGCTACCAGCGCTCAGCCAAGGCGGGTAACCCCCGCGCGCAGTGCAATCTTGGGTGGATGTACGGCACCGGACGTGGTGTGCCGCAAGATTTCGTGCGCGCTCTAGCCTGGTACAGCGTAGCGGCTGCCTGCGGCGAGGACACGGCGCGAAAAAATAGAGATCTGCTCAACAGCAAAATGACCCCATCCCAGGTGGAGTGTGCTCAAGCTCTCGCTTACGAGTTCACCTCCAACGCTCAGCGCACAGACTAACGGGCGCCTGCTAAAAATAGTCATTGTTTCGTGAGTGCAAGGAAGCACCGCGCGCACAACCGCAGTGTATAGGTCATACCTGAGGATTCGAGCACGGAGCTGACGCCGCAATCGCGGAAAAAGTGCATTTTTAGCAGGTGCCCTAACCTACAGCCTCTCCAGGGATATATGTGCCCATCAATGAGATATCTGTGAGATAGACGGTACCATCATCATGTATTTCAATCATAAGGTGCTTGCGTGAAACAGAGCGATAGCGAGCACTCAAAACGGCGCCGCAAGAGCTTGCACGCCCCACCACAGCATGATTACCCGGCAACCGGATATCGCCGCCGGTATCGTCGATCAGCAAGAAGTTGTGGGAACCTGACACCAACGTGAAATCGTGATTGGCCAAGCGTAACACCGGCGATTGGCGCGGACCGAAATCGACTCGCACCGGCTCATTTTCAGGCAAGCGTTCCATGGCTGCCCAGATGTGTGCATCACCCTACAGTTGGCGCAGATCGAATAGCAATCGCTGCGCCATCTCATCGTCCCGTGCGGGGACCACGGCTAACTGGCCGCCGGCTCTGTCATTACGGTGAGCATTGAATCGCCCGCGGGCCACACCTTCCAAACATTGATGCAACCCCCGCAGATATTGCCGGTAACGCTCTACAGCAACGAAGCTGAAGCTCTCCCGGCCCTTGGCGATACGGTCAACGGCCAACAGAACCCGATCCCAGCCCTGATCGGGCTCCACATTACGCCCAGCGGTCTGGACTTGACGGCCTACCATCCAGGCGGCGGCCAGTTTATCTAGCTCTCGTTCTTGCTCCTCGACGGTGTTTTTGGCGAAAAGTAAAGCGTTGTCGTCCAGCGTCACTATCTGGGTCACTTTTCAGGCGAAGGGACTACCCTTCCCTGTAACAGCGCGTCAAACTCGTCGGCGGAGCAGCATTCGCAGACCCGATTGTCCAGCACCAGCCTGAGCACCACCACATGAGACTTTCCGAGCATTTATCGTTGCCGCAAACTGTACGCTTACTCTTTATTGTAGGAGCGCACGTGACCCTTGGCGACGAATAAAACCCGCAACCAGCACAGCCGTAAAAGATTCCTCTTGAGTCTGGTTTTGGCCGCTAGCGGTGTCTTTTCGCATCTAGCGCCCGCCGACTTGAACAAGGGGATAACGGCTTATCGCAACGGCGACTTCGAGGTTGCGTACGCTGAGTTCCTGGGCGCAGCCGTCACCGGCGACACCAAGGCTCAATACATGCTGGGATCTATGCATGAAGATGGCCTTGGCGTGAACCGAGACGACAGTGCCGCGGCGCGCTGGTATAAGCGTGCCGCCACCCATGACCCACCTGAGCCGGAGGCACAGTTGGCGCTCGCCTATCTGTACTTAGAGGGCCGCGGGATCGGTGTTGATGCCGAACGGGCAGCGACCCTATTTAAGGCCGCGGCAACCTCGCGCAAACCTCAACCGGAGGCGATGAATGCCATCGGCGCTCTATATGCCCGCGGCCGAGGGGTGGAACGCTCGGTCACCGAAGCCATTAAGTGGTATAGGCGTGCCGCGCACCTGGGTCATGCTGACGGTATGTACAATCTCGCCACTGCTTACCACCGAGGCCAAGGGATCACCGCCTCGGTATCTCAAGCGCTTACATGGTACCGCCGCGCCGCGCTGAAATGGCATGTTCCATCTCAGATCAACCTCGCCTATATCTACGCCCAAGGCTATAGCGGTGATGGTCGGGAAGTGAAAGTCAATTATGTCAAAGCCTATGCGTGGTTGCGCTTGGCAGCGGCAACAGGCAACAACACAGCCGAGGAAAACCTTGAGATACTGAAAAATCGTATGACCGATCAGGAGCGTGCCAAGGGAAACCAACACCTTGAGGCGCTCACAAAAGAGTTGCCTCTTCGTCAGGGCGCGAGTAGGAATGAACGATAGGGCACCTGCTAAAAATGTACTTTTTCCGCGATTGCGGCGTCAGCTCCGTGCTCGAATCCTCAGGTATCACCTATACACTGCGGTTCTGCGCGCGGTGCTTCCTTGCACTCACGAAAAAATGACTATTTTTAGCGGCGCCCGATGGAACATGAGTAGCGATAGCCCGCCCACTTTAGCGGAAAAATTCTCCGGCGCATTACAGTACATCTATCCTAAGCGGGCGTTGTCGGCCCTGATGTTCGCCGCCTGCCGTATACGCTTCGAGCCCTGGAAAAACTGGCAGATCCGATGGTTTATACGGCGCTACGGCATCGATATGAATGAGGCACTGGAGCCCGATCCGTTGGCTTATAGAGAGTTCAATACCTTCTTCATCCGCCCGCTACGCCCTGAAGTGCGTCCTATAGACGGCAGAGCAGACACTGTGGCGGCGCCGGCGGATGGCCACATCTTGGAATTCGGTGACATTCATGATGGCCAATTCTTGCAAGTCAAAGGTCATCACCTGAGCGTGGAACTTTTACTGGGTGGTCCTTCCCAATGGTCGGCGCCATTTATTAACGGTCAATTCGTAACCGTCTATCTCTCTCCGCGCGACTATCATCGAGTTCACATGCCGCTAGGCGGCGAACTCAAAGCGATGGCCTACATACCAGGCGAACTCTTCAGCGTCAGTGTTGCATGCACTAAAACCATATCCGGACTGTTCACCCGCAACGAGCGTGCTGTGTCTTTCTTCGACACAGCAATTGGCCCTATGGCAGTTGTTTTGGTAGGCGCTGTATTCGTGGGAAGCATTGAGACCCTGTGGGCAGGCATGGTTCACGGCCGCCGCGATGAGGTGTCGTGGTGGCAATACTCGAGCGGCCACGCTATAACCATTGCCAAAGGATTGGAAATGGGCCGTTTCAATATGGGCTCAACAGCGATTGCCGTATTCCCCGAAGATACCATCGAATGGAGCACGCACCTAAGGCCCGGTCAAGCCGTGCGCATGGGCGAAACACTAGGGTGTTTTTGCAAACCGTGGTGTTGAGCGGCCCCTGTATTAATCGGCACTGATGTTGATATAAGTCGGCGCGTTGTTAACTGGCAAATGCCTGACGGCATATCACCAAAAGCCCACTCGGCACCACACCTAGGCCGATGATAAACAAGCCGTTTAGTCCCATCAGCACCCGCACCCCTCGACTGTCTTCTATGGCCGCCTCATCCGTAGCCGGCTCGAAGTAGACCATCCTCGCGACCCGCAGGTAATAGAACAGGCCGATAATGGAGAACACCACGGCGACGATGGCCAGCCAAACCATGCCATCGGCCACTACCTCCCTCAACACATTCCATTTGGCCCAAAAACCTAGAAACGGCGGCACACCCGCCATGGACAACATGATGACAAGGGTCATAAAAGCGTAAAGAGGATGACGCGCATTGAGGCCGGCGAAACTCTCGATTTCTTCCGCTTCCACGCCCTTACGGCTGAGGATCACCACCAGTCCGAACGCACCTAACGCCATCACCGCATAGACGATGGAATAGAATAACGCCGCTGCATAAGACTCGGCTGTCCCCGGAATCACCCCTAGAAACAAAAAGCCCACATGCGCGATAGTCGAGTACGCCAACATCCGTTTGATATTGGTCTGCGCTATGGCCACTACGTTGCCGATCGCCATCGACAAAACCGCCATGATGATCAGCATGTCCTGCCAATGTTGATGCACACCGCCAAGGCCCTCAGCCAACAGCCGGATGAGCATGGCAAAACCGGCGAGCTTAGGCGCTGTCGCGATAAACAAAGTGACACTGGACGGTGCCCCTTGATAAACATCGGGGATCCACATATGAAATGGAACCGCACCTAGCTTGAACGCGATACCGACGACGACGAACACTGTACCCAGAATAAGCACTTTGTCGGTGCTTTTGACGCTTTTTATCACCTCCGCGATACCGTCTATATTGAGCGTACCGGTGGCGCCAAAAAGCATCGACATGCCATACAGCAACATACCAGAGGCGAGCGCGCCCAGGACGAAATACTTCATCGCCGCCTCAGATGCCACCGATGAATCCCGCTGCAACGCCACCATCGCGTACAAGGACAAGGACAGCAACTCCAACCCTAGATAGATAGTCAGCAAGCTGGCGGCGGACACCAAAATAAGCATGCCGAGCACGGCGAACAGACCGAGCAGATAGTATTCGCCTTTAGCCAAATTCCTGTCCACGAGATATTTGCGCGAGTACGCAAACACGAAGAACGCCATGGCTAAAACGGTTAGCTTCAACACCATTGCCAAGGTGTCGAGTTTAAAGCTGCCAGAGAACGTTATTCCGGGGGTGGCGTAGGCTTCGATTAGATAATACCCAGTCACCACCAAGGAGATCTGGCTCAGCCAGTAAGTCCACTCGCGCTTTTCCGGCGGCAATAGAACATCCACGACCAGTACGGTGCAAGCCAGCACCAGTAGTGCGATTTCCGCGCTGGCAGGTGCAAAGTCAGGCACGACAAGGGTTGAAGTCACGACTCGGTGCCCCCGGTTACTGCAATTTACGTGTGATGTGTTCCAACAGGTTTTGCACCGATGGTTCCATCACTTCGAGCAAGGGGGCCGGCCAGAGGCCGAATAACAACACTGCGACGGCTAGCGCCCCCAAAATGAATTTCTCCCGGCCGCTCACGTCGCTCAGCCGGGCGACATCGTCATTAGCGATTGCGCCGAACACCACCCGCTTGTACATCCAAAGTGTATAAGCAGCGCCTAGAATCAAAGTTAGAGCGGCGGCGAAAGCGAGCCAAAAATTCGCCTGGAACGCACTTAAGATCACCATGAACTCGCCTACGAATCCCGAAGTGCCCGGCAGCCCGGAATTGGCCAGTGCGAACAGCATCATAAAAGCCGCGAATACCGGCATGGTGTTGGCGACACCGCCATAATCACTGATCATGCGGCTGTGCACGCGGTCGTACATAACGCCCACACACAAGAACAAAGCACCCGATATGAAGCCGTGGGAAATCATCTGGACCATGGCGCCTTGCACACCGAGCGCAGCGCCGTCGTTTCCACCAGGCACGGCCAATATGGCAAAGATCACGAAGAAACCTAGGGTTACGAATCCCATATGAGAGACGGACGAATATGCGATCAGTTTCTTCATATCGGGCTGTACTAACGCGACGAAGCCAATGTAGACGATGGCCACCAGCGACAAAGCGATCATCAACCAGTCAAGTTCGCTGCTGGCCCCGGTGGTAATAGGCAAGCTAAATCGAATCAAGCCATAGCCGCCCAGTTTCAACATGACGGCGGCGAGTACAACAGAGCCCCCGGTTGGCGCCTCCACATGAGCATCCGGTAGCCAAGTGTGCACCGGCCACATGGGAACCTTAACGGCAAACGCGAGAAGAAATGCCAAAAAGATGAAGATCTGCGCTATTGAACCGAGTTCCAGTTGATGCAGGGCTAAGATCTCGAACGTACCGCCCTCAATGTACATATAAATGAACGCCACCAACATGAACACGGATCCGAGGAAGGTATATAAGAAGAACTTGATCGTGGCGTATACGCGTCGCGGCCCACCCCACACACCGATAATGATGAACATCGGGATGAGAATTGCTTCCCAGAACACGTAAAACAGCATCGCGTCCAAAGCGGCAAACGCCCCGATCATCAGACCTTCTTGAATCAGCAAAGCAGCCATGTATTGGTGTGTGCGGGTTTCTATCACTTCCCACCCCGCCAACACGACCAACACCGTGGTAAATGTAGTCAGCAAGATAAGCGGCATGGAAAAGCCATCTACACCGAGGTGGTAATAGATGTCGAATGGCTCAATCCACGCCACTTTCTCGACAAACTGCATCTCGGGAGTACCCAGTGTGAACTCCGAATAAAGCGCAATTGATGCGAGGAACGTCATCACCGCAACGATGGCAGCCAGCATACGGGCCGTGGCCCTGCTCTCATTGCCCGCCAGCGACACCAATACGCCGCCGGCAATGGGCAGCCAGATGAGCAGGCTCAATAAAAATTCATTCAGGAACATGCCGGCTCTAGCCCCTTTGCCGCATTCGAGGTTCGGTCACACACGAGGTTCTTGTGTTATTCAAGGGCACCTCTAAAAATAGTCATTTTTTCGTGAGTGCAAGGAAGCACCGCGCGCGCAACCGCAGTGTATAGGTCATACATGAGGATTCGAGCACGGCGCTGACGCCGCAATCGCGGAAAAAGTGCATTTTCAGAGGTGCCCTCAAGATTAGCCCCCATGGACTATCCAGAGCAGGAAGATCAATAAACCGAATATCATGGCAAAGGCGTAACTGGACAGCACGCCTGTTTGCAATCCACGAAGCACCGCGGAAATATGGCCGACTAAACGGGCCGATCCATTAACGATAAAACCATCTATAAGTCCCGCGTCGGCCTTTTGCCAAAGTTGCTGTCCAAGTGCCCGCGCACCACCGGCGAAGAGGAAATCGTTAAAGCGGTCGAAACCGTATTTCTCTTCTAGAACGGTGTGCACCCAACGAAACCGCTCAGCGATTTGCCCGGGAATATGGGGCGCAATTATGTAGAGTAGCCAGGCCACTATGAATCCGGCCAACGCCAGATAAAAAGGTGGTGAGGCAACACAATGCAGAGCAAACGACAGCGCATCGCCGTACTGCGCGGCAAATATCGCGTTAGGCTCGCGGCCATCGGATACATAGATGGAGCGGCCGAACATCCCTTCGCTCTCCACCAGCATCGGCCCGGCAAACGCGGCACCGATCATTATCGAAGGAATCGCCAGTATGACTAGCGGAACGGTGACTACCGCCGGGCTCTCGTGCAGGTGCTCACGGGTATGCGCATCCATCCGCGGGGCGCCATGAAAGACCATAAAATAGAGCCTAAAGCTATACAGCGATGTGATAAAAACGCCGCTTAATAGACAAAGGTACGCATAATCCGTACCGAATACCTGCGCATCTTGTACCGCTAAAATAATGGCATCCTTGGAGTAATAACCAGCAAAACCCGGGAAACCGATCAGGGCCAGGGTGCCGATCAACAAAGTTATCCAAGTGACCGGCATCATTTTGCGCAAACCTCCCATCTCGCGCATGTCTTGTTTGTGATGCATGCCGATGATCACTGATCCTGCCGCCAAAAACAGTAGCGCCTTGAAGAATGCGTGGGTACCCAGGTGGAAGATGGCGGCGCCGTAAGCCGAGGCACCCAAGGCTGCTGTCATATAACCGAGCTGCGACAACGTGGAATACGCCACCACGCGCTTGATGTCGTTTTGCACCAAGCCGAGCAAACCCATAAAGAACGCGGTCGTTGCGCCGATGATAAGAACAAAACTCAAAGCAGCATCGGACAGTTCGAACAACGGCGACATTCTCGCCACCATGAAAATGCCAGCGGTGACCATGGTGGCGGCATGGATCAGCGCCGAGATCGGCGTCGGGCCTTCCATCGAATCGGGTAACCACACATGCAACGGCACCTGCGCCGACTTACCCATGGCGCCGATAAACAGTAAGATGCAAATCACCGTTATCAAACCCCAAGGCTCATCGCCCAAGATAGTGATCTGCGTGTAAATGAGATCGGGTGCCTTGGCAAAAACAGTGGCGTAGTGCAGCGAGTCGAAGTACATCATGATCGCGGCAATACCGAGCAGAAAACCGAAATCGCCCACCCGGTTTACTAGAAATGCTTTTAAATTAGCGTATATCGCCGTATCACGCTTGAACCAAAAGCCGATGAGCAGATACGAAACCACGCCAACCGCTTCCCAGCCGAAAAAAAGCTGTAGGAAGTTATTGGACATCACCAACATCAGCATCGAGAAGGTAAATAGTGAGATATAGCTGAAGAATCGCTGATAACCGTCGTCCCCGGCCATATAGCCAATGGTGTAGATGTGCACCATCAGTGACACGAAGGTAACGACCAACATCATAATGGCCGTCAGCTCATCGATCAGAAAACCTATTTGCAACTCGATGCCGCCTACAACGCCCCAGGTATAAAGCGTCGCATCCAGTGATTCGCTGCCGCTGATGACGCGGCTGAAGATCCCCAGCGAGAAAAACGCGGCGATGGCGACACCGGCGATGGTGACACGATGAGCGTTAGCGCGGCCGATTTGGCGGCCGAATAAGCCGGCGATGATGGCACCCGCGAGCGGAAACAATACCGTCGCGGTTGCGAGCACGTGAAGGTTATTTGACACGGCCTCTAGCCCTTCATCGTGTTCAGATCGCTCACATTGATCGTCGAGCGGTTGCGGAATAGAACCACCAATATCGCCAGCCCTATGGCGGCCTCGGCAGCGGCAACGGTAAGAATAAAGAATACGAATACCTGGCCAGCCAATCCGGCCGGATCGGGCAGATAATGGGAAAACGCGATGAAATTGATGTTCACCGAGAGCAACATCAATTCAATGCACATCAGCAAAATAATGATGTTCTTACGATTGAGAATAATGCCTGCCATGCTCAAGCAAAACATGACCGCGCCTAGAACCAGATAATCCGACAATAGAATGATCATCGCGCCTCTCCGCTTGCCGGCTCCCGGTTTGCTGGCTCCTGCTTTGTCGGCTCCTGCTTTGTTGGCGCCGGCGCAGTCGTTCCTTCGGCAGGCATTTTCACCAAGCGCACCCGATCGCGCCGGCGCACCGCAACCTGGGCAGCGGGATCTTGCGACTTGGTGTTTTCACGGCGCCTCGAGGTCAACGAAATCGCTGCCACTATGGCGACCAGCAAGATAACCGAGGCGATCTCGAACGGATAAACATATTCGGTGTAGAGCACGGCGCCAAGTTCTTTGGTGTTGCTGTAATCGGCCTCATGGCGTGGCGGCGGCGGCATGGTGCCGGCGCCCATACGTTCCGGCCCGACTACGCTGGTGATAGATAACGCCACTGCCACAGCGACGATGGCACCGACGATCCAATAACGGAACATGCCTTCGCGCAATTGCGCTACGTTGATATCCAGCATCATGACCACGAAGAGGAAAAGCACCATGACGGCGCCCACATATACCAGTACCAAGGTAATGGCGAGGAACTCCGCTTCGAGTAATAGCCAAAGCGCGGAGCTTGAGAAAAAAGCCAACACTAAAAATAGTGCCGCGTGCACCGGGTTGCGGGCGGTTATCACCATCAAGCCGGCGAACACCAAAATAGCCGCAAACACCCAGAATACGATAAATTCGAACATATTCTCCCCTAATGAATTGGTGTGCGCACCGACGTATTCAAGATCACCATCCCGGTCTCACTAAAGAGCAGCTCTAACAATGCACTTGTTCCGCGATTGCGGCGTCAGCGCCGTGCTCGAATCCTCATGTATGACCTATACATATGACCTATACACTGCGGTTGTGCGCACGGTGCTTCCTTGCACTCACGAAAAAATGACTATTTTTAGCAGGTGCCCTAAAGGATCACCGGTATGGCGCATCGCTTGCCCGATCGGCGGCCAATTGCGCTTCCATCTTGTCCCCCACTGCCAACAACTTTTCCTTGGTCATAATAAGATCGCCACGCTGCTCGCCGTGGTACTCGTAAATGCGCGTCTCGACGATCGAATCCACCGGACACGACTCTTCGCAAAAACCGCAGAAGATACATTTAGTAAGGTCGATCTCGTATTTAGTGGTACGGCGTTGACCGTCTTCTCGCGGTTCCGCCTCTATGGTGATGGCAAGCGCTGGACATACTGCTTCGCACAGTTTGCAAGCAATGCAGCGCTCTTCACCATTGGGATAACGCCGCAGTGCATGCAATCCTCTAAAGCGTGGTGACTGAGGGGTTTTTTCCTCCGGATATTGCACGGTGAATTTGCGGCGGAATAAATAGCCCGCAGTGAGCTTCAAACCTTTTAACAATTCAGTTAGAAAAAAACTCTTGAAATAGTGCGTGATCGGTCTCATCAGTATCTATCCTCGCCCCTGAACCTCTCACCCCTAAACCCTTCAACCCTAAACCCTTCGACCCTGAGCACTGGCTTTAGTCAAACCACGGCGGCACTTCGCCGAGAATGAGACCGCCTGCCACCACTATCCAAATGATCGTGATCGGAATGAAAACCTTCCACCCTAGCCGCATGATCTGGTCGTAGCGATAGCGGGGGAATGTGGCGCGAAACCAAAGAAAACAAAACAGAAAAGCCAGTGTTTTGAGCACCAGCCAGTGAATACCCGAGCCAATCAGTGCGCCGAACACACTGCCGTTGAAGCTAGCTAGCCACTGCGTGCCCTCGAACGGTGACAACCAACCGCCCAAGAACATAATAGCGGTCAGCAAGGAGATGAGGATCATATTGGCGTACTCGGCCATGAAAAAGACCGCAAACGCCATGCCGGAATACTCTACGTGAAAGCCGGCGACGATTTCCGACTCGCCTTCCGCCACATCGAACGGCGCGCGATTGGTTTCCGCCACGCCAGAGATGAAATACACGATAAAAAGAGGCGCCAAGGGTAGCCAAAACCAATGCAACGGCCCGCCTGCTTGGGACATGACGATGGCCCCTAGATTGAGGCTGCCAGCGGCCATCAAGACACCCACCAGGGCAAAACCCATAGCGATTTCGTAGGCCACGATCTGCGCAGCCGAACGCATAGCCCCCAACAGCGCGTACTTGGAATTGGACGACCACCCGGCGATGATGACGCCGTATACCCCCAGCGATGTCATTGCCAATATATACAGTAGTCCGGCGTTGACGTCCGCCAACACCATGGTGCTATCAAAAGGAACCACCGCCCACGCCGCCAGAGCAGAGGCCAAGGAGATCACTGGCGCCATCAAGAAGAGCAGTTTATTAGCGCCCGCCGGAATGATGATCTCTTTGAACGCCAACTTCATGGCGTCGGCGATCGGCTGCAAGATGCCACCGAACAGCTTGCGTCCACCGAGATGGATACCGCCCACCCGGTTCGGACCCAAGCGCACCTGGATGTAGCCGATGACTTTACGCTCCGCCAGGGTGAGATAAGCCACCGCCCCCAACAACGGTGCCAGAATCAGGACGATGTAGAAGAGAATCTTCGCAACCGTCTCGACGTATTCAAGCAACAACGTATGCTCCTTCGCCCTGACTCACTACATCTGGGGCGACGTCTGCGGCTGCTTCCAGGCTGATGGGCGCCACTGCGCCATGCAACATGGCACTGGCGGCTAAACCGCTGGGCACCAGGGCACAGCCAAGCGCGATGCCATCATCCACTTCCAGAGGCAACGAGATGCTGACACCGTTTTGCCGCACCACCACGTTCTGCCCAGCAGCGCTTAAGCCTAAACGTTCAGCCTCCACCGGATGCAGCCGCACGCTGGCTGCCCGCCTGCCTTCAGGTGTGTTTTGCAGCGCGGTTGCCCGTCTGACCAGGGGATCGACCGCGTACATAGGTACATCGCCGCAGCGCCATAAACGTAGCTGCCCAGACTTCGGTGGCCCAGACTTCGGTAGCCCGGATTTCGGCGACTCGGGCCCCGGCGCCTCACCGTTATCCAACCGTGGGGTGACACTGGTGAGCGCTAGTCCTGTGAGCACCACGTTCTTACACTGCCTGCGCACTTCGTCGCGAATCGCATCACAGCGCATATAGTCGAAGCCATCCAGTTCCAGCAAGTTGCCGAGCACGCGCAATATTTTCCAGGCCGGCCGGGCTTCGCCGGGCGGGCTGAGGGCGGCGCTGTTGTACTGCCACTGGCCATCGGCATTGACCATGGTGCCGTCCGTCTCCGCGAATAACGCCATCGGCAAAAGCACATCGGAATACGCTTGCGCATTTTGCGTAGCGTACGCGCACATATTGATCACGCAATCGGCTCGGTTCAAAGCAGCCAAAGCCACCCCACCGTCCCAACAATCCAACTCGGGCTCTACCCCTAGCAACAGGTACGCTTTGCGTGAGCGTTCAAGCATAGTCCTGACATCGGCGCCGCGCCTATCCGCCTTGGCGCCACCCGGTCCCCGGTGCGGTAACATACCGGCCAGCGCAGCGCCGGCCTGATTGGCGCCCAGAGGCAACATACCTGCGCTGGCGCCCGCCAGTTGGCCGATGCGCGCCGCCAGTGTCCGCAATTCGGCGCTGTGGGGGTGGGCTGCGCCCATCGCGCCCAGCACCACCGCCGCTTTGTCAGCGTCGTGTAGCTCCTTGGCGACGGCCCGGTGCCAATCATCAGCCTCAACGACATTCACGCCATCGGCACACGCACCGGTCAGATCCACCAGGGCGGATATGATCGCGGCCAATTCCCGCCCCCAAGCGGCAGGCGACACCACGCGGCCGGGAAACACTTCGACGTTGTTAGCGTAATCGACCGCATTGAGCTGGCGGATAGTGGCGCCTTTCGCTGCCGCTTTTCTCAAACGATGATTGACAAGAGGCACTTCCTTGCGTACATCACAGCCGACCAACAAAACAGCGTTGACGCCCTCCATCTCGGCCAGCGGTCTTCCCAGGGACCAAAACGGCGGTGCCTCATCCTGATCACGCACATCGCCTTCGCGCAGGCGGTGGTCCAAGCTGTTGATACCCAAGGCCCGGGCGATCTTTTGCAACAGATAATGCTCTTCAACGGTGGCATTGGGAGAAGCCAGCACCCCAATCTCATCGGCACCATGGGTGTCGAGCACCGAGCGCAGTTTCTCCACCACCGCGTTGAGCGCATCGTCCCAGTCGATATCACGCCACTGGACATCACGCCCCTCACCGCCGGTTTTGATACGCGGCGTATGCAAGCGATCAGCGCTGTAGAGCCCCTCGTAGCTGAAACGGTCGCGATCCGAAATCCAGCTCTCGTTGATGTCATCGTTACGCCGCGGTACCACCCGCATCACTTGGCGGCGGGCGATGTGCACAAACAGATTCGATCCCACCGGATCATGGGGAGCAACCGATTCGCGGGCCTGCATCTCCCACGCACGCGCGCGAAAACGGAATGGCTTCGACGTAAGCGCTCCCACTGGGCACACGTCTATCACGTTACCCGACAGCTCGGATTCAATGGCTTTTTCGATATAAGTGCCTATCTCCAGGTGCTCACCACGCCCGGTGGCGCCCAGCTCCGGCATACCGGCGATCTCCTCGCCGAAGCGCACGCAACGGGTGCAGTGAATACACCGGGTCATGTCGGTGGCGATAAGCGGCCCTAGATTTTTGTCTTTCACCACCCGCTTGCGCTCGGTGAAACGTGATATGCCGTCGCCATAACCCAGCGCCAAATCCTGCAGCTCGCACTCACCACCCTGATCGCAAATAGGACAATCGAGCGGATGGTTGATCAGCAAAAACTCCATCACCGACTTTTGTGCTTGACGTGCATAAGCCGATCGGGTGGCAATCTTCATACCGTCCATGACTGGCGTGGCGCAGGCGGGCAACGGTTTAGATGCACGCTCCACTTCCACTAAGCACATGCGGCAATTCGCCGCGATGGACAGCTTCTCGTGGTAACAGAAGCGAGGAATGAAAAGCCCTTCCCGATCGGCCACATGGATGATCATCTCACCCTGCTTTGCCGGCACGCTGCGGCCGTCAATCTCTATTTGAAAATCGCCTTCACTCATCTGCGAAGCCCTTCAGGCAGCACTATTCGGCCGCTTGTGCGCCAATGTCTCGACTACCGATGTTTTGATTGCCGATGTTTTGATTGCCGATGTTTTGATTGTCAGTATTCTGGACCTCGAGTAGCGAACGCCCGCCGTTTTCAATCATGAATTTGAATTCGTGGCCGTAACACTTTAAGAAACTCTGCACCGGCCAGGCAGCGGCATCGCCTAACGCACAGATAGTGCGGCCTTCGATGTTATTGGCCACGCTCATCAGCCGATCCAGATCCTCCGGCGTGCCCTTACCGTCCACAATGCGCACCAGCATTCTGTACAACCAGCCAGTTCCTTCGCGGCACGGTGTGCACTGACCACACGATTCCGCGTAATAAAACCTCGAAATGCGGCGCAGCATACGCACCATGCAGGTGGTCTCGTCCATGACCACCACTGCACCTGAACCCAACAACGACCCGGCCTGCTCGATGCTGTCGTAGTCCATATTGGTCTGCATCATCACCTCGCCCGGCACCACCGGGACCGACGAGCCTCCAGGGATCACGGCTTTGATGGTCCGGCCCTTCCAAATATCGCCCGCCATGTCTAGCAAAGTGGCAAAAGGCGTACCTAACCGTACCTCGAAATTGCCAGGGTTCTCCACGTGCCCGGACACCGAGAAGCATTTCATGCCGTGGCTATTCTCGACACCTAATGAGATAAACCAATCTGCGCCATTGCGTATCACCGCGGGCGCCGAGGCGATGGTTTCGGTGTTATTGACCGTAGTCGGCTTGCCGTACACGCCGTATTGAGCGGGGAATGGAGGCTTGAAACGGGGTTGTCCTTTCTTGCCCTCCAGCGATTCGATAAGCGCTGTTTCTTCACCGCAGATGTAAGCGCCGGCACCTAGGTGGCTGTAGAGGTTGACGCTGATATCCGATCCGAGCACGTTCTTACCCACATACCCGGCGTCATAAGCTTCTTTTAGCGCGCCTTCGAAACGTTCAAAAGGTTCGTCCATGAACTCGCCACGCATGTAGTTATAACCGACTGGCGCGTTCATCGCGTAGCAGGCGATCAGCATGCCCTCAACCAGGGCATGAGGATTAAAACGCAAGATGTCGCGATCTTTACAGGTACCCGGCTCACTCTCATCGGAGTTCACCACCAGGTACTTTTCACCGGGATCGTCTCGCGGCATGAAACCCCACTTTACGCCGGCGGGAAAACCGGCACCGCCACGGCCACGCACCCCGGCTTTTTTCATCTCGTCGATGATGGCATCGCGTGAAATACCCCCGCGTACGATGCGCTCCCAGGCTTCATAACCGCCCGTGCTTTTATAAGCCCCCATAGTCCAGGGACGGGCAAGGCCGAGCGTGCCGTATACAACGTAATCGGATCCACGGTGATCAGACACGGGGCTTACTCCAGTGCATCCAATAGCTCATCGATTCGCTCTGGCGTGAGGTGTTCGTGATAAACGTGATCCACCATCATCATGGGCGCCCCGCAACAGGCCGCTAAACACTCTTCTTCAGGTTTCAAGAAGATGCGGCCATCCTCGGTACTCTGGCCTACGCTTATGCCGAGTTTATTCTCGATGTATGCCACTAGCTCGTCGGCGCCACGGAGCATGCACGATATGTTGGTGCAAACAGACACACTATGCCGCCCCACCGGCTCGGTTTCGAACATGGAGTAGAAAGTGGCAGCCTCGTAGACCCAAATTTTCGGGATGCGTAAATAGTCGGCTACACCGTCCATTAACTCAGGGGTAAGATAACCCCGGTTTTCATGCTGGGCCGCCCGTAGAGCTGCGCACACGGCGGAGCGGCGTTGATTGGGCGGATACTTGGTCAGCCAGTGATCGATTGCTTCACGCACATGGGCGCGAAGGACGGATTCACCGGCGCTTGCTTCACTCATCGGTCCACTTCCCCGAAGACGATATCTTGCGTACCGATGACCGCGACCACGTCGGCGAGCATGTGCCCACGCACCATTTCATCCATCGCCGACATATGCACGAACCCTGGCGCCCGTATCTTCAGCCGGTAAGGCTTATTGGCGCCGTCGCAGATAAGGTAAATGCCGAATTCGCCCTTCGGCGCCTCCACCGCCTGATAGGTTTCGCCTTCGGCAATACACATGCCCTCGGTGAAGAGCTTGAAGTGATGGATGAGCGCTTCCATGTCCTCTTTCATCGCTTCCCGGCTGGGCGGCACCAGTTTCGGATCGTCCAACATAACCGGTCCAGGGTTCTCCCGCAGCCACTTCACGCATTGGCGCACGATGTTGTTCGACTGCCGCAGTTCTTCCATACGCACCAAGTAGCGGTCATAACAATCGCCGTTGACACCAACCGGGATATCAAAATCCATCTCGGCATAGACTTCATAAGGTTGTTTTTTGCGCAGGTCCCATTCAACCCCTGAACCGCGCAGCATGGCGCCGCTAAAACCAAGCTGCATGGCCCGCTCGGGCGAGACCACGCCGATACCGACCGTGCGTTGTTTCCAGATGCGGTTGTCGGTCAGAAGCGTTTCATACTCATCTACACAGGCCGGAAAGCGTTCGGTGAAGTCCCAGATGAAATCGAGCAAAGAGCCCTCTCGGTTGCGGTTCAGGTGTTCTAAATCGCTACGGCTATAGCGCGACGAAGACTCGAATTTAGGCATCTGCTCGGGCAGATCGCGATACACCCCACCCGGCCTATAATAGGTAGCGTGCATGCGCGTACCGGACACCGCCTCATAGCAGTCCATCAAGTCCTCGCGTTCGCGGAAGGCATACAGGAATACCGTCATAGCGCCTATATCGAGACCGTGGGCGCCAATCCACATTAGATGATTCAAGATACGGGTGATCTCATCGAACATGACACGGATGTATTGCGCCCGCGGCGGCGGTGCAATGCCGAGCAACTTCTCCATCGCCAACACATAAGCGTGCTCGTTACACATCATCGACACGTAATCGAGCCGATCCATATAACCGATGCTCTGATTGAACGGTTTGCTTTCCGCCAACTTCTCCGTTGCCCGATGCAACAATCCTATATGCGGATCCGCCCGCTCTATCACCTCCCCGTCCATCTCCAGCACCAGACGCAGCACCCCGTGCGCCGCCGGGTGTTGCGGGCCGAAGTTCATGGTGAAGTTACGGATCTCAGGCATCGTCTACCTCCCCATCGGCGGCTTCTTCCGCTATGGGAACCGCCTCTTGATGGTAGCGGGCGTCGTTGCGTATCACCCTAGGTACCAGCGTGCGGGGCTCAATGGATACCGGTTCGTAAACCACGCGCCCTTTAGACGGATCGTAACGGGTCTCCACATGTCCGCTGAGCGGGAAATCCTTGCGGAACGGATGCCCCACAAAACCGTAATCCGTCAGGATACGCCGCAGATCCGGATGGCCGGAGAATAAAATGCCGAATAGGTCGAAAGCTTCGCGCTCGAACCAGTTCGCCGATGCCCAAATATCCACCATGGACGGTACCATCGGTGGCTCACCCGGCGCCGGCACCCGCAGCCGTATGCGATGATTGTGGGTAATGGACAAGAGTTGATAAACCACGGCAAAACGCGGTCCGCAATGTTTGCTTGCGCCATGTTCGCCGCGCTCCACACCGCGGCTAAAACCGGTGCGGGTGGCCATATCACTGGTTTTCCAATCGGCCGCGCCGTAAGCGCTGTAATCGACGCCACAAAGGTCGATGAGCATCTCGCACCGGGTAGCCTCGTTATCGCGCAGCGACAAGGCCACCGCGGCGACATTCTCGGCACTGGTCTGTACAGTTACCTGATCGTCTCGATCGAGCACTTCGGCCAAACCCTCGGCGAGGCTGCCGCGAACAACAGCGGCAAGTGCGGCGGAAGATTCACTCATAGGAGCTACTCATAAGTGCAGATGTCTCTTAACTTAATGCGCCACACACTTAATGCGCTATGTATCAGGCGCCATGTATCCAGGCGCCATGTATCTGGCGCGTCGAATATCTAACGTGCGATAGTGCTGGTGCGCCGGATTTTGTTATGCAGTTGCAAAATCCCGTAAAGCAAAGCTTCCGCCGTGGGCGGACAGCCAGGCACGTATACGTCCACCGGCACGATCCGGTCACATCCGCGCACCACTGAGTAGGAATAGTGATAATAGCCCCCGCCATTGGCACAGGAGCCCATGGAAATAACCCACCGGGGCTCGGACATCTGGTCATATACCTTGCGCAGCGCAGGCGCCATCTTGTTGACCAAGGTGCCAGCCACGATCATGACATCGGACTGGCGGGGGCTCGGCCTGAACACCACGCCGAAGCGGTCCAAATCATAGCGCGAAGCGCCGGCATGCATCATTTCCACGGCACAGCACGCGAGACCAAAGGTCATAGGCCACATAGAACCGGTACGCGCCCAGTTGATGAGTTTGTCCGCTGTAGTGGTGACGAAGCCCTCCTCAAGAACACCCTCTATTCCCATTCCAGCGCTCCCTTCTTCCACTCGTAGATGAAGCCGATCACCAACACACCCAGAAAGATCATCATCGCCATGAAGCCGAACATACCGACCTCATCGAGTACGATGGCCCAGGGGAACAAGAAGGCGATCTCGAGATCGAAAATGATGAAGAGAATGGCGACCAGGTAGTAGCGTACGTCGAATTTCATGCGCGAATCTTCAAATGCTTCAAATCCGCATTCGTAAGGAGATAGCTTTTCTGCATCGCCGCGCCGCGGACCCATAACGAAACCCACGCTCAACATGACACACCCCAAGCCCACGCCGACGATGATGAAGATCAGCACTGGCAAATAGTTCTCGATCATGTTTATAGCTCCAAGTAACCCGCTCACCCTCCACCACCGCGAAGGGTCCTACGTTTTTACCACCGGCTCTGGCCACCGTTTTCAGCACACAGGTCATGGCGCATAGCGGATTTGCCATGTACCGGAAACCGGCGAAGAATCATCGTTCTAGGTAAAACTCAAGAACTCCACAAACCCAAGGGGTTCTACAAACTCAAGGGCTCTACGCAAAACACGCAGACATTGGTGCCGAAGGCCGGACTCGAACCGGCACGGGTCTCCCCACTACCCCCTCAAGATAGCGTGTCTACCAATTCCACCACTTCGGCGATCGTACAAGCCGGGCGATTATAGCCTGACCGCGCCGATCTCGCGCTATTGCTGCCCCGTTCCCTCACTAGCAGACCCCGCACTAGCAGGCGATTCGGACGGCGAGGATTCCGACGGCGATGAGGGCGTATCGGAACTCGCTTGGCTAGCCGTTGGACTCACGGGTTTGTCGCTGCCCTCATCAGCCCTTTGCTCTGTTTGCAGCACGCTGCTCCCATCAAGGACGCTGTTGCGTTCAACGTTCCTAGAGCCCAGATGAGCAAGCGTCAAACTCAAAATGAAAAACACAGTGGCCAATATGGCCGTGGTGCGCGACAAGAAGTTACCGGCGCCGGAAGCCCCGAAGACAGAACCGGCGCCGCCGGCGCCGAAGGCCGCTCCCGCGTCCGCGCCTTTACCCTGTTGCAGCATAACCAGAACAATGATCATCACCGCAACCAATACGAGGGCCGCCGTCAATATATTGACCAGCATCTATCGATTACTCCCAGCACGGCAGATGGCCGCGAATTCATCCGCTTTAAGAGAGGCGCCGCCGATGAGACCGCCATCGATATCGGGCGCACTAAAGAGTTCGGCGGCATTATCCGCTTTCACGCTGCCACCATAGAGAATGCGAAGACCGCTGGCCACGGCCATATCGCGGGATGCCACCAATTGCCTTATCCGAGCGTGAACTTCCTGCGCCTGTGCCGGCGTCGCTGTCTCGCCCGTGCCGATGGCCCACACCGGTTCATAGGCGATTATAGCGCTGCTTAACGCCGCCACGCCGAGTTCGTTCAAGAGTGCCCGAATCTGACGCTCGATCACCACTTGCGTGGTACCACTCTGACGCTCTTGCAGTGTTTCTCCCACACACAAAATAGGCGTCAGATCGTGTGCTTGCGCCGCTTTGAATTTGGCCACCACGTGCCTATCGGCTTCCCCGTAAAGCGTACGCCGCTCGGAGTGGCCCACGATGACGTGGCTGCAACCCGCGTCGGCCAACATGGACGGTGCCAGTTCTCCAGTGAATGCACCCACCTCGTGCTCACTGACCGTCTGCGCGCCAAGTTGAATAAAACTGCTGCCCGGAACTCTATCGCCCAGAGCATTACTACCCTGGGTACTACCGCCAAGGGCCTCACGCGCTGTGGTCAATAAAATGGCGGGCGGACAGATGATGACCTCGCATGAAGGCCGACCATCGCCTCCCAGTTGATCGAGCAACGATGTTAGCAACGATCGGGTGAAGGCCTGATCGCCATTCATTTTCCAATTGCCCGCGACAACCTTAGTGCGCATGGTCAGCTGAGCTCATAGCAGTAAAAAACATGCCAGCATAATGAGTTCCGCACCGTCCTTCAATCACCTGGCCGCCGATGCCCCTGATGCTCCACCGCCTCCATGGCATCGGCCACCGACGCGGCCAGATGGTCCACCAGTGTTTCCACCTGGGCCTGGTCCTGGCCTTCCACCATCACCCGCACTACAGGTTCAGTGCCAGATGGACGCAACAATACCCGGCCCATCGTCCCTAATTCAGCCTCCGCCGCCCTGACTGCCGCAGCCACAGCAGGGATCACGGTGGGATCCATGCGTCTAGGCATACGCACATTTCGCAACAACTGCGGGTACTTCGACATACCGCCCTTCAAAGCACCTAGCGCTTTGCCAGTGCGGCGCATGGCAGCCAATACCTCCAAAGCCGCGACGATGCCATCCCCCGTGGACATGCGGTCCAGGCAAATGATGTGCCCGGATGTTTCACCGCCCAGCGTCCATCCTGCGCCGGTCATCGCCTCGAGCACATAACGGTCCCCTACTTTGGCGCGCTTCAAGGCGATGCCGCGCTCGCGCAGCACTTCCTCCAACCCGAGATTGGTCATCACCGTTCCCACCACGCCACCTTGCATAGTGCGCTGTTCGCAACGCGATTCAGCGATGATGAATAACACCTCATCGCCATCTAGAATTTCGCCTTCAGCGTCCACCAAGATCAGCCGGTCGCCGTCACCATCAAGGGCGATCCCTAGATCTGCATTCTCCGCGGCAACCCGCTCGCGTAACAATTCGGGCGCAGTGGCGCCGCAGCCGTCATTGATATTGAGACCATCCGGTTGGCAACCGATGGCAACCACGTCCGCGCCCAGTTCATCCAATACCGCCGGTGCGATGTGATAGGTTGCCCCATGGGCGCAGTCCACCACGATTTTAAGACCGCGCAGATCCATCCCGTAGGGAATGGTGCTCTTGCAAAATTCAATATAGCGGCCCGCCGCATCCTGCACCCGCTCGGCTTTACCGAGTGCCGCCGACGGTACGGTCTGCATCGGCAATGCCAAGGCGCGTTCGATCTCAAGTTCCACCGCATCAGGCAGCTTGGCACCGTCTCCCGAGAAAAATTTAATACCATTGTCTTCGTAAGGATTGTGCGAAGCACTGATGACGATGCCGGCATCGGCATGTAAGGTCTGGGTGAGGTAGGCGATCGCAGGCGTAGGCATCGGCCCAAGCAATCGTATGTCGATACCGGCCGAGATCAAACCGGCCTCCAGGGCCGACTCGAACATATACCCACTGATCCGCGTGTCCTTGCCGATCAGCACTTTGCCACTGCCTTTGCCGGACAGTACCCGGCCGGCGGCGAAGCCCAAGCGCATCACAAAATCTGGCGTTATAGGCGGTTCCCCGACTTTGCCCCGAATGCCGTCGGTACCGAAATAGGCCCGCTCTTGCGGCATGCTTCTCTCCCCCTAATGAGTGCAGCTAATGCCGGGCAGGCTGCATGGCTATGGCTTGCCACACTTTCAACGCATCGATAGTAGGCGCAACATCATGCACCCTGACAATAGCCGCGCCCGCCTGCGCCGCATGTAAGGCGGCGGCCACGCTGCCGTGCAGCCGCTGTTCCACTGTTCTGCCCGTCAACGTGCCTAACATGGATTTTCGCGACACGCCTGCCAAAACAGGAAATCCTCTAGCCACCAGTGCGGGCAGTGCGTGCAAAAGCGCCAGATTGTGCGCAAGGCTCTTGCCGAAGCCAATGCCCGGGTCCAGCACAATCTTGTTCGGCGAAAGCCCTTGCCCGATGCAATGCCGCGCGCGTTCTTCTAAAAAATCGAACACATCGGCAACGACGTTCACATAACGCGGATCGTGCTGCATGGAGGCCGGCTCACCTTGCATGTGCACTACACAAACCGGGACTCCCCGCTGGCAAAGCTCCGTCAACACATCCGGCGCTTGAGCAAAAGCCCTGATATCGTTAATGAGATCGGCACCAGCAGCAAGTCCGGCACGCATCACCCTACTTCTGCTGGTATCCAGGGAGATCATCGTATCCGATTCGTTGCGCAACGCCTCGATGGTGGGGATAACCCGATCGAACTCTTCACTTTCCGAAATGCTGGCGGCCCCTGGCCGGCTGGATTCGCCGCCGATATCGATGATATCCGCACCAGCAGCCAATAGGTGACGGGCGTGGTGCAAAGCCCGCTGCGGCCGGACATAGGCACCACCGTCGTAGAAAGAATCCGGTGTGATGTTGAGGATTCCCATCACCAGGGGACCACTGGGCGCCGCTCCCTCACCAAGCGGGAGAACTTGCCGCAGTTGCTGCTGCCAGCGCGGACGCGCTGGCAAGCATGAGAACGGTGTGCTCATCCGGATCCTTGTTCGATGGGATCCTTAGGGGCAACTCTAAGGGTATGGGGTCGTCAACTAGTGCTCGCTCGCCGGATCACCGATTTCGGAAGATTCGCCGGTATCTTCCTCGCCTTTAGGCGCAGTCCCATCACCGGAAGCGGGCGGGGTGTCATCGTGAGGCCAATCCTTGGGCTCGCGAATAGGGCGCCCATGCATAACATCGTCGATCTGATCGGCGTCTATGGTCTCGTACTTAATCAGCGCATCCGCCATGGCGTGTAGCTTGTCCATGTTTGACCGCAGGATTCCTTCCGCACACTGATAGTTCCTATCGATAATGCTGCGTACTTCCTCATCGATGATCCGCGCGGTTTCATCAGACATCTGCTTATGCTGCGTCACACTGTGTCCAAGGAATACCTCGCCCTCATCCTGGTTGTACTTGAGCGGCCCAAGCTTCTCCGAAAGTCCCCATTGCGTGACCATATTACGCGCCGTTTCCGTGGCCACTTTGATATCCTGGCTAGCGCCCGTAGTCACACCGTCAGCCCCAAGGATAAGGTCCTCGGCGATACGCCCACCGAACATCACCGCGATACGGCTCTCCAAATATTTGCGGCTATAGCTCAGCCGGTCTTGTTCCGGCAGGAACATAGTGACACCCAAAGCGCGCCCACGCGGGATAATCGTGACTTTATATACCGGATCATAGGATGGCACTTTCAGGCCTACGATGGCATGCCCTGCTTCGTGATAAGCGGTATTGCGCTTCTCATCCTCATCCATGACCATGGACTTGCGCTCGGCTCCCATCATGATTTTGTCTTTAGCTTTCTCCAAATGCTCCATACCGACTACGCGCCGGTTCGCGCGGGCGGCAAAGAGGGCTGCCTCGTTCACCAAATTAGCCAAATCAGCGCCGGAAAACCCGGGCGTGCCGCGTGCGATAACGGCCGGATCGGCATCCTTATCCAACGGCACTTTGCGCATATGCACTTTCACAATCTGCTCGCGGCCACGAACATCGGGCAGCGGCACTACCACCTGCCGATCAAAACGCCCTGGCCGCAAGAGCGCGGGGTCTAATACATCGGGCCGGTTGGTAGCGGCGATAACGATAACGCCCTCGTTACCTTCAAAACCGTCCATCTCCACCAGCAACTGATTGAGGGTCTGCTCGCGCTCATCGTGACCACCGCCCAGACCAGCGCCACGGTGACGCCCAACCGCGTCGATTTCATCGATAAAAATAATACACGGCGCGTGCTTCTTCGCTTGCTCGAACATGTCGCGCACCCGGGATGCGCCCACGCCGACGAACATTTCCACGAAATCGGAACCCGATATGGTAAAGAACGGCACCCGCGCTTCACCGGCGATGGCTTTCGCCAGCAGCGTTTTACCCGTGCCGGGCGCTCCCACCATCAACACCCCACGCGGGATCTTGCCGCCTAGTTTCTGGAATTTGCCTGGATCGCGGAGAAAATCGACTAGCTCGCCGACCTCGTCCTTGGCCTCTTCTACACCGGCCACATCAGCAAACGTTACCTTTACCTGATCTTCACCGAGCAGGCGCGCCCGGCTCTTACCAAAGGAAAGTGCGCCGCGGCCCCCACCGCCCCCTTGCATCTGGCGCATAAAGAAGATCCAAACGCCGATCAGCAACAGCATGGGGAACCAGGAGATGAAGATTTTCATCAACACGCTTTCCTGCTCCGGCGGACGCGCATCAATGGTCACGCCCTTGTCGAGCAAATCGCCGATCAGGGCTTTGTTGTCTGTTTCGGGGATATAGGTAACGTAGGTTTTTTTGTCGTCGCCACGCATCTTGGCGATAACAGTGGAGTCGTCAATGACGACCGACTCGACCCGTCCCTGCCGTACCGCTTGGTAAAACTTGGTGTAATCAAGCTTCTCGGGACGGGAGGGTTGACCGCCAAAGTTGTTGAACAAAGACATCAACACAAGGGCAATCACTACCCAGAGAATGAGTGTTTTTGGCATACCGTTCAATGCGCCGCCTCCTGTTCGTCTAGCCGACTGAGGCACCGCGAACACAAAATCATGCCTCGCCAAATCGTATATCGATTATACATTGCTCCCACAACCGCTAGTGTGATCGCACTTTGTCCGTCAATTCCGTGGCCGACTCCTCACACCGGCCTGCCCAATGATGTGGGCACGCGCTGCGCAAATTGCAAGTCGCACACAGGCTCCGGCTTCACTTAAGCCCACACCCGAGGAGATAAGTTTCCCTGGAGCGTGCGCGAGATGCAGCCGGTTTGCGCACCGCCACCTTCTTAAAGTAAGCCCGCAGATCGCGTACGAAGCCGTCGAATCCTTCGCCATGAAACACTTTGACTAAAAACGTACCCCGTTTAGCCAACGCCTCCCTCGCAAACGCCAAAGCCAACTCCGCCAACGCCATGCTGCGCACCTGATCCAAGTCCCGGGTACCGGAGAAATTCGGCGACATATCGCTCAGCACCACGTCCAGCGGCGCCCCATCCAACCGCTCCTCAAGATACTCCAACGTGGCATCTTCGCTGAAATCCCCCTGAATGACAGTGACCCCGGGCAGCGGTGCCATTTCCAATCTATCCAATGCGAACACCACACCTTTTGTGCCGATTTTTTGCGCGGCGTATTCAGACCAACCGCCCGGCGCGGCCCCTAGATCCACCACCCGCGCCCCAGGGCGCAAAATATGGTCGCGTTCATCTATATCCATAAGCTTATAAGCCGAACGGGCGATGCGCCCTTCGCGCCGCGCCCGCAACACGTACTCATCACGCCGGTGTTCATCCAGCCAGCGGCCGCTTGAACCGCGCTTTGCCACTCAGTGCCACCGCACTCGATTCAACTCCCAGTCCGCCTAAATCCGGTTACGACCCCATGGGCTCCGGCTGCGTTACCATTGCCGCGCAATCACACCTGGGATACAGCGCATGCTGATCGATAGCAAAGAACGCCGGCACCTGCGAGCCAAAGCCCATGCACTCAAGCCAGTCGTCATAGTCGGAGAGGCTGGCTTGCACGATGCCGTTTTGGCGGAAATCGCCGGAACACTTACCCATCATGAATTGATAAAAGTGCGCTTGCCCGCCATTGGGCGCTCACAGAGAGACACTCTTTGTCGGCAAATCGCCGATCTCACTCAAGCAGCCCTGGTGCAAACGGTGGGGCGCATCGCGGTGCTCTACAAGCGCAGGCCGCCACAAGCGAAAACCCCAAAAGGGAAAATACAGAAGGCAAAAACGCAAACGACGAATTCACAACGGCTTAAGCCGGCCCCCAAACGCGCCCCGCTTAGCCGCAAACGCTCTGCCACGTCTAAACATAGCTCACGTTCGCGATCTCGTAATTGACAAGTCCGCCCGGTGCTTCGACGGTTACCTCATCGCCAGTACTCTTACCTATCAACGCCCGGGCAATAGGCGACGTGACCGAGATCTTGCCCTGACTTATGTCCGCCTCCAGTTCGCCTACAATTTGATACGCGGACTCTGCTTGCGAATCCAAATTGAACAACATAACAGTAGCGCCGAAGACCACCCGATCGCCAGCATCGACGGCGGTCGGGTCAATGATCTGAACCCGCGCCAAAGTATCCTCGATCTCAGCGATGCGGCCTTCGAGGAAGCTTTGTTGTTCGCGCGCCGCATGATACTCGGCGTTTTCCTTCAGATCACCGTGAGCACACGCTTCCGCGATCGCTTTGATGACATTAGGACGGTCAACGCCTTTGAGCTTTTTCAGCTCCTCGCGCAACCGCTCCACCCCCGCCGCGGTCATCGGCGCCCGAGCCATGGCGTTCTCCTCATAAAACCGTCAGTAAAAAGTTTCGTGTCCAGACGGCGCTGTGTATACGTTCGCCTCATCCTTAAAGCTTAGTGGCGAAAACCCAACACGTCTTGCATGTCATATACCCCCGCGGATTGCGACGCCAGCCAAGCAGCGGCGCGCAATGCACCATGGGCGAAGTTCGCCCGGGTGTGGCTGCGGTGGGTAATTTCGATGCGCTCACCCTCGGTTGCGAACATAACGGTATGATCGCCGACGATGTCACCGCCGCGAACGGTCTCGAAGCCAATGGTACGCCGATCGCGTGGACCGGTTCGGCCCTCACGGCCATAGACGGCGCACTCACCGAGATCACGGCCCAAGGTGTTGGCAAGAATTTCCCCCATGCGCACGGCGGTACCCGAGGGTGCATCCACTTTATGCCGGTGATGCGCTTCGATAACTTCGATATCGGCACTGTCGCCGAGCGCCTTAGCTGCCACTTCGATCAGCTTGAACGTGAGATTAACCCCAATACTCATGTTCGGCGCGAACACGATAGGAATATGCTCACTGGCGGCCTTGATGGCCCCGCGCTGCTCTTCGTTGAGCCCGGTGGTACCGATGACCATGGGTTTGTCCAACGCTACGCATTGACGAAGGTGCTCCACGGTGGGCTCCGGTAGCGTGAACTCGACTAATACATCAAAATCCGCAGCGATGGCGGCTAGTTCGGCGCTAAGCACACAACCGAGTGCTGCACCGCCCGCCAAAGTGCCGGCGTCCACCCCTAGTGCATCATGTCCGGGACGCTCCAATGCGGCCGCGCACACTACGCCATCGGCGGTTTCGCAAGCCTCGATGAGCGCGCGCCCCATACGCCCCGCAGCGCCAGCTATAGCAACTCGCACGTCTTTCTCCGTAGTGGCGGTCGCGGTAGTAGGAGCGCTCACAGCTTCATATCCTCGAAAAACCGCTTGACCCCATCTAGCCACGTGCTGGTACGCGGGCTGTGCTCATTAGAACTTTCGTTCATCTGCGCCTCGAACTGCTGCAACAATTCGCGCTGGCGCCGATTCAAGTTCACTGGCGTCTCCACTACGACTCGGCAAATGAGATCGCCGAGCCCGCCACCATTAACCGCCCGCACGCCTTTACCCCGCACCCGGAATAATTTACCTGTCTGTGTGCTAGCCGGTATCTTCAAGTTCACCCGGTGATCGAGTGTAGGTACCTCCAATTCACCCCCCAGGGTGGCCGTGGTAAAGCTGATAGGCACTTCGCAATAAAGATTATTCCCATCGCGTTCGAAGATGGGATGTTCGCGCACGTGTATTTCTACGTACAGATCCCCGGGCGGCCCGCCTTTCTCGCCCGGCTCACCTTCGCCGGCAAGGCGGATCCGGTTACCGGTATCTACACCGGCCGGCACCTTGACCTTAAGAGTATTGGTTCCACGTACCCAACCTTCGCCATTGCAGCTACGGCAAGGATCCGTTATCACCTTACCCATGCCATGGCACCGCGGACACGTTTGTTGAATGGAAAAAAAACCCTGCTGCATGCGCACCTGACCGGCGCCATTACAGGTATTACAAGTGCTAGGTGAGGTGCCCGCCCGCGCGCCAGAGCCATCACAGGTGGTGCACGTCTTGCGGGAAGGTACGGAGATGCGCGCTTCAGTGCCGTTGCAAGCATCTTCCAGGGACAACTCCAGTGGATAACGTAGATCGGCGCCCCGGTAGGCCCGCTGGCCGCCGCCACGGGTGCCGAATATATCGCCGAACACATCATCGAAAATATCGCGAAAACCACCCGCACCGCCACGCGCGCCGCCCATGGTTTGCTCTAAACCGGCGTGCCCCAATTGATCGTACGTTGCGCGCTTTTGCGGATTGGAAAGAATTTCATAAGCCTCCTTGATCTCTTTAAAGCTCTCCTCAGCTTTTGCATCATCCGGATTGCGATCCGGATGAAATTTCATCGCCAACCGGCGATAAGCTTTCTTAAGAGCACTGTCGTCAGCGTCGCGGCCGACGCTGAGAACTTCGTAATAATCCCGTTTTGACATGTACTCTATTCGCTTCTTTGCGGACCGCTTACCGGCCCGCGCTTGGCTAACAGATGCATCAACGCATTAGGTAGGTAGAACCAGGTATCAACCGGACTGGTGAATGGGTGAGGAATCGATCTAATTCTTGGCCACCCACCGCTTGGTTATCCGCTCTTGCGTCATTCATTCCCGGGTCACCCATTCCTGGACTACCCATTCTTGGCATCGTCCTTAACTTCCTCGAACTCGGCATCGACCACATCGGCTTGCGGCTCAGAGGCGCTCTCGCCGCCATTAGCAGCCGCTCCGGTCGCACCCGCTTCGCCAGCGCCAGCCTCTTGCTGATAGACACGCTCGGCGATCTTACCGTGCAACTCCGCCAAGCGATTGTATTTGGTATCTATAACGTCTTTGTTATCGTCTTTTATCGCCTCTTTCAACTCCGATGAAGCCGCCTCGATATCGGCGCGCTCCGCCGCCTCCACCTTATCGCCCAGATCGGCCAGCGCTTTGTCCGTCGCATGCAGCAGTGAATCGGCACGGTTGCGCGCACCGACCAGCTCATGGAACTTGCGATCCTCCTCGGCGTGAGATTCGGCATCCTTGACCATGCGCTCTATCTCGTCATCGGAAAGACCGCTGGAAGCGCGGATAACGATAGACTGCTCTTTACCTGTCGCCTTGTCCTTGGCCGACACGTTTAAGATACCATTAGCGTCGATATCGAAAGTGACCTCAATCTGCGGTACCCCGCGTGGCGCCGGTGGAATATCGCTCAGATCGAATTTGCCTAGCGACTTGTTAGAGGAGGCAACTTCCCGTTCACCTTGCAACACGTGCACAGTCACCGCCGACTGGTTGTCATCGGCGGTGGAAAACGTTTGTCCGGCCTTGGTCGGAATCGTGGTGTTCTTCTCGATGAGCTTGGTCATCACACCACCTAGAGTCTCGATGCCTAGACTGAGCGGCGTCACATCCAACAGCAGCACGTCTTTGACATCGCCAGCCAAAACGCCTGCCTGAATCGATGCACCGATGGCCACCGCCTCGTCAGGATTCACATCCCTGCGCAGCTCCTTACCGAAGATGTCTTTGACCATCTCCTGCACTTTGGGCATACGCGTTTGACCACCGACCAAAATGACATCGGAGATGTCGCCCGGCTTGAGGCTGGCGTCGCTAAGAGCGGTCTTGCAGGGCTGCACCGTACGGGCGATCAAATCCTCGACCAGCGATTCCAACTTGGCCCGCGTCAGTTTGACGTTCAGATGCTTAGGGCCACTGGTGTCGGCGGTGATGTAGGGCAAACTCACTTCCGTTTGTTGGCTGGAAGACAACTCGATCTTGGCTTTCTCCGCCGCTTCTTTGAGGCGCTGCAATGCCAGAGGATCATTATGTAGGTCGATCGCCTGATCACGCATGAACTCATCGGCTAGATAATCAATGATGCGAAGGTCGAAATCCTCACCACCGAGGAAGGTGTCACCATTAGTAGACAACACCTCGAACTGGTGCTCGCCATCGACCTCGGCGATTTCTATGATCGACACATCGAACGTGCCGCCCCCCAGATCGTATACAGCGATCTTCACATCGCCGCGCTGTTTGTCGAGTCCATAAGCCAGGGCCGCGGCAGTCGGCTCGTTGATGATGCGGCGCACCTCCAGACCAGCGATACGGCCCGCATCCTTGGTCGCCTGGCGCTGGGAATCATTAAAATACGCCGGCACGGTAATAACCGCCTCATCAACGGTCTCGCCTAGATAATCCTCCGCCGTCTTTTTCATCTTCATCAGCACGCGGGCCGAGATCTCGGGCGGCGCCATCTTCTTGTCATTGGCCTCTACCCAAGCATCCTCGTTATCGGCCCGTACTATCTTGTACGGCACCATATCGACGTCGCGTTGCACCACATCGTCGCTAAAGCGCCGGCCTATCAGCCGCTTGACCGCAAACAAGGTATTTCGCGGATTGGTCACCGCTTGACGCTTGGCCGATTGTCCGACCAGGATCTCATCATCCGATGAAAACGCCACCACTGAAGGCGTGGTGCGATCGCCTTCGCTGTTCTCGATGACCCGGGCACTATCCCCGTCCATTACGGCAACACAGGAATTAGTCGTGCCAAGGTCGATACCAATGATCTTCGCCATGGTCTTGCTCTATCTCTTTCGGTTTTCGAGGCCCGAACCCATCGGCAGGGCCGTTGATTGACGCAAAATTTTAGGGTTCACCATCGGATTTCAAGGGTTTTGCCGAAATCCGGCGGAACTTTTTCCAAAACTATTGAGACACGATCACCATGGCTGGACGCACTAGGCGGTCGTTTAGCAGATAACCCTTCTGGATAACGGCGATCACCTGCCCGGTCGAGCCATCCTCCGCGGCTTGCATGGATACCGCCTGGTGGAACTGCGGATTGAACGTTTCGCCTTCGGGATCGACCACGGCCACCCCGAATTTTTCCACCGCCGCGGCGAACATCTTGTCGGTCAGCTCAATCCCTTCGCGCACGCTCGCCAGATCGGCGCTCTCGTTGTCACAGGCAGTAATGCCCAATTCGAGACTGTCTTTTACCGGTAGCAATTCGTTCACGAACCGCTCGAGGGCGTATTTGTGCGCCTTCTCCACATCACGGGTAACCCGTTTACGCGTGTTGTCGAGTTCAGCCTTCATGCGCAGCACAGCATCATCCTTCGCTGCCACCGCAGCCTGAAGTTCCGCCACCAAGGCGGTGAGGCTCTCTGTGGAAGCTTCTTCCGCAGAAACATCATCGTTAGCCGGCGCGTCTTCTTGGCCAGCTTCCTTCACCGCCGTTTGAGCGCCGGTCTCGTCCTGGGCCTCATTACCTTGGATCTCATTGACACCGGCTTCGGATACCTCGTCCTCACCGGTAGTCACATCTTCGGGGGGAATCACATCATTAGGTGAATTGTCGTGTACGTTCATCAAACTCTAAGCCCACAGTGCCAACTATGCCGGCAACACCTGCCACTGCACGCGTTGCATCTTAAAACGCGAGGTATACACACGCCCCAGGCATTCGGCTACTGCTCCTCGGGCCGCTTACCTTCAGGCCGCTTGCACTACCAGCCCGCGATATGGGGATCAGTGTTTCTGGTTCAAGGCGTTGCTGACTAACCGGGCAGTCATATCAACGATTGGGATAACACGATCGTAGGGGATACGGGTTGGACCGATGACGCCTAGCACGCCTACGCACTGCCCATCCACTTGATAAGGCATAGTCACCAGCGAGCATTCACCAAGGGTGTTGTAACCGGACTCCTCGCCGATGAACAACTGCATTCCTTGAGCGCTCAAGGACTGATCCAACAGATGCAAGATGTCACGTTTGGTGTTGAACACATCGAACAGCTCGCGTAGCTTTTCCACCGTAGACAGCTCACCGTAATCCATGAGATTGGTTTGCCCGGTCATGACGAAATCGTCGTCCACCGGACGCTCCAGGAAGGTCTTCTCGGCCATCTCCACGGTGGCCTGCATCATTGTGTCCATATGCTCGCGCGCCTCGGATAGCTCGCGCACCAGGACTTCGCGGGCAGCATACGGATCGCGCCCACCGAACAGCTCACTCAAGTAGTTGCCCGCCTGTTGCAGTTCACTGGCGCCGTATTGCCTGGCTGTCTCTATAATGCGGTTTTCCACCTCGTGATCATTGATCACGAGAATCACCAACACCTGGCAGCCAGACAAAGGTAGAAATTCCACCTGCCGTAAACTCACATGACTGCTGCGCGGCAGCATAACGAGGCCAGCCAGCTTGGTGTAATCGGAGAGAATGGCCGATGCCCGCTCCACCACCCGCGCCGGTTCGGTATCCATGCCGAGTTCCTCCCGGGCCCGCTCCACGTCCTTCGCCTTAGGTGGCTCCACCGTCAGCATGGTGTCCACAAAAAGACGATAGCCTTGCACCGTGGGGACCCGGCCAGCCGAGGTATGGGGGGAGACGATAAGCCCCAGATCTTCCAGATCGGCCATGACGTTACGAATAGTGGCCGGACTCACTCCTAGAGAGGGTTCACGAGACAGGGTTCGCGATCCAACCGGATTGCCATCACGGATGTATTGTTCCACCAACACCTTGAGCAGATGCTGAGCGCGAGGGTTCAACGCCCCCTCGAATCGCGACTTATGCATGAACTCCTCTGACGTTAAACAACGTGCCGTGGAACGGTCTCAACCCTATCAGGGTCTAGTACGCACGCCAAGCGGCCACTTTCAATAATAATTTCGCGACCTCATCGCCCATGGTAAGTTCCTAGGTTTAAAAACTTCCTCGGTCTAAAAACATTGGCCTCATCAACCCCGCATCTTGCGGCGCCATCCGGGAGCTTTCGTCAATGCTGACGCATCTTAGCGTGCGCGACCTTGCGATTGTCGATAGTCTCAGTGTTGAATTCGGACCTGGCCTCACCGTTCTTACGGGCGAGACCGGCGCCGGTAAATCCATCCTGATCGACGCTTTGTCACTCACCCTGGGCGCCCGCTCCAACGCGCAGATGGTGCGGCAGGGGCAGAGCCGGGCGGAGGTGACAGCGCTATACGACATCAGCACCATCGCAGGCGTCGCGCAAAAGCTAGCCGCGCTCGAACTCAATAGCGCCGATGACGACTTGCACCTGCGGCGAACGTTGAGCGCAGATGGCCGCTCCCGCGCCTATATCAATGGCCAGCTAGTCCCCGTGCAAATGTTAAAAGAAGTGGGCGCGGCGCTAGTGGACATCCACGGTCAACACGAACACCAGTCCCTCACCGATGGCACTGTGCAGCGCCAGCTCCTAGACGCCTACGCCGGACATACGCAATTGGTCGATGAAACCGGGGCGGCTTACGACACTTTGCAAGCCCGACAAGAGGAATACGATGCTCTGGTCGGCGGTGCGGGCGATCACGAGGCCAGGCAAGCCTTGCTTGAATATCAAGTCGATGAGTTGCGGGAGCTGGCCCCCACAGCAGGGGAATTCGAAGACTGCCGCCAAGAACTGGCCTACTTGAGCCGCGCCGTCGAGCAGCGTGAAGACGCCGGCCATGCGCTCACCGCGCTGGAAGACAATGACGACGTCCAACGCGCCCTGGCATTGGTGAGCGCATTAGTTGATAAAACCCCCGGCCATCCACTCATACCCTGCCGCGAGTTACTTGAAACCGCCGTCATACATGTGGACGAAGCCACCACCGCACTGCGTGCTTTCACCGAACAGGAGCTACCGGATCCGGAGCGGCTAGCGGTTCTAAATGAGCGCATGGAACAGTTGCAAAACACCGCCCGCAAACACCGCACGGCACCGGAAGCATTGCCGGACATACTGCTCACGCTGGAGCGGGAACTAGACGGCTTGATGAGCGCGAGTAACCGTCTTGGGCAACTGCAAGACGAACTAGCCCAAGCCCACACCAACTACCAAGAGGCAGCCCACAAGCTTTCCGCCTCACGGTGCCATGCCGCAGCGGCCCTAGGCGAGGCGATCAGCGCTCATATGCAAGAACTCGGCATGCCCTCAGGACGCTGTGAAGTGGCCATAACCACGGTTGATGATCGGATACGCCGGCACGGCCACGATAGGGTTGAACTGAAAGTCGCCATCAATCCTGGCGCGTCAATGCAAGCGCTCGCCCGGGTGGCCTCGGGCGGCGAGTTATCCAGGGTGAGCCTGGCGGTGCAAGTGGTTCTCGCCGGCGTTTCCGCCGTTCCCACCCTCATATTCGACGAGGTCGATGTGGGCGTGGGCGGCCGGGTTGCCGAAATCGTCGGCAAGCAACTAAGGACCGTGGCCGCCTCCCGCCAAGTCCTGTGCGTCACTCATCTGGCGCAAGTCGCCTGTCAAGGCAACGGCCACCTGAGAGTTGCAAAGCGCACCGATGGCGAACGGGTGCAAACAGTACTCGAGCAACTCGATGCCAAGGCCCGCATAGCCGAGGTTGCCAGAATGCTGGGTGGTGTTGAAATCACTAAGCGCACCCTTGCCCATGCACGGGAGATGTTAAAAGCGGGTGCGCGATAGACGGGGCGGAACCCACCATCCACGCAGGTCCTCTATAATAAAGTCATGCAAACCTTGAGATTCACCAGCGGCCTGCTCGTGGCCGCAACGCTTAGCGCCTGCTCTTTTTTACATGACGTACCTGGCGTCTATCGCATCGACATCCAGCAAGGCAACGTCATCGAAGAAGAAATGCTGCAGCGGCTCGAACTCGGCATGTCCAAACGCAAAGTGCGCTTCATCTTGGGAACGCCCCTGCTGAGCGACGCTTTTCACCCGGATCGCTGGGACTACGTGTACACCTATAAAGAAGGAGGTGGAGAATTCGTCCAGCGCAACATCTCTATTTTCTTTGCAGACGATGTCCTTGCTGAAGTCGCTGGCGATATCAAGCTGAGCCCGCGGCAGGCCGAACCCCCGCCTAAACGGCGCGATCAGATCGTCAAAGTAGAAGGTCCGGGTGAGAGCCAGGGCATACTTTCAGGACTGCCCAATCCGTTTGCGCGCGACCTAGACGAAGAACCCCGTAAACGCAAGAGCGCCACGTGGACGCGGGCAACACGCCAGCAAGAGAGCGAATCTTCTGCCAAATCATCGAATAGTATTTGGCAGCGCTTAACCGCTTCCGAGCAAGACGAGGATGATGAAGCCGCACAGCCGCTCGCAACCAGAACTCCCGCCCAGGATGGCGAAGACACATCGGCTAAGAGCAACGCCGAGATCAACATCGAGGCCGAGCAACGTACTTCAGCGGACGTTCAAGCGAAAGAGGCCCGACAGGGCGAGACTGCGCAAGTGGCCACCGGCGATGCCACACAAAGTGGCGGTATCTTCTCCAGAATCCGTGAGCGCTTCAGCCTGCCTGAAGGCGCAGGCGATCTCATCACCATCAAACCACCGCCGGAGGATGAGAACGATAGGCAGTAAACTCAAGCACCGCGTTGGCGGGCCGCGGCCCGTCTGCGCTGCTCTCTAGGCTCGATCATCAAGGGACGGTAGATCTCGACCCGGTCACCTGGCTCTAATTCGTAATCCAAAGAGACCACCTCTGCGTATACCCCGATGGCGGTGCGCGCCAAATCTATAGCGGGGTATCGCTCAAGAATACCGGACGCCAAAATCGCCTCGCGCGCGCTCGTCCCGGCGGTCACTTGAAGGTCCACCACAGTTTGCTCACCGGGTAGCGCATAAACCACTTGCACATCAATACTTGCCATACAATTGCCAAGCCCTGCGGCTAAATGCATTGACCATGGTGCCTGCAATCTCGTTGAACACCGGACCGAATGTAGCCGCGACAATACGGGAGACAAACTCGAAATTGAGATTTAAGCTGATGAAGCAAGCATGCCCGCCACGTTCATGAAACATCCACCGGCCATCCAGGCTGCGAAACGGTCCTTCCACGAGTTCAATATCGATACACCGATTCGGCGTTAGCTTATTTAGAGTAGTAAAGCGCTTGCTAAACGGACCCTTGGCCACCTCAAGACTCGCCCGCATGGAACACTCGTTGCTTTCGTGCACCACAGAACGCCGGCACCAAGGTAAAAAATATTGATACGCTGACACGTCCGCCACTAGCGCAAACATCTGCGATTGCGAAAACTGCACTAGATTACTGCGGCGTACAACAGTCACGGATAGGCGGCTCCAGATGGGCGTCGCGAGCCTATAAGCGATTTCTTAGGCGGCGTGTTAAAAAGCGTGTGATGTTATCATAGGTGCCGCCCCTATTCCTTGCGTGACCTCCGGATAAGCCTTGCGTGGCCAAAAAGAGCAAAAGCCCATCGCCCGCTACCATCGCCGTCAACAAGAAGGCGCGGCATGATTATTTCCTGGAACAGTCGCTTGAAGCCGGGCTCGCCCTAGAAGGCTGGGAGGTCAAATCATTACGCGAGGGCCGGATCAACCTCAAAGAAGGGTATGTCATCTTGCGCGGCGGCGAAGCCTATCTGTTCGGCGCTCACATCTCGCCGCTCCCCTCAGCCTCCACCCACGTCAACCCTGATCCTGTGCGCACCCGCAAGCTGCTCCTGCACCGGCCGGAGATCAGCCGGCTGATCGGCGCAGTCGAGCGGCGCGGTTACACCGTGGTGCCTACCCGCATGTACTGGAAACATGGCCGCGCCAAACTGGAAGTGACACTTGGCAAAGGCAAGAAGCAGCATGACAAGCGCGCAACGGAGCGCGAACGCGATTGGCAGCGCGAGAAGTCAAGGCTGCTCAAAGCCGGCTAACGCGAGCACGTCCACCGCCAGCCTAGCGAACTGCACCTACAAGGTCATCCTTGGATCTTGCACGAATCATTCCGATCGACCGGCGCTGGGTGTATCATCCCCACCTACCTTAACTTTTTGGGGGCGACATGGTTTCGACGTGGGTAGCGAAACCGGAGGTGCATGCCGAGGTGCGGGATCCTCGTAAAACATCTTGCAAACCAAGTTAGTTGCCAACGACGACAACTACGCTCTAGCCGCTTAAGGCTAGCCTCTGACCGCCGTGTGCCTGTGCGCTGCGGGTTTCAGGGGTCACCACTACACGGGATCGCCGCAAAGCCTGCCCCAGGTGTAGCCGCTAAAACCCATAGGGGATCGCCGCTTCGTAGCCCTGTACGCCGGGACGCGGGCGGTTAAAACTCAATGGCGCACTAAGCATGTAGAGCCGATGGCGGAGTACTTGCGGACGCGGGTTCGATTCCCGCCGCCTCCACCAAACTCTGGGGTGTTCACCCCATCAAAATCAAACACTTAACCGATTGCCATCCATGCTCAACTGGGCACGGATGAGCATGGGTTGGTCAGCATTTTGGTCAACATATGTTACATACACGCGGAGTCGCGCCTCCGGCACTGCCAGATTATCTATCACAGAACACAGGTTGATGCTTGCTTTTCTATCACTCGTAGATTATTGTATTGACAGGTTTTCCGTCACTGCAAGGATATTCCGATGGAATCTCAAGCAACAACACTGCCTGGAGCCGCCCAGCTAAGTGCGAAGGAAATGGTCATTAACGCTCTTGCGAAGATTCGTGCTCAAGAGACGGACGAGGTGTTTTCGGATCTATCGGGAGACGGTGATGGCGCCCTTATCGATTCCAAGGAAGCAGAGGTAATTATCTCGGTACTGCAGGTTCAGCTTGAACTTGACCTCGGTCAAGTTGAAGACATCGGCGACTGCGACGAGATAACTCTGGACCTCCTAGCCGCGCACATCGAACGATGCCAAGGAGTTGGGCAATGAGCCTGAGTATATCTGGTGAAAATCTGTCCCAAACTTGGGGATTTGCGTTTCAAGCCTTGTTGGCCCAACCCGGCGCTCATTGCGCCAACCTCTTTGTCGCAATTGAAAACCCACTCGTTGAAGACCCGGCGATTCGCAACAACCTTGACGCTTTCCTCGCCGCTCGCCGAAAAGACAATATCGATGGAAAACAGCCGGTTCAAAGCATCAAGACGGTGGCGAACACCATCTTCCCGAGTGCGTACTACCGGCCTCACCTCGAAGGAGACGCCCGGAATCACCTCTACAAATTGGCGAAACGGTCGGAAGAAAAGCGTCGTGGCGTGAGTGCCAATCGAAGGGGAACCTACTTTGACCGCCTTATTTCTTGGCCGGGCGTCGGGGACACGACGGCGTTGAACCAACTTGAACTGACGGTAGAGAAGCTACGTGCATATCGCCAGAGGTCCACGAAAACTGCCAATAATTTGGAGATCTCGATTGAAGCACCAAGGGACGATTTGGATGCGGCCCACAGCCTTTCGGTTTTCCGACCGGAGTTCGACTCGAAGCAATTGATGGGATTTCCCTGCTTGAGTCACATTAGTTTTAGTCTGATGAATGGCCGGCTGCATATGGCGGCCGTCTATCGTAACCACTACTTCTTGAGACGCGCTTACGGCAACTACGTCGGACTCGCTCGCGTACTTGATTTTCTAAGCCGGGAATCTGGCTGGCCAACGGGTGAATTGACCTGTCTTTCGACGCATGCGACTGCGGAACTAGGAAAAGGAAAAGGCTTCGGAAAAGGAAATCTCACAACCTTAGCCAAGTCCTGTTCACCGAACGACCCACGCCAATGCGCCGCATAGAACGCGACGAAACCGATATGGCGGATCATCTCTACAACATTATTCGCTCAAGGCGCGAGTGTCCGATCTGTTGTGGGGTGGATGTCATCGACCTAGGGCCGTTCGAACGTCAACTAAGAGTAGGCGGCACGGCGTTCTTAGAGCGCATCTACACGCCTAATGAACTGGAGTACTGCGGCAGCAGAAGCAAGTCGCTTGCTGGAAGATTTGCTGCGAAAGAAGCGGCAGCCAAAGCGCTAGGAACCGGCGTTCGCGGCTTCAATTGGACGGACATCGAAGTGGCTAGGAATAAGGGAGAGCGCCCGACTCTGGTTTTCCACGGCAAGGCAGCCGCGATAGCTAGCACATTCGGAATGTGCTCATGGCTACTTACTACTTCGGCAAAAAATTACCCGACACAAATTAATAAAATGTGTTATAGTGATGCTATGAAAAAGACAGACGGTCGCTCACTGCCCCATTCCGCGCGAGAAGCCATCCGCAGGCACGCGGTTGCGCAAGTATTATCGGGTGAAAGCCCTGAAAAAGTAATTAAAGCCCGCGGATTTCATCGTTCTTGCATTGACGATTGGTTATCCAGATATGAGCAAGGTGGTGAACAGGCGCTGTCCACCGGCAAGATCACGGGTCGCCCAAGAAATTTCCCGATGAATATGCGGATCGCTTACGTGAACTAGTTAAAACGAATCCGTTGCAATTGGATTTTCACGATGCCTTGTGGACACGCTCGATGATTCAGATATGACTGAAAGATAAATTTGGCATCGAGGTCAGCGAGCGCTCGGTGGGCAATAGCCTGTCTCGTTTGGGGATGAGTGCGCAGCGCCCTGGGTTTAAGGCATACGAGCAAAACCCTGATCAGGTTAAGGTATGGTTAAAAGAAACTTGGCCTGAAGTACAACGAGAAGCGAAAAGGCGGCGAGCGCGGGTCTATTTTGGCGACGAATCGACGATCCGGTCGGATTATCATCGTGGTACCACTTGGGGGGTACGGGGTGATACGCCAGTTGTAGCGAAAACGGGTCGGCGCTTTAGCGTGAATAGGCTGTCAGCCGTTTCGCCGAAAGGTCACCTGCGTTTCATGGTAACTGAATCACGGGTAACCGCAGACGTTTTTATCGACTTTCTAAGGCGTTTGTTGCACAACGCCAAGCGATCGGTCTATTTGATTGTTGATGGCCATCGAATTCATCGAGCCAAGAAAGTGCAAGAATTTGTCCGCAATAGCCAAGGTAAGCTCACGTTAGTATGGTTACCGCCGTATTCACCGGAACTCAATCCTGATGAGCTAGTATGGCATCATGTAAAAAGCCAACGAATTGGGCGGACAGTGGTGGCTACAAAGGAGCAACTGATGGCCTTGGCTCGTTCGGTGTTGCACTCACTGCAACAGAATACGCAAATAATTAAACGGTTTTTCTATGAAAAGCATGTCAGATATATTCTGAATTAATGTCGGGTAATTTTTTTCCGAATTAGTAGCATTAGTCATAGCGAGAATACAGCTATCGCCTTCGTAATTGGCTTGGCAGACGGCTCCCCGCAAGCAAACTAAGAACCGATCATCAGGAGGAATATTGTGGACAACAACAAGGCGGACGCCCTCCAAGCATCTGTTGAATCTCCAAGAGACCACGAAGTTCTTGGCAATCGACTAAAAGAGGCGCGAGAGTTTCTCGGTTTATCGCAAGACGCTGTTGCACGAGCGATGAACCTTTCACGCGCAACCATTTCAGCAATCGAGATCGGTAAGCGAAAGGTCACGGGGCTTGAACTTAGAGACCTGGCGAAGCTCTATCGGACTCCAGTCGCCGATTTGCTTGGAGAGTCGCCGTCGGCCAGCACGGACGATGTCCAAGCTAGAAGTCTGTATCGGGCAACTAAGGACCTCACAGTGGAAGAACAGTCACAAGTACTAAGGTTCGCAGAATTTCTCAGAAGCGCCGGACGAGCGCCAGAAAAGCAATCCCATGATGAATGAGAACTCAATACCGTGAGACCGCCCGGACTATTTGCGGCGCGCAAGGAGGCAGAGAGGGTTGCTCAAAAAGAGCATGCCAGGCTCGGGACGGACCTGACACGCCCGATTGACATCTTCGACATTATTCAGTCTGAAAGGGTCTGGCTAATGTTCCAACCTATGCCTGGCTTGTTCGGGGTCTATGAAAAGCAAGGAAGCACGGCGGGGATCATGCTAAACGCCAACCATCCCTTGTCGTTGCAGCGGTTTACAGCCGCACATGAGTATGGCCACCACGTTTTGGGGCACGACGCCAGTTACGACTTTGAATCGGAAATAGAGCAATCCGCCACCGATCCTCAAGAAGTACAAGCGCAAGCTTTCAGCGCTGAATTCCTCATGCCGTTGCAGTTGGTTAACAGGACACTTCGGCGTGTCAAAGGCACGATCACGCCTCGCTCCCTCACTGCATCGGACATCTACAACCTGTCCTTACACATGGGAAACAGCTATGCGGCAACGGTCTCACGCCTCGTTGGCACGAACAAGCTCAGTGCTGGCGCTGCTGTCGCACTTAGAAGGGCCGCGCCGATACAAGTGAAAAGTGCCCTGCTAGGCGCAAAGCCGGAGAATTCCCGGGCGGACGTTTGGGCGATTGAAGCTGACGAAGGAAGCCACATCGTTCGACCTGCCACTGGCGATACCATAGTAGTCAGCCTCCCGGAGAACCCAAGCACTGGTTTTTTATGGGAGTGGCAACCAGAGTCATTTGCAAACACCACCTCCGGGTTGACGGTGTTAGAGGACGCTTCGAGAAACGAAACTTCGACTGCTTATGGCGCACACCGAACGCGGCGGGTGCGAATGAACGTTTCCGCACCAACGAACAATTCGGTCGAGTTTTTGTACAAGCGCCCTTGGCTAGACGTTTCGCCCGGTATGAAACGATGCATAGTAACTGTAGAAGCGATAGACCGCCCACTGGGTAATGCTGACCGTGGACTTGCGCTTCCACAGCGGAACTACTTGCTTGCCGGGTAACTGGCCACGCTGACGCTACCAAGCTCTACTCGGATACATCGTTGCCAACTATCGATTTACGTAACCGTATTTTTCGTGCTCGTGATCAAGGTCAGAGAGGCACTTGCGTAGCTTTTGCAACTACGACACTAACCGAAGCATGGCATACCTACTCCAACGCCTTATCGGAGGAATCACTCTATTGGCACTGCAAAGCCATAGATGGAAATTGGGACGAAGGAACAGGAATAGCCACCGCGGTTGCAGTAGTTTCTTCACAGGGCCAGGTTTCGATGAGCGAATGGCCGTACGACCCTTCAGCTTTGCCAGGAAGCATGCTTCCTTACAGTCCAGGCGTCAGTAGCGCCAGCGTCTGGTACAAGGCGCAATTGATCTCGATACCGCCGACCATCCGAAGCATTAGAAGTTCATTAGATTCGGGAGTGCCTGTACTGACCGGGCTGGGCCTCACTTCATCGTTTTTCGTGCCAGATTCGGGACGGATTCCCTACGATGAAATCGATACCGCAGAAGTGTGCCGGCACGCCGTCGTCGTCGTTGGCTACGACAGTAATCAGGATAGTGTCCTTGTGCGCAACTCTTGGGGAGAGTCCTGGGGGATTCAAGGACATGCATGGGTTCAGGACGTGCACTTGGCATCCATGGTGATTGAGACAGGGACACTAGATGGAGGGACGAACAAGTGAAAATGCGTGAGTATCAAAAGTTGGCCCAAGTCACTGATCAGAATCCGGGCTGCGATGAGTCTGGACTCGTTATTCCTCTTCTCGGAATGATCGGCGAAGCTGGTTCTCTGTTGTCCGAATACAAAAAGAAACTACGTGACGGTGACTCGCATGTGGAATTTCGCCAGCATCTCTCGGAGGAACTAGGAGACCTCCTTTGGTATATTGCGAACCTCGCGCAAAAATGGGGCCTTGATCTTGAGGATATTGCCCGCGCAAACATCGATAAAGTGAATGACCGCTGGCCGGGCGGTAAGCGAAGTGTTGCATACACACTCTTCGACGAAGGCAATGAACCCACCGAACAACTACCTCGACGCTTTGAGGCCGAACTAGAAGAGCACGAAGAGAATGGCGTCGTTCGAGTTACCTTTAGGATTGACGGGAAACAAGTCGGCAACGAAATAGCCGACAATGCTTGGACAGACGACGGATATCGATTCCACGACGTATTTCACCTCACTGCTGTCCCATAAACTTTCATGAGAATGTAAACTGTATCTGGACCTGAGTTTCAATAGGGCCTGGAGGGTCTCCTTTGAGTAGTCCCCACAGGTCTCTTCGCTCAAATAAATTGACTTGAAAGAGTCTAATGATCTGTTGAATGCTTAAATCGAGTTTGCTACAAAATTTCAGGTAAGCAACCATTAAATACATACACATAGCGATCCATATTTGAGTCATGACAGCATTTTTTGACGTCCCTACGAATGACTTAATCTTCAAGTTTTGTTTGATGCATTTGAAAAATAACTCAATTTGCCAACGCGACTTATAAATATCTGCAATGGTTTTGGCAGTCAATTCGAATTGATTGGTGAGAAAGACGTAATGCTTGCCGGTCTGTGGGTCACTATAACCCATCCGGCGCAACTTAATCGGGCAGGTATCGGCTTTAGGGCCCGTTAAAATCAGCGTCTGATCTGAGGTAATGCCCTGCTCTTTATTGACCGGATGGCGAGAAATCACTCGGTATTTCGTATTGGCTTTCAACCGGGTGACAAAATAAATTCCCTTTGAATTGAGCAAGTTAAACCACGTGTAGTCCGTATAGCCACGATCAAACACCACAATAGAACCCGCATCCAGTTCTAAACTACGGCCTTGTGTAATATCTTGTTGTTTGCCTTCGGTAATAGTCATAAAGACCGGTAAAAAACCATCATGGTCCAGACCAACATGTAGTTTAATCGCGCCTTTGGTCTTACGAAACTTAGCCCAAGGAAATAGTGATAAGCATCAATCGATGGTCGATGCATCCAAGGAATAAAGCTTATTTTTAAAACGAAACCCATGCCTAGGCGCCAAGCTTTGACATCGTGCCAGCAGCTTCCAAAATAATCCTTCGTAGAGTGGATAAGGCTGTTGCTCGTTAACGCGAGCCAGAGAACTTCGACTGACCTTACCGATACCCAAATGGTAACTTTTGCGGCGTTGTTTATCCAGATTGCTGACAATATCTCGCAAACTACAGCGACCGGCGAGTTGGGCAAAACTCAACGCCACAAACTGTGACCAGCGTGATATTGTCCTCAATACACGGCCTTTATGGTGGGTTTTTGCGAGGGTTTCAAATTCATGTCTAGAAATCAGTTTTAGCAGCTGTGAAAATACGCTGTTACTGTGACTCAAGGCTATTATCCTGTTGATATTGAAAGATATTCTGAACCTCTATTCTAACAAATTAGCGCAGAATAGTCTTTGATTCTAAGCTCATTCAAAAGTTTGTGGGACAGCAGTGATTTCACCTAGCCAATCTAGCTGTGCTTGGATGGTCGCCCGTAATTCGAAGCTTTCTAAAGCGAAAGAGAAAAAGCAGCGAGCTAACTGACAACATAGAGGATGGAGGGCGAGCCATCGTTCTCGACGAGGCGCTCGTGGCTGAAATCTTCGAATACGGTGAGCGTCACAACTTTCTACGAGATGTCAGTGCAGTTGACTATCAGTTCCTGCGACACATAAGAAACCTGGTATCTGGGCGAGAAGTTGGCGCTCGAACAATTGCCGATTTTCAGCAGGCAATGCTAACTGGGTTTGATGTATTCAACAGAGTCCGAGAGTCGCGAGGCGGTAGGCTGCGAGTTGACCTACATGAGAGAACTCTCGAACTGCTTTAGTTACATTCTTCCAACTGGAACGTGCGGGCTACTCAATGTGTTCGTTTAAGCCCCATTTGGGTGGGTACCAATACTCAATTGGCATCGACTCCGGCACGAACGTTTGCTTTATGCGTCGCCGCTTATCTCCATCTTGTGGAAAAGCGACTCTCGCGTATTTGCTGATCTCGCAAAATAGATTCTGACAATCGATTAGATGAAGTTGGCGTCCCCAAAGACCCTCAAATTTTAGACCCAGCCGTTCAAATTCCGACGCCTGGTGTTCTGTCACCAGTCGAATTATCTCTTCAGGTGTGTATTCGCCAGTATCAACGAAACACCTGCGAATGCCGTCTAACGCGCCTGGACCTGCCCGCACGAAGTCGTTCTCGCTGAAGCTCGTCACCTCTGAGTAATTGATGTCGATTGCGTATTGGTACGCCAAGAATGGCCCCACGGTTGGGTAGCTCAGCAGTAGATTGAAGACTTGCTCCATACTGTTCGCTTGACTGACTCGTTCGGGCAAATGCTCCCTGAGCATTCGCTGAACTAGGTCGATATGAAATTCGTACTTGCGTAGATGACTCCCGCGAGGCGGCGTGGGTATGATGTATGCCGCTGAGTAGAGCTTCCCTCCAGCGTTTGTGGCTCGCTCAAGAACGCGTTTGAACGCGGACGAATCAAACGTCTCCTTCGAAACCTCGCCGAACTCCTGTTCCAGTAGCTCCCATGTGTCGATACGGTTGAAAAACTTGAACAGGAGAATTCGAAGGCAAGTGTCATCCGTATCGTAGTCACCAGAGTAGATCACGTTCCGAATCAGATACTGGCTAACCCGGTCAGATGCGCGATACGCGTTCGTGAACTTGTACCGTCTAAGTACATCGTCTGCCGTCCAGTCAGGCGGGTGCCCGGCAATCCGGCGGTGGAATACCTGTTGCCGTTCATACGCGAAACGCCAATAGGCGTCGTATACGGCAGTCGTCGGCAGACGGTCGTTGAGATTCACAGGCACCTGATTGGGTCGCTCAATCGCAAGTCAGGCTTAGGTGCCATTGGTCAGTGCGCTTTGGCTATTCATTCAGATGTGTGTCAAAAACCACTGTTTCTGAGAGATGGTGCCTGACGCACCTGAAACAGTGCTAGCTGACAGCCAATATCTCTCAAAACTGCCCCTCGAATGATGTCTCTCATAATGATAGACTGCTCGCGGGTTTTGATATAGAGGTTCCCGATGCTTATCGGCTACGCTCGCGTCAGTACGACTGACCAAGACCTTTCCCTCCAGACAGACGCTCTCGCCAATGTGGGATGCGAGAAAATTTTCAAAGACACGGCCTCGGGTTCGCGAGCCGAGCGCCCTGGTCTGCTGGAAGCCATGGAGTTCGCCCGTAATGGCGACTCGATTGTTGTCTGGCGACTCGACAGATTGGGCCGGTCACTCAAAGACCTCCTGGACCTAATTTCTCAGTTGGACGAGCGCGGCGTAGGTTTCCGCAGTCTGACCGAACACCTCGACACTTCGACTTCCGGCGGCAAGCTGATCTTTCAGGTCTTCGGTGCGATAGCGGAATTTAAGCGGAACCTAATCCGCGAGAGGACTAATGCCGGCCTACAAGCTGCTCGTGCCAGGGGGCACAAAGGTGGCCACCCGAAATCGCTGACAGACAAAGACCTTGCGGCCGCATCCGCGTTACTGGCGGACCCGAATCTCACAGTCTCTGAAGTCGCAGCACGGTTGAACACCAGCCCAGCTACGCTCTATCGCTACCTTCCCAAGGGCGGCAGATCTGCAATCGAGAGCAATTCTTTTGGGTAATATTTCCCAGGTCTGACACGTTCGTCGATCCATTCCAATAACCAGCCTAAATACCGAGAAGATTGGATTCTCGGGAAACATTTCTCATGGTTGAAACATTGATTGTATTGACACCATGGAACATTCGATTCCCGCCGCCTCCACCATATTTCGATTCCCAACTGTTCCTTCTGGTCAGCCCCAAAGACGGCAAGTGGTGGAGATTCAACTACCTGTTCAACGGGAGGGAAAAGCTGCTGTCGCTTGGCATCTACCCCGAGGTGAGCCTGAAGGATGCCCGCGACCGGTGGGGCGGGGCGCGAAAGCAAGTTTGCAGCCGGGATCGACCCCGGCGAGCACCGCAAGGCCAAGAAAGCGGCCAGAGTGGCGAAGCTGGCGAATAGCTTCGAGGTGGTGGTGCGAGAGTGGTACGCGAAACACTCTCCCAATTGGTCCGCCAATCACGGGGACCGGATCATCCGTCGCCTAGAGCGGGACATTTTTCCCTGGCTCGGTGGCTCACCGGTTGCCGATATTGCGGCCCCACAACTTCTGCCAGTGATTCGACGCATCGAGCAACGCGGTGCGCTGGAAACCGCCCACCGTGCCCTCGCCAACTGCGGACAAGTCTTCCGCTATGCGGTCGCTACTGGTCGGGCTGAACACGACCCAAGCGGCGACCTAAAGGATGCCCTGCCGCCGGTGAAAGGCACCCACTTTGCCGCTGTGACTGATCCGAACAAGGTCGCTGGAATACTCCGGGCACTCGACGCCTATGAAGGCACGTTGATTGTCCGCTGCGCCCTTCGCCTCGCCCCGCTGGTGTTCGTGCGTCCTGGCGAACTGCGCCATGCCGAATGGGCGGACATCGACTCAGATGCCGCGCAATGGCGCTACACGGTATTCAAAACCAACACCCAGCACATTGTGCCGCTTTCGCGGCAAGCGGTCGAAATCCTGCGGGCGCTTCACCCGCTCACCAGTAGGAGCCGATACGCCTTCCCGAGCACCCGGAACCCTAAGGACGACCGCCCCATGAGCAGCAACGCGATACTTTCAGCGAGGCGCCGAATGAGTATTGGTCAGGACCAGATGAGCGGTCACCGGTTCCGGGCGATAACGCGTACCATCCTGAACGAAGTTCTAGGCTTCCGGCCCGATTTCATCGAGCACCAGCTTGCGCACGCGGTTCGAGACCCTAATGGTCGGGCCTACAACCGCACGGCCCACCTGCCGGAGCGGCGCGAGATGATGCAGGAATGGGCTGATTACGTTGAAGCTGATTACTTGGACAAGTTGAAGGCGGGCACGATTGGCGGCTCCACTGTCGCAGGCGGCCGGGATCCGTCCACAGCACCTGGCACTTTGAAACGCGGTGTCAATTGGCTGCGCAAGATGCCCGGCGACGCTCAGCGCGCACTAGCAACCGGGCTACTTCTGGAGGGTGTCCTCGCCGCACTCCACATCCTCTAGTCGTTGATGGCGATTCTGAGCAAACTGGACGGTAGGCAGCACCAGCCTCGGCAGATGCATTCGAGCACACTGGTTGCTCAAGAGTTCTCGCCAATAGGGCCACACGTGATAGCTCACATTCTTGAGGCAGAACTCGTCAATGCTGGCCTCTTCCAGCAGTTCGGTCATCTCGTATTCGGCGGTGAATTCGGCCTCGATAAGCGCCTTGACGGAAAGTTCCTCGCTCTTCTCGCTCTGATCGACCCAGCGCGCTCCCAAACGGACGAATACTCTCAACAACCGGTTCTGATCATCGAATTCGATCACATTCGCCTGTTTCACAAGATGCATCTGCTGAACATTCAGGCGTTCGATATCCGGGTCATACTTCGGGTCGAACTCCGCAGAGCAACTGGCAATCTGGTCGCGAACGTAGACGTCCTGAATATTCAGGTTGTCTATGGCTTTTTGCAGATCGGCGCTGATCATGCGGCGTAACGCGCCTCCTGTTCACCGCAAGGCGTAGAACTGGAAATCAAACGAACCGGTCCGCTGACGCTCCTCGCACCGAGCGCCGCGGGATGCCAGTTTCCCGCAGCGTGCCATTCCTCGCCAGCAATGACGCGATCCACGCCCGCCCGATGGCGCAGTAGTTCGAGAGCGGCGGGAAGCCCCACAGCTAAACGCAACAGCTTGTCCATAGCCTCGGATTGGACTACGTCATCTGTCTCGTACTTGGAAAACGCCACTGGGCCACCGCCAAATATCTGCGCCGCCTCGGCCTGACTCAAGCCAAGTCTCTCACGAAGCCCCCGCACCTCGACGCCCGTCAACAAACCATCCGCCCGTTTCTTGAAAGCGTTCATCAAGCGCTTGTTGGTGCGCGTTTGACCGGCGTCCGCCTGCTCACTCCCGCAGGCGTCGCACAGGGAAAAATGAAGCTCCAGTTCGGTAGCGCGCCCCTTATACTCAACGGGATTCTTGCCGACATGGGCGTGCAGATTTCCCTCGCCACAGACCGGGCACAAGTAGTCCGAATTGCTCATCTATCTCTACCTTCTCTCTTCTGGCGGGTGGCACGAAACTATCAGCAGCTTGCCCGTCTTGGCTACAGCGAACTTGACGTAGTACTCCACGTCCATCTGCGTCCGCCCGTAGGGCATTCGCTCACGACGCGCCAGTGAGTAGGCGTCGCAAGCGGCCCATGGGCCGTTAGGGGAATGCTTGCACCACTCCGAGCCCCGGAACCGGCCTGACCGCAGCGCAATTTCCAGCAGTTCGTGCACATCGTTCGTATCAAGCGCCCATTTCGGCAAGTCGATCACGCATTTCCTGGTCCAAGCAAGAACCACCTGTGCGCCTGATTCAGCCAACAGCACCAGTACCTCATCGGCCGAATACAACGGTCCGCCCGCAATCTTGCGACTCGCCCCATCACGTGGGAGGTCACCTTCAAACTGGCTGACAATCGTTTCATTTACCATAATGGTAAGTCAAGATGAATTTTCAAGAGGAATCTTCCCGGGCTCACGTCTCATCAGACATCGTCGGCTGACTGGACTCTGACAGTACCCGCCGCAGGAAGGCATCCCGCATTTTGTCAGATAGGAAGCCGTGGGCCGAGTCGTTGCCGACCAGAATGTCGAACAGGTCCCCGGCGCGCTCGCGCTGGTCAATCAGTAAGTCCAAGGCTTTTGTCTTCATAGACGGTCTTGAAAGCCGACGGGCCGCTGTTCTTGGCCTGCTGCACCGGGATCTCGTCGGCCTCAGCCTACGACTCCACGTCCTTCATCCAACGGATGTCGACCTCCTCGAAACTGATTGATCTCGTGCTTCCTGGCTCTCACAATTTCCCAGATCAGCTTGCCAAGGCGATCAGCCACTACTTCAACAGGACCGAGGGGCGAGGCCCCATTCTCTGACGCATACAAACAATATGAATCAACGAGTTAGGAAATCACCATCCATGGCTACATAGTCATGGATGGTGATTGGCGAGCATGGTTTGGTCGGCATTTTGGTCAACATCTAAGACCTTGTGTGTATCAAACCAATCTTGACAGGACGACGCCGCAAAAGGCGCCGCCCCACCGACGGCTAGCTATCCATTGCAAACCGGCTGCCACTTCGCAACGAGTTCACTCTCCTCTTGCCGACGCACTCCAGGTCCACCGTCAGTTTGGTGGACTTGGATATGCGTTGCGCCTTGCCCGGTGATGCAAGGCATCTTGTGATGGGAGTCGAAGCGTTCCGACAGATCGCCGGTCTCGCCGATGTAAATCGGGCGATGCCTCCCCGGCGATACCTTCTTGCTGAAGATGTAATTTCCTGGGGCAGCCTTGAAGGTCGTGCCAATCGGATAAATGAAATACCGATACTCCCGACCGGAAAGTCCAGGCCAAGACATCGATTTCGTTTCTGTAGTCATCGTCATATCAAAAATCACCCTATAGTTACGTAAGAAACGGCAGGATTGCCGTACAAACACCCCGGCGACGTGTGACGGAAGAGTGTCACAAAAAGTTTGGAGTTCCGAACAGATTGTATTTGAACGACCACCCTCAAGGCAAGTACCATTTATACCGCTATACCGAACAACGACGATAACGAACGAGGAAGCACGTGGTGACCACCGCCGTCGGAGAGAAAATTCGAAAATTACGGAAGGAGCGAGGCTACACCCTGGACCAGCTTGCAGAACTGACAGGCTCAAGCAAGAGTTACATCTGGGAAATAGAGAACAAGGCGCCGCCGCGACCGTCCGCTGACAAGTTGTCAAAAATTGCGAATGCGCTGGATGTGACTATCGAGTACCTCATGGACGACAGCGGCGCGATTGACCAGGAGGATGCTGCCGACGCAGCGTTCTTTCGGAAGTACAAACAACTAAGCGAGGGAGATCGGGCACGCCTGAGAAAGATGATCGACCTCTGGGATGACGACTAAGAGCGGCCATGACCCCGGAAAAGTGGGCAATTCGAATCAGCCATATCGTTTCGGCGGCGATGGGGGACGACCGATTCCCTATTGATGTCTCCGAAGTGGCGCGGGAGATTTCCCATCACTTGTATCCCGATGACCCCATTTCTGTGATCAAAGGTGCGCCTTTGAGTAGTTTTGATGGTGCACTTGCCCGTGCACCAGTGGAAAAGCAAGGATGGGGTATCTTCTATAACGACGACATTGAGTCACAAGGTCGAATCAACTTCACCCTAGGCCACGAGTTTGGCCACTATCTACTCCATCGGCTTGAACATCTAGACGGCTTCAATTGCACCAGCCGAGACCTAGTTCGGTTGGATAATGTACTGAACGAAATCGAGCATCAGGCAAATGTCTTCGCTTCTTACCTGCTCATGCCGCTGGACGATTTTCGACGACAAATACCGCCGTTGGTAGCACCAACATTCGATGACCTATCTGCCTGCGCCAATCGATACGGCGTATCTCTTACCGCGGCAGCGCTGAAGTGGATCAAGTACACGGAGCGTCGGGCAATTCTGGTGATGTCGCGGGATGGATTTGTTCTTTGGGCTTGGTCGAGTGATAGCGCGTACCGTAGCGGCGCGTTCATAAAAACTGCGGATCGTCCGCCGATCCCGGTACCGACTACATCGTTGGCTGCCGACCCGGTTTCGAATCGGTTCGAGTCAACGGCGCGTGAGCACGGTGAAGGCGTATGGTTACAGCAGGAATCTTGCGACGAGCTAGCGTTGTTCTCGGATCGTTACGATTTCGCTATGTCGCTGCTGCACCTACCGTCCAAATCGCCTGCAGTTGACCTCCACGAGAGCGATGTCAGGTTACGAGAGCTTGATTCCCCAAGTTGGTAACCGACTATACGCTAGGTTTATACGCAGGCTCTAGGCGGAACGAAAGACACGACAACAATCGGATAGAAGATACCAAACAATGTTGTTCCGACTCGGAAAAGACAAGGTTATTAATGAGGCCAAGAGTGTTACCACGGACATCGGCCAGCCAATGGCTGTTATCCCCACGCGCAAACAGTTCTAGGCCGAGTTTCGCTTGACCCTCAGCCCGGACCGCGCCTTGATCGAGCGTTCTCAGAGGACGATTCTCACGCGCTTCAGCACGCAGCCTGTTCGCGCAGAGCTTCGTACAATCCTGAATGATTCAACAGAACTTCAATGATGCCGCGCAACACCGTTTCCGAGTTCAACGCTTGTTTGCTCATGGTTTCGTGGGCGTCATACGCTTCGATGATGGCGTTGACGGTTTCGGGGGTTAAGTCCGGCGAACTGGCGAACTGTTCCTTGGTGTTGCTGGCGGCTTGTCGGCGCAGCGTCTCGGATTCCATCAACTTGCTTTTTAGAACGTCATTGACGTAAACGAGTTTGTCTTGGTCTGTGAGTTCGCTGTCGAACAGATCATTGACTTTTTCGATGATGTCCGCGAGATACGCTTGTTGCTTCTCCTGCACGCTGCCACTGCCCGCATCGGATATAGGCTCCAATTCGGGGTAGTCACCGTCAGCCAGCGGCATAGCATTCTGGCCCTTGTCTTTCAGCGCATGATGCGTCAAGACGACCTTCGAAAGATCTATCCCTTCTCGTTCCCGCCCGAACTCCAACGTCCGTAGCAGATGCTTGAAGAAGATCGCCCGCTTCTCGATGGCGCTATTAGCATAATCGAACATCTGCGACAGAAAGCTGTACAGGCGCAGAAAAGCTCCCATGTCGCTTTTGAACAGGGTGAGTGCGTCCATCTCGTCCTTCGCCTGCGCAGCCGCCTGCTCGCCGCCCTTCGCCCACGCCGTTTCGAGTGCGATCTGCGCCGACTTGAATCGCTTGACAATTCGGTCACGCACTGGCTCCAGGGCGTTGACCAGGTCGGCCTGCTTGGACTTGGGATCGAGTGCGACGGCGACGACGCGATCGACTTCGAAGCTGTCGTAGTGGCCAGCCGCATCCAGCTTGGCGCGAAGATCGAAGACCAGATTAGGGTCGGTTGTGGATGCGAGTTGCGCCGTCGAGTAATACGTCTTGAATGCGTCCAGAATTTCCGCCGGTTCGTTGACGAAATCGAGAACGTACGTAGTGTCTTTGCCGGGATGGGCACGGTTTAGGCGGGATAGCGTTTGCACGGCTTGGATACCCGCCAAACGCTTGTCGACATACATCCCGCAAAGTAGCGGCTGATCAAATCCGGTTTGAAATTTGTTGGCGGCGAGCAGAATCTTGTAGCCGCCGCCTTTGAAAGCTTCCCGGAGGTCCCGCCCATTCAACCCCGGGTTGAGAACTTTGCTGTTTTCGGTAAACGGATCCGGACCAGACTCCTTGTCATGCACCTCACCGGAAAACGCCACCAACGTGGCCATGTGATAACCACGGTCTTTGATGTACTTTTCGATGGCAAGCTGCCACCGCACTGCTTCGACCCGGCTTGACACCACGACCATGGCCTTGGCGTCGCCATCGAGCAACGGGGCGACACATTCCCGGTAATGCTCGACGACAACTTGTACCTTCTGGGCAATGTTGTAAGGGTGTAACCGCACCCATCCCATGATGCTTTTGATGGCGGCATTGCGATCTACGGCGGCTTCGTCGTAGTCCTTGCCGTCATGAGCAAGCCGGAACGCCAGCGCATACGAGGTGTAGTTCTGCAGCACGTCCAGGATGAACCCTTCCTCGATGGCTTGGCGCATCGAATAGACGTGAAATGGTCGTGGCACGTTGTCCGGACCGGCAGGCTGCGCCGGGTCCGGCCGGGTTCCGAACAGTTCCATGGTTTTGTTCTTGGGCGTCGCCGTGAACGCCACGAAGGTGATACCGCTGTCCTCCGCCCGCGCAGCCATCTGCGCCGCCAGGACATCCTCGGCACTGACTTCACCGCCGTCGCCCAACTCGGCGATCTCCGCTGGCGACAGTACGGCTTTCAGTTTCGACGCCGCTTCACCGGTTTGTGAACTGTGCGCCTCGTCAGCGATGACGGCGAAGCGCTTGTCCTGGGTCGCCGAGAGTTCACGCACTGCCTCCAGCGCAAACGGGAAGGTCTGAATGGTGCAAACAACGATTTTTTTATCGCCCGAGAGTGCCCCGGCCAACTCGGCGCTTTTGCTGCCACCGGTGCCTTCAATCTTCGCCACGACGCCGGCTTGGCGCTGAAAATCGAACAACGCCTCTCGTAGCTGCGAGTCGATCACAGTCCGATCGGACACGACCAGAACGCTATCGAACATTTTCCGGTGCGATGAATCGTGCAACTCGGCGAGGCAATGCGCGGTCCAGGCGATTGAGTTCGTCTTGCCGCTGCCAGCGCTGTGTTGAACCAGATATTTGGTGCCCGGCCCGTCAGCCAGAACGGCGGCTTGAATCTTGCGAGTCACATCAAGCTGGTGGTAACGAGGGAAGATGATCTTGGCGATGCGCTTCTTCTTGTCCCGTTGCGCGATCAGATATCGGCCCAAGATTTCCAGCCAGCTTTCCCGCTCCCAAACCTGCTCCCAGAGATAGGCGGTTGGATGACCGCTGGCCGGGTTCGATGGATTTCCCGCCGCCCCGTCGTCGCCCTGGTTGAACGGCAGAAATCGGGTAGCTGGCCCATCGAGCTTGGTTGCCATATGCACCTCGCTATCGCTTACAGCGAAATGCACCAACGCCCCATTCGGAAATGATAACAACGGCTCGGGTGACCGGCCTTTCTGACGGGGTAGCCGGTCAAAGCGGTATTGATCGATCGCGTCATCGACGCTCTGGGTGAAATCTATCTTTAGCTCGACGGTGGCGACAGGAATACCATTCAGGAACAGCACGATGTCGATGCTGTTCTCCTCATGCACGGAGTAACGAACCTGACGCACGACGCGCAGACGATTTGCTTCGTACCGGGTGATGATGTCCGGATTGATCGCCAAGGCAGGTTTGAACTGCGCAAGCGATAGCGGCTGTCGCAGCCCCAGCAATTCGACGCCATTGCGCAAGACATCAAGCGTGCCGCGCTGGTCAATCTGATCGCGCAGCCGCGTCAGCAACGTCTCGGCGGCACTCGCACCGTGGTTCTTGTTCAGGCTTTGCCAGGCTTTGGGCTGCGTCGCCCGCACCCAGTCGAAGACATCATCGGGGAACAACGCTTTCGAGCGATCATATTTCTTGAAATCGCCCTCTGCGTACAGCCACCCATTCGCTGCCAAGTGTTCGCAGATTTGGTCCTCGAAGCTGATCTCTTTGTGTAGGCTCATGATGCTTCGGGCGACGACTCAGTGTCAGGTCGTGATTTCAGCAACATGAATTCCTCTGGGATCGCCGCCGGGCAGGAAAATTCGAATTGTCTGTGGTCGCGGAGTCATGCTGCTTCCAAGTCTGTCAGTCCACGCACATCGATCTGACCCGTGACGGCAGCGGAAATTAGGGCAGTCCGACGTTCCTGGAGCAACTCGACGAAACGATAAGCCTCCGCACGAAGATCATCAATCTCGCTGAGTTCAACATTGAGTGTCTTCAGGATCGTTATTTGCTCCGAGAACGGAGGGATCGGTATAGCGAACTCTGCAACGGTTCCCCCAGCTACTTTCCAAATACCCGCAGCCGTCTTTGCACCCATTTCTATTTGGGGACGAGACACGGGACAATTCAGGAATAGCACTGCAAATTCTGGCGACATCAGGTCTGAAAAACGCAGACGAATAAGAATATCAGGATAAACGCACCCACCCTCCGGCACGCACTCTATGATTCCGACAGACCCCACCAAGTCTTGGCTCCCGTTCCCCCTCATCATCATTACGTCGCCCGGGCGAACCCAATACGGTTCTGCAGCATCCTTGGTAATCGCTGCCAGCTTAAGGTGGGATTTTATGTCAACAACTCCGTTTCGTACGGCAGCAATTGAAAACGTCGATACTCCTTCCGAACCCGCATCTGGCGCCTGCGGTGACACACCATTCTTCACGGGTTCGTCGAAAACGTGCTTCAATCGACTAACCCTCCAATGACACGGAACATCACCGAGCCATTCGATGTCGGAAGGCTTCATGGGGGCGTCGGGGTTCAAGCCTTTGGTGACGGCGTGGGAGATGACTGCCTGACGTTTTTCTTTCAGCAATTCGATCAGCCGCTGCTGCTCGGCAATCAGTTCATCAATCTTCGCCGTTTCTCGGTCGAGGAAGGTGGCAATTTGTTGTTGTTCGGACAGGGGCGGTAGCGGGAGTTCGACATTATCAAGCGCGTATTGCCCAATTCCGACTCGCGTCAACCCGTTGGCGCGAACTGCGAAGCAAGATTTCACGTACACTGAATCGAAGAGTCGCTTGATGTAAGCGCCAGATGTGCCTTCCTTTGGTCGCAACATCGACAAGTGATAGCCGCACACCACGTCCGGCAGCGATTCGGCAACATAAGCGGCAATCGCGATGTCGTCTGCAGACTCCGAATCCTTGGTAATGATGGTATCTCCGGCGCGGAGGGTAAATTTTTGGATTTGGTCCGTGGACGCAGTTGCCTGCATGAATTGGATGTCGTCGGTGATCGTTTCGTTGTAGTACACATCCGTGTAATTGCAGAGCGAGATCGCCGCCTCCCCTTCGCGGGACTTCTTGTCTACATTGCTCGGATACGCATCGCAAATGCACTTGAGTCGAATCGACGACCAATGCTCTGGTAGCTCACCCAGCCAATCGATACCGCTGTGTCTATAGCTCGAATACCGCGGAAAACTCACGCCGTCAGCCCATCAATCATGGTGCGAATTCGGTCCGTGACGCCCTTCAACTCAGCGTCGATCACACTCAATGGACGGGGCGGCTGGAATACGTAGAAATGCCGGTTAAAAGGAATCTCGTAGCCAACCTTGGTTTTGGCTTGATCAATCCAAGCGTCCGGCGCGTGCGGTGTCACCTCCCGCTCAAAGTAAACCTCAACATCCTCGCTGAGCGGTACATTCTCGGTATCACGAAGCGACGCATCCGGAACCGGCTGGCCCTTCGCTTTGCCCCGCGTGCCCAGCACGACGTTGTTATGGTCGTCACGCTGAGGACGCTCAACGGTGATCGTTCGATATCCGAAATCTTCATTTTTGAAGATTCGGCTGATGGGAACGCCGTCTTCCTCGTACTCGTCCAAAGAACCGAAAAGGCGCGTGATCTTGTCGATGTGCGCGGAACTCAGTTCTTTTCGTTTACTCCCGAGGCTCTTGCGCATCTTCTGCCAGAAGCCGGAGGCGTCGATGAGTTGCACCTTGCCCTTGCGCGCCTCGGGTTTGCGGTTGCTGACGATCCACACATAGGTGCTGATGCCGGTGTTGTAGAACATATCCGTCGGCAGGCCGATGATGGCTTCCACCAAGTCGTTCTCCAGCACATAGCGCCGGATTTCGCTCTCGCCAGAGCCCGCGCCGCTGGTGAACAGCGGCGAGCCGTTGAGCACGATACCGAAGCGGCTGCCACCATCCACCGCCGGGCGCATCTTGGATATCAGATGCAACAAGAACAGCAGGGAACCATCGCTGATCCGCGGCAAACCGGGACCAAAACGGCCATCGAAGCCCATCTGCCCGGCTTCTTGCCTGATCTCGGTCTGAATCTTTTTCCATTCCACGCCGAACGGTGGATTCGACAGCATGTAGTCGAAGTGTTTGCCCGGTAGGCCATCGCTAGACAGCGTGTTACCAAAGATGATGTTGGCGATGTCCTGGCCTTTGATCAGCATGTCCGCCTTGCAGATAGCATAGGACTCGGCATTCAGTTCCTGCCCGTACATCACCATGCGGGCATCCGGGTTGAGGCTGGCCAAATGCTCCCCGGCGACACTCAGCATGCCGCCAGTGCCGGCAGCCGGATCGTACAGCGAGCGGACCACGCCCGGCTTCGTCAACGCATCGTCATCTTCGATGAACAGCAGATTCACCATGAGACGGATGACTTCGCGGGGGGTGAAGTGCTCACCGGCCGTCTCGTTGGATAGCTCGGCAAAGCGGCGGATCAATTCCTCGAATACGGCACCCATCTGCGCGTTGCTGACGGCATCCGGATGAAGATCGATATTGGCGAACTTCTCCGTGACGAGGTACAGCAGTCCGCTCTTGTGCAGCCGGTCGATCGGGGTATGGAAATCGAAGCTCTCGAAGATGTCCCGTACCGTCGGCGAGAAGACTTGCATGTAGGCCCGCAGGTTCTCCCCGATGTGGTCTTGATCTCCCATCAGCGTCTTCAAGTCTAGCGGCGAGGTGTTGAAGAAAAACTGACCGGATAGGCGCAGCAGGAATGGCGCCGGGTTCAACCCTGCCCTCTCGCGTGTCTTCTTCTCAGCCAGCACGGCTTCTTTGGTCGGCTCCAGTACGCAATCCAGGCGCCGCAGGACAGTGAATGGCAAGATGACCTTGCCGTATTCGGACTGCTTGAAGTCCCCGCGCAGAAGATCAGCGACGGACCAGATGAATGACGATAGGTTCGGATCGCTCACTAGCTTGCGCCGCTGCCGGCCCTGCCAGGGCCATCGCCAAGCAGCGCCCTATCGCCGCTCGCGACAGCCGGATGCGAGAATCTCGGTTCACCCACGCCGGTTCTACTCATCGCCCCCAAATCTCTAGCCTCCCCGGTTCGTCGTTCTACTTTCTACCGATGGCCACCAGGCCCAACAAAAGCTCTTAACTTCGATGCGTTAGCTGCGTCCGGGAGCATTGTGGTCAAACGCGCCGGAATTTTTATAGTGGGATTATGGGCACCTCTAAAAATAGTCATTGTTTCGTGAGTGCAAGGAAGCACCGCGCGCGCAACCGCGGTGTATCGCTCATACCTGAGGATTGGAGCACGGCGCTGACGCCGCCATTGAGGAAAAGTGCATTTTTAGCAGGCGCCCTAAAGACGCTCCAGACCGGCGACCGCTCTCGTTTACCGCTCAAAGCGTTATCTGCCTATAGAACATTCAATGACCAAGAACCTTGAGCTTACACCTACGACACCTTAAGCTTTTCGCCGGGACAATGAGAATCTGGCACCAGGCCAACCGCCGCAATAGGCGCTACCCACGGCCAATCCGCCCAAGCCGGTGAGAACAATGGCAGTTCTAGACTACTCCCATCTGAGTGATGACTACGACGCTAAACGATACCTCTCGGATACCGATCGGTTAGTGGAGAGCTTGCGCATGGAGGCGTTTATGGAGCTGCTTCAGCTCCGTTCAAACATGAAAGTGGCCGACATAGCCACCGGTACCGGACGCGGGGCGATAGCGATGGCGGCCCATGTCGAACATGTGACGGCGGTAGACGGGACACCCAAGATGCTCGAGCAGGCCAAGACCAAGGCGGTGGAAGCGGGCCTGAGTAACATCGATTTCCAGCTCGCAGACGCATTCGCCTTGGAGCTGCCCAGTGAGCATTTCGACCTCGTCATTGCTCTTAACTTTCTCCATCTCTTCCTGCCGGTAGAGCGGCAGGCGAAGTTGGTCGCGCAGATGGCGCGGCTAGTAAAGCCCGGCGGCCGGCTGGTGATCGAGCTCGATAACGCCCTGCAGGGCGGTCCGCTCGGATTGCTGCGGAAATATTTCGTGCACGACCTCGGCTACAACTTTCCGTGGGACATCCGTCGCATGATGAGCCCGGACCTTCGCATCGAATCGGTTTGTGGTGTGTTGCTTCCGGGAGTGTGGCGGCTCCACACATTAGCCCCGCGCTTGGTCTTCGCATTGGCACGGGCAGCGCACTACACGCCCCTGTTGAAATACCTGACCATGCGCTGGTTCATCAGCGCTCGCAAGGTCCACTGAGCTGAGGCCATGAGGGAGCTGTGAGACGCGTTGAGCACTGGATACGAGCCGCGGTAGAGTCTTTACACGATTCGCGCTCGGTATCCGCTCTTTCCTGCGATAGTTTTCTCGCCCGGCCCCTGGGACGAAATGCCGTCTGGGAAGTGACCGAACGTGCGTCTCAAAGAAAGGTGTGTGTCAAGATCTGGCGTGACCAAGTTATCTTTCACCGGGAGGTGCAAGGCCGGGCCATCATCAATAACATAGCCAGCCGGCGGCCTCGCATTCTTCCTGTGACCGTCTTGCATACCGATGAGGAGCGGGGGGCGATAGTCACCGAATGGATCGAAGGCGTGACGCTTCGCCATCTGCTCAACGCTCAGTTGAGGTACCGTATTCCGCTGGCGCGTACGGCAACGGCCGCCAACCGGTGCTTTGTCATGACCGTGGAACTCCTGCGCGAGCTACACTGCGTCGATCGAGCGCAATTCTCTCAAGGGGCCGATCATAGCATCGGCGCTCAAATCGAGCGGCTCAATCGAAACGCGCGAGAATTGGCCCAAAGCCCGTTACTTAAAGACATGGATATTTTCCATGCTTTTCCGGTGCAGGTGGACGCGAGCCAGTTCAATCTGAACATGGGCGGGATCTTCGGGGATCTGTCTCCTGAAAACGTGGTGTATGCGGGAGGAAAAGTGGGATTTTGGGACTTCGAAGACATGGGGATTGGACCTACTCTTCGCGACTATATCTATGTCGATTATTTTCTTGGGCGGATGAGCCGATGGCGTTACCAACTCCCGCGGGCAGCGTTGCAGCGGCTGGCAAAAGAACTCCAGCAATGTAGCGCATATACTTCTTTTTGCAGACTGGAACTCATGCTCGCCCACCTCGCGCTTCTCGCGCGCGAGTACAGCAACACGAGTGGCTTGCGCCGCAGCGTGGAGTGGTTCGACATCAAACAGTTGGCCAATGCGGCTCAATCGTTGTGGTTGACGGCAGTGCAGCCGATATTGAAAGCTGCGCCGCATCCACGGGGGTAGCGAAGAGTTCATAACTACCGTCACTGCCCTCGTCCCATACCCGAAGCTGAGCCCATACCACCGGCTGCACATCACCACGCCACCCACACAATCCAACCAATGTGAACATGCTCTAACCAATAGAGGAAAACGATCGATGAAGAGATTTCTAGGCTTGGCATTGGCCGCATCTGCATCCATTGCGGCAGCACTAGTGGCGGTGCCAACCGCTGCCGAGTATCCCGAAAAACCCGTTCGATTCATCAATCCATGGCCCCCCGGCGACCTGGAAGATGTGCTCGTTCGGATGATCGCCGAAGACTTCCAAAAAGCGTACGGACAACCGGCGGCCGTTGTTAACAAGCCGGGCGGCGGTGGCGGGCCGTTTCCAGGCGCCATAGAAGTAGCAAGAGCACCAGCGGACGGTTACACCATCGGCAACTTCGTGATCGGCGTACCGGTCATTGGACCGAACATCGGCATTGCCGAACTCAATCCGAATCCATTCGAACCGATTGGGATTTTCCTCACCTACCCCTTTGTGATCGTTACCTCTAAAGAGGCCCCCTATCAGTCGATGGAGGGGTTGGCACAACATGCGAAGTCGCATGACGTAGTGCTGGGACATTTCGGCGCGCCGCTGATCCCGACTAAAGTGACATTGGCGCTTGCCAGGAAAATGGGCTTTTCTTTTGCAGCGGATTCCGCCTTCGACAATCTCGACTGCAACACGCTAGCCTCCGGCGATGTGGACGTGATGAACACCACCATTCAGCTCGTCGTGCCGTGCTTGGACAAGATAACCGTTCTAACGGCGATCACCGAGCAGCGTATTGCAAAAGCACCTGATGCACCTACTGTTGGAGAACTCGACAAATCGTTGAGCATTTCACTTTGGAATGGCCTTTTCGTTCACAAAGAGGTGCCGCCGGCGGTCCGTGAGAAAATCGCCGCGATCGCCCGGAAAACGGTGACTAGCGGCCGGGCGCGGAAGTTCGCCAGCGACACCGGCGCGCAGATCTACTGGAAAGATGCAGCAACTTCGACTCGACAGATCGCGGCCGATATTGAGGCCGCCGGAAAAATTGCGCAGCTGCTGAAATAATTTTGCTGCTCGAGACGCACTCGTGAGCAATGCGAAAAACTCGACAGTAGACTCGACAGTAGACTCGACAGTAGAAAACACCCACGATGGTGCAGCCAGCCCAACCCGCACTAGACATCACCGGGCCGAGCTGCTTTTTTGCATAGCAGCATGGGCCATAGCGGTATTTTTGGCATCGCAGCTAGGTTCGCAGCTAAGCTGGCAAAGCGGACAACCGTTGGTAAAGCAGCCCGGTTTCTTCTCGCTAGTCGCCATCGTGGGTATGCTCCTGTTCGGTGTTGTGGAGCTGTTTTTTTGCTGGCGGCGTCAAGTACTGCGAAGCGATGAGAGCATAGTCCGCGAAGTAGGCCTGTGGTTGCGCTCAGTCGAATACGCGATCTGGTTCATGCTTTACGTACTCACCGTACCCTACGCCGGATATATCTTAAGCACGCTCGCTCTTTGTCTCTCGTTAACCCTACGGTTGGGTTATAGAAGCAAACCGATGCTGATGTACGCCCTACTGGTGGGCCTCGCAACCGTAGTGGTCTTCAAGAGTGTTCTGTCCGTCAAAATACCTGGCGGTGCGGTCTACGAACTGCTGCCAGACGCACTACGCAACTTCCTGGTTCTGTATTTGTAACGCTGGCGATGGAAACACTTGCTGCAAGTCTTGGCATCATCAGCCGTCCAGACGTCGTCGCAGCCCTGCTCATCGGCTCAGCCGGCGGCATAATCATCGGCGCCATTCCAGGCGTGGGACCGGCCATCGCTATCGCCATTCTCTTACCGGCAACTTTCGCGTTGGAGCCCATCGTCGGTATTACGATGCTGCTCGGGATCTATGGTTCAGCCATGTTCGGCGGCGCCATTCCCGCCATTCTCATCAATACGCCGGGGACGCCGGTCAATGCCTTGACCACCTATGACGGCTACCCCCTGACCCAACGCGGAGAAGCACACCGGGCGCTGTCCCTGGCCTACGGCGCCTCATTTGTAGGCGGTGTTTTTTCCGTGCTGTGTCTAATGACCCTGGCGCCATTTTTAGCCAGGATCGCGCCCTTTTTCGGTTCCCGCGAAATATTTCTCGCCTGTGTACTGGGCATGATCCTCGTCGTTATCGCGCACCGCGCAAAGAGTATGGCGGCCGGAGCGCTCCTCTCCTTCGGTATCTTCTTGCAGACCATCGGCTTTGAACCCGTCGCCTACACGCACCGCTATACCTTCGGACAGTCCTGGTTGTTGTCCGGCATCGATCTCATCGTGGCCGTGCTCGGTTTATTTGCGCTCAGTCAGGCATTCTTACTGTTAGCTGGCAAGGACCGCCTACCCAAATTGCCTATCGTCACCGGGCCTATCCTTACAGGCGGACTATTTCGCGGGCTCAAAGAAGTATTCAAATTCCCCAAAATAGTGTTACCTGGCGCCGCTTTTGGCACGGTGATGGGCATCATTCCAGGGGTAGGCGAATTCACCGCTCAATTTCTTTCTTACACACTGGCGCAGAAGATCTCGCCCAATCCCGAGCGTTTCGGGCGTGGCGCTCCGCAAGGGATTATCGCATCGGAAGCGGCCAATAACGCAGTTCCCGCAGCGGCCATGATCCCGTTGCTGGCCTTAGGCATTCCCGGCGAGGCACTGACCGCGATGATGCTCGCTGTGTTCTATGTTCACACACTGCTGTCCCACAAACTTTTGAATGAGCTTAGAATCAAAGACTATTCTGCGCTAATTTGTTAGAATAGAGGTCCAGAATATCTTTCAATATCAACAGGATAATAGCCTTGAGTCACAGTAACAGCGTATTTTCACAGCTGCTAAAACTGATTTCTAGACATGAATTTGAAACCCTTGCAAAGACCCACCATAAAGGCCGTGTATTGAGGACAATGTCACGCTGGTCACAGTTTGTGGCGTTGAGTTTTGCCCAACTCGCCGGTCGCTGTAGTTTGCGAGATATTGTCAGCAATCTGGATAAACAACGCCGCAAAAGTTACCATTTGGGTATCGGTAAGGTCAGTCGAAGTTCTCTGGCTCGTGTTAACGAGCAACAGCCTTATCAACTCTACGAAGGATTATTTTGGAAGCTGCTGGCACGATGTCAAAGCTTGGCGCCTAGGCATGGGTTTCGTTTTAAAAATAAGCTTTATTCCTTGGATGCATCGACCATTGATTTATGCTTATCACTATTTCCTTGGGCCAAATTTCGCAAGACCAAAGGCGCGATTAAACTACATGTTGGTCTGGACCATGATGGTTTTTTACCGGTCTTTATGACTATTACCGAAGGCAAACAACAAGATATTACACAAGGCCGTAGTTTAGAACTGGATGCGGGTTCTATTGTGGTGTTTGATCGTGGCTATACGGACTACACGTGGTTTAACTTGCTCAATTCAAAGGGGATTTATTTTGTCACCCGGTTGAAAGCCAATACGAAATACCGAGTGATTTCTCGCCATCCGGTCAATAAAGAGCAGGGCATTACCTCAGATCAGACGCTGATTTTAACGGGCCCTAAAGCCGATACCTGTCCGATTAAGTTGCGCCGGATGGGTTATCGGGACCCACAGACCGGCAAGCATTACGTCTTTCTCACCAATCAATTCGAATTGACTGCCAAAACCATTGCAGATATTTATAAGTCGCGTTGGCAAATTGAGTTATTTTTCAAATGCATCAAACAAAATTTGAAGATTAAGTCATTCGTAGGGACGTCAAAAAATGCTGTCATGACTCAAATATGGGTCGCTATGTGTATGTGTTTAATGGTTGCTTACCTGAAATTCTGTAGCAAACTCGATTTAAGCATTCAACAGATTATTCGACTCTTTCAAGTCAATTTATTTGAGCGAAGAGACCTGTGGGGACTACTCAAAGGAGACCCTCCAGGCCCTATTGAAACTCAGGTCCAGATACAGTTTACATTCTCATGAAAGTTTATGGGACAGCAGTGATGTTCACAATATTATTCCAGGCCCGGGTCTGTTCCAACATCAAATGGACTTCGTACTGGCGCTTTATCTTTGCCTACTCATACTGAATGTACTAGCGCTTATCTTTCTCATGCTGGCGACAAGACCGCTGCTAAAAGTGGTGTCGATTCCCAACCGATTTCTTGGTATGGCGATTCTAGTACTGTCCTTCGTCGGCGTTTATTCGCTTAGAAACTCGGTCATTGACTGCTTGATCGCCGCCTTTTTCGGGATGTTGGGCTTGATATTAAAACGGCTCGACTTGCCTATTGTTCCGATCATTCTAGGCATGGTGCTGGGCGGCATCGCGGAGAACAAATTCCGTACCTCACTGCCGCGTATCAAAACGCCGCTGGATTGGATAGACCGGCCTATAGCAGGGACCATTTTTGTTATCATTCTGATCGTTTTAGCGATTCACTTCTGGTCGATGCTGAAGGCGCGCCGGCGGGATATCCCATGATCGCTAATGCAAATTACTGCTAGCCATAAAGTGCCCTGGGTACTACTGAGCCCTGGGCACTACTAAATCACCATTCTTTTCATTCGAAAAACCTGTATCTGCTGTTAGTACTGTTCCTTTTGGCGCAAATATATTCTTGGGCACCTCTAAAAATGCACTTTTTCCGCGATTGCGGCGTCAGCGCCGTGCTCGAATCCTCAGGTATCACCTATACACTGCGGTTCTGCGCGCGGTGCTTCCTTGCACTCACGAAAAAATTACTATTTTTAGCAGGCGCCCCAAAGCTCGACCAACATGCCGCTCACGAAACGAATCGCGCTGGTAACCCAATCTGCCCGCGCTTGGGGACGGCAGCAAATTTCATAGTCCACGCCGAGGACATGCTAGAGGTTGCTGAGTGGATCGCCAGCAACACTCGGTTTGACCGCTTATATTTCTACGGTAAAGATCTTCCCGTCCACGTTAGCGTAGGACCTGACCATAGCCGAAGTTTCATTCATGTCCGAACGCTTACCAACGGCAGACGCCACCCACTTGCTCGGCGTTCTGTGAACCGATAACTGCACCGGCTATTTACCTACGGGCGGCCGGGCCCGACTTTGACAGTTGCTAGGGCGTGTTAACACTATTCAACGCCTGCACGATAAGGGCGAAGTGGATAAAAAACATAAAAACAACATCCAGTTTGTCGAAGCGTGTAAAGATTCGACGAAATCCTTTCAGCCGCCGAAACAATCTCTCTACTTCATTTCGCTTTTTATACAGCTCCTTGTCGTATTTCCAAGGCCTCAGCCGATTGCTTTTCGCTGGCACAACGGGCTCCATCCCCAAATCGACTATCAACTGCCGGGTCTCATCGCCTTCGTAGGCCTTGTCCATGATGACTTGAGTCCCGTCCCAGCCATTGTTTTCAAAGGATTTCAATAATTCCCGGCCTGCTGGCGCATCCCCGACGTGGCCCGGGGATAGGGAAAAGGTCACTGCTGTTGTGGCATTTGCTGCAACCCTATGAATCTTCGTTGTCCACCCGGCTCGGGACTTACCAATCGACTGTGGACCGTTTTTTTTAACGCGCCAGTCCCCTCCGGGTGAACTTTGACTGCTGTACTGCCCTAAAGATACTTGCTCCACCTGTATGTTGATGACATCGTTTTCCTGTAGTGCAGCAAATACACTATCGAGTACACCATTTTTCGCCCAGCGATTGGCACGAGTATAAAGGCTGTGCCAATGGCCGAACTTTTTCGGCAAACCTCGCCACTTGCAACCGTGCTCAGCGACATACAAAATGGCATTCAACACCAATAAATTGGGTATTTTGACGTTACCTCTTTGAACAGGAAGGAGTTTTTGGATAATTTTAAATTGTGATGCGGTGATTTTCATACGCGAAGTCTATCATAATTAGTGTTAACAGGCCCTAGATACGTAGCCGCCATTTCCCTAGGCGGATCCAACCCCTTACGGAGATCCCCGGAAACACCCGTGTAACTAGGCATTCAGCCCAACTTCAGGACCGTTGGGAGATTTCGAATGCGTAGAGATTGCAGTCGCTTAGTAGCCCAGCGCCCGGTCTTCGGCGTCGCGCGTGTCGCCGTTGCTATGCACCACGAACCCGCCGTCCAACCGTACCGGTCCGCGGTTACCGACTCCACGCTGCCAGCCGCCCGCCCGCATGCCGGGAGTCTTTCAGGGAAATTTCGCGGCAATGATTTTTTATAGCACACGCTTCGATCGCAGCGTATTTTCTGCACCGACGCCCAGTGACGAACAGCAGCGTTCGCTTTTTCCACAGGACGAAAAACTATCCTTATTCGCCTCGGCTTTATTGCCCTTGGCGAAATATATCCCCATCTTGTACGGCGTACTTTAAATTTATTTACATTGGGCGAATGAGGCGTGAGCGATAGCGCAAGCCAAGGCTTTAGCACACGGGCCATACGGGCAGGTCAGAAGCGCAGTTTCGAAGGGGAGCACAGCGATCCCATCCACATGACGTCCAGCTTCGTATTCGGCTCGGCCAGCGAGGCCGCCGCCCGCTTTCGCGATGAGAGCCCCGGTAACGTCTATTCGCGCTTTACTAATCCGACTGTACGTGTTTTTGAGCAGCGTCTGGCCGCCCTTGAAGAAGGCGCTCATTGCGTGGCGACGGCCTCCGGGATGGCTGCGGTATTGAACACCTGCATGACGCTGCTCAGTGCCGGCGATCACGTGGTCGCCTCGCGCGCGCTATTCGGCTCGACTATCGGTCTTTTTAACAAGATCTTGAAGCGCTTCGGGATCAGTACCAGCTACGTACCACTTGCAGCGTTAGCGGCCTGGGAGGCGGCGATTACCCCGCAAACCAAACTGCTCTTCGCCGAATCGCCTTCGAACCCTCTTGGCGAGGTGGTTGACTTGCGCGCCCTCGCGGAGCTGGCGCATCAGCACGGCTGCCGGTTAGTGGTGGACAACGTCGCCTGCACACCCGCGCTGCAACAACCACTCGAACTGGGCGCGGATGTAGTGGTGCATTCGGCGACCAAATACATCGACGGCCAGGGCCGCGCCGTGGGCGGAGCCATCGTCACCAACGAAAAAGACTTGAGCGACGGCTTCTTCAGCTTTAACCGCACGGCAGGACCCAGCCTCAGTCCTTTCAATGCCTGGATATTCGTCAACGGATTGGAAACCCTGCGCTTGCGTATGCACGCTCACAGTGCCAATGCTCTTAGACTGGCGCAGTGGCTGGAGCAACACCCGGCGATCGCGCGGGTGCATTACCCCGGCCTGCCGTCGAACCCGGCTTATCCGATCGCAACCTCTCAACAAACCGCCTTCGGCGGCGTCGTCGCCTTCGATATCAAAGGCGGGCAACAACAAGCCTGGGAGGTGATAGACGCAACTCAACTGCTATCGATCACGGCCAACTTAGGCGACACCAAAACGACCATCACACACCCCGCCACCACCACCCACGGCCGGCTGGAAGAACAGGAGCGGATCGCCATGGGGGTGCGCCAATCACTGCTCCGGGTCGCCGTCGGTTTGGAGAACATAGACAATGTCATGGATGATCTGGAGCGGGGTTTGAACCGGATTGCTCTTCGTGAGAGCCCCTCTCACCGCACAATAGCTTCCAACAACAACCGCTGCGCTGGCGACATCACCCCTGAGGAGGCCTGGCAAGTACTCACGGAAGACCTCTGCGCGCAGCTGATCGATGTGCGCACGGAGGCGGAATGGTCGTATGTGGGCGCGCCCGATCTGGACGGAATTGGCCGTGAGGCCATCCGACTGTCCTGGAAACATTTTCCCAAGATGGACGTCAATCCCGATTTCGTTTCTACCCTGCAGAACCGGATCGCCGATACCAACGCTCCACTGCTGTTCCTCTGCCGTTCCGGCATACGCTCGCGGGACGCCGCCATCGCCATGACCGATGCGGGTTTTACCCAGTGTTACAACATCGCACAAGGATTCGAGGGCGATCAGGACGAGGCCAAACACCGCGGCCTCCGCTCCGGTTGGAAAGCGGCCGGCTTACCCTGGCGCCAGTCCTGACCGTAGCGCCAGCGGCGGCCGGCGTAAGACTATCGGCGAGTGCGCGCAAAACCGCGACCACTGATTAGGCATCTACTAGGCGGGGCATCTACTAGGCGAGGCATCCAACTCAAGCGTCTAGGGCTAGCCGTCAGCCATCAACACCAACGTGCCGGTGGTGGACAAGGTTCCGCCCGTACCATTGACCACACAGGTCTTGGCCGAGGTCTGTTTGCCCGGATCGCCGTGAATGCCATCCTCGGCGGTGCCCGAAAGCTGCCGGTATGCCTCGATGAGCAACGGCATGCCGTACATACCGCTGTGATTGAACGACAGTCCACCGCCGTTGGTATTGACGGGGAAACGTCCACCGGGTGCCGCGTGCCCCTCCTGCCACAGCGTGTGACCCTCCCCTAGCGGTGCCAGACCGAGCATCTCAGCGGTGATGGCAGCGGTAATGGTAAAGGAGTCGTAGATCATGGCCATTTCCATGTCATCCGGCCCCATGCCGGCCATGGTGTAGGCGGCCTCGGCTGAGCGTCTGGCGGAGGTGGCGGTGAAGTCATCCATTTCCAGCATGTTCTGGTGGCCCATGCTCTCACCGGCCCCCGCAATCCACACCGGCTTGGTTTTAAGCCCTGCGGCCACTTTCGGGCTGGCGACGATGACGGCACCGCCATGATCGGTCACCATGCAGCAGTGCAAAATAGTGAGCGGCCAGGTGATCAGCCGCGACTGCGCCACTTGTTGTAGCGTGATCGGCCCGCCGAAGGGATGCTTGTCCTTGGAATACATGGCGGCGCGCGGATTTAACGTTGCCCAGTCGCGGGTCACTTTGGCGATGTGCGCGAAGTCTTGCGTTGTCGTACCGTAGCGGTGCATGTGCCGCGTCATGGCGTGGGCATAGGCCGTCGGCGCGCCGCCCATGCCATAAGCGCTGGTCATCTCCAGTGCCGGCGAGGCATCGCCACTGCCCGGTCCGTAGCTAGGCCGGCCTTTGGCGCCTATGGCCCGCTGGGAATGGCCGTTCTCGCCGTGGCTGATGAGAGCCACTTCGATGATGCCCGCATGAATCGCGGCGAGGGCGTGGTGTACGTGCATCTCGAACGAGCAGCCGCCGCAAGCGGTGGTGTCTATGTAGCGCGGTTGTATCCCTAGGTGCTCACACAACTCGCTGGACCAACCGGTGGAAAAGATCCCATCGATTTTGGCGATGGGGATACCGGTGTACTCACTGACGTTTTTGATCGCCTCTATATGCAACTGCAATGAGGACTTCGGTTGCTTGAGAAAACCGATCTCATCGGCTTCGGCGGCGCCGACGATGGCGGCGGCTTTATAGAGTTGTCCCGGCATGACTACCCCTCCACCACGCGCCAAAACGGCAGATGCATGTCATCGTTGGCTGGCTCGAACTCGACTTTGACCTTGGCCCCGATCTTGATGTCTTCGGGTTTGGCGGGATCCACTCCCCGCAAGATCGTGAGCATCCGATCACCTTCCTTGAGATCGATGTAAGCGGTCACGTAAGGCGCCTCTTGCTGCCACGCCGGTGGCGTTAGATGTTGCACGGCGAAGGTGTAGAGGGTGCCCTCGCCGCTGCCTTCCACCCAATCGAGATCCATAGAGTGGCAAAACGGGCAGATGAAGCGGGGATACCAGTGCACGCGGTTGCATTCCTTGCAGTGCGGCAGCATCAGTTTGCCGGCTTTGGCACCCTCCCAAAATGGTCCGGTGTTGGTACCTTTGGCCGGGATCGGTTTGTCGTACGCCATGGACGAGGCTCTCCTCCTTTTAGTGAGCCCCGTACTGTACACAAACTTTGCCTGGAAACTTCGCTCGAACGCCCTCTACTATCAAACGCCCTCTACCATCAAGCGCCCTCTACCATCAAGCGCGTATCTGGCAGGCACGACAGCGCCGGAATGGCCAGATCCGGGCGCGCCAGCCGGCTCACTGCTGTCAGGGCGGAGACGATGGCACCCTCCTGCCACCCGGGCAGTGAGGAAACCTGATCGCCTACTATGAAGAAGTTGGGCAATCCGCTATCCACTCCCGTGCCCTGAGCAATGTGATTGAAGTGGGTAACCGACTCCTCAACATTGTGCCACTGGGGCCAACCGCCCTTGATATGGGGCATATTCTGCCAGGCGATGGCGACACCATGCTCCAGTCCTTCGGCGAACGAGGTGTTGAACCGGGCGGCCCCCTGGCGGGCCAGTTCGAGCCGCTCTGGCACGGGCAGCTTGCCCATGTCGTAAGCGTTTTGACTGAAGTTATAACAGCCAGTCAGCACCCCTTTCTCATCGTGGTAATCGTTGGATGGGTACCAAATCTGCGTGATGGCATCATCAGTCCAGGAAATACCGCCGAAGATCGGCACCACGCCCACTTCGGAATCGGGCACATAGAGCACGTCCTGCCCCACCGACTCATCGTATCGCGCCGTGATGCGCCCCCCCTGCCACAGCGCCCTATCCGCTTGCCAACCCACTTTGGTGGTGTAGGACAGAAAACGGTTGGCGTACTCATCCGCCGGCTTATCGAACTGTGTCGTATAAACCGCCTGCAAGGCTGCTTTAAAACCTGGTTCGAACAGGCCGGACTCGGGTGATTGCAGACACTCGGACAAAATATCGCTCAAGAAGGGCATCGCCGCGTTGCTGAACACATAATCGGCGGCGATGGTTTCTTTCTCTTCCGTACCGAGCTTGGCCACCTGGATCTCGTACTGCTCACCGTTCCAATCGACGTGATCGACCCTGGAATTGAGGCGAATAGTGCCGCCTTTGGCCGCCACCTGCCGGGCAAAAGCGTGCTGCACCTGGTCCATACCACCAACGGGTTGAAACAAAGTCTCCTGCCATAAAAAGTCCTGCGGTTGATAGAAGCTGGTCTTGCTCCAAAACTCCGATTGCAGCAGTGTTTCGAAGGAGAAGGCGCTGGCAATCTCGCCCGCGTCAACGCCGGGGAGGCTTGAGTAGCCGGCCCGATCGGCGGCATCATCCTGGCCATCCTCGGCTGCCTCGACCACATACTTGCCCTCAGCATTGAGTTGACCGAAATCCACCATCAGCGATTGCAGCCACCGTATCTGCTCTTCGCGCTCCTCGGGTGTGGTAAAGCACTTCTGCTCATCGATGAACAAGCCGGCATTTTGATAGACCATCTCGGCCAGCCAGCCGCGGGTGTTGTGCTCGAGGCGCCGGTACACTGACGGTGCATCACCCGCCGGACCACCATCCATCTGCACCAAATTCGATTGGCTGTTCATGACGTAGACTTCGACGGGAACACCGAATTGATTGAGATAGCCGAGCAGGTGCTTGTGGCTAGACGGGATACGGCCCGGCCCTGCGTTGAGAGTAAGGGGCGGCGTCACCGCGCGGCCGTTCGAAGCGCACCACCTGTGGCGGCGCCGGCTCGGAGCCGAATAACTGACTGTCTTCATCTTCGATGAGCGTGTCGCCCGTACGCAGGGTGAGACAACGCCCGCCGGTGCGGTTGTTGGCCTCGAGCACGATCACCTCTAGACCGGTGCGCTGATTGAGCAGCTCATAGGCCGCCGTAAGCCCACCGACGCCGGAGCCGATCACCACGGCACGCTTACCGGCGAATTGGTTCTCCTTACACACCACGGGCCCGGGCGCGGTTTTGCGTCCCTGGTTAGCGGCGAAATCCAACATACTCCGGGCCATGGCGCCCGGGTTTTGCAGCAAGAATTGCAAGCGGCCTAGTTTTTGGCCTGACTTCTGCTTGGACATGGTGCCTCCTGTGCACGTGGATGGGGGTATGCGAAAGCCTCAAAGGATCTGGGATATTCCTTCCCTAATCAATCCCTAGATGCCGGCAATATTGTCAGGTGACTGCGGCCACTCGCCACTTTCCACTTTGCGCACGGCGTTTAGGATGCCTTCGTTGGCCGGGGTGGCAATGCCATGCTTCGCGCCTTTCTCTGCTACCAAACCGTTTAAGTATTCAATCTCGGTGCGCCGGCCTTTCTTGACATCCTGCCCCATAGACGGGAAGGAGCCGGGGGCCCGCTCTTTGGCACCGTTCATCTTGGCCGCCTCGATGCGTGCCAAGGCGTCGGCATCGCCGTCCGCCGCCGCCACCCACTCATCCGGCGCGAAACCGGTGATATTCTCCAACCGCACACCTTCGGCCTGCGCCACGCGGATGGTCTCGGCGGACAGGCGGATGGAGAGCCGCCGCGGCGCTTCCACCAGCGCCATGTCCCTGGTGTCATAGCCGGTGCAAGCCGACAAACCGTTGCCGCTGGCGTTGATGGTGAGTTTGCTCCAGCGCTCGCCCATCAAGTTGGTGGTCATCTTGGCGCTGTCCACATGTCCCAGCCATGCGACGAAATCCTTCACTCGATCGGATTCCTGTCCGCTTAACTCACCGCAGCGAAACACCGTGTACGAGGCACCCCGCTTAGGCACATTGCGCTGCACGAAACCGGCCGATTTGAGGTCCACGGAGATAGTGCTGGCGATACACCCAGCCACCCGCTCCGAACCTACGATGGCGGCGATGCGATCTTCGTTAATGCAATTTTGCAGCGAGACAACAAAGCCCTCCCCCGACAGGGCCGGCTTGACCAGCTCCGCCGCCCATTCAGTGTCGTAGGACTTGGTTGAAATGATAGCTATATCCACCGGCTGCTCATGGGCGATCGCTTTGAATTCACCCGGTGTCATGGCTTTGACTTCGAGTTTGAAGCACTCCTCCTCGCTCATCCCCTTGAGCTCCAAGCCATCGCCGCGCATGGTTTCCACATGGTCCACCCAAGGGTCTACGAACGTGACGTCCATCCCTGCCCGGGCCAGGTTTCCCCCCGTGTAAGCGCCCACCGCGCCCGCTCCGATTACAAACACTTTTTTTGTCATGCTCGCTCAACTCCAACGCCCGATAGTTCATACGCATCCGAGGCGCACCGTTCCGTCAATCCCGGCTCCTCCTCCCCGTCCCTGGGCCAGGTGGAACGCAGCGTGCTTGAGATCACCCGCGCCGCTTTGCCCATCAGGCCCAGCTCCCGCGCCTTGCGCTCACTGACGACAATGGCGGCAGCCGCTCCGCCGCCCACCGGCGAGCACATGGGCCGGGTCAGCGGCTCGGCGATCATCGGCGCCGCCGATACTTCATCAACGCTCATGGCGTGGCGAAATCAGGCACGCTCATTCAACTCGTATATCGCCAGGCGCCATCCTGGCACCGGCGAGCGCTTGCGTCACTGCCTGTGCACCCAGGGCTTTGAGCCCTGACTCCAAATGCTTGCCGAAGAGCGTCATACCGATATCAGCGACATAAGCATTGAGCTTCATGGCAGGCCTCAGCTAAATGGCGAAGCCGCCGAGTTTCACATCCAGATATTCATCGATCCCCTGGCTGCCGCCTTCGCGCCCCAGACCGCTGTCCTTGACGCCACCGAACGGCGCGGCGGCGGCGGTGGGATTGATGTCGTTGATCCCGACGATGCCGAACTTGAGCGCCTCGAAAGCACGCATCGCCTGCGCGGTGTTGTTGGTGTAGACGTAAGCGGCGAGCCCGTAGTTGGTGTCGTTGGCCATGCCGATAACGTCGTCATCGTCGTCGTACGTCACCACGGCGGCGATCGGGCCGAAGGTTTCCTCGCGGTAGATGAGCATATCCGTGGTCACGCCGCTCAAAACGGTGGGTGAATAAAACGTACCGGCATCCAAGCCGTTATCCATCATGCGGTGCCCGCCGCACAGTAGCTGCGCCCCCTTGCTCAGGGCATCTTTGACCTGCGCATCGACTTTAGCCAGCGCCCGCTCGTCAATCAATGGGCCTACACCGATGCCGTCGGCCAAACCATTGCCAGCCCGCAGGCGGATCACCCTGGAGACCAGCTCATCGGTAAACGGTGCGTGGGCGTCCTGGTGCACGAACATGCGGTTCGGACTGATGCACGCTTGTCCGGCGTTCAGGAACTTGACCGCCGCCGCGCCCTTGGCCGCGTGCACCGGATCGGCGTCCTTGAACACGATAAACGGCGCGTGCCCGCCCAACTCCAACGAAATGCGTTTCATATGCTGGCCGGCGCCTGCGGCCAACCTGCGGCCCACCGCCGTGGAGCCGGTGAAAGTCAGCTTGCGCACCCGCGGGTCCTCCACCAGCAACCGGCCCACCGGTTGCGGATCCGCCGCCGTCACCAAGTTGATAACACCGGGCGGCACCCCGGCATCGATCAGCACTTTGTAAGTCTCGATGGCGCAAAGCGGCGTCGCCTCGGCGGGTTTCAGCACCACCGTGCAACCCGCCGCCAGCGCGGGACCCATCTTGCGGGTCAACATGGACACGGGGTAGTTCCACGGCGTGATCGCGCCCACCACCCCCACCGGCTGGCGCAGCACGAGGAAGCGCTGATCCTGGCGCGGTGCCGGCAACACTTGGCCGCTGACACGTTTGGCCTCCTCGGCGAACCAGCGCAGGAAATCCGCCGCATACTGCACCTCGATGCGGGCCGCCCTGAGCGGCTTACCCTGCTCCATGGTCATGGTGCGCGCCAGGTGCTCCTTGCGCTGCACCATCAAGTCATAGGCTTTGTGCAGGATTTCAGAGCGCTCGAAGGCGGTACGCCCCGCCCAGCCCGCAGCGGCGGCATCCGCCGCGTGAATGGCCGCCAAGGTATCGGCTTCGCCACCATCGGCAACGGTATCGATCACCTCGCTTGTGGCCGGATTGGTGACCTCGAAGCGCTTGCCACTGATCGCTTCGCGCCATTGTCCGCTGATATACATGCTCGACTTATCTCCGCACTTAACTGCCCGTCATCAGGCGCTCATAAATTCTTGCCAACGCCGCCTTATCCGGCCGTATCGGTGGTATCCGCCGGGTCACGGAATACGGCACCAGCCGGGCGCCGTCGTGGGCCGCTACGGCGAAGGAAAACACGTAAAAATCAGGTTCGGCGCCCATCCGCAGATCGGACAGTACTAACTGCCCCGCCCGTACCTCGGCGCTCAAAAAACCCCTGGAAAACCATTTGAGCCGGCGCACCGCCCAGACATCCGCGTGCGCCTCGAGTAGTTGTTCATCATGCGCGTAGGACTTGAATTCGATAGGCCGGCGCGGTGCCAGGAGGGAATAGTAGCCGACGTAATACGCATCTTCTTGCATCACCACCGCCCGCCACAGCAGTGCGTTGAACGGTGTGGGAATCACCAATAGCCGAGCCTGCGCCATCGCACTCTCGCGCAAGTCCTCTTCGATGATCGCCGTGACATGAGCTTGGAACAGCAAGGTGAGCGCAAGATAGGCCGTACTCACACTCAGGCCGGTCACGGCCAAGCGCACGCCCAAGCGGCGCCGGCGGCGCATCGCCACGAAAGCGATGACGCCGGCGGCCAACGGCAAGGTATAGAGCGGATCGATAATGAAAATGCTGCCCGCGCCGAACGGGTGCTCACTCAAGGGCCACAGCAGTTGGGTGCCGTAGACGGTGGCCGCATCCAGCAGCGGATGGGTAATAAGACATAGCCATACCATCCAACACCAGGCGCGAAACGATACCCTCTCGCCGCCCTGGGATAGCGCTACTCGGGATAGCGCTGCTCGGCCAGCCAGGCGCATGGCACACCACGCCAACAGAGGTGTCACCACGCTCAGCAGCAACAGTGAATGGGTGGCGCTGCGGTGATAGGTAAAGCTGGCCACCGGATCGCTATAGCGCACTATCACGTCCAGATCCGGCAAGGTGGCCAACAAGCCACCCATCAAGGCCGCCCTCGCGCCGATACGCGCTCCCAGTGTGGTAGCGCCTAGGGCTGCCCCGAGGGTGAATTGGGTTAGCGAATCCACAGTATCGGATTTACCGGGATGGTGGATCTAAATAGTGGATCCAAAAAGATGGCGCGAAACAGGATGCCTGTTCAGTAGGTGCCAGGATAAGCGCCACCATCCAACAGGAAGTTCTGGCCGGTAATATAGCCGGTGTGGGCGCTACAGATAAACGCACAAGTCTTGCCGAACTCCTGCGCTGTGCCAAAACGTCCGGACGGATTAGCCGCCGCCTGCGCCGCCGCCACCGCCGCTTCATCCTCACCGGTCTTCGCTGCCCTGAAGGCAAAAGTTCCCCGCAGCCGATCGGTATCGAACGGCCCTGGCAAGATGCTGTTGATGGTGACTCCGCGGCGCACCGTATTGCGCGCCACGCCGGCGACGAAGCCGTGTAGACCACTACGGGCGCCATTCGACAAACCCAGCACATCAATGGGCGCTTTAACCGACGAGGAGGTAATGTTGACGATGCGGCCAAAACCGCGCTCCATCATGCCATCTACGGTGGCTTTGATGAGTTCTATGGCGGTCAACATGTTCGCATCCAGAGCCGCGATCCAATCATCCCGCGTCCAATCGCGAAAATCGCCCGGCGGCGGCCCACCGGCGTTGTTCACCAGGATGTCCGGCGCAGGACAGGCCGCCAGCGCCGCCGCGCGGCCCTGCGCTGTGGTGATGTCGCCAGTAACCGCGGTCACTTGCACGCCGGTTTTGCCGCGGATCTGCGCCGCCGTGGCCTCCAGCGTGGCGGCAGTGCGCGCTGTTATCACCACGTGCACGCCCTCTTCGGCCAATGCCATGGCACAACCCTTACCCAGACCTTTACTCGCCGCACACACGATGGCGTGCTTACCCGCAATCCCTAAATCCACGGTACTTCTCCCCCATCTCTCGTTAATTCAACTAACCGCGCCCGACTATCCACGGCGGATCTCCGAACCGGGAAAAGTCAACTTGATGCGGAATACGACTTTACTGGCGCAGGTGATGGCGTGGGTGCCGGGATCGAGGTACACCGGTATCTCGTTAATGGTCTTATCCACCACACACTGAAAGCCACGCTCGGAGAAGATGTCGATCAACATGGACAAGGCCAGCGGATCTTCGAATACGCTGTCATCGGAGTTGACGATGGCGCGCCCTGCCACCGCGTGGCGCTCGATAATAGGCATGAACTTGTCACGTACCAGAGCAACCACCTGCACGAACAGCTCGCGGCTATCGAGTTCGTAACTATCCAGGCGGCGGATCAGTTCCTGGCGCGCATGTAGCGTCAAATCCTGGGCCAGCGGCAGCGGGCGCAGGCGATCAAAGGTGCGCGGATCCAGCTCGAGTGAACTTTGATACTGAAGTTCGCGCACGATATTTTGCTCCACTTCTTTGATCGGCCCTTCCGCGTTGACGAAGTGGTAGTGGTAGATCTCTTTGAGCGACGTGAGTGCATCCCAGGTCTGCTCCTTGAACACCCGGTAACGGTGTCTAGCGGCCTCGGGATCCACATCGGTTTTGCGCAGTTCTTCTTTGCTGCCGACCCCGGTTTCCTCGACTTCTTTGTTGGCCGCGATGATCTGCTCGCCGCGGGCGAGTTGGCGGGCCACGCTGGTCTGTTCGGTCACGAACAGCGCCATGGCGTGCACCGTGGGCCGGCGGAAATTAATCGCCAGCGGGGTATCGGCGAACTCTTGGTGCAGCGCCTGAATTTTGTCTACCAATCGCTTCAAGCACTCCGTTTGCACCCTGGTGCGGGGAAATCCATCGAGCACGGCACCGTCGCGAAAGGGCAGTTCCAGCAGCTTGTGCAACAAGATCTCGAACACTTCCTTGTCGCCGACCAAGCCACCGGCGTCTTTGATACGCTGCGCCTCGGGCATATTCAACAGCGCACTCATCACGATGGGCGGACAGGTCAGGCCGCGCACCCGCATGATGAACTGCGTTTGCGTGCCCTTGCCTGAACCAGGCGCGCCGCCCAGTAAGATCAGCTCCTTGGGAAAGCGCAGATGCTCCCGTCCGCGCGCCTCCTCCAGCGCGTCCCAGACGGTATCGAAGATAAGCTGCGCATCTTTGATCTCCAGATCCGCAGTGTGACTGTTTTGTTCCATGGCTGAGGGATTCCGGGGCTCTTTAGCAACAGCACACCAAAGCTGCGCGATTCTACCAGGGCAATGCGGCAATGGCATGAGCCCGGCAACGCCGCAGCGCCCAATCAAGGCCAAGAGCTTGAGACTATCGCAACGGCGCAGTTTAATGGCGCAGTTCAATAATGGGTTTTGCTACCCACCTGTTGCGAAGAGTGCTGGCATGTCTACCTGCCCCGTATGTGATGGCGATGTGGAATTGAGCGGCGATGCTGTGGAGGGAGAACTCATCGAGTGCCCGGATTGCGGCTCGGAACTGGAGATCACCGGTCTTGAGCCGGTGCAACTGGCCGAAGCGCCGGAAGCCGAAGAGGACTGGGGCGAATGAGGGTAGGCTTCCTCCATTCGCTGATCCGCAAGGATGAAAAACTCCTGCTGGAGGCGTTTAAAGGATTCGGCGGCGTAGAACTGGTCATGTTGGATGACCGTCAGTTGACGTTCGACTTGCGCACACCGCCGCCGGTGGACGTCGTGCTGGAGCGCTCCATCAACCATTCGCGGGCCATGCACGCGCTCAAACTATTCGAGGCGCTGGGCATCCGCTGCGTGAATACCCATGACGTCTCAAGAGTGTGCGGCGACAAACTGTTGACCTCCATCGCGCTTGCAGACGCCAACGTGCCGCAGCCGCAGGTGCGCATCGCCTTCACTGAACAGTCCGCGCTGCAAGCCATTGAGGAACTGGGCTATCCGGTGGTGCTAAAACCGGCAGTAGGCTCCTGGGGCCGCCTGCTCTCCAAAGTCAATGACCGCGAGGCAGCGGAATCCATTTTGGAGCACAAGACAGTACTCGGCAGTTACCACCACTCCATCTTCTATATGCAAAAATACGTGGAGAAAAACGGGCGCGATATCCGCAGCTTCGTGGTGGGCGATGAGTGCATTGCCGCCATTTACCGCACATCCGGGCACTGGATCACCAACACCGCCCGCGGCGCCACCGCCCGCGGTTGTCCGGTCACCCCGGCCATCGCCGACCTCAGCTTGGCGGCGGCCAAGGCCGTGGGCGGCGGCGTGGTGGCTATTGATCTGTTCGAACTGGCGGACGGCAGCTTCCAGGTCAACGAAGTCAACTACACCATGGAGTTCAAGAACTCCATCGACACCACCGGCGTCAACATCCCGCAGCATATCGCCGCCTACGCGGTGGCTGCCGGCAAGGCCTGCCGGTAACGCGTGAGTCATGCACCAAGACGTCATTAAAGTGGCCATCACCGGCGGCTCCGGCTACACCGGCGGTGAACTCGTACGCTTGCTGCATTTTCACCCCAAGGTGGAGATCACTCAGATCACATCGCAGCGGCTTGCCGGTAAATTCGTGCACAACGCCCATCCGAACCTGCGCCAAGTGAGCCGCCATAAGTTCTGTACTCTGAGCGAACTGGCGCCCTGCGATCTGCTGTTTCTGTGCTTGCCCCATGGCCGCGCCATGGACAGCATCGACGCTTTTCGCACGCTGGCGCCGAAGATCATCGACTTGAGCGGCGATTTCCGCCTGCGTAACCCGTCGGATTATGACAAGTGGTACGGCCGCGCCCATCCACGCCCCGAGTTATTGACCGAATTCGTCTACGGCATACCGGAACTGCACCGCGCGCGCATGGCTCGGGCGGACTTGGTCACCGGCGCCGGTTGCAACGCCACCGCCACCATTTTGGCCCTGCGCCCGCTGGTGCAAGCCAAGCTGGTGGACTCGGTGGTGGTGGAAGTCAAAGCCGGCTCCAGCGAGGGCGGTAACGCCAGTTCCGATGCTAGCCACCATCCGGAGCGAAGCGGCGTGGTGCGTTCTTACAAACCCACCGGCCACCGGCACGTGGCCGAGATGCAACAAGCTCTGGATGGGATCCCCATTCATTTCTCCGCCACCGCCATCGAGATGGTGCGCGGCATTCTCGCCACTTGCCATGTATTCTTGCGCGAAGACGTGGACGAGAAAGCGCTCTGGAAGCTCTACCGCCAAGCTTATGGCGATGAACCCTTCATTCGCATCGTCAAGGAGCGCAGCGGCATTCACCGCTACCCGGAGCCCAAATTGCTGGCCGGCACCAACTACTGCGATATCGGTTTCGAACGCGACCCGCACAGCAACCGGCTGGTGGTGCTGAGCGCCATCGACAATCTGATGAAAGGGGCCGGTGGCCAGGGGGTGCAAGCGCTGAATGCGATGCACGGTTGGGACGAGCGCACCGGCCTCGAATTCCCCGGCTTACATCCCATCTAAGCCGTGTGCCCCATCCAAGCCGTGTGCCCCATCCAAGCTATGTGCCGAAGCTGATTCATGTGCCGGCTGCTGTGTGTCAGATCCAACGAGCTTTTTACGCTGTGCGCACATCTGCGTCCCTTCGCCTGCATCGCTGAAAACAGCCGCGAATATCAAGGCCACGGCTGGGGGTGTTCATGGTGGGACGATGGCAGGTGGCACCACTACCATGACATCCGCCCGCTTTGGCAAGATCCGGCGCCGCCGCAAGCGGCCACCACGCTGTTGGTGGCCCATGCGCGCAGCGCGTTCAGGGATGAGGGCATTGCCGTTGAGAACAATATGCCCTTCGCCGACGGTGAGCGGGTGTTTTCATTCAACGGTGAACTGCGCGGCGTGCGCATCAAGGAGCAAGGGCGCATCGGCGCGGAGAAGATTTTCAACTACATCAAACGCTTCGACAAAGGGGACCTAGGCGCGGCCATTGAGCGCGGCGTCAGCGTGATCGAGAAACGCTCCCGTTATATACGGGCGATGAACTTCGTCATCGCCACACCTCAAGCCGTGCACGCCGCATCGCTCTACAACGAAGATCCGGACTATTTCCAATTGCGTGTGGCGCACACGGCCAACACTTTGATCATCTGCTCGGAACCTTACGGCGAATATGCTTGGCAGCGGCTGCCCAACCGTAGCGTGACAAGCTATCCGCAATAGAACTATGCGTATCATCAAAATAGGCGGCGGCGCTGCCATCAATTACGCTGGCGTAGTAAGCGATATCGCCGCCCTGGCCGAGCCCTGCGTGGTGGTGCATGGCGCCAACGCGCTGCGCGACCAGTTGGCCGAGCGCCTCGGCACCCCCAAACAAGTGCTCACCTCGGTGTCCGGCTACGCCAGTGTGTTGTCCGATGAGGCGGCCATCGACGTTATTTTAATGAGCTACGCCGGCCTCAGAAACAAACGGCTGGTGGAGCAGTTTCAGCGCGCTGGCGTGAACGCAGTGGGTTTGACCGGCATCGACGGCGGCTTGGTGCAAGGCACCCCCGCAATAAAGGTATTCGCGTACGCGAGGGCTCCAAGACCCTCATCAAGCGTGATTTCTCGGGCAAACCCAAAGCTGTTAACGGGCAGTTGCTATCGCTGCTTCTGAGCAATGGCTATACACCGGTACTGACCATCCCGATACTGGACCAAGACGGCCACGCGGTGAATTCGGAAAACGACGATATCGTCAACGCACTGCAAGCTGAGCTGGGCGCATCGCAGATCATTCAACTCATCGAAGCGGCCGGCTTCCTGGCGGATGCGGCAGACCCTGAATCATTGCTACCCACCCTGACCCGGGCGGAGGTGGCACTGCGCGAGCAGCAAGTGGATGGGCGCATGAAGCGTAAGATGTTAGCGCTCAAAACCCTGGTGCAAACCGGCACCGCGCAAATCGTGATCGCCGATGGACGGGTCGAGCACCCGATCCGCGATGCCATAGCCGGTAAGGGGACCCTGATACGATGAGCGCAAGACCATGACTACGGATGCCGCATACCGGGCACTGGAAAGCCGCTATTCCATCGACCTCTATCCGAAGCGGGAACTCACCATCGTCAAAGGCGATGGCGCCACGCTGTGGGACGCCGATGGCAATGAGTACATAGACTGCGCCGCCGGCATCGGCGTGGCCAGTGTGGGCCATGCCAACCCGAAGGTGGCCGCCGCCGTGGCGGCGCAAGCGGGCACCTTGCTCACCTGTCCGGGTATCTTCTACAACGATATCCGCGCCAAGCTGCTGGAGCGGCTGGTGACCCTGGCCCCGGACGGTCTCATCCAGGCGTTTTTGTGCAACTCCGGTAGCGAGGCCCTGGAGGGCGCGCTCAAATTCGCCCGCCATGCCACCGGCCGCAAAAACATCATCTGCGCCATGCGCGGCTATCATGGCCGCACCATGGGCGCTTTGAGTGCCACCCACAAAAAAGAATACCGCGAGCCGTTCGAACCGCTACCCGGTGGCTTTACCTACGTTGCGTATAACAACATCGACAAACTCAGGGCCGCCGTCAACGGCGATACAGCCGCCGTGCTCCTCGAGCCAGTGCAGGGCGAAGGCGGTATCCGTCCGGGCCGTGCCGATTACTTTAAAGCGGCACGGGCGCTTTGCGATGAGCACGGCGCCCTGCTCATCTTCGATGAGGTACAGACCGGCTTTTGCCGCACCGGCGCCTTATTCGCCTGCGAGCATTTCCAGGTCACGCCCGATATCCTTTGCGTGGCCAAAGCGATGGCCGGCGGCGTACCGATGGGGGCGGTTTTGGCCGGCAAGCGCATCAAGAGCTTACGGGGATTGCACGGCTCGACCTTTGGCGGCAACCCGCTGGCCTGCGCCGCCGCTCTGGCAGCCATAGACTTCATGATCGATGAGGACTTAAGCGGTCAAGCCAGAGCCAAGGGGGCCGCTTTAGTGGAGCAATTCCTGGCCAACAAGCCGGCCCGGGTGCGCGACGTACGCCACCTGGGCCTCATGGTGGGCATCGAGCTAAAAGAGCGGGTGCAGCCTTTTTTGCTGGCGCTCATGGACCAGGGCGTGCTAGCGCTGCCCGCCGGCCCCACCGTATTGCGTTTATTGCCCCCGCTGGTGATCACGCAAGCACAGATCTCGCGTGTCGTCGAAGCGTTACACGAAGTCTTAACGCACTGATGAGCGCCGTTGAATCACAACCGTTCAATCACAGCCGTTCAATTACAGCCGTTCAATTACAAAGGGGCCGTAGCATGAAAGCAGTAGTGGCAACCGAACTCGATCAATTCTCGGTGGAAAATGTCGAGTTGGATCCCCCCAAAGTCGGCGAAGTCCTGGTGCGCATGAAAGCGACCGGTGTGTGCCACTCCGATCTGTCCATGATCAACGGCACCATTCCTACCCCCTTCCCCACTGTGCTAGGCCATGAAGGGGCCGGCATCGTCGAACAGATCGGTGAAGGTGTCACTCATGTCGAAGCGGGCGATCACGTGGTGCTCTCTTTCGTACCCCAGTGCGGCGAGTGCTTCCACTGTATCCATGACGAGCCCTATCTTTGCAATGTCGCCAAAGTGGACGGCAACCTGTTGGATGGCACCAGCCGGGCGCGGATGAACGGTGATTACATCGCCGTGATGTCATTCTTGGGCAACATGGCTGAATACGCCGTAGTGCCCTCGATCTGCGTGGTACCCATCGAGAAAGATGTGAGTTTCCAGGCCGCTGCTCTGGTCGGTTGCGGCATCACCACCGGGGTGGGCGCCGCCATCAAAACAGCCCGAGTCGCCCCAGGCGCGACGGTGGCCGTGGTCGGTTGCGGTGGTGTTGGCCTGTCGGTGATCCAAGGCTGCCGCATCGCTGGCGCCAAACGCATCATCGCCGTCGATCTGTCGGCGGAGAAAATGGAGATGGCCAAGTCCTTTGGCGCCACCGACACGGTCACCCCCGGCGCCAACACGGTGCGTGAAATCATGGGCATGACCGGCGGTATCGGCGTTGACTATGCGTTCGAAGTCATCGGCCGCCCGGCCACCATAGAAACCTGCGTCAAACTGGCCCGCCGCGGCGGCCGCGCCGTGCTGGTCGGTGTGGGCCGCATGGAAGAGCGCTTCTCCGTCAACGCGCTCATCTTGCCGCTCACCGCGAAAACGATCCAGGGCTGTATGTACGGTAGCGTCAACACCAAAACCGATTTCCGGATGTACTTGGATTTCTACCGCCGGGGTTTGCTGGATCTGGACGGCATGGTGAGCCGCACCTATAGCATCGACGAAGCGCCCCAAGCATTCGCCGATCTCGAAAGCGGCAACAACGCCCGTGGCGTCATTCTGTACCCCTAAGGCCTACACAACTGGGCCTACACGACTGGGCCTACACAACCGGGCCTGCACAACCGTTAAGAAGACTATGATGAACGACCTCCCCCCTTACGATTTCGCCACTGGCAATACCAATGCGGAAACCTTCCCCGCCGAGGCCCTGGCGGTGACGGCGGCGGCGGTCATCCGCCGCCTGGGTCCGGAACTCAACCGCTACCCCGGTAAATTGGGCCATGCCGGGCTCAGAGCGTTGATGGCCCGCCGGGAGATGGAACGCGAAGGGGTGGCGGTGGACCCCGAGCATATATTCTTGCTGAATGGCTCCATGCAAGGCGTTACGCTGATGGCCGAAGCCCTGTGCAATGGCCCCGGCGATCCGGTCGTCATGGAAGAGCACTGCTATGTCGGCACGGTTAACGCCTACGGTGGGCTCGGTCTCGATAGGGTGGGGATCCCGGTGGACGGCCACGGCATGCGCATGGATGCGCTGGAGCGGGAACTGACCCGCTTGGAAAGCGCAGGCCGCCCGGCCAAGTTCATCTACGTGCTGGCCACCTATCAAAACCCCACTGGCTCGATGATGCCCCGCGCCCGCCGCCTGGAACTCATCGCTATCGCCAAGCGCCACGATGCCATCTTGGTGGAGGATAACTGTTACGCGGACGTGCATTTCGAAGGCGCCAAGGAGCCATCGCTCTACGCCCTGGACGAGGATGTCAAACACATCTACCTCTGCTCCTTGTCCAAGATCTTCGCGCCGGGGGTGCGCCTGGGTTACGTCATCGCCAAACCACCCTTGTTGGATACACTGCTGGCCCGGCGCCACGACGCCGGCCCTAACACCCTCGCCGCCGCCATCGTCGAAGCGTACCTGCGCGATCGCTTGTGGGAGCACTGCGAGATGGCCAATAAAGCGCTCAAAGCCAAACGGGACACCATGTTGGAAGGCTTGGAGCAACATCTCGGTAATACGTGCTCCTGGTCCCATCCGGTGGGCGGACTGTTCATCTGGGTGCGCATTCCCGATGATGTGGACATGGATAAGTTCGAGGAGGAAGGCGCTAAACGGGGGGTCACTTTCGCGCGCGGTAAGAATTTTTACGTGCGCGATGACGAGATCCCCTATATCCGCTTGGCCTTTGGTTATCCGACGCAAGAGAACATCCGCGCTGGCATGCCGGAGCTGACCGCCGCCTTGAACGCCGCCCGGGCATAGGGGGCCAAGAGCGGCGGCATCGGACTTTAATTGACGGGCATTCAATACCCTGCCAGCCGGCCCCAAGTAACGGCGCACGCTTTCTGATGGCGGTCCGTTCGCGTACGCTTTTGCACCTCAAGAGATCGAAGGAGAGGCCGATGTCGCTACTCAACCAATACGACGCCATCGCGCCCGCGGACACCGCCGCCCGCGCGCGATTCATCGGTAAGGTACTGCGCACCAATACCCGTGAGCTATTCGCGGAACTGCGCGAACGCCGGCCTATCTTCACCACCCCTATGGCCACCTTCATCACCAAATACGTTGACGTCGTGGAAGTGCTGCGGCGGCCAGACATTTTCACCGTCAAGCTCTACGCCGCCAAGATGGATCCGTCCATGGGCCCTGTCATGCTGGCGCGCGACAACACCAACATCAATTACAAAGACAAGTCCTTGATGCGCATCCTGTCGCCCCTCACCGATCAGCCGGCGGTACGGGCTATCGCCGGTGAATTAGCGGACGCGGCCATAGAGGCGAACGCCAAGGACGGCAAGTTGGAAGTCATCCGCCACCTCGGCCGCGGTGTGCCGGTGCGGGTGGTCGATAAATACTTTGGTTTTCCTGGCCCCGATGAGGACACCATGCTGCGCTGGTCCAAAGCTACGCAGTCCGATTTCTTCAAGAATCTGACCAACGATGCGGCCATACACGCGGCGTCGGTGACGGCAGGCCAGGAGATGGCGGCGTGGCTGCGCGATTACCTGCCGAAGCGCCAAGCGGAGATATTCGCTTGTGGTGAGTCCCCGGCGGATGTGGTGGGACGGCTGCTGGCAACGCAATTCCCGGGAGATATAGGTTTTACTTTGGACAGGATGCTGTCCAATGTCTCCGGCTTATTGGCGGGCAGCGTGGAAACCAGCTCTCAAGCCATCGCCCAAGCCTTGGAGCAGATATTGCTGCGCCCCGCCGTCGCCAAGCAGGCCAAAGCGGCCGCCGCGTCAACGTCCTTGGACGTGTTCGACAGCATCGTGTGGGAAGCACTGCGGTTCAATCCCATCAATCCCTTGGTGTTCCGCCTGACCGATACCGATACCGTCATCGCCGCAGGCACGGCGCGAGAGGCCCGTATCCCCAAAGGTACCGTGGTCTTCGCCTGCACCGCATCGGCCATGTGGGACAGCGAAGTCATCGAACGCGCGGATGACTTCATCCCGGGCCGGCCCAGCTACAGCTATATGCACTTCGGCTATGCCTCGCATGAGTGTCTAGGCAAACCGGTAGGCGGTGTAATGGTGCCGGAAGTGGTACGGCGTTTGTTGCTGAGCGGCGCCGCGCTGCTGCCGGGAGAGGCCGGGCAAATCGACTTTGCTGGCGGACCGTTCCCCGAATCCTTCACTGTCGCTGTCGATGGCCCCCGCCATCGCTGTCGATGACTAAACACCTTGGCAACAGCGTGCAGAGGTATGCAAAGCCGAGCCGCCGGCCAACCTAGGCATTCTTTTGCCTGCGCTAGGTGACTATATGATGGCGCTCAATCCGGCCGCTACGCAGCACCCCTACTACGCTGGATCGACATTGTCTTGTCCTTCCTGCGAGTTCGATCGGAACAAGAGGTGTCGGAACTTAGGGACTGATCCTTTGCGCAACGCTAACGGCTACGGCGCCATCGCACGAATTCACGGCAGCTTTCTATCGGATTATCGATCTTCTACAGGTTGACTCACAAATTGCGTTTGAACAGGGCCAATAAGCGTTCCCAGTGCCGTTCGGCAGAGGCTTTGTGGTACTTACCTTGGCGCTCAGGAAACACGAATCCATGCTCCGTTCCCGGATACCACTCGATGCGGTAGTCGATACCTGTGCAGGCCAGATGCGCGTCCAGCTTCTCGATCATCTCCGGCGGCGCCCACTCGTCCGTTTCAGCGCAACCGAAGTACATCTCGCCTTGGATCTTGGCGGCAGTCAAATGCGGCGAAGCCGGTCCATCAACCAACAAGCGCACGCCGTGAAATGAGGCGGACGCTTTAATGCGCTCAGGAAATTCAGCGGCGGCGGCAAACACGAAAGGCCCGCTCATGCAATAACCGACCACGCCTACCGGCCCGTCTAAGGCGTTGCCTTCTTCTTGCAAAAACTCGAAGATCGCCCGCGTATCCTGGCAGACCATGGCGTTCGAGAGCTTGTTCATCAGCTCGAACATGCGCTCGCGCGTGGCCCCGGGCATACCCAGATGGAACTCGCGGGTATCGCGGTAATACAGATTCGGCAGCACTACATAGTAGCCAACCGTTGCGATACGCCGGGCCATGTCGTGCAATTCCTCACGTTTACCCGGTGCATCCATATAAAAAATGACCACAGGATGTGGACCACCCTCTTGCGGACAGGTGATGAATGTATTCATATCACCATCGGCCGTGGTTATATCTATGTGCTTGTCCAACATCTGCTACTCACCTTGAAAATCATTGCGCTGCGCTATTTGCTCTGAGCTACTCGGCAACTTCAGCGCGTACATGCGCAGCAACGGTGTTCTCAAAATAAGCCAGCGCGGGCTCGTTGCGGCCAAACGTGAGATGGGTTTGCGCGCCGGAGGCGAGTCCTTGTTGAATGGTCGCGCCGGTTGGAAAATCCTCATCCAGCACCGTCATCATCAATAGATCCATATTCTTGCGCCAATGCTCGCGCGCCTCATCAGATGCCGCCGGCTCGGGGATCAAGAAATCCATCGTCATCGAACAGCGCGCCGGATCATTGGCATCCGGGTAGATACGCCACAGCTCCACATGATCGATTTGCATCACCCAGACAGTGTTCGGGAATAGCACGTACACGATGGCGGAGTGCTCCGGCAGATTCCATTCGCTATGCGGCCGATCGCGCAATAGCTCGACGCTCTTACGCGGGAACACTTCACGGATATGCGGCCCGAAGTTATCCACCAGGCACATGTCATGAATGAATAAGGGCGCGATGCTGTTGCGGTGCAACAAACCGAAATGATACGGCTCCAGAAACGTATCGATGGCGATTTTCCAGTTGAACGGCTGCTCTATGATGCGGGTCTCGTATAAGTGGTAAGCCGGCAATTCATACGCCGCCAGCTCACTGTCCAAGTCACCTAGGAAGCCTGCCACATAGGGCTTTGCATCAGCGTTCAAGCTCACCCACACCATGCCGTGGCGCTCTACCGTAGGGAGTGCTTTCAACCCATGACAGGCTTTATCCACGCCTGTAAAAGCCGCTTCGTTGGGAATATGAATCAACGCCCCGTCCAGGCCGTAGCTCCAACCGTGATAGGGGCAGGAGAAAAGCTTGCGCACACAGCCGGATGCTTGCGTGGCCACTTTCGCGCCCCGGTGGCGGCACACGTTCAAAAAAGCCCGGGCGGCGCCATCGGCTCCACGCGCCACCAGCACGGGTACGCCGGCACGGTCATGGGTGATGAATGTGCCTGGCTCCGGAAGCTCATGACTGAGCGCCATCACCAACGGATAAGCACCGAACAAAACGTCCCGTTCGGCGGCCAAGCGCGAGGCCGAGGTGTAGGTCTGCACTGGAATGCGGGTGACGTCTTCGCTCAAACACGTCTCACTGCGATCGATGTGCTCGTGCAGTGAGCGGATGAGTGCCACTTGTTTTTCGTGCTGCATAAGGCCTCCGTTTTCAGGCTGCCGCGCGCTTGTTCAGAGCATCGATCGCCGGCAGCAGCGACTCGATCATCAAGCGCGTTTGTTTCATCAAATCATCATCGTCAGCGCCAACCGGACGCAGGACGAACTTGGTCACACCGCCATCCACATACTCTTGAACGCGCTGCATCATCTGCGCGCTGCCGCCGGCGACAAAAGTATCGCGTGGATCGCGCTTTGGGCGCCGTGCCCGCGCCGCGCGCAGATGCGCTTGCACCACCGGTTCGTCAGCGGCGCCGAAACGGTAGAAAAAACCCGCGCCGTAATGATCGTCCGCAATGCAAGTGCCCTGCTCCTTACAGGCGGCACGGATATCGCGCACCACTCCAGCCGCCTCCTGCGGGCCTTCGGGACCACCCAGCCAACCGCTGGCGAACCGCGCGGTGCGGCGTATGGATGCTTTGTTATTGCCGCCGTACCACAGCGGCAGTTCGGCCTGAGCTGGCAATGGGGCGATGTGTGCATCGCGGTAGTGAAAAAACTCACCGTCGAAATCGACCCGCTCCCCCGCCCATAACCGGCGGATCAGCGCGAGCGCCTCGTCGGTGCGCTTACCGCGGCCCTCGCCCTCTCGCCCCAGCGCTCGCCAATCGGGACTGAGCGGGCTGCCGATGCCGAAAGCCGGCAGCAAACGCCCCTCGCTCAGCGCATCGATGGTGGCGCACTGCTTAGCCACTTCGAGCGGCTCACGGTAACCCAAGGAGAGCACGTTCATACCGAACTTGATCTGTTTGGTGGCGCCGGCCAGTGCCGCCATTACGCTCATGCAATCGAGCATGGGCACGGCGGATACCAGCCGGTCGGTCTGCCAGATGGAATCAATGCCCCCCTGCTCGCACAGATCGACCCAACGCCAAAAAGCGCGCATAGTCTTGAATGGAAACGCCATCAATCCGATCCCGGCGGCCAGAGCCATTGCGTTTATCCTGCGGTGAGGGTTGCCAGCGCGAAGTGTACCCTCGCCAGGTCAAAGCTGCTTGCGCCCCCACCAACACGCTGTTTATGGGAGCCAAATACACACTGGGACACCAGTAATGGGTTCAGCTCGTAACCCGCATCGTCCAGCGCCGGTTGAAAACCGCAGATCCTCGGTGCGCGGGGCCGGTTGGCCGATGCCGAACCCGCTCATGACAACGCGCCACAGGCGCGCATGATGCGGGTACACGCTTCGTGCAAAGACGCCTGCGCATAGGCATAAGAGATGCGGAAATGATCGCCCACCCCGAAATCGCTACCGGGAACGGTGGCAACACCCACCGCGTCCAGGAGGTACTGACAAAAATCCACATCCGATGACAACACCTTGCCATCCGGCGTCTTCTTGCCATTGGTGCCCGCGCACGAGGGAAACACGTAAAACGCGCCCTCCGGTGACAAGCACTCTATCCCCTCGGCTTGATTGAGCAACGAGACCACCCTATCGCGGCGTCGCCTAAAAGCATCGCGCCATTCGGGGATATGATCTTGCGGGCCATTCAGCGCTGCTACAGCCGCGGCCTGGCCGATGGAACTGGCTCCGGATGTGATGTGGCCTTGCACCGCCACCATCGCCCCGATCAGTGCGGCCGGACCGGCGCCGTAACCGATGCGCCAACCCGTCATCGCATAAGCTTTGGAGACGCCGTTGACGAGCAAAGTGCGGCCACCCAGATCCGGATTTAAATCCAATGCGTGCGCATAAGCGCCGGGCTCATAGACGATGTGCTCATAGATATCGTCCGACAGTAACCAGACGTGCCGGTGGCGATCGAGCACGCCTACAATGCCACCTAGGTCGGCGGCGCCATAAGCCGCCCCGGACGGATTGCTGGGTGCGTTTAACACGAGCCACCGGGTACGTGGCGTGATCGCCTCTTCGATGGCCGCGGCACTCACCCTGAAGCCGCTATCCGCGCCGCTGAGCAATACCTTGGGCACGCCGCCGCAGATCCGGACGATGTCTTTGTATACCCCCCAATACGGCGCCGGGACGATCACTTCATCACCCGGGTTCAAGGTCGCCATGAAGGCATTGAAGAGCACCTGTTTAGCGCCGCTGGAGACGATGATCTCATCAGCCGCGTAGTCGAAGCCGTTCTCCCGGGCGAGCTTTTCCCGGATGGCGCACTTCAATTCGCCGGTACCTGCCGTCGGCGGATATTTAGTAAGGCCGGCACGGGCCGCCGCGTGAGCCGCATCTTTGATATGCTCGGGCGTATCGAAGTCCGGCTCGCCGGTGCCTAGCCCGATAATGTCCACGCCCTGGGCGCGCAGTTCGTTAGCCCGTTCCTGAATGCGCACGATCGAGGACAACTCGATGCCGTCCAAGCGCGCTGCCCGCTGTACTGAGATAGCGGGTAACGATGCCGGGGGTGGCGATGTAGCAGGCGGCCGTGGAGGGGAAGAGGAAGCGAGTATTGGCGATGCTGGAGACAATGGCGAAGTGGTCGATCCCATCGGTCTTGATCTTCTGTTGCAGCGGTAAAAGATACACTGGCTCTTATCATACACCTGCGCCGGCCTTCCTCAGATGCAGAACGGGCCGGTAACCATCGGCAGGAACCCTCGTCCCACCAAGCATAGCGAGCAGCAACTCCTTGGCAGCATCCACCCTGCACAAATTGCGCCCACTGGCGGCCCTTCGGCCCTATGTGCGCCCCCATGCGGCGACCGCCGCTTATGCCCTCACCGCGTTATTGCTGGCAGCAGTCCTGATGCTGTCGATGCCGGCAGCGGTTGGCGTCGTCATCGATCGCGGCCTGTTGGCTGAGAGCGCAGCGTCTGTCGATCGGCATTTCATCATTCTCTTTGGCCTCGCCGTTTTGGCGGCCATCTTCGGCGCCGTGCGTTATTACCTGGTGACATGGCTGGGCGAGCGGGTGGTGGCGGATTTGCGCAATGATGTTTACCGCCACGTATTGACCCTGAGCCCCCGTTTTTTCGACACGCACCGTACCGGCGAAGTCTTGTCCCGGCTCAATACCGACACCACCTTGGTCCAATCCATGGCCGGTGTGAATCTGTCCATCGCCCTTCGCAGTGCCATGATGATGGCCGGCGGCCTGGTCATGTTAGCCGTCACCAGCCCGGTCCTGACCGCCTACATCGCCGGCCTGATCCCCGCCGTCTTGATCCCTTTGTTCATCTATGGCCGCCACGTGCGCCGCCTGTCCAAACGTACCCAAGACCGGGTGGCCGACACCGGCGGCATCGCCGGCGAGACCATAAGCGCCATACAAACAGTTCAGGCGTACGGCTTGGAAGCCGTGCACACCCAGCGCTTTGCCCAAGCCATCGTCCACGCCTTCGAGGCCGCTGCCGCGCGCATCAGAGCGAGGGCGTACTTGACCGCCGGCGCGATCATCATCGCTTTCGGCGCCGTCGTCGTGGTGTTGTGGCTGGGTGCCCGCGACGTCGTCGCCGGTCATATGAGCCCCGGAGAGTTGGGCCAGTTTCTACTGTATGCCGTTATGGTCGCCGGCGCCGTCGCCTCGCTGAGTGAAATGTGGGGTGAGATGCAGCGGGCCGCCGGAGCGATGGAACGGGTGATAGGCTTGCTGCACGCCACCCCGGATACGCAAACGCCTAGAGTGCCAGCGCCGCCACCGCCGGTCAGGGGCGCATTCGCGCTTCACGGCGTCACTTTCGCTTATCCGGCAAGATCCGCAGTCAATGCCCTAGAGCGGTTTTCACTGACCGTGGAACCCGGTGAAACCGTCGCCCTGGTGGGCGCATCCGGTGCCGGCAAGAGCACCGTCATCCAACTCCTGCTGCGCTTTTACGATCCGGCGAGCGGCGTGATCACCGTCGATGGCGCCGACCTGCGCACCCTGAAACCGGCCAGCTTCAGACAGCGCATGGCTTTGGTGCCGCAAGACACGGTACTGTTCGCGGAATCTGTTCTGGCGAATATCCGCTATGGCCGGCCCGAGGCCACCGATGCCGACGTTTACGCCGCCGCCCAAGCCGCTGGGGCCATGGCTTTTATAGAAGCCTTGCCCGATGGGTTTGCCACTGCACTAGGTGAACGCGGCACCCGCCTCTCCGGCGGCCAATGCCAGCGCATCGCCATCGCCCGGGCGATTTTGCGCGATCCGGCCATACTGCTGTTGGACGAAGCCACCTCGGCGTTGGATGCGCCAACTGAATTCGCGGTAAGAAGAGCGCTCGATGCTCTAATGCTAGGGCGCACGACACTCATCATCACCCACCGCCTGGAGACAGTGCGCCGCGCCGATCGCATCGTTGTGATGGATGCCGGACGCGCCGTTGAAAGCGGGACACACGATAGTTTAATGGCACGCGGCGCGGTCTACGCCGGTCTAGCCGCAACGCGATTCAGACACACCGAGCGGACGGTATCTTTAGCCGCCCGCTAGCCGCGCGGCAGCAGCCTCTCGCGGGCAGCCAGGAGTTTCTGGTCATCAGGCAAGACGCCGCTGGCCCGTCGCAGCATACGCTTCATGCGCTGTTTGTCCCCGCGACGGGCGGCGCGCTCGGCCCACTTCAAATACCGCGAAACGATGGCTTTAAGCCCCGCTTGCGCCGCCGCGTTCATAGGATCCAACGCAAGCACGCGCAAGTAGCGCTGATGGGCGTTTGTGCTTTTTGGCGACGTTAACCGGCGCGCTGCGAAGTCCACCTTGGCCGCCTTCAGCAAAGCGGCCACTTCCGCCGCTACCTGCGGGCTCAACGGCGGCGCTTCCGCGGCCGCCGGCACCGCCAGTGTCTCATCCATCGCCACCGTCTCATCCACCGCCACCGTCTCATCGCGGGTAGTGGCCGTCACGGCTAGCGGGGCGGCGCCGGCATCAGTTGCGGTTGGCGCCGCCGGCACAGCGGTAGAAAGTACCGGCGCCCAATCGGCCACCGCCGGTGGTTCTTCGGCCTTGAGAACACGCGTTTCGCTCACCAGTTGCCCCGTTCGCGCGGGTGTGGGCTGTGTTGTAGACACCGTAGGCGGCGCTATGGGCGCGGGCACCACACGCTGCGGCTCAGCGATTTTAGCCACCGCAGCAACCGCTTCGATACCAAGCGGCGTACTCAGTGGCTCGGAATGCCATGCCCAAAGCACACCGGCAGCGCCCACAACCCCGGCGAATCCGGCGGCCAACCGCCAGCGTATGGGCAGTGAGTGCCGGGGCTTAGCCTCGACCGCTTGGGGCAGGGGTGGCGGGCTATCCGCTTTTGGCTTATGGCGAGACGCATCCAGGAACGCCTCATCTAACTCTAAACCGGCACTCAACTCTAAACCGGCACTGGCCGCTTCGGTGGCTCCCAGCTCGGCACCGGCTACCCGTCCAGACGATGCCGCATCAAAGCAGATGGGCTCCTCACCAGGTACGCCGCGTTCCAGCGCATTGCGCCACTTGGAGATATGGCTAGGGCGCCGCTCCGGCTCTAGTGCCAGAGCCGCATCAATGGCCCGCAAAAAGCGCCTGCTGTAAAGACCAGCGCTTACCTCAACAGCGGATTTCAACGGATCGCCTGCGCCAGCAGCGCGAAGCCTCGCGCGGGTCAGCGCGGGAACAGGTAGTTCGCCGGTAACGGCGCGGTACAGGGTGGCACCTAGCCCATAAATATCCGTCCATGGACCCATGTTCGCACTGTCATGGGCTTCACCGTTAAGCGTATCGCCCCTGATCAGTTCCCCCTCGGTCATCTCTCCCTTAGTCATCTCCCCCTTAGTCAACTCCCCCTTAATCATCTCCCCCTCAATCATCTCAACGGGCAGATAGCTAATCGGCAAGCGAATGGGATGCAACTCTTCAGGCCGCATCACCATGGGTCTTGCGTAGGCCAGATCAAGCACTACGGAGGAATCGCCGGTGCGCAGCATGATGTGTTCGGGATGGACCCCGCCGTGCACAATGCCCCGCCCGTGTATCGCTTCCAGTGCCCCACCCACAGCGTGGGCCAAGCCTTGCAACTGCTGTTCACTGGTCATGCGCATCAGAGGAAAAGCTTGCGACAAACGTTGGCCATGGACATAGTCCATCACCCAATAAGCCGTGCCCCACTCCTGCACCACGCCTCGACCACGGACCAAATGGGGATGCTCAACGCCACAGAGTAACTCGCCTTGCACGATAAAGCGCTTCAAAGCGTGGTCAAACTCGGCCGCCGCCGCCTCAACCGCGACAACCTCTGCGTTGGGCGCGCGCCGCGCTAGCCGGACCGGAAAAAACTCCTTAATCACCACCGCCTCACCGCTCGCCCGATCGGTACCGGCGTAACTGACGCCAAGCTCGTTGCTTTCTATAGTCCGCTCGATGTTGTAGCCAGCTACTAGGCGGCCGGCAAGAGGTGGCGCCGCCAGCGGCAATATGCGCTTAACGGTCTTTTGATGCCTAGAAACTCTTATACTTGGTGCCTCGGCCATACAGAGAACATTAAGCACAATTCGCTCACGAAACAACCCGCAAGCTGAGGACTCGTGTCACAGACTCTTTGCCCTGCGCCATCCGGACCATGACTGCTTCGAGCGCACCTGAAACGGCTTCCCTATGCAGCATTTTTCGACCACACATCCCTTAACGTGATTATCACCGGATTGCATTGACCGCGATTGCAACGGTTGATCATCACAGTGCCCTTCACCACGGCGCACTCCCGGCAGGGCACACTCCCGGCAGGGCACACTCCCGGCAGCGGTACCAGGTGATGAGTCGCCCGGCTGAAATCGCCCAGGCTGGGAATCATTGAACAGTGAAATGGGGTGAGCGATGGGACTTGAACCCACGACGACCGGTACCACAAACCGGGGCTCTACCAACTGAGCTACGCCCACCATTGAAATTAGGGCACCTTAAAAAATGCACTTTTTCCGCGAGTGCGGCGTCAGTTCCGTGCTCGAATCCTCAGGTATGACCTATACACTGCGGTTGCGCGCGCGGTGCTTCCTTGCACTCACGAAACAATGACTATTTTTAGTGTGACTATTTTTAGCGGCGCCCTTTGGCTGTTAGATCGCACAGCCGTAAGGCGTGGGATAATAACGCGGCGGTTGCATGAAGTAAATGCCAATACAGCGCCGCCGGCCACATGACCGGCGGCCCACGTGTGCCAAACAACCGGCGTATTTATGTTCGGCGGTTTATTTGACGGTGACGGTGATGCGCTTGGAGGCTACCGGCTCGGTGTGTGGTACGTGCTTGAAGTCCCCCACCAATAATTGCAACGTATGTTTACCCGGCGCCAGCTTCACCATCGTTTCGGTCTGGCCACCGCCGAAATGCCGGTAGTTTTCGCTAACCGGGATCGGCAGATCCGGATCGGGTAAATCGGCATCGATAATAAGATGATGATGTCCTGTCTTGTCGTTGACCGTGCCCGCCGGCGCGACGCCCATCCCGGTTAGCCCGAATACGACCTTGACCGGACTGCTCACCTCAGCCCCATCCTGTGGGCTGATAAAATAAACCTTGGCGCCTTCCGGGGTCGGCGTGTCGCCCGCTTGGGCCGCGCCGGCAATAAGGGCTGCACTGAGAGCAGCAACAATGGGTTTGCGCATATTCACTCCTATCGATTGGAACGGCGGTGTTGTCGGATAGATCGGGTTATGCCAAGCATCGGCATCCCGGATCTGTAGACACGCTTAGGACCGGATTCATTCTACAGGGCACCTCTAAAAATGCACTTGTTTCGCGATTGCGGCGTCAGCGCCGTGCTCGAATCATCAGGTATCACCCATACACTGCGGTTCTGCGCGCGGTGCTTCCTTGCACTCACGAAACAATGACTATTTTTAGCGGCGCCCTACATTCGGCGAATAAATTTTCCCCTCCCGTGGTTCAATAGAACTTAACAGCCGATGCTCTGTGTTGCCCATGGCCTCATCCCCCCAACAATTCAAGCACGCACGATTCAAGCTTAGGTTTGGCCGGCTCTGCCGCTGCCGCCGATGATCTCATCCAACAAGCTTGTGAACGCGCCCTGTCACGCTAGTGACAACTGCATCTAGGTAACCGGCTAGACTGGTGGCTGCTCAGCATCAAGCCGCTGCCACCGCCGCTAGCGGGCGGCTTTTAGAGGCTGGACAAGCCAGCGCGAGACTACCGTTGGACTCACGCCCGTAGAACACACCGGCAATCAGCGTGCACACGCGCTGATTGCCGCCGTGGCGCTTTTACTCACGCATCGTAACGTTAAGCCAAGCCTCGTAAACCGGGGACACACTCAAGCACCTACCCCGTAGCACACCGCTGCCAACCGCCGGTGCAAACCGGCTGCATCGAGACCATGGGCCGCATCGTGTTCGGCCCGCTCGCCGTATTGACGCAACTCCTCGCGCGGTACGCCGATGGCATGGATGCGAACGGGCCGATCACTCATCGCCTCGCTCAACTCAGCGACGCAAGTGCCTTGCGCATAGGGCTCCACTAGAACGACATCCATGGTGCGGCAAATAGCTTGTACGGTTGCCGCGTCAAATGGTCTCACCGTATTGGTGTACAAGATATTCACCGGCAGATCAGCCGCCGCGCTCAGCACGGGCCCGAGCATAGGACCTACGGCGATCACACTCGCCATAGCAGCGCGATCAGCGCGCACCACTTGCATCGCATCACCCTGGCGGGTGAAGCCCTCGCCGTTCATCGCCTCGGACAGACGGATGTACACCCGCTCATCGCTGGCCGCCGCACGGCGTAACTGGGCTTGCACTTCATCCACATGGCCCGGCACGTATATCCGCCATCCGGGCAATAGCGCTATCAGGCCGACATCGGCTGGTGCGTGATGGCTGTACCCGCCCGCGGCCCAGTCATAACTGGCGCCAACCGAGACCAGTATGGCGCCCACGTCTTGATGATTGAGATCGAGTTTTAACTGCTCATACGCGCGCTCCACCAAGAACGGTGCGTACGAGTGCGCAATCGGCCTAAATCCCGCCAAGGCATAACCTGCCGCCATGCCGATTAAGGTTTGCTCGCGAATACCGGCGTTGACCACTCTATGCCCGTATTGACTGAAGATGTGCGGAGCAAAACGATCGGTGCCTATATCGGCAAACAACAAAGCGATACGGTTGTCTTCTTCCAATAGCGCGGACGCGGTGGCGGTAAAACATTCGCGCATCGTTGCATTGGTTATGGATATATTGGTCATGAGTATTTGGCCTGCGTCTGCGCGACTACTACTTTGGGCCCGATTGGGTGTGAAGAAAGCGCGTTTGTTATAGCTTCGTGATCCCGTCCATCAATAGTGCTCGCGTGCCATCCCTCCACTTCGAAGCGGCCCGCTATGCCGCCCGGCCAACCGTGCGCGGCGGAGTTGTTGTCGATGACGATAGCCGTCAAACTGGCAGGCTTAAGCCGCCCGGCTAGCGCGATGGCTTCATGATTGGACCCCTCGTCCAGTTCTCCATCACCGAGCAGAACATAAACACTAGATGGGTTATTGGACGCGTTTAGCGCCAGTGCCAACCCTAGCGCTATGGGTAGCCCGTGCCCCAGAGATCCTGAAGATATCTCCACCCCGGGGATGAGCGTCCGATCAGGGTGTTGACCCAGTGGAGAATGGAGAGCGCCAAAAGAATCCAACCAGCTTTCCGGGAAAAAACCTTTGGCACATAGGACCGCGTAATAAGCCATTGGACCGTGCCCCTTAGAGAGCAAAAAGCGATCGCGCCGCGGGTCGTCAGTAGAAGTTGGGCTGATATTTAAGATCCGGTCGTACAGGATCCAAATAACGTCTAAAGTGGAGGTGGCACTGGCTGTGTGTTTTTCATCGCCGGTCATGCGGCCTAAGAACTGATTGAGCTTTGCATAAACCATCGGTTTTAACTCCCAAGAGCAATGGTGGCGCGAGCTTAAGACTTCAAGTTAAGTTGAAGTCAAGCGCATCCAGCCCATTGCCGATTCAGCCCATTGCCGATTTAGCGATGAGGAGCGCGCCTGTGCCAAGATCGACGCGTTGCACCAGAGATGGGCGGTACCGGCTGTGGCGGTTCAAGCACGCGATATTGCTTGAATCCTTACCCGCCCAAGAGCGTTTGGCAGCGGATCAGCAAAAGAGCGCCTCTAAAAATAGTCATTGTTTCGTGAGTGCAAGGAAGCACCGCGCGCAGAACCGCAGTGTATAGGTGATACCTGAGGATTCGAGCACGGAGCTGACGCCGCAATCGCGGAAAAAGTGCATTTTTAGCAGGTGTCCAAAAGCAATTAGCAACCATCCACGGCCTCTTGGCTAGCGCGAAGGCGGGTGGCGGCGTGCGACGGGCGGTCACTTCCCGGCATCGCACTGTCAACCGTCTGCCCGGCTGGTGTAAGACGGCAATCCTAACTAGCGGGGACCTCTAAAAACCTACTGCGCGACGCTATGGCTGCGTTGCGCGGTGCTCGCAATCCTCATGAGACCCATACAACTGCGGTTCCTGCGCGCCGTGCGCCTTGTCCTAAGGCCGCTCGCTACGGTTTTTAGCAGGTCCCCTAGCGAAAATGGGGTATGACCTCCTGCGCAAACAAACGCATGGAGCGCACCACTTGTTCGTGCGCCATATCACCGAACCAAAAACTCGCATTGAAATGATTGATACCCATGGCCTGTTGCAAGGCCTGTAGCCGTTTAACGCAGGTCTGCGGTGTGCCGATCACCAAATAACGCTCCAGCAGATCAGCGGTCTGCGGCTCCCCATCGAAGGGCACCGCGATAGCATGGCCCCTCTCCACCTGCTCACGATTGTGACGCAGACTCAAGGTGACCCGCATATTCCAGCGTGCTTCTTCCACCGCCGCGCGAGCCTCCGCCTCGGACTCAGTCACATAAACCGCCCGCTGGATGCTCACCTGCACCTTGGACGCATCAAGCTTCTCCTGCTCGACCAAAGCATCGAAACCTTGGCGAAATTCTCTTAACTGATCGATGGACACGCCAAAGCCGCCGCAGACCAAGTTAAACCCACGCTTTAAGGTGGCGGCGATGGACTCAGGGCTCTGTCCCACCACCCAGATAGGCGGATGGGGTCGTTGCTGAGGCACCGGGAATACGGTGGTTTCGCCGAATTTAAAATACTCGCCTCGATAGGAGAACGGCTGGCCTTTGAAGGCTTTCAGCAGGATATCTACACCCTCCTCCCAGCGCCCGCGGCTCTCGCTCAGATCATGGCCCAGGCGCTCGAACTCATAGCGCTGATAGCCGCGTCCCAAACCCACGTCCAGGCGGCCACCGCAGAGCAGATCCGCGGTGGCTATCTCTTCAGCGATGATAAGCGGGTGATGCAAAGGCACCACCACCACGGCGCTACCCACACGGATACGGTCGGTCTCTTTCGCTAGATGGAGGGCATACATCAAAGGCCGCGACAGGTAACCGTAGGTGGAAAAATGATGCTCGGCGCACCAAATGCTGTCGAAGCCAAGCTCATCAGCCGTCTGCGCGAGCTGCGTGCCGCGGGCAAAGATCTCTTGCGACGGACGGGCGGACGGCGATTGCAGTAGAAGAAAAGTGCCAAATTGCATAACGATATCTCTACGCCGCCAAAAGCAGCGAATAGTTGCCAAACCGGCGTATGGGCGCCTTGGATGAGAGCGCATGGCCCTGTAGCTATACGGCTTTGGTGCCAGAGGAAGTCAGCTCGCATATTGCCGGACCTTCGGTTCGCCGCCATCAACTCACTTCAATCCGCACCTGCCACCGGTGCCGATCGCACGGGTTTCTTCTTCCCACCCACGGTAAAACGCCAGGCAAAAACGATGGTTAACACAACAAAAACCAGCGCGATCGGATGGGTGAAGAAAACGCTGAAATCCGCTTTGTGAATGAGCACAGTTTGGCGTAACGCGATCTCGAACATCGGCCCGAGCAAGAAGCCGATGACCAAGCAGACGATGGAAAACCCACTTTTGCGCATCGCGTAACCGAGGGCGGTAAACACGAACAACACCCCCACGTCGAACATGGAGTTGGACGGAATATAGACCCCCGCCACGCACAGCAGCACCACCGTGGGCAACACATAAGTCTTTGGGATCTTGACGAACTGCACCCAGATCCTGATGCCGATACGGCCGATGACGAGATGGGCCAGATTAGCCATCAGCATGGAGGCGAAAATGCTGTACACCAGCGCGCCGTGCTCTTGCATCATGAGCGGCCCCGGCACCACCCCGTGGATCATGAACGCGCCGATGAGCAGCGCCGCCGCCACATTGCCGGGAATACCGAGCGCAATAGTCGGGATGAGGTTGGAGCCGACCACAGCACTGTTGGCCGCTTCCGTCGCTTGAATGCCTTCCAGGCGGCCTTTGCCGAATTCATCGGCGTGGGGCGAGGCCCGCTTCGCCGCACCGTAGCCCAGGAAAGCGGCCAAAGACACACCAAGACCGGGCAACATGCCGATACAGGTACCGATGCTGGCGGAACGAAACAGTGTTCTGATATTGCCCCAATACTCGATGGGGTGCAGGCGGTTATTCTCTTTGAACTGAGCAGCGGACGATAACTGCGCCGCCACCTCCTCGGTTTCACCGCAGCGGCGTAAATCATAGAGCTGAGAGATGATGGAACTCATGGCCAACGTACCGATGGCCATGGGCAGCAGCGGGATACCGTCCCACAAATACACCGAGCCAAAAGTCATGCGCTCCGTGGTATCCACCGGATCAAGCCCCCAGGTGCTCAAGAATACCCCCAGTGCCGCGGCCATGATCCCTTTGACGAGCGAGCGGCCCGCCAAGGCGGCGATCATGGTGAAGGAAAACAAGATGATGGCAGTGAACTCGGTGGGACCGAATTTCAGCGCCACCGCCGCGGCCGGCGCGGCCAACAAAATCAGCATGATGTCGGAGAAAGTATCCCCGAAGACGGAGGAATACAGCGCCGTCTTCATGGCTTTTTCGGGTTTGCCTTGCCTGGCCAGTGGATAACCATCCAGCGCCGTGACCGCTGCCTCCGGGGTACCGGGTGCGTTGATCAAAATAGCTGGTATGGCGCCACCGGACGTGCCGCCTTTATTCACACCGACCAAAAACGCGATGGCTGCCAAAGGCGAGAAATAAAAAGTAATGGGCACGAGGATGGCGAGCGCAGTCACACTGCCCATGCCCGGCAGCACGCCGAAGATAATGCCTAAAACAACACCGGCGCAGATAAAGAGCATATTCTCCAGGGTAAAAGCCGCCGCGAAGCCCGCCCCCATGTGTTGCATCATCTCCATCGCCGCCCTCCGCTAGGTGCAGATTCATGGTTTCAGATTCGCGGGCTCAAATTTCGCCGCGGGCAAGCTGCACTAAAGAGCACGTATCGGTCCCGAAGGGCAACTCGGTGCTGAACAGAAACCACACTGTTTGCGACAAGATGATAGGCGCCAAAACAGCGGTCAGACCCAGGGCGGCCCAGTTGCGTGAGCGCAAGAATAAAAAGGTCACGAGCAAAAAGAGCGTCATGGCCGGCTCGAAACCCACGCAATCCATCACCAGCCAGGCAACGGTGGCAACCGCCAGTAAAATAACTAAATTGACCAGAACCTCGCCGTCCACGCCGGTCGCCTCGGTCCCGAATTCATCATCCAGATCCGCTGCTTTGTCGGCGGGCATGGCAAGCGCCTGTATCACCAACAAGAGCGCCGTTATCAAACACACCGACATGGCGATGGTCGGGATCAGCGCAGGCGGCAGATCAACACCACTATGCGGTGGCTGCGTGGCATTGGGGATCCACCAGAAAATGCAGATCAAAGCGATCAGGGACATGATGATCCCTGCAACGATATGCGTTTTTCTCAAGTGTGCGTTCTACCCAGGTGTACACCGATGACGGGTGCGGCAGCGTAGCTGACCGGGATAATCCCGGTCAGCTACGCTACGGAACTACTATTTGAGCGCATCGACCACATCTTGAAGCTGCTCGGTCACTTGGGCGACGAATGCATCCATCTCGCTAGACGCAATGAAGCGCTTGGGAAACTGAATACGCTCCAAGATCTTGGTGAAATCGGGATCCGCCATGGACGCCTTGGCCGCCGCTTCCAACTTGGCCGCTACCTCGGGTGCAACACCCTTGGGCGCCACCAACACTGAATTCCCCGGCATAGCGATGCCGTACAGATCCTGAGTGGAGGGGGCGTACGGCGCTTTAGGCAATGGGGCCGAAAGGAACGAGGCCAACACGATCATCTTGTCGCCGTATTTTTGGTGCACCCCGCCGCTGTAAGCGAAGTCCACTTTACCGCCCAACAAAAACGGCACCATCTCGCCGCCACCACGGGTAGGGATGGGCGTCCACTTCACGCCTTCTTTTTTAGCGATGAATTCCAGGAACGGCTTGGACATGCCGCCCATATCGGCCACGTTCAGTGGATTTTTCTTGGTGTACTCGATGAGTTCAGGCAGTGTTTTATACGGCTTGCCCGGAGTGGTCACCAAGCCCATCTGGTATTCGCTGATGCCGGCGATGATCTTGAAATCTTCCGTTTTATATTTGACCGGCTTGGTCATCGGGTTCCAGATAAGGCCGCCCAAATCGGCATACATGATGGTGTAACCATCGGCTTTTTGCCGTGCCGTATAGGTAGCGCCCACCGCCGCGCCGCCGCCCGGCTTAGTCTTGACGATGACTTTTTGTCCCAGCTCCTCAGCCATCGCTTTGGACAGCACTTGCGCCATGGTCTCAGTGGTACCACCGGCTTTCCACGGAACGATCATGGTAATCGGTTTATCGGGATAATCAGCGGCAGACGCCGTCGTCGGGACCGCCGCGGATAGGGTTGTGGCCAACGCGGCTACCACGTACGCAAGCAATGCTCTACGTTTGATCATGCTTTCCTCCTCGTCGTGAATTGATGCAGGGCAAGGTTCCCGTCACGTAGTATCCTAGCCTGCATGTTGCACCGGTGCACGTTAGAGCCGCCGCGGAGAATGCAGATTGGATAACTACGCACACATCTTGGCCGAGCACGAAGACGGCGTGGCTATTTTGACCATGAACCGGCCTGAGGTCCTCAATGCGATGAATGGCAAGCTGAGCGCTGAGTTGCACCACGCCGTGCGCCAAGCCGACGCGCACAGCGATATCGGCTGCATCGTCATCACCGGCGCCGGTGACAAAGCTTTCTCCGCCGGCGGTGATATTCACGAGCAACGCGAGAACGATAACAAGCTCACCCGAGAAGAGCTGGATGCCATGGCCAGCAAACGCGCCAAAAGCTCTTTAGAGATAGCTGCCAGCGGCAAACCCACCATCGGCATGATGAATGGCTTGGCCTACGGTGGCGCCGCTGTGCTGGCGTCCTCGTTGGACATTCGCATCGGCTGCGAGAACACTGAATTCCGTTTTCTGGCGGCTGCCTACAGGCGCATCAATTCGACTTGGACACTGCCCAATCAGATCGGTTGGCCCATGGCCAAAGAGCTTTTATTCAGCGCCCGGGTGGTGGACGCTGAAGAGGCTTACCGTATCGGACTGCTGAATCACTTGGTACCGAAAGCGCGCTTACGCGAGGCCACGATGCAACTGGCCAAACAGATCGCCGATAACGACAAACCCTCGGTGGCGGGCATCAAAGCGCTGATGCTAAAGCAGATGGCTGAGACGCTAGAGCAGCAATGGGCGAGCGAATTGGACTTTACCCGCAACGTGCTGCGGGGCGCCAAAGCGCAAGACGCCTTCCCCGAGTTCATCGCCCGCAAAGGCCGCCCTCTACCATCCCCTTAAGCTGGCACCCCCTTAAGCTGGCTGATCTGTGGGGCAGTTCGAAAAATGCACTTTTCCGCGATTGCGGCGTCAGCTCCGTGCTCGAATCCTCATACGTGACAACTCTCCTGCGCCCTCAAGTCCGGCAACAACGGTATACGCCACATCTTTATCTTTTTTATCTTTGCGCAACGTCTCCGGCCCACGTCGAAATCACAGTCCATGCGCCCATTTCAGCACCGCGTTTTCCAGCGTTTTGCCGCCGTAACGGCGCACGTTCTTATGATTGGCGATAACCGCTACGGTCAGTGTCTTACCGCTGCGGGCGTGAACATAACCGGCAATAGCCGAGACCTGCTTGAGGCGTCCTGTTTTGACGTGCATCCGGCCGGCCTCAGGTTTAGCGCGAAAGCGCCGGCGCGCCGTGCCATCCGTTCCAACCACCGATAACGAAGAGACGAATTCAGGCATCAGTGGCGTACGCCAAGCATACCGTAGCAGATCGGTCATGAAACGGGCCGTGACACGGGTGTCGCGGGACAGTCCCGCACCGTTGTCGATCACCAGCCCCTCGGTGTTGAGTCCGACATTGGTCAAGTGCTTTTTTAATACCGCCACACCCTGGGCGCGGTTCACCGGCGGCGGGTGCACCGAGGCGCCTATGGCGAATAGCAGCAGGCGCGACATCACATTGTTGCTCCACTTGTTCAGGGGCCGCACGATGTCACCGAGGGGCCGTGAGTGCCAAGTCAGCAACGGTTTGGCGTCAGCCGGCACTTGGGTGCGTGCAAAACCCCGTTTGATAGTACCGCCCCACTGCTCCCACAACCGCTTGAACAGGCCATAGGTATACGCTTGCGGATGCATAACCGAGCGCGACAGAGAATAGCGGCGGCACTGGCGTGGCAATGATCCGGTGAACGTGCTTCTCTCAACCTTAGCCTCACGTTCATGGCTAAGACGGATCTTGGGTGCGTTGGCGCTGCAATTGTTATTGTTGCTCTTAACCCGGCTTATGATTTCAAGATTTGGCAAATCCGGCTCGGCGGTGACTGACACACCTTTTTTTCCTGGAGAAAAATGAAAACGGGTGGCGTAAAAATTAGTCAGCAAGGCATTAGGGCGGGTATTGTAAAGGCGGTGCGGACGATTATCGAAAGCCCCTGGAGGCGGTGCATTTACCGCGTAATAACTATCGTCCAAAAGCAAGCGGCCAGTGATTTTACGAAGGCCGGTACGCCTTAATTCGCCCACCAGCAACCATAGCTGTTCGATCACCAAAAACGGATCGCCATAGCCCTTGATAGCCAGATCCCCCTCCAGCGTATCGCCTTCGACCTTACCCAATAGATAGATCTCGGTGGGCCAAACATGGGTTGGCCCCAGCACCTCCAGCGCAGTCCAAGTGGTCACCAGCTTGATGGCGCTGGCGGGATTGCGCGCCGTTGTAGCATTGAGTTGCAAGCGCGGTTTGTTCTCGCCAATAGCATGCACGGAAATACTGACAGCGCTCGGCGGAAGCTTGGCCTTGGATAATGCCGATGCAATTGGCTTTGGCATCTTGGCCCACCCCTTCGGGGCCAAAACATTGGATAGCGCCACCAACAGCACCATGCCCATAATAAGCGCGCACCATCGCCTTGAGCGCAACCGTTGCACTGGCATAAGGTGCGCGAAGCAACCTCTCATGCTTGCCACTGCTCCCAGAACACAACCTCGCTCAGCGGCTGACGCTTGGCTTGTTTGCACTCACCGCCGGCGGTGTACACTGATCCTCCCCGCGACATGTGGACACTTTCGTTAAGCGACATTTTTAATTGCAAATGCCGCGGCACTGAGGTATCCGAGCGCGCGGTGGCGCCGGATACAGTTATAGGGCAGCTCTAAAAATAGTAATTTTTTTCGTCAGTGCAAGGAAGCACCGCGCGCCGAGCCGCAGTGTATAGGTCATACCTGAGTATTCGAGCACGGCGCTGACGCCGCGAGCGCGGAAAAAAAGTGCATTTTTAGCGGTGCCCTTAATACGCCGGCCGTAGAACTGCGAGCGGGGTAATCCCAATGTCGGTGCCGCCTCAGGCACAGCAACGGAATCGCCACGCGATCAGGCTTCTTGTTTATACGCTGCCGTAAACCGCCGACGGCTCTTCGACTTTGGTTTCTTTGGGTTTGACATGTTTGCACATCGTGGGACCATCATAGGTCTTAGTGAAGGGTCCATCTTATCTGCGGAAGATCACTTATGGAACAGATTGCCAATTTACACATTGAGAAATTACCCGAGGGCGTGTATCTCGCCACCTGTGAGGCTATTCCGGTCTTATCGCCCAGGGGCGCACCATTACCGAGACCTTGGAGATCGCCCGTGATGTCGCCAAGAAGTTACTGGAGGCGCAAGCCGAACGGCACCAGCAGGTCAAATTGGTGTCGGTGCAGGATTCGTTTGATTACCCGTTGATTCTGGGCACCTGACTGGCAGGCTGGCCGGTTTCAAGTACCGGCAGATCATCAAGAAGCCGAAGAAGTTAGGTTTTGAGTTCGACCGTCAGGCCGCCGGATCGATGGTCTCATCATCTAAAAGTAAAATCCTAGAAATTTCTGAATAATTATAACCCTCATCAAAAGCTAAAACAGCTTTTATTCGGTCTCGAATACGCCCATCTCTCTCTTTACAATGAGATTTCATGAGCTTATGGCGCTCGCTCGGTGTTACATGATTTTTCATAAGCCTATGTTTGACCATAATCAGCTAGCTAATGCAAGTATTCTAGATTCGCACTTTCAATGGCGATTGGTATAGATCGTTTTGGACCGTGTTTGATTGCCTAACGACCAAGCTAACGGGCGCATGTCCCGTTGGACGCCTTGTCAGGGTTTTTTGTTAGCATGAGCTATCACATCTTTGATGACTACAAAAATACCAATAGCAAAAACTACAACACTAAGAATTGCAATTATTTCACCCATTTTACAACTCCCCTATTTCATCAATTTTTCTGTATGCGCGTCGGTTAGTTAAAACAATTGCTACAGTAAGCATAATTACAATTATAAACACTATGATTAATAATACGGCATTCGCATCAGAAAAATTTTGCACTAGCCAGCCAACTAATGAAATATCGATGGCTATCAATACACCAAAGACAACCTTTAGCCATCCCAGCTCTTCTTTTAATTTATCCAGCTTTGGCACAATATTTCACTTTTTAAGTCTATAAAGCCTAACGCCAAGCATCACCGGCCAAAAGGAGCGCGCAGCGCTTCTTGAGGTCCGTGTGCATGCGCTTGCATGACACGGGTCACCCTCCATCGTGGAATAAGATAAGGCCGGTCACTTGCTGCAACAAGTGACCGGCCCAGTAGACTGGCTGGCCACAAGACGGCAGCTTATCGAGCGGCGCACCATGGCACTCAACCGCATCAAGGTCATGCCCAAGAAACTCACTCGCGCCCACAAGGCACTCATTGGAGCACCCGACAAAGAACTCAAGTGGCTTGACGCCAAGCTCGACGCCGCCGCCGATGGCGTTCTCCAATGGCAAGCACATTGGCGGCCAACTGCGTTCGGTATCTGGTGTAGGCAATGGCGTCTTGCACACCCTGCCCGGCGAACGGCCCGAGTTGGGCAAACGCTCCCACAAACAGAGCGCAGCCCTGTGCGCACTGGTACCATTCAATCGCGACAGTGGGCGTTGGCGCGCAAAGCGCCGTATCCGCGGCGGTCGCGCAAACCTCAGAACACGGCTCTACATGGCCACCCTTTAGGCCATTGAGTGCAACCCCTTATTGCGCAGCTTCTATCAACGCCTGGTCGCGACAGGCAAGCACGAGAAAGCGGCCATCACCGCCTGCATGCGAAAGTTCATCGTTATCCTAAATTCCATGGTTCGCGATGAAACAATGTGGGCGCCCGATTCATTAAACGTTACGGCTTGACGGACCACAGTCACTTGTTAGGTGCGTTCTTCGTCATTGCGTTTGTTTGTTATAAAATGCACATACAACGCAATAACGAGCCCAAAAACAACAACAATCAGTGCCCCTAATGTAATACCATCCATATTTATACTCCTATTTTTTTGTGGCACCTCTCGCGGTAGGAACACCCGTTACCGGGCCCACCCGCACAGACCCGGACGTGCAGTCTTCCCGTATCCGGCTCCTCGGTTGTACTCGCTTTCGCGACAGGTGCTTGTTCATACCAAGACCGCATGCTGCCGCTTCCTCTCCACTACACGTGGTTTTGCCACACTCAATTCCTGCAGGGCTGCCTTGAACGTTGACCCGGTGTCACTGGATTTCTTACTGCCACGTCGGTTCAGCCATTGGTAGGCGCAGCCGATGGCAGGGCTGTCAAATCCCGATACGGCGTCGCCGTGACTGCGTACTCCGAAGTCATTATAGGGCACCTCTAAAAATGCACTTTTTCCGCAATTGCGGCCTCAGCGCCGTGCTCGAATCCTCATGTATGACCTATCACTGCTGTCCCATAGCCCATAGAGCATACTAACCCTTTGAAATTTGTGAAAAAACTGTTTTCATGTTTCAAACCCAATGCCATAGTCAATTTTATATGGAAATCAATAGGTTATACGCTGTATTTAACCATTTTGTGGGACAGCAGTGATGACCTATACATTGCGGTTCTGCGCGCGGTGCTTCCTTGCACTCACGAAAAAATTACTGTTTTTAGAGGTGCCCTTGAAGCATTTGTTATACTCCGTGGAAGAATACAAACGGTGATATTTTGAAACGCTGAGAAAGAGCCTGAATGGGCGCGCTCTTAAAATAATGTAACCACTTGTCGGTAGTTGAGTTATAATCTGATCTCTTTTGTCAAGAGAAGGATACCCATTATGAGCCGTGCGGAAATAGTCAAGCGCAGTGATGCAACGGTTACCTTGCAAGTCACCATTTCTTTAGATCCCAAATCAATGCTTCGCTCGGAAGAAGCTATTCGTGATGCGTTAAATGATGTAGGTTGTTTGGCTGCTGAACAAGCCCTTAAACAGTTTGATACCGATGGTTCTCCAGTCATTTTGGGTGACCTCAAAAGAGCTTTACCACAAAACCTATCAAACTCAGTGGGGTGAGGCCAGAGTGGATCGCCACGTTTATCAATCAACTAAAGGGCACCTCTAATAATTCACATTCTGAAATCTGACGATCAATAAAATCAGTCACTTACGCTCTAGCGAAATGTCAAAATCGTAATTTTTAGAGGTGCCCTAAAGGTGGTCGCCAATATTGTCCATTAGAAAAAGACGCAAGGATCTTTCTAACGGCAACACCTGGCTTTGTCAAGTTGCTCTCTTGTAAATACGCAGAACTGGGCTCTAGTCGAGCCTTATTTGATTTGCAGCACTGTCATGGTCGAAGCATAGCGAGAAGCTATTTGAAATCTATAGGTGACGCAGTGGGAAGCGTCGCTCAAGCGAAAGAACAGGCATGGACCTATGCCCCACCGCAATTAGATAAACCAGTTAAGAGCGTGAGTGTCGGCATAGATGGGACCTGCATGCTGTTAACTGAAGGCGGTTGGCGCGAGTCGATGGTGGGGACTATAAGTCTTTATGATCGCGAAGGGCAAAGACTGCATACCATTCAAATGGGGGCGACACCGGAATAGGGCAAGAAGAAGTTTTATGGTCGATTCGATCAAGAGTTATCGAAGGTCAAGGAACGATATCCCAAGGCAAGCTATGTTGCAATAGCTGATGGAGCGAGAAGCAATGGGTCTTATTTGAGTTCTAGAACTGATCGACAGTGGGTAGATTTTTGGCATGCTGTGGGTTATTTGGGTAAAGCAGCCGATGCGCTATTTTCAGGAAAAAGACAGCGTGTTGAACGTGAGGAGTGGCTTGACCAAGCCTGTCATCGACTTAAAAGCCAACCGGGTTCAGCGGCCCGGCTATACAATGAGTTAAAAGAGCACCTTGAGAGTGGGTCGTTTAAAAAGACCGATAAAGAGCACTTATTAACATCGGTCACTTATTTTAACAATAACAAATCCAAGATGCATTATTCTCGGCATCAGTCGGACCATTTACCGACCGGGTCAGGTGTGACTGAAGCGGCTTGTAAAACATTGGTTAAGCAGCGCTTATGCCATTCAGGCAGGCGCTGGAAGGAGGCAGGGGCTCAAGCCGTTCTGTCATTGCGTGGTTTGACCCACACGGATGCTCGTTGGGATCAATTTTGGCGTAAGATCGATCAATACGGGTTTGATTTAGCCGCTTAATACATCATATTGAAAGCACATCCATTCAAAGAAGATCCTCCGGGCCCTATTGAAACTCAGGTACAGATGCAGTTTACATTCTCATGAAAGTTTATGGGACAGCAGTGACTTGAGTTATGTATGCCTCATCATGCAAACGCATGTTGATTTCCTCTGGAGAGGCCGTTTCAAAGAAAAGTTCTATGGTCTCTTTTAAATGTTCTCTGGCTTCTTGTACTGTATCGCCTTGACTCGCAATGTCGAGTTCTGGACAAAGGGACACATAAGAGTTTCCTTCACTTTCTATCAGAGCAGTAAGTATTTTCTTCATACTATTTCTCAGTCATTACCGCTTACTTCAAATTAAACGTTTCCATAACATTCAGACAGCAAAAATAGTTAAAACATCTGAAATATTGAACACCTAACGCCAAGCATGAGAGGCGGGAAGAATCGCACAGCGATTGTGTAGGTCCTTCTCGATGCGCATGTTAGACCAACCCGGCTTACTATCCGAACACTTCCTTGGTTGCTTTGAGATAGTCAATAAAGTTCCCACACTCCACAGATACACTTTCCAACTGGCATACGGCTGGAATTTTGTACCTTTTCATATTTGCAGGCTTTGTATTCTGGACGCTTTCGTTGGACGTTAAGGGCCACCCATTCTCTGCACAAGTAGCGACGATTATGAGATCGTTTTCATCGACCCCGTCGGAGTGGAAGTCACCGCCCTCTATTCCAAGGGTGTGCATGATCATTTGAGCGCGCGCTAGTACCGTTCCCGAGGTTTCAATTCGTTCGATTGGAATTAGCCCTAACCAGTCCGCGCACTCCTGTGACACACGCTCGACCTCTTCGAATGCGACATCCGACATGACAATCCGCTTTTACTCTATCTCGCTCTTCATCCACGTCCAAAGCGTTGGAAATTGTTCAAGTGGATAGTTGTCCCATGCGTATATGACTGACGATGCGTCAAATGCTCGCATAGTACTCTTCAAGAGCATGAATATCGTGGAGTTTTAGATTGTCCAGATATCGACTTGCCTTTGTCAAAGAAATTGCGTCCGTGCTTATGCCGTCAAGCACCGCTCGTACAAAGCGATCCCCGAACATGTGAATGGGTTCCCTGTGACAATATCCTCGATTACCGCCCTCTTTCTGTCCAAAGGCCTGACTCGCCTTCCAAAGGCAGTAGGCACGGCACCTGTCAGAGGTAACCCTCCCGCTGTCCAGAAGACGGCGTAGTACAACCTCTCCGCTCGCTCCGGTCCGCTGTTGAATCGGCTTGAGCCAATCGTCAACATCCGCCGGTTCGTCTGGAACAGACGCAGTGCCAATTAGCACCAATTCTGCGTCCGGCACCAAGAAAGCTCCAGCAAATTGGTTGGCCTCGCGCTCATCTGTATCATCGGATTCAAAGTCGCGTTCACTATCTATCGCGCTTTTGTGATGTAGGAGTAGGTGGCCCAGCTCGTGAGTCAGAGTGAACGTCTGCCTTGCTTCGGCCACTTGCTTTCGGACGAAGATCACAGGACAGGTGTCCTGGTACAGACTAAATCCGAGCATAGTGCTCTCCTTGGGCACCTGCCACTGGCCGTTGTATCCGTTGCTTCGGAACACCAAGATTCCAACGCGTTCGATACTTTCTCGATATGTATCGAAGCTGTTCTCTCGGTCGATCCCAAGCCACTTGCGAGCTACCCGAGCTGACCCGGTCACATCGCGATCAGCGATGTCCGGTGGTTCAAAGACCGGTATTTCACTTACTCGAAGTTCTTCGAGGAGACCAAAGTATCTCTCCCTCTGAGTCTCCGCTTGACGAATTATTTTCCAGACCTTTGGTGCGATCTCTGGTGCTTGATTGGCAAGGGTTCGAAATTGCGGCGTGTACGCGGTCTCGTCCCGTACAGGGGTGGATTCAAGGAAGAAGAAGACACTTCGACCGAAGTATTTCGAAATTTGGCGTAACTGCCTGAACGTGACCCCTCCTTCGCCATCCAGTAGCCTTGAGATGGTATTGGCAGAGATGCCGAGTTCCGACGCCATATCAGACGGCGCCAAGCCAATCTGGTCCGCGCACCAAGCGATGCGGGCGGGGTTGATGTCAGTGAGCCGCTCCATATGGCAATTCTACGTCCCCTCTGGGCAGTTGTCTCGACTGCCTCATGGGCTGGGGGTCCAATCGGGATAGGGGGGCACCTCCCGATGCCCCTCCTCCCACCCCACCGGGCCTACGGAGCACGTACCCCGGCGGTTCATTATCGTGTCGTTTCTGGTTCATGCTGATAAGGCTACCAGCCCCAAGTCTTTAAAGTCCCTATGGGGTAAGGCCTAGTAAAGGGCTGGGCTTGCACTCAACCGCCATGGGCCATGGGCCGATTTCGCGGTATTCCACGCCCATCGACGTTCAACGCCCAAAGCCCTGAGCGTGCGGTAGCCCGACCTGTCCCACGGTTTCCATAGGTCGCACCGTAACTTCCGCCGTATCCCTTTGTCCGGGTCGCGCTGCGGGCTCTTTACTGGGGCGATACCCAAGTAAGCGTTCCAACCCAGCAGGGATTTCTTTCAATTCAGCGATAAGCTGATAGATAGCAATGGCCTCGGGTCCGGCGGCCTAGCCCCCTTACCGGGTGGTTCACCTTCTGCACTGCCTTTTCAGACACTTTGAGTGTGTGGCCAGGGCGTGGGCTACAGGTAAACCCCAGGACTGTCCGGTTGCAGGGACGAACCCCCGCACTTTTGGCGACATGGACCTTGAGCCCTAAGGTAGGCTCGGCAAAGTGGGGGATGCTTTGTTTTACCCGTTCGCCTGCGCGTGGGCGGCGTCCATAGATTGGGCAGTCATCGGCCTAGCGAACGAAGGGGTGGCCTCGCCGTTCCCGTTCCCAGTCAAGCTCATTGAGGGCCATATTTGATAACAGCGGTGACCGCGGGCTCCCTTGTGGTACGCCTTCGGCTGTTTTCTCATACCTTCCATTGATTTCAACGCCCGATGTCAGCTAGCCGTTGAGCAGCCCTAGCCGGGCTTTGTCTTGGATTTCAGTTTTCAGCTTAGGCATTCACCGGTCCTGCTTGACCCGGTCGAAGACGCTGCCGAAGTCCAGAGCAACGACCCACTTGCGGCCTTTGATGCGCTCGCTTTGTGCCCGGTGTAGCGCTTGTTGTGCACTGCGCATCCGGCGCAAACCGTAGCGGTTGGGATGGAATGGCGGTTCCCGCATCCAGCGCAGCACTTGTGCTATTGCTGGCTGGATAACACGGTCGGTGACCGGGGGTAGGCCCCGTTTGCGCAGGCGTCCGTGTGGTTGGGGTATCTCGATTCGCAGCGCCGGTTGTGGCTGATAGGTGCCTGCCAGCCGTGGCGCCTTGATAGCAGGCCTGTGGTGCTTCAGGTAGCCTGACCGTTCATCTACCGTCATACCCTCTACACCCGCTGCACCTTCGGTTACGTTGGACTGGTTTCAATGCCTGTATCCGCTTTTCCTTGTCCACTACCTGCATCATCCATGAACCCGCTTCGAGGGCGTCCTGAGGGCGTTTTCCTCCCCTCACCTGTTCTGCCTCCCACTCGCGGGAGGCACTTCGCCTCGCCGGTCGGCGGCTGTCAGGTCCTACTTCAAACCGTTCATGATGCCGATAAGGTTCAGACCTTCAACCGCCGAGGACACGGCCTACTCTGTCTTTTGCTGACTTGTGCCCTACGGTCAAATCCAGTTACCCCGATTTCAGTGCTTCCGGCACCTATGACAGACCTCTCGGGCTAAGACACACAGCTTTCAGGGCGTAAACGCTGGATTTATAAAACCTATCCCGTCTGTAGAGGGAAGACTTCGTGGTCACGTGCCCACTGGTCTCGGATACCTCACACCTTCTATCCGGTTCCTGTTCGTCACCCCGCCAGTTTGCGTTGGACTTCCTCCAGCCCACACCTCACGATGTAATCCTTGTCCTTCCGCTAACCTTCAACTCCACGAATACTTGGTAAGAGGACTTTCACCTCGCTAGGTCTGTGTCATGCCCAGCATACACGCCAATTTCAGGGGCTGCGCCGCAGGCGCAGTCCCCTGGAAATTTTTGTCAGTTCTCGCTCATGAATCTTTCCCAGGTAGCTTAAGATCCGGTACCAGCTCAACTAACTCATTATATGATGAAGTTAAATTTAAGATCGATTCGTTGCTAACTTCGACACTTGGAATATGCTTTTGAAAATAGTCTTTGAGACAAAACAAAGTTTCAACTAATATTGCCTAGTGGGTGGCGAATAAGTCTTTACTTAGATTCTCATTAAAATCTGAAATAAAGCTAAACCTAAGCGGTGATATAAGCATATCAGACATGCTATTTCCTTTTACTATTGAAGACAACGTATCATGACAATTCAAATGAGCAATATCTGTTAGCTTACTATAGATAAGCTTATAGTGCTGATCGAGGACCTTTATATTTGGAGCTTTTTTATCTCTCATTGACCCAGCTACAGTGTGTCGCATCTGACGTAAGAGCTTCTAATTCTTGTCTTATGAGGCAATAAGCTTGCACATATGCGCCTTCAAATATAACGTTTTCTACAATTCGGATCCCTGAAACATATGAAGCCAAAATAGCTTCAAATTTTTTTCTTTCTTCTACAATATGGGAATATGCCTTTTGATGCAGATAAAATTAAATCTCCTTTACTTGGTTCTTTAACAACCATCAAGTCATAGTTATTCCATATTTTACTTAAACAGTCGCTAAGTTCTGATCTTATTAGGTCTCAAAATACATAAAAACTCTCCAAGTCGTGTTGCAGTTTTTTTCTACAGTTCGTAATATGCTTGTCTTGAAACACATCAAGTTCAGTCAACAGAAACTGTCTATTAAGATCATTAATCATACTTAAACTTTATCTAATTTATATGCATAGAGAGCTAACGGCAACGCTCACCCGCGGCCAAAAGCAGAACGACAACAGGAGCGGCGCTTTTGGCGGTCAGGTGTAGCGTTTTGTTATGCCAGCTCATTAGCCTTGTACCGTACATTGGATCGTGATGGTTCCCGTTGCAGTCGCGCTACATCTGATACCGATCCAGAAAGTCCACCAAATTCTCTGGCAGGTGGCGGTAGGTGTTGGCGCATTATTTTGCCCAGGTACTTTCAAACAACCTTCTGCGCAAACAGCTTGATTTACCTGATTCGTTAGATCGTTAAGCACAGCTGTTTGTGCCCTTGAGGCAGCAGCTCTTCTATTAGAATTCGTGAATACTCCTGTACTCGTCCTGGTTTTGGTACTTCTGAAGGTGTGTGTTCCAGGGCAATTTATTGTCACCATAATTATTCTCCTATTTATTTTAGCTCATTAATATCTCTTCTTTTACAACGCATAACGACAACCACAAGGGGCCGCAGCGCAGCGGAGGTCCCTACCCATGTAGCGACAGCGGAATGGGCAAAACTTGGTGGACTTGTTATGCATTGATGCCCAACTATAGGCAGAAAACGTTCTCAACCCACGTATCCTTTTCATAAGGACCATGAATTGATTGAAAGCAGCCACGACTCTCTTCGATGTCTCGGGCAAGATCCGTGGCGACCCAATCAACGGTACAAATCACTCTATTTGTATCGAGAATGACACCCTTCACAACACCAATGTGAAATATGCGTATTCCAGTTTGACCCTGACCTTTCATTCGCTTAATCGCAATGCGGTCTCCAGCTTTTATTTCAGATGCCTTCTTGTATTGACTCGGTTGCTGGTCTTCTTCCCAGCCAAGCATCCAGTAGCCTTCGGCCACGAATTTTTGGTCCTGATGTTCGACGCCACCCCAAGCGGCGCCAACGAGCCAGTAATTAGGCATGATTATTCTCCTGTAATGCATAACGTCCCGGCTCAGGCGCCCGCCAAAGCGGCCCACCGAAACCGAAATCATACACTGAACTCGCGCCGCTTTGGCGGGTCGCCTGGAACTGCTTGTTAGGCGATATTCTCGGCCAAGTTCCTCCCCGCCGTAGGTGGTGGCAGTGGTCTTCCGTCCCGCTTCATAAGCGCAATCCATTCATCCACTGTAGTACAAAGTTCTACGTAGACCTGTGCTTCATCGTCACCATGACAACATGGACCGATAATACCCGGACACTGACCAACGAAGCTTTGGTCTTCGTCGGACCATTCTACGAGCTTAATATACCGGGTGCTTTCTTTCATTTCCGGGCACCTCTAAAAATGCACTTTTTCCGCGATTGCGGCGTCAGCGCCGTGCTCCAATCCTCAGGTATCACCTAGACACTGCGGTTGTGCGCGCGGTGCTTCCTTGCGCTCACGAAAAAATGACTATTTTTAGAGGCGCCCAGTATTCGCAGAGACCGTTTGACCGCAGTTCGACAAGTCGGCGTAGATCGACGGGGACATAACTGGTCACTGTGAGCAGAACATTCGAGCACGGGCCTTAGCGAACCGCATGAGATGTTCAAGCTTCATGAAATTATCGAGTTCAGCCGCTTCTTCAGGTGTCAGGCTTGCTGTTTTTTCCTTATGGATCAGATCAGCAACGATGTTCTTGGTTTTCTGTGACGGTTCGAACTGCGCAACAGAATCCAGAGTTGTACCAGCGGCGATGAAGTCCACGAGTTCGTCGTATGCTCGGATCATGCCTTGATTGTACCGCTCAAATCGTGTTGTGACGCCAACACGGCTGACACGATAGCAGCACCGTGTGCTTCTGATGCCTAACGCGATGGTTCAGCTGCAAGGATTTCGCGCAGCGGGATTCTTGTCAGTTGGAACCACTTGTTATGCAATCAACGGCCGGATGACCCGCGCAAGCCTCGACGATGACAGGTCATAGGCAACCTGCAAATTCATCCAGAACTCTGCAGAGGTGTTGAATGCCCCGGCAAGAAGCCAAGCAGTGTCCGGCGTTACACCACGCTTTCCTCGAACCAATTCATTGATGCGCTGAGTTGGTATACCCAGATGTTCTGCCAGTCCTTTTTGCGTCAGTTTCAACGGCTCAAGGAATTCATGCAGTAGAATCTTCCCTGGATGTGTGGAAACTCGATTTTGTGGAATCATCAGTGCACCTAGTGATAGTCAATTAGCTCGACGCTTGAGGCCTCACCTGCATTCCAACGGAAGATGATTCGCCATTGGTCATTTACACGAATGCTGTAGAACTCTCGTAAATCCCCACGCAGTTTCTCCAAGCGATTGCTCGGTGGCGACCTGAGGTCCGCTATCGACGTGGCGGCGTTGAGGACATCGAGCTTGAAAAGTGCCGCCTCGCGCAAAACACTCGAGCGCCGCCGGACTCGACTGGACTCCTTGCCGTGATACAGGTCTTCAGTTCTTCGGTCTCCGAACGACTCGATCATTCGCGTAGATTACCGAATACACGGCATCCATGCAACGAGGTAGACTTTGCGCATAATCGGGATAGGGGGATGCCTCACGACCTCCCTCCTCTCACACCACCGGGCCTACGCAGCCCGTATCACGGCGGTTCGGATGTGTAGGTGCGCTCACCGTTTTGCCCACTCCGGCCAACCCCGAGTGCCTGTAGTATCGGTTAGGAAGCGCAGGGCGCAAAGCCGCACTGGCACTGATCCGCCAAAGACCCTGCGCGGACTTCGCCCTATTCCACGCGCGTTGGCGCTCTACGCCAAGCTTATGCAGCGCACGATAGCCGCGCCTAGCCCATTGCTTCCATTGATAAGTGCGCAATCTCCGCCGGGTCCACTTGTTCAAATCACGCCCAGGGCTCAGCCCCTCAGCGAGGCCGAAGTCCGCTTTCCATCCAAACAGGGTCTGTCTCAGCGCTGCAATGATTCGACCAATGTTGGGGCCTCGGGTCCGGCGACTCACCTCACGCACTCGCTGCTTCAACCGGGCGAAGGACTTCCCCGCGACCTTCAGCCGGTCACCGGGCTTAGGCGTGAAGGTGAACCCCAAGAACGTGCGTTCCCAGGGTCTCGCTACCGCACTCGTTCGTGTATTGACTGTGAGCCGCGGTGACTTTTCGATAAAGCGCGTTCGCCAAGCCATGGCTCGTTCACCGGCCCGCTGACTTTTGGGCACCTCTAACAATGCACTTGTTCCGCGATTGCGGCGTCAGCTCCGTGCTCCAATCCTCAGGTATCACCTACACACTGCGGTTGTGCGCGCGGTGCTTCCTTGCACTCACGAAACAATGACTATTTTTAGCAGGTGCTCTTAATACTCGGCCAATGGCTTTTGAGATCATCAGCTAACGCCTCAACGCTCATACCATCAATGCCAGGGGCGCCGCGATGGCGTTGAACTTGACGCAGCGCCGCGATGAGAGGGTCCCCCCTCAATACCGCCGCCATCGCCGGTCATTGCCACTCGCAGCGTTCGCGTCAACGCCGGCCACCCAGGGGTTCATCTTGCCGCGTACGTTGCTCCACCGATGCCTTCCCATTGGTCCTCCACGTTCGCTCCCTGTCCTCATCCGTTCGCGCCTTCTGTTGCCCCGAAGCCACCTACTATGCCCTGTGCTGAGTTCTGTACACCGTTCAGACGAAGTGGCCTTCGACTCGGTTGCTCCCTCAACACTGTACCGTTCTCCCGCAGTAAGACACGAAACTTTCTTTGCGTGAACGCCCAATTTACAAAACGCAGCCCCGTGCAGAGGGCGAACTTCGGGGTACCGTGCCCACTGCTCCCGGCTACGTCACGCCTCCGAGCAGGGTCTTGTACATCGCCCCGCAACTTTGCCTCACGCTTCCTTCAGACAATGCCTCGCCACGTTGCTCTTGCTTTATTGGCTAACCTTCGGCTCTGCCAATACCGGGTGCCGGGACTTTCACCCGACTAGCTTCGTGCCATGTCCGGCACACACGACCAAGCTCAGCCGCGGACAAGCCGCGAAGCGGGTTGGACGTCCGGCGGAGGCCGAAGGCCGGAGCGATCTCGATCGCCTTGTTAGGCGCGGTTTCGGAATATGGGTGAAGTCGATACATCGGTACAACTCGTTTCTAGAGGCGGCGCCGAGCAGACTTGCGGGCGAGGTACTGTTGAAACCCATTCGCCGTCGTTTTTGAACGGACTCTCTGCACCTGAAGTTGAAACTGCGCCTCATAGTTGGAGGCCAGACTTCTGAGGTCCGCGACAAGCTTTTCAAATTCGGAAATCGCCTCTTCGCTCGCCCCCAGATGTATTTGGATGAACTCCGGTCGAGAGAACGGTGTAACGTAGAACGGGCCTTCTTGACGCTTCGCTAACAACCACCAGACTACGCTCTGGCCTCCGAAATCTAGGAATACTTGTGAGGGACTGTTTGCCCATTCCCTTAGCAACGCTGATCGTCCCGGCAAGATCCTCCGGACCGGCACGCTGCGGTGAATGGCGATTCCTTTATTTAGCGCAGCGTGGAAATGTTCTACGTCTCTTTTCCTCCTCGTTCCATCTACGACCCAGATTAGCTTTGAGTAGAACGCATCGCGAGATTCTCGCTCTTCAGGTTTGAGGTATGAGTGTTGGAACTCAATCACCCAGTCGTGGTCGGTCTTCACATCTGCAATGTGTCGCTCACCATTCTCGTCCCGATGAACAAACTCTTGCCAATGTGTTGGGAAACTATCTTTCCAATTGCGATGCCATTCAGTTTCTCTCTCCCACCAGTAATCACAATTTTGTCCACGTCTGTGCGCCCAATGATTGACTCGAATCTCGCCGCATTTGGCAATTACCGACCCGCCGCAACAGGGACACTCTCCAGTGCGATTCGGTTGGGCCTCGCTTCGCTGTCCGTTTACAAAAGCGTATTTCATTGACCGTTTATATTCACCCGTATCTAGGTTTGCGCGTTCTCGGATTACGCCTAACAACCGCAATCACCCGCGCGGAAGGAGCGGTAGCGACTGGAGCGTCGGGTGCATTGCATTGTTGGGCGTTGTTCAGACGGGCTAACCGTGCAAGCATTTTTACTTGCTTGCCTCGATCCACGCCATAACTCTATCAGCAGTTCTTGCTGATATCCTGCGAATATAGTTTTGAAGATACGTTCCCAATATGAGGTTGGCCACTGTAAGAACCAAAGCCAGTAAGATTGCAGCTGCAGGCAAAATTGCTAACAAGGTGAAATTCCCCGGCCACGTGGCAGTTAGCCCATAAATAAGTAGAGCCAGGGAAAATAAATACAATGATCCCGAAACAACATTCTCAACGAGATGGCGCAATCGGTTCTTGAAGCCAACAGCGTCGCTGCGGCTTTCGTCAACACTCTTTCTTAGTTTTTCATTTTCAATCAGGGTGTCACTCAATATTTCTTGCTTTGACCTCTCCAGCACCTCCTTGACCGTACCGACGACCTTGCTCACATCGCCGAAGGTCAAATCCATTAAGTGAAGTCTCGAATCTGTGCTGTGAACCAATAACTCGTAGTCGTTCTCCGTAATGTTTCCTTGCGCTAACAGTTTTTCGGCCTCAGATGCATAGCTTTGCCACACTTCTTCTGATGGCTGTAGAGCTGCGATACAATTCGCTACGACTCTTTCGCGGGGAAGGTTCGGGGCCTTGTTCGCGGTCTTTAACCATACCAATGTGGTAAAAACCTGGTCTGGAATACAAAGGGGTGTATCGGAATGACCATACTGTTCATTGAAAAAACGCGTTGAACTTGAGGCGAGAGCACTGTTCTTTGTAACAAAGATTGCCTTACAGTCTAAGAGTCGTCTTTTGATTTTCCCCTGACGAAGTCGGAATATTGCTGCGATACAGTCTACATCTCTAGCTCTTGACTCGTCCGATTGATAGGGTATTCGCTTTTTAATTGCCGCATCTAGGCCTTTCTCACTGATTCCGTACTTGCCTAGATACGCTGGCGCATCAACTACCCCTATTTCATACTGCCGCAAGTAATCGTCAATACGATTCCTTTCTATTTCTATATCGGAGGATTTGTACCCTCTTCGATTGAAGAATTCTCCAACGCTGCCTGGCCAAGCATCCTTAATTCTTCCGAACTGCTGCGCCTTGATTGAGGTTGTGTGAAGAATGGCATCAATCTCCCCCTTGGTTTTATCGAAGCATCGTAGAGGCACTCGAAGCTCGTTGAGCATGCTCACCATTTCACGAATGGGTGCATGCTGAGACTCTTGAGAATAGCCAAAAAGATCAAGGAGCACGGAAGTATCCAAATAAACGGCAACATCTTGTATTTTCCTTTGGATTTCTTCCGGGGCTTGGTAGTAAAAAGTTTCCGTCAGCATTGCGCCACGTACAAATGAAAGAACGATATCGAGACTCTCTTGGTCTTTTTCTAAAGCATTCTTTATGAACCTAGAGATCAAGTATGAGTACTTCCAATGCGGTTCGCTCTCTCCTTTGATGTCACCTCCATCACGCAGCGCGCTACCGAACAGCCGAGGCGATATTTGATAAAGAATCTCAAAAAAGTATCGGCCTGCTTCCTCGTGTTCGATGGAGATGTTGAATTCGTGACTCAGGTACGCTTCGAATCGATCCGTCAGTTTGCGAAATTCCCTCTCTTCTTTATCTCTATTCGTTATGTAATCATTCTCTGGCAAGACTGGCCGATTTATAGTGTACGTGCCATTGGCAGAGCGGGTTATGGCATCATACTTCTTCATTGCTCTATTCAATAGCACTAATGCTACGTTGTGAGGCACTGAAAAGTCTGCAGTTTCCTCAAAGGTTGTTTTGAAGTCTTGTACTGTAACTACGTCCGCAGTCATGCTGCGAAGTGTGTAAATAACTAGCGGAAGATAGTTGTCAAGAAATGGTGCTGCAGTCGATCGGTCCCAGTTCACCTTCACGACAGCCATGTTCACTATGAAACGGTTCATTTCTTACTTGTCTCCACGATCTTCTGCATGATTTTCCTATTAAAACCAATGGTGTGTAAAGCTGCTCAGCTCAATGTTTGACTTATTGCTCGATTGGTGCGTTATAGTTTTTACGCTTAACAATGTATTAATCAGAGTCACCACGCATCATCATTTCACAGATGAAATCCCCATCCCATTGACACAAATACCTTAACCTGTTAGCCAAACAACAGCTGCCCGAAGGCGCGCGGCGTTGCTATGTCCGACAGGCCGAAGGCTTGCTCAAAGCCTTTCTGGATAAATCATTGCCGGCTTTATCCAAGGCGGATATAGAGGCTTTTCTGCGCGATGTGCCGCGCCAACATCGATTACAGGACAGGCAGTTCAAGCAAGCGGTGGAGGCGTTGCGTTGATGACTGGTTGAGTGAGCCGATAGGCCGGCGGGTCAAGCTTGTGGATTGGTTGTTTTGGCGTGATGCGGCGCGGCCGCTTGAACCGGAGCATGCGGCCCTGGCCGGTGCCGGGCCGGCGGCCAATTGGGCCGGGCGTGCCGGTTCGGATACCGGCTTGGATGCCTCATACCGGGCTTTGTTAATAAGGGCGGCAGTCACCGGGTTGGAAACGATTGAGAATGGCAAGAGTCAAGACGGGCCGGCCAACATGGCCGGCCCGTGCTCGTGACCTGGACTCAGGATTCCAGCCACGCCCAGTGCGACAACTTAAATCCATCGCCTTCACCCACCGGATGGGCGCTCCAGCCACCCAGTTTGTCCGCGCGGGCATCCAGCCAATCGGTGAACAGCGGGATGATGGAACCGCCCTTGTCCCACATGATCTTTTGCGCCTCGCAGTAGAGCTCGTACCGTTTGGGGCCATCCAAAACACCGCGCGCTTCTTTGATTAAACTATCGAACTTCTCGTCGTACCAATGCGCTTCGTTCCACTTGGCGCCGGAGATATAAGTCAGCGAAAAACGTAAGTCGGCGGTGGGCCGCGGCATCCAGTTGGAGCCGTGGAAGGGCCGCTTCATCCACACGTTGGACCAGTAGCCATCAGTCGGCTCACGCACTACGTGGATGTTGAAGCCGATCTTGGCGGCTGACTCACGGATCAACAAAGCCATATCCACCGACTGTACGCCACCGGCCGCTGGCGAGGTGTGCAGGTTGATGGTCTGGCCCGTCATACCCGCTTGCTTCAGGTGGAACTTGGCCTTGTCCAAATCGATGTCGCGCTGCGGAAGCTCTTTGCACCAGTAGCGATCGGCGGGGCCGATCGGCGTGTCGTTGCCGATGGCGCCAAAGCCTTTTTGCACATTCTTTAAAACCGCCTGCCGGTCCACCATGAGTCTAAGCGCCCGGCGCAGTTCCAAGTTATCCGTGGGTTTTTGGTCCACCATCATGGGATAGGTCAGATGGCGGCTGGATTTGGCATTGGCCATGGTCACACCGGGCGCGCCGTTGATGATGGCGATGGACTTGGGATCAACCCGCACGGTGAAGTGGATATCGCCGGCCAACAGCGCGTTGACCCGGGCCGCCGTATCGGCGATACCGAAGGACTCTACTTCGTCCACGTACGGATACTGATCGAAGTGATAAGAACCGTTGCGCACGGCCAGCATGCCCACCCCCGGTTTGAAGCTTTTCAGCTTGAACGGGCCGGTGCCGATCATGTTGTCGAAGTCGGTATGGCCATCGGGCATGATCGCCGCATGCATATCACCGAAATACATGGGCAGATCGGCAGTCGGTGAATCCAGGCTCACCACCAGATAGTCGCCATCCGCCTTCAATTCGGTAATCGACGAGAGCCAAGCTTTGATGATCGAGTCGGAGTTCTCGCCGCGGTGCCGGTTCAGAGAATAGATGCAGTCTTGTACTGTCAGCGATTTACCATGGTGGAATTCAACCCCTTTGCGGATTTTAAAGCGCCAGGTCTTGGCGTCTGCGGAAGCCTCCCACGATGCGGCCAGATCCGGCTCCGCCGAGAGATCGGAGCCATAGCTCACCAGCGTACTGCAAAGCTGGAAGGTGCGGGTGAAGTCCAGCGAAGTGGTCAGCCGGTTGGGATTGAGCGTGTCGTTGGCGCTGTGGCCATACCAACCCAGCCGCAGGCGTCCGCCACGTTTAGGGGTAGCAGCCCGCACCCTGTGCGCCGCCGTCAGCAGTGAGCCAGCGGTAACCCCGGCCACCCCCAGAGCCGTCATCCGCCCCATGAATTCGCGCCGTGAAATGCGCGACTTTGCATACTCGCTCTGGTAGTGATCGAGTTCTTGTTGCTTCAATTTCATATCGTTTTTCTCCTGCGGTCCAACCAGGACCGTTTTAACGCCGGTCTGTACCGGTGAACTCATGCAACCAGTTAGGGGCGCCTCTAAAAATGCACTTTTTCCGCGATTGCGGCGTCAGCGCCGTGCTCGAATCCTCGTGTATGACTATACACTGCGGTTCTGCGCACGGTGCTTCCTTGCACTCACGAAAAAATGACTATTTTTAGCAGGTGCCCTTATTGCAGTTGCATGATGGTTTGATGGCAGGCGATGACATGCCCGCCGTCCAGTTCGCGCACCGGTGGTGCCTCGCGGTCACAAGTGCCTTCGATCATCTGCGGGCAGCGGGTGTGGAAAGGACAGCCGCGAAGCCCGATGTCCACGATGTCCGCCATGGCCTGCTGCGCCTCTGCCGTGGCGCGGTAATCCTCCAGCCAGCCGGTGTGCAGTTGCGGGACGGAGCCTAGCAACAGGCGCGTATACGGATGAAACGGTGGTGACAGTACCGCCTGCGTGGATCCTTGTTCGGCCACCCGCCCGGCATACAACACGACGACGCGATCGGCGAACGAGGCTACCGTCGATAGATCATGGCTGATGAATACAAACGCCGTATGCAGTTGCCGGCGCAGCGATTTCAGCAGCTCAATGATGGCCGCGCCTACCACCGTATCCAGCGCCGAGGTGACCTCATCGCACAAAATCACGTCCGGCTCGGCGGCCAGCGCCCGTGCCAGATTGACCCGTTGTTTCTGGCCACCGGATAGCTCGTGCGGATAGCGGTCGGCGAAATCGGCGGGCAATTCCACCATCGCCAACAACTCTTCAACGCGCTGGCGGCGCTCGCCCGCGCCCAGCCCCATATAAAACTCCAGCGGCCGGCCGAGCGCATGGCCGATCTTCTTCTTCGGATTGAAGGCGACATCGGGCATCTGGAGCACCAACTGCACCCGCTGTAGTGCCTGCTTGGTGCGGTTTTTGACCTCCGCGGCAAGAGCAGCCCCATCCAATAGCACCTCGCCGGCGAATGCCGGTAACAACCCCGAGATGACCCGGGCCAGGGTCGATTTGCCACAACCCGATTCGCCAATGATGCCCACCGCCTGGCCAGGAGGCACGTCGAGATCCACGTCGAATAACACCTGCATACCGGGGGGCGGGCCATAACCGGCACTGATGCCACGCACGCAAAGCACGGGCTGAGGTGCCTCTTGATAGCAGTCATCTGCATCACTGAGGGCTGCATCACTGAGGGCTTCGGTACTGGCGGCTTCGGTGTTGATGGCCTTGGTATTGACAGCTTTGGGCGGCGGGCGCACGGCCGCCATCAGTTGGCGGGTGTAGTCATGCGCCGGTTCGTGAATGATTTGCTCAACCGGCCCCTGCTCCATGATCCGGCCGTGGCGCAGCACGATGATGCGATCGGCCATCTGCGCGACAACGGCCAAGTCGTGGCTCACATAAAGAGCCGCCGCGCCAGCGTCACGCAGCGCATCCTTGAATGCGGCCAACACTTCCACCTGCGTGGTGACATCGATAGCAGTCGTCGGCTCGTCGAAGACCAATAGGTCCGGCCCGCACGACATGGCCATCGAAGCGGCTAGGCGCTGCAATTGCCCACCGCTCACCTGGTGCGGGTATTTACCGCCTATACGCTCGGGCTGCGGCAGCCGCATGCGCCGCGCCCGTTCCACCAAATGCGCTTGCGCCTGCGAGCGGGAATAAACCCGATGCACCAGCGGCGCCTCGGTGATCTGAGCACCTAGGGTGTGGGCAGCATTAAAAGCGGCGGCCGCCGACTGTGGCACATACGCGCTGCGGCTCCCGCGCAGCGCGCGCTTGTGCTCCAGGCTGGTAGCCAAGATGGACTCGCCATCGAACACCACCTCGCCGCCGACGAAGCGGCACCCGGGCCGCGCGTAAGCCATCGCAGCGAGCGCGATGGTCGATTTGCCAGCGCCGGACTCGCCGATAAGAGCGACGACTTCACCACGGCTCACTTGCACGCACACCCCATCCACTATGGCTTGCCAGCCGCCGTGAGGCAGGCGCCCTTCCATGCGCAAGTCACGGATGTCCAGCAGCGGCCTGCTCATTTGATCAGCTCATCGGAGATATCCCGCTGCGAGCGGGACAGATTCCAATCGACCAGGAAGTTGATCGACAACGTAACGGAGAATATCGCCAAGGCCGGCAGAAACAACGCGGCCGAGCCGATGTGGATGCCAGTCATGTTCTCCTTGACCATCGAGCCCCAATCCGCGTGCGGTGGCTGCACGCCTAAACCTAGAAAAGACAGTGCGCTCAACAACAAAATCGAGAAGGTAAAACGCAAGCCGAAATCGGTGGAAAGCGGAATGAACGCATTCGGCAGCACTTCGTTCCACAGGATCCACCACAAGCTCTCGCCACGGGCACGGGCCACCTCCACGAAATCCTGCGTCATGATATTGACGGCCAGTGCCCGCGAGATGCGAAACACCCGCGTGGCCTCGATAAAGCCGATGGCACACACCAATGCCGGTAACGAAGTGCCGAAAATGGACACGATCAACAACGCTAACATGATGGTGGGAAACGAAATAAAAGCGTCCACGGTGCGGCTGATGACAGTGTCTACCCAGCGCCCGGCAATACCTGCCACAAAGCCGCCGACCACGCCCAAACAAAACGCCAAAACCGTCGCAAGCAGCGCCAACCCGAGGGTAGTCTGGGCGCCATAAAACAGCCTGGAGAGCAGATCGCGCCCTAGATAATCCGTGCCCAGTAGACCGTCCTGCCCCAAGGCTGCGAAAGAGGCACTGGAAATGATCTCGCTCTCGGTGCGGGGCGCCAGATAGGGCGCGAACAGCGCCACCACCAGCCAGAACAGCAAAATAAGTATGCACACTGCGCCATAGATGCCAAAAGACGGCAGATATGACCGCCCCGATCTCGCGGTGGGCGCGGTGCTCATCGCGGATGTCTGAGCCTGGGATTGGACACGATCGAGGCCACATCGGCGATCAGATAAAACCCCACATAGACAGCGCAGAACAACATGGCACACGCTTGAACCACCGGGATATCACGGCTTTGCACCCCATCGACCATGAGCTTGGCCAGCCCAGGGAAAGAAAAAATCACCTCCACCACGACGACGCCCGTGATCAGATAAGCGAGGTTGATCGCGATCACATTCACGATGGGGGCGAACGCATTGGGCAATGCATGCCACAGCACAATGCGCATGCGCGGTACACCTTTCAGGATGGCCATCTCGATAGCTGGCGACGTCATAACGTTGAGCACCGCGCTTCGGGTCATGCGCGTCATCGGTGCGAGTACGGCGAAGGTTAGCGTCAATACGGGTAGAAATAACGCCCTAAAGTACTGCTCTAGCGTGGCCGTATCGGATAGATATGAGATCGCCGGTACCCAGCGCAAGGTCACCGCGAACACCAACACCAGCAGCGTGGCGAGCAAGAACTCGGGGCCGGAGATGACACACAGCGTTACCACCGTGATAGCGCGATCATACAAGGAACCCGGATACATCGCCGCGGCGAGACCCAGCGACAATGCCAGCGGTACGGCGAGCAGCGCGGTCACGCCGCCCAACAACAAAGTACTGGGAATGCGCTGCGCCATCAGCTCGGAGATGGCCCGGCCAGTGCCTAGCGCCTCACCGAGATCACCACTTACAAACCCGGCCAACCAGTCCAGGTATCGCACTACCGCCGGGCGCTCCAGGCCAAGCTCCGCGCGGATCACGGCCAAGGTCTGCGGTGTCGCACCCTGCCCCAAGATCGCCTCGGCGACGTCACCGGGCAAGATCTCGATGCCGAAAAACACCAACATCGACACGACTAACACCGTAGCGGCCCCTAGCAGTAACCGGCGAATAATCAGGCGTGCGATCAATAGTTTATGTCCCCACGGCCGGCGGCGCGGTACACCACCGAAGCGGGCCGCGGGCGTCTCCCCCGAGCTTGTACGCCGGTACTATGCGCAATCCGGCCCTGCTTGACAACGAGCAGTCAAAACCATGCAGCCGGCCTCCAGGGATAGTGCTTGCTGTTATGACGAGGCTCTTCAACATCGCCCAACGCGGTCTTTCGCGTCCGGCCCGAGCATGGCGGCGTTGGCCAGTTCACTGCATTCGAAGTGAACGAAGCGCCCCGCATCCTGCGCATAGCCAACGACCGGATTGCGGCAGTAGTCCCGAGATTGTCCGCCCACGCGCGCAACAAGACGGGACCATGCCGTTTTGTCGATCAGCTAGCTACGCTGCTCGATATGGCGCTTAAAGCGAAAAGCGTTTTCCGGTAGAGCTATATCCATGCCGTAGGCATCAGGGCCTACGGCCTCTACCTGGGCAACGATAACGCTGGTCGCCTGACGCTCGAACGCATCCAGTACCGCCTCGCCAAAAGCTAATGTGTCGTCCACGGCGGCAACATGTTCAAGGCCGGCACCGCGGGCGACCGCCGCCAGATCAGTGATCCCTTCTGTTGTGTGGGTATCGAATCCACCGGTCGAGAGCAGGCTGCCGTTATCGAAAATAATATGGATAAGATTAGGCGGACGGTAGCGGGCCAAGGTCGCCAGTCCTCCTAGATTCATGAGCACCGAGCCATCGCCGTCGAGTATGATGACCCGCTCATCAGGCCGGTGCAGGGCCAGGCCCATGCCGATGGAAGACGCCAGACCCATGGCGTGTTGCAAATAGAAGAAATTCTCGCGGTGACCCAGGTTATACAGCTCTTGGGCGCAAGCGCCCATGATGGTCACGACGAGCTTGTCTGCCAACTCCGGGTAGAGCATTTCGATGCAGGTTGCGCGCTTCACCGATCGGCTACACCGCTTCCATCAGCTCGCGCGTCAACAGCAGCGCAACTGGCGCCAAAGCGCTTTGCGAAAACGTCCAAGCTTGGCGGATTTGCTGTCCCACTTTGGCCGGATCGCGGGCCTGTTCGAAGGGAATGCCGAGGGCGCGCAAAATCCCTTCAGTGACGATACCGCCGCGGGTGTGCCACGGATGCGGCTCGCCCCAATGGCCACGGTAGGCGATCAGCATGCAAAGGGGTATGTGATAGAGCTGGGCTAGCGAAACAAGGCCGTTGACGGCGCCGAACAGTCCATGATTTTGCATCAGCAACATATGCGGCGCCCCGGCGAAATAGGCGCCGGCGGCAATCCCTATGGCCTCTTCCTCCTTGCACACCTGGACCAGGGTCATCTGCGGATCATTCTCCGCCCGTTGCAATAACAAGCCCAGCCAAGTCTCCGGTAGCGCCGATAGACTGCGCACGCCAGCCGATTTGATGCCGTCGTAGACGGCTTTCGAGTTGTCGTATGAAACTGTCATCGCGCCATGATAGCGCTACCGGCGAGACCATTCACCCGCACGGTGATTTTTGCAGTTCGCCAACAACGGCTTACAATCGGCCGCCAGCGAAGCGCGCGGCAGGTTATGTGGTTTTCAATAACTGAGGTGAAACGCCGATGAGCGGAGAGAATTGCCTGACCGGTCTTAAAGTTCTTGACCTAACCCAGTTCGAGGCGGGGCCCTCGTGCACCGAGGCACTGGCCTGGCTAGGCGCCGACGTGGTCAAGGTGGAAAATCCGCGGGTGGGCGATCCGGGCCGCGGCATTGGCCGTAGCGGGAGCGAGGTGGATGCTCAATATTTCTTGCAATACAACTCCAGCAAACGGTCCATTGCGCTCAATTTGAAGGACCCGCAAGGGCTTGAGACCCTCAAACGTCTAGCGGCGCAGGCCGATGTCATGATCGAGAACTTTGCGCCCGGCGCCATCGAGCGCCTAGGACTCGGTTATGCCGTCGTCAAAGCCCTCAACCCGGCGATTATCTACTGCCAGATCAAAGGCTTTGGCGCCGGCACCGAATTCGAGAACAACTTGGCTTTCGACATGATCGCCCAGGCGGTGGGCGGCCTCATGTCCATCACCGGCGAGGAAGACGGTCCGCCGTGCAAGCCGGGCACGACCGTGGGCGACACCGGCACCGGCATGTTGATGGCCATCTCCATCCTCGGTGCTTATATACGCCGGCTGCGCACCGGCCAGGGCGAACACCTGGAGGTGGCGATGCAGGATTCCATCCTGCATTACATCCGCAATGCGTTTACCTACATGGAACGCTCAGGTGGCAAAGCCGCGCCCCGCGCCGGCTCCAAGACCGTGGGTGGCGGCCAACCGCCCATAGGCGTCTATCCTTGCAAAGGCGGTGGCCCCAACGACTATGTGTACATTTTCACCAGTCCTGCCAATCCCGAGCATTGGCACCGGCTGTTAGGGGTCATGGGCCGCGAGGATCTAATCGGCGACGAGCGCTTCAGCACACCGGCCGCCCGCACCGAGCACCGGGCCGAGGTGGACGCACTGGTCTGCGAGTGGACCCGGCAACATGACAAGCACACCGCCATGCGGCTGGTGGGCGCGGCCACGGTTCCTGCCGGCGCGGTGATGGATACCCAAGAGCTAGCCGCTGACAAGAACTTCGAGCAGCGCAACATCCGCCAGACCATGCGCCATCCGCAGGCGGGTGACTATGTCATGACCGGCTGGCCGGTACGCTTTGGTGGCGAACCGCCGGCGCTAGGTCCCGCTCCGCTGCTGAATGAACACGCCGAAGCAGTCGTGACTGACTGGCTAGACGATGCGTTAGAGGCGCGTAAGACGGCTTGATGTGTTGAATTAAAGCGGGGGGCGTTGAACCAAAGCGGTGGCGCCACGCGCGAGCGCAGCGCCACCTACGATATCCAGCACAGGCGATATCCAGCACAGGCGATATCCGGCACCGGCCAAAACCAATGCAGGCCAAGGCTCGGTGCCAGCCAAGATCAGTGCGAATTTTACGCGTGCCAGGTGAACTGCTGTGGCTTGCGGGACGATTGCTGTGAGATGACTACGTTCACAAGCGCCGGGCCGGAAAACTTCATCGCTTCATCAAGAGCTTGGCGCAAGTCTTTCGGATCCTCCACGAAGAAACCTTTACCGCCAAAATCCTCCATGATCTTGTCGTAGCGGGCACCATAGATAAGCGCGTTGGGCTGCATATTCATCATCGGATCATCCGGGATCGATGGCATGCCGGGACCGATGCCGCCGTTGTTCAAAACCACGATCTTGGCGGGGAAGTTGTAGCGCACCAAAGTCTCCATCTCCATGCCGGAGAAGCCGATGGCCGAATCCCCGGACAGATGGATAACGGGCCGATCCGGATGGACCACGCAGGCAGCGATGGCATGGCCCAGTCCTACCCCCATGGTGCCGTAGGTGCCCGCGTTCAAGCAGGAACGGGCGTCGGCGACCGGCAACTGGGTAAGACCTATGTCCATGGTGCCAGCGCCTTCAGCGCTTAAGACCGCATTGGCAGGCATCCAGGCGGCGACATCACGCAGCGCCCGGTAATAATTGGCCGGCGCTTGATCATCGTCGATCTGCGGCTTGATGGCGGCCGCATTGGTGGCCATTTTCTCGGCCAGGGCTTCGCGCCACGGCGTGTCTTGCGGATAAAACCACTGCCGGTTGCCGAGGGCTGAATTGATCTGCCCCATGATGGCTTTGCCGTCGCCCACCAGCGCCACTGCCGATTGCTTGTTGTGGCCGATCTCCTCGGGCGCGATGTCGAGTTGAATAACTTTGACGTCCTTGGAGAAGCGTGGCGGCAAGCCGAAATGGAAAATCCAGTTGAAGCGCGCGCCCATCAGAAACACCACATCCGCTTGCTGTAAGGCCAGGGTACGCGCCGCCGCCGCTGATAGGGGATGGTCGTCGGGCACCACGCCCTTACCCATGGGCGAGCGTATGAAAGGCAATTGAGTCCGGTCTATAAACTCGCGCACCTCGTCCTCGGCACGCGCCCAAGCCATGCCCTTACCCACCAGAACTAAAGGCCGCGCGGCCGTCTCCAGCAGATCCAACGCCGCGTCCACGCTCTGCGTTGGCGCAGTCATACGCGGCGGCTGCGGGGCCCGCTCCACCTGCACCACATCATCCAAGTCGCAAGTGCCTTGGATGATGTCGTCGGGCATGTCCAGATAACACGCACCCGGGCGTCCATACAGAGCATGGCGGGTCGCCATCTCGACGTAGTAGGGGATGCGCCGCACGCTCTCTATGCCGTGGGCGAATTTACAAAACGGCGAAGCGATCAGCACCTGGCGCTCCTCTTGGAATGCGCCCATGCCACCACGGTAGGTCTCCGAGGCACCGCCGATCAAGATCATCGGCCAGCAGTTTTGCTGCGCGTTGGCAAGACCGGCCAGACCATGCACTACACCGGGACCGGTGACGACGATGCAAGCGCCGGGGCGGCCCGTCATATAGCCGTACGCCTGCGCCGCGTAGGAGGCGGCCTGCTCATTGCGCATGCCGATATAAGCGATACCTTCCTTCTGCGCCGCCGCCGCGATCGGGCCGACGGGAAATCCAACCACCCCGAACAGGTGGTCAATACCCTGTTGTTTGAGGCTTCTAGCGATCAGTGTGGCGCCATCAATCTGGCTCATGTATTCAATCCTCGTCACCAAAAGTTGCATCCATCAGATTAGCTGCGAATGGCGCGCAAGGGAAAGTGGGAATACAGCGGGCTGCCAAGCTTATGGCGTATTGTGAGGATAGCTTTTGACCGTCAGCCTGAAGCTGCATCCTGAAACAGAAGTGGACCCGGAAAATTGGACAGCCCATTAAGTGTGCTCCTTATGCTGATCAGGCCGCCCTTGATGCGCCGACCTGAGCCAAGGTACACCGCATCCGGGGTGCATCGGTCCAGTGCACTGTGGTGGCGCCTGGCATTATAGAATTGGAACTATCGAGCCAGCCCTGCTCGTCACTGTGCGGGTGTCTCATAGGCGCGCAGAGACACCTCATACCTCTTCGGCGCTATCGACCCAGCGCCTTTTCCAATCCTGGCTCTGATTGGCATGGACATCGAATGGCTCTGCTAGCACAGCCAAAGTACGTTCGTTCTGCAACGCCGCCAGGGCCCACTTTGGCTTTGAATGCAGGGCAATGATTACGTCGTTTTCTTCCGGTCATCTTCTGCTCCTATTCGCATCATCGTCACGCAGAAGATCCACTTAATCGGCGCTGATCCTTGTCTAGGCTATGAGGACCACCTCAGACGCAGTCCCTGAAATTTTTGTTATGCCCCGTGCCTGAGTTATCGTAGTTCTTGAAATACTTCTGGGCATTGCTCTGCGATTCTTAGCAGTGCTTTTGCAGGACCTTGCGGGGTTCGGCGGCCTTGTTCCCAGTCTTGTATGGTTCTTATGCTGACACCCATAAAACCTGCAAACGCTGACTGAGAAAGTTTTAATTTTTTTCTAATCTCTTTAGCCGGTGATGGCTCTGAAAGAATAGAGGTTTTAAGCTTGTCTTCACCGGACTTAAAAGCCTTAATTTCCTCAATACCATCCAAAATTTCTTGGCCTATATCTCGTTCATTCATTTTCGATAGCCTCCGCAATTTTCTTTAGAATGTGACCTGGAATAGTGGCTTGCTCCGATTTATTGTAAATTGTGAGCATCCAGATTTCGTAGTCACTCTTCTTCCAGTAGTAAATTACTCGAACACCACCGCTTTTACCTTTTCCTTCAGGAGCCCAACGTACTTTTCGGACACCGCCGCTGCCACGAATAATATCACCAGACTCAGGTTTTTCCTGTAGGTGCCATTGCAACATTCTGTATTCATCGTCCGACAAATAATCAGAAAGCAGTTTGGTAAATTTGCTTGTTTCAATGAAAATCATAAATTAAAAATATACGGCATTGCCGTATTTTGTCAAATCTACATATTTCATTGATTATATTGATGATTTGTATTGGGGCATAACGCCGCCAGCAGAGGCGCAGCTTTGCTGCGTCCTGCTGACTAGCCTTATTAAGCTCCAAGAGCTGCAAGTTCGCTGTCAAGCTCTTGCTTAGCCTCAAAAAGTTAAAGAACTCTGAATTTCCAGTAACCAGCCCTAGACACCTCTTCAACCTGTTGATTTTTAAAATAGTCATAAGCGTATGAGATGTCGTTGATCAATGCGGCAAACGAATTTGGTAAAACCAAACGATATTCTTCATTGATATTTGTAACTACGTGGTCAATATTAATAGCCTCAGATTGCCTTTCAAGTTGAAGACAGTAGCGGGCGTTTAACATTTGCGCTGACTGCAAAGCAGTTCCTGTTAGTTTATGTAAGCATAGTTCTCTACGCTCACTATTTCTCTCCGGCCCGAAGCGAACGGCTAATCTCGGTCAATATGCCCAAGATGATGCCAAACAAGGCGTACAGGAGCCCGCGATCGATAGCTTCTCTCGGTGATGTGCTACCCAAGTATCGTCCGGGTTCAGGCTCGACTATTACCCCTGTTGCAACGCCCAGCCCCATAGCGAATACCAAGATTCCGCATATCAGCGTTAGAGCTGCAACGATGCGTCCGAGATTCGTGTACAACATCCGCGCACCTTTATTTCAATCGCCTATCTAGCAGAGAGGTAAGGAGCCGGCTTGTGCTCTTTGCCGAACGTCAATGCTCAGCGGCACGCGCCAGCGCGTCCGCTGCAGCGCTTTGTTAGCGGCACACCGACGGCCTCACTATCTGCTTGTTTGTTGCTTTCGAAGTGCCTCGACGCCATCTACGATTCCGCTCTCAATGGCTTCCGCCGCCCACCGGTCCCAGAAGTCTACCGTTGCACTGCTGGGACGCTTGGTAGGTTCGTCAATACGAATACGGCTGGGCAACATAGCGGCATCGCCAACAATGAGCGCTTCACCAATATCCAGGATCGGCAATAGCTCTGCGAAGCTCCCGAGTGTATCCGGCATCAAGCGGCGGATGACTGCTTGATCTTCCGCATTAGTCAAGCGCATCGCTACGAAGTTGTTGCATTGGCTCAATACCGTTCGGTTAACTTCCGCCGGGCGCTGACTGATGACGGTCAATCCCACTCCGTACTTTCGGCCCTCCTTGGCGATGCGCTCAAACGACTTCAGGCCTTCTTCGGACACACCCGATTCATGCCGTTCCGGGATGTACAGGTGAGCTTCGTCACACAGCAACGCGACTGGATGTTGTTTTTCCTTCTCGGTCCACTGCTGGACCGAAAAGACCACACGGGCCACCAGTCCTATGATGAGCGGCAGTATGTCGGACGGGACCTCCGAGAAGTCGATAATCTTGACTCCGCCAGCTCCTCGGACCGTAGTGCTTCCAAGCAGAACGGTCGCGAGTTCCTGCATCCACTCGTACCGCATGGCGTCGTCGCCCGCGCTGAAAAGGAAGCCAAGGCGACGGTCTCCAGTCTTGGACTGTAGTCGCTGGATGAACCGTGTCAGCTTCCCGTGAAACGGGCCCTGCTTCTCTCGGTTGTTTGCGCCAGGGACCATCTCGATATCACACTTACCGAGCTTCGCCAAAACGTTCTCAATGCTATACGGGACGGGGCTATCAATCGTGAAGTTCGCGAGCACGTCTTCCTTTTCGTTTTCTCCAAGATAGGCCCGCTTCGCGTCGGTCACTTCGCGATTGAAAATCATCGCCTGGTTGGGCGCGTTCTGATCGCTCCGGTCAAGGAGCATGGCGAGCATTTCCTCGTACGTCAGCAGCCAGTAGGGCAGATAGAGCACGCCATCCGTCAGCGTTCTGTTCGCGGCCAGATCGCCCGGCCCCGCAACCTTCAGATGGCTGATTCCGTCACCGTCCAACGGGGTGTACTCACCGTGAATATCGAAAAGGAGAGCACTGGCGTTCGGCAGCTGAGCGACCTGCTCAAGGATGCGGGCGACCGTCCACGACTTCCCGGATCCCGTGCTGCCGACCACAACGGCATGTCGCTGGAAAAAGCGGTTTCCGTCAATCCAAGCGTCGGCTTCCTCGTCAAGCGTATATTTGCCCAGGTTGAGCGGCTCCTGGCCCTCGACGATTTGCTTCGAAATGGCGCGCATGAACGCCGTGAGGCGTTCGCCGCCCAGCATGAAACAAGGAGCATCAATCTCGGGCACCGTTTCCAGCGTCCGCCGGAAGATGTTCTGCTCCGTGCCGACGGCATCGAGAAGTGTCCCTATGAGTGTCACGCGGACGATGTTTTCGACGACAGCACGATCGTCCTGGATGTCGTCGCCGTCCTGCTCGTTCTCATTTACCCCAACGAGAGCCTTGCGCATGATCTTGTTGATCAGCCCAATCAAATGTTGGCCCGCTCGCGAACTGCGCAAAACGACCAGATGATTAACCTGCATCCTGCGAAGCGCATCAAGGTTCGAAACACTCACCAGAACGGTGCCGGTGTCCACGCTGTATGCAGAGCCGATGGCATCGCCGGCGTTGTAGTCAAAAATCGGCATTCGTTAACTCTCTTATTCTCCGGTGATCATGTTCATAAAGTCCTGCAACTGCCAGACGGACACACCATCCAATACTACCCCGCCGGGGTCAGTCGGTGTGTACACCCTGGTTCCGTCGGGCGCTTCCTCCACGAAGAGGAACCGTTTCGGCGGCCCGTTCAGAAAAGCAGTCCGGGTTTTCGCCGTGAGTTCCTTGGAGACGACTACGAGAGGGATATCGTCCTTCATTACACGGTTTACCAGAACCGGCTGCACATGCTCGTCGTTGAATCCGTACCCGATGCACACGTAGCAGGTAGCTTCGCGGAGAACGGTATCCGCTGCGCTCATCACAGTCCGGAAAGGGTCTTTGTGGACCTCCCGGTACTTGGAGACGCCAGGGGTCACAACAAGGGGCTTCATGTCGTCAGGGACCGTTTGCGCGAGGGGGATCGCTATCACGTCGTCGGTGGCATCGCGAAACCAGTCGAGGGAGCCGTGGACCTTGAGGATTGTCACCAGTCCCTCAAATCCGGGTAAAGGCGGCCGCTCTCGAGAAACGGACGTTGAGACAAAGCGCTGAAGCCATCCGGCGGTAACGCCCGTAGACGCATAGGCCTCGACTGCGTTCGCGGCATACTCCGCAACGCGGTCGTAATTCGTGGTTACAACCCGGAGATGCGCGTCCGCTGTTCGCAGAAGGTAAGCGAACAAGTCGGATAGCGGAAAGGCGGCTCCGCCCTTCAGGAGTTGCTTGTAGAGTTCGATGTCTTTCGCCGACACAATCTCCCAGGTTTCTTGCACCAAAACCTCGACGGTGTCCTGTGGCAGCGGCACATCGTGAAGGGCTTGCTCAAGGTCTTTGGTATGGTCCAATCGCCTTGCGAAAGCGTCCCATCCCTCTGGATGATCCGTGATGGCGGCCAGCAGCCCGTCGGCAAGAGTCGGCATGGATGGGAGACCGTGGGGAATCGTCGCTCCCGTGCCGAGTACAACGACTGGACGCTCAGCAAGAAAATGCTGGGCGCGTTTCGCTAGCTCTTCATATGTCAACTCTGAATCCGCGGTCGTCATTTTATTCCATCATTTTCGGCTCTTCCCCACTTTGCGTGGGTGATTTAGCATAATCTAAACACTCAATGCAAAGATGCATCAATGCGCGACAAGAAACTCTATTCTCAAATACTAGGTATTGAAACACCCTGGTTCGTGTCTGATGTTGAGCTGTCCCTTCAGGCGCAACAGGTTAAAGTCTTTATTGAGCACACTGGCAAAAAAGGCTGCCAATGCCGTGTTTGCGCTAAGCCCTGTCCGGGTTACGACCACATTATCCAGAAGTGGCGGCATTGGGATACCTGTCGGTTCCAAACTATCCTCGTCGCCCGTGTTCCCCGTGTCCAATGCCCTGAACACAAGGTGTTGGCCATTGACGTCCCTTGGGCTGAATCAGGCTCCCGATACACAGCCCTGTTCGAAGCCTTGGTCATTGACTGGCTCAAAGAGGCAACAACCAAGGCTGTTGCACGACAAACGAAGCTTAGCTGGAACGCCATTGATGGTATTGGGCAACGTGCCGTGAGGAGAGGTCTTGCTCGCAGGAATGCCCAATCTCCAAAACGACTAGCTGTCGATGAGACCTCTTTTCAAAAGCGCCACGAATACGTCACAGTAGTGACTGACCACGATAAAGGCGTCGTTATCCATGTCGCTGATGAGCGTAAAAGCGACAGCCTCAATGAGTATTTTGATACGTTGGCGGATGACGCTAAAAAAGGTATTGAATGTGTGACGATGGATAGGTCTAAAGCTTATATCAAGTCAGTCAGGCAAAATGTTCCCGAGGCAGACCGGAAGATAGCATTTGATAAATTCCATATTGCCCAGTCCCTCGGTAAAGCGGTCAATAAGGTTCGCATGGAAGAGAATAAAACCCTTATAAGCAAGGGTGTAGAGTGGCTAAAGGGAACTCGTTACAACGGGCTGACAAACCCTGAGAACCTGTCTAAAGAGCAGTGGGATAACTTTGAACCACTGAGACACTCAACGCTTAAAACAGCTAGCGCCTGGGCTATCGGTGAACTGGCGATGAGCTTATGGGATTACCCATCCACAGCTTGGGCAATCAAGGCCTGGAAGAAGTGGTTGAGTGGGCTCAAAGATGCCGCCTAGACCCCATCAAGGAAGTTGCCAGAACGGTTAAAGCGCATTTGTGGGGCATCGTCAACGCTATTGTTCTTAAGGCCAACAATGGACGTGCAGAAGGCATTAACAGCACGATCCAAAGTTTGAAGAATCGAGCGTGTGGTTTCAGAAACCGTGAACGATATAAGGCAGCGATCTACTTTCATCCGGGTGGGCTGAATTTGTATCCCACTGGCATACATCGCTGAAAACCACCCACTTAAAGAAGGGAAGAGCCGGCACCACACCCCCCCCCCCTTATGGCTACAGAAGGGGTTATTGGATACGGTTTTGCCGACAAAAATACTGTTGTAGTTTACCTCCTCGACTCAACCTTCTCCGCCAAGATTCCGAAAACACTAGATGGACACAGGGTCGTTACCGAATATACCGGGGTTGTTACGGCGCACGAACTGACCACCGGTTAGTAGCTAGAGCCTTACTAAAAGCAGCAATTGTCATTGCTGATGATTGAGATGCCACCACTGGAACAGAGAAGATCCAGATCAGGCCCGCGACCGATAGGGTTCACCTGACTTTAGAATATGCGTTTACAGCTGTTCAGCAGGCTCGCTGTTTTCAGTGACATACTGTGGCGTAAATTCTAAAGGAACTGTCATGACTGTTATGTGGATTCCTTGATTCCTTGATTCCTGGATTCCTGGATTCCTGGATTCCTGATTAAATGAGGCGTCCAACATCTGTAAACCATCATGGACGCGAGCACAAGATTAAACAAGATCTCAGAAGACGCCATGTGTATAGGCTGCGGCCTATGTCAGAGCATCACGCCTGACAACAAAATCAAATTGGTGTTACAGCCTGATGGATTCGAGCGGCCAATAGCCAACCAAAACTTAACAGACGCGGATGTAGACCGGGTCTACCGCACCTGCCCATCGACGACCCTCAGGGCAAACAACAACGCCTCACAAAATGACCTCGTCTGGGGTAGCTTCGAGGAAATCTACCTCAGCTTCGCAGTCGATCCGCAGATACGCCACCTTGGGTCAACCGGCGGCTTGCTCACCGCGCTTTCGCTTTATCTATTGGAAACCGGCCTCGTTGATTTCATTCTGCACGCGAGGCAGCACCGCCTACATGCATCATTCGGAGAAGCGACCATCAGTCGCAGCAGGGAGCAGGTCATTGACGCCGCAGGCTCCAGATATGGACCTACCGCCACGCTGATCAACATAGATGAAACGATTGAAGATACACTGAAGGCAAATGAAAGATTCGTTTTTATCGGCACACCCTGCGATGTCACGGCACTACGCAACTACGCACTGGAATCTCCTACGGTTGATGAAACCTGCCTCGCCATGATGACAATGGTCTGCGGCGGATTTATGGACACTGTTTCCCTGAGTGCTTTTCTGTCCGATCTCGGTATCAAGGCAACAGATGTAGCGACCATCCGCTACCGAGGATTGGGCTGCCCTGGTGATACGGTGATTAGAATGAAGGATGGTGAAGAGCGGCGATTCACCTATCTAGACTTCTGGGGTGAAGACGACAGCGTATGGGGCCTGCCGGCTCGCTGCAAGATCTGTCCTGATGGTATTGGCGAAGCTGCAGATATCGCGGCTTCTGATACGTGGGATGGTGGTTCACCAACCGTGGCATCTCTTGATTCTGATCCTGGCACCAATGCTGCACTGGTACGAACTGAACGGGGTAAAGCTATCATGGACGGTGCTATCAAGGCAGGGTATCTCACAAGGGGCGACAACCTCACGCCACAGGACATGAGTCGATTTCAACCTCATCAGGAAAACAAAAAACGCACCCTGAAAGCCCGCCTGGATGCTCTCCGATCAGCGGGGCAACTGACGCCGGAAACCCACGATCTCAGGCTCGCGGCATTGGACGCCACACTCAGCGATGCTGATCGCGCACGTGAGTATGAGGGTACGACCCGACGCATAGAACAAAACAGGTTTAGTGAACCAACGCCGCAGCCTTGCGCAAAAAGGAGTAAGACATGAAACCAGCACGCTGGCGCGATCCCGCTAACAAGCTGTTCCCCCATCAGGTTGCATTTACCTCTCCTCCTCACGATTTCGATGCAGCACCTTCAGATTTTCTACGCATGTCTCCCGAAACAGTGGGTGTCCACGGGCGCATGCTGCACGTACCTGATTACGCACATGAACTTAACCAGCGCAACCAGGAACTTTTCTTTACTCGAAGAGTTCGTCGAATGTAGGTCGAACAACGGCGTCGATGTCTGTGGTCAGGTAGGCACCAACTGGGTCCACGCGGGCGGCAAGTCACCAGGGCACCTCTAAAAATAGTCATTTTTTCGTGAGTGCAAGCTTCACCTTGACGCCGCAGTAGGAAAATATGCCCTCCGACACCACCGTGACCGTATCCACGCCCTGATATTCGCAGGCGACTATAAACGGCGCCGGCTTGTAGTCCGGGTAAGTAGTGCCCGCGCCTATGCCCGTCACAAACGTCCGTTCGCTGGCGAAAGCGCGCCCATCCCAGTCCGCCACGCCCCGGCCCACGAACGGCACCACCTCTTCACCCGCCGCCAGGGCTCGCTCCATCAACACCAGCTGATAGGTTCTCACCAGGGCGCCGTTTTCATTGGCATAGCGATCGCAAGCGCCCAGCTTGCCCGGTTTGATCCGGCACAGGATGGGGCAGGCGTCGCAGCGCACTACACCCGCCGCCTCCCTGGCACCGAATTTTGCCGTGCGATCAGCCCCTACCATGATCAGCGCCTCCCCTTCAATCCAGCCAATAAGCGGTGTGGCAGCAACGGGACCTTGCGAAAGCGTACCCCCGTGGCATGAAACACAGCGTTCAAAATAGCCGGTGCCGTCGGCACCAAAGCGGGCTCGCCTATGCCCTTGGCCCCGTACGGTCCGGTGGGCTCCGGGCTCTCTATCAGCAAACTGGTGATGGGCGGCACATCACCGATCGTAGGCACCAAATAGTCGTGCAAGTTCTCGGTGCGGCCCGGGATGAATTCTTCCGTGAGGGCAAGACCTATACCTTGGGCGATGCCGCCTTCGATCTGGCCTTCTACAAGCATCGGATTCACGGCGGCCCCCACGTCATGCGCGGCGACGATGCGCGTTACTCGCACCGTTCCCAGTTCTATATCCACCTCGACGCTGGCAATTTGCGCGGCGAAGCCGTAGGTCCCATAGGGTTCGCCTTGACCGTTTTCATCCAGCGCTTGGGTGGGCGGGTCGAACGTACCCTCGCCCACCAGAACCACATCAGCACTGCCCTCCTCTCCCGGGATGGATGGCAGATCAGCCAAGGCGATCGTGTGTGCACGTCCATCTTCGACAAAGCGCACCGTGGAACCGGCAAGTTCGATGCGCGCCCGCGGCCCCACGTTAGCCCGATGCAGCAGTTGCGCCCGCAACTGTTCGCCAGCCAACTGAGCGGCACGGCCCGACACGTAGGTCTGCCGCGACGCGGACGTCTTACCGGCATCCAGCGTGAGGTCGGTATCGGCACCCACCACCGTTATTGAGGGCAGAGGAATACCGATGGCCTCCGCCATGATCTGGGTGAGCACGGTCGTAGAGCCCTGCCCTATATCCTGCGCGCCGTTGTAGAAAGTGACTTCACCGCTCCTAGCTAAGGTCACCCGCATGGACGAAGGATTGGACATCGAAGTATTGCCGCAGCCATACCACATGCAGCCTATGCCGACGCCGTGCCTAGAGGTTGTCCCCTCCCCCGCACGGTTGTGCGCCGCGGCGGCTTGTCTGAGGGCGTGCCAATGGGGCCGCAAAACATCCAAACACTGGGGCAAACCGGCGCTGGCGCTCAAGCGCTGGCCGGTAGCGGTTACGTCGCCTATACGCAGTGCGTTGCGGCGGCGAAACTCGAGCGGATCCAGCCCGCTGCGACCGGCCAACTCATCCATCAGTGTTTCATGGGCGATAGCCGCCTGCGGCACACCGAAGCCGCGGAAAGCGCCGGACGGTGGCCCGTGGGTAAACACGGCCCGCGCCTGCGCCCGCACATTGGGCACGCGGTACGGCCCCATGCAGTGAACCGGCACCCGGCCCGCCACCGTCGGCCCCCAGGAGGCGTAAGCGCCCGTGTTGAAAACGCCGTCGAATTCAAAAGCGCGCAGCGTGCCAGCGCTGTCAGCCCAGGCGCGCGCCTGCATCATGGCCGGATGCCGTTTAGTGGTGGCCGCCATCGATTCGATACGCGAATAAACGCACGCCACCGGCTTGCCCAAGCGCCAGGCCGCTGCCGCCACCAACGGTTGAACGGACTGGTCCAACTTGCCACCGAAGCCACCGCCACAGGCGGGTGGGCGCACGCGCACTCGTTGCGCTGGCAAATCGAGAATGAGGGCCACTTCGTCACGGTCCATGTGCGGCGTTTGCGTACACACCGAAACCTCGAGGCGCCCGTCCTCTAACGGCCGCGCATAACCCGCCTCCGGCTCTATATAAGCGTGCTCCACGAACCCGGTTTCGAATTCGCCTTCGACTTGGATCATGCCCGGGTTGTCCGGCGCTGGCAGATGGCCGCGGTAAACCTTGCCGTGGGTAAGAACGTTGTGGGTTTGTGACGGATTGATCGGGGGCGCGCTCAGGGCAGCCCCGGTGTCGTCGATCGCCGGTAATACTGCCCAAGTGATCGGTAAATCATCATCGCAAAGCGAATCCAGCGTCTGCGCATCACCCACCAGGGCCAACACCGCCTCGCCCCGGTATCTGACGATGCCGGGCGCCAGTACCGGCTGATCTTTTAAGTCGGGATATACGCCAAAACCGTTGTGCGGGATATGCTCCGCCGTCATGACCAGAGCGAGCCCCGGAAAACGCTGGTAAAGAGCGGTGCAATCGCCGAGGGTGAACTCGGCATGCTGATGCGGTGAGCGCACTACCCGCAGCCGCAACGCCTCACCGGGTATGGCATCAGCACCGAACACCGCCGTTCCCGTTACCTTGGCATTACCGTCGATGGCCGCCACCCGCTGGCCAACCAACGCAGCGCCGTCGTGCTGCACGCTATCCGTTGCACTGCCTCCCGCCGCGTGCAACACAGCCGCCATGATCTTGCGATAGCCCGTGCACCGGCACAGCACCCCACCGAGGGTATCGGCCACCTCTGCTTCGCTGGGCGGTACTTGACGCTCCATCAAAGTGGCGGCAGCCATCAACATGCCCGGGGTGCAAATACCGCACTGGGCCGCGCCGTAGTGCTCGAACGCGCTCTGCAAGCGGGCGGTGGCGGGATTATCGGCAAGCCCTTCGACGGTGGCGACAGCGCGTCCCGCCGCCTGCGCCAGAGGCACCAAGCAGGCACACACTTGCTTGCCGTCCAGCAACACGGTGCAGGCGCCGCAATCCCCGGCATCGCATCCCACTTTGGTCCCTTTAAGCGCCAGATGCTCGCGCAAAACCTCGCTCAGCCGGGTCATGGGCGGTGCCCATACTGCAGCCCGCTTACCGTTCACCGTTAACTCATGCCGCTCGGCTTGCATCAGCGCATCACCGGGCTTGTAAGAAGCCGGCGCACCAACTGCTGCGCCGCCTCCACGCGGTAAGCGGCCGACGCGCGCACGTCATCTATGGCCCGCAACTCGGTGAAATCATCAGGACCGACTAAGCCCGCTGCCGCCCCGGCCTCGCTCCCGCGCAGCCACGCTTCTAGCGCCCGCAGGCGCACAGCCACCTCCGAACAGGCGCCCACGGCGATGCGTATATCCTCGATCAGACCCTCTTGGACCTGCACGCACAGCGCCGCCATGGCGATGGAAATCACCAAATAACGGCGCGCACCCAGCTTCAGAAACGCTGACCGGCTAGCGGGCGGTGGGTGCGGAACAATAATCGTCGTGACCAGCTCATCGGGCTGCAACGCAGTACGCCGGTTGCCGGTGATAAAGCCGGTAAGCGGCACCTCGCGCTGGGCGCTCCTGGAGCGCAAGCGCAATCTGGCATCGAGCGCCAGGAGGGCCGGTACACCATCCGCGGCGGGCGATGCGTTACACAGATTGCCAGCGATGGTGCCGCGATTTTGGATTTGATGGCCACCCACTTCCTTAGCGGCAAGCCTCAAACAATCGAACCAGGGGGGCAGTTGCGCCTGGATCAACTCAGTCCAGGTGACCAGCGCACCTATCTCATGCGCGCCATCCACCTGATAGATGCCCTGCAATTCAGGCAAGCCGCTGATATCCATCACCGGTGCCGCTGCTGGATGCATCAAACCCGGCTCGCCCCAAGCGGTGCGGTTAGCCGCCGCCGGATACACATCGGTCGCCCCCGCCAGCACCAGCCACGGCGAGTCCCGCAACGCGCTGAGCGCATCATCTAGCGAGGTAGGACGCGAGAATTGAGGCATGGATATTTCCGGGGTTACGGGACTGCATAGTTGACTTGGGTTTCACTGGCAACGTAGTCAGCGGTGCGATAGGGTCCGCCACAAGTCAGCTAAGGCGGCCAATCCTGTCACATCATCGATTACCTCGCTAGCACGACGGATTCGGGATGGCGAACACCGCGGCACGCAAACGCCGATGAGAGCTGATGAAACCGATCGTTTGAGTCAGCAAACTCTAACGATATCTGCGCAACTTCAGTGCCAAATCCCCAGATTTCGCTCAAGTACTTGCACGCCGAACGCACTGAGTGAATCCGTGGCTATAAATTCAACCTGTTCGAAATCCCTGCCAATCTCACCGATCCGCACGGCGGCGAAATCCGCCACTTGATGGGCTGGTTGATCGGCGATGTATCGCCAAAATACCCACAGACAATTAAACACGAACAATCCGTGAATAACCCCGGTTATTGGACGATGCTCACGGCGCCATGGGGAATAAGCGTATTCCTCCTGTGCGCCGCGGCGCGTCAAAGGGAAAAAGTGTTCAATACCCGACAATTGAAGATGAACAGACTCGTGGATGAGTCCTTCCGCTAACCGTGCGATGACATGATGCCGCGGGACTTTGGGCCCCTCGCATGGAACAGCAACGAACACTGAGTGGGGCAGCTCGGGCAGTGAGTAGCTAACATCCACCTCAGGGCACGGACAAGAAAGTGGATGGATGCTCCTCACCAGCGCCGCAACCGTCGCATGAATACGAGGCGCGATTGAGTGTATTAGCACCATGGCTAACTCAATCGATCGGCGCACATCGAGAGCTTCAACTTCGTCCCTATTGAGCAATATGGCACCTGGTTGAGCGACGCGCTCTTGCACCGGCGGGCTGACTAATTCCACACCAAAACGGGGCGGCCAACCGGAGTGCGGCTCGCACGGCAAGAACGCGCGCTCCTCTTGTGCTCCCATTAAAACCCGGGCAGTGCTATACCGCTCCGGCACTATCCCAAGATGGTTCCGCAACCGTTCGTCCATTGCCAACATTAACCGTTGTACTTGCAGGGAGGTCCATGCCGCGGGGCTGGCTAAAGCAAGAGCGTCGTCAGTGTTCACAAGGGCACCTCTAAAAATGCACTTTTTCCGCGATTGCGGCGTCAGCGCCGTGCTCGAATCCTCAGGTATCACCTATACACTGCGGTTGCGCGGGCGGTGCTTTCTTGCACTCACGAAAAAATGACTATTTTTAGAGACGCCCACAAGACGGTTTGAACGAGTAAACCAAGGTAAAACGCCTTCCGCTTTGCACAGTAGTCACGGCATGAAATGACCTATCGGATATGCCCATGGCCAGCGCCGTATTGTGCATCGGCCGCAGCAGCCGGCGCACGGAATCACGGACATGGGACCTGAGAATTGCCGTTACGCCGCCCGTTACCCCACGGCCAAGTTGTATGAGTAGCCGATGTGTTTCGCCACCGGTTCTATAATCGTTATGAATTCCAATGCCCTGCCCCTCGATCATCAAGTGCGCGACAACATCGACCAACTCGACCCTAGGTGCACCTAAGAACGAGGAGAGCCACTGCGCGATCGCCGCCAGATATTCTTGGCCGACCAAACACCGCAGTTGTGCCGGTAATGGTGCGCCGAGCAGACTAAATTCATATTGTTCGTAGAAGTCTGTCTTGGTGTATTCCCACAGACCGCACTCCTCCATCCATTGAAGCATCGCTTCAGCTTTGGCAGTTACTAATTCGGAAAAAAATTACCCGACATTAATTCAGAATATATCTGACATGCTTTTCATAGAAAAACCGTTTAATTATTTGCGTATTCTGTTGCAGTGAGTGCAACACCGAACGAGCCAAGGCCATCAGTTGCTCCTTTGTAGCCACCACTGTCCGCCCAATTCGTTGGCTTTTTACATGATGCCATACTAGCTCATCAGGATTGAGTTCCGGTGAATACGGCGGTAACAATACTAACGTGAGCTTACCTTGGCTAGTGCGGACAAATTCTTGCACTTTCTTGGCTCGATGAATTCGATGGCCATCAACAATCAAATAGACCGATCGCTTGGCGTTGTGCAACAAACGCCTTAGAAAGTCGATAAAAACGTCTGCGGTTACCCGTGATTCAGTTACCATGAAACGCAGGTGACCTTTCGGCGAAACGGCTGACAGCCTATTCACGCTAAAGCGCCGACCCGTTTTCGCTACAACTGGCGTATCACCCCGTACCCCCCAAGTGGTACCACGATGATAATCCGACCGGATCGTCGATTCGTCGCCAAAATAGACCCGCGCTCGGCGCCTTTTCGCTTCTCGTTGTACTTCAGGCCAAGTTTCTCTTAACCATACCTTAACCTGATCAGGGTTTTGCTCGTATGCCTTAAACCCAGGGCGCTGCGCACTCATCCCCCAACGAGACAGGCTATTGCCCACCGAGCGCTCGCTGACCTCGATGCCAAATTTATCTTTCAGTAATATCTGAATCATCGAGCGTGTCCACAAGGCATCGTGAAAATCCAATTGCAACGGATTCGTTTTAACCCGTTCACGTAAGCGATCCGCATATTCATCGGGACACTTTCTTGGGCGGCCTGTGATCTTGCCGGTGGACAGCGCCTGTTCACCACCTTGCTCATATCTGGATAACCAATCGTCAATGCAAGAACGATGAAATCCGAGGGCTTTAATTACTTTTTCAGGGCTTTCACCCGATAATACTTGCGCAACCGCGTGCCTGCGGATGGCTTCTCGCGCGGAATGGGGCAGTGAGCGACCGTCTGTCTTTTTCATAGCATCACTATAACACATTTTATTAATTTGTGTCGGGTAATTTTTTGCCGAAGTAGTACCAAGACATGCGGGACCCAAGCGTGATCATAAGGTTCATCGAAGCGCTTTGCGCCATCGAAGTTAAGCGTCATCCTTTAGCTCACAATGCACCGATCGTATGCAAAATATTTCTATACAGATGCTTCTGATCGGCACAGAAGATCGATGGATTGTCATACCCTGATTTTGACGACCAGCGGTGTAGCACCATCCCCCCACCACAGGCCTGTAAAAAAGAACAGGTACGGCAGGCGCGATGGGACGGCGTCTGACTCGATATGTAATCGTTAAACTCCTCACTCTCGGCCACCGCCAATAATGAGTCATTATGTATGGACCACGATCTTGCAAAGCGGTCCGCCCCATCAAAGGAACTTTTCAGGGTATCGTTCTTGGCGATGGTGCCATCCGTTTCGACAATCAGTATCCCGTAGCTCGTGGTGCCAGAGCCTTCTTTGGTGGTGGCACGACCCATGAGGCCGCGCGTGGCGTTATCCAAACATTCGATGGCAATGGGCCCGGCGTCATCCACATAACATCGCCACAGGCGCGCCATCCATTCACCATATTCTACGGACTCGGCCGAGTGCTTCCCGTGTGGTAGCCGATCATGGTTTCCATCTTGATAGAGAAAATCAATACTGGATACGCCCGTTGTCTTAAGAAACTCGTACACCTGCTTTGGGTTGGTAGCCGGGTTTACCACCGAAAGTGTCCCCTTGAAGAACTCGTCACTTTGAGGGTGTTCATTGAGCCGGCGAATGGCATCTAGAGTGCCGGAAAATGAACTTCGCTCCCGATGGTCACGCCTGAACCGATCGTTGACCTCCCGCGGTCCATCAATACTCACTGCCACTGCCGTACGAGTCTGCGCAAAGACTTCAATAATGTCGTCACTCAGCAAGGTGGCGTTGGTTTGAAGCGCGATCGTCGCTTGCGCCCCCAACTCTTTTCTCAACCCGCGCAGAAGGTGCTCCAAGCGCGGTTTTCGCAGCAACAAGGGCTCACCGCCGTGTAAAACCACCGCTAGCGCGCGGCCCTGCCGGTCTTGCAACTCGCCGAGACGCGCTATCGCCGCGTCAATAGTCGCCCACGACATCCGTGCTGGCTGGCCGCGCCAACCTTGATCGGGCGAGTGATAAACGTAGCAGTAGCTGCAATCTAGATTGCAGCGGCTAGCAACCTTGAGCAGAACCGTATCGACGATCAAAGATGGTAGTCCGCAGTGCCCGATAAATCTATGTTATTCAACCACTTACCTCAACGCCCACGATTGTGGCGATTGTGCACCCTGTTGTAACCAGTGGTTGCAGCGAGGTCATCATCAGGGGCCTGCCGGAGGTCTTGAATAAGCCTACGAAGTGCCGGGCTAGGCACCTGCTCTGGGTCGATTTCATGAATAGCGCGGCGCGCAATATCATCAACAGATTCTCTGTCGAAATCATCAACAGAAGCCATATCAGCCACCTCTTCTCTATGTTTCGTTTTAGAGTGAGAAAAACTATCAAAATATCAATAGTTTACAAAACACACCAGGGCGAGCCGCAAGACCCTATGGTAAATGATTGTTTTTGATGGAGAAAAAATCCGCAGCTCGAGCCAATTATCCAACTTAGAACGCTGCCCGTCGAGCCGCGCGGGCAGCGCGCTCCAACCACTCCTGCGCGTATGCGGGAGACTCGCCACCGCCCACCACCAGGCCGGCCCAGGCATAGGCAAATTCATCGGCCAGCGAGGTCGCAAAAGACACGGGATCATCCACGCTCAGCGTCACCACCAATCCACGGTCCTCACCACGCTCGAATGGATCCAGATGAAACAACGGTTGCTCAACAGGATGGGCACGCGCCCCGATCAACATATTGGAACTCGGATTGATCTCGATCGGCGTGCGCCAACGGGCTAGCAGCCGCGCGAGAGCGTCACGGATCCCTTTGAGCATTGGCGCGTCGTGGCGGCACGATACTTCCACTAGTTCGTCCTTCGCCGCACGGGCGCGCAGAATATGCCCCATCACTTTGCGGCACTGTCCGGGCAATCCATCCAACCGTAGGCGCGCGCCGCCAATGCTCTGCCACAACCTCGGGCGGCCGATCTCACGCACCACGGCCCGCACAGCCCCCACATCCATGCCCAAATGTTGCACATGGCGCCCGAGTTCGTCTTGCGCCGCAACTAAAGCGCGAGCCTCCACGCCGCCGGTCATATGAGTGCTAACGAAATCAAGCATCCACGACAAGTCGAAAATACGCTCCAACCGTGGTTGCGTGACATAAGGATGGTCTTCGCACCAGGTAGTGGGATCCAGCCCCAGGGCAAAAGCATACCCGAGCCGATCCCCTCTTTCCATCAACCCCCACCAGAACGGCTCGTGCACAGCACGCAGACCACTTAACAAATGACGGAAATCTTCGCCCACATGAACGGTTAAGCGAAGCGGCCGTACACCTGCCCAGTGCGCCGCTGCGCGGCGAGATGCCGCCCTCAGCATCCGCAATGAATCAGCCAGCGTCCACAACGGACCTTGCAACTCCCGGCCCGCGACATCCAGACCTCGAATAGCTTGTAGCAACAAGGGGTCATATTGAATATACGCAGCCAGTCTGATCGCCGTAATGTAGTGACTGCGTATCTGGTCAATCAGCGAGACTGGCCGATCCCGTATGAAATGCAAAGTCCAGCTAAGCGCAGGATCTCCTTGCTTAGTATTGACTCGCTGCGCAATACGGGCGAGCTGCCGAGTCTTCGAATAGTCCCCAGGCGCTTTACGAAGCTCCAGTTTTTCAACCACTAAACCCGGTTCTCGTTCTAGCGCGGCGCGCGCCTCACTCGCCGCACCTGAAGTGTGAAATTCATCAATGCGGTCAAAGTGCTGTTTGAACGTATCCAGACCCGAGCCGGTAGGGCTATGCACCAAATGCCGGTAACACAGCACGCGAATACGGGTCATCTGAAGCCATAACTGCAAAACCCTACGGCTCCACAGAGAACCAACATGTTGCCCGATGTAATCAAGGCACCGGCGGTTGAGTGCCAACTCGCGTTCAAGGGCGCCAACACTTTGAGAGGGCCGCTTGAGCTGGCTTCTCGCACCGGCTGTCAGAATCAGAAACTCATCCAGTTGAGTCTCGCGCAAAATGGACGATGGCCCCATCCGTCCCCGTATCAGTTCGCCCAGGGCTTGATGCACCCCTGGACGGGGAGCTAAGAAGTCCTGGCACGCGCCCCGTCCATAGCGCATCCAGTACCAGAGCACACAGCGGCACACTAACGCCCGGCGCAACCAACCTTGCCACTCGGCGGTATTGGCAAATCCATCCGGGCACGTGCTGATCGTTCTGAAATTCTTGCGCCGCGTGAGTTCTAACCAGATATCAGGAAATGGCACCGCCGCGGTGGCATGCACATGAAGATGGGCGGTAGGTTCTAGGATACGCAGCGTATCATCCAACAACCGTATCCGCTTCGCCCGCCCCGCATCCGCGGCACTGATAAGCAGATCCGGTGGCAAGGCGAGACTCACCCACCGCCACCGCAAAATTTCCTCTCCCGGCCGCAAACCGTCAGGCCGCAATCGCAAGTCAGCACCGTCACGCTCCAGTAGCCGCCGGGCTTGGCGCATCAGAAAGCGGTCTAGCCCCTCTTCACTGGGACCGCGGAGCATAGTGAGTTCATCGGCGGGCCGCGCGTCAACGCCTAGCTGGCGAAACCGATCGGCCAAATATTCGTTCAGCTTTCGAGTAGAGAATGATGTCCGACCGGTTCTAAATGCGGAAATGCTCGCAAATGGGGCCGCTAGCGCTTCTGCTTGAGCTAACCCAAGGCGGGTGTTCAACTGCCCAGGACCTTGTTCTTCAGATCAGTATCAAACCTGGTAGCTCCCGTGCTCGGCACCATGGCAAGCTCATAACAATCCAAGGCCCGCCCACCGCCTGGGACGAAGCACGAATCGGCAAAGAATGCTTCATCAGCACTACTTTTATCGTGAATATGCAGGAACCCAAATTCCCTTTCCGCTATGTCGCTTACACCAGAGAGAGAACAAATCAGCGCTAGCCACCAATCGAAGTCGCTTCCGTTTTGGTCAAAAAACCCAACCCATGCATGGAAGACGGACTCTCTAGTGTGTCCTGCGCCCGTAGCACATTGCACAAGACGTTCGTTCCACGCTGCTCCCAGCTCTAACCACTCCGCGGGACTCGCTGGTAACGGGCGCGGCATGGGCCAAGGCAGCAAAGTCCGTCCAGCAGCAGTCATCACCTCGGTCCACACCAAGCTCAACGACCTACTGGCCAAGCGCGGCCCGTTCAACTGAAAGTGCTCAGGAAACTCTTGCGCCAGGTCTAGAGCCAAGACGTGTCTAGGAAAGACAGCGAATGCCTGTGTGTAGCCACCACCGCCGTCTTCAGCGTCGTCGTCATAGGGTAGCCACTGAAAGCGGGCGAAATCCAAGCTTCGAAACCACTTGATCGAAATCTGCGCACCCTGAGATCCTGGACAAGAGACGTGACCCGCAATACGCGGCGCCGGCGCGAATTCAAACGGCGCACCAGTAATTTCCATCGATCGATTCGCTGGTTTGTCTCCACCCAACAGCGTAGGCCTATCAAGTACCCACAAATCGTCTTCGCGGGGGGTAGTGACCAGTAATTCCACGAAGTCACGCACTCCGCTCCAGCCATACTGCCCACTTCCCCAACGATCGTAGAAATTTTGCAATGGCCTGAAAGCTAAGGTGAAATCATCCGGATTTTGCCGTTCTCTTATAAATTTACTCAGCGTGGCTTTCTGCTTCTCCGGCTGCTCGTTCTCCAAAGCATTCCAGCACTCATCCAAAATCTTCCCTAACGCCATACCGGCCGCCACCGGCATCCAATCTAATACTGCGGAAACCGGGATACCTAAAAGCCATTTGATGTTCGAGCCTGGGATGGTTTTCTGGCGCAACTTCGGTCCCAACTGACGGCTCTGCTCCCTGACTTCATCTATCCAACTGTCTGTTACCTGCGTCGAGATATCGGCGCAAAAGTCGCGTAGGTATTCGGTTGTTAAAACAAGATCAAGATTCCCGAGATCCGCTGTAATCAGATAAACCAGCCGCTCGTGCCGCAACAATCGCATGGCCTGGAGCAGATCCCGCACTCTGCGTACTTGCAGATCCACGTCGTCAACAGGCAACACCAGCAATCCGCCCTGCGGAAACAATCCATACCGACCTTGTTCCAGCGCGGGCAGTAACTTGTCCATAAACCCTGCCCACTGGGCCTCAAGATCATGCCAACTCCCTTGCTGTTCTCCCTCCCAGACCAAGTACTCGGCAAAGTCCTTAACCATCGCCCCTTGCAAAGTACCAGCCGTCCACCCTACGGTCGCTATACGCTGTAAACGGCGGTACTGGCCTTGAAGTGAATTATCATCCGGCTCAACATCGTATTCATCCGCGCACAGATTGAGGCTATCCCGGCTAACTGTCCGCACCAAAGGTTCGAAAGCTTGAATAATCCAGCTAAGAATCGGTAAATCCGGCGGCAGTGGATCAAAGTCTAAAGGCGCCAGGGCCCGCACCAGTGCGTTCATTTCCCTGAATTCATTAGATAGCGACTTAAAGTTTTCCGGTCTGCGCCACCCTTTCAACATCGTCAGCAACAACGAAGTCTTACCCGCCCCTCTTTGGCCTTCCAACATAATGATATTAACGTGACGGCCTGGCTCCGGATCAGCCCATGGCAGGGTATCCTTATCAGTGCGTTTGGCGGTTCCGGCCTTCGCCGCCTCCCGTAACAACCCGTGAATCTCTCGGATAATGTCTTTTTCCGAGCCGCTCAACACCTCATCGGGCAATACCCGGGTGTCATAGGCTAGGTGCCGGCTTCCAGCATCTGACATAGCTATCTAATCCTTACTTGACGGTGCTTGCGCATCCGCGCATCCAATAGTTGGTGGACGCACAAGCGCTATCGTGTTACATGCGTGCGCGAAACATAACTACGGAGAGCAGCAGATGTGATTGTACGCACATTGGACGATCTCAAAGCGAGCGGCGCCTATAGGGAGAACCCCGGTGTCTGGTCCAGCGCCCGCTATCTTTTGAAAGAAGACGGCGTGGGCATCACGTTGACGCAGACCACCATCGCCGCTCACTCATCGCAAACGCTTGAATACAAAAACCACGTGGAAGCGAACCTGGTGATCGAAGGTAAAGGCACCTTGACCGATGTGGCCACGGGTACTGTTTACAAGTTGAGCCCGGGCTCCATGTACACCCTGGACAAGCACGATAGACACCACATCGAAGCGCACACCGCCATGCGCCTGGTCTGCGTATTCCTGCCGGCACTGGCGGGACCCGAAACCCATGACGAGGACGGCTCCTATCCGCTGCTGTAAAGTTAGCCGGCACGATTCATCACTTCCCCCGAGTCCAACGCGATGTACCAACCGCGCGCCTTCAAAGAACAACGGTTGCCCGTTCTGCATGCGCTGATGCGCAATGAACCCTTCGCCACCTTGGTGATAAACGGCAATGGCGGTCTTAGCGCCAACCAACAACCGCTGCTCCTGGACGCCGGCGAATCGCCCTATGGCACCTTGCGCGGCCACTTGGCCAAAGCCAACCCTCTTTGCGGGGAAATAGCCGATGGCACCGAGGCACTGGTCATCTTCCACGGACCGGAGCGCTATATAACGCCCTCGTGGTATCCGTCAAAAGCTGTGCACGGGAAAGTCGTGCCGACGTGGAATTACGTCACCGTGCACGCTTACGGTACGGTGCACACGGAGCATGACGCTGGCTGGCTGCGGCGGCATCTGACGGCTTTGGTCAACCATCAAGAACAGAACCTCGACAAGCCGTGGGCACTAGCCGACGCGCCGCAGGCGTTCATTGATCGGCAGCTATCGGCTATCACCGGTATCGCGATCGAAATCGAGCGTCTTGAAGGAAAATGGAAGGTCAGTCAAAACCGGGCGGCGGCTGATCGGGCCGGCGTTAGCCGGGGTTTGCGCGAGTCGGGCACGCCAGCGGATCTTGCGTTGGCGGAACTGGTCGATGAATACGGCCCATGAGTTAGAACCGGCTTGGAGAGAACACACATGCTGGCGCTACCTAAAAACCAGTGGACTATCGTCAACGCCGTCAAAGCGCAGGCGCAGCAGTACGGCGAGCGTGTGTTTTGTACCTTCGCCGATGGTTCGGAACTCACTTTCGCCGGCTTTGATCGCGAGTCAGACGCTTTAGCCAGTGGCCTTGCCAATCTCGGCGTGGAATCACAAGACCGGGTCATGATGCTCGGTTACAACAGCAAAGCATTCCTCATTACATGGCTTGCCGTCATGAAACGCGGGGCCATTTTCGTTCCCATCAACACCGAACTCAAAGGCGCGTTTTTACAACACCAGTTTCAAAACTGCGCACCTAAAGTGATTTTTGTGGATGGCGAGTTACGCCATGCCCTTAGCACTATAGACACCAGCACTATAGACACCAGCACTATAGACACGAATGGCGCAGACACCGCTGGCGTGGAAGTTGAATACACGGTGCTGACCAATCCCGGCGCAGCGCCTATCACACCGCTCGCCCGGTCCGAACTGCGCCACTACGCCGATCTCGCCGCCACCGCCGGGCAAGCCGATCAGGCAGTAACACCCGTGCCCGCCGATATCTGCACCATCATGTACACCTCCGGCACCACCGGCCCATCCAAGGGTGTATTGATGCCGCAGGGTCACTGCTTTTTATTCGGCCACAACGCCGCCCGCTGCTTCGCAGTCACCGCAGACGACGTCATGTACATTTGCATGCCGTTGTTTCACGCCATGGGCTTGCCCATACAACTCATCGGCAGTTTGATAGCGGGCGCATCCGTTCACGTGGTGCGCAGGTTCTCCGCCACCCGTTGGCTGGATGATATCCGCGCCTGCGGTGCCACCATCACATTCGGCTTGGGCGTGATCCCCGAATTTATTTTTCGCCAACCAGCCACGCCCCACGACCGCGATCACCAACTGCGCAAGATGGTGGCGGTGCCTATTGCCAATGAATGGGGAGCCGCCTTCGAAGAGCGCTTCGGTCTCAAATTACTGCAAGGTTATGGCATGACCGAATGCAATATTCCGTCGTGGTATTCGCTCACCGATCCGCTAGTGCCGGGACGGGCAGGCCCGGTTATCGACGAACACTTCGAAGTGCGCATCGTGGACTCACAAACCGATGAGCTATTGCCCATAGGCGAGGTCGGCGAAATCGTCATCCGCCCCAAGCAACCATCCTGTTTCATGGCCGGTTACTTCCGCATGCCGGAGCGTACCGTGGAAGCATGGCGCAATTTGTGGTTTCACAGCGGCGATGCTGGACGCATTGATGAGCATGGCCGGCTCTATTTTGTAGACCGGATAAAAGACTGCATCCGCCGCCGCGGCGAGAACATCTCATCGTTCGAAATCGAACAAGTGCTCAATGATCATGAGCACGTCTCGGAGAGCGCCGCCATTGGTGTGCGGGTAGAAGATGCCGGTGGCGAGGAGGAAGTCAAAGCCTGCATCGTGCCGATCGGCAATCACCGCGATCCGGTGGTGCTGTTGGATTGGTGCGCCGAACGCATGCCGCGTTATGCGGTGCCACGCTACATAGAATTCGTCTCGGCGTTAGCCAAGACGCCCACTGGCAAACTGCAAAAACAAGGATTCAAGGACGCCGGTGTTACGAACGACACTTGGGATCGAGAAGCAGCCGGCTATGTGATCGCGCGGGATTAGAGGCGCGCCAGCAACATCTCGATTCACGCCTGTAGTTCGCGTTGCCGCTCTTTTCAAGCAACACAAACGTTACGAGAAATCCCCACCAAACACCGTTCGCCCGGCTGCGCGCCGCCGCCACCGGCAGCGCGAGCAGATAGGCCATCATTGGAAAAGCGATCAACGTCGCGCCGGTTATGCACCCGGCGCCAAATCCGGCGGCGAATGCCACCGGCAATAGCGGCACGGCGCGGAGCCTGAAGCCACCGGCGACACCAGCCACCACCCGCCTCATAATCTCGGGATCCACCGTGATCACGGCGTACAAATCCAGCGCTAATGCGCCAACCGTTCCCAGGACAAGCACCGCGCACAGGCGTGCAGCCATATCGTCCGCCGCCGCTGGCACCATTTTGCAGCCGGCGCCAAAGTCGCTCAGCAGCACTTCGCGCACAACGCAGGCGGGAGAGAAGAACGGCGCCAGCACCAGGATAATCACCGCCGGCCCGCCGTAGCCGGTGAGCCCACGAACATAGCCAGCGAGGGTGGCCACTGCCGCCAAAATGGTAACCGCAAACAAAATGGTAAACGCGAACGGATCATGCGGCTCGAATTCAGACACACACTGCACCGCGCGACAACGGCGCACGGACCCTAACCGGCGCCAATGAACTTGTACATCCGCACGCCGATGTGCTACCTAGCCCCGCAACCAGTAAACAGTACATGGGACCACCGATGGCTATAGATGGGGCTTTTGGCCGCGAGCAGGTGATTTCGTCAGAGGAACTGGCGCCCTATCTCACCCGCAACAACTGCGATGGCCTGATCCAACTCGCCGGCCATATGGCCTTGATGGTTGGCACCGGTTTTCTGATCTATTGCTCGCTCGATAGCGCTTGGGTATGGGCAGCGATGCTCGCCCACGGCATCGTCCTCGCTTTCTTGTTCGCGCCCGTCCACGAGTGCAGCCACCGCACACCGTTTAAGTCGCGCCGGCTCAACGACACCGTGTATTGGCTAGTGGCCCTTATCTACCTGGTACCACCCAACTTCTTCCGCTACGCCCACGCCACCCACCATAAGTACACACAGATCCGCGGCTGGGATCCGGATATGGTGCTGCCACGGCAGGCGACCCTCTGGCACTACCTCTACTACGTCTCGGCGTTCCCTTTCTTCAAACGCAATCTGCTCTGGCTACTGCGCCATGCCGGTGGCCGCATCACCCCCAGTCAACGTTATTACCTGCCGGCCAACAAGGATACGGTGGTCATTGGGGAAGCGCGCATCATCTGGCTCATCTACGGTGCCATCGCCACCACCGCCTTTTGGTTCGAGTCGTGGGCGCCGGTGACCTATTGGCTATTGCCGCGCTTGATGGGCGAGCCCGTGATGCGCTGGCTCCGCATTGCGGAGCATGGCGAGTGCCCGGAAACCCCGGATCTTCGAGAGAACACCCGCACTACTTACGCACCGCGCTGGTTACATTTTCTATTCTGGAATATGTCCTATCACGCCGAGCACCACTTAAGCCCCATGGTGCCATTTCACGCCCTGCCCCGATTCCATGAGCGCGTCAAAGACGAGGTGTTCCCGGCAGCGGACTCCTATGGCGCCGTGCACGCCGATGTGCTGCGCAAAATCACTAGCGGTGAGGGCGTCACGTGGGAGGCGGGTGCTACCCATAGCACAGATTAACCAGTCTCCAGCCCCGCCATGCCGTCTTAATAGTGCGCATGGGCGCACGGAACTAACGCCGTTCTCGTCTATCACATAGCGTTCAACCTTGAGCGTTTAAATAATGCATGAATTTACCAAGCAGAGGCTGAATCCACTGATCGCCAAGAGCACCAGGCGCACGGTTCTACGGCTGGCGACGGGCATCACATGACTATTATCAAGCAGTATGGTCAGTGCTCGCTCAAACCACGCCGCAAGCCGCCGCCGATGTGCGGCTCTGCTGGTACCCCGCGCCGAGCCGGTGCTGCCGCAATGGCGCTCGCTTCAAGAAAGGCGATGTGCTGGTGAAATTCGACTTTCACCAGCACATCTGTTGAAGCGCAGCTGTACCACGTCGCCTACGAAGCCGAGACTAGGCCCGGCGGTGCACTTGCCTACCGCCAACCGCGGCTGATGGTCGGCGATACGCGGATACCGCGCGAGGCGATAAGGGCCGCCACTGTATCTCCATAATCGCTGGCCCAGCCGTGCTGGCCTACCCAGGAACAGTGTTCTATGGTATCGACTCCAGCTAGAGCGGCGGCCTAGATGCCGTCGCTGCCATGGCAATGGGCTGCCACCGGGCGTTGCCGCGCATGGGCTTGCTTCACGATGGCATCAAGGGTTGGCTGATCGAATTGTGCGCCGCAAAGTTTAGTCCTCGCTGTCATCACCCCGCCGGTGGCCATTACCTTCGATGAGATCAACGCCGCGGGCACATTGGCCTTCAATGTGAAAGACCTTGCCAGGGCTTATACGAATTATAGGGTCGTTCGCGCAGGGTGCGCTCTGCGCGAACTCTATATCTGGGGTCTGGTAGGCGCGCGTGCTTCAAGCAGCGCCCAGCGTCCGTGCCCAAGTCCCGCTCGCGGGTTTACATGAAATGGCAATCTTGGGTTTATGACTGACTAGGGCGCACTTCTTTGCGGTATGGGAGTAGAGGGCAGGTTCTTAGCTTGAAAGTCTTGAGTTGCAAATATTTAATTTAAAACTCACGACTCACAGCCCCCTATAGCCTAGTTTATGGCCCTAAACCTACTTACCAGCCTCTACTGGCTTGTTGGAGGACGTAAGCGGCGACATTTGCGATCTTCTCATCGCCCAACCGCTTATAACTGGGCATGGCGCCAGCCCCATTGGTGACCTGCTTGACAATAGCGTCATAAGAAAACTTACCGTATTTTTCCAGCGCTTCTCTGGACAAGTTTTTTTGGGGATTGACCATATTCTTCCCGCCCAAATGGCAAGCATTACAGTTAGCTTTAAAGACCGCAGCGCCCGCGACTGGATCTCCTTGTGCCAAGACGGAAGGTGCGAAGGCGGAAGCGCCGAGCAAAAATAAGCCGGCTGCCAGGACTGGCGTTGTCGTCGATAGTAGCTTTTTCAAGAGAGCTCTCATTTCTTTGAGATCGTACTTCAAGGTGTCACGGTACAGAATGACTCCTTATCTCGTCAAGATATAGAAATGAAGCCCCCCGGCTGCGCTCAGAGCAGGTTGGGCATTGGAAACTTCCTAAATAATGTAGGCCTGCCGCTCGCCTCGGGCAGGTACACACTAACACCGGTCCAGCCGGTATCGGCGATAAGCAGCGCAACCCTAGTAGCGCGTCCATGGACGTGTGCCTTGATGGCCGCGATACTCATAGCCGAGCGAACCCTGCTCGTGCCACAGCGTGACGCCATCGAGAAAATCAGGATATTGCTCTGGCGGCAATGCCCGTCCCAGGACTCGCGCGGCCAGCGGTGCCACCAGCGCATCGTGGCTGATGAAAAAATGCCAACCCGCCCGGCCATTGGCGACGGTCAGCATGTGTTCTATCAGCCTGCGTGTGGCGAACTCGGGATCTGCCATACCTGGCAAGGGATCGGATCGCGCTACGAGATGGGCCAACACACCGTGCCGACCCAGCCGCCGCCAGTTGCCCCGGGCCAGCTCGGCGTCGAGCACATACACGCCCGGATCGCCCAGTACCTCATCTTTCTTGATCGCTACGTCTATACCCGCGCCAGAGCGCAAGGCCTCAGCGGTTTGAACGCAGCGAGACAGCGGGCTCGAGCGCAGGGTACACACCGGCCCCGCAAGGTCTCGCCCGAATGCGAAAGCCTGCTCGCGCCCGCGCTCGGTCAGTGGGAGCGCATTGCCCGTCTCACCTTCGGGTAGAGGTGGACGCTGCGCATGGCGCAGCAGCACCACGAGGGCTCTGTTGGCTGAAGCATCTGTGAAGCTCATCGGGCCTGCGCAATGATCAAGGACGGTACCGCCCGCAGCTCCCGGGTCTCCAGCAGTGCGAACCCGGTGCGTACCAGTAGAGCCTCGATTTCGTTGAGCGAGCGCTCGGCGCCGCCGGTGCTCACAAGCAAATCGAGATCGCACAAGCTGCCGCCAAACCCCAGTTCGCAGCGCAGCAGCTCCACGATGAAGAGCTTGCCACCCGCACGCAATGCGCTGCGTGCGTTCCCGAGAATCACTGCCGCCCGTTCATCGGGCCAATCATGGAGCACGCGCGCCAGCAACACAGCATCGCCGCGCACGTTCCAGGGTTGCAAGAAATCGCATGGGTGCAGGGTGAGCCGCGACCGTAGCTTCTCGGCAATGCGTACTCCGGTCACGACCTCGGGACGCTCGATCAACGTCACGCGCAGCGATGGATTCGCTTCCAGGAGGGCTTCTGCCACCACGCCCACCCCGGCGCCAGCGTCGATCAGATGGCTGATGTTGCGGGTGTCCAGCGCCTCGGCAAGCTGGCGATAATCCTCGCGTGCATAACTGCGCAGCATTCGTTGTATACGCGCAACGCGTTGCGGATCGGAAGCGATTTGCGCAAACACATCGTCCCTCGGGCCCTGGCCGTTTTGCAGAGCCCGCGGCAGGTCAGCCCAGGCGCGGGCAAAGTAGCGAGCGTGCTCGATGGCAGCATCGCGCAAGGTCAGTGGGTCGTCGGCGCGCAGATATTGTCCGCGCCGGGTCGCTTCCCACCTACCGTCCTCATGTTGTACAACCAGCTCGAGCTCGCCAAGAGCCCGCAGCAAACGCACCGCGCTGGCGGGTGGCAGGCGGGCAGAGCGCGCCAGCTCATCAGCGGTAGCGGGCAGTGCTTCGAACACGCCGAACTCGACAGCTGCGGCGATGGCCTCGGATTGCCAGAAACCCACCAAGTCGGCTAAGAGCGCATGGAACTCGGAGCGCTGCGTTGGCCGCAGCTCGCGCACAAGCTCGCCACGTTCATCAATGACCTCGAGCCCGCCATCGAACCGCTGCACACGGGCCTGGCCATTGTAGAACGGCTCTACCATGGCAAAGCGACGCTTGTACGCAGGGCGGCCTAGCCGGCCTACATGCATCCAACCCCGCTCGTCGCGGGCGCGGGCGAATCCCTTGTGAAACACATCCAGATCCAGGAACCAAGACCCGTGTACGAATGCGCCGCGCTCGTCGATGTGGGTCGCGCGACCATCGGCGGCCTGCACCACGGCAATGCCATCGCGATAATCGCCCGCGTAGTTCCACAACTGGGCGTAGACCGGGGCGCCCTGTAGATCGACATGCTGGTACCTGCCACTGAGGTCGCGAATGGGGCATCGCCCATCTTGAAAGTTGCCGCACCAGGCATAGCGCTTGGCGTAGAGCTCGGTGCCGTCGGCGCTGATGTGGTGCCATCCGGCAGAAGCTTCGACCGCAGCACGGTCCTGATAGAAGCCGAACGTGCGCACGAAGCGGCGAGTGTATGCGGGCTTGCCTTGCACATCGATATGCCAAGCTTCACCTGCCATTCGTACAGGCGCCAGGCCGGGCTCGTGAAACTTGAGCACCTCATTGAACCGCCGCTCGTACAAGGGCCGGCCGGCCAAGAGATGATGCGTCCCCTTGGGCGCCACCAGCACCTGTCGCCAGTCGGTCAACCTGCGCGGCACGATTACCCTACCGGCTTGCGCATATTGCAGCCCAGGCACAGAGCACGGCTGCGGTAGGTCTTGAGCAACTGGCCGTACGCATCACCGCGCCAGATTTCCATCAGGCTTGCCTCTCCCAGGTTGCCGAACTCGCCCAAGGTGTGGCGTTGCTGGTCCGGGGCGCAGCAAGGATCGAAGCGGCCTGCGGCGCTGATCCAGGCCTCTTGGCCAAGAAACGGACAGCGCCCGCCGGGGGCAAGATCCTCGGTCGCGGTTTCGTCCAGGAGAAAAATATTCTCGAGCAACACCCGGACGCCATTCGGCAGCGTGCGCTCGGCCGCAGCAGCGCGGGCTTCCAGCACAGCGCGATTCCAGCGCTGGATCGCTGCAGGGCTGCGCCGCATGGATAACACCTCGATCGCTGGAAAATGCGCCCACAGGTGATGGCCTTTGACGCGATCGACCCCGAGATCGACCGCCAGCCGGACAATATCCGCGAGCTCGGCGATGTTGGTCTCGATAAACGTCAACTGAAATGTCACCCGGCAGCGGTTGCCTCCGGTGGCCGCATAAGCATCGCGCTCCGCGATGAATGCCCGGACATTGTCGAGCATCTGCTCCCACCGTGACCCGAGCATCACTGTCTCCTGAGTCTCCTTGGCCGCCCCATTCCAGGAGATCTTCACATCCGATGTCACCGGCACGATACGCTTGGCCCATGCACGCGCACCGTGGCGAGGAAACGTACCATTGGTCGTGAGGTTGAGCTTCACGCCATGCTCCCGGCACAGCCCGATGATGTCGTCGAAGTGCTCGTAGAGCAGAGGTTCGCCCATGGTCGAGGGGATGACCTCGCGCAGGCCATGTTTTGCGGCCTCGGCGATCACGCGGCGAATCAGTGACACATCCATGATGCGCCGCGGCTTGCCAGCAGCCCGGCGCTCGGCTTGCCGGTGACTATGCGGCGAATGCTCCTCACACATGATGCAGCGCAAATTGCACGTGTCCGGGTTGGTGTCGAATGTGATCCGCCACGGCCCATCGAGCGAGCGGATCCGAGCCGAATCGCGCTGCGCGAGCACCTGCTCATAGAGTTGCCCGATAGCCTGCGCGTGACTGGCAATATCGGGAATGTCGCCGGACTCGGACTGCACATACCCCCGCGCGCCCAGTGTTCGTGCCAGCTCCGGATCATCGGCCACCCGTTGCATCTGCTCGGCCAGCGCTGTGGGATCACGATGAGCAAACAAAAGCCCATTGACCTCGTGGTGCACGTACTCGGCCATGCCGCCGTACCGCGCGGTGATCACCGCAACCCGTGCTTGCAGCGCTTCGTGGATCACCAGCGGCGAATTCTCGGCCCAGATCGACGGCACCACAATAGCATCCACACGGTTGAACACATCGCGAACAATATCCTGGTTGCGGTATTCCGATAGCCACTCGACCCGCTCACCAGCATTGTCAGGCAAAGCCCGCGCAATAGCCTTGAGCGACTGCGTATCCTGCCCGCGTGGCCTACCCCATATGCGCAGCCGCGCAGCGCCGCGAACCCGGCCGAACGCCGCCAGCAGATGATGGATGCCCTTGGCGGGAATGTGCGTCCCAATGTAGCCGAACACAAACGGCTCACCCGGGGCTCGGCAGCGCCCGCGCAGCCGCTCGAGATCGAAGCCATAGTCGCGATAGACCAACTTACGCTCCGGCAGGCCGAACTCGTCGCGATAGCGCTCGTACAGATAGCGCGCCGGAGCGATGAACCGGTCCACGAGCTCGGCCATGGCCCGAATGTGCTTCATGCGCCGCGCCACCCAGTGCGTCCAGTGCGCCACATCGTGCTCGTACTCATCGGCTGCACCCGAAAAATAGCGCGCATAGCAGCGCTGCGCGCATTTGCCATCTTCCTGCCCGTCGCAGGCGGCCCAAAGATCAGCCGGATCAGCCGGATGCATCTGCATGAACTGTCCGCGCGGGCACATCACCCAGTAGTCGTGCAGCGTGTACACGATCGGAATCTCGCGGCTCGCCGCCTCAGCCACCAGCGAAGTCGAAAGATGATTGAGATGGCCGATATGCACTACCTGCGGGTGCAGCATATCGAGCAATTCGGCAAACCGCTGATCCACCCCCACATGCCGGTAACGGTCCCGGCTGCGCGGTACATTGACCACGTGCAGCGTCACCCGCGGATCATCCGCATCCACCGCCCGGCGCATGGCGAAGTCGGGCGCAAACGAATCCTCTTGCCGGGTAAATACATGCACCTCATGGCGAGCAGCCAGGCTATGGCACAGAGTCTGCGTATAGACCTCCGAGCCCGCGTTGTAGCGCATGGGATAGCCATGCATGACCTGCAGAACTTTCACGATGCCGCAACCTCCGACCGAGTCAGATACCAGAGCCTCCCGATAATCGCGAAGCAGCCGCCCGAGCCCCGCGCGCAGAACCGCAGTGTATAGGTGATCATTGCTGTCCCATAAACTTTCATGAGAATGTAAACTGTATCTGGACCTGAGTTTCAATAGGGCCTGGAGGGTCTCCTTTGAGTAGTCCCCACAGGTCTGTTCGCTCAAATAAATTAACTTGAAAGAGTCTAATGATCTGTTGAATGCTTAAATCGAGTTTGCTACAAAATTTCAGGTAAGCGACCATTAAATACATACACATAGCGACCCCTATTTGAGTCATGACAGCATTTTTTGACGTGCCTACGAATGACTTAATCTTCAAATTTTGTTTGATACATTTAAAGAATAACTCGATTTGCCAACGCGACTTATAAATATCCGCGATGGTTTTGGCAGCCCATTTGAATGGATGGGTGAGAAAGACGTAATGCTTGCCGGTCTGTGGGTCCCGATAACCCATCCGGCGCAACTTAATCGGACAGGTATCGGCTTTAGGGCCCGTTAAAATCAGCGTCTGATCTGAGGTGATGCCCTGCTCTTTATTCACCGGATGGCGAGAAATCACTCGGTATTTTGTATTGGCTTTCAACCGGGTGACAAAATAAATCCCCTTTGAATTGAGCAAGTTAAACCACGTGAAGTCCGTATAGCCACGATCAAACACCACAATAGAACCCGCATCCAGTTCTAAACTACGACCTTGGGTAATATCTTGTTGTTTGCCTTCGGTAATAGTCATAATAGCCGGTAAAAAACCATCATAGTCTAGACCAACGTGTCATTTAACCGCGCCTTTGGTCTTACGAAATTTGGCCCAAGGAAATAGTGATAAGCATCAATCGATGGTCGATGCATCCAAGGAATAAAGCTTATTTTTAAAGCGAAATCCATCCTTAAGCGCCAAGCTTCGACATCGTGCCAGTCGCTTCCAAAATAATCCTTCGTAGAATGGATAAGGCTGTTAGCTCGTTAACACGAGCCAGAGAACTTCGGCTGACCTTAGCGATACCCAAATGGTAACTTTTGCGGCGTTGTTTATCCAGATTGCTGACAATATCTCGCAAACTACAGCGACCGGCGAGTTGGGCAAAACTCAACGCCACAAACTGTGACCAGCGTGATATTGTCCTCAATACACGGCCTTTATGGTGGGTTTTGGCGAGGGTTTCGAACTCATGTCTAGAAATCAGTTTCAGTCGCTGTGAAAATACGCTGTTACTGTGACTCAAGGCTATTATCCTGTTGATATTAAAAGATATTCTGAACCTCGATTCTAACAAATTAGCGCAGAATAGTCTTTGATTCTAAGCTCATTCAAAAGTTTGTGGGACAGCAATGATGCATAGGGCATCATTAACCAAGCTCGTTCTTATAGGTGCCTCTAAAAATAGTAATTTTTTCGTGAGTGCAAGGAAGCCCCGCGCACAGAACCGCAGTGTATAGGTGATACCTGAGGATTCGAGCACGGAGTTGACGCCGCAATCACGGAAAAAGTGCATTTTTAGAGGTGCCCTTATATGATTGGCCATGGCCCAACCGCCGGAAATACAGGTCGATGACGACGGCAGGTACAACCAACCGATGGCGGTTGGGATATACCCATCGCCATTGAAAATGCGAATATAGAATACTTATATTAGCTAGCTGATTATGGTCAAAATAAGCTTATGAACAATCATTTAACACCCAGCAAGCGCGATGAACTCATAAAATCTCATCGTAAAGAGAGAGATGGGCGTATTCGAGACCGAATAAAAGCTGTTTTAGCTTTTGATGAGGGTTATAGTTATTCAGAAATTTCTAGGATTTTGCTTTTAGATGATGAGACTATTAGACGCCATGTCGATGATTACTTTTCTAAAGCTAAGCTGAAGCCCGAAAACGGAGGCAGCAAAAGTGATTGAGACGAGAATGAAACAGCAAAGCTCGTTAAACACCTAGAAGGAATGACTTATCCTTATGTTAAGGACATTTGCACTTATGTGAAGTTGAATTTTGGTAAGCTTTACAGTGTAAGCGGCATGACAAAATGGCTGCATCGCAATAATGTCTGCCATAAGAAGCCTCATGCAGTTCCAGCGAAAGCAAACGCACAGGCGCAAAAAGCGTTTGTCAAGGAATATGAACATCTTTCGAAAGACGCTAAAAACAAGGGTTTAATCTATTTCTCGGACAGTTTTCATCCGCAGTATCAAACACGGTTGGCTTATGGATGGATTTTAAGAGGCACTCGAAAGAATATTGCCACAACGGCTCGTCAAACACGATTGAATTTCATTGGTGCTGTCTCTTTGGAGGGTCACAAAATAATCCACACTGAAGTTGAGCGAGTGAATGCGCAAACCATTAAATCTTTTCTAAAATCTCTACGCAAACGGCATGCACCAGAGAAAGACATTCATGTAATTTGGGATAATGCGGCTTATCATAAGAGCAAAGACGTTCAGTCTTATGCCAAGGACTCAAACATTAAATTACACTATTTGCCGCCCTATTCACCGAATTTAAATCCAATTGAGCGACTTTGGAAAATGATGCATGAAGCGGTTACTTATAATCGGTACTATGAGAAGTTTGTAGATTTTCGGGAAGCCTCTTTGAATTTTTTCAAGCGCATTGGAAGACGAAAGATTGTATTGAGAAAAAGAATCACTGATAGGTTTCACATTATTAATGCACCGATGTTCGCATCTTGAAGTGTGATGGGTATATACGTGATGTCGCCAATGTAGGACTGGTTGGGTCGATTGGCTTTAAACTGACGGTTGAGCAGATTTCACGAGACGGGCTCAATGTGTTTCGAATCTGTTGTCGCTTTAAAGCGGCGCTTGGTCCGGCACCCTAATCCGGCTTGTTTCATCAGTCGCCCAATCCGACGACGGCTCACCCTCTCGCCCACAGCGGCCGATAGCCGTCACTGGTCTTCCAAAGTGTGCAATGCCCGGGATTGGTTCAGGGTCCGCCATTGGCTGTACAGGTAATCCCGATCCCCGTAGCAGTGGCGCAAATGACGATCCTGATTTTCGGCATTGATCGTCGTGCGTCCGTGTAAAACCCGGTGATTATCCAGTATGATAAGGTCTCCGGGGCATAGGTCCAGCATCAGTTGGTATTGCCGAGCAGTATAATAATCCATGAGTTTTCTGTAGGCCCTGTAGAAGGGTTCGACAATCATTTCCGGTAAGTCGAGAGGGGCAACAAATAAATTGCTAATGCGGACACCTGTAATATTGCCTTCACTGTCCAGATGAATTAAAGGGCTGCGGGCTTGCATATGAATCTGACCGCCCTGCTGCTTGCAAAAGGGGACGGCATAGTGACTGAGCAGAGCAAAGGCCTCCGGTTCTTCCCGGCGCAGGCATTCGGCAATCTGTAAGCCATCGACATAAACTGACTGCCCACTGCCATTGTCACCAGCCACAAGACAATGGAAAAAAATAATACTGGGGAAGGTGGTGCGGTAGCTATCATCATGATGGGGTATGAGGTCACTGTTTAAGTGGGCGACGCTTTTGATGTCTTCCCCCGACTTGAGCAGGATCTCAAAAATCCTACCTGAATCGGTCTCGACAATAACGCCCAATGAAGCCGCGAAGGTTTCCAATTCTCCCCGGCGGGGCGGCACATTTTTTACCAGGCAAAATCCATAGTCCCGTACCCGCCCCAACATCCGCAGACGCTCTGCATCTGTGGCCAGTACGGCGGCATAATTGACCTGGGGCAAATCCTTGGCAATCCGGCTATCCCAGAGCACGGGCCGGTGGCGACGCTGTGCCCGTGCGCGCTCGGAATAACAGTACTGACGTAACCACTGAGCAGTATAAGTGCTTTTGTGCCGGTCATTTTCCCAAACCACTTCAATTCGCCTGGCATCCTTAACCACCACTGATTCAAGCCGTAGGTCCAGCGGTACATCCGTAATGCGGAATTGTTTTCTCCCGAGCGCCGGTTCACCACAGTCAACACAGCGGCAATTGTCCCGAAGCCAGAGATAGTGAAATACACTTTGATGTTGATCGTCCCAATGAACGATCAGTTTTTTACTATCCTGTTGGACCGAGGAGATGGTGTGTTCTATAGCCACGACACATTAATAGGTGCATATCAAATTAGGTGCGTATTACTGTTTTGCCGTGTGAGTAATCTGGGCAAAGCTTTTTTCGCCACCGTAGGTGGAGCGCGCCTGATCAAAAGCTTCACACAGGCGATCACTGAATTCAAGAGGGGTGGCGAACAGTGTGTTCAGTTCATTGATCAGTTGGGTGTCCTTGTAGGCCAGATCCAAGGTGAAACCCGGTCCCGCTCCACCGGCGAGCAGAGAGGGTACTAGTTTTTCCATCACCCAACTGTTGCCGGTACTCGATTGCACCATGGTCGCCAGTTGCTGGAGGTTGATCCCCGCTTCGCTGCCCACCGCCAAGACCTCGCCGATGGCCTTGGCATTGATAAGACAAAGATAATTGATCAGCAATTTTATGAGGGGGGCATTGATATAATTGCCAACATAATAAATCTGCGAACCAACCGCCTCAAGCACTGGCTGGATTGCCTTAAATGTGTCTTGATGACCACCGACAAAAATAGAGAGTGTACCGGCTTCAGCCGCGGCGACGCCACCGGAGACCGGTGCGGTAATAGAAGCGATACCTCGTTCCGCGGCGCCATCTGAAATACGGTTCATCACTGCTATGGAATTGGTGCCCGTGTCAATCCAGATCAGACCCTGTCGCCCATGGGCGAGAACACCGGTATCGCCCAGCATCACCGACTCCAACTGCCTGGGGCCGGGAAGGCTGGTAATAATGACATCGGCGCCACCGGCCAGGTCCGACACGGAATCGCAGCCATGGGCTCCGGCGGCGATTAAAGGGTCTGTTTTCGAGGCATCAATGTCGTATACAGAAAGGGAAAAGCCCTGCTTCAGCAGGTTGATCCCCATATTGCCGCCAATATTACCCAGACCGATCAGGCCGATGCGCCGGTGGTTCTCGCCATTACCGACCCGTACAGAGTCTGCCCCAGTGGCGGCAGCGGCTGCGGCTGTTTGAACACCTGGAAAAACACCAGAGCCGGTATAGGCCTGGTCGGCAATAACCAGTGCATCGTCAATCACGGTAAGGCCTTCATCCAGCTGATGTTTGGTGATGCACAGGGGAGGAGCAACGAAAATCCAGTTCCAGCGCACCAGTGTGCTTATACCCCGTTGCTGCAGACAGGCGCTGATTTTACCCATTGCGCCCATTTGAGCTGAACTGGCGTTCCATGGAACCAGGGGTTCCCGGGTTTCACGATCTTTCACACATTCAATTAAGCCATACAGACCCAGGCTGCGAACGTCCCCCACCGATGGGTGCCGGGCTTTTATGGTTTGCAGTTGTGTGGCCATATAGTCACCGAGCACCCGGCTGTTTTCCACCAACTTCTCTTCTTCATAGATAGCCATAGTTGCCACGGCGGCTGCACAGCCTAAGGGATAACCACTGTAGGTGAGTCCAGAGCCTAGGGGGATATCACCGAAGTAATCGGCAATAGCCTGCCTTACGGTTACCGCTCCCATAGGCACATAGCCACAGGTAAGACCTTTGGCCGTTACCATAATATCCGGGACAACCTGGTAATGATCGATACCAAACATTTTTCCGGTACGGCCAAAACCCACCAGGATCTCATCGCAGATCAATAGGATGCCGTGCTTGTCGGCATAAGCCCGCAGCGCCTGCCAATAGCCATCGGGGGGAATGATCATGCCGTTAAACCCGGTAATACTTTCCATGAGAATAGCGGCTACCGTGTGCGGGCCTTCAAACTCAATAGTCTGGATCACATGATCGATATAAACCTGGGGGTTGCCTTGTGGTGCGTAGCCGAAGGGACAGCGGTAGGCATAGGGATCGTGTACCCGCACAAAACCACTGACGCCGTTTTCACTGTACAGGCGCCTGGGGTCTCCGGTGGCGGTACCCGCCCCGAGGGAAGCGCCGTGATAGCTGCGATAGCGGGTGATAATTTTATGGCGGCCCGTGTATTGACGGGCAATTTTAATGGCGTTTTCAACGGCCTCACCACCCCCTAGAGTGAACAGGGTTTTGGTCAGATCCCCAGGTGTAATTTCAGCCAGTTTGGCCGCTGCCTGCGCCCTGATATCCGTCGCAATAGTGGGATTGGCAAAAGAAAGCTGATCGGTTTGCCGCTTTAATGCCGCCAACAGCTTAGGGTGGCTGTGACCGATATTCATATTCACGGACTGGCTGGAAAAGTCCAGATAGCGTTTGCCGTTCGTGTCCCAGAAATAGACCCCTTCGGCGCGGTCTATCACGATAGGATTGGTCACGCTGTTCTGAGCCACCCATGGGTAAAGCACATGGTCGTGGTGGGTTTGCAGAATGTGTTCAGGAGTCACTGGTATTTCCTTCGGGGTTGCGATGAATTTGCAAGGTTCTCAGGCCATCACCTCAAGGGCGGCGGAAATGCAACAAACCCCATTCAAACAGGCCGTTTTCAGCGGCCTCCACCCAATGGGCAAATCCGGTTTGCGTCAGCTCTAAAAAATCAGTGGAACAAATCCGGCTAAGTTCGGCGTAATGCTCAATCACCGCATCCCGCCAGTTGCTATAGTGTATTAACAGGTGTTTGGACAGTTCAACTGTGTTGAGGCATTCAAACCCCAGACCCGCTGCGATTTCCCGATAGTATTGGAAGGAGCCGATGCGCTGGTGATGGATATTGACCCGGCTGAGCGCCGTTGCCAGCGCGCCATCGGGACAATTGTCCGCCTGCAAAATATCCATAAGGAGAAATTGCCCACCCGGTTTTAACACACGATAGGTTTCCGCCAGAACCTTATCGAGTTCATCGGTATGAAAGAGTGCGTCCTGGGTCCACGCCAGATCGAAGCTGGCATCCGGAAGCGGCATTTGCTTAAAATTGCCGGGCACAATCGTAATCAGATGGTCGAGGCCTTGTTCCCGATTCAGTGCTTCATTCTTCGCATTTTGCTCTTCGCTGATATTCAGGCAGATGACATGGCAACCATAGGTCCGGGCCAGATAACGGGCGGCAGGCCCGTAGCCTGCGCCAATATCCAGGACATGGAAATCGGCATTCAACCCCACGGCATTGCCCGCCATCCACTCGGTGGTTTTTTGCATCGCCTGGGCAATGGTGCGAGTGGGCGGCTCGTCGTATAAACCGAGATTAAGGGTGTCGCTGCCGATAACAAATTCATATAGATTTTCTGCATCCTGGCTGTTGTAGTGTCTGCGCGCACGTTCTGTGGCGGCGTCATTATTGGCAGGCAAACCGGCTGATGTGGAATTCATGGTAATACTCCTCTGTTCTTATCTTGGGGTATATTGATCAGGGCGCCCGCGAAATTCAGGGGCCTTGCTTGTGAAAACTTTACCGCTACAAGCGTTCACCACGGTACGGCAACAGTAAAACTGTTGTTCTTGGTATGTTGGTGACATAGACGGGTCACTTCCTGGCGGGCCTGGTTAAGGATTTGGGCGCCCGGCTTGCCCTTGAGTACCTTGTCTATGATAGTGGCAATAGTATGCATTTCCTCCGGGCCGAATCCCCGACTGGTTATCGCCGAGGTGCCGATACGAATACCGCTGGCGATCCAGGGTTTCCGGACGTCATAGGGAATCAGGTTTCTATTGACGGTGATGCCAATGTTTTCCAGCCGGCTTTCGGCTTCCCGCCCGGTAATATCCCGGGAACGCAGGTCTACCAGCATCAAATGGGTGTCCGTGCCGCCAGAGACAATGCGGAAGCCGCAGGCTTCAAGATCTGCGGCCAATACTCTGGCGTTGTTGAGAACAACCCGTTGATATTCTGCAAACTCAGGCTGTGACGCCTCCTGTAGAGCCACCGCCTTGGCCGCAATGATATGCATATGTGCCGCACCCTGCATACCCGGGAAAAGCGCACTGTCAATTTTCCGAGACAATTGGTCGGCCGCCTGTTCACCCAGTAAAATAATGCCACCGCGGGGACCACGCAGAGTTTTCTGGGTACTGCTGGTGACAACGTGAGCATGGGGCACCGGAGAGGGATAAAGCCCCGCTGCCACCAAGCCCGCAACATGGGCCATATCCGCCAGGAGATATGCCCCCACTTCGTCAGCGATTTTCCGAAAGCGTCTAAAATCAATGATCCGGGGATAGGCACTGGCTCCGGCGATAATCAATTTTGGCCGGATTTCCTTGGCCTGACGAAGAATCCGATCGTAATCAATCTGCTCATTTTCACGGCTCACCTGGTATGAATGAACTTCGTAATGATGGGCGGTCATAGTGAATTTTGCGCCGTGGGTCAAATGCCCGCCGTGCATCAGATCCATGCTCAGCAGTCGCTCACCTGCCTCCATGGTCGTCAGATAAACGGCCTGATTGGCCTGTGAGCAGGAGTAGGGTTGAACATTGGCGTGGGCGGCCCCGAACAGTCGTTTGGCCCGCTCCATCGCCAGGCTCTCCAAACGGTCGATCTCCTGGCACCCACTGAAGTAGCGTTCGCCGATATAGCCTTCGACCACGTTATCGGTGAGCGCTGAACCCATGGCTTCGAGTACACCAGGGCTGACGGCATTAGCGGATGCAATTAACTCGATGGTTGCATTTTGACGTTTATTTTCCTGATTGAAGATACTAAAAATTTCTGGATCTTTTCGCTGTAGGAAAGAATAGTGTTGTACATCTTCACCTGTAATTAGTCGGGCTTCAGAATATTTCATAATCTACCTTATATAAAACGGCAATGTGTTTTTTCTCTTTGTTTTTTATTGCATTCCATGTCGCATCCCGGCTTCAGCCACCTGTTGCAGAGTGGGCAAAAACCGCTGCAGTTCAACAAAAGTAAAGTGTGCCTTCGCGCAATAGTGCTGGTGTTGTGCCGGTAAAATCAACCAGCGTGGACGGGGCATCCCGTTGACTTGCACCCCCATCCAATACCAGTGACACCCCTGGACCCAATTGCTCTGCCACGCCCTGGGCCATTTTATGGGTCTCCATCCCGGAAATATTGACACTAGTGACGGCCAGGGGATAGCCCACCTGCCTGACGAGTTCCAGGCAGAATCGATGATCGGGGATGCGCACTGCCACTGTTTTTTTGCCCGCCGTCACCCAGGCAGGTACCGCATCCCCCTTTTGCATAAAAATCCCTGACATGGCGCCGGGCCAGATACAGTGTAAGGGTTTTGACCATGCTTTCAGTAATCCCCTGTGCAAGATTTTGAAGTTCTTCAATGGCAGTGATGTAGATTATGATAGGCTGCGGGACTTGATATCGTAAATTTTTTAGGGGATAGGAAATTTAAGCGGCCTTTGGGGCAGCATGGCTGAGTATCGAGGTAAGGTTCATAAGGCGAAGCCCCGGGACCACCCGTCGGCGCAGCGAGGGGCTTAGACCAGGCCCTACGTCAGGCGCGTCGCTCGCCGACAGCCGTTGCGATTGAATCTGAGGGCGTGTGTGTCGTGACGTGCGTTAACCGCGGGCCATGGGCTCGAATGGCACAAGCTATTGGTGGGCTCAGCGCGGCATTGATGCCATGGTGCCATCAGGGGGTTCGGTGCCGTGGCGGTTAAGGTGTTGCAGGCTCCGGGCCCTCACCCCTGGCTCGGTGACAACCGCACTGACACGCCCCTCACCCTCGCAGCGTGGGCCGCGGCGGCTATCGATAGCGAATACGCATTTCAATGGAGCCCGCCCGTTCAGTGGCGCGCTGGGCGGCCCATCCTCTTCGGTAGAATTGGCGTTGGGCTTGGGGCGGGGCGCGACGATGAGGCGGCGCGGGGGTGCATGGGGCGCCAAGAGGCCGGGGTCCCTCACCGGATGCGCCCTAGGACGTGGCCCCTAGGACGTGGCACCAGGGCGGCCAGAGACGCGATAAAGTTCTCGGGCTCGAACAGTCCGTGGGGGGTGCCATCGCTGAAGGAGCGCTTCCACTCACCCCCCCCCCCCCCCCCCCCCCCAGGCCCTTGCCCTGGACGCTTAAGCGCTGCTCGGCGAGGGGGCCGCGGGCCAGGTATAGGCCCACCCGTTCGAGCGTGGCGCGCTCGTTTGGCTCGCCGGCCACCGCGCAGTTGAGCGAGCAGCCCTCGCCAGCGGCAGTGAAGGGCTTGGGGAGTGCGGCCCTAGATTGGCCGGCCAGCCAAGGGTAAGGTAGGCGCATCGTGGCCCGCCCGGCCTGGCGAGCGGCGGCGATGACCTACCCGATGGCGGCGCGGGTCAATGGCTCGTAGGGCGAGTTGAGGTCGAAGTCGAGGGAGGACTGCTCCTCTTCGCCGACCCGCCCACCCGCACGCACCGGCGTACGGGTGAGGCGCGTGATGCGCGTTCTCAGCAGCGCCTCGAGTTCGCCCGGTCGTGGCGCTGGGGCGCGGTGAAAGCGCGCTTGCAAGGGCAAGGTGCTGTCGTGGACAACGTCTCGCCGCAGCTATTTCCAGGAATACCCGGCGCCTTACACTGCTATCGTCCTCGAACTGGACGAAGGGCCGCTCTTCGTCTCCTATCCGATCGACATCGACGTTGGCCAACCTGCGCGAGGGTATGACGCTGTCAGTGCGCTGGACAGACGGCGAGGACCAGCACGGCGCCTACAACCCACCCGTGTTTGGCCCGTCGTCCGCGTAAGCGGGTAGAGGGGCAATCGAGACATTCCGGTGGCGAACGGTGCACGAAGCGTAGCGCCGTTTGTGCGAGGCTTTGTTTCGGCACTCGGTGGTGCGGTAAGCCGGTTCAAACCGGAATCAGGAGCGTGTCAAACGCCTGGGGCTCGAAACTGGTGCAGGCGCGAAGGACGCGAGGATACGGTTTGAGGCGTTGGTAAGAGAAGCATGGCGCAGCGTTTGGGATGAGAAGGATCGAGGTCTCGGATTCATTGAGGTCGCCATCCTCACTCCATTGGAAAGGGCGCTCCCACTGCTGACGACGGGGGTTAAAGAGCGCACCCGCCGGCCGGTGACCGGGTCGCGGCCATGCGTTCTGTCACTCTTGGAACGGTTACACAGTCCACAGGCTAGCTAAAGGTTTTCCTCATTGAATCATGAAGAGGTCAGACTCCATTGATTTACAGCTTCCGCTCTCGGTAGGCCAGCGACCGGTGATCCCCACCTCTAGCCATCGGCGCTGATCGCCGTTTCAGAGACGTTGTGATCGCTTCCACAAAGCCCTCATCGCCCAACACCCACGCCTTGTTCATCGACTCCCGGATCGCAGTCGGCATCGACGCTTCAAGCGTCTCTTGGAACAAGGCGCGATACGCCATATGATGCGCTCTCTCCCCGTTGCCGAGCGCCTCATATAACGCATGGGACGTGTGACCAATGCATCCGCGCGTTCAAGGGCATTGGCATGATAACTCGACCACCGATAAGCCCCCGGCTCTGGGACCATGCCGGCCCGTACGGGATTCAGCTCGATGTAGCGGTAACAGAGCAACAGATACCGCTCGCTATCGATAAGGGTGGCCCGGTAGCGGCCTTCCCAAAGCGTGCCGGTGTGCTGATGCCTATCATTAAAATAGCGTACATAGGAGCGCCCGAGGCTCTGCATGACGTTGCCGATGCTCCCTTCGTGATGTGGCGTCATCAGCAAATGCACATGGTTGGTCATGAGCACATAGGCGTGTACCTCACAATGATGGCGCTCGCAGGCGTCTACCAACTTGGAGAGGTAGACCCGATAATCCTCATCAGTTGCGAAAATGGATTGGCGGTTGTTACCCCGTTGAATAACGTGTTGAGGATGAGCGGGCAAGACGAAGCGAGAGAGACGCGCCGATTATCGTGTGTGACGATGAGGAGGCGTGGTATTGGGGAGGATCATCAAGAGGATGCCGCGACGGGTTATTTTGAGGTTGGCAGGAGTACGAGTTTGGCGTTCAACAACTCAGCCGGAGTGGGGGCGCGACGGGGGTGAGGGGGGCCGCGGTCGAGCGTGAAGGTGAGACGGATCGGTAACTCGCGGGTGAGGGCGTGGGGGAGGGAAATGAGATAGCTGCCCCCGGCGGTCCGCGCCTGGGCGCTATAGGGAGAAACCGAGCCGAGCAAGGCGCCGTCGGCGCTGTTGACGCGGATCGAAGCGCCGCGATCCAGAGCGCCAACTGTCACCTGCAGCCAGATCGACTCGTTCGCGTGGCCTGAGCGCTCGGGCCGGAGTTCCAGGGTCACCCGGTCGGCCGCCATCGCCCGAGCCGATGGCGGCCCCATGGCCAGACCGGTCAGGACCAACCCGGCCAGAGAATTTCAGGTAAGCGACCATTAAATACATACACATAGCGACCCCTATTTGAGTCATGACAGCATTCTTTGACGTGCCTACGAATGACTTAATCTTCAAATTTTGTTTGATGCATTTGAAGAATAACTCGATTTGCCAACACGACTTATAAATATCCGCGATGGTTTTGGCAGCCAATTCGAATGGATGGGTGAGAAAGACGTAATGCTTGCCGGTCCCTGGGTCACTATAACCCATCCGGCGCAACTTAATCGGGCAGATATCGGCTTTAGGGCCCGTTAAAATCAGCGTCTGATCCGAGGTGATGCCCTGCTCTTTATTCACCGGATGGCGAGAAATCACTCGGTATTTCGTATTGGCTTTCAACCGGGTGACAAAATAAATCCCCTTTGAATTGAGCCAGTTAAACCACGTGAAGTCCGTATAGCCACGATCAAACACCACAATAGAACCCGCATCCAGTTCTAGACTACGGCCTTGTGTAATATCTTGTTATTTGCCTTCGGTAATAGTCATAAGGCCGGTAAAAAACCATCATGGGCTAGACCAACATGTAATTTAACCGCGCCTTTGGTGTTACGAAATTTGGCCCAAGGAAGTAGTGATAAGCATCAATCGATGGTCGATGCATCCAAGGAATAAAGCTTATTTTTAAAGCGAAATCCATCCTTAAGCGCCAAGCTCTGACATCGTGCCAGCAGCTTCCAAAATAATCCTTCGTAGAGTGGATAAGGCTGTTGCTCGTTAACACGAGCCAACGCCACAAACTGTGACCAGCGTCACATTGTCCTCAACACACAGCCTTTATGATGGGTTTTTGCGAGGGTTTCAAATTCATGTCTAGAAATCAGTTTCAGTCGCTGTGAAAATACGCTGTTACTGTGACTCAAGGCTATTATCCTGTTGATATTGAAAGATATTCTGAACCTCCATTCTAACAAATCAGCGCAGAATAGTCTTTGATTCTAAGCTCATGCAAAAGTTTATGGGACAGCAGTGATTTGATTTAGCTGATTAAATACATCATATTGAAAGCGTATCTATTCAAAATTACCAAAACCAGCGATCGCAAGATCTTCGGGTACTGGAATACCTTGTTGCTTTAGCGCTGATAAAACTCCAAACGCTGAGACGTCAGAGACACAAAAAACATGATCAGCATCGCCAAAATGCTGATCAAATGCACAGCTAATCTGAAATCCATCCTCAATTGACATTGGAGGTTCAACAAACCGGATCATGCGATGGCAAGGCAGGCCAGCGGCTTTCATAGCATCCTCAAAGCCGGCTCATCGCGCTGCACCGCGAGTCCAAGCATCTTCGGCCTCGCTCAGAAATGCAATGTTGCGATAACCCAAGCCGATAAGACCTTCGCTCATCTCCCGAGCCGCCTCACGGTTTGAAAACCAAGATGCAGCATTAGCCTTGAGGGTTTCTTGATGTTCCCTCCTGTGACAGAGCGTGCACTCACCCGCACCCCACTTTCTGGTAGACTCTTATACTTGGTGCGCGAGGGCGTGCGTGATGTTGGTGTTGGCGGGAGCGGCCGCCTAGTCACGACGTGATTATGCCCGAGCCTAGAGCGCGCATCAGAACAGCAGCAGACGAGAAAACACTTATAACTCATTGATTTCAAAAACAAAGGGCCGTTAGCTCAGTTGGCAGAGCAGCTGACTCTTAATCAGCGGGTCGTAGGTTCGATCCCTACACGGCCCACCAATAAAATCCCCTCAAGTCAACGGTGGCCCTTAAGCGCTGTGTTTCAAGCTCCGGGTTGCGGCCAGTGGGATCGGCCCAGGCCGGCTCTTCATGCAATTCGAGAATATCTGCGGCGCTACCAGCTCAGAGCTTTCTCCAGTGCCTTGGCCTCCTCCCAGCGTTGATTGAGCCGTTGCATCGACGCTTCGTACAGCTCGCCGCGCCGCTGCGGTAGTCCGCCTTATTCGTCTTACACAACTGCCAGGCCGAAGCGCCCGCTACTACTACGGCTGGACTGAACATATACGGGCGCCTTAGGCGGCCGCGAACTGGGCGTTGTCCCAGCCCACCCATACGGGGACGAAGTGATTACCCGCGGCGATGTTTACACCGCAGGCGCCATCATTTGCCGATTACCTCGAAACTATTGACACCTTGAAGAAATTGCCACTGATTGAATTGGGTGGGCGAACGGCCGCAGTCCGCAGGGGGCACCGAGCTAGCCGACGATGACGCTATGCCAAGGTGCGTGGCGGTAGCACCGCTCTATCTCACCGACTAAGAGCGCCCGCGCGCGACTCGCACATCGGCGAGTCAGCGATCAGCTTGGGTGCTTGCTCGTCGGCGCTCTGGTAGCGACCGGCCCCGCCATCGGCCTCGAAGTGCTCTACAGGGCCCAGTCCCGCGCTGGCTACGAAGGCATTCTGGCTGAACGCCGGGCGCTGCCCTCATACCCTATCAACAAGGTAGTGACTGCTCCGGGCCGCCTACATCCAACACCGACTGGCCAACACCGACTGGCCAACACCGACTGGCCCGTCCCAGTGGCGCTTCCATACTTGTCTATGGATGAAGACCGATCTTGTGTGGGTTCAGCACTTGGTGCTACGGAGCTACCGAATACTCACCCAAAAGGAGCGCTAAATGTCCGCTTGAAAATGGCACGCCCGACAGGACTCGAACCTGTAACCCTCGGCTTAGAAGGCCGATGCTCTATCCGGTTGAGCTACGGGCGCGTGGCAGTGGGATCCGTGGCAGTGGAATCGATGAGTGATGCCACCTGTGCGCTTTGGCTGCAGCTAGATCCAACCATAAGACCATGCTTTTGGCGTGCGCTTCATAATACTTGCCACCCCGCATGAATACCACCTGGCTGCCGTCCACCCCGTCACTTCCACGGCTGGCCCTTGGCGCCTTTTACGCTGGATGCTGCTGCTGCCAATGGCACGCAATATCGATACGGCGCCGCACCCGAACCTGCTCATGAGACCGCGCCAGCGATGCGGCCCGGCCTGGGCGGCCCGCTAGGCGGCGAGGCAAACCGGCCGATAGCATCTTGGGCGCCTCGCGGCCCTGCCCACACTAGCACGTCAAAAGCATCCTGCTCCGGCAACAACGCCCCGCAAGCAGCAGCACGGTGCAAGATGCAATGCTCTTCGCCCCTGCTTCAAAGTCGATGACGAACTGAAGCGCGGGCCGTGCGCTGCCGGGCCAAGCCGGAGCGGGCGGTGTGGCGCCCTACCCCAGCATGCCGCGCGGATCACGATCAAATGGGCTCATATGCGTGCGCTACAGTCAGCTACCGGCCCAGTCAGCTAGCGAAAACGAGAAAGCGTAGATCTGCGGCCCGCGCCAGCGCGTACAATAGTGCGTTTGCGGGCTGAGTAGTGCCCGCTCCCGGCGCGCCCGCGCTTGGCTGGCAGCGCTGGCCGGAGACACAACACCAGCGGCGATACCAATGCTCGGCATAGCCTACGATCAACTCGCTCGGGATCTCATGCAACGGCTGGACCGGCTCGCGCTATACAGCGAGTGCAGCACCCAGCTCACCCGGCGCTACCTGACCCCGCAACACCGCGGTGCCATCGGCCAGTTGTCGAGTTGGATGAGCGATGCCGGCATGAGCGTCAGATTGGATGAGGCGGCTAACTTAGTGGGCCGGCTAGAAGGCCGCCAGCCGGATTTACCCGCCCTGATGCTAGGCTCCCACATAGACACGGTACCCGATGGCGGGCGCTACGACGGCGCCTTGGGCATCGTCCTGCCCCTGGTGTGCGCAACCTACCTGCAACGCGCCGGCTGGCAGCCCTGTTACCCGCTGGAAGTGACCGCCTTCGGCGATGAAGAAGGCGCCCGCTTCCAATCCACTTACCTCGGCAGCCGCGCCATGGCCGGCACCTTGGACAGGGCGGTGCTGGAGGCTAGCGACAGCGACGGCATCAGCCTGCGCGGCGCCCTGCGCGATTTCGGCCTAGCCCCCGAGCGGCTGGCCCACGCCGCCCGCCGCCCCGGCGAACTGGCCGCTTACGTCGAGGTGCATATAGAACAAGGCCCGGTGCTGGAGGCAGAAGACTTACCCGTTGGCATCGTCAGCGCCATCGCTGGCGCCACCCGTCTAGCCATCACTGTCAGCGGTGCGGCGGGACATGCCGGCACCGTGCCGATGGCGCTGCGCAAAGATGCTCTAGCGGCGGCGGCCGAGGTGATCTTGTTCATCGAACAGTACTGCGCCACCGAGGGTCTGGTGGGCACGGTGGGCCAACTCGCGGTCGCCCCCGGCGCGGTCAATGTGATCCCTGGCGCTGCCACGTTCTCGGTGGATATACGGGCCGGTGATGATGCCGCGCGCGAGCAGGCTGTAAACACTATACGCGCCACGCTCGAGCCAATCGCGGCGCGCCGTGGCGTCAGCTTCGATGTGCGCCAAACCCACAGCGCTCGCAGCGTCGCTTGCGATCAGCGCCTGAGCGCCCGGCTGGCCGGCGCCGTGCGTGCCTGCGGCCACCCCGTTAAGCATTTACCCAGCGGCGCCGGGCACGACGCCGCGGCGATGGCCGCCCTGGTGCCATCAGCGATGTTGTTCGTGCGTTGCGCCAAAGGCATCAGCCATCATCCGGACGAAGCGATAAGTGGCGCGGACGCCGCCGCCGCGGCCCGGGTACTCATCCACTTCTTATGTCATTTCGACCCCCGTCATATAGGAGATTGGGCATCGACATGACCGACGACTTATTGAATTCGGGCCCACCGCGCGTCATCAACATCGGCCTTGCTCAGTTCGCCCGCGACCTGCAGGCGCAAGGACTGCCCTGTGTACACGTGGATTGGCGGCCGCCGGCCGGGGGCGATGCCGCCTTGGACGCCAGCTTGCGGCACGTCAATGCGGTCCATGGCGAGCGCATTGCCGCCGCCAATACGCAGGCCGTGGCCCGTATGCAGCAAGCCGAGCCAGTGCTGGTGGACGTGGGCCTGGCCAAGGATCTCATCGAAGGCTTGGATGAGCGCCGCATATTGCACGCCGGACCGCCCATCACCTGGGAGCGCATGTGCGGGCCGCTGCGCGGCGCCATCGCCGGCGCCGCCGTGTTCGAAGGCTGGGCCGCCAACTTGGCGGAAGGCTTCGAGCTGGCCGCCGAAGGCGCCTTCACGTTCAGCCCCAATCACCATCACGGCGCGGTAGGACCCATGACCGGTTTGACCACCGGCAACATGGCCGTGATGGTGGTGGAAAACCGCGCTTTCTCCAACCGTGCTTACTGCACCTTGAACGAAGGCGTAGGCAAAGTGCTGCGCTTTGGCGCTAACGATGCAACGGTCATCGCCCGCCTGCATTGGCTGGCCGGCGTATTGCGCCCGCTGCTCTCGACGGCCCTCGCCGACAGTGGCGGCGTGAACTTGAAGAGCCTCGCCGCCCGCGGCCTTGCCATGGGCGATGAAATGCACCAGCGCAATGCCGCTTGCACTAGCCTTTTCATCCGCGAACTGGCGCCCTTCGTCAGCCGCTGCGCGCCGGATGCGCAAACGGCGGGTGCAGTCTTGAGCTTCATGGGCAGCAACGATCAGTGGTTCTTGAACATGGCCATGGCCATGGGCAAAGCCATCATGGATCCGCTGGCCGGCATAGCGCACTGCTCCTTGGTGACCGCCATGGCCCGTAACGGCACCGACTTCGGCGTGCGGGTGAGCGCCACCGCGGATACATGGTTCACCGCGCCGGTCGAGATGCCGCGCGGTCTGTATTTCCCGGGCTTCAGCGCCGCCGATGCCAATCCCGACCTGGGCGATTCCACCATCGTTGAAACCATCGGGCTAGGCGGCTTTGCCATGGCCGCCGCGCCCGCCGTCGCCGGCTTCGTCGGGGCCGGCAGCGCCAGCGAAGCGCTGGCCTACACCCGCGCCATGTACGCCATCACCTGCGCCCGCGGCAACGACTGGACCATCCCGGCACTGGACTTCGCCGGCGTGCCCACCGGCATCGATGTATTGAAAGTCGCCCATAGCGGCGTCATGCCCACCATCAACACCGGCATCGCCCACCGCCAGCCCGGTATCGGCCAAGTGGGTGCCGGTATCGTCGAGGCGCCGTATCGCTGTTTCACCCAAGCCGCCGATGCCTTCATCCGCACGCTGGACACGCCATGAGCGCCATCGTCAACCACATTGAGCGCGGCACTTATCTGGACTCCCTCGCCTTGATGCGCCTGTCGGTGCAACTACAAGAGGAAGCCGGGGTGGAAGAAGCGGCCCTCATGATGGCGACGCCGGCTAACCTCGAGCTATTACAAGCGGCCGGGCTCATCGACCCCGAGCGGGCCAACACTCATCCAACCGATGACGGCTCGCATAACGGCTTGGCTGGGCTAGGCGCCCATGATCTCGTCATCGCCATTCGCGCCGTGGATGCGCACAGCGCCAGTGCCGCCATGCGAGCAGCCCACCACCATTTGAGCGCCATGCGCAGTGGCGCTGCGGCTAGCATGGACGCAGGCCCCGCCAACGCCCGCTCCCTTGGCGCTGCCCTAGAGCGCCTGCCCACCGCCAACCTCGCCCTGATCTCGGTGCCGGGCGCATTCGCCGCCGGCGAGGCGCAGGCGGCGCTGGATGCCGGCCTCGACGTCATGGTCTTCAGCGACAACGTACCGGTGGCCGAGGAGCGGCGCTTAAAAGAGCGAGCGCAGGCCGCCGGACGCCTGTTGATGGGCCCGGACTGCGGCACCGCCCTAGTGGCCGGCACCGCCATCGGCTTTGCCAACGCAATCCCCAGCGGTGACATCGGCATCATCGCCGCCTCGGGCACCGGCCTGCAAGAATTCAGCGTCTTGTTGGCCGAGGACGGGGTGGGCGTGAGCCACGCTCTAGGTGTGGGCGGCAGGGATCTCAGCGAAGCGGTGGGCGCTCTGGGCTGCCTGAGTGCGCTAGCGCGCCTGGCCGCCGATCCCGGCACCCGGCACATCGTTGTGATCGCTAAACCGCCCGCCCCTACAGTGGCCGAGCGGGTCGTGCACGCGCTATCGCAGTGCGGCAAACCGGCCAGCGCCTGCCTCATCGGCTACCATCGCGGCGGCGCCACCCAGACCGTTAAGAGCATTCGCATCTACAGCCGCATCATCGATATCGCCGAGGCCATCTTGGGCCATGGGATCGGACGCCATGGGAGCGGACATAGCTATCGTGCAGCCGGCATCGCCTCATTACCCCGGGACCCAAGCGATAGGGACCCAAGCGATAGGGGCCAAGGCAATAGGGGCCAGGCTGCGGGCAGTGGCAGGATTCAAGGCTTGTACGCAGGCGGCACCTTGTGCGCCGAAGCGCAGCAGGTATTGGTGCAGGCGGGTGAAGCGGTCGAGTCCAACACCCCCCTGGCCGGCGTCAGCCGCTTATCCGCTACGCCGGGCGCGCGGGTACACCGCCTGTTCGATCTGGGCGCCGATGAGTTCACCCGAGGCCGACCCCATCCCATGTTGGAGCCGGCCGTGCGCACAGCACCATTGCGGGCAGCGCTAGCCGATCCCCAAGTGGCCGTCATCTTAGTGGACCTCGTGCTCGGCTACGGCGCCCATCCCGATCCCGCCAAAATCTTGGTGGATGCGCTGGGAAGGGGCAGAACCAAACCCGTAATTGCCAGCCTGTGCGGGACCCGCGGCGATCCGCAAAACCTCGAGGCGCAGCGCAGCGCCTTGCGAGCAGCGGGCGCCGCAGTACACACCTCGGCGGCGCGCGCCTGTGAACACGCCCTCGCACTGGTGCGCCAGCGCCCATAATCGCTTATATCCATGCCCGCTTTACCGGGCTCGCTTTACCGGAAACGCTCAATCGTGAACCCCAAGCCGCTGCCCCAACTGAATCCCCCACCCCGCTTACTCATGGGCCCGGGCCCCGTGGACGTCGATCCGCGGGTGTTACGGGCCATGTCCTTGCCCATGCTGGGGCAATTCGATCCGGCCTTCACCCAGTCCATGAACCAGTGCATGGCACTCTACCGCCAGGTGTTCAAAACCGCCAACCACTGGACCCTGATGGTCGACGGCACTGCCCGCGCCGGCACAGAAGCGATGCTCAACTCCATACTGTCGCCAGGCGACCGGGTGCTAGTGCCCATCTTTGGCCGCTTCGGTCACTTGCTGTGCGAAATCGCCAGGCGCTGTAGAGCCGAAGTGATCAGCATAAACACTGCCTGGGGCACCGTCTTCGATCCCGGCCAGATCGAGACAGCCATCCACACCCACCGCCCCAAACTCCTCGCCGTCGTACAGGGCGACACCTCCACCACCATGGCCCAGCCCCTGGACCAAATAGGCCCGCTGTGCCGCCGTGCAGGCGTGTTCGTGTACGTGGATGCCACCGCCTCGATTGCCGGCATGGACTTACGCACCGACGAGTGGCAACTCGATGCGGTATCGGCCGGTTTGCAAAAATGTTTATCCGGCCCCCCCGGCATCGCGCCGCTCACCATCAACCAGCGACTGGCGGAAATAATCGCCGCGCGCAAACACATAGAACAAGGCATCAGACCCGCTGACTACGCCGCCGCCGCAGGCGCCGTCATCCAATCGAACTACCTCGATCTGGGCATGGTGATGGACTATTGGAGCAACCAACGCCTCAACCATCACACCGCAGCCACCTCCATGTTATACGCCGCCTTCGAAAGCGCCCGCCTGGCGCTGGAAGAGGGCCTGGACGCGCGCTTCCAGCGCCACCGGGTGATCGGCGCTGCCCTAGCCGAGGGGCTTGCCGCCATGGATCTGCAACTGTTCGGCGATCAAACCCGTAAAATGCCCAACATCACCGGCGTCCACATCCCGCCAGGGATCGACGGCGAAGCCGTACGCGCCACCCTCATAGACGACTTCGGCATCGAAATAGGCACCTCCTTCGGCCCCCTGCACGGCAAAATCTGGCGCATCGGCACCATGGGTTACGGCGCGCGCAAACGCAACGTATTGCTGTGTCTAGGCGCTCTTGAAGCCGCGTTGAGAAAACACGGCTTTAGAGCACCGCCCGGGGCCGGCGTGGACACCGCGATGCGGCATCTTGAAGGCGCACCGGCCTAACCGCCGGCGTCTTGCTCTTGAGCGCCCAAGATAGGGCGTTTCAAGAAAGGGCGTTAAGGGACGCAGCGCCGAACACACTTTTAGTCACCAAAACGACAACTCTGTCGCCCCGCGACAACCCCCAGAGCAGGCACAGGCAAACCTTCGCCCCTCAAGTCCGGCAGCGCCTAACAGGCATTGGCGCGCACTAGCCGTCAAGACTGGGCGGGCCTGCAAAATCGCAACCACAAGGCGCCCAAAGCCGCCACCGGATCACCTCAAGTCAACAACTGTTGACCCTCCCTTTGACCATAGGCCCCGCTACCATAACCACCGCGATCAATAGCACCGGCGCTGCACAGCGCCCGCCGCTCAGCGCACTGGGTGGGATCGTGCAGCGCGCTCATAGCTAGCGCGCATCACCTGCATACTTTCGCCCGGCCCGCGGTAACCCACCACACCTACTGTGATAAATAGGGCCTGTGATAGGTAGGGCCTGTGATAGGTAAGGCTGGCGGTGACCGGACGGCATAGCACGTCACCCGATCGTTGGTTGAGCCCGCAGTGAGCGAGAGCCGCTAAATACTCGGCCAACCCCGGCCCCCCCCCGGCCTTCACTGGTAGCAATGGATCGGGCGCCCCCACAGCAGCGTCCGCGGTCGTAGCAACAGTCCCGTGCACAGAGGAATTACAGTGAACAGACCGCAGGCCCAAAAAACCTAGCCCGAAGCCGGACAATCCGCACGCGCCGCCCCTTCAATGGCGGCCGAACACCTGATCCAAGCGCTCAAAAAATGCCGGCACAGCGCACCATTCCCGCTCACCCATCTGCCGGTGTGCCATACCGAAACAACGGGCGCTAGAACTCAAGTAGTAACGCTCATACAGCTCCAGCCGGGCGCCCAGCGCCGAGCCCACCAGATCCCAGGCAGTCCTGAAAATACGTGCCCGCCCAGCGGCATCCGTATCAGCGCCGGTCAGATAAGTATCCAGTAACGGCGCCAGCTCGGTATCAGCGAAATCCGCCTCGCTAGGCGTGGCCAACAGATTATGCGAGCCGATGGTTTTGATGATCTCGTTGACCCGTGCCATCCACAGGGGCACCGTGGCCCGCAGCGCCAAGAACGGTCTTGCGTCACACAACCAAGTGCCGCCGCCCCAATCGTAGGATTCCTCCTCAGCGGCCCGCACCGCCGCCCGCGTAAGCTCCGCATAGCTCCAGATCTCGCCCAGCATGGCGGCCGTCTCCGGGCGTTGCTCGCTGCCGGTGGCCTGCGCCATGCGGCAGCACAGCTCATAGGCGAATTCCAGCTTCACCTGCGCGCGGATCGAGGTTTGTTGCATGATATTGGGCATCCAGCCGCGCTCGCGCACCCGGTTATAGACCGCCGGCTCGCCGTCTATGAACACCCGCGCTTTGGGCACTTCTATCTCCTCGAAAATAATGAACGCGTCTTGAACTTCGCGACCCGAGGTGCCATCCTTGGCACCCGCGCGAAATAGCCGCCACTGCGGACCGGATCACGCCGCAGGTCGCGTGCTACACTCGCGCCTCGAATCAGTACCTTGTATGTCAACGATAAATCAGCCAAATCTCGCCGCCCGCAGCGACCTCGAACGACAGGTCGATTTGCTGGTGCAAATGCCGGAAGATCAGCGCGAGAATATTTTGTGGGACCTGAGCCAGCAGGCCAGCACGACCCCGGACGGCAAGTACTACCTGCGCGCGCTGCAGGCTATGCTGCGCTCGAAACTCGAATCGCTCGCCGCCGGCGTTTCTACGCACGAAATGTCCTGACGGGCCGCACCCGCCCCGCTCACAACCGTCCACTCCGCCGACCGACATGACGCGCGGTCGCAACCAGCTTGTACACCCGGTTGATCTCGGCGAAATCGTCGCTGTCCACTAACGCATCGAGCCAGCTCCCCAACGCACTGCCGGCAAGATTCTCAGCGCCTGCAAAACCCGGGCCGATGCGCCTGGCTTGGGCATCAGCGGCGCTATCCTTGCCGGTGCCACCCTCCGGCCGTATAGACGGCCTGCCATCACGAATCGCGCGCAGGAATCGTTCCTTCGTCTCGCTATCCAAGACCAGCTGCGCATCTTCATAGCATACCGCCAGCGCCTCGAAAACCCGGGTGTAGTAGCTGGCTCGACTCTGCAAGCTTTGCGACTCGAACTGCTTGAGCCAGACCCGGCCGTAGTTCTCCGAAAAAACCTGTTCGGCAAAAAACGCCAGCAGGTCGTCACGCGCATGATCGATGCTGAATTCATAATAAAGCCAGCGTGCAATGCGTTTCAGCCGCCGCAGGTTGAGCGAGGCCTGTTCGAATATCTGCTCGTACTCGGGCGACAGCTTGTCACCGACTTGCGCGCGCAAGTCGGCAACCAACTGATCGAACACCGGCTTGACCACTGCCTGCTCGAAACGTCCGGCACCGTCGCCGATATCAAACTCATAGAGAAAGAATTTCTCAAGATAACTTTTGGCTCGCTCACGCGCTTGCGCGAGCGGCGTTTCCGACGAATCCGCTTCCAACGAACCCTTGAAGATATCCACGTAGGGCTCGGCCAACGCCAGTGTCACCTGCGCACGATCGAGTGCGAGTACGTAGACGACGCCCGGCACCCACAGGAAATTCTTCATTGATTCGAGCAAGCGCTTCACCTGCTCGGACTCACAACGATCAAGGTCATCGACGAAGATAATCACCGGCTTCGCATCGTCGTCTAACGCGCCGTTCAACCTGCCGGTGGCGGCGAACCGAATCAAATCCTCGAAGTCGCGCTTGAACTGCTCGTTTTCACTCTCCGGATACTGAAACCGGTTGCTCTCGCCCTCGTAGAAAGACATGAAATCCTGACCGATGCGTTCGATTTCCCCGCGCTCGACGCCGATGCGCTCGGCAACGAAGCCGGTCGCGGTTCTGGCGGCCGCCTTGGCCACCCGGCCGAGCAGCCGCATGCCGGTCTTCACCACCTTCTGCTTGGCGGCGTTGCTGCGCTTGATCGATTTCTGCGCCGAGGCCACGATTTCCGTCAGCAACGGAATCAGCAAATCCGGTTCACGCTCGTATCGCCACGGCTCGAACCAGATCGTCACGGCATCCCCGCCGACTTCCTCCGACGAGTTCTGGCCGGCATCCGCCTGGTCCCGGCGGTTGACGGCGCTCAGGAAGTAGCGCAGGAAGGTTGTTTTTCCCGACCCCCAGGGGCCGTACACGGCGAAGGTGATCGGACCGCGATCCGGTGTCCGCGGCAGTGCCTTCGCAAGCGCACGGGTAATCGCGCTCAATTGCGGTGATTGCCCCGGTCCGAGCGGTTCGTCCCACAGGAACGCCGGATCTACATTCGCCATTTGCTCCTCCACAGCAACCGGGCTCGCCGTACTCTCGCGCGCGAGCATAACGCAGGCAAGCGGCTGACATCACACAAAACCCGAGGCGCGCCGTATGAGAACCCGCATCCGTTCGCGGCTAATCCGGGGCACATGACCCGGCGTCCAGCGGCAATATCCGCCAGTTTCATCTGCCGGTAACACAAGCGGTGTAGGACCGGGTGCACCTAGAAAAAAGTTGAAGGGGGAATCCTTGAAACACGCAATGCAAATCCTCGGTGCGGCGGTGCTCGGCTTGCTGGCCACCCCGGCACTGGCTCAATTCAATCTCCAGATCACCGAAATGTGGCCCGGCAACGAACCCGGCAACAACCTGACCGAAGACTGGTTCGAAATCGTCAACTTCGGTGACGCGGCCTGGATCTCGGGTGTCGATGGCGACCTCTATGCCGCCATAGTGGCGATGGAACGGGCGAACGGCGGGTGCGCGGTAACGTCATGAATACGCTCACCGTTGACCCAAAGCTCGCGCCCGTCGCGCAAGCCTTCGATATAGTCAGAACCGGTGCGAAACGCTGTTCGCACAACCGCAACACGAATACACCCGCCACCTTTTGCCTCTCATGCTTAAGCCCGAGGTATTGTCCACGCCGCACTTGAAAATGGCGCCACCGGTGGCTTGCGCACCCGCCACGTCAATTGCCCGGTTATGCCATCATGTGCCGCGTTGCCCCGCTTTATATGGGCCAGGGTTGAATATGGGCCGGGGTTAAATATGAACCGGGGGTCCCGCTTAGCGCATTGGCTTGATACGTTGTCAAAATTTCATCAGTGAAGAAAAAACGCCGTACTGGAGACCAGGCAGATGTCAATCGAACTGCAAAACCTCATCGAACCGGACCGCGTACACCGTAGCGTATACACCGATCAAGCCATCTTCGATCAGGAAATCGGGCAGATCTTCGAGAAAGTGTGGGTTTACTGTGGCCACCAGTCCCAGATCCCGCACACCGGCGACTATCACACGGTCCAGATAGGCCGCCAACCCATGTTCATGATCCGCGCCAATGACGGGCGCATCCACGTACTCTACAACCGCTGCCCGCACCGTGGCGTGCAACTGTGTGGCGCCCTCAAGGGCAACGCCGGCACCTCCCTGGCCTGCGCTTACCATGGCTGGACCTTTCATCTAGACGGCAAAATCAAGGCCATCCCCATGGGCGCGGCCTACGACGGCACCCGCCTTACCCTGGATCACCCCGATTGCAGCATGAAAGCCGCCGCCCGCGTGGACCGCTACCGGGGTTTCGTATTCGCCAGCCTGGCGGCACAAGGCCCGAGTCTGTTGCAGTTCTTGGGCGCTGCGAAAATAGCTTTCGACGATATGTGTGATCGCTCGCCGCAAGGGGAAGTGGAGGTGGTGCCCATCTGTCACCGCGTGGTGCAGCACTCCAATTGGAAGTTCTTCATGGAAAATCAGCTAGACGCGCTGCATCCGTCAGTGACGCACCAATCCACCGGCAGCGCCGCGACCCGCGTGGAACAGCGGTTGACCGAGGAGCGGGGGGCCGCCCCACTCCACTACCACTACTTGTCGGCCTTCGCCTCCAGTTTTGACCGGTGGGATTCGGTGCAGACGGTGAATCTGCCCCGTGGCCACGGCCTGCTGCAAGCCTACATGGGCTTGCGGCCCACCGATCCCGATACCCTTGAATACGAGCGCTTAATGCGCGCCGCCTACGGCGCGGAGAAAACCGAAGAATATCTATCGCGCAGCATCCACCACGTACTGGTATATCCCTACCTGTCGGTGCAATCGCCGCTACAGCAGTTGCGCTGCTTGCGGCCCATTGCGCCGGACAAAACCCTATCGGAGATCTGGCACTTTCGCCTCAAGGGGGTACCGGAGGCGATCTATCAACGCTCGTTGTGGTACTTCAACCTGGTGAACTCTCCCGCCACCCTGGTTAACGCCGATGATCTGGAGAACTGGACGCGCGCTCAGCGTGGACTGCAATCCAGTGGCGGTGAGTGGGTCAGCTTTCACCGCCACTACGGCGGCGATACGGAAAAAGACGGCGTTATCTTCTCCAACAAAGGCACCTCCGAGGCGGTCATGCGCAGCCAGTTCAAAGCGTGGAGTACCTACATGGCCGCCCGGGGGACGCCCGGCGAAGGCGGACTCAACGGCGGCGCGCACGCATGAGCACCGAACAACTGGCTGACGCCCTCGCCCCCAACACCGTCATTACCGGCACCGATGACGCTACCGGAGCGCAGGCGATCGCACCACAGGCGCTGGGCCGAAGCGCGCCCACCCACACTCAGTACGTACCGGGCAAGGGGGTATACGACAATACCTTGCAGCTCCTAGTGGAAGCCTTCCTCTACCGCCAAGCGGCGCTGCTAGACGCCAAAGACTGGCAAGCATTCATCGACTGTTTCAGCGCCGATGGCGTGTATTGGATGCCGGTGGAACCAGCCCAAACCAGTTGGACCCACCAGCCGTCGATATTCGCTGAGGATCGGCTGATGATGGAAATCCGCATGCGCCGCCTGAACCATCCCAATGCCTGGTCACAGGCGCCCATGTGGGGCACCAATCATCTGGTCGGTAACGTGATTATCGAGTCGGCCAACGATGAGCGGGTGCAGGTTTACTCACGTTTTCAGATGATGGAACTGCGCCGCGACGACATCCGCCACTTCGGCGGAACCTACCGCCACAGCCTAGCCCGCAGCGGCGATGATTTTCGTATCAAATTGCAGCGGGTGGACATGATGAACGGGCAAGCGGCGTACGACTACGTGTTGCAGGCGTGGGGTTGAGGTCCCCTAGAGCCTAGTCAATGCCTTGCCAGGCCAAGTAATTATAGAGGTCGGCCCGGCGCAGCAGCGCCGGGCCGACCGGCTCGCCCGGGGTGTAGTCCCACTGCGGCGCCGCTGGCGTTGGCTCAGACGGATATCTGCCGTTAGCTGCTCCACATTCCACTATTCGTTGTCGGAACGCCCAGTGAGTTTGCTTTTAGAGCCCCTCTAAAAATAGTAATTTTTCGTGAGTGCAAGGAAGCACCGCGCGCAGAATCGCAGTGTATAGGTCATCACTGCTGTACCACAAAATAGTTAAACACAGCGTATAAGCTATTGATTTACATAAAAATTAACTATGGCATTGTGTTTGAAACATGAAAATAGTTTTAAAATTCAAAGAGTTAGTATGCTCTATGGGACAGCAGTGATAGGTCATACATAAGGATTGGAGCACGGAACTGGCGCCGCAATCACGGAAAAAGTACATTTTTAGAGGTGCCCTTTAGTCGATCACAATCGGGGAGCATTGTCAGTGCTGAACATTAAAGCTTGACAAAACTATATAGAACTATATTGTGCCATTGTCGTCTCACAAATTTATGAATGAGCTTTGGAATCAAAGACTATTGTGCGCTAATTTGTTAGAATAGAGGTTCAGAATATCTTTCAATATCAACAGGATAATAGCCTTGAGTCACAGTAACAGCGTATTTTCACAGCTACTGAAACTGATTTCGAGACATGAATTCGAAACCCTCGCAAAAACCCACCATAAAGGCCGTGTATTGAGGAAAATATCACGCGGGTCACAGTTTGTGGCGTTGAGTTTTGCTCAACTCGCCGGGCGCTGTAGTTTGCGAGATATTGTCAGCAACCTGGATAAACAACGCCGCAAAAGTTACCATTGGGGTATCGCTAAGGTCAGCCGAAGCTCTCTGGCTCGTAACGAAGGATTATTTTGGAAGCTACTGGCACGATGTCAAAGCTTGGCGCCTAGGCATGGGTTTCGTTTTAAAAATAAGCTTTATTCCTTGGATGCATCGACCATCGATTGATGCTTATCACTATTTCCTTGGGCTAAGTTTCGTAAGACCAAAGGCGCGATTAAACTACATGTTGGTCTGGACCATGATGGTTTTTTACCGGTCTTTATGACTATTACCGAAGGCAAACAACAAGATATTACACAAGGCCGTAGTTTAGAACTGGATGCGGGTTCTATTGTGGTGTTTGATCGTGGCTATACCCATCACACTTCAAGATGCGAACATCGGTGCATTAATAATGTGAAACCTATCAGTGATTCTTTTTCTCAATAAAATCTTTCGTCTTCCAATGCGCTTGAAAAAATTCAAAGAGGCTTCCCGAAAATCTACAAACTTCTCATAGTACCGATTATAAGTAACCGCTTCATGCATCATTTTCCAAAGTCGCTCAATTGGATTTAAATTCGGTGAATAGGGCGGCAAATAGTGTAATTTAATGTTTGAGTCCTTGGCATAAGACTGAACGTCTTTGCTCTTATGATAAGCCGCATTATCCCAAATTACATGAATTTCTTTCTCTGGTGTATGCCGTTTGCGTAGAGATTTTAGAAAAGATTTAATGGTTTGCGCATTCACTCGCTCAACTTCAGTGTGGATTATTTTGTGACCATCCAAAGATACAGCACCAATGAAATTCAATCGTGTTTGACGAGCCGTTGTGGCAATATTCTTTCGAGTGCCTCTTAAAATCCATCCATAAGCCAACCGCGTTTGATACTGCGGATGAAAACTGTCCGAGAAATAGATTAAACCCTTGTTTTTAGGGTCTTTCGAAAGATGTTCATAGTCTTTGGCAAACGCTTTTTGCGCCTGTGCGTTTGCTTTCGCTGGAACTGCATCAGGCTTCTTGTGGCAGACATTATTGCGATGCAGCCATTTTGTCATGCCGCTTACACTGTAAAGCTTACCAAAATTCAACTTCACATAAGTGCAAATGTCCTTAACATAAGGATAAGTCATTCCTTCTAGGTGTTTAACGAGCTTTGCTGTTTCATTCTCGTCTCAATCACTTTTGCTGCCCCCGTTTTCGGGCTTCAGCTTAGCTTTAGAAAAGTAATCATCGACATGGCGTCTAATAGTCTCATCATCTAAAAGCAAAATCCTAGCAATTTCTGAATAACTATAACCCTCATCAAAAGCTAAAACCGCTTTTATTCGGTCTCGAATACGCCCATCTCTCTCTTTACGATGAGATTTTATGAGTTCATCGCGCTCGTTCGGTGTTAAATGATTGTTCATAAGCTTATTTTGACCATAATCAGCTAGCTAATATAAGTATTCTATATTCGCATTTTCAATGGCGATGGGTATATACGGACTTCACGTGGTTTAACTTGCTCAATTCAGAAGGAGATTTATTTTGTTACACGGTTGAAAGCCAATACAAAATACCGGGTTATTTCTCGCCATCAGGTGAATAAAGAGCAGGGCATCACGTCGGAGCAGACGCTGGTTTTAACGGACCCTAAAGCCGATACCTGCCCGATTAATTGGCAAATTGAGTTATTCTTCAAATGCATCAAACAAAATTTGAAGATTAAGTCATTCGTAGGCACGACAATAGTCTGCAATCGGGCGAGGTATAGGCGTGAAGATGTAAGCCTTGCGTTGCCAAACTTGGAAACTATATATTTTATCTAAGAAGGAAGGTCACAAATGACAAACAATAATGTGGAATCCTATGATCCTGATAAAGGATACCCTGGGGGCAGCCAAGTAGAATATAACGGACGGATTTATGAAGCAAAATGGTGGGCAGATGCTGGATATATACCAGGTGATACCGTAAAAAAAGAATGGGAGACTCCATGGCGTCAAATAGGCGGTGATATCACTGATACCACTGATACCACCAAAACAACAACACCTGTTACTCCACAAGAGCCGATCAACGTCGAAGTCACCTATGGTGCTACATGGGGTACCAATGTGACATCCTCTGTGCAATTCCATCTGAGTGAAGACTTGTCTACTATGACGATGTTACTCCCGCAGGGTACCATCAGTGAAATAAACGGGGCGTGGGGAGCTGATGCTGAACTGTCTCAGTATAGTGGAATGGATCGGGCAGTCTTTCAAAAAAAGACAGGGATTAACTATGAAGTGACCACCTTCGGCTTCAATTTGGTATTGGGTAAAGGCAAAACATTTGAGAACATTCAAGTCAATGAATGTCTCTTTAATGATATAACATGCGTGGTTACCTTTAAGCAGCAGTTACCTCCGGGTACTACGCCCGATGTATCGCAGGTGGAAGCAGTTGATCCTTTCCCCAAGATGGTTGCCGATGATTCCGGGAAACTAGTCAAGGTTACCGGTTGGACTAGCAAAGGCACTACCTACAAAACCTATAAGCGTCAAACCTACACAACACCATCAGGGACTAAAGAGTATCTGGTGGGCGGCTATTTTACCGACTGGGGAATCTATCAAGGTTTTGCCCCAAACCGCCTGCCGATTAATAACATCAACTTTATTCAAGTGGCTTTTGCCGCGATTTGTGGTCCAGGTGATGCCAGTAATTGGTACAGCAATGAAAGCGCCACGGGAGAAGCAAAACCTAAGATCAATGAACTCTGCCAGGGCAAACCAGTCGGCACCATGATCATTCTGGATCATTGGGCACACTATGGCAAAAAAGATATGAATATGCCGGAATGGAAAACACCTTACATGGAATTAGCCTACCATGTGGAAGGCTATGAACGAGATTACGCCTTCCTTGGATTTGGTGAACCAGATGACTACCCCATCCACAATGTGGGTGGAGTAGAATTAACACAAGAAGGCAAGCTGAATTATGCCTATGGGATTCAAAATGATCTGCGCTGCTATAACCAGGTATTGAACCGCGGTGTCCGTAACGATGCCCGCAAGTTCAATATGTTTCTCTCGATCGGTGGCTGGACTCTGAGCGATCCATTCCCCGCCATTGCAGACAACCCGACTTATCGGCGAAACTTCATCAACAGTGTCGCTGATTACCTAAGCATAAATAAGCATATCAATGGTATTGACATAGACTGGGAATTTATTGGAGTTGATGGGGCAAAGACTGGAATCATGGGACCACGAGACCGTGACAATTATACAAAGCTGATGTGTGAATTACGTGCAAAACTCACCAAGCTGACGAACAAAACTGGTGTGACTTATCATCTGTCAGCAGCCATTGGCACCGCTCCTTACCATCTGGATAAGATTCACTGGAATGCGGTAACGATTGACGGAACCCGCTACCCTGGCATCGGGGACATTCTGGATCATGTATTCTTAATGAGTTACGATTATTATGGGCCTTGGGGCAATCGTATTGGTCATCAAGCAGCACTATATACTAATGGTGAAAACGCCGGCTTCAGTGCAAATGCTGCGGTGCAACACCTCAAAAGTGTGGGAGTTCCTTCACGAAAAATTATCTTGGGTGTTACTGCATACGGGCGAATCTGGAAAAATGCACAGAAATCAGATCTAAACCATAATGGCAAATATACGTTTCCAAATATGGCCACGGGACAGCCACCAGGTAGTGTTGGCACAACAGCGGCGGTCGTTTTGTGGCATCACCTGAAGCGTGTAGCATATCAAGATGATGGCACCACACTAAAGGATGATTATCGCTGGATAAGAGATACCCAGGCCAAAGCTGAATTTTTATCGTACGAAGATCCAGAATCCGATGTCAACTTCATCGCCTCGCTAGATACCCCCTATAGCGTCAATGAAAAGGCTCGTTACGTAAAACAACAGGAGCTTGGTGGAATATTCTACTGGACCCTGGATAACGACAATGGGGATCTTCTCAATGCCATACATGAAGGATTAGGGAGCGAATTGAAATCCCCGATACTCAAACCCAGTTTCAAAGATAATTCCATGCTCCTCTACCGCGTTAAAGAGGCAAATCACTGCTCTAATGCCAACGTCAAGGGATACTATTTTATGAAAAAAATCGCTTCTGCTTTGCAGAATTTCTTTACGTTCGGTGGGGTAGGGATTGTGGAGGCATTCAAGAGTCTGTTGTCACTGCCTGCTGCCCTGGCGAATAATACTAGTATTCACGATCTAACGGATGAGGAGTGGGAAGAGTATGTGAAGTTGATAAAAACTGTCGATAACTACGGTGATACTGTTGCGGATTTGACGGTAGAAAAAGCCAAGGCCGAAGCGATAAATGCTGGTGCTACACTCAGATATGAGGGAGTAGCTATCCTCTTCAGCCCTCCTGCGTTGATGGGGTTGGGGCTGGATTTAGGGGCACAAGACTACATCATGGATATTATTTCTCAGCCGGATGGTGAAGATTATTGCGGTAGGATTATTCGCGATAGCCTGGATCCATGGGACCAGATGCGTGAGGATTTTCCAGAACTCGATTATAATTATAAATTATAGCAGTGATCATAGTGCGTGAAATTTGCCACAACCTATTTAGGATTGCTATCAGGCTGACCGGCACGATTGATGGGCTTGCGCAAGCCCCACACAACCTGTGTGCAGTTACCGGTCAGATCAGTTCGCCAGCCCTGTGGCGGTGCGCGGTGCTGGACGGACTCGTGCAGGCTCATGCGTTCGAGGATGCGGGTGCTAAGTCAGGGGCGGCCACGTAATCGTCGTGATAGGCGGCAATGGCTCGTAGTTCGCCGCAATATTTGGGGGCCGCCGCATTTATTTGGGGAAAGCGTTGCCATTGATGCTCAAGCGTGCTCGGCGATGGGTCCTCGGGCCAGGCAGTAGCACATCCACGCGCTCAAGGCGAAGCCCTCAGCGCTTTCTGTCGTGAGCGTGGCCTGTTTAATCATCAACTGCAAGCCTGGCGCGAAGCGTTCGAGCCCCCACCGCTTCGGGCGCCACACCTGAGCAAGTGCGCAAACTCGAACATAACTGCGCAAAGTTAAATCGTTCAAGCGCAAGGACCGCGCGTCGGCGGAGGCGGCCGCACTGCTGGTTCTGCAAAAAAATTCCAAGCGCTGTGGTGGGAGCCACACGGATGACACCCCTGTCATAGCGCTAAACCCTTTTGCTCTGGATAGGACAAGCTTGTGCTGGCGGAGCCCCCGCTTGGTTAAGGTGTGCAAATACTCGGCTTAGCCGTACGCACGGTACAGCGATGGCATCATGGCGCGGCGCCGCTACGGGGGGCGATGGGCGTCACACCGCAGCCGATGGTCACCAACGAACAAGCTCACTGACACTGAACGCGCTTAGGTGTTAGCCACCGTGAATGCGCCGGAGTTTGCCGATCTAAGTCCGGCACAAATCGTGCTCATATTGGCTGAACGCGATAGCCGATAAACGGGTCTATCACCAACCGCTGTGTCGCTAACATCAGCGCTTGAGCCGGGAAGGCATTACGGTATCACGCACGACGTTGACCAACCGGGTGCACCGAGCAGCGACGCGCCTGACCCCCATTGGCAAAGCGCAGCTTGCACACACTGTGCAAAGCGAAGGTGCTGGCCATTGATGAAACACCGGTAAAAGCGGGTCGGCAGAAAAGAGGGGCAATGGCCGATAGTCGGTGACGATGAGGAAGTGTATGTCTCCTACTCTAGGAGCTGTGGACGGCAACACGTGTTCGAGACCTTGGGGCATGACGAGGGCATTTTACTAAGCGATGGACACAGGGCCTACGAGAGCTACGCCAAACGGGTCCCCGAGGTGCCCACGCTCAGTGCTGGACGCACACGAGCAGAGCGTTGTTAAAGGCGCAAAAAAGCGAGCCCGAGGCGGTGACACAAGCGCTCGACTCCATCGGCGCGCTCTACCATGTGGCAATCGCACATCAAAGACAAGCAGTTGCAACAAGCCGACAAACTCGCTTGTCGCGCTGAGCCTTCCAAGCCCAAAGTCGATGCGTTCTTCAACGGCTGTGATATGCAATGTCAGCGCATGGACTGAGACACCCACCATGTCGAGCGAAACCTGCGGGTCATCCCCATAGGCAGGAAAAGCGGGTTATTTAATTGGACCGAAATTGACGCCGAACAGGTCGGCAATCTACAGAGTCTGCTGAGCATCTGCGGATTACACACCATCAACCCGATGACCTACTTGGTGGATGTGCTTCAACGCGTGGACACTCATCCGGCCAAGGATGTACACCTGCTCACACCGCGTCTTTGGAAAACGTACTTCGCCGATAATCCGCGGCGCTCTGACCTAGAGCTATAAACTTCCCGGCTCCCGGCTCTTCGCCGAACATCACACTTCGCGCGTCAATTCAATACGGCCTCGTTTGGCCACTTACGCTCAAGGCGGTGTACCGGGTTCTGGCGGTCAAAGGCCGGTTCGTCTCTCCACGGCGCCACAGGGCGCGTCTGCGGGTGAAGGAAAAGCGCTCGGTAGCCATGGCAAGCAACCCACGTGGGCGATAGACATCACCCACATCGATTGTAGACGCGATGGCTGGGGACACCTAGTCGCGTTCATCGACGATCATGACTGCAGCATCGTTGAGCTATGAGTTCGCTCTTCGGACACGGGCCCGAGAGGCAGAACGAGCGCTAAATGCCGCGTGCATCGAAAGATTCGCCACCCTTCGTGTCCACACGGTGCGACGCCGGTCATCGGCTCGGACAACAGGCTGTTGTTCCAATCGCGGCGAGTCCCTGAGGCATGATACCACTATCGGCTGCGCCAGGAGTTCATTACGCCGTACACACCCGAATAAAACGGCATGACCGAGCGGTTCTTTCGCTCGCTGAAGGAGGCGTGTGTGGCTGCACCGTAGTCCGCACGAATACCGCTCACGACAATTGGCTCACGTGATTTGATTTCGGGGGAGCACTATACGTCTCGCCACCCGGGTACCACCGCATCGGAGCCATCAAGTGAGATATTATAGCCTGTTCGATCCTCGGGCACGCGAGTGCGCATCCATCGTGCCGTGACGAGGTACGCCACTTCGGCGGAACCTACCGTCACAGCCTGGCACGCAGCGGCGAGGATTTTCGTATCAAATTGCAGCGGGTGGACATGATGAACGGGCAAGCGGCGTACGACTACGTGTTGCAGGCGTGGGTTTGAGGTCCCCCAGAGCCTAGTCCTAGAGCCTAGTCAATGCCTTGCCAGGCCCAGTCGTTATACAGGCCGGGCCGGCGCAGCAGCGCCGGGCCGACCGGCTCGCTTGGCGTGTAGTCCCACTGCGGCGCCGCACCGAAATCCCAGGCGGCGGCAACGAGGCGGCGGCGGCGTTGGCTCAAGCGGATGTCTGCCGTTAACTGCTCCACATTCCACTGTTCGCGGGCCAGGATCCGCAAGCGATCCAAGTGCGCGCCAGCACCCACCTGCGGCACTAGATTGCACCGCTCATGGGGATCGGCGGCGAGATCGTATAACACCGGCGGCGCACCACCGCCGGTCAGCAGTTTGTAGTGCTCGTGCTTCACCATGAACATCGGCGCGGGTACGCTCTCGCTGGTCATTTCCGCGTAAACGGGCTGCGCGCGCAGCGGCGTACTACCCTCGCAAAGCGGCACCAGGCTGGTGCCATCGAGCGCTGCCGGTGCCCGCGCCGGCGCGTCGATGCCGGCCAGCTCGCACAAGGTAGGCAGCAGATCCACCAATGACACATTGTCCGCGCGGCGCCGCGCCGCGAAATACCGGGCTGAATGGATGATCAGCGGCACGCGCAAGCAGTGATCGAAGAAGTGTTTTTTGAACCACAATCCGTGTTCGCCCAGCATGTCGCCATGATCAGCGGTAATCACGAGCACCGTGTTGCTAGCAAGGCCAGTCAACTCAAGCGTCGCCAGCAACTCTCCGATCATATGATCGACATAGCTCACGTTGGCGAGATAAGCGTGCCGCGCCACGCGTGTCCCGGCTGCCGTGATCTGTCCATCCAGCAAACCGTGATGTTCGAGCAGCCGCGTTGTATGCACCTCGCGCTCGGCGGCCGGCGCCAGCGGTGTGGCCGGCATCGGTATGTCATCGTGCCGGTAGCGGTCCCAGAATTGTTGTAAACAATAATAAGGCTCGTGCGGGTGGGTAAACGAAGCAGTCAGGAAAAACGGTTGCTCTGGGTTACGCGCATAGTGATGTAACTGAGTCACGGCGCGGTACAACACCGCCTCGTCGTGTTCAATTTGCACACTGCGCCTGCAAACGCCGGCTTTGGTCACCCCCGATGAATCGTTATTCGAGGCCATCCGCGTTTCAGCCCCCCGTGTTTCAGCCCCCCATATTTCATCCCACTGGGGCGTCCAGCAAAAATCGGTGGGATATAGCTCCGGCACGGTACGCTCATGGAAACCGTGCAACATATCCGGCCCTACAAAATGCTGCTTGCCCGATAAGCAACAGTGATATCCAGCCAGGCGCAAATAGTGGGCGATAGTCGGGATCTGGGCGAGGAATTCGGCGCCGTTGTCATAGGCGCCAATACGCGAAGGCAACATACCCGAGAGCATGGAGAACCGCGACGGCGCGCACAGCGGAAAATTGCAATACGCATTCTCAAACACCACGCCGCCACTGGCCAACTTATCCAGATGCGGCGTATCCGCGGTGCCGCCGTACGCACGCAGCACCTGTGGTTTTAACTGATCGGCTTGAATGAGCAGTAGATTCGGCGGTTGCTTGGGCATGCTTGCACTCCAGCGCTTTAAAGTCCCCTAAAGGGCACCTCTAACAATAGTCATTTTTTCGTGAGTGCAAGGAAGCACCGCGCGCACAACCGCAGTGTATAAGGTCATACCTGAGGATTGGAGCACGGCGCTGACGCCGCAATCGCGGAAAAAGTGCATTGTTAGCAGGTGCCCTAAAGCCGTGTCATCCATATACCCATCAGCTCATCGAGTGACGGCTGTGAATGCTTAGGTCCAACGGATAAATGGGTCTTCTTACCTTGTCGAAAGTCACCTGCGAATAATCAGACGTGCATACGCCAACGCCGGCGCACTCCACCACCTCGCGCACCAACGGTTTGAACCCCACCCGGTAATGCACACGGCTTTTGAGCATCAAATAACGCCGCTCGGTGGGCTCTATACCCAGTGCGCGAAAACATCCGGGATCGAAAGGTTCCACGTGTTTGGAGACCACTACGATATCTATGCTGCCTACCCGCAGCACCGCCGTGGTGCCCATGTCGATCATGAGTCCGCGTGACATCTGCACAGTGGCTTTGAATCGACCGTCGGAGAGCAACTTGACGCGGCCGGTGAGCGTTATCGGTTGGCTGCCGTTGGCAAGCGCCGGCATGGACAGCTTGCCACCCAGCGAGACGGTGACTTCATTGCCGGCACCGGCTGCCACCATCGCCGCCACGGCGCTGGGGTCGAAGATGCCGAACACGGCCACATCTTCCAATCCTTGCGCCATGATCGCCGCCAGCACCGCGGTGGTATCCATGGTGCCGCCGGAAGCGGTGTTGTCGTAATGATCCAGTAACAACACCGGGCCTGCTCCCGTTTCGCCCAGTGTTTCGGCACGGGCGAGGGCATCGCGCAGCGGCTCGGGCTGGTACACGAACGCTGCGCGAGCACGCCAAGCCATGTCCAGCAGCTCATCCCGGTAAGCCCTCGCCAGGGCCGCGTCACCGTCGGTGACGACGACTGCGCTGACCCCGGCGTTGCGGATATCGGCATGGGGAAAGCCAGTGAAAAAGCTGGCGGCCAAAGCGCCCTCGCGCTCCATCTGCGCCACCCGTTGCTGAATCTCACGGTTCGGGAAATCATCCGTGCCCTGGCGCATCACATGAGGCAGCATCGGCGCATTGCCCCACGCCATGCGTGGGCCCACCTTGCCGGCCACCGTGTCTAGCAGGATCTGACCGGCGCGGCGCGCGGTGGCGTCCATGTCTATATGAGGATAGGTGTGATAGCCGGTAACCACCGTCGCCTGTTCAACGATCGCCGGATACATATTGGCATGCATATCCAGCGCAACGGCGATCGGCAGATGCGGCGCCACCGCGCGGATACGGCGCAACAATTCGCCTTCACCGTCCTCGTAGCTGCGCGTCACCATGGCCCCGTGCAGATCCAGGAACAGCGCATCGCAACCGGCTTGCGCCGCGACCACGATCTTGGCGGTTATATACTCAAACGCATCATCCTCAACCGCGCCCGAAGGTGGTGCGCCAGCCACGATGGGAATACTGATCTCAGCGCCCGCCGCCCGCGCCACCTCCAGATAGCCGCCCATACAGGTGGCGGTGCCTTGCAACACCGCTATCGCCTCATCGCCTTCCAGCGGGCCGTCGCCGCCGGCGCGGGAAAAGCGCGCCAAATCCGTAATCACCGGCGAAAAAGTGTTGGTCTCGTGGCTCATTTGGGCGATGACGATGTGCATGAGCATTCCGTTTCTATAGCTACTGTAAGAAAGAGCGGTGTGGCGCCGTGCCGCAATGGCCGTAATGTTGTGGCCGTGATGTTATGGTTGCACACTTGAGAGAGTGCCCGCGAGGGTCTATTGAACTGCGAACTCATCAATGACTGAGCACTCGATAAAACTGTTGGCCTCGCTCGCTGGCATAGGGGCGCCGCTAACAATAGTCATTGTTTCGTGAGTGCAAGGAAGCACCGCGCGCGCAACCGCAGTGTATAGGTGATACCTGAGGATTCGAGCACGGCGCTGACGCCGCAATCGCGGAAAAAGTGCATTTTTAGCAGGGGGCCCATAGGTCCATTCGCGGCAACGCTAGCGTTTTTCGTGCCGCGCAGGTTGCGCACGCACCCGGCGCTGGTGACGGCACTGGAAGCCCTGAGCGAATGCTGGGCAGTCACTGACGCCACCGGTTTGCCGTTGCCGGCTAGCTCACCGATTTCGTAGCCGCGCCGCTGGCACCCAGGCCCACATGCGGCTATACGCCGTCGGCCGCGCCGGGCGCCGCCGAATGTTGGTCCAAGCCGGGCGCGGCATGGAAGGCCGGCGGCTGTCGCGGCTGACTTATGGGCAGCCCAACGGCTTACCTGGGCGCATCATCAGTGCGCCGCCCAGGTGACGGATTGCACTGAAAACAACACACGACAACTCTTGATCAAACTCGAATAAACGGCACACTGCAGTCTGGCATTAACACCAGAGGTACCAATGACATCCAAAGTCCTAGCTCTTCGTGATCAATTCTTGTCCGCTTTGACGCAACAGACCGGGGCGCAGGCGCGCTTAGAACCGTTCATCCGCGGACTCTCGGCGGCGGATTTTCGCGCGCTGCCGCAAGCGCATTCAGGGTCGCTTGCCCCATTGGCAGCCGAGCATCTACCAGCTATGACGCCGGCACTGGCAAGCTTCGGAGCACTGGGCAATGCAGTGAGCGCACTGGCACCGGAACTCGTCTGGCACGCCATACTGGAAGGCGCCGATGTCGATGAGCAACTACAACGCGGACTTATCTCATCACAAGCAGGCGCCGCTGAATCGATACCTACGCGGCTGGGGATATTCATGCTGGCCCCAGGACTACACTACCCACTGCATCATCACGCCGCCCTTGAGATCTACTACGTGGTTTACGGCGCCCTCTCGATCCAACACGGTTGCGCAGGGACGCCATTTGAGCTCGGTGCCGGTCAATTCTCGGTAACACCGTGCTACCGCGTGCACGCCTTGACCACGGGCAGCGCGCCGTGCTTGCTGATCTATGCATGGACCGGCTCGATCTCAGAGCCCGGTTGGTGGTGGGAACGCGATACCGATGGCGGTTGGCGGCGTGTGCGCTGGGAACGCCAGCCCGATGGGCGGTGGCTTCAGTGTTCCAGTGAACGGGTCACGGCGGCGGTGATGCGCGAAGCCGGCGAATAGCCGATGGCACGCTAACTAACGATTGCGCTCAGCCGCAAGCAGACCGCGTAGCGGGATGGCCGTCGCATGCAGCACCTTCAGGGCGCCTGATAAAAATAGTCATTGTTTCGTGAGTGCAAGGAAGCACCGCGCGCACAACCGCAGTGTATAGGTCATACATGAGGATTCGAGCACGGAGTTGACGCCGCAATCGCGGAAAAAGTGCATTTTTAGAGGTGCCCTTCATTAGGCTTCGCGCATTCATCAACCGATTGCAACATTTGCTCCATGCCTAGGCACCTTTGGATCAGGTGCTCTGGGATACCCTCAACACCTCTCTACCGCCAAGTCAAGGAAACGGTGAAACAGTACCGCCAAAACCTCTCTGGCGAGAGGCCTATGCTTTGCACACTGCCGATGCCAGGCCTTAGCTGCGCTCAAGAGCGCACGCCGCTTGGGCCGCCACCGTAGCACCGTCAAACGCGCACTCGGCCGCAACCGCTGCGCTGAGGGTCGATAGCGCGTCAGTCAAGCCATCCGCCGCACCAACAGGCGCCGTTACACATCCCAAAGGCGCTGGCGCCTGGCCCACTGGCAACTCGACATCATCATGGCTCTGTTGCCTATCCAATGGAGCCCGGAGCAGATTGCGCGCTGGCTGCCTCAGCACCGCGTGTGTCTGCGTCAGCCATGAGACCCTCTATCGCCTTGTTGGGTACCACAAATGGCACGGCGTTCCACGGCTACAAGGCACTCGCACGACGCACCGGTGTCGCGTTCTACTTCGCACCTGCGTATCACGCCTAGGAGCGCGGCTTGAACGAGAACACCAATGGTCTGCTCCGACAGTCTCTACCGAGAGGCGCAAGTAGGGCTCACCTAACCCAGTCAATGTGCGAACACATTGCCAATAGACTCAATCGGCGATCACGGCAATGCCTCAACTACCAAACCCCGAAGCGGGTTTACCTCAATAATCTTCAACCATCATTTTGTTGCGGTTTCCACTTGAAGTCAGGTACTGCCAACTATTTTGTCTACTTCGTACATAAAGTTATTGTGTTGAAGAAAAGGGAGGTAATCAAAATCTACAGTTTCCCCTTCTTTCCAGATTACATATCTGCAATTATCAAAATCTTTTAGACTAGCCAAACCTTTTGATACCAATGTAGGGACAATAGTTAAGTCCAATACAGTCATATTTGAGAAAGTTAGCCAAACATGAAGCTCAAGGCTTTCATCTGGGCAAAAGCCTTTTGACATTATCTTTTTTATCGAGGACTTACTAATTCGGAAAAAAATTACCCGACATTAATTCAGAATATATCTGACATGCTTTTCATAGAAAAACCGTTTAATTATTTGCATATTCTGTTGCAGTGAGTGCAACACCGAACGAGCCAAGGCCACCCGTTGCTCCTTTGTAGCCACCACTGTCCGCCCAATCCGTTGGCTTTTTACGTGATGCCATACTAGCTCATCAGGATTGAGTTCCGGTGAATACGGCGGTAACCATACTAACGTGAGCTTACCTTGGCTAGTGCGGACAAATTCTTGCACTTTCTTGGCTCGATGAATTCGATGGCCATCAACAATCAAATAGACCGATCGCTTGGCGTTGTGCAGCAAACGCCTTGGAAAGTCGATAAAAACGCCTGCGGTTACCCGTGATTCGCTCACCATAAAACGCAGGTGACCCTTCGGCGAAACGGCTGACAGCCTATTCACGCTAAAGCGCCGACCCGTTTTCGCTACAACCGGCGTATCACCCCGTACTCCCCAAGTAGTACCACGATGATAATCCGACCGGATCGTCGATTCGTCGCCAAAATAGACCCGCGCTCGCCGCCTTTTCGCTTCTTGTTGTACTTCAGGCCAAGTTTCTCTTAACCATACCTTAACCTGAGCAGGGTCTTGCTCGTATGCCTTAAACCCAGGGCGCTGCGCACTCATCCCCCAACGAGACAGGCTATTGCCCACCGAACGCTCGCTGACTTCGATGCCAAATTTGTCTTTCAGTCATATCTGAATCATCGAGCGCGTCCACAGGGCATCGTGAAAATCCAATTGCAACGGATTCGTTTTAACCCGTTCACGTAAGCGATCCGCACATTCATCGGGACACTTTCTTGGGCGACCCGTGATCTTGCCGGTGGACAGCGCCTGTTCACCACCTCGCTCATACCTGGATAAGCAATCGTCAATGCAAGAACGATGAAATCCGAGGGCTTTAATTACTTTTTCAGGGCTTTCACCCGATAATACTTGCGCAACCGCGTGCCTGCGGATGGCTTCTCGCGCGGAATGGGGCAGTGAGCGACCGTCTGTCTTTTTCATAGCATCACTATAACACATTTTATTAATTTGTGTCGGGTAATCTTTTGCCGAAGTAGTAGATACTTGATAAAGCTCTCTATTTTTATACTTTACGTTTCCAATGGTTATCGCAACGGGAGCTAATTCACCTATTTTTTGAAACATCCAGTTTTCATAAAATTGTTGTGACACACTATGGCATAAGTTTGCAAGATTTTCGGGAGAGTTTTGTATAAAACCCCTCGCGGCCTGACCGAGATATTGATCTAAAAACTTCTTTAGCTCTTCATCCAGTAGATTGTTCTTTATTCCACGAGTAACTTCTTCATAGTCTAGATTTGCTCTCTTTTGTTCTTTATCGAATTTCTCTAGAAACTTCACTGAGTCAACAAATTTTTTTAAATAACTCATACCTTAATCCATGATGATGCATAACGGTGGGCTTGAGCGGCTGGGGCACTCGCCGAGTAGGCGGAGCCCGTTACCGGGCTCCGCCCCTGTAAAGAACCGTACGTGATAGTTTCCCATCATAGGGCTCAAGCCTTTCAAAACGCCCTCGCGCACGCCGGCCACAACGTCTATGGCCTTTGCGTCTATGGCCTTTGCCATTCGAACCTGAAGACGGTGCACACCTCGCTCCATCTGGCGCCAATCGGCGCCCTCGCAATCGAGTTGCGTGAGTTGGGGCCGTGCCCGCCTCACACCAAGTGCCGCTCCTATCCATCCGTCCCATTGACCCTCGGTCATGGTGCGTCTCGCAATGAAACACCCGCCGCACGTCCGCACACTTTCGTGTCAGGCAATCCAACCCCTATCCAACACAGTACATGCTGGCTTTTGCTTCTTCCGGCCTCCTGGCCTGCACTGGGATTGGCGTACCTGAAACAACAAGGCATGTTCTCGCTACGGGACGGCTGGATTGCCTGTCATCACGGTGGATTAAACGCCCTGCGCGCAGCCGCATGCAGGGTGTTGTGGGGGCTGGAGCTTAGAGACCTCCGGCTACCCGATTAGGCCGCCGACTCACGCTCCACTTCCCAGCCCGGAAATACGAGAACGGCGGGATGGACGCGGAGCACCCTTGCCAGGACCTTCGCTCTCTCTACTCCCAAATTCACTCGTCCGCGCTCCAATGCAGAGATTGCTGATTGTGGAATACCGGACAATTCTGCCAAGTCATTCTGGCTTAGGTCCTGGAGTTCTCGCACGATTCGAAGGGAATCGCCGACCGAGACATCGACTCTACGTCGAGCTTTTCTGTACTGGCTCATATCACCTACGCCTGTAGTCGTGTGCCGTAACCGACACCACCTCTACTCGCACGACATCCCGTTCGACTCGATAGATGACGCGATACTGCTGGTTGAGTCGCGATGACCGATGGCCCTTCCATTCGCCCCGCAGGGCCTCATCGTTGAATCCGCGGATGTGCCGAATCCCCTCCGGACCTGAAACCGAAACGATCTCTTTCCACACTTCGTACCGCTGCAATAGTAGCAACGGCAGTTTCGCAAGCTGTCGCTCGATGCGCCTATGCTCGTAGATTGCCCACACAGGGCAATTCTACATACCTTTTATGGTATGTCCAATCGCGAAGAGTGCCTTTGTCAGCCCGTAGAGGCCTAATCGGGATAGGAGGATGCCTCACGACCTCCCTCCGCCCACACCACCGGGCCTACGCAGCCCGTACCACGGCGGTCGGATGTGTAAATGCGCTCACCGTTTTGCCCACTCCGGCCAACCCAAGTGCCTGTAGTATCGGTTAGGAAGCGCAGGGCGCAAAGCCGCACTGGCACTGATTCGCCAAGGACCCTGCGCGGACTTCGCCCTATTCCACGCCAGTGGGCGCTCTACGCCAAACCTACGCAGCGCACCATAGCCGCGCCTAGCCCATTGCTTCCATTGATAAGTGCGCCATCTCCGCCCGGTCCACTGGTCCAAATCACGCCGAGGGCTCAGCCCCTCAGCGAGGCCGAAGTCCGCTTTCCCTCCAAGCAGGGTCTGTCTCAGCGCTGCACTGATTCGACCAATGGTGTGGCCTCGGGTCCGGCGGCTCACCTCACCCACTCGCTGCTTTAGCCGGGCGAAGCACTGCCCCGCGACCTTCAGCCGGTCACCGCGCTTATGCGTGAAGGTGAACCCCAGGCACGTGCGTTCCCAGGGTCTCGCTAACGCACTCTTCCGTGTATTGACTGTGAGCCGCAGTGAGTCTTCGATAAAGCGCGTTCGCCAAGCCATGGCTCGTTCACCGGCCCGCTGACTTTTGACATCGATTTGAACGTCGGCGGCGTAGCGAACGAAACGGGGACCTCGGCGCTCTAGCGCCCAATCGAAGTCGTCGAGGACCATGTGGGCCAGCACCGGCGACCGCGCTCCGCCTGGCGCCACACCTTGATCACTGCGCTGACGCGTGCCACCGACTTCGACTCCAACGCGTAGCAAACGGTTGAGTGTCTTGAGCACCCCCTATCTTCAATGCGCCGCTTGAGCGTGGCCATCATACGGTCGTGATGAACGGGTCGAAGAACGACGACCCATCACAATCCACCACCCAGCGACCGCCCTCGCGCACCTCGCTTTGCGATGGACGCAACGCTTGATGGGCACTTCGACCGCGACCGAATCCATCACTTCAATCATCGAACACCGTCTCCCACTCGCGCTGAAGTACCTGAGCGATAGCGTGTTGGATAAAACCGTCTAACACGGTTGGGATCCCCAGCCCATGCACCCCACCAGCGGCCTTCGCTATCTCCACTCCACGCACCGGCTGCGATTGGTACCGTCCTGCCAGCCACTGAGTCTTCAGACTCGGCCAATGGCTTTTGAGATCATCAGCTAACGCCTCAACGCTCCTACCATCAAGGCCAAGGGCGCCGCGATGGCGTTGAACTTGACGCAGCGCCGCGATGAGAGGGTCCCCCCTCAATACCGCCGCCATCGCCGGTCATGGCAACTCCGAGCGTTCGCGTCAACGCCGGCCACCGATGGGTTCATCTTGCCAGGGGTTCATCTTGCCGCGTACGCGGCTCCATTCGCGCAGCGATTGGGCCAGTCCGTCTCGATGCCATTGTTGGACATTTCCTACGATCCGATTTGACTCAGAGCCTTTCGATGCACTTCAGACTCCAGTCGATCAATCGGGTGGAGGTGTCGTACTTCGGCGGCTCATAGTACGGATTACCGTTGGCCGCAAGCTTCCTGACGAACCGCTGGTCCGCATCGGGTAGCGTCTCCCACCAGTTTAGCGAGAAGTAGGCATTCTCGCAGTGCGCGAAAAAGAACTGGGGAAGAAAGGCTTCAAGCCACATACTTGAGCTGCCTAGGAGCGGCTCCAGATATTGTCGAGGTGGGTCCGCGTCGGCCTCATGCATGAATACGACAGAGCATTCTGGCTCGTGCACATCGATTCCGAACGGCAACCAAGCAATCTTGACGGTTGGGTCGTGCAGCGTCTGAAGCGCATTGCCCTGGACGGTTCGATTCGGCGTGATGGCCCCTGTTGCTACGACGGTCGGTTTCCCGGTGATCTGAATTCGAACGGCTTCGAACAGGCTTAGATCGCCCGAGAGGAGACACGTGTCCATGCGGTCCTTTAGGCGTGCGGCGTCGCGCAGACCCTTCCGCATTCCAGCGTCCTGGATATGAAGTGCGCGTTGGACGTATTGCTGAGCGGTTCGATCAGCACCCCGGTCGATCAATTCCGAAAGCGTCTCCTTCATCCTTATAGCGCGTTCCTTCTGAAACACTTCCCAGCACACTGCGCGATAGGCGATCAGGAAGATCTGCTCTTTGCTTCCGATGAACGGGGATTTCTCCAGCGCCCCGAAAGTACTGTCATCATGATACGAGCAAAAGGCATTGAAAACAGACGCCTTTTTCCACCCTCGACTGTGAACTTTGATGTCGCCTTCATCGATCGGTGTGAACGGATAGAACGTTCCAATATGGTTCTCATCCGAACCGACAACTCTCAGAACTCGGCTTCTTTGGAGGGTGTGTGCCGCGGCAACCTTAGTGCACTTGTCTTGCGATGCCTCGGGGTGCATGCATCGAGCGAAGGCCGCGGCCCGAGCAGCCTCGTTGCGGACCGCTCCGAACGGAAGCGGGACCTCTTCACCTCGTCGCAGGTGACAATACTTGAACTTTCGCCCCGAGCCACACCAGCAAGGGTCATTCCGGCCCCGCGCTTGCGCGTCACCCTATGACGTCCAACGATTGGGCTCAGCGGCGAGGTTACGAGTCCGCTGGAGCCCGTTGTTAGGCTTGCTGAAGGTCTAGGAAATGCTCAACAGGAATGTGAACCTCTTGACTCGCTTTTTGCCCTTCGAAATGGATCTCATTGAATTTTTTCTCAATATTTCTCAAGACGTGTCCTGCAAAATATTGCTCGCCACAATAAGCACACTGAAGACATGGGACATCATTCACAATAAGAAATTTATCATCGTGTCGGTAAATATACTGTGTTTGCGAAGGTTGGAGATGTTTATGACCACAGAAAACACAACCTCTATTCATCATGAACCTCGTTCGAACGGGTTTTTGAATTTTGGAGATGTCGGGATATAGACGGTAACGATGGCAACGCGGCCTTCAATTTCGCCGCACACAATATGCAGCGGTTTGCCACTCTCCGTGAAGCCGACTACCAAGCAACCTTCCCCTCTACCTGTATCTTCATACTGTTCAAGGATTCTCCCCGTGCGCAAGGCTTCTTCTACCTCGGAAACGGTCAAGTTGTCATTTTGTCGCTCTTGGTCGCCATGTCTCGAAAAGTAATATTCGCCCCCCTCGACTTTGGTCTGTATCCAAACTATATCAAACATGGCTTGAGTATCTTATAATAATTTTCGAAGCCTATCAGCCGGCGTCAAGCGCGTCTGGAAATCATTGTTAGGCGCTAAAGCCTCATACCCAGCCATATCACGCTCTCTGTGCAAAACTTAATTATCTTCACAAACGGCTTATAGAAAATGCAGTTTGTGGACGCCCTTAAACCTTCCTGGTGGTGCTCCATTTCATCTCGAACGATGGCTTCCACTGCTTTTACGGCCTCAGCGTCTCCAATTTCTTTAAGGGCAATAATTTGCTCCTCTAAATGACGAAGCACTACTGTCTCAACCGCTGCAGTGCACGCAAGGACCGAATCACGACCGAGCAGACCACTAATAAATCCAAGACTGTAACCGCCAATGCCGCACAAGTAATAACTACGGCAACGTCTTACATTTCTCCGTTCCAGCTCTTTCCGGAAAATTTCCAGGTGTTTTTTCTCGTGCGCTAAAAAGTCTTTGAGGGTATCGGTATATCGCACTCGGAATATTGTTCCAATAAGAATTTGCGCGCAGTAAATATTTACCGCGCCAAACTCGCCTGCGTGATTTACTTTCAGAATCCTGCCGGCGGTTCCGATCTCTCCATCAGGTCTTTCAGTCGTCAGTTCCATGGAAATAGCGCCTAACGCCCACGGTCAAGCGGTCGCTCTGGAACGTGATGTTAGGCATCGATAGTCGGACCGTCATAATGTCTCGATATCATGTCAATGAGTTGCTCAAGTGACTCATAGACTAGTCTCCGGGAGTCAGAGTACGTATCCGGCGCCAACGTCTAGCTGACTTCCAGACATTCGGACGTCACACACGTTCTCGATGTTCTTCTTCAACGCTGCGGTTTGTTCCTTTGCTGCATCCATGTAGTTTCCATTCCTATGCGCACAGGCGTCCCGAACAACATTCAGTACTTGTAGAGCTTGCACTACGCTAGGTGACCACGGAATGGGGATGCCTAAGACATCCGAATAGTACCGGCGTACTTGTTGGACGTAATTGTCGGCTCGAATCTGCCTCAGCTTCAGAGCTTTGGACTCTCGGTTCGTCACGTAACGGGTGAGATCAAACACGGTGTGCTCAAAGAGTCCCCACAGCAGCAGAATTGCAGATATCCGCGCGTAATGAGGGATGTGATCTTCGGCCAGTGCATCGAGCCCTGCCAGTTCTTGAGCATGCTCTTCTGCGAAGAGCTTATCGGACTGGAGTTCCAACTCGCGCGTTTTTCTCAGGCGATACTGTGCTCCAGCATGGGCAGCGGACTCTTCAAGGCTGTCCAGATACGCGCTCAAAGCCCGGGAATGGTAGCCGAACGAGATACCGGGGAAGCTCATATCGAGCTTCATCAGCTTGTCGATGGCGTTCTGGTCCATGCTCAGTGCCTAACGCCATGCATAACCGGCCGAAAGGAGCGCGTAGCGCTTCTTGAGGTCCGCGTTCATGCACTTGTTAGCGCGGTCCATGTTCTCGCCACAGCTCGATCATTTTGCGACCTATCGTCGAGGGTTCATAGAGAAGTTTCCCAGCCTCACTCCGGATTTTCACAGCAGATGGAGTCGTAAGGCCCGAACTCACCAACTGCTCCATGTGCCACTGCTCCATGTGCCACTGCTGGTAAGGCAGTTCATCGTCGCCGTGTTCCAGAAATGATTCGAGGTCATCAATGAATGCGGTGTCAATAGCTGCCGCTAGACGGCGAAACTGAGCCCCGTCAAGATGGCCGCCCAAGAAGCAGGCGTAGAACATCCCCAACAGATCTGCCTTTCTCAGGTCGGATAGTTTGTCCAAGACGAGCAACACTGCTTCTCCGATCCGACGCATTTGATCATCGTCAGACAGAATTTGCTTCCGAAACTTCATCCGATCCTGCTGTGACGTTGACTCTGCTTGTTCGATGAACCGCTGAACCTTTGACACGAAGATCCGATCCCGGAGGTCCGCTCCTCCCGTAACAAGTTTCACCATGGTACCGACAAATGGAATGCTCTTGACAATTTCGTTGTCAGTGAGTGCATCGACGACCGCTTCAATGTTCTCCAGTACGGCTTCCAATAGCTTGTGTGGTTTTTTGGGCATAGTTACGCGCTAACAGTTTTTAGACGGACACAGAATATACTGCACTAGGCAGAGGCTGTCTATTGCAGTATATTCCTGATTGACTCGAGTAACCACGCATCACCACTTCACAGATGAACCCTCCATCCAATTGGCACAAATACCTTAATCTGTTAGCCAAAAAGCAAGTGCCAGAAGGCGCTCGGCGTGGGTACGTCCGACATGTCGAACGTTTGCTCAAAGCTTTTCCGGGTAAATCATTGTCTGCTTTATCCAAGGCCGATGTAGAAGTCTTTCTGGGCGATTTGTCGCGCCAACATCGATTACACGATTGGCAGTTTAGGCAAGCGGTGGATGCATTGCGTTTGTTACTGGTTGATTTGACCAATACGCCTGCGGGTCAAGCGGTAGATTGGTGGTTTTGGCGCGAAGCGCCCCAGTCGCTGGAACCCAATCATGCAACATTGCGCGAACAGAACTCGTGGCCGATTTAACTGAGCGTGTTGCGCATCAAACCGGGCTGGATGAGGCCTATCGGGCTTCGTTGCAGCAGATGTTGAGTCTGATTCGGGCGCGTCATTATTCTATCCGTACCGAACAAGCCTATATGGATTGGGTGACCCGGTTTATGCGTTGGTGCGCGGGAAAATCCATCGCCGAGGTGGAACGGACGGATGTTGAGCGTTTTTTGTCGTATCTTGCTACGGAGCGCAATGTTTCGGCCAGTACGTAAAATACGGCGTTGAATGCGATTGTTTTTTGGTTAACGCAGGTATTGCAACGCCCGCATGAAGAGTTTGCTTTTCGTCATGCCAAGCGTCCACGGCGTTTGCCAACGGTATTGAGCCGGGATGAAACCGGACGCTTGCTGAGTCAGATGGAGGGTATCTATGCATTGATGGCTGGTTTGATGTATGGCACGGGGATGCGTTTGATGGAGTGTGTACGCTTGCGCGTGATGGATGTGGATTTCGATTATGCACAAATTGTCGTGCGTAGCGGCAAGGGGGATAAAGACAGAGGTAGTGTGGTCTTCCCCACGAAAGACGGACACCCAAGCAAAACCGACCCTCGGAAAAGCCTTTGGCTTTAGGGGCACCTCTAAAAATAGTCATTGTTTCGTGAGTGCAAGGAAGCACCGCGCGCGCAACCGCAGTGTATAGGTGATACCTGAGGATTGGAGCACGGAGCTGACGCCGCAAGCGCGGAAAAAGTGCATTTTTTTAAGGTGCCCTTTAGGACGTACGAAGCGATGGAAACAGCCCTATATCACGCACTTGGCAACCTACCCGAGCCGGAATTCACCCACAGATTTTGCTGAGGAGGTAGATACTCCATCCTTGGCATTGCCGCCACCCCTATTGCGCCGCCTCCTGGTGAAGCGCGGCCATCGCTTGCTGCGGATCCTCGAACTGCTGTAGTAGCTTGACCTGCCGCGCCTTGGCCGCCTCGGCGCACGCCAGTTTGACATGGCCAAAACCGCGGATGCTCTCAGGTAATTGCGCCAGTTCGATGGCGATACCGTGATTCGCCGGCTGCAGCGCGCTCAGCAACCGCTGCATGAGCCCCGCGTAATCGGCGATGAGCTGCCGTTCCATCCTGCGCTCTGCGGTCTTGCCGAAGAGGTCGAGCGCGCCACCGCGCAAACCTTTGAACCGGGCGATCAGGCGCAGGGCCTGCAACATCCATGGCCCGTATTCTTTTTTCCGTAGCTGCCCGGTTTGCGGATCGTGTTTGGCGAGCAAGGGCGGCGCCATGTGAAAAGTCAGTGAATAATCGCCGGCGAACTGCCGCTCGAGATTGGCCTTGAAGCGCCCATCGGTGTACAAGCGTGCCACTTCATATTCGTCTTTGTACGCCATCAGCTTGAAGAAATTGCGCGCCACCGCCTGCGTCAATGCGTCGCTGCCCACTGCGGCGCCCTCCGCCACCTTGACCTGATTGACCAGGCGCCTATAGCGCGCCGCGTAGGCGGCATCCTGGTAGTCAGTCAAATAAGCCACCCGCTTGGCCACTGTCTCATCCAAGGTCTGTTCAACCGGCGCGGCCTCATCCGCTTGATCCAGCAATGGCCGTATCACCGCCGCCACTGCCTGCGCGTCATGGGCGGCCGCGCGGCCCCACTCGAACGCTTCCAAGTTGACCTCTACAGCGACAGCGTTCAGTTCGATAGCACGCCTGATGGCATCGCGGCTCAGCGGTATCAATCCTTGCTGCCAAGCGTGGCCCATCAAAAACGGATTGGCCGCGATAGAGTTCCCCGACAGTGCAGCGGCCCACTCCGAGGCATTGACGAAACTGGCGTGCCCACCGGTGACCGCCTCGATCTGCTCGACCATGCGTTGGGCGTCCAGATCGACGTTCCAGTCCACCACGAAGGCGGCGGTGGGCACTAACTTGCTGTTAACCACAGCATGGGTACGGTTCGGTGCGCACCGGGCCAGGGTATTTTTCGAGGTCGATTCCACCAGATCACAACCCAGCAGCAGATCGGCCCGGCCAGTGGGCAAACGGGAGCTGTGCAACACCTTCGTTTCGAGGGCGATGCGGATATGGCTTGCCACTGCGCCGTTTTTTTGCGCCATACCGGTGTCGTCCATCACTGTCACCGCTTTGCCTTCCAGGTGCGCGGCCATGCCTAACAAGGCGCCGATGGTCACCACGCCGGTGCCGCCTATACCCGTCACCAACACACCGTAGCTACCGTCAATCACCGGCAACGGCGGCTCGGGAATATGGCGTAGCAACTCTTCGGCCGACTGTGCGTTGGCCGCCGGTTGCGCATGGGAAGCCGATTGCTCATAGGCCGAGCGTGTTTGCGCTTTGCGCAGCGTGGCGCCATGCACGGTCACAAAACTCGGGCAAAAACCTTTGATGCAGGAGAAGTCTTTATTGCAGTTCGACTGATCGATGCGCCGCTTACGGCCAAACCCGGTCTCCAGCGGTTGCACTGAAATACAATTCGAAGCCACCGAACAATCGCCACATCCTTCACACACCAGCTCATTGATGAACGCCCGTTTGTCCGGGTCGGGAAAGGTCCCCCGCTTGCGGCGCCGGCGCTTCTGCGCGGCGCAGGTTTGGTCATAGATGAGCACGCTACACCCTGGCACCTCGCGCAGCTCTCTTTGCACCTGGTCCAGAGCATCGCGGTGGTGGATCTGGGTGCCCTGAGGCCATTGTGTTGACGAGCGGTATTTGCCGGGCTCATCGGTCACCACCACTACCCGCACAGCGCCCTCCGCCGCCACCTGGCGGGCGATCATATCGGGGGTCAGTTGGCCATCGAACGGTTGCCCGCCGGTCATGGCCACGGCATCGTTGAAGAGGATCTTGTAAGTGATATTGGCACCGCTGGCGACGGCTTGGCGTATCGCCAGCGCGCCGGAATGAAAATAAGTGCCATCGCCGAGGTTTTGAAACACGTGTTTCAGCTCGGTGAACGGCGCGCGGCCCGTCCAATTGGCCCCCTCCGCGCCCATGTGGGTAATGAGCTGGGTATTGCGCCCCGGAATGGATTTGGCGATGGCATGACAGCCGATACCGGCCAAGGCCATGCTGCCCTCGGGGACTTTGGTACTGGTGTTGTGCGGACAGCCGGAGCAGAAGAAAGCACTGCGGGCCAGCGGGCCGGCATTATCGGCGGCACTGGCATCGGCCCGCTCCGCTGCCACTACCCGCGCTTCGAATTCGCGCACATCGGTGAACGGGCGCAGACGCTCGACGATGGCACGGGCAACGATGGAGGGGTTGATCACGTAATGGCTGGGCAATAGCGGCTTACCGTTCTCGTCATGTTTGCCAACGATACGCCTGGCGACGCCTCGGCCAGCGCCACTCATCGAATGATTGCCATCCATCAAATAATTAAACAGGACGCTCTTGAGCTGCTCTTCGACGAACCCTCGCTTCTCCTCGACCACCATGATCTCTTCGAGGCCGGTGGCAAACTCGAGAGCGCGGCGCGGCTCCAAGGGCCAGCTAAGACCGATCTTGTAGACCCGTATGCCTATCGCCGCGGCGGCGGCTTGGTCCAGGCCGAGCAGGCTGAGCGCCTCGCACACATCCAGATACGCTTTGCCGGGGGCAGCGATGCCTAGCTTGGCATCAGCTGTACTCGGGGCGATGCGATCGATGTGATTGGCATAAGCGAATGCCTGCGCCGCTGGCAGCCGCACGTCTATATGGCGCTTCTCCTGGGCGAAGCGGTCATCATTGTTGCGGATGTTGAGGCCGTCTTCGGGCAACTCGAAAGCAGGAATAATGATCGACTCGGCCAGCGGATCCAAAAGCACGGAGGCGGAGGTTTCGACCGACTCGGAGATGGCTTTGAACGCCACCCAACAGCCGGAGAAGCGGGACATGGCGATGCCCAGCAGTCCCAAGCTCAGGTATTCATCCACGGTGGCCGGATGCAGCACCGGGATCATGTAGTGAACGAAAGCTTGCTCGCTTTGATGCGGCAAGGTCGATGACTTGCAACTGTGATCATCGCCGGCCAGGCACAGCACACCACCGTGGCGGGAGCTGCCCGCCAGCGAGCCGTGCTTCAGGGCATCGCCAGAGCGGTCCACGCCAGGTCCTTTACCATACCAAATGGCCACTACGCCATCGTATTTGGCGTCGTCGAACATATTGACTTGTTGGCTACCCCACACCGCCGTCGCCGCCAAGTCTTCGTTGACGCCGGGCTGAAAGCGGATGTGGTTGCGGGCTAGAAAGCGCTGCGCCCGCCACAAGTTCACGTCATAACCACCGAGCGGCGAACCCCGGTAGCCGGAGATGAATCCGGCGGTATTGAGGCCCGCCGCCTCGTCGCGCTGGCGCTGCATGATGGGTAGACGCACCAGCGCTTGCACCCCGCTTAAGTAGACCCGCCCCGACTCCAGTTCATATTTGTCGTCCAAGGCTACATTGGCTAGCTGCATCGATTGCTCCTACCTCTGTCACGGTCTAGCATGCTTATCATCCGGCGTTTTCGTGGCCTACGGCCAAACCGGCAAATGTGGCGCCGGATTCTACTCGCCTCGTCCTCATCTTGGGAGTGAGCCGGATAGGAACTTCGACCGTACCGGTCTGGTCTCAGCCGTCGCGGGTTGTTGTGCCCGGAGGAATCCACCATATCGGAGGGGACGGTTGTCATGAGGAATACGTTTGTAAAGTTGGCGGCGTCGGTAGCTGCCGCGGGAGTGCTGGGACTGGCGACGCCAAACGCGCTAGGGGCCGACTACAAAGTTGACGAGGCCCATTCATTCGTCGAGTTTCGCATTTTGCACTTGGGTTATAGCTGGCTGTATGGCCGGTTCAACACCATCTCCGGCGAATTCTCGCATGATCCGGCCAAACCGGAGGCGAGCAGCATTCAGGTCAGCATCGATCCGGCCTCCGTGGATACCAACCACGCGGAGCGCGATAAACATATCCGTAATGCGGATTTCCTGGATGTAGGCCAATACGCCAAGGCGAGTTTTAAGAGCACCCAATACACCGGCACGGCGGAAGCGGGCACCCTGGAAGGCGAATTGACCATGCATGGGGTCACCAAACCGATCACCATCGCCGTCACCAAGCTGGGTGAAGGCAAGGATCCGTGGGGCGGTTACCGCGCCGGTTTCGTGGGCACCGTCAAGTTGGACCGGCGCGACTTCGGTATCGAATACAACCTAGGCCCCAAGAGCTGGGAGATGGAGATCGAACTCGGCATCGAAGGCATTCGTAGGAACTAACGGCCCTATCAGCCGAACGTCGAAAAAGGCTCCTTCCGGAGCCTTTTTTGTTACCAGAGCATGCGCCTGAGCGTGCCGTCTTTGTCGATGAACTGATGTTTGAGCGCGGCGAGGGCGTGGATGACTACCAGTACCGCCACGGCATAGCTGGCGTAGTAGTGCACTTCTATGGCCACATCCCGCGAGGCATCATCCAACACCACCAGGGCCGGTACATCGAACCAGTTAAAGATGGAGACGGCAGCCCCGGCCGATGTGGAGATCAAATAGCCAGTGACCGGTATCAGCAGCATGGCTAGATACAAAAGACCATGCGCGGCATGGGCCGCCACCCGCTCGAAAGTTCTCAGGGTCGCCACCAGTGGCGGCGGCCGGTTGACTAAAGTCCAGACTATCTTGACAAGGGCCAGCGCCAGGACGAGCAGGCCCAGTGCCTTGTGCGCCGTCAGCGAATCGTTGTACCAGCGATCGTAATAAGTGAGATCCACCATGTACCAGCCTAGCCATATGAGGCCGATGATGAGTACGGCGATGAACCAATGCAGGAGTTTTGGCAAGAGGCCGTAACGCTCTTCGGTATTCTTCAGCATCGCTGTCCCCTCCCCCTACCGTGCTTGATAACAAACGTTGCGCTCAGCATAAGATAGGCGCCTGGATTTGCCCACCGGCGCATGAAATATCGGTGCCGGCAGAGCGCGATCAAACCCCTTAATCATGTGGTGGGTGGTTCGAGCAACTACCCTGAGCGTCGGGCGACAGGTTGAGCGGAAAACACAGCGGGAAAACCTTGATCCGTTAAGCCAACGCAGAGGGGCATGTGCAGCTTATCCAGCCGGTATAGAAGTTCCTTTAATACCCCGGCGTATCGATAGAGCAATGGCGATAACGGTCAATAGCCAAAACACGATACAGATCTCGTTGCGTACGAATATCTCCAGTGATCCCTCGGAGAGTTGCAAGGACTGTTTGAAGCTATCCTCCAACAGCGGACCTAGTACAAAAGCGATTAAAAACGGCGCCGCCGGCATGCGCGTGCGCAACATGACAAATCCCACTACCCCCATGACCAACATCACCAGGATATCGAACATATTGTTGTTGATGGCATAAGCGCCAAAAGTACAGAGCACCAACACAACGGGCAGTAAGATCGCATCGGGGATCTCGGCAATACGGCTGATGAGGCGAATGGATATCTTGCCTATTATGAATAAGAAAATAGAACTCAACATGATGCCCATGAAGATGGCGTAGACGATGTCGATGTTCTGTTGAAACAAAAGGGGTCCGGGGCGCAGTCCGTGGATCATGAAAGCGCCTAGGATTACCGCGGTGATAATGTCGCCCGGAACCCCTAGCGCCAGCAGTGGGATCATGGTGGCGCCGGCGACACCGTTATTGCCCGATTCGGCCGCCGCGATCCCTTCGACCTCACCCTTACCGAAGTTCTCCGGATTCTTCGAAGTACGGCGCGCTTCGCTATACGACAAAAACGCGGACGGCGCACCGCCGATGCCGGGTATGGCGCCCAATACCACCCCGATAGCGCTGCCGCGCAGAATGGATTTGAGACAGCGTTTGAAGTCGGCAAAAGTAGCCCCGGCCCGGCCTAGTGCGCCCACCTGTTCGCGCGCCGCCGATCTACGGGTCAGCTGCTCGATGATGGTCGGTATGGCGAACAGGCCGATGAGCACGGGAATAAAATTAAGGCCCGCCATCAACTCGTATTCATCGAAGATAAATCGATTGGTGCCGTAGATAATGTCCAGTCCAACAGTGGCGAGGATGAGGCCCAAGCAGGCGGCCACCAAGCCTTTGGCCAACTCATCGCCAGCAACACCGGCGATAATGGTGAGCGAAAAGACGATCAGGGTGAAAAACTCCGGCGGGCCGAAACGCAGCGCGAAGGCGGCTAAAAAGCCCGCGCATAAAATAAGCGCCAAGTTGGAAACAAAATCCGCGATGCACGATGAATACAAAGCGATATCCAGCGCCCGCTTGGCTTCGCCCTTGCGGGCCAGCGGATAACCATCCAACACGGTACAGGCCGCTGGCGGTGTGCCCGGGGTATTGATCAAGATGGCGGTGATGGAACCGCCGTAGATGCCGCCTTTGTATACCCCCAGCAGCAACAAAATTCCGGTCACTGGCTGCATGGTGAAAGTGAGCGGTAAAGTCAGCGCCACGCCCATGGTGACGGTCATACCCGGTATGGCGCCGACGATGACACCGATGGCGACACCGGCGAACAAGGCAAGAAAATTGTCGAGGCTGGCGAATACGGCGAAGCCGGCGGCTATGTTTTCAAACATCACAGATTCTCAAACAGTCCCAGCGGGATCTGCACCACCGCCACCTGGGTAAAGAAATAATAAAGCGCGATCGGAATAGCGATGGCCACCGGTGTAATCAACCACCCGCGGCGCTCACCGTAGATAAGACACAAGGCCACGATGAGCAGCGCCGATGCGAGCACGAAGCCGGCGTCATTCAACAGATGATAGTAAGCGGTGATGACTATCATCCCTAGCAGCAGGCGTAACCCTGCTCGTTTCAGCGGCAGACGGGTGCCGTCTTCCGCAACCGGTGTCGCCTGACCGGCACGCATGGCGTAAACAGCCCGTAGAGCCATGATCACGCCGATGAAGACGGTCAGTCCCATGATGATGTTGGGCCAAAAAGCCGGCGCTAGTGCCGATATTTCAATGGTATCGGGCGCGTCTATGCCGTACGGGATGATGACGGTGAGCATCAAAACCGCTATCGCAATTACGCAAATAGCATAGATGAGATCAGCTTTTTCTTTACTCATGGGCACCTGCTAAAAATAGTCATTTTTTCGTGAGTGCAAGGAAGCACCGCGCGCACAACTGCAGTGTATAGGTCATCACTGCTGTCCCACAAAATAGTTAAACACAGCGTATAAGCTATTGATTTACATAAAAATTGACTACGCATTGTGTTTGAAACATAAAAACAGTTGTTCCAAAATTTCAAAGGGTTAGTATGCTCTATGGGGCGGTACTCAGTCGTAATGATGGATGGCGGCATACTTCAACTGGAGTACATGCTGAAAAGAGGTGACATTCTCTGGCACCGGTTGTGCTTTTATCCTTGTCCAATTGAGTATGACCCTTACGACGAAGACGAGCACCAATTGGCAGAGATAATCGAAGAACTGGATATGGCAGGGTGGTGGGACAAGGCGCGTCTGCGCGGACCTCTTCGGTTCGACTACCACCCAAAGGACGCCACCGATGCACATCCCGCCTCGCATCTTCACATGGTTATGGACGGACGCCGCGTTCCAGTGCGCTCCGCAGGTATTCATAGGGTTTGTGTTCTCGAACTTCTATCCGGATCTTTGGACCGACCACCAAGACAAACTATCGCTACCGACACTGAACTTGCCAGAAGAGATCACTCAGGCCGCCATGGAGAGTGTGCATGTTGGTCGGCGCAGCAGTTAGTCGTGCTGGCAAAGGTCTCTAGCCGGTCCATCAACGTCCGATTCGCCGGGTAAATGTTGACCAAAATGCTGACCAAACCATGACCATTGATGCCCATCCATGCGCGGCGGGGGATTGAACAATCAAATACTACTCGCAGAGCGGGTAGTATGATGAAAGCCCCCAGAGGGGGCTAAAACCCCTCCAGCCTCATTTGTTCTTGGCGCCTTTCTTCTTTTTCTTGACTCCTGATGTAGTCGCGAATCATCTCTTCATCCAAACCAACGGTGCTCACGCAATAGCCCCTAGCCCAGAAATGCCTTCCCGTAAAGTTCCTCTTTACCTGCAAATAGTCCCTGAATGTCCGAATGGCTGACTTACCCTTCAAAAACCCTATGGTATTCGCCACGCTAAACTTCGGCGGTATCATCAACAACATATGCATATGGTCCTTCATCGCATAACCTTCCACCCACTCAATCCTCTGTTGGCGGCACAGCTCTCGCAAGATCCCACCAATATCTTTCCGCAATGTCCCGCAGCCCGCTTTCTTTCGGTATTTCGGGACAAATACCACGTGATATTTGCAATAATGCTTAACGTGAGCTTGGCTTTGCCACTCTCTCATAACGGCCTCCTATGGAACTCACCGGTTCATGGAGGCCGTTATTCTCCTGCACGCCCGAACAGCGGAGCCTATTTGAGTCTCACCGCCGGAGGCGGTGGTTTACCCTGAGTTAATTAGGATTTGTGGGGCTGGAATTCTTCATGTAGGCGGTACACCTTTATCTGATAATCTCATATCAGCATCAACTTTACCTTCCAGAGTTTTTTGAACGGCAAGCTCCCATTCACTCCAATATGCTCTATCCATAGGCATGCCATCATTCATTAAACACATACCGCTCAGTAACGATCCAATTTCATCCGAACCTGTTCGCTTGTAGTAGTCCTCCAAAAAGGAAAACATCGCAAGGTATGCATCTTTATCGGTGAGAAATTTATCCATAGCTATCGCAATCCGTCACCAGTAACCCATGTTCGAGGTGGATTATTCACACCACCGTTTTGGATTACCCCATTTCTTGTCTCAACCCAGACCTGAGACCCATCTGCTCGCGTAGACACAAAAACCTCATTTCCAAACCTATTAGCTCCCAAACTATTGGAACGATTGGTGCTGATATCCAAAAGCAATCGTCGATTAGCCGGAGTGTCAGGCAAATGGCCGGGAGCATCCCTGAAAATGTGCCTAAGTTGTGAAGGATTATCCGGCAAAGCATTTGCCATATTTTGTACGACTGACGGTGTACCAGCATTGTTATACGGCCGATTTCTAGTTTTTCTGAGTTGCTTGAGTGCTTTAATTGAGCCAGCCGGTACAAAGATGGAGGCGATTTTTGCACCACCCTTGATTTGGTTGCGAGTATGCTCCGGAATTTCATTCCAGCGTCTTGAAACCTTGTTTCCAGTTGCGTCATCCACATAAGTGATGGTCGCATCAATGGCTTCTCCGGTGGCTTCCACAACATCCAGTACGGCAGCGGTTTGTTCAGGATATTCGGTTGCGGACCATTCAACGGCTGCGCTGGTGCTCGCGGCAACGGCTTGACCAAAAAGATCATCGCCTGATCCGATAACAGCAAGTCCTTCAAGGGGATCACCATCCCCTGAATAAGTCGTATAACCGATGATGGCGGCGATGACGCCAATACATAGTCCCCCGCATAGCGCATTGTTCTGGGCAGCGTTCCCACCGGTAAGGGCGGCTGTATCAATATCACCGCCAGCAACCGCAACGGCTAAACCACTTACCAGACGGGCAACATTAACGCCAGCATCCTGATATTCGTTCAACTCCTGTAAAATCGGCCCCCCTCTTTGGAGCAACAAATCCTTAACTTATCGGGTAGAGAACTTGCTCGATTTTTCCTTCTATGTATCGCTTCCTTTCCGATTCATCAATGCCAAGTATGTCTACCGCCAAGTCTCTCACATGCTGAATATTCGTCGCCGTCGGATCTTCTCTTGCCAAATAAAGGTATGGGATATTTGAGTTCCCCTCTAAACACCATTCAGGCACAGGTTCACCCCAACCATAAAAAGGAATCATAGACTTCCAGTACAAAAATTCATCATTAGAACCGAAAAGCTGTTCTGCAATGGAAATCAACTCAAGCGCCCTTGAACTCGCAGTTGCCTCTACTTCCTTTCCAACTGAATAGGCACTTGCATATCCTAAGTCCATACAGTTGAAATAGAGCACAATCAAATTCAAAATTTCAGTGAGGCTAGCCTCACTGGCAGCTACAAGCATTTCATATAACCCAATCGCTTCACGTACAGAACGATTTTTATCTGCTTCCCGAGCTGAAATCATCGATAAGCCCCGCTTCTGTTTACCCCAGCATCTTGTATAACGCCATTCCTTGTCTCAACCCATACTTGGCCATTGCGTTGATCCTTAGTAAACACTTCTATTCCAGCTTTTTGCTTGTTAGGATCAGTCACTAAATCAGGACGTTTGTTGTTTGAATCAGATGCAACATTCTCAAACATCCTTCCGGCTCGTTTGCGTGAACTTTCAGTTCTTGGTGCAATATGTCCTTCATTAACCTTCTTTGGATCAAAGATATGATCTAACTGAGATTTTCCTGATGGCATCCTTGCGCTCTTTGGTTCAACAGGCAGTTTTCTAGTTTTTCTGAGTTGCTTGAGTGCCTTAATTGAGCCAGCCGGTACAAAGATGGAGGCGATTTTTGCACCACCCTTGATTTGGTTGCGAGTATGCTCCGGAATTTCATTCCAGCGTCTTGAAACCTTGTTTCCAGTTGCGTCATCCACATAAGTGATGGTCGCATCAATGGCTTCTCCGGTGGCTTCCACAACATCCAGTACGGCAGCGGTTTGTTCAGGATATTCGGTTGCAGACCATTCAACGGCTGCGCTGGTGCCCGCGGCAACGGCTTGACCAAGAGGATCATCGCCTGATTCGATAACAGCAAGTCCTTCAAGGGGATCACCATCCCCTGAATAAGTCGTATAACCGATGATGGCGGCGATGACGCCAATACATAGTCCCCCGCATAGCGCATTGTTCTGGGCAGCGTTTCCACCGGTAAGGGCGGCTGTATCGACATCACCGCCAGCAACCGCAACGGCTAAACCACTTACCAGACGGGCAACATTAACGCCAGCATCCTGATATTCGTTCAACTCCTGTAAAAGTTGCTCTTTAGAAACTTCACCTGAACGCGCATCCTCCGCGCGTTTTTCCAGCCAGTCGGCCAATCGCGCCTTGGTGATCAGGCCCACTGTCTCGCCCACCACACCGCCTGCTGCACCCGAGCCACAATCACCCGAAGCGGCTGCACCCACCACACATCCAAGTGCCGCATGAGCAATCAACTGACCTGCCGTATTGAGATGACCATCATCAACGGCAATGCCAATCTCCTGCGCGGCATTTTCCCCGATGACGCTCGCCGCCTCCATTCTGAGCGCGGCGATAAGATTTGCATCCAATTTGCCGCCTTCGATAGCGGTGGAGACGCCCGCGTTGACCGTGGTACGGATAAGGCCACGCTGAATATCCCGTACTACACGATCGGCCAGCGAAGCCGTTTTGGGAAGATCGGTGCCAATGTCCGCAACATCGCTGATGTGGACGGTGAGGCCCGTTGCCACCATGGCTGTTGCCAGCGAGCGCAGGGAGGCGGATGAGCCAAGGGTTTCCAGTGCGGCACCCAGATCACCCTTGTTATTGATGAGCGCGATGGTGGCCTGTTTGGCCAGCGAGTTCAGTCCCGCCTGAAGGGCGGCTTGTACGACACCCTCGGTTGCAAAGCCGAGGCCGGTTGCCAGATTGGCCGACAGAGTCGATAACGCCCCGCCACTGACGGCACCCACCACAAGAGAGACGAAAGCAGCACCGGCTTCTGTCAGCCCTTGATTTTCATAATCCCAAGTGTCGAACCGCGCCTGAACTTCAACCCAGTCTACGCGTGGGTCATTTTTGAGCCCGCCGATCCACTCTAGTCCGGGCGATTGGGCAAGCTGGTCAATAGAGGCGTTCAGATCGCCAGTCTTTTGATACTCTACAACAAGGCCTGCTCCTGCATTGATCGTGAGACCGCCGCCTGCCTCGATTTCAACAGGCTTGATGGTTTCCCTGACGTACCCCTGGTCGCTTTCATTCCACCAGAAGATATCTTCTTCACGCCGTTCATCACGTTCAAATTCGGAATCGGTTTCTGTGAGAAGTGCGATTTTGCCTTCTTCGGCTAAGAGCGTTGTTTGTTCTTCGCTGGCAAGTCTGGAAGCTTTTACTGTAATACCTTCTTTTTGGGCGGTGATGGTTAAAGCACCGCTTGCCTCAATGTCTGAACCTCGAGTCTGCGTTGAAGCGGATTGTCTGCGAATGTGGGTTTCGGTTCCAAGCAGACCACTTGTCTTGAGGTCAAGCTTCAGATCTTTGGATTGTTGGTCCTGAACAGCGACGATATCGATACCGCCGGTCGCAGTGATAGTTGTGTCTTTCCCTGAAGAAGTGTCCACGCCTCTTAACGTGACATCCCCGCCGGAATCGAGGGTGAGTGCTTCACCTGCATGAATGCCAACCAGTCGATGGGTGAGGGAGGATCTGCGATCATAGCCCCCTTTGAATTCATCCTTGGCAAGACGCTCGATTTCAAGCGCACCGAGTGCAACCGCTTTTCTCGCATCCAGTGTGGTCGAACCGCCTGAGCTGAATTGTCCACCCGTTGAAGCAATGGTTCCTTCGGCGTCCAATAACAAATCGCCGCGTGCCTGAATACGGGCGATTAGCTGATTGCGGTCGGTAAACCCGTTGCTACGCCGGTCACGGGTTTTAGCCGTATCGTTCAGGATATCATCGGCTTTGATCGTCACGTTGTCGCCGGATACCGTGCCGGAGTTGTTGGAAAACAACTTGCCACCGTTGATCACGATATCCGCATTGGCAAACAGCCCACCGCCCTGACTGAGCACGGCATCATTGGCCGTCACATTCAGACCATCATGGCCTGTCATATCGCCCGAGTTGAACAGTGTGGCCACTTGCACATTAGCCTGACCAGCCTTGATCTGCGCACTTGCAAAATTGACGTTATCCAACGTGGATGAGGCAAGATAAACGCGTGGCACCCAAACGGATTGCCCACCAACAACACGCGCTTCAAGCCATGTGATGTCCTGTGTCAGCCGCGCAACCTGAGCAGGCGTCAAGGCCACACCCAATGTAAGCCCGAGACTTTGCCGAGCATCAATAGCGTTTTCGTACAGGGATTGAACAAGACCACGAGTGTCTGTGGCGTTGCCTACATATCGTTGTCCGGTCAGCGCGAAAATCTGGTCGAAAATAAGCCGCGTTTCCACATAAGCATCACCGAAACGGCGCAGGGTCTGATCGGGGTTGTATCCACCGGCCTGATTAAGAAAAAAGTCCGAACCCAGAAACTCGCTTGGATCGATAAACTGCGAGCGGGTTTCCACCAAGAAAGGCGAATGGGGTTGCTGCGCTACATCAAAGAGCGCACTGCGTCCAAGCAAGGCAGTGATGCCGACATCGAATTCGTCAAGATTGACAAGATTTGCGGGGCCGCTTCCGCCTGCGACATGGGCCGAATTCAGTGCACGGCTACCCGAAGAAAGGCCGATTGGTCCGGCACTTCCACGTACGGCATCGTTGTTCAAATAACCGCTTACATCAGCATCCAGCGTGCCGCCTGCTTCAATGGATGCAAACGTCGAATCATAGGTTGAAGAGGTCGTATTATGGCTGGTCGTTGTCCAGTAGCGGGTTTTCCTGCTGATGCAGATACCCAAAATGCGTCTGGCACAATATCTCTGCGAATGCTGGATAACGGCTGTTGTATCAACCGTTTCAATCAAGTCGCGACCGGTGTTGTTCGCCGTGTTTGCGGTGACTGTAATATTTCCGTTTGCCGCGATTTGGCTGTAGTGGTTATTGAGCGTATTGGCATCAACCGTGATAGTGCCGCCCGCCAACAGTTTGGAGGCCGCAGAGCTTTGGCTTAAAGTTTCGCGGGTTGTAACCACAGTCGTGGTCGTGCTGCCCGAAGTTGACGTTTGTGTTGAAGACGTGGTCCCAAAAGCAAGGTTGGTACGCTCATTGGTAATCGTATCGGCCGCCAGCGTCAGGTCACCCGAAATGGCTTCTATATTGCCCGAGGAGTTCTTGATTGACGTTGCGCGGGCAGCATTTAGACCTCTTATGGTCAGAGCAGCTTCGGCCAGAATATCGGCATGGGTGTTGCTCAGGTGTCCATCGAGCTTATAGATTGACGACGTCCCGGAATAGAACACACCGGTGTTGGTCAAATCACCAGAAAGTTCAGCCAACACATGACCATCAACCGAACCCATTTCCCCCGCATTCGTCACAGTAGCGGCTTTTATAGTCAAGCGCTCCGCGCCGTTGATCAACGCAGTGTTGTGTGAATTCGACAAAGTGCCCAACCGGCCACCAGAACGGCCAACAATCACCAGGGCTTTCTCACTGATAATGGAGCCGGCATTGGCAAGGTTGCCATCCAGTTCTATCGTGCCTGTTGTCTTGGCCGCTATCGCGCCGGTGTTGCTTAGGTTGCCGGTGACATCAATGTCCAATCCGCCAGAGCGCGTTGTCATAACAGTCGCATTATCGAAAGATGCGACAGAATAATTGCCCGAGCCACTGATGATTGAGCCGCCTGCATGATTGTGCAGTGCTGTGCTGTGGGTGTGGTTATGGCCCTTGAGCGCCAGTGCATGTGTGACATCCAGTTGGCCACGGTTGCTCAGCGTCCCATCCACATTCAAACGGGCGCTTGCACCGCCAAGCTCACCGCTATTGTCCACATTGCCATCGGTATTGACACTCAGCTCCGACCCTTGTGCGGCAACCTTGCCAGCATTGTGCACCGATGCGGCATTGAACCCCACGCCCTCATTACCGGCAATCCGTCCTGTGGCGGTATTGATTGAAGCCCCTAGCGATGTAATGTTGACGGCTTTGGCAGAAAACAGATCGCCCTCATTGCGAACGATCGTCACCGCGCTGACAACCGTTCCTGCATCACCTGCCATCCGGCCTGAATTGACAACGCTCCCGCTTATTCCGCGCAATGTTACGGTACTTTTGGAATTCAAGACCGCACTGCTTGTAATATCATCAGCTTCAACAAAAAGATGTCCGGCAGCCGAGTACAAACCACCCGTGAGATTGAGTGATGAAGATGATTTCAGGTCCAATGCACCCAACGCTGTCACACGGGCATTGTGAGCGGAAACATTTTCCGCCTTCAGGGCGATTCCCCCCAAGGATCGCAACACATCCGTATTGCCATCGGCTGCGCGGTCCAGATTGATAGTCGATGCAGTAACGGTCAGTGTGTCTCCCGCGGCAAGTTGACCGTCTCCAGCGTCAAGCCGGTCTGCCTCAACGCTCAGATTGCCAACATTGCTTTGTGCGCCGTCTTCGCGGGTGCCTGATGCAACCAATGCAGCATTACCCAGTGAAACAGAATCGGCTTTCAGGGATACATCGCCAGAAGAAGCAATCAGCGCATTATCATCAAGCGTAACGGCATCGTTAGCCTCTAGAACAATGGCCTCATCAGCAAACAAAGTCCGCTGGACTTCAATCGATTGGGTTTTGGACGTTGCACCGATGGCTCTCTTGGCACGTACATTGCCAAGTACCAGCTTGCCATCGGCTGTCAGGGTCATGCCATGGGCATTGGCAGCCATCTGTCCTTGAGTATTGACCCCTGCACCCCGATCGGTCGAAATAATCTTGATCCGGCCTGCATACATACCGCCCAGCAATGAAGAATCAATCGCCACACCGGGTTCATTCGCGTCAGAAGCAAGGGGCGTGATCAAGCCAGTTTGATACGCATAGCTGTTGCGCCCCGCGACCAGATTAAGATCACCGGCAACCTTGACCGGACCGCCAATACTGATCTTGCGCGACACCAGTTCGAACGCACTGACGCTATCAAGATTAGCCCCATTCAGGCCGATGTTGATATCACCTTTTTCAACCAACAGGCTCTTGAGCGAGCCATTGCTGTTCAGTTCAGGGCGAGCAGTAGCAAGCGTGACCCTGGGTGTATTGATAAAGCCACAGCCGTTACAGCTTATTCCATTAGGGTTGGCAACAATAACATCCGCTCGACTACCATGAACCTCAAGGGTTCCTTCCAATAGCGACCGCTTGGCGCTGATCACTTCATTCACTATAACCGATGCAGGTCCCGATGAGCTTAGGTTAGGGTTACCCTGAACCAGCCCACCCAATTGGGAGCGTTGCAGGGTTTGATTGGAATTGTTTAAAATCGCGCCCGGTTGCCCAACATTGAATCGATCATATTTATTATGCGAGAGACCGGATGCATTGGGCCTAACGATATTGACTAGAGGTACACCATTACCGGCGCTTTCAACCCCCGGTTGGTGGGCCGCTGCCGCATTCCGGGCCGCTGTTATCTCTGCCGCCTGCATGATCAATGGCTGGAAAGCAAGGAGTAAGCACAGCAGATATGACACGGCCTGACGCCTCAAGCGGCCTATTTTGTTAGAGAAATATTGCGAATGCCTGTGTTTCCTGTTTCTAGCCATGTAATACATTCTCCGTGTTTTACACTTATATCAGCGATGAATATTTATAATTGATTGACCATTAAAAAGCAAAATTGACCCGTGCATAAGCCAATCCCGATGCAAAGACTGCCGCATCCAGATTATTGGATGATGCGACACTATCCGACCACGCCACATCAAAACCGATCTTGCCACCGCGGCTGCGCAATCCGATGGCCGCACCGGTCAGATTTCCGCCATTGATGCCAAAGTCCTCTTCTTCGAACACATGAGCAAAATCGATGGCTGCATAGGCTTCCAATGTTCCAAACACCTTTGTAAATGGTTCGTTTTTTGATTGCGTCAACTGGAGGGCACATTCATTGCGCGTCATCACACCACGATTGCCGAACACAACAGATTCGCGCAATCCCCGAACCGTTGAATACCCGCCATAAGCAATCTGCTCCGAGCCAAACAAAAGGTCTGGCGTGTATTGCCCGCTTACCTGACCATTATAGGTCGCAGTTAGGCCACCTAGTTTGAAGAGCTTGAAATAACCGATGGAACCATTCACACTTCTAAACTGCCCCTTCGGCGAACCGGCAGGGGCCGTATCATCATCAAAAGCACCCTAGATATCCAAACCCTGATGGTAGCTTGTTGACGCAACCCACTGACCGCCAAAAAACTGTCTGGAGTGAACTAGCTCCAATGAACTTATCGTAAGATCACGGCTGGATACATCTATTCGGTTGCCCAAAATAAAATTCTCGGTCTGTTTCCATTTGAGTTTGCCAGATAGTGAGGTGATTGAGATCTGATCGCGATGAACAACCCTCGAGACACTCGCGCTCACAGATCGCGAAAGACCCGAGGTATCAATATCTGAAACTGCTCCGACAATTTGCGAATTGTATTCACTCCATAAACCATCCACCGCAAATGTCCAATAACCGTAAGGAACAGAAAAACCACCTGTATAGGTGTCACTGCTTGGAACATCGTCAAAATATAGAGGATGGCGGTCCATCGACCGCTGGTAGCTGAAATTCCATTGCTCATTCAGACGCAAAACATCTTCAAACCCCCAATCGACCCTCGACTGGTATTTGCCGGTTGATGAGGCACCCAAATTGTCAAAGCCCACGGTTCCATACCAGTTTTTAGACTTGTTTCGTCGAACCTGCAAAACCGATGAGCCCGGTTTTTGACCCCCCTCCAGTTCAACTGTTGCATGGTTTGACCGCAGCCGGTTAAGCTGCTCAAGCCCCTGCTCAATGTCACGCAAATTGACCGGCTTGCCCACCATTGCGGGAAATGCGGTATCGATCCGGCTTCTGTTTGTATCAGGCTCACCGTCCATTACAATAGATTCCAGCTTACCTTCGACGACAACGATCTCAAGCAAACCATCTGCCAAATCCTGCTCCGGCAACAATGCACGCGAAGTGATGTAACCTTTCTCCACATACAAAAATGTCAACTGCTTGAGAATATTGTTGAGATCGGAAAGCCCCAGACAGTGTCCCTCGAACTCGGAAACGACCCCGTTGACTGCGCGAGCTTGCAACAATGTAACGCCGGTTAGCGAAACCGTGTTGACCTCAATACAAGCCTCATCCGGTGCAGCAACCTCCCTTCGTGGAGGAGCAACATTTGCACCACCGGGTGGCCGGTTATCGAGCCTACTTCGCTCCAGTTGGCGCTGACGTTCATCGGCCGCCCGGTCGCGCTCGATCTGTTCAGCCTGTCTTGCGGCATCATCGGTAACACTTTGCGCTTGAGCCATATCTTGCAGGCCCAACAAAAACAGATTGGCAGTCAAAACAACCGGCAACACCGATTTGCAAAAAACCCGACCCAGCATGATGGCAATCACTCGGATACATCCGCTTGCTGGGTATTTTACTCTTCAGGCAGATCACCGGAAGCAAGCGCGTTGAACGCTTTGGTAAAGCCCTTCAAAGAAAATTCTACCCTGATGACCTTGCCGTTCAACAGTCGGAACAACCCCGCACCGTTGTGTGCGCGCTTCAGATTTGTCAACAGAGAGTGGTCAGCAGGAATAACGACCTGACAGCCTTGTGTACTACAATGCCTGAATCTCGTCAGAAAAGGCTTTTTCTTTCCCACGATCAAACCGAAATCCGACGGCAAATGAATATCCAAACCAAGAGGCATCCATACCACCAGCGCCCATTTTACTTTTCCAACCTCGTCATCGGCGCGTATCAACGCCACATTGAACAGCTCAATATGTGCCCCGTTCTGCTGTGCTCGCACCGACTGAGCAATCTCGCATTCGGGTTGCTGTACCTCTGCTGCCTGCTTGCTCGGCACAAGACACTGGTAGGTCCAATCACTATATTGACGGATTTGTATTTTCAAATCTTGGCGGTCGCTTGAAGTGTCAGAAGCGCTTACCTGCGCATGAACCGGGTACGCCAAGTACAAGAAAATCAGGGGATACAGTGTAAATTTGGCGAGTTTGCAAATCTCGATAGAGCAGTATTTTTGTTGTTTCATTTTCCAATATTCACACTATGATTTATTTACAGGGTGCGATCTCAATATGATGTATATAAGCAGCTCAATCGAATCCATATCGATCGAGCTTACGCCAACATTGATCCCAACGCGCATCCGTGTGGGTCAACCCACGCAACGAGAGAACGGCTTGAACTCCAGCCTCCTTCCAGCGCATGCCTCAATTGCATAGGCGCTGCTTAACCAATGTTTTACAAACGGTTTCACTAACACCCCAAACATCCACCCACTGTCGATCAATTCCAGACCTCGAATAAGACCCATTAAATAAGGCCCATTGCCTCTCGCTCTATCAGCTATTGCAACACAGGTTGCCTTGGGATATCGGTCCTTGACCTTCGATAGCTCTTGATCAAATCGACCATAACACTTTTTCTTGCCATATTCGGGTGTAGCCCCCATTTGAATGGTATGCAGTCTTTGCCCTTCGCGATCATAAAGACTTATAGTACCCACCATGGACTCGCGCCAACCGCCTTCAGTTAACAGCATACAGCTTCCATCTATTCCAACACTCACGCTCTTAAGAGCACCGCTAAAAATAGTCATTTTTTCGTGAGTGCAAGGAAGCACCGCGCACACAACCGCAGTGTATAGGTCATCACTGCTGCCCCACAAAATAGTTAAACACAGCGTATAAACTATTGATTTACATAAAAAATTGACTATGGCATTGTGTTTGAAACATGAAAACAGTTTTTCCAAAAATTTCAAAGAGTTAGTATGCTCTATGGGACAGCAGTGATAGGTCATACCTGAGGATTGGAGCACGGCGCTGACGCCGCAATCGCGGAAACAGTGCATTTTTAGAGGGGCCCACTAGAGGGCGCAGCCCTTGGCCCAGAAAAACACCCACCTCGGTCAATCCAGTATTGTTGGACAATTCTAGACGCGATATGCGTCCGGCACGGCGTGCTAGGTGCAGCAGCAAACACCGGTTCAAGCGCCTGGTTTTATCCGAGGAACGCTTCGCCTCTAAGGTCGTTATGATTTGGGCCGCCACTGCCTCACCCGATCCAGTTCAAATGATCACAGTTCAAGCCGAGCATCAAATCTTGCCGCCGGTAAGGAAAAAGTTTAGAACTATTGGCCACGGCATCAACCGAGCGCAGGGCGCGGCCGTAGACCCCATGACTGTAAGAGAACATCCGAGGAGTGAAGAGCTATGTTGAGAAGAACCCTTGTGGGTCTTGCCACGGCGGCCAGCGTTTGCCTATTGGCCGCGGGTCTTGCCCAGGCGGCGGACTACCCAGCCAAGCCGGTCGCTTTGATCGCACCTTATGGCCCAGGCGGCGCCTCCGATCTGGCCGCCCGTACCCTGGCCTCCAGCGTGCCCGCCTACCTCGGCAACGCCATGATCGTCACCAACCGTACCGGCGCCGCCGGTGTCACCGGCTCCACCTTCGTCGCCAAATCCAAGCCCAATGGTTACACCCTCTTGCTGGCGCGGGTGGGATCGCAGGTGGGCGTTCCCGCCATCAACACCAAGATCCCCTACCGGTGGAACGACTTCACTTTCCTCGGCTTGCTCGAGTTAAATCCGTTCGTGTTGGTGGTCAATCCGGATGGACCTTACACAACTTTTGCCGATCTCGAAAACGCGGTCAAAGCCGGCCACAAAATAAGCTACTCCTCCGCCGGCGTGGGCACCCTCTTGCATATCGCCGTGGCGGTCTTCGCTGATGCCTTGGGCGCGGACTTCAAGAGGCTCAAGCACATCCCCTACAAAGGTGGCGGCAAGGCGGCGGCGGCGGTGATAGGCGGCCATACCGATATGAGCTTCCAGAATCTGTCCGCTGTCATCGGCGCCATCAACTCGGGTCAGTTGCGGGCATTGGCGGTGACCACCAAGGAGCGTTTCAAAGCCATCAAGGACGTGCCCACGGTGGGTGAATTGGGTCATCCCAAGCTGGAAGCCATCGTCGGTTGGAGCGGACTCTACGGCCCCAAGGGATTGCCGCAAAGCGTCATCGACAAGTGGGTTGATGTGCTACAGAGCGTCAAGAAAGACAAATCATGGAACCGGCTCACTATCAAATTGGGCTCCATCCCGGCCATCAGTTCGCCAACGGCAATGGAGTCTTTCGCCGAGGCGCAGTTCAATACCTTCCGCGACATCACTAGCCGTCTGGGTATGACGATTAAATAACCGGGCACAGAGATTATTGTGGTAACGCACAGGCGCGGAGGCCTGCGCCTGTGCGGTTTAGCGCACCTTAATATCAACGCTTGATATTACCGCGGCGAATGAGACCGGACGTGGCACGGCAACCGAATATATTGATGATCATGGCCGATCAGATGGCGCCGCAGGTGCTGCCCGCCTACGGCCATGCGCTGGTCAAGACCCCACACATAGACGCTCTGGCCGAGCGCGGCGTGGTGTTCGAGAACGCTTATTGCAACTTTCCGCTGTGCGTGCCCTCACGCGCGTCGATGTTGACGGGGCGCTACGCCAACAGCATCGCCGTGTGGGACAACGCGGCGGAAATGACGGCCTCCACGCCAACCCTGGCGCACTATCTGCGCGGCGCCGGCTACTCCGCGACTTTATGCGGCAAGATGCATTTCATAGGCCCCGATCAGCTACACGGTTTCGGTGAACGCTTGACCACGGATATCTATCCCTCGAATTTTGCCTGGACACCGGATTGGACCGAGGGCGATAGGCCTACCGGCATCAGCATGCGGGCCGTGATCGAAGCGGGGCGCTGCGTGCGCAGCCTACAGATCGACTACGACGATGAAGTGGAATACCACGGCGGGCAAAAACTCTACGACTTAGCCCGGTTCGCCGGCGATCAGCCGTGGTTTTTATTGGTGTCTTTTACCCACCCGCACTCGCCTTTTATCACTACCGATCGGTATTGGGATCTGTACCGACATGAAGATATAGAGAGGCCGGCGGTGGCACCCATCGCCTTGGAGCATTTGGATCCCTTCAGTCGCTGGCTCTACTTCGCCCACGCTCAGGACCGGCATACCGTCACGGAAGAGCACGTACGCAATGCCCGGCACGCCTACTACGGCATGGTCAGCTATATTGATGACAAGGTCGGCCATCTGCTGTCGGTGTTGGAGGCTACCGGACTCGCCGATTCCACCGCCGTCGTATTCACCGCTGATCATGGCGAGATGCTGGGCGAACGGGGCATGTGGTACAAGCAGACCTTCTTCGAGTGGTCCGCCAGGGTGCCCTTCATCATCAGCGGTCCCGGCATCGCGGCGGGCCGGCGGGAAGCGGCGCCGGTGTCACTGGTGGACCTCCTGCCAACTTTGCACGACCTAGCGACAGATGCTGCGCCGTTGCCGGAGGTGGCGCCGTTGGACGGTCATTCGCTGGCGCCGCTGTTAGGGACCGCCGCAGTTAAGCACCGATGGGAACACCCGGTTATCTCGGAATACACCGGAGAAGGCACCTGCTCGCCGTGCCGCATGATTCGCCGCGGGGCGCTCAAATGTATTTATACCCATGGGCACCCACTGCAGCTGTTCGACTTAGCCAACGATCCGTTGGAACTCGACGATAAGGCCAACGCTCCGGCTTATGCCGGGCGCCGGGACACGCTGGCGGCGCAGTTGTTGGATGGCTGGGATGCGCAGGACGTGGAGGCACGGGCTAGAGCCAATCAGGCGCAGCGGCATTTTATCCAAAAGGTCACGGGCGGCGCCCCCACCTGGGCATTCGAGGCCCGCCCCGGCGACACGGAGCGCTATGTGCGCAACGCCAGTGCTGTGGCTACCAAGGGCAAAGCGCGGCTGCCTTATGTGCCACCTACCCCCTTCGAGTATTAACCCAGTCGAGCACTAACCCACTGCTGGAATTAACCCAGTGCCGGAATTAACTCCGGCGCTCTTTTGCCAGCCGGCCAATGCCGGAGTTAATGGTGGGCACCTGCTAAAAATAGTCATTGTTTCGTGAGTGCAAGGAAGCACCGCGCGCGCAACCGCAGTGTATAGGTGATACCTGAGGATTGGAGCACGGCGCCGACGCCGCAATCGCGGAAAAAGTGCATTTTTAGCAGGTGCCCTGGTCTTATTCCAGCGGCAACCCTGGATGTTGACTCCTCGCATCGGCGATATCGAAGAACTGGCTCGCTAGGGCTGGCATGGCCACTTCGCCGATGAGTTCAGGCGTCCAGCCACCATGGTGATGCACCATACGCGCCGGCTTCGGCAACCCGTAGAGGGTTAACTCGGATGCGCGCTGATGGAATACCTGCCCGTTCGGGCTACAGCCCTCGGAACCCAGATACACACACAAGGGGGCGATGGCATCGGCTTTTGACCGGCGCAGGCGCTCCTCGCGCGCGGCCGCCATCGCCGGATCCTTAGGCGTAGGCACCGATCGGGTCATGCGTGTATCGGCGGACGGCGCGATCACATTGGCCTTAATGCCTTTGCCGGCGTTTTCCATAGCGACTATACGCGCCAGCGCAACGATTCCCATCTTTGCGGCGCCGTAGTTCGATTGACCGATGTTGCCCAACAGACCGGAGGTGGAAGACACCATGATGATGCGGCCATATTCCTGCTCGCGGAACAAATTGATGGCGGCGCGGCAGACGTTGAAGTGGCCCGTTAAGTGGACGTCGATCACCGCCTGCCAGTCGTCAGGCGACATCTTGTGGAACATGCGATCGCGCAAAATCCCGGCGGGATTGAACACGATGTGGCAACCACCGAATGCGTCCCGCGCTTGCTGTACCATACCCAGACAGTCTTCGAAGCTCGCCACCGAGCCGAAGTTGGCCACCGCTTTACCCCCCGCCGCTTTGATCTCACCGGCAATGGCCTGTGCCGGGGTTTGATCGCCGCCTTCACCACCGCCACCAACGCCCGGATCATTGACCACCACGCTGGCGCCGTTGGCGGCCATCAGCTTTGCCACTTCCGCCCCCACACCGCGGCCGGAGCCGGTACAAATGGCCACGCGGCCATCCAACATTCCCATCGTTCGCTTCCTCATCTGATCGCAACAGCCGGTGACACTAGCATCGGCGCGAACGTTCACTCAAACCGTGCGGTAAGCCGATCGTATATAGGAGACAAGCGTTGCGGCGCTGCCGGGCCGGATGGTGGTTCAATCAGCTAAGATCGCCGCTTTGAAGTAGAGGGCACCTCTAACAAATGCACTTTTTCCGCGATTGCGGCGTCAGCTCCGTGCTCGAATCCTCAGGTATCACCTATACACTGCGGTTGCGCGCGCGGTGCTTCCTTGCACTCACGAAACAATGACTATTGAAAAATGACTATTGTTAGAGGCGCCCTAGAGCCTGCGAGACAAATCAATGACGCTCACCACTGCCAACGAACTCAGCGAATCCTTTCAGTGGCCGGCGCAAGGTGTTGCCCGGGTACCATACCGGTTGTTTTCCGATCCTGAAATCTACGCGCTCGAACAGGCGCGCATTTTCAAAGGCCCGGTCTGGCATTTCCTCTGTCTCGAGATAGACATACCCGATGCGGGTGACTACAAGACCGGCACCGTTGGCGACACACCGGTGGTGGTGACCCGGGATAAGGACGGCGCTATCCATGCCATGGTCAACCGCTGCGCGCACAAGGGTGCCTTGGTCTGCCTCAAAGAGCGCGGTCATGCCAATACCCTGTCATGCATCTACCACGCCTGGACTTATGATCTGAAAGGACAATTGAAAGGCGTGGCATTCCGCAACGGGCTGAAGGGCAGAGGCGGCATGCCCGATGATTTCGATCCGGCTGAGCACCGCCTGCAACCGCTGCGGGTCGCGCGCCTGTTCGGACTGGTCTTCGGCACGTTTTCCGAGGCGACGCCGCCCATTGAAAGTTGGCTCGGGCAGACCATGACCGCTTTCATGCAACGCAACTTTGATCGGCCCTTAAAGTTATTGGGCGTGCACAGTCAACTTATCCATAACAACTGGAAATTATACGCGGAGAATATACGCGATTCTTATCACGCCACTTTGCTGCATACTTTCTACACCGCGTTCAAAGTCAACCGCCTGGATATGGATGGCGGCATTATCCTGGCCGACGGCACACCGTGGCATCACTACAGCTACGCCAAACGGGCCACCTTCGATGAAGCCGGCGAATACACCGCCGCGCACGTTCATTCCGCTCAATACGGCTCCCGATTGGCCGCCCCGCAACTGTTGGCGGCGTGGGATGAGTTCGATGATGGGATTACCCACAGTATTCAGGCGGTGTTTCCCACGTTGGCGTTTCATTTCACCTTGAACTCCTTAGCGGTACGCTATTTCGCGCCCCGTGGCCTGAACGCAACGGAACTCTACTGGATGTATCTAGGGTATGAGGGCGATACCCCGGAGCAAACCCGTATGCGGGTGATGCAAGGTAATCTGACCGGTGCCGCCGGCTTGGTATCACTCGAAGATGGTTGCATCAACGAATTCGTGCAACGGGGCACCAGTGGTAGCGCGCAGCACTGTGCATTCATGGAAATGGGTGGCCGCGGCGTCGCTTCTAGCGAAGCGTCGCGGGCAACGGAGGTTGCCATACGCGGTTTCTGGACCGGCTACCGCGAGATCATGGGCTTTGAATAAACCGACATCACCGACCTACACGGCCCTCATGGATGTCGCATTGCGCCTTAGACTGGAGGACTTTTTTATCGATTACGCGCACGCCGTGGATGATGGTCATGTCGCCAAATGGCCGTCATTTTTTACCCGTGAAGGCCGCTACCAGATCACCAGCCGCGAAAATCACCAAGCCGGTTGGCCCATCGGCATCATGTTGTGCGAAGGGCGCGCCATGATGGAAGACCGCATGCTGGCTTTGGCGACGGCCAACATCTTCGAGCCGCACACTTATTGCCACCAATTGAGCCGGGCGCGGTATTGGCGGCGCGGCGATGGCATGATCGAAGCACGCAGCAATTTCAGCGTGATCCGTACTATGCAAGATGGGCGTATGGAGGTATTCGCCGCTGGCAAGTATCTCGACGAGATAGTTGTCGATGAGGGGGGCGGTGCGAACGATGGACCGAAGTTTTTAAGCCGCACCGTGGTGCTCGATTCGAAGCGGGTGGATATTTTGCTCGTCTATCCGCTTTGAAATACCGGTGGAGTCATTCGATACCTGCACGCGCCAACAAGCCCGCATCATCAATACTTACCTCTCCCACCAGTTCATCTGCCGCCGCCGTACACAAATAGGCAATAACCTTGGCCGGTACCTCCGGCTGGCGGTGCTGGCCGGGGGTGAGCTTGGAAATCGGGTTGACCCCGGAGGCACGAATCACCCCCTGCATTGCGGTATCGACGGTACCTGGCCGAAAATTGAACACACGAATGCCATCGGCGCCATGTTCTAGTGCCAAGGACATGCCCAGCATACGCAGGGCGGCTTTGGACACGCAGTACGCGGTCCAGCCTTCCAAGGGCCGCTGGGCCGCGCCGGATGAGACGTTGATCACGGTGCCACCGCCTCGCTTTTTCATCTGTGGCAACAGCGCCTGCATCAGGTTCAGCGGGCCGGTGACGTTAATGCTGAATGTGCGCTCGAACTGCGCCGGCGCCACGCTGGCAAGTGCTGCGATAGGTTCCACTACACCCGCGTTGTTGATCAGTATGTCCACAGGTCCAAGCCGTGCCTCGACCGCATTGACTGCGGCATCGACCGAGGCGCGATCGGCCACATCACAGCGTACCGCCAGCGCCCGTCCACCGTTTCCTGCAATAACCGCCGCGGCCCGCTCGCAGGCCGCCCGATCGCGCGCGGCAAGCACCACCGCGGCGCCCCGCTTCGCCAGCACCGCCGCACAAGCCCGGCCGATACCGCGGCTGGCGCCGGTGATGAATGCCACTTTGCCTGCGATCGATGAGGTCGATGGTTCGTTCATATGTGGTTTAACCTTGTTGAGTTGGCCCGCTTGAGCTTTCTGCTTGCCAGCTTTCTGCTCGCCTTGGATATTGCCGATGACTGACATAGACCCGATTACCGCCTCCGTCGTCCGCCACCGTTTGGTGGGCACCGTGGAGGAGATGGGTGAAGCGATGCTGCGCACCTCATTTTCGCAGATCTTGAATTCATCGCGGGATTTCTCAACCGCCATCTGCGATGCCGAGGGGCGCCTCGTTGCCCAGGCCGAGCATATCCCGGTGCATGTGGGCGCCTTGCCCACGGGCGTTGTGGCGGTGATGGAGACCTTCGGCGGCGATGTGCATCCAGGCGATGTATTCCTGCTGAATGATCCCTATCACGGCGGCAGCCATCTACCCGACCTAACCGCTTTCGTGCCGGTATTCGTGGACGGCGAACTGGCTTTTTGGACCATCAACCGGGCGCACCATTCGGACATAGGCGGCGCCACCCACGGCGCCTACAACGCGGCGGCCGAGGAGATTTGGCACGAAGGGCTGCGGGTACCGCCGCTGCGTCTTTACGATCGGGGCGAGGTACGGCAGGACCTACTGCATATGTTGGCGGTGAATGTGCGCCACCCGCGGGATTTCAAAGGCGATCTGTACGCTCAGATCGGCTCCGTTCACCTGGGTGAGCGGCGGCTGACAGCGCTGGTGGAGGAATTCGGCGCGGGCACTGTTCATGCCGCCGTCGAGCACATCCTGGATGCGGCGGAGCGCGAGGCACGCGACATTATCCGCGGCTGGAAAGACGGCGTTTACCGTGGGCAAGCGGTGTTGGATGATGACGGCAGAGGCCATGACGACATCACCATCCGCGCCACCGTTACCGTCAAGGGCGCGCAGTTGCGCGTCGATCTGTCCGAGTCCGATAAGCAGGTGCAGAGTTTTCTCAACTCCTCCTACGCCAATATGCGCTCCGCCGTGGCCATGGCTTTGGCTTTCTTGTTCGACCCGCATACACCGAAGAACGATGGCGCGCTGAGGCCACTCGAGATCATCGCTAAGGAGGGCACCATCGTCTGGGCTAAAGCAGGCGCCCCGGTCGCCCTATCCACCTCCCACTGTGCCCAGGAAATCATCGAAGCCGTGGTGGACGCGCTGAGCGCGGCCTGCCCTGAGCGCACCATGGCGGGCTGGGGCCGGCGGTTGCGCATCGCCATCAAGGGCGATGATCCGCGCAGCGCTCAGCCATTCATCTGGCATCTGTTTCACGCCCGGCCGGGTGCCGGCGCCTGCTGCGGCGGCGATGGCTGGCATGGCAGCGGAGAGTGGCATTGCGCCGGCGGACTGAAGTTCGGCTCGGTCGAAGTGGCGGAAGTGCGTTTTCCTCTATTGTTCAAGCGGCACGAATATCTGACCGATTCCGGGGGCCGTGGCGAATACATGGGGGGCGCCGGATGCAGCCTCGAATTAGCTCTAGAAACAGACACCGCCTGTGTCGCCAACACGGCGGGCGACGGTCTGCGCCATGGCGCCCGTGGCCTGATGGGTGGCGAGGACGGCAGGCCTCACCGCTATGTGCTGCACCGTCCCGGTGAGGAACCGCTGCCACTTGCCAGCAAACAAGAAGGCGTGCACGTACCGGCCCGCTTTACCTTTGAAGTGCACTCCGGTGGCGGCGGCGGCTGGGGCGAGCCGGCAAAACGCCGCCAGGCGGCTATCGACGATGACGTGCGCAATGGCTTTGTCACTGCACGCGCGGCCCGGAAAATGCGCTCATGATGCGCTTGGCCATAGACGTTGGCGGCACTTTTACCGATGTGGTAGCCGTCGATGAGGCCGGCACGGTGACGTTCGTCAAGGTGCCGAGCACGCCCCACGACCAGTCCCTAGGCGTGATGGACGGTATTGCACTAGTGGCCGGCCGGCTGAGTGTGCCGGTCGCAACGCTACTGTCGCGTACCGAACGCATCGTGCACGGCATGACCGTGGCCACCAATGCCCTCATCGAGCGCAAAGGCGCACGGGTCGGCTTGCTGACCACCGCCGGCCACCGGGATATTCTGGAGATGCGCGAAGGGCTCAAGCCCGAGCGCTACAATCTGCGCTTGCCGCGCGCCGCGCCGCTGGTGCCGCGGCATCTGCGCCTGGGTGTGCGCGAGCGGCTACGGGCTGACGGTCGAGTAGAAATACCACTGGACGAAGCATCACTGGCCGCGGCCATCGGCGAACTCGAACGCGCCGGTGTGCAAGCCGTAGCGGTCGGCTATCTGCACGCTTACCGGGACGATAGACACGAGCGGGCCACCCGCGCCCGGTTGGCCGAAGCCATGCCGCAGGCATACGTCTCGCTGTCCAGCGAAGTATTGCCTCAGATCAAAGAATATCAACGCTTATCCACCACGGTGGTGAATGCTTATGTAGGACCGGCCATACGCTACTATTTGCGCGGACTCGAAAGCCGCCTGGCCGCCGCCGGCTACTCCGGCGCCCTGCTCATCATGCTGTCCCACGGCGGCGTTGGCCCAGTGGATGAAGCCATCCGGGTAGCCGCGGCCACGGTACTTTCAGGACCCGCCGGGGGATTGGCCGGCGCCCGCCATGTAGGCGCCGCTCTGCTGGAAGCACCCGATCTCATCGGCTTGGACATGGGCGGCACTTCCACCGATATCTCGCTGGTCGTCGGCGGCCAGGCGCAGTTCTCCCCGGAGCGGATCATCGCTCATCAGAGCATTGCTCTGCCGAGTCTGGACATCATCACTCTGGGCGCTGGCGGCGGCTCCATCGGTCACACCAAAGGCGGCCTGCTTCAGGTAGGGCCCGCCAGCGCCGGCGCGCAACCGGGTCCGGCCTGCTACGGGCTGGGCGCAGAGCACGCCACCGTCACCGATGCGAGCGTGGTACTCGGGTATCTGGATCCGGACCGCTTCCTCGGCGGGACGGCGCGCTTGGATGCGGCAGCCGCAGAAAGAGCTTTGCGGGCGCTAGGTGCGGAACTCGGCTTGGACGCCGTACGTACGGCAGAAGGTATGCACCGGGTCGTCAATGCCCATATGGCTGAGGGGATCCGCTTGGCCACGGTGCGGCGCGGCATCGATCCCAGACGCTTCGGGCTGGTGGGTTTTGGCGGCGCCGCCGGTCTGCATGCCACCGATCTGGCCCGCGCGCTACGAATACGCCGGGTCATCATCCCCCGCTACGCTTCCGTGCTCTGCGCCTGGGGTATGCACGCAACGGAGCTGCGTTTCGCAACGAGCCGCTCCCATGTGGGCGCAACCGGCCGGTTGGAGCCGGCGCTGCTCCGGCAAACCTACGCACAATTGGAAGCGCGCGGCACGGCACGGATGCGAGCTTGGTTCGATGGTTCCATCGAATGCCGCCGCTCGGCCGATATGCGCTACGGGGAGCAGATCCATGAGATCGACGTCAGCCTTGACGGCATCGACTTGGACGATACGGAGCACTCGAAAAGCGCACTCAAGGCGGCATTCGAGGCCCGCCATCGCGCCCTCTATACCTACGCTCTGGACGATCAGGACCCTATTTTGATCAACGCCCGTGTCACCATAGCCGGCTTACTTGCTCCACTGCCAGCCGAACAGCTAGCCGCTACCATGGACCCTGCTACACCAAGCGGTACGCGCTCCATCTATCTAGGTAGCTGGTTGGAGGCCGATGTGTATGCTTTCGACAGCATGGCGCCGGGCCAGAACATCACTGGACCTGCGATCATCGAGTCGGATACCACCACCGTGCTCCTGCGCCGTAGCGACCGGGCGTCGCTCACCGTGCAAGGTTGCTTGGATATAGCGGTCGTTTAACGAGGATAGGGCCGGCGAGCGGCATCACACTAGCTGTGATAAACCAGATCAGGTAGCCAAGTGGCCAGGGCCGGCCAAAACACCAACAACACGATCATCGCCAGCATAGCCACCACGAACGGCATGGCACCGATGGCCACATCGGCGAATTTGCCGCCACGCGCCCGAATACCTTGCACCACGTAGAGGTTCACGCCGATGGGCGGTGTAATGAGTGCCGCTTCCATCAGCAACGTGATAAGAATGCCGAACCACACACCGGTAAACATGGGCTCGCCCAGGTTCATCACGATCGGAAACACCACGGGTACCGTGGTCAACATCATGGATAGGGTTTCCATGAACATACCTAGCAGCAGGTAGAACACGATCAACAAGAAGATCGTCTGCAACGCAGTGAGCCCCAACTCGGCGATGAAATTCAGCATCGCCTGAGTGATGCCCATGAACCCCAACACGAAGTTCAGGAAAATAGCCGCGAATACGATCAGCATGATCATGGCGGTGGTACGCATGGTGCCTTCGAAAGCTTCACGCAACATCGACAGGCTCAGCGTCTTGAACGAAGCGGCAATGAGCATGGCCATACATACGCCGATGGACGCCGCTTCCGTGGGGGTAGCGATGCCGGCATAGATCGAACCCACTACCGCCGTGAAGAGCACTATGGGTGGCAGCAGATGCGGCAGCGATCGAATGCGCTCGCCCCAGGTGGTGGCCACCGGCGTGCCGCCCCATTTCGGGCGCAGCAAACAGCCGAGCACGATGGTGGCCATAAACAATAGCGACAAGATCAAACCCGGAATAATGCCGGCCAGATAGAGTTCGGGCACCGAGGTATCGGTCAACAGACCGTACAGGATCAAGTTGATCGACGGCGGCACCAGGATGCCTAGCGTGCCGCCGGCAGCCAGCGAACCTAAAAACAAACTCTCGTTGTAATCACGCGCTTCGATCTCGGGATAAGCGACGGTGCCCACGGTCGCTGCGGTGGCTACACTAGAGCCGGAACTGGCGGCAAATATGGTGCACGAACCGATATTGGCGTGCATCAGACCGCCCGGCAACCAGGACAACCATTGAATAACGGCGGCGTACATGCGCTGCGCAATACCGGCGCGCAGCATGATTTCACCCAGCAAAATGAACATGGGAACAGCCACGAGGATAAATTCCTTGCTCTTCTCCCAGATGATCTCGGCCATGCCGCGGGTGAGGGTGCCGCCCATGGCTATCTCATCGAGCGCAAAGCTCAAAATACCGAGCACGGCGGCCACCGGCACCGCCGCCAGGACCAGGATCAACAACCCGAGCAGGATCCAGTTGACCATGGCCTAGCGCTCCCTAGCGGTGTCCGATTGATTGACACCAGGGCCCAAGACCACATCCACACCCTGGGTTTGTTCTTCGATGGTGTCGATAATCGATGGTACGCCGGCGATTTTATTCAGCAGATCCCAATTACGCCGGGCCAAGGCTACTAGCGAATACAGCGTTACAAAAACCAGTGTGACCAAGAAAAGCGCGAGGCCAGCGAACCAAAACGCCTGCGGGATCCACTGCGGTGTGGCGAGCGTGGTAATCGCAACAGACCCTTTGGTCCATGATTGTTCGAATACAAACCAGGCGTGATAAGTCATTACCCCCATGTAGTAGAGCAGCAGGCTGAGGCCGGTAATATCCAAGATACCGGTAAGTGGCCGTGGCAAGGTGTTGTAGAGCACGTCGATACGCACATTGGACCGGTGCAATAAACAGTAGGAATAAGCCCAGGTCGTACTGGCGGCAAAAACGTAGCCGGAAATCTCATCGGAACCGCTCATGGTGACATTGAACAGCTTGCGGCTAAGCACGTCCAAAGTAACCATTACCGCCGACAACAGCAGCGCCGAACCGCCTATCCATACGGCATATTTGGAGATCTGCTCGAGACGCCGGTGAAGCGTTGCAAACATGCTTGTCTCCCTGCCAAACGTTAGAGGTGCCCGTTAGAGAAAAAAGCCGACTTTCTGTCCTACTTTTTCCCATTCACCCAATCCGAATGGGCCGCAATGCACAATAAACCCGAACGCAAAACGGCGCTGCCTCAGGATGAGGCAGCGCCGTTGTAGCGATGGAAGAGTGCGGCCCGCTTCAGAGCGACGCTTCGACACCGGCGATCCGGCCGATGCGCTCATTCCACTCATCGACGCATCGTTGCGTACCGCAGCGCTTGGCCCAACGCTTGAGAACGAAGTTCTCGACCACGTTCTTCAACAGCTCGTTATCAGCACCGCTAGGCTCGACCGCAACCATGCCGCCCGGAGCGCCGAGGTCGCAAGGACCGGAGGCATTGCAGTCCAGGCCACGTTGGTTATTCTCGGTGGTAGCCACCCACATGTCCTCTTCCAGCTTGGGCAACTCGGTCTCGAACAGTGCCTTGGTCGCATCATCGAGGTTGTTCCACACCTTCATGTTCATGGCCAGGAAAGACGAGGCATAACCGAGGCGTACCCGGATATTGTGGGTTACGACCTGATACCACTTGGCGTTGTATGCAGGCAACACACCGGTGATACCACAGTCGGCCACGCCTTTTTGCAGGGCCGGCACCACCTCGGCGAAAGCGATGGTCACCGCGCTGCCGCCGATGCCTTCGATAAAATCGCCCAGGGTCGTGCTGTAGGTACGGATCTTCTTGCCCGACAGTGCTTTCAAGCTGACATCATCGGTCGTGTTATCGCCCAGATTGCAGAACAACTGTTGGCTAGGCCAAGCGTAGATCATCAGCAATTTGGCAGCGTATTTATCGGCGAATTCACGGGCCAAGATGTCGCGGTACGCTTCGTTGGCAGCGCGGTAATCCTTCATGTTCTGGATAACACCTGCCAGATCGGCCCCCTCGATGGCCGGGCTATCTTGCGCAACGTAGGCGGTTACGCCATGGACCGCATCGAATACGCCCAGCTTCAACAGGCGCATGATTTCGAATCCGGACAGGCCCAGCTCGGTTTGCGATTTCGCGTTCGCGGTCAATTTACCGCCGGACAGTTGCGGCAAGCGCTCTTTCCAAAACGGCCCCTCCCGCTCTTTCCAGTGGTCCAGGAAACTCCAGGTCCCCACCACCTTGAATTCACGCGCTTGCATCTGCGCCGACACAGCGCTCGTCATCGCCCCCAGGGGCACGGCGACCGCCAGCGCACCCACCGCGAATTGGCTCATAATTCCTCTCATGGCTACCTCCAGATTTAGGGCACCTGCTAACAATAGTCATTTTTTCGTGAGTGCAAGGAAGCACCGCGCGCGCAACCGCAGTGTATAGGTCATACCTGAGGATTCGAGCACGGCGCTGACGCCGCAATCGCGGAAAAAGTGCATTTTTAGCAGGTGCCCTTTTGCTTGATTCAGGGCTATCGCCCCAGTCTAGGTTAGTTATCCTTATCGGCTCGAATCATCGCCACCGCAGTATTATTTCTGCCATGATGATTCGATCAAGTATAGGCCGTTATCCACTTGAACACTCATCAACCCTGCTCAACGCGTGGCGCCATACATGACCCAGTGTAGGCGGTTTAACCGGCCGCGCCGCGAGGCTGAGGATGTGCTAATGGTGATGATGTGCCAGAAGTAATTATATGCCTGGGGTAATTATATGCCTGGGGTAATTGTGTGCTTGGGATGACTATGTGCTAGGGGTGAGAAGGTGATAGCGGTGATGACGTGCTAAGGGGAGGAGAATCGGAACTGGGTAGCCTAGGCACCCTGCGGGCGCTGCTCAGTTATCTCTGGCCGCGGCAATTCGAGATACGCTTGCGGGTGGTGCTGGCTCTCACCTGCTTGGTGGCCGCGAAGGGCGCCTTGGTCTATGTACCTTGGTTTTATAAAGAGGCAGTCGATGCACTCAGCGCCCAAACGCACGCTCTCATCGCCTTACCGGTGGCGCTCATCATCGGTTACGGCATCGCCCGGGTCGCCTCCCTCTTGTTCGGCGAGCTGCGCGATGCCATCTTCGCCAAGGTAGGGCAACGGGCCATCCGCGTAGTGGCCCTGCAAGTATTCAATCACCTGCATGCACTGTCGCTGCGCTTTCACTTAGACAGACAGACGGGCGGCCTGTCACGGGCCATCGAGCGTGGCACCCGGGCCATCGATACTCTATTGCGCTTCAGCCTCTTCAATATCATCCCGACGCTCATCGAAATCGCTCTAGTAGCGGTCATTTTGTGGCTGGCCTTGGATGCCTCGGTGGCGTTGGTCACCCTGGTAACCGTGGTGCTGTATATCTGGTACACGATGGCTGTCACCGAGTGGCGCCTCAAATTCCGCCGCCAGATGAACGACGCCGACAGCCGCGCCAATACCAAAGCTATAGACAGTTTGCTGAACTTCGAGACCGTCAAATACTTCGGCAACGAGGCCCACGAAGCGAGGCGTTACGACGAGGCATTGCGGCATTATGAACAGGCTTCCATTCGTTCCCAGACCTCGCTGGCGACCCTCAATATAGGACAGGCGGCGATCATCTCCGCGGGTCTGACGGGGGTGATGCTGATGACAGGGCAAGGCATCGTCGAAGGCACTTTGACCATCGGCACATTCGTGATGGCCAATACCTACCTGATGCAGCTATATCAGCCGCTAGGCTTCTTCGGTTTCGTCTACCGGGAACTCAAGCAAGCCATCATCGACATCGAAAAAATGTTGCAATTGTTGGACGTGCCGCAGGAAGTCGCCGATGCGCAAAACGCGGCGCAACTGGGGCTAAAAGGGGGTGAAGTGCGCTTTGATAACGTGAGCTTTCGCTACGTTGACGACCGCCCCATTCTCACTGATGTGAGCTTCAATGTCCCGGCCGGCAAGATGGTGGCATTCGTCGGTTCATCCGGTGCCGGTAAATCCACCCTATCCCGGTTGCTGTACCGCTTTTACGATGTCGACGAAGGCGCCATCACCGTTGATGGACAAGACATAAGAGACGTTTCTCAAGCTTCGTTAAGAGCGGTTATAGGCACCGTACCGCAAGACACGGTGCTGTTTAACGACACTATCTATTACAACATCGCCTATGGCCGCCCCCAGGCCAATGCGGCGCAAATCGAAGAAGCGGCGCGGCTGGCCAGCATTCACGACTTCATCATGAGCACGCCCGAGGGTTACCAAACCATGGTTGGCGAGCGCGGACTCAAGCTCTCGGGCGGCGAAAAACAGCGGGTCGCCATAGCTAGAAGTATTTTGAAGAATCCTAGAATTCTAATATTCGACGAAGCCACTTCGGCGCTAGATACCCGCACGGAGCGGGAGATCCAGGCCAATCTGCGCCAACTGCGCCGAGGACGCACTACTCTTAGCATCGCCCACCGCCTGTCCACCGTGGTGGACGCCGATGAGATCGTAGTGCTGGACCAAGGCCGCGTGGCCGAGCGCGGCCGCCACCCTGAGCTACTGGCCTTGGACGGACTCTATGCACAAATGTGGCAGCGCCAACAAGAGGCCAGTGACACGGGCGAGACACAGCAAAGTGGCCTGCTGCCCCAGGCGATGTGACGCCCCAAGTGATATTTCGGCCAAGTTAAAATCGGTCTAGAACGAAAGCCGATACTCACCGACCGACCGCCAACTCGAAGACCTCTACCGCTTGTTGACGGCCACGTACGTTGATTCGGCCAACCGAACGCAATTCGGCGTCTGCCAATAACAACGCGGTGTTCTGCGACACCAAGATACGAGTACCGAGTTCCTTGTTGAGCGCTTCCAAACGGGCCGCCAAGTTTACCGCGTCGCCGTGTACCGTATAGCTAAGGCGCCCGCGTGCACCCACGGCGCCCGCCACCAAAGGACCGGTATCAAGACCGATGCGGCTCGCTATACGCTGGCCGCCGTAAAGATTGCAGCGCACCGCCTGTTGCATCTGGACGGCTGCTCTAGCGGCGTTGACGGCGTGGCATTCATCGGCCAAAGGTACATTGAAGGTTGCCAAAATCGCATCGCCTTGAAACTGCGTGACCACGCCGTTATGCGCTTCCAGTATCGATACCATGTCTTCAAAGTACTCATTGAGCAGGGCCACTATAGCCGTGGGGCCCACCGCCTCGGTTAGGGCGGTGAAGCCCTCCAAGTCGCAGAACAAGACAGTGGCCTGCGTGTGCTGAACGTTCAAAGTGCCACCGTCCGCCAACAGCGCTTGCGCCACTTTCTCCGGTACGAAGCGCCCTAGAGTCTCACGGATTAGCGCGCGGTCACGCAAACCTGCGACCATGGCGTTAAATGATTTGGCGGCATCGTCCAATTCCCGTATGCGGCTGCGTGCCACCGCCGGCGCCGCTTCGAGCCCAGAGGCGAGCACCGCGCGGGCCGCTGCCGACAGCCGCTCTATAGGTGCGCTGAACCGTTTGCCGGCATAAGCCGCGCAGATAACGGAGAGGACGAGGACAATACCTCCAGCGGCAAGCGCTTTGTTCAGCCGCTTCAGCTCACTGCTGCCCTGCACTTGCGTATTGAGATAAGCGCCCACGGTCCAGGGCACCGCTCCGTAGCGGGCGATATCGCGGTACAGATACACGTGATAAGCATCGTCGATTTCAGCACCACCCGTATCGATGCGCTCGCTCTCACGCAGCATGAAGAGATCGGCCTGATCAGGATTCCAGATGCGGGCCAACACCCTATCGCCAAAATCCTGCAACGTCGGCAGCGGGACTTCGTGTGCCGTGCGCTCGGGGCGCCATGATGAGAACGACGCATGCGCCAGCACTATCTTCTTGTCGTACAAGATGAACGGCACCATACCGGTGCGCTGTTTGATGAGTTCCAAGGGTCCGGACAGCTCGGAGATGGGTACCACCTGGCCCAGCATGCCGATGTAGCGGCCAGCGATACGCAGCGGCGTGTCGTAGAGCACCACCGTGGTGTTCAATGTCTGCGTCCAAAAAGGTGAACGCCAGGCCGGTTCCTGCTGCGTTCGGCCCACCTCCAACCATTGCACAACATCGGGCCGGTCGCTCCAGTTTTCATCGATCATCTGCCGTGGCGCTCTGCTCCAGCGCCGCGACCGTCCGGATGTTTCGACGATGGCAATACCGGCTACCTGCGGTGTACCGGCTAATGCTCCGAACATAAAAGCATCCAGAGTTTGTGCCGCATCGAGGTCCACCTCACCGCGCTCGATGGCCTGCGCTACCCACCGCGCCTGCGACATGACGGGGGTCAAGCGGGCGTCTACACGCAATTCGATGAAGTCGATGAGCGCCTCACCCTGCGCCTGCAACAATGCGCGGGTGTTAGCGGTAGCACTGCCTACACCGATGGACAACACCACACCGACAGAAATCGCCACCAATAACCCCAGGCCCAGCACGGCGACAGTGGCAGCAGGAAAGCGCCGGCCGGCCAACAGGCGCGCAACGCCGCCCAGGATGTTGCTCCTTGCCGATTGCACGGTGGGCGCGTGGGCCGCAGGTTCGATACTCTGTGCTCTGTTCATATCCGAACTCATATCCCCTGCCACGGCGGATGGTTATGCCCGCTATTGTGCTGCCTTCCAGCATGGCACAGATAGCACTGATGTCCCCATGGATTCAGTCCCCACGGAGCCAGTCCCCACGGAGCCAGTCCCCACGGAGTCAGCCCCCACGGAGTCAGTCCCCCACGGAGTCAAAGCGTTGCCAAGCCTGCTCATCGAAGAAAGCTTGCTGGACCAAGGCGCGCGCAAGAGGCGTGGCGGCGGCTTATCTACCCACCCCGCACGGTGCGCCGGTGCGGCTAGCGCCGAACACGAATTCATCGTAACCTTGCCTGACCGTTGGGGTGCCGTTTGCTGAGAGGCCTTGCAGGCCAACCCATCGAACCTGATCCGGATAACGCCGGCGAAGGGAACGGGCCGACCCGCAAGTCCCGCCGGCTGCCTTCCCGCGCTCGAGTGACATGTCTCGTCTTTATGCAACGTGGAGAGCAGTGTTTTGGCCAGCGCAGCTAATGTAGACACACACCGCGTAAACACACCCATCGCCCTAACCATTGCCGGCTCCGATAGCGGCGGCGGTGCCGGTATTCAGGCTGATCTCAAAACCTTTTCCGCCCTAGGCGCCTACGGCGCCAGCGTAATCACTGCCTTGACGGCGCAAAACACACGGGCGGTAACAGCGGTCGTTGAAACGCCGCTCGCTATGATCAAAGCGCAACTGGACGCAGTGTTCGATGATCTACCGGTCACCGCAGTGAAGATCGGCATGCTCTCCTCTACTGACATTATCCACACCGTCGCCGAGGGGCTGGCTAGAACGCCGGTGCCGGTGGTGCTGGATCCTGTCATGGTGGCCAAATCAGGCGATGCGCTGCTGCGCGATGAGGCGGTGCATACCCTGCGCCAATTGCTGCTGCCCAAAGCGGCGCTGATAACCCCCAATCTTCCCGAAGCGGCTCGATTGCTCGGGCAGGCCATGGCGCAGGATGTAACAGCCATGGCGGCCCAAGGCAAAGCTCTTTTAGCTCTAGGCGCCCAGGCGGTGCTGATGAAAGGCGGTCACGGCCGGGGCGCCAAGTGTATCGACTTGCTCATCAGCGCCGATGGCACAACGGCAAGCGGCACAACGGCAAGCGGCATAACCGCGCGCCTCGAAGCACCGCGCAATCCTACCCGAAACACCCACGGCAGCGGCTGCACCCTCTCCGCCGCCATCGCCGCCGGGCTGGCCAAGGGCGCTACCTTAGCCGCTGCGGTCAAAGCGGCCCATAGCTATGTGCAAGGCGCCATCGCCGCCGCCGATACATTGCACATAGGCTCGGGCCATGGACCGCTACATCATTTTCACGCCACCTGGCGTGCTCAGTGAGATCTAGCGATGCCGGTTAGCATCATCGGCGCAGGCGTGGCCGGTCTTTGCATTGCCACAGAGTTGCGTAACCGCAACATCGAAGTGGCGCTATACGAGCGCGCTGCGGGCCTTGGCGCTGATGCCTGTAGCTGGTGGGCGGGCGGCATGCTGGCCCCCTGGTGTGAACAAGAGAGCGCGCCGGACGCCGTGGTGCGCTTCGGCGCCATAGCTGCCGATTGGTGGCAGCAGCAGGGCGCGGAGGTAAGCCGTAACGGCTCATTGGTGCTCGCTCTAGCACGCGACAGAGCGGAACTCAAACGCTTCGCCCGCCGCACCGGCGGTTATCGCGAGATCGGCGAGGCCGAGATCGCCGCCCTCGAGCCAGACTTGGCCGGACGTTTCTCCCGCGCTTTGTTCTTCGCCGGTGAAGCCCATCTGACGCCGCGCAAAGCGACCGCCACGCTGCTCGCCAAGTTACAGCGCGATCCGGGTGCCGACGTTCATTTCTCCACTGCGATGGAGCCCCGACCGCAGCGCGGTACCATCATTGACTGCCGCGGTTTCGCCGCCCGTGACGTGTTAAACGACCTGCGCGGCGTCAAAGGCGAGATGCTGGTGCTGCAATGCACTGATGTCACTTTATCGCGTCCCGTACGGCTGCTACATCCGCGCATTCCGCTGTATCTAGTGCCCCGTGGCGATGGCCACTTCATGGTGGGCGCCACCATGATCGAAAGCGATGAGCGCACCCGCATCAGTGCCCGCTCCATGCTGGAGTTACTAGGCGCGGCCTACGCGCTTCACCCGGCTTTTGGCGAAGCGCAGGTGGCGGAGATCGGGGTTGATGTGCGCCCCGCTTTCGCCGATAACCTGCCGCGGCTGCGGCGGCTTGACGGTATACTTTATGCGAACGGCCTATACCGGCACGGTTTTCTACTGGCACCGGCGCTGGCGCAGATGACCGCCAGCGTCATAGACAACAGCAACAGTGTTCCGGAGTGGTTGGATGAAGATCACCCTTAACGGTGAGCCGCGCACTATAGACTCGGATAACTTGGCGCGCGCGCTGCACGAACTCGGTTACGCCGACGCCGTGGTCGCCACCGCTCTCAACGGCCACTTCGTGGCCGCTCCCGTGCGTAGCGAGACAACGTTGCAAGACGGCGACCGCCTTGAAGTGGTGGCGCCCATGCAAGGGGGGTGAGCCCGATGGAGAACCTCTCAGCCTCGGCGCTAGCCCTCCCAGGCATCGATCTCCCAGGCATGAATTTTTACGGCACAGCCATCGGCTCGCGCTTGCTGCTAGGCACCTCCCAATATCCATCGCCGGCCGTACTCACCGGCGCCATTGCCGAATCCGGCACGCAAGTGGTCACGGTTTCCCTCAGGCGCGAATCGGGTGAGACCCGGGCTGGACAAGATTTTTGGTCCCTGATCCGCTCACTGGACGTTCGGGTACTGCCCAACACGGCCGATTGTCACAGTGTCAAAGAAGCGGTAACCACCGCCCACATGGCGCGCGAAGTATTCCAAACCCCGTGGATCAAACTGGAAGTCATCGGCGAAGAGGACACCCTGCAACCCGACGTGTTCGGCCTGGTGGAAGCAGCGCGTATCCTGGTGCATGACGGTTTTCAGGTATTCCCTTATACCACCGAAGATCTAGTGGTGAGCGGACGGCTGTTAGAAGCCGGCTGCGAAGTGCTGATGCCCTGGGGTGCACCCATAGGCTCCGGCCTCGGTCTCAACAATGAATACGGTTTGCGCTCCATGCGCGCCCACTTCCCCGGTGTGCCGTTGGTGGTCGATGCCGGCCTCGGCACGCCGTCTCACGCCACCCGGGCGATGGAACTCGGCTGCGATGCGATTTTGCTCAATACCGCCGTCGCTAAAGCAGGCGATCCGGTGGCCATGGCCAAAGCGTTTGCGCTCGCTATCGAGGCAGGACTGCTTGCGAGGCAAGCCGATCCCATGGAACCGCGGGATATGGCGGCGCCCTCAACGCCCGTAATGGGTAAAGCGTTGTTGGGCTGAGGTGAGCCAATAGACCGAGCCAATAGACATGACCAAATAGACATGACCAACATGACACTGGACCGGTTTTATCCGATCTTCGATAGCTGCGCTTGGCTGCAACGGCTGTTGCCGCTAGGGATCCGCATGGTGCAATTGCGGATCAAGGATCGGCAAGACTCAGAGTTGCGCGCGGAGATCCGCCGGGCCAAAAATGTGTGCCACCGCTATGCTTGCCAACTCATCGTCAACGACTATTGGCAGATCGCCATTGATGAGGGTTGCGACTTCGTGCACCTAGGGCAAGAGGACTTGGATGGAGCGGATATTGCGGCCATACGGGCGGCGGGCCTGGCGCTGGGCTTGAGCACCCACGATGCTGCGGAACTCGAGCGGGCTTTGAGCTTGGCGCCCGACTACATCGCCCTGGGACCGGTGTACCCCACTCGATTGAAGAAGATGCGCTGGCCCCAGCAGGGGTTGGCGCGGGTAACCGAGTGGAAAAAGCGGGCCGGGGACACGCCGCTGGTGGCCATCGGCGGCATGACCGTGGAACGGGCCGCGGGTGCGTTCGCGGCGGGTGCTAACATCATCGCCGCGGTCACCGACATCACTTACAACAGCGCCCCCGAGTCGCGGGTGCGGGAATGGTTGGCCGTGACCCGTGAACAACGTGACCCGTGAACGATACGAGCGGCGCAGCATGACCATGGACCGCTACGCCCGTCAGACCATCCTGCCGCAAGTGGGCGCCAGCGGTCAGGCTGCGCTCAGCCAAGCGGCCATCGCCGTGATCGGCGCGGGCGGCCTCGGCTGCCCTGCGCTGCAGTATTTGGTCGGCGCAGGTGTAGATGCTATTACCATCATCGACCCCGACGTAGTGAATATCTCCAACTTGCACCGCCAACCACTATACGGCGCCGCCAGCCAAGGCCAAGCCAAAGTGGCCGCCGCCAAAGCCGCTCTTAATGATCTCAACGGCGATGTGCGCATCGAAGCGATCTGCGAACCGCTCACACCCGCCAACGTGGCCGCCATCACCGCCGGCGCCGATGTGATCATGGACTGCGCCGACAGTTTCGCTGCCACCTATACCCTGTCCGATTACTGCTGGCAGCAGCACATTCCTTTTATCAGCGCCTCAGCCTTGGCCCTATCCGGCTACGCCGGCGGTTTTTGCGGTGGCGCACCATCGCTTCGGGCCGTATTCCCCGCTCTTCCAAGCAACCTCGCCAACTGCGCCAGCGCCGGCGTATTGGGGCCAGTGGTCGGCGTACTGGGCGCCCTGCAAGCACAAATGGCATTGGAAGTCATTTTGCAACTAGAGCCGTCACCACTGGGCCAGGTGATCACCATAGATTTCACCCGCCAACACTTCGCTAGCTTCCGCTTTGACGGCGCCCCCGAGCCGGCCCAGCCGGTGTTCCCGTTCATCGCCGCATCGGCCATCACGGCGGCCGACGCGGTCATCGAGTTGCGCGCTGTAGAGGAAGCACCACAAGCGGTCACTGCCAGCGCGATGCGCACATCGGTGGCCGATCTACAAGCGCAACGGGCAGTGCTACCGGCGGGCGACAGGCTGGTGTTTTGTTGCCGTAGCGGCCTGCGCGCCTGGCGCGCCGCTAGTGTGATCAGCGGCCATGACACCCGCCCAATCGCTTTAGTAGCCCTAGGTGATACACCTGTAGGTCCAACAACCGGGCCCAGTCATTAAGTCCACTTCACCCAGGCCATCATTCACCGGCCCCATTAGGGCACCTCTAAAAATGCACTTTTTCCGCGATTGCGGCGTCATCTCCGTGCTCGAATCCTCAGGTATCACCTATACACTGCGGTTCTGCGCGCGGTGCTTCCTTGCACTCGCGAAAAAATTACTATTTTTAGAGGCGCCCATTAGTCGGTAGAGCGAGTCCATGGTTGCGTTATTCGAAGCACTAGCCATCGCCGAAAAACACCTTGCCGATGGCAATACCGAGGCCGGCCGCGAGTTATTGGCATCCATAGCCGCGCAGCGCCCCGCCGAGCCGGCGCCCGCGCAGCTGCTAGCGCAGCAAGCGCTATCGGCTGGGGCCAACGACGCGGCCATCGAATGGCTGGCGCGAGCGGAGCAGGCGGCGCGGCTCAAGCTCGGCGAAATCACCGCGGCAAGAGCGGCGGTCTTGCGGCAACTGGGGCAAACCGGCGACGCTCTTGCGTTACTGGAGGGTTTTCCGTTCGAGCACAACGCCCACGTACTGCTACAACTGGCCGGCGCGTACTATGATCATGAACGCGATGAAGCTGCGGCGCGCTGTTTCGAAGCGCTGCGCGGCATTGCGCCTAACGACATAAACGTTATCCATGGCAGCGCCGCCGTCGAGCTGCGCCTCGGGCAATTCCAAAGTGCCTCGGCGCGTTTCGAGCAAGCCGCCAGAGCCCGTTTTGCGATCAAAGAATCCTATAGCGGTGAGCAACGCACGTGGAAGATCACCGCTCTTCGCCACTGCCATGACCAACTGGCCCATCTGGCTAATGTTCACAAATTGCCGGCCGCCTACGCACCCGCCCTAGAGGCGCTGGCCTCCCTGCGCGAGACCCTAGTGGGAGCCGCCTACGGTGCTTGCCTACGCCTGAGCGGCCCAACCGTCCCACCCATCGCCCGTGCCCTCAGCGAATTCGTCCACTACCAACCGCCTGCACAGCTGGCCAGCTCCGCTTTAAACGGCGCCCTTGATTTTGCCGCCGTGGAGCAGGCCTACCACGCTGCGGCGGTGGGCATCGAAGTGGTTGATGACTTGCTCTCGGCGCCGGCGCTTCACGCCCTCAATGAATTCTTCATCGACTCAACCATCTGGCACACCGCGTATGACGGTGGCTACGTGGGCGCTTTCGTGGAAGACGGCATCTTTTGCCCATTACTGGCGCAGATCGCCGAGGAACTTCAGCAAGCCATGCCAACACTGTTAGGCAGGCATGCGCTGCACAAGGTATGGGCATTCAAGTATTTCTCCGACGCCCCGGGCATAGGCGTTCACGCCGATGACGCCGCCGTCAACATCAATCTTTGGCTGACACCGGACGAAGCGCGGCTGCCCGGCGCCGACGGTGGCGGCTTGCTGATCTGGGATACGCCGCCACCCGGCGACTGGAACTTCACCGCCATCAACAACAGTGCCTCCACATCCGCCATGCAACGATTCATTCAAGACTCCGGCGCCAAAGCGGTCAACGTGCCATACCGCGCCAACCGGGCGGCGATCTTTTGCTCCGATCTGTTTCACCAAGGTACGCCCGTTCGCTTTAAACCGGGATACCGCGACCGGCGCATCAACCTCACGTTCTTATTCGGCCGCCGCGGCGCCAACCGCGCCGATAACGTAGCGGCGGCATCACGGCTAAAACTGCTAGAACAAGCCGTGGCCGAGCACCGGGCCGGCGCGCTGGAGGCCGCCAAAGCAGGCTACGCCCAGGTGTTGCGAAGCTGGCCTAACGATGCCGACGCGCTTCACTTAAGTGGCAGAATCGCGCTGGACGAAGGCGATCCGGAACGCGCCCAAGCGCTCATCCAAGCGGCCGCACAACACGCGCCCGATAACGCCCATATCGTGCGCAGCCTGGGTGATGCCGCAAAAGCCCAGGGACGGGCGGACGAAGCGCGCGAGCACTACGCCAAGGCTCACACCATGGAGCCCGCCGCGCCCGAATTCATCGAAGTGTTGGCGCAGGCCGAATTCGAGTGCGGCCACGTGGACCAAGCCCGCCGTTTATTGGAACAAGGCGTGCGAAAGTGTCCGACCGCAACAGCGCTCAAACGCAACCTCGCCATAGTGCTGCAACACGCCGATACACCAAAGCCCGAAGAGGCGGTAGCGCGCGCCGAGCGTTTACTTGGAGAAGCCATCAATGCAGCGCCACGAGACGCCATCGCACACATCAACTTGGGCATGCTTTGGGCCAAACAAACCGATTTCACCGCCGCCGCCGAACGCTTCCGGCATGTTTTGACCCTGGAGACCAACCAAGTAGAAGCTCACCTGCGCTTGGCCCATGCGCTGTACGGCACTGGCGATTTCGATGAGGGCCTCAAACACGCAGCCAGCGCCAGATGTTTGCTGCAAGCGCACACCGATATGGCCACCGCCTTGGCGCTGGAATCACGCTTATTGCTAGCTGAAACGGAGCCGGCGCAGATCGAAAGCTGGCTGCAACGCAAAGGCGATAGCTACGCCGGTCTCATCGGCCTCGGTAATGCGCTGCGCCACCGCGGCGAGCTGTGCCGCGCGATAACGGCCTACCGGCGCGCAGCCGAACTGGAGCCGGACAATCATCTGGCACACCGGCGCCTGGCCACGGCCCTAGCGCTGAACGCAAACATGGCACAAGCCGATGCCAGTATTCGAAGAGCGCGCGCTTGCCTGGACACCGACACTCCCACCGTAGAGAACGCCATCTGCTTGCGCCCCGATTTTCTGGCCGAGCAGTTCCCGCAAACAGTACCCGATGACGCGGCGTATGAATGGTCGTCCGATGACGCCCTGACCATTCTGGCCTCGGCCGATCGCGACTATTTCCTGCGCTTTGCCAAGGCGCTGGTGAGTTCATTCATGGACAATGCGCAAGCGCCGGTACGATTTCATTTTCATGTCGTCAACCCCGATCCAGCGGTCGCGGCGAAAGCGCAAGCGCTGCGCGGGACGTACGGCGCCGATATCGCCTTAACCACAGAGCACTACCCGGTAGACGCGCTTATTACCCCCAAGACGTATTACGCTTGTGCCCGGTTTCTGGCACTGCCCGAAGTGATCGAGAAAGTACCTGGCGCTGTACTGATCGCCGACATGGATTTGTTGTGTTTGCGCGGTATAGGCGCGGCCTTGCACCATCTAACCGGGCAGCGTGCTCAGCTCGGCGTTTTCGCCCTCACCCCCAAGACTTACGATCTATGGGATCACTTCCAAGCATCCGCCTTGTTCATCGCCCCAACTGCCGCTGCCAGGGCGGCAATGGACGGCTGCGCCGCCTACATCCGCCATTTTTTCAAGGCTGATCTGGGTGTTTGGTATCTGGATCAAATTGCATTATTCGCCGCCCTCCTCCAGGCCCGCGCCAACGGCACCTGCGTAAGCGAACTACCCATCGAGTGGCTGGCATTACCCACCCATAATCCGTTGGCGCCAGAGACGGCGGCACCCGGTGAAGCGGCCATCTTCTGGTCGCTTTTATCCAGCGTTCCTGCCAATCAAGCGTATTACTCCCATGCAACCGTTGTTAAGTACATGGAATCGACGTCAGCGCAGGAATAATCATCATAGGGGACTAAAGGGCACCTCTAAAAATGCACTTTTCCGCGATTGCGGCGTCAGCTCCGTGCTCCAATCCTCAGGTATCACCCACACACTGCGGTTCTGCGCGCGGTGCTTCCTTGCACTCACGAAACAATGACTATTTTTAGCACGCGCCCTAAAGGACCAACCGTGCCGGCAAATAGTGCAGTCCCGGCAGTCAACACTTGTACAAACGTCTATCCCAGAACAAACTCTAGCGTTTATGCGGGGCTGAGTAGCTAGAGGATCGGGCAGTGGCGGACGGTACTTACAGCGTTGTTTTCAGTGGACACATTCTGGATGGCTTCGAAGCATCCGAAGTGAAAGCAGCATTCGCTAAGCGCTTCAAAATGGAACCGGCTCAAGTAGAAAACTTGTTCTTGGGCCGGCACATCACCCTTAAGAAAAACTTGGACAAAGATAACGCGGAGCGCTACTTCAACGCACTAAGAGCCATAGGGATGGGCGTTGCCGTGGCCAGCCCTCCCGCGAAGTCCATCGAATTCGAACCCGCGCCAGCAACCGAGACACAACTACCCGAACAGGCGTCGGCACCCGAACAGGCATTGGTTTTCGCCGGCGCAGAGAAAATCTACCCAGCAGAACCAGGATTGGCGGCGCAACCGAAATTGGCGCCCGCGCCCAAGCGCCCCCCCAAGGAAGAGCGGGCACAGGCCGCCGTGGATCCTTATCTCCCCCCCACGGCGGCAGTTATAGATACCACGCAAAGCGGCGGCGAAGACTGGCATCCGGCGCGCCGAGTGCCCATCGGGCGGGGAATTGGCTGGCTTGGCGATGCATGGCGCTTGTTCAAGGACAGCCCATTTACCTGGATCGTTAATTTCGTTTTTTTTCATCGCCGTCTTTTTCCTCATGGGGCTCATCCCTATCTTGGGTGCTATCGCCGGGTACCTGCTCTACCCCGTATTGCTAGGCGGCATCATCATAACGGCGGACAACCAATACCATGGTAAACCCATCACCATCAGCATGCTGTTCCGCGGTTTCAAACAACAAACGTCCAGCCTACTGGCCGTAGGTACTGTTTGTTTGCTAACGAGCCTAGTGCTCCTCGGTGGCATGGGCCTTGCCGTGGGCGGTTCGATGGCGTTTCTCTTCGAAGCCACCGGTGAAATACCCGATGCCGCCATGCTGGGACCCTTACTCATTGTCTCGTTGATGGCGGCGCTCCTTTGGCTACCAATATTGATGCTCCTTTGGTTCGCACCCGCTCTGGTTTTGTTGCACGGCGTACCACCTATTGAAGCGATGAAGCAAAGCTTTGCCGGCTGTTTGCGCAACTTCTTACCGTTTTTTCTCTACAGTCTTGTGTATATTCCGCTCGCGCTGGTGGCTCTGATCCCCATAGGACTCGGTTTCTTTATACTGGTACCTGTTTATATGATCTCCTTATACACCTCATACCGAGATATCTATGTCAACTGAGTGGGCGCTACGTTAAGGGCAGCGCTCAGGCTCTCCACGTGAGCGCCACTGCCAGTGCCGTCTAAGCCAGTGCCGTTTACTCCTTTGGCATCTATTCCTTTGGCGTCCAAGGTAACGGCCTCATCCAACATCTGTTGGATCTGTTCATCGCTGTAACCCAACTCCCGCAGCACCTCGACACTGTGCTCCCCCAAGCGTCCCGGTAACCGGCGAATGTCCGCTGGCGTCTTGGAGAAGCGCACCGCCGGGGCGACCATGCGAATGGTGCCTTCACTCGGATGCTCGGCCGTGCGTACCAAGCCCACCGCGTCCAGGTGCGGATCATCGGCCAGGCCCGCCAGTGTATTCGCTCTGCCATTGGGCACGTCGGCGGCTTCCAGCGCGGTCAATAACTCACCGGCTGACCAAGGCTTAACACACTCTTCCACCATGGCATAAAGCTCGTCGATCTTCTCGCTGCGCATTTTCGCGTCCACCACCCGCGGATCGGTCAACATATCATCACGCCCCATCAAGGAGAAAAACGCACGCCACTGTTTGGTGTTATAGGGCAACACACAAACATAACCATCCTTCGTTGCAAACGGGCGCCGGTATTCAGCCATGGTGCGCTCGTAACCGGCCCGCCCAAGGGCCGGTACAAAAGACGTACCCGCTTGATGCTCAACCAGGTTGAAGCCAGCCAGCGCTTCCAACATAGGCACCTCCACATATTGCCCCTCACCGGTTCTTTCGCGGTGAAAGAGCGCCGCCGTGGCGGCGTGCACTACAAATTGCGATCCGATCTTGTCGCAGATCGATGAATTCACCATACGCGGCACGCCGCTTCTGCCACCTTGCATATCGGCCATTCCCGACAACCCCTGAATGATGTCGTCGTAAGCTGGCCTATGGGCGTAGGGGCCATTTTGACCAAAGCCGACCAAAGCGACATAGATAACCTGAGAATTGACTTGACGGATATCATCAACACCAAGCTTGAGCCTAGCCATGGCGGTAGGCCGCACCGAGCACAGCACCACATCCACCGTCGCCGCCAATTTCAAATAAACTTCCCTACCCTTGGCGCTTTTGAGATCGAGCACAATACAACGCTTGTTCCGGTTCAAACCGAGATAGAAATGCCCCATTCCCGGATTGCGAAACGGCGCTATACCACGGGTAATATCACCGTCACAGGATTCGACTTTAATGACATCCGCACCATAGTCGCCCAAAATCTGCGCGGCATAAGGACCAAATCCCACCATGGTGAGATCCAGAACACGCACACCCGCCAAAGGTCCACTGGCTGAGGGTTCACCTTTCAAGGGTTTAGACATGATGTCAATCCTGGTGAAAAGTCACGAATTCATCCAGCGGTTCACGCACCGTCTCCAGCGCATTCACCGCCGCTTGCGTGTCTTCGAACCCGAGACTCATGCCGCAATGGATCATCTGCTTGTCTGGCAGTCGCAGATAATCTTTCAACAGAGCATGGTAAGTGCCCCAGGCCGCCTGCGCACAAGTGTGTAGTCCACGGCCCCGCGCAGCGATACAGACAGACTGGATGAACATCCCGTAGTCCAACCAACTCATCCAGCCCATGTCGTTGTCCACCGAAAACAAGATACCGACCGGTGCACCGAAAAAGCGGAAGTTGCGGGAATGGAACTCCCGGGTTTTTTCCCATTCGCCTTTTTTAATACCGGCCAGACCGTAAAGATCCCATCCCACTTTACGGCGCCGCGCTAGATACGGCTCGCGCCAGGTCTCCATGTAGTGCAGCCGATCATGGCTGTGTTCATTCGCATCCTCCCAAAACACTTTCTGCACGGTATCGATCAAGCGATCCTTGGCCGCACCGGTAAACACGTGTACCCGCCAGGGTTGTGTATTCGTGCCGCTAGGCGATCGCTTCGCCACTTCGAGAATGTCCGCCACCGTCTCTTGGGACACTTCATCCGGTTTAAACGCACGCACCGATCGGCGGCTCAAAATGGCCTCATCCACGCTCAACACTGTTTTATCCCCATATCACTGCTGTGTATAACCTATTGATTTCCATAAAAAATTGACTATGGCATTGTGTTTGAGACATGAAAACAGTTTTTCCAGCAATTTCAAAGGGTTAGTATGCTCTATGGGACAGCAGTGATAGGTCATACATGAGGATTCGAGCACGGAGCTGACGCCGCAATCGCGGAAAAAGTGCATTTTTGGAGGTGCCCTTTAAGCCATTTGCCCGATAATGTTTCATAGGCATATTTGGACTTTTTTCTTTGGTGATGCGCGCCTATCTTCAGCCTCTTGTAACGATTTTGCCATTTTTACCATAGGATTTCGAACTGAGTGATCGTGCTTCTCGTAGCCAAAACCAATTTGGCGAAACTCGTTAAGAAATGCTTCAACATCTGACACGGAGGATTTAATAGCCGCTTTCGCTCCAGCTTCATCAAGAAATGCAAAAGATCTCATTGTAAATTCATGTGCTTCCACTCGATGCTTCGATATATGATTTGTGGCCTAACGTCGCAAATCAGCGGCACGCGCCTTTTGCGCGTCCGCTGGATTTGCCTGGTTAAGTTTTTATCAGGTTTTTTAACATTATAATCTTCATGACTAATTAAATCGGTTCTTCCGGGTTTAGTGTGGGTGAAGCTCCAGTCTCCCACAAAAGAACATGATTGCTGTCTTCAAGTTCTCGGTATTCCGATGGCCACGAGCGTTCCGTCGGACGGTCTGGATCTTGCTGTTCATCCCCTCGGCCACTCCGTTGGTCACACGATGTCGGAGATAGTTGAGAATCCCTTCGAGATGATTCTTGACCGTCAACGCAACCGTCTTGATCGGCTCCAGTTGGCTGCGTCTCGCCCCACCGAACCAGCGTTGGAAGAACTCGCGCCCCGCTTCGACGCTGGGAGCCTCCCAGAGTTCGCCCAACATTTCTTTAATGGACCACGCGCGACCGGTCTTCAGGTTCACAGCCTTCAGGCTTTCAAAAGATTCCTTCCGTTTTTCCGGGAGGTTCTTCTCGGAATAAAGCCACAAATACTTCGTGCCTTTGAGGAGAGCGATCCCTTCTGCCTTCAGAGTTCGATTTTCCTCGCGCCGCACCTTGTCGACTGCCTTATTGACGGGCTGCGCAATGTGGAATCGATCAAACACAATCTTGTCTTTCGCCAGCGGAACCGTCTCCACGGTCGCCAGGTAGAACGGCTCCCACATGTCCATCGAGATGGCTTCGATCGCACCGAACTGCGCCGGCGTCAGCCTCTCGTAATACTCCACAAGACTCGCTTTGGTCCGCTCTTGGGAGATATGGACGACGGACGAATGGTCGAGATCGTAGACGAGGGTGAAATAGTTGTGGCCCTTCTTGTACGCCTTCTCGTCGACCCCGACTCTTTGTGGGAGCTTCGTCGCCTTTGCGTTCTCGTCCCCGAGCGACGGCGCGTTGCATGATACCGAAGGTCTCGTCCCAAGAGAGACCGTTGAGACGTCGGGCTCCTTCCACTGTCTCGCACTGTTGGAGCGTGTCGATCACATGGCTCTCCATCAGGGTTGTGAACCGGGACGATCCCTCTGCCCAAGGGGCTTGGACTTGGCGAACCCCGTGCTCTGGACACTTCACTCTCGGCAGCCTCGCATGAATCCACGTCTTGTATTCGAACAAGTCTCGATGCCTCCAAGCCCGTTCTCTTCCGTGGTCGTAGCAGGGCAGTTCCTGATCGCAATCTGGACACTTCCATTTGGTCCCTTTCTGGTGCTCAAGCCAGACATGCACTTCTTTCGCCTCTTCGTCGACATCGACGTGATGGACGCCCCAAGGGGCTACGAGAGAGAGGACGGCTTCTAAAAATTGGTGCTCAGTCATTCTGGGCTCTCACTGGGGACTGGAAAGTTTAATCAGGAGAGAATACAATACCCATTCAAAATCCGGAAGAACCTGAAAATCTTTCACCATAAACCCATTCTTCGTTTGGTAAAATATCAATCTAAAATCTGAATGAATAGGAATGGAAATAACACTTCTATCATATTGCATCCTTTCCCCTTTGTACTTCGAATAATGTTCACCAGGTTCAATTCCTGATATTATTTTTCTAGTTTTATCTATGAGTTTTTTATTGAGTAGCTTTAAATTAACAAGATCAGCTTCAAATAATATCTCCCATTCATTCGCTATTTCTTGTTCCTTTACTTTACTTTCGACAAGTTGCTTTTCTTGTTCACACCTATGGCAATACTTACCTTTTCCTTTATGTCCACACGGGAATGTTTTTTAGCCATCTCGAATCCTAATCGTGATAGGGGGGCACCTACCGATGCCCCTCCTCCCACCCCACCGGGCCTACGGAGCACGTACCCCGGCGGTTCATTATCGTGTCGTTTCTGGTTCATGCTGATAAGGCTACCAGCCCCAAGTCTTTAAAGTCCCTATGGGGTAAGGCCTAGTAAAGGGCTGGGCTTGCACTCAACCGCCATGGGCCATGGGCCGATTTCGCGGTATTCCACGCCCATCGACGTTCAACGCCCAAAGCCCTGAGCGTGCGGTAGCCCGACCTGTCCCACGGTTTCCATAGGTCGCACCGTAACTTCCGCCGTATCCATTTGTCCAGGTCGCGCTGCGGGCTCTTTACTGGGGCGATACCCAAGTAAGCGTTCCAACCCAGCAGGGATTTCTTTCAATTCAGCGATAAGCTGATAGATAGCAATGGCCTCGGGTCCGGCGGCCTAGCCCCCTTACCGGGTGGTTCACCTTCTCCACTGCCTTTTCAGACACTTTGAGTGTGTGGCCAGGGCGTGGGCTACAGGTAAACCCCAGGACTGTCCGGTTGCAGGGACGAACCCCCGCACTTTTGGCGACATGGACCTTGAGCCCTAAGGTAGGCTCGGCAAAGTGGGGGATGCTTTGTTTTACCCGTTCGCCTGCGCGTGGGCGGCGTCCATAGATTGGGCAGTCATCGGCCTAGCGAACGAAGGGGTGGCCTCGCCGTTCCCGTTCCCGGTCAAGCTCATTGAGGACCCTATTTGATAACAGCGGTGACCGCGGGCTCCCTTGTGGTACGCCTTCGGCTGTTTTCTCATACCTTCCATTGATTTCAACGCCCGATGTCAGCTAGCCGTTGAGCAGCCCTAGCCGGGCTTTGTCTTGGATTTCAGCTTTCAGCTTAGGCATTAGCCGGTCCTGCTTGACCCGGTCGAAGACGCTGTCGAAGTCCAGAGCAACGACCCACTTGCGGCCTTTGATGACCTCGCTTTGTGCCCGGTGTAGCGCTTGTTGTGCACTGCACATCCGGCGCAAACCGTAGCGGTTGGGATGGAATGGCGGTTCCCGCATCCAGCGCAGCACTTGTGCTATTGCTGGCTGGATAACACGGTCGGTGACCGGGGGTAGACCCCGTTGGCGCAGGCGTCCGTGTGGTTGGGGTATCTCGATTCGCAGCGCCGGTTGTGGCTGATAGGTGCCTGCCAACCGTGGCGCCTTGATAGCAGGCCAGTGGTGCTTCAGGTAGCCTGACCGTTCATCTACCGTCATACCCTCTACTCCCGCTGCACCTTCGGTTACGTTGGACTGGTTTCAATGCCTGTATCCGCTTTTCCTTGTCCACTACCTGCATCATCCATGAACCCGCTTCGAGGGCGTCCTGAGGGCGTTTTCCTCCCCTCACCTGTTCTGCCTCCCACTCGCAGGAGGCACTTCGCCTCGCCGGTCGGCGGCTGTCAGGTCCTACTTCAAACCGTTCATGATGCCGATAAGGTTCAGACCTTCAACCGTCGAGGACACGGCCTACTCTGTCTTTTGCTGACTTGTGCCCTACGCTCAAATCCGGTTACCCCGATTTCAGTGCTTCCGGCACCTATGACAGACCTCTCGGGCTAAGACACACAGCTTTCAGGGCGTAAACGCTGGATTTATAAAACCTATCCCGTCTGTAGAGGGAAGACTTCGTGGTCACGTGCCCACTGGTCTCGGATACCTCACACCTTCTATCTAGTTCCTGTTCGTCGCCCCGCCAGTTTGCGTTGGACTTCCTCCAGCCCACACCTCACGATGTAATCCTTGTCCTTCCGCTAACCTTCAACTCCACGATTACTTGGTAAGAGGACTTCCACCTCGCTAGGTCTGTGTCATGCCCGACACACACGACAAGCATGAGCGGCCGGAACATTCGCGCAGCGAATGGGCCGGTCCGTCTCGATGCACTTGTTAGGCATGCTTGTAGATCTCCACCAGAGCATCATGTTCCAGCAACGGTCGTTGTTGGAATTCCGAATGTGTGAATACAACTAGCTGTATCCTTTCATCGATTCGGACTAGTTCTTGTCGGAGACGGTAGTAGAGTGCAAGTGTGTCCTCGCACAACGGAGATGCTACGGCGAGAATGTCTATGTCTCGAAAGCTGCTCTGGCGAAAATACGATCCAAATCCGTAGATTGCATGCACGTCAGGCTGAACGCATGAAATAGATCGGATTTCCGTCTCGATCCTTCTTGTGGTAGCTCCAGACTTCATCTCTCCAAAGGGCACCTGTCATTTCATCGGACACGTACAAGCCAATTCTTGAACTTAGACAGTACTTCTTTGCCTCCTCCGTGTAACCACACCACCCTCCTCCGATGTGAATGAGATCGAGCTTGCCGAATTCGGCTTGCGCGCGGTGAACAGCTGTAATTCCCATTGTGTACTCGTAGCAACACAGGGCGATTAGGTGGTCGCGCTGCTTCTGTCGTTCAACCTCGAAAATGATATCGTCGCGCCGTTGCACCGTTTGAACATTCTGGTGCGAACGTAAAAGCTGCTCAAACCAAACGATTCTGGAATAGGCTACATCCCACGTGTTTCCGCCGTTGGTCACGACTTAAAGATCTCCTCAAACTCCTGGGGATACAGAGGGTAGGAATCGAGGCGGTGGTATTGATTGCTCTCGAAGGCCCCCGCGTGGGTCCGAAATTTGCAGAACACTTCCCATTCGTTGGAAGACAGAAAGTCGGCGTTCGACTCAATCATATTTATGACTTTGGTGTTGTTTGGAACGATCCGGTCGAGCTTCCGCAAATTCCAAAGCTTATATAGGTTAGACCCCGCGTCTTCCAAAGCCGTGTCGGAGCTTGGCCCAAGATCACGCCAGATAGCCCCATTCTCGGCGAGAAGCCGTACGACCGCTTTGAACAACTGCTCCCGCGACTGAAACTTCGCCCCTCTGCCAGTATTTCGTATCCTTTGCTCGTGCGTCGATTTCCACTCTAGAAGCATCTTGACGGGATACTGACCATCCGGTGCTTTGTCAATGCGCCTGTGGCAGGAAGGGCAGAGGAGAATCAGATTTGCGTATGTATCGTCTCCCCCACCTGGGACGCCTCGTGGTCCATCGGGCTTCTTTGCTACAAGATGCGCCATCTCACCGATGTTGAATCCATCGCCAGTCTCAATGAGCTCAGTGAGGTCCTGCTCACAGTCTGGATTCGAACATTTACCAGCCGCGCGCCCCCAGAGCAGTTTGGTATCGGCGTCAGATATGGCCATGTCGTGCCTAACAGTGTATTAGACGGACACAGAATATACTGCACTAGGCAGAGGCTGTCTATTGCAGTATATTCCTGATTGACTCGAGTAACCACGCATCACCACTTCACAGATGAACCCTCCATCCAATTGGCACAAATACCTTAATCTGTTAGCCAAAAAGCAAGTGCCAGAAGGCGCTCGGCGTGGGTACGTCCGACATGTCGAACGTTTGCTCAAAGCTTTTCCGGGTAAATCATTGTCTGCTTTATCCAAGGCCGATGTAGAAGTCTTTCTGGGCGATTTGTCGCGCCAACATCGATTACACGATTGGCAGTTTAGGCAAGCGGTGGATGCATTGCGTTTGTTACTGGTTGATTTGACCAATACGCCTGCGGGTCAAGCGGTAGATTGGTGGTTTTGGCGCGAAGCGCCCCAGTCGCTGGAACCCAATCATGCAACATTGCGCGAACAGAACTCGTGGCCGATTTAACTGAGCGTGTTGCGCATCAAACCGGGCTGGATGAGGCCTATCGGGCTTCGTTGCAGCAGATGTTGAGTCTGATTCGGGCGCGTCATTATTCTATCCGTACCGAACAAGCCTATATGGATTGGGTGACCCGGTTTATGCGTTGGTGCGCGGGAAAATCCATCGCCGAGGTGGAACGGACGGATGTTGAGCGTTTTTTGTCGTATCTTGCTACGGAGCGCAATGTTTCGGCCAGTACGTAAAATACGGCGTTGAATGCGATTGTTTTTTGGTTAACGCAGGTATTGCAACGCCCGCATGAAGAGTTTGCTTTTCGTCATGCCAAGCGTCCACGGCGTTTGCCAACGGTATTGAGCCGGGATGAAACCGGACGCTTGCTGAGTCAGATGGAGGGTATCTATGCATTGATGGCTGGTTTGATGTATGGCACGGGGATGCGTTTGATGGAGTGTGTACGCTTGCGCGTGATGGATGTGGATTTCGATTATGCACAAATTGTCGTGCGTAGCGGCAAGGGGGATAAAGACAGGGTAGTGCCCTTGCCGGAGAAATATAAAACGGCGCTGCATGAACAGATTATGCGATGCCGTAGTTTGCATCGGGCGGATTTGAAAAATGAGGTGGGACCGGTCTTTTTACCGGATGCGGTATCGCGTGAGTATCCGAATGCAGGCAATGAGTTACGCTGGCAATATGTTTTCATGGCGAGCAAGGTGTCGGTTGACCCTCGCACGGGTTTGACGCGTCGCCACCATGTGCATGAAACAACCTTGCAAAAGGCGATTCGCCGCGCAACGCAGGCGGCGGTTATCAATAAGCGCGTGTCCAGTCATACCTTGCGTCATTCATTCGCTACGCATTTACTGGAACGGGGTTACGATATTCGGACAGTACAGGCGTTATTGGGGCATTCGGATGTGAATACGACAATGATTTATACACATGTATTGAACAAGCCGGGGTTGGTAGTGCGTAGTCCGGTAGATGATTTGTAGGGCTTGTTGGGAAATCAGATAGTATTAAACGGACATGTGGGCACCTGCTAAAAATAGTCATTGTTTCGTGAGTGCAAGAAAGCACCGCGCGCGCAACCGCAGTGTATAGGTGATACCTGAGGATTCGAGCACGGCGCTGACGCCGCCATCGTGGAAAAAGCGCATTTTTAGCAGGTGCCCTGGTGTCGTGCATGGTCTGCCACAGCCGTTCGAGCAGGTTGACCCATGGCCAGTAGGGGGGCTGGAAGTCGAGTCGGACCTTCGGGTTCGCGGCCAGCCAGCGCTGCGCCTGCTCGCCTGTGTGGATGATGGAGTGGTCAAGCACCCCTTGGATACGCTTGGCGCCGCGCTAGCCCGTGCGCAACGCATCGAGCCGCTGGATGAATCACGCCGTGGTCTTCGCCCAGTGCTCGACCCCTACCCGCTGGCCGGTGTGTGCATGCCGCGCACCGGCAACGTAGTGCTTCTGGTTCTGGCCCGGCCTCGGCCCACCGACTGGCTGGCCGCGCTGGGTCCAACACGCACCGATGCGTGGATTAAAGTCGCTATCGCCCTCGTCGAGAGAGAACCTCTGGTGGCGCTCGCGGCGACGCAAGGCGCGACCGATAGCCCGCCTCTTGCGGTTCTTGCTCGGGTCGCGGCGAACCCGAACGGGCCGAGCACGGCGTCACACGAAGCCCAGGCGGGGCAGCACCGGGCGCACGGTCGAAGCGTGAATCGTGCCGTCGAGCGGACGCGCGAGCGCCAACGCCAGCCGCTCACAGGTCCAATCGGTACGCAGGTATCCGAGGTCACTGGGCGAAGCGCTCAGCCACTCGTTGATATTACCAACAACCTCCTCGGTCACTGTCCAACCCTGGCGGCCACGCGATGCGGGCACTAGGCTGTCCTCCGCGAACGCCAGGTACAGGTCGCGCCCACTCGGGACTGTAGAGCGGGCCGCGCACACCCGCCGGGCCGTCTCACTCACGCTGTGACCGGCGTGAAGAGGCAGCTATGCCAGCGCGCGACGCACAGGGTGACGGTCGCGAGCGCGTTGCACGGTTCGGGTCAACCGGCGGCGGGCCGCGCGCGGCATTCTCTGTCTACTCGACGGCATCGGGTGGCCTCTTGTGCACCGGGTCGGTGTCGCAACTCCCATGAGCGCAGAACGTCACCCGTTCTTGTCCCATGTGATCGATAGTTCGGAACAGCTATCCAGTTTTGTAGAACGGGTTAAATCGTGGCAAAAGGCCGCATTCAAAACCGTATCGGACTCAACCCTCCCAAGTCATAGTTAAGCGTGTGACGGTCGATCAAACCGGCGCCAATACGCCCCGGTATTCCCCCCTGATAGTTAATCGTCTGCGGTCCAGCGGGCGGGAGGTACATCCGCTGTATGTGAAACGTGCTTTTCGGTAGTGGCTAAACGGTGGTTTTAGGTAGCATGGCGCCCTCTTCGCCAAATTCTGAGTGCTCGCTTATGTCCATGCCGATGCCCGCCATTTCCCTAGCCGCCCTGCCCGGCCGCCGTAAAACCATCATCGAGCTGGCGAGTGAAGCCGAAAAGCGCGGTTTCGCCGGCATCTATCTACCCTCCTTGGGCGATAACATGTCGCTGGCAACCGCCTTGGCCGCCATCACCCACACTATCCCCTTCGGCACCGCCATCGCACCGCTTTATTACCGCGCACCGCTGGACTTCGCCCAAGCGGCCGCTTTCATCCATGAACTATCGAACGGACGCTTCAGATTCGGCATCGGCGTCGCCCATGCTCCTGGCCATGCCCGCTTCGGCGTCACCGCGGGCAAACCCCTGGCGGACACCCGCGCCTTCGTTGAGACAATACGGGCGGCTGAGCGTATTGGCGAGCTGCCCCCTATAATCCTGGCCACCCTGCGTAAACGCATGATCGCGCTGGCTGGAGAAATCGGCGAGGGTATGGTGTTCGCCAACGGCTCGCGTTCGCACATGGCGGACTCCTTGTCGGCCCTGCCCGGTGGCAAGAAAAGCGATCCCGATTTCTTCATCGGCAACATGATCCCCACGTGCATTTGCGACGACGAAGCGGCCGCCGCCGCTGTCAACCGGCGCACGCTCACCAGTTATGCGCACTTGCCCAACTACCGCAACTACTGGCGCGAAGCCGGCTATGCAGAGGAGATGGACGGGGTGGAGCGTGCCATTGCCGCCGGTGAGCCGGACAAAGTCACCCAACACCTAAGTGATCGGTGGCTGGCCGATTGCACCTTGTTCGGCTGCGAGCAAAAAGTATTGGACGGACTGCAAGCCTGGTACGACGCCGGCATACGCACGCCGATACTGGTGCCGTCATCGGCTCAAGGCAACCAGTTGGTGGCTATTCAGGAAATGTTCAGCCTATGCGCCAAGCTCTAGCACGCTATCGTAAGGGGCATAGTCAGGCCGCCGCAGTGGAGCGCATAGGTAGCGGAGCCCATAAGCCATGGAACCCATAACGCAACAGACCCTGCGCGAGCGCTATCGTGCGCTCAATACCCCTGAGTTGATCGCTCTAGGTAAAGCAGGCCAACTCACCGCCGCTGCCAGGCCACTGCTACTTGAGGAACTGGCCAATCGGGGCATTAGCGATTTGGACTCAGCACGGCTGGCGGATCCATCCGGCACCGGCCCTGGCCACCGCGAGCGTCTGCGGCGAGTCGTAGGCATATTTATTCTCGTCATGTCTATCGGGCTGGCACTGGGCACTTTATTGGGCTAAAGCGGCCCGCTACGAGGTATTGAGCGCCAGCGCCACTTCACCGCTGGCGATAGGTCCGCTGACGAAGCACTCGGTGACATGACCGCCCGCTGGACGTATAGAAGTGGCCGCACACACTGCCGGGCTCACCGGCGGCGTACAAGCCCGCAATCGGCTGTCCGAAAGGGCCGGCTGCCCGTAGGGATCGGGCATCCGCTTGCTTTGCACCGTGCACAGGTCCGCCTTGGGCATGGGACACGAGCGGCCAAACTCGCCGCTGGCGGGCCTGCCGGCTAGAGTAGATAAGGCCAAGCGCGTTCATGTTTCAGCAAAGTGATCTTGGTCTCCAAGCCGCCGAACCCTGAATAACCACCCGGGCCATGCGCCGCCAACACGCGGTGGCAAGGGATGATGATCGGGATCGGATTAGAGCCACAAGCCTGTCCGACCGGTGCGGCGAGCATGAATTTGCCGGCCATCTATGTACCGGCGGGCGCCATGCTGCGGGGACACTGGCGCGGGGAAACCCTGGGTTCCGGCACGGATGTGTGGAAGTACTGGGCCGAACGCCGGGCCGGTAATTTGAGCGACGAGGCGTGGCGCGAATTGGAAGTGGGCATCGCCCGCTCTCCCGGTACCTGTATGACCATGGGTACCGCAGCCACTATGATGTCATTGGCCGAGACTTTAGGCATGACCTTGCCAGGCGCCTCATCCATTCCAGCGGTGGATGCAACCCATGCGCATATGGCGTCGCGCTCCGGTAGACGCATCGTGGAGATGGTGTGGCAAGACTTGAAACCGTCCGCCATCCTCACCGAGGCCGCTTTCGACAATGCCATCACCGTTGACATGGCTTTGGGCGGCTCGACCAACGCCATCATCCACCTGGTAGCCATCGCCGGACGTGCTGGTGTGCACTTGGCGTTGGAACGCTTCGACGAACTGTCGCGCACCACGCCGACGCTGGCCAATATGAAACCATCGGGCGAATATTTGATGGAAGATTTTTATTACTCCGGCGGCTTGCCTGCCCTACTGGTGCGGATCGGCGATCGGTTGAACCTCGATTGCCTCACTGTGAACGGCGCCACCTTGGGTGCCAACATAGAGGGCGCCGAAGTGTTCAACGATGAGGTAATAAGATCGCGTGACAATCCCCTGAGTGCCACCGGCGGCACCGCGGTGCTGCGCGGCAATCTGGCCCCGGACGGCGCTATCATCAAACCCGTAGCGGCGCAAGCGCATCTGCTAGAACACACCGGTCCCGCGGTTGTCTTCGAGAATATCGATGATCTGCACGCGCGCATCGACGATCCGGACCTGGACGTTACGGCGGACTCGGTTTTAGTGCTGAAGAACGCCGGCCCGCTGGGCGGACCCGGCATGCCTGAATGGGGTCAGCTACCGATCCCCAAAAAATTACTCGCACAGGGGGTGCGCGACATGGTGCGCATCTCCGATTGCCGCATGAGCGGCACCAGCTACGGCGCCTGCGTGCTGCATGTAGCGCCCGAGTCCGCCCTCGGTGGACCGCTCGCTTTGGTGCGCAGCGGCGATGAGATAACCCTGGATGTGGCGAGCAGGCGGCTGCATCTGGACGTGAACGATACCGAATTGGAGCGGCGCCGGGCGGCGTGGCAACCGCCGCCGCGCCACTACCAAAGAGGCTACGGCTCGTTGTTCCTGGATCACGTGACCCAAGCTGATCAGGGCTGTGACTTCGACTTTCTGCACGCCGGGCCGGACACGCCAGAGCCGGCCATTTATTGAGCGGCCGGCTACTCCAGACGGGGGGCTAAGCTTGGCGAACGGCGCCCGCCTGCATCAGTGCAGCGACCTCGGCATCGCTAAAGCCCCACTCGAGCAAAGCCTCTTCGGTGTGCTCACCCGCGTGCGCACAGGGGCGCTGCACGGCGCTTTGGGTGCGCGAAAACTTGGGCGCCGGCGCCGGTTGCGAGACTCCGTCCAACTCCACGAAGCTCTTGCGCGCTACATTGTGGTGATGTTCCATGGCCTCCGTCATCCGCAGTACGGGTGCGAAACACACGTCTATCTGCTCCATGATCGCGGTCCATTCAGCCCGGGTTTTGGTCTTGAAGATGGCGGCGAAGCGCGCTCTCATGTCCGGCCATTTTTCCCGCGCGGTCTGCGCCGGCAAATCCTCCTGCTCCAAACCGAGCGTCTTCAACAACAGCGCATAGAATTGCGGTTCATTGGAACCGATGGCGATATGCTCCGCGTCGCTAGTCTCATAGGTGTTGTAGTGATGGCAACCGCCGTCCAGGCGGTTGGATTCACGCTGTCGCACGAAGGCGCCCGCGGCCAAGGCGCCGTACGCCGACGTCATCAACGACGCCGCCCCCTCCACCATAGAGGTATCCACCACCTGTCCCCGGCCCGAGCGCTGTGCTTCGATATAGGCCGCCAGGGCGCCCATAGCCATGTACAGCGCGCCCCCGCCGAAATCACCCACCAGGTTAAGCGGTGGCACCGGCCCCGCCGCCTCGCTACCTATAGCGTACAGCGCGCCGGTCAAAGCGATGTAGTTGATATCGTGCCCGGCGGTGTGGGCAATGGGGCCATCCTGCCCCCAGCCAGTCATGCGGCCGTAAATGATTTTGGGATTACGCGCCATGACCACATCAGGCCCAAGTCCCAACCGCTCCATCACGCCGGGCCTGAAACCCTCGATCAGAATATCGGCACCATCGCAGAGCTTCAACGCCGCTTCGCCCCCATCGGGGTGCTTTAAATCGACGGCCACATTCTTGCGGCCACGCAACAAAGTGTTGAACTTAGGAGGCATGATGTCGCGTCCCACATTGGCATTGCGATCGAGGCGGATCACCTCGGCCCCCATGTCGGACAACAACATGCAGCACATCGGCCCCGGGCCGATGCCGGCAAACTCCACCACTTTGACCCCGCTTAAGGCACCCATCTGTTCACCCCCTTATTGCTTATCGAACACAGACTGTAGCTAGAACCTTACGTCACCGCGCGGCGCACTTTGTAGGCCGGGTTATCCCACAGCTCATCGCGGATGACTTCTTCCAGAATATCCAGCGCCCGGGTCAGGTCCTGCCGGTTGATATAGAGAGGCGCAAAGCCGAACCGCATGATGTCGGGCGCCCTGAAGTCGCCGATCACACCCCGTTCGATCAACGCCTGCATGGCCGCATAGCCTTGGTCGAACGCGAACGACACCTGGGAGCCACGCAACGCCGGATCCCTGGGGCTGGCCAATATCAGCTGCGGACAGCGCCGTTGCACTTCGTCGATGAAATACTCCGCTAGCGCCATAGATGCATCACGAATATCGTTCATATCCACGCCATCGAATACATCCAACGCCGCCTCCAGAGCCGCCATGGCGATGACTGGCGGCGTCCCTACCCGCATGCGCTCTATGCCGGCGCCGGGCCGGTAATCGGGGTCGAACGCGAATGGCGCGCGATGGCCTAGCCAACCGGACAACACCGGTTGTACGGCATCTATGTGCGCGGGCGCCACATAGATGAACGCCGGCGCACCCGGCCCGCCATTGAGATATTTGTAAGTGCAGCCGGCGGCGAAATCGGCCCCGGCGGCGGCCAAGGCTACCGGCAAAGCCCCGGCGGAATGGGCCAGATCCCACAGCGTCAGGGCACCGCAAGCGTGGGCCGCTCTGGTCAGATGCGCCATGTCGTGCAAGCGGCCACTGCGGTAATCAACCTGCGTCAGCATGAGCACGGCGACCGACTCATCGAGTGCTGCCTCGACCTCCTGAGGTGCCACCAAGCGCAGTTCGGCGTCCTGGTCAAACCGCTGCAAATAGGTCTTGGCCATGTACAGATCACTTGGGAAGTTACCGGTGTCCGACAGCACTACTTTACGGTCCGGCACCCGGTCCAGAGCCGCCGCCAGTGCCTGATAGATGCGAATGGAAAGCGTTTCACCGACGGTCACGGTGCCGGGTGGCGCACCGATGAGCGTACCGATGCGCTCCCCCAACCGCGCCGGCTGTTGCATCCACCCGGCGTCATTCCAACCAGCGATAAGCTGTGCACCCCACTCCTCGCGCAACAGGGCGGCCACCCGCCGCTCGGCCGCGATCGGCAGCGGACCCAGTGAATTTCCGTCCAAGTAGACGATATGTTCAGGAATGTAGAATTGTGCACGTGTTTCGGCAAAATCCACCCTATGCCTCCCCTTTACTTATTGGCCGCTCAGCTTTTCAGCCGGCGGCAAAGACAGTCAACGATAAAAAATTGGACGGCATATTCGGCGCTGAGCGCTAAGCATTCAACACCTCTTTAAGGCAAGTGCTATGCTCGCCCCTCGACCAGCCTCGCACGGCGCTAGGCCACTGGATGATGGCTGCCCCCAAAACCGTCACCCCCCAAACCGTCAACCTCCAGGGCCATCAGTTCAGATACCGTCAGCCGCGCCCGCTAGAAGGTCTTTCCCGATGCTAATGTTCCGCCAGTGTTTCGATCCGGAGTCGTCAACCTATAGCTATCTGCTGGCCGCTCCCACAACCCACGAAGCGGTGTTGATCGATCCTGTTCAAGGGCAAACCGAACGCGATATCAGATTAGTCAAGGAATTGGGCGTTCGCCTGCGCTGGACGCTGGAAACCCACATACATGCAGATCATGTCACCGGCGGCAGCGCACTGCGCGCAGCGCTAGGCTCCAAGATCGCCATATCCAAGGCAAGCGGCGCCAACGGTGCCGACCGCTTGCTAGAGCACGGCGACACCATCACATTCGGCGGGCGCGCTTTGCAGATGAGAGCAACACCCGGTCACACGCCCGGCTGTGCCGCCTTCGTGTTGGACGATGAGTCGATGGTCTTCACCGGCGATGCGCTAATGATCCGTGGCTGCGGGCGCACGGATTTTCAGCAAGGCTCACCGGCAACACTATTTCGCTCTGTGCGCGAGCAGCTTTTCTCGTTACCTGATTCATGTCTCGTGTACCCAGGACATGACTACAAAGGCTTGTCGTGCTCGACTATCGCCGAGGAGAAACGCCACAACCCCAGATTGGGCCTGCACATGGATGTGACCGGATTCAGCCAGATCATGGATGACTTGGGGCTCGCGTACCCCAAGATGATCGATGTGGCGGTACCCGCAAATCTGCGCTGCGGGGAGCAGCGCTAAAGAGATTTACCCTTGGGGCACCTGCTAAAAATAGTCATTGTTTCGTGAGTGCAAGGAAGCACCGCGCGCAGAACCGCAGTGTATAGGTGATACCTGAGGATTCGAGCACGGAGCTGACGCCGCAATCGCGGAAAAAGTGCATTTTTAGCAGATGCCCCTTGGCTCAGACTGTATCGAGTTCCGGGTAATACCTGAAAATGCCGTGGTGATTAAAAGGCATACGGCGCTCGGAGCGAAGATAGGCCGCCAACCGCGATCGCGCAGCTACCCCTTCGTGCAACGCGGGCAGATAGGTCATGGCGCTCGTGGCCGCCGCGAAAGCCCGGGGAAAAGCGAATTCAAGACCGCACCACAGTTGGAACAGGGCGAGGTCTACATAGGTCAGTTCATCGCCCAGCAACCAAGGCCCGCCACCTCCCGCCAGTACGTCTTCGAAATAACCGAGCCGCGCCGCCAAACGCCCGGCAGCGAACGCGCGCCCAGCGGCTATGGCCGCTTCGCGCTGCTCTTCGAAGGTCAGCGCAACACTGACCGGATGGTGGGTGTTGTGCGCCTCATCGACCCCATCAAGCACGGTGAGCATGAGGCTTCGCGCCATCAGTTGCCGTTCTTCGTCCGCGGCGATGAGTCCATGGCGGCGCGCCAAAAAATCACAGATCACCGCCGTTTGCGCCAGCACCAGCTCACCCTTACGGAGAATGGGCGGCGCGAATGCTTTGCTGCCCGCACCTAACCCGGACCGTACTTTGGCAACCCACTCGGTGCCTTTGGATACATCGCCCTGCATCCGTGCCAGATCTTTACAGGTAACGCCCGCATCCTCCAGCACCAGCCGCACGAATTCACCCCTACCCGGTAAGCCCGGCCAATAGATGAGTTCGTATTCGGATGCTGTGCCCATGTGCTCTCACGCCTATCGCTGCCAGTCGGACCATTGTACCTGGCGTTATAACACCGCCGGCCTCATCAACCGGCCGCTGATCGCTGCTTTGCCAAGGCATCGAAGGCGGCTGATTTAACCGCTGCTTTCACCACCGGCACATCGTCTTTTGCGAGCGGCGGCATGTAGTTCTTACGCGCAAGCGCAGCCTCGATATAAGGTGCCAGCCGCTCGGTTTTACGCGCCTCGCGCTCGGCCGCGTCGCGGGTGAAACCCGGCATCACCGTATCTGCGAACAACTGCAGTGACTCACAGATATTGCTGTGAGAATTGCGCCCCGCTTGCTGCAAGAAGATCACCTGATCAACACCCGCTTCCTGGAATTCGCGCAAATGGCGGCGCATATCATCCGGCGTACCTATACCGGCGCCATCGTATTCGGCCCGCGCCAATGCCGCCTGGATCAAGCGATCGGACGCATCGCCGCGTTTTGCCCGAAAGTCCTCCCACATGTTGCTGAAGCCGGGTACAAAATCTTCCGCCACAAGTCTTTGCTGCGAGTAGCGGAAGAACTCGAAATTGTCCTGCCCGCGGCGGATCGCCTCGGCCCGATCTTCATGCATGGAAAAAGCGGACACCATGGCCAGGTTGGCGTTCACCGACCAGCCTAGCGGCACACACTCCCCGGAACAGATGAGGTCGTAATAAATCTGCGACCAGGTGCGCGCTTCTTGCGGATCCAAGAAAGAAAAAGCGAGGGCGCCTATGCCGTTGCGCGCTGCCACCTTGATAGTGTCACGGTTGGTGCATGCCATCCACAGCGGCGGATGCGGCGTTTGCAGCGGCTTGGGCAGCACGTTGCGGCACGGCATGGTGAAACTTTCCCCGGCAAATCCGGGGTATGGCGTCAGCACCATCATGTTGCAGATCTGCTCGGTGGACTCCAGCGCCATCGCCCGTTTGGTTTTGGCCGCGATACCAAAAGCGCCCAGCTCTAAGCGGGTGGCCCCCTCGCCGATACCAAAATCCACCCGCCCATCGGAGAGCAAATCCAACGTCGCCACACACTCGGCGGTACGGGCGGGATGGTTATAGTTGGCGATCACCTGCTTGATGCCATGACCCAAGCGGATCCGCTCGGTCTGGCCGGCGGCAGCGGCCAGAAACACTTCGGGGGCTGATGAATGGGAGTACTCGTCCAAGAAATGATGCTCAACTTCCCAGGCGTAGTCGAAGCCCAACTCATCGGCCAGCACCACCTGTTGCAGTGCTTCTTTAAAGAGCCTGTGTTCATCTCCATCGTTCCAGGGGCGTGGCAACTGAAGTTCATAAAAAACACCGAAGCGCATTGTTGGCATTCCTCTTGTTTAGAGCTAAACACCCATCTTCGTAAGGCGGGCCCCCGAAGACGGCCATGCAGCTGTCAACCCAGCCGTAATAATGCGTACCATGGCGCCTAGCATCAGCGTATCAGGCGGCGCGGCGAAGAGAACGTAACCCCAACGGGCGGCGGATACCAAGTATGCATGGTCGAAGGTAGCGATCCGCACTCGCCACTCGCCAGCCGGTCCCCGGTTCTTTCGGAACCCGCTCAAATACGGAAAATGTCACAATAACCACGCTTTGCCTAAGCTTTCCAGCAAGAGGTCACCCATGAGTGATGCGCTCGAGCATCTGATCGACTGGCGCTACTGGCGCGACGGCGACGTGGTACGAGTGCTCGATCTGGCACGCCGCGTCAAGCACCGGCGCGGCGCTTACCAAGGCCACATGCAAGGCCATAGCTTGGTCATGCTGTTCCAGAAAACCTCCACCCGTACCCGGGTCTCTTTCGAAGCGGGCATGACCGAACTGGGTGGACATGCCATCAATCTCGACTGGCGCGCGACCAACTTCACCCTGACTAAAATCAGCTACGAGACGCGCTATCTCTCCCGTAATGCCGCCCTCATCATGGCCCGGCTGAAGTCCAATGAAGCATTGCTTGAAATGGTAGAGGCGGCCACGGTGCCCGTGATCAACGGCTGCTGCAATCTTTATCACCCCTGCCAAGCCCTAGCCGACATGCTGACCATCGCCGAAGATCGCGGCACTACCCGGGGCGCCAAACTCACCTACATAGGCGCTTACAACAACGTGGTCAATTCGCTGGTCTCGATCAGCGCGCCGCTAGGCGTGCACTTGACTTTGGTGTGTCCCATACGCGAGCAGGCGGCCATCGACGAAAGCTCCCGCCAGCGCCTGTTGCAACTGGGCCAGCTCAGCGAAACCCTGGACGTCAAAGCCGCGGCTGCCAGCGCCGATTACGTCTACACCGATACCTGGCTCGATATGGAATTCTTCGGCGATCCGGCCTTCGCCGATGAAAAACAACGCCGCACCGCGCTGATGGCGCCCTACCAGATCAATGCGCAACTGATGGCTGGCAGCAACGCCAAAATCATGCACGACATGCCCATTCATCCCGGCTACGAGATCGCCGAGGAGCTGGTCGAATGCGACGCATCCATCATCTACGACCAAGCAGAAAACCGCTTGGATGCGCAAAAAGCCATCATCCTACATCTGCACAGAAAGCTCATCTAACCTGCGGAGCCGCCCATGCCCACCGATACCGCTACCGCCGTCGTAGAGACCTTGGCCGCCCATGGCGTCGATCTGGTGTATTGCGTGCCGGGCGAGAGCTTTTTACCCATTACCGATGCGTTGAGCGATCACCGGCAGATAGAACTCATCGTCTGCCGCCACGAGGGCGGCGCGGCGCTGATGGCGGCGGCCCATGCCCGCGCCCGTGGCGCGCCCGGCGTGTGCATGGTGAGCCGGGGGCCCGGGGCGATGAACGCCGCCATCGGCTTGCATGTGGCCCACCACGATGCCGAGCCGGTGGTATTTCTGATCGGCCAGGCGCCAACCCACCGTCTGGGACGCATGGCGTTGCAGGAGATGAACTACGCCAAGACCTTCAGCGATACGGCCAAGCTGGTCATCGAGGTGTATAGGGCCGAGCAGGTGTCCGAGTCCTTGGCCCGCGCTTTTCACGTAGCCCGCGCCGGTACGCCGGGGCCGGTGGTCGTCGTGTTGCCGGAAGATGTTCTGTACGCCACCGCAGAGGTGCCCTTGGCCGCACCGAGGCCGCTGGCACAACCGGCCATGAGCGCGGCGGATACGCAAGCGGTGCTGGGCATGGTGGAGCAAGCTGAACGTCCTGTTGTCATTGCCGGTGGCCGGGTACGCACCAAGCGCTCACTTGCCGATCTCACAGCATTCGCGCAACGTTTTCGCATCCCGGTGGTAACCGCCCACCGCCGGCTGCACACTTTCGACTCGCGCCATCCCCTGGCCGGGGGCCGGCTGAGCAACCGGGCGCCAGCGCCACTGATGGAGTTGCTGCGCCGCTCCGATCTGCTCATCGTGTTGGGTGAGCGCCTAGGTCCCTCGGTCAGTCAAGGCTACACCTTCCCGCGCGCGCCCAAAGCGGACCAAGCGATGATCCACGTGTGGCCCGATGCCGCCGAACTGGGCCGGGTCTGGCAGGCGGATCTGGCTATTGCCTGCGATCCGGATGCGTTCTTGCAACCGCTATTGGCATCAACCCCCACCCCAGCCGGTGACGCCCGGGAAAGCTGGATACGCTCGTTGCACGAGAGGCATAGAACGTTGATGACCTGGCAAGAGGCGTCAGCCGACGACGGCGTGGTATTCGGCCGGGTTACGCGGGCCATTGATGGGCATCTTAAGAGCGATGCGGCGGTGACTTACGATGCCGGCAATTTCACCTCGTGGGTTAACCGTTTCATCAACCTAAGCCAAGACAACATGTCCATAGGCGCAACCGTAGGTGCGATGGGCGCGGGCGTGCCTTCAGGGGTCGCCGCCGGCTTGGCCGCCCGCGGCCGCCAAGTGGTGGTATTCGTCGGCGATGGCGGCGTCATGATGACGGGTAACGAGCTGGCCACGGCCATCCAGTACGGTATCCCGCTCAAGATATTCATCGCCAACAACGCCGCCTTCGGCACCATTCGCATGCATCAGGCGAAGAGCTTCCCCGGCCGCGTCACACCATCGACCACGCTCACCAATCCCGACTTCGCCCGCTGGGGCCAAGCCTTCGGCGCCCTTGGGCTGCGTATCGAAAACGACAGCGACGTTGAAAAAACAGTGGCGCAGGCGATGGCATACGACGGCGCCGTGGTCGTCGATGTGCGCACCAGCCTCGAATACATTGCCGCCACTGCCCGCCTGCAGGATCTGGAGGGCTAAAGCACCGCCGCTCACGCGCATACAACCAACCCTCAAGTAGCCGATTAACAGCGGTATTCAAGCCCACCTGCACGTTCGAGCTGGCGCAGCAGCGCCGGCCACTCAAGCCCCACCTCGATGTGGCCACCAGGCCCGTACATATTCAGTCCCGCCGCAATCGTCTGCGCTTGCGTGTCCTCGGACAGAGGCTGCAACACCGCCCCGCCGCTCAGCGCATCGATCTGGTGTTTGCATGCGGTTTCGATGCGGTACATCCACACGAACGCTTCACTCATGGTTTTACCTACCGTGAGCAGGCCATGGTTGCGCAGTATAAGAATGCGTTTACCGCCTAAATCCCGCACGATGCGGGGCCGCTCGTCCAACTCGGTAGCGGTGCCCTCATAGTCGTGATAACCGAGCCACCCCATCAGCGTGAGCGCTTTTTGGCTATGCGGCAAAAGTCCGTGTTCCTGCATGGAGACGGCCACGCCAAAACGCGCGTGCGTGTGCATGACAAAATGCAACTCGGGATCATGCATGTGGATAGCGCTATGGATAACGAACCCGGCCCGGTTCATACCGTATTCGGAATCGCCGAGCACGTTGCCGTCGCGATCTACTTTGATCAGGGAAGAGGCCGTGATCTCATCGAATAACAGTCCGAACGGGTTGAGCAAAAAAGTGTCCTGCGTGCCGGGCACCCTAGCGGAGATGTGCGTGTTGTTGAGATCGGTCCAACCCCACAGCGCGCAGAGCCGGTAAGCAGCCGCCAGATCGCAGCGTACCTCCCACTCATGCGCGCCTATATCCGCCGGCCGGCGATCATGGGAATGCAATGGAACAACGGCAGCCATGGGCGAACTCCAAAGTAGGATATACGGGCGTGCCCATTGTACTACCCGCCCTGTGTTGCGCCTGAATGCTTGCACCTAGTGATGCTTGCACCTAGTGAAAGTAAGCGTTGAACACTGTAGTGACGCCGTACGAAGTCTGCAGCGGCCAGGGTGCGATTGAACTGCCCGCCTGCCTGGCAAGGCTGGGCCAAGGCGGCGCGGCGTAAGCTACACCAGTGATGGACGAGGAGACGTTGAGCATCGACAGGCGCATAAGCGGGTGCGGTGGCCAGGCTTGGTATGGACAGGCCGTAGATGCCGGTGGCTGCGCACCGAGCGTGTGGACAACGGGCGGACAGTCGGTTGGCAGCGACCGATCCCTGGTGCGCGATCAAAAGTGCCTCCCCCAATGCCGGCGCCTCTGGTCAGACGACACCGGTGCGGATGGTGCTTGAAGTACGCTCAGCAAGTCATCGATCAGATCTGAGACAGGTTCCCATCGATGAAGTCCTTTACGTCATCCCCAAAGACATAGCGAGACGCCAAGAGATCGACGGCGTTTGCTAAGCTCATCGAGACTCGGTTTCGGGGTTTCGAGCCAGCGCTGTCTTTACGCCGCAGCGCCTCCTCAAGCCGGTTCAGAAACCTCACGAAGAACCAAAGCTCGTACTTCCCACGGATCACGGTCTTTGCGGGCACCTTTTCGATCTCAGTCCGCACCTTCCTGACAACTCGCCATCCTGATTGCCCGCCATTCGACCCGCATACGCGCCTAAACTCGCGCAGCCCCCCATTCACTTTTCGAACCGCGAGGTCCTCATCGACCGAGACGACACGGGCAAGGTTCGCGTCATTCAGTCGCACCGGGCGAGCAGCCCGACGTTCGGCAATCACCCATGCCATCATCGTTAATGCAATTGCCACGAATCTTTGATATGCACGCTTGAATTCATGACACGCCATATCCAATCGCTCATCACGGCTTGACAGGCGAAAGAACTCAGCCCAAACCCTGCGTAGCTCTGCTTCTGTAACCCACAGATTCTCGATGGAATAGCATTGCGTGATGAAGATCGACTCGCTATCCGGTGTATCGACGTCAAGGAAGTCATCCAGGTCTTTATCCAAGAAGAAGAGCGCTCTGCGGATATTGTCAATACGGACGCTTACATGCTCGAACGCTTCAAGAACACCGCGCTTACCGCCGCATGAGAAATCATGAATGTCACCAAGCGAGCCAACGCGCCTGCGGATCTCCGGCATGAAGAATGCCCGATCATCATCGCCCTCGAAGAAGACGTAGATGTCCTTCGTTCCTGCTTTGTAAGCCAAGGTGAACTGATGGCGCACGGAAACCGGACTTGACTTCTGCTCGCGCAGGTAATCGAGAAAACTCATCGGACAACGATGCAATCTCGAAGATCACGGGCGTACTGCTCGAACTCATTGTCGAAAATAAACGGGGAATGAGTTACGGCAGCTATGAAATCACATCTGCTAGAACGGGCAAGGTCGGGCAACAGACGCTTTTGCCACTCAACGGAAAGCGATAGCTCTGGTTCATCAATGATAATGAAGTAGGATTGCGCATCCCCCAGGTATACGTGAGACAGCAGCGAGACGATCTGTTTCTCTCCCGAAGAAAGCTGTCCCATCTGGATAGTGGAAGCATGGTCGGTCATGATGGTTAAGTCGTAGTTCACATCGTCATAGACGATTCGCTTTCCATCCAAATACCGATTGCAGACCAAAACGAACTCACGGAGTGAATCCTCCTGCGTCTGCTGTAACCGAAAAATTTCAACAAGCTTCGAAAAGAAGTGCGCGAGGTACTTGTCTCTTACAGTCTCCTCACTTCCGCTGTCCGACTTTATCTTGTTGATGACATCCTGAAGGTGCGCTTTGTCCTGCTCACTCAGAGTCCGCTCCTCAACACGGTCGAGGATCTTCTCCACTGACTGATCGTCTAGACCTTGGATCTCGGCTCGCTCGTACTTGTCCGCATGGCCTCGAATCACATCCCGCAGATAACTCCCAGCTAGGTCACCCAACTGAACGCGCATCCGTTCTTTGAAGCGGCTCAGCATCTGGCGGATCGTCTCTTGAACGTCCTCCATTCCGAACTGAACCAGTTCAACGTACCCGCCAGCCTTTCGACGACGTATGCCTCGCGACTCGCGACGCATGTATCGATCCATGTCTTCATCGAAATGTGGAAATAGGGTGCGCAGATCCTGCTCGATGCGCCGGTACGTAGGGAGATACAGAATTTGACCGTCGATACCAGCCTCTATTGCTTCACTCAGATCGGAGAGAGTGTCACCGTCCCCTCCGTCGAACATCGAAAGCTGCCAGCCCGGATCCGCCCGTTCAACCATTGAAGACAAATATTCAGCCGGGATGTGCAACTCGTCCGCAAGCAACGAATACTGTCGAGAGAACAACATTTGGAGCACGCCGGGATCTTCGCTGGCCCTTGCCCGCACCGGCGGCGGCAATTCGCGCAGCAGCCTGCGCAGATTCTTTCCGGAGGGGCGGAGTTGAGACGAAGCGAGGCGTAGCCGCTGTTGGCCAAGCTTTATAGACACTTCGTCAAACTGATACCCAAACAGTCGATGCCATTGCCGGGTCAAGAAGTAGTACAGAATGTTGACAACGGTGGTCTTTCCGAGCCCGTTCACTCCTACCAGAACCATACGGTTGTCCTCGACAGGAATTCGCAGGTCGAGTCTCCCGTGAAGCCCTTTGATAGTAATCTCTGAAAGTTTTCGAGGCATTTTGGCCATCGCCATCACCATGAAGTCGCCGAACGGTTGTTCTCGCCGGACCCGGTACTTGTAACCGACATCAATGCAATGTCAAGGATCTGGCCGAGCCAGAGGGTGGCGAACCCGATAACCTCGAAGCAGATAGAGCAGAGCCCGGCACAGAAGAGCCGGATAGCGATGAGGGAGCGCAGGATTTAGCGCCGGCGCCGGCGAACACCACCTCGTGGTTGCAGGGAACTGGAGGCGACGAGCGGCAAAAAGCTGCTCTACATACTGACTGCCGCCCAAGACCTGCTGCGCCAGCAATTGTTCGGCGCCGCCACAGAACTCATCGGCTCCGCTGTGCTAGTCGCCGCTGCCCACAAGGCGGGTCTCTCACAAGCCCCGGCGGTAACTAATGCAGCGGTGTGGCTCTACACCGCTGCCATACCCGACGGTAAATTGGATAACCAACACGCCGGGCTTATCCTACGCACCCTACGCATTGGCGCAGGCCGAACAGCTACCGCAAGCGTTGCTGGCCCAATCGCCGGACGCAGTGAGTACGTTTGTTAGCAGTGCTGCCTAGATGACTTTTTTCTAGGGGTTCTTTTCTCGAGGGTGCTGCGGGCTTGCTCGTAGCTGCGCATGAACGCCTCGGCGCTAATGCGTTTGAACACATCGGCGATCACCGCTAGCGGCACACCATCCAGATCCTTGACCCGCACACAAGCTTTGCCCATATCCAAACGCTTGCCCGTCGCCCGCCAAGCATTGATGAACCACTGCTTAGCCGTGTCATCGGCGTACACGCAAAACAGATAAAGTCCGATGTGATGCTTTTGCCAACCGATGGATGCAAAAGGGACCGGTTGTGACGGATCCACGTGATAACCATCCGGATAAATCGAATGCGGCAGGTAAAAGCTCGGCAGGCCGTACTGCATACCCTCTTCGAAAGCCGGATCGATATGGGCGGCGATAACCTCCCGGATGGTGTTGAGCGCGTGGCGCCGCTCGGGTGTTAACGCATTTAAGTATTGCGCGATGGTGAGCATCACAAATTCCCCACATGGCTCTCGTCAGCGCCCAGGTCTTTTTTTGCGCCGAAGTCATTTCGGTTGTTTTCCGTGCCAACAGCACTGGCAACGCCGCTACAGCTGCGTGGATGAGACGGGATCACCATCGGCAGCCGGCACACACGTTCAACACTTCAGTACCGCCCGCCCGGCGGGACTTGCGCGAAACCGCTCGTCCCAGGCGCGCAGACCCGGCCGGTCGCCAAAGAGATCGGCTTCGATAAAGCGCAAAAATTGGCAGGCCGCCTGCAGCGTGAAATCGGCAATAGAAGGGGCATCCCCAGTCAAAAACGGCCGGTTATCGGCCAGCTCTTGCTCCAGATAGTCGAATGCGGGTTGTAGATCCGCTGCCGCCGCATTGGCTACGGCTGGCTCGGCTGGCCGGCCCAAAGGTGACTTCGTGGCGTGAGCATAGCGTCCCATATGGACGGCCGCACGCAGTTCTACGATGCGCTCCATCTGCAATGCTCGAGCGCGCGCTTTGACATCGGCTGGCAGCAACGCGCCAGCGGGAAAAAGCGCTTCCAGATAATGAATGATCGTCAAAGACTCCAATAGATAGCTACCGTCCCCCAGTTCCAGCACCGGCAGCGTGCCGAAAGGATTGCGCGCGAGGTGCTCGGGCTCTTTGTGCCGGCCTTTCACCGTGTTGACAACGATCTGTTCGATGCCCATGTCGAGCCCACGGTGCGCCCGCTGCGCGATATAGAGCATGACCTTGGTGGGATTGGGAGCCAACGGGACCATGTAGAGTTTCATCCGGCAGGTTCCATTTGATGGGCTACTGTTGATGGGCTACTGCGCCGCCGCGGACCGCACCTCAGGCTCGATGATCACTTGTTTAGCCAACAGCTCCGCTATGCGCTCGCCGCCGTAACCGTATTCCTTCAATATAGCAGCGGAATGCTCGCCTATATGCGGTGCATGGGTAAACCGGGACGGCACGTCAATGGGGGGCAACCCAGGGATTTGTGGTATCGGCAAGGTACCGGCTCCGGCATGCTCCACATAAGCGACGGCACCTACCGCTTGGGTGTGTTCATGGCCCATAAAAGCGCCGTGATCATGCACCATTGAATTCATCACACCCGCCTCGGTTAACCGCTTCGCCCAGTGGGCCGAGGGCTTTTTCTCGAAAGCTGCGCGGATCAAAGCCATCAACTCCTTCTCGTTACGGATCCGTTTTTCACCGCTGTCGAAGCGCACATCAGCCTTGAGTTCAGGCAATCCGAGGACCTCGCAGAGCGCGTCATAATGATGCTCGCGCATCGCCGTGACATTCATGTAGCCGTCTGCGGTACGCATCGTGCCAACCGGCACGTAAAGCGGCTTTACCTCACCGCCTTCCAGGTAATACTCGGCTATCTTGGCGGCCTGCAAGGCGGCGGCGGACTGCATCAAACTGTTATCTATGTAGCACCCCTGTCCGTAGCGGAACTTACGCATCAAAGCAGTCGATAGCGCTTGGAAAGCATAAAGTCCGGTGGTGACATCTATAGGCACCATATTGACCCGGTTCGGCAATCCCTGGCTGTCCTTGTTGACGGTCATGAAACCGGAGAACGCCTGCATAACCGCATCGGTGACCGGCAGATCCTTGTTCGGTCCGGCTTGGCCAAAGCCGGTCACCGACAGATAGATAACGCTAGGGTTAACCGTCTTCACCGCGTCATAAGCGAGGCCGAATTTAGCCATCACACCGGGCCTGAACGCCTCGACCAGCACGTCGCAGTGCATGGCAATGTTCCATGCGATCTCTTTTGCTGCGGGCTGCTTCATATCGAGGGCGATAGAACGCTTGCCGCGGTTGAAAGCGATGGAATGGGCGCAGTGGTCGCCGTACACGGTGCCCATCGCCCGGCCCCAATCGCCCGCCGGCGGATCCACTTTGATGACATCGGCACCATGCTGTGCCAATAGCATGGTACTGTGTGGGCCGGCCACCCCCTGGGTGAAATCCAAGACCTTAATACCGGAAAATGCCCGTTGACTGGCCATATCATTCTTCGCCTCGCTCCAACAAGACCGCTGGTGTACGAACTGCGACAGAGCACCGATCGTCTCGTTTGTTGATGATGGTCACATGTTTCGTACAACGAATAGCATAAAATCTAAACCGATCTGCCACCTTTAGAATCTTTGCAGCTTAAATCCCCGCAGTTTAAATCCCCATGGCGCAAGCTCTTAAAATCCAAGTCATGCGCTAGTGCTGGCTTGGCCCAATGTTTAGCGCGGGTTGAGGTTAGAATCTAGCCTTCGATTCAAACCTCGCACCAGGGACCAACTCCGGGCGTACTCGCAGACCGCCCCGCTCCCTCGCGCCGGGGTCTTAACAGAGCAACCCATAGCCCATGCAGTTCCCTTTCGTACACGAGCCCCCGGCCGAGACGCTGCCCGTCACCGTCCTAACACCGACAGAACTCATGAACTGGCGCGGGCAGCAACCGGACCGCGTGCGGCAGTGGCTGGATGTCACCGGCTTCACCGCCAAGGCCCACTCACTGTGTGTTATACCCTCTGGCAGCGGTGCACCGGCGATGGTGTTGGCCGGACGCGATGAACACGACTGGCTGTGGCCGTTGGCTCACTTGCCATCCGCACTAGGCAACGTGACCTGCGAGTTGGCCAACCCGCCCCCCGGCCAGGCGGCCTATCTCGCCACGCTGGGCTTTGGCCTCGGCGCTTACCGCTTCACCCGATACGCCGACAAAGCGTCCAGTCAAGTGAAGCTGGTCATCCCCGCAGGGGTGGAGGCAAGCGCCCTGCACAGCGAGATGCGGGCCATATCCCTCACCCGCGATCTCATCAACACCGCAGCGACGGACATGATGCCGGAGCATTTGTCGGCAACCGTCAAGCACTTAGCGGAAGAATTCGGCGGCAGCTTCAACGAAATCGTCGGCGATGATCTGCTGGCTCAGGACTACCCTGCCATCCACGCGGTGGGCCGGGCCAGCGCCCATGCTCCCCGGCTATTGGAGCTTCGCTGGTCAGCGCCCAGCGCCAAGAAAAACATCACCTTGGTAGGCAAAGGCGTGTGCTTCGACAGCGGTGGGCTAGACCTCAAACCGGCCTCTAACATGCGCCTCATGAAAAAAGACATGGGCGGCGCCGCGCAGGTACTGGGCTTGGCTACCCGCATCATGGCCAATGCTTTGCCGATACGTCTGCGCGTGTTGATTCCGGCGGTGGAAAACGCGGTATCGGGTAACGCATTTCGCCCAGGAGACGTACTGCAAACCCGGGCCGGCATCAGCGTGGAGGTCGAAAACACCGATGCCGAGGGCCGTCTGATACTCTGTGACGCCCTGTTCGAAGCAGCGGCGGAAAAGCCCGATAACCTTATTGATTTCGCCACCCTCACCGGCGCCGCCCGGGTAGCGGTGGGCACCGACTTACCGGCGCTGTTCTGTAACGATGATGACTTAGCTTTATCACTCGCAGCGGGTGGCAATCAGATAGGCGATCCACTGTGGCGCCTGCCGTTGCACCAACCTTACAAAAACCTACTGCAAAGCCGCATTGCCGATACTTTGAATTGCACTGCTGGTCCCCATGCAGGCGCCGTTATAGCGGCACTGTTCCTTGAACGTTTCATCACTAAAGACGTGCCGTGGGCCCATTTCGATATCATGGCCTGGAACTTGCGCGCTAAACCGGGCCGGCCAGAAGGAGGCGAGGCGATGGCGCTGCGAGCAACTTACCAACATCTGGTCAATACCCTGAGTTAAGCCCTGGCAAGCAAACACCCGGAAGGTAAACACCTGCATATAAACCCAGGCGATGCGTCCCAGCGCCCTATTACTGACGCCGGCACTGGCAATTACCGCCTTAGCTAACCGCGCGCATCACCTTCAAGGCAGCGGCCTTGGGCACCGATATCGTGCTACTGGCCAGCCCGGTTAATAGTGCTGGCCCGGCCCACTGGCCTTGAGGCCGGCTTGCCAATGGATGACGGCCTCGCTAACGCCAGTGCCGTCATTACTGGCAACGTTGACGAACCGCGCCCGTAACTCGGCTGGCCCGTTGGCCACCACATAAGCGTTGGCGGCCCACTCCAGTAAGTCCGTGTCGTTGTAGTCGTTACCCACCGCTGCTGTACGCCGCACGTCTACGCCACCTTCACCAGCCAGCCAAGCGCAGGCGCTCGCTTTGGACACACCGGCCGCGAACAGTTCTATCCAAATAGACGCACCATCCATGGGTGATGTAGTGCGTACCACGTGCAATCCGACCAACTCAGCGCACAACCGCCGCCACATCTGTACGCCACCCTCGGATTTATGTACTACGACTATGTGGGAACCGCCTGGGGATAAATCGTAGCGAGGCGGGCAACCCGCACATAGCGCTCGCGCATACGGCGCGTACCGCTGCAAGCGGCGTTCAAAATCCGGGTTGGTACCCTCCCGGCTGGAGCGATGATAGCGAAACTCATGCGTGCCGGGAGCGGGATTTTGCACCATGAAATCACATCCCAGCCACTTGAGCCGAGCCACGGCACTACCCAACGCTGCCGCATTCAGGGAATGAGCGCGTACCAGTTTACGCGTGGACCAATCGACAATGCCCACACCGGAGGAAAACACTAAATAGTCGATTGGAAACGTGTCATCAATGACACGCATGGTAGACCACAGCGAACGGCCGGTGGCGATAACCCGCGCTACGCCGTCACCGCCTAGATTTTCAAGCGTAGCCCGATCCGCGCTGTTAACTCGTTGCTCCGACGTGAGTAAAGTACCGTCCAAATCCGTTACGAACAGCGCCGGCAGCGGGCGCAGGCAAACAGTCATGACGTCTCTTCGATCGGAGCCATTCACTTAATCCCTATTGAACATCTGACCTCAGGGCACCTCTGATATATTGCTTGGTGTGTCAGCGTTTTTATGGGAAAGCCACTTTAAATCCAACATCTTAATGGTTCATTATCATTAACATAGGCAAAATGAAAACATGAAGTAACTCTTCTTCCAGCTTTAACTTCATTTACACGATGAATACATTTAGGCCGAAAAATTATCAGATCACCAATTTCTGGTTTAATAATTACTGATGGCTTGGAATCTAAATCATTTAATTCTTTTTCCAAGACGAATTGCTCAGTTTTATTGTCTTTAATTAAAGTGTCGATTGCATCTGCATATCCTGGCATATGATCCCATACCTGAAATTCTCCAACTTGGCCCGCGTCAGGGAAATCTAAAAAAACATTCTGCGCAAATTCTATTTTTGGAGAAAAATCCGCTTTATTAGTAGTTTCTTCATTCAAGTCATTTTGGTGTGGTGGAAGCTGCCCACCTTTCTCAACGCTTCTATAAAATCCACCAAACATTCTCCTACCATACATGGTTGGAATCACCGCGCCATATTTCCATATACTGTCTAAATCAAGTCTAACTTTATCTATTGGACATAAATATGGGGACTGTAATTCTCTTAAAAAACGCTGTGTTTTTCCTGCCTCGTCAAAGTATTTATCTAAGAGAGAATGATTTATACATGTCTCGCTAAAATTTATTCCTATCTTAAAAACATCGAGTGTTTTTGCGAAGCTAAAGCGTTCAAACAAATTACTTTTAGAGTATAAATTCTCTATCAGCTTTTTACAAATGTCTTTTTTAATATAATTCTTTACTCTAAGCACAAGCACTTCGCCGCTCATTAGTCTTTTAAAATCATTTAAAGTAAAAGAATCAAATAATTCTAATACTTTTCGATTATAGAAATTTGCAGCGTTTTCCACTGTATCACTTTCTACGGATTTATTGCTTGTTGTATTTGTCATCATCCACCTCCACGTTAATTTGGTAAGTAATCAATAGCTTAGATTGTAGTACCAGATAATAGACGGACTCGGATAAGTTTTGTAGTTACACAAGTGCGGCTTTCATAGGCACCTCCAACTGGCCGCGCCAATGCGCCCGCTGAGGCGAATGGGTGATGAATTTAACGTCTGCCTAATCCACCTGCACCCTGACTGAATGGGCCGGCGCGCGGGCACCCGAAACCCACAAGGACACACGGTGTTCTCCTGGCCTCAGGGGCCAGCGTAAGGTTTCGTTGCTCATCGCTTGACGCCACGGCTTGCCGCCGATGTGCCAGACCACCGGGCGCGGCGGCCCTGCTACATGGGCACGCAGGGCAATGGTTTGGCGCGCTGCGGGTACGCCGGGTAAACGCACCAGCCGCAAACCATCGGGCGGTGATTGGATGCGCGGCACGCCGGCCTCGCCACTGACGCCAGCGGCACCAGTTATAACCGCACGGGGGCGCACCGCTAGGAATTCCGCGGGCGTGGCTGGCGTCGCCGCCCGCGCCGTACGCACATCTATGGCGACCGGGCGCAAGACCGGCTGGCGCGGCGTCCCCGCCAACCATTCCAACACCCGCCGGGGACAGCCGCCGTGGGCGGCAGTGCCGGATTGGGCGCACAGCACCGCCTGACGATAACCCGATGGTGGCGCGAAACGGGGCCGCATCGGCGCTGCCCCATGGGAGCCTTCTACCGCTTTGAGGATGGCGACAGCCGCGGCGGCGGCACTTTGCGCACCACCCAGATGATGCATAGCTCTGGCATCAGCACGGCCCACCCAAACGGCGGCCAGATGGGCAGGGGTCCAGGCTACCGTCCAAGCATCCCTAAAGCCCTGTGAGGTGCCGGTCTTAAGGGCGATGCCATCACCGGCATCAGTATTACCCATGCGTTGAAAACTCGGTAAGCGCGCCTGCGCATCAGCCAAAAATAGGGTCACCAGCCGGGCACTGGCTTGCGCCATCACCCGCCAACCAGAGAAGGTCTCATGCTCGAACCAGCGCAAGGGACGTATCAATCCGCCGGCGGCCAGGGCTGCGTAGGCGGTGGCCAGGCGCTCCAAGGTGGTGGGCAACGCGCCGATGGCAAGCCCCAGTCCGTAATGTTGCGCGCGCTTACGCGCATCGTGGATGCCCAGCCGGTGCAACATCCAGTAAGCCGTATCCAACCCCACTTTGCGCAGCACCCGCACGGCGGGCAGGTTACGTGAATTGGCCAACGCCTGGCGCGGCAACAAGAGGCCCAGATAACCACGATCGGCATTAACCACGCCGCCCGCGCCGGGCATGTCCGCCAGCACCGAATCCGGCTTTAACGCACCGCGCTCTAACGCCAAGGCGTAGATGAAGGGTTTGAGCGTGCTGCCGGGCGAGCGCCGCACCCGCACGAAATCGATAGCACCACTGCCAGCGCCGGTTTCATAACCACCAGATCCCACCCACGCCAAAACGGCGGCATCGTCCAGGCGAATGACCACGGCGGCGGCGTTGTCAGCGCCGCTTGCCCGCCATTGGTCCAAGTGCTCCGCCAGCAGCTCGCTCACGTCCTTTTGTAAACGCTGATCCACTGTGCTGCGCACCACATGGGGAGCAGCATCGGCGCCGGCCAACCGTCTGCCAGCGGCCACGATCCAATGCATCGCCTGCGTGGGACGCACCACTTTTGGCATCACCTTGAGTTCGGCTAGGTGCCGCAGTGCCGATGCGTATTCATCCGCCTGCAACACTCCCTCCTGGCGCAACCGGTTGAGCAGCCGGCGGCCCCTGGCGCGGGCGCGTTCACGGCCATCGGCCCGGTAGGGATTGCTGAGAGACGGCGCCTGCGGAATGGCGGACAGGAATGCGATTTCCGCCCAGCTCAGATCCTTGACCGGCTTGCGCAGATAGATGCGGGCGGCGTTAGCGATGCCGTGCAGCCGGTTGCCGTAGGGCACGATGCGCAGGTAATGGGCCAATATCGCGGCTCTGTCATAGCGTAGGGTCAACCCCACGGCGATGGCCGCCTCCTCCAGTTTGCGCCAATAGGTGCGCTCGCCACCCCGCTGTATGCGGGCGATCTGCATGGCGATGGTGGAGGCACCGGACACCCGCTTTCCCGCTCGCAGATTCTGCGCGAGCGCCCGCCCCATGGCGGCAAGATCAACCCCTGGATGGGCGTAGAACCGTCTGTCTTCCAACGCCAGGGTAGCGCGCTCTATGCGCCGTCTGGACTGCGTGACCGGCCAGTAGCCATAACCCGCGCTATCCGGCCCGCCACCGTCGTCCGGAGAGGGGAAGTGGGCGAGGGGCTCAGCCACCGCATCCAGCAACAACTGCCCTGGCCTAGGGGCGTGTAGATTAGCCTCCTGAAACGCTATCCAGGCGAGATAAACGGCCACCGCCAACGCGGCCACACCACCGCCAGCGATGAACCACCGCAGCGGCCCCAGGACCAGGCCCAGAAACGCCCACAGAGGGCGCCAAAAAACGCTGGCAAAAACACCGGCAGACGGCGTTAATCGCGTGCCAGAGGTCATGCGTGCCAGAGGTCATGGAGGCGGCAGCGCCACACTACATTCAACGGCATCAATCATCACCCGCGTCCACCCGGACATAAGTACCATCGGAGCGGCCACGAATGGCACGGTCGTACATCATTTCGGCGCGGGCCGGCGGTTGGGTGAAACGCCCCGGCGTGATCGCCTTGGCACGAAAACGAAGGCTGTAGGTACCCTTGGGCAGGAAATCGAAGAACCAGGAGACCCGGTGGTCCCGCATATCCCTGAACGTCACCCGGCTACTGTCGCCGGCTGACGCCCGCGCCTCCGGCGGTGCGCCTTCAAGGGCCGGATTAAGCGGCTCCATGGCCGCCGCCAGGGGCGCGATCAGAGCCACATGGTAACGATCCCGCGGATTCACCAGTTCCACCCGCTCCTCAATGACCGCGCCATGGGCCAGTGCTAACTCACCACCCGCTGCAATGTTCATATGCTCGGGTGGCCGCTCGCCGGTTGGGTCTATGCGGTACCAGTCCCGCCGCACCACGAAACCGGCACTCAGTTGCTCGACCTCGGCGCCGGGGGCTGCTGGCAGATATGTAGCTTGATCCACCACCGCTAACACCTGTCCGGCAGCGTCCGGCAATGCCGTTACCGCCAAGCTGAGGGGGCCAGCGCTTGCAGCAGACCAGCGCCCCAAGGCTTTCCCAGCATCGAGCGCTATTCGCGTTTTTTGGGCACCGCTACTGGCCTCGATCAGAACCGGCTCAGGCGGTCCGCTCAGTGTCAACACAGCCGCCAGCGCCGCCAGCGCCGCCGCGTTGGCGTTGGTATCGCCCCATCCGGCCTCTGTCGCCCGCGCCACCAACGCATCGCGTAGCTGGGTAGCGCGTGCGCCATTCGACAATGCGAGGGCGGTACGCAACAACTGCGCCATGGTCCGCACTTCACTGGGCAATATCACGCCCGCCACCGCCACATCGTCATGCAAACCGGCGTACCGCTCGGCGCCCTCTTGCAGGCGCGTGCGAATACCAGCGAAGGCCATCTGCGCCAGCTTATCAATCTGCTCTTCGCTGGCGCCGGTATCACTTAGCACACGCACCATCTGCGCCAAGTTCTCCAGGGAGAGAAATTGCGCCTGCAAGGCTAATTCGGCGGCATAGCCGGGGTCACCCGCGCCCGCCCCGGTCAATGCCGCCAGTGCCCAGGCCCGCTCTGCCAGCTCACTGCCTGGGACCAAGGCCGGATAATCGGAGCGCAGCGCCTGGCGCAACGAACGGATTAACCGCCCGGCCAATTCTACAGGCCCATTAAAACCACCGGCTTTGGCCGCCGTCACCAACTGCAAAGACCACGCCGTGAGGCTCACATAACCGTCTCCACCCGGCCAGTACGCCACCAATCCACGACCATCGATGGCCTGTCCTATCCAGGTGAACGTCTCCTCTAGAGCACGGCGCAACCGCTGCGTATCGCCCCCTGAATCAAGCACGCCATCAAACTTGGCCAACGCCAAACCGCCACGCGCCTTGGCGATGCGCTGCTCGGTACAAGCATACGGGTAAGTGCTGAGATAACTGGCCGCCCCCAGCAAGCCCACCACCTCCGGCGCCGTGCTGACATGCACCGTTCTTTGCCATGCCGAACCGTCCCTGGGCCGGTCATCCAGCGCGGGAAGCGCCAGCGGCCCATCTGCGCCCAGCGAGAATGTGCGTCTGGTGGTGACTGCCTCCCTATCCGCGAACACCGGCAAGGTGACCTCGAAGGCATCCGCGGCGCCGTCCTCCCTCCTGACGGCTACGGCTAGCGTGACTTCCGCCGCCTCAGGGGCAACGGCCAATGTCCACTTGAGCGGATGGGGCCCACGGCCAGCCAGTGCTAGCGAGGACTCACCGGCTGTGATGGCCCGCAATCCTTCGAAACGGGCCTGAACCGCCGCCGGTCCACCTTTATCATCGGTTATGCGCACGTTCGCCGCCGCCTGAAATTCATCGCCGTGGCGCAAAAAGCGCGGCAATTGCGGCTGCACCATCAACGGCAGGCGCACGGCCACATTGCCCGTGGTATGGCCAAACCGGCCAGCGCCGCTGATAGCTTTCGCGCGCAGGCGAAAATTGCTCAGGTTGTCCGGCAGTGGCACCCGCACCCGCGCCACACCGCTGGCATCCACTTGAATACTCGGGGCGTAAAACGCCACCGGCACGAAGCGGCGCCGCACCGTGACGTTATCCAATAGATCCAACGGCTCCAGTTCACCCCCACCGCCGCCAGCGTATTCCTCGAAAGGCAGATAACCGAACAAGCTGTTTCTGGTGTCGTGAAAGCGCACCCGGGACGGCGGCGCCCGCAGGAAATCAGGCATGGGGTTCAAACGCTGTTCGCGGCCTAATGCCAGTACCGCCTGATCGACCAGCCACAGGGTAACTTCTCCCGGGAGCGGCCGCTCAGCGTCATCCGTTAACTTGACGGTGAGCTCGGCGACGGCGCCGGGCCGGGCCGTCTTCGGGTGATCGACGGCCAGCGTTATCTCATTGGCACTCGGCTTCACCTGCAGCCACCGGGTGGCCGCCAAGGTTGCCGGGCGCCCCAAATCGAGCCGCCCGCCCGGCAGCGTCGGCCCGGTACGCGGACGCAGCAATAGAAAATGCACCGGTAGCGCGGGGGCGTAGTGCTCTTGAATAGTCACCTCAGCGGTCGCGGTGCCCCCTTCAATGGTGATCCAGGCGTATTGGTTACCCCCCGGCGCCTCCACCACCATCAGCGCCCGCGCCCGCTGATAGGGGCTTTGTATGATCAATCTGGCCGTATCGCCCAGCCCATAACTGGTCTTATCCGGGGTTATCTCAAACACCCGCGACGGTGGCCGCGACCAGGTCACTTCCTCATCGCCGGTTAGGAAAAAGTCGCCGCGCACCACCTGCAACCGGCCCAGCGCGTCCCGGGTTTCCAACTCCACCACATACACGCCCCGTTCGGACACCGGCAACGCCACCTCCGTGGGTCCATCCGCGGCGGTTTTAACATCGATGCTACGCAGGGGTATATCCACCGTTTCGGTCACGTATTTAGCCACGCCGCTGCTGTAATCACCCGCCCGTAACTGCGCATGCCACTGCCGCTGAAACACGCGCACCGTCACCGGCTGGCCGGCGGCCAGGGCGCCGCCGGGGGTCAAAGCTAGCAGGCGGGCGGTGCTTCTATGCCCCCGTTCCACCACCGGCTCCAACTGCAAACCGAGGATGAGCGCCGGTAATCCCAACACCTCCCGCGTGGCGGTAACGGAACGCCCATCGGCGCCGGTGACGGTGGCCTCGAATACATAGCGCCGGGGCAAAGCACTGGCCTCATCGGCAGGGTTGATCGCAATGACACTCCCCCCAGAGGCATCGGTCAGTCCCTCCTGGCGCGCGAGAGGTTGCCCAGCTAAGAACCTGTTCAAGATCTGACGATTTTGGACATCTGACCTAAGCTATTGTTATCCATAGTCATAGCGGCTGCGAAGGCAATGACAGACGAGCGAATCTACCCGAGTGACCTATCTCGCCAACAGTTCGAGAAAGTTAGACCGATCCTGGAGGCGGCGCGTCGGCGAACCAAGCCAAGGCAACTCGATCTCTATCACGTGTTCAACGCAGTGTTGTACCTGCTGAAGACCGGCTGCCAATGGCGCATGTTGCCCAACGAGTATCCAAAGTGGCGAAGTGTGCATGAGTATTTCACTATCTGGCGGCAATCGTCCCCAGAAGACTCTTGCAGCGCCTTGGACAAGGCGTTAAAAAAATGGGTTGGCGAGGCCCGCAAATCCCAGGGGCGCAGTGGCAAAACCAGCCTGATCATCGTTGATGCACAGAGCGTGAAGAACACAGACAGTGCAAACCACAAAGGTTATGACGCAGGCAAGAAGACTTCTGGTATCAAGCGGCACATAGCTGTGGACACTCAGGGATTGGTGCACGCTGCTTTTGTGACCACGGCAAATGTCACTGATCGAGCTGGGGCACTGGCCGCACTTGCTGCTCAAGCAGATGGGCGCCTCTCGGAGGTTAGGTGTGTAGTGGGCGATGGCGGGTACACGGGGATGGCTTTCGCTGGCGAAGTGCTGAGATTAATCGGAGCGAACGTCGAAATTATCAAACGCTCGGACACGGGTCGTTTTGCCGTCCTCCCGAAGAGGTGGGTTGTCGAGCGAACCTTCTCATGGTTTGAGAAAAACCGCCGGTTGTGGAAAAACTGTGAGCGGCTAATCGAAAGCTCGTTGGGCATGATGCTACTTGCAAATATTGCGCTGTTGCTTCGGAGATCTTGAACAGGCTCTAAGGGTTTTTCACCGCCAAAGCGGTTAACGGAGGCGAAACGGAACTGACTGTAATCGTGTCCATTGGCAATGTGACGGGCCGCATGGGGCAATCGATCGGTGTACGGGAACTGGGTCACCTGCCAGATAACAGGCCGCTCGGAGGCACGGCCACCGGCATAATAATGAGCGGTGGCCGACATCTCGAATGGCCGGTCCAAGAGCACCTGGCCGGGTCCATAAATGCGCACCTCGAACTCGGGTATTTTGTAAGCTTCTTTCTTGAACTCGAGGTGCCCGCAAGAAGCCCAGCCTTGCAGTTCCGCGAATGCCCGGTACTGCCCCGCTGGCACACCGGTTTCGTCAAAAGCGTGATAGAACGTACCCGCCCCGCTCAGCGGCAACGAGTAACGCCATTGGAGCTCGCCGGGGCCATCGACCACCAAAGTGACCTCATCGCCCGCAGGAATGTGGAACTGGCCCGCGTCACGCCCCCGCAACCATCCTTTGATGTGCACCAATTCCTCCGGGCGGTAAACGGGACGCTCGGTGAAAATATGACAGTGCCCGGTTGCTTGGACCCGCAAGTATTGCGGCTGCGAGCGGGTCCATTGTAACCAGGACGAATGATCGGGTTCCCAGCGGTTATCGCTGAACTGCTCCGGTGGCCGCGCTGGATCCCACACCAGCGTATCGGTGTCAGTGCGCACCGCTAGGCGCATGACCTGGCCGCTGCCATCACCTCCACCAATCCAGTCGAAAGTCCCATCCTGGCCAGTCGTTGCGCTCACGAAAGTTCGCCAGTGGGGCTTTTGGCCAGCGTATTGCCATCCCTCCAATGTCACCCTCGCACCAGCGACGGGGGTACCCTCAGCCAATGAGGTCACCACCACTTTTAATGCGTCCGCCGCCGCAACGGTGCTGAGCGCCAAGTCGGTTACCTGGACCCGCATCCAGCTTCTCGCCGGCCTTCCTTGAACGCGCCGTAGTCCCACTAGAAAAGTCCCTGGGCGGCCAGCCGCGGGCGTCTTCGCCAAAATAGGCGCTAAATCCAACCCGAAGCGGGCACCGCTGCCGCCGCGCCTGAGCGGTAGCCGAAACTATTCCGGAAAAAAGCGGCGTGCCTAGTGTTCGCAGATGCGCCGCCAGGCGCGCCGGATCAGGGTGTTGAGACGGTTCATCGAACGGCACTGGCGCTTCACCCGGCCCGGGCGGCGGCGTATCTTCACGCACGCTGACCGGCTCACCGGGAAACGGCCAGAAGCCGCGATCCATCGGATCAACACCGAAGATCTTGAGATCCACCTGCTCCTCGGCACGGCCCAGCAAGGGCAAATGCTGCGGTCCGTGCAGTTCGACCACGCCCTGGGACGCAGCCCACCGCAAAAACGGTGGCTGGCTAGGGAACGTGACCACTACGCGGGTAGGCCCGATGGGGTGCAAGCGCCGATCAGTGCTATCGGCTAGCACCGTGCTGCCTGACAGGTTCAAGGTATAACGCTGCTCCGCGGCAAAATCGCCACTGGCCACCAGCAATCGATCGGCGAGCTTCACTTGCAGATTAAGCACCGGCGGACTGATGTGTATAAAACTCGCCACCTGCGCGTGGGCGGTGGCCCGCGGCGGCGCCGAGAATTCGACCACCAGGCCACGTTGTCCTCGGCAGCGCAGGACCGCCTCCACGCCGTAGAGTACCCCGGCGGCGGGCACCGGAAGACGCTCGTTCAGACAGCCTACGCGGGTTACCCTGAAGGGCGCGGCGGTGGCGAAGCGGTAGCGCCATACCGGCGCATTCCGGGCGGCGCCAAGGCGCAGTTGCAATTCCGCCTGAGTGCCCTCGGCCAGCGGTTCCGGCAATGTAATGACCACTTTCACCGGCGCGTCGCGGGTGTGCCGGTCCAATACTTTGATGTCTAGATCCGCGCCTGATATACGGCGCTCGGCAAAAGCAAGCGTTGCGGGCAATGGTGTCAGTACCAGCTGTAGTTGCGGCGCTAAGGTGCGGGCATCAATTGCAGCGGCGAACGTCAGCGTGACCGAGCGGATGGCGCCGAGATCCTGGGCGCCCTGTGCTGGCACGGTCTGCGTTGGAATATCCAATAATGCTTGGATACGCCACGCCGCCCCTGGTACGGCGAAATCCAAAGGCTTTAGCGCCGGCCACGGCTGCACCGGCCTAAACTGCAAGGTGCGTGCATCCAGCCAGCGAAACGCTCCGGGATGAGCCGGCCATGCCTCTACTATTCCGGGGCCGATAGTTCCGGGGCCAACTATGCCAGGGTTAACGACTGCGGCGGGCTCCAACACCTCGCCGTCCTGCGCTGGCCCGACCGCTTCATCGAAAAATACGGTGACCGGGTCCCAGGCCCGCAGCACCCCGTCCGGCACCAGCCGCGGGGCGGCTAGCGCGGGCGCACAGATGGCGGCCAGTCCACACCAAAACAGAATCTCGAGCATCCACCTGCGCCGCTTAATAGTTACCTCGAACATCGCTGTCACCGTGACGGTAGCGGGATGGGATCGGCCAGATATTTCTCGACCAGCGCCGCTGGCGGCCCGTGCCCTGGCACACTGGTGCCCACCAGGGCAGCCTGTACACTGCGCGGCCCCATGCCGGGAGGATTGGAGACGACCAGCCAGTAATGACCTGCCTCCAACCGATGGCGTTGGATGACGCCTTGCGCCAAAACCTCACCCCGCTCATCGTGGAAATGCGCTTGGGGCACGCCACGCTGCGCGCGGGCACCTACGCCAATGTCGGCCGCTGCCCGCAAGTGCAGATGAAACGCCGCGCGCATTCCTGGCCCCAGCCAAACCGGTTCACTCAGGCCCTCAGTAAGAGGCAGTGCCGGCACCTGCTGCGCGAACACCCGGGCACCGCTGGTGGGCGCCAGCACAGCCAGTGTGCCTGGCTGGCCTGTTAACAGAAAATCGTGGCTGGCGCCGGCCAGCAAAGCATACTCGTGAGTGCCCGCCGCCCGCCAATGCAGTACGGCGGCGTCATCGCCAAAGACGCGCAGCAAGCCGGTACGGCCTCGGGGAACAACGAGCCTCGTGTTGGCTGACACCGTGGCGCCCGTGTTGGCGGAGCCCCATATCTGTGCGGGCAAGTCCGCCGGCGCGGTTGGCATCCACACGGCGGTCAGGCCAGCGCTGTGTCCGATCTCTAGCACCGCGCTTGCGGGCTGTGGGCGTAATAGTTTGCTGCTCCTGGCAGCTCCAAATACTTGTAATGGCAGGGAGCCAGAGCCCTCGACCGCCCCGGCTCCTGCGACTGTCCGAGTAATGCGCCAGCGGCCCGGCGATGAGAAATAGCGTACGCTCACCGGTGCTCCGCGCTCGCCGGCTATCACTGTCTGTGACAATGCGGCGGCCAAGGACCGCTCTCCAGGGTTGAACAGCCAAAGCTCTCGGGCATCCGTCTCAACCGTTACCCGCTCCCCCTCCGGCGCCGCCGCGATAGTGGCGCCGTCCACCAGTACGTGCGCCAGCGCGGGTAGATCCATGACCAGCCGTTTGCGTCCCTCCAGTAGCCGGACCTGGCGCACCGTACCCCCCTCAATAGTGAGCGGCGTGCCAACAGCGGATAAGGCCGCAACCGCGCCATGACTAAAGTGGTCCAAGCGGATATGGGCCAGCGCCGCCCGCTGCGCGGCAACCTTTAGTGTCAGGTTCCGGGGGCTGTCCAGCCAAGCCAGCGCCGCCGCCCCTGGCTTGGCATCGGCAGCCAGTCCAGGAGCGTCCAGGGCAGGGGCAACCGCTTGTGTGTTGATCCGCACAAGACCAGGCAAGCGGTGATCGTGTAGTGAGAGCTTGGCCACGGTGCCGGGTCGAAGCGTCACCGAGGACGCGCCTGGGCTCAGGCGGCGAACTTCATCTTCAGGCGTGCCCATTGCCAAAGCACCCGCACCGCCGCCCACTTCGGTCAACGATACGGTGGTCACACCGCTTTCGGCTGCGACCGGGTATACATGCAGTGAGTACCGTTCTTCCTTGGCCTGCGCCAACAAAGCGAAATTCCAATTCCCCTCGCTGTCATCCGCCCGCGCCACCACCACACCCGAACGGTTCACCAATTCAGCCCGGACATCGGTATCCCCGTGGGAGCGAAACACGAAGCGGCCCTCGGTAAGAGACGCTGGTACAACCCGCGGCACCCGCAAACGCCGGGTCTGTCCGGGCAGTAGCTCGGACACCGATACGGCCACCGTGTAATCGATTCGATTGCCCTTGCGTCCATGGGACAGACGGGCTTGGTACCGCCCCGCCGGCAGTTCACCGCGCCAGCTTTTATCCGCCAGCAAGGTTGCAACACGCTGCCCCGGCGCTTGCGCGGCAAGAGTGCCCGTCATGCCGTTGCTAGCCGCCAATGTGACCTCAGCCGGCGCACTCAACGTGAACGCCCAGATATCCGCTATTTGCCCGGTGCCGGCCTCCGGCTGCAGCCAGCGGTGAGCGGCCATCTGCCCCAACGCCAATTCGTGCGGCCCGCGCCCATCGTATAGCGCTGGCTCGCGCAACCGCGTCAAATCGGCGACTACGTTCGCCGTTTGCGCGGGTGGGAATATCCGCAGCGGATAGCTGCCGGCTTTGAGATCCAGTTCCACCTCGCCACGGCTGCCGGGTGCCACCAGCGGGAGCCCTCCTGCATCGGACAGGGCCACATTGAAGCGGTGGTGGCCGGCGCCCATCACGCGCAACCTATAACGCCCATCCTCCGCCACCCGGACCTGCCCTGCCCGTCCGCTTCCCGCCGCTACACGCATCGCCACGGCGCCATCCGGTGTCACCACACCCGGCATGGGGTCGAGCCTCAGTTCAAGCACGAAAACACCAGCCAGGCCCTCGCTCTTACCCAAAGTGGCCACATCAAGCAGGTATTCACCCTTCGGCAAGTACCCCTCAATGAGCGCATTGCGGCCCATGCCATTACTTTTTGCCTCATACAGGGCCGGGACTAGGGGGCTACTCACTCGCGCCACCGTCGCCAACAATCCGGTGGTTCCGAGCGCGTAGAGGCCGTCACGCGGGATGTGGATTTCGAACTGGGCCGGTGAATCTCGATGCAACCGTACTTGCCTAGGAGCCTCAAGCGTTAACCTATCCGGCGGGCGCACTGGTGTTGGTTCAGCGGGCGATGCTCGTTCCTCCGGCTGCCAGCGCAGCATGGCCTGTACCGGCGCCGCGCCGCGGTTGCGCACCTCGAGATGGTGCGGGCCGGTATCCAAACGGGCTGATGCCGCCCAAGGACCGGGTAAGGCGCGGACCTCCAGCGTTCCGGGCCCTAGCGCCGATAACGTCCCGGGCGCCGCCAACCGTAGCGGTAACAATGTTGGCGCGCCGGGATCTAGGGTCATGGCGAGCGGATGCTTTAAGGTGAGTGGCAACTTTCGCACCAACAGCCCGGCGTCTTCGCCCTGAGCGGGCGTTAGCCGAATGATGGCTTGCTCCCGAGCGGCCACTTTTGCCGTGAAGCGGGCCACGGACGGCAGCATAACCGCCGCACCCGAGGCTCTCGCACCGCTCAGCCCAAATCCGTGTACCCCTGGTCGCTCCGGTGTGATGGTCAGCCGGTAGTAACCTTGGACCAGCTCAACAACGCCATCGGCATCCGGTTGCACCGCTTGCCACTTACCCGTGCGCGGGCGGCTGTATGGCCGTACGGCATAGGCGGCTCGCACCCCGGAACCGGTAAATTTGTAAGAGCCTGGCTCCACCACCCGCAACCACGCCTGGGCTTTGGCAGTGAGGTTAAAGCGGCGCTGCCAATTGACACCGCCGTGCAGAATCACCAAAGCCTCTTGATCCAACGGCGGATCGTTATTTTGACTGGGGCCCACGAACAGCAAGCCGTTGGCGCCTAGCTCATCGCGCGCGGCGCCGGGGATCACGCTCTCAACCCAGTATTCGCCGGCCTGCCGCAATACCGCGCGGCCCGTTGGCACGTACATCTGTAGGGTGTAAGAGGCGTGCGCCTGCCGTTCAACCGTTACCAAATCGAATGCCCCGCCGGTCTCGGCCAGCGGCGTGGTCCGATCAAGATAAAGCCGCGCGATCGGCACCTTGCTCGCATCGCTGATCCGCGCCTGTGCCATCGGCGCAGCGAAGATCCGACGCTTGGCCTGGGGGGTGGCAATGGTCGATACGCCTATGGCCGCCCTGGCGCTGAGCGGCAACTCCAGGCGGAATGCGCCAGCTCTGGCAGGTACCCAAAACCGGTCCACACCAAAAGGGCTGGCCTTATGCGCGGCGCGGTAAGTACTCGGCAAGCGCGGGATCCCCCTGCGCAGATAAAGCGGTTGCTCCTCGCTGCCGTCAGCCCAATCGAGCACCGCCCCGCCGTACGCGCTCACCCGGTAGCGCCCAGGCCCGAGCGCAGTGCTCAATCTCACGAAACGCAACGGCCTGCCTTCACTGGGCTCCTCGACGGTTGCAAAAGCATCGTCCGTGCGCAAAATCCACCGGCCATCGCGCCGAATATGCAGCCCCTCCAGCGAGCGTCCGGCGGCCTCTAGAATCAACTGCTCCGCTTCGGTCAGGGTCACCCAGAAGCTGCGCGCTTGTCCTTGCGCCAAGGTGGTGCTGACGTTGTCCACCGGTTGTAACTCGAGCGGCGCGGTGTTCAATTCCGCGAACGGCAGCACCGCAACATCCGCACTGCCCGCCGCCCCTTCAGCCCCCCAGGTATCAATGCGGTGTACGCCTGCCTCGATGAACGTATTCCACGCCCCGTTTTGCTCCCCGGCCTTACCATGCCACGGCCCCGGTCCGCGCAACCTGGACACTAGACGCAGCGCCACGCCAGCTGGGCCGCTGGCGCGGATGGCATAGCGCCCCCCGGTGGGAATACGCACCGTAATGTCGTGCTTGCCTTGCGCGGAGACGGCGTGTGTCCACGCCAGCGCTGGTGGGGCGAAAGTTAATAGGAGAACGAGGACAATGGGCACGCATAACGCGCCTGCTAGAAGCCTACGCGGATTCATGCGTCCCGGCTCGCCCATGAACCATCCTCCTCAACCACTACGGGCACCGCTAGTATCACCTAGCATGCCACCACAATGGGGCCAATAACTACCGTGCCAATAACTATCGTGCCAATAACTATCGTGAATATAGCGCTGCGTATGACAGCTAACGGGCCATGTCAAAGGTGCAGGGTTGGCAAGCGGGTGCAGGGTTAGCAAGCGCGGGCGGCGAGCACGCCCGCGCTTGAAAATCAGCCTAGTTAAGTAGGTAGGTACTTCAGTGGGCAGGAACGCTGGCATCCACCTCTGGGGACCAAGCCTCAATCCCACCCGCCACGTTGTACACATTGCTCAAGCCTTGCCGCCGGAAGTGTTCGGCAGCTTGGGCGCTGCGCCTACCAGTGTGGCAGTAGAACACCGGCATGGTGCCCTTCTCCAAGCGCTCGATTTCGCCGATAGTGTCCTGCTCAAGGAGCACCGAGCCATCGATGCTCTGGCGTGCGCACGTCGATGAGCCGGTGGGCAGCGCCGGATTTGCGCAACGGGTCCAGCGCCTGCACCGGCATATCCTTGACCGCCGGGGCATATTGGGGTTGTCAATTGCGAGGCTAGTGCCGCCTAATCCCCCGGTCACGTCAAGCCTCAGACCACGGGCGCATTGCGCTGTTTGCAGATCCAGCAACAGCTCGATTCGGCCCACCGGCTACGCACGGCGCCGGCGCAAACTGGATCACGCTGCCGAAGTTGAATGAGCTGCGCTTTGCGCACAATCCATCTACCCGCAGCGCAGCGACAGCGCGGCTGTCGCACCGGGGTGCTGCCCGCCCGCATGATGGCGGGGGAATGGCGGGTGGCGCTCGCCGTATTCGGCCGGGGCGGCGAACCGAATGCTCCGGCTCCCTTGGTCTAGGCGGTGGCCGCCCGACTGCATGGCCGTCATTGAGCATGGGCCGTCCACGGCGCAAGGGTGATCGGGCGCTAGCGGCTGGACGGTACCGTAATGGCCGCACGGGCGTCTTCTGCGTCGAGCGGAATAGCCGGCAAGCAAGTCCCGGAAGCGAAGGACAAGAGGCTGGCGCTGGCGCGAGACCGTTCTGCCGAACCCTCCAGTGGGCCGGACAAATCGGCCCCTAGGAATGCGCACGAAGGCCGACTACCAGCGAATACCCCGCAGGCGGATCGAGACCTCCGGGCTGTTGTCTGTACCGAGCATCAAGGTGACGGCCCATCGGTGTGACGGCCCAATGGGGCTGCGCCAGTGTCTCAGCCCCTGGCTTGACAGCAGCCCGAGCGGCGACAACAACCTGCTTGGCGGTCATACGGAACGTACTCAAACACGCCATCAAGCACGGCATGCTCACCGCAGACTCGTCCCGGGCCATCGCGTCTGGTGCTGAACCCAAGCGGGATGTCTGCGTTGGTGACGATGACTACGCAGCTATCGCCACTCGGCTACCCGCGGCATGGCCTCGCGGAGTCCGCAATCTGAGCTACCCCGTTTCGCACCGCCCAAGCGGTGTGCTCGGTCCACGGGCGTTCGCGGCCGCCGGGAACGACCTGCGTTTTACGGCCAGAAAGAACGGCCAGGACAGGGTGATTGAGTTCGAGGCTGCGGCTGGCCTTGACCGGACGCTACGCTGGTTCCGGCCGTGAAAGCGCGAGCAGCATGTGCACTCCCTATCGCTGCTCTGCTACCCGCGCTGGATGCGGCGGTTGGAGAGCGGCCAACGTGTTTACCGTTGAGTGCATGGCGAGGCGGTTCACGGACGCCGCTGCCGAGGCTGGCGCCGCCATCTGGCGCAAGACCGAGGAACAGTGCAAGCGGCCAGCGCTGCGCGAGCTACGGCCCAAGGCGTTGACCGGCGGGATCGACGTGGCGGGCGACTCCGGTAAGAGCGGACACAAGAGCGGGGCGATGAAGGATCACTCTACCGCCGCCAACGGCTTCCCATGCGGGCCAGCAACCGCCGGCGCACCCCACCTCGCCAGTGATCGTTTTCAAAGAAGTATTCGGCGTATTTTCTGTGCGGCGATCAGAGCCGGCGTAACTAACTGATTTCTTTATAAAAATACTGCCGGTGGGCGGACTTGAACTGCCGGCTTACTGATTGTGAGCGAGAGGAACTAGAATCGACAATTCCTTTATAAACAATAAGTTCCACTAACTTCATCAAAGAATTAAGGTAAAAGCCCTGTCAATAGAATCAAGCACTTACAGTAACGTTTTCTGGATCAAGATCGAATATAGGCGCCATGGTCTTAGAGTCAAGGTCAAGCAGCCAGTCCAGATAGCGCGGTACCAAAGTTGCGAATCGCCACCACACAATGTCAACCACAGATACGCGATCCCCAGTGACATCGGAGATCGTCTCGCATAGGACTTGCGCGTCAAGGTACCCGGCGGTCTTCGCAATCCTTACTAGGTGTCGGTCGGGTTTCGCAATATCCACACCAAGGTTCTTGGCTAGATGAAGACTCGTGACGGGTCCTATGAACGCAAACGTATGCAGGTAGTCGGCGCCCTCCGACTTGACTCTATGCTTTACGGAGTCAAAGCCGCTTGCGCTAACTTCTCCCGCCAATGCCAGCATGGCGTTAACTTTTGCTCGATGACCAAATAGCTGAAATGCCGCGCCGAAAACCTCTTGCTCCGCTTCGACAATTTCCGTCGCCGACCGCCAGTCACGGAACGCACGTCCGATTGCAGGAAAGACTCTCGCGATTACTGCCTCACGCATCCCTGACGAAAGGATCACCCAAGCACCTTCTCGCAAGAAGTCCGACTCACAAAAATCCGAATCAACGGTTGCGTCCTGCCAGTCAATCTCGTCTGCGAATCCGCGGTGGATGAGGAAGTCCTTTGCATCGAGATACCTATTCACCAGTTTCGCTTTCGTCAGTACCGCCTCCACGCTCCTTCCTCCTCTCCGTTTCTTCTTTCTTGTTGTGAAACAGCCCTATGGTTCCTCTGGCCCTCACTGCGAAGCATGCGAACATGCTCGGCAAGCCCGGATTACGCGAAATAAGCCTGCTTGCTTCAACTTTGGTCAAGTATGCGGACTTAAGCGTGTTGAAGTCGGCATCAGGGATTGGGAGGGTATTCTCGTTCGCCGACCAATACGCACGCGACAGTTCTTCGCGCCTGTCCTCAGGCCATCCTGCGTCAGGCCCGCGAGATTCCCGAAACTCCTGTAAGACCAATGTCCATTTGCGGGTTGCATCTTCATGCCTTGATGCCTTTCCAGGCCAGTCGAACACCGCAAGAACCAACGCACCGGCGAACGCTGCCACAGATGCGATACCCAAAACGAATTTCGTCTGCAAAGCATCAATTTCAAAGAATCCATACGTCTCGCCAGAGGCAAATGTTGAAGCGCAGAAGACTACGGACGCTATCAGTAGCAAGATTTCAGCAAATCTCGCGCGAAACCTGTATCTATCCTTCAGCATGTGATGCATCGCTAACGTTTGGCTAGCTACGGAGTACTGCCGTTCAATCTCTTGCTGACTAGGAATTTCGGTCACCCTCAAACATGGACTTCCATTGCCCGACAGAACGGGCAGATTCGAGCCGTCTTGCCAGACTGGCGAGAGCTTGGGATACCACTCGTCTGTTCGTGCTGTTCGCCGCCCCGAGGTACCCGTCAACCGTTCTCGACTGTCCAGTAGCATCTGGTAACGAAGTCTTCACCCGCTCTGAAGAATGCTTTAGTGCATGCATCAGCACTTCGCGTGTACTAGTGCCCCCTTTGTATCCGCTCGCGGCATCGAGCGCGAGTGACTCCAGATGGTATCCGGTCAATCGCTGCTGCTCCGGCAGACGAGAAACCAACGCTTTCATGAGTTTGATTGTCGGAACCAAAGAGCCATCAAGCCGCTTGTTCGCTGAAGTCAGTTGGTCCTTGAATGCCGCTGGATTGGTCGCGTTCCACCCGCTACCAGAGGCATCTGGAACGCGAACCTCCTTTCCCACCCTGACGGCGGGGAGTAACTGGACCTCCGAGCCGTCGCGAAACGCCACGGTCACTGCCATATTGCCCTTGTCAACGCTCTCTATCTCGCGCCCGGTGTACTTGTCGCGAATGATGTCCGTCAAATTGTCCAGCAGTTGCTGTGGCGATAGTCCGACAGTGTTCTCTCTATTGAGAACCAACAGTGCGTCCACATCGCTCAGGCCTTCGACATAGGTGTGCTTGGCGACGGATCCGCCGAACAGAACCGAGTCGATATCGACATCATCGCCGACGATGTCTTTCAACTCGCCAAGGCGTTCCCCAATCTTTTCGGCATCTCTGTCGTTGTAGTTCTTCAAGCAATCTTGCAGATAGCCGTTGACATCGCCCTCTAGTCTCTTCGCTTCCGCCTCGCGAGCCGCATCGACCTTGGCCCGCAGCGAAGGACTGGACGCGGGTATATAGCGACCCCCGCCTCCTCCTCCCATTACCAAATCTCCTCTAGCTCTGAGATCTGAGACCGCATGGTCTCGAATGCGCGCTTGAGATTCTCCCGGCCGTGCTCAAATACAGTAAAATCTTGATTCTCCGACGATCCGAAGACCTGTAAACTGGTCGCCAACCCTGCCAGATAAGAAATGTTGCTGCTAAGAGCGGTCACAATTGACTCGTCATAGGGAGCCGCGAGATCACCACGAATCTGGATTGAGCTTTCGAGGTTGACCGCTAGTCCTTCATGAAGGTAGTACCTCATCCACGAGACTCCATCGAAGATCTCTCCGCCGGCAAAGTAGTACAGCGGCGTGATTGTAGGGTCCAGCCCGCCCCAAACGTGGATAGGAACGTGGATGTCGTTACGGGTCAGGAGAACACGAAGCCTAGCGAGGCGGCGCAACCTGTCGAGAAGATCGTGGCCAAGTTCCTTCTCAGTTACTCCAACTACATCGAAGTCACGCAATTCCGCTACAACCGGCAGAAGAGCATCTACCTCAATTACGTCGCTCCTGTCAGATGCGGGTTTCAACAGGAGGTTCTTTCCCCAATGGGGATAAGAGTCAAATAGACGCTTAGAGCTTTGAATCTGCCGCTCAAATGGTGTGTGCTTGGTGTCCCAGTCGTAGTTCGCGACCAGAATCGAAGCGTCGCTATTAGTCTCTACCAAGTCGTCAAGGACGGCCAGATAGTTTTCGAAAGAGAATGGAAGGTTGCGCACAGGCGTAATCTTCGGCTCCGTCGAATCAAACTCTGGCGCCAGTTCATATCCACCGCTGTCGAGGAATAACAGGCGCGGCGTCTCAAGGTGCTTTTTCGGAGAGGCGTAGTGGTCATGAAATAAGTCATACGCACTAATGAGGAAGGATTCGTGGAGATAAGCTCCCAAAACATCCAAGGCCCCATTCGTTTCCGAGTGAACTCGCTCTGTGCCCTCGGACTTCTCTACGTAGAATCCGAAGCCTTTGCTCGAGAATGACGGCACAAGCAGTGGTAGATCCACATCTGCTCCCAATGGGGTTTGCGGATTGCGAGACCTAAAGTGCATTCAGTTTCTCCCGATCCTTGCAAGACAGGCACACGCCACAAGGTGCGTCTCCTCCTGTCTCGCAACTATAGGTCAAGGGAATCGGCGCTGATTGCGACTTCGCATACGCCCAAATGTCGGGCTTAGACCAATCGACAAATGGTGCCAATACGGAGATTCGACCGCCCGAGTAAAGGTCAACAACACGCTGCATCTCTTCAACGAACGCAGGACTGCAGTCCGCATAGCCGGTCCCTGCATGAATGCCGATAGCGATTCCCGTCACAGACGAAGGTGCCTCCATTAGTGCACCAAAGAGAAAGAATGCGTTCCTTCCGAGCACTTCTCCGGCCAGCTTCATCGACCCTGCAGTCCAATCGAAGCGATTCAGTCGGACTTGATAGTGTGCCGCTAGGCTTTTCGCTGCCTCGAATTCCTTGTAACGAGCGCTCTGCCCGAAATCGATAAAGGCAGCATCCGTAGGTCGCCCGGCATTCTTGTAGAAGCTGAGACAACACGCTGAATCGAGTCCACCACTCAGAAGAACCCGTACCTCCGGGCCACTCACTGACGTGAGTTCTTCAGACGCTTCCTCTCTGACCATAGGCTTCCTTCCTGCAGGCCCACCTCAAAAACGACCGTTTTCGAGACACTCGGGACAGAATCGTCCAATAGTCGTTTAGTTCTGCCTACCATATCTCAAAACTTTCTTTCGTAATAGTCTCTCAATATTGATATAACGCCGTCGGCTTTTGAGAGAGTCTCAGCGCGCCATGAAGATCGGATACGCCAGAATCAGCACCACCGACCAAGGCGTGTCTATGCAGCGCGATGCTTTGGAGGCCGCTGGCTACACATGCATCTACACGGATACGAAATCTGGGATACGTGCAGATCGTGAGGGACTCATCTCCGCTTTAGATTGCGCCAGATCAGGTGACGTGATGGTCGTCTAGCGCCTAGATAGGCTAGGCCGCTCCCTAAAGGACCTGCTCGAACTGGCCGCCCGCCTCGACGCGGCTGGCGTCGGGCTTGTCAGCTTGACCGAGCACCTCAACACGACGACATCCGGCGGCTGGCTTGTGTTCCAAGTCTTCGGCGCAATCGCGGAATTCGAACGCAACCTCATTCGAGAGCGCACGACTGCCGGCCTACTGGCTGCGCGTGCCCGTGGCCGTAAGGGCGGTAGACCGAAATCCTTTTCTGAGAAAGACATGGCTGTTGCAAGGGCGCTACTCGCCGACCCAGAGAGGGCCGTACAAGAAGTGGCAACTCGGCCGAATACCAGTCCTGCCACCCTCTACCGATACTTGCCGAAAGGCGGACGGTCAGGCCTCACGCGCGACGACTTACCGGCGTAACCCTGAGCCGCGCAAGCGCAAGCTGTTACTGCCCTAAATACAGTGGTAGCAACAACCAAATGGAAGGCCGGCATGAACGATGACCGATGTTTCGGGGTGATGCCTGCCAAGGCCATGTTCGGCCGTTCGTTGTTGTAGGTCCAAAGTCAACGCCTAGCGTATGGTTGGACCTGTTGGATTGAATCAAACAGGTATTGACCAAGCCAATCGTAGCGCACCGTTCGGTTGAAACGTTCGGCGTAGCCGTTTGGGTGCGCTTTTCCTGGCTGGATGTACTCTAGCCGGAGCCCCTGCTGTTCAGCCCAGGATGTTAGCGCGGCACTGACGTGCTCAGGGCCGTTATCACCTCGTAGCACTGGCCGCTTGCCGCGCCATTAACTGGTCAAGCACCCGAATGACACGCTCAGACGGCAACGAGAAATCGGCCTCGATGGCCAGACCTTGGCGACTGAAATCGTCGATGATGTGCAATAGCCGGTAAGTACCGCCGGTTCCCAAACGCTCGTGCATAAAGTCCATCGGCCAGGTGCGATCGATGGTATCGGGCACGGCCAAAGGCGCCGGCTTGTCACGCACAATGCGCCGCTTCGGCTCAACCCGTCGATTTAGCTCGAACTCCCGGTAGCCCCGCCACACCCGCTTATGATTGCAGCGAAAGCCTTTGACGTTGCGCAGGCACAGGCAACATGGCCCGAAGCCCCAGTTGCGCTGATCGTGGGTCAGACGCACCCACCCATCGGCAATCAGTGCGTTCTCCTCACAGAGCTTCGCGCGCTAGCGATAGCCGGTCTCACTGAGACCAAGGGCGCGACACACCACTGCGCTGCCCGTGCCGTGTGCCGCCTGAGTGCTCTTGGCCCTCTCACGTCTGCGAGAGGGCCTCAGTACTTTCCCTCGAGAGCCTCCTTGCGGATCGCCGAAACAAGCCGCTCCTCGGCGTACCTCTTCTTCAGTCGGCGGTTCTCGTCCTCCAGTTCTTTGAGACGGGCCATTAGCGACGCATCCAGGCCGCCATACCGCGCTTGCCATGTGTAGAACATGGCCGAACTCATACCGTGTTCGCGGCAAAGCTCTGGAACCGGCGTGCCGGTCTAGGCCTGCTTCGGGATGCTGATGATCGGGCTGTCTGGGTATCGGGACTTTGTCATGTGGGATCGCCTTCGTTCACACTACGAGAACATTCCACTTCTCAATACCGCTACTTTTCGGGGGGATTACCTAACCTGAAGATTCCCAAATTAGCAGGATGGTTTTCCGGGAATTTTCTGGATGTTTTCGTTTGAGAAATGGTGCCGGTGAGTGGACTCGAACCACCGACCTACTGATTACGAATCAGTTGCTCTGCCAACTGAGCTACACCGGCATTGTCTTTGAAAATCAAACGCTTAGGGGCATCTGAAATTTTGTCACGAAATTTCAGGGGTAGATCGTAGAGGAACGCCTTGCGGCAACTGATCGTCATCCCCCGAACTGTGACCGGAGTCGTGGCGACACTATATACCCGCCCGATACCACTAAGCGAAGGTAGCAGAAGGCCGTTTTTGATGGCAAGTATCGAAACTAGGGTGACTGCCAGGGGCCGCACGCTATAAGGTGGTGGTCTCTGTCACGGGGTGAAGGGTCAAGCAGAACGTTCGGCACACCGCTTGCCGCAGAACCGTGGGGCCAGGAGACGGAGCTTAGGAAAGATTCGGTCGTGGTCGACTCGCTGCACCTGACGGTGGGCCAATTCATCGCCCGCTACTAGCGTTTCGCTTTGCCAACCAAGAAGAAAAAGACGAGGCAGACGTACACCGATCAACTCGCCTATCGGGCACTGAGGCTCGGCAAGTACAAGGCCGTAGACCCTGAGCTGCCACGCCTCATATCTGAGTGCCGCGACGAATTACTGTCTGCACTGTTCATCCGTGGTATCAGGGCAGGCCGTCGGCCGAACGCAACGGTGGCGCACTGCTTGAATGTTCTCAGCAGCGTCTATTCCGCAGCCATAAAGAGGACTGGCACGTGTTGAGAGAAGACCAGAACCTTGTCCAAGCTGTCCGACGATCACACGTGGACAACGGGCGAACACGGTTTCTAACCAGCGCCGAGCGCCGCACCCTGCTCGAAGCGTGCCGTGAAGAGAGCAAAGGCATAGAGAACCGGCTCTATTGGATTATGGTGACTGCGATCTATACGGGGGTGTGTGTATTGCGGCCAAGCCGATCACTAGTCGATGTCTTCGACACAGGCGCTGTGGCGCCGCTTGGCGCGCCGTAGCTAGGCGCTGCCCGGCGGTTGCCGCGGTCGGTGGTCGCGCGGTCAACGAGCAGCCCTAGGCACTCTCCCCGAAGGAGGACAGCGCAGCCCTCCGGGGGGCGTTCATCTGCCCGGCCAAGGCGGTGGCCATAGCGGTGAACTTATAGGGTGTGAAGTGTCTCTAGGGCGGGAGGGTTCAACAGAGTCAATGGCTCTGCTTTGGCGCGTGTGTGGGGTCAGGGGTGGTGGTGAGCACCGCGCAGATTATCGTGCTGGGTGGGTCAGGCTTGTCCAGTGAGGTGAGCCGTGTCGTTGTACGGTCGTGTCGATACGGGGGTTGAGGCGGGACCCGACTGAGCGCCCCGCGCGGCTGCCCAAGGTCAACGGGTAGCGGCCAGCGGCTGCCCATCGCTCATCGCCCTGGCTTTTACCGAGGCGCCAGATGTCCAGGCAGGTGCGCATGCTGGGTTCGGGGCAGTGTTAAGCGAGCTGTCAATTGTCATCGGGCGCCAGCTCGGCGAGCGCCATGGCCAGACTATCACCTTGGAATTGCAAACAGTGCTCATGTGGCAGCGCCAAGACGTTGCGGGCGCCGTGGCCGCGGCATCGATATTACGTGAACTCCGGGCGCGCACCGGCGGTACCGGTACCCCAGGTGCGTGCGATGATTGACTGCAACAGGCTGTGCGGGATTTGCCGACAGATACTCAGGGGCAACTAGCCGGCGGGGCGGATACTGTGCGCGCAGCGGGTGTCGCGAACATCGGCAAATCTTACCTGGACGATGGCACCGATCCGCTTGCCGCTCTTGCATGAGAGCTGGTCTACGCCGTCCGGTGAGAATGGACAATATTCCACAGTACACCGCCGATTACCCGGGCGGCCTAGCCGGCCGGCACGGCGTCTCTGGCGAGATTATCGATCGACCTGTTCATCGGCACCGGGCACCGTAGAGGCTTTCGGCTTTACTTCCATATTCGGCTGCAACGGCTCGCCTGACGACCTTTTGGTGGCAATTTCCTTGACTGTTTTTGCAATAGCCACAAATCGTTCCGGTGATGTCGGATGGGTCGATTTGTGCTCGATGCTCTGTGGGCTTTGAATGGCGATGCGGCGCCAGAAGTTAGCGCTTTCGCGGATATCGAAGCCGGCCAGCGCCATGTAATACAGTCCTACATAGTCGGCTTCTTGCTCAAACTCCACGGAATAAGCGCCCGCGCCCGCCATCGCGCCCAACTCGGTAAATTGTCCGCCGGTATTGACGCCTGCCGCCGCGGCGAGCACATCCACCAGCAACCCCGCCGCGCCTCCGGCGATGACGTTGGTTTTCTTCGAGTCGATGTGACCCATGGCATTGTGAGCGAGTTCGTGGGAGACGATGAAGGCCACTTCCTCATCGGTCCGGAGAAACTCCATCATGCCTTTATGCATGACGATCCGATCGCCATCGGCATAGGCGTTCTTTATATCGCTAGGGTCTAACACCACGTCGAACGCACAGGTTTGCACTGGCGTCACTGTAAACGCCCGCGCTTCACCGGAGCGGCGTACCTGTATAGAGAGCGGTTGTCCCGACATGAGTGATTTAGCCAGTTGTTCGCGGGTTTGTTCCGCTGCGGACTCCCCCACTGGTACGCTCCAACCGGCAATACTCTCCAATACATCGCCGACGCGCAGTCCGGCTGCTTGCGCGGGGGACTGCGGCGCAATGAACGTTATTTGCATTAAATCGGTAATCCCTAGCGCCTCGCGGGCGGCGTCGCGCCATCCGTCCTGTAGCTCCAAGTTGTTAGTGGCGCGCATACCGATGGTATAACTCACACGCTCGCCGCAAAGCGGTACACTGCGGGTTAGTATTCGATACGCAACCCGTTGCAGACGTTGGTTCTCGTCAAAGTATGCCCGTAGCGCCAGTTCTCGCTGGGTTTTTGCTTCCAACTCCGCGGCCACTGACGAAACACCGGGCCTGAGTGTAGAGGGTGTTGCGCATCCGGCTAGAACAGTCGCCGCAACTATGGCTAATAAGATCGTGCGCCTCATCCTGATAATGCCTATCCAGTGTCTCCAGCAGGCAATTGTACCGTTAGATCTAAGGGAGGGTTGCTGTGTCTGTGCAGTGGCCAGGCTGCGCTTGGGGGGCAAGTTCGCTTATTCGTAAGGAGAACACGTCGGACGGCCCCTATGTAAGAAAGTTGTTGACGGACAGTTTTCCGGCTAGCCAAGAGGCCGGGCTGGTGGCACGGTTGCGCACCGCGTACATGCTGGCCATCGCGCTCGTGGGTGATGAGGACGGGGAGCTGGCTGGTTACATAGCGTTTAGCCCGTTCACGGTCGCTAGTGTAGCGGGATTGGGGCTGGCGGAGGATAGGCGCAGGCGGGGTCTAGGCGCGCAACGGGTACGCGAGGGACTCGCGGCGTGCCGCCTCGCCGGTTGCGGGTTTGCCGTGGTGTTGGGCGATCCGGCGTATTACGGGCGTTTTGGCTTCCAGCCTGGCAGAAGGTGGGGCTTGCATTGTGCCTATGGCGGCGGGGATGCGTTGCAAGCACTGGAGCTGCGCCCGGGTACCATTCCCGCCAGCGGTGGTGCAGTGAGTGACGCGCCTGCTCTTGACGCGCTGGCGTGACAGGGCTCAGTGGCCATGCCGGGTTTGTCACAAGCCATGCAGCTAACCGCTTTGTTTCTCGGCCCGCTGGCGGCGGCGTACCGTCTCCCGGTACATGGCGTAGAGGCCGCTGCCTATGATCAGCACGATGCCGAGCGAGGCTTGCGTATCGGGGATATCGCCGAAGACCAAAAAGCCTAGACCGACCGCCAGCGGTAAAGCCGTGTACTCGAAGGGGGCTACCAGCGAGGGCTCTGCGCTGCGATACGCTTGAGACAGCAGATAAGACACCGCGCCGTTGACTACGCCCACAGCCACCATGATCGCGCCATCCCTGGGCGTGGGTGTGATCCATTCGCGTAATAGGAATTGCAAAGCGGGATCCGCACCGTGTGCCAAGGCGCCATCTCCGGCGATGAGATACATGGTGGTGCTGACTGCGATGAAGGTCATCTGTATATAAAACGCCATCGTCGAGGCCGGATCGGTGGTGCCCAGACGGCGGGTTATGATCTGCATGGCGGCGTAGGCGCAGGCGCCCGCCAGGGGTAGTAGGGCGACCAGCGAAACCGCCTCCGCACCTGGCCGCAATATCATGATCACCCCGGTTAAGCCGATGGCGACGGCGGTCCAGCGGCGCGGCCCCACCGGATCTCTCAGGAGTAGGGCGGACAATGCGGTTATGAGCAATGGGGCGACAAAGAACACCGCCATCGCTTCGGCCAATGGCATGACCGCCACGCCTAGGAAATAGGTAGAGTTCGCCAGCACGGTCAGCAGGCTCCGGGCCAAGTGGGCGCCGGGACGCGATGTGCGCAGTCCCCGCCAGCCGATCTCTACGCGCATGATCAGAAGGATGATCAGCGTCGCTACCGAAGCTCTCACCAACATCACTTGATGCAGTGGATAAGAGTCGCTCATCCATTTGACGGTCATGTCCTGGACCGACAACAAGACCATCGCGGTGACCACCGCGGTGATGGCGCGAAGAGGATGGTTGGGTGCGGCCGGCATGGGGCGGCACTATAACGCTTATCCTTTGGTGCTGTTTCGTTTTACCGCCTCTGGTCAGGGCAACCGCATGATAATAAATATTTCATAAACAAGGCGTTGTAGGGCACAGTGACATTTATTTCGCTGCTACTACAGCACCATGCTTGCCGGATTGACTAAGGTCTTTGCCTCGCTGAAGGACCCACGCTCAGACAAAAATCACCTCTACTCTCTCAATGAAATATGGCTGTTGCGTACCTGTGCCGCCATCAGCGGGGCCGGTGGTTGGAAGGCCATGACCCAAGTTGGACAAACCAAGCTACAGTGGCTACGGCGGTTGCTAGCTTTTGCAAGCGGTATCCCTAACGGGGATACGCTGGCTTGGGTGATGGGGTGCATTGACGCTGGAGCCTTTGGCCAGTGTTTTGCTCAGTGGGCTGCTAGCTTGGTCAGTGACAATGACGATGGCCACAGTGAAGTGATCGTCCTGGACGGTGAGACCGCAAGGCGCTTTCACAACCGGCGCAGTGGGCATGAGGCACTGCATGGGATCAGCGCCTGGGCGTGTAGGCAACAGCTATCGTTGGGCCAGTTGGCCACGGACACCAACGTCCAATGAGATCATGGCCAATGAGATCACCGCCAATGAGATCACGGCAACTCCAGCGTTACTGGAGTTGCTGGACATTAAGGGGGCTTTGGTCACGATAGACGCCATGGGTTGTCAACTAGACATTGCGGCGCAGGTGGTTGAGAAGAAAGCCGACGCGCCGGGCATTCGATACCGAGCGCTTCATTCAGGCTCATGGCGGGGCCTTTGGTGCCTTCTGCGGCGTGCCCGAAGAATGCGCCTACGACCCAACCCAGTGGGTGGTGGTACACCAACGCTACCTAGAGTTGACCATTGACGAGCGATTGGCCCACTGCGCCAGCGCCGCCGGGTTGCGTATACGGGCCTGCGCAGGCTATGACCCACGAAGTCAAGGGCAAGGTTGAAGCCGGCGTGCAGTACATCAAGGGCGATGGTTTGTACGGCGAACTGTTTGCCGATTGGTCCGCGCTTGAAGACCCTACCCGCGAGTGGTGCACCGAGGCCGCCAGGTGGTGCACCGAGGCCGCCAATGGTGCACCGAGGGGGCCAGTCAGCGCGTCCACGGTACCACCGGCGAGGTGTTTCGGGTGCGCTTCACGTTCCAGCCCGATGTGATAGCCGGTGTGTACCCGAACCTTAGTGCGCATACGGCAAGCTGTCGGGGGGCTCGCTCTTGCACGCCTGCCACAGCAGCGAGAGCCTCACACCTTTGAGTTCGCGGTGAACGCCGGCCCCATCAGGCAGGGGCTTAGAGGTCGTGTCCCGGTGTCGCGCCTGCTTATCTCTTCGGGCAGTGGCCCACTGAGCTGGGCCACCTGAGCGCGGCGGATGGAATCGCCTACGGTTGCAGGCGAAGCATCGATAGCTTGGGCGATGGCACGGATGCTCATGGGTGCGGCGCAGTACAACCGCACAAGCAATAGGATTTCATGCCTGGATAACCGCGTGAAAACCAGGCTGGGTGCTCGCTCGCAACAAGGGGGCGATGGCCCCGCGGTCAATGGGTTATCCCGCCTTGAGTGCTAGAGCCGGGATAAGGAACTGCGTTCTGATGCCGCTGGCAGGCCGAAATCGATCGGCTTGTCACCGCAATGGTGCTCGGCTCTACCCCGGAATCGGTGATCGGCTTAGGCCGGAATACACACCGAAGAGCATAATTCTCCGTAACAAGGGTCGCATCACTTTTTGGTTTCTATAGACTGGTGGTGAAATTTCATTTTCAACACTAGTTGGTTCTCGACCCATATCCGGTCAGTGGCGTCGCCTTAAACGAGACTCGACGGAATACGGACCCGCTGCCGTCGTGTATGCTGTAACTGTCTGATTTGAGAAGATGATGCTGAGTCGGAGAGCACGTCTGCAACACCTTCAAGGTGCGACCTGTGACTGACAACACAAAAAACCTCATCTCGACGCTGCACGGAACCCCCCTCCTGGATAGTAGGTATTGCGACATTCGAGTGGTGAATCGTGACCCGGCCACCGGAAAGCGCGAAGGAATGGAGGGTTCGTTATCCGTCATTTTCAAGGCGACCGACCAGCGGTCCGGCAACGACGTCGCCATTAAGTTCTTCGACCCCGACATTCAAGGGTTCTCCGCACGCTATCGGATGGACTTGTTTGAGCGCGAGAGCCGACTCCTTGAACGCCTGCAAAACAACGACAGGTGTCTGCAACTCGTACAACCGTTGTCAGAGATTCCTATCACAATGACAGATCGCCGGTCTGGTCGCTCAATTACCATCAAGTGCGGATATCTCGTGCTGGAGTGGCTGGACGGGAGTGTTGCAGAGTACTTCATGAGGCAGCAGCGCCATGAAGCCAAGGTGAAGTTGCTGCTCTTTAGAAACATTGTTCTAGGTACGTTCGCTCTCCACCGACAGTCCATCATTCACCGGGACCTGAAGCAGGACAATCTGAGACAAGTCCTTCGCAACGGTCGCGATATCGTGGTGGCGTTGGACCTGGGGACCGCTGTGGACTTGACCTCACCGCAGATTGGCAGTGCCAGGGACTACGCGGAGCCAGTAGGTGCCTCCGCGTTCGCTCCGATTGAAGCACATGCAGGGCTTTCCGGGGTACGTGAACTGCTCGTCTACACCGACATTTACGGCTTAGGTTGTCTGCTTCACGATCTTTTTAACGCAGAGTTATTCCTTGCGCGTGCGGCGCGAGACCCAGGTTTCAATGCGTGCCTCGGAGCCTGCTATAACCACATGAAGACTGTCCTCCAGCGCACATCAGACTCGGACGAGTTGGTTAGGGAGTGGAAGGGCATCATTCAATTGACACGAGGCCAGGTTTCGCATCCAGGAATCCGTAGCGCAACAACATCTGTACCGGCAGGTATCCGAGACCAGATGGATGTTCTATTGAGATCGCTGACGGACGTTGACTATAGGCGGCGCACCGTGGAGCTGGACAAGATTCTCAGACGAATCGACTCGGCGTGCCGGGCACTCGATAATCGCCTGGTTGAGGAACGCGCTCGTGCGCGGCGGGCCGAACGTCGGAGGCGCAGGGAAATCAAAGCGAACAGGCGGCAACTGTATGCCGACGCGATGCCAAACCTGACCATTTCCGCTGGAGAGCACAATGCTTGATTTGAACGAACCAAGCTCGAAGACTGATGTCGTGATCCATGAACAGAAGACGACGATTGAGATCGGGGGCGGCACTCTAGTTGGAACCCGAGTTTCAATGCCCTCGGTGCCACAGTTGCTCCGAGGGGTGCGGGGTGTTTCTCACACTTCCAGCGCCAACGAACCCCATGTCAAAAGTTTTGAATCCGCCTCATTTGCATCGGAAATGGCCCGACTCCTGGAGCAATACGACGAATTCCACGACTCTGAGACCTATCTGGTACGCCTGTCGGGCCTAGCTTCGTTGATGGGTGACTGGCAGCGGGCGCGTGAATTCTCCCGTGATGCGATAAAGCTGAATGCGGACCCTGAGTTGCGCTATCGCGCCGCCGATTACGCTGCGCGAGCGGGAGACGTTGCGCTTGCGCAGAAAGAGTGGACGGCTCTAGCCGACGAAGAACATCTCTTATCAATTCTTCGCTTAGCCGAGATCGCCGTGGCACAAGGCGAGTATGAGGAAGGTAGAGGGTATATCGACAAGGCTATGGCTCTAGACGGCGAGGATTGGCGCGTGCAAATGCTGGCCGGTACGTTCTGTCTTGTGGTCGGTGAGCATGCAGAAGCCGTCCGTCACTTCAGAACCGCACGTATCGATCGGCAAAACTCTGTTGCGTTGTACTTCAATTTGGCGCTTGCCCACATACTCTGCGGGAATGCAAAGCGCGCTCTCAGAGAGTTGCGGGTGGCCGTTGGTTTGAATCCATTCGGACAGAAGAGCCTCGTCGCATGGGCGGATCTATCAGCTCACTTGGGGGAACCTTTGTCCGATGTGTCGTTCGCAATTGCTCGCTACCTAAGGTTGTACGATGACGACAAGCCTCTGACCGATAGGCTCGCTCACCTTTACTATCTCCAAGATGACCTCACTCGCTCCAGCGATGTTCTCAAAGAAGCAGCGCGGCGATTTGACGATCCGAGCATTGCCAACAACCTCGGCGTGATATCAACGCGTAAACGAGAGTTACGGAAGGCAATTCAGGAGTTCTCCACCGCATTGCGACAGAGCAGGGATGATTCGACAAGTGCAGTTGACAGACGGACGGCAGGCATAGCCACGGCGAACCTGGTCGGTGTTCTGAATGAAGCAGGGAGCTTCGAGGACGCGGCACGGGTATCAGAAGCGTACATGGCGTTGAACGAAGAAGAAGACTACATGGCTCGTGAGCCTGAGTGCCGAATCCCTGAAGCGTATGTATGGGCTATGCTCAACCTTCAGAATGGTGATGAGGCGATTCAACGAGCGCAGTCTTGGGTTGGCCAGAACTTAAACCTCAAATCGAAGGTCAGCTTGGCCAGTACGCTGGTTTGCTATTTCTATTCGGTCAAGAAGGATCTGAAGCGAGCATACCGGTACGCACTGCTTGCCTACGAAGCGCAGAACGAGGACAAAAGCCGAGATTTCAACTTATGGAACACATCGCTAAATAATCTTGCGTTTATTGCCATTGAGTCGGGAAATCTGGAAGACGCAGGGCACTACTTGGCACGTGTGCGAGCGGAATCGCCTAGAGAGCGCCGGTACGTCTACGCTACGAAAGGTCTATTGGCGATAAGGCGGGGTCAGATTGAGCGCGGCGAACATTACTACCGAGCGGCGATCTCGAACGCCCACGACAAAACCACCAAGAACCTGCTGAGACTGAAGCTGAATTGGGAATTGGCGAAGCATAGTGCGCACGTAGGCCAGAAGGAACGAGCGTTGAGGTTGCTTTCTCGCGTCCGTCAAACTCGGCTGGCAGGAATTTGGACATTGCCTTTCGTGAAGCGGGAAGCAGACGCACTCGAAAGGAAACTGAAAGGGGGTGCTGACCCGACGCCTTGACGGACGCCAGCCGCCACGAATTCGTCGGTTAGCCTCTTGGGCCGAAGGTCGCGAAGAGTGGGACGGACGTACGCCTCGGTCGTTCTGTTCCACACGCGCACGCCGGACTGCTCCGCTGCACCCGTCAACCGCCGCGATATGACGCTCGCCACATACGTGGCCCTGTGCCCGGGCATCCTCGGCCAGCCGGGGCAGCCGCAACTGGCCGTCCCCGGCAACATGAGCCTGGGCGACAACATCATTCCCGTCGAGAACCTAACTGAGTCGCTGCAAGTCGCATTCGATACCGGTGTTAAGCGAATCTTATTGCCGATGGCCAGCGTCAGCGACATCCCGGCGATTGCGGGCGATCTGTTCGCCAAATTCCAAACGGGTTTCTATTCCGGCCCCGTGATGCCGCGTTCAAGGCGCTCGGTGTAGGGTAATCCTTGCGCCGCAACAATCTTCGGCAATCCGCTTTAAGGTGACAGTTGGGTGACGGTTAGCGCAGCATCCTCATCCATAAGTTATGGACCGGCTTGCAGATCTCAAACGATCCCTCGCTACCCCGGCCCATGTGCTCTGAAGAGCACGACTCAACTCGATTCCGTTCGCGTACATCGGGCTTCGATTGTGTATTCCGGCCAAGCCGAACACTTTGGCGAGCGCGTCATCACGGTCCTGTTCTCGCCATCAAGCCGGGATATGGATGATGCTTGTAAGTGATCGGCTCGGAGCGTGTTAGCCTTGGTCGTCCTCATCGCGCACTGGCCCTCACGGCCGGCCTGGCGGACCAGTGCCGCAGGCCGCCCTCCAGGACTGGCCCGCGCCGTCGCTCCGGTGACAAGCCAGTGGTGGTGCTGAGCCATCCACTGATGGGTACTCAGGGCGTGGATGAGAGAGTTATCCAAGGCGCGCTTACGGCGATAGCCGATGTCTTCGACACAGGCGTCGTGGCACCGCATAGCGCGCCGTAGCCGGGTGCTGCTCGGCGGTTGTCGCGATCGGTTGTGGCGGTCCCCGGTCGCCGCGCGGTCAACGAGCAGCCCCAGGCGCTTCTCGAAGAACAGCGCAGCCCTCCGGGGGGCGTTCATCTGCCCGGCCAAGGCGGTGGCCATAGCGGTCAACTCAAGGGCCTGAAGTGTCTCTAGGGCAGGACGGTTCAACAGAGTCAATCGCTCTGCGTTTGCGCGTGTGTGGGGTGAGGGGTGGGATTGGCGCATCCCTCCATCGACGCCCTTGACCCAGCGCCGGTAGTGCTCGCAGAAGTGCCCATATGGCAAGCCGCCGGGGGCTCGCTCTTGTACGCCTGCCACAGCAGCGGGAGCCTCACGCTTTTGCCTTTGAGTGCGCGGTGAACGCCCAGGCAGGGGCCTAGAGGTGGTGTCCCGGTGGCGGGCCACGCAGGAGAACGGGCGCGCCTGCACGCCGCGCTCGCCCATCCCCTCGGGCAGTGGCTCACTGAGCTGGGCCACCTGAGCGCGGCGGATGGAATCGCCTATGGTTGAAGGCGAAGCATCGATAGCCTGGGCGCTGGCACGGATGTTCATGGGTGCGGCGATGTACAGCCGCACAAGCAACAGAATTTCATGCCTGGATAACTGCGTGAAAGCCTGGGTGGATGCCCGCTCCCCAAAAGGGGGCGATGGTCCCGTGGTCAATGGGTTATCCCGCCTTGAGTGCTAGAGCCGGGACGAGGAACTGCGTTCTGATGCCGCTGGCAGGCCGAAATTGCTCGGCTTGTCACCGCAATGAGCGTTCGGCTTCGCTCCGCAATGGTGCTCGGCTTGGGCCGGAATCGGTGATCGGCTTGGGCCGGAATACACACCAAGGGGCATGATTCTGCGTGACGAGGATCACGTCACCCTTCTTGTTTTCTAGAGCGGGTGGTGAAATTCGGAAATACCTCACTAGGTGGTGAAGTTTCCTTAAGAAAGCTCAAATACGCACCTGTACGCAAGAGTTCGTTGCTACAACTGCCGCCGGTCACAAATGTTATGTTATACACACGATGATTTCTCAGTTATGGAGCCGAGCAGTGTTCAGACATTGGATAGCCCTCATGGTGGTGGCCTTAGTTGCGCAGGACGTATTCGCTGATAGCCGAACCGACATCAAGATTGCAGCGCCCTGGGAAGTTTCGGGGCCGGATCCGGCAACCAACGGTTACATTTTCCTGCGCATGGGGGTGATGGAGACCCTGGTTGATGCTGATTCATCTGGCGCTCTAGTAGCGGCGCTGGCTAGCGCCTGGAGCACATCCGAGGATGGACTAATTTGGCACTTTTCGTTGCAGAAGGCGAAGTTCCACGATGGCACATCACTCGATGCCGAAGCGGCGGCCGCCGCGCTGAGTCGCGCCAGATCGAAACCGGGGCCATTGGCGAAGGCGCCTATTGCCGCTATCGGTGTCGAGGGCGAGCGGCTGCGCATCACACTAACGAGCCCGTTTGCCGCGCTGCCATCGGTCCTTGCGCACTCTTCGACCGGGATACTTGCACCGGCCTCGTTCGATGCAACAGGCAAGGCGATTGCGGCCATCGGCACTGGGCCCTTCAAGGTACGAGAACTGGCGCCTCCCCAGACCCTGCACACGGTCCGATTCGCTGAATATTGGGGTACGCCTGCAAGGCTATCGAGTGCAAACTATCTTGCCACCAAGCGTGCAGAGACTCGCGCCCTGATGGCGGAAAGCGGCGATGCCGATCTCGTGTTCACGCTTGATCCGTCCGGCTATCAACGACTCAGCCAACTCGACAATGTAACTGGCGTTGCAGTCGCCATCCCTAGGGTTATGGTCATCAAGACGAACGCTGGACACGATGCGCTAAAGACCCCCAAAGCCCGGCTCGCGCTGAGTCTTGCGATTGACCGCGTTGGCATCGCGGCGGGGATCACGCGTTTTCCGGAATCGGCAGCGACTCAGTTATTCCCTCCCGCGTTAGGCGAGTGGCATGACCAGAGCCTCGCGCCACTGGGTTACGACCCGGCGACGGCAAAACGATTGTTAAAAGAACTGGGGTGGAGGCCCGGTGCAGACGGAATTCTGACTCGGAACGGCGCGCGCTTCTCGTTGACGCTACGAACTTTTCCGGATCGTCCGGAGCAGCCGCTGGTCGCCGCTGCGCTGCAAGACCAGTGGCGAGCAATCGGTGTGGAGTTGAAGGTTAGCGTCGCGAACTATTCGGAGATTCCGGCAGGCCATCAGGATGGCTCGTTGGAACTTGCCCTGTTTGCTCGTAACTACGGACTGACGCCAGATCCGATCGGCACGGTTCAAGCGGACTACAGTTCCGGCGGCGGTGATTGGGGTGCCATGAACTGGAACGCTCCGGCGATCTCAGCGGCACTGGCAAAGATCGCCGCGACGGCGGACAAGTCTGTGCGTCAACCGCTCATAAAGCAGGTGGCCGAAACCCTTCAGGCTGAGCTGCCGTTGATTCCCGTAGTGTGGTATCAGCACACTGCCTCGGCGGCTCGAGGCCTTAAAGGGGTTGTTATCGACCCGCTTGAGCGCAGTTACGGTCTGCACAAGGTGTCTTGGTCCCACTAGGTGCGGAACCTTACCCAGTTGCTCGCAGCTCGATGCGTCCAGGCGGTCCTCGTCGCTTTAGTCATTGGGGCCGTGAGCTTCGCAATGATGCAGTCACTGCCAGGCGACGCTGCTTTTCGCATTGCCGCGGGCCGTTACGGCTACGACATCATGGATGCTACGGCAGCGGCTTCTGTTCGCGCAGAGTTGGGTTTGGACCGCTCACTACCGCTACAGTTCTGGAGTTGGATGACGCAACTCGCAAACGGCGATCTGGGCCGCTCCTTGGTAACCGGCAATCCCGTATGGGAGGAGTTGGCGCCCCAACTGGCCGCTTCGATGGCGCTAGCAGGTGTGGCGATCATTTTTTCGCTCGTTATTGCGGTGCCTATAGGAACGGTGGCGGGTCTATGGCCGGGCGGGATATTCGACCAGGCCACATTGCTGCTCTCGGCGGGCCTGCGTTCGGTACCTGCATTCGCCCTGGGCGTCGTACTCATGTTGGCTTTAGCCGTTGAGGCGAGGGTACTGCCTGTCGCAGGGTACGGTGAAGCGCGACACTTCGTGCTTCCGTCGCTGGCGCTTGGTTTAAGTCTTGCGTCGGTTTCCAACCGGGTCATTCGTGACGCCGTGGTCGCGTGCTCAGGGAGTGCGTGGTACGCGTTCGCACGTACCAAGGGGCTTAGCCGCCCGGACGTACTCGTGCGCCATGTGGCTCGCAACGCGGCAGTCCCAACGCTCGCCTATGTCGGCGTGCAACTGGCCCTACTGATCGAGGGTGTAGTGATCATCGAATCAGTATTCGCATGGCCGGGTATCGGCCATGCACTGGTGCATGCCATCTTCGAACGCGACCTGCCGATGGTCCAAGGTACAGCTCTTGTGCTCGGGCTGACGTTCGTCATCTTGAGCTTCACGGTTGACCTTGCTTGCCGAGCCCTGGATCCGCGCGGGAGCCCTGCTGCTTGATGCCCCTTGCGCGAGGCATCGGGGTAACGCTGTTGCTGATTCTAGGGCTTGCCGCCCTTGCGGGACCGGAGAGTTTTGCGCTCGACCCGGCAAAACAATCGTTACGGGAAACGCTGCAACCGCCCAGTGCAAAACACGTTTTTGGCACTGACCACCTCGGTCGAGATATGGCGGCGCGTATGCTGGCGGCAACGCGCTTGTCTTTGTCATTGGCGTTTTTGGCCGTCATCTCCGCTGCTATCCCCGGAGTTGCCCTCGGCATCCTCGCAGCCTGGCGTGGTGGCTTGAGCGAGCGGCTCGCGGGCGCGCTGGCGGACGCGATCCTCGCGCTGCCGGGGCTCCTGCTCGTGCTTATGCTGGCAGCCATCGCACCTGGCAGTTGGTGGGCGTTGTATGTCGGTATCGCGTTAACGTTGTGGGTCGAGTACTTCCGGTTCACTAGGCAACGCGCTCGCATCCTGCTTGCTAGTCCGGCTATCGAGGCTTCGCGGCTGTTGGGGTTTGGCCCCAGTCATATTCTGCGCCGGCATGTGCTTCCGGAATTGCTGCCGGGCATCGTCACGTTAGCGGCTTTTGGGATCGCAACCAGTGTTACAGCAATGGCGGCGCTCGGCTTTGTCAGCGTTGGCCTGCGGCCACCGACCGCGGAATGGGGTGTCATGATGACGCAGCTCTTGCCCTATTGGCGCGAGGCACCATGGCTCATCGCTCAACCGATCACATGCTTGGTCGTCACCGTCCTCGCTGTGTATCTGGCCACTGGTCTCACGACCCGGCCGACGTGAAGCCATGTTAGAAGTCGAAAGTCTGGAAGTTCATTCCGGCGAGCTTCAGCTTCTGGGGCCAATTACATTTAGGGTGTGCGAGGGGCGCCCCCTGGTCATCATGGGCGAAACCGGTGCAGGCAAGAGTCTCATCGCCCAGTCCATCATGGGCGCATTACCCTCACCGCTCGAAACTCGTGGGGAAATCTCCCTGAATGGACAGCGGGTGGACCCGCTGCCGCCTAGTGCCCGACAAGCACTCTGGGGCCACACCATCTCGATACTGCCCCAAGAGCCGTGGCGCGCGCTCGCCCCAATCATGCCGGCGTTCGGGCAGGTGAAAGAAACCTACAGCCGGGTTGCGGGACTCGCAAGGCATGAGGCGCACAAGGCAACGGATGGCGTCTACGGACTACTTGGTTTGCGTGGTTCCGAGAAACAAAGGACCGACCAGCTTTCCGGTGGCATGGGTCAACGAGTGGCTTTTGCCGCGGCCACTGCCGGTGGGGCCCGCGTCCTTCTTGCGGACGAACCGACTAAAGGTCTAGACCGCGCAAGAGCGCAGACGACGCTCCAACGGCTCCTCGACATCCCCCTCGCCGGTGGAACGCTCGTTGTAGTGACACATGATGTTTCGGTTGCAAAGACTATCGGTGGCGACCTTTTGATCCTGAAAGATGGCCACGTCGTCGAACGCGGTGCGACCGAGGCTGTATTGGCTAATCCCGCACATGAGTACACGCGGTCCCTGCTCGCCGCCGATCCTGGCCGATGGCACCGCCCTCAATTTGACGGGCGGCCAACGGCCACACCGGTGCTCGAAGCCGCAAACGTCACGGTGGGCCGAGGCGCTAGTGTCCTCATCAAGGGATTTAGCCTGACCCTGTGTGGTGGCGACCGTGTAGCTGTCACCGGCCCAAGCGGCTGCGGCAAAACCTCTCTACTAGACACGCTGGCAGGCCTTATTCCTCCGCTCGACGGCGTCGTGCGCCGGGGCGCTGATGTAGGGAAGACGGGGATTCAAAAGATCTATCAGACGCCGGCTGCGGCTTTTCCGCCACAAGTGTCGATAGTTGCCAACCTCCTAGATGTGGCCAGGCTACACGGCATATCATGGGAGAGCATTGCAAGCCTCCTGGCTCGGATGAGCGTTGACCTGGAGCTACTGGAGCGGCGGCCAGACGCGGTGTCCGGCGGCGAGTTGCAACGCATTTCCATAGCCCGAGCACTAGCCGTGCGACCCGACCTATTGCTCGCTGATGAGCCCACCTCCCGACTTGACCCCATCACCCAGAAAGAAACCTTGGATCTGCTTGCAACTGTGGCGGCGCAGACTAACGTCGCCGTCGTGCTCGTGACCCACGATGAAGCACTTGCTTATGCTTGGGCTCACAAAACGACGGCTGTTGGCGGGGAACAGGCGGCCTAAGCAGGGGGATGATGCAGCCGAAGACAAGCACCGGAAATAGTAAGCGTTGCAGAAAACATGCCTGCAAGTGATTGATTGTCTTGTTGTGTAATGCTCGTCCAGCGGGCATCATACGGCGGGCGTAACTCATTGAAATACAGGCAAAAACAATCCCGCCACGACGGTCATTCGTAATCAGCGGGCCGGTGGTTCAAGTCCACTCACCGGCGCCACGTTTTCCATTGTCTTGTATACGGGCGTCTTGTATACGGGCGTCTTGCCGCATCTTGCACCGCCCCGCAGTGGCGCCCATATCGCTTCATTGAACGTGGCCGCCTGAGCGGGCGCACTGCTGATGTGATAGCGGATTTCACTGCTGAGTTGTCCACCTACTTATTCGCTCGGCCCTTGACCTGCACCAATGTGCGTAGATGCTTCCATTGGCGATGCTGTTGCTCAAGCCATGACGGCGTGTGTATCACCCTCACACAGCGCCGCTCAATGCGCCCATGGTCCTTATCGACTTGTTCGTCTTCGCGCCACTGCACATCCGGCGTATTGGCAAACCACTCGATATCGCTCTAACCATCGCAACCGGCAGTCACGCCACACAGGGTGGCGAAAATAATTTCATTCACGCTGTGGCGCTTGGTTCGCTCCACTGTTGGGGCCTCAAGCGCGTCAAAGACATCTAGGAAGGATTGCAGTTCCAATGCCCGGGGCATTCGCTTAAAGCTCTTTATTCCTGCAATATGGGTGGATAGTATGACCTAACTCTTTGTTGTACAAATACTTTTAGAGGTCCCCTTTAGATAAGGAGGCCCTGGCGCAACAGCTACGCCATGGCCGTGAACACCTTATATCCGTTAGCTCTGAGTTCACACGCCGGACAAGCCCCGCAGCCGTAACCCCATGCGTGTAAGTTCTCCCGATCCCCTACGTAGCAGGTGTGGGTTTTGTGTTTGATAAGCTCCACCAAAGCATTGCCACCTAAGTCGCGAGCCAGTGTCCAGGTCTCGGCTTTGTCGATCCACATGAGCGGCGTCTCCACCACTAAGCGGCTTTCCATCCCTAAGTTGAGTGTTGCCTGTAGAGCCTTCAGCGTGTCATCGCGGCAATCCGGATACCCGGAGTAATCCGTTTCACACATACCGCCCACCAGGCGCTTTAACCCGCGCCGGTACGCGAGCGCCGCGGCCGCGGTGAAGAACAGCAGATTGCGCCCGGGCACGAAGGTGTTAGGTAATGCATTGTTTTGCATCTCTATTTGAATCGCCTCGGTCATAGCGCTCTGGCCCAGCGCACGGATGAAGCGCAGATCCAATACGTGATCCGGGCCTAGGCGCTGCGCCCAGTCGGCAAAGCCGCTGGCCAAGGACTGGCGTACGGCCGCACGGCAGTCCAACTCGACGCTGTGACGCTGGCCGTAGTCAAAACCAACCGTCTCCACCCGACTGAACCGGGCCAAGGCCCATGCGAGACAGGTGGTCGAATCCTGCCCGCCGGAGAACAAAACCAAGGCCGAGTCTTCGTTCATCAACACAACTTCCTAAAGAGGACCTCTAAAAACCGTAGCGAGCGGCGTCAGGGCAAGGCGCACGGCGCGCAGGGACCGCAATGTATGGGTAATACCTGAGGATTGCGAGCACCGCGCAACGCAGCCATAGCGTCGCGCGGTAGGTTTTTAGAGGTCCCCTAAACATGGCCCCGCTGTGAAACGAGTAACGTACAATTGCGCCTAGGTAGTATTCACACGCAACGACTCAGCGGAGACGGTCCATGTTCGCCTCGCCAAAGTTCAACGAGCAGCCCGCCGCATCGCTCGCCATGCCCCCCCTCGACATCAAACCCTTGGAGGGGGCCCGGTTTGGCGCCGAGATCACCGGGCTAGATCCCAAGAACATCACCGCGGCGCAACGCGCGCTCATCCGGGACACCTACAAAAGCCGCCACGGACTCCTTTGTTTCTCCTTCGAACGTCTGCTGGAGGCCGGCGAGTTGCACGCGCTTACCGCGGTCTTCGGCGAAAACGAGTATGCCCCAGGGCTTATTGATGGTATCGGCAAGCGCGCCACCGAGGGAGAAAAAAATCTGTCCGCAGACGAGCAGCTAGCGGCACTGCGGGCGCAAGGCCGCGACCCCTACATGGCTTACATCGGCAACCTGGACCCGCACACGCTAGCGGTGAAACCGGTCGATGAGAAGTTCTTCGGCGAATGGGAGTGGCATACCGATATGTCGTATATCGAAATCCCCCCCACCTTCAGTTTGTTGCATGCCCGGGCGATCCCTGAAGAGGGGGGCGACACCGGCTTTTGCAGCCAGGTGCTGGCGGCCCGGCAGTTACCTGAAGCGTTGCGCACGAAAGTGGCGCACCTCAAAGTCAAACACGATTCGACCTACGGCAGCAGCGGCATAGCCCGCCCTGGCATGACCGCGCCGGCCTCGCCCATGGAAGCCGTCGGTTATCCCCATCCGGTGCTGCGTTCGATCCCCGGCACGGGTGATGAAGCCATCTTTTTAGGCCGGCGCACTAACGGCTACGTGATGGGGATGGCGCTCGATGAGAGTGAAAAGCTGCTCGATGAGCTGTGGGCTCACGCCACTCAAGAGGCTTTTTGTTACCGCCACCAGTGGCGCGTGGGCCAGGTGGTGGTGTGGGACAACCGTATGCTCCTGCACATGCGCTACCCCATGGACAACAGTAAAGCGCGGCTGATGTGGCGCACCCAAACCAAGGGTGAAGCGGTCGTTCCCGCTTACAACTGATCCCCACTTACAACTGAGCGGCAATATCCGATGAAGCTGTCCGCCGAAGAACAAGCCATGCTCGCCGGCGAGATGGGCGCGCCCAAGCGTTGGGCCATGGAGCACATGATGCAGGTTGGCAACGCTTTCGACGCCACCGACATGGTACCGGTCTCGCAGGCGCATATGATGGCTGATCCGGAATCCTTGGGCGCAGCAGGCGTACGTTTCTTGGAGGCGTTTACTCGATATCCCCCCGAGCAGCGCCACGTCGCCATTCCCATGCTCACCGATCCCCGTGGCGTCGATCCCGACTACTACCGCCCACTGGGCCAAACCGAAGAGATGGCCGAGCTGGATAGACGCATCAGCGCGGCTTGCCAACAGTTAGGGATCATGATGACCAATACCTGTATCAATTACCAAACGGTGATGGCGCCGGTGCGCGGCGAGCATGTCGCTTTCGGCGATACCGGCGTGGTGATCTACACCAACAGCGTGCTAGGCGCCTACTCGAACTTCGAAGGCGGCCCCTCCGCCTTGGCGGCGGGCTTCACCGGCCGCACGCCGCGCTATGGTTTGCACCTGGATGAAAATCGCCGGGGCACGCAACATTTCGTAGTGCGCCATCAGCCTCGAGGGCTCACCGATTGGGGCACGCTAGGCGCCATCATCGGCCGCCACGCCGGCTCGTATTGGGAGGTACCGGTCATTGAGGGTATCGAGTCGGTGCCCACTTCCGATGAGATGAAACATCTAGGCGCGGCCATGGCGAGCTACGGCTCAACGCCCCTTTTTCATCTGGTCGGCATCACTCCGCAAGCGCCTGATCTGGCCGCCGTCGATGGCGGCGCGATGGCATCGGCGCGGGACATCACGCGAGCGGATTTCGATGCGCTGCGTTCCAACTTCGGCGGCAAAGGCGCCAAAGTCGATGTGGTGGTATTCGCCGCTCCACAACTATCCATCATGGAAATGGCGCAGGTCGCTCGCTTGCTGGACGGACAGACGGTGCATCCCGAGACGGCATTACTGGTCTGTACCTCACCGGCAGTGGCCGCGGACAGCGCTCGTTTAGGGTTCACTGGCCGCATTGAGGCAGCCGGTGGCAAGGTGCTACAAGGCACCTGCTTTTATCAGCAATACGCCCGGGAAATCGGCGCGGCCAAGGGCTGGACTCGCCTGCTCAGCAATTCGGCCAAAATCGTCAACATCCTAGGGGGTTACGGCTACCAGCCGGCGCTCGCCAGCATGGAAGAGTGTGTTGCCGGCGCCGTGGCCGGGCGCATCGTTTGATGCGCGAACTCAGATGCCATAGAGGCATTGGCGGGCGCACCGAAGGCGTTGCGCTGGTGGCTGATGACAATTTTTCCGCCCGTTACGATCTGGACCGGCGGCGGGGCTTATTCTCGCGTGCGCAACACAAACTGGCCGGGCAATCGTATGTGGACCTCATCCTGGTCGTGAACACGGCCAAGGGCGGCGTCGCTTCCGCCTGGATGCTCTACGAAATGAAAGCGCGCGCCATGGCGCCCCGGGCGATCTTGTTCAACCGTTACAACACCATATTGGCGCAGGGCGCGGCCCTCGCCGACCTGGCCATGTGCGACCGCTTCGAAGACGGCGACATCACCCAGCTCATCAGCACCGGCGATGAACTCATCGTCGCGCCGGCTGATGGATTGGTGATCATCACAAACTGAGGGCCTGACAGCGAGGATCTGAAAGCGTGGTTCAGAAAAGAGCGCAGATCTCTTCACGCTGACAACGGGCTCAGTGTTCCATCACTTTGCCGCCATCCTGGTTGATGGATTGTCCATGGATCCAGGAGGCCGCTTCGGTGCAGAGATAGGCAACAAAAGCGCCCACCTCCTGGTCGGTTCCCCAGCGGGTGACCGCACTCGCGCCTCGCTGGGCGGTCACGGCGTCACCCGGTTTTACCTGATCCATGCGTGATGTGGCGACCGGCCCCGGACAGATGCAGTTCACATTGACACCGTGCGGCCCGAACTCTTGCGCCATCGATTGCGTCATGCCGACAATGGCGAAGTTAGCCGCGTTATACGCCAGTGTATGGGCACTGCCGCGCTTGCCGGCGACCGAGGAGATATTGACGATCTTGCCGCCCTGATTTTGCGCATAGATACGTTTTATAAAAGCCTGCGTGCAAAGAAAGCTGCCGCGCACCTTGACATCGAGTACGCGCTGAAACAGGGCCGGGTCCAGCACCTCTACCGGATTGCGATCATCCCCCCGGGCAATGGCAGCATTGTTGATGAGGATATCGATACGTCCGAATGCATCGACGGTTCTTTGCACCGCCGCCTCGACCGCACCCGCGTCGGTCACATCGAACACCAACGGCAATGCCCGGCGGCCCTGGGCCCGGATCTGTTCGGCGGTACTCTCGATGTCTTGCCAAGCGATGGCTGTTTCATCGCCGGGAAAACTCGCCGGATCCCGTCCGGTGCCGGTGATCACCACATCCGCGCCCAGCCGGGCCAACGCCACCGCCGCCGCCCTGCCGATGCCGCGCAGCCGGCCAGCGCCGGTGACGAATGCAACTTTGCCGTCGAGTTCCGCCATACTTTTATCCTCGTACTGGTGTTTTTAGGACCCAGTGTTCATAGGCTGCCATATTCATAGGCCGCCATATTCATAAGCTGTCACTCATAGGCCCAATTCATAGACGGTAGTGTAGCAATACGTTCAAGCGCGCTTGGCCGCGGCGTGGGCTATCGCGCTTAACTCGGTCATGTCTTTGCGTTCACTCCAGCACATTCACCCGAACAGCTCACCGATGTGAGCCGCCGCTATAGTGTGCGCATCGGCGAATCCCTTGACGTACTGAGCGCTGATGGGCGTGAGCGCCAACAAGTGAAAATCTTGCAGCTCTCTGAGGGTATCCATGATGGGTCCGAAGCGCTGCGAGAATACACGCAAAACGCTGTCCCAATCGCCATCGTCACGCGGTATAGGGCGCACCGTGCAAAAAGCGGTCAGCCGTACTCGCGCAAACGGTTGCGCGGTCGCCTCATCCGGTGCGGCGAAAAGAACGCTCGCCCTGGCGCTGGCAAGCATATTCCCGGTATGAGCGGCCAGGGCGCTTACGAACACGAATGCACTACCGCTGCCGAGCCCGAATACGCATGGCGCTTGGCTCGCCAGCGGCTCACCCGCAGCGCTGACGGTGGCGAGGGTTAACGACTTAAATGGCGCGATGAAGGCGTGCGCTTCGCTCAGCAGTGCATCTGGGCCGGTTTCGCCGGACATACGAACCCTCTCACCATATTGATAGCCACCGCGACAGGATAGTAGGCTGGCGTGTATACCGCTCGGGACTCATCACTACTCGGAGCTCATCACTATATAACGTCCGTGCTCCGGCTGGCCCATTGAAAGCTGGTACTTGGACCCTGGCGGCGATGAGGCCACACGCTACAATAACCGGCTTGCCGAGACCGCAATGAACACCGTTGCCCCAATCAATAGAGCCCAATCAGTAGAGCCCAATCAGTAGAGCCCAATCAGTAGAGCCCAACTAGTAGAGCCCAATCAATAGAGGACATCTCAGTGACTAAAATGACCACGGAAGAAGCCTTTGTTAAGGTCCTTCAGATGCATGGAATTCAGCATGCATTCGGCATCATCGGCTCGGCCATGATGCCCGTCTCCGATCTGTTCCCCAAAGCCGGTATCACCTTCTGGGACTGCGCTCACGAAGGCAATGCCGGAATGATGGCCGACGGTTATTCGCGCGCTTCGGGCAAGATGTCCATGGCCATCGCGCAAAACGGACCGGGTATCACCAATTTTGTCACCCCGATTAAAACCGCCTACTGGAACCACACCCCCTTGCTTCTAGTGACCCCGCAGGCGGCCAACAAAACCATGGGCCAAGGCGGCTTCCAGGAAGTCCCGCAGATGGCCATCTTCGAGGAGATGGTGTGTTATCAAGAAGAGGTGCGAGATCCGGCGCGTATCGCAGAGGTCCTGAGCCGGGTTATCGAGCAAGCTTTGCGCGGCTCGGCCCCTGCTCAAGTCAACGTGCCGCGCGACTATTGGACCCAGGTGATCGACATAGATCTGCCGCAGATCGTACGGGTTGAACGTCCTGCTGGTGGCCGCCAGGCGCTCCAAGAAGCCGCGCAACTGCTGGCCAGCGCCAAATTTCCGGTGATCTTAAATGGCGCCGGAGTGGTGCTGAGCGGTGGCATCGCCGCCTCGGCTGCTCTGGCCGAACGGTTGGGCGCACCCGTGTGCTGCGGCTATCAACACAACGACGCGTTTCCGGGTTCACATCCGCTGTCGGTTGGGCCGCTGGGCTATAACGGTTCCAAAGCGGCCATGGAACTCATTGCCAAAGCCGATGTGGTCCTGGCCTTGGGCACGCGGTTGAACCCATTTTCCACGTTGCCCGGCTACGGTGTTGATTATTGGCCAACACAAGCCAAAGTCATTCAAGTGGATATCAACGCCGATCGCATCGGCCTCACCAAGAAAGTCACCGTGCCCATCCAGGGAGACGCCAAACAGGTGGCCGCCCAACTGCTAGAGTTGTTGCCCAGAACCAGCGGCGGCGATGAGGCCGCCAAGAAAGAGCGCGCTGATCTCGTCGCCACAACCCGCTCGCGTTGGTTGCAGACGCTGGCGTCCATGGATCATGAGGACGACGATCCGGGCACCACGTGGAACGAGCGGGCGCGTAACCGCCAACCGGCTCATATGAGCCCGCGCATGGCATGGCGCGCGATCCAATCATCGCTGCCGGCCAACGCGATTATCTCCTCCGATATCGGTAACAACTGCGCCATCGGCAACGCCTATCCCACGTTCGAAGAAGGGCGTAAATATCTAGCGCCCGGCCTTTTCGGCCCCTGCGGATACGGTTTCCCGGCCATTATGGGCGCCAAAATCGGCTGCCCCGATGTGCCTGTGGTCGGCTTTGCCGGGGATGGCGCTTTCGGCATTTCCATGAACGAGATGACCGCTTGTGGCCGGGAAGAATGGCCAGCCATCACCATGATCATCTTCCGCAACTACCAGTGGGGCGCGGAGAAACGCAACACCACGCTCTGGTACGACGACAACTTCGTTGGCACTGAACTCGATCTGGACGTCTCCTACGCCCTGATCGCCCAAGCCTGCGGACTTAAAGGGATTCAAATCACCACCATGAGCGAACTGACCCAGGCGCTGGCCACGGCAATCGAGGATCAGATGAACGGCACCACCACTTTCCTCGAAGTAGTTCTCAATCAAGAATTGGGCGAGCCGTTCCGCCGCGACGCTATGAAAGCACCTGTGGTCGTAGCGGGCATAGACCCCAACGACACGCGGCCACAATAACGACGGCAAATACAGAGCAACACCGGGCGGCGCCCATCAGCCGCCCACCTGCCATAACACTTGCCACTCACTCTAGCCAATGCCAATGCGCCGGGCCAATGCTAAAACGCTGGGCACCGGAATTGGCCATGGCCCTGGATGGCGCATGGCCCTCCCATCGTTTACTGGTAGCCCGTCTTCTACTCGCGTTGGGTCAATGCGCCGTCTTATTGCTGCTTGCGTACGCGGCCGGCCGCTTAGGCGCCACCCTCACGCAAGGCCCGTCCGTCACCCTAGATCTGGGCTTGCTCGCGGCCCTGTTAGTGTTATCTACGCTCCTCGTGATCGCTCAAGCCGGGGTGTCCACGCACGCTAAACTGACGGCACAGAAACACTTACAGCGGGTACTTTTCGAACATCTACAAAAAGCGGAGCTGCGCGACACCCTCGAGCACCCGGCCGGCGATCTCATCAACCGCCTGACCCAAGACGTGGACACCCTCGTAAGCTTTACCACGGCAGCGGTGCCCAGCATCGGCCCGCAAGCTTTGATGACCCTGGGAGCACTGGTTTTAATGTTCGCCATCGACGGCGCCCTCGCCGTGGCATCAATGGCCGCCGTGGCCGGACTGCTGATACTGGTGCGCTTGGCCGCCCGCTCCCTAAGACCCCTGGCCATGGCGCAAGCACAAGCACAAAGCGAGAGTATCGAAGCGGCGCGAGCGCTGCTCGCCTACCTCCCCGTGAGCAAAGCCTTCGGGCGTGAAGAGGCCGCCATCAGCCAGTTCAGCGACGCTTTGGAGCAAGCCGAATACACCTCGCGCCGGCTGGCGATCTACTCACAATCATTGCAGCCGGCCGCTTGGCTACTGGCAGGCCTCGGTCTATTGGTCTTGCTCGTGGCCAGTAACCGAGGTTGGGTGGGTGGCGGCCAGGACCCCCAGCTAGCGCTATCTTTGGTGGCTTACACGCTAGTCCTGGCCAGAGGTACGGGGGCTATGGCTGCTTTCTACGGCACGCTCCAGCAGGCCTTAGCTGCCGCTACCCGGATCGCGGGGCTGCGCCAAATGTCATTGGAACAAGAGGGCACAACCCCCCTGCCTGCGGGGCCGCTGCAAGTGCGTTTCCGCTCAGTGGATTTCGCTTATCCCGGCCAGAGGATGCTACTGACAAACATCGATTTGACCCTCGAGCCGGGCACCATCACCGCCCTCACCGGTGCCAATGGCACCGGCAAGAGCACCCTGGCAGCATTGTTACTGCGCTTTGAACGCCCCTCGGCCGGCTCTGTCAGCCTGGGCGGCCACGATGTGCAAACCCTCACCACCCAAGCGCTGCGCCAGGCCGTGGCTTGGGTGCCGCAACATCCGCAACTACTACCGGGCACCATCGCCACCAACATCGGCTGGAGCAACACCAAGGTCTCGCGCAGCGGCATAGAAGCGGCAGCGAGACTGGCCACCGCCCATGCCTTCATCAATGCGTTACCGCACGGTTACGACACCCTCATAGGCGCGGGCAATGTGCCCCTATCCGGCGGGCAAATGCAGCGTATCGCGATTGCCAGAGCGGTTTTTGCCAACGCCCCTATTCTGCTCCTGGACGAGGCGACTTCGATGTTCGCGCCCGAGGATGATGAACACTTATTCGACGCGCTAAAGAACTGGCTGCAAACTCGCGCCGTACTGATCATCACCCATCGCGCAACAACTCTAGCCCGTGCCGGCCAGGTGCTTCACCTACATGAGGGCACCCTGAAGGTTCAGTGCAGATAAGCTGCCCCGCTGGCGGCGGTTCACCCACCACGCTGCGCGCACCATTTGGCCACTTGATCGCGAACGCTTCAGGCCTGCTCTCGCTGAGCCCGAAATGGCATCCCACTTCGCTACCGTCCGCAACCCCAGGGTCTGGTAGGACATAAGCTAACGGACCTCAGCCCCGTCACTGTAACCCCTTAGGTAACGAAAAAGTCACCTGCTCCTGACGGCCTTCAGTTTCGCGGATCTCGTGGCCACCCCATCGGCGAAGCTGCTCTAGAACCTCCTGCACCAACACTTCCGGTGCGGAAGCACCCGCGGTCACTCCGATTCTGGCCGCACCGTCTACCCAATCCCGGTGTAGTTCATGGGCACCATCGACCAGATAGGCCCGGGTACCCAGCTTTTCGGCCAGCTCACGCAAGCGGTTGGAATTCGAACTTGTCAGCGAGCCGACCACCACGAACACATCGCACCCGGGCGCTAGACGTTTGACGGCATCCTGCCGGTTTTGAGTGGCATAACAGATATCATCTTTCTTCGGGCCTGTGATCGATGGAAACCTGTTACGCAGAGCATCGATAATCTGCAATGTGTCGTCCATGGATAACGTCGTTTGAGTTACAAAAGCCAAAGAATCCGGTTTATCGATATGTAATCGATCCACGTCTTGCGGCGATTCCACCAAATGCATAGCCCCGCCACCCGGCCGGGCCTCGTACTGCCCCAGGGTTCCTTCTACCTCCGGGTGGCCGGCATGGCCGATCAACACACATTCCCTACCCTCTTTTTGATACCGGACAACCTCCATATGCACCTTAGTGACCAATGGGCAGGTAGCGTCGAATACCTGTAGACTGCGTTTATCCGCTTCGGCCCGTACCGCTTTGGAAACCCCGTGAGCGCTGAAGATCACAATGGCACCATCAGGCACATCTTGTAATTCATCAACGAAGATAGCGCCTTTGCTCTCCAGTCCTTCGACAACATAGCGGTTGTGCACCACCTCATGGCGAACATGAATAGGCGGGCCGAACATCTGTAGTGCCCGCTCAACGATAGCAATAGCCCGATCCACACCGGCGCAAAAGCCGCGGGGGTTCGCCAATACGATTTCCATGGTTGTACTGTCCTCAGTGCCGAAGAGCACGCCGCAAGGTTTTAGCCGCGCTTGCCTGATGCCGCTTCGCTGGATGAAAAAAACGACGTCAGCAATAGCGCCCCGGCCCCCAAACAAATCGCGGAGTCGGCAACATTAAAAGCCGGCCAGTGCCACTGCTGGTAGTACACGTCTATAAAATCGACGACTCGCCCGTCCCTGAATATCCGATCCCATAAATTACCCAGGGCACCGCCCAGCAGCGCCGATAGTGCGAGCGCGGTGAGGCGATCATGTTTAGGCAAACGGTAAATCCAAACTATCAAAGCGATACTGACGGCCAGCGCGACGATGGCCAAAATGTCCCCAGCGCCTGCAAAAAGTGAAAAAGCCGCGCCTGGATTGTAAACCAAGGTTAAATTAAGCCCCGGCATGAGAGCGACTTTGGCGCCCTCCACCAGGCTGGCCTCGGCGGCATACTTGGTCGCCTGATCAAGCACGGTCACTGTTGCGGCGAGCAAAAACCAATAACTCATCGATCCACTCCCAACAGCCGGCGTGCACCAGCGGCATCACGCGCGATTTGAACTTTAAGGGCGTCCAGCGATTCGAACTTGCGTTCCGGGCGCAGGCGCTCCACCAGTTCAACCCGGATCCGCTGGCCGTAGATGGAACGGTTGAAATTGAACAAATGCACTTCAAGCTGGACGTCTTCGCCAACCACGGTCGGGCGCCGTCCCACATTGGCCACCCCTGCTAACTGTTCACCATTCATGTCCACGCGCACGGCGAACACGCCGCAGATGGGCGGGCGAATGCCGTCAAGACGCACGTTCGCAGTGGGGAAACCAATAGTGCGGCCTAGTTGCCTGCCATAAGCAACACGTCCTTGAATATTGTAGGTGGCCCCGAGCAACGCTTCGGCGCCGCGCAGATCGCCTGCCTCCAGACACTTGCGTACCCGCGAGCTAGATACCCGCTCGCCGTCCAGTTCGAAGGTCTCGTGCCGGGCCACGCGAAATCCATGGGGTGCAGCGCATTCGGTCAACAAAGTGAAATCGCCGGCACTCTTGGCGCCAAAACGAAAATCATCCCCCACCACTACAAGCCTCACGCCTAAACGGGCAGCCAACACCTCATCGATAAATTCACGCGGCGCCAAGGCGCCGAACCCGGCGGTGAAGCGCACCAACAACACTCTATCGATCCCGGTTGCCCGCAGCCGCAGCAACTTTTCGGCCAAACCGGTAAGACGAAGGGGCGCGTTATCGCCGCGAAAAAACTCCAGGGGGTGAGGCTCGAATATCATCAGCGTCGTCGGCAATCCTGCCGCTTCGGCCCGAAGCTGGCGCACAATGGCTTGGTGCCCGAGATGCACGCCATCGAAATTACCGACGGTCAAGGCGCAGCCGCGGTGCCTTGGTGCGACATTGTGCAAACCGCGGATGAGCTCCAATTACGCAGTCTCCGAGCGATAAGGATGACAACCCAGCGCCTGATTATACGCAGGTCCTGTTCACCTCTCACCCGAGTGGGCCACTTAAGTCCTAATCAGGACGCCGGATCTGACTGGGCCGCAGGCCGAACAGCAGCAGTGCACCGCCATAGGTGAGCACACCGAATCCTACCGTCAGCGCCAACCGCCAAACGCGCTCCTGAAAGGGCGCGTTCAACCACACCGTCAACTCTCCGGCTATCCAATACACGCCCACTCCCATGAGACCAGCAGCGCTGCCCACCGCAGCGGCGAAACGCCACCAGCCCGGCTTTGGCGAATGGATGCCACGGCTCACCAACCCCCTATATAACAATCCGGCGTTGACCATGGACGACAGCGCGGTCGCGAGGGCGAGCCCGGCGTGGGCCAATGTGAACACCAAAAGCAGGTTGAAGATCAGGTTCGCGGCCATGGCCACCAGCCCTATACGTACCGGGGTCACCATGTCTTGGCGGGCAAAATATCCCGGGGCGAGGATTTTTATCATGACAAACCCCGTCAACCCGATGGCATAAGCAATCAAGCTAAGACTCGCCATGCGCACATCGGCGCCAGTGAAAGCGCCGTATTGAAACAACGTGCTGAGCAACGGCCCAGCCAGTACCGCCAAGCCCACCGATGCTGGAACGGCGATTAAAAATCCCCAGCGCAGCGCCCAGTCCAAGGTCGCCGAAAAAGCCCCTGGATCGCGCTGCGCGTGCTCCGATGAAAGCCGCGGTAATATCACCGTCCCCAGGGCGACGCCGAACACCCCTAGGGGAAACTCCATCAAACGATCGGAGAAATAAAGCCACGAGACGCTGCCGGTCACCAGAAAAGATGCGAGCAAAGTGTCGATCAGCAAATTGATTTGACTGACCGATGCGCCGAAAAGAGCCGGCGCCATGAGCTTGACAATGCGCTTGACGCCTGCATGCCCAACGTTGAGCCGCGGCCTTGCCAAAAGACCCAGCTTGGCCATCAGCGGTAGCTGGAAGCCGAGTTGCGCTGCACCGCCCAGGCACACACCCCAAGCCAACGCGGTCACCGGCTGCGCCAACGCCGGGGCCAAAAAGAGCGCGCAACTGATGATCGAAATATTCAACAATACAGGCGTGAACGCCGGTACCCCGAACCGCTCGTACGAATTGAGAGCACCGCCAGCCAGCGCAGCTAGAGAGATAAACAGTAGATAAGGAAACGTGATACGCAACATATCCGCCGTAAGCGCGAGTTTGCCCGCTTCCCCGGTGACAAAACCGGGGGCGAACACAGCGACAAACGCTGGCGCTGCGAGCATACCTAGCGCTGTCAGCACCAGCAGTACCGCACTCAAAGTGCCCGCTGTATGGGCGATCAGATCGCGTACGGCGGACAAATCGCGGGTTGTACGGTACTCCGACAGGACCGGCACGAAAGCTTGCGAAAACGCCCCTTCGGCGAATAAGCGGCGTAGGAAGTTCGGTATTCTGAAAGCCACGAAGAATGCATCGGCACCAGAGCCGGCGCCAAATGTGCGGGCGATTACCACATCGCGCAGCAATCCCAAGATCCTGGATGCAACCGTGTTGGTACCGACGGTCAACAACGAACTCAGCAATGCTCCTCTCATCGCGGCAGTGATTCTGGCACCGTTGACAAATTGACTTCACCCACGGTAGACGAGATAATTCGCGGCCTTGTTGCACAACGCAGGCATTTTAGTGGCAAATTCACCGCAAGCTCGCAAACGCACCCTGCAAGCTGAAAGAAACCGGCAGCGCAACATGGGTCAACGCTCTATGATGCGCACCTATATCAAGAAAGTGGTAAAAGCCATTGAGTCGGGTGACAAACAAGCGGCTCAAGCCGCCTATGCCAGCGCCGTGCCGATCATCGATCGCACGGCTGGCCGCGGACTCATTCACCAAAACAAAGCTGCTCGGCATAAATCGCGTTTGCACGCGAAGTTGCGCGCCCTCGCCTAGCCCGCGTGCTTCGCTCAATCGGCCAGCACCACCAAGTTATCGCGGTGGACCAGTTCCGGCTGATTGACGTAACCCAACACCTGCGAGATGTGTTCGCTTGACACGCCGGCAAGACGTCTGCATTCATCGGCACCATAGTTGACCAGTCCCCGGGCTACCTCCTTGCCCTCGGTATCTACGCAGCTGATAATTTCGCCACGCGAGAAGTGGCCATCCACCGCTTTTACGCCAACGGCCAACAGGCTGCTGCCGGCGCGGGTCACGACCCTCACCGCACCGTCGTCTATGTGCAAGCACCCACGCACCCGAACCTGGCCGGCCATCCAGCGCTTGCGGGCAGCTAAGCGAGTGCGCCCCGGCCGCAGCCAGGTGCCAACAGGCTCACCGTCCATCAGCCTTGCCAGAATATGCTCTTCGCGTCCCGATGCGATGATCGTAAGCGTGCCCGAACGCGCTGCCAGCGCGGCGGCCCGCAGCTTGGTTGTCATACCACCGCGGCCTAGCGTGCTGCCGCCTTCGGCGACCGCCATCAGTGAACGGTCTCCAGCTTGTGCCTCGCCGATCAGCCGGGCATCGCCATCACGGCGGGGATCTGCGGTATAGAGGCCGGCTTGATCGGTCAGTATGATCAACCGTTCAGCTTCTATCAAATTGGCCGCCAATCCCGCCAGGGTATCGTTGTCGCCCAGCCGGCTGTCGTCGGTGGAGATGGCGTCATTCTCATTCACCACTGGCACCACCCCCAGTTCGAGCAGCGTGCGCAGGGTACTGCGCGCATTGAGATAGCGTTCACGGCTTTCGAAGTCGTCATGGGTCAACAACACCTGAGCGGTATGGCGCGCATAGGCCTGAAAACAACGCTCATAGAGCTGCACCACGCCCATTTGTCCCACTGCCGCCGCCGCTTGCAGCTCATATAGAGCAGCGGGCCGCGTGCGCCAAGCGAGGCGATGCATACCTTCAGCCACCGCCCCGGATGAGACCAGCACAACCTGTACGCCGCCATCCAACAACGCAGCCATTTCACCGGCCCATCGGCTGACGGCTGCCGTATCCAAGCCACGGCCATCGTTGGTCAGCAGGGCGCTCCCTATTTTGATGACGACTACTGTCATGAACGGGCTGTCATGAGTGGGCTGTTATGAGCGGGCCGTTTCGATGGCGATGCCATCGCCCTCGGCGCTTCGCTTCGCCGTCTTACACAAACACTCATGGATAGCTCCCATCAGTGCTTGCGTACCTTGGCGTTCAAGCGCGGAGATCTCGAACCAATGGTCTATCTCGAGCGCATCGGCCACCCATCGAATCCGCCCGTCACGCTCCTCGGGCGACAGCAGATCGATTTTATTGAACACCACCCATCGCGGGCGGGCGTACAAAACATCGTCGAAGCGGCGCAGCTCATCGGCCACAGCACTCGCCTCAGCGGCCAGTTTCTGCTCACTCGGCGCACTGGCAATGTCTATAAGATGCAGCAACAAACGGGTACGCGCCAGGTGGCGAAGAAAACGGTGACCGAGTCCGGCGCCTGCGGCGGCGCCTTCGATGATCCCCGGGATATCCGCCATCACGAAACCAGTGTAAGCATCCAGAGCGACGACACCCAAGTTGGGATGCAACGTGGTAAAAGGATAATCCGCCACCTTAGGCTGCGCCGCCGATACCGCCCGCAGCAAAGACGACTTGCCGGCATTGGGATAACCCAGAAGGCCGACATCGGCCAACACCTTGAGTTCCAGGCGAAGATGGCGGCGCTCACCCGGTTTCCCCGGGGTAGTTCGGCGTGGCGCCCGGTTGACACTGCTTTTGAAGCGGGCGTTACCGATGCCACGCACCCCACCTTTTACCACCAATAACACAGCGCCCGCCGCCGTCAACTCGCCTAGACACTCGCCCGTATCCGTCTCCCAGGCGATGGTGCCCACGGGAACGGGTATGTAAAGATCGTCACCCGCTACCCCGGTTTGGTTATGGCCCCGGCCCGGCGCTCCGCTCTCGGCTCGAAGATGCCGCTTAAAACGCAGATCGACAAGGGTGTTCAGGGCCGCATCCGCCCTTAAAAACACACTTCCGCCGTGGCCTCCATCGCCCCCATCCGGCCCGCCTTTGGGGATGAACTTTTCGCGGCGAAAGCTCATACAGCCGTTACCGCCTTTTCCGGCTTCGACCGTTATCTGCACTTCATCTACGAATTTCATGGTGAAAGAACAGCCCGGGTCTAGGGCACCTCTAGTTTTAAGCGCCTACTCAAGCAAAAAGCCCCGTACTTGGACGGGGCCTTATTGCAGAGGCGAGGGCACCTCTAGGTGCGGCGCTCAGGCGCTGACAACACTCACGTATTTACGCTTGTGTGGGCCTTTGGTCTCGAACAGCACTTTGCCTTCAGCTTTTGCATACAGCGTATAGTCCTTGCCGCAACCGACGTTGACGCCAGCATGAAACTTGGTGCCGCGCTGGCGCACGATGATGTTTCCAGCAATGACGGCCTCGCCGCCGTAACGCTTCACGCCTAGGCGTTTGGACTTCGAATCGCGGCCGTTGCGCGTACTGCCGCCTGCTTTTTTATGTGCCATTAGGTTAGCTCTCCAATCTGCTGCGATCTGCGGACCGTCAAATTCATAGGAGTCAATTAGTGGGAATCGATCAGTGAATCGGTTTATAAGGAGGAGGGAGCATCGACACTGGCAGCTAACTCGCCGTTGATGGCCGTCTCAGCAGCGGCCGTCTCAGTAGTGGTGATTGCGCTGATGGTCAGCTCAGTGTAATGCTGGCGGTGCCCCTTGCGGCGCAAATAACCTTTGCGGCGCTTGAATTTGACCACCATAACTTTATCGCCGCGGCCATGTCCGCTGACGATGGCACTCACCCGGCCACCCTCGACATAAGGCGCGCCCACCTGGACCTCATCACCGTTACTCACCACTAATACAGTGTCGAAATCGATTGCCTCGCCTTCCTTGGCATCAAGGCGTTCCACGCGTAGCCGATCTCCTTCACTCACCCGGTATTGCTTACCCCCGGTGATGAAAACCGCGTTCATTGTGTATTCCTCTTGTAAGACAATTCGGCAGACGAGCTGGCAGTTAACCGATTCACCGAACAAAAGAGAGGAATTGTAAGCTGTGCCGTACCACTGAACAAGGCGGTAAAAAGCATAGCCTAGCGAATTCTCAGGCGCTAAACCGCAGTCGATGTATACTTCTTAGCTAGCGCCCCACCGCACGCTCAAACACCCACTTATGCCGGCGACCACTGCACTCAGTCCTGAAGACATCCGCGCTCTGGCGGCGGCGGACCTGCGCGCCGTCGATGAGCGCATCTTGCGCTCACTGCAATCCGAAGTCGTGCTCATCAACGAGGTGGCAAGATACATTATCGGTGGTGGTGGCAAGCGGCTGAGGCCAACACTGGTATTACTGAGCGCCGGTGCCTATGGTTATGAAGGCGAGCACCATCTCGAGATGGCCGCCATCATCGAGTTCATCCATACCGCCACCCTATTGCACGACGATGTGGTCGATGCCTCGGCCATGCGCCGCGGCAAGGATACGGCGAACATGGTTTGGGGCAACGAAGCCAGCGTGCTAGTCGGCGATTTCCTGTACTCGCGGGCCTTCCAGTTGATGGTGCGGGCTGGTTCGATGCGGGCCATGGAAATATTCGCCGAGACCACCAACGTCATCGCCGAAGGCGAAGTGCTGCAATTACTCAGCATTCACGAGCCGGCCACCACCGAGGAGCAATATCTGGCGGTGATACGCGCCAAAACCGCCAAGTTGTTCGAAGCGTCGGCACGTCTGGGGCCAGTACTCACCGGCTACGGACGGCAGATGGAGGAGCTGATGGCCGAATATGGGCGCCATCTAGGCACGGCGTACCAGTTGGTAGACGATGTACTCGACTACCGTGGCGATGCGCAGGCAATCGGTAAAAACGTAGGGGACGATCTGGCCGAGGGTAAACCCACCTTGCCACTCATCTACACTATGCGCCATGGCACCCCCGCCCAAGCGAAAGTGATCAAAAACGCCATCAAAAACGGCGGCCGTGATGCCATCGATGAAGTCGTGACCATCGTTGAATCGACCGGTGCGATTGAATACACTACGGCGTTCGCCCAGGCTGAAGCCGAGCGCGCTGCAGACGCACTCGAGGGAATTCCCGATTCCCCATTCACTGATGCACTGCGCGGCCTAGCTCACTTCGCCGTCGATCGCAGCAGTTAGCTTCAAAGACCTTGGCGCGCCGGCGAAAACCGCCGGACGAAAATCGGGGTGTAGCTCAGCTTGGTAGAGCACTGTCTTCGGGAGGCAGGGGCCGGAGGTTCAAATCCTCTCACCCCGACCAATTAAATCAACAACTTGCGACGCTGCCCAAAACCGCAGCACGTCCCGGGGTGCACCAGGGGGTGCGCATCATGGTATGCGATCAGTATACGTCCGCACACAAACGCCCCGAACAAGCCCTGCCGCATTGCCAACAGCAGTCCACGTAGATGGCAGCACGCCTGAGTGCGTGTCCACGACACCGCCCTGACCTACGGCATTGAAGTCCATTCACACAAGCCGGATTGACTTCCACGTTCGCCGACTGGAACCGCTTCACTCCCGCGCGGACCGCCTATGCCCACTTCGCGTCCATGCGGCCGCCAGCACGCAACCGATGCTTACTGATAGCAAGTTGTGATTTGGCGAACTTCTCCGGTCTCAGTCGGATAGCTCGCTGTGGCTTCATCATCCTTGCCCGGCAGAAACGATCGTGGTCGCACATAGTTGAAGTCCGACACTTGTGCCAAGTTGGGTGCACGCCCCTCGACGTCTTGGCGAATGCCTTGAACCGGTTACCGTCGTCGCTGTGATCACCTGGACGGAATGGGCGTAGCCCCTGGCGTTCCGGATTGTAGCGCGACCTCACGGCCACCGTATCGTTCAACCAAGCCTGCCTGGTCAAGCTTTGCGCGGCGATCAGCATCGGCGGGATCGACGACGCTACGCCAGAGTGCCTCATGTTCGCGAACTAGCGCAGGCTTCGAACCGGAAATGTCCGTGGTCTCACCCGGGTCCGACTCGACGTCGAACAACTCAGGGGCGTGACCGACATAGTGAATGTACTTATAGCGGTCACTACGGACCATGAATGCACCACTTGCGGAACCCACCGCATGGTATTCGCTGAACGCAAAACGCTCCGAAACGCAGCGCCCGCGCGCGAGGTCGAAGAGCGAGCGCCCGGGACGCACCGAGGGGTCGCCAGGCTGCCCCACTCCGATGCCTTGCAAGACCGTCGGAAAGACATCGACCAGACTAGCCGGTGTTGAGCACACTTCACCCCGGGTACGTCCGGGCCTGCCAGGATCAGCGGGACACGCGCCGAACCATCGTACAGCGTGCATTCCCCCCACAGACCCCGGTTTCCCAAGTTGTCTCCATGATCGGAGCTACAGATGACACGGGTAGTCTCAGCAAGCCTGGTCTGTTCAAGCGCATTTAGAATGCGGCCGATCTGGTGGTCTAGAAAGCTGCACAACGCGTAGTAGCACGCGGTCGCGAGCTTACGCGAGTGGTCATCGAGCGAGTCATCAACCGGCTGGCATTGGTGGAACGCTTCCACCCACGGGTGGCGCTTATATCCCGAGCGTGGGTGCAACGGTGGATCTGGAATCCGACTCAGCGGATAGATGTCAAGGAACTCCTGTGGGACTGTCAGCGGGAAGTGTGGCGCGACGAGCCCCACGAACAATGCCCAGGGCTTATCCGGCGTGGACGATGCGACTTCGCGTATCCATGCGCACGCGCTGTCGGTGTTCTCCATATCGAATGAGTTGTAGCTTGAAAGCCCGGCACCAATCGGGAGCAACATGTTTGCTGCCTTGTCCGGTGTCTGGGGCGGTGGTTCACGAACGGAGCCCCACACCTGCCCCACGCCGCCAGCGAGATGTAGGGGATTGATCTGGCGGCTGAAGCCAGTGGGATCGCTGGCGTTTCGAAAATGCAGCTTCCCAATCGATTCGGCGCGGTGGCCGTGACGCGGCAGAACATGTCCCCAACTCTCTACGCGCCCGTCATACCCCATCGCGTTGTCCCAATAACCGGTTTCGTGAACATCCCTGCCAGTTGCAAGCGCAGCGCGCGCAGGTACGTAAATCGGGCTGTTGGTGTAGGCCGCGGTAAATCGCGTACCGCGTTCAGCGAGACGGTCTGTGTTGGGAGTTCTTCCTAGCGGGGCTCCTGCGCAACCCATTGCACCCGAGTTGTGCTCATCAGAGAGTTAGGTACAACAAGTTCTGCGCCTTCACGGATACCTCCGTCGCTCGTTCACGCTACGACCGGGATAGACAGCGGTGTTAGCGCGCTGTCCATCCGCCGTCCACCGGCAAGCTCGCACCGGTGATCTGGCTGGCGGCCTCCATGCAGAGAAAGTGCACGAAGGCGCCAATCTGCTCCGGTGTTCGGATAGGGACTGAGATCTACGTTGAAGCGTCGGGCGTTGTACAACTGAGGTACCAGACAGATGTCAGCCAATGTCGGCAAGTCACCTTCGCAGAACATACCCGTACGCGCGTCGTTCGCGAGCATCGCCTCCAGGGCGGCTAGCCCTCCAGCTACCCAGTGCACATACCAACGGCCACGTTCCTCGGAGCTTAAACCCAGTTCGCCCGTGAGATGCTGTAGCACACGGAGGTTATTGATGGGATGTATTTCACAGGCCACTGCCAACGCAAAGGCGCGAACGCGCGCTCGTCCCACGGGGTCAGACGGAATTAGCGGCGGCTTGGGCCGTGTCTCCTCCAAGTACTCGATGATTGCTAGCGACTGCGTAAGGTTGGCACCATCAATGGAAAGCACCGGCACAAGCTGCTGCGGGTTTAATGCAGCGAACGTTGGCTGAAGGTGTTCGCCTCCTCCTTGCACAAGCGACACTCCCCTGTGCATCCATTCGATACCCTTGAGATTGAGCGCGATTCGTACTCGGTAGGCTGCGGATGACCGCCAGTAGCCATGCAGGCACACCGACACAGCTCATGTCTCCCCGGTGAAGTCGACAGCCGGGAGCACTTTGCCTCCTGCTTCACCGAAACCAACGTTATACCCGTCACCCCGACAACGGCCGTATAGCGTCAAGATGTCTCCATCTTCGATAAATGAACGCGACCCACCGCTTGCAAGCTCTAGCGGCTCATTGCCGTTCCAGGTGAGTTCCAACAAACTTCCCAAAGAGTCCCGTTCGGCACCGCTGATCGTTCCAGATCCCAGTAAATCACCGGTCTCCATGGCACAGCCGCTACTGGCATGATGAGTGAGCTGCTGCGCGCTTGACCAGTACATGTGCTTGAAGTTGGTTCTGCATATCGTCGTCGAGTCGCTCGACCCATCCGGCGTTAGTCGCACCTCGAGTTGAACGTCGAAGTTGTACGCCCCCCGCTGAACGAGATAGGGCAACGGAACCGGACTTTGCGCTGGCCCGTGGACACGGAACGGTTCCAGCGCCTCCTGCGTAACCACCCATGGTGAGATAGTCGTCGCGAACGCCTTAGCTTGAAATGGGCCAAGTGGCTGATACTCCCAGACCTGTATATCGCGCGCGCTCCAATCGTTCAGCAGTACATAGCCAAAGATCATCGCGTCGGCTTCGGTTACCGAAATTGGCCGGCCCATCGGATTTCCGCCGCCAATTAGCGCGCCCATCTCAAGCTCTATGTCGAGCTTCCGACACGGGCCGAACTGCGGCCCCTCCGCCCCCGGCGCACGCGTTTGCCCCATTGGACGGTGCACATCCGTGCCACTCACTACCACCGTACTAGCGCGCCCGTTATAACCGATCGGAATGTGTAGCCAGTTGGGCATCAAAGCGTTTTCGGGGTCGCGGAACATCTTGCCGACATTGGTGGCATGCTCGCGCGAGGAGTAGAAGTCCGTGTAACCCCGGATGGCAACCGGCATGTGCATCTGACATTTCGCACGCGGTACCAATGCCCTCTCCGACAGCTCGGGGTCGTCACGCAACCGCGAATCTCCGTCGGTCGATAGCAACCGGGATAGAGCGCTGCGGGTAGCCGACCACCCAGCTCTGCCAAGTGCCATAAAGGCGTTCAGTGACTGTCCGTCAAAGACCGGCTGTTCTGTCGGGAGCAGTCCAGCGGCTTCGATCAGGCGCAAATCGAGAATGTTGTCACCGATCGCGACGCCAGGCCGCGGCGACCCAGACGCTCCATCGCTGAACACGCCATAGGGCAAGTTCTGCACCGGGAAATCCGCTGTCGGACCATTGGCGCTTTCGATCCAGCTCGTGAGCGCCGGGTCATGGGTTTCATTGATATCCGTCACTTGGATTACTCGCTATCTAGACTGCCATCGTGTAGCCAGCGAGCGTGCTCTGGCGCCCGTTTGGTTTGCGACCATTCCCTCAGCATGTCCCATTTGATCTCGTCCAGCCGCGCCGTCACCTCAGGCCGCGCCACGTTCACGGCGAGTTCGAGGCGATGCCCGTTCGGGTCAAAGAAATAGATGGACTTGAACAGCGTGTGATCGATTGGACCGATAACATCGATTCCAGCACCTTCAAGGCTCGCCTTGGTTTCTAGGAGCTCGTCCAGACTCTCGACTTCAAGCGCAAGATGCTGAACCCAGTCCGGCGTATTCGGATCTGCGCCCATTTCTGGACGTGTCGGCAATTTGAAGAACGCGAGCACGTTGCCATTCCCCGCATCCAGGAAAATGTGCATATAAGGGTCCGGTTCCTTTGTGGAAGGTACCTCGTTCTCCGCAAACGCGAGTACGAAGTCCATACCAAGGTGCTTTACGTACCATTCGACGGTCTCCTTGGCATCTTTGCAGCGGTAGGCAACGTGATGGATTTTCGAAATCTTCATCCCTTGTTATCTCCGGAATCAGTTAGGCGCGGCGAGCGAACACTGTCCGCCGCGCCTGAAACTTGTACGTTCAGTCAGGATTGATAACGCCTCGACGCAACTGGTCGCGCTCCATCGACTCAAACAGTGCCTGGAAATTGCCTTCTCCGAATCCGTCGTCGCGTTTGCGTTCGATGAATTCGAAGAACACTGGTCCAAGCAGGGTTTCAGAGAAGATTTGCAGGAGGAGGCGCGGATCTCCATCAGCCGTAGATCCATCCAGCAAGATGCCTCTTGACTGCAACGGGGCGACGTCCTCGCCGTGCCCCGGCAAACGCTCGTCCAACATTTCGTAGTACGTAGCGGGCGGCGAAGTCATGAAAGGAAGACCATTGGCCTTCAGCCGGTCCCAACAAGTTGGAAGGTCGTCACAGCGCAATGCGATGTGTTGAATGCCTTCGCCGTTGTAGGCCATTAGAAACTCTTCAATCTGACCTGTCCCAGCGGACGACTCTTCGTTCAACGGTATGCGGATCTTTCCGTCGGGAGCGGTCATTGCGCGTGAGGTCAGGCCGGTGTACTCGCCCTTGATGTCGAAGTACCGAATCTCTCGAAAATTGAAGAGCTTCTCGTAATACTGCGCCCAATACTGCATGCGGCCGCGATAGACGTTGTGCGTCAGATGATCGAGCTCCACGAACCCGCATCCTTCGGGGTGACGGTCTACGCCATCAATAAATTCGAAATCGATGTCGTAGATTGACGCCCCCTCCTCGAACCTATCGATGAGATAGACGGGCGCGCCGCCAATGCCCTTGATCGCGGGCAGCTTGAGTTCCATCGGACCCGCCGGAATGTCGATTGCCTGCGCCCCGAGTTCCAGGGCACGAGCGTAAGCCTGATGCGCATCTCGTACACGAAACGCCAGACCGCAGGCGGACGGCCCATGTTCCTCGGCAAAGTATGCGGCGAGACTTCCGGGTTCGTTGTTGATGATGAAATTGATGCCACCTTGACGGTACAGCACCACGGCCTTGGAACGATGGACTGCCACCTTCGTGAATCCCATCATTTCGAAGACGCGCTCCAATATCCCGGGCTCAGGAGATGCGAACTCCACAAACTCGAAGCCGGCAAGTCCCATCGGATTTTCAAAGAGATCTGTCATAACACTGTCTCCATCTAATTCGTTGTGTGCGATGACCAGTGCGACTTCGGCATCGCCTGCTCGGACTCGCTTGAGTCCTTTCAGAGGCGCTCTTCGCGCGGATCATTCGCTCAAGCAGAAGCCATGCAAAAGGTGGGCAAGCGTCTGGGGTTGCTCGACCATGGCGTCGTGTTTGGTTCCGATGCGCTCGGTTTTCCAACCCTGACGGCCCCGGACTTTCTCGTACTCACCCCAGAATGCCGACGGCGAGTTACGTTCGGCGAGGATGAAGTATTTGCGCGCTACCTCCTGCTCTCGACCGGTTAGCGTGACGCCGTTGCGAAAACATTCGATCGGATGCGGCGTGCACAGTTCGCGGAGCCAGGCTTTTTGATCTGGGTCATCGGTCCAGGCATCGAATAGGTCGGGTTCAAGCGCCGTCCGGTCCCCAGCTATCTGCGCGCCGAATCGAGCCATGCGTTCGGGGTTCGCGTTCGCAAACAAAGAGCACGTCGCTCACTTCGGGCACGAATGCGTCCAAATAGACGACCGCACGGAGCTTCTCCGGTATCTGCGCCGCGACGCCGGTGACGACCATTCCGCCGTACGAATGTCCAACCAGAACAATGTCATCGAGTTCTCGCCACCGAATCGTATTGACTACGTCCAGGACGTGGAGATTTGTATCGATATCCGGCGCCAACAGGTGACTGCGTTCGCCAAGGCCGGTGAGTGTCGGCGCATGCGACTCGTGCCCCAGACCGCGCAACTCATGTTGCAGCTCCGCCCAACACCAGCCGCCGTACCAAGCGCCGTGTACGAGTACAAACGTTACCATGCCTCGGGCTCCAGATCAGCGCCAGATGCGGGCGGCGGCAAGGTCTGCCCCTTCGCGCTGCGCTTGTAACTTGCGCCAGACAAAGTCTGGAAACACCCGCAGCCGATCAGCAACGGTTGAGAATCCGCAATCCGTACCGGCCATCACCCGGTCACCGCCAACGATATTTGCGAAGTTATCGAGCCGCTCTGCGATCAACTCTGGGTGCTCTATACAGTTCGTGTTCGTATCGATCACACCCGGGCAGAGAATCTTGTCGTCCGGAATGTCCTGTCTCCGTTCCGCCCACACTCTGTGCTCGTGAGCGTGGCGCGGATTCGCGGCCTCGAAGAGCAACGTCTGCGGGCGTACCCGCATGACAGTGGCGAGCACCAAATCGAGTGCAACGTCGCAGTGGTGGGGGCCCGGATAGTTGCCCCAGCACAGGTGCAACCGCATCTGCTCCGGAGCAATGTTGCGGGTCGCATGATTGAGAGCTTCGACGTTGCGAACTGCGCGCTTGCGAAAATCCGCATCAGACAGGTTCTTGTAGTATGTGTGTCGTCCCATCGCGAGGTCAGGCGCGTCGAGCTGTAACCGAAAGCCTGCGTTCACGATGGCTTCATATTCCGCCTGCATCGCATCTGCCAACGCGAACACGTACTCGTCCTCGGATGCGTAGTACTGGTTGGGCATGAAAATCGAGATAACACCTGGCGTCGCGGCGTTCATGAACGCTCCGCCCGGCCCGTGCTTGTTTATTGCAACGCGGAAGTTATCTATGTCCGATTCCAAGGGCGTGAGGTCTTTCGCCGAAATGGGCGCGGTGCACGCGGGCGGGGTGAGCGGGTTGTTCTCGGCGTTTTTTGCCATCATCGCCATGAAAGCCGGACTCTGCTCGAGATCAAGCGGCACCATTAGTTGGGTGTCCCCATCACCGAATCCGTTCAGTCGATCTTTCAGGTAATTGGTGTAGGACGGCTTTGACATTTCTCCGTCTGATACGACGTCAACACCCGATTCGACTTGGGCCTCCACGACCGCGTTGACGGCCGACGCAACCAATCGACGAAGCTCATCCTCGTCGTAGGGGGCGCCGCGGTCCTTCGCGACGATGGGCCCGATGAGCTCGACCGGCCGCGGAAGACTGCCGACATGCGTCGTTTGAATTCTGTTACTCATGAGATGTTCGTCCGTTAAGGCGCGCGACTCGGTTCGGTTCGGGATGCAACCAGGCAGTGCCACACGAGCAGTCCGACCGCAGCGAACGCCGCTGGCATATGTACGTACTCAGGCCGCGACAACAGGAGGACAGCGAACGTCAACCTCAGCATGGTCGCGACGGACGTGAGACGGGCGCGGTCGAACCGACTCAACGCGCTCGCAACGAGGTAAAGAGCCAGGCCTAGCCGCAAGACCAACCATGCCGTTGCTCCCCAATCGATCCCGTGTTCGTACCCTGGTAGGGGTTCGCCAGCGGAACTGTTGGGATCAATCAGCGCCTGGTCGATCAGCAACAACTCCAGATAGAAAGCGAATACGAACGGTATCGTGAACATGACGATACCTGCCCGAACGGCCGCGAAGCCGGTCGCCATGGGCTCTGCCTTGGTGATGGTTGACGCCGCGAACGCGGCAATCGCGACCGGTGGCGTAATCGCGGATGCGACGGCGAAGTAGAAGATGAACATGTGCGCCGTAAACGCGGCAATACCAAGCCCCGCCAGCATCGGCCCCAGCAGCAACGCGACGTTGATGTACGCAGGCACTGTCGGCATACCCATGCCGAGCAGAACGCTTAGCAGCATGGTCACGAACAACGCCAGGAACATGAAACCCGGCGCACCGGTTGCACTGATGTCGAGTGTGCGCAGCGACGACAACATGTCTTTGGCAATGAAACCGGACAGTCCCGTGAAATTCAGGCAAAAGTCGATCACCGACACGGCCAGAAACATCAGATACAACGTGCTCATCAATACGCCGGACTCGGCCAGCGCGTTGAATACCTTCGCCGGTCGTGCACGCACATCCGGATCGAGGAAAAGCAGTCCAAGCAAAAGCAACACTGCCCACCAGCCCGCACTGCCGGCGTCACCAGCGGAGTTCCTCACGATCTCAAATAGCCACGGCAGCTCCGCCGCGGCACAGTCCCCACTTTGATCGACCCCCGCCAGTCCGGCCAGGAATCCACAGCCAACAGTGTCTTTGGGCGTAACCAATAGCCCGAGAATGAGCACAATGGGCCCGAAGATCATCAACAGATTGAGCTTGTCCTGGCGATCCAGGATCATATCGTCGGTCAGTTCGCCAATCGCCTCGATGCCCTGCTTGCGCGCTTGAAATACCACCATCAGGAACAGGCAGCCGAAATACGCGATCGCGGGGATAACCGCCGCAATGATGACCTCGTCGTAGGGGACCAGGGTCAGGGAAGCGAGTACAAATCCGGCAACGCCCATGACAGGCGGCATGATCTGCCCGCCCGACGACGCGGCTGCTTCGAGACCGCCAGCGAACGTCTTGTCGGATCCGCGCCTGAGCATCATCGGTATCGTCAATACGCCCGTTGACAGCACATTGACGACCGGACCGCCGCTGATGGTGCCGAAGAATGCAGAGCTGACGATAGCCGCGTGCGCGGGACCACCGCGAAGCCGGCGCGTCCACCGAAATGCCAACTTGATGAGGGACCTGCCGCCAGCCGAAGCGCCGAACAGTCCGCCAAGCACGAGATAAGGGAACACGGTGTTCAGCAATATGGACATGAACTGTCCCAGCAAGCCACTGGAACTGTTGACGAGGATGTCGTGGACCTTAGGACGACCGTCCATCAGCTGACGGGGTTCACCGCCAAGTTTCGTGACCAGGTACTTGCTTGACGTCCTCCACGCCGACGAAGTACCAAACCAGGACGGTTGCCAACGTGTAGCCCGCGATCACGATGGCGACGAGGACGAGCGGAAAGCTTCAGACCTTGACGTTGTAGGCAAGGAATACCGCAATGGCGAGACCGACAATGGCAAATAGCCATGTCCCCGTCGTATTCAGGCATTGCGGATCCTCCACGCTGTCGGGAACGGGCAAGCCGTACAACTTCGCGAATTCTTGTTCTTCTTTCAGGCTCTTCGCGATCAACTCAGCGCGCTCGCCGGTGAATTGGTCAACGAGGCACACGCTGTCGATTTCGACCAGGTAGGTCGTTGCGACGGCAGCTGCCATCACGACGAGCGCGGCATCCATCCCGAGCCCGAGGGTGAGCGCCACCCCCGTCTTGCCGCGAACGAACGCGTGATGCAACGCGACGATTGACATCATCCACATGAAAGCGAGCGGATGGATGTAGTAGTAGGAGAACTTGCGGATGCTGACGTTCGCACTGCCCGTGATTCTCTCAACAAGCGCATCCAACCCCGGGATGGTCGGGATGTTGTTGACCATACCCATGACAACCGGGCCGAAACCCAGCCATAAGGCCAGACGTGCAGCCAGGTCTCTATCTGCCGTCAGGTTTTGGCCTTCGGTCATGGAAGCGCTCTCTGGAACGAGTAGAGGAAGAGCGGCCAACGACCTGACCGCTCTGTTCGCTCAAGCCTTAGGGTTTTGCGCAATCCGGCACTGAATAGCCGGCTTCTTCCCAGGCTGCGACGGCACCGGCGTGGTACTTGAGCTTCATGGGCCCACAAAAGCCACTGCGCTTAGCATCGAGGATGCCAATGCCAACGTTCTTCGCCCATGGCGTCTTGGCTTTTAGGACATCCAGCGTCCTGATGTAAGCCGCGGTCAGGTTCTTGACCAGTTCCTTGGACATCGAAGCGTTCACACTCTCGGCGCCGGTGATGTTCACGGTCCTGTACTTATCGTCTTCCGACACCACCTCAACGTCGGCGCCGTAGCCTAGATCAGAGATATTCATCACGGCTGGCGCGTTTCCTGGCGAAGAGGCCCATCTCTGGAACGGCTCGGATTCGAACACAGATTTGGGCGCCTAGATGATGCGCATTTTCCCGGCAGCCTGGCCGGCGGCAATTCGGTCGCCTGGGTGCGTTGACGGCAGCAGATTGAAGTCCGCTGACCCATCCGCGATGGTCTTGTTAGCCTGACCCCAGTTGACCTGAATTCCCTTGTAACCTTTGCCTTCCTTGAGCCCCGCGACGATCTGCAGCATCTGGCGCGCTCCGATAAGCGCCCCGCCGCGCGGCGGGCCATTGAAGATCGTCTTGCCCTTGAGTTGTTCCCAACTGGACATGTACTGGCTTGGGTTCTTGGGCGAGAGCGCGGAGGCCGGAGAACTCGACTGGCAAGCTATCGGTGGAACTTGGGGGGTCGCAACCAGCCGCGTAACCGATTGGGTTCGTGATAAGAGCATCCGGTTTCCAGCCGAACTCGACCGTGCCATTGATGCAATCTCCGTTGCTCATCCCCGAAATGGCCGAACGCTGTCGCACTACGTGGCCAAGTATTTCGAGGATATGTATCACCACTTCCACGCCGTTCATCCGCTCATGAAGGCAGGAGGGAGGCTCCATTACATCATTGGAAACTCTCTCTTCTATGGTATTCCGGTAGCCTCTGACCGAATATACGAGCACATGCTTCGGAAAGCGGGGGTCGAGAAGGTCAAGAGCAGAATCATCCGAAAACGCAACTCGAAGAGGGAACTGTTTGAATACGACGTATCCGCCGAGGCATAATGTATTGTTGATTTGGCTGCTCACGGACCAACCCGACTGAAGGCACCATATTTCGACAATCCACGGTTCGTAAGTACATGATGCTTCCCGTGAACTCAGCGAATTCTCCGCTCTATGCAAGCACCCAGGGAGGCGTCTCTGCAAACCGACCTTGCACTTGCGTTCCAAATGCGTCGCGAGTCTCGCTGGCTGCAACTGCGAGTGCTCTAGAGGCATCTATCTCTTCGTCAGTAATCCGGTTCGATACGGAAGTGCGCTGCCAACTGAGATGAGACTCGGACACTGCGCCAAGCCGACTCGGAGCGAGGTTCGTTCGATCCTTCCAGGCTAGATTTCCAGACTGGTCTTGCGCGGTACCGAGCCTAACATCAGGCGTGCTCCGCGTGCCCGGGGCAGATCATCGGAACGGTCAGGATCTCTTCTCGCCACCACGTCTGGCCTCCTGCGAGATGACTCCAAGCGACCGCTCGTGGTCAAGCGCTGCTCGAATCGACTGAATGACCTCTTGCTTGCTCTGTCGGGTGAGTTTGGATCTAGAAATCCCGAATCGTTTGCTGCCAAGCTCTGTCAACTGCGCCTTTGGGTAGCGCTCATCTTGCAGAATCTTCTCTACCTCCTTCTGAGGCAGGGCTTCTAAGTCGGTAGGAAGTGCAGCGTGAGGAATCTTTCCTGAACGGGGACGTTCGCTCTTCGGTTTTGCTTCTTTCAAAAGCTCTACGAACTCGGTGATAGACCGACTTTGGTGCGTCCTCATGGCACCAGCTAGCGACCGAAGTGCAGTACTGAGCTTCTTGTTGCCAGTTCTGGGCTCGTCGTTTAGCGCAGCCAACCTGTTTAGGTATCGAGAGACATCCTCGACGGTCAGATCCTCCAACTCCACGTTGAAAGCAAGGTCGGACTGCGGTGCCTGCTCTTCCTTGCTCATCACAGTTCATCGATTCTTTGCTTTAGCTCTGCGGTCAACTCCCTGAATCGACGATGAAGCCCACGCCCGCCCACGTTCTGCGTGCTGGCGCGGTCGTAGACGGGAACCCCGTCTGCGAGAGCTTGAGATAGCCCTGTCCCCTGGACAATATACGGTTCGACGAGCGCGTCTTCCCAACGTCGCTGCAGCGAGTGAAGGTGCTGCGTGTGGTCATCTGTGTAACCAGAATAGCCCTTCGAGGTTTGTATTCGCGTGATAACTAGCCCCACAAGTTCAGATTCTGGCACATGCATTGATCTAGGTTCTCCCATCGCCGCCAGCGCCTTTAGACGCTTGTCGATGCCTGATTTCACCATCTCGAAAAGGTGTGGCGCTCCACGTTCCATCACGGCCTCGGGGACGACGGGAATAATGTATCCATGGCTAGCTGCGATGGCGTTCTGCGCAACGATCTTCGTAGCCGGAGGGCAATCAAATATGATGTAGTCGTACTCGTCGTCGATGCCTGTTTCCTCAAGCCAACGACAAACAAGCGTACGCTTGTTCCACTCAGATTGGATGGCGTTCCCGTGATGAGAGGCAGTGAGTTCGATTTCGGTATCGTCTAGACGAAGGCTCGACGAAACGAGGTCCAAGCTACTGTAGGGATTCCGATAATGCCGGGGGGCCATCGGGTCGGAGAGAACGATCTCATCGCCAGGCAAACCTGGTGATTGTCCAACGAATGGACAAAACACTGCGTTGATGGTCCGATCTTCATCTACCGCCTCTTGCCATCGATCGGCTCCGAGACAGAGAATGGACAAGCTGCTCTGATGGTCCATATCCACTAGCAAGACCCGTTGTCCGTCATGGTACCGCGCTAGTCCTGTGCCGAGATGGAATGCCAGCGTGGTCTTTCCAACGCCGCCCTTGAAGTTGATGATGCTAAGTCGCCTTTGTAGACAGTTAAGGAGTGTGGTGGGTCGATGCCTTTAGACCTCAAGAAGATTCGGGCCACGAATGGCTTGCGCAGGGCGATGCGCTACGTGACTGGCATGAGCACCGTGACCTGACGGATGTCGGCGTGGTCCTGAACACGGGCGCAGGCAAGACTCTCGTCGGGCTTCTAATCGCTCAGTTCCGGGACAAGAAGGCGTTGATACTCGTTCCCGGTTACGGACGAGCGAAACGATGGAATGACATTGCCTCTCCGCCTGATCCGGGGCGGGTAACAGAGGCAGTCAGGGTGCAGCCGGGGGTGCGAGATGGCCAGATGCAAACTTTGGGCGTCGCCCGACGGCCGGATAGGTAGGAGAAGACACCCGCGCATCGGCAACGCCGCGCCGGCTAACTTTTCCTCACTTTCGGAATTCGCCGCCCATCCGCCATCAGTTCCATGACGACGAACGCCCTCTTGTGCTGCGGGCCTACACTGACGTGAATCGGGCACTCTTCGCCGTAGAAGTAAATCCGATCGAATGGAGTGTGTTCTGCCACCCATTCAGCGACTTCGCGCATGTCTTCGTCTCGCACTAGAAAATCCGCGGCGGCGCCCAATCGATCACAGACGAGATTCCCGCGCCGATTGCGCTCGTGCGAGGCATGCTGATCGAGTTTGGGGGCGACGCCTCCGGGCACCTGCCGTGCGAGTTCCGGTGAACAGAACCCGTAGGTCAATTCGATCATTCCGAAATAGTCGATAACCGGGTCGAGGATTTGAGTCGCCAGATCAACCAAGGCCCCATAAGTCTCGAAGTGCTTCGGGACGTTTGCTATTGCAGTGGCGCGCTGGGTTTCGCCACATTCAATCAGGTCTTTGAATTTGAGGTATTCCCCGCATGCGTCGTCCAAATCCGGCAGTTCCTTGGTTCTTTCTAGACCGAACCCTTCGACCTCGTATCGATGACGGCGCAACGCCTCGTCGAATTCTCTTGGAGACGGCCCATAGCCTTGCAAGTCTAGCCACGAGAACTCTTCGAGCGCAGAGTCGAACTCGAGCTGTTCAGGGTATCGGTCGAACTCTTCGTTGATAAATCGCGACTTTCCATAAAGGTATGGCGGTGTGTATTCGCCTTCGTAGGTGTAGTAATCGACGGTCTGGTCTCTCAGATTCACTTTTACCCGCTCCAACATTCTCGGCAACGCACGGCCGGAGAAGTCGTCAAAGCGCATCAAACTCAATTTCTCGCAGTTCTGGTGAATCTTTATGAGATCTGCGGTTCTATGGTCTCCGTAGAGCGCCGCCGCTGCACCCACATACACGCGCAATACAGGGGAGAGCTGCGATATCAATGAAGCGTGGAGTTGCAGGCCCTCCCCTTCTTCGAATGATCCGAGGCCCTTCTCATGCGCTTGGCGGCAAGCCACGGCAATGTTTTCAGGGCTAGCGATCTGATAGAGCAGACGTTGTGACGCTTGCCGGGCAGCGGAGTAGCTGCCGAAGAGGCTCTTGACGTCGGTCTGGATACGCGGCTCCAAGGATGTGTATTTCTTGCGCTGCTCGAACAATGCCAGTGCGAAGTAGACCTCTAGGTCAGCTCGCCTCTCGGCGGCAGCCCGCACCAACGCCTCGGACCCTTTATGGCGCGACAGGAAATTGAGAACGCGCTTGAAACTGCCAAATGTTTCAATGAGTTCGTCAACGTCGGCTACCTCGGACACCGCCGGCGTGCGGCCAAGGTCCAGCCAGCGCTCCCAGACGCACTCCAGTTTCTCGGTGTGTTGAGCGAACAGCTCGGCTGCCCGGCGTTCCTTGAGACTCCGGGGATCCCTCGTGACAGTCAGGCTCCTGTGACGAAGAACGGCACGATGACTACGGCTGCGAGCCGCCAGGAACCGTTGCTCCAGCGTCTTGTCCCGGAAGACGTAAAAGACGCCGGGTCCCACGGCAACCGGTTCTTCATCGAGCACCGCACCGATGAACGCCTGAAGCTCGCTCTGGCTATAGTACTTCTGGAACGTTCCACGCTGAGTGATCATCCCGTCTTTGTAGGGCCGTCCCGGCGTGGCGTTCCGGGATGTGAGCATTGCGGAAACCACCAGCAGTTCACGCGCTAGGGCATACGATTTCCGGACCGCCTCTACGCGCTCGTCGAAGTCGTCTATCACATTGATAACGAAGCCGAGATTGACGATATCCGCCTCTACCAGAGGCTGCTCCGGCGCGTAGTGCGGGTCCCAACCAGCCGCTTGATAACCGTTGTCCACGAGCCCCCTCAAGTCGTCTCCTCGCCCGCATCCGTAGTCGAACACGCAGCTGCCCGGTCGAAGAAGTTCGAATCGGTCCAAGCTTTGAATGGGCGCCGAGAACCCTCGCCTTACCAAGGCTGTGAGATGGCGCTGTAATTCCTCTGTCTTGCTCGGAGCGTGACTTACCGCCTCGCCGGGGGCAGTAGCCGACTCACTTCCCTCGTCGTTACCTAGGGGCGCGAGACGGTGGCCAACAACCTCGTAGCCGGCTGCCGCGACCAGCGAATTCCATTGGTTGCGAAAACCGATTCGGGCGGGCTGCGCGAACAGACCCAATTCCTCGGCGGTGCGGGTCAGCGATTCGTAGCTGGACCGTTCCGGATGCGAGCCCGCGAGCAACAGCTCCTTGCGGTGAAGAATCGGCGGATTGAGCGAGTCCTCGTAGGTCCTGTAGCTCGTAAGGCCGACGTCCGGATCGACGACCCAGCTTGCGCGAAGCGCCGGAAAAGCGTCTTCGAAGAAGTCCGGGTAGTCCAGAAGTCCGACCCGGTTGGATCCTGATTCCATTCGAACGACATTGAAGGGCGCATTTTCATGGTCGCTGAGCACCTCGGTTGCGAGCGCCACAGCGCACCGGGTCGTGTCGTCCGCTTCCGGGAGCGCGGTAACGTGAATGTATGTATGTCGGCCGACGGACTTGCCTACCGTCATGACGCTCGTGTCCTTTTTCCGCGCCGCCGAGCAGACTGCTCTGGCCACCCGCGCATGCCACACAAACCACCAAACGCCGATCGACAACGGTCGGGCGCAAATGCTTACGAACGGCAAGGCTCTGCCGGGCAGGTTCGCCGTAGTCATGAGGCTAAGGGAGTCAGGATGCTCAGCCGCCGGCCGTATGTTATGTTACATTACATCAGTCGTAATGCGAAAGTGGGAGCAGCGCCATGCCGCGGGGAACGAGTGGCCGCGTCGTAATCGAAATCGATCCGTACACAAAAGACATGCTTTATCAAGCACTTGAACGCGAAGGCTGCAGTCTCAAGCGATGGTTCCTGAGCCGGGTGGAAGCGTATCTCTCAGACGGGGAACAGCTCGACTTCGCATTCGAAAATAACGTCGTGGAGCCGAGGAATTCTGCATGACCCGGTTTGGTGAAGTCCGTGTGCAACCGTTCGATCCGGCCAAGGTCGCATTCGGCCGCCACGAAACCTTCCCACTGCGTTATGCCTGGCTTCCGAAGGGCTATCAGGCACTCGCAGAGTGCAGCACGTGTTTCGAATCCGACTCGGCAACGGTAGAGCTTGGTGTCGGCAAAAACATGGTGAGCGCGATTCGCTATTGGCTACACGCGACGGGGATGTCGGCACCCGCGCAACGGGGTTACGACGTGACGCCACTTGGCCGCCGCCTTCTAGGCGCGGACGGCTGGGACCCCTACCTCGAGGACGAGGCAACACTGTGGTTGATCCACTGGCTTCTATGCACCACTCCCGCAATAGCGACAACATGGTGGTGGTTCTTCAATTGCTTTCATAAAGCGGAATTCACCAGCAAGGAGGCGACCGACGCGCTGACTGCGTTCGCCCGTGAACGTACCCAATCGCGTAATTCCGTCGCTACGCTCAAGCAGGACGAGTTAGTCCTGCTTCGTATGTACTCGCCGGCTCGTAAAACTACCCGCACGCCACTCGAAGAATCACTGGATTCGCCAATGACATCCTTGGGACTGATGAGCTATCAACCCGAAGGGCGGCGGTACTCCTCGACTCCAGATGCACGAGACTCGCTACCAGCGGCGGTGGTCGCCTTCGCCCCGGCAGAAGTATTTGAAGCATCGGGCACCAATACCATAAGAATTGACGAACTCTTGTACTCACGCTCGAACCTCGCGGCCCTCGGCAGCGTATTTAGGCTGACCGAGTCATCGTTCATCGCGCATGTTGAGCGTGTCGTGCAGGCGCTTCCCGAGTGCTTCGAGCTCCGGGAGACCGCAGGACTGAACCAACTCTACTTGCTGCAGGCGGTCCCTCCCCTATTCGTCCTGAGTGGCTACTACGACAGTGACGCGATGGGAGCCGCAGCATGAGTCCGAACGGCCGTTTGAGCATGAACACGGCGTACACGCGTGCCGTCAGTCTTGAACGGGACTTGGCGCCAGACGCCGCCCTAAGCCCATACATCCCCACAAAGCGTTCAATAGACACCTTGTCGCGGGTCGTACGAACGTTGGGAGAAGACGCAGTGCCGCGAGCCTGGACACTCGTCGGCCCCTATGGCTCGGGAAAGTCTGCATTCGGCGTATTTCTCGCCCGATTGCTATCGCGCCACGGGCACAACAAGACTGCCGCCATAGACGCGCTTTCGGCAGTCGGGGCTGACGACACCTGGCAAAAAAGCAACGGTTCTGGCGGCTACTGCTCTGGCAGCTACTGCTCTGGCGGCTACTGCTCTGGCGGCTACTGCTCTGGCGGCTACTGCTCTGGCGGCTACTGCGCGGTTGTCCTGACAGGTTCACCGGAGCCCTTGAGTAGAAGACTTGTTCATGCACTGCGAAGGGCTGCCACCGACTTCTGGGCCGGGCGCCGCGGAAAACCGAAGGTGTTGGCAAAGATAGCCCAAGCTGCGAAGCGTGATTCGGTATCCGCATCGGAGTTGGCAGGACTGGTTGATGATCTGTGCGCTGCAGTCGTCAGGGCCGGATGCGATGGTCTGCTCATCCTCATCGATGAGTTGGGCAAGTTCTTGGAGTTCGAGGCGCGCCACTTTGGTGCCAACGATGTGTTCCTGCTTCAGGCACTCGCAGAGCGCTCCGCGGCCGGGGGCTCTCGCCGCGTCCTCGTCGTTACGATGCTTCACCAAGCGTTCGAACAGTACGCGCAGGGACTCGGTGAGCGGCAACGCGCCGAATGGACAAAGGTCCAGGGACGCTTCGAAGTCATCCCGTTCATTGATGCGAGCGAGCAAGTACTAAAGGGCACCTCTAAAAATAGTAATTTTTTCGTGAGTGCAAGGAAGCACCGCGCGCAGAACCGCAGTGTATAGGTCATACCTGAGGATTCGAGCCTTGTGCTTGCGGAACACGTCCACGTAGAACTGGACACCCTTCATCCAGGCGTTGGATGTGGCGTTGCTCTTGGTCCAGTCGGCGTTGATGAAGTCGCTGGTCTCGGTGTCCACGGACCGGATCCATCCCGGTAGCTGGGTGTCCGCGAAATCCCAGATCTTGCCGTAGACTTCGGTCGGGTACTTGATTCCGGCGTCTTTGCTGGATCTTCTTGCAGAGTTCGATGTAGTGGTCGGTGTCCCGAATCGGATAGTTGGCGTCGAAGTCGATGCCGACCTTGTCGAAATGAAATGGTCGCGGTTGATGATGCACGGGGCCTGCATCACCAGGTTCAGCGGCACCGAGTTAAGTTGGTCACCGTCCAGAAAGCCGCTGTTTTGCGACCGCATCGCCTCGAAGGTCCATTCGATCGCGGAGCGCAACTCGGCGTCCATCTCGTTGTCGTAGAAGTCCTGGAGCGGGCGCAGGAACTCCTTCATCTGCCCGACCCAGCGCGAAGCGGTGTCGAACACGGTGGGCCGGATTCCGCCCTTGAAGTTGGTGCGGTACTTCGGGCCGATGATGCTGCCGTAGCTGTCCCAGGTGGTGTTGACCTTGCATCCAGTCCGTTACTCGAATGCCTTGACGATCTGCTCGGACTGCTGGCGGATGATCTTGTTCTGCACGCCGATCATGTTCCAGTAGTCGATCTCCACGCCGCTGAGATCGACCTTGGACTCGGCGAAGATGAGCTGCGGGGTGAGCGAGGTGCCCATCCCCATCGCGGCCAAGACCGTGCTGCGCTTCAGAAACTCGCGCCGCGAAATCGGTCCGGTAAATTCTGCTTGCCATGATCGCCTTCTCGTGTTGCGGTCGTTGGTTTCTCGCTGCCGCGCGCGGCACCCGGCAACGCGCTCCGCCGGATCGGGGTCGCGGTCGGTATCGGAATCGGCCCTGCCGGGCCAGAGCAAAGCGATCGCTTTTTTTCGATTCCGAGCCCGATAGCGGATAGCGGTGCCGACCCCGATTGCCCAGAGGTCGTCTGCTCCGGTCTTCTACGGCAACTGGTATCCCTTCTTGTTGACGCGGATACGGTACAGGCTCTTGCCGGAAGTCAGGTACAGCAGGTTGGCGTCGTCGCCGCGGCCGAAGCCGACGTTGGTCGGCAATTCCTTGCCGGTGGGGATGAAGGCCAACTCCTTGCCCATCGGGTCAAGCACCTGCACGCCGGCGCGCCACTCGCAGCGCGACGCCATCCAGATGTTGCCCTCCTCGTCGGCGACCATGCCGTCGGGGCCGCTGCACGGCGGGTCGAGCTTGGCGTAGTCGAGCAGCACGCGGCGATTGCTCAAGTTACCGTCGGCGTCCACGTCGTAGGCTTGCAGCAGGTGCGGGCCCTGCACCGGCGACTCGCCTTGCTGGAGGGTTTGAAATCCCAACCAGCCGTTGTCGTTGCTGACGATGTACATGGTCTTCTGGTCGGGCGAGATCAGGATGCCGTTGCATTTGCCGCAGTCGGCGGCAATCCTTGTCACCGAGCCGTCCGTGTCCAGCCGATAGGCGGCGAAACCGGCCTGGAACACGGGCTCGTGACCCAGGTAACGCGGATCGGTGAAGTAGATGCGCCCTTTCTCGTCGATGGTGATATCGTTCAGCGCGTTGTAGGACTCCCCGTTGAAAATGCCGGTCAGGATATAGCTCTTGCCAGTGCCCATGTCGGTCTTTACGAGCATGCGCCCGCCGTAGTCGGCGCCAAGCGCCGCGATCATGTTGCCGTCGCGGTCGAACTTGATCCCGTTGGGCATGCCCGAGGGGCTGCGGAAGACGGTGGTCTCACCGCTGCCCGGGTCGAACTTCCAAATGTGGCCCGCCTGCAGATACATGCCCGAGGGGTCTTTGCAGAACGCCGTGAACGTGATGTCGCTGAAATAGACCATCCCGTCGTGGCCGGCCGCCACGCCTTCGGTGAGCGCGCAGCCGCCGTCGAAAACGCGGGCGAGACGGGCGTCGGGCGAGACAAAGGCGGGATCGCCGCTGGGCGGCGGAAACCCGGGGTCGTCGGCAACAGCCGCGGTGGACAGAAAAAGAGCCGTGGTGAGAAAAACCAAACCGGGTGTGACGAGTCGCATGACTTCCATGATCTTCTCCTCATCGGTTAGCGTTGTTGTCGGTCATACCGTGGAACGGGTCAGTGTAGGAGCTTCAATTGCGCCTTTCAACAAAATCGCCCCGGCAGCGCCCGCGCCGCCAGCGCACATTCACCGCCAAGCCGCTCGAGTCCGGCCCTCGCATGGACAGGCCAGGCCCAAGTCCTGACGAACTCAAGCAAACGGTGTGGCCTGACTTCCACCACGCCCGCGATTTGGAGGGGCGGGCGCAGCGGTGCGCTTCTTGAGCGCTCGTGCGGCGGACGAGTTCGCGCTGTTCGGCTCATTCGGCGACATTACAGAACAGCTGAGAAATATGCTCGAAGCTGGCATACCCGTCGGCACCGTACTTCCGCGCCCCATGGTCCTGCCGGATACAGGCGTGGACTATGTGGAGGACTTCGCCAGCAACGCCACGGCAAACTGGTAAACAGATTACTCGCGGGGGTGTCAGGGCTAGTCGCTCAATCCTAGGCGCTTGCGCAGTCTCTTGTACTCCATGATGGAATCGCCCACATAGGGGTTGGAGTCGGTGACGCCCTCATTGGCAAACGCCTTGAGTGCATCCGCGTAGCTCTTCTCCGCCTCAGCCGTTTCTCCCAGGCGGGCCAGAGCCCTGCCGAGTTCCACTTTGGTCGTGGCAAACAGTAGATCGGCCGGTACGGTGGCACTCTTCATCAATGCCAAGGCCGACTCCAGATGTTCGACGGCCACCTTCGGCTGTTGTTGCCTGACCCTCAACCCGCCCCAGTTGGACTGCAGGTGGGCGCGAATAATGGGGTGGGTAGCGGGGTTCGCGTCCACCAGTGCCTGGGCTTGCGTGAGCACGCCTTCCGCGTCGTCCAACCGGCCTTGTAGCACCATGGCATTGGCGAGGTAATAGCGCGCCTGGACCTTGGTGAAGGGGGGTGCTTGCGGATTGGTATCGACCAGCTCTAGATTCTTGCGGTGCCACCGCTCCGCCGCCGCGTAGTTGCCCACATCCTGCGCGATCACGGCAGACTGGTGATTGCGGGCATAGAGTTCGAACGGGCGGTCTTCCGCCACGGCGCAAAGTGTGGTGAGGCCGAGTGCGACGCTCATCAACAAACGGAAAGTCTGGCTAGATTTCAACGTACCGGTCCGGGCTGCAGCTCGAATGAGCTTGGAAAAGCTATAAAGGTTAACTGCCTGGGCACGGCTTGCTCAACCGGCCACACGCCGAACCCCGTGGTTGTCTCCAACGTTACCGTGGTTTACGGCGTCTTCAGCACGGCGCACCGGTGCTGCGACCGCCGTTGCTGTGACCGGATGATGCAACGGCGAATCGCCTTGTCTTTACGCGGATAAATCACCTCCACGCGTGTCCCCGACGCGGTGATGGTGTGTGAGCGGTGTCGAAGATGTCGAATCCCTGTGCTACCAGTTGCGGCAGCGAGAGGGACTCGTCGGTCTTCCACGGGGACGATTCCGACGGCAGTGCCTGCGCGCAAACCGCGCCAGTTGAAATCGTGGATAGAGCGACGGCGAAACGTGCCGCCCAGATGCAGCGTGGTCGTATTGGCGTTGACTCACAAGTCTGATTTCCGAGTCGTAGGGCCGCTAGCCCAAATACTGCACCAGATCGGCGCCCATGACGTAATACCCGTTTAGTATCAAAGCTTTATGACCCATTGGAAAGAAGCCTGGTCACATTTTATGCCTGCATAATCCGAGGCTTGTTCGCGCACGTCCCATCGCGCGTTTTCCTCTCTAGCGTAGCTATGGCTATGCTTTTCGAGCAAAACACCCAATGGAACGCAGGCGTCCGGCGCCTCAACTTTATGTCCTGGTGCGATATGTCCTGGTGCGATATTCGGGCTGGCCCTAGTAATCTCATTTTGACGTGCCCACGGGCGGCAAGTGCGTGTGCGCGGCGCTCTATTCCCATTCCAACTCAGTGAAACTCGCGGTGACGTTTCGCGCATGGTCACGGTCGAATAGCCGCCACCGGGCGCGTTCATCCTGCCCGATTTTCGCCATAGCATCGTCCAATGTGCCGCCCGCTGCGAGGACGGCGCGGACGCCCTCGAGTAACCGAGTCAGGTATCGCTGCTGAGCATCCGCCGCTTCGGGCCACGGAACGCTAGCGGGGCCGTGCCCCGGCACAGCGCGGGTGGCATCAACAGCACGCAGTTTTTCCACAACGGCCAGCCAACCTTTGAGGCTACCGTCGATGACCGGCAGCCTATCGACGAACAGTAAATCGCCGGCAAACAAGGTCCCGGTTATCACGTCCAGCACCGTGAGGTCAGCGTCCGTGTGCGCCGTGGGGTGGGCGGTCAGCCGCAACGTCCGCCCACCTAAATCGATATCAAGATGGTGCTTCACGGTGATTGCAGGCGGTGTTGCCGTACTACCCTCGAAGCCTATGCCAATTAGCCGCTTGAAGTTGTTGGCATAAAACGGCATCCGCTGTTCGATCGCGCGCGACAGTTTGTAGTGGCCGAGGAACTCCGCGCCGGTGGCAGCGAACGCGCCGTTGCCGAACACGTGATCGGGATGCACGTGCGTGTTGATGACGTACGTCACCGGCCGATCCGTTACCCGGCGGACGGCGGCACGCAGGGCCTGCCCAACGGCATGGCTGCCACCGGTATCGATGACGGCAACGCCCGAATCTCCGACGACGAAGCCGGCGTTTGAGACCGCTCCTAGATTTGTGCTGTCCACTTCCGAGTGCGAGCCGGTAGATACAAAAACGCCGGGGGCTACTTCGGTGACCTCCAGGCGGGTCTCGGCCAGCGCTGCGCTGATATTGACGAGTACGACGCTCATAACGAGGAGGAGCGCTGGCCAACTCGCTTTACGCTCTTGCGGACATACGAACATAGCTAGAAGTCCCTTGGAATCATGCGTGGGCCTACGGGCCGCATTCGCGACAGTGCCCAATGCTAGAGTCTGCCCCGTAATGGTTGCTGCACAATCAATGAGTACTAGTCACGATTTTTCTGGCGCTGCGTCAATCATAACTTTCCGTGCGGAGGTACTAGTTTGTTGATCGATTTCATCCGACCTCATCTCCGCGTGCAACTAACAGCTTATGTTAAGCGTTGCAGGCGGATTTCATTACTAACTGTTCTGGCCGCCGGGAACGCCGTCGCTGGCCCTCCCGCCTCCTGTATACAAGAAGAGCCGTTCGACTACCGCGTGGAAGCCTACCGGGCGCCCGTGCCCTGTACTTTGGAAGGCGCGAGGGTGGTGTCCGTTGAGGACGTGGTCGCGATCAAGGAAGGCGGGCCCGCTGTCATGATCGATGTAATGCCGCGGCAGCGGCGCCCCGCCAATCTGCCGAAGAGCAGGCTCTGGCTGCCACCGCCACGCCGCAATCTTCCTGGCAGCATCTGGCTACCCAACGTTGGCGGTGGAGTCTTGCCGGTGGAGGAAGAGGCTTACTTTAGGGCAAATCTGGAGCGCATCACCGGTGAACGGCCAGGTGTAAAACTCGTGTTCTACTGCCTCGATAATTGTTGGATGTCATGGAACGCCGCCAAGCGGGCAATCGAGTGGGGTTACCCTGACGTTGTTTGGTTCCCTGGAGGGACCGATGCCTGGCGCGCAGCCAACTTGCCGCTCGAAGACGCCACACCCATACCTGACGAGTCAATACCTGACGAGTCGCAATAGAGCGACCCTGTGGTGCGTTGACGTTAACTCCTAACGCGTCCTAGTATTGGGGGTCCTATACTATTAGGTCGCACGCAGGAAACCCGCCATGTTTCACGCACTGTCCTCGACTCGACCGGCCAAGAAACCCGTCACCTTGTTCTGGGCGGCGCTGGCGCTGGCCGTCGCCGGCTCGTTGCCACCCTTCGCGGCGGCCAGCGACACCTCGAGGTGGGATGCGCTGCGCCAGCACTACTTCGGCGACCGTGAAATTCATGACGGCCGGCGCGTTCTTGCATTGATGGCACCGGAGCGGGCAGCGAACGCCGCCGTGGTACCCGTCAGTATTCGCGTTGCGTTTCCACAGTCCGAGGAACGTTACGTCAAGACGGTCACGCTGCTAGTCGATAACAATCCGTCACCTCTGGCGGGCCGGTTCCATCTCACACTGGCCAGTGGTAAAGCCAACATTGCCACGCGTATTCGAGTCAATGATTTCACCGACATACGGGCGGTCGCGGAACTGAACGATGGTTCACTGCACATGGTCAAGCGTTATGTCATGGCCGCCGGCGGCTGCTCAGCCCCCGTACCCATGGACATGGATGCCACGTTGGCGCGTATGGGCAAAATGAAGCTGAAGCGCTCGGTTCGCGAGCTCGCAGGTCAGCCCAATCTTGCTCAGTTAATGATCAGTCATCCGAACTTCAGCGGCATGCAGACGGACGCCGCCACCAATCAGTACGTGCCGGCGGACTTTGTCCATCAAATCGAGGTTCGTCACGGCGACAATCTTGTGATGAAAGTCGAAACGGACATCTCCATCAGCGAAAACCCGAACTTCCGGTTCTACTATTCGCCAGTGGCCGAAGGTGAACTCAGCGTCTTCGTCAAAGATACGTCGGGACGGAGCTTTTCGCAGAGCTGGTAGATGATGGCCCCTGGTAGATGATGCCCCCGGTAGATAATGCCCCGGGGTGAACCGGGGCAATGCTCGGCACGGGTTCCCGGCGAGCGCTATCAGCGCTACTTCGGGCACGGTGCACTCATCTCGATGGCTTCTACGAAGGCGATTGAAGCAGCTTTGCGCATCAACGCGGGCCGGCGTCCGACCCATTTCACAAACGATGCGGCAAGTGCTTCGTAATCCGTTCGATCCTGTACGCACTGCCATACCGGCTTGCCTTCAAAGGTGACTTCCGAGGCGTTGATGAGGTCGGCGACGCCCGTGACTAGGCCGCGGCACTGGGTAATGAGCATCTGGCGGAACGTTATCTCACCTACCAACCCGCTGAACTTCGGATCGCTCTGACCGCACGCATGCTTGAGCTCCGCACCGGTTTTCGGTGCCGGCAGGGCACCTTTGGGAGGCGCGCCCGCCGCTGCGTAGGCCGTGCGTGAAGCGCCTTCCAAACCGGCGATAGCCAACGTCAGTGCGAGGGCAGCAACCCCGAACCCGTGTCTCATAACCTTACCTACCGTGCGTCTTGCGTCTAGTTTCGAATGGGGCGAAGTACGCCGCTAAAGTAAGCGCAATCACTGGTCACATCAAGATGGCCGGGGGTTGGCTGCAACCTCGCCCAGGAATTGCAGCGCACATGAATCCACCGCCGAGTTGACAAATCGGTATGCCATCAAGATCGCTCTTGGCTTGACGAACGGTCGCGTAACAGGGAATCTTAATGCGTGGCTAGCTGCGCCAGGCTTGGCATTGCCCCAAGGATGCGCGGTGGCACTCGATAGTTCCAAGCTGCTTGGAACACGGTAAGCAATGCAAGAAGGAGGAAGTGTTCATGCCCAACAAACTTGGTACGAGACTGTTTGGTTCCGTCACTGGTCTCATCGGGGCCAGCGTGATTGCGGGTGCCGCGGTGGCAGGTAATGTCACGCCGGACCGGTTGGCCAACAGTGAAAACGAGCCCGGCAACTGGCTCAATCATCACGGCAACTACGAGGCCCATCGTTTCTCGGGGCTTCGTGAAATCAACAAAGATAACGTCAAGAACCTCAAGGTTGCGTTCACCTATGCCATGGGTAGCGCGCAAGGCGGCGGCACGGATCCTGTGTCCTTCCCGTTCGCGGGTCTTGAAGGAACGCCGATCGCGGAAGACGGTTTCCTTTACCTGACCACGGGCTGGGGCGTGGTAACCAAAATCGACGTGCGGGGCGGCAAAGCCGTCACGTTATGGAAGTCCGATCCCCAGGCCGACAAGGACTGGGCGCCCAGTGTGCTCTGCTGCGGTATCAACAACCGCGGCGTGGCATTGCATGGCAACCTGGTCATCGCACCGGTCATTGACGGCCGCATCCGCGCGCTGAACAAGATCGACGGTTCTCTGGTTTGGGAAACGCAAATTGCCGACCCAGGCATCGCGGAGACCATCACCGGCGCGCCATTGGTCGTCAAAGACATGGTTATCACCGGCATGGCGGGCGCCGAGTTCGGCGTACGCGGCTGGATTGCCGCTCTGGATGTGAAGACGGGCAAGGAACGGTGGCGTACCCATACCATTCCGGGGCCGGGCGAGCCTGGCCATGACACCTGGAAAGACGACTACGGCGCGTGGAAGACCGGCGGTGGTTCGACTTGGGTAACCGGCTCCTACGATCCCGAACTCGACATCATTGTCTGGGGTACCGCGAATCCGGGACCCGACTGGGACAACGCCTACCGCCCGGGTGACAACCTCTGGACGGACAGCACCATTGCCGTGGATGCGGATACCGGCAAGTTCCTGTGGGGCTTCCAGCATACGCCGAACGACCCCTACGACTACGACTCGGTGTCCGAGAACACCTTCGTCGATACGGTCATCAACGGTGAGTTCAAGCGTGCGACCCTGCATGCGAACCGCAACGGTTTCGCTTACGCGCTGGACCGCACCACTGGCGGATACATCTGGGGCACTCAGTTCGTCAAGAAGTTGAACTGGACCGATGGCCTGGACGCCAAGGGCCGGCCTGCTTCCTACGATCCGAACTCCGACATTCAAAACTACAACAAGGGCACCTCGGCTAGCCGTGGTGACATCATCGAAGTTGGCAAGCGGAGTCCGGTTGAAGGTATTTCCTGCCCGGCGCACACCGGCGGAAAGAACTGGCCGCCCACGTCGTACAGCCCGCACACGGGCCTGTACTACATCCCGGTCATCGAGAGCTGCAACAAGGCGTACGCGGCGGTAGCACCCAAGAACTGGGCTCCGTCACAACGCAAGTGGTTCCTCGGCGGCGCGCCGTACTTCACTTTTGACGATCCGCGCTCCGGCCGTATCACTGGCTCAGTCACGGCGCTGGATGTGTCCACCGGCGTTGTGGTACGCAAGTGGGAAACCGAGTTCCCGATGCTGGGCGGCATAATGTCGACCGCGGGCGGAATCGTGGTTACCGGCACGGCCGATGGCGCTGTGGTCGCCCTCGACGACACGACGTTGGAAGAGCTGTGGCGCTTTGAGACCGGCTCGGCGATCAATGCCCCGCCCATGACCTACATGGCGGACGGCAAACAGTACATCGCCATCGAAGTCGGCTTGGGTGGTGCGTGGCCGCAATGGTTCACGGACTCGACCCCGGAGCTCAAGGCTGCTGTGCCAAGCAACGTGCTCTACGTATTCGCGCTCTGAGCGAATATATTCAAGTTGACGGGCTGGCGCATCGCGCCGGCCCGTTTTTTGCCCGTTTCGCTATTGCGTTTGTTCATCCGGACTTGGACCCTATGAGTCGATCATCGGCAGGCATTCGCGGCGTTGTCGCCGTTTTCTTCGCGACCCTTTTTGTGGCAAATCCAGCGGCTTTCGCGCAGGAGAAGAAACGGCGGATCGGGCCTCCACCCAAGGTCTATACGCAGATGCCCGTCATCTGCGCGAAATGCCACAAACCCGACGGGCGCGGCGGCCCAGCCTATGGAGGCTTCGCCGCCGACCTGCGCGCCACGCTGCTGAACAAGGAAGGCCTGATCATCGTGATTGCTGAAGGCATACGCCAGCGCGGCATGCCGGAGTTCAAGAGCATTTTGTCCAAGCGTGAGATAGAAGGCATCGCCACGTACCTGGTGGAGAAGGTCCAGGGGGTGTACTACGACGATCAGGGCAATCGGATCACGGCGGAAGAGTCCGCGCGCCTCGACCCGCGCAAGAACGACGCGCCCGCGAAAAAGAACTAACCGGGCTGATCGATCAAGCGGCTGGCCGGTTAGGGTCCGTCCGAAAAGTGTCCGTCCGAAAACTGGGCTCCTGCCGAGCATTCGGAACGGAAACTGAAAATTGCGATTTCCAGTTTCCTTAGCCGCGGAGCGAGCCCTCCAGCATCTCTAGGTGCCAGCATCTCTTGGTGGTTGTGCGTTCCGGACTAATTGTTAGCCTTTTGGCGAGCTGCCGAGATCTGCTCGTTAGTCATCTTGCCTTCCAGACGCCGGCGCCACGGAACAAGGTAGTTCGCCCCCCCGTCAATGGCCATCGTGAGCCATCCGTGGGCTTCCACCAAATCCTTGTGTTGCCCGTCGCCGGCCTGCATATGCACCATCTTGTAGAGCATCTTTCCGGCCAGGAAACCGGCTTCCTTGGAACGCACGGCCCACCTGCGAGCCTCTGTATAGTCACCCGCTTCACGCGCTTTGTCATACGCTTCCCGGCCGACGACGTACATGGCTCTAGGATCCCCGTTTTCGGCCGCGCAACGCATGCCTTCGGGGAGCGGCGGGCATTTGTTTGCCGCGTTCGCGTTCGCCATGACGACCGCCGCTAGGCCGAGTCCCAAGGTCATCTTCCACATAGCTGGAATTCTCCTCTAACGTTAAGTTCAAGCCGCGGAGTGTTCATTGAACGAACGCTCGAAGACCTCCGATATTAACGGCACAATTGAGCCAGTCCAAGTCCGCGAGCGGTACAGCAGCCAACCCACCCTCATCTCAGGTATAGCGCTCGGGCCACACCTGGACCCACGGTGCGCCACCAGTCGTGCAATCGGCGCCGGCGCGCGGCCCAGATGAGACGAACGGCTGTCCGTTTGGCGTTGAATGTCCGTGCGGAGTTGCCAAAGAGCGTCTCGTGCATCTTCGTCACCTGACCTGCGGCGCGAGGACCGAGCGATGCGATGCGGCCCTGGTCCACAGGAACGCGGGGCCCGAACGTTCGACCGCCCCATTCGAGAAACGAAGCGTAGAAGTCGAGCGGCGAACGGGCGCGGCCCGCAGCGCGCCACAATCGCCAGTCGGCGCGACCGGGAAGGGCGTGCCACAGAGCGATTCCCGCGAGCGCAAGTAGCCCCGTTAACGGCGCAGCGAGCACTGCTATCAAGCCCAGCCGCTTTGCCTTATGTTCCGTGTAGGCCTGCTCGCGTAGCCGTTGCCGGTGCTTCGCTGCGCCCCTCAACATCGGTTCTACCCGCTGACGCGGCGCGGTGACTTGTTCGGCGCGCCCCTGCTCGGGGTCCCAGTAAACGAACGGGACGGCGTCTATGTAGGTGACGGCGTCGGTATCGATGAAAATGTTCCAAGTCTGCTCCAGGTGAGCGGTCAATCCTGATTCCGTCTTCTCCGTGCTGATGGCAGTCTCAGTATTAAGCACGCGGTAGCCAGTGTTCGACGCAAGGCGCAGCTCCGGTAACTCCTCGGCTTTGACCCCCATCACGGTGAGTACGATTTTCCGTTGCACAGTATCGCCGGGGTGGACCGTGGCGATGTCTGGCGTCCAGGCTTCCTCGATGTCTACCTGTCGCGACACCACCCACGTTGTGGCAGGGAAGTCCGCCGGTGGCCCATGAACAGTGAGGCGCCGAGGAGGATGGATTTCCTTGAATTCGAAGTGGCGGCCGTCGCGTGACAGAGCAACGCCGGTCACCGTAATGGCCGCTATGGTGAGGGCGCCGGTCCGCAGCGGCACGATGGCTAATCGCGTCTGATGGCTGTAGCCTTTTCCACCGAACATGTTGATTTGCAGGGTGTGTGGGCGGATGAGGGTCTGCGTACGCGCGTCTTCAATGTCGGGGAGTTCGAGCCTAAGCCGGGTGAACGGATCCGATGACACGAAGCGGACATCCATGACAATTTCACCGCCCACGTACGCCCCGTGCGAGACGATCGACTTCGGGTCGATGGTCACGGTGAACCAACGCCGCTGCGGCTCGCCCGCGCTTCCAACTGCGCCTTGGCCCTGCTGTGCGTGGGCCGCGCCGATCAGCGCACACAGACCGACGGCTATGGTGCGGGCTATCAGCCGGGCGAAAAACCGGCTCATTGCCTTACCCCCCCCAGCCTCGTTTCATACGCTGCCATAAGGCGTGCCCGCAGGACTTTCTTCGGATCATCGCGAATCTCGCGAAGCAGGATCTCCGCCGGCCGCGCACTGCTCCGTTGTTTCAAGTCAACGGTGCCGACAATTCTGCTCTTGTCCCGGTCTTCCTCCTCACTGGCCACTCCCACCGCGCCGGCGCTGCCGGTTTCACCGGTTGAGTTCTCCGGCTTCGCCGGATTCTTTGTGTCGGTCTCGCCCGCCTCGTCAGTGTCACTTGTATTGCCCGCCGTGTCGCTCTGCTCGCTCTCGCGGGCCTGTGTGGACTGAGGTGTGCTCTCTTGTGGAATCGCCGATTGCGGTTCGGCGGACTCCGGCGGAAGCTGCTCGGGTGGCGCGTCCATCGCCACGGGCTGCCCCATTGGCGGTTCCGACGCCTGCCTGACCAGCGCCAGATTGTATTTCGCGTCAGCATGCTCCGGATCGAACCGGAGAACGCGGCCATAGGTTGCGGCCGCGTTCTCCCAGTCTCGTAGTTGCGCATAAGCATTGCCCAGGTTGTAGAGGCTCTCGACCGTGTCGTCCGATGCGAAGTCTCGGGAGGCTTGCGCGTAGCGGCCCGCGCGGTAAGCGGCAACGCCACGCCATCGAGTGTCGTCGAAGAACAGACGCGCCAGCTCCGGACGATGGTCACGCAGAAATGCGAGGCCGATCTCGAAGTCCGTAGGCGGCCGATCGAAACGCGGCCAAAGCCAGGCGACGGCGATAGCCATGAGCGTGCCAGCGAACCAGAGAATAACCCGCCCAGTCATGCGGACCGGAGCCTTCTAAAGAACAGAATCCACAGCACCGTGGCGACGGCCACCAGCCAGTAACCGAGCGGGAAGTCGCCGCTGCGATCCGCATCGCGGATGACATCGGCCACCTCGTCATCCAAGGCCTCCAAGACCTCGGATAACGATTCGCCGTTCACCAATTGCGCGCCCGTGTGCTCCGCGTATGTTTCCCATCCCGGCGGGTGGGGCCGAGCTACAACCAATGCGCGCAACCAGGCCCCGGCCTTGGCCGAATCCGCCGGCGGCGCCAGGCCGCCAGTCAACAAAACGGTTTGTCCAACAATGACTCCGGCGCGCTCGAGCAACTGCTCCGAGTGGACGATCGCGATCCCCACGGCGCGGCCCGAAACGGGCATGAGCTCTGCGTCCAGCACTTGTAAGTAGCGATCGAGCTGAGCGCGATCCGTGGTCAATGGCACCACATCGAACGACTCCGCGCTAGCTGCCACCAAGGCCGTGGGTGTTTCGGGAGAAGCGTCCAAGATGCGGTACGCCAGCAGCCTTTGCTCCACTACATCCTCGCCCGCGCCGAGATCGACAGCGAGTACACGGCCCGCCAGGTTGCCATAGGCAGCGGGCGCACCGGAATCCAGCGTGGGTTCGGCCAGGCCGACCACCAACAACGTCCATAAGCTGGTCCAAAATGCCACCGGCAGGCGTGAATCCGATTTGACGCGCTGCGCCATGAACGATCGCATGGCGGCGTCAATCACCCGGCGCCAGTGTCCGGGCAGCCGCAGGCCGGTGCGGCCACCACCGAGCCAACGCCAGGCCAAGAGCACGCCCGCCGGTACCAGCAGCCACAACGCCATGGGGTGGACGAAGGTCATGCCCGCCGTAGCTCGCGCCATACCAGGGCGGCCATGATGAGGAGTGCCGCACCAATCAAGTACGGTCCCCAATCCCGCTTCAGATGCTGTTCGTCTTCGGGCCGCACCGTGGGTTCAAGGCGGGTGATGGCGTTGGAGGTCGCGGCCAGATCGCTGGTCGATTTTGCCCAGAAAAGTTGCCCACCGGTGCTCTGGGCAATAGTGCGCAGGATGGCCGCGCCATCCGCCTCGATCTTCGACGAGAAGCCGATGGTGTGAATGCGAATCCCTCGTGCCGCGGCCAGGTCCGCCGCGTCAGGACCGGTCAATTCACCGGAGTTGTCCTCACCATCGGACAACAATACCAGTACGCGCGTGCCAGTTTGCTGCTTGTCGAAGGACTTGATCGCCAGCCCGATGGCCCGTCCCAGATCCGTGCGGTGACCGGACAGCCCGATCCTCAGCTCATGCAGCACGGCGGCCACGGCTTCCAGATCGTAGCTGAGTGGCGACACCAGGTAGGCCTCGTGGCCGTAGGCGATGAGACCGATCCGATCGCCTGTGCGTGATTTGATGAACTTTCCAAGCCTGTCGCTCACTACCGAATGCCGCGATACGCCGCGCCCGTCGAGCACCATGTCTTGCTCCTCCATGCTGGCGCTCAAGTCGATGGCAATCATGAGGTCTCGGCCCGTGGGGGCGAGTAAAGCGGAATGACGACTGTATGGACCGGTCAGCGCCAGCACCAGCAGCAGCCATCCAAGAACTTTCAGCCACACGTCCTCCGGCGCATTGCGCGATTGACGCTGACCGTGCGTTGACAACCCGACGATGAGTTGCCGAACGGGCAGGGGTACCGGCAGTGCGGAGTGGGCGGCCAAGGGCGGCAGCAATCGCCAGGCTAACCACGGAATGGGCAGCGCCGCGAACACCCAGGGGTGCAAGAACTCGATCATCGCCGCAACTGCTCGCGCAAGAATGCGACGAATTGCGAGCGTTGTTCGGTGGTGATGTGCTCCGGCCGGTGGAATGCCACGGCTGGCAATGCCACCGCTTGGTTGGAGCGCGCGGAGAGTCCTTGCGCGAAGGTCAGCAGACGGGCCCACTGCTCGGAAGCGTCCGTTTCGGTGAGGATATGGGCAAGGTCGGCGCGCGCCAATGCCCGCCAGCGCCGTGCACGCCAGACCCGAGCCGCGATGATGGCGAGCACAAACAGCGCAAACGCCACGATGGGCCAGAGCGCAAAGTCGAAGGCGCTGGACGCGGCGCCGATTTCGCCCGGAATGTGAATATCGCGTAGCCGGGCCAGGATTTCGTCTTCTTTCATCGCCCCCGCCCCGGGATCAAATGCCCGTGCCTGGCGACTTCGGTGATGCGCCAGCCGTCGCTGATGAGCCTGCGGCGCAACTCGCTTCTGAGTTCGCTCACCACCCTTTCGTGCGCATCGGCTTCGCCCCCCGCGATGGTTGCTACATTGCGGTTGTCGTCCTGGTGGCTCTGATAGGGGTAGCGCCCGGCCGGCATGGGGCGGTGAAAAAGCCAGTCTTCCACAATGATTGCGCGGAACTGGCGAATGGCAATCAGGCCGCGAACGGGATCTCGCAAAGCCTCGGCGTCACCAAAATCACTGAACAGGCAAATCTCATCGCCCGAGCCGAGGGAGCCGCTGGCTGCGTCGATGGCGCCCGCCGGCAGGGTCGGGTTCGCCAAGGGCGTATCACCCCGCGCCAACGCCTCGCGATAACCGTCTTCCAGATGTTTGAAAAGGTACAGAACATGTAACCGTCCGCGGCGCGGGCGCACCTGGATGCCATCCGGCACGACGATCAAACCAACAGGTTCTTGGAGAATGAATGCTTCCCAGGCCAGTTGTGCCGCCAGTAGTGCGGCTGTCTTGGCCATGGGCCGCATCTGCGTTCCAAAGAACAGATGCGAGCGAAAATCGACGATCAGCATGCGGGCGATGTGCGACTCTGCCACGAAGCGTTTCATCTGTGCGCGTCCAGTGCGCGCCGTCGCCCGCCAGTCCATCCAGCGAATGTCGTCGCCCGGCGTATATGGCCCGATGCTATCCAGATCGGAACCTTGCGCACGGCGGCGGCCAGGACGCATGCCGGTGGGAAACCGCTCGCCCGGCATCAATCGCCCGCCCACATGCGCAGGGCGCATCGCCATCATTTCACCGAGTGTCAGTTCGGCTGCATCGGGTGCGCGGACTCGCCGTGGCTTGCGCATACCCTCAAACCACGGAGACTTGCTCGACCAAACGGGCCACGACTTCGTCCGCCGTGACACCGTCCGCTTGTGCACGGTAGTTGAGCCCCATGCGGTGGCGTAGCACGTTGCCGGCCAACGCGGCCACGTCTTCCGGCAGCACGTGGTCCCGTTCCATCAACCAGGCGCGGGCCTGGGCTGTGCGGCCAAGCGCCACGGATCCGCGCGGACTCACCGGATGCGAGAGGTGTTCGCCCACACCGTCGAGTTCTTCCGGGTCGCCCCGGGTGCCGGAGATGAGACGCACGATGTAGTTGCGAATGGGCTCGGAAAGATGCACGTCCAGCACATCACGGCGTGCTTGCACCAGAACGGACTTGGAGATTGGCGGTGCGCGCTCTCTTGCGTCGTCTTGATGCGTGACCTCGTTCAAGACCAGGTCGAGGATATCCCGCTCCGCCGACATGTCCGGATAATCGACGGTGACGTGAAGCAGAAATCTATCCAGTTGCGCCTGCGGTAAATCCCATGTTCCTTCATGTTCGATGGGATTTTGCGTGGCGACCACAAAAAACGGCGGAGCTAGCGCCAGGCTTTCCGTACCGGTGGTGACTTGGCGTTCTTCCATGGCTTCTAGAAGTGCCGATTGCACTTTGGCGGGTGCACGGTTGATCTCGTCGGCCAAGATGAAATTGCCGAATATAGGGCCCGGTTGAAAATCGAATTTATGCGCTCCGGAATCGTAGATCCACGAGCCTGTCAAGTCCGACGGCAAGAGATCCGGCGTGAACTGAATGCGGTTGAAGTCCCCTTCCATGGCCTGTGCAAGAAGCCGTGCGATGCGCGTCTTGGCCAATCCTGGTGCCCCTTCCAGCAATACATGCCCGTCAGCCAGAAGGCCTACCATTAAACTCAGGACGGTCGTGCTTTGGCCGATCATGAGAGACTCGAGTTGACCTCTCAAATTGGCGAATGAAGCTTGAATGGAGTGCGTGCCGGCACACACCGATGTGTTTCCTTACCGGAAATCCGGATCGTTTGGCGAAACGGAGATGGGCCAGCCGTTCAGGCTACCGTACGTTGAGGTGCAGGAAAAGGGTTGACTCATGGCGAGAATGGCATGTGTCGCGACCAGTTGCGTGATTTTGCGCGAAGAATAGCGGGCTATTCGACAAGCAAAATCGCGCAACTGGGCCGACACAGGTCGTTCGCAATAGGTTCATACCCTTTTTCCATGGCCTCATTGGCCGCGTAGGCCAACACTCTTCGGCGAACAGGCTTTTAACAGGTGCGGTATGGATTGACGCTACGTATGCCTGCCAATCTCGATGACCTGCATCCCTCGGAGCTTCCTAGCCAAACGATTTGGGATCGATGGCGTGCTTGTGTAGCCGGTAGCACAACGCCATGCGGGTAACACCCAGATCGCGCGCGGCGCGCGTCACATTACCTTCCCAGCGCTGTAGCGCTGCCCGGATCATCATCGCTTCCGCGCCGACTAGAGTTAGCCCTTCCAATGAGTCCGCGCCGGCGGTGCCATCCCCGGAAGCCGATGACGGGTCGAGGTGCAGATCGCCCGCGCCAATTGCACCGCCCTGATGGAGCAGAACACTGCGATCAACGGTATTGACCAGCTCCCGAACATTACCGGGCCACAGGTGCCGAGCAAGAACATCCATTGCGCCGTCAGTGAATTGGGTGACGGGAACGCCGTAGCGCTGCGCGGCGGCCGCGGCGTAGTGGCGGACCAGTAGCGGCACGTCTTCTGTGCGCTCACGAAGCGCGGGGACGGACACGTTCAAGACGCTTAGCCGAAAGTAGAGATCTTCGCGGAACGACCCGCTCGCAACCATGTCTTCCAGGTTGCGGTTGGTGGCGGCGATGAACCAGGCTCGCACGGCGCGCTCGCGCGTGTCGCCTACCCGGCGGTATTTGTGCCGCTCCAGGATGGCCAATAGGCGAGATTGCAGGTCGAGGGGAAGTTCGCCGATTTCATCCAGGAACAACGTGCCGCTGCCTGCCGCTTCCAACAGGCCCGCGCGCTCGCCGTGCGCACCGGTGAAGGCACCTTTGGCGTGCCCGAATAACTCCGCCTCGATGAGGTCGCGGGCGATGGCCGCGCAGTTCAGATGCACGAACGGTTGTTCGCGCCGCGCGCTGCCGTGATGAAGAGCACGGGCGCACAGATCCTTGCCGGTTCCCGTTTCGCCCATGATCAGTATTGTTGGTGGCGCGCCTTTTGCGGCTGCGGCTAGCGCGCCAATGCGGCCTATTTGCGCTCTCAAAACTGTCATGACGGCGCTCGAACCCAGCAGCGTTGGACCGCCATCATCTTCTACCGGCGGTGACGGGACTGCGGCGGTAACCGGTTCGGCAAGTGCCAGAGCTCGTTCTATGCTATCCAGCAGATTATCGAGATCTATCGGCTTGGTGAGGTAGTCCACCGCCTGCTGTTTCATGGCTGTTACGGCGTCGGTCAAATCGCCGAAGGCCGTCAATACCACCACCGGTGTGTCAGCCAGGGCGCCTTGGCGCGCAGAGCTGAGAAAGTCCAGACCCGATCCATCCGGTAGGCGCATGTCGAGCACCACAAGATCCGGCTTTTTCTCCTCTAGGTACTGATTCGCATCCGACAGGCTATGGGCCACGTCACACTGCAGTCCGGCCCGCTGCAAATGCTTACGCATGGCCCTCGCGAAGACGGCTTCGTCATCGACGACCAGGACGCTTCGCATCTCACTTTGCTTATTCAACGGTAATGTCTTTGTTGCTCACGGGAATGTTGATCGTGACCCGCGTTCCCCCTTCAAGCCTCGGTGTGAACTCGAGCGTGCCGCCGTGGGCCTGTATGACCTTGAAGGCAAACGGTATCCCCAGTCCTGTACCGAATGACTTGGTAGTGGCCCCAGGCCGGACGCGCGCGCCGGACGAAGCAAGTTGCGGTTGGATCTTCATGCTTGTCCCTTCGTCATCTATCGTCAGTACGTTCCATCGACTCCTGCCGTCGTCGCCGGTGCGAACAGTGACCTCGACGTACACCGTTGCGCCGCGCGGGGACGCCTCGGCGGCGTTGTCCAACAGTCCGAAAATCGCTTGCTCGACCAACCCTGCATCCGCGGCGGCCATTGCGACATCCGCGGCGCTTCGATAAAGCAACCGAAGACCGCGTTGGTCGAAGAGCGGACGGGCCAAATCAACGGGTGCCGCGACCACGCTGTCGAACGGAACGGCTTCAAGGGTCGGTGCCAACGGATGGAGATACGATAACAGCGAGCGCAGCCAGCGTTCTAGATTGTCCACGCTGTGCAGAATCGCTTGCCTCGTTTCCGCCAACTCGTCCGGGTCATCTCGGGCATCGATGACCTGGGCGGTGGCGCGAATGCTGGCAAGTGGGTTGCGGATGTTGTGTGCCACGACGGGGACCAAGGCACCCAAGACGGCCTCGCGCTCCGCTTCCACCAGTGCCTGCTGGCTCCGCTCCAGATCGCCGGCCATGGTGTTGAACGCTTGTGCAAGCTGTTCGAGGTCGCGTACGCCGTCCGCGAGAATTCGGTGACTCAAATTGCCATGGCTGAATTCCGCGGCGCCCCGGGCAAGCGCTTCAATGGGCAGCAGGATTCGCCGTCTCAACTGGCGCAGCGATAGCACGGCAAGGCCGAGCGCGAAAGCCAACAGGACGATCACGAGGCCCGCCGAGAGCTGCTTCCAGCGATCAAGACCCGCTTGCAAATGCTCTTGGCGGTTCGAGAGGATGAGCGAAAGGATGGTCAACGCACTTTCGAATTCGGCCAACAGCCATTGCTCCTGCGCCCGGTCCAGCAAGCGGGCGCGGGCCACCGTTGCATCATCCTCGGACACGCCTGCCATATCGCGCTGCAAGACGTCGTAGGTGGTACGTAAGAAATCAGCGGCCAATCGTTCGCGTGGGTCCGTGACGAGCACGCTGAGCGCGTCGAAACGGGTGTCAATTCGGCGTACGTGTTCCGCATGTTCCGCGGGGGCTAAAGAATGGCCGGTCAAGCTCGCCCGAACGACATCCTCGATTTGCCTGTAAAGATCGCCCCGAATGTGTTCGGCGTGGCTGCCCATGGTGGCCAAGCGCAATGCCTGGGCCGACGACTGTTGCCAGTAGTAAGTGGACAGAGCGCCCACACCGCCGCACAGGATCAGCAATACGAACAGGGCGCCCTCGTTGAGCAAAAGCAGCCCTTTGAGTGACGTTGGGAGCAACCGGATCACACGCTGAACTCCTTCAATTGTGTGATAGCAACCAATCCAAGTGGTTGATATGAACCACTATCGAGGCATAAGTGCGATCGCGTTTGTCTAGCGATTCTCACAACCTCTTGATAAGCAGGACAAATCAAGCAAAACATAGATGCTGAGAAAGTCGGCATGGTGGTTGCATGTTTCAGCCGTGTGTCGAAATGTCTTCGACGCCTGTTTTTCGCATGATCATGGGAGATTTCAGCAATGTGGACCAAGCCTGAGTTTGAAGAAATTCGTTTCGGCTTTGAAATCACGATGTACATCTCGAACCGGTAAAGCCGGTTCCGATGCAAACGGCTAGCCAGAGGGTGAACGTTTAGTCACCCGGCCAGCCTGCCGGAGGCCGACCGCTCGCGAAACGCGGGCGTTGGGCCGTCAAACAGAGGAGTCTTGCGCGGCAGCTCCCTTTTGTTTCTCCCTTGCAGGCCCTAGCACCTGCGCTTACACCCACCACACTGCAGTCAGTTTGTTCCAGCCCGTGGTCATCGCCGCCCACCCGGCAGTCACGGCAAACTGGTAGCTACTTGTTCATCCATAAACTGCCGTCTTCATCCATAAACTGCCGTCGTGGCAGTGTATGGATACGCAGCTCGAAAATTGCGATTTCCAAGCTGCTTCAAAATCAATGATTTATTGTCATCGATTTTGCTGGCACATCCATATACCAGTCTGAGCGTCGTCCGTTTTCGGACCGACACTAACTAGATTTCTCACGGGAGTGACGAACATGCTGACCCCTGCGCAAGTTGAGCAATACCACGAAGCCGGGTATGTCATTCCGGACTTTCGCTTGAGCGATGCGACGCTCTCACGCATAAAAGACGCCCACAGCCGCTTGGTGGAGGCGCACGCGGAATTCACTGACTACTGCCCCGCCGTTCTGCCTTACGCCATGGAATTCCTGGACTTTGCGCAGGATGAGGCGATCCTGGACATGGTGACGCAGCTCATCGGCGACAACATCGCGCTTTGGAACAGCAGCTTTTTCGCCAAGCCGGCACTCACCGGCAGCCGCACGCCCTGGCATCAAGATGGAGAGTATTGGCCCATGCGCCCGCTGGCCACGTGCACCGTGTGGATGGCCATTGATGATGCGACCCTGGAAAACGGCTGCCTAGAGGTCATCCCCGGCTCCCACAAGGACAAGCGGTTACGCCAACACACCACCAATGATGGTCCGAATCTGGCCCTGAACCAGGCACTCATTCCGGAGGAACTCGATTCCGCGAAGGCCGCTCCCCTCATCCTGGAAGCCGGTCGAATCTCCTTGCACGATGTGTACCTGGTGCATGGATCCGAGCCCAATCGATCCTCCAAGCCGCGGCGGGGGATGACATTGCGGTTCATGCCTACTAGCTCGTATTACGATCGGAGCATAGAGCGGGAGCTATATGAGCGCGCTGGCAAAGGTAGCGCCGTCAGGCCGCTGTTTCTGATGCGCGGCATAGATGAATGCGGCAAGAATGATTACGAGAACACGGGTTCGAACTCGTCCCACGAAGCAATCCGCGGGGTCGCCGCCGCCGAGTGGCGCCGGTCGAAATGAACGGCGTACATGCCGTGTCGTATGGGCGCGCGCACGTCGTTCTCTAGATTGTCTCCGACGAAGCAAACATCGCTCGCCGAACAACCCGCCAACGACAGCGCGTGAACGTAGATACGCGGATCGGGCTTTTTGAACCCTATATCCGCACTATTGACGGCGAAAGCGAAGCGGTGACGAATGTGGAATTGCTCCAATACCTCATCCACCGTGCCGGGCAGAAAGAAATTGGAAACCACCCCCATTCGGTAGTGCGGCGCCAACACCTCCAGCATCGAGAGCACGCCAGGTGTCAGGGTCAATGTAGCGGGATACCACCGCTTGAATGTATCGATCATCTCGTCCACTAGCGGGCCGAGCAGAGCCTCGCTACATCTAGGCCCCAGCAAACTGCGCAGCCGTTCCGGCAAGGTCACTTCCGGATAGGCGTTACCATCCTTCCAAGCGGAGCTGCGCCAGCCGAAGTACGCGGCCATGAAATCATCCGGATGATCGAATACGCCTGCCGCCACCGGCACGTGAGCAATAGGCTCCATACCGGACTCACCGGTCAGCGCGTCTGCCTCGTCGATCAGCGTGTTGAAACAATCGAAGAATATCCACTTCATGGTCTTGACCGTTGCCTGCCCTATCCGCTTACGCTCCCCCGCTGATTACACGCACGAACGAAGTGTCTCCGATACATGGCCATCGTCGGCCTCGAGCTCGGAACAACCAACAGCTTGGTTGCGTATTGGGGATGGAGAAAAGCCCCAACTCATCGCCAACGCCCTCGGCGAAGTCTTGACGCCGTCAGCGGTATCTGTCGGCGATGACGATGCGATTTTAGTTGGCCGGCCTGCCAAAGATCGATTGCAGACGCACCCGCATCTGACAGCCGCCACATTCAAGCGGGCCATGGGCACCCAGCAGGTATTTCAACTCGGCCAGAAGTCGTTTCGCGCCGAGGAGTTGTCCGCGCTTGTATTGGGCACGCTCAAGGCGGACGCGGAAGCGCATTTGAACGCTGTGGTGACCGGGGCCGTGATCACTGTGCCGGCGTACTTCAATGATGCACAACGGAACGCCACACGTATTGCCGGCGATCCGGTCGGACTCGAAGTCAAACGATTAATCAATGAACCCACGGCGGCGGCCATCGCCTACGGTCTACACGAACGCCCGGAGTTCGTGACCGGCTTGGTCCTGGACCTGGGTGGCGGCGCGTTCGACGTCTCCGTGCTGGCAATGTTCGAGAGCGTCATGCAAGTGCATGCGTCCGCCGGCGACAATCATTTAGGAGGCGAGGATTTCGCCTTACGCCTGGCGGAATCGGCTCTTGCCCGTCCGGACCTCCCCGCCGATCGACTGACCCGGGAGGAACGCCCGGATGTGTTAGCGGCGGCGGAACGGTGCAAGCGTCAGTTGACCGCAAAAGCCCATGCCGAGTTCACGGTCGATCTTGCCGGTGAGGCCCGCAGCGTCGAGTAGTCGCGTCAAGAATTCGAAGAACTGTGCGCGCCGCTGCTGCAACGCCTGCGTAATCCGGTGGCTCTTGCGTCACGCGATGCATCTCTTGCCGCCGCCGACTTGGATTCCGTCATCCTCGTCGGCGGGGCTTCTCGTATGCCATTGATGCGATCTCTTACGGCGCAGATGTTGGGCCGGCTCCCATTCGTGCATGTGAATCCAGATGAGGTGGTGGCACTGGGTGCGGCGGTGCAGGTGGCGCTCATGGAAGGGGACCAGGCACTGGATGAAGTGGTTCTCACCGATGTCGCACCCTACTCCTTGGGAATCGGCATCCAAAATCCCAACGCCCAGGATCGCGATGACAGTTTGTTCAGCCCCATCATCGAGCGCAATACGTCCGTTCCCGCAAGCCGGGTTGTTGCTCGACGGGATGCAGGTCGAGCGTTGTGATGGCTCGCTGCGTTTTCGCCGGGTGAAGGCGCCCACTAGTGCCGAGCTGTCACAGCTCACCCAAACCTTGGCGCAGCGCATCGGGCGCTACCTCGAACGGCAGGACTTTCTCGAATGCGATGCGCAGAATGCATACCTGACTGGCGATGACCTTGACGCCGGCACGATGGAACAACGACCCGGTTCGCCGGTCACCTACCGCATCGCCGTCGGACCACTAGCCAAGGCCGCAAGGTGTTCGCGCCGCAGACGCTGGCCGCGTCCGAGAGGCCGTTCGATGATGGCGTCGGCAAGGTGGCCGGGTTCTCCCTGCATGCCGGCGTTTGGGCGCGGGCGGGTCAACGCCGCCAACTCGAGCGCTTGTGTCGATAGATCAGTCGGCCGGCCATCCCGGACAAGCGTCTGTCGCTTACCCGCAATGGCAACGTCCCTGGGGTGGGGCGGTGCACATCATCGCCTGCATTGAGGAGCCCGACGTCATCTAGAAGATTCTCAGCCACCTTGATGCGCAGTCAGCTCAGTCCTCAATGGCGACGCCGTCCACCCTGCCGGGCGCCAGCGCAGCCGGGGTTGTTCGACGAAGGCCCATAACCCCGCGACGCCTTATCGGGATGGGCTGCGAGCGGCGCGGCCACGGTGGCGGCTGGCCTGTGATCCTATGTGCTGCGGTGACACCGACCCCGGCCATCCTCCTGCAAGGCTCCATGTGAGCGTTGTTGCACACCTCGGAGCCGACAGTAGCCGGAAGCAAACGCCCAACGCCGAACTCAGCGTCAGCCAGGAGTGGCCTCTACAATGCAACAGGTGCTTTATTCCTCTCATACTCATCGACGGGTTGCGATGCTTGCCGGCAGCGGCTGTGAGCCGCAAGCCCTCTATCGAACGGCCTGCGCTGTAAAGTGAAGACCTGCGCGCTTGTTGGAGATGGACGATACTCTCAACTAGCTTATGCGCCTGTGGCTTGTCCCGGAGCCGGGCATGCGCCTGAGGCCCTTGGGCGATTTGCCGGCGCGATCAGCGAGCTACTCAAAGCCAATCGTCGCGTTGATATAATCGCGCGGCACAGTTTTGCCAGTGTCCGCGCCGCCGCAGAGCAGGCACTCTCAACAACCTTCCTTGAGCAGGGCCGCACGAAAAAAGCCAGGTCACGCTCCACACCGGCCTGGCTCGTCTCGTGTGCGGCTCATGGCTGTGAAAATGAGGCCGGGCGGGCCTGTCCCAAGCAACTCTTCCTAATAAACCTTCCACTGACAGCGCATAGTTGCGTTTTTGTCTTTCGAGCAGCGGCATTGATAGTGTCCGCTTTCGGGTTGCCATCGTTCACCACTGCGGCTTTCATCACAGGACGGCCGAGGGCCGCAATTGCGGTCGGTTTGCTCCCATTCACACACCACCATCATTGCTTCTCTTGCTTGACTCCATTCGTCGTAACAGACACATTCCGCGATGGTATTTATTTGGCATTGCCGCTGTCCTGGAGTACAGGCGCCAACCGTTACCTGAGCTTCGGCAACGTGGGTAACGAAGCATGGCGCCACGAATAGCGATGCCGCGAGCGCAGTCCACCGCCATGAATTCGCAGATTTCGTGAATGGCTGCGCCTCCGATGAGCAACCCGTTAAGTGAGGCTTCCAGCCCAGTGACTTTTTTCAGGCATGAAAAAGGCTTTATTGCATCGGAACGAGAAAGTCCTCATTCGCCTCTTTCGGACCAATCTCCGGCGCCAGGCCGTTCATGGCCTCGACCACTTTTTTCTGATTGGCGAGCGCTGCATCGAGCCTCTCTTGAGTTTGCTTCTCGATAGACTTAAGTCCTTTTTCTGCTATTTCGCTCGCGTTTTTCTTATCCGTGGCCGCTTTTACTGTTCCAACCTTCTTTTTCTTAGGGCCTTTCTTTTTCGTTTTGGCTCGGCCTTGCTCTTCTATCGCTTTTGTCTGGCCGCTCGTCTGCTTTGCGGCTTTGTTTGACGCCGTGCTTGACGGCAGCCCCTCATTGGCCGCCCCGGCGGCCGGCTGTTTGCTTGGCTCCTTCCCGGCTGTCTTCGCTTCATCGGCCGCCGCATCCGCTGCCACCCGATCCTCCGGCTTCGGCAATCCCGCGGCGAAGCGGCTGCCGTGGGCGGCGCCTGCGCCCCCGGCTTGCGCCGATCCCGCGTTGGGCCCGGCCGCCGCCCAACCGGCCGCAACCGTCAAGCCTATGAGCAGCACTACGGGCAGTGCGCTTTTTGGCGTCATCCTACCTACCCTCCAGTTGACCGCATCTAGCTCAAACTGCCTCGGAACGCTCATCCCCTAGTGGCTGCACCAAGACTCCACGGGCGGCGACAGAGAATTTTCCCCCAGCTGGCCAGTCCATGTAGTCCTACCCCGCCCAACTCCCGCTCCGTCCATAAATATGATGCGCATATCTAGATCGCCATCACAGCGCCAGTGTCCTACTCTGAGAAACCAGTTATCACTTTCAGTTGATGGGCTTCTCATTAGAGTTAAACTGAGCTCATTGACGCATGATGCACCCCAACTAGCAATAAGGGCCGTATCGTCGTCTCTGCCAAGATCGTAATAGTGCCAGTTAAAGTTTGAGGATTGGGTGGGTGCAGCAAATCGATAATAACAGGACTCGACCGTAATAAAATCCTCCCTATTGACAAGCAGTCTTTTCGCGCTAATGACCACATTGCGTGTCGCTCTAATGTCTACATCGCCCCGCTCACCTGGCGCTCTAATGTCTACATCGCCCCACTTACCTGTCGCTCTAATGTCTACATCTACATTGCCCTCCTTACTGTCAATGTCTATGGCCTTGCTCATCTCCCGGCGCCACTGTTCCATGTCCGCTTCATGCTTGTCCAAGCGGGCGTTCATGTCCCGCCATTCTTGATACGGCATGCTTCTAGACCAGGCATGTCTCGTCAGGTGGATCGCCTCACCGCCGTCTGCGCCGGCGGTGAGGCTGTAGGTGATCTGTACGGTTTTCCCCCACCTCGCGCGCAAGCTTGCCACGCTATGCACATCCACAGACTTGGGAACGAATTTCCGCCCCTCCCAGCTCGCGTGTATCCCCTGTTTGGCGAGGGCGTCCGTGAATGCTTTGTTGGCTTCCGCGCTGCTCGAACCCTTGGACTTCGCCCAACTGCCAGACAGAGATGACTCGAACACGTCTGAGTAGGAGACTGCCACTCCCGCCTCTAGTGCCTTAGTTTCCGCTTCGCTCATCGCCTTAGATGTGGCGTCGAGAACCTGCTCGCGAGTAACCTTGTTCTTGATGTCTTTCGTTGCCGTTGTCACATCGGCCTTGAAACTGTCCGCGTCGAACGCTGTCAATTTATCAACCGCCTCCCAGCCCGAGACCTCTGCTTTTTCAGGGTCGCCAAGCCTGTCCAACAGCTTCTTCATCAGATCGTCTGCCGCCGCCATACTCGCGCAGCGGGTTTCAAACAGCTCCCGTTTGATGACTTGTTCTGCGATATCGACGATTTGATGGCGGGCGACACTGCCTTCCTCCCCTTCGCCGGCAACCTGCTTGAACAGGTCAAGGTCCTGTATGACGCCGGACTTGAGTGTGGCAGTGCATGTCTCGTCGGATACGCCGTGAAAGCTATAATTGAATACAAGCTGGCTGTGATCTTTTTTCAACTCGTTGAGAAAAGACTGAGCTTTATCACGAGAACCGGTATCAAAGTAGACAGGAATGCGCCCCTTTTCGGTAAACGCCGCCTGTAACGGGCGGGATTTCAGTTGCGTGTTCTTGGAAGATGTGAATTGTGCTTGGGACAGGTCAAGAACCGAAATCCTATAAGGCTCAGTGCCCGGTTCGAGTTTGAAATCGGGATCTTGTTGTTTGGCCGTTGTTATCAACTCCTGCCGCAGGGCGCTGACTATCTCTTGAGGTTTGCTATGCCAACGCACATACAAGGTCAGGACGCCATTGTCGTCGATGGCGGACCTGATCGTGTCGTCCTTGTCTACATCCAGATAGATCAGCGGCTCGTGATAGACATGCGCATCTTTATCTGTGAAAGTCTTGCCTTCCTGGAAATAGTAACGCATGACGTAACCACCGGACGCTATGCTTACCGTTCCGTCCGCTACATTCTTCGGACGGGCTGCGCCCGCGGTGCTCACGCCGCCTTGCTGGGCGGGCAGCGGGAGGGGCTCGAGCAGCAGTGCTGCGGCGAGCAGGGCGCCGCCTAATACTGTGATGATGTCATGGCGTGTCATTGCTAGCATTTCCTTCATCTCATTTTTTCAGATCGATTGGCGGATCCCCAATTTACCAGACCGCGTGCGGCTGAAGACCCGCTGTGCGTCAAGTCGAGACGGTACGCGAGCGCACACGGCTTATAGCGTGGAACAACAAGCCGGCGAGAATGACCGCGGCCACGACGTGGATCAGGAAAAACTGCGCGCTGTTGCCGCTGCGCGGCGCCCCGGCGCTAAAGCAATCGAGCGCCAGCACCAGCAAGCCAGTGGGCGGGAACACGAACGCTAAAGCGATGAAAGCAACGGCGAAGACGCCTCTTAATGTCACGAACATCAAGCCGCCGGCATGACCCAAATGTAGATACAACACCGCGCCCAGCAGGCGGTAGTCAAGCGCCAGCAACACGATACCGGCACGGCACAGCAAGAGCCCAGGCCAGTTGCCACCGCCCACGCCGTCAAGACGACGGGCGCCGATAGCGCCATCAGGTGTGCTGTCATGATGGCAGGCCCGTCCAGATAACCGGCCACCAGCCAGACTGTGAGGAGCGCGCTCACCTGGCGCCACTCATGTAACGAGTACTGGCCATCGTGCATGAGTATCTTCAGCGCCGGCCCGCAAGCTGGTGTAAGCAATACTGGCGCCAGCCGCCACCGTTACCGCGGCCAGCACATCACTGCCCACACCCTGGGTGAGCGCACTGGCGAGGCCGGATTTGGGCCACTACAACACGAGCGTGATCGCCTGCAGCAGCGGATAACCGAGGTATGCGCGGTAGAGTGCCCCACCCCGCCACAGAGCGCCCACAGCTTCCTTGAGCAACGGCACTATCATCCGCGGCCTCAAGCGGGTAAGCCTGTGCTTTGGCCCCGTTCAATCATGGCCTCATTCTGCCGCCGAAACCCTAATCCGCTGCCTGCGGATGTCGCAGGCGAATCTGTACCGGCGGCCGCTGAACCACTATAGCAGTACTGTGATGGGACCAAGCGGCAGTGGAGACCGCGGTCAACGGCCCCTCAGTCAGCCCGACCAACAGCGCGGTGGATCGCTCGTCGGTGCGCCTGCGCGCCGGCACCGCCCGCAATAGCGCCATCTTGACCGGCGCATCGTGCTCATGGCTTAAGGCGGGCACAGCCAGTAGAGGCTCAGCGGGCCATGGATCTAAAGCAATGCCTTTGGCCAAAGTGACGCGATGGTGTGAGGTGTGCTCGGCGGCCACCGGTTGCAGGGGAAAAACCCTGGCCTGATATATCAGCCACACTGCCCGGATCTGGGCGCCGCTGCGGTTATCCAAGCGTAACGCCAATGCACCGCTCTCGCGCACCGCCTGAACACCTAAGGAAAACGGCACCAGATCATGACCACTTAGCACATGCAAACGGTGCATCCGCACAGGTGTGGGCGCCACTTCTGCTGTAAGACCGTTCACAAACGTCCACTGCAGCCGCCTCACCCGGTTGTGACGGAATACCCCACCACAGCGGGACGCCGCCACGATGAGACCAGCCTAAAGTCACGCGCCGGTTGGCGAACAAGTCAAGGGACAGCTGCACGAGCGCATAACCGCTACCGGGCAGCGGTTCCATGACGGTGACCAGGACGCTCTTGGCACCGGAGTTGAATAGCCGCGAGGAGAATACCGCGCAGGCGAGCAGGGCAAACACAACCGGAGCAAGCAGCAGCACAGTGCGCAGCAGATAGCGATTAACGCTGCTCGGCGCCGCATGTCCGCACAGAAGCAGAGCGAGATAAAAACCCACCACGCCCAGATGTCCGGGATAGGCGAGAGCACCGCTCTCTAGCGCTACAGCCGCCAGGGCTTGGTGCTCGTGCGCGTCATCGGATAAGCCGGTTTTGGGCAATGCACCCAAACCTAACAGAGCTAGCCACATGGCCGGCATGCCACTGCAATCGGCAAACGGATAGCGGCTCACATCGAAGGTTAGATAGATAACGCGGTCATCACCGCGCATCTGTTCGACAATGAGGGGCCAGCCACCGGTGGCAGCCCGTGCTTTGCCGCGAAAGCGCTCGACCGCATGAATGATGAATGGCCGCGTTGCCGCCATCTGCTCACCCAGGATGCGGCCTAATACCGCACCGTTAACCACCCGCCGGGTGGCGGCGGACAGCCTTGGCAACAACGCAGCCAAGCGGCAGGTATGGGCAATACTGAAGTCGATGCTGGCCCCCCACCACTAAGGTGCCACCTGTGTCAAGCCACTGTTCCAGGGCGTTGAATTGAGATTTAGATAACGCCTCTAGCGAAACACCATGCACCACCAACGCCGTCCACCCTGCCGGGTGCCAGCGCAGCCGGGGTTGTTCGACGAAGGCCCATAACCCGGCGACGCCTTATCGGGATGGCTGCGAGCGGCGCAGCCACGGTGGCGGCTGGCCTGTGATCCTATGTGCCGCGGTGACACCGACCCCGGCCATCCTCCTGCAAGGCTCCATGTGAGCGTTGTTGCACACCTTAGAGCCGACAGTAGCCGGAAGCAAACGCCCAACGCTGAACTCAGCGGCCGCCAGGAGTGGCCTCTACCATGCAACAGGTGCTTTATTCCTCTTATACTCAGCGAAAATCGAGGTCTTGGAGAACACCCAATCCACCTCATCGACTATTGGCTCTTTCTCGATAATCGGTGGATGACGTTTAATTCCTGTTCCGACTGGCTCATGGCGCAAACGGGGCTCGTAAAGCCTTGTGCCAAATTCGTGCCGCTTCCAATCGCTATCCAACTGAATTTACGTGCAACCGAAGTGCGGTTTGGGAAAAAGCAAGCACCGCAGCCGACTGCTCTTAAAAGAGTTATGAATTAGAGCAGAGGACTGAAAATCCGCGTACCGGTGGTTCGATTCCGCCCCTGGCCACCAAGCATTTCAGGTCCATTCCGTGCCAAGCGGGAACAGTTTTACAAGGACCGCTAGCTCGACCGCTAATTGCACCGCGCGCTCGCGCGCCGTGTTCGCACCTACGACGCGCTCGTCCAGGGATTTATCAGTCGTACCCCAGTTGGCTCAAAATCGTCGATGTCACGCGTCGCGACGGACATGTTTTGCACCGAAGCAATCGCAGCAATCTGACCGTCGCCCACATGCACCTTCCATCCACGCCGTTCCGCGACCGCCACGAGTTCGCCGTAAGCTGCGGACGCTCTGACATCGAAGGCAAACGTCCGACCGGCGAATCGATCCCGGATCGTTAGCCAAAACTCTCCCAAGCTGGACTTCCTACGCCCCCCTGGAAGTCTTGCGATGCCGTATGACAACTCGGCAAGGGCAACCGTCGGCAAAGCGAGGAGGGGTTCGTTTTCCTCAAGCCATTCAACTACCGTGGGTGCCGGCGACAGCCGTGTGAGTTCCGAAAGTACGTTGGTATCGAGCAGAATCAAAGATCCACGGCCTCTTGCCGGTCATCGAGCTGTCGGAGCAAAGGCTCGATTTCCTCCCCTGGCTCGACCATAGCAATCAGGTCACGTGGAAAGCGCGGCAACGATGCCGGAATGAAGTCCTGAGCGGCCTGATCCAGAATAGATCGGGCGAGGGCTTCCAGGCTCGAACCGTGCCGTTCGGCCCGCGCGCGTAGCCGTTCCTTGGTCTCGGTGGAGAGGTTGCGGATGGTGATACTGGCCACGTCTTCGCTTATCCAAATGGGTCAGCGGCCAGGAAATGATTGCCTGCAATCACTCTTCTAATCAATGCCAAACCGCATTGAAAACCTCAAAGGCTATGAAGAGTTTCGTGGCCATTATCTCGACGAGAGTGACCCTAGTTCGGAAGAAGTCTTCCTCCTTCTGCATGGCGATGGCAGTCGCGCGACCCATGCCCGCGCCACCTGCGGTGATCAAAGCGCGTCTATCTTTTAGCGATACTTTCATCGTTGTCACTCCAATAATGTTCGTTATCTGCGCAATTCGTAGCGGCCGCTGTAGAGCGGGCACTGTCCCAAAGGGATCCGCGAAACGGATTGCACGCCTACAAAGCGCAGCTAGACTTCAACTGGCCGAGTCGCCCGCCATTGCTGCGGCACGCCATTCGTATAGCGCCTGAATCGAGTGCTCGCTGTTCGCACCACCGTTGGGGTCGATGATCAGCGGTCCGGGTTGATAGCCCCCGCTCTCGAGCCCTCGTTGAACCGATTCCACCAGCCGCACATCCTCGGCTACGGTGGTGTTCAGATCCTGTGCTGCCGCCCGTGCCAATCGAACGCAAAGTAGTCACCCGGCGCCTCGAGCGGCGACACGTGGCCTGCGTATTGCCAGGTTTGGCGAAACACCCGCTCCTGCTCCGGCACAAACGCTGCTGGCTCCGTGTAATACTCGGCTGCCAGGGCATGGCGGATCGGCTTGGTCACGCTCGGGTGTCCTGGTCCCAGTAGGCGCCGATCTCGCGCCGGTGGCGATGAAATCTCTCGATGCGTGCGACCACCTCGTCTTGTGCGTCGGCCACCACGAAAGCCATCAAGGTCTCGAACAAGGCAGCCAGTGCCACCGTGGAAGTAAAGAACTGTGCGCTGTGCGTCGGTACGCAAAAAACATGGGCTGCGCCCTGCGCGATCGTAGAGGCCACACTGTCGGTAATGGCAATGACCGTCACCCCCTGCTCAACGGCAACCCGCGCGGCCTGGACGACCTCGGTTCGGTAGGGTGCAAAAGTGACTGCGATCAGCACATCGTCCTCGCCGGCCCGCACCAGGTCATCCACCGGCAAGCTGCTGTCCTTGGGGATAGCGACCACCGTCTCCAGTGCCATACCCGCCAGGTAAGCGAAGTTGCGCGTCAGCGCTTGCGCAACCCCAACCCCCAGTACATAGGTCACGCGAGCATCCACGATTCGATCGGCCGCGGCCCGCACGCTCTCAGCGCTGACACCGGCAAACAGCGTCTCGATGTTGAACAGTGCGGCGCCGGCCATTTCGCTGAGCAATTCACCATGGCGGCCACCGCGGGCGAGGTCCTGCAGCCACCGGGCCCGCTCGGGGAAATCGGCGCGCCCCTTGCGGATGAAGTCGCGAAAAGGCGCCCGGAAGCTTTCATAACCCTCGAAGCCAACCGCACGCGCCATCCGGACCAGGGTGTTCGGCTTCACGCCGGCGGCCTCGGCCAACTCGCTGATCGAACTGACGCCCACTTCGCGCGGGTGGTCCAGCACGAACCGGGCGGCCTTGCGCAGTTGCGGGCTAAGCTCCGGCAAGGTCTCGAGCAGGCGCGCTACCACCTCGGGTGGTGCTGCATCAGGGCCAGCTAGTAAAGTCTGTTGATTCATGGGTAGAGATGGTATTTCTCTACCGGAACCCTGTCTATACTCGACCGGCGCCGAATTCTTTTGCCGCCAATATTTTTTCTCGCCAGTCTTTTTCGGAGGGCCCATGTCCGATTACCAGAAAGCCGCTCACTGGTCCGACCCGAAGAACAAGCTCTTCGTGCATCAGGTGGGCTTCACTTGTCCTCCCAGGGACTTCGATGCGGCGCCGTCGGACTTTCTGCGAATGTCGCCGGAAACCGTTGGCGTGCACGGCCGCATGCTCCATCTGCCGGCCTACCGGCACCAACTCGATCAGCGCAAGCAGAACTTTCACCTGCTCGAGGAGTTCGTCGAATGCATGGCGAACAACGGCGCCGACGTGTGCGGCCAGGTGGGTTCGAACTGGGTCCACGCCTGTGGTCTAGGCGTGGAAGGGGTACGGGCGCATTGCGAGCGGCTGAGCGAGCGCTATCAGACGCCGTTGCACATGGCCGGCTACGCCATGGTCGAGGCGCTGCGCGAACTCGACATCGAGAAAGTTGCATTGAACGGTGTCTACCACTGGCCGACCTGGTGGCAAGGGACGGCCGGCTTTTTGCGTGAGGCAGGCTTCGATGTTCTCTGGGCAGGCAACTTCGTAGACCAGGGCTTCATCGCGACCCAGGCAGCGTGCAATGCGCAGATCGGGTGCTTCGATGGCGATTTGGCCGCGAAGTCGATGCAGTACGTTGCCGAGCAGGCACCCAATGCCGATGCCTATCTCGCCTGCGGCATGTGCAACTTCCGCCGGGAACGCGACGGTCTCGCCCAGCGTTTCGTCTCGCTGGAGGTCGAACTGGAAGCCATGCTGGGCGGGCCTGTGGTCACGCACGACAACGCACTCTACTGGCGCCTCTTCAAGACATTGGGCATTGGCCCTATCACGAAGCAGGGCACCCTGCTCGCTTCTCTGGGCAACAACTCATGACCCGGCACCGCATCCTCGCCTTATGGGCGGTACCGCGCAGCACCTCGACCGCCTTCGAGTGGATGATGCGCCAGCGCGGCGATCTGCGGTGCTTTCACGAGCCTTTCGGAGAGGCTTGGTATCAGGGAGAAGCACCGCTGTGGCCCCGCGTAACGGAAGACAGCGCGCGCACGCCAGGGCTTACATTGGAAAGCGTTCGGCGCCAGCTTGCGCAAGCCAACGAAGACGGACCGGTCTTCATCAAGGACTTTCCGCACTACATCGATCATATGATCGACGATGCCCTACTGGACTTGTTCAACCATTGCTTTCTCATTCGCGATCCCGCCAAGACCATCACATCCCTGTACGCCAGGTGGCCTGACTTTCACGAGAAAGAAGTCGGCTCTGCGGAGCAACGCGCCTTGTTCGACCGGCTGTGCGAGCGAGACGGCAAGGCGCCACCCGTGCTGGACAGCGATGACTTGCTGGAGCGTCCCGCGCAGATGGTTGCAGCCTGGTGTGCAGCCTGCGGCATCGAATTCATCCCCGAAGCCTTGAACTGGAAGGCCGGTGCACGCGACGCGGTCAGCTGGTGGGACGGCGGCTCGTTTCACGAGAACCTGCGTCACTCGACCGGCCTCAGGCCGCAGGCGCGCAGCAAATACATCGACATCGACGAGGCCCCGGGGCGGGTGCGGGCGGTACATGCCTCGGTCGTCGAGCATTACGAACACCTGCACGCGCACCGATTGCGCGGGTCTTGAGATACGCAAAGTCCTTCAGGCGTGCCCGTAAACCTCTTCATGCACCGAAGCGGCGCGGGTCATAGTCCCGCATGGAAATGTCCGCCGCGCCGTGCACCATCCAGCGCGCGAGTTCGCGGGTAAGGCCCGGCCCCCATCCGATACCGATCTGGGTGCCGCAACAGCACCAGTAGTTGAGGGCACCGGGCGCGGGTCCGATCAACGGGTTGCCATCGGGCGGATGAGAAATGGCGCCGTGCACTTCACGCTTGATACCAAGCTCCGCCAGGACCGGCATGCGCTCCATCGCCTTCTCCAGCCAGGGCATGATGCGGTCGTAGTCGGCCGCAAACAGCCCGTTCTCCGCTTCCCAGGGGCAGAAGTCTTGCCAAACCGAATTCGGGTTGGCTTTTTCGTAGATGCCGACAAGGCCCGACTTCTGCTCCATGCGGATATAGCCCTAGACGCGCTTGTCATCACGCATCACGGGTAGCTCGCGTTCAAGTTCCAGAAACTCGGGCACGGTATCGGTGACGAGGTAGTGATGCGTCATGGACGTCATGGGCAATTGCAGGCCGGACCACTCACCCTTTTTCCGTCATCGCCACCAGCGGACAGACCGGTTGGTCGTCAACTGTCAATCATGGCTGTCCGCCCTTGAGCGAAACCGGTCCGAGGTTTCGCGCCTTGTTGAATTCGCGAAGGCGGGCAAAGACATCGACACCTAGTTGGCGATAGGCGTCCAGGATATCGACCATCACCCAATTCTCGCGAATCTTGCCATGTTCGATTCGCCAGAAGTCCAGGGACCGCATGGTGATCTTCTGCCCCGTAAGGACTATTCCCATCCAGCCATCGCGCGTGACTGTCCGGATCATGTTGGGCCAGCCGGTGACGGCGCAGTAATTGTTGTCGCCAAAGAAGTGGTAGGTGATCTCGCTGACTCTCTGGCCCCGACCCAGCATCGCGTTCAGAAAAAGGACCTAGTGCCAGTTGCGAAATCCTTCGATCCCCCGGGCGGTTCCAATACCGGCAGGTCCGTACCAGTTCATCCGATGATCCCGGAACCGCGGCATCTCCATTTTCTCTGGCCCACCTTCTGGCTCACCTTCGGCGGGGTGCCGCTTCATATGGGTGAGCCTGTCGATCACGAGTTGCTGGCTCACGCGGCTGGGTTCGGCGTCGCGCGCCGGGCGGTTGAGTCCATCACCCGAGGCCGGCCCGGGGATACACAATTCGCGCCCCAGTGAGGGCGCCATGGGCCAGGCATTTGCCTGCATCATTACCTCAGGGATGTCCCAGAGAGCCTGGTACTCCACGATCTTGTCTGCATCGAAACAGTAGAATTCGTGGAACCGCATGTGGCTCAGGTGGCCGGGCGACTGGACTGCTGACATCGCCGAATGGAGGCCCGAGTCGAATGGAAGCCCAAGTCGAATGGAAGCCCAAGTCGAATGGAAGCGTTGGACGCAAAGAAATCTTCAAACTCGCCCTTCGCCGCAATGTCACTGGACCATGCCGAACGCAGCCCGGCCACGCGCTCGCGGTTATGGTCGTGAATCGACCTCAGCCCTTCACCGCGCCGGCAGTCAACCCGCTGACGATTTGCCGCTGGAAGAAGAGCACCAACATGAACAGCGGCGCGGTGGCAGAAACCACGGCGGCAACCGCGAACATCACGTTGCCCTCGACCTGCGTGGTACCTAGAAAGCTGGCGATCTTGGGAATCATGGTCTCGTTCGCCTCACTCAGTAGCAGTGAGGTCACCGTAAAATCATTGTAAGCCAGCAGGAAACTGAACAGCCCGGTGGTAATCACCCCGGGCCACATCACCGGAACGATGACGAAGCGAAATGCCTGAAACCGGGTACAGCCATCGACCATGGCGCTCTCGTCCATATCCTTGGGAATGTTGAGGAAAAACGCATGCAACATCCAAAGCGTAAAAGGTTGATTGATCGCAACCAACACGATGATCGTGGTTGGTAGAACACCCCAGATGTTCCATTCGAAGAACGGCAGCAGGTAACCGGATACCAGCGTGATGTGCGGCATCGCCCGGAAGACCAGGGCGGCCATCAGAATCCAGAACGCGTACCGGTAGCCTGAGCGCGCCAGCGCATATCCACCCAAGGTCCCGAAGGTCAATGAGATTACGACGGTGAAGAACACCACTATCGAAGTGTTGATCACCGGCCGGTAGAACTCTTCCTGTACCCAGGCCCCGTGATAGCCAGCGCCGGTGAACGCGGCGCCGGTCTCGCGGATGGTGTGAATGCCATAAATCGCGTTGCTCCAGTGCGCTTTGGAGAAGAAATCCGCCTGCACCTTGAAGCTTCCCCAAAGCGTCCAGACGAAGGGGAACGCCGCCACCAAAAGCCACACCCCGACGAGCGCGGTGGAAACGACGAACAGGGGCGTCAGCCGGGGGCTTGCCTGGTACGTCATAACGGCCGCTCAGTGCCGCCGCCGGTTGAAGTCACGCCAGGTACGAATCAGTACCGGCGTCAACAGAATGGCCACGCCGATGATCGTCATCATCGAGGTTGCGCCGGCCGAGCCGTACAGCGGATTGCCGCTTTCGCGCAGATCTTTGAAGATGATCCAGCTAAGCGATTGAGCATGCCCCTCGGCCGAAAACCCGACGATCGGCTCAAACACCCGGAAATTGTCCATGAGGAGCATCAAAGTGACGAATACCACTAACGGCATCAAGTGCGGCACGATCACATGGATCATCCGTTGCCACTTCGAGGCGCCGTCGATCATTGCCGCTTCTAGCGTATCGCCAGGTACGGTCTGCAGACCGGCATAGAAGACTATGAAGCTGAAAGGCAGCGTGTGCCAGACGCCGTAGACCATCAGCATGATCCAGGTCAGAGCAGGTGATGCTTTCAGGCTCAGCGACTCATCATCGAATAGGTACTGCAGGGTTGCGCCGATGATGCCGTCGCCATCGACCATCCAAAAGAGGATCAACGAACCGACCAACGGGGTAACCAGAAAAGGTAGCAGCGAAACGACGATCGACGGACCTTTGCACACCTTCGGCAGATTGTTGACACCCGCGGCAATCGCCAGGCCCAACACCAGCACGAGCGGCGTCACGACCAACGTATAGGCGAGCGTAAATGCCAGTGCCTTGTAAAAAGGAAGATTCAACACCCGAGCAAAGAACCCTCCCATGCTCCGGGTTGAACGCCAGGCCTTTCCCACCTCTTCGAAAGCGAGGTGCGAGCGGTTGGTATAGGTGCCGAATCCGTTGAACCGGCCCAGCGGCTGTTCCCGGCGCAGCGCTGCGGTCGCCGCGGTATCGACGGCGGTGGTTTCCTTGCAGCCGAAGGGACCGCAGCTCTTGGAGACCACTATCACCTGCTCGTGCTGAATGTGCAGCGACTGGATGAAGACGCTGACGAGCGGCAGGGCGATGAACAATACCATCGCCGCGAGTGTCGGCAGGATGAACCAGAAGAACGTGCGATGCGGCATTTTCCTTGGGTCTTGGAACACACTGACGTGCAGGGGCCTGTAGCAGACCCCTACACGGACTCCATCATCTCAGGAAGCCCGCTTCCTTGGCCGCGGTGACGTAAGCTGCCTCGACATCGGCCAGCGCCTGCTCGGCGCTTTCTCCACCTTTGAGAAAGTCCACCAACTCCGCGCCAAGCGCGTTATGCATCAAGCCGATGTAAGGGATCATCGGATAGGACGGCGCACCGCCCATCACGGTCGCGGACACGCCGGCCGCGGCCGGTCCCGGCTTGAATCCGTCGATCAGCCATACCGCATCATCGTTGTGTTCAGCCACCATCCGGGGGGTCATGACGCCAACGAGTGCAGCAAAACTCGCCTCTGCCTCGGCATCAGAGACGTTCTTGGCAATGGTGAGGCCATCCCACCAAAGGGTTGCCGACGGTATCGAGCCGCCGGCAACAGTCGGCGCAGCGCTCAGAACCGTGTTCGACGTGACTTCTTTGCTCGAACCTTGGTCGTCGAGTATCACCGCACCACGCGAGCCCCACATGATGCCAAGGGCCGCCTGACCGGCTTCCCAAAGCCCCTGTGTTTCGTTCGAAGCCTGGGTGAGGTGGTCCGGATGGGCATAGTCCGCAAGCGCTTTCATTACTTGCAACGCAGCCAGCCCGGTTTTGTTGTTCACGTTCGGCTCTGCGCTGCCCGCTTTGAAGAGTTCACCACCATGGCCGAAGTAGAGGGTGTTGAACACTTCGCCCATGTTCCACCCGGTCTTCATGTTGATGACCAGTGGATGCTCCATGATGCCAGCGGCGCGAATCTTCCGAGCCGCCGCCAGAACGTCTTCATAGGTTGCCGGAATTGCGCTGACACCTGCTTGCTCGAGAATATCCGTCCTCGAATAGAGATGTTGGGCGTTGGCCATGAAAGCCACCGCCATGACTTTGCCGTCGATGGTCACCAGTTGGTGCGGCTTGAGGTGGGCGCCGTATTTCTTGACGAGATCGTTGAGGGGGCGCAGCAGCCCGTCGTTCATCAATTGGGTCAGCGTCGAGTTCTCAACGATCACCGACGTGTATTCAGCCGGATCCGGGGTCAGCGCCGCGTTCATGATCTCGCGGGCTTCGGTCGTGTGGTTGCGGGTAAAATTCGCCGCCGCGCTTGCGCAATCGGCCTCGGCCGTACCAGCGATGGCGTGAATTGCCGGAAAATCGCTGGCCAGGATTCGGATTGACTGTCCGGACGGGCCGCAATTGGCGTATGCAGCCGAACTCATGAACCCGGCAATCGCTACGGCGATGGTCAAGTGTCTGAGAAACATCGGTATTCTCCTCTTTCTGGAACTGGTTGCGCCGCGTGGTGACGCAGCTAGGGGTGGTCCGGGTTGGCTTGGCCCATGTTTCTGGCGGGCATCAATTCCCGATACGTTCACCTGTGTGTCCGTCGAACAGGTGGCAAGCTCGTGTGGGCACGGCAATCGAGACCGGGTCGCCGATTTCGGCCCTAAAAGCCTTATCGGCCCGCACGCTGACAAGAACCCCGCCAATGCGAACCGACACCATCGTTGCCTCGCCTAGCAGTTCAAGGGTGTAGACCGGCGCGGTGATGTTAGCGTCTTCGTTCGCCGCAACGGTGGCATCTTCGGCGCGAAAGCCAAGCGTGGCGGGACCCTCAGGAGCCGGGACGCCCTCGACCCGGACGCTGGCGGCTTCGAAGGTGCTGTTGGCGACGGCCCCTTCGACCAGATTCATCGCCGGATTGCCAATGAAACCTGCGACGAAAGTATTGGCAGGCCGATCGTAGATCCCGGTCGGCGAGCCCACTTGCTGCACGACGCCCCGGTCCATGACCACGACCCGGTCGGCCAAGGTCATCGCTTCGACCTGATCATGGGTCACGTAGATCGTGGTGATTGCGAGTTCGTGAGTAAGGTTCTTGATCTGCGCCCGGGTAGAAACGCGCAACTTGGCGTCGAGGTTCGAAAGCGGCTCGTCCATCAAAAAAGCGTTCGGCTCCCGCACGATTGCGCGGGCGAGCGCGCTACCCGCTGGCGCTGACCGCCCGACAGTTCGGCCGGCCGCCTGTGCATGAACTCGTCGAGTTCCACCATGGCCGCGGCGCGTCTGACCTTTTCGTCATGCGTGTAGGGGTCTATACCTCGCACCTTCAGCGGGAAACGAATGTTCTCGTAAACATTCATGTTGGGGTAGAGCGCGTAGCTTTGGAACACCATCGCCACATCCCGGTCCTTGGGCTCGAGGCGGTTTACCACGTTGCCGTCGATCAGAATCTCACCCTCGGTGACCTCCTCGAGCCCGGCAATCATCCGCATCGTCGTAGTCTTGCCGCAGCCCGAGGGTCCCAGCAGCACCAGGAATTCCTGGTCCGCGATAGTGAGATCGACGTTATCGACCCCGACGAAACTGCCCCAGCGCTTGGACAGGTTGCGCAACTGGATTTCAGCCAATCCCGTCTCCCCTGCCGGCTTCGATGTGCGCGCATATGCAGACGATACAATAGTAAACCCTCGCCATGCGGGGCAAGCGAATTCAGCGCCGCGGGAAGCGAATCCGCCAAGGAGCAGCATCGGGCAGTCTCCTGTGCAGCGACGGGCGCTGTCAATGAACACCGCGCTACTCCCGAATATTGTGGATAGAGTTCGGGACGATGTCAGGAAAACCGCACCATGGTGACCCGAAGCCGGCGTGGTGTGTCCCTAATGTATTGCAGTCAAAAATGTATTGCAGTCAAATCGAACTACTTGTCGTGTGATGGCCCAGGCGCTACGGCCCTCCCCTCGTCATATTTCTCTCAGCCCTCGCCATTGAAGGGATCGACGCCCAACGGGCGCAGGACATGCGGGAAATCCACCATGACCCAGTTATCGATAATGCGCCCATCGCGCACTTTCCAGCAATCCATGTAGCGCATTTCGACCCTCTTGCCAGTCGGAAATATACCCATGAATTCGCCCGAGTGAACGGCATACTGGGCACCAAAAGCGGCGCCCCATTCGCCCTGGAAGACACGCGCTTCGTCGATGCAGACCTTGTCGGAGAACGCCGCCTGAAACGGCTTTTGCCAATTGTCTTGAAACTCGGCCAGTCCGTTCTTGGTACCGCAACCGGCATTGCCCATCCATCGGAACTGCGGTGCGAAGAACGCACTCATGCCACCTATCTGATGGTCGTTCAGTCCATCGATCATGTTTTCGATGACCTCGCGTGTTCGCTAGGTCCTGCTGAGGTCGTTGTCGCGGGTCAAAGCGCCCTGCCCGGGTTTCTCACTCATTCATGCACCCCAGATAAGGTTGCGCCATCCACAAACCTGGCGCGCTGCGTCGATGCAGGCGGGCTCGTGCCACCCGCTTGGCGTGTAGATGCCGGGACACGTCAGCATCGGCACGACGGAGATCTATGCGCATGTCTCGATCATTAAATCAAAGGAAATCCACAGCGCGACCCATCCTGGGAAGCTAACAAGACAACAAAAACGGAAGTGTGGATATACCATTTAATGGTATATACCCTCAACCCATGACCTGGACTGTTTACCTGACCCGAAAAGCCCATAAGCCCGAAAAGCCCATAAGCCCGAAAAGCCCATAAGCCCGAAAAGCCCATAAGCAATTAGCGAAGTTGCCGCAGACCATCTCAGGATCTGGCTGACCTGGCGGTCACTGATCTGGAAGAACAGGGAATTAACCCACAAGGGTGGGATACCCTCAAGACGGGTGGCGATGAATACCGCTTACGCTTGAACTACCGCTAGCGGATACGCTATCGGAGCGAGGATAACCAGGCGTTAGCGATCGAAAGCGTTAGAGATCGAAGTATTTTATGCCGGACACCGACGGGAGGCGTACCGATGAGTCAAGCACTGAAAATCCATCACGCTCTGGGGGATATTATCGTGACCCCCAGCGGCGACGTGAACCCGGCCCGCTTAAAGAAGATGATCCGCTCCACCCTGGATCAATACATGACGGAAGACCGTGTACCGGCCAAAACGGTTCATGCTGAAGCCAAGCAACGCTACGGCGACCAGTACCGGACGCCAGGTTACTACCTGCGTGTGTACCGCCAACGCGCCGAGCTAACCCAGGCAGAGCTGGCCGAGCAGGCCGGTATCCGTCAGCACCACCTATCTGAAATGGAACACAACAAACGGCCCCTGGGCAAAGCCAATGCGAAAAAGTTGGCGGCGATCCTGGATTGTGACTATCGGAAGCTGTTGTAAGCCTGAGAGACATTCCCGCACCTCAACAGCTGTACTGGCGGAGAAGATACCACATTCGCAAGCTCACTCGCCGCCGCCCCAGGCTTGGGGCTGCACCGCGCCAGCGCCATCAAGCCCCTTTTAACCAAACGAAAGGGGTTAACATAATGCAGAAATCATGCGCAGTGCCCCACAGCGTGCCGAACAGCAATACCCTGCGGGGCACTGTTTGCCTTCGGCCGCATCATTTGCACTATGTTAAACAGCACCTGCGCTCTAAAGCCGCCGCTATCGGCTTTGGCTCCTGCGTCGCTCTACCGGCTACATCCCTGTAGCCGGTAGAGCGGCGAATCACGTTCCATGGGCGGTCACGTCCTCACGACTCCAGCCGCCAAGCGGCTTACGCACCGCTGCGGGCGGGCCCGCGCATCCTCGGCAGCTCTGCTTCTACAACCAGCGGCATGCCCAGCACACATCGTGATAGGGGGGCACCTACCGATGCCCCTCCTCCCACCCCACCGGGCCTACGGAGCACGTACCCCGGCGGTTCATTATCGTGTCGTTTCTGGTTCATGCTGATAAGGCTACCAGCCCCAAGTCTTTAAAGTCCCTATGGGGTAAGGCCTAGTAAAGGGCTGGGCTTGCACTCAACCGCCATGGGCCATGGGCCGATTTCGCGGTATTCCACGCCCATCGACGTTCAACGCCCAAAGCCCTGAGCGTGCGGTAGCCCGACCTGTCCCACGGTTTCCATAGGTCGCACCGTAACTTCCGCCGTATCCATTTGTCCAGGTCGCGCTGCGGGCTCTTTACTGGGGCGATACCCAAGTAAGCGTTCCAACCCAGCAGGGATTTCTTTCAATTCAGCGATAAGCTGATAGATAGCAATGGCCTCGGGTCCGGCGGCCTAGCCCCCTTACCGGGTGGTTCACCTTCTCCACTGCCTTTTCAGACACTTTGAGTGTGTGGCCAGGGCGTGGGCTACAGGTAAACCCCAGGACTGTCCGGTTGCAGGGACGAACCCCCGCACTTTTGGCGACATGGACCTTGAGCCCTAAGGTAGGCTCGGCAAAGTGGGGGATGCTTTGTTTTACCCGTTCGCCTGCGCGTGGGCGGCGTCCATAGATTGGGCAGTCATCGGCCTAGCGAACGAAGGGGTGGCCTCGCCGTTCCCGTTCCCGGTCAAGCTCATTGAGGACCCTATTTGATAACAGCGGTGACCGCGGGCTCCCTTGTGGTACGCCTTCGGCTGTTTTCTCATACCTTCCATTGATTTCAACGCCCGATGTCAGCTAGCCGTTGAGCAGCCCTAGCCGGGCTTTGTCTTGGATTTCAGCTTTCAGCTTAGGCATTAGCCGGTCCTGCTTGACCCGGTCGAAGACGCTGTCGAAGTCCAGAGCAACGACCCACTTGCGGCCTTTGATGACCTCGCTTTGTGCCCGGTGTAGCGCTTGTTGTGCACTGCACATCCGGCGCAAACCGTAGCGGTTGGGATGGAATGGCGGTTCCCGCATCCAGCGCAGCACTTGTGCTATTGCTGGCTGGATAACACGGTCGGTGACCGGGGGTAGACCCCGTTGGCGCAGGCGTCCGTGTGGTTGGGGTATCTCGATTCGCAGCGCCGGTTGTGGCTGATAGGTGCCTGCCAACCGTGGCGCCTTGATAGCAGGCCAGTGGTGCTTCAGGTAGCCTGACCGTTCATCTACCGTCATACCCTCTACTCCCGCTGCACCTTCGGTTACGTTGGACTGGTTTCAATGCCTGTATCCGCTTTTCCTTGTCCACTACCTGCATCATCCATGAACCCGCTTCGAGGGCGTCCTGAGGGCGTTTTCCTCCCCTCACCTGTTCTGCCTCCCACTCGCAGGAGGCACTTCGCCTCGCCGGTCGGCGGCTGTCAGGTCCTACTTCAAACCGTTCATGATGCCGATAAGGTTCAGACCTTCAACCGTCGAGGACACGGCCTACTCTGTCTTTTGCTGACTTGTGCCCTACGCTCAAATCCGGTTACCCCGATTTCAGTGCTTCCGGCACCTATGACAGACCTCTCGGGCTAAGACACACAGCTTTCAGGGCGTAAACGCTGGATTTATAAAACCTATCCCGTCTGTAGAGGGAAGACTTCGTGGTCACGTGCCCACTGGTCTCGGATACCTCACACCTTCTATCTAGTTCCTGTTCGTCGCCCCGCCAGTTTGCGTTGGACTTCCTCCAGCCCACACCTCACGATGTAATCCTTGTCCTTCCGCTAACCTTCAACTCCACGATTACTTGGTAAGAGGACTTCCACCTCGCTAGGTCTGTGTCATGCCCGACACACACGATTTGCTTGAGCGGCCTCGCCATTCGCGCAGCGAATGGCGAGGTCCGTCTCAAAGCGATTGTTCGGCGTCACGTGTCACCCCGCCCGCGCCACACAGCCGGACTTTGTCTTTGGTGAAGCACAGCCAGAACATGTGCGATGTTTTCATCGATAACGAAGTACACGGCGTAAGGGAATCGGCGCAACAGGACACGTCTGACTTCGCCGTATTGCCGCGCGTACTTCTCGGGGCCTCCGACAATGCGTTCCAATGCCACGTCAAGCTCGACCGCAAACTCAATGCCCAGATCCGCGCGCTGGAATTCGTACCATGCGGTCGCGGTCAGAATATCATCGACAGCCTCGTCCCTAAGCCGAACTTCGATCAATTCTTATCTAGTCTCCGTAGGACTTCCAATCTAACTTCCGCCCATGATCGACCGGCGTCGGGATGCTCACGGTATGATTTTAGGCGCTCGTCTAGAATTCGACGATGCTCCTCGGGCACTGACACGGGTGTCGGGTCTTTCGCGATCTCATCCCAAAGACGCTGCACGAGATCAATCCGCGCCTCCAGAGGGGCGTCATTGAATCCAGGGGGACTTTCTAGCTTCGTGCTCATGGTCCCCAATTGTATCCGGCCTGCTAAGTCGAAGCCACAGTGGCTTGGAGACGCCGAATCGGGATAGGGAGGCACCTCACGATGCCTCTCCTCCCACACCACCGGGCGTACGGATCACGTACAACGGTGGTTCATTATCATGCCGTTCCTGATTCATGCTGATAATGCTATCAGCCCCAAGCTTTAAAGGACCTGTTGGCAAGCGCATAGTACAGTCCAGGACTCGCGCTCAGCCGCCAGGGGCCATGCGCTGATTGGGCCGTATTCCAGGCCAGTTGGCCTGTGACTCCCCGCGCGCCTTAAGCGTGCGCTAACCCGACCGGCCCCATTGCTTCCACAGGTAGCAGCGTCATTTTCGTCGTATCCATTTATCCCGATCGCGCTGCGGACTCTTTACTTGGGCGATACCCAAGTAAGCTTTCCAACCCAGCAGGGATTTTCTTAGATCAGCGATAATCTGGTAGATTCAATGGCCTCGTGTTCGACGACATAGCACCCTCACCGTGCGCCTACCTGTTTGCTCCGTGTGCCAACATGCCACCCGCGCCCACGCTGTTTCACGGTTCATCACCCCAAGGGGTCCTCACGCTGTCCGTTTCATCATGTCACCTCGAGCAGGAGCCTTGGGGGCTTCCTGGGTGCCTCAACGTCTCTCTTCGTGCAGGCCACGGCCTGTGCACTCCGCCGCATCTCCACCCCCTCGCCTTATACGGTGGCTTCTGTGTTGCCTTCGGTGTGCGTTAAAACCCTCGGCATCCGCAACTGTGTAGGTCGAAGCTGTACCAGCACTTCAGGGAGCGCGACCTCCCCTACGGCCTACAGGATGCTCTGGGTACGCTTACCCCACGTCTTGGTTCACCGTTACCGGTTCCACAGTGGGAGCAACACGCGATACGGGTGGGGGGCTAACCCTTGCCCGACAGGGACTTGCACCCTGCAAGATACGCCGGGCTTTGATCAGCGCGATAACGGCTGCGCTCAGCCGCCTCTTGAGACGACAGACGTGTTGCGCAAGCAACGTCGGCTGGCGGTGCAAGCGATCGGTTGGAGCGCCTTGTTGGACGAATCTTGCTCGGGGCTCGAGAACCGTGAACCAAACGTAGTACGTGGGAAGCGCCATTCATTGCTTGAACGCTTCGCGGAGCCCATCAGAATCATGCGTCACGTGAAATAGATGGCGCATGAGGAGAAAGTCGTCTGGCCCCACCATTCTCATCCCATCTTCGCCGCAGTTGACCATTTGAGCGATCCGCGGATGATCGAAGACATCCGGTCCGATTGGGTACTGAGCGAACGGGTTGTGGAATGCGTAAAGACCATCCAGCAGGTGTTCCGAATAATTGCGCTTCGGTGTTTTTCGCACCTCGGGAAGGAGGCTGCCTTCTTTCGGGTGGTAGCTCACGAAGACGCTCCCACCATCTGGTTTATTCGCTAGGGCGCGGACCTTGCCCCAGGTAGCAACAGGGCTGTAGATGACAGCGCTCACTTCGGGCATCTCTGGAGCCACAAAGTAGCCCATTGGAACATCCACTCCCTTGCGCTTTTCTACTGAATCCAACTCATAGCGAACTACGGAGTCAGATCCAGTCGCGATGGACTGTTCTTCGTCAAAATATAGGCCATACAAGGCTAGGAAGATCGGCCTGTTTCCAGAAAGATGTGGATGGGGACGGTCGAAAGATGTGAGACAGATTACGAATGGTTTTTCACGTACGTGGGCTAACGATGAATAGCTTGACCGGTACTTCGATACTTTCGACGTGATGCTGTTGGCTATTCGAATCGCAGCATCACGGTTCATCTCGTTGAGGTCGGACGGAACGTCAGGCACGCCCGCACCGTAAGGTTTTACAGCACCTTCTCTCGGCCGGCATATGGTCGCTTCTAGAGTCATTTCGCAGCTGTTGACCGTGGCCGCAAAGTCTGGCGCATGATGCGAAAAATCCACCTCCGCACCGAACTCCTTCAGCGCTGCGTAAAGGTAGAGTTCCCAGAAGCACGCCTCGAACGTCGTTTGAAACTCTGAGACGAACTTTCCGTCGCGGTCCATAAACCCGTAAGACCAATCCCGAAGCACGTCCCTCTCAGGAGCGTTTTCAGGCATCTTAAGCATGCGATAGATCTGATGCTGACGACCTAAAGGCACGCAGTCGGAGAACAGTTCCATTCTAGTGGCCTATGGTCCAACGCTGGAACTCAGCTGGCGCCGGAGCGCGATAGCGCGGAGGGAAAGCAAAGCACCATGCGCTTTGGCCGATCAGCTGCAGCACTTTGTTAGGGCTCAAGTTACACCCGGAATAAAGCAACACCACGCGCCTCCTTCAAAACAACCATATTTTGCGGTTCCATGCTTGCTATCTTTTTCTCGTCTGATCCTGATTCTTCGAGTACGCTCTTAATATAATGTACTCACCTATCGGTAGTCAAGTTATAATCTGGTCTCATTGATCAAACGATGAATATCCATTATGAGCCGTGCGGACATAGTCAAACGCAGTCATGCAACTGTTACCTTGCAAGTCACCATTTCTTCAGGGCCCCTCTGAACATGCACTTTTTCCGCGATGGCGGCGTCAGCGCCGTGCTCGGATCCTCATGTATGACCTAGCACTGCTGTCCCACAAAATAGTTAAACACAGCGTATAACCTATTGATTTACATAAAAATTGACTATGGCATTGTGTTTGAGACATAAAAACAGTTTTTCCAGGAATTTCAAAGAGTTAGTATGCTCTATGGGACAGCAGTGATGACCTATACACCGCGGTTGTGCGCGCGGTGCTTCCTTAGCGTTCACGGAAAAAGTGCATGTTTAGAGGGGCCCATTGGTTAGGCAGCGCCTATGCCATTCAGGGATGCGCGGGAAGGAGGCTGGGGCTCAAGCCGTTCTCTCATTGCGTGGGTTGACCCACACGGATGCTCGTTGGGAGCAATGTTGGCGTAAGTTCGATCAGTATGGATTTGATTGAGCTGTTTATATACATCATATTGAGAGCGTATCCCTCGCTGCATTCATTTTTAGCCTTTCAAGATCGTTCAAATGCTTGGTTGACAGAGAGGATAATTCAATGATTTCAGTTTTCAACAGTTCCCTTGTCCTATCAAACGCATCAAAAGCGGCTACTTGTGAAATTGACCCTTTTTTCTTGTCGATATCAACACCTTCGATTTTTCTAGGTTGTTGACCATTAGTAGCTTGAATATTTGCATTGTAGTTTATTGTTGATATAACTGCTTTCAATCCATACCTAAGCGTATTAACATCGTCGATTAAACCATTTATATTTCGCATGTTTGGTAGTGTACAGACAAACTTGAAGCATGCATTTTCACATTTTTTATAGATCGGTCTATTAATTCGGCCGAGCCTCTTAGACGCGATAGTTCAATTTGAATATACCCATCACACTTCAAGATGCGAACATCGGTGCATTAATAATGTGAAACCTATCAGTGATTCTTTTTCTCAATAAAATCTTTCGTCTTCCAATGCGCTTGAAAAAATTCAAAGATGCTTCCCGAAAATCTATAAACTTCTCATAGTACCGATTATAAGTAACCGCTTCATGCATCATTTTCCAAAGTCGCTCAATTGGATTTAAATTCGGTGAATAGGGCGGCAAATAGTGTAATTTAATGTTTGAGTCCTTGGCATAAGACTGAACGTCTTTGCTCTTATGATAAGCCGCATTATCCCAAATTACATGAATTTCTTTCTCTGGTGTATGCCGTTTGCGTAGAGATTTTAGAAAAGATTTAATGGTTTGCGCATTCACTCGCTCAACTTCAGTGTGGATTATTTTGTGACCATCCAAAGATACAGCACCAATGAAATTCAATCGTGTTTGACGAGCCGTTGTGGCAATACTTTTTCGAGTGCCTCTTAAAATCCATCCACAGGCCAACCGCGTTTGATACTGCGGATGAAAACTGTCCGAGAAATAGATTAAACCCTTGTTTTTAGGGTCTTTCGAAAGATGTTCATAGTCTTTGACAAACGCTTTTTGCGCCTGTGCGTTTGCTTTCGCTGGCACTGCATGAGGCTTCTTATGGCAGAAATTATTGCGATGCAGCCATTTTGTCATGCCGCTTACACTGTAAACCTTACCAAAATTCAACTTCACATAAGTGCAAATGTCCTTAACATAAGGATAAGTCATTCCTTCTACGTGTTTAACGAGCTTTGCTGTTTCATTCTCGTCTAAATCACTTTTGCTGCCCCCGTTTTCGGGCTTCAGCTTAGCTTTAGAAAAATAATCATCGACATGGCGTCTAATAGTCTCATCATCTAAAAGCAAAATCCTAGCAATTTCTGAATAACTATAACCCTCATCAAAAGCTAAAACCGCTTTTATTCGGTCTCGAATACGCCCATCTCTCTCTTTACGATGAGATTTTATGAGTTCATCGCGCTCGCCTGGTGTTAAATGATTGTTCATAAGCTTATTTTGACCATAATCAGCTAGCTAATGTAAGTATTCTATATTCGCATTTTCAATGGCGATGGGTATATACTTCCACTGTTTTATCATCTGTTAATAGCTCATATGCTTTTTTAACAACCTTTGCTACAGTCCTTCCTACGGATTTAACCGTATCCCACAATCCCAACCAAAATCCCATAATGTAATCTCCTAAATAAACTCCGCGTTTTGTAATATGATGCTAACGCCGCGCTCTGCGGCAAATTTGGAGCGCAGCGGAAAATTTGTCCGATAGCAGCGCCTTGTTAGAAGAATACACCGTAGATACCTGAGCCAATACCGACAATACTTGCTAAAAGCGACAAGACCCAATGTTTAGCAATATACTCTAATATGATTTTTGGATGGATTCCGTGCGTATCTCGCCACGTTGCATTTGTTTTTATACTGCCATCAATAACTCTACCGAGAATGCTTGCGAGCACATCGACTTTTCTGAGCGTAGATTGATGCAGTTTAACAAATTCTTTATTTTCAAATGCGGCGGCTTCACCTGGACCATCAAGTAAATCCAGTGCAGTTATATGGTTTGCTTCCATCAATTTTACCAGCCTTGGGTGGCCAATATATTTATTTCCAAAAATTGCCACTAAAGCCCTAGAAAGATCGAATTTGCGCGATTCGTCAAGCTCAACGGGCTTACCCTTTAACATACGATATCTGTGTTCAAGTGCTGGAAAACCGTAATTGATATCTCGCATATTCCAATGAACCCAATCGTAGCTTTTATGCTTCTCCATGAATTCGTAAAATTCTTTAAGCATCTCTTTTTCAAGCTTGTCGTATTCGCTATCAATATCAGCGAAAGCTACCCCCTTTAACTCAGCAATTTTATGAATGGAGAAGGAGGCAGTTTGGCCACTTGCGTAATTTCTTGCCGCAATTGAAGTAACCCTTGGTGTTTGGCCCTCCGGCCTGTCATAAAAGCTTTCACATGAGTAGTGAACGACTAATACATGCTCTTCTCGACCCGAAATTTCATCAAGGTGCTTTTGAGCTTTCCTTCTTCTTTCTAGTTTCTTTAGCTCAGATGGCATGATCTTCCTTTTCTTCTAACAGTGTATTAGACGGATATGAAATATACTGCGCTAGGCAGAGACTGTCTATTGCAGTATATTCCTGATTAACCGGGAGTTCCTACGAAAAAGTGGATACCCGTTGGTTCGTTGCATGCGCCCTCTGGTACTCGCTCGGCGTCCGCTATCCGAGGCTCGAATGTAGCCGCTCTTCGTTGTAGAAATCCACGTACGCATTGACCGCCCGGCGCAGGGCTCCATCCGACTCGAACGGGCGGCAGTGATACAGTTCCCCTTTCATCGACTTGTACCCTGACTCCCTAGGCGCGTTGTCCGTCATTCGTCTAGGACGATTAACGCTTCGGACCCGTCCATGTCGCTCCATGCAGTGGCCGAAGGCGTTCGATATGAACTCGACGCCGCGCTCGCTGTGCACGGTCGGACCCGGCACAGGCGGGCGCTTTGCGATGGCTTTGCGCAGTGCCCTACGGGTCAACCCACCCGTCTTGCCCGGCCCTGGACTCCCGCCCAACGGTTCGCGCGAGCATCGGTCCATCACTGTGGCTAAGTCACGCCATTGTCCTGTTACTCGAAGATACCTCAGGCCGGCGACCCCTATCTGGCCGGGCCCATTGATTGGCGCCTCCACGGTACGATTCCCCCACTTCGTGAACAAACGAGTCAGGCCTGCAACCCGCCGATACCGCATCGTTGTGCAGCCTCCAATACCGTTCTCGCGCATGACCCGCTCAACCCGGCGTTTTCCCACTCGGTTACCGTGTTGCTTGAGGGACTCATGCACCCGCGGACTTGCGTAACGCTGCTCACTCGCTTCATGCACCGTCGGCTCGGCTCTAGCCATTCGCGGTCTTGGCGAGCCCGCTCACGCTCGCCTCGGGCGCACCCCGCGCAGTAGCCACTTGTGCTCAGTCCGTACCAACGGCCCATCACTCGGACCGAGTGGTTCGCTTGCTCGCGGTCGATGAACGAGAAGAGGTCGCTTTTCGTTTCGAAGTGAACGCGATTGCTTTTTTGAACAGCGAGTGTTCCTCCTTGAGGGCACCGCTAAAAATAGTCATTTTTTCGTGAGTGCAAGGAAGCACCGCGCGCGCAACAGCAGTGTATAACTCATCACTGCTGTCCCACAAAATAGTTAAACACAGCGTATAACCTATTGATTTACATAAAAAACTGACTATGGCATTGTGTTTGAGACATGAAAACAGTTTTTCCAGGAATTTCAAAGAGTTAGTATGCTCTATGGGACAGCAGTGATAACTCATACATGAGGATTCGAGCACGGAACTGACGCCGCAATCGCGGAAAAAGTGCATTTTTAGCAGATGCCCTCTGGATAATTCCTGGATAGATAATCTTAGCCCATGCCCTTGTCATGAACCGCCGGAGGTGTATCGGCCACCGGGTGGGCGGCGATGGCCGCGTCATTGAGTTCCGTGCCCCAACCGGGACCATCGGGCAGATGTAGATATCCTTGCTCTACTTTAGGCACTGTGGTCACTATCTCGTCCTTCCACGGTACATCGTCGATATCGATCTCCATGATGCGAAAGTTTGGAATGGCGGCAAACAGATGAGCACTCATCAATGTAGCGATATGACCGTAGAAATTATGCGGGGCGCAATTGATCTCATTGGCTTCGCAAAGCGCTGCGATCTTCAGCGATTGCCAAATGCCGTTCCATGGCACATCGATAATGCCCACATCCATAGAGCGGTGATTGACGAAGGGTAAAAAGCCGCGCAAGCCAAATAAAGACTCGCACGAAGCGATAGGTGTTTTCACCGACCGCCTGATATGGGCCAGCGCCGGTGCGTCGTACAGATCGATTTCAAACCACGTAAGGCCCAGATCATCGAGCGCGCGGGTAACCGTCAAACAACCTTCGGTACGGTAGTTGAAGTTGAGATCCAGCATGATATCCATATCCGCACCTGCGCCTTCGCGAAACGCCTGTAACTGTTCGCGAAGCGCCTTGATGATCGTCCGGTCCGCATTCAGTTCCGGCCATCCTGGCGCCCGGGCAAAACCCGGCTGGTGCATATGCGCCTCGCCGTCAAAGATAAAAATATTGGTCTTGAGCGCGGAGAAACCCCGCTCGCGCACTTCGCGCCCCATGGCGGTGATACCGTCCAGCGACTGGAGCGGGGGCTTGCCCATCAGCTCGGCGGTGCGTGGCAACCTATAGCTACCGCAATGGGACCAATACAAGCGCAACCGGTCACGCACCGCCCCACCGAGTAACTCGTAACACGGCACGTCCAGCTTGCGGGCTTTGAGCTCCAATAAAGCATTTTCTATGGCCGCACTCGCCTGCTGCGCCATGCCGCCGTGGGCTTGGCGCGAGCGGGCGTAGAGTTCCGAGGAGATACGTTCATGGGCCATGGGGTTAGCACCCATGATCCAACTGAGTTGACCTTCGATAACGGTGCTCAGCCCCGGGCTGCCGTAGGATTCGTTGTACTCGGCGATGCCGGTGGTGCCATCATCAGCATGCAGGCGTAGAAAAGAGAATTTGCGCCAGCCCGCATCGCAGTGAAAAATTTCATAACCGTCTAACTTCATCGATCTCGCCTCATCAACGTTGCGCTCTGTCTCATGTGCTCATGTCCCCATTCGCATGCGGTGCTGTTTAGCGCCAACCAAGAAGTGTAACGTGCAAACCTCCCTCAAGCTCAAGGTTTGGAAGTGGTGAGTGTTGCATCGAAGAGCGCCGCGCCCCGCTTAGCCCAGCTTCGATTAAACGACTATCAGTTGGATCCCGCCCTGCTCAACCGTCTCTGTACCCCCGCCCCAGTCATCTATGAAGAGCGGATCAGAAACAATATTCGCACCGTGCTGAATTTGATGGATGGCGACACCACCCGCTGGCGGCCTCACCTGAAAACGGTTAAAGGGCACCTCTAAAAATAGTCATTTTTTCGTGAGTGCAAGAAAGCACTGCGCGCAGAACCGCAGTGTATAGGTGATACCTGAGGATTGGAGCACGGAGCTGACACCGCAATCGCGGAAAAAGTGCATTTTTAGAGGTGCTCTAAAGCCGCCCATCTGTTCACACTGCTGATCGAGAATGCATTCAAGCCCTGCAAGACCGTCGGGTTGATGACCGGTGTATCGACTGTATCGATTTCACAAGTTCATAAGCTTTGCTTGCAGATCTCGCTAGCGATGGGTATGAGCGAGTATAGTCTCACGCGAACCAGAACGACGCGCAGAGGACCTGATGAAACTCGGGATCATGGTTGGCAGTATGCCGGGCACTATTGCTGACAGAGTAGCGCTGGTACAGGAGGCGGAATCGCTGGGATTCGACAGCGCTTGGACGTCTGAAGCTTGGGGCAGGGATGCCGTGACTCATGCTTCCTGGTTGTTAGCCCATACCCACGCCATCAAGGTGGGTACCGGCATTATGCAGATGTCGGCACGCACACCGGCCATGGCGGCGATGACGGCCATGTCATTACAAGAGATGTCGGGCGGGCGCTTTTTGCTAGGCATCGGTCCATCGGGCCCACAGGTCATCGAAGGTTGGCACGGCGAGCCCTTCGGTAAGCCGCTCGCGCGCAGCCGCGAATATATTGCCATCGTCAGAAAAATATTGGCGCGCGAAGAACCGCTAAGGCATCAAGGCGAGCACTATCAGATCCCCAACACCGGCCCCGGCACCACCGGTTTGGGCAAAGCGCTCAAAACCATTTTGCACCCTGATCCGAACCTTAAAATCTACACCGGAGCATTCACGCCAGCCGGTATACGTACCGCCGCCGAGCACGCCGATGGCACCCTGCCTATATTTATGAACCCGCAACGTTTCGAGATATTCGCAGATGATCTCAACCAAGGCTTCGCCAAAGCCGGCGGTGGAAAGACCCTTGAGGACTTCGACTTGGCACCGTTTTGCCGAGTCGTCATCAATAGCGACGTGAACCGGGCGCGCGACGCTTTGCGGGACTACTACGCGCTCTACGTGGGTGGCATGGGTGCCCGCGGCAAGAACTTCTACAACACCTACGTGCGCTCGTTGGGCTACGAAGCTATGGCGCAAAAAGTACAGGACTTGTACTTGGACGGCCACAAACGCGAAGCCGCGGCCCATATTGAGGGTGCTTTCATCGACGAAGTGGCATTGCTGGGACCACCGGCCCGGATCCGTGACCGCTTACAGATTTGGACCGAGGCGGGCAAAGCCGGCAAGGTCGGCACGTTGGTCGTCTTCGCCCCGAATGTGGATTCGATCCGTTTACTGGCCGAGACGGTTCTTTGACCCAGCGCACCGGCGCCACATCTGGCGGCTGTACCAAGGGATCATGCCAAGGGATCATGACTGTAGCAGGGGAAACAGCATTATTTCTGATTGAAATCGTATCCGAATTCTAGCAGTACGGGCCGCTTACCCTTGTTGGTCCACATCAGACAATAGTTCCTGCTTGCATCGAAACTGAAAGTTGCCGCGGCGCCGCGTGTACGGTGAGGAGTAACGGGAAATTCCACTTCGCCGCCGCGATGAAAATGCACTTCGAACTCCAGCTGCGCGTTCGCTTCGAAGCCAATGCGCAGCGCTTGCCCGCTTTGCAATTCTACGCACGCCTCGTAAGCGTGGTTGGATGCGATGTCAATGGCACGATAGCCGGGGGAGTACTCAAGCTCTTCGCCTTCGAACGAGATCGGGCTTCCGGCACCGAGTACGCCACTACAAGCCACACCCGCCAGTGCCATTACGTATCTGAGGTTCAACGCATTACACGCCCCTAGACCCATCTCATTTCGCCAACCGCTCCGCATCTGCCCGCTCTACCCCTGCTAAGCCAGCCTTCAAAGCCGCCCTGGCCGACTTTCTCGCCTCTTTCCTGCGCCCGGCAACCGCATGAATCGCGGCGATACGGTAAAGCGTTATTGGATGTTTGAACTGCTTAACTATAGCTTTGAGCCGGCGCAGGGCATCTCCACTTCGGCCCGTGTGATGATGTAGCCATGCATCCGTAGACACCGCGTCAAGCGTGTCTCCACCCAACGCTCTAGCCTGCGTCAACATGGACTTAGCATCGGCACGTGCATTGGGATTGGGCGTTAATAAACCGGCCAGCCTAATCAAGGTCGCGGTGTGCGCTGGGCTATCGCGCCTAATAGCTTGATACGCATCAATGGCCTCGACTGGACTCATACGTAATTCATCCAGGAATGTCAGATCGTAGCGCAGATCTGGATCGCCTGGGTTGTGTTGCAATCCCCGGCGCAACACACCACGAGCAGCCTTTGGACTAGTTTGCAGCTCCGATAACAACATCCACGCGTCACTGCGCTGTGGTATCAGCTTTACCGCCTCCTCAAGGGACGATTTAGCCTCCTTTTCGCGGCCCCGTTGCAACAACAATTGCGCCCGTTGGACGTAGATATCACCTTCTTCAGGGAATTTGCGTTGCAGCTCGCCAAGGTCTTTAAGCGCCCTGGCCGGCTCGCCAGCCGAAGCCCTCATCGTCGCTGCGATCACGCCAAGCTCGGCGTTATCCGGATACCGCTTGGCTGTTTGTGTTGCGATCTTAACGGCGCCGGCCAACTCACCGCCTGCGAACGCCACACTGCCATACTCGCGCACTAATCGGATCGCTTGTTCGACCGATGGAGCGGCCGCAATGGCCGCCTCGAACGAGCGCGCCGCCGCGGCGAAATCCTTCTGTTGCCCATATGTCTGGCCCAAAGCCTGGTGCAACGCCGCGTGATCGTTGACTACGCTAGCCTCTCTTAACAACTTGAGGACCGCGTCGCTGTCGCCCGCCGCCTGCAATACCATTGCTTTGGTTAGCGTTGCTGTCACGTTAAAGGGCTTGGATGAAGCCAGCAATGCCTCGGCTAGCGGTTTAGCGGCGTCAATATTGCCAGTTCTTACCTGGGCAATGGTGGCCAACCGCAGTGCTTGTCTCCTGAGTGGCCCCGGCTTCAGCTTGGCTAGCGCCGGCTCCACCAGTGCCAGCACGCCGGCCTCATCGCCTGAGGCGAGCAGTGCCCGGCACAACTCAATGTGATAAACGGAAAAAACCAGCGGCAAAATATAGCGGGTTTGCAACAGCCGCCTATAGAGTTCGATGGCTGGCCCGAATCTACGCCGCGCGGCCTCGAGCCGCGCCAGGGTGTTTAATACAAAGATCTGATCAGGCTCCAATGCCAGGGCTTCGCGCAACTGCGCCTCACCCTCACCAGTCCGGCCAAGGCCAAGCTTGGCAGCGCCTAACTTACCCATCGCCGATGCGCGGCCAGCTTCGGCGTCCAGGGAGCGTTGCAAAAGAATCTCAGCCTCTTGCAAGCGCTGCTGCTCCAACCGTATGGTCCCCAACACTTCCAGGGCTAGTGCGTGTTCAGGCTCCTTCTCCAGCAACTCGGTGACAAGACGCTCGGCTATCTTTTTGTTGCCGGCCTGCAATGCCCTGAACACGGCATCGAGTTCCTGTACTTGCTCTGCCTCGTCTTTTTTAAACGTGCCCGTCAACAAGTCCCAGATGGGCTGATCGAAGCTAATCTCTTCCAGCCCCGCCGGTAACGGCTGTGACAAAACCAAGCTCAAGATGGTTACGGCTAGAATCCGCATCGCTTCTCGCCCATCAAAACGTGTTCAACGCAGGCGACGATAGCATAAAGATCTGTCCCCTAATGGTGGGGGACCGCCGCCTCATTCCGATACTAATGTGCTGTCCTATTGCTTGCGCTCGCCACGGCTACCCCAAGGCCCATGCCCGCTATCTGCGTAGACATTGCTGGGCCGGGGCGGATGCGTCCCTTCGCCATACGGCGTCACTCGTAAGGCTTAATCTCGGTTGCGTGCAGGGTGTAGCCGGCGTCCCCTACCTCGTTATAGAACGGCTTAACCGTTAAATCGCCGGTCACCCACACCGCTTCGAAGATATCGTTAAGTGGGTGGGATCGGCCAAGTTTGACGTAAACAATCTGATTCGCGGGCGGCGGCGGCGTGTGAATACAAGCTCCAAAATAAGGTACCAAGAGAAATTCCGAGACCTGCGTATCGGAAAAATCCAGCGGCACCACAAATCCCGGCAATCGCACGCGTTGGCCATCCAACTCACCGACTACGGGTGCGTTGGCACCGGCTTGCATAATTTCGCGCATGAGCTGCTCGGCCTGCGCCGAACCGTCCTCAAGATCACCAGCTTTGTCTAATAGGACCTCCAAGTGGGCAAACGGATCCCAATTCGGCGGCATCAGTTCATCCCACTGCAGTTCCCGTGCAGGGGTAATGGACCAAGTAAACGTTGGTATGAGTACCGCGGCGATCAGTACCGTATACAGGACTGCCCGGGATAGATAGGCCCCAAACGGGTAGGTCCTAAACGGGTAAGCCCTAAACATACAGTGTTTTGCCATGCCATCAAATCCTCAACGTAAGACCATCGGCCAGCGACAGGCGATATGCTCTCAAGGCGGGCAGCATCCCGGCGAGCAGCGCTGCTAACACCACGGCCGCTAGCACCATCCAATCGGTTGCCGCCGGCAAGGCGAGCGGGACATGCAAGCCGAATTGACTCTCGACGATAGGTGCGGCGACCCAGCCCGCCGTGACCAGCAACACCACTCCGAACCCGCCACCCACAAGCGCGAGCAAACCCGCTTCACTCATGAACAGGAAAAAAATTGCCGCTGGCCGCGCGCCCACGGAGCGCAGCACAGCCATTTCGCGGCGCCTCGCCTCCAAGCTGGCGAGAATCACCGTCAGCATTCCCAATAGTCCCGTCACCACGACTGTGACCGACACCATCTGCAAAGCGTTCTCCGCTACCGCCATGACGTCCCACAGCTCCTGCAGGGCAACGCCCGGGATGATGGCCAGCAACGGCTCGGCGCGGTATTCATTAATCGAGCGCAACAACCGGAACAGCGCCATCTTTGTCTCTAGGCCGATCAGAAATGCGGTTATCGCTTTGGGTTGCAGGTCCATTTGCCGCACCTGCTCCGGGCTCACCGTACGACCGGGCAGCGGTACACCGGCAGCCCAACCGGCGTGTATGGCTTCGATCCCTTGTAAGCTGACATGCACCGTCCGATCCACCGGTGTGCCGGTGCGGGCGAGGATGCTGGCAACTTTGAAAGGTTTGTCCGCGTGGTCCACAAAGCTGACATCGCCGGTCCCGTGGGCCAGCACAATCGCTTGTCCCACGCGGTAGCCAAGCTTGGCCGCCACCTCGGCACCGATCACGGCATCGAATAAATCAGCGAAGGGTTGACCGGCAGCAAACCGAAGCTTGCGCTTGGAGGCATAGCGATAGTATTCAAAGTAATCGACCGTGGTGCCCATGACCCTAAACCCACGATGCGAGTCGCCCAAGGATATGGGGACCGTCCAGCGCACGCTTTTATGCGCAGCTATCGCCTCGTAGCTGCGCCAACTGATGTTGGCGGTAGCGTTCCCGATGCGGAAAATCGAGTAGAGCAACAGCTGGACGGAACCGCTTCGGGCACCCACGATGAGATCGGTGCCGGAGATAGTGTTGGCGAAATTGGCCCTGGCATCGCGCCGTAGCTTCTCTACACCAAGCAACATAGTGACGCTGAGGGCAATAGCCAAAATCGTCATGAAGGCAGTAAGCCGGCGGTTCCAAAGGCTTGCCCACGCGAGCTTTACAATGGTCATTGGCATCCTTTATGGCACTTGACCTTGCATTGAACTTGGCCATTCATGCACCGCGGACCACCCCGGTATTCAATTCAAAAAAATTGACCCGCCGGTCGAACAACGATGCCAGTCTGGCATCATGGCTCACGAAAAGCACCGTCGTTCGAGACTGCTCACACTCAGCAAAAAGCAGCTCTAAAAAACGCTCCCGCGTCCCTTCATCCAGCGCCGAAGTGGGTTCGTCGGCCATGATCAACTCGGGTGTACCGATAAGCGCCCGGGCAGCCGCTACCCGTTGTTGCTGCCCTATGGACAAATCGGTCACCAAGCGATCTGCATAAGCCGCCTCATCGAGTTCTAGCGCGCTCAGCAGACGTAGCGCTTCATCGCGTAAGGCGCCGTTTCGACGCGCATTGGCGAGACGCCGCTCAGAGAAGCGGCAAGGCAACGTAACGTTGTCTAACACCGACAGATAAGGCACTAGGTTGAACATCTGAAAGACGATGCCTACGTGATCGGCCCTAAAGCTGTCGCGTTGACGCGCGGACAAGCCACCCAGATCCGTCCCCAGCAAGAGCACCGCGCCCGCCTGCGTTTTGACCACGCCACCAACGGCGCTGAGCAAGGTGCTCTTGCCGCTTCCGCTAGCCCCCTCGATAAACACCCGTTCGCCGCAGCGCACTGTAAACTTATCGATGTTCAGTACATTCGCAGCACCTGGCCGCCAGGCGAACTGCAGATTGGCAATCTCTAATGCGTTGCCCTCTAATGCGTTGCCGATCGCAGCCACCGTCAGCGCCGAAGTGAAACGGCTGATTGGCTGGACGATAGATGGATCCGGGTTTGCAATGAAGGCGTGATCACGTTCACTTCGAGCCGCTCCAAGCCCTCCAGGTGCTCGAATAAACGCGTCGTGAAGGCATTGAGGTGCTGAGGATGATGGCAACTGAAAGCGTACTCGGCATGGAGCTGCGAATGCTCGCCGGAATGGCCGTGTTCTACATCCTCTCCCAGATGGATCTCCGTGCTATTGGATGTGCATTGGGCGTTATCGGCAAATCTAAACAACGCCGCCGCATCGCTATACCGCTCGCGCGCTGCTTCTATAGCGTGTCGTTCGGCGTCCGTGCGCGGTGCGTGCTCAAAGCCAACCACATGCACTGCCGGTAACTCCAGTTCAATCAACACCTCGCGGCCCTGCGTCACTACGTTCATAACGCCGCGGCCGTGCTCATGCGCACCGTGTTGGTGGGTGTTGGCATGAAGGGTTAGAGCCGCACTGCCGATAAGGCAGACCAATGCCCATTGCGCGTACCGCATCACTTCAATCCTCATCACTGGCGCTCATAATCACTGGCGCCCGTACGGTTTGATGTCGATCGCCTCCAGTGCGTAGCCGGCCACAACGGGCGCAACTCCATCCACTAGAGACAAACTGTATGTCGCTGCCTGCGTAGCCAGGGTCCCTTCCACCCACACGGGTGCATAAAGACCGGCTGACGCAAAACTCTTCTTCGCGGTGACATAGACCATCTGATTAGCCGGTGGCGGCGGCACATGGATACAAGCACCGACGAAGGGCACCAGTAAGAACTCATGAACCTTCACGCCCTCGAATTCCATAGGCAGCACATAACCCGGCATACGTATTCTCTGCCCATCGAGTTCACCAACGACCGCCGCGTTCAGGGCCTCGACTTTAGCCCGAGCTCGCTTGACCTTGCCCCAGTAGGCGAGAGCCTCCGGATAATCCGCGCTCAAATTCTTATCGAGCATCTTGCGCTCGGATTTGGTTAATTCATCGTGATGGCTGCCAGCAGCTAACTTGTCACGCACGGCCAGTTCTCGTGCCACCATCAAAAAAGCAGTGCGCTCAGCCCTAGGCATCGCCGACAACTCACCGCCGAGCTTGTCCAGTACTGCACCCGCTTTGATCACCGAGAATGGAATAAGATCACGCCAACCTAGAACCTTGGTCTCCGCCGCGTGCAACTCATGAAGGGTGATTAAAGGGGCGAACAGTAACCAGCTAAGTGCGTAACAGAACCTCGCGAACATATCACATTCCAACCGGGGCACTAGCGAGCGGCGAGTCTAACACATTGACTTAGAGTCATCACTTGACGTCACCCGCCGCCAACGGACCGGGCAGCACGAAGCCAGCAAGCGCGTGGCTGATGCGAAGGCCCTACCATCAAGCACGCGTCACCTGCTCACTTGCGACGCGCTCGAGGAGCGCCCCATCAGCTAATTCTTTAGGCTGCCCAGCCGGGCGCTTATTTCCGATAAGCGCCCACTACCCGGGCTGTTCATATCAATAAGTTCTGACCGGTTTATTCGAGATAAATAAATCGAGCTTCTCCGAATCCCACCCCGATGAACGATGGCGCGCCATTTATAGGCGGGAACAGAATTGAGGGGGACGCAGGCGGATCGGTACGCACAAGATTGAACGTGCGATCAGCCCGATTCACCGACGACAAACCGTCTAGATCAAATACTGGACTACCGTCAGCGATACTTACAGCAAACACAGACCCTCTCCCTTCGGTGGATGCGCACGACGTTAATGAAATCGATGTACTCGGTGTGAACGTGGTAAAAAGCACCACGCCTTGAAGAGTCACTGAGTTCGCGAGCACTTTTTCACCAACAAAACTGCCTACCGAGTCTGGTGGATCGCCGAAGTCGGCCAGTTGTATGTACCAGCCATTAGGTATGGTGCCGGCCGCCGGACTCAAATCGGTGGTGATATCAGTCAGATCACCTTCGGTCAGTCTCCCGGGGCACGAAATGACCGCAGGATTGCCCACCATAAACCGGGCCGCTTTACACCCATCACAGCTGACAATGGCACCGAATTCCACCAGTACAAAGAGCCGGAGCACAGAACCGGGGTCCGGTTTTACTTCGCAACCCCTTATCACTCCTGGGAGAGAGGCACCAATGAAAACACCAACGGCTTGATCCGCCAGTACCTGTCAAAGGCAATGGACATGGCATCTGTGACTCAAAGAGACTGTGATGCCATTGCCAGAGCGCTTAACTACCGACCAAGAAAGAGGCTGGGCTATAAGTCACCGATCAGTTGTTTCCTTAATTGTTGAAGTGTCGCACTTCAACATTGAAGCTAGGCTTTTTGCCACTTGAAGCGGATTCTGTGGAAGTTAGAGGTGTGTGGTAGCTTTTTGTTATATTGAAGACGGCCTGTGATAATACCGGGGAAAATGTCTATTGCTCGAGAGAACTCGCTGATAGATCCTTCAGTGAAAATATTTTCTTTCAAGAAAGCCGAATATTCACTGTCAGGAATCAATGTTCTTTGTGCAAATGTATCCGCTTCAGACTCCTGCCTGGGATACTGTTGCTCTTTTGACCCATTCTCAAGAAATGTGATTCTTTTATCATGTAGTAAAATATGTCCAATTTCATGCAATAAGCTAAACCAGAATATATCAGACCAACCACCTCGCAAAGACATCATTATGACGGCCTTACTCTTACCTATCCAATAAGTAGCACCTGTGGTATAAGTCTTTGAAAAATGTGGGACTACGACTAATGCTACACCACACTCTGCTAGTAAGCTGTTCAGTTTTTCTAATAGAGTATTTGGTTTTGTTTCAAAAGTAAGCTCTCTCAATCTCGGAAGAGATGTTTGAAGTTTTACTTCATCAAATCTTCCAACTTCTTTTTTAGAAGCAATAATATGTCCAGCCCTAAGCCAAGCAGCTAGAGCTTCATGGGAAGTACTTTCTTTCTCATTTTGCCTAAATGCGGGGGCGTATTCTTTTACAGATATAATATGAAATAGTGAGGATACACCAAAAAATTTTCGAAGCTTTTTAACCTTCTCTAAAGGCTTTCTCGTCTTTTCTACAAGACCTAGCTTTGCTATCTCTGAATATGGGTATGCAGAAGCAGCTTCTAGCTCATCTTCTGCCTTCTTTTCATCTGCCTCCTTCGCCATTGCCAAGCGATATTCAGACTCAAGATTGCTCCAGAAGTACGCCGGCACACCAACAACTTGCTCAAGCTGAAGAGCAGTTTCAGGTGTAATAGCCTTTTCTCCTTTGAGAATCTCATTGATGGCTTGAGGAGGTCGACCCATTCTACGAGCTAGCTCTGCTTGGGTAATATCCATCTCTTCAAGCACTTCCTCCAAATACTCGCCTGGAGAAATGGCTAAATCGGACATGTAAGTCTGTTCAGTCATCATAGTGCTTGCTCACTTCTTCAATCATTGCGATATTCAGCGTGTCACCCTCGACGGTGAATATCAGCCTATAAAACCCCATCAAATTAATAGCATACTGTCCTTTTCTATCCCCCTTGAGAGGGTGACATCTTAAGACTGGTAGTCTCATTAGATCATCAAGACTCCCTGCTGCTTTTATTGTGTTAATGCGCAGAATGTACTTCCTCGCAACCTGATCACCAAACTCTCTAGCTGCTTGATTACTCTTTAAAAAACATTTTTCAAGCTTGTTGCTTCGGAACTTGACTATCAAATCGAGACACCATAAGTATAGGCACAACAAAGTCAAAATAATTCACCCTTAGGGTGAAGACTATACACCACCTTATCGGGAGCGTCTAGAGAATTGAAAACATAAGGCTGGAGAGAAGCCTAACGCCAGGCGCAGCAGCGCGCCTTTGGCGCATCCGCTGGAGCTACTTGTTGGACGAAGCCGCTGCGCGGAGAAGTAGGCTCCGTGAATGTGACCCAATGTAACCTCACCCCTCGCTGAGGAGGGGCCATCACACACATGAGGTTACCTTGCAATGACATCCTCTTCCGAAACAGTTTTCATGCAGCAATATGCCACCCCTCTCCAACACCTGAAGCTCAAGGGCCTGCAACCCAAGACCATTGACGCTTACGCCTGCGCCATTCGGCGCCTGGGTGATTATGGCGCCTGGGTGATTATTTTGATCATGACCTCAATGAGCTGTCCGAAGCGCAGGTGCCGGCCTATTTCAACGACCTGCTCGATAGCCACTCTTGGAGCGCCGTCAAGCTGGATTGGTACGGCCTGAAGTTCTTCTACACCCATTGGGTTGCACAAGCCTTGGGTGAACCTGGACCTAACCAAGCCACCGAAGGCGCAAGGTCTGCCGGATATTGTCACGGCCGAGGAGGCCAGACACCTGTTCAGGATGACCCCTACCCTGAGTGACCGGGTATTTTTCTTTAGGGCACCTGCTAACAATAGTCATTTTTTCGTGAGTGCAAGGAAGCACCGCGCGCAGAACCGCAGTGTATAGGTCATACCTGAGGATTCGAACACGGAGTTGACGCCGCAATCGCGGAAAAAGTGCATTTTTAGCAGGTGCCCACAAGGCCCTGGCCAAGGTATTGCGGGGCAAGTGCCTGGATGCGCGGGTTAAGGCGGGTCTACGTTTACCCCAGACCTATCCGCAGCAATGGGCCGTCGATGGTAAAGGTGCCGGTTCAGGTGATAAGGCCTTGGTGTATCTGGGGCGTGACCTGTATCGCGGGGTCATTCAGGAGAAGGATATCCTAAGTTGCCAGGCCGCTCAGGTCACCTTCCGTTACCACGATGCCAACAGCAAACAAACACCAACGCGCACCTGGCCCGGTGCGGATTGTCTGTGGTTGTCGCTACAGCATGTGTGGCCCAAAGGGTTCCGGCGCACGCGCAACTTCGGCTATCTTCACCCCAACAGCAAACGCCTGATTGCCCGGTTGCAGCTTGTGTGCCGGGTTGACCTGAGTAGGTTGACGGCTTGGTGCAAACCCCGCCCCAAGCCGACGTGTCCTTGTTGTGGCGGCCCAATGCACAGGGTGCCAACCTGGTTGGAGCCGGTACCCACCGTGTCGGTCAAACGAAAACCCACAGCGCGGGTACTTTGCCGATATATACCCATCACACTTCAAGATGCGAACATCGGTGCATTAATAATGTGAAACCTATCAGTGATTCTTTTTCTCAATAAAATCTTTCGTCTTCCAATGCGCTTGAAAAAATTCAAAGAGGCTTCCCGAAAATCTACAAACTTCTCATAGTACCGATTATAAGTAACCGCTTCATGCATCATCTTCCAAAGTCGCTCAATTGGATTTAAATTCGGTGAATAGGGCGGCAAATAGTGTAATTTAATGTTTGAGTCCTTGGCATAAGACTGAACGTCTTTGCTCTTATGATAAGCCGCATTATCCCAAATTACATGAATTTCTTTCTCTGGTGCATGCCGTTTGCGTAGAGATTTTAGAAAAGATTTAATGGTTTGCGCATTCACTCGCTCAACTTCAGTGTGGATTATTTTGTGACCATCCAAAGATACAGCACCAATGAAATTCAATCGTGTTTGACGAGCCGTTGTGGCAATATTCTTTCGAGTGCCTCTTAAAATCCATCCATAAGCCAACCGCGTTTGATACTGCGGATGAAAACTGTCCGAGAAATAGATTAAACCCTTGTTTTTAGGGTCTTTCGAAAGATGTTCATAGTCTTTGGCAAACGCTTTTTGCGCCTGTGCGTTTGCTTTCGCTGGAACTGCATCAGGCTTCTTGTGGCAGACATTATTGCGATGCAGCCATTTTGTCATGCCGCTTACACTGTAAAGCTTACCAAAATTCAACTTCACATAAGTGCAAATGTCCTTAACATAAGGATAAGTCATTCCTTCTAGGTGTTTAACGAGCTTTGCTGTTTCATTCTCGTCTCAATCACTTTTGCTGCCTCCGTTTTCGGGCTTCAGCTTAGCTTTAGAAAAGTAATCATCGACATGGCGTCTAATAGTCTCATCATCTAAAAGCAAAATCCTAGACATTTCTGAATAACTATAACCCTCATCAAAAGCTAAAACAGCTTTTATTCGGTCTCGAATACGCCCATCTCTCTCTTTACGATGAGATTTTATGAGTTCATCGCGCTCGCTCGGTGTTAAATGATTGTTCATAAGCTTATTTTGACCATAATCAGCTAGCTAATATAAGTATTCTATATTCGCATTTTCAATGGCGATGGGTATATACCCATCACACTTCAAGATGCGAACATCGGTGCATTAATAATGTGAAACCTATCAGTGATTCTTTTTCTCAATAAAATCTTTCGTCTTCCAATGCGCTTGAAAAAATTCAAAGAGGCTTCCCGAAAATCTAAAAACTTCTCATAGTACCGATTATAAGTAACCGCTTCATGCATCATTTTCCAAAGTCGCTCAATTGGATTTAAATTCGGTGAATAGGGCGGCAAATAGTGTAATTTAATGTTTGAGTCCTTGGCATAAGACTGAACGTCTTTGCTCTTATGATAAGCCGCATTATCCCAAATCACATGAATGTCTTTCTCTGGTGCATGCCGTTTGCGTAGAGATTTTAGAAAAGATTTAATGGTTTGCGCATTCACCCGCCAACTTCAGTATGGATTATTTTGTGACCCTCCAAAGATACAGCACCAATGAAATTCAATCGTGTTTGACGAGCCGTTGTGGCAATATTCTTTCGAGTGCCTCTTAAAATCCATCCATAAGCCAACCGTGTTTGATACTGCGGATGAAAACTGTCCGAGAAATAGATTAAACCCTTGTTTTTAGCGTTTTTCGAAAGATGTTCATATTCCTTGACAAACGCTTTTTGCGCCTGTGCGTTTGCTTTCGCTGGAACTGCATGAGGCTTCTTATGGCAGACATTATTGCGATGCAGCCATTTTGTCATGCCGCTTACACTGTAAAGCTTACCAAAATTCAACTTCACATAAGTGCAAATGTCCTTAACATAAGGATAAGTCATTCCTTCTATGTGTTTAACGAGCTTTGCTGTTTCATTCTCGTCTAAATCACTTTTGCTGCCCCCGTTTTCGGGCTTCAGCTTAGCTTTAGAAAAGTAATCATCGACATGGCGTCTAATAGTCTCATCATCTAAAAGCAAAATCCTAGCAATTTCTGAATAACTATAACCCTCATCAAAAGCTAAAACCGCTTTTATTCGGTCTCGAATACACCCATCTCTCTCTTTACGATGAGATTTTATGAGTTCATCGCGCTCGCCTGGTGTTAAAGGATTGTTCATAAGCTTATTTTGACCATAATCAGCTAGCTCATGCAAGTATTCTAGATTCGCACTTTCAATGGCGATTGGTATAGACTCCTAGCTCATAACGCCAGCCATCAACCGCGCGAGGTACGAGCGTCGGCTGGATGGCATTGTTAGGCTTTCCTAGCGACTAATAGCATGTTCTTTCCTACGGGGGGCGGTACAAGTCCTTCTATTACTCGCATTGTGGGGACGACCAACCGGTCGTACAAAGAAACACTTCCGCCACTGATTGAATTCTTGAGCAAGGTAAAATTAATGTACCAAGGAATTATGCCTGCCACATCGAAATAACGCGCTTTAACGACAGAAAATCCTGCCCGCTGGGTAAGTTCTATGAGGTTCTTTTTCGTATATCGACGAAAGTGCCCAACTTGCCTGTCTAACTCGCTATACAACCATGGCAGTGCAGGCACAAATATCAGAAGATGACCTTCCGGAGCGATGGCATCACGCACGTTGGCAAGCTCGGAAGCATCATCTTCTATATGTTCAAGAACGTTGACATATAAGACAGAGTCAAAGCATTCATTCGTATTTTCATTGTCAAATAGATCGTTAATAGCCTTAGCCCTTTTGTCCGTTCTAAGAGCCTCTTGCAGTAATGGATACATATTACGAGATGGCTCGAATGTCACTAGGCGATTTATATTGGTTTCTAGGATTAGGCTTGAGAAGTTTCCTACGCCTGCTCCAACTTCAGCGACAGAACTCCCGAGATATGGCAAGAATTCGGAAAGTATCCATCTGTGATAGTTGTTTGCGAAGGACATGGCTTCTAAGTCCTTGCCGAAATACTGATTCACGTTATTTGGACACATTGTCTTTCCCTTGTGATAAAAGCCTAACGCCAAAGTTCAGCCGACCCTGTGGAGCGGAGCCGCAGGCGTAGCGTAACAGGGGTCGGTTGCAACTTTGGCGTTAGATTTTCTGCTTGCCGAGCTCATACAAATCATCAGCTAATTCCTGAATTTCATTGCGGTACACGATGGCAGAACTCCATTCATGAGGGATTCCTTGAAGCCCATAGTATGCGCTAGCGATTTGGCCGCACACTGCACCTGTGGTGTCAGCATCATCACCCAGGTTGATCGCAAGTATCAATGCGTCCTTGAAGGAGTCACTGTTAGCAAAGCACCACAGTGCAGCTTCAAGCGACTCAACTACATACCCGGATCCACGTATGTCTTTATAATTCCTGGACAGAAATTGCCCAGACGCGATGTTCTTCAGCCCTTCAGATGACGTGGAGAGTTCAATATTTTCAAAGACATCCGATATTGACCCTTCTTCTGTTGCTCGTACCAATAAAGCCGTGAACAGTTCACATGCATCAAGAGCTTCTGTACAGGCGTGCGTAGTACGCGAGCTCTGCCGTGAGTATTCCCTTAGTAAATCACCGCTGTTGTGAAACGCTATGGCGATAGGTGCGATACGCATTATTGAACCATTTCCTACACTCCGTGGATCATCAGACCCGGAATATGATTCGCCGCTAACTTGATAACGTTGCAGAGCACCTTGAACGGTCATGCCTATATCAAAACAGGTGCCGTTTGAACTCATGTACCCATAGTGCCACCAGTTGCAGTACCTATTCATTTGGTCTTTTGGATCAAATTCCTTTTTTGTGACCAAACGTATGACCAAGGCATAAGGCCATGGACGTATCATCAGTCCATTCACCGGGGTTCAGCTCAAAAGGACCGCCACCAACAATATTCTCCACCCTCTGAAAGGTGCCGCGCTGACTGAACTCTACGGTAGTACCAAGAGCATCTCCGACCGCCAAGCCGATCAACATGCCCCGCGCAGCGTCCTGGTTCATTTGATATTTCCCTGAAAATCTAAACGTTTAGCATAAGCGGCGCGTCTTTGGCGAGTCCGCTTATGCTTTTGTTAGGGCGTTACTGTCATTTATTACAATATCACCCTTCGGATCGACAGCTCGTAATAACTCCCCAAGTTTTCCGATAGTCGGGGCGGCTTGTCCTTTTTCATACCTTGCGTACGAATTGCGAGAAGACAAACCAAGTCGCTTTGAAACCTGTGACAGTGACAGCCCGCTAATTTGTCTTTTTCTTTGCAAAAGAAGGCTGACCAAGCAGCTTGAATCGGATGACGCTATTTCAAAACCACCATTTTTTCCTTTGTAGATATCAATTTCGACTCCCTCTTTATTTATCATGGCTTTAATCATATCCAAAGCCATTTCAAACGCTTCCTTTTTTGTACGCCCTTGAGTCATGGCGTCAAGAATCGGAATTTCAGCCAGCCAAAATTCACCGTCTTTATATACTTTGCCAGAAAATCTCATAATCCACTCTCTGCTTTCGCTTTTCGTATGATTGAACGTGCAAGTCTCTCATTTATTTCAGGATGCCTTGGTATAGGCTCTTGTCTATCGCCATTAGTCCAAATGTCATGATTGCCTCCGTGTCGAAGAAACCACCAGCCTAAGTTCTTGAGAGACTTTTCCAATTTGTACCCCCTCATATAGAAAATGTACACCTATCAGTGTACAAATAACAAGGTGTGAATATTGAGCTCTAACAGTGTATTAGACGGATATGGAATATACTGTACTAGGCAGAGACTATCTAGTACGATATATTCTTGATTAACCCGAGTCACCACGCATCACCACTTCTCAGATGAACGCCCCATCCAATGGGCATAAATACCTTAACCTGTTAGCTAAAAACAGGTGCCCGAAGGCGCGCGGCGTTGGTCTGTCCGACAGGCGGAAAGTTTGCTCAAAGCCTTTCCAGATAAATCATTGTTTGCTTTATCCAAGGCCGATATAGAGGCTTTTCTGCGAGATTTGTCGCGCCAACATCGATTACCGGATGGGCAGTTTAAGCAAGCAGTGGAGGCGTTGCGTTGATGACTGGTTGAGTGAGCCGATACGCCTGCGGGTCAAGCTTGTGGATTGGTTGTTTTGGCATGATGCGGCGCGGCCGCTTGAACCGGAGCAGGCGGCCCTGGCCGGTCCGCGCCGGCGGCCAATTGGGCCGAGCGTGCCGGTTCGGATACCGGCTTGGATGCCTCATACCCGGCTTCGTTGCAGCAGATGTTGAGCCTGATTCGGGCGCGTCATTATTCAATCCGCACTGAGCAGAGTTATATCGATTGGGTCACCCGGTTTATGCGTGGGTGCGCGGGACAATCCATCGCGGAGGTGAAGCGCACCGATGTTGGACGTTATTTGTCGTATCTTGCTACGGCGCGCACTGTCTAGGCTAGCACCCACAATGTGGCTTTGAACGCCATTGTGTTTGGGTTGACGCAAGTATTGCAGCGTCCACATAAGGCGTTCGCTTTGCGTCACGCCAAGCGTACGCGGCGGTTGCCGGCGGTGTTGAGCCGTGATGAGGCCGGCCGTTTACTGGGCCCTATGGCGGGTGTTTATGCCTTGATGGCTGGCTTGATGTACGGCGCGGGTATGCGTTTGATGGATGTGGATTTCGAGCAGATGGGCGCCTCTAAAAATAGTAATTGTTTCGTGAGTGCAAGGAAGCACCGCGCGCACAACCGCAGTGTATAGGTGATACCTGAGGATTGGAGCACGTAGCTGACGCCGCAATCGCGGAAAAAGTGCATTGTTAGCAGGTGCCCTGCAATGTATCCAGCCGTCCCGCGAGCCGTATTGCCACGCCGTAGTCAAAAAATAACTGCGCTTTATTCCGTCAATCCATTTCACAGCGCCGGTACATCCTCAAAACGCCCAACTACCCAACTGATAATAATCAAAACCACTGCTACGCCCACCCAAGCAACCGGCCAGGAAGTCTTCCACTTTGCGCAGCGTCGTCATTCTATTTTTCCAATGCCTAAACCCATGCCCTTCGTTGGCAAAAACATGATAAGTCACGTTCTTGCCTGCCGCCTTGAGCGCCGCCACCATGCGCTCTGACTGATCGTTGCGCACCCGCGGATCATTCTCACCGTGGAGCACCAGCAACGCCCCTTGCATATCCCCAGCAAAGTTAAGCGGCGATTGCCGCTTCATCCGTTCGCGCTGCGGTGGAGCATCGGGCCGGCCCGCAAACTTGTACCAATAGTGCATGGCCGGTTTCCAATAGGGCGGAAAATCTTCGATGGCCGTCACTAGATCGGATATACCCACAATATCCACGCCGCAGGCAAACCGCCCCGGTGTCATGGTCATCCCCACCAAGGTGGCGTAGCCGCCATAGGAGCCGCCCATGATGGCGAGACGGCGTGGATCGGCGATCCCTCGCGCCACCGCCCACTGCACGGCGTCCAATAAATCGGTATGCATTTGGCCGGCGAATTCACCGATGGCCGCGTCCTTGAACGAGCGCCCATAACCGTCCGAACCCCGATAGTTCACCCGCAACACGGCATAACCACGGTTGGCGAGGAACTGGGAATACATGTGGTAGCCCCACCAGTCCCGCGCCCACGGCCCGCCATGCACCAACAACACCAACGGCCATGGGCTTTCAGCGATCGACTGCGAGGCGGATTTGGGCGTGAGGGCATAGCCCGGTAAATCCAACCCATCGCGGGCTCTTATGGTGACGGCCCGTTGCTCCACCAGTTTATCGGCGAACGCTCGGGTGGCGGACTCGCCCAACAATACTGGTTTAGCGTCATCCAGCAAGAGCAGATAAAACAGCGCACCGGTATGATCATAGCGCACCGCTGTTGCCACCGTTTCATCACGCGATAGCGACATGATGCGCAGCCCTGCCGGTGGTTCGCGCAGCAAAGGTGTTAACAACCGTGCCAGGCGCTCATCGAAGAAATGCCGCGCCGGATAATCCGGCTGCATGGTCACCAGCAAGGGCCGGCGATCTTTGGGGCTCAGCACTACCCGGGCGATATCGGCGCGCGGGTGGGCGAATAACAGGGTGCGCCGGCCCGTTCGTAAGTCAACCGATTCAAGCGCCCGTTTGTCCCGGCCCACATCGGTGCTGACATAAACATGGCGCCCGCTTGAGTCCAGATCGATGGGCCACATGGCGCTGAACCGATCGGCGCGCAACAGGCTCCGCCAGCCGCCGGCGTTGGCATCTACGGTCTCCAGCAAACGCTCACCACCCGTTTGCCGCACGCGCACCCGTAACACGCCTGTGTCATCGACCAATGAGTTGATCACCGCCTCCTTGTTCTCGTATACCAGTGCTTGCGCCCCCGTGCGCACATTGACGCGGTAGATGTCGAACACTTGACTATCGCGCCGGTTATGCATCAAGAACACCTCATCGGAGACCATCTCCGGCACCCGTATGACGAACGCTTTGACGCCGGCATAGGGCGTCAAGTCGCGCACCTCGCCGGTGGCGACGTCCAGCGCATGCACCTGGTGGCGCTCGCTGCCGTCGGCGTCGAAGTGGTAGAGAATGTGCTGACTATTGGCAGCCCAGAAAGGTGTTGGCGCGTTTTTGGTGAAGCGCAGGGCTTGCACATCACCGGACTGCAAGTCCCGCCACAGGATGGCACTGCGCAGATAACGAACTCCGTTCCATGCCAGTTTGGTGCCATCGGGCGACACTGCGAAGTTATCCAAATAATCGGTATTGGCGACGAAATCCCGTACGGGTATGAGGGGCGGCAACTGCGCTTTCGCCACTGCCGCGTGGCGCGGCGGTATCTCGCAAGCGGCCAGCAATATGACCAAGGCCATGAAGACGAGGCGGATGGGGAATGTACACATGGGGCTCAATCTAACAATGGGGGCTCAATCTAACAGCCAACGGCCCGACGCGGTACCCAGCAGGCAGCCACTGACTGGCGCCGCCGCCGATTTCGTAGCACTATCGCGGGGTGTTCAACCCGCCGCGGCGGCAAGCGTGCAACGACTATGGCTGGACTTACTACTCACGTGTTGGATACCGCGCAAGGGCGCCCGGCGGCGGGGGTCCGGGTACGCTTGTATGGCGCCGGTGGCGATCACGAGTTACTGCGCGAAGCCACGACCAACGCGCACGGACGCCTGGACCAGCCGCTGCTGGCCCCCGGCGAAGTCAAAGTGGGCCGCTACCGGCTGGTGTTCGACATCGGCGCTTATTTCGCCGGATCGAGCCTCACGCTCGCCGATCCGCCTTTTTTAGATGAAGTGACTATCGCTTTTGCCATCGCCGAACCGGGTGCGCATTACCACGTGCCACTGCTGGTGGCGCCCTGGGGCTATACCACTTACCGCGGCAGTTGAGTTGAGCTAGCCATGACCCAGCCAGAGCGCGATCACATCCGGTTTCTACTCGGCGGTCGAGCGCGCCATTTAAGGGGCGTAGCGCCCACCCGCACGGTGCTGGAGTACCTGCGCGAAGAGGAACATCGCACCGGCACCAAAGAAGGTTGCGCCGAGGGGGACTGCGGTGCTTGCACGGTGCTCACCGCTTCACTGAACGAAGCCGGCGATGGTCTCGACTACCACGCGGTCAATGCCTGCATTCAGTTCTTGCCGGCGCTCGATGGTAAAGCGTTATTGACCATCGAAGATGTGGCCGGCGCGGATGGCGGCCTGCATCCCATACAACAAGCACTGGTGGACCATCACGCCTCGCAATGCGGTTTTTGCACCCCCGGGTTCGTGATGTCGCTCTACGCCAGCTATCAATCGCGGCGCGGCGACGCTGCCCCCCCCCCCCTCACGGCACAGGCGATAGGACAACTGCTATCGGGCAATTTATGCCGCTGTACTGGTTATCGATCTATAGTCACCGCCGCCTTGCAAGCGCTGCATAACGTAGCGCCAGATCTGGGCACGCTAGACCAGGATGGCGCGACCGAAACCGTGCAACAATTGCAGGCGTGGCGGGCTAGCGGACCGCTGCACTTTACCGGCGCGGGCCAACGGTTTTACGCACCGCGCACCATTGATGCACTCACTGAACTTTACGCTGAGCACCCCGGGGCCATTATTCTAGGCGGCGGCACCGATGCCGCGCTCTGGGTCACCAAACAGTTGCGCGAGCTAGATACGTTGATCGCTATAGGTGAAGTGGCCACCCTCAAAGCTATCACTATGGCCCACGATCATATTCGTATCGGCGCCGGCGTTACGCTCACGCGGGCGGCCGCGGCCATTAGCGCGCAATACCCGGAACTGGAGGAACTATTCTTGCGCTTCGCCTCGCCACCGATCCGCAATGCCGCCACCTTAGCCGGCAACATCGCCAACGCCTCACCTATAGGCGATGCGGCACCGGCGCTACTGGCCCTGGACGCCGAGCTAGAGCTGCGTTCAGTGCACGGCCAACGCACCCTAGCGCTAAGCGAGTTCTTCCTCGCCTATCAGCAAACCGCTTTGCAGCCCGGGGAGATCATCGAGACCCTGCGCATACCGCGCCGTACGCCCGATTTAACGTTGGCGGCTTACAAGATATCGAAGCGCTTCGATCAGGATATTGCTGCACTATGCGCCGTCTTTCGCATCAACCTAGCAGACGGTCTGATCACCACCGCCCGCGCCGCCTTCGGCGGTATGGCCGCCATTCCCAAACGCGCGTCCGCCTGCGAGGCAGCGCTAGTGCAGCAAAGCTTCACCGCGAAGAGCATCGAGGCGGCGGCGCAAGCGCTACAAGACGACTTCACCCCTATCGGCGACTTACGCGCCTCGGCCGCTTACCGCCAGCGGGTGGCGGGCAACTTATTACGCCGCTTCCTGCTCGAACATGAGCCAGGAAGTGGGCCCGTGCGGATCACCCGCCATGGCCGCTGATCAAGTCAAGGGCGCCGCCGGCACCGCTACCGGTCATGACAGCGCGGCGCTACACGTCACCGGCGCGGCGCGCTACACCGACGACAGGCCCGAAGCGCGCGATCTCTTATACGCCGCCATCGGCATGAGCAGCCATGCCCACGCCCGGCTGGCGGCGGTGAACCTAGCCCGGGTGCGGGCGGCGCCAGGTGTCATCACCGTGCTCACCGCCGCCGACATTCCAGGGCATAACAATTACGGCGGCATCATCGCCGATGATCCGATCTTCGCCGACGGCGTGGTCAGCTACGCAGGCCAGGCGATCTTCGCCGCCGCCGCCACCAGCACCGCCGCCGCCAGGCGCGCCGTGCAACTGGCCGATATAGACTACGACGCTCAACCCGCCCTACTAGACCCGCGCGCCGCGCTAGCGGCCAAATCCTTCGTCTTGCCGTCCCGAACCATCGAGCGGGGTCATCCCGATGAGGCGATCGAGGCGGCGCCGCATCGTCTGTCCGGCTCGGTTTACTTGGGCGGACAAGATCAGTTCTATCTGGAAGGACAGATCGCCGTCGCCGTGCCGGGCGAGAACCGCGAACTCTACCTCCATTGCTCCACACAACATCCCGCCGAGGTGCAACACCTAGTGGCCCACGCTCTAGGGCGCGATGCCAAGGACATCACCGTGGAGTGCCGGCGCATGGGTGGCGCCTTCGGCGGCAAGGAGAGCCAACCGGCGTTGATCGCATCCATAGCGGCCTTATTGGCGGTCACAGCGGGGCAGCCGGTGAAGCTGCGCCTGGATCGCGATGTGGACATGATGTTGACGGGCAAACGCCATGACACGGACATCGAATACGAGGTGGGTTTCGATGAGCGGGGGCGCATCCGCGGCATTCGCTTCGAATTCGCGGTGCGCTGCGGCATGTCCGCCGATCTATCCGGTCCGATATGCGATCGCATGATGTTCCACAGCGATAACACGTATTACTTGGAACACGTGCGCATCACCTCCCACCGCTTGAAAACCCACACCGTGTCCAACACCGCTTTTAGGGGCTTTGGCGGACCGCAGGGCATGTTTGCCATCGAACAAGTGCTAGACGAAATCGCCCGCCATCTGGGCTTGGACCCACTGGATGTGCGCACCTGCAATCTCTACAGCGAGGCGCCGCGTAACATCACCCCCTACGGACAGACGGTGGAGGACAATATCGCGCCGCAGATCATGGCGCGCCTGGCCGCAAGTGCCGAGTACCGCCGCCGTCGGCGCGCGCTCCGCGCGTACAACCGCGAACACCCCGTGCTCAAACGTGGCCTCGCCTTAACGCCGGTGAAATTCGGCATTTCATTCACCGCCACCCATCTCAACCAAGCGGGCGCCTTGCTGCATATTTATAATGACGGCAGCGTGCAGCTCAATCACGGTGGCACCGAGATGGGGCAAGGGCTCTACACCAAAGTGGCGCAAGTGGTGGCGAGCGAACTTTGCATCGATATGGATCGCATTCAGATCACCGCGGCGGACACGGGCAAAGTGCCCAATACCTCCGCCACTGCCGCCTCCAGCAGTTCGGACTTGAACGGCATGGCCGCCCGCATCGCCGCCCAGACCCTTAAAGAGCGGCTGCTCGAATTCGCCGCCGGGCACTTCGATGTCCCCGCAAACATCATCGAGTTCAGGCCCAATGAAGTGGCGATCGGCAATCGAATACTACCCTTCGCGGAACTCACCCACCTGGCTTACATGGCCCGCATACCGCTATCGGCCAGTGGCTATTACCGCACGCCCAAGATTCACTACGATCGCGAGACGCTCACCGGCCGGCCATTTTTCTACTACGCCTACGGCGCCGCCGTCAGCGAAGTGATGATCGACACGCTCACCGGCGAGCACCGGGTGCTGCGCGTGGATATCCTGCACGATTGTGGCGAATCGCTGAACCCGGCCATCGATCTGGGCCAAATCGAAGGAGGCTTCGTGCAGGGTATGGGTTGGTTGACCACCGAGGAGCTGTATTGGACGCACGCCGGACACCTGGCGACCCACGCCCCGTCCACCTACAAGATCCCCACCTGCTCCGATGTGCCCGCGGACTTCAGGGTTGAGTTGCTAGAGGCGGCGCCCAACCGGGAAGAGACGGTCTACCGCTCAAAGGCGGTGGGGGAGCCACCGCTGATGTTGGCACTGTCGGTGTGGCACGCCATCAAAGACGCGGTGGCGAGCGTTGGCCAAGGTGGTGCATCACCGCGGCTAGATGCGCCGGCCACGCCGGAGCAGGTGTTATTGGCCGTCGATGAACTGCGCGCGCGGCGGCCCGTTCAGTGATCTCAAATGACAACGATCCGGCGTTGCCGCGCTGGTTAAGCGTGTTGCCAGAGCTGGTGCGCACGCGCTGTGATTTCGTCATGGTCACGGTGGCCGGCGCCCGCGGTTCCACGCCGCGCCCGTCCGGCACCCGCATGTTGGTCACGCGCGATGCCATTATCGACACCATAGGCGGCGGGCAACTGGAACACAGGGCCGTGGCCGTGGCGCATGATTGGCTGGACGATAATACAGTCCACGGGGCGCAGCTACGGCGGTTTGCCTTAGGCCCAGCCTTAAATCAGTGCTGCGGCGGTGTCGCCGACTTGCTGTTCGAGAAACGACAAGCCGACGCGTGGCGATGGGCCAGCCAAGCGGCCAGCGCGGTGCAGGCCGGCCAAGGCGTAGCTTTGGCCACCGTCTTGCCCCCATTGAGTGCAAAAGATAAGCGCGCAAAAGACAGTAGCGGCCCGGACTGCTGCTCTGCGTTGATCAACAACCCGCAAACGGTTTGCCTTGGGCTGGAGAGCCGTGCACCGGGGGAATCATCCCTTGCCCAGTGGTTGTCGAGCTGGCTAGACACCGATCAGGGCGATGCCGCACTATCCATGAAGCGCGCTCAACTGGATGGAACGGCAGTATCCATCCTCATCGAACGCATACGGCCACCGGACTTGCAGATAAGCCTGTTCGGCGCAGGGCACGTGGGACGGGCCATCGCCGTTATTTTGGCCACACTACCGTGCGCCCTGCGCTGGATCGACAGCCGGGCCGGCGAGTTTCCCGCCGCAGCGCTGGCCAATAACGTGCAGCGCCTGGTGGTGGATACGCCGTCGCGTGAAGTGTTTGCAGCACCGCCTGGCAGTTATTTCTTGGTGATGACCCATAGTCATCCCCTAGACGAGGAGATCTGCGATGCTGTGTTATCGCGCGATGACATCACCTACTTGGGTCTCATTGGATCGACCAGCAAAGCGCGCCAATTCAAGACCCGGTTATCGCGGCGCGGTCATTGTCCTGCGCGCTTGGCCCGCTTGATCTGCCCAATCGGCATTCCCGGTGTAGGCGGCAAAGCGCCGGCGGAGATCGCCGTGGCCGTGGTGGCTGATATCTTGCGACGCTACACGGCGGCTAAAGCGTCTCATAGCAAGGGCAATACCTGATGGAAGCCTATCTGATCGACTGGTTGAATCTCCTCGGACGCTGGTTGCACTTGGTGGTGGGAATTGCTTGGATCGGCGCCTCGTTTTATTTCATCTGGCTAGACGATCAGCTTGAACCTATTACCAGTGATTCGGATCGTGACGATACCATCAGCGGCGAACTGTGGGCCGTGCATGGCGGCGGATTTTATCACTCGCAAAAATACCGGGTATCCCCGCCTGAACTGCCGGCCACCTTGCATTGGTTTAAATGGGAAGCGTATTGGACCTGGCTGTCCGGCATGTTTTTGCTAGCGCTGATCTATTGGTATCAGGCGGAGATTTATCTCATAGACCCGGCGGTGGCCGATATTTCCAAGCCCCTTGCCATCGGTGTTGGCGCTTTGACCCTAGCCGGCGGCTGGTTTATTTACGATGGTCTTTGCCGCTCGCCGCTTGCGCAAAACGATACTTGGTTGAGCGCCGCCCTACTGCTCTTCGTAGGTCTCACCGCCTACGGACTTTGTTTCGTTTTCGGTGGCCGCGGTGCTTATATGCATTACGGGGCCATGCTAGGCACCATCATGGTAGCCAATGTCTTCTTCGTCATCATTCCGGGCCAACAGGATTTGGTCACGGCCAAACAAGAGGGGCGGCCGCCCGATCCTATTCACGGCATCCGGGGTAAACAACGCTCGGTACACAATACTTACTTCACGCTGCCCGTATTGTTCGTGATGGTAAGCCATCATTACGCCGGCACTTTTAATCATGACTACAACTGGCTGATATTGATCGGTTTGTCCCTGGCCGGTACACTCATACGGGTGTACTTCGTGGCCCGGCATAAAGGCGGCGCATCGCTGTGGTCTCTCATGGTGGCGGGCGCGATTATGGCGGCCATCTTTTTTGCCGGCCGGCCGCCACCCGCTTCAGGCAGGGCTGCCGAGACGGCAGCGCCAGATATGGCTACCGTAGATATGGCTACCGTTCAGGGCATCGTTTATGCCCGCTGTACGGGTTGTCACTCGGCGGCGCCACGCCAGGCAGGTTTTGCCGTTGCGCCCAAGGGTTTTGTTTTGGACAGTCAAGCGCAAATCATCGCCGGTGCGCATAAAATCCATCAACAAACGGTGCTGACCAAGGCGATGCCCATCGGCAATTCAACCAAGATGACGGATGAGGAACGGGCATTGCTGGATAGCTGGTTCCGCCGTTTGCAAACCGGTCAATAAGCATGAGGGCGCCGCTAAAAATAGTCATTTTTTCGTGAGTGCAAGGAAGCACCGCGCGCAGAACCGCAGTGTAGCACCGCGCGCAGAACCGCAGTGTATAGGTGATACATGAGGATTCGAGCACGGAGCTGACACCGCAATCGCGGAAAAAGTGCATTTTTAGAGGTGCCCATGAATAAAACCGGCCATTGCGCCAAATCTTCGATCACTTTGGATTGGTTGGCGCACGCCGATGAAGCACAATTCATCGACGCGCTGGGCGGCGTCTTCGAGCGCGCGCCGTGGGTCGCCAAAGCGGTGATTGCACTGCGCCCGTTTACCAGCATCAATGCGTTGAGCGAAGCCATGGTAGCGGCAATGTTCGCGGCGCCGCACGAACGGCAACGGGCGCTCATCGCCGCCCATCCCCCATTAACCGGCCACGCCCGCGCGCGCCGTGCCATGACCGTGCACTCCCGACGCGAGCAACAAAGTGCCGGTTTGGATGCGTGCACCGATGAGGAGTTGCAAGCACTAGAGACGTTAAACGAGCGTTATCGGATGCGCTTCGGGTTGCCTTTTATTATCGCCGTTAAGGGACTTAGCCCGGCGCAGATCATCAATGCCCTGCGTACGCGCCTCGACAATACACCGCAAGCGGAGTTTCAAACCAGTCTTGAGCAGATCGCCATGATCGCGCGGTTTCGCCTAGACGCGCTGATCGTGGGGTCAATCCCGTGACCAACGCCTTCGTTGCACGCGGTGAATTGCTGCATTGCCCGGCCCATCCGGCGGCCGTTGGCGATGATCCACCCGTCGAACACGTGCCCGATGGTTATCTTCTAGTGCGCGACGGCATCATCGAAAGCTCGGGGGATTGGCGCGGGCGGGATGATGCAAACTTTAGTGACTTGCCGGTGCACGATTATCGCGGACAACTGCTGGTGCCGGGTTTCATCGATTGCCATATTCACTACGCGCAAACCGACGTCATGGGTGCGCACGGCACCGAATTGCTGGAATGGTTGCAGCGCTACACGTTTCCTGCAGAGAGCCGTTTTAGCGATCTGGAATCAGCCGCCGAATGCGCGTATTTTTTTATTGATGAACTGCTTCGTAATGGCACCACGACCGCTCTCGTATTCGCCACCACGCACGAACATTCCGCCGATGCCATCTTCGAAGCCGCGGCGAAGAAGAATCTACTGCTAGGTGCCGGCAAAGTATTAATGGATCGCAATTGTCCGCAGAACCTGCGCGATGATCCGGACACGGCTTACGAGGCGAGTCACCGGCTGATCGAACGATGGCACAACCGTGGCCGCTTGCAATACGCCATCACCCCCCGCTTCGCGCCCACCTCGAGTGAGCAGCAACTGGCGCGGGCCGGTGAATTAGCCGCCGCCTTCCCGGATTGTTACGTGCATACCCATTTGGCGGAGAATCACGATGAAATCGCTTGGGTCAAAACCCTGTTTCCAGGCGCGCGCAGTTATCTTGATGTCTACGAACGGTTTGGCTTATTGCGCCAGCGCAGTGTCTTCGCCCACTGTATACATTTAGATCATGACGACCGTGAGCGCCTGCGTGCAACAAGGGCGAGCATAGCGTTTTGCCCAACATCGAATCTATTTCTAGGCAGCGGGCTTTTCGATTGGCAGGCGGCGGGCGGTATTCGCACTGGACTGGCCACGGATGTGGGCGGGGGCACTAGTTTCAACATGCTGCAAACGGCGGCCGAAGCGTACAAAGTCATCAAGATGACGGGGCAAACACTGAGTCCTGCGAGTACGCTTTATTTGCTGACCTTGGGTGGCGCGAAAGCCCTAGACCTAGACCGTAAGATCGGTAACTTCCTGCCGGGTAAAGAAGCGGACTTTTTGGTCATCAACCGTGAGGCGACGCCGCTGCTGTCCCGGCGCATGCAAAAGACTGAGGACATTTTCGAACAATGGTTCGCGCTGATGATGCTGGCGGATGACCGGGTGATTCAGACAACCTTCGTGGATGGCCGGAAGGTTTACGCACGCGATTGAACCTCACTAAAGGGCGCCTGCCAAAAATAGTCATTTTTTCGTGAGTGCAAGGAAGCACCGCGCGCAGGACAGCAGTGTATAGGTGATCACTGCTGTCCCACAAAATAGTTAAACACAGCGTATAACCTATTGATTTACATAAAAAATTGACTATGGCATTGTGTTTGAGACATGAAAACAGTTTTTCCAAAAATTTCAAAGGGTTAGTATGCTCTATGGGACAGCAGTGATAGGTGATACATGAGGATTCGAGCACGGAGCTGATGCCGCAATCGCGGAAAAAGTGCATTCTTAGCAGGTGCCCCCAAGTCCCTGGGACCGGTTGCCTATAGTAGAATGACGCTTCGACACATGCGCTAACCTCTCGCATATCCCGCCTAACCGTCCACCTAAGACTTCGCCAACCCATGAGCAGCACGGAGAACAACAACCCATCGGATGTCGCCACGAGAAGCTTTATAGAGGCCGACGTCGCCGAGGATATACGTGCGCAGCGATATTCACGGCCCATATGCACCCGCTTCCCGCCCGAGCCGAACGGCTATTGGCACCTAGGGCATGTGCTCGCCATCACCATCAACCACAGCACCGCCAAAGCGTTCCAGGGACAGTTCAAACTGCGCTTCGACGACACCAATCCCATCCGGGAAAAGCAAGAGTTTGTCGATGCGGCGCTGGAGGATCTTGCTTGGTTGGGTATACAGCCCGACGTCGCTCCGATCTATGCCTCGGATTTTTTCGAGGCGCTTTATCAGATCGCCGAACGCCTAGTGATGTCGGGCGATGCATATGTTTGTGATTTATCCCCTGATGAAGCCAAAGAACTGAGGGGCGATTACCACCGGCCCGGCCAACCGTCGCCTTACCGCGACCGGTCCTGCGAGGAAAACCTGTCCTTACTGCGGGCCATGCGCCGCGGCGAATTTAAGCCTGGAGAAAAAAGTCTGCGCGCCCGCATCGAGGTCAATTCACCGAATATGAATCTGCGCGATCCGGTGCTGCTGCGTATCTTGCACGAGGCGCACTACCGGCAAGGCAGCCGTTGGACCATCTATCCCTCCTACGACTTCGCCCAGAGCTTTAACGATGCACTGGACGGCGTGACCCACTCGCTATGCTCTAGTGAGTTCATCTCTCATCGCCCGTTGTACGACTGGCTGCTTGAAAAAGCGTGTATCGAAGAGCCGCCGCGTCAAATCGAGTTCGGCAAAATACAGTTGGAAGGCACCGTTCTTGGCAAACGGCATATTCGCTCCCTCATCGAAAATAGTGTTCTAAGTGGCTGGGATGATCCGCGCTTATTGACCGTGCGTGGTATGCGCCGCCGCGGATTTCCGAGCACCGCCATCGTCACATTTTGCCGGCAAGTCGGTGTGTCGAAGCACAATAGGTCGGTAAACGCCCGTCAACTGGAACAGACGGTGCGCGATGAGCTGAACCGTAACGCCCACCGGCGCATGGCTGTAATCAAACCGTTACGCCTGGTGCTCGAGAACTTACCTAAAGGCGAGGTGTTGACGGCAACGGTCCGGAACAACCCTATCGACCCCAGTGCCGGCGAAAGGCGCATTCAAATGGGCCGCGAGCTGTACATCGAGCGCGATGATTTCATGTGTGATCCGCCGCGCAAGTACAACCGGTTAGCCCCCGGCAAAGAAGTGCGTCTACGCGGTTCAGTAGTGATCAAATGCACCGGCTACGAAACCGATCCGTACACCCATGCAATCACCTGCGTACGCGCTACTTATGATGCGGATACACTCGGCAAGAATCCCGCTGATGGGCGCAAGGTACGCGGCGTTATCCATTGGGTATCGGCTGACCATGGCATCAACATAACCGTCAATTTTTACCAGCCTTTACTGTTGGAGTCGGGGGAACTCAACCCGGAGTCGCACAGCGCAGCAAGCGCCCTGGCCGAACCCGGCGTGGAGACACTGCCCGCTGAGACATGTGTGCAGTTCGAACGCATCGGCTACTTCGCCATCGAGGCGCGCGCCGATACGCCAACACCTGTTTTTAATCAGACAGTAACGCTGCGCGATTCGTGGAACCTCAAGAAATAGCAAGCCCTCTAGCGATCACGCTTCGCTTAACGCGCGCCGGTAAAAACCCGGATCGGTGGCCCCCTCGGTGCCCAGCACCAACACGGTTGAGGTAGAGTCCAGCCCCAAGGACCGGGCGAGCGCCGAATCGGATGCACTCGCCATTAAGGCAATGAGACCGGCAGCCGAGCACTCGCCGCCTTCAATGGGCGGCCGCTCAGCACAGGTGGGTTTAGCCAACCACCGCATCATGGGCATCACCCCCTCGTCGGGAATAGTGATCACAGCGGAGACACCTTTCTTCAGCAAAGGCCACACCACCTGCGACACCTCGCCGTTGGACAGGCCGCCCATAAGCGTCTCTTCAACGATGTGCATCCCGACGCGGTCCTGACTTTTGATACTGCGATAAACGCAATCGGCCATCATCGACTCCACCACCACGATCCGTGGCAGCCGCCCGCGCCAAACCGGCCAACAATAGGCCAACATGGCACCGGCCAACCCACCACAGCCAGCTGGAATATAAAAATGTGACGGGATGAGCCCATCGAGTTGCGTCACGATTTCAGCCGCCATCACTGAATATCCCGCCATCACCTGCAACGGCACGCTTTCATAGCCCTCCCAACTCGTATCGGAGACGATGTGCCAATTGTGTTCAGCCGCCATCCGCTCACATACCACCAGCGAGTCATCGTAATTTCCCTCTGTGCGGTGAACCTGCGCCCCTAGGGCAGCCATGGCATCCGCGCGCGCCTGACTCACGTGAGCATGAATGAAGATGTGACACTCAAGTCCTAGGCGCTGAGCCCCCCACGCCACCGATCGGCCGTGGTTACCATCAGTGGCGGTGGCCACGGCAAAACCGTCCAAATGGCCGTGATTATCCTTATAGGAGCGCGCCAACTCCGCGACAGCATAGGATCCGCCAAGCGCCTTGAAGGAGCCCAATGCGAAACGGGCCGATTCGTCCTTATAGAACACCCGGCCAACTTGGGCCGCCGCGGCGACATCGCTAAGCGTCACCAGCGGCGTGGGACAATAGCCTTGCCACTGAGTGATCGTGGCACGGGCAGCCGCGCAGCGCGCCGCGGACAAGAACTGCGCGAATTCACCGTGAGCGCCGCTGTCACGAAATTGATTCACCACGTATTGGCTGTGGGTATAAGAGAACTGCGCATCCACTTAGCTAGGCTCTATAGGAGTATTGGCGCGGAGTCACGATCGGGCGCCGGAAAAACGAAGCGAACGTAGCATACTGGATAGCTATTAGCGAGCGCCAATACCGTAGCGGCCCGGCTAAACCGACCTATCCTCAGCTAAATCCCGGAAAGCTCTCACAGAGGGTATATTCTATATTCGGGTAAATTAACGGTAGCGCCCAGCTTTCGGATCGGCTGCATAGGCCATCTGGGAACGGACGATATGCGGGCAGCTCTGGTGGTAATGCGCCAGGTATCGACAGAGCTGGGCATACAAGCTCCCCTCTCCTAATCAGCCGCATAAGCCCCAGCCCTATTAGCAAGCAGGCGCCGCAACAAACATTGGAGGTGCAAGCATTGTGGCTGAACTCATCACCGTAAATGGCCGTAGTTATACGTGGCCGCGAGCTCCGGTTGTAGTCGTTTGCATAGACGGCTCGGAGCCTGCGTATATGGAACAAGCGGTAGCAGGCGGCCATATGCCGTACCTTGCCAAAGCCTTGGAAAGAGGCGCTGATTTACGGGCCGACTGCGTGGTTCCCACCTTCACCAATCCGAATAACCTGTCCATCGTCACCGGCGTGCCGCCCCGGGTGCATGGCATTTGTGGCAACTTTTTCCTGGATCCGAAGACCGGCGAAGAAGTGATGATGAACGATCCTAAATTCCTGCGCAGTAGCACGATTTTTAAAGCTTTTCACGACGCCGGCGCCCGCGTTGCCATCATCACCGCCAAGGATAAGTTGCGCAAACTGCTGGGCCACGGCCTCGATTACGCAAGTGGCCGGGCGGTGTGTTTTTCCTCGGAAAAAGCCAACCAAACAACGCTCGCGGATAACGGTGTAGCCAATGCCCAGGCGATGGTGGGACTGGCTATCCCCGATGTCTATTCGGCGGCGCTGTCGGAGTTCATTTTCGTTGCCGGCGTCAAGTTGATGCGATCGATGCGCCCGGATCTGATGTATCTATCGACCACGGATTATATCCAGCACAAACACGCACCCGGGACACCGGTCGCCAATGATTTTTACGCCATGCTGGACCGCTATTGGGCCGAGCTTGACGGTCTAGGCGCCCTACTCGCCCTAACCGCCGATCACGGCATGAACGCCAAACACGACGCCGCCGGCAGGCCCGATGTCATCTACCTGCAAGATCTGTTCGATAACTTGCTAGGCACCGGCACCACCCGGGTGATTTTACCTATTACCGATCCTTACGTGGCGCATCACGGCGCGCTAGGCTCCTTCGCCACCGTTTATCTGCCGCAAGGCGCAGATCGCGGACCCTTGATTGAGCGTGTGTCACAACAGCCGGGGATTCAAAAGGTCTACGACCGGCGCGATGGCTGCGCCGCCTTCGAGTTGCCAGAAGAGCGTTTGGGCGATTTGATCGTCATATCGGCACAGTCTACGGTACTAGGAACATCGGCCGGCCAGCATGATCTCAGCCAACTGACTGAGCCGCTACGCTCTCATGGCGGTGTCACCGAACAGCGGGTCCCTTTAATCGTAACGCGACCGGTGGACGTGCCCGCCGGTCACCGGCTGCGCAATTTCGACGTGTTCGATATCGCCCTCAACCATGTCCACTGAGGTTAGCGCGAACAGGTCCTCCAATTAAATAAGCCCCCGACTAAATAAGCCCCGAACCAGTGCCGGAGATTATCATGCTCGCCGCAAAAAGAACTGATACCGTGATTCACGAACATCTGCGTCTTGCCGGCGATGACGGCATCCGTGATGAAAGATTGCAGGTGTTCAATCCTTACACCGGCGCTGTAGTGGGCACGGTGCCCAGGGCCACCGTGGCCGATGTGCGCCAAGCATTCGCCACTGCCGCCAATTACCGGCCTACCCTCAGCCGTCACCAACGGGCGGAGATTTTGCAGAAAACCGGCGAGATATTACTTCAGCGCTGCGAAGAGGTCTCCGATCTGATCACCGCCGAGTGCGGCTTGTCAAAACAAGACTCGCTGTATGAAGCTAGCCGTTCCAACAGTGTTTTCAACTTAGCCGCGGCCCTCACGCTGATGGACGACAGCACGGTTTTCTCCTGTGACGTGACACCCAGCGGCCCTAAGCGGAAAATTTTCACCACGCGCAAACCCCTGCGGGCGATCAGCGCCATTACCCCGTTTAATCATCCGCTCAATCAAGTGGCGCACAAAATCGCCCCAGCCGTGGCGACCAACAACTGCATGGTCCTAAAACCAACGGAGAAAACACCGCTGACCGCCCTGTTGCTGGCGGACGTTTTGTATGAAGCGGGCCTGCCGCGGGAGATGTTCCAGGTGATTACCGGCGCTCCATCCGACCTCGCCGATGAGTTTATAAGCAATGAACACATAGAGCTGATTACCTTCACCGGCAGCGTGCCGACCGGTAAATACATCGCGCACAAAGCCGGCTATAAACGCACGGTGTTGGAACTCGGCGGCAATGATCCGTTGATCGTGATGGAAGATGCCGATTTGGAACGGGCCGCCACCCTGGCCGTCACCGGGGCCACCAAGAATTCTGGCCAACGCTGCACGGCAGTGAAACGAGTCTTGGTGGTCGGGGCAATCGCCGATGAGTTCGTCGAACTGGTGCACAGCAAGATAGCAGCGGTCAAATACGGCGATCCTATGGATCGGCAAACCGATGTAGGCACCGTAATCGATGAGCAAGCCGCTCGATTGTTCGAGTGGCGGGTCAACGAGGCAGTGGCGGCCGGCGCGGAGCTGCGCTACGGCAATCAACGTAACGGTGCGCTTTACTCGCCAACCTTGGTCGATCACGTGCCTCACGGCTGCGAGTTGGTACGCGAGGAAACCTTCGGGCCGGTGCTACCTATTCTCCGCTGCCCCAACGACATCGCCCGCGTCATTCGGATTTCCAATTCGACCGCTTACGGCTTGTCCTCCGGCGTTTGCACTAATCGCATGGACTACATCACCCGCTTCATCAATGAGCTAGAAGTCGGTACGGTGAATGTGTGGGAAGTACCGGGTTTTAGGATCGAGATGTCGCCGTTTGGCGGCATCAAGGACTCGGGCCTAGGCTACAAAGAAGGCGTCATCGAGGCGATGAAAAGCTTCACCAACGTCAAAACCTTTTCCATACCCTGGTTGGACTAAGTGCGCAAAGCTTGAGGGTGGACCAACGCAACTTCTTTATTTTCAGACAGTATCGTGAGGTAAGCCGGTTACGTTGGTCCGTTCTTTTACTGCGCTACATTGATCATCCACGACACGCCGAAGCGGTCGCGCAACATGCCGAAGCCCTCGGCCCAAAATGTCTTACCGAACGGCATTTCAACTGCCCCACCCTCGGCCAATGCGTCGAAGCGGGCCTGCCCGGTTGCGACATCCGCTACCTGTAACGACAACGATACACCTTCAAATGCGAGTTCACCGGTGCACCGGGCGTCCGAGAGCATCACCGTAGTGCCGTCAACATCCAGTGCCGCGTGCATGATCTTGTGCTCCGAGCCCGGCGCCACCGGAACACCTTGCGGCGCATCCTTGAAACGCATGATCATCACCACGCTCGCCCCTAGCACCTGGGTATAAAACTCAATAGCTTCTTCACTGTGGCCATTGAAATTCAGATAAGGTTCTACTGCCATATTGCTTAGCTCCTCGTTTACACACCCGCGGCATCATAACCGCCAAAATGGGCATTGAGAGCCGTATGGGCATCTCTAAACATGCACTTTTTCCGCGATTGCGGCGTCAGCTCCGTGCTCGAATACTCGCGGCGCCGCCTCTACCCACGTCAATCCCATCGACAACGGCTCGGTCATGAAAACCCTAGGCGCCTCCATGCATCAGCCGCACTCATACAACCGTGCACTGCGGCTCACGCCGCCCCTCGGCTTGCCAGTGACCCAGAGCCCCGTGACGGCGGCACTGGTGATACGCGCTAACAGGCTGTGCGAGGTGAAGACACGCTCATCCTCTACCCTATCCGGGCAATAGACACTAGAATCCCAACTACTCATCTTTGTACTCTTGCACCATCGCGCGGATCGAATTATTGAGATCATACGAACGCTGGTGAGCCCGTATGCACATGTTCAGGCATGATGGGTACACGGCAACGACTGACACACAACAGGGCGGATCGGCGGCGCTTTATTTAGCAGATAACACCGCATAGTCCGCCCGATAACCGCTGAGCTTTATTACGTAATGCACGAATCAACATACGGTTTCCAGCGCTTGAAGACGCGCTCGAGTCTGGTGCGCACTAGAGGTGAGGGCACCAAGGATATTGGCGAAGAACGCATCGCCACCTTTGGCCGGCGCCTGCTGGCAATGAAACGCGATCCCAGCGCATCTGGAAAACGAATATTGCACCTTAAAAATCCGATGGTTCGTATCACCCCACCCCAGGCTGGCTGGATCCCGGTGGTCCTCGATTCGCCACACAGCGGCACCCGCTTCCCCGATGATTTCAATGCCATCGCTTCCACCGAAGCTTTGCGTGCGGGTGTGGATGCATTCGTGGACCAACTTTTCCCGGGGCCGGCTCACGGAGCCATCATGATCGCCGCAGAGTTTCCACGCGCTTACATAGATCCTAATCGGCCACTTGACGACCTCGATCCGGCAATCATCGCTAGCACCTGGCCCGCGCCGCTAACACCCAGCAATAAATCGGGCGTGGGCGCCGGACTTATCTGGACTCAGTGCATGGACGGCACCCCCATTTATTCAAGGCCGCTCCCTGGCGCCGTCATCAAAGCGCGCATCGAGCAGTATTGGCGCCCCTATAGAACCACCCTCACCGGTGCCTTAGATGATGCTCACGCCCGCGCCGGCGCCGTGTGGCATATCAACTGCCATTCCATGCCCAGCATCTGGCCAGCGGGTGTTGCAGGTGAAGGATTGCCCGTGGAAGCGGACTTTCTCTTGGGCGATCGCGATGGCACTACCTGTGCGCCGGAGATGACGGCGTTAGTCAAAGAAGTGCTGACCGGTTACGGCTATCGCGTGGCGGTCAATGATCGCTTCAAAGGGGTCGATATAGTGCGCAATGAAGGCCGGCCCACCGAGCGCAGGCATAGCTTGCAGATCGAAGTGGTACGCAGCCGCTATATGGATGAGCCGCGCTGGCAACCAGCGGACGGTTTCGATGCGGTACAGGCAGCGTTGGGCGAGGTCGTGCGGGCTTTAGGTGAATACGCCGGGCGCACCGCATAGTGGTATACAGACAACGCCGGTCGATGCGAACATGAGTCTTCGCCCACAACACTAAAGTTCGGCCATGCAAACCACAGCTACAAACAGCGGGCAAGCCTCTACGGTCCACCCCCTGACCCCTCTTAGCGCAGATGAGATTCGTTTGGCGGCCAAACTGGCCAAGGCAGCGTTAGCATCACTGGGTGAACGGATACGTTTTGAAATTATCGAACTCAGTGAGCCGGCCAAACCGCAGGTGCGGCGGGCAGTGGCCTGTCCACGCGAGGCGCGTGTTAACGTCTACGGCGCCGGCGAAATCGGTGTCTGGCGTTTGCGCGTGTCCCTCACCGAAGAGCGGGTCATCGAACAAGAGCACGTGCCTACGGCCAGACCCATGATTCAATTAGAGGAATTTATGGCCATCGAAGGGGCGGTGAAAGCCGATCCGCGTTTTATCGCCGCCTGCGAGCGGCGGGGTATCGAGAACCTAGATCGGGTCTGCGTAGATCCCTGGTCGGCGGGCAACTTCGGCCACGAAGACGAAGCGGGGCGGCATATATCACACGCTTTTTGTTGGCTGCGTACTCGGACGAACGACAATCTCTACGCCCATCCCATCGAGGGATTGAATCCGGTGGTCGATATCAAAACACTGGAAGTGATACGCATCGACGACCGCGGCGCCGTTGCCGTACCCATGGGCGAATACAACTACGATGCTGCCAGCGCTTCGCATCTGCGCGGCGATTTAAAACCCATCAATATCACCCAACCGCAGGGCGTCAGCTTTACCTTGGACGGCCATCATCTGCGCTGGCACGAGTGGTCGGTTCGTCTCGGTTTCAACGCGCGCGAATCACTCACCCTGCACGACCTGCGTTATGCCGATCGCCCGGTGCTCTACCGCGCGTCGTTGAGCGAAATGGTGGTGCCCTACGGTAGCCCGGACAATGCTCACTACCGCAAAAACGTCTTCGACATCGGTGAATACGGACTCGGCAAATTAGTCAACCCCCCCTCACCCTTGGCTGTGATTGCTTAGGCGCCATTGCCTATCTGGATGGGTGGCTCGCCGATATCAACGGTGAACCCATGTGCATGCCCAATGCCATCTGCATCCATGAAGAGGATGACGGCATCTTGTGGAAGCACTGGGATTTTCGCCTCGATCAAACCGAGGTGCGCCGAGCCAGACGGCTGGTTATCTCCACCATCGCGACCGTGGGCAACTATGAGTACGCCTGTTATTGGTATCTGTACTTGGACGGCACCATCGAGTTCGAGATCAAAGCCACAGGCATCATCAACACGGCGGCATGCGAGCCGGGTAAACCTGGACGTTACGGCACTGAAGTCGCGCCTGGCGTGCTCGGACACATTCATCAACATCACTTCTGCGCCCGCCTGGACCTAGCCGTAGACGGCGATCGCAACCGGGTCGTGGAGTGCGACACCCAGGTGCAGCCGCTAGGACCCGACAATCCTTACGGCAACGCTTTTTATACCACTCAAATGATCCTAAAAACGGAAAGCGGCAGGGAACGCAACCCCGACACGGAACGTTACTGGAAATTTGAGAGCGCCACGGCCAACAACGCGCTTGGCCATGCCACCGCATACAAACTGCACCCCGAAGGCAGCGTGCGCCCATTCGTGCATCCCGAGTCACCGTCAGGGCGCCGCATGCCATTCGTGTATAAACAACTCTGGTTAACCCGCCATCATCCACAAGAGCGCTACCCCGGCGGCGAATTCATGAATCACTGTGATGGCAGCGCAGGGGTACACCAATACGTCACCCAGGGGCGCAACATTGATGGGGAAGATGTGGTGGCCTGGCATGTGTTCGGTTTACATCATTTACCACGCCCGGAAGATTTCCCCGTGCAGCCGGTGGCGAAGACGGGGTTTAAGCTGGTTCCCGTGGGTTTTTTCGATGTCAATCCGACGCTGGATATACCGCCAAGCGGGAATAACGCTAGCACCTCTGTGTAAAAGTCCTAATCCAGCGGCAGCACCGCTCTCGACTGGCCCAGGGACTCACCCTACAACTCACCCTACGAGCAACTGGCCGGCGCCGCGGTACGCTAGGTTATCGCCATCGGCGGCAAGGCCGGGCCTGCCACGATGCGTCTACAACACCCGCTGCGCACCGCCGGGCCGGGCGCCGCTAGACACCAGAGCACCTCTAACAATGCACTTTTTCCGCGATTGCGGCGTCAGCGCCGTGCTCGAATCCTCAGGTATCACTTATACACTGCGGTTGTGCGCGCGGTGCTTCCTTGCACTCACGAAACAATGACTATTTTTAGAGGTGCCCTTTATACAGTAAAGTACTTTATTTCATTACAGCAGCTAAACGGCACCCATAAGCCGCGCGTGATTAGCGCGGCGGCTTGATGGGTTTGTTATGCAATGACTTTCTGGCGTGTTTCACTGCGTCCGTTGTGACCACAGCCAAGCCACCGATGAAAACCAAGAAAACGGTTACGACTAGCCATTCCATCACACTTCCTCCAGTTCATCGATCTTCTTATATGCGACTCTATTGACCCAAACTACTCCTCCGGTAATCACGACCACTGCGGCTGAGCACACAACTTGTAGAAAAATAGGAGCATGATCATAGTTTTGGGCCAACCATACGACCAGAGAAATATCTATAGCAAAAAGGATGGCAAATACGACTTTGAGCCAACAATTTCCTCCTTCAGCTTATCTGCTTTCGACATCAGTACGCTCTCAGAGTATCCGTCGCATAACGCCGCGATAATTTGCCGCATGGAGCAGCGCGTAATGCGGTCAGATTGATTGCTTGGTTAAGGTTTACCGGCTAATATGTACGGCACCTCCGTACATTTGGTGATAGTCATGGACACTGTTAGCGTAAACCAGTTTAGAAATAAGCTAAAAACCTATGTAGAACAAGTAGTTAGCACACATACTCCCATAAAAGTGACCCGCAGAGCCGGTGAAGCATTTGTGGTTATGAGTGCCGATGATTGGGAGAGAGAGCAAGAAACCCTCTACATTCTACAAAACAGTAGCTTAATGAGGCAAATTGCAGAATCAATAGCTACACATACCCAGGGCAACGGATATACCCCAACAAGCGAGGAATTGAATGAGATCACTCGTATTTGAGGGTAACACTTGGATCACTTATGAGGAACTACGTGAAAAAGACAAAAAACTACACAAGGCTCTTTGTAAATTGTTAAAAGAAATGCTCAGATCCGATCCAGCATCCGGGTTAGGCAAACCTGAACAACTTCGACACAACCTCACTGGTTTCTGGTCAAGGCGTATCTCTCAAAAAGATCGACTAATCTATAAATTTGATGATCAATACATCTTCATTTTTGCAATCGGCGGGCATTACGATCAGCACTAGCTTTCTGTTGCCTTAACGAGGCTGTAGAAAAACCTCATTTTTCACATTCCTGATCTAATAAAATCAAATACTTACGATAGTAGTAAAATGGTGGTTTTTGGCTCTTCCCTTCTTTAAGTGGGTGATTTTCAGCGATGTATGCCAGTGGGATATAAATCCAACCCACCCAAATGAAAGTAGATCGCTGCCTTATATCGTTCACGATTTCTGAAACCACACGCTCGATTCTTCAAACTTCGAATCGTGCTGTTAATGCCTTCTGCTCGTCCATTGCTGGACTTAAGAACAATAGCGTTGACGATGCCCCACAAATGCTCTTTAATCGTTCTGGCCACTGCCTTGATGGGTTCTAGGCGCCATCGCTGAGCCCAACTCAACCACTTGCTTCCAGGCCTTGATTGCCCAAGCTGTGGATGGGTAATCCCATAAGCTCATCGCCAGTTCACCGATAGCCCAGGCACGAGCTGTTTTAAGCGTTGAGTTTCTCAGTGGTTCAAAGTTATCCCACTGCTCTTTAGACAGGTTCTCAGGGTTTGTCAGCCCGTTGTAACGAGTTCCCTTCAGCCACTCTACACCCTTCCTTATAAGGGTTTTATTCTCTTCTATGCGAACCTTATTGACCGCTTTATCGAGGGACTGGGCAATATGGAATTTATCAAATGCTATCTTCCGGTCTGCCTGCGGAATAGTTTGCCTGACTGACTTGATATAAGCTTTGGACCTATCCATCGTCACACATTCGATACCTTTTTTGGCGTCATCCGGCAACGTATCAAAATACTCATTGAGGCTGTCGCTTTTACGCTCATCAGCGACATGGATAACAACGCCTTTATCGTGGTCAGTCACTACTGTGACGTATTCCACTGCTGCTCCATAAACTTTCATGAGAATGTAAACTGCATCTGGACCCGAGTTTCAATGGGGCCTGGAGGGTCTCCTTTGAGTAGTCCCCACAGATCTGTTCGCTCAAATATGTGACTTGAAAGAGTCTGATGATCGGTTGAATGCTTAAATCGAGTTTGCTACAGAATTTCAGGTAAGCGACCATTAAATACATACACATAGCGACCCATATTTGAGTCATGACAGCATCCTTTGACGTCCCTACGAATGACTTAATCTTCAAATTTTGTTTGATGCATTTGAAAAATAACTCGATTTGCCAACGCGACTTATAAATATCCGCGATGGTTTTGGCAGCCCATTCGAATGGATGGGTGAGAAAGACGTAATGCTTGCCGGTCTCTGGGTCACTATAACCCATCCGGCGCAACTTAATCGGGCAGGTATCGGCTTTAGGGCCCGTTAAAATCAGCGTCTGATCCGAGGTGATGCCCTGCTCTTTATTCACCGGATGGCGAGAAATCACTCGGTATTTTGTATTGGCTTTCAACCGGGTGACAAAATAAATCCCCTTTGAATTGAGCAAGTTAAACCACGTGAAGTCCGTATAGCCACGATCAAACACCACAATAGAACCCGCATCCAGTTCTAAACTACGACCTTGTGTAATATCTTGTTGTTTGCCTTCGGTAATAGTCATAAAAGCCGGTAAAAAACCATCATGGACTCACTGCTGTCCCATAAACTTTCATGAGAATGTAAACTGCATCTGGACCTGAGTTTCAATAGGGCCTGGAGGGTCTCCTTTGAGTAGTCCCCACAGGTCTGTTCGCTCAAATAAATTGACTTGAAAGAGTCTAATAATCTGTTGAATGCTTAAATCGAGTTTGCTACAGAATTTCAGGTAAGCAACCATTAAATACATACACATAGCGACCCCTATTTGAGTCATGACAGCATTTTTTGACGTCCCTACGAATGACTTAATCTTCAAGTTTGGTTTGATGCATTTGAAAAATAACTCGATTTGCCAACGCGACTTATAAATATCTGCAATGGTTTTGGCAGCCAATTCGAATGGATGGGTGAGAAAGACGTAATGCTTGCCGGTCCCTGGGTCCCGATAACCCATCCGGCGCAACTTAATCGGGCAGGTATCGGCTTTAGGGCCCGTTAAAATCAGCGTCTGATCTGAGGTAATGCCCTGCTCTTTATTCACCGGATGGCGAGAAATCACTCGGTATTTCGTATTGGCTTTCAACCGGGTGACAAAATAAATCCCCTTTGAATTGAGCAAGTTAAACCACGTGAAGTCCGTATAACCACGATCAAACACCACAATAGAACCCGCATCCAGTTCTAAACTACGGCCTTGTGTAATATCTTGTTGTTTGCCTTCGGTAATAGTCATAAAGACCGGTAAAAAACCATCATGGTCCAGACCAACATGTAGTTTAATCGCGCCTTTGGTCTTGCGAAATTTGGCCCAAGGAAATAGTGATAAGCATCAATCAATGGTCGATGCATCCAAGGAATAAAGCTTATTTTTAAAATGAAACCCATGCCTAGGCGCCAAGCTTCGACATCGTGCCAGTCGCTTCCAAAATAATCCTTCGTAGAATGGATAAGGCTGTTAGCTCGTTAACACGAGCCAGAGAACTTCGGCTGACCTTAGCGATACCCAAATGGTAACTTTTGCGGCGTTGTTTATCCAGATTGCTGACAATATCTCGCAAACTACAGCGACCGGCGAGTTGGGCAAAACTCAACGCCACAAACTGTGACCAGCGTGACATTGTCCTCAATACACGGCCTTTATGGTGGGTTTTGGCGAGGGTTTCAAATTCATGTCCCGAAATCAGTTTTAGCAGCTGTGAAAATACGCTGTTACTGTGACTCAAGGCTATTATCCTGTTGATATTGAAAGATATTCTGAACCTCTATTCTAACAAATTAGCGCAGAATAGTCTTTGATTCTAAGCTCATTCAAAAGTTTGTGGGACAGCAGTGTCATGGACTAGACCAACATGTCATTTAACCGCGCCTTTGGTCTTGCGAAATTTGGCCCAAGGAAATAGTGATAAACATCAATCAATGGTCGATGCATCCAAGGAATAAAGCTTATTTTTAAAACGAAACCCATCCTTAAGCGCCAAGCTCTGACATCGTGCCAGTCGCTTCCAAAATAATCCTTCGTAGAGTGGATAAGGCTGTTGCTCATTAATACGAGCCAGAGAACTTCGGCTGACCTTAGCGATACCCAAATGGTAACTTTTGCGGCGTTGTTTATCCAGATTGCTGACAATATCTCGCAAACTACAGCGACCGGCGAGTTGGGCAAAACTCAACGCCACAAACTGTGACCCGCGTGACATTGTCCTCAGCATACGGCCTTTATGGCGGGTTTTTGCGAGGGTTTCGAATTCATGTCTAGAAATCAGTTTCAGTCGCTGTGAAAATATGCTGTTGCTGTGACTCAAGGCTATTATCCTGTTGATATTGAAAGATATTCTGGACCTCCATTTTAACAAATCAGCGCAGAATAGTCTTTGATTCTAAGCTCATTCAAAAGTTTGTGGGACAGCAATTGATAGGTGATACCTGAAGATTCGAGCACGGCGCTGACGCCGCAATCGCGGAAAAAGTGCATTTTTAGCAGGTGCCCTTAAGCCAAAAAGCACGGGCGGCAGGATGACTCTTGGCGTCGTGGGTCATCGCAAACAGTACGCTGCCCGGCCGACAGCAGGCACCTAACCCAACGGACTTAGCAAGCGGCGCTCGGAAACCTCGTATCAGCGCCACAGGGACGAGGCGGGCAAACCGTGAAGTGCGTCTATGGGGGTGCGCGAATAGGAGGCCGGAAGACGCAAAAGCCAGCAGGTAATGGGTGGGATAGGGGTTGGATTGCCTGACACGAAAGTGTGCAGACGACCGGCGGGTCTTTCAGTGCGAGACGAACCATGACCGGTGGTCAATGGGACGGATGGATAGGAGCGGCACTTGGTGTGAGGCGGGCACGGCCCCACCCACGCAGTTCGATTGCGATAGTGTTAATAGGCGCCAGATGGAGCGAGGTGTGCACCGTCTTCAGGTTCGAATGGCAAAGGCCATAGACGTTGTGGCTGGCGTGCGCGAGGGCGTTTTGAAAGGCTTGAGCCGTAAGATGGGAAACTATCACGTACGGTTCTTAGCAGGGGCGGCGCCCGCTAACGGGCGCCGCCTACTCGGCGAATGGGCCAGCCGCTCATGCTTCTCGTTATGTGTTCATACAAAATCCTCAGTAACTTTCCCTAAATCGTCTTTGCAAATTCGTAGCTTACAGGCTACAATCATCCCATGAGCTACGAAATTGTAACGACACAGACGTTCAAAAAGTGGCTTGCCAAAGTTAAGGACCGCCAAGCAAGAAAGGCTATTGCTATGAGGTTGGTTCGAGTTGAAGCAGGAAACCTTGGTGACGTACAGCCTGTCGGTGGTGCAGTCAGTGAAATGAGGATTTTTGTAGGTAAAGGCTACAGAATCTATTTCACTATTCGGAATGGTCAGTTCGTAATCTTGCTCTGCGGAGGTGACAAATCCAGTCAGGCAAGGGATATCGAGCAAGCCAAAGAATTATTAAAGAACTTGGAGGAATAGGTTATGGGCGAAAAACTAACACCATTCAACCCAGTTGATCTTCTGCAGGGAGAAGACGAAATAGCAGAGTTTCTGTCAGAAGCATATCTCGATGAAGATCCTAATGTATTCATCATTGCTCTTGGACATGTAGCCAAACATAAGGGTATTGGGAGTCTTGCAAAAGAAACAGGTCTAAACAGAGAAAGCCTCTATAAAACTTTCAGTGGGAAGGTTCAGCCAAAATGGGATACAGTTCATCGACTATTACGGGCTTTAAAAGTCAGGCTTGCAGTAGCAGGTTAAATACCAATCACTGAGCATACGCATAATCGGGTAACCGGAGGTCTCTAACCTCCAGCCCCACAACACTCTGCATGCGGCTGCGCACAGAGCGTTTCATCAACCGTGATGACAGGCCATCGAGCCGTCCCGAGGTGAGAACAAGCCTTGTTGTTTCAAGTGCGTCAATCCCAGTGCCGCTTTTATCCCGTAGGACTTGGCACTACGCCACCCGCCTTTGCTGGAACGCCCACCAGCTACCGCCGCCCTTACCGGAAGGCCAAGTTTGAGCCAGATTGCCTATCTTGCTACGCGGCCTGCCCCACTGTTTCCACTAGCCCATCGCGACCCGCCGGCGTATCCAGTGGTCCAGTTCAACACAGCGTTGGTATTGACACATTGTTGGTATGGGTTGTCCACCCCATAGTCGCTGCTCCGGCCACGCCAATAGAGCCACGCCAATAGAGACTTAAGTTCGCGAATTTTGCTTGCCCTCGGCACAGCCAAGCTACGGCGGATCCGTTCACGCACACGGTGCTTGAACTTTTCCACGCTTTTGCGGTGCCAGCGAATGGGTTGGTCGTGACAACTGAAACCGAGGAATTGGCACTGGCTGGTGTTGACCGCCTGGCTTTTATCGAGGTTGACCTTGAGTTTCAGGTCTTGCTCGATAAAGCGGCTCAGGCTGAGTCACCCACCTTCGCCTGCCCGTGGGCTTTTAACCCGAATCATCCGGTCGCCGGCGTAGCGGGCAAAGCGGTGACCACGTGGCTCCAGTTCCCTATCCAGGGGTTCCAGCATGACATTGGACAGTAACGGTGACCACGGGCCACCTTGTGGCACACCTTCATGGCTGGGCCATAGGATGATTCCATCCCTAATACCTGCCCGAAGAGAGCGCCCTATCGGGTGTAACCAGCCTTTATCTCTGATCGCCTGCCAAGCAACGTCATCCGTTGGTCGTGGTTAACCCGGTCGTGGTTAACCCGGTCGTGGTTAACCCAGTCAAGAATTTCGACCGGCCGATGTCCACAGCCATCCGATGGTGCTGTTGGCACTAGCCTTGTACCTGTCTGAGCGCGTCTTGGGCCGAACGATTTGGCCGACAGCCGACACTGTGTTCAGACCATGCCGGGTCAAACCGCGGCGACAAGACTTGCCTGAGCGCTTGCTGTATCACGCGACCCAGCACCGTGGGAATGCTCAGTAGGCGTTCGCTACCGTTATCCTTAGGGAGTACGTACACGCTTGACCGACTGGAGAAGGTAACGCCCATTGAGCCATGGTTCGCGCCGCCCATGCCATCGTGGCCTGACCCCATCGGTGAATGGTTCAAGGGTCATACCCTTAACCCCTATTATGGCTGCACGCCGCTGCCCCAGGGACGGGCTGGCGCCCGTTCAGAGGTGTCACACCTAAGGCACTGATAGTGCAGGGTTTTGTAGGGGTGCGACCGCATACGACTGGCTGCGCTGGGCTACGACCGGATACGATCCTTCGTACCTGAGCGTGCCTCGCGCGTGCCGGGAAAAGTGGTCACGAAATGCGACTAGGCGAAGCGGTCCCGTGCCGGGAATTTCCGGCGTCATATCAAGACGTTGGAGACACCGCCTGCGGCGTGTCGCGTTTCGTGCCGGGGCCGCTTGCAGGAGATCGCCTAGGTGGCCGCCAATTGCGCCGGGCCTCGGCGGGCTTTACGCCGCCGCCGGATCATGGTGGGGTCGCGAAGCAGACGGGCGCGATCCGGCAGGCGCCGCCGGGGAAGCACTCGGCGAGCGGGATCGTCCGCTCCATGCAGCGCGCCACCGCGCCAACCGAAATCTCCACCGCCGGGCGGGCCAGTTTCCAAGCGTACGTGCGTCTCGCTTTGCAGCCTGCTGCGGCAGGTGTGAAGACCTTAACGCCGCAAGGCGTGCTGCACTCTTGTCCTGTAGGAGATTATCGACCTCGATGGCGAGGGCGCGCGGCGGCTCGGGGCCTTAGCCCGAGTGGCGCTTGAACGACCGCTCCGCGACCGCACCAGGATTTTCCTCTCGTGCTCCGGTGCGCGGCCTTCAGGGCGTCGAAATAAGAAGCACAAGTTAACAAATCGATGCGCAAGCCCGTTGCCCGGTGCCGGAAATCTAATCACGCAATAGTCTCGAATCAAAGGAGCAATCACGACACGTTGGTGGACACGAAATGCGAGTCGGGGAGCGATCGGACATGGAACTTGCCATCCGCGAGGCGAAAGCCCGCCTCTGCGAACTAGGGCGTGTTAACACTATTCAACGCCTGCACGATAAGGGCGAAGTGGATAAAAAACATAAAGACAACATCCAGTTTGTCGAAGCGTGTAAAGATTCGACGAAATCCTTTCAGCCGCCGAAACAATCTCTCTACTTCATTTCGCTTTTTATACAGCTCCTTGTCGTATTTCCAAGGCCTCAGCCGATTGCTTTTCGCTGGCACAACGGGCTCCATCCCCAAATCGACTATCAACTGCCGGGTCTCATCGCCTTCGTAGGCCTTGTCCATGATGACTTGAGTCCCGTCCCAGCCATTGTTTTCAAAGGATTTCAATAATTCCCGGCCTGCTGGCGCATCCCCGACGTGGCCCGGGGATAGGGAAAAGGTCACTGCTGTTGTGGCATTTGCTGCAACCCTATGAATCTTCGTTGTCCACCCGGCTCGGGACTTACCCATCGACTGTGGACCGTTTTTTTAACGCGCCAGTCCCATCCGGGTGAACTTTGACCGCTGTACTGTCCAAAGATACTTGCTCCACCTGTATGTTGATGACATCGTTTTCCTGTAGTGCAGCAAATACACTATCGAGTACACCATTTTTCGCCCAGCGATTGGCCCGAGTATAAATGCTGTGCCAATGACCAAACTTTTTCGGCAAACCTCGCCACTTGCAACCGTGCTCAGCGACATACAAAATGGCATTCAACACCAATAAATTGGGTATTTTGACGTTACCTCTTTGAACAGGAAGGAGTTTTTGGATAATTTTAAATTGTGATGCGGTGATTTTCATACGCGAAGTCTATCATAATTAGTGTTAACAGGCCCTAGTCGCCGCCGCACGCAACGGCGAGCGCGTGATCATCACCAAGCACGGCCGGCCCGTCGCCGAGTTGGTGCGCTGCGACCGGCGCGGCGGGATCGACTTCGACAAGCTGCAGGCAACACGCCGGCGTCTCGGCATTGAAGGCGACGGAGAAGGCTGGCCGGAGGCGTTCAACGACCCCGCTTTCAGCCGCCGCGTGCTCGGCCTCGACGACGAGTAGGCGCTCTGGCGATGCGCGTCCTTGTCGATACGTCCTACCTGTTCGACTTCATGGACAGGCCGGGGAAGTTGCTGGGCTGCGAGCGCCGGTTCCTGTCGGCACGCGGGCCGGAGTTCTACGCGAGTGCGGTCTCGCTCTGGGAAATGCGGCTCAAGCACAACGCCCGGCACCCATCGGGCGAGCGCAAGAGCCGCTTCTCCCCCGATGATATCCTCACCGCTCTGGAAGACCAGGACGTGACGTTACTGCCGATGACCGTGCGCCATGCCGCAGGCGGGCTTGACGTTCCGCTCGACCACAAAGACCCGTTCGACGAGCTGCTGCTTCAGGCTCAGGAGGAAGATCTGCGGCTGCTGACGGTGGACAGGCGCTTGGCGGAGCATCCACTTGCGGTCGCGGCTCATGAGCATGAGTGAGGCAATTCGCTTCATCTCAGGCCGGTCCCGCCAGAGCATGACAGGTCTCCAGTCGTTCCACACCATCGCCAATAGAAGGCGAGGCAGCCAGGATGGCGCCATTAAGAGCACCAACACTGGCACCCGATATATACCAATCGCCATTGAAAATGCGAATATAGAATACTTACATTAGCTAGCTGATTATGGTCAAAATAAGCTTATGAACAATCATTTAACACCGAGCGAGCGCGATACACTCATAAAATCTCATCGTAAAGAGAGAGATGGGCGTATTCGAGACCGAATAAAAGTTGTTTTAGCTTTTGATGAGGGTTATAGTTATTCAGAAATGTCTAGGATTTTGCTTTTAGATAATGAGACTATTAGACGCCATGTCAATGATTACTTTTCTAAAGCTAAGCTGAAGCCCGAAAACGGGGGCAGCAAAAGTGATTGAGACGAGAATGAAACAGCAAAGCTCGTTAAACACATAGAAGGAATGACTTATCCTTATGTTAAGGACATTTGCACTTATGTGAAGTTGAATTTCGGTAAGGTTTACAGTGTAAGCGGCATGACAAAATGGCTGCATCGCAATAATTTCTGCCATAAAAAGCCTCATGCAGTTCCAGCGAAAGCAAACGCACAGGCGCAAAAAGCGTTTGTCAAAGACTATGAACACCTTTCGAAAGACGCTAAAAACAAGGGTTTAATCTATTTCTCGGACAGCTTTCATCCGCAGTATCAAACACGGTTGGCTTATGGATGGATTTTAAGAGGCACTCGAAAGAATATTGCCACAACGGCTCGTCAAACACGATTGAATTTCATTGGTACTTTATCTTTGGATGGTCACACAATAATCCACACTGAAGTTGAGCGAATGAATGTGCAAACGATTAAATCTTTTCTAAAATCTCTACGCAAACGGCATGCACCAGAGAAAGACATTCATGTAATTTGGGATAATGCAGCTTATCATAAGAGCAAAGACGTTCAGTCTTATGCCAAGGACTCAAACATTAAATTACACTATTTGCCGCCCTATTCACCGAATTTAAATCCAATTGAGCGACTTTGGAAAATGATGCATGAAGCGGTTACTTATAATCAGTACTATGAGAGGTTTGTAGATTTTCGGGAAGCATCTTTGAATTTTTTCAAGCGCATTGGAAGACGAAAGGCTTTATTGAGAAAAAGAATCACTGATAGGTTTCACATTATTAATGCACCGATGTTCGCATCTTGAAGTGTGATGGGTATATTTGAGCGAACAGACCTGTGGGGACTACTCAAAGAAGATCCTCCAGATCCTATTGAAACTCAGGTCCAGATACAGTTTACATTCTCATGAAAGTTTATGGGACAGCAGTGATCACCTATACACTGCGGTTGTGCGCGCGATGCTTCCTTGCACTCACGAAAAAATGACTATTTTTAGCGGCGCCCCTTAATCAACCAGTAATCAACGCAACGCCTCCACGGCTTGTTTAAACTGCCCATCGTGTAATCGATGTTGGCGCGACAAATCTCGCAGAAAAGCCTCTATATCGGCCTTGGATAAAGCAAACAATGATTTATCTGGAAAGGCTTTGAGCAAACTTTCCGCCTGTCGGACAGACCAACGCCGCGCGCCTTCGGGCACCTGTTTTTTAGCTAACAGGTCAAGGTATTTATGCCCATTGGATGGGGCGTTCATCTGCGAAGTGATGATGCGTGGTGACTCGGGTTAATCAGGAATATACTGTACTGATAGTCTCTGCCTAGTGCAGTATATTCCATATCCGTCTAATACACTGTTAGGGCTCAATATTCACACCTTGTTATTTGTACACTGATAGGTGTACATTTTCTATATGAGGCGGTACAAATTGGAAAAGTCTCTTAAGGACTTAGGCTAGTGGTTTCTTCGACACGGAGGCAATCATGACATTTGGACTAATGGCGATAGACAAGAGCCTATACCAAGGCATCCTGAAATAAATGAGAGACTTGCACGTTCAATCATACGAAAAGCGAAAGCAGAGAGTGGATTATGAGATTTTCTGGCAAAGTATATAAAGACGGTGAATTTTGGCTGGCTGAAATTCCGATTCTTGACGCCATGACTCAAGGGCGTACAAAAAAGGAAGCGTTTGAAATGGCTTTGGATATGATTAAAGCCATGATAAATAAAGAGGGAGTCGAAATTGATATCTACAAAGGAAAAAATGATGGTTTTGAAATAGCGTCATCCGATTCAAGCTGCTTGGTCAGCCTTCTTTTGCAAAGAAAAAGACAAATTAGCGGGCTGTCACTGTCACAGGTTTCAAAGCGACTTGGTTTGTCTTCTCGCAATTCGTACGCAAGGTATGAAAAAGGACAAGCCGCCCCGACTATCGGAAAACTTGGGGAGTTATTACGAGCTGTCGATCCGAAGGCTGATATTGTAATAAATGACAGTAACGCCCTAACAAAAGCATAAAGCGGACGCGCCAAAGGCGCGCCGCTTATGCTAAACGTTGAGCGGATAGATGATGTACACGGCGGCAGAACAAGAGGCTGTTGGGCTCTGCGTAGCGCTGGAGGCCATCGCTAACATTGCGAACCATGCACTGCTCGAAGTTCGTTGGGTATCGGAGTACCCTGGTGAGGCTGAGATCTACTTTCAGTCTCGGGTTCACCAACAGCTGTTTCTCACACGCTTGCTCGATTTCGCCAGAGAGCAGGGTGATAAAACTTTGACTGGTGTCGATGGGTCTTGCTTGGATACACTCCATGCAGCGTGCACCACCCAATCCTTCAATGTCGATGGGAGTGTAGAAACTTTGGAGAGTGCGACATCTGCACTCGATGAGTGGTTAAACAGCGAGACATCACTCAAGCTCTGGCTGCCCACGCTCGACATCGAGGCTGACCTACGTGTTCCGCGAGTCGATTTTCCGTACATAGCTGGGAATCAGGTAAAGCACAACCTCTCGCACCTAACGCGGGTTTCGCGTCGAGTAGAGGAAATGCTTAAGCAACACGGATACGCCGTGCGTGTAGAGCACATCCCATTGGCTCTAGAAGACTTTCAGGACCACTTCCAGGAACACTACTTCGTCTATTACGGAACCTGGATCGTGGAGCTACTGAAGGGTACCTCTAAAAATAGTAATTTTTTCGTGAGTGCAAGGAAGCACCGCGCGCACAACCGCAGTGTATAGTCATACATGAGGATTCGAGCACGGAGCTGACGCCGCAATCGCGGAAAAAGTGCATTTTTTTAAGGTGCCCTGAACAATCTTCGTTGGGGATTGCAAAGTTACCTGAATCCAACATTTGTGGAGGCGTATACGAGAGATCCTGTTGATGCAGCGCGATATTGGTATGAGTATCCCAGTACGATTACAAATGACATACCGCGTGCTTGGTTCTGGCGATTGATGAACAACGTGAGAACCGGTCCGCACATCGAACGGTTTGTTGCCGCACGCTATCTAAGGAAAGATGATCTTCGTTGCTGAGTTCCTGAGCCAGTATCCGCCCAACGAGGCGCTCGAGGCGGGCGCTAAGCGCCCTCGGACCGTCACTCCGCTGCGCTCAGCGCTGTCGTTGGGCGTCAAACAGCAGGCAACACATTGAAGCCAAAGGTATACATTGAAACATCTGTTATCAGCTATTTGACGGCTCGTCCGAGTAACGACCTTCAAGCAATGGCTAATCAAAACGCTACGGCGCAGTGGTGGGAGACACAAGGTCCGAAGTATGCTCTCGTAATTTCTGAGTTTGTTGTTGCCGAGGTGAGCCTCGGTCACCCTGATGCAGCAAAACGCCGCCTTTTAGTGATAGGCGATCTCATGGAGCTACAAGCAACCGCGGCGGTTAGAGCGCTTGGTAAGGAGTTCATCCGTCGTGGAGTTCTACCTAAGAAAGCAGAAGTAGACGCTTATCATGTGGCCATAGCGGCGGTAAACGGAGTAGAGTATTTGCTCACTTGGAATTGTACGCATATTGCCAATGCTCATACACGGCCTGAAATCGAGGCTGTTTGTAGGGTATTGGGGTATGAACCACCTGTTATCTGTACCCTAGATGAGTTGACGGAGAGTTGAGTATGTGGCGAGACCCTATTGTTGAAGAAACACGTGCCCTGAGAGAGCAATACGCTGACCAGTTTGATCATGATGCCGATGCAATTTTCCAAGATATTTTGCGCAGGCAGAGCGCTACAGGGAAAAAGCTGGTATCTTTTCCACCACGCAAACCTACGCCAATACCACGTACCGCCCAACAATAGCGTCAATCGGACCCGCGAGGACGCGGACCGCTTACGCAAATCGTTATGCCCCTAACCTCAACCTACGATTCACAATTTATAAACCAGCCTGAAGCGTGCTAAAGTTCACAATAAGTGAATGTAAAGGCTATTATGCACGTTATCTCAAGAAAACCGTTTAACGAAGCTGCGAAGAATTACCCAAATGATGCAGCTGCTATTGACGCTGCATATAAGTCATTGAGAAATGGTGATTTTCATACTCCTGACGAGTTGAAATCACTGTTCCCGAGCTTGGATAATTTCAAGTACAAAGATAAGTGGTGGATGATTGATATTGGCGGCAATAACCTGAGACTCATAGCTTTGATTGAGTTCAGAGATAACCGGATGTGTGTGAAACATATTGTCACTCACGCTGAATACGACAAACTGTGCAAGAAGTACGCAAAGGAGGCAGGTGATGCGGTTCTCAAATCTAAAGCAAAAAGCTGTGGACTTCTTTTCTGAAGCCAGCTTTGTTGGTCGAATTCACAATGAGGCTGAATACGAGCAAGCCTTGGAGCTTATGGATGAACTCATTGAGGACTACGATAAATATCTTCCATTAATAGAGGTTCTCTGTGCTTCAATCGAGAAGTGGGAGGACGAATCAGATCAATTCTCCGAATTCAACAAGAGAATTGAAGCACTTGATGATGGTGTTGCAATCCTTCGAACCTTAATGGATCAATATCAGTTAAAAGATGATGATTTAAAAAATGAGCTAGGTAGTAAAAGCCTTGTGTCTATGATTCTCAATGGCTCCCGAGACCTCACAAGAGATCATATTCAAGCTCTTTCCCAGCGTTTCAAAATCTCGCCATCTGTGTTCTTCAACGGGGCCTAACAAGAGATCGGTTCGGGATATGTGCAATTCTTATCACTTAGCCACTCATGAGAGCGATTGGCAGCGGCTCCGGCTGCGCTGGTGAGGACTGAGCGTCCAGATCGCAGGACGCACTCTCCGAAACGGCGGCTGTGCTCATGCACGTGGGGACTAGGAAGCCGCATCAGATCCATCGTCACCGGTAAGCTGCCGGCGGCCATGTTGGAGGCGCACCGGCTAGCTCCGTGGCCTGTTCTCCAGTACCGTGCCAGCATCCGGCCGGCGTTATTTCGCGCTTACGAGGCCAAGACATGACGGTTCCCGAATTAGTCCCACTACACTTCGATACCGACAGCGGCTGCGGCTGGCGGGCGCGCATCGGACTCATCGTGCTGGCAAGCGACCAAACCCTCGAAGCCGAAGCGCGCCGGCTGAGAATCGACGGCGTGGATTTCTATCACTGCCGCATCCCGATGGAAACTGAGGTTACGCCCGCGGCGCTGACCGCCATGGAGCAAAAGCTGCCGGCAGCGGCGCGATTGCTGCCCCCCGAGTTCACATTCGGCGCTATCGGCTACGGCTGTACGTCGGCCGCTACACTCATCGGCTCCGATGGGATCACGGCGGCGATTCAGGCGGTCCATCCGGGCATGAGGTGCTCAGATCCGATCGCGGCCGCCGTTGCCGCGTTTAGCGCCCTCGGTTCGCGCAGCATTGCCGTGGTCACGCCGTACACAGCCGGCATCACCGCCGCTGTTGCCAGGCACTTCGCCGCGGCCGGCTTTGAAGTGAGCGCACTGGGCTCATTTCTCGAAGCGAGCGAGCGGGTGGTCGCGCGCATCTCGCCCCAATCCATCGCCGCAGCGGTGCGCGCCGTCGCCGGTAGCACCGCTTGCGATGCCGTGTTCGTCTCGTGCACCAATCTTAGAGTGCTAGCGCAGATCAACGCCCTTGAAGATGCAATCGGTAAACCGGTTGTGTCGAGCAACACGGCGTTGTTTTGGCATCTGCTGCGCCTGTGTGGCATCACCGATGAACTCACCGGGCTTGGCCGCCTATTCACCGCCCAACTCCAGCACTGACCCGCCCTATACCACGCTGCGGGTACTGCCAGCATAATGGCGCTCTTTGAGCATCCACGTCCCTATAGGCCAGCTCTTGGTGGGTCCAAACGCCAACTCCTCAGCGCAGCTGCGGCGGGAGTATTGACGGGTAAGTGAGATAGGAGGCGGGTTAAGTTGGATAAAAAAACGAGGCAACGGCCAGTGACCGAACACAACATGACCGTAGTCATTCCTGGCGATGATCCACCGCAAATAGGAAGAACGCCAGCCTTGGAGCGCTTGCGCGAGCGCACCGAGGCAGTGCTCTACGAAAACCGGCCAGTGTCACATATGTTCGGCTTGATGTTGGCCGTGGCCAAAAATACGGCTGATCAAATCATAGTGCTCAAAAATGGCCGATGGACCGCCGTTGCCAATGTGATGTTGCAGGGAAAACGCTTGGGCATCATCGGCACCAGCGCTACCGGTGCACATCTGGCACGCTTTGCCGATCAATTCGGCATGGAGGTGGTGGCGTGGTCCTACCCCCCCGGCGAGGCCCGCGCCAAGGCTATTGGCGTGCGTTACGTGCCGGTGCATGAATTGCTGACGACCAGTGCGGTGATCAGCTTACATGTGCGTCTAAGCGAGCAGTCACGCGGCCTAATTGGCGCCGCTGAAATCGCCGAGATGCGCCCCGGCGCAATACGGTTAAACGGCGCACGTGGCCCGGCGATAGACACACCGGCCCTAGTTGACGCATTGCATCGCGGCCACTTGCACGGCGTTGGAATAGAGGTATTCGACGAAGAGCTTTTGCCGCCCAATGCAGCCATCGCCGCCTGCCCGCGCGTGGTACTGACGCCACAGCGCGCCGAGCAAACGCCCGAGGCCGTGAGCGCCACTAACGAAGGCGCTGTGGAGAACCTATTCGCGTTCCTTGACGGCAAGCCGTGCTGTAATGCCGCAAACTGATTTTTTACACCGACCAAGCGAATCAACCATGAGCACACCCCATTTCGAGATCGCCGTCATCAAAGGCGATGGCATAGGCGTTGACGTGACCGATGCGGCGCTAGCCGTTGTGAATGCGGCCCAGGCCCGGTTAGGCGGTTTTCAGTTGCACTACAAGGAACTGGAGGCCGGGGCGGCTTATTTTCAGCGCACTGGAAATGACATAGCCCCCGGTGCGCAGGAGGCGGCCGCAGCGGCGGACGCTATCTTTCTAGGCGCCATCGGGCTGCCGGCTATTCGCCATGCGGACGGCACCGAAATCTCGCCGCATCTTAGGCTGCGCGACGAATTCCAGCTCTACGCTGGGGTGCGGCCGGTCAAACAATATCCGAATGCGCCGCAGCGGCTGGCCGATCCGCGAGCCGCCGAGCTGGATCTGGTGATCTTGCGCGAATCCACCGAAGGACTGTTTTTCTCCTGCGCGGCGGTCGGTGGCGGTGAACTCATCGGTGACAGCGAAGCCAGAGACACGCTTCGCATCACCCGCGCGACGACGGAGAAACTGCACGATTTTGCCTTCAAGCTAGCCCGCAAACGCAAGCAACGCGGTAGCCCTGGCCGCGTCACCTGTGTCGATAAAGCCAACGTGTTCCGCTCGATGGCCTTCTTCAGGAAAATCTTCGATGAGCGCGCCGCCCATTTCCCGGATGTGGCAGTGGACTACAACTACGTCGATGCCCAAGCTTTGGATCTGGTGCGCCAACCGTGGGCATTCGACGTGCTGGTCATGGAGAACATGTTCGGCGACATACTGTCGGATCTGGCCGGCGGCCTCGTGGGCGGCATGGGCATGGCGGCCTGCGCTGAAATCGGCGACCAACACGCCCTCTTCCAACCGGCCCACGGCAGCGCACCGGACATCATGGGTCAAGACAAAGCCAACCCTCTGGCCGCCATTTTAAGTGGCGCCTTGATGCTCGATTATCTGGCTGATCGTGCGGATCACCCACCGCTTGCCGCGGCTGCATTGGCTATAGAAGCAGCGGTTGAGGAAGGATTTGCGCGCGAGCAGATCCGGCCCATGGAATTCGGCGGTGACATGGGCACCAAAGCGGTGACGGCGGCGCTCGTCGCTTTGGTGGCATCCATGCCGGTAGCTAGGGTGGTTTAGACAATGTTCCGCGCTGATAAGCCGGGCGAGTTGGGGATATTTCGATCCGGGTGGTGCTGCGAATGGGTCAATCGCTTTCGGCGATTATGTGAACGGCTATCAGAATCCACCGATCAACCGGGGCCTTGACACGGCCCGCAAGCAAGCGTTCTTCGACTTCGTAGAAGCACTCTCGAAGCAGGCATGAGCCGGCCACCCACTCTTCGGCACACCTAGGCAGCGCCTAGCTAAATTTAAAGCTAAAGCGCCGTATGAATGTCGCTGCCCATGCAGCCAACGCAGTCACTGCCCGCCACTTGCGGCAAGCAATCCCTGAGCAGCCGGCCCAGTAGCACCATTTGTGGACTGGTCAGGCGATACCGCTCCATGGCAGCCAACACTGCCGCGTGTTCCGCTCGCGGTGGCAACGGCTTATGCGCAGCGGACGGCAGCACGGCGAGTGCTTCGTCTAAAACGCCGTCAATGGCCCTTACAACCTCAACGCATCCTTGCGCCGAGGCAGGTTCGGCCATACGCGGTGGCAGCACCGTTGCGATATACGCCAGGAATCCGGGCCAATGCGCCAGCATTCGATACAACCCGGGTATGAACGGGTGTCCATCAACTTCTACTTCGAATGTGCGCAGCACCGCCAATAGAGGCGGCGGCATGGAGGCTATAGACACCAACGGCGGCGGTGCCGGCACGGGGGCGGGTGGCTGCCAGGCAGCATAAGCGCGGCCACCGCCAGCCGCCCCGCGCAGCAACTTTTGCACTAATCCGGAAAACATCAGGTTCGTAGGACTCACCCGCACAAACCCATCGCATAATCCCCGGATGGCCCGCATCCCGCTTTCATCCACCCCGAGCAAGCTGAGCACATCGCCACTCAACGGTGGCAGCGGCGCCAACATCACCGGCGCACTGGCCCGCCAGGCCGCCTCCTGCGCTACACCGGACTCGAACGCGGGCGCTACCGCCCGCCACGCCCATTCCAACCAGCCGGGCCGGGTGGCGAGGTGGCGTTGCATGGAGGACACATAAGGCACTGCGCACCAATGACGGATAGCCGCATAGATCTCGGCCAGTTCACCCCGCGCTTCGCTTTCAGCCAATTCCGCTAACAACTCAAACGCCCCATCCGCTCGCAACGCGAGGTGCATCATGGACAGCCTGACGGCAAAATGTAACCACGATAGGCAAATAGCCGATGGTCAGACCGTACAACGAGGTAGTTTATGGCTCACACTAATCTCGATCTGGCGAATGCGCTCGCCGATGCTAAATCCCAATACACCGCGGCCAATCCACGCAGCCACGAGTTGCACCGCAAAGCCTGCGGCCCGTTACCCGGCGGCAACACCCGTACGACGCTGCACTACGATCCGTTCCCGGTGGTGATCGAGCAGGGCGAAGGCAGTGTGGTTACCGATGTAGATGGCCATGATTACGCCGACTTTATAGGTGAGTACACAGCCGGCCTCTATGGCCATTCACATCCGGTGATCAAAGCCGCCATAGAAAAAGTGCTAAAGCGCGGCTTATCGCTGTGTTCGCCCACCGCCGCTGAAGCGCAATTGGCCGCCATACTCTGTCAACGGTTCCCCAGTGTGGAACAGATCCGTTTTACCAACTCCGGCACCGAGGCTAACTTGATGATCGCCGGCGCCGCCCGCCACTTCACCGGCCGTGATGCCCTCATGGTATTTAACGGCGGCTATCACGGCGGCGTCTTCTACTTCGCTACCGGCGCCAGCCCCATCAACGCGCCCTATCCGTTCGTGTTGGGAGAATTCAACGATCCGGACACGACCTTGCGCCGCCTCGAAGAGAACGCCAACCGCCTAGCGGCGCTGTTCATCGAACCCGTCATGGGCACATCCGGCGCCCTGCCTGTCAACCTCGATTTTCTAAAAGCATTGAGAACCCGCACCGAGGAGCTTGGCATCTTACTGGTATTCGATGAGGTGATGACCTCGCGCTTGTCACCGGGTGGGGCGCAGCAACTGTTCGGCATCACCCCGGATATGAGCAGTTTCGGCAAGTACATAGGGGGTGGTTTGACTTTCGGTGCATTCGGCGGCCGGGCAGATGTGATGGCGCAGTTCGACCCACGGCGCAGTGACAGCCTGCCGCACGCCGGCACTTTCAACAACAACGTACTCACCATGGCCGCCGGCCTGGCCGGTATGCGTGACATCTACACACCGGCTGTGGCCATCGCCCACAACGCTCGCGGCGATGCGTACCGGGAGCGGTTGAACAGTATTATCGAAGCATTGGACGTGCCGGCCCAAGTCACCGGCGCAGGCTCGATGCTCGGCTTTCATTTTACCCGCGAGGTGATCAACACCCCCCACGATGCTAGACGCACACCAGCGGATGCGCGCGCGCTTTTTCACCTAGCCATGTTGAACCGCGGCTTTTATCTGGGCCGCGCCGGCTTGGCCAGCCTATCGCTGCCGCTCGAGCAGAGGCATTACGATGATTTTGCCGAAGCTTTTCGCGAGTTTCTTACCGTATACGCCAACGTGCTGCGAGGTATGTGACCCCATCACTGGATGGACGCCATCACCGTATAGGCGCCATCACCTTATAGGCGAATGCGCCACTAGATAGGCGAATGCGCCACTAGCACCATCAATAGGGCACCTCTAAAAATGCACTTTTCCCGCGATTGCGGCGTCAGCGCCGTGCTCGAATCCTCAGGTATCACCTATACACTGCGGTTGTGTGCGCGGTGCTTCCTTGCACTCACGAAACAATGACTATTTTTATCAGGCGCCCTATATCACAATTACCCGTCATCACTAAATGAAGCGCAACGGCCTTCTATCGCCGGATGTCTTCAGGGCCTGATGGTTTTCTATCAGATAGGTAATCGCCTGCTTGAACTGCTGTGAACTCCTATCGGCAAATAACTCTTTGTCCAAATCCAGCGAACGCAGCCTATTGATCAAACCCAAACGAAACGCATCATCATCGATCAACCGCACAGCGGTCTCGATATAAGCGCCCTCGCTATGGGTGATGAGTTCATGCAAGCCACATGCGCGCAGCAGGGACGCGGCCGAGCGGTTGTAGAACTTACCGCCTTCGCGCGTGACCATGGGCCGGTGCAAGAACAGAGCATCCGTCGCCGTCGCATAACCACCGAAAGGGTAACTGTCCAAGGTGAGCTGGCACGTCTCCATGTGCGCCATATAGGACGGATAGTGCAAATTGCCAATGATGTGCACTGAGTGTTCATCGAGCACCTCATACACATCGCGGCGTAGCTGACTAAAACCACCGCTCACCAATGCACCACTAGGATAGAACTCGAAAATGATATCGCGCTCGCTGCGCTCATCGATCCGAGCGAGGGTTTGCAACAATGGATAGTTGATCTTCTGGCCGGTCCATGGGCAGCCGATGCGTATCCTATCGCTGGGCCTAGCCAGGCTGCGCCGTTCGTAAAGCGGGCGATTGGGCATCACACCGGCCCCCGGGATCAGCACCAAACGCTCGTCATAGTTGGTCTCATAGGCCGTTTCGTCTTCCGTTTCCCCCCCCCCCCCCAGCCAATAATCTATCTGCGCGCCGAAGGTGGAGACCGGATGTCCGTAGCCGCACACTTGAATCGGCGCAATACGTAGATTCGCAAGCGCGATGCTCTCTATATTCATGCCTATGTCCGGAAAGAACACGAGCTGAAATTCATTGTTGGCTAGAACCGAATAATCGCGCTTGGGATCATGCAGAGCAAACGTGTGCACGCGGCCTTCAAACAGTTCAACATCCAGCGCCTCCAGGGCTTGACCCAACGACAACAGCGACAATTCGTAGTCTTGCGCCAGCGCCCGCAAGAATGCATGCATGCACCGGTATACCGAGTGGCCTTTATGCCACATATTGGTCACGATGAGGATTTTCTTCTTGTCGGGCTTGTTGTGGATCGGCGGGGCATGGGTCCAAGCTTTGAAACCAGCGTTGATGACACGTTTGAGTTCGTGATCCCGTTCGTTATCTATATACGTCACGCCGAAATAAGCGTGTGGTACATGAACGGATACCGGCATCAAGCGTTGGTCGATGTCATACATATGTTCGCGCAGGTGCTGCCAGGTGTTATAGGCCGCGCTGCCCACCCGGTAGTTGGTGAAATTGACTATATACCAAAGCGACGCTAACTCTACGTTAGCGTCGAAAAACACCTTACGGTTGAGCCGCGTATGGCAACGGGGATTGTACAGCGCCAGCGTTTTGGCGAAATTGCGCGGCTGGCGCAGCAGCATGGCGAGATAAGCATCCGTGGTGCGGAACTCCGACATCGCCACCACATTGCAAATCACCGGATTGAGTTCAACAAAGCAGCGCGATTGGTTCTCATGCGGTAAAAAATCGGGTTGGGTAAAAAAATATAAAAAATTCTTGGCGAAGACGTTGACGAAATGAGTGGTCTGCTCATCTAACTCATAGTAGACGGCGGCGGCGAACTTTTGCAGCAGATCGATAAAACACTGGGCCAACTCTTTGTGTTGGCCTTCCAGGTAGAGCTGCATACATGCGCGTGGATCCAGATCGAGCTTGGTCTGCTCCTCGGCTGTCATATATGCCGCTCCCGGCACTCGAGGTGTAGCGCGCGCAACACCATAAAAGAAGCTTGCGCCGTTTGACGGGTGAACCAGTAGTTGATTCCTGCACCCACCGCGGCGCCAGCGATGGGGATCGTTTGCGCCAACTTGCGGCCGATGACCTGTTTAGCGATCTCGCGAGGAATATTGCGGTTTTGCGCAAAAAAAGTACCGCTGACGCGCCCCTTATAGCCACCGGAACCGGACAGAGCGGATGCTGCCACACTGACTTCACGCAGCGCTTGATGGCGCGAGTCCACATCGCCACAGGCCGCCACGTTGAACACGCACATAACGATGGGCCGATACTGAGGTCCGCGTAAATCAAAACCATATGCGGCGGCCACGCGCTGAATCAGGCGCAAATTGATGGCGAACAACACCGGTATATCCGCCACTATCAGCGCCACGCCACCCAGCCCCATGCCACCCCCTTGAATGGCGGCAGCTAACTCGCTCTGGGTGAATTGCGCCCGTGCCAGCGGATCCAATTGTTCGAGATCCAGTTTACGCAAACCCGCCACACTGGCCACTTCGAGGCCTAAATCCTTGGCCTGGGCGATCACTGTATCGGGCGTCACGGACCATTCCGAAGCATTGCTCAATAATGAGAAAAATTTAGCCACAGCATTATCCGCCTGCTCGATGGCCGCTGCCGGGACCATATGCTCGGTCAGCCAATCAAACGGCGTCATAGCTATGTCGAACACTTGGCGCAACAGAGAACTGTCACCGCGCTGCCAACGATCGATCTCCCTTTGCACCTCACGTTCATACTCACTCAAACTCATCGCGCACTGCCTCCTGTGTTGCTGCTTGCTAGTAGACCGTTGGCGCGGTCGGCTTCGATACGATGGGACGGGCGCTCCCCGGGAGGGCCGTAACCGCCACCGCCCCCTGTGCGCAGGACCAGCCTATCGCCAGCGCGCAGAGAAAAGCTCTGCTTGGAGCGCAAAGCGATACGCTCAGCACCGCGCAGCACGAAAGTCTGCGCCCGTGCCCCCGGCTCACCACCGAATAGACCGGCGGATTCAAGCTCGAAGCGATCGGCATAAGTGGCAAACTGCACGTCATCTTCCAGCACCTCATAGATGCGCTGAAGCGCCAGGCCGCCGCGTTGCTTGCCGCGCCCGCCGGAGCCGGGCACCAAGCTGTAGTCGAGTACGCGGAAAAACGGATAAGTCATGTCCATCGCTTCAATAGGAATATTGCTGCAATTGGACAATGGGCAATCAACCCCGTCGCAGCCGTCATGCACCGGACCTGCGCCTAATCCACCACCGAAGATCTCCAGATAAATGGCATACCCGCGCGCACTGAAGTGGCTCAAGCAGGCGGAGGTAGTGGTGTCGTAACCGCACGCGACCACCCGCCCGGGTACGGCCCCGGCCAGTGCTTTCATCACCGCGTTGTAAACCCGGTAGCTGGGCAACAAGCGGGCGCGCACCGCCGCCGGTGGCTTGGGATTGACGATACTGCCATAGGGCGCCGTCACCGAGATCGCCCGCAACGCCCCGGCATTAAACGGAATATCGTGACTGGTGAGCACCGCTTTCACCACCGAAGCGGTGGCCCCCACGGTGGCGGCGAACGGATTGTTGATATTGGCTTTGACTTGAGCGGCACTGCCGGAGAAATCGGCGCTGATGGCATCGCCCCTGATTTCGACAGTAGCTTTGATGCTGAGCGGCCCGTTGCCGAAGCCGTCGTCGTCAATAGCATCTTCACCCAGGTAGACCCCATCGGGCACCTGCCGCAGGGCGCCGCGCACTCTTCGCTCGGCGTAGTCCAACGCCGCCTCCATTACCCGCAACACCGTTTCCGTGCCGTACTTGCGGCACAGCTCGCGCACCCGCCCGGCACCGATACGGTTAGCGGCGAACTGAGCGTTGAAATCGCCTATGGTGGCATCCGCAAGCCGGATATTGGCCCGCAGCAGGCGCTCGAATGGGCCACCGTTCCAGTCCCGCGCCATGCTGTAGCGGCTAGGCGGGATGATGATGCCTTCCTGATGTACATCGGTGGCATCCGGGTTCAACCCCGGCGCGCCACCGCCCATATCAATGTGATGGGCCACTGATGCGCAGAACCCGACGCGCACGCCGTCTACGAATATGGGGGTAAAAATAAACACATCCGGTACGTGCTGACCGCCGTTGAAAGGATCGTTGTTGATGTAAAAATCGCCCTGCGCCAGCTCATCGATCGGCACGGCGGCGGCGCAGGCTGCGAAAGTGTGGGTGATGGAGCCCAATTGCAGCGGGATCAATTCCGACTGAGCCACCACCGCGCCGTTGCAGTCCAACAAAGCGGTCGATGCATCAGAGGCTTCACGCACGATGGGCGAGTGCGCCGAGCGGATGAGCTTAGCGCCCATCTCATTGGCGGCGGCCAACAAGGCCTGCGTGATCACCGCCTGATCAGCAGGGTTCAACGCGGTCATGTCCATAGCTCAGATCTGCCCCGGTGATGAACCTTGATGATGAGCTTTTTCGATAATCAGATTGAAAGCGGCGTCGTGGTGCGCGTGCCAGCCCTCGGGTAGATAGACGGTCGAGGTGGTGTCCTCGATGATCATGGGGCCGCACGCGCCATTTGAAAAGCCGCCCCGGCTGACGCACAGCGCCCGCACCCGCTTGCCTTGCTCGAACACCTCCACCGGGCCCGCCGCCCCGCCCGCCTCATCGTTCAACCGCGGCGCCGGCAACGCAGCAGGCGTCACCGCGCCGCCTACCCGCACGGAGACGATTTCGCAGGCCTGCTCCGCCGCCCCGGCGAACTCGAAATGGCGGGTATGTTCGGCGTCGAACCGCTCGCGTATGTGAACCGCATCGGCTGCATTCACCTGCGCTTCGTCAATGCTCACGGGGATCTCGAACGCTTGCGTGACATAGCGCATCTCGAAGGTGACCGAGAAGCGCACACCGCGCATACCGAGCCCGGCGAAGAACGCCATCACCTTGCCGCGTAACTCATCGACAAGCGCCCGCAGCTCGCCCATACGCTCCGCTCGGACCGTGATGCGGCGCGTTTGCGTCTCATAGTGCACATAGTCGCACGCCAGCAAACCGAGGGCCGACAGCACGCCGGCGTGGGGTGGCACCACCACTGTGGCGAGCCCCAGTTCCTCGGCCACCCGCACCGCCTGCATGGGCCCGGCGCCACCGAACGGTACCAGCGCGAAGCCTCTTGGGTCCTTACCACGCTCGGTGGAAAGGCGCTGGATCGCCCGCACTACGTTCGACTCCGCCACTCGGATGGCGGCGTCGGCCGCCGCCTCCACCGCTAACCCCAATAGACCGGCGATAGCGGCCACCGCTGCGCGCGCCGCTTTTGCATCAATGGGCATAGCGCCACCCAAAAAAGCGCCGGCGCGCATCGTGCCGCGTACCACATGAGCATCGGTAATGGTCGGCAACCCACCACCGCGGCCATAACAAGCCGGCCCCGGTGCGGCCCCGGCCGACTGCGGGCCTACCCGCAACATGCCGCCGTCATCGACCCAGATGATGGAACCGCCGCCGGCACCGACTGTCTCGATATCCAGCCCCGGCATCTTGATAGGTAAACCATCCACCTGCGTTTCAGCAACGATCTGCGCCTGCCCTCCTTCCACCAGGCACACATCCGTGCTAGTGCCCCCCATATCGAGAGTAATAATGTCGTGCAACGCTGAGCGGGCCGCTTGGCGGGTGGCGCCCACCACGCCGGCGGCTGGTCCTGAGAACAGCGAGCTGATGGCATTACGGCCCATGGCGGCGGCCGGTAGGCGGCCACCGTTCGACTGCATAACACTCAGATGGCCGCTAAAGCCGCCCTGCGCCAAAGCGCTTTCCAGCCGCTCGAGGTAAGCACTGATGACCGGCTGCACATAAGCCGACAAGGCGGTGGTGGAATACCGCTCATACTCCCTGAAAACCGGCATCACCTCATGCGACAAGGTCACCGGCAGATCGATGCCGGCTTCGGCGATCAGCGCCGCCGTGCGCTGCTCATGGCTAGGGTTGGCGTAGCTGTTCAGATAAGCGACAGCGATGGCATCATACCGCGCCACCTTTTGTGCCTTAATCCGGGCCAACACCGCGGCCAAGGCCGCCTCGTCCAGCGCCATCACCACGGCGCCGTCAGCGTCTAAACGCTCCGCGACCTCGAAGGTATCCTTGCGTTCCACCACCGGCGCCGGCTTAACGTAGTGCAGATCGTAGATATAACGCCGGTTGTGGCGCTGAAGATACAGCAGATCACGGGTACCTTGGGTGACCAACAAACACACCCGCGCGCCCTTGCGCTCCAAGATCGCATTGGTGGCCACGGTGGAGCCATGGGCCAATTCCACCACTTGGTCCAACGCCCCGCCCCATGCCCTCAATGCGGCTATGGCGCCCACCTCGGGTGCATGCGGTGTACTCGGCACCTTCGCCGTTCGGATCATGCCGTCTTCGATGGCCACCAGATCCGTAAACGTACCACCGACTTCTACACCTACTCTCATAGGCGCATAGAATAGCGGAAGGTACCCACTGCCAGGCGCTCTATTGATGGCGCCCATTAACCTATTAACTATTAACTATTAACTGCCCTCAACTAACCGTGCCCACTCGACTACCCGCAGGGAAGAGGACACTTCAATCATGCAAAACCACACCCGCTTTCAACTCTCACACGCCCATGCCGGTATCAATGCCGGCGACGCACCGGCCCTGTTCAAGCTACGCCAGCATTTTCCACGGCCGCTGGAGGAGGACGTGGAAAACGCCGTGCGCCGCGAGCTGGCGCCCTTTCTCAGCACGATCGAAGCCGGCCAACGCATCGCCGTCACCGGCAGTTCAAGAGGCATCGTCAACTTTCTACCAGTGGTGCGCACGGCGGTGGCCGAACTGAAGGCCGCCGGTGCGCAACCTTTCGTGGTCCCCGGCATGGGCAGTCATGGCGGCGCCACCGCGCAAGGACAAATGGAGGTATTGGCCAATACCCATGGCATGACGCCGGCGAGCGTAGGCTGCTCCATCCACTCCAGCATGGAAGTAGTACAGATCGGCACCACCGCCACCGGATTCCCCGTTTACCAGGACAAGCACTGCCACGATGCCGATGGCGTCTTGGTGATCAACCGGGTCAAACCCCACACCGGCTTCACCGAGGTAGTGGAAAGCGGGCTGTGCAAAATGCTGGTCATCGGCCTAGGCAAACAAAGCGGTGCCTCCACCATCCACCAACAAGCGTTACGGGTGGACATGGGGCGCATGATCATGGACGCATCACGCATCATCGTGCAAGCCGGGCGGCCCAAACTACTAGGTGGGCTGGCGCTGGTGGAAAACGCCTTCAAAGAGACAGCCACGCGGCCCTACTCGAGCAAGAAGGAGTGTTGTTGCGCGAAGCGTATGACTTGCTGCCGCGCTTACCCTTCGATGATCTGGATGTATTGATCGTCGATGAAATCGGCAAAAACATAAGTGGCGCCGGCATGGACACCAATGTCATAGGCCGCAAACCGGGCCTCACAGCGCCGCGCATCCAATGCATCTACGTGCGCGATCTCACCGAACAAACCCATGGTAATGCCACCGGCTTGGGTAACGCCGATCTGATGCCACGCGCTGTGCTACCCAAGGTGGATCTGAATTCAACCTACATGAACGCGTACACGGCGAAGCGGTTAAGCGTGGGCAAGATCCCCATGTTGGTGGAAAGTGAATTACAAGCCATGCAGATCTTTTCAGGTTTCAGGGCCGAGGAAGATCCGGCTTCGTTACGCCTTTTGTGGATCACCAACACGTCAAAGCTAACCGAGATGTGGGCATCCAGCGCATTACTGGACGAAGCGGAAGCGAATGAGCGCATCGAAGTGTTATCCGCGCCCATGCCGATCGGTTTCGACGGTGAACTCAATATGGTAACGCCGGGCGTTTAAATTTTTGGGCACCTGCTAAAAATGCACTTTTCCCGCGATTGCGGCGTCAGCGCCGTGCTCCAATCCTCAGGTATCACCTATCACTGCGGTTGTGCGCGCGGTGCTTTCTTGCACTCACGAAACAATGACTATTGTTAGAGGCGCCCTTTTGACGTTTTAGTTAAGCACGCCCAGTACACCCACGCTAAGGCCACAAACTGTAACGGTAAACGGGCGTAGAGCGCCCAAGGCGGCAATGCCGGATACAGATCAGGGTTCATAGCCATGTGAACATTAGCCGGATACACAGCGATGATAAGCGCCATGAGTCCAAAAGCGGCGGTGCGCCGTAGAGAGGTTATGAGTACGCCTGCGCCACCTAAGACTTCGAACAATCCGCTGATCAGCACTAACTCCCAGTGCCAAGGCAAGTAGGGCGGCATAATCATCACGTAGAACTCGGCATGAACAAAATGATTGCAGCCGGCGGCGATAAAAAATAAACCCAGCACCACGCGCGCCCGCCGTTGCCATTGACTGTCATTGTTCATTCATTGAAGTCTAGTTGGGTCAGTCATCACCAATTCGCCGCAGAAGAGTCTGCGAGTTCTGTCCTATGTCTAACGCCGTAAATAACCGGACCAAAAAACGTGTTACCACTGAACCTGAATTTACCACGAAAGGAGCGCCGCGTTTTTTGGTCCGAGTTAAGTTGCCTTGTTAACACTAGTTTTTTGGTATGTAGTTGACATCCGGCAGACCTTTAAAATCAATATCTTGTGTCCATACTGTTGCAGCAAAATGAGTTGCTATTGTATAGATAATGCTATCAGCCATTGGTAGTTTATACTGCAGGCTTATTTTGGCGGCAGCAGTAGATATCGAGGGTGTCAATGCCACTATTTTTCCTTTTTGGATAACTGCAAGAGCCTGCAATAAATGATTTTCGTCGCTTTCTCGAAGTATTACTTTCGATATTTCGTACATACATATAGTTGGCACTATAAGTTGGTCGAATTGCTTTATCGGAGCAGCAAATTTTTTGGCATTTCCACCGCCGGCAAAATATTCGAGCCACCCTGAAGTGTCTACAACATTCATATTCGGTCTTCTTCTCTGGTAAATTTTGTATTAATACCTTTAAGAAAACCTTCTAGTTCACCTACATCTCTTTCAGGGATAAGTTCAATTCTGTTTTCGTACTGGACAACCTGCATTCGTTGTCCGGGTTGCACCTGCAAGGACTCTCTGATTTCTTTGGGAATAACAACTTGAAATTTTGGTGATACCTTAACACTTAACATCGTTCATGCCCTTATCGATCAGGTTTTGGTATTACGGTAGTGTTATCGATTCCTTCTGTCAAGTGCTGACGTCGCAAATCAGCGGCACGCGCCTTTTGCGCGTCCGCTGGATTTGCCTTGTTAGGTTTTTTCACCAGGTTTCTTAATATTATAATCTTCATGACTAGTTAAATCTTTCACCATAAATCCATTCTTCGTTCGGTGAAGTATCAATCTAAAATCCGGATGAATAGGAATGGAAATAACATTTCTATCATATTGCATCCTTTTTCCCTTGTACTTCGAATAATGTTCACCAGATTCAATTCTTGATATTATTTTTCTAGTCTTATCTATGAGATTTTTTTATTAAGTGGCTTTAAATTAACAGGATCAGCTTCAAATAACCGCTCCCATTCATCAGCTATTTTTTGTTCCTTTACTTTACTTTCGACAAGTTGCTTTTCTTGTTCACACCTATGACAATACTTACCTTTTCCCTTATGTCCACACGGGAATGTTTTTTTAGCCATCTCGAACCCTGACAGTGTATTAGACGGATATGGAATATACTGCATTAGACAGAGACTATCTAGTGCGATATATTCCTGGTTAACCCGAGTCACCACACATCATCACTTCGCGGATGAACGCCCCATCCAATGGGCACAATTAACTTAACCTGTTAGCCAAACAACAGCTGCCCGAAGGCGCGCGGCGTTGCTATGTCCGACATCTCGAACGTTTGCTCAGAGCCTTCCCGGATAAATCATTGTCTGCTTTATCCAAGGCGGATATAGAGGCTTTTCTGCGAAATTTGTCGCGCCAACATCGATTACCGGATGGGCAGTTTAAGCAAGCAGTGGAGGCGTTGCGTTGATGACTGGTTGAGTGAGCCGATACGCCTGCGGGTCAAGCTTGTAGATTGGTTGTTTTGGCGTGAGGCGATGCGACCGCTTGAACCGGAGCATGCGGCCCTGGCCGGTCCGCGCCGGCGGCCAATTGGGCCGGGCGTGCCGGTTCGGATACCGGCTTGGATGCCTCATACCAGGTTTCGTTGCGGCGGATGTTGAGCCTGCTCCGGGCGCGTCATTATTCGATCCGCACTGAGCAGGCCTATATCGATTGGGTCACCCGGTTTATGCGTGGGTGCGCGGGACAATCCATCGCGGAGGTGAAGCGCACCGATGTTGAACGTTATTTGTCCTATCTTGCTACGGAGCGCACTATCTAGGCCAGCACCCACAATGTGGCTTTGAACGCCATTGTGTTTGGGTTGACGCAGGTATTGCAGCGTCCACCTGATGCGTTCGCTTTGCGTCACGCCAAGCGTACGCGGCGTTGGCTGGCGGTGTTGAGCCGTGATGAGGTCGGCCGTTTACTGGGCCCTATGGCAGGTGTTTACGCTTTGATGGCTGGCTTGATGTACGGCGCGGGTATGCGTTTGATGGAAGGCGTACGCGTGCGCGTGATGGATGTGGATTTCGAGCAGATGGGCGCCTCTAAAAATGCACTTTTTTCGTCAGTGCAAGGAAGCACCGCGCGCGGAACCGCAGTGATAGGTGATACCTGAGGATTCGAGCACGGAGCTGACGCCGCCATCGCGGAAAAAGTGCATTGTTAGAGGTGCCCTAAACAAAAAGCGGCAGCGGCGACCTGCTCCCCGGTGGCATTGGCAATGATGGCGGCATCGATCTGCGCCAGGGGTAGCCCGCTCCAATGCGCGCAGTGCGCAACGTCCACAAACGCGCTGGCGGGCAGCCCCTCGCGCCGCGACGCCACCCAGCGTAATGCAACACCCGGCGGCGCATGAATGGTCAAAGCGTAGCGGGTACCCCAGTGGCCAGCGCCGATGAGCGCGAGCCGTAATGGCTGGCCACTCATCGCTTGCCGGTGTAGTTATCCGCGGTCCAAGCGAGATACCGCTGCCTGCCTTCTGCAATGCGCACTTGCGGCTTGTAGCCCAGCTCACGCCGCGCTTTACCTAGCTTGTAGAAGGCGTGTAGGTCGTCGCGGGTGCCGTAGCGGCGGCGGTCCTCGAAGTCGAGCAAGAAGGGCGAGCCGTAGGTGGGCACGAACACCATGTGGCGCCCGCCCATGGGGACGCTGCGCTCGAGGTTGCGCGCGGTGAGGGTGAAGGTTTCCGGAGCTTTCGCGACCAGCTCCATGAGCAGGGCGCGATCGATGCGCACGCGGTAGCCGTCGATGCCGGCGCGCGCCGCCTTCCAGTAATCGATCGCCTCGTCGTCGCGAAAGTCGATGCCGATCGGTTCGAGGATCCGCATCGAGACGTCGTGGATGCGCTCGACGCCTTCTTCGTCGAGCACTTCGTAGAAGGGCAGCTCCAGCGGCGGCGGCATCGGCGCTGGTGCGCCGACCCGCGCGCGGTGGCGGGCCGCGCGTCCGCCGTTCCGGGGGCGTCGGGTGGCCATGGGATGGACCCTCCCCAGGGCTTGAGCGGCATGGAGCGCGGCTGCGAAGCTGACCGGGGAAACGTCAGGTCCTGCGCAGCAGTCCTCGGATGGTCAATCAAGGATAGCGCTGACCGATCCGAAGTCGATAAGCCGGCGGCACACGGCCCGTTCCCGGCTCACCGGACGTCCACCCTGTCCGACAGGCCCAAGTCGGCGAGTATCTGCTTCAGATCGGCTACGAGGCCGTCGGCCCTGTCGCCTTCGACCGTCGCCTAGAATTCGACCCCGAGCGTGAGCGCCGCACCGCCTCTCAGCTTGGGCAGCAGTGTCCTGCCCAGCCGGTTCCATACCTCCGGCGGGAAGTCGCCGCTCACGCGGATGGTTCTGGTGGAAGCCGCGCTCGATGGGGGCGCGGACTCCGGCTCGGAGTCCTGGGGCGCCGGCCGCCCGGAAGACGCGACCAATCGCATCGGTGCCTGGGGGCGTGGTCTTCGCGGCGGGGCCGGGCGCACCCACGCCCGGCTCCCCGGCGAGCTGCCAGGCGAGGTCGAGCCACGGCGTCTCCCGCCCTCCCGCGGGTCCCAGGCATTGCCGGCGAAGGCCGCGACCCTCGCCTCCGGGAGCGCCGGCACCCCGGCCTCCCGGAGCCGATCGGCCACCTCCGGACAACGGCCCACGCCGCCGCCGGTGGCCAGGTGGTACAGGGCCGCGAGGTTATGTGTCTTGCCGCCGCCGAACTGCGCGATGAGGGTCATGATTGGAACGGTGTCGGTGGTCCGGCCCGCGCGCCGTCGCAGCACCATCCCCGCGTGTTCGCGTAGCGCGCGGGTGAGGCAGGTGCGGGCGAAGCACTGCTCCGGGTTCCGGTAATCCGCGGGCGCGGTCTTCGCGATCACCTGTTCGAGGTGGATGGCGAACTCGTCCGGGTTGAACGAGCGGCCTTCGCGCACTTCCCGGCGGGGCGTGACGGTCTTGTACCAGGGGTCCACGGGGGCGTCTACGGGGGTTGGGGATCTGCGGCGCCCGGGCTTGCGGATGCCGCTCGGCTCGGGCTCCCGGAGCCCGGCTGGATAATGGATCGCCGACGATACGGCCGACAGTGTATCCCCGGGATGACCGCGGGTGCGACAGAGGGGCTTGGATTCGCCGCCCGTGTAGCGCCGGCGCTTGCGGCCGGGATTCGGCGCGGGCGACGGACGTGCTTCGGCCCGATGACACCTGCACCCGCTTGGAGTACCTTTTCTCCGTGAAAAGCCGAGGAGGATTCGCGGATGACGAACAGAATCCGGATTGAACTGTCCGTTCCCGCCGAAGTGCGGCAGGACGGCAGTCATTTTGTGTCCTTCTGTCCGCCGTTCGACGTGTACAGCCAAGGGCCCGACGAGGAAACCGCTCTCGCCAATCTCGTCGAGGCGTTGCAGTTGTTCATCAAATCCTGTTTTTCCCGCGGCACCCTGGAGCAGGTTCTGAAGGACTGCGACTTCGAACCGGATACGGACCCCGGGCCGATCGAGGACCGGCGTATGGTCCGGGTTCCATTCCCGCTGGTGGCGCAGGGCGAAGCTCACGCACACTGATTGGCGGACGGTTTTACGCATGATCGCACCACCGGTTCACATGTAGTACTGAGCAAACCGGGCGTTCTCCGGCCCGTCATCGTTCCGAAGTACGCCGAGGTGGGCCTGGACATTATTCGGAGCAACATGCGTACCGCCGGGATGTCGCGGAGCCGGTACTTCAGCCTGCTCGATAAAATCTGAACCCTCCCCCCACTCACGGCTCCGCCCATCGCCATCGCGCAAGGCGCGGTTAAAGAACTGCCGGCGGTCTCGGTCATCCGCGGGGCGCTACGCCTTTGCACGCGCTCTCCCGACCCGCTCCGTTGTGGAGATCGGTCGAGCAGCCGCCTTTCGGGCAATGAAGCCGGGCCTTGCGGCCCGGAAGCATGCGCACGGGGCGCACGGGAAACCCCAGCGAATCCAGTGCTGCAATTCAGCCTGCTCTTGGGGATGGCCTGAATGGCGCTGCGCAGCGCCAGATCCGCGGCACGTTCCAGCACTGTGGCATTGGGAGGCAGTAACGTTTTCATTGGTCACCAACGGTGACGCGAATGTCCGTGCAATACGGGGCCTCGTAAGGCAGCGCCATCACATCACTCGCGGGCGTCGCCAATTCCACCTGCCGCACGCCTGGTTGATGCAGCGCTGCATAAAGAGCTGACCGGGCGATAGCGACGCGCGCGACGTCATCGGCCTGCTCGCGCATGGACCGGGCAATAGTGTCACGAGATTCCTCCAGTCCATGCCGTTGCAGGACATAATTCCTCACCGCCCGTGCCGCAGCGTCGCGGATCATTTCGGTCTCTGGCCCGTCCAGGACATTCAACCTGGCCACGACCTCGAACGGGATAACGTCGGCGCCGCGCACGCTGATCTGATCGGTGAGGGGCGCAACATCTTCGTGGCTGAGCGCTCGGCGCACGATGTCTACTAGCTCGACGCTGGGCTGGCCGTCACCTTCGGTGCCCAGCACCGCCACAACGACCACACCCGGCTGGGGCATATAGACACACACATCCTTTACCCGCGGGTCAGCGCTGAGCGCGTGAAAGATGTAGGCGCCTATGGGTCCAGCTGTACTGTAGCCTTCCGGGCTCATTTGAATTCGATCTCGCAGCCGGGCATTGTCTTCATAGGTTGGGAGCACTGGCGGGTTGATATTGAGATTGCCAGCGGACACCTGCTGTCGATGTACACTAAATAATGAGCCGAGATGATCCAGGTCACTGCCACGAGAATGGGCTAACAACACTGCGTAGGCCGCATCATTCACTCTTTGGCGGTGGTGGAGTACTTCATAGGCCACCGACTGCAGTAACTTGACCAGAGGTTCAGATTCGAGGTCCAAGACCTCGTGGTAGTCCGGGGCATGCCGCAAAAACGTCTCTTTCATGCCCCTCAATATAGTTTCATAGTTCAGCGCCTCGATTACATCGGGCGCTGGTAGTTGATCTAGGTCAATGGCGCTAAAGCGGCTCATATCACAATCCCATCTAGGGTGATGGTACGGCCATCCACCAAATATTCCCCCTCGATATTGAGTAGAGCGCGGCCGGCCGCCGTGACTCCGGTATGACGCACTCGCCGCACCCGAAAGCGCGGCTCCCACTGGGTCAACGCTTCGGCCACATCGGCATACAACCCGATCAGGGTGGCGCTCGTTCCGGGGGCATCGACCTTAGCGAACAAACGCGAACCATAGACACGCCGCTCCACTCGGCTACCGACGTACGTGGTCAATATATCGTTGACGGACTGGCGCAAGTGGTCCAAACCTGCCAGCGCCCGGCCAGTCTGTGCGTTCATGCCTTGCATTCGTTAGTTACGGCCTTCTATTTCATCGCGAATCATCTCTCGAAGCTTCCGTTCTTCAGCATCGGTTTTTAGCTCGGTCATGCCGACCGCAATCGAGCGCAGCGACTCAATCAGGCCTCTCAGCTCCGCGGTAATTGAATCGGTTTGTTCCTTATGCTGAGCTGAGACCGCATCGGTCAACTCTCGAAAATGAGTCGTATAACCCGCGGATAGCTTCCATCCTATGCCCACGACCGAAACGAATGCCGTAATGGCACCGATGAGCGTGGCGACCTCTAGCGTCATATTCATCGATCATTCACCTCCAACCGTGAAGCGCTCATCGCCTTCGGCGACGCGGGAGCCACAGGCCACGGGGTCGCCGATCCGGCTGATCTCACACCCACCCACCGTGAAGCGGCTACTTCCTGACGCAAGCACGCTGTCATGCGGCCGGCAGTCGGCACACCCGTGCACTGCCCAGGCATGAGATTGCAGATGCACTGGTATGCCGCCTACGGTGAAGCGCCCCTCCCCCTCTATGCTCGGGCGGGGTGGCCAGCACCCGTGACCGCTACACAGGTGACCCAACAGGGATACTGGTTTCATCTATGCCTCGAACACGCGGATGCGCTCAGCATCCATCCACAGTGTGCCCTTCGCACTCAAGTACAGATCACCCGCGCTGTGCACGCGCAGCTCGCGGGTGTCCACGCGGTATGCGACCTGGGTGCCGTCGTCCCACTGCACGATATCGACATCCTCGGGTGCGGCATCGCCGGACGCAGGGGCATCCAGCGACTGCGTATACAACATGCCGACGATACCCGCCTGAGTCAGGTCGCCCGACTGCGCGGCCAGCACTACCTGGGTACCGATCCGCAGCGGCCGCCAGCGTATGTAGTGACGGCCGATGTCGGTCGGCCACGGCAGCCAGTCGGTGACGGTCTCGCCGCTGCGCACGCGCAGGCGGCGGCGGTCGTGGTCCACCGCCTCAATGATCCCCAGCCGCACCACATTGGCAATCAGCCGGTCGTGTTCGGTATGTTCATACGTCGAAGTCATCGTCCATAGCCGCCTGAGTCAATCCTCTCGCCGCCTCGACACGGGTGATGGTAGTCAAGCTCATCTGTGCCCGATGGCACAGCACGCCCGCGAACATGACTGGACCCGAGGTCTCCAGTTGCACACCGGCCTGGTTATTCACAACGGTGGTCTCAACGACATCGTCCAGCGTTTCATTGCCCCGGAACGTGCTCCTTATCTCATCTATCAGCGCATCGAAGGTGATTTCCGACGCGGCCGCATCATTCAGGCTCATCACGCCTTCGATGCGCCACTGACGGTGCTCTTCGTTCCAAGCAATGGTATCCACCCGCTCAGCCGTCGCCATCCGCCTGACGTACCAGCCGAGCACTTGGTCACCCACCTGATACAAACGGCGGAACTCGGACTGCTGAGCGGCATAGCGTTGGTATCGGTAGACCTGCCCGATGCCGGGCACGGCCACCAACCGATTGATGATGGCGCCGCGAATCTCTTCCGTCCGATTCATAATCCACCACCCGGTAATTGCCGCGTGATGCGGGCTTTTCTCGCTGGGTGGCGGATTTGGCGCAGTTAACTGAGGGGGAAGTCATTGCAATTGATGGCAAGACCATCAGGCGCAGCCTGGACACGGCATCAAAAAAAGCGGCCATTCACATGGTGAGCGCCTGGGCGCAGCAAAATCGCTTGGTGTTGGGACAAGAAAAGGTCGATGACAAGTCGAATGAAATCACCGCGATACCCAAGCTCTTGAAACAGTTGGATATTACAGGGGCAGTGGTAACGATTGACGCGATGGGACGCCAGAAGAAAATTGCCCGTCAGGTGGTTGGTCAAGGCGGGGACTATGTGTTGAGTTTGAAGGGTAACCAGAGTGCACTCCACGACGATGTGGTGACTTGGTTTCAGTCTTCGTTATCGGCGCAGGAGGCGACAATAGATGTCGATGCGGGCCATGGACGCATAGAGACGCGCCAGCTACGTACCAGCAACGACATTCAGTGGCTTAAGGCACGGCACCCGGATTGGAAAGGGTTACAAAGTATTGTTGAAGTTACCTCCCAACGTGAGTTGAAGGAGAAAACGGAAACCGAAACCCGGTATTTCATCAGTAGTTTGGATGATCGTAATCCGGTTCCTTTGGGCCAAGCGATTCGTGGTCATTGGGGTATCGAAAACAGCTTGCACTGGGTGTTGGATGTCGCTTTTGATGAAGATCGGAATCGTGCGCGCAAAGGCCATAGCGCAACGAATTTGGCGATGATCCGCCATCTTGCGCTGAATCTCATTCAGCAGGAAAAAACCGCGAAAGTCGGGGTTAAAACCAAACGAGCCAAGGCCGGCTGGGATAATCAGTATCTACTCAAAATCCTTGATATGATTTAAGTGCGATTGCCCTGGTAATGGCCGCTGGACATTATGCCTGTTGGCGCAACAGTAAGCCAAAATAAGGGCATAGCGTCATTCTGAACGAGCCTGCGAGTGAAGAATCCAGAAAATCATATGGATAAAGGCATATCCTAATTTATCAGGCAGTTGAACTACTAGCACTCTGTTTGGTTGTTCTAATCAGGCTTTGCTTTTTCTTCTGATATTGGCTCAACTTCTCCACCCTGCAGTTGATTGCTGCCCTGCGTTTGCACCTTGGCCACCAACTGGTGCACCTGGGCAAACGGCTGTTCGCCCAGCGCATTCAGAATAAGGTTGACTTCTTCTATGGTTAGTTTTAGTGTGATCTCATTCATGATGATAATGGCTCTATTTTTGCTTTTAACGCATCGATTTCAGCTTTTAATTCCTTAATAGCGCCAACCGCCAAAACACCAAAAGCGCCCAATTTCAAGGTTAACTGCTTTTTCTCTCCATCAGATGCGGGCATTTCTCCGACCAAACTGGGAAATAAAGGCTGAACATCCTGGGCAATCAAACCAATGGTTTTCTTGGTTGATTCCGGGCTGTCTTTCCAGCGAAAGTTTTTCACATCTAATTGCACCAATCGCTTGAGAATATCTTGCTCTGATTGAATATCTGTTTTGGTATTTCTGTCAGAAGGCGAGTCCCAGTTGCCATCTCCATCCCAACTGATATATTTGTTAGCGCCATAATGAGATTGCAGTAGATGAAAAGTCACCTGCTTATTGTTAGTCGTTATAGTAAGAGTATTATCACTCCCACCTATCCCTACTCCACCGGGATAATCACCCCCAAAATTAATAAGCAATTTGTCGCCGGAACCATGCACTAATGCACGCCTATGGCCACCAGTTTCCCCGTTCCTTCGTTCGTGGGAATCCAGCATGAGGTCGGTACCGGTTATTTTAACATGCCCAACCACTTCCAGTTTTTCGGCTGGCGATGCTGTTCCAATACCCACATTACCGGGTGTGATAGCCAGATTCAGGCCGTTTAAACCGACGCTTAAATTGGTGATTTGCGAACCATCTCCAATAAAGTGGGTCGCCTTTACTTTTCCATTGATCTCCAGTTTTTCACCAGGACTTGTTATGCCTATGCCGACATTGCCCTCTATGCCTACTCCACCGGTATAATCACCCCCAAAATTAATAAGCAATTTGTCGCCGGAACCATGCACTAATGCACGCCTATGGCCACCAGTTTCCCCGTTCCTTCGTCCTTGGAAACCCAGCATGAGGTCGGTACCGGTTATTTTAACATTCCCAGTTATTTTAACATGCCCAGCCACCTCCAGTTTTTGGGTTGGCAATTTTGTTCCAATCCCGACCTTATCATTCCCGCTGAGTGCCAGGGTCAACCCCTGCTTGCCGGCAACAGCGCTGCTGAGGTTGTTCCAATCGGTCAGAGCCAGTCCATCACCGGATTTTTTGTCTGCATTGTGTGTGTAAAAGCTCATCATTTTCTCCTTCGTGTTGAGTTTGGTTGGTTGCCGACGCTACTAACTTTGTTTACCAAAATACAATGCCAGATAGTTTTTGATCTGTTGTTGATATTGGATAAATTCAGGCAATTGTGTTTTGATCACATCTTCAATTTTGCTGAAAAATTGGTTTGAATCGACCAGGTTGACCAAGTAAGGTTCAAATTTCTTGATCAGCATATAGTTGCTTTCGAAACCGGCGATACGCAGGTCTTTTTCCAGAGAAGGCGGCGCTTCAGGAGTAACTAATTCGGAAAAAAATTACCCGACATCAATTCAGAATATATCTGACATGCTTTTCATAGAAAAACCGTTTAATTATTTGCGTATTCTGTTGCAGTGAGTGCAACACCGAACGAGCCAAGGCCACCAGTTGCTCCTTTGTAGCCACCACTGTCCGCCCAATTCGTTGGCTTTTTACGTGATGCCATACCCGTTCATCAGGATTGAGTTCCGGTGAATACGGCAGTAGCAATACTAACGTGAGCCTCCCTTGGCTATTGCGGACAAATTCTTGCACCTTCTTGGTTCGATGAATTGGATGGCCATCAACAACCAAATAGACCGATCGCTTTGCGTTGTGCAACAAACGCCTTAGAAAGTCGATAAAAACGTCTGCGGTTACCCGTGATTCGCTCACCATGAAACGCAGGTGACCCTTCGGCGAAACGGCTGACAGCCTATTCACGCTAAAGCGCCGACCCGTTTTCGCTACAACCGGCGTATCACCCCGTACCCCCCAAGTGGTACCACGATGATAATCCGACCGGATCGTCGATTCGTCGCCAAAATAGACCCGCGCTCGCCGCCTTTTCGCTTCTCGTTGTACTTCAGGCCAAGTTTCTTTTAACCATACCTTAACCTGATCAGGGTCTGGCTCGTATGCCTTAAACCCAGGGCGCTGCGCACTCATCCCCAAACGAGACAGGATATTGCCCACCGAGCGCTCGCTGACTTCGATGCCAAATTTGTCTTTCAGTCATATCTGAATCATCGAGCGCGTCCACAGGGCATCGTGAAAATCCAATTGCAACGGATTCGTTTTAACCCGTTCACGTAAGCGATCCGCATATTCATCGGGACACTTTCTTGGGCGGCCCGTGATCTTACCGGTAGACAGCGCCTGTTCACCACCTTGCTCATATCTGGATAACCAATCGTCAATGCAAGAACGATGAAATCCGAGGGCTTTAATTACTTTTTCAGGGCTTTCACCCGATAATACTTGCGCAACCGCGTGCCTGCGGATGGCTTCTCGCGCGGAATGGGGCAGTGAGCGACCGTCTGTCTTTTTCATAGCATCATTGTAACATATTTATTAATTTGTGTCGGGTAATTTTTTGCCGAAGTAGAAACTCCGGCAGGATGCGGCTGACATAGGTCACGCGGTGCATGATGCGCCAGCAAGGCTTGGCTTTATTGATATTACCGGCTGCCTGACGTAACGCCTGCGCATTGGGATCTGCGCTTTCGTCCAGCCAGATCGGGTCAATAACCTGGGAAAACAAATCGGTAAAGTGCTTGCCTTTCGGCTCCAGATAGAAGCTCATAAAGCGGTAGGCATCCACAGTCCCTGGATTGATCAGGCCTTTACTCAAAGTACGGCCATCGCTACCCGTATATTGGTACCTTGGCGAGGTGGGTATATCCACGCTCACGTCCAGACCGAAAGAAGAGCTTGATTCCTTGGTTTTGGATTTGGTCAGGGTAAAACTGGAACCACTGGAAAATAAACTCTTCTGTTCAAAAGCGCCCCCACTTTCTAGGGAATAACTCACGCCTAAAGCACCACCCAAAGATAAATCCGTATCATTGGCGTAGGTTTCTTGTTGGGTTTCCGCCACCTCAGTTGATTCAGCATAAAAGCCGCCTTCCACCGTCCAAACGTAGGTATTGATGAGATTACGTTGGCTACCCATCTGGGAAAAATCGTCTTTCAAGCTTGTGTTATTGTATCCAACCTGGGTTGCAAGCTGGCCGGCAACCTGATTAAACGCAGAGGTAATTAAGGGTCCTACAGCCGGAAAGAAAGCAGCGGCCTGTATAACCCCGGTTGTAGCCGCTGCTGCCTGGAAATGGGCATTGGTTTTGGATACATCAAACGAATCTTCGAAATAATGCTTTAACTCGGCTTTTTCCCGCTCAATCTGTTTTTTCAGCTGATAAGCTTCGCGCGGCTTGTAATAGCTGTATTCACCATAGGCCCCCTGCGCCTGGGGATAATGGTCATCGGTGGTTCCAGCAAATTTACCGTCCAGCGTCCCCTGTTTGGTATACAGCGGGTTGATGGGAAAGGGAATGATGTTGATATCTTCCGGAATATCCGGATTGGGCTGCCAGGAGATATTGACCAGCGCATTGTTATGCGCCAAGCGCAGCAGGTAGATATCTGCCGTTTTGGATTTAACCAAAGCATAGCCGGTATTGCCCAGTTTGTAGTAGCGCTCACTCCCGGACTTGCCATTATCGTAGCCTGCCAACGCTGCGCTGAATGCGCGGTCCGTATTGACGGAGACGCCGCGTGCATAGCTTTCGGAGCGATTACCGGAAGTTTGCCAACTCGATTCAGCTGCAAGTTTGGCTGTAGCTTTGAAAGAAATACCCAAACCCAAGGGTGCAAGCACTGTCTCAATATCAATGCCTGTATCTGACTCAGCATTTACGGCTACATTCCATCCCGCTTCTTTGGAGGTACTGTAGTTATAGGCTATTTCTTCGGCCTGATTGAAACTGGTGGCGTTATTCAGTTTATAGGCATAGGTATCCACATCGGCATCCTTGCCAACCGGGAAGTTTTCTGCGGGCACCGGCGGCGGCCCTTCCAGATAGCCCATCACCTGCGGCGCGAACTGCGCCTGACCATACCATTGGCTCACCAGATTACCTACCTTATAGCCGGTCATGCGGCGCCACACATTGTCTGTACCAATAAAGGCATAGCAACGCTTCAGAATTCCGTTCAGGGTGCCGTCTGCATTGTTTTGCACATCGCCATATTCCACTACGGCAGGCCGTGAACTTATGTTGCTATTATAGTCGGTGATCACGCCTGTCAGCGCTGATCTTATCTGCGGAATTTCCGTGGCTACTGGCGCGGTGGACAATACTTCCTTGAGCTTGGTGTGATTTTCAGCCGTCAAAACAGCCACGGTGGTGCTGGCATCCGGTACCTGATTACCTACCATGGGTGTGTCAAACGTATAATTGGCCAATAATTGTTCCCACTCACCCTTTAACCGCCCAAAGGCATTATCCGTAATTTGTTCGTTGCTGCGCGGCAGGTTCCAGATGCGAATTTCTTCCAGGGCGCCCTGGAAATGATTTTGGGAAACATTAGCTGGTTTTTTATAACCACCGATGCTGAATTGGTCGATGCCATCCACAGCCTGGCCTGTGGAGATGTTATGCTGAATGAGGGTGCCGTCCACATAGAATTGGAACTGTCCCGGTTGGTTGGTTTGCGGGCTGTCTGTCCATAACCCTCCATCGGCCACGCCATGGTTTTCGCCCACATTGTCATACAGGTGCCTGTCCTTGCCTTCAGCCATGCGCCAGTGGGACAACAATCCGGTTTTGTTTTCAGGTTCAGCCAGTTTTTTTGCCTCGCCGATGGAGAGCGCACGGTTCCAGATACGGACACTGGCAAAAATGCCCCCGAAGTTATTACCCCCCAGGGTAAAATCCTTGTAGGATTCCACATGCTGTACGCTATCCCTAGTCGTTGAAGTCCATTCTTTTGGATTTTTATCGTTATCGCCTTTTGTGATCACCAATGTATGATGGTATTCGGGGTTGGGATCGGATGATTGATCAGCCATGGCCCCGAACATGTTGGTTTGGATGCTATTATCCATCTGGTCTTGCTTTTCAGCTATGCCCTTGATGATCTGATAGCTGCTTTTGTCCTGATACCACTTTGTACCTGAACCCTTTTCTCCCCCATCGCCACCTGTCACAGGGTATTCTGCTGTTGTTGGTTGTGTCTGGGGTTTGTTTCTGGAGCGGATCAAGGTAATTTTATAAAACTGGCCGAATGCGTCCAACGGGCGAGGCTTGTTCTGTGTAGATATGCCATTCGTTACAATCTGTTCTTGCAGGCAATTTTTACCTGCCCAGTTAAAAGCAACTTCCTTGTTGGCATGAATCGACAGGCTATACTCATCCTTTTTTTCCAAGAGGGTGCCTGCCGCATCAGGCTTGACCAATACTTCCAGGGTAAATTCACCATCCAGATGCAGGGAATCGTCATTGCCACAGTTAACGGTTTGTCCGCTGGCCAGTTGATATCCCCAATACTTTTTATGTGTGAATGTCAGGTGCTTCCATATGTCTTTTCCGCCAACCTTGAAGGGAAAGGAATTTTGGGTTGTATACTTATGCTGGCCGAGGGTAGCCGCGCATTTATATTTATCCGCGCTATCTTTTTCGATACCCAATGAATAATGTTGGCTCCCTTTTTTGTAGTAGATCACATGACTTGCAGCGCCAGGTATCGCAGCTGGCTTGATCCAGGCCTCCAGGCTCAAGCCTTTTTCAGTCGGTTGGAGTTGATCCAGTTTGGCGGTGTTATTTGTATTGAGCAGGCTCCCGTCCGTTGCCGAGGCAGGCTTGAATTCAAGCGCCAGGCCCGCTTCCCAGTCTTCCCACTGGCCAATGGCATGATTGACAACATACTGGTAGTTAAAACGGTTATCAATCTCGGTGGTGGCCGTTTGGTCATAGCCCACCCCGGCCTTGAAAAGGTAACTGCGAGGGTGTTCCCATGCGCCAGCGCTGATACCACCCAGATTGGCCGGGGTGCAGGTGAAGTGCTTGTAATCATACGCAAGGTTGACGGCCAAACCAGCTTGTAGTTGATCGACCTTCTGGGTATTGGCATCTTGTACGGTAAAGCTCAACACGCGGATTTTGGCCACATCCAGCAGCAATGCGATCAGGGATTCGCGTAATCCCGAACGGCGGGCCTTTTTGTCAGGTTCACTGCCTTCCTGCAATAATTGCAAGGATAAAGCATCAATACTTTGATCGGTGATCATCGCTCTCAGCGATGTCCGGGTTCCGGTAATGGAGGCAGACTTCAGGCTGCCACGGTCAGGCGTTGCAGTATCTACCTGCACCAATGGTTGCTGTTGCAGATAATTCCACAGCTTGTCCATATCAGCCGTGTTTTGGACGATGCCGGATAAATAGGCTTTATGCAATAAATCTGCTTTCAGCCTTACAGCCTGGTCAACCAGAGTGAATGTCTTTTTGGCGATCTGCAGACGGGTATTGTTGGCCAGATAAGCAGATAAGCCATTTAATGAAGCAATGGTGTGTTCTTTTCCATCGGCCAATACATCAGCATAGGCAGACTGCACGTTATTAAAGACCAGGTTGTTATCCAGGGTCGTGCGGATTTTTATATTGCCATTGCCTGACCCGGATTTTTTATAGGCTGTCCTTGGATCATTAGGCAACCCCAAAGGATCCAGTGTGCCAAGGGGCAAGTCACTGGTTCCATTCAGTATCTGCGCGATTTGCGCAAGGCGTCTGGGCAAATGGCTCCATCGCTCGACCTCGTCTGTGCCTGATTTCATGACCAGTGTGCAACTGTTACTGTTATTCGGAACAGTCGCCGTCACATCAATGCGCATATCGCGGTTCAGGCGTGGCTCAAGAGACAATGCAGGAGAGGCTGGACTCCCACTTTGATCCGTAATGGTTATGCCTGCACTGCCTGTTGGATTGAAGTACAAAACAAAAAAATTATTGTTTTTACCTTTGAAATATAAATTGACGCGCCCCAGCGAATCATCAAACACGTAAGGCTCGGTGGCTTGGGCAGCATCCGAATAGCCCGCGCTTGCGGCAATGTCCGCGCTGGTATAGGCGAACTTCAATACCCCGCCGCTGATGGACAGGCCATCAGGATCTATGTCAATCAACCCCATTTTTTGCGGCTGTTGCCAGGCCACGCCATTGGTTTGATTGCGGGGGATTTGATCCAGTGTGTTATAGGGGTTTTCATCCAGCGCCTGGACATTGATATCCGCCAGATTGACCGTATCGCCTGTCAAGCGGCCCAACCGGCCGGAGGCCGCGACCGCATAATTCAAAATGCCGATGTATTTGGTGGCATTCATGTCTTCAAGCCCCAGGGACAACATGACACAGGCCTTGTTTTTCATGGGTTTGTTATCCGCCCCCATTTCTTGCTGGTAGTAATAACAGGATGACATGCCCTGGCCCAACTGATAATGGGTGGAGCGTGGTGTCAGCTCTCCTGGGGTTCCTTGAAAAGCATACGCATCCTTGACTTTCCCATTCTGCAGATATTCAGGTTTGATGGTTCCATTTTCGTATTCAATCAATGGCCATTCAGAAGCAGACACCGGGGTAAAGTCATCTTTGCTGACGCCCGTCCTGATGGTGTAGATCACTTCAGCAAACGCATCTTGCGGGATTCCCTTTGCGTTGTACGCGCTGCCACCCAATAATATGTCCGCAATTTGAACGTCGCTTTTACCCTCACGTATTTTGGCCTGTACATCAACGGTCAGGCTTTTGTCGAGTTTATATTTTGCAACAAACGCATCAATCAGCGTTTCAGCATCACTGGCATCGAAAGCAACACTGCCATCAAATCTGATATTGAAGCTGTTGACTTTATGCGTGACAGAGTCCCCGGTAAAAATCTGCCAGCGTTGCTCCTCGGCGTCGGCCCCCGGCAATAAAAGCACGCAGAAGTTACCGTTTTGCAGGTTATTGGCAAAAGCCAGTTCACGCGTCGGTTCGTAAAAAGGATTGCCTTCCACATCCGCTGTCGACAGCGTGTCTTTTCTGGATGCTGGTTGTGTTTTATGGCGGCTACGCTGATAGCGAATCTCTCTGCTGGGCTTGAGGAATGCGCCGCTTAAAATAAACCGGTCTACCAACAGGGTATTGTTGACAATGGCTGAATCCGGATTACCTGAATCGGCCTGTATATTGTTCGCGTGACCTTTGGCGATAGACTGGCGAAATAAATAAATGTATTTGCCGTCTGACAGCGCTTGAAAAGGCGCAACAGCCCCTAATCTGGCGGTACTTGAATAAAATCGATCAACCTGATTGGCGATTTGTGCTTTGGTTAGCTCTTCACCTGCTTTATCCAGGGGCTTGCCTTGGCTATCATAGCGATCAATGATCCGTTGATTTTGGCTATCGTATTGATCAATCTTACGGTTTGGCGCAACCGCATAGCCCACCTGACTGATTTCCGCCGGGAAGTGCAGCATGCTTGCGGTTGCGCTATTGGAATTCGGATTAACCCTTGACCAATGATATTTATCATTATCTCCATCAATAGCTTCGTTACTTGGCGTATTCTGTGCAGAACCGGATACATCCAGCACACTGTAAAAAATGCGGCCGTCATCCCGCATGGCAAAGCTTACAGGTTTGCCCAGGTGTGAAACCATGGCGGTGTATTTATAGGTTGCCGAGGCTTCTTCCTTGAGATGATTGGCGATAAAAGAGAGCGTTGTTTGGGTGGCCGGCATCACTGATTCTCCTTAAAAACGATGTCCTGATAAATCAGGTGGTGGATTCAAGTTGCTTATCAGCAAAGATAGGGCAGGAACAACAATGGCTGAGGCATTGGCATGATTGACGCTCTTGCCGGGTTGCTGCTCGTACACTTTAAGTATAGTTCATTCCGTGGCAAACAATATTTTTTACCTTATTCCGGCATCAAGACGCCTCTTTCACCCGCTCCGCCTGCATTTTAGGCCACTACCCGGCTAGCCCTTTTGCGCTCGTATTCTTTAAGAAACTTTTTGCGTAAACGAATTTCATCCGGTGTGACTTCAACCAACTCGTCATCCTCGATAAATTCAAGTGCTTGTTCTAAAGACATTTTAATCGGTGGCGTTAAGGCAATCGCATCATCTTTACCTGATGCACGCACATTGGTGAGTTGTTTGCCCTTTAATGGGTTTACCACCAAATCATTGGCGCGTGAATGGATACCGACAAGCTGGCCTTCGTATACCGCATCACCGGGTGAAGCAAACATTTTGCCGCGTTCTTGTAAGTTAAATAACGCAAAGCCGAGGACTTTACCCTGACCGTTGGAGATCAACACACCATTCTTACGTGGTGCGATACCCCCTGACTGGGCAGGGCCATAGTGATCGAATACATGGTAGATCAAGCCCGTGCCGGAGGTCATGGTCATAAAATCAGTTTGAAAACCAATCAAACCCCGCGAAGGCACGATGTAGTCGAGACGCACCCGCCCTTTGCTATCAGGCACCATGTCTTTAAGTTCGCCTTTACGTTCACCCAAGGCTTCCATCAAAGCCCCTTGATGTTGTTCTTCGATATCAACCGCCACGGATTCGTAAGGCTCGCACACCTCACCATCGATTTCACGGAAGATGACCTCTGGGCGTGAAACCGCCAACTCAAAACCTTCCCGGCGCATATTTTCAATCAAGACCGATAAATGCAATTCCCCACGCCCTGAAACCTTAAATTTCTCTGGGTCTGTGCCTTCTTCAACCCGTAAAGCCACATTATGGATCAGTTCGCGTTCAAGACGCTCTTTCAATTGACGCAAGGTCAGATACTTACCCGACTTTCCCGCAAAGGGTGAGGCATTCACCTGGAATGTCATCGAAACCGTCGGCTCATCAACTGACAAAGCAGGCATGGCTTCAATGGCATCCGGATGGCAAAGGGTGTCAGAAACATTCGGTGCTACAATACCAGTGACAGCAATAATGTCACCTGAGGATAGCAGAGAATAGTAAAAGAGGATAGTAAAAACAAAAGCCCATTCCAGCTCAAAGCCGAGGTATTGGATGGTGGGGCGAAAAGGCGTTGATAGCTCTGCGCCGGGGAGGATTGGTCGGGTGTGGGGGTAGGCCTACAGTTGACGAGCGCGGCGCCTACGACATACAAGCTGCGAGTTCAACGACCCAAATGACGCGCGGGCGCTGTCCCTGGCGGTCTGTCGGCCAGATGGGGTCATTGACATCAGTTCGCCAAAGCCAACGGCGGCGCACGTGGCTGCACCAGCCCTTGCAGAGCAGTGTGTTCGAGAATGCGCGAAATGACGCCAACTTTGGCATTACCCACGAAGGGCAACTCCACTTTTCTGAAGAAAAAAGGCTCGCTACCAATACTGAAAACTCAGTGGATGAGATCAAGCCCTTTCCCTATCATCCCAATACCGAACTCACCCGTTATACTTATGCCTGGCACCGGGATCTTCATCAAAAAGCTGACAAGATTTCTTCCGCTTCGATGCTTTAGGGAAAATCGTTGAGCACTGGGATGCGATTCAGCAGATTCCTGAAACAACGGCCAACGGCAATACCATGTATTGACGATCGCCGCGCTATCGCCGACAAGGCTTCGCAACGTAGTATCACCGAAACCCCGTTGGAGTCTCGCTTCTCATGACCGCATCTCCTCCCCCTACGCGTCGGGGTCATTGGCGCTGGAATCGTCGGACTGAGCGCGGCCATCAACTTGCGTCGAGCCGGTGTTGACGTTGAACTTGTGGATCGTGTTCGGCCGAACTCGCCGCAACAAACCAGCTACGGCAACGCCGGTATTCTTGCCCAGTGTGCTGTGGTTCCCGTATCCGTACCGGGTTTAATGGCCAAGCTACCGGGCATGATCCTTGATCCTCAGAGCCCTTTGTTCTTGAAGTGGGGCTACTTGCCACGGGCCCTTCCCTGGTTGTCCCAGTTCATTCGCAATGGCGAAGAATCCAAGGTTCGCCACATCGCAGCCGGCTTGGCAACGCTGATTGGCGATTCGGTTGAGCAACATAAGGCACTGGCTACAACTAGTTCCGCGGCAGGCTTCATCTCCGCTGGCGACTACACCTATCTGTATCAAAACCAGGCGGCCTTCGACAACGACGCCTGGGGACTGGCTCTACGTCAGGAACATGGCAGTGACAACACGCGTTTGAGTCGCTCGGATCTCATCGAACGCGATCCGAACCTCGCAGATAGATACGCCGTTGGCGGGCTGTTTTCTGATCACGGATGGATACAGAACCCTGGTCGTTATCTGGCCGCACTCTGCGATGATTTTTTAGCCAATGATGGCGAGTTCTGGCAGACCGAAGTCCAGGACATCATCCCAGCCGAAAACGGCATTGAAGTCCAAAGCCAAGGTGAATCAAGACGCTACGACAAGATCATTCTATCGACCGGTGTCTGGTCGACTCAGCTTGCTGAACGACTCGGACACAAAGTCGCACTGGAAAGTGAACGCGGCTATCACCTGCATTTGCGCGGCACAAATATCACACCACCCAATCCATATATGTGTACCGACGCGAAGATGGCCGTTACTCCGATGGATGATGGTGTTCGCTGCGCCGGTTTGGTTGAATTCGCGGGACTCAAGGCCGGTTCCAATCCCAAGGCCACTGATATGCTGGAACGCTCCATCAAAAAGCTCTATCCCAATATCCGTTGGCAAGAGGTGGACTATTGGCTAGGTCATCGCCCCTCGACCACAGACAGCCTGCCTTTATTGGGACACAGCCCTCGCAATCGGCAAGTGGTATTTGCCTTTGGTCTCCACCACATTGGACTGACTGCGGGACCCAAGACCGGTGGTATTGCTGCAGATCTCATCATGGGCCGACCCCGTTCAGAAGATTTGACGCCATACCGTGTCGGTCGGTTTGACTAGCAGACACGATCTCACTCGATAAGCAAAGTGCTTAGCTGGCTTAACTGGATCGGCCATCACTCCCGGTGGGTATTGGCCCTGGGCTGCGTTGCTGCCTTGTTCATGGAAGATTTCGGGGCGCTCGTGCGTCCTGCGCTTGGACCACTTATCGCGCTTTTGCTGGCATTGGCAATGATGCGAGTGAACCTGCCTCGCGTCATGCAGGAAACCTTATCACCCCGCCATTTACCGAGAAATTTACTGATCTCGGTGGCGGTTCTAGTGATAACACCGGTTATCGTTTGGTTATTGGCGACAAGCGTGGACCTATCCAACGAAGCCGTTGCGGCCCTGGTCTTCTTTTGTTGTGCACCACCCATAGCCTCGAGTGCTTCCCTGTGTTTCATCCTCAAACTCGATGGTGCTTTGGCGCTGCGTGTCACCTTGCTCGCCAGCCTTTTCGCTCCGCTGACCGGTCCGCTGGTTGCAACGCAGCTGTTGGGCACCAACATCGAAGTTCCCACCCTGGAACTGATTCTGCGCATTACGCTAATCATGATGGGCGGCTTGGTGGGCGCGCTGATTCTGCGTCGTATCTGGTCGCCATCAACGATTGAGGCGAATGCCACTGCCTTCGACGGCGTATCGACGCTAGCCATGTTGATGTTTCTATTCCCTCTGTTCAAAGGGGTAGCCACCGGCATACAAGAACGCCCGCTACTAGCACTAGGAATACTTGCCTTGGTGGTCGTTGCCAATTTTGGCCTGCGGATCATCGTCACTCTTATGAGTCGACGTCTCGGCAGGAAGGGATCAGGGACCAGTGGATTGATGTGGGGGAATCGCTCAGTGGCAATCTATCTCGCCGTGCTACCAGAAAGCCTGTTCTTCAACCTTTTCGTCGCCCTGTACCAATTCCCTATGTACTTCACCCCACTGGTATTGAAGCGTTTTTATAACCGAGACGGATAAGAAATCAATCGACCACTCAATGGGTCGATTGCAGAGAGTCAAACCACCTCAGATCTGTATACAGAGCAAAACGCAACAATGTGGACAGATACTATCTAATCACCGCTGCTTGCGATTAAATGGGTGGAACCAGGGGTTATGAAGAGCTATCCGTGACCATCAACATGGCAAACCATTCGACTGCCACAATTGAAGATCTCGACCAGATCATCAACGGTTTGCGTGTTTGGCATTTGGCTCTACCCGTCGTCTCTCGCAGGGATCATGGCATTGGTTCAGTCGCCGATACCATGGAAGTGGTGATCTTGCGCTTGAGCACAAACGACGGTCTACAAGGCCATGGTGAGGCATCACCCTGGGCGGTGTTTACCGGTACCCCTGAAGCCAGCTATGCAGCGATCAATCGCTATTTTCGCCCGCATCTATTGGGTTCACGTCTCGGTGATCTTAAGCAAACATTGGCGGTGATTCAGCGTGCGGTGGTCCATTGCACCGAGGCCAAGTCAGCGGTCGAATCGGCCCTGTTTGATTTGGCTGGAAAGGCATTAAACAAACCTGTTTGGGCTCTACTGGGCGAGAAGTGTCGCGACAGCAGTCCGTTTTCGGTCTCCATCGCCAACCCGGATTTCGCACAAGACATCGCACTGATGCATCGCCTGAGTGATGACGGCATTGGCATCGTTAAGCTCAAAACTGGATTTCGTGACGATGATTTTGATGTCATGAGGATGCAGACCATTCGCAGTGACTTCCCTGAATTCAAACTAAGGATCGACTACAACCAAGGCTTAAACAGCGAAACTGCCCTCGACAGCGTTCGCAAGGCCTTGCCATTTCGTCCGGACTTTATCGAGCAACCCGTGGTCAGCCACGCCTACGACACCATGGCGATGATTCGCTCCGAAATCGATGTACCCCTGCTCGCCGACGAAAGTATCTATGGTCCCGAGGATATGCGGCGAGCAATCCGCGAAGGGATCTGCGATGGGACATCCATAAAGGTCATGAAATCCGGTGGCATGCGCCGAGGGATTGAGACCGCTTCGCTGGCCGGCAGTGCCAATCTCCCCGCCTATGGGGGCGACATGTTCGAAACGGGTTTGGCGCACTTGGCGGGTCTACACATGCTGGCCGTCGCACCGAACATCAGTTTGGGTTGCGAGTTCTACCATTCGCACTACTTTCTAGAGACCGACACGCTGCTTGAAACCCTTAAGCCAGTTAACGGTGAACTGTTTATCCCAGACGAACCTGGACTGGGTGCCGAACTCAACGAAGCGGTCTTGGAGAAGTACTGCCTGAGTCAGGCTTAACGAATGTGCCATTGCAGCATTTCGACTTACCGGTCGTTGGCCTGCCTCGGCATTGATCAGTGGAACTTGTTGTAGCCAAAGTTATTGTGATAACAACGCCACTAAGCGCACCGATTTTTCGCTTAATCGGGTCGCAAAACACACCACAAAAAGCGAATACCTGAGGAGATTTGAATGAGAAGTAACCACCTGACACGCCTCTCTGTAGGCGTCGCCGCCGCCATCCTGACCTTTGCGGGTTCTGCATCCGCTGAGAAATGGGATATGCCCATGGCCTACTCGGCCACCAACTTCCACTCCGCCACCGGCGCTGAGTTCGCCAAGTGCGTCACCACCGGCACTGGTGGAGCCATTGAGATTGTTACCCATCCGTCGGGATCACTCTTCAAGGGCGCCGAGATTAAGCGTGCAATCCAGACCGGCCAGGCTCCGATTGGTGAACGCCTGCTGTCGGGTCACCAGAACGAAAACGTCCTGTTCGGCTTTGACTCGATCCCCTTCCTCGCGACCTCCTTCGATGATTCTGTGAAGCTCTGGAAGGCCGCCAAACCCTCTATCGAGAAGGTCCTTGATGCCCAGAACCTGAAGCTGCTGTACGCCGTGCCGTGGCCACCACAGGGTCTGTACTTCAAGAAGGAAGTGAATTCTGTCGCTGACATGAAAGGCGTCAAGTTTCGTTCCTACAACACCGCCACTGCCCGACTTGCTGAGTTGACTGGCATGCTGCCCGTGCAGATCGAGGCCGCGGAAATCTCGCAGGCATTCGCCACCGGGGTTGCATCCTCCATGGTTTCCTCGGGTTCCACGGGCTATGACCGCAAGGTCTGGGAAAGCTTGACTCACTTCTATGAGGTGGATGCCTGGCTGCCTCGCAACTACGTGATGGTCAATAAGGGCGTTTGGAACAAGACCAGCAAAGCCAACCAGGGTGTCATCCAGGGCTGTGCCACGCTTGCCGAGTACACGGGCTTTTGGCGTTCCAAGGAATACACCGGCTTCACTCTGAATGGCCTGCGTGCTGGTGGAATGACCGTTGGCCTTGCCGGCGACAAGTTGGTTGCTGAACTCAAGGAGATCGGCAAGACCATGACCGCCGAGTGGCTTGAGAAGGCTGGTGCCGAAGGTAAGGCGATCGTCGATGCCTTCCGCGCTATGAAGTAAGCGACTCGTTAAAGGGCCCGACTTCCGGACCCTTTATTGCTGAGGCAGGGACGCCTTGGCTCGCTATGGCAAGAATAAGGAGTGTTCAGACAACTCACTTCAATCGGCGGTTGAGGGCTTTCATGATCTTTTTTAAGCGACTGCGCCAGACACTTGACTGGCTATACACACTGGGCGGAGTCATTGCCGCCCTGTTCCTGATCGCCATTCTGCTACTGATTGTTATCCAAATGCTGGCACGTTGGACGGGTGAAGTCTTTCCGGGCGCGCCGGATTACGCGGGCTACTGCATGGCCGCCGCGTCCTTCTTCGCCTTTGCCTACGCCCTCAACCATGGGGCTCATATCCGCGTCAGCTTGTTGCTGAATGCCATGGGCTCAAAACGATGGTGGGGAGAGGTCTGGTGCTTCAGCATTGGTGCCGTCTTATCGACCTATTTCGCCTGGTATGCCGTAAAGGCCAACTACTGGTCGAATCTTCTCAACGATATTTCACAGGGGCAGGACGCCACACCCATCTGGATTCCACAGCTCGCCATGTCGATTGGCGCTGTCATGCTGGCCATCTGCTTTTGGGACAACCTGGCTCGATTGATCTTCACCGGATCTCACGCCATGAAGACCAACGCCATCAGCGAGGATGCCGCCGAATGAATGCCCTAGGCCTTACAACCTTCATCGATCGGAGCTGAATCCATGGAACAACTCGCTCCTATCGCCATTTTTCTGTTCGTTCTTTTCCTGCTTCTAGGCTCTGGGGTCTGGGTGGGCCTCGCCTTATTGGGTGTGGCCTTCGTCGGCATGGAACTGTTCACCACCCGCCCACCGGGCGACGCTATGATCACAACGATCTGGACGGCCTCATCATCGTGGACCCTAACTGCCCTCCCCCTGTTCATTTGGATGGGTGAAATTCTGTTTCGAACACGTTTATCCGAAGACATGTTCAAGGGACTTTCACCTTGGTTGGCGCGTCTACCCGGTGGCCTAATCCATACCAATATTGTGGGCTGCGCGGTATTCGCTGCGGTTTCGGGCTCATCCGCGGCAACGCTGACTACGGTGGGCAAGATGTCGATCCCCGAACTTCGCAAACGCGAGTACCCCGAGACCATGGTCATCGGCACCCTTGCCGGCGCCGCTACCCTAGGCTTGATGATTCCACCGTCGCTGACCTTGATCGTCTACGGCGTGACCATCAATGAATCCATCACCAAACTTTTCATGGCCGGCATTCTCCCGGGCCTAGTACTAGCGACCATGTTCATGGCCTATGTGGCGATTTATTCCAAGGTCTCAAAGGACTTCCAACCCAAGCAAGACGAGTTGATGAGTTTCAAGGAAATGATCATCAACTCGCGGTTTTTGATTCCGGTTATTTTACTGGTGTTGGTCGTGATCGGCTCCATGTACCTAGGCCTTGCGACCGCTACCGAAGCTGCAGCCTTTGGTGTCATCGGATCAATGACGCTAGCAGCGTTTCAAGGTTCGCTATCGTGGAACACCTTCACTGCCAGCTTAATGGGTGCCACCCGAACATCGGCCATGATTGCCTTGATTTTGGCGGGCGCTGCATTCTTGTCGCTATCCATGGGCTTTACCGGACTACCACGAGGTCTAGCCGATTTCATCGCTACGCTTGATCTGAGCCGGTTCGAGCTGCTCATGGTGCTGCTGGTTTTCTACATCATTCTCGGCTGCTTCCTGGATGGCATTTCCTCCGTGGTGCTAACCATGGCTGTGGTCGAGCCCATGATCCGCCAAGCAGGCATCGATGTAATTTGGTTTGGCATCTTTATCGTCGTGGTTATCGAAATGGCACAGATCACGCCGCCCATCGGCTTCAATCTGTTTGTTCTGCAAGGCATGACTCACCACGAAATGAACTTTATCGCCAAGGCAGCATTGCCCATGTTCGTCATCATGGTGCTGATGGTATTTGTCTTGATCGCGGTGCCAGATTTGGCCACTTGGATACCCGAGAATATGCGCACTGGGCCGAACGGCTAGAGGATAGTAAAAACAAAAGCCCATTCCAGCTCAAAGCCGAGGTATTGGATGGTGGGGCGAAAAGGCGTTGATAGCTCTGCGCCGGGGAGGATTGGTCGGGTGTGGGGTAGGCCTACAGTTGACGAGCGCGGCGCCTACGACATACAAGCTGCGAGTTCAACGACCCAAATGACGCGCGGGCGCTGTCCCTGGCGGTCTGTCGGCCAGATGGGGTCATTGACATCAGTTCGCCAAAGCCAACGGCGGCGCACGTGGCTGCACCAGCCCTTGCAGAGCAGTGTGTTCGAGAATGCGCGAAATGACGCCAACTTTGGCATTACCCACGAAGGGCAACTCCACTTTTCTGAAGAAAAAAGGCTCGCTACCAATACTGAAAACTCAGTGGATGAGATCAAGCCCTTTCCCTATCATCCCAATACCGAACTCACCCGTTATACTTATGCCTGGCACCGGGATCTTCATCAAAAAGCTGACAATCTCCTGGGAAGTTTTATTGCACAGATGGAGGAGGATGGTTTGATGGACAACACCATCATTTTTTACTATGGGGATCATGGTGGCGTTTTGCCACGCAGCAAAGGATATACCCATCACACTTCAAGATGCGAACATCGGTGCATTAATAATGTGAAACCTATCAGTGATTCTTTTTCTCAATAAAATCTTTCGTCTTCCAATGCGCTTGAAAAAATTCAAAGATGCTTCCCGAAAATCTACAAACTTCTCATAGTACCGATTATAAGTAACCGCTTCATGCATCATTTTCCAAAGTCGCTCAATTGGATTTAAATTCGGTGAATAGGGCGGCAAATAGTGTAATTCAATGTTTGAGTCCTTGGCATAAGACTGAACGTCTTTGCTCTTATGATAAGCCGCATTATCCCAAATTACATGAATGTCTTTCTCTGGTGCATGCCGTTTGCGTAGAGATTTTAGAAAAGATTTAATGGTTTGCGCATTCACTCGCTCAACTTCAGTGTGGATTATTTTGTGACCCTCCAAAGATACAGCACCAATGAAATTCAATCGTGTTTGACGAGCCGTTGTGGCAATATTCTTTCGAGTGCCTCTTAAAATCCATCCACAGGCCAACCGCGTTTGATACTGCGGATGAAAACTGTCCGAGAAATAGATTAAACCCTTGTTTTTAGCGTCTTTCGAAAGATGTTCATATTCCTTGACAAACGCTTTTTGCGCCTGTGCGTTTGCTTTCGCTGGAACTGCATGAGGCTTCTTATGGCAGAAATTATTGCGATGCAGCCATTTTGTCATGCCGCTTACACTGTAAAGCTTACCAAAATTCAACTTCACATAAGTGCAAATGTCCTTAACATAAGGATAAGTCATTCCTTCTATGTGTTTAACGAGCTTTGCTGTTTCATTCTCGTCTAAATCACTTTTGCTGCCCCCGTTTTCGGGCTTCAGCTTAGCTTTAGAAAAGTAATCATCGACATGGCGTCTAATAGTCTCATCATCTAAAAGCAAAATCCTAGAAATTTCTGAATAACTATAACCCTCATCAAAAGCTAAAACAGCTTTTATTCGGTCTCGAATACGCCCATCTCTCTCTTTACGATGAGATTTTATGAGTTCATCGCGCTCGCTGGGTGTTAAAGGATTGTTCATAAGCTTATTTTGACCATAATCAGCTAGCTAATGTAAGTATTCTAGATTCGCACTTTCAATGGCGATGGGTATATATCTATGAAAGTGGTCTGCATGTACCCATGGTGGTCTATCTACCAGAAAAGTGGAAACATCTCTCTCCTGTAGCTATGGGAGGCAGGAGTAATGCTTTTGTTCAGTTTATTGATTTGGGACCAACGGTGCTCAATCTGGCAGGAGTTAAAGTACCGGAACAAATGGATGGAAAGCCCTTTTTAGGCGAAGGAATTTCTCAACAAAACCTCTCTCAGCATAATACTGCTTTCAGCTATGCTGACCGGAGGATGAGGATGAGGATAGTAAAAACAAAAGCCCATTCCAGCTCAAAGCCGAGGTATTGGATAGTGGGGCGAAAAGGCGTTGATAGCTCCGCGCCGGGGAGGATTGGTCGGGTGGGGGGTAGGCCTACAGTTGACGAGCGCGGCGCCTACGACATACAAGCTGCGCGCTCAACGACCCCAATGACGCGCGTGCGCTGTCCCTGGCGGTCTGTCGGCCAGATGGGGTCATTGACATCAGTTCGCCAAAGCCAACGGCGGCGCACGTGGCTGCACCAGCCCTTGCAGAGCAGTGTGTTCGAGAATGCGCGAAATGACGCCAGGCTCGGTCATGACAGCAATCACTTGCAACTCGCCGCCACAATGAGGGCACTGCTTCATATCAATGGCGAACACCCGCTTAAGTCGGGCCATCGAACTCAACGGCGTCCTGCCAACATGGGACACGCATTCATCGTTCGCACTCACTTGGCTCGCCACCCTGGGGCGAGCCACGATGTCGGCTCGTTCGCGCGCATTGGGCGCGAATAATCCGTGGTCTCTCACCCAATGAGCCTTGGGGCGCGGCACCAGCGCCGCCCATCGCGCGATGAAGTCCTGCGGCTCGAACAATACGTGTGTGGTGCCGTCGCTAAACGCGCGCTTCAACTCAAGCACCACCCACCCGTCACCCTCAATGCTTAGGCGTTCTTGCGCTATCGGACCTCGCGCCCTGTAACGGCACACTCGTTCGAGCTTGGCCCGTTCATGCGCTTCACAAGCAACGGCGCAGTTCAGCGAGAACCTATCACCCGCGCCGGTCAATGGCTTCGCTGTCGCGCCGCTCGGCTCCACAGCCAACAACGGAGCGTGCAACCGCATCGTGGCGCGTCCAGCGCGAGGGCCAGCGGCGATGACAGAGCGTATTGCTGCGCCCGCCAGTTGTTCGTAGGGTGAGTCCATCTCCAGGTCAAGGTAAGGCTGCTAAGGCCTCGGCCACTCGCACACCGGCACGCACCAGCGTGCGGGTGACGCGGGGAATAATAGGCGTGAGTAAGGTGTTGAGTGTCTCTGGACGTAAGGCCTCGGCCCGTGGAAAACAAACCTTGCCGTGCTTGAAACTGTAGGCGCCGTCAAGCGCCAGAACGTGCAGATGCACATTCAGGTTCAATTTCGAGCCGAAGCGCTGAATGAATGTCACCATGCCAGTGCGCGCCCCGTTGCAGTGGCGCACGCCTGCGCGCTTTAGCAGCGCTGTTGACAGCGCACGGATGACCACACCAAGCACACGGCTAAGCCATTGGGGCTGCGCTGCAAACAGCATGCGTAGAGGCCACGGAAATGACAGCACCCATTGGCGATAGGGTGCTTTCGGTAGCACGTTGCCGACTAGGTGTGCGCCACTCTCCGCCATGCGCCGCGACGCGCACGACGGGCACCAGCCGCGGCGCTTACAACTAAACGCCACTAAATGCTCGTGACGACACCCCGTGCATTTTGCACGAATGAAACCATGTTCCAAGCGCCCGCATCGCAAATACGCTTCAAACTCATCGCGAACAAATCGCGGTAACGCACTACCTCGCCCCTCCTGCCCTTCGAAGAATGCATCTGCGTGCTGCTCAACAACGCCATAAAGAACTGTGTCCTCGGGCCGATGACGCCGATAATCCGCCCCGCCGGGCATCGCCGTCGCCGAGCCAATCCCAACGTGCTGCTGTAGAGCTGCGTGCAGGCATCCAAGTGCAGCGCACTTCGCGTGCTCGCGCAGTGGGCCAACGGCGCGATTGTGCGCCGCTCGATACGCGGCATACGTAGGCCCGTGGCTCGGTTATTGTTCATTGTCCAGGGCAGCCGTTCGTCGGGGCGCGACGGGTCGGGAGAATGGACGCCTTTCCACCAATCCGCGCTGCTGCATCAGAATTCGCGTGATTCTGCGAACCTGATCACCCACGCAGGCTCTGCCAGAAATCCGCCCAGTGCCAAGTGGTCACCGGAAACCTGCGCAGTTACCGTAGTTGGCTGGACGTAGGCGCACCGCTTCCCAAGCTGGTGGCCTACTGAAGCGGACACTCGTGAGCACGATGCCAACGTCCTGAAATGACTATCCTTTGCCCCATCGCCAACTCGATGGTTTGGCAATTCGTGACCCGCTGTACATCGATTGCATCTGGCGTAGCCTCAGACAGATCACCTAGTGCCTACACAGTCCAGGCCAGCTACCTGCGTCAATCAAGACCGAGTTCAATGAGACTCTGAAGTATTCGTGGTGCAAGAACTGGGGTCATTGACTGCGCGCTCAGACGTCACAAAAAAGTGTAAAGAATTCCGACATCCCTTCTGCTTGATCGGCAGCCATCCGCTTCAAGTCTTTTGGTCTTAGCTAACGAACCAAGGGAAGGTTCAGTTGAGCGGCGGGGAGGGATATCGCTCCAACCGCATGTACGTTGCCATCGGTTGTCCTTAGGCCGCACCGCTAAGCCGCGTGGACCGAGTGCGTCTGGAGTCGAGTCCAAGTGCGCCGACGCCTACACATCGTCCGGCGTTGCGAACTCGCCAGGCTTTACCAGCGGCAGCCAGCGCTGATGAGCGCCCGGGCGGCTAGCTGAGCATCTGCCGGTCAGCACGTCTGAGATGGTGGCGCGCGTCGAGGACAGGTGCTGCTAGGCACCTACGGAGAGACCTTTCGTGCCCCCGGTGGTACCCCCGCGTACTATTCGGCACGAATCGCCCAGTACGCGCGCCGATTGAGCCGCAGACCAATGCCTAATCCAGGCAGTTCCCGCGCGACGTTTTCTTGGTTTCGTTGCACGAAGCCGCTGCTTCCGACGGATTGTTGGGGCGCTTCATTCCTCGCAGCGCCTACCCTCCACCACCGCCGACTTCGAGACACCGCCACCCCTCGCCCAGGCCAGTCGTGCGGAGACGGCGATGACTGATTGGATCAAGCTGATTCTCAAGTAAAGCAAGACGACGGCCTGCCTGGCCCCAGGTATTATCGAGGCTGTACTCGGTCATATCCGCTTTCTCTCGGTTTTTATGTTTTGTTTCCGCCTAACGGCTTTGGTCAGCGGCAGCTTCAGGCGCAAGCCGAATTGCGGCAACAATTTTGCGCAGCGGGTAAAGCTGTACGCTGCACCTACTTGTTGGGCAATCTCTCGCAGTCTTGGGTGTTACGCAGTGGGCCACACTAATCTCCTCGCTACCTCGAACCGTGCTCGGCGTACGATGACATTGCTGCCAAGACTTCAGACAAGGAGCGTCGAGCACCGGTTTGAAGATATTCCATAGCTTCTAGAGCTCCTTCATGGGCGCGCTCACTGGATCCGGCGACACAATCTTCTATCACCCTACAGAAGTAGTCGGATTGGTGACCATCCACGAAGGTGTAATGTACACATACGTTCGTTAGACCTCCGCACAACAGTAGCGTTTGTACGCGTAGGCCTCGGAGCAGAATCTCGAAGTCTGTTCCGAAGAATGCCGAGTATCTTCTTTTCTTGATTAGGTAATCTGTAGGCCTGAATCCCGTTTGCTCAATAGCAATTTCGGTCTCTGGATTGTCTTCAAGGCAGTGAACCGTTTCACTACCGTCAAGTTCACGACCGAAGTCCACCAAATCCGGCCTGTGAACTTCTTGAATGAATATCACGGGTATATCTGTGGAACGGGCCAGGTCAATTGCTTGCCTAGAAGCAAGCATGCGTTCGGCATAATCCGGCATATGCGGAATTGCCCGGGTCTTTTTTTCGACGAACGTTCCAGCTTGGATATCGATCACAATCAGCGCTGGCTTTCCGACGATTATCGGATGCGGCGCAACCTCACTCATGTCCATTGAAAACCTCAGAAGGCGAATTCGAGTCGGAGGTGAATCCACCCAACGTTTGGGTTCAGCCGACGCAATGTAGCGTAGCCGAAGGCGAAGCGAAATTGCGGCCGGCTGGAACCCATTGTTGAATTACTTGCTCAAAATTGCCCCAAGAATTAGCCCAAGGGACGCTCCTATTAAGCTATTCTTGACTGCATCTTCGCCTGATTTGGTGACAAACGCTCCTATCGCCGCTCCGGTTGCCGCTCCGGTTGCCGCTCCCTTGATTTTGGGGTCTGTTGCCTTTGAGGCTATGGCATAACTTACCGTAGCGAAAAGAGCCTGTTGAACTTGCGGGCTTGTAACTTCCACGCCACATACCTGTCTTACGAAGTGCTCACAATTATTGGTGAGTAAATGGTAGGACTTCTTATCCAGTATGAGATTTTTGGCCCGTTCAATTATCTCTGGTACCGGTAGGCTGCCCGGAAGAATCCCGAGATCTATAATACTCTTCCCTGCTGAAAACTCGTCGTAAGAGACCAACCCTCTACCGTTTCCAGTCTTGGAATTCTCGAACACGCCTCCCTCGCCATCGGAAATTCCGACATGTTCGTACAAGCCGTGGTCTACAACGAGTAGATGTCCAGCGGGGAAAATCATATTTATTTCCTTTTCAAATTGAACAGTGTATTAGACGGACATGGAATATACTGCACTAGGCAGAGACTATCTAGTACGATATATTCCTGGTTAACCCGATTCACCACGCATCATCACTTCTCAGATGAACGCCCCATCCCATTGGCACAAATACCTTGGCACAAATACCTTAACCTGTTAGCCAAACAACAGCTGTCCGAAGGCGCGCGGCGTTGTTATGTCCGGCAGGTCGAAGGTTTGCTCAGAGCCTTCCCGGATAAATCATTGCCGGCTTTATCCAAGGCGGATATAGAGGCTTTTCTGCGAGATTTGCCGCGTCAACATCGATTACAGGATGGGCAGTTTAAGCAAGCAATGGATGCGTTGCGTTTATTACTTGGTTGGGTTAGCCGATACGCCTGCGGGTCAAGCTTGTGGATTGGTTGTTTTGGCGTGATGCGGCCCGGCCGCTTGAACCGGGCAATCGCGGAAAAGTGCATCTTTAGAGGTGCCCTAAATTCCATGCATAGGCACTCAAGCCCATGCCCCGGCGCGCTTATTTTATCTCTACTTCTATAAAGGCGAACTCGAAATCATTGATATTGATGACATCATGCTCCACACCCGCGTCGCGGTAGTATGGCTCGCCTTGTTTGAGTTGCGCTGTAGCCGTCTGTCCACCGGGACCTACGATGGATAATTTGCCATCCATCATCGGCACCACCACGTAGTTCATCGTGTGACGGTGCCAACCGGTGGCGGCGCCAGGGGCGAACCGCCATTCGGTGACGCGGGTGCTGTTGTTGTCTATAAACACAGTGGACATTGCGGCAGTCATCTCAATCTCTCTCCTGCTATCCAAGCGCGCTGCCCTGGGATGCCACGGCCATCTGCCGGGCGGTCAACCGGCTATACAGACCCCCGCGGGCTACTAGCTCATCATGGGTGCCGGTCTCATGTAGTGCACCATCGGTCATCACCACGATGTGCGCCGCTTGGCGCACGGTGGATAAGCGATGGGCGATGATCAAAGTGGTGCGGCTTTGCATCAACACCTCCAGCGCGCCCATCACCGCAGCCTCATTCACCGCATCCAGATGCGAAGTGGCTTCATCTAGAATCAGTACCGGTGCATCTTTCAGAAAAGCCCGGGCGATGGCCACCCGCTGGCGCTGGCCGCCGGATAAGCGGGTACCGCGTTCACCTACCTGGGTGTCCAAACCTTCAGGTAAAGCCGCCACGAACTCATCGAGCGAGGCCTGCTCCACCGCTTCCATGAGCTGTGCTTCGCTGGCCTGCGGATTGGCCATGAGCAGGTTCTCGCGCAGGCTCTGGTTGAATAGATAAGTCTCCTGACTGACCAGCGCCACGTGCGCCCGCAGATCGCTTAAGTCAAGCGCCGGCAACGCTTGCCCGAACAGGCGGATAGTCCCTTGCCCTGGATCCCAGAATCTAAGACACAGCTGCGCCGCCGTGGTCTTACCAGCACCCGATGGTCCCACCAGTGCCAGGCTCTGACCGGCCTCAACGGTAAAGCTCACCTTGTGCAACGCCGGGCGCACGGTCCCCGGATACTGAAAAGTAACGTTCTCGAACGCTATAGCGGTTGACTGGCTCATCTCCACCGCCTGCGGGTGTTCGGCGCAGCGCACCGCCACCGGCTCGTCGTGCACCTGGTGCAGGCGGCGCGTGGCGCCAAAAGTATCGGCCAATTGCCGGCCTATGTGGGCGATCTCGGATACCGGTAGAAAACAAGACAGGGCGAGCAACGTGAGCAGGGGTAAAACGTCCGCCGCCAAAGTCCCCTGTTGCACCAGATAAGCACCACATAGGACCACTGCCAGTCCACCTAGACCGGTGGCCACCTCCAGTAGCGAGGTCTGCATGGAAAGATCATTGTAGAACGGCAACCGCGCCGCCAAATGCCGTTCCACGCGCACCGCAAAAGCTTGCGCCCGTTCCTTGGCGCGCTGAAACGCCAGCACTTCGGCCAAGCCCTGCACCGTATCCACCACGAACGCGTTGAGCTCGCCGAGCGCTTCGCGATCGTTGGCGCCGAGGCCGTCCAGACGGGCGCGTACGGCGAACGGGCTCGCCGCCACCAGCAGCAAAAAAGGCACCAGCGTCACCGCTAGGGGCCAACCGAAAGCGGCTAAAGTCGCCAACACCAGCGCTGGCACCAATACGGCAACGAGCGCTGGCGCCACCGTGTGGGCAAAAAAGTATTCGACCATCTCCACGTCGTGGGTGGCCATGGCCACCAGATCGCCAGTGCGCCGGCGCACCAGATAAGCCGGCGCTAACTGGTCCAGCTTCTGGTAAAGCGCGATTCTCATCTGCGCCAGCATCCTGAAGGCCAGGTCGTGGGCGACCCACGATTCGAGCCAATGCACGATACCGGCAATGGGCGCCACCACCGCCAATATCCACAGCAAATGCTCGAACGGTTCGCCTTGCTTGACAGCCATGACGACGAATGCACCCACGATGCCTACACCGATGAGCGCCGCCACGCGGATGATGGCGAAGAGAAACGTCAACAACAGCTTGAAGCGCCAGGGCACCACGTGCGCGAACAGTGAGGCGATGGCTTGCGGCCAGGTCAAACCTTGCGCCGGCACGATGTCATCGCCGCTGCCGGCCTGGTCGATACCGCCCACTATACCGCCCGCTATAGGGGCATGGCGCTCTTTCGCCGACACCTCTGTAGCGTTATCCGGGGCGTTCTGCAACACCGTGGCGCCATCGACCCGGGTGCCATCGACCCGGGTGCCATCGACCCGGGTGCCATCGACCCGGGTGCCATCGACCCGGGCACCATCCTGGGCTGGCCCTAACTGCGCCGCCATCAGCGTATGGTAGCGCCCGCGCCTGGCTACCAGTTCATCGTGGCTACCCTCCTCCACCACCTGGCCATCACTCAGCACTGCAATCCTGTCAGCGCCGATCACACTGGATAAGCGATGGGCGATGATCAATGTAGTGCGCCCGGCCATGAGCCGGTCCAGCGCCTGCTGAATGACGGCTTCATTGTCCGCATCAACGGCCGATAGCGCCTCATCCAATACCAACACAGGCGCATCGCGCAGTAGCGCTCTGGCGATGGCGATACGCTGGCGCTGGCCGCCGGACAAACGGATCCCGCGCTCGCCGATGACGGTCTCATACCCCTTGGGCAAGGCCATGATGAAATCGTGCGCGTTAGCATCGCGGGCGGCTTGCTCCATCGCCTCCTCACTGGCTGACGGCTCGCCGAAGCGCAGGTTCTCCGCCACCGTGCCGTGAAAGAGATAAGTCTCTTGAGAGACAACGGCTAGGTGACGGTACAGATCATCGCTGGTGAGTTCGCGTATATTCACGCCGCCCAATTTGACCTGGCCACTGTCCGGAGCATGAAAACGCAGCAGCAGTTTGACCAGCGAACTCTTACCGCAGCCGCTAGGCCCCACTACCCCTACCCGCTCGCCAGGGGCCAGCGCGAGGCTAAGGTGTTGATGGATACTGCGCCCGGAGCCGGGGTAAGAAAAAACGATGTCATCAAAGTGCACGCAGGGGCTCAAGTCCCCCGCCACCGCCCGCGGGACCGCCGGGGCTTGGATAGGAGGGCTGGCATCCAGTACGCAGAAGATACCAGCGGCGGCGGACTGCCCCATCATGCCGTTGTGCAACAACGCCCGCAGCTCGCGCTGGGGCCTGAATACTTCTATACCCGCCAGCAAGACGATGAGCAGGGTGCTGAGTTCCATCACTCCCGCTTCCACGCGGTACGCGCCTACCCCCAAGGCCACCGCCGCGCCTACCGCCAGCCCGGTGTCGGTAAGGCCGCGGGTTAACGAATTGGTCGCCAGCACCCACATGGTGGTCTTGAATACGGCGTGGGCCCGCTCCGCCAACAACTCTCCCCGGCGCTCGCTTTGGCCAAAGGATTTCAGCGTGGCCAGACCCTGAAGGCTGTCCAGAAATTCCGCCGCGAAAGCGGCGTACGCCCGCTGTCTTCTCTTGGCGTTATCCGCGTCCCAGCGGTGGAATACCGAAGGCACCACCAAGGTCACCAGCGCGAAGACCAGCAGCACTGCGGCGAGCACCCCATCGAGCGGCACCAGCAGCAAGAAGATGACCACCGGCGTCAATAGAGCCACCGCCAGTTGCGGCAGGTACTCGCCGAACCAAACCTCCAACTGTTCAACGCCTTCCACCAGCGCCAACAGCACCTCACCGGTTCTCGAGTGGCCGAAATGGGCAGGGCCTAGCGCAATCACCTGGGCGTGCAGCCGCTCGCGTAGCGCCACCTGCACCCGGGCCGCGGTGCGGTGCGCCACCCTCTTGCGCCAATGTTCAAGCCAACCGCGCACCAGCATCACGAGGGCCACAACAACGATCGGCAACACCAAGTCACTCAGGGCGTGCCCGGCATAGATCTGGGCGATCAACCAGCCGAGCAAGCCAAGGCGCACAATGCCCACAACGGCGGCGAAAATGCCGATCAATACACAATAAGCCATGGCCCCACGGCTACCTGCCGTGAGGCGCCACAGGCGGCGATCAAAGAACATGGTGATCAGACAACACTGTACATGCCCCAGTTAGTCCGCTTTAGCCGCTTTCCCTCAATCAACCGGCGGGTGCTTATCGCACCAACGGGTCTCACGCTCATAGGCCGCTGCCACCCGGTACACCATGGGCTCATCGAAGGCACGGCCAACGATCTGCATGGCCAGCGGTAAACCCTCGGCGCTGAACCCGATGGGTACGCTGATGGCCGGATGGCCGGTGAGGTTAAACGGCGTGCGGGCTTGGCGCGGATACAGCTTGGCGCAGGCTTGGGTATCCTTGATGGGGAAGGCCGGCTCCATACTGGAGGCGGTGATCAGCACGTCGTAATCATGCAGCAGCGCGCTCATTTCATCGCGCAACTGCACGCGTTTGCGCAGCGCCTGCACGTAGTCCACTGCTCTTAAAAAAGCACCCGGTAACAGCCGCTGGCGGGTCAGCTCAGCGTAGTCCTGCGGCCGTTCGCGTAAATCTTTTTCATGCACTGCGTACGCCTCGCACAGCAAAATAATGCGGTTGCAATCGGCGAATGCCTGAAGGGGGCGCGTGCTCACGTCCGCCACCACCGCGCCCAGCGACTCGAGTACGCCTAGAGCGGTATCTATAGCGCCGCCCATCGCCTCGCTGGCCACCCTATCACGGGCGAAAAAATGCCGGATAACGCCGATCTTAAGCCCGGCAATAGCGCTGCCCAGAGCACGGGTATAGTCCATGGGCGCGAGCGCGGCGCAACCTGGATCGGCGGCGTCGTAACCGGCCAAAATGTTCAGGGCAGCAGCATTCTCCTCCACCGTACGGGTAAGCGGTCCCACGTGATCCAAGCTAAATGACAACGGCACCACACCGCGCCGGCTCACCAACCCGTAGGTAGGCTTGATGCCGACCACACCACAAGCGCTGGCCGGATTGCGCACCGAACCGCCGGTGTCTGTGCCAAGCGCCAGTGGCACGTAACCGGCCGCCACCGCGGCGCCGGAACCGCTAGACGAGCCGCCGGGCATGCACGCGGTATTCCAAGGATTGCGCGCCGGTGGCCATGGCAAGTCAAAGCAGGGGCCGCCTAGGGCAAACTCATGGGTAGACAACTTGGCCAACACAATACCGCCGGCCGCTTGCAGCCGGCGGGTCACCTCGGCGTCCGCGGCGGCCACGTGCTGCGCCATCACTTGCGAATGGGCGGTGGTCGGTAAACCGGCCACATCAATGATGTCTTTGAGCGCGAACGGTACGCCGTGCAACGGCCCCAGTGTCTCACCCAGCGCCGTTTTATCTGACATTAAGGCCCGCTCCGCCGCATGGGCGCGGCTTAAAGCCCGCTCCGCGCATACGTGCAGTGTGGCATTGAGTTTGCCATCCAACGCTTCGATGCGCGCCAATTGCGCCTCACAGTAGGCGACCGGAGAGAGTGCCTTGTGGCGTATACGCCGGGCTGCCTCCAACCAACTGAGATAGGCCAAATCGGAATTGTCCAAAGTGCTCATCGCGCCTGCTCATCGCCGTGAGCAGCGCGAAAGACGTGGGCCGGCTCGGCCGCCCGATCGGCGATGATTTCACGGCGCGACTGGTAACCCATCGCCGAGCGGGCGGCGGCCAGTACCTCACGCCGGTGATCAGCGAGCGCTTTGTCCAACCCAGCGGCCCGCGCCAACGCCTCGAACAGAGCCTCATCGTCCACGGCTATTGCCTCCCGGAATCGCCCATCGTCCGTCAACCGCCAGCCCGTCTACCGCAGGACCCGCTAGCGGTTATGCTTTAGCCGCTGTGGCGCAGCCCATCGCCGTAGCCACTGCAATCAGCTCCAATCATCTACGCCATGCGCCGTCTTCACTAGGGGCCAACTGCGCGTTCGCCCGCTGGCTGTCATCGCGTTGGCGGTCATCGCGTTGGCGGTCATCAATGGCGCGGTATCTAAACACGCCGGATTCAAACCGCTTGTTCGCGAGCGCCGTGGCCCGCGCCCAGAGCGCCGCCCAGTGGCGCACATGCGCCGCGCTACCCGCTGCGTAGCTAGGCGTAGGCGGCATCTGTTCAATGGCTCGAAATTTCCAAACCGGCATCGCCATACTCACTGTTCGTCTAGTTTGAACTTAACGCGAAGCGCTTGCGCGTCCGACTTATCGAGGCTGCGTACCGTGTCTTTTTTCATCTGGTACAGCGAAGCCGGCGCTGCAACATAAACATCCATTCCGGCGATATTCACCCGCTGGCGCTCGATATCATCAAAAGCCCACGCATCGCCGAGCCGCGCCACGATGTCCAGATACAATTCGCCGCCCGGCGGCGCATAACGAACCACTGGATAGTCACCCAACAAATCATCCGCCGTAATCTCATCAATGGACGGATCGTCCCACAATCTGTGCAGGGCGTTTCGCAATCGTCCGATATTGTCGGCATCAGGACGCACCATCAGATCAATGTCCTCCGTCGCCCGTACGATGCCGTGTACATTGAGCGCGGCCCCGCCGATCAACACATACTCCACGCCCGCACCCGCCAAGGCATGACAAATGCCGCGCAATTCATCGAGCGTCATCTGCGGTTGCCCGCCCAAGTGCCCATCGTTGGCCTACCGCCACCCAACCTGCCGCCACTCAGTCTACCGCCACTCAGTCTACTTCAGGCGCCGCCGGCCGCTGTGACTCAACCGGCATTGACCCCGTTTAATGCCGGGGCTGTGGAGACACCGGAGCGGTATTGAAGTCAGGTGTCTCCATTTTCAAACACCCCTTAAAGCGATCACTTGAATCGTAACATCAAACTCTATGGTACAATTGAGCAGCTCATCCGGGAAGGTTGCTGCATTGCTGATCACCATAGATACTTCCGTATTAATCGCGGTGATAAATAATGAACCTTCTAAAATGGCCGCCGTTGAAATTACGGAAGGCCACGATTTGGTTGCGCCGGCTTCCGTGCATTGGGAGATCGGTAACGCGCTGTCAGCCATGATCAAGCGGCAACTGATTTCCCTGGAACAGGCCGACCGCTGCATTGCCGCCTATCAGGATATCGCCGTTCGTCTTATCGAGGTTGGTTTGGCCGAGGCGCTTGTCTGGTCAAAAAAGCACCGTATACATGCTTATGACGCTTACTTGCTGCAATGCGCGCAGCAAACCAAGTCAGCATTGCTTACACTTGATCAGGCCCTTGGCAATATCGCGAAAGCAGGAGGCATGAAAGTTTTAGAGGTGTAGTATGAGAGTGTACACATTTTCAGAAGCGCGTCAGCATCTTGCATCCGTTCTGGAACTGGCCCAGCAAGAGGGCTGCGTGCAAATTACTCGCCGAGACGGCGGTGTATTCAACATTCAGCCGGCGGCGAAATCACGTTCCCCACTGGATGTCGAGGGCGTTTCAACAGGCGTTACCAAAGCGGACATTTTGGCGGCTGTTAGAGAGAGCCGGGAACGCGGCTATAACGGCTGACTTTGATTACCGGTTTCGGTTGTCGGCATCAGGACGCACCATCAGATCAATGTCCTCCGTCGCCCGTACGATGCCGTGTACATTGAGCGCGGCCCCGCCGATCAACACATATTCCACGCCCGCACCCGCCAAGGCATGACAAATGCCGCGCAATTCATCGAGCGTCATCCGCGGTTTCCCGCCCAAGTGCCCATCGTTGGCCCACCGCCACTCAACCCGCCGCCATTCAGTCAACCGCCACTCAGTCTACCTCAGGCGCCGCCGGCCGCTATGACTCAACCGGCCTTGACCCCGTTTAATGCCAGGGCTATTGCCGTACCCCGCCACTCTTTCTACGATGGTACGCTAGTGGTAAAGCCTGTAGAGATAAGCCGCCAAAGGACCGGGCCCAAAGGACCAGGCCGTATGTTGCTGTCCACCGCCATCGAGACGGTTGAGCCCCATCGAGCCGCAGTGACTGGCCAAACCTATGAGTTGACCGGGCTCAGCGGCAGTGCTCCCCCTGCGCGGCATCTACCCCTGCACGGCATCTACGTTAAGGAGAATGAAGTCAACAACCATCGACTGCCACACATCGATACTCCCCAGCATTTACCCTCCCGGCGCTCACACAACGCTGAGCAGCCTCATTGACGGCAACCCTATGCAGCGCTCCATCAGCGGATTTTATCCGGACCCAGAACACCACTGGGTGGCCCGACTCGACTGTCATCACGGCCAACACCTAAGAGCCTGTTCAAGATCTCCGAAGCAACAGCGCAATATTTGCAAGTAGCATCATGCCCAACGAGCTTTCGATTAGCCGCTCACAGTTTTTCCACAACCGGCGGTTTTTCTCAAACCATGAGAAGGTTCGCTCGACAACCCACCTCTTCGGGAGGACGGCAAAACGACCCGTGTCCGAGCGTTTGATAATTTCGACGTTCGCTCCGATTAATCTCAGCACTTCGCCAGCGAAAGCCATCCCCGTGTACCCGCCATCGCCCACTACACACCTAACCTCCGAGAGGCGCCCATCTGCTTGAGCAGCAAGTGCGGCCAGTGCCCCAGCTCGATCAGTGACATTTGCCGTGGTCACAAAAGCAGCGTGCACCAATCCCTGAGTGTCCACAGCTATGTGCCGCTTGATACCAGAAGTCTTCTTGCCTGCGTCATAACCTTTGTGGTTTGCACTGTCTGTGTTCTTCACGCTCTGTGCATCAACGATGATCAGGCTGGTTTTGCCACTGCGCCCCTGGGATTTGCGGGCCTCGCCAACCCATTTTTTTAACGCCTTGTCCAAGGCGCTGCAAGAGTCTTCTGGGGACGATTGCCGCCAGATAGTGAAATACTCATGCACACTTCGCCACTTTGGATACTCGTTGGGCAACATGCGCCATTGGCAGCCGGTCTTCAGCAGGTACAACACTGCGTTGAACACGTGATAGAGATCGAGTTGCCTTGGCTTGGTTCGCCGACGCGCCGCCTCCAGGATCGGTCTAACTTTCTCGAACTGTTGGCGAGATAGGTCACTCGGGTAGATTCGCTCGTCTGTCATTGCCTTCGCAGCCGCTATGACTATGGATAACAATAGCTTAGGTCAGATGTCCAAAATCGTCAGATCTTGAACAGGTTCTTAGACATCAGCCGCCGTTCGTGAGCCGGCCCTGGACGCAGACCCACGCCGGCCGCGAAGCTATGCTCGGTACAATGCTCGATTGTTTGAAGTGCGAGCGCCTGGAACTGCCCGTGCAGCTGAGCGTATACCAAACGACGCCCCCATTCGACGAGAACGCCATCCCTGCGGGACTGTTGCGCGAGCACGCGACCAAAGCCGGCATCTGGGGCCGTATACAGGTGGACGAAGGCACTTTGCGCTACGTGGTCACAGCGCCGTTTCAAACGCAGCGCATGCTACACGCAGGCGATTCGGCAGCTATAGCACCGCAGGTGCTACACCACATCGAGCCTATTGGTAAGGTCAAAGTCCGCGTCGAATTCTTGCGTTAAAGGGCCTGCTCGCAACGCTCTAAAACCGCCGTCACGGCGACCCCCAGCGCGGCGCTCCAGTGACTTCGATGGCGCCGGTTGTAGGTATCAACAAGCGCTTGCACCCTACGGGCGAGCGGCGGATCATGTTCACCAAGCAACACCGCCGTAGCCTTTGAGTGGCGTATCACCCGCGGTTTCTCGGGCGCCAAATCGTCATACACCAGGTCCGCTTCCGGACACACCACCCGAGTGATGCGGACTTTTTGTGCCATCGCATTGCCGGCCTCGAACCTAGCTGTCTGTCCAGCTTCAAAACGCAGCTGGACCCAGTAGTTCTCAGCGGTATGACCGCCGAGCTTCACACCCTCGAGACGCGCCGCTTCAACCCCCACCGGCCGCCGGCAAAATACCTTTAGGGCCATGGCCACATCATGGGCGCCATAGTCCCAAAGCGGCGATATACCGGCCCGGTATGGGCCGGTATTCCCACCCTGGCTAAGCACTGCCTAGGCGCCACCATAGCGCCCGAGCAAACGCAACAACCGTTCGAATGGCCGGGCGTAAAGATGGGTGAAGCCGACCAAAAACGGAGTGGCGTACCGCTTAGACAGGCGCACCAATTACCGCCCCTCATCAGCACTTAAAGCCAGCGGTTTTTCCACTAGAACCGGCAGCGATCGCTGTAAACAAAAAGCGGCAGCGGCGATGTGATCCTCGGTGGCATTGGCGATGATGGCGGCATCGAGTTGCGCCAGGGGTAGCCCGCTCCAATGCGCGCAGTGCGCAACGCCCACAAACGCGCTGGCGGGCAGCCTCTCGCGCCGCGACGCCACCCAGCGTAATGCCACGCCCGGCAGCGCGTTGATGGTCAAAGCGTAGCGGGTACCCCAGTGGCCAGCGCCGATGAGTGCGAGCCGTAACGGCTGGCCACTCATCGCTTGCCGGTGTAGTTTTCCGCGGCCCAAGCGAGATATCGCTTCACGCCTTCTTCGATGCGCACCTCCGGCTTGTAGCCCAGCTCACGCCGCACTTTACCTAGCTCCGGACAGCGCCGTTGCGGCTCGTCCGCCGGATAGGAATCCGGATAATCCCTATACGTGCGCTCAAGCCTACTGCCGCTTGCCGCCTCGACGATGCCGGCTAATTCTTGCACCGAAATCTCCGGCCCGGAGGTACCGATGTTGTAGGCCTCCCCGGCGCGGCCTTGGAGCAAAGCGAGTAAAAATCCGCTCATGGCATCGACCGTGTAACAGTAGGTACGCGTCTGTCGCCCGGAGGCATAGATGGTAAGCGGCTGCCCCGCCTTAATGGCGTTGGCAAAATTCGGCAACACGCGGTAGTCGTTTTCACGCATGCCGGGGCCATAGACGTTGAAGGGCCGCACGATACTCACTTCGGTGTCGAAGTAATTGGCGTGGATGTAACACAGGATCTCACCCATACGCTGACTCCTCTACGTCAGTAGCGGCAACTTTCCACTGAGACTTGTGCCTCAGTTCTGGATATCAGGGGGCAGATGTACTTGGCTGCTTACACGACAATGGGGGTTACTCTTCTTATCCCCGCCCGAGGTGAAGGTCGGCGAAGGGGGTATGGATTACCGCACCTACATTCGCGAGCTCGACAAGCTCGACCCCGGCCTGCCCTTGATCATCGAACACTTGAGGTCAGATGATGATTACCGCGCGGCGGCCAAGTACTTGAGGCAGGTGGAACAGGAGACGGCGGATTAACGGCGGAGAACTGCCCCGCTCCAGGGCAAGGAGTCCGGCGAAGCCCCGCCGACTTTTACATTACAGGAGTGAATAAACGAGTGAAAAACAGATTCTCTTCCCTTCTCAAGAGCGAGCAGAGCTCGAGACTTGTGAACGAAGCAGTGGCCCGCCGGGGCCAACTGAAGTCATAGGAAAGACGCTATACACGCTGATTAGCAACGGCACGGAGTTAAACGTCTATCTCGGTAACTACGTGAAAGAGGGGACGACGTGGGGCCGGTTTCTATTCGTACCGGGCTAGGCAAGTGTTTTCGAGGTAGAGCAAACCGGGAACGAAGTCACCGACATCGCCGCCAGCGATCTCTGTTTCGGGACAGGGCTACACCGCAGCTATCAGCAGTTCGACCGCGGGGCAATCCTGCCGCTTCCCCCTGGACTGGATCCGAAGATCGCGCCCTTCGCGCGCCTGATGAACGTTACGATGACTACGCTGACCACCATGACCGCACGGCCGCCTGCGCCGGTGGTCGTGACGGGGACTGGGGCCGATCTGATGACATTTTGAATACATCGAATGATCTGAGTCTGCCCTATCGCAATCCGCATGACCTGGTCTACTACTTTCGGCGGCGCAAAGGGCTCCCCACCGCATTGGCTGAGGCGGGCTTCAACGAAATAAAGACCAAAATAAAGACCATCGGTAAAGGCCGATTCGTGCTTCGGAGATCGGAGGTCTTACCGACCATCCCGTTCCCGCAGGACATTGCTGTCACTGATATCCCGGACGCCACGCCTCAAATCATCTACGACCGATGCGGCAACGACGAACAGGCTCTCCTGGCACGAGTCAGGTATTGCCGTCTTATAGATTGTTTTACCGGCCTCTCTGCCTGGCATCTTCAGGGACACTACCGCACCACGGTCGGCAAGGGCGTGCAGGTTGAAATTGATGAGTTTTACCTCGGCTGCAATCTCGATGGGGCGTGGTTCAGTCTCCCGGTCGAGGCGAAAACCCGCAGGGAGAAGGGCGGCATCGCCAGAGACCCGATCGCCGGCATGTCCCAATTCTCAATGGAAGCGCATCCTGATCTGAGATGTCGTCCACTCCTGGCAAAGGAACTCGACGACCGCACGATTCTGCTCATAGAGTTGACTCCGGCGACCGAACCCGCCGAGATCGCCATCGCCAACGTCCGCCGCTACCGGCTCCAACGCACGGCATTATAATGTGGCTTGTTGCTGGATTCTTGATGCTGAATTCGAGGCCGGTGTGGATGTCAGTCCCGAAGGGACATTTCGATTAGCCCCAAGTTTCAGACTGCTCTTTACCATAATCCCTCTCTTGAACATCAAAGGTGTTCTGTCTCCCAGCCTAGGGTTCGCGAGTCTTCGAGCAACCCCGGGTTAACGGCAGGACGCCCATCCAACCCCAACGGGGCTGCGTCCATCTGCCCATCATCCGCAACCCGCATCACCAGCCAGAATCGAATAACCAGAATCCAGCATCGAGTATCCAGAACCTGAACCACCCATGAAAACCGCCACCGCCGAACCAACTGCCGATCCTCACTGGGGCGACAACCGCGTCCTGGCCGAGGATGCGCCGGTTCATGATTGGTATCGGTTTGTGCTGGCTTTCCCGCCTCATCTGGTGCGGAGCTATCTTGAGCGGTTCGATGCCCAGCCGGGCCAGACACTGCTTGACCCGTTTTGCGGAACGGGAACGTCACTCGTCGCCGGCAAGGCGCACGGCATGAACGCCATCGGGCTCGACGTCAACCCCATCGCCTGTCTGGCCGCCCGCGTCAAGACCTCCTGCCACGAAATCAACACGAAGGTTTTACGAAAAGCACTCAAGAGCATCGTCGGCAAAGCGGACAAGCAGTGCCGCAAGCTGGGACTCGTAGATTCCGACCTGCCGCTGTTCAATCAAGCGGAACAGGCGCCTCTATCAGATGACCTGCCGCACCTTACAGACGAAGAAAATCGTCTGCTGCTCAAAGACAGCATTTCCCCGTTTCCTCTGGCCAAGCTCCTGATTCTAAGAGCTGCCATCCGCAAGCTCGACGCGTCCCCTTTGATTCGGGACTGCCTGCTCCTTGCGCTGGCGAAGACCGCAGTCGCCGATGCCTCCAATCTCGGCTTCGGCCCGGAAGTCTACGTGCTGAAACAAAAGAAAACCGATGCCCCGGTTCTCTCCGCCCTCGAGAACAACGTCCACCAGATGCTGAAGGACATCGAATTAGTGCGAGGTGGGGCAGGCCTCTCGCCTGCCATGGAAAGTCAAACCACCATCATTCAGGCCGACGCCCGCCAGATGTCCGAGAAGCTCAAAGGTCGCCAAATCCACGCGGTCATCACTTCGCCGCCCTATCCCAATGAAAAGGACTACACCCGCGCCGTCCGGCTGGAGCTCGTCCTCCTCGGCCACCTCCAGGATCGCAAAGACCTCCGCGCCCTGAAAGAAGACTTTCTGCGCAGCAACAGCCGCGGCATCTACGTCGGCGACAAGGACGACAAATACCTCAACGGCAACACAAGAGTCGAGTCCCTGGCCCAGGAAATCGAAGCCCGCCGCCTGGAACTGGGCAAAACCTCCGGATTCGAGAAGATGTATCACAAAGTCGTCCGCCAATTCTTCGGCGGCATGGCCTGGCATCTGAAATCGTTAAAGCCCTTGCTCGCCCCCGGAGCGCACCTGGCTTACGTGGTCGGCGACCAGGCCAGCTTCTTCCTCATCCACATCCACACCGCCGAAATACTAGCCGAAATCGCCGCAGACCAAGGCTACGAGGTGGTTGGAATTGATTTGTGGAGGGAGAGAAGGGCGACGGCATCAGGAGCGTCGTTGAGGGAGGATGTCTTGGTGCTGAAATATCAGACATGAGGATTCAATCGTTGAATGACCAGTAATTGTGAAATTCAGAGTATGCGAGGCGCAAGTGCAGAAGAAAGTACGATTGCGTAAAACAACAATAGGGCGCCTCTAACAATAGTCATTTTTTCGTGAATGCAAGGAAGCACCGCGCGCGCAACCGCAGTGTATAAGTGATACCTGAGGATTCGAGCACGGCGCTGACGCCGCAATCGCGGAACAAGTGTATTTTTAGAGGCGCCCAGTATTTGAAGCAACACATTGAATTACCAATAGAGCCGCTTGGGTTAAGCATGATGAGCATCATCATGTTGACTTTGCTGTTAAATGCAAAGCATAGCAGCGTAAAATAACAGGAGTTGTAGTGAAAAAGGTATTTGTATTCACTGCTGTCCCATAAACTTTCATGAGAATGTAAACTGTATCTGGACCTGAGTTTCAATAGGGCCTGGAGGGTCTCCTTTGAGTAGTCCCCACAGGTCTCTTCGCTCAAATAAATTGACTTGAAAGAGTCGAATAATCTGTTGAATGCTTAAATCGAGTTTGCTACAAAATTTCAGGTAAGCAACCATTAAATACATACACATAGCGACCCCTATTTGAGTCATGACAGCATTCTTTGACGTCCCTACGAATGACTTAATCTTCAAGTTTTGTTTGATGCATTTGAAAAATAACTCGATTTGCCAACGCGACTTATAAATATCTGCAATGGTTTTGGCAGCCAATTCGAATGGATGGGTGAGAAAGACGTAATGCTTGCCGGTCTGTGGGTCCCGATAACCAATGCGGCGCAACTTAATCGGGCAGGTATCGGCTTTAGGGCCCGTTAAAATCAGCGTCTGATCTGAGGTGATGCCCTGCTCTTTATTCACCGGATGGCGAGAAATCACTCGGTATTTCGTATTGGCTTTCAACCGGGTGACAAAATAAATCCCCTTTGAATTGAGCAAGTTAAACCACGTGAAGTCCGTATAGCCACGATCAAACACCACAATAGAACCCGCATCCAGTTCTAAACTACGGCCTTGTGTAATATCTTGTTGTTTGCCTTCGGTAATAGTCATAAAGACCGGTAAAAAACCATCATGGTCCAGACCAACATGTAGTTTAATCGCGCCTTTGGTCTTACGAAACTTAGCCCAAGGAAATAGTGATAAGCATCAATCGATGGTCGATGCATCCAAGGAATAAAGCTTATTTTTAAAACGAAACCCATGCCTAGGCGCCAAGCTTTGACATCGTGCCAGCAGCTTCCAAAATAATCCTTCGTAGAGTGGATAAGGCTGTTGCTCGTTAACGCGAGCCAGAGAACTTCGACTGACCTTACCGATACCCAAATGGTAACTTTTGCGGCGTTGTTTATCCAGATTGCTGACAATATCTCGCAAACTACAGCGCCCGGCGAGTTGGGCAAAACTCAACGCCACAAACTGTGACCAGCGTGACATTGTCCTCAATACACGGCCTTTATGGTGGGTTTTTGCGAGGGTTTCAAATTCATGTCTAGAAATCAGTTTTAGCAGCTTTGAAAATACGCTGTTACTGTGACTCAAGGCTATTATCCTGTTGATATTGAAAGATATTCTGGACCTCTATTCTAACAAATTAGCGCAGAATAGTCTTTGATTCTAAGCTCATTCAAAAGTTTGTGGGACAGCAGTGATAAGTGATACATGAGGATTCGAGCACGGCGCTGACGCCACAATCGCGGAACAAGTGTATTTTTAGAGGCGCCCAGTATTTGAAGCAACACATTGAATTACCAATAGAGCCGCTTGGGTTAAGCATGATGAGCATTATCATGTTGACTTTGCTGTTACTACTTCGGCAAAAAATTACCCGACACAAATTAATAAAATGTGTTATAGTGATGCTATGAAAAAGACAGACGGTCGCTCACTGCCCCATTCCGCGCGAGAAGCCATCCGCAGGCACGCGGTTGCGCAAGTATTATCGGGTGAAAGCCCTGAAAAAGTAATTAAAGCCCTCGGATTTCATCGTTCTTGCATTGACGATTGGTTATCCAGATATGAGCAAGGTGGTGAACAGGCGCTGTCCACCGGCAAGATCACAGGCCGCCCAAGAAAGTGTCCCGATGAATATGCGGATCGCTTACGTGAACTAGTTAAAACGAATCCGTTGCAATTGGATTTTCACGATGCCTTGTGGACACGCTCGATGATTCAGATATTACTGAAAGATAAATTTGGCATCGAGGTCAGCGAGCGCTCGGTGGGCAATAGCCTGTCTCGTTTGGGGATGAGTGCGCAGCGCCCTCGGTTTAAGGCATACGAGCAAAACCCTGATCAGGTTAAGGTATGGTTAAGAGAAACTTGGCCTGAAGTACAACGAGAAGCGAAAAGGCGCCGAGCGCGGGTCTATTTTGGCGACGAATCGACGATCCGGTCGGATTATCATCGTGGTACCACTTGGGGGGTACGGGGTGATACGCCAGTTGTAGCGAAAACGGGTCGGCGCTTTAGCGTGAATAGGCTGTCAGCCGTTTCGCCGAAGGGTCACCTGCGTTTCATGGTAACTGAATCACGGGTAACCGCAGACGTTTTTATCGACTTTCTAAGGCGTTTGTTGCACGACGCCAAGCGATCGGTCTATTGGGTTGTTGATGGCCATCGAATTCATCGAGCCAAGAAAGTGCAAGAATTTGTCCGCAATAGCCAAGGTAAGCTCACGTTAGTATTGTTACCGCCGTATTCACCGGAACTCAATCCTGATGAGCTAGTATGGCATCATGTAAAAAGCCAACGAATTGGGCGGACAGTGGTGGCTACAAAGGAGCAACTGATGGCCTTGGCTCGTTCGGTGTTGCACTCACTGCAACAGAATACGCAAATAATTAAACGGTTTTTCTATGAAAAGCATGTCAGATATATTCTGAATTAATGTCGGGTAATTTTTTTCCGAATTAGTAGATGCAAAGCATAGCAGCGTAAAATAACAGGAGTTGTAGTGAAAAAGGTATTTGTATTAGGTGGCTACGGTAATTTTGGTAAGCGTATTGTTGAGAATTTACTGGATATTAATACAGTTAAAGTTGTGATTGTTGGCCGCAGCTTGGTTAAAGCACAAGCATTGATTAATGACTTGAGTGCAAAGCCAAATTCAGAGATTAAAGCAACATTAAGTTCACTTGTTATTGATATTTATAGTGATGAATTTAAACAGATTTTAGTCAGGTATAAACCTTATTTAATTATTCATACCAGTGGCCCTTTTCAGGGCCAGAGCTATTACATTCCAGAACTTTGCGTTAAGCATTCAATTCACTATATTGATTTAGCTGATGATAGACGCTTTGTTTGCGATATTAATCAGCTAGATAATTTGGCTAAAGCTCAAGATGTGTTATTGGTCAGTGGTGCTAGTTCCGTACCTGGCCTTTCTGGTGCAGTTATTGATCACTTTCAGCAACACTTTAGTGAGATTGAGGCACTCGATATTGCTATTGCTCCTGGTAATCGAGCTGAGCGCGGTTTAGCAACAGTCAAGGCGATACTTTCCTATACAGGTCATGTCTTTAAACGTTTTAAACAAGGCCAGTGGCAAGATGTTTATGGCTGGATGGATGCTCGGCAGATCGACTTTGGTGATATTATTGGTAAACGCTGGCTGGCCAATGTTGATGTTCCCGATTCAACACTTTTTCCAAACCGATACCAAGTAAAAAAAGATGTTAATTTTCAGGCTGGTTTAGAGCTTTCTATATTGCATTTAACTATGGTTGCAATGGCTTATTTAGTTAAAAAAATCTAGTAAAAAATTGGGCCCCATTGGCTCAGGCCATAGTTAATACCAGTAATTTAGTGATTGATTGGGGCTCAGATAATGGTGCTATGCAAGTGATAGTCTCTGGACAGGATAGACAAGGCCAAACGCAAAAGCTAGTCTGGCGTTTATATGCGCCTGATGGCAGTGGCCCCTATATCCCCACTTTTTCGACTATTATTTTGGCAAGAAAACTACTGCTTGCGCCTGAAACTCTCACCATTCGCGGGGCTATGCCATGTCTCGGGCTACTATCTTTAACCGAGTTTTATCCGCATTTTGAGCGTTTTGGTATTTATCATCGGGAGCAAATGTGTGGATAGTTATTTATTATTAAAACTGGTTCATATTATTGCTGCCGTTGTGGTTACAGGCACGGGGGCTGGTATAGCCTTTTTTATGTTGATGGCGTGGCGGGCAAATGATACAGCAACACTTTATTTTACCGCTAAGCACGTAGTTTTAGCCGACTGAATATTCACCTTGCCCGCGGTTATCATTCAGCTGTTTTCAGGTGTTTTGTTAATGAAAGCCCTGGATTATTCCTTTAGTTCACTTTGGTTTTATTGGGTCATTATTCTGTTTGCCTCTATTGGCTTGTGTTGGCTGCCGGTGCTGGTGATCCAATACCGTCTGCGAAAACTTGCTTTAGCTTCAATGGAAAAGCATCACCTTGATCCTAGGCTTCATAGGCTAATGCGCTTGTGGATAGCCTTGGGTATACCTGCGTTTTTAGCTATTTTAGTGACATTCTACTTTATGGTCTTTAAACCATTACCTGTGGTTTAGTTTTATGAGTCAAGCATTTATTGTTAATTTCGCTCGTCACTGTCTAGTCTTTTTATGGTTTTTCACTGCGGTTGTTTCTGTTTTTGGTGCGCCCGAAATAGATTATCGAGTGTTAGCAAAAGCCAATATTGTTGGTATTTGGGCAGATCTTGCCGTGTATGGTGGCGCAGGTTTAGATTTAATGATTGCGATTTGGCTGGTTAGTACATTTAAAAAGCACTATTGCTATATTTTTCAGGTAATTATTATACTGGCCTATTCGATTTTACTGAGTTTTATTGATGCTAGCTTTTGGTTGCATCCATTTGGACCATTAAGTAAAAATTTACCTATTGTTGCACTCCTGTTTTTACTACTTGTGCTCGATAAGCCAAAAGATAATAAGAAAGGAATTAAATGTTGTGAGTAATGCTATCACTAGCGAAGTGATCAATGGTGAAATTAGGGTGGAAATCTTAAGGCGTATTGCTGCCGCTGAGGCTGGGCATAATGTAAAAGTGCTTTATACCATTGAATCCGGCAGCCAAGCGTAGAATTTTGCATCACCCAACAGTGATTATGATGTTAGGGGCACTTCTAAAAATGCACTTTCCGCGATGGCGGCGTCAGCGCCGTGCTCGAATCCTCAGGTATCACCTATACACTGCGGTTGCGCGCGCGGTGCTTCCTTGCACTCACGAAAAAAATGACTATTTTTAGAGGCACCCATTATTAGAAATTATACTAAAAGATAAGAACTTGTTTGGTCCCATCATCAAAAATAGTGCTTTTTTATTAGTGAGCTTTTTTGCTTGCTTTCTTTATGCAAATGAAAACGCACAATATATTCATCATTCGCCGTGTTGGATAGATTACCAAAACGTGGCAACAGCTACAGAGGTACTTGTAGATGAAATTAGTAACGGTGTCCGGCGATGGCCGAGCAGCGATGGTCACTGACCAGCAATGGCAACGGGATTGTTGCCTTGAAGACACCCGCTGAGGACGGCACCGCCCATGGGGTTTTGAGCCCAATGGCATTCATCGGCCGGCTCGCAGCACTGGTCCCGAAGCCACGGGTAGACCTCACGAGATGTCATGGGGTTTTCTCACCCAACAGCCGGTTGCGTGAATAGGTGGTGCCAACAAAGCCAGCCGATGAACAAGCGCAGGTTGGCCAGCCTGCTAACCAGGCGTATTCGATGACGTGGGCGCAACGATTGAAGCGAGCCTTTGCCATCGAAATCGAGAAGTGTGAGAAGTGCGGTGGGAAAGTAAAAGTCATCGCATCGATAGAAGACCCGGAGGTCATTACGGACCTTCGCAACCTCACCCTTGCCTCGCCGGGCGTGAACCGCCACCGCAAAAGCGGCAAGGACGCCGGGGGCTGGCTGCCGGAGCGCAACCGCTGTTGGTTCGCAGCCCGTATCGTGGAGGCCCGCCGGGCTTACGGGCTCACCATTCCAGTATCGAAACGCTCAGACGAAGTTTGCTGCATATGCTCAAGTAGTGCTTTCGAGCCTGTTCCCGGCGCGTCATTGAAGCGACAACAAAAGACAACCGACGTTCGAGGATCGCTGAGCCTCAAGTCAAGGTCTTCACGCACGGCTACGTCATCAACACCTTTAGTATCGATTACAGTGATCTCGAACTCCCCGAACGTCCTTCCAAAGTCGGGGATAATTAGGCGAATACTCTTGGGAAGCGGTACATCACTCATGCGACCATTGTTGACCGCTCGAAAGGTTTCGCGGAGCCACTCCAACTGGTGCTTCCCCGTCCCGATCGAATACCAGATCTCGGTGTTCGTCCGCCTACGCAGTCCCATCATGTCGAGAATTCGTGCGCGCAGATCATCCTCGCCCTGGCAATCCCTTACCAAGTCGAGAATCGGGTCGTAATAGCTCGTCTTGCCACCGGACGTCACTTTTCTGCGAACGAGACCGGACATGTTGCGAATAGTCCGTTCGACTTCTCGCCCTACCCTTGGCGTCTCGGAAGCCTCGCCCTTGTGGACCGTCGCCCACTGCACTGCGGAGAAATCCGAGACAAGGCCGGTAAGTTCGGCTGACGCCATCGGAATCAAGGTAATCCCGAACTCTGGGCCGTTTCCAATGTGAAACTCGCAGATCGTTGTTCCGCCGGCACCGGTTTCCAGAACAGGTCTGTTGATACTCCGCTCATCGGCTTTGGCAGGCACCAAGAGGCCGTATGCAAAGCTGATTGCAGTCGATCTCCCCACACCCATGTCGCCGATGAAAGCGACGTTGTGTTTGAGGCGCGTCAGAAAGGACGTGGCACGTTCCAGGTCCCGTCGGCGCCGATCAATCTGTCGCCGCAATGGCCGTGGCTGTTCTTCGTCAGCGACAAAGTTGTCGATTTTCGCGAGCGTTTCTTCGGCAACATCGAGCGACGCCCGCTCCGGGTTCCAGAAGGACGGTGGTTCAACAAAGCGCCACTCCCTCCCCATGAACCGCATGAAGTCCTCGACGTCTGACGAACCGAGTACCACCAAGGCACGCGCCACGCGCTCAATCTCTTCCTGCGGAGCGATCTCGCCTTTCTCGATTCGCGACAGGCGACTCTGATCCACCGAGGCCTTCTTCGCCACTTCGGTCTGAGTCGCGCCGAGCCCGGATCGCAGTCGGGCCAAGGACTCCCCAATGCGGGGAAACTGCATATTCTCCATCGCTTCGCTCCTTTCGAACTCAATGATGCTGCATATACCCATCGCCATTGAAAATGCGAATATAGAATACTTATATTAGCTAGCTGATTATGGTCAAAATAAGCTTATGAACAATCATTTAACACCGAGCGAGCGCGATGAACTCGTAAAATCTCATCGTAAAGAGAGAGATGGGCGTATTCGAGACCGAATAAAAGCGGTTTTAGCTTTTGATGAGGGTTATAGTTATTCAGAAATTTCTAGGATTTTGCTTTTAGATGATGAGACTATTAGACGCCATGTCGATGATTACTTTTCTAAAGCTAAGCTGAAGCCCGAAAACGGGGGCAGCAAAAGTGATTGAGACGAGAATGAAACAGCAAAGCTCGTTAAACACCTAGAAGGAATGACTTATCCTTATGTTAAGGACATTTGCACTTATGTGAAGTTGAATTTTGGTAAGCTTTACAGTGTAAGCGGCATGACAAAATGGCTGCATCGCAATAATGTCTGCCACAAGAAGCCTGATGCAGTTCCAGCGAAAGCAAACGCACAGGCGCAAAAAGCGTTTGCCAAAGACTATGAACATCTTTCGAAAGACCCTAAAAACAAGGGTTTAATCTATTTCTCGGACAGTTTTCATCCGCAGTATCAAACGCGGTTGGCTTATGGATGGATTTTAAGAGGCACTCGAAAGAATATTGCCACAACGGCTCGTCAAACACGATTGAATTTCATTGGTGCTGTATCTTTGGATGGTCACAAAATAATCCACACTGAAGTTGAGCGAGTGAATGCGCAAACGATTAAATCTTTTCTAAAATCTCTATGCAAACGGCATACACCAGAGAAAGACATTCATGTAATTTGGAATAATGCGGCTTATCATAAGAGCAAAGACGTTCAGTCTTATGCCAAGGACTCAAACATTAAATTACACTATTTGCCGCCCTATTCACCGAATTTAAATCCAATTGAGCGACTTTGGAAAATGATGCATGAAGCGGTTACTTATAATTGGTACTATGAGAAGTTTGTAGATTTTCGGGAAGCCTCTTTGAATTTTTTCAAGCGCATTGGAAGACGAAAGATTTTATTGAGAAAAAGAATCACTGATAGGTTTCACATTATTAATGCACCGATGTTCGCATCTTGAAGTGTGATGGGTATATATGCAGCATCATTGCAGGTGTCCAGTCAGGCGTCGCTTCGAGTCGCCTGCACAGCTTTGGATGGCCTACGTACACGCAACTCGCCGTTCCCCTCCCGAAGGGCGAGCTCAGCGGGGTTCGGGCGGAGCATGTGCGGCCAGAGCAGGGGCTACCGTGCGTTTCCGGCAACCGGCGAACGGGGGAACGTTCATGACCACCAACATCACCGAAGAGCACCGCCGCGCCTTCGAGACGCTCACCAGCGGCGACTACGGCAACTTCGCGCTGTTTCCCATCTTCGTCGATGGCGCACCGGGCGCCGCAATCGTGGCGGTCAACAAGAGCCCGCCTGTCAGGGAGGCACGCAGATTCTGATTCACAAAGCGAACCATGTTGGATTGACCTGTCGTGAAAAGTGCCTCAAATGTCCCGATCGTCGTGAACAACATCCAATTCAAGTACTGCTTGCTCGGTTCGCGCATGCGTCCGTAGAGTTCAATTTGCATCAGATTCAAAAAGAGCAGCAGCATCGCCAGTGCCGGATAAGTACCTTCTTCGTAAACATCATCGTCGAACAGATTCTTAAAGATGAAATTTAAGTTGTAGGCCTCGGCTTGAATTTGCCGATACCGGGTGACCAGGTGTGTCGCCCTGTCAAAGAGCCCCGCCAAACCGCTCTCATTGCCTCGGTTTAGTGCAACTTCATAGAGCATCTCAGCGTCGAGATAGCCTGTCCCTTTGCAGACATCGAATGGCCGCATCCAAGAGCGCGAGTGTGGTTTCTTTGTCCTGGGCATCGAGCAGGTTTTTTGCGTCGAACTTCATCTTGTCAAAGAACGCCGCCTCATCGACACAGATTTGCGCGGCTAGCAGCATCCCTTCTTTGAAAGGTTTCCGAAGAAGCGAGTACGCCACCATAAATTTGCGTTTCTCGAGCGCTCTCAGTCCTTCATGGATCATGTCAGCATGTCGCCATAGAGCGACATGCTGACATGATCCACGACCACTCGTCGTTCTAGGTTGCCGCGCCCCGAAACGTCGAGAAAGTCCAACGCATGGATGCCGCTGTTGAGGAGCTCAAGTTCTTCCTCAGATTCAATGTCGAATTGGACGTGATCGGCTTCCTGACGCGCCATTTCTCGTGTCAGGCCTACCATCAGGTCATGGAGGTGGAAGCAATACTCGTGCCGCGCCCAGTAGCGCTTTGGAATTCCCGCCAGACGGTCGCTATCAATAATGCCGATTGGATTCATTGTGCGACTCCCGCAATTGACCAGATCAGGCTCCCAATGTCATCGCTGACTGCTTAGGACAACACTTTATAGTGACACTTCGGGCAGAAGTAGGCAGTGATATCCAGGTCCATGTCTCGCAGTTGTTCTGCAATGTGCTCCTCATGCTCACCTTCCACTCGGCACTCGCTGCAGATGATGAGTTTGCAACCGTCACACTGGGGAACCAGGATCACCTTCAGTCCATCAGGCGTTCTGACATTCTTTGAAACCATGATTCGATCTTCCCTGATGTGACTGGAGGCTAGATGAGCCAGGGTGGCGTCTCACCCTTAACGAGGACACCCGCCTCATACTGTGCAACGAGCACAAACGGTTCATCTGCTGAGGAATTGTCATACACGATGGCATCATCTGCCAGCTCAATGGCCTTCTTAAGATGCCCTGGTACCCGTTTGAGTCGTTCAACGATCTTCTCTTCCGGCACGTCATGTCGTTCCGCGGCCTGATAGCCGTTTTTGACACGCGCGACATTGAGCTGTGGATCGCTGAGGTGGATGTAGATCACCGTGACGTGGTGACCACCTGCTTGGGCATCACGAATGACATCCAACTTGGAATGATGAGAAAACACCGTCTCGTAGGCAAAGGTCTTCCCTTGCTCCAATAGCTGGTCTCGCTGTTTGTTTGCCAGTTCCCAGGCGATTTGATCTCGTGACTTCGAATTGCCATTGTCGAGTAACTTTGCGATTTCATCAGCATTGACGAAGACAATGTCATGTGGCGCCAGTTGCTGGCGGTAGAACGTCGATTTACCGGCGCCATTACCACCGGCTAACAAGTAAAGTGTCGGCGACGTCGTCACTGCTCCGCCACCGACTCATCAGGCATTCGAACGAACTGACCGCCCTTCCAAACACCTCGCTCAATCGAGCCATCGACATTAATAAGCTGCAGCAAACCTGGATGATCCGGGTCCGCTTGTATTCTCACTTTGGCGGTCGTGGTCGTTGCCGCCAACTCACCGCTTTCTCGTTGGGATTCGACCTGGGCTATCAGGTCATTGGTCGATAACACCGGTTTCGATGGCGCGGCGATTTCTAAACTCGCTCGACCGGCCAGCAACATGAACACGTCGCTCTCGGTCATCTTGCCGCACACTTCTCGTCCAACGGCCGCCCAAAACTCAATCTGCTTGCCGAGGGATCGCTTGGAGAGTTTTGCCGCATCTGCAGCGGCTGATTCCAGTTCTCTGGCAACGCGTATGGTCATAGTAATCACCCTATTTGATGGAAAATAGCATTATTCTACAAAATGTTATAATTTGCTACAGATAGTCACATTATAGGTCATCCCGGGACAGATTTAGGACCGCGACATGAGCGGGAAGAACAACTACCAAAAAGTCAGGATCAGACTGGCCGAACGCGGCCACAACGAGCAGAGCGGGATCATTGCTCGCCTAACCCAAGGCCAGCATCGTGTCTACAACATGAATCAGTGCCTTGACGTGTTCCTCATTGGCACCGGCTTGACCATCACCTGGCTATATGATGCTAACAATCCCTCCGATCTCCTCCCTTGCATACAAAGCCATCTCGAAGAGTCGCAGCAAAAAGAAGTCCTGCCGAGGCTGCAACGACGTTTCAAGAAATTCGACGCCGACTCACTCTTTTGATCTGGCGATCGCCTGCATGGATCGTGACCCGGCATTAATGTGGATCTGCGATGAGTGCGATCTGCCACAGTCGGCGTCTTCACATGCATCTGGATTTCGTGAGATCTCGACGAGTGAAGCCATTATCAAGATGCTCAGCAAGGGCAAAAGCAAAACACCGGAAGACATCGCTGAAGCACTCAATATTCCCTACACAAAACGCGTACCGATTACGCGAACAGGGAATGAAAGTCAGCCAGATCGTGACCGTCTACGGACTCAACATGGACATGATCACGAGAGTCTCGACTGGCAATGCAACCATTACGGACATTTCCTGGCTCCGAGACAAAACAGGAATCTGGCTGCCTGACAACATTATCGAGAACCTCAACAAAGTCACTGATGGTGAAGCCAACGGCGGATAGCGCCTCATCTAATATCAACACAGGCGTATCGCGCAGTAGCGCTCTGGCGATGGCGATACGCTGGCGCTGCCGCCGGACAAACGCAGGCCGCGCTCGCCGATGACGGTCTGATACCCCTTGGGCAAGGCCATGATGAAATCGTGCGCGTTAGCATCGCGGGCGGCTTGCTCCATGGCCTCCTCACTGGCTGATGGCTCGCCGAAGCGCAGGTTCTCCGCCACCGTGCCGTGAAAGAGAAACGTCTCTTGAGGGCACCTCTAACAATGCACTTTTTCCGCGATTGCGGCGTCAGCGCCGTGCTCGAATCATCAGGTATCACCTATACACTGAGGTTGTGCGCGGTGCTTCCTTGCACTCACGAAAAAATGACTATTTTTAGCAGGTGCCCTTGAGAGACAACGGCTAGGTGACGGTACAGATCATCGCTGGTGAGTTCGCGTATATTCACGCCGCCCAATTTGACCTGGCCACTGTCCAGAGCATGAAAGCGCAGCAGCAGTTTGACCAGCGAACTCTTACCGCAGCCGCTAGGCCCCACTACCCCTACCCGCTCGCCAGGCGCCAGCGCGAGGCTAAGGTGTTGATGGATACTGCGCCCGGAGCCGGGGTAGGAAAAAACGATGTCATCAAAGTGCACGCAGGGGCTCAAGTCCCCCGCCACCGCCCGCGGGACCGCCGGGGCTTGGATAGGAGGGCTGGCATCCAGTACGCAGAAGATACCTACCCTCGCGGCGCTCACACGACGCTGAGCATCATCATTGACGGCAACCCTATGCAGCGCCCCATCAGCGGATTTTATCCGGACCCAGAACACCACTGGGTGGCCCAACTCGACTGTCATCACGGCCAACACCTAAGACATCAGCCGCCGTTCGTGAGCCGGCCCTGGACGCAGACCCACGCCGGCCGCGAAGCTATGCTCGGTACAATGCTCGATTGTTTGAAGTGCGAGCGCCTGAAACTGCCTGTGCAGCTAAGCGTATACCAAACGACGGCCCCATTCGACGAGAACTCCATCCCTGCGGGACTGTTGCGCGAGCACGCGACCAAAGCCGGCATCTGGGGCCGTATACAGGTGGACGAAGGCATTTTGCGCTACGTGGTCACGGCGCCGTTTCAAACGCAGCGCACGCTACACGCAGGCGATTCGGCGCCTATAGCACCGCAGGTGCTACACCCCCTCGAGCCTGTTGGCAAAGTCAAAGTCCGCGTCGAATTCTTGCGTTAAAGAGCCTGCTCGCAACGCTCTAAAACCGCCGTCATGGCGACCCCCAGCGCGACGCTCCAGTGACTTCGATGACGCCGGTTGTAGGTATCAACAAGCGCTTGCACCCTACGGGCAAGCGGCGGCTCATGTTCACCAAGCAACACCGCCGTGGCCTTTGAGTGGCCTATCACCCGCAGTTTCTCGGGCGCCAAATCGTCATGCACCAGGCCCGCTTCCGGACACACCACCCGAGTGATGCGGACTTTTTGTGCCATCGCATTGCCGGCCTCGAACCTGGCTGTCTGCCCAGCTTCAAAATGTCGAACGATCGCCATAGCCACTCGTCGTGGGTAACTCGCTTATCCGTGTGTCGCCCCCACCGGTGCTTGTGGACAAACCCATCGCGGAGCTCGGTGATCGCGGCCTCTCGTCTCGCAGCTCGGCGATGTACGCTCGGGCTCACGCCACCTGCGCCTCGGCCGCCTGGCACAGCGACTCGACGCTCTCGACGCAGTGGAGGTCCAGGTTTCGGTCCGCGTTGGCCAGCACGATTTGACCGCGGTCGATCTGACGCTGCTTGACCACCAGATAGAGTTTGATCAAGAACTCTTCGATGTTCTCCGACTCATCAGATCGATCTCATGGCCTCGCGCCAGCCTGTGGGCGCCGACCAGTCATAACCGCCCCGGCGCTTTTCCAGCGCGTTCACGCTCCTGTCCAGCCGAACCGCGTGGTCCATGGACGAAAATTGATCCAGCCCCATACGGAGCTTGATATCGATATCTGCGGCCTTGGTAGCCACCCGGCCAGGATATGCGCACTGGCGCGTTCAAAGTAGCACAGCGTGGCGAGTTCGCGGGCCATATCAGTTTGTCGCCAGCAACGACCTTGCACGAGATTCGTCGTATTCGTCGTCATCGGGACCTCATAGATACCTGGTGGGGAGAAAAAGTACCCAGAGCTCTTTCGAGCCACGGGCGCGTCAGTCGGCGTCTAGTTGACAGCTGCGGACCACGGGCAGCAACATCCGCGACCGGTCGCACCGCCGTGCACCTAGCCGAGCTCGTTCATGCCGGGGGTGCGGGCCCGATCGAGCTTGTTATCTGTGACCTTGCTGTCTTTGCGATTTTTCTTATTCTTCTTCATTGGCTTTTCCTTTGTCGTAAGCTGACGTCGTTTGTTGACATGTCCACAGGACAGGGCATGGACAATGCGGTCGCGGTGGCAACGTCGTGGACGCGAACGCTCGTATTGATACCCGCCTCAACTGATCGCTAATCAATTAACATCACAGACTACCCGACGACGCGAGGCCTACGATCGGGAGCCCGTACGTGTCCGGTGTGTCCGGTCAGGTGTCCGGACACAAGCCCGTGGCCGCAACGAGGCTGACCGTACGCGATCGCGACAGTCTCCACAGAGCCGTGAGGCGGTAGGATTCTGCAGTCAACGAACAATCATCATGACGGAGACCCCAACATGTCTTACTCCCCATACCACTGGGTCACGCACGGGCCCTTCACTGGCGATACCCAGGCACTGGCGCTCGACCACTCCATGAATCCGCCTACGCTCTATGCTGGCACTGACGGCGGTGGGGTATTCAAGTCCACCGATAATGGCTTCAACTGGGTCGCGCAGAGCAACAAGCTATATGGCGGCTCGGAGGTGCAGGCCCTGGCGATCGATTACGATGACAACAACACGCTCTATGCTGGCACCGAGGGCGGTGTGTTTCGATGGACAAACAGGCAATGGAACTGGCGCATGAACCGATGGGAAGCGGGTCATTGGACAGATATAGGCTTGTGCCCAAACGGCGCGAAGAAAGCCGACTTCGGGGAGGTTCAGGCGCTGGCGATCAGCCCCCGGCATGTTACCCCGTACGGCGTCCAAGAGCCCACCCTCTATGTCGGAACCGAGCAGAACGGGGTGTTCTACTCCCGAGACAGAGGGGAGAGCTGGTTTCAGCCCAACACCATCACGGATAACTACGGCAAGCGCTACTACCCGAACACGCTCAACGTCCGCGCGCTAGCGGTCGATCCGCTCAACCCCGAGGTCGTCTATGCCGGGATCAATTCCTATTATGATGCGAAGCAGGATAGTGGTGTCTTCAAGTCTGTAGATAACGGCGCAAACTGGACACGACTGGATAACTGGGGCCCAGAAAAGTCGGATGCCTGGCCATCGAGACCGTAAACTCCAGGATTATCTATGCTGGCACCGACGAAGATGGGCTCTGGAGATCAGCGGACGGTGGCGCTACCTGGATAGCTATCAACGGACGTCAACGAGCCTCCTACGACCAGTACGGTAATTACTTCATCAACAGGGGCGCCCTTGATGGACAGAAGGTCCTCGCCGTGGCGCTGTCTCCACACCCGTTGCCGAACTGGAGCACAGGTCCGCTGCAGAGTAGAACGCTATACGCCGGCACCGAGGACAAAGGGATCTTTCAGTCGAACAACTCTGGCGCGGACTGGTGGGAGATCAACGAGGGCCTGACGCTGGTTTCAAGCATCAGAGAAAGCGGCAAAGAACACAATGTCGAGTCGATTGTCATCGACCGCAACGATCCATCGAAGATCTTCATCGGCACAGAGGATAGCGGGATTTTCACCCGCACCTCCTGGAATCCGGCATGGCAGAAGCGCCCGGGGTGGGAGTTGCGCAGCAGGGGCTTAGCCGCGACCGAGATCGAGGATGTGGTGATCGCTCTGCACCCACCTGGCACTGCGCAGATGCCCGGGGATGAGCCGTATGATCTCTATGCCGGGTGCGACGGCGGCGGCGTCTATCGATCAAAGGACGGAGGACGCGACTGGCAGGCAATCCACAATCCCACCCTTCCCGAGCTCTCGGTCCAGTCCCTGCTCGTCCCGCCTGACAACATCCAGACGATCTATGTCGGCCTTGCTGCACATGGCGTTTACAAATCCACGAACGGCGGCGCGCACTGGTATTATTCCAACACCGGGATGGATGGCTATCAAGCCCAGCGCCTGGTGAGACATCTCAACAACTCATCGATCTTGTATGCGGCCGCCGAGCGTGAGGAAGATTTCATTACACTGCAAGGGACCCGCTACTGGCAGAACGTCTGGCCAAACCAAAAAATCGGCGTATTTCGTTCGGTCAACGGCGGCCAATCCTGGCAGCCATGGTGGCCATCGCACATTTCAGAAGACGTACAAACCCTGGTGATCTGTCAACAGGGCTATGTCACGACCCTCTATGCCGGATTGGACGGCTCTCCCAGGGTGTTCAAGACCACGGACGACAACTCCGGGCGGCAGTGCTGGACAGAGGTAGGCTGTAACACTGGATGGAACACGAACACCTATGGCGCGCTGCCGTACAAGCGGCAAGACGGGACAGAGCAGTCTGTCAACGCTTTGACAGTCCATCCCTGGAACGCCAGTGTCGTGTATGCAGGCATCGAGAGCCATGGGATCTATCGCTCCCTCGACGGCGGGGCGACGTGGGAGCGGATAGACACCCACAACTTCATCAAGCCAGGGCAATCCCTGCCAGGAAATGTGCGGACGATTACTCTCCAACCTCAGGAGCTAAAGTTTGATGGTAACAATACCAATATTCTCTACGCGACTACGGAAGACGGCGGCATCTATCGGACGCTGAATGCGCTGAATGCGGATAAGAGATACGTCACCTGGGAGCCAATGAGTACCGAGCTGATCCAGGACGATGTCCAGCGAATCGACATATACCCTACCAGATATGGCCCCACCAGATATGGGCAAGGCAGAACGATCTATGTCGGGACGGATGGCGGCGGTGTATTCAGGTGCGATTTTTGACCGAATCGATAATCTACAGGATGAGAATACTCACAAATGGGCGCCTCTAGAAATAGTAATTTTTTCGTGAGTGCAAGGAAGCACCGCGCGCAGAACCGCAGTGTATAGAGGTGATACATGAGGATTCGAGCACGGAGCTGACGCCGCAATCGCGGAAAAAGTGCATTTTTAGAGGTGCCCAAATGGAGAATACCATGTTTGAAACGACGCTCTCTCGGATCGCTGCAGAGTTTGCTGGAACTTGGGACAATCAAGCGCACACCGGCGCGTTGATTCTCCACATCGGGACACGTGAGGTGATGGACTGGGTAGAGAGCGGAATCTTCTATTCGGCGAACGGGGGCTCCACCTGGACGCCTATCTTGACCCGCACTCTATCTCGTGCCCTGGCGCAGGACACGCCGGCCGCGCACGTCGGCACCTCGACCAATGGCGGCGCGAACTGGTGGGCCCGACAACGCGCCATGGCACGTCAGGTCCTGCTGCTGGAAAATCATCCGGATACCAACGAAGCGACCAGACTCGCGATCAAGGGGACCGAAGACTCACTCACGCTTCGCGCTGATTGGGCCGAACAGTCGGATGACGGGAGTGTAGACGAGGTCGAAATCGTGTGGCAGCGAGCTGCTGTCAAGATCACCATGACGGTCTCCAGGGACGATCGTCAACTCACGATCGTCACAGTGGACGTGTTCGAAGACGGTCACAGCGAGTCTTCAACGCAGGTGTTCTCGCGCGTGGAATGCCCGGTCGAACAACTCACGACCCACTACGTGCGAAATTTTCTGCTCGAGCCAAAGGGCGACCAGCCGCCGTTTCTATCCTCGGCGAGCAGCCTGGTGGCGTCTGGCCCGTACCTGCTCGCGGTTGGAGACGATCAGCTGGACCTGATGATCTTCAAGACCGATGAGCGAACGCCCGGCACAAGACAATCGCTGTTTCCCGACTGGCAGCCGATGGCAGCCGAGCCAACGGAGCCCGCCGAGCCGACCGAGCCCACTGAGCCGACCGAGCCCACTGAGCCGACCGGGCCACCCGAGCGAGATCCGACCACGCCGGATGTCGAGTCGCTGGTATTGTTGCCGGGCTCGATCACCGGTCATGCCCACGGCTCCGTGCTGGCGCTAGGCTCTGGCTCCAACAGCCATCGACAGACCGGCGCCCTCGTGCACCTCAACGAAGATGGCGGCCCCATGCCGGATGTGACGAACATCGATCTGTCTGCGCTGTTCGACGAGCTGCGGAGCAACCAGGCGCTGAAGCAGCTCGACATCGAAGCGGCTGTGGTGGTCGAGGACCATCTATGGTTGTTGCAGCGAGGCGACGCCGAGCAGGGACGAAACGTGCTCATCTCGCTCGATCTCGACAGCCTGGGACAAGATCTACGCGCCGGTGGACCGCTCCGGGCCGAGTCGTTGCGAGAGGTCCAGTTCGTCGATCTCGGCGACCTCGATGGCATTCCTCTGACATTCGTCGATGCCTCACCGCTACCGGATGGCCGCGTCGTGTTTCTGGCTGCTGCTGACGACTCCGATATCGACGTCGCCGACGGCACAGTGGCCGGGACCGCGGTTGGTGTCCTCGACACCTCTGGGCAAGTAGTCTTGCTACGCCGGCTCGACAGGCAGGTCAAGGTCGAGGGCCTGCACGCTCGACCGACCGAGGCCAACGATATCAGCGTCCTCATGATCACCGACGCCGACGATCCATCTATACCCGGCAAGGTGCTGGAGACGACGATCGTATTGTCCGGGTGATCGCGCAGCGGTGACGGCCGTCGGATGCTCGGCTCGATGTGATCGAGGCAGCGCTTACTGGCCGTCGGGAAACGCGATCCGACCGCGGCGGCCGAGGATCATGTCGAGCGCGATCGGGTTCTCACCGCCCTCGGGGATGATCAGATCGGCCCACCGCTTCGACGGCTCGACGAACTCCAGATACATCGGCCGGACCTGGTGTAATACTGCTCGCGCACCGACTGAAACGTGCGCCCGCGGCGCTCGAGATCGCGCCGGATGCGGCGAATCAACCGGATGTCCGCGTCCGTGTCCACATAGAGCTTGACGTCGAGTTGCTCGCGCACGGCCAGTTCGACAAACACCAAGATCCCCTCGACGATGATCACCGGAGCGGGGCTCACGGTCCGGGTGTGGGGCCGGCGAGTGTGGGTCACGTAGTCGTAGATCGGGATTTCAGTCGAACGACCGTCGCGCAACGCCGCCAGATGCTCGGCGAGCAGCGCGCTCTCGAGCGCGTCGGGGTGATCGCAGTTGACCGACTCGCGTTCCTCGGGAGTCATCCCGCTGCGGTCCCGGTAGTAGGAGTCGTGCTGAATCAGCACGCATCGGCCTTCGGGCATGGCTTCGGCCAGCTTGGTGGCGATGGTGGTCTTGCCAGAGCCAGTACCGCCAGCGATACCGATCACGAGAGGAGCACCGTACTGTTTGTCGAGCACGGACGAGGCGTATACCACACTCATCCGCCGATGTGGCCGGCGAGATCCAGTCCCCGCAAAACTCCCGCACGGCATTTCACATCTTTCTTAGCACATTCATCAGCCATTTCGTTCAAGGATGATAGACAGTTGCTGATACCAGCTTAGGCTCGTGAACCACAACGCTACCTGCTACTTCTACGGAGCGATACCCAAATGGTAACTTTTGCGGCGTTGTTTATCCAAGTTGCTGACAATGTCTCGTCAACTACAGCGACCGGCGAGTTGAGCAAAACTCAACGCCACAAACTGTGACCAGCGTCACATTGTCCTCAATGCACGGCCTTTATGGTGGGCTTTTGCAAGCGTTTCAAATTCATCTCTAGAAATCAGTTTCAGTCATTGTGAAAATACGCTATTATTATGATTCAAAGCTATTATCCTGTTGATATTAAAAGATATTTTGAACCTCTATTTTAACAAATCAGCGCAGAATAATCTTTGATTCTAATCTCATTCAAAAGTTTATGGGACAGCAGTGACTGCGAATATACCTGAGGCAAGAAGCGGTGCCATCCTATCGGATGGTGATTGCGGTTTGTTGGCTGTCAAGTCGAAAAGGGCTACCGCTAAGTACTGTCAATAATTGTTTACGTCGTCTGAGTTGAAGCGTCAACAACGCGGCTGAGCTTGTAGGCTCGTTGGTCGTCCGGCTCAACGGCCCCAGATCCGCTCCGTGCGGGTGAGTGTAAATGGTATTACGATTTTTTCGTCTGCCGCGTGAACTCTTGAAGCAGAATGGAGAAGTGTGTGACAATATTCACATTCAAGTAATTTGCGGGCGATAGTGAAAACGGATGGGATGGGTTCGCTATTGCCGGTATTGCCCTAACATTCGAGAAAACGCATGACAACCGCGCCTGGACCACAACCGTCGCCAACTCAACCGTCAACTCCTCGTCCTGCGATTGACCAACCACCCCCTACCCCCATGTCTCCCCAGCCGATTCCAGGGTTGGAGGTCGTTGGCTGTGGTGTCTATTTGCGACCTTACAACCCGTTTGAACTGAAAAACAAGTTGTTTGAGCACACGAACAGTCGATCATATTTTTCTCCAGAAACCGCGCAAACTTATGAAATCCCCAACGGCTACGAGGTCAACACGAGTCCGCCCTTGCCGTCGGGACAAACGCTAAATCACGTGACGATTGAAGAGTCGTTCGAACGCTTTCAAAAACAGTTTGAGATGGACTTTAGTGTCGCGGTAAGCAACGTCGCGTTTAGCGTTGATGCCAGCGCCAGCGTGACGAGTCAATTGCGCAACGAACAAGAGGCTTACTATGCTGTGCGCAGTTCGTTTATCGCATTGTGGAGCGTTTATCTGCCCGACGTGACTGCGGTTTTTAAACCGCTGGATGGGGAGATTCCGTTTCCGTTCGACCACGACCATCGCGCTGCGTATGAAAAGTTCTTCGAACGGCACGGCACGCACTTTATTAAACGCGCTTGGGTCGGCGGCAAGGCAGCGTTGACGTTTACTGTGGAAAAGTCGTCCAACATGACTAAGGGCGAAATTCATGCCGGCATTAAGGCAAGTTACGCTGGGGACGGCGGCGGCATGAACACAAAAATGCAGACGGACAAGGAGCAACTGCTGAACAACTCAGAATGCACAGTTTTCGGCAAAGGCGGCAACGAATCGCAACTTGCCGCAATGAGTTCCTTGGACGAAGCGTCGTACAACAATTGGCTGGCCAGCATCAAGAAGAATCCACAGACGATCGAGTTTGAAGTCCTCGGAATTTGGACGCTGATCGATAATCCCGACAAGGCCGCGGCGCTGGCGGCCGCTTACCGCGAAGCGACCACGTTTAAACCGATCTCCGCCGTCTTCAGCACCGGCAAAAATGTCTACTTTTTGCGAGGCGATCGGTATATACGATTTGACTTGGAAACCGTCGAAACCGATTTGCCGAAATTACTGCGTGATTGTTGGCCTAGTTTGAAGGAGCACGACTACGAACGCATCGACGCGGCTTTACGAGGCGATTACCTCCGATCGGCAATCGGAGAAGACCTTAGCAGCAAACTTTTTTTATTCAAACACTACTGGTGCATCCGTTTGGATCTGCAAACCGGACAGGTCGATCCTGGGTACCCCAAGCGAATCGAAGATGAGTGGCCGGGGATTGCCTTTGAACACATCGATGCGGCGTTCAATGCCGGGCCGGAGGACGTTTACTTCTTTTCTGGTGGGTGGTATTCGCGGTTTAATCTTTCGAAACAAAGTGTCGATCCGGGTTACCCGCAACGAATCGCTGAACGTTGGGTCGGTGTTACGTTCGATCGGGTCGATGGCGTTTTTTACGCTGGAAACGGAAAGGTTTTATTCTTCCGAGACGATCAACACTTGCGATACGACATGGTGAACTATCGGACTGATCCAGGATATCCCAAGGCGATTGTCGGCAGCTACGTGGAAGACTGGAAGTTCTTCGATTGAAAGGAGAGGGCGCGATGAGTAATGAGTTAACACAAGCAGACGACCAAGCAACTCAGGCAAACGAACTTGTAAAAAAATACGCGATTGCCGCTGCGGCCCTGGGCGCCGTTCCCTTGCCTTTAGTAGATCTTGCATTGATTTTTGGCATACAATTCAAGATGATACATCGTCTATGTGGCACCTACGAAGTTCCTTTTTCGAAGGAATTGGGGCGATCGGCGATCGCGTCTTTGGTAAGCGGCAGCGGCGCGGCTGTTTTGGGTTGGGGCGTCAATCGTCTGGCCGCTTCGTTAGTCAAGTCCGTGCCGTTTGTTGGTACCATCGCTGGAGCTGCGGCCACCGCTAGTTTCAGTTATGCCGCGACGTACGCAGTCGGCAAAGTCTTTACTCAGCACTTCGAAACTGGCGGAACATTGCTTAGCTTTGAAGCTAACCGAATTCGAGGCTACTACGAAGGACAATTGGGCTCGGCAAAAAAAGCATCGTCTGGCCAGAGTTTCGTCGGCGTCAAGCCGTAAGATGGACGGCCGCAACGTACCGGCATAACGCTGGTAAGAGGCATGAATCTGTTTTGTTTTCCGTACTCTGGAGATAGCAACCGCTGTTACGAAGGGCTCGGAAATTCGTTCGGCTTTGTTGAGGTTTCAACGCTTGAGTTGCCAAGCCACGGCGGGCGCGCCCGTGAACCGCTTCTCGATAACATGTCCTCCATGATCGACGATTTACAGGATCAACTGTGAGGCCGTATTGATGAGCCTTATGCGTTTTATGGACATAGCCTCGGAGCGAGCCATGCTTACTTACATGCGCAACACATCTGCGTTTCCGGTAAGCGAGCGCCGGAGTGATTGTTTCTTTCGGGACGCCGCGTGCCGTCGGTCCGACACCAAGGAAAACACACGACTTGCCTCAAGACGCATTTTTTGAGGTTTTGCGCAATCTCGGCGGATGTCCGCCTCAGATCCTCGCTAACGATGATTTCATGGAATTTTTCGAGCCGGTTCTGCGAGCAGACTTTCGCGTTTTGGAGATGCACAAGTATTCACCGTCCCCGCCAATCGACGTCCCTGTCTTATTAATGCTTGGCCGGGACGATGTCGATATCCCACTGGAAAACGCAGAGCCGTGGCGGCAAGAGACATCGCGACCGATGATCATCAAGCAATTCTCTGGCAACCATTTTTTTATTTTGATCATTGGCCATCAATTCGTCGATTGATCCTTGAAACGCTCGGCTCTGGGCTCCATACGTTTCATTGACATCCTCAAAGGAGATAAGCATGTCCCGATGCGGACGACGACCAAGTATTTATAGTGGTAATAAACAGTGAAGAACAATATTCAATCTGGCCGGCGAAGCGCGAACTTCCGCTTGGTTGGAATGCTGTTGGCGAACGCGGTCCCAAGGAAAAATGCTTGGCCTATATCAAGGAGATCTGGACGGACATGCGCCCGCTCAGTTTAAGAAAGGCGATGGATGCGGCGGGCGACGAGACAAATCCAACTTAGTCGCTGCCGAGGGCTACATTTCCTAGGCTTCCCCGTTTTGCATTTCGTGCCCATTCTTCTTACAATCTTGAAATTCCAAAAAAGATTTGCTTGCGCATTTAGACTCTTCCGCTAGAGGAAACTTTTATTGCTGACGAACAACAAACCTATTGCCGTACCCCGCCACTCTTTCTACGATGACGCGCTAGTGGTAAAGCCTGTAGGGCACCTCTAATAATCCACATTCTGAAATCTGATGATCAATAAAAGTCCGTCACTTACGCTCTAGCGAAATGTCAAAATCGTAATTTTCAGAGGTGCCCTGTAGAGATAAGCCACCAAAGGACCGGGCCGTATGTTGCTGTCCACCGCCATCGAGACGATTGAGCCCCATCGAGCCGCAGTGACTGGCCAAACCTATGAGCTGACCGGGCTCAGCGGCAGTGTCCCCCCTGCACGGCATCTACCCCTGCGCGGCATCTACGTTAAGGAGAATGAAGTCAACGACCATCAACTGCCACAGGGCTTTTTGGTGCGCCAGCCACCCCACTCGGTCACTCAACCCCATTTTCACGCCACCAATCAATTCCAAATTTTTGTAGGGGGCTCCGATCAGCTTATCCAAGTGCCCGCGGGACAAACCTTCAAATCGGACGACGCGGCTGCCGGCGGTGGCCAATACCACGTGGTGGGGCCTGCAATCGACCCGTCATTCGTGTCAGTTCGCAACGCCGGATGAAGGCCGCGTGATGATGGTGGCAGGCGATGGCGGCGCAATGCTTTTACTCCTGCGCTTTGGCCGGCCGAACATCGATACTCCCCAGCATTTACCCTCCCGGCGCTCACACAACGCTGAGCAGCCTCATTAACGGCAACCCTATGCAGCGCTCCATCAGCGGATTTTATCTGGATCCAGAACACCACTGGGTGGCCCAACTCGACTGTTATCACGGCCAACACGTAAGACATCAGCCGCCGTTCGTGAGCCGGCCCTGGACGCAGACCCACGCCGGCCGCGAAGCTATGCTCGGTACAATGCTCGATTGTTTGAAGTGCGAGCGCCTGGAACTGCCCGTGCAGCTAAGCGTATACCAAACGACGCCCCCATTCGACGAGCACTCCATCCCTGCAGGACTGTTACGCGAGCACGCGACCAAAGCCGGCATCTGGGGCCGTATACAGGTGGACGAAGGCATTTTGCGCTACGTGGTCACGGCGCCGTTTCAAACGCAGCGCATGTTACACGCAGGCGATTCGGCGCCCATAGCACCGCAGGTGCTACACCACATCGAGCCTGTTGGCAAAGTCAAAGTCCGCGTCGAATTCTTGCGTTAAAGAGCCTTCTCGCAACGCTCTAAAACCGCCGTCACGGCGACCCCCAGCGCGGCGCTCCAGTGACTTCGATGGCGCCGGTTGTAGGTATCAACAAGCGCTTGCACCCTACGGGCGAGCGGCGGCTCATGTTCACCAAGCAACACCGCCGTAGCCTTTGAGTGGCCTATCACCCGCAGCTTCTCGGGCGCCAAATCGTCATACACCAGGTCCCGCTTCCGGACACACCACCCGAGTGATGCGGACTTTTTGTGCCATCGCATTGCCGGCCTCGAACCTAGCTGTCTGTCCAGCTTCAAAACGCAGTTGGACCCGGTAGTTCTCAGCGGTATGACCGCCGAGCTTCACACCCTCGATACGCGCCGCTTCAACCCCCACCGGCAGCCGGCGAAATACCTTTAGGGCCATGGCCACATCATGGGCGCCATAGTCCCAAAGCGGCGATATACCGGCTCGGTATGGGCCGCTACTCCCGCATCTGGCTAAGCACCGCCCGGGCGCCACCATAGCGCCCGGGCAAACGCAACAACCGTTCGAATGGCCGGGCGTAAAGATGGGTGAAGCCGACCAAAAACGGAGTAGCGTACCGCTTCGCTAGGCGCACCAATTGCCGCCCCTCATCAGCATTTAAAGCCAGGGGTTTTTCCACTAGAACCGGCAGCTATCGCTGTAAAGGGTGCCTGCTAAAAATAGTAATGTTTTCGTGAGTGCAAGGAAGCACCGCGCGTAGAACCGCAGGGTATAGGTGATACCTGAGGATTCGAGCACGGCGCTGACGCAGCAATCGCGGAAAAAGTGCATTTTTAGAGGTGCCCATACGTCAGAAATAGGCAACGGTATTCCCGTTAAGGTGGATTTTTGCGTATGCAGGAATGACGTCGGCTGGAGTCGCGCCAATGCGGATAGTCGGCTTTGATGGATACTCAAACTGTGTTAACCTCGCGCCCCGTTTAAATTCAGTTCAACCGCGAGTCGTTGGCGATACTGACATCGTCCCCTCGCTGAATCCCGTCATCTTCTATCAAATCTGATTTCACCGTCACCGATAAAATTATGACTACATCATCATTACAACTTAAACCTGCTTTTCAGATTAAATCTGTCAGTGCGACGGAAAAAGATGTCAATGTAATCTGGAAGGACGGACATAATAGCTTTTATCATAATCTCTGGTTGCGCGATGCCTGCCGATGTGAGCAATGCTGGCAGTATGACACGCTGAGTGTTGATTACGGTAACGACCCGTTGGAGATTGAACTAAACCCCAAGACCGAACGCGTTCAAATTGACGAAAGGGGTAATCTTGACGTCATTTGGAGTGGTAAAGAGCAAGGCCACCATACTAATTTTGATGCTTCCTGGTTGCGCGCCCATTGTCAGGAAGAGCAGGACAAGGTTCACGAACGGCAGCTTTGGGACGCCAGCCTCGACATTCCTAAGCTGGATTACCCAAAAGTAGTGACCACCGACGAGGAGCTATTTAAGTGGCTCGATGCGCTTTACCAATATGGCGTTGCCATTTTGGAGGGTGCGCCGTTAGATGGAGATGAGACCAGCCTCACAGCGGTAACAGATCGTATCGGTATTTTGCGGGATCGCCACCACCCCACCAATATCTATACCTTGGATACCACGGATGAAGTAGCGAAGACGATCCAGTCGTCTTACAAACTCACCCGTGTGCCACCGCATACTGACTATACTCCCTACGCGGACTCCACTTTGACGCAATTGCTTTACTGCCTTAAATACGAAAGCGAGAGTAATGGAAAGGATGGGTATTCTACGGTTGTAGATGGCTTCAATGTCGCTAAACAGTTTAAGGCCCAGTACCCCGAGCATTATAAAATGCTGACCAAACCGTCCGTGCCCACCTGCCGCCGCCGGTTAAGGGTAGAAGAAGTTGGCGGTGCTGCGATCACCAAGTATCAGCTAGACATGCATCGCTTGAATACCATTATCGATCTTGATGAAAAGGAGAATGTGCGCCAGATTCGTTACAAGCACAATACGCGGGCGCCGTTTCAGGCTCCTCATGATCAGATAGAGGACCTATACGCCGCTTATAAGGCGTTTACCCAGTTTGTTGAAGACCGGGCGTACACCAAAGAATTCTTACTGGAGCCAGGGCAAATTCTGTCTTTCGATAATGCACGAATTCTGCATGGCCGCAACGAAATCGGCTCTTTTGTCAAACGCTTTGTAATTGGCGGATACATTAAAGCAGAAACGACCCGAAGCCGATGGCGCATTTTGCTAGGTAAGCAAAGTGGGTTGAGTGAAACATGGCTTACGGGATGCTCCGATAACGCGCTCCAGCTGCTGGCGAAGCGCGCCGCTTAAACCCCACTGTTACGAGTTTCTATCTTAGGGAGGAATTAACAACCGATTCTTCCCTTACCTACAACTTTTTTGTGAGATTCTGTGATGAGTCAGTCGCAACAACTTAAACCTACATTCCAAATCGATTCCGTTGTTCGGGATCAAGACAGCATCCGGGTAAACTGGAAAGATGGTCACAAGAGTACTTACAATAATTTGTGGATGATGGATGCGTGTCGCTGTCCGAAGTGTTTTCAGCATGACACGTTGAGTGTAAACCCCGGTAATAACCCGATAACCATGCCGCTCGACCCAGAAACCAAGGCTATCGATGTTGACGGTGATGGCAATCTTAAAGTGGTATGGGATAAACAAGAGGGCGGACACGAAAGCGTTTTTGATTCGTCTTGGCTCCGGGTACATTGCCAAAGCGAGGCAGGTAAGGGGCTAAAGCGTAATCTTTGGGACAAAGAACTCGACATACCCACATTTGAATTTGACGAGGTGATTCAAGATGATAATGCCTGCTTCGAATGGCTGGATTCGATTCGCATTATTGGGGTCTCCATCATTGAAAATGCACCAAAAAACGAGGCAGCATTTCGTCAGCTCTCTGCCAGGGTTTGGTTTTTACATACCCGATATCATCCAAGTAATATCTTCATGTTGGATACAACGGACAAGGTTGCGCAGAAAATTCAACATGCCTACAAATTGGATCACCTGGCTGGCCACACCGACCTGACCGCATACACTGACTCCGGCGTGATCCAGTTGTTGCATTGCCTAAAGTATGAAAAGCCCAACCAAGAAGAAGCGGGAGGTGAGTCTATTATCATTGACGGCTTTAAGATTGCCCAGGTGTTGAAAGATGAGTATCCTGAATACTATGCTCAACTAACCCAAAAGCATGCGCCGGGATGCCGGCGTCGAATGGTCGCTGAGGAGAAAGTTTTACAGGATGGTGGGAAAGCGATTGGTAATTCCACTGGCGACAAAACCATCGGTACCTATGCTTGGGATTCCTATCGTTTGAATCATGTGATCAAGCTGAATGAATCGGGTCAGCCCGTCGAAGTGCGATTTAATCATAACACTCGAGCGCCTTTTAGCATGTCGCACGATGAAATACGGGGATTTTACGAAGCCTATAGTAAGTTTGTTGAGCTTACGTCGTCTCCAAAATACATCAAGCAGTTCTTACTGAAGCCCGGTCAAGTACTGATTTGTGATAATGCCCGAGCGCTTCATGGCCGCACTGAAGTTGGCTCAACGGTGCTTCGCAAGGTGCAAGGAATTTACGTGAAACGCGAGTCCTTCAAGAGCCGCTGGCGGCTATTACTGGGTCTTAAGACCGGCATGACCGACTTTTGGCTCACCGGTTGCACCGATCACGCATTGAAAACATTGGCGGATCGGCACGCATAACGGATGGCGCGTTCGACGCGCCCCTTCCCGAGGCGCCCGTTGCCGTATCGTGCACGACTGGGCATAACAGCGCATAACTGAGCCGCGCAAAACTGCCCGCACGGCATTTCACATCTTTCTTAGCACATTCATCAGCCATTTCGTCAAGGAATTTCGTTCAAGGATGATAGACAGTTGCTGATACCGGCTTAACTCGTGAACCACAACGCTACCTGCTACCTCTACGGGGTGGTGCAGGAGCGTGTCTCAATTAAACTATCAGGATGATTTCTGGCCCGACGGTCCGTTTCAGGACCAACGACATCAGCCAGAGAACACGCGCCTTTACCAATGGGTGAAGAGTCCCTGAAGTTCGGCCGGCTCACAGCACTGGTCCCGAAGCCGCGGGTAGACCTCACGAGATGTCATGGGGTTTTCTCACCCAACAGCCGATTGCGTGAATAGGTGGTGCCAACAAAGCCAGCCGATGAACAAGCGCAGGTTGGCTGGCCTGCTAACCAGGCGTATTCGATGACGTGGGCGCCACGATTGAAGCGAGCCTTTGCCATCGAAACCTTTGCCATCGAAATAGAGAGATCAGAAATAGAGCGGTGTGAGAAATGCGGCAGCACGGTGAAGATCATTGCCTGCATTGAAGACTCGGTGGTCATTGAAAAGATTCTGCAACCTCTTGGCCTGGATGAGGCATCGCAGACGAGAAACCACCCACCGCCAACGGGTCTATTCGATCATCGGAGGCAACTTTTCTGACCTCAGCACACGCTGATGGGCTCGTTTTGATCGGGTGGCTAAGAAACGATCAAGAGAGCATAATGTTTAGCAAGACCCAGCTGTGTAATACGTCAGTAGCGGCAACTTTCCACTGAGACTTGTGCCTCAGTTCCGGATATCAGGGGGCAGATGTACTTGGCTGCTTACACGACAATGGGGGTTATTCTTCTTATCTCCTCGCGACATTTTCCTGTTCCTATACCCTGCCGAGGGTATGCTCGTGCGAGCAGACGTGTCGGCAACAGATACGGTACTGGTCACCGGTGCGTCGGGTGGCGTCGGTCCCGTGTTGATACAGCCTGCCAAACACCGGGGCGCACGGGTCATTGGACTTGCCTCGGAATCAAAACACACGGCCCTCGAGCCACTTGGCGCCGATGCGCTGCTGCCGCGCAACCCAACCGACTTAAAACTTGCACTTGAACAGGCCATCGACACCGACACCGTATCGGTTGTCGCCGATATCGTCGGCGGTGACAGCTTCGCGACGGCAATCGACCGGCTCGCGCGCGGCGGCCGCTACACGTGCGCCGGTGCGATCGTCGGACCCGTCGTGCCGCTCGACCTGCGGACACTTTACCTGCGCGATCTGACTTTCACTGGCTCGATCGCTATACCACCACATATTTTTTCTGATCTCATCGGCTACATTGAGCGCGCGGAAGTCAAACCACTGCTCGCAGCGACCTACCCGCTGGAAGAACTACATGCCGCACAACAGGCATTCATCGACAAACAGCACATCGGCAATATAGGGCACCTCTAAAAATGCACTTTTTCCGCGATTGCGGCGTCAGCTCCGTGCTCGAATCCTCAGGTATCACCAATCACTGCTGTCCCACAAAATGCTTAAACACAGCGTATAACCTATTGATTTCCATAAAAAATTGACTATGGCATTGTGTTTGAGACATGAAAACAGTTTTTCCAAGAATTTCAAAGGGTTAGTATGCTCTATGGGACAGCAGTGATGACCTATACACTGCGGTTCTGCGCGCGGTGCTTCCTTGCACTCACGAAAAAATTACTATTTTTAGAGGCGCCCAATATAGTCGTGACGATGGATTGAACGAATGAAAATCACACGCCTATCCGTCTACCAAAAGGATCTACCGCTGAGAGATCCGTACTGGCTCTCTGGTGGCCGGTTGAGATTCGATGTGCTCGATGCAACGTTCGTCAAGCTCGAAACCGATGCCGGGATTACCGGCTGGGGCGAAGGCACGCCGTGGGGGCACACCTATGTGCCGGCACACGGTTCGGGCGTTCGTGCCGGCATCGAGACAATGGCGTCAGCCATTGTCGGACTCGATCCGCGCAAGGTCGAACAGGTCGAGCGCGCAATGGATCGGTGTCTTCCCGGTCACTACTACGCCAAACAGCCAGTGGATATGGCGTGCTGGGATATCATGGGCAAAGCGTTCGAAATGCCGGTCGCCGATCTACTCGGGAATCGTCGAGCCAGCGGAACGCCGGCGGCCTCGTCGGTGTCGTCCGGCGAACCGGAGTATATGCTGTCCATCATCGACGACTACCGCAGCCGTGGGTACATCGCGCACTCGGCAAAAGTCGGCGGCAGCGATATCGACAAGGATATAGCGCGCATTCGATATATCGAAGCCCAGCGCCGCGACGACGAAATCATCCTGTATGACGTCAATCGCGCCTGGACCCGCCGCGAAGCGAGTATCGTCATGAACGCGGTGGCCGAACTCGGCGTCACGTTCGAACAACCGGGGGAGACGTTGGACGACATTGCAGCGATCAGGCAGATCACGACCTCACCGATCAGCATCGACGAGAGCCTGGTGACCCTGCAGGATGCAACGCGCATCGCGCGCGAAGGTCTCGCCGAAGTGTTCGGTATCAAACTCAATCGCGTGGGTGGATTGACCAAGGCCCGGCGGATGCGGGATCTGGCGATCGCACATGGTATTCAGATGTTCGTGATGGCAACGGGCGGAACCGTCATGGCGGATACGGAGGCAGCGCAGCTTGCGCAATCGATTCCAGACGCCTTTATTCGCGCCTGCTGGTCATGCCAGGACATGTTGGCCGTGGATATCGCTCCCGGCAGCGGACCCCGTTGTATCGATGGCGTAATAACGGTAGACGAATCGCCGGGCCTTGGCGTCACGCCGGACGAAAACCTGCTTGGCGATCCGTCGGCAAGCTATCCATAGCACAGAGGTAAGAAAACTCGTGAGCAGTCAACCACACTGGAGCGATCGTGCCCGCGCCGTGTTGCCTGCCGGAGGATTCGGCAACTTCGATCCCGACATCATTATTCGCGAAGGTCATGGCTCCCGTGTCTGGGACGAAGATGGCAACGAATTCATAGACTATCCGATCGGTTCGGGTCCCATGTTGCTCGGTCACGGACATCCTGAAGTTCGGGACGTGGTGCTGAGCCAACTTGACAAGAGCATGACGTTTTTTGCCAACAACGCAGCCGGTATAGAGCTTGCCGAGGAAATTTGTCGGGCAGTACCCGCGGCCGAACGTGTTCGCTATGTCACCTCCGGTGGTGAAGCGTATATGTATGCGCTGCGTCTTGCCAGAGCCTACACAGGGCGGGACAAGAGCTGAAAATTCGAAGGCGATTATCACAGCATGTCGGCCGAAGCACAAATGAGTCTCGCGCCGGAACGACTTGCCAATTTTCCGCAGGCAGTACCGGACAGCGCCGGTATACCAGCCACTATACGCGACGACGTGCTGGTTGCGCCATTCAACGACATCGACACAGTGCGTGCTCTGCTGGACGAGTACGACAGCCGGAAACACGGACATCATGGCGCACTTCGATACCGCGCTTGTCGGCAGTGACCGCTTCTTAATGCAGCTTGGAACCTTGTCCGGTAATCCGATCGCGCCGGTAGCCGGCCTCAAAACCATGGAAATACTTCGCCGGGATCGAAGTTACGAAAAACTCGGAGAAATTGGACAGCGACTGATGACCATGTTCGGCGACGCGCTGAAGCGCGCCGGGCACGCGCACCAGATCGTCGGTGAGCCTGCGCTGTTCGATGTCGTATTCACCGCCAATCCGATCGCCGATTATCGTGCGCACAAGCTCGGTGATCAAAACAAGAACGCCCGATTTAACCAGACCTTAGGCGCCAACGGTGTGCTGAAGTCGCCGGGGAAACTATACCCGAGTCTTGCGTTGACCGACGATGATCTGACCCTGACGCAACAGGCCGTGGCACTGGCTGCCAACAGTCTGTAAATAGGGCACTTCTAAAAATGCACTTTTTCCGCGATTGCGCCGTCAGCTCCGTGCTCGAATCCTCATGGATCACCTATACACTGCGGTTGTGCGCGCGGTGCTTCCTTGCACTCACGAAACAATGACTATTTTTATCAGGCGCCCAATAGTCCTTTTCGTCGCCGATCTCCACCCAGCGCGAGCGAGCCTCGCCGCCCATTCAGTATATGTTCAGCTACGGGTCACTAGTCTGAGCGCCGCTCTTGCGTGTCGCAGCGCGTTCGGCCGGAATCCGATGGTGGAAGCCAGTAAATCACGAGGACCCAGGATGAACAACGAAGATTCCCCGTCAAACCTCAGGGCCCCGGCACTCGCCGTGCTTCACAGACCGGCATTGTGCCTGTTACTGGGGTTCTGCGTAATTAGCTACCACGGCGCCCCCGGTGCCGCAACCGGACCGACGCTGCAGCTGTTTCCGACCACCGTACTCGAAGACATCAAGGAGACCGGGCTGGTTGCCCAGGAACTCGAGCCGGATCTGCAGGACGTGATAGCGCGCATGGATCAGCAACAAAGCCTGTATCTCGAGAGCAAGTGTGACGGTGCCGACAACGATCCGGGCTGTCAAAACATTTGCGTTAAAGGGCCTTCTCGCAACGCTCTAAAACCGCCGTCACGGCGACCCCCAGCGCGGCGCTCCAGTGACTTCGATGGCGCCGGTTGTAGGTATCAACAAGCGCTTGCACCATACGGGCGAGCGGCGGCTCATGTTCACCAAGCAACACCGCCGTAGCCTTTGAGTGCGTAGCCTTTGAGTGGCCTATCACCCGCAGTTTCTCGGGCGCCAAATCGTCATACACCAGGTCCGCTTCCGGACACACCACCCGAGTGATGCGGACTTTTTGTGCCATCGCATTGCCGGCCTCGAACCTGGCTGTCTGTCCAGTTTCAAAACGCAGTTGGACCCGGTAGTTCTCAGCGGTATGACCGCCGAGCTTCACACCATCGAGACGCGCCGCTTCAACCCCCACCGGCCGCCGGCGAAATACCCTCAGGGCCATGGCCACATCATGGGCGCCATAGTCCCAAAGCGGCGATATATCGGCCCGGTATGGGCCGCTACTCCCACCCTGACTAAGCACTGCCTGAGCGCCACCATAGCGCCCGAGCAAACGCAACAACCGTTCGAATGGCCGGGCGTAAAGATGGGTGAAGCCGACCAAAAACGGAGTGGCGTACCGCTTAGACAGGCGCACCAATTGCCGCCCCTCATCAGCACTTAAAGCCAGCGGTTTTTCCACTAGAACCGGCAGCGATCGCTGTAAACAAAAAGCGGCAGCGGCGATGTGATCCTCGGTGGCATTGGCGATGATGGCGGCATCGAGTTGCGCCAGGGGTAGCCCGCTCCAATGCGCGCAGTGCGCAACGCCCACAAACGCGCTGGCGGGCAGCCTCTCGCGCCGCGACGCCACCCAGCGTAATGCCACGCCCGGCAGCGCGTTGATGGTCAAAGCGTAGCGGGTACCCCAGTGGCCAGCGCCGATGAGTGCGAGCCGTAACGGCTGGCCACTCATCGCTTGCCGGTGTAGTTTTCCGCGGCCCAAGCGAGATATCGCTTCACGCCCTCTTCGATGCGCACTTCCGGCTTGTAGCCCAGTTCACGCCGCGCTTTACCTAGCTCCGGACAGCGCCGTTGCGGCTCGTCCGCCGGATAGGAATCCGGATAATCCCTATACGTGCGCTCAAGCCTACTGCCGCTCGCCGCCTCGACGATGCCGGCTAATTCTCGCACCGAAATCTCCGGCCCGGAGGTACCGATGTTGTAGGGCTCGCTGGCGCGGCCTTGGAGCAAAGCGAGTAAAAATCCGCTCATGGCATCGACCGTATAACAGTAGGTGCGCGTCTGCCGCCCGGAGGCGTAGATGGTAAGCGGCTGCCCCGCCTTAATGGCGTTGGCAAAATTCGGCAACACGCGGTAGTCGTTTTCACGCATGCCGGGGCCATAGACGTTGAAGGGCCGCACGATGCTCACTTCGGTGTCGAAGTAATTGGCGTGGATGTAACACAGGGTCTCACCCATACGCTTACTCTCGTCATAACAAGCACGCGGCCCCAGGCAGGCGACGTTACCGCGGTACTCTTCCCGCGTGGGTATGTTGTCAGCATCGGGATCGCCATAGATCTCACTGGAGCTGAAGTACAGCATCCGCGCTCCGTGCGCGCGCGTCAGTTCCAAGATATTACGTGTGCCAAGCGTTGCCACTTCGATGGTTTCGACTGGGAACTTGCGGTAATAAAACGGGCTTGCAACACCTGCGGCGTGCACCACGAAGTCAACCGTTTCATCGAAGCTCAACGGCTCACGGATGTCGTGCCTAAAAAACGTCTCGCCAGCGGCCGGATGTTCAGCCGATGGCGAATCGCTTGCCGTGATAAAACTGTCAACCGTCAGCACGGAACACGGTGATGCCAAGATCCCGTCATTGAGTTTGGCAAACACGCCGCGGAACAACTGCCCCAAAAAGCCCATCGCACCAACGATCAGGATTCGCTTGCCGCTGAACATCTGCGCCTGCCCGGCTAGCCGCTGGGCGATACGGGCGAGATCTTCGTCGTAAATGGGGTGCATCAAACGATCTCCAAGCGCGGCAGAGGTACTACGAAACGCCCACCGCGCTCGGTGAACCAGGCGTTGTTACGAATAATGGGGGTGGCGAAATTCCACGCCAGCACGACCAGGAAATCCGCAGGATTGCTCTTCAGATAGTCACCGGCGACGACCGGTAAGCCGATGCCGGGAGAATAAAGCCCCTGTTTCCAAGGGCTGTCATCGACGATGTATTCAATACTGCTGGCGTCCAAGCCGAATTGAAACATCAAGGTGGTGGCTTTAGCCGGTGCGCCGTAACCGGCACCGCGCAATCCAGCGCCGGTCAGCTCGTGCAGCTTTTCTCCAAGCGCCAAGCCCAACGCGTCGATGCGCGCTTGCCAGGAGGCAAACCCTTCAGCCAGATGCAGCCTGGCGGCCTGCTCGGCGGCCACGCATTGCCCGACAGCCGGTGTCACCTGGCGCGCGCCGGCCCGGCACACTTTGACCCTGATGGAACCGCCATGGGAGGCGATCCGCTCCACATCCCACACACATAGATCGTGACGGGCAAAGAACCGCACCAACGGCTCTACCCGGTGATAGTCCAGATGCTCGTGGTAAATGGTATCGAATAGCCCCTTATCCACCACATCCAGCAGATAAGACACCTCCAACCAAAACTGGCCATCGCCGCTCAAGCAGGCGCTGACGGCGCGTACAACCGCCGCCAGATTGTCGATGTGGGCACAGACATTATTGGCGCACACTAACTTCGCCGGCCCGTGTTGCGCCGCTATATCGCGGGCCAAGCTTTCGGTAAAGAATCCGTTGATGGTGGGTATGCTGCTGGCACTGGCCGATTCGGCGATGGCCCGGGCCGGATCGACGCCGGTAACCCTCATACCCGCATTTTTGAAAAAACCCAGTAAGGTGCCGTCATTGGAGCCTATCTCCAACACATGATCGCCCGCAACCAGGCCCACCGTGTCTATGGCCCGCCCGGCATAGGCCTCGAGGTGGGCCACAAACGCCGGTGAAGTGCCGGACACGTAGACGTAATCCTCGAATAAAGCCGCCGGGTCAACGACATCGAGGAGCTGTGCGTGGCCGCATGCGCCACAACGGTGCACATCCAAGGGGTAGCGCTGCTGGGCCAAAGCCGCCTCACTGGATGTGGTAAACGCATTAGCGGGTGGCGTGGCCGTCAACGACAGGGCCGGCTCCAGTTGGTTACTGTCGCAAAGACGGCAGCGCTCGCGGCGAATGATAGCGGGCGAGCCTCTGGCGGCGTTGGCGGCGCCTGCAACGCCGACGGTCTTAGTCAAGCTCGGGCACTTCGATGAGCTGTACCCGTACCAAGTCTTCCTCGTACGATGCCTGATCGCGGGGACGGCCAGCGAAATTGACAAAAGCGGAGTCTTGCAAGAACCGCATGGCGTGCTCTTCCATCGGCGGCGTGAACACCATCTGCCCGGCACTGACCCGTACGCAGGTAGGCTGCTCCTTCGAGCCGGCGGGCCGGTAGTAATAATCCATGGCGCCGCTCACCATGTAGGCGAAATGCCAATCATCTTTGTGATAGTGATTGGCCCGCACCGCCCCAGCGCGGGAGCTAATCCACTGCGAACTGGCGAAATTGCCATCGACGAGTGGCTGAATGGTTCCGCGGGCATCTTCGAACGCTTTTTCCAATTGCATAAGCGTCGATTGCTTGGGCAGCCAGCTTTCGTCTTGCCCCATATTCAGATTCCTCGAAAATGCCGATAAAAAACTGTGGCGGTGGTGGTACCGTCAGCGCCACACTACCGCCAGCAGCACAGTTAGTGTCTCATGAGCTAGGACATGACTGCTTGGCGTTAAGGCGCACGAGTTCGGCAAACACCTGATCGATTTGCGTCTTGACGGCAGCCCGCCGTTCCACATTCTGGCGCCCCAAGCGTTCGGTTTTCACCAAATAATGCGTATCGATCGCCTCGACCGGCGCTTTACACGCCGCATGCCGGCGCATGTCCCAGATACCGATACGGCGGTTGACCCGGCACAACTCGCAGTACAGATCCACGAACCGCCGGAGCAGCGCCTCGCTGAGCGGCCGAGCGTGAGCCTGCTTATCAGTGAATTGGGACACCGTCGGCCCGCTCACTTGAAGGTGCGCCCTTCCGCCACGTAATCGTAGTGGCCCGCGGCAAAAGCCTCCCGCATGAGATCCACGGTGTCGTTTTTTAACACTTCGATCATGGTGTTTTGCGCCGCCACTCGCTGGCGGTAATCCGCGGCGGTGGCCTCGTCCAGCTCATCGTGCTCCAGCGCATTCTCGAAAAAGCTCAATTTGATGTTCTCGATAGCGAGCCTGTCGAGGAGCGATGACAGCGCATTGTAATTGGGGACTTTAGAGGGCATTAAAAATCCTCATCGGTATATGCGGGTAGCGGATAAAGACGTGGCAGTGAGTGACTCTCACCGGCCCTCGCGGGCGCTTTTAATGCCACACTGCCAAGGTGCATTCAAGGAATTCAGGGCCGCTCGTCACGCTAGGCTGAGTATCGCGCGATTCTCTCACACGCCGCGGATTTTGTTTGCATGTTGGAGCCAGGCAAGCCAGGAGAAGGACAAAATTAGCCCAAATCCACCAAAAACAATGCAATTGACCTCAATTGGTAATGGTATCAGCGGTAAAGGGAGCGTATGCTCGCCACCATACGGGGATGCATTTGAGTTCCCGTAACAATCACCGGTAGGTGAGTCCATTTCGAGTTGGTCTCGTGTCCGCTTCCTGTTCTCACCGAGTTTCTAGAACGGTACCGATCCCCAGGCCGGAATGGGTGATTGGCGGGGCCGCTTCGGCGCCTATGATTTTTGTTTGTTAGTTTCCGGATACGGAGTCCCTTTGTGAAAAAAATATATGTCGGTAACCTTTCGTGGGGCACCACGGACGAAGAGCTCGAGCAAACGTTTGCGAGCTTTGGTACCGTCCACTCTGCGGCGGTTATCAAAGACCGCGAAACTGGCCGTTCACGCGGCTTCGGATTTGTCGAGATGGACGCCGCTGACGCGGATCGCGCTATCGAAGAGATGAACGGAAAGGAGATGGGCTCGCGCCCCTTGAGAGTCAACGAGGCGAACGAACGCCCTCGCCGCTCAGGCCCTCGCCGCTTCTAGTAACCCTTCAAGTCTGCTGACCTTTGCTCTCTGCTGGCCTCTGAATCTATTGATCGCCCTGGCCTACTTGATCCCGGGGCTAGCAGGTCAAACGAGGCAACCCGCCTATTAGGCGGGTGCAACGCTTTAGTCACTACCGCGAGCAATCGCGCTCGCGGTATCTTTTTCTTTTTGCACGTCCCCTTGGCGGTTCATAATAGCGCTACACACAACGCCACTTGCGAACCGCTACTCATGAGCCAAGCCTGCGCCTTCTCTTCACGCCCATCCAAGTGGTGCGCGATCAACATGGGTTTAGACTTCGCCTAGAGACTATGAAGTGACTTGTCTGCGGGAGCCACCAGCATGATCGGACAATCCGTAGAACGGCTGGAAGATGCCGCTCTACTACGCGGTTTAGGGCGCTTTATCGATGATCTACGTGAGGACGGCCAGCTGTACGCCATCTGCGTGCGATCCTCGCAAGCCCACGCCCGCATCGTTCATATCGACACCGCGGATGCGGTCAAAGCTCCCGGCGTCGTGGAGGTGCTGACGAGCAGCGATCTGCAGGCGGACGGATTGGGCTTTATTCAAGACACCTGCGCCCTAAAAAGCGTTGATGGCAGCGCTTTTATCAACCCGCCACGGCCAGCGCTGGCCGCAGGCAAGGTGCGCTTCGTGGGTGACATTATCGCTCTAGTCGTCGCCACCAGCGCCAATGCAGCGCGCGATGGTGCCGAGCTTATCGATATTGAACTCGCCAGCTTGGACGCCGTGGTGAACGTGCAAGGCGCACTGGCCGATGGCGCCCCTCAACTGTGGGAGGAAGCGCCCGGCAACCTGGCATTGGATTGGGCCGGTGGTGACGCCGCAGCGACGCAGCAGGCTTTTGCCAGCGCCGCTCACGTGACCCGGCTGCGCCTGGTGAACAACCGCATCGTGGTCGCGGCCATGGAAACGCGCGGGGTGATCGCCAGCTACGACGCGGGCCGAGACCACTACACGCTCTACACGCCATCGCAGGGCGTCAACCATATACGCATGCCGCTGGCGGCCGTGGGCCTTCGCACCTCGCCCGCCAATGTGCGCGTCGTCACACCCGATGTAGGCGGTGCTTTCGGCATGAAGATCCCGCTGTACCCGGAACATATTCTGATCGCGTGGGCGGCCCGGCGCAGCGGCCGGGCGGTGAAGTGGATCGCGGAGCGAAGCGACGCCTTCATCGCCGATGGGCACGGGCGCGATCACATCATGGAGGCTGAACTGGCGCTGGATGAAGACGGGCGTTTTCTGGCCGTACGGGTGCACACCTTGTCCAACATGGGCGCCTACGCCAACGGCGCCGCGCCCGTTATCCCTACCGTTGGCGGTACGCGGTGCATCACCGGCGTATATCGCATCCCGGCCTGGTACGCCCGTACCCAGGTGGTGTTCTCCAACACAGTACCGGTGGTGGCGTACCGCGGCGCGGGTAAACCCGAATACAACTATGTCATCGAGCGCCTGACCGACGCCGCCGCCAGGGAGCTTGGCCTCTCACCGCTGGAGCTGCGGCGGCGCAACGCGGTGGCCCAGAGCGCCATGCCGTACAGCACCGGCACCGGCCTCGAATTCGATAGCGGCGATTTCATCGGCAATATGGAGCGCGCTTTGGAACTGGCGGAGCACGGCTCATTCGCGGCACGGCGGGAGGCGGCCAAAGCCCAGGGCAAGCTACGCGGCCTCGGCTTAGCGCTATACCAGGAGCCGGACGGTTATATGGACAACAGAGTGTCATTGGCCTTCGATCAAAGTGGCTTGCTGACCGTGTCACTGACGGGAGACGACGCCGGCCAGGGCCACCGCACCACTTTTGCCCAAATCGCCGCGGCTCAATTCGCCATCCCGCTAGAGCGGGTCGATGTGCAGCAAGGGGACTCCGCCATCGTCGGCGCCGGTAGCGGCACGGGCGGTTCGCGCACCACCACCGTCGCCGGGGTTGGCATCGTCACGGCCGCCCGGCAGATCATCGACAAAGGACGCCAACTAGCCGGGCAGCTATTGGAAGCCTCGCCACTTGACGTCACATTCGAAGACGGTGGTTATGTGATCGCCGGCACCGATCGCAAGGTGAGTTTCGACAACGTCATTGGCGCCGCCTTCGACGCCCGCGCGCTGCCGGCGGAGGCGGAGCCGGGACTGTCGGCGCAATGCCACCATTTAGCCAGAGCGTACAATTACCCCTGCGGTTGCCACGTCTGCGAGGTAGAGATCGATGTGGACACCGGCGAGGTAACACTGGCCGGTTACTGGATGGTGAGCGACCACGGGGTGCTCATCAATCCACGCCTATTGGAAGGCCAACTGCACGGCGGCACGGTGCAGGGCATCGGCCAGGCGTTATTGGAGCACTGCTGCTTCGACGATTCCGGGCAGCTATTGAGCGGCAGCTTCATGGATTATTGCTTGCCTAGAGCCACCGATATCACGGATTTGGTGTTCGAACACCGCGGCATTGCCTGCCGCACCAATCCGCTGGGGGTCAAAGGCGTCGGCGAGTCCGGCTGTACCGCTTCCATGCCGGCGATCATGAATGCCATCGTGGATGCACTCGCCGAACGCGGCATTACCCATGTAGACATGCCCGCCACCCCCGCGCGGATCTGGGAGCTGCTACATCATTAACGATGGCACTCGCTTGCGCTCGACCCGGTGCTTGACGGCGAACCGTGCCGTCCAATCCCCGGCGATTAGCTGCAACCGGTTTCGCATCAGGCATCAACTTTTCACACCATGATGGATAGCTTTTCGCGCGGTGTTCCTGCTGACCTTGGCGCTGCATTTGCATCCGGCCCGCTTGCTGGTCAACCCGGTATTTTGCTTCATCGGCAAACTGAGCCTTAGCCTCTATCTATGCCATTTCCTAGTGGAACATGGTCTTCAGTCCTGGCTCGGGGCGAGACTGGCGGGTGATGCTCGGTTCTTTGGTGCATTCATCCTGATACTCAGCGCCAGCCTGCCGTGCGCCTATGTGATGTACCGCTTGATAGAGCAACCCGGCATCGCTTATGGCGCGCGGCTAGGACGCGAGATCAAGTAAGGAGCCCTTCAGATAGACAGGCTTATCAACGGATAAACACTCCCATAACATGTCAAGATCCAGCCCATAGCCCTGAACATCGCGAGCGCGGAGACCGTGCCCATGGTCGATTACGACTTAACCGATCGCCGTATTTTTCCGGTTTGGAGCGAAACCACAGTGCGTTACTCCGATCTGGATCCCAACAATCATGTCAATAATGGCGCTATCAGCACCTATTTCGAGGATGGCCGGGTACGCCTCAGGACCGAGCATCTGGCCAAGCTCGGCAGCGACATGCTCACCGGATTCGCCATTGCCCAGGTGACCATCAAGTACCGTGCCCAGCTCGGCTTCCCCGCCACCGTGAACATAGGCTCGTCCATCATTCATATAGGCCGCACCTCTTATATTCTCGGCCAAGCCGTTTTCTTCGGTGACGAGTGTATCGCCACCGGCGAGGTGGTCACTGTGCGCTTCGACGCCGCCAGCCACAAGCCGATGCCGCTGGAGGATGAAGTCAGGGCCATCTTGGAGTCGGTTGCGCCGCTCAACATTCAATAAAACGGCTTGCTTCTTTCGCTGCGCCTGGCATGAGCATTATCCTGCGAGTCCCGCCTGCGAATGCTAAGTGGTGGCGCGGTTGCTTGAGTGCACTGCTGCCGGAGCACGCCTTGCGGCTGTGGCACGATCCCGGCAACGACGATGACATACGCTACGCGGTGGTGTGGCGGCCACCGCCGGGCGGATTAAAACGCTTTCGCCATCTCGAATGCATCGTTTCGATCGGCGCGGGCACCGATCATGTATTCGCCGATCCCGAACTGCCGCCGGGCATTCCTATCATCCGCACCGTCGGGGAGCCCTTGAAGATGCGCATGCGCGAATACGTCACCTTGCAGGTACTGCGCCTGCACCGCCGTTTCGATCGCTTGGAGCAGGCCCACGCCGAAGGCCGCTGGGCGCCCATCACGGAGCGGCCAGCAGACCAACGCCGCGTCGGCATCATGGGCCTGGGCGCCATGGGCGCTCCTTGCGCCGAAGCCCTGGCGAACCTCGGTTTCGACGTGGCCGGCTGGGCTAGGCGGGCTAAAACGCTAGCGGGCGTTCACTGCTACGCCGGCCCCGATGGGTTCAAAGTGTTGCTTAAAAGGAGCGACATCCTGGTGAACTTACTGCCTCTAACACCGGCTACCGAGAACATTCTGCGCGCCGAGCATTTCGCTTACTTGCCGCACGGTGCCTGTTTGGTGAACGCCGCCCGGGGTGAGCACCTGGTAGAGCAGGATCTACTAGACGCGCTGGAGCAGGGCGTGCTCGATAGAGCGGTGCTCGACGTATTCCGCCAAGAACCTTTACCGGCCGGACATCCGTTCTGGACGCACCCGGCCATCATGGTGACACCGCACGTGGCAAGTCTTATCGATCCGGCCTCGGGCGCCACCCTCATCGCGCAGAATCTGCGCCGTTTCATCGCCGGGGAGCCAGTGCCCTATAGGGTCGATCCGGAGCGCGGTTACTGACTGTGTTCATCGGCCATGCCGAGTATGGAGCCGCCCAGGGAGCGTGGATCGCGGCTTTGCCAACGGCCCGCCTCCACCTGCGTGATGAACTCGGCGAGGGCGGCATTAAATAAGGCCGGCTCTTCCAGGTTGATGGTATGGCCGCTATTGGGCAGCACTTGTAAAGCGGCCGAGCGGATCGTTCTTTTCATGAAAATAGCGGGCATCAAACAGGGCTCGTCTTCATCGCCCGTCATGATCAGCGTCGGCACCGACAAGTTGCGCATCGGCTCCTCCAGGTCGAAAAGCGATGGCCGCTCCTTTTGCACGCCGCGCAGGGTGAGCGCGGCGCCGGTCAGGGAATGCTCTGCCAGCATGTCGCGAAACTCCGCCCACCCGCGCGGATCTTTGTTTTGAAACTGTACCCGGGCCGGACCGGCACCGTATCGGTCGGCAAACGCAGCGCCCGTCGCCGCTTCGATGAACCAGGCGGTCGCTTCGGTCTCGGCGCGAAACTGCTCCCGCGCAGCCTTCTCCGCCCCGTAGCCGCAACCGGCTACCACCAGAGAATGCGCCCTATGGGGATAGGTGAAACCAAAGTGCAAAGTGGCAAAAGCGCCCATGGACAAGCCGACAATGTGCGCTTTTTCGATGTTCAGATGATCGAGCACGGCCACGATGTCGTCCCGCGCCCGGTCTTGGGAATATGCACTCGCCGCGCCCGGCACATCGGAGGGTGGATACCCTCTAGCATCAAAAGCGATGCAGCGATGACGCCGTGAAAAGAAACGCAGCTGCGGCTCCCAGCTCCTCGCCGCGCCGGCGAATTCATGCACGAAGACAAGAGGTGTACCGCTACCCGCGCTCAAATAGTGGAGTTTGACTCCGTCATCGGTCATTGCAAATAACATGGCTCTTCCATTCACTAAACACTGAGATGGCCCGATCATAGCTGCAATCGGAGAGCATGGTGGCCATCCCGCGCGGGACTGTATTTATTCCTGAAATAGTAAGGAGAACACGATGAGCGGATCCCGTCTTCATCCGCGCCTGCTGCCATAACCCGGCTCTCGGTGAGTTGCACAAATACGCCGCCCACGATGCCATGGGCGCGCAGCAAAAGCGCAAGTCACCAGCCTTGACGGACCGCGAGTGCGGCTGACGGCCCACTCAACGCAGGTATACCCTATACCAGTCCAAAGCCACATCAGCAGGAGCCGCGTCAATGCGCATCATCGTCCACGGGCAACAAGCGTTTGGGAAATCCGTTCTAGAAGCACTACTGGAGCGGGGCGAGAACATCATCGGCATTTACTGCGCGCCGGATAAAGCAGGCCGCCCCGATGATCCACTAAAAGCACTGGCCGTGGAGCGCGGGCTGCCCCTATTTCAACCGGCCTCTTATAAAAAGCCCGAAGTCTGGCAGCAGATGCGCACCTTGAACGCCGATCTGTGTGTCATGGCTTATGTGCTGCTGCTGGTGCCAGAGCAAGCGCTGAACGTACCTACCTATGGCTCCATCCAATATCACCCCTCATTGTTGCCGGCCCACCGCGGCCCAAGCTCCATCAATTGGCCCATTATTCAGGGCAAGACCCGCACCGGTCTGACCATCTTCTGGCCCGATAACGGCCTCGATACCGGGCCGGTGCTGTTGCAAAAAGAAGTCGATATCGCCCCGGACGACACCCTAGGCAGCGTTTATTTCAACAAGCTCTTTCCCATGGGTGTTGCCGCCATGTTGGAGGCGGTGGATTGGGTCCGCGAGGGCAAAGCACCCCGTATCGCTCAAAATGATGCCGAAGCCACTTATGAAAGTTGGTGCACACACGAAGACGTCAAAATCGACTGGGGTGAGAGCACCAGCACCGTTCACAACCTGATCCGCGGCGCCAACCCGCAACCGGGTGCCTGGACGATCGGCAACGGTGCCGAGCTAAGCTTGTTCGACTGCCGCAGAGGCGGCGCCGTGGACGGCGCGCCAGGAACCGTGACCGCGATTGGCGAAGATGGCATCACCGTAGCCACCGGCGATGGTTCGATCATCCTGGAGCGGGTAAGACCGGCTGGCGCCGGCAAGATGGCGGCCAAGGAGTACGCGCAGCGAAGCGGCTTGGCAGTGGGCGCCGCGCTCGGTTAAACCCTGTTCCGTTAAAACCCTAATCGTTTAACCCTTGTCCATTTAACCCTTGCTCATTTGACTCTTGCCCGTTTAAACGGTGGGGCTTGGCTCCCAAGCCCCACTGCTTCACCGCTAGGCAGCCTGCGGCCGTCCCCGGGGAAACGCACCAGCGGTGCGCATGGATTCGATCCGCTCGTTGGAGTAACCCAACACCTGCCCTAGGATCTCATCGGTATGCTCACCCAATAGCGGCGCGGGGGTGACTTCCACCGGCGAGTCGGACAATTTGATCGGACAGCCCACATTGATGAACTCACCCCGCCCGGCATCGGGCACGGTGACCGCCATCTGCCGCAACTTGACGTGCTCGTCATTGACCAGATCGTGGGTGCTCATGATCGGACCACAGGGCACATCGATCGCGTTGAGAATATCCATCAATTCCCACTTGCTGTGATGAGCGGCGAAGTCTTCCAACAACTGCCACAGGGTCGCCTGATGTCGGCGCCGCACGTCAATGGTGGCAAACCGCTCATCGGCGGCCAGCGCATCGCCCCCCACCCGCTGGGCCAGCGCCGGCCAAACATGCTCTTGCACCACGATATAGAGATAATCATTCGGCCCACCGGGGGCGCACTTGATCGCATTGCCGAGCTGACCGCCCCCGGAGTCGTTACCGGCGCGGGGGGTGAAGCCGGCAAACTCTTGCCGTGAATACTCAGGCAACGGGCCGTGCTCCAGGCGCTGATGATCACGGAATTTAACCCGGCAAAGATTCATCACGCAATCCATCATGGCGCATTCCACGAACTGCCCCCTACCGGTGCTCTCCCTTTGCAACAGGGCGGCGAGAATGCCGGCCATCAAGTGCACGCCGGTACCGGAGTCGCCGATCTGCGCGCCGGTGGCCAGCGGCGGCCCTTCCGGTACACCGGTGGTGCTGAACGAACCACCCATGGCTTGCGCCACGTTCTCGTAAGCTTTGAAGTCCGCGTACGGCCCCTCGCTGCCAAAACCTTTGATCGAAGCCATGACGATACGCGGGTTGATTTCGTGGACCGTCTCCCACCCGAACCCTAGGCGGTTGAGCACACCCGGTCCGAAGTTTTCCATTACCACGTCGCAGACTTTCAGCAGATCGCTGAACACCTGCTTACCTTCCTCACTCTTCAAGTTGACCGTGATGGAGCGCTTATTGCAATTGAGCATGGTGAAATACAAGCTGTCCACAGCCGCTATGTCGCGTAGCTGACCACGGGTCACATCGCCCGTAGGCGGCTCGAACTTGATGACGTCAGCGCCTAAGAACGCCATCAACTGCGAGCAGGTGGGACCGGCCTGGACGTGGGTCATATCGAGGACACGAATGCCCGAGAGGGCTTTTTCCATTTGACTGCTCCTTTGGGAGACCGTTGTTTGAAATCGGTTAAAGCGTTAGATCACTGATCGGGCGCCCAGCAACACCTATGAACGAGGCGCCTATTTCAGGTAATCCACGTACTCTTCCACATGCCGCGCCAGATTGAGCGTATGCTCGCGCACCAAGCGCTCGGCCAATTCCGTCTGCCGGCCTTCAATCGCCCGGATAATATGCGAGTGATCGATGACCGAACGGGACATGCGGTCACGCTCGCCGATGGTGCGTGCGCGGACAGCGCGCATGTTGATAAACAACCCGTCGGCGATATCGGCGATGAGCCCACTGCCGCCCAGCGCGATGATGGCCTGATGAAAACGGATATTGGCGTCGGAATACTCATCCAAATGTCCGTCAGCCAATTGCGGATCTTCAAAAGACGCCATCTGCACCCGCACCTTCAGCAGCGCTTCGTCACTCGCCTGCTGGGTGGCCAGGCGGGCGGCCATGCTCTCGAGCGCCGCCCACACGTGAATCATTTCGATAATTTCACGCTTGGTTTTGCGCACCACGAAGGCGCCGCGCCTGGGAATGGTCTGGATCAGTCCCTCCTGCTCCAGCCTGGACAATGCTTCGCGCACGGGCGTGCGGCTGACCCCCAGTTCTTCACCGATCTGGCGCTCATCCAAGCGCGGCGGCTCGTTCTCGCCGTAGATGTCCATGGCACTGATGGCCGCTTTCAGCGCCTGATACACCTTGTCTTTCAGGACAAAATCGACGGCCACCGGTCTTAGCTTGAAATGAGCCGTCGCCAATAGTGTCTCCGGGCAATAACCGCTATTCGATCAACATTATCGGGTCAATGTTATGCCGTCTGCCCGCCAGTTTCTTTTTTCCTCATCACCGCTTTGATGATCGGGATCAGGAAAAGAACGATAGCGATGGCCATGATGACACCGGAGATCGGTCTATCGAAGAAAGTGAGCGGCGAGCCTCCCGATTTCAGCAAGGACTGGCGCAAACTGGTCTCGGCCAACGGACCGAGCACGATGGCCAGAACCGCTGGCGCTAGCGGGTAATCCAACTTGCGCATCAAATAACCGATGATGCCGAAGATCAGCATCAACCACACATCGTGCATATCCTGCGTGGGCACGAAACCGCCCACCAAACAGAGTACGAAAATAATAGGCGCGAGGAGGGTAAACGGCAGTCTCAACACGGCGATAAAAGCCGGGATGAAAGCCACGTTGATGAGCAGCGCGAACACGTTGGCCACATACAAGCTAGCGATGAGTCCCCAGACGAATTCGCGTTGCTCCACGAATAGCATGGGGCCAGGCTCCAAACCCCAGATGACCATGCCGCCCAACAAGATGGCGGTGGTCGGCGAGCCGGGAATACCGAGCGTCAACATGGGTAACATGGAGCCGGTGCTGGCCGCGTTATTGGCCGCCTCCGGCGCCGCCACGCCCTCCGGATTGCCCTTACCGAAAGTATGGGGATCCTTGGCAATGCCGCGCGCCACGCCGTAAGCCATGAGCGAGCCGGGGGTGGCGCCCGCGGCCGGCAGTATGCCGACGAAGTAACCTAAAAACGAGCCCATCACCGTCGCTTTCATGGTGGTCGCCATGGTGGCGAAGCCCTGCCAAATGCGCTTCAGGGTAATGGTCGCCTGCGATACCGTGATGCCTTTCTGGCTACTCTCCACCGTCCATAGCATCTCACCGATGCCGTAAATACCGATGGCCAACACCAAGAAATTGATACCGTGCAAGAACCCGTGAATGTCCCAGAAGATAAGCCGGGGCTGACCGCTCACGATGTCCAGGCCCACAGTGCTAAGAGCCAATCCGATGAAGATGGAAAAGAGGGTCTTCGCAATATCGTCACTACCGAGACCAATAAAGGTGGCGAACGCCAACATCATCAGGGCGAACTCTTCTTGCGTACCGAAAGCCAGCGCCACGTCGGCCAGCGGTGGGGCGAACGCAGTGAACAAGATAACGGAGATAGTGCCGCCTATGAACGAAGCAGTGGCCGCCGTGATAAGCGCGCGATCGGCCTGCCCGGCAAGGGCCAAAGGCCTGCCGTCGAAGGTGGTGGCAACAGCAGTGGAGGCCCCCGGAATTCCCAGCATGATCGAGCTGATGGCACCGCCGTACATGGCGCCGTAATAGATGGCGGCGAGGAAAATAATGGCACCGGTGGGCGGTACCGCGAAAGTGACCGGCAACAAGATAGCCACGCCGTTCACCGAGCCCAGACCAGGCATGGCACCGATGAACAAGCCTATGGTGCAACCGATGATGACCAGCAGCAGATTCTGCGCGATAAAATCGCCACCCAACGTTGCCGTGGCGAAGCCTTCGGCTAAAAGTCCTAAAGTTTCCATCCGCTACCACCGACTCCTTGCGGCTAGCCGTACATCAGCCTGTATATGGGCTCGAACCATGGCTCGGTGATGCCCTTAGGCAAAGTCTTGGTGAGCAGCCCCTCGAAAAAAACAAAAGTCGCCACCGGCGCGACGGCGGCGATCGACAGGGTCAGCGCCCAGGAATGTTTGCCCAACACCCGTAGATAGAAGAGCAAAAACAGGGATATGGAGACATACATACCAACCCAGTGCACCAGACCCACCATGGCGGTGAGTGCCACCGCCACAACCAGGATGGTGTGCAGGGCTGCTTTTTCCATGAAAACTTCGGTGGACTTGGCGGGCAGGCTCGACCTTAAAACCCAGCGTACCGCTATCCAGATGCAACACAACAACATGCCGGCGGCCAGCCAGAACGGAAAAGCGCCGGGGCCGGGTCCCTCCCCGTCCACCCAGCCGATATCGAGTTGAGCGCTCTTCACCATGAACGCCACGGCAAGCAGGCCCAGGAATATGGCCATGAGCAATTCGGCTACGCGCATCTTTGGTATACCGTATACAACAATGCGCCGACTTTATCACGGCTTACCCTCATGTAAAGTAGCGTCTAAAGTGGCGTCCCCAACCCAAGAGGATGGAGCTTTTCCCGATGAAAGTCATTGAAATACGCGCACCCGGCGGCCCGCAGGTGTTGACTGCCGGCGAGCGCGAAACACCGCGTCCGGCGCCCACCCAAGTGCTGGTACAAGTAAAAGCCGCTGGCGTCAATGGCCCCGATCTAGTGCAGCGCGCCGGCCACTACCCGCCCCCCAAGGGCGCTTCGGATCTATTGGGCCTCGAGATCGCGGGCACGGTTGCCGCAGTGGGCAGTGGCGTGACGAGTTGGCGCGTTGGCGATCACCTGTGCGCTCTCACCAATGGTGGTGGCTACGCGCACTACTGTGCCGTCAACGCCGATCACTGTTTGCCCATCCCCGGTGGTCTGGACTTCACCGCAGCGGCGAGCCTCCCGGAAACCTTCTTCACCGTCTGGAGCAATGTGTTCTTGCCAAAGCGCTTACCACAAGGTGGTGTGTTTCTGGTACACGGTGGCGCCGGCGGCATCGGCTCCACCGCCGTGCAACTAGGCAGTGCCCTAGGCGCCCGCGTATTCACCACCGTCGCCGATGACGCGCAAGCCGAGTTTTGCCACAACTTGGGCGCCGCGCGGACCATCAACTTTCGTGAGGAAGACTTCGTCTCGGTGGTACGCGACGAAGCGGGAGGTGCGGATTGCGTGCTGGACATCATCGCTGGCGAGTATTTCGAGCGCAATATCAAAGCTTGCCGGCACGACGCCAGCATCGTTCAACTGGCCTTCAACGGCGGTGCTAAAGTCACTACCAGCCTGATGCCGATCATGCTGAAACGGCTAACCTACACCGGTTCTACCCTACGCAGCCGTTCCGATGAGTTCAAAGCGCAGGTGGCGAACGAACTGCGCGAGCACATCTGGCCACTGTTCGAAAATGGCCGGCTGCGTCCGATGGTGGGCCAAGCGCTAGCGCTCGAGCAAGCGCGGGCGGCCCACGAGTTGATGGAGTCCACTACCCACCTCGGCAAGATCGTGCTGACGGTTTAGCCATTTTTTGTGTTGTGGCGGTCGCAGTGCACAACTTCATGACAACTCACGCCGTAAAAACACCCTTGCCTGACCGTACAAATCTCCCGCCAAGCATTCGAGTGAATGGTGAATGACGTCTTCCAGCGTCCCGAGCTTGCTTGTCCATCTTCCATCGGGACGTTGCCTCGCGGCCTGCTTTGGAGCGGAACCTTGCACATGGATTGCGATTTTCACAAATCCTTTTTCTCGAATCGGGTGGTCGCAAATTTCGTAACCCAGAGTCGTAAAAGCGGCAACAAACGCTTCCAAAGTCGATTCGCGTAGTGCATTTGGCGGCCAAAAAGTTTCTTCGACGGGTCCCGGCCACCACCAACGATTTTCATCGTCCGCCGCCTACGCAATACAGTTGTAGCGGTCGGTTTGAGGACTCGTGACTTGCTATCCGTCTTTGGGCAACTGCGGGAAAATCTCTTCAAGTATCAAAGACATCCTTGCTCCCGTCCCCACTGAAGCCAGTCTTGCGTCATGGCGTCGATGTTTCCCCAATGTTCGGGTAACACAGGGTTTTCCCCCCGTAATCGTCCGCCACGCCTATTTCCTGGGCGCGAACGACTTCTACAAATCCCTCAAAACCACCCTCAAGGCCGCAATCGACCGCGAGGCGTGGGAAAGCCTTCACAGTAACACTTCACGCCTCTTCGACCGCCCTAGCAGCGGCCGTATCGCCGTCAAGGTCATCAACCACCTGGGCGATGAAGTGATGAAGGTGTTCCGGGTATGATCGCCTTCAGGGGAGGGCGCTATGGCCGTTAGTAACCATCTGAAAGCATTGCTGAGATCCTATTGCGATGGGGATGAGGAGCGGTTCTACTCGGTTGCCATGCAACTGGCCGCGCACGAGGCAAAGATCGGTCATGGCAAACTGGCTGAAGAACTGCGTGACCTGATTGATCGGGCGAAATCCCGGCGTGCCCCGATGAAGGGGCAGGACAAGGCCGTTCCCATTGGTCAGCCGCGCGGGGAATTGGCAGGGCTGCTCAATGCTTCTTTCCCTAAGAACCGCCTTGCGGAGATGGTACTTGATGATCATCTGGCTTTTCAGCTCAAACGGGTGATTCGGGAGCAGCGTCAAGCGGCCCGCTTGCTTGCCGCTGGCCTTTCACCCCGCCGAAGACTCCTGCTGGTTGGCCCCCCGGGTACGGGGAAAACACTCACTGCTGCCGTGCTGGCGGGTGAGTTGGGCATGCCGCTGTTTCAAGTGCGACTGGATGGACTGATCACCAAGTTCATGGGCGAGACGGCCGCGAAACTTCGGCAGGTGTTTGATTCGACGAATCGCACGCGCGGCGTTTATTTCTTCGACGAGTTCGACGCCATTGGTTCGCGGCGCGGGTTGGCCAACGATGTTGGCGAGGTGCGGCGCATTCTGAACAGTTTCCTCCAGATGATTGAGCAGGACGATTCTCAGAGCCTGATCATCGGGGCGACCAACCATCCTGAAATCCTCGATCACGCGCTGTTTCGACGTTTTGATGATGTATTGAACTACGACTTACCGGACGAAGTGCGGATCGCCTCTCTCCTGAAAACCCGCTTGGTACACCGTGCTCGGTCACGGACTTCTTGGAAGCGACTGGCCAAGCAGGCTCAGGGTTTGAGTTATGCCGAGATCGTTCGAGGGAGCGACGAAGCGCTAAAGGAAGCCGTGATTGAGAACCGGGAATCGATCAGTGAGGCAGAAATACGCAGCGCGCTCGAAGAGCGCATAAGCGCGAAAGTGAGATTTTCCGGGAAACGGTTAGAGGATTAATGATCCATGGCAGAAGAGGGACCGAAGCCGAAACGACATCTCGTTCTGAATCAAAAAGCGACGCCAGAACGGTACAAGCCACGTACGGGAAGTGGTGGCGGTTCTGAAGTGCCCCGGCAGAATCGTCAAACGCATGGCCATGGGCTGAAGCAGCAGATCGATGAACTCAAACCGGTATTGGCGCAGGCGCGGGAGGAGCAGGAAGGCGCCGGCATGGAAGACGGTTTCGGTTTGCAGATTGAGTTCGAGAGCTTTCCCGGCATCGAGTTGGCTTTTGAATCGCTAGCAGTTGAGCGATCAGGTATCGAGCTTCTGAACGTCCGGCACGAGGAGAAGGAGAATAAGACGCTGGCAGCCGTGTTGGTGCCGGATGGGAAGTTGCAGCTCCTCGAGAACAAGGTCGTGGCTTATTTGGATGAGCGCCGCGATAGCATCAATGAATCTAAGGGTACAAGTAAGCCGCAAAACCAAAAGCTTTTGGACGCGATTCGCAGTATCCGCATTGCAAGTGTCAAGTCACTGTGGACGGATGATCCGGAGGTGTTTCCTACGGATAAGGACGAGGCATTTTGGTGGGAAGTCTGGTTGCCGATCCGTGGGGACAGAACGAGTACAGTCGATCAATTCAAGACGTTGGCTCAAGGCTTGGATTTTCGTGTTGCGCGTGGGCAGATCGAGTTTCCTGAGCGGACCGTGGTCATGGTTCACGGCTCGCTGGCGCAGATGCAGCGATCGGTGATGACACTGAACAGCATTGCCGAACTTCGTCGCGCCAAGGAAACGGCGGATTTCTTTGACTCGCTTGCATTGGAAGAACAGCACGATTGGGCCGGCGAGCTTTTGCAGCGAAGTCGATTTCCGTCGGCGCAAGATCAAGTTCCCTATGTGTGCCTCTTGGATACGGGGGTGAACGAAGGCCATCCTTTGTTGGCTCCTGCGATTGCCTCTCACGACACTCATAGCGTTGAGCCAAGTTGGGGAACGAATGACAACGAGGGGCATGGTACCGAGATGGCCGGTTTGGCGCTGCTCGGGAATCTGACTCCGGTCTTGGAATCGAATGACCCCATAGCGGTTGATCATCGCTTGGAATCGGTGAAGTTGCTTGACCGTAATCATTCCAGCAGTAGCGACCCTCAACATCATGGGTATTTGACGATTCAGGCGGTTGGACGACCGGAGATCACAGCACCACAGCGGCATCGTGTTTTCAGTATGGCGGTGACCGCACGAGATGCTCGGGACAGAGGGCGTCCTTCCGCATGGTCGGCCACCATTGATCGCCTGGCCGTTGATTATGAGAACCAAGGCGAAACATTTCGGCTCTTCGTGATTTCGGCAGGCAACATTGATGATTCCAATGCCTGGAGTGCCTACCCGGCCAGCATCAGCACCGATGGGATACACGACCCGGCGCAAGCATGGAATGCGCTGACCGTGGGAGCGAGTACGGAGCTGATTCACATCACGGAACCGGATACGGACGACTACCAGCCCATTGCGCCAGCGGGTGGTTTGAGTCCGTTCACGACCAGCTCGGATACTTGGAGGTCTAAATCACCTTGGCCGCTTAAGCCGGACATTGTTTTTGAGGGTGGAAATGCGGCGAGGGATGCGTACAGCGCCGTGACGATGCCGAGCCTTGGGCTGTTGACCACAGACGCTGATATCAGCACCCGCCTGTTTACAACGACCAACGCGACCAGTGCAGCGACTTCGCTTGCTGCGCGTATGGCAGCTCAGCTCATGGCTGAGTACCCCGAGTTACGCTTGGAAACCATTCGAGGGCTGATGGTCCATTCTGCGGATTGGACGCAGGCCATGCGCAGGCAATATCTCTCAGACCACAACAACCCGACCAAGGGAGATGTCGCGAGGTTGGTACGGCACTGTGGATTTGGCGCTCCGGATCTGTCACTAGCGCTATGGAGCGTTGAGAACTCGTTGACCCTTGTATCGGAGGACCGCTTGCAGCCGTTCACGAGAGAGGGATCGAACACCCCTAAGCTCAGGGACATGAACCTCCACCTGTTGCCGTGGCCGCTCGCCGAGTTGGAAGCGTTGGGCGAGGCCGAAGTCGAGTTAAGGGTGACCCTCTCCTACTTCATTGAGCCCAATCCATCCGCTCGGGGCGTGAAGTCACGGTATCGGTACGAGTCCCATGGGTTGCGGTTCGAGGTGAAACGCCCTTTGGAAACAGAGGCTGAATTCAGACAACGGATCAATGCGCTCGTCCGTGATGTGGAGGAAGGCACGCAGACGAGCAGCGGTGTAGATTCGAACTGGATGCTCGGTACACGAAATCGACATCGGGGGAGTCTGCATTCGGATATTTGGAAGGGAACCGCTGCGGATTTGGCCAGCCGTGGCGTGTTAGCAGTGTTCCCGGTGGGCGGTTGGTGGAAAACCCGTCCCAAGTTGGAGCGATACAACCAATGAGCTGACTATTCGCTGCTCGTATCCGTAAGAGCACCTGAACTGGATGTGGAGCTCTACACGGCAATAGAGAATCAAGTAGCGGTGGAAATTGAGGCCTGAGTGAATGCATTCCGGTATCGCTGACACCTTCACGAGTAGCCTTACCAAGCTCACCGGAGATGAGCAGAAGCAGGCCAAAACAGCCGCATTCGATTTACAGGTAAATCCTGCGTACCCCGCTCCTCGGTGGGCGAAAGTGTGGTATTGCGCGTTCGCCGCTCATCGGGTCAAGGCTCAGGTATTGGCAGTGATCACCGGTCCAGCGGTGCTCGCGTCCATCCTCGAGCACCTGGCCAAAGGCGAGGCCCACGCGCCGCCAGCGGCGGCTTGAAGCCCCTCAACACCTCTTAGGGCGCCGATGCTGAGCGCGTCGATGGGCAGTTATCGCCCGTGGGGGGTCGCTGTCGGAATCGCGCGCGGCCGATGCGCTATTCACCGAAATCACCTTGCCGTTTTTTGAGGCGAATCGTGAGTTCGGCCCCCTCGCGCCGGGTGACAGCCTCTTTGGCGGCGGCAAGTCCACCGTCTACCGAACCCAGCACCCCGGCCACGCGGTCACCGGTGCTGTTACCGCCACCGCGGGCAGAAATCCCGCCCGCTATGGCTCCGGCACCGGTGCCGATTTTCGACTTCGTGCCCTCGATGATGACGGTCTGCACCGCGACTACCGTACCGAACTCGACATCCTGGACACGACGCGCTTCATCGCGCGAATGCACCTTGCCCGATCGGCTGGACGCGCAGGTGCCGAGTACCAGCGTGGCAATCAGCACCACGGCCAGCGTGCGTACACCCTGAATGCTTGATTGCGCACGAGCGCTCTGCGGCAAATTCGATGTCGCCGCCGAGATCGAAGCCGATGGCGGCACGGCGGCGCCGCTCGCGGGAGATCTCGCCCGCCGCGATGCCTGGCGCGCCTTGTACAGCGCCGCGCGCGAGGCCTATCGGTCCCTTTCGGTGCTTGTGCACAGCGCATCGCCGCCGCGCATCGAAACCCAGACCGCCCTGCAAGTAAGCGAGGACGAATGGGATGCGATGGTCGATACCAACTTGCGAGCGGGCTTTTTCCCCGCCCAGGCCGCGGCGCGCGACATGCGCGCCGGGAACCTTGCCGGGCGCATCGTGCTGATGACCTCCCTGCACGCGCACACCCCGCGCAACCTGCCGCACTACAGCGCCGCCAAGGCGGGGCAGGTGATGGTCGTACGTGAGCTTGCGCGCGCGCTCGGCAGTGCGGGCATCCGCGTCAACGGCATCGCCCCGGGCGCGGTGCCCGGCGGCGGTTTCCGCGGCGACCCGGTGGCACTCGGGCGCCAGATCGCCCTTGGCCGGGTCGCACGGCCCGAGGAAATAGCGCGCGCAGTAATGATGTTGCTCGACAACGAACTCGCCGGATACATCACCGGCGAGGTGCTCGCGGTCGATGGCGGGCTGGATCAGTTCAACTGGATGCAGCCGCCGGCCAATCCTTGATTTGCGCCCGCGGGCCGTACGCTCAGCTTGCAGCAACTGAGTCGTGGCACCGTTTGATCCGCACACCCTTTGCTCCGCACGCCCTCGGCAGCTGCCGGCACCATTTACCGGCTCGCGGCGTAGCAATCCTGAGCTACACTGCGCTGCCATGTCGATACCAGCCACCAATTCGGGCGGATGGCAGCCGATCGCGTTGAGTGCGGAACTCGGGCCAGGTGCCATCGCACCGAACACCCTTGTCGACGCGAACGGTCAGACCCGCGAAGTTGTGCTCTGGCGCGATCTAGACGCAGTTGCACATCTCTGGGACGACCGCTGTCCACACCGTGGCATGCGCTTGAGCTACGGTTTTGTGCGCAACGGCAACCTGACCTGTCTCTATCACGGCTTTCAGTATGGCGCTGACGGGCAGTGCCGCTATATACCGGCGCATCCCCGGATGGAACCGCCGGCAACTCTCTGCACCACAGCCCTGGCGCTGGCGGAGAGTGGCGGCTTGCTCTGGGCAAACGGCTACGACACGCCGCAACAATCACCCTCGCTGGAGGCGGACAACAGCCTGCAAGCGATACGCACCCTGGTAATACGACGAACGACTGCCGTGACTCGGGCGGCGCTGGACCGTGCCATCTTCGATCCACTGACGACCCGCGCAGCCGATCGGCAACTCGTTGGCCGCGAGGGCGCGTGGGCGAGGTGGCGCGATGCCTGCGGCGTACACCATGAAGTGAGTTATGCCTGGCACGAGCCGCAAACCCGATTGATCGAGATTGAAGCGCGCTGCGACAGCGGCAGCAGCAGAATCCGAATCGGGGTGCAAACATTGCCCGGTGAGCGCACGGCATTGCATGTTCAAGCCGCCGCAGAACCCGAACCTGCCGGCTTGAAACACGACGTGCATGCGTGGTTGCGTCTGTTGCGCTTCCATATCGAAAACGACAGTGACGGGCGCGGACTGCTGGAGACCTTGCGATGACGCGTACCACAGACACCAGCGTGCTCGAAGACTGGCAGGCCATCGGCCGCAGCGAGGACGTGCCGCTGGAGCGACCGCGACGCACACGTTTGCTCGGACAGGACATTCTGGTCGAGCGCCATCCCGACGGCCTGCGAGTCTTCGAGCTGGACGCCGGCGAGCGCCGCTTGCGCTCTGCCCGGGTGCAGGAACGCTACGGCCACGTATTCGTTTCGCTCGGCGAGGATCCACGTCCGTTGCTCGAGCTGCCGGAGTTCGAGCAGCCGGGTCGCCGCCTGATCACCAGCGGCATTGTCACCGTGCGTGCGTCGCCGTTGCGCATTGTGGAGAACTTTCTCGATATGGCGCATTTCCCCTACGTGCACACCAACATCCTCGGCGCCGAACCGCACACCGAAGTGCTGCCCTACAACGCCGAAATCCGTCGCGGCGTGGACGAAGTCTGGGCCACCGGGTGCCAGTTCTATCAGCAGCAGGCGGCAATGTCTGCCGAGGGCGGTCAACAGATCGCGTATGAATACCGCGTCAGCTCGCCGTTCATCACGGTGCTCTACAAGACCTGCCCGGAACGCGCCGACGAATGGGATCTGATCGGACTTTTAGTGCAGCCGCTGGAAGAAGATCTCTGCGATGTGCACACTTTCATGCTGCTGTTCGACAGCAGCACCCCCGACATCGCGCTAGTGCACTTCCAGCAAACCATTTTTATCCAGGACCGTTCCATTCTGGAAAATCAACGCCCGCGCCTGATGCCGCTCGAAGCGGGCGCCGAACGCCCGGTGCGCGCTGATCTGACCTCATCCACCTACCGCCGCTGGCTACGCGCCCGCGGCGTGAGTTTCGGCGCCTTGAAGTCGCATCCCGCATGATCGAGCTTTACGACTACCCGCTCTCCGGCAACTGCTACAAGGTTCGTCTGCTGCTGGCTTTGCTCGGGGTCGAATACCGCCCCGTGGCGGTGGACTTTTTTCCTGGTAAGGCGCACCGCGGCGCCGAGTTCGGCAAACTCAATCCCGCCGGACAACTGCCGGTGCTGCGCGACGGCGGCCTGGTCTTGCGCGATTCCGGCGCGATCCTTGTGTACCTCGCGCGCCGCTACGATGACCAGGCAACCTGGTATCCGGTCGAGGACGCGGCAGCCCTGGGTCGGATCACGATGTGGCTAGCGCACGCCTACAGCATGACCGCCACCGCCTCGGCGGCCAGGCTGCACGATATGCTGAACTACCCACTCGACATCGAGGCGGCCCGCAAGGGTGCGCACGCCGCCTTCCGCATCCTCGATGATCATCTGCACGAACGCCGGTTCGACGATCAACGCTGGTTGGTGGGCCAGCGGCCGACGGTCGCCGATATCGCCTGCTTCCCCTACACCGCGCTCGCCGGCGACGGCGGCATCTCGCTCGATGACTATCCGGCGATCCGCCGCTGGCTGCTGCATGTGAAGTCGTTGCCGGGCTTCGTTACCATGCCCGGCATTCACCCGTTGTTCGAACCGCCGCCCGGCTGATCCCGGACAACGACAACAACAACGAAGAGGAGGTTGGCAACGAAGAGGAGGTTGGCAACGAAGAAGAAGATGGCGGAAAACCTGCTCGAATTGCGCGGCATTACCCGCATCTACCCTGCGGTGCGGGCCAATGACGGCGTTGATCTCACCGTTCGCCGTGGCGAGATTCATGCGGTGCTCGGCGAAAACGGCGCCGGCAAGTCCACTCTGATGCGCGTGATCTACGGCTCGACCCAGCCCGATGCCGGCACAATCATCTGGCAGGGCGAGGCGGTGCAGATGCGCTCGCCCGCTTGCGCCCGCAGCCTGGGCATCGGCATGGTGTTTCAGCATTTCTCGTTGTTCGAAACGCTCAGCGTGGCCGAGAATATTTCACTCGCCGTATCCGGCACACTGGATGATCTGTCGCAGCGCATTCGCGCGGTGGCCGAGGCATTCGGTTTGCCGGTCGCTCCCGATACGCTCGTGCACTCGCTGTCGGTAGGCGAGCGTCAGCGCGTGGAAATCATCCGCTGCCTGTTGCAGCAACCGAAGTTGCTGATCCTCGACGAACCCACCTCGGTACTGCCGCCGCAAGGGGTACGCAGACTTTTCGAGACGCTGCGCAAGCTCGCCGCCGGCGGCTGCAGCATTCTTTATATCAGCCACAAGCTGGAGGAAATTCGCGCGCTCTGCGATCGCGCAACGGTGCTGCGCTACGGCAAGGTGACCGGTGTTGCCGATCCCCGCAGCGAAAGCACCGAGTCGCTGGCACGCTTGATGATCGGCCGCGACATCCCGCATCCGGAGCATCCCCCGCCGGCGCAAGACGGTGCGCAACGATTGCGCATCGAGGGTCTCAACCGGACTGCGCAAGACCCTTACGGCACTGCGCTCAAAAACGTTTCGCTGGAGGTCAGGGCCGGCGAAGTCGTCGGCATCGCCGGCATTTCCGGCAATGGCCAGAACGAACTGATGCGCGTGGTTTCCGGTGAAGACCTGCTCGATGCAGGCGATGGACAGATCGAGATCTGCACCACCCCGGCGGGCCGCCTGAGCCCTGTCGCGCGGCGCCGGCTGGGATTGAATTTCGTACCCGAGGAACGGCTGGGACGCGGTGCGGTAGCGGCGCTCTCACTGGCCTTCAACGGACTCTTGACGGCCTTCGAACGCGGCATGACACAACATCAGTTGCTGCGTTTCGAGCGCATCCGTGCGTTTGCCGCCGATTGCGTCGAGCACTTCGACGTGCGCGGCGGCGGCATCGAGGCCAATGCCGGCAGTTTGTCAGGCGGCAATCTGCAGAAATTCATCGTTGGCCGGGAACTGTCCCAGACACCGCGTCTACTGGTGTTGTCGCAACCGACCTGGGGCATCGACATCGGCGCCGCTGCCGCGATCAAGCAGCGGCTGGTCGATCTGCGTGAACAAGGGGCGGGCATCCTGCTGGTCTCGGAAGAACTCGAGGAACTGTTCGAAGTCGCCGACCGTATTGCCGTGATGTACGCCGGCACGTTGACCGCAGCAGTCCCGGTGCGCAGTACCGACGTCGAGGCCATCGGCCGGTTGATGAGCGGTGTGCGCGACGAGGAAGCGGCGTGAGCAGGCGTTTGCGCATCGAACCGCGCATGGAAGAATCGCGCTGGGCGCACCTCTCGGTGCCGCTGGTTGCGGTGGTACTCACGCTGGCCGCGGGTTCGGTGCTGTTCGCAGCCCTTGGCAAGCCCCCGCTTGCCGCCTTCCACGCATTTTTCATCGAACCACTCACCTCGCTCTACGGAATCGGCGAGGTGCTGTTGAAAACCGTGCCCTTGCTCTTGATTGCCCAGGGGCTGGCGATCGGTTTTCGCGCCCGGGTGTGGAACATTGGCGCCGAGGGGCAATTGCTGATGGGCGCGATTGCCTCCGGTTATTTGGCGATCGTTTTCGTCGATAGCGAATCGATCGGGTTGTTGCCGGCAATGATCCTTGTTGGTACGGCCGCGGGCGCCGCCTGGGCTGCGGTTGCTGCCTGGTTGCGCGTGCGCTTCAACGCCAACGAAATCCTCGTCACCTTCATGATGTCGAGCATCGCACTGCAACTCCTGTACTACCTGGTCACGGGCCCGTTGAAAGATCCGATGGGCTTCAACTTTCCCCAGTCGGTGATGTTTGGCGACGCCGCACTGTTTTCGCCGTTGCTCGAAGACACCCGCGTTACCACGTCGCTCTGGCTGACCGTGGTGGTCTCGCTGGCGGCCTGGATTTTCATGCAGCGCAGCCTGCCGGGATACAAACTGGTGGTCAGCGGGCTCGCACCGCGGGCGGCACGTTATGCCGGTTTCGCAGAGAAACAAGCGATCTGGATCGGACTGCTCGCGGGCGGCGCGATGGCGGGTCTGGCGGGTGTCGCCGAAATTGCCGGGCCGCTGGGATCGCTTCAGCGCAACATCTCGCCGGGTTATGGATTTGCCGCCATCATTGTGGCTTTCCTCGGCGCGCTGCATCCGCTCGGTATTGTCTTCGCCGCACTGTTCATGGCGTTGATTTACGTCGGCGGCGACATGTCGCTGATCTCGGTCGAGTTGCCGCATGCCTCGATAACCGTGTTCCAGGGCATGTTGCTGATCTTTTATCTCGCCAGCTACATGTTCGTGCACTACCGCATTCGCTGGGTCCGGCCCGACCAGGTTGCCGGCCGTGGATAGTCTGACTTTCATCCTCGCGGGCACGCTCGCCGCCGCTACGCCGCTGATTCTGGCCGCCCTAGGCGAACTCGTGGTCGAGAAGTCAGGTGTCTTGAATCTCAGCATCGAGGGCATGATGGCCACCGGTGCCGCGGTAGCTTTTGTCGTGGCCACCCTCTCGGGGTCGGCCTTTTTCGGGTTTGCCGCAGCCGCAGGTGCAGCGGTATTGCTGTCGTTGGTCTTCGCCACCCTGGTGCTGATCTTCCTCGCCAATCAAGTGGCCGCAGGGCTTGCCGTCGGCATTCTGGGTCTAGGCCTCTCGGCGCTGGTCGGCAAGCGCTTCGAAGGCACCACCATCGAGCCCGTGGCGCGCCTCGATATTCCCGGACTCAGCGATATTGCGCTGCTCGGCAAGGTGGTGTTCGGCCAGGACCTGCTGGTCTATCTCGCCATCGCACTGATCATCGTCATCACCCGGATGCTGGCGCGCACCAAGCTCGGTCTGATCATTCGCGCGGTCGGCGAAGCGCCGAATACGGCGCACGCCATCGGCTACCCTGTGCTGCTGGTTCGCTACGGCTGCGTCGCTTTCGGCGGTGCGCTGGCGGGCATCGCCGGCGCTTACATTACGCTTTCCTATACGCCGCTGTGGGCCGAAGGTCTGATCGCCGGACGCGGCTGGATCGTGGTCGCACTGGTGGTTTTCGGTACCTGGCGCGCCGGCCGTATCGCACTAGGCGGTTACCTGTTCGGCGCCGTTTCACTGCTCGAACTGTCGGTACAGGGTTTCGGACTGGCAATACCGTCGCAGATACTAAGTGCTTCGCCGTACCTGATCACGATCATCGTGCTGGCCTTGATTTCCCGGGACATCCGCAAGACTCGCCTGAATTCGCCGGCGTCCCTGGGCATACCCTGGCGAGCGGGCGACTAGCCTGTGCAGCAATTCCGCTCGCCGCATGAATCACTGAGGAGGCACTCGACATGACAAGACTTTTCTCTTTTCGCCGCATCGGCGCGCTGCTGCTCGGCGTTGTGCTGGCAAGCAGCGTGCAAGCGGCCGATAAACTCAAGGTCGCGGCAATCTACCCGTCGCCGGTCGGCGACGTCGGCTGGGCCTTCGAGCTGGACCGTGGTCTGAAGGCGATCGAAGCCGCGTTCCCGGGCAAGGTCGAAACCTCCTACGTCGAGAACGTGTCCGAAGGGCCGGATGCGGCTCGCATCATGAATCAGATGGCGGCTCGGGGCGCGAAGATGATCATCCTCGGCTCCTTCGGTTACATGAACGACGGCCTCAAGCTCGCCAAGCGGCGTCCAGATATCAAGTTCATTCATGCCAGCGGCTACCAGGTAGCGAAGAATTTCGGCAACTTTCAAACCCGCAACTACGAAAGCGCCTACCTCATGGGGATGGCGTCCGGTTATGTCACCCAAAGCAACACCCTCGGCGTGGTCGCTGCCTACGCGATTCCTGAAGTCGTCGGCATCATCAATGCCTTCACCATGGGCGCGCAATCGACCAACCCCGAGGTCAACGTCAAGGTGGTCTGGCTGAATGCCTGGTTCAATCCGACCAAAGCACAGGAATCGGCGCGTTCCTTGATCGCCCAACAAGCGGACGTGATCTTCTCGCTCTACCAGGATACGCCGTCGGTGGTGACGGTAGGCGAGCAGGAAGGGGTCTTCGTGATCAATACCAGCTCCGACATGAAAAAATACGCGCCCAACCATCTACTGGGGTCGATGACCATCAGTTGGGGCAAATATTTCGTCGCGCAAACCCAGGCCGTGCTCAACGGCAACTTCAAGGGTTCGCCGTTCTGGGGCGGCGTGAAGGACGGCGCAGTGGGTATCGGTTCACTATCCGACAAGCTGAGCAGCGACCAGCGCGCGGCCATCATGGCGACAATGGCCGACATTGGCAGCGGCAGCTTCCACCCGTTCAACGGCCCGGTGATCGACCAGAACGGCAAGGAGCGGGTTGCCGGCGGCAGCGCCATCAGCGACAGCGATCTGCTAGGGATCAACTGGCTGGTGCGCGGTGTGCAAACGCGCATTCCGAACTGAGAGCAATCCAATCCGGCGCCGCGCGATGCAGCGCTGGAGCCTCGCAAGACCCGCCCAATGCAATCTTTTCACGGCAGCTTCGTGCATACGCCGCGGCGCGGCGAACTCGAGTTGCTGCGCGATACTCGCATTGATGTAACCGACGGCTGCATCGCACGCATCAGCGCAGATCCGCCTGACGCGTCCTGCGTAACCACAGGCGACAACGAATACTTTCTGCCCGGCTTCGTCGATCTGCATGTGCACGCGCCGCAATGGCCACAACTCGGCAATGCGCTGCACTTGCCGCTGGAAGACTGGCTCTGGCAATGCACCTTTCCGCTCGAAGCGCGCTGTGCGGATCTCGACTATGCACACGCCATCTACACCGCACTGGTCCGCACTCTGTTGCGCCACGGCACGACCACGGCGGTGTACTTCGGATCGATACACGTCGCCGCAACTTGCGAACTCGCCCGCTTGTGCGCCGAACACGGCCAGCGCGCGGTGGTGGGCAAGGTGGTGATGGACGACCCCGCCGCCAATCCCGGCTACTACCGGGACGAATCCACCGACGCGGGTCTTGCCGGTACGCAACAACTGATCGAATACGTACGCGACCTGCCGGGTGAACTGGTACTGCCGGCGATAACCCCGCGCTTCATTCCAAGCTGCAGCGACAGCATGCTGCAGGAACTCGGCAAGCTGACCGCGGCCACCGGCGCGCACGTACAGACCCATTGTTCGGAGAGCGACTGGGAGCACAGCTACGTGCTTGACCGGCTTGGCAAGACCGACACCACCGCGCTCGACGACTTCGGTTTGCTGACTCGCCGCAGCGTACTGGCACATGCGAACTTCATCGGTGCCGACGACATGCGGCGGATCGGCAACCGTGGTGCCGGCATCGCACATTGCCCGTTGTCCAACGCCTACTTCGCCGACAGCGTGTTCCCGTTGCGCGCTGCGCTCGACAAGAGCATGCACGTTGGCCTCGGCACCGATATTTCCGGTGGCCCGAGCGCCTCGTTGTTCGACAACGCACGCCATGCCATCAGCTCGTCACGAATTCTCGAGCACGGCGCAGACCCGTCACTACCCGCAGCCCGACGCGGTCGCAAGCACTCGCGGATCGACTTTCGCGACGCGCTGTGGCTCGCCAGCGCCGGTGGCGCGGAGGTGCTGGACCTGCCGGTCGGGCGTTTCGTGGAGGGCAACCGGTTCGACGCCATGCTGATCGATACCGCCCGCATCGACGGCGGGATTTATCCGGATACCGGCGACGACCTCGATGCGCTGGTACAAAAAACCATCTACGGCGCGACGCCGAACAACATTCGCCAGGTGTGGACCGACGCTGTGGCGCGCCTGCACTGACACGGCCGGCAGTTGAAACAACGCCAGCATCAGGCCACCGGTTCCTGGGTAAAAGCGAATAACAATTCCCGCCAACGCGCCCAGGCCGGCAGCGCGCTGGCGACTTTGGAACGATGAGCCCGGGCAAATCCATCGTTGGCGAGTTTCATCTGCAAGTCCATTGCGCTCGATACAATGACGTCGAAAAAAGAAACCCCCTTTCGGGGGCTAGTAGAGGTCGATGAAACTGCTTATTTTTCCGGAGATTTAATCGATGTTGTAAGGAATCTCCCAGTCAATCTGTAAACCCATTTCAGTCGCCACAGTATTCACGGCTTTTTCAATCGCTGCGCGGGATTGAGCGGCTTTATCCCTGCTACTTTGGCTGTACTTGTCCAGGTTTTTATATACATCCTTGTAATCGAAGCCATGTCTTGCTGGCGAGAATACTTCGCCTTCTACCGCAGCGGTACCGTCTACGCCCCAGTCGTTATAGAGTAGGGGGGCGATGGTGGAGTTATCGCGGCCTTCGGTGACACGGTCGTCGCAAGCATCCTTGTACAGCGAGTCCTGGGCGGCGAAGGCCATCATCAGTGGCAGGTGCACTTTGTAGCCGTATTTATTGTCGCCGTCGGCCCTGACCTCGTCCTCCTCCAGGTAGCCCTTCTTTTGGATAATGCCGCCCATACTGCATCCGGGGTAGAGGGAATGCACCAGTGTGATGGAATCGAATACGTCGCCGCCCGCAAAGTCCTGAATGTCATCGCGTACTTGCAGCGGGTCGGATTCGGCAGCGGGTAAGTTGCGTGCCCAGAAGGCGTGCATATCGGCGGTCCACACGCTGCTGTCGGCGGCCAAAACGATGGCGGCTGAGCCTCCGTTGGAGCGCCCCTCTACCACAATGTTAGTCAGGTCGAGTTCGGGGTGGCGCTCCTTAACGGCCTTGTACAAGTAGACATTGTCGAAGGCGCTCAACTCGGGAGCGGCGTGTTCGGGGCGTAGTTCGCGGTCTATACCGGCGACGCCGAAGCCGTCGAAGTTATAAGGCGGTTGTGTGTTTTTGGCGACGCTATCGGGATCGGTAACATCCAACCAGTAGAGTACGTTGTCGAAGGCATCCGCTTGCTTGGCAACGTTGTATCGGCCGACCATGAAAATATGCACGGGCGAATCGCTGCTGCTGAAGGCATCCTGCCAATACCATGCAGCGAACGCCGTGCTGCCGACGATTTTGCGCTTCATAAAGGTGTCGAGCGTGTCACCTACGAGCACAAAATGTTGCTGGTGGTCGGCGAGGGTGCGCTGACCCCGCTCGTCGATCGAACATAAGGTGTCGTCAATATGATCGGGGCCACAGGGGCCGAACTCGGTACTGATTTCCTTGTACCATTCGCCGCCGCGGCCGTGATTGAGGAAGACGACCACTTCAGGGCCGGTGCCTTGCGGATTGAATTGCCAGTAGTAGGCCTGCTTATAGTTACCGTCTCCCGTGGCTATGGTAAAGCGTTCGTCGGGGTACTCCTTGAAATCGCTATCGACCCTGGCGGAGGTGTTAACGGCGGTCAATCCGCTGAGAACCAAAGCCGTACCGCCAATAAAGTATTTCATGTTCACGTAAACCATCCTTCTCGAAGTTTTGTCAGTGGTGGCCCGTTTTGCGGGCTTGAGTGGGTAGCAGCTTGGAAAATAGGCGGCGGCAGCGGTTCCCGGCGGGTTTGTGACTGGAGTCACAAAACTTGGCCTTGTGTGAAATTGTTGGGATTAAAAATAGTATCTCGCCCTGAATTTTATCCTCCTTGGTGCCAGTACACGGTAGTGAATATCCTCATTATCCGTACCTTCGGGCTCGTTTTGCAGCCGTGATGCGTAGAGATAATCGATGTCGTGGTCGCGGCTATCGAAGAGATTGAGCACATCTAAAGTCAGCGTTGTGTTCTGCCAGCGATGGCCCGAGCGCAGGTGGGTAGATCGGCTCGCAGCAGAACGAATCTCGCCACTTCCATCAAGGGAGTGGCCGCCCGCATAGCTCAAGCGTACGCTACCAAACCACCGCCCGCCGAAGTCGGCGCTGAGCCCGGCTTGCAAGACCGCATCGACGGCGCTGGGAATATACTGGCCCTCCTCGGCCTGGTCGCGGAAGCGCGCTTCGGGGCCCGCGTATTGCAAATCGAGGCTCCGGTGTTCGTTGAAGCGGTAGTAGAGGCAGAGGTTGGCTGCAATGCTGTAACGTTGGGAGGGGCGGCCAGCTTCGGCGTTACTGGCATCGCCGACAAAAAGCAGCTCGCTATCGAAGTAGAGTCGCCATAGTGCGATGGAGGTATTGAGAGTGTCGCCAATAACACCGCGCAAGCCCACTTCGGCTCCCCGGGAGCCAACCAGTGGATCGACGGTGGCCGCCGTCTCGCTGCTGCTGGGGTCGATTTTAATCGTGGTTCCCCTGGCGTCGTTCGAGTGAAAGCCTTCACCCGCCTAGAGGTAGGCCTCCCATTCCGGGCTGAACTGAGCTGAGATGCCAGCCCTTAATGAGAGTCGGTCGGCGTTGTTGTCACCGCTATTGGTGGTGATCACCGATCCAGCGGTGCTCGCGTCCATCCTCGAACACCTGCCAAATGCGAGGCCCGCGCGCCGCCAGCGGCGGCTTGAAGCCCCTCAACACCTCTTAGGGCGCCGATGCTGAGCGCGTCAACGGGCAGCTACCGCCCGTGGGTGGTCGCTGTCAGAATCGCGCGCGGCGCGTGTCCGGCTGGTGCTAGGGATCCTGTCGGCCGATAGCCCGAGCAGGAATACTGGGACCTCGCTATGCAAGGGCAACAGGCTCAGCCCTAGCGTCGAAGGCCGCATCGAGTTGAAGCGCAGTTCGAAGCCGATTCGTGACAGCGCGAGAGGGTTGAATCAAGTCACGCTCGTACTTCGATATGGCCATGGTCGAAACACCGATGTGCTGCGCAAGTGATTGTTGTGAAAGGCCAGAGGCTTTTCTTGCCTGACGAATTGGAGGACCAGACATGGAAAACGCATGACATAAAACGATTTATTTGTAGGTGAAAACGCTTGACTTCGCTAAACCCGAGACGAAGCATGGTTTATCGAAATCGTGAAAAATCTTGTTGAATAAACTTTCTTGTCCCCAATCGGCCCAGCCAGCGTCAACTACAGTCACATGAATCCCCGCGCTGCCTTTTCTCACCGAGCATGACGCAACCCACAAGGAGCCAGTTTCGTGCCGTCAACCCTCACGCTTGAACGCCTGACCGCAGCCCTGGCCGGCCATGCCGCCGCATTTCGCTGCCAGACTACCTACCAACCTGCCGGCGGCCTCGGAGACAAGGTCTTCCCACCAACCTACGAAGGTGGCAAGTACGCCACTGAACGCCGCATCGATCCGGCAACAGGAAACATGTCGCCCTGTGTGCTGCTCGATTCCGTGCAGTCTCAGGCGAACCGTATGGAACTGGCGCTGCTGGCCGAACACCGCGCCGGCCGCATTGAGCTTCCACTGCTGACGGCGCGGTTCGACGATGAACGGCTCACCAGGCCATTTGCCATCAACAGCCTGGAGGCACCACATCGAGTCGCCGATGCATTGTTTCGCGACTGCGTCATTGAAGGCGTCACCTTTCGCCGCTCCCCGGTGGGCGCACCACTCGACCAGGCCGACTTGACGAACGCCACGTCCGTCTTTGCGTTATGCCCGACAGCCCTGGTTTTCGGCATGTGGGATTCATCGGGGCCGCGCGGTGGGTTGGGTGCAAAGTTCCAGCGCGCCATCGTGTCCGAAATCGTCGGCTACGATGCACAAGCCGGCATCGCAACCGGCGGCAAGGTCGATACGATTCCAATCCGCACCGACAACCGAATCTACCAGCGTGCCGAGATAGCCGACGACCAGCCGCTTTGGACGCTCAATCCAGAGTTGGCAAAGATTGAGAAGAAAAAACCGGTCACAGTAGGCAAGGAGGGCAAGCCATCCAACGCGAACCTGGGAGGCGTCACCCCCGATATCGCGTACGCACGCAACCAAAAGCAGCAGATCGAAACGGACGCTTTAACCAGCGAAGACGGTACTCCGCTGTTCGGCCCCAACGATCGCCCACTGACTCGGCAAAGGATCAAGGGAGGCTTCACCATATCAAGAGCAGAGCAGCGCACTGTCCTTTCGTTGGCTACGTTGCGACGCCAACACTTTCCAGCCAGCGGAGAAATCGACTTCGATGCCGAGACCGATCTCAAGGCGCGAACCGCACTGGCCGCTATCGGACTGGCCGCAGCCACCTTTGTTCGTCGCGATGGTGATCTGCGCTCACGTTGCCAGCTGGTGGCCCAGGACCGGGTACAGTGGGAATTGCTCGATGAACCCGGGACGGAACCGGAGCGCTTTGCCCTCCCGGCCAGCGCTGCCGTGCAACTGGCCAACGACGCCATCACCGCGGCCCGCGACTGCGGCCTGCCGTGGCATGGCGAGATATCACTGACTCCGACCGACGAACTGTTGGAACTGGTCATCCGCAGCCAGCAACAGGTCATCGAAGCCGATACCGGGAGCGAATAGGTGCTGGCGTTAGGGATACGCTATCTGAACGGATGGGCCATGGCGGCAGCCGACGGCCCGGCCAAACATCAAGCCGAGTGGCCCCCGCACCCTGATCGGGTGTTCATGGCCCTCGCCGCCGCCTGGTTCGAAAGCGGCGAACCACAAGCGGAAGGGGAGGCGCTCACTTGGCTTGAAGGCGAGGCACCGCCGCGCGTCGCAGCCTCTGCAGCCGAATTTCGCCGGGAAACCGCCTGCTATGTACCCACCAACGATGCCACGGTCTCGAACAAGGCGCCTGCTAGCAACGAACCCGACAAGCTTCTGCAAGCCGGCCTTGCCGTTCTGCCCGCCCGCCGGCCGCGCAAGTCGCGGGGCTTTACGGTCACGATCCCGCATGATCCGGTAGTCCACCTGATCTGGCCTGATACCGATCCGACGCCACATCGCCGGGCGCTAGAAAGCCTCGTGACCAAGGTCACACGCGTTGGCAACAGCATGTCGTTCGCCCAACTGTGGATCGAAGACCAGCCACCACCGGCCCGCTGGCTGCCGACCGGCAGTTTCCCCACACGGCAGCTGCGCGTTCCGCGACCAGGACGGCTCGACGGACTGCGGCGGAATATGAATCGAGCGCCTTGGCTCGACTACCACGATCGTCAGCACGAAATCGAACAGGTCAAGGCGCTACAAAAGCAGATCAAAGCGCGCCCGCCGCGATCACCTTGGGCGGATAGCTGGCACGATGCCGTCTTGCTGGCCGATGAACCCGCGGTCAAGCAACACCCGAGCTACCGCGCCGCCAAGGCCGGGAATCCTCGGGCAGCGGCGCAACTGGTGGATCACTTCCTGGACGAGGCCACCCTTGAACGGGTCCACGACTACATCGACGGCATCATCGGGCAAAATCCCGCCCTGATCGCCGCCCATGCCTACGAAAGTGCTGGCGTCAATGCCATTCCCGCCGCCCTGGCCACCCGGCTTGCCACCGCGCTGGACATCGAATTCCTGCCAGCAATCGTACAGAGCAATGTCGTCGGCCATACCGGCGCCAACGGATACGCCCGCCTCGCCAGGCAAGCCGGCTTCGATGGCGAGATCGGGGCCGGCCGAGCCTGCATACTGGTTGACGATTTCGTCGGCCAGGGCGGTACACTAGCCAATCTGAAGGGACACGTCGAACAGCAGAAATCGACGGCCATCGGCGCCATCGTCCTGAGCGGCAAACCCTACTCGGCCCGGCTCGCACTACAATCGGAGCAACTCGATGAGCTACGCAAAGCACAGGGCAAGGATTTCGAACGCTGGTGGAAAGACGTCTTCGGTCACCGCTTCGACTGCCTTACTCAATCGGAGGCTCGGTACCTCGCCCGCTCCCCGAGCGCTGACACCATCCGAGATCGACTTGCTCAAGCACAGTGGCCGGGAAATATCGGCAATGGTCCGCTGCTTGCCTCGGAGCAAAACAGGCAGCTGAAAGCACTCAAGGCCACCCAGACGGAACGCCACCCGGAAGGCCCGCCTAGAAGCACTCGCCCCACGCCAGGTGCCTGGCAGGGCTATAGACCAGCTCGCGCCTCAGAGCCGCAACCGCCCGCGAGCGGGCTGTTGGACCCGTCGTTGCTGGTACTGACCTTCCACGGCCCTCAACCCGCCCTCGTTCGTACGCTTGCCGTCACCCGCGCGTTGCGTAACGCGTGGATGGCCGCGAGCCCGAAGACACCACCACCAGAATGGCTCTCCGGCCATCGGCCGGATGGCGCAGCCAGCCGCGATGCACATATCGCGGCCCTGCCCTTGCCGTTTGTCGATCATGCGCACGCGAGCGGGCTACTACTCGGCATTGCACTCGCGCTGCCGCGCTCGATCGATACGGCGCAAGCGAGCAACTACCTCGGTCCACTGCTGTACCAGCCCGATTCGGCAGAGCCACGGCCTGTCAAGCTCTACTCCGGCCGGGAGTTCGAGTTCCAGCTGCTCCACGAGCAACGGGAATCGCCACCTCTCACGCTCACCGCTCGTAGTTGGACCCGTCCCGCGACTGAATGGACCACGGTCACGCCACTGGTATTCGATCGCCACTTCAAGCGCAAGGACTACCCAGCCGCAGCCATCGACAGCGTCAAGCTCATGTGCGAGCGGATGGGTCTGCCGGCACCGACAGAGGTGCTACTACATCCAACCGGCGCACTGGCCGGCGTACCACACGCGTGCGAGTTTCCCGGCATCCGCCGCAAACGCGACGGTGGTCGTTGCTTCCACACACACGTGACACTCGGCTTCACCGATCAGGTTGCCGGGCCGGTGATACTCGGGGCAGGCCGCTATCGTGGCTATGGACTGTTTCGACCGAACGGAACAACGAGCGGCAGGGATGCGCACCGATGATCGAATTCACTGCCTTCTTTGAGGCATTATGGGGCTATCCACCGTTCGACTGGCAAGCTCGGCTCGCCGCACGCGTGGCGTCGATGCCAGACGCCAACTGGCCGGAGGCGATTGCACTCGGCACTGGCTCGGGCAAGACAGCCTGCATTGACATTGCGGTCTTCGCGCTCGCCAAAGCCGCGTTGGAAGCCAACCACCCCGGTGAGATCAGAACCCCACGGCGAATCTTCTACACCGTCGATCGCCGCCTGCTCGTTGACGAGGCGGCTCGTCGCGCCGCGCGAATCGCCACCGCGCTTGAGAAATCCACCAGCGGCATCCTGTACGAGGCCGCCAACGGGCTTCGACGAGTAGCCTCGGTAGCGTCGCTCGCGTCCCAGAAGCCACCCTGCCTAGCCGTACACAGCGTGCGCGGGGGCAATTTTCGGTCGGATGCATGGGCGAAAAGCCCGGTACAGCCCACGGTGATCAGTACCACGATTGATCAACTTGGCTCACGCCTGCTTTTCCGGGCCTGGGGCGGCGGTGCCGGCATGCGCCCGGTCTACGCTGGGCTGGTCGCCAACGACAGCCTGATCCTGGTAGATGAGGCGCATTGCTCCGAACCCTTCGTGCAGACCATCCAGGCCGTGCACCGATTCCGCGAGTGGGCCGAGGAACCCCTGCAACGCAGCTTCCAGTCAGTCGTCATCTCTGCAACACCCCCACCCGCATTGCAGCCATTCGTTGACGAGAGCCACGAAGCGCAAGATCCCAATCACCCGCTCGGCAAGCGCCTACTGGCCAGCAAGCCCGCCACGCTGGAAATAGAAGCCGACGGCAAGGACGAACTGTACGAGAAGCGTCTGGCCGAGCGTGCCGAGAAACTGCTCAGCGATGACCGCCGGGCCATTGTCATCTTCGTCAACCGGGTAGCGACCGCGCGCAACACCCACGCCCTACTACAGCAGAGACATGGTCACCGCGCCCTGCTACTTACCGGGCGAATGCGCGGCATCGACCGCGACCTCATGACATCCGGCCCATTGGCAGAACTCCAGGCGTCGAGTTCGGCCACGCGCGAACTCGACCAACCGATGTTCGTGGTCGCCACACAAACACTGGAAGTCGGCGCCGACCTGGATTTCGACGGCCTGGTCACCGAATGTGCGAACCTCGACGCTCTGCGTCAACGCTTCGGCCGCTTGAACCGAATGGGCCGAACCCTCTACGCAAGCGGCACCATCGTCATCCGCAAGGAGCAAGCACACGCCAACTACGTAGACCCGATCTATGGCGCAGCGCTCTCGGCCACCTGGGATTGGCTGATTGAGCAGCGGTCCGAGGCTTCAGGCACCGTCGATTTCGGCAGCCAGGCACTGCATGACCGACTGCCCGAAGCAGACGTATTGCGAACACTGGCTATGCCCGCGACCAATGCCCCGGTAATGCTTCCGGCCCACTTGGATGCGCTGGCGCAGACCCGGCCCGAACCCCAGCCGTCACCCGAAGTTGCCTTGTTCCTGCGCGGCCCGCAGCGTCGCGCAGCCATGGTCCAGATCTGCCTGCGCCTGCACCCCTGCGAGGAATCACTTGGCCTGTGTCCGCCGGCAAGCAGCGAATGTGCCGGCTTGCCCCTGAGCCACCTCAAGCGCTGGATCGCGGGCGGTGGCGGAAGCGACTTGGGCAGCGACATCGAGGGGGCTGCGGAACACGAGCATCCAACCGGCGAACGCGGGAACCACGGTCGCACCACGGAAATCTGGCACCGTTTACCTGGCCAACTCGGCTTCAAGCCGCTTGGTGATGCGAGCCAGTTGCGGCCTGACGCCGTGGTGGTGCTCCCGGCGGATGCCCCGGCGCTGACCAAGCTCATCGACTTCCCGGAGAGCGATTTCGAGCACTCGCCAGCCTCGCTGGATATCGGCGATACCGCTGCGCTCTTAGCACGTGCCAAGCCGATTCTCCGCATCAACCCGCAATTCGCCGCCCAGTGGCACGACGGCCAGGCCCGCCAACTGGCGATACACTGGCACGAGTTGGACGACGGCAACGCCAACGCTGTTCTTGCATCCGCCCAGGAAACCCTGGCTGCACTCGCCAACGAAGCTCCAGCAGGCAGCCACCTGCAGCGGGCCGCATCGAGCCTGCACACCGAAAGCCACTCGCCGCGCTTCACTCGCTGCATTCACCGACTCGCCAACGGGGATATCCTGTTGCGCGGACGCCGACTGGTGCGGGCATACCTGAACGATGCCACTACGTTCAACGACGATACCGACCTCAGCGCCTCCGGCACCCAGCACCGGAGCGGCAAGCCCGTACTGCTTCACGAGCACCTTGCCGGCGTGGCGAGTGTTGCCCATGACCTTGCCGAAGCGCTCGGCCTGCCCCCAGAGTTGAGCGATGCCATCGGACGGGCCGGACGATTGCACGACCTGGGCAAGATCGATCCGCGCTTCCAAACACTTTTGCAAGCCGGAAACCGGTTCGCCTGCCCGAACGAGCCACTGGCGAAATCCGGAAACACGCCGCAAAGCCACGCTGCCGCACAAGCCGCCCGCGCAGCCAGCGACTATCCCGAGGGTGCACGACACGAACTACTCTCCGTCCGCCTGGCCGAAGTGACGCCGGGCCTGTTACCGACCAACCCTGAACTGTCCGACCTCATCTTGCACTTGGTCGCGAGTCACCACGGCTACTGCCGACCACTGGCGCCCGTAGTGGTCGATCACGACCCGCCTTCTGTTTCGGTCAGGATGTTCGACACTACGATCGAGTATCACGGTGAAACACGGCTGGAGCAGCTCGATTCAGGCGTCAGCGACCGTTTCTGGTCACTCACTGCACGCTATGGCTGGTGGGGCCTTGCCTGGCTAGAGGCCATTCTCCGCCTGGCGGACCACCGGCGCAGTGAATGGGAGGAACTGAATGACTGAATCGAGTACGAGTGGCCTACTGCTTCGCGGACTGAAAGGCAGCAACCCGCTCGGTTTTCTGGCTGCCCTCGGTACCGCAGCAACGGCGGCACGTATCTGGCCTTCGCTGCGCTGGGGATGGAGCGAGGAATCCGGCGACTGGATACCGGAGCTACGGGGCTGTACAGACAATCCGGCCGATTTCGCCGGGCAGTTGCACGAATTCGCTGTCAAGCAACCTCAACCGGTATGGGACATTGACAATCAGCTGCCGTTCGCAGCGAGCACATTCCGCAACAGCCTTGTGCATCATCAGGCAACCGCCAGTGCTTCGAATCGTACGATGATCGATTTGCTCGCCGGTTTGGGCAGCGAAGTTCACGCGCAGGATGATGGCGACTTTCCGGACACCCGCTTGCGCATGATTCGCAAAGGCGATAGCGCAAACAATGGACTTCCCGCCTATGCCCGAAGTCTGCGCTCCAACGTCGAGTTGAAGACGTTGCTTCGCGATCTCTTCCAACCTTGGGAATATCGCGATGATGCTGCCAACTTGCGCTGGGATCCTGCCGACGACCAGCGACATGCGCTCGGCTGGCACGACCCCAGGCAAGCTGCGAAGAAATCGGTGAAGACCAACTCGGGCGCAAACTGCTTGGCACTGGAATCGCTCGCGCTTCTCCCGACGTTTTCACATTCACACGGTATTGCAACTACCGGGATGGGCCGCAGCCAGCACAACAGGGAAGTATTTCGTTGGCCTATCTGGCGCCCGGCCATCACGCTATCGACAACGCGGTCAATTCTGTCACTCGCGGAACTACGAGATGCCCCCAAACACCGCAATGCGCTGCAACGGCGAGGGATTTGCGTGGTATATGCCAGTGAGCGACGGCAACAGAGCAAGTACTACTCCAATTTCTGCCCGGCCGAGCCGCTGTAACCTCCAGCGCCCAGGGCAATTCCGATGCTATAGACCTAGACTGTTCGGTTCAGTCCAAGGAAAAGTCATCACGCAATGGACGAGCCCACTGAAGGAAAGACCGCCCACCAACGCGAACGCCCCCTCCCCTTCTCTGATCTAGGTGACGACATGCCGCTGCTCCCAGCACGCATGGTCAACGAGCACGCCTATTGTCCTCTCCTCGCTTACCTCGAATGGGTCCAAGGGGAATGGGCCAGCAGCGCGGACACTACCGAAGGAAAGCGTGCCCATCGCTGTACACAGCCACTAGCAACCGGGCTTGCGCACTCATGCCGAACAGTACCCATCGATTCTCCGATCCAGTGCCCATGTTCAGCGCATTCGCCCGGGACCTGCTGCTTGCAGAGCGGGTCGGGGCGCCGCTATAGCCCGTGGGGGGCCGCTGTCAGAATCGCGCGCGGCGCGTGTACGGCCGGTGCCAGGGATCCTGTCAGTCGATAGCCCGAGCAGGAATACCGGGACTTCGCTACGCAGCGGTTCGCCGTGTAGCACTCGATGCGCTGCTCGGTGCGCACAGGTGATTGATGGTTTGAATTCCCTGTGCGCACTCGCAGTAATATATCATTGACACATCTACTGGCAGTCAGTGCCGAATAACTGGGCGATGCCGTCGTCCCGCAATCCGCCAGTGACGTCCTGCCGTAGCCGAATCTACTCGTTGAGCGAGTTCAGGAAGTCGCTGATCAGACCATCCGGCGCGTCGACGATGTGCTCGGGACCCGGAAACGCACCGCTTCGCACGTCGGCGATGTACTCCTTGAACCCAGCTACCCGCTCCTCCTGCATCGCCTGCTTCAGTTTGTAGATGTTGCGGTACTGCCTAGAGTGACGCGGGTATGGCGGCGGGTTGTTGCCGAGTATGTCCTCGGCAAAAAGAAACTGAATATCGCCGCCGCTGCCGGCGCCAATAGATGATGTGATGAGCGATGTACGTTTGGAAATCTCCGCCAGCAACTCCGCCGGAATGACTTCAACCTCAACCGCATAGGCGCCGGCGCCTTCCAGCACCTTGATCTCCTGATAGACCCACAAAGCTTCATCAAGTGTTTTGCCAACAGCCCGGAGTCCGCCGGTCCATGTGCTCTTTCGCGGCACGAGCCCAGCATGTCCCTGCACCGGAATGCCGGCGTCTGCTGCGGCTGCAACGAACTGCGGGCTCCACTGGCACATGATGGCGTCCGCGCCTACAGCCATGGCGTCATAACCGATGCGCACGGCCTCTGCTGCCGTCGCGGCAGCGACCAGAGGCACGGAGAACGCCATGAACGTGTTCGGCGCGGCACGCCGGATGGCGGCAGCCGATCCCGGTGTCTTCGGGTCGAAGCGTACCTTCATGGTGTCGATGCCAGCCTCTTGCGCCGCGATCGCTTCCTCGACTGAAAACGGCAGCGTCTCGGTGAGTACGCGTTTGCCTTTCTGATCTCTGAGATCCTTGACCGTGTAGTTGCGAGTTCCGTACGCCCCGCCTAGCGTCATCACACGAGTGAGTCCGCGCCTGCTCGCGGCGCGCGGCGGGATGCCGCCATCGCCAGTTGTATGGCTAGCCATACCGGATCTCCTGTTGGGGTTGTCCGAAGCGGGTTGCCACTTTCATGCTTGCCTGAGAGCGCTAGTCGAAGCCCAGTAGTTTCGAGGGCAGCCACAACACCGTGCTCGGGAAGACCATGATGGTAACCAGGGTAATCAGTTGTAAGCCGATAAACGGAAGCACGCCACGAAACATGTTCTGCAGCGTAATTTCGGGCGGCGAAATTCCGCGCAGATAAAAAATCGCCGGCGCCATGGGCGGGGTCAGATAACTCGTCTGGATCACGACAAGAAACAGAACACAGAACCACACCGGATCGTAGCCCAGCGACTTGACGATGGGCACGAAGACAGGAATGAAGATCAGCAGAATCGAGATCCATTCGAGCACAAAGCCCGCGATAAAGCTGATGAGCAGAAACAGCGCCAGCGTCGCCCATCCTGCAAGATTGGCGGCACTGATAATCTCCTCGGTAATCGACACCCCGCCTGCCGCAATGAACACACCGGAAAACATGTTCCCGCCCAGCAGAATCAACATGATCATGCAGGTCACTTTGACTGTCTTGACCAGCGCTTCGTGGAGCACGCTAATGCTGAAACTACCGTAGCCGAGCGTCAGGATGATTGCACCGAGTGCACCCATGCCGGCCGCTTCGGTGGGCGCCGCCCAGCCGAACATGATGGAACCGAGCACCGCGAAGATCAGTATCAACGGAGGGATCAGTGCTTTTACGGTGATGACGAGTTTCTCCGCGCGAGCGGGATCGTCGCCCGACGGCGCGATGCGGGCGCCGTCCTGCGGTCTCAGGGTACATCGGACGATGATGTACACAACATAGAGGCCGGACATGATGAGGCCGGGAAAAATCATGCCCACGAACAGATCGCCGACGGATACGTCGGCGACCGGTCCTAGAACCACGACGACGACTGACGGCGGGATGATCGTCCCAAGCGAGCCACCTGCGCAGATCGTCCCGGAGATCAGACCCTTGTCGTAGGCATATTTCATCATCACCGGAATCGCCAGCAATCCCACGACCGACTCGGTGGCACCAATGACACCGGTCGATGCGGCGAAGATGACACACATGATGATGGTTCCGACGGCAAGACCGCCCGGCAGGCGCCGTGTCCACAGATGCACCGCTTCGAACAATCGTTCCGCGATGCCGGAACGTTCCAGCAGGGAGCCCATGAAAACGAATAAAGGCACGGCTGCCAATACATAGTTCGACGCGACATCATCGACTTTTTCTACGAACTGAAATGCGACCGCCGGACCGAATGTGTAGTAACCGAACACGAGTGCCACGCCCATCAACGACAGCGCCACTGGAAAACCGCTGAACAGAGCAAGCAGCACCGCGGGAAACATCAGCAGTGCGTAGTAGTCAACCACCGCTGCCGGCTCCCGGTTCAGCCGAGGTGCCGAGCAGCACGCGTACCGCGCGTATGAATTCCACCAGCGCTTGCAGCGACAGCACTGCGAACCCGGTGAAAAAGATCAGCCGGAACGGCCAGATCACCGGATTCCACGCCGACTCTCCCGAGCGTTCGCCGGTTGCGAAAGCATCGAGCGCGTAGAATCCGAGGCGATAGGACAGCCAGAAGCCGAGCGGAAGAAACAGAAACAGATAACCGAGCACGTCGATCAGTGCTTTGGATTTTTCACTGAAATGGCTGTAGAAAACATCAATGCGTATATGCGCTTTTTCACGCAGCGCGAAGGCCGCGCCCAGCAGGAAATTTGCGCCGGTCGCCATGTATCCGATTTCGTATGCCCAAATTGTGGGAGCAGCCAGCAGGTACCGCGACAGGACCTCGTATACCGTTGCAAATATCAACGGCAGAACGATCCACGCCGCCAGGATTCCCAAGTTACCGCTGAGTCGGTCGATGGTTCTGAGAAAAGCGTTCATGACGTTGCGCCCGAACTGGCGATCCGAGGCTGTTTTTTCGAACCGGAGACGAAATACGCATCGAGTGCCCCAAGGGCACCTCTAAAAATAGTAATTTTTTCGTGAGTGCAAGGAAGCACCGCGCGCAGAACCGCAGTGTATAGTCATACATGAGGATTCGAGCACGGCGCTGACGCCGCAATCGCGGAAAAAGTGCATTTTTAGAGGTGCCCTCAATGCGTATTTCGCTTTTCAGATCATTACTGAGCTACGTTATTATTACTGAGCTACGTTACGGTAGCGAGCAGCGTCTTTCCACAGGTTTTCGTACGCAAGCTGGCTGTCGTAAGCTTTCTTGAACCATGTATTTTCCTTGCCTTGATTCTTGCCCCATTCAATCGAGGTTGTTTTGACCGCCCGCTGCACGGATTCCTCCAGTTCGATGATCTCGTTGCCGCTGTCACGAAAGAACTGCAGTGCTTTGGCATCTTCGTGACCGATCCTCGTCCAGCTCTCGAACGTCACCAGTTTCGCGGCGAGAGCGACGAGTTGCCGATCGCGCTCGCTCAGCACGTCATAAGCATCCTTGTTGATCACCAGTTCAAACGGCGCCACCGGCTGATGTACGCCAGGTATCACAACGTACTTGGCTATCTTGTGAAAACCGGGTGAGATGTTTTCATACAGAGTCCCCCACTCCGTGGCATCAATGGCGCCGCGTTCAAGCGAGGTAAACACTTCGGCACCCGGCATCGTTACTGGAGCGGCGCCCATGCTTCTAGAGATTTCCAGCCATGCGCCGGCGGTCCTCACTTTGAGCCCTTTCAGATCATCCATGTTCTGGACTGCTTTGTTCGAATGCAGAAATGCTTCCGCAGTGCGAATGAAAAGCGGCATGGAGACGACGCCGAACTTCTGCATACGGAACTCGCGCCACATGTCGAGACCACCACCCTCGTAGAGCCAGTGCAGCATGCGCTCGGAATCCATCGATCCGGCAAATCCGCCGAACACCACTGTCGCTTTGTCCTTACCCCAGTCATATCCCATCCAAGTGTGGCCGGCCTGGGCGACTCCGTTCTTGACTGTTTCGGACACTTTCAGCGCCTTGCCCAAAGTGCCTCCAGCGAACACCTGCACCTTGACACGACCCTCGGTCAGCAACTCGACCTTGTTGGCAAATGCCTTGGCGCCGAGTTCCATTAAAGGCCCGCCACCCCACGAGGTTGCCATTTTCCACTTGTGCCGATCGGCGGCGAAAACGCTCGCACCGAACAGAAGTGAACAGAAAATCAGAACGATCAGATGGATCGGTCGATATAATTCAGATCGCAACATAGTTTCCCCCTCCCAATCAGCGGGATTTGTTAAAAATCCGGTACGTGGATCAAGCCAGTGCTTCGCTGATGCCATCGGTCGATAAGGTCCGGTCGTTGTCGAGATTGGCGATCGCCGAAGTCATGAACGACTCAACTTTCTGCTGCGCTGCGTCGGCGTCGCCCAGGTGATCCACGAGTATAGGTGATCCACGAGCATCGCCAGCGCCAACTGGCGCGGGGCACTGCCTTCGTAACTCCACTCAAAACCCTTCTCGTCGAAAACGTTGAGTGTCGTACCTCTCATCGAGCGGCGCATTGTCCACTGTGACCACGATGCCGTCTATGGTTCGTCGTCCACAGTATTGCTTCATCCACAGTGTTCCCATTCATCAGACATGTATGAGATACACATGATATATTACTAATATGTTATATTCTTGTAAACAACCATGAACAGCACATTGACCAGGCGCGACTCTACGGTCGGCTGACTCGCAATCGTATAGGCAATCACGCAACAGCGCGTACGGTGTATCGAAGGACCCACTGTTCGGAGAAAAACTGGCGACGGGATTCAACGCATTGTTGCAGCGGATCGCCGGATGATTCGAGGCCGCTAGACGGCGACGCCAAGCGTGACGGTTCGGCGAGTAAAGCTTTCGACATAGTCCACCAGGCGATCGCTGGCTGCGGCCGCGCCATCCGCATCGCCATCAGCAATGCACTCCGCGAGTTCCGCATGCAGGCGCGCCATCAAAGGCATGTCCGCCGCCTGTTTGTAGTGAAAAAACCAGAATCTTCGCGACAATCCCTGCATCGCCTGAATCGCTCTGATCGCGTATTCGTTATGTGACGATCGTGCAATCAGAATGTTCAATTCATGGTCATGACGCATGAACTTCATGCTGTCGTTGTTACGCGCGGCCTGGCGCATGCTCTTCGCAATGCGGCGAAACGACTTCCGTTCGGCGTCGGTGCTGCGTACCGCACCAGTGCGCGCCATCAGGCGCTCCAGTTCGCGCCTGACTTCGAGTAGCAGCAATTGTTTACCAGGGTTGATTTCCGTGACCAGAATCCCCTTGCGTGGAAGAATCAGAACCAGCCCCTCGCGGGCGAGACGATGCAGCGCTTCTCGCACCGGCGTTCGGCCGATATTGAGAGTCTCTCCCAATTCCTGCTCCGCCAAAACCAAGCCGGGTTCTAGCTGGAGCGTAACAATCATCTCCTCCAGTTTATCGTATGCCTTGTCGGCAAGGCTCTCGCGCTTGGCCATCTGTGCTGTAGATTGCTTCTGGTCGGGCATGCCGGGATGTCAGCGATTGCGCACTGCGAGGCCATCGCATCGGCTGCGCAGCGGCAACATCCGGCCCGGTGGGTTGACCGCGCAGATCTTTCTTCAGGTACTTGTTATTGTAGCCGTTGCACAGATGACCGAACAGACCGCGGTCGAGATCGGACGTACCGAACAGCCAGTCGGCAACTGGAAACGTCAGGTTCATGTTCGTCTTCATCATCAAGCGCGAGTTGTGATGCGAAGTATGATGGCGTCGAATCGTGTTGACGAAAAGCAAATGGCGAACGAACCGGTTTTCCTCGACGTGGGATTTCTGCGGTCAATGCATCACCTTCAGATGCAGAAACCACTCGAAGATGTTACAGGCCACCCGGAACACGGGCACCATCATCCACTCCCTGCACATTGTCCAGGTGCTGTGCGTAAATCCAGAGAGCCGTCAGCCCGATCGTGTAGATGATGACGATACGAATGTAGCCGTTGTAGCAGTTGGACAAACGGTGGCGATACTCCTGTCGGTAAGCTATCTGGCGTTCGTTCATCATGACAAGTATCTTATCTACTAGTAATATATTAGTAATACGTCACATTAATTCTTCGAAGTCAACTCGAACCAATGACGTGAGCGAGCCGCAGGCTCGCGCTCGGCACCGCAACCGATCTCAAGGCGGTTGCACAATATCTGCGATCCTGACGGAAAACCGCCGCTTTTCGCATGCTGGCCCGGCCACAACCGAGGACACCCTCAGCCTGCGCCGCGAGGCTCGCACCGTGCTGCAACCCGGCATGACCCTGCATTTCATGCCCGCACCGTGGTACGCGGACTGGGGCTTCGAGACCACGGAAAGCGTGCCGATCACCGAAACCGGGATAGAATGCCTGTCCGACGTGCCACGGCGGTTGCTGTGCATAAACTAGAGACGAGATTTCATCGAGAACCCGGGCATGCTCTTTGGGGGATGAGATGACCGCCAGCAAACCGCTTGCCGAGATCAAAAACATCGGATATTCGATTGCCATCAAGCTGCGCGAGTTGCGAATCACCAGCGCGGCGGAATCAGGGCGGATCTGCCACGAACACACCTCGCTGCCAGTGGATTGCGGGGCGTAAAAGCCGGCGTATCTATTTGCCGAGGTTCGCTTGCCGAGGAATAAGTCTCATGGGCACTTGGGAGGCTCACCTGAATAGCCCGGTTGGATCGCATCACCGGTGAACGCCGTCGAAATCGAAGAGGCCGTGTCCCGGCTAGCGCGGGAACCATTCAATGCCGGCAACTTCGCCTTCGGGTTGCTCGAAGCGTTCGGGAACAAAGCGACCACGATCAAACGCCTGCGCGCCGGTACCACCAACGCCTCCGATGTCCAAGCCGGGGTGCTCCAGCGCAACAACATCCACATCGCGACCTGCGCGGCAGGCCAGGTCACCGCAACCCTGGCCGCGCTCAAAGCCAGCCCGGCCACCAGCCGGGCCAAAGCCAAGTTCATCCTCGCCACCGATGGCCAAGCCCTGGAAGCGGAAGACCTGACCGGCGGCGAGACCATCGCCTGCGAATACCCGGAGTTTCCCAACCACTTCGGCTTCTTCCTGCCCCTGGCGGGCATCAGCAGCGTCCAACCGATCCGCAACAACCCCGTGGACACCAAGGCCACGGGGCGCTTGAACCGGCTCTATGTGGAATTGCTCAAGACCAACGCCGACTGGGCCGGCGAGGCGCGCCGCCACGACATGAACCACTTCATGGCGCGGCTGATCTTCTGCTTTTTCGCCGAGGACACGGACATCTTCAATGGCGAGCACTTGTTCACCCAGACCGTGGAACAGATGAGCGATGGCCGGCCCGGCAAGAACCGGGAGAGCAACACGGATTTCGTCATCGGCGAAATCTTCCGCGCCATGGACACCCCTATCGCCGGACGCGCCGAATCCGGCCTGCGGCCCTGGGCCGATGCCTTCCCCTACGTCAACGGCGGCTTGTTCTGCGGCACCAAAGACGTGCCCACATTCAGCCGCATCGCCCGTTCCTATCTGCTGCACGCGGGCGGCCTGGACTGGAAGCGGATCAACCCCGACATCTTCGGCTCCATGATCCAGGCCGTGGCCGATGAGCGAGAACGCGGCGCGCTGGGCATGCACTACACCAGCGTGCCCAACATCCTCAAGGTGCTGAACCCGCTGTTCCTGGACGACCTGCGCGAGCAACTGCAACAGGCCGGAGACAAGGCGCGCAAACTGCTCAATCTGCGCAAGCGCATCGCCCGCATCCGCGTGTTCGACCCGGCCTGCGGCTCGGGCAATTTCCTGGTCATCGCCTACAAACAGATGCGCGAGATCGAAAACGCAATCAATGAACGGCGTGGCGAACAGAGACGCAAGAGCGATATTCCGTTGACCAACTTTTGCGGCATCGAAATCCGCGATTTCGCCGCCGAGATCGCGCGCCTGGCCCTGATCATCGCGCAGTATCAGTGTGATGTGCTCTATCGAGGGCAGAAAGAGGCCCTGGCGGAATTCCTGCCCCTGGATGCGCGGAACTGGATTACTTGCGGGAATGCGTTGCGGATTGATTGGTTGAGTATCTGCCCGCCTACAGGAAAGGGGGTGAAATGGCAGGCGGAGGATTTGTTTGAGAGCCCGCTGAATCAGGGAGAGATTGATTTTGAGAATGAGGGTGGGGAGACGTTTATTTGTGGCTCTTCCCTTCTTTACTACTTCGGAAAAAAATTACCCGACACAAATTAATAAAATGTGTTATAGTGATGCTATGAAAAAGACAGACGGTCGCTCACTGCCCCATTCCGCGCGAGAAGCCATCCGCAGGCACGCGGTTGCGCAAGTATTATCGGGTGAAAGCCCTGAAAAAGTAATTAAAGCCCTCGGATTTCATCGTTCTTGCATTGACGATTGGTTATCCAGATATGAGCAAGGTGGTGAACAGGCGCTGTCCACCGGCAAGATCACGGGCCGCCCAAGAAAGTGTCCCGATGAATATGCGGATCGCTTACGTGAACTAGTTAAAACGAATCCGTTGCAATTGGATTTTCACGATGCCTTGTGGACGCGCTCGATGATTCAGATATGACTGAAAGATAAATTTGGCATCGAGGTCAGTGAGCGCTCAGTGGGCAATATCCTGTCTCGTTTGGGGATGAGTGCGCAGCGCCCTGGGTTTAAGGCATACGAGCAAAACCCTGATCAGGTTAAGGTATGGTTAAGAGAAACTTGGCCTGAAGTACAACGAGAAGCGAAAAGGCGGCGAGCGCGGGTCTATTTTGGCGACGAATCGACGATCCGGTCGGATTATCATCGTGGTACCACTTGGGGGGTACGGGGTGATACGCCAGTTGTAGCGAAAACGGGTCGGCGCTTTAGCGTGAATAGGCTGTCAGCCGTTTCGCCGAAGGGTCACCTGCGTTTCATGGTAACCGAATCACGGGTAACCGCGGACGTTTTTATCGACTTTCTAAGGCGTTTGCTGCACAACGCCAAGCGATCGGTCTATTTGATTGTTGATGGCCATCCCATTCATCGAGCCAAGAAAGTGCAAGAATTTGTCCGCAATAGCCAAGGTAAGCTCACGTTAGTATGGTTACCGCCGTATTCACCGGAACTCAATCCTGATGAGCTAGTATGGCATCATGTAAAAAGCCAACGGATTGGGCGGACAGTGGTGGCTACAAAGGAGCAACGGGTGGCCTTGGCTCGTTCGGTGTTGCACTCACTGCAACAGAATACGCAAATAATTAAACGGTTTTTCTATGAAAAGCATGTCAGATATATTCTGAATTAATGTCGGGTAATTTTTTTCCGAATTAGTAAGTGGGCGGTTTTCAGCGATGTACGCCAGTGGGATATAAATCCAACCACTGCTGTCCCATAAACTTTCATGAAAATGTAAACTGTTGCCGCCAATCAGGTAATCATGACCTGCATGAGCAGTGAGGTTGTCATTACCACCGCCACCGGAAATAATATCCCCGCCCGCAGTACCATTTAGAATGTCATCGGCCGCATAACCGGAATCGGCATATGTCACATCGGACATATCCAAAACAAGGCCGGTAGCGAACTCGAAGGTTTCGATCCGGTTTTTTGCGTCAGCCCATTACTTAATTGTGAGCCGATCGTCAAGAGCTGCCAGTGCTTTGTTCGGATCATCGAGAGCACGCACGCCGATCGATAAATCTTCATGTCCAGAAATCGGTTTCAGCCATTGTGAAAATACGCTATTATTATGGAGCGAGGCTGTTATCCCGTTGATATTAAAGGATGTTTTTATTCTAATCTCATGCAAAAGTTTATGGGACAGCAGTGTGTCATCATTGACCTTCAAAACTTGATCGCATAATTGCCTCCGAGCGTTGTCATGCCCATCTTGCGAAAGAAGGAATCGACCTGGGCGATTCGGGTGCCAGAGGTGACATAGAAGAACACGTGCTGAACCCCTTGCGCTTTTGCCCATTTAGTGATGGCTTTCACCAGCTTCACCGCAACCTTGCCGCCGAGCACACTATGCCTTAGATTTTTCTTGACATCTAAAACATGTACAGTCGCCTGTAAATTGTTTTCAGCAATGAAGTATTCGCCGATTGTACAGTAAAGAAAACCGACGATTTCTCCCTTCACCTCAGCCTTGAGAGTGATGCAGCGCCCCGGTTGGTCAATGCTTTTGTTAAAAAGGGTCGAGAATTTTTTCTCCGGAAATTCCAAATTCCCGAAGATGCTTTCCCTGTGATCCAGTCGCGCCAGTTCCATGATGGCGGCTTTATCGGCCTTGCCGGCGCGGGCGAGGTGGATAGCGCTTGGTTTCTTAGTATTGTCTGCCATTATTCCCCCCGATCCTGTTTGGTCAGATCGGCATAGATGCCTCCCTGTTTGACCAGCTCGTTGTGTGTTCCGTCCTCGACAATCTGTCCCTTGTCCATAACGAGAATACGAGCACAGTCGCGGACTGTTGAAAGGCGATGCGCCACGATCAAGACGGTGCGGCCTTTAGCTACCAGTTTGAGATTGTTCTGAAAGATACGCTCGCTTTCATAGTCGAGTGCGGCGGTAGCTTCATCAAAGATGAGAATACGCGGCGTTGTAGCAAGGGCGCGGGCAATAGCAATGCGTTGATGCTGACCGCCGGAGAGGTTTGTTCCGCGCTCCTCCAGCACCGTGTCATAGCCCTTGGGCAATTGCAGAATAAAATCATGCGCCCCAGCCAGTTGGGCGGCGCGAATAATCCGGTTCATCGGCATGGCGGGATCGGCAAAAGCGATGTTGTCTCTGACCGGTCGGTTGAAAAGGATATTGTCCTGAAGTACCACGCCCACCTGTCGTCTTAGTCATGCGGGATCAAGCAGGCCGATATCAATGCCGTCTATGAGCACGCGACCATATTCGGGGACATACAGACACTGAACAAGCTTGGTGATTGTTGATTTGCCCGAGCCGGATCGCCCGACAATGCCGATTGTTTGACCTGCATGGATATCAAGCGAGACATTGCGAAGGACCTCCGGTTCACCGGGGCGATAGCGGAACGTCACGCCCTCCAGCGTAATGCTACCCTTGATGGGAGGAAGGTTTTCCGGGGTGGAACTTGTGAGGTTTTCTGTCTTGGGGGGACCTCTAAAAATTCAAGAATAAGCTCCATTTCTATCCACATGACTTTGGGATTTCTCAGTCAACACCGAGTGACGACTACTTCATGCCGGATGTCGCGTTTCTCAGCTTTGATAGACCGACTTTTCCTATCCAAAAAGGATCATTTTCCTTTTCTCTCAAATTGCAGACATATCTCTCCTGCACAAAGTCACGAAGCGTCTCATATTATACACCCTGTTCATCATGCCAACCTTCACTTCAGTACGCACAAGCCCTATCACTCGTGAGTAAAGTCCACCTTGCTCATGGGTCAATGACCCAAAAACGGGCTCCACTCTAGCACGGATTTTTGAACGCCTAGCATTCGACTTCTTGTTGCGCTGCGATAGCGGATTACGCCTATTGCCCTTTTTGTGAACAGGGCTACGCATCTGCATCGCCGCCAAGCTGATTGCACTGTTCTCGCTTTGATAAGCACTATCCGCCCATACATCAGCCGATGGGTTGTCCGCCAATAGTTCAATAAAGACCTGTGAATCGTGAACTTCAGATGAGGTCACTTCATAGTCGCGGACCCATTTGTGCGCGTTATCTACCGCCACATGATTGTTATAGCCAAAATGCGTTTCCTCATCCTTCTTCGCCCAGCGCGCATCGGTATCCTTGTGCCTGCCTACGTTGGGATTATCCTTGAAACGTTGAGGTATCTCCCCAGCTTTTATCTGCTCGTTCTCGGCACGAGAGTTTCTTTGCTTGGGTACATCAACAAAGCTGGCATCCACTATTTGACCTTTTCGCGCCTTATAGCCTTGAGCATTCAACTGCTCATCGAAATCGTCGAACAGCGTGCGCATCAATTCGCACTCAACGGGTTGTTCCCTGAATAGCCCTATCGTTTTAGCGTCAGGGATCTTGCCTTCTGGGGTCAGGCCAAGGAAGCAACAGAAAGAATATCTGTCTCTAATCTAATATTGCGCCTCATCATCAGATAAATTGTATAAATGCTGTAAAACTAGGGCTTTAAACATCAAAACGACATCGTAAGGCTTGCGGCCTGCTGTGCTTTTTCGGCTCTTTTCTCGAATAACAGTCAATGTGGGCCTGAAGTGCCCCCAATCTACCAGCCTATTTAGGCTTATGAGCGGATCGCGCTCATCCAATTTCTGATATCGATTATCTAAATCAAAGAAACCACACTGCAACATTGCCTACACCTTCGCCCACTGGGACTGTTATTTATATTATAGCATTTAGCCTATTTTTAGAGGTGCCCAAGAAGTCATCGAGATCAGAGCCGCATTGAAAACCGCTATTGAGGCAAAACGGGAAGCCGAAGCATCAATTGAAGCGAACACATCACGAATATCCGAGCTTACTGCGAGCTATAGAAGTGCGGCGACCCAAAAGCGCTCGGCAGCACAAAAACAAATTGCCCTATTGGAACAAAGCATCAGAAAAGAGCAGCAAAGATTGAATTATCTCGAACTGAAAGCGCCGGTTGATGGCGTTGTTCAGCAACTCGGCGTCCATACCATCGGTGCCGTGGTCAATACCGCTGAGCCTTTGCTTGTGATTGTACCCAAAGATACGCCGTTGGAAATTGAATCAATGATTTTGAATAAGGATATAGGTTTTGTAGAAAGCGGACAGATCGTTGAAATCAAATTCGAAGCTTTCCCTTTCACACGGTATGGCACACTTACAGGCAAATTGGTTTCTATTAGCAATAATGCAATTGCTCATGAGAAACTGAGGCTTGTTTATAAAGCCAAGGTCAGTCTGGACAGTCAGCAAACTATTGTTGACGGTAAATCCATTAACCTTTCACCAGGAATGACGGCATCCATTGAAGTAAAAACGGGCACAAGGCGTATCATTGAATTTTTCCTCTCGCCTTTGCTACGCTACAAAGATGAGGCTATCAGAGAGCGCTAGTGCTTGGTGATATATAAAAAAGGCACCTCTAAAAACAGTCATTGTTTCGTGAGTGCAAGGAAACACCACGCAGAACCGCAGTGTATAGGTCATACCTGAGGATTGGAGCACGGAGCTGACGTCGCAATCGCGGAAAAAGTGCATTTTTAGCAGGTGCCCTTAGGGCCGCCTTTACCGGGAAATTGGATTTATCTGCCCGCGCGGACGCGTGCCGCTAATTACGCCGGAAGTTACGCTTGAGCCGCTCGATCACTTTCTTCGTGATATCCAGTTTTCTCTCGTTGGCGAATACCACTACACCATGCACCACCACGAGATCGAACTTCTCGTCTTTAGCGAGTTGCTGAGTAACTTTGATCACCTCAGCTTGTAATTTGCGCAGTTCCTCCGCGTTACGCAGATTGCGATCCTCATTGAATTCATCCAGCGCCCGTTGAAACTCGCGGCGAAGCTTACGTACTTTGGACTGCGCCTTGGAAAACTGGTCGCTGGACATCACATCCCGGCCCTTAACCAATTTTTCTTCTTCCCTGCGGATTTGCTTTTGCATAGCGATCAGCTTCTTGTCCCGCTTGCTGAACTCCCCGTCGATCTTTTTTCTTGCCGCTTCTGCTTGCGGAGACGTACTCGCCGCTTTTTGTAGATCAACAACACCTATCTTATAGGAGGTTTGAGCAACAGCAGCGGGCTGCAAGCCAAGCGTAGTGGCTAAAGCGATTACGCCCAATAAAAATCTAGGACCAACTAACAACTTAGGACCCATGGATACCTCAGAAACTCGTGCCGAAGGTGAATTGGAAGGACTCCGTCTCATCACCGCCCCTGGTTTTAAGTGGAACGCCCCAACTGAACGTGAGGGCGCCCAACGGTGACAGATAGATGGCACCCAAGCCAGTAGAATAGCGTAGATCGCCGAGATCGAAATCCTGGTTGTCACCATAGACGTTGCCGATATCAAAAAACCCGGTCAACCGAAACTGCTTGATGTCGGACAGGAACGGCACCGGTAGCACGATCTCCGCGGATCCAACCATTTTGAAGTTACCGCCAAAAGGCTCATTTAACGAATCCCTGGGGCCTAATGTGTTGGCTTTGAACCCGCGCACCGAGCGGATACCGCCAGCAAAGAAATTGTCGGTAAGTGGCAAGGAATCGGTATCGCCATAACCGTCACCATAGCCGATCTCACCTTCCAAGATCAGTGTGTAGTCATCCAGCAAAGAGACGAACTGCTGATGGTAGAGTTCCGTTTTGAAGTACGTGATATCCCCCCCTGGGACCGCAACCTCGCCGCTCAAGCGGGTTACGCTTCCCTTATCGGGCAAGATGCGGCGGTTGCGTGTATCCCGGGCAAAGCTGGCGGTACCCAAAAAGGCGAGGAATTCACCGTCCACGCTGCGATCGAAGGCGACAATCTCATTGGAGGCATTACTGCCCGGGGAAAACCGAGTGTGTTCTACCCGCACTCCCAGGTCTATAAAATCAAACTCGGTAATAGGTATGCCGAAATTAAACGCACCCTGGATTTCATCAAGGGTATAGCGGGACAGATTAGCATCTGCCGCATCGGTTTCCCTGTAGTCCGCCTCAAAACCCAAACTGACACCATCATCGGTGAAATAAGGATTGGTAAAGCCGAGACCGAAGGCACGGTTCACATCACTGTTGTTGAACGTTACCGACACCCGGTTCCCGGTCCCTAGAAAGTTCTCCTGCGCAATCTCGGAGTTGAATATGAATCCTTGGGTCTGCGAGTAGCCGATACCGGCCAACAGGTTGCCCGAGGAACGCTCTTCCACGGTAATCTCAACGTCTACTTGATCTTGTGTCCCCGGAACAGCCGGCGTCTCCACGTTGACTGCATCGAAGAAACCCAAACGCTCAAGCCGCGTCTTGGAGCGCTCCACTTTAGAGGTATCGATCCACGCCCCTTCGAGCTGTCTCATTTCCCGCCGCAACACTTCATCGCGGGTCTTGGCGTTGCCTTTGAAAGTAATACGGCGTACATAAACCCGCTTGCCCGGATCAACGAAGAAAGAAACCTTAACTTGACGATTCTCGTTATCGATATCGGGAACCGCGTTAACGTTGGCAAAAGAATAACCCTCCTGACCTAAGCGGGTAGCCAGCGCAGTGGTCGATTCAGTGACTTTTTTACGCGAGAACACATCGCCCTGGCGCAGCACCACAAGCCCGGTCAGCTCCTGCGGTGCTACCACCAAATCGCCAATGATATCGACTGAACTCACCCGGAAACGGTCGCCCTCGGTCACGTTGATGGTGATATAAACATCCTGTTTGTCGGGCGAGATCGACACTTGCGTGGAGTCGATGCGAAAGTTGATATACCCCCGGTCCAGGTAGTACGAACGTAGCGTTTCCAGATCCGCTGCCAGACGTGGTTTGGAATACTGATCGCGTTTGGTGAGAAAAGCCCACCAACCCGTAGTGGATAGCTGAAACAAGTCGGTCAACTCGTCGTCATCGAACACCGAGTTACCGACAACGTTGATCTTCTTGATGGTAGCTACACGACCCTCCGAGATATCGAAGTTGACCGCCACTCGGTTACGCTCCAGGGGCGTGACCGTGCTCTTGATGCGTACCGCGTATTTACCTTGAGCGAAGTACGCCCGGCGCAGTTCCTGCTCAACCTGGGCATACGATGAGCGGTTGAACACCTCACCCTTAGCGAAGCCGATCTGCTGCAACGAGTCCAGGAGTTTTTCCGTCTCCAAGTTCTCATTGCCTTCAAACGTGATGCTATCAATCGACGGGCGTTCGACTACGTGAACGACCAGGACATCGCCATCACGCTCTATCCGCACGTCCTTAAAAAATCCCGTCTTGAACAGTGTCCGGATGGCGCTGCCCGATTGGCTTTCATCGAAATAATCGCCAACCTTGACGGGTAGATAATTGAATATAGTGCCGGCTGAGATGCGGCGTAAGCCTTCGATGCGGATGTCGCGAACGACAAACTCCGCAGCCATGGCCGATACCCATAGCCCGAGGGTCAACAATCCCACGGTGGCCCAGTGAGCGTACCTCATGATGTCTTGCGCTTTTGTCTTCATACACCAGGCCTTACGATCTATAGCTGACCTTTTAAGCCAATGGTGTAGTCTCGTTTCATTTCGCAGCGCGCCTAAACGCTCTACAGCCCACGTGCTCTCACGCACACCCAAACAGGTGTGAACCGCCTCGAATTGTGGACACCTTAAAAAAATGCACTTTTTCCGCGATTGCGGCGTCAGCTCCGTGCTCGAATCCTCAGGTATCACCTATACACTGCGGTTCTGCGCGCGGTGCTTTCTTGCACTCACAAAAAAATGACTATTTTTAGAGGTGCCCTTGTTATGGTGTGCGGCTATCGCTCGGGCACTAGCCCCTTATTCTGTCAACCCCTATTCTGTGTCAGTCCTCATGCCGTCAATCCTGCTCTGTCAGTCCCTGTACTCCGTTATCCTAGCAGGCGAACCACATCATTGTAGAACGCTAGCCCCATCAAGCCAACGAGAAACATCAATCCAAATTGTAGGCCGACATTTTGCGCTTGCATAGAAAGTGGGCTGCCCTTTAGTGCTTCTATGGTGAAAAACAGCAGATGACCACCGTCCAAGATCGGAATGGGCAGCAGATTCAAGATACCGATACTGATACTGACCACGGCCAGGAAGTGCAAGAAAGAGACGAAACCGGTGCGCGCGGAATCGCCAGCGTACTGAGCGATGCTGATGGGTCCGCTAATATTCTTGACCGACACTTCCAAGCGAAGCATTTTCCACAGCACTCGCAAGGTCAGCTCCGTCACCTGCCAAGTCTTCTCCAGCGCCCGCCCCACCGCCGCCAACGGACCAAACCGCTCAGTCACCAACAGGCGTTCGATCAGCTCCGTAGGCCGCGCCGGCGCCGCCCCTAGAAAGCCTATAGTCTTGCCATCACGCTCGACGGCAGCGGGCGTGGCCAATAACGTGACACGGTGGCCACCTCGCCTCACCACCACCGTCATCGGCGTCGCCGGGCTCGACTGGATGAGCGTTACGAAGTGGCGCCAGGCATCAATGCGCTCGCCTTGCACCGTGACGATTTTGTCACCGGAGTTAAAACCGGCCCTGGCCGCCGCGGTATCCGCTTCCACCTTGCCGATAACCGCCGGCAATCGAGCGAAGAAAGGCTGCATGCCAAGACCACTGTGAAAGCGGTTTTCGGTTAGATCATCAAGGCTGATGGCAGATAAGTCGAGCACCACTTCACGCTGCTTACCTTGCGGATCGCGAATGGTCAGGGGCAGGGCGTCGGTTTCCAATACCCCAGCCAAAATGCCCTGACGGGCGGCGTTCCAACTCGCGGTAGCCTCACCAGCGACCGCCTCGATAACGAACTCGCTCTCAATACCGGCGCGCGCCGCTACCGAACCGGGAGTGACCTCTCCTACAATCGGCCGCACGCCCGCCACGCCGATCAGAAACATAATGGTGTATGCCACCAGGGCAAACACGAAATTGGCAGCCGGTCCAGCAATGATGACGGCATAACGCACCCACAGCGGCTGACGATTAAATGCGAGGTGGGCCTCCTGCGCCGGCACCGGGCCTTCGCGCTCATCGAGCATCTTCACGTAACCACCCAGGGGAAACGCACCTAGGGCGTATTCAACCCCGTCGGCACCACAACGGCTGGCCACGGGTTTGCCGAAACCGATTGAAAATCGCAGGACTTTGACGCCCAATTTACGGGCCACCCAGAAGTGTCCGTATTCGTGTACGGCCACCAGCACGCCGATAGCGACGATGAAAGATACCGCATAACCGAGCGTGGACATCGAATACTCCCCTACGCTGCGCCCAACCGGACAACACTCGCGCGCGCCCTGGCGCGCGCCGCCTGATCCACCATCAACACCTCATCAAGGCTCGCCGGCACTTGGCTGTTGGCCTGCGCCAAGCACTCTTCTATGACCGCGCCAATATGGGGAAAACTCAGCTCACCGGCTAGAAAAGCGCCCACCGCTACCTCATTGGCCGCATTGATGATCGTGCTCGCCTCGCCGCTGGCGCGGGCCGCTTCAAGTGCCAAGCGCAAACATGGAAAACGGTTGTAGTCGGGTGCCTCGAAATCAAGCCCGCGCATATTGTGGAAATCTAGCGGCGCTACGCCCGAACTCACTCGATCCGGCCAAGCCATGGCGTGGGCGATCGACGTTCGCATGTCTGGATTGCCCATCTGCGCCAACACCGAACCATCGTGGTACTCGACCATGGAGTGAACAATGCTCTGGGGATGAATCACCACTTCCACCTTATCCGGGGTAACGCGGAACAGCAGACAGGCTTCTATGAACTCAAGACCTTTATTCATCATGGTGGCCGAATCCACCGAAATCTTCCGCCCCATCACCCAATTGGGATGAGCGCACGCTTCATCGGGGGTTACCGACCATAGACTCTCGGGATCGCGCGTTCGAAACGGACCGCCAGAGCCGGTTAACAGTATCCGCCGTACACCCTCTCGCTGCTCTGCGTGCGCCCATTTCTCCTGCTCCCATCTTGCGTGGGCCATGGCCGGCAAGCATTGAAAAATCGCATTGTGTTCGCTGTCTATGGGCAACAATTCAGCACCGGCGCCGCGCACCGCGTCTAAAAACAAGCCGCCGGACATAACCAAGGCTTCTTTGTTCGCCAGCAACACACGCTTACCTGCCCTAGCCGCAGCCAGGGTCGGCATCAACCCGGCGGCCCCGACTATTCCAGCCATGACCTGATCCACAGCGGCCAACGCAACGCACTCGCACAATCCGTCCACCCCGGCCAGTACCCGGGTTTGTAGAACTTCCACGCGCAAGCGCCGCTCCAGTTCCAAGGCGGCATTCTCATCAGCCATCACCGCCACCTCGGGGCGCCACTTAAGACACTGCTGTACCATCCGCTCTACATCGTGGTTGGCCGACAACGAGACGACTTTGAAGTGCTCCGGATTACGGGCTACCACATCCAAGGTATTGACGCCGATGGTCCCGGTCGAGCCAAGAATTGCCACCCCCTTCAAAGGCTTACCACTCCCATTAATTCGAGCCCAACCAAGAATACCGGTGCCGCCGCGGTTAAGCTGTCGATACGGTCCAGTATTCCGCCATGGCCTGGAAGCAGACCACCGCTATCTTTTTTCCCCGACACGCGTTTAGCTAAGCTCTCCGTGAGATCGCCGAGCACCGACGCGGCGATGACTAGGGTCCCTAACATCATAAAAGCAGCCAGTGGATGGTTAAAATAAAGGGCGAATAGCAGCGCAGCCACACCCGCCGCTAGAGCACCGCCGGCAACGCCTTCCCACGATTTGCCAGGGCTGACCTTGGCCGCTAGTTGGCACTTGCCAAAAGCACGCCCGGCGAAATAAGCGCCTATATCCGCCGCCCATACCATAACCATCAAAAGCAGCACTAGGAGAGGGCCATGCGCAACGCTGCGGTGAATGACGACAATGCTGGTGAGTGCAGGTACCAGCAACAACCAACCCGCCCCCCACCAACTCCACAGCGGTAAAGACTGTGGCAGAGGCCGGCCTTTTTCAATGGCAATCACTGCGGCCAAGGCCAAAGCCCACCCGATCACCGCCATCACCATCACAGCCCGCATAGCGGTTGGATGCACCAAAGCCACAAACGCACTGACTAACAACGACAATGCGAAGACGGCTTGTAACCATCGGCGGGCGGTCCAGCCGGCCAAAGCAGTCCATTCATAGGCACCTGCTAACACGAATAAGACGAGCGCCAACGTCAGCCAGGCCCACGGTAGATAAACGATGCCGGCAACCACCAGCGGTATCAACAGGACCGCTGTTCGGATCCGCTGCCGCAGGTTACTCACGACGCCGCTCCGGCCTTTGGTAGATTGCGCTAGTGTGCACGGAAGAAGGATGAATTGAGGGAGGGGGGATGGCGAACGATCTTCAAGGGCAATGGCTTCAAGGGTAATGGCGTCAAGGGTAATGGCGTCAACGCTCCGCGGTGGCAACCTGCTCCCCGGTTCTGCCGTAGCGTCTTTGCCGCGTTGCGTATGAGGTGAGCGCGCCCTCGAAAGCCTGCCTATCGAAATCCGGCCACAATGCGTCGGTAAAGAACAACTCCGTGTAGGCCAACTGCCACAACAAGAAGTTGCTGATGCGCTTCTCCCCACCGGTGCGTATGAACAGATCGGGCTCAGGCATGGCGTCCAGCGCTATCTCCTGGGCGAGAGCGTGCTCGTCGATATCGTCGGCGGCCAACTCCCCGAGTACCGCTTTTTTGGCCAAAGTTCTCGCTGCCCGGGTGATATCCCAACGGCCACCATAGTTAGCCGCGATAAACAAGTTGAGTCCGGAATTAGCGGCCATGAGCCGCTCCGCCTGCTCGATACGGGTTTGCAACTCGGCGCTGAATGCCGAACGCTCACCGATGACACGCAAGCGGATATCGTTCTCGTGCAGCTTGCGCATCTCCGATTGCAACGCGCTCATAAACAAGTTCATGAGCAACCCCACTTCCTCGGCCGGGCGCCGCCAGTTCTCCGAACTGAAAGCGAATAAAGTCAATACCTCGATACGCTTTTCGACGCAGACTTGAACCACTTCGCGAACTGCATTGACCCCCGCCCTATGGCCGGCAAAGCGGGGCGAACGGCGGCGGGTAGCCCAGCGGCCGTTGCCATCCATGATGATAGCGACATGGCGCGGCAACGTGGCTACCGAATCGTGACCACCGGGGAGTGGACTGGAGTATTCAGCGCTCATGGCAACTAAGTTTAGTGCGGCAGTGGAACTCGAAACGCTAGCCTACACCTCCATCAGCTCAGTTTCCTTTGCTTTCAACACATCCTCAATACGCACGATGAACTCATCGGTCAACTTCTGTATCTCACCTTCCGCCCGCCGCTCATCGTCCTTGGCGATCTCTTTCTCTTTTTCCAGCTCCTTGAGATCGCTATTAGCATCGCGCCGAATATTGCGGATAGCGATCCGCGCGTTCTCTGCTTCCTGGCGCACGATGCGGGTCATGTCTCGGCGCCGTTCCTCGGTTAGAGCCGGCAGCGGTACTCGCATGACATCACCGGCTGTCACCGGGTTCAGTCCCAGATCGGCGTTCAAGATGGCTTTTTCCGCCTGTGGCACCATCTTCTTCTCCCACGGCTGAACCACCAGCGTGCGCGCATCGCCCACCGAGATACTCGCCACTTGATTGAGTGGCACCTCGGAGCCGTAATAATCCACCGTTACGTGATCGAGCAAACTGGTATGCGCCCGTCCGGTACGCAGTTTCGACAGATCATTTTGAAACGCTTCGACGCTCTTGCCCATGCGCGCGCGCGCATCCGCTTTGATATCTTCGATCATATACGCCTCCAGAGAATCTCCGCGGCCTTCACCCTAAAACCCTAGACGCCGCCCGCCGCCCGCTGTCCATCAGGGCACCTGCTCGATCAGGGTCCCTATAGGCTCACCGTAAACTGCCCGTTTAAGAGCCCGCGGCTTGGCGATATCCAATACCCGCATGCGCATTGCGTGGTCCCGGCACAACACCACGGCCGTCGCGTCCATCACATTCAATTTGTGCGTCAACACCGTGTCGTAGTCTAACCGCTCGAAACGTTCGGCAGCGGGATTGACAAAAGGATCCTCAGCATACACCCCGTCCACCTTGGTCGCTTTGATCATCAACTCGGCGCCGATCTCAACGGCTCTTAGACTGGCGGCTGAATCGGTCGTAAAGAACGGATTCCCCGTGCCGGAGGCAAAAATGACTATGCGCCCCTTCTCCAAGTGGCGAATAGCACGCCGGCGCAGGTAGTCTTCACACACCTCATTGATGCGTATCGCCGACATCACTCTTGCGAAAGCGCCAGCACGCTCCAGGGCGTCTTGCATCGCTAGCGCGTTCATCACGGTAGCCAACATCCCCATGTGATCGCCGGTGACACGCTCCATACCACCCTCGGCCAATCCGGCGCCGCGAAAAATGTTGCCGCCACCGATAACGATAGCGACCTGCACACCGTTAGCGCTGAGTTCTATCAGCTCCCCGGCTAACCGGCTGAGGACTTTAGGATCGATCCCGTATACCTCGTCACCCAGGAGGGCCTCGCCGCTCAATTTTATGAGCACTCGCTTATAAGCCGGCCCAGCATCACTCATCGGCAGTCACTCGGGTTCAATCTGTTGTATCCGCGCCAGAGCTTCTTATTCCCGCCCGCATTGCTTCCAACAGCCGGAGTTCGAGCAGCGCGCCAAACTTACTTATCTATAACTTAGAGGTTAATCGAACGGCTAGCCCTCCCGCTTGGCGCACTGGATTGAACGGTCACTTGCGTTTCAGTCGCCCGCGCCGGCCCGCTTCACTTGCGAGCGTACCTCTTCGGCGAAATTTTCGGTCTTCTTCTCGATGCCCTCACCGACCTCGAGCCGGCTGAAGCCCGCCACGCAAGCGCTCTCACCCTTTAAATATTGTTGCACACTTCGGTCCGTATCCTTGACGAAAGGTTGACCGAGCAAAGTCACCTCGTTGACGTACTTACGCAATCGACCGCTTACCATTTTTTCTACGAGCTCCGCGGGTTTGCCACTTTGCGCCGCTTGCGCGGTGAAAATAGCGCGCTCGCGTTCAAGCTCTGCCGCCGGGATCTGCTCTTCGCTTACACAAATGGGTCTACAGGCGGCAATATGCATTGCCACATCCTTGGCCACGCTGGCCGAACCCGACGCCAACGCCACCAATACACCTATGCGCCCGCCGTGCACATAGCGGCCGACCACACCATCGGCCGGCGCTTCGACCACCTCGAACCGGCGAATGGCCATGTTCTCGCCGATTTTGGCGATGAGTTCGCGGCGCCGCTCATCGATGCTGCCAGCGCCCATGTCGAGGGCCGCCAGCGCCTGCACATCGGCAGGACGAGATTGCAATACGCACTCGGCTACGGCGCTCACAAAGTCACGAAATTCGTTTTCTTTAGCGACGAAATCCGTCTCGCAATTCACTTCCACCATCGCCGCCGCGCCTGGCGCGATAGCAGTTCCTATGAGTCCTTCAGCGGCCACCCGACCGGCCTTCTTATCGGCTTTCGCTTGGCCCGATTTACGCATCGCCTCCACCGCGGCGTCGATATCGCCACCCGCTTCAACTAGCGCTTTTTTGCACTCCATCATGCCCGCTCCGGTGCGTTCCCGGAGTTCCTTCACTTGAGCAGCACTAATCTGCATGATTTATCCAACCTCTAGAAATATCGCCCGGAAACTTGAATCCCCGGAAAAAATATTACCCAGAAAAAGTTACCCAAAAATTATCCCAGGCGCTTCGTTATCCCAAGCGCTTCACCAACCGGACTCGCTCAGGGGCGCCTGCTGAAAATAGTCATTTTTTCGTGAGTGCAAGGAAGCACCGCGCGCACAACCGCAGTGTATAGGTCATACCTGAGGATTCGAGCACGGAACTGACGCCGCAATCGCGGTAAAAGTGCATTTTTAGATGTACCATCAGGATTAGGCACCGTCCGCCTCACCGCCAGTTCCCTGGACAATATCTTCCTGGACAGTATCTTCCCGGGCGGTATCTCCATGAGCAGCATCGGGATTCACCGCCTCATCGACGGCAGCGGCTTGGGCCGCTTGTTTACCATCGATGATGGCATCGGCCACTCCGCCTACATAAAGACTGATCGCCCTGATGGCATCGTCATTGCCGGGAATGATGTAGTCCACGCCCTCGGGGGCGTTGTTGGTATCGACGACGCCGACTACCGGTATGCCGAGCTTGACCGCCTCGGACACGGCGATGTCCTCGTGACCTACATCGATAACAAGTAAAACATCCGGCAGGCCTTCCATGTTCTTGATGCCGCCCAGGCTGCGCTCTAGTTTCTCCAGCTCGCGGCTGCGCGACAAACCCTCTTTTTTGCTGAGCCGGTCCAAGCCGCCTTCGCCGATCATGGACTCCAGGTTCTTCAGCCGCCGAATTGAATCACGCACGGTTCTGAAGTTCGTCAACATGCCGCCAAGCCAACGGCGATCCACATACGGCATACCACAGCGCAGCGCTTCGCGCTTGATCGCATCTTGCGCAGAGCGTTTGGTTCCTACGAATAAAATAGTGCCTCGATTGGCAGCCATACGGCCTAGGAAATTCGCCGCCTCGTTATACAAAGGCAGGGTCTTTTCCAGATTGATGATGTGTACTCTGTTGCGCTCCCCGAAGATATAGGGCGCCATACGGGGATTCCAGTAGCGGGTCTGGTGGCCAAAATGCACGCCGGCCTCCAGCATGTCGCGCATCGACACTGCAGCCATGTGTATTACCTCCTCACGGGTTAAACTCACACGTACCACCGTTCACCGACCTCCAGCTCGAAGGCACCCGGGTGCGGTATGCATGTACGTGCTACGGGATTTCAGCGAAAATGGCGATCTGAACCGGCATCGACTCGCACCAGCCAAGTTCAACGCACGTTTGCTTGGCAAAGCTGCTCTTTATACCATACCCGCGGCCCAACTGACATCGACTCCCAACTGACATCGACTATTGAGCACTGGAACCGCCGCGCAACCGGAAGTCTGGATACATAAACTTGCATATGAGCATCTCAATCAAGTCCGCCAGCGACCTCGCGCACATGCGGGTTGCCGGGCGCCTCGCCGCCGAAGTTCTCAAGATGATCCAGCCCCACGTGGTACCGGGCATCACCACTGGTGAACTCGACGACATCTGTCACCACTACATTACCGAGGAGCAGCAGGCAACCCCTGCGCCGCTCAACTATCACGGCTTCCCTAAATCGATCTGCACCTCCGTCAACCACCAGGTGTGTCACGGTATACCTGGCGAGCGAAAGCTGAAGAGCGGGGATATAGTCAATATCGACATTACCGTTATCAAAAACGGCTTTCACGGCGATACCAGCAAAATGTTTTTCGTGGGAGAACCGTCCGCTCAAGCCAAGCGGGTGGCTCGGATCAGCTACGAATGCATGTGGCTAGGCATCGAGATGGTGCGCCCCGGCATCCACCTGGGCGATATCGGCCATGCCATCCAAAAACATGCGGAGGGCAACCGCTGTTCCGTCGTGCGCGAATACTGCGGTCATGGCATAGGCCAAATATTCCACGAAGATCCACAAGTTCTGCACTACGGCACCCCTGGCACCCGCGAGCGCTTGGAGCCGGGTATGACTTTCACCATAGAGCCGATGGTCAATGCCGGTAAACGGCACGTAAAACTATTGGGTGACGGGTGGACCGTGGTGACCAAGGACCGTAGCCTCTCAGCCCAATGGGAACATACTCTCGCGGTCACCGACGATGGTTTCGAGGTGCTCACCACGTGCGAAGGCATCAAATCATAACCCTCGTATCGGTAGCTCCAACATCACGGCGTAACCCTCATTCACCGCCAGAGCAGGATTCACTGCCAGAGTAGGGCAATGACCGGAGAAGGCCGATGAGCAAAGTGCCGGTCACGGGCGAGAGTGGCCCGCAAACGCTAACCGGTCTGCGCCAAGCCGTGAGCCGCTTGGATGCCGAACAGCGCAGCGCGTTCGCCGCCGGCACCCCGGTGCAAGAATTGGTGCGCAGTCGCGCCTTGGCCGTAGACGAGTTGCTCATTTGCGCATGGCGCAGATGCGGCTTGCACCAGTGGCCCTACCTAGCCTTAGTCGCGGTGGGTGGTTATGGCCGCTTCGAACTGCATCCCGCCTCCGACATAGACGTTCTGATCCTAGCCGGCGAAGCTCCGGCCGAGCGCTCGGAAGAAGCGCCGATCCCGGAGGAGCAGGTCGGCGAGTTCATCACTTTTCTCTGGGACATGCGCCTTGAGATAGGACACAGTGTGCGCACTGTACGCGAATGTAGTGAACGGGCAGCCAGTGACATCACTATCGCTACGAATCTACTGGAAGCTCGCCTCATCACCGGCAGCGCCCGCAGTTTAGCTGCCATGCGCGAAGCGACCCACTCCTCCAAGGTATGGCCGTCGCGCGATTTCTTCGAAGCGAAATGGGATGAGCAGCGTACCCGTCATCACCGTTACGACGATACCGCATACAACTTGGAACCCAACATCAAGGAGGGCCCCGGCGGACTGCGCGATCTACAGATGATCGGCTGGGTGGCGAAGCGCCATTTTGGCGATTGCACCCTAGCGGAACTGGTCGGTCAAGGCTTCTTGGCGCGCCATGAATTCGAACAACTGTTAGCCTGTCAGTACTTTCTCTGGCGGCTGCGTTTCGCATTGCACTTGACCGCGGGCCGGCGTGAAGACCGTCTCTTATTCGACCACCAACGAGCGCTGGCCAAGGTTTTGGGCTTTGGCGAGGAGGCGGGTAACGCACCCATCGAAGCGCTGATGCAGCAATACTACCGGACCATACGCACCCTGCGCGCGCTGAACGAAATGCTGCTCGAATTATTTCAAGAAGTCATCGTCATGGCTGGTAGGCCGGCCAGGGTCAAGCCTTTGTCCAAACGCTTTCAAATCCACAACGACTATTTGGAAGTCACCGGCCCCGACATCTTCTCGCGTTACCCATTCGCGCTGCTGGAAATGTTTCTGGTACTGCAACAACACCCCGAGGTGAAAGGTGTACGCGCCACCACGATTCGGCTAGTGCAGGAGAATTTACACCGCATTGATGATGACTTTAGAGGCGATCTGCGAACACGCTCTCTTTTTTTGGAAATTATGCGCCAGCCCCGGGGCTTGACCCACGAATTACAGCGCATGCACGACTACGGCGTACTCCCCGCCTATCTGCCGGCCTTCGGCGCCGTGGTCGGAAAAATGCAGTACGACCTCTTTCATGTTTACACCGTCGATCAGCACACGCTATTTGTGGTCAGAAATCTGCGCTGCTTTTTTGTCGCCGAGCGGTTTCATGAATTCCCCCGCTGCTCCGCTTTGGTAACCCGGCTACCGAAGCCGGAGCTACTCTATTTAGGCGGACTGTTTCACGATATCGCCAAAGGCCGCGAGGGCGATCACAGCGAACTCGGGGCGGCCGACGCCCACGCATTTTGCTTACACCACGGCTTGAGCCATTTCGATGCCGATTTGGTCGCTTGGCTGGTGCGCAATCACCTATTGATGTCGGTGACCGCGCAACGCAAAGACATCAGCGACCCGGATGTGGTACAGGCCTTCGCCAGACAAATAGGCGACCGCATGCATCTGGACTACCTCTACCTGCTCACCGTCGCCGATATACGCGCCACCGATCCTAAACTCTGGAACAATTGGAAAGACTCACTGCTGTGGGATCTTTATCAGGCCACCGTGCGAGTCCTACGGCGCGGCGACAGAGCCGATAGTGCGGACCTGGTCAAGGAGCATCAGCAAACCGCCCGCAAGCTCCTTGGAAAAAGCGTGTCGGTCACCCGTCTACGCGCGCTTTGGCGGCCCCTAGGCACCGACTACTTCCTGCGGGCCACCGCCGATGAAATCGCCTGGAATGCATCATCGATCCTGCAGGCAGGAATTGAAGAGCTGCCGCTGGTTACCGTGCGGCGCGGGCGCGGCGGCGTAGAGCTGTTCCTGTACACGCCCGATCACAATCAACTGTTCGCCGCCTGTACTCTAACGCTGGACCGCTTGGGTCTCACGGTTTTGGATGCGCGCATCATCACCGCGGCCAACGGCATGACCCTGGATACTTTTGTCGTGCAAAACGCCCGCCACGGGGAAACCATTGAAGACGAACGTCTTGCCGAGATCCGCTCGAGGGTGCGCGGCGCGCTGCGCCGTACGGCACGCGATATACCGGTGGCCTCGCGCATGCCCCCACGGCAATTGCGTCACTTCCACCTGGCGACGACAATCACTTTCGAGCACGAACCAGCCAAAGGGCGCACCAAAATGGAAGTGATTACCACCGATCATCCGGGATTGTTGGCCCGCATCGGTTGGGCTTTAGCCGCTTGTGATGTATCACTACAGGGTGCCAAGATCGCCACTTTCGGCGCGCGGGCCGAGGATTTTTTCTACCTCTATGACGGTACTAACGGACCACTTAACGAGGCGCAGATGGCCTGTTTGAACAAATGCATCCACCGCGCCTTGGAACCCCGCGATGGGGCGTCTTCGAGGTAACCTTGCCATGATCAGTGTGAAATTCTTTGCCAGCTTGCGCGAGCGGGTAGGGATGGGCGAATCCAGCGTCACGCCGCATCCCGGCCTGACCGCCAGAGGCGTGTGGTCGCAGGTTTGCCCACAAGCGGCATTCGGTGAAGATATTTTGGTAGCCGTCAATCACGAATACGTGGAACCGGATCATCCGATCGAAAACGGCGATGAAGTGGCGTTTTTTCCACCCGTCACCGGGGGGTGACACATGGCCGCACTCACTCATTTTAACGCCTCCGGGCAGGCTCGCATGGTGGACGTAGGCGCCAAGGACGAAACCCGCAGGGCCGCCCTCGCCGCCGGGCGCATCCACATGCAAGCGGCGACACTTGAACTCATCGGCCAAGGACGCCACAGCAAAGGCGATGTACTGGGCATCGCCCGCATCGCCGGCATCATGGCCGCCAAACGCACCGCCGACTTAATTCCCTTGTGTCATCCACTACCTCTTACCCGGGTAGAAGTCGATTTTGCAGTGGATGAGACCGCAAGCACCATTGAATGCACCGTTCAAGCGGAAACCGTCTCTCGCACAGGGGTTGAGATGGAGGCGCTCACCGCGGTCCAGGTTGCCCTCCTGACCATTTACGATATGTGCAAAGCGGTAGACCGGGGCATGGAAATCGGCGGTATACGGTTGCTTGAGAAAAGCGGTGGCCACTCGGGCCACTGGCAGCGCTGCGCCGGCCAAGCCCCTAGAGCAAAAACCCCTGAGGCCAAAACCCCTGAGGCACCACCACCGGAATGACCGTATCCAAGAAGATGCCATGCGCAGCCGGTGCCGCCCGTAGCGCGTAGACCGCTACCCCCACCGCCGCCAGCACCACACGCAGGGTCTTTGCATACAGCGACTCGATCTCATCAACGGGGTGCACCTCGCGTACGTCTTGATGCTGAACACAGTCAATCATCACCGCCCTTGCCTTGCCCTCTTCGGCTAACGCGGTCAGCTCGCGCAAATGCTTGGTACCACGGCCGGTATTAACGCCCACCACCACACCACCAGCGACTTCCACCCATTCCCAGGTAAAAGAATATTTGCGTTTCGGATTAGCCAAACGATGCAACCCAACTTTGGCGCCGGGGTCTGAACAGCCGAGCATAGAGCCCGTGTTCGGACAACGAACAGTGCTCACCTCTGCGCCGTATTCGACGCCGGCCAGGAACCGTTTGTAACGGCGCCTCAAGACGCCTTGCTCTAGGGGCGGGTCGAAGTGCACGAGATGCTTTCCACGAATTGCGAGATAACTACGGTGATATACTGCTACGCTCTCATGCCGCAGTGCAGCGAACGATCATGCTGAAAGGTACGCCAACCCCCATAGACGCTCGCCTGGATGCGCTCGAACGCCATCTTAAGGAGGAAAATCCAACGCTGTTAGAGACAGTCAAGAGTTACCGGGAACTCGATCGGGCGGCCCGCTCCATCGGCATGATAAATGACAACGAATCCTTGGCCACACGAGTGCCTTGGTGGCCACTAGTGGCGGTATTGGGCACCTTCTCCGCCGGCAAATCGACCTTTATCAACCAGTACTTGGGCACCAAACTGCAAACCAGCGGCAACCAGGCGGTGGACGATAAATTCACCGTTATCTGCCACGCCGCCGACGGCCAGACACGGGTGCTCCCGGGACTCGCCCTCGATGCCGATCCACGTTTCCCTTTTTATCAAGTCAGCAAAGACATCGAGGAAGTCGCATCAGGTGAAGGGGCCCGGGTAGACGCCTACCTACAGTTGAAAACATGCGGCTCGCAACGCCTGCGCGGAAAGATCCTCATCGATTCGCCCGGCTTCGACGCCGATGCACAACGCACCTCGACGTTGCGCATCACCGATCACATTATTTCACTATCGGATTTGGTGCTGGTGATGTTCGACGCCCGCCACCCGGAACCGGGCGCCATGCAAGACACCCTCAAGCACTTGGTGCAAAACACCATCGACAGGCCCGATTCGAACAAATTCCTGTTCATCTTGAATCAGATCGACAACACCGCCCGCGAAGACAATCCGGAAGAGGTGTTCGCCGCCTGGCAAAGAGGTCTTGCGCAGGCCGGGCTGACGGCCGGGCGCTTCTACCGCATCTACGACAAGGATGCAGCAGTGCCGATCGATGATGAGCGCCTGCGTATTCGCTTCGAAGAAAAGCGCGATGCCGACATGGCTGAGATCTACGACCGCATGCAACAAATAGAGGTGGAACGGGCTTATCGCGTCGTCGGCCTGCTGGAGAAATTGGCCAACAGCATCGAGGCTCATCTCATCGGCGACATCAGAGCCTGTAAGGAACGGCTCAAGCGCAATATTCTCTGGGGCGACGGCGTCGCTGGAGTGTTATTGCTGATCGCTTTTTTAGTGGTGACCAATCTGGCCGGATACTGGGACGGTCTGACATTCGATACACCGTGGTTGCAAGGGTTGGCGAGCGACCCGTTCATGTCCAGTCTGGTTGCACTGGCACTCCTTGGCGGCGCCGGGTACGGGCATTTCCTGGTACGCAAATTCTTCGTCAAACGCCTGCTCAAACAACTGGACGAGGCGGCCACCGATGAGCGGGGCGAGTGGTTGGTCAATGCCATGCGTGTTAACACGGCCCGCTGGCGCAGTGTGCTTTTCACCAACCCAGCGGGCTGGGGCGCACGAACCAAACGGCGCGTTGCCGATGTGCTGCGCGATGCGGATCGGTTCGTACAAGAACTCAACGATCGCTACACCTCTCCGTCAGGACAAAACCACCCGGCTACGGAAGCGCCCGCGGCCACAGCCCCGCCACCGCCACCCGCGGTGCAGACCGAAGCGCCTAGCGGCGCCTCCAAGGCCACCGGTTAGCGCCTGAAGAACAACGAAAGCGCGTTAACATCAGTTTTCCCGTCCGGACGATCAATCCTCAGACCGCGAAGCCCGGCGTCTGGGTGTGCCGCGCCACTCGCTCATCGAGTTCCGTATAGCCTAGCGCCTCAAAGCCCAAAGCCGAGCCGCAAGCGACAAAGGTCCGGCAAGGGCTTAAGTGGGATGCCCTCGTAACTGATTGTCCGACATCCGGATCATACTCGCACCTCCCCTGTTTTCAGCCCGAAGTTGATGCGGTTTCCGTCAAGAATCGGAGCCGCACGGCCGGCCGGAACATCAACCACTGACCCGTCCGGCTTAGTCAGCGTCCACGCCTGCGCAGTCGTGTTTCGCAGACCGAAGAGATTCGGTACTTGGGGATTTCGAACGACCTCCGCGATCGGGGTGTCGTCATCGCGGCTCTGACCGACATGGTAGCCGAACAGTTGGGTAGTGCGATTGAGTAGAACGATGTCATCGCCGATTTTGATGCGCGGTGGCAGTACCAACGGCTTCTTGCATGACCAGCAGCGCTTGCCGCCAGAGGGTGCTGCGACCGTAGGCTCATAGAAATTTTCGGCACTGCACCCGCACAGCCAGATGCTGTTGATGGCACTGGCAAAAGCCTTCCTCCACTGCGACTCGCGTACACGCTTGGACGGATAGTGCAATCCGTCCGTGAACGATCGCCGGAACAAGTCGGCCAGCGTTCCTGGGTACATGTCGCGAAAAGCGATAGGGTTGTCGTGAATATCGGGGACAGGGCGGTTGGAGGCGTCGTCCGGATGCCAAATATAGAGCGGGTCGAATCCGTAGAGGCGTTCTAAGGCGGGCACATCGAGACAGCGGATGTTCGCTTCCCGTTGCCCATCGAGGGGGTGACCGCCGTACAAGAGGAAAAACAGCAGCACTGCCAGCGAGTAGCGATCGGTATCAGCAGACGGGGGGGCTTCTCTGCGAACTACCTCGGGAGCCATAAAACGCTGGGTACCCAGTACGCCGCCCGTTTCGGCACCCGTTATATCAACGTTGTCGTTGTCGCAGATGCGCACTTCGCCGGTCTTCGGATCAAAGAATACATTGGCGAAGGAAATGTCCCGATAACAGAGCCCCTTGCTATGAAGGCGGAGAAAGCCATCTGCGAGCTTCATTCCAGCCGTGAGCAATACACGCATCGACGGCTGGATCCGCCGTGCCATGAATTCTTCCAGTCCCCGGAAGTTGGGATCTCGAAGGGCCATGATGTAGCCGTACCGTTCCGACTGGAGGTCTTCTACCATCGCCATCGGCCACAGGAAGTGCGGTGCAGGCGAGCCTTTTTCAACCAACCGCTCAAGTACCGCTTTTTGTTCCGGGGTGGACGTATTTGGGTGATAGACCTTCACCGCTACGGGCTGCCCGTCGTCAGTAGCTTTCCAGACCTCGCCTTGGCCCCCCTGACCGAGCAGGCTATCGGCGGTGATGCGCGTTCCGTCAGCAATCTTCAGCAGTTCTGGCTTTTGCATTGGCGATTTCTCCATCATTTCAAGATTTCTTTATCTTTATTGTTCTCATGACCCTACCAAGGACAACTCGGAAGCACCGTACGATCCGGCTATTCGACTTTGCCGCCACATTCCCCTGCGACGACTCGTCCGACTCCGTCTCCACCGGCTTTTCCGTCGCAGTCCGATTCGACTCAATGAGCGGCGTGCTGTCCGAGCGTATAATGGGAGAATCCGCAGCGCTCCGGCTCGCCAATGGCAGCCAGTAGAGAAGCGCAAGGCCAATGTCGTCACCAGCCCCTCGAGCGGTGACTTGCTCAAGGAAGCCCCGCAAGTTCAAGCCGCACATCCCGTCTTTGCGTACCAGGTCGAGGTAGTCGGGACCGATCTTCCTGAACGCAGCCTCCGTGGAGTACGACTTGCTGTATCCATCTGTAGAGAGAAGAAGAAGTGTCTCTTGGCTCGGTGCCGGCAGGACTCGCACGCGGAACAAGTGCTCGGCTTCCGGAAGACACAGGCTGGAAGTCTCGTCGGCAAACGCCGCAGGATCGGCGGGGAGTGGGACATCAACTGTTCCATCCTCGGCGACGAGCAGGATGTCGCCGTCTCCGAGTTGTCCGACCAACAGGAAGTCCGGCGTTGCTAAGGCCGCCAAAATTGTCGAGCCATAATCCAAGAGCGGCGTTTCGTCGTCCCCTGCCTTAGCTCGAACCCTCGCCATCCATTCGCGGACGATCTGAACGCGAAGAGGATGCTCGGCATACTTTTGGACTTCCATCAGATTTGAAGCCCGTTCACCCAAGTCCTCGGCAAACCGCACGAGCGCGGCAAGTGTCACATGGACCGCGAGCCGGGCACCGACATCGGCGTGTTTGCTCGTACCATGGCCGTCAGCCACAGCCACGGCTACGGTGTCGGCGACCGCGCAGACGCCCACCTCATCTTGGCAGGGTTTACCGGATCGCAGATGGTTCGCACCGATGACCCGCTCAATGGCGAAGGCAGGCCGGCGGCTGGTCTTGCGGCTACCAGACATCATTGGCGCCTGACGGATCAGGCTTTGGAGACGGAGGCAGCGGCACATTGATCCCGGCTGGAGCAGCCGACGACTGGCTCGCTGGAGCAGCCGACGCCGTCTGGCTCGCTGGAGCGGAGGCGGCCTGCAAAACTGCGGTGGACGCCCAGCGAATGTAATTGACCAGATCTTGAGAATTATTCGCTTGCAGTGGTTGGATCTCTGCATGGCCGATGAAGCGTTGGAGGACATGGGTATCCGCGTCCTCGCCGATGGCGATTGCGAGGCGCACAGCCTTCTTGCCCCAAGGTTCGGCCATCAAGGTTTGGAGCCCCCCCTCGAAGTCGTCCGTGGGCTGTCCATCACTGATGAGCACAAGCACAGGCGGTAACGCACGCTCCGGCATCGGCGGGGTCTTGAGCGCGTCGTCTGTGACCAGGCGCAGGGCCTGCCCCATTGAGGTCATGCCATTGGCCGAGAGGTCGGTCCACTCGAACTCATCAACGGCTGTCGGCTGCGAAACGTGCCACTGAGCGCCCGACGAAAACTTGAGCGCCCGCACCAAAACCTCGGCGTTCGGATTGCCGTGTGCGACCTCTCGCATATGCGGGATGGCCTCCCGGATCGCGTGATTGAGCGCTTGAATCTTGCCGCCCGCCATTGAGTACGAGCAGTCCGCGATGAAGATGAAATGAAGGGGCCTGTTCGCGATAGGCCCACCCGGGAGTTTGTGCTCCATTAACTCTTCGTGTTCCATTGATTCTTCTCCTCATCGAAGTTGATTTGACCTGCTACGCCTTTGAGGGGTTGACGACAGCCACGAGTTTGGCATGAAGTCGTTCCGCAACAGGCTTTGCCGGCTTGAGTTGTTCCCAAGTGCGGATGGCGAGGAAGCGCTTTCCGTTGTGTTCATATAGGTCACCCAATTCGGGAGGTGCCTCGGACGGGATCGGCGGATGCGAACTCGGCTCACCGGTTGACAGGGCTGGAGGTCGCTGTGGCCTATCGAAACGGAATTCCTCCGATGCGATAGGATTGAGATTCTCGATTTCCTTGGAGAGGCGGACAGCGGCGGCCCGAAGGTCGTCAATTGCCTTCTCCGCCTCGGTCAGGTGAGTCGATACCTCGCCGAGTTCGGCTGTGGAAGGCGGCCAATTCGCGATGTTCTCGCGGTCCTGCTTGTTGCGGGCGACCATCTGTTCTGCCTCGCTCACGCGCTTATTCGCCTCCTTCCGTGGTGCCTTGGACCGCTGGCCCTTATGCTCTCTTTTAAGGGACTTCTGGTGTGCGCGTGCCTCCTCCAACTTTGTCTCAAGATCAACCCGCTCCTGCTCCAAAAATGCTTTTCGCTCTTGGCGTTTGGGAGCCACAACGTTATCAAGAGTAGCCTGTACTTCTTGCCGTCTTTCCTCCGCCTTGCCTCGGGCTTCCTCGTTCCGGGCCAGCTTCTGTCGAACTTCTTTCAGCTTGGTTTTGGCATCATCGACGCGCTTCTTCCAGCTATATCTTTGGCTTGTTTCCTCTTTGGCATCCTCGGCTACTTGCCGCTGGTCGTGGGCGGTACGCCGCAGTTCATCCAAACGGCTGGCGATCTCGGTGAGACGCCTCATGCGATCCTCTGCTTGATCCGCTATCCCACTTGGGGGCGACTCGCCGATTTCGTCAAGCTCCTCGCGTAGTTGTTCGCATTCCACGGCCAAGTTCCCATCCCGCGACGGAAGCCATTGGCGAAGTTTGTTCAACAGCCCTTCTTGACTCTCAAGGCCGTTAAGCTCATTGCGGAGATTATCTACCGTGCGTGACGCCCACTCATCCACTGCTGTCCAGCTACGGACGATCTCGGCGGTGCGGGCGTCCGGCGACGAAGCAGCCGGTACTCGCCGCCATTGGATGGTCGCTTCCAAGGCGAGGGGCGGGATGTCGGGGAAGCGAGCGGGCCGGGCAGAGTCGAAGTCCAACAGAGGCGTTTCCACATCGCCGGCATCCAGCGGGACCGACGGAACGATCGGCTCCGGTTGTGTCGCTCCGTCCAGCAGCACTTGTCCCTTGACGTCAGCCAGCCTCCTTTGCGGATAGAATTCCCATTCGGGGTTCTGTGCTGCACGTTCCAAACGATGGAAAAGGTCGATCGCCTTAGCTTGGGGCCATTCGAGCTGAAGTGCGACTGGTGCCGCCACTAGGTCCATGACCATGCGCTGATGCGTTACCGTCGTCCTCGGAAGACCGGTATCAACCCACAGCACTCGGTGGCCTCGGTGAAAAAGCTTGGCCGGGAGCTCGGTATCAACGGGGCGACTTACCCTGCCATTCGCCAAGCCATCCGTGGGAGGAATGAACAGCATCCGCGCATTACCGGGGTCTGAAGCTGTCGGTGAGATTCTTATCTCGGCGTCGGGAACCGGATCGTCAAGGTCTCCGTCAAGTCGGAGCCGACCAGACGCGAGCGGAATGTCGGTTCCGGGAGAGTCGAACGGTGATTCCAAGGGGGGCCGGAAATCGACCTTGCCGTCAGCATCCGGCAGGGCCTCTCTCGTTGCATGAAACCAGAACAGCACACAAAAAGCTTTAAATAGCGATCGCGCCAGGTCGTCGCCGATGGGGAGCACCCATCTTCGGTGCTCTGCGGTAGGCCCTAAGACAAGTCGTCCGTCGCGCCCTTTATCAACGATGAGCCAGTCCGCAGGTGGGCGAGGACCCAAGCGGGCGAGAGCTCGGCCACCCACACCCGAGATTCTTTGAACCAATGCGGTGTCAGCCTCAAGATCACGGTCCCCGTAAATATAGAGTCGGCAGTGTGCAGGAAGAGATCGCAAGACAGCGGCTAGCAATTTGCGCGAGGTTTTTGTCGCACCGATAGCAAGGACGACGCTGCGAGCATTCGCCACGAGCGGTTGCACATCATTGAGGGCGTCGGAGCCGTTCAATACGGTCCAAGGAAGATCAATGTTCGCACTCTTACCCTGTTCCCAAAGCGGCAGCTTTTTCTCCCTCCGGTCAATCTGTTCCTGTACCACTTCTGGTTGAATCGGTCCGCTACGCCTCATGCCCCGATCTCCAAATCGGTACCTGCGGCGAGCAGCCACCTCGTCCGGGCGGCGAGGGGTTGGCCGTTCACTTCGGAGAGTGCCACCGGATCGGGAGCATCTCCAGCCCACCCTGCCAGTGGGGTATCTTCGATAATGTTCGACCACTGCGACTGATAAGCGTCAGGTGCCCTATATCTGTTCTCGGCCCCGGCTTGAGCGACGAGCATAGCGGTTGCCCAAGTGCGAGCGTCATCTTTTGTTGCCGGGCCGACCGGTATATCTCGGACCTCAACCTTATCGAACGGGCCGCAATCCCTGACCTGCTTATTGTTGTAACGCCGAGACCGAAGAAACGACTCGCGTCCGCCCTGCCCCAGCTTGCCGTCATACGCCATGGCGAGGCGACCCTCTTGCTCGTCCCACTGCGGCTCCCAGTCTGCGAAAATATCGACCAGCTTGTTCGGCTGCACCGACTCAGGTGAGGATTGGAACTCGCCGCGCTGGTCCCAGTCTCCGCTCACCCGCCCTTTAATCGTCCACTGGTTGTTGCCCGATGCAAGGTCGATATCCCACTGCAACTTCCCCGTGGTCATCTCTCCAATACGACAGACCGGATTTTGGCCTCCTGCTGCCGGGAACTTCGCAATGTTGAACCGCTTAGCTTGGAATATCGACGTGAATATCCGGTCGCGTTCGGGCGAGAACCGCGACGGAAGTGGCTCACGATTATCGAAGTCGCGGTCACTCCAATCGCCAGGGGTGCGTTTGAAGTCGAGGACATAACTTTCAAAAAGCGGATGGGATGCCACGAGCAGGCGATATACACCCTGCTCCCAAGCGGGAGCCTCGCCCGACGACGCACAACGGCGTCCGAGGGCGGTCAGCGCTCCGTTTTGCTCGACAAGCTGAATATAGTGCAAGTGGCGCAACAGGTTTTTTCTTGCACGTAGCGAGAGACCCGGTAGGACGGAGTCAATCGCGTCTTCGTAGAGAGTACCTTGGTCCCGGGCCGAGACGCACAGAACCTGAAGGTCCGGTCGCTTCTCCCACACCGCGAGTTCTGCGAAAACCGCGATCTCCCGGATTTCGACTTCCGTTTCAAGACTGGCCTTCATCACACACTCCCAAGCTCGAATAACGGCGTGGCATCTGCAAGCGTATTGAGTTCTTCGGACGGGCAATCCTCGGCGAAGTACTTCCGGTGACCAAAAACGGCGAGCAAGAACCGGGCTCGGGTGATCCCCACATTGAGCCGATTGGGACTGTCCATATGACCGGGCCGCAAGGTGTTTCTGAGGCTCAGCAATACGAGATCGGCCTCTCGACCTTGAAAGCGGTCAACGGTTGCACACGCAATCGTCGTATTGGGCAGCGCGAAGCGAGTCTCCGCACGATGCATTCCGGTGAATCGCCGGAGCATATCCCGCGTCCCCAGTTCCTGCCGGTTGTAAAAAGAGAGACAAGCTACTGTCCAGTCCTTGCCATCGGTTCTCTGGTGAGATTTGGCGTAATCCCGCCAAGCCTCCAACCAACGACGCATGGCTTCGATCTCGGCTTGGTTGATGCCGCGTTCCTCACAGCCGCGCACATCCACCCACACTCGCCGGGCAGGCACCTTGGGCATGAAAGACCAACCGTCTCGTCTGTCGCGCTCATCGAGTGTATTGGCATCCTTCAGGGCTACGCCCCCGTAGAACTGGTCTCGTGGTAGTTTCGAGATATCCGGGTGCATACGGTGTTGATACTCGAGTAGTACTGCCCGCTCCTTCCATACGTCCGGCGGAATCGCCTCGGTGAGAGCACTTCGGCGGCGGACGCGATGGTCGCTCCTACCCACTCGAAAGGATTCGATCACGCTACGTACCCCTACGTCGCGAATTGCGTCGATGGCCAAGGGCACCCATTTAGCATAGGACTCCACGGCGGGCATCAGGCTATCAACCTCGCCTTGCCGTCGTTCACGCTGTCCATCGTCGCGAGCACTGGCAAGTTGATGAACCCTCCCGAGCCGCCACGATACCTGCTTGGCCCAAGACTCCTCGCACAGGAAGTCGCGCTGGCGGATAGCCAACTCACCGGCGGTTTGGAAACGACGCCGTTGCTCCCGCACGGGCTTGGTGAAACGGCCTCGTTGGCTGTGCCAGTGTGCGAATCGATAAGTCCGGGCCGAATCCGGCGCCCAGTCGCGCAACGCCAGCCCCTCTGGGGGCAGATACGGCGCAACGCGATTTCGCAACTCAGGTGGAAAAAGTATCCAGTCGGCTGCCAGTAAACGCAGTGCCACGGGTTGGCCAGCCTCAACGTCTGCAATGGACACTTCATCGTCCGCGGGATGGTCTTGGACAACGCGCACGATCTCGGGCGTGCGGTCACGGCGTTCTGCCCGAGCTTGGATTTCCGCGCTCAGTTCGTTGAGCACATCATCCGGCTCTTCGATCAACCACCTGACCCTCCCAACCCCGGCCTCCGGGCGCTGGAGCCGGAACAGGATCAGCAACGCCGCTTGGTGGGCGTCGCAGAGCGTTGCGGCGTTTTCATCGCTGACTTCGGCGATGCTCGCTTCGAGGTCCTTAGGCTCCGAGAAGGGCGGGAGTTGCCGCACATCGCCGACCACGATCCACTTGCGGGCGAGTTGTGCAGGAACCATAAACTCTTGGAATGTCGTCTTACTGGCCTCGTCGATGATCAGAACATCGAAGTAGGGCCAACACGGACCTGTATCATTCTCGCGCTTGTGGTCCGACCGGCGTATGTACGGGTGTGCGAGGATGCCCGTGGATGTGCCGCAGGTGAGATTGACCGAGGAGAGGATAGTCGCCTCGGCGGCTCGCGCCAAGGCGGCGTCGTCCAAGCTGGCGAAGGTGCCAGCAGTACGCCAAGTTTCCATCAGGGCCGAGATGCGTTCATCGATTTGCACATCGCGGATGGTTTGGTCCACCCGGTCCGCAAGCCCGATACGCACGGCTTCGACTTGCTCGAACTTGCCGACGAGTCGCTCCAGACCATTGTCCACAGCGACATGTGTCGTGGAGCAGAGCAACACGTTTAGTCCTTGATCGATGAACTGTAGCGCCAACTCGCAGATAGCATGGGTTTTGCCTGATCCAGGCGGTCCTTCGAGAAACGCGAAGTCCTCCGTGCCAAGGGCTTTTTTTACGAACTCCCGTTGCTGGATAGTGCCCGACCAACGCTCGTCGTCGAGCAAGTACCAGCGAGAAACGGCCTTTGGTAGGCACCTCGGCCAACGGACCTTGTCGGGTGCTTCGCATAACCTGAGAAGAGCACCTTGGTGGGGTAGCGGGCTGTCCTTGAAACGGAACACTGCCTGCCGCTGGCGTTGTAGGCCCGCAGTGCTGGACGGGATGAACAATGTCGATCCATCGGGCGGGAGCCGATCCAATTCGAGCTGGTAGTTGTCGCGGCGAAATCCCAAGACCTTAAAAGCGTCCTGGGGGTTATTGCCCTTTTTAGTGCGGACCTCGCGAACGCCCTCTTCCATATACGCTGTCCGTATGTCCAAGGCCGTCTCGCTGTCCACTTCGTCTGGTGGAAGGAGTTGAATCCAGACCCCGCGCTGTCGCCGATTGCGACCCTCGTCGTCTGACCAAGCCCACCGGACACCGTTGTCGGCGAGGAGAAAGTCTTGCTCTGGCAGTTGCTCCAGCGTCAGGATTTTTTCACCGTTCCAGCGAATGTCCTTACTGCCTACACGCAGGCGCGTGGCATTTTCATGGGGTTCAGCGACTCGATGGGGTACCTCGGTGCCATGCTCGTCCTCGACAACAACACGATCACAGCCTGCAATGACCAAGACGAGACGCGCGGCCTCTTCCCGGCGCTGGAACAAGTGTGCAACCGTGCCGTCGTGACGGCGTGCGACCAACTCAGCTGGCCAGACCGGATCCGAGCGGGTCAAGGTGCAGGGCTTGCCCGCCCAGAAAACCTGCTCATCGGGGTCGATCTCGCCGGTCAATACGAGAAACAACCCGCAGTCAATTTGCTCGACGCGCTGTGGACGCACCGGCCGGTACTGCTCTCCGACGAACAACGGCATGTCCGGCGCGTCACCCGACCAGCCTTCGAGGCGATAGCTACAGCCCTCGGCTTCCAAGACCAAGAGCGAGTCCATAGGAGCAAGCCGCAACCGATACTCCGGCGGGACAGGCTCCCACCGCACCGATCTGGACTCTCGCTTCTTGGCGGCATCAAGCGCAGATCTCAGGTACGCCGTGTAGGGTCGCAGGCTTTCCTGAGCTTGAATCGCCAAGGCAGGAGCGATCTTCGGGTGAGCGCAGGCGGTAAAGTAGAGCGGCTTCATGATTCGGACCTATTCCCGGAAAGCCCTATGATAGTGCGGAGTGTTAGCTTTAGTACTCCAATTCTCCCTACGGCAAAAACCGCGCCCTCAACATCTAGCACCCCTGAAGCTGCTGCGCGATTGCATCGCGTGGTCATCGCGTCCCCGGAAAGCTACGGCGCGGACGAGCACACATCTGAATGTCGTCGGCAAATACACTCATCCATACCGAGAAGAAGCCAACAGCCTTCGCCAACTGCATCACCCAGCCAACATCGGCACCTTCTTCGACCCGCTGCCGTGCGAATTCGGCGCCACGCCATGCCTCACTGCGGTCCCGCCCTCTCAAGTCCTTTGCACGGGGATCGTGCGCCGGACGCCGACCGGGTCCGACGAGATCAAACAGCCTCTTCGCATTTGTCAGGTCCGGCTCGGGAAGATCGTCTCGCACTCGCACAATTGCCGTCGGGCAAGTATGAGAACGCAGCCTCAGTGTCGTCTTGGTCCGGCCAGAGGCAGTCGTTGCGCGAATCGTCTCTATCGCCCTTGATTGCGTTGCAGTTCACGCAGCCGAGCAAAAAATTCGTCCACTCTTGCTCCAACTCAGGCCGATGATTGCTAGGAATGACATGTTCGACGTGCAGGTCGCCCGTGCGCTCGCAATCGCTACGGTACACGTTCGGACCTCACCACCAACGCCTGCTTGACCCCCCAAAGTACAAAATATCGCTCTTCACATCGCCTGAACTCGCACCGTTCGCGCCAATCGGCGTCGCTCCGTCCACGACATCGACGCGATCAGCGTCATTCACAAGAACTGCGACTCGAAATGGGGAATCGGTGACGGATGCGGGCTAAGGCCATAGAACGGCCACTCATCAAAGCGTGGTTCTCTCTCGCCTTCATCGAACAGGCGCCCAAGGTCGGGCTACCCGGCCCCATTAGTTGCTATTTTCGAAAGTTCGATGAGATCTAATGACTCGTTGGAGTTTTGAATTATGACGAGATCAAACTTCCTGGTTATGGCCCCAAACAATTTAAGGTGAATCTCAGGGTCGAAGTCCGTCAGGACCGCAACCGAGACGAGTTTTTCGCTGACGAAAGTGAAGATCAGACCGACATCCATTTCGAGAAAGGTTTGGTTATCAAGTAGAAGTGCATCAGCCCCCCAGTATTCGGTAGCATCTTCAATACCGGGCATTTTCTGGAAGTGTGCCTTTGGCATGCCAAAGGTGTAATCTTTAAAGAGCGTGGCGCCTTCTGCTCCGCTGACCAGACTGGTCAAAAGGATAAAAGTGAGCGTCAGGATTGTTCGTGTCGTTTTGGTTCTTTGCATGATTCGGGGTGATCTGCAAGGAAAGTATACACTCGCCGAATCATGCAATTGGAAGACAGGAACGCCTATCTGGAAGGCCAAAGATTACCTGAGGAGAGATCGGATCTGATGACATACTTTTCATCGCCCTCTCAATACCCTAACAGCTTAGAAGGCCGGGGTAGAGTGCCCCAGCCGCCACCCGGCCGCTTTTGACCGGGGTGGGTTGGTCTTATTGTCGTGAAAACGTGGGTCGTAAAAACGTGGTTTACTTGAGGTAAGTGGACTTCATGCGTTGGGCATCGCCCCAGATGGCATAGTTCTTACGGAAAGCGTAGAAATTATCGGCCACTTCTTTGAAGTATGCGTCTTTCGCCGACTCTTCTTCGACCACTGCGTTCCAAGCGGTTTCGAACTCAGCCAGTTGGTCATCGCGCCAACGCTGTACTTTCACACCGTGCTTTTTCTGCATTTCCTGCATGGCATCGGGGTTCTTCGCTTCAGTCTCAGCATAGGTATGGATGATGGCGTCGTTGAGAGCGACTTGCAGGACGGCCTTGAAGTTGTCGGACAACTCGTCGTACTTCGCTTTGTTCATCAGCAGTTCGGCGCACGAGGTCTGCTGGTGCCAACCCGGGAAGTAGTTGTTCTTCGCGATTTGGTAAAAGCCGTAGTTGATGTCCATGGTCGGCATGGAGAACTCGGTGGCGTCGATAACGCCTTTCTCAAGCGCTGGATAGATGTCGGCACCCGCGAGTAGCTGGGTGGACACGCCTAGCTTGGTCATCACTTTGGCACCAAGACCGAAAAAACGCATCTTGAAACCTTTCAACTCGGCCAGCTCATTCACTGGCTCTTTGAACCAGCCAGAGGTTTCCGGACCGATGCAAAAGCTGTCGAGTGCGGTCATGCCATGCTTGTTGTAGAGCTTTTCGCGCAACTGTTGGCCGCCACCGAACCATTTCCATGCCAAGTACTCACCCACGCCGGGGCCGAAAGGAACGGCGGTGAAGAAGGAGACGGCCGGATGTTTGCCAGCGTGGTAACCGGGGGTGGTCCAGCACGATTCGATGGAGCCTTTGGAGACTGCGTCGAAGCACTCGAGGGCGGGAACCAATGCGCCCGGCTCGAAGTTCTTGATCTGGAATTTATTCTCGGTGATGGTTTTGACGTTGTCGACGAAGCGGGTCGCCGAGGTGCCTAGATGGGGGACGGTTGCACCCCAGGCGTTTTGCATTTTCCACTTCACGCGTTTGGCCGCGTGCGCCGAGGTCGCCGCTGACAGGGACAGGGCGACGGTGATGCCGGCAACGGCTACCGCTTTCATGTTGGTGCGAAGACTCATGCCTTGTAACCTCCTAGGAACACTTAAGTTTGTATGGCTAAGTTTGTAGGGCTAAGTTTGTAGGGTAAGCCGGTGCCAGCTAGGCATCCGGCCTGGCTCGCCTGACGGTCGGGGTGCTGTTGCGCCTCCCTCCAACAGGCCACGTGCGAGCGATGGAACATGCCCATGACTCGCTTTTCAGGAGACACCGGCGTAGCCGCCGCTCCCGAGAAGCATTGTGTTCATGTCCGATGAGCAGATGCCTCGCAACGCAACCGGCAAGATTCTGCCTCGCTCCCTGAGAGAGAAGGTTGGTACAAATGATGGCGGGAATGACTGATGCTTTTCAACTTCTCACGTTCCGGGCTCACGATCTGGGGCGCGTAGTGCGAGCGTTGCAAGAGATAGCGTTGTAAGAGCCTGTTCAAGATCTCCGAAGCAACAGCGCAATATTTGCAAGTAGCATCATGCCCAACGAGCTTTCGATTAGCCGCTCACAGTTTTTCCACAACCGGCGGTTTTTCTCAAACCATGAGAAGGTTCGCTCGACAACCCACCTCTTCGGGAGGACGGCAAAACGACCCGTGTCCGAGCGTTTGATAATTTCGACGTTCGCTGAGCGGTTCAATCGCACGTACCGTGAGGAACGGCTAGACCGGTATTGGTTCACCTCGCTCGATGATGTTCGAGAAGCCACGTAGTGGTGGATGCGCGAGTACAACGGCCTGCGACCCCATGACGCGCCGGGCGACATGACACCCAAAGAGTATCTTCAACTCGCCAGAGCCTCTAATTTAAAACTGTCCTTTTGACGGGAAAGCTTACGCTGGTACCGCTTTATCGGAGTCGGCGCGATTAACCTTCTTCGGGCGCCTAAGTCGACAAGGCCCTATGCACTACCCATGCCGGCAAGCCTCTCCCGTTCCAAGCGTTTTGCCCGGATACACTCACCGTCTGCGTCACGATACAACGCTTTCGTAGGGGGGCCTTCATAGGGGTCTGGGTGCGGTTGACGAACACCAACGAATGAACCGTCCAACGGATTGTCGCCCATCGCGGTGCGCACTAAGGCGCTTAGCCCATCAAAGCGCTTGCTCATAGCGGCGGCGGGGCCATACAGCCACACCTTCATTGGACCTGCTAGGAAACCCCATCTTACGATGCTTCGCGTGGGACCCGCCCGAGTCTATTTGGAATGGGTCTACTTGGAATGGGGCCGGCATCGGGAGCAGGGCTCCCGCCCGGCGGTTATTTCATCCCGGTTATTTCATCACGGTCGCAGGATCACCGAGCAGATTGTAGACATTGAGCAAATACCGCTCGCTGCCAGCCGCCTGCGCATAGTGGCGTTGGGCGCTTAAGATGGCTTCTCCGAGTATCAACTCACCGTCGGTGAAGGTGGCGTTGTAGAACCCCTCACTCAGCAGCCATGCCTGGGGGTTGAACGATAACCCCACCGGTGACCACACCGCTGCCGCACCCCTGTCGGGGAGCAGCAACAAGGTCTCTGCAACCGACTCTATGCCCTGAAAGGTGAACTGGCCGGCTAAGCGTGAAAACGCGGTCACGATCGGCAAGCGCTCGCCATTGTCCAAGTTCGCGATAGCTTCAGGGGTTAACCGGTAGGGCGTGCCCAGGGCGCCTAGACCGCCATGGCCCAGGAAGTTCACGAACGCCAAGCCTTGATGCAAACTGGCACGCAAGCGCTCGCGTGCCTCATCGGCGGCCAAGCTGTCCAGGTATGGGCTGTCCAGGGGTAGGCTGTCCAGGTATGGGCTGTCCAGGGGTAGTGCGCCCATCGAATGGCTGTTCGCCATCAGCGCCGCCACCGCTTGAGTGTCTTCGATGAAATAGCTATCGGCCTCTGGCCTATCCGCCACCATCAGCACATCACGCTGCCACCCCCCGGTGCTGTTCTCGTAGGCGATGATCTTGGTGATGACGGCGCTCAACTCCGCGGCGTTGATCACAGGCAAACGCCCGATGGCGAATTCGCCGAGCCCATCATTGCCATCGACATCGGCCAACCGATTATCGGACGGGTACAAGCCCTGCGGGGTCGGTGTCAAGAGAGTAGGGATCAACGCCTCGGACACGCCCAAATAGTTGCGGTAGTCGATGGAGCCGGCGCCAGCCAATACCACATAACGGGGCGCGAGCGCCCAGTGTGAATGCGCGTAGTGCAACAATGACCGCACCGCCTCCGCGGTCTTGATACCGTCGCTGAACTCATCGTAGATATCTTCGATGTCCACCACCATGGACGCCAGGCCGCGGCGATGCTCAGCGAGCACTTGAGCGGCCTCGACCATATCGGCCGTGGTGATGATCAGGTGCTCGGCGCGGTGAGCGTGCGAGCGCAAATGGGATGGCACATCGGCGATGACCGCGGCGGGCTTGTGTGCCGCCTCGAGCGCGGTCACGACGTAGTGGCGGCCATCGGCCTTGGTGGCGAAGCTGACATCGCGCCCGCCCGCCGCGCCACCGATGGCCACGCCCGTCAGTACCGTAGGCGCCTGCGGGTTGTGCACATCCAATACTAGCGGCGCCGCGCCGGTCAAGCCGCTGACCGTCACCGCCGTGCGCCCGCCGCTGGTGAACGTCAGCCGGTTTTGCCTGGCCGTGAAGCGCCGTGAGTATTCCAACTCGAAGTCGTTGATATAAAACACACTCGGTTGCGCCGCCACCCCGGAACTCGCGCCATTGACTTCGAGGGTATTGTCGCCGTCGTTGAGCACGCTGGGCGGCACTTCGAAGGTGGCTACAAACGGCGCCATCCCCGCCCATTCGGCCGTACCTAATTCAACCCCGTTCAACACCACGGTGGCCCGGTGATCAATGGGCGCGTCCGTGTCAGAGCCGCCGTGCAAGCGCACGGTCAAGTCAGCGGCCGTGGTGGCGGTGGGATCGCGCCCCGGCGAGGCGATTGGAAAAGCCGTGACTGAACACGGCTGCGGGTGCGTGGCGCAAGAGCGGAATAAGAGTTGCTCGTAGCGCAGATCCCACATCCAGTAGTCATCGTCCGGGTCATTGAACAGATGGGTCAGCGCGTACCGGTTGCCACGGGCATGGGTGGTGGCTCTATAGCTGCCCGCGCCCGGCGCACGCCCGGCCGGCGCCGCCGCCACCTCCGCCATCGGCAAGGCCGCGCCTTGTTGGAGCCAGTACACATTCTCCCCGGTGTATGGCGTATCTAGCGGCTGCGCGTAGAACAGGAGGGCCGAGGCGTCTTCGGCCATCCGGGTGGCAACCGGCTGGCCATTGTTGCGTAATTCCATCAACCCGCCTTGCCACAACTGTTGCACCTGGTCCACCGTGTGGCCCATGGCCGCGGCCACCGCACTCGCCTCGAGCCGGTACAGCCCTGGCTCGGTGGTGATGATCTTTGGTTGCAGCTACGCTGTTTTTGCTCTTCTTGGCCTTAAGGGGACCTCTAAAAATGCACTTTTTCCGCGATTGCGGCCTTAGGGCAAGGCGCACGGCGCGCAGGAACCGCAGTGTATGGGTAATACTTGAGGATTCCGCGCACCGCAGCCATAGCGTCGCGCAGTAGGTTTTTAGAGGTCCCCATAAGCGGGAAATCCAAAGACTAGCTCAGCAGATTGGGGAAGGCGCTCACATCCGGCGAGGCGGTTTGGCCGGCTGCGTGCATTCTCGCCGCCAACACTGCGACCATGGCCGCGTTGTCGGTGCAAAAAGCCGGTGATGGCAGCGCCAATGGAATACCGGCCTTGGCCGCGGCCGCCGTGAATGCTTGCCGTAATACCGATGAAGCGGCCAATCCACCACTTACGGTGATCATGCGGGCATCGAATTCTTCGGCGGCGCGCAGGGTCTTGTGCACGAGTACTTCCTTGATACTGCCCAGGAAAGCGGCCATCAGCGGGCCTAAGTTTTCAGGGATGCCGTCTTTTTCTTTTTGACGCAGCAACGCCGTCTTAAGACCACTGAAGGAGAAGTCGAAACTCTTCTCGCGCAACATAGGTCTGGGAAAGGCGTAAGCACCAGGTTGTGCCGATGCAGCCAATGCATCGACATATTTGCCGCCAGGCATGGGCAGTCCGTACATGCGGGCCACTTTGTCCGCGCACTCACCGGCCGCGTCATCACGGGTTCTGCCCACGATGCTCCATTGAAAGTGCTCGGTTTGGTGGATGAGTAAGGTATGCCCACCGGCGATCACTAGATGGATGACTGGAAAATCGAAATCATCGCGATCCAGTAAACACGCATAAGGGTGTGACTCGATGTGGTTGACCGCAACGAGTGAGGCGCCGAGGGCGAAACTCATGGCTTTGGCGACGGTCAGGCCGACCAACACGGCTCCCATCAGTCCCGGTAGATTGGACACCGCAATCCAGTCCAGTTCATCGAAAGTGGCGCCCGCATCGTCCATCGCCCGGCGTACCAGAGGGTGAATCACTTCCAGGTGTTTGCGTGAAGCGCGTTCCGGTACCACGCCGCCGAAGTCTGCGTGATTTTCGAATTGGCTGATGGTGAGGTTCGAAAGCAGGGTACGGTGTCCGCGTAACACGGCCACGGAGGTGTCATCAAATGTCGTGTCGATGGCGAGACCCAGGTTCATGCGCCCGGTGTTCATGGTACCGAATCGGGCTTGACGTAGAGGGGATGGGGTAGTGGCGCTGCGCTGGTGTGGGCGCTAGCTTCATGGTGCATTCGGGCTATAAAACCATTCAGATCGAACTTCAAGCTGCCGGGCATGGAGGATAGCTCATCCTCGGTTAAGGTTAATTTTGACTTGGAGCCCCGGATTAGCACCGGCGCCGTTCCCACATGCTTCACGAATGATTCGAAGAGCATGCCGCACGCTTCGGGTTCGGCGCTCATGACCGCCCCGTTTTCAAGATGGAAAGTTTGGAAAAAAATGTCGCGCCGTACGCAGTTGACCGCCGTGTAGAGCCGGCTTTCATCCGCGCCTAGCAAATCGGTGGAGTAGGCCGCCGCCGCCATGGTTGCGAGTCCGCAGACCCCGCATACCGGAATGTTGTGAGTGGTGGCGAAAGTATTCGCAACGGCTAGGCCGATTCTGCTACCGATAAACGAACCGGGCCCGCGGTTGACGGCGATGGTGTCAATATCGGCTAAGGTGGCCCCACCTTTCGTTAACAACTCGTTGAGTTTAGAGAACACAACGCTGTCGAGTTGCCGGTTAGCTTCCCATTCGCATGTGGTGGTGTCTCCACGCGAGTTTCGCAGGCTGAGTGCACACTGATGCACGGTGGTATCAATGGCCAGGGTGAACCGTATGTTCTCACTCATCGGCATCGGCGCGGTGATTATTTAGCCCAAGAAAAACGTTCTCGTAGAAGGGGCTTGCGGCAGTCATGCTGAGGTGGCGTTGCGATGATGTTGCTGCTGGCTTTGCAAGCTGCATCCTCAGGTAAGGGATATCTTTTAAAAACGGCAATGCGATCTGGGGCCACTCGATAAATGTTGGCCCCGCGGGATTAAGCCAATCGTCCTGATCCATCGCATAGAGATCGTGGGTACTTTTCAGCCTATATAAGTCCACATGGTAGATAGTCGATGCAGCACCTTCGTACCAGTTGGAAATGGTGTAAGTAGGCGATGTCACTAGCCCCGGGTTGGCGCCCAGTGCCGCTGCGATGGCCCGGATTATGGTTGTTTTGCCAGCGCCCAGATCGCCTTCGAGCAGACAGATGCTATCATCCGGTAGCACGGTTGCCAGGGCTTGGCCGAATTGCAACGAATCGCTTAATGACCGTAGTAATATCGAGCCCGAGAGCACGTACGTTTACCTCGACTTCATGTAGGGCACCTCTAACAATGCACTTTTTCCGCGATTGCGGCGTCAGCGCCGTGCTCCAATCCTCAGGTATCACCTATACACTGCGGTTGCGCACGCGGTGCTTCCTTGCACTCACGAAAAAATTATTATTTTTAGAGGCGCTCTGTAGGGGTGCTCGCTACCGGGACGCTCATTTGGGGGTCGCGCCAGTCTCGTATGCCGCCGCGATTGTAATGGTTGCGCCGGGCCATACGAAACCCCTCAACGGCCTTGAGTGCTACCTATGCCCGCCCTTTGATGGGCCCCTTCAGATGGCTGTGTTTGATGGCTTAGGGTGTGCGTCTATATGATACGGAGTGTGTGCCCCGGCCCCTCCCGTATCAACCATGCATTTCCAACACGCCTACAAGTCCATCGCGTTGCAGCACAAGCTGGCGCAATTCATGGATGAGCATATCTATCCGAATGAGACGCTCTACCGCGAGCAGCTAGCCCGCGCCGCAGACCGCTTCGCCAAAGTACCCTTGATGGATGCACTCAAGGACCAGGCCAAAGCGCAAGGTCTTTGGAACCTGTTCGTGCCGCTCAGTCATCCGCAATACTCCGAGCATGGCGGTATGAGCAATGTTGACTACACGCCGCTGGCCGAGATGATGGGCCGGGTCTTGTGGTCGCCCGAGGTCTTCAACTGTAACGCCCCGGATACGGGCAACATGGAAGTGTTCATGAAATACGCCACCCCGGCGCAACAGGAGCAGTGGTTGCGGCCGCTCTTGGCCGGCGATATTCGATCATGCTATGCGATGACCGAGCCCCATGTGGCCTCCAGTGATGCGACCAATATCGAACTGCTCATCAAGCGTGACGGCGACGAATGGGTGCTCAATGGCCGCAAGTGGTTTATCACCGGGGCGATGAATGAGCGCACCATGATCTTCATCGTCATGGGCAAGTCCGATCCCGGTAACCCCAATAGGCACAAACAACAGACCCAGGTGTTAGTGCCTAAGAACACGCCGGGGGTTGTCATCGTGCGGCCCCTGAGCACCCTCGGCTACGACGATGCGCCGCTCGGTCACGCCGAAGTGCTGTTCGACAACGTCCGGGTGCCGCTGGAGAACGTGCTGTTGGGGGCAGGGCGCGGTTCCGAGATCGCCCAAGGACGGCTAGGCCCTGGCCGCATGCACCACTGCATGCGTTTGCTAGGCGCCGGTCAACGGGCGCTCGAACTGGCGTGCCGGCGGGTTTCTTCGCGCCAGACCTTCGGACGGTTGCTGAGTCAGCATCAGTCCGTTCGCGAAGAGATCTCCAAGAGTTTCTCCGAGTTGGAGATGGCCCGCCTGCTGGTGCTGAAGACCTGTTATCTGTGGGATCAGAGCGGCGCTCAGGCCAATAAAGATATGATCGCGGCCTGCAAAACGAGCGTGCCTATGATGGTGCAAACGATTATCGACCGTTGCATGCAGATGCACGGCGCCGGTGGTCTGACGGAAGATTATTGCATGGCCGAAGCGTTTAACTATGCCCGCTGGTGCCGTCAGGCCGATGGCCCCGATCAGGTGCATCAGATGGCGTTGGGTAAACAGATCATTGAGCGTTATGCGGGTTAGTGTTTTGTTATTAGCGCATGTTCGCGGTTTGCGGGATATCTATCTGGATTGGGTGGATTAGTGTTGCAGCCATCGGGCGCATTCGGTGGCTATCGCCGTATGGCTTAGATGCTGTTCATACATCGTTCTACTGTTCTTCGCCATCTGCTTGAGTTCATCGAACCTGGCAGGTAGCTGCCCTAGTAGCCCGGCTAAACTGGCGGGATTATCGCCGCCGAAGTGCAGCAATACCTGCTGCGAGAATTGCTGGCTTAATCGGCGTGAGCAAGCGGAGCGGGCAGTGACGATGGGCCGGCCCGAGCACATATACAAGTAGTTCTTGATAGGCCAGACCCGGCCCGACTTACCGTTAGCGCTAAATAGGCCAAGACACACATGAGAGTGTGCGATGAAGTTGGCGATGGCGCTAGATGAGAGCCACTGCGAATGCCAATTGACGGTTATGGGCAGTGCTTCTGTGACCAGTGCTTGTACCGCTTCTCTCATTTGCCCGTCGCCTACGATATCCAGCGTTAACGCTGTTTGCGGCGGTAACCTGCGTATGGCCTGGCATAGGGTGGTGATGCCATGCAGTGGCACTAAGGTGCCGACGAACAGAATGCGAATGATACCGCCGGCCGCTTCCGGATAGGCTCGCGGGGTAAATATAGCTTCGTTGACCGCAATGGGAATGGCCTGAAACTTGCTCGCCGGTAAGCCGAAGAGTTCGGCGTGGAACGCGGTGTTCTCCGGGGTGTCTACAATGGCCAGCCGCGCACAATCGATGGCGCGCCTTTCGACTCGCCGCAGCAGGCGCGCGGGTAGGCCGCCGCTTTTTAAGCGGCGGCGGTCGTTCACCACGGTGTCGTACAGCGAAATGAATACATCGGCGATGATCGATTTAGGCCGCAGCCGCCGGGGCAGCAAGCTGACTAACAATAGCAACACCACCGCCGGATAAGGGCAGTAAACAACAGGAATGTGCCGGCAGCGGATCACATCCAATAGCAGCCGCAGGTTGTGCCATGACAACGCGAGTGCACGTACGGCAAGACTGACGAATTCCGCGCCACCTTTGTGATACCTAGGGGCCGGGTTGAACGGGCGGCTCAGCTCGATAACACGGTTGCCTGCCAGTTGCTTGAGTATGGCAATTTTGTGCAGGACGTTGGGGTAGGCATCGGACGCGGTGTACGCGCCTATGATGGCTAACTTGGCATCATTGACAGGCGTTGGTGGCACACAATACAAAGCCATCGGCGAAACGCTCCAGTTCAGGACGTAGTTGTAGTTGGCTAAATGGCTGCAACATTGCCGTAATAAGACCGGGGTGTAAATGTTTGACCCATGACCGGTCGGTGCCGCTTGTTAACGTGGCGGCCAACTTTTCCGTTGGTGTTCGCGCGGTTTTCTTGCTGGCGTAATAGAGTTCGCGCAACGGATAGAGGATATTGGTGACGGGGAAGCCATAGCCCTGTATGGACAGTACGGTAAACCCAGTGCGCTGCATGATGTTTTGTAAAGGTAACCGGTCGTAACGCCTATAATGTCCCGCTATTTCGTCAGCTCTTTGCCATTTGTGGGCAAAAGCTGGCACCGAGCCGAGCAAGATACCACCTGGCTTTAGATGCCGCTTGAGTTGCGCTAGGAAATCGGCATCGTCTTCGATGTGTTCCATGACTTCAAAAGCACACACTAAGTCCGCCTGCCCGGCTAACTCCGAGACTTGCGCATGAATTGAAAACCGCCCGTCGCCATCGAAGCGTCGGTGAAGAGATAGGCGGGAGTGCGCCGATATATCGCACAGTCTATAGGCGGCTGGCGTCAATAGCGCGCATAGAAAACTGGCGGCGTCGCCCAAACCTGGACCTATTTCCGTAATAACCGGGTTGGCGGTAATCGATGCGGCGGTCTGCTGAAGCACATAGTGCACGGCGAGCAGACGCATGATCATGCGCGGCGCGGGGGCCGTGATATGTTTACTTAACATCGTAGGCATCGTGTTTTGTGCGGACGATGGCGGTTAAAGCGGTTAACCCGGCCAAGATGTCCACTCCCTTTGCCATCACTCTATGCACCAAAACCCAAGACAGGGCGGTATCCCAATCCACGATCCAGCTTGATGATGCGGCGAATAACGCTTCTCGTACGCCGATGCCCGCCGGTGCCAGCAGCATTAGCCAGCCGCCTAAAACAGAGACGATGAACGCAGCGGCTAAGGCTGTCGCATTGGTTGCGGTTAAAGCTATGGTGTCCAGACTGATGAGTAACAGTGGCAAAGTAGTCACAATCCAAATCGCACAATGCGCTACTAGGCGCCTGCTAACAATAGTCATTGTTTCGTGAGTGCGAGGAAGCACCGCGCGCGCAACTGCAGTGTCTAGGTGATACCTGAGGATTGGAGCACGGCGCTGATGCCGCAATCGCGGAAAAAGTGCATTTTTAGCAGGTGCCCTAGTGATGAACACGCGGCTCTATGGGCACTTGCTTATGTATACCCAAGAGCTGCTCTAACTGAAACGCCGCGGCTAACAATTCCCGTTCACCTCTAGGCTGGCCCATGATCTGCATGCCGATGGGCATACCCGAGCGGCTGAAGCCACAGGGCAAGCTGATGGTTGGACAGGAGGTCATAGTGACGGCGAAGGTAATGGAAAACCAATCGATATAGGTCTCGCAGGGTTGTCCGTCAATCTCTTCCGCATAGCGCGCTTCGGCGGCAAATGGCGTGATGGAGGCGGCCGGGCAGATGAGTAGATCATGGGTTTGGAAAAACGCGCTGACCCGCTGATACAGCGCCATTCTCTGCCGCTCAGCGAGCAGCACTTCATCTATGGACAGGTTCAAGCCGCGCTCTATGTTGCCGATGATTTCGGGGGCGATCCGATCACGGTGGGTGGTCAGCATGGGTCCCATCATGGCTGCCATTAAAGCCGCTCGCAGGGTTTGGAAGCCATCTATGCTGCCGCTGAAATCCGGTGCATCGCCGGTCACTTCGGCGCCTAGATCGGCAAAGCGGGCGGCGGCCTTGGCGCAGGTGTCCGCGATGGCCGCAGTCATAGGCACCACGCCTAGATCGGGGCTGAAAGCAACGCGCAGAGGCTTTAAATCCCGTTCCACCGTGTTCGCGTAAGCGACGCCTTTGCCATCGAACGACAGGGGATCGCGCAGGTCCAATCCGGCTTGGGCGTCCAGCATGAGCGCCACGTCGCGCACGCAGCGGCCCATGGGGCCTTCCACCCAGAGCACATCGAAAGGAAGGTTGCGCGCCGGCCGCGGCACCAGTCCCGGACTCGGGCGCAAACCCACCACGCCATTAAAGCTCGCCGGGGTGCGCAGACTGCCGCCCAGGTCGTTGCCGGTGGCTAACCACACTTGCCCGGAGGCCAGCGCCGCGGCGCAACCGCCCGACGAGCCGCCGGCTGACAGGCGGGTATCCCACGGATTGCGCGTGATGCCATTGACTGGATTGAAGGTGTGCCCGCCGGCCCATTCGGGCACGTTGGCCTTGGCGATGGGAATGGCGCCGTTGGTTTCTAACCGGCTGACGGTGGTGTCGGACTGCGCTGCCACGTTGTTGGCGAAAATAGGGGAGCCAAAAGTGGTGCGTACGCCGCCCACGTCGTTATAGTCTTTGACCGCGATGGGCAGTCCACCTAGCAGACTTCGGGCGCCGTCTTTGCCGTGTTTAGCGGCTTGTTCGCGGGCCCGTTCAAAGCAGCGGATAGGCAGCGCGTTAGTGTGCCCATCCACCGCTTCGATGCGCTCGATAGCGGCATCCACCAGATCCAGCGGCGACAGCTCCTTGGTGTGCAAATAGGATACCGCTGCCGTGGCGGTTAGCCGGTTCAACTCATTCATGCGGGGCAGTTGTCACGGGAAGAGATAAAGCGATCACGCCTCTTGACTGGCGTGCCAGTATAGCGTGGATCGAAAGCGCCATTCGTTGCCTGATCCACACTGAAATATGTTCTCCGTAGCGGTATTGCCGTGCGCGTTTGCCGGCGGTGGCAGTGGTAAGTTGTACTGGGCTTGCGCCGGTTGATCTTTCGATTAACCCCGGCTTGTTCCTCGAGGCATCACTAGTGCCCGGTTCAATCATTGACAAAAGGTATTCTATCCATGACATCGACTAGGTTTTGGCGGCAGGCGGCGCTGGTTCTCACGCTCGCTTGTGTAGGGTTCGCCGGCGTGGCATCGGCCCGGATCAAGCTTATCACCTTGCCAGTACGCGAGCGGGTTGAGGTCCGGTTGGAACACGAAGCTGCCACCTTCGTTGAAGAGGAACGCATCGTGCCGCTGTTGGCGGGCGCCAATCAGGTGGACTTCTCCTGGGCCAACACCCGCGTTGACGCGGATTCCATCGTGTTCAGGGTTCTGGGTGAGGAGGATGTGCGGGTACTGAGCGTCAGTTATCCCCCTGGGGAAGATGCGCTGGTTTGGCATGTTTATGCGCCCAAGACGAGTGCCGCCCGGGTCCGCATCAGTTATCTCCTGGGTGGCATTAGCAAAAAGTACAACTACCGGGCACTGGTCTCCCACGATGAAAAAAGCTTGACGCTTGCGCAATATGTACGGGTTCGCAATGATGCCAACGAGGCGTTTACCAAGGCCGGATTGTGGCTAAGACCTGAGCAACGTATCGAGCGTCAGCTAGGCCGGGCGCAAACCCGGGAGATACTGATCGAGCGGTGGCGGGAAGTGCCGGTGGTTAAGACCTTCTCCGTGGGTGAAGCCGTTTACGGATGGCTGGACCAACCTCGACAAAAGCTCAAAGTGGCGCTGCATTATCTGCTCAAGAACGATACGGCTAGTGGTCTTGGAACGGCGCCGCTACCGGCGGGTAAAGCGCGCATTTTTCAAGATGATGGGGCGGGCGCAAACGCTTTCTTGGGTGAAGACTGGGGACGGCGCACGGCGCTGGGTGAGGAGATGCGTCTGTTTCTCGGCTTATCCCGTGATGTGGTCGTGGAGCGCAAAGTGCATAAGAACGAGCGCGAGAGGATAGAAGGCAATCTCTTTGATCAACATATAATTCTGCGTTATCGCGTCGAGAATTTTAAGAACGGATCCGTGCGTCTGTATGTAGAGGAGAGCTTGAACAGTCTTAAGCGTAGCTTCGTCGATAACAGTCCGCGGCTGCCGCAGTGGGCGATCGGGCCCCAGACCAATTTTCAATTGACCGTCGATGCGCGACGCACGAGTGTTGATGCGCTGGTCTTTTACGCGCAGATACCGCCAGCCAAGGACGGCAAGGCGGAAAAAACTGATCTCGATCTGCATCTTGTGTTGAAGAATGAGTGGTAGGAGTGACGGCATGTTTGGTGACGGTATGTTTGGGCGTCTTTGCCTGTTGGTTTTGGCGCCGCTGTTTTTGCTGGCGGGTGCACGCGCGGCCAATAACATTGATCTGTCCACGGTCCCGGCCAGGGATTCGGTTCAGCTTACGATCTACAACAGTGAAGATCTCACCTTGGTCCGCGAGCGCCGTGTTAGCAGTTTCAAAAAAGGCAGCAATCAGTTGCAATTCAGCTGGGCCAATACATTGATCGATCCCACCTCGGTGGACATTCGTTTTCCCGGCGGCGGGCTGGACGTGTCGTTGGTGGATACCACGTTTGATCACGACAGACACCAAGCGCTTATTTGGAATATCCGGGCGGAAAAAGACCTTGCCGTGCAAACGGAGATCAGCTATTTCACCTCCGGCCTCACGTGGTCCGCCGACTATACGGTCATCGCTAATGCCGATGAGAGCCATGCCGCTATAGAGAATTTCATTCGGGTGACGAATCACTCGGGTGAAAACTACGAGAATGCGCAAGTGCGCGTGGTGGTGGGTTCCATCAATCTGGTTGAGAAAATCGCGCAATTAGCCAATATTCCCGTGCACAGCGTTCCGCTCATGGAGGCCGATGCCCGCAAACAGTACCGGCAAAAAGCGGTGCGTGGGGCACTCGATAGGGCGAGGAAAGAGGGTGTCGCCGAGCAGGCGGTCCTCGCCGCATCGGCAACGCCCAAGGCGATCATCAAAGAAGGGTTGTCGGAATACTTCGTTTATACCATCGAGGGTACCGAGACTATACCCAATGGCTGGTCGAAGCGGCTCAGGAGTTTTGCCGCCGCCGAAGTACCTATCTCCGTAGTCTACCGTTATCGCGAGCGGGAATACGGCGATCAGCTCATGCGTCTTTATCTTCTTCGCAACGATGAGAAGTCGAAACTTGGAACCACGCCTTTACCGAATGGGCAAGTCGGCATATTTCGTGTCAGTGCGGATAATGGCCTGTCCTATTTGGCCCGGCAAACTATTCAATATGTGCCCATCGGTGACCGCTTGGAACTCCAGTTGGGCACGGATGCGGATGTGAGCTTTGAACTATCGATTCTAGCCGCTGAACGCGATGAGATCTGGCTAAAGATGCGCAAGCCCAATGTATTCAAACGGGTGGGTGACGGCACGGTCGCCGTGGATCACCGCGCACGGGTAGCTGGATGGAACGAGCGGGTCACGTTCGCCCGTAAAGTAGTGAATTCGACGCGGCGGCCGATCCGTTTGGAAGTCCGCCGTGCGTTCGTTGGCGATGCGGTGTTTCGCAGTGCCCTGGAACTAAAGCGGCATGATTTTCAGACGGTCGAATTCGCCGTGAACATAGCGCCTGAGGAGACCCTAGAGTTACTGTATGAAGTGATCTTTCGGCGCGGGCGCAATGAAAAGCAGAGCCGGCTGCACCTCGAGCATGGCGAGGTGGCTAGGCCAACGAGGCTGTAGGAAAGGGTATGGATCTACTACCGGCGATCGGTATCAGTCCACAGCAGTTCTGCCGCGCGATCCGAAGCACGTGTAAAGAATAGATCGAACATTTTGGGGCCTTGTATCGTCGGTGGGTTTGTTCTTTGTCAGCCGCAGCTGCGTATCTTTAAATGTGTCGCGGTTAGTATATGAATTCGGCCCCCGATTAAGCTGTTTATATTTTCATTATTTCCTCGCTCCCACGAGTGCTAGGGATTGGCAAAGTAAAACTTTAGGGGGTGGCGTTCTTCAATTTTTTTGTACTCAGGTTGTTACAGTGATACGCCATGCTAGAGTCCCGCGTGTTATGTCGATACAGTGGCTGGTGATCCGTCTTGGACCTCAGGCACAAGTGCGCAAGTCACTTTTGATTCTTTCCGGTACAATGCGAGGCTTCGAAACCTCGCAATCAACCGTGGAGCTGCACCATGTCTGGGACCGGAGAAACAGAAGTAGACCAATCCAAGCGACGACCGAATATCCTTGCGGTCACGTTGACTGCTTTGGTTTCTGTCGCAACCGTAGCTATATCAGGTGTTCAGGTGTGGGTAGCGAACATCCAGAAAGGAGCGGAGCTTGAGGTAAAGCGGGAAGAGGCAGATAGAGCGTGGCGCATTAAGGCTGCCGAGTTCATATTGGAGAACAAGAAAATAATCTTCGGCAGTCAGGAGTCGCGTGAAAGAGATCAACTTCTACGCGTCTTCTCATACGCATTTCCAGCAGAGATTGCAGATTCCCTCGTCGAGGAGATTACAGATGAGAATAGGCTGCGAAATCTCCTCTGCGCCAACGATGCCTGCTCTAAACTCAACGAAGAAGGGCTATCGAAAGTGCGAGCGTGCCAGAGTAAGCTCGGCCTAGAAAACATCTTTCTGCTAGACCTAGTGCTGAGACCAGCGCATCGGCGCGAACGGCAGAAGTTGGGGCGATGCGTACAAGAGTAGAGGCTTGCATGATGCCGGGGCGCCACGGCTGGCGCGAAAACCGCCGAACAACGCGCTGCAGGGGACTGCTTGACCCGCCGGCTAAACACGTGGATTCGTATAATAAGGGCATAACTACCGCGCGCAACTGAAACTAGCACCTTCGCTCTAGAAATACAAGATTTAGATGTGTGACGAAGTAAAATCACTCATCCACCACTGCATAGAAGAAGGCTGGAGCCCTGAACAGGTGGCAGGGCGCCTGAAACGAGAGGGCGTCGTTACGCTTCATCATGAAACGATTCATCAGTACATTTTGACAGACAAAAAAGCGCGAGGAACACTCTATCAACATCTTCGACACCAGACTAAGACCTATCGCAAGCGCTATGGGTCGCCTCGTAATCGCACAGGTATTCCTAATCGCGTTGATAATCGAGCAGCGTCCTGAAGCTGCCAATCATCGTCAACATGTAGGCGATTGGGAGGCTGATACCCTCATTGGCCAACATCACCAAGGTGCGATTGTGACACTCGATGATAGGAAAAGTAAGCTGCGTCTAGCGGCACCATTAGCAGGAAAAAAGGCCGAGTCTGTTAAAGACGCGATAGTCGCATTGCTCAGACCGCTCAAAGCCCACGTTAAAACAATTACCTTCGATAATGGTAAAGAGTTTGCACAACACGAGGCGCTAGCTAAAGAGCTAGAATGTGATACCTATTTTGCGAAGCCGTATCATTCTTGGAAAAGAGGTCAAAACGAGAATGCCGATGGGCTATTGCGCCAATACTTTCCCAAGACAATGACGCTTATCGATGTCACCACCAAGCAAGTTCTTGAAGCGCTCCACAAACTGAACAATCGACCTAGAAAGTGCCTAGGCTTTAGGACGCCGGCTGAAGTATTTATGGAGCTGACTGGCTTGGATGCAAATAATTTATCCGGTTATGCACTTATCACTTGAATTCAGGATTGGCTGCCAAAACCATCGCGGATATTTATAAGTCGCGTTGGCAAATCGAGTTATTCTTCAAATGTATCAAACACAATTTGAAGATTAAGTCATTCGTAGGCACGTCGAAGAATGCTGTCATGACTCAAATAGGGGTCGCTATGTGTATGTATTTAATGGTCGCTTACCTGAAATTCTGTAGCAAACTCGATTCAAGCATTCAACCGATCATCAGACTCTTTCAACTCATTTATTTGAGCGAAGAGACCTGTGGGGACTACTCAAAGGAGACCCTCCAGGCCCTATTGAAACTCAGGTACAAATGCAGTTTACATTCTCATGAAAGTTTATGGGACAGCAGTGGTGCGCTGATAGCCTTGGTAAATACTGGTTATATCTTCGTACCTCACACCACCGGCGAGAACGGGGCACAGGAAAAAATTCTAATCCGCGGTTGCACGCTTTAGGAGCGGCACGGTTTCCAACTCCAGGATTACCCGCGACTCACATACGTCGTGGGTGATAAAGAATATTGCGCAGGCCGTCCTTTCACTGCCTATCTGTTCTTTTAGCCCACTTTCCAAAGGTTCAAGAGCTAAGTCTGTAGTATCGAGCCAGTGAGGCACTCCCACGTTTGCCAACGCCTAGGCCAAGACACTTACGTCGGCACTTCTAGAGTGCTTGTAACTGATAAAGCATACACCTGTTGGGTCGGTCATGTTTCGTTATCCCTGCAAAGAGCGGGTGATGATGCCTTAAGGGCACCTCTAAAAATAGTCATTGTTTCGTGAGTGCAAGGAAGCACCGCGCGCAGAACCGCAGTGTATAGGTCATACCTGAGGATTCGAGCACGGAGCTGACGCCGCAATCGCGGAAAAAGTGCATTTTTAGAGGTGTCCTTAATCACCACTTACCAGGGGCCGCCAATGTACTGGAACAAGACTTCTTAGCCACGGCGCCTAATCAAAAGTAGGTTCAGGACGTCACCTACATGGCGACCGGGCAGGGCTGGCTGTATTGGGCGGTGGTCATCGACTTGTACTCGCGCCAAGTCAGGCTGATCGATGAGCGAGCGGATGAAGGTCACGCGGGTGTGTGATGCGCTGAGCATGGCGCTGATGCGCCGGAGCCGGCCCGATGACGTCATCGTACACCGCGACCGGGGCAGCCAGTCCTGTGCAAAGCGCTGCCACGACCTGCTCGCCGAGCACGGCTTGCACGCGAGCATGAGTCAACGCGGCGGCGGTTGCGACAACGCTGCTGCGCGCAGCGCAAATCCGCCAAGGACTTTCGCTCACGGAAAACGCGTTGCATAGGGAGGAAGAATCAACCGAGCCCTCGCTAAACCGAAAAAGATGACGGCGGACCGGTAGGTGTAGTTTGACATCCGGCCTGCGCCCGGTAGGCAAAAGCCGCTGCACTCACCACGCGGCATCCGGCGCCCGTTCTTCTCTTCTTGCGCGATTGTCCTCAAGCGGCCGGCTGCCAGTGATAGCGTAAGAACGCACTTTCATACCCATTCGAGTATATACTTTGTTTGTACTCATTTGCATATCACGCCGTGATATACTATATTGCGTATATAAACCACAAAAGGAGTAGGATCATGGCCAGGCCGATCGCCCGATCAGAGAAGCAACTGGGCGCCATCCTACGCCGGATTCGAAAGCACCACGGCCTGACGCAATCCCAGCTCGGCGGGAAAACCGGTTTGCGCCAGGCAACCATCTCCAAGCTGGAGGCCGGCGCACCGGCCACCCGGCTCGCCACCATCATGATCACCTTGGCGGCGCTTGATCTGGAGCTGGCCGTGTGTCCGCGCAGCCAAGCTAGAACTGAGGATATTGAGGACCTGTTCTGATGGCCCGGGCTAAGGTCCATGCGCCGCGGGCGGTCTATTCGAACAGCCGCCTTGCCGGCCAGCTACGCAAGGCCGCGGGCGGTGCCGTTGATTTCCAGTATGATGGCAGTTGGCTGGCGTGGGAGAACGCTTTGCCAATATCACTCTCACTCTCACTGCCACTGCGCGAGGATCGCTACACCGGCGCTCGCGTGATCGCCGTCTTCGACAACCTGCTCCCCGACAATCCTGTAAGCGTGCCCGGGTGTGCAAGAGCAGAGCGCTTAAGTGTGGGGCAGTATCTTCCCATTGTGGATCGAGGTCGATGGGTATGAAGTCATTTTGCCCTGCCCCTATCTGCTCGACCCGTTGAGCCAGGGCCGGCCGGTGCTCTTTGGGTACCTCGAAGTGTCGTCCCAAGCGAGCCACAGTGCGCTGTCGCACGCCGTTGTCGGTGCGCACGGACTCGACGAGGCGGTAGGTGAAGTAGGACTCAGCGGTTGGCCGGCTTTTGATGGAACTGCGCCGGAGGTACATGAAGGGGGCCGGTAGGGCAGTGCATCGTTGCCATTCGGATCACTCTTAAACCACAAGTTGAGCAGGGCCCGCGTGACATGCCCTATCGGATGATTGCTCGCCTCGGTGACAGGCTGAACGAGCAACTCGCCATCTCGCGTTATGTCAGCCGCCGGCTCAAACGGCAGTGCCAACACACAGCGGTATAGACTCGATCAGGATGAGTTCGTGCCGTCCAATGGATTTCGAAGCAGCATCCAGCCACCATGTCACAGCATGCGCGATTTCAAATAAAACGCTGTCTGGCATGATCTGTACTAGCTGTGCCGCATAACGCCAAGACCGGAGCACCAAGCTTTCTTCGCTCCACACTTGCCACGCTTCCCGCCAACGGCCTGCCGGCCACAACCCTTCCCGGCTGAGGCTGTGGTCGTTTGCTTCGCCCAATTCGCGCAACAAGTCCAACGCGCCGCGCAACAGAAGTTGAAAGTCATCCAAGAGCAATGCCAGTGCTGCGCCCCAATGTTCGTCCGAGAGTTCACGCAGCGCGGAATGCACATCTTCAGTGGCAAGTACCAGTTCCCAACGCACTCATTGCCGTATGCGGGTGGATTCGTCGATGTCCTCAAGCTCTTCGTCCCAATTGAACAGTTTTTTAAACTTACCCTGGGCGCCAACAGCGCAGACAATTCCGGACATACAGTAGTAGTGAGCCCATCGCGCTTCAGGCGGTCTTCCCGGTGATATAGATCTGGCTCGCGCGATGGCGATTTCACTCGCCCGTAAGCAGCAGGCGCCACAATGTTTGTATCAATAGACACCGGCGTGAATCGGGAGCAATTCAGCACTTGTCCCACTTGGTTTCTTTGAACGCATCGTCCAACGGATCTTGGATCGCACTCAAAGCGCCGGCCCACAGCGCATATACTCCACCCATCAGGCCCCACACTCCGAGCGCCCCCTAATGACCGACCTCGAACTCCTGGAAGAACTCAAAAAAATCGACACCCCCACCGTCACCAACGTAGTCGCCACCTATCCTGGCCGCGATGAGTGCTTGGAGATCTACAATCCGTGGACGGAAAACTGGTACACCGACAACTCCCTTAGCTGCTGGTATCCGGAGTTGGGGCCTATAGCCGGCTACGCCGTTACCTGCACTTATGGCCTGCCGGAGCCAACGTTCAAAAGCTTGTCGCTCATGGACGTGCTAGAGGCCATGGACAAACTCGGCAAACCCTCCATCTTCTGCTTTCAGCAAAAATTCCCGCCGGCAATCGCCGACAAAGTCGGGCTATCAGGGGGCAACATGACCTCCGCCATGCGCGCCTGCGGCGCCATAGGCGCCGTTTCCAACGGCCCCTCCCGCGACATTCACGAAATCAGGCCCATGGGCTTTCAATACCTGACCCGGGGCATCTGCGCCGGACACGGTGCGCAAGCGGTGCATGCTGTTCAGGTACCCGTCAGCCTCTGCGGTATGGACGTGGCGCCCGGTGAAATCATTCACCTGGATGAAAACGGCGCTGTTAAGTTCCCCGCCGACCGCCTGGAAGACGTGGTCACCATGGCCAAGAAACTGCTGGCCGACGAAGACAAGCGGGTGGGCAAATTGCTGAACGCCAAAGGTCTAGCGCAAGTAAAAGCCATCATGAGTGGCCATCAGTACATCAAGAAATAGGTAGCGCCCGCATCAACACACTCAACGACTAAGCCGCCGCCGCGCTACGCTTAGCCCACACCGGCATGGCGGTCTCGAATGATCATGGTCATCCGGATAATCTTCCTCATCCAACAAGCCGGTACCGTGAGCCAACCCCAACAACCTGCGCAGTTGGCAAAGCTCCCGGTCCGCCTCGTCCAAGGCGGCTAGCGGCTCGAAGCCGTACCCGGCCAGGTTGCGCCCCCGCGACACCCGCCGAGCGCACCCATCCGGCGCCGCCGCGCCGCTTCACGCCATGCGCTCAAGTCCTGCAACAACACAGCGCAAAGCGCTTGTACGTCATGGTGGATCTGTGTGGGGCGGAGCTGTGTGCAGTGGAGCTGCGCGGGGTGGATCCGCGCCGGTTGCGTCAACGGTTGTTGACTACCGCGGTCAACGGCGCTGGCTGGCGAACTGCTCAAAGCGCCCGCACCCGCCCCGCCCACGGCGCTCCTGACTGGCGATAAGGCCGCCCAATTTCGAGATCAACTCTGTTGCGATGTGTTTGGCCGCTGCCTCGTAGGCGGGTACCGGATCCGCCTCCATGAGCAAACCGGCGGCGCTGGCCAGGGCGGCGGCGCGGGCTTTGCCAAAAGCGCTGGATTTGTCCGGCGCGTTGAAAGCAAGCAAGTGGTTTTGCCGCAGCCGGGTTGGCCTTCGCTGAGGCAGCGCCCACCCCGGCGCGTTAACGCCTCCACCAGTGGCGGCGGCGCGGGCGAGAGTGCACGGCTATTTAGAACCTCTTGAGCCGCCGGGCGCCCGCGCAAGGTGGTGTAGATGCGTTTTATATCAAGCTGCGCCGCCTGCCGCGCGCCGGTGCGGGTGGTGCTTGTACCGGCCATGCCGAGATGTGATCGGTGTCTTCGGTGAGGGCTGGTCAATAACGTTCGGGGGCGCCCGCCGGCCTATGCGTCCGGGTTCGCGCGGGCCGCGCAGGTGGTGGCGGGGCGCTCGCCGTAGCGGCGCGTAACAACAAACCGGTGTTCTCGCCGGCGCCGCACTGGCCATGGTCGAAGATGAACAAGGAATCAGCGTACCACTTGGCGGGATCGGTTGAGCAGCCGCATCCCAGGGGCCAGCCCAGCCTTAAATCTGGCGCGGCCCGTTGACAAACCAGATCCGATCCGACCAGACTGCAAATTTCATCCTGAGCTAAGGCCCTATCGACCAGGTAAGACCCATGAGCACCATCACTAACATATCGCAAGCCAAGGCGTCGTTATCACAGCTCGTGGAACGCGCCTCTAGAGGTGAGCGAATCATCATTGGCAAAGCCGGCCGGCCCGTTGCGATGCTGGTTCCATGGGAGCAGGATGAAACACCGCGGACCTTGACAGGTCCTTGGGCCGGCCGGATGGCCATAGCGGATGACTTCGATGAGTTACCGGCGCAATTGGCCGATGCATTCGGCGTACCCCGAGCCGGCGCCGGCCTTGAGCCCGGTCTTGAGTGTTGAATCTGTTGCTGGACACCCACGTGCTACTGTGGGTGCTGATCAATGAACCACGGCTCTCAGCCGAGGCCCGCGCCGCCATCACCGATGCGAGCAATATGGTATTTGTCAGCGCCGCTTCAGTCTGGGAAATAGCGATTAAACGCGCGCTTGGCAAGTTACACGCCCCGGACGATCTCAATGCGCAAATCATCGCGCACCGCTTCACACCACTATCGATCGAGGCGGAGCACGCCTGGTATGTAAGCCAACTGCCACCACACCACTACGACCCTTTCGATCGAATACTCATAGCCCAAGCGAACTGCGAGCGGTGTATCCTGGTTTCAAGGGATAAGAATATCGCGGCCTATGATGTCCGGCTGCTAAGCGCTTGAACCACTGCTTGCATGCCCGGACCCGGACTTGACCCGTGCAACCACTGACTACGCCGCCGCCTCGCTACGCTTGGCCCACACCGACATGGCGATCTCGAATGAACGCAAGCGCTTGGCGTGATCATAGATCTGCGAGGTGATCATCAACTCATCGACCCCGGTCCGGTTGACGAAGTCGCGCATCTGCGCCAGCACCGTCTCCGGCGCGCCGACGGCGGAGCAGGCGCCTTGTTGATCGAGCATATAACGCTCGGAGGGTGCCAAGCGGCGCTCGAAATCAGCATCGGGCGGCGGCAGCGCCCGCGGCCGGCCCATGCGCAAGAACAGTGTCGATTGGCGCGCCGAGGTGCGCAGAAAATGTCCCTCTTCATCGCTTTGCGCCGCGAACACATTGAAGCCGGCCATCGTATACGGCGCGGACAACTGCCCGGATGGTTTGAACTCCCGGCGGTATAGGTCCAGAGCCTGCATGAGCGCATCCGGCGCGAAATGCGAGGCGAACGCATACGGCACACCCAACATCGCCGCCAACTGCGCGCCATAAAGGCTGGAACCCAAAATCCATAAGGGCACATTCAATCCCTGCCCAGGCACCGCGTGTACATGGCCAGGTTTCGCGTCACCAAAATAGCTCTGCAACTCCAGCACATCGCGCGGAAAATCGTTGCTATCGCCGGTCAGGCTGCGCCGCAATGCATAAGCGGTGCGTTGATCGGTACCCGGTGCGCGCCCTATGCCTAAGTCGATGCGGCCCGGATAAAGCGATTCCAGTGTGCCGAACTGCTCGGCGATGATCAGCGGTGCGTGGTTCGGCAACATAATGCCGCCGGCGCCGACCCGGATGGTCTCGGTACCCCCGGCTACGTGCGCGATAGCCACCGCCGTGGCCGAGCTGGCGATACCCGGCATGTTGTGGTGCTCGGCCAGCCAATAGCGGTGGTAACCCCATCGTTCCACGTGCTGCGCCAAGTCGCGGCTGTTGTTGAGCGACTGGCGCACACTGCCACCTTCAAGGATGGGCGAAAGATCCAAAACCGACAAAATAGTCATGAATTGACCCGACTCCAATGCACGAATAGATCCTGAGCGCTCAAAGACGCGCCATAACCTTGTGCGAACATTCCCCGGCGTTACGGTATTGCGCCTCACGGGACGGAAGAATAATCACGTGCGCCATACCCGCCGCCGCCAACGCCCGTAGCTGCCCGGGCAGCTCCTGCGCGGTACCGGCCAGACAAGTCTTTCGGAGCAACTCAGGGGTGGCGAATTCGACCTCAGCGGGATGCAGGCCGGTGCCGATTTTCATGCTGCGAGCGGACGGGGCGGCCAGCGCCAGGTAAGCGTAGCAGTCAGACCCGATGAGCTGGCTATCGCGGCTCCACGCATGGGAAAAACCCAAGTTCTCCACCTGGGCGGCGCTACCCACTTCGCCGATCTCGGTGGCTACGCAAACGCCGCAATCCATCGGCTACCCTCCAGCAGAGAAAACCATTCACGATGATTTCCTCGCCCCCATCCGTGCGGCAAAAGCCTTCACCGTTTGCTTGAATTCATCGCCGTCCGACAGCTCGACGATGGCGCGGGCTTCATGTTCAAGACACGCATCCAAGGGCGTACCGAGGGCCGCTCTATGCACATGGGCTTTCATAAACGCCAAAGCGTTGCGAGGCCGTTCCGCCAGCCGCCGCGCCAGCGCTAGCGCCTCGTCCATCAACTCATCATCGGGCACCACGCGGTTGACCAAGCCGAGTTCAAGACACGCCGCCGCCTCCAGCCGCTCGGCGAGATAAAGCAATTCCATGGCTTTGCTAACCCCCACCAATTGGGTCAAGAACCAGGTCACGCCGTAGTCGCCACTCAATCCGATATTGCTATAGCCGGTGGTGACGAAAGCACTTTGCGCCGCGATACGCATATCGCAGGCGAGCGCAAGGGCAAGTCCCGCGCCAGCGGCGGGGCCAGGCAACGCCGCCAAGGTGGGCTTTTGCACTTGCCACAACGCGCCGGTCATGCGCGCCTGACCCTCGATAAGCTTCGTTACCCGCTGCTCCGGGGAAAGCACCGGTGCGCCACCATCGCTCGCCATACTCTTCACATCGCCGCCGGCACAAAAAGCACCGCCAGCCCCGGTTACCAGGATCGCGCCTACCTCATCATCATGCGCCAACAAGGCAATCATGCGCCGCAGCGCCGGACTCAATCGGCGGGACAAAGCGTTGCGCGCGGCGGGGCGGTTAAGCGTGATAACCCCTACCCCGTTGGCAACGTGGCAGAGCAACTCGTCGGTACCTGTTTCGATATCACGGCGCATATGGGCGGGTGTCCTGATCTAGAGCATTACGACGGCTGGGTGGCGATAAAACTATCCCGTGCACTCACCGTTTCGAAATACCGGGTGAGATTGGCGCTATTGGCCACCGCCTCCTTGCCTTCGGGAAACAACTGCACGGCAGCCATGATGGGCGCCAGATAACAATCGGCCACCGTAAACGAGGGGCTGCCCACGAACCCGTCCGCCACCGCCGCATCCAACATGGCGAACATCTGCGGAAAACGCTTGAGCGATTTATCGATCTCATCGCGCACCACGTTACCGTTCTCGTCCTTGTGAAAGGCATACTCCACCACATAGCGGCGCATCAACAATTGATCGACGGACACCATCACGATCGACATCCACTGATCGACATTGGCCGCCTCCCCAACATCGGCTGGGAATAGCGCGGGACCGTCAAAAGTGGCGTCCATGTAGCGGATGATGGCGCAGGACTCGGCCAAGCACACATCGCCGTGGCGCATGGCGGGAATCAGACCCGCCGGGTGAATCGCCTTCACCTCGCCGGAGTGGGGCATGGCCGGCACCAATTCGTATTCGACGCCTTTCTCGTGGGCGGCCATCCGCACCGTGCGTACAAAATTGGAGCGGGGAAAGCCGAGGATTTGCAGGGTCATGAATGCCTCCAACTAGGCGAAAACGGCGGTTACGCGAACCAATAGTAACAGCTCCGCCACTATGCAATTGCCGCCCGGTGATCGACAACTGCCAATGATCGACAACTGAGATCAATCCCCAGCTTTGGGCAACCGCCCCGCCACGGCGCGAACCTTGCCCGGAGAGGCGAACCACACACTGGCAATGGAGATACAGCAAATCACCATACCGATCATGAATGCCAGATCATAGTTGCCGTAGATATCGAACAACCAGCCGCAAAGCCATGGACCGGAAGACGGGCCGATGGCGGCGGCGATACCCAAGATACCGAAGATGGAGCCGAAGTTCTTGCCGGCGAACACTTCCGCCGGCACCGCGCTAATCAAGATAGGCAAGCCATAGCCGATACACCCTTGCGAGGCGATCATGATGTAGAGCAGCCAAACATCATCAGCCGTCTTCATCGCCAGCAGCGCCACATAACACACGATGAAACCCACCATGCAAAGCGTCCAGCCCCACTCGCGGCCAATGCGATCGGACAGATGGCCTATCGCCACCTGCCCCACCAAGCCACCGAAAGGCACCGCGCCCAAGGCGAACGCCGCCATCCCGGAGGAGAATCCCACGTCCAGCAAATAGCGGGTCTGATGGATTTGAATGGCGTACCAAACGAACAATGAGCACGACATACCGATAAAAATCCACCAGAACCTAGCGGTGCGGATGGCTTTACCCACGGTCCAATCGACGGCGGCCCACTCCTTGTCGATAACATTGTCCGGCTGCGCCGCGCTAAAACTCGCCGAGTCGCCATCAGGTCTTAAGCCCATATCCTCGGGGCGGTTGCGCTGCGCGAACATGTTGAGCGGGATCACCGCGAACAGCAACAAACCAGCCAGGGCAATACAGGCATGCCGCCAACCGGGTCCGTCGATCAATGTTTGCAGCCACGGAAACAACGCCATGGCGCCGAAGCCCGCGCCGGAAAAAGCGATACCCAAGGCAAGACCACGCCGGCGTACAAACCAGTTCGGCAAAAACATGCCATGACCCATATAGCTCATGGGTATGCTAGCGCCCACCACCAGCACGCCGTAGGCGAAATAGAGTTCCCATGGCGCACTCACTTGGGTGGTCATCAACAAACCCAATGCGACCAACAGCGCCGAGGTCGGGATCACATAGCGCGGACCAAACGCATCTAGGAACAGACCGATGAGCGGTGTGTAGAGCGCCGACGTCATAAAACCCACGGAGAAAGCCGCCGCCGTGGTGCTGCGATCCCATTGCATCTCCGCCAATAGCGGCGGAAACAATAACGAGAATACGCTGCGCGCATTCACGCTGACCGCCATGGTCAAAAACGCCACGGCGATCACAACCCAACCGTAGTAAAACGGCAGGCGGGCGATAATTCGGGTCAAAGTTCGTGTCTCGTTGAGGAACGCTAGTCTATCCTGGCGCTCATCCATCTTGAGGGCGCCTGCTAAAAATAGTCATTGTTTCGTGAGTGCAAGGAAGCCCCGCGCGCACAACCGCAGTGTATAGGTGATACCTGAGGATTCGAGCACGGCGCTGACACCGCAATCGCGGAAAAAGTGCATGTTTAAAGGCGCCCGCCAATCTATCCTTGCGGGCCTCTACAACAGACGGCTAGATCCGGCGCCTGCGTCAACACGCCCACCAGGGAAGCCACTCCCATGCGCTCGAAGTGCTAGCGCCCGTTGTTGATGGTAAAGCGGTCCATGCTTGAGTCTAGCGCACAGTTGTGCCCACTCGGGAGGCATGGACAGCCGCGCGCCAGACACCGGGCACGCACGAAAAAGCGCCGCCAACAACCGGGCCAAACCCAACCGGGCCAAACCGCTTCGCCGGTAATCGATGGCGACCTTGCCCTGACGCTCACGGGGGGCCTGCGGCAGGGTGGCCAAATCCGGGTGCTCTCGCGCCACCACCCGGCTCCACAACCCCGCCAGCGTTTTAGCCTTGGCCATGGCTATCTGGCATTAGCGCAGTGATAAAGCCCAGCCGCCGCGTTGAGATCGACTAGGATAAGCGCTAGTTTTTGCCCGTTCCTAGCGCGCGCACAATCATGTCCGTTACCGCGGCATTGGCCGCCGAGAAATAGAGTTCCATGCGCGGATGCCGGTTCTTGAATACCCGGAACACCTCGTCCGCGAACGCTTGCCCTACATAATCGATGCCAGTGAAATCAAAAATCACAATTCGAAACCGGTCCACGCGGGCGAGCAACCGCTTGGCCTGAGAGCGCGAGACGAGTTGCTCGTTGCCGTACCGGGCGAGCGAGACTGGCACTACGGTCTTATCGAATCCATAGTCTTCACCGGACCCGTACTTATCGAAGACAGCGCGGGCGGTTCTCGCCGAGTTGTTGCCCAACTGCATGAAGACGGACGTGCCATCCGCAGGTTTTTCCCGTTCGAGTATCCAATCCTCAGGCTTATTGAATTCGTGGAAGAAATACCCACCACCGGACAAGATCGCGTACTCGTCGAACATGCGCGAAGAGAAAAAAATACCTTCACCGCTGTGATTCTCCGGATCCGTGGTCAGTTTGCCTTTGGCCAGTTCCAATACGGCGTGACGCTCATCGAGCAAATCCAGCACCTGTTGGATATGCACGAAGATGCCGGTGCCATCGTCAGTAATAGATATCCGCGAAAACGCAGGGGTCTTCTCCAGCGATACTATGGCCCGCCCTCCTTGCGAATGGTCTATGGCGTTGTTCAGCATCTCGGTGAAACCGAAGTTCCAGATACCGAGCACATTGTCCGGAAGCACCCCTAGGTTCGGCGCGACGAATTGGCGCCAGACCAGATCCTCTTGGAGTCCGGACAGCTCAAACCCCTGCGACACGCTGATCTCCACCTGCAAGCGGTAGGTACGGTTCCTAGTCGTCCCCTGCGCGACTAACAGCTCTTGCGCAAGCAAGCGGCGCAAGTGTCCGTTGACCGCTTGGCGTGAGATGCCGAATTCTTCTGCAGTGCGTGCGACAATACTGGAGGGATGGTGAGTGACATTGTCCAGAATAAATTGCCGGATCGCTTCCCCGCGCTTCCTGACGCCAGCCATGATGGCCCTCTTTGGAAACCTTATAGGTGCGTATTGTCAATATTAAGCAATTTATTGTCAACGTTATGTGCTGGATTCGTATCACAAGTGTGAACAATATTCCGTTTGATTAATATTGGGTTCGTAGGCGGCGGCCACGGGCACCGGGGCTATAGGCAAATAAAGCGCGCCTATGGCCATGGCACCGTGTAGCGCTGTTGGATCACGCACCACCGCATAGCTGGACGTACATACATTACTACTTGGGCGCGACGATCAATGCCGCGTCGAGCGCGATACCGCCTTGATCACTCACCACATAAGGATTGACATCCAGGCTCTCCAACTGCGCTTCATTGGCCTTGGCGAAAATAGATAACCTGGAAAGCGCATCGGCCAGCGCATCCAGATCCGCGGGCGCTTGTCCGCGTAACCCCGTCAGCACCGGAAACGCGTTGATTTCCCTAATCATGGCGTGCGCTTCGCCGATCCCAAACGGCGCCACGCGGAAGGTCACGTCGCGCAGCGCTTCAACGAAAACACCACCTAGGCCAAACATCACTACCGGTCCGAAAATAGGATCGCGCTGCACGCCTAAAATCGTCTCCACGCCGCCACCAGCGTACATGGGTGCGATCAGACAGCCGCGCACCTGCGCCCCCGCACATCGCTCACCGGCGGCCATGATACTGGCAAACGCGGCGCGCACCTCGCCGGCATCACGCAACCCTAACTTGACGCCGCCTATATCTGATTTATGCAAAATATCCGGCGACAAGATCTTCGCCACCACTGGATATCCGCACCGTTCAGCAATAGCCACCGCTTCATCGGCACTGTTAGCGCTACCGAGCGCCGGCGTAGCAATACCGGCGCCGCGCAAAATAGCCAGGGATTGGGCTTCGTCCAGACGCTCGCTCTCGAAGGTGATCGGCGCCCCCACCGCCAAAGTCTCACTAGGCCGGGCAAAAGCCCGCGCGAACGCCCGCAGCGCGGCGACCGCACGGGTGGCGTAGGTAGGTTCCTCGAACATGGGGATGCCGCCATCTTCCAGCGCCGCCACATAGTGATCGGCGCCAAACCCGGCCACGGAAAACAAAGTATCGGCGTACTTCGCACTGCGCTCCAACCACCCCTCTCTGGATTCATCCAGGAAATCCGGATTGCGCCCTAACGAGCCTTGGAAAGCGATGATGCTGCCGTAATCGCCCGCCTCAGTGACCAAAGCCAGGGTGCGGGCCAGCAGCGAGGAATCGTTCAGAATCTGCCCGGTCACATCAATGGGATTGCGCGGGCCGGCGAAAGGCACCATCTCGCGCATGCGCGCCTGCGCCGCCTCCGGCATGGGCGCCACATCCAACTCGCGGCTATGGGCATCATCGGCCATCAGCACGCCCACACCGCCCGATACCGTCACCATGGCGACCCGGTCATTGCGGGGCAATTGGCCGACCACGCAAGCGCGGCCAATGTCGAAGAACTCTTCGATACTGGCGGCCCGGTACACGCCGTATTGCCTGAAGATGGCAGCATAAATCGCATCCTCCCCCGCCAACGCGGCCGTATGCGAAGCCGCCGCCGCCCCCGCCTCGGTGCGCCCGAGCTTGACCGCCACCACCGGCTTGTTATTGGCGCGGGCGATTTCCAGCGCCTCGATGAACTTGGCGCCGTCCCGGCACCCTTCCATATAGAGCAAGATAACGCCGGTATTCGGATCATCGGCCAGGAATGCGGTGCAGTCGCCGATGTCCACATCCGCCTCGTTGCCGGTGGTCAACATATAGCTCAGCGATTGGCGCCGTTCGCGGGCCAACACATAAGACAAGCCACCGAAAGCGCCGCTTTGCGACACCAAGCCAATCCGTCCCGCCACCAGATCCTCGCCAAAAGCGGGATGAAAACTGGCCACCGCTTTATCGGCGAAATTGACCATGCCCATGCAGTTGGGGCCCATCATGCGCATACCGGCCGCCGCCGCCAGCCCGGCGATCTCGCGCTGCGCCTCAGCACCGCGCTCGCTGACCTCGGCAAAGCCCGAACTGAACACGATGACGGACTTGACGCCTTTTTGAGCGCAATCCGTCAACACCGACTTGACCATGGCATCGGGCACCGAGCAGATGGCCAGATCCACCTCGCCCGATACTTCCAGGATGGAACCGAAGGCGGGCAGGCCTTGCACCGTATCGGCTTTGGGATTGATCGGATACACCGCGCCCTGGTAACCGTTCCTAAGCAAGGCGGCGACCGGACGCCCGCCGATCTTGGCGGGCGAGGATGATGCCCCCAGTATGGCAATAGACCGCGGCCTGAAGAGTTTTTGGAGCGAGTCCAGGTCAATCCATGAAGTGGGCATAACGAACCTCCCGCTGGCTAGAAAACCCCACATAGTTGACTAATCAGCGCGCAACAGCAACGGCCGGGCGGATCGCAATGCTATCCTGCGCCGGCAAAAGTCGGTCCACAAAAAGCCGCTAAAGAGACACTCACAATGGATGAAAACCGCATTCCAGTCCTGGTAGGTGCAGGACAAATCACCCAACGCGAACCGGATCCGGCGGCGGCGCTAGCGCCTATGGACCTGACCGCCCAAGCCTGCCGGCTAGCCGGCGAAGACAGCGGCGCGGGCGATAAATTGTTGACCTCCCTGGATACGCTGGTGGTTTTGCGTTCGTACTCCGATACCAGTTGGCGCTTTACTTGTCCTTTTGGCCGCTACCAACATCCGCCTAAATCCTTAGCCACAAGGCTCGCAGTCGCAAACCCCAAGCGCCTCATCTACACCTACCCAGGTGGCAATATGCCCCAATGGTCCATCAACCGGCTGAGCGAGAAAGTGACCCGGGGTGAGGTACGGGCGGCCATAGTGGCTGGCGGCGAGGCCCTGGCGACGCAAAAAGCCGCGCAGCGCGCCGGACTGTCCCTCGATTGGAGCGAGCCCAGCGATGAGCCGCCGGCGCAGTGGGGGGTGCCCACCCGCGGCTGGAACGACACCGAAGACCGCCACCGCATGACCGGCGCCATCTTCGCTTACCCGCTGTTCGAAAACGGTATCCGTGGCTTTCATGGCCGCTCCATAGACGAGCATATGCAGTCCATGGGCACCTTGTTCGCACGCTTCGCCAGTGTCGCCGCGGGCAACCCCCTGGCGGCCCGGCGCGATGGTTTTAGCGCTCACCAGATCGCCACGGTGAGCGATAGCAATCCGTTTATCGGTTTTCCGTATACCAAATTGATGAATGCGAACGCGTTTATCGATCAGGCCGCCGCCGTCATTCTCACCAGCGCGGCCCACGCCCGCGCCCTTGGCATCGGTGAATCGCGCTGGGTGTACTTACACGGCTGCGCCGACACCTATGATCACTGGTATATCAGCGACCGGCTGAACTACCACGCCTCCCCCGCCATGCGCATCGCCGCCGGCGAAGCCTTGGCGATGGCCGCCATCGAAAAAGACCGCATCGATTTTTTCGACTTATATAGCTGCTTCCCCTCGGCGGTGGAGATCGCCAGCCGCGAAATGGGCATCGCCTTGGACGATGCCAGAGGACTTACCGTGACCGGTGGCCTGCCTTACTTCGGCGGCCCCGGCAACAACTACGTCACCCACTCCATCGCCGAGATGATGCACCGGGTGCGGGCCAAACCAGGCTCATTCGGCATGGTCACGGCCAACGGCAACTATGTCACCAAGCAGTCCGTGGGCATCTACTCCACCAAGGCACCGGAGCAAGCTTTCGCGCCTAAAGATCCGGCCCTCTATCAAGCAGAGATAAACGCTGACAAAGGCCCGCCAGTGACGGCAGTGGCAAACGGCCCAGCCACTGTGGAAACCTACACCGTCATGCATGATCGCAAAGGACCGGACTACGCGATTTTATTCGGCCGTTTGGAAGATGGCCGACGGTTTATCGCCAATACGCCGGAGGATGCTCAATTGCTCGAGAACATGACCCGGGAGGATTTTCTGGGCGCGCGTGGCCAGGTTCACTCAGCCGGCGGCATCAATATATTCACGCCTGATTAACGGGCCTGCGAGGTGGCGATGATGTTCGAATTGACTGGCAAAACCGCGCTGATAACAGGGGCGAGCCGGGGCATCGGCGAGGCCAGTGCCGTAGCGCTTGACCGGGCCGGCGCACGGGTCGTGCTAACCGGCTGTACCACCAGCGATTTAGAGCGTGTGGCCAACACCTCGCAACACGATCCTCTGAGCATTACGGCGGACATGGCACCCGCGGGCGCCGGGGGCCAATTGGCGCAAGAGGTGATAGCGCAATGCGGCGGCGTTGACATCTTGGTCAATAACGCCGGCATTCCCATACGGCGCAGGCCCGAACAATTGACGGAGCAAGGGTTAGACCGGGGGGCGCCTTTAAAAATAGTAGTTTTTTTGTGAGTGCAAGGAAGCATCGCGCGCAGAACCGCAGTGTATAGGTGATCACTGCTATCCCACAAAATAGCTAAACACAGCGTATAACCTATTGATTTCCATAAAAAATTGACTATGGCATTGTGTTTGAGACATGAAAACAGTTTTTCCAATAAATTCAAAGGGTTAGTATGCTCTATGGGACAGCAGTGATAGGTGATACATGAGGATTCGAGCACGGAGCTGACGCCGCAATCGCGGAAAAAGTGCATTTTTAGAGGTGCCCCGGGTTTTCTCCATCAACGTACGCGCATGGGTCATGTTCACCCTCGCCCCCCCATGATCGAGCGCGGCTGCTGCTGCGTTATCAACATCTCCTCAGTGGCCAGCCTCAAAGGCCCCCTGTGGGCCGCGTGGCGTATGCCGGCACCAAGGGCGCGGTGGATGCCATGACCCGGGCGTTGGCGGCTGATTGGGGACCGCAAGGGATCCGCGTTAACGCCATCAATCCCGGGCTCATCACCACCGCCATCTGGAAAGGGAGCCGCAACACGGTGCCCGGCCTTATCGATGATCTGGCCAACCAAGTACCGCTCAAGCGCTGGGGCGATACCGGTGACATCGCCGACGCCGTATTATTCCTCGCCGCGGACGCCTCGCGTTATATCACCGGAGAGTGCATCGCGGTGGACGGTGGCCTTATCCGCCTTTCGTCCAACCCCGTCAAGCTGACTGAATGGTAAGAGCCAACCGTCCTCTACTTCAGGGCACTACCGTTGCGCCAGCCGCGGATCCAAGATATCGCGCAAGCCGTCACCCAAGAGATTGAATCCCAGCACAGTGATGGAAATAGCCAGCCCCGGAATGACCGCCAGCCCCGGCACCTGTTCCATATAGTCCGTGGCGGCACGCAGATCACCGCCCCAATCCGGCGTCGGCGGCGGCGTACCCAAACCCAGATAAGACAGCGCCGCCAGCGCCAATATGACGATGCCAAGATAAACCGTCGCATGGACGATCAGCGGTGAAACACAGTTCGGCAGTATCTCCCGGAGCACGATATAAGAGGATGAATTGCCCATCAGCCGGGCCGCCTCCACGTACTCTTTGCCGCGCTCGTTCAACATAGCGCCGCGCATCAGCCGCGCCGTTTCCGGCATGAACGCAACGCCTAAAGCAGTCACCAAAATAGCGTCGCGGGCCACCCCCTCCAGTTTGTACGCCTGGGCCAAAGTCATAAAAAGTAAAAACAACAAGATACCGGGAAACGCCAGCAGAGCATCCACAAAACGCATGGCAAGACCGTCGATCCAGCCGCCGGCATAGCCCGCAAACAGGCCCAAAGGCACCCCCAACAGTAAGCCCAACGACACGGCCAACAAAGCCACCACCAACACCCGGCGCCCACCCCATAAAATGCGCGAGTACACATCACGGCCGAAATGATCGGTACCCAGCAGGTGCTCGCAAGAAGGAAGCTGTAGCCGCTGCGTCACATCGATTTTGAGCGGATCGTACCGGGTCAAAACCGGCGCCATGGCGCAGACGGAAAAAACCAACAACAAAATAACGCCACCCGCCAATCCGGTCTTGCTCTTCGCCAACTCCGCGGCGGCGTCACGGCCACGTTGGCGCCACCGGCGAAAGCGCATAGCCGCCGGCTCGGCGGCGGCCCGCCTCGATGTCCGCGGCCGTTGCATACGAGGCCCCGGCACACTAGGCGCGCAACGCCCGGGGGAGGCGCGCGGAGGAATGGGGTCGTTCATCAGGACTAGTCCCTGTGCACAGAGATACTAGTGGGCACCTCTAAAAACAATAATTGTTTCGTGAGTGCAAGGAAGCACCGCGCGCACAACCGCAGTGTATAGGTGATACCTGAGGATTGGAGCACGGCGCTGACGCCGCCATCGCGGAAAAAGTGCATTTTTAGCAGGTGCCCTAGTGTATAGGCGGGATACAAAATAATGCGCTAAAGTGTGCGCTGTCAGCCGCACCCAGGCCCGCGGCCCCTTACCCCGCTGCTGGAGATACGACAAATGTTCTACGAATTGCGCCAATATAAAATTTTCCCTGGCAAGATGGATGAGTGGGTGAAACTCATGGAAGAGCGCATCATTCCTTTTCAGATCTCCAAAGGAATGGTCATCACCGGCAGCTTTCGCGGCGAGCAAGACGAAACGGTCTACGTTTGGATGCGCCGCTTCGACTCCGAAGAAGCGCGCGAACAGTTGTACGCCGCCGTATACGAAAGCGATTTTTGGCAAGATGAAATGGCGCCCATCATCAGCCAACTCATCGATCGCTCCGCCATCCAAGTAACCCGCATCGTACCGACGCCCAAATCCGTGACCCACTAACCCTCACGCAGCCAACGTTCTTACGGATCACTCTTGCGGATTAAAAGAGTAGACATTTACGGTTACGACCTGAGCTACCGCTACGGCAACTACGTTATGTCCGGTGGCCAAGTGGTCACCCATCTGCCGAGCACAGTGGTGCGCATCCACACCGATGCCGGCATCGACGGTTTCGGTGAAGTGTGTCCGCTGGGTCCGTTGTACCTCGCCGCCCACGGCGAAGGCGCGCGAGCGGCACTGGCGGCCATGGCACCCGGCCTCATCGGCGTGGACCCCTGTAACCTAAACGCCGTCCACGCAGCCATGGACAGCCGGTTGCGCGGCCATGCTTACGCCAAAAGCCCCATCGACATCGCTTGCTTCGACATACTGGGCAAAAACACAGGCCAGAGCGTCACCACCTTGCTGGGCGGCTTGGCGCAGGACAGCTTCCCCCTCTATAAAGCCGTCCCCTTGGATACTCCGCAGGCCATGCGCGACTACGTCATCGCTAGGCGGACCGAGGGCATCCACCGCTTTCAACTCAAAATCGGCACCGATCCGCACGAGGACGCCAACCGCGTGCGCGCGGTGGTAGCGGTACTGGAAGACGATGACTTCGTGGTAGCCGATGCCAACGGCGGTTGGTGTTTGCAAGAAGCGGTCATCGCCGCGCGCCTGCTGGAGCCACTGTCACGGGTATTTTTCGAACAGCCGTGCGTGACACTGGAAGAATGTTTGTATGTGCGCCAACGGACTTCGTTGCCCATGGTATTGGATGAAGTCATTACCGATGTGAACACCCTGCTGCGGGCGTTTCACGCCGGCGCCATGGAAGCGGTTAATTTAAAGCTCTCCAAGTTCGCCGGCTTGAGCGGATCCAAACTCATTCGCGATCTGGCTAAAGCACTAGGACTCAGGATCACAATAGAAGACACCTGGGGCGGCGATCTGGTCACCGCCGCAGTCGCCCATTTAACGGCCAGCACACCAGCCAAGCAGGTGCTGACGGCATCTTTCATGAACGACTGGACCAACGAACACATAGCCTATTATCAGCCACGCTCCGCCGCCGGTACGGGCAGCGCACCCACCGCACCCGGCCTCGGCGTGGAGGTGGACCTGAAAGTCCTCGGCAAACCGCTCTTCACCGTTGTGTAGATCATCAGCGTCAGTCATGGACTAGGAAGTCATCGACTAAGAAAGGAAATGGGGTAGAAACCCCAACAGAATTAGCGCAACGGATGAATACATGGCATATTGCCATAAACAACTGCTGCAACTCGCCGTAGAATTGTGCAATGGTAGAATTGTGCAATGAATGTCCGGCGAATACCTGTTAGCCCTCATAAACTGGTAGTAAAAAAGGTCAAAATTGAAACCACAAGAAAAGCAGTATATTGAAACCTTCCTTGAACCAATAAGGAAGTGCAGGGACTACAGGCCAAAATTTGGGCAAGGTAACAACGATGACGGATTGTCATTGTCCCAGTTCAAGCATTTGTACGGCTCAGATCCGTTCTACGCATGGCTAGGGCTAGATACTGCTCTCATGTATTCAGCTCATCGAGCAGCAGGTGGAATGACCTCTGTTTACCGTCAAATTGGTATCGGATGTGAACGTCTTTTTAGAGCTGTCTTGGTAGATAGCACAGGTTACACAGACCCAGAATTTGCTACTTGGTCTTATTCAGCACAAACCAGTTCCGGCAAAGACAAGAAGTTATCTCTTGACGGGAGACTCGAACTATCCGAAATAAGAAATCCAAATGTACTTGGTAACGTCCAGAACTGGATTGCAGATTACTGTACATATTTAGGCGATGTCAAAAAACCAAGAAAGGGAATAGTATTCGAGGTACGACAAGGTTATAAAAGTAAAGACTCCAAGCGTCAGAATGCCGATATTGATAATGCTACAGTGGCATGGGCAAATGACTACCTACCTGTATTCGCTATCTTTTCGTCACAGATTGACTCAGATATAGTCCTTCGATACCGCAACAATCGCTGCGGTATTCTTATCGGCAGAACAAACCGCGATTCACAAATGTCATTGTATGCGTTCTGTGATCAAGTTCTTGGGTATGATTTGGCTGACTTCTTTAAACGGCACACCAACAGTATAAAAACAGGAATTCACGATGTTCTCGAAACCTTGTTGAATGCAGAGTAATGGAAATGAAGATTGGTCAGCGTTCAGATTACACATTTAAGTACAACAAGAAACTTGGTAGGCATGGCTGGTTACGCCTCACTCCTGCATACTCGGTTAAGTTGGTTGAAGAGGTTATTCACAGTATCCCACAAAACTCCTTTATTCTCGATCCGTTTTCTGGCACGGGGACAACTGGACTTGTTGCGGCTGAAAATGGCTTGACAGCACATTCCCTTGACATAAATCCCTTTCTAATTTGGTTGGGCGATGCAAAGTGCCGGAACTATTCGGCTCGCGAATTGAAGGAGTTAAGAGTCGGTATTGATACAGTACTTGCAGAATGTAAAGAACTTGCGAATGAAGAGAATTGGTTGCCGGACATACATAACATCACTAGATGGTGGTGTGAGCATACGCTAAGTGTGCTTGCAGCGCTTCGGCAATCCCTTGTTAATCAATTTGAAGAGCCTGCAAACAATAACGTTTCATCTCTTGCTTGGATCGCATTCTGTCGGCTAATCATTGAAACCTCATCAGCGGCATTTAATCATGTGTCAATGTCTTTTCATGATGAAGTTACAACGTTTGAGATAGAACAAATAGAATCTCTATTCGTAGAAATCCTCGAAGCAATAACTGACAGCGCCGAACAACCTCTTTCTGGAGAAGCATCCATCTATTCTGTAGATTCAAGAGAAAAAGTTTCTATTGATGGGGTTAAATATTCTCACGTCGTTACTTCTCCACCGTATCCGAATCGGATTAGTTACATTCGTGAACTGCGACCCTATATGTATTGGACTAAATTTCTCGATACAGCAAGGGAAGCCGGTGAGCTAGATTGGAAAGCAATAGGTGGAACTTGGGGTGTGGCGACAAGTAGGCTTCAAAGTTGGGAATCCAACGGTACTCAACTACCAGAGTCGCTCAAACGAGTCGTATCTAGAATTCTTGAAACAGAAGAAAAGAATGCTTTGCTGATGGCTAATTATGTCTGGAAATACTTCCATGACATGCACTTACACCTTCAAAACCTGAAAACTTCTTTGAAAAAAGGAGCAGAGCTCTCTTACATAGTAGGTAATTCAAGTTTCTACGGCAAGCAAGTACACACCGATAAGCTACTTGAGGATTCACTCAAAATGCTTGGTTATAACAATGTAGGAAGCAGGATTGTCAGAAAGCGAAATTGTAAAAAAGAATTGTTCGAGTACTGCGTATACGCGACATGGCAAGAATCAAGAGTTTTCGTGCCAAAGTATTTCAGAACTCACCAAGATAATGCGGTCCAACTCGAACTTTTATGAATTCGGCACATCAAATAAGGTTGCACACTATCGCGCAACAAGCCGTGGCCAGAGCACTGCAAAACCGCGCTCCGCCAACCCATAGGCCAACAGTTTTAGCGAGTTGTTCTTATGGGGACCACTAAAAATAGACTAAATGGTACAATATAAGTAACTCAAGCTTCGAGGTTCAAAAGGGATAAGAAATCGGAGGCAACCTACTGATTTAAAATAAAGTGGGTTTTGCATGCGTTACAATGTCAGCTCTAACCCAGACACCAATAATGCAGAAGACCCATATGAATAGTGCTACAGAAAACAACGCACTTCCATCGTTAGTCAAGGACCGCCTAGTCGATGCCAAGCACGGCTACATTGACAATCTCTTTGCGGATACCTGGAAGGTGCTGTCGCTTAATCGATGGATAAAGACGGCTAACCTCACGAAGCGGAGCGGTATTGAGACTTGGATTCAAGTCATAAGTGCATAACCCATGACTTTTCTTGCGTCTATTCCAGTCAGTTCCTTGAACATCTCGTAAGGCGTCCTGTAACTAAGGCACTTTCTGGGTCTGCTGTTCAACTTGTCAACCGCTCCAATCACCTCTGTTTCGGTGACTTGATCCAACCCCATGGATTCGGGGAAGTACTGTCTGAGTAACCCATTCCCATTTTCATTTTGCCCTCTCTCTCCCATGAGTGGTAAGGCGTTGCAAAATAGCTTTCGCACTTCAACGCCTTGTTGACTGCTGTATGACCCACAAACTCTTTGCCATGGTCGTAAGTAATCGTCTTGACACACTTTTCGAGAGGCTCCATTACGTCAATCATGGCCTGTTTAACCGCATCCGCTTTTTTGCTCCGCAAGGGTAGTGCAAGTCGCGGTTTTGTTTTTCGCTCATCCAGTGTGACGATAGCTCCTTTGTGTTTCTTACCGATGACGGTATCGGCTTCCCAGTCACCTACTTGCTCACGCTTGTTAACGTCCTCTGACCTTTCTTCAATACCGGCACGATCAGCAATAGCGGTTCGATTGTGCACGCAACCGTATCTTTTTCGATAAGTTTTTCTCTGCTGGCGCAAATGCTTGTAGAGCGTTCCACCGTTGGCTTTATCACCTGAAACGTACGGGTCAATGGTTTCGTGATGAAGCTCGATAACGCCTTCGTGTGTAAGCCTTCCGCAAACCTGCTCGGGACTCCAATCAGCCCGTATATCTCGACCTATTCGTTCCTTGATATCAGGGGTCAACTTAACCGCTTTAGGCTTATCCTTATGACGCTGTTGAGCCATCTGGTGGGCTTGTTTATACCGATACCCTCTTTTCCCTGTGTTGCGCCCCAACTCACGAGAAAGGCTACCCTGTACACGCCCTAACGCCGCGGCTGTTTTGTTCTGGGAAGTGCCCTTTTCGCGTTCAGTTTGGATATAATGTCTTTCTTCGGAACTCAAGTGTTTATAGGCCATTTGTGTCGTCCTCTGTCGGGTGTGGTTACTTAACAGAGTACCCCTGAGTTCTGATTCACTCCAAAGGCACTTTAAGCAACCCTCTGGCTCCAGAGGTTATGCACTTATGATACGAATCCAGCTGGTTTCGCAAAATAGGTATCACATTCTAGCTTTTTAGCCAGCGTCTCGTGTTGTGCAAACTCTTTGCCGTTATCGAGGGTAATTGTTTTAACGTGGGCCTTGAGCGGTCTGAGCAATGCTACTATCGCGTCTTTAACAGACTCGGCCTTTTTTCCTGCTAATGGTGCCGCTAGACGCAGCTTACTTTTCCTATCATCGAGTGTCACAATCGGACCTTGGTGATGTTGGCCAATGAGGGTGTCGGCCTCCCAATCGCCTACACGTTGACGATGATTGGCAGCTTCAGGACGCTGCTCGATATCAACGCGATTAGGAATACCCGTGCGATTACGAGGCGACCCGTAGCGCTTGCGATAGGTCTTAGTCTGGTGTCGAAGATGTTGATAGAGTGTTCCTCGCGCTTTTTTGTCTGTCAAAATGTACTGATGAATCGTTTCATGATGAAGCGTAACGACGCCCTCTCGTTTCAGGCGGCCCGCCGCCTGTTCAGGGCTTCAGTCTTGTTCCATGTAGTGGTGGATGAGTGATTTTACCTCGTCCGTCAATTTACTAATTCGGAAAAAAATTACCCGACATCAATTCAGAATATATCTGACATGTTCTTCATAGAAAAACCGTTTAATTATTTGCGTATTGTGTTGCAGTGAGTGCAACACCGAACGAGCCAAGGCCACCCGTTGCTCCTTTGTAGCCACCACTGTCCGCCCAATCCGTTGGCTTTTTACGTGATGCCATACTAGCTCATCAGGATTGAGTTCCGGTGAATACGGCGGTAACAATACTAACGTGAGCTTACCTTGGCTAGTGCGGACAAATTCTTGCACTTTCTTGGTTCGATGAATTCGATGGCCATCAACAACCCAATAGACCGATCGCTTGGCGTTGTGCAGCAAACGCCTTGGAAAGTCGATAAAAACGTCTGCGGTTACCCGTGATTCGGTTACCATGAAACGCAGGTGACCCTTCGGCGAAACGGCTGACAGCCTATTTACGCTAAAGCGCCGACCCGTTTTCGCTACAACCGGCGTATCATCCCGTACCCCCCAAGTGGTACCACGATGATAATCCGACCGGATCGTCGATTCGTCGCCAAAATAGACCCGCGCTCGCCGCCTTTTCGCTTCTTGTTGTACTTCAGGCCAAGTTTCTCTTAACCATACCTTAACCTGATCAGGGTCTGGCTCGTATGCCTTAAACCCAGGGCGCTGCGCACTCATCCCCCAACGAGACAGGCTATTGCCCACCGAGCGCTCGCTGACTTCGATGCCAAATTTGTCTTTCAGTCATATCTGAATCATCGAGCGCGTCCACAGGGCATCATGAAAATCCAATTGCAACGGATTCGTTTTAACCCGTTCACGTAAGCGATCCGCATATTCATCGGGACACTTTCTTGGGCGACCCGTGATCTTGCCGGTGGACAGCGCCTGCTCACCACCTTGCTCATACGCTGGATAAGCAATCGTAAATGCAAGAACGATGAAATCCGAGGGCTTTAATTACTTTTTCAGGGCTTTCACCCGATAATACTTGCGCAACCGCGTGCCTGCGGATGGCTTCTCGTGCGGAATGGGGCAGTGAGCGACCGTCTGTCTTTTTCATAGCATCACTATAACATATTTTATTAATTTGTGTCGGGTAACTTTTTTCCAAAGTAGTAAATGATTGATTTTATTAGATCAGAAATTTGAAAAATGAGGTTTTTCTACAGCCTCGTTAGCGCGCTTGAGCATGATTCGGCACTTCTTCAAAACCCTGGATCAGGAAGACCTTCTTGGGTTCTTGCTCGTGGTCGCGACGACGGCGGGCCTGCTCATTGATGCTGCACTCAAACCTACATTTGAACCATTGCGGCTAGTCCCGATTGGGCTCTCGGGGCTCTACATCGTGATCCATGCACGTAACGTTTGGCGACTTGCCCGTGAAACTCACGGGTTTGTTTCAATCCCGTACTCGATATGCCTGGCTCAAACGAACGAGTGGTACCGAAACGCGCTGCGCCAGCAAGAAGACCGAATCCGTCGCGCCGGGATACCTTGGGATAGCATCAAGAAGACCTTCAGGATTCACAGGTTAGACTGGGCGTATTTCGACAACTCTAGGTTGAGTGGTGAGCCAGCTCAGTGGCTGGATGCTGCGAAGCATGTGGACACTCACTTTGGAGGCCTCGCAAACCGAATCGAACTACCAACCATCTATCACATCTTCCTTGTAACCCCCGCGCCTATCGCACTCGCCGTAGGAGCGCGCGCGGGCCGCAGAATTCCCTACGTTCTCTATCAGCACGTCGGCGGTGTCAAGGAACCGTACTCGGAAATCTGCAACATGGCGAATGCAACCAGAGAAGAGGGATACCATTTTCTGAATGAACGAGTTCGAGAGCCCGAGATGCTCACTGTAGGTGTGGACCCGATTGAACCTGTGGTGAGTGTTGGAGACAGGGTACTATTGGTGTGGGAATTCACCGGTCACAAGCTTCCGAAACCGTATCCTGAGTGCGGCGCGGTTACGACTGTAACGGTGTCGTTGCGTGAGGCTGCCGGTCACATTCCGTTGTCGTCGGATTGGATGAAGCTTGCACGCGAACTAGCATCGGTTACGTTTCGGTATCTGGATGAGGGAGCGGAAGTGCACGTATTGCCGGGTGTTCCATCGACCCTCGCATTCATGGTTGGCAGTATCCTCGGTACGACCAATTCATTGCACGTCCATTACTACAATAAGGCAAGCGACGGATACCACCGGACGTTCGCCTTGAGTGCACTGCATTGAAGTGCGCTCCAACACGGCGCTGCAGACCGACCGCCCAAACCGCGAGCGGTTTGGTTCCCTCCGTCGCTTCGCTCGGCAATCCCGCTACGCGGTTTTACCGGCGCGTCATCGAGATCGTTATGTGCTCAAGCGGTCCATCCAATAGCCCGGACGGCGAGCGTGATGTGCCACGGCGAGAACGACAAAAGCGTCATCATCTTCTACGACGATGACGGAGTAGGGAAAGCGATGGAGGAGGAGTTGCTTTGCGCCCAGGCGACCGGCCGCCCCCGAAACCGGAACGAATGGAACGGAATGGTCTTCAAGGAGGCGAATTGCCGTGTCGAAAGCGTCGAGCAGTCTCTTTCCCGTTCCAGGCGATTGCCGCTCGTACCAGGCGATTGCCTCTTCGAGTTCCTGGGCTGCGTCGGAATCGACGCGTACCGGCAGCATCAGGTCTGGGCGAGGCGTGCGCGAACTCTCGCAATGACATCATCAGCGTCAATCAGTGTCGCTTGGCCGCGGCGCAACCTATTGATTCTTCGACAGAGTTCAGCGTCCCATTGCGCAGTCACATCTGGCTCGGGCGGTCCATCAAGGCTGGCAACAAGGTCTCGTGCAAGTTCGGCACGCTCATCAAGCGGCAGAGCCAACGCATTGTCGCGAATGGTCGCAAGCGGTTTATAGGGCACAGTGATTGCTCCGGTTCGCACCAGCGATCGAGTTGGGATCGTGCTCCGGTTCGCAACACATAACAAGTGGCTGCCGGGGACCGCCCAAAGCGCGAGCGCTTTGGGTTCGCTCCGGCGCTTCGCGTCTCCGCCGGCTCCTGAGCCATCCCGTTGTACGCGGTTCGGCGCAGTGTACGCACTGGCGCATCGTCCGCGACGCTTAACTTCCCGTTGGGCCGACACTGTGACCTCACTCAAGGCGTCGATTGAGAGGCTGGTGACAGAGCTTCAGACCAATAGGAGTATCCCAAAGTATGTTTGAGCGGTGTAGCGAACCGCTGTTGTCAATGTTCCTTGGTGAAGCGTTGAGCCGCTACCTTGGAAGCAATTTGTCCTATATTTGTCCAGAGTTACCGCTGAAGAAATCGAACAACCAAAGCACGAACATCGATTTTGCGTTCTGGAACGGCGAGTCGGGATGGTTACTCGTTGAAGTAAAGACCACAACTCAGGTACCGCGGCCCAAACAACTGGAGGCATATCACACGGCGAGCCTCAAAACCGTCGCCTCTCTCGTCGATGACGTACGCACAATAAGCCGCGCTACGACAAATAACGAAAAGTACGCCGCGTTGGTATCAAGGATCGAAATGCATGCACCCCATAACGGACACCCCAGATTCCTCTGTGTCTCACCACATCGGCAAAATCCTGTAGAGCAGAATTCTGATTGGCTAAAATGGATCTCGTTCGCAATGTTGTTCGAGGGCTTTGCCTCTGTTGAACATCCCGAGCTGTGGGCCATCGCGGGGTTACTTTTTCTGGGACCGCCAACGTGACCTGGCACAACAAGCGCTACGCGCTTGTTCCAGCCGCTCATGCTTATCGTTACAACTAAAGAGTACCTCTAAAAACGCACTTTTTCCGCGATTGCGGCGTCAGTTCCGTGCTCCAACCCTCAGGTATCACCTATACACTGCGGTTGTGCGTGCAGTGCTTCCTTGCACTCACGAAAAAATGACTATTTTTAGAGGCGCCCTAAAGAGGAAAAAGTGCAGGTGGAGAACGTCAACATTCCTGGACAAGTCACGAATGTTAACGCCACGAAATATAATGCAATGAAAAAAGCGCTTCTAAATGTGCTGCCTAATTCTAGTCCCGGCTTAACGCAAAAGGAGATACAGAACCAAGTTAAGAGACATTTACCTGATAACATATTTCCGCAGGGCGCCACTGCCGGATGGTGGGCAAAAACGGTGCAGCTTGATCTTGAGGCACGGGGTATCGTGGAGAGAGAGAAGTACAAGCCGCTTAGATGGCATAGAAAAAGTACCGCCTATGCGTAACGGCTTCGTCCAAGAAGCGCATGCAGCCGGACTTGCAGGCCGCTGATTCGTAAAAAGTAGGTTACATCCAATTTACCAAGAAGAAAGTGGGATTTAAGGGCAGTACCAACGGGCGGCGGCGAAACACACCTATCACCCTCATCAGCTATACGTGTACAGGACCGGAACTGATGGTGAAGGCTGCGATAGACGGTGGAAAGTACCCCACGGGCGTAAGGATTACGGCCTCAGAAATGAACACCTTGCCGCTTGCTGCGACCTGCGGGTCGAGATTGCTGCCGCAATTTGCCAGACGTCTCAAGTCGCCGATAAGCATCGTTGTTAGCTTTCTCCAAGAAGCGAGATTGGCAGGTGCTTCTTGTAGTGCTTGAAATCATTATCTGTTATATATATCTGAAACTTTGCGCGAATAGATACTGCACAGATTAGGAAATCTGTATGCGACCCCTGTATCCCCTTAGTGCAGCAAAAGTTTAGTGCGGCAAAAGTTGGAGTATTCAGCCGCTGCTTCGTAGTCAAGATCAAGTATGGGTACGTTGGGGAAATAGCTGAGCTTTTTCCTTAGTCTGTCGTATCTGTTTTTGTTGCTGTATCCAGAAAGAATCTCTTGGCGAATGGGGCCAATAATCCGAGCACGATTGTTGTCGATTATTCGTGCAAGTGCTTCCACAATCCAGTTTTCGTTGTTCGCCGCCGCTCGAAAAGCAAGTGACCAAACGCAAGTATCAACAAGTACTCCAGTCATCGGCGGCTTTTTTTGTAATCATAATCTGAGTCTTGGGGGAGTTGGCCAAACAACTCCAATATTTCGCGTTGCCTTCGTCGTTGAACAAACTCTTTAAGTGCCTGATTAACAGTGTCCTTTTTTGTCATCATGCCACCAATTGACAAGGCTTCTTCGAGCAGTTCAGTATCGATCGAGAGGTTTGTGGCCATAGTTGCACCTCGCTAAACACATAGGCGCACACAAAGTAGCACACAAGGGCACCTCTAAAAATAGTCATTTTTTCGTGAGTGCAAGGAAGCACCGCGCGCACAACCGCAGTGTATAGGTGATACCTGAGGATTGGAGCACGGCGCTGACGCCGCAATCGCGGAAAAAGTGCATTTTTTTAAGGTGCCCACAAGTGCATCCACACGATACGGCGGCGATATCAAGGCGACAGAAGAAAACTTGCCAGAATACGAACCAATTCAACGGCAACAGGCAACGTGGGATCCGCATAAGCGCGCCCTTGCAGCACATCGTCACTGCCAACCATCTTGAGCACATGGTTCATGCTTTCGATCTCGAAGACTTGCGCCTTCGCATAGGCAGCCGTCAAATACGCCACCTCGCTTGAGCGCACTTGAATATCGCTGGTGCCATAAACAAGTGCGACGGGTACACGAAGTTTGGCGATGGCGGCGGCTGGGTCGCGGGCGAACCAAGACATCATATAGGGCTGCACACTATCGCGTAGCAAACCGTGGAGTGCTCTTGGGGTGTTCGGCGCTAACTGTCCAGCTTCCAACAGCTCTATAGCCCGGTCAGCTTCATCTGCGATTTGCTCGGGCAACTTGCCGCGAAGTTGCTCTCGTAACAGTTCGGCCGCGGGCCGCCCTAGCGCCGCGATGGCCACCAACACCCGCCACTACCGCAACTGATGCAGCCTCCAATGCGATAGTTGCTCCCTCACTGTGACCGAGAAGATAGATCGGCACTTCCGTCTGTTCTTGCATCCAGGTCACGACCCGCACCGCATCATCAACAAAATGCTGGAAGCGCAGGTCTGTTTCATCATGTTCCGGCCATGAACTGCCACCGATCATGCGTTTATCGTACCGGAGGACTACAAAACCACGATCCGCCAGCCTATGGGCCAGAAGTTTTAGCGAGTCGTTCTTATGGCTGGTGCCAACGGTATTACCGTCCCGATCCGCAGGCCCCGACCCGCCACCTGTACACAAGCGGCCACGGGACGCACATCAGGCCACACCAGGGTCCCGGCGAGTGTGCCCCCATCGAAGGGAATGAGAACGTCCTCGCCCGCACTAGGCGGCAAAATGACAAGCCACGCTGCCGCCACCGTCCCGCAGGCGCAACGCCGGTATCTCCTCGGCGCAACGCGCGCGCGCGCGCGGACAACGGGTTCTGAACACACAGCCGCTGGGCGGGTTCATGGGCGAGGGCAATTCACCGTCCACCAAGTCCGGCTGGCCGAGTTCCGCCGCCGGATCGGGAATGGGGATCGCGCTCAACAGCGCTTGGGTATACGGATGGGTAGGGGCACTGTAGAGGGTCTCGGCGGGGGCGATTTCGCAGATGCGGCCCAGATACATCACCGCCACCCGATCGGCGATGCTTTTCACCACCGCCAGATCATGGGATATGAACAACATGGTGAGGGCGTAACGCTCTTTCATATCCTCGAGCAGGTTCAAGATCTGCGCTTGAATAGACACGTCCAGCGCCGATACCGGCTCATCGCACACCAACAGATCCGGGGCGAGAATCAACGCCCGCGCAATGGAGATGCGTTGGCATTGTCCGCCGGAGAATTGGTGCGGCCGTTTGTCCATGGCAACGGCGGGATCAAGGCCCACGGCCTCCAGCATCGCTGCCACCTGCTGGCGCTGCTCGTGCCGCGTTCCCTGCCCGGTGACCCGTAACGGCGCGGCGATAATGTCGGCCACCCGCATGCGCGGATTCAACGAGGCGATGGGATCTTGGAACACGATCTGCAAGCGGCGGCGCAACTCGCGCATGCGTGCTGGCGTCACCTGAGTGAGATCTTCGCGTTCCAGCCACACTTCACCGGCGCTCGGCTTGGGCAATTGCATCACTGCCCGTGCCGTAGTGGATTTGCCGCAGCCCGACTCACCCACTAGGGCCAAGGTCTCGCCCCGGGCCAGTTCGAAGCTCATGCCGGCAACGGCCCGCACGGTCCCCGCGTGGGTGGCGAAATCGACGATCAGATCGCGCACTTCGAGAAGTGGCTCAACCCCGTCCATCATGCTGCCGTCTTCACGACGCCGTCTTCATGAGTTGGCACTCGCCGGGGCACTATTGAGTGGCCGCCAGCAGGCATAGCCATGGACCTGCCCGCCGCAAGCATCCCCGCCGGAGACATCCCCATCGTATACATCCCCGGCGTATATATCCTTTATAAAAGGCGGCAAGGCCTCACGGCATTGCGCATCCGCGTACTGGCACCGGGGCGCGAACCGGCACCCGTCCGGTGGATTGATCAACTGCGGCGGGCGCCCGCCTATGCTGTTCAAGCGTTGATGCGGTGGCTGCTCAAGCTTCGGGATGGAATCCAGCAGTGCCTGGGTGTAAGGCATGCGCGTGCGGGCGAACAACGCCGCCGTGTCAGCATGCTCGACGATGTTGCCGGCGTACATCACGGCCACTTCGTCACAGCGGCCCGCCACCACCCCCAGATCGTGGGTGATTAAGATCAAGCTCATATGCCGTGCCCGCTGCTCGCGTTGCAGCAGATCCAAGATGCCGGCCTGCACCGTTACATCGAGCGCGGTGGTGGGTTCATCGGCAATCAGTAAAGTGGGCTCGCAGGCAAGAGCGATGGAGATAGCCACCCGCTGGCGCATCCCCCCCGACAATTGGTGCGGATATTGGCGCAGGCGTTGCTCCGCCTGTGGAATACCGACCTCGGTCAGTAGCTCCAGCGCCCGTGCCCGCGCCTCACTCTTGGGCGTGCCCAGGTGAAAGCGCATCCCCTCCATGATCTGATCGCCGATGCGCATCACTGGATTGAGGCTGGTCATGGGATCTTGAAAAATCATCGCCATTTCGGGGCCGCAGAGGGCGCGGCGCTGGCGCGCCGGTAACGCCAGCAGATCCTGGCCCTGGAAGCGCAATTCGGAGCCTGGAAGAATACGCGCATAACTCGGCAACAAACCCATCACGGTGCGGGCGAATACGGACTTGCCACAGCCCGACTCTCCCACCAAGCCAAGCGCCCGGCCCGGCGCGATGTCCAAGCTGACGCCGTCGATGGCATGCACCACGCCCTTGGGCGTATGAAAATGCGCCCGCAATGATGCGACGTACAGTACCCCACTCATATGATTAGGATTCTCATATAGCACTCTCACGCACATCCGCCAGGCGCGCGCGCAAGGTGTCGCCCACCAGGTTGAAGGACAGCACGGTTAAAAACATCACCAGGGCCGGAACCACGCTGATATGGGGCGCCTCTTCCAATTGCTCGCGCCCCTCCGCGATGGTGCCGCCCCAACTCGGACTGGGCGACGGTACGCTCAAGCCGAGGAAACTGAGCGCGCCCTCCGCCACGATGGCGGTCGCAACCGCCACCAGCGCGTAGGCGATCACCGGCAATATGACGTTCGGTAAAATCTCCCGGCTAAGGATGTAGAAGTCGCGTGCGCCCATGGCCCGCGCCGCCAACACGAACTCCCGCTCCGCGTAGACCAAGGTGTTGGCCCTGGCGATGCGGGTGAACACGGGAATGAACAAAATACCCAGGCTGATGCTGACATTCATCAGGCTGCCGCCGAAGGTCAGCGCAAACAAAAGCAGCACCACCAATCCCGGCAAGGCCAGCAGCGTATCGATGGCCACCACCACCACGGACTCCAGCCAGCCGCGGTAATAGCCGGCCAACATGCCCAGCCAAACGCCTATCAAAAGCCCCACTAGCGGCGCGACAAAACCGACGGTGAGTGATACCCGGGCGCCGTAAGCGACCCGCGCCAGTAGATCGCGGCCGAGCACGTCGGTGCCCAGCCAATGGTCCTCACTGGGCGGTGCGGACAGGGCGATGAAATCCATCGCCGCTGGATCGCGAATGCCTAGCTGGGGGGCGAATAGGGCCGTGACCAATACCGCCAGCAGCCAGAGCAGCGGCAACCACAGTTTGAGCAAGCCGCTAATCATGACGGCCCCTGCCCATGAGCCCCCCTAACCACGAGCCCTCAACCATGCGCCCTTAACCATGGGCTTTCTCGGTACGGATGCGCGGGTCCAAAATCAGGTACAGCAGATCGACGGTGAAGTTGACTAAGACATAAGCGAACGCGATGAAGGTAACCGCGCCCTGCACCACCAGAAAATCACGCGCGTAGATGGCATTGATAAGCAGACGGCCCACCCCCGGCAGGGCAAAAATAGTCTCCACGATGATGGCGCCACCGATGAGATTGCCGATCTGCAAACCGAGGATCGTAATGGTGGAAAATGACGCCGGGCGCAGCGCGTGCAGCAGCAGGATACGCGCGGTGGGCAAGCCCTTGGCCCGTGCCATGGCGATGTAATCTTCCTGCAGCACGCTGATGAGATCGGCGCGCAGCACCCGCATCAATACGACGAATTCCGCCAAAGCGATACTCATGGCCGGCAATACAAAAGCGGCGATGTTGTGCCAAAAGTCCTCCGTGATGGGCACGTAGCCGGTGGCTGGCAGCAGATCCAGATGCAAAGCGAAGACCAGGATCAACACGATGCTGGCCATGAAGGAAGGCACGGACAAGGACATGAACGCGCTGGCGGCAATGCCGCGGTCAACAAAACTGCCAGGGCGCAACGCGCTGAAGAAGGCGGCAGGAACCGCTATGCACAAAGCGATGAGCTGCGTCATCAGCATCAGTTGTAAAGAAACCGGAAAGCGCGAGAAGATCGCCTCTACCACCGGCTCGCCGGTGCGGTAGGAAATGCCCCAATCCCCCACCAGAAAACTGGATAACCAATCAGCGTAGCGGATCAGCACCGGCCTATCGAGGCCGAGATCGGCGCGTATGGCTTGCACGTCCTCCTCGGAGGCATCCTGGCCAGCGATGTCATAAGCCACATCGCCGGGCAGTACGTTCACCAGCAAAAACGTGAGCAGCGTGACCGCGAAGAATACGATCAGCAGCCGCTGTAGCCGGAACAATAAAAAACGCATGGCTAGCAATCACCCGTCCCAGCCGCTCCCGCAAGACTCACAACGCTTACATAGAGGGCGGCTGGAACAGTAAGTATCGGCTTATTCTTTCCAGGCGTAAGCCACTTGTGCGCGGCCGAGCACGGTGATGGCAACGTTGTTGACGTTCTTACGGGTGATCACGTAATACTTGTTACCGCCGCGCAACTGCATATTGCCCGATTGATTGATAAGCCGGCTCAAGTCGCACAGCCCTTTGTCACGGGCTGCGGGGGTAGCCGCCGTGCGCATGACCGTGGCCGCCTTGTCCAGCTGCTCGTTTTTAAGGCGGGTCAAGTTGTAGCGGCTGTCGGAGAAAGACAGCGCGTACAGTTGCGGCCCCACGTCATCGGCATCGGCCACCCGCCAACCGGAAATCTGATAGTCGTTGGTGAAGACTTTTTTCACCAGGGTGTTCTGATCCACCGGCACCAGCTTCATGCCGACCCCCACTTGTTTGAAGAGCTGCTGCATGATTTCGCCCAACTCGCGGCCACGGGGCGTGGTGGTGTGGATCATTTCCAAGCTGACCGGCTCAGCGTAGTCGGCCAACAGGGCTTTGGCTTTTTCAGGATCGTAGTCCAGATAGCCGTCATCGCACTCGGCATCAGCGCCTAGCGCGTGCCGGGCAAACGGCACCGTGTTCTTCCAGGTGACGTTCAATATGGCGGTTTGGTTCCAGGCATGCGCCAGCGCCTGGCGTACCCGTACGTCGTCCAGCGGCGGCTTGGAGGCATTCAAGAAAGTGATCTTGGCGCCTTTGCCAGGTCTTGCAATCACCTTTAATGAGTTATCTTTTTGTGCTGCTTTGATGGTGTTGCCGCGATCGGTCCAGATGACGTCCACCTCACCGGCTTTCAATGCGGCAAAGCGCGCCTGGGTGTCGGGCAAGATGCGAAATACGATCTCATCGACTTTGGCCACGCCCGGCACGTGATAGCGCGGATTGCGCTCCACCACGATGCGATCGCCGCCGGCCCAATTCTTGAATCTATACGGGCCAGTGCCTACGGGATGGCGGTTTTGCTTGTCCGCCTCGACGTTTTTATGCGACGGGATGAGGCCGATCATGTTGATCGAGGCCAGCGCCCCCACGAACGGCTGCCACGGATGCTTGAGGGTGTATTCGACGGTGTGTTCATCGATCGCTTTGGCGCCTTCGATGGCGGTGATGAACGAGCGGCTACGGGATTTGTTCTTCGGATCCAAGATGCGGTTGAGGTGATCGGCGGCATCCTTGGCGGTGAACGGCGAGCCATCGTGAAACTCGACGCCTTTTTTTAACTTGACGATGAAGGTTTTTTTGTCGTCCGACTGGCTCCACGACTCAGCCAAACCGGGTTTCATCTCGCCGGTTTCAAGATCACGAATAAACAGCGTGTCGTGGATGGTATGAGACACAGTGCCAGCAGAGGCGCCCAATACCCCGCCCTTGACGGCATCGAAACCGCGGGCGTCGGTCTCAAGAGCGACAGTGAGGGTGGTTTTAGCAAAAGCCGAAGCACCCGGCAGCACCACCAGCAGGGCGCCAGTGGTCATTAGTGCGAGATTTGCTCGCAATCGTCTAAATGTATTCATCGGTCCTCCTGTGAGAATTCTGGCTCATTCAGCGGAGCCTTTAGTGATGCGGTGGGTTATGCGGTGGCCGGCAGATTCTCTTGCTCCGCGCGCGCCGTCAAGACTTATCCCGTGTTTACCCCCCGGAGTTTTACGTTCGCGCAAGCGGCCACGCTCGCGCCAACCCTATGCCGGAGACGGCCCCCAGTTGATGAGCACGGTCTGATGCACGCGGTCTGATGAGCGCGGTCTGATGAGCGCGGCCTTGCCACTGCAACTATGCTCCGAGGCCACGAATGCTGCGGCAACCGACACGGGTGCCGGCGCAAGCGTTGTGCGTCATGTAAGCTGCAAGTAAGTCCTGGTGCGAGCAAGCCCCGGCGAGGCCCGAACATGAGTGGAACGCTAAAAGAGATAGGCGGCGCCTGCCATTGCGGCAACATTCGCTATGTATTCACCCTGCCCGAACCTGTAAGCCGCATCACTGCGCGCGCCTGCGGCTGCACGTTTTGCGTCAAACACGGCGGCGTGTACACCTCCCATCCCGGCGCCAGCCTGACCGCCCGAATCGATGATCACGAGGCCGTTAACCGCTACCGCTTCGGCCATGGCACGGCGGATTTTTACATCTGTCAGCGCTGCGGCGTGGTGCCCTTCGTCGTCAGCGAGGTGCAGGGCAGTCCACGGGCGGTGGTCAACGCGCGCACCTTCGAAGGTGTTGACTGCGCCCAAATGGAGCAGGAAAAAACCGACTTCGACGGCGAAACCACCGATTCTAGACTGGCACGGCGCGCGCGTAACTGGATCGCTCACGTCACCATTACCTAACACCCGATACCTAACACCCAAGGGGAGCGGACATGGCAACAGTAGTGTCTATGATCAACATGAAGGGAGGCGTCGGCAAGTCCACTTTGACCTTCAATCTCGCCTGGCGCGCAGCTTGGAAAGAGAACCTCAAAGTACTGGCCGTTGACCTAGACCCACAAGCTAACTTGAGCCAATACTTCCTCGGGGCACGACGCTACCTCCGGTTACTGCGCGCCGGGGCCAAGACCATCGTCGAGATCTTTGAGCAGTTCGCATCGCCGACCTCGGCCACCGGGGCTCCGACGCTCGTAGAGCCAAGCGAGGTCATTCATGAACTCTACGAATGGGACGATGGCAGTGCACTTCACCTTGTTCTCTCTAGGTTAGAGCTAGCTTGGACACTCAAGAACCCTACAGAAAAAGCGCAACTTCTTCCGCAGTTTCTATCAAAAGTCCAGGGCATCTACGATCTTATCTTGATCGATTGCGCGCCAACCGAATCGATTCTTACGCTTGCGGCCTATCGTTCGAGCCGCTATGTGTTTGTTCCAGTACGGCCGGAGTTCCTCGCTACAATCGGACTTCCCTTATTGGCTCGATCTCTAGAGGAGTTTAAGTTATTGCATCAAGGGCAGGATCTGGACATGGGGGGCATTATTTTTAATGGTTTGAGACGGACCAACACTCCGCCAGAGCAAAGCCAATCGATTCAAGATGTCCGAAGGCTAGCTGACTCGCACGGCTGGCCCGTGCTCACGAACGTCGCCCACCACTCCGACTCATACCCTACAGGTTCACGCGACGGAACGCCGATTTTTCGGACCTCGTACGCGCGTGACTACGTAATTGGCGAGTTTCACAAGGTCGCATCAGAGTTTTTGCGCTTAACCGGTCTGAAATGAAGAAATCTGTAGAAGCCGCCATCGAACAAATACTGCGGCTGCGTTCGCAGTATTCAGACGCTGATTTGAGTGACGCAATCATGCAGCTTGCGGCCTCTCGCACTCTGAGCAATCGCATTGACGAACGACATGGCCGCAAGAAACACGAGACAAGGGGACCGTCAGCGGAAAGAAAAGCCCCTGAGATATCGAAGGCCGTTGCGGATCTTAGGGGCGTGGACGATGAGAGGTTCGAACTGCTCGCGCGGTTTGACCGTGCGTTGCGCCGTGGCGAGATCCTGACAACCCTCGAAAGCATTCGATACCAGGGCATGAGAATGGACAAGTCATTTGCTCCAGGGAAATCTCGCAGGAGTGCAATCTCCAAGTTATTGAAGCTGCTCGTTGCTCTGCCCACCGCCGATGCGCGCCGGCAAATCGACGCCATCGTGACGGCCGATCAGTGTTCTAGCCGCTCTGAAGAAGCGTATTCGGAACTGGCAGCTTTTCTGATGGGGAGACGAGATTGAGCATCTGTCACACAACCAGTACATCCAGCGGAAGCCACGAGAACACAGACCGCCGGTACAAACCGTTAGCTGATCACTATTTCTGAGGCGCGTAGAGAACATGCCTGTCGAAATGATCGGCTGGATTGCCCCGCGCATTTCATCCGAGATCATTGCCCCCGAAGGTCCGCCGTTCGACGCCGCCGTGGTGGCGGACACGGCCAGAATCCACGAGGAGGCAGATTTCGATCGGGTCTTGATCGGCTATTTCTCCGCTGCGCCCGATGGCTTCATTCTGGGGGCTCACGCGTCCTCGGTCACGCAGAAGCTCGGCTTTTTGTTGGCCCACCGGCCCGGCTTTGTGTCACCGGCGGTGGCCGCGCGCAAACTGGCAACCCTCGACCAATTGACCCGGGGACGCTTGGCCGTGCACCTGATCGCAGGCGGCAGCGATGCCGAGCAAGCCAAGGACGGCGACTATGCCAGCCACGCGGAGCGTTACCGGCGCACCGATGAGTACATCAAGCTGCTCAAACGCAACTGGACCGAAACCGCCCCCTTCGATCACGCAGGCGAGTTCTACCGCTGCACGGGCACCTACGCCGATGTGCGCTGCTACCGCGAACCGCGCATTCCCGTATATGGCGGCGGCGGCTCGCCAGCGGCCATTCAAGCGCTGGCGCCGAACGTGGATGTGTTCATGCTGTGGGGCGAACCGTTGGCGGCCACCGCCGCATTCATGGCCGAGGTCAACCGGGTGGCGCGAGCGCACGGCAACCGCTTGAGCTTCAGCCTGTCCACCCGCCCGATCTTGGCCGATACCGAGGGCAAAGCTTGGGACCGGGCGCGCGATATATTGGCCCGGATCAAGGCCCGCGGCGGCAGTCCCAGGGTGCCGGCCAACGTCGGCTCGCAGCGCTTGCTGGCGGCAGCCGCCCAGAGCAGGGTGCACGACGAGTGTCTATACACGGAGCTGGCCCTGGCCACCGGCGCCCAGGGCAACTCCACGGCGCTGGTGGGAACGCCGGACACAGTGGCTAAAGCCTTGTTGAAGTACTACCAGTTGGGCGCCACCAGTTTGCTCATCCGCGGCTATGATCCACGCCCGGATGCTATTCAGTACGGTAAGGAGTTGATCCCCAAAATCCGCCAGTTGGTGGCGGCTAGCGATGCCCATGACCCACACGGCGCGCCGGCCCGGTAGGGGCGCTGGCGTTTCGCAGCAATGGGCAAGTACTTTTCCTTCAATCAGCGCCGCTAGTGGCCCAAATCTACTAATGGGCACCTCTAAAAATGCACTTTTTCCGCGATTGCGGCGTCAGCTCCGTGCTCGAATCCTCAGGTATCACCTATACACTGCGGTTGTGCGCGCGGTGCTTCCTTGCACTCACGAAACAATGACTATTTTTAGCAGGCGCCCTAATGACCCAGAGCCACTAATGGCCCAGGGCCGCTAGCGGTGCTGCCCGCAAAAGCGCGGCCGCGGCAGCGTTGTTATCATCATCCGCCGGCCACTACCACAGCACCGTTATGGCTGTAGGACATAGCGCACAACTCAAGGCACGGTCATGAGCTCTACATCCGCCAGCATCTACCGCCGCACCATCTTGGAGCGCCCAGCCCTAGTGGTGTTCATGCTCGCCCTAGTGCTCGCTTTTTTTGCTTATGAAGCCAGGCACTTCGCCTTGGATGCCTCGGCCGATGCCCTGCTCCTGGAGGACGATGAAGACCTCAGAGTATTCCGGCAGACCCAAGCCCGTTACCGCACTCAGGACCTGCTCATCGTCACCTACACCCCGAACGGCGAGCTGTTCACCCAAGCGTCGCTGGACCGGCTCGCCAAGCTGCGCGACGAGCTGGCGGCCCTGCCGTCCGTGGACCGCGCCTTCAGCCTGCTGGAGGTACCGCTGCTCACCAGCGCGGACATCACTTTGTCGCAACTGAGCGCCAGCGTACCCACCTTGCAGACCCATCGCGGCATCGACTACGGGCGCGTGCGCGAGGAGATCTCCACCAGTGCCGTGTTCAGCGAACTCATCTTGAGCAAGGACGGCACCACCACCGCCATCTTGCTCAGCCTCAAGGATGATCCAGCGCTCGACAAACTACTCGCCCAACGCTCCGCCCTGCGTTCGCAACGCCTCCAGGGCACGCTTAGCGAAGCGCAAGCAGCCGAACTCGCCCGCGTCAGCGCCAGTTATGATCAAGTGCGCACTGCTTTCGATGAACGGCGGCACCAGGATATCGCCGCCATTCGCGCCATTTTGCGCCGTTACGCGGACGAGGCCGCACTACATCTAGGTGGTGTGCCCATGATCACCGATGATATGACCACCTACATAGGCAACGATCTGCTCACCTTCGGCGGCGGCGTCGCCGTGTTTATTCTCGCCACGCTGACCCTGATCTTCAGGCGCATACGCTGGGTGCTGCTGCCCGCCGCGAGCTGCGTCTATGCCGGTTTGCTGATGCTGGGACTGTTGGGCTTGTTGGGGTGGAAGGTCACGGTCATCTCGTCGAACTTCGTCTCGCTGATGCTCATCATCACCCTGTCGATGAACATCCATCTCATAGTGCGCTACCGCCAACTGCGCAATGACCACCCCGATGGGGCTCATACCGACTTGGTGGAACTCACCACGAGGAAAATGGTGTGGCCTTGCCTCTATACGGCTCTTACCACCATTCTCGGCTTTTGCTCACTGGTGTTCAGCGGCATAAAACCGGTCATCGATTTCGGCTGGATGATGTCCATTGGCCTAGGGGTGACTTTCTGCACCTCTTTCATCTTGTTCCCCGCACTGTTAGTGGCCCTAGGCCCGCTCCCTGACGACGGCAAAGCCGACGCGCCGGTGGCCATCACCGCCGCTTTGGCGGGCTTCACCCAACGCCGTGGCGGTATCGTCCTGGCCGCCGGCGCCACCGCCGCCCTCTTGAGCGCGATAGGCATCACCCGCCTAGAGGTAGAAAACAGCTTCATCGACTACTTCCGCGAACACACGGAAATCCACCAGGGCATGAAGCTCATCGACGAGCGCCTAGGCGGCACTACCCCGCTTGATATTCTCCTGGACGTCACCGAGGAAGAGGACGAAGAGTGCGCCGACACGAGCAACCTGGCGCAGGAAGACAAGGAATACTGCGACGATCTGGCGCTCATGAAGGAGGAGAGCTCGCCGGCGGACTATTGGTTCACGCCCTACAAAATCGACCGTATCAAGGCGGTCCACGACTATCTGGAATCGATTCCGGCCGTCGGCAAGGTATTGTCCTTGGCCTCCATCTTACGGGTGGGTGAAGCCATCAATGACAACAACGAATTCACCCCGTTCGAGCTAGCCATACTCTACAAAAAGATTCCCGCGGACATACGTGAGCAAACCGTTGAACCGTATATCTCGGTAGAGGAGAACGAGGCGCGCATCACCCTTCGCATTCTCGATTCGATGCCGGAGCTCAAGCGCAAAGCGCTCCTCGATCAGATCCGCCGCGGCCTCACCGAGACGCTGGCGATCCCCGCCGAAGAAGTCGAAGTCAGCGGCCTCCTGGTGCTCTACAACAACATGCTGCAAAGCTTGTATCAATCGCAAATACAAACGGTTGGCGCCGTCCTGCTGGGCATCGCCATCATGTTCATGATCTTGTTCCGCTCGGTAACGCTGGCGCTCATCGGCATCATCCCCAACGCCCTGGCTGCCGCCATGGTATTGGGCATCATGGGTCTTGCCGATATTCCTCTGGACATGATGACCATCACCATCGCCGCCATCACCATCGGCATCGCGGTGGACAATGCCATCCACTATATCTACCGCTTCAAAGAGGAATACGCCCTCCAGCACGATTACGGCAAAACCTTGGAAACCTGTCACGCCAACATCGGCAGAGCCGTGCTCTACACCTCGGTCACGATCATCTTCGGCTTTTCGATTCTGGTGTTCTCCAATTTCATTCCGACCATTCTTTTCGGCCTACTGACCGCTTTCGCCATGTTCGTCGCCCTGCTCGCCGTGCTTACCTTGCTGCCAAAACTCATCTTGATGATGAGGCCGTTTTAGCCCGCACAGTGCATTCACCACAGTCAGCTTTTTGGCCGCATGCAGACACGGCGAAAGCTAAAACTGCTTTTCTTGTAATGGTGAACTCAGCACGGCGGGGCTTCACCGATCTGGCGTGTATGTAAGCTGGAGCCTTCTTTTCAGAGGGTCGGGGCAACGCGCTAGAGGTTAACCCGTTTAACCATGGCGCCCTATGCAGCCCGTCACAATCGTCCCCCGTCACAATCGTCCTATGAGACCAATCACCTATCCATGTCTCATTAAAGGAAAGACGGCGGCGGGCGGGCCGAGCCCCCAGTCACTCGCCCCGGGGTCACTCGCCCCCGGGTCACTCGCCCTGGGGGTAACCCGCACTTGCGCCGGGCGGCGTTGCCCAACACACTGCCCGGCCCCATCAATAGCGGCTTGGCATGTTGAACGGAATAATCCGCACGCTCAGCGGGCGTTATTTTTACGGCTGGACCATGGTGGGTATCGCCATCGGCGCCTTGTTCATCAGTGGCGCCGGTCAATCCCACACCTTCAGCGTATTCTTGGGCCCCATCAGCGAAGCACTGGGACTTTCGCAAACGGCGCTGGCCGGTGCTTACGGCCTCGCCACGTTCGCCGCCGCTTTCTGCCTGCCGTATATGGGCCGCCTTACCGACCGTTTCGGGCCGCGGCGGATGTTGCTGGCCATCACTGCCGCCCTTGGGGCCGCCTGCTTCGCGTTTGCCGGCATCACCGGCCTCGCCTCCTTGGCGCTGGCCTTCGCCGCCCTGCGTTTTCTAGGCCAAGGGTCTTTGATGCTGAACTCCGCCAATCTGGTCTCGCGTTGGTTCGATAAGCGCCGTGGCTTCGCGCTGAGCTTGATGGGTCTTGGTTTCGCCATGTCGATGGCCGTCCATCCACCGCTGCTGGAGTGGCTCATCAGCGCCGTGGGTTGGCGCCAAGCTTGGATCTGGATAGGCCTTAGTACCTGGGTTTTGTTTCTGCCGCTGGTCTATGCGCTAGTGTGTGACCGGCCCCAGGCACTCGGTCTTCGCCCGGACGGCCCAGCGCCGGCTGCGCCACACGGCGAAGCCGCCAGCCTTAGCGGCATCAGCCGGGCGCAAGCCCTGCGCAGCAGTGCTTTTTACATCATCTGCGCTGGCTTGTTCACCCTCTCGATGCTGGTAACGGCATTGCACCTTTTTCAGGTATCCATCTTCACCTCGCACGGTTTGGACGCCGCCCTGGCCGCCCGCGTCTTCCCTCTCTCCGCCACCACCATGGTGATCGCCATGCCGCTGGTGGGAATGGCTCTGGATCGCTTCCCCACCAAATGGGTCTTCGTGTCCGGCCAACTGATGCTGTGCGCCTCATTGGTGTCCATGGTGAACGTCACCGGTCTTGCCTCGGCCATCACCTACGCCGCCATTTTCGGCGCCAACAACGCCTTCAGCATGACTTTGTTCGCGTACGTCTGGCCGCGGTATTTCGGTCTCGCCCACCTCGGCAGCATTCAAGGCACAGGACAGATGGTGGGCGTGATCGGCGCCTCCGTGGGTGCGCTCCCCCTAGGGATGGCTTTCGATGCCTTCGGTGATTACGACACCATGCTCTACACGCTCACCCTGCTGCCGGCCATCTGTATCGTTCTCGCCCTCTTCCTGCGCCCGCCGCAGGCGGGCTAGCGCCTTCAGCAGCTGCGCGCGCGTGCTGCCACCCGCTCTAGCCAGTCAACTTGAGTTCCAGCGTAAAACACCTCCGCTCAGCCTGGCCCCCGTGTTACGGTTGAGTCCGGGCGCGGCGTGGCGTGCGGGTGTTAACGCCGGTATTGCCGCTCTCGCTTATATCTTTGTTCGTAACAACTCTTGGCGATGATCGGCGGCCGAGTTGCGCAGTCGCGCCGCCCTTCACAGATGCAACAAACATAGGAGTGAGTGATTGTGAAACTGAAGACTTTTCTAGCCGCATCGGCGGTTGGCGCCGGCATGTCCCTTGGTTCGAATGGCGCCGCCAGCACCGAATTCATTACCATCGGTACGGGCGGTGTCACTGGCGTTTATTACCCGACCGGCGGCGCTATTTGCCGTTTGGTCAACAAAGGCCGTAAAGAACACGGCGTGCGCTGTTCGGTGGAATCCACCGGCGGCTCCGTCTACAACATCAATACTATTCGCGCCGGCGAACTGGACATGGGCGTCGCCCAGTCGGATTGGCAGTATCACGCTTATCATGGCTCCGGTAAGGATCGGCCAATACGTTCTGGATATGGAGAAGGCGGCGGCTCCACTCTGGCGCCGCGGTCGATGCCGTTGACGGCATGAGGTCCATACAGCGGCCACCTATGATGACTTGTTACACCTATCCCGAGCGCTCCCCCACAACGCTGAACTGCTACAAAATCAGCCGCAGCGGATGCTCGACGATGGCACGAAACGCCGCCAAGATACGCGCGGCAGCGGCGCCATCCGCGGCCCGGTGATCGACCGACAGGGTACAGCTCATGCGGGTACCCGCCGTCACCGTGCCGCCATGCACCACCGCCCGCTCCTCCACCGCGCCAATGGCCAGGATAGACGCCTGCGGTGGATTGAGTACCGCTATCGCCTCCCGGACACCGAAACTGCCCAGATTGGTGAGCGTGGTACTCCCGCCGCTTAGCTCCGCCGCCGTGAGATCACCACTGGCGGCGCGCTGCGCGTATTGGCGCAGGCTAGCGCTGATGTCGCGCACGCCCCGTTTGCCGGCATCACGGATAACCGGCGTCAACAAGCCCTGCGCCGTGGCCATGGCCACAGCCACATCCACCTGCCGGTAGCGCAGCAAATCGCCATCATCCCAGGCTACATTGAGCGCCGGCTCATCCTCGAAAGCGAGCGCCAGGCAGCGGATGAGCAGATCATTGATCGTCACCCTGGGCGAGGGCTCGGTACTGTTGACCTCGCGGCGCATGCTGAGCAACGCCGCTACGTCGCACTCGACCGTTAAATAAAAATGCGGGGCTTGCTGTTTGGAAGCCACCATGCGCTTGGCGATAGTGCGGCGTAGCGCACTGGCCGGCTCCCGGTCAAATAGCATAGCCGGGTGTGGCGGGGGCGATCGCTGCGCGCCTATCACCGGTTCAGGCGGCCTGGCACCCGCTAGGTCCAATAGGGCCGCTACCTCGTCCGTATCCGTGCGGCCCAGTTGAGCGGCCAGCGCTTGACCCAGGGTGGCGGCAACCCGTTGCGCCCGGCCGTCAACGGTACCAGGCGGCGGCGTAGCGCCAAGGTGCTGAGTAGGGGCGCAACGCCCGCTAGCAGCCGCTACCGCTGGCCGCACCTCGGCCCGCTCCGGCCCATCTGTCACTGCCCCCCAAGGCGCTTTGGCCTCCTCATCCTGGCCACCCTCGCCACCCGCCTGCACTACCTCCACCGCATCACTGGCCGTTATCTCCACCAGCTCTGTACCCACCGCCACCTCTTCGGTGCCTTCGGCCACCAGCAAGCGCTGCACGGTTCCCGCCACATCGCAGGGCAATTCCGTAATGGTCTTATCCGTTTCGATTTCCGCCAAGACGCCATCTATCTCTACGCGATCGCCTGGCGCGACCAACCACCGCACAACAGTGGCCGAAGTCATCTCCGGCGTGACCGCAGGCATCACCACCACGTTCATGACATCACCATCTGGGCCCATGACATCACCATCGGATCTGCACGATCCAACAACGCGCGGGCGGCACCGTGGAGCACAGCACTCGAATCCAATCCGTAATGCGCATAGAGATCGGGAATATCGCCCGACTGTCCGAAATGCTCGACGCCAAGTGGCACCACCCGGTGCCCACACACCGAGCCCAGCCAAGACAGTGCCGCCGGATGAGCGTCGGTTAGGGACACTATGGCGGCTTCCCGCGGTACTGCCGCCAGCAGCGCTTCCACATGGGCCGTCGCCACGCGCGCCGTCTCCTTGGCTGCCATCTCCCCGGTCCCCATCTCCCCGGTCCCCATCCCCTCGGTCTCCATCCCCTGAGCGCTTCTCTCTCTGGCCCGGCGCGCCCGGGTCCAACCGGTATGCAACCGCTCGGCAGAGGTAATCGCCAGTAAACCGGTAGCGGGCAGATCAGCGCACACCGCCCGGTGGGCCGCTTGCGCCTCTGGCCCCAGCGCTCCCGCATAAGCGATCACCAGCGCGCAATGCGGCCCTGGCGGCTGCAACCAATAACCGCCCGCGGTGACGTCCGCCGCGGGCAACGCGCGCTCGGGTTGGGCAATAGCGCGGGTGGACAGCCGCAAATAGACGCTACCGCCGTTTGCTTCATCCTGCATGTGTTCAAGGCCCCAACACATGATGGCGCCGAGTTCATCCACATAGGTAGGCTCATAGCTGGCGAGGTTGGGCAGCCCCATGCCGATAAGCGGCGTGGCAATCGATTGGTGCGCGCCACCCTCCGGGGCCAAGGTCACCCCCGATGGCGTGGCCACCACCATGAACCGCGCATCCTGGTAGAGCGCATAGTTGAATGCATCCAGTCCCCGCATCACGAAAGGGTCATACAGGGTACCGATCGGCAACAGCCGGGCACCGAACAGCTCCCGCGACAAACCCAGCGCGCCCAGCAGCAAGAACAAATTGTGCTCGGCGATACCCAGCTCCATATGCTGGCCCCGCGGACCTGCCCGCCATTTCTGCGGCGATGCCACCTGTTCGGCATCGAAAGTGTCGGGGCGCGGCGTGCGTTCGAAAATGTCCCGGCGGTTGACCCAGCCGCCTAAATTGGTCGATACAGTCACGTCCGGCGAGACGGTTACGACATGACGGGCCAGCTCATCATGATCCCGCGCCAATGTAGACATGATGCGCCCGAAGCCGTCCTGGGTGGACATATGGGCACGGCTGGGAATGGTGATCGCCCGCGGCACTGGCACGGCGGCTGCAGTATGGCGACGGCCCACGCCCTGATCCGCGTTTAACCGGGCGCAGGGAACCTCTCGCAAAAATGCCCGCAAATACGCCTCGTCGATGCCAAACCTGCCCCTAAGGCCGGCGAACTCATCCCATTCCTGCCCCTCGGCTATGTGCAAAGCCCGGCGCAGAGAATGGAGCTGTTCGGGCGTCATGAGACCGGCGTGGTTATCCTTGTGACCGGCAAACGGCAGGCCGTAACCCTTGATGGTGTAGGCGATGAAACAACAAGGCGCACCATCGGGCGCGTTCTCGAACGCCTCCAAGATCATTTCCAAGTCATGACCGGCCAGATTGGTCATCAACGCCGGTAAAACATCATCACCGTAATCAGCCAAAATCTGCCCGAGGCCATCAAACTCGTCCTCGTCTTCCTCCAACGCCAGGCGCCACGCCCCGCCCCCTTTGAAAGTGAGGGCGGAATAGCGTGAATTAGGACAAGCGTCGATCCACCGCCGCAGCGCGGCGCCTCCCGGCTTCTCGAAGGCGGCCTGCAAACGCTTGCCGTACTTCAGCGTGATAACGTGCCAACCCATGGATCGGAACAGGCCCTCAATCGGCCCGAACAGACGATCGGCGACGTTGCTATCCAGACTCTGGCGGTTGTAATCGATAATCCACCAGGTATTGCGGATGTTGTGTTTCCAGCCTTCCAGCAACGCTTCGAAGACATTGCCTTCATCCAGCTCCGCATCGCCAACCACCGCGATCATCCGCCCCGGCTCTACGCCGGGCGGTGCCAGTTGCTGTAAGTGCACGTAGTCTTGTACCAGCGAGGCGAAGTGGGTCATCGCCACGCCCAGGCCTACCGAGCCAGTGGAAAAATCCACAGCGTCGGTATCCTTGGTCCGCGACGGATACGCTTGCGCGCCGCTAAACGCTCTGAACGCCTCCAACTTCTGCCGGCTCTGTTGCCCGAGCAAGTACTGAATAGCATGAAACACCGGGCTCGCATGCGGTTTCACCGCCACCCGGTCTTGCGGGCCTAACACGCGCAAATAAAGCGCGGTCATCAGCGACACCACCGATGCGCACGACGCCTGATGCCCACCCACCTTGAGCTGATCCCGGCTTGGCCGTACGTGATTGGCGTGATGAATCATATAAGAGGCCAACCACAGTACCTTGGATTCAAGTGCCCGCAGACATTGCAAGTGCCCGGGTTGATTGCCCACCTCGCCGTGTACTGCCGCCATGGGTTAGCTCCACTGCTATTTTGCGCCCGCAGTATAGGTGGCCGGCTGAGAAATAGCTTTGCGAAATGACCTCTTTAGCTCCTTATCGAAGGCATAATCTTTCTCTTTGAAAATCGTATAAGGCAGGACATTGCCATGACCGAACTAGACCGCATCGACCGGCGGATATTGGCGCTACTCCAGGACAACGCCCGCATGACGAACGCAGAGCTGGCCCAAGCGGTGGGTCTTTCGCCGTCACCGTGCTGGCGCCGCCTGCGTGCCTTGGAAGAGCGGGGCGTGATACGCGCTTACGTCACGTTGCTGAACCCGCACGCGGTTGACCTGGCAGTCAGCGTATTCGTCAACGTCTCCCTGGAGCGCCAAGTGGAGAACAACCTGGAGCGCTTCGAGGCGCAAGTGGCCACCCGCCCCGAAGTGATGGAATGTTATCTGATGACGGGAGAGGCCGATTATCTACTGCGCGTAGTGGTCCCTGATCTGCACGCTTATGAGCGGTTCTTACTGGAGCATCTGACACGTATAGAAGGCGTCTCCAACATCCGCTCCAGCTTCGCTTTGAAGCAGGTACGCTATAAAACAGCGCTGCCCCTCGAGCATTTGCCGGTGCAATAAAACACCACTTGCTGGTCAAGAAATGCCGCGTATTAAACTACCCTGAGCAGATATCGCCGCGGCCGATCGCGAAGACATCCCGCCCGCATCGCTGCGCCCGCATTACCTGGGCTACGCGCAACAACCCTCTAGCGCCTCACCCTCCAAGGTGATCCGGTGCATGAGCCGGCGTTGGCCGTGGTAATCATTGAGGGCGTAATGCCAAGAGGCCCGGTTGTCCCAAAAAGCAATGGAGCCAGGCTTCCAACTGAACCGGTAAGTGTGCTCCGGGCGGGCGCCGTGGGCGTACAGCATCTCCAGCAGTGGCTTGCTCTCCTCTTGCGTCCAACCGTCAAAACGCACGGTGAAAGCCTGGTTCACGTAGAGCGCTTTGCGCCCGCTGATGGGGTGGGTGATGACGACCGGATGAACCGCGTCTTGCGTGGCCGCCTGCGGGTTGCCCAGGCGGCCATTCATATCGCGGTGATAGCGGGCTTGCGCGCCGAAAGCATGACGGCTGGTGTGAACGGCTTTTAATCCGGCCAACGTTTGCTGCAAACCATCCGACAGCGACTCGTAAGCGGAGTACATATTGGCGAACAGCGTATCGCCACCGGACTCCGGCACTTCCTTGGCCAGGAGAATAGAACCCATGGCCGGCTTGACATCGTAAGTGTGATCGGTATGCCAAGCACCGCCTATGTTGCGGCTTTGATCCGGCTCCTTGCGCACCTCCGCCACCCGCGCATAGCCGTCCACCGCCTTGAAGAACCGGTTGACATTGATGTCGGCGAATTGTTCGGCGAAGCGGATGTGTTGTTCCGGGCGCAAATGTTGGCCGCGAAAAAACAGCACACCATACTCCCCAAGGCCGCTGCGCAATGCCGCTACCGATGGTGCATCTAGACCCGCCGCGATATCGATGCCTTCCACAAACGCGCCTACACCACCGCCGGTAGGACTAATCGTTAAATTCCGCTCAACCATTAGATTCTGCCTCGCCAATGGGTACCATCAGGTAGTGCAGCCACACGTTACCCAGGTACGGGTTTAAGCACCAGAGCGTAGCTGAGGCTGCGGGCACCGAGCAACGGCAGGCAACCTCCAACATTGAACTCGGTGCGGGCTTCGTTGGTGCAGGCTTCGCCGGCATGTTCATGCTGCACCGCCTGCACCAGCCCGGCTTTAGCGTTCGAGTATACGAAACAAGCGCCGGCGTAGGCGGCACGCACCATAGAGCCCACCGCCGCCGATGGATCCGGGCCTCATCAAGCTGCGGGCCTCCTAGAACAAGCGCCTCGCCGGCGACCTGGCCATGCAGATCAGTGGGCGCCGCCGATACCGCCTCCGAGGAGGGGGCCGACGACGCCCGTCAGATCGTCTGGGTCCAGGCGGAGCTGATAGGCCGCTACTCGATCTCGATCGGTGGCGGCACCAGCCAGGTGCTCAAAAACAACATCGGCGAGCGCTCACTGCACCTGCCCCGCGAGCCCGGCTACGACAAGAACCAGCCCTGGAAGGACATCCCGAAGTAGCCGGTGTCAGCGCTCTGGATGGCTGACCGGGTCCGAGACGGGAGTTCCGGCGCAGCCGGAACTTCACGCAACGAGAAGCGCTGCCGTCAGCCACAACAGGCCGGGCCGTCGTTGACGGGAACCGTCTCGCGGATGGTGTTCTCCATCTGCTCGGCGTCGCCGGTCTTCACGTACCACTCCCAGCGGAGGTTGTCGGGGGCCTCCATCCAGGTCTCGGTCTTCTCGGCGTAGCAGCAGATGGTGTCGTCGATGCCGGTGGTCTCGATGCCGGCGCCGGAGATGCGGCTCTCGGCGTCGCTCACCTGGGCGGCCCTCTCGACCTCGACACCGAGGTGGTTGATGGTGCCGCCGCCGTTCTTGTTCTCGAAGAGGACGAGCTTGAGGGGCGGCTCGGCGATGGCGAAGTTGGCGTAGCCGGGGCGGAGCTTGGCCGGCTCGGTGCCGAACATCTTCGTGTAGAAGTCGATGGCTTGGTCGAGATCGCTGACGTCGAGGGCGAGTTGCAGACGCATCGGATGTCTCCTGTGTTCATTTCGATGATGGTCGATATGTTCGTTGATTGCCACCTTGCCCAACGTATCGATGGATGTCAATATGTTTCTCATGGAAATCTCGCTGTCGATCCCGTGCTGCACTCCCCTGCAGGCCGAGCCGCTCTCCGAGGCCGACGCCGACGAGCTCGCCGGACTCCTCAAGGCACTCGCCGATCCGGTGCGGCTCCGGCTGCTCTCGTTCATCGCGGCGAGCGAGAATAGCGAGGCGTGCTCGTGCGACCTCACCAAGCCCAGCGGCCGTTCCCAGGCGACGGTCAGCCACCATCTCTCCCAGCTCACCGAGGCCGGGATCCTCGAACGCGAGCAACGGGGCAAGTGGGCCTGGTTCCGGCTCGACCACGAGCGCCTCACCGGGATCTGCGCCGCCGTCTGCGCCACGCCGAACGACTGAGCTTCTCGACACGCGGCGGCGTGGAGCCACCATTGAGACCCCGTGCGGATCCGGCTGACCGACGGCGAGCGCGCCGTCAAAGAGGTGTTCGACGGGTTCTTCGCGAACGAGAGCCCGATCGAGGTGGTCCGGGCCGCGGAACCGCTCGGCTTCGACGCCGAGCTCTGGGCGAAGCTGCCGGCCACCGGCGCGCCCGGGATGGCACTGCCCGAGTCAGCCGGCGGAGGCGGTGCGTCGCTGCGGGACCTCGCGGTCGTCATCGGCTCGTGGGGCGCACACCTCGCTCCGGTACCGCTCATCGAGCACGCGGTCGCCACGCGACGGCATCGCCACGATCGCCCTGCGTCCGCCGGTGGACGGGCTCGCCCGACTCGTGCCCGCCGGTGCGGTCGCCACGACCGTGGTGGCCGAGGGCGACGCGCCCGGCACCGGGCCCCGCAACACGGGCGACGCCGCCCGCCTCGCCGGCATGGCCCTCCTCTTCGCCGCCTAGACCGCCCACCTCCGCACCGGCCGCTCGCTGCAGTACCACGGCGGCTACGGGTTCTCCGAGGAGTACGACATCCAGCTCTACCACCGGCGCGCCTCGGCCTGGCTGCTGCAGCTGGGCGAGCCAGGCCTTGGGTACGCCCGACTGGCCGATGCCGAGTTCGGTCCCCCAAACGGGGCGGCAGCCTGATGGACTTCTCGTTCCCACCCGAGGTCGAGGCTTTGCGCGCCGAGGTGCGCGAGTTCCTCGCTGCGAACCTCACCGAGGAGCTGATCGAGGCCACCCACGACGGCACGATCCATGCGCCCGAACTCCACGCGGCCATGGCCGAGCGGGGCTGGATCTCTGGCCCGGCGCCCGAAGAGCCGGGTGGCGCCGGCCGCACCGCGCTCGAGTCGGTGGTGCTCAACGAGAAGATGCAGTTGAAACGGGTTTTCACTATCGATATCGAGACGTGCAGTGCCGGCGGTGGCACCATGAGAGTTATTGCCTGCATTGAAGGTCCGGCGGTCATCAACAAAATCCTTGACCACACCCCTTGCAGGAGAAAACCAGAACCAACCAGCCCAGGGCGTTACCCAAGAGCCGGGCGCCAGCGCAAGCGGAGCTATTCACATCCTGGTTCTGATGCGTTGCTATTGAGCGGCGAGAGTGCGCTTGTGCCCAGCACAGCAGAGCAGAAATTTGCGGCTCATTGCTGGCCGAAAGAGACGGTTGGCATCCAAAACGCCCGCTCAATCACCCACTGATTCGCTCAACAATGGCCTGTAAGCTACTCCACTCAGTCGTTGAGTAGACGCAATAGCGCGTTTATTCTTCCTAGACTCAAAGCTCGTTGTGCTCCAGAGCATCGTTAACGCCCATAAATATCTTCATATCGTTTGATATCATCTTCACCAAGATAAGTGCCTGTCTGCACTTCGATGAGCACCATACCTTCTTCAGCTTCATTCTCAAGACGGTGAATCGCGCCAAGCGGGATATAAACTGATTCGCCTGGCTGCTTAAATGACACACCATCATCAACTGTGATCTTGGCTGTGCCTGTCACAACCACCCAATGTTCGGCGCGATGTTCATGCGATTGAAGCGATAGACGGCCTGATGGTAACACTGTGATTCGCTTCACCTTATAACCATCGGATTCAGCCAAAACTTCATATTTGCCCCATGGGCGTTCACCAATTTCCATCTTATTTATTCCTCTAGCCATGGCAATTTTCTTCAGGGCAACTCCAAAAATGCACTTTTTCCGCGATTGCGGCGTCAGCGCCGTGCTCCAATCCTCAGGTATCACCTATACACTGCGGTTGCGCGCGCGGTGCTTCCTTGCATTCACGAAAAATCACTATTTTTAGAGGCGCCCTATTGATTATCAGGAACTCCGAAGCGCAAAATCAATGCGCCGAACGAGCGATAGTCCGTTCAGACCGCTAGATTGAAATACTTCACGAGGAGTAAAGAATGAAGAAATTGACTATGGTGGGAGCAAGCTTATTGCTCTCAGCAACCATGCTTTTATCAGCTATCGCTGATGAAATCACAATGTGGACAATGGAAGAACAGCCAGACAGAATGGCACGTCAGCAGCAAATCGCAACTGACTTCAACGCAGCAACTGGCCATACGGTGAATGTTGTGGCGGTTACTGAAAAAGACATTGCGACACGCACCACCGCTGCTTTTGCTGCTGGTGAATTGCCAGATGTTTTGAATCACACTGTCCAGCACCTTCTACCATTTGCAGAAGCTGGTATTCTTGATTCAGGTGCAGCGACAGATGTTGTCGATGAACTTGGCACCAACACATTCGCTTCCGGTCCATTGAACATGGCAAAATCAGATGGCGAGATTGTATCAGTGCCAACTGATGGCTGGACCCAGCTTGTTGTCTATCGTTCAGACCTATTTGCTGATGCAGGTCTAAACCCGCCAAAAACATTTGCTGATATCGAAGCAGCTATCGAAGCGCTGCATAACCCACCATCAATGTATGGCTTTGTGGCAGCGACAAAGATTGATGAAACATACATGATGCAGTTGATTGAGCACATCTCATTGGCCGCTGGTTATTCACCAGTAAATGCTGATGGTTCAGTGAATGAAGATACAAAAGCGCTTAAGACAGTATTGTCTTTCTACAAGACAATTGCTGATGCATCACCGCAAGGCGATCTGTATTGGAAGCAAAGCCGCGAGTTATATCTAGGCGGTCGGGCTGCTATGATCATTTGGTCACCATCATTGCTTGATGAATTGGGCGGTTTGCGTGACAGCGCACCAGTCACGATCAATAATGACCCAACAACCAAAGAGCTAGCTAGAAATACAGGCTTTGTGACTGTATTTGCAGGTCCAGGTAATGATGCTGGCGCAGCTTATGCAGATGTCCGTTATCTTGGTATCACCGCAGATGCAAACACGGATGTTGCAGCCGAGTTCGTGAAGTTCGTTGTCTCGAAAGGTTATGGCGATTGGCTCGGCATGGCACCTGAAGGCAAATTCCCGGTGCGTATGGGCAAATCCGGTGGTGATTCAACCTATGAAAAGCTATGGGCGAGCCTGGATGTGGGTGTTGACCGTAAAGAGCCACTTGCCAACATCTATCCAAAGAAAGTCATCGACGACATCGTCGCCGGTCTATCTGTTGGCGACCGTTGGGGTGTATCTGACGGCCAGTTGGCAACAGCCTCAAAGATGGTCAATGCAAGAGTGATGTCACAAGTTATCCGCAAATATATCGATGGTGAAATTTCACTAGATGATGCGGCTGCCGAGATCGTTGCAAAGCATAAGGCACTTTAAGCCTTTCCCAAGGATTAGGGCAGCGTTTCGACGCTGTCCTATTTTTGATTTTAATCATTTTTTTATGATTTAGCTGAGGGGTACCTCTAAAAATAGTCATTGTTTCGTGAGTGCAAGGAAGCACCGCGCGCAGAACCGCAGTGTATAGGTGATCCATGAGGATTCGAGCACGGCGCTGACGCCGCAATCGCGGAAAAAGTGCATTTTTAGAGGTGCCCTGAAATCGTTTTTCCCTAGCAGATGGGTTGAGAAGCCGTGCATTCACAACCTCCAAAACATGTTGGTCACCTGGCAAAGCGTGAACGATATCTGGCATACCGGATGTTGCTGCCAACATTCTTTATCGTGTTAAGCATCGTGCTGCTGCCTTTGCTGGCCAATTTCTGGATAAGCTTCAAATCGGTTGAGCTCGGCGATCTACGGGCTGCACGGCCGATGTTTAATGAGCAGCTAAGACCGCGCCCAAAAACAGCTGACCAAGAGGTCACGCTCCGCTACCGGGTGCGCAATTCATCTAAAAAAGAAGCTTTATCAAATGTGGTCTTTACTGATGATTTACCAGATGGTTTGAACATCACTAGCCAGCCGGATTTTTGTGAACTAGCAGGGCAAAAGCTGCGTTGTGACATTGGCACAATCGAAGGGGGAAAACGGCTCGATATCAAATTATCAGCCATGGTTGAACAGATTTATATTGATAATGGCATTCGGGCACGCGCTTCAAAGCCAGTTGCCACTTATGACACTGTGAATGTTTTAACCAGCCTGTCTTTTACATTCGCCAATTTTGAAAAAATATTTTCAGCGGATGAATTCTGGACTGTTCTGCGTGTCTCATTCTACTATACGATTTTTGGCACGCTTGGCGCCCTTGTGCTGGGGTTGTTCGCAGCACAAATTTTGAACACATCATTTTTTGGCAGGCCTGTTTTGCGTGGGCTTTTCCTGTTTCCTTATGTGGCGCCGGTGATCGCTGTCGCCTTTGCGTGGGTGTTGTTGCTGGATGCAGGGCCGGGGGGCACTTTTAACGCCATGCTGCGGCAGATGGGCGTCACCGAAGAGCCAATTAATTTTCTGGGCCAAAAACATATAAATTTTGAAATGTTTGGGTTTACCTGGAAATTCCCCATGGCGCTGACAACAGTCATTGCCTTTGAAGCATGGCGCTATTTCCCGCTTTCATTCTTATTTATTTTGGCACGTATGCAATCAATTTCATCCGATATGTATGAAGCAGCTGAAATGGATGGTGCCACACCGTTTCAGCAATTCTGGTATTTGTCATTGCCACAGCTTGTCGGGATTCTGTCGGTACTGTTCTTGCTGCGCTTCATCTGGACCTTTAATAAATTCGATGACATTTTCCTGCTAACGGGCGGAGCCGCAGGCACAAGAACATTAACTGTCGATGTATATGAGCAAGCTTTCGCTGTCTCTAATTTAGGCGCCGGCGCAGCGGTGGCTGTTGTTGTCTTTGTTGTGTTACTCAGTTTCGCCATCTTGTTTTTCAAATTGTCGCCACAGGATGATGCCTGATGCGATTGGGAAGTGTGACACTCCTGGCTGCTTTATTCGGCCTGATCTGGGGCGGTGTCTGGATGGTCTTGACAAGCTTGCTGATGATGCTTGTAACAGGCATGATCGTAGTGCCAACCATCGGCGCTGCGGCGTTATCCGGTTTGATGATTGCTCTGTGTCTTATTTTCTTGGGCACTTCGTCACGTGGCCGCGCAAAGCTTGGCATTCTTGCGGCGCTTGCCTCTATTTTTCTTATCTTGATTTCAGGGTTTCAACCATTTTCCATATCGTTGGGTGAAGCGTTAATCACGCAAGTGATTTCACTCATTATCTGGTCGGCTCTTGTGATTGGGTCTTTAGCGCTGTGTTTTGCTGGTTATGAGGCTGGCAGTGCCAAGCGTTACCGCATTGAAGTGATGCTGATAAGGCTATTCAAGGGGATGGGTTTGTTGTTATTCACAGTTCTTGTGGCCTTGCCATTTTATGTGATGGTGATGACAAGCTTGAAAAGTCAGCAATCGCTGCTCGCTAATCCTCTTGATTTCTCTATCGATTTATCATCGGGCTTATCTGTTTTATTTCGATCTTACATAGAATTGTTTACGCAATTTCACTTTGCCACATTCTTGATGAATTCAGCGATCGTATCAGTTGTCACAGTTATGGTGACATTATTCTTTGCGATACCAGGCGCTTATGCAGTGGCACGGCTGCGTTTTCCAGGACAGCTTTTTTTGTCACGCTCTATTCTATTGATTTACATGGTGCCTGCGATTGTGCTAGTGATTCCGCTTTATGCGATTTTCTCACAGCTTGGTTTGCGTGATTCTTTGATTGGGTTGTTGGTCGTCTATCCAGCAACCACTATCCCCGTTGCCTTGTATATGCTACAGGGTTATTTCAGGGGCCTACCGCCAGAGCTTGAAGAGGCAGGCTTGATGGATGGTCTCTCACGCTGGCAGGTCATCACCAAAATCACAATGCCATTGGCTTTGCCTGCGCTGGCTTCTGTTTCTCTTTATATCTTTATGATTGCTTGGAATGAATTTCTTTTTGCTTTCATGTTCCTTGATGATTTTCAAATTTTCACCTTGTCACGCGGTGTTGTGTCTTTGAATTCATCAGAGGTGCCAAGACAGCATTTGATGGCTGGATCTGTTGTGGCAACTGTGCCTGTATTGGTGATTTTCCTGTGGTTTGAAAAATATCTTGTGTCTGGTCTGACAGCCGGCAGTGTGAAGGGGTAGTAATATTGGTTGATTTAGATGAACAGGCAATAGCCATCCTGCAAAAAAATGATCGCGGTGGTTTCACCATTCCAACGGCGCGGCTATATCCTTTCCAATGGAATTGGGATTCAGCTTTTATTGCGCTTGGTCTTGCCACGATGGATGATGACCGCGCATGGCGCGAGCTTGAAATGTTAGTGGAAGGACAAGCCCATGATGGCATGATTCCGTCTATCATTTTTCGCCATGATGATGATGATTATTTTCCGGGCCCAAATGTTTGGCAAACCAATAACGGGCCTCTTGATGGCACGGGCATTTCTCAACCACCTGTATTGGCAAGTGTTGTGGCGCATTTCGCCAAGACACAAGGCGAGACAGGTCTGAAGCGCGCCAAAGCTTTATACCCGCAGATTTTGCAATGGCATAGATGGTGGCATACCTACAGAACGCCAGAAGAAGCAGAGGTTGTTTGCACAGTTCATCCATGGGAAACAGGGAGGGATAACTGTCCTGATTGGAACATCGGTTTGCGCAATATGGCAACAGATCCGGATTCAGAATCGTATCAGCGCAAAGATATTGAACATGCAGACCCTGCTGAACGGCCAACCCAAGAGGAATATGACAAATATATCTCGATTGTAAAATTTGGCCGTGACCATGGCTGGAATCAGCATGTTTTGACAAATCAGGGGCCATTTTTGATGGCTGATCCTGGTATATTCTTTATCTTGCTGCGCGCTGACCGTGACTTGCTCTGGCTTGCTGAACAGTTTGGTTTTGAAGAGTCTGCCCGCGAAATCGAGAGTTGGATTACCCAAGCTGAATCAGCTGCAGATAGCTTTTGGAATGAGGAATATGGCGCTTTTTGTGCATGGGATGTTCGCACCAAAGAATTCTCTCATGGTTTCTCGAACGCCAGCGCTTTATGTTTTTACGCTGATGTTGGCACGACACAGCAGCGTGAAAAAACTCTTGCTCATATGCGGCGTATCGCAGGTCGAACGCAATTTGGTCAATCAAGCTGGGATCCTGATGCGCCTTCATTTGAAAGCCAGCACTATTGGTGTGGCCCTCTATGGTGCCAAATGAATTACATGATTGCCAAAGGGCTAAGCGAGCAAGGCGAGGGCCAGCTCGCTGAAAAAATGCGGCACGATTTAAAGCAAGTGATTGAGCTTTCCGGTTTTTATGAATGTTTTGACCCGATAAGTGGCGCTGGTTGTATCGGCCGTGATTTCTCATGGACGGCGGCTTTATGGCTGGCATGGGCTAGCCCCTCTTTAACACAGACATCACCCGCGTAAGAAGAGCGATTATGGGGGCTATTAAATTAGAAAAGATTGAAAAATGGTTTGGTGACGTTCAGGTTATCAAAGGCATTGATCTTGAAATTCAAGATGGCGAAATGGTGGTGTTTGTAGGCCCATCAGGTTGTGGTAAATCAACTTTGCTTCGTATGATCGCTGGTCTTGAAGAAACAAGCTATGGCGAGATTTATCTTGATGGCGAACGCGTCACAGATAAAGTGCCATCAGAGCGTGCGCTTTCGATGGTGTTTCAATCCTATGCGCTTTACCCTCATATGAATGTAGAAGATAATGTTGGTTTTAGCCTGAAAATAGCAGGTGTGCCGGCAGGAAAAATTGCAAAAAAGGTCAAAGAAACCTCATCGATTTTGGAGCTGGATGCTTATCTAAAGCGCCGCCCAAAAGAGCTATCAGGCGGTCAGCGTCAGCGTGTGGCTATTGGCCGTGCCATCGTCAGAGAGCCAAAAGGCTTTTTATTTGATGAGCCTTTATCAAATCTGGATGCTGCTTTGCGCGTTCAGATGCGCTTTGAGATTGCAAAGCTTCATGAAAGGCTTAAATCAACCATGATTTATGTCACCCATGATCAGGTAGAGGCTATGACTTTGGCTGATAAGATCGTGGTCTTGCGTGATGGTATTGTTGAACAAGTCGGCACACCAAGAGATCTGTATGAAGCACCTTCTAGTGTGTTTGTGGCGCAATTTATTGGCAGCCCCAAAATGAATATCCTAGATGGCAGCCAGACAGCTAAAGGGTTTGCTCTATCTGGCCATGGTGTCTTGTCTCATAAAGTTAAAAACGACAAACCATTGGTCAAATGTGGCATCCGTCCTGAACATATTTCAGTGACTGAAAAATCTGCAGATGTGGCAGGTGAGGTTGTGCTTTATGAATATCTAGGCTCAGACTGCTTCATCTATGTGGATTGCGCGCAGCTTGGTGTTATCACTGTGAGAGTTAGTGATGAGATAGCCTATGAAACAGGGCAGCAGGCCAGTTTGAAATTCGATAGAAAGCGTATCCATTTCTTTGATGAGGCTGGGCAAGCGGCTCGCTAATGAGCGCGCTAAAGCTATTTATAATTTAGGACAAAGGACAAGCGAACGCGCTTTCGTCGTCTAATGGCATCGCCCTCCCCAAGAAGAGCAGCGCAAACCGTTTCGCAGCGGCGTGCAACCATGACCTAGGCGCAACGCCTGAAACGGGTTTTCACTATCGATATCGAGACGTGCAGTGCCGGCGATGGCACCATGAAAGTCATTGCCTGCATTGAAGGTCCGGTGGTCATCAACAAAATCCTTGACCACACTCCTTGCAGGAGAAAGCCAGAACCAACGAGCCCAGGACGTTACCCAAGAGCCGGGCGCCAGCGCAAGCGGAGCTATTCACGTCCTGGTTCTGATGCGTTGCTATTGAGCGGCGAGAGTCCGCTTGTGCCCAGCAAAGCAGAGCAGAAATTTGCGGCCCATTGCTGGCCGAAAGAGACGGTTGGCATCCAAAACGCCTGCTCAATCACCCACTGATTCGTTCAACAATGGTCTGTAACCTACTCCACTCAGTCGTTGAGTAGACGCAATAGCGCGTTTATTCTTCCTATACTCTATACTCTTATGACGCGGCGGGTTGTCCACCACCTCTTCAAGCAGCGGAAACACCGCCTTACGGCCGCAATCAATAAAACTCTGGCCGCCGATCTTGACCACATTCGCCTCGGGCAAAATCTGCACCGGTTCGGTTTTGGCCGTCTCCGCCATCAGGGCTTCGTCGGTCAGGCTGCCTGTGACCAGACGCTGGCCAAGTTCAGGGCACCTCTAAAATTCGAGAATAAGCTCCATTTCTATCCACATGACTTTGGGATTTTTCAGTCAACCTCGAGTGACGACTACTTCATGCCGGATTTCGCGTTTCTCAGCTTCGATAAGCCAACTTTTCCTGTCCAAAAAGGGTCATTTTCCCTTTTTCTCAAATTGCAGATAGATCTCTCCTGCACAAAGTCACGAAGCGTCTTATGTTATACACCCTGTTCATCATGCCAACCTTCACTTCAGTACGCACAAGCCCTATCACTCGTGAGTAAAGTCCGCCTTGCTCATGGGTCAATGACCCAAAAACATGCTCGACTCTAGCACGGATTTTTGAACGCCTAGCATTCGACTTCTTGCTGCACTGCGATAGCGGGTTATTCCTATTGCCCTTTTTGTGAACAGGGCTACGCCCCTCCATCGCAGCCAAGCTGATTTCATTGTTCTCGCCTTGATAAGCACTATCCGCCCATACATCAGCCGATGTGTTGTCCGATAATAGTTCAATAAAAACCTGTGAATCGTGAACTTCAGCACAGGTCACTTCATAGTCGCGGACCCACTTGTGCGCGTTATCTACCGCCACATGATTCTTATAGCCGAAATGCGTTTCTTCATTCTTATTCGCCCAGCGTGCATCCGTATCCTTTTGCCTACCTACGTTGGGATTATCCTTGAAACGTTGAGGTATCTCTCCAGCTTTTATCTGTTCGTTCTCAGCACGAGAGTTTCTTTGCTTGGGCACATCAACAAAGCTGGCATCCGCTATTCGACCTTTTCGCGCCTTATAGCCTTGAGCATTCAACTGCTCATCGAAATCGTCGAACAGCGTGCGCATCCATTCACACTCAACGAGTTGTTCCCTGAACAACCCTATCGTTTTAGCGTCAGGGATCTTGCCTTCAGGGGTCAGACCAAGGAAGCGACAGAAAGAATATCTGTCTCTAATTTGATATTCCGCCTCATCATCGGACAAATTGTATAAATGCTGTAGAACTAGGACTTTAAACATCAAAACGACATCGTAAGGCTTGCGGCCCGCTGTGCTTGTTCGGTTCTTTTCTCGGATAACAGTCAATGTCGGTCTGAAGTGCTCCCAATCTACCAGCCTATTTAGGGGCACCTCTAATAATCCACATTCTGAAATCTGATGATCAATAAAATCAGTCACTTACGCTCTAGCGAAATGTCAAAATCGTAATTTTTAGAGGTGCCCATAAGTCTCTTGTTGAGTATTTTTGAGACCGCTTCTAGGTGTAATTTACTGCACTGCTGTCCCACAAACATAGTCAAATACAGCGTATAACCTATTGATTTACATAAAAAATTGACTATGGTATTGTGTTTGAGACGCGAAAACAGTTTTTCCAGAAATTTCATAAGGGTTAGTATGCTCTATGGGACAGCAGTGAATTTACTGAGGAGATCACAAATGCATACAACCGCTCGACTGGCTATTGTTTTTTTTGGTGTATGCCAGTACCTTTATTACCGTTAATGCATAAACATATGAGTGGTTATAAACAATGTATGACTTGGTTATAAACAATGGTCGTGTGATGGATCCGGAGACAGACTTCGATGGAATCCGTAATGTCGGAATTAAGGATGGCAAAATCGCTACGATCACAGAGGATGAGATCAAAGGCAGAAAAACCATTGATGCCGCTGGTCTGGTAGTGGCGCCCGGTTTTATCGATACTCATTTCCATTGGACACGACCTATTGGTTACAAATTTGCTCTGCGCGATGGCGTCACAACGGCTATGGATCTTGAAGCAGGCGTGTACGGGCCCCGGGTTGACGAATGGTACGCTATGCATGCGGGGCGCAGCCAGGTGAACTACGGTACATCGTCCGGCCACGAATTCGCTCGCATGAAAGTGACCGAAGAATTGCCCGATGAAGATCTCCTGGACGCGCCTTACTCCGTGGTCAAAGGCCGTGGTTCCGGCACGAATTGGTCCGACGAGGTGCTCGACGCTGAGAAGGGCAACCGCATGCTGTCGATTATTGACGAAGGGCTGCGTCAGGGCGCTATTGGTGTCGCCTCGACCGTCGGCTATTTCCCGGGCGCGACGGCGAGAGAAATGTTCGAGGTGCAGCGAGTCGGCGCGAATTACGAAGGACCACGGCCAACCTCCGTCCATCTTCGTTCCACGCCAGGAACCGCCACTACGGAGGCCAACGGAGCCCAGGAAATACTCTCAAACGCTGCGGCGCTGGGCGCCCCTGCCATCATCAGCCACTTCAACAATCCGGGATGGGAACTGGTGCAGGAATTACTGGTGCGCCTGCGGGAACAGGGCCACAATGTTTGGGGCGAGATTTATCCGTATGCGGCAGGTCAGACGACCATCAATGCGCCATTCCTTCGACCGGAGTATTGGGTCGATGAGCTCGGCAATCGCTATGAGGATACGATGCAGGATCCTCTGACCAATGAGTTTTATACACGCGAGAAATATGAAGAGGTACTGGCTATTAATGGAGCGACGCAAGTCCTGGTCTACAAAATGGATTCTAGCGCAATCCTTGATTGGTGTCGGCTGGTTGGAATAACCTACGCAAGCGATGGGATGATGTTGGAGGGCGGCTGGGACGACTCGTTGCCTTGGGATATGCCCTTCATGGACGTCCCGAATACGCACCCGCGTCTAGCAGGAACGCATGGTACGTGTTTCCGGCTGGCCCGAGAGGAAAATATTCCCCTGATGCATGTTATCGCGGCATCGAGTTATAACCCGGCGAAGTATCTCGGAGATACTGGACTCGAAGCCATGCAGCAACGCGGCAGACTGCAACAGGGGATGGTGGCGGACATCACAATTCTGGATCCAGACACTATCAGAGATAACGCCACGTATGCGCAGGGAACGTTACCCACCACGGGTATTCCCCACGTAATCGTCAACGGCAAGATAGTGGTGTATGACTCTGAGGTGCAAAGAGACGTTTCCCCAGGCCAACCGATTCGCTGTCCGGTGGAGGATGAACCGCGCTTCGAGGATTTGTCGCGTAAGATATGGGAGAGTGCATATCTCGCAGCACCCTATGGGTTTGGCGGCTTAGATCATGATAAGCACTTTCACCGCTGTCTATAGAGCCCGGTCCACCCATCTGGTCAAAAAGGCTGGACTTCGTAAGGCGGCAACACAAACCGGCGCGGTCACTTTGATTCAACGCTTCGGCAGGGCTCTGAACCTCAATGTCCATGTCCATATGTTGTTTCTCGATGGTGTCTAGGGCGAAAACCCCCTGGTGCGAAAACCCTGGGTAGGCGCTGCTGGGTTTAACCCATGGCCTGAGTCAGCGTGTTGCCCGATTCCTTGACCACACCACTTGAAGGAGAAAACCAGACCCAACGAGCCCAGGGCGTTACCCAAGAGCCGGGCGCCACCGCAAGCGGAGCTATTCACGTCCTGGTTCTGATGCGTTGCTATTGAGCGGCGAGAGTGCGCTTGTGCCCAGCGAAGCAGAGCAGAAATTTGCGGCCTATTGCTGGTCTAAAGAGACGGTTGGCATCCAAAACGCTTGTTCAATCAGCCACTGATTCGCTCAACAATGGTCTGTAGCCTACCCCACCTCAGTCGTTGAGTAGACGCAATAGCGCGTTTATTCTTCCTATACTCCGGGCACGCCCAGGCGAGTGGGTGGAAGTGGCCGGCGTGACCCTAGATGCGGCCCGCACAGGCACCGTCACCCTGGGCAATTCGCGGCGCAATACATCATCTTCCACCGGCATCTTCTTGCTGGTCGATAAAGCACGCTGAGAATGAAATACAAAGATCTACGCGATTTCATAGCGCTTTTAGAATCGCGCCAACAGTTGGTACGAGTCGGAAAAACCATCGATCCGTACCTCGAGATGACCGCTGTTTGCGATCGTACGCTGAGCGGTGGCGGCCCGGCACTACTGTTCGAATCACCTAAAGGTCATGACGTACCCGTGCTGGCTAATTTGTTCGGCACCCCGGAGCGGGTAGCGTGGGGCATGGGCGAGGAGAGCGTAGAGGCGCTTCGCGGCGTGGGCCAGATCCTGGCCGAGCTGCGCGAGCCCAAACCGCCCAAGAGCTTGTCGGATGCCTGGAAAAGCCTCCCGCTGTTCAAAAAAGTCCTGGACATGGCGCCCCGTAAGATAAGCTCTGCGCCCTGTCAGAGCCAGGTGCTCGAAGGTGACCGGGTAGACATGGGCGCTTTGCCCGTGCAAACGTGCTGGCCGGGGGATGCGGGACCGCTCATCACCTGGGCGCTGGTGATTACCCGCGGGCCGCACCAAGAGCGTCAGAACATCGGCATCTACCGGCAGCAGGTGATCGGCCACAACCGGGTGATCATGCGCTGGCTGGCCCACCGCGGCGGCGCCCTGGACTACGCGCAGTGGCGCCGGGCCCATCCTGGCGAGCGGTTTCCGGTGGCGGTCGCTCTAGGCGCCGATCCGGCAACGCTGCTGGCGGCGGTCACGCCCATTCCGGATGGGTTGTCGGAATTCGCCTTCGCCGGCCTGCTGCGTGGGGCGAGGACGGACGTGACGCCAGCGCTTCGTTCCGGTTTGCAGGTCCCGGCCAGCGCGGAATACATTCTAGAGGGTTATCTGGAACCCGGTGACGAGGCCGATGAAGGGCCGTTCGGCGACCACACCGGCTATTACAACGAGGTGGAACGCTTCCCGGTCTTCAATATAGAACTCATCAGCCATCGGCAACGGCCTATTTACCACAGTACTTACACCGGCCGCCCGCCGGACGAGCCCTCGGTACTGGGCCTTGCGTTGAACGAAGTGTTCATCCCCTTGCTGCAAAAGCAGTTTCCGGAGATCGTGGATTTTTATCTGCCGGCGCAAGGGTGCTCTTACCGCGTCGCAGTCGTGTCCATGCGCAAGAGCTACGCCGGTCATGCCAAGCGGGTCATGCTGGGGGTATGGTCATATCTGCGCCAGTTCATGTATACCAAGTTCGTCATCGTGGTGGACGACGATATCGACGCGCGCAGTTGGGATGACGTCATCTGGGCTATGTCCACGCGCATGGATCCGGCTAGGGATACTCAGTTTGTGGAAAACACGCCCATAGACTATCTGGACTTCGCCTCACCGGTGGCGGGACTTGGGTCCAAGGTTGGCTTCGATGCCACCAACAAATGGTCCGGTGAAACATCCAGGGAATGGGGGCGCGTGATTCGGATGGATGCAGATATCATCGAACGCGTCGATAATATGTGGCCGGAGTTGGGCATAGACTAGCGGGCACCTGCTAAAAATGCACTTTTTCCGCGATTGCGGCGTCAGCTCCGTGCTCGAATCCTCAGGTATCACCTATACACTGCGGTTGCGCGCACGGTGCTTCCTTGCACTCACGAAAAAATGACTATTTTTAGAGGCGCCTTAGCCTATAGCTTGATGCTCGGTCCCCTCACCGGCGGTGATGAATAACAGGTTAGCCGGTTCACTCACTTCCATGGTGTGCCAGGTGCCTTTGGGCACTATGTGAAAAGTGTAAGGCGTATCGAACGGCAGCCGCCGCACCCCTATATCCACCTGCATCAGCAGCGTTGCTTTGCCGCAGAGCAAGATAATGATTTCGTCTCCATTGGGATGCATTTCCCATTGCCGCCAGTGCTCTTTGATGCTGCTCATGGTGACCAGGTACTCGTTGTGAAAAGTGCCTAGACGCCCTTGCGCCAATTCAGCCCAAAAGCCGTCGCCCACGGGCAGCGGCTCCACACTGGCATCGCCGCGCAAACGAATAAATGTATCGCGCAACAGCCACGCTGGCCCAGTACCTACACTCATCAGCCCCCTCCGCAATCGGGCTCTTTAATCCGACAAGCATAATACGCACTCACTGTAATAACCCAGGCTTGGCAGGACGCCACTCAGTGCGTAAACTGCTCTGCTTTATTCGGCAAGCTAGCATTCAGGGCGACGAAGGCCAGGGCGATGAAAGCAGATATCCATCCAAATTACGCGGACGTAAAGGTCGTTTGTAGTTGCGGTAACACGTTCACTACACGCTCTACCATCGGCCAGGAAGAACTGCACTTGGACGTTTGTTCATCGTGCCATCCGTTCTACACCGGCAAGCAGAAGATCATGGACATCGCTGGCAGGGTCGATAAATTCCGCCGCAAGTATGGCCGGGTTTAGTGCCGGACTGCTAAGCCTGGAACTCTTGGGGGCCCAAAACTCTTGGGGCCTGGAACTCCGGGGTAATCGCAAACTCTAAAGGTAAGAAGGCGAAACACTACTGCCCACTACCCGCCTCTTTCTTCCTAGGCGGGTTGTCGAGTGTCGAGGACTACTCGGCCTTGCCCCGGATATTCCCCCCCTCCCCCCGACAGGTCCGGGGTTCTTTTTTGCCCGCTGTCCGGATACATTGAATTGAACCCCGTACAGTGCACTGCTATAAAGCGGACGTTTTACTTGCAGGACTAGGCTGCGGCGAAGAACCTGCTCTAAAGTACGGGCCGGTCATGCACGAATAACAGCCTCACAAAGAACAGCCCCACAAAAAACAGCCCCACAAAGAACAACCCATGGAACCTCGACACAGATGAGAAAACAGACCCTAATCGTCCTATGCACAGCCCTATGGTCGGGCGTTCTCATGTTCACTTCGGCGACGGCGGCAGATCCGGCAATAGCAGAAGCAGTAGCGGCCGGCAAAGCCAAAGCCGGTGCTTGCGCCGCGTGTCATGGCCCCAACGGTCAAAGCAGTCAGCCGATGTGGCCAAATCTTGCCGGGCAAGGCGCTGCTTACACCGTCAAACAATTGAAAGCTTTTAAGTCCAAAACACGCGACAACGCCCAGATGGCGCCGATGGTTGCCACCTTGACGGAAGAAGACATGGTGAACTTGGGCGTCTACTATCAGACCCTATCGCCTGCCAAGAGCACAGCCAAAGGCGACATCAGCGCTGGAGAGGCGCTGTATAGGGGGGGCGATAGGGCGAAAAACATACCTGCTTGCATGAGTTGTCATGGGCCTGCCGGTGGCGGCATGCCACTTGCCGGTTTCCCTTCCGTGGGGGGACAGCATGCGGATTACAGTTACGCTCAGCTCGAAGCTTTTGCTTCCGGCACGCGCGATGGCGGTGTGCAGGGGATGATGGGACAGATCGCCAAACGTTTGGATAAAGCGGCCATGCGCTCGTTGGCCCAATACATGGCGGGGTTGCGTTGAATCATGCCTAAGCTCACTACATCTGTTATGTTCGGAATTCTTTGGCTCTGCTCGATCTGCTGGTGGCCGCTAACCAGTATGGGCGCCGGTCTTGCCGATATTGATGATCAATATGAAGAGGTGGACCCGCCCCAGGCAACCGCCACGCCCGGCAAAATCGAAGTGCTGGAAGTGTTCTGGTACGCATGCCCGGTATGCAACCGGTTCAGGCCCTATATGGCACTTTATACGCAAACCAAACCACCCTACGTGGCATTGAGCCGTATGCCCGCGATGATGGCCCTTTCGATGCGTCCCCACGCCCAGGCGTTTTATACAGGGCTCTCGTTAAAAGCTCTGGATCGAACCCACGAGAAAATGTACGACGCTATCCATAAAAACGGCAAAAAAATGACGGCACGGGAGGAAATCCGCGAGCTATTCGTCGCTCAAGGCGTGGAGAGTACCGAATTCGACAAGCACTATAAATCGTTCAGCGTTGATGCACAGATACGCCGGGCCACCAATCTCACGGAAGCTTACGGCATAACCGGCACTCCTTCGGTGATAGTCAACGGCAAATATCTCACTTCACCACAGCACGCGGGTGGTTTTGAAGCGATGATGATGGTGATAGACGTCCTCGTCGAAGAAGAGCGTAAGCGAATAGGGCTATAATCGGGGCTTAGGGGGAGGCGCCCCGGAGATCACGTCGAAACAAATTTTGTAGCAGCCGGCTGAGTCCTTCCTGGTCGGTTAACGATCTCCAGCCGGTTGATGATATCGGGCGGTAACGTACCGAGGAGTGCCGCTACCCATGCCGGCACACGGGTGCATACCTATCCCAACCGCGGCTCAATGCAAGCCCCGGTCTGGATTTTTTATATATATTCAACTTACCCGCCGCCTATACGAACCACGGTACGGCCCGTCATGGTGCCGTCAATATAGGCGTCGAACACACCTTGCAGATCGGCCAGAGCCACTTCCTGGCTGATGATCTTATCCAAGTGCCTAGGCATGAAATCAGTGCCTATACGATCCCACACCGCTTGGCGGCGGACGCTGGGCATGATGACGGAGTTAATGCCTAGCAGGTTGACGCCGCGAATGATGAACGGCATCACTGACGTGTTCAGTTCCGTGCTAGCAGCCAAACCGATGGCGGCGACGTTCCCCCCCGGCTTGGTGGAGCGCAGCATCCACGAGAGCACATCGCCGCCCAAGTTGTCCACACCACCGGCGTAGCTGCCGCGCTCAAGAGGGCGGGCGCCCATCTCCAGTTCGCCGCGCACCAGCACCTGCGAGGCGCCCAAGCTACGCAAGTAATCGCTGGATTCGGCTTTGCCGGTCAGGGCCACCACCTCATAGCCGCGGGCGGAGAAAATATCGATGGCAATGCTGCCTACACCGCCGGTGGCGCCGTTCACCAAAACGGGGCCATCAGCGGGTGTTTGATGATTCTCTTCCATGCGTAGCAATGCCAGTGCGGCGGTGAAACCGGCCGTGCCTATGGCCATGGCGTCCCGCCCGCTCACATGGTCCGGCAGCCGCACCAGTTGGTCGGACCGCACCCGTGCGTACTCGGTGTAACCGCCATCGTGATCTTCCGATAGCCCGGCACCCACCACGGCAACAGCACTTCCGGCGGGAAAAGCCTCGTCATCCGAGGTCTCCACCACACCCGCCAGATCGATGCCCGCCACCATCGGCAAGCGGCGCATAATGCGGCTGGTACCGGTAGCGGCCAGTGCGTCTTTGTAGTTGACATCGGACCAGCCAACCCGCACCACTACGTTGCCCTCGGACAAATCATCCAAAGTGATCGTGTCCAGTTGCGCCCTGGTCTTGCGGTCCTCGCCGCTGTGAACGCGAAACGCGCGAAAGCTATCCATCAAGTTCTCCTCGCAGGCATGCATGAAAAGATAACGGATCGTAGCGCACTGTCAGCGCTGGTGCAGACCCGCCGCAATGGCCTCGTAGCCATCATCGTGCGGCGTTAAAAATCCGTGACGAATCAAAAAATCGATAATCACCAGAGCGCAATTGGCTTTAAACTCACGCGTAGCACACACCCGCTGCATCACTCGCTCTATCGGTAAACATTCGAAATACGCCACCTCGCCATCGCGGTTGACCGGCTCGAAAGACTGCGGCAGCTCCAAATCGAAGACGAAGATAGTACCGGGACGTAAACCCGCCACCGTGTGCATACGGTAGTTGATGGTCCCTACGCTACGGGCGCGGCGCGCTAACGCCGCAGGAATGCCGGCCTCTTCGCCGCATTCTTTTACCAGGTTGTCTAACACGCCGATACCGGCCGGTTGGCCACCCGCTACGATTTGGTCCAAGCGATCCGGCCAAGTGGGCTTATCGGACGCACGCCGGCCTATCCACATGTGCATACCGTCGGGCTGACACACGAAGCCATTCACGTGAACCCCGTAACCACGTACGCCAAGCGCCGGCACCGCGGCCCGCTCCAACAATAGCTCCGGCACCGCGCCGAAGTGCCGCGCGACGGCAAACATCTCGTCACGCCACCCGCTGATCACACCGGCATCACGAAGTCGCACCATCACCTCATGCACGGCGCCCGTGCGCGCCTCGCAGCTAGCCCCGTGGAGTGACGGCACCAAAGTGAGAGCTTGGCCGCTGCGGACAAAAACGCCAGGAAACGCCAACAACGCAGCAACCATATCCGGCGCCGCGGCGCCCGCTATCCAGTCCCCCAACATGAAGGGAATGAACCGGTTCGGATCGCCATCGTTAGCTTCCCTGATCCGGTCGAGGTAACTCATGGATTCAGGTTGCTCATAGCCCGCACTGCGGCCTACCCCCCACCGGCTTCCTCTTGCACGGCGAAGAACGATGCCCGCTTAGGCTGTTGTGGGATTTCGACGGCGAGCGGCTCCAATCGTGCGAGCCGGCTGGCCTGCCCCCGTATCATCTGCCCCTCGTTCGGATTGGGCATGGGATTAGGGGCGATGGGATAAGCGTCCGCCGCGGAATAAACGGCGATGTAAAGCCCCCTAGCGGCGGCCGAGGCATTCGCTTTGGAGCCATGCAATGTACAGGTATGCATTAAGCAAGCACCACCAGCGGCACCCACGACCGGCACAGCGGCGCGCGCCGCCTGCGCCGCCACCTCCTCGGCCACGAAACCGGTGAACACCTCACCGTCGAATAACGAGTGCATGGGCCCCTTATGCGAGCCGGGCACCACGCTCAGGCAGCCGTTCTCCTCGGTCATGTGGTCCAACATGATCAGCGCCGTCACCACGTCGTCGTTGGTATGCGGGGTAAAACCGAAATCCTGATGGAAGGCCACTTCCGTGGCCGTGCGTGGAAGTTTCAAATTGATCTTGCAGTGGTGGAACTTAGCCGTCCCACCCAGCAGATCCGCCACCATGTCGGCCACTCGGCTCTCTCTCATGATGTGCTCGAATGCCTGCGAGAGGTCCGACGGGTTGTTCACCCGGCGCAGCGCCGGTGTCTCGGCGCAATGCTCCGGCGCCAGATCAAAACGCGGCTTGCCGTCCACCGTCGGCTCGCCGAAAGGGGCCTGGTGCGCCCGGCTAAGGGCAACCCAAGCGTCCATTTGTGCCCGCGCAGCCGCCAATTGCGCCCTGCTTATGGCCTCTTCCACCACGATGTAGCCATCGCGCTTAAAAGCCTCTACCTGCTCCGGACGAAGTGCATTTCCTTCACCTGTCATCCACCCATCTCCGCTCAACCTCCCCTAGACTATCTAAATCCGGACTATCTAAATCCGAACGCTCTAAACCCGGCCATCCGAGGCCGCCAGCGCGCGCCGTAGCGCCACCGAATCCAAGAAATAGTGGCAGATCGCTACATCTGCTTTTAGCAACACCGGCACCAGGGTATCGAACTTGCGCCACAATGCCGCATCGCTGTCCACGTCAACCTCAATCCAGTCAAACCCGAGTTCATCTTTGAAAGCGTAAAGCGCATCGCGCATGTCATCACAAAGATGACATCCTTCGCGCACCACCAGCGTAAACTCGTTCACCGTTCTATATCACCGCCCCAATCGCTTCTTACATAATTACATCGGACGCCGGCCCATGGGCCACCGGCATATGGGCCACCGGCTCTTGACGGGCGCCTACCCGCACCCTACGTTCACCCACACTGTCACGCCGAGGAAATGTTCTTGTCCAACCATCATTTTGCAGCCACCGGCAGCAACCGGGTCGAAGCCCTCAATCTCACCGTCAACAGCTATCGCCATCTGAGCACGGGCGCGCGTCATCTGCATCTCGCGGCGGACGATGACAACAATGCTTTCGCGGTCGCCTTCCTGACCGTGCCCAGTGATTCCACGGGTGTCGCGCACATATTGGAGCACACCTCGCTTTGCGGCAGCGAACGGTTTCCGGTGCGTGATCCGTTTTTCAATATGTTGAAGCGCTCGCTCAACACCTTTATGAACGCTTTCACCGCCAATGATTGGACCGCTTATCCCTTCGCTAGCCAAAACGCCACCGATTTCGACAATTTGCTGCAAGTGTATCTGGATGCGGTTTTTTTCCCGGCCTTGAACCCACTGGATTTCGCCCAAGAGGGCCATCGGTTGGAGCCGGAAAACGCCGCTGATATAGATGGACCCTTGGTGCTCAAAGGCGTCGTCTACAACGAGATGAAGGGCGCCATGAGCCCGCCCATCAGTCAGGTGCAGCGGACCTTGCAAGCGCAGCTATTTCCAACCACCACTTACCACCACAATAGCGGCGGCGATCCAGCAGCGATCCCGGATCTCACTTACGAACAATTAGTGGCCTTTCACAGGCGTCACTATCATCCTAGCAACGCCTTGTTTCTCACCTACGGCAACTTTCCCGTAGCGCATCATCAGAGCAGAATTCACGATCTCGCTTTGAGCCGTTTCAAGCGTTTGACCATCGCTCTGAGCGTGCCCGATGAAAAGCGCTATGAGCAACCCATCAGGGTGCGGGACCAGTATTCACTGGATACGCCACTCGCAGGCCCGCAAACCCATGTGCTGATCGGTTGGCTACTCGGCGACGGCTGCGATTTACGCACCGCCTTGCAGGCCCATCTGCTGCACGGTGTGCTGATGGAGCACAGCGGTTCGCCACTGCGTGCCGCCCTTGAGACTACCGCCCTAGGCACGGCGCCGTCGGAACTTTGCGGCATTGATGATTCCACCCGCGAAATGACGTTCGCGGCGGGGCTGGAAGGCGCCGACGCCGAGAACACCGCACAGATCGAAGCGCTTATTCTAGACGTGCTAGGCGGCGTCGCCTTAAACGGCGTGCCGGCGGCGGAAATCCGCGCCACACTACACCAACTCGAACTCAGCCAGCGCGAGGTGGGTGGCGATCATTTTCCATACGGCTTGGGCTTGATGCTGCGGGCCATGGGACCGGCCTTGCATGGCGGCGATCCGGTGGCGGCTTTGGACATTGATGACGAACTCGAACGCTTGAGCCAGAAGGCTGAAGACCCGCAGTTCATCAAAGAGCTGGTGCGCACCACCTTGCTCGCCAATCAGCACCGCGTCACCTTGACCATGGTGCCCAACATCACACTCAGCCAACAACGCGAGCAAGCGGTTAAGGAACGCTTGGGCGAATTGCAAGCGTCGCTGAGCGCGCAGGAACGCCAGCAGTTGGCGCACCAGGCTAGCGCTCTGGAAGCGCGGCAAAACGCCGAGGATGACACCGAATGCCTGCCCACGATCACCACCGCGGATGTCCCCGGCGATATCCGGATCCCCACCGGAACGGCCAGCGCGGCTGACGGTTACCGACAAACGTGGTACGGCGCTGGCACCAATGGATTGGTGTACGGGCGCATCGTGGCGACACTGCCGGCGCTGGCGCCTGAATTGCTCGCTCTACTGCCGCTTTATTGCGACCTCGGCACGGAAGTAGGCTGCGCCCATAGGGACTACCGGGCCAACCAAGCCTACCAAGCAGCCGTCGCGGGTGGCATCGATATCTACACTTCGACGCGGGGCCATGTGAGCGAGGCGGGCATCCCGGAGAGTTATTTCATCGTCGCCGGTAAGGCTTTAGCCCGCAATAGCGAAGGGTTGGCCGAGTTGCTCACGCAAACCTATGCCGAACCGCGCTTCGACGAACCGGCGCGCGTCCGTGAGCTCATCGCGCAGCTGCGGGCGCAAGAGGAGAGCCGGGTCACGGACACCGGCCACTCGTTAGCCATGATGGCCGCCGCCGCAGATCTCACGGCAACCGCTGCGCTCAATGAGCAGTGGTCCGGCTTGACCGCCATTAAAGCCCTGAAGGCGCTCGATGATTCATTATGCGAGCGCGCCACATTGGAGCAACTATGTGCCCAGCTCACCGCATTGCGCGATCGGCTCATTGCCGCACCTAAGGAGTTGGTGCTGGTATCGGAGCACAAATCGCGCGAGGTTATGCAAAGCGCTTTCGCCCGGTACATGAACACCCTCCCCTGCATAAGCGCACGCCCCGAAGCTCCAGCCGAAGTTCCAGTGGTGGATGCAAGGTCTACAGATGGGCCATCTGCAACCGGGGCAATGCCACAAGCGTCGGCGGCCCCGCTCGCTTGGCTGGTCAATACCCAGGTCAACTTCTGTGCCAAAGCCTTTAGAGCGGCTTCCTATGGGCATGAGGATGCAGCGCCGCTATATGTACTGGCGAGTTTATTGCGCAACGAGTTTTTGCACCGGGAGCTACGCGAGAAGGGCGGCGCGTATGGGGGCGGGGCCAGTTATGATCCCAACACCGGCGTGTTCAGCATGTTTTCCTACCGCGATCCGCGTCTTATAGGCACGCTGCGGGATTTCGATCGGGCAGTCGATTGGGCCGTTGGCGCCGCCGGCAACGATGCGGCGCGCGAACAAGCCATTCTGGGCGTTATCAGCGCCATGGATCGCCCGGCTTCGCCAGCCGGCGAAGCCCTGGGCGCCCATCTAGCGCAACTGCATGGCCGCAGTCCGGCGCTACGCCGCGCGTTACGGGCACAGGTTCTGCAAGTTGACGCTGCCGCCTTGCGCCGCTGTATTGATGATTACCTGCACACCCTGCCTCAGCACATCGCCGTAGTGACCAATGCAAAAGAACTGACCACTCTGGATGATAGTTTTGTGGCGCAGAACTTATGATGGCTTGCGTACACCAATCGGTTAGTCGGTCTACATTTTTCGCGGCCAGTCTATGAGCCCCAGGTCTATAAACCCCAGGTCTATAAGCCCCGGGTCTATGAGCCCCAGTTCTATAAGCCCCGGGGCCTGTTCACTCATTCACCACGCGCCAAGTACCGTCCGCACCTCGGCAAGCCGTACCGTTAGCCAACTCGATCCGACCGCCACTCTCGATGGTCTGTTCGTAGTCCCGGCAATAGCTTCCATCCGCCCGCTGGTAGGTGCGCACCGGCGTAACAGTGCCGACACGGCCTGATTCAGGATTAGTCCAAGTGGAAGTGCTGCCCGCAGCTTGGGTCTCCAATGCGCTCTGTGCCGTCGCCTGGTGATAGCGCTGATCGTTACAATCCATGGACGCGGCCACCCGGTTACCCAAAAAACCGCCAGCCACTACCCCCGCCCCTATGGCCACTTTGGTGCCGTCACCGGAGCCTATCTGCGAGCCCAGCAGACCGCCCAAAGCGGCACCGATTAAAGCGCCCACTAACTGACCGCCGCCACTACTTTGAGTATTTTGACCGTGGCATTGCGCATAAGCAGTGCCGCTGACCATAACCAGCGCTAGAACAGCGATACAAGATGACTTCGAAAACCGCATGATATTGCTCTCCAAAATTCAAACTCTACGGCCATAACCGTTAAGGTACCGTGATACGCCTCACGCATCCCGGGAAATTTAGGTACCGTATGCACTTAAATCAGATCCGTACTAACATCTTACGGAGACCGGCATGCGCTTAATCGTCTTATTACTCTCCATGAATTTCGCCCTGCCAGCTTTTTCAGCCGGCCACGGCGAGGCCCGGAGCGCCTACGACCGGGGCGAGTATCTCACCGCACGGCAGCTAGTCATACCACCAGCGCAAGCCGGCGTCGCGGACGCCCAATTCCTACTCGGGCAAATGTATGTCAACGGTGACGGCGTTTTGCAAGACTACGTGCAAGCCCACAAATGGCTCAACCTGGCTGCCTCCGGGGGTAACCGGGAAGCCCGTGCTCTTCGCAACACCATCTCCAACAGGATGACCAGCGCCCAACTGGCCGAAGCCCAATCATTGGCGCGGGCTTGGCAACCAAGCGCTACGCCCAAGACTTCAGCCAGTACCCTATCGACCAGCCCGGCATCAGCCGGTTCCGCAGCGGTGGCCGGCGCGGCAACAGCACAGCGGGCCACCACAACAGCACCACGCTCGCGGCGCCAGTTGGTACGCAATATCCAAACCATGTTGAATGAACTCGGCTACGACGCCGGCCCCGCGGACGGGCTGATGGGACGGCGTACCCGTAACGCCATACGCTCGTACCAGCTTCACTCCGGCCTCGAGAGTACGGGCCAACCCAGCGCGGATTTGCACCGCACCTTGGCAGCGGACCTGGGCTACGCCGATCAAGACCCCACCCACTCCGAAGCCGCACTGGCGAGCGCACCGGTCCAGGAGGTGCAACGCCAGGAGAGGCAGCCCCAGTCACCAGCGCAGACGGCATCGTCCAACCCGCCCATCTATGTGCAAGAAGCCAAGCGCAATCGACGTACGGCGGTTAGCTCCGGACCCACCCGGCAAAAACCGGCTCAACAACGACCGGCGAATCGGAGTGTGCCGGCGCCAGCCGCCGGCGATCCGGTACAGCGGCTACGTGCGATCATTGATGCTGGCGAAGAACGCGGCGCGGTGCGGGGCCGTTTCCTGCGCCGGCTGCGGGCATTGGTGGAGCGCCATGACTTGCCTTGGCGGCAACTGATCGCCGAGGATACTTTCGGCGATGGCGACTTCACCCGCTCACCACGCTGGGACGTGCTCTCCGGTGAGTTCTGGGTGCATGAACAAAATGGCTTACGCAGCAACGTGCTGGCCACGGCGCCAGGGCAGCCACAAGCCGATAGCGCCAGTGCGGGCGACGAGAAACTATCCGGTAAAGAACTCGGTATCGCGCTGCTGGGCGTTCTTTTGCAACAAGGGCAGCAGCAACAAGGTGGCGGCAGCACAAGCGGCAACATTTCTTCATCGCAATTCACCGCTGCTCACATCCGCCTGGGGGCGGGAATTCCAGCGAGTTTCGCCATCGAACTCGAATTGCTGTCAGCGCAAAATCTGTCAGCGCAAAATCTGTCGGCGCAAAATCTATCAGCGCAAAATGACGGCAACTCGGAAGTGAACCGTCTCGAACTCGGTGTTTATCAGCGCGGCGGTGATGAGCAGGGCTATCGGGTGGCTTATCTTGCAGGCGCCGCCCAGGGCTTGGAATTGTCCCGTACCCGCACTGGCCAACAGAGCGTACTCGAGCTGAGCCGCGGCCCGGTAAAATTGGAAGACGGTACCGTGCACAAATTACGGTGGACCCGGGATCGGGACGGCTACATGCGCGTGGGTGTAGATGGCCAGGATATGATAGCGATCAGTGACCGCTCCATCAGCGGGACATTCGACGGCTTCTCGCTGATCAACCGGGGGGGTAACTATGGTCTGCGTTCCATCCGGATATTAGGCGAGCCGTAGCCGGTGGGTAACAACAACACGGTCAACAGTTGGATCTACCGGTGTGCCAACAAGAACGAGACCTATTTGTTCTCGGCCACCGAAAATCCGCACGAGTCGCTTCCCGGTGCCTTGCGTCAGGTAGTGGGCCCTCTCGAGTTCGTCATGAAACTCGAGTTGCATGAGAACCGTACCCTGGCGCGGGCGGACGTTGTTAAAGTGATGCAAGCGCTGGAAGAACAAGGTTACTACCTACAGCTACCGCCACGGGACTTCCCGCTTGACGGACCGAGCCAGACTCGTCATTGACACGCCAATCACCGGCGCGCCTGGGCGCGCAAACGCGGGCCATCGGCCTTAGCCAGGGCGATACCGGCCAAAAAACCAAAAATATGCGATTCAAAAGAAACCCCGGCACTTGGCAATAAGCCGAAGATCAATGCGCCGTACAATAATCCCACCACGGCGGCGCAGACCACCGCCGCGCCGCTGCGCTCATACCAGGCACAACCGAGCAGATAGCCGAACAGGCCGAAGACTAGCCCACTCGCCCCTACATGAATCGCCGAGCGGCCAAGGAGCCAGACCGCAAAACCACCGCCGGCCACGATCAAGCACGACACGCGGATAAAACGCCCGGCGCTACGCAAACAGATGAGGTAACCGAAGACCAGTAACGGAAAAGTATTAGATAAAGTATGTCCCCAACCGCTATGCAACACCGGTGCGGCGGCAATACCCACTAAGCCGGTCAGCGAGCGCGGCTCGATGCCCCATGTATTCAAACGGTGCCCCAGCAACCAATTGAGCGCCTCTACCACCCAGATGATGGCGATGAGACCCAGCACGGGCCGCCCGCTTCTTTGCCACTTAAAATGTTTCATCGCACCGGTCTCCATCGCAATAGCATCATTCACCTTCCCCCTTGACACGGCTGCCTCTTGACATGGTTGCCTCTTGACATGGTCGTGGTCGTCTCACCACGATCACGCTGACGGCTTGATCATGCTTATGCCGTAATCGTGACAATGGCATGAGCAAAACAAAAGCCCCCTACACGCACACAATCCGGTAACTTCCGCATGGACAACCTCAGGGACCCTCTCAGCGTCACCTTGGTGACCGAAAGCCGCCTCACAAGCACCGACTTCAACGATCTGGGCTTCGGCAACCACTTCTCGGATCACATGTTCAGCATGGAATTCGAAAACGGTGCTTGGCGCAACCCGAGCATCATTCCCTATGGCCCCATTGCGATGGAACCAGGCACTGGGGCATTGCACTACAGTCAGTCCGTATTCGAAGGGCTGAAAGCATTCCGTGGTAGCGATGATCAGATCCGGGTGTTCAGGCCGGACATGAACGCGAGGCGCATGGCCCGCTCTTGCGAACGGTTGTGCATTCCCGTCATCGACCCAGCGCTATTCATCGAGGCCGTGCGCGCAATCGTACGCACCGATCAGGACTGGATCCCGGGCAAACGGGGTCAAGCGCTGTACGTGAGGCCCATCGTGTTCGGTGTGGAGCCACACCTGGAGGTACGCCCCGCCAGCCGTTACCGCTTCCTCATCATGACCTCACCGGTACGGACTTACTACGGCGATGAGATAACACCGGTGGCCCTGCATGTACAGCAGCACTACACCCGGGCCAGCCCGGGGGGGGTCGGTGAGGCCAAAACGGGCGGCAACTACGCCGCCAGCCTACTGCCCGGAGAGCGGGCCCGGGACCAAGGCTTCAACCAAGCGCTATGGCTAGACGGTATCGAGCATAAATACGTTGAAGAAGTCGGCCAAATGAACATCTTCTTCCGCTTCGGCGACACCGTGGTCACGCCGGCGCTGCGCGGCACCATCTTGCCGGGGGTCACCCGCGATAGCGTCATCACCTTGCTGCGCGATCAGGGCTTTGCGGTGGAAGAACGAAGACTGGCTGTAGATGAAGTACTGGAAGGATCGCGCTCGGGTACTCTGCGCGAAGTGTTCGGCGCCGGCACCGCCGCTGTCATCGCCCCTGTGGGCCGTATCTGCCTAGGCGGGACAACCTACGAGATCAACAACAACGAACCCGGCGAACTCACCGGTGCGCTCTATAACAAAATCACGTCCATACAATACGGGGAAACCAACGACCCCCACGGATGGAATATGCTGGTCCCCGCCGGTAAGGCCGCCGCCGCGGCCGAATAACCAACCGGGCACCTGCTAAAAATAGTCATTGTTTCGTGAGTGCAAGGAAGCACCGCGCGCACAACCGCAGTGTATAGGTGATACTTGAGGATTCGAGCACGGAGCGGACGCCGCAATCGCGGAAACAGTGCATTGTTAGCAGGTGCCCAACGGCTAAAAGACTCGATGGAGAACATTATGATGCGAATCAATGCGTTTACCGCAGCTTTGCTGATATCCGGCACGCTGGGCGGCACCCTGCCCGCGCATGCTCAGTTAGATGCGCTCAACAAGCTAGTGGAATCGGCCACCGAGGAAACCGGCTCTGCGCCCGCCTCGCAAGACGCCGCGGCCGGCGCCATCAAGGCGTTGACTGGCGGCGACACCGCGGCACCGGCCGCCGCCAGCCAGCTCGTTGGCGGACAAGCGGGCGGTTCGCAGCTAAAAGCACTGAGCAGCCAACTGCAAGGTAAAACCGCCGAAAATAACGCGCTACAGGGGATGATTGGCAATCTCGAAGGAGAGAACAGCGCGTTACAAGGCTTGGTCGGCAACTTGAAAGGCGAAAACAGCTCCCTAAAAAGCCTAGTGGGCAATCTCCAAGGCGACCTCGCCTCCAAGGTATCGGAGATAGCCGGACTTAAAGGGAAAATGGGCGATATGACCGGCTTGCTGAACACTTCCAAAGCCAAGAATCTGGAACTAGAAGGGTTGTTAGGTGGGGTAAAAGGAGAGAACAGCGCATTACAAGGCTTGGTCGGCAACTTGAAAGGCGAAAACAGCTCCCTAAAAAGCCTAGTGGGCAATCTCCAAGGCGACCTCGCCTCCAAGGTATCGGAAATGGCCGGACTTAAAGGGAAGCTGGGCGATATGACCGGCTTGCTGAACGCTTCCAAAGCCGAGAATCTGGAACTAGATGGGTTGTTAGGCGGGGTAAAAAGCGATCTGGCCAGCAAAGCCGCTGAGCTCGCCGGCCTGGAATCCAAACTGGGCGACCTGGATGGTCTGCTCGATCTCACCAAGGCTGAGAACACCCAGCTGCTCGGTGAAGTCGGCGGCCTCAATGATCGCTTGAGCACCAAGGATGGCGAACTGAATTCACTCAAAGCGCTGCTCGAATCCAGCAACGCTAAAAAAACCACCTTGGAGCAAAGCCTCACCGCTGCGCAGGGTGAAGTGGGTGGCAAGCTGGCAGAAATCAATCAGCTCAAGAGCAGTATGACCACCATGCAAAGCGAACTCGCGAAGAGCAATGTGCAGAGCGCCGAACTCGGTCAACGGGCCGATAACCTTCAATCCACCCTCACGGAAACTCAAGCGCAACTGACCAAGAAAACCGAGGAGGCAGCACTCGCTAATGCCGAGATCGATACTGCCACCACCAAAGCGGACGAGTTGGAGAGTCGATTATCTGAAGCGAACAACGAGAACACCGCCCTAGCCGAGCGGGTTGAGAGCATGCAGACCCAGCGCAACGTCTTCGCGGGTCTGATGATCATCGCTATCGTCATCGGCCTTGCGCTCAGGCGCAGTGGCGGTGGCGCCGCTGCGGCTTAACGACGCAGCACTAGTCGGCGCTACGCACGTTCACCGGGGCCGGCCCGGCAAAGGCCATCGCCTGCTCCAAAGCAGCGCGATGATCTGCCGGCGCTTCGCTGAAAGCGCTGCAACCACCAAAGGCTTTCAGCATCTTGGCGTAGCGGACCTCTGCGAAGCAGCACACGCGGCGGGATGGGACCGTCTTCGGGCAACTCGGCGATACCGCCGCCCATACCACCGTTGTTCAGCGCCACGATCTTCACCGGTAAGCGGTACCGGCACATGGCCGCCACCGCCATGGCGGAGAAACCGAAGCCGGCATCACCTTCCAAACTGAAGCGTTACAGCGCACAGACGATCTCACACTGACAGCCCGCCCGAAAATCATGGCATTGTCGTAACCGTGAGCATGGCATCGCACAGGAGATAAGCAACGGTGAACGACACGGCAAACGGGCAACCGGCCCTGAACGGCATCAAAGTCTTGGACCTCACGCAATTCGAGGCAGGGCCTTCCTGCACCGAAGCGCTGGCCTGGTTGGGGGCGGAGGTCGTCAAAGTAGAGGAACCTGAAAGAGGCGAGCCGGGACGCTGGGGCTTTAGCAACAGGGCCGACGCCGACGGCCATTATTTCATCTTCTACAACCTCAACAAACGCAGTGTCACGTGCAACTTGAAATCCGATGAGGGCAAAGCCCTGCTGGCGAGTCTCATCGAAAAAGTCGATGTAGTCATCGAAAACATGGCGCCCGGCACTTTTGCCCGGCTCGGCTTCGATTTCGAGCGCATCGGCCAGCTTAACCCCGCAGCGATATTCGCCCAGATCAAGGGCTTTTCGCCACACAGCCCGCATGCGGACTATCTCGCTTTCGACATGATTGCACAGGCCACTGGCGGCACTATGGGCGTTAACGGCGAACCCGATGCGCCGCCGGTGCGGCCAGGCGCCACTATAGGCGACACCGGCACGGGCATGTTGTGCGCTATGGGCATCATCGCCGCCCTCTTTCAGCGGGTCACCACCGGGCGCGGACAACACATAGAAATCGCCATGCGCGATGCCATGCTGAACTACTGCCGCACGCCCATGAGCCGGCAAGCGTCCACCGACGAGGTACTGCCCCGCACCGGCAACGCCATCATGGGTACGGCACCCAGCGGACTCTATCAGTGCAAGCCAGGCGGTCCCGACGACTACTGCTACATCTTCGCCTCGCGCGGCAACGAAGAGCACTGGCGCCGGCTGGTGCGGGCCATCGGGCGCGAGGAGTTGTTGGACGATCCGCGTATGGCCGATGGCGCCACCCGCGCCGAACACCGTCGCGCAGTGGACGAAGCGATCGCCGGATTCACGTCACAGCACACCAAAGAAGAGGTCATGGCCATCATCGCCGGTGCCAAAGTGCCCTGTGGCGCCGTCTTCAATACGTTGGAGCTGCTAAACGATGAAGATCTCATCGCCCGGGGCATGATCCGCACCATCGATCATCCAGTGCGCGGACCGACTAAAGTGTCCGGCTGGCCGCTCAAGATGTCCGCCAGCCACGTGCCCATCGAACCGGCGCCGCTGCACGGCGCCGACAACGCGGCCATCTACGGCGAATGGCTAGGCTACACGGCCGCGCAGGTGGCGGACATGCGGGCACGGAACATCATCTGAAGCTAGCAGATAAAAAAACATGAGCAAAGCACTGGACGGTATCCGCGTCATCGACCTGACCCACAATCAGGCCAGACCGGCCTGCGCGCAGATCCTGGCCTGGTTCGGCGCGCAGGTGATCAAACTGGAGACGCCGGGCAGCGGCGATGTGGCCCGGGCGCAAAATGCCGATGAGCTGTTTTTTTGCCTGTTCAACTGATGACGCAGTTCGGCTGGAATGCCGCCTACGAAGAGGAACACCGGGTGGGTTTTTCCACTTTCGAGTTGCAGATGGAAATGACCGATCCGCCCGCGCTGGGTACCGCCACGGCAACGATTTAGCCGCGATGCACGGGCGAGATTCGGGTTGTCTTTCCCGGAACGGCGTGTATGATTATGTCGGGACTTGTGAATAACTCCCGACGTTTTCAGAATCGTGTCGCAAACGAAAAAAGAACGCATTCTTGAACTGCTGAAAAACACGGGAGTTCTGCGCCCGCGTGATTTGGCCGAGTTGGGAATCTCTGGTGGATATCTTGCCAGGCTCTATGACGAAGGCGTGTTGGATCGTCCGAGCCGAGGACTGTACACGCTGGCTGAGGCCGAACCAACCGAACATCGCACGCTGGCTGAGGCGGGAAAACTCGTGCCGCACGGGATCGTATGCCTGCTTAGCGCTCTGCGATTCTACGACCTCACAACGCAGGCTCCGTTTGAAGCCTGGCTGGCAATAGGAGAAAAGGCTCGTCTGCCTAAAATCGACTATCCGCCGCTCCGTATCGTTCGCTTCTCCGGCGACGCACTTTCGTTTGGGGTGCAGGAACAAGAGATCGAAGGCGTGAAAGTCCGGGTCTACTCCCCCGCCAAAACCGTCGCCGATTGCTTCAAGTATCGAAACAAGATTGGGCTCGACGTTGCGATTGAATCGCTTCGCGATTGCCTTCGACAACGCAAGGCCACCATGAACGAATTATGGGACGCGGCCAAGGTCTGCCGGATGTCGAAAGTTATGCGTCCTTACCTGGAGGCTGTAACATGACCCAAGATCGTCCTCGCAACATGGCGGCGTCCGTTCGGCAGCGGCTGATGAACACAGCCAAAGAGCAAAAGGAAGCTTTCGACCCGGTCTTGCTGCGTTATGCCTTGGAAAGATTGCTTTACCGGCTTTCTCAATCGTCGCACCGGGATCGTTTCGTGCTCAAAGACGCGATGCTCTTTCAAACCTGGAGCGGCCAAGTTCATCGCCCCACGCGCGACCTAGATTTTCTGGGGCTCGCCTCGCCTTCGCTTTCCGACTTCGAAAGGATTTTCCGCGAGGTCTGCGAGCAATCTGTCGAAGATGACGGGCTTCAGTTCCAGGCGGAATCCGTCCATGCCGATCGCATGAAGGAAGACGAGGAATACGAAGGGCTGCGTTTAAGGTTTCAAGCCAACCTCGCCTCGGCCCGCATTCCCATCCAAATCGACATCGGCTTCGGAGACGCCGTGACGCCGGAGCCGGACGAGATCGCTTATCCGACGTTGCTCGATTTTCCCGCGCCGACGCTCAAGGCGTATCCGCGCGAAACGGTCGTCGCTGAAAAGTTCCAGGCGATGGTCATGTTGGGAATCGCCAACAGCCGGATGAAAGATTTCTACGATGTCTGGACTTTGGCGAGGCAGTTTGCGTTTTCCGGCCCGGAACTGCGCAAGGCGATCGGCGCGACGTTCGAGCGACGAAAGACGGTGCCGCCTCAGTCCCCGCCGTTGGCTCTCACGACGGAGTTCACCGAAGATCAACAGAAGCTAACGCAATGGCGAGCGTTCCTTCGCAAGAACAAACTCGACGCCGAAGGGATGACGCTCACGGAAATCTCGGAGGTGCTGAAGCCGTTTCTGATGCCGCCGGCAGAGGCATTGGCCGTTGGCCGTGACTTCGAAATGAACTGGCCGCCCAACGGTCCGTGGCGAGCGAATCCTAAATCGTGAATGTCAATCGGCGTAATTTATAGCGTTAGTTAGAAACCGGAGAAGCCACCGCATGAGCGACGCAAAAGAGACACAACGGACGCGACAACCTATCGCTGTCGATCCAGACTATCTTATACGCGACAATCAGTTTTGGTATTGCAGTCAGAAGCATGGCGACTGCGACTTTGCCGATGATATTTGCGACCAGCCCACAATTACAATAAGAATCGCTGATTTGGGAACGCTTACCCTCACGCACTCGAAAGTTGGAAGAGACGGTCGGGCAACGCGATCTTTCACTTTGCCCGACGAGGCCGGCCGATGGTGGCAACAAAACAACGGCAACCGCGTCCGTGTTGAGCTGCTCGCCGTGGGCCAAGAACCGAAACCAGCCTTTGTAGGCAAGACGGAAACCGGGAAACCCATTACCGAACCCATTGACGCGCTACCCATTGACGCGATACCTAGGGGCTATAGCGAAACCTATAGGGGCCATGTACCCGCTTGGCATTGCGACGGCGTGGAGCATTTCACGATCGCTTATTACTTCGAGCGCTTGGAGCGGGCCACGGCGCGATTTTTAAGTGACCACGGTATCGCTCTTAGCGCGGCGCAACCGCCGCGGCACCGCAGTTTTTTCGTGCGCTATGCCCGCGAATTGCGGGTCTCCAGCGTATTCGTGATGCAAACCGGCATCATCGAACACAACGGCGCCCGCATGCATCTGGGCCACCGTATCGTCGATGCCGCCGATGGAGCCGTATGCACCACCATAGAGCACACCTTGGAGGGTACAGCGCTTACCGGCATTGCCGATCGATCACGCATCGACTGGGACGGTCCCGCCCGCGCTGAGCGTCAGGTACCCGGCGACGATGCCGCTTGGGTGCGCACCGGCACCGATATAGTCATGCCGGGAGAACTGGACGCATCGGGCGGCCTGCAGCTATCGGGCAATATTCACCGCTTTTCCGCCTCCGGTGGGCATTTGATGACGCAGTTCGGCTGGAATGCCGCCTACGAAGAGGAACACCGGGTGGGTTTTTCCACTTTCGAGTTGCAGATGGAAATAACCGATCCGCCCGCGCTGGGTACCGCCATTGACGTGGAAGCTTGCGTGGCCAAGATGGGGCGCTCATCGGTGCACATCGTTCACCGCCTGGTTGACGCGGCCAGCCGCCAGCCACTGTCCACTTTACATCAACTGGGCGTGCATCTGGACAAAGATGCGCGCCGCCCATCGGCTATCCCGGCGTTTATTAAAGCAGCCGCGACCGGCATTTCAACATCTGCGGTTTGTCCATAAGGAGCGGCCCAATGCCTATCTACGAGGTCGATGGCAAAGCCCCCACCATCGACGACAGCGTCTATATCGCCGACGGCGCCACCGTCATCGGCGATGTGACTTTGGGCCCGCAGGTAAGCGTGTGGACCGGCGCGGTGCTGCGCGGCGACAACGACTACATCAAGATAGCCGCCGGCACCAACATCCAGGAAGGCGCCGTGCTCCATGCCGATCCGGATTTTCCGATCAACGTCGGCAACCATGTCACCATCGGCCATCAAGCGATGCTGCACGGCTGCACGATCGGCCCAGGCGCCCTCATCGGCATTCAGGCAGTGGTGTTGAATGGCGCGCTTATCGGGGAAAACGCCCTGGTGGGCGCCGGCGCCATCGTCACCGAAGGCAAAAGCTTTCCCGGCCACTGTCTCATTCTAGGCGCGCCGGCCCGCGCCATACGCGAGGTGAGCCCCGCAATGCTCGCCGTCATGCAACGCGATAACGCCGACTACATCGCCCGAGCCAAGCGCTACAAAGCAACGTTGAGGCGCTTGGACTGACGACAGTTCACCGCTGTGCGAGCTAAGACTCGTCTTCCTGGTCTTGCCAATAGGGCGGGTTGTTGAGTGGCCCTGAAGTCTGACCGAGTTGAATGAGTATCCCGTGGGCGCTGTTGGGCGAGATAAACGCATCCAGAAAATCAGGATCATGCAGATGCTTGTCCACCACCCGTACGCCTTTTTCTTCCATGGCGATGATTTTCTTTTTCAACTCGGGCGTTTGAATCGTGATGTGATGCACGCCCTCACCGCGTTTGGCCAAGAACTTGGCGAGAAATCCATTCGGGTTGACGGGTTCCAACAATTCGATGCAGAAGTTGTGCAAATCGAAGATGCCGACTTTGAAATCGCCTGAACGGTCTACGCTGGTGCGGCGCAATTTGGCCCCTAGCACGCCTTCGAAAAAGCCCCGTGCTCGCTCGATGCTGTAAACGGCGATACCGATATGATCGAACCGTCCTATAGGCCCGCACCCTTCGGCTTCACACATCTCAGGGGCAGCCACTATCTCTCAGCGCCCGCCTATCTTGACAATGGCCCGGCGGCGGGTACCTGCGCCCACCTGCTTGTACTCGCCGTGTGCCGCCACGGCGAAGCGCAATTTGCGGCTGTCCACAGTCAAAAACTCCGCCGTCACGCGCATTTTTTACCCTTGGGTCCGGACAATTCCATCGCTCCCTCCACCATCACATCACAGCCCCTGCGCCATGGCCTAGGGTGTACTGATCGCCTGCCGTAACCAGGCTTCAGGCGCCTGATCGTCAAATCTTGCCATCTTGTTGCGCACAATAACACCCAATTGCCGCCATATGGCGTTCAGATCGGTGTTCACCGGCGTGTGACGCATCTGCCGGTACAAGTTCATCAACACATCGGTTTGCGTGGCGGCATCCGCGACGGTCAACACCTCCTCCAGCTCCGCCGAGGTACGGGCATTATAGCCGGCATCCACGATGCCTCTAAGGCCACCGCGAAGGCTTGCTTTGTTGCCGGTCCGGCGGCGGATCTCCAGATCGGCCAGGAATAGGAAAAGCGCCCCTCCCCAATAGGTTCGCCCCCAGGTCGATGTGCGATCCAAACCGCGATCGCCCGCCTTGGGTAAACCGTGATGCATACGGTTGGCGAATTCGCCCCAGACATAGGACGGACTCAAATCTCCCGCGTGCATACGGGCGACGGACTCCACATAGACAGCGATACCTTCCTCAATCCAATGGTGCCTATCGTGCACGTCGGGGAAAGCGGTGTGCACCAGCTCGTGCACCATGATCCAGTCCCGCTTCAGATCAGCGGCGCTCGAGCGCTCACCTAACCAAACGTTTACCCGCGGCATCCGGCCCCAGCCGCGCATATTGCCGGTCCGGGTGCCCTTGCCGCCCGTGGTATGAATACTGAGGACCAACTCCGGCACCGGGAACCGGCCAAAATACGCCGCCACCACTTCGCCGGAACGCCGGATCCACGCCCTCAACTGCGCATCGGACAAAGCAAAGCCGCCATGTTCCAAGCGGACATGAATCTCAGCGCCGCCTACGGCCACCGGGTCCAGGCGGCGGGGGCCCTCCTGCGCATGACCGGCTCCAACCGCCATGATGACAAAAATCATGGTGACAAAAATCGACGTGATAACAGCGCTGGCCATTACCCGGCCGATGAGTAACCACCAGCGGGCACGGTAAATCCTGGCGATGCCCATCGACCGCTCCCTTGGAATATCTAGTGTGGAATATCTGGCACGGATTAGACCGCCGCTCCTTTGGCTTTGCTCCCGCCGATCACTTATTCCTATTCCCGCTTGCGCGCCAAACCGGTGACGATTTGTGTATTAGCAGTCCGGTTGAACAACTGCGGCGCAGTCTTGATCTTGGTGGCCCGATCGCCACCGCCCAGGATGATATACGGGCAATCCATAACAGCGCTATCCACCCATAGCGCTATGTTACCGGGCAATGGCAACGGGGTGACTCCACCGATGCTCATACCGGTACGCTCCTGTGTCTCATCGGCGCTCGCAAAAGAAATCCTGCGAACGCCCATTTTTTTGCGCACCGTGTGGTTCACATCGAGTTGGCAATCAGCGAGCAGAACGCAGGCAACGAAGCGGCGCTCAGCCGACTTCGACTTGACCAAAATCGTATTCGCGGAATACTCGAGCGGTATACCGTAGTGTTCGCAGAAGACCTCCGTGTCGGCCAATTGCGGATCGCAGGGCAGTACCTCAAACGGCATATCGAGGCTGTTGAGCGCTCTCAACACCCGCCGGTGCGCATTCTCATTTAAGGTACTTTCACTCACAACCTGTATCTTCGCCAAAGCCGGCTTGGGCTATACTTGCGCCCGCAATCAGGGGCCTACCCATATAAGTCAGGGTTACATTCATGAACTACATACATCGTTACCTGCGCGCCCTCGCCCGCTTCATGGTGGCAGTCCATCTGTTGGCCCTCGCCGGTCCCGCCGCTCAGGCGGCCATGGTCAGTAGTGAAAGCTTGGTTGCACCGCAAACTGGCCACCCATTGCCGGCAAATGCCCGAATGCTGAATGCCCGAATGCTAAAGGATGCCTTGGCGCGCGAAGAGGTACGCGCCCGGCTCATCGAAAACGGCATCGATCCGGCACAAGCAATGGCCCGCGTTGCCGCATTGAGCGACGCAGATGTGGCCATTCTAGCCAGGGAATTCGACACCGTGCCTGCGGGCGGCGGGTTCGCTGAACTCATCCTCATCGTCTTTATCACCTGGGTAGTGATACACGCCACCGACGCTCTCGATTTCATCTTCCCCGCCGATGAAGACGACGAGAAGCAAGCTACCCAATAGCAATTTCTATAACCACCGTATTTTATAACCACTGTGAAGGTTCTTAGCCACTATAGGGCGTCTATCCCTCCATGGCGCTTAGCCACTGCGCAATAGCGGCGCCTATTGCATCCGGCGAATCCTCCTGAAGAAAATGATTGCCGCGTACGGTGACTTCGGTCTGATTGGGCCAAGCGCGGCAGAACTCTCGTTGTTCCCCGATGAGAATAGCGCCCGGTTCGGCGTTGACAAACAATTTGGGCACGTCCGATTCGGCTAGCCATGCGGCATAGTCGCCGACGATCGCTACCACCTCTTGCGGCTCACCTTCAATGGGGATCTGCCGTGGCCAAGTGAGGGTGGGCCGCCGGGATTCACCCGGTTCGACAAAGGGGCGGCGATACTCGGCCATCTCCTGCTCCGTCAGATCGCGGATGATCGAGCCAGGCAACACCCGCTCCACGAAAACGTTCTTGTCGAGCACCATGTCCTCGCCCGCCGGCGAGCGAAACCCCTCGAATACACCGCGCGCCGCTGGCGGCCATTGCGCCCAACTGACCGGCATCACCAGCGCCTCCATATAACAGATCCCTTTGACCGCCTCCCTGTGCCGGTTAGCCCAATGAAAACCTAGGGCGGATCCCCAGTCATGGACGACCAATGTCACGTTGTCGGTGACCTCCAGTGCGGCCAAAAGACCGTCCAAATACTCCACGTGCTCAACGAGCCGGTAACGATCAGGCCCGCTATTGTCCAACTTGTCCGAATCGCCCATGCCGATTAAGTCCGGTGCAATGAGGCGTCCCTTGCCCTCCACATGCGGCATCACATTGCGCCACAGATAGGACGAGGTGGGATTACCATGGAGGAAAAGCACCGGATCACCCGCGCCGCTCTCCACGTAGGCCATACGTTTTGCGTTGATTTGGGCAAAGCGTTTCGAATAGCGCGTCGCACTGGTGATCATCGGCTGGTTCCTGAATTCATATATCCGAAAATCACCATTCTACGGCATCAATCCCCGCCGCCGACGACGCCGGCGCGGCCACGATGCGCCCCCGCAGATGCACTCCCCTGAGTACCCCCACTAGATGTACCCCCGCCAGATGTACCCCCGCCAGGTATACCAGTAATCAGCCGGGTGCTGGCACGGAATGTGAGGTACGCCCAAAACCAATCCATGGCCACGGTCACACGGCTGCGCATATTAGCCAAGAACGCGATATGCGCAGCGCCCCACAGCCACCAGGCGGCAGCGCCACTTAGCTTGATGAAGCCGAAATCCGCCACTGCCGCTTTTCTGCCGATGGTGGCCATGCTGCCCAGATGGCGGTACTTGAAAGACGGCGGCGGTTCACGGCCCGTCAACCGCGCAGCTATGAGTTTTGCCACATAGCCGCCGGCTTGTTTAGCGGCCGGGGCGAGTCCGGGTACCGGTGCACCGTGCCACGCCGGCACCCAACAGGTATCGCCGATGACGAAAACATCGGTGTGTCCGGGAACACTCAAGTCCGGCTCGCACTTGAGGCGGCCCGCCCGATCAGCCGGTGCATCCAACCAGGCGGCTGCCGGCGATGCTGCCACCCCGGCGGCCCAGAAAATAGTCTTGGCCTCGATGCGCTGCTCGCCTACCTGTACGCCGTTCTCGTCCATATCAACGACGCGCTGGCCGGTGCGCACATCCACCCCGAGGCGCTCCAAATCGCGGCGGGTACGCTCGGACAACACTGCGGGAAAAGCCGGCAAAACCCGGGGCCCGGACTGCACCAAGATCACCTGGGCAGTGCCCGGATCGATATGGGTGAAATCATCACGCATACCGTGCCGCGCCAATTCGGCAATGGCGCCAGCTAACTCGACACCGGTAGGGCCGGCACCGACCACTACAAACGTCAACAGCGATTGACGCAACTGCGCATCATCGCTGGTCTCCGCACGCTCGAACGCCAGCAAGATACGACGGCGCACCGAGGTAGCATCATCGATCTGCTTGAGACCGGGCGCGAATGGCCCCCACTCATCGCGGCCGAAGTAGCTATGCCGCGCACCGGTCGCCAATACCAGCATATCGTAGCCAATACGGCGCTCATCCATGATGACTTCTTTAGTCCTCGTATCCACCCCGGTCACTTCTCCGAGCAGTACCCGTGTATTGCGCGCATCACGCATCATCGAACGGATGGGGGTCGCTATCTCGGCAGGACTCAGCGTGGCTGTTGCCACCTGATACAGCAGGGGTTGGAAAAGATGGTAGTTGTGGCGATCGATCAGCGTAATCCGGCAATGTTGGTGTTTTAATGCGTTGACACAGGTCAAACCGCCGAATCCGGCTCCCACTACCACGATGTGTGGTAGTTGCGCCCGCTCCGACTCACTCAAGTCCGCGTAGCGGGGAAAACGGGCCCGCAAGGCCACCATCAGACCATGGTCGATGGACAGCCAACCGCAGCGATTAGTGCACAGCAGCAGCAACTGCAATAGCAGATGTGTCTCAACAGCGTGCTGCCCTAGCCCCATACTGTTGGTGCTCAACACCAGCAAGGCCATAGCCAACGCGCTCAGCCGTGTGGCCAGACCCAGTATGATCGCCACCGCCGGAGCCAGCACCGCCAAACCCAGGCCGAATCCACCCTGCACACTCAATAGGGGAAGATGCCAGGTGGCGCCTACCTCGATCACGGCGCCGAACATGCCGGCCGCCCAGAGCAGGCCCAGCCCACCCAACCACAGCCTTAACAGCAACATGAGAGCAGGCCTCAACCTGGCCGTGGCGGCGGTGAACAAGGCGAAGATCCGGCCCACCAGCGGCAGCGCCATATCGGCGAGCCCAGGCCCCACAAGCCGATCCAGACTGAGCGGTCCCGCCCCTAAACAGGTAAACCACAGGCAAAACGCGCCGATCAGTAAATTCTGGCTGAGCGCGGCATATTCGATATGAATAACGGCCACTAAAACACCCAGCGCCAGTGCTGCCGGGCGCGCCGCCAGACCGAGGATCAACCCGATACCGCCTAACAGCTCGACCGTGACACCCACAACCGCAGCCGCCTCCGGTGCCATCCAATCGACCGGATACTCGTTGGCCGCCAGCAATAAGGCGGTATCCCAGTCAGCTAATTTCAGCAGAGCCGATATGACGAACGGCATCCCGACCATCAGCCGGATGACCAGATCGAGCGGTCCGCCGGCGATATTCCCCGCCGTGTGCACCCAGTGAGCGGCGGCATTGACAAACACCGTTACGGGATATGCCCTGGCCCCGGACTGCTCAGTCATTACCCCTTTCCCCTAAAGGTTTGCCGTGGATCAAGGACCGCAACGCCGGCGCGGTGGTTCCCTGGGGTTTGCCGTTGTCAGCAGCGCCAAACCACCGGAAAGTGCTCGCTGTCCAGCAACGCCCCCGGTGCCAGATCCACATCATCAAACGGCGGTGACATGAGGCCATCGCGCCGGGTAAAGCGCGCATCGTCGCCGGTAAAGCGCATGGCAACCGCCCGCCTGCGGCTTGCAAGCGCTTGATTACCAGGCGCCCCATGCAATGTAAGTGCATGAAAAACAAGACAATCTCCAGGCTCTAGCGGCCAGCCTAGAATGCGGTAACCAGCCCGGTTAGCGTCGATATCAGGTACCGTTTCGCCCTCGTTACTAGGGTGATCTTGCGAAGTCGTAAAACTTTTAGGGGTATACCAAGCACCCGTTCTATGGGACCCCGCCACAAACTCTACCGCCACCTCCCGCGGTACCGGATCCAACGGGATCCACATCGAACACACCTGCTCGCCGTCCACCACCCAATAGGGTTGATCGTGATGCCATGGAGTGCGTTCGGCCGTTTTGGGCTCTTTCACCAAAACGTGTTCGTGAAAAAAGTTGATACGGCTAGCGCCCATGAGGGCCGCGGCGATAGCGGCGGCGGGAGAGTCGAACGCAAAAGCACGGTATGCTTCGATGCGCTGCCAATTACAGTAATCGCCAAAGAAAAACCCATCCGCTCCTGCCGGCGTGTAATACCGCGCGAACGGGCCTGGTGCGCACAAGTTCTCTTCCACGCCTTCTCGCAGACGCTCTATCCAATGGTGCGCAATCACACCGCGCAGGGCCACGGCACCATCACGCCTATAGCGGGTTATCGCATCCGCATCAACGTACTCGTTCATGTACAGGTCCGCTCAGGCGCCGAATCCTTTGGCCAAAAAACCGCTTTTTGATCACTGGCGTGCCCGTGCAACCGCTTCATCGCTGTACAGCATGTGTGCCTGATCCATGATCCGCTATAAAATTTGATTCAAAAATGTCTGCGTGCGCGGGTTGCGGGGATTGGCGAAGAACTCCTCCGGCTCGTTCCCCTCGATAATTTCCCCCTCATCCATGAAGATGACGCGGTTTGCCACAGTACGCGCAAAACCCATCTCATGGGTCACGCAGATCATGGTCATCCCCTCTCTGGCCAGCTCGATCATGACATCCAATACTTCTTTGATCATTTCCGGATCGAGAGCCGAGGTCGGCTCATCGAACAGCATCACATTGGGGTTCATGCAAAGCGAGCGGGCGATGGCGACACGTTGTTGCTGCCCTCCTGATAGCTGACCAGGATACTTCTCGGCCTGCTCCGGGATCTTGACCCGTTCCAAAAACCGCAGGGCGATTTCCCGGGCCTCTTTCAGTGGCATCTTGCGCACCCATATGGGCGCCAAGGTGCAGTTTTCCATCACCGTCAAATGCGGAAACAAATTGAAGTGTTGAAACACCATGCCCACCTCCCGGCGGATGGTGTCGATGCGCTTCAAATCATCTGTCAGTTCGATGCCATCGACGATGATGTCCCCTCTTTGGTGTTCTTCCAACCGGTTGATACACCGGATCATCGTCGATTTGCCGCTACCTGAAGGACCGCATACTACGATGCGCTCCCCGCGGTGCACGGTAAGATTAATGTCTTTTAGTACATGGAAATCGCCGTACCACTTGTGCATGTTCTTGATTTCGATGACCACCTCATCGGAAACGTTGAGGGCATCGGATGTTTCGTTAATCGACATAGAACATACCTCCGGGCACTAACGCTGGTAACCGGTGTCTAGTTTGCGCTCCAAGTACAACGAGTAGCGCGACATGCTGAAACAGCATATGAAGAAGAAAATGGCGATAAAAACGTAAACCTCGGTGGACAATCCGTTCCATTTGGCATCAGCCAAAGAAGCCTGTCCGATCCCCAATGGGTCCAACAGCCCGATGATGATGACTAGGGTCGTGTCTTTGAATAAGCCGATAAAAGTGTTGACTATACCGGGGATGGAGATCTTGAGCGCCTGCGGCAAAATGATGAGCCGCATGGCTTGCCAGTAGCGTAAACCAAGCGCGTTAGCCGCCTCCATCTGCCCCTTGGGCAGGGCCTGCAACCCGCCACGCACCACCTCGGCAAGATAGCCGGCGGAGAACAGCGTCACCATGATCAGCACACGCGCCAACAGATCGAAGGTAGAACCGGGTGGCAAAAAATAAGTCAGCATGGTCGAGGCCACGAACAATAGCGTGATGAGCGGCACGCCACGGATAAACTCGATAAACATGACACACAGGATACGCACCGCCGGCATGTCCGAGCGCCGTCCTAGCGCCAGCAATATCCCGATCGGCAACGACGCGGCAATCCCCGTGATACCGATCACCATCGTTAACATGAAACCACCGAACTTGGAGGTCTCCACGTGTTCTAGACCAAACACGTTACCCACCAAAAGCACGTAGGCGATAAACGGATAGGCGACGGAAAACATCAGCCACTTGCCACGGGCGGGCACCTTATCGAACAAAACAGGAATAACCGCGGCGAAGAGCAGTAGAAACGATAGATTCACCCGCCAGCGCAATTCCTGCGGATAGAAACCGTAGACGAATTGAGCAACGCGCTTATCGATGAACGCCCAGCAAGCACCGCTGCCCAGATCGCGGCATTCGTTTCTAGATCCCGCCGAGAAAACCGCGTCGGAAAAAGCCCAACTCCACAACCCGGGAATGATTTGATAAAGCAGATACAGCGATACACAAGTGAGGACGATATTGGTGGGCGAGCCCAATAGGTGCTCTTTGACCCACAACGCAGGGCCGCTAGACAGCGGTGGCGGTGGCAGATCCGGATGGGTGCCCGGTTCGTACTTGCGTGTTTCGTATTGCTTGGGTACTTCCGACATAACCGCCTCCCAGAAGCCTTAACGCTCAGGCCTTAACACTCAACGGCCTTCAACGCTCAACCAGCGCGATATGCCGGTTGTACCAGTTCATGAACAACGAAATGGTGATGGAAAAACACAGGTAAGTGAGGAGCACCAACATCATGCACTCCATCTCCTTACCGGTCTGGTTGAGGGTAATGCCCCCAAGGGTGGCGACGATGTCCATGTAACCGATAGCGATGGCGAGCGAGGAGTTCTTCGTCAAATTGAGGTATTGGCTGGTGAGCGGCGGCACTATCACCCGCAGGGCCTGCGGAATGATGATAAGACGCAAAGTCCTATTCGGACGCAACCCCAGCGCATAAGACGCTTCGGTTTGACCATGACTGACGGCTTGGATCCCGGAGCGTACTATCTCGGCGATAAAAGCGCCGGTGTATAGCGACAAAGCCCACCACAGGGCTGCGAACTCCGGCTTTATCACCATGCCGCCACGGTAGTTGAAGCCCTTGAGTTCCGGCGACTCGAAACCTAGCGGTTGGCCCGCCAGCAAGTAGGCGATGAGGGGCAAACCTACAATCAGTGCCAAATTGATCGAGAACACCGGATAGACAGTGCCCGTGTGATTCTGTTTGGCTTGCGCCCACCGTGCGAACACGACCGCGGCGATCAGAGCCGCCACGAACGCCGCCACCACCACCCAGAACTCGGGTTCGAACAACGGCTTGGGCATATATAAGCCGCGGTTGGAGAGAACAAAACCCTCGGCGGGAATAATCGCCTGACGGGGATGAGGGAAGCTGTGCACGATGATGCCGTGCCAAAGCAAAATCTGCACCAGCACAGGAACGTTGCGCGTAATTTCGATGTAACAGTAGACCATGCGGTTGACCAGCCAGTTACTCGACAAGCGCATCACGCCCATAGTGAAACCGATAATCGTCGCGAATAGCACACCGCAGGCGGCCACCAGCAGTGTATTGAGCATGCCGACCAGCGCCGCCCTGTAATGGGGGCTGCGTGAATCGTATTCGATCAGCGTCTGATTGATGTCATAGCTCGCCGGCGCCCCTAGAAATTCGAAACCGAATTCTTTACCGAGCGCTTCCAAGTTAGCTACGGCATTGGAGGCGATATAAGCCAGGAAGGCGAACAGCCCGGCAACAACCAAAATCTGTGTGATGACGGCGCGTATACGCTTGTCGCGCCAGTACTTGAGTAAACCATCACCGCCAGCGCCGATTACGGGACCGGATGTGCTTCTGGCGGACATACTTCTGGCTCCATCGACAACTCGAATGGTAAGGGCGCCGCGAAGGACGCCCTTACTTATTCAGATCACCTAACCCGATGGCGATCTCACAACAGCAGTGCTCAGCGCATCGGTGGTGCGTATAGGATGCCGCCGTCCTTGTACAGCGCGTTCAAGCCACGGGCCAAACCGATCGAGGTCTGGGCGCCGATGTATTTTTCGAACACTTCGCCGTAGTTACCGACCTGCGCGATCACGCGGGCCGCCCACCGCTTGTCCAAGCCGATCATACCGCCCAGATTCCCTTCGGTGCCTAGCATGCGGTTGATCTCCGGATTGTCGCCGGCGTTAGCGGCGTGCGCATTGACGTTATCGGAGGTCACGCCATACTCCTCGGCGTTGATCATCGTATTCAGCACCCAGCGCACGATGTCGGCCCACTGATCGTCGCCATGGCGCACCAGCGGTCCTAATGGCTCCTTGGAGATGATTTCCGGTAGTACCACGTGGTCGTCCGGCTGCTCAAAGGTGGTACGGGTAGCGGCTAAACCGGAAGCGTCAGTGGTATACACATCGCAGCGGCCAGCGGCATAGTTGGTGCGTGCTTCTTGGTTGGTTTCGATGGGCACCGGCTCATACTCGATTTGGTTGATCCGGAAGAAGTCGGCCAAGTTGAGTTCGGTGGTGGTACCGGTCTGAATGCAAACGGAGGCGCCGTCAAGCTCTTTGGCGCTCTGCACGCCCAAGCTCCTCGGCACCATGAAGCCCTGCCCGTCGTAGTAGTTAACCCCTACAAAGGTCAACTGTAGATCGGTATCGCGGCTAAAAGTCCAGGTGGTGTTACGGGCCAGCACGTCCACTTCGCCGGCGCGCAGCACGGTGAAACGGGTCTTACCGGTAGTCGGGGTATATTTGACTTTGCTGGCATCGCCGAGCACGGCCGCGGCCACCGCTTGGCACACCGCCGGGTCGAAACCCTGCCAGTTGCCTTCGTCGTCGGTAAACGCAAAGCCGGGTACGCCGGTGGTCACACCACATTGCACGAAGCCTTTGGCTTTGACGTCTTCCAAGGTTCCGGCGCTCGCAGCACCAGCCAGCGCCACGGAAGCCACCGCCGCGGAAATAGCGGCCGATTTGATAATGCTCATAGAGGTCCTCCGATTAGGATTCTTCGATTGCGATAGGAATTATAGGACGCATGCACGATAGCACCGGTTAGCCGGTACAACCACCAAGCATGCCCCACTGGCGGCAAAACTAACATACGATTTGATGATTCGACTAGCAGTTACCGAGCCGATCTGACCACTGGACGACGCCTGCAAGCGGTCTTTTACCGCCGGTGCGTCAATTTCGGCCGCGCTCATATGCGCCCACCACCTCCTCGGCGATAATCTCGAGCCCGCGGCGCAACAACTTTTCATCCTGGGCGTAGCTGATACGCAAACACTCACGCCGGTGGGGCCAATCATCGGTCATGCCGGGGAAAAAATAGTGTCCTGGCACAACCACCACACCGCGGGCCTTCAAACGCCGGTACAAGTCTGCGCTGTCTACAGGCAAACCCTCACACCAAAGCCATAGAAAAAACGCCCCCTCCGGTTTGTGGATATGGCAGGGATAGCCGTCCAAGCCGGCCCGCAACCAGGCCAGCGCCAGGTGCGCCCGCTGCTCGTAGAAGGGGCGTATGTGGTTCTTGCCGATAGCCACGATCTCGCCGCTTTGCACCAGTTCCAAAGCCAGGGCCGGCCCGATACTGTTGGGGGCGAGAGCGAACAGCGCATTAACCGCTGCCAGCGCGCGAATAACGTTTTCATCCGCGATGACGATACCGGTGCGCAATCCCGGAATACCGAGCTTCGATAAACTCATGACCACTACCGTGTTGTCAGCGAAAACAGGACTCGCATCGCTGTAGATGATGTCCGGAAACGGGGTGCCGTAAGCATTATCGATGATGAGTGGAACATCACGCGCCTTGGCGATAGCGGCCAACTGAGCCAACTCATCACCGGTCAGCACATTGCCCGTAGGGTTGGTGGGCCGCGAGACGCAGATCGCGCCGATGTCGTCCGGCACCTTGGTCCCGCTCAAGTTCAGCCGGTATTTGAACAATCCATCGGGTAACAGTTCGATACGCGGCCGCCCGGCCACGAACATGCCCTCCTCCACACCGATATCCCCATAGCCGATGTACTCGGGGGTCAACGGCAAAAAAATGCGTTTGAAACCACCATCGGCATAAGTGCCGCCGAATAGTGTGAACAGATAAAAGAAAGCGTTTTGCGAGCCGTTGGTAATGGCCACGTTGGCCGCCGAAATAGGCCAACCGAAGGTCTCGCACAAAAGCCGCGCAATGGCCTCATGAAACACCGTATCGCCGCGCGGACCATCGTAGACCCCGGCGACGCGGGCCAATGTTTCCGGTTGCTGGGTGAGCGCCATCAAACGCCGCCTGAAGACATCTTCCACCGCAGGGATCGACGCCGGATTGCCGCCGCCCAACATGATCGGCGGCTCATCGGCATCTAGCGCCTCCCCCAGGTCGCGCATCAGTTCCAGGGTGCCCGTAGTGGCGCTCAGCCGTTCCCCGAGACGGGACAATTTCATCTCACTGATCCCTCGCTCTTTTAGTGCTGGCACTCTTTTAGTGCTGGCGCAACCGCTCATTGACCGCAATAGGTGTAGGGTAGCGGTTCATCACATAATAAGACGATGCCACGAAGGTAATGAGCGTTGCCCCTTGAACGATCAAAAACACCCGCTCACCCACCACCGCGGCCTCGAATGCCAAAACCACCAGCAGCAACGAAAACTCACTGGCCTGACCCAGACGCACGCCGACTTCGCGGGCCAAACGGGGCTCCTCGCCACTTCGGATCAACAACTTCGAATAGATGATCGGTTTTATCACCATCACCACGAAAGCGAGCACCACACTAGGCAGTACCACATCGGCAAGCTGGCTTAAGGGAAACTCCGCCCCCAAAGCGAAAAAAAACAAAATGAGAAAAAAATCCCGTAGTGGTTTCAGTTGTTCCGCGATGTAAGTGCTGACCGGATGGGCAGCCAGAGCCACCCCTGCCACGAATGCGCCCATCTCATGGGACAAGCCGAGCAGATGGGCCGCCTGGGCGGCGCCAAGGCACCAGCCGATAGTGGCCAAGAACAAATACTCGGGGATCGTGTCGAAGCGGGCCAGTACCGGGATCAGACAATAGCGGCTAAAGCCCCAAGCAAACAGGGCCAGGGCCGGCAGTCCCACCGCCGACAACAGCGCCGAGGTCCAACTGCCACCGTAGCCCAGGATCTGCACTACCAACAACATAACGATGGCAATAACGTCCTGGAGTAACAAAATAGAGATGATGAGTTCGCCCACATGCCGGTGATGCAGCACCGTGGTGGGCAGCAGTTTGAGGCCGATGATGGTGCTCGAAAACCCGAGCGCCACGCCGACGAAAGCCGCTTCTCCCAAACCGACATCAAGCGCCATCGCCACCGGCGTGATGATGAGCAAAACAGCCAGGGCGCTGATACCGGTCACACGGGTAGCGGGCCCCAGTAGGCGTGACAACTTCTGCGGATGCAAGTTGAGGCCCAACAAGAAGAGCAGGAAAATAATGCCGGCCTGACCGATATCCCGAACGTTCACCGATGGTGGCAGCAGATCGAGCACTTCGGGTCCTACCAGCAAACCGGCGATCACATAAGCGACCAGCAAGGACTGGCGCGCCAACAACGCCAGCGCCGCCAACACAGCGGCGCCGGTGAACACCAAAAACAACACATGGATGACCGCCGGTTCGGTCATGGACGCGGGCTATTCATAAAACTCCAACCGTGGCGGCGCAGGCCTGCCGCGCAGTATAGCGGGGCCCAGGTGATGGGCAGACCCTAAAGGGTACCGAGCTCCGGATAGTGCTCGCGCGGATCGGCGATATGCAGAGTTTCGCTCCGGTACGGCTGTAAACCTGCGCCCTGGTACACTCTCAGCGCGCGCGGGTGATCAAGCGAACACGTGTGCAGCCACACCCGTTCTACGCCGGCACGCCAGGCATGGTGTAGTGTCCAGGCGATGAAAAAGCGGCCATAACCCTGTCCGATAAACTCGCCTATGAGCCCGAAGTACGCGATCTCCACCTCGCGGCTCGTCCGGCGGTCCAGCTCCGCATAGCCAGCGGGAACCCCGTCCACATACAGAACATTGATGTCGATCGCCGGATCATGAATCACTTGACACAGTTCACGATCACTTAAATTGCGGCGTTGGTACCAGAACCAACGCTTACCCACGGCCGCGTACAGATATCGATAAAAGGACAACGTGGGCTGGTGAGCCCGCAACACTTGGACGCCGGCGCGCGCCGGCGCCGGTGCCTCAGGTGCACAGAACATCTGCAGATAAGTAACCTCCACGTCGAGTCTCGGTAAGCAACTCTTGCCGAACACGATTAGCTAACCTCCTCGGTACAGCGAGTCTAAAGTACAGGACACCTCTAACAATGCACTTTTTCCGCGATTGCGGCGTCAGCGCCGTGCTCGAATCCTCAGGTATCACCTATACACTGCGGTTGTGCGCGCGGTGCTTCCTTGCACTCACGAAACAATGACTATTTTTAGAGTTGCCCTACAGCAAATTCACAACAGCAAATTTAACAGGGTTGGGATGCACACCTGCGCTCACCGCCTGCGCTAAGGGGTACACTTCGCTGCACCTCAGCCGATACTTGGCCTCGATTGTGACCAGTCCGCGTGTACGCCAATTGCCCAACTGTCAGGGAGAGGAACCGAATCTGCTGCCGGTGGCCACAGCTTATCAGCGCATCTTCGATGCTCTAGTGCCGGTAACAGAAACTGTCACCATAGGCCTGGAAATGGCGCTGGACCGGGTACTCGGGCAGACCGTGACCTCCCCGATCGACGTTCCCCCGCACCGCAACTCCGCCATGGACGGTTATGCCCTAGCCGGCACCGACATCCCCAACGGCACCGTGGGCAAACTGAGAATCATCGGCAGCGCCTGGGCCGGACGGCCATTTACCGGCACCGTGGCCCGCGGGCAAGCCGTGCGCATCATGACCGGCGCTCACATGCCGCAGGGCACCGATACAGTCATCATGCAAGAGCAAGCCGAAATAGCCGGCGACTACGTGCGCATCGACGGCACCCACCGGCCCGGCCAGAATGTGCGCGAAGCAGGCGAAGATCTGAAAAAAAACGCCGACATCCTCCATCCTGGACAGCGCATAGGACCGGCCGAAATGGGTTTGCTCGCCTCCTTGGGTATCACCCACATCGACGTCCTACGCCCGCTGCGCGCAGCCATCTTTTCCACCGGCGATGAAGTCAAAGATATAGGCGAACCGCTCACCGCCGGCGCCATCTACGACACCAACCGCTACACCTTGCGCGGGATGCTCGAACGGGCCCGCGTGGAATTCAAAGACATGGGCGTATTGCCCGACGACCCGCAACGCATCGCCACAGCTCTTAGCGCCGCCGCCGGCAAAGCCGATGTACTGATCACCTCCGGTGGGGTATCGGCCGGCGCCGCGGATCACATCGCCAACATCTTGCACGACTTGGGCCAGATCGGATTTTGGAAGATAGCCATCCGGCCCGGCCGGCCGCTCGCTTTCGGCAGCATCGGTGATGCCGCGTTCTTCGGCCTGCCCGGCAATCCGGTGGCCGTCATGGTGACGTTCTATCAGTTCGCGCTACCCGCGTTACGGCTGCTAGCCGGTGAAGTGCGCACCAAACCCGAGCCCACCATCGACGCCGTTTGCACCGCCGCGCTGCGTAAAAAAGCGGGACGGGTGGAATATTACCGGGCGCTTTTACAGCGTGGAGCGAACGGTCAACTCACCGTGCGCCCAACCGGCGCCACCGGCTCGGGGCTGCTTCATACCATGAGCGAGGCCAATTGCTTCATCATCCTCGGGCATGACGACGGCGACGTAAACGCCGGCGAGACGGTACCCGTGCAACCGTTCTATGGCCTGACTTGAGTGCCTTGGAAACAAAGCCCTCCCCTTGATGAATAAGTCGAGCGCTACGCGCTAAATCACAAATACTTGGCGTTGAACTCATAAATATTTGTAACCCGCCACACAATATTTACAAACCTATTCACAAAATTTCGCTAAAAGAAGACTGGTAAATTATTGCGAAAAGCACTCTAATCTATTGCTTTTAAACGCTTTTTTGTGCGCCAACGAATATGGCGTGCCGGCACCTGATAACTATGACTTCAACCACGGCCAATTCCACCTGTGGGCGTAAACCAAACCGGTGCCGCGCGCCAACAGCGGGGTCCACTGCGCCCAGGTGCGCCCGCCCAGGTGCGCAAAGATGACTGGCTGGAACTGACCCAAACCCCGGGACTTTGCGCCAAGAACACCACCGTTACCCCCTAGGCTGGGCTTGCGCTGCTCATACCGGGCACCGGCCAACGGACCACCCCTGCCCTCACCGGAGGCGGCCCGCTCAGAGGTCCAGCCAGCCGTCATGACCGGTGCCGAACTGCGCCCGTGACCGATCGATGGAGTGGCCCTACAAGCCCCGATCAAACAACTAAACGCCGCCCACTACAACGCTCAGTTCTTGCTAGAAGGCATCACATTAGGCAGCGATTTTTTGTTCTATTAGTCGGTTTACCCAGCGCCTACGCCAGACACTATCGCGTGATTAGTACTAAGACGCGGCTTGGAACGTTTCCTGGCTCTGCGATTTGGACAATGAACGCTTCAAAGATCTCATTAAACTCAACCAAGCAATGGTGATGCCATGAGCGGTGGGCGTACCTGGTGGGGCATACGCTTCATGGAAACACTGGCCGACTTTACCGACAGCGGCAGGCTGCAATGCGGGCGCAGCTACAGCAGTGATAACCGTATTCTGCCTTGCCACATTGAGAACGGAGTAGTTAGCGCCACGGTACGTGGCAAAATCAATCCGTACTTCAATGTCTACAAAGAACCTAAATGCGCGATCACTATTCGCATGACGCCGCTCCCCGATAAGACATGGAACAGCGCCATTCGCACCATCGGCACAAAAGCAGCGCTGGCCGCTCCCCTACCCATCAACGAGATGCCGGAGAACATCGAAACAGCACTCAACCAAGGACGGGCGCTGTTACCTCGCAACCGGCGGGACTTTAGCGAAACATCCTGCTCCTGTCCGGACGACTGGGGAGAGTCCTGTAAACACATGGTGGGCGTGTACTACCGCTTGGCCCAGATGATCGATCAAGAGCCACTGCTATTGTTTGAATTGCGCGGCATGCCACGGGATCGTTTGATCAGCGCTCTCGCAAAAACGCCTCTAGGCAAGGCTTTGGCGGAAGCGCCGGACGAGACCGATCAGGAGATTAATGTTGAGCCTTATTTCATAGAACTGGCACCGGCCCCCCAAGCCCAACTCAGCTACACCGATTTTTGGCGGGGCGCCAAAGCGTTACCCGCCGAGGACACACCCTTAAGCGCCGCGCCTACACCGGCCATGTTGACCAAGAAAGGTGGTCCATATCCGCCGTTTTGGCACAAAGAGCACGTCCTTCATCGCATTCATGGAAGAATTCTATGTTCGTGTTAGAACGAAGAACAAACTGCTCACCTGATGTGGTGCTTGGCCCCTATCACTCAGTTGGCAGCAGAAAGAATCGTCGCTTCGTTTTCTCCGACATCGGCCGCAAGCTTAGGTTGTGGGCATAGTCTATAAGCACTTGTCCAACCGGCAAGGTAGGTGTAAGGCGAGCAGTCCCGTCATCGGAGAATGTCAACACCCGATGGTCCCTCGTGCTGAAGGCCGCCGACAAAACGGTCCCGTTATGACGTATCATGTGCACCCATGCCAGACTTTCACCACCTCGGGTAAGGTCCCACAGACGCGCCGTGCCATCTTCAGATGCGGTCATGATGCGGTTTCCATCAGAACTGAATTCAGCATCCCATACCCAGCCGCTGTGACCTGACAAGGTTTTCAGCAAGGTGCCGCTTTTTACATCCCATACACGGGCGGTTGTGTCGAAGGACGACGTCACAACACGTGTGCCGTCATCGCTGAACCGTGCCTTAGTGACGGTGTGGGTTTTCCCGTCGTCCCCATCTAAGACTAATACCTGTAACTGAGCACCACTGTTGACATCCCAAATGCGTGCAGTACCGTCAGTGGAAGCTGTGACGATTTTGCTCCCATCAAGACTGAATTCACCGGACCATATGGCGCTCCCGTGCTCTGAAAATCTACGCGGCATACCGTAGGTGTTATCCGTGCTCTCGGCGTTAGCAACGCGAACTACAGCGACCCCGTCGTACCCAACGGTGAGGATGGCTCCTCGCTTTGGAGCGTACGATATGCGCAGGTCGCTGACTTTTCCATCATGATCCTTCCATTCTGCAAGCGGCTTGGTACTTTGATCGGCTTTGATGGGCCAATGCCTAACTGTTCCATCTTTATGTGCAGTCAGGATGCGAATGCCGGAGTGATCAAACTTCGCTTGGGTAACCGGGGAGGGAGAGCCCGTCTCCGTCATGCGCCGTGAAATCAGTGCGCCGTCGGCTCCCCAAACGATGGCGGATCCGTCTTTGGATCCTGTTACCAAAAGAAAGTCGTTTTTATTATATTCAAGGCTGGTGATTTCTTCCTCATGATGCTTTTCTTCCCACAGAAGTTGCCCAGTGTGGGCATCCCAATTTCTTACAACGCCATCTTTAGATCCGGTAGAAACCCTGTCGCCACTACTATCGAAAACACCGGAGCTTACCGCCCCTCCGCCACTTCGCAGTTGAATAGCGCCAGCAGAATGGCGTGTATCCCACACCCGAACCACCCCATCAGCATCTCCGGTGGCGGCGATGTTCTCGTGCGGTGCAAGCGCGAGCGTGGTTACTTGTCCGTCGTGACCACCCATGCGCGCAAGTTGCCCTCCGAGCCGGGTCTCTCGAAGAGTAAGCTGACCGTCTTTGGACACTGTTAGGAAGCGGTGTTTACCTACCGCCAGCTTCTCCAAGCGTTCTCCAGCGCTCTCGATATGTGTAGCCGAGCCGGAGTCAGTATCCCAGATGCGGACGGTATGATCATGAGATGTTGTAATGACGCGGCGAGTTGAGGCGTCAAACGCGGCACCCGTAACGGCGAAGTGGTGGCCTCGAAGCGACATCAGTAAATTACCACTTCGGGCATCCCAAATGGCGGCAGTCTTATCGACCGAGGCGGTGAGAAGACGAAGGTCATCCCGATCGAATTCGATAGAAGTAATCGCGTACGGGTGAGTAAGCTCGATAGGTGAACCGTCGGATAATTTATCCACCAATGAATAGACCAGCGCACCGGTACCTTCCCCATAGACAAGCGCCATTCTCTTTCCGGTGGGGCTCCAAACAAGCCGCGGTGCTACACCGAAAGTTCCTTTTCCGCCACCAAACTCTGCAACTGGTGCGGTCAAGTCCTCAACATCAAATAGGCGTGTACTACCGTCTTTCTTGACTATTGCAAGTAGATTGCCCACAGGCGCGAACTCGGCCACCATGATTGGGTTATTTTCACGACGCCATCTGAGCGGCTCACCAGTCCCCGCGTCCCAGATACGCCACAGTCCCTCCTGCGTACCAGTGACTATCCATCGCCCGTCAGCACTGAAAGAAGCATGATTGATGGCGCTGTCGTGCGACAGCCTGAACAAGACTTCTTCGGACACCACATCCCAGAGCTGAGCTGATTTATCAGACGAAGTGGACAGTAGAAAACGGCCACCCGGGTCAAACACCAACTGGATCACACGCCCGGTATGCTTGGGCGGCTCAGCTAGCCCCCGTAGCCCCATTACCGCCTCATACAGTGCGGCTTCGGCCTCTTGTGTATAGGGCCGTCCCGAAGTAGCTTCACTCGCAAGTTGCTCTGGTAAGGCAATTGATGCCAACTGGGTCGCCAGTTCGTGCGAACCGGAAGAACTTTGTTGCAGGGAAGCATCCGCAAGGTATAGGGACTCCCGTCGCGTTGCTTTGCGAGCGCTCTTTTTAGCGCGCAGCTCAGCCTCCTCAGCTTTTTTTCTAGCAATCTCAGCTTCGCGTTTCGCAGCGACGGCTTCGTTACGTGCTTGCTCTGCTTGTGCCGCCTGCTTGTTCGCTTCGTTCCAGCCTGAGACGGCCGCCAAAGCCGCCACCACGGCTACAATGGCAACACCGCCGACTATGTACATCCAGCGCTTCGTTCGAGAAGCTTGTTCAGCCTGTGCTTCTATCTTTCTGTTTCGTTTGCGTTCGGCATCTGCTTTCTCTAGAGCTTCTTCGGATTCATGGAGGATTCGATAGGCCAATGCAAAATCGGATGGATCGGCTTGATACCGCCGCGCCCAACGCTCGGTCGGTGCCCGTTCGTTCCACCAGGATCTGAAGGACTCCACGTCAGTGGGACCCAACAGATCACCACCTCGACCGCCCGTTAAGCCAAAGTATGCCCGGCCTCTAGCCGCCAACGTCTTGAACTCAGCGGCGTCTTGCGCCTCCGACTGCGTCCACTTCAAAAACTTGGGCCAGCGCCGAATCAGGCACTCGTGGGTGATATCAACATCGCCGCTGGGGCCGACCCGCCGAAGTACGGATTCCGGTCCAGAACCGAAGGCTTCTATTATCGCATTGACGCTCGTCTCCGCCGAAACGTGTTGCTCTATGTCGGTGCGAGACACAAGTCTTCGCCGAATCTGTCCCCGCTCGTCAACTAGGCTCAGAAGCCGGAACATGTGCTCGGCGTCTCCTTGCACGGTCTCGGGCAGCTGCGCAAGCACTTCGTCGGAGCGCGTCGCCAGAATGCCCTCCAGTCCTCCGTTTTTCTGGTAGTTATGCAGGGACAGTTCTTTGCCAGCAAAGATCCCGTCCGGAAGATTCTTGCGCTCCGAGGCTATATAACTAGGCGATGTGTCCCCGTTGATCCACATCCACATCAATGCGAACTGCATTTGGGGAAGCAAATCCGCGTCGTAACCGACGTCCAAATCCATGTCGGCAATGATATGATCGACTAAGGCGGGCTCGATGCTACCCCCGTAGTCACGTCCAGGCCGTTCAATGGCAGCTCTCAGCTCACGGCTACCCAAGCGCGGAACGAGAAACTGACTGCTATTTAGCAGTTCTGGCAGCCCTCGGTACAATGCGCATTGCTCCAAGTAGTCAGTGCGCATCGTTGTGACGATGTAAAGCCGCTCGGAATGCGATTGGAAAAAAGTAACTAGCAAGTCTACAAGACTCTTCTCTTCACCGCGCTCTGTAAAGTCGTGACGAAAAATCTCCTCGAATTGGTCAATTATGAGCAAAAGATTTGGGCGTCCCTCAATCTGATTCCATTCGTGCTGCGCAAAGTCAACCAGACCGACCGGATTGGCCAGCAGGGTTTCCACCCGATTGCTGATGTTCTTTCCGCAGACCTCAGACACCGCCCCTGATAACGCTTCACTCAACGCTTTTACTGGCTGTCGGCCGGGTGTCATGGAACAGGCATGCCATGCCGCGCCAGCGCTGCGCATTCGGCCTGCTTTCAACTCATCCAGTAACCCCGCGAATACTAACGAGGACTTACCACATCCTGATGGTCCCAATACCGCGACCATATGTTCGGTAGCCAAACGCTCCCGCAATTTTCTGGAATGCGCCCGGCGGCCATGGAATATGTACGACTCGTTGGACTCTCGGCTGTAGGCAAAAGGCCGCAACCCAGGATACGGCAACGCAGGCCAATCCTTGTCCACCAGGGGCGAGACTTTGAGCTGTTTCTCCATGGCATTCATTCCTAGAAGGCAGTCATAACTAGAGAATATCCTCAAAGACATGCTTGAATTTGACTGAATCCAGGCCGGCACGGCAATCGACCACATAGAGAATCTCCGCCGGGTCGTAGCCGAGGCTTTTTTTCGTCGGTGGCGGCAAGTAAACGAGTCCGCAGCGATGCTTGTCATTTTCCATACGCAGGGACGAGTCCAGCACGAAATCCCGTATGGTCGGTCCCACCCACTGCGCGGTGGTATTGCCCCATAGCAACAAAACAGCGTGTGAACCGCATACGATGTCCTCGAGGTCGATGTCGTCGTCGCCGGGTTTAGGGTCGCCTACGAAGATAATGCGCTTGTCATCGACGGCACTACGCACCACGCCCTTCAATTCATCCAGCGAAAAATCAATACTCTCGTCGGATGCGAGGCCAATGAGTCTTGTTCCGCCCGACTTAGCGCGCGCCGGCCTTCGACTCTGCTGTGCGAGCCTTGTTTCTATCGCTTGAGCGAATTCCGGCACGGTCCCTCGATTGAGCGAGACACCTGCATCTGATAGAAATGCGGGATAGTCACCCCGCATCCGTGCCACATCGACGCTTGTGTCCAACCACCGCATCCGCTCAATCTTGGCGTCCTTGGCCGCCGCATCCTGAACACTGATGAAGCCCAATGGGGCCTCGGGCGGGAATCTAGGCCTCGCTGTGTCGATCAATTGCGCGAACAAATCGCATTGACGCAACTGACTATCTAGGGCCTGCTCAAGACTTGCTGCATCTATCGGATCCGGATCAGGCAGCACTTCTATGTTGCGCCTACCAAGTTCGGTGCGTAGTTCCTCCCGCACCTCTTGGTCAAGGCTTTCCGTTGTCATGGCGAGGAAGACCCTACCTTTCGAAGGGTTTGCCTCACCTGCAACGGGCCGCCTGGAGCTTTCCCACAAATCAGTCGCCAATTGATATGCCATGGGCTGCAATTTAGGGTTGATACGCGGGTCCCTCACCTTGTCCGAGGTGACGACTTCGATAGTCTCCCAGCGACCGGAAGACTCCGTATAGAACCGGTTGAATTGCAGCCTCTCGCCGTTGCTCGCCAGCAGAAACGCAGGCCAATCCAAGGTGGTTCTTTCCTTACAGGCTATGTAAATCCGTGATGGCGCTTCATCTCCCCAACGTTGAAGAAACAATTCCCCTTCTTTCACGCACCACTTAGACTGCAAGTACTGCTCGGACATGATCACAAGTAAGAAACCTGACCTCCGTACCGCAATTTCCAGAGTGTCTCCCAAATCTCCACGCACGAAGCGCGAGTCTAGTGAATCACGAAAAAAGCACGTTCCCACCCTACGCTGAAGAAATCGGCCTAGAGCCAGGTTTGTTTCGTGGTTAAGGTGCTCGACAAATTTGGCGACCCAAGCAGTCTGCCGATCGTCGTCATGGGCGTACGAAACGAATACATCCGCGTCCACCCCACTCAGAAATGGCGTTAGCGAACTCATGTCGAAACCGTGGCCTCCGCTTTTACTGCGACTGAAAAGCTGCTGCCGCCTTTTCCCGATATTCGGCGATCTGCGCCGCCACGACTTCCGCGGCCGCGATGGCCCCAGCCGCGAGCAGTGCCCTCCTGATCCGATCCGCCTCGCCGAAATCCCCTTGCATGAGGGCCAAACTGGCAAGTCCTATCTGTGCTTCGCGGTTTTGTGGATCGCTCTCAAGTGCATGTTGGTATTGTTCATTCGCCGGTTTCAGGATCTTTTTGATTGTATTCTTCGCGACTTGCATCGCGCACTGCTTCAGATGCTCCTTGGTTTTTGTGTAGCCGTCATCATAGATTTTGGCGTTCTCGTATTCGCGGATGGCCTGTTCGTACTTATCAAGCGCGGCCGTACAATCGCTACGCTCGTGCGCCTTCCGTCCTTGTTGGTAAAACTTTTCGTACAGGGGTTTGTTGTTGCTCTGACCGTGAACGCTCACCGTCACCGTGAGCAATATGGCAAAGACCACGCCCGTATTCTTCATCAACTCCGTGCTCCTCCGACCAGGTCAGACCCCCCTAGGGAAGGGCTCCAGGGTCTTAACTATCATTTCTTCTTCTTTGAATCAACGCGCTCTGGAACCCAGATACACTAGCCCCTCTCCGTGCACAGTTTAGTTAACCCTGTGACCGGACGGGAGTCTAAACTAACACAGAGTAGGAAGACATATCTCTACCCCATACGGAGTACGTCGAAGGCGGCACGAGTAGCGGATCCGTTTGTGTGATTGCGCATGCGAACGGCGAAATTACCGTCCAACTCACCCAGCGATTGATGGTCCACGCCTGCATACCTTGCGTTGCCATCATTACACTCTGCCGAAGTTCGAGGCTACTCGATCCACCCACGTTTGTTATAGCTGCGCGCGCTACTTGGCCAAATGCGCCTTAATCGCCGCTGGTGCCTGTATCTGCGGAAGCGAATGCGACCCCAAATCTTTTTCCCATTGATGGATGAGTTAGCGCGCTTTTTCAAACCCTTCCACGAATGACTCGGATTGCAGCATGGCATCCCTGAACAACGCCTTGCCAAAAAAAGTCATAGGCATCTCTAAAAATTACAATTTTGACATTTTGCCAGAGCGTAAGTGACTGATTTTATTGGCCATAAGATTTCAGAATGTGAATTATTAGAGATGCCCTCATGTCTTGATCATCGCCACAATCAAATGATCGTTCCATGGCCTTGGCCGCCACCAACACCATCGTGTGCTCGCCAGCAAGGGGTTCCAGGTAGTGACGGGCGGAGACAGCGATGACTTTCCATTTGATGGGCAGTTCATCCAACCAACCGCGCAGATCCGCAGGCGTAATATAGGCCAATCTCAAATGTTTTTGCGTAAGTTGAAACTCACCCGTTGCTAGATCCGTGGCTGGTCATATAGATAAATAAAATATCCCGCTCGGGTTGCATCGCTTGCGCTATTGTCGCTAACGCCCGGCGCATACTGTTGCGCGAAGCCATCGGATATTCAGTATCAGTGTCAGGATCATTGCTGAGCGTGATGGTACGCCCAGCCGCGTCCGAGGCATCCTCGAAATAACCTCAAATAAAATCGATCTCACGTCTGCAGACCGCCTGTGTGCCGTCTCCGGCACGCCTAGAAAATACATATTGATACGGCTTGGAGCCTGCGCCTTAATCCGGCTGTTTAACTGATCAAGCAACTGCCCCTGAGCCAATAGCGCGGCCTCATGCGCAATGCGCGCCTCACGCTTAGGTTCTTCCGGAGCCAAATAGCTGCCATAGCGCCACTGCTCTTCAACGGCGCCCACGCCATCCTCACGCGGCTTGGCGTAAATTCACTTAGCTTCACCGTGACGAAGAGAATTGACGAAAGCGCCGGTATAAACATCACCGTTCGGCTCGGTGAACGTGCCTTGACCATGGAGCTGACTGTTGGGCACCTCTAATAATCCACATTCTGAAATCTTATGATTAATAAAATCAGTCACTTACGCTCTAGCGAAATGTCAAAATCGTAATTTTTAGAGGTGCCCTGTTTTCAAAATCGCCCTCATAAACGCCACTATCGGCTGTTTCCAGGCGTCCCTTCCCGTGCAACCGCCAAGCCGTGAAAGTGCCACGTATCACTGAACCATCAGGGTAGGTCACCTGACCAGCGCCATTGAACCCACCGTCCATAAAAGTGCCCGAATAGATAGAGCCGTTGACCTCGTAAATACCCTGTCCGTGATAGCGCCCGCCGCGGCACTCGCCGTAATACTGGCCGCCTAAGTTTATCCAGCTTAAGTCCAATACCGTGTAGTAATCCGTCCCTCAGCGATCCGCAGTACTCGCCCATCCGGCAACTGCGCATCCGGCGGACCGCCTACCCGGCCAGGCGCGGCAATCACAGATCCCATCCAAAACGATAGCCCGCAAAGCACTATGACCAGACCGGATGAGCAGGCCGGCCCGCGGCAACATCTTATTCATTACACCGCGCCCTTCACCTGCTCTTAAAGGTCCGCTATCAAGGCCCGATCACGCCCACGTCAAATCCTTGAATAAATCCAGGGCTTCAGGATTAGCCAACGCTTCGATGTTTTCTACCGGCTCGCCGTGCACGATGTTACGCACCGCCAGTTCGACGATCTTGCCACTCTTGGTGCGCGGGATATCCGCCACCTGCATGATCCGCGCAGGCACATGCCGCGGGGTGGCGTTGCTGCGTATCTGTAACCGAATCTTCTGATCGAGCGCCTCATCCAGCGCTAGACCTTCAGCCAAACGGACGAAGAGCACGATCCGCGTGTCGCCCTCCCATTGCTGGCCGATGACCAAGCCTTCCACGACTTCCGCCAACTGTTCAACCTGCCGGTAGATTTCCGCCGTACCGATGCGTACCCCGCCAGGATTCAACACCGCATCGGACCGGCCATGTATCACCAGACCGCCGTTAACCGTCTGTTCCACATAGTCGCCGTGACACCAAACGCCCTCGAAGCGCTCGAAATACGCAGCGCGGTACCGTGCATCGTCTGGATCATTCCAAAAACCGACCGGCATGGAGGGAAACGCTTGCCGGCACACCAACTCGCCTTTTTGCCCCACTACCGGATTACCCCGGTCATCGAACACAGCCACATCCATGCCTAGAGCCGGCCCCTGGATTTCGCCCCGCCACACCGGCTGTAGCGGTGTGCCCAACACAAAACAGCCGATGATATCGGTGCCTCCGGCAATAGAGGCCAAATGCAGATCGGATTTCACATGCCCGTAAACAAAGTCGAAACTCTCGGGTGCTAGCGGAGATCCGGTGGACAACATAGCGCGAAGAGCGGACAGATCATGGGTTTCTTTTGGGCGCAATCCCGACTTCTTAACCGCGTCTATATATTTCGCGGATGTGCCGAAGAGGGTCATGCCATGCTGGTCGGCGAAATCGAATAAGGCCGCAGGCCCCGGATAAAAAGGCGAGCCGTCGTAGAGCAACAAGGTGGCCTCGCTGGCCAAGCCGGAGGCCAACCAGTTCCACATCATCCAGCCACAGGTGGTGAAATAAAACAGGCGATCATCGGGCTTCACATCGCTTTGCAGACGGTGCTCTTCCAAGTGTTTGAGTAGCGTGCCACCCGCGCCGTGAACAATGCACTTGGGTACGCCGGTGGTGCCGGAGGAGTACATGATGTAAAGCGGATGATTAAAATCCATGCGGGCAAAAGCGATATCCCCGCCCGGCGCCTCAGCCACCGCATCGGCCACCATCATGGCGCCCTTCAAATGCGCAAGGTCCGGATGGGAGCGGGTATAAGGAACCACCAGCACGTGCTCGATCGATGGCACCGCTTGCTGAATGCCGGCCGCTTTTTCAAGACAATCCAGGGTTTTGCCGTTGTAATAATAAGCATCGGCCACGAACATCACTTTGGGTTCGATCTGACCGAAACGATCGACCACCCCCTGCACGCCAAAATCCGGCGAGCATGAAGACCACACCGCGCCGACGCTGGCCGCCGCCAGCATGGCGGCGATGGTCTCTGGCAGATTCGGCAGATAGCCACCTACCCTATCGCCCACGCTCACGCCACGTTCCTCGAGCGCGTAGGTCAATCCACGCACCAGCGCATAGAGCTGCGCGTAGGTCATGGTCCGCTCTACTCGATCCTCGCCGCGAAAAATAAATGCCGGTTTGTCATCCCGCCGGCGCAGCAAATTTTCAGCGAAGTTCAAGCGGGCACCGGGAAACCAACGGGCACCGGGCATAGCCTCACCGTTTTCAAGCACCACCTCGCCGCGCGTATCCGCGATGACCTCACAGAAGTCCCACACGCTGACCCAGAAATCCTCGCGTTGAGTGATAGACCACCTGTGCAGCGCTTGGTAATCGTCAATAGCGAGTCCCCACTTGGCGTTCACCGTCTCCATAAAAGCCCGCATGTTGGCGTTTCGCCGCCGTGCCTCACTGGGCCGCCAGAGTGGCTCCTTCATCGTTCGACTCCCATGGCTCGACCCCCACTCATTACAAGGTATGCGGCGATCATAGCCGCCAAGTAAATTACCCGTCACAGTGCCGCGGCTCTCCAAGAGGACTGAACATGGCCACCGCCAACCCCTACGAGTTACACCTAGAGCGCACCCTCGCCAACTTCACCGCCTTGACCCCGCTTAGCTTCATCGAGCGCGCCGCCCACGTGTACCCGGATCAGTGCGCCGTTATTCACGGGGAGCTGCGCCGCTCCTGGCGCGAGACCTACGCGCGGTGCCGGCGCTTAGCCAGCGCCCTCAACAAGCGCGGCATAGGCCCGGGCGACACCGTCGCCATCCTGGCGCCCAACGTACCGGCCATCTTGGAAGCCAGTTTCGGCGTGCCGATGGCGGGCGCCGTCTTAAATACACTCAATACCCGGTTGGACGCCGGCCTCATCGCTTTTTGCTTGGACCACGGTGAAGCGAAAGTTCTGATCACCGACATCGAGCTATCGGCGACGGCCAAAGCGGCCCTCGCGAAGACGAGTCATCCGCCCCTGGTCATAGACATCACCGATGCACTCGCCAGCGGCGGCGACCTCATCGGCGAGATGACCTACGAAGCTTTCCTGCAAACCGGCGATCCCGAGTTCGAATGGCGCTGGCCGGAGGATGAGTGGGAAGCGATATCACTGAATTACACCTCCGGCACCACGGGTAATCCCAAAGGCGTGGTTTACCATCACCGTGGCGCCTATCTCAATGCGCTCAGCAACGCGGTCGGTTGGAATCTCGGCCATCATCCGGTGTACCTGTGGACCCTGCCCATGTTCCATTGCAACGGTTGGTGCTTTCCCTGGACGCTGGCGGCGGTGGCTGGTACCAGCGTGTGCGCAAGACGGGTGGATGCCGCGACTATATTCAACGCCATCGCCGACCACGGCGTGACCCATTTTTGCGGCGCTCCCATCGTGCTCGGTTTTATTCTGAACGCGGCCCCCGAAGCAAAGCGCTCATTCGGCCATACGGTCGAGGTCATGACCGCTGCAGCCCCACCTCCAGCGGCCGTGCTCGAAGGCATGCAGCGGGCCGGCTTCAAAACGACCCATGTTTACGGCCTGACGGAAACCTATGGTCCCGCCGTCATCTGTGCCTGGAAACCTGAGTGGAATGCCTTGCCCTCGCAGGAGCAAGCCATCATCAAAGCCCGCCAGGGCGTTCGCTATCACGCACTGGAAGGATTGACCGTCATGGATCCCGGCACCATGCAACCGGTACCCGCCGACGGTGAGACCATGGGAGAGGTGATGTTGCGCGGCAATATCTTGATGAAAGGCTATCTCAAGAATCCCGAAGCCACGCAAGAAGCGTTCGCTGGCGGTTGGTTTCACTCCGGCGATTTAGGCGTATTGGAGCCGGATGGCTATATTCGCCTCAAGGATCGATCCAAAGACATCATTATCTCCGGTGGCGAGAATATATCTTCCATCGAAATAGAAGACACACTCTACCGCCATCCCGATGTTTTGGAGGCGGCGGTGGTCGCCCGTCCCGATGAGACATGGGGCGAAACGCCGTGTGCTTTTGTGTTGTTGAAAGCCGGATCGCAAACCGCCGAAGAGGACATCATGGCGTTTTGTAAAGACAACCTGGCGCGCTTCAAGTGTCCCAAAACAATTGTTTTCGGAGACTTACCCAAAACATCCACCGGCAAAATACAGAAATTCAAGCTGCGTGAACGGGCGGCGAACCTGATGATGGGCAGCTGAATTCGACTCTTATAGGGCGCCTGCTAAAAATAGTCATTGTTTCGTGAGTGCAAGGAAGCACCGCGCGCGCAACCGCAGTGTATAGGTGATACCTGAGGATTGGAGCACGGCGCTGACGCCGCAATCGCGGAAAAAGTGCATTGTTAGAGGTGCCCTATAGTGCAAACGCCTCAATGCGCTCGCTTGAACGCACTCATATGAAACCGCATTTGCGCGAGAGGGTAGCGGGTATCTTGTCCAATCGGGCAGGCGCGGCGGGCGGCACAGCCGTGATTCATACAGTCCTCGCCATCAGCCGTTCCAAGATGTTGCGCGCAAGCCGATACCTGATAACGGGTGCCGTCGAACGCGCTGACGGGACAGGCGTGCAAGCAGGGTTGCTCCCGGCAGGTGAGGCAAGGATTCTCCGCCACCGAAGGCGGCGGTAATGGCAATCGCCGGTGCGATAGCAACGCGGCGCGCAATCCATGCCACAGACCATAGCGATGGTGCACGATGATCCCTAGTGGTGACGGCCAAACAGGCGCGCAGCGGTTAGCCCAGCGTTGAAATGGCCAATACGGTGGCCCATGGAACGGAAAACAAGCACTCATGCCGGCGTCCCGTGCGAGCGGCAACAACTGTTCTTGTGTCCACGTATCCAAAGGATCCGTACCAGCATAGCGGTGATACCAGGGCGCGAATTTTCGCCACATATCGTGGCCCGCGCTCCCTACCATCAACACCATTGCCGGGCGGGCGCCGTTGTCTAAAGCAGGAACTTCCTCATCCGGCTGCGGATAGAAGCCTCCCAGCAATAAAAAACCAGCCTCATCCAGGCGCGCCGAGATATCGCTGAGTTCATCCATGCATGCGCGCCGGTGGCGTCTGTTTTAAGTCGAAGCGCTGCGTAGCCACCGGACATGATGCGCAATCGTAACAACGCTCGGCGAACCAGCCGTTGCCATCATCGCGAAACGCCAGCACGGATATGGAGCGTGTGCCATAGGTGCTCGCTTCGATGAACATCGAGGAGAACGCAGTGGGCGATTCATAAGTGACGCTTTCGTCCTCATCGGGTTGTCGCCGATCATCCATCAATGCGAGTAACGCCATCGGATCAGGTGCCCGCTCACTTAGAAGTTGCGCGAACAACCGCTTACCCCGTTGAACCTTTGGCCACGGTATATCCAGAGAATGATTGCCGAGCCCGTAAATACCCGGCTTCAAGGTCCTGGCCGGCAGATCGAAATTGGAGACTATACCTAGATATTCACCGTCATCGACGAGCAGGTTGAAGCCGTTGTACGAGCCCGCATTGGCTTGCACATCAGCGAGATACTCAGCCGTGGCTATATCTTTATTTTGCAAGAATTCACTGACTAAAAATCCACGGCTGCGCACCGTGGCGCTGCGCGGTCCGGAATAGTTAGTCAGCGCTGCGAAACGCCCGCCTATGGTTACCCCTAGCCAGGTTCCGCCAGCCTCTAGATCGCGCCCGGCTAACAGCTCCGGCGTTTCCTCCCAATAGTGCGCCTTGGCGGTGGCGCGGCTATGGAATTCATCCCGGTTCGCCGCCACCACCAGCCTATAGCCCGGTACACACCGGTTAGCGATGAACATGAGGCACATACTGAGGTACGCGCTTACATAGTGCGCCGGTACTGGCCACCGACTTCGAATAACGCATCGGTAATCTGCCCGAGCGAGCAGTGGCGCACCGTTTCCACCAATACCTCGAATACATTACCCCCGGCGATGGCCACATCCCGCAGGCGGCCAAGGGCCGCCCCGGCTTCTTTCGCATGAGTTTTTTGAAACGCCCCGAGACGGGCAATCTGGTTTTCTTTCTCCTCAGTGGTGGAACGGGCCAATTCCAGCGTTGTGGCGGCGCTAGGCGGCGCCGGATTCAAAAAAGTATTGACGCCGATAATCGGCAGTGAACCATCGTGCTTGCGGTGTTCGTAGTCCATCGATTCATCTTGAATACGGCCCCGCTGATAACCGGTTTCCATCGCCCCCAGCACACCACCGCGCTCGGAAATACGCTCGAATTCCTGCAACACCGCCTCTTCCACCAAATCAGTCAATTCCTCAATGATAAAACTACCCTGATTGGGGTTTTCACACTTAGCCAGCCCCCATTCCCGGTTAATCACCAATTGAATAGCGAGCGCCCGGCGCACGGACTCGGATGTGGGCGTAGTTATCGCTTCATCATAAGCATTGGTATGCAAGGAGTTACAGTTGTCATAAGTGGCGATCAGTGCCTGCAAAGTAGTGCGAATATCGTTGAAGTCGATCTCCTGCGCATGCAGCGAACGGCCCGAAGTCTGAACATGATATTTGAGCTTTTGGCTGCGCTCGCCAGCGCCGTAGCGCTCGCGCATGGCGGTTGCCCAAATACGCCGCGCCACCCGGCCCAGCACGGTGTACTCCGGATCCATGCCGTTGGAGAAGAAAAAAGAGAAATTCGCCGCGAAATCATCCACCTCCATAGCACGCGCCAGATAACTCTCCACGTAGGTAAAACCATTGGAGAGGGTAAGAGCCAATTGGGTGATGGGATTGGCGCCCGCCTCGGCGATGTGATAGCCGGAGATGGAAACGGAGTAGAAGTTACGCACCTTATGGGCGATGAAATATGCTTGAATATCGCCCATGACTTTGAGGCTGAACTCGGTGGAGAAGATGCAGGTATTCTGTCCCTGATCTTCTTTCAAGATATCGGCCTGCACCGTCCCGCGTACGTTGGCCAGCGCATAAGCCCGCACTTGCGCCAACTCTGCCTCATCCGGCGCCCGCCCGTGTTGCGCCTCGAACTTCGCCACTTGCTGATCGATGGCCGTATTCAAGAACATGGCCAATAGGGTGGGCGCCGGGCCATTGATGGTCATGGATACGGAGGTATGCGGCGCGCACAGATCGAAGCCGCAATACAGGGTACGCATATCATCCAACGTGGCGATGGACACGCCCGAGTTACCCACTTTGCCATAAATGTCGGGGCGCTGATGCGGGTCGAAACCGTACAGGGTCACCGAGTCGAAGGCCGTGGACAGGCGCTTGGCATCGCTGTGTTCGCACAGAACATGAAAGCGGCGGTTGGTGCGCGCCGCATCGCCTTCGCCGGCAAACATACGCGACGGCTCCTCGCCCTCGCGCTTGAACTCGAACACACCGGCGGTAAACGGAAAACGCCCCGGCACATTCTCGAGCAGCAACCAGCGCAGCAAATCACCATGATCGTGATACTTGGGCAGCGCCACTTTGGCGATGGAAGAACCGGACAGGGATTCGTAACGAAGCGCCGTGCGCAGTGCCCGATCCCGTATCCGGGTGACGAACTCGCCGGCCTCATAACGCTCCACTAAGGCCGGCCATTCATCCAATAACCCTTGCGCCTCGGCGGTAAGCTGGCCGCTGCGCTCATCCGCCAAGGCCAGCAACGCGCTAGTGTTGCCGCCGCTTCGTTGCAGCAGGCGGGCCGCTTCGCGTAGCTGTTGCCGCTCCCGCGCCAGCAGGGCTTGCGCTTCCACGTGCGTCCTAAAGCCGCGCACCGTCGCCGCGATTTCGGCCAGATACCGAATACGGTGACCCGGAATAATGGGCTGCGCCTTGGACGATTGACGGCTAGATGATCGCTCCCCCTCGGGCCTAGGCAAATGCCCGCCGCGAAGATCCGCGCCTTTTGCCGCCAACGCATCGGTAAGGCCGTGATAAAGCGCGCTCACCCCAGCGTCATTGAAACGCGCCGCCACCGTGCCATACACGGGCATATCCGCCGTGCTGACAGCAAACGCCCCGGTGTTGCGCTGCACCTGCTTGCGCACATCGCGCAACGCATCCTCCGCGCCCTTGCGGTCGAACTTGTTGATGACCACCAATTGGGCGAAATCGAGCATGTCGATTTTCTCCAACTGACTGGCGGCGCCGAACTCCGGCGTCATCACATACACCGGGATATCCACCAGCGGCACGATAGCGGCATCGCCCTGGCCGATGCCCGGCGTCTCCACGATGACGAGATCGAATCGCGCCATGCGGATCAGTGCGAGCACCGGCGCCAGCGCTGCGGGTACCTCGGCCCCCGAGCCGCGCGTGGCCAAGGAGCGCACGAAGATGTCGGCATGGTTGATCGCGTTCATGCGGATGCGATCGCCCAGCAGCGCCCCGCCCGTCTTACGCTTGGACGGATCCACCGCCAACACCGCGATGCGCAAACCGTCGCGGTGATCCAGCCTGAAGCGGCGGATCAACTCGTCGGTCAAGGAGCTTTTGCCAGCCCCGCCGGTGCCGGTGAGGCCCACCACCGGCGCGCCGCCAGCGGCACCGGCGGCACTCTCCAGCCGGGCCATCACGGTGGCCGGTGCCGCGCCTACCTCCAACGCCGTGATGGCGTGGGACAAAGCCAACCGGTCGCCCGCCGCCACGGCTTCGATACAGACGCCGGCGCGCGCAGCACGCTGGCAGTCCAGCCGCGCGATCATGTCCTCGATCATGCCCTTCAAGCCCAGCGACTGGCCGTCCTCGGGCGAGTAGATGCGTTCTACTCCGTAGTCATGTAATTGTTCGATCTCTCCAGGGATAATGACGCCACCACCACCGCCGAACACCCGTATATGGCCGCCACCACGCGCGCGCAACCTATCCACCATGTATTGAAAATACTCGACATGCCCGCCCTGATAGGAACTCACCGCGATGCCATCGGCGTCTTCGTCAAGCGCCGCGGTCACTATCTCCTCCACCGCCCGGTTGTGGCCCAGGTGAATCACCTCGGCGCCAGCGCTTTGCAGAATGCGGCGCATGATGTTGATCGACGCATCGTGCCCGTCGAACAGGCTGGCGGCGGTGACGAAGCGCGGCGGAACGCCAGGTGCGGCACCGGCGCAGGGCTTTGGTAAAGCGGCAGCTTCGGGCATGGTGGGCGACTCCAGGACATAGCGGCAAGGCCGGGTCTAGCGCAGGGCAAGCTATCTCTCGTTTACGTAAACGTCAATGTGTTACTTTACTTTCACCGTAAGAGTAGACCTACCCGGTGACCGCCACCCCCCTCATGGAAATCTTCAGCATCGGCGAGCTGTCGCGCGAATTCGCGGTCACGCCGCGCACTATACGATTCTATGAAGACCGCGGCCTGATAGCGCCGAGCCGGCGCGGCCAAACGCGGGTCTATTCGCCCAGGGACCGGATCCGCCTCAGGCTCATCTTGCGCGGCAAGCGCTTGGGCTTTTCCATCAGCGAGATCAGCGAAATCCTGGCTCTGTACGACGCGCCCCACGGTGAGGTGGGACAACTGTCGCGCTTCGTCGGCAAAATCCGCGAGCGCCGCCAGGCCCTGCGCAAGCAGGCGCAGGATATAGAGGCAGTCCTAAAAGAACTCGACTGCGTGGAACGCCGCTGTTTGGAACTGTTGCATCCCCGCACTGGTTAAGCTCTGCACTGAAGATATTTACCCATGCTCCCCAATCGACTACCGGCGATGAATTTCGGCCTAGGCGACACCGCCGATATGTTGCGCGACACGGTCATGCGCTTCGCCGTCGACGAAGTGGCCCCGCGCGCGCCAGACATTGACCGCAGCAACGCGTTCCCCCTCGATCTGTGGCCGAAGATGGGCGCACTCGGGCTGCTGGGCATCACCGTGGAAGAAGAGTACGGCGGCACCGGACTCGGCTATCTGGAGCACGTGGTGGCGATGGAGGAAATCAGCCGCGCCTCGGCCTCGGTAGGCTTGAGTTACGGCGCGCACTCCAACCTCTGCGTCAATCAACTGCGCCGCAACGGCAGCGCTGCGCAACGCGCACGCTATCTGCCCAAGCTGATGAGCGGCGAGCAGGTAGGCGCCCTCGCCATGAGCGAAGCGGGCGCCGGCTCCGATGTGGTGAGCATGCGCACCCGGGCGTACAAGCGCGGCGATCGCTACCTCCTGAACGGCTCCAAGATGTGGATCACCAACGGCCCCGACGCCGACGTCCTCATCATTTACGCCAAAACCAAACCAGACGCCGGCCCGCGCGGCATCAGCGCGTTCTTAGTGGAGAAAAGCTTCGAGGGTTTCTACACCTCGCCGAAGCTGGACAAGCTGGGCATGCGCGGCTCCAACACCTGCGAACTGGTATTCGACAACACGGAAGTGCCCGAAGAGAACCTGCTCGGCGTTGAACACGAAGGCGTGCGGATCCTGATGAGCGGCCTCGACTTCGAGCGCGCCGTGCTCGCCGCCGGTCCGCTGGGCATCATGCAAGCGTGCATGGACGTGGTGCTGCCGTACGTGCATCAGCGCACCCAATTCGGCCAAGCCATCGGCGCATTCCAGCTCATGCAGGGCAAGCTCGCCGATATGTACACCACCATGAATGCTTGCCGTGCTTATGTATACGCGGTGGCACAGGCCTGCGATCGGGGCGAGACCACCCGCCAGGACGCCGCTGGCGCCATTCTCTACGCCGCCGAGAAAGCCACCTGGATGGCCTTGGAAGCGATTCAGGCGCTGGGCGGCAACGGCTATATCAACGACTTCCCCACGGGCCGCTTGCTGCGCGACGCCAAGCTCTACGAAATCGGCGCGGGCACCTCGGAGATCCGGCGCCTGCTCATCGGCCGGGAACTGTTCGCGCAAACCACTTAAGGGCATCTCTAACAATGCACTGTTTCCGCGCTTGCGGCGTCAGCGCCGTGCTCCAATCCTCAGGCATCACCTATACACTGCGGTGGTGCGCGCGGTGCTTCCTGGCACTCACGAAACAATGACTATTGTTAGAGGCGCCCTTAAGCGCGCCACATTTAGCAACTCAGTAGTTCGGGAACTGTAATCATGTCGGATGCGATCGTAATCACCGGTGCCGCCCGCACTCCCATGGGTGGATTCCAAGGCGCTTTAAGCCCCCTCAGCGCCTCCCAACTGGGCGCCGCCGCCATCAAAGCGGCCCTGGAGCGCTCATCCATGGAGGCCGGCCAAATAGATGCCAGCCCAATAGATGAAGTCATCATGGGCAACGTATTATCCGCCGGCCAAGGCCAGGCGCCGGCGCGCCAGGCCGCCATCGGTGCCGGTATTGGGCTAGCCACCGGCTGCACCACCATCAACAAGATGTGCGGCTCGGGCATGAAAGCGGTCATGCTGGCCCATGATCTGCTCAAAGCCGGCAGCAATCAGGTGATGGTGGCAGGCGGCATGGAAAGCATGACCAACGCGCCCTATCTGCTGGATAGCGCGCGAGGCGGTATGCGCATGGGCCATGGCAAAGTCATCGATCATCTGTTCCTGGACGGGCTGGAAGACGCTTATGACAAAGGCCGGTTGATGGGCTCGTTCGCCGAAGACACGGCGCAGGCGTATCAGTTCACCCGCGAAGCCCAGGACGAATTCGCCATCCGCTCCTTGAGCCGGGCCAACGCCGCCATAGACGACGGCACCTTCGCCGCCGAGGTGGTGCCGGTCAGCGTTAAATCCCGCAAAGGTGAAACCACCATCGAGCACGACGAGCAGCCGGGCCAGGCCCGCATCGACAAGATCCCGGGCTTGAAGGCGGCTTTCCGCGCCGCGGGAACCGTCACGGCGGCCAACCCCAGCTCCATCTCCGACGGCGCCGCCGCCCTTGTGATGATGAGCGAGCGCGAAGCCGGACGCCGGGGTATGGCGCCACGGGCGCGCATCGTCGCGCACGCCTCCCATGCCCACGAACCGGCCTGGTTTACCACCGCGCCGGTGGGCGCTATCCGCAAGCTGCTGGACCAAACCGGCTGGCGCGCGGGCGAGGTGGATCTGTTCGAAATCAACGAAGCGTTCGCCTGCGTCACCATGGCCGCCATGCGCGATCTCGACCTGCCAGCGGACAAAGTCAACGTGCACGGCGGTGCTTGCGCGCTCGGCCATCCCATCGGCGCTTCCGGCACGCGCATTATCGTCACCTTGATGAACGCGCTGGATAAATCGGAAACCGTCACCACCGGTGTGTAGGAGCCCGCACTGGCCGCCGCAATCACCCCGGACATGACACCTTGTGACCGGATCGATGTTCACGCCTTGTGGCAGCGGGTGACCGCTCCCCACACCATCGGTCAAAACACTGCCCGGGTCGGCATCCGTCGCCAGCACCGGCATCGAGACCGATTCCCCCTCCTCGTTGCTCTGATCAGCAATCATCTGCACAACAGGGGGTGAGTTCACGATAAACGCACAATTAGCGTTCGCCTGAGCCGACAGCGCATCCGTCATCGTGTAACTAAAGGGATAACTCCCACCAGCGCTGGCCACGCCCGAAATAATTCCAGTGGCCGGATCAAGCGTCACACCCGATGGCAAGGCACCCGAGTTGATCGCGTAGGTATAGGGCGCCGTCAAACCCACCGGTAGCGGGAACTCCGATTGGAACGGCTCGCCCGCGATCCCGATTAACGTACAGGGTCTAGCGTAAGCCGATAGTTCAACAACACCGTTCAGTAATATCGGGATCGAAGCGTTCATCAAGGGCAGTTGCGTTAGAGTCGATTCCTCGGCCCGGCCAATCCCAGCGAAGTCGCTAGCGCTCGCGTTGTATATAGGCGTATTGGCGATGGCTGATATGACAGGGAAGCCGTCCACCACTCGCCCGAATACCGTCTGCGTAGCTGAACTCAGCGCCGAAGAATTATCCGCCGGATTGATAAACCATTGGCTCCGCGAGAAATTCGGCCAAAGCCCTGGCGCCGACGTAAGTGCAACCGTTCCATACTCATGCGCGATACCCGGCTCGCTCGCAAGCACCCCACCCTCGTTGACCCGATCCCATTGGCTCCCTTCTAAACGCAAGCCGCCGCCCTGCAAAATCGGCCGCTGGGTTGGAAATCCAATGTGATCAGCGAGTGACCCCTCCAGATCACCTGTGGACACCAAAGTAAGAAACGCACTGACCGCTTGTGGCGCAACCGCTCCGTACAACTCAAGCTTGAAATCGCCGTAGCCGGAGGACAATTGCACGACATGAGTCGCCCCTGAATCCTCGATAACACCGATCTGCAGCGTCTTGCTGGTCGTCAATGGCGCCGCCTGCGTGTCGGCGACGTTGACGATAACAGGATAACTAGCGCTCCGAGCGTCATCGGTCCCTGGAGCAATCGTCAGCGTGATCGTGCCGTCGGGGTTGGGCGTCGCCGTCACGAACGTGGCCACCGAGTTCACCGTCACGCTCAAGTTATGATTGTCGGGATCGCTGAAAGCGAGGGTGAGATCCGTCTGGCTGCCTTCGTTCACGAAGATCACGCCAAGGTCATCGAGCAGCGGCGCGCGGTTTATGTCGTTCACCGTCCATACAAAGCCGTGGGTGGCCTGCAAACGGCCGTCGCTTACGGTCAACGTAATCGAATAAGTACCCGCGGCCTCATAGGTAGGCGTACCAGTGATGTCGCCGGTTGCACTGGAGTAGGTAACACCTGGGGGCAGGTTGGTGTAGCTGAAGCCGACCGCCAAACCATCCGGGGCGCTGGCTGTGGAGACAGGCAGCGTACTGAGGTGTTCGCAGAAAGGCTGCTGAATTTGGTCTGGTTGCCCGCGGAGTCGAACCGTAAGCGTTCGATAGACCCTTCTAAGAATTGATCCGTTGATGGCTTACGGGACCGGACTAGCGTAACCCATTGATATTGCTTTGATTGATATCTGACTTTGTATCCAGAAGCCTCCTTATGTTCTATTTTTGGAGGCGAAATTGACCTGGCAGTTTTGTGAGCGAATACGGCAATTTTTTTCTACTACGAAGCGCTTGATGGTCATGAGGCCGATGAACCACGGAAGTTGCTGCTGGGTGAGTTTGCTGAATTGATTTCGTTACACCAGAAGATCCAAATGAGTGTTAGGCGCCTCTAACAATAGTCATTGTTTCGTGAGTGCAAGGAAGCACCGCGCGCAGGACCGCAGTGTATAGGTCATACATGAGGATTCGAGCACGGCGCTGACGCCGCAATCGCGGAAAAAGTGCATTTTTAGAGTTGCCCTGTTGTTGATTTGGTTTTTCTCGGAAGTGAAGGAGCAGAAACAGCAGTATTTGGATGCAGGACGAATAGCCCCGGAGACAGCTGAACAGGAGGTCCGATCTCTAGCGAATGAATACGATATCCCAGGGTTGTTAAAGTGCTTAAACCAGATGAAAGAAAATGCAGGGTAAAAGGTTACTCCCCGACTCTCTGCAACGCCTCATCCACGACCTTCCTTGAAAGATAAAGCCCGGCGGTCATCATATCTTCAATGACGGGCCGGGCTTGCGGTATCAGACCGCGTTTCTTGGCGACCAGCACGATGCCCAAGGTTCCCCGAACGGGAATGTTCAAACTGGCAGCGCATTTTCTACCGGCCAGGTCATCGATGATGGCCTCAGTGCCTGGATGCTCGGAAGCCAGTGCCAATACGCTCGATTCCCCAGCACCCAAGCGCCATTCGGTAACGGTGGTTGGAATATGGGACACGGGCGTGGTGATCAGCCACTCGGTTTGCTCAATCGCTCTGGCCGTGATGTCCTGCCCACCCCGCTGCAAAATCTCTGTCGCTACCGGCTCCGGCACCCAGACTTCATCGGCAAAAGCTTGCAGCAAATCCAGATGCTGACTAAGAGAAAGAAAGATCAGCGGGGAGGCGTTGATAATCGCCTTGTCAGCCACGAGCTAACTCTTCATCCAGATCGTCGAAATCCACCACGAACGAATCTTTGCCCATGCGGGCCAGCGCCAGCAGGAAATCGGTGCGATCCATACCCGCTATCTTGGCGGCCCACTCCTGCGAGATACGGCCTTGCTGATACCAATGAGCGGAGGCGGCCAAACGCAGTTCTTTATCCAGTTCTCCGGGACTGCAATGCAGCACGGAATAGACCGTTTCCGGCAGTTCAACACTTACTTGGGTCATTGTCTTTTTCCTCTTTAGCTGCACTCGGTTCAACTTCTCAGACCACCGACCATTTGCTTGGTCTGATGCTTGACGATCATGCCTTCGAGCTGAGTGATATGATGAAGTTTTTAGCTCCGAAGTGGATTCAAGCCTTCGAATGCTCGGGAAGATGATTGGGTCATTAAATAGGGAATGTCCTACTGAGGAAATAATAGAAACTGAAAGCTGGACTCGTGTGAGGGAGCTTGCAGAACAGATATACAGAGCTATCAAACATTCAAAAACTGCTCTGTAGAAACCCCAGCCTGCCGAAGAATGGCTTTCAGCGTTCCTTCCGGCATATCCCCCGGATGATTGGGAATGGTGGTGTATTTATCCGTTGCCGGGTTGAACCAGATTTCATGCGACCCGGCGGCCTGCCGGTCAAACTCAAAGCCCAGCTTCTTCAGTTTCTTGATAATCTGCCGGTATTCGAACCCAGCCAGCCTACCCATCAGGTGCCCAGAATCAACGGGTAATCAAACGAATCCTGCACCGATACCAGCTTCGCCTGGTGATGGCGTTCTGCCTGTGCTTCCATCAATTTTTTGGCGACATCGCGGGCAATCTCCAGCGTCTCGGTGATGGTGCGTCCCTGGGCGACCAGACCGGGAATATCCTCACTGGTGGCCAGGTAGACACCTTCTGGCAACTTCTCGATATGTAAATTGGCAATCTGTTCCATAAGTTTTCTCTCGTAATCAGGGCACCTCTAACAATGCACTTGTTCCGCGATTGCGGCGTCAGCGCCGTGCTCGAATCATCAGGTATCACCTATACACTGCAGTGGTGCGCGCGGTGCTTCCTTGCACTCACGAAACAATGACTATCTTTAGAGGTGCCCTTCAGTTGGCGCTTGTTTTTTGCTTTAGCTGCTCGGCTTCCACAAACGTATCGATCAACTGCGTGATCTGTTGCCGGGGCTTTGGCCCCAGCTTTTCAATCTGTCGAATCCGGCGCTTCAGACGGCTACTGAGCAGTACCGACTCAACAGGCTTAATCCCCAGCAAGGCATCGGCACTGACATTCAAAGCCTTTGCCAAATCCACCAACATATTCGCTGGCGGGTGCTGACTCTCAGACTCGTAGTAAGCAATCATCCGGCGCGTTGCGCCGATCTCATCGGCTAATTGCTGCTGGGTATAGCCAGCAGCCTTGCGCAGCTTGGCTAATCGCTTGCCGAAGCTGCTCAGTTCTTCATTGATCTTCTTGGACATACGCAAACCTCTTTGCACGGTATGCCCAACAGTGTAAGCCCGGTTTTCGTTCTCATCTTGAAATGTCCGGTAATCGTACAATTCAATGACACCAAAATCAATGTCAAAAAAATCCTGAATAGAGCTTGACACGTTTTTTGAGAGGAAGCCGATATGGCACGCATACCCAATGACGAACTCGACCGCTTGAAACGCGAAGTGGCTTTGGTACGCCTGGTGGAATCCTCCGGCATCGAGTTGAAGCAACACGGCAAGGATTATCTGGGGTTGTGTCCGTTCCACGATGACAAGGAGCCGTCCTTGGTGATCTCGCCGGATAAAAACCTGTGGCACTGTCTGGATGCCTGTAATGAAGGCGGCGATGTCATCCAGTGGGTGATGAAGCGCCAGGGCGTGAGCTTCCGCCATGCGGTGGAGTTGTTGAAGGATGGCGATGCCGCCTTGTCGGTACCGGCTACGCCGGTGAAACGCAACACCACCGCCAAGCATTCCACGTCTTTAGCCGCCAATCCCGATGACCAGAAACAGCTGACCGTGGTGATCGACTACAAGTCCCGGGGCGCTGGACTATCTCGAAAGCCGGGGTCTGGATCATCCCGAACTGATCGAACGCAGCCCCTCATCTTCTGGCCATCCGCCAAGTTACCACCTGCCAATACAATGCCCTCGGCAAAATGGTGCAGATAGCCGCCGGCTATACCACCGAGGCCGGCGGCACGAACGCGGGCGCCGACATCACCACGGTTCAGCAAACCCACACCTACGATGACTTCGGCCGAACACTCACGCGCACAGACGCCAACGGCAAAACATGGACGTTCACCTACGACCTCCATGACAACCTCACCACGATCATCGGCCCCAAAGGGCAAAGAGACGAAAGCGACTACACCTACGGCGGCTATGTGGCTGAGCGCCGGGCTTACCGCAATGCCTCTGATCCGACCCCACATACAACCCGCTACACACGCAACGCACTCGGCCAAGTCATCGAAGTCGAGGCACCGGAAGTCACCTACAGCTACCGATACGGCGCGGCTCACCGCCTGGTGCGACAGGCCGGCCGCCGCGGCGGTAAAAGCATTGAATACCGCGACAGCGCCGGCGAATTACTCAATGCCATGGGTGACGACGAAGGCCACGTCACCCACGTACCTGTATGCTCCCGTAGGCTGCCTGTCTAATGGGCGCCTGCTAACAATAGTCATTGTTTCGTGAGTGCAAGGAAGCACCGCGCGCGCAACCGCAATGTATAGGTGATACCTGAGGATTCGAGCACGGCGCTGACGCCGCAATCGCGGAACAAGTGCATTGGTTAGAAGTGCCCTCAAGACGTAGCGTTACCCGCTTCGCTTACATATTGCGCCGGTACTGGCCACCGACTTCGAATAACGCATCGGTAATCTGCCCGAGCGAGCAGTAGCGCACCGTTTCCACCAATACCTCGAATACATTACCCCCGGCGATGGCCACATCCCGCAGGCGGCCAAGGGCCGCCCCGGCTTCTTTCGCATGAGTCTTTTGAAACACCCCAAGACGGGCAATCTGGTTTTCTTTCTCCTCAGTGGTGGAACGGGCCAATTCCAGCGTTGTGGCGGCGCTAGGCGGCGCCGGATTCAAAAAAGTATTGACGCCGATAATCGGCAGTGAACCATCGTGCTTGCGGTGTTCGTAGTCCATCGATTCATCTTGAATACGGCCCCGCTGATAACCGGTTTCCATCGCCCCCAGCACACCACCGCGCTCGGAAATACGCTCGAATTCCTGCAACACCGCCTCTTCCACCAAATCAGTCAATTCCTCAATGATAAAACTACCCTGATTGGGGTTTTCACACTTAGCCAGCCCCCATTCCCGGTTAATCACCAATTGAATAGCGAGCGCCCGGCGCACGGACTCGGATGTGGGCGTAGTTATCGCTTCATCATAAGCATTGGTATGCAAGGAGTTACAGTTGTCATAAGTGGCGATCAGTGCCTGCAAAGTAGTGCGAATATCGTTGAAGTCGATCTCCTGCGCATGCAGCGAACGGCCCGAAGTCTGAACATGATATTTGAGCTTTTGGCTGCGCTCGCCAGCGCCGTAGCGCTCGCGCATGGCGGTTGCCCAAATACGCCGCGCCACCCGGCCCAGCACGGTGTACTCCGGATCCATGCCGTTGGAGAAGAAAAAAGAGAAATTCGCCGCGAAATCATCCACCTCCATAGCACGCGCCAGATAACTCTCCACGTAGGTAAAACCATTGGAGAGGGTAAGAGCCAATTGGGTGATGGGATTGGCGCCCGCCTCGGCGATGTGATAGCCGGAGATGGAAACGGAGTAGAAGTTACGCACCTTATGGGCGATGAAATATGCTTGAATATCGCCCATGACTTTGAGGCTGAACTCGGTGGAGAAGATGCAGGTATTCTGTCCCTGATCTTCTTTCAAGATATCGGCCTGCACCGTCCCGCGTACGTTGGCCAGCGCATAAGCCCGCACTTGCGCCAACTCTGCCTCATCCGGCGCCCGCCCGTGTTGCGCCTCGAACTTCGCCACTTGCTGATCGATGGCCGTATTCAAGAACATGGCCAATAGGGTGGGCGCCGGGCCATTGATGGTCATGGATACGGAGGTATGCGGCGCGCACAGATCGAAGCCGGCGTACAGGGTACGCATATCGTCCAACGTGGCGATGGACACGCCCGAGTTACCCACTTTGCCATAAATGTCGGGGCGCTGATGCGGGTCGAAACCGTACAGGGTCACCGAGTCGAAGGCCGTGGACAGGCGCTTGGCATCGCTGTGTTCGCACAGCACATGAAAGCGGCGGTTGGTGCGCGCCGCATCGCCTTCGCCGGCAAACATACGCGACGGCTCCTCGCCCTCGCGCTTGAACTCGAACACACCGGCAGTAAACGGAAAACGCCCCGGCACATTCTCGAGCAGCAACCAGCGCAGCAAATCACCGTGGTCGTGATACTTGGGCAGCGCCACTTTGGCGATGGAGGAACCGGACAGGGATTCGTAACGAAGCGCCGTGCGCAGTGCCCGATCCCGTATCCGGGTGACGAACTCGCCGGCCTCATAACGCTCCACTAAGGCCGGCCATTCATCCAATAACCCTTGCGCCTCGGCGGTAAGCTGGCCGCTGCGCTCATCCGCCAAGGCCAGCAACGCGCTCGCGTCGTCGCCGCTTTGTGCCAGCATGCGGGCCGCTTCACGTAGCTGTTGCCGCTCCCGCGCCAGCAGGGCTTGCGCCTCTACATGCGCCCTGAAAGCGCGCACCGTTGCCGCGATTTCGGCCAGATACCGAATACGGTGACCCGGAATAATGGGCTGCGCCTTGGACGATTGACGGCTAGATGATCGCTCCCCCTCGGGCCTAGGCAAATGCCCGCCGCGAAGATCCGCGCCTTTTGCCGCCAACGCATCGGTAAGGCCGTGATAAAGCGCGCTCACCCCAGCGTCATTGAAACGCGCCGCCACCGTGCCATACACGGGCATATCCGCCGTGCTGACAGCAAACGCCCCGGTGTTGCGCTGCACCTGCTTGCGCACATCGCGCAACGCATCCTCCGCGCCCTTGCGGTCGAACTTGTTGATGACCACCAATTGGGCGAAATCGAGCATGTCGATTTTCTCCAACTGACTGGCGGCGCCGAACTCCGGCGTCATCACATACACCGGGATATCCACCAGCGGCACGATAGCGGCATCGCCCTGGCCGATGCCCGGCGTCTCCACGATGACGAGATCGAATCGCGCCATGCGGATCAGTGCGAGCACCGGCGCCAGCGCTGCGGGTACCTCGGCCCCCGAGCCGCGCGTGGCCAAGGAGCGCACGAAGATGTCGGCATGGTTGATCGCGTTCATGCGGATGCGATCGCCCAGCAGCGCCCCGCCCGTCTTACGCTTGGACGGATCCACCGCCAACACCGCGATGCGCAAACCGTCGCGGTGATCCAGCCTGAAGCGGCGGATCAACTCGTCGGTCAAGGAGCTTTTGCCAGCCCCGCCGGTGCCGGTGAGGCCCACCACCGGCGCGCCGCCAGCGGCACCGGCGGCACTCTCCAGCCGGGCCATCACGGTGGCCGGTGCCGCGCCTACCTCCAACGCCGTGATGGCGTGGGACAAAGCCAACCGGTCGCCCGCCGCCACGGCTTCGATACAGACGCCGGCGCGCGCAGCACGCTGGCAGTCCAGCCGCGCGATCATGTCCTCGATCATGCCCTTCAAGCCCAGCGACTGGCCGTCCTCGGGCGAGTAGATGCGTTCTACTCCGTAGTCATGTAATTGTTCGATCTCTCCAGGGATAATGACGCCACCACCACCGCCGAACACCCGTATATGGCCGCCACCACGCGCGCGCAACCTATCCACCATGTATTGAAAATACTCGACATGCCCGCCCTGATAGGAACTCACCGCGATGCCATCGGCGTCTTCGTCAAGCGCCGCGGTCACTATCTCCTCCACCGCCCGGTTGTGGCCCAGGTGAATCACCTCGGCGCCAGCGCTTTGCAGAATGCGGCGCATGATGTTGATCGACGCATCGTGCCCGTCGAACAGGCTGGCGGCGGTGACGAAGCGCGGCGGAACGCCAGGTGCGGCACCGGCGCAGGGCTTTGGTAAAGCGGCAGCTTCGGGCATGGTGGGCGACTCCAGGACATAGCGGCAAGGCCGGGTCTAGCGCAGGGCAAGCTATCTCTCGTTTACGTAAACGTCAATGTGTTACTTTACTTTCACCGTAAGAGTAGACCTACCCGGTGACCGCCACCCCCCTCATGGAAATCTTCAGCATCGGCGAGCTGTCGCGCGAATTCGCGGTCACGCCGCGCACTATACGATTCTATGAAGACCGCGGCCTGATAGCGCCGAGCCGGCGCGGCCAAACGCGGGTCTATTCGCCCAGGGACCGGATCCGCCTCAGGCTCATCTTGCGCGGCAAGCGCTTGGGCTTTTCCATCAGCGAGATCAGCGAAATCCTGGCTCTGTACGACGCGCCCCACGGTGAGGTGGGACAACTGTCGCGCTTCGTCGGCAAAATCCGCGAGCGCCGCCAGGCCCTGCGCAAGCAGGCGCAGGATATAGAGGCAGTCCTAAAAGAACTCGACTGCGTGGAACGCCGCTGTTTGGAACTGTTGCATCCCCGCACTGGTTAAGCTCTGCACTGAAGATATTTACCCATGCTCCCCAATCGACTACCGGCGATGAATTTCGGCCTAGGCGACACCGCCGATATGTTGCGCGACACGGTCATGCGCTTCGCCGTCGACGAAGTGGCCCCGCGCGCGCCAGACATTGACCGCAGCAACGCGTTCCCCCTCGATCTGTGGCCGAAGATGGGCGCACTCGGGCTGCTGGGCATCACCGTGGAAGAAGAGTACGGCGGCACCGGACTCGGCTATCTGGAGCACGTGGTGGCGATGGAGGAAATCAGCCGCGCCTCGGCCTCGGTAGGCTTGAGTTACGGCGCGCACTCCAACCTCTGCGTCAATCAACTGCGCCGCAACGGCAGCGCTGCGCAACGCGCACGCTATCTGCCCAAGCTGATGAGCGGCGAGCAGGTAGGCGCCCTCGCCATGAGCGAAGCGGGCGCCGGCTCCGATGTGGTGAGCATGCGCACCCGGGCGTACAAGCGCGGCGATCGCTACCTCCTGAACGGCTCCAAGATGTGGATCACCAACGGCCCCGACGCCGACGTCCTCATCATTTACGCCAAAACCAAACCAGACGCCGGCCCGCGCGGCATCAGCGCGTTCTTAGTGGAGAAAAGCTTCGAGGGTTTCTACACCTCGCCGAAGCTGGACAAGCTGGGCATGCGCGGCTCCAACACCTGCGAACTGGTATTCGACAACACGGAAGTGCCCGAAGAGAACCTGCTCGGCGTTGAACACGAAGGCGTGCGGATCCTGATGAGCGGCCTCGACTTCGAGCGCGCCGTGCTCGCCGCCGGTCCGCTGGGCATCATGCAAGCGTGCATGGACGTGGTGCTGCCGTACGTGCATCAGCGCACCCAATTCGGCCAAGCCATCGGCGCATTCCAGCTCATGCAGGGCAAGCTCGCCGATATGTACACCACCATGAATGCTTGCCGTGCTTATGTATACGCGGTGGCACAGGCCTGCGATCGGGGCGAGACCACCCGCCAGGACGCCGCTGGCGCCATTCTCTACGCCGCCGAGAAAGCCACCTGGATGGCCTTGGAAGCGATTCAGGCGCTGGGCGGCAACGGCTATATCAACGACTTCCCCACGGGCCGCTTGCTGCGCGACGCCAAGCTCTACGAAATCGGCGCGGGCACCTCGGAGATCCGGCGCCTGCTCATCGGCCGGGAACTGTTCGCGCAAACCACTTAAGGGCATCTCTAACAATGCACTGTTTCCGCGCTTGCGGCGTCAGCGCCGTGCTCCAATCCTCAGGCATCACCTATACACTGCGGTGGTGCGCGCGGTGCTTCCTGGCACTCACGAAACAATGACTATTGTTAGAGGCGCCCTTAAGCGCGCCACATTTAGCAACTCAGTAGTTCGGGAACTGTAATCATGTCGGATGCGATCGTAATCACCGGTGCCGCCCGCACTCCCATGGGTGGATTCCAAGGCGCTTTAAGCCCCCTCAGCGCCTCCCAACTGGGCGCCGCCGCCATCAAAGCGGCCCTGGAGCGCTCATCCATGGAGGCCGGCCAAATAGATGCCAGCCCAATAGATGAAGTCATCATGGGCAACGTATTATCCGCCGGCCAAGGCCAGGCGCCGGCGCGCCAGGCCGCCATCGGTGCCGGTATTGGGCTAGCCACCGGCTGCACCACCATCAACAAGATGTGCGGCTCGGGCATGAAAGCGGTCATGCTGGCCCATGATCTGCTCAAAGCCGGCAGCAATCAGGTGATGGTGGCAGGCGGCATGGAAAGCATGACCAACGCGCCCTATCTGCTGGATAGCGCGCGAGGCGGTATGCGCATGGGCCATGGCAAAGTCATCGATCATCTGTTCCTGGACGGGCTGGAAGACGCTTATGACAAAGGCCGGTTGATGGGCTCGTTCGCCGAAGACACGGCGCAGGCGTATCAATTCACCCGCGAAGCCCAGGATGAATTCGCCATCCGCTCCTTGAACCGGGCCAACGCCGCCATAGACGATGGCACCTTCGCCGCCGAGGTGGTGCCGGTCAGCGTTAAATCCCGCAAAGGTGAAACGACTATCGAGCACGACGAGCAGCCGGGCCAGGCCCGCATCGACAAGATCCCGGGCTTGAAGGCGGCTTTCCGCGCCGCTGGAACCGTTACGGCGGCCAATTCCAGTTCCATCTCCGACGGCGCTGCCGCCCTTGTGATGATGACGGAGGGCGAGGCGAAACGGCGCGGCATGGCACCACGGGCGCGCATCGTGGCGCACGCCTCCCATGCCCACGAACCAGCCTGGTTTACCACCGCGCCGGTGGGCGCAATCCGCACGCTGCTGGACCAAACCGGCTGGCGTGCGGGCGAGGTGGATCTGTTCGAAATCAACGAAGCGTTCGCCTGCGTCACCATGGCCGCCATGCGCGATCTCGACCTGCCAGCGGACAAAGTCAACGTACACGGCGGCGCTTGCGCGCTCGGCCATCCCATCGGCGCTTCCGGCACGCGCATCATCGTCACCTTGATGAACGCGCTGGACAAATACGATTTGAAGCGTGGCATCGCGGCGCTGTGCATAGGCGGCGGCGAGGCGACCGCTATTGCCATTGAGCGTCTATAGACCCCCGTAAATATAGACCCCGGAATATAGACCCCGTAAATATAGACCCCATAAAGCGAGCATAGACCATGGTGCTCACCGAAGAGCAACAACTGATCCAACAGACGGCGCGCAACTTCGCCCAAGCGGAGTTGGCCCCGCATGCAGGGCAGTGGGACCGCGAGAGCCGCTTCCCGGCTGATGCTGTCAAACGCATGGGTGAGCTGGGCTTTCTAGGCATGATCGCGCCAGGCGAATGGGGCGGCGGCGGCGCCGATCAGGTCTCCCATGCACTCGCCTTGGAAGAGATCGCCGCCGGTGACGGCTCGTGCTCCACCATCATGTCGGTGCATAACTCGGTCGGTTGCATGCCCATCGCCGCGTTTGGCGACGATGAACAAAAGAGGCGTTTTCTGCGCCCCCTGGCCACTGGACAAAAACTCGGCGCCTTCGCCCTCACTGAACCCCACGCCGGCTCCGACGCCAGCGCTATTCGCACGCGGGCCGAGTTCGACGGTCAGTGCTACACCTTGAACGGCACCAAGCAGTTCATCACCTCGGCGAAGAACGCCGATACGGTGATCGCTTTCGCCGTCACCGACGTGGGCGCGGGCAAGCGCGGCATCAGCGCTTTCATCGTGCCCACGGACGCACCCGGTTATAGGGTGAGCCGGCTCGAAAGCAAGCTGGGTCAACGGGCTTCCGACACGGCGCAGTTAACCTTCGACAACATGCGTTTAACGCCGGCGCACCGCTTGGGCGAGGAAGGCCAGGGCTACCGCATCGCCTTGAGTAACCTTGAAGGGGGCCGCATCGGCATCGCCGCCCAGAGTGTGGGGATGGCGCGGGCCGCCTTGGCCGCCGCCCTCGCCTACGCCAAGGAGCGCAAAACGTTTGGCGAGCTACTGATCAAACACCAGGCGGTCGCCTTCAGGCTGGCGGATATGAGCACGCAAATCGAGGCCGCCCACCTGATGACATGCAATGCCGCCGCCCTGAAGGATCGCGGCGAACCGTGCCTAAAACAAGCCTCCATGGCCAAATTATTCGCCTCGGAAATGGCGGAAAAAGTATCCTCGGACGCGCTGCAAATCCACGGCGGTTACGGTTACGTCAACGGCTACCCGGTGGAGCGTATTTACCGCGACGTGCGCGTCACGCAGATCTACGAGGGGGCCAGTGATATTCAGCGCATGCTCATCGCCCGCGCCCTGGAAGAGGCCGATTAGCGGGATGCCGACTAGCGGGATATCGGCTAGCGGGGGCCGATGAGCCGTCCGTTAACTTTTGGAGGGATCGGGTGAGCGTTATCCAAACGCAGATCGATGTGCGCGCCGGGCAGTTCGCCGACAATGCCGCGCACATGGCCGGATTGGTGCAGGACTTGCGCGGGCAGGTGACGCATGTTTGCCTGGGCGGCGGCGAGCGCGCCAGGCAACGGCACCTGTCCCGGGGCAAACTATTACCGCGCGAGCGGGTGCGCCGCCTGCTCGATCCCGGCACTTCTTTTCTCGAACTATCCCAACTCGCCGCCCACGGTATGTACGGCGGCGAGGTGCCGGGCGCCGGTATTGTCACCGGGGTTGGCAGGGTCAGCGGCCGGGAGTGCGTCATCGTCGCCAACGATGCCACGGTCAAGGGCGGTACTTATTATCCGCTGACGGTCAAGAAACATCTGCGTGCCCAAGAGGTGGCGCGGATGAATCATTTACCGTGCATTTATCTGGTGGACTCCGGCGGCGCGTTTTTGCCCCGCCAAGACGAAGTGTTTCCCGATAGCCAGCATTTTGGCCGCATCTTCTTCAACCAAGCCAATTTATCCGCCGAGGGCGTGCCACAGATCGCCTCGGTGATGGGCTCGTGCACCGCGGGCGGCGCTTACGTGCCGGCCATGTGCGATGAGAGCGTTATCGTGCGCCGGCAAGGCACTATTTTCCTAGGCGGCCCGCCGCTGGTGAAAGCGGCCACCGGCGAGGTGGTGAGCGCCGAGGAGTTGGGTGGCGCGCAGGTGCATTGCACAACCTCCGGCGTCACCGATCATTACGCGCTGGACGATACCCATGCCATCGCTATAGTGCGCGCTCTTATCGCCCGGCTCAATTGGCAAAAGACCCCGGAGGTGCACTTGCGCTCTTCCCGGGAACCGAGCTATTCACCGCGCGAATTACACGGCGTCATTCCAGTGGACGTGCGCAAACCCTACGATGTGCGCGAGGTGATCGCGCGGCTGGTCGATAGCAGTGAATTAGAAGAATTCAAGCAACTGTACGGCACGACTTTAGTGTGCGGTTTCGCCCATCTGTTCGGCATACCCGTGGGCCTTGTGGCCAATAACGGTATTTTGTTTTCCGAGTCCGCGCTGAAGGGCGCTCACTTTATCGAGCTTTGCTGCCAGCGCATGATCCCGCTGCTGTTTTTGCAGAATATTACCGGCTTCATGGTGGGGCAGAAATACGAAGCGGGCGGCATTGCCAAGGACGGTGCCAAGTTGGTGACCGCCGTGGCCACCGCCAAAGTACCCAAGTTGACGCTCATTATCGGCGGTAGCTTCGGCGCCGGTAACTACGGCATGTGCGGGCGCGCTTATTCACCGCGGTTTTTGTTCATGTGGCCCAATGCGCGCATCTCCGTGATGGGCGGCGAGCAAGCGGCCAGTGTCTTGGCGCAGGTGCGGCGAGACGGTCTGGAAGCACGCGGTGAAGCATGGCCGGCTGCGGAGGAAGAGGCTTTCAAAGCGCCCATCCGCGCACAATACGAGGAACAAGGCCATCCTTATTACGCCAGCGCGCGGCTGTGGGACGATGGCATCATCGATCCGGCGGACACTAGACGGGTACTGGGTTTGGCCCTGTACGCCACCTTGAACGCACCCATCGAGAATACCCGCTTCGGCCTTTTCCGTATGTAGGGCACCTCTAAAAATGCACTTGTTCCGCGATTGCGGCGTCAGCGCCGTGCTCCAATCCTCAGGTATCACCTATACACTGCGGTTGCGCGCGCGGTGCTTCCTTGCACTCACGAAACAATGACTATTGTTAGCGGCGCCCTGTAAATATTTTTAGCAATGCAGGAGTGGCCGTTTAGGTGTTCGACAAAATCCTGATCGCGAACCGGGGCGAAATCGCCTGCCGTATCGCCCGCACCGCCCGCGCCATGGGTATTCGAACGGTTGGCGTTTACTCCGAAGCCGATGCCGGCGCGCTGCACACCCGGGTGGTGGACGAAGCTGTTTTCATAGGCCCACCGCCGGCGCGGGAAAGCTATTTGGTTATCGCCAAGATTGTGGCCGCCGCTCAACGCACCGGCGCTCAAGGGATCCATCCGGGTTACGGTTTTTTATCCGAGAACGCCCAGTTCGCCGAGGCTTGCGCCGGCCAGGGTATTCGGTTCATAGGTCCGCCCGCCGCCGCCATCCGGGCCATGGGCTCTAAAAGCAAAGCCAAGGCGCTTATGCAAAGCGCGGGCGTACCGGTGGTGCCCGGCTATCACGGCGCCGATCAGTCCATGGCGGTGCTGCGCAGCGAAGCGCTGCGCATCGGCTACCCGTTGTTGGTCAAAGCCTCCGCCGGTGGCGGTGGCAAGGGTATGCGCATCGTCGAAAACGAGGCCGCACTAGACGATGCCATCGCCAGCGCGCAACGCGAGGCGAAAGCGAGTTTCGGCGATGACCGGCTGTTGCTGGAGCGCTATTTACACAATCCCCGGCACATAGAAATTCAGCTTTTTTTCGACCGCCACGGCAACGCAGTCCATCTGTTCGAGCGCGATTGTTCTATTCAACGGCGCTATCAAAAAGTCGTCGAGGAAGCGCCGGCGCCGCAACTCCCCGACGCTTTGCGCCAGCGTATGTACGAGGCCGCCCTGGCGGCGGGTCGCGCGGTCAACTACGAAGGCGCCGGCACGGTGGAAATGATTACCGCAGCGGGCATGGACGGTAGCTACAGCGATTTTTTCTTTATGGAAATGAATACGCGCTTGCAGGTGGAACACCCGGTGACGGAGCTGATCACCGGTATCGATCTGGTGGAATGGCAACTGCGTGTCGCCGCTGGGGAGACTTTGCCTTTAACGCAAGAGGCCATTGCGCAGCACGGCCATGCCATGGAGGTACGGCTGTACGCCGAGGATCCGGCGCGCGGCTTTTTACCGGCGGCGGGCTCGATTACAGCGCTGCGCTTTCCTCCTGAAGACGAACATTTCCGCGTTGATACGGGCATCGAGGCGGGCGATACCATCAGCGTGCACTACGATCCCATGGTGGCCAAGCTCATCAGTTGGGATACGCATAGGCGCGCGGCTGTCAACCGGTTACGGCAGAAAGTTGCCGCAACCCATGTGGGCGGGCTGACCACCAACAGTGGTTTTCTCGCGCGGCTGTTGGGTCATGATGATTTGGCCGCCGGTGCGGTGGATACCGGTTTCCTGGACCGCTTTGGCGATGCACTGGCACGGCAGCCGAAGGTAGATAACTTCAGTTTGGTGTTGGCGTCTTTGGCGCTGTTGGCGGAGCGGTTATCAACGACCCGCTCCAACGCGCTGGCTAGCGCGGAGCCCGACAGCCCCTGGCATCTGGGGGATGGCTGGGCGTTGAACCATGAAAGTAGCGAACAGTTCACGTGGACATCCGCCGACGACAGCCACGAGGTGACGGTGCGCTATCCCGACGGGGGCGGGTATGTGATCGCGGTGGCGGATGAATCGTTCGCATGTGAATTCACCGTTGTGACCAATGGCATGACGCGGGTGACGGTCGCTGGTCATCTGCAACGGCTGCACTATTCCGCCGATGGGCCGGTTATCACGCTACATCTTAGCGACGGTCCGGTAGTGCTGACTCTAGACGATCCTTTGCGCAAGATAGCCGGTGAGCAAACGGATACGGGTCAATTGCGGGCGCCTATGCCGGGTAAGATCATCGCCTGTCACGTGAGTGCCGGGGAGCGGGTCAGCCGGGGTCAGACTTTGCTCGTTTTGGAAGCCATGAAAATGGAGCATGCCATCATCGCACCTCATGACGGGACGGTTGGCGAGGTGCGGTGCGGTGCTGGGGACTCGGTCGATGAAGGGGTTGAGTTGATCGTTTTGCAGGGGTCTTAGGCTAGGCCGTATATGGGAGTAGAACGAGCGCCGGATCCTCTGCCGCGGAAGGCGGCGTGAATCCGTCCCTGAAACCTCGGGGGCTGCATCCATGTGGCCCACGGTTGCGCGGCAAAGAATCCACCGCGCTACTCTCTACTAGTGCTTGTGCTCCGCCCGGCTTCGCTTATAGCCGGGAAGCGGCGGTGGGGAGGTTCGAGACGCGGTGCATTTCGCCGCAGAAGAAGGCTTGCGGCTCGTTGAGATAGTCGAGCAACATATCCGTTGCGTCCACGCCCCAGAAAAGTTCTCCGTTGACAATGGCGGTGGGTACGCCGAAAACGCCTACTGCGCAGGCTTGCTCGGTATTGATGCGTAGCCGACGTTTTACTGAATCCTCGGCAAGCGCTTGCGCGGGAGCGGTGACGCCCACCTGCTCGCAGAGTGTGTTCCACGCACCGCAAGGTTGCGGCACCTCGCCCCGCGCCCAGACAAAATCGAAGATCGCGCCCACGCTCTGATGGGTTGCGCCAGAGGCGATGGCCAGGCGTAGAGCCGGCAAGGGATTGAAAGGATGGGCTGGCGGCACGCGCAAGGGTACGCCGATGGTTTTTGCATACCAGGTGACATAGCGGTAGGTGAATTGCCGTTTTAGCGGTATTTCCGCCGGACCTTTGTGCTCCCAGTGATTCAACAAACCGGCGAATAATACGGGCCGAAGAGTGATCTTATGTTGCTTCAATTCGGGCAAGCGCTTGAATTGCAGATAAGCAAAAGGCGAGATGAAATCGAAATACCAATCAATGTTAGCCATGGGGATTAATGAGACTCGTTAACGAATATAACTACGGGGGACGGCCGCTGCTGGGTGGATCATGCATCCCTTCAGCGATATCTATCAGACCATCGCTGCGCATTGTGTTAAAGCGCTTGAAAAAGTTGCCCCGAACCGAGAGAAAAGAGCAAATCTGGAAAATGGATCGCGACACAAGTACTGGCCATTCCTGTCGTCGGCCACGTCCTAGGTTTGTTTTACAACCGACCCGATGTAGCGTTCTATCTGCATACGATAGCTGTGGCAAGACACCCGTATACGGGGGAAGAGTTCTACGTCAGCGCTGGAGAAAGCAATTGCGGCTCTCCTCGTGGTCTCCTGGGGGCATCGAGTGGAGCATCTGGCAGCAGATGCTGCGAAGTCGAGGGTCAAAAAGTCAAGGGCCAACTATATGCGATCGCAGAAACATTGAGTGAGACTAACGTAGATAAGAAAAGCGAAGTACTCTATAGACAGAGAATTGGCGACACTGGGCTGCCTTTTGTGAAAGCGCAACGAGAAATGCGGCGGTATGCGAAAGTCAACAATGACCAGCGCATTGACTATGACGTCGATGAAGCTAATTGCAATACTTTTTCGTCTGCCTTCCTAAGAAGACTAACCGGAGAGTATGTTCCACCCCTTCCCCGTCTATCTTTTCCCCATATTTTGCCCGGCTGGCTTACGTCGGAGGGCGACACGCTTGGTCTTTTGACGGTATTTCCTGCCGCCAGGTAATTTGCTGATCTCAAGTGTTCTACACCGTGGCAGTTGCCGGCATTGGTATTCGGTTAACGATTCCATGCGATGCGTTGGTCGATGCGCTGTAGCAGGAGCAGTCGGGAGGCATTGGGGTCGATCGCTTCATGGAGGCAGGGCAACCGCACATAAACCCGGCTCTTTATCAATAGGTTAGCGCGGTAGCTGATAAGCGAATAGTCAATTCAAACCACCAGATTCCCGCGCGCGCCGAGTAGCGCCCCGGGGGCTACTCGGCGGTCGCATGACTTGCAGGGGCCCAGGACTTCTGAACGAGCCGTCGCTTGACTCCTTCCTGACCACCAGTGCCGACACAGGTCGCGCTCAGCCCCGGCAACCACGGGCCACGCGCGATAGCTGCCCGTCGATGCGCCTGGCATCGCGGTTGCTGGGGATGGGAGAGCTTGTCTCGGGCCACCGTTGGCGGTGCGCGGGCCTCGCGTTTGGCCAGGTGCCCGAGGAGGGACGCGATAACCGCCGCCGGTTCGGTGATGACTGCCAACATGTCCACTGACCCGCCACAGCGCGGGCAGATGCTGAGATCGATGTCGAACACACACCCGTCGCAGCCGCTGCATCCATGTCATCGAGGCGCCTGGGGGACCTGACGTGGGCTCCTCAGTCCATCGGACTTCCGGCCGTCGGGCGTGGGAGATCCGCCCGCCGCGCCTGCGGGACACACGAGTGTTGACATCGCCGCCTCTAGGTGGTATCGATCCCAATCGTCGGTATCAGCAGGTCGCGCGCGCATAAACCCTATGCACCTAGGAGGAAGGAATGAGCTTTCTAGAGAACGGATTTGCCAAGCGCATCACCACCATAACGGTCATTGCTTTCCTTCTGCTCCTTGTCGCACTGCAGGTCCAGGCATCTGAAAAAGTGCGTATTGGGCGTTATGAGGTCATTGACATAGGAGGAGTAGAGGTCCTTAAGGACGTAGACACTGGAATCATCAATTACTACAATGCGGCTGCGACAGTTGCAGGATGTGGTGGTTGGAACGGTCCTGCTCCTGCTCCTACTCCTGTGGATGAGATTTCAGCAACTTATCAAGGAACAATTGGCGGCGTTACCGTTAACATTAGTGAGCCTGGATTTTACCAGTTCGAATACCATCTGGAACCTTGGGCCGGCGATTTTGCGCAATTGGACGGAGGCCAAATTCTGCTATTTAGGGATTTGCACCTGGGTGGTCAAAGCAGAGTCAACGCCGATGAGGTTGCTCACTTCAAGTACGCTTATGAGCCGAGCCAGAAATTCCTATTTAACGTCGGCGATCCTGGAGTTTACACCATTGGCTTCGGTCCATACGGCGGAACATTACTTCCAGAATCATTCGTTACTGATGACGCGCCAAATGCTAGCTCAATTCGGTTCGCACTAAAACGGTTCCGTGATGCAAAAACCCTTGACGAAAGTGGGTTTGAATATGGGAAGTTCGTCGATCTATCTTATACGAAGAAAGAGGACGAAGACTACTATATTATTACACCAATTTTGAAAGGCGCCGACTACCAGTATGAGCCCCCTGGGCAACATTATTGGGTGGCGTTGCAGGACATCGAGAACCTTACCGCACAAAGAAATGCATGGATACTTGACCAGCATAAATTGGGCGCAAAGGCCGGTTATAGCACTGTGCACCCTTTCGGAAGGGACCTTTCATACGCGACCAAGCAAGTTGATGTAGTCGGTATAGCGTTGACCAATAGCGATTTCCAATGGAATAAGGCGGAAATCAAGGACGTCACAGCTGCCAAGTTGGGTCTGTACCTTTGGAGACTTGACGAAAGAAGCGCGGACACGCATCAGCAGGTGGATAACTTTCTGTCAAAAGGCGCATATGCCGAATTAATCGAAGCCACTCGATCAATGATGAAAGACAAGCTGCCTTCAGTGTTTCCGCAATTCCAGCTGAAGTAGTATGGCAACCAGATGAGGTGAGATTAAGAGGAGGCAACCGATACATGAAGGATAAGTAGTGCACATCATGGGTGAAATTGTTTCAGAATAGAGGCTCGGAGGCAATCAAGAATGGCGTTGCAGCTCGATCATACCATTGTACCCGCATACAGGAAGGAGGAGTCGGCTGCCTTTATCGCACACATTCTGAACGGCAGATTCGAAGGCACATGGAAGGAGTTTGCTTTAGTACGCATCAACGACGTACTAACGCTTGATTTCGTTGACGAAGTGGCCTTTGGCTCACATCATTATGCATTTCTTGCTTCGGATGAGGAATTCGACACCATCCTTCGGCGGCTAGTAGGTGGAAATCACTCGTTCGGCAGTTCTCCGAGAGGACACAGTGACGGAAGAATCAACAATCTGCACAAAGGTCGAGGATTTTACTTCAAGTGTCAAGACAACCATCTTTGGGAAGTACTTACGCACTCGTACGTTGTTGAATAAGGATCTTGATCGAAATTAGGCTTCCAACTTCGTCTGGGATGCAACTCATAGTTCCAGTCACCGTGGAACTCGTTTCGATGGAGAGACAGGGCGTCCATCTCTGCATCCGTCGCGGTCATTTCTTTGTCGAGTTCGGCTCTGACCCGAAGCCCCGCATCGGTGCGTGTATTGCCTATCAAGTCGATAATCGGCGAATGCGAATAGTCAATTCAAACCACCAGATTCGCGCGCGCCGAGTAAGCGCCACGCGAGCTACGCGGCGGTCGCATGACTTGCAGGGGCCCAGGACTTCTGAACGAGCCGTCGCCTGACACCTTCCTGACCGCCAGTGCGACACAGGTGCGCTCAGCCCCGACAACCACGGGCCGCGCGCGATAACGGCCCGTCGATGCGCCCGGCATCGCGGTTGCTAGGGATGGGAGAGCTTGTCTCAGGCCAGCGCTGGCGGCGCGCGGGCCTCGCGTTTGGCCAGGTGCCCGAGGAGGGAGGCGACAAGCGCCGGTTCGGTGATGACCGCCAACACGTTCACTGACCGGCCACAGCGCGGGCAGCGGCTGAGAGCGATGTCGAACACCCGTCGCAGCCGCTGCATCCACCGTCATTCATGCAAGACCTGCCTAGACCCACTTGATGTCAGCCTAGCAAGCCGCGCATGATCGCCCCTCGAACTCTGGCGCGGGGTAGCCGCATGAGCAGTGTTATGCAACCGATGACCGGCGCAGAGCCGCAAGAGCCCATTGTTTTGCAGTCCCTGGAAGACGGCGTGCTGCATTTAACCCTCAACCGGCCCCAGCAGTTCAACGCTCTCCGAACTAGTGCTCGGAGAGCTGAATATGGCGACCGGACAACGCCGCCCGGAACCGAAGGACTTAGGCACCGCCCAACGGCTCTTGAGGAGAGCTAAGCGATCCAACTTCCATGAGGTCTCATGGCTATGAAAAAACTCCTGCAACTGATTCTCGTTGCGCTCGTCTTTGGTGGAACGTTTCTCTACCTGCATGAAAGAATAGGCGACCTTGAGTAAAGGAACAAGGACCAGCGCCAGCCACCATCAGCTATCCCCAAAGATGGTTAGTCCAATGGCCGGGTACCGGGGCCGCGAATGCCGAGAAGGTGAGGGACGTGACAAAACATTGCCGATTGGACTAACGAAGAGCGAGAAGACGCCACTGGAGATACCTGTAGATGGCGCGAGACGGACTATCGCGCGACCAGCTAGCAGGTCGTCTCTCAGCGCGTTGAAGTCCGTATACGGGGCTTCATCAATCTTCGCTATACGGAGCACGACATTGTGCTTGTCGAAGAACCCGGACGGTTCAAGAGCATCAATGTTCTGCTCAACGGCTTGTATGTTCTCGTTCATGCGCCTTCCTGTACTTCAGGCCTAATGCTTGGACTCACCGGTAGCCAAAAGCGGAGTGGCTTGGAGCGTAGCGGAAAGCCGCGCAGCTTTTGGCTACCGGTGCAGCCCTTTATTGGGCGATGTGCCTTGAAACATACGGTAGAGCATAATATTATTCATAACGTATGAACAAGTATTTTACGACAGAAGATGCAGCAAAATATCTAGGCGTTACACCATCACGGGTTCGCCAGTTTATTGCTGAAGAACGCCTAGAATCAGAGAAATACGGCAGGGATCACATGATCAAAGAAAGCGATCTTGCCGACTTTGCGAAACATGGTAAAAAGAAGCGCGGCAGACCAAAGAAAGACAGCAAATAATGCTTGCGCTTACGTTAGGATTAAACTAGACTTCTACCCATGAGAACAGCACTAGAAGCCGCTAATGGTGTGGGTCTTCAGCTACCTACCAAAAGCCAACCAATCGTGACGCTTAACGGCGACACAAGAGAACTTATTCATCAACTTCCAGATGACACCTTTCAATGCGTTGTTACTTCGCCTCCGTATTGGGGTGTAAGGGATTACGGTGTAGAAAACCAGATTGGTGCAGAGCCAGATCTGCATCAATACATAAAGCACTTGGTGGAGGTATTCCGTGAGGTTCGAAGAGTGCTAAAGCCTGACGGGACGTTTTGGCTAAACATCGGTAATACTTATTCCTCAGGCGGGAGAAAATGGAGGGATGCGGATGAAAAGAATAAGGGACGAGCAATGCCGTACCGCCCACCTACACCGCCGGGATTGAAGAAAAAAGATTTGATTGGGGTAGCTTGGTTATTAGCACTGGAGTGTCAGAAGGATGGCTGGTATCTGCGAAACGATATTATTTGGAACAAGCCAAACTGCCAACCTGAAAGTGTTAAAGACAGGCTAACGGTATCACATGAATACCTGTTCATGTTTTCGAAATCTGAGCGTTACTACTTTAATCAAGATGCAATAAAGGAAAATACAACGAACGGGAACGGTCGAAAAAATAAAAGAACGGTATGGTCGATAAATACTGAGCCTTGCCTTGATGCTCACTTTGCGGTATTTCCTAGAGCATTGATTAGGCCATGTATCCTTGCTGGCAGTAAAAAAGATGATATTGTTCTCGATCCCTTCTATGGAGCCGGCACTGTTAGTATTGTCACGAAAGAACTTGGTCGAAAATGCGTTGGAATTGAATTGAACGACGAGTATCTAGATATTGCTGACAAGCGGGCCGAGATTGTCCAGACCTCACTTAATCTGGAGGTATAAAAAAATCCCACTCCGCATGAACCTGGCAATACTTCTTATTCAGGTTCTTAATCTGCAACTTTCTTTCCCCACCACCATCAAAATACAAATTAAATACTGTATTTCCCTGTGTATCGCGAACATAGCAATAACCAGGTTTCGGAAATTGCTTGCTTTCAAGTTTCATTTCAAGCTCGCCACCTTCTGCAAGCTTCAGAATGGATATTGGTATTTCAACAAGTTCGTATTTCCAGCGAGGAGCTTTCTGTAATGCGCGGAGAGTAAATATTTTTTCATAACTTTCTATGTGCTCTAAATATTGGTTACGCAACCCGGCAAGATCATCTGGGTTATCTCCCCAATTTCCTTTTCCTAACTCCATGAACTTACTGATCCAGATGCTTTCTTCCTTAATGTTTTTATCAGCTTGAGTTTTTAATGACAGTTGGACGCTATCAACTGTTGCATCATGACCAGGATTACCTTTTGGAGCCAATTCTGCTTTGTGCCCACTCAGGTTCAAAACATTTACAATCACATATTCAAATTTGTCTTTACTGAATGGTTCTGACGAAAAGCTATGATGTACGCGCATAGCATCGCCGAAATTTTGCAGCGTAACTTCGTCAAATAGATCGCTTTCATTCAGAGTGTATGTATGTTCCGCTGCATATACGTAAACCATCCGCTGAACCCAGTGTAATTGACCTGCTGTCAATTCTGGAATTGAGCGTACCAGTGATTCTATTATTCTTCGTCTATCGTCATTCATGTTTTTTTACGTCCAACGCCCACATAAACGGCGCGAGGTACGAGCGTCCAGCGACCGATAGGGAGCGTATTTGATGTGATTGTTATACGAATTGTGTGAAGGCGAAATAAGCAAGGCACATACCCCAAATAAAAAACACGTATGATGTAATACCTAGAACAATGCAAGTAATATTAAAACGAAAGCCCCATTTTTGAGCTTTGGTATTTGGGCTGTCGTAGAGCCATTGGCTGAGATATGTAAAACCAGACGTTACGGTCATTGCAAGCACACCCAGCACAAACGGCATTAGAACATTAGCAAACGAGGTTATGCCTTCGGGCTTTATTTGTGCTAGGTGACCGATAAAAGCTAATAATGCTACAGAAGCACCGCCATTCATTAAAAATGATGTGCGAATAGCATTTTGACCTGATGTGACAACAGAACGAAACATCTCAAGCCGAGATGCATGGTGGTTTTTATTTTGTTCAATATGTAACTGAAGATCAGCTTTGTATTTTTTCAAGTTCTACTTCAGTAGGTGTTTGCGAAGGTGATTTTGATACATCATCTAAATACGCAATCAAGTTATCGCAATAGATTGCAGCCGTACCATTGTCCTTTATTCCTTGGATTGTCTCTTTTAATTGCTTAGAAAATTGTTGAGTGCTCATTATTTATCCTTTTTCGCATAACAGTGTATTAGACGGACACAGAATACACTGTACTAGGTGAAGACTGCCTAGTACGATATATTCATAGCATGCACCCTCTATGAACATCTGAGCTTCGGTAACGGGTTGGAACTGCTGACGGTCCCGCCGCCAACGATGCAGTTACGGCAATGCCATGCCTTTGGCGAGCGCGGGCCGCGCCATCAACGTGTCATACCAGCGCTTGACGTTGGGGAAGTTATTTAAATCAACTTCCTGCCAATCGTGGCGAAACACCCAAGGCAAAGTGGCGAAATCAGCGATAGATATATCCCCGGCCAAATATTCCCACCCTGCAAGGCGGGTATTCAGCACGTCATAGAGACGCGCGCACTCGTTGTAGTAGTGGTTGATACCGTAGGGTACTTTTTCCTTCGCCGCCCGCTTGAAATGATGCACCTGCCCTAATATGGGACCGGCGAATAGTCAATTCAAACCACCAGATTCGCGCGCGCGTCGAGTAGCGCCATGGGAGCTAGGCGGCGGTCGCATGACTTGCACAGGCCCAGGACTTCCGAACGAGCCGTCGCCTGCTGATACCTTCCTGACCGCCAGTGCGACACAGGTCGCGCTCAGCCCCGGCAACCACGGGCCGCGCGCGATAGCGGCCCGTCGATGCGCCTGGCCTCGCGGTTGCCGGGGATGGGAGAGCTTGTCTCAGGCCACCGCGGGCGGCGCGCGGGCCTCGCGTTTGGCCAGGTGCCCGAGGAGGGAGGCGATGACCGCCGGTTCGGTGATGAGCACCAACACGTTCACTGACCAGCCACAGCGCGAGCAGAGGCTGAGATCGATGTCGAACACCCCTCGCAGCCGCTGCATCCATGTCATCGAGGCGCCTGGGGGAGCTGACATGGGCTCCTCGGACATGGGCTCCTCGTCTGTGCACACCCGCGCCTCGGGTGGCTGTTTGCCCAGCACCCCAGCACGATGGCGTGCATGGGGTGCGAACACGCCGTGGTATCGGATGAGAGGCGGGCGCGGGCGCGGCACCCACGCCGCCAGAGGCGCCAGGAAGTCTAGTGGCTCGAACAGACAGTGCGTCGTGCCATCGCGAAAGGGGCGCTTGAGTTCGTGCACACCAAGGCCATCCCCATCAATAGACAGCCTCTGCGACGTCAGTGGAGCGCACGCCATATAACGGACAAACCCGCTCGAGCTTATCGCGCTCACGCGCGCCACCGGCCATCGCCGCATTGAGGGAGAAGCCGTCAGGGTTCGCCGTGAGTGCGCCTCGCGTCGATGGCAACGCCTCGGCCCGCGTCGGTGCCCGTAGCGTCATCGTGCGTTGACCAGCCAGCGGTCCAACTGCAATGCGCTCACGCACGGCCGCACCCGCGAGCCCCGACCGCGCATCGTCAGGGGCGGGGTCGATAGCAAGGTCAGGTTGCTCCGCGTCCATGACCCATGCGCCGGATGGAGCAACACTGCTTAGGTGCGCGAGGCCGGCGCGCACGCTGGCGGCCAGCGCCGCCATAGCCGGCGCCGGCGTGGCGCTTTGGGTTGCGCCCATAGTGGCCGCCGCGCTCTACTTAGAACCTGTTCAAGATCTGACGATTTTGGACATCTGACCTAAGCTATTGTTATCCATAGTCATAGCGGCTGCGAAGGCAATGACAGACGAGCGAATCTACCCGAGTGACCTATCTCGCCAACAGTTCGAGAAAGTTAGACCGATCCTGGAGGCGGCGCGTCGGCGAACCAAGCCAAGGCAACTCGATCTCTATCACGTGTTCAACGCAGTGTTGTACCTGCTGAAGACCGGCTGCCAATGGCGCATGTTGCCCAACGAGTATCCAAAGTGGCGAAGTGTGCATGAGTATTTCACTATCTGGCGGCAATCGTCCCCAGAAGACTCTTGCAGCGCCTTGGACAAGGCGTTAAAAAAATGGGTTGGCGAGGCCCGCAAATCCCAGGGGCGCAGTGGCAAAACCAGCCTGATCATCGTTGATGCACAGAGCGTGAAGAACACAGACAGTGCAAACCACAAAGGTTATGACGCAGGCAAGAAGACTTCTGGTATCAAGCGGCACATAGCTGTGGACACTCAGGGATTGGTGCACGCTGCTTTTGTGACCACGGCAAATGTCACTGATCGAGCTGGGGCACTGGCCGCACTTGCTGCTCAAGCAGATGGGCGCCTCTCGGAGGTTAGGTGTGTAGTGGGCGATGGCGGGTACACGGGGATGGCTTTCGCTGGCGAAGTGCTGAGATTAATCGGAGCGAACGTCGAAATTATCAAACGCTCGGACACGGGTCGTTTTGCCGTCCTCCCGAAGAGGTGGGTTGTCGAGCGAACCTTCTCATGGTTTGAGAAAAACCGCCGGTTGTGGAAAAACTGTGAGCGGCTAATCGAAAGCTCGTTGGGCATGATGCTACTTGCAAATATTGCGCTGTTGCTTCGGAGATCTTGAACAGGCTCTTAGGCCGCGAACACACGCTGGTGCAAGAAGGTTTGTTCTTCTCCAAACTGGCCGTCGTCACCTTCGGCGGCGCCTACGCTGTGCTCGCCTATATGGCGCAACAAGCGGTGCAGACCTACGCCTGGCTGAGTGCCGGAGAAATGCTCGATGGTCTCGGGCTGGCGGAAAGCACGCCCGGCCCACTCATCATGGTCACCAATTCGTCGGCTTCTTGGGGGCTTACTGCTATCCGGCGCCCTTCGAGCCGGGCACGGCCGCCCTGCTCGGCTCCGCCATGACCACTTGGGTCACTTTCGTGCCCTGTTTTCTGTGGATATTTCTAGGTGCGCCGTACGTCGAAGGCTTGCGTCATAACCGTTATTTGAATGCCTCCTTGTCAACGATTAGCGCCGCCGTGGTCGGCGTCATCTTGAACCTAGCAGTGTGGTTCGGCGTCCATGTTCTATTTCAATACGTCAATACCTTGCCAATAGCCGGCCTCAAAGTGCTGGTCCCCGTGTGGGCCTCCCTCGATCTGCCGGCCCTGGCGCTGGCCCTCATCGCGGCCATCGCCCTCTTGCGCCTGCGCATCGGCGTCATCTGGACCGTCACCGGCTGCGGCCTACTGAGCGCCGCCGCCGAGATCGCCACGCTCATGTAGCCCTCGGTTGCAAAGAAAACAGTGAGTGAACTTCGTGCCGTGGATCAAGATGACGCCCATCACAGAATGCAAGAGGCGGCGGCGGCAAATTTATCAGGGCATAGGACATATTCTGCCCCTGGTATCCAGCCACTGGCATCGAGTTGCCTAGGCCAGCAAATAAGATGGGTACCTCCCACCTTGTTGGATTTACGTTGCAACAAATTCGCCATCCTCAAGGTTCGCATCTTCTGAGTCTCGCGGTTCCTTCCAGGCATCACCGACCACCTCGCGAATTCTCTCCACGATTTTTTCCGCCCGGTCTTCTAAGAACGTTCGAAAAGCCTCTTTTCTAAAGCGCTTTTCAAACTCCGGTTCTGAGCAGGAGTACGGTATAAAACAGGTTTGAAGGCGGCGATCCAGATCTTGATGGCTTCCTTGATCGACATGGAGTGACGCGAGTTCTGGCATATAAGCATCAGGGTTCCGATCTGCGAGATCACGGTTGGTACTCTTAGAAACGATGATCCTGTTAGCTATAGAGTTCAGTTGCCGTTTTGGCAAGCCGGATTTGTTTAACGCATACGGGAAGATATGATGGTCTTCCAAATCTCCTTGAAGCGCGCTGCCCGTCATAAAATCTTTTCTTATCGTGTTGCGCATCAGCACTTGAATAGCTTTATATCTGCCACCAGTAGTGTGGCTAATATCAATAATCTCAGCGGTTTCAAAATGTACTCTAGGAAACTGTATTGAACTTTGCCCTTCAAGAAACCCGCAAAACCTTCTGAAATCATCGCCTATTTTATAGTTATGCGCAGGTGAAGGGTTTGCCGCAAGAGTTGTGCAGAAATACCACTTATTGAGCATGTTAGAAAATTTCGGCTGTAATAATGCCCCTGGGAAGCACATCAGTGTTGCCGCAATCGACACTAACGTTCCGTGCGGAGGCTGAGTTTCAGCAGTTGCCCCGAGTCCATTGATCCACTCACATGCTGCATGCAAATGAAAAGCGGCATCTTCCCATTGCTCTTCAATATATTGACGTTCGAGAGACAGTAAAACCGAACGGGTGGCCTGTGGAACCTTGCTGGTTCTATTTTTACGCAAATAGAACAATGATAGAATTTGCAAAACGCGTTCGCCATCGATCTCATAATCGTTCAACATGGGATGTGCTTCTTTGGAAGCATCAAGAAGTCCTTTGAGATCAGGAGATGGATAATAGCGGGCAACCGCGAGGTCGAACGTGGTCAGTCTTGTTCCCGTGGAATTGATGGTTTCGAAGACACGGCAAACAGACTCAAGCGGTGCGTTATTGTCCAGTGCAACAAACGGTATTGAAAATTTTCGAATAGTTTCAAATACACCCTTGAGGCGTGCTGCTGCCTGCCTTGCTGCGGTTTTGTCAGATTCAAATTCCGGAAAATCACCCGAATCTTCCATGTACTCGGAGATGAATACATCGCATTTCTGCTGGTTTAGCGCGACATCCGAGCGAATCAATCTATTGTTTTCTTTTCGTTCTGGATTCTTTTTTCCTCGCCTCCGGCTAACTATCCAAGCCGTGTTCTCCTCCGAGAAGACTTCATGCATTTTCTTTAGATCGAAATAGTAATTCTGCCTTGGGTGAGCATCTAGGAAGACCCTAGCAATTGAAGTGAGGCGCTGCTGCCCATCCAATACATAGTATGATTCAGAGCCTGGTTCATCATAGGTCTCATCAAGGTTTTCGTCTTCTGGTGGATAATTTGCATCTAATTTTCTCGACTTGAGCGATACTTTATCGTTCTCTCCTAGTATTAAAAGAGAGCCCACCGGATAATTTCTGGCTATCGAGTCGATCAGTAACCGGGTCTGCCCTTCTTGCCAGGTAAAATCCCTTTGAAACTGTGGTATCAAAAAATGTCCGGAGCGGACTTTCCGCAGTAACTGCCCAATATCAAAATTTATAGTCTGCATCTTCGTTCTCTATCGTAAATCTGACGGGATGCGTGCAGGGCGCGCCTAAATAAAGCCGCTGCCTTAGCACCAGCAAGCAAACATGCACCACGAACAAAGTCAGCAAAAGGATATCGCGCCCCTTCCACGCACTCATTATGCCGCTGAGGCTTCAACGAATGCGCTATCTGAGCAAGGCATAGGAATTGGGAGCGCTTGATCCGTCAAGTCTTCGATATGCAAGTCAATAGCTTCATGTATTAGAGCCAATACCTCTGCGAATAGTCAATTCAAACCACCAGATTCGCGCGCGCGTCGAGTAGCGCCACGCGAGCCACGCGGCGGTCGCCTGACTTGCAGGGGCCCAGGACTTGTGAACGAGCCGTCGCCTGACACCTTGCTGACCGCCAGTGCGACACAGGTCGCGCTCAGCCCCTTCAACCACGGGCCGCGCGCGATAGCGGCCCGTCGATGCGCCCGGCATCGCGGTTGCTGGGGATGGGAGAGCCTGTCTCAGGCCAGCGCTGGCGGCGCGCGGACCTCGCGTTTGGCCAGGTGCCCGAGGAGGGAGGCGATGACCGCCGGTTCGGTGATGAGCGCCAACACGTTCACTGATCCGCCACAGCGCGAGCAGATGCTGAGATCGATGTCGAACACCCCTCGCAGCCGCTGCATCCGTGTCATCAAGGCGCCTGGTGGGGGACCTGAGGTGGGCTCCTCGTCTGTGCACACCCGCGCCTTGAGCGGCTGTTTGCCCGGCACCCCAACACGATGGCGTGCATTGGGTGCGAACACGCCGTGGTATCGGATGAGAGGCGGGCGCGGGCGCGGCACTCACGCCGCCAGAGGCGCCAGGAAGTCTAGTGGCTCGAACAGACAGTGCGTCGTGCCATCGCGAAAGGGGCGCCTGAGTTCGTGCACGACAAGGCCATCCCCATCAATAGACAGCCTCTGCGACGTCAGTGGAGCGCGCGCCATGTCACGGCAAAGCCGCTCGAGCTTATCGCGCTCACGCGCGCCACCGGCCACCGCCGCATTGAGGCAGAAACCGTCAGGGTTCGCCGTGAGTGCGCCTCGCGTCGATGGCAACGCCTCGGCCCGCGTCGGTACCCGTAGCCTCATCGTGCGTTGACCAGCCAGCGGTCCACCTGCCATGCGCTCACGCACGGCCGCGCCAGCGAGCCCCGACAGCGCATCGTCAGGGGCGGGGTCGATATCAAGGTCAGGTTGCTCCGCGTCCATGACCGATGCGCCTGCGCGCACCAGGCAGCGGGTGAGGCGCCGGATGAGACCTGACAGTCACCGCTCGAGGTCAGCGTCAGTGGCAACCGGGGCACGCTGCAAGCGCGCTTTCCCATGGACGAAACGCCACGCGCCGTCGGGTACCAGCATATGCTCATCGCGCACGAACCCCGGTCGTCTCCTGCCCTGCTCGTCAAGGTGCGCGAAGAACGCGCCCCGACGGCGCTCGACCACCTCGTAGAGCAGCGCGCATCTTCCGGGCGATGGCCTACTAAACCCTAGCGCTACCCTAACGGCGCCCGACTTGGCCGCCGGCAGGCGCCGGGCAGGGGCGCTGAACACGGGCACTGGACAGGTGCCCCATGCCTCTAGACGCGCTCGCCCTGGGCATTCGATACGCCGCGCCTCGCCCGACCGCCATGCCCGAGCGCTTCGTAGGCCGCGGGCGCGTTCACCGCGCCCAGCCCGGAATGTCCGAAGGGCGCACCGTTCGTCTGCTCACCGATATCTGCTGAGGATCGGGACGCTCTGTGGGCGGCTCTCGCAGGCGGTCGCTGATGGCGCCGGCCGGAGCTTTGGATGTGTCCGTCTCAAGATTCGTTACCGGCTACGAGCAGGGCGGAGACTGTTCGGTTGCGAGAGCAGGTCAGGGCGTTTTAGTGGAGCGACTCTCCAACGCAAGGCCACAGGCCGCGCAGACCGCAGAGCCGGTGGCCGGGGAGCCTAGCGCTAAGGCGCCGGTAACATAGGCAAGAAGCAAGGCGCAGAGCGCGCCGCCGGCGGCCAATGCGAGAACCTGCTCGAACGCAGCTAGCTTGACGCCCCGGTACATGATGAACGTGCCGCAGGCCCACAGGGCGCCGGCGATGACCGCCATCCAATCGCCCGCATTGCGCGGCCAAGGCCAGCCGCCGTCGCCACCCAGAATAATGGCCAATCCGCCGAAGCCGCCTATGAGAACCAGTGCCCGCGCGCGGGTTACCGGGCTTGATGCCTTGATGGAGCCGTGGGGGCGCGCACATGGCGGGGCCCTTTGGATGCGGCAGATGGTGTTGGGTGCGGGGTTGGAATTCTGTTTGCACCATCCAAGCGGCATGGTCCTACCCGCAGAACTGAACGGCGTCGCGGGCCTTGCCTCCAGCCAAAATCGTGTCGGCGCATCACGCGTTTCATTCTGTTACGCGCTCTTGATTCTGTCTTTATTTACAGGGGCGGCTTTCTTTGGCCGGAACATCCGTGTGCCCCTGATGATTACGCGCCATCGGGTTCCTGCATCCAGCCCGGGATGTTCCTCTGGCCATGCAACACCCGCCACACATCGATGTGCTCCGGACGCTCGACGTAGAACACAAGGTGTGGGTAGCGCGTCAGCGGCCAGGCACGCAGGCCGGGCAGGTTGAGTTCGTGGGCATAACGCGGGGAGCCAGTGGCCGGATGGCGAGCGATGTGGGCGTAGGCCTGCTCCAGCGCATCGATGAAACCCAGCGCTGCGGCTGCGGTGGCTTCGTTCAGGTAGTAGGCAATCGCGTCCTCGACGTCCCGGTTGACCTGCTCACGCGGGACGACGGTTTTGCGCTTCACGCTCGGCTTGCGGCCTTGCCTGCTTGGCGCACCCGGTCACGCAGACCTTCGAAGTAACCGGCATCGGCCGGTGCCGCCGGTGCCGAAGCTGCGCCCGCCATCAGCAGGCTGCGCAGTTGCTGGCGGTCCCGATCCCTGCGGATCAGTTCACGCACATACTCGCTGCTGGTGCCGTAGCCACGCTGGCTGACCTGTTCATCCACGAAGGACTTCAGGGCATCGGGGAGGGAAATGTTCATTGTGCTCATGTTGCAATCCTAGTCACCTTGGCAAAATTTGGCAAGAATGAGCCGGGATGGGCAAGATCGGGCGCCAGCGTGGTTTGACTGCCCGCTGACCCTGGCATCACCGGCGGCTTGATGGTCATGGCATTCTTGAGGCCGGATCGCCCAATCAGGCTTGCAAGAGATGATGGGGCTTGCTGCCAGAGGTATCGGTCCTCGGTCCCCCCCTGAACAAGTCTTCAGTCATGCCTCCGGCCGGACAGCCGCATCAACGGGATTGGTTCTCCGAAGGTCGCCCTTCGCAGCAACAGGGAACAGTCAATGGGAAAAGAGGTTGACTCACGGAGCCGGCACCGCTTCGGCGTTTCCCTCGGGATTTCGAAACCCCGCCAGCATTGATGGGCGGCAGAAAAGGAAAAGGCCAGAACAACGCCTGGCCTTTGAAAAGTGGTCTACATCCGCCGTCATTCATGCAGGACCTGCCTACACCCACTTGATGTCAGCCTAGCAAGCCGCGCATGATCGCCCCTCGAACCCTGGCGCGGGGTAGCCGCATGAGCAGTGTGATGCAACCGATGACCGGCGCAGAGCCGCAAGAGCCCATCCTTTTGCAGTCCCTGGAAGACGGCGTACTGCATTTAACCCTCAACCGGCCCCAGCAGTTCAACGCCCTGTCGGAAGACATGCTAACAGCGCTGACCGGGGCCATGCGCGAGTGTGCCCATAGACCGCAGGTGCGCGTGGTGGTGTTGAGCGCCAAGGGTAAAGCCTTCTGCGCCGGGCATGATCTCAAGCAGATGCGCGAGCGGCACGGGCAGGACTACTACACGGCGCTGTTTGCACGGTGCAGTGAATGCATGCGCAGCATCGTCGAATTACCCCGCCCGGTCATAGCGCGGGTCCACGGCCTAGCCACGGCGGCCGGCTGCCAACTGGTGGCCACCTGCGATCTGGCGGTCGCCAGCGAATCGGCCGAGTTCGCCGTATCCGGCATCAACCTGGGGCTGTTCTGCAGCACCCCCAGCGTGGCCTTGAGCCGCAATGTTTTGCCCAAGCGGGCGTTCGAGATGTTGATGACCGGTGAGTTCATCAACGCGGCAACAGCGGTGGAATACGGCCTCGTCAACCGCGCCGTGCCGGAGGCGCAGCTGGACGGCGCCATCGATACCCTCACGCACACCATCAAACGCAAACCGCCCGTCGCCGTGGAGACCGGCAAACGATTGTTCTACCGCCAAGCCGAGATGAGCTTGGGGGAGGCTTACCGCCTCGCCGGGAAAACCATGGCCTGCAATATGATGGCGGAAGATACCGTGGAAGGTGTAGACGCATTCATCGCCAAGCGCTCACCTAAGTGGAATCATTAACCGACGCCCATATCGACGCCGAGGGCCGGCGCCACCCCGTGGCGCTCAACGCCCGCATTGTCAGCCTGGTACCGAGCATTACGGAACTGCTGTTCAGCCTGGATCTTGCAGAGCAAGTGGTGGGCCGGACCACGTTTTGCATTCATCCGGCGGGCAAAGTCGATGGGGTGCGGCGGATCGGTGGCACCAAGACCGTCAACTTCGAGCGATTGGCGGCACTGCATCCCACCCATGTCATCGTCAACATCGATGAGAACCGCAAGGAAGATGTGGCGGCCTTGGAGGCGTTGGGGGCGCAGGTGGTCGTCACCCATCCCAAGGCACCGCAGGACAATCTAGCGCTCTACCGGTTGCTAGGGGGCATCTTCGGCCGCGGCACTCAGGCGCAGGCGCTGGGCCGGGCATTTCGCCGAGAATTAGCCGCCACACGAACGTTCAAAGCGGGTCGAGTCACCCACAACGTGCTCTATCTCATCTGGCGCAAACCGTGGATGACCGTCGCCAGGGATACCTATATCTCCCGCACCCTCGCACTCGCCGGCTGGATGACCACACCTGCGCATACCACCACCCGCTACCCGGAAATCTCCGCCGATGATCCCTGCTGGCGGCAGGCGGATGCGGTATTGCTATCCAGCGAACCCTATCCGTTCAAGGACAAACACATCGAAGCGATCCAAGCACTCGCCGGCCCGCGCACAGCGGTTCGATTAATCGACGGAGAAATGACCTCCTGGTACGGCTCCCGCGCCATCCGGGGATTGCGTTATCTTCGCGGCTTCGACATTTCATCGAGTGCTCAATGAGCGAATCCGCCGTCCCTTCGCCCTGTATTAACGTGTGCACGCTGCGCGCCGGCGACGGGCTATGTACCGGATGTTGCAGACACATCGACGAAATCGCCGCCTGGGGCATGATGAGCGATGCGGATAAACGCGCTGTACTGCGCAAATGCGAGGAACGCATGGAGGCGATGTTCGAGGATAGTTAGTGACTCGAGTTTCGGGGTTTGAAACCGTGCTCAAGTGTTGATAGCCATGACCCAAGTTATGATCGAAATAACAACCTTGGTTTTTCAGATCATTAAAGATCCTGAATTCAAGTGATAAGTGCATAACCGGACAAACTATTCGCATCCATACCAGTCAGCGCCATCAATACTTCAGCCGGTGTCTTAAAGCCTAGGCATTTTCTAGGCCGGCTATTCAGGGCACCTGCTAAAGGGCACCTCTAATAATCCACATTCTGAAATCTTATGATCAATAAAATCAGTCACTTACGCTCTGGAAAAATGTCAAAATCGTAATTTTTAGAGGTGCCTTAAAAATAGTAATATCACTATTTCGGACGCTGACCCTCTATCTGCTCTCGTGCTTTGCGCTGAAACTTTTCGATCCACCCATCGGCTGCGAAACTGTAGAAATCATCTTCGCCGATAATCACGTGGTCATGTAGCGGGATCCTCAGTACTTCACACGCAACGGTCAAATGCCATGTGAAATCTCTGTCTTCTTCACTCGGTGATGGATCTCCGGATGGGTGATTGTGCACAACGATCATTCCGCTAGCTGCCACCATCACGGGGGTTCGGGTGATTTCGCCGGGCTGGGCGTAAACTGACCTCGGCGTGCCGATATTGACAACTTCGAATGCTATGATCTTCAACTTGATATTCAAACTGATGGCGATGATTTTTTCCTTGCCTTCATTTTGCATATCCCGAAATAACTCAACGACGGTATTCGGGTCGGTCAGTATCTGGCCGGTCGGAGCATCTGCGCTAACACGCTTCTTTTTGAACTTGACTTCTATCTCACGCAGATAGGTCGGATCCTTAATGGTTTTCTTTTCGACCACTACATTTTCCTTCAGGGCGTACGTCAGGAACGGACTGGCGGAACTAGCTAATTCTCATGAATGAACATCGAATTGTAGCGTCGAGCGGATTGGTATGGGCAAAATCGACAGATGTAGCTCGCTGTCCAGATCCCCTTCGGGCTCTGTTGTTTCCGCATGATCCCTACTTTGGTGCACGCGGGCGTGCTGGTCGCCGAGGATGAGTCCACTTATCTCGACTTGCCCATGGACTCACCCGGCGAGCAACTGGCCGGCGCCGCGGTGCGCGATGGGGGCACAACCGCAGGTCCATCCACGCAAACACCGATAAAGGCCGGCTCAGCTGATGGCACTAGCGCCCTCGACCGCAACCGTGACTTGGCGTTGTGCAACGCGCTCGAGTCAATGCCTGGCCGTTCGCAAAAAGAAGTTACCCTACTTCTGCACACATCTGACGGGAAAATTGTTAGCAGTTTCGGGGAAACACCCCTGCTCGATTGTTCCAGCCGCTCATGCAGCCCGTTATGCCTCAAGATGAGCATCACAGCGTACTTCGAGCAACTGGAAGCTCCGTTAACGAATCCTCGCTGGTCCTGGGGGGCGGTTCGAGCGTCTGATGGTGCAGTGGTCTTGCGGGTATGGCAGGACCACAGGATTGTGCAAGATCGCACCCCGATCATGATGCTTACGCATCACTCAAAGTACCAAGGCCGAGAAGATAATCTCGGATATCAAGAACGCTTGGAACACGTGTGGCTGGTCCGGGAGGGCGCGACCTGTTATATGGTCATGTGTCTTGCCGTTGATCCAGAAGCTAGTCCACGCAAGATCCAAAGCTACAACTCAACGGACGTGTTTGTAGGTGGTGAGTTGCTTGAGCTAGATGGGGACACATGGATTACGCTCGTGGACCGGCTACCGTGGCAGGAAGTCGCCAAGTGAAAGCGCCGTGGCCCAACAATGGTGTATCGAGGGACTTGCCCATTCGCTGCGCGAATGTCTAAGCCGCTCATGCCTGCCGTTGGGCAACAAAGTCGCTTTCGGTCTTCAAGCTCAAATATTCCATTGACGGAATATTGAAATCATGTCATTGTTCCCGGCATGACGTGGGAAGTTGAATATACGGATGAGTTCGAGGCGTGGTGGTCCTCGCTCACAGAAGCGGAGCAAGTATCAGTAGCCGCTTCCGTCGGGTTATTGGAGGCCAGAGGCCCACAGCTGCCGTTTCCTCACAGTAGCGGCATCAATGGTTCCAAGCACAGCCATATGCGTGAACTCCGTACTCAGCATGATGGTCGCCCGTTTCGTACTCTGTACGCATTTGATCCCAGAAGGGCCGCCATTTTGCTGTTCGGCGGGGACAAAACGGGGGATAACCGTTGGTATGAAAAGCATGTTCCCGTTGCTGATGTCTTGTATGACCAACATTTAGAAACCCTTAAAAGCGAGGGCTTGATCGATGGCTAAAAAATTCTCGGAGCTAAGGGGCAAAATGTCTGCCGAGGCGCAAGCGGAAGCAAAAACGAAAACGGCTGTTATGCTGGAAGGCATGCCATTGCATGAGCTACGTAGGGCACGTGGCTTATCGCAACAAACCTTGGCTGAAGTGCTCCATGTTCAACAGCCTGCCGTGGCGAAGTTGGAGCAACGCACCGATATGTACATCTCCACATTACGCAACCATATTCGGGCTATGGGTGGAGAACTGGAGATCATCGCCAAATTTCCAGACGGTGAGGTGAAAATCGAGAATTTTGCCGGTTCTGAGGCCAGCCCATAAGCTTATATGCTAAAGGTTAAGCGTATTCTCAACCCATTGTCGCCCAATCGGGTAAGGGCCGGTCTCTACCCGGCCCTGCCCACAACACCCCGCCTGCGGGTCCGCACAACGCGAGAACGACCCGCTCGTGTTGATGTGCCGGGTAGAAGTGAGTAGGTTGGGTTATCACGCGTGGAAAAGACGCGGGCTGTCGGCTCGCAGCATGAAAGACATTGAGTTGACAGGCCCTATCGAACGCGCGTTCGGCGACGCCGGGGGTGCTGACGCGAGCCCCAAGGTTCATCAAACGTCGGTTCGTGAGGGGAAGGTCTGCGGCAAGAACCGAATTGCGAGAATCATGCGAGAACAGGGCCTAGTAGCCCGGTGCGTGCGGAGCTAGCGCCGCACAATCGGACTGGATAGGTTCTATGCAAGCATCGGAAATGAAATCGAGGGGCGCGCGCCGACTGGTGCTGTTCAAGTGTGGGTGGGTGAGGTCACGTACTTGAGGGTGAACGGACTTTGGCGATATTTAGCCGTTGTGATGGAGCAGTACCGGCGTCGTATCCTGGGAGGGTCGCTGCCGGCCAAACGTGATGCAGCCCTGAAGCTACAAGCTTTCAAGAACACCGGTCGGCGCCGACTGTCGAAGTGCGGCGCATAGTTTCACTCCGACCGGGGTGCCGAGTCTGTGGCCAGCCAGTAGCAACGATGGCTCCAGTAGCAACAATGGCTAAGGAGACACGGCGTGTGTCGGAGCATGAATAGAAAACGGGTTCTCAATGACAACGCCGAAGTGGAGCCGTTGTTCCATTCGTTTAAAGCCGAGCGATTCCACAAGAGAGAGTTTCAGACCGAAAAGGAACGACGGGCGATGATCATCGACTGCAGGGGTTTCTACAATCAAAGACGGATACACGCCTCATTGGGGTACCGCACCCCGGTTGAGTACGAAGTCGCCTTGGCGTAGACCCTTAGCGTAGACCCTTAGCGTAGACATTGAGCCAACAAACCAAACAGCGCAGCGGTGTGCAGTTTCGGGGAAACACCCCTACGCGATTGTTCCAGCCGCTCATGCAGCCCGTTATGCCTCAAGTTAGCGCTAACGAGCCTCGTCACCGCTTGCCGTTGCGGAAGGCCATTCAGATAACTGATGAATTTCGCGCCGACTTCACTGCATATCCGCACGAAGATGTAAGGATGCGGCGCGGCATTTGTAAAGTGCTGCTTGAGGAGTACTGTCCACTTGTGAACCTGGCTCAGCAGATTCGCTGCGTCCGCGACGTGTGCTTGACTTCTGAGTCTAATCAAGGGCCCGACGCTGAGGTGCGTCGATGGCTTCGTAACACGCTTCAGATACAGATCACATGTGCGAATCAAGGATATCAACGGGCTATATCTCGCGCCGTCCGGCTGAGGTGATAGTGCGCTAGTACCCCCGCTCTTCCCAGCGCTTGTCCTCGTGCGCGATGGATTCACGCAAGGCGCGTTCTTCCAGCTACGCGCGGGTGGTCAGCACTTCCTGAAATTCAGCCTCGCTGGCATACGCCACCCGAAAGCCGCGCTGATCGATACGCTCGACCAAATGATCGGAGGTAAGCAGGCTTAGCGCCTCGCGCACTGAACTCGCGCCGGTGCCAACACGCTGTCTGAGATCGTCGATCTTCAGCTTGGTGCCTGGCGCCAAATCACCGCACAGAATGTCCTGACGTAAGCGTGCGTAGGTACGGCTGGTGACCGATTGGATCTCGTCGTCCGGTCTGTCGGTAGGCTCTTTAATCATGTGCTGTCAGGCTTCCGCGCGTTGTCGGCAACACAAGCCCTAACATACCGCATGCGAACGTGAGATGCCGGGTTTGGGCTGCCCGGCCGCTCGGCTGGCGCAAGTCGCGGCGATTGGCCAGGCAGCGTGACGTCCAAATAAGCTGTGACCAACGACTGCTCTTGCAATTTGTCCTGGGTTCGGGTTTCGAAGTCGCTTTGATCGCGCCTCTCGTGGAGCTGTGATTCAAGCTTGCCCCAAGCGCGATTGACCATGCGCCCACGTTCAGCCGCGAGCCGCTCACCGCTCTCCTTAGCCCAGCGGAGCACATCGGTGTACGAATCAGCGTCAATGACCGCGCGCGCGTCGCAGAGCAAAGCAAGCGCCAGCGCACCGTATCAAAGCACGCTGGTCATGTCGGCAGAGTATTCGTACTCCCGCAAGGAACTGTGCTTGCGCGAGATGCTGATCAAGTACGTCCGGTTGACGCTTAACTTTCATCGTAAAGCGGTTGACGGCGTACCCGTCATCGTGTGGCGCGCACGCATGAAGTGTCCGCAGCCGCCAGCGAGATAAGGCACGCTGCCCATTTGCCGGAAGAGCCAGTGAATGAAATTATCAGGCCAAGGCGACCAATCCAGTTTCATTGAACTCGCGAAGTGAGCCACCAGGCTCGCCACCGCCTGCGCCGTGGCACTGATAGCCGCCTGGCTATGTTGGCGCCTGCCGCGTCATTGAGGCCGCGCTGTTGCCAGTCATGCGCCGCGCAAGATGGCGCCAGCGATGAAAAGAACATCAAGAATGATTCAATGGTGCAAATGGGTACGGCTTGCCCTAATACCAAGAACAATGTGAAAGAATCAAAATCCCCGACCGCGCGTACGAATTCAAACAATAAGCTGCCGTAGCGAAGCCGGGGATTGCGCAACCGGGGGGAGGTTGTGCCTGAGGGTGGACAAGACAATACACTCGGTGGAAACTGAAGCATGACAGAAGAACGCCGCATTATGAAACGCGCGAGACCGGCGCTAATAGCAGTCGTGGTGGTGGGCCTCATGGGGGGGCCGCTGTCTGCACACGCTTTCGATCCCTTGACCGCGTTGGCGGTGAAGGTCGGCACGTCGATCGTCGTCAACGGCTTCAGCCTCCTGCTCGGGAGGGCGCTGCAGGGGCCCGACGAGCACTTCGAGATGACGAAGCAGATCCACGGCCAGATACGAGCGGTGCACGAGGATGTGCTGAAGAACCGCGCCCTGGCGGTCGATTTGCATGAGCGCGCAGCGTTCCATCGCTCCCAGATCGAGGCACTCGTCATCGCTGTCGGCGAAGGCGTGAAAGAGCATGGGGAGCGAACATCGGAGATGGACCGAATCGAGGATATACTCGCCACCACCGAGAACCTGCTCGACAAAGCAGCTATCGCGCGCGAGGCCGAACGCAGGGGCGAAGAGGAGGAACTCGCGTTCACCCTCCAAACGCTGCGGGAGGAGGTGAGCCGGATCGAGCGGCAAAGCAACGCGCTCGACTTCCTCGAACACCTGCGCCCGGTGACAATCCTGCCGAGAGTGGGGGCTATCCAGGCAGGATGGATTGCACTCAAGTCGATGCCGCACACGGACATCACGCGAGCGGATTTCGTGCGTCGCGCCGGCAACTGGCTTGAGTCGCAGCGCCACCGCACCGGCGAGACCGCTCCGGTGAAGCAGACGCTCGGGGATCTGATCACCGGGATGGAGCGTCACACTCAGGGCTTCGCCCAGTACCTCGCTGAACTCGGCCGACCCTGCTCCCCGCTTTGGGACGACTACCTCACGGTCGAGGCGTACCGGCAGCACCACGAGGGCGGCATCGAAGTCTCGAGGGTCGGCGTGAGCCAGGCCCACCACGAGGTCGTGGGGCGCTCCGGAGGCGAGCACGCCGGCGGCGACGGCCACTACACCGACAGCCCGCTCGTGCAGCTCACGAGGCTCGTGTGGTCCAAAGAGGTGGTGAACCTCGACAGGCCGGTGCGCGTGCCTGCGCGGGACGGTGACACAGGCGGATCGCTGCGGCGTTCGCTCAGGCGTATTCATAACGATGCTTTCGAGTGTGGCCGCAGCTCGTTTGGGACGGAACATGAGTCGTTGGAAAGGGCTCGCAGCGATCTAGCGGATAAGGTACCGGACGTGCCGGGCAAGCGCGCGGGAACCGCGGCAGGCCAAATACCGGCGATCGTCTACGACCGTGGGCCACTCACCCTGGAAGAACTCGTTAGGCGAGGCCCCTGCGGCGAGCAGAAGAAATGTCGAGAGCACTGGGAGTACCTGCACATGCGCTTCGAGGCCGCGAAAACACTGCTCTTGGGGTTGTACGCGTTCCGAAGCGAGGTGAACCGCACGCTCGAATGGCTTGCGGCCGAAACCGCGCAGGCCGATTGCAGGTACTGGCGCGACGAGCCGCGCGTATGCGTGTTCGGCGACGAGACCGGCCGCGCCGAGCTTCAAGTAGACGCCGACGAGGCAAGTACCGGCGCCGACGAGGCGAGTAACGGCGTCACCGAGCCGAGGCCTGCGATCGATGCGTACCAGATCGCCCGCAATTGGAGTGCACAGTTGAACGATGAACAAGTTGGCGCGCTACGCCATGAGCGTGCCCGTGCCGCCCAGGCCCGCGCCGCCGCAATCGGCAGGATGCGCGGAGAACTGGACGCTCAGATCGCCGGAATTCGCCGCGCTCAGGCGCGCGACGGCCAACACTTGCGCGAGGTCGCGGCGGAGGCCACACGCATGGCCTGGATCCGCTTCGCGGTGAGCCTCGTGCAGGATCAGGTTGAACAACTGGTCGAAGATACCGCCAGGGAAGCCATCAGCGCGGCGCTCGGCGCTGATGGACCGGACTCTGACAGCGACAAGCAATGGACCGCGGTGGTTCTCGAGGCGCCGCCCGACCCGGCCCGCGAAGGCGCGGGTGACGCGAGCGGCGCGGGCAATGACACCGGCAGTGGCGCAGTTGCGGCCTCGGACAGCGGCCGAACCGCGTTGATTGCGTTCGCGCCGCGGGTCAACGAGGGCGCGCCATCCACACCAGCCATCACCACGGACTACAAGCAATCGGTGTACGGACCCAAAAGTGGGCTCAGCAAGACACAGCGATTGGCGTTGTGGCTCCCGGAGGTCGATCCGAAGGTCGCCGACTTTCTTGCTGGCGTGGGCGACGGAATGACGCTGGGGATCACGCGGCGGGTCCGCGAGTGGGTGGGCCTCAGCGCCGAGATCGACACCGCGAGCGGGCAGTATTCAAATGGGACACTTATCGGCGTGCTCGGCCCGGGGGCCGCAGGCGTCAAGGGGATCACGGGCGCGGCGAAGGTTGTCAAGCAACTGCTCGCCACCGGCAAGTCGAGCAAGAAGGTGGGTAGCTACTCCGTGCTGATGAAAGTAGGCCACGGGCGGCGAACGCAGGGGCTCTCCATTATCCGGCACAGCGCGAAAGAACAGAGCGGACGCATACTCAGCTTCGACGTCGTGACCAAGTTCAAGGGGCCGGGAAGCCTCGCGGGCAAGCTGCCGCATATGCACATCGGACGATACAAAGCGCACCTCCCGTGGGAACCCGCATGGCTGGTCCCCGCGGCGATCACGGCCTACACGCCGAAGGCGCACTAAAGACTTGAGAACGCACGGGATCCGAGGAGAGAAGACAAATGCGAAGATACTGGCACACGGCAGTCCCCGCGGCGGCGCTGCTTCTATGCACCGTGGCGACGACGGTGCACGCTCACGAGACCGTTGATAAGGCCGGAGAAATGATATTCGGCTGGTCGGCGCCGGACCTGGAAAAAACACTCAACCAGTGGCACCTGCACAAGGCAGCCGCAGAAGGAAGCGTCGAGAAAATCGACGCATTGCTGCTTGGCGGGCACATGGTGGACGAGCGCATTAGTTCAACACAGGAGATCAACCGATTGCGGGCTATGTTGGACAAAAAAAGCTCGTCATCGGATGGAAAAAAAGGGTCCATCATGGCCCAGGCCCAGCACATGGTCCACACAGCAATCGAAATCTTTAAATCTGACGAGTATCGCGGCCTGATAGCGCTTGAGTTCGTCGAAAAGGCGACGGCGCTGCACATCGCTGCCACGGGACACTATGCGGCCGCAAAGCGCCTGATCGAGAAGGGCGCGGATGTGAATGCGCAAACCCAACTGGGTATGCATCCAGTCGATTTCTCGGCCATGAGCAATAGTGTGCAGCTTCTCGAACTGATGCTCGATCACGGGGCCGATCCCGAGCGGCCGTCGTCGAGAGTGAGGCTGCAACCCCTGTACTGGGCGGTGCAAGGTAACGCCGTGCACACTGCGCGCGAGCTGCTCAGACGCGGCGTAGACGTTAATGCAAAGACGATCAATGGAGAGACGCCAATGGACTTGGCCATGTTCAGAGTACGCAGAGATAATTCCTACCTGCTGCGGGTGCTGCTGGCAGAGCACGGCGGCCGATGCGCGAAGAAGATATGCGAGTGCGAGAGCGGACGTGATAGGGAGCCTGGGTGCGAACCGCCCCGCCCCCGACACTAAACGTGATCGCGTCGAAGGGGGGGGGGACTGAAACGGATTGCCCAGGCCGTGTCCCAACGCCGGGTTCGCGAGTGCATGCGCCATGGCAGGTCGCGGCTGGGTGTACAGCGTCCTGCCAGATGGCATGATTGCGGCAATCGCCATCGTCAACGAGGGAGCGCGGGCGACCCACTATGTGCGTGACTTCGAGCCTGGATCCATTGACCTGATCAGTGCTTTCGAACGCCAGGGTAAACACCTCGGCACCGGTGATGCGGGCCAGGTTCTCGCGCAACCGCCTGCTCGGATCCAGGTAACCGCTGGCTGCGGACACACGGCGTTCGTAGACGTTGGACATGGTGATGGGAAATAGCCGTCCCTGAAGGCGCTATTTTAATCATCGATGTAGCCGTAACCGGCGCCGGCGAAGGCTGCGGCCATCGCTTTGGCGCGGTCGGCCCACAGAGCGGTCGGCCCACAGAGCGGTCGGCTACGGCATCGCGGGGCAACCCGATGACCTCGGGGCTCCCGAAGCGGCTGACGCGAAGCTCATCCGACAGGTCGATATCAGCGAAGCCCTCCGCCATATATCAGGCCATGGACCGAGGCTCCTGCCGGAGCAGCGAATAGTCGATTCAAACCACCCGATTCGCGCGCGCGTCGAGTAGCGCCACGGGAGCTACGCGGCGGTCGCCTGACTTGCAGGGGCCCAGGACTTGTGAACGAGCCCTCGCCTGACACCTTGCTGACCGCCAGCGACACAGGTCGCGCTCAGCCCCTACAACCACGGGCCGCGCCCGATAGCGGCCCGTCAATGCGCCTGGCATCGCGGTTGCCGGGGATGGGAGAGCTTGTCTCGGGCCAGCGCTGGCGGCGCGCGGACCTCGCCTTTGGCCAGGTGCCCGAGGAGGGACGCGATAACCACCAGCACGTTCACTGACCGGCCACAGCGCGGGCAGAGGCCGAGACCGATGTCGAACACCCTTCGGCACTGCCTCCATGTCATCGAGGCGCCTGGGGGACCTGAGGTGGACTCCTGGTCTGTGCACACCCGCGCCTTGAGCGGTTGTTGGCCCGGCACCCCAGCACGATGGCGTGCATTGTTGGGTGCGAACACGCCGTGGTATCGGATGAGAGGCGGACGCGGCACCACTGCCGCCAGAGGCGCCAGGAACTCTAGTGGCTCGAAAAGTCTAGTGGCTCGAACCAACAGTGCGTCGTGCCCTCGCGAAACGGGCGCCTGAGTGCGTGCACGACAAGGCCATCTCCATCAATAGACAGCCTCTGCGGCGTCAGTGGAGCGTGCGCCATGTCACGGCAAAGCCGCTGGGCTTATCGCGCTCACGCGCGCCACCGGCCACCGCCGCATTGAGGCAGAAGCCGCGTCATGGCTCGCCGTGAGTGCGCCTCGCGTCGATGGCAACGCCTCGGCCCGCGCCGCTACCCGTAGCCTCATCGTGCGTTGACCCGCCAGCGGTCCCACTGCCATGCGCTCACGCACGGGCGCACCCGCGAGCCCCGACCGCGCATCGTCAGGGGCGGGGTCGATATCAAGGTCAGCTTGCTGCGCGTCCATGACCCATGCGCCGGCGCGCACCAGGCAGCGGGTGATCGCCGGATGAGACCTGACAGTCACCGCTCGAGGTCGGCGTCAGTGGCAAGCGGGGCACGCTGCAAGCGCGCTTTCCCATGGACGAAACGCCCCGCGCCGCCGGGTACCAGCCTAGGCAGGTGGATGTTCAGGTTGAGCGCCTAACCGAAGCGTTGTATGCAGGTCACTACCGCCGTCCGGGCATCGCGCCGACGGTAACCGGCCCGGCGCGTCACGTCGGTGGTGAGCGCGCGCCACGACGCCAAGCCCCCGCGACAGCCACTGCGGGCGATGCACGAACAGCACTCGCAGCAGGATGGGAAAGGACAGCACCTCTTGTCGATAGGACGCGGTCGGTGGAAAAGTGGAACCTCCCCAAGCAAATATCCAGCAGCGGAATTTCTCCGGATACGTGCTGCAACGAGAATGTGAACGATATAAATCAGCATTTCAGGAGGTTACAAGAATCCTTGTGGATGGGGGATATAGGCGTAAAAGCTTGGCAAAAATCGGTATTCAGAATGAAACAAATCGATTTTTGAATTATGTGTGGATTAAAAGAGATAAAGATATTGTGCACTTGAGCTTTATGGAGCGATCAAACCGGAAGAATATCCTCCAATGAATGACCGAATGGCCAACGCCTTGCGAGTTCTCGGTTTTGATGTGCAGGTTGCTTTAGAAAGTATTTTTGTTATGTGATCTTCCCAAAAATGACCGGCCTCCTCTCTCCGTGCATACCCGTTGGCAAATCGCATAGGCGGAACCAATCAGGTTTGCAGGCGTTCCAGCCGGGAGCGCAGGGCGTCTTCGAACTCCTGGCGCTTGACGGTTTCCGCCGCCAGCAGCTTTCGGCTCGACGCTTCCAGCGAGAGGACTTCGAAATGATGTTCGCACAGGCGGAAGTCGTCTCCCATGCGCGGCACCAGCCAGATGATGTCTCCGTCGTTCAGGTCCTGAGACGGGTTGGCGCTTTTCCCGCCGATGGCGGCGAAGAACGGCCAATCGATCGCGACGGCCAGCTTGGTCCCCCAACGTCCCAGGGTCGGGGCCTTGACCTCGAGTTGCGGCATGAGGCGCTTGGCGCTCGAGGATCGCCAGTCGGGGCGGCGGAACTCGGTGGGCGCGGGCGGTACGGGGCCGTCATGGGCCAACAGGGCTTCAAACTCGGATTCCATGCCGCGACCGGAGAAATAAACGGCCTGAACCTCCAACCCGTACCACTTCGACGCTCCGGGATCTCCGGCAACGATCAGGTCGATGCGTCCGGCCGCCTTGCCGGTGTCCGGGTTGCGCATGAACGGCACCTCGCGGGCCGCATAGACGCGTTCGAAGCCCGCGACGCGGGCCAGCCACACGGGCAAGAGGTTGTTTTGCTCGAAGCGGCGCGGGCAGACGATGGCGGGTTCGCCGCCCTCGGCCTGGATCGAGCAGACACCGCCGCGTTTCCTGCATGGCGGGTGGCCTGGCTGGAACGGACACGGCGGGGCCGCGTCACGCCCCAGCGCGGGGCGGGCCAGCGCGCGCCGACGCCCGGCGGACATGGCGGCGAACGGTTCGCCAAACCATTCGGCGATGCCGTGCCCGCTCATTCGAACAGCGGTTGCGAGGTGATAACCAGTTCCGAAATCCGGTTATGGTGGGTGTTTTTCATGGCGATGCCGACCGCGTCGAAATCGTATTCGCGGACGAGTTCGACGATCTCCGGGGCCGCGTCGTAGGTCATGAGGAAGTTGGGGCGGACCTCGGCCAGAATCCGGAACAGTCCGGCGTGGTCGATTTCGCTGTGGGCGTAAAGGCGCGACCCGGCGCGCTTGCCGCGCGGGGCGGTATAGGGCGGGTCGATGAACACCGCCGCCCGCCTGCCCCAACCGGCGAGCAATATCGGCAGCGCCTTCAGACCGTCGCCCTCGAAGAAGATGAGGCGGTCGGCGTATTGCCGGATCGCCTCAATGCGCGCGGCGAGGGTTTCGGGATACCAGCGCGACAGCAGGCCCTTGCCGTTCTCTCCGTGGCGGGCGAAGGACGCGCCGGGCGCAAGGATGCCGCCGCGCCGGGTGCGGTTCAAAACCAGGGTGCGGAACCCGTGTTCGAAAACCGTCGCGGGCGGCTCGACGCACATCTTTTCCAGCGCCGCGCGGGTCGGCTCGAATTGAAGAATCCGCCGGCCGAGGGTCGCGCCGCTCTCCAGCGCCGAATGCCAGAACGCGGCGACGTCGCGGTCGATTTCAACCATGATGGCGGAGCCGACCAGATCCTCCATGACCGCCGTCAGGGAGACGATGGCCCCGCCCGCGAACGGCTCGATCAGAATCTCCGGCCTGGTGGCGCGCAGCCATTCCCGGATATGGGGCACCAGCCAGGTCTTGCCGCCCGGATAGCGCAGCGGCGAGCGTTGCGGGACGGCGGCGACGTTGGGAACTGGGACCCGCGAGGTCGGGAATGCAAGGGCGGCGGTCATGAGTCACGGGTATCCCGTCAGACGCGGTTTGACCAAGCGTATTTTGGCGGGCGGAGAGGATTGGACACCAGATATTGATGTTCGTTGAATGTCCTGGAAGCGCGCTTCCCCATGGACGAAACGCCACGCGCCGGCGGGTACCAGCGAGCGCCTAGCCGAAGCGTTGTATGCAGGTCACTACCCCCGTCTGGGCATCGCGCCGGCGGTAACCGGCTCGGCGCCTCACGTCGGTGGTGAGCGCGCGCCACGACGCCAAGCACCCGCGAGAGCCACTGCGGGCGATGCGCGAACAGCACTCGCAGCAGGATGGGACATGACCGCACCCCTTGTCGATAGGGCACCGTGTCGATAGGGCACTGTCGGAAATACCTCCTCGACCCGCTTCGCCCCGGTCTAGGCCATGCGCCGCGAAGCGCACGACAGGCAGAAGCCGCGGCCCTTGCAACTGAACGCCATAGGCGAGAAGCAAGGCGCACAGCGCGCCGCCGGCGGCCAATGCGAGAACCTGCTCGAACGCAGCTAGCTTGACGCCCCGGTACATGATGAACGTGCCGCAGGCCCACAGGGCGCCGGCGATGACCGCCATCCAATCGCCCGCATTGCGCGGCCAAGGCCAGCCGCCATCGCCACCCAGAATAATGGCCAATCCGCCGAAGCCGCCTATGAGAACCAGTGCCCGCGCGCGGGTTACCGGGCTTGATGCCTTGATGGAGCCGTGGGGGCGCGCACATGGCGGGGCCCTTTGGATGCGGCAGATGGTGTTGGGTGCGGGGTTGGAATTCTGTTTGCACCATCCAAGCGGCATGGTCCTACCCGCAGAACTGAACGGCGTCGCGGGCCTTGCCTCCAGCCAAAATCGTGTCGGCGCATCACGCGTTTCATTCTGTTACGCGCTCTTGATTCTGTCTTTATTTACAGGGGCGGCTTTCTTTGGCCGGAACATCCGTGTGCCCCTGATGATTACGCGCCATCGGGTTCCTGCATCCAGCCCGGGATGTTCCTCTGGCCATGCAACACCCGCCACACATCGATGTGCTCCGGACGCTCGACGTAGAACACAAGGTGTGGGTAGCGCGTCAGCGGCCAGGCACGCAGGCCGGGCAGGTTGAGTTCGTGGGCATAACGCGGGGAGCCAGTGGCCGGATGGCGAGCGATGTGGGCGTAGGCCTGCTCCAGCGCATCGATGAAACCCAGCGCTGCGGCTGCGGTGGCTTCGTTCAGGTAGTAGGCAATCGCGTCCTCGACGTCCCGGTTGACCTGCTCACGCGGGACGACGGTTTTGCGCTTCACGCTCGGCTTGCGGCCTTGCCTGCTTGGCGCACCCGGTCACGCAGACCTTCGAAGTAACCGGCATCGGCCGGTGCCGCCGGTGCCGAAGCTGCGCCCGCCATCAGCAGGCTGCGCAGTTGCTGGCGGTCCCGATCCCTGCGGATCAGTTCACGCACATACTCGCTGCTGGTGCCGTAGCCACGCTGGCTGACCTGTTCATCCACGAAGGACTTCAGGGCATCGGGGAGGGAAATGTTCATTGTGCTCATGTTGCAATCCTAGTCACCTTGGCAAAATTTGGCAAGAATGAGCCGGGATGGGCAAGATCGGGCGCCAGCGTGGTTTGACTGCCCGCTGACCCTGGCATCACCGGCGGCTTGATGGTCATGGCATTCTTGAGGCCGGATCGCCCAATCAGGCTTGCAAGAGATGATGGGGCTTGCTGCCAGAGGTATCGGTCCTCGGTCCCCCCCTGAACAAGTCTTCAGTCATGCCTCCGGCCGGACAGCCGCATCAACGGGATTGGTTCTCCGAAGGTCGCCCTTCGCAGCAACAGGGAACAGTCAATGGGAAAAGAGGTTGACTCACGGAGCCGGCACCGCTTCGGCGTTTCCCTCGGGATTTCGAAACCCCGCCAGCATTGATGGGCGGCAGAAAAGGAAAAGGCCAGAACAACGCCTGGCCTTTGAAAAGTGGTCTACATCCGCCGTCATTCATGCAGGACCTGCCTACACCCACTTGATGTCAGCCTAGCAAGCCGCGCATGATCGCCCCTCGAACCCTGGCGCGGGGTAGCCGCATGAGCAGTGTGATGCAACCGATGACCGGCGCAGAGCCGCAAGAGCCCATCCTTTTGCAGTCCCTGGAAGACGGCGTACTGCATTTAACCCTCAACCGGCCCCAGCAGTTCAACGCCCTGTCGGAAGACATGCTAACAGCGCTGACTGGGGCCATGCGCGAGTGTGCCCATAGACCGCAGGTGCGCGTGGTGGTGTTGAGCGCCAAGGGTAAAGCCTTCTGCGCCGGGCATGATCTCAAGCAGATGCGCGAGCGGCACGGGCAGGACTACTACACGGCGCTGTTTGCACGGTGCAGTGAATGCATGCGCAGCATCGTCGAATTACCCCGCCCGGTCATAGCGCGGGTCCACGGCCTAGCCACGGCGGCCGGCTGCCAACTGGTGGCCACCTGCGATCTGGCGGTCGCCAGCGAATCGGCCGAGTTCGCCGTATCCGGCATCAACCTGGGGCTGTTCTGCAGCACCCCCAGCGTGGCCTTGAGCCGCAATGTTTTGCCCAAGCGGGCGTTCGAGATGTTGATGACCGGTGAGTTCATCAACGCGGCAACAGCGGTGGAATACGGCCTCGTCAACCGCGCCGTGCCGGAGGCGCAGCTGGACGGCGCCATCGATACCCTCACGCACACCATCAAACGCAAACCGCCCGTCGCCGTGGAGACCGGCAAACGATTGTTCTACCGCCAAGCCGAGATGAGCTTGGGGGAGGCTTACCGCCTCGCCGGGAAAACCATGGCCTGCAATATGATGGCGGAAGATACCGTGGAAGGTGTAGACGCATTCATCGCCAAGCGCTCACCTAAGTGGAATCATTAACCGACGCCCATATCGACGCCGAGGGCCGGCGCCACCCCGTGGCGCTCAACGCCCGCATTGTCAGCCTGGTACCGAGCATTACGGAACTGCTGTTCAGCCTGGATCTTGCAGAGCAAGTGGTGGGCCGGACCACGTTTTGCATTCATCCGGCGGGCAAAGTCGATGGGGTGCGGCGGATCGGTGGCACCAAGACCGTCAACTTCGAGCGGTTGGCGGCCCTGCATCCCACCCATGTCATCGTCAACATCGATGAGAACCGCAAGGAAGATGTGGCGGCCTTGGAGGCGTTGGGGGCGCAGGTGGTCGTCACCCATCCCAAAGCACCGCAGGACAATCTAGCGCTCTACCGGTTGCTAGGGGGCATCTTCGGCCGCGGCACTCAGGCGCAGGCGCTGGGCCGGGCATTTCGCCGAGAATTAGCCGCCACACGAACGTTCAAAGCGGGTCGAGTCACCCGCACCGTGCTCTATCTCATCTGGCGCAAACCGTGGATGACCGTCGCCAGGGATACCTATATCTCCCGCACCCTCGCACTCGCCGGCTGGATGACCACACCTGCGCATACCACCACCCGCTACCCGGAAATCTCCACCGATGATCCCTGCTGGCGGCAGGCGGATGCGGTATTGCTATCCAGCGAACCCTATCCATTCAAGGACAAACACATCGAAGCGATCCAAGCACTCGCCGGCCCGCGCACAGCGGTTCGATTAATCGACGGAGAAATGACCTCCTGGTATGGCTCCCGCGCCATCCGGGGATTGCGTTATCTTCGCGGCTTCGACATTTCATCGAGTGCTCAATGAGCGAATCCGCCGTCCCTTCGCCCTGTATTAACGTGTGCACGCTGCACGCCGGCGACGGGCTATGCACCGGATGTTGCAGACACATCGACGAAATCGCCGCTTGGGGCATGATGAGCGATGCGGATAAACGCGCCGTACTGCGCAAATGCGAAGAGCGCATGGAGGCGATGTTCGAGGATCGGCTTTTCTTGACGCCTAAAGTTATCGACGCTTAGGAAGGCTCTTGTATGCTGATGTCATACGCGATTTAATTTTTACGAGTGAAGCCATCTCCTCCACCTCGATCCTCAGCGTTCGGGTATCGTCCGACGAAAAAGCCATTCTTCAGGCCGCGGCTGACGAAACCCGCTCTACCATTTCCGAATTCACGCGCCGCAAAGCACTGGAAGGGGCCGAAGAAACATTGACCAACCGCACGATCAGCACCATTTCGGCTCAACAATGGGAGGCTTTTGAGGCGTTCCTGGACGCTCCACCGCAGAGCAATCCAGCACTCGAACAACTCCTCAACCGCCGTCCTGCATGGCAGGAGTAAATCCGCCTCGACCCCTGCGGGCGAGCGATGACCGGAGCGACTTCGATTGTGGGCGTGAGGCGTTAAACCACTGGTTGCGCAGGCACGCCCAGGGCAACGAAAAAGCGTTTGCCTCCCGTACCTATGTGTTAACTGCGACCGATACCGGGCAAATTATCGGCTATGTGAACCTGACGGCCGGTCAGATCGAGCGCACCGTGTTGGCAAAATCCCAGCAACGCAATCTACCCGGCCCCGTGCCGATTCTACTGCTAGGCCAACTCGCGATCGATAAGCGCCATCAAGGACGCGGGTACCGGGCCGACCTGCTGCGTCACGCGCTCCGGGTGGCGGTTAAGGCCACCGAAGTCATCGCTTTTGTTGGCCTCATCACCCATCCATTGGATAGATACGCAGGGGAATTTTATTTACGCTATGGCTTCCAACAGTTGCCCGGTGACACCAAGGGTGCCTTGATTTTGAGAACCAAAGCGCTGCTCCAGGGAGTGGGTACGTCTTAAGGATGACTTATAGCCTGAGAAGGCGGCGCTATTTTCTTTTGCGAGTTCACCCACACGGTAACCTTCGAAAATACTTCACGAGTGTAATTGCAGCACCGCGCGCGTTATGTTTGGGCGATTACCCAATAAACATCGTACCCATTATCCTCACCAAGCATTGTTCGCCCACGTAGCCGCTCGCTTGCAGCTGGGATAACTCTTCAACGCCGGTCCTATCATCGTTCACGCCTCCGGCGTCGATGCCACTGGCCTGAAAAGATCCAGCTATCCCGACAAATGGCAATAATTACACAAGGGCACCTGCTAAAAATAGTCATTTTTTCATGAGTGCAAGGAAGCACCGCGCGCACAACCGCAGTGTATAAGGTCATACCTGAGTATTGGAGCACGGCGCCGACGCTGCCATCGCGGAAAAAGTGCATTTTTAGAGGTCCTCTTCAGCTATCTTATGACTCATAGTTATATGCTACTGTATGGGTGCAGGTTGCATATACCAATCGCCATTGAAAATGCGAATCTAGAATACTTGCATGAGCTAGCTGATTATGGTCAAAATAAACTTATGAAAAATCATTTAACACCAAGCGAGCGCGATAAACTCATAAAATCTCATCGTAAAGAGAGAGATGGGCGTATTCGAGACCGAATAAAAAAACTGTTTTAGCTTTTGATGATGGTTGTAATTATTCAGAAATTTCTAGGATTTTACTTTTAGATGATGAGACCATTAGACGCCCTATCGATGATTACTTTTCTAAAGCTAAGCTGAAGCCCGAAAACGGGGGCAGCAAAAGTGATTGAGACGAGAATGAAACAGCAAAGCTCGTTAAACACATAGAAGGAATGACTTATCCTTATGTTAAGGACATTTGCACTTATGTGAAGTTGAATTTCGGTAAGATTTACAGTGTAAGCGGCATGACAAAATGGCTGCATCGCAATAATGTCTGCCATAAGAAGCCTGATGCAGTTCCAGAGAAAGCAAACGCACAGGCGCAAAAAGCGTTTGTCAAGGAATATGAACATCTTTCGAAAGACGCTAAAAACAAGGGTTTAATCTATTTCTCAGACAGTTTTCATCCGCAGTATCAAACGCGGTTGGCTTATGGATGGATTTTAAGAGGCACTCGAAAGAATATTGCCACAACGGCTCGTCAGACACGATTGAATTTCATTGGTGCTTTATCTTTGGATGGCCACAAAATAATCCACACTGAAGTTGAGCGAGTGAATGCGCAAACGATTAAATCTTTATCTAACTCTACGCAAACAGCACCCACTAGAGAAAGAAATTCATGTAATTTGGGATAATGCCGCTTATCATAAGAGCAAAGACGTTCAGTCTTATGCCAAGGACTCAAACATTAAATTACACTATTTGCCGCCCTATTCACCGAATTTAAATCCAATTGAGCGACTTTGGAAAATGATGCATGAAGCGGTTACTTATAATCGGTACTATGAGAAGTTTATAGATTTTCGGGAAGCATCTTTGAATTTTTTCAAGCGCATTGGAAGACGAAAGGCTTTATTGAGAAAAAGCATCACTGATAAGTTTCAAATTATTGATGCACCGATGTTCGCATCTTGAAGTGTGATGGGTATAGTCATGAATGATACATCTATGGGAGTGCTCAGGATGCCAACTATCCTACGGATCGGGCCATACAGATTTTTCTTCTACTCCAATGAGAAAGGAGAGCCTGCCCATATACACATTCAGCGTGACAAGGCTCTTGCTAAGTTCTGGTTAAAACCAGTCATGCTTGCAAGTTCCACCCGTTTCTCTGCCAAAGAAATCAGAGAACTCCAAAAGCATGCAGAGACAAATCGAAATCAGTTCCTGGAGGCATGGAATGAATACTTTAAAGGTTGAGACTCATCCTCTAGCTCAAGATGTCAAATTCTCAGAGTCTGAGCTTATTGTTAGCTTGGTAGATGGTCGAGTAATACTAGTGCCAATTTCATGGTTTCCATCTCTGGCCAGTGGAAATAAACAACAACTCGATAACTGGGAGTTGCTTGGTGAGGGTAATGGAATTCATTGGCCTGATCTTGATGAAGACTTAAGCGTTAAAGGGCTTTTGCTGGGAGTCCACTAAAGGGCACCTCTAAAAATAGTAATTTTTTCGTGAGTGCAAGGAAGCACCGCGCGCAGAACCGCAGTGTATAGGTGATCACTGCTGTCCCATAGAGCATACTAACCCTTTGAAATTTATGGAAAAACTGTTTTCATGTCTCAAACACAATGCCATAGTCAATTTTTTATGTAAATCAATAGGTTATACGCTGTATTTAACTATTTTGTGGGACAGCAGTGATAGGTGATACATGAGGATTGGAGCACGGAGCTGACGCTGCAATCGCGGAAAAAGTGCATTTTTAGCAGGTGCCCTTGAAAACAATGGCTGGGATGGGACTCAAGTCATCATGGACAAGGCCTACGAAGGCGATGAGACCCGGCAGTTGATAGTCGATTTGGGGATGGAGACCGTTGTGCCAGCGAAAAGCAATCGGCTGAGGCCTTGGCAATACGACAAGGAGTTGTATAAAAAGCGAAATGAAGTAGAGAGATTGTTCCGGCGGCTAAAAGGATTTCGTCGAATCTTTTCACGCTTCGACAAACTGGATGTTGTTTTTATGTTTTTTATCCTTTGCCCTTATCGTGCAGGCGTTGAATAGTGTTAACACGCCCTAACGACACCGCTAACCTGCCGCGCAACCGCGTAGCGGGTATGCGGTCGGGTTCAGCGGCTTGTTAGCAATGAGGTTCAGGACATCGCACAGGTAGGCATACATCTGCGCCGCCTTCCGCGCTTGGGACGAACCGTATCCATTCGGCTGCAGAATGTGGCACGTCAATAGGTCATGACTTGGATGCTGCATCCCCCTCGACGTGGCAATCTTGTAAGCACCCTCTAGACTTCGCAACCGTTCGTAGTTCGACGAGAACTGCCGCCGAGATAAGCCGGCGATATACTTGTCCAAGCTCGGCGGAGCCCGAGGTGGTTCCGGCAACTTCAAGAAAGAGCGCAACGCCGCGCACCATTCCTCCATAGCCTCGCCCGCCCCGTTCGGAACTGGTTGACCGTCGCGGTACGCGGCTTTCGCCTCGCGCAGCAGAGCCAAGTCCCCGATGTTCGCAGCTAGTCCATTATTCTCGCCGCCCAGCCCACGCTCGATGTCTTCCAAGCCAAATGCGAGCACCCCTCGTCGTGCCAACCATTTGATCAGAAAATCGCGTGACACGCAGTACAAGAAGTCAGAGCGCCAACCTTCAAGTGCGGAGTCGCGAGGCCATTGGTCGATCAGCTTTATGGTATTTCTACATCGCCAAAGTTCTGCGATAGTTGGAGGTGAATATTCACATGTTTGTATCCAGCGAGAGAACGCAGAATCAACGTCAAGTTGGACGTGAGCTTCCGTTCGTAGATGTTGGATGAATAGAGAGCCACGGTGCTGCATACGCACGAGTTGTGATTGCGTGAGCGTAGAAACACTGTAACCTTGCTGCTTGTAGCGGTTGGCCAGTCGTTTCGATAGTTCCCGATCACCAATGATCAAGAGGTCTTTGTCGCTGTGCGAATCCGAGGATTGGCGGCAGGTAGATCCAAATTCTGCGACTGCGAACATAGCTATCTCGCTCGGATTGCGGAGTTTGCCACTGCGGCCAGAAATAGCGATATGACCACGAATCCTGAGAGAGCCTGAAAAGTGACTAAGAGCTTGCCCATCTGCGTATTAGGAGTGATGTCCCCGAAACCGAGTGTCGTGATTGTTATACAGGTGAAATAGAATGAGTCGATGAGAGTCAATTCCTTCGCGACGGGAAATATTGAATTCGCCCAGAAATAGTTCACGGCGGTGAAGCTTGCTATGACAAGCAGGAGCAACCTAATTACACGGAAAGTCTTACTAATTCGGAAAAAAATTACCCGACATCAATTCAGAATATATCTGACATGCTTTTCATAGAAAAACCGTTTAATTATTTGCATATTGTGTTGCAGTGAGTGCAACACCGAACGAGCCAAGGCCACCCGTTGCTCCTTTGTAGCCACCACTGTCCGCCCAATCCGTTGGCTTTTTACGTGATGCCATACTAGCTCATCAGGATTGAGTTCCGGTGAATACGGCGGTAACCATACTAACGTGAGCTTACCTTGGCTAGTGCGGACAAATTCTTGCACTTTCTTGGCTCGATGAATGGGATGGCCATCAACAAGCCAATAGACCGATCGCTTGGCGTTGTGCAGCAAACGCCTTGGAAAGTCGATAAAAACGCCTGCGGTTACCCGTGATTCGCTCACCATAAAACGCAGGTGACCCTTCGGCGAAACGGCTGACAGCCTATTCACGCTAAAGCGCCGACCCGTTTTCGCTACAACCGGCGTATCACCCCGTACCCCCCAAGTGGTACCACGATGATAATCCGACCGGATCGTCGATTCGTCGCCAAAATAGACCCGCGCTCGGCGCCTTTTCGCTTCTTGTTGTACTTCAGGCCAAGTTTCCTTTAACCATACCTTAACCTGAGCAGGGTCTTGCTCGTATGCCTTAAACCCAGGGCGCTGCGCACTCATCCCCCAACGAGACAGGCTATTGCCCACCGAACGCTCGCTGACTTCGATGCCAAATTTGTCTTTCAGTCATATCTGAATCATCGAGCGCGTCCACAGGGCATCGTGAAAATCCAATTGCAACGGATTCGTTTTAACCCGTTCACGTAAGCGATCCGCATATTCATCGGGACACTTTCTTGGGCGACCCGTGATCTTGCCGGTGGACAGCGCCTGTTCACCACCTCGCTCATACCTGGATAAGCAATCGTCAATGCAAGAACGATGAAATCCGAGGGCTTTAATTACTTTTTCAGGGCTTTCACCCGATAATACTTGCGCAACCGCGTGCCTGCGGATGGCTTCTCGCGCGGAATGGGGCAGTGAGCGACCGTCTGTCTTTTTCATAGCATCACTATAACACATTTTATTAATTTGTGTCGGGTAATCTTTTGCCGAAGTAGTAAGTCCATAGCCCGAGACGAAATCATAGACCAGATGCGACGCCTTTCGCGTTGCATAAGTTCCTGCACTAATGACTTTCCGCTTTCTTTGCGAGTCGAGATGCGCGTTCTCAGCGTGTTTCATACGATAGAGGCTTTCGAGTGCATGTTCGGGCTGATGTTCCTCGGTAGCATTCCTGTACACCGCGTGATAGAGATCTATCGCGATGTTGGTGTCGTTAACGAGGTCAAAGTTCTGTTTGAAACACATTGGGTCCAACAGACAGCGCTCGACACGGAGTTTTGCGGTATTGGTATCAACGAATTCGCAGTCCGTAAACTCGCAATCTACAAAGGACGCACCAATAAACAGACAACCTTCGAAGCGACACCTAAGGAAGCGCACACGACGGATTTCAGTGTCCTTGAATGAAACGCTTGCGAACTTCTTTCCTTCAATGACAACTGGAGTCCGACCATTGCCACCGAAGATATCGGGCATGTAGAGCAAGTGGGACCAACCAGTTTGGCCTTCTTGTCGCTCGAACTCTTCCATCGAGTGCACCGGTTCACCATCAATCTTGAAGCTGTTTGCGGGCATCTCGGCTTCCTTCGCTAACGCCAGCCATAACCGGACCCGAAAAGCGGAGCGCAGCGCAACTTTTTGGGGTCCGAGTTTTTGGCATTGTTAGCCATGTGTTTCAAAGTGCTCTGCCGAGAATAAATACCATTTATTGAGTATGTCACTGCGCTTTTGAAAATTATGCTCATATTTCAAGCTATGGTATGCACTGATGTATCCATTTCTAAGATCCGTAAAAGCCTGACTCATGTATTTGCCCTTAATCCACTCACGTTCTTCGACTGTGGGCTCATCAAGAAATTCTTCAATGTCGTATAAATAGTCAGGAGCCGACGGATTTGAATGATGCCATATATCCAAGGTTTCAATTGGCTCTCTAAATACTACTTCGGCAAAAAATTACCCGACACAAATTAATAAAATGTGTTATAGTGATGCTATGAAAAAGACAGACGGTCGCTCACTGCCCCATTCCGCGCGAGAAGCCATCCGCAGGCACGCGGTTGCGAAGTGTTATCGGGTGAAAGCCCTGAAAAAGTAATTAAAGCCCTCGGATTTCATCGTTCTTGCATTGACGATTGCTTATCCAGGTATGAGCGAGGTGGTGAACAGGCGCTGTCCACCGGCAAGATCACGGGTCGCCCAAGAAAGTGTCCCGATGAATGTGCGGATCGCTTACGTGAACGGGTTAAAACGAATCCGTTGCAATTGGATTTTCACGATGCCCTGTGGACGCGCTCGATGATTCAGATATGACTGAAAGACAAATTTGGCATCGAAGTCAGCGAGCGCTCGGTGGGCAATAGCCTGTCTCGTTGGGGGGATGAGTGCGCAGCGCCCTGGGTTTAAGGCATACGAGCAAGACCCTGCTCAGGTTAAGGTATGGTTAAAGGAAACTTGGCCTGAAGTACAACAAGAAGCGAAAAGGCGCCGAGCGCGGGTCTATTTTGGCGACGAATCGACGATCCGGTCGGATTATCATCGTGGTACTACTTGGGGAGTACGGGGTGATACGCCGGTTGTAGCGAAAACGGGTCGGCGCTTTAGCGTGAATAGGCTGTCAGCCGTTTCGCCGAAGGGTCACCTGCGTTTTATGGTGAGCGAATCACGGGTAACCGCAGGCGTTTTTATCGACTTTCCAAGGCGTTTGCTGCACAACGCCAAGCGATCGGTCTATTGGCTTGTTGATGGCCATCCCATTCATCGAGCCAAGAAAGTGCAAGAATTTGTCCGCACTAGCCAAGGTAAGCTCACGTTAGTATGGTTACCGCCGTATTCACCGGAACTCAATCCTGATGAGCTAGTATGGCATCACGTAAAAAGCCAACGGATTGGGCGGACAGTGGTGGCTACAAAGGAGCAACGGGTGGCCTTGGCTCGTTCGGTGTTGCACTCACTGCAACACAATATGCAAATAATTAAACGGTTTTTCTATGAAAAGCATGTCAGATATATTCTGAATTGATGTCGGGTAATTTTTTTCCGAATTAGCAAGTAGGGCAGCATGTATATGTTACTGATCATTGCCACCTGAAGTCTGTAGCTAGCTTCTTTTTCATGGCCTGCTCTGCTTTCTGCCAAAGCCCAATAAAGATCGAATACTGGCTCCCCAATATCATCAGGAAATTCATCTTCGAACCATGTGTAAAAGTCTAAGGCCTTATCATTTGCGCCAGCCAGTACGTAATACACTGCTGCTCTGTATCGTTTTCCAGACTCATCATTGATATAGCCGCACTCTTCTTTTTCCTTCAATAGGCCACGCCGCGCCCTATTAGCTCGGTCACGAAATTTCTTTTGTTCACTCGATGTCATGAGATGCTCTTGAATGACTAACAGTTTTTAGACGAACACAAAACATACTGCACTAGATAGTTGTTCCGCAATACCGATCACTTGGGACAAGAACGGGTAACGTTCTGCGATCATAGGAGTTGCTACATCGGCCATGTGCATGAGAGGCCACCCGATGCCGTCGAGTATACAGAGAATGCCGCGTGCGACCCGCCGCCGATTGACCCGAACCGTGCAACGCACTCGCGACCGTCACCCTGTGCGTCGCGCGCTGGCATGGCTTCCTCTTCACGCCGGTCACAGCGTGAGTGAGACGGCCCGGCGGGTGCGCGCGGCCCGCTCTACAGTCCACAGTGGGCGCGAGCTGTACCTGGCGTTCGGGGAGAACGGAACGGCCTTGCCCGCATCGTGTGGCCATGGGTGTTGGACAGTGACCGAGGAAGGTGTTGGTAACATCAACGCGTGGCTGAGCGCTTCGCCCAGTGACTTCCGATACCGCCGTACCGATTGGACCTGTGAGCGGCTGGCGTTGGCGCTCGCACGCCCGCTCGACGGCACGATTCACGTTTCGACCGTGCGCCCAGTGCTGCCCCGCCTGGGCTTCGTGTCGCGCCGTGCTCGGCCAGTTCGGGTTCGCCGCGACCCGAGCAAGAACCGCAAGAGGCGGGCTATCCGCCGCGCCTTGCGTCGCCGCGAGCGCCACGAGAGGTTCTCTCTCGACGAGGCCGATAGCGACTTCAGGGCACCTGCTAAAAATGCACTTTTTCCGCGATTGCAGCGTCAGCGCCGTGCTCGAATCCTCAGGTATGACCTATACACTGCGGTTGTGCGCGCGGTGCTTCCTTGCACTCACGAAAAAATTATCATTTTTAGCAGGTGCCCTTCAATCCACGCATCGGTGCGTGTTGGACCCCGCGCGGCCAGCGGGTCGGTGGGCCGAGGCCGGGCCAGAACCAGAAGCACTACGTTGGCGGTGCGCTACCCGCGCAAACGGCTGGCCTGGAGTCTCAGCCCGCACAAAACCAGCGCGCTAACCTGCCATGCACTAGGCAAGGCGCACTCCGCAAGGCGGCCGGTGCACGCCAGCCGCCCCGTGGAACCATCATTCACAGTGACCGTGCAGTGGCATTGATTTCGACTGCATTTGAAAGATTGCGCGCAGGAGCACGGACTCGTTCGTGGACACCTGTTGGTTCAAAGTGTCAACTGGGCGCAGCGAATGAGTGATCACGCGCACCTGGAGCCGTGGTACGAGTGAGCCGTGGTACCAGTCGATGAACGGTGAAAGGTATCACCGGCGCCCATTCGAGAGACACGGAACGCTACGCAAAGCAGTGCGCGATGACGTGGACTTTTACAACACACAGCGGCTACATCCGAGTCTTGGCTAGAGGACGCCAAGCGAATACTAGAGGGACTAGGCGGCTGACCAACAGGTGGCCACTTTTTCGTAGGCACTCTCCAGATAGCGGATCGTCAAAACACCGTCTGTTCCCGCCAACCATACATTGATACTGTGGACGCCCCGCGATCGGTGTAGTGCAGATAACCATCATGAGTTCCGTTGACCCGCCCCACCCCGCCAGCGCTCACACGCACAACGCCAACACCACGGCAACGCGAGAACTGCTATTCGAGGACGAGACCGATTTCGATGATGCCCGCCGCGGCTTTATCGCCACTTTGCCTGATGCCCGCGTAACCAATGACAACGGTGAGGTGGTCTGGGATGTATCGGCTTATCGATTCCTGGAGGCGCAGGCCGTGCCCGAGTCGGTGAACCCCAGTCTTTGGCGCCAAGCGCGGCTCAATCAGATCCACGGACTGTTCCACGTCGCCGGTGGCATCTACCAGGTGCGGGGGCTGGATATCGCCAACATGACCATCATCGAAGGTGATACCGGCATCTTGATCATCGACCCGCTGATGTTCAGCGAGACCGCGGCGGCGGCGCTTGCGCTCTACTATAGCGAACGCGGCGAGCGGCCCGTTAAAGCGGTGATGTACAGCCACTCCCACCCCGATCATTACGGCGGTGTGGAGGGGGTTATCAGCGCCGCCCAAGTGGCCAGCGGCGAGGTGGAAGTCATTGCGCCAGCGGGTTTCCTTGAGGCGGCTTTGGAAGAGACCATGCTCGCCGGCATACCCATGCGAAGACGCGCCATGTTCCAGTTCGGCCCCTCCCTGGAACCCGGCCCCCGCGGGCAGATCGATGCCGGCCTGGGCATACGGGTGGGACGGGGGACCAGCGGCCTGATCGCGCCAAACCGGCTGATCGGTGAGGCGGGCGAAACCCACGTTATCGATGGCGTCAGGATCATCTTCCAGCTCACGCCGCAGACCGAGGCACCGGCGGAGATGAATTTCTTTTTTCCGGCCTGGGGCGTGCTGGATCTAGCCGAGAACGGTTGCCACACCATGCACAACCTCTGCCCTATACGGGGCGCGAGGACGCGCGATGCGCTGGCCTGGTCCAAGTACCTGGACGAGGCGCTCATCCGCTTCATCGATCGGACCGGCGTGGTCATCGCCCAGCATCACTGGCCGGCCTGGGGACGCGAACACATCCGCCGTTTCATCAGCGAGCAGCGCGATATGTACCGCTATCTGCATGATCAGACCCTGCGCCTGATGAGCCACGGCCTGACCCCCAACGAGCTGGCCGAGGCGGTGGCCATGCCGTTGACCTTGGAGAAATCGTGGCACACCCGCCCTTATTACGGCGCTTTGGCCCACAACGTGCGCGCCATCTACGCGCACTACATGGGTCCTTACGATGGCAATCCCACTCATTTGCACCCACTCGCGCCGGTGGCCGCCGGGGAGAAATATATCCAGTACATGGGCGGTGCGGACGCCGTCTTGGATAGGGCGCGGCGCGATTTCGACGCGGGCGACTACCGGTGGGTGGTGCAAGTGCTGCACCACGCCGTGTTCGCCGATCCTGAGAATCGGGCGGCGCGCGAGTTGGCGGCGGACGCCATGGAGCAATTGGGTTATCAAGCCGAATCCGCCACTTGGCGTAATGCTTACCTGCTGGGTGCCAAGGAGCTGCGCCATGGTGCGCCCAAACCGCCGCCTGGTGGCGTCGGCGCCATCAGCCCGAAGGTGGTCGCCATGATGCCGCTGGCGATGTTGCTGGACTTTCTCGCCATCCGGATCAATGGTCAGAAGGCGGATGGACTGCTGCTCAAGCTCGACTGGGTGATGACAGACGGGGTGATGACAGACGGGGTGATGACAGACGAGAACAGTTCGGAGAAGGGTCGGTCAGACACAGACCACAGGCGGCGGCTCACCCTCAGTCACGGCGCGCTCAGTCACGCACCCGGCAGCCACGGCGGTGAAGCGCAAGCCGTCATCCGGATCTCGCGCTGGCAACTCACCCGGCTGGTGAACTCGGGGCTACCCTACGCGCAGGCTTTCGACGAGAACATGATTCCGTGCGAGGGGGACAGCGCTGCCGCCCGCCAATTGTTCGCACTGATGGATCACTTCTATCCCATGTTCAATATCGTAGAGCCCTGATCCGCCCGGAACATTCAACCGTGACACTCTCACCCTCGCTCGCGCTATGGATACGCCGCGCTTGCGACCTAGCGTCGGTGCTGCTGGCCTTCACCGCTGTCTACATCGCCGGACTGGGCTTGTTGCTCGAGCAGCAATTCGGCGCTGGCGTCCTGGACAATATCTGGGCGGTGTCGCTGACCGTCGGGCTGGGCTTATTCATCAGCTTCACCACCATCGGCGGGGTGCGCACGCAGGCAGGTTTAGGCTCGAATCTGGGGGTTGTCTTCCATCTGCTCCTCATCGCCGTGTTACTCGGGTGTTTGGTGATCTGGACCCGGTTGATGCTGGAGCAGGAAGAGTTCTTCATAGAGATCACCGCCTTCGACAATATCACCGGCTGGATCGCGGTGGTGATCATCGGTTATGTCACCTACCGCTTCTTCGGGTTGCCGATGTTGCTGGTCTACGCCGGGATGGCGGTCTATGTGGTGGCGCCGGCCAGCGTAGGCGGTGGCGCCGAAGATTGGGTGCGGGTAGCGGAGAACTTGTGGTTTTCGACTGACGGTGTTTTTGGCCGGCCGGTCGAGGTGGTGAGCCGCATCGTGCTGATCTTCATCGTCTTTGGTGCCATCTTGCAGACCTCGGGCGCTGGCGAAATCTTGCTGAAGTTCGCCTTCGCCGCCACCGGACGCTTCGCCGGTGGCCCGGCACACGCTGCCATCGTCGGCTCGGCCATGTTCGGCACCCTATCCGGTGCCGCCGTCGCCAATGTCGTCTCTACCGGCGTGTTCACCATCCCCATCATCAAACGCGCCGGCTTCAAGGCCAAGTTCGCGGGTGCTGTCGAGGCGGCCGCCTCCACCGGTGGCCAGATCATGCCGCCGGTGATGGGCGTGGTCGCGTTTTTGATGTCCGATGTCACCGGCATCCCGTATTTGCAGATCGTGGCGGCGGCCCTGCTGCCGGCGGTGATGTACTACGCCTCTTTGTTCTTCGTCGTGCTGATCGACGCCCGCAAGCAGGGGGTGGGCGCCATCGCGCCTGCCGAACGCCTATCACTGACCGCCGCCGACTGGCTCAAGAGCCTGGCGTTTTGGATCCCTCTCACGATCATCGTGCTGGTGCTGCTCACGGGGCGCACCGCACAGAACGCCGGCTTTATCGCCACCCTCGCGGCCACGGTGTTGTGCTTGATTCTGTTCCCCGGCTTTCGCCGTCCGGCGCGCTGGTGGGAAGCCCTGGTGAGTGCCGGGCACACGGCGGGGATCTTGATGCTCATTGTCGCCGCCATCGGCTTCGTGATCGGCGTCATCAACATGACCGGGCTCGGGATCGCTTTTGCCGAAGGCATCGACCGGGTGGCGGGCACCGGCCTGTTCTTCAGCCTGATCATGGTGATGTTCGGCTGCTTGATCATGGGCATGGGGGTACCTAGCGGCGCCGCTTATCTCATCATCGCCATCGTACTGGGGCCAGCTCTGGAGCGTCTAGGCCTGCCGACTATCGCCGCCCACTTGTTCGTGGCTTATTTCGGTGTACTGCCGGTGGTCACCCCGCCGGTTGCCCTCGCTGCTTTCGCGGCGGCCCCCATCGCCGGCTCGCGACCGATGGAAACCGGCTTCGAGGCGGTGCGGCTGTCCATAGCCGGATTCATTATTCCGTTCGTATTCGTCTATCACCAAGACTTACTGCTGATCGTGGATGACTTCAGCATTACCGGCCTGTTCTGGGCGCTGGCTGCGTTTGCCTTGGGCATCTGGTGTATTGCCACCGCGCTTTGCGGCTACGAGCATGCCCCGCTCGGCATGTGGCAGCGGTTGCTTCGGAGCGCCGCCGGCTTAGGCACCCTGTTGCCGCTGCCAGCGCTCGCCATACCCAGCGCGCTCGCCGCACTCGGTCTCATCGTGCTACACAATTACCAGGCGAAAACGCCCACTACAACGGAGGAACACCCCTGATGCAATTCACCGCAAGCTTGGCGCTCGCCGCCGCCGTTGGCCTCGCACCGGCGGCGGCAAGTGCGGCGGAAAAACTGAAGATGGCGACCATTGCCCCCGGCACGTCGTCGTATCTGACCATGACCACCTTCGCCAACATCGTCAACAAACAACAAGATGAATTCGAGATCTCCGTTGACGCCACCGGTGCCGCCACCAAACACATGGTCGAACTGGCCCGCGGCAAGCTCGATATCTGCATGACGGCGCCCACCATCTACCACTTCCTGAAACACAACAAAGCGATGTACAAAAAGCTCGAGAACGGGGCTGAGTTAGCCGAGAATATGCGTTTGATCATGTGGTTCCCTTACGGCCAGTATCACGCGGTGGCGTACGAGGGAAGCGGCATCGAGACGCTGCACGATATCAAGGGTAAACGCGTGTTTCTAGGTCCACCGGGCGGGGGTGCCTGGGCTGGCTCGTATGGTTGGATCAAGTCGTCCACCGGGCTAGACGTGAAGAAGGGCGATTTTCACAACGTCAAAGCGAGTTGGTCCTCGGCCTTGCAGGGCTTTCAGGATCGGCAGTTCGATGTATACATCTCGGGCGGTATTGCGCCATATCCCATCATTGAGCAACTGGCGCTCACGTCGAAGATCCGGCTACTCGGCATGACCGAGGACGAGTACGCCAAGGCCGATGGGCTGCAACAATACATAGGCGCCCTGCTCGGGCGTGAGTTGGGTGTTATCCCGGCGGATGCTTATGGGGACAATGTCGTGACGCGTGGCGACGTTCATACCGTCGGCGCCATTGTCGGGATCGCGGTGCAAACGGGCATGCCCGACCACACCGCTTACACCATCACCAAAACCTTCTGGGAGTCGGTGCCGGCCATGCGTGATAGCACACCGTGGCTTGCGGATGTGACCCTCGATTATGCGGTCAAGAAAGGCGGCCTGCGCCTGCATCCGGGTGCGCTCAAGTACTATCAAGAAGCGGGTGTGGCCATTCCTGAGGAATCGATGTAGGCCGCCTTAATGTGGGCTGGGCGCCTCGCCCTAGCAATGGCGCGCGCCCTTCGCTCAAGAGCTATAGGCACCACAACGAGGCTGTTTGCGTGGTCAAGCTGCTTCTTATCGTTCGCGAGAATGCGCCCGTCAGATGGAAGCAGCCTATAGAAATGTCGCCGGGGGGAGTGGCAAAGCGTCAAATATCCGGCCATGGCGCCGTTCGCGCTAAGTCCGGAATCGATCCGGCTACATCCAACCGGCGACCAGGGATGACAGGTTCCTTAGCTTCACTCTGGGATTCTGGTTGCAGTGCTCTACATAGTCCAATGCCTCCGCATCCTCTAACTTCTGGCCGAGAGATACTTCGCACTTCGCTAAGCGCTGGCGAATCTATATTGGTTGTCTAGAGGAGGCGCTTGTTCTCCAAGGACCGCAGCTATATCTGAAAGCGCGCTGGCGATGGCCTGGGGAGGGCTTGAGTGGAAGCGCCCCTTCAGCGATGGCACCGCCCACGTACTGTTCGAGCCTGAGGACTTTATCGCGCCTCTGGCCGCCCTAGTGCCACGTCCCGGGCTGCCACGTCCCGGGCTGCCACGACCCGGGCTGCCACGACCCAGGGCGCATTCGGTGAGAGCCCACGGCCTCTTGGCGCCCAATGCACCCCACAGCGCCGCCTCATCGTCGCGCCCCGCGCCAAGCCCCGCGAAGAGGATGGGCCGCCCAGCGCGCCACTGAACGGGCGGGCTCGATTGCAACGCGTATTCGCTATCGATAGCCGCCGCGGCCCACGCTGCGAGGGTGAGGGGCGTGTCAGTGCGCTTGTCACCGAGCCAGTGGTGCTGGCTCGGATCCTCCAACCCCTTGACCGCAACACCTTAACCGCCGCGGCACCGATCTCCCTGATGGCACAATGGCATCACTGCCACGCTGAGCCCACCAATCGCTTGTGCCATTCGAGCCCATGATCCGCGGTTAACGCACGTCGCGACAAACACGCCGTCAGCTTCAATCGCAACGGCTGTCGGCGAGCGGCGCACCTGACGTAGGGCCTGGTCCAAGTTCCTCGCTGCGCCGATGGGGGATCCCTGGGCTTCGCCTTATGAACCGACCTCGATACTCAGCCATTCTGCCCCAAAGGCCGCTTAAATTTCCTATCCCCATCCCCCGATAGCGAAATTTTGTCGGCCGCATTCACCTGTTATGCTACAACATCTTGAGACTTGACGAGTTTCACCTGAATCTTGTAACCCAAAGCATTAGCGTACTTTTGCAGAGTTACCAATGAGGGAGAATGTTTGCCTGATGTAAGTGAAGATTCCAAACGAGTAACGGCCGGAGCTTTTGTGCCCATGCGTTTTGCAATCTCCGCTTGTGTAAGGCCGGCTTTTTTACGTGCCCGAAGCATTTGCTCCAACAAAGCAAACTCTGTTTCCAAGGCGTCGTAAGCAGATTGCGTTTCTGGATTGGAAAGTGCTTTTGCTTTTAACTCATTATGCTTCATTAGATTTAACCTCAGCTAAGCGACGCTTGGCGGTGTTCAACTCTTTGGGAGGTGTTTTTTGGGATTTTTTAATAAAGGGCACCTCTAAAAATGCACTTTTCCGCGCTTGCGGCGTCAGCGCCGTGCTCGAATCCTCAGGTATCACCTATACACTGCGGTTGTGCGCGCGGTGCTTCCTTGAACTCACGAAAAAATGACTATTTTTAAAGGCGCCCTAAAGCTATGCAGCATAACGATGCATTGGCCGACCAATGTACAATAGAAAACACGGGCAATTCCTTCTTGGCCTTTTACCCGAAGCTCTAATAGTCCATCAGACATCGCACGGGTATGAGGCATGCCTAAATTTGAACCAAACTTCAACATTAGATCGGTGAGTCGGAAATACTTCGCCGACAATGTGGGCGGAAGATCAAGGATGAATTGCTCCACATCCTCGAATGGATATTCGATGCTCCAAGCCATGCCTAGAAGATAACATAAATGTTAATATTGGCAAGTGCTTTATTCGGGGCATAACGATTGAGGTAACCGGGCTAGCGAACCAATGCGATCGGCGTCGGCAAACTATTGGCGAACACTACCCAACTTCGAGCTTGGGGGGTTTGCCAAGCGCTCGCGCGAAGTTCTCAAGGGTCGAGCCCGCGTAGGGCGCGACTTACCTAAATATGGGGTCTAAATATGGGGGCGTAGCGCATTGCGCCGGACGAGTAGAGCCCTACTCGCCCTTAATCCCTGTCCACGAACGCCATCGCTACCCTGATAAACAATGTCGGACAATTACACCCGGGGGAAATACGCTCTCAATATGATGTATTTAAGCAGCTAAATCAAACCCATATTGATCGAGCTTACGCCAACATTGATCCCAGCGAGCATCCGTGTATGTCAACCCACGCAATGACACAACGGCTTGAGCCCCAGCCTCCTTACAGCGCATTCCTGAATTGCATAGGTGCTGCTTAACCAATGTCTTACAAGCCGCCTCAGTCACACCTAGTCCTATCGGTAAATTATCTGACTGATGTCGGGAATAATGCATCTTGGATCACTGCGCCCCATAAACTTCATGGGGTGCGCTCTTAAAATAATGTATTCATTTATCGGTAGTTGAGTTATAATCCGGTCTGTTTTGTCAAAAGAAAAATACCCATTATGAGCGGTGCGGAAATAGTCAAGCGCAGTCATGCAACTATTACCTTGCAAGTCACCCTGTCTTTAGAGGGCACCTCTAATAATCCACATTCTGAAATATGATGATCAATAAAATCAGTCACTTACGCTCTAGAGAACTGTCAAAATCGTAATTTTAAAGGTGCCCTAGATTCCCAATCGATGCCTCGCTCGAAAGAAGCTATTCGTGATGCGTTAAATGAATGCGGGTTGTTTGGCTGCTGAACAAGCCCTTAAACGGTTTGCTACCGATGGCTGTGCGATTATTTTAGGTGACATCAAGCTGACCTCAAAAGGGTTTTAACACAAAACCTATCAAATTCAGTGGGTTGACACACGCGGATGCTCGTTGGGATCAATTTTGGCGTAAGCTCATCAATATGGATTTGATTGAGTTGATTAAATACATCATATTGAGAGCGCACCCAGTGGGACCAACCAGTTTGGCCTTCTTGTCGCTCGAACTCTTCCATCGAGTGCACCGGTTCACCATCAATCTTGAAGCTGTTTGCGGGCATCTCGGCTTCCTTCGCTAACGCCAGCCATAACCGGACCCGAAAAGCGGAGCGCAGCGCAACTTTTCGGGGTCCGAGTTTTTGGCATTGTTAGCCATGTGTTTCAAAGTGCTCTGCCGAGAATAAATCCCATTTATTGAGTATGTCACTGCGCTTTTGAAGATTATGCTCATATTTCAAGCCATGGTATGCATTGATGTACCCATTTCTAAGATCCGTAAAAGCCTGACTCATGTATTTGCCCTTAATCCACTCACGTTCTTCGACTGTGGGCTCATCAAGAAATTCTTCAATGTCGTATAAATAGTCAGGAGCCGACGGATTTGAATGATGCCATATATCCAAGGTTTCAATTGGCTCTCTAAATAAGTAGGGCAGCATGTATATGTTACTGATCATTGCCACCTGAAGTCTGTAGCTAGCTTCTTTTTCATGGCCTGCTCTGCTTTCTGCCAAAGCCCAATAAAGATCGAATACTGGCTCCCCAATATCATCAGGAAATTCATCTTCGAACCATGTGTAAAAGTCTAAGGCCTTATCATTTGCGCCAGCCAGTACGTAATACACTGCTGCTCTGTATCGTTTTCCAGACTCATCATTGATATAGCCGCACTCTTCTTTTTCCTTCAATAGGCCACGCCGCGCCCTATTAGCTCGGTCACGAAATTTCTTTTGTTCACTCGATGTCATGAGATGCTCTTGAATGACTAACAGTTTTTAGACGAACACAAAACATACTGCACTAGATAGTTGTTCCGCAATACCGATCACTTGGGACAAGAACGGGTGACGTTCTGCGATCATAGGAGTTGCTACATCGGCCATGTGCATGAGAGGCCACCCGATACCGTCGAGTATACAGAGAATGCCGCGTGCGACCCGCCGCCGATTGACCCGAACCGTGCAACGCGCTCGCAACCGCCACCCTGTGCGTCGCGCGACCGTCGGCGCCATTGTCGGTATCGCGGTGCAAACGGGCATGCCCGATCACACCGCTTACGCCATCACCAAAACCTTCTAGGAGTCGGTGCCGGCCATGCGTGATAGCACACCGTGGCTTGCGGATGTGACCCTCGACTATGCGGTCAAGAAAGGCGGCCTGCGCCTGCACCCGGATGCGCTCAAGTACTATCGAGAAGCGGGTGTGGCCATTCATGAGGAATCGATGTAGCTCTCCTCAATGCGGGCTGGGCGCCTCGCCCTAGCAATGGCGGGCGCCCTTCGCTCAAGAGCTATAGGCACCACAACGAGGCTGTTTGCGTGGCCAAGCTGCTTCTATCGTTGCGCCTAGCCGCCGCTGACGGAATGCCGCTGACTCTTCGTTCAACGATAGCGTGACGCCGAGCGTGCCTGACCTAAATATTGTGGATCTCCACCGCTTCGATCTGATCGGCAGGCGCAAACCCGAACACCTTGCCGTAAAAATAAAGCTCCGCCTCCAGGGTACGTTTGATAGTACTGGCACGCCTAAAACCATGCTGCTCGCCCTCGAACGGTAAGTACGCCACCGGTAATCCTTTCTCTTTCAACGCCGCCACCATCATCTCAGCTTGATTGGGCGGCACTACCCGGTCCTCCAAGCCCTGGAAAAAGATCACCGGACACGACAGCGACCGGATATGGTTGATGGGGGAACGCTCGCAATAGAGCGACTTCATTTGCGGGTAAGGACCGATCAGTGAATCCAGATAGCGCGCCTCGAATTTGTGCGTATCGTTAGCCAATGCCTGCAATTCGCCGATGCCGTAATAGCTGGCTGCTGCCTTGAACACATCGTGAAAAACAAGCGCCGCAAGCGCCGTATAACCGCCCGCGCTGCCGCCGCGGATAATGAACCGCTCGCCATCCACTGCGCCGGCCGCGGCCAGATATTTAGCCGCATTCACACAGTCGGCTACATCCACCACACCCCAACCGCCTTTGAGCGCATCCCGGTAAGCGCGCCCGAACCCGGTGCTCCCGCGATAATTCACATCGACGACGGCAAAACCCCTGGACGTCCAAAATTGAATGCGCGGTTCCAACGCCGCGGTAGTGGAACCGGTAGGCCCACCGTGTCCGATGACGATCAACGGCGGGCGCTCGTCTTGCGGGCCTTGGTAGTTCGCATTAGCCGGTGGATAGAAAAAAGCGTGCACCCGTGCACCCTCGCTATCAAAGAATATCGAGCGGGGCGCTGATAAATCCGCCGCCGCCACCCTCAACTCCAGCGCCACCCGGCGCGCCTCGCACTCGCCGCTGGCCAAATCGATCTCCACCACGGCGCCCGGCAACTTCGGCGCGCCGCCCAAGCAAGCTAGGCGCTGCCCCTGCACCCGAATATTGTCAAACGCCGTATACGGTACCGATAGAGGCCGCAGCACCTTGCTCTCGAGATCCAGCACGCCCAGCGACCACTCACCGTCCTCACACCAGGAACAGGCGATGTCACCGGCGCCGGTAAAACCGTAGGTGTACATGCCGAATTGCCAGTAGGGCCGGCCGAAGTCCGCCGCACGCGGCAACACACTGGTGTGCGGTTCACCGGCGCGATATAGATTCCACCAACCACTCTTGTCGCTGATGAAATACAGCTCCCCGTCCGGCCCCCATTCCGGCTGAAAAATAGCCTCCTCCGGCCCGCCCGCCACCACCGTGGAGGCAACAGCCTCACCGGCCTCGTTCAAGCGGCACCGCCATAACACCGTGCCATCCCAAGGCATGGCCGGGTGATCCCAGCTCAGATAGGCCAAATGACGGCCATCCGCGCTCAGCCGGGGCGCGGAATAAAAATCATGGCCACTGGCCAGCACGGTGACAGCGCCGTTGGCCGCCACGGCCACCAATTCGTTGCTGGGCTCCCGCCCCTCGCGCGCCGTCTCGCGCACACAGAGCAACCGTTCACGATGCCCATCGAATTGCGGCTCCGCATACCGCCACGGTCCCTCATCGGTAAGAGGTTGTGGGGTAAGAGACTGCGGGGTAAGAGGCCGTGGGGTAAGAGGCGGTGGCGCCGCGCCCAGATGCTGGACATACAGCCGCCCATCCGCATCGTTGGAAAACCACAGCCGGCTGGCGGCCACACAAAAAGCGCGGCCCCCGTACTCGTGCACCCGTGTGCGTACGGAAAACGGCGCTGGCGTCATATCTTCCACGCGCCCGTCGCCGGTACGCCGCACCAACACCTGGCGGCCCCCCTCAGCGGGCCGGCCTTCCACCCACCAGAGCGAAGCCCCGTCCAACTCTACATCCATGAGCCGCACGCTATCGGCGATGATCGCATCGGCGGTAAACGGAGATGACCAGGTGCCATAGGGCGCGACGGGCATGACGCCTCCAAGCTTTAATCGATAGGGAACGGCCCGAGTTTAACGGATCCGCCAGGCAGGCACTCAAGCCAAGCGGACACTAAGCATTGGAAGCCACCTCGCTCTTGCCGCCCGCTACCACTACAGGGCCGGTAGGCGCCGCCGGCTCCACCTCCATCAAGACGAATTCACGCAACGATTGCTCGTCACAAAGACGGCCGATGGCATCGTCGAGCCGGGTCATTATCGATTCCACCGGTCCATCGTGGCGCATCTGCGCGGCCAGCAGATGCGCATCGCGCTCGGCCGCCCGCAGAGCTTTGAGTATCTCTCCCACGGTAATGACCTGTAAGTCCTTGGCCGGCACGAAGCTCTCCATCTCAGCACTCACTTTGCGCAGCAATCCATGGGCCTCCAACCGCTCCACCACGCCGCGTAAATGTTCCAGCGGCAAATTGAGATAGCTGGCCAAGTCGGGCAACACCCACGGCTCCTGCGCGCGCAGAAAATGGCCCGCGATGAGGCGCATCACCTGCAAGCCGGCGCGCTCCCACAACCGGTTGCCCATCTGGGATTGCACCCGCTGTACGCTCAAATACTCGGGATGCTGGGTGTAAAACGCCACCGATGCGCCGATCAACACGATCAGCCAGCAGGCGTATAACCACATCATGAAGACGATCAAGGCAGCGAAACTGGAGTAAATAGCCGTGTACTTGCCGGTCCAGCCCACGGCAAAAGCGGCCAGGCCGGAGCCGCCGGCCCAAATAAGCCCCGCCACCAAGCCACCAGTCATGGCAGCGCTCACCCGCACCCGGGTATTGGGGATATAGAGATAGACGAAGGTAAAAGCGGCGGTGATCAAACAATAAGGCACCAACCCCACCGCCAGCCGGTACGCCGCACCAAAAGGCTCGATGGCGATGATGCTTTGCACCACCGCGTTGCTCATCAAGGAGGCGGAGATACTGATCGCGCTCACCACCAGCACGGGACCTATCAAAATAAGGCTCAGGTACCGGCTGAAGCGATCGAGGAAACTGCGCGTGCGGTGGATGCGCCAGGTGTGGTTGACCGCGGCATCGATTTTCTGAACGGTTGCGACCACCGTGTAGATGAGCACCACCGAACCCGTCGAGCCGAGCACCCGCACATCCATCTTGTCCACGAAACCCACGATCTGATCGGTGACCCTGATGCCCTCCTCGCCGAGGGCGGAGAGCACGTTCAGCAGCAATCCCTCCAGTTGATTGTGCACCCCGAAGGCTTTCAAGACGGAAAAGCTGACCGCCAGCAGCGGCACCAACGACAGCAGCGTGGTATAGACGAGGCTCATCGCCCGCAAGCTGATCTGCCCGTCCGCTAAATCCCTGACGACGGTGATGAGGACACGGGCGGCGGCGCAAAGCAGCCGCTTGAACGGGGAGGCGGAGACTGGATGAGTGGCCCAAACGGCGTCCCCAAGCGCCGTCTTGGCCGAGTGGATCCAAGCTGCAATCATGCGGCGGGCTATCCTCGCGGGCTTATTCAGTCACCTTGAAGGGCGCCTGCTAAAAATAGTCATTGTTTCGTGAGGGCAAGGAAGCACCGCGCGCGCAACCGCAGTGTATAGGTCATACCTGAGGATTCGAGCACGGCGCTGACACCGCAATCGCGGAAAAAGTGTATTTTTAGAGGTGCCCTTAAGTTTAGCCACGGTGTTAGCGAGTGCCACTGAAGTCCTCAGCGCAATACCGCTCTAGCGCAACACCGCCTTGCCGGTCGAAAGCCCAACGCTCAAGTCGAGGCTGCCTTCATTGACCAGCCAGCGGCGCAATCTGAACGTGCGCGCGCCGCTGGCGTGCATGGGATCGGCCTCGGCGATAGCACGCGCCTCCTCCAGGCTCGCCGCCCGGTAGATGATCAAGCCAACGCCCTGCATCTGCCCGCCAGCATCGTCCGACAGCGGCCCGGCCAACACCAATTTACCCGCCGCCTCCAGGTCACGCTGATACTCGAGGTGGGCCGGAAGATGAGCCGGCACCGCGTTCGGATCGGCGCCGGGGCTGGACTCGGCCACATACAGTTCCAACGCCAGTGCACCGCGCTCACGGGCCATCGTCACATACTCATCCCACGCCGGCATAATCGTTCCTAAAAAAATCGATTTTTGTTGACTGGTGCTCATTTAATCGTCAGGCTCATGCGCAATGCAACACGGGAGAAATGGGTGATATGCGCTTTTGCGATAGGCACGCCTGAAGGCGTCGGTCATGCCCGCAAGCCGCCCGTTTGAATGCAACCAGGGACACCATCGCGGTATCGGTTGCAGGCATTGGCACATGCGCCAATCCCATCGCCGCCGCGGCGGCGTAGCGGTGGCGAACCTGCCCGCGTTTTTCGTTATCGCCATTTGACCGCCTAGGAGACCATCGACATGGGTGAGGTGCGCATGAAAACCACGGTCAAGCAACGCGCCCACGGTGCTTGTCCGTCGCACTCGCGCAGTGTGATCAGCGTGCGGGATCAGGTGTTTCAAATCGACGAACCGGCCGAGCGGGGCGGCGGCAACACCGGTCCTGCACCCACTGAAACCGCGCTGGCGGCGCTCATCGGCTGCACCAACGTCATCGGCCACAAATGCGCGCAAAAGCTGGGCCTAGACATCGGTCACCTGGCGATCACCGCCGTATGTGATTTCGACCGGCGCGGCGTTTCTTTGGCCGAGGAAATAGACCTGCCGTTCACGCGCATCGAACTCACGGTCAAAGCCGATGGCCCGGTGAGTGAGACAGAGTTGCAACAGGTGGCCGCCGAAGTGGCGAAATTCTGTCCGCTGGCCAAACTCTACCGCGGCGCCGGCACGGAGATCATAGAAAACTGGCAATCGGCAAACACTTGAGAGCAACAGCGGCGGCGGACTCGAAATGGTTGAGGGTACCCCACAGCGCAGCGCAGTGCAGGAGGGCAGCGATGATCGAGCGTAAACGGTTGCTAGCGGCGGCGATGACTGGTGCGCTCATGGCCGGCGGACTCGTGGCCGGTGGGCTCATGTCGGTGGCGCACGCGGCCACGATCATCAAGCTGGTCGCCATCGACGGCTATCCCGCAAAAGCCATGTGGGTCAAAGAGTTTTCCAACTTCTTCATTGCCGGGGTCAACAGCGCCTGGCGCAAACCGGCAACTACGAAATCGACTGGCAAGAAGCCTATGGCGGCACCATCGTCAAACCCAAAGGCGTACTCGAAGGCATCAAACTCGGTCTAGGCGACATCGGCATCGTCACCACCGTATTTCACAACTCGAAACTGCCGAGTCAGGCCATCGCCTTCGTCACCCCGTTTATCTGCACCGATGCGCGGGTAGTGGCAAAAGCCGTTGATGAACTGGCCCGCGAGTTCCCGCAAATGGCGGCGGAACTGGACAAGCAAGACCAAGTGTATCTGGCCACCGGCGTGGTGCTGGATACCTATCAGGTCTTCAGCCGCAAGCCGGTCGCCGGCTTAAGCGATCTGGAAGGCGGCAAGATGGCGGGTGCGGGGTTCAACTTGCGTTATCTAGAAGGCATTGAGGGCGCCGCCGGGGTACGGGGCGGGCTGACCGATTTTTACAACTTGTTGCAAACCGGCGTTGTCGATCACGCCATGTTATGGCCGGAGGCGGCGAAGACTTTCAAAATCGCGGAAGTGGCCCCCTACATGCTCAAAGCCGACTTGGGCGCGGTGAACTCGAAGACGGTCACGGTCAACAAAAAGGTCTGGAAGAAATTACCCGATGAGGTCAAGGGTGTGCTACGGGAAGTGGCTATCGCCTATAGAGATCACGTCGCGCAAACGGCCATGGGACGGGCCGCGGCGAGTCTTGAGAGCTTCACCGATGCCGGCGGCAAAGTGGTACAGATGAATGACGGCGAACGCCGTGAATGGGCTAACGCCATGCCGAACATCGCCGTGGAATGGGCGCAGCGGCTAGACCGCAAGGGCGCGCCCGGCTCGGCCATGCTGAAAGCGTATATCGCTAAACTCAAAGCCGCCGGTTACTCGCCACTGCGCGACTGGGCGGCGGAACTCTAGCCCCGGAACTCGGCCAACTAAAAGCCAATCCATCATGTGGCCGGTGCTTCGCCGCGCTCTACACGGCGCGGCCATGGGCGCTAACGCCATCGGCACACTGATGGTGTTGGTCTTGGTGCTAGTGATCACCTTCGATGTGATCGCCCGCAGCGTATTCAACGCGCCGTTTCTCGGCGCTGTCGAAGTGGTGCAATTCTCCCTGGTGTTCATCGTCTTCGCCCAACTGCCCGACGTGGTGCGGGCCGGACGGCTGACCCGATCCGATGGACTGCTCATCTTGTTGGGCGGGCGCGCACCGCGGTTACAACGATGCTTACACCGCTGCATAGACACGCTGGCCGGCGCGCTGATGGCCGTCATCGCCATCGCCATCTGGCCTGAGTTCATCGCAGCGTACCAAGCCGATGACTACTTCGGGACACCGGGTATTTTCACCGCCCCCTGGTGGCCGCTGAAAGGGGTTATCTTCGTGAGTGCTTGCCTGTGCGCAGCCTTATTCGCGCTTCGTGTTGTACTCGGACCGGATATGGCACCCACCCCCGGGGAGCCAGGCGGGCAAGAATCCGAACACCGATGAGCCCTCTAGAACTCGGCATCGCCTCCGTCGTTGCCATCGTCGTCCTCATCTACATCGGCCTGTATATCCCGGCCGCCCTAGCTGTCGTCTCGTTTCTGTCCATCTGGCTCATGCGGGACAACTTCGAACTGGCGTTGAACCTCCTCAAGATTGCGATCAGCGATAACGTCATGGAATACACTTTCGCCACGGTACCGCTTTTTACCTTCATGGGATTAGTCGCCTCCAAAGCCGGACTCGGCGCGGATATCTATGCCGTCATGAACGATGTGTTCAAGCGGGTGCGCGGCGGTATCGGCATGGCGACAGTGGGCGCCAATGCCGTATTCGCCGCGGTTACCGGCTCGTCGATTGCCTCAGCCTCCGTGTTTACTCGGGTCGCCGTGCCGGAAATGCTTCGCTTCGACTACAACCCACGGTTTGCCGTAGGCGTGGTGGCCGGATCATCCGTGCTCGGCATGATCATTCCGCCATCGGCCATGCTCATCATCTACTCCTTCGTCGCGGAGCAGTCCGTTGGCCAGATGTTCTTGGCGGGCATAGGCCCTGGACTGCTACTAGCGCTGGCGTATATAACCGCCATCTTTTTCATGGGCCGCTTTACTCCCCGCTTTATAGGCGGGCGCATAGGCGGCGGGTGCATGCATGACGATCAACAGCCACTCAGCGGCGCGCAAATCATGGCGCGCACCACGCCCACGCTGGCGCTTATAGTGACCGTCTTGGGCGGCATCTACACCGGCTGGATGACGCCGGTGGAAGCGGGCGCCATAGGCTCTATAGTAGCGCTGCTCATCGCTGTTCTCAGGCGGCGCTTAACGTGGCCGGCGTTCAAAGAAGCGCTGCTCGAAACCGGCCACATCACCGCCTCGATCCTATTCTTGATAACGGCGGCCTCCATCTACAGCCGCATGCTGGGGCTAGCGGACTTGCCTGGAGTGCTGGCGGCTTTATTGCACAACTATCAGCTCGAATTCCTGGGCGTGATGCTGATCTACGTGGTGCTCATGTTGTTTCTAGGCACGCTACTCGATACCGCCTCCATCATCCTCATCGTCGTGCCGCTCTTTTTGCCGATCATCGAACCCATGGGTTCGAGCCTAGTGTGGTTCGGTATCGTCACGGTAATAGGTGCGGAAATCGGCTTGCTGACACCACCGCTCGGTATTTCATGTTTTGTTATCAAGAGTTCGCTAGGCGAGGACTGCGGCATTTCACTCAAGGATGTTTTTCTAGGTGCCTTGCCTTTCGCGTTCGTCATGTTGCTGGTGCTGGTGGTATTGATCCGTTGGCCCGCCATCAGTATCGGCATACTTTGACTGCTTTCGAGGACCCACCCATGCGCTCGGTGACGCCGTACAACCTGACTGCTATGCCTGGGCGCTCAAAAGCACAGGCCGAGAAGCATCAGGGCCAAGGAGCATCTAAGATATTAAATTCGCTGCTGGAGACGATGGAAGATCTGACCCGCTTGGCGGGCGGGTAAGCGTTTTTATCAAGGCATCCACCGCCACTACCCCTTCGCCTTCGGGCCGAACCAACAGGGGGTTGATATCCAGTTCCAGCAGTGTGTCGTAATGATCCAGCGCATAAGCCGCCACTTTTTCAACGGTGTCGATAAACGCGTCGATATCACCGGCGGGTTTGCCGCGAAAGCCTTCAAGCAATGGATAAACCTTAAGCGACCGGAGCGCCTCGGTAATATCCGCACGGGTCAAGGGCAGCAACAAAGGAACAGTATCTTTAAGAAGCTCCACTACAATACCACCCGCGCCGATCAGCAGAGTAAGACCAAACTGCGGATCACGGCTAACGCCGACAATAATTTCGGCAACCGGATTTTGCACCATTTTTTCCACCAAAAAACGGTCCGACAAGTGCGCCATTTCGTTTACAGCGGTGCTGACGGACTCGGTGTTTTGCTGGTACAAGCGTAAAGCGCCTGCTTCCGTTTTATGGACCAATTCGGATGAAACGGCTTTTACCACCACGGGGAAGCCTATTTGCTCCGCCGCTTTGGTGGCTTGCGCGGCGCTGCATAAGCGGTGCGGGGGGATGGTGATTCCGTAGCCGGCCAAAGCGGCTTTGCTTTGTTGTTCATCCCACACTTCTGCGCGGACCGGGCAACCGGCATCCACGTCCAGGGCCGCCGTCAACCCTTCCCTGGGAGTTGCCAATGCTCTCTTCCGCGGCCTGCGTGCCCGGCCGTGGACACCGGTTCCCCGGCTTTCGGCTAGGGCAGTCTTGGCGGTGATGATGGGATGAATGTTTTGCCGGTTTTTTTGCGCTGCGCCTAAATGCACGGCGTGCTTTATGGCGTATAGACATTCGGTAAGGCCCTGCATGGGGGGTATGCCGGCCTCCAGCAGCCGTTCTCTTGCTTCAAGTGGAATGCTTTCCGGTAAGGTGGCGACCAGCGCGACTTTTTTGCCGGTGGTTGCCTTAGCTTGAATAAGCGCTTTTTCGGCGATCTCCCAAGTGTCCAGCTCGCACAAGCCCGGCACGGCGTAATCCAGCACCAGTAGCGTGCAGTCGTAGTCGTTTTGCAGCATGGCGGTATAACAATCGATCAGCGCTTGCTGCTGGCCCCAAATGTAGGGGTGGTAGTCCAGCGGGTTGGCGATACGGACTTTGTCGCCTAGCACTTCCTGTAGCGTTTGTTTTGATCGCTCACATAGCGGCGGCATATCCAACTCCAATGCCTCGGCCTGGTCGGCCACCAGGGAAGCGTCGCCGCCGGAGCAGCTGAGGGAGGCGATATTGCTGCCGGCGAGAGCGCCGTTGACGCAGAGGAACTTCAAGGTTTCGACGAACTCCGTCAGGCTATGGCAGCGGGCGATGCCGAGGCGTTTGAACAGGGCGGAGTACAGGGTATCGGAGCCGGCGAGGGTGCTGGTGTGGCTGAGGGTGACGGCGGCGCCGAGGTTGGAGCTGCCGGTTTTAATGGCTACCAGGGGGATGTTTTTTTCCAGTGCGCGGAGCGCCGCTTGAGAAAAAGCAGCGACATCGTCGATGCCCTCCAGATGCAGGCCGATGGTGGTGACTCGCGGATCTTCGATCAGCGCGTGAATATAGTCGTGAGCGCTGAGCGCGGCCTGGTTGCCGGTGCTGATCAGATAGCCGATGGGCAGGCTGCGCATTTGCATGGTGAGGCTGACGCCTATATTGCCGCTTTGTACGACGATGGCGGCGCCGCGCGCGCATTTTTTGCCGCCCTGCTGGCCAGGCCAGAGCGCGGCGCCGTCGAGGTAATTCAGCAGGCCGTAGCAGTTGGGGCCAATCAATGGCATGTCGCCGGCGGCGTTGAGCAGGTCTTGTTGTAACGCGCGGCCGTTATCGCCAACCTCGGCGAAGCCGGCAGCGTAACAGACCGCGCCGCCCGCGCCCATGCGTGACAATTGCCCGATGATGGCTACGGTGGCGGTGGCAGGCACGGCGACAAAACTGGCGTCCGGCGCACTGGGCAACTGCTCGGCGGAGGTGCAACAGGGGATGCCGGCCAATTCGGTTTTGCGCGGATTGACCGGCCATATATCGCCACCGAAACCCAAACGCCTGCACTGACGAATCACCTCGGCCGCCTCGTTGCCGCCGAATACTGCCAAGGTGGCAGGATTGAGTAATCGCTGCATGGACTCTTGGGCACCTTTTTGTGAAAATCGTTTTGCGGATAGCGCTTTTTGCCGCAAGCCCCGGCTCAAGCGCCGAGGGGGCGCAGCATATTGCGGGAGATGATATGTCTTTGGATTTCGCTGGTGCCGTCCCAGATACGTTCAACCCGGGCGTCGCGCCAGATACGCTCCAGCGGGAAGTCCGCCATCAGGCCCATACCGCCTAGAATCTGGATAGCCTCGTCGGCGACATAGGCGAGCATTTCGGAGGACATCAGCTTGGCCATGGCGTAGTCGCTGTCGCTGGCGGTGCCCTGGTCGTCTTTCCAGGCGCAGCGCAGGGTCATCATTTCGGCGGCCTCGTAGCGCATTTTCATATCGGCCAGTTTGAAGGAAACGCCCTGGTATTTGCCGATCGACTGACCGAACTGTTTGCGTTCGGCGGCCCAGTTGAGGGCGATATCCAGTGCCCGGTCGGCACGGCCCAGGCAGGTGGCGGCGACTTCGAGGCGGGTGGAAGCCAGCCATTCGTTGGCGACGTCAAAGCCTTTGTGCTCTTCGCCGAGGATTTTACCGGCCGGCACCCGGCAGTGGTCGAATTCGAGAATGCAGTTGTGGTAGCCGCGATGGGATACGGATTGGTAACCGTCGCGTACGGTAAAACCGGGGCTGCCTTTATCGACCAGGAAAGCGGTGATTTTCTTTCGCGGGCCGCTTCTCTTGACGAGTTCGTCGTCAGTTTGCACTTCGCCGGTAGCGGCGAAGACGATGGCGAAATCGGCCTCGTCGGCGTGGCTGATAAAATGTTTGGTGCCGTTCAGAACATAATCATCGCCGTCTCTTTGCGCCCGGCATTGCATACCGCGCAGATCGGAACCGGCGTCAGGCTCGGTCAAAGCCAAACAATCCACGCGGTCGCCGCGCACCGCCGGCAGCAGATACTCTTCGCGTTGCGCGCCGACGCAGGCTTGCAGAATATTGCTGGGGCGGCCGCACTGCATTTGCATAGCGTAGCTGGTGCGGCCCAGTTCGCGGTTCATCAGCGCCAAAGTCAATTGGTCAAGGCCGCCGCCGCCGAGTTCCTCGGGCATGCCGGCAGAGTAAAAACCGTTGGCGATGGCCTTTTGACGAATCTGCGCGCGCAGTTCCGGGTCCAATCGACCGCTTTGCTCGACGGCCTCTTCGTGGGGCATCATTTCTTGCTCGACGAAAGCGCGGACGCTATCGACCACCATTTGTTGTTCTTCGCTCAATTCGAAATGCATGGTTTTCGTTTCTCATTGGATGCTTGCATATTGCACATCGTGCAATATGACAAATCACTGCTGTCCCATAGAGCATACTAAGCTTTTGAAATTTTTGGAAAAACTGTTTTCATGTTTCAAACACAATGCCATAGTCAATTTTTATGTGAATCAATAAGTTATACGCTGTGTTCAACCACTTTGCGGGACAGCAGTGATGACAAATACATGAGTTTATTCGACGGATTCTTTTACCCCATGGTGTGGCCGGTAAATTCCGCCGCAGGCAGCTTCTTGTGTTCAGTCCGGATGGCACGCAGCGCTTCAAAAACCCGCGGTTGAATCGGGCACACCCGGCCGGGATTCATGTCCACGTGCGGCAACATTTGTTCGACGGCGGCCAATGATTCGCCGCTGCCGTCATCGTACAGTCAAGCGTTTATCCGCCGTGTGCAGCATGATGAATAAACGGCTATTGGACGGATCCGTCTGCCGGCACTGAGCGGATGAACGTCATATGAGCATCTGCTAAAAATGCCCTTTTTCCGCGATTGCGGCGTCAGCGCCGTGCTCCAATCCCCAGTTATGACCTATACACTGCAGTTCTGCGCGTGGTGCTTCCTTGCACTCACGAAAATATTACTATTTTTAGCAGGTGCCCACGTGGGAAAAATAATGAATTATGAACACTGAACGCAAAACACTTTGCTCGTCGATCTAGTTTTTTCTTGTCTTTCATTCATCATTTTCTTACCACGGTGAGCTGTCCGGCTGCTTGAGCAAACGGCACCGCAGTTCCTCGGCTTGGTCATGTATTTCTTCATAACTCTGCCCGAACAGATCAACCTGGGCCAGGACAATGCCAAACTCGCTTATTTGCTTGACCTGACTTCCCTCCTCACAGTAGATCGTCATATTAGGGATCACTCGGGCTTGTTCATGATCAAGAAGATTATCAGCCGCATCTTCGGCAAAAGTAATCAAATTGAATTGTCCACCCACGACGTTAGGACCAGTGGAATCAAGCTGTGGGGACTGTCCACACGCCAAAGCTAAGCCGGCTTCGTAGATGCATGCGCCAAGACAGTTGCGATACAGGTCGTAAAAACACGTCGCCGCCCTACCGTTGACTTCGGTCAGCGTGACACTCTTTTCATGACACCAGAATTCAATATTAAAAAATCCATTATCCAGTCCGACATTGCGAATCGCTTGACAGGCTTGTTCCACCAGTTGGTCCTGAATGTGGGCCGGGTGACGTGAGGGTAAAGAGAAATTATCGATGACTCGTGTGCCCGGATAGGTATTGGTGTCGATGATCGCCCAAATATGGGGCTCGTTCTGGTATACCCAGCCATCGACTATGGCTTGCGGACCATCGACAAACGCCTCGACCAACACCATGTCTTGTACAGCCAGCGGATATTTGTAGAGATCGATATACCGTCGGAAAAAAGGCATGTAGAGTGGAGACCAAGCAGGATATTCTCGCCGGACGACCTCAAGGGCTTGGCTCAGGTCTCGAGGCGTTTCCAGAGCAAAACCCAAAATCCCCAGGTTCAGCCAAGGAGGCTTCAGGAAACACGGATAGCGAGAGACCTGCGGATTGGGATCATGCAAGTCGATCGCTTCACATAAAATAGGATGTGGCTCTGCCCTGCGGCCATAGTATTTGTGCGTGCACAGGAACATCGATTCAACACTTGGGCCGGGAAAGCCAAACTCTTCACACAAAGCAGCGGCAACCAAATCGGCCACATCGTATGAGTAGAAAACAGCATCGATCGGGTGCGTGCGAATATATTCCCGGCATTCATCAATATAGGCCAGGAGATGAAAATCAGGCGAGGGCGTCCTGGCATTGAGTGGCGTATCGAGCATATGGAAATGATAGCCCGGCATGCCTGCCAGAGCCTTTCTGTCTCGTTGTGAGGGGCAGGTGATAAAAACTTCCATAACGCTCACTCATACTGGTCTCGGACTATATTCGATGCCACAGCCAAGAGCCCGATGGTCCGAACGCACGCCCGCACCCTCGCAAAGTGTGGCTTCATGTGACGGAGAAACAGCTCGCTATCCCGCTTAAAGAGCTTGACTTACGGGCACCTCTGAAAATTACGATTTCGACAATTTCGCTAGAGCGAAACCGACTGATTTTATTGATCATCAGATTTCAGAATGTGGATTATTTAGAGAGGCTCTTATATGCTGCGAGCGGGAAACACCGGAGTTCCCGAAAAAGAATCCTTTTGCCGGCGTCCCTATTCTTCAACTCGACAACGGTACAGTCCTCGTCGCAACCCTGCCGATTATGAAGTCCTTGGAAAAGCTGTACCCCGATCCACCGCTCATCAATCGGATGCTGTTTCACGAGCCCAGGTCCGAATGTGGGAACGCCACTGCGAAATTGGCATCTTCTTAACCGCTTCACGCTTGATACTATCCAAGGGTGATACCCTTGTCCATGCCCGTAAAGTCTTATTATCCCGCTTACCATTGGTGAATGAGGGGCTAGAAGGGAAAGAATGGTTAGCTGGAGGTTTTTCGAGTGCCTATATTGTGTTGTTCATTGGCCCCGAGACTGCACATGACAAGCGGTACGAGGCCGGATTTTCGCTCGACCCGGCTTGGAAAAATCGCGAACGCTGGTACGAAGCGATGAAGGCCCGACCAAGTACTGTTACCTAATCGCCAATAAAGCGAAAGATTTTTCGTCCCTGCTGCAATGCTGCTTTTGTTGCTTTATCGATTTTGCCCGTCTCGGGTAGATCGTAATCGCGTTGCAATTGGCTCAGAGCGTCTCGCGTTTTCTGCCCACCGGGCCGGAGGATGAGAATAGTCATTAGGGCACCTCTAAAAATAGTAATTTTTTCGTGAGTGCAAGGAAGCACCGCGCGCAGAACCGCAGTGTATAGTCATACATGAGGATTCGAGCACGGAGCTGACGCCGCAATCGCGGAAAAAGTGCATTTTTAGAGGTGCCCTAAAGTGAGAACGTAAGAATGACTAGTCCTTCGCGTGAAATTCGAGTGGCCTCCATCCTCGGCATGGGGCCGGTATGTTGTTCAAGGTTGCCACCACGCGAAAACCACCCCACAAAGAACCGGAGTTTCCACCGCTAAAAATAGTGGCCGCCGGTATCCGTATTGATTCGGCCAAGCTGGCTAAATTCAATTCGGTTTGCGGCTTTGCCCAGGGCGCTACGCTGCCGTTGCCCTATCCTCATATTATGGCTTTTGCGCTGTATATGCAGATGATGCTGGAACCGGAATTCCCCTTCACACCCACCGCTGCGGTTCACGTTCGCAACCGGATAAGCCAAAAACGCGCCATTAGTGTGGACGAGGTTCTGGATTTCGAGGTCCGGCTTGATGGTGCGCAGAGGGTCAGTAAAGGCTGTGAGATCAGTATTATCACCGAGGTTTACGCCCCCTTATGCCGGCGGTGAACTGATTTGGCAAGAACTCAGCATTATGCTGGTCCGCAAGGGCGGCAGCGGCGCGGAGAAAGCCAAAAAGGCTCCGGTGCAAGAACTGCAATATCGGGAGACCGAGCACTGGCACTTGGCCGCCGGTATGGGGCGGCCTTACGCCGCCGCTTGCGGCGCCTACAATCCGATCCACCTGTATCCGCTGACGGCCAAGTTAATGGCTTTAAACGCCAGATCGTCCATGGTATGTGGGGCAAAAGCCGTTGCGTGGCGCATTTATTGCCACTGGGATACACCGGCGCGGCAACTGCGAAAGTCGCCTTTAACACGATTGCGGCACCCATCCGCACTTGGAGCAGCCGCCCGGTTTTCCGCCGCTGCCGCCCGGCACGGGCGCGCTTTACCCGGTGCTGGAGCAGTGGCGGCAAGTTTCTCTACCGCAAGCAAACCGGCATCACCGGCGCGGTGCGGCGGCATGTTCACCGCCCGCCGGTGATGCTGGAAAACATGTTCCGCGATGCCGGGTTCACAATCGCATCCCGCCGGAAGCTTCCCGACATGGACCTGAAAACCTTTGCATCGTGCGCCGCCGCCGCGCAGTGGATATTAAAACCGTCGCGCGTCTCGCGCAGCCTGTAAGGGGGCATCACCAATGAGCAGCGGGCTGGAAAACTGGCTTGACGACGCCGCCTGCCGGCGGTTTCTGAAGTTGATTGGGGCGCGCAAGCGGCCGCCGTCCTTGCCCTACCTCGCCGAACTGCTGCGCGCCTGCTTTGCGCGTGTTCCGTTCAACAATTTGAGCATGCTGACCGGTCCCCGCCGTCCGCCGACACAGGACGAAATCATTGAAATGATGTTGCGCGGGCTGGGCGGACCGTGCGATGTGCATAATTTTTTCCTGTGCGCCTTGCTGCACAGGCTCGGCTTCAATGCCGGCCTGCTGCCGGCCTCCATGCACGAGCCCGACTGCCACATCGGCATCATCATCGATTTCGAGAACCGCGCGCCACAAAAATACTGGGTGGATTTCGGCAACGGTTTCCCGTATCTGACGCCGTTGCCGATTATCGACGGCGCATCGGCCGCGCCTCTCGGATTTGAATACGCGCTGGAAGTCCGCGGCGCGCGCGCCACGCTTTGGCAAAGCCGGTCTAGCGCGCGCGGACGCGTTGCCAACCAAACCATCGCCCTGCGCCCGGTGCATTACTCGCACTTCGATTCCATGCGCGCCCGGCACTACGGCGAAGTCGGCTTCGGTCCGTTTCTCAGCGGGGTGCGCCTTTACCGCTGGGAAGCCAACCGAGGTTTTGTCCTGCGTGATAAAATTATCCGCGATATTCCCGGCAGACGCCGGGTCGCCGGTTTCCAAACGCGCCTGCGCTGGGTCAAACAAAACTTTGACGGCGGCGCGGACGGCGGATTGTTTGCGCCCCTTTACCGCAAATGCGTGGAGCTTATCAATGCAACAGACAAGTGATGCGGCGGCGCCCGAAGCATCGGCGCGGACGGCAACGGCAACCCCCATTGTGTTCGACCGGGCGGATGCCGGCTCGGTCGAGTTTTTCAACCGCAACGGCTGGGTGGTGCTGCGCAAACCGCTGTCGCGCGCGCGCATGGACGATGTTGAAGACGCATGGCGGTACATGACGGAAAACTTTGCCGCCGACATCGGCGTCCCCGTTTCCCGCTACCTGGAGGTGATCAGTCAGTGGCGCAACCTTTGGAAGGTTGACCCTCGGTTCGAACTCGCCCTGCGCGACATCGCGCCGCTTGCGGCGGCGATGCTGGAGTTGCCCGGCGCGCGGTTGTTCCATGACCACATCATCTGCAAAATGCATGCGGGCGCCAATGGCGTGGTGCCGTGGCATCAGGACTCGATGTATTGGCCCGTCGATCGCACCGGCTTGTCCACTTGGTTTACGCCGCAGGACACGCCGGTGGAGCGCGGCTGTCTGGAGGTGGTGGATGGCTCTCACCTATGGGGCGCGTCCGAGCCGGTTGATTTCATGCAGGACGATGCGCGGTTGCCGCGCGCTGCGCGCACCACGCGGTTGCCGGTAAAAGCCGGCGACCTGATTGTGCTGCACAGCCGTACCTGGCACCGCAGCGCCCCCACCAGCAAGCCCGGCACGCGCATCGCGCATATTGTGTTGTGGCTGCCACGGGAAACCCGCTACTGGCCCCCCAACGCCGACTGGCACCCGACCAACGCCCAGGTCACGGTAAAACAGGGCGAGGTGCTGAACGATGACGAGTTTCCGGTTTTCGGTGCGCCCGGCGGAGGGGTCGGCAACACGCACGAGAACAAAAACCCGACGGTTACCCGCACCGGCGGCATGTTCGGCGCCACCGGCCGCATACAGACGCAGGTGCAGCGCCTGCTGAACTCGCGCGAGCCGCTGGTCGATTTGCTGTGCGACCAAGCCAACCGCAACCGCATCGTTGAAAAAATGTCGGAGCGTGGGGCATCGGCGCGCGCCGATGTCACCGATGTTGTGGAGCGGCTTTGGATCAGCGCGGCGTCCTTCCGCAAGCACCGCAGCCGCAACGTGTTTTGCGCACCCTACACCGAGTGGAACCAACTCCATGCAGCCGCCTTCAACAATGAAAACCGCCCCAATTGATTGGGATGCGCTCGACGAGTTCATCGCCATCCGCTCGGTTCAAGGGTTGCCGGACGAAAACGTCCGCGCGATTGAGTTCGTTCGCGCGCGGTTGCACCAGGCCGGGTTTTAGAGCCGCGTTGAAGGCGGCGAGCACTCGCACCAGCCGGCGATCATCGCGCATCGCGCGGCGGTGAACTCGCGCCAACGCATCGTGCTCTACGGGCACTGCGATGTCGCGCCGGTCCCCCGCGAAGACACGTGGCGCAGCGCCTCGCCGTGGAACTGCGAGACAATAGACGGGCGCATCTACGCGCGCGGTATCGCCGACAACAAGAGTACGTTGTTTGCGCATCTGCAAGCGCTCGGGGAAATGGCGCAAGCGCGCGCCCATGCCGGAAATTTTGTGGCTCATCCAGGGCGAGGAGACGGTCATGCGCGGCGAGCGCGTCGCCAAACCGATTGTCGTGTTTGAAGAAAAGAGCGCGGACGGCGCGCCGTTCAGCTATCAAAAAATCATCCCAACCCTTTTGATGGAAACACCGCGGGGCAACGCTTTCACCGTATACGGGGACGGCGAGCAGGAGTCCGAGTATGTCTACATAGACGATGTCGCCGAGGTGTTCGCGCGGGCGATCTGCGCCGGGCGAGACATCGGCGGCAAGGTTGTCCCGGTCGGCAGCGGCGACAACATTTCGGTTAATCGGGTGGTGGACGGATGGGCGGGTGGTGAACGAGCACAAGCGCCCGTTTCGCGACGGCACGGCGCAGTGCTGGTTCGAGCCGCTCGACGTTCTATCCCGCCGGGCCGCGCGGGGGCCGCCGCGTCAACGGGCAGCTATCGCCCGTGGGGGGGCGCTGTCGGAATCGCGCGCGGCGCGTGTCCGGCTGATGCTAGGGATCCTGTCAGCCGATAGCCCGAGCAGAAATACTGGAACTTCGCTACGCACCGGTTCGCCGTGTAGCACTCGAAGCGCTATTCGGTGCGCACAGGTGATTGGTGGTTTGAATTCCCTATTCGCCACATCAACCCACTACAAACCATTTATCTCTGATGCGAAAGAGGAACAGTCAATGGCAAAAGCACGTTATTTGTTGGCGGCGGAGGCGGATAAGATTCAGGATTTGCTTTTCTGGGCTTCTATTTTGCGCGGGAGGGAAATTGCCACAAAACCGACGATGGCGGCGGCGGTGGTCATCTGCAAATCGAAGTATCCGTTTTATCTAGGGCCTGTTAACACTAATTATGATAGACTTCGCGTATGAAAATCACCGCATCACGTTAAAATTATCCAAAAACTTCTTCCTGTTCAAAGAGGTAACGTCAAAATACCCAATTGATTGGTGTTGAATGCCATTTTGTATGTCGCTGAGCACGGTTGCAAGTGGCGAGCTTTGCCGAAAAAGTTCGGCCATTGGCACAGCATTTATACTCGGGCCAATCGCTGGGCGAAAAATGGTGTACTTGATAGGGTATTTGCTGCACTACAGGAAAACGATGTCATCAACATACAGGTGGAGCAGGTATCGTTGGACAGTACAACAGTCAAAGTTCACCCGGATGGGACTGGCGCATTAAAAAAAACGGTCCACAGTCGATGGGTCAATCCCGAGCCGGGTGGACGACGAAGATTCATAGGGTTGCAACAATTGCCACAACAGCAGTGACCTTTTCCTTGTCCGCGGGCCACGTTGGGGATGCGCCAGCAGGCCGGGAATTATTGAAATCCTTTGAAAACAATGGCTGGGAGGGGACTCAAGTCATCATGGACAAGGCCTACGAAGGCGATGAGACCCGCAGTTGATAGTCGATTTGGGGGTGGAGCCCGTTGTGCCACCGAAAAGCAATCGGCTAAGGCCTTGGAAATACGACAAGGAGCTGTATAAAAAGCGAAATGAAGTAGAGAGATTGTTCCGGCGGCTAAAAGGATTTCGTCGAATCTTTACACGCTTCGACAAACTGGATGTTGTCTTTATGTTTTTTATCCACTTCGCCCTTATCGTGCAGGCGTTGAATAGTGTTAACAGGCCCTAGGCTCTTAGGCGCTTGTTATCAGGATCCCACATCGCTTGGCCCGGTTGCACCACCGCGCGGCACCGCTCGCCGTAAATCTCCACCTCCAGCTCGGTGCCAGGAACCGCGAGATCCGCACGGACCATGCCGAACGCTATCGAGTGGTCAACGCGGTAACCCCACCCACCGGATGTGGTCTCACCGGCTATGTCTCGACCATGCCAGATCATCGACATATAGGGCGCATCGCAAGCACCCGCCTCCACGGCCAAGGTCACGAATTTTTTCTTCGGTCCTGCTTGCGCTTCGCGCAACAAAGCACTCCGCCCGGGAAATGATCCCTTATCAAATTTAACGAAACGCTCCAAACCACCTTCCAGCATGGTGTAGTCGGTGGACAGATCCCCCTTCCACGCCCGGTACCCTTTCTCCAAGCGCAGGGAATCAAGCGCGAACATTCCAAATGGCTTGAGGCCGTGCCCCTTACCGCGCGCCGCCAGTGCATCGTATAAGGTGATCAGATGGGCGATGGGCGTGTGGATCTCCCATCCAAGCTCGCCGGTAAAGCTAACCCTTATCAACGTCACCGGACAGCCGGCCAGCTCCGCTTGTTGGTGCGTCAACCAACCGCTAGTCAAATCAGCGTTACCCAAACCGGCCAAGATATCCCTGGACTTAGGGCCGGCCAGGAGCAAAGTGCCGTATTCTTCCGTGCGGTTACGCAAGGCAAAGCCGGCATCGCCGGGCATGGAGCGGCGCAATAATTCCTCATCATGCGATTCCGCGGAGGCCGCCGTTATCAACCAAAAATGATCCGTCTCGAAGCGCATCACGCTGAACTCGGTGACAATACGGCCCTGCTCATTGGCGATGTAGGCAAGCCCGATGCGTCCCGGCCGCGCGATCGAGCCGGTAACCTGGGAACGCAACCAAGCGCTGGCCCCCTGCCCGCGCACCTCGAACCTGGAAAACCCGGGCATGTCCAACACCGCCACCGCATCGCGCACCGCTTCGCATTCCTCCCGCACCCGGGGCTCCCACGGCCCATCCCGCCGCCAGGTCATCGCCCCTTGCGCCGAGATATCGTCGCCCTGCGCGGCAAACCAATTAGCCCGCTCCCATCCACCGTAAACACCCATCTGCGCGCCCTGCTCCGACAAGCGCTCATGCAGCGGCGACAGGCGTTTACCCCGGCCTGCCGGCCATTCAAAGTGCGGGAAGTGCATGGCGTATTCATGGCCATAGACTTCCATCGCTTTTTGCGTAGCGTAGTCCTGATCGGCGTACCCGCCGAAGCGGCGCGGATCACAAGACCACATATCCCATTCGGTGCCACCCTCCACCACCCATTCGGACAGGACTTTCCCGGCCCCACCCGCCTGCGCGATACCGAAGGTGAACACACAAGCTTCGAACGCATCCGGTACCCCAGGCATGGGCCCGATCAGTGGATTGCCATCAGGGGCGTACGGGATCGGGCCATTGATGATCTTGCTGACACCGCCCGTGGCCAACAGCGGTACCCGCGCCATGGCGTCTTCCACATACCAACCGATGCGCTCCAGATCATCGGGGAAGAGCTGGAAAGAAAAATCCGCCGGCATCGGATCATCGTGGGTGATCCAGTGCGCTTTACAGTTGCTCTCATACGGCCCTAGATTGAATCCGTCCTTCTCCTGGCGCAGGTAATAAGAGCTATCCACGTCCCGCAGCAACGGCAATTTACCACCCGTTTGTTTGCTATATTCGGAGAGTTCGCCAATCGCTTCCGTCATCAAATACTGATGCGACATGGAGATCATGGGCACGAAGCGGCCGAACATCGCTCCCACCTCCTGGGCGCGGTAGCCGGCGGCATTCACCACGTACTGGCAATGAATGTCTCCATGATCGGTAGTGAGTACCCACTCGTCATTCTCTCTACGGGCCGCTTTGAGGGTACAAAACCGAACGATTTTATTGCCCAGATCCCGCGCTCCCTTGGCCAATGCTTGGGTAAGCTGGGCCGGATCTATATCGCCATCGTAGGGATCGTACAGTCCACCGGCCAGATCATGGGTTTCCAGGAATGGATAGCGGTCCTTGAGATCGGCCACGCTACATATCTCAACATCCAAGTCCTGATAACGGCCCATGCCCACGACGTGCTCGAACTCCATCATGCGGTTCATGGAGTGAGCCAAGCGTAAAGAGCCTGTGACGTGATAATTCATGGGGTACGCAACGCGCTCGCCCAAGCCACGGTACAGCTCGGTGGAGTAGCGTTGCATATTCATCACCGACCATGAGGCCGAGAAGGTCGGCACATTACCCGCAGCGTGCCATGTCGAACCGCAGGTGAGTTCATTCTTCTCGATCAAAAGGCAGTCGGTCCAACCTTTGAGCCCCAGGTGGTAAAGACACGAGGCTCCAACGGCACCGCCGCCGATCACTACAACCCGTGCCGTACTAGGAATCTCGGACATCGGCCGTCTCCACATGATTGTAGCCACATGCACGGTGACCACGTCTAGGCAAACTGATAAGTGTGCCTGGCGCAGCGGTCAAGGCAAACTTCAAACTCGATTCTCCTCAACGCTTTGTCGCATCGAAACGCGGTTCGAGTCCGTTCCAGACCGATGGGTAATCGAGTTGTCTGAATGGTGCCGCCAGAGCCGCTCGAGTCGTACACAACACGTAGCGGCTCTCGAACATAAATGCCAAGGTGTCGGTGAGCTTGGCTGGCGCTAACTCGGCTGCGCTAGCGTGTTCGAACGTCGCTGCGTCCGGGCCATGCGCGACCATACAGTTGTGTAAGCTGGAACCGCCCGGTACGAATCCCTGCGCCTTACCGTCGTATACCCCATGGATAAGCCCCATGAACTCACTCATGACATTGCGGTGAAACCACGGCGGCCTAAAAGTGTCTTCCGCCACCAGCCAGCGCGGCGGAAAGATGACGAAATCGCAGTTCGCGGTACCAGCTAAGGGCGATGCGGATGTCAGCACCGTGAAGATCGATGGATCGTTGTGGTCAAAGCTCACGGAGCCGATCGGCGCGAAATGGGCCAGCGAGTACTTATAGGGGGTCAGATTGCCGTGCCATGCCACTACGTCGAACGGCGAGTGCCGAACTTTTGCACTCCACAATTGGCCGTGCAACTTGGTGAGCAAGCGGTACGGCCCTCCGGTTTCCTCGTAGGCCGCGATGGGCGCCAAGAAATCACGCGGATTAGCCAGCCCGTTAGCCCCTATGGGCCCAAGTTCGGGCAACTCGAAGGCCTCGCCGTAGTTTTCACAAACGTAACCGCGGGCAAAACCAGCCAGTAGGTGCACTTGAAAGCGCAGTCCTCTAGGCAGTAGCACTATATCGCCGGGCCTCACCGCCAACCAACCGAGTTCCGTGCGCATAGCGAGAGCGCCCTGTTGCGGTACCAACAACATCTCGCCATCGCTATTGAAAAACACCCGCTCGGTCATATCGGTATTACAGGCGTAAAGATGAATACCCACCCCCACCCCTGTTCCAACATCGCCGTTTACCGCCATGGTGAACAACCCGTCGATAAAGTCGGTCCGCCCAACAGGTTCCGGTAACGGCCCCCAGCGCATCGGGTTGGGTTCCACCGGGGGGGTTGCGTGCGGCGCTGTGACCCAGCCACCGTTATCCATGCGGCTGAATGCACCATGACCCACGCTGGGATGGATCCGGTATACCCAGGTACGCCGGTTGCGGTGCCGGGGCGCGGTGAACGCCGTGCCACTCAACTGCTCGGCATATAAGCCGTAGGGTGGGCGTTGCGGCGAGTTACGCCCCTGCGGCAGAGCACCGGGCAAGGCTTCGGTTGCGAAATGATTGGCGAAGCCGTTTTGATAACGATAGTCATCCACGTTGTACACCTCACTGGAATTCGCCGCTGGCGCTAGGCATAGGGCACGAAGCCCGCGCTACAATAGGGAGCGGGTGGTCGATAGAACTGCGCGAAACCGGTCCGCGAGGAACCGGCGTTGAGTAACCCAGGCTCATATTCACTGGCACATACTTAATTTAGGCCCGTAACTTAACTCAGGCCCATAGTTCAACAGTTCGCTCAGTTATAAGGTTGTACCTGCCCATGTTTATGATCACATCTTGGAGACGAGGTTGATAGACGAGGACTGGCACCGCGTTTGCCGCACCACGGAACTCGGCGACGAGGAAGTAACCCAGCTTTGGATAGGCGACACGCCGCTGGCGGTCTACTGCATCCATGGCGAATATTACGCCACCAGCGACATCTGCTCGCACCACGGTGCCAATCTGTCCGAGGGTTACATAGAAGACGATATGATCGAATGTCCGCTGCACCAAGGCTGCTATCACATTCCCACCGGAGAGGTGCGCAAAGGCCCGGCCTGTGAAGATCTACCGACCTACCCAGCCCGCGTGGAAGACGGCTGGGTGTTCGTGCAATACGCCGAGGACAACGAGTGAAGGTTTCAGCCGCGGGCGCCGCGCAGGCGCGGTTCAACATGGTCGAGCAACAGATCCGCACGTGGGAAGTACTAAACCAGCGGATCTTGGACCTATTCCACGCCATCCCTCGCGAGGATTTCGTATCCCGAAGCTACGTGGGCGTAGCCTATGCGGACACGAATATCCCGCTCGGCGATGGGCAATTCATGTTGCCGCCCAAAGTGATCGCCCGGGCGCTGCAAGCGTTGAACCCACAGCCACTGGACCGGGTGCTGGAGATCGGCACGGGCAGCGCTTATTTGACCGTGCTCTTGGCTAAATTGAGCGCCCACGTGGTGAGCGTGGAAATCTCCCAGGCCCTGCACATACAAGCGGCCTCACGGCTGAAAAGCCGAGGAGTCAAGAACGTATCTCCAATGCTGGGAGACGGCGCCAAGGGTTGGGATGCCGAATCGCCCTACGACGTCATCATGGTAACGGGCTCCATGCCGAGCCTGGCCCCCACTTTGTCTCAACAGCTCAAGGTGGGTGGTCGCCTATTCGTCATAGTCGGCCGTTCGCCGGCCATGGAAGCACTGCTGGTCACTCGGGTAGGGGCTGATGCCTGGTCTACTGTCAGCTTGTTCGAGACCGTGGTACCGACCCTCGCAGGCATCGAGGAACTGCGTCCGTTCAAACTCTAAACACCAAAAATATCAAGCATCCAGAGCACTTTAAGAGTGCTTCTTTGAGCCGTTCATTTAAAGCAGATCTTTAATTTTCACTCATATGTGCCTATTATTGAGTGCATGAAAACGATCGTTCGATTACAAGCTCCGCTGCGGAGCGCCCCCAAACAAGCCCTGCTTGCGAGCGTACTTGCTCTAACCACCGCCGCCACCCATGCCATGGGCTTAAACGGCATCTTCGAACTTGCGCTCAAAAACGATTCCACTTACTTAGGCGCTGTTGCCGACAACAGAGCCGCGCAAGAATTCGTGCCGCAAGCCGAATCACAGCGACTGCCCAACGTGTCGCTGACCGGCTCCGCGGATGGCGTAAAGCGGCTGCGCACCCGGCGCTCGCTCCGCTCGCTCGGAAACACGGAGCGCGCCGACTTCTTCTTCTCCGGCGATCTCAGTCTTCAGGTTTCCCAACCCATATACCGAAAGAACATAGTCATCGAGATCGATCAGGCGGACAGCCGCACGCAGCAAGCCAACGCCGACTTCGCGTTTGCGCTACAGGACCTCATCGTGCGCGTCGCGGAAAGTTACTTCGGGGTATTGGCGGCCATCGACTCACTGGACTTCGCCAGGGCGGAGCAAGACGCTATATCTCAGCAATTGACACAAAGCCAACAACGCTTCGAAGTGGGCCTGATCGCCGTTACCGATGTGGAAGAAGCGCGCGCGGGATTCGACTTGGCGGTAGCCCGCGTCATCGCGGCACAAAACAATCTCGATAGTACCTTCGAATCGTTAAGAGAAATAATCGGACGGTACATCCGCTCCTTGGATCCGCTCGGCGACAACGTTCCTCTGGTGGTACCTGAACCCAACGACATCGATTCATGGACGCAAACCGCACTCGAACAAAATTGGCAGTTGGAGGCCACCCGTCTCCAAGTAGCGACCGCCCGTGACGAGATCAGGCGGATTGAAACCGGCCATCTACCGACCTTGGATTTAGTTGGCTCCTCCGCCTTCAATGTCATCCGCGGAGCGGGAACATCGAGCAACGACACTTGGGACAACAGCATCGGGTTCAGGCTCAACTTGCCGCTTTATCAAGGCGGCCTGGTGTTGTCTCGGACCCGTGAGTCACAGCACCGGCATCAAAGCGCTCTCGAGGCTCACGAGCGCCAACGGCGTGCTACCCAGCGCCTTACCCGGGGTGCTTTCAGGGGTGTTCTATCCGGCATCTCCCAAGTCAAAGCGCTGGGCCAGGCGGTGCGCTCGGCAGAAAGTGCGCTAGAGGCCATCGAAGCGGGTTTCCAAGTAGGCACCCGAACTTCGGTCGATGTGTTGAATGCACAGCGCGAACTGTTCGGCGCCAGCCGGGACTTCTCCGGCGCCCGTTACGACTATATCTTGAACATACTGCGCTTGAAGCAAGCCTCCGGCACCTTGTCGCCGCGAGACTTGAAAGAAGTGGATGCTTGGTTGAACAGTGGCTAAGAGCACACCGCCCCCTCACTTATAGTGAAGGCGCTCACAGTGAAGGCGCTCACAGTGAAGGCGCTCACAGTGAAGGTCCGGGGCCGCTAGCGGCAAGGCCCGCTCAGCGGTAGCGCCGCATCTGACCGACGACTACGCCTTGGATAGACACGCGCTCAGGCGCGTACCGCAATGCTTGCATATCGGCATTGGATGGACAGAGCACGATCTCCTCGGGCCGCTGCAAGATGCGTTTCAGCGTAGCTTCCTCACCATCGATAAGCGCGACCACGATGTCGCCGTTATGGGCTTGTGTGCAATGCTCTACGACGACGTAATCACCGTCCAATATGCCCTCATCGATCATGGAATCGCCCTGTACCTTGAGTACATAGCAGGGTTTTTCACTGCGCAGCGTGGCCGGCACTTCCACCGTCTCGGGGGCACGCAACGCTTCTATGGGCCGTCCCGCGGCAATTGTGCCGTAAAGAGGTAGCACCCCGGCACCATCGGATCGCGGCGCCGCCAGTTCAGGTGTCAATGCCTCTGAGTTCGATGCCTCTAAGTTCGATTCATTAGGGATCAACCTCTCGGGGCTCACCAGACGAACCCCCCGCTGCTTGCGGTTCATCGGCTCCACCAACCCGGCCTCGGCTAAGGCCATTATGTGTTTGTGCATGGAGCCGCGTGAGCGCAATCCGAGTGCTTCACAGAGTTCATCCAGGGTAGGCGCCACATCGCTATGCTCAGCGCGAGTCCGAAGATAAGCGAACACTGCGCGCTGGCGGCGAGTAAGAGCTGTGGGTGAAGACATGAGAATTCGCTGCCGTCAAACAAAGACGCCGCCGGCGATCCACTGCCAACCGGCCACTGTTCGCTAAAGGTGCGGTATTATAGAACGGATGGAGAACATGTCTACGCCATATGGCTTCATTGCGCCCGCTATTGCTCTGTCCCCAAGGAATCCAATGATTAAAATCGGCGAACCCTCAGTGATCGATAGCGAACCGACCTCCGCTTTTATGATCGCCGAAGAACACTGCCGCCTACTGGGGCTCGATCGCAATGCGTTGTGGGAGCTGTTTAGGCGCACGCCCTACATGACCAACAACCTGCTGACCCTCCTCACCTGCCGTATGCGCAACAGCAACAAACAATATGAAGATAGGCAGCGTAGTCTGAATAGTAACGCCGATGATGCCGGGAACATGGAAGACGACGAGTTGCGTATTGAGCCTGATCAGCCGCCACGGCGGATCAACTGGCACGCTCCAACAAACCGGGTTCGTAGTCCGGCGGTGGCGCATACCCCAGTAAATCGATGATAGTAGCGGCCACGTTAGCCAAACCCGCTTGATTGAGGCCCTGGCGCAGACGTGTTCCATCGCTTTTCGCGCCGCTTGCAAAAAATGGCACCGGGTTCAACGAATGCGAGGTGCGCCAATACGGCACTCCACTTGAGGTCATGCGCGCCCTGCCCTCACCGTCGCGTTCAACCATGTCGTCCGCGTTACCGTGATCCGCGGTCACCACTAACCAGCCACCGGCCGCATCGGCCGCCGCCTTGATCCTGCCTAGCGCCAAGTCAACGGCTTCCACGGCTAACCTGGCCGCCTGTAGTTCCCCCGTGTGTCCTACCATGTCACCACCGGCGAAGTTGGTACGAATGAAGGGAAACTTGCCACTACCGATAGCGGCGATGACTGCATCGGCGGTCTCCGCAGACTTCATCCATGGCCGCTGTTCGAAAGGGGCGGTGTCAGAGGGAATTTCGACATAGGTCTCCAATTGCTCGGAGAACTTGCCCGAGCGATTACCGTTCCAGAAATAGGTCACATGACCGAACTTCTGGGTTTCCGAGCAGGCAAACTGGGCGATACCGGTGTTCGCCAGGTACTCGCTGACGGTGCCGCCCACCGTCTCCGGAGAGACTAGATAATGTTGCGGCAAGGCCAGATCGCCGTCGTACTGCACCATGCCGGCGAAGTACACCTCGGGGCAGCGTATTCTGTCGAAGGCGTTGAAACCTTCGTCTTCAGTGAAAGCACGGCAGATCTGTACCGCCCGATCGCCGCGAAAATTATAAATGAGCACGGCATCGCCATCAGCGATACAGCCGATCGGCCGACCTTCGCGCGCTATCACAAACGCCGGCAGCCGCTGATCCGACACTCCAGGCTGTTCGTCCCTGAAAGCGGCGATGGCCTTCTCAGCCGATGAAAAGCGGCGGCCCTCGCCCAACACATGCGCCCGCCAACCCCGCTCCACGATGCTCCAGTCCGCCTCGTAGCGGTCCATGGTGGTGCTCATCCGGCCACCACCGGAGGCAATAGCATAATCGCCGCCGGTCTCGGCGCTGAGCCGCGCTAACAGTTGTTCTAGCTGCGCCACATACTCGTGGGCCGAGCGATCCGGCACATCGCGGCCATCCAACAAAGTGTGCACAAAAACCCGCCGCAGCCCCTCGCCCGCGGCCTCTTCGAGCAATGCCCGCAGATGAGCCATGCTGGCATGCACGTTACCGTCGGACAACAATCCGAGCAGATGCAGGGCCCCCCCTGCCGCCTGCGCCATCAGCGCGCGCCAGGTAGCGCCGAATATGGACTTCTCCGCAATAGCCCGATCCACGCACTTTGCTCCCTGGTCGAAGATACGCCCGGCGCCCAGGATGTTGTGACCGACCTCGGAGTTACCCATATCCTTATCGGACGGCAATCCCACTGCGGTACCGTGGGCCCGCAAGGTGCGGGTCAGCGCGCTTCGCGTGAGAGCATCCAAAGTAGGGGTGAACGCGAGCGCGACCGCATCGTACTGATCGCCACGGCCTACACCGATGCCATCCATAATCACCAGTACCACGGGCCTGCCAGCGGCCGCGCCGGCGCGCGGTTGCAGCTCGAATTTCGCCTCAGTCATTAACCGCTCTTCACTTAATGTCGGACCGAATTAAGCACCAGCCGGACTCAACTATCCGGGACCCCGGACTATTCGGACCAAGCCGCCCGGATACGTTGCGCCATCGCCGCCAGCGGTGCGGCCTGCACAGCCGCCTCGGTACCATGGGAGCGCAGCTTCCGGCCCTGTGTGCGGGGGATCAAATGCACATGGTAATGGGCCACGCTCTGACCGGCGGCGGCGCCGTTGGCCTGGCTGATGGTCAACCCGTCAGGCGCGAGTGCCCGGCGAATAGCGCCAGCGGTTTTGCGCACTGCGTCCGCCACTGCCGCCATGGCCACCGCGTCTATATCGAATACATTTTCAAAATGCCGGTACGGGATCACCAACACATGGCCCGGTGCTGCTGGAAATGCATCCATAAATGCTTTCACCTCACCGTCATCGAATACTTCATGGGCCGGCGCTTGCCCGGCAACGATGCGGCAAAAAATACATTCAGTCACGACATTCACCCAGCTCTTGCGGCGGCCCTTTACGAGGCCTCATTCATGCGCTGCGCAGCGCGTCTCACCGCCACCTAACTGCGCCTCCAACACCTGCTGTACCCGGGCCAGCGCGCCCCGGTTGCGCTGCACGAACCCGCTACCTTTTTGGCCGGCCTGATGACGGGCATTGGCATCCGCCAACCAATGCAATACGGCGGCCACCAGTGCATCGCCGCTGGTGACTATTGCGGCAGCCTGTTCACAGCATAGTCTTGCGATAATATCGGCGAAGTTACGCACATTCGGCCCGGTCAGTACCGGCACCCCTAGAGCGGCCGGTTCCAACACATTGTGCCCCCCTATGTCAACGAACGAGCCACCTACGAAGGCCAGATCGGAGCCGGCATAAAAGGTGGTCAGGTCGCCCATAGTATCGCCCACGTAAACCTGCGCATGCGCGCAGTCACGGGGTGCTTGGCTGTGCAAAACAGTCTTGAATCCTTGGCGGCGAGCCAGCGCTGCGACCCGGCCAAAGCGTTCCGGGTGGCGCGGCACCCAGACTAATAGCGTGCTCGGATAAGTATCCAGTACCCGGGCAAAAGCTCTCAGTACCAGCGCTTCCTCGCCTTCGTGGGTACTGGCGGCGATCAAAACGCCCCGATCGGTCCCCCACAGCCGCCGCAACGCCTGGCCCCGTTCCCTGACGCTAGCCGGGATCGCAACATCGAACTTCACGCTGCCAGTCACCATCAGCCGCTGCGCCGGCAGACCGAGTTCGACCAGCCTAGCGCCATCGGCTTGCGTTTGGGCGGTGCACACACTGAGCCGGTTCAGGGTCTCGCGGGCGAGGCTGCTCAGCCGGCGGTAGCCGGCTTGTGAGCGCTCGGAAAGCCGCGCATTGGCAAGCACCACCGGTATTTGCCATCGCTCGCAAGCAGCGATGAGATTCGGCCAGATCTCCGTCTCCATGATCACCAGCAAATCGGGAGTGGCGCGCCGCACGAAGCGGGCGACCGCGCCGGGGACATCGTAGGGCACAAACGTGATAACAGCCCGATCGCCGAGCACCTGCCGGGCGCGTTCGCGGCCAGTGGGTGTCATCGTGGTCAGCCATACCTCCAGTTCGGGCCTGGCGCCTGTCAGAGCGAGGATGATCGGTATGGCGGCATGCACCTCACCGACGGAGACGGCGTGAAACCAAACCCGCCGGCCCATCTTGGGCACACCACGCACGTATCCGAAGCGCTCGCCGAGGTGCTGCCAATAACCCGGATTACCTAAACCCCGCCATCCCAACCGCGCCAGCACCGCCGGCATGGCCAGATATAGCGCTGCACTATAGAGCACTCGCATCGATATTCTGCTGTAGCCAATCCAGGTAGCGGCGAACACCCTCCTGTACCGGCAAGAATGCCCCCTCATAGCCGGCCCCGCGCAAAGCACTGAGGTCGGCTCGAGTAAAACTCTGGTAGTGCCCACGCAAGTGCTCGGGAAACTTGATGTAAGCTATACTGCCGCGCCCGTGCCAATCGAGCACCGCCTGGGCCACTTCATTGAAGGTCTGCGCCCGCCCCGTGCCGACGTTGAAAATTCCCTTGATGCCCGCGTCCCAGCACCACAGCAGAACATCACAAACGTCGCCGACATAGATGAAATCCCGCCGCTGCTCGCCCGGACCGTAACCATCGCTACCTTCAAACAAGCACACCTGCGATCCTTGTTGCAGTTGACTGTACAGGTGTAATGCAACGCTGGCCATAGCGCCCTTGTGGAACTCTCGCGGCCCATAGACATTAAAGAACCGTAAGCCCACCACCTGACCGGCAGAACTCTTCGAGCGCACATAATTGTCGAAGGTGAGCTTGGAAAAACCATAGACGTTCAGCGGTTTTTCATTGCGCGGGTGCTCTATAAACTCCTGCGAACCACCGTATACCGAGGCGCTGGATGCATAGATGAGCGGCACTTGACACTGCTGTGCATAAGCCAACAACGCTTTCGAATAAGTATGGTTTTCCCGCATCATGTAGCGCCCGTCCCACTCGGCGGTATCGGCGCAAGCGCCCAGATGAAAGATGACGCGAGGTGGTGCCTGCACGCTCGTCAACGCGGCTATGAGATCGTCTTTATCCACATAATCAGCGATACTGGCGCCGGCGAGATTGAAGCATTTTTTACCGTCGCTCAAGTCGTCCGCCACCACGATCTCATGCTCACCGCGCCCATTGAGCGCATGCACCAAATTGCTGCCGATGAAACCCGCACCGCCAGTGACTACGATCATGGTGCAACTGTCCCCAATTCCTGGCCCTCTAGCTGCTGGCGCTTAACTTTTGAATGGTGGCTATCAAACCGGAGGTGGAGCAATTCGACATCGAATCGACAATCTCCACACGGCCTCCTAAGGCCAATACATGCTCCGCACCGGCGATGTCCTCAGGACTATAATCGGCGCCTTTGACAAGCACGTCGGGGCTGATTGCCTCAATCAAACTGGCCGGTGTACCGTCGGTGAACGCCACTACCCAGTCCACCACCCGCAATGCCGCCAATACTGCCATACGCTGCGGCAACGGATTTATAGGCCGGCCCGCCCCTTTCAAGCGCCGCACCGACTCATCGGCATTCACCGCCACCAACAGGCGAGTACCAAGACCGCGCGCCTGCTCCAGACAGGCCACGTGACCGGCGTGTAGAATATCGAAGCAGCCGTTAGTCATAACGATGGTTTCACCGCCCGCTCTGGCCTCGCGCACCAATGCAAGCAGCGCCGGTATATCCTGCACCGCGCCAGAATAGAGATAAGCAGACGGGGCGTAAGAGAGCGTCAGCGACTGCTTGAGTTCATCGCGCGATACGGTAGAAGTACCGAGCTTGGATACCACGATCCCCGCCGCCCTGTTGGCCCACGCTACGCTCTGCGCCACTGGCAGGCCCGCTGCTAAAGCCGTTCCCAAGGTGGCGATGACCGTATCGCCGGCTCCTGTTACATCGAACACCTCGCGCGCCAAAGCTTTTTCGTGAAGAGAACGTTTTTCGTTACGCCTATAAAGCGTCATGCCCTCCTCGCCCTGGGTGACCAACAACCAATCGAGATCAAGAGCATCCCGTACATGTGCACCTTGCACGTCTATGGAACGCCCCTGCAGCGATGCCGGCGTCACTGCCCGCAGCTCGGATAAGTTCGGCGTCATACCGGTGGCCCCTCTATAGCGTTCAAAGGAGCCCCCCTTGGGATCGACGATAACCGGGACACCGCCCGCCCGTGCACACTCGATCAACGCGGCACTATAGGCCAAGGTACCTTTGGCATAGTCGGACAAAATAACCATGTGATGGCTGGCCACCAACTGCTCGAACCGCGCTTGCAAAATACGCAACGAGGTCTCGCTCTGGCGCACGGCCTCAATGTCCATGCGCAGCAGTTGTTGATGACGGCCTATCACCCGCGTTTTGCAAATCGTAGCCGCCTCGGACCGTACCTGTAGGGCGTTGTTGATGCCATCAGCACTCAAAGTATCAGTGAGTTCCGCACCCGCCTCATCGTCACCGACGATACCGAGCAGCGTGACCTCGGCCCCGAGGGCGGCAACATTGAGAGCCACATTGGCCGCTCCGCCGGCGCGCGCTTCCACCCGTGACACTTTGACCACGGGCACCGGCGCCTCCGGCGATATGTGCTCGGTGTCCCCGTACCAATACCGATCCAACATCACGTCCCCGGCTACGAGCACGCGAGCGGTTTCAAAACAGGGAAATAAAGGCAACATAGGGAATCAGTACACAGGTGGCGCTTAAGAGCACCGAGTTAGTGGATGAGTAGTGTGTGAGCAAGAGGAGGCAGCATGAGCATGGTGACTTACCGGGCCCGGATAGTAACTAGAAGATCCACACAAGACGCACTTATGCCGCTTCCCGAATTCAAGGCCGTCTGCCAGTGCGCACTTCTTTTGGCGATGCTGTCATCGCTCGCGTTGTACACACTACCATGCGCTAGCGCCGATTGGTCACCGCGTACCGTTGCTTTGACCTTTGCCTTAAAAGCTTTTGGCAGCACCGTCGGCGAAACCCGATGGCGCATCGAGCAGACCACAGCCGGTGAATGGCGCTACACCTCCGTCACTGAGCCGAGCGGACTCTATGCGCTGATCCGTAGTGATGTGGTGCGCGAAATCAGCCATTTCAGCATGCAGGGCACCCAGATCATTCCCCGCCAATACCGGTACAGCCGCACCGGCGGTAAACGGGATCGTACGGTCAGCGTAGCTTTCGACTGGACCCGCAACCGGGTAGAAAACACGGCCAAAGGTCAGACCTGGTCGATGGCGGTACCGGCAGGCACCCAAGACAAACTATCGTATCTATTAGCGGTGACCCGCGATTTGGCCAAGGGGCAGCGCGAACTCAGCTATCAGGTGGCCGACGGCGGCAAGCTCAAAACCTACCGATTGCAGGTTGCCGGTGAAGACACGGTTGAGACCGCGCTCGGCGATCTGCGGGCGCTGCGGGTGGAGCGGCTCAATCAGAGCAAGCGGCACACGCAGCTTTGGTTCGCGCCGGCCATGGCCCATCTACCGGTAAAAGTGGCACATCGAGAAAAAGACGGCTCTGAACTCATGTTGATCATCACATCGGTGAGCGGACTGGATCGGCCCTAGCGCGTACGTGCGCCCCAGTAGAGCTAAACCCGGCGACATCCACAACCCGGAAAATCGCCCCCCGTGCAAACTGCCCGGGACTCACATCGATTCTTGGAACTGGCCCAAGCGCTCCACCAACAGCGGCATCTCGCCAGCGCAAAGGTTAGCGAAAGCAAACCGCAGGTAAGCCTCCTGTCCGGGTCCAAACATCTGCCCTGGTACGCATAAAACGCCAAAATTACGCGCCAAGCGTCTCGCGGCCTCGTAGCCGTCCATGCTGGAGCCATGCGCCACGTAAGCAAACCAAGCACCGGCACATTCGAGTGAAAAGCGCCCAGCTCGCGCCGAACCCCCGGCCACGGCAAAAGCCGCTCGCAGTGCATCTATACGCTCACCCATCTCGGCGCGGCGCTCGGCGACAAAACCGTGCAGGTGCTGAAGCGCGTATAGCGCCGCCTCCTGCGCTATGCGCGGCGCACAGATGCTGATGCAATCTTGCACTTTGGTCACCTGCTCCACCAAGTCCGGCCCGGCGATTAACGATCCCAAACGATAGCCAGTCAAACTATAAGATTTGGAGAAACTGAAGATCTGCACCAATACATCCGGCCAATCTGCCCGGGCGAACAGACCATGGGGGGCACCCGCTTCGGGGTGAAAATCCTTGTAAGTCTCATCCAAGACGAGCGCGATACCGTTATCCCGCGCCAGATTGTACAGTCCTTCTAGCAGCTCGCTGGGGTATACCGCTCCGGTCGGGTTATTCGGGCTCACCACCACGATCGCCCGCGTCCTCGCACTGAGCAGGCGCGCAAACACCTCAAGCGGCGGAATGCCACCAGTGAGCGGCGAGAACGGCACGTATTTGATATCCGCTCGCACCATCTCCAGCCACATCTGATGATTGAAGTAATAAGGCACAGGCAGCAGTACCTCATCGCCCGGCGCCAGCAACGCGTTCATCGCCGTGCAAAACGCCTGGTTGCAACCGGCGGTTATCACCACAGACGTGTCGCTGATCGGCGCACCGTAACACTCACTCATGTGCTCAGCCAACGCCGCCGTTAACGCCGGCAACCCCCGTATAGGGGTATAGCGGTGCTGACCATCGCGTTCTATCAACCGGGCGATATGCTGGCGCAGTGGCAGCGGCGGCGGCTCTACCGGCACTGCCTGGGCCACATCGAGCAGCGCGTGGCTCGAACGCCGCCCCTCCAACCAGCGGTGTACATCCGCGATCGGCGGCGTGGCAACAGCGGTGAGCACCTGATTGAGTAGGTAGGGCATCGAAAGAGTGAAGCAAACTACTGTTGCTCTAATTCGGCCAGGGCCAACTCCAGCGCCTCGAAGGCTAACAACACACAGCGCCGGCGGCTCTTGGCCTGGTGTACCGGCGAAAATACGCCGGCCTGCGCCCACTGATCACCCTCGGGCAAGGTGCCGTGTGCCATCAATTCGCGCATCGCACCGGCCATCGCCTTAATCTCGGACACACCGCAACCCGGCGCATGACTGGCGATCCACGCGGCACTCGCCTCACACAAAATACAACCCCGCACACAGTGCCCGATTTGTTCCACGGTGCCGCTTCGCACGCGCAGATCCAGCGTCACTTCATCGCCGCACAGCGGATTGTCCACCCGCACACTGGCATCCGGGCACTGCAGCCGCAGCGCGCCGATCCGCGAGTTAGCCAACGACACCAGCGCATCTTGGTAGAGCGCCGTGCTCATGGATCCGCCCCGACAAAGCGGGCTTGCATACGTTCAAGATCCGGCGGCGAATCCACATCCTCCAAGATGCAGTGATCATCTACCGCCACTTCGCAGATCAGTTCTTCGTGCTCGCTCAACAAATGACGCGCCCCCACGTCCCCTTTAACCCGCCTCATGGCAGCGAAGAAACGTGCTCCGAATAGCACCGGATTGCCCCGCTTGCCACGCCATGCGGGCACGCAGATCTCGCGGCCCTCCACCGGATCGTAGGCTGCGATCAGCTGATCGATGATCGCCGGTGCCACCAGCGGCATATCCGCCAGACACACGACCACCCCCTCGGCATCTTCATCGCCGGCCTCCAAACTAGCGATACCCGCCGCCAGCGAGGTACTCAAGCCTTCGCCGAAAGCAGGGTTATGCACCAGGCGCACCGCCAGATCCGCAAGTGCCGCAGTCACCCGCTGCGGCTCGAACCCAGTCACCACCACGACCGGGCTCGCCTTGGAGCGCGCGATCGCCTGCACCGAGTGGCGCACCATCGGACTGCCGCCCAGCGCCGCCGCCAGCTTGTTGCGCTCCCCCATGCGCCGCGACTGCCCAGCCGCCAAGACCAGGGCTGCGATACGCGGCGCTCGCGCCAGCGCCCGGCGTTGTTCTTTGCGCCCGCCGTGGGCATAAACTTCCCGGGGCGATGGCCGCGCGGCGCCTTCTTTTAACAACCCACCGGCCCCCATAGCTGTCAGCGCATCGCTGCCGACCTCGATGCCGGCGGCTAATCGTTGCAGCACCCAATCGAATCCGTTGAATGCCGGGGAGCGGGCACAACCGGGCAAGCCGACCACCGGCTTGCCCTGCGCCGCCGCCATCAATACCAAATTCCCCGGATCGACCGGCATACCGAAATGAATCACTTCGCCGCCGGCCGCTTCGATCCCGCTAGGCACTACATCACGCCGATCGACGATGGCCGAGGCACCGGCAATAAGCACCATCTCACAGCCGGCGGCCAACTGTTCGCGCACCGCACCGGCCACTGCCCCGGCCCGGTGTGCACAACGCGCTTCGCGTACGATCGCGGCGCCCACCGACCGGGCTCTTTCGCCGAGCACGCGGGTAGTCTTATCCAGCACCGCCGCGCGGGTATCGGGCAACAGGGTTTGAATCAAGCCGATCCGGGTGAGCGTCGCCCGCGCCACCGCCATCGGCGCGCTGGCCGCGATACGCGCAGCCTCAGCCACCGCCGACCCCGGCGCTGAAAACGGAATGATCTTCACCGTGCCCAACAGTTGGCGCTCATCCACCCACGCCCACGGCGCCAGCGTGGCCAAGGTAATCGCCTCATCGACCGCGTTCAGGCGCGCCACCGCCGCTGCATCCACCCGCAAGATCCCATCGTGCGCCGCATACAGATTCACCCGCCCGGTAAACGGTGCGTTCACCGTTAGCCCATCACCACAAAGAGGCGCCGCCACCCGCCGCGCCGCTTCATCCTCGTGCACATCGTCCGCTTCGAGCCGGGCGGCGGCGATAACAGGGTGGCCTGCACCCAGCAATGCCGCTATGTCGTCGCGCTCTAGCACCCGCCCTTTTTTGAGTGCACGGCCAGTCAAGCGCACCGAGTGCGCCAGGATGGCACCAAGCGCATCAGCGGTGTCGATCTCGCCGAATTTCACGGCCGCGTACCACCCCGCAAACACTGCGTTACCTGCGCCAGTACGGACACCGCGATTTCCGCCGGCGATCGGGCGCCTATATTGAGTCCGACGGGCGCGTGAATGCGCCTCAGCGCGGCATCGTCAAAGCCCCGCTCCTTGAGCCGCGCGAGCCGGGCCGCGTGGGTTTTCTTGCTGCCGAGCGAGCCGATGTAAAAAGCATCGGTCGCAAGGGCCACAGCCAGGGCTGGATCATCCAGCTTAGGGTCATGGGTCAAAGTGACGATGGCGGTACGGGCATCGGGTTTCAATTCCCGCAGCCCATCGTCGGGCCACACCTTGTGCATGGCCACCGCAGGAAAGCGGTGATCGGCAGCGAAGGAGCGGCGCGGATCGATGACCACCACGTCATAACCGGTTAAAGCGGCCATGGGCGCCAATCGTTGGGCGATGTGCACGGCGCCCACCAAACACATGCGAAGAGGCGGATTGAATACCTGAACGAACACCTGTGTCCCTGCGCGAGTCACGGTGCGCGAGCGATCGCTGACCAACGCCTCCGCCAAGGTGTCTTCAATGCCCTCGGGCAGCGCATCTCCGGCCACCACCTCAAAATGGGCATCGCAAAGCGATTGGCGGGCACCGGACAGCGCGGTTACCAGCAACACGGGCACTTTATCCCGGCGCAGGCGCTGCAACCTATCGAACACGGCGCGTTTCATGCGCCCAAAGGCTCCACCCCCAAAAGTTCCACCCCCAAAAGTTCTACTAATACGGCTACTTTGCCACCGCACGTTAAGCCCACATCCCAGGCTTGCTCATCGGATACCCCGAATTCCAAGCAGCGCGTACCCCCCCCGGCTATCACCTCCAATGCCTCTTGCACCACTGCCCCTTCTATGCAACCGCCGGAGACCGAGCCGGCGAACGCGCCATCGCCGTCGATCACCAACTGCGAGCCCACCGGCCGGGGTGATGAGCCCCAGGTCTGGATCACGGTGGCAAGCGCCACCTGGCGTCCCTCGCCAAGCCAAGTTTCAGCCACCGCCAGCGGATCATCCAGCCAGTCGTCGGTATCTTGTTGCATCACGTAAGTCCTCAATACATAAGTCCTCAATTGTGCCGGATCACCCATCTTCCAGGGCGCTTAACAGGGCGGCCATACTATCCAAGTTGTGAATAGTGCGAAATTCATCGACGTGAGGCAGTATCGCCTGCATGCCCCGCGTTTTCGGCTCGTACCGATCGTAGCGCAGCAGCGGATTCAAACAGATAAGGCGCCTGCACGACTTATGCAAGCGCTCCATCTGCGCCGCCAACCCCTCGCCAGCATCCCGGTCCAAGCCATCGGTGATGAACAACACCACTGCGCCTTGGGCCAACACGCGACGGGACCAGTCTTGGTTGAAAGTCCTCAAACACTGCCCGATGCGGGTACCACCGTCCCAATCGCCCACCTTAGCGCCTACTTCCGCCAAGGCCACGTCCACGTCGCGGTGACGCAACATGCGGGTAATGTGGGTGAGCCGAGTGCCGAAGACGAAGGTAAACACACGATCGTGATCGCTACTCACGGTATGCGCGAAATGCATCAGCATCCGCGCGTACCGGCTCATGGAACCGGACACGTCGCACAGGATCACAAGCGGCGCGGGCCGCCGCCGCCGCTCAGCCATTTGCAAGTGAATGATGTCCGGCGCGGTGCGCAGGCTCTGGCGTACCGAGCTTCTAAGATGCACCGTCCTACCCTGGCGGTGCGGGCGCAGTCTGCGCGTGGGATAGTCCGTGCGCAGTAACCTAAAACGGGCAATCAGTGCCTTGGCTCTAGCCATTTCATCGGCGCTCATGGATTCGAAGTCACGGGCGCTGAAGGTTTCTTTGTCGGACCAGGTCAATACCGCGTCGAGTTCGTGTTCTTCGTGCTCGGATGCTCGCTCGCCTCGGTGGCCGGGGCTGTGCTCGGCCACGGCATCGGCGACACGCCGCGCCAGCGGTTCAGGTTGCTCCAAAAAAGCATCCAAGGTTGCCGGTAAGGACAAACCGCGCAACTTCTCGAGAAAGCGAGGATTGCGCCAGAAGACGTGAAACGCTTGCTCGAACAGAGGCCTGTCCGCAGCACGGCTCACGAACACAGCGTGTAAAGTCCAGTAGAAGTCACCCCGCTCACGCAATCCCACGCGGCGTACCGCTTCTTGCGCCTGCAGGATACAGCCAGGTCCCACCCGCAAGCCGGCGGCGCGCAGCACCCGGCCAAAATGCACCAAGTTGTCGAGCAATCGCCCGCCTTCACCGCAGTCCAACTGTTCAGGCATCTATGCCATATCCAACTTTTTGGGGCATTCAGCTTTTTGGGCACCTAATCGTTCAAGCGCCGCCGGCAAGGTCCGCTTTTATCTCGGCTAAGAGTTGGGCCGCCGCCGAGCCGCGGATTTTCTCGATGTCGTCCTGATATTTGAGCAGAACACCCAGCGTGTCATCCACCACCGCCTGGCTGAGTTGCACGGCATCTAACTGGGTCAGCGCATCGCTCCAGTCCAAGGTCTCCGCAATTCCAGGCAGCTTGAAGAGATCGCGCTTGCGCAGCTCTTGTATAAAAGCCACCACTTGGCGGCGCAACTCCAGCGCCGCGTGCGGCGCTTTCAAGTTGACTATGGCCAGTTCGCGCTCGGCATCCGGGTAATCGACCCAGTGGTAAAAACACCGGCGCTTGAGGGCATCGTGGATCTCGCGGGTGCGGTTGGAGGTGATGACCACCATAGGCGGCGCCTGCGCACGGATGGTGCCAAGCTCGGGAATAGTCACTTGCCAGTCCGACAGCACCTCCAGCAGGTACGCCTCAAACGGCTCGTCGGCGCGATCCAGTTCATCGATGAGCAACACTGGCGCCTTGCCCTCCACGCTGGTAAGCGCTTGTAGCACCGGGCGCTCCACCAAGAACTTACGGGAGAAAATATCGCCGCTTAGCCGCGCTCTATCAACCTCGCCGCCAGCCTCGGCCATGCGGATCTCGATCATCTGCCGCGAGTAGTTCCACTCGTAAACCGCAGAGGCGACATCCAAGCCTTCATAGCACTGCAAGCGGATAAGAGGCCGGCCCAGCGCCGCCGCCAACACCTTGGCTATCTCCGTCTTACCAACACCCGCCTCACCTTCCAAAAACAGGGGCCGCGAGAGCGACAGCGACAAAAATATTGTGGTTGCCAGAGCGCGATCGGCCAGATAGTCGGCATCACGCAGCAGTGCGATGGCATCATCAACACCAGCAGGTACGTTCCCGGCAGGTACGTTCCCAGTAGGTACGTTCCCAGTAGGTACGTTCATTGTGGCAACCGTCGGCTAGGCGCAGGCGGCAACGGCACGCTTGGCCATGACCGTCGTCAGATGCGCCCGGTATTCGGCACTGGCATGAATGTCCTCATTGAGCCCATCGTCGGAAATTTCGATATCCGCCACGGCCTCTGGCGTAAAACTGCTGGCGAGCGCACTTTCCATCGCCGGCACTCTAAACACGCACGAGCCGGCGCCAGTGACAGCCACCCGCACATCACCGCCGTGCTCGGCCAACATCTGCGCTACCATCACACCCACAATCGCGTAGCGGGAGGCGGGATTGGGGAATTTCATGTACGCAGCCCGGCTCACCTTGGGCAAGCTGACCGACAGCACGATCTCATCGTGTGCCAGCGCGGTCTCGAATAAATCGACGAAAAAATCATCCGCCGCAATCTGTCTATGGTTGGTGGTGACCAGCGCATTCAAGGCGACGATAGCCGCCGGGTAGTCGGCAGCCGGATCGGCGTTAGCGATGGAACCGCCGATGGTGCCCCGGTTGCGCACCTGAGGATCGCCGATGTGTTCGGCCAACGCCGGCGAGTGCGCCTTGACCAACTCGCTTTTAGACACATCCACGTGACGGGTCATAGCACCGATGGTCAAGGTATCGCCCGCAACTGAAATACCGGCCATTTCGTCAATAGCAGCCAGATCGACGAGATCGGAGGGCTGAGCCAACCGCTGCTTCATGGTCGGCAGCAGCGTCATACCACCCGCCATCAGCTTGGGATCGTCACAGGCCGCGAGCAGCTCGCGCACGGCGTCGATGGTCTCGGGTCGATGATAATCGAAGGTATACATTTACCTTTCCGCAGCTCCCTGTATTCAGCCTAACTCTGTATTCGGCCTAACTCTGCGCAGCCATGGCAGCAGCCCCGGCGATGATCGACTTGACGATATTTTGGTAACCAGTACACCGGCAGAGGTTGCCCTCCAGCCATTCGCGCACTTCGCGGTCGCAGGGCGCGGGGTTGTTCTTGACCAGATCGAGAGCGCTCATCAGCATACCGGGGGTACAAAAACCGCATTGCAGACCATGGTTTTGCCTGAAAGCCTCTTGCATGGGATGCAGTTCATCACCATTGGCCAAACCCTCTACGGTCAACACCTCGGCGCCCTCGGCCTGAACGGCGAGCATGGTGCAACTCTTCACCGACTCGCCGTTGACGTGCACAACACAAGCGCCACACTGGCTGGTGTCACAGCCGATATGGGTGCCGGTAAGCCGCAAACTCTCGCGCAGGTAGTGGACCAGTAAGGTACGTGTCTCCACTTCGGCCGACACAGCCTTACTATTGACGGTCATAGATACGGTGACGGTCATACTCATTCCTCATTAGTGACCGGGCGCAGCGAGTGACCGGGCGCAGCGCTAAAACTCGCAAGTGTCCAAGTTGCCCCAACCCATCGTCAAGCTTTTGGCGTCAAGCTTTCGGCATCAAGCTTTCGGCGTCAAGCTCAGGGCACGCCGCCGCCCCTTACCCCTCAAGCACTCACCATCCAGCACAACATCAACACTACAGCGAGCAGCGCAACAACTCCGCGCGTAAACTGTTTGCGGTGGGCCGGATCGTGGTTCACGAGGTGCTCATGATCTCGGCGAACCGGCTGAAGAACTGATCGGCTATCTTGCGCGCCGTACCGCCGATCAGGCGTGAGCCTATCTGGGCCAGTTTACCGCCCACTTGCATATTCACCTCATAGATGAGCTGCGTCCCCTCATCACAAGGCTCCAAACGGACCTTGGCCGCGCCTTTGGCAAAACCGGCCGACCCGCCCTTACCTTGGCCGGAAATGGTATAGCTATAGGGAGGATCCAAATCCTCCAACGTTAAATTGGAAGTGAATTTAGCTTTTACCGGGCCGACAGCGGCCCGCATGGTGGCGGTAAACTGCGTATCGCTCACCTTGTCCAGAACCTCACACCCGGGCAAACATGCTTTTAAGGTGTACGGATCATTGAGCGCATTCCAGACCGCTTGGCGGTCCGCCGCGATCACGAATTCGCCATTCATGTCCATGCACTGACTCCTGCACTGTGGCCCTTAGGTAGAAGATGGTAGAAGATGTTGGCGTGCAACGTGGCCGATGGCATCATACACAGTGATTGATCGGTGCGGTATTCGAAACGGCGGCAATGCGCCGTAACGGTGGCATGAAGCATGCCACATGAGCGTTATCGAGAGGCGGATTCTTATGGGATTCTTCGACTGGTTATTCGGACGCAACAAGAAGAAAACAATTAAGGCCGGTACACCTCAGACACAACCGGCGCAACCGCGGCCCACCGAGGAGCCAACCGCGCCAGAGCACGACGACGATTTCGCCGATGCCACCACCTTTGTAAGCCGGCGCCTATCAGCTTCGGCGCAGCGCGAAATAAAAAGCCTGCGCAATCTGCTCGCCCGGGGCGTCCAACAATATGCCTGGGCCATCGAAAGCGGCCAGTGCGTACCCTGTCAGAACGGCTGCAAGCGGTTTGTAGACAACGGCCCTTATTCAATCGGTCTTGGGTTGAGCGGGCAAGCACCCGTACCGGGCCGTGAATCGCCGAGCGGCGAATGTCAATGCACGGTGGTCCCGGCAAGCGAATAGCCCCCGAACGGCCAAACTCCGAGAGAATGGCTCCGAGCGAATGGACCCGGCAACCCGCGCCCATTCAGAGGATGCCCGCATCAGAGACTGGATTGCAGGTGACCGCCGTCAACATGGACGACCGTACTGGTCATATAAGCAGACGCCTTGGACGCCAGTAACAAGATAGCGCCATCGAGATCACCCACCTGCCCCAGCCGGCGCTGCGGAATGCGCGCGATAATCTTCTGCCCGGCCCCAGTGGCGAAATAATTTTCATTGAACGGTGTCGCGATATACCCCGGCGCGAGTGCATTGACGCGGATCCCGTAACGGGCCAGCTCGAGTCCCATGGACCGGGTCAATTGCAACAGCGCACCCTTCGAGGCGCAATATGCCGCCAAATGCCCCGCCACACGAAAGCTCATCACCGAAGCGATATTGACGATGTTGCCGCCCTGCCCCGCCGTGCTCATATGCTCGGCCACCGCGCGGGCCACTGCCCAAGCACCATTCAAATTGGTGTCGATGATCCGGTCCCAACTCTCTTTCGACTGTTGCACGAAGCCAACCGTCTCGGTTACCCCCGCATTGTTGATGAGCACACTGAGTCCGTCCAGATCATCAATGGCGGCCTTAACGGTGGCTTCTACCCCCTGCGCATCGAGCACATCCATGGCATAACAATGGGCCGTCCTGCCCTCGGCGCGAATGTCATCGGCCAATTCCTGCAGCGTGTCCAAGCGCCTGGAGGCCAGTGCCACATCGGCGCCAGCACCGGCCAATACCTTGGCGAAGTGATGGCCCAAGCCACTGGAGGCTCCGGTGATGAGCACGCGCTCGCCAGCCATGGAAAACAGATCATTCATAGGTCCAATCGGTATCAGTGGGCGAATTGTAGGGGTCTGAATCTAACCGCGTAGATCAATGGAAAAGTGTTTGAGAAACCACGCATCGTAATCATCCGCCGGCATCTTATCGCCCATAGCAACCCACTGCTCGTCCGACATGGCCGCCCGCCCTTCGACCCAGCCGGCTGCATCAGCGCCGACCAGATAGCGTAGTTGCTCGGAATCGCCGGTCACCGCATCGAAGATCGTATCAGCGACCGCATCGGGCTGGGTGGCACGGCGCAAACCCGCGGCATAGAACTTGCCGTTGCGGCGCATTATATCGGCATAAGGCGAACCCTTATCGAACACCGTATGCTCCGCCGCGTTATCGAATATATTGGTGATAATGACGCCAGGCTCGATGATTTTGACGCGAATACCGAAACAGCGCACCTCGTGGGCCAACGCCTCACTGGCACATTCAAGCGCCCACTTGGACGCCGAATACGGCACCTGGTTGGGAATAGCGACCCGCCCAGCCACTGACGACAAGTTGACGATGGTACCGGTGCGCCGCTCGCGCATCTGCGGCAGCACGGCGCGAATCATGCGCATGACGCCGAAATAGTTGGTCTCGAACATGGCCCGGTGTTTATCTTCTTCCACCAGCTCGAGTGGCGTGGCCCCCGCCACACCGGCATTGTTCACCAGGATGTCGATATCGGTCTCGGCCAAAATACCCTCTACGCACTCGCAGACCGATTGCGGCTGGGTCACATCCAGCACCCGCACCTTGATCGGCAACGCTTGCGCCGCGCTGGCCTCCTCTATCGCCTTGGCTTTGCCGACGTCACGCATGGTGGCATAAGTGGTGATCCCGCCGCGGGCCAAACGCAGCGCCGTCGCCAGACCGATACCTGTACTCGTGCCGGTAACCAATGCACTTCCCATTCACTCCCCCCAAAGGACTACCCTAAAATACTTGGTGACCCGCGACCGTACACCGGTGGCCAAGAGAGCGGCAAGTTCGCTACGATCCTTGAAGCTGAACAACATGAGGCAGCTAGCCATGTCGCAATTCACGGGAGCGTTTGATACCACATCGATTCTCATCGACGAAGCACTAGACCGGCTGGAGAACACCTATATCAGGGTTTTCGGCACGCTGAATCCGGACTATCCGAATATCATCCGTTCCGCCGGCACCATGGCCATGGAGATCATCGCCAACTCGGACGCGCTCTACCACAACGTGGAGCACAGCATCATGGTGACGATAGTTGGTCAAGAGATACTGCGCGGCAAATATCTACGGGAAGGCTCGGTGAGCGCGCGCGAATGGGTTCATTTCATCATTTCCCTGCTCTGCCACGACATCGGTTACGTCAAGGGGATCTGCCCCGGCGACACGCAGACCACCGCTATCATCAACGACCGGGGCGAATCGGTAGAGCTACCACCGGGTTGCACCGGCGCGTTCCTGACCCCTTATCACGTGGAACGCGGCAAGATTTTCGTGCGCCACCGCTTTAAAGATCATCCTGTTATCAGTGCCAAAGTCATCGCCCGCAATATCGAACACACCCGCTTCCCCGTGCCGCAAGCCGGCGACTCGCACGATGAAGACAACGACTATCCGGGATTGGTCCGCTCGGCCGATCTCATCGGCCAGTTGGCCGATCCGAACTACCTGCAAAAGTTGCCAGCGTTATTCCACGAATTCGCCGAAACCGGGGCCAACAAGAGCATTGGCTATGAATCGCCTGACGACGTGCGGGAAAATTATCCCAATTTCTATTGGCGGTTCGTAAGCCCGCACGTAGGCTCAGCCGTTGAGTATCTGCGCGTGACACGCGAGGGCCGGCAATGGGAAGCAGGCCTTTATTCGCACATCTTCTCCGAGGAGCACCGTCATCTCATCCGCGGTTAAGTTAACCCGGATGCAAAATGATCAATCTTCTGCAATGGAGATGGCGAATTCCGGACAGTTATCCACGCAAAGGCGCGCTTTATCTTCCATACCGGGAAGGACCACGCCGCCATTTAGGGCGTGCGCCAAACCATAGTCATCGACCTCAAACAACTCCGGCGCCAAAGTAGCGCACCGGTTATGCCCCTGGCACCGAGCCGGGTCCACCTGAACACGCATACTTTAAATCCTCAGTTAAGGGCGCCTCTAACAATAGTCATTGTTTCGTGAGTGCAAGGAAGCACCGCGCGCACAACCGCAGTGTATAGGTGATACCTGAGGATTGGAGCACGGCGCTGACGCCGCAATCGCGGAAAAAGTGCATTTTTAGAGGTGCCCTTAAGGGGTTGTCCTACGCCCGTAACTTGAAACGCTGAATTTTGCCGGTGGCGGTCTTCGGCAACGCATCGACAAATTCGATCCAACGCGGGTATTTGTAGGGCGCTAGGCGATCTTTAACGTGGTTCTGCAAAGTCGCCACCAGCTCATCGCCGGGCTTGTTTCCGGCAGCCAGCACCACAAAAGCCTTGGGTTTTACCAGCTTGGACTCGTCCTCTTGTCCCACCACGGCCACTTCCACCACAGCATCGTGGGCGATGAGAGCGGATTCCACTTCGAACGGCGAGACCCAGATGCCACTCACTTTCAACATATCGTCGGTACGGCCGGCGTAATGATAATAACCGTCTTCGTCGATACTGTATTTATCACCGGTCCTGGTCCAAGCGCCTTGAAACGTGGCCCGCGACTTATCGCGCCGATTCCAATAAGCCACCGCGGCAGAATCACCGCTCACCACCAGTTCGCCTATATCACCCGGCTCACACTCATCGCCGTTCTCATCGAGCAACTTGATGCGATAACCAGGTACGGCGCGGCCCGTCGATTCCAGCCGTACCTCCCCTGGCCGGTTGCTCAGAAAAATATGCAGCATTTCCGTGGTGCCTATACCATCCACGATCTCCACCCCGAAGCGGGCAAGCCAAGGTTCGGCGATACCGCCCGGCAGGGCTTCCCCGGCAGACACGCAGCGGCGCAGTCGGCCAGAACCCTGCTCGGGCCCTAGATGCTGCTCGGCTAAGATGGCGCCGTATAGAGTAGGCACGCCGAAGAATATGGTCGGCTGGTGCACCTTCATCAAAGCCATCACCGACTGCGGGGTAGGCCGGCCATCCAGCAATACCGCACAGGCGCCCACATACAGTGGAAAAGTCATCCCGTTACCCAGGCCATAAGCAAAGAAAAGCTTAGCCGCCGAATAGACCACATCATCCGCTTCTATACCTAGGACTCGGGTCCCGTAGGTGGCGGCGGTGCAGACCAGGTGGCGGTGCAGGTGTATGACACCTTTAGGCGCACCGGTGGAACCGGAGGTGTATAACCAAAACGCCACGTCATCACTGGTGGTAGCCGCCGTGGTCAACTCCGGTGAGGCCTGCGCCATCAGTCCGGACAAGGACACATGTCCGGCGGCACTGCCACTTATGACCACCGCCTCCAAGGCAGCTTGTTTGGCCACGATGGGTTCGAACTGCGGCCAAAGTTCCTCGCTCACCACCAGGATGCGGGCACGCGAGTCACGCAGCATGTAGTCGTAGTCATCGCGGGTCAACAAGGTATTCAAGGGGATCGGGATGAGACCGGCCTTGATCGCGCCCCAGAACACGGCGGGAAAATCCACCGTGTCCAACAAGCAAAGAGCGACGCGAGTCTCCTGCTTGGCCCCTGAGGCCAGCAACGCATTACCGGCCCGGTTGACCCGCTCGGCGAGTTCGCCATAGGTGTACGCACCGCTTCTGTCGACGAGCGCCCGGCGCCCGGCGCGCCCTTCCAGCACGTGTCTATCGATGAACTCATTGGCAGCGTTGTACTCACGCGGAAATTCAAAACGTGGTGTATCACCCGGTATCACTGTTGCGTATTGATTCACTTGGCTGGGATTCACTTGGCTGGGCTCGTGTGCTGGGCATCCGCAGGGCGCAACGATAAGCGCGTCAGTCCAAACGAACGTACTCGAAATCCGTGGGCTGCTGATTGATGCCGCGTGGCGGCGGCGCTATCCAGTTGGCGAACTTGCCCGGCTCGGTGATAGCCGCCGGCATCAGCGAGCGCACGAATGCCCTGTCCTCCTGCGTGGGCAAAAACTCGCCGTGCTTAGCCTGCCATTGCTCATCGCTCAACGGCTCTCCGTCCGGGCTGAAATGCACACCCGCAAAACTGCCGATACGGCGGTTGAATCCCACGTGCGGCAGCTTGACCTCGAAAGCGATACCGTGACTGGCTATGACCCGGTTGATGCGGTCGATACCGGCCTTGACGTCATTGATGAAATCACTGCGCAGACGGTAGTTGAGTGCATTCAGTGCTGGCACCTCCACCGTCTTGACCGCCCCGTCAATCCACTGATCAACGGTATAGGCAGCGTCAGTCAGCCGGTGATCATCGGCTATATCGTCTTCATGAAACCGCCCTTTGATGCCGGCGGTGTAGCTGTTGGCAGCATTAGTGGACACCTCCGCGCCGAACAGATCCAAAGTCACGCTGAAATGGAAATTGACATACTTCTGGAACGTATCCAGATCGATAACGCCGTGTTCGCGTACCGCATCGGTGCGCATACCGCTCATCACTTGACAGGTACGCTGCACCACCCGGCTAAGGCCGGTGATGCCGACAAACATATGATGCGCCTCCTCGGTAATCATGAAGCGGGCGGTGCGCGATAGTGGATCGAAGGCGGACTCGGCCAGGGAATAGAGTTGAAACTTGCCGTCACGATCGGTGAAGAAGGTGAACATATAAAATGCCAGCCAATCCGGCGTGCGCTCGTTGAACGCTCCCAGAATGCGCGGCCTATCGGCATCGCCCGAGCGCCGCTCCAGCAGCGCCTGCGCCTCCTCGCGGCCATCGCGGCCAAAATAAGCATGCAGCAGATAAACCATGGCCCACAGATGGCGCCCTTCCTCCACATTGACCTGAAAGAGATTGCGCAAATCGTAATTGGACGGACAGCTCTGGCCGAGGAAGCGCTGCTGCTCAACCGAGGCGGGTTCGGTGTCACCTTGAATCACGATCAACCGCCGCAAGGCAGCGCGGTAATCGCCGGGCACCTGAGTCCACACCGGCTCGCCCTTGTGATCGCCAAAGCCGATCTTGCGCTGCGGCACCGGCTCGGCCAGGAACACCCCCCAGCGGTACTCGGGCATCCGGGTATAGCCGAAATTCGCCCATCCATCGCGATCAACGCTTACCGCTGTTCGCAGGTACACTTCGTGGTTGAGACTATCGGCCGGCCCCATATCTCGCCACCAGTGGATAAAAGCGGGCTGCCAACGCTCCAATGCCCGCTGCAAACGCCGATCGCCAGCGAGATCGACATTGTTCGGTATTCGTGTGTCGTAGTTCACTGATGACACCGGCTTCACTCTCTAATGGCAAACCAACTAATACAACCCGAAGAACCCACCCACGACGATAGCCCCTAACAAGGTCGCCGCAGTGAACAAACCGATAGCGAGGCTGGGGTAATCGGGACGTACGTAAACGCCTACCCATAGCAGTGCAATAACCAACAGCGATGAAATAATGAGTGGGCGCATTTTGTATTATCCCCGTGGATGGTGAGCAGCGTGCAACTGCGCTAACCGGGCGCGGGCCACCTCAGTGTAGATCTGCGTCGTCGATAGATCACTATGGCCCAAAAGGAGCTGAATCACCCGCAGATCGGCACCGTGGTTCAGAAGATGGGTGGCGAAAGAGTGGCGCAGCGTATGTGGTGAAATAGAGCGCTCTATACCGGCAGCGGCAGCGTAGCGTTTGATGAGTTGCCAGAACGCTTGCCGGCTCATGGCGCCACCGCGTTTAGAGGGAAATGCCGCCTGGCAAGGATGGGCACCCACGATGAGGGTACGGCCTTGCTGGATAAATCGCTGCCACCAATGCCCAGCCTCTTGGCCGAAGGGGACCAACCGTTCTTTACCACCTTTGCCGAGCACCCGCAGCACCCCCTGATTCAAATTAACCGCTCCCGCCGGCAGGCCAACCAATTCGCTGACCCGCAATCCGGTGGCATAAAGCATCTCCATCATGGCGCGGTCTCTCAATCCTAGCGGCGTTTCTATATCCGGCGCGGCGATCAGCGCCATAACTTGCGCTTCGCTCAACGCGCCCGGCAGGGGCCGGCCCAGCTTGGGAGAGTGAATTTGCGCGCTAGGATCCCGCATCAAACGGCCTTCGCGCACTTGGTACTGATAGAACTGGCGAATACTGGACAGGCGCCTTGCCACGGTGCGCGGCGGCCCCTCTTGCTCGGCTATATATTCGGTCAACTGAACGCGCGACGCGCGCTTCAGTTCACCGCCGTGCCGGTTCAGCCAGCGGGCGAGGTGTTCCAGATCACGCCTATAGGCAAGCAAGGTGTTGCGGGTGAGCCCCCGCTCCATCCAAAGCGCATCGAGATAAGTGGCTATAAGCGCCGCTTCGCACGCCGTCAAAACCCCAGCCTGTGCAGCAGACTCGCGCAAAAAGGACTCGAAGCCGGTTGACGGACTGCGCCCTTGTCTGGCGGCTGTCTAGCGGCGGCGCAGCTTCTCTTTGATCCGGGCGGCATTGCCAGTGCGGTCACGCAGGTAATAGAGCTTGGCTCTTCGCACATCGCCGCGGCGTTTGACCGTGATCTCGTCGATGGACGGACTGTAAGTTTGAAATACCCGCTCCACCCCTTCACCGTGGGAGATCTTACGAACGGTAAACGCCGAATTCAGTCCACGGTTGCGCTTGGCGATACAAACCCCTTCGAAGGCTTGGGTGCGCTCGCGGGTACCTTCTTTAACCTTGACCTTGACCACGACCGTATCACCAGGACCGAACTCGGGGATCTCCCGGCTCATCTGTTCACGTTCGATATCTTGAATCACGTTGCTCATGGTCTATTTCTCGATTACTTGTGCAAGGCTGCGGCGCGCATTCAGCGCTCAGCCAGATATTCATTCAACAACTGCTGCTCGGCATCCGAGATCCCCCGCTCAGCCAGCAGATCCGGGCGCCGCTCATAAGTGCGGCCTAGGGCCTGCTTGAGCCGCCACTGGGCGATCTTCTCATGATCACCGGACAACAACACTGCCGGTACCTCTAACCCCGCCACTCTCTGGGGGCGGGTGAAATGCGGACAGTCCAGTAATCCATCCGCGAACGAATCTTGCGGCGCCGAGCCGGCATGGCCGAGCGCGCCGGGAAGCAAACGGGTGATGGCATCCACCAGCGCCATGGCCGCCAACTCACCGCCGCTCAGTACAAAATCGCCGATGGACAGTTCCTCATCCACCGCCAGTTGAACGAGCCGTTCATCCACACCTTCGTAACGGCCACACACCAACACCAGCGGTCCGCCGCCACTTAAGGTTTCAACGCGCCGCTGATCGAGCCGCGCGCCCTGCGGCGATAAGTACACCGCCCGGCAGCCTTCGCCCAACTCGGCTCTGGCCGCCGCAATCGCCGCCTGTAACGGCGCCACCCTCATGACCATCCCGGGTCCACCGCCATAAGGGCGACCATCCACCGTACGGTGCGCATCCTGCGTGTAATCGCGCGGATCCCACATCGACAGACCGATTAATCCGCCGCGCAAGGCCCGGCCAGTAATGCCGCAGCCCAGGACCTCGAACAGCTCCGGGAACACGGTCACGATACCGATATTCATGGCCGCCCGTACTCATCCTCGCCCGAACTCATAGCCACTATCACTGCGGGGCCACTATCACTGCGGGGCGCCACGATTGTTCAGGTCCGACATTCGCGGTACCGGCGTTCGCTGGTCCGCCCCTCAACCGTCCGGATGTCAATCGTCAGGATGCCAGCGCACCTTGATGAATCGGCGCTCCACATCCACGCGCTCGATTACATCATCTAGCGCGAAGGGAATCAGCCTCTCGCGCTCACCGATCACCACCAGCACATCATGGGCGCCGGTCTCCATCAGCGACGCGACCCTACCCAGTGCAATGCCATCCTCCGTTTCCACCCGCGCGCCCAGCAGATCACGCCAGTAATACTCCCCCGGCTCCGTTGCCGGCATCTCATGTGGCCAGATCCCGATCTCGGCACCGCGAAGCATTTGCGCTTCACCGCGATCACCACTGAGCGTGAACTTAGCCACCAACCCGGCGCCGTGCGCCCGGCGCCCTGCGATATCCACCGCTTGCCATTGCGCCTGCTCTTGCCGCAACGACCACACCGCCACCTCCAACAGGGTCCGCGGCGGTTGCAAAAAGCTGCTGATATGCACCCATCCACGTACCCCGTACGGGGCACCCACCCGACCTACGACCAAGCGTTCCATGACCGGGTAAATGAGGTTAGAAACCGTCCAGTTCTACTTTCCAACAGATTCAGCAGGACTCAGCAGGCCGATAAAGTCAACGGACCAACACTTTGGCTGTCAAACAATAGCCCATCAACCCGCCGCGGCTTGCGTCTTGGCATATTCACTTATCAGCGCCTTGGCCCTATCGGTAGGCTGCGCGCCATGGCCTATCCAGTGCGCCACCCGTTCCTGATTCACCCGCAGGCGCTCTTCGCCCCCAACCGCGATGGGGTTAAAAAATCCCACCCGCTCAATAAAACGGCCATCGCGGCCGCAGCGGCCATCGGCCACCACCAGGTGATAGAACGGGCGCTTCTTGGCGCCACCGCGGGCGAGACGAATTTTGACCATGAATCGGCTCCGGGCAGGGGGGCAAAAACCTGCTAAAAAGCCGGTCATTATAGCGGCCTTGCTGTTGTACGCAACAGTGCGGCGTGCGGTCGGGGTGCGAGTAACGACCCCGGTCCAGCGCACTCCGTTCAGAAAGGCGCCCGCCTGCGGCCGAACCTACCCAAACCACCGCCGGGCAAACCACCGCCGGGCAAACCACCGCCGGGCAAACCACCGCCGGGCATGCCACCGCCGCCCAGTCCACCAGGCAGATTCGGAAAGCCGCCTTTCTTCTTCAGCCGCTTCATCATCTTTTGCATCTGGTTGACCTGCTTCAGGACTTTGTTGACATCTTGAATACGGGTGCCAGAACCAGTGGCGATGCGGCGTTTACGCGAACCGTTGATAACCGCGGGACGGCGCCGCTCATGGGGCGTCATGGAGTTAATAACCGCCTCGGTGCGCGTGAATTCCTCGTCATTAACCTGCTCGCGCATTCCCTGGGGAATGTCCGACATGCCAGGGAGCTTATCGAGCAGGCTGCTCATCCCGCCCATGTTGCGCATCTGCTGGATCTGATCGCGCAAGTCATCGAGATCAAAACCCTTACCTTTCTTGAGCTTGGCCGCGATCTTCTGGGCTTTTTCCTTATCGACTTTACGCTCGGCTTCCTCGATGAGCGACATGACATCACCCATACCCAAGATGCGCGAGGCGATGCGATCGGGATAGAACGGCTCCAATGCATCCACTTTCTCACCCATGCCGATAAATTTGATCGGCTTACCGGTGATATGGCGAATGGACAGCGCCGCACCGCCGCGGGCGTCACCATCGGCTTTAGTCAGAATGACACCGGTCAAGGCGAGGGCGTCATCAAACGCTTTGGCCGTGCGTGCTGCGTCCTGGCCAGTCATGGCGTCCGCCACGAAGAGGGTTTCCACCGGATTCACGGACCGGTGCAAGGCCGCCACCTCGGCCATCATCGCTTCATCCACATGCAAACGGCCAGCGGTATCGACGATCAGCACATCTAGATGGGCGCGTTTGGCTGCCTCCAAGGCCGCGGTGGCGATGTCTACCGGTTTTTGCTCTGCACTGGCGTCATGGAACGAAGCGCCCACCTCACTGGCGAGCTTACGCAGCTGGTCGATGGCGGCCGGACGATAGACATCACACGACACCAACATGACGCGCTTGCTTTCGCTTTGCGCCAAGCGGCGGGCCAACTTGGCCGCACTGGTGGTCTTACCCGAGCCCTGTAGACCGGCCAGCAAAACAACAGCCGGCGGCTGGGCTTGCAATTGCAAAGCATCGTTGGACGCACCCAACAGCTCGGTGAGCTGATCACGCACGATGCGCACCAACTCCTGACCCGGCGAGAGACTCTTCATCACCTCCTGGCCTAGGGCTTGCTCGCGCACTTGCTCGACGAAGGCCTGTACCACCGACAGGGCTACGTCGGCCTCCAGCAGCGCCCGGCGCACGTCGCGCAGAGTATCCTGGATGTTGCTCTCGGTCAGGCGACCTACGCCGCGAATATTGCGAAGGGTTTGGTTAAGCCGTTCTGTCAGGCTGTCGAACACGGTTTTATCCTCTACACTGGCCCAAGGGCGCCTGCTAAAAATAGTAATTTTTTCATGAGTGCTTTTTTCGTGAGTGCAAGGAAGCACCGCGCGCGCAGAACCGCAGTGTATAGGTCATACCTGAGGATTCGAGCACGGCGCTGACGCCGCAATCGCGGAAAAAGTGCATTTTTAGAGGCGCCCCCAAGAAAGAGATTGAATTGAGCGCAGACTGAGTTATCTCATACTATCAAAGCCAAAACTATCAAAGCCAACATGCGCCAATGCTCAACATTCATTAATGCTTACATGATCAACGCTAAGGATGTTCAACACTTAGGCTGAGGTATTTTGCCCCCATATTTGGGCCGGCGCCGCCGCCATGACATCATCGGCACCGACGCCGTGATGAAAACAGCTTGAACCAACATGCTCACCCGCCCACCAACCGCGTGAATACCACCAGCCTCAGTTCCATTGCCGTCGGCTTATGCATCGTGCTCTACCTGGCCGCAGCATGGCGCCTAGGACGGCAGTTGGCACACACCGCCGGGCGCGGCGTACATACCCACCTGACATACGCCCTGACGGCCGGCGCCGTGTGCGCCCACGCCGCCGTGCTGTATTCAGCCATCCTGGGAGGCGGTGGATTCAACTTGAGTTTCTTCAATGCTGCTTCGCTCATCGGCTGGGTGATCGCCCTCTTAGCGCTTTGTACAGCCCAGTCCGGATCCCTGTACAGCTTAGGTGTTTTCGTCATGCCGCTAACTGCTTTGCTGGTGGCATTAGCGCAGGTTTTCCCCGGCAGTCATACCACCACGGCCATGACCACAAGCGTTCGCGTCCACGCGGCCGTATCCATCATCGGCTATGGCTCACTGGCACTGGCAGCGCTACAGGCCCTGTTCGTTTGGGTGCAAGACCGTGCCCTGCGCACCAAGCGGCTAGGCTCTTTGCTGCGCGCACTACCGCCGCTTACTAGTCAAGAGACATTGCTCTTTCAACTGATAGCAATCGGCTTTTTCTTCCTCAGCCTGTCCCTGGTCAGCGGCATTATGTTCGTCGCCGATCTGTTGCAGCAGCATCTGGCCCACAAAACGGTGTTCTCAACCCTTGCGTGGATGGTGTTCGCTGTTTTGCTTTGGGGCCGCTGGCGGCACGGCTGGCGCGGGCGCAAAGTCATTCAGTGGGTCCTGGTCGGCTTCATCGCCCTGGCACTGGCCTACTTCGGTGCCAAGATGGTGTTGGAACTGCTACTGGACCGGCGTTGGAGCACATGACCTCAGCCTGGTGTCAGGAGGAACGTGTCTAGGTGAGCGGCCTATCGTACTGGCTCGCCTTCGCCGCCTTGGTCGGCCTGGTCGCGCTCTCGGCATTCTTCTCCAGCTCCGAGACCAGCATGATGGCGCTCAACCGGTACCGCTTGCGCCATCTGGCCGAGCAAGGGCATCGCGGCGCCCGCCGCGCCAAGCGCCTGCTGGACCGGCCCGATCGACTGATCGGCCTCATCTTGCTCGGCAACAACTTCGTCAACATCCTCGCCTCCTCCCTGGCCACCCTGATCGCCGTGCAATTGTGGGGCAATGCCGGTGTGCCCATTGCGGCGGTTGTTTTGACCATCGTTATCCTGATCTTCGCCGAAGTGGCGCCCAAGACATTGGCGGCGGTACACCCCGAGCGTATCGCCTTTCCAGCGAGTCTGATATTACTGCCGCTTCTGCGCCTGCTGTATCCCGTCGTGGTGGCTTTGAATTGGCTGTCGAACGGCTTGCTGAAAGTCCTAGGCGCATCAACCGAAGATGGCGAAGACGATACGCTCAGCGCCGATGAACTGCGCACCGTGTTAAACCAGACCGGCTCGCACATTTCCCGCCGCCACCGCGCCATGCTGCTCAGCATATTGGATCTGGACAACGTGATGGTGGACGACATCATGGTGCCGCGCGCGGAGATCCACGGTATCGATCTGGCAGACAATGAGCGTGCCATCGCCGAGGCCTTGCTACACAGCCAACACACGCGGCTACCGATCTACAGAGGCGATATGGAAAACGTCGAAGGTGTGGTGCACCTGCGCAAATTGCTAGAGAGCGCCCTGCAGGGAAAACTCACCAAGGACGCGGTACTGGACGCCTGTGACGACCCTTACTACGTACCACGGGGCACGCCCTTGCATACCCAACTCGTCAACTTCCAGAGCAAAGAAGAACGCTTCGCCCTGGTGGTCGATGAATATGGCGACATAGACGGTGTAGTCACCTTGGAGGACATCCTGGAGGAAATCGTCGGCCAGTTCACCACTGATCCGAACGACTTGAGCCACGACGTGCACCAGCAGGAGGACGGCAGTTATCTAATCGATGGCAGCGCCACCATCCGCGAACTCAACCGCACTATGCAATGGCAGCTACCGGCCCAAGGACCACGCACCGTCAACGGCCTGATCCTCGAATATATGGAAGCCATCCCCCAACGCGGCACTAGCTTGCGCATAGGCGGCTACCCCGTCGAGATCATTCAAACAAAAGACAATGTGGTGAAAACTGCCAAGATCATGCCGGATCTGTGGCGTCCCCCGGCTTCGGAAGACGAAGGAAAAGAAAATTCTTAACGCCGTGTGTCCGCGTTGTGCCGGCTGCACTCTTCGGCCAACACGGTGAGTACCGCTGCCTCCGGCACCGTGTTGTCTACAAACGGCTCGCCGACACCTCTGAGTAAAACGAAGGCCACTCGGCCACCGACGGTCTTCTTATCGTGGGCCATGTGCGCCATCAGGGCCGCCGGATCCCAATTTCGCTGCGTGGCAAGCGCGGCAATCCGCTCCGGCAGTCCCACCGCCCCAAGATGCCTTCGCAAGCGCTCGACCAAAGCTGTTTCGCAATAGCCGAGCTTGGCCGAAAGCGCCGCGGCCGCGGCCAGGCCCGCCGCCACCGCCTCTCCGTGCAACAGCGCGCCGTAGCCAACTTCCGTCTCGATGGCATGCGCAAACGTGTGTCCTAGATTGATGATCGCGCGCCGCCCCTGATCCCTCTCATCGGCAGCGACGATGTCACCCTTGGTCTCGCACCCCATGCGCACCGCCTCGATCAGAGCTTGCTGGGGGGCCTGCTCATCGAGCGCTAGCGCAGCCGGTCCGTGCTGCTCCAGCCACGAAAATACGCGCTCCCCCCGAATGAGCCCGTATTTGACGATTTCTCCGTAGCCCGCCACCAGCTCACGCCGCGGCAAACTGTGCAATACAGTGACATCATTCAACACGGCCCTCGGTTGATGAAATGTACCGATAAGGTTCTTCCCATGACGGGTATTGATCGCGTTCTTGCCACCAACTGCACTGTCAACCTGTGACATCAACGTCGTCGGCACTTGCACAAAATCAACCCCACGCATGAACAGCGCCGCTGCGAATCCCGCCACATCGCCGACCACACCACCACCCAAAGCCAGCAAAACCGACCGCCTGTCCATCCCCAGATCCAACAACCGGTTGAGCAACACCTCCAATTGCGCGAATGACTTGGTGCGCTCCCCTAGCGGGATCAAAACCGTTTCATAACCGCTCGCCACCTCACCCAACACCGGTGCTAAGCGATGCAGATGCCGCGCCCGAACAACCTCGTCCGTCACCACGAACACACGGCGCCCAGCCACGATCGGACTCAGGATATCGGCACTGTGCTCCAATAACCGCTCGCCAACCACCACCTCGTAGCTGCGCTCGCCCAGATCGATAGGTACCCGTACCCGCTCAGTCACCGCATTCCCCACTCACATCGGCACGCAGTTCGGTCACCTGCATGTCCTCGAGTCTATAAACACAATCCTGGTCCTCACCGAGGGCGATGATCGCGCCATCGGTCAACCCCAACCGGGCCGCACGAATAAACTTCGTAATCACCCCGTGACACACAACCAACGCATCGCGGCCACACCGCTCACGCTGCGCCAAAAAAGCCGCCGCCCGTGCTAGAACATCAGCGCCGCTCTCCCCGCCATCGGGGTGAAACCGCAGCGGATCGTCAAGCCGTAACCGCGCGAGTTCGGGGTGCTCTAAGGCCACCGCCTCCCATCCCGCATATCCGGCCAACAGGCCTACATCAAAATCGGTGAGCCGTCCGTCCTGCTGCACTTGAGCAGCCGATCGCCCCAACTCCAGCGCGATGATAACCGCTGTATCTAAAGCACGGCTTAGAGGGCTGGCCACGATATCCAGCTCATCACCGGGCAATACGGCCCGCAATAGCCGGCCCAGCGCCCGTGCCTGTGTGCGTCCCAACTCGGTCAACGGAGATTCTGTACGGCCTTGAATCCGGCCCGCGCGATTCCATTCGCTCTGACCGTGGCGCACCAAATACAAAACACTCATCGCACCAAGAACAACGCGATCGGCGGAAAAAAAAGCACTGAGGCGAGAATCAACAACTGTAGGGCACCTCTAATAATCCATATTCTGAAATCTGATAATCAATAAAATCAGCCGCTACGCTCTAGCGAAATGTCGAAATCGCAATTTTCAGCAGGTGCCCAGGTGTCATATGTAGAGAAAATGAACCCGCAGGCGCTGGCTGCCAAGCTCGCTGCTAGCCACGGCACCCGGGAGATCTCCGGTATCGCGTTGCAAGCGTTGGAACACCCACTGCTGCGCCATGCCGCGGAGCACACTACGGCCACCGGCACGCCGGTGGCCGTAGTGATGTCCGATCCGACTTTCCAATGCCCCTCCTTCTATTGGCACGCACAATCGTGCCGCCGGGCGAACCGCTACCCATTGATATAATCAGCAAAGAAAACACGCGCGGCCGCCTGCATGTATGCATCGCCATCACCGGCGCACCACGGACAGTATGGAGACAGAAAATGAACCCCATCACACAAGATTTCAAAGACGTCCCAGCGCTGGCGCAGGCGCGCAAAAATTTGCGCATCGACTGGTACCGCTGCTCCCTCGATCGCGCCACCTTACGCGAGCTATCGCAACCCAACGACCTACTGGGAGCAACTCATGCCGTCGGCCATCTGACACTGCTGGTACTCACCGGCATTGCCTGCTGGTATCTTTTCACGCAACAGGCCGGGTGGGGCTTCGCCGCTGCCTTGTTCATCCACGGCACCATTGCTTCCTTTCTCACCGCACCCCACCATGAAATGTGTCACGGCACCGTTTTTAAAACCAAATGGCTAAACGAATTGTTTCTGCGCATTGTGTCACTGATCGGCTGGCTGAACTTTCCCGTCTATAAATTCAGCCATAGCTATCATCACCGTTTCACCTTATTCCCCGCAGCCGACCGCGAAGAAGTGTTACCCGTGGAGCCGTCACTGCGGGTCCTTTTTCTTCTACAACTGTTCACCTTCAATATCACCGGCGGCTACCAATCCAGAGGTCTTATCCCCACCCTCAAAAACTTCATCAAACTGGCATGCAACCGCTTTGATAACCCGTTCAACTCCTGGGGTAGCGAACTCTACGCCGATCATCCTGAGGAGCAGGCCAAAGCGGCGCGCTGGGCGAGAACAGTTTTGCTCTTTCACACCGGTGTCATCGTGGTGAGCATAGCCGCCGGGCAACCGGTGATCGCACTCATTGTCTGCGGTGCGGTTTTCATCGCCAATTGGCATCGATACTTTGTCGGCGTTGCCATGCACTGCGGGCTGCGCAGCAACGTTCCTGATTTCAGAAAATGCGTACGCACCATCACCCTGAACCCGTTTACCGAGTTTCTCTACTGGCACATGAATTGGCACCTCGAACATCATATGTACGCTGCGGTACCGTGTTACCGGTTAAAGCGCCTTCATCAAGCCGTCGCTCACGATATGCCGGCGCCACGCACATTACTCGGGGCGTGGCAAGAGATGCGTACCACCTGGCAGCGCCAACGCATCGATCCGGGCTACGAATTCGATACCCCGGTGCCTCCCCCGGCCTGCGAAGACACTGCTGCGGATCAGCACGCAGTAAATGCAATGGCCTCATCCATAGCGGATCTGGCCCCGCAGGTGCTAGCCAGCGAACTGCGGGTTGCGGGCCTACGCACGCGCAGGGAACCATAACTTGGAAAACATAACTCGCAAGCCATAAAACCATTGAGCCCGCAGATGTCCACCGAATCGCATACCCCCCGGCAACCGTTGCCATTAAACGGCATCCGCGTTATCGACTACAGCCACTTTCTCGCCGGCCCCTACCTATCGCGCTGCCTGGCTGGAATGGGCGCTGAAGTGATTAAAGTCGAGCGCCCTACCGCCGGCGACGCCGCGCGCGCCCACGCTTATTTTATCAACGGAGAAAGTGGCTATTTTCTGCAACAAAATATGGGTAAAAAAGGACTTTGTGTTAACTTGCGCGATGCACGCGGTTTAGCTCTCATGCACCGGTTGGTGGACACGGCAGATGTGTTCGTCGAAAACTTCAGACCGGGCGCCCTCAACCGGTTGGGTCTTGGCTACGCCGCTCTGGCCCAACGCAATCCGCGGCTGGTTTACTGCTCGATCTCCGCCTATGGCCACACGGGCCCGGAAAAAGACAATCCGGGCTTCGGTCTCATCGCCGAAGCCAAGAGCGGTGCCATGGCCATGATCGGTGTACCGGGCGAGGCGCCACCTTTGTTTAGAGTGGCACTGGCTGATATGTATACAGGCATTCACGGTGTGGCCGCCGTCAATGCGGCCCTGCTAGGCCGCCACCAAACCGGCCTTGGCCAACATATCGATCTGGCCCTTTACGACTGCATGATGTCGATGCACGAATACGCGGTACAGTGTTATACGCTAAGTGGCGGCAAAGAGATCCCGGTACAAACAGGACATGACTTACCGGAATCGACGGTATACGGAGTATTCCCCGGCACAGACGGTTATCTAGTCATCACCGCCCAAGTCGATGCCGCCTGGCGCCGCCTGGCCTATCTCATCGGCGGCGCAGAGTTGGCCGGCGATGAACGCTTTCACGGCCCTCAAGGTCGTAACCGGCACCGGCTTGAGATCCTCGCCAAAATTCGTCAATGGACCATGGCACAAAAGAGCGTGGATGCTTGCCTTGCCGCGCTCGACAAAGCGGCAGTACCGAGCGCAAAAGTACAACGTATCGACGAAGTTTTAGCAGATCCGCAGATAAAAGCACGCGGTATGTTGATCGAACAAGAGCATCCCAAGCTCGGCACCATCACCATGCCCAACCTGCCGTTTCATTTTTCTGCCAGTCCATTAGCGGCGCCCGCCGTGGCTCCGTTCATAGGGCAACACAACCGCGCAATTGCCGAGAGCGTCGGCTTTTCCGAAGCAGACATCCAATCCATGATACGCGATGGCGTGCTGTACCAAGAGGCCGAAGCGTCTTGACCCAGCTCATTGCACCGCCGCTAAAACTCGCACTTTTCGGTGCCGGCAATATCGGCGCCCGTCATTTGTCGTTAGCCGCCGCTGCAGCAGATTGTCTGGTCACCGCCGTGGCCGATCCGGCGGATGCGGCGCGGACGCTGGCACACGCCCATGGGGCCCGCTTCTATAGAGATGCGGATGCGCTATTGGAAACGGAGGCAACCATCGACGGCGCCATCGTCGCCACCCCGAACGATCAACATCTGGCCGTCGGCCTCGCCTGCATACGGCGCGGCGTGCCCGTACTCATGGAAAAACCGATTACCGACACATTATCGGCTGGAGAAGAACTGGTCACCGCCGCGAAAGAGCGCTCGGTGCCGCTGGCGGTCGGCCATCACCGCCGCTTCGACCCTGCCATTGAAGCGGCCAGGGAGATACTCGCCGGCGGTGGCATTGGCAAACTACTGGCCATTGAATGTCTGTGGGCCATGCGCAAACACGGCACCTACTACGATGCCCCTTGGCGGCGGCAGCGCCCCAGCGGCGGTCCCGCGCTCATCAACCTCATCCATGACGTGGATTTGCTGCGCTATCTGTGCGGCTCTGTGATACGGCTAAACGCGGAAGGCGGCGCCATCGCGCGGGACCATGAAGTGGAAGACACCTTGGCGGTAAGCCTGCGTTTCGCAAGTGGCGCGGTAGGTACTATCTTGGTCTCGGATGCGGCGCCGTCCCCTTGGGGTTGGGAATTGGGTACCGGCGAAAACCCGGAAATACCACCAACAGGCCGCAACTGTTACCGCTTCATGGGAAGCGAAGGTGCTCTCGCCCTACCGCGCCTGGAACATTGGCGCCACAGCGAGGATGGTCCCGCCAACTGGCACCATCCCATCCACATGCGCACAATTGCAGCGGGTACCCGCGCTGCTCTCGAACACCAACTCAAGCACTTCTGCGGCGTGGTACGCGGTGAGCACAGCCCGCGGGTTTCAGGTGAAGACGGCTTGCGCACGCTTCGCACCGTACTCGCCATTCAGGATTCGTTAACTGGCGGCGGACCGATAACGCTGGAGCAATGAAAGCAGTCATAGCAGGCGTTACGGGGGCGGTAGGCAGCGCCATCGGCCGGCAACTGACCCGTAATAGAAACATACCAGTGGTAGGACTGGCTAGAAATCCACCTAGCGGTCCTATCCGTGGCATCGACTACGTGCAGATCGATATGGCGGAGGCTAGCGCTTGCGCCCGGATATTGCAGGCGCACCGCGACACTACCCATCTTTTCTACTGCGGGCGGGCTACTCATCAAGAGCAAGTACTGGAAGATGTCGCCAGTAATTTACTGCTGCTGGAGAACTTACTGAACGTCTTAGAGGGAGCATCGCTTAGCCATGTGCACCTCGTTCAGGGTGGCAAAGTCTATGGTGTACATATAGGACCCTTCCCCTCCCCGGCCAAAGAAGACGATCCGCGGGCACCTATAGAAAACTTCAATTACGACCAAGAAGATCTGCTGCGCGCCCGCAGTCAATCCGGCCATTGGAGTTGGAGCGCCTCCAGGCCAAACACCTTGCTCCATTTCTCCCCTGCCATCGCCCGCAATCTGGTGTCATCTCTGGGCACCTACGCCGCCTTGTGCAAAGAGCTGGGCGCGGCATTCGATTTTCCCGGCCCGCAAGCTGCTTACCACAGCCTCACCCAAGTCACCTCCATTGAATTACTCGCCGAAGCGATGGATTGGATGACCTCGGATAGCGGTTGCGCCAATCAAGCGTTCAACATCACCAACGGCGATGCTTTTCGCTGGAGTCAAGTATGGCCGCGCATCGCCGATTTCTTCGACATGCCCTGTGGCAGCGTGCGGCCCATGCGCCTTGCGGAAGTCATGAGCGGACGGGAGCTGTTATGGCAAAAAATCGTCGCCCGTGAAGGATTGCAACCTCTCTGTTTGTCCCGGATCGTGAACTGGGGTTATTTGGACGCAACGCTCGAGAGAACCTGGGATGAACTGCTTTGCACCAACAAAACCCGGCGTTTTGGTTTTCACGGATGGGCCGATAGCCAAGAGCTGATGCTCGCCTTGTTCGCCCAGTACCGCGAGGCCCGCATTCTCCCCTAGTCCTTTGGGCACCTGCTAACAATGCACTTTTTCCGCGATTGCGGCGTCAGCTCCGTGCTCCAATCCTCAGGTATCACCTACTACACTGCGGTTGTGCGCGCGGTGCTTCCTTGCACTCACGAAACAATGACTATTGTTAGAGGCGCCCCTTTGTATAACAGGCCTTTTACATAACGCTGGCGTAGCGTTGCTTGACAACGTCCACCACGTGCACCGGATCCTCCGCCCACCAACGGCTGGAAAGTATCTCGACTTCATGGTGACCCGTATATCCAGTGCGCTCCACCCACTGGCGCAAGCGCTTAAAATCGATGACACCATCGCCGGGCATGCCGCGATCAAACCGTAGATCCTTGGTATCGGCAAGCCAATCCGACACGTGGTAAGCAACGATGCGCCCTGCGGCCCGCTCGATCTCCTGCTCTAGTTTCGGATCCCACCAAACATTATAGGTATCCAGTGCGATGCCCATGATGTCATCGGCAGCCAAACCATCACACCAATCGTTAGCCTGCTGGAGGGTGCACAGCACCGAGCGGGTCGCGCAAACCATCGGATGCAACGGTTCCAATGCGATGCGCATGCGCGCTTGCCGGGCATAAGGCACCAATTCGGCCAATCCCTCCAAGGTCCGCTGGCGGGCGCATGTTATATCCTTGGAGCCGTCGTCCAAGCCGCCACCGATGGCCACTACACACGTGGAACCAAGCGCCACCGCCTCATCGATCATGCGCTTGTTTTCATCGATCTGCGCACGCCAAGCGGCCCCGGCCTTGGCCGTCATCTGTCCAGCCACGCAATAACCGGTCACACGCATACCGGCATCGCGAACGATTTTAGCGCCGCGCCCGGCACCAACCTCGCGCAGCTTTTCCCACCAAACGGCCATCGCTCCAACGCCGGCGCGCGCGTAACCGTCCACGGCTTGTTCCAGCGACCATTGCTCCCGGGTGGTGAGTTGATTGATAGAGAGCTTGCCGAGATCGTTCATCGTCCACATCCGCGCTTGTCAATAAACCGACCGTCCGCCGGTCAGATCGAAAACGGCACCGGTGCTAAACGTACATCCCGGTCCGCTCAAAAACACCACCATCTCCGCCACCTCTTCGACTCGGCAGAGCCTTCCCATGGGGATTTTCGCTTTAATGCCTTCTATGTACTCCGGGGTCATTTCCTTTAGCAGATCGGTCTCGGCCATCGCCGGCGTAATGCAGTTAACCAAAACGCCACTTGCCGCCAATTCCTTACCTAGAGATTTGGTTAAAGCAATCACGCCCGCCTTGGCCGCCGAATACGGTCCCGCATTGGCATTGCCCTCTTTACCGGCCACGGAGGCGATATTGACGACGCGCCCCTCGCCCCGTTCCAGCATGTGTGGAACAACCGCCCGTACGCATAAGAAAACACCGCTCAAATCAACAGCGATCACCCGGTACCAGTCCTCCACCGGATACTCCCAATTCGGCACCGTGGGTCCATTGACGCCGGCATTGTTCACCAGCACGTCTATGCGTCCCATGGCGGCCAATGTGCCAGCCATGGCGCCCGCCACCGAATCCGGCTGGCTCACATCCATCGTCTCGGCGTGATGCAGGCCTTGCGCCGCATCCGGCGCAATATCCCAGCCCACCACGCGGGCCCCTTCCGCGGCGGCCCGTTGCGCGATAGCACGCCCAAACCCTTTGGCCGCACCGGTAATCACCACTACTTTATCTTTCATGTTCAATCCGCTCGGCATATCGCTAGAGCGCGGCACAATAGCGTATCAAAGGTCCCGATTACTTGGAGAGCAACCCCCATGACACCAAGCCCTGTGCCCATAGGCCGCGAAGTCACGTTCACCAAGACCGTCAGTGAGAGCGACGTCTATTTATTCGCCGGCATCACCGGCGATTTTTCGCCCAACCATGTCAATCAGCAATATATGGAGCGCTCCTCCTGGGGCCGCACAATGGCGCACGGCGCCCTGCTGGTGGGCTTCATCTCCACCGCTTCCACCCTGGCCATCGCCGACACGCGGACAGACGCGACTCGAACACCCATCGCCGTAGGCTTCGACAAAGTGCGCTTTCTAAAGCCGGTGTTCCTAGGTGATACCGTCACCACGCTGTACCGCATCGAGCGCTTCGATGAGAACAAACGACGCACTGTAGCCACGGTGGAGATCACGAACCAACACGATGAGTTGGTCGCCGTTGCGGGGCATCAATTGCAATGGGTGGATAACGGCTAGTCCTGCATCCAACTCCTATCGAAAGCCAGCGCGAAAGGTAGATGGTTGCGAGTGACCATCGATGTGATGGCCAGGAATGAGCGCCGAGGCGCCGGGTGTTCTTCCAAGTGCATCGGCCGCAGGAAGTAACCTGACACTATTGATGGCGACTACCCAAGACGTTGTGCGGCGATTGTTCAGCAACACGGTGCCTAGTGTGCACAGGGATCGAGCCGGTGAGTGAAACGCAGAAACGTCTATGTCATGAGCCAATTTCTGCCCGGATAAGAGTCGGAGGATCATACTGCAAGGAACCTCATCCGCGGGCGCTACCACTCATTGCTTTGCTGAGAGCATCGTCGTCGCATGCGGCATGGTCTGGGCAGAGATTACGACCGTAGCGGTGGTCAGCAAGCCGAATTCCTGGAGGCGTTTGAGAAATTGTACATCGACTACTCCAAAAGCCACTCGGGAGACGCCACTGGAGGCAGCGCGTAATTGGCACGCTTACCTGAGCTGAGGAGGATTGCGGCGGACTTACATTGTCAGTGCGCGCGTGCTCGGTCAGTGCGAACGGTTACGGAACCGTGACCGCGATACGTCATGATGGATCGGGCAAGGCAGCGGTCTAGCGGCCAAGGCGATTTCTCCGAGGACACGCAAAATCCGGCGGAGTCGTCAGGCTGTTCTCGGGACCAGATGACCGCGGGCGCGTCGGCGTCGCGGAAGGGATAGAGGCGGCCTTGTCCATTCAGATTATTCCTACCTACGCCGCCTTGGACGCCGGTAATCTGGAGGGCGCCTCTAAAAATGCACTTTTTCCGCGATTGCGGCGTCAACTCCGTGCTCGAATCCTCAGGTATCACCTATACACTGTGGTTGTGCGCGCGGTGCTTCCTCGCACTCACGAAAAAATGACTATTGTTAGAGGCGCCCCGGTGATCGAGATTGACGTCTTAGTGGAAGGTCCGCGTCGAGTCGCACGAAGCCCCTTGGCCAATCAGAGCGATTCGTGTCGAGAGTGGCGAGCGCTTCGACATGTTTCGGGTTACATGGCACGTACACACGCACTGTGCGCGTGCCGCCGCTACTCAATCGCTGACGTTGCCAACTCTCGGATTTTGTCCGCGGTTTCCTGACTCTCGCGCATCACCGCAGGCAAGTGGTCATGATTGCGCCAGTGGGTGTCCCAGAGTTCCTTTGGGACGAGCTTATCGAGGTCAATCTGGCGTCGATGAAATGTTCGCTCAAAGACCTCGATGCGACGAATACGTTCGTCTAAGTCCTCAACGCCGCGCGTTCGTGGTGTTCGAAGCGCGGGTCCCGTGAGCCATTGCCGCCAGTGGCGGCCGCTCTTGGACTGATTGCACTTTCCACAAGCAGGCATCAGGTTTGCGATCTCCGAGATGAAACCCGATGGACGCGAGGCCGGTCCGGGAAATTACCTCCGGCAAGCGCATGATTTTCGTCCTCAGAGAAGACCATGAGCATGCCAATAAACGCGTTACCGCTAGCTGCCTCAGTGTTGATCAATTATCTTTAGGTGAGCCTGCTTCGAATCTAGCAGCCGAACGATGTCTGCCAAGTCAACTAATGAGCGGCCGAGCCGATCCAATCTGGTCACGACCAACGTGTCGCCCTCGCGGATGAACTGAAGCAGCGACTCCAACTCATCGCGTCCCGCCCGGCTCGTTCCCGAGACTTCGGTTGGTTGGCTGAGGCACAAAGTCAGCCTACGCAGACCGCCCGTTCTGAGTTGACCTCGTCCTGTCGGAGCTGCTGCGGCGTCACGTTCCTCTTCGTCAGCCACAGATTACAAGCGGCGGAAAATTGCCTCTGCGCGGGTGCCGTCATGTAAGGTTGTCCGGAACCCGGGGGCAACACCTGAAAGCAAGGTGCCACGATCGTATGGCACATGCTCGCTACGGCTACACTGTAATTGCGCGTTCACCCACGGCTGCGAAGGGTATAAAGATCATCCTGGCAACAGTGGATCACGCTATGTACATGAGCAGCATTCCCACAGTTGGGGGGCCTGTTGCACACCTTTGGCTTGGCATCGCAAAGATAGACCTCAACTGTGCGCGACGTTTTCGACTTCCGGGACCGCCTGATCGAGGAGTACGGCAGCTTCTCGCGCAGCTTCACCCGAATTCATGCCGACGACATTCGCCGCGTAGTAGACGCCGAGTATGAGCGGCAACGCTACTGGCCGGAACCGCTCATCCAGATCAATCCAAATTTCGAGCGCATCGGTCCAGTTGACGCCTTCGTCGCGGACGGCGCTCTGCATGAGGCAACTGCGGAGATTTTTCAGATCGGCAAACCTGAGGGTGCGCCGAAGCCCCTGCAACTCTTCGCGCACCAAGTGGAAGCGCTCGCAACCGCGAAAAAAGGAAAGAGCTACGTCGTCACCACCGGTACGGGCTCTGGGAAGTCGCTGGCATTCTTCATCCCGATCATCGATCGCATCCTCCGCGCAAGAGCCGAAGACGAGTCTGCGAGAACCCGTGCGATCGTCATCTATCCCATGAATGCCCTTGCGAACAGCCAGGCGGAGGAGATCTCGAAGTTCTTGCACGGGTATCCGGATACGGCGCGGCCCTTCACGTTTGGTATCTACACGGGCCAGGAGTCGAGCGCGGAGCGGCTCCGCCTCGCGGATCACCCGCCCGATATACTGCTCACGAACTTCATGATGCTCGAGCTCATTCTCACGCGCTACGATGAGCGGATCGATCGGCGGGTCGTCGATAATTGTCGTGGTCTCGAGTTTCTCGTGCTCGATGAACTGCACACCTACCGCGGCCGACAAGGCGCGGACGTGGCGCTGCTGGTGCGCCGGCTCAGGCAACGACTCGAAGCCGAGGAAATGCTCTGCATAGGCACGTCCGCGACCATGTCGAGCACTGGCACTAAGCAGGACCAGCGGACAACGGTTGCCGCGGTCGCGAGCAAGCTCTTCGGTACGGCGGTCACCGACAAGGAGGTGATCGGTGAGACGCTAGTACGTATAACCGAGCGCACGGCAGATCTTGAGGCCGTTAAGCCGCTCCTGGCCGAGCGGCTCCGCAAGCCCGTTCGAAGTTGGTCTGAGTTCGCTGAGTTCCAGCGTGATCCACTCGCCATTTGGATCGAACTCACGCTCGGCATCGAGTTCAACGAACTCTACACGCCCATGCGTGCCCGCTCGATGACGCTGACGGGTGCGGCCGCGGCGCTAGCGCGCGACAGCGGCGCAAACTCAGGAGATGCCAGGCGAGCGCTTCAGGACTTCCTCACTGCCGCGCACTCTCTCAAAGCGCCGGATGGAAGCATACCGTTCGCGTTCAAGTTGCATCAGTTCATCAGCGGACCTGGGAAAGTGCTCGCCACTCTCGAACCAACCGGGCAGCGCCTAGTAACGTTAGACCTTCAGCGCTTCGCGCCCGGCCGGCGCGAAGCGCAAGTTCTCTTGTACTCCGCGCACTTTTGCCGCGAGTGCGGGCAGGAATACCATCCCGTCTGGCGCAGTGTTCAAGGCGCTTTCCAGCCACGTGAAATCGACGACGTGGCGGTGGACGAATCGGACGGGAGTTCGAAAACGGTCTACGGGTTTCTCGCTTCCGTGACCCCGGGCCTGTCGTACACCGGCCAGTTGGAAGATCTCCCGGAGCACTGGCTCGATTTCGGCCGGGTGGAACCCCGAGTGAGGCGAAACTACAAGGGGGCCGTCCCAGAGGATGTCACCCTTGCCCCGGATGGCACGCTCGGAGAGGGTGTTCGATTCTGGTTCATTCCCGGAAAGTTCCGCTTTTGTTTGCGCTGCGGATATATCCACGAGGCGTATGGCCGGGATGTAAACCGGCTTTCCAGCCTATCAGGAGAAGGCCGATCATCGGCGACCACGATGCTCACACTGGCGCTCCTGCGCCAGCTATTCGCTGAGGCATTGCCCGAACAATCGCTTCCCGGCCCGAGAAAAATGCTCGGGTTCTCCGACAATCGTCAGGACGCCGCGCTGCAAGCCGGGCACTTCAATGACCTTATCTTCTTGTTGACCCTGCGCTCCGCACTGATCGCGGCAATGCGGGCGAACGGCGCAGCGCTGCCGGAGGAACAGCTCGCGGATGCTGTCTTCAATGCGCTCGGCTTTTCCGGGACAGTTGAGTCGGGCCTTGTGGAGTATCTGAAAAACCCACGGCTTGCCGGCCTCGCGCTGGAGGAGGCGCAGCGCGCTGTGCGCTTCATACTCGGCTACCGCCTGCTCCGCGACCTGCGAAAGGGTTGGCGGTTCAACAATCCCAATCTGGATCAGCTTCATCTTCTTCGCATCGGTTACCGTGGCCTATCGGACTTCTGTGCCGACGAGACGCGGTTCTCCTCGGGACATCCTGCCTTGCGTGATATCGGACCGGCCGGGAGAGAGGCTTTCGGCTGTCTGGTGTTCGACGAACTCCGCGGCAGCCTCTGTCTGGAATCGCGTTACCTGGAACCGGCTGAGCAAGATAGAGCCAGAACCACGGCGTTCAGCTACCTCAACGAACGATGGTCATTCGCGCCCGACGAGCAGCTTGCCACCTCGCGGTATCTCATCCTCAGCAAGCGCCCGGAACGGCGCGCTCGGCCGCGGGAAGACCTGGTCAGCGGCGGGCCCCGCTCGCGCCTGGTGCGGTTGCTGCGCAGAGCCCCTTGCTGGCGGGAGACGCCGCTCGGGGACGCAGCGGCGAACCTCTCCGCCGGCGAAGTCGCCGCGATGCTGGAGACGTTTCTCAACGCGGCCGTCACTCATGGCTACGTTCAGCCCAGCAAGCTGGACGCCTCACTGGTGGGCTGGCGCCTGCAAGCGTCCTGTCTCTCCTGGGAGTTGGTAACGGATGATGCCGGGGAGCGCGACTCCGCCAACGCGTTCTTCCGCCAGCTCTACCTCACAGCGTCGGAATTGCTCGGCAATCCATCCCATCCATTGTTCGAGTTCGAGGCTCACGAGCACACGGCACAGGTGGATTTCTCGAAGCGGAAGGTGCTGGAGGCCCGTTTCAGGTATTCGCAACGCGACCAGGACGAGTGGCAGGAAGATCCGACTCACGCGGCCCCGCTAGCGCGGCTGCCTGTCCTGTATTGCTCTCCCACCATGGAGTTGGGCATCGATATCTCTGCTCTGAACGCCGTCTACTTGCGCAATGTTCCACCTACCCCAGCCAACTACGCACAGCGCAGCGGCCGGGCGGGGCGGTCTGGGCACCCGGCGCTTGTCGTCACCTACTGCGCTGCGCAGAGCCCGCATGACCAATGGTTCTTCGCCCACGCGGCGGAGATGGTGCACGGCGTGGTGCAGGCGCCGACTCTGGACCTCGCCAACCGGGACCTCATCGACAGCCACATTCATGCCGTCTGGCTGGCAAACGTCGAGCACGAACTCGATACGAGTATCGCGCCGTTGCTCGATTTCGAACGCGAAGGTAGACCGGTTAAATTGGAACTGTGGGACCGCTTCGTCGCATCCGCAACGTTGCACCGGGCGAAGCACCAGGCCGCGCGGGTCGTCGCCAGCGTGAGCGCGGAGCTCACGCCGGATGTGGCGCCGTGGTTCGACGGGGGTTACGTGGAGACTATCGTAGACCAAGCGCCGCAGGCGTTCGACCGTGCGCTGGACCGCTGGCGCAATCTGTTCGAGGCGACCCGCAAGCAGATGGCTCTCGCGGACGAACTCGTCCGCAGCCACGCTATTAAGAACCGGGACCGGGAGAATGCCCGGCGGCGCTACGGCGACGCGGCCAGACAACATGCGGTCTTGTTGCAGACCGGCAACACCCAGAACTCGGACTTCTATACCTATCGCTACCTCGCAAGTCAGGGTTACCTCCCCGGCTATAACTTCCCGCGACTTCCCCTAATGGCGTGGGTCCCCGGTCGTGGCGCCACCTCTAGGGGCGAGGACGACGAGGGCACGATGGTCAGCCGGCCACGCTTCATCGCGCTGTCTGAATTCGGCCCGCGCAGTCTCATCTACCATGAGGGGCGGATGTTCCGGGTCATACGCGCGAAGTTGAACGTCGGGTCGGCTGACCACGTCTCCGCGTCGAGTGAGCTTGCCACCGTTACCGCGCGCATCTGCTCGGCTTGCGGCTACGGCCACCTGGGCGACGAGGGCGGGCCGGAGCCCGGTGCGAACGTCTGCGAGCACTGCAGCGCCCGGCTCACCGATGAGGACCGGGTATCCGATCTGTACCGGATTGAGGCAGTGGAGGCGATCCCGGTCGAGCGCATCTCGGTCAACGACGAGGAGCGTCAGCGGCAGGGCTTCGAACTGCAGACGACCTACCGGTTTCTTCCCGGCCCGGACGGCGATATTCAGCGTACGGACGCGGAGGTCAGCTCCGACGGCGCTGTATTGGCGACGCTTACCTATGCGCCGGCTGCGCGAGTGTGGCGCATCAATCGCGGCTGGCGCCGCCGCAAGAAGAAGTCGCACTTGGGGTTCTACATCAATCCGCTGAGTGGGGTCTGGAGCAAGCAGGACAGCCCGCAGGAGGACACGGACGGCCAGACGCCGGACGAGGCACTGATCGAGCGGGTGCCGAATCAGCGAATCGTTCCCTATGTCGAGGATTATCGCAACATCTTGATTCTGACGCCCGCGCATGAGGTCTCCGCGAGCACGATGGCGACCTTGCAGGCCGCCCTGCGGCGCGGAGTCGAGCGGGCGTTCCAGATCGAGGAAGCGGAGCTGATCGGCGAGCCCTTGCCCACGGCGGACAATCGCCGGGCATTGCTGTTCTACGAAGCGGCCGAAGGCGGCGCCGGGGTGCTCACGCGCATCGCGAACGAGCCTGGGAGCCTCGCCGAAGTCGCCTCGAATGCCCTGCGGGTGATGCACTTTGACGAGCCGCCTTGCGGCTGGGCAATGGACACGTAAAAGCGGAGCAGGGGGGCGGTTCCCGCTGACCGGCGTCGGCGACGTGAACACCTACGCCCTGTTCGCCGAGACCATCGCTCAGATCGTCCACCGCTCGGGGCGTGCCGGCTTCATCGTCCCCACTGGGATCGCCACCGACGACTCGGCCAAGGCCTACTTCCAGGCTATTTCGCAGGGTGGCCGGCTCGTCAGCCTCTACGACTTCGAAAACCGGGAGGGCATCTTCCCGGGGGTTCATCGGAGCTTCAAGTTCTGCTTGTTGACTCTGGGCAGGGTTGATTCCTCGGAGTTCGGATTCTACTTCACCCGCCCGGAGCAGCTCGCTGACGAGCGCCGCCGATTCACGCTAACTCGGGAGGACTTTCAGCGCATCAACCCGAACACCGGGACGTGTCCGGTGTTCCGCTCCGTGCGCGATGCTGAGCTAGCCAAGGCGATCTACTCCCGCGTGCCGGTGTTTGTTCGCGAGGCGCGGGGCGGTCAAGCCGAGGAGAACCCGTGGGGCGTCCGATTCACTGCCATGTTCCACATGTCGAACGACAGCCACCTGTTCGCGACGAGCCCGGATAACAACCGGCTGCCGCTCTACGAAGCCAAGATGATCCATCACTACGACCATCGCTGGGCGACCTACGTCGAGAAGGACGGCCGGGAGACGACTGAGGATGTTCCTCTCGCCAGCAAGCATGATCCTGAATTCGCGGTGACGCCGCGCTACTGGGTGGAGGCTAGGGAGGTCTTTCTTCGTACCGCCCGCCTGCCCAAGACGCTCCTAGGGGCTCTGCGCGAAGGCGACAGGGAGAAGCTCATCCTCGCGCTCGCGCACCTGCTCTTCGGCAACTGGCTCCTGGCAAGAGGACCCGGAGAAAGTCGCGACGTCATGCGGGAGCTGTATCCGGCCTGGGAGGATTTCGTTGACCAATTCCCCTTTGCCCGGCGCCTGCCTCCGGCCGCGCTGGGTCTATGCGGCGATAATCCTCCGAGCCTGGAACCTCAAGGCCCTGCGTACCTTCCTGCCGAAGCCGTCAGCGCAGTCAACACAACAGGACGAACGCAGGCCGCTTGGTACGCCGCCGAAGAGGAGTCGGTTCAGGCGTTGCCGAGCGTCGCGCGAACCTTTCCTGTTGACTCAGGGGAGTCCGCATCAAAGCAAGCGGAGGACGTTTATGAAATGGCAAACTATTGTTTGGAGACCACTGCACCTGATTGGTACATTGGATTTCGCAATATTACCAATGCGACCAACGAACGCACTGTGATCGCCTCCGTCGTGCCACGCGCCGGGGCTGGGAACAACCTACCATTGTTGTTCTTTGAGAAAGACATTGGTTCAGAGCTGATTGCCGCATTGGTCGCGAATCTCTCGGCGCTCGTCTTGGACTTTGTGGGTCGTCATAAGATCGGAGGCACAAATCTCAACTTCTTCATCGCGCGGCAACTTCCCGTTCTCCCTCCAACCGCCTACACGAAGGACGATCTTTTGTTCATAGCTCCCCGTGTGCTGGAGTTGACCTGTACTGCAAGTGACCTCGATTTGTGGGGGAAAGAGTTCTCCGATCGCCCAGCAATCTACCGATTCGACCCGGATCGCCGGACACGTTTACAGGCGGAGCTGGATGCGTACTATGCGCGCCTCTACGGACTATCTCGCGATGAGCTTCGATATGTGCTAGATCCCGTGGATGTGATGGGCGACGACTACCCTTCGGAGACGTTTCGTGTATTGAGGCAAAGGGAGGAGAAGGCTTGCGGAGAGTACAGAACCCAACGTCTTGTGTTAGAGGCATGGGACGCACTTGAGTCGGGGAAATTGCATTGACTGGCGCGCGAGAGGATTGGATGGGTGGGCGCGCTGGAACGAGACAACTCCGGCATGAATGAGGCGTCGCGCTACAGGAGCTGTCGATGCTGATTCACCTGAAACTCGATAACTTCAAGATCTGGCGCAGCACCGGGCCGATCGCTCTAGCCCCGGTCACACTGTTGCTTGGGACCAACTCCTCCGGCAAGTCGAGCCTCATCCAGAGCCTGCTGCTACTGCGTCAGACGGTGAAGGGGGACGATCCGAACGAAGATCTGAACCTCGGTAACCCCGACACGGGCGACTCGGTGACGCTCGGACGCTTCGAAGACGTTCTCTGCCGGCACGGCACCGGCCGGAAGGTCGGGATCGAGTTCCGTTGGAGCGCAGATGGCAGCCCGGCCGGATCGACACTGTTCAGCGCGAAATATCGCGCCGGTCCGGCGGGAGCAGCGGAGTTGGACAGCCTGCGTCTCGGTAAAGATGGACAGGGATTTACGGTCACGCGCCGCAAGCCGGGGGTCTACGCGCTGTCGCTCGCAGACGAACGACGCAGCCGCGGGCAGAGTAGAGAATTCAGGCCCGAAAGGTCTTTTGCGCTCTCCCCCGCGGCGCTCGCCCGGCTCGGAACGGACGGAGACTCGCTGCACGACGTCGGACCCGCGCTGCTCGAGGAACTGAGCCGGATCCTTTATCTGGGCCCCGTCCGCCGGCTCGCCGAGCGCGACTATGTCTGGCGCGGGCGGATGCCAGGGACCCTTGGAGACGACGGCGCTCGAGCCATCGACGCGCTGATCGCGAGCGGCATCGCGGCGCAACGCGAGAAGAAGGGGAGGACTTCGCCGTCCGGCGATTCGCTTTTGTTCCGGCAGACCATTCACTGGCTCTGCCGAATGGGCCTGGCAGACGGCCTCGTCGTCCACACACTCGGGCGCTCGGCACGACACGAGCTTCTACATAGAGAAAGCTGCAGAGCGTACCAATCTGAAGGACGTCGGCGTCGGCGTATCTCAGGTGCTGCCGGTCATCGTCGCGGCGCTCTACGCAGCGCCGGGCCACATCGTCATCGTCGAGGAGCCGGAGAGTCACCTTCACCCGCTGGCGGCGGCACTGTTGGCAGAGCTGTTCGCCGCCGTGAGCAAGGAGCGGGGTGTGCAGTTCCTCGTCGAGACCCACTCGGAGCACCTGTTCCGCCGCATGCAGACCTTGATGGCGCGAGGCACGGTTTCCACTCGAGACTGCGCGATGTACTTTTTGGAGCACGATGGTCCTGGGGCTCGTGGTCCCGGGGCTCGTATTGTCACGTTGGTGGCTGACGAGAGCGGGCGGATAAAGAACTGGCCGAAGGGATTCTTCGGCGACGCCCTTGGCGAGACGCGCGAGCAGACACGGCTCGCACTCGAACGTCACAAGGCGCAGCATTCAGGATGAATCACGTCATCGACACCAACGTGCTGATCATCGCGAGCGCCCACGCCGTGTCCCCCGAACCGCGCGATGCGACGCCGGCAGAGCCGGAGTTGCAGGAACAGGTCTTTGCGTGATTGATGGACTTGGAGACACAGGACGCTGCGATTGTGCTCGATTACCGGTGGAAGATTCGAGGCGAGTACGAAAACAAGCTCACAGAGCAGGACTACGGCGTCATGGTCGTTCAGGCGAAGTGCGACCTAGACCAAGTGGTCTGGGTGTCGGTCGAGTACGACGAGCACGGCCACGGGGTGCTCCCGGCAGCGCTGGCAGCATGCCGATGGGACAACTCCGACAAGAAGTTCGCAGGCGCGGCGTACGAAGCGCGGCAGGTGGTCGCGCCGGTCGAGATCGTGAACGCGTCCGATACCGACTGGTACGATGTCACAGCCGTGCTCGCAGCAGAGCGAATTGGCCTGCGCCAGTTGATCGATGGCTGGTGTCGCACTCGGTACCGGGAGAAGAACGGACATGAGCCCCCGGTCGCCTGAGCTGTGCCGATTCCCTAGGACCCCGCATCTGGCCTGGCTTGCGGCGGATGCGCCGCGCGGCGACAAAGTGATGTCACCGGCAGAGTGCCAGCACTGCCTGTCCGGCGATGTCGTCGTCGAAGAGAAGGTTGACGGCGCCAATCTAGGCATTTCGCTCCATGATACTGGAACGTTGCGCGTGCAGAACCGGGGCCAGTATCTAGAGCAGCCCTATGCGGGACAGTTCTCGCGGCTTCGCGGTTGGCTCGCGATGTACCAGACGGGCCTTCTCTCTATCCTTACGCCCGACTTGACGTTGTTCGGAGAGTGGTGCGCGGCCCGGCACTCGGTTGGCTACGACCGGCTGCCAGACTGGTTTGTCGCTTTCGATGTCTACGACCGGCGTGCCGAGGGCTTCTGGGACACGGAACGGCGAGACGCCATCGTTGCGAACGCCGGCCTCCACAGCGTAGCGATTCTGACGCGAGGCCGGTTCGCTTTGCAGGCGTTGCGGTCCTTGCTCGACTCAGCACCGAGCGCATATCGATCGGGTTCGGTCGAAGGGTTCGTCATCCGGCGAGAATCCGGAGGTTGGCTCGACGAGCGGGCGAAGCTCGTTCGTCCGGACTTTGTGCAGAGCATCGGCGAGCACTGGCGCCGGCGAGCCATCGAGTGGAACCTGCTCTCGGCCAGCAGCAACCAACGGCAGACGCGGGCACTGCCGTGAAGCGACTCACTCGATCGCTCGTTGAGATGGTTGCTCGTGACCACGGTTGGGAGAACATCCTCGAAAGCAGTGACGACGTCATTCGCTTGGGGTCGGCCCGCCACCGCGCCTACAGCATGGTTCGAGACGGGCCGGCCGAGGACGAATGGCTCGTCGAGGTACCCCGCGGCCGCCTCGCTCTAGAGCTTGCGAGGTCGTCCACTACCCCGTCAGCGGAGGCAACGATCTTCCCAGTCAAGGGACTCGACGCCCTCGCCGGCCTGCTTCGCCGCGCCGCACAGCTAGCGCAGTCCCTGCCCGATCAGGCCGCCGCGACCTATGCCGCAAGAATCGACGAGGTCCTCGGCGGCTCGGAGTTAAGCCGGACCGAAGTGGAGCGTATAGTTCGCCAGCGCGTAGGGCAGGACGTGTTCAGGGACGCACTGATCGACTACCGGGGTGGCGCGTGCGCGGTCACCGGGCTTGCTCTTACCGCAGTACTGCGTGCGAGCCACGCCAAACCGTGGGCAAGATGCGCCACTGACAGGGAGCGCCTGGACGTCTTCAACGGACTCCTCCTCAGCCCTCAACTGGACGCGTTGTTTGACCGCGGCCTGATAACTTTTGATGACACCGGCGAGATGCTCGTTTCACGAGCGTTGCGACCTGTGCACCGTGCACTTCTACAGGTGGACGGCACCGCGTGTCTGCGCTGGGTAGCACCAGAGCATTTCAAGTATCTCGAGTGGCATCGGAGTGAACGCTTCACAGCTACCGAGCAAGGTGTCGAGGGAGCCGCAAAATGAAGGCGAATGCCGTGTCCCTCCTAGCGATCTTCGAGAAGAAGATGCGCCTGGAAGTGCCGTTGTCCCAGCGCCAATGCGTCTGGAATCTCGAGCAGCAATGGGAGCCGCTTCGGGAAGACCTCGAAGGCTGTTCAGATTGGACATGAGCAGAACAGAATCCGTGCTACCAGACCGCCGAATCTGCGTACACCATGCGGACACACTCGAACATAACAAAACCCAGAAATAACAAAACCCGCCGAAGCGGGTTAAGTCATTGATTGAATTTGGCTCCCCGGGACGGGCTCGAACCGCCGACCTAGTGATTAACAGTCACCCGCTCTACCGACTGAGCTACCGAGGAACGAGCCCGGTATTGTGGGTTGCCTGACCTCCCACGTCAACGCCGAACCGTTAACGCGCTCAACGATAACGCGCTCAACGATTCCCGAGCGCTGCTTGAATCCTATTCAAGGCCTCTTCCAGCACTTCCACACTCGTGGCATAGGTGATCCGCAAGCACCCAGGTGTACCGAAAGCGGCACCCGGCACGACCGCTACGCCTGTAGCCGATAGCAGCCACTCGCAAAACGCCGTATCGTCCTCAACGCCTTCGATACTGGCGATCGCCTCGCTGACATCCGGGAACGCATAGAAAGCACCTTGCGCCGGCAAGCAGCGCATACCGGGCATCGCGTTCAGCCGTCCCACCACGTAGTCATGGCGCTCTTTGAACACTTGCACCATTTTGCCCACTTCGGATTGTGCGCCGCTCAAGGCTGCCTGAGCGGCGTATTGCGATACCGAGGGTGGGCTGCCGGTGCTTTGGGATTGGATTTTACGGATGGCATTGGCCACGGGCACTGGTGCCGCCGCATAACCGATGCGCCAGCCAGTCATGGCATAGACTTTGGAGACACCGTTGATGACGATTGTTCGGTCTAGCAATTCAGGGCAGGCGGTGGCGAAGCTGCAAAAAGGTTCTTCCCCCCAACTGATGTGTTCATAGATATCATCAGTGCAGATCATGATCTGCGGGTGACGCGCCAACACCTCACCCAAGGCCTGAAGCTGCGCTTTCGTATAACACCCGCCCGTGGGATTCGAGGGTGAATTCAATATGAGCAGACGTGAGCGGGGAGTAATCGCTTCTTCCAACTGCTCCGGCGTCATCTTGAATTGACGGTCGATGTTGGTTTGGATGACTACCGGCTCGGCGCCCGCCAGTATTCCCATATCGGTGTACGACACCCAATAGGGCGCGGCTACTACGAGTTCATCGCCCGGATTCAAAACTGCCTGCGTCAAGTTGAACACCGAGTGTTTCGCGCCACAGGAGATGACGATGTTAGCCCGCTCGTAATACAGCTCGTTGTCGCGGCGAAACTTTTCGATGATGGCGTCTTTGAGACCCGGTGTACCGTCTGCCGCCGTGTACTTGGTAAAGCCTTCAGCCAGCGCTCTTCGGGCAGCTTCTTTGATATGCTCAGGGGTATCGAAATCGGGTTCGCCCACACCCAAGCCGATCACATCTTGCCCGGCCTCTTTGAGTTCACGGGCTAGATCGGTGACGGCCATAGTCGCGGATGGTTTGATGGCTTTGACTCTATCGGACAAGTGGTAGTCCAACGGTTGGGTCCTCGTGCAAGGGGAAGGTTCGGGGGCGGGCGCGTATTCTACGCCTGTGCGTCGGAGAGGCACAGAGCCTCTGATGATTAAAATATTAAAGGGTCTTTGGGAGTAAAAAGCCCTGGCCAAAAAAGTGATCAGTAAATTCGAGACCAGTCATAAATTCGAGTTGATGTCCAAGTTCGCCCCTGCGGGCGATCAACCGCAGGCCATAGAACAACTACTGCAGGGCATCGACGATGGACTGTCGCATCAAACGTTGCTCGGCGTCACTGGCTCGGGTAAGACTTTCACCATGGCCCACGTGGTGCAGCGCATTCAACGCCCCACCGTCATCCTGGCACCGAACAAGACTCTCGCTGCGCAGCTCTACGGCGAGATGCGCGAGTTCTTTCCCAAGAACGCGGTGGAGTACTTCGTCTCTTACTACGATTACTACCAACCCGAAGCGTACGTGCCGTCATCGGATACATACATCGAAAAAGACGCCTCGATAAACGATCACATCGAACAGATGCGGCTGTCCGCCACCAAGGCACTACTCGAGCGGCCGGATGCGCTGATCGTGGCGACTGTTTCGTCGATTTATGGCCTTGGCGATCCGGCCGCATACCATTCGATGGTGTTGCATCTGCGCCGTGGCGATCGGGTGGATCAGCGCTTCATTCTGCGCCGCCTGGCCGAACTCCAATACATCCGCAACGAGATCGAGCTACGCCGCGGTAATTACCGGGTGCGCGGCGATGTAATAGACGTCTATCCAGCCGAGTCAGAGCGGGAAGCCATTAGGGTAGAGTTGTTCGACGATGAAGTGGAGTCCGTCGCGTTTTTCGATCCGCTGACCGGTGAGGTTTCCCGCAAGCTGCCGCGCGCCACCGTCTACCCTAAAAGTCACTATGTGACACCGCGCGAGACAGTGGTCAATGCAGTGACCGAGATCAAAGAAGAACTGCGCGAGCGCCTCGAATACTTGCGCGAGGCCAACAAGCTATTGGAGGCGCAGCGCCTTGAGCAGCGCACCCGCTTCGATCTTGAAATGATGCACGAACTCGGTCATTGCAAAGGCATAGAGAACTATTCGCGGTATCTGTCGGGACGGGCCCCAGGTGAGCCGCCGCCGACATTATTCGACTATCTGCCAGCCGACGCACTGCTCATCATCGACGAGTCCCACGTCACGGTGCCGCAATTGGGGGCTATGTACCGAGGCGATAGGTCCCGTAAAGAAACGCTGGTGGAGTACGGCTTCCGTTTGCCTTCGGCGCTAGACAACCGGCCCTTGCGGTTCGATGAATTCGAAAGCATGGCGCCACAGACGGTATTTGTCTCCGCCACGCCCGGCCCGTACGAAGAGCGCTACGCCGGGCAAGTGGTGGAGCAGGTGGTTCGCCCTACCGGATTGGTGGATCCGCAGCTCGAGGTACGGCCCGCGTCAACCCAGGTCGATGATCTCATGAGTGAGATAACGTTGCGGGTGGCGGCGGGCGAGCGCGTGTTGGTGACTACGCTTACCAAGCGTATGGCCGAGGATCTGACCGATTACTTATCGGAACACGGTGTGCGGGTACGCTATTTGCACTCCGACATCGATACGGTGGAGCGGGTCGAGATTATTCGGGATCTGCGCTTGGGTGAGTTCGATGTATTGGTGGGAATTAATTTGCTGCGCGAAGGCTTGGATATGCCGGAAGTCTCGCTAGTGGCCATTTTGGATGCAGACAAGGAGGGCTTTTTACGCTCTGAGCGCTCACTTATTCAGACCATCGGCCGGGCGGCGCGAAATCTGAACGGCACCGCTATTCTCTACGCCGATGCCGTAACCGACTCTATGCGCCGCGCCATGGATGAGACGGAGCGCCGGCGCGCCAAACAAATAGAGTTCAATAACACCCACGGCATCGTACCTCAGGGTATCCGCAAAGCAGTCACCGACATCATGGAAGGCGCGCGCGCCGTAGTACCGGTCAGGGGCCGTAAGGCGGCGCGCAAGGTGGCTGAGGAGACCGCACAATACCGCGCTATGGCGCCTGGGCGATTAGCCAAGAAGCTCGGAGAACTCGAGGCCCGCATGTATCGGCACGCCGAGAATTTGGAGTTCGAGGAGGCGGCTAGAATCCGCGATGAGATCCAGCGGGTGCGTGGCTTGGGGTTGGGCGTGGAAGGCGAGACGGCGGTAGCCTCCGGCGAGGGGCTGAGTGCCGCTGTCCCCTGAGGCCTGCATAGTCGGCGCCCGAGGCACGGCTAGTTGACGCTTGTATACAACTGGGAGCATGAGTATGCTGCGTGGCTAATAGGCGCGTAGCTCAGTGGTAGAGCACTACCTTGACATGGTAGGGGTCGGTGGTTCAATCCCACTCGCGCCTACCAAATCTTACGGTTCATGTGACGAACCTCAACCGCTAGCCAATTGCAGTTGAGGCAAGAGTGCATGTGCCATATACTTGCTCGTTTGTCGCGAGCGAGTACTTCCGTTGTGCACTAACCATCGGAGCATAGCGGTATAAGTAACGCCATAAAGGAGGTCCAGCCGATCGCCGCTGAAAAGAAGAACCGGGTGAATGAGGATATCACCGCACCTGAGGTGCGCCTCATCGGCGCGGAGGGGGAACAGATTGGAGTAATGGCCCTCGATAAGGCCTTGGAGGCTGCTGATGAAGCAGCCTTGGATCTGGTTGAAATTCAACCGAATAGTGACCCGCCCGTGTGCAGGTTGATGGACTTCGGTAAGTTTCAGTTTCAACAAAACAAGAAGCGCAAGGATAGCCGCAAAAAGCAACAACAAGTGCAGCTAAAGGAGATCAAGTTCCGCCCTGGCACCGAGAAGGGCGACTATCAGACTAAGCTGCGGAATTTGAAACGCTTTTTGGATCATGGAGACAAAGCCAAGGTAACGTTATGGTTTCGGGGCCGGGAGATGGCTCATCAGGAATTGGGCCATCAGTTATTGCAGCGGGTCGAAGCGGACCTCGAAGAATTGGCTAAAGTCGAACAGCGCCCACGGCTGGAGGGGCGGCGTTTGACCATGGTGATGTCGCCGCGCAAGTGAGCGCGCAATCGAACACTCGCGCAATCGAACACTATTGAAGAGCTACATCGGACACTGCGATGCCGAAGATGAAAACCAACCGGGGCGCGGCCAAACGCTTCAAACCAACCGGTAGTGGACGCTATAGACATAAGCAGTCTCACCTGCGTCACATCCTGACCAAGAAAGACTCCAAGCGTAAGCGTCAATTGGGGGCGTTGCACGTGGTCGAAGAGGCGGATACCAAAACCATACGCCGCATGATGCCTTACAGCTAGGGTCAATAGGAGTCTTTGAGCGATGCCTAGAGTCAAGCGAGGTGTTCAGGCTGCCGCCCGGCACCGTAAAGTGTTGAAGGCGGCCAAAGGGTACTACGGCGCGCGCAGCCGTACGTTCAAGATAGCTAAGCAGGCCGTTATCAAAGCGGGCCAATATGCTTACCGCGATCGCCGCCAGCGCAAGCGTCAATTCCGCGCGCTGTGGATTGTGCGCATCAATGCGGCGGCCCGTACCTGCGGATTGTCGTATAGCCGATTTATGGACGGGCTCAGTAAAGCCGGCGTGGTCGTCGATCGTAAAGTGCTAGCTGATCTTGCCGTTCACGATGAAGCCGCTTTTGCGGCCCTGGCGGAACAAGCCAAAGCAAGTCTTGCAGCATAAGCTTGCCGGGTGGGCCGTGCCTCACCTGGTGGCTTCAATACAACTGATCTCCACGCAGGGGAAAGACCGGAAGGTCTTTCCCTTTGTTTTTTGTGGGGGGTGAAAAATGCACAACGTGGATGAGATTTTGACCCAAGCCAAGGCGCAGGTGAGGGCCGCAGGTGACCTCGGTGGGCTTGATAAAGTACGGGTCCGTTATCTGGGTAAGCAAGGACAGCTTACGGCCGTCCTGAAGCAATTGGGGCAACTTCCCGCAGAGCAACGGCCGGCGGCCGGGAAGGCGGTCAATGCGGCGAAAAAAATGTTGGAGGCACTCATCGCCGAACAGCGTGGCGCACTCGAACAAGAGAGGTTGCAGGCCGCGCTTAGCGAGGAGCGTATTGATGTCACCCTGCCTGGCCGCGGGCAGGGCCTAGGGGGATTGCATCCCATTACCAGAACGCTGGAGCGCGTCGAGGCATTCTTCCGCTTGTACGGCTTCGATGTGGTGGAAGGACCGGAAGTGGAGGATGACTACCATAACTTCGAGGCGCTCAATATTCCCGCGCATCATCCGGCCCGCGCCATGCATGACACATTCTATTTTCCCGATGGCCGGTTACTGCGTACCCATACGTCGCCGGTGCAGATCAGGGTGATGAAGGAGCGCAAACCGCCGCTTCGAATTATCGCACCGGGCAGGGTTTACCGATGTGATTCCGATCAGACGCACTCGCCCATGTTTCATCAGATCGAGGGCTTGGTGGTGGGAGAGGACGTAAGCTTTGCTGATCTGAAGGGCGTGTTACATGACTTTTTGCGCAGCTTTTTCGAGCAAGAGGATCTCGAAGTTCGCTTCAGACCGTCTTACTTTCCGTTTACCGAACCTTCGGCGGAAGTAGACATCATGGGACCGGACGGATGGCTTGAGGTTCTAGGCTCCGGCATGGTCCATCCGTATGTGTTGGAGAACGTAGGCATCGACAATGAGCAGTACACCGGTTACGCCTTTGGCATGGGGGCCGAACGTTTGGCGATGTTGCGTTATGGCGTGACCGATCTGCGTTTGTTTTTCGACAACGATCTGCGTTTCCTCGAACAGTTCCGCTGATCCCCCTGGATCCGGAACTCTCACAGCCTGGATAGGAATCATGAAATTTAGCGAGCGATGGCTGCGTGAATGGGTCAACCCGCCGTTGGATACCGGCGCTTTGGTGGAACAGTTGTCGGTATCCGGTCTCGATGTTGATACGGTCGAACCGGTGGGCGAGACGCTCCCCGGGGTCGTGGTGGGTCTTGTGGTCAAAGCACATGGTCATCCGAATGCCGATCGCCTAAAGCTCTGCCAAGTGGATTTTGGGGGCGATGGGCCGGTGGAGGTGGTGTGCGGGGCACCCAATGCCCGCGCCGGCAGCAAGTTTGCGTTCGCGCCAGTGGGCACCCGATTGCCGGGGGGAGTCAAGATCAAGCGCTCCAAGATCCGTGGTGTGCAGTCCCATGGCATGTTGTGTTCAGCCTGGGAACTGGGCCTAGGCGATGAGCACGACGGTATTTTGGAGTTGCCCGAGGACGCGCCGGTTGGCACCGATGTGACCGGTTTATTGGGCTTGGAAGACGTCAGTATCGATGTTGACCTCACCCCCAACCGCGGTGATTGTCTTGGTATCGCGGGGGTGGCCCGGGAGGTTGGTGCCCTCAATCGAGTGCCGGTGACGGCGCCGGAGGTGCGCCCGGTACCGGCCCAGGTTGAGTACAAGTTTCCTATTACCTTAGAGGCTCCGGCCGGTTGTCCGCGTTACGTTGGGCGCGTTATTCGCAACATCGATCCGGCGGCGCGTACACCATTGTGGATGGTTGAAAAACTGCGTCGAAGCGGTATCCGCGCCATCAGTTCTACTGTTGATGTGACGAACTACGTCATGATAGAGCTTGGCCAGCCCATGCATGCGTTCGATTTGGATCGTCTGGAGCGGGGCATTCGGGTCCGGCAAGCGGTCCAAGGTGAAACTTTGCAACTACTTGACGGAAAAGTGCTGGAGCTGACACCAGATATCCTGGTTATCGCCGATGAGGAGCGACCGGTGGCGATAGCGGGAGTGATGGGGGGTGAGCAAAGCGGTGTGGCTGATACCACACGGCATCTTCTTTTGGAGGCGGCCTTCTTCGCGCCATTGGCCTTGGCGGGTGTGGCCCGCCGCTTCGGCTTGCATACGGATGCGTCCCACCGGTTCGAGCGTGGTGTCGATCCGCAATTGCAGCGCCAGGCCATGGAGCGGGCTACCGCGTTGCTTTTGGATATCGTGGGTGGGCAGCCCGGACCTATCTTGGAGGCGGTTGACGATGATCAGATACCGGCACGCCCGGCGATTATGCTGCGGCCATCGCGCATTGCCCGCCTATTGGGCACTGAGGTCGCCAAAGATACGGTGGAGGACGTGTTGACGCGCCTTGGCATGGGGGTTGAATGGCAGGGCGAGACTTGGTCGGTGGTGCCGCCTAGTTATCGGTTCGATATCAACATCGAAGCCGATCTCATTGAGGAGATCGCCCGGGTGGTTGGATACGACGAGATGCCAAGCCGCAGCGCCGGCGCAACGTCGAACGTGAAGCCGCCCGCGGAAACATCGGTGCAGCTGCAACGGTTGCGCTTGGCGCTCACCGCGCGCGGTTACCAGGAAGCTATTACTTTCAGCTTCGTATCCGAGGCACTGCAACAAGCCCTGGATCCTGACTCGGAGGGGTTGGCGCTGGCCAATCCCCTATCGTCCGATCTGGTGGTGATGCGAACCAGTCTATGGCAGGGCCTGGTGCAGGCGGTGTTGTACAACCTCAACCGCCAGCATGAGCGGGTGCGTATCTTCGAGACGGGGCTTCGTTTTCGTCTGCAAGAGGGCGAGTTAGCGCAGGAGCGTGTGCTGGCCGGTGCGGTACTCGGGCCGGTGTCCCCGGAGCAGTGGGGCGAGGCGCGCCGTTTGGTCGATTTCTACGACGTCAAAGCGGATCTGGAAGCGCTCCTAGGTATTGGCGGTCAGGCCGGCAGTTACGTCTTTGAGGCGGCGCTAAAGGCAGGATTGCACCCTGGTCAAACGGCTTCCATCAGCCGTGATGGGGCGAACGTTGGTTACTTAGGCGCTTTACACCCGCGATTGGCTGCACAGTACAAATTGCCGTCTACACTTTATGTGTTCGAGTTGGCATTGGCGCCGCTCGAGCAGGGGGAATTACCACAGTTTTCGAGTCTCTCGCGCTTCCCTGTCGTGCGGCGGGATCTGTCTGTGGTGGTCGATGAGTCGGTTACGGCCGCTGCTCTATGTGATGTGGTTGGACAGTCTGGACCTGATGTGCTAAAAAACTTTCAGTTGTTTGACGTCTATCGCGGCGAAGGTATTGATTCCGGGCGAAAAAGCCTTTCCCTCGGACTGACCTTTCAAGCGCATACCCGTACCTTGAACGACGATGAAGTAGATGAGGTCGTGGCGCGGATTGTCGCGCGTCTCGAGGCGCAGTTCGGGGCGGAACTGAGAGGTTGAAGTGGCGCTTACCAAGGCGGAAATGGCCGAAAGGCTCTACGATGAACTCGGGCTCAATAAACGAGAAGCAAAAGAGCTGGTAGAGACGTTCTTTGAAGAGGTGCGGCAGGCTCTTGAGGTGGGCGATCATGTCAAGCTCTCCGGTTTCGGCAACTTCGACCTACGTGAAAAGAACGAACGTCCCGGACGCAACCCGAAAACCGGCCAGGAGATCCCGATAACGGCGCGGCGTGTCGTTACGTTTAGACCTGGACAAAAACTGAAGGCCCGCGTGGAAGCCTATGCTGGATCCGTCAAGCAGTAGCGAACTCCCGGCCATCCCGGGGAAGCGCTACTTCACTATTGGTGAAGTAAGCGACCTATGTGGTGTGAAGCCACACGTGCTCCGCTATTGGGAGCAAGAGTTTCCGACCCTAAAGCCACTCAAGCGGCGCGGCAACCGGCGTTATTATCAACGCCAGGACGTCATCCTGATTCGCCAGATAAGAAGTTTGCTCTATGAACACGGTTTCACCATAGGCGGCGCCCGCCAGAGGCTGGACGGCGATGATTCCAAGGAAGACGTCAACCAGAGCCAGCAGATCATCCGCCAGCTTCGTGTGGAACTGGAAGACGTGCTGATTATCTTGAAGCGGTAACTGAGTCAAAGCCGGTTTACCGGCGTCTCGCGTCGCAGTACAATTCCACGCCGCGCCGACACAATACTGTGCTTAGGCGGGCCATTCTTTTTCGGGGTGTAGCGCAGCCTGGTAGCGCACCGCAATGGGGTTGCGGTGGTCGGAGGTTCAAATCCTCTCACCCCGACCAATCTTCGAACACATCATCTACCATCCGCGCTGTCTTCAACGTGTGCGTCAGTCGTTATGTGCTCTGCGTCAAGTGAAGTTCTTTCGCTGAAGTAGTCGCTGCGGCAAGTTCGGTGAATAGTGTGGCCTCTGGTCGTCCCCGCGCATTCCGTACACCTCAATCAAGAACCTATCATAGGTTCACGAGGTGAGAGAAATGGCACGACAATCAAAGAAATCCAGACGACGCTATGTAAGCGCAGTTCAAGACCGAAGCGCTGGCATTGGCCGCTCAAGTGGGCGTGAATCGAGCAAATTGCCCTTGGGATCCTCGAAGAGCAGCGGCTGACTTATGGTGAGAACTTTGCCATGACAGTGCCGTTGTTCGACGGAGGTGCGGTACAGATTTAACTCTATTTAAAGCTCTAACTTCCTGGTACCTCTAATGCTAAATCCGTAGCGCCACGGGCTTAGCGCTATCTCAAAAATTTCCCGCACGAGCGGTGGCGCCGGTCACCGCTTCACCTACCGCGAACCGCTTCACTCACCTTAAGGCCCACTGCCTGCACAGGCAATGCGGCGTCTCAGGGCATGTACTACCCGTACGCAATTTGCGAATATCGGGGGCCCGCGGGCATCAGTCCCGCCCCGGTTCGGCGCCACGCTACTATGCGCCGTCCACAACTGCCTGCTCGAGGAGGCAAACAATGCAAGACTCATCCGTTAAGGATCTCCTTATCCGGGACGCCAAGGCCGGTAGGCTAGGGCGCCGCGATTTCATCAGATTCTCCGTCGCTGCGGGCATGAGCATCCCGCTCGCCTCCGGTCTTTGGAGCAGCCAGGTGGCGGCCGCAACGCCTAAGCGCGGCGGTAAATTCCGCGTCGGCGTGCACGACGTCAACACCTCTGATACCTATGATCCAGGCAAGTATCTAAGCGTGGGGGCAATCCAACTCGCCCACTGCCACCGCAGCTATCTGACCGAAATCACACCGGAAAACGGACTAGGCCCCGACATGGCCGATTCCTGGAGTGCCACACCGGACGCCAAGAGCTGGACCTTCGAGCTGAATAAAGAAGCAACGTTTCACAACGGCAAGAAGTTTACCTCCGCCGACGCCGTTGCCTCGCTAAACCATCACCGCGGTGAGCAATCCTCCTCGGCGGCCAAAGCGCTCTTAACCACCGTGACGGAGATCAAAGCCAAAGGCGAACACACCATCGTCATCGAACTCAATCAGGGTTTTGCCGATCTGCCTTGGGTCATGACCGACTATCACCTGACCATGCTGCCAGCCAAAGCGGACGGCACCATCGACTGGGAAAGCGGTGTGGGCGCCGGGCCGTACAAGGTCACCAAGTATGAACCCGGTATCATCACCAACCTCGTGCGCCATGATGGCTGGCACCGTGAAGGCGCCTATTTTGATGAGATCGAGATGGTCGCGTTGAATGATCCGAACGCCCGTCAGACCGCTCTTATCACCGGAGAAGTGGATGCCATTACCTCCGTCGATTTGAAAACCTTGTCGTTGCTCAAGCGCAACCGCAACATCCAAGTGGACAATGTGCCCAGCGGCTCGGCCATCACCCTACCGATGTCCTGCGACGTAAAACCCTTCGACAATATCGATGTGCGCTTGGCGCTTAAGCTAGCCATCGATCGTGAAGATATCGTGCAAAAGATCATGTTCGGCACGGCTACGCCAGGCAACGATTTCCACGTTTCGCCCGGAATGCCTTATTGGCCCGACATCGAACAGCGGGTTTACGATCCGGAGAAAGCAAAGTTCCACCTGAAGAAGGCGGGCATGGAAAACCTCGAAGTCTCACTGTCGGCGGCAGACAGTGTTTTGCCTGGCGCGGTGAACATGTGCGTGCTGTACGCCGAGCATGCCAAAAAAGCGGGCATTAAAATCAACGTCAAGCGCGAAGCCAATGACGGCTATTGGTCCGATGTGTGGTTGAAAAAGCCGTTCGTGTTCGTCAAGTGGGGGGCGCGGCCCACCCCGGACAATATGTTCACGTTGACTTACAAAGATGATGCGGATTGGAACGAAGCACGCTGGCAGAACAAGCGTTTTAATGAACTGCTGCTTCAAGCCAAGGCCGAGCTGGATGACAAAAAACGCGCCGCGCAGTATCGCGAAATGTGCCAAATCGCCCGCGACGATGGCGGCACCATCATTCCTATATTCGTGAACTTCGTTTACGCCCGCAATAAGAAAGTCGCCCATGGCCCGAACCTCGCTTCCACTTGGGAGCTAGACGGCGGACGCGGTTACCACCGCTGGTGGTTTGCCTAGAGCTTAAGTTGCTCAAAGTAACGCAACGATAGATAACGGCCCGCGCTATGTGGGCTGTTTTATTTTTAAGCGGCACTATCCACATCATCGAGCGCTGGGGAATATCACGTGAACGCGGGCCTTGCGCTACGCCCGCGACTTATTAGCGCACTATCGAGAGCCCGCATTGGATGGCGGTGTGAATGAAGCCCTGGCGGATTTCATCGCAAGGCGCGAGCGGCAGATAACTGCATCCGATTCATCGAACGACGAATATTGATCACACCCCGGGTATTGATCGAACCCAGGCGCAGCACTCAAACATAGAAAATAAACATGAAAGTCAGCATGACCGCGCCATCGCGCCGGGCTGACGGCATCGGCGCCGCCCGCCTTCGCAGTGAAGACCAACGGCTGGTCACCGGCCGTGGAGAATTCGCCGGTGATTTTTTCCCGCAAGAGTTCTGTCACGCGGCCGTCGTGCGCTCGCCCATAGCCCATGGCCGGATCCGTGCTGTTGACACTGCCAGCGCTGCTGCTATGCCTGGCGTGTTAGCGGTTCTGACCGGCGCGGACGCTTTAGCCGATGGGTTAGGGCCGATCCCTCATAATCCCGATTGGCGCGGCCCACCGGACGCGCAGTTGCGCCTGCCCCCCGGTTTCGAAGTGTACATAACGGACCACCTGCCATTGCCACATGACCTCGTACGTTACGTGGGTGAAGCCGTCGCCCTAGTCGTTGCGGAGACGGCGGCAGCGGCGGCGGACGCTGCGGAGCTAGTCGAGATCGACTATGAGCCGCTGCCTGCCGTAGCCGACGCCCGGGCGGCATTGGCGCCGGATGCTCCTCAACTGTGGCCCGGCTGCGCCAACAACCTCGCATTGACCTGTGAAGTGGGCGATGAGCCGGCCACCCGTTACGCTTTTGAACGCGCCGCCCACGTGGTGAAACTCGCTAGCTGGGTGCCTAGGGTCACGGGCAGTCCGATGGAACCGCGTGCGGTGATCGGCGAGTACGACGCCGCCACCGGGCGCTACACCTTGCGCGCGGCATCAGGACGGGGCGCCGTGCAAACACGCGAGCGGCTAGCCACCACGCTGAGGGTAGACGCGGCGCAATGCCGGGTGATATTCGGCGACATGGGAGGCAACTTCGGTACCCGTAACGCTTTCTCGCCGGAGTTGGCGCTGATGCCTTGGGCGGCCCGCAAACTGGCGCGGCCGGTCAAGTGGATCGCCGATCGGCGTGAGTGTTTCTTAAGCGACTATCAAGCCCGCGACCTGGCCGTCGAAGCGGAGCTGGCCCTAGACGCCAACGGTAACTTTCTCGCCCTGCGCGGCACCAATACCATGAATCTGGGCGCTTACACAGTCTACTTTTGGCCGCTGCGAAAAGGACTGTCCATGATGCAAGGCGTATACCGCATCCCGGCCGTTCATTTTCGCGGCCACGCCGTATTAACCAATACCGCACCCACCGCCGTGTACCGTAGCGCGGGCCGTCCGGAAGCGATTTATGTCATCGAGCGGCTCATAGACATGGCGGCGCGAAAGTACGGTTTCGACCGGGTAAAACTGAGGCATCAAAACCTTATCCCAAGCGCTGCCATGCCATTTACCAACGCTGTTGGGGTCACCTATGACAGCGGCGATTACGCAGCGGGCATGGAACAAGCTCTAGTCACGGCGGATTGGGCGGGCTTCGAAGCCCGGCGCGCTGACTCCGCTAAGCGCGGCCTTTGCCGCGGCATCGCCGTCGCCAACTACATCGAGGTCACCAGCGGCATCCCCCGCGAGCGCGCGCAGCTAACAGTCCTGGACGATGGCGGTGTCGAACTGGTGGTAGGCACCATGAGCAGCGGCCAGGGCCATGAGACCACTTTCGCGCAACTGGTGAGCGAATGGTTGCAGGTACCGTTCGACGCTATTCGTTTTGTGGCCAACGACACCGATCGGGTATCGGTGGGCGGTGGCTCACATTCTGGCCGTTCAATGCGGCTGGTGAGCATCGCCGTGGCCCAGGCGGTGGATACGCTGCTCGCCAAAGGCAAAGCCATCGCTGCCCACCTGCTGCAAACACCGGCGGATAAGGTCTCTTATAGGGATGGCCGGTTTAGCGCCCAAGACGGTGCCAGTGTCAGTCTGGCGGAAGTCAATCAAGCCTCGAATTCCCATCCGGCCGCTGCCTCGGCCAGTCTTGCAGAGGCGTTGTGGGGCGGCTTAACAAGCGCCGGCGACATTACCAACCGGGCGGGCGGTTATCCCTACGGCTCGCACGTTTGCGAAGTCGAAGTGGATCCGGAAACTGGCGTGGTGACGATCGTCCGTTGGACTGGTGTCGATGACGTGGGCCGCGCCGTCAATCCAATGGTTCTGCACGGCCAAGCCCACGGCGCCACCACCCAAGGCATCGGTCAAGCACTGATGGAGCGTATTCACTACGAGCCGGGTGGTTACGAACTTGGCGGCGCGCAGTTGGTGACCGGCTCGTTCATGGACTACGCCATGCCGCGGGCCCTCACAACACCGCCCTTCACTACCGCGATCACGCAGCTCCCGGCCAGTTCCCACCCCCATGGCATACGCCCGGGCGGCGAAGGTGGTACCACACCGGCGCTGGCCGCCCTCATCAATGCGGTGGTGGACGCGCTACGCGGCCATGGCGTGCAACACATCGAAATGCCAGCCACGCCGCAAACGGTTTGGCGCGCGCTCCGCGCGGCGAGTGGTCAAGCAGGGACTGATCTCGGATAATCGCTACTCCTTGACGGCTCCCCAATGCTTCGACAGTACTTACGGACGGCAATCAAACCGTTGCCTCGTTACGCTACCCATTCCCAGTAGAACCGGGACACACATGGAATACATGGTCGTCAACTACCGGAGCACCCGCACAGTGCTGATAGATGGGCAAGAGGCAGGCGACACGGGCCAGCCGCTGATGGTTGAAGCCGGACATCACAAGATAGCGCTGGCCGGTGACCAGGATTACACGCCAGGAGATATTTCGCGAGAAGCGTTATCAAGCCTTGTTGGATCGGGGCACCCGTCCGTTCGTTATCCTGAACGCCACCGATATTAACTTCGGATCTCAATTCACCTTTACGCAAGATCAGTTCGACCTGCTGTGCTCGAACACATCACCGATGCTGTTGAACGCACGTCATGCTCTCGCAGCTATTAAAGAGCCTATTCTCAAGGCGCGCGTCCACCGCACCGAATGAGTCAGGCCGGCCAGATGAGCTAAACGCAAACAAGAACGTCACATTGCTCTTCGGGCTGCGTAACCGCTAGGGGGCCGATAACCGATCCCTCAAACGGCCTGCCGTGACGCCAGTTCGGCATAGTCGGACGGCCGGGTCATGCCCTCACTACTCTCCCCTTCCCGGTTCAAGATAAGGCCCTCGTAACCGTTCTCCGCCACCTCCTTGATCGTGGCCATGTATTTAGGCGAGCCACCGTTATAAACCACGTAACGGATGTTGCCCTCCTCATGGCCTTTTACGTTGGAGTTATACCCGGTAAACCATCCCTTGGCTTTGCGCATCAACATGATCGAGTACATTTTCTTCACGTGCGCCGTCCAACGCTCCTGCGCCGCTAACGTGGCCTCGGCCCGAACATAATGACCGGCCCAAAGATATTGCAGCAGCTCGGTACACCAATTGACGCCGGACTCGATACCGCGGGGGAAGTTGGTCGAGGCCGAGCCACTCTGCGGTCCCGTGGGCATCAATAGATTCGGATAACCGTGAATCAACACGCCCAGGAAAGTGGCGGGACCGTCGCGCCAATCTTCCCGCAGTGAGCGGCCATCTGCGCCGCGAATATCGATTTGATCATAAGCACCGGTAATAGCGTCGAAGCCGGTGGCATAAACGATGATATCCAGATCATGGTGGCCGCCCGCCGTTTGTATACCGGTGGGCGTAATCCGCTCCAAAGGCGTCTCGCTGATATCCACCAGGTGAACATTGTCACGGTTATAAGCCTCCAGATAGTGGGTCTCAAGCGGCACCCGCTGCACGCCGAAACCGTGATCTTTTGGAATGAGTTTCTCCGCCACCACCGGCTCGTTGACCCGCCGGCGAATACGATCAGCGATATATTCGGAGAACTCCGCGTTGGCTTTCTCGTCCATGAAAATCTCGCGGAAATTCTGCAACCAGATGCCGAAGCCGGGCTCTTCGTAGAGACGATCCCAAAGCGCCAGCCGCTCTTCCCGGCTCACCTCCCAAAAACCGCGCCGGTCCGGCTCATGTTCAAAACCACCGGGGGTGCGGGCGCAGGTGGCGAAGATCTCATCGTACCGCGAGCGTATGTCCGCCATTTCTTCGCCGGTAATGATGCGGTTATTCAACGGCGCGACCCAATTCGGGCGGCGTTGAAATACATATAACTCACCCACTTTGTCCGCGATCTCGCCGATAACTTGAATGGAGGTGGCGCCGGTGCCGATGATGCCCACCCGTTTGCCCGTCAAATCAACGCCTTCGTGGGGCCAATGAAATGTGTGGAAGGATGGGCCCTTGAACGAATCCACGCCCTCGATAAGTGGCATGGTCGGCACCGACAGTAAGCCAACCGTCATCACCACGAAGCGGCAGGTAAGCGTACGGCCATCATCGATCACCAACCGCCAGGTATTGTTGTCCTCATCGAAGCGCATGGCCGTAATACGGCAATTGAACTGCATGTATTGCCGCAAGGAGAACTTATCGGCCACATAATTCAGGTAGCGCAGGTTCTCCGGCTGCCCTGAAAAAGCTTCCTTCCAATGCCACTCGTCCAGCAATGCCTTGGAGAAGGAGTAACCGTAGGTGTAGCTCTCCGAATCGAAGCGGGCACCGGGATAGCGGTTGAAATACCAAGTGCCCCCCAGATCGCCGCCCGCCTCCAGCACCGTGGCGTCAATGCCCATATCAGTCAGCCGCTTGATCTGATAGATGCCACCCACGCCCGCGCCTACAACGATCACCCCATAGTCCAGAGAGGAACTACAGTCCAGAGAGGAACTACAGTCCAGAGAGGAACTACAGTCCAGAGAGGAACTGCCAGTCATTTAGGAAATTCTCATGCGCCGATGCGAAATACCAAGAGTAACAACGATGGGGCTACTCATACCAGGATTGTTTGGCACTGTGGAACACATGCTATTTGACCTCACAGTGGTTGCACCGTTAGCCTCGGCTACCTGCAAATGACGAACCAGCGAAAACCATGGCCGGCAAACGCACCGCCTCCGTAGCTCTCGCCACGGCAAAACAAGCCATTCTCGAGTACGCCAAACGCAAAGGCGCGCTGGCCGCTGGGGTCGCTGATCTGGACGCTATCGAGCGCATCGCCCCGCCCGGTCACCGCCCGTCCGACATCATGCCCCACGTGCGCTCGGTCATCTCCCTCGGGGTAGGCGGTCAGACCCAGGGCGCCTGGACCGTCCCGGCCAAAGCCATGGCTTACTTCGGCTCCACCGAATCGCGCGCCTATACCGCCGCCTATGGCCTCGCTTTTTTCATCGAGGATCGCTTCCGCGCCCGCAGCGTGTACTGCCCGCCCGATCTGGACAACGAAGCCGGTCCGCGGGTGCCGTTGCAAAGCCTTAAGCTGCACGCGGAATTGGCCGGCATCGGCGCCCGCTCCCTGGCCGGCGACATCCTGCTGCACCCGGACTTCGGCTACATGTACTTCGCTTCTGTATTCACTGAGCTGGAGTTGCCACCCGATGAACCGATGGCCGAGAACCCGTGTCCCACACCATCTTGCGTCAGTCTCTACCGCAAAACAGGGCAGACGCCGTGTATGCGTTTTTGCCCGGTGCAGTGCTTGAGCGGTGTCATCGACGACGATGGCCAGCAGGCGCAGATGCATTACGACATGGCTAAGTGCGCGGAAATGTCGCAGCAGTACGAAGGCATGCCGGGCCTCATCGCCGACGCCATCAACGCCCTGGAACCGGGCGCGCAAGAAGACGCGCTGTTCGATCCCGACAACAAGATGGTCTGGTACAAGATGTCGGTGGGCAGCGGCGGCCTGCTGGCGCAATGCTTCGAATGCATGCGTGTGTGTCCCATCGCCATCAACGCGCCGCTGGCCGATCCGATACGACGCGCCGAAGCCCGCGAACGTGGTGAGTCATGAGCGCCCTGAGCCGTGAGCGCCCTGACTCACGGGCCCAGGACTCATAAGCGCGCCGGCTCATGACCAGGGGACTCAGCCGCGATCAAATAGGCGTCAGCGAAGAGATGGTGGCGACCTACGGCGAACTCGTTTTCAAGCTCAGCCACAACCATCAAATCCGCCGCGGCGATCCGGTGCGGCTCAAGCAATTCGACTTGATAGCAACACACCGTGGCGAATCGGGCATGAGCGATGGCCAGATTGCCGAATGCCTCGGCCTCACCCTTAACCAGGTCACGTTGATCCGCAATCTCGAGGAGCGCCGCCGCTTCAACCGAGCACCGTATCACCGCCTCAACCAACTGGGCGGCGGGCGCCGGTTCAGGACCGAGCGCTTCACCGATCCGGCCAGCCAACACCGCTACGACGAGGACGCGACATTGATCCGCTGCGCTATTCGCTTCGATCCCGATCTGGTCAAACGCTACGTGGAGGCAGGCTGGTGGTGTAACGAAACCTTGCGCTCCTGGCTGGCGCAGCGGGCCGAGGCAACGCCCGGCGCGCCAGCCCTGCTCGGCCCGGACGGTGCGGTACAGTCCTACGGGGCATTATCCGAGCAGGTGCGACGACTAGCGGCGGGACTCTACGCCAAGGGCCTGCGCCCCGGCGATGTGCTGAGCATCCAGTTGCCGAATACGGCGGATTTCCTGCGGGTGTACCTGGCCGCGACTCACCTCGGCGCCGTCGTCTCCACGCTTTATCTGCCGCACCGGAAAAGCGACATGCGCCGTCTGCTGGGCGCGGCGCGGGCGCGCATGTTGGTGTGTGCAACACAGTTGGGCGATTTCGCACCGGCGGCTACGGCGGTCGCCATGATGGCGGAGCTGGATCACTTATCGTGTGTTATCGCCGTAGAACAGCCGGTGGCGGGTGCCATCACCCTTGCAGAGCTGGACGCCGACGAGCCCGATCCGCCTCAGGCGCCAGTGGGCTCCGATCCGTTCTTATTGTTATTTACCTCCGGCACCACGGCGCAACCGAAGGCGGTGCCGCTGACCTACCAGAACATGCTGTCGAACGCCCGCTTATCGGCGCCGGAGCATCAGTTGACGGCCAGCGATCGCATCTTGAGCGCCGCTCCCTTCGGCCATCTGTACGCTCTGTATAGTTTTCACTTGGCCTTAGCCACCGGCGCGGCCAATGTCTTATTGCCGATCTTCACTCCACCGGCCCTCGCCGAAGCGGTGCAAACCCATCGCCCGACCGCCCTGTTCGCCGGCCCGGCCCACATGCAAGCGTGTCTGGCCAATGGCCTCATTGACGCCGAGCGGTGGCGCTCGTTGAGGCTGATCGTATTGTCAGGCGCCACCCTGCCACCCGCGCTGGCCCATCAACTGGCGGCGGCGTTGCCCTCCTGCGCCCGCATCACCCAGCTCTGGGGCATGACGGAAACCCAGGCGGGGCTCTATACCCGGCCTGGCGATCCCATAGACATCGCCGCCACTAGCGCGGGGCGGCCAAGTCCAGGCACCGAGGTGCGCATCGCGGACAGCGATGACCGTGAAGTTGGGCACGGCACGGAAGGTGAATTGCAGATCCGGGGCGCTTTGTTGTTCCCGGGTTATCTCGCCAATGATGAGGCCAATGCCGCCGCTTTTACGGCGGATCACTGGTTTAGAAGTGGCGACTTAGCCGTGCGGTCGGAAGACGGCAATGTCACTATCACGGGCCGCATCAAAGAGATCATCAACCGCGGCGGCGTCAAATACAACCCGCGTGAGATCGAAGATTTACTGGATGCCCATCCGGCCATTGCCCAATGCGCTATCGTGCCCATGGCCGACGCGGCACTCGGCGAGCGGGCCTGCTGTTTCGCCGTAGCAACGCCGGGCGCCATGCCAACCTTGGAGGAACTGACTAACTATCTACTGGAACACGGCGTTGCGAAGTTCAAACTGCCCGAGCGGCTGGAGTTACGTGACGCCCTGCCGATGACGCCCACCCGGAAGATCATCAAAGGTCAATTGCGCGTTGATTGAATGAGACTGACCGACTTAGGCGGGCTCGAATACCGACAACACCGGATGTGGGTAGTAACAATCGTCCTGGTACAACTTGGGATCGCTGACGTCCAGTTATGCCAGCGGCATCGGGAAGGATCATTGACCATACGGTTTGCGGGAACTGCCATAGCGATCCCCCGCAGGTGCCTCGGTGTTACCCTTTCAGTGTTGACCTGCCGGCATGCGGACCACCAAGCTGTCCAGCTTGGCGGCCACCTCGATCTGACACCAATGGAATCGGGCGGGATGCCACCGACCATGGCCTGCCACTCGGGCTCTATGTAGATATGTAAACATGGCAGATGGCGCAGGCCCGGGCGCGGCTATAGCGGCTGCAACCTCGGCGGCGTAGGACAGGACCATGGTTCCCTATGGGTAGTGCCTTGACACAATGTAGCGTTATTAGTTTAGCCATGTTATAGGCTTTGTAGGGCGCTCCCAATGTCTTCCCAGTCATCGGCCCAAATCATTTCACGCTCAGGCAATCGTATTAAGGGCATCTCTAATAATCCACATTCTGAAATCTGATGATCAATAAAATCAGTTATTTACGCTCTAGCGAAACGTCAAAATCGTAATTTTTAGAGGTGCCCTTAAGTTTGAAGTACAGATGGAGTTAACCGGCTCATTGCTAGATATGGAAAGCATGATTCCATCAGTGAGTAACCCACTGGGTTGCTGTGCGACAGCCCAAGCCCTTCATCGTTTTGATACCGATGGAAGCCCAATCGAGGTTGGCGGTATAAAACTGACTTCGCGCACGCAGAGCAACAAAACGTATTATTCGCCCTATGGGCCTGTCGATGTTGTCCGCCATATGTACCAAACCTCTAGGGGCGGTTGTATCTACTGTCCATTGGAAGCCTCAGCGCGAGTTATCCAAAGCGCAACCCCGCGCATGGCCAAGTTACGTGAATTCAACCCGCAAGTGCAACAGTGAGTTTAATTCACGGCCTTTTCCGACGAGATTCAGGCATTGTAATGCACAAGGCTGTCAGGTCGTTATTCCTGCTGACCACTCTCTGTTGACAAATCTGAAGCGCGCAAACAACGGTGCGGGGTTGTTCCGACTGTTGAACGGCAAGGTCATCAGGGTAGAATTTTCTTTGAAGGGCTTTACCAAAGCGTTCAACGCGCTTGCTTCCGGTGATCTTCTTGAAGAGTAAAATATCCAGCAAGCGGATGTATCCGAGCGATTGCCATCATGCTGGGTCGGGTTTTTTGCAAATCGGTGTTGCCGGTTGTTTTGACTGCAAGTCTGTTTTTGTTGGGCCTGCAAGATATGGCTCAAGCGCAAAGTGCTACCGATGATGCCGCAAGACAGGCTGAACAGATCGAGCGCGACCGGGCGGCCGACGAACGTCAGCGCCAACTGGAGCGAAGTAGGCTCGATAACCGGCCACCCGGTGGTGCAAATGTTGCTCCTCCACGAAGGGAGGTTGCTGCACCGGATGAGGCTTGTATTGAGGTCAATACGATTTCGTTAAGCGGCGTTGCATTGTTGCAAGCTCGCGCAGTCAACGGGGTCGTTTCCGAGTTCGAGGGACAATGGCTGGGGCTTTCCGATCTCAACAATCTTCTCAAGCAGTTGACATTTTTGTATGTGGAGAAAGGTTACATCACCTCGCGCGCATTGTTGCCGGAGCAGGATTTGGCAGATGGTTTGCTTGAGATCGTTGTCGTCGAAGGGCAGCTGGAATCTATTGTAATGGACGGTGAGCCTGATACAAACAGAAGCCGGATCGATACCGCATTTCCCGCAATGGTGGGCAAGCCGGTCAATTTGCGTGACATTGAACAGGGGCTTGAGCAGCTTAACCGGCTGCGGTCAAACCATGCAACAGTTGAACTGGAGGGGGGTCAAAAACCGGGCTCATCGGTTTTGCAGGTTCGACGAAACAAGTCCGAAAACTGGTATGGAACCGTGGGCTTTGACAATTCGGGTGCCTCATCAACCGGCAAATACCAGTCGAGGGTCGATTTGGGATTTGAAGATGTCTTGCGTCTGAATGAGCAGTGGAATTTCAGCTACCAGCGGTCAATGGACCGCCATCCTCTATATTTTGACGATGTTCCAAGCAGTGACACTTATACAAGTAGTTTTTCTGTTCCCTACGGTTATTGGGCATTTGCGGTGGATGGTTTATGGAGTGAATACAATTCGCAAATTGTCGGAGCAGTTTCAGATATTGATACCTCGGGTCTTTCGCTATCTGTGAGCGCGAGTGTCTCGAGGGTTGTTCATCGGGATCAGATCTCAATTACCTCACTATCTGGCAAGCTCAAATGGAAACGGACCGAGAATTTTATTTTGGGCAACCGAATAGATGTATCCAGCCGCGACCTGTCCATAGGTACTTTAGAACTCGTCCATTCCCGACAACTATGGAACGGTCAACTGGTCGCGTTTGCCGGTTATAAGTCGGGGTCTGGATATAGGGGGGGCTTTTGATGATGATACGGCCCCAGCCGGTTCGCCGAAGGGGCAGTTTAGAAGTGTGAATGGTTCCATCAGTTATTTCAAGCCCTTCAAACTGGGTGATCTAAGCGCGACCTATAACGGTCAGGTAAGCGGGCAATATACGCCAGACCTTTTGTTTGACTCAGAGCAGGTTGCTTATGGTGGGTATTCAACGGTTCGTGGATTGCGCGAATCTGTCGTGTTCGGCAATCATGGTGTGATGACGCGCAATGAATGTGCCCTCCAGTTGCTGCAATCAAAAAACGAACCATTTACAAAGGTGTTTGGAACATTGGAGGCCTATGCAGCCATCGATTTTGCTCATGTGTTCGAGGAAGAAGACTTTGGCATCGATGGCGGAAATCTGACCGGTGCGGCCATCGGATTGCGCAGCCGCGGTGGCAGGATCGGTTTTGATGTGGCGTGGTCGGATAGTGTCGCATCATCCGATAATCTGGATGCGGCAGTTGCTGAGTCGGGATTGGTTTATGCACGGGTTAATTTGGCTTTTTAATGGTCAATCAATTATAAATATTTATCGCTGATGTCAGTGTAAAATACAGAGAATGTATTGCATGGCTAGAAACAGGAAACCCAGGCATTCGCAATATTTCTCTAACACAATGAGCCGCTTGATGCGTCAGGCCGTGTCATATCTGCTGTGTTTACTCCTTGCTTTCCAGCCGTTGATCATGCAGGCGGCGGAAATGACCGCTGCCCGGAATGCGGCAGCGGCCAACCAACCGGGGGTTGAAAGCGCCGGTAATGGTGTACCTCTAGTCAATATCGTTAGGCCCAATGCATCCGGTCTCTCGCATAATAAATATGATCAATTCAATGTTGGGCAACCGGGCGCGATTTTGAACAATTCCAATCAAACCCTGCAACGCTCCCAATTGGGTGGGCTGGTTCAAGGTAACCCTAACCTCAGTTCATCGGGACCTGCATCGGTTATAGTGAATGAAGTGATCAGCGCCAACCGGTCGCTATTGGAGGGAACCCTTGAGGTTCATGGTAGTCGGGCGGATGTTATTGTTGCCAACCCCAATGGAATAACCTGTAACGGCTGTGGCTTTATCAATACACCCAGGGTCACGCTTGCTACTGCTCGCCCTGAACTGAACAGCAATGGCTCGCTCAACAGCCTGTTGGTTGAACAAGGTGATATCAATATCGGCCTGAATGGGGCTAATCTTGATAGCGTCAATGCGTTTGAACTGGTGTCGCGCAAGATCAGTATTGGCGGCCCGATCAAGGTTTTGGGTGATCTTAATCTGGTCGCGGGGCGCAACAGCTATGCGTATCAAACAGGTTTGATCACGCCCCTTGCTGCTGACGGCAAGGAACCGGGTGTGGCGATTGATTCTTCATTGCTGGGCGGCATGTATGCAGGCCGGATCAAGATTGTTTCGACCGATCGTGGCGCAGGCGTCAATACTCAAGGGCAGATGGCTGCCAATGCCCATGGCATGACCCTGACAGCCGATGGCAAGCTGGTACTTGGCAATGTACGTGCCAAGGGAGCCATCCGGGCAACGTCCAAAACCCAATCTATTGAAGTCCAGCGGACTTTGTTTGCTGATGAGGCCATTGTTCTAGACGGCAAGAGTGCCGTTACGCCTGGTGACAATGCGCTGATTGCTTCGGCTGGCGATGTATCCCTGAAGGCCGAAGTAGTTTCACTGGGTAACGCTGCATTGGTTGCATCAGGCACCCGCGAAGACGGCGCACAAAGCAATGTTGGCAATCTGAGCGTTGAGGCAGACCGGCTTGACGCTGGAGACGGTCAACTTGCCGCGGGAGACACACTGACCGTGACTGCATCGACTATCAATCTGGACCGCGCAGCCGATGGCAACACGGATGTGTTGCGATCCTTGGGGGGAATCGCCCTGAAGGCGGAAAATGTTTCCGCTCACAATGCCCGTGTGACAGCGTTGGGTGCATTGGACCTGAAATCATCTTCATCACTCAATCTCACGGGTGGTTTGTACTCGGCTGCCGGACATCTTTTTGTTGAAGCTGATGATATTACAAGCAGTGCGGTCTTGAATTCCAAAAGTACCGTAACATTGCGCGGAATAAGCGGGAGCGTTGTCAATTCAGGCCGGATGGCAGGTGATGCAGGAACGGTTGTCAGCGCGGTGACGATCGTTCGCAATGAGGGCGATCTGTTTTCTGCCAAAGCCGTCAACATTACATCGCTAGGGGCTTCAATCAATACCGCCACAGGACGGATTGCCGGTAATGAGGGCGTGGGGCTCAATGCCGCATCGGTGCACAATGCTGGCAAGGTTATCGCACAAGGGTCGGAGCTGAGTGTCAATACCGATGGCAATGTGGACAATAGCGGTGAGCTTGGCGGTGCAAGCGCCCGTTTGAATGTGGATGGGACGCTGAGCAACCGTGGCCAACTGGATGTCACACATGCACTGGCGCTCAAGGGCCATAACCACACCCACAGCACAGCACTGCACAATCATGCAGGCGGCTCGATCATCAGTGGCTCGGGCAATTATTCTGTCGCATCTTTCGATAATGCGACTGTTATGACAACGCGCTCTGGCGGGTTGGACATTGATGTCACCGGCAACCTAAGCAACACCGGCGCGATAGCGGCCAAGACAACAGGCACGATAGAACTGGATGGCAACCTTGCCAATGCCGGCTCCATTATCAGTGAGAAAGCCCTGGTGATTGTTGGCCGTTCCGGTGGCCGGTTGGGCACTTTGTCGAATTCACACAACACTGCGTTGATCAACGGCGCGGAGCGCTTGACTATAAAAGCCGCTACTGTGACGAATGCGGGGGCAATGGGTTCGGTTGATGGTCATGTGTTGGCTGAACTTTCTGGTGATTTGACCAACACCGGTGTGTTCTATTCCGGGACGTCGTCAATCTATAAGCTCGATGGACACCTGAGCAACACCCATGCCGATATTCTGGCCGAAGCTGCTCTGACCATAAGAGGTCGAAGTGCTGCCCGTGCAGCATCGATAAAGAACGCTTCAGGCAATATAGAAGCCATTTCGGGTGACCTGACGCTGGCGGCCGATACGATTACCAATGAGCGTACCAACCTTGCTTTTGGCACCACGTCTTCAACACAAACGTCAACTTCGGGCAACACGACCACGACTGTGGTGACCACCCGCGAAACTTTAAGCCAAAGCTCTGCGGCCTCCAAACTGTTGGCGGGCGGCACTATCACGGTTGATGCCAATACGCTCAACAACCACTACAGCCAAATCGCGGCAAACGGAAATATTACAGTCACCGCGAACACGGCGAACAACACCGGTCGCGACTTGATTGAGACGGTTGATACAACAGCCGTCACCCAGCATTCGCAGAGATATTGTGCCAGACGCATTTTGGGTATCTGCATCAGCAGGAAAACCCGCTACTGGACAACCATCAGCCATAATACGACCTCTTCAACCTATGATTCAATGTTTGCATCCATTGAAGCAGGCGGCACACTGAATGCTGATGTAAGCGGTTATTTGAACAACACTGCCGTACGTGGAAGTGCCGGACCAATCGGCCTTTCTTCGGGTAGCCGTGCACTGAATTCGGCCCATGTCGCCGGCGGAAGCGGCCCCGGAAATCTTGTCAATCTTGACGAACTCGATGTCGGCATCACTGCCTTGCTTGGACGCAGTGCGCTCTTTGATGTAGCGCAGCAACCCCATTCGCCTTTCTTGGTGGAAACCCGCTCGCAGTTTATCGATCCAAGCGAGTTTCTGGGTTCGGACTTTTTTCTTAATCAGGTCGGTGGCTACAACCCCGATCAGACCCTGCGCCGTTTCGGTGATGCTTATGTGGAAACACGGCTTATTTTCGACCAGATTTTCGCGCTGACCGGACAACGATATGTAGGCAACGCCACAGACACTCGTGGTCTTGTTCAATCCCTTTACGAAAACGCTATTGATGCTCGGCAAAGCTTCGGGCTTGCATTGGGTGTGGCCTTGACGCCTGATCAGGTTGCGCGGTTGACACAGGACATCACATGGCTTGAAGCGCGTGTTGTTCGTGGGCAATCCGTTTGGGTGCCACGCGTTTATCTTGCCTCATCCACGTTGGATAACGTCAATCTTGCAAGTGCGCAGATCAAGGCTGGTCAGGCTAATGTGCAAGTGGCCACACTGTTCAACTCGGGCGATATGACAGGCCATGATGGTCTGAATGTGACGGCCAATGATGCCGTGCTCAATCAGGGCGGTGGGCTGTTTGCCAATGCGGATATCGTGATCAATGGCGGCAGTTTGTTTTCCAACAACTCCGGTACGGTATCCGGCGACAACGTGACGATCAAAGCCGATGATATCCTGAACGATACTGCCAAAACCCGCGATCAGCGTAACAACGGGTTTACCGATCGCAATCAGCTAATCGCCCGCATTCAGGCACGCGGCGATTTGTTATTGGACGCCGAAGGAACCATTGCTTCAACGGGTGGACAATTCAGCTCAGGCGGTTCGACCACACTGGATGCGAGAAAAGCGGTTGCACTCAGTGCGCTTGAAATCGAGCGTCTTGCCAAGGATGAATTCAAAGGAGGCTATGATCGCAGATCCTCCCTCACCCATCGACTGGTTGGCATTCATGCAGGTGAAGCACTCACCCTCGATTCCGGCGGGGATGTCACGTTAAGAGGCGTGGACACTTCTTCAGGGAAAGACACAACTATCACTGCGACCGGCGGTATCGATATCGTCGCTGTTCAGGACCAACAATCCAAAGATCTGAAACTTGACCTCAAGACAAGTGGCCTGCTTGGAACCGAAACCCACATTCGCAGACAATCCGCTTCAACTGAAACCAAAGGGTCAGACATTGAGGCAAGCGGCGCCTTAAACATCACCTCCCAAAAAGAAGGTATTACAGTAAAAGCTTCCAGACTTGCCAGCGAGGAACAAACAACGCTCTTAGCCGAAGAAGGCAAAATCGCACTTCTCACAGAAACCGATTCCGAATTTGAACGTGATGAACGGCGTGAAGAAGATATCTTCTGGTGGAATGAAAGCGACCAGGGGTACGTCAGGGAAACCATCAAGCCTGTTGCAATCGAGGCCGGCGGCGGTCTCACGATCAATGCAGGAAAAGGCCTTGTTGTAGAGTATCAAAAGACTGGCGATCTGAACGCCTCTATTGACCAGCTTGCCCAATCACCCGGACTAGAGTGGATCGGCGGGCTCAAAAATGACCCACGCGTGGACTGGGTTGAAGTTCAGGCGCGGTTCGACACTTGGGATTATGAAAATCAAGGGCTGACAGAAGCCGGTGCTGCTTTCGTCTCTCTTGTGGTGGGTGCCGTCAGTGGAGGGGCGTTATCGACTCTGTCGGCCAATCTGGCAACCGGCCTCGGCTTTGCAGCCAAGGGTGTCGTACAAACCGCCCTTCAGGCGGGACTGAACTCGCTGGCCAAACAGGCGAGCATCGCGCTCATCAATAACAAGGGTGATCTGGGTGCCGCACTGGAAACCCTTGGCTCATCCGCCTCTCTGCGCTCGCTGGCAACAGCCATGGTGGCAACGGGCCTCACTGTCCACATCAGCGATGTTGCGGGCATTGGCACCGATCTTCCCAAAACGGCTTCGCTGGCCGATCGTGTAGTACGGGATATTCAGCGTGGCCTCATCCGTACCACGGTCAACGCGGGCGTCTCCACCGCTATCGAAGGCGGCCAGTTGAATGCAAATCTTATCGCTGCGCTCAGAGCCGAGGCGGCGAGCGTCATCGGAGAAAATGCTGCGCAGGAGATTGGGCAAGCCTTCCACTCCGGAGAGATAAACAAGTTCACTCAACTGGTCGCCCATGCGGCGGTTGGATGTGCGAGTGGCGCAGTGGCGTCAGGCCATTGCAGGTCGGGTGCGCTTGGTGCGGTTGTCGGAGAAGTCACCGCAGAGATACTGGAACGGCACATACAGGACCGGCTTGCCCATGAACTTGCCGACGGCTCCATCACCGAAGAAGAAGCCTCGGTGATGGCTATAGACATGCGCGCTGAGGGCGTTGATATAGCGAGGCTAGCTTCCGGTATGGGGGCGGCTCTTGCGGGCGGGGCGGTCGATGCGGCGGCGGATGCGGGTGGAACGGCGGCGGAGAACAACGCCTTCTGGATACCCGCGATTATAGTGGTTAACGCTCTTTGGACGGCTTATGATGTTGCTAAGACCTATCAGGAGGAGGGTGGAGAAGCCGCTCTTAAGCAGCTTGCACTTGATGGGGTCATTACGGTTGCCACAGGGGGGGTTGGTCAAGCCGCCTATAAGATAGGTGGCAAGGTGTTCAAATCAGCCCCCGAAGCTTGGCAGGCTGTCAAGAAGGCCGGATTGTGGAGGAAAGGGATAAAGAGAACAAAAGGTCTTGAAACGCGAGGTGTAAGACCTGCACCCGGTGAAAGAACAATTCAAGGGCAAGTTGATGCGGCTACCCAAGGTGGCACAGTAAACCCCACAGTTCAACGTAATAGACGAGACTTATTCCGTTTGAGATCAAGTGGGCATGGTCAATCTGGAGCTACAGCTACTCCTCAAAATGTTTTCAGAACTAATCCTAAAACAGGTGAGCGCTTTGGACCTCAACGTGGCCCCGATAGGGCTGTAACTCCGAGAGATATTCGTGAGCTTTACAAAGCACAAACTGGTCAAGGCACTAGCAGTATTCGCACACGGAGTGGACACTAATGAGTACTGCTATTGGAATTGGCTTTCAAAGTCTAGGGGAAGAAGCTTTATCCAAAGAGCTAGAAGCTATAGCTAACGAGTATGACTATGGCGTAGAAAATAATTTGGATAACGCAGAAGGTGATATGAAATCAGGCTTGTCCGAGCTTTCTGCTGCGCTGGATTGGAATTCGATAATGCTGCTGAAAACTCCAAAAGACAATCCTGCGGCATTAGCATTCGATATTGAACAAGACTTGGGTTTATGGGAGTGTGAAAATAGACGGCCCAAGTTTTATGATTTTCTGCTTTCTGTTTCTTTGCTGTTAAGAAACCACTGCAAAGAGTTCTATGTGTTTTTTTCTGGCGAGTGGTATGAAGGTGATCGAATCAGAATGGAGCAAGGCTATATTGAAGACTTGCTCATTTTTTTGAGAAGGCCAGCAAATTGGAATGAAAAGCTTTATGTGGCTAAGGCAAATATCCATCAATATAGTGATGAAGTGCCGCTCCTTTACAAAGTACAGATTCAAGGTTAACCTTCCTAGCTTCAACTTTGAAGTGCGACACTTCAACAATTAAGGAAACAACTGATCGGTGACTTACAGTCCAGCCTCCTTCCAGCGCATCCCTCAATTGCATAGGCGCTGCTTAACCAATGTTTTACAAGCCGCTTCAGTCACACCTGATCCAATCGGTAAATTGTCCGACTGATGCCGAGAATAATGCATCTTGGATTTGTTATTCTTAAAATAAGTGACCGATGCCAATAAGTGCTCTTTATCCGTCTTTTTAGACGACCCAGTATCAAGGTGCTCTTTTATCTCATTGTATAGTCGGGTCGCTGAACCCGGTTGGCTTTTAAGTCGATGACACGCTTGGCGATGGAGATCGAGATGTCGTCGTAGTAACAACCGTGGTCGAGGACTCCTCACAGAATTTGACTCAAGAATTCTTGTGTTCTCGGATCTTTAGCCTGTGAAAAGAACATCGACGGTGGCCCATGTTCAACGATTTTGCCGCCATCGGTGAAGTAGATATGGTCGGCGATCTCGCGGGCGAAGCCCATCTCGTGGGTGACCAAAATACAGGTCATGCCCTCCGCGGCTAAATCTTTTATCGTCACCAACACTTCTTTCACCGTTTCCAGATCAAGGGCGGCGGTGACTTCATCGAATAACATCACCGCGGGACGCATAGCCAACGAGCGCGCAATGGCCACCCGTTGTTGTTGCCCGCCAGACAATTCACCCGGATAACTATCCTCTTTGCCCTCTAGGCGCACTTTTCTTATCAGCGCCCGCGCTCGCTCCTGCACCTCGGCTTTAGGCTCTTTCAGCACTTTAATGAGGGCCATCATGATATTTTGCCGGGCCGTGCGGTGCGGAAAGAGATTGTACTGCTGGAACACCATGCCGACTTTCTTGCGCAACTCCAGCTTGTTTAAGTTCTTGTCGTGAACTTGCTGGCCTGCAACGGTAATGGAACCACTTTGAATATCATTGAGTGCGTTAATGCAACGAATGAGGGTGGATTTACCGGAGCCGGATGGGCCGATGACTCACACCACTTCGCTTTTCATGACATCGAACGACACCCCTTTCAAAACCTCTACATCACCAAACGCTTTGTGCACATTTTGAATGGAGACGATGCCAACGATCGTGCGGCGATCAGGACGATTCACTCAACGAATCCATTAGCAGTACCTATCGTGCTCTAGCCTTGTGGCCAGCGAGACAGGTTGCGGTGTATCAAACGGCAGTGGACATCCGGCGACGGCAGCGATGGCAGCATAGGTTCCACTACCGTAGAAGTCTAGAAGTTATCTAATGAACGCCCCAAGCTTGCCCAACCACGCCTGCGTTGTCGTCATCGGTGGCGACATCATGGGCTGCTCGACGCTCTATCACCTAGTCAAGATGGGTGCCGGTGATGCCATCTTACTTGAGCGTAATCAGCTCACGTCCGGCACTACCTGGCACTCCGCCGCACAGGTGAGAGCGTTGCGCGGCTCGCGCAATCTCACGCGCATGATTCAGTACTCGGTGGATCTTTATGCAAGCCTGGAAGAGGAAACCGGCCAGGCGGTGGGCTGGATTCAAAAAGGGTCACTGTCCATAGCCACGAACGAGGACCGGCTCACACACATCAAGCGCCAAGAAGCGCTGGCCCATGCTTACGGTGTAAACGCCACGTCCATTAGCGCGGCGGAGGCGGCGGCGCGCTGGCCGCTCATGAACGCAAGCGATGTGCTCGGTGCCGTGTGGTCGTCCGATGATGGCCACGTGTCGCCATCGGATGTGTGCGCCGCGCTTATCAAAGGTGCCCGTCGAAACGGCGGCAAGATATTCGAACATACGGCGGTTACGGGAATCCTCACGGAAGGCGGCCGCATTCGCGGTGTAGAAACCAGCCGTGGCGTGGTGATGTGTGACGCCATCGCGCTCTGCGCCGGTTTGTGGTCGCGCGAAGTAGCCATCATGGCCGGCGCCGTGGCCCCGCTCTTGGCCTGCGAGCATTTTTATTTGCTCACCAAGGCCGTGGATGGCATGGCGGGTAACACACCGACGCTATCCGATCATGACAGTCGTCTTTACATCCGCGATGAGGGCGGTGGCCTCTTGGTGGGTTGCTTTGAGCCTATGGGTAAACCTATAGAACCGGCACGGCTAGACGCAAGATTCGCCTTCGGCTTGCTGCCGGAAGATTGGGATCATTTCGAACCGATGATAGAGCGGGCGCTACACCGTATTCCCGCCTTGCAATGGGCTGAGGTCAAAATGCTGCTGAATGGACCGGAGAGTTTTACCCCGGACGGTATGTTCATGCTCGGCGAAACAGCGGAAACCAAAGGCTTGTTTTTAGGCTGCGGCATGAACTCCGTGGGCATTGCTTCGGGTGGGGGTGCCGGTATGAACTTGGCTCACTGTATCGTTCATGGCCACACGGCGTACGACCTATCCGAGGCCGATGCCAACCGCTTCGCGCCGATATTCAACTCTTTGGAACATCTCATGGCCAGGGCGCCGGAGGTTTTAGGCAGCCACTACGAGATCGCTTATCCGGGCCGCCAATGGCGCTCGGCGAGGCACTTGCGATCAGCACCACTGGATGCCGAGCACAAACGAAATGCAGCCCACTTCGGTCAGTCCTACGGCTGGGAACGCCCGCTCTATTTCGGCAAGAGCGGCGAACCGAAAATGACCTTCGCAACACCCGCTTGGTTTGAGCAGGTGCGTGCCGAGGCCGCTGCGGCGCACAAGCACGCGGCCCTGTTCGACGCCTCCAGCTTCGGCAAAATCGATGTCAGGGGTGCCGATGCCGAGCCGTTTCTATTGCGGGTGTGCGCCGGCTATGTGGCGCGCCAGCCGGGCTCGGTTGTCTATACCGCCGTGCTCAATGAACGGGGTACTTACGAGAGTGATATCACCGTGCAGCGCCTGGCTCATGATCACTACCGCTTATTCGTGGGCACTGACGCCCCGCGCCGTGATCTCGCCTGGTTAAGGCGGCATAGCGATGGCTTCGACGTCCAGATCACCGATCGCACGGAGGAATTCGCCGTGATAGCCCTCATGGGTGCTAAAGCCGCCGCCATCGCCCTAGCGATCGGCGCCCCTGAATTGATCGACATCAACTACTTCAAACACGCGCGGTTGCAGATAGTCGGGCAACCGGTTCGCGCCGCGCGCCTGTCTTACGTGGGCGAAGCCGGTTGGGAGATCACTTGCCGGGCGGAACACGCGCCTGCTCTTTATGCACAGTTATCGGAGGCCGGCGCCCGTCCCGCGGGCTTATTCGCGCAAACCTCCATGCGCATCGAAAAAGGTTATTGCGCCATGGGCCATGAACTCGATAGCGATGTGTCGCCCATTGACGTGGGGCTCGCCAGAATGCTGCGCCCCTACAACCCACATACTGGCAACACTTACATCGGCGCCAGTGCTATTGCGGAACAACATGCTGCGGGCGCTACCTGCAAACTCGTTTCACTCACCTTCGCTGACATAAGTGCTCTACCTCTGGGCGCCGTACCCCTAGGCGTCCTACCTCTGGGCCATGAGCCCATTTATCTGGACGGCGATATCATCGGTCTCACAACGTCGTGCGCGTTCGGCTTTAGAGTAGGTGCACCGATCGGCTTAGGCCGCGTCAGAATAGCCGTTGCCGATGGTACGCGCGTGCAGATTGATGTTGGCCGGCAACTGTTCGATGCAACGGTAACACTGGGGCCTTTATTCGATGCCGATGGCGGGCGGATGCGTCAATGACTCGCCTTATGGTTGCGCCTTCACGGGTGCCGTCCCGCCGCCGCCAGCTCGCTTAAGCTACGGCCAATGATGCGGGCGATGAGCGCGCAATCCGCCTCGGTATGAGTTCATATGCGGGTGAAATCGGTGAAGCCGAGTTGGAAATCGATCATCAAGATAGCCAGGGATTGACCAAAACCGATTTCTGTTTCCCCATAGCTTTTACGATCATACATCTCGAACACAACGGCTCCCCTCAGCGCTAATTTTAAAAGCCTAAGTAGCGGCCGCCGGCAGCCACCGCCACGGTCAATAAACCGAGCGCCGTATTCGTACCCACCAGAATGCGGATTTGATTCAGGGATTTGCCCCCGGCCGGCCAATCCCCGGCGGCCACCGCCCGCTTAAGCCGCTGATACGGAGCGAAGAAGACGTACATGAAGATAAACATCATGACAATACCAACGGTCATCATGATGTGCACATAAGCGCCGGCCTGCTTCATGCCGCCGAAGTACACAAAGATCATCCAAAAACCGCTTACCAATAAGACGGCGACACAACCCCAAACCCAGGGAAAGAAACGGCTGAATACCTGACTCCACAAGGTCAACCGAGGGGGTGGCTCCAACACACCCGCAGCGGCCGGGCGCAAACACACGTAGGCGAAAAACATGCCACCCACCCAAATGACGGCGGCGAGAACATGGACAGTCAGCGCGATGGCGAAGAACATAAAAGTACTCTCAGTAGCTATCAAGGCATGGGCCGGCGCCTAAACACCGCAGCGGCCCTCCTCATCTCCTCATCTGATTTCTCAGAAATCCACCAGTTCCGTCTCAAACACCAGCGTTGCGTTGGGCGGTATGACACCGGGGTAACCCCGCGCGCCATAGCCAAGCTCCGGTGGAATAATGAGGGTGCGGCGCTCGCCTTTGGTCATATCCATGATGCTCTCATCCCATCCTTTGATGACACGGCCAACGCCGATCGGGATCTGGATCGGCTGCCCCCGGTCGCGGGAACTATCAAACTTCTTGCCGTCCAAAAGACGGCCAACGTAGTGCACACTGACCGTTTGGCCCTTGGCCGGTTTCTCGTTACCGCTGCCCGCTTGGGTGATGACGTATTGCAAACCGGATGGTGTTTTCTTGGCACCTGGAAATTTCGCTGTGATAAGGCTTTCATGGCGTTCACGCGCGGCTTGCTTCTGCGCCGCCGCCCTCGTTTCGACACTGGCCAAAAGCACCTGAAAAGCAGCCTCATCCGCCTTGAAAGCTTCGGCTTTTTCACCCACGCGTACAATCTTCAGTGACTGGATGGAATCGCCCTGAGCGATAGCATCCACCACCTCCTGCCCTTTCACCACGTGGCCGAAAACGGTGTGCTTGCCGTCAAGCCAGGGCGTCGCCTTGTGGGTGATGAAGAACTGCGAACCATTGGTGCCGGGTCCGGCGTTGGCCATGGATAAAATGCCGGGTCCACTGTGGGTCAAGGTCTCGTCGATCTCATCGGGAAACCGGTAGCCGGGACCACCACCGCCTGTGCCATCGGGATCCCCGCCTTGAATCATGAAATCCTCGATCACCCGGTGGAAGGTAATGCCATCGTAAAACGGCATACCGGCTGCCTTATTCGACGCTTTACTACCCTCGGCCAGGCCCACGAAATTGGCCACGGTCAGTGGCGTCTTCTCGAATTCCAGCGATAAGACAATGAGCCCGCGGTCGGTGGTCATTTCAGCGTACAAACCGGGCTCGTACCCGCCCACTGCCTGCGCAACCGTCATCGTACCAAGAGCGGCCACCAGCACCAGGTAGCGCAAACTCATAAATACCTTTCTCATGAATATCATTCCTTCAAATAAATGATGAACAGCGTGATTGAATCCGGCTGATTGGCTGGGGGAATTGTGTCACGGGTGGCCGCACATCACGAGCCCTGCCTCTTATGCCCAACCTCACCCGGTGTCATCTATCACATCAACCGGCTCGCCCCAAAACAGTCGTTCCATAGCACTTTTGACTGCTTCGTCGGGCTCAATCGCACCGGCCTGCGTGACGGCGACAGCGATGTCACCGGGCAGCGATTCCCACGTTGTAAGTGCCCGCAAAGCGACGTGCCGATCACGGATAATCGGGCCGCGCAAACTCACCCGGAATAGTGGCCAACCTTGGCCGGGAAAGCGGATGAATTACCCGCTCTGACCGATGTGAGCGGTACCTTTGCCAATGTGCTTTGCGAAACGGTGATCACGCACCTACCCGTCTCCAACATCACCGATGCGGTGCGCCGCCTGCTCGGTCTTTTGCCACCGGGCGGCGTGCTTTACTTGAGGGCACCTCTAAAAATGCACTTTTCCGCGATTGCGGCGTCAGCGCCGTGCTCCAATCCTCAGGTATCACCTATACACTGCGGTTGCGCGCGCGGTGCTTCCTTGCACTCACGAAACAATGACTATTTTTATCAGGCGCCCTTGAGTTGGCGTATGACGCAAGACCGTGCCCGGCGTGATGCTGCTGGCCGGCTCTATGCGGCATTCGGCGCGGCACTGGTGCAAGACGCCTTGGCCGGTATGCGCATCGAAATCGGCGAGCGCCCCCTAAGCGCACCGCCGGAGCGCAGCGCCGGCCAAGGTAGTGCACAAGCTTATCGCGCGGCACCAGGAGGCTTGAACCGACTCATAGAAAAGCCGGCAGCACCTCTTCGGTGAACAACATAAACGAGCTGTGGCTAAGCGGGGTACACAGGAGATAATCGAGCGGCAAGGTTTCCTCCAGTCGTTGGAGTTCATCAATGACTTGCTCCGGCGTGCCGCAGATGACCACTTCGTTCACGTAACGGTCCACCCGCTCCTGCGGGCTCGCGTCCGCGGCCGCCACCGCCGCGCCCGGTATGGTTTTTTGCTGCGCTGGCCGCACCGCATCGGGCTTGCGCAAATAGCTACCGAACATGAATTCCGCCCCCCTGCGCGCAGTCGCTTCGGCCTCCTCCTCGGTGCGGCCTAGGGCGATATTGCGGGCCATGGGGATATCGCGGCCGCGAGCGCAGTAGCCCGCTTTCTTCAATGCTTGCGCATAGAAAGTACGCTTGGCGCCCAGCTCCTCATGGGAGGCGTGCGGATCCATCAAGATCGAGAAACCTTTAGCGGCCGACCAAGCGATGGCGTCCAGCGAACTGGCCGCCACCCAAACCGGAGGATGCGGCTCCTGTAGCGGCTTGGGTAGCACCTCCACATCGTCGTAGTCGCAATACTCACCGTGATAGGTCAGCCGCTCCTCGGTCCAAGCCTTCAGCACCACGTCCAAATGCTCGCGAAATTGGGGATAGCTATCATCACGGGCAATGCCGAAAGTGGCGTATTCCTTGGCATCGAACCCCCGGCCCGCGCCCCAATTCACCCGCCCGCCGGAAATAACGTCCAACAAGGCCACCTCCTCGGCCAAGCGCAAGGGGTGATAAAACAGCGGTAGCGAAACCCCCATACCGATCCGCAGCCGCGTGGTGCGCGCCGCGATATGCGCGCCCATCATATGAATCGAAGGACAGACGCTGTACGTGCTGAAATGGTGCTCCGCCAACCACACGGCGTCGTAGCCCGAGTGCTCCATGATGTCGATGCGCTGCCATGCGCGTTCATAGACTTGCGGCAGTGGGACACGCCGTCCAGGCCAACTGAAGAACTGAAGTACACCAAATTTCATCGTTGCTCTTACAAGATCCCGGTCGCGCAGTAGGCCACTATCCTCTACAGATCAGCAGCCCGGTGCAATGTGCGTTCGCCGGCAACGCTACCGGCCGTGGCCGCACAAAGACACGGTCGCACAAGGATAATGCGAAGGCGTCCTGCCGGATGCAGCGCGCAGGCGGACTCACCATCATAGGCTGCCCTCGTTTTTTCAGGCTTGCCGACGTGGCGCTCAGCGTTTTCGATCTATTCAAGATAGGTATAGGGCCTTCTAGCTCGCACACCGTAGGCCCCATGCGCGCCGCCAATGAGTTCATCACGGGTATCGAAGAAGCGGGTCAGATGGAGCGGGTGTTTAGCATCAAAGTTGAGCTGTTCGGCTCCCTAGGCGCCACCGGCAAAGTCCATGGCAGCGACACCGCAGTCCTATTGGGACTGGAAGGCGAGTGGCCGGAAAGCGTAGACACCGATGAGGTCACCCACCGCCTGGCGAAAATACGCGGTGAACGGGCGCTGCGGCTAGTCGGCAAACACCTGATCGCCTTCGATGAACCGGCCCATCTGATCATGCATAAGCGCCGCTCGCTTCCGGCACATCCAAACGGCATGCGCTTTAAAGCGCTGGACGAACGTTGCGCAATCATCCGCGAATCGGTGTTTTACTCCGTTGGCGGTGGCTTCATAGTGGATGAGACGGCGATGGGAGTAGACCGGATCGCCGAGGATCGCACGGCCGTTGCATATCCATTCACATCCGCCGCCGAATTGTTGGCCCTATGCAATGAACACGGCCTGTCGGTAAGTTCGCTCCTGCGTGCAAACGAGCGGGCCTGGCGCGACGATGCCGGCATAGATGGTCAGTTGCTCAACCTTTGGGCGGTGATGAAAGCGTGCGTTGCTCGCGGCTGCGTGCGCGAGGGCCTGTTGCCGGGGGGTATGCAAGTGCGGCGGCGGGCCGCAACCCTATACCGCAAGCTAAAAGCCCTTGGACCGGGCGCCGCTTCCGATCCCCTGGTCATTATGGATTGGGTGAACCTGTTCGCACTGGCGGTCAATGAAGAAAACGCCGCCGGTGGCCGGGTGGTCACGGCGCCCACCAATGGCGCCGCCGGTATTATCCCGGCGGTATTGCACTACTACACCCGCTTTTGTCCCGGCGCCGATGATGACGGCGTAACCCGCTTTTTGTTGGCCGCCGGCGGCATCGGCATGCTGTACAAGTTGAACGCATCCATTTCAGGGGCGGAAGTCGGCTGCCAAGGAGAGGTCGGCTCGGCCTGTTCGATGGCCGCCGCGGGACTGGCTGAAGTCTTGGGCGGCACACCGGCACAAGTGGAAAACGCCGCTGAGGTCGCCATGGAACACAACCTCGGCTTGACTTGCGATCCGGTCGGCGGACTGGTGCAGGTACCGTGCATAGAACGCAATGCCATAGCCTCGGTGAAAGCGATCAACGCCGCGCGCTTGGCACTCAATGGTGATGGCCGTCACTTCGTCTCCTTGGACAAAGTCATCAAGACCATGCGCGATACCGGCGCAGACATGAAAACCAAATACAAAGAGACAGCCCGCGGCGGCCTGGCGCTGAACGTCATCGAAGTGCCCCTTAGTCTGCCGCAGTGCTGATCTCAGAGGAAGCGCTATCCTCAAGTCTCGCACCACTCCCTTCACTCATCCCCCTCTTGCGCAGACCCGGCTTTCGTCTTATGGGCACCTGCTAAAAATGCACTTCTTCCGCGATTGCGGCGTCAGCGCCGTGCTCCAATCCTCAGGTATCACCTATACACTGCGGTTGCGCGCGCGGTGCTTCCTTGCACTCACGAAACAATGACTATTTTTAGCAGGTGCTCTTATGCCAAGAGCCGCTTCAGCGCCCCGCGAAACGCCGAGCGTGATAGGGTTGCCGCTGAATCTTGAACATGGGCCAAGCATTGCGGAGCACCTGCGGTGAAGCTTCTCTCCACGACCATAGGCGCCTATCCCAAGCCCAGCTACTTAACCCTGCCGGACTGGTTCGACGATCTGGACACGACCACCCCCACGAAGGGTTGGCTGGAAGCCCTGGAGGCCATGGGCAATGCGGCGGCGGACATTGTGTACCGCGCGACCCATGAGGCGGTGCACGATCAGGTAAACGCCGGTATCGACATACCGACCGACGGGGAAATCGCACGCGAGAACTACGTGCACTATCACTGCCGTCATCTGCATGGAATCGATTTTGGCGAACTCACCGAACGCTCTGTCAGGACCGGCAACTACACATCGTTCCTACCCACCGTGCGCGGCCCCATCAGTGCGCGCGGCTTATTCTTAGCCGATGACTGGAAGCGGGCGCAAGCGGCGACCAGCCGGCCAGTCAAAATGACCATGCCCGGCCCGCTGACCGTCGCAGACACGGTAGCCGACGCACACTATGGCGATATGGACGCGTTCGGCAGGGATCTGGCGGCAGCATTGAACAAAGAAGTACACGCCCTGGCCGACGCAGGTTGCCAACATATTCAGATCGATGAACCGCTCTTCGCGCGTTACCCGGAACGCGCCTTGGATTACGGGCTTGAGAACCTGGAGCGGGCATTTCACAAATGCCCTAAAAACGTGACCCGCACGGTGCATATCTGCTGTGGTTACCCCAATCGAATCGACGCGGAGCACTACCCTAAGGCGCCTTTGGACTCGTACTGGAAAATCGCCAAATCAATCGATGAATCGACCATCATGGCCGTCTCACTGGAGGACGCTCACCGCTATAACGACCTTGCGTTGTTGGAACAGTTCGAGAAGACCACCATTATCCTAGGGGTTGTGGCCATCGCCAAAAGCCGGGTAGAACCGGTGGAGGAAATTCGCTGGCGCCTGCAGGAAGCCTTGGAGCACATCGATTCACACCGGCTCATCGCCGCCCCTGACTGCGGGCTAGGGATCTTGGGGCGTGACTTGGCGCGCACCAAGCTGCGCCACCTGTGTCAAGCCTGTAGCTGGTAAGATCGCCGGGATTCATAGCCGATGAGGACCCGTTAAGCCATGGCGACCGTCGAATTCTTCTATGACGTATCAAGCCCTTGGACATACTTCGCCAGTCAGCGTATTCAAGACTTCTGCACCCGCAATCAAGCGCAGCTAGTGTGGAAACCGTTTCTGGTAGGTGGCGTTTTTAACAAAGTCAATCCAAGTGTATACGCCCGCAGAGAAAACCCGGTGCCGCCTAAAGACAACTATTACCAAAAAGACATGCGTGACTGGGCCCGTTACCTCGGCCTTGAAATGATCAAGCCAAGCGTGTTTCCGTTGAACAGTGTCAAAGCCCTACGTGGCGCCTTCGTCGCCATTGATGCAGGTGTAGTGGCTGCCTACAGCGATGCGTGTTTTAAGGCTTATTGGGTAGAGAACCGAGACATCTCCCAAGAAGATGAACTGGCGGCCATCGTTGAACAAGTGGGCCTGGATACCCAGCGCTTTTTTGACGCCATCGCCCAGCCTGAAATCAAACAAAAGCTGTTTGAAACCACTGATGAGATCATCGAGCGTGGCGGTTTTGGCTCGCCAACGTTTTTCTTGAACGGCGGGGACATGTATTTCGGTAATGACCGGATAGAGCTGATGCAGGCGGCCTTGGATCGTGCATAACTCCTCATGCGTGACGCACGGTTCGACGCACCTACGCAGTCGAAGACAGAAGCACCGGTCAACTACGTTCTAGTCGTATCGAAAGGGTAGCGAAGGCGTATCATATTCTCTGAACACTATACCGCGACAACCAGAAAATCCGCGGCAACGCCATCGAAAACAGCGCACCTTCGCCCACTAAGCCGACCATCAGCAGCCAAAGTATTAAGGGCGCCTCTAAAAATAGTCATTGTTTCGTGAGTGCAAGGAAGCACCGCGCGTAGAACCGCAGTGTATAGGTCATACCTGAGGATTCGAGCACGGCGCTGACGCCGCAATCGCGGAAAAAGTGCATTTGTAGAGATGCCCTTAAGTTCCCGCTGGACGCTCATTAATGGTCTTGGTCCAACGGATGAGGTGTCCATAAAACCTTAGCCATCGCACTTCAACTGCTTAAAACTAGGCTCTTCCCGCCAAATACGCCGGCCGGAGCTATCATCCAGGATGCGAACGCTCACCGCGCAAGTAGCGCCGCGCCGGTGATACACAACCCGGTACTCTTGCTTTGCAACCGGCGTGAACGCCGCCGCGCCTTGGCACGGGCTCTGCGCGTCGCCCGAATACGCCATCAACCGGAAAGTGCCGCCTGTCAACACCCGCACCCCGCCCTCACCCGTGGTCTGAACATCAGGCTTGCCGAGGCTGATCACCGCCAGCGCTTGCGTATCATCCGCTCTCGCCTTGCACCGCACTGCGCCGGGCAGATGGTCAAAAGCAATGACTTTAGGCCCCGCCCGATCGGAATCCAGCGAGAACCATAGGCGGGCCGTTGGTACTGACAGATCGGGCGTAGGATAGGGCACCCGGTCAGTGCAGCCGGACAGACTCACCAAGCAGGTGGTGCATAACACATAAACTTTAAGCAATTGGCGTTTCATATCCCCGGTGAGCCTCATCTAGCCACGCCCACGGTAGGCAGCAACGGACAAATTATAGGCACTCACATGAGTGCGTGCTCGAGAGCAGTAGCCATCAAACCGGTGGTCTTCATGCTTTGGCCTCTATGATGATTCGCAAAAGTTACGTGTAGGATGAAAAGACTGCCGGCACTATCAGCCGCCGGCAGATATAGCGCATCGCACGCGCACTCTACGCCACCACGGCCGTGCAACATCTACAACGGCACTGGACCGGAGACCATCCATGACCCGCCGCCGGCAAAATATTCTGTTCATCATGTTCGACCAGCTTCGGTTCGACTACCTGAGCTGCGCGGGCCACCCCTATCTGCACACACCTCACATGGACAAGCTCGCTGAACGCGGCGTGCGCTTTTCGCGCTGCTACGTGCAATCGCCCGTGTGTGGCTCATCACGCATGAGTTTTTACACCGGGCGTTATGTGCACAGCCACGGCTGCGGTTGGAACGGATTCCCGCTCAAAGTCGGCGAGTTAACGCTAGGCGATCATCTGCGCGATATCGGCATGGACGCTTGGTTGATCGGCAAAACCCACATGAAAGCGGACACGGCCGGCATGGCGCGTCTCGGTCTGACGCGGAACTCGATCATCGGCGCCAGGGTGGCCGAATGCGGCTTCGACGTATTCGTACGTGACGACGGGCTATGGGCTGACGGACCGGATGGACGCTACGATCCGGGCTATTCTCCGTACAACGCTTATCTCGAGAGCAAAGGTTACGACGGCGACAACCCGTGGGCAGACCACGCCAACGCAGGCATAGACGATGACGGCAACATAGCACCCGGGTGGTTTATGCGCCATGCCAGCAAACCAGCCAACATTCGCGAGGAAGATTCCGAAACCCCGTTCATGACCGGCCAGGCCATCGACTTCATCAACAAGATGCAAAAAGACAATGCCGGGCCTTGGTTATGCCACCTCTCGTACATAAAGCCTCATTGGCCTTACATAGTGCCAGCGCCCTACCACGCCCTGTACGGATCCAATCAGGTGCTTCCAGCCACCCGCCATCCACGCGAGAGGGTCGATCCGCATCCTATCTACGAACAGTTCATGAACAATGCAATAGGCCAGGCGTTCCGGCGCGATGATGTACGAGCGGCAGTTATTCCCGCCTACATGGGCCTCATCAAGCAATGCGATGATCAGCTAGGGCGCCTCTTCGCCCACCTCGAAGCCACCGGCCGCATGGATGACACCCTGATCGTTATCACCTCCGATCATGGAGACTACTTGGGCGATCATTGGCTGGGAGAAAAAGACCTCTTTCACGAACCTTCGGTCAAAGCACCGTGCATCGTCTACGATCCGTCACCGGAGGCCGACACCACCCGTGGTAGCGTCTGTGATGAACTGGTGGAGTCCATCGATTTAGCTGCCACTTTCATCGAATTCGCCGGTGGCGCAGTCCCTCAGCATATCGTGGAAGGCCGATCGCTAATGCCGTTTTTGCGCGGCGAGCACATCGACTATTGGCGCGAGTTCGCGGTGAGTGAATACGACTATTCCATAACACCTGCGGCGGCCAATCTCGGTGTTAGCTCAGAAGATGCACGGCTTTTCATGATCGCTGACAAACGCTGGAAATTCATCCACGCAGAGGGCGGCTTCAGACCAATACTCTTCGATCTGAAAGAGGACCCGGAGGAGTTCACTGATCTAGGCGAGAGCGTCGCCCACGGGCCGATCCTCTCGCGCATGTACGACCGGCTAGGCCGCTGGGCCAGACGGCAATCGCAGCGCTTCACCCGCTCGGATACGGACCTGCGCAAAATGCGCGGTGCCAGCCGCCGAAAGGGCATTTTGCTCGGCTTGTACGACGGCTCCGAAACGGATCCCGAATTGCATGAGAAGTACCGAGGCCGGGTGCGGCAACGTTATGTGCCGTGATTGATGAATTCTCAACCGGGCACCTCTAAAAATAGTTATTGTTAAAAATGGTCATTGTTTCGTGAGTGCAAGGAAGCATCGCGCGCGCAACCGCAGTGTATAGGCCGTACATGAAGATTCGAGCACGGCGCTGACGCCGCAATCGCGGAAAAAGTGCATTTTTAGCGGTACTCTTCAATGCTTATCTTCGATAAGTACATGGCAATCACCTCGCATCCGGCTTAGCCACCCCGGCCGCCGGCGCGATAGCGGGAAGCGCGGCGGCGGCGATCTGTTCCTTACGCCCCTGCGATTCGCCGGCATCGTCCTCCACCTTCACGGTAACCACACGATGGGCAAATTGAATGCCTTCCCGTTCAAAACGATCATGGATGGCCGCATACACCGCCTTACGCACAACGAACTGATCGCCCGGCTTGGTCATAAACTTCACCCGGAAGATCATGGCCGAGTCGTCCTCCATCGAGAACACGCCCTGCGACTTCAGCGGCTCCATGAATTTCTCGCCTACTTCCGGCAGTTCTTGTAATTCCTGACCGAGTTTCTTCACCAGTTTTCGCACCTTTTCAGGATCGGTGCCGTAAGCAAGACGCAGCTTGAGTTTCATCATGACCCAATCGCGCGAATAGTTGGTCAGGTACCGGATCTCGCCGAAAGGAATGGTATGCAAATTGCCCATATGATGACGCAACTGCATGGAGCGAATGGAAATCTTCTCCACGGTGCCCTTAACCGAACCGACGTCGATGTATTCGCCACGGCGAAAAGCATCGTCCAGCAAAAAGAACAGACCTGAAATAATATCTTGCACCAATTTCTGCGCGCCAAAGCCTAGCGCAATGCCAAACACACCGGCGCCCGCCAGCAACGGCGCCACCTCGATACCGAGCGCGCTCAACACGGAGAGCAGCACCACCACGACCAGCACGACGATGAACGTGCCGCGAATGAGTGGCGCCAAAGTCTCCGCCCGGGTAGCCCCGGCACCGCCGCCTTCGCCGTCCGCAATTTCAGCCTCCTCACTGGCCACCGGCATCTTCTGATCTAAAAATGCAACGCCCACTTCGAGCATGATGTAAGCCGCTAGGAGCGTCACTCCGATATTTATTACCGCGGCCAAAGTCCGCTGCCCCAGTTCGTTTTGCAATAAAGAAATGCCAGCGATCTCCCAAGCGACCGCTAAGGCGAATAAAGCCACTGCCACCAGTAAAACCCGAAACCATGTCTGCAACACGTGGGCAAAGCGGGCGCTTTTAGAAGCGAACGGAGACTCGGTGACAAACGGCCGGTTCAGTATTCCCCGTAGCGTCGTATGAAATAGCCGATCGACCAGCGGAAACAACAAAGTGACCCACCACGCGATCTGCAATGAATCCATGCGCGCCACGTCATTTAGAAAAACAGCGCGGGTCCAATTTAGATTCAAGATCACCATCCAAACCACCGCCAGCACCGGCCAAATACGGCCGAAAAACTGACCGATGCGTCCCGGCGGATGGGCTGGATCGACGAATTGCCGGGCGATGCGTTCCCGGTTCGTCAGGATAAAAAGCAAGAACATCAGCGCCACTGAACCGCTGCCGATAACAAACGTCGCACGCGCCAAAACGGGCAACATCTGGCCGATGAGAAGCGCAGCGAAGAACATCACCACGGCGCAGTAATAGCTGCTGAATGCGAACAGCCAGCGATAGAACGCGCGCGCATCATCATCGGATAAAGCCAACAGCCGCAACTCACTGGCCTGCGGTGAGAAGATGGTACGTACCACGATCACAAAACCACGTACACTGACGATGGCCGCCAATACTTCATCCAACGTCAGCGCCACTGGCACATCGCCCGGAACCGTTGTGGTCAACACCACTTTAGCGGCGGTCCAAAAGAGCGCTAATCCGACCAGATCAAACACTACCCGCACGATGGCGTACACGCCTAGCGTCGCGAATTCGCCGGTATGTTGCTGGCGAAACGCTTCAGTCAAGTGCCTTAGCTTCGCGTTGCCGAGCTGCTCCACGGCGATGCCAGCCACGATCATGAGCAGCAGCACCGATAGCCAGTGAAGATCCCCTGCGCCTTGAAACGCTCGCGCCAGCGCGCCCGTCAACTCGCCGGACCACAAGGGCAGCGCTTCGCGCAGCAACTGTTGCTGCTCGACCATGTCCAGAACGGCGGGCAGGGTTTGCTCGTCGGCCATAACTTGGAACCCTCTCGAACGTGGCGGCGCCAGTGCGCCGGCTATTGTCGGTTCGCACGCGAGGCGCGCTACAATCAGTGCCCCGATGAACGCTGCGCCTAGGCCCAGCCCATGGCCGATCAGATCAAGTTCCTGTTGGACGAAGAACACCTGCCCAAGAGCTGGTATAATCTCCAGGCCGATCTGCCGCAGCCTGCGGCTCCCGTGCTGCACCCCGGTACCGGTCAACCCATAGGGCCGGCCGATTTGGAGCCGCTGTTTGCGCTGGAACTCATCGGCCAGGAGGTCAGCCAAGAGCGCCACATCGACATTCCCGAACCGGTGCGCGAAGTATACCGGCGCTGGCGCCCATCGCCACTGTACCGCGCCCGGGCGCTGGAACAACACCTGCAAACCCCGGCGCGCCTCTACTACAAATACGAGGGCGTAAGCCCTACCGGATCCCATAAGCCCAACACCGCCGTCGCCCAAGCGTTCTACAACAAAGCACAAGGCATCAACCGGTTGACCACGGAAACAGGTGCCGGGCAGTGGGGCTCGTCGCTGGCTTTCGCCGGTTCGCTATTCGACATGGAGATCGAGGTCTACATGGTCAAAGTGAGCTTTAATCAAAAGCCCTACCGCAAAGCCATGATGGAAACCTTCGGCGCCACCTGCATCGCCAGCCCCTCGGACACCACCGAGTCGGGCCGGGCCATTTTGGCGCACCAGCCCGATAGCAGTGGTTCTTTAGGTATAGCCATCAGCGAAGCGGTTGAACGGGCGGCCCAGCAGGACGATACCAAGTACGCGCTCGGCAGTGTTTTGAATCACGTGCTGATGCATCAGACCATCATCGGTATAGAAGCCCAAAAGCAAATGGAGATGACCGGCGATTATCCGGACGTGGTGGTGGGTTGCACTGGCGGCGGCAGTAATTTCGCTGGCCTTGTCTTTCCCTTCATCGGCAACAAACTGCGCGGCGAACAAAGTTCCCGTATCGTCGCGGTGGAACCGGCCGCCTGCCCCAGCTTGACCAAGGGCAGCTTCGCCTACGACTTCGGCGACACCGGCCAGCTAACCCCGTTGGTGAAAATGCACACCCTAGGCTCTACTTTCGTGCCACCTGCGTTTCATGCGGGCGGTCTTCGCTACCACGGGATGGCACCGCTGGTCAGTCACCTGGCTGCCCTGGGCGAAATTGAAGCCAGCGCTTATCAGCAATTGGAGTGCTTCGAGGCCGGCGTCATTTTTGGCCGTACCGAGGGCATCATTCCGGCGCCGGAGGCGACTCACGCAGTCAAAGGGGCCATCACCGAGGCGCTGCGCTGCAAAGAAGAGGGTAAGGCGGAAGTGATCCTGTTCAATCTGTGCGGCCATGGACATTTCGACATGCAAGCCTATACCGACTACTTCGCCGGTAAGCTCACCAACCACAGTTACGACGAAAGCGAATTGGCCATGGCCCTCGCCGGCTTACCGTCCGTGGCCGCGCAGTGAGATGAGGCCAACGAGTGCAGGCCACTCAGTTTAGGGCACCGAGTTTAGGCAATAGCATCGAATCGATCCAAATTGCGCACCAACACAGTGAGAAAAGCTTCGTATCCTTCATACATCACCCAATGCCCCGAGCCGGAGATGACGTCGAACGGAGCGCCGGGTTGCATCTCGGCGAAAAACGCCCGGCGCTCATCCAGATAACCTTTAGCCGTCGCATCCAGCTCGCCGTAGATGCCAGCCAGTTTGCACGTGGCTTTAGGTAATACTTTTTGCAGCGTGGCGCGGCGGCTGGCCGGGCCACTCTTGGTGCGCGCCCGGACGGTGTTGTGGTACTGAATATATAGAGCCAAATCGTCCAATGTGGATTCGTGCGCTAGCATCAAGGTCATCAAGTTGTGCTGGTGCGCGGCTTTGCGCTCCTCCTCCGTGGGCAAGCGCCGCCACCGCATCAGCTTCGCCATGGGCGGCCGCGTGAGGCCCATGCCACCGGAGCCGATGATGGTCATGGAGCGTGCCCGGTGGCCCAGTGCCGCCGCCGCATGCCCGCCAGTCACGCCGCCGAAGGAAAAGCCGGCCAGGTGCGGCGGATTGCCGGGCGAGGTCAGCCGCCGAATGCCATCGGCCAGAATCGCACCGAAGACCGCCGCATCATAGGGCTGCGGTGCGTTGTCCGAATCGCCCAATCCAGGTAAATCGGGAATGAGCAACTTAAAGCCCCTGGCCCGCAGCGGTTCAATACAGCGGATCCAATGCCACCACGAACCCGAACCACCGTGGAAAAGAGCTAAGGTACGGTCACTGTCTCCGAAGATACGCCAGACCATCCGGCCGCCGCCGCAGAGCGTCGCCGCTTTCTCGCAGAGGGCATCGAGCCGCCCGATTTCAGCTTCCGGATCGGTTTCAGTCACCGCCGCGCTCACCTCTTCACGTAGTTCCTATCCTTCACTTGATTCTGCGGCATCATGTTCTTGCGGGTCTGCTCATCCCATTGGCCACCCGGTTTGCCGAACTCTTTACCGATCTCGTAGCCGCGGCGCAGCCCAGGTCTGCCCTGGCACGTCTTGTACCAGCGCTTGACGTCGGGAAACTGGTCCAGATCCACTTCCTGGCGCTTGTATGTAATGACCCACGGCCAACAGGCCATATCGGCAATGGAGTACTCATCGCAGATATATTCACGGCCTTGCAGACGTCGATCCAGTACCCCATAGAGGCGCGACATCTCTGCGTGGTAACGCTCGATGGCGTATTCGAGCCTCGCCGGCGCATACAGCTTGAAATGCCCAGCCTGACCGATCATGGGACCCAATCCGCCTATCTGCCACATCAACCACTCGTTGACTTCGTTGCGTTTGCGCAACTCGGCTGGATAAAACTGTCCCGTCTTATTGCCCAGGTACACAAGAATGGCGCCGCTTTCAAATACGCTGATGGGACTGCCGCCATCGGGCGGAGCATGATCGACGATCGCCGGCATGCGATTGTTGGGGCTTATCTGCAAAAAATCCGGTTGGAACTGTTCGCCCTTGCCGATGTTGACGGGACACACCCGGTAGTCAAGGTCCATCTCCTCCAGGGCGATGGACAACTTCCATCCATTGGGCGTAGGCCAATAATAAGCATCGATCATCGTTGCATACTCCGGCGAAGACAGTGAACGAAAACGGTCCTGGGGCGAACTCGGGCGGCGATAGACCTATCGCTTCTGATGGTTGTGGGTGCGATGCACCAACCTATTGTAGGGACACTACACCAGGATTGGCAGGCCCCCGGCCACGTCTAGTCAGGCAGCGCTACGCTCATCGCCCTCGCCGGCCCAACGGCCACCGAATGCAGCGACACTGCTAAGGCGCAACAGCCGGGTCAGGGTCAGGCGCGGGCCCCATCACCGGTACGATAACGAATACGGCCTACGCTGCCGGCGTGCGGCGGCGTAGCAGATAACTCTGTTCGCCCGCCATTACGAGAACGCGGTCCTGGTTGTGCACCGTGCTGGCCATTGTCAATACGCCCGTTGTGCGTTGCGGCTTGAGCGCTTTGACGGTGAGGGCTGGGTACAGCGTATCGCCGGCCACCACGGGCGCCAAAAAGCGCGATGATTGCTCGATAAAGCCGATGAGAGACGCATCGGCCACATGCGGAAACATCCCCGCACCAGCGGCTGTTTGGATCAAAACTTGATAACCGTGGGCCAATAGATCCTTGTAACCCAGCCGCTTGCAGTACTCGCGATCATAGTGAATAGGGTGGTTGTCACCGCTAGCTGCCTGAAACGCCAGGAAATGAGACGCCGCCATCGTGCGTGACGGAATAACGAAGCGCTCCCCCACTTCGAAGTCTTCGAAGTAGCGGCTTTGCGCGAGTTGGTGTCTTGACGGATCGAACTCGCTGTTCATCCAAATGCCTCTGCTCTAGGGTAATCTCCGGTGATGATAAAGGACCGGGGAATGATACGGGACGGTAACCGCAACGCTGTCAGAATTGCGCCGTCGATACATCGACCGATAGGTGCTAGTGAGGATGTCCTCCAAGCTCGATAGCCGTTCGGCCGAGCCGCTGCCGCGAGCCTCCTTGCTGGTGCGTTGTGTGGCACTGGCGGTCGATATTTTTATGGCCCTCGCAGTAGCCTCGGCGGGCTTCGCTCTCGTTGCCTTGGTGGTGCCGGCTGATTCGGCTGGGGCCAAATTTCCGATCTTTATCATCACAATAGCCGCTTTTGTGTATCTGGCGGTGTGGCGCATGCGTTGGCTCAGTGCGGGGCGATATCTATTCAAACTGCGGGCCACGCGGCTAGATGGCCCTGCCGGGATGCCGGGCAAAACGCTTACGGTGCATACGCGGGTGATAGCTCCTTTAAGGCCGATCGCGCTTGCGGTGGCGCTCAGCGCTTTCGCTTGCATCTTGAGCGTGGCAGCTTTGAGCCAAGTGCTCATCAGTACAAAGGTGTTTCAGCGTGTGGTACGTCACACGTCCGAGGCGACTCCGCTCAGTGCCGATTATGGCGCTGTGCCATTCCTGTCGCCGCTGCCATCCGCGCTGCTGATCGGGGACAGACGTGCTTACGTACGGATCGGTGCGACCTGGGGTGCACGCAGTGGAGTGCTGGAGTTTTTCTTGCGTAGGGAGCGCCGTGGATGGCGGGTTGTGGCTGTACACGAATCCCGCAAGCGGCAATTCTTGCGCTATGCACTGGCCATTGCCGAGGTTGACATTCCCACACCTGGCGAACAGGAGTAATCCAGCCACACGTGGGCGTGTATGTCGATGATCACGTCATACCCGGACAGACGAGGAGGGGTGTTGTATTCGTCTGTCTATCAAAAAAAGCGAGGGCTAGGCGACCGCCTCCAACAGCAGTTCCACATTGCGCAGGCCCTCGCAGCCATCGACTTCGGGAGCCCGTCCTTGCGCGACGGCGGCCACAAAGTCCTCGATTTCACCTACGAATGGATTCCTGACGGCAAAACCGAAATCGCCTTCGTGGGTCACGATGCGCCCGGCACCATCCGCACCCAAGGTATTCTCGCACAGGGCATAACCCGACTCGGCGTAAATCTCCATCCGCCGCGGCCCGGCAAATAAAACCGAGTTGCACATCTCCGCTGTCGCACCGGATTCGAACTGCATCGCAATCACAGCCGTCTCCTCATGCGGGCCGTCGTAGACGGATCGGTTGATAACGGAAACCAGTTTGCTGATCTCGCCATTGTGCGGGCGCATAAACCAGCGGATCTGATCGAGACAGTGGGTGCCAACCCCGGACAGACACCACCACCTAGCCAACTCCGCACCCGCCCTCCAATTACCCGGATCGCTTTGCATCGGCCACTGCACCCGCATATGCCGGATCGGACCGAAGCCGCCGCCTGTCCTCGCCTCGCCAGTCATCAAACGATGCAAAGCGCGATGCCCGGCGTGCCAACGCAGGTGATAGGCGATGCCCAACCGCAACCCCGCCCCGCGCGCGGCCTCCACCATCGCGTTCGCCGACGCCATATCCGTCGTCATCGGCTTCTCGGTCAAAACGTGTTTTCCGGCAGCCAATGCCGCCAAGGTCTGCGGCGCGTGCAATTTATCCGGCGAGGCAATGACCACCGCTTCTAATGCATCATCGCTGAGCAACTCATCCAAGTCATCATAAGCAGGCTGCGGACTGGCCGCAGCGTGCTTTACTGCAAACGCCCGCGCCCGTACTTTATCGCGGCTGAGTACGCTCCACAACTCGGCGCCATTTGCTTGGGCGATGGCGGGCGCTAGCTGGGTGTCCGCGATGCGGCCTGTTGCCAATAAAGCGATCTTCATGGGTTATTCCTCGATAATGTCCACTGCATAATATCTACGCGCCCAAGAATATCCAACGCAGCCCGCATACCCCCCTCAGTGCAACGCAGCCCGAACCGGCAAAGCGCTCATAATATCCGCCTCCAATTCCACCAACTGCCCCATTCGCCGGTACACGTCCGTATGCGCAAAATAACGCAAAGCCATATCGGCAAACACATGACCATGCTTCACCTCGCTCCTGCGCAATTGGCCGTAGAACTGCGCCAATACCGGATCGCCTAAGCCGTCGGCGACCAAACCGAACCGCTCTGCCCCCCGGCATTCGACAACGCACGCCAGTAACAACCGATCCAGGAACCGCTCATCCCGGCCGTGCCGCGCCTGCGCCATCAATGCGATAACGTATTCATCGCGGGTATCGCGCACCAACGCAACATCGCGCGAGCGCATCAATTCATAGACTTGGGCAAAATGAGTCAACTCCTCTTGGGCCACGTCAATGAGCGCCGGGATCACCAGCGGCCTATCGGGATACTTGACCACCATACCCATAGCCATCGCGGACGCTTTACGCTCACAGTTCGCGTGGTCGCTCAAAAACGCATCGAAGTCGGCCAGCACGGCAGGCAGCCAACCGGATGGCGTAGCACACTTAAGATCGATTGACTTGCGAGACACGAACGAAACCCATAACAGACGAAACCCAGAACAAATGAGCCGCAAACCATACACAGATCGAGCCGTAGAGCGCTATCTCGACAAGCGCGCCGGCCCGCCGCTCATCGCCGACAAGCCGCTGCAGAACCTGACGCTCAGCATCGCCATCCCCGCCTACCATGAGCCCGACATCATCGGCGTGCTAGAGAACCTCTACCGTTGCACACCGCCCGGTTGCGGCGTCGAAGTCTTGGTCGGCATCAACCAACCGGAAACGGCGCCGGCCCAACTCATCGCAGCCCATAAAGCGCAGACAGACACGGTCAATACCTGGGCCGGGGCGCACCGGCGCGCCGCGTGGCGGGCACACGCCGTGCACCTCCCCCCGCTGCCGGCCGAGCACGCAGGCGTGGGCCTTGCCCGCAGGCTCATCATGGATGAAGCTCTACGCCGTCTCCATCAGGCGGAAAATACGCGCGGTGTCATCGTCTGTCTGGATGCCGATTGCCGGGTGGATGGCAACTATCTGGAAGCTCTATTCGATTTATTCGGCAAGCATCCCGACACCGGAGCCTGCACGATTTACTTCGAGCACCCTCTGGATAGAGGCACAGACTCAGACGAGCGTATCGCCCGCTACGAGGCGTTTTTGCGTTACTACCGGCTAGGCCTTCACTACGCAGGCTCCGCCCACGCCTACCACAGTGTTGGCTCTTGCTTGGCGGTACGGGCGGCGGCCTATGCCCGCCAGGGTGGCATGAGCCGCCGCCAAGCCGGAGAGGACTTCTACTTCATCCAAAAACTCATCGACGGCGAGCAGGTCGCGACCCTCAACACGACGCGGGTCATACCTTCCGCCCGCGAGTCCGACCGGGTCCCCTTCGGCACCGGGCGCGCCATGCACAAAAGCCGTGCTGACGAAGATGCAACTCCATTCTATGCGCCCCAAGTGTTTGACGATTTAAAAGCGTTCTTCACCGCGCTGCCCGCGCTGTACACTGCGCTGAACGCCTTAGAAGAACGCCCCTTGTCAGCACCCATGCACACATTCTTAGGCGCCCGGCAAGCCGACACCCGCCTCCTTGAAATCAAACGCAATGCCGCTTCAGCGGACACTTTCGTGCGCCGCGCCAAACGCTGGTTCAACGGTTTTTTGTGTATGAAATACGCCCGTTTCGCCTGCCCCGCGTACTACCCCCATCCCGCGCCTGAACAGGCGGTAGCGAAGCTGCTTCGCACCGCCGCGCTCGCCAACACCGGACCATCGGCTTCGTACATCGACATGGTGCGGCTACTGCGCACTATCGACCGAAAACACTAACAGTCCAGAGTATTTCTGAATTCCCAAGCGCTCAACGCTTGTGAGTACTCGTTCCATTCGCGCATTTTCATCGTCACATAAGAGTTGGAAAACGACTCGCCCAAAGCCTGTTTCAGTGCCTTGTTCTCATCGAAAATACGAATCGCATCAAGAAGATAGAGAGGTAACATACGGGCCCGCACCTGGTGACCATCGGTATACATGTTGACGTCAACCCGTTTACCCGGACTGCGCGCATTGGCCATCCCATCCATGCCGGCCGCCAGATAGACCGCCTGCAACAGATAGGGATTGGCAGCACCATCGGCCAATCTGAACTCGAAGCGCCCCGGCTCCGGCGTACGCACCATATGCGTGCGGTTATTACCCGACCAGGTCACCGCATTCGGCGACCAGGTGGCGCCCGATGAGGTCTGCGGGGCGTTGATCCGCTTGTAGGAGTTCACTGTCGGATTGGTGATTGCGCACAAGCTCTCGGCGTGATGCAACACCCCACCTAGAAAGTGGTACCCCAGCTCGGAGATACCCAGCTCATCGTTGCGATCGTCGAACAGATTCTTCTCGCCCGTCTCGTTCCACACCGAAATATGGGCATGACAGCCATTACCGGTCAGATGACTGAACGGCTTAGGCATAAACGTCGCCCGCAGCCCGTGCTTCTCGGCGATCGATTTCACCATGAACTTAAAAAAAGCATGGCGATCCGCCGTCACCAGCGCATCATCGTACGTCCAATTCATTTCGAACTGACCATTAGCGTCCTCATGGTCGTTCTGATAAGCGCCCCACCCGAGTTCCAGCATGGCGTCACAGATCTCAGCCACCACATCGTAGCGGCGCATGAGCGCGGACTGGTCATAGCACGGCTTATCCCCCACGTCCCGTTCGTCGGAGATATCCGAACCATCGGCGTTGATCAGGTGATACTCCGCCTCCACACCACTTTTCATGCGCCAGCCCCGGGCCGCCGCCTGCGCGATCACCGCCTGCAACACCACCCTGGGGGCCTGCGCCACCGCCACGCCATTCATCATCAGATCCCCGGGCACCCAAGCCACCTCAGGTTGCCAAGGAAGCTGCACAACGCTGCTCGCGTCCGGCACCGAAAACATGTCCGGATCGGCGGGGGTCATGTCCAAGTAGGTGGCAAATCCCTGAAACCCGGCCCCTGTTCTTTCCATCTCCGCCGCCGCCGCCCGTGGCACCAGCTTGGACCGCTGTATGCCGCGCAGATCGGTAAAGTTGAACAGGAAGTACTTGACGCCCGTTCGTGCAGCGAATGCTTCTAACTTACTCGCCATGCCTACAGCTCCTACCTAAGGCGGTGATGGGATCCCCACGTGTCAACTGGACATCGTGGCCGGCCTACTGCCAGCGGGGCGCATCGTATCCAAGTGGTACCGGTGGCAACACCCAACGCGCCGGCGTGTGCGACAACCGGGCACCAGGTCCCATTGAACTCAGTTCGCCAAAGAGGGTTGTCATCGTCTGTCTGCGTTCGCCGACCTCATCCTCGGCCGGCTCCACACCCGGTTCAATGCGCCCAAGACTGGAGAACCACCGGCCGGTTTGGGCGAGGGACAGACGTATGAGCGCGCCGCCCCCCTCCTGCGCTCTTCTTGCAAGAGAGATCATAACGGCGGCAGCCGCCAAGTAGCCGGTACTGTGATCCAAGGCTTGACAGGGCAGCGGGTGCGGCACCGTCGAAGCGGCCCGCTGCGCCCCTTCGGCGGCGATACCGGTGGCGGTTTGCACCAATGAATCGAAGCCATGCCGGTCCGCCCATGGCCCCGTGTGCCCCCAAGCACTCAAGCTCGCATAGATAAGCGACGGCCATCGCTCGCGCACTTGTGCCGGCCCGTAGCCAAGCTCGGCGAGACCCCCCGGTCTAAAGCCCTGGACCAGAACATCGGCGCCGTCCAATAGCCGCTCGAAGGCACGCCGATCCGCCTCCAGGCGTAAATCCAGATTGGTGCACCGCTTTCCCCTGCCACCGTCCAGCAACAAGCCCTGCACTTCCGTGAGATGGGGCGGATGCACCCGCATCACCTCGGCACCATAAGAAGCCAACGTGCGCCCGCACACAGGCCCGGCAATCACCCGGGTGAGATCCAGAACGCGCACCCCGTCCAGCGGCCGGCGGGCGGCGCCACCATCCACTTCAATCTGCGCACCCAATTCAACCCGCTCCCCTGGATAGGCGTCGATGTCCATGAGTGGCAGTGCCGCCAATGCCCGCGCCTGTGCGTGGGTTTGCCATTCATCGGCCATACGCAGGGCGAAGCCTGGCAACCCCAACGCCGCCAACTCCGTTTCCAGTTCAAACCCATCACGCTGGCGCACCGCCCGCGCCACAGCCTGCGGCTCATCAGCCACTGCCAACACCTGCAAGATGGCCTCGCGCAAGTGTGGATAAACCATGTGCAACTGCACAAAGCGCCCGTTTTTGTCCTGAAAATAAGCCTGAAACGGTCTGGGCGATGCCACCGGCCGGCCGTTGAGACGCTGATACACCTCACTGCGATAGCCAAGCGCCGCATCGGTGAAGTGCAGCGACACACGCTGAGGCCAGCCAGTTCGGGCACGCCAGCATTGTGCCGCCGCCAGCGCAGCCGCGCCGGTACACGCAGCAGCGGCAGCACCGACCCTGAAGTGCGTCGGATAAACCCGCTCATCGCCGGCCAAGTCCAACTGCGCGAGCACGGCCGCATCCCCCCCCACCGCCCGCCACACCTCGGCTGACACCTCCCAGGCACTGGCACCGAGGGCCCCGCCGCGTGCTTGCTGCAAGCGATCAGGCACTGCACAAGGAGGGCCGATTTCCAATACTTCCCGCACCGAGCACACACTCCGTAGCTGAACGATGCCCGTTTATTTCTCATAGAAACGCGGGCCGTGCAATACTCACCCCCCTCTTCACCACGGACAGACGTGACCATGATGCGCACAGACGCGGCCATTACGGGCAGACCTAAGCATGACCTGTGAATCCCCGACCCATGCATCCATCGCCCAGCGAGCCAATGAGCGGGTTGCTTATTTCAACGGCAACATCGTGCCGGAGAGTGAGGTAGCGGTTTCCTTCCGGGATCGGGGCTTCAAATACGGCGAGGCGGTCTTCGACACGGCCAGAACAGTCCGGCACAAACCCTTCAAGTTGAGGGAACACGTCGTGCGCTTGATGCGCAGCCTACGCTATCTGGGCATCCAGCCGCCCTTGAGCGTGGATGAATTCATGCAACAAAGCGAAGCGGTGCTGGCCCGCAATCTGCACCTCATCGGTGAGGACGAGGATTATTGGATCTTCCAGCGGGTATCACCCGGCACGGCTGATCCTTGCGACAGCAGCAGCGCGCGTAAGCCCACCGTCATCATCGAATGCACGCCGCTACCGCTGGCGGCCCGGGCACCTCAGTTCCGCGACGGCGCCCGCGTGCTGATCCCGGCCACCCGGCGCACACCCCCCGATGCGCTCAGCCCTAGGGCCAAAACCCACAATTACCTGAACCTCCTGGTGGCCGATCGCGAAGTCCGCCTGCAAGATCCGGGCGCCTGGGCCATCCTGCTGGACCATAACGGCAACCTCGCCGAAGGACTTGGCAGCAATATTTTCTTGGTACGTGACGGTGAGCTGCTAACGCCGGAACAACGCTATGTCCTGCCCGGCATCAGCCGTGACACAGTGATGGAACTAGCGCAGCAAGAAAGCATACCGGCGCGGGAGACCTCCCTGGACCTCTTTGACGCTTTCACCGCGGACGAATGCTTTTTGACCTCCACCAGCCTATGCTTGCTGCCGGTATCGTCCGTCAACGGCCGGGCCATCGGCCAGGGCGTGCCTGGTCCGGTAAGCCAACGGTTGATAGACGCCTACAGCCGCTTGCTGGATTTCGACTTCGTGGCACAGTATCTCAACAAACTGGCCTAGGCCACGCGGCCTGAAAAGGCGGTCTGAAAAGCCCGCGATGGCAGCTTGAAGCACTCCGGTACCTGCACGTTGGAAAAATGCCACTGCCCGTCGCTATTGGTGCCGTCGATATTGGTAAGTCAGGCGCTTTCGAACTGGCTGGCAATAAATTGCGAGTGCTCGATCGGCGTCACCGGATCAGCGCTGGCAGCGATGCCGTGGGCCAACACCGAAATCCGGTCCGGCTCGTCGGCGACGAACACGCCGCCGCGTGAAATTATCCTCAATTCACGATATCATCACCGCCTTGGCATCGCAACCGTCGCATTCAGGAGGATCTATGACGACCCAGTGGCTTGTCATCAACGCGGCCCTCCTACACCGCATCGCCGGCTATTGCCGCGTCAGCCTCGCCGTGCTGCTAGTGGGCATCATCCTACTCAACGTGACCTCGCAGGGCGCTGAGATAGCCCACGGTCTGGCGGGTGACTATATGCGGCAAATTTATTTCTTCATCGCTGCCGCTATATGGGCCTGGACCACCTGGTACTGGTCCAGACTCATCTTGCTGGCACGCCAGCCGGCGCTGCACAAGATGATGACCGAGGATCCTTTTGACGAAAACGACTCACCGGTCAAGCGCACACCCACTAAAACCGAGCAAATTCTATACAACCACAGTCCCCAAGCCATAGGCAGCCTCGCTTTTCTAATCGGTGCCCAAGCCGTCTGGTATGCGCCGGGCGAACAAATGGATTGGCTGACGCTAGCTTTTATCGCCGCCGGCATCACCTCGATCGTCCTGTGGCAATGGCGCTGGCCGGCCGTGCAACATGATTCACAGGCCGTAAAACACGACTTACATCAGGGCGCCGGCTTCAGCAAGCTACTCAAAACCTACGGTGCTACTGTGCCGGTCATCGTCAGCATATGCTTCGCTATCTCAGCCGCCGTCCTCGCCATCATCGAGCCGGTCTCCATGGGTTTTACCCTGGGGGCGACAACGGTTGCGTTTGTAGGCTTAGCCGCCATCGCAATACTCGGCAATTTGATCGTATTGCTCACTCACCACATCGGTTTTCCAGTCATTTGGCTCATGCTGATCCTCGCCATCGTCTTGAGCGCTTTCGGTCTTAACAACAACCACGCGGTTCGCCAAATCGGTACCCAGGTCAACACCGCCGAGAAGTTTGCCAACCGTGTGACTATCCCCGAGGCAGTCAGCAAGTGGTTAGAAGCAGAGCCGGACGGCGTCGAGAATACACCGCTGGTACTGGTTGCCACCTCCGGCGGCGGTCTGCGCGCGGCGTACTGGACGGGAACAGTACTCGGTGGCGCTAGAGATCTGTCGCCACAGTTCGGCCACGCCTTATTCGCCATTAGCGGTGTCTCGGGGGGCAGTGTGGGCGCCACCGTGTTCAATGCCATCATGGCCAAGGGCCCAGCCACCTGTGAGGAGGACTGGCTACAATTCAATGACGCCTACCAGCTGGCGCAGTGTTTCGAAGGCACGGCGCAAGCGGCGCTTGCTCATGATTTCTTGGCACCCACGCTAGCGGCCATGTTTCTATCCGACCTGCCGCAACGTTTTCTGGCCCCAGCTTTCATGCCGAGCCGGGCCACCGCGCTCGAACGCGCCTGGGAGCGGGCTTGGGATCTCACGTACGTGGACAAACCCGAGGCGCAGGGCCAATTGGCCGATGCTTTTTTACAGCTTTGGGAAGGCGATGAGTGGCTGCCATTGCTGATGCTGAATGCGACTCACGAGGAATCCGGTAAACTGATAGTGGCCAGCAATCTCAAGCTAGGCGTCCCTGGCTGCGAGAACGCTCAAACATTCCCGGATTTGTTGGACATCTACGCCGGTGACAGCACACGGGGCGGCGCCCCGTTATTCTTGGTGAGCGACATGCCCGCCTCGACAGCAGCTCATAACAGCGCTCGTTTTTCCTACGTCAGCCCGGCTGGAACCCTGCGCACCGGCGGCCATCTCATCGACGGCGGCTATTTCGGCAACTACGGCGCCCATGCACTGCAAGAGCTGGCCGAAGCCGTCCATTATGAATTGTCATGTCAAGAAGGCCATGCAAAACGGCCCATCATCCTGGTACAGATATCCAACGACGTAAACCTGGCTGACAAATTACTGGATCCCACTCCGGCAGGTTTGACTTTCGAATCCACCGAGGTGCTGCATTCCGAGTCTGCTGATTCAGCGCAACGCGAAGCGTGGCTCAGTCAAACGGGCGCACGCGCCAACAACTTATTTCTAAAAGAAGTTCTGGCCCCCATTAACGGCCTACTGAACGTACGCGAGTCGCGCGGTGTGCTGGCAGCCAAGGAGCTGGCGTCTTTCAAGGATTGGTTCAAACACGAAGAAAAACGCCCGTCCATGTATCTGCATTTCCGGCTGTTTGAAGACGAGGAGGAGCCGCTGGCACTCGGCTGGGTACTTTCACCGGGATCACAAAATGCAATTCGTGGGCAACTACGAAATAAACCCAACGCGCGTGCCTTGAGTCAATTACTGTGCACGCTTGGTGTAGAACCTGGCACTATCGGCCGAGCACTGCTAAACGCCGCAACCGAAACGCAAGTGCAGGCCTTCTGTGAGGAGGTGATCGAGAGTATGGCGCCTACTCACTAACGCTATGCCCGAGGTAGCTCTTGAACTGCGCGCGTGCATAACCTTTTTCACAAAAGTCCCATTACCTGCAACCGAGCCGCCCCATGGCGCCGATTACATGGCCCATGCGCCCCTGATAGGCGCCGCCATAGGGGCACTCAAGAGCCTGGCCATACTCGGCTTCACGCTTATCTTCAGCACCGAAATCGCCGTTGTGCTCGGCATCATTTTCGCCCTGGTGCTGACCGGCGCGCTGCATGAAGACGGCTTCATGGACACCTGCGACGGCTTTGGCCTGGCCCATTCCCGCGAGCGGACCATCGACATCATGCGCGATCCCCGCGCCGGTGCTTTCGCCGTTATCGGCATAGTCGTGCTGCTGGGTCTTCGCGCCCTGCTACTCGAACATCTGCTACGAGTGTGCGAGACGCAGGTATTCATCGCCTTATTGGCCGCCGCCCACGGCTTGAGCCGGCTAGCCGCGATCTGGCCACTGGCAACGGATGACTACGTGGGCGGTACCGGCAAATCATCGGCCGTGGCCCATCGTCTCTCTGGTAAAGCCAAAAGACTAGCGTGGTGTTGGGCCACGCTCGCAGTGGCCCCGGCCTTGTGGTTCAATCCAGCAGCGGCGCTCATCGCCGTGCTGGCGGTGGCGCTGTGCTATGACGCAAGCAGACGGCTATTCTTGCGCCGCCTGGGTGGTTATACAGGTGATTGCTTAGGAGCACTGCAACAAACAACACAGGCCGTTGCTTATTTGGCCTGCGCCGCCGTCATGCCTTTAGCGGCATAGCTAACCGTGCGCGTCTTACTGATAAGACATACCGAAGTGGCGGCCGCCGAGGGCATCTGCTACGGACGGCTAGAGGTAGCGCTGCGGTGCGGTTGGCGTGCCGATGTGAAAGCGGTCGCCGCGCGCCTGCCGTGGGCCATCACGAGCGACACGCCGGTATTGAGTTCACCTAGCGCAAGATGCCAGCGCTTGGCGGAGCGCCTAAGCGATACCTATCAATGCGACGAGCGCCTGCTAGAACTCAACTTCGGCGCGTGGGAAAGCCGGCCCTGGAAAGACCTACCCGCCGACGAAATCGAACGCTGGTCTAAAGACGTGGCTCACTTTGCCCCTCCAGGCGGTGAATCGCTGGCCGAGCTAACGTCGCGGGCCAGCCAAACCTTAAGAGAACTGCTGGAAAACGGCCCTGAACGCGCCATCCTCGTCACCCACAGCGGTGTAATAAGAGCCCTGATCGCACATATCATAGGTTTACCCCTCGCTCACACCGCCAGATTGCACATCGAATTTGGCGGACTGTGTGAAGTTGAAATAAACGCACAGAGGCGCCGGCTATTCTCCTTTAACCGCTAAAACAATGACGAAAAGCAGCTTACTCAACGCGGATACGGAAGATCTGAAAGAACTATTGAGCAATGGTAGGAGTTATCACGTACCGCCCTATCAACGCGACTATTCTTGGCAACAAGAGCATTGGGAAGACCTCTGGGACGATCTAAAGGCGGCTGAAACCAGCGACAGCGACCACTACATGGGTGCGATCGTCGTTGAAGCGACGGACCGCAAACATTTCAAGATTATCGATGGCCAACAGCGAATGGCCACTTTGAGCATCTTAATAGTCGCATGCATAGACTACTTGTTTGAACTGGCGACGGACGACATTGACGCTGAAGCCAATCGAGAGCGGGCCGCCTTAATCGAGAGTAGCTACATCGGCGCCAAAGATCCGAGCAGCCTTCGCATTACTCCAAAACTCCGCCTGAACGCCAACAATGACGATTTCTATCAGTTCAATCTGACTCACCGCAATCCACCTGCCGGCGGACTTCGCTCGCTGACCGACTCCGAGGCATTGTTGTGGCGCTGTTTTCAGTACTTCCGGCAAAGCGTACGCGATAAGTTCGTTGATTCGCGAAGAGGCGAAGACGTGGCGCGGTTTGTGAGCCATATAGTGACGGAGAAACTCGTCTTCATTTCTGTTCGTGTTCAAGACCAATTCAGCGCGTACACGGTGTTTGAAACCCTCAATGCCCGAAGACTGGATTTAACCGAAACCGATCTGCTCAAAAACTATCTTATCTCCGTCGCGGACCGCTTAAGCCGTTCGCAAATGGATCTCGTTTTGCGGCGATGGGCACATATCACCCACCATGCGGGAATGAAAACCTTTCCCGAATTCCTGCGCCACCACCTCAACTCGCGCCGCGAGTATGTTCGGCAAAAGCAACTTTTCAAAACCATTTGCGCGGACATAACGACCGTCAAACAAGTCTTCGATCTTCTGGACAAACTGGAAAAAGACGCAGCGTGGTTCGAAGTGCTACGAGACTACGCCAATCCGTTTTGGTTTGACTACGACGGCGCCCGAGAGCATGTACGGGTACTCAATCTATTCAACGTATCCCAGTGCACCCCCTTAGTCCTGGCGGCTAAAGATACTTTTTCAAACCCCGACCATGTCGTTGAGTTGTTGCGTGATTGCGCGGTGATATCGGTGCGCTTCAACGGTGTGGGCAACCGCAGCACCCACGCTCTTGAAGAGGTCTATAACGAAGCCGCGCAGGCCATCCGCCGCGGCGAAGCGACATCGCCCAGAGCCATCCGGCAAAAACTGCGCCCAATCTATATTCCCGATGACGAGTTCGTGGCGGATTTCAGTGCGCTCAGGCTCAAAAATCATGGGCGAGCGGGCAAGCAGCTGCGCTACCTGCTGGCGAAAATCGAGCGGCAATTGAGCGAACAAGACATCAGCGATGAGACCATGGCGGCCACCGTTGAACATATTCTCCCTGAGAACTCTGGAGCGGACGGCTGGGAAGAATTCAGTACCGAGGCCCACGACCGCGCCCATGATCGCATAGGTAATTACTCGCTACTGGAGAAGAAGCTCAACGAACGGGTCGCTGGCAACGCGGCCTTCGAGGAAAAACAGATAGCCTATGGACAGTCGCGCTATCAGACTTCCGCTAGCCTCACCGAATACGGCCAGTGGTCGGAAGCGGCTATTGCCAAACGGCAAGCCGGGCTAGCCAAGGTGGCGAAGTCCATTTGGTCGATTCCACTCTAGTGCGCACCGGCAGGGACTACTCCACCAACAAAGCCGACAAGCGGCCAGCACCATCGCGTAGCAACTCTAAGTGAGCCAATAGCTTGTCCCGATCAAGCCGTTGCACCGGGCCGTGATAGGCAAGCACGGCGAGAAAATCGCCTTGAGCATCCAACACCGGAACCGCCAAAGCCACCAAGCCTTCCATGAACTCTTCATTGTCGATGGCGTAACCCCGCTCGGCCACCGTCTCCAGCTCTTCGGACAACGCTTCAGGTGTAACGATGGTATTGCGCGCTTTGCGTTCCAAGTTGAGTGCACCCACCAACCGGCGGCGGCGCGCCGGTAGGCTAGCGAGGTAGATCTTGCCGCTGGCGGTGCAATGAAAAGGCACGTGCGAGCCGATGGGGAGCTGCACGCGAAACGCCCAATCCGTGTCCACCCGGTCCAGGTAGGTCATGCCACTGCGCTCCGGCACCACAAAGTTCACCGCCTCGCGCACGGCGGCGGCCACCCGCTCCAGCACTTGACGAATGCCTATTTCGACCTCGGCCGCCGCCAACAGTCCACCCGCCATGGATCGCAGCCGCGCGGTAGGCCGCAGCCTGCACGGGCGATCGACTCTCTCCAGGAAGCCGGCCTGCACCAGGGTTCCACACAGGCGGTGCACCGTCTGCTTCGGCAGCCGCAGATGTTCGTTCATCTGCGTTTGACTGAGTGGCTGGCGTGCCTTGGCCAGCGCCTCCACCAGCAGAAGCAGCCGTAGATTGGTAGCGACGCGCCGTGGCCCATCGTCGTGCAACTCATCCATAATGGCGCTCGCTGGCGGAGCCGGGATGTACATACCGAGGGCATAAGCGCCCGGAAAATCTAATTTTGTTGCGGTGGACCCATCCGGATGCTTCAATGCCGCCGAAAATCAATACTAATAGTCTCGGTTTTTGACACTTGTGGCTGGAGTGTAACCCTAAACCAGCCGATATCTACCATCGCACAGCTATTCTGGCGCTGGATGCCATCGTGCGAGCAAGACATCCAGAGCCTTGCTTAAGTAAGTGCTTGCACACGAGGAGGATAATCCATGACTAGTCTGAAAAAGTTGGCCACGACGGCAGCGCTGGGCGTCAGCCTGGCTGCCTTCAGTGCCACGGGGTTCGCCGCATCGGTAAAGATAAGAGTGCAGTCCGTTATTCCGGCGAAGGCGGACGAAGTACACATGCTGAGCGAGTTCGCCAAAGACGTCAGTGATCTGACCAACGGCGAAGTGACTTTCAAGATCTTGCCGGCAGGCGCCGTCGTCGGCGTCAAAGAGACCCTGGATGCGGTCGATAAAGGGCTTATCGAAGGTGGTTTTGCCTGGACCCATTACTGGTCCGGCAAACACCCCGCCGCCATGCTGTTCGGCTCGCCCGTGGCCGGTGCCGGTGTGGGCATCGACAACATCGCTTTTCTCTCCTGGTTCCAGTACGGCGGCGGCCGCCAGCTATACGATCAGCTCTGGCAGGAAATGGGCGTCAACGTCAAAGGCTTCATGCTGCAACCGGTTGGCCCCGAGGCTTTGGGCTGGTTCAAACAACCCATCAAATCGATGGACGACTTCCGCAAATACCGCTTCCGCACCCCGCCGGGCATTCCGGGGCAAACCTATAAGGACATCGGTGTGGCTTCCGTCGCCATGGGTGGCGGTGACATCCTGCCCGCGCTGGAGAAAGGCGTGATCGACGCCGCCGAATGGTGTTGCCCGAAACCGGACTCGGTGTTCGGCTTCCAGAAGGTGTTGAAGCACTACTATCTGCAAGGTCTGCACCAGGTGGTGGTGAACGCCGATCTCTACATCAATGGCGATGTGTACAACAAGCTCACCCCGCTGCAGAAAAAAGCCATCGAAGTGGCGGCGAATGCGTCGCTGTCAAAAGCGATGAGCTACCGCATCTACGAGAACGGCAAAGCGCTCAAGGACTTGACCGAAAACCACGGTGTGCAACTGCATGACACGCCCGCGGACTACTTCAAAGCCTACATGGACGCAGCCCGCGCCAGCTTGGAGAAAAACGCCAAAGACAACGCGTTCTTCGCCAAGGTGTGGGAATCGCAGAAAGAATTTGCCACCATCGCGGTCCCGTTCTGGGCCGGTGCCCAGGCTTCCAACGCCAGCCTAGGTAAAGCTTTTGCCGACAGCTTGAAGAAATAAGCAGCAACCTTACCCGGCCTGCCGCCACAGGCGCAGGCCGGGGTACACCTCAAGAGCATCGCAGTGGCACGGACATCCAATGAGCTAGAACCCGGTGAATTAAAACCCGATGGGTTAAAACCCGGTGAACTGGATCCGGCCGACGAACTGATCGCCGAGCGCCGCAGCGCCAACCCGGGTGATCTGCCGCAAGACATGGCAGGCTGGATGCGCAAAACCATCACTGCGCTCGATTACCTGAGCCTGTGGGTAGGCCGGCTGACCTGCCTTATCTTGGTCCCCATGATCGTGGCCATGGTCTATGAAGTGGTGGCCCGCAAACTATTTGTCGCGCCCACTGATTGGGCTTACGACATCAGCCGTATGTTATCGGGCGCTTTGTTCATGCTGGGCGCCGGCTATGCCTTGATGCGAGGTGTTCATATTCGCGCTGATTTTCTCTACCGGCTCTGGCCGCCTAGAATGCAAGCCAGCGTGGATGCACTGCTGTACCTCATTTTGTTCTTCCCCGGTATGTTGTTTTTCTTCTACATCTCTTTTGAGTACTCCTTCGATGCGTGGGCCAAGTGGGAGCGCTCCATGGATACCGCCTGGATGGCGCCACTGGCACCGGCGCGCACGGCGATGCCTTTGGGCGCTCTCTTTCTCATTCTCCAGGGCATCGCTGAAGTACTCAAATGCGCTTACACCATCAAACATAACCGGTGGCCCTCATGACCCCTGAAGTCATCGGCATGCTCATGATCGCGGCCATGCTGCTCGCGATCTTCGTCGGCTTCCCCATTTCGTTCACACTTATTTTTCTTGGCATCGTCTTCGGCGCCTGGGGCTTCGGCGCCAAGCTGGTTTTCTACCTGATGGCACTGCAATTCAACAACGTCATGTTGGAGCAGACGCTGGCGGCGGTGCCGCTGTTTGTGTTCATGGGCATCATGATGGAGCAAGCCGGGTTGATGGAACGGCTATTCCGCGCCGTGCAACTCATGCTCGCCTCGATGAGAGGGTCGCTCTACATCGCCGTACTGTTCGTCTCCACCATCTTCGCAGCGGCAACGGGCATCGTCGGTGCCTCAGTCACCATACTCGGCATCATGGCCGCCAAGACCATGAACACTTCTGGTTACGACGTGCGCTTAGCTGCGGGCACCATCACCGCCGGCGGCACCCTCGGCATACTGATACCCCCTTCCATCATGCTGGTGGTGATGGGACCGGTACTGGAAGTGCCGGTCACCGATCTGTTTGCCGCCGCTATCGTTCCCGGTGTCATGCTGGCGTTCATGTATACCGCATACGCGCTCTTCAGGTGTTGGATGAACCCCGTGCTAGGTCCTGCGCTTGCGGAAGATGAACGGGCGGACAGCGCTTTGGTTATCGCCCGCGAATTTTTCCTAGGGTTGGTGCCTCCCGCGCTCCTCGTAGGCTTTGCCCTGGGTTCCATCATTTGGGGATGGGCCACCCCTACCGAGGGGGCCGGTTGCGGCGCATTCGGCGCCTTCGTATTAACCCTGGCATACCGGCGTATGACACCCGGGCGATTCTACCAAGCTCTGATCAAAACATTAGAAATCTCCGTCCTCATCCTGTTCCTCGTCGCGGCGTCGAACTTTTTCGGGGCGGTATTCTCCCGGCTCGGCACGCCGACGATGTTGACCGAGTTTCTACTGGCGTGGGATCTGTCTCAAATGCAGGTTCTGCTCATCGTGATGGCCCTCATTTTCCTTTTAGGCTGGCCGCTGGAATGGGTGCCGATCGTTCTCATCATCGTGCCCATCCTCATTCCGGCACTGGAGAAAATGGACGTGAATCTCACCTGGTTCGGGATATTGGTAGCGGTGAATCTGCAAACCGCCTGGTTGTCGCCGCCGGTGGCGTTGTCCGCCTACTTCCTGAAGGGGGTAGTCCCGCAATGGGATCTCAAAGATATCTACATCGGCATGATGCAATTCATGGTCATTCAGCTCATCGGGCTCGTCTTGATTCTCATGTTCCCGCAGATCGCGCTGTGGCTGCCTGAATATATCTACGGTCAATAGACGGTAAACATAAACGTTAAACACTGGGCGAACTATCCTCAGTTCGCCGTGCAACCATCGGCAGGGGCTTGGTTGCCGAGCAATGTGCGTGCGCTAAACGGCTTGGGTGCGCCCTGTCCGTGTACCGTCACTAGAGTTGCATCGGCCGGCTGTTGAAAGTCTCCCCAGCCGTTTAAACGCCACAGATTGGGCGCTTCGCTGCCCCCGAATGGCTCTGTGCTGTAAAGATTGCTATCCTCATGTATCAGTAACACTGGCAACGCAGATTGTGCGTCTCTTATCCGCGCCTGGCCTACTAGCGCCCGCAGATGTTGGCGAAACGCCCCAAAAGCATCTCGCCCCGCCACGAACACAGCGCGGCCCCCGGCGCAGACAGCCCATGAGAATCCTGGCGCACGCGGCCACGATTCGGGTTTCAAGAAATCCATAGCAATTCCCCAGGCTTGATCATCGAACTCCCAGCACAGCGCAGGAAGATGAGAAAATAACAGCGCTGTTGTCTTGTGATCACGAGAATGCGAACCGATGCCAAATCCTGATGCGGTCAACCACTTCTGGTTCAACGAACTCGAACGTGAAGATTGGTTCGCGCGCAGCGACGCCCTCGATCAGCAGATCGCCAACCGCTTCACGCACGTACATGCTTGCGCTGCCAGAGGAGAATTAAGTGGCTGGAGAGCGTCGATCAAAGGACGCTTGGCGGAGATCATCGTCCTGGACCAATTCTCCCGTAACCTATTCAGGGACAGTCCATTGGCTTTTGCCACCGATCCCATGGCATTAGTCTTGAGCCAAGAGGCGCTGAAAGTGCCCGAGCGCAACCAACTCAACGATGACGAGAAAAGTTTTCTGTACCTGCCATTCATGCACAGCGAATCCGCCGTTATCCACGAGCAAGCACTCGCGTTGTTCTCCGCACCCGGTTTGGCGCAGAATCTTTCGTTCGAATTAGCGCATAAGCAGATCATCGACCGGTTCGGGCGCTATCCACACCGCAATCAAGTGCTAGGCCGTGAATCCACTGCCGAAGAACTTGAATTCCTGAAAAAAGAAGGTTCATCGTTTTAGCGCACAGGCCCGGGTGGTGCCGGTTGACTGTTGGGATTTAGGCTTTAGGGGACCTCTAAAAATAGTCATTTTTTCGTAAGTGCAAGGAAGCACCGCGCGCAAAACCGCAGTGTATAAGGTCATACATGAGGATTCGAGCACGGAGCTGACGCCGCAATCGCGGAAAAAGTGCATTTTTAGAGGTGCCCATGAGACGCTTGGTGACTTTGTGCAGGAGAGATACGTCTGCAATTTGAGAAAAAGGGAAAATGACCCTTTTTGGACAGTAAAAGTCGGCTTATCAAAGCTGCGAGACGCGGCATCCGGCATGAAGTAGTCGTCACTCGATGTTGACTGAAAAATCCCAAAGCCATGTGGATAGAAATGGAGCTTATTCTTGAATTTTAGATGTGCCCTTAAGTCCCGTTCTCAGGGTGCCTAGACCGAGAGGGTCTTTAAGGTGATTTAAAATGAGGACGATTTGATTATGAAAAGACATGAAGCAATCGCATTGCTCAACGCGCACAAGGCCGATCTGGAAAAGCTGTTTGGCGTAACAATGTTGGCATTGTTTGGTTCGACGGCAAGAGATAGCGCGCGGTCAGATAGCGACCTGGATATTCTGGTTGATTTTGATGGCCCGGCTACCTCGCAACGCTATTTCGGGGTTCAGTTCTATCTGGAAGATCGGTTCAACCGCCCCGTTGACCTGGTCACCCGAAAAGCACTCAGGCCCGAGTTGCGGCCTTATGTGGAACAGGAGGCCGTGTATGTCTGATGTTGAAAAAGGTCAGCGTGAATGGCGCTTTTATCTGGACGACATGATCCGGTTTGCGCAAAAGGTACAGCTTTATACCGGCGGTATGGCGCAACAGGATTTTACAACCAGCGGGCTTACTACTTCGGCAAAAAATTACCCGACACAAATTAATAAAATGTGTTATAGTGATGCTATGAAAAAGACAGACGGTCGCTCACTGCCCCATTCCGCGCGAGAAGCCATCCGCAGGCACGCGGTTGCGCAAGTATTATCGGGTGAAAGCCCTGAAAAAGTAATTAAAGCCCTCGGATTTCATCGTTCTTGCATTTACGATTGGTTATCCAGATATGAGCAAGGTGGTGAACAGGCGCTGTCCACCGGCAAGATCACAGGCCGCCCAAGAAAGTGTCCCGATGAATATGCGGATCGCTTACGTGAACTAGTTAAAACGAATCCGTTGCAATTGGATTTTCACGATGCCTTGTGGACACGCTCGATGATTCAGATATTACTGAAAGATAAATTTGGCATCGAGGTCAGCGAGCGCTCGGTGGGCAATAGCCTGTCTCGTTTGGGGATGAGTGCGCAGCGCCCTCGGTTTAAGGCATACGAGCAAAACCCTGATCAGGTTAAGGTATGGTTAAGAGAAACTTGGCCTGAAGTACAACGAGAAGCGAAAAGGCGCCGAGCGCGGGTCTATTTTGGCGACGAATCGACGATCCGGTCGGATTATCATCGTGGTACCACTTGGGGGGTACGGGGTGATACGCCAGTTGTAGCGAAAACGGGTCGGCGCTTTAGCGTGAATAGGCTGTCAGCCGTTTCGCCGAAGGGTCACCTGCGTTTCATGGTAACTGAATCACGGGTAACCGCAGACGTTTTTATCGACTTTCTAAGGCGTTTGTTGCACAACGCCAAGCGATCGGTCTATTTGATTGTTGATGGCCATCCCATTCATCGAGCCAAGAAAGTGCAAGAATTTGTCCGCAATAGCCAAGGTAAGCTCACGTTAGTATGGTTACCGCCGTATTCACCGGAACTCAATCCTGATGAGCTAGTATGGCATCATGTAAAAAGCCAACGAATTGGGCGGACAGTGGTGGCTACAAAGGAGCAACTGATGGCCTTGGCTCGTTCGGTGTTGCACTCACTGCAACAGAATACGCAAATAATTAAACGGTTTTTCTATGAAAAGCATGTCAGATATATTCTGAATTAATGTCGGGTAATTTTTTTCCGAATTAGTAACTACGATGCAGCTTTGCGCAATCTCGAATTGATCGGTGAGGCCGCCACACATATTCCCGATGATATTCGCAAGGCTCACCCGGAAGTGCCGTGGCGCTTGATTATAGCGACCCGGAACCGCCTGATTCACGCCTATCTGGGTATTGATGACGATACCATCTGGAGCATTATTCAGGATGACATTCCGACACTGCTTTCCGCACTGGAAAAACTACGGGATGAGATCAGGTAATACACGGGTATGTCTATACTCAGATTCAAGTTCGACGACAATCTCGATTACCAACAACAAGCCATCGAATCCGTGGTGGGCTTGTTCGAGGGGCAGCCCCTTGCCAACGAGACCTATTCGATATCACTGCTGTCCCATAAACTTTTGAATGAGGTTAGAATCAAAAATTATTGCGTGCTGATTTGTTAGAATGGAAATCTAAAATATATTTCAATCTTAACAACCACCAGCTAAAGCTGGTGGTTGTTAAGTGCAGGGGCGATAACAACGGCTGCATTCAACCTGCCGTCGTTGTTGATGTCACCTATACCATCACCGCTCGCTGCGATAGCGCGGAGGGCCGCATCCTGGCCACCGGTACCACCATCGCCGGTATTACTGGCGAACGTCACGTTAGCAGCGGCATAGGTAAGCGGGCCTTTGTTGGCGATAGCGCCCACACCGTCACCATCAATGCCGTCATTGTTCTGCGCATTACTGTCACCACCACCACCGGAGCCATGATTGTTGGAGAACGTCGTATTGCGGATGTTGAGGGTCGCGCCTGCCGCATTGTAGATGCCGCCGACAACACCACCGACATACGCTTGTCCAACAACAGCGGCCCCGGCGCCACCGCCGCCGTCAACACCGTTACCGCCGGTGCCACCACGCCCTTCGTCCATGGGAGAATCTGCGCCTCTGTAGCCGGTGCCGCCATTACCGCCGCCAATGTTGTTATAACCACTACCACCACCGCCGGCCCCTAAGTTCTCAGACGCACCACTGCCACCACCACCAGTGCCACGATTAGAGGTAGATGAATCGCCCAGTGTGCGGGCCACCGACTCGGTTAAGCCCAAGCCTCGGTCGATCTGGTCGAGCCGCATCATGCCAGCGTCCGCAGTGATGGCACTGCCAGCAAAATTCCCGCCACCAGGCGGCGTCTACACAATGGACACTCGAAGCGTCTCCGGATCCGGTTCGTCACCGGCAGGGTCTTGTTCGAATTCAGGGTAAGCAACTGAATTTTATCGAACTTTAATGACCCTGCCCGCTTCCTTCATGCATTATTGCAGCTAGCGCGACGATGAGTAACGTTCGAGCAGGTAGGCCGAAAGTCGTCTCTTGTCCTGGCTGGTATTTTGAAGCTCGTTCCACGCGCATCGCAATTGCGGCCATCGCCCGCTTGTCCAGCGGCAATGAGGTTTGAGCGGCTTTAGCCGGGCCAATATGGTTGGCAGCGCATCAGGGCTTTGCGGGTCTATGCCACGCATCACTACCTCCATAACTGTACCCATGGCATAGATCCCGACACCGTGCACCAGGCGGCTGCTTCTTGGACTGCCGCTCCATGCGTAGTGCCATGTGCTTGCAACCCCTTGAAAGAAGAGCTTCAGAAGTTGCGATGCTTGCTCGATGTCGGGCGGGTCATGGCGGAGAAAAGACAAAATTCCTCGCTGCTTCGAACTTCTCTCTATCACACTCAACACAGCCGCCTGGCTTATGTTGCAGCCTTCGCCGCCGGCACCAAGGCCGATGATCCGGCCCCGGAACGGAGATTCAACATCGAAGCGCAGTCGTTGCAATACAGACGCGGCGATACGGCGTCGATGCATGGGGCTGGGAAGGTATGTCTCCACCGTTGGAAGCAATTCATTCAGGAGGTCTCTAGGAAGCGGCTTGGTCTTGTTGACGAGCACGAACTGCTCCGCCTGCAAGGCGTCGGAGCCAGTTTGGAAAGCAACAACAACGACAGGAAAATCCCTCTCTGGTGCAAGCGAAGAGAGCGCGGCAATTCTTTGCTGTCCATCAACAATAAAGCCGGGCTTCTTTTCTCCGTGTCCGGGCAGAGGTATGGTGAGGGTACCAAAGGTTCCCCACTCCGAGTGCATGGTACCGTCAAGGGCGGTAAAGCGAGCCGACTCGTCTAGAGCGATGACGACAGCATTCGGTAGCAGTGCCGATTCTTGCTCTAGATAAGCCCGGATCTCCTGAATATGACGTGTCACCGCGTCCCGTTGATAACCAATTAGCGCCCCTTCGCGGTCCCGATGAGCGAGTTGTACTGCCGCAAATGTGTGGATGAGGCGGCCGTTGACGCCGAAAACGAAAAGAGGGATGTCCTGGCGCTGGAGGATACGAAGAGCATTTACTTCAAGGGGGCGTTGGGTCCGCATGCTCACTGTTGATGTAGGTGACTTAGCGCACTGTCGGGGAGGTAGATGTTCTCGGGCTCCCGCGTGTAGCGTCCACCCGAAAGACTTGCGCCGGATGTAGTTCTTGCCATCTCGATAGCTTCGTTGCGGGTGTCTTCATACGACGAAGGAGTCTTGCGGAAAATGACCGAAGCGAACGCGACTTCGCGGAGAGGAGACGGGCCAATCGGGCGCCGAAGCAGAGCGTATGCGCGGAGGATGCTGTCGCGCCGCGACGAGACTCCAAGAGTACGTCGTTGTAGCGCCCATCGAGGATTGGAGAACCACTGGGCTATTGCGACCTGTTCGGCACAGTGAGGCGAGTCTGCGTGTTCGTTAAGTTCGACGAGTAGTCGCTGTGTCATGTCGCAGGTTCGATACGAAAACGAGTTTTTCTGCAGGCCGTTTTTTGAAAGGCAACCAAGATCAACCAGCCATTCGAGTCGCGGTGCAACCCTGTGTTCTAGAACACCCGGCCCTCTGTTCTTGTCGCTCTTGCCGAACTTCTTTGTCGTCTCTTCTATTAGCTTCCTAAACCTAATGGCCTCCTGTAGTGCTGCTCGGGGCACTTTATCTCGGGCGGCCTGTACGGCTGCATTCACAAGTTCCGCAAAGACTTGCGATAAGTCGTCACGTGTAAACGTCGCAGTAGAGGTATCTAGAACTTTCCTCAAGAACTCTCGAAGTAATATGCCATCGTGTGCGACTAGTTGCCGGAGCAGCCAAATTCCCTCTGCGCCTAGAATGAACGGATTGTCCGTCACCAAGTTCGCGGATTCGGAGACGCGCCGTAGACCACGAGCGAGTTGCCCTCCCGTTGTCAAAGTATTCTTGTGCCTTGTGAGCAATCCCAAGTCGTGAGTGAGGTCAAGAATCTCTCCCGATGTTTCCGGCGTCGGGGTTGCGATTGTCGATAACAACTGTTCGTCAGCCATCCAACGGTCCGGTGCGTAGATTGGGATCGTTAGAAGAGCGCCATCTCGCTTGGACTCTCCTTTCCAGACTGAGCCGTCGCGATAAATAGCGTAGTTGGAATAGCGACTCTTACTTCGAAAGGCAGACCCTACGATGCGCTTATCATCGACCAGATATTCGAAAATGAAGGCGGCGGCAGGGTCCGAGAACTCAACATCTACGGTCTGATTCAAAGAAGCGCGAATCTTCCTGACCAAGGTCGCATCTGGCTGGTGCGTAAGTGAGCAATGAGGCAGGACTAGATTGATGCTGCCAAGTCGAGAACGAAACACCGTAAGATATGTAAGGAAGGGTGCCCGCATCACACAATACTCAGAGCTCGATGCCGCCGTGCACGGTCGCTCTGGGTCTTATCGCGACGATGACGGCACGTCGCGGCATCGTGTTCATATCTGCTGATGAGACGAAGCAAACACCGGGATCGAGATGCCTGAGCGTGCCGGCTAGGTCCAGGTCCAGGCGGCCGAAATTGATCGACTCCGGTAGACCGGATTTCAGGTTGTCTCTGACCGCCTTGATGTCAGACTCTGTGACCAGTTGGTGGGCGATGAAGGTCTCCACCTGGCTGAGAATGCGACGGTCTAGAGCCGATGGTTGCTGAGTAGCCAATGTGGCGGACAGGCCGATATTGCGTCCTTCCTTCACTAAGCGTACGAAGACTTCACGCGCCGGGCTAGATGGGCCGGGTGCGAGGAAAGACTGCGCCTCATCCAATACGATCACAGTCTTGGGTACGCCAAGCGCCACCGCATCTTCCAGGGTTTTTCTTGTGTCGCTGTTCAGATCCGGATCGAGCGCAAGTCTCTTCTCTGCAAAAGCGGTTTCACCCCTCGCAACGAATGCCCTGCGGGTGAGGACAGAAACCACGGCAGTGCGATAGCTGTCAGGCAGTCGTTCAAGCAGGATTACGGATACTCGCCCCGGGACCAGCAAGTCACTCAAAGGTGTACCGTCGTTGGAGAACAGTCCAGTCGCGTGTAGCGATAGCAATCGTTGACGCAGCGCGCGCAGAGACTCTTTATGGTAGACACCATCCAGGTCATCTGACTGAACGGCATTCGCCAGTTCCGGCAACCCGAAGCCTTGCGACGGGTGAATTCGCTCTCCACCTGAGCTATAGCCTGTTTCTTTAACCAGAACTATAGAGTCCACCAGAGCTTGGCCCATCGGCTGGGTCAGTACGTTTACATCAAGGAGTAGTTCCCATTCCTCTAGTCCGAGCGATGGCACAGGGAGGCGGAGGGTTTGGAACCATTCAGGGTCGGTTGGACGGCGGTTTCGATCACCAGGGACCCAAGCCTGTACATCCAAACACAACGTCGCAAGGCCAGAATTGCGAGCAAGTTTGTAATGTCGTTGAATCTCGAGGTTATCGTCGGGGTTATCGACAGACGTTACCGGGTGGCGCGTAGTCCAATATACATCTAGTGGGTCGAGCAATAAGACCGCGCGGGGTTTGTCTTGTCGGCTAATATTCGTGTTGGAGCCTCCACCTAGCCCTTCCGCGATAACCCCTAGCGTGAAAGATTTGCCGCTCCCCCGCTTTCCGACAACTGCGACAACCTGTTCCTTACTTGTGGTCAACCAGACTTGCGGCGGACGGCCCTTGGTCTCCTCGGCAAGTGCTCCCAACCATAATCCGTCTTGTTCTGCAGACCCAGGTCCTAAAGTGACGAGATCTTTGTTTGGGTCTATAGGCGGCTTGACCCGGTATTGGCGAGCAACCATGCCTAGGCGTTGACGATAGATGAAACGTAGCGAGATGAGAGAATGTGGCGATCCTCGTCAATTGCGCGATTCAGCAGGTCGTCCAAGGTCTTCTGGATGTCGCGCGGAAGCGTATAGCCTCCTCTACGACAGGCATAATCCACAGCCAAATCTAGTCCGTCTTCGGTGAATGGAAAGGTCGAGTCCGAGATGGGCTCCTCGTCGGCTTCGGCGTCATATTTCGATTTCAGGTCCTCCCTCTTTCCAGGGTCTATCCATTCATGGAGGAGAGAGCATATGAATTCCTTCGTCTGGGGCGAGTCCATATTCGGAAGCAGGATATAGTGAGACTCGCCAAAGCGACTCTGAACTTGCATATCTTGGAGCGGTTGCGCCATGTTATCGAGGTCGATCCATGAACCGGATACTATGAGTCCAATGTCTTTGGTTTGTTGGTCTGAAATCAACTTTATCGCGTTAATCCAATGATTAACCGCATCTTGGTTGGTAATGAATTCCAACTTGGTCGCCTCGTCGAGCATGAATACGAGCATCGTGTCCTCGACTTCACTGCACAATCGGCCGAAGACTCGTAGGACCTTCACGAAATCGTTCGACTGACTCAGAGGTGGACCTAGTCCAGCGCTCCGGGCTTCCGCTGCGCTGAGCGCGTACCCTCTCAACCAATCCCAGGCCGCGCGACTCGTGTCGCCACGACCAATGACGCAGGCGAATGCCTCGGAAATATCGCCAGATTGCGTCCAGGTTCGTATCTTCCCGACAAACTCTCTGTCTTCCCTATAGAAGGAGTGGACCCAATCTTGTGCAAGGTCAAAGCTCAGGGCATCGAGAAGAGCCGAATGGGCAACTTGGAACGTTGATTTGCTGGTAATGTCCGGAAGCTCCCTGAAGACAATGCGTGCCGGGAATTCGGGCGTAGTGTCGATGACATGCTCGACGTGGCGCATGGTGTGAGTTTTCCCGACTCCCCAGTCCCCGTATAGCACCATCTTTGGCGGAGTACCCGTTCGGAAGGAACGGCGAAGCATGGATTGGAGATCATTGTGTAGTTCGTGCCGGGCAAAGAAGAGACGTGCATCTGCGTCAGTTTCTATCGCAAAGTCTTTGTGCTCGCCTTTGAGTCCAAACCAATCTTGCATTGTTTCCATTCTTGTCGCTCCTAACTGAATGAGAATCTTGCGCTGTACTGAATCGTACGGCCTGGGGTGTGATAGATCTTGTTCGCTTCACGGTCCAGATGAGCGACCAAGGGCTTGCCGCCTAGCGTGGCGTTGACGAGGATCCCGATCTCGTGGGATGCAAACGAGCGGCGGATGAAGTTTGCGGATCCAAGCATGGCGAACTGCCCGGCATCTGTGGATGCCGTGTAGAGCTTTGCGTGCAGGTTCTCCACATACACGATGTTGGCCCGCCCGGTGGCGCCGAGTCGATGCACCGCATCGGCGTGCCAGTCGTTCCGCGGGGGACGCGTGACGACGTATAGGGTCGTTTCGTATTCTCGAAGGCGTTCGAGGAAAGTGTAGAAGTGGAGAGTAGATTCCACCCCAGTGTCCGAGATCCAAGGGCTCACGAGATAGATCCGCCTCCAGCCAACGGATCTCCCGAGTTGCCGCAGAAACAAGTCGAGTACACGAGAGGTGGACACTTGGATCCAAGAGGGAACGGAGCCGGCTGACTGAGTTGGTCGGCTCGTAGCGGATTGGCCCGATCGGCCGGTTTGATCTAGCACCTTTGCGAGGCGGGTAGTGAGTTGCCTTAGGTCCGCGAGAGTCGTTGGCAAATCATCCGGACCGAGTTGTGGCGTCACGCGAGTTACGACTTCCGAGACAACGGCCTCCATCGAAGGGGCGGGGGCCTGGGCCTTCATACGGAAAGTGCCCCGCGATGTATTCATGGGCGGCCCGGACGTCCAGTGGCTTGGTCGAGTTTCCGTCCCTTACATAAAACTCCAGCTTTCCATTGTCCCTGATGTAGACCGGCGAGAGGTGTCGGTCGCACGAAACTACCGCGACTTGCACTGAATTTGCGGTCGCGAAATCTACGGTGACAACCGAGCTAATGTGGACGCCTAGATACTTACCTAGCGCGTTCCGAAGAGTATTTTCGAAGTAGTCCGTGGTTTGCCTGGATAGAATGGCCAGGTCGTTTTCGACTCCGAGGAGGGTGCCATCGTCAGCAACCCCGATCAGCAATGTACCCCCTTGGGCGTTGAGAAATCCAGCTATCGTCTTGGCTACGACTTTCGTCAGATCTCTATTGGTTGAGCCGGTCTTCAGGTCGTATCGCAGCGTCGATTCGAACTCGAGGTTTGGCCCCTCCCCAAGCGCGATCAGGCCGGCTAGCTCTGCTTCTTCCACGTTCCGTTATGCCTATAGTCCCTTAATCCGGAATCTAGAATGCAACGTATCACGTGTCGAGCGTCTCGTCTGGCCCCAAACAAGTCCGGCAGGGCATCTGGATGTCCAACTACACGGATCTCTCCAATTGCCTACCTGCCTCCACACGGCGCAACCACCCAATGAACGGAATAGCCAGCAATACCATCCAGGTCTTGCCCACGATCTGTCCTGCGAGGAAGTCGAGGCTACCGAACGCTAACCACAGGAACACGATGCTATCGATGACTAGACCTACGAGGCTGCTCAAGACGACAGCGAGGATCAGGCGGCGCTCCTGGAGCGGGGTGTAGACTGCAAAGTCTGCGAATTCAGAGAGAAGGAATGCAGTACCGGATGCGAGTACGAGTGCCGGAGGTGCCAGCCCAGCGGATAGGGCGGCGCCGGCGAGGATGGCCACTGTGACCCAAAGTCTACCTAGCCGGCGTTGCACGAGATCGCGTAGCACGAGTGCCAGTCCAATCATAAGGACACCGCTCGGTGCCATCAGTCCGGGCGCAACGGCAATCAGGCACGGACCGTCCGGTACACACGTTGTCCCGACATTGCCGATCATCCAATTCGCTATCGGCACGCAGGCCATGAACGCTGCCAGGTAGCACATCCCCTCGGTCCTTTTAGTCACGTATCGAGCCTCCATCAAAGTCATTCGTTGTCATAGGTCATACCTGAGGATTCGAGCACGGCGCTGGCGTCGCCATCGCGGAACAAGTGCATTTTTTTAAGGTGCCCCGTAGTCAAAAGCGACTGTTGCTACGGTGGTGTAGCGCTCCAGAGCCCAGGCGGCGAGGCATGTGGTCGAGTCTTGACCGCCACAGAGCAGAACAAGAGCCGAATGGTTTTCCATCAATTCATCACCGAATTGCCGGGGTCGGCGCATCCATCGGCCGGCGCCGCTTTGACCAGGCGGATTAGATGGTGGGCGAGTTCGATGATTCACGTTCTGGATAGAGTTCCAGGGGCGAATATCGTTCTCGGCGTAGCGCCAGGCTCCTTGCGTCCAAGCTGTTCTGCCGGCGAGGCAACTGAGGCCGCTGCGAAACTCTGCCCGCCGTTGTGAGCCATCTCTTGAATATAGGACCTCCATCACGTACCCCATCGCCTGAATTCCCGCACCATGCACGAGCCTGGATGTCCTGCTCGTGCGTCCTTCCCAGTCTTCCTCGAAGACGTCTCGAACTGCCCAGAAGTACTGGTTCAGGAGTTCGTAGCTCCGGTCGTCGCCGTCTGGAAAATGCATGAGTTCCCGCAATGCTCCATCCGCAACGGAATTCATGACCACGCGCTGTATGGCCGTGTCCTTGATGACACCGCCGGGATTCGTGTGCATATTGATGCGGCCTGCGAATGCAGAGCCCGTCTCGTAATTCAGTCGCTCCGTCAGTTTTGCTGCGAACGCCCGCGCGGAGAGTCGCGCCGGGAGACCGGGAAGTGTGGGCAATAGTTCATAGAGCAAAGACTTCGGCAGCGGTCTCGTGTTGTTGATGAGGACGAATTGGCGGCGGAGTTCGACTTCATCTCGGCACACGAGGGCAGCAACGAAGACCTGGAAGTCTCCGCGGCCGCTCTCGAGCAAAGCCGTCAACCGTTGTTGTCCGTCAACCACTAGACCAGGTGGGCCGGACCCCACATCGACCCTGAAGCGGGCTAGACCGCCCTCCATCTGTTCGGTTGCCACACCGCTGGTGAACGCGAGCACGACCGGATTCGGCAGGACTGCCTGCGGTTGTTCGAAATAGTCTCGAATCTCGCGGATGTGGGAGACGATCTGTGAACGTTGAAAACCGCTCAGTTTCCCGCGCTCATCTCGGCTGATCCGATCAATCGCCGCGATCCGTTCGATCTGTTCTGAGGTGGCTGCGAAGGTCACAACCTGATGATCAGCGCTCTGCCGGGCCCACACCCCTGTGAACTCATGGACGTGCGACTCAGGCATTTGGAATACCGTTTCGTTTGAGGTGGGAATGATATACAAACAAGTTGTGGATCCCGCGCCGCTTGTTTCTGTTGCTTGCCCTAAAGATCACAACCTCCACCCCGGAGGTGGTGCAAATCGTGCACGGACACCGTTTCCAAGGAACTTCGGCGAGGGTGCGCCTATAGCGCTGTGAAAGTTTCTCGAGCGCCCCATAGTTCGTCCCGGATTGGGGACCTGTTCCCATCTGGACTGTCGAGTAGGCGAGGATCCGGTCTAGCGCCTCGTCGAGCGATGCACCGCCGGCGTCGTAGCGACGCACCGCGTCGAGTGCAGCCTTTTCCGCGTCGATCAGATCTTCCTGACGCAAGCGCCCTTCACGCACCGCACGCTGAAGTTTGGGGTTCCCGGTCGCCTGCGGGATGCGTATCGCGGTGTAATAGTCCAGAGAACCGTCTTGCGATTGGAAAAAATAGTTGCGCTTGCCGTCCTTGAATGCGCGCAGAAGCGGTGATGTCGAGTCGAAGCTATAGAGGTTCTTGAATCGCGCAAAGCTCGATACGCTTTCCGCTTTTGCGAAACCTAACAGGTGTAGCCTCACCCGCGGAGGAATCCGCGACTGAATAGTGTCCAGAACCAGGGCCACCGACTGCATGCCAAGGGGAACCATTCCGCCTACGGCGAGGTATTCATAGCCCATACCAACTAAGCGCTCTGCGGCGCTTGCCATTGAATCGGGTGACCATCCCTGCACCACCCCAAGTGGCGTGAAATTCGGACCGAGCACTCTTGATTCATGCAGAAATGCCTCAGCATTCGACAACGTAATGTCAAAGCGGTCCTTGGCTCCATCCGGCGCATTGTTTAGCCCCTTCGCCGTGGGATCGAAGTCGAAGATTACGTGCTCGACAGAGCACCCATGGGTGAACCCGCCGTCGCCGTAGAACTCGACCATATCCTCGGACGAGTACGGCGGGACGGCTTCTTTGTGGTACGAGAAAGCGCCGCAATCGCCGTAAATAGGCATCGTCGCATGGTCGTTGCCATTCAGCCGTAGGAATTCACGTGCGCCGACTCTGCGAAAGCGCATCGCTTGGCTCTCGGTATATTTGCCGGGAAAGCGGTGGTCGCCGACGATTCCGCGTGAAACCAGTACGCCGTCATACGGTGCAGGATTCATTATTTCGTGTGGGAACCGGTCATCCCAATATGGCCTTCGGCCATCCGCATTTCGGTCCCGAAGAAAGTCGTAGCCCGGATCGACATAGTCGAGGCTGTCGGCATAGATGAACATCATGCTGCGTTTTGCGAAGCTTCGAAGTCCAGTCGGATAAGCGCCTCTTTCAGTTCCCGAATGTGGCGCGGGACCGTCTGAATCTCGCTCCATTTCATGTCGATGCTCTCCCAAGTGCCTGAGCACCAGCGGCAGCCTGGAGCGATGCTTTGCAACGCTTGGCGCACGTAGGCATCAGCATCGGATGCACCGGCGGCGCGCGCCATGATGCGGTCCATCAGCGTGCCCATCGCTTCTATTCCAGCGGAATGCATGAGCCGGCTCTTGCCGGGAGGGAGGCCCCAAGCTTCGGGGAAAGTGTCTCGTACCGCCGCCCAGAACAGGCGCATTGTCGTATACATGGACGCCAAATCCGCCGATTCCGTCTTTGTACCTTTAAATGGCGCAAGCACGCCAAGTGGGCTATTTATGCTGTTCTTGATCACCTTGGCGAGCGCTGTGTCGGTGATGACCGCCTGCTTGTTGTCAGACTCCGACACGCGTCTGATCAGACCGTGGAATGGAGAGTAGGGGTCGCGGCTCAGATAGTTACATAGTTCGCTTGGAATCTTGCGCGCGGCGAGATCTCTAGGGAGCAGGACGCCGGTTTCGGGCAGCAGTTCATCGATTAGACGTATCGGCAGTGGCTTTGCCTTGTTGACGAGAATGAACTGCTCGCGCTGCATTTGCAGATCATCCGACACGAATGCGACGACCGGTACAGGCAGTTGATTGTTCTCGCACTTGGATAGGGCCAAAGCACGCTGCTGTCCGTCAACAATCCATGCAACCCGGTGGCCTTCTTCACGCACGGCAATGCGGAGCGTGCCCATACTGGCGATGTCGGTGAGACCGTCAGGAACGCGGCCCGGCGATTGCTTGAACTCTACCTCCGGCGACAGCGCGAGGATGATGGCGTTCGGAAACAGCACTGATTGTTGGTTGAGGAACTCGACGATGTGGTTGACATGGCTGCGTATTTCGCGCCGCTGAAAGCCCTTGAGCGAATGGTTTTCTTCTCGCTCGATTCGAGAAATGTCCGCAATTCGAAGGACGTCCGCACCTCTGAAAAAGAATGCGTAGACGTCGATACCACTGCTTTATCGAGTTCTCAGCGCCCTCACTACAATCCTGGCGCCATCACTGCGCTTCGGCATATTTTTCTCTCCTGGTCCGCGCCTTCTTGAACAAACTGGCGAAGCGCCCCTGCTCGCACGCGATAGCCCTTTCGTCACGCAGTAACTTCAGCATCCGCGCCGAAGTACCGCTCGCTTCTTCCCACATATCGAGGATGAGCCGGACAATCTCCTCGTCGGAGCACCGCCTCCGTGCAGGCCTATTCGGGAACGCCCATGCCTCGAGGCGTTCTGCGACGGATAGCTTGTGCTCTTCAAGGCCTCCATGCGGTATTTGTTCAATCACTTCGGATAGGAAATGGGTCGCAGCGCGCTGCGCAAAGTCACGCCTGGTCCCCGGGATCGGACTATCAGGCCCGTCCAGCCGATCGTCGTACGGCAAAACGCACGCCGCCAGTTTCGAGCTAGCGCTAGCAGACAAAACCCCGCGCGTGGCGATACGGACGCGCCCGAGGTCGGCTCCATCTAGCGCATCGAGATCCCGCGCGATCAGTGCAAGGTACGGCGTCGAGAGAGCCAGCACGCAGATCCGGCCGGTCTCCCTACGGATCCGATCTGCCACTGGCGTCTCGTTTCGCTCTGGCCGCTGTATGAGGCTCCACCAGTCGGTGGGTTCGAATGCCCTACCGGTGACCCGACGAGCAATCGACTGATCGGACGAGGGCGCTAGGGTCAGATCGTAGCTAGGGACGCGTTGCTCTGAGCTAATGAGCCCTAGGCCCGCCGAAACGATACTCAGGCTGGCTCCGGTTCGCTCCGCGCTTTTCAGCGCCTGCGAAAATCCGCGTCCCGCATAGAGTTCGCGGGCTTCGACTCGATCCTTCGCTTGCGTGAGTCTCCTGCACCATTCGGCGGCGACTTCGTCCACCGTACCAGATGCGAGGTTGGCTGCACGCAAAGTTTCAGTTGCGCGGATTCGCTTGCGGCCAGTGCAAGCGGTAATCAGTGTCGGAGCAGTAGCCATCATCGTCTCAAATACCGCTCGGAAACGGCTCCAATACAACGAATCAAGGGATTCGGGCGAGAAGTCTAATTACCCGCGATTGGCGAATCAAACATATAAGTAATTCGAATGAATCTCGGAGTCGGCTTGGCGTCAATTGAAGGACTGGTTGCGAGAACCGTCTCGAATTAGGAAGTGGGTCAATGATTCGGGGCGGGCACTTGGGGTGGTCTTGGATGCGCGTCACGAATGCGTCACAGCCCGCGGTGTGCCTTTTAGGCGTACACCCTAATGATGCACCCTCCCTAGACATGCAACCTGTCTCGTAAAGCTCTTGGTTCCTTATGAGACAGGTCGGTATCCAACCTTCGGAACCCTATAATGAGACAAAGTACTAGACGGGTGTTTCGCAGCCCGACGGCAGCGATTTTCAGTCGTTTCAATCGAATGGTGCTGCCGTAAGCCCGAGCCCGCGAGGTGCCCGGCAAAGCGGGTCGCCGCAGCGCTTCGAGCAGGGTGTAAGCGAGCGACGAAAAGAGCAATCCGGGCGGATTAGGCCACCAACGATGGCAACGGGTGCGGCCGGCGAACAGGTCTAGGTTGTCCCAAGTGTAGGCGGCGTAATCGAACTCACCGAAGCGGCACACTGTCTTGGGGGTATGCTCCACTGCCTTCCCGAAAAAGCAAAATAAACAAGCTAGAGCCCCGAAACACGGGGCGTTTCAGGCCTAAGCCGAGTAGACTTCTGATCTCTAGAACCAAAACAAGCTGAGGAGGAACTCTATGGCTAAAGCTATTCACACTATGATCCGGGTTTTGGATCTAGACAGATCGGTACAATTCTACGAGCAAGCTTTCGGCCTGAAACCCTGTCACACGCTCGATTTCCCGGATTTCACCCTCGTTTATCTGCGCAACGAAGAAGCGGACTTCGATCTGGAGCTTACCTATAACAAAGGACACACGGAGCCGTACACCCATGGCGACGGCTATGGGCATATCGCCATGTGTGTAGACGATGCCGCCGCGGAGCATGCCCGTTTTATCGCGGCGGGTTTAGCGCCCAATAGTATCGTGGAGTTCAAACCCGAGGGCGACTTGCTGGCGCGGTTTTTCTTCGTACATGATCCGGACGGATACAAAATCGAAGTCTTGGAGCGCCACGGGCACTACCGATAATAACCCGCTCATCACAACCTCTTCAGGGATTCATCTGGCCTGAGGAAAAGCCAGGCAAGTCAATGGTGTTCGCCATTGATTTCAAAGCACAGCGCCCATTGGTACTGCCATCGAACACACGGCGCCTTGCGGATCCGCGAGGACAGGAACACCGTTCGCGGGCCATAACCAGCTAGGAGAAAACCATGACTAGAGCATACGATAACCGGCCCTTTGTAGCGCGCAGGGAGTTTTTAAAAATAAGCGGGAGCTCGGCAGCGGCCACCGCCTTCGCCGCCGCCACAGGTTACGCCGGCTTAGTAGCTGCGCCGGTACAAGCGGCAACGGTGCCGAACAGCGCCTTAAAGACCCTCACTGCAAGCCAGGCCAGGATTGCAGTGACCATCGCGCGGACTTTGTTTCCCCACGATTTTCTCGCCGACGCTCACTATATGAACGCAGTGGCGGCAGTAGATGCAAAAGCCTCCGCGGACGCCGCCACCGCCCGGTTGGTGCAAGAAGCCCTGGATGGCTTCGACGCTCGATTCACCCTCATGCCGGAGGGCGCGCGCGAGGCAAAACTGCGCAGCCTGGAGGGCAGCGACTTCTTCAAGCTCATCTACAACGAAACCCTGATGAGCCTTTATAACAACGCCGATCTCTGGCCCCTGTTCGGCTACGAAGGGTCTTCCGTCGAACACGGCGGTTATATCGATCGGGGTTTCGACGATCTGGATTGGCTGCCTGAAGCGTAGGGAAGGAGAAAGACATGGCAACGTTCGATTTAAACGACAACTCCGTAGTCGTCATCATCGGCTCGGGCGCCGGCGGCGCCACCTTGGGCAATGAATTGGCTCAAAAAGGCGTCAAAGTGGTGTGCTTGGAAGCAGGGCCACGGTTGCAACTATCCGACATCAGCAATGACTTTTTTGGCATGTTCGGCAAGCTTTCCTGGCTGGACAAGCGAGTGGGCTCCGGCGCGCTGGATCCCGAGCTACCTGCCTGGATCTGCAAAACCGTTGGCGGCACCACCATGCACTGGGCGGGTGCATCGCTACGTTTCCAAGCCCACGAATGGCAGGCCCTCACCACCTACGGCAGCATCCGCGGCGCCAATCTATTGGATTGGCCAACCACCCATGAAGAAATGGAGCCGTACTACAGCAAAGCCGAGAAAAAAATGGGCACCACCGGCACTGACGCCAGCGGATTGCCGCGGCTGCCGGGCAATAACAATTTCAAAGTGCTGCACTACGGCGCCAAGAAAGTCGGTTACCAAGAGGTGCACACGGGCAATATGTCGGTCAATTCAAGGCCGTACGACAACCGGCCTCAATGCCGGCAAATCGGCTTTTGCATGAGTGGCTGTCCGATCGGAGCGCGCTGGTCAACGCTATACACCGAAGTGCCAAGAGCAGAGGCAACGGGCAACTTCGAACTGCGCCCGGACAGTCATGCAGTGCAGATCGAGCACGATAGTTCGGGTAAGGCATCAGGCGTTGTATACATCGACGCAGCCGGCAACCGCCAGCGGCAAAAAGCGCGGGTAGTGTGCGTCGCCGGCAACAGCATCGAAACGCCGCGGCTGCTTTTATTATCCGAATCGTCAAAATTCCCCGACGGACTCGCCAACTCATCGGGCCAGGTGGGCAAAAACTACATGCCGCACCTGACCGGCGCCGTCTATGCCATCATGCCGGGCGAAGTCAATTTGCACCGCGGCACGCAGATGGCGGGCATCATCCGCGACGAACAGATCCACCAACCGGAGCGCGGCTTTGCCGCCGGCTACGAATTGGAAACTCTTCCGGCATTCGGTATGCCCGGTTTCGCCTTGTACGCAAAACCAGGCGGCTGGGGCCGGGAATACGCGCGCGATATAGAAGCGTACCGCAACGCCGCCGGTCTTTGGATCGTGGGCGAAGATCTACCGCAACAATCCAATGCCGTTACCCTGGATGCGCAAGTCAAAGACCAGCACGGCTTACCGGTGGCCCATGTACACCGCGAAGACCATGCCAACGATACGGCCATGCGCAATCACGCTTTCAAAGCTGCCACGGCAGTCTACGAGGCGGCTGGCGCGCGCAAGGTTTATACCCGCGGTCCTTTCTCATCCAGCCACAACTTGGGCACCTGTAGACAAAGCGCCCAGGCGCGCGATGGGGTGTGCAATAAGTTCAGCCAGACTCACGATATCGGTAATCTGTTCATTGCCGATGGCAGCCAATTCACCACCAGCGCGGCGGAGAATCCGACCTTGACCATCGTCGCTTTAGCCATCCGCCAAGCTGATTACCTGGCAGGTGAGTTGTCCGCTGGCAATATCTGAGCAGTGCGGTTTGTCGGTGCGCAAAGAGATCCGTCTTGGGTCTCTTTATGGACCTGCTAAAAATGCACTTTTTCCGCGATTGCGGCGTCAGCGCCGTGCTCCAATCCTCAGGTATCACCTATACACCGCGGTTGTGCGCGCGGTGCTTCCTTGCACTCACGAAAGAATGACTATTTTTAGCAGGTGCCCATTAGAAATGATCTCCAGCCATTCGCTGATCTTCGATTCGAACAAGAGGCGCAAGAAAAGACCATAGGCCACGCCTGCGATCAATCCGCTCAGCACACTTGTTGGTCAAGTATCACCCACTCGCAATCGTCCCTTTGTCACACCCTATCAGCTACACCAAAGACGCAATAGAGAAGCCCCGTTTCCGCAATCCGCGGAAGCGCAAACAACCAAAAGAAGCAACGGAAGTAGTCGCACAGAACGTCATCGGCCGCGACCTATCGCTTGAAGTTGTACGGTAAACCGCCGTACAGTATGGCGATAGAAATGAATTCTTTTGCCATGGGTTTTAGTGATGAACCGCACCACCCGACTTGAAGCCCGCGCTGATCCCGAGACCCGCTCGTTGATTAAACGAGCAGCGGAGCTGCAAGGCCGTTCGCTGAGTGATTTCGTGGTGGGCGCTGCGCGCGAGGCGGCGCTCTCGACTATTGCCGGGATGGAGACCATCCGGCTTTCGCGCCAGGCGCAAAGGGTGTTTGTAAACGCACTGAGCGAACCGCCGAAGCCCAATGCGGCGCTCAAGCGAGCGGCGAAACGCCATGGGCAACTGATTGAGCCGGCGTGAGTGGGCGGTTTCGGATAGAACTCTCAGGCGAGCAACGCCGTGCGGATCTTCGCTCTGGTAGCGAAGCGCTAGACCGATACTTTCACCGCCAAGTCAGCCAGGATGCACGACGGCATATCACCGCATGCGACTTGGGATACGGAAAACTCATACTCCAAGTGGTTGCCTAGAAGCGCGACATCGAGCGCAAGCCTTGATCTTCAGCGATAAGCTGCTCTGCTAAAAGATGGCCGCGTCGGCTTTCTTCCCCACAGAGCGGTTACCTGCATGGGATGGTCAAAAGCACTTAATGCACAAGCTGAGGTCACGGATACCTGATAGTGATCCCGGAATTCGTGAAATCCCATCAGATGATTTCGCCTGGCGGTTCTCCCTGCGCGCTGCCAATCTCATGTGGTTCTTGGGTGCGGGTGCTTCCGTTGTCGCTGGTATACCTACGGCTTGGGATATGGTTTGGGAGTTCAAGCAAAAACTCTTCCTCACCCAACGTCGCGTTCCGCTGTCAACCATCACCGATCTGTCGAATCCTGAGATACGAAAGCAGCTCCACGCTCATGTAGATTCCCTAGGGCCTGTTAACACTAATTACGATAGACTTCGCGTATGGAAATCACCGCATCACGTTAAAATTATCCAAAAACTTCTTCCTGTTCAAAGAGGTAACGTCAAAATACCCAATTGATTGGTGTTGAATGCCATTTTGTATGTCGCTGAGCACGGTTGCAAGTGGCGAGGTTTGCCGAAAAAGTTCGGCCATTGGCACAGCATTTATACTCGTGCCAATCGCTGGGCGAAAAATGGTGTACTCGATAGCGTATTGGCTGCACTACAGGAAAACGATGTCATCAACATACAGGTGGAGCAGGTATCTTTGGATAGTACAGCAGTCAAAGTTCACCCGGATGGGACTGGCGCGTTAAAAAAACGGTCCACAGTCGATGGGTAAGTCCCGAGCCGGGTGGACGACGAAAATTCATAGGGTTGCAGCAAATGCCACAACGGCAATGACCTTTTCCCTGTCCCCGGGCCACGTTGGGGATGCGCCAGCAGGCCGGGAATTATTGAAATCCTTTGAAAACAATGGCTGGGAAGGGACTCAGGTCATCATGGACAAGGCCTACGAAGGCGATGAGACCCGGCAGTTGATAGTCGATTTGGGAATGGGGCCCGTTGTGCCCCCGAAAAGCAATCGGCCGAGGCCTTGGCAATACGACAAGGAGCTGTATAAAAAGTGAAATGAAGTAGAGAGATTGTTTAGACGGCTGAAAGGACTTCGTCGAATCTTTACACGCTTCGACAAACTGGATGTTGTCTTTATGTTTTTTATCCACTTCGCCCTTATCGTGCAGGCGTTGAATAGTGGGCGCCTCTAAAAATAGTCATTTTTTCGTGAGTGCAAGGAAGCACCGCGCGCAGAACCGCAGTGTATAAGGTGATACCTGAGGATTCGAGCACGGAGCTGACGCCGCAATCGCGGAAAAAGTGCATTTTTAGAGGTGCCCTAGTGTTAACACGCCCTAGAAAGCAAAGGGCACTGATTGCAAGTTCAACGGTCTAGGCATTAGGCATTGAACACGAAGTGCAAATCGACTTCGCGCACCACACCTTCCGATCCCGGACGAAATGCATCCGTCTGCCGCTTCCTGAGTTCTGAGACCGCCGCACTGACCAGCGCAACTGAACGTGACAATACTCGACTGCAGGTGAGAAAACCTCGAGTCAAGCCATCCGTATTGATTCGCTTGCTCCCGACACGAATGACCACATTTCCACGAGGAACTATGAACACGTCCAAGGTGCGCCAGAGATCAGCTACAAATGACCAATACTTATCCGCGAAACCGTGTCGATCATCGCGTGAGATGATTCCTCGGCTCGGATAAGGACGCCCTCCCAAGAACCACAAGCGCAACCATTGGTCTTCCTCAAAGTCGGTTACATCGAAATACGGCGGTGACGTAACGGCGCAAATGACCTTATTACGCAGTGAAGAAGCGAGCTTTGGCAAACCTCGCATATCCGCATGGAATACGCTCGCTCGTCCGATCGGAACAGCACTCTCATAACGAAACGCCGCCCGCTTACGCAACAATTTAAATACGTCCCGCTCAGGGGGAAGCAATTCTCGCTCAGTCCAAAACCGAACTGAATAGTCTGGTTTCGTGCTAATTGTCCTCGGCATCTGATTGCTGAGGTAAGACCCTGCGGCATTTACTAATTCGGAAAAAAATTACCCGACATTAATTCAGAATATATCTGACATGCTTTTCATAGAAAAACCGTTTAATTATTTGCGTATTCTGTTGCAGTGAGTGCAACACCGAACGAGCCAAGGCCATCAGTTGCTCCTTTGTAGCCACCACTGTCCGCCCAATTCGTTGGCTTTTTACATGATGCCATACTAGCTCATCAGGATTGAGTTCCGGTGAATACGGCGGTAACAATACTAACGTGAGCTTACCTTGGCTATTGCGGACAAATTCTTGCACTTTCTTGGCTCGATGAATGGGATGGCCATCAACAATCAAATAGACCGATCGCTTGGCGTTGTGCAACAAACGCCTTAGAAAGTCGATAAAAACGTCTGCGGTTACCCGTGATTCAGTTACCATGAAACGCAGGTGACCCTTCGGCGAAACGGCTGACAGCCTATTCACGCTAAAGCGCCGACCCGTTTTCGCTACAACTGGCGTATCACCCCGTACCCCCCAAGTGGTACCACGATGATAATCCGACCGGATCGTCGATTCGTCGCCAAAATAGACCCGCGCTCGGCGCCTTTTCGCTTCTCGTTGTACTTCAGGCCAAGTTTCTCTTAACCATACCTTAACCTGATCAGGGTTTTGCTCGTATGCCTTAAACCGAGGGCGCTGCGCACTCATCCCCAAACGAGACAGGCTATTGCCCACCGAGCGCTCGCTGACCTCGATGCCAAATTTATCTTTCAGTAATATCTGAATCATCGAGCGTGTCCACAAGGCATCGTGAAAATCCAATTGCAACGGATTCGTTTTAACTAGTTCACGTAAGCGATCCGCATATTCATCGGGACACTTTCTTGGGCGGCCTGTGATCTTGCCGGTGGACAGCGCCTGTTCACCACCTTGCTCATATCTGGATAACCAATCGTAAATGCAAGAACGATGAAATCCGAGGGCTTTAATTACTTTTTCAGGGCTTTCACCCGATAATACTTGCGCAACCGCGTGCCTGCGGATGGCTTCTCGCGCGGAATGGGGCAGTGAGCGACCGTCTGTCTTTTTCATAGCATCACTATAACACATTTTATTAATTTGTGTCGGGTAATTTTTTGCCGAAGTAGTACCTCACCGTGCAATGCCCCGAGCACCAGTGCCGCGACCATTCGATCCGTCTTGTTCTCCTTCCAATCCAGCGTCTTTCTGAGGAACAACAACCGATTCAGCACATCACGCGTGTATGCCAGCCTGAAGAACTCATGATGGTCGCGAGCTTCCCGCGCCACCTTGCGACCATCGTAAGACTCTTCCAGTTCATCTATGCGTGAGAGTAGCTTTGGTAGCTTAGGTGCTGATGTTTTTGCGGCAGTAAGACAGAACGCCACGTCGTTAGTGTCGGTTGCGAGCGCTTTTCGTCCAAGTAACAAGGACTGAAATGGTGTAGTTCCACGCCCGAAAAATGGGTCCAGTACATAGTCCCCTGGCTCAGTCAGGCGAAGAACCCAGGACTTTGCAAAATCCTCGGGAAACATTGCGAAGTAGGGGCACAGGGAATGGAAACGGTGTCTCACAAGGCATCATCTATTGGGCACCTCTAAAAATGCACTTTTTCCGCGATTGCGGCGTCAGCGCCGTGCTCGAATCCTCATGTATCACCTATACACTGCGGTTCTGCGCGCGGTGCTTCCTTGCACTCACGAAAAAATTACTATTTTTAGAGGCGCCCTATTGTCGTCTTCACCCAAAAGTGACTTGCGGCCAGCCTCGACCCAAGATTTAATTTTCTTGCGAAGATCGGAAGAAACGAAGTCAGCATTCTCGATAATGCGGCAACGATCAAAGAAGAGTCCTGCATCCATTGCCAGGTCAGTCCATTCTGAACCAACCCTCTCGGCGACGAAGAACATCCTGATCGGCACGAACGCAGGACGCGTCCTGACCCATTTCGAAACGAAGTTCTCCGGCTGAAGTGAATCGACCGAGTTTCGCCAGTTAGTTCCTGTCTTGCACTGCCCCATACCCAAGAAGTGACCTGATCGCCCGTCCGAGAACGGCTTCCTCACCACCACATCCAGCCGACCATCCTTTGCAGTAATTCGCGTCGATCTCGAGTGATTCTCGAAGCCATTTCCTTCTTCCATAAAGGCGCAAAGCTCGTCCACTGATCGAGCAAATTCCGTCTCTTTAACCTCAGCTTCATTGTCTCTAGGTTTTTCGATACGGCCTGTTCCGAAAACTAATGATGATGCCGCTTGACTTCGGGAAGAAAAAAAGTTTTTAGCAACCTCTCCACATAAGAGTTCGAATAACTTCGTACCATCTTCTTTCGCCTGAATCCGCTGCAATTGCATGTTGAGGCGTGTTGCAAGAAGCAAATACTGGTAAAGGATGGACTCGTCCGAAGTCATCGATTTCAAATGAATGACTGCTCCACTATCAGACAGCGAGAATGGATACCTCGAATCCGCGCCACAGTGGCGGGCACGCAACGCGATATCATCAAAAGCCTCCTGAACGATTGGTCGGACTTTGTCGTCATCCGAAGGTCTCTCGGTGTCATCCTGCGCGACTCCGCTACGCGCAAGAACTCTAGCTACGTCCGTTACTGATACATCACGGCCCGTGCTTCTGAGGCATTCCAACTCCGCAAAGTCTGCGATTTGAGAGAGATGTGCCCAGTGTGCCGGTGGCACCTTCACTTTGTCAGACTCCCTGCCAAACTTTGTCTTTCTCCTAGTCCTCGCGGCCTGCGCGCCTACGCCGCTTACGTCTGGTAACTTTCCGCTCCATCTCTTCGGATAGGTCGTATGACAAGTCGGCTATCTGATGCGCTAGGTCTAGAAGGTCTGGATTACCATCGAAGCCTGTGGAAAGAGTCGCGCGGCCCTTCTGTAGTGCGTCCTTTGCTTGAACGAGCGACCTGCGAAAAACGGTTTCGTCTCCATAGCTAACCTCTAGCGCTATAGAAAGCGGCATTCCCTCGCGTAGCGCCATTAAAGCGGATTTACTCCGAACAACTTCGTCCAGTTGTCGTAAGTGCGGATTTTGGCTCTGCACAATAGGCAATCGGTCTAGAGTTCTATCACCGTAGAGCCAGACACAGAGTTCACCTAGTTCTTTCAGATTTTTCTTCGGAACGGGATCCTTGGTTTCAGACGATGCAGCACTGAGTTCGATGAACGACGATATACCTTCATAGTCCAATCCAGTGTATAAATGGGAGAATGAGAAGTGGCCTTTGTACCGTCGCTCACGCTCAAACACCCCTTCTGATTCCGCTTGCTCAATGACCATCAATGCTCTATAAAGTCGCTGAACTGTCCCATGTCTATCGCCAATCTGATCCGCTATCTCATCAAGAGGCACACCGAATTCATTCTTGATTCGAGCGATGTATTGAGCCTTCGGGTATGAATCCCACTTGACTGGCCCGTTGACGTGTTTAAAGCCGATGTATTGCCACGCCTTCTTTCGCGTGGTCCAGACTACGGGGACTTTTTTCAGTTCCTGTCTTCTTTCAGGAGAGAGCGTTGGGACCTTCGCCACGCCTACCTGTTTGCACAAGTCTGGGTCTAGCAGGAACTTAAGAGCAGCCAGCCTTCGGTTGCCTTCAATCACTGTGGCATCGCCGCCGCTACGGGTAACAATCAGCGGTTCATAGGTGAAATAACCACCGGCGGCAATCGACATCATCAGCTCGTCGATTGACATGTTTTCCCACAGCACCTTCGCAAGTTCAGCCTGTGTCATGCGCTCGGCGTCTGCGAACTCGACGATATGCGGGTTCTGCGGATCAAACAGTAAGTCGAACGGCGCCGCCTGATCGCGTTCGCTTTGATTATCGACTGATGTCTTCCCGTTAACTCGGCTAGCCATTCGGTATCCTAGATCGCCACGGATCTTCAGCCATTGAGATCACGGTGCCGCCATGCTTGTGGTGCTCGTCTAGACCAAAACCGGAATTTTCGTACTTCTCTGTCGGCTCCGCAGTTCTGGCCGCTGTAACTAGATTGGAACCGAATGGTGTTCCCTCGTCTCTCGAAACTGTCTCTCGTTTCTGGTCTCTCAATATGACAGATTGCGCCCTGCTGGTTTTGAGATAGAGGCGCTTGACGCTCCTCGGCTACGCCCGTGTCGGCAAAGCTGACCAAGATCTGACTCTTCAAACGGATGCCCTCGCCACCGCCGCAGAGTGTGAAAAATGGCTCAAAGCCGCTCAGTAGGCGAAAAGATAGCAGACTAAGAGCGTTGCCTGACAAGGATTTGTTTGTCGCTATCGCGTTGCTCGCCGAGCCGGCTCTGAACGAGATCCGAAAAGTACCGACCGGCTAGCGGAAGTTGAAGCAGTCTGCGGTCGTGCGGGTTTTGCTCCCAGCGTCGTGCCGTACACTATTCGACAGACGGTTGGTGGGCGATGCTGGGTTCGAACCAGCGACCCCTGCCGTGTGAAGACAGTGCTCTCCCACTGAGCTAATCGCCCGTTATCAGCGGATTAGAGTCTATGTTGCGCCTCTTGAGGCGTCAATTGCGAATTGAAACTCGACGAGAACGACAAAATGGTCAAGACCCGTTTCGCTCCCAGTCCCACCGGCTACCTACACGTGGGTGGCGCCCGGACGGCTTTGTTTTCGTGGCTTTGTGCGCGCTCTATGGGTGGACAGTTCGTGCTGCGCATCGAGGACACCGATCAAGAGCGCTCCACGCAAGCCTCCATTGACGCGATCATGAAGGGCATGGAATGGCTGGGGCTGGACTACGATGAAGGCCCGTACTATCAAACGCAGCGGCTAGAGCGCTACCAGGAGGTTATCGAACATCTATTGACGGCCGATCGAGCGTACCGCTGTTACTGCTCCAGGGAACGCTTGGAACGCTTGAGAGAAGAGCAGATGGCGCGCCAGGAGAAGCCTCGCTACGACGGCCGCTGCCGGGACAATCCCAGTGCACCGGCCAGCGTAGCTCCGGTCATCCGATTCCGCAATCCCACTGCCGGGGCAGTGAGTTTTGCAGATGCGGTCCGCGGCCATGTCACGCACAGCAATACCGAACTCGATGATCTGGTAATCGCCCGTGGCAATGGCCTGCCCACCTACAACTTCTGCGTCGTCGTGGACGACTTGGATATGGGTATCACGCATGTGGTGCGTGGCGACGACCATGTGAACAATACGCCCCGTCAGATCAACATTCTCAAAGCGTTGAGCGGTGAACAACCGGCTTATGCGCATGTACCCATGATCTTGGGCGCCGACGGACAACGCCTGTCGAAGCGCCACGGCGCCGTAAGCGTCATGCAGTTCAAAGACGAGGGTTATCTGCCGCAAGCCCTCACCAATTATCTGGTCAGACTCGGCTGGTCCCACGGCGATCAGGAGATTTTCTCGCGCCAGGAATTGATTGAACTGTTCACCTTGGACGCCGTTAACCGGGCGCCATCGAGCTTCGACATGGAAAAGCTGAACTGGTTAAATCGGCATTACTTGAAAGAGGCCGATATTGAAGAATTGGCCGGCGCGCTAGGCGATCACCTAAGGGCCATGGACGTAGCGCTTGACCGTGGACCAGATTTGGCCGGCGTTGTATTGGCCCAGCGCGAGCGGGCTAAAACCCTGGTTGATATGGCCACGCAAAGCGCGTTCTATTTTACTGAGCCCACTACGGACGAGCAGGCGGCCAAAAAGCATCTGCGGCCAGTTATCAGCGAGCCCCTTAGCCGGCTTCGAGCTAGACTCGAAGCGCTCGATGAGTGGAGCGAGGAAGCACTGCACGCCTGCGTGGCCGCGGCAGCGGCTGAAGAAGAGATCAAACTAGCTAAACTCGCCCAACCGCTTCGGGTCGCCCTCAGTGGACGTGCCGCGACACCGCCCATAGACGTGACGCTAGCGCTGGTGGGCAAGGCACGCACGCTCGCCCGTATCGACGCGGCTTTGCAGTTCATCGCCGCGCGCGAGGCCACCGCCTGATGGTAACCACGCTTCCCTACAAGACAAGCGGGGCAAAACAATCCATGCCCGCAGGAGGAAATCAATGTCGGCACAATTAGACTCGATTCTAAACGAAGGGATCCAAAACGGTGCGGCACCCGGCGCCATCGCTATCATGGTAAACCGCGACGGGGTTGTTTGGGAGGGCGCCGCCGGCGAACGGGTGATCGGCTCGGGGGTAAACATGACCACCGATACGGTAGGCGCCATATTCTCCATGACTAAGGCGATCACGGGCGCCGCCGCCATGCAACTGGTGGAGCAGGGCAAGCTCGACTTGGACGCGCCCGCTGGCGACGTCTGTCCATGGTTGCACACGGTGCAAGTGCTGGACGGCTTCGATGAAGATGGGCAACCCCAAACCCGGGCGCCGCGAGGAGCGGTTACCCTGCGTCATTTGCTCACCCACACTTCCGGTTTCGTCTACGAGTTTTGGAATGTCAACGATGCCCGCTGTAGAGAAGTGGCCGGCGCGCCTAGCTTGTTCACCCTTGAAAATGCGGCACTCGAAGTACCGCTGGCGTTCGATCCGGGCACTGAATGGGAATACGGCATCGGTATTGACTGGGCCGGCAAGATGGTCGAGCAGGTATCGGGAATGACACTGGGCGAGTACTTCAGTGTGCGTCTAACTGGTCCGCTGGGCATGACCGACACGGCCTTCGAACACACCCCGTCAATGCTGGGACGGGCCGCTGGCGTTCATGCCCGTATGCCCGATGGCTCTTTTTCACCCATGGCATTGCCGCCGCCCGAAGCTCCCGAGTTTCAGATGGGCGGAGGTGGCTTGCATGGCACCATGCGCGATTATGGCCGCTTCATCCGCATGCTGCTAAACGATGGCGAGTTGGAGGGCGTGCGTGTATTGCAAAGCGACACTGTCGCCACCATGAGCCGCAATCATATTGGCGATCTGCGGGTCAAGGCGCTGAGCAGTATCGCGCCGCCGTTGTCCAATGATGCGGAGTTCTTTCCCGGCGAGCCTAAATCGTGGGGTCTTACTTTTCAGATCAACGAGACCGCCGTGCATACGGGGCGTCCGGCGGGAACGCTGATGTGGGCGGGGCTCGCTAATAGTTTCTTTTGGATCGATCGCAAAAACGGTGTGGGCGGTGCCTATCTCAGTCAGATATTGCCTTTCGGCGATGAAAAATCCCTGAACTTGTTCTTGGAGCTGGAGCGCGCCGTTTACGAATCCTTGGATCGGTAAAAATGCTCCCCTGGAAAGCCGAATCTACGGCCTTCCATCAACGGCGGCCTTCCATCAACGGTTCATCCTTGCGATCAATGCCGCCCATGTATCCAGGATGGGAACAATTTTGTCCTCTTTCTCCGAGGGCAGGCTGGTACATACCCGCTCCACTCCCAAATCCACATACGCCGATAATTCATCATAGTTCGGCGATCGGCCCCAAATGCCGATGGACAACGATTCCGGATCACGGCCTGCTTCAGCCGCCATCTGCCTAAAGCGCGGAATCACTTCGGCGAACGGGGTTTGCTCGGCCGCCGTTTGCATCGGTATCCAACCGTCCCCATAGCGAATCGCCCGCCTGGCGGAATACGGAAATGCGCCCCCTACCAGAATTGGCGGATACGGTTTTTGCACCGGTTTTGGCCAGGTCATCATGGCATCGAAATGCACCAGCTCGCCGTGGTATTCGGGCTTGGACTCGGTCCAGATCTTCTTCATCGCCTCGATGCGTTCGCGCACCAACTTATGCCGCTGTTTGAAGTCGGTGCCGTGATTTTCCATTTCATCCTGATTCCAGCCATTGCCTATACCGAACAGAAACCGCCCTTCGGAGATGCGATCGATGGATGCGACCAATTTAGCCGTTTGGATGGTGTCGCGCTGGTTGACCAGGCAAATGCCGGTGCCGACCTTGAGCTTGGTGGTAGCCATCGCCGCCGCCGTGAGGCTGACGAATGGATCCATCGCATCGTAATAACGCTTCGGTAGCTCCCCACCGCCCACAAACGCGGTTTTTCGGCTGAGTGGAATATGGGAATGCTCCGGCGCCCACACCGATTCAAAACCACGCTCCTCCATGGCGGCGGCCAGCGCTTGCGGTGTCATGGAATAGTCGGTGAAAAACATAGAAGCGGCAAAATGCATGGGGATATCCTAACCGTGAATGGTCAACAGTGGGCTTATGTATTTAATCGTCCGGTGTTTAATCGTCCACAGTCCACTGACCTGAAATCTTATACAGCGAGGCGATACGCTCATCATCCGACCTCAAATACTGACATAAAATCGCGGCAACAGCCGCTACATCGAGAGTCCCCGCCTCGCGCATGGCCTCCAGATCGGCCCGGTCTTTCAGCCGATTGAAAAACGCTTTGAATACGGCGAGATCAACACAGGAGAGAAACGGCAACTGCGCCCCTTCAAACGGTTCCCAACTGATTCGATCAAGCAATTGGTCGTGATAAGGCGTGCTGTTTAGAAATATATCGACTGGCGTTTCCTGCCACCAAAGACGGCTTTGTCCATCACGCTCCAGCACGGCGATGTCATCCTCGGACCACTGCAACCCCTCGGGCATAAAACGCAAAATACGGCGCGTTGCAGCGGGCAAGACGAAGATGTTCAAATCGATATCGATAGTGCCCCGGGCCTGTAGCGTGCACCAAGCCAACGCCAGCGCACCGCCTAGCGCATGCGGCACATCGTGATGCGACAAGGTCTCACTCAGGAGAACTATCTTCTCCACTAGTGTCATAGGGTTCAGGGTCATATTGCCGGCCAAAGCGCGGATACATTAACCGTGGCGCGTGACGGGCCGGAAAGCGGCAGGCAAGGTTCAGGGCTTGCGCTAATTCTTTGCCCCGGATGACCCGATCCTCTAGCGCCAGCCGGGACGAGGGATCGGTTGCAATTGCAACCCCGCAAGCGCGCAGGAACCCATCCGCCGCCGGCATCTTCTTGTCCCGCTCATCAGCACTCGAGGCTGCCTGCGACGTAGTGCTTTGCATAGGCTGGAACCTCGCAGCGTTCTAGATCAATTCCGGATAAACGACCACTGTGCGCGCCTCGATACTCTCACGCGGCAGGTAGTCTTCGGGGCAGGCCGGATTGGCGAAGCCGGTGTGACCGGTAAAGCGCGCGCGTCCATCGGTAGCCGAATCAAAGCACTTCAAGAACAACACCTCATCGGCTTGCATATCCGGCGCATAATACCAGCGGTGAGCGGGGTTGTATCTGAACGAGAACACTTCGCCCGTCAGATGAGGTGTATCCGGATCGTCCTCTGAAAAGTGCTGGATCCGGGTTGGAATGAAGTCCGTCAATTGCGTCGTGCGCGCATCGCAGATGGCGAGCGGATGGTCCTGCACAGGCCCGCGCAGCGGACGCCACACGTTGATCAACGCCGCCCGGTGAGGGGCTAGATGCGCAGCATCGTGCTCATCGAGAATTTCCCTAATGCGGCGAGGACCGGACGATAGGGTGTAGTCATTGTGCGCACCATCGACTGGCAAACGTACACCGTGCTCACCACGTTTGGCCCGCTCGGCGCTGCGCACATTGTGATCGAACACGAACACCGCCAAGGCGCCAAGCGCCTGCTCGAGCAGGCGCGCGATCTCGGGATAGTACTCGGCTTGCACTGTTTGCGAATCGAAGAAGCCGTCAAACGCGGTGGGGCTGCGCCGCAGCGCAAAGCCGGCGGCATCCATGTCCAATTGATCCGCCAATGGCCGGCAATCGTATACCGCCACCTCATGGCGTTCCCGCGGCGGCGCCTCCGTTTGGCGGCCGCAGTTCGGGGGAAATACTCGGATGCGCGCGCTGTCCTCATCACAACGGGTATATGCCATGTGCACTTGTACGGAATCGGTTTGCTCGATCATCACAATCAATCCTCCGAGGGCTCTATCACTGCCATACTCCGGCTTTCATACTTTGGCTTTCATACTCCGGGTAAGACACTACACTGGCACCGCTGCAAAACATAGGAATGTGGAATTATCAAAAGCTGCATTGGCGGCGGGCCACCTGAACGGGCCTGTGGAGCACCTTCACCGGCCGCTGGCCTGAAGCAGATCATGCGCCCGCCTAGTGTGCCAATATGGTGGTTTTGTGTCGTCACTAAGCTCAAGCACCCAAGTATCCATGGCTTCTAGACCAGCCGCTCACCGTATCCGCCTCGCGGTAGACATAGGCGGTACTTTCACCGACTTGGTATTGGCCACGGCCAGTGGCACTTTGAGCAGCAAAGTGCTGACCACAGCCGCCGCGCCCCATGAAGGTGTACTGGCGGGCACCAGTGCCATCTTGTATGAAGCCGGCATCGCACCGGGCGAGGTTGACCTAGTTATCCATGGTACGACGCTAGCTACCAACGCCCTCATCGAACGCAAAGGCGCCAAAACCGCTTTACTGGCCACCCAGGGATTTCGTGACGCGATAGAAATGGCGTACGAGCACCGGTTCGAGCAGTACGATCTCTACATGGAGCGCCCGCAACCGTTGGTTCCGCGCCACCTTCGCATCGGTATCGAAGAGCGGATGTCCGCCGCCGGCGATGTACTACTCCCGTTAAACGAAGCGGCGGTTGCAGCCGCTGCCGCCCGCTGCGCCCAGGAGGACATCGAGGCCATCGCCGTCGGTTTTTTGCATAGCTACGTTAACCGCACCCACGAGCAGCGCGCCGGTGAGTTACTGGCTACGCTACTACCCGGCATACCGATCACCTTGTCTTGCGACGTCTGTCCCGAAATCCGCGAGTACGAACGTCTATCCACCGCCTGCGCCAACGCCTACGTGCAGCCGATGATGGGGCATTATCTGCAAGCGCTGGCAGACGGCTTAACCGCCCAAGGGCTGCATTGTCCTTTGTTATTGATGATGTCCTCTGGTGGCGTCACCACGGTGGACACCGCCATTCGCCAACCCATAAGACTCATCGAATCGGGACCGGCCGGCGGGGTGATCCTCGCCCAGCACGTGGCGGCGGACGCCGGGGCGGCGGCGGCGCTTTCCTTCGATATGGGCGGCACTACCGCGAAGCTCACTTTTATCGATGAGCTGCAACCTCAGCACAGCCGGACCTTCGAGATCGCCCGTCAATACCGTTTCCTTAAAGGTAGCGGCCTGCCGGTACGCATCCCGGTCATCGATATGGTCGAGATCGGCGCGGGCGGCGGCTCTATCGCGCGAGTGGACGAGTTGCGCCGCATCAGTGTTGGCCCGGACAGCGCGGGCGCAGCCCCTGGACCAGCGTGTTACGGCAATGGCGGTACCGCGCCCACCGTCACTGACGCGGATCTGGTGTTGGGCCGCATCGACGCGCACCGCTTCGCTGACGGTCGGATCACCCTCACCGCCAATGCCGCCCAAGCAGCCATCGCCGCGGACATCGCCACCCACCTGGCGCTCGACCCTGAAACAGCCGCGGCAGGCATCGCCGAAATCGTCGATGAAACCATGGCCAGTGCGGCCCGGGTCCACGCGGTGGAAAACGGCAAAGACACCGCTGGCAGGCAGCTCATCGCCACCGGTGGCGCCGCCCCGCTACATGCCGCCCGCCTGGCGCAGAAGCTGAACATTCAAACGATCATCGTTCCAGTGGATGCGAGTGTAGGATCAGCCCATGGCTTCTTGAGCGCCCCCATCGCTTACGAAGTGGTGCGCACCCGCTTTACCCGCCTCGCCACTTTGCAGGCCGCCGCCATCGATGCGCTGTTCGAGGAGATGCGGGCAGAGGCGTTGACAGTGGTGCGCCTAGGTGCCCCTGATGCCGCGTTGATAGAACGCCGCGAAGCTTTCATGCGCTATCGCGGACAGGGACACGAGATCAATGTGCCCCTAGATAATGAACCCCTGGACAATGAACCCCTAGACAATGAACCCCTGAACAGTGAACAACTGAACAATGAACAACTGATGAAAAGCGCCCGGCGTGGAAGTGCCGCAGAGCGCCTACAGGCCCGCTTCGAGGCGCGCTATCAAACCGTTTTCGGGCGCATTATTCCCGCACTGGAGGCGGAAATAGTCACCTGGACCCTCACCTTGTCCACGGCCCACGAACTGCCGCCTAGAGGAGCACTGCCAGCGCCGGCACCAACGCCTAGCCCCAGCGGCGAGCGCACCGTGTTCGACCCGGCCCGCGGCGAAACGGTGACGGCCCGGGTGTTCGAACGTGCGGCGCTCAGCCCGGGTGTCCGGTTATCCGGGCCTGCGTTAATAGTCGAAGCACAGACCACCACGGTGGTACCGGATGATTTCGAGGCCGCGGTCAGCGGGCCGGGCCACCTGGTTATTACCCGTCCTGTCAACCGCCAGGGAGACGCCTGATGAACACCATGGCCTCGATTCGGCTGCAGGTGATGTGGAACCGGTTGCTGTCTATCGTCGAGGAGCAAGCCCAAACCCTGGTGCGCACAGCGTTCAGTACTGCGGCCCGCGAGGCTGGCGATATCTCTGCCGGCGTATTCGATACCAGCGGGCGCATGCTGGCCCAAGCGGTCACTGGCACACCGGGGCACGTCAATTCCATGGCTCTGTCGGTGGAGCATTTTCTAGCCGAATTCCCGCCCGCATCCATGTGCGAGGGCGATGTCTACATCACCAATAACCCCTGGCAAGGTACCGGGCATCTGCATGATTTGACGATGGTGACGCCGGCTTACAAAGACGGCCGGATGGTGGCGCTATTTGCCAGCACTACCCACGTGGTGGATATAGGCGGCCTCGGGTTATCCCCCGATAGCAAGCAGATTTATCACGAGGGATTGCACATCCCCATCATGGCGCTGGCGCGCGAGGGTGTAGTCAATCAATGGCTGCTCAAGCTGATCCGCGCCAACGTGCGCGAGCCGGTGCAGGTAGAGGGCGATGTGTATGCCTTGATGGCCTGCAATGAGCGGGGTGCCCGGCGCCTACACGATATGATGAGCGAATACGGCATCGCCGAATTGAACGAGTTGGGCAGCTATATCATCGCCGAGAGCGCGCGGGCTACCCGCGCAGCCATCGCCGCGCTACCACGCGGCACCTGGCGGGCCGCCATGCGCATCGACGGCTACGACACACCGGTGGATCTGGTCGCCGCGCTCACCATCTGCGGGGATCATATCCACGTGGATTTCGACGGTTCCTCGGGGGTCTCCTCGTTCGGCATCAACTGCCCACTGTGCTACACCATCGCGTATACGGCGTTCGGGGTGAAATGCGCTGTGGCGCCCAAGATACCCAACAACGCCGGCTCGCTAGCGGCCATCCGCGTTAGCGCGCCGGACCATACCATCGTCAATGCGCCACCGCCTTGCGCCGTGGTGGCGCGGGCCACCGTTGGCCATATGCTGCCGGACGTGGTGTACGGTTGCTTGCATCAGGTGATCCCCGATCGGGTACCGGCGGAGGGTACTTCCAATCTGTGGAACTTGCGCCTGGCCGCCGGGCACGGTATCACCGGCTCGCCCGGCGCTCAGGCGACGCCGTTTACGGTGGTGAGTTTTCACTCCGGCGGCGCTGGCGCCCGCCCATTCCAGGACGGTCTGTCGGCGACACCGTTTCCAAGCGGCGTGCGTAACGTTCCGGTGGAAGCCACGGAAGCGATAGTGCCGCTGGTGTTTTGGCGCAAGGACTACCGCCAGGATTCCGGCGGGGCAGGTGCCATGCGTGGCGGGCTCGGCCAATTGATGGAAGTCGGTTCCATCGAGAATACCGATTTCGGCATCCATGCGAGCTTCGAGCGGGTGCACCACCCGGCCCGTGGGCGGGACGGCGGTGGTGATGGGGCGGCCGGATATATCGCTTTGCAATCCGGCTCGGCACTGCGGCCAAAGGGGTTTCAGGTGATACCGGCCGGGGACCGGTTGATGGTGGCCATGCCGGGCGGCGGCGGGATCGGCGATCCCGCTACCCGGGCGCCGGATAAAGTCAGTGCCGATGTCAAGAACGGCTTGGTCTCCGCCGTGGCGGCAAAAGAGATATACAAAGTTGTACTACACGACGATTACAGCATTGATGAGGCGGCCACGACAGCACTGCGGGCCACCGCCCCCGCCTCCTGACATTGCTGCGAGGTAAACCCTATGGCGACCCGTGTGTTGGTACCTGCCGGAGTCCTCGGGCTCGGTTTCGATAGCGCCGCATTGGCACGAGGCATCGCCAATAATCCCGATATCATCGCCATCGACGGCGGCTCTACGGACAGCGGCCCTTTTTATCTGGGCACGGCCACGTCGAAGTATTCCCGGGCCACCACCAAGAGCCAGTGGCGCGAGCTGATGCAGGCAAGAGCGCAAGCCAATGTCCCCCTCGTCATAGGCTCTTGCGGGACGGCCGGCACCGATGCCACGGTGGATTGGATGTACCACATCACCGCTGAGATAGGGGCGGAATCGGGCCAGCGTGTTCGCGTGGCCAGGGTTTACTCGGAGCAGACGGTGAGCGCATTGCAAGCGGCGCTTCAAAATGGGCGCCTGCACGCGCTGATCCCTGCGCCGCACCTGGATAACGACGCTTTGGCCTCATGTGTTCACGTGGTAGCCCTGGCCGGTGCGGAGCAGATCGGCACGGCGCTAGATAGCGGTGCCGATATTGTTTTGGCGGGGCGTGCCACGGATACGGCTACCATCTCGGCGTTGCCGCTGCTGCGCGGAGAACACCCGGGCGCCGCCTGGCATGGCGCCAAGATCGCCGAGTGCGGCGCGCTGTGTTCGACGCACCCGACCAGCGGGGTGGTTCAGGTCGAGTTCGACACGAACGGTTTTACCGTGGCCCCACTGGCGGCTAGAGCCAGGTGCACCCCGCATTCGGTATCCGCCCATATGCTGTACGAAAACTCCGATCCTTACATACTGCTCGAACCCGGCGGACATCTGGATGTCAGCGCCGCGCAATATGTTGCACTGGATGATAAGCAAGTGCGGGTAACAGGCTCCCAGTGGATCCCCGATAGCCGCTACACCGTCAAGCTCGAAGGCGCCCGCATCGCCGGTTACCAAACCACCATGCTCGCATTGCTGCGCGATCCCCGCTACGTCGCCAATGCCCGTGAGTGGACAGCGCGCCTGCACGAGTTTTTGCTCGGTGAAATCCGCGCGGGCATGGCTCTGCATGCGGGCGAGTACACCCTGGAGTTTCGCCTAATCGGCATGAATGCGGCGTTAGGCGGCCTTGAAACTATAGATGCACTGCCGGCGGAAGTGGGGGTACTCGCCATCATCACCGCCGCTAGCCAAGAGACGGCCGCCGAGATCGCCTCGCTGGCCAATCCATGGTTACTGCACTTTCCTTTGACCGAGGATGAGGAGTTGCCAACGTTCGCGTTCCCGTATTCGCCAGCGCAGACCGATAGAGGTCCGCTCTACGAGTTCTGCCTGAATCATGTGCTCGAACTAGACGATCCGATGAGCGCCTTCAGACTGGAGGTCGATGAGATTTAAACGATGGCAACACTACACCAGCTAGGTATCAGGGTGCGCACCAAGAACGCGGGGCCGTTCTGGGTCACGGCGGATCTGTTCTGTGGTAATCCGAACCTGTTCGCCTTGGTTTCAGCCGGCCTGGACACGGCGAGGGTGGGGCGGATGCTGGGCGTTTCGCCGACGGACATCAAGCGGTTCGATATAGCGGAACTCAATGTGGTGAAACTAAGCCTGCCCCGGCCTATTACCCAAGGCGACCGTCGTGATCGCGACATGCACGGCGCGCAGTGGGCACATGTGTTGGCGCAATATGCCCTAGCAATTAAATGAATAGATTAAAAGTACCTCTAAAAATGCACTTTTTCCGCGATTGCGGCGTCGGCGCCGTGCTCGAATCCTCAGGTATCACCTATACACTGCGGTTGCGCGCGCGGTGCTTCCTTGCACTCACGAAAAAATGACTATTTTTAGCAGGCGCCCTTAAGTTCACTAGACTCATTCGATTACATCGCGAAGTCAGCTACCTTCGCCCGCGCGTTTGTTCGCCGCTATCAATTGAGCCACTGTTTCTTCCACGATGGCCGCGGCGGGCGTTCCGGCAGTGACGAGTTCGAAGTGGCCGCACTCATCGATCTCCGATATCGTCACGTCATCGCCGCGCTGCCGCGCCCGGTCCACGAACGCTCTGACGGACTCGCCACTCACCAGCCGATCGTCCCGTCCGGTCAAGTGACGGTGCGGCACGGCCAACGGTAGGAGACGGTCCGGCGAGGCTTGCGCGTAACGCTCCGGGTGCTCATCAATGCTTCCCTCCAATAGGGTTTGCGCCGCGCCGCGGCAAATACCCAGGCGGTTAGCCAGTGCCAGATCCGCAATGCCGGCAATCGCCACAACCCCGTGTACCGCCATCGGATCGTCCACGTAAAGCGGCGATGTGCGGGGCAACCGGTGACGGCCGGCCAGCCACAAAGCGAGATGACCGCCCGCGGAATGGCCAATCGACACAACGCCGGAGGTGTCCAGGTTGTATTCAGGCGCCAATCGGCGCAGATGATCGGTACCGGTTGCCACGTCAAGGAAGGTATTGGGCCATCCGCCACCGTTACCGATGCGGCGGTATTCGAGATTCCAAATAGCGCAACCATGCCGTGTCAGCGAACGCGCCAACTGTCCCATGGGCGTTAAGTCAAACCGCGCTTGCCAGCAACCGCCGTGCAATAGGACAGCGGCTGGGATGGGCTCTTGAGTGGGTGTCTCAGAGCCTGTTCAAGATCTCCGAAGCAACAGCGCAATATTTGCAAGTAGCATCATGCCCAACGAGCTTTCGATTAGCCGCTCACAGTTTTTCCACAACCGGCGGTTTTTCTCAAACCATGAGAAGGTTCGCTCGACAACCCACCTCTTCGGGAGGACGGCAAAACGACCCGTGTCCGAGCGTTTGATAATTTCGACGTTCGCTCCGATTAATCTCAGCACTTCGCCAGCGAAAGCCATCCCCGTGTACCCGCCATCGCCCACTACACACCTAACCTCCGAGAGGCGCCCATCTGCTTGAGCAGCAAGTGCGGCCAGTGCCCCAGCTCGATCAGTGACATTTGCCGTGGTCACAAAAGCAGCGTGCACCAATCCCTGAGTGTCCACAGCTATGTGCCGCTTGATACCAGAAGTCTTCTTGCCTGCGTCATAACCTTTGTGGTTTGCACTGTCTGTGTTCTTCACGCTCTGTGCATCAACGATGATCAGGCTGGTTTTGCCACTGCGCCCCTGGGATTTGCGGGCCTCGCCAACCCATTTTTTTAACGCCTTGTCCAAGGCGCTGCAAGAGTCTTCTGGGGACGATTGCCGCCAGATAGTGAAATACTCATGCACACTTCGCCACTTTGGATACTCGTTGGGCAACATGCGCCATTGGCAGCCGGTCTTCAGCAGGTACAACACTGCGTTGAACACGTGATAGAGATCGAGTTGCCTTGGCTTGGTTCGCCGACGCGCCGCCTCCAGGATCGGTCTAACTTTCTCGAACTGTTGGCGAGATAGGTCACTCGGGTAGATTCGCTCGTCTGTCATTGCCTTCGCAGCCGCTATGACTATGGATAACAATAGCTTAGGTCAGATGTCCAAAATCGTCAGATCTTGAACAGGTTCTCAGGCAAAAACAGATCGGCGAATTGCTCATGATGCGCACCATAGGGGATACGCTCATCGGCCTTCGCGCTAGGGAGGTTTATGTAGTCATCTGGCGACATCATGATCGACACTCCCCAAAGATATAGGCACCCAGGATATAGGCACCCAGGATATAGGCACCGACACCAGCTCTACCGGCACCTGGCCGGGCTAGGATAAACGACGGATCGATAAAAGCACTCAGGCCTGATTAGCCCGCCACTTGTTGGTGGGCACAAACGCCGTGGCCTCGGGCGCGCGGGGCTGGCTCACCCACAGTTCGCGATCCGGGTGCATGCCAGCGCCGTAGATAGCTGACACAGCGCACTGGCGCATCCTGTAGAGCAAACGGGTATCGGCCTCGCCGCACGACGGGTGCAAGCCGCCATTGCGTTCCACGGCCTGCTGCCAGGCGGCTTCGCGGGCCGCCAGCAGGGCGCTGTCGTTCAACTGCGTGCAATTCAGTTCATTGGTACTCAGATCGACGACGATTTCATCACCATCCTCGACAAATGCGATAGGTCCGCCTAGAGCCGCCTCCGGTCCCACGTGACCGATGACCAAGCCCACCGAGCCACCGGAGAAGCGCGCATCGGTCATCAAGCCGACGACGATGCCACGCTCCCGGCATAAGGTGGTAATTCTGGAGGTCGAGTCCAGCATCTCCGGCATACCGGGGGCGCCGCTGGGCCCCTCGTAACGCACGATGACCATGTCGTTGTCGTTGAAGCTCCCCGGCTGATGCTCGAGCGCATCCAATAAGCCCCGCTCGGCATCGAACACGCGGGCTGTGCCACGAAACACGTTGTTTTCAAGACCACCTTCCACACCGGCCAGCTTCAATACGGCGCTGCAATCGGGCGACAAATTACCGCCTAACACACGCAGCCCACCCGTGGACTTATAAGGCGTCCGAACGCGGTGGATAACAGTGCCGTCCGGCGCTGGCGGATTCAGCCTAGCCACCTGCTCAGCCAGCGTTTCGCCGGTACAGGTCAGGGTATCGCCATTCAATAAGCCGGCGTCCAGCAGCTCTTTAACGATGACTTGAACACCGCCCTTGCCGTCTATATCCACCATGGAATAGTGACCGTAGGGGCGTGCGTTCGTCAGCACCGGCACTACGTGTTCCGATAAGCGGTTGAATTCATCGGGCGACATGATGTCATCGGCGAAGCTGCGAAAGCCGGCCGCGCGCGCGATCTCCGGCCCATGCAGCAACACATTGGTGGAGCCGCCGATGGCCATAGCGACGATGATGGCGTTACGGATGGAATCCCGGCCCACGATATCGCGCGGCGTGACATGGTTCTCGATCATCTGCTTGAGATAGCCCACCAACTGCGCTGGAAACACCTGCACCCGGCGTTGATCGTCCGATGGCGGTGACACCATATGCAGCGGCTCCATACCGGCCACGGCGATGAAAATCTGCATGGTGTTGTACGTGAACATACCGCCGCAGCTTCCGTACCCAGGGCAAGCTTCGCAAGCAATGCGCTTTTTGTATGCCGCATCCGGATGCGCCGCCGCTTGAAAGCCGCTAATGATGTCCAGAGGCTCGCCGGTGACGGAATCGGTACCCGGGCGGATCGGACCATCGGACATGATGATGGCGGGACGGTTGTGCTCCAAAAGAGCCGCCAGCGTGCCCACCGGCGGCTTGTCGCAGGCAACGACGGCGATGGTGCCTTCAAGACCGGTCGCGCTCAAGTGTTCACATAGGCCGTCGTGGGTGATCTCACGGCCGATCAGGGAATAGCGCATCTCGCGGGTACCGTTGCGCATGCCATCGGAGGTGGCGACGGTGTATTCGGGCTGCACCAAACGCATGGGCATCTGCCCATCGCCGCGCCCGAGATGCTGGCGCAAACACTCATGGATCACCTCCACCTTGGACTGCACCCCCAGATAACACTGACTGTCCCCTTTGTTGCCGATCACGCCCACCGACGGCTCATGCACCAGTTCGATATCGGTGCCCAATTCCCGCGCGATGCCGTAGGGCTGCGCACTGCGCCCTGGATTGGTGTCGATTAATACAGGCGTTGATTTATTCGTCATGGGACGCTCCTGGAAAAGGTCGCAACTTGAATGACCATGAGGTCAAGCACAATGAGGTGGAATAAACCGGGGCGATTGTAACGTGTTACACACGCCGCCGACGCAGGCAACAGGAACAGTCTGCAACAGCGCTCAAGGAAGGTTGCTTAAAAAATCAGTCAATATCCGATTGACCCGCGCCGCATCCAGCACCGTCATCATGTGCCGCTGCCCGGATAAAACTTCCAGGCGGGCGCCATCAATACACGCGGCCATGGTTGCCGCCATCCGCGGAGTGGAGCCAGCATCGTCCTGCCCTGTCATCACCAACGCCGGGCAGGAAATAACGCCCAATTTACCCGCACATTGAACATCACTGGTGGCGAATACCCGGTGCGCTTTGAGTTTGGGGGCGAACTCGCCCTCCTCTATCCAGCGCAAAATATCAGCCATGTGATGGGCGTGTTCCGCCCTATCGGCTGCGGTAAACCAGCGGGTCCGGGCCGATACGAGCGCCGCGCCCACCCCCGCTGCGGCCATGGACCGATAACGGGCGCGTACCACTTGGGACTCAGCAGCCGATCGACGGTAGACCGTATTGAGCAAAACCAGCCCCCTCAAGCTGGCGTGATGACCGATGGCATAAGCTTGCGCCACCAATCCGCCCATGGAGAACCCGGCGAGCACCGGCTTTTCATCCCTGGCGAAGGTGGTCACCACTTCGTGCAGTTGTGCTGTAAAGTCGCTCAATTGGCGCGGCCCATCGAGGTTCGGGGCGCCGCCGTGCCCCAACATGTCGTAACTGAGCATCCGCCAGCTACAGCCAAGCGCCGCTACCTGTGCCGCCCACATCCGGTGATCCATCAACACACCGTGCACGCAGATTAAAGTGCCGGCCCGAGCGACCCCGCTGTTACCCTGGATCCAAACCGGCGTTCCGCCAGAGGTATGCTCGTGCCTGTCGTTCATCGGTCTTTTCAAACCTGCGGCGCTCCAACAGCATGCAGTGTACTTTTTAGTGCCGAAATGTGAACTGGCTCACATTCAAAGCTCTTGAAAGAGTGTCCATGCGGGCGAATTTGGCTTATTAGCTCTGCACAGAGGTACTAGTGAGCCAAATCAAACGCCAGGCCAAATCAAACGCCAGGCCAAATCAAACGCCAGGCCAAATCAAACGTTAGGTTATACGCGGGCAGCCGCCGTTCCTGGACCGGCGGTGCCTGAGGCATCCTGGTATCATCCGCAATGCTTCACCCCGGAGGATTTACATCATGGGTCTTTGGGACAAATTGATGGGCGAGTTCATTGATGTCATCGAATGGACGGATGACAGCCCCGACACACTGGTCTATCGCTTTCCCACGCACAACAAAGAGATCCAGATGGACTCCTCGCTGATTGTGCGCGACAGCCAAAAAGCCGTCTTTGTTTATCGCGGACAGATCGCCGACGTGTTCGAGCCGGGCCACTACAAGCTGGCCACCGCCAACATGCCGATCATGACCACGCTGCAACACTGGACCCACGGGTTCAACTCACCGTTCAAATCGGAGGTGTACTATTTCAATACGCGCCAGTACACGGATTTGAAGTGGGGCACGCCGAATCCCATCACCTTGAGAGACCGCGAATTCGGCGTGTTACGGGTGCGCGCTTTCGGCAGCTACTCCATGCGGGTAGCCGATCCCGAGAAAGTCATGCAAGAGATATCCGGCACCGAAAGCCGCTACGCGGTCAGCCAGATCGAAAATCAGCTGCGCGCTGCCATCATCAGCAAATTCACCGACACGGTGGCGCAATCGCAAGTCCCGTTCTTGGACTACGCGGCGAATCTGAATGAATTTTCAGATGCGGTAAAGCCGGTGATCGCCGAGGAACTCAGCCGCTTCGGACTCCAGTTGGAGACCTTCTACGTGCAAAACGTGTCGCTGCCGCCGCAGGTGGAGAAGTTGCTCGACCAACGTGCCGGTATGGCAGCGCTTGGCGACCTGGATCAGTACACCAAATTCCAGATGGCCGAAGCTATTCCGCAAGCCGCGCAGACGGCTGGCGATGGCGGCCTGGCCGGAGCGGGGCTCGGCGCCGGCATGGGCCTGGCAATGGGCCAACACATGGCCAACAGCCTGGCTGGAGGTATAGGCGCACCGCCCCAGCAAGCAGGCGGTGTATTCGCGCAACCGCAGACGGCAGCGGCTTACGCTCATCCGCAAGCCGCTGCACAACAGCCGGCACCGGCTGCGGAGCCCAAAGTCATGGTGCGCTGTGGCCAATGCAAAACCCTGTGTGAAGAAGAGCAGCGCTTTTGCCACTCGTGCGGCAATAAGATGTTTGAGTAACGGCGGAAATTCTCTTAAGCACAAGCGGACCGGCATAAACGGACTGGCCTATAGGGCATCTCTAAAAATAGTCATTTTTTCGTGAGTGCAAGGAAACACCGCGCGCGCAACCGCAGTGTATAGGTGATACCTGAGGATTCGAGCACGGAGCTAACGCCGCAATCGCGGAAAAAGTGCATTTTTAGAGGTGCCCATAAACGGACTAGCCTATAAAGACCGCGAGCATATGGACCGAGATATATGGACTTGAACTGTCCAAATTGTGGCGGCGGCGTCCCCCACAATCTCAAGTACGCCAAGTTGGTGGTCTGTCCACAATGTCAGACCTCGCTCTTTTTAGAAGATGACGCTGTGCGCAATGCCGGCGAGCGTTCAGCGATCGCCGATGATCCGAGCATCTTCACCATCGGCCTACCCTTCGATTATCGCGGCGTCGCCTATGTGCCCCATGGCCGCTTTCGCTTCGACTACGGTCAGGGTTATTGGGATGAATGGTGGGTGGGGGCCGATACGGGAGAGGCGCTGTGGGTCAGCGTCGATGAAGGCGACATCGTCATGCAAAAGCCGATGGAGCTGAAATCTGCGCCACCTTATGAGCGGCTGAGCCTAGGCCAGACCCTCAAAGTAGGCTCGGATCAGCTCAAGGTGACGGAGAAAAACTGGTCCAGATGCTTAGGTTACGAGGGTGAACTGCCCGAGGTTATCGCAGTCGGCGAGGAGCACGGTTATGTACACTTATCCGGCCCGAACGGTCTTTTGTTGACGGTGGAATACTATTCGGACAAGACGCAGATTTTTCGCGGCCACTGGATAGATCCCTTCGAGGTGAAAACCCTCTGACATGAATACGCAGCTACGCTCCATCAATTGCACCGCCTGCGGCGCGCCTTTGAGCCTGCATGGTGGTCACCGGGTGGAGTCCATCGCCTGCGGTTACTGCGGTTCGGTGTTGGATGCGACGGACGGTGAATATAGCGTTCTCCAGACATACACCCGTTTGGAGCGCCCCGCCGCGCCCCTATCTCTAGGTATGCAGGGCACGATCAAAGGCGTTGCTTTCACCGTTATCGGCGTTGTGGAATACCGCGATACCGACTTCGGCAAATGGCTAGAATTCGCCATCTTCTCACCCACCCACGGTTATGCCTGGCTCGAATACGACCACGGTCATTTCGTGTTTTCAAGACGGGTGCGGGATTTACCGGAGTCTGAAATCATTGCACGGGCGAAGACACCGTTTTACGCCAAAGGGCATGAATTTCAGGTATTCAGCCACTACGTCGCAGTGGTTGCTTTCGTCGAGGGCGAACTCACTTATGTGGCCTCGATCGGAGATCGCATACACCTCATCGACGGCATCGCCCCGCCCTATATCTACACGGTGGAGCGCACCGAAGAGGAGGTCGAATATCTCTTCGGTGAGTACCTACCCGCCGAGGAAGTCCTGGAAAGCTTCGGGGTAACGGATTGGCCGTATAAACCCCACGGTGTGCATCCGGGACAAGTCTACAAACCGAGTTCCTCAACCCGCGGCCTGTGGTTATCGGGCTTGATCTGTTCGCCCATCGCCGTGTTGCTGCTCCTGCACACCTTGCTCGCGGGCGGCGGCTCCGTCGTGTTGGACCGGGATATGCGACCGGTCAAGAGCAATGGCCCTATCGCGCAAAACGAACACACGTTTGCAGTCAAGTCACCTGGCGATCTGCTGTCGCTTGAAATGAGCATTGCGCGTAGAGAACCTTGGACGTCTTTAGACACTAGAATATATAAGGATGGCAGTAAAGAAGCCGTGTTCTCTCTCAACGAGAAGTTGAAACCCACCGAGTTCGCCAACGATAAATATTGGCGGACCGCGAACACGCAAGTGCAAACGTTCTTTATCTTGCCCGAAGCGGGTATATACACCTTGCGGACCATCGCCGATTTTCCGCAAAACGCTCGTCAAACAACGCATCGAAGAGCACTGCGGGTAACCGTTCGCGAGGGCATCAAACTGTCCCGCTATTATTTCATCCTCCTGCTCTTAAGTGTTGGTGCGCTATTTGCGGGTCCGCTGAGCAGCCTCGCCTTCGAATCCAAGCGGTGGCACGATGAGTTGGACGATGACGGCGATGATGATTAGGCGTGTGGGTGGGGATAATACCCGGTGAATAAGCTGGTCATGCTGGTGTTCGGTGCATTGACAGTAGGGTCCATCTTCCTCAGTACGGCCAACATCGGCGTATCATCGCCCAGCATTGATAAGCCAAGTGTGCGCTACGGCAGCGGCGGCGGTAGCGGTGGATATGCTGCGTTTATTGGCGGCGGCAGACCGGGCCGGGGCAAATAACTATTCAACCATACAGCCAAATGATCACGACAATGTGATCGGCTTTTAATTGGCAGGGGAGTCATACTCAAATGGAAAGCATCTTGGCCGAGCTGAATCCGGGACCAATCCTAGCCACCATTCTCTATAGCTTTATCGGCATTATCGTATTCTTGATCGCGTATTGGATCTTGGATCGGTTAACACCGTTTTCTATAAAAAAAGAGATAGAAGAAGATCAAAATACCGCTCTAGGCATCATAATCGGTTCGTGTTTTATCGCTCTTTCCATCATTATCGCAGCGGCCATAGTGGGCTAAACTCCATCACTCTACCCGCCTGTAGACTTGGCCCCCGCCTGTAGATTTAGCCAATGGGTGCGATACGCTGCACCCACTGTCCAGGCGCAAAGCTCCGCGATACCCCACGGCCATTTCTCCATGAGCCATGAAGCGAGCACCGAGGAGCTGGCGGCCAACGCCCGGGTACCGCTACTGGCGGGGACTTTCGTCATCGCCGTGTGCGGCTTGGTCTACCAACTCCTGGCCGGCACCATCTCGAGCTATCTGCTAGGGGACTCGGTTTTTCAGTTCTCCCTGGTCATCGGCGTATTCATGGCGGCGATGGGCGCCGGCGCTTTTTGGTCGCGGCATATTCGCGGCAATCTCGCCGGCGCCTTTGTTACCATTCAAGTGGTGCTGGGCATCCTGGGAGGGTTTAGTGCCGCGCTGCTATTGTTCGCCTTCAGTGCGCTCGCCAACTACGAGACTATTTTGCTATTCGTGCTCATCAGCACCGGAACCCTGGTGGGACTGGAAATCCCTCTCATCGTACGCCTGCTACGCGAAGAGCAATCCTTGCGGGTCAATCTGTCCAGCGTGCTCAGCCTGGACTATGCCGGCGCCTTAGTGGCCGCGCTTTTATTTCCCTTGGTATTGGTACCGCAACTGGGCCTCATTCGCACGTCATTGTTATTCGGCTTATTGAATGTTGCCGTAGGCGTGCTGGCGTTGAAAGCTCTGCATCATTTGATTCCCCGCCCGCGGGCTCACTACTTCTACACATGCGCGGCGGCCACCGCGCTACTAATAAGCTTCATCGGGGCAGAATCCATCGAACGCTTCTTCGAGACCCGCTTATACACAGGCACCATCGTTCATGCGGAGACTACGCCCTATCAACGTATCGTCATTACCGCTGACGGCGCTGAGACCAACCTCTTTTTAAATGGTGGATTGCAGTTCAGCACCATTGATGAATACCGTTATCACGAAGCTCTAGTCCATCCGGCCATGACCATCGCCGAACGTCATCTAAAGGTACTCATATTGGGTGGAGGCGATGGCTTGGCTCTGCGCGAAGTGCTGCGCTATGGTGATGTAACATCGGTCACTTTAGTGGACCTAGATCCACGGGTGACGGAATTATTCTCCCGCAACGCACGGCTTGCGAGGCTCAACAACGGCGCTTTTGCCGATGGGCGTGTCAAAGTCATCAACGCGGACGCGGGCAAATTCATCGAGAACAACACCGGTATATTCGACGTCATTATCGTGGACCTGCCGGATCCGCGTGACGTCAATTTAAGCCGCCTTTATACCAAGACGTTTTACACACAGCTCAGCAAAAGGCTCGCTGCCGGCGGCATACTCGTCACCCAAGCGACCTCGCCTTTTTTTGCCCGTGAGGCGTTTTGGTCTATCGTGAGTACCTTGGAAGCGGTGCCCTCACCCTACCAACAGGCGCACACGCTCAGCGTCGTGCCATATCATACTTACGTGCCAACTTTTGGCGAATGGGGATTTGCCGCTGCCTCGCCCCGTACCATAGACTGGGCACGCGCTCGAGCAGTGGTGCCTACGCGGTACTTGAACGCGCAAACGTTGGCACAGATGCCGGCGTTTCCACCCGATATTGCACGCATCGAGGTGGATATCAATTCAATTCAGACCCATCAACTGACCCGCTACTACGAACTCGGCTGGTCACGATGGTACCGGTAAAAAGCGCTCCGGTGTTTTTGCATGAATAGCGATCACATCCATTGGTTTAGATCTGCCGCGCCGTACATCAATAAACACACAGACCAAGTCCTGGTGGTTCATCTAAGCGGTACCGTCATTGCATCGGAACGCTTCACCTTCTTGATCCACGATTTAGCATTACTCAACTCGCTGGGTATCAAAATCGTCCTGGTTTTCGGCGCACGGCCACAGATCGACCGGCGGCTCGCAATGTCCGGCCACTCATCGAGCTATGTGAACAACAACCGCATCACCGACGCGGCGGCCCTATCGTGCATTAAGGAAGTCGTAGGCGCACTGCGCTTGGAGTTGGAGGCGCGCCTTTCCATGGGCGCGGCGAACTCGCCAATGGCGGGCGCACGCCTTCGTGTGGTATCGGGTAACTACGTGGCCGCCCGCCCGGTGGGCGTACGCAACGGCGTGGATCACCAATACACAGGAGAAGTGCGGCGCGTGGATACCGGCAGCCTGATACGCTCGCTCGCCGATCAATGCATAGTATTATTGTCGCCCCTTGGTTTTTCACCCACCGGCGAAGTATTCAACATAAAGTCGGAAGACGTGGCCACCGCCACCGCGGTTGCCCTAGGCGCCGCCAAACTCATTCTTATCAGTCACGGCACTGGCGCGAGCACCTCGCGAGATGAAGTCGGTGCGCAGCTCACGCTGAGTGACGCCCGCGGTCTCATCGACGAGCGGCGCCGCAAGAGCGCCAATACCGAGCGCGGCGGCGATGATCCGCTAACCCGGCAACTGGATGCCGCCGTGCACGCCTGCAATAACGGTGTCACCCGCGCTCACCTATTGGACCACCGCATTGACGGCGCATTGCTGCTGGAACTCTTTACCCGCGACGGCGTGGGTACGATGGTGAGTGCGGATGATTACGACAGCAAACGACAAGCCACCATCGACGACGTGGCCGGTATTTTAAAACTGATAGAACCGCTTGAATTGGAGGGCGTTTTGGTGCGCCGCTCGCGCGATAAGCTAGAGCGCGAAATCGATCGCTTTACCGTGATGGAAAGAGACGGCGCCATCATCGCCTGCGCCGCGCTTTACCGTTTCGCCAATACCCAAGCCATGGAACTCGCCTGCCTGGCAGTACACCCGCATTACCGCCAAAGCGAGCGGGGCGATATCTTGCTGGCAGACCTTGAAAAGACAGCCAAAGAGGCCGGCGCAACTACCTTGTTCGTACTGACTACCCGCACGGCTCAATGGTTTATTGAACGGGGTTTTGAACCCTCGGACATCGATTCATTGCCGGTGGAACGAAAAACGCTATACAACTATCAGAGACGGTCTAGAGTTCTCAGCAAGACGCTGTAGTCCACCTGTCATGGCATGCTCTCAATATGATGTACCTAAGCAGCTAGATCAAACCCATAAACGAGTATCCGTGTGTGCCAACCCACGCAATGACAGAACGGCTTGAGCCCCAGCCTCCTTCCAGCGCATGCCTCAATTGCATAGGCGCTGCTTAACCAATGGGCACCTCTAAAAATAGTCATTGTTTCGTGAATGTAAGGAAGCACCGCGCGCACAACCGCAGTGTATAGGTCATCACTGCTATTCCATAGAGCATACTAACTTTTTGAAATTTATGGAAAAACTGTTTTCATGTCCAATCATTGCTCATGCCGTTACTTTTGTTGCCCTAATGCCTTTGTAAACGGCGAGCCACACAGTGGCGATCCGGTGCAGCTACTTGTTAGGTGCGGGCGCCCCTCGCAGCAGCCCCTCGGTGCTAAGGTCTTCGTCGAGATCCGGCCAATGAATACCATAACCACCACCACAAATTTCCCACTTTTGAAGAGCTTCCTTTGAGCCGTTAGCAAGCCGGGGAAACCACTCTATCGGAACTGAAATTTGGCGGCCGTCTTTCAGACCAACAACGAGAGAGTCATTGGCAAATGAAATCGAATTGACACGCTCATCAGCGTTCAGCGCCAAAGTACCCATACCACTTCTCCTCAAAAAACGATTGATTTAAGCCAATGATATCGCGAATCCGCTTCAATTCGTGAGCCGGATACCCAATGTTACGCGCCAATCCTATAGGATTTAGCCAAAATTTAGCTGAGCAATCATCCCGATCCACATGAACATGAGGAGGCTCACCGGGTTCGTGGCTGTACCAATAAAAACGATATGGCCCTTCTCTCGGAATTGTCGGCACAATGTTCGCCTGGCACCTAACGACCACCATAACCGGGAGCAAAAAGCAGGGCGACGAGGGACGAGGAGCTATGCTTTTTGCGATCCGTGTTTATGGCTTTGTTAGCATTACTATTTAATTCAGTTCCGACCCTTGCTTTTTAATTTGCTCTAACATTTGATCACGTAAGCCTGTGACTGCTGTATTGATTGCTCCGATGCTCAACACCCTGTCACAGTCATGGTAAGCAAAATTCCGTTGACTCACTCTCCCTCAACACCCTGTATCGGTTTGACGGAACTCCAGTGCTTGCAGCCCGGGCATTGCCAGTGCAGCGACTTGGCTGGGAAGCCACAGTCGTTGCATTGATACACTGGCCGGTTAGATAGTAACTTCTCGGTCAGATCGAGCAACACTTGTAGCTGCGACGCTGAGGCAAGTGGCGCAGACTTGAGTTCCAGTTCTATGAGGCGGTGCAAGCCGCGCACCGATGGGCGCCGGCGCAGATGCTCGCGCACGAACGCAGCCGCCGCTTGCGCCCCTTCGCTCGCCTCTATCAGATGGGCCAGCGCAAGCATCGCAGTAGTACCACCGTGGACATCCAACAGCCGGCGCAGATAAACCGCTAGTTCACCCTCCTGCCGCAGCACTGCCGCGCTCTTTGCAAGGCGCGGCACCACCTCTGGAAGATAGGTGGCATCTTGTTCTTCGACCTGCCGCCAAGACGCTATAGCCTGCCCGTGCTTACCCTGCTGCTGCAAAATATCGCCTTGCAAAAGACTGGCGCGGGCACACTTGGCGTGTGCATCAAGCGAGTGGCCGATGCTCTGCAGTGCCTTACCATGGTCTTCGCTCTGGCGCTGTCCCTCCGCCAGCTCACACCAATAGTGGGCGATCACCAATCCCATATTCCCATGTCCGGCTGCCTCCATAGCCTGCGCGTAAACAATGGCCTTCGGCCAATCCTTCTCCTGCTCATAGATATCGATGAGATGCTGCAAGGCGAGCAGTTTGTGCGTGCGCGCTTCGACCAGCTCCTTAAAAAGATCTTCGGCGCGGTCCAACAGGCCGGCGCTTAAGTAATCCTGTCCAAGCTCCAATACTGCATCGAAACGTGCATCAGCGCCGGCTGTTTCGTGCGCGATCAGGTTTTGGTGAATACGGATAGCCCGATCGACCTCGCCGCGCCGACGATACAGATTACCCAGCGCAAGATGGGTTTCAGTGGTTGCGGAATCGACCTCAAGCGCCCGGATAAAAGTATCGAGCGCCTTATCCGGTTGTTCGTTGAGGAGGTAATTAAAACCTTTGACATATTCGGAGCGAAGGCCCGAAGCAGGCCTCGATACCGCCCCTTTTGCGCTGCGGGTAGCGGCAAACCATCCCGACCAAGCGGCCACCGGCAATAGCAACCACAGCAGCCATTCCACGGACACCTATACCTCGCAACCTTATGCGCGACAGTGCCCGGCCAGCGGGTTCGCTGTCAATTGCCGTGAGCGCCTCGAATTCACCTTTGTCCCGAATAGCCGATGGCCCGCCCTTCGCGCCCTCAGGCAAACACGCGGCACGCAGTCAGGTAACGTCGTCGCTAGCCGTCATCGTAACGTCACTGCCAACCCGGGTCACTACCTGCATCGCCGATGGTACGGTACGCTTCATCGACCCTTTCGCGCAGCTCCTTACCCGGTTTGAAGTGCGGTACGTACTTAGCGGGCAGAGACACGGGAGCACCGGTCTTCGGATTGCGTCCTACACGCCCTGGCCTATAATGTAACGAGAAGCTGCCGAAGCCGCGAATCTCAATCCTCTCACCACCAGCAAGGCGCTGTGCCATCAGCTCCAATATCGTTTTCACCGCCAACTCGATGTCCCGATAAGCGAGCTGTGTTTGCTGCTGCGCGATGCGTTCTATCAACTCCGATTTGGTCATGCTTTTCCCAGCCGTTTGGACTTCTTCAAATGTCATGTCCAAGCGACCCTGTTTGTAATGGCGTCCACCCGTTCACTGGCGAACACCACCCCCTCTTGCCAGCCTCTTCGTGCCAGTCTTTTTATCGGGCACCTCTAAAAATGCACTTTTTCCGCGATTGCGGCGTCAGCGCCGTGCTCGAATCCTCAGGTATGAGCTATACACTGCGGTTCTGCGCGCGGTGCTTCCTTGCACTCACGAAACAATGACTATTTTTAGCGGTGCCCTACCGTCTGTTGAGCTGCTCTTTCATCAGATCGCCCAACGTGCCGCCACCACTCGATCCAGAATCGGTGTATTCCTCTATAGCAGCCGCCTCCTCATCGGATTCCTTCGCCTTGATGGAAAGCGAGACAACCCGCTTCTTGCGATCCACGCCGACGAATTTAGCTTCGATCTCCTCTCCCTCATTCAGGATAGACCGTGCATCGTCAACGCGCTCGCGCGATAGCTCGGAGGCACGCAAATAACCTTCAACGCCCTCGACCAATGCGATGACAGCGCCTTTGGCATCAACCTCTGCCACCATACCGCGTACCACCGAACCGCGTGTATTGGTGGTCAGGAAGCTAGAGAACGGATCCGCGTCCAATTGCTTGATGCCAAGAGAGATGCGCTCTCGTTCGGCATCGATGGCGAGCACCATGGTCTCCAGTTCATCGCTTTTTTTGTAACCGCGGATGGCCTCTTCGCCGGCATCGTTCCAAGAGATGTCCGACAAATGCACCAAACCGTCTATACCGCCGTCCAGGCCGATGAAAACCCCGAAGTCGGTAATCGACTTAATTTTGCCGAAGACCCGGTCGCCTTTGTTGTGGTTGGCGGCAAAGTCTTCCCATGGATTCGGCTGGCACTGCTTGATACCCAGCGAAATGCGGCGGCGCTCCTCGTCCACATCGAGCACCATAACTTCCACTTCATCGCCGATCTGAACGACCTTGGAAGGATGGATATTTTTGTTGGTCCAATCCATCTCGGAGACGTGCACCAGGCCTTCGACGCCTTCTTCTATTTCAACAAAACAGCCATAATCGGCGATGTTGGTCACCTTGCCGATAATGCGGCTACTCTCCGGATAGCGCCGGGAGATATTGACCCACGGATCCTCGCCCAGTTGCTTGAGACCCAGCGATACGCGGTTGCGTTCGCGGTCGAACTTGAGCACTTTCACTTCCAATTCTTCGCCCACATTGACCACTTCGGTGGGATGTTTAACCCGCTTCCAGGCCATGTCGGTGATGTGCAGCAAGCCGTCTATACCGCCCAGATCCACAAAAGCGCCGTAGTCGGTGAGATTCTTGACCACGCCCGGCAACTGCGCACCCTCTTGCAAATTAGCGAGCAACGCTTCGCGCTCAGCCGAATTCTCGCTTTCCACCACGGCGCGGCGCGAGACCACGACGTTGTTGCGGCGCTGGTCCAGTTTGATGACTTTGAAGTCCAGCGGTTTACCTTCCAGGTAGGTGGTATCGCGCACTGGACGTACATCCACTAGGGAGCCGGGCAAAAAAGCGCGAATGTCGTCTATATCGACGGTAAAACCACCTTTGACCTTACCGTTGATAATACCGGTAATGGTCTCCTGCGCTTCAAACGCTTTTTCCAAGCGTGTCCACGCTTGCGCGCGCTTGGCTTTTTCACGCGACAAACGCGTTTCACCAAACCCGTCCTCGACGGCATCCAGCGCCACTTCGACTTCATCACCAACGGCAACCTCCAGATCGCCCCCATCGTTCTTGAACTGAACGATGGGGATCATCGATTCGGATTTGAGGCCCGCGTTGACGATGACGTAGTCTGACCTTATATCCATCACCATACCGGTGAGGATTGAACCAGGCCGCATCTTCTTTTCGACCTGACTCTGTTCGAACATTTCTGCGAAGCTAACGCTCATTAGGGATTGCTCAGTGACACTTGTCGCACGGGTAATACATTAAAACAGCCCTCGCAGCGCCCGCATTCGCTACTCTAGGAACACTGGTTGTTTGTCGCTCTCAGCCAAAGCCGCCCGCATGAATTATGGCGAACACCCATGCGAATACTTCATCGGCACTCGCATCCGAGGTATCGATCTCGCTAGCATCAGGCGCCGCACGCAACGGCGCAGCGGCGCGTTCACTATCGCGCTTGTCACGAGCATTGATTTCGGCCGAAAGGGCGGCGAGGTTAGCATCGATGCCTTTGTCTCTCAACTGTTTACGTCGCCTTCGAGCCCGTTCTTGCGCCGTTGCGGTCAGGAAAATCTTGATTTGCGCATCGGGAAACACGACCGTGCCCATGTCCCGCCCGTCCGCGATCAAACCAGGTGGAGAGCGAAAATCGCGCTGCCGTTGCAGCAACGCATCCCGCACGGTGGGGATGGACGCCACCAGCGACGCATTGCGCCCGGCCTGTTCGGTGCGGATCTGCGCGCTCACGTCCTGTCCATCCAAAAGAGCGGCAACCAACCCCTGGCGTGGCTCGAAGGCAAAGTCCATTGCAAACGCCTGGGCCAGCGCCGCAAGACCCACGTGATCGTCGAAGGCCACACCAGCACGCAACGCAGCCAACCCCAACAGCCGGTAAATAGCGCCACTGTCCAGCACATTCCAACCGAGGGTTCGCGCCAGCGCCGCGCAGAGCGTACCTTTACCGACACCTACCGGCCCATCGACGGCCACCACCGGCACTGACCGAATGGGCGTTGACCGAACAGGGACTGACTGAATGGGGGCTGAAATGGATGTCACTGGGAGCACACCTCAATGCCTAGACCCTGCGCCAGAGCAACAAAACCCGGAAATGAGGTGGCAATATTCTCGCAGTCCTTAATCTGCACCGGTTCATTGCTGAGGGCACCGGCGATGACAAAAGCCATGGCGATCCGGTGGTCGCCGAAGCTATCGATCACCCCGCCATTCAGCGCCCCACTATCACTATCTTGGGCTCCGCCTTCAATATCGATGCCGTCTTCGTATACCGTTGCAACCACCCCCAAGGTAGCTAGTCCCGCTGCCATGGCGGCTATCCGGTCGCTTTCCTTGACCCTGAGTTCCCGCGCCCCGCGCAGCCGGGTGGTACCGCTGGCGCAAGCGGCGGCGACGAAGATGACGGGAAATTCGTCGATGGCATTGGCTACCAAGTGCTGCGGGATGTCGATCCCGCGTAAAAGTGCGTGCTCGACCCGTATATCGGCAACCGGCTCGGCGCCTGCCAGGCGCTCATTGCTCAGCGTGATTTGAGCGCCCATCGCACGCAGTATATGCAACACGCCGTCCCGGGTAGGATTAACGCCAACGTTACGCAAGACGATATCGGAGCCGGGCACTAGCGTAGCAGCCACCACGAAGAAAGCTGCCGATGAGATATCGCCAGGCACTTCGATGGGACAAGACTTTAGCGCCTGCCCGCCCGCCAGCGTAATCGCTGGGCCGTCTGCCACCACCGGATAACCAAAACTTCTCAGCATGCGCTCGGTGTGATCCCTGCACATCCCAGGTTCAACAACCCGTGTAACCCCCTCGGCATAAAGCCCGGCCAGCAACAAACACGACTTCACTTGAGCGCTAGCCACGGGTATCGCATAGTCGATGCCCCGCATCCGTGCACCGCGGCACAGCCGCAATGGTGGCCGATCGCCGGCTGCCGCCCACACCCGAGCGCCCATCGCCCGCAGCGGATGTACAATGCGTGCCATCGGTCGTGCACTCAACGATGCATCGCCCACCAACTGCGAACAAAAAAGCTGACCGGCCGCCACTCCCGCCAACAAGCGCATGCCGGTGCCGGAGTTGCCCAAGTCCAAGGCCCCTTGTGGCGCGCTCAATCCCTGCAAACCACGCCCTCCGATAGTCAGTGCGCCGGCACCATCGCCTTCGATGGCCACACCCATCGCCCTGAACGCGGCAACGGTTGCCCGCGTGTCCTCTCCTTCCAGGAAATTGGACACTTCACTGGTGCCTTCGGCCAGCGCGGCCAGCATGATCGCGCGATGGGAGATAGACTTGTCCCCCGGCACCTGTACCTCGCCCGCTAATGCCGGACCCCTGGCTACTGTCAACGTCGCCGCAGCGTCACCCTCACTCATAGACCCCTACAATTATAGACCCCTGAATTCATCAACGATGACCCATAAACGATAGCCCACAAACGATAGCTCGCAGAAGCCGCCTCATACTGCCCCGCTCTGCGTATAGCGGTCCCGCAGATCCTTGGCCCGGGTAAACACAGTGGTCAAATAGTCGCCATCCCCCGCCTCCACGGCAGCTTCCAGCCGGGCTAGATCGGCGGTGAAGTGACGCAGCGCGAAGAGCACCGCCTCACGGTTATTGAGACAGATGTCATGCCACATGAGCGGATCCGATGACGCGATACGGGTGAAATCGTGAAAACCACCCGCGGCGAATCTGAACATCTCGCGCCACTCTTCCATACGGCCCAGTACATCCACCAGGTTGTAAGCCAGCAAATGCGGCAGATGACTGGTGGCGGCCAGCACCTCATCGTGATGCTGTGCGCCCATCTGTTCCACCTTCGCACCAGCGGTGAGCCACATCTGCTCGACCCGCCTAACGGCATCCGCCGCCGCCTCCGGCGGCGGCGTAATAATCACCCGGCGATCGTCGAACAGCTCGGCGAACGATGCCGATACACCGCTCTTTTCAGTGCCTGCCACCGGATGGGCAGGAACGAAAGTGGCCGGCAGTTCACCGAAAGCCTGGCGCGCCGCCTCGATGACCGAGACTTTGGCGCTGCCGCCATCCGTCACCACCGCGTCGTCTGTCAAGTGCCCCACCATGGCGGCAAACACATGACGCATGACGCCCAGGGGCACGCAGGCAACCACCATGTCCGCGCCGGCCACCGCCCGTCCTATGTCCAACTCGTAGTGATCGATGACGCCGAGTTCCAGCGCCTCGCGCAAGTGGCTCTCGCGCCTCGACACACCCACCACTTCTTCACAGTATCGAGCGCGCTTAAGGGCGCGGGCCAGCGAACCGCCTATAAGCCCTACACCGATAATGCATAGCTTTCTGATCATAAGCGGCCCAGCCCCGACATCACTTCACGCAAGGCGGTCAAAAAGCGTTCGTTCTCCGTGTGAGTGCCTATGGTCACGCGCAGATGATCCGCCATGTCATAAGCGCCGATGGGGCGCACGATCACACCGAGGCGCAATAATCCGTCGTAGACCGGCAGGGCCTCGCCTAGGGAATCGAACGTCAAGAAATTACCCGCGGAATCAATTGTAGGTATATCCAGCGACCTAAAAGCCGCCTGCAACTGCTCCATACCCTCGTAATTACACTGCAAACTGCGTTGAATATGCGCATCGTCATCCAGTGCCGCCAGCGCGGCGGTCATGCCCGGAGCATTGACATTGAACGGCATGCGAATGCGGTTCATCAGATCGGCGATTTGAGGGTGGGACACACAATACCCAATGCGTAGTGCGGCCAGTCCATGCACTTTTGAAAAAGTGCGCGTCACCAGCAAATTGTGAAAGCGGTCTTGCTTGGACATGCCATCGGGATACTGGCTCGCAGGTGGATAGCTGCGCGCTCTCGCGTATTCGTAATAAGCTTCGTCCAAAACCACCAATACCCGAGGGGGTACTGCTGCCAAAAACCGCTCGAGTTCACCGTCTGTCACCCACGTCCCCGTGGGATTGTTCGGACTGGCGATGTACACGATACGGGTGCGTTCATTGACGGCACCAGCCATGGCTTGCAAGTCATGGCCCCATCTGCGCGCTTTTACTTGCACGGCGGTGGCGCCGACGATCCGCGTGGCAATCGGATAAACGGTAAAGCAGTGCTCGGAGTAGATGATTTCATCGCCTGGGCCGGCGAATACCCGCGCCACCAACTCCAGCACCTCATTGGAGCCGTTACCGAGGGTAAGCCGGTTATGATCTATGCCCAGATGCGCCGCAAGCGCTTGTTTTAAGGCATAACCACCGCCGTCCGGATAGCGTTCCACCTCATTCAAACGCCCGCGCAACGCCGCCATGGCGCGCGGGCTAGGACCTAGAGGGTTTTCGTTGGAAGCGAGCTTGATCGCCTCCCTCACGCCTGATTCCCGCTGCAACTCTTCGACGGGTTTGCCCGGCTGATAAGGGGCCAGCTCGCTGATACCCGGCTTGGCCAGCGCAGTGAAATCAATGGCGGCCAGATCAGTGGTGGCTGGATCAGTGGAAGCCGAATCAGTAGAAAACGCAGATGCGCTCATATGAGTGTTACCAGACCTGCTCTATTGTGGAAGCCGCACCTTCATCACGCCATCAATGGCTTCGATGCGCCGTATAAGATCAGCGCACACCGTATTCTCCAGATCGATGAGCGTGTAAGCGAGGGTGCCTCTGGACTTATTGAGCATGTCCACGATGTTCAATTCCGCCTCAGCCAAGGCGGTGGATATCTGGCCTAACATATTCGGCTTGTTCGCATGCACAATGGCCAAGCGCACACTGCCGTTAAGAGGCATGCCGGCGTCGGGCAAGTTTACCGAGTTGCGCACGTTACCCCGTTCCAGATAATCTCTGAGCTGCTCCGCTATGGCGATAGCACAGTTGTTCTCAGCCTCCTCGGTGGAAGCCCCCAAATGCGGCAGCGCGATGACTTTGGAATGAGCGATCAACTGGCGGGTCGGAAAGTCGCAAACGTACATCCGCAAGTGTCCCGCATCCAGCGCCTCCACCGCTTTAGCATCATCGACGATGCCGGCCCTGGAGAAATTGAGCAGCACCGCGCCTTTTCGCATGGTGCGTACGCGCCGGCCGGATATGAGGCCGCGTGTCTCTTCTAAAAGCGGCACATGCAAAGAGACGAAATCGGACTGCCCGAGTACATGATCCACGCTGTCGGCCGCCTGCACATCGGCTGACAATTGCCATGCTCTATCCACTGTGATGCTAGGATCGTAGCCAATGACGTGCATACCCAATGTACGTGCTGCGTTCGCCACCTGCACACCGATGGCACCGAGGCCGATAATGCCAAGAGTATGGCCCAGCAACTCCGTCCCCACGTATGTTTTTTTGGCACTTTCCACGCATGTTTCAATGGTCTTGTCATCGCCCTCAAGGCTCTGCACGTACGACCAGGCATCGCAGACATTACGTGCGGCGATCAACATGCCGGTCAAGACCAGTTCCTTCACCGCGTTGGCGTTAGCGCCGGGGGCATTAAAAACGGCAATGCCCTGCTCGGTACAGCGCTCTACCGGAATATTGTTAACCCCAGCGCCGGCGCGTCCTATGGCTTTAAGGGATGTGGGGATCTCCATGTTATGCATATCCGCAGAGCGCACCAAAACAGCGTCCGGGCACGGCAACTCGGAAGCCACCTCGTAGAGCTCGCGCGGCAACCGTTCAAGCCCGTCCACCGAGATGTTGTTCAACGTTCGCACTTTGTACATGACGGCTCCTGCGGCCTATCCCTTTGGTCTAATCAAGAGGGGTGTAATCAAGATAAGTCTTATCCGTGGGTGCGCTCGAACTCGGCCATGAACTGCACCAGGGCGTCCACCCCTTCTTGCGGCATGGCGTTATAGATACTCGCTCTCATGCCACCGACCGCCCGGTGCCCTTTGAGTCCGGCCAAGCCCTGCGCTTGCGCTGCGGCCAAAAACGGCGCGTTCAAAGCATCGTCAGGCAAGGTAAACGGAATGTTCATCCTGGAGCGGTCTTGCTCACGCACCGGATTGCTGTAAAAAGACGAGCCGTCGATGGTAGTGTATAAGGTCTCGGCTTTGCGTTGATTGCGCTGCGCCATCTCCTGCACGCCACCCGACTCTTGCAACCAGCCGAACACTAAATTGGCTGTGTACCAGGCGAAGGTAGGGGGTGTATTCAGCATCGATTCCGCTTTCGCTTGACCGGCGAACTCCAACACCCCGGGGGTCATAGAATGAGCATGCCCCATGAGATCTTTGCGCACGATGACGATGGCGAGCCCGGCGATGCCGATATTTTTTTGCGCACCAGCGTAGATGAGCCCGAATCGGTCCACCGCCACCGGCGCCGACAAGATGTTGGAAGACATATCCGCCACCAGTGGAACCTCACCGGTTTGCGGTACCCAGTGAAACTCCACACCACCTATGGTCTCGTTGGGCGTGTAGTGGATGTAAGCCATATCTTGCCAATCCCGCCAATCCTCCTGCGCCGGAGCGTAATCGAATTTAGGCGTGCTATCGGCGATGGTTTCAGCCCCCGCGATGACGGTCTTGGCCGCCTTCACGGCTTTATCCGACCACGAACCGGTGACTACATACCCAGCCCGTTGCCCTAAGCCGTGGAAATTCATCGGCACGGCGGAGAACATCATCTGAGCACCACCGTGCAAGAAGAGCACGGCGTAATCATCGGATATGGACAGCAGATTACGTAGCCGGGTCTCGGCCTGCGCCGCCACTTCCATGAACACCTGACCACGGTGACTCATCTCCATGATCGACATCCCGGAGCCACCGTAGTCCAGGAGTTCGCTGCGCATTCGTTGCAACACCGGCACCGGCAAGGTGGCAGGCCCGGGATTAAAATTAAATACTCTAGACATAGTGAAAATTGGTTTGTTGGCTGCGTGACTTATCTATTCGCGGCTTATCTAGTGAAGGATTTACTCGGTGCTGGGCTCGCCAGCATAAAGATGAAGGCCCGGATAAGATGAAGGCTCGGTGTGAAGCCGGCCCCGAGGCCAGCCCAACGCACGCGCGGCTCAATTTTCGTCATCGCTCCCATCGGGCGATGTGGACTCATCAAATGCCACGGATCCATCAGGCAATGGGGGTTGAGGCACACTACCATCACCACCCTCTTCACCGTCGCCGATGTCTTGCACGCCGTTACCGTTCTCGGTCTCCACCACTTTGACCAGCCCCACCAAGCGTTCGCCGTCAGACAGGCGAATCAGCCGCACGCCCTGGGTGTTACGCCCGAGCACGCTCACCTCATCGACCCGCGTTCGAACCAAAGTGCCACCGTCGGTAATCAACATGATCTCATCGGCAGCGTTGACCTGTAGCGCCCCGACCACACGGCCGTTGCGGTCGCTGGTCTGTATGGAGATCAAGCCCTTGCCGCTACGGCCTTGAATGCGGTAGTCGGCGAGCGGCGTGTTCTTGCCGTAACCGTTTTCCGTGGCCGTAAGAACCATGCCGGTATCAGCGATGATCAGCGCCATGATGCGTTCATCGTCCGCCAACTCCATGCCACGCACGCCACGGGACACCCGGCCCATGGGACGCACGTTGCTCTCATGGAAGCGGATGACTTTGCCACCGTCAGAGAACAACATCACTTCCCGCTCACCGTCGGTCATGACGACACCGACCAACTCATCGCCGTCCCCCAGATCCACGGCGATGATGCCGGCGGCCCGCGGGCGGGAGAAATCGCTGAGCAGCGTCTTCTTTACGGTGCCACGGGCGGTGACCATGAAGACGTAGCCGCCGCTATCAAAGTCCTTGACCGGCAATACCGCGTGGATCCGCTCTTTATCGCTCAGATCCAATAGATTGACGATCGGTGTGCCCCTAGCGGTGCGGCTGGCTTGCGGGATGTCGTAGACCTTCAGCCAGTAGAGCTTACCCAAGCTGGAAAAACACAAGATGGTATCGTGGGTATGGGCCATGAAGAGGCACTCCACGAAATCCTCCGCCTTGGTACGCGTAGCCGTTTTACCCCGTCCACCGCGGCGCTGCGCCCGGTATTGATCGAGCGCCTGGGCTTTGACATAACCCTCGTGGGACAGCGTTACCACTACGTCTTCCGGATTGACCAAATCCTCCCGGTTAAAGCCGCGGTAGGTGGACCAGATCTCGCTACGCCTGGCATCGGCGAACTGCTCGCGCACCGCCTCTAATTCCTGACGGATTTCATGCATGAGACGGGCGGGATTGCCGAGTATGTCCAAGAGATCGGCTACCGTTTCGGTGAGTTCGTTGTAGTCGGTGACGATCTTCTCCTGCTCGAGTCCGGTCAAACGGTGCAGGCGAAGATTGAGAATAGCCTGCGCTTGGCGCTCCGATAGCCGGTAACCGTCGTCATGCAAACCGAATTCGTCTTCAAGCTCCTCCGCCCGTGTGATGTAATCACCACTGCGCTCCAACAAACCACTGACCGCCCCGGGTGGCCAGGGCTTAGCCATCAACGCGGCCCGCGCCTGCGCCCCCGAGGCCGATGCCTTGATGAGTTCTATCACCTCGTCAATGCTGGCAAGCGCGACGGCCAAACCTTCCAGTTCGTGAGCCCGCTCGCGCGCTTTGCGCAACTCGAAGACGGTACGCCGGGACACCACTTCGCGGCGGTGGCGTACAAACGCCTCCAACACCTGCTTGAGATTCAAAAGCCGCGGCTGACCATCGACTAAAGCAACGATATTGATACCGAATACAGACTGGAGCTGGGTTTGCTGGAAGAGATGGTTCAGCACCACGTCAGGCACTTCACCGCGGCGCAATTCGATGACCACGCGCATGCCGGATTTATCCGATTCGTCGCGGATGTCGCTCATGCCCTCAACCCTGCGCTCCTTGCCGAGTTCCGCGATGCGCTCGATAAGGCGCGCTTTGTTGACCTGATATGGCAATTCGGTGACCACGATGCGATCACGGCCCCCGTCCATGGGCTCGAAATGGGTACGCGCCCGCATATAGATGCGCCCGCGTCCGGTGCGGTAAGCCTCCTCTATGCCTTGCGCGCCATTGATGATGCCGGCGGTGGGAAAATCCGGACCGGGGATAATCTCCATCAAGCGATCGAGATCGATGTCCGGACCATCGACGAAGGCAATACAGGCATCGATGACCTCGCCTAGGTTATGCGGCGGGACATTGGTCGCCATCCCCACGGCGATACCGGCGGCGCCATTGACCAGCAGATTCGGCACGCGGGTGGGCAAAACCGCCGGCTCTTCCTCCGAGTCGCTGTAGTTGGGGACGAAATCAACCGTTTCCTTATCCAGATCCGCCAACAGTTCGTGGGCGATACGGGCCATGCGCACTTCGGTGTAGCGCATGGCCGCAGGCGAATCCCCGTCCACCGAGCCGAAGTTGCCCTGACCGTCGATGAGCATGACCCGCATCGAGAAGGGCTGCGCCATACGCACCAGTGCGTCGTATACCGCGCCATCGCCATGGGGGTGATATTTGCCGATGACATCACCCACCACCCGGGCTGACTTCAGATAGGGCCGGTTCCAATCATTGCGCAGCTCACTCATGGCGTAGAGGACGCGGCGGTGAACCGGCTTCAAGCCATCGCGCACGTCCGGCAGTGCCCGCCCTATGATCACGCTCATAGCGTAATCCAGATAGGACTTCTTCATTTCCTCTTCGAGATAGATCGGGAGGACTTCTCGAGCGAACTCAGACATAGATAAGGGAATTCATAGATTGAGGAGGTTCCGCGCGGTGTTTGCGCTCAAACTCGCAATAAGCATGAGGCGCGTCGCCAAAACTGCGGAACTCTACCACGTTTTAACCCGCCCCGGCGTTGCTAAGACGCCCGATTTGAACGCACTTTTGCCGCCGGGAAACGGCCGTAAGCGCCGCGCTTAGGATCCCTGCATCAATTGGCCCTGCATCAATTAGCGCTGCATCAATTGACGGATGCTCTTGCGGCCGGGCTGTTCGATGATGCCGCGTTCGGTCACCAAAATATCGACCAAGGCGGCCGGCGTTACATCGAATACCGGATTCCACGCCCCGGCCCCGGCAGCGGCTACCGGCCTGCCACCGGCCTGCAAAACCTCAGCCGGCGCGCGCTCTTCTATGGGGATCTGCTCCCCCGAATCAGCACTCATATCCAAGGTAGAGGTAGGCGCCACCACCATGAACTTGACACCGTGTTGCCGGGCGGCCACGGCTAAGCTGTAAGTACCTATCTTATTGGCCACGTCACCGTTGGCGGCAACCCGGTCCGCGCCCACCACCACCCAGCCAACGGTGCCTTGGCGCATCAACCAGGCGGCCGCGCCATCGGCGATCAGTTGCACCGGAATCCCGTCTTCCACCAATTCCCAAGCGGTCAGGCGGGCGCCTTGCAGCCAGGGCCGGGTCTCGCCGGCGTAAACCCGCTTGAGGTGACCCGCACTCCACGCCGAGCGGACCACGCCGAGCGCGGTGCCGTAACCGCCAGTGGCGAGCGAACCGGTGTTGCAATGGGTAAGCACACCACCTGAGTGCGCCATCAAAGCCGCTCCCAACTGGCCCATGCGGTGATTGGCGGCGATGTCCTCCTCGTGAATGGCGATAGCCAAGGCTTCAAGCGGCGCCGGATCGGCGGGCCCATTGCGCAACACCGCGCGCGCGCGCTGTACCGCCCAACCCAAATTGACCGCTGTGGGCCGCGCGCCAGCCAGATAGTCGAGTTCGCTGTAGAGGTGTTCGCACCACCTCGCACCAGCGCTTCGCTGCGCCTGCCGCGCCCCCAGCACCACCCCATAAGCCGCCGCTATACCGATGGCGGGCGCGCCCCGCACCACCATATCGCCGATGGCCTGAGCGCACTCGTGCAACGTATCGATGCGTAAGTATTCAACCTGCGCCGGCAGTAGCCGCTGATCCAGCAAGGTCATGTGATCGCCATGCCAACGAATCGCTCTCACACGGTCGAATGAGGTGTTCATGGAGGGCTCCGTTAGAGCAGATCGTGCAAGCGCACCGGTCAGGGTGTAGTGTTGCAAAGATATCATCAATATAATCACTATATTCTGCCTTCTTATGCAACACGCCGATCTGCAAATCAATCCGCAATGGCTAATCCCCGTAGAACCGGCGGGGGTCGAGCTGACGCAACACGCCGTCATCGTCAACAACGGGCGCATCGCCGAAGTCTGTCCTCTAGCCCAGGCGGCGGCCTACGCGCCAGCGCACATCGTAGATCTACCCGGCCATGCACTGATCCCGGGCTTAGTTAATGCCCACGGCCACGCCGCCATGACGCTGATGCGGGGAATCGCCGACGACCTGCCGTTGATGACATGGCTCAGCGAACACATCTGGCCAGTGGAAAGCGCTTTGGTGAGCGAGCAATTCGTGGCGGACGGCACCCAGTTAGCCGTGGCGGAGATGTTGAGTAGCGGCACCACCTGCTTTAACGATATGTACTTCTTTCCGATGCAGGCGGCACGGGCCGCCAGTGGAGCGGGAATGCGGGCGGTTATTGGAATGATCGCTTTGGACTTCCCCTCGGTATTGGCCAAGGACGCCGATGAGTACATCGCCAAAGGCATCGAGTTTCACGATCATGCAAGGTCCGATCCGCTCATCACCAGCGCCTGGGCGCCGCATGCGCCTTACACTATCTCGGATAGGCCGCTATCGCGCATCCGCGTGCTGGCCGAAGAGATGGATGTTCCTATTCACATGCACGTGCATGAGACTGCCGATGAAGTGAACAATGCCGTCAACGAACGCGGGCAGCGCCCCATCGCGCGGCTACAGGATTTGGAACTGCTCTCACCGCGCCTCATCGCAGTACACATGACTCAATTGGAACCGGAAGAGATAGAACTGGTCGCGCGCTACGGTGTTCATGTAGTGCACTGCCCGGAATCGAACTTCAAGCTGGCGAGCGGCGCCTGTCCTACGGATGCATTGTTAAAAGCAGGGGGCAGCGTTGCTCTTGGCACCGATGGTGCCGCCAGCAACAACGATCTGGATATGTTAAGCGAGATGAGAAGCGCTGCGTTCCTGGCAAAACACGTAACCGGCGAGGCCGGTGCGGTCCCCGCCTCGAGCGCCCTCGGCATGGCCACCTTAGGTGGCGCGAAAGCTCTTGGCCTAGGCGATGAGATCGGCTCCATCGAACCGGGCAAGGCGGCTGATCTTTGTGCCATAGATCTCGGCGATTTAGCCACTCAGCCGGTGTATAGCGCCACCTCCGCGATAGTCTACGCGGCGCACCGCGCACAGGTAAAAGCCGTATGGGTGGCGGGCCGGCAAGTGGTGGCGGACGGTAGTTTGCTGCATATGGATACACAGCGGCTTATCGCCAATGCCAAAGCGTGGCATGAGAAGACGGCGGCGCTATGAACCGTGTTAACGAGCACGCTGCCCGCAGCGCCACCAACGTCGATGAGCACGAGATAGCACACTTCGACAATTTAAGCGCCGAGTGGTGGGACAGCGACGGCGAGCTGCGCACGCTACACCATCTGAACCCGGCAAGACTTGACTACATACACGGCCGGACCGGGCCGTTGCGCAACAAAACAACCGTGGACGTAGGCTGCGGCGGCGGTATCCTAGCCGAGGCCCTAGCCACCGCCGGTGCGGCTGTGACAGGGATAGATCTGTCCACCAGCGCACTCACAGCAGCCCGCTTGCATGCGCGTGAGACAGGCGTACACGTGCAATACGTCGAGGCGAGCGCGGAGCACTTTGCACGGACGCACACAGGCGCATTCGCGCTGGTTACCTGTTTGGAGCTACTTGAGCACGTGCCCGATCCCGCCTCTACCATCGCTGCTTGCGCCAACTTGGCCGCGCCCGGCGCGGATATCGTGTTCTCCACCATCAGCCGTACGTTCAAAGCGTATTTGGGTGCTGTGGTGGGCGCTGAATACGTGCTCGGGTTGCTGCCCCGGGGAACCCACGACTATCAACGTTTCATACGCCCTTCGGAGTTGGCAGCCGAGGGCCGGCGCTGCGCGCTGGAGCTGCTAGACGTCACCGGGCTTGCCTACAACCCGTTTACCGGCAAAGCTTGGCTGAGCTCGGATCCACACATCAACTACCTGGCGCATTTCAGGCGGCTCCCCGATTAGCGTCGAATAAGCTAATGGGGCTGTTCAAGACCCCACTCTTTTAGGGCTTTGATGTCCGGGAGGCCTTTGTATCAGGGGGCTTTTATGTTTGCGGGGCTTATGCTGGATCTGGACGGTACCCTGGCCGATACCGCTTTGGATCTGGTGGGGGCCGCGCAAAGACTGTGTGAACATTACGGCGTCACTGCACCGGCTTACGCTACCTTGCGTGCTCATGTTTCGTCCGGGGCTAGCGCCATGCTCAAAGCGGCTCTGGGCTGTACCCCCGAGGACGGCGAATTCAGCCGCGCCAAACGCCGCTTCCTCTCCTTGTATGCCCGCGATCCGGTGGCGAGAACACGCCTTTTCGAGGGCATGGAAGAAGTGCTGGCGGAACTGCGCGCCCGACGTATTCCCTGGTGCGTTGTCACCAACAAACCCGAACCGCTGGCGCGCCTGGTGGTCCATGGGCTAGCTCTGACCCATCATTGCGCCGGCATTATCGCCACCGGCACTACGGCCCAAAACAAACCGCACGGTCAGCCGGTACGCTTAGCCGCCCATTTGACCGGCATAGCACCGCCCCAATTGCTCATGATCGGTGACGACCGGCGTGACATTCAGGCGGCCCACACCGCGGGTGCCGGCGCCTTGGCCGCAGCGTGGGGCTATATTGCCCCGGGTGAGGATTGCGGCAATTGGGGGGCTTTAGCGGTGCTGCATAGGCCGCAGCAGATCATGTCTTGGCTCAAGTAGTCCGCAATAGCGCATGAAACCATCGCGCCCTCACCTGGCCGCGCCGGTCAAAGCCCGGCACAATTCGCCTTTACTCAACCCCTTTGTTCAATCCTCTTGTTCAACCACGGAGCCGCCTCTTAAGAAGCTGCCCCCAACTGAGTAGACCTTGCTGGTGGAACGCATTCACGACTATGAGCCAGCGCCGGCGCTGCTACAGGGCCGCGTCATCCTTGTCACCGGGGCGGGGCGCGGCATCGGCCGCACCGCGGCATTGACCTTCGCCACCCACGGAGCGACCACTGTGTTACTCGGCCGTAAGGTACCGGCCCTGGAATCACTATATGACGACATCCTGGCCGCCGGTGGGCCGCAACCGGCTATCTACCCACTGGACCTTCTCGGTGCCAATCCGTCCGACTATGCAGACATGGCCGGCCGCCTGGGCGGCGCCCTAGGCCACCTCGACGGGCTTTTGTTGAATGCCGGCCAGCTAGGCACCCTAGGTCCACTCGAGCACAGTGATCCGGAAGAGTTCGTCCGTGTTCTGCACGTCAACCTGACTGCCAATTACCTATTATGCAGAGCATGTTTACCGCTCATGCGCCAAAGCGCCGACGCCTCCATAGTGCTCATCAGCTCGGATGTTGGCCGCAAAGGCGCAGCCTACTGGGGTGCTTACAGCATTTCCAAACACGGCATCGAAGGACTCACCCAGGTGTTGGCCGGCGAGTTGGAGCAGACCCAAGTGCGTGTCAATGCCCTCAATCCCGGCGCTGTACGTACCGCTATGCGGGCCAACGCCTACCCGGCCGAAGATCGCCGGGGACTGCCTGAACCGCAGGCGCTTATGGTGCCTTATCTATATCTGCTGGGGCCTGATAGCAAAGGTGTAACCGGTAACTCCTTCGATGCGCAACCCCAAACGCCAAAGTCGTGAAAATACAAGCCGGACAATACGCACCAGTCCCTGTACTGAAGCCCTGCTCCGACGAGGTGCCCTCATTATTGTTTGCCATACCGTATTGTTAGCCACACCATAACCGGCTTGAGCCCCAGCGGTGGCCGCTGCCAACGTCAGCGCCGCCATAAACTTTCGTATGTTTGCACCCCCGCTTTTTCAACACTGTAAATCGTGTGCCCAGGTTGCACAAAAAACGTTGCGCGCAAACGCAATAAGCGCCCGGAAACAATGCATACCAACGGTGACAACGCGCTCAGTGTTGAGCAAAGTAGCGGCGCAAATACTCATCGAAATCTATCTCATCGTCCTCCTCGAGACGCCTTTGATCATGCAATGATCGCTGCGCCAGCGCCTTTAGATGAACTCTTCGCCTGCTGTCCAGCGATGCTGCTAAGCCGGCGGTGCGCAATTCCTCGGATTTGCGCAAAGCAAAGTGAAAGAAACTCTCCCCCCTATCGCGCATTTCCCGTAGCACCCGGGCCGATGGAGTCGCCGATGGGTCTTCAACCTTCACCCGCTGTGCTCTTAAGGCCTCGGTATAGGGCCGCGCCGCTAAGCCACTGTCCAGCATCTCCGAGACCGCCTCAATGCGATCCAGTAGCTGTCCAGCCCAATGCACCAATTCCACCGATCCACCGCCGCGCTTTAGCGTAACCCCCGTGTCCCGCCCTTTACAGGTCACGGTATGTAAGTTGTGATCCATCTCTTCTTGGGCCGCCGCACAGATGAGCGGACTCGACTCTAACAGCGCCTGCAACATATAAGCTTCGAGGAAGCGCATAGTGGTCTCGGACACACCGGTGGTACACCACGGATCCAGATCCAAGGACCGTAACTCCACATATTCAACCCCCCGCTCAGCCAGCGCCGTGGTCCTCTTCTCATTGCCGATGGGCGTACGTTTGGGGCGCACGTAGCTGTAGTACTCGTTTTCGATCTGCAAGATATTGGCGTTCAACTGAAAATAGCTGTCATCGCGCTTGACGCCGATACGCTGATAAGGCGGATGTGGCGTGTCTATAGCGTGGCGCAGACCGGCCACGTAGCGCTCGAGCGAATCATAAGACACAGCCAAACCGCCACCGGTGCGGTTGCTGTAACCGAAATCGCTCAACCTGAGGGAGGTGCCGTGGGGGTAAAACCACGTCGCTCTGTCAAATGCGCGTAAACCAGCGCCACCGGCCCGTACGAAGGACTTGCATACAGCCGGAGAGCTGCCGAACAGGTATGCGATGAGCCAGATCGTGCGCTTCAAATTACGCAGCATGCCCATGTAGCAGGCATCTATGACATCGCGAGAAAACGCCCGCCCTTGCGCCGCCGCCAACCCCTCCCACAGGGACGGTGGTGGCGAATAGTTAAAATGCACGCCGGCGATAGCCTGCATGGCCCGGCCATAGCGGTAACCTAGACCGATGCGATAAACATGCTTCATGCGTCCTACGTTGGAGTACCCGTACCGCGCCACCGGAATGTTCTCATCCGTGGCCAAAATGCACGGCATGCTGGTCACCCACAACAACTCATCGCCGATCTGCGAATAAACGAAGCGGTGAATATCCTCCAACTCTTCGATAACGGCTCGCGGTGAGGCGTTGGCGGCGGTGACGAACTCCAACAAGGCCTCCGAGTAGTCGGTCGTGATGCTGGGATGGGTCAGGGCGGAACCGAGTTCCACTGGATGATCGCTGAGCGCGATGGCACCATTATCCGTTACCCTGAGGCTCTCTTTCTCGACACCTTTAAGACCGTCACTGAATCCATCGTTCGCCGCCGCGTCGAGGCGGCTCACAATCACATCCGAGTCGTAGTACAAAGACGTTTCTCCGCGTCGAAATGGCGCCAAGCCTCGCCCCAGTATAACGCGCGGCCCGCAGCCAGGCGGCGCCCGTATAGGTAGACCCCATCTATAGATAGCTATAGATAGACCTCGTTCGCATTCGCTTAAAGAAGTTGTGGAGTTATGGGGACCATAATCCGTATAATCGATCATACAAAGTGACTGCAAGCGGGAATTCAAAGCCTAGGCACAGATTCAGCCCGCTTTTGTGTTATGTCTGCATGGTCGAGTGGAGAACTTAAAACTATGTGGTACGACGGCTTATTGGCTGCCAGTTTTTGGGAAATCGTGGGATATACGCTGCTCCTCACCCATATCACGATCGCCAGCGTCACGATTTACCTACACCGCTACTCCGCCCACCGAGCCCTGAAGCTGCATCCGGCGGCGAAACACTTTTTCAGGTTTTGGCTATGGCTCACCACCGGCATGCTAACCAAGGCGTGGACCGCGGTACACCGCAAACACCACGCACGCGTAGAGACGGTGGAAGACCCCCACAGCCCGCAGGTCTTGGGCCTTAGAAAAGTATTGCTGGAGGGCGCAGAGCTGTACCGGGTGTCGGCGCGCGACCCGGAGGTGCTGGAGAAGTACGGCAAGGGCACACCGGATGACTGGCTGGAGCGTAACGTTTACCGGCACGATAGACGCGGCATCTTGCTGATGGCGATTATCAATGTGCTGTTGTTGGGACCAGCCGGGTTGACTGTTTGGGCGATCCAGATGTTATGGATCCCCTTTCTGGCAGCAGGTGTCATCAACGGCGTCGGTCATTACACTGGATACCGTAACTTCGAGTGCGACGATGCCGCCACTAATATTTCGCCCTGGGGCATCCTCATCGGTGGCGAGGAATTGCACAACAATCACCACACTTATCCGAGCTCGGCAAAGATGTCGGTCAAGTGGTGGGAATTCGACATCGGCTGGCTCTACATCCGCATACTCTCGATGCTGAGATTGGCTAAGGTCAAACGCATTCCGCCGATCTTGGCGCGTGACAGCACCAACTCCGAGATCGATCTGGAAACGCTTTCCACGGTTATCAACAACCGTTTTCAGATCATGGCCCACTACGCATGCACGGTGGTGGCACCGCTAGTCGCAGCGGAGCGCGCCCGTGCCTCCGCTGACAGTACTCCCCTGCTGAAACGGGCTAGATCACTGCTTTGCCGCAGCGAGATCATGCTTGACCATGATGCGCGAGAGACCAGAGACCGGATCCGCGCCAGCAGCGACGTGCTCAACCTCATCTTCGAAAAACGGGTGGAATTACAAAATCTCTGGGAGAACCGGCAGGCGACCACCGAAGAACTCCATCAAGCATTGCTGGACTGGTGCCGCCGGGCAGAGGAAAGCGGCATCGAAGTCTTACAAGACTTCGCGCTGCGTCTTCGTACCTTCTCCACTGGTCCGTTGCCGGCTTATTGATTCCAACGGTTAGTTCAAAGCACTCATGAACGCGCGCAAGGCACTACTCACAGTGCCTGCCGCTTCGATGGGCAACATGTGTCCTTGGCGGGGGACAATGACCAACTTGGCACTGGCCACGGCACCGACCAACCTGCGCGCCATCGCCGGTGTGGAACCCGCGTCAAGAGCGCCGCATAGCACTAGCATGGGTGAAACAATGCGCTTGACGTCTTCGGCGGTCTCCACATCGGCACGGGCGTATAATTCGGAGGCCGCGATATATCCAGCCGGCTCATTGCTGGCCAATCGTTGGCGGATGGCCTGTACGCGCTCGCGCTCGTCTCCCTGAAATGTCGCCGAGAACCATCGCTGAATGGCTGAATCCGCATTGGCTACCGGACCATGGCGGCGGGCTTGATCGATGCGTGTGAGAAGCATATCCCGCTGTGCTTTGAGGCGGCGATAGGCAGTGCTGATGAGAACCGTTCCGGCAACCCGCTGCGATGCTCTGGCCGCTAGGGCCAACGTGACTTGTCCGCCCAGATCGAACCCGGCGACTACGGCGCGTTCAATCTTGAGTTCATCGAGCACAACGGTGACTTGGTCCACGAAATGTTGAAGTTTGAGTGCCTTGGGCGGTGATGGACTGGCGCCGTGGCCCAAAGCATCAATGGTGATGGTCATACAGCTACCGGCAAGTGCCGCCACCTGTTCATCCCACATACCCCGGTCCAAGCCTAGACCGTGCAACAGCACTAGCGGTCGTCCCTCACCGTGTACGGCAAAACAGGTTCCGTCGGGCGCATGTCGGTCTACAGCGGACACAAAGCAGACCCCTCTTATCCGTTATTGAGTCATCGACTTGTGAATTGTTGCTACGCCGCGCGGCATCATCTACTGTCTTGGTGCCCTTCTCGCACCGTAACAGACAAGCGTCCGCGAACGGCCTCCCCTGGTGCCTCAGTATAACGATGCCGAGCAACAAAGAAATGCTTATGTCATAACCCCGCGCTCGCAACGCTATTTACAACACCCTAACACTATAGTCATATACGAGCCTTGCTATCTTGGAGCGTCGATAAATTGTCCATCAGCGTCATGAGCACTGATCGCAATGCCGCTGGGCGGTCTCCCTCACCCTACCGCGTGGGCTTCATACTGGTGCCCCGGTTTTCGATGTTGGCGTTTTCTTCAGGGCTGGAACCGTTGCGCATGGCCAACCGGCTGGCCGATCGGCCACTGTACGAGTGGTGCTTAATCGGCGAGAGCAAAGACGACGTAGAAGCCAGCAATGGACTGAAGCTTACCCCGGACACCGTCTTCGACGAGGCGCGGGATCTGCATCTACTCCTGGTCTGCGGCGGCGTAGACATCCAACAAGTGGCCGACAAAGCGCTGATCGGCTTTCTGCAACGCGCAGCGCAAAGAGGGCTCGCATTAGGCGCTCTTTGTACCGGGACTTATATACTCGCCAAATCGACTGTATTGGACGGCTACCGATGCACTATCCACTGGGAAAACCTAGCCAGCATGCGCGAAGCCTTCCCCCAGGTGGTCCTGACCACTGAAGTATTCGAGATCGATAGAGACCGGCTAACCTCTTCCGGTGGCAGTGCACCGCTGGACATGATGTTGCACGTGATCGCGGGCCATCACGGACAAGAGTTGGCCAATGCCATCTCCGAGGTTTTCATCTGCGAGCGCATCCGCGGCCGGCACGACCGTCAACGCATTCCTCTACGCACCCGGCTAGGCACCAGTCAACCCAAGTTGATGGAAGCGGTGGCGCTGATGGAGGCGAACATCGAAGAGCCCATGTCGCTTGACGAGTTGGCCCATCACGCCAGCCTGTCCAGGCGCCAGCTCGAACGCCTGTTTCAAAAACACTTGGGCTGCGTACCCACCAGGTACTATCTGGAATTGCGCCTACAACGGGCGCGTCAACTCCTATTGCAAACCAGCATGTCCATCGTCGATGTAGCTTTCGCCTGCGGTTTCGTGTCCGCGCCACACTTCAGCAAGTGCTACCGCGATTTCTTCTCTATCCCACCTCGAGATGAACGGCGGCGCAGAAAACCGGCGGACACCACGCCAGCTGCTCAGCAAAAGTCCGTGCCGTAAGCTATCCCCCCCCAGGTTATCCCGTGCGTTGCCGTACGGACATGGCTGGAGACCGCCCGGCTATGCGCGCCGCGGGCGCCGGCGGCGGCCGGTGGTAGCCGGCGTAGCAGCGGCGGCTAATGATGGCGCTGGTAGAGGCACGGCGCGGGCCAAGTGCTCAAAACTGGCACTCTTGTGCGGAATCGCCATCGCCTCGACGAAATGCGCTTGAAATCGTGCTTCAAGGGCCGTCTCGACTTTCTCTATACGGCGCACTACCGCTTCGATTTCATCGCGGGCGCGCCGGTCCAGCAGGGTGATGCGGGCGCCGGTTCCGGCGGCGTTGCCCGCCGACGTCACATAGTTCAAGTCACAATCGGGAATGAGTCCGAGCACCATCGCGTACTTGACATCAATATGACTGCCGAAGGCGCCGGCCAAACGGATCCGGTCCACAGCGTCGATCCGCAGCCTGTCCATCAGCAGCCTGACGCCCGCATAGAGCGCCGCTTTTGCCAGTTGGATAGCCCGCACATCGTTTTGAGTAATGCGAATATCCGCGGTGTCAGCGTACAGCGAGTACGCGAAGGTGCGGCCGTCCTCGATGATCCGTGCATTGCGCGAAGCCAACGATCCGTCAATGACACCATCGGATCGGATAATACCGGCTAAGTACATCTCAGCGATCACTTCGATAATACCGGAGCCGCAAATACCGCTGACTCCAGTGGCGGAAATAGCACTCTCAAAGTCAGGCTCATCGGACCAGTGCTCGCAACCGATGATCTTGAAGCGAGGCTCAAGGGTGTTCGGATCAATCCTCACCCGTTCAATAGCGCCAGGCGCCGCGCGCTGACCACCGCTTATCTGCGCGCCCTCGAAAGCCGGCCCGGTAGGGCTTGAACACGCCACCAAACGCTGGCGGTTGCCTAGCACGATCTCCGCATTGGTACCCACGTCCACCACCAGCGTCATAGCGTCCGTCAGATGCGGCTGTTCGGACAACACAACGCCGGCCATGTCAGCGCCCACATGACCGGCGATACATGGCAAAACATAAGCCCTGGCACCCGGATTGAGTGTCAGATCCAGTTCGCTAGCTGACAGACGCAGCGCGCAGTCGGTGGCTAGAGCGAAGGGCGCCCCCCCTAGTTCCACCGGATCAACCCCGAGCAGCAGATGGTGCATCACCGGATTGCCGACCAGAGTCACCTCCAGCACATCAACGAGATCGATTCCGGCCTGTGCCGTCACCTCGGCGGCAAGCGCATTGATGGCTCCTCTGACGGCGCGCGTCATCTCGGCATCGCCGCCGGGGTTCATCATGACGTAGGAGACCCGCGACATCAGATCCTCGCCAAACCGGATCTGTGGGTTCATGGCGCCACCGGCGGCAACCACGTCACCCGTCGAGAGATCGCAAAGGTGCGCGGCGATGGTAGTAGAGCCCAGATCCAGCGCCAAGCCGTAGACACGATCCCGCAATCCTGGCCAAACAGCAACGATGCGCCGCCCCTCATACACCGCAGCCGTGAGGCACCAATTCGCCTCACGCAAGGTTTTCTGCAACCGGGTGAGCACATACAGATCGCAACCGTCCAGATCGGATAAACCCCATTCGAATTCCAGCGCCTCTAACACCCGCCGCAGGTCACCTGCCGGATCGTGCATATCCGGCTGCTGCACCTCTATGTAATAAAGCCGGATCGCCGGATCCAATTCGATATCGTGAACTTCCGCCCGCTTGCGAACGACCTGGCGGTGCACTTGCGAGTCGGGTGGCACGTCGATAACCACATCGCCACGGACCAAGGCCGAGCAGGCAAGACGCCGCCCGGGCGCCAGATAACCGCCTTGCGCCACGAAACGGCGCTCATCGTCACTCTGGGGGGCCAAGCTGGCGGTGGTGGAGCTGATCCCGTGCTTGGCGAACTCCCCTTCGCAAAGCAGGATCTGGCACCGTCCGCAAAGCGCCCGGCCACCGCATACCGAATCGACATCGACGCCTAGGCTGCGGGCCGCCTGCAGCAGCGGCGTACCCACGGGAAACCGCCCCCGGCGCCCGGAGGGCATGAACAGTACGAAGGCTTCATCCGGCACGGCGCCGGCGGCCTCCCGCCCGCCGCCCGCGGCCCCCTTCGGCTTCAGCTACCGGTTCACGGAACTTGCCGATCCAGCGGCGGCATTCGGGATCGACACCCATCATCACGTTCGCTCCCATCACCGATTGCATAATCTCCGAGTGGAGCGGGTTGGTAATAGCGGAAGTCATACCGGCGCCGATAGCTATAGCGACAAACGCGGCATTTAGGCCGTTACGGTTCGGTAAGCCGAAGCTGACGTTGGAAGCACCGCACGTGGAGTTCACCTTCAGCTCTTCGCGCAGCCGCCGCAAAATATGAAACACCTGAACACCAGCCTGGTTGATGGCACCTATGGGCATCACCAGGGGGTCCACAACTATATCGGACGACGGGATCCCGTGATCCGCCGCCCGCTCGACGATCTTCTTGGCCACGGCGAAACGCTCGTCGGGATCTTCAGAGATGCCGGTCTCATCATTGGAGATGGCCACTACCGCCGCGCTGTATTTCTTCACCAGCGGCAACACCGCCTCAAGCCGCTCCTCCTCACCCGTAACGGAGTTGACCAGAGCTTTGCCCTGGTAGACGCCCAAACCACGCTCCAACGCTTCGACTATAGACGAGTCGATGGACAGCGGTACATCGGTCACCGACTGCACCAGCTTAATCACCTCGGCCAGGATCGCAGGCTCATCCGCCAACGGAATACCTGCGTTTACATCGAGCATCTGCGCACCCGCTTCCACCTGGGCTATGGCATCGGCTTTAACGCGTGAATAATCGCCTTTGGCCATTTCTTCCGCCAATACCTTCCGGCCAGTCGGGTTAATGCGTTCGCCGATTATCACAAAGGGCCGGTTGAAGCCGATGACGACCTCTTTTGATGCCGAGTTGACCACCGTGTCGGTCATTAAAGATTCCTCGTCATAATGTTCTTCTATCGCAACCAGTGGCATACAAAAGAATGTAAAAAACCCGCCCGGCGGCAGCACCCGCGCCGGACACGATGGCAAATCCAAGCAATGCTGCCGCACACCTGAGCAACGCCGCTCAAGCTCAGCCGGCCGTAGCTGAACGCAGCCCTTTTGCTTTCACCAACCGCTCCAATTCGGCATCGTCCATAGCCGTATCCAAAGCGTGTGCAGCAGCCTGCGCAATAGCCTGCAAGTCACCCTCACAATCCGAGTACTCGCGTCGCCAATCTTCCATATAAGCATCCGAACTGCCTTTTCCCGCCCGCATGGCGGCTCTATCTATGGCTTCTTGAAAGCGCTGCGGCAATAGTACCTTCGCGCTCTTGCGCCCATGCTTGGCAATGACCTGGATGGGGATATCCCGCCAGTACATTTTGATGAGTTTCGCCATCTAGCTCTCAGGCCATCTAACCTTGAGTGTTAACTCTTTCATCGTGGAAGGTGACCAACGTGCGGGCAAACGGCTCCAAGCCGGTGTGCTTGTGCTCGAATCTCAAGCCCAGCCTGCGGGCCGCCGCTTCAGCTTGCGCCAGGTACGGCGCATCCTCGCGTTGCGACATATAAAGCACCCGCGTGTAATGCGCGAAATACATCTCTTGCAGTTCAGGATGCTTGTCTATACCAAACCCGTGGATGATCAACCGCTCGAAATTGCGCGCTAGAAAATCCGTAAGATACAAAGTCCCGAGTTCTTCCTCCGACCACTGGGCAAATACCGAGGTACCGGCGAAAAACTCATAACAATGGGCACCGGGTAAGCGCCGGGCGCCAAATGCCGTGATGACTTCATCGATCACGCCACCCGTACCACAATCCGCATAAGCGACGAACATGTGTTCGAATACACGGCGGCCGGCTGTTAACATGTCGCGCACCGCCGGCGCGATTTTCTCGGGATGGTTGTGAAAGCCGGCTGGTAAACACTGAATGACCATGTGAGTCCAACCGTAGCGGGAGCGTAGCGCTACCAGTTCATGGGCTATCGCGCCACAAGCGATGACCAGTAAACGCCTTGCTGACATACTCGGGCCGCCTGTATATATATCCTGCTATCACAGTACCGCCCAACGGCGTGTTCTGCGCTTACGCCGTCGCCGCCAACTGATTGTGTCTACGTGCCATGAACTCCTTGGCCGTCTCCACCGCCACCGCAGCGTCCCGGCAATAAGCATCTGCGCCAATGGCATCACCGAACGCTTCGTTCAACGGCGCGCCGCCCACCAGCACGGTGTAATCGTCCCGGATGCCCCGTTCCACCATTTCATCAATGACTACTTTCATGTAGGGCATCGTGGTAGTCAAAAGCGCGGACATGCCTACAATGTCGGGCTGGTGCTGTTCAATCGCTTCCATGTAGCTCTCTACGGGATTGTTGATACCCAGATCGATGACCTCGAAGCCGGCCCCTTCCATCATCATGCCGACCAGATTTTTGCCGATGTCGTGAATATCGCCTTTCACTGTGCCGATGATCATCATGCCGATACGGGCCGCACCGGTCTCCGCCAACAGCGGACGCAAGATAAACATACCGCCCTTCATAGCGTTCGCCGCCATCAACACTTCCGGCACAAACAAAATGCCGTCACGAAAGTCGATACCGACTATGCGCATGCCTTCAACCAAAGCCTCCGCCAACACCTTATCCGGTGTCCAGCCGCGGGCTAGCAATATATGCGTACCCTCTTCGATCTCTGCCTTGAGCCCGTCATAGAGATCGTCGTGCATTTGCTGTACGAGCTCTTCGTCAGACAACGATGACAGATCGATATCTTCTTCTGCCCCGTCTTCAAGCTCCACGTCGTCGGACATCAACAGGCTCCCGGCATCGGCTGAGTGAGATGGCAAATGTATTGATTGTTGTGGCGTTTTGACATGCGCCGAACCAGCTCCATCGGGCAGGGCTGCGACGCAGGGTTGCGCAGAAACGACAATGCAGATAGATGCACCTAAGACACCGCGACTGCGGCGCTACAAGGGCCGTGCAAAAGGTGTTTATACCACCGGCCAAGACCGCTCAAATGGCCCTCAGGGACGGTCGGCAACCTCGGCATCGCGGTACAGCTCATACTCGGCGGCGGCGTCACTCAGCCAAAGCCAAAGATAGTCGGCGAAACTGCGCCTGACGATGAGATCGAAACAACCACTGCGCCTGATGATAAGCACCTGGGTCTTGGCGATCAGTGTTTGCGCGCATTGTCCCGGCGTGAAAACCGCTTCGTGCAAATCCAGCGCACAACCCTTGGCCAGAGTTGGTTGAACCTGCTCGCCGCGAAGACGAATAGTGGTATGACCCGAACTCACGTCGGTGACGGCGAAATGCAGTCCTTCAAGGTGCGCAGTCAAGCGCTCTACCAATGCTTTTGCCGTGCCGGGTGCGCCTAGTAACAACCATTCATCGGGCGACATCCAGCAGGCGAGCATACCGTTGACCGAAGACGCAGTGTTCGCCGCAAGCGGCAGGCGCATATCGCAACATGCGGCCATTGCCTCGATGAAACGGCTAACTCGCGCCTGCCCGCGCACATTGACCATCGCCACATGACGCCGCTCGGTCATGCGCACCCCGAAGGAGGCCGGCTCGTGAGAAACGCACATATCGCCAGCACCGGGTGGCATACGAAAAAACAGTGGGCTGTGGGCACCACTTAACCGTGCCACTTCCGATCGGCTAGGTGCCCATGGTTCGAACACAGACGTTTCATCACCCATGCAGGCGGATCCCTCGCGGATCGTAGAACACCGCAGGTCCTATTCTCGCTGGCACCAGCCGGCCATCAGCCAGGGACGCATAAATAGTTTCTCCATGACGGCCGCGTCCACCCTTGACCAGTGCCAGCGCGATGGCACGGCCTAGCGTAGCGCTGCGATAACTCGACGTCACGTGACCCACCATAGGCGCCGGTAACCGGGTAAACGGTTCGTTCACCAATTGCGCACCTTCCGGCAATACCACTTCAGGATCCAGCGTACACAATCCCACCCACTGTTTACGGTCAGTACGCAAGCAATCGCTACGCGAGAGCGAACGCTTGCCAATAAAATCTTTATGTTTGGCCACCATCCAATCCATGCCTAGATCACCAGGCGTGACCGAACCATCGGTGTCTTGTCCCACGATCACAAAACCTTTCTCGGCCCGCAGCACATGCATGGCCTCGGTACCGTAGGGCGTTATTCCATAGGCTTCACCCGCCGCAAAGACGGCGTCCCACACCTTTTGGCCGTAGTCGGCCGCCACATTTATCTCGAAAGCCAACTCACCGCTGAAGCTGACTCTGAACACACGCGCTTGCACGCCGGCAACCGTGCCTTCACGAAAGCTCATAAACGGGAACGCGCGCGTAGCGAGGTCAATGTCTTGGCACACCGCGCCTAGCACATCACGGGCGCACGGTCCAGCCACCGCGACGATGGCCCATGCGTCGGTCACCGAGGTGAAAAACACCTCCAAATCAGGCCATTCCGTCTGTCGCCACCGCTCCATCCAAGCGAGCACATGGGCCGCTCCACCGGTAGTGGTGGTCATGAAATAACGATCCTCGGCCAGCCGTGCGCAGACGCCATCGTCCATCACCATGCCATCTTCGCCCAACATGATGCCGTAACGCGCCCGGCCTACGGCCAGCTTCTTCCAGCCATTGGTGTAGATACGATCCAGGAACTCGGCGGCATCGCGGCCGCGAACATCGATTTTGCCGAGGGTTGACGCATCTATCATGCCGGCGGCCCGGCGCACTGCCAGACACTCCCGGTCAACCGCTTGCGCCATGCTTTCACCCGGCTTGGAGTAATACCATGGCCGCTGCCACTGACCCACGTTCTCGAACTGCGCGCCATGGGCGCCATGCCACTCATGCATAGCGGTCTTGCGCACCGGATCCAACAAAGCGCCGACGTGGCGCCCGGCCACGGCGCCCATGGTCATGGGCGAATAGGGCGGCCTGAAGGTAGTAGTGCCAACCGTGGCCGGTGCTACTTTCAGCGCTTCGGCGACGATGCCGAGGCCATTGATGTTGCCGAGCTTGCCTTGATCGGTGCCAAAACCAAGCGCGGTATAGCGTTTGACGTGTTCGATGGACCGGTAACCCTCGCGCACCGCCAACTTCAGATCGGCTGCGGAGGTATCGTTTTGCAGATCCACGAACTGCTTAGGCAACTCTTCCGGGCGCGTTGGCCCCGGCACCAACCACATAGCTTCCAGGGGCGCCGCTGCTGCCAGCGGCGGGGTGAGCATAAACGCGGGTACGCTGCCGCCGCACCCACCGCCAGCCCGTGATCCCGTGGCGTAAGCATCACGCAAACACTCATCCAAGGCAAAACCACCGGCGGCAGCCCCTACACTGACGGGACCGCCCGCCATGGGCAGCGGCACGAATGTGTGCGAGGTATCGTCGAAACTCACCTTTCCACCATAGTGGGAATGCAGGTGAACCGCTGGATTCCATCCACCGGAAACGGCTAACAGATCGCACGGCTCTATCCGTACAGGTCTTCGTACCGAATCGCCTGTACGCTCCATGATCTTCACTTCGCGCACACGCATGGTACCGCCGGTATCGGTCACCACATGGCCGTTCAAGATCTCTATACCCCTCTCGCGTACCGCGCGGGCCGCCGCACTATAGACACTCTCTCGAACGTCCACCACTGCCCGCACGGAGCAGCCCGCCCCGTGCAGAGCCAGCGCCGCTGCATAAGCCGAATCATTGTTCGTAAACACCACGGTCTGCCGGCCAGGACATACGGCAAAGCGCGCCAGGTACTCGCTGACCGCACCTGCCAACATGACGCCGGGCCGGTCGTTATTGGAAAACACCAGGGGCCGTTCCAGCGCGCCAGCGGCAATGATCATGCGTTTGGCGCGAATACGCCACTGCCGCTGCCTGGGACCATGCCCGCTACCTGGCGGCAGGTGATCATGGCGGCGCTCGAGAGCGATAGCGAAGTGGTCCCGGTAGAGGCCGGTAACGGTGGTGCGAAGCAAAAGGCGCACGTTAGCGCATCCCGATAGCTCATCGAGTACTTGCGCCGCCCATTGCGGCGCCGCGAACCCGTCTATGGCCGTGCGCTCCTGGTAGATGCCACCGCCGATGATCGCCTGCTCATCGGCCAAGATAACCCTGGCACCGCTTCGCGCCGCACCCAGGGCGGCGGCCAAGCCACTGGCGCCTGCGCCGATCACCAACACGTCGCAATGGGCATGCATATGATCGTAGTGATCGGGATCGGGCGCCTGCGGTGCGGTGCCCAAACCGGCTGCTTTTCGGATAAATCCCTCGTAGAAGCGCCACAGGCCCGCCGGGCGCATAAACGTCTTGTAATAAAAACCGGCGGGCAACAGCCCTGCCCAAATACTGTTGATGGCAGCGATATCAAAACGCAAAGATGGCCAGCAATTGACGCTACGCGCGCTCAAACCATCGTACAGTTCCACCTGGGTAGCACGCAGATTGGGGATGGTGCGCGCCCCTAGTCCCACCTGAACGATGGCGTTAGGTTCATCGGCACCCGCCGCCACGATGCCGCGGGGCCGGTGGTACTTGAAGCTACGGCCTACCAGGTGCTCGCCGTTAGCCAACAAAGCCGAGGCCAGCGTATCGCCACGGTAACCGTGCAAAACGCTACCGTTCCAGGAAAACGAGTACGGCACGCTACGGTCGATCAAGCCACCGCTGGATAATCGGTTGAGGGATAATCGGCTAAAGAGCATCTCACCGGTCACCCGCCGATCTCCGGTGGCTCGTCACCCACCTCGTAGACGGCGGCGATTGCATACGTCACGGTATTGCGCACCACATTGAACCAACGCCTACAGCCAGCACTGTGGCACCACTGTTCGCGGTGATCGCCTTTGGTGTTTTTGCGCATGAACAGATAATCCGCCCACTGCTCATCACTCAGTTTCTCAGGCTGCAACGGACGCACGATATGGGCTTCACCACCGCAATCGAACTCGCTTTGATCACGCGGCCCACAATAGGGACATTCAATCAACAGCACGGTGAGAACCCTCCTGTTTCGGCTCCTGGAAGTGGCGCTAGTGAGCCACGCCGGCGGCGCCATGCTCATCGATGAGCGCCCCGGTGGTAAAGCGCTCCAGCGCAAACGCTTCGTTTAACGGATGCGGCGCATCGTTGGCGATAGTGTGGGCAAAAACCCAACCCGAACCGGGTGTCGCTTTAAAACCACCGGTGCCCCACCCGCAGTTGAAATAGAGTCCTTTTACCGGCGTCAAACCGATGATGGGACAGGCATCAGGCGCCACATCGACAATGCCTCCCCAACTGCGCAGCATGCGCAATCTGGAAAAACTGGGGAACAGCTCCACGATGGCCGCCAGCGTGCCCTCCACGATGTCGAAAGAGCCGCGCTGGCCATAACCGTTAAACCCGTCAACGCCCGCCCCGATGACTAGCTCGCCCTTATCGGACTGGCTGACATAAGCGTGCACCGCGTTCGACATCACCACGGTGTGCAACAGCGGCTTGACGGGCTCGGATACCAGCGCCTGCAACGGATGGCTTTCGATCGGCAGGCGCATATCGGCCATAGCCGCCAGCACGCTGGCGTGGCCCGCCACCACCACGCCTACGCGCTCAACTTCGATAGTGCCCAGCGTGGTTTCCACCGCCCGGACGGCGCCGCCCTCACGGCGCAGTCCGATCACCTCACAGTTCTGGATGATATCCACCCCCATGGCATCGGCGGCACGGGCAAAACCCCAGGCCACAGCATCATGCCGGGCGACGCCACCACGCGGCTGGAACGACGCCCCCAACACGGGATAACGGATATTGGGATCCAAGTTCATGATGGGCACGATGCGCTGTATTTCTTGCGGATAGACCACCCGGCCATCAATGCCGTTCAAACGGTTGGCATTCACGCGGCGCTCTATGTCGCGCATATCCTGCAAAGTGTGGCCCAGGTTCAACACGCCGCGCTGGGAAAACATCACGTTGTAGTTGAGTTCGCTGGCTAGGCCTTGCCACAGTTTCAGCGCGTATTCATACAGATGCGCCGCCTCGTCCCACAGGTAATTGGAGCGCACTATAGTGGTATTGCGTCCGGTGTTACCGCCCCCAATCCAGCCTTTTTCCAGCACCGCCACGTCGGTAATGCCATGCACTTTAGCCAGATAATAAGCGGTGGCCAAGCCATGTCCCCCGCCGCCCACTATGATGACCCTATAGCGCCTTCTAGGCGTGGGGGAACGCCACGCCACCTGCCAGTTGCGGTGGTAGCTGAGTGCGTTGCGGGCCAGGGCGAATATCGAGTACTTCTGCGGCATGCATGGATCTCATTGGCAGGGATCAGCGGGCGGCGGCGACCAGCGCATCGGGCGTTTTACGGTGCTTCATCATTCTCCGGCGGCTGACTTCTCTAGCGCCCAATTTCTCTGGCGGCCGATACGCGCCTCCACATAGCGCCTGAACTCGTGCCCTAAACCGGGGTGGTCCAACGCCAGTTCGAAAAAAGCCTGTAAAAATCCCAACTTGGCCCCGCAATCAAACCGTTGGCCATCGAACTCATACGCGCTGACTGGCTCGGTTTCGAGCAAGGTGGCAATAGCGTCAGTCAACTGAATCTCACCACCTGCGCCACGGCCGGTGGTCTTCAGCAATTGCATAACCTTTGGTGTCAGAACATAGCGTCCCACCACCGCCAGGTTGGACGGTGCATCCACCGGTGCCGGTTTTTCCACTATGGCGTGTATGGGCGTCAGTTTTTGTCCTTGCGCCGGCGCTGCATCGACCACGCCGTACCGATCCGTTTGCGCCGGATCCACCCGTTGCACCGCGAGCACACTGTGACCGCACTGGCCGTAAGCGTCCACTATCTGCCGCATGCAACCCGGACCGCCGCGGGCGTAGATAAAATCATCGGGCAAGAATACAGCGAACGGCGCATCGCCGACCGCTGGCAACGCGCACAGCACCGCGTGGCCCAACCCTAACGGCTCCGCTTGGCGCACCGCAACACAAGTGATATGGCCTGGCAAGATGTCGCGCAACTCTTCCAATAATTCGAGCTTGTTACGCTCGATCAGCTCAGCTTCGAGTTCTACGTTTTTATCGAAATGGTCTTCGATGGCCCGTTTCGACCGGCCCGTGACCAAGATGAGATCGGTAATACCGGCGGCGGCGGCCTCCTCGGCAGCGTACTGAATGAGCGGTTTATCGACTACCGGAAGCATTTCCTTAGGGATAGCCTTGGTTGCCGGCAGGAACCGGCTGCCCAGCCCAGCTACGGGAAAAACCGCTTTGGTGACGGGCGCGATCATCGCTCGGTGATCGCTATTCGCGACGTTATCCCCGGCATCATGCCCGGGCTCACTCCCGGCCCCCTCATCGTCTCGCGCTCTTCAGTTCGACCACATTGTTAGCTTCACGCCCCACGCTATGCCCTTGGGGTACGTACTCGGGCACCAATTCCACCACCAAGCGCAGGATCTCGGCCTCATCGAACGAAGCCTCATCGAACCCAGACACACAGGACCGGGCGCAAGCGCCCAAAAGAGCGTCTAGCCGGGCCTCGAAACGCTCCCAGTCCACGGTACGAAACTCGGCTAAAAGCAATTTATCCCGGACGGTAGCACGCACATTCTCATGCTCGTGAAACAGCTCCTCGAACAACTTCTCGCCCGGACGCAGACCGGCGTATTCGATCATGATGTCTTTGCCCACGGTTTTGCCGGCAAGCGAAATCATCTGCTCAGCGAGATAGCTGATGTGCACCGGCTCGCCCATATCCAGCACGTAGATCTCGCCGCCCTGGCCAACCGCTCCAGCCTCCAAAATCAGTTGGCTGGCCTCCGGGATAGTCATGAAATAGCGCTGCATCGCCGGATCGGTGACGGTCACGGGTCCACCGGCCTCTATTTGCTGCTTGAACAAAGGCACCACACTACCTGCCGAGCCCAGCACATTACCGAAGCGCACGGTGATATAGCGGGTACCCGGCACCTTGTCGTTGACGTTCTGGCAATAGATCTCGGCGATACGTTTAGTGGCCCCCATCACGTTGGTTGGATTGACCGCCTTGTCACTGGATATCAGCACCATCGCCGGGGTCTTATGGGCGGCGGCGAGTTCGGCTATGTTGCGTGTTCCCAGGACGTTGTTGCGCACCGCCTCGCGCACTTGATTTTCGAGCATGGGCACGTGCTTATAGGCGGCGGCGTGAAACACCACATCCGGCTTCTCACTGGCGAAAAGCTCACTCATACCCGCCCGATCACAGACATCTCCAAGCCGTACAGTGAAGTCCAACCGGGCGAAATTCGACTTCAGTTCCCGCTCGATTTCATACAGGCCGAATTCGTGTCTATCGACCACGAGCAAACGCCTGGGCGCCAAGCGCGCCAACTGCCGGCATAGTTCCGCACCAATGGAACCGGCACCTCCGGTGACCATAATGCAGCGATCCGCGGCACCGGCGCGGATGGTTTCCCAATCGAGCGACACGGGCGCCCGTCCGAGTAGATCGTCTATGGACAGACGGCGAAGATCAGCCGGCCCGGCGCGGCCGCTCATCAATGCGCGTAAGTCGGGCATGGTTCGAACGGCCACCCCGCCTGCTTCGCACAGCCCGGCCATCCGACGCATCTGCTCGCCGGTGGCCGAGGGCATCGCCAGTACCACCAACGCCACCGATCGCTGCCGTACCACGCGGGGCAGCTTGCTGCATTTGGCCAATACCCTGATACCGTGGATCTCCATCCCTCTCTTAGCCGGATCGTCATCGACAAAGCCGATAGGCCTGAACTGGTGTTGCCGGTCGCGCAGCAGCTCGCGCACCAGACGCTCGCCCGCGTCACCGGCCCCCACGATGAGCACATTGCGGGCATCGGCGCGATAGAGATTGCGGTCTTTGAGCCAGCGGTAAAGCAAGCGCGGCCCCCCCAACAGCACCACCAGCAACAACGCCTGTAACGGTAAAACCGACCGCGGCAATGCCTCCATTCGGGTGACCAAGAAGATGGCAATGGCGGTCACAGCGACACCAACAGCTACCGCTTTGACTATGCGTACAAGGTCTGGCAACGAGGCAAAGCGCCACACTCCCCGGTAGAGTCCTTGCATCCAGAACACAGTCCCGTTGATGAGCACCACCATCGGCAACAATTGATAAGCTTGCTCAAGGTAGACGAGCGGCACGGGTTCGAGGTTGAAACGCAAGTAGAACGCACCCAACCACGCTACCGGGAGCATCAGCAGATCATGCACAAACGCCACGCTACGCGAGCGCAACCGAACCACCAATCGTCTCATTTATGTAAGCGGCCTCATCCAAGAGGCCTCATCCAAGGGGCCTCATTCAAAAAGGGGGTTACTCGCAAAAAAGGTGTTGCTCGCGGGGCACTCATTCGCGGGAGTCATTCACCAGCTATCGTTCAAAAGGGTCCCGTTCAAAAGGGTCCGTGCCACCGAGTTCCGCGGCGCCAGGAGCGGCCACCGCGGGATCCGGATCAACAGAATCCGAGCGAGCAAGATCAAGACCTTGGCGGCGTTCCATACCCGTGACCAACAGCATCAGCGAAGTGTACGTGAGGGCCAACAAGGTGACCAGGAACCATTGCACCAGCGGCCCGGTAACGTGCGCCCACAGCGCCATACCCGCGCTCACTCCCATCAGCAGATAACCGCAACAGACGATGCGTGTGTGGCTCCACCCAAGGCCCACCAAGCGCTGATAGAAATGGCTACGATGGGCCTGCCAGACCTTCTCGCGCGCCAGCGCTCTTCGCGCCAGCGTTACCGTGGCATCGGCGACGAACGGTGAAAACACCATCGCCCCCACCCACCATGGGAAGATCATGTGCACGTGCGCCCAAAGAATCATCGTGCCGGCCAAAAATCCCATAGTCGAGGCGCCTACGTCGCCCATGAAGATACGCGCAGGGGGAAAATTGGCCGTCAAAAATCCAGCGCAAGCCGCAGCTACCGCCAGGCATAGCAGCGCAAAATGCCAGGCACCTACAGCCGCGCCCAACAAGGCGAGCATGCCGAAGCCGATAAGCCCCATCCCGCCGGCGAAGCCATCCACGCCGTCCATGAAGTTATACAGATTCGTCATCCAAACGAGCGCCACAGCGGCCACCGCCGCTCCCAACACTGTGGGCACCTGGAATTCGAGGGCCGGTAGCGACCAATGCCCGGGCGCCGCCGCATAGACTACGACGACCACCGCCGCCACAGCGTGGGCCGAGCCTTTCCAGATGGCATTCACCCCGCGCCAATCATCCAGCAACGAAACAGTGGCGACGATCAGCGCGCCCAGTAACACCGGCGCGAAATGCTGCGCCACATAGCTGGCATAGCCGGCCACCGCCAAGCCCATGACCGTGGCAAAAATGATGCCCAGCCCACCGCCACGAGGTTTGACACCGTCGTGTAGCGAACGCTCGTTGGCCTCATCGGCCATAAACCACGGCGTGCGCGGATCAGCCAGCGCAAAGCAGAGCAAAGCAGCCGTGCCGAAAGCAACGATGACCATGACCCAGAGCGCACCCATCAACCTAACTCCCCGCAGTTCTACTACCACTGGTGGCGCACATCTGCTCCTGACGCACGATATCCGTGAAGGTATCGCGCAGCGACCGCCGCGCCTGCCAGCCGGTGTGCTCGGCCAACTTGGCACCGCTGTACCAAGCGGACTCGGTTAGCCGGGCCAATGCCTGCGAATCGAACGGTGACCGGCCCCATAACCGGCCGATGACATCGCCGATTAAAGCGGCCGGCTTCAACCATGCAACCGGCAGCCGCCAGCGCGCCCTAGCCCGGCCCAAGGCGTCGCGCATGATGGCATCGATCTCGGCGGTCGAATACGCCTGCGACGGCGCCACTATATAGATTTCGCCACCGGCACACGCGCAACCGCCTACCCGCAGGGCAGCATCAGTCACGTCATCCACATGCACCATGGAACGCCGGTTGCCGGCGGCTGCAAGCGGCGGCAGGCGGCGGGCAGCGAGCGCCTTGAACATACGTGTCAGATTGCCTTTCTGGCCAGTGCCGTGCACCAGCGGTAACCGCAACACCACCACATCGGTGACAGTACCTGCGGCCATTTCTAAAGCGGCCAATTCCGCTGCCCGCTTGCTGCGCCCGTAGGCCGTAACCGGGCGGCACGGTGCGCACTCATCCAAGCACACCGGCGCCCCCTCCCCCATCGCCTTGACGCTGCTGAAGACAATGACCCGGCGCACGCCACCGGCGATGGCCGCCTGCATTACTTCTTGGGTGCCGCGCACATTGGTCCGCTCATAAGCACTCTCCTCACCGCCCGAATCATCGGTAGCATGGGCGTAACCGGCCAGGTGATAAACCACGTCGATGCCGCTGAAATCATGGTGAATAGGTCCGGATCCGAGTTTGTGCAACAGCGCCTCATCCCACGGGCCGTCCTGCGCCTCGCGCAAGAGCGCGAGAATCGAAACACCGCGCGCCGCTAACGCCGCGCATAAAACATTGCCGATAAACCCACGCGCGCCGGTCACCGCCACCCGCTTAACTTCAGACACCGCCGCCTCCCGTTGCATCGAGCAGCGCGGCATAGAGCGCGAGCGTGTCCCCGATCACGCGGGTCTCGCTAAATTCGCTTTCCACCAATTGCCGCGCCTGCCCACCCATCCGTGCGCGCGCTGCCGCATCCGCCATCATCGCCACCAGGGCGCCGGCCAATGCCTCGGCATCGCCCGCTGGCACGGTGATCGCGCTGACGCCGGCCACGGCAATCTCCCGGCAGCCGGCGACATCCGTCGCCACCAGGGGCCGGCCACAAGCGGCCGCCTCGAGCAACGCTTTGGGCAACCCTTCACGATAAGAGGGAAGCACGGCAATGTGCGCTTGGCGCCACACCTCGCGGACGTCTTCCACATGGCCTAACCACTGCACTAGACCCTGCGCCACCCAGGCGCGCACTTGCTGTTCGGCTAGTGACGCCGGGTTAGCGGGATCGGTGGTGCCGGCCACGAGCACGGTGAGGGGCACACCACGGGCCTTGAGCAAGCGTGCCGCCTCAACCAATTCCCCGATGCCCTTGTCCCACAACAGCCGCGCCACCATGGCGGCAGTGAGCGGCGCAAAGGACTCGCTGCCGCAGGATTCGGGCACCGGCGGTTCCGGCAGCGGCTGGAAGTAATGCACATCTACGCCGGAACCGCGGATCAGATGGATTTGTTCAGGCGCCACCCCGAATTGCCGCATCAAAGCCTGGTCATCCGCATTCTGCACGATAACCCGCCGCTCACCATAGCGCAGTACAGGACCTAGCACGGTGCGTACCAACCGCGCCGTGAGCGAGCGTTTGGCGGTCTCGGATGCGAACAGATAACCCAATCCAGCCAGTGCGTTGACGATGCGCACACCGGGGATCGAACCGGCCACCAACGAACCGTACAATACCGGTTTCATGGCCACGTGGTGGGCGATGTGCGGGCGTATTTGCCGATACAACCGGAACAGACGCGCCAGCAAAAGTACCTCCCGCCAAACCCTTTTATCGCCCCGGCGCATGTCCAGCGGATGCAGTTGCAGACCGGCCTCTTCGATACGGGCACCGTGCTCGCGTACCCGGGTCACCACATGCACTTCGTATCCTGCCGCCTTAGCCGCCCGCGCCAGCGGCAGACGGTGAGAGCAGAAATACCAGTCCTCGGTCACCAGGAAAAGGAGCTTAGGGGTCAACCTGCACTGCCCTCCCCCTGGCATAAAAGACAACACTCAATGGGATGCCTCCAACCAGCCTTGCAACATCAGTACCGTCCATAACCGATGAGCGTAATCCGCCGCGCCACCCCGGTGTGTGCGCCACATCCGCGTCACCCACGGCACATTCAAAAGGCCCTGTTCCACCAAGGTAGACTCGCTCAGTAGATCATCGGCCCAAGACTTCAGCGGCCCGCGCAACCACTGCGTCAACGGCACGGCAAACCTAACCCCCCTCGCCCGTCAAACACACGGTCGCCTGTTTCCGCACCAACCGCGCAAGCAGCAGCGTGGGCAGTTGCGAAGAATCGGCGAATGGTTCGTCACACACCGCGGCAATGCCCGGGGCCAACTCCAGCGCATCCGCTGGCCGCGCTCTAGCGGTGGCGGCTCCGGCGGATTAGCGCAGTATCGCAAACAGCCCGCTAGCGTGCAGACCTGTGGGCAACCCATGAGGGACGATGGCCGGATCATAAGCAGTGATCATAAGCAGTGATCATAGCTGGACGCCGTAGCTGCACCTGGTGGCCGATGCCCAGCGGTTGCCGCTGCTGGCTGCAAGCGTAGGCAACGCCTCTTCCCCGCGCTTCAATTCATAGACATGCACATGTCCAAGCCTATGTTGCTACCCCTTGTCCGGGGGCTACAAGCCGTGGTCTTTGCTAGCGGCGGCGATAACACCGTCCTTCATTGGCATTCGAGTGACGACTAGAACCCGTAGTAGGGCGCTGGCTCGGTTTCAGACTAGTGCTGATCATCGAAAAGAAGCGCTGAAAGTAGTTGCGTGCGTGTGCTCTTAGCGGGCCACCTCGACACAATCAAAATATCCTAAACTATGAGGGCATCAAAGCTCACAAACGGTGATCAACAGCTTTAATTTCAAAGCCACCTACAAATCAAATTTGGCTTTACCGTTGCTTCCGACTTGCTCTCTATCCAAAGGGCGCCTCTAACAAATAGTCATTGTTTCGTGAGTGCAAGGAAGCACCGCGCGCACAACCGCAGTGTATAGGTGATACCTGAGGATTGGAGCACGGCACTGACGCCGCAATCGCGGAAAAAGTGCATTTTTAGAGGTGCCCTAAAGAAAAATTAACGGGTCGATGGGGACATCTTCGAAGTAAGTGCGCAGGGCAGTACATGAGCGAGGCTCAAAGTTGTTCCAAAGCCTCCGCCAAAGTATCGACCGGAACTATCCTCAGCCCTGCAATAGGCCGCTTGGGCACATTGGCACGGGGCGCGATGGCGGTATCGAATCCGTGTTTGACCGCTTCGCGCAAACGCTCCTCGCCGCTAGGCACCGGACGTACTTCGCCGGCGAGTCCCAATTCGCCGAAAACCACCGTAGCGCTGGTCAAGGCGCGGTCGCGCAGGCTCGAAACGGCGGCCACCACGATGGCCAGATCGGCGGCGGTTTCGCTCACCCGTACCCCGCCCACCACATTGACGAACACGTCTTGATCATGGGCGGTGATACCGCCGTGGCGGTGCAGTACGGCCAGCAGCATGGCCAACCGGTTCTGATCCGTACCCACGGCCAAGCGCCGTGGATTGCCTAGATTGCTTTGATCCACCAGCGCCTGCACCTCCAACATCAACGGCCGTGTGCCCTCCCGTGTTACCGTTACCACACTGCCGGGCGAGTTGACGCCCGAGCGCGAGAGAAAAATCGCCGAAGGATTGCCAACGCCTCGCAGGCCCCGCTCGGTCATAGCGAAGATGCCCATTTCGTTAGCCGCGCCGAACCGGTTCTTCACCGCCCGTATCAGACGGAAGCGGCTCGAATTCTCACTCTCGAAATAAAGCACGGTGTCCACCATGTGCTCCAGCACCCGCGGTCCGGCCAAGGCCCCCTCCTTGGTGACATGGCCCACCAGCAACAGCGAGGTACCGGTGGCTTTAGCAAAGCGCACCAACTGCGCCGCGGATTCACGCACCTGCGCCACACCGCCCGGCGCCGAACCCAACAACTCGGTGTGCATGGTCTGCACCGAATCTATGACTAACACTTTGGCTTTGGCCACCACTTCGGCCTGCGCCTTCGGCTGCTCCCTGGCGGCGTGAGCGACAATAGCTTCCACCTGGGTTTCGGCCAGCAGACGCAAGCCGCCGCGCGCAAGGCCCAACCGATCGGCCCGGCTTACCACCTGCCCGAGCGACTCCTCACCCGTGACATAAAGACCGCTGCCACCCCGGGCGATAACCTGCGCCAGTGCTTGCAGTAACAGGGTGGACTTGCCGATACCCGGATCACCGCCAAGCAACACCACCGCGCCGGGTACTAATCCACCACCCAGCACCCTATCCAATTCCGCCAAACCGGTGGCCTGGGCCGGTTCGGCCGCCAGATCCACATTCTCGGCCGCGACCACCACACTACCGGTGACACCCCCGGCGGTGACACCCCCGGCGTAGCCACCTCGCGCGGATGCCGCACGGCCACCACCACCTATCTGCTCGACCAGGGAGTTCCATGCGCCGCACTCCGGGCACTGGCCACTCCAACGGCTAGCGACATGACCACACTCCTGGCACTGATGACGTGCTCTGGCCTTGCTCATGGCGGTACTTCCCTGGTGGCAACTTCTACGACAGTGATGCCTTCGGAAGTCATTTCCTCGGCAGTCATTTCCTCGGGAATAATCCCTCTGGGCGAACCCACCTCCGGCGCCACATGCTGCAAAACCAGTTGTACATTACTGAATCCACGGTAATCGTTCACATCCAGCCGGTAGACCGCGCGGATGCGGGCCGGGCACGGATGGCGTTCCGCCATGCCGAAGCCGATAGCCTCCACCACCTGCCCGCCGGAGGACGGACGCAAGCGTAGCTTGAGGTGCCGTTGCGCCACGATGCGCTGCTCCAGTACGCTGAAGGTTCCATCGAATACCGGCTCGGCAAAACCCTGCCCCCATGGGCCTTCGCGGCGTAGTGCTTCGGCCACGTAGAGATTGATGAAACGCGCCGGCAGTTCGCCATCACTCCAAACGATGCGCTGTGCACCCGCCCGGCCCAGCACCTGCGCCACCGTATCGGCGAACAGGGTGCGAAAATTTTCCAATTTATCCGCCCGGATGGTGAGCCCGGCCGCCATAGCGTGGCCACCGAAACGCTCGATGAGAGAGGGCTCCACAGCCGCGATCCGCTCCAGCACATCTTTGATGTGCAACCCTTCTATGGAACGGGCGGAGCCCTTCAGAAAATTTTCCCCATCCGGGGCGAAAGCAACCACCGGCTTGTGTACCCGGTCTTTGACCCGGGCGGCAATAATCCCCACCACCCCCGGGTGCCAATCCTCGCTTGCCAGGGCCAGCGCCGCAGGCAATACCCCACCGGCGGCCAAGGCCTTCAACTGCTGCCAAGCGTGCGCCTGCATGTCCGACTCAATTTCACGCCGCATCAAGTTGAGTCCATCGAGTTCACCGGCCATGGCCGCCGCCTGCTCATAGGATTGCGCTAACAAGCACTCTATGCCCACAGACATATCGTCCAAGCGGCCAGCCGCATTGAGGCGCGGCGCGGCGGCGAATCCCAGATCGGCGGCCACCACCCGTTGCAACCGCCGCCCCCCTGCCGCCAGCAGCGCTTTGATCCCGGGCCGGCAGCGGCCAGCGCGGATACGGGCGAGCCCTTGTCGCACCAACACGCGGTTGTTGTGATCCAAAGGCACGACATCGGCCACCGTCCCCAGGGCCACCAGATCGAGCAATGCAGCCAAATTCGGCGGCGCGGCACCTAAGCGGTTGAACGTACCGTCTTCGCGCATGGCTGCCCGCAGGGCCGCCATCAGATAAAAAGCGACGCCTACACCCGCCAAATGCTTGCTGGGAAACTCGTCACCGGGCAGATTGGGATTGACGATAGCATCAGCGTCCGGCAACCGAGGGCCGGGCAAATGGTGATCGGTCACGATCACTTTGACACCGGCGTCTCGTGCCGCCGCCACCCCGTCCACGCTGCTGATGCCGTTGTCCACCGTCACCAACACGGCCGGTGAACGTTGTAGCGCAAGCGCTACGATGTCGGGGCTCAAACCGTAACCATAGTCGAAGCGGTTCGGTACCAAGTAATCGACCGCCGGTGCGCCAAAAGCCCGCAACGCGCTCACCATGAGCGCACAGCTGGTGGCGCCATCGGCATCAAAGTCGCCGACGATGAGAATACGCTGCCGCTCGGCGATGGCGTGGCGCAGTATTGCCGCCGCTTGCGTCACGCCGCCCATGGAATCGAAAGCGGCCAGCGCTCCTAAAGTAGTGTTCAGATCAGCGTCCGAACGGATCCCGCGATTGGCGTATATGCGGCGAATAACGGGATGCAGATCCACCCCGAAACGAAGTGGGCGCTGCGGCACCGGCCGCCGTACGATTGTTACCGCAGCGGTGAGCCCATCTGTCATCTGCGCTTCGATCACTCAAGAGACTCGAGCGCTTAGGGCTCGCTCACCCCAGGCCTCCAGGCCGGTGTAGTGCAACCAGTGTTTTCTACGCCACCATCGCCACAACTGTCCGCGGGTCACCCTGAGCGCCGGCGCCGGTGGCATTAGCAAACGCATGGCCCGCAGCTTCGCATCGCGCAACGCGCCCACCACCGGCCGAGCCAATTGCACCTCGAAGCGCTGCAACGCTTCGCGCCAGCTCTCTACATCCCCGCGCCGGGCCAATGAGCAAGCACCGGTCCAGAGCAGCAACGTATTACCGCCGCGGGCCAACGCATCCGCCGCCGCCGGCCAGCCGCCGTCCCAGCATTCATGCGCCAGACCGTGATGCCGGCATAAACCGATGAGCAGAGGATCGGCGCCCAGCGCGCGGGCGTAAGAGGCTTGCCTGCGCGGCGGCAACGCGCCACCGCCCCACAACCAAAGACTGTTGACCGCGGGTAAGCCATCGCTCACACGGCGCTCATTCAACGGTGCCCTATGCAAAATCATCTGTGCCTGGGTCAACCAGGCACGCCATGGGCCGCCGCCGTCACCACCGGGCAGCAAAGATCCACGCACCCGGGTCACCGCCACATCCAAGGGATGAGTGGTTACCGCGCCGACTTCCCCGCAGCCCCTGCCGCCGCTATCATCCATCGGCACATACCACCGGTAGGCGGCAAGCGCTTGCGGTGGACCGGGCGCGGGCAACTCGGCGAGTTCCCCGGCCAGTGCCACCGCCTCCTCGCGACTCAAGCGAAGCGCTTCGCCATAGACCACTTGCGCACCGTGCGGCTGCGCTTCCAGATGCACCGGATCGGCACGCAAAAACGCCCGCCCGCCCGCCTCGTGAGCGCCGTCCACCAAGCGCGTCAAAGCGGCCACCGGCCACCCGCTGGCCCCTGCGCGAAGACCAAACGCCTCGCATAATGCACCGCTTAGAGAATCATCGCCGCCGCCGGCTCCCGCCACACTGCCACGCGCGAACAGCAACGAAAAAGAGGGCAGTTGCAGCCCCTCGCACACGAACCGGCACTGCGCTGCCGGCCACGGCCCCAGCAGCCCGGGCGCCAGTACGGTCAGCTCAGGGCCCATAGTGATGGGCGGTGCGATGGGCGATTTCAGAGGGCATCCAGAATCGCTTGACGTACGGCGCCCGCTTCGGCTGGCACCTGTAGCGGCCTCAGCGCATTCTCGGTGACCGCTGTATCGGCATCCTTGAGCCCATGACCGGTCACCGTGCAGACAACCGTAGCGCCGGCGGGAATGCGGCCCTTGACAACCGCATCGATAGCACCAGCCACCGAGATAGCGGAAGCGGGCTCGCAAAACACCCCTTCGCGCTCAGCCAATAACCGCTGGCAGCGCAAGATCTCACGGTCATCGAAAGCGCAAAACCAGCCCTTGGACTCCTGCCCGGCAACCAGCGCTTTATCCCAGGACTGAGGCTGGCCGATGCGTATGGCAGTGGCAACCGTCTCCGGTGTCCGTACCGGCGCGCCGTGCACAAAAGGCGCCGCACCGCTCGCCTGGCATCCCACCATGGCCGGCCTGGTGTTAGCCCGCTCGGCACCCACGTATTCGCAATAACCCATCCAGTAAGCCGAGATATTGCCGGCATTACCCACCGGCAAACAGTGAAAATCCGGCGCCCGTCCGAGAACATCTACGATTTCGAAAGCCGCCGTCTTCTGGCCGTGCAAACGAAAGGGGTTGACCGAGTTGACCAAAGCGACCGGCGCACTCTCGGCCATTTCTTTTACCAAACGCATGCCGTCATCGAAATTACCCCGAATTTGAATAACCTTGGCGCCGTGCATCACTGCTTGGGCCAATTTGCCAAAAGCGATTTTACCTTCGGGGATGATGACGAAAGCACGCATACCGCCGCGCGCCGCGTAGGCGGCGGCCGAGGCAGAGGTGTTACCGGTGGAGGCGCAGATAATCGCCTCCGCCCCTTCATACCGCGCTTGGGTCACGGCCACAGTCATGCCGCGATCTTTGAATGAACCAGTGGGGTTAGTGCCTTCGTACTTGGCATAGAGTCGAACATCGGCATTCAGTTCGGACTCCATGTTATGCAACCGCATGAGCGGTGTGTTGCCCTCGCGCAGCGAAATGACCTCGATGTCATCGGCAAGCGGCATCCACGCGCGGTAATGGTCGATGAGTCCGGTATAGTTGATCGGCATATTGCTCACTCAACTGAGTATCTATCCACTTTTAGGGTACCTCTAAAAATGCACTTTTTCCGCGATTGCGGCGTCAGCGCCGTGCTCGAATCCTCAGGTATCACCTATACACTGCGGTTGCGCGCGCGGTGCTTCCTTGCACTCACGAAAAAATGACTATTTTTAGAGGTGCCCTTTATTCAATCCACTTGCATCTGGCCACAGGTGTTCAACCGCCACAACTCAATCCCCGTCCAAAGCCTCCACCCGCAGGCGCATGACCGCGCCCGAGATATGCTTGCTGGCCTCGATACGCGCAAGCGCATCATCCATCTGTCCCTCGCGCACAGGATGGGTCAGCATGATGAGCGGCACTTGGCTGGCACCGGCCTTGGCCTCTTTTTGCACCACCGCCTCGATACTGATGCCGTTGCTAGCGAGGATGCTCGCCACCTCGGCCAAAACACCCGGGCGATCATCAGCCTGCATGCGCAGATAGTACGCCGTTAACGTCTGCGCCATGGGGACCACAGGAACGTCGGCCATCTGCTCGGCTTGGAACGCCAAGTGCGGTACCCGGTTGCCCGGAGCGGTGCTCAGGGCGCGCACCACATCGACCAGATCCGCAATCACCGCGGATGCGGTCGCCTCGGCACCGGCCCCGGCACCGTAGTGCAGCGTGGCGCCCACCGCGTCCCCTTTGACCAAGACCGCGTTCATAACACCGTTCACATTCGCGAGCAGACGCCGCTCGGGGATCAAAGTGGGATGAACGCGCATCTCCACGCCTTCGCCGGTGCGCCGCGCCAATCCCAGGTGCTTGATGCGATAACCCAACTGCTCGGCGAACGTGATATCCAGCGGCGTTATGGCGGTAATCCCTTCCACGTACAGCGCATCGAAATCCAACGGCTTGCCGAATGCTACCGAACCCAAGATGGCCAACTTGTGAGCAGCGTCTATCCCTTGCACATCGAAAGCCGGATCGGCTTCGGCAAACCCAAGTGCCTGCGCCTCGGCCAGCACATCATCGAACGTCCGGCTCTTGTCGCGCATCTCGCTCAAGATGAAATTCGCCGTACCGTTGATGATGCCGGCCAACCATTCGATACGGTTGCCGGCCAGCCCCTCGCGTATCGCTTTGATAATCGGTATACCGCCAGCCACCGCGGCCTCGAAGGCCACCATGACGCCTTTAGCGCGGGCCGCCGCAAATACCTCATTGCCATGCAGGGCGATGAGCGCTTTGTTGGCCGTCACCACATGCTTGCCCTGGGCGATCGCCTCGCTGACCAGTTCGTAAGCCAATTCAGTGCCACCGATAAGCTCCACGACTATATCCACGCCGTCATTGCGCACCACATCGACAGGATCGGTGGTCAACGCAATCCCGCTGGTATCGCAGATGCGGGGCTTAGCGACATCGCGCACCGCGGCATGGGCAATGCGTACAGCGCGTCCCGCCCGGCGGGAGATTTCTTCGCCGTTTCTGGCGAGCACATTGACGGTACCGCCGCCGACGGTACCCAAGCCGAGCAAGCCTACGTTAGCTGGCTTCATAATCAACTCCGATGACACTTATAGGGCGCATCATCCGTATCTGCGAGCGGGTGCCGGCCATTAGGACTGCCCATCCCAAGGTAACTACCCCGTAAATCCCGCGCCCATAGCAGCGCGCTACCGTCACGGACACTCGGGCCCGGACCAGCCGGGCAATGTAACTAGAGCAGAGATCGGCTGTCAAAAAGAACCGGCTGCGAATAAATAATGAATGTTATCCTCCCCGGACCATAAGGCTGCGGCAACAATCCCCGGACAGGTGAAGCCATGACAGATCTGCTGAGCACAGTGAGCGAACGCTTGTTGGCACCCGGCGATGTCAGCGATGTGGGCATCGCCAAGACCTTAGCCGGCATCATGAGCCACCGGGTAGACAGCGCCGATCTTTATTTTCAACACTCGCGCTCCGAATCCTGGGTGCTAGAGGACGGCGTTGTCAAAGAAGGCGCCCATAACATCGAGCAAGGTGTTGGCGTGCGCGCCGTGAGCGGCGAAAAAACCGGCTTCGCTTACTGCGATGAGATCGTCTTGCCAGCTCTTACGCAAGCGGCTAGCGCGGCCCGTGCCATCGCCCGCAGCGGAGGGGACGGCGCCGTGCAAGCATGGCACCGCTCAGCGCCGCTGCAACTCTATGCGCCCATCGATCCGTTGAGCACGTTGAGCGAGCGCGAACGGCTCGCATTGATGGAATTGGCCGACAGTCGAGCGCGCGCCGCCGATCCCCGTATCAAACAAGTCATCGTCAGCCTCTCAGCGGAGCTTCGCACTATTCTAGTGGCCGCTAGCGACGGCACCCTCGCCGGCGATGTACGCCCACTGGTACGCATGAACGTCAGCGTGATCGCCGAGGATGGCGGCCGGCGCCAACAAGGAACCTCCGGTGGCGGTGCGCGCCAGGGATACGACTATTTTGCCACTGACAATCATGCCGCCGGCTATGCCCTGGAGGCGGTTCGGCAAGCACTGCTCAATTTGGATGCGGTCGATGCCCCAGCGGGCACCATGCCGGTGGTACTAGGCCCCGGCTGGCCCGGCGTGTTGTTGCACGAAGCCGTAGGGCACGGCTTGGAAGGCGACTTCAACCGCAAAGGCAGCTCCGCTTTCGCCGGCCGTGTCGGCGAGCAGGTAGCCAGCCCTCTTTGCACGGTGGTTGACGACGGTACCTTGGAAGGGCGCCGCGGCTCGCTCAACATCGACGATGAAGGCACGCCCGCGCAGTACACCACCCTCATCGAAAACGGCGTACTGACCGGTTACATGCAGGACAAACTCAACGCCGGGCTCATGGGCACGAGTTCGACCGGCAATGGCCGGCGCGAGTCTTACGCCCACCTGCCGATGCCCCGCATGACCAACACTTATATGCTGGCCGGTGAACACGAGCCCGAAGAGATTATTCGTTCTGTGGACCGGGGCCTATACGCCGTCAACTTCGGAGGCGGACAAGTCGATATTACCTCCGGCAAGTTCGTCTTCTCGGCCAGCGAAGCGTATCTCATAGAGAACGGCAAAGTTACGCGCCCGGTCAAAGGCGCCACCCTCATCGGTAACGGTCCCGAGGCGATGACTCGGATCAGCATGGCGGGCAACGATCTGGCTTTGGACACAGGCGTTGGCACCTGTGGCAAAGAGGGCCAATCCGTGCCGGTGGGCGTTGGCCAGCCCACGTTGCGAGTCGATGCATTGACGGTAGGCGGCACCAGTACCGGTTAACGCCGGCAGGACACTATCTGTCACGCCAACTCGACGAGCCCGCCCTTAACGCCAGCGTGGAAACCTTCATCGAATGCCTTGTCAACACCAAGATCCCTTGCATCCTCGCGCAAAGTGCCGTCCACGGCGCTGGCCGCGATCAACCCAAGCTGGAACTCAAACCACTTGGAGATATCCCTATCGCCGGAAGTCACTGTAGGTGCGATCCTTCAATGATGTATGAATATCAGCTAAGTGCCGGTGCGAACAGGCACCGGACGGACGCCCGATGAACACTATTGCGCCCTTCGAAGTCCGCACCGAAGACCATGTGCTCGAGTGGATTCGCACGCGTGTTGCGCACTATCCATGGCATGAGATGCCGGATGACGGCGGCTGGTTATACGGCGCTAACTTGCCCTACATGCAAGAGTTCTGCCATTACTGGTTGGAGAGCTATGACTGGCGCGCCCACGAAGCCGCCATCAACCGATTCGCGCAATTCAAAACCCGCGTCGGTGACATCGACATTCACTTTATCCACGAGCGTGGCAGCGGCCCCTCGCCAACACCGCTCATCATCAGCCACGGCTGGCCGGGCTCTATCGTCGAATTTCTGGATATCATCGAACCACTTGCTCACCCGGAGCGGTTCGGGGGCAAGGAGGAAGATGCTTTCGACGTCATCGCCCCCTCCCTGCCCGGCTTCGGCTTTTCCGGCCGACCCCCTCGCCCCATAGGTCCCCGGCGGGTGGCCGGCATCTTCAACCAGTTGATGACCGATGTGCTCGGCTATGACAGTTACATAGCGCAAGGCGGGGATTGGGGCGGCGCCATCGCCACCTGGTTGGGATTCGAGCATCCCGCCTGCCAAGCCATTCACGTCAATATCATGATGATGCGCCATCCCGATGGACCCATCGGCCCGGAGGAGCATGCTTGGGCCGAACGCTTCGAACGAGAACAGGAGCTGGAAAGCGGCTACCGCACCCAACAAGCCACCAAACCGCAGACACTGAGCTACGCCATGATGGATAGCCCGGTGGGTGTTGCCGCTTGGATCATCGAAAAATTCAACGCCTGGTCGGACACCGATGGGGATGATGTGGAAAGCGTCCATTCCAAGGATCTGCTGCTCACCAACATCATGGTGTACCTGATAACCCGCACCTTCAACACCGCCTCATGGATTTATTTCGGCCGCCGCGAAGAAGGTGGCCGGCTTCTATCGCCGCAGGGTAAACGTGTAGAAGTGCCTACCGCTTGCGCCTTATTCCCCGCCGAGCTGTTGACCTGGCCACCGCGCTCCTACGTCGAGCGAGTCTACAACGTGGCCCAGTGGACGCAGATGCCCAAGGGTGGGCATTTCGCCGCGCTGGAGCAGCCACAATTGCTCATGGACGACATCAGGGCTTTCGCGCGCACCGTAACAAGGCCTGCATGAACCCTTCACCCATTCTGGGATCAACGGTTCCACACTGTTCCGCAAGCAGTTAAATGCGGGCCGCTGCGAATCAGTGCAACGACTTAAACCAGCGCCCCAATCGCTCAAAAGACTTTAAAAAATCCTCAGCGTGTCTTCTGCACTCGCGCGCGTCTTGAATAGCTCGAATGGCGTAACATTCGGCAATCCGAGACTCACGCTCCAAGTGTTCTCTGCTCAACTTTGCAGAAGTACGTCCAAGTCTTCCTTCAGCCGCTGCTCGGCGCCTTCCAACTCGGCGAGTTCCTCTTTCAACCGCACCACCTCCGCACCCGGAGACGGCTTTAATTCTTGTATACGCAGTTCCGCTTGCACCTTGAGCATCCGGTTTTTGTTTTCTTTCAGCCGCGCTTCGAGGATCGCGTAGTGGTCCTTCGCCTTGGCCAATGCCGCACGCGCCGCCGACGCATCCCGACCGGCTCGCGCGGCCAGCACTTCAAGATCCGACAACGTATTCACTTGCCTGACTAGAAGTTGGTTCGTCTTCTTGAAATCCACCTGGTACTGACGCAATTCAGCCTTAGCCGCTTCGGACCGTTGACCCGCAACGCGGTGACGCCTCTCCTGATCAGCCTCGTACCGCACCAGTTCTTGCGTTGCGCACCCCGACAGTCCGGCCATGAAAGCAACAGCCAGCAGCACAATCATGGCGTGCGCAATCATGGTGGGGGCAATCATGGAGTGTGATGACTGTTGACGCGCCGTTGAACCATTTTTTCTTCTCACGGATCACCTCCTCCGCTATCCGAGTCCTGTGAATAATCGAAAGCGGGTGTCGCCGGCTCCAATGTGGGCACGGATTGAAGCTGTTCGAGCATCGAATCTTCGATCGCCTCAAGCTCTGCAATCGCCATTCGTTTTTGTTCGATTTTTTGTCCGAGTATGTACACCGAACCCCCTTTCTCGCGCGTTTCATCGAGCACGTCTTCCCATCCGGCAAGTTCCTTCTTGCCAGCTTCGAGCGCATCCGTCACGGCATTCACATTGCTCTCGATACGCGCCTGCTCTCTTTGCGCATCACTCATCGAAATTCGGTTGGAGTGGACCCGGGCGCGCAGCGCCACTATACGTTGATTGTTCTGCACGGCAACCTTGCGTGCATCCTCGTTCAATTGTCTTAACGCCACCACTTCCTGCTCCAGATCGGCGGCCATCGCTTCGGCGTCCAGGACCTGGTCTTCCTTGCCTTTTACCCGCCTGGAATCCACATAGCGGGAATACAAAAATGTGCCTGCACCAACACCCAGCGCCACTGCAATACATCGCTTGCGTTTCTTCTCCGACAAGAGCAGACATCCCGCTAGCGCGATGCCGCCCACCACAGCGGCTTTCTCGATACTCGCTCTCAACACCAAGTTATCGATATATTCATGCCGACGCTGCCGTAGACGCTTCTCCTCGGGGGTGAGCGAAGAGGTGAGCGGCGGCCCATCGACCGACGAACCCGAGCGAAGCAGACTTCTCTTGAAGTCTTCCCAGCCTTCCTCAATGTCCGGTTGTTGTGCCCCGCTTGGACCGCTTGCCACCAGCACCACACACAAAGCCAAAGCAGCGCCCACATCAGACCACCGGTGATTCGGTGAACGCCGATGATTCAACCAACAATGTCGTCTGCGATGCATCTGAGTCCTACCTCTGCGCCTGCGTCCGTGGCGAGATAAATTCATTGCGTTGTCATCATTGCGTTGTCAGTTTGGCGCGCTCACAGAACTTGCCGCCGCGCCGAATTCGCAGCAGATCATCAACGATTTGTTCGCGCTTGAGCGCAAAGCCTTGCTTGACCTGTACCACGTGCTTATAGACTGGAACAACGAATGCCGCGAATTCAGTGGCACCAGCCTGTTTCATGCGCTCGAACGCAGGCTTGGCTTGAGCCGAAATAATAGCGCTAGGAAAGCCATCGGCATACTCGACCACGCCGTCCTGATAGTCGCGCAATGCTTCGATACTCTGCTTGTGTTTACGCCTGGCAGGTCCTTGAAACTTCTTGATGCGCTCCGGCTTATCTTTGTTTTTTTCAAGGATCAATTGCAAGTTGCCCAGATCGCAGATGCGCCGATGCGCTCTATGCGCCAACAATGCGACCGTGCGCAGTTGACTCGAGGCCGCCCGATCTCTTGCATCGTTGCGAGTACGTATATTCGCCCTCAATGTGTCCACCAAGCGCTCCAGGCGGTGTTTGAAAGCCGCATCCGGTGCGGCATCCGCCAACGTCTTGAGCTCTTCGATGGGATCCGTTTTAGGCTCGGCGCCGACACTAGCGCCGCCGGTGGCCGGCTCGGGCGCAGCCACCACCCGAGGCAACCGCTTCCAAGCTTCGCGTAGCGCGTTCAGCCGCGCCGCGGAGCGCTCGACCGGCATCGATATCACCAACCGTAGGCCGGCTCTGCGCAAAGCCCGCTTGCCCGCTTTTCCATAGGGGATGACCTCGCGCCGCCAGGTACTGCGCATGGCCTCGCGCGGAACCTTGACGTGACCGCCTTTTACGACCCAGCCACCGCTTTGGCCATGCAAACGGCCGTGTTTGTTCAACTGGTAGGTATCGAGGACGTATTCAGCCACGTTCCCGAGAACATCATGCAACCCCAATGGGTTAGGCTCCAACAATCCGATTTCCTGCAATTTACCCCGCGAATGCTGTGGATGCTGAAACCACGCATACCGCTCTATCCCGGCGCTCATCGGAAACCGGTCCGCCCGAAACTCCGATGCGCTGACCTTCCTGCCCCCCCGCGTTGAGAACTCCCATTCCGCCTCCGTCGGCAAGCGCACGAAGGCGAGCGCTCCATCGAGCTCAGGTAGCTTGTCCGGATGGTTTTTATGCAACCAGAGGGTGTACCGGTGGGCAAACGCCTGCGCTTCGATCACCGTCATGCCGGCGGCAGGCAAATCGGCCTTCGCTACCTTGCCGCATGTCTCATCGAGCGCCGCCCACTGCGACCGATTGACTTCATACCGGCCGATCCAGAACGAACGCGTCGCTGGCGACCCGGCGTTGAAGCCACCGGCAAGATAAACCTCGCGCGGTCCTTCGGAGAAACCCACATCGTCTCTGCGAGAGCCCAGTTGCACGCGCGCATCGCCAAACTCCCCGGCACTAGAGGCAGTAACCTCGACCTTCGCAAACACCATTTCGCGCTCACAAGGCATCGGCATGATGATATCTATCGCTTTCATAGGACGCGGATTGTCAGCCGATTCTCGTGCCACCAGCGAGGCCGAGAAGAACAGCGCTGCGAATCCTGCACGATAAACGAATTTCATTGCGCGATCTCGCTGTTTAATTATCTTTAGGGCGCCTGCTAAAAATAGTCATTGTTTCGTGAGTGCAAGGAAGCACCGCGCGCGCAACCGCAGTGTATAGGTGATACCTGAGGATTCGAGCACGGCGCTGACGCCGCAATCGCGGAAAAAGTGCATGTTTAGAGCTGCTCTTCAAATTTCGCGCAAAGCATCGGATGGAGCCACCAGGGCGGAGCGGCTGCCCGCCACCAGCGCTGGCAAAACACACAATACAACGATCGCCGCTATGCAACCCAGCCAATGTTCCGGGCCTAAGGCTACCAGGGTTCGTGTTGCTCGCATGGACGCGAACAAGGCCTCTACCAGGCGTTCGCCCGCACCCACAGCCACGGCAACCAATACCATGGACATGGCGGCCACCATCAATGCTTGCACGACCGGTAACGCCGCCAACCAGGCCGGAGGAAACCCCATCAAGCTCAACACGGCGAGCGCTTTGCGCTTGCGCTCGACGGCCGCCGTCATGCTGGCAATCAATGCGAACGACAAACCCGCGGCCGCCAGTCCCACCAGCAGTAGAAAAAGAGACAACAAGGTAGCGCGCAGTTGCGTCACTTGCGCTATCTGGCTTTGGCGGCTTTTGAATTCGACGCCCAAGATATCAGAGGCCGCCTGGGCCGCCAGCGCCACGGTCTCCAATTGCGTAGCGTAGACACGCACGCTCGCATAACGCGAGATCGGGCGCCATGGTCGATCACCGCCCACACCGAACAAAGGCACCGCATGGCCGTCTTTATACCGTTCCACCGCTTCTATGAAAGCGGCATGTACATATATCGTGGTACGGCGATCGGCAGCATTCGGCAAAATTCTCTCCACCGTGAGCCATTGCTGCGTTTCTTCATCAGCCGCATCGCGCTTCCTGGTCACCAGCACGCGGATCATGTCTCCTGGTGCAACGTCTAGATCCTTGGCAAGGCGCGCGGCAAGAGAGACGGTGCGAACGCCAGGCGCCAAGCTAACACCGTCTTCGGACAGTGGGTCACCCGGTGCGCTGGGCAGTACCGTCGTCTCGCGCCAACCGCTTATCTTGCGAGCATCCTGGGCCCGCACCAACACTTGCCCGGCAATGGCCCGCACACTGGGCACCGCGAATCGAATGGACGCACGGGATCGGAGGGCGTGCAACTCATCCTCCGTCAGATTGAGGCTTCGCGACTGACGGATACGCAGGATCTGCGGATCGGAGACCAGCTCATCGACGAGGGATCCGATGTACGCATTGACGAGTCCGAGTTGGACGAATAGCGGACTTACGATAGCGACGATAATAGCGATCTGACACAGCGTGGCGAGCCAATCGTGGCGTAAATCGCAAAGAGCGCAGTGCCACAGCTTGGCAATCACGCCACACTACACAATGTGCTGATGCGCATGCCGGCCTGTGCACTTACATGGATATCGAGTTCATGCAATTGGAAACCGAAGCGCTCCGCTAGCTCACGGTTATGCGTCACCATCACTGCCGCGCAACCGGTTTCGTCCAACGCTTGACAGAGCAAAGTGAGGGTGGCATCGGCGTTGTGCGGATCCAACGAAGCAGTCGGCTCGTCCGCCAAAATGAGCTTAGGCCGATGCACCAGCGCGCGCGCGATCGCAACCCGCTGGCGCTCACCGATCGAGAGGCTGGCAGGTTTGCGCGCTAGCAGTTGCGCACTTAGGGCCAATTGATCCGCTATCTTCGCCAGTACATCCGGATCCTTGACCGGCATCGCCATGGCAATGTTGTCGCGGGCGCACAGAAACGGCAGCAAACCACCGGTTTGCAGTATGTAGCCTGTGGCGCGTCTGCGTAGCGCACAAAGCGCAGCCGGACGAATGGGCTGCCAAAGAGACGCCGCATCGACCACGCCGCCATCTGCGGCCAGCCAGTAATTCCCACCCGTCGGTGGCAAACACAAGCCCAATAAGTCGAGCAGGGTGCTCTTGCCCGAACCACTAGGCCCCACTAAGGCGATTTTAGCGCCGGCGGCGACGCTGAGTTGTGGAACGCGCAGTTCCAGATATTGACCCGCAGCGACTGGCCGGCGAAAACTCAAGTCGGTCAGTTTTGCCACCGGTACAGCGTGCCTCATAGCCCACCTTCGGTGCTCTACGGCAACAGCGTCAGTGGCATGGGATATACCGCATCGCCGGGCTCATCGGCGCGGTGCAGTTGTGTCCAGTTATCGGCATCATCGTGTAACCGCTGGTACGTCTTGACTTTGCTTAACAGACTATCGGTGAAGCTGAGTACTTCGGCAGCTTCCAGATCCAGCCAGGCGTCTTCGGCGATCAGTTCCATTGCTCGGCTCTTGTAAGGCAGATCCTCCAGGAACTCGAGCAACTCGGTATCTTCTAATCGCGTCGCATAACCGCTTTTGCCAATCTTCGGATCACGGCCCAACTTGAGAGCCAACGATGAGATACTAGGTAAGAATGCCTGCGGGTCGAACTCGCTTTCGATGGCTGCGTTGTAGATCTCTTGCACCGTATCGCGTAAGTCGCTGAGCTGATCTTTGGTGATCAACAAGCGCACGGAAAATGCCCAACTACCACTTCGCGGCGACAATTCCATGGCCCAGGCATGGAACATCGACGGCGCCGTAGTACCGGCGCTAGAGCCTAGATATCTGAGCTGCATGGCCCGTCCAACCGCCTGATTCTTCTGCGCTATCGTCAGCGGTTTGCCTGCCGTGGAACCCTGCTCGACCGGTTGTACAGCTTGGCCGCTAGTCGCTTCCCGTACATGCTGTATCAAATCATTGGCGAGCTGCTGCACCGCTGATCGGTAAGCCACTTCGCTGTCACGCGCGGACGCTACGCCATAATAAAGAGAGCCCGCGCCAGGATAACGGCTCACCGCCTCCATTTGCGCTTTGGCAACCTCGATGTCACCGCGCTGCCGCGCAGCACGGGTCAGAATGTGATACGAATAGATGGCTACGCCTTTTTCTATTGCAAGCGCATTGATATCTTCGATAGTACTCGCCGTCGCGCTAGCGGGGGTATCGCCGTCGGCCGTTGCGCCGCGCAAACTGGCATCGGACATATACACGATGTAGCGGCCACCGAACTGTTCCCAATCGACGTCGTTCAACGCCGATTGAATACCCGCCAATCCATCTTCGGCCCAGCTTCGTGTAGAAACCGGCGACGCCGCTAGCTGCTGCGCACCCGCCAGAAACTTCTGCGCGCTATCGGCCTTCGCCGGATCGACGAACATGCGCGTCAGATAACCCACACCACGCACGGCTTCAGGATCATCGCGAAAACCGATGAGCCCAAAGCGCACCTTGTCGGACAAGCCGGCGCGTTGTAACGACTCCAACAATTCAACAGCAGCCTCACGCGTCGAGTCTATATCTCGCTGCATGGAACCCGATGCATCGACTACGAATACCACGGCGGTGCGGTAGTCTTCGAGGTTTGGATTGACCCGGGCAGACAAAGACGCGGGTGGTTTGGCTGGCGGCGTATTCTTGGTGACCGCAGCCACTTCAAGTAGAGCGGACTTGATACGGCGCCCTTGGATTTTGTGCACCGCTGGCTCTTCCGCTGCCAAGATAGGCAGCAGGTAGAGCTGCTTGCGAATGTCCACGAAGGTATCGGGTTCGACGGCAATCACTTCCTGAAACGGTGGCGCCGAACCCTGATCGATTGCGGCATAGACCGACGCTTGCCGTTGCTCCAAGCCGCTCGCGGTCATGAACTGCAACATCTTGTCACGCTCGGAGAAGAACAACACTCGATCACGGTGGGCCGGATCTTCGAAGCTCAACACGATATTTTGCTTCCACGGCACCGTATGCTCGGCGTCTACCATGCCCGCATGCACACCGCGGGTATTGGGACCCACCAACAAGGTGCCGTCTTCATTCTCCGCATAGACATAATAAATCGTCATTGGCGCCACGGCTTGCGCTTTTTTTTTGCAGGCAATCGAGCGGCGGCCGGCAAGGCTCGAGTACCGCACCAGGCCGGGTCAAAACACGCTTGTAGAGCGTGGTCTTGTTGTCCATCAACAGCGGCCGCGCGCCCTCGGTCGCATCGACTGCAATGGCGCTAGCTACCAGTGCACCGCAAAGCGCAGCCAATAACCCGATGCTTGGACGCGCCGGTTTTCGAGTATTGCCAAGGATGCCTGCGCCATCAGAGTAAAGAGTGCTCATGGGCTTTTCCGTTGATTGTGCATGAATGCGATCGCATCCTGATCGCCTGCCGCGGCAGCGCGTTTGATGAATTCAATACCTTGCTCCGGCCCGGTCTGCGCATCCGTCGCGCCTTGATACAACAACACGCCGTACCGGTACTGCGCCTGTGGAACCCCTGCTTCGGCAGCGATCTTGTAATATCTCGCCGCGCTTTCCGCGCTCGGCCGCGATACTTGACGGCCTTCGGCGGCGAATGTCTCGGGATCGAACCAGCGCGCTACGACGAGCGCCGCTTGCGGATCTTTTTCGTGCGCAGCCCGCCTATAGAGCTTTTTTGCGATGTCCTCATCACCGTCTTTTTGACAACGTTCAGCCAGCTCGCGAATGACTACAGCCGCTGGCGCTTTATCTGCGAGCCACTCTTTGATCGCATCGTTGTTGCACCCAACTTTTGGCGCTGCCACTACTGTGGGCGCCGTAGGTGAGGCCATTTGTCCTCCGTCCAGATACCACCACACGGCAACCGTCCACACGGCAGCCGCCAACACGGCGAGCGCTCCCAGAGCACCCAGCCGTACCAAGAGTGTGCGTATAAAAGGTTTACCGGGCTGTGCCGGCACCGGTGAGGGGGTAGTACTATGCGCTTGCGCCTCTAATTCAGGCTCGGATGCTTGCGCTGGCCCTGGTTCTTGCACTGGCTCTACTGCATCCTGGGCCAACCCTTCCCGAGTGGATCGTTCCTGATTCGGATGCTCCACGACCGCTTCGTTGGCGGGCATTTGCGGGTGCGTATCGTGCTGAACTTTCAACGCCGTTTCATGGGTTGCGCCCGCTTGCGCGGCGCCGGCCAACACTGGCACAAGCCAATACAAGCGGTATGCAGCAGCGCCGTCACTCGTCTCTACACTCACCTCGATGGTCGTATTGACGAGCTTCTCGTTTAGCGCGGGTGGAACGCTGATCTCCACCCTGCCATCGTCCCGGCCAGCACAGTTCAACGCATGCCAAGTCAGATTATCGCCCCATTCACCGTCGCCCAACCATGGCGGCTGACTATTGCGCCTAAAACTCGCCCGTAACTGCCCGCCATCGGGCAGCGCACACGGCACGACCAAGCGCGCCCAGCCCGGCCTGTCTACGCCAAGCTCTTGAACTATTTCAGCGATAGCGCTCATAGCAACACGTCATCGTCGAACCACCCCGGCACGTCACAGGCTCGCCCGCGCCTCAACCGCCCGCGCCTTAACCGGTTGTACTCGAGCCAAGATCCTGCCTAGAGTTTGGTTGTCTTCAGCGGATATTTCACGGCCTTCCAGGGAACCCAGATTGTCGAGCGACAACTGCACCATGGAGGCCAGCCAGTCTTGCAAGAACTCCATCTCTACGCGGCGGCGTTGCTTACCGAGCGCCGGCACCCCCTCCACCGCGGGGGGCGGCATGAATGCTTTGCGCCGCTCGGCTTGCGGGGCCGGTGGCACGGGTGGCCGCTCATCATCGGATAATCCGCCGAAACCCAGCGATGCCACCAACGCATTGATCTCGTTGGCCACTATGATCGCGCCCAACTCGGCCAACTCTTCCCAAGCGGCTGAAATAACCTGACCGTGGGTAGACAATGATTGCGCGATGCGGCGCGTCAGTTGTTGTCCGTGCACCGCCATGCGCAATTGTTCGACCACGAACATGAGAGCTTCACGCCCGGCGGCGCTAGGCTGCTCGAACTGCGGCGCAGCATTGCTCAGTTGTTCCAACCACAACTGCACCGCCTGCTCGGCGAATGCGAGGCTGCGCGGATCGGCATTATCACCACCGGGCTCTTCCCTGCTTTCCATTTCAGTTGCCGGTTCCTCGTCTTCGTAATCATCATCCAGATCGAAAATGCTGCCGCCCTCATCCTCCGGCTCGGCCTCACCGGACGGATGTTCGGTTTCCTCGATTGCCGGTGTGCCGAACCGGGCAATATTCAAATAAAGGCCGTAGAGTTCATCCACATCGGCCTCGAAGCGCCGTAACACCCGGCCGAAATTGCGCCCGTTTTTACCGATCGAGCGCCCTATACTCTCTACCGCCTTAGCCGCCTGCTGGCGGCGGCGCTCGCGCGATTCCTCGGTTCCAGCTTCATGAAACGTCTCAAACCAACGGCTGAAATCACTCGCGGCCTCGGCCAGCCGCCCCTCGATCTGAGCGATTTTGGTGGCGGCCACGCAGACCTCATCCAAGCACTCGATGAGGTAACCGATCCCGCCATCATTGAGTTCGAGCAGCGCATCGAAGGCCCTCGCAGGATCGGCGAAATGTCGGGCGACCCGTGTATCGGCCAAGAAGTCGGCCTTGAGTCTTGGCAGATCACCCGCTATCTCCTCGGCATAAGCGATTTCGACGCGCCCCGATGGCGCTTGTTCGGTCTTGACCAAATGCGCTTGCTGCACCGATGGATTGCGCAACCACAATGTGTTGGCAAATGGCCGCGCCACGCCATCGACCACCTGCCATTCCTCCAACCATCCTTCCTTCTTGAATTCTGCGCGCACGGATGCTTCGAAGCGGCGGTTCCACTTGTGCTTGCGTGATTCGTCGTCTTCACCTTCTTTTCGCATAAAATCCGCATCGGATTTGGTGAGCACTACAAACAAGGCGGTGGTCTGTGCAGCCCGTTCGCAAGCCTGCTCTCCATGGGTACGATGCACCCACTCACCCACCATCGAGCCGAGGTCTTTGACCTCCTGATTGCTAGGTGGCATGCACAGCAACATGGCGGTGAGTTCGCGCTCGTCCGTATAGCGTTTGAACAGCATGGCGACCTTGCCGCGTATGAACAGTTCGCCGGTACGCTCCCTGGCATCTGCATCCGCATCCAAACCATCGCGAATACTGCGGTGCTTCTCACGCGAACGCGCGCCCGGAAAATCGAGCAAGTCGGTATGGGCAAACATCGGGGCGACGTCATTGCCGACCTGTAAGCGCAACTCCGCCGTCAGCGCGCACAGGGTGCTACGCGCCACACCGATGCGCGCGGCTTGCCCGGCTACCGCAACGGGCAATGTGTCGTTCGCATCTTCGGCTGTACCCAGACCCAGCTTAATGCGGTCCACGTCGATGATGGTGCTGCTGCGCGGGGTCAGCGCACTCAAGGGGGCAAACGCATCCGCGGCGTGACCGAGTTGTTCCAACGCGCTCACCAGCAGTACGAACAGCCCGGTAAATTCGTCGATGCCGCCCCAGAGCACGCTGAACAAGCGCGCTCGGCCGCGTACATCCAGAGCCGGTGCCAACCGGTTTACATGGTCCCAATAACCGGCCGCGCCCAGGTACTTGGAGGCGCTGTCGAAGCTTCGCCTGAAGTAATCTTCAAGATCGTGCAACGTCACCTCATCCAGATGCTCGGCCCGCGCGGTCCCACCCTTGCCCGTCCCCGCTACCACCGCGCCGATCGCCTGCGCGCTCATCGGCGCGTCGAACTCCAAGTTGTGATGATCGAAGTCCAATAAGAACGAATTGGCAAACACCTTGACGAGATCGGTCTCCGAGAACAAACGCAAGCCCACCGGACAATCCTCGGGTCCATCCACCCGCGCCGTGGTAAAGCGCGTGACCAGGCCGGTTGATTCTTTGTCACCCGGCGGATTGATCTGTTCCAGGAAATTCAACGTCGTGGAGTCGCCGAAGCGGATACTGAGGGTGGACGTTTCCGATTGCGCTCCAGGGCGCTCAGGCGAGCCCGTCGATGGCGCGCAGGTAGATAGCCGCGATACCAGATAAGACTTGCCGGCTTGACTGGGCCCGAACACACCCACGCACATGCGCCTAGCGGCTGCCGCTTTAAGCCGGCGTGCTTCCAGTTCAGTGCGCATGGAACGGGTGCTCAGCGCTACTTGCTCCGAGCGCACCCGGCGCGACGACCCGGCAACCCTGCGCACCCAGGCGCGCGCTTCGCCACAAGCGGTCTCGAGATCCTGGCCCAATGCCTCCAGTTCGCTGGCATCCACGGTAGTGTCCCTCAACAGTGCCCCTCAACAATTCGCCATCAGGCGCCTTTCAACAGGATCCCGCTATCGAGCCAATAGCCGTTCTGATCGGTGAGTGTCTGCAAGCGCATTTTCAGCCGTTTTTTTACATTGCGCTGATCCATATCGAGCGCAGAGTCTATGGCCAGCGACTCCGACAGGCGCTCCGAGCCACTGCGTTGACTGCGTTTCAACTTCACGGTTATGGGCGTGCGGTGATGCAACTCCCGGCTGTCCTCATCGGATTGGTACTCGATCGAATAGAGCTGTGTTGCCGGCCACCATTCGTTGGCGAATTGTCTGAAGCCGATTTTCATGATGCCGTGAAATTCGATCGAGTCATCGGGCGGCAAATCAGTGTCTTCGCTGTTCAAATCGACATTGGCGTAATAGACATCCGCGGCCGGAATTCTGTCCTGCTGATCCAGTTTGCCGATAAATCTAACGGTCGATTCCGGTGCTTTGATGAAGTCGCTGCGGAAATTGAAGCTCTCGATGTTACCGGCGGCAAGCGAGCACAGCATGGCGCCGACAGCGGCAGTGGTCTTCGGATCACTGATATGACCATGATGATCTTGATAGGGATACCATTGCCCTACCCTGAATCCATGCATGGGCACAATTCGCCCCACCATCATAGGTAGCGTTTCCAACAGGAGTTCATTGATAGCGCGCAACCTCGATGGGCGCCCGGATACGAGCAAGATATCCACATCGTAACGCCAGACCATCTCGGCCAGCGCCCCCAGAACATCGCTCATATCGCTGCGGATGCTCTGTTCGATCTTGGCGAAATCGACAGCAAACGGGATTGAACGCAGATCGAATTCGGCGCCGCCGTGGCGCTGCACCGCATCGTTGACATAAGCCAGTACTTGATCGCTGGGCCTGCGGGCCGGATCGAAAAAGCTGTCGATGACGATATCATCGAATTTTTCGCTATTGTCCAACGAAGACTCGTAGCGGGCCAACATGCCCAATGCGAGCGGATAAGCGACTTGCAGAGCAAACTGCTGGCGCCGCAACCGTTGCGATGCGCTCATATCGCCGCGGTCGCCGCCGAAGAGCATCATCATTAAAGCACCGCTAGAGGATACTCCAGCCTGCTGCATGGCCTCTTCAATGGGATCCAGCACCAAATTGCGAATAACGCGAAACAAGATATTGTCACCGGCGATATTGAAACCTTCGCGGAAGTGCTGCTTGGGGAATATCGATACCGAGTTACCACGGCCGGAGCAGGTGTAGCCCGATATGACCAGATCGGTGGTACCTCCACCGATATCGAGCGTAGCCAAGCGCAGCGCGTCGCTATGGGCCGCGGAACGTTTCTTGAGCGCGGCAAAACAGGCCGGTGCGTGGCCGGCGAAGTGCCGTACGATGCGCCCGTACAAATACACCACTTGCGCGGCACTGGCCTCGTCCCATTGAATCACTACCTGCGGCTCGCGCAACTTGGCGCGGGTCCAATCGAGCCCACCCCCATCGGCCTTCTCTTGCACTAAACCTGCCCCCAGGTAGGCCAGATCCCTGGCCTCGCACACCCGCTGCTCCAACAACACCCGTTCCGCCAGAGGCATCGCCGAAGGCATGGTCACTATGAGCCGGCGCAAGCGCCGTGGATTTTCACTGTTTTCGCGGTCCAGCCGGTGCCCGGGAGAATTGACCACCGACAGAGCATGAAGCAAGACCTCCGCAATCGCAAAAGCGAACAAACTGCTGCGCGAGTATCTCGCTTCGAAGGCGGCAGCGCGCTCCTCCAGCGCCAAGCGGTGCAACGGTACGCCTTCATCGTTCACCAGGGATGGAATTGCGCCTTGCGCGGCAAACGGTTCATCCAGTGCGCGAACGGCGCCGGCATTAAAACGCCACTGCTGCGCCGGCGGCTCGGTACTCCACAGGTAGCGTTTAGGACTGGACATTCCGGATGTGCCTTCGTTGCCCACCCGCTCGCCCGCCAGCCTGGCGGCTTCGAAACCAACGCGGGCAATCGTTGGCCATTCGAAAGCATTACCACGCCCGCTCAATACCGAAAGATCATTTTTGCCGAATTCGGCGAGAGCGAATTCGACCCGCGATTCGAACGGCTCTTCGTATACCCGATGCGGCTGACTCAAGTCGCGTATCTTGAGTTTAACCGCCTTGGCGATATCCGCACCGCTGTCCGGATCGGACTCGATCAGCAAACCACAGGTACGCGAATTGCCGACGTCCAGAATCAGATCGCAGTCGATCCGATCACCCGTATTGCCGGCTATGAGGCGAATCGTCGGGATAACCTGCAACACGGCCAAGATGTCCAATAACGCCATGTAGAGCAACACGGGTTCAGCGGGTCCCCCCACCTCCTCGGCAAGCTCGACCGCATCCGGTCTGCGCGTCAAGCGCCGGCCTGTGCGCCGTTCGTACGCTGCCGTATACAATTGTTCGTAGGATTCGATCAGCCATTGCCGGACCCAGGACTGCGCGGTAAACAAACCGATGACGCCAACATCGGGCACGCTATCGAAAGCGCGGCCAGCATCGTCATCGGAGGGGGCCAAATAGCGCTGCCCGGCGCGCACCTCCATGACACTGGTATCCAAGGCCAGCACGCAGCGGTAGTCGTAGCCGGATTCGTCTTCGCGGGGCAGCGCCACCAAGCGGATGCGCGCCCAGTTGTGCGGCCCATCAGCGAAACTGTTGGTATCGCGCCGCCGGAACACCGGCAGTGGCAACCAGCGCCCCGCGGCGAAGTCCAGTACTTGTTTGCGCGTCAGTGAATAGGTGCTCGCCCGGCCGGCCAGGTCGGGAGACACTGGCTCACCATCACGGTTAACGATGCAATACTCGCCGATATCGCCCCACATGGCGCCGGCTGTAGTGTCGTAACAGTCCCAATCTCTGGGCATGTTCGCATGTCGGGTACTGAACCCGAGATCCAGGAATTGAATACCGGAATCCAGCACCACGCTGACCGTGCCGGTCTTGCGCAAACATCTCGCTAGCGTCATGACTTTCCTATTGCACTCGTCAACCCCGTTAAACCTGCCGATCTTACGCAGCCGGTCAACCCCCTTCTAGTCAACCCCCTTTTAGTCAACGTGTTATCTCGACCTTGTAGTCGGGCCCGCCGCCAAGATTCTTGCCCCTGCAAATCGCTCTACCGCCGGGTCCGTTCACGCAGTGGGTTACCGATGGTTGGAACGCCCGCCCGTCCGGACATTCGATTTCACCTTGCTCGGCGATTTCCACACTGCCGTCGGGATTGCGTCGCGCCCGTGCTGCACCCACGCAGGCGACACCATCGGCCCGGTCTAGGCGAACCGAGCCGGAGCCGTCGTCACGAAACTCATAGCGTTGGCGCAGTGGTTGGCCGGTATCGCGATCGACCAAGCCCGTTTCCGCGCGCCAAACGCCAGTGATAAAGTCCACGCCCGTCCCTTCGCCGTCAGGCGGGATCTGCAAAGCTTGCGCTGGCGTAGCGGGTGCTTCCTGTGGCGCGGGTGCTTGCGTTTGGTCATCCGTGTTCTCATCTGTGGGCTACGGAGCGGCCGGCGGCGCCGGCGCAGAGCGCTCCTCTGCGATGTCCGGCGGCGGCTCGTTTTCATTCCCAGGGCTTTCATTTCCAAGTCTTTCATTTCCGGGGCTTTCGCTGCCACCGGGCGGTACCTGTTCGGGTAGCTTTTGTTGCTCTTGGCCTTCGATCGGCTCCCGATCGATGAGCGTTCCGCCATCATGGCCGATGATGCGGATGCCGTCATCACCGGGCTGTACCGGTTGCATCACCCCGGCGGCAGGATCGGCCGGCCGCGGAACGGCTACCGGTCGCGGCTCGACCGGGCGTGGGCTAGAGGGCGGCGCAACAACAGGTGATGGGACCTCGGCGATCTGTGCCTGCTTGTCGTTGACGCACTGGGTCAGCAACCAGCCGAGCAATAAGCCCAAGAGGAGCAGTAGCGGTAGCAACCACAGCCAGCGTAACCAGGGGGTGGTGCGTGCAACAACGGGCGCACTGGCCACGCTGGCGGCCGCTTCTTTTACCCCCTCCGGAGGCGCCAAAGGTAGCTCCAGTCGGCGGATATCCACTTGACCCGCTTCACCGGCAAACCCCCATGCAGCGACGACGGGTTGGTCGTCCACGAAATACAGATATGAAGCGTCCGGGATATTGACCGCTTCGTCCAGAACTTGTGCGAGCCGATTCTGCGCCCGGCTCTCCTCGCCGCTCAGTTGCAATTGCGTACTCAGATCCGACAACTGGTCTTGCAGTGCGGTGTATACGCCGTACAGGCGAGCTTGCTCGTCAGGTGCAAGCTCGTTCCACGAACGCACGTGACCGTCCATAGGCGCATGCCAGGCGATCATCCGACTGTCCGAGTCCAATTCGGGCCGTGCGAACAGTGCGGCGCAATGCTCACCCAGCCGCGCCCGCACGGTGGTGGTCAACTGACGGTGGCTTCGATACACCGGATCGCCCTCCACCCCTAGCGGATTGAGCTCGCGCATCGGTATGGAGCGCAGCAGTGGGCCGCTGCGAACAGTCATTGCAGCGCTACCGCCAGGCCATACGCGAAGAGTGAACGGCTAGAGATACTGGCCATACAGCACTTTCCTCACAGACAAGCGTGCAACGGTCCTGCAGCACGCAGACCGAACTCGCGTCAAAGCTTGCATTGCAGCTCGAATGGGGCGGTGATGGGCGCATCGCGCAGTGCTTGGGCGAGCGCCGACACGGTCGATGGTTGATAAACAGCACCGCCGGTGGCTGCGGCAACACACAGCGATGACGGCTCCGGCCCCATCTTGATCACATGGATGGTGGTATAGGGTTTCTGCCGCCGGATGCGCGCAGCCGTCGCGCACGGATCGCCATTGCAGCTCTCTACCCCATCGGTCAGCAAAATTATCGTGCCAGGCTTGGCCGGGCTGGTGCCATCCAACATCTGCGCAGCTTGTCCAAGCGATGCCGCGATAGGCGTCCCCCCGTGAGGGTGCAACCCGTTGACCACGCCGCGTATTCGATTGTGGTGGGCGGAACCGCTGCGCACGGGCAGTCGAGTCATATCATTGCAGTGCGAAAACGCGACCATGCCGATAGCCGCGGAAGACGGCACTCCTTGCAGCATCCGGTGCACGGATTTTTTGGCTTCGACCGCTCGCTGATTGCCATACTGCTGGAGATTGTGCTTGCGGATAACGTCCCGCACTATTTTATTCGCATCCCTACCCGCTAACAGTGTAAGAAAGCCGGCCGCTAACTTCGCCCCCTGCACCTCCGCCTCAAATCGTCGAATCGCCTGCTCTGGCGCATTCAACGGCGCGTCCATGCTGCCGGAGTTGTCGTAGACCAACACGACCTCAGGATATTCGATCTTCTCACGCGGACAATACTCGGTCGCAAGTTGCGGCCTGCCATCCGCTCGTGGCCGCGGCTGCTCAGCCTTCTTCAGGGCTCTGTCCTCCAAGCGCCGTTTCTCCGCTTCGGCTGCACGCTCAGCTATCTCCTCCAGCCGCCGCTTCTCCGCCTTGGCTGCACGCTCGGCTATCTTCTCCAGGCGCCGCTTCTCCGCTTCGGCTTCACGTTTAGCTATCTCCTCCAAGCGCTGTTTCTCCGCTTCCGCTTCACGCTTAGCTATCTCCTCCAAGCGCTGTTTCTCCGCCTCGGCTTCGCGTTTGGCTATCTCCTCCAAGCGCTGTTTCTCCGCCTCGGCTTCGCGTTTGGCTATCTCCTCCAAGCGCCGTTTCTCCGCTTCCGCTTCGCGTTTGGCTGCCGCCCGCGCGAGGCACATGTCCTGCAACCGAACCGCCCCTGCGTGCAACCCCGAAATGGCGGTAAGCTGCCGGTCGATTTCATCCAATTCGCCTACCAAAGCGGGCGCCAGATCCGGCGGTGGGCGGTCTCGGGATACAACGAGCACCGGCAGTGGCTGTAGCGCTAACCATCCGAGTACGGCCACCACCGCCGCCAACGGCAATAACGCCAGCCAGCGCCATGGCAGCGCTATAGCCCTGTTTGGCCCAACCATATTATTGGGCTCAGGCACATTATCGGGTCCAGGCACATTATCGGGTCCAGGCACATTATCGGGTCCAGGCCGTTCGGCGAGGTCCGCCTGAGCGGATGCCTCAGGCATCGAAGATAGGTGTGAGCGCGGTGTTATGGCCGGCCGTGCCTGGTGGGGATCGCTCTCATAGCCCCATCCCACGACCACCGGCTGACCACCGACCAAGAATATGTCTTGTTCAGCGGGGACTTGGCTGACGGCACTCAATGCACGGCCTAGGCGGGCACCCGCATCACCCGCAGCGCTCAGCGACTCGCCCAACTCACGCATCTGGTCAAACTGCGCGCGCACGCTTGCCAGCACCGCCTCGCGCTCTGGCAAGGGCCGCGCACTCAAGGGTTCCACCGGACCGCTGAGCGCCGCATACCAACTCACCGATTCGGTACCGGGCTGACGCACTGGCCGCGCCAATAAATGGGAGAACTCATCGCCCAAGCGCAAACGCATGACGCTCAGTAGCTGCGCGGCCAACCCTTGCACCTCCCGGCCACTCACCAAAAGTGGGCGAACAGCGCTGGGCGTTGTCGTAGTAACGAGTGTGCTCGTAGACATCACACTACAAACCGTTTGGCACCAATAGAATTTTGCGCATCAAGACACCGTACGAGTTTGCATCGGACCGGCCACCGAGGGCTACCGAGTTGAACACGGTTTGGTGTCCAGGCGGTAAGGGATCTGCTGGCGGTCCAGAAACGACTTCAGCGTCTTGGCGGACAGGGCGTAACTCAACCGCGCCGCTTGGGTCTCCTGCACCGCGACAAAGGTATTCACACCGACGACACGGCCACACGCATCCACCAGTGGTCCGCCGCTATTGCCTTGCAATATTCCGGTTGAACTGCGAATCACTTGCCCGCCGCCGGTGTGCTCTTGCACGGCCTGAATGTCACCCGGCTCGACTTCAAGATGAGGAGAGGCAGTAAAGTCGCCATCTAACAACGCTCTGAAGCTTTTGTCGTTCTTCATGCTCAAACCAGGGAAGCCGGCGGCGACGACCCGATCCAGGCGGTTGTATGCATCGGACAGGGCCAATACCGGATGCCCGGGTGGCAAATCTACGCGCAGCACGGCGAAATCATCGCCACCGAACTCAGACGCGCTCGACAAAGCGACTACAGCGGCCTCATGGACCTTGCCGAGCGCCCGGCTAGTGACGTAGACGGTGCCGTTTCGGGCCTGCTCCACCACATGCCGATTACTGATAACGGTTTGTGGCGCGATCAAAAACCCACTGCCGGTGCCACTTTTACCGTCGCTGCGAAGGGTTAAGACAAGCACCGTCGTATCATCGAGGCGTTCCAGCAATTGCTTATTGCCAAGAGCCGCTTCGCTACCTGTATTGTCCAGGGGCTCGCGTTCGCGTGCAGCCAAAGCGTTGGCTTCAGGCGAAGACGCTGAAGCCGCTGATCCTGCCACTGGAATCGGCGCAGGGATGGCATTCAGCACGGCGCTTCGCGCGCCCGCCGGGCCGCTCACACCGGGCCTGTGGTGCGCCCGCGCGCCGAGCGCGGCGCGGCGCTTCTCGACCTGCGCGCGCTCGCGTTCTATGGCCGCCAAGTCGAGTGACGGAAGATCATCGAGAGCTGTGCACTCGCCTATCTCGAGACCACTGTGCAGTTGACCCTTGATGGCTGCCAACTGTTCGGCACGCCGTGAAAGTCTCTCGAGCTCTGCAACTTGCGCCGCCTGCGGCGGGGTATCGCGCCACTCGACCACCGTAGCGGGCTCACGCAGCAGCAGATATCCCGTTAGCACTGCGATTCCCGACAGCAGCGAGCCCATGGTCAACCACCAGCCGGTATGAGTTTGCCGTCGATTGCCAGCAGATGGGGCGGTGGGCGCATCCTCTAGCGCGCCGCTATTCGCATCTTGTTGGGCCAACACCCCCTCCTCGACCGTGCTTCTTCGGTCCGGAAGAGGCACATTTCAGCTACGCTCTGTTTGGCATCCACGCCTTATTTGGCGTCTGCGCTCGATTATGAGTGATTCGGAAATTTTATGTAGTGCCAATGAAGCTCGAAGGAGCCAAAGCCGTAGCGGAAGTGGCTGGACATGCCATCAGCGCCGCTATCGGACAGAATCGACTTTCGAGTCCCCGGTGTGCCGCAGCCGCGGTCGGTGCGGACCCAAGGTAGATCGCTAGTGCCACGCGACGACACGCTGCGAATTTGCCGAGCTTCGCTACTTCCCCGTCGATCCGCAGTGGAAGAGAGCTTGGGCCATCGACATCCTTTAGGATCCTCCGCGTAGCCCCTCAGCTTATGGGCATCTGGCCGACAAGCTTCCATCGCACCCTTGATCTCACGCTCGACGAAGAGTCCAAGGCCGCTCCTGAGCAGCTACAGGGCTGTGCCAACGCGCTCGTGGTTACCGATGGCCATGGGCTCGGTGCCTCTCTGTCGGCGCCTTGAGAAGTTGCACGATAAATCGATGCTCTTGCGCAATGAGCGCCGGCTCGGTGTTGTTGTGGGCACGCATGCCGGGGATGATCTTGTTCCGAACGCCCATACCGCGCGCCTCCACGTAGCCGTAATCGCGCATAACGTTGACCAGCGTCTGATTGCGGGCATAGCGCAAGCCATTGCGCATCCCCGCGGGCGTCACTGTATTCGGTAGCTGGCCGGGACTCGTCACCTCGAGGCGGTCGGTGAAGATCTCGATCATGATGTCCGCGCCCACGATGCTGTAATCACGGTGGACGAGCGCGTTCACCACCAGCTCGCGGATAACACCCTGCGGGTACTCGCGGCGATCGATGCGCCGCCCCCGGTCAAGCACGGCCGTGGTCTCGGTGTTGCGCCGCACGAAGTCCAAAGCGCTATCGACCAGTCCGGCTTCCGTCAGCTCTCCGGTCGCGCTGCCTAGGGGCACCATCGCTCCCCGTAGATCTTCATCCGTTCGGGTCGCGTAGCCCTGGGTGTCCCCCGTGTAGCCGATCGCCCGGATGCCCGATTGCGGAAGAAAGCGTTGCGGCCGCGATCCGAACAAGAGCAGTCCGTCGACGGTGGCCACCCACTGGTCCGCGGACTCGGTCATCAGATCGACGTTCGTCAGCAGGGCTTCCCAACCGGCGCGGTCGGCATCCTGCGGGGCGTCGCCCTGGAGAACCCGCGTGAAATAGTCCCGCAGCCGCCTGCGATCGAAGGCGGTCCAATCGGCCCCTGGCACGGGTTTCAGACCATAGTGCAGCCGGCCGGAGGCTTGAAACATCCGTTCGAGTTCCTCGCGGCTCGCCTCGCGCGACGTGCTGCCAACGCGGATGTAGTAGGTCCGCCGGCCGTTGTGGACGCGAGCGTAGGGCTTATCGGGGCCAGCAGGGACCTGGACGGCGAGTACGTCCCGCCCGGGCTCGGCATCCCGCACCCAGGTCATCAGTGGCACGACGGGCGGCTCGATCTTGGTCCGGCAGAGCTCGGCCACCCACTCTTCCAAAGCATCGCGCGTGCTGCCGGCGATGGTGGCGTCGTCGTCCACGCCCAGGAGCACGGTCCCACCGGCGAGGTTCAGGAATGCCACCAGCACCTTCGCCAGGTCGTGGTTGCTGACGTCGTCGCGCTTGAACTCGAGCATCGAGTCCTCGCCCCGGCGTAAGCGTTCGGCCAGTTCTGTAGGGGTCATGGCAGGCCTCCTTTAAAACCCGTACTTGCGGCTAAAACCCGTACTTGCGGCGCCGGCGCTCGAAGGCATCCTTGCCGCCTTCCAGGATCGCCTCGACCAGCCCGCGTACCGCGGGTGAGTCGATCGAGCCCATGTGCTGGCGAGCGATCCTCGCCTGGCCGTCCTGCGCTTCGCCCTTGGCGGCGAGTCCGAGGATCATTTCGGCATCGCCGAGTACCGGGATGTTGGCATTATGCGTCGAGAACAAGAACTGGCGCCGCCGCTTCTCTTCGCGCATACGAGGTACCACCCCTTCGGTGATGAAGCGGTTGTCGAGGTCGTCCTCGGGCTGGTCCACGATCAGCGGAGCCTCGGACTCGAGCAGCAGCAGCAGGAGCACGGCCGTCGCCTTCTGGCCGGTAGAGAGAGCCTCCAGGTCCTGCCAGGCGGGCGGCTCGCCGGCCGGCGCGGTGTTGAGCCGGATCGAGGCGGTCGCAGGCAGGTCGAGTTCCTCGACGCGCATCAGGACCTCGGATGGCGCTGCTGCCAGGCTGCCCGCCTGAGCCGCCGGCATGCCGTAGGCGGCCTGCAGTGCTGCTGTCCCCTTGCGGCACGCCTCGACGAACTCGGCGAGCGAGAGGTCCTGCTGTTGGCGCAGACCCTCGATCGCCTCGGACAACCTGCCGCCGACTGCATCGCGCAGCAGGTCGAACAGCGGCTCCCGGTTGCCCGCAGCGGTCACCTCGATCCGCACGCGCTCGCGCAGCTTCTTGTTGACCGACTTCGCGGCGCGGTCGAGGCGCCGGAACGCCCCGGCCTTGCAGTCCTCCCACGCCGCCAGCAGGTTGCGGCGGCGCTCGGCGTGCGCCTTCACGGCGCGCTGTACGACGGCCTCACGCTCGCGCAGCGGGCGCAGCGCTTCGATCCGGCGCTGCAAGCGGATGAAGGCCTCGCCGTCAACGCTGCCTTTATGGAGTTCGCGCAAGATCTTCTGGTACTCGTCCTCCACGGACTGTTTGCGGCGGGCCCAATCAGCGCGCACCGACTCGATACCCTGGTTGGCTTTGTCTAGGGCCGCCTCTAGATCCCGCGCGATGGCCCCCAGGTCGTCCTCCAACTCGGCGAGCACGGTGTCCAGCCGCCCGAGGATCGCCTTGCCCGGCAGCTCGGCGAGCGCTCGTTGCGACACGAAGGCGCGGTCGATCGGCCGCTCACGCTGCAGGTTCTCGGCGCATTCACGAAACGGCGCCAAACGCTCCCTAGCCGACTTTAAGATACGCTCCTCGCGCACCAGCAAGCTCTGCTCCTTGAGCTTGTCCTCGAGCCCTGCCTTGCGGAACTGCTCCAGGGTCTCCTCGAGTCCAGGCAGCGCGGCCAGGCGCTCGTCGATCTGATCGAGTTCGCTGCGCGCGTCCAGCAAGTCCCGTCGGTTCTTTGCCAGCTCCCGCGAGAGCGCCGCCTGTAGTCGCGGCGCGTCGTCGTCGCCTTTGATAAAGCGGTCGAGCAGGCGCGTGCGCTTCGCCTTGCTCCGGGTCAGCTCAGCGATCTCGTGCTGGCCGAAGAGTTCGACGCCGCGCAGCACTTCGGCCGGCGTCAGGTTGGACACCGCGCCCGCCTCGTCACGTACGCTCGGCGGATTCGGCAACGTCCGCTCGATGCAATAGACCTTGGGCGCGGGACGGCAGACGCGCACGAGCAGCGAGATCTGGGTGCCGCTTCGCAGCACCTGCCGGACGATGCCCTCGTGCGCTTTACGCGCGTCCTCGCCGATCGGGTCCAGCCCCAGCACGGCCCGGATGCTCTCGATCACCGTGGACTTGCCGGCACCGCGCCCACCGACCAGCGCGTTGAGATTAGGATTGAAGCGCACCCGGGCACCGTCCAGAAAGCCCCCCGTCCAGGCCATGGCGAGGAGCCCGGCGTGCGCATCAGGTGCGTGGGTGCCGTCCTTCGGATTGAGGCGGATGCGCGAGCCCGGGTCTAGGCAGGCCTGCCGCAGCCCTTCGATGGACACCTCCGACATCTTGATCCAGCAGGTCGCGGAGCGATCTTCGAGGTCTTCGACACGCGCGATATCTTGCGCATTCACCACGGCGACGGCCAGGTCGTTGTCCGCCGGGTGCTCACGCGCATAGTCCGGGTTCTTGTTGCAGATGATGGGACGCGCATTCTGGGGGAGATCCGCCACCGGCCCGGGGATCTGCACGGCGAGGAGATCCGAACTCTTCCAGGCGCGAATGCAGGCCTGGCCGTCGAGCGTCCGCAAAAGCCCGCCGTCATTGGTCACGTGGGCGGCGATGGTGAGGCCTCGTTGCTGGCGGACCTTGGCGAGGATCTCCACGAAGGTCGCGTCGGCCAAATCGGATGAGGGCGCGGTCTCGCGGATCCCGAACGCCCCCAGGTAACGCTCGAGCTGCCCTTGCTCGGTCTCTGGCGGATAGATGCACAGAACATGCACCCCCTCGCTGGAGGCCAACTCGAATCCCGGAAAGACGTGGAGGCCCATACCCTCGGCGGCTGCGCGGAACTCCGGGACCCCGCCGACGTGGTTGTGGTCCGTGATCGCCAGCACCGAGATGTCAAGCTCGCCCGCCTTCTGCACGATGGCGCGGGCATACTCGGCGGACGTTCCCGCGGAGGCCTGGCCGCGATAGCTGGCGCTATAGTGGTGCGGATTGACCTGTAGCGCACAGCGGCGGAAAACGGCACCGCCCGGCAGTGCGAGGGCCTGCTCAATCGGGTCCGAGGAAGCCGCGCCGGTGGTCTGCTCGCGGGTCGATACCATGGATCAGTTCTCCCTCTCGATGGACAGCGAGATTTGCTCGCTCTGTTGGGCGCGCTCACCGGCCAGGCGCGCGATCTCGGGCCAGCTTTGCACCAAGCCGTTGTAGGAGAGCGCCTCGGCCGCCCGCTTCTTGCGTTCGCACAGCGTGTAGAGCCGATAGCACAGCTCTCGCGCTGCCTCGGCTTTTGCGCCGAGCTTTCCGGCAAGCCCGGCGGTGGCGCTCTCACCATCGGCTTCGAGTACCCGAATCAGATGGTGAACCATCTCCCAGGCCGTCAGCCGTGGATCGGTCGCCGGATCCCAAGTCGAAGGCAGTTCTTCGGGTTTCAGGAGGCGGACCTTGCCGGCCTTCGAGGCGAGGATACCCGCCTCGACCAGCCCTTGAACGCTGGTGTTCTTGGCCTTGGAGAGGGTCTCGGCCACACCGTACTCGCCCTCGGCGAAGCCCTGCTGCTCGAACCAGGCCAGCGCCCAGCGGCTGTCGGCGTCGAAGTCGCCTTCCTGCTCGGCCAACGCCTCATCCAGCACCTGGTTGATCAACGCCAGCGCCTCGCGAACTGAAAGTGGATTACCCTGGGCATCGAGCACCTTCGCATAGCGCGTGTAGACCGCCATGCCGGGGCCGATAGCCACCTGCGCCAGGTCCACCGGGGCGATATTGCCACGCTGCAAGTGCACCAATGCTGCCGGCAGCTCGCGCTTCAGGGCTGCGACAAACTCGCCGCGGGTTGCCGCAGGCGCTGCTGTTTCGCGCTTGCGACAGACAAGGACGATGCTGGAGGCGAGGACGTTGGTCCCGGAACCGATCATACGGTTAGCGAGTTCCGTCCGCATCGGCCAGGTGCCACTGACACCGAAACCGGCTTGGATTACCGCGCCCAAAAACGTTTCCCAACCGGTGGAGGCAGTCCCCCCGTCGCCCTTCTTCTCGGACTGCTTGAAGGCGTAATAAATGGTCACCGGAAAGCCCGGATGCGACTGATCGGCCAGCCGATGCATCGCCTGTGTCATGCCATTGAGGAAGAAGGTCTCGGCCTTCTCTTTACTGCCGTGGCGATAGGGCGTGGCGACCAGCTCTTCGGCCTTGGGCACCGCCAGCGTAGCGAAGAGATCCGGAAAAACGGAGCGCAATGATCGGCGTAGCCAAACGTAGAAGAAGTCCGAGAGGTCCGCATAGCCGATGTTGTCGTAGTACGGCGGGTCAGTCGAGATCGATTTGCCAACACCGATGCCTTGCGCGGCAGCGTCCAACTGTAAACTCAACCCCCGAGAACAAGACGGGGCATCGATCAAGAACTTTTCCACCCACTCAAGAAGTGCAGCGAAGCTGCCAGTAGATTCCGAAAATGCATTGCCTTCAGCATAATCCCAGGTCATCGGAAGCGCCTGGCGACCGAAGGTGTTACGTATCTTTGTATACCCGTTGTCCCAACTACAGATGGTGGAAGATCGATCGGCCAAACGGTCAACCCCAAAAGCCAAATACACCTCCACCGCCTCGGCTTGGTGATCGGCGGTTATCTTGACCTCATGGCCTCGACTAGACTCCACGGCAGCCCATGCGCCACGGCGTGCACGCAATAAGCGCCCCGCATGTAAAACCGCCGCCTGCGCTGACGCCCGCCAGCGCTGCCCGGCGGCCTCACCGGCACCGCTCAACGGCCGACGCCGTGGTAGCTAAAGCCTAACTCGCTCATGTCTTCAGGCTCGTAAACATTGCGCAGATCGACGAATACATTACCTTTCATCAGTCCGAGCACCCGCCTCAGATCGAGCCCCCGGTAAGCATTCCACTCCGTCATCAGCACCACCGCATCGGCCCCTTCGAAGGTAGCATAGCTGTCATCGCAGTAGCTCACACCGTGCGGCAACAACTCGCGCGCCTCGTCCATGCCCTGGGGATCATGGGCGCGTATGATGGCCCCCTTGTCCATCAGCGCCGGCAAAATGACGAGCGATGGCGATTCGCGCATGTCATCCGTTTCCGGCTTGAACGTAAGTCCTAAAACAGCCAGGGTTTTGCCGGCCTCGCTGCCGCCCACGGCCTTGCGGATCTTGCTCACCATGCGCGCGCGCTGCGTCGCATTCACATGCATCACGGCTTCGACGATGCGTAAAGTAGCTTGGTGTTCCTGCGCGATACGCACCAGCGCCAATGTGTCTTTGGGAAAACACGAGCCACCGTAACCGGGGCCCGGATGCAGGAACTTGCGGCCTATGCGCCCGTCCAGTCCCATACCACGGGCCACCGCGTGAACATCCGCGCCCACCGCTTCGCACAACGCCGACATCTCGTTGATAAAGCTTATCTTGGTGGCGAGAAAAGCATTGGCCGCGTATTTGATGAGTTCGGCACTCTCCAGATCGGTCTCAACGATAGGGATCTCAATCAGATTGAGGGGCCGGTACAGCGCCCGTAGCAGCGCCGCAGCCCGCTCCGTCTCAATGCCCAATACCACCCGGTCGGGGCGCATAAAATCCGAGATAGCGGCCCCTTCGCGGAGGAATTCGGGATTGGATGCGACATCGAAATCGGCCGATGGATTAGTCTCGGCGATGATGCGCTTGACGTCGCGTGCGGTACCTACCGGTACCGTACTCTTATCGACGACAACGGTATAGCCTCGCAAATGCCGGGCCACTTGCCTGGCCGCGGCGCACACGAAAGTGAGATCAGCGTGACCGTCGCCCCGGCGGGTGGGGGTGCCTACCGCGATAAAAACCAGATCGGCCCCGCCTATAATGGCGGCGAACTCAGTGGTGAAAGCGAGATGCTTTTTCGCCACGTTGCGGGCAACCAGCGCCTCCAAGCCGGGCTCGTAGATCGGGATCTCTCCGGCGTTGAGGCGCTCGATCTTATTCTCATCGACATCCAAGCAGGTCACACTCGCACCGAATTCGGCAAAGCATGCCGCAGATACCAAGCCGACGTAGCCTGCGCCTATCATCGCCACATTCATGATTCCGTCCTTCGATAGCCAAAATGAGTGAGCACTACATCGATCAGCGCGGCCCGGCCGCATCAGCGCATCAATTCAGCACATATTCCCCCCGGGGCCGATTGAAGTTACAACCGCAATAGGTCCACCCCTAGCGGCACCGTGGCGCGGTCCAGCACACCCCGTACATCAAACACGACGCCACGGCCATCGGCCAAAAGACCGCTCACCCAATCCCAACCGCCTGCTCTGAAAACATCATGTCCAACTGCGACGACCACAGCGTGGGCAGGTTTGAGATCATCAGCCTCCACCAGATCGACTGCACTCAACGCCCGCGCCTGCGCTTTATCGACTAGCGGATCATGCACCTCGACTTCGACCCCGTAGTCGATGAGTTCAGCCACCAGATCGGCGACCTTCGAATTGCGTAGGTCCGGCACATTGTCTTTGAAGCTCAAGCCCAACACCGTGACCCGCATCGGGCCTTCCGCCCGCGGCCCGTGGAGCAAGGCCTTGATCACCCTGCGGGCGACAAAAGCACTCATGCCGTCGTTGATACGCCGCCCTGCCAATATCACCTGCGGATGGTGACCTAGGGCGGTCGCTTTATGGGTCAGGTAGTAGGGGTCTACACCGATGCAATGCCCGCCCACCAAACCCGGCTCGAAAGGCAAAAAATTCCATTTGGTGGCAGCCGCGGCGAGCACATCCCGGGTGTCTATGTCCATGTGCGAAAAGATCACCGCCAGCTCGTTCATCAGGGCGATGTTGAGATCGCGCTGGGTGTTCTCGATCACCTTGGCCGCTTCGGCCACCTCTATGGAGGCGGCTGCAAAAACGCCCGCCTCCACCACCTCGCCGTAGACGGCTGCCATGATTCGAGTGGTAGCCCTATCGAGGCCGGCCACCACCTTCGGAATGGTCTCGAAGCGGCGAATCTTATCGCCGGGATTGATGCGCTCGGGTGAATAACCCACGCTGAAATCACGGCCCGCCTTAAGACCGCTGCGCTCTTCCAGCACCACAATGCACCGCTCTTTGGTTGCGCCCGGATACACGGTGGACTCATAGACGACGATATCTCCCGGCTTCAGTTGTGCACCGACGCTGCGAGAGGCCACCTCCAGTGGTCTGAAGTCCGGCTGTTTGACGGTATCGATGGGCGTGGGCACGGCGACTATATGAAAGTCCGCCGCTTCGATATCAGCCGCATCATCGGTGAACCGAACATCAGCGGCCGCCAGATCAGCCGCTGCCACTTCCGCGTTGCGATCCCAGCCTTGGCGCAATTCATCAATGCGCTGACTATCGACATCCAAGCCGATGACCCGGCCACGGCGCCCGAAGGCAACGGCCACGGGCAGCCCTACATAGCCAAGACCGGTGACTGATAAGCGCCTACCGTGACTCATAGCGCAACCTTATAATAATCGCAATACCAATCCACGAAGCGCCCGATCCCTTCCTGCACCGAGGTATTCGGTCTATAAGCGAACTCTTGTTCCAGCGCGCTCACATCCGCACCGGTGTCCGGAACATCACCGGGTTGCATCGGTAGATAGTTCTTTTGCGCCTCGCGCCCAAGGCAATGCTCGAGCGTACGGATATAGTGACCCAGCTCAACCGATTGGCTGTTACCGATGTTGTACACCCGCCAGGGGGCACCACCCTCACCCGTCCCATGCGCCTTCGGCGAGCCGGCCGGGGCGCGGTCCACCACCCGCAGTACCCCCTCGACGATGTCATCTATGTAGGTAAAGTCGCGGTGGTGCTTACCGTGATTGAAAACATCGATCGCTTGGCCGGCCAGAATTTTGCGGGTAAAAGTAAACAGTGCCATGTCGGGCCGGCCCCACGGCCCATACACGGTAAAAAAGCGCAAACCCGTGGTGGGCACGCCGTACAGATGGCTATAGCTGTGGGCCATCAGTTCGTTGGCTTTTTTGGTAGCAGCGTATAGCGACACCGGATGATCCACACTGTCGCTCTCGGTGAATGGCAACTTGGTATTGGCGCCGTAAACGGAACTCGACGAGGCGTAAACCAGGTGCTCCACCTGATGGCGCCTGGCGCCCTCCAACACGGTGGCGAAACCCACCAAATTGGCATCCACGTACGCCATCGGATTGTCAATGGAATAACGTACCCCGGCCTGCGCTGCCAGATGCACCACCCGCTGAGGTTTCACCCGCGCGTAGAACGCCGCCATGGCCTGGCGATCCGACACATCGGCCCGCTCAAAAGTAAAATTATCCCAACGCTCAAGGCGTGCTAAGCGGGCGCGCTTCAAGGATACATCGTAGTAGTCGTTCAGGTTATCTATACCGACGACCTCATCGCCACGGGCTAGCGCCTGCATGGCGACACCCGCACCGATGAACCCGGCAACCCCGGTTACCAGCAGCTTCATAAGCTAAACAGCTTCATAGGACTTAAGGCTCATAACACCAGGCGCCTCGCAGGGAGCATTGCCGTAGAATCGACCATACACTCATTACGATCATGGCCATGAATAACCGCGCGCATGATACGGTTTTAAACCGCCACGGGCGACTGCTCCAAGCGACTACCCTAAGCAGTGGATCCATAGGCCATTGACCCACACGACCAATTTGTGGGTATCCAACCGACGACGAGTTGACGCAATATTCGCACCGACGGCCCACTGGCGGTAAGCAAAACTTCCTGATGGGCCACCGTTCATCCATTCAAAAGCTATTCGGAAGACGCATGCCGAGCGCCGCAGATTACGATTTGGTTCCCTACGAAAGCCATGCCTTCCCCAATTCGGATCCCGCCTATCTCTTCGCCCTCGGGCACCTGTTCAGCCTGACACCTAGCCCGCCTGAAGAGGCACGGATACTGGAACTGGGCTGCGCCAGCGGTGGCAACATCATTCCTCTGGCGGAGCGCTTCCCGCGCATGGACATCGTCGGCATCGATTTCTCCGAGCGCCACATCAGCGACGGGCAAGCTCTAATAAACCGTCTAGGCCTTACCAATGTTTCGCTGCGCCACGCCGATATCTCGCAGGTGAACAAAGACGGTTACGGCGCGTTCGACTACATCATCTGCCACGGCGTATTCACCAATGTCGGGCCTGAGATTCAGACGCGGATCATGGAAATCTGCCGCGACCAGTTAACTGACAACGGTATCGCTTACATCGGCTACAACACCTACCCCGGCTGGCACCTGCGCAACCTGATCGGTGACATGATGCGCTATCACACCGGTGCCGTCGGCGCTGATGCGGCCACCCAGATAGAGCAAGCCCGCGCCCTGCTTCAGTTCCTGGCGCAAAATGCCAATCAAGCGCACTCGGGTGCGTACAAGACGCTGTTGACCAGTGAACTCAATCTGCTCCAGCGCGCCGGCGATTACTACTTGCGCTACGAGCACCTTGCCGAGGGCAACAGTGCGCTCTATTTTCACCAGTTCATGGAGTTGGCCCACGCCCATCAACTGCAATATCTAGCCGAGGCTGATATCGCCACCATGTTGGCCGATAACCTGCCCGCACAGGTGGCGCAGACCCTGGCCAAGGTGGCGCCGGATATCGTGCGGATGGAGCAATACATGGACTTTCTGCGCAACCGTTCGTACCGCTTAACGCTGGTAACCCACGCCAAACAAAAACCTATACGCGCGCTAGATGGCGAACGGCTGCGGGGGCTGCGGCTGGGCGGACTGGTAAAAAACCAGGAGCGCACACCGGATGGCGGGATACGCTACACCGGCATCAGCGGCGCATGCGCCAATAGCACTAATCCCGATTTGATCCGCGTCATGGGCAAGCTCATCGAAGCGCAACCCTACGAGATAGAAGCGGCGCAACTCATCGATTCGGTACCACTAGACAATGCGGTATTGGGCGCTGGCACGCAGAGGCGAGAGCGGGCCACCGCGCAATTGCTGACGTGCTTGTTCGCCGGCCTCATCCGCTTATACGGCCGTCCTAGCCAGTGCGCCACTGCCGCCGGCGCAGTGCCAATCACCACGGCGCTGGCCCGCGAACAAGCACGCGCCGGCCATTGGGTAACTACCTTGCGCCACGAGTCCATCAAGATCGACGAGTTCCACCGGCAGATTTTGCGCCGCCTGGACGGCTCGACGGACATCGACACGCTCACCGATGAATTAACCGAACTCGTCAACAATGACGAGTTACGCATAGCGGCCGGCGGCGAATCCACGACAGACAGGGCAGCAACCCACAGTGCGCCGGCACAATCTACAGCGGGGCAATCTACAGCAGGGCAATCCACGCTGGCACAATCCCTCGCGGGTGCACTGGACCGGTTGGCTAAACTCGGCCTCATCGTGGCGCCCGCCGAACAACCGGCCGCAAACTTATAACCCCTTTCCACAGCAGCTATGAGGACCTATCCATGAGCAAGCGCAAAAGCAGTGCGCAACTACGCAGCCGGCATTGGTTCAGCGATCCCAACGAACCGGGCGCCACGGCGCTGCACATTGAACGCTATACCAATTTCGGTATCACCGCGGCGGAGTTGCGCTCAGGCAAGCCGATTATCGGCATCGCCCAAACCGGTAGCGACTTGGTACCGTGCAACCGCATTCACATGAGCCTGGCCAGCCGCATCCGCGACGGCATCCGCGAAGCGGGTGGTATCGCCCTCGAATTCCCGGTTCACCCCATTCAGGAAAGCGGCAAGCGGCCAACGGCGGCGGTGGATCGCAATCTTCAGTATTTGAGCCTGGTCGAAGTCCTGTACGGCTATCCCATAGACGGCGTAGTGCTCACCACCGGCTGCGACAAGACCACGCCGGCGCTGCTGATGGCCGCCGCCACTGTCAACATTGCGGCGATTGCGCTAAACGGCGGCCCTATGTTGAACGGCTACTGGCGCGGCAAGCTGGCCGGCTCGGGCACCGTGGTCTGGGAGGCGCGCAAACTGCGGGCGGCGGGCGCGATCGGCGATGAAGAATTCATCGAACTCATTGCCGAGGCGACGCCCTCGCCGGGTCACTGCAACACCATGGGCACCGCCACCACCATGAATTCCCTGACCGAAGCACTCGGTATGTCCTTGCCCGGCAACGCGGCCATCCCGGCACCGCACAAACAACGGGCGGCTATGGCCTATGAGACCGGCAAGCGCATCGTCGATATGGTGTGGGAAGACTTAACGCCAGCGACGATCATGACCCGCCAAGCGTTCGAGAACGCCATTGTCACCAACTCCGCCATCGGCGGCTCCACCAATGCCCCTATTCATATCAACGCCATCGCTCGGCACGTAGGCGTGGAACTCGGCATCGAGGACTGGCAGAACATCGGCCATGAGGTGCCGCTGCTGGTGAACTTACAGCCGGCCGGGGAGTACCTGGGCGAAGCGTATTACGCGGCGGGCGGGGTGCCGGCGGTGATGTTCGAACTGATGCAAGCCGGCAAGCTGCACCTGGACGTGATGACGGCCAACGGTAAAACCCTGGGAGAGAATCTCAAGGGCAAGACATCCAAGAACCGCGACGTCATCCGTGCCTACGGTGAGCCGATGAAACAACAAGCCGGCTTCGTGGTGCTATCGGGCAACCTGTTCGATGCCGCCATCATGAAAACCTCCGTCATCAGCGGTTCCTTCAGGGAACGCTACCTAAGCCGGGCCGGCGACGAGAACGCTTTCGAGGTGCGGGCCATCGTCTTCGAGGGGCCGGAGGACTATCACGCCCGTATCAACGATCCCTCGTTGAACATCGACGCGGATTGTGTGCTGGTGATCCGCAACGTAGGCCCCATCGGCTACCCGGGCTCGGCGGAAGTGGTGAACATGCAACCGCCCGATGCCCTCATCAAGCAGGGGGTGCACGAGTTGCCGACCATCGGTGACGGCCGCCAAAGCGGCACCTCGGGAAGTCCGTCAATCTTGAATGCCGCCCCGGAGGCGGCCACCGGCAGCGGGCTCGCGCTGCTCGAGACCGGCGACATGATCCGGGTCGATCTCAACCAATGCGCTATCAACATGCTGATAAGCGATGAGGAATTAGCCGCCCGGCGCGCCGCCTATAGACCGCCAGCGCTTCCCAACCACACCCCCTGGCAGGAAATCTACCGCTCGACGGTTAGCCAGTTGGATAGCGGCGGCGTGATCGAATTAGCCACTAAATACCAGGACGTACGCCAACACATCCCCAGGCATTCGCACTGATCCCATCAATGGCGGCGCCTCCCACGAGGCGCCGCTTCCGCCCTGGACTTTATTCCCTTGGGCTCTATTGCCCCGGGTTCTATTGCCCCGGGTTCTATTCTCCTGGGCTCTATCGATGTCAACCACCCGTTTTGAAGTAATCGGGGCGCCCCGCCGCCCAATAATCGCCCCACAGCTGATTACCCCCATCGACATGCACCACTTCGCCGGTGATGAATTTGCCGGAATCGGCCGCCAGATAAACAGCACACTGGGCCACATCGAACACATCCCCCACCTGGCGCATGGGGTTGGATTCGTAGAACGTGCGGCGGCCCTCGCCGGTGTAGTTATCGAAACCACTGCTCTCGACGGTGCCTATGCCCATGCAGTTCACGCGGATGCCAAGCGGCGCCCACTCCACCGCCACCGTCTTGGAGAGCGCGATGATGCCGGCGCGGGCGGCGGCGGTGTGCGCCAGCTGCGGAATACCCCGGTTTATCACTGCCGCCATATTGACGATGCTGCCGCCGCTTTGCCGGTCGCGCCAGCGCTTAGCCGCCGCCTGCATCATGTACCAGGTCCCGTTCAGATTGGTATCGATAACCGCATTCCAGCCCTTGACGCTGAAGTCGATGGCATCTTGCGCGAATTGGCCGCCGGCGTTATTCACCAACACATGCACCCGTCCGTAGGCGTTGAACGCCTGCTCCATCAAGGTGTCCACGGCGCGTGGGTCGCGGATAGTCATAGCGGCCGTGACTACCTTGCGGCCAAGCCCCCGAATCAGCCCGGCGCTGTGCGCCAACTTCTTCTCTTGGCGCCCACAGATCACCAGATCCGCGCCAAGGCGTGCGAACAACACCGCCATGGCTTGGCCAAGCCCACTGCCGGCGCCGGACACCAGCACTACTTTGCCGGCGAATAGATCATCGGCATACACCGTAGGCGCGCTCAACAATTGTTCGTCGCGGTACCCGAAACGACTGACATCGGGCCGCACCGGTCTGGCCACTTTTTACTCCTCAGGACTACAAAAAATTTAGCATGTCTCAAGCCGTCTAGGCGGCACCGGTATGATCTTCTTGCGCGAGTCAACGCCTGGTGCGGGTAGCCCCTGATCCTTGATAGAAAAGCCCATCGTACTTTCCTCAGGCGCAACTTAGTTTATGCTGGCGGCAGCGGGCGCGATAGGATAGCGCCGCTCCCAACCCGCTTGCCCTAAGGCTTTGGATCGAAAAGGTCCGGTGGTGAAAGCTTGCGCGCAACAACCGCTCTCATTGATGGTCTTCCAAAACGATGGCCTCTACTTTGCCATCGTTCACACCCCAGTTATCAAGCCACCTGTTTCCTTCACCCTGCAAAAAGACGTGTTATTGCAATTGCGCCATGCGCTCACCGCAGCGGACGCGGAGCCGGCTTTTTCACCAGCCGGCGCGCCGGCCCCCGAGTGGCAGAACCAATGCGCACGGATTTTCGATCTCGCGTTTCCGCGCTCGGTAGCAAGCTTATTGCGCGAAGCGGCGCCAGACACACCGCTGTGCCTGCACTTAACGCCCGACCTTTTGGATATACCGTGGGAATACGCTTTTGATGGCGAGCAATTCCTGGCCATCAAATTCAAACTCACACGCCAACTCATCACCGAGCAAGAAACGCGCCACGCCCCGGCTGCGCAGCCGCGAACTGCTCGGCTGCAAGTCCTCATTATCATCGATCGTGCTTTTCACGATGTTATCGCTGCGGGATTGCACGCAGGACAAGAAGCGCAGATAGATGCCGGCGATTTCGATCTCACCATCCAGCCGGTTGATGCGCTTGACGGCAACGACCTGCAACGCCTAGCAAGGCGCTATTCGGTGATTCATTTCATGGGCTCAGTTACACCGGGCGCTCAAGGTTGGAGTTGGTCGTGTGGCGTCCAAGCACAACAGGCGCAGAGCTTAGATACCAACCGCGCCCTGGAGACGATCGACACCGGCCTAGTAGTCATCACTGAAATGCGCCCAACCGGCGCGGAGCAAAGCGCACTGCCTAACATATCGGCGGTGATGCCAGGATGGGCGAGTTCGCACACGCCCCATGTCATATCCAACGCTGTCATCGCGGACCCATGCCGAATAGCATTCGCCTTACAACTGTACGGTTGCCTCGCCCGGGGGGAATCCATAGGCCATGCGCTCAATCACACACAGCGAAGCCTAGCCCGCCACTGGGCGCTAGGCTGGGCCGGTTATCAGCTTTACGGTAATTCGGACCTTACCCTGCGGGTGCTGCCATCGAAGGTCGAACTACCGTCGGAAAACGTGGAAGAGTACCGGCAGCTCACGGTCATGTTCTGCGATCTGGTGAATTCCACTGGCATTGCGCAAAAGCTAGGACTGGAATCCTGGCAACGGGTATTGCAGTGTTATCAGCGCGCCTGCACCACCGTGATCGAGCGCCATGGTGGCCATGTGCACGAATACAAAGGCGACGGCCTAGTGGTCTACTTCGGCTTCCCTGTCGCCTTTGAGGACAGCGCCCGCCGGGCCGCCCGCGCCGGCCTGGAAATGGCGCGCGACTTCAGCACCTACTTCGCCGGCGTGCGTGATCGGTTGGCCGATGTGGGCGTCAACGGCATAGCGATGCGGGTAGGCATACACACCGGCCGGGTGGTGATCGGCGAGGTGGGCGGCCGGGCCACCGCAGCAGGCCTCACCCTGGCCTACACGGAGCGCTTACAGCAGGCCGCTCCGCCGGGCGGGGTCGTGGTCTCCGAACGCACTCACCGCCTCATCGAGCGGCACTTCCGGCTCGATTCCATGGGCACGCAAATGCTGAAAGGTATCGTCAGCGTGCAAACCTGCTACCTGGTAGAGGAGGAGACGGACCGCAGCGAATCGCCCAAAGTCTATACACCGCTGTGCGGGCGAGAGGCGGAAATCGCCGAGCTGGAAAGCCGCTGGCACGGTCTTAAACCAGGCGTTGCGCAGATCGTTCACATAGCCGGCGAGGCCGGCATGGGCAAGTCCCGTCTGGTCAAAGAGTTGCGTACCCGTATTCGCCAAAGCAACGCGATGATATTCGAGTGCCGCTGCTCGCAGTATCTACAAAACAGCGCCCTATACCCACTCATCCAAGGCCTTAGACACAACCTGCGCGTTGACCGTATGGCCGGCCACGACGCAGTGCTTGCCGCCATCGAGGCGAACGTGCCTCACGCGCTTCGCGAACAAATCGTGCCGGCAGTCGCTTATCTGCTGGACCTTCCATGCGAACCGCGCTACCGCACACTGGCAGGCTCCCTAGAGAAGAAACGTCTCTATTTGTGCAACGCGCTGGTGCAGTGGCTGATGAGCGTGGCGACGCAGCGCTCTATCCTGCTCATCGTCGAAGACGCACACTGGAGCGACCCATCGACGCTTGAATTTCTAAAGCGCTTCTCCGAGCGCCTCAACGCGGGTCATATCTTGATCCTCATCACCTCCCGCACAGAAGGGGCGCCATGGATATGCCCCATAGCTGCCGAGCCCATGAACTTGGGCCGAGTCTCCGCCACTGCGGTAAGGGCCATGGTGCACTACTCATGCGGCGAACAAACCCTGCCCGCCAACGTAGTCGATCTCATCGTCGAGCGCACCGACGGTGTGCCTCTTTTTGTCGAGGAGTCGGCCAAAATGGCCGTGGAGTCGGTCAACGCCGCATCGCCCGAACATGCCGATGAACACGGCGAACCAATGGATATTCCGCCCACGATCCATGATCTGCTCACGACCCAGCTCGATCGGCTAGGCCGGGCCAAGGAGACCGCGCAATTGGCGGCTACCGTAGGCCGCAAATTCTCCGAGAGCACTTTGTTGTCGGCCACCGACACGGCGACGGCGACTTTGACTGCACATCTATCCATATTGGTCGATTCCGGGATGATGCTCCGGCGCGAAGCGCACGGCGAGAAGATATACAGCTTCAAGCACTTCTTATTGCGCGAAGCGGCCTACACATCGATGCTGAGTCCAAAGCGCCGCAGTCTGCACGGACGCATCGCCGCAGTCTTAGCCAACACCGGTGCCAAAACCGACGCGCCCGAGTTGCTCGCCCACCACTACACCGAAGCCGGCGATATGCCGCGCGCTATCGATTATTGGATGACCGCGGGTTCACAAGCGAAACAACGCTCCGGACACGCCGAGGCGATCAACCACTATAGGCGCGCGCTCGCTCTTATCGAAAAGTGCCCGCGCACCGAAGCGATGGCGCAAACGGAGTTATCCGCGCAGAAGTCATTATCTAACTGTATCGCCGCCGTCAGCGGCTATAACCCGGATGAGGCGGGCGCAGCCTAGCACGGGTAGAAGAGCTAGCCATCGAATGCAATAACGGTGCTTTGCTCTTGTTGGACTCGAATCATTCCACATGACCCGGGCGAAAATTCTGCACGGCCGGGCCATGGTCGAATTCCCCCATTTGCGGGCGGCAGGCGTAGTGCAAGTCACTTACGCCGGTTGCCCGGCTGTTATCTGTTGCACCTGGCCGCTCCGCAAGACCGCCGGGCCGAGGCAACGGCCGAACAGTGGTTCAACGATTCTATCTGTGCGGCAAAAATCCAGAGCATGCGCTCATCTGAACTGCGCACCGTCACCGATCGGTCGCGCCTGCTAGCCCGCCAAGGCCGCCTGGAGCAAGCGGCAAGCGATCCGGAAGAGCTTCTCAATTGGTTCACTGACGGAACCGACCATGCTTGCTGCTGGCATATTGCCTTACGCCGATTTTCTTTTCCATAAAGGATAAGGCGCCCTGCCGGCTATCGTGCCGAGTAGCCGCCGTCCACCGGCAGCGCTGCCCCGGTGACAAACGATGCTTGCGGACCGGCCAGGAAAGCCGCCACCGCCGCCACCTCCTCGGGCTGCCCGAGCCGCCCGATGGGATGCAAACTCTCCAGGAATTCGCTACCGCCCTCTGCGTTGCGCACCGGTTCCGTCATCGGCGTCACGATGTAACCCGGACACACGGCGTTGACCCGCACGCCCTGCGTGCCAAAAGCAACGGCGAACTGACGGGTGAGGCCGACCACGCCGTGCTTGGCGGCCACGTAAGCGTTCACGCCCTCTAACTTTCCAGGGCCACCGGTATAACTTCCCGGCCGCACCAAAGCACCTAATCCGGCGATAGAGGCGGTGTTCACGACGGCCCCGCCACCACTGGCTGCCAGCATGGGACAGGCGTGTTTTAAACCGTAATAAACGCCGTTCAAGTTAACACCGATCGTCTGCTCCCAGGTAAAGCCAGCGCCCACACCGGCATTGTTCATGAGCACATCCAGACCACCCAGTTCGCTCACGGTGTGCTCCAGTCCCGCGGCGAACGCCGCCTCGGATGACACATCGAGCGCCAACGCGCCGGCTCTGGCACCGCGCTCCGCCACCCGGGCAGCGGTGGCCTGCGCGCCCTGCTCGTCCACATCGGCGCACATAACACCGGCCCCCTCACCGGCCAACCTCAGCGCCATGGCCCGGCCTATGCCGGAACCGGCACCAGTGACCAATGCAACCTTCCCGTCAAACTGCGGCACAACCCACCTCCTTCGTATTAAGAACACCTCTAAAAATGCACTTTTTCCGCGATTGCAGCGTCAGCCCCGTGCTCGAATCCTCAGGTATCACCTAGACACTGCGGTTGCGCGCGCGGTGCTTCCTTGCACTCACGAAACAATGACTATTGTTAGAGGCGCCCTTAAGTTCGGCTGGCACGTGTCAGCGCGTCGCCGTCGCGCCAAGGCGAGATCTGCTCTTCGTACACTTGCGGACCATTGCGGAAATGGGAAGCTTCATACAGGGTTTCCACGAACGCCATGTCCTTGGCATAGCAGGCCTCACCGTGCGGTAAGGCGCCGGCCTTGGACACGTGGCCCCATAACGGATGGCCGACCACCTCCTCGGCGATACAGGCGGCCGCGATGACTTTATCCAAGTCATAACCGGTTTCGATGCCCAGTTCATGGCACAGATTGACAAAGTCTTCCGTGGGCACATGACCGGCCGCCCGGCCATTGCCACAATAAGGACACCCGCCCATGCCACCCAGCGATGTATCGAAATCAGTGGCGCCTAGTTGCAACGCCTCGTAGTAGCTGGCGATGGTGACTCCCCGCGTGTTGTGCAGATGCATATGATAGGTCTCTATCTGGGGGTATTTATCGCGAATGGCCGTGATCAACTGCGCTACGGTGTGGGGCATGTTCCAGCCCATGGCGTCCAGAAAAGATATTTTGCGCACCGCGATACCCGCCGCCTGCCACTTGCCCATCATCAAATCCAACAATTCCATGGCCTGCGCCAGGGTGAACGGGCCTTCGAAGTTGGAACCGAAGGGGTTGCCAAGGGCCACCGAGCCGGCTTGCGCCCCCGCCTCCACGGCATTGGCCACCGGCAATTCCATCGCCGCGATCATCTCCTCTTGGGTGCGGTTGTAGTTGCGCCGGGCAAAGGTGTCGCACAGTTCAACGTGGGTGGTGAAGCGGCGCCCGCGCACATTGAGCTTGGGGAAATAACCATCCGCCCGAGCATAGCCGCGCTGGTTGAACACGGCCGCCGTATAGTCGATCCCGGGTTTAGGCTCGAAACGCCCGGCGATCTCGTCGATGCAGGCCATGGACGGAGTCCACTTCGGATGGGCGAAAGAGCCGATGGAGATAGTCTTGGCGCCCATTTCACCGATGGCATTCAACAGGCGCAATTTTTCTGCGACAGGAATATCCGGACTCTCTATCTGCAATCCTTCGCGCATCGTGTCATCGAAAATATTGACTGCTTTAGGCAATAGGCTGCTCATCGGTGATCTCTCCAAAAAATGCAGGCGGACCCGTTCAAATTCTTCCCGCTAAACTCAAAGCCGGCGCTTATGGTAACAAGCACGGCTAGCTAACACGCTCGAATAACACATCCAGCGGCTTGCGCGAAACACGCTACAGCACTGCGCGGGCGGGTATTGGCGCAAGGCGCGTGGCGCTGACATCGCCGTAGTCGGCAATCCACAGCCATGCGCCCGCATGCTGTCAAAGTTCATCGACGCCGGCCGCCCCTCGCTTTGTCTCCCAGATTATCTTCACCACCAAGAGGCCTAGGGCTTCAGGCGCATGGCTTAAATCCGCCCTTGGCCGCGTCAAACCCTGGACGCTTAAGGGCACTTCTAAAAATGCACTTTTTCCGCGATTGCGGCGTCAGCTCCGTGCTCCAATCCTCAGGTATCACCTAGACACTGCGGTTCTGCGCGCGGTGCTTCCTTGCACTCACGAAACAATGACTATTTTTAGCAGGTGCCCTTGAGTGCTGTTGCGTAGCGGCCATCATCTGGGGGCGCCGAGGTTTAATCCGCCGGCGTGCACTCCTAGCCGTGTCCCGCTAGAGTAGTTGCTTTTTGCCGATCAGAGACAACGCTATGAGTGCCGCGTTACCATCCGCGCGCGACGATGCCACCCCGCCGCTTCTGCACATAGAGGGACGTCAAGCCACCATTCGGCTCAACCGGCCAGCAAAGCTCAATCGTATAGAGCCAGCCGATCTGAACACATTGGCTGAGCACCTCGGCGCAATTCAACGCAACAAAACCTTGCGCGTATTGGTGTTGACCGGAACCGGGCGCGTCTTCAGCGCCGGATATCATTTAGGCGACTTGGATGAGCGCAAAGCGGGCCGCGCGCAAGCCCCCCAGACCGGGGCGACTTTCGCACAAGTCGCCGATGCGCTGGCCGATTGCCGCGTACCCACCCTCTGCGCCTTGAACGGTAGCGTCTACGGCGGCTCCACTGATCTCGCATTAGCCTGCGATTTTCGTATCGGCATCACCGGTTCGCAAATGCTTATGCCAGCGGGTAAGTTGGGCGTGCACTACTATCTGTCCGGCATGCAACGCTACGTCACCCGGTTAGGTTTAAATTCTGCTAAGCAGCTTTTCCTGTTGGCCAGACCCATTGATGCCAACGAAATGCTGCGCATCGGTTATCTGCATCAGGCGGTGGCTAAAGAAGATTTGGCAAGTACCGTGGCTGAACTGGCTGAAACATTGGCCGGCAACGCGCCGCTATCATTGCAAAACATGAAGCGGGCACTCAATCAGATCGCGGCGAACGACGTGGATATGGAAGCGTTCAACGCGGGTTACGAACAATGCGCGGACTCTGATGATTTAGCCGAAGGGCTCGCCGCTTGGAAAGAGCGCCGCGCGCCCGAGTTCAAAGGCCGCTAGTCATTAAAACCCGGCCTAAAAGATCCCGGTTCCCGCTGGGCCCGTGTATTCAAAACAAGTGCAGAGAGGAACACGTTTATGACTCGTCTATGTGAAGGCCGTGTGGCCATCGTTACCGGCGCCGCCCGCGGTGTGGGGCGCGAACACGCTTTGTTGCTCGCTAAACACGGCGCCAAAGTAGTGGTCAATGATCTAGGCGCGGCGGTCGATGGCACCGGCGCCGATCGGTCTTTCGCCCAACAAGTAGCCGATGAAATCGAAGCTGACAAGGGTGAGGCTATCGTCAACGGCGATGACGTCAGCGACTTCGATGGCGCCAAGAACCTGATCGATCAGGCCATCAACACCTATGGAAAATTGGACATCCTGGTCAACAACGCCGGCATCTTGCGCGATCGCATGCTGGTCAATATGACCGAGGAAGAATGGGATGCCGTGATCGCCGTGCACTTAAAAGGCACGTTCGCGCCATCGCGCCATGCCGCCGCCTATTGGCGCGCCATGTCCAAAGAAAAAGATGCGCCCGTGAGTGGCCGTATCATCAATACCAGTTCCACCTCCGGCATCTACGGCAATGTGGGCCAAACCAACTACGGTGCGGCCAAAGCCGGTATCGCCGCTTTTACCATCATCGCTGCCCGCGAATTGGGCCGCTTCGGTGTCACCGTCAATGCCATATCGCCAAGTGCTTATACCCGTATGACGGATAATCTGCGCGAATACACCGAGGAGGAAATAGCAGTCAGAGCGCCGCGTTGGGTGGCGCCCACCGTCGTCTATCTCGCCAGTGATGAAGCCCAGGATATTACCGGACGGGTCATTCAAGCGGGCGCCGGTATGGTTGCAGTGTGCGAAGGCTGGCGGCGCGGGGCGCAAATAGAAGCGATGGACGATCCTGTTGCCCTAGGTCCCAAGCTGCGCGAGATGGTCGGCCAAGTACGCAGGAACTCCGGTATGGACGGCTTTGAATTGGATTGAGTCGGTGGGTAGCCGTTGGCGCATGCAACATCGCTGCGCGGGCTCGAGCGCAGCGAAGGTTCAGCGCGGGCAGATAGCGAGCCCGCCGCACGCGGCGCAGCCACACAGTAGGGGCGAGGCCCGGATCGTGAATGTTATTAACCACAGTGGTGTTATTAGCCCGCGCAGCTATTAGCTAGGGAGCCATAGTCATGAAAACCGTTTGCACCGGTTTGCGTTTTCCGGAAGGTCCTATCGCCATGGCGGATGGATCGATCATTTTGGTTGAGATAGAGGCGGCTACCCTGAGCCGTATATCGGCGGGCAACCGTGAAGTCATCGCCCATTGCGGCGGCGGCCCCAATGGCGCCGCCCTAGGGCCCGATGGCCGCATTTATGTGTGCAACAACGGAGGCTTCACCTGGCTTCGTGGTGGACCTTTTCTACGCCCCGCCGACACAGTGCCCGAAGACTACAGCGGCGGGTGTATACAGGCGGTGGATCTGAACACCGGTGCCATAGAAACCCTCTACACCCACTGTGAAGAGGAACCTCTCAAGGGTCCCAACGATATCGTATTCGACGCCAGCGGCGGTTTTTATTTCACCGACTTGGGCAAGCGCCGGGGCCGTCAAATAGACCGCGGCGCGGTGTACTACGCGCAACCGGACGGCAGCCGCATCAAGGAGATCGTGTTTCCCATCGACACCCCGAACGGGATCGGTCTTTGCGCCGATGAAAAAACCCTCTACGTGGCCGAGACTGGCGGCGCCCGGCTGTGGGCGTTCGACATCGAGGCCGAAGGCGTATTGGCACCGGCGCCCCATCCATTGTTTCCCGGACGGCTTCACTACAGCTTCCAGGGCTATGAACGCCTGGATTCCCTGGCACTAGACAGTGAAGGCAACGTCGTCGTCGCCACTTTGGGTAGCGGATGTGTCAACGCTATCGCCCCGGACGGACGTCTGCGCGCCAGTGTGCCCGTGCCCCGTTTCGACATCATGGTCACCAACATCTGCTTTGGCGGCCCCGATCTCGGCACCGCCTACATCACCTCTTCGGGCCTTGGCATAGTGTATGAAATGCAATGGCACTGCCCTGGGTTAGCGCTCAATTTCTCCAACTACGCTTAACCCATGCGTTAATACTACGAACGTCGAGCGGGTGCGCCGCTAGCGCGCCGCGCATCCAGGCTACGCCCGCAAGCCGCTACGACGATACTCGTTGAATCAACCGATTTATTATCAAGAGAAAACAACCCCCTTAGCGTCCAACCTGTGACAAGAACTCTTAAACGCACACCCGCTTGTTTGGATAGATAACACCGATGATCTTGCCCTGCGGATCTACCGAATACTGACCGGCTATAGACCAGTAACACTTATCCTGGCCGCAATTTCAGCCCCATACGCATGGGCTCATTGGTCCAATCCATTGGCAGCGAGTGGTAGCGCGTTGCTGTTATGCGTTGCTGTTAAAGGAGGTGACTTTATGCCGCTGGCAAGCGTGTCGTTTTCGGAACAGTAGTAAACAGGGATGTACCGCACTTTATCGGATGGCTTGGTACAGCGCGCCTTGGGATAAGCCCTGACTCTCACTCCACTGGGCGCTATGGCTGTTGGGCGCTATGGCTATTCGCGTCCAGACAGCTAGGAGAAACGGAAATGAAATCGCACTATCGTGCAGTGGTTATCGGTGGTGGCGTGGTCGGATCCTCGGTGCTCTATCACCTGGCCAAGTTCGGCTGGACCGATGTGGTTATGTTGGAACGATCAGTGCTGACGGCAGGATCATCCTGGCATGCGGCAGGCGGTATTCACGCGCTTAACGCCGATCCGAACATGGCCGCGCTACAGGCCTATACCATCGATCTTCTCTCTGAAGTGGAAAAGGAGTCGGGCCGGAATATCGGATTGCACATGACCGGCGGTTTGACCCTCGCCGGTACGCCCGAGCGCTGGGAGTGGCTGCAAGCCAATTACCGTATCTTCCAGTCCATCGGTATCCACGACTGCGAGCTGGTGTCGCCTGAGGAGGCGCAAAAACGCTGCCCGATCATGTCCACCGCAGGTGTTCTAGGCGCCATGTGGGCCGATCGCGAGGGTTATTTGGATACCACCGGCACCGTACACGCTTATGCCGCCGCCGCCAAAAAGCGTGGCGCGGACTATTACGAACACACCAAAGTCGAGCAATTGCTGCAAACCGCCGATGGTTGGCAGGCCGTGACCGACCAAGGCACCATCACCTGCGAGCACGTGATCAACGCGGCCGGCCTTTGGGCCAAGCAGGTGGGGCGTATGGCCGGGATCGAGTTGCCGGTGTCACCGCTCAAGCATCATTACCTGATTTCCGACACCATAGCGCCGCTCGCCGAGCTTGATTTCGAAGTGCCGATGACGGTGGATTTAGAAGGCTTCACGTACCTGCGCCAAGATCAGAAAGGCGTGCTGCTAGGTATTTACGAGATCGACCATGAACACTGGGCCATGGACGGCGCGCCTTGGGATTACGGCATGGAGCTGTTTCAGGAGCAGACCGATCGGATCGAAAAAGAGCTGACACTGGGCTTCGAACGCTACCCCTGCCTGCAAGAAGTGGGGGTGAAAACCTGGGTCAATGGTGCGTTTACCTTCTCGCCGGACGGCAATCCTTTGGTCGGCCCGGTACCCGGAAAGCGCGGTTATTGGACCGCCTGCGCCGTGATGGCTGGTTTTCTACAAGGCGGTGGCGTTGGCAAGACCCTAGCGGAGTGGATGATCCACGGCGAGCCGGAGGCGGACGCCTGGCCCATGGATGTGGCGCGCTATGGCAAATACGCCGAGAACCAGCAATACATCAAAGAAACCACTGGCCAGTTCTATTCCCGCCGCTTCGTCATGTCTTATCCGAACGAGCAATTGCCGGCGGGCCGCCCGCTCAAGATGGCGCCGGCCCACGACGCGATGACGGCGGCGGGTTGCCGCTGGGGCGTGTCGTGGGATCTGGAGACGCCTCTTTATTTTGCGCCGTCCCCCGCATTCGTAGAGAACCTGACGCTCAAACGCTCGAACGCCCATGACATCGTTGCCGCCGAGTGCAAGAACGCGCGCGCGAACGTGGGCATGGTCGATATCACCGGCTTCGCCCGCTATGAGGTGACAGGAGCAAACGCCAAAGCCTGGCTGGATCGGATCATGGCAGGCAAACTGCCAAGCCCTGGCCGTGCCAGGCTGGCGCCCATGCTGGCCGAGAACGGCAGGCTCAAAGGTGATCTGACCCTCTTCAATTGGGGTGATGGCACATGGTGGATCATGGGCTCGTATTACCTACGGGCCTGGCACATGCGCTGGTTCGATGACCATCTGCAAGACGGCGTGCGGGTACGGGATCTGGGCGAGGCCATCGGCGGCTTCGCGTTGACCGGCCCGAATTCGCGCAAAGTGCTCCAAAAGTTGACTGAGCAAGACATAAGTGCGCTGCCATTCATGGGCTGCGGGGATTTCGATATCGGTCTCATTCGGGCCAAAGTGGGACGGATGTCAGTGGCTGGGGAATTGGGCTATGAAATCAATTGCCGCTACGGCGACCATGTAAAACTGCGCCGGATGTTATTGGCAGCAGGCGCGGAATTCGCTCTTGAGGAGTATGGCTTCAACGCCATGTTGTCGCTGCGCTTAGAGAAAAGCTTCGGCATCTGGTCGGCGGAATTCACCCAGCTCTACACACCGGGCGAGACCGGCATGGACCGTTGGATCGCGTGGGACAAAGGTGACTTCATCGGCAAAGCCGCGGCCATTGCCGAACGCGACGGCAATGGCCCGAACCGTAAATTGGTCACACTGGAAGTGGCGGCGGACGATGCCGATGCCAGTGGTTACGAGCCGGTCTGGTCGGATGGCGAACTGGTCGGTTTTGTCACATCCGGGGGCTATGGCCACACCGTCGGCAAGTCACTGGCCATGGCGCTGGTACGAACCGAGCTGGCGCAGGAGGGACAGACGCTGTCCGTCCATGTGGTGGGTAGGGAATGTGCTGCTCGCGTGATCCCACCCTCACCCTACGATGCGCAAGGCAGGGCTATGCGCGGATGACGCGCGAGCGCGTGAGCAGGCGTGGCCGCCGCCGGGGTTCGGCTGCGCCGGCGGCGGCCCTCAGCGCTGCTCGCGGCGTTAATTATCGCCAACTCAAAAACCCTTTTCCGCCGATGAAGGTTTTCTCCGATGATCGTATCGCCGCCATCCACGAAGCCGCGCTGACGGTGTTGGAAGATCTCGGGATCAAAGTTCTGCTATCCGAGGCGCGCGATTTATTCGTCGCTGGGGGGGCCCTGCTCAAAGACGGCGACAGGGTCCAGATTGGCCGCGATATGGTCGAAGCAGCGCTGGTGTCGGCCCCCTGCTCGATCCTCGCCAAGGCGGCCGTGCCTGAACGCGATGTGTTGCTTGAACCCGGTAGCCTGATTTTCCAGCCAGGGGCGGGGGCACCGCATGCCACTGATCGGATCAACGGCCGCCGCCCGGGCAGGGGCGAGGATTTCAAAGATCTGGTCCGGTTGACACAACATTTCGACGTTTTGCATATGGTGCCGCCGCTGGTCGAGCCACAGGATGTGGCTACCAATCTACGCCATTACTTCACCATGCAGTGGCAGTTGACCCTGTCGGACAAGCTCCCGTTCATCTTCTCCCGCGGCACCCCGCAGGTTGAAGAAAGCTTTGAGATGCTGCGCGATTTCAGAGGCTTGTCGGACGCGCAACTGACCAACAATGTTTATTGCTACACCATCATCAATACCAATTCGCCGCGCCAGTTGGATATTCCGATGGCGCAGGGCCTCATCGATTTCGCCAAGGCGGGGCAAGTCTGCATAGTCACGCCGTTCACTCTGATGGGGGCCATGGCGCCGATCACCGTGGCCGGTGCGCTGACGCTGTCCCACGCTGAAGCGTTGGCGGCGATCACTCTTACGCAACTGGCCCGGCCGGGCGCACCCGTGACCTACGGCACGTTTACGTCGAATGTGGACATGCGCTCCGGCGCGCCCGCTTTCGGCACGCCTGAGCATTTCAAAGCCTCACTGGCCGCCGGACAACTGGCGCGGCTCATCGGCCTGCCGTGGCGCTCGGCGGCTGGGTCCGCGGCCAATCTGAGCGATGTACAGGCGGCGAACGAGACCCAGTTTGGTCTTTGGGGTTGCCTGCTCGCCGGAGCGAGTGTGGTGATCCACGCCGCTGGCTGGCTCGAAGGCGGACTCACCGTCAGCTACGAGAAACTCATAACGGATGTGGAAGTGTTGCAGATGGTGGCCGAGCTCTGCGCCGAGACCGCGGCGGGTGAGGCCGAGATCGGCCTCGATGCTTTGGCCGAGGTGAAACCGGGTGGCCATTTCTTTGCCGCCGCGCAAACCATGACCCGCTACCGCACGGAGTTCTATGATCCGCTGATCGCCGATTGGTCGAATTACGGCACCTGGACGGCAAGCGGCGCGCTGGATGCCACTACACGCGCCACTGGTATCTGGCAGCACATCTTAGCTGGCGATACAGCGCCAGCGGTGGACGCCGATCGGGCGGCGGCGCTTCACCACTACATCCGCCGTGGCACCGAGGCGGGTGGCCGCTTTCCGGTGAGCTGAAATCCAGCGCATTGAAAGATGGCGCACACGCACATTTTTCACCGCGATGATCCCGCCAAGGAGCCACTGGTGGGCAATAACAAGATAACCCGGCAGGACTGGTTTGATGCGGCCTTGATGTGTTGGGTTGCCGGCGGCGTCTAGAACGGCGCCGATTGACGCGAAACGATGGACCGGCCAAAACGATGGACAGGCGGGCGCTTGCATCCTCACTCCTGTATTTGCGTTCACCGGCTACCAACCGAAGGCTGAAGAAATCACCGCTTTTTGCGCCCATATGACACACCCAATAGAAGGATACGAAACATGACCCGAAGCCCTGACGCCATCATCATAGGCACTGGTGTGATCGGTGCTGCGACCGCGTTCGAACTGGCCAAGCTCGGTTACAAAACCCTATCGCTGGATCGCAATATGCAGGTCGGGCACGGCTCCACCGCTGGCTCCTGCGCCATTATTCGGATGCACTATTCCACCCTCGACGGCACCGCCCTCGCCTGGGAGGGTTATCACTACTGGCGCGACTGGGCTGAGTATCTGGACTTGCCCGCCGGCGCCAGTTTGGCCAGGTTCCGCGAGTGCGGCTGCATGGTGATGAAAACGCCCGAGAATGACTTTATGGCCAAGCACATCAAGCATTCCCGTGCGCTCCAGATCCCTATAGAACAATGGGACGAGGCGCAGATCCGCAAGCGCCTGCCGATCTACTCACTGGCCAGTTTTCACCCGCCTAAAGCGCGCAGCGATGAGCATTTCGGCGAGCCGAACGGGCGCCATCTGCACGGTGCCGTCTACTGGCCCAATGGCGGTTACGTGACCGATCCGGCCTTGTCCGCGCAAAACCTGATGGACGCGGCAAAACAGCACGGTGCCGAAGTACGCCTGGGAGCGGAAGTCGCTGCAATCTTGCGCGAAAACGGGCGTATCAAAGGTGTCAGGCTCACCACCGGGGAGCACATCCATGCGCCCGTGGTGGTTAACGTTGCCGGCCCCGGCTCGGCTATCGTCAATGAACTGGCGGGGGTGACTGCAGAGATGACGATCCGGACCCGTGCGCTGCGCCAGGAAGTGGTGCATGTGCCATCCCCCGAGGGCTTTGATTTCGAAAGCGCCGCACCGGTGATTTCGGACAACGACATCGGTTGCTACGTGCGCCCTGAGCACGGTAACCACATCCTCATCGGCTCGGAGGATCCGCAGTGTGATCCGCACTGTTGGGTGGCAGATGACAAGAACTATGAGCGCAACTTTACCGAGCAGTGGACTACGCAGGCGCTGCGTTATGCCCAGCGTGTGCCGTCGCTGGGTATTCCGTCCAAACTGCGCGGCGTGGTGGATCTCTACGATGCCTCCACTGATTGGATCCCTATCTACGATAAATCATCGCTGGGCGGGTTTTACATGGCTTGCGGCAGCAGCGGGAATCAGTACAAGAATGCGCCTATTGCCGGCAAGATGATGGCGGCGCTGATCGATTATTGCGAGCAGGGCCGTGACCATGACAGTGAACCGTTGCGTTTCACGTTGCCGCATATAAAGCGCGATATAGACGTGGGTTTCTATTCCCGCAAACGGGCGGTCAATCAGGAATCCAGTTTTTCCGTGTTGGGTTGATGCCTATAAGCATCAATCCACCTTTCATCTTCATGAAAAAACGGTAGTACCATTGCGGCGGGACGTATCCCAACGGGGAGCCTCTCAATAGGGGGCATCCTAACGGAGGACAGCGTTTTCAGTACAATGGGGAGCCGCACTCGGCAACACTCAATCGAGTGTGCTTTGCTTGTAGGCACTAAGAACCTGTTCAAGATCTGACGATTTTGGACATCTGACCTAAGCTATTGTTATCCATAGTCATAGCGGCTGCGAAGGCAATGACAGACGAGCGAATCTACCCGAGTGACCTATCTCGCCAACAGTTCGAGAAAGTTAGACCGATCCTGGAGGCGGCGCGTCGGCGAACCAAGCCAAGGCAACTCGATCTCTATCACGTGTTCAACGCAGTGTTGTACCTGCTGAAGACCGGCTGCCAATGGCGCATGTTGCCCAACGAGTATCCAAAGTGGCGAAGTGTGCATGAGTATTTCACTATCTGGCGGCAATCGTCCCCAGAAGACTCTTGCAGCGCCTTGGACAAGGCGTTAAAAAAATGGGTTGGCGAGGCCCGCAAATCCCAGGGGCGCAGTGGCAAAACCAGCCTGATCATCGTTGATGCACAGAGCGTGAAGAACACAGACAGTGCAAACCACAAAGGTTATGACGCAGGCAAGAAGACTTCTGGTATCAAGCGGCACATAGCTGTGGACACTCAGGGATTGGTGCACGCTGCTTTTGTGACCACGGCAAATGTCACTGATCGAGCTGGGGCACTGGCCGCACTTGCTGCTCAAGCAGATGGGCGCCTCTCGGAGGTTAGGTGTGTAGTGGGCGATGGCGGGTACACGGGGATGGCTTTCGCTGGCGAAGTGCTGAGATTAATCGGAGCGAACGTCGAAATTATCAAACGCTCGGACACGGGTCGTTTTGCCGTCCTCCCGAAGAGGTGGGTTGTCGAGCGAACCTTCTCATGGTTTGAGAAAAACCGCCGGTTGTGGAAAAACTGTGAGCGGCTAATCGAAAGCTCGTTGGGCATGATGCTACTTGCAAATATTGCGCTGTTGCTTCGGAGATCTTGAACAGGCTCTAAGATAGCGGCACTTGACAAAGAGTTTATTCAACGGGAGTAGAGCGAATGAAATCCATACTTAAGAAAACAGTGACTGCCGCCAGCGTGGCGCTTGGTCTGACCGCGGCCTCCGCCAGTTATGCCGCTGACGAGGTCAATGTAGCGTTCTTTTTGGAGTGGGCGACGCCGAATTTGATCGCCAAGGTCGATAAAGCCTACGACAAAGCCATGGGGGTGGACGTCAACTGGGTAGACTTTACGACTGGCACGGCCATGACTGAAGCCATGTTGGCGGGCGATATCGATATCGCTTATTCACAAGGACTGGCGCCCTTCGTCACCGCTATCCAACAAGGTGCTCCATTGAAAATGGTCGGTATCGCCGTGGTCTACGAAGCCAATGACTGCTTTGTCAGAAACGGATTGGGTATCGATTCATCGAACGCCTCCGAACTCGAAGGAAAAACCGTCGCGGTGCCGCTGAATACGATGGCTGATTTCGCCTTCCGCAAGTACATGGCGCACCTGAACGTTGATACCTCAACGATGAAGATCGTTGATCAAGCACCGCCCGATGGCGCCAAATCCCTCGCCGATGGCGCGGTTGACATGGCCTGTGTATTCGGCGGTGTCGCATCCAAAGCCGCCCGCGAAGTCGGTACGGCGATCATGAACAAGCAGCAAAAAGTCGATGCCGGCATAGGCTCTTTCGATGTGGTCTCTGTGACGGAGAAATTCGCAACGCAAAATCCGGAGCTGCTGAAGACTTTTCTTGAAGTCACCGACGAGGCGAACAAAGCCTGGCAAGGCACGGATGCACAATACACCAAGGCAGCTGCGGCCTCCGGTATGGATGTACCTACAACGAAGGCACAAATCGCTGATTTCATCATGCCTTCCATTGAGGAGCAGCGCAAAAAGTACTTCGGTGAGGATGGAACCGCCGCGTCTGCCGCTGCCTCCCTCGGTTTAGTCTTTTCCGGTGGCTCGGACGGTTCAGCGATTGCCAAGACGATCGACGGTTCGTTCCTGGAGTAGTGACGGCCCCGCTGACAAGGGGGGACCGCGCACCGCGGTCTCCTCGTCAACAACCATGTGTCGAAAAACCATGGGGTCACACTACTTTCGCTGGCAACCGTCAAGCACCCGCCATTAGAAGAGCGCGCAGTGGCCGATCTCGTTTGCGAAGACTTGTGCATGACCTTCACCGGGCCGAAAACGGGCGGTGTTGTGGAGGCGTTAAAAAATATCAATTTCACCTTGAAAAAAGGTGAGCTGCTGTCGGTTCTAGGTCCGTCCGGATGCGGCAAAACCACACTTTTGAACATAGTTGCCGGCTTCATTAATCCCACCGCCGGTACTGCCTCCTTGGGTGGAAAAGTGATCGACGGCCCTGGGGTGGAACGAGGGATGGTGTTTCAGCAGGGGGCGCTGTTCGAGTGGTTGACCGTTGCCAGGAACGTGGACTACGGCCTGCGCATGAAGAAGACCGATCCGCAAAAGAGCGAGCAACTGGTCGAGCAGTGGCTCGATATCGTTGGACTGAACGGTTTTGGCGAAACGCCTACCTATCAACTCTCCGGGGGAATGCAACAGCGTGTGGCGTTGGCCCGATGCCTAATCAATGATCCTGACGTGATCTTGATGGATGAACCGCTGGGGGCGTTGGATGCTCTGACCCGGGAAAAAATGCAATCGCTTGTGTTGGAGCTGTGGCAGGAGACCGGCAAGACGATCTTGATCATCACTCACTCGGTTGAAGAGGCGTTGCTGTTGGGCGAACGGCTATTCGTCATGGCGCCTAGGCCGGGCCGGGTGCACAAAGAATACCACCTGCCATTCGCCGAACGCGGGCTGAGCGAGTCTCTTCGAGACATCAAAAAAGATCCTGACTTCGCTGAAGTGCGTGAAGAAATCCTGACCATGATCTGGAATATGGAAGAAGAGATTATGGGCCGTGTTTGAGTGGCTGTCCGACAATCGCGCTGCTATCGCGGCGGTCATCGTCGGTCTGCTGATCCTCACCTTTATAGGCGCGGTCATCAGCGGTAGAAGATACAGTGCACTCAAGGCCAAGGATGAGGTGTTTGGCGATCCGGAGCGCACCAAAGGGGGTTGGTACTGGGTTGTCTGCGGCGTTTCGGCTCTACTGCTGATTTGGTTTTATTACTCATGGGGGATGGGCCGCGCGTACTTTCCACACGCCGGCAACGAAATGTGCCAGGTAGCAAAGCTCGAAGAGGCGATCGCGCCCATCAAAGCGGCGCTCCCCATCGGCTCGCGTTATTACAAATCCACCCTGCTCGTAGCGAGAAATTCAGCGCAGTTAGATGAGCTGCGGGCACAATTGCCCCGGGCCGCATTCTCACCGCAGGAGCAAGCGGAACTCGTTACGCTGATCGGACACACGCGCCAACTGCTGGTCAACTCGTCCGCTCCGGCGAAACTCAATCAGGATTCCGATAGTGCACTGGCCGGCATTGCCACCAAGCTCGATGCACTGAGTGCGCAACTGAAAGCCGGGCCGGCGGGCTTGCGTCCCACCAGCGAAGCGTTGGCGCAAGCGAAATGGGGCATCACTCATATCGAGATCCCCCTGTTGCCCGTGACGGCTAAAGGGGTGCTATTCGACAACGCGGCGGCCAAAGCAAAAGAAATCGCCAAGCTCTTCAACCGGGTAAGGAACCGGGTTCCAGCCAATGATCGGCTGATCGAGGATATCAAGAAGCGCATTGCGGCCCTCAAGGCAGCAAACAAAGCGGGTAACTTCGACGAGGCGGCTGTCTATACCCGCAATACTTACGTCAAAGCTCTTGAACGCATCTTCAGGCGCTTGGACGACGGCTTGATTTTTCCTGCCGCCTCCCTGGATGGGGTGAACGCATCGATCGCCGGTCTGGATGCGGCCAAGAATGAAGCGCGCGGAAGTCTGAGGCTCACCGAGGCGTTGTTGTTCCCCGGCCCCGGCGTAGTTAAATCGCGTACGCAATGCACCGAGCAAGGCTCCGCGAGATGGTTGCCCAAGCCGACCGATGTAGTGGCCAAGTTTGTACGTCTTGCCAATCCCGATGTCGAGAGCGGCGGTGGCTACAAAGGCGTGACGCTACTGTGGTGGAAGTGGTTGCCCATAGCGGATGTTGTAGGGTTTTTCGTACCTGACTGGATAGCGGACATCTGGCCAGGAGACTATTCGCGCCACGGCGCTGATGGCACGATGACACCCAATTTCAAAGATAAGCTGCTCGCATTCGCGCAAGGCAAGATCTCTCTAGGCCACCTTCCGATGCTCGATGGTCATATCTGGGACTCGTTATTCCGGGTCTTGGTCGCCCTTGCTCTCGGTATATTGCTCGGTGTGCCTTTGGGCTTGTTCATGGGGGTGTCCAGATTCTTCAAGTCCTTCTTCGATCCGCTGATCGAATTGTATAGGCCAGTACCGCCGCTCGCGTGGGCGCCACTCATATTGACGATCTTCGGTATACAGGACGACGGCAAGATATTTCTTTTGTTCATGGTGGCCTTCGCCATTATGGTGATTTCCGCCCGTACGGGCGCCTCCGGGGTTCAGCTTTCCAAGATCCGGGCAGCGCATTCGGTGGGCTCGACCAACGGACAGATCCTGCGCAATGTCATCTTGCCCAATGCGCTGCCGGAGATTTTGACCGGCGTGCGCATTTCGGTGGGCGTATGCTGGGGTACCTTGGTTGCGGCCGAGATGCTTGCCGGTACCACGGGCGTGGGTTTCATCGAGAATATCGCGCGCACGGTGTCGGACTACGAACTCATCTGGGTCACTATTCTAATCATGGGCGGATTAGGCCTGATCTTCGATCTCCTAATGCGCTGGGTCATCGATAAGACTATCCCGTGGCGCGGTAAGGGCTAGTACCGGCGGCGGTGTATCCGGCGAAAAAAGCACGAGTTCATCCGCGCCAAGTGTTCGGCTAGCCGATGAGCGAACAGATGAAAGCCGCGCTGGCATGCGATGCACTGAGCATGGCTGTGATGGTACACAGTGACCGAGGCAGCCAGTATTGTTCAAAGCGCTATCACAACTTGCTGGCTAAGCATGGACTGCTAGCGAGCATGAGCCAACGCGGTGAGTGTTTCGGCAATGCTTGCGCTGAGTCGTTGTTCCACACCCTGAAAGTAGAGTTGATACACGGCAACCGCCATACAACGCGTGAGCGGCTACGCCACGAGATATTCCAGTATATTGAGACTTACTACAACACCGTGCGCAGACACAGTGCACTAGATTACGTCAGGCCTACGTCTTTCGAACAACACAAAGTCGCTTAACTCGGTGTCCGAATGTCGCGGAGAGGATCAGACAGATTGACACGTTTCGGGGTCGAAACAGCTGGTAATCGCCGACAAAAAATGCATTCGTTCAAGAATGCTGCTTACGTGGCCACCATGCAACCAGCGCACTTCAGTTTCTTCCCAATGTCTACCCAACAACTGGTGATACATTAGCGGAACAAACTTGTCTTTGCGCGCGCCAATCACAATCATCTTCTTGTGGTTGGGGTGCGCGATTCTTTCGATGCTGGTGGCTTCGAATATTTCACGCATTCGCTTCTCGGCGGACCCGTATGCAGGTGCCGTGGCCTGTAGCGTGCGCCAGTCACACAGTTTTCCGGTCAGTCCGTCAATAAACACAGCAATCCCGTTTATTGGAGCCACTAGAGCGGCAACGGATACGGGAAGCTGGCTCACGGCTCCGGCAACAACGGCTATATAACCGCCTTTGCTAACCCCGGCTACGGCTATGTCTGTAATGGCATTCTTGTATAACCAAGCGATCAGCGAACGTATCTCTTCGATAGCGCAAGCGCACAGCAAAAAGAAGTCGGATACGTACTCCAAGGTGGCCGTTCGTTGGGTTTCGGGGCGTCGCCTGCCTCGAAATGGATTTTCCAACAAAATAGTGCTGATGCCTCTCTCGGCCAATAACTTCGCTTGGTGTTGTCGGTTGCTATAACCCTCTTCCCTGGTAGTGGCCGGATAGATAACAAACTGCGACGTGGGGCCTGGCAATGGTACGATCGCTCGTATATGCGCGCTCCGGCATTCATGAGGTAGATACTAATTCGGAAAAAAATTACCCGACATTAATTCAGAATATATCTGACATGCTTTTCATAGAAAAACCGTTTAATTATTTGCGTATTCTGTTGCAGTGAGTGCAACACCGAACGAGCCAAGGCCATCAGTTGCTCCTTTGTAGCCACCACTGTCCGCCCAATTCGTTGGCTTTTTACGTGATGCCATACTAGCTCATCAGGATTGAGTTCCGGTGAATACGGCGGTAACCATACTAACGTGAGCTTACCTTGGCTAGTGCGGACAAATTCTTGCACCTTCTTGGCTCGATGAATTCGATGGCCATCAACAACCCAATAGACCGATCGCTTGGCGTTGTGCAGCAAACGCCTTGGAAAGTCGATAAAAACGTCTGCGGTTACCCGTGATTCGCTCACCATGAAACGCAGGTGACCTTTCGGCGAAACGGCTGACAGCCTATTCACGCTAAAGCGCCGACCCGTTTTCGCTACAACTGGCGTATCACCCCGTACCCCCCAAGTGGTACCACGATGATAATCCGACCGGATCGTCGATTCGTCGCCAAAATAGACCCGCGCTCGGCGCCTTTTCGCTTCTCGTTGTACTTCAGGCCAAGTTTCTCTTAACCATACCTTAACCTGATCAGGGTTTTGCTCGTATGCCTTAAACCCAGGGCGCTGCGCACTCATCCCCAAACGAGACAGGATATTGCCCACCGAGCGCTCGCTGACCTCGATGCCAAATTTATCTTTCAGTCATATCTGAATCATCGAGCGTGTCCACAAGGCATCGTGAAAATCCAATTGCAACGGATTCGTTTTAACTAGTTCACGTAAGCGATCCGCATATTCATCGGGACACTTTCTTGGGCGACCCGTGATCTTGCCGATGGACAGCGCCTGTTCACCACCTTGCTCATATCTGGATAACCAATCGTCAATGCAAGAACGATGAAATCCGAGGGCTTTAATTACTTTTTCAGGGCTTTCACCCGATAATACTTGCGCAACCGCGTGCCTGCGGATGGCTTCTCGCGCGGAATGGGGCAGTGAGCGACCGTCTGTCTTTTTCATAGCATCACTATAACACATTTTATTAATTTGTGTCGGGTAATTTTTTGCCGAAGTAGTAGTTATGGAACTTGGGGGTATGGAATACTCCATCTCGAAGTTGAAATGTCCGGCTCGCTCGCCAACTATTCTGCCAGTCGATATCGATATCTTGACAGCAACCGGGTAACTGAAAACGCTCTATTACGGCCTCAATGGCCGCATCAGACCCCCAGCCTCCGGCAAATAGCGCTGGCTCTTTTCGAAAGAGCCTATTTCTGTAATAGAAATAAGCGTCATCCAAACCACCAACAAGCCCATCAATTTTGGAGATCATCGGGCGGCTGGCTCATTTAACGCCTTTACCGTCTCAATGACTAGCGTTGGCGGCACTGGCCCCGTCTTCGCCAGAATCAGACCTTTCGATGTCCCTTCAGCAATCAGTCGCTCGCTGTTACTGAAGGTGTGCGTCATGTAAAAATACTTTTCATCCCAGTCGGTCAGTTCAAGGACAACCGTGAAGGTTTCAAACAGCTTGAGTGGTTTTTTATATGACATCGTATGCTCTGCCACTATTGGACGCCACTTCTGCCTGAGCATGGTTTTAGCTAAACCCGTTCTTAAGAAGAGATCGACTCTATTCAGGTCGAAAATAGTTAAGAATCGCCCGTTGTTAACATGCATATTGATATCTAAATCATTGGGGAACGTCATGAGGCATAGCTCACTACGCGTTCTTCCCGCGGGCAACTTCTCCCGAAAAAACGAGAGGATAAAGACGTAACAAAGACGGAACATTAGATTCATTAGGCGAGCTTTCCGGGCATCAATGTCCAGCGGCACTTGTCCATTGCATCTAGAGCGAGGCGATTTTGCGACAGCATTTCTTTTCCTGCGTCCGCAGGTTGGGCGCTGCGCATTTTGCGATCAACACTGGCAAGCCGAGCTTTTGCATATCTTGCATTTCCTCGTCGAATGGGGACCGATAGATACGCCTTTTAGGCATATTTCTTTCGCTTTTCTTAAGAATGCGACATTGTTCTCGCAGCCAATCACCACCCAACATCAAATTAAAGTTGCAAACCATATATTTATGATGCAAGTAGTGGTTAACACTCATCTTTCTATAATAGGCTGTGCGGAGAAACCATCGCATTGGCGGAGAGGCCAATGCCATAGCATCGCTATGCTTCATATGTAAATATGGATGCACATAATTATTAAACAGTGGCGATATAGTAGAACAGATAAAAAAGCCAATAAAAAACGCCAGATCAGATAAAAAATATAAAACTATCAGCATCGGTAGGAATGGTGCGATGAATGAAAGTGCCCCTGTTCCGTGTAGCTTATTCGCATAGTTCGAATCTTGTATAAGCTTCCCGTACTTTCCTCGGCGGGACAATAGCCCATCAAGTGATTTTTTCTCTTCAGTATTTCTAAATTGAGTAATATAGTCGTGACGAAAGGTTTTCTTATGGTGAATTATATGGTGTGAATAATTAGCTCGAACAAGTGGCGCTAATAATCGATACTTCTCCCATCGGCTCACACTTTTGCGCGGAGCATCAGACATCTTTTGGTGGAATATTGACTCAATTAAGGTCGATACTATGTAGCCGAATACTAATCCAGAGATGAGATATAATATCGTTGAGCTGTTCACCGTTTCCTCTCCGCAAAGCTAACCATTCTCTTCTTGTCTTCATCCCAAAGTTTGAGTCGATAAAACTCCAGGCTGTCTGAAAGAGTAAATCTGTTTTGTGCCACAATATCGGGTTCATTGCGATGACATTCAGGTAAGCGATAGTTTGGAATCTTTGTGTCCAAGTGATGAATATGGTGGTAGCCAATGTTCGCGCTAAACCAGTGTAAAACCGGGCCGATATCATAAAAGGAAGAGCCAGCCAGTGCAGAATCTAAAAAGTCCCAATCTGTTGATTTCTCCCAATAAGCATTTGGGAACTGATGTTGTATGTAGAACAGCCAGACACCTACACCAGTGGCGATGAACATAACGGCACCATGAAACAGAAAACCCTGCTTGGGTCGGGTGCATGAAACCAAATCAACAAAGCTATTAATACTAAGCAGAAGTTCGTGGCATGGACACTGAACCGCTCAAGCTTCCAATCGCGCGGTATCGGGTAGATGAGCCGTTGAGTAATGAGAAAGAAAAAGAACGCGCCTATACCAAACAACACTATAGGATGGCGATATATACCCATCACACTTCAAGATGCGAACATCGGTGCATTAATAATGTGAAACCTATCAGTGATTCTTTTTCTCAATAAAATCTTTCGTCTTCCAATGCGCTTGAAAAAATTCAAAGAGGCTTCCCGAAAATCTACAAACTTCTCATAGTACCGATTATAAGTAACCGCTTCATGCATCATTTTCCAAAGTCGCTCAATTGGATTTACTACTTCGGCAAAAAATTACCCGACACAAATTAATAAAATGTGTTATAGTGATGCTATGAAAAAGACAGACGGTCGCTCACTGCCCCATTCCGCGCGAGAAGCCATCCGCAGGCACGCGGTTGCGCAAGTATTATCGGGTGAAAGCCCTGAAAAAGTAATTAAAGCCCTCGGATTTCATCGTTCTTGCATTGACGATTGGTTATCCAGGTATGAGCAAGGTGGTGAACAGGCGCTGTCTACCGGCAAGATCACGGGCCGCCCAAGAAAGTGTCCCGATGAATATGCGGATCGCTTACGTGAACGGGTTAAAACGAATCCGTTGCAATTGGATTGTCACGATGCCCTGTGGACGCGCTCGATGATTCAGATATGACTGCAAGACAAATTCGGCATCGAAGTCAGCGAGCGCTCGGTGGGCAATAGCCTGTCTCGTTGGGGGATGAGTGCGCAGCGCCCTGGGTTTAAGGCATACGAGCCAGACCCTGCTCAGGTTAAGGTATGGTTAAGAGAAACTTGGCCTGAAGTACAACAAGAAGCGAAAAGGCGCCGAGCGCAGGTCTATTTTGGCGACGAATCGACGATCCGGTCGGATTATCATCGAGGTACCACTTGGGGGGTACGGGGTGATACGCCAGTTGTAGCGAAAACGGGTCGGCGCTTTAGCGTGAATAGGCTGTCAGCCGTTTCGCCGAAGGGTCACCTGCGTTTCATGGTAACTGAATCACGGGTAACCGCAGACGTTTTTATCGACTTTCTAAGGCGTTTGTTGCACAACGCCAAGCGATCGGTCTATTTGATTGTTGATGGCCATCGAATTCATCGAGCCAAGAAAGTGCAAGAATTTGTCCGCACTAGCCAAGGTAAGCTCACGTTAGTATGGTTACCGCCGTATTCACCGGAACTCAATCCTGATGAGCTAGTATGGCATCATGTAAAAAGCCAACGAATTGGGCGGACAGTGGTGGCTACAAAGGAGCAACTGATGGCCTTGGCTCGTTCGGTGTTGCACTCACTGCAACAGAATACGCAAATAATTAAACGGTTTTTCTATGAAAAGCATGTCAGATATATTCTGAATTAATGTCGGGTAATTTTTTTCCGAATTAGTAAATTTGGTGAATAGGGCGGCAAATAGTGTAATTTAATGTTTGAGTCCTTGGCATAAGACTGAACGTCTTTGCTCTTATGATAAGCCGCATTATCCCAAATTACATGAATGTCTTTCTCTGGTGTATGCCGTTTGCGTAGAGATTTTAGAAAAGATTTAATGGTTTGCGCATTCACTCGCTCAACTTCAGTGTGGATTATTTTGTGACCATCCAAAGATACAGCACCAATGAAATTCAATCGTGTTTAACGAGCCGTTGTGGCAATACTTTTTCGAGTGCCTCTTAAAATCCATCCACAGGCCAACCGCGTTTGATACTGTGGATGAAAACTGTCCGAGAAATAGATTAAACCCTTGTTTTTAGCGTCTTTCGAAAGATGCTCATAGTCTTTGACAAACGCTTTTTGGGCCTGTGCGTTTGCTTTCGCTGGAACTGCATGAGGCTTCTTATAGCAGAAATTATTGAGATGCAGCCATTTTGTCATGCCGCTTACACTGTAAAGCTTACCAACATTCAACTTCACATAAGTGCAAATGTCCTTAACATAAGGATAAGTCATTCCTTCTAGGTGTTTAACGAGCTTTGCTGTTTCATTCTCGTCTCAATCACTTTTGCTGCCCCCGTTTTCGGGCTTCAGCTTAGCTTTAGAAAAGTAATCATCGATAGGGCGTCTAATAGTCTCATCATCTAAAAGCAAAATCCTGGAAATTTCTGAATAACTATAACCATCATCAAAAGCTAAAACCGCTTTTATTCGGTCTCGAATACGCCCCCCCCCTCTCTCTCTCTCTCTCTCTCTCTCTCTCTTTACGATGAGATTTTACGAGTTCATCGCGCTCGCTCGGTGTTAAATGATTGTTCATAAGCTTATTTTGACCATAATCAGCTAGCTCATGTAAGTATTCTATATTCGCATTTTCAATGGCGATTGGTATAGACGATAAACAAGTTTCTTCACTTTACTACTAATTCGGAAAAAAATTACCCGATATCAATTCAGAATATATCTGACATGCTTTTCATAGAAAAACCGTTTAATTATTTGCGTATTCTGTTGCAGTGAGTGCAACACCGAACGAGCCAAGGCCATCAGTTGCTCCTTTGTAGCCACCACTGTCCGCCCAATTCGTTGGCTTTTTACATGATGCCATACTAGCTCATCAGGATTGAGTTCCGGTGAATACGGCGGTAACAATACTAACGTGAGCTTACCTTGGCTAGTGCGGACAAATTCTTGCACTTTCTTGGCTCGATGAATGGGATGGCCATCAACAATCAAATAGACCGATCGCTTGGCGTTGTGCAACAAACGCCTTAGAAAGTCGATAAAAACGTCTGCGGTTACCCGTGATTCGGTTACCATGAAACGCAGGTGACCCTTCGGCGAAACGGCTGACAGCCTATTCACGCTAAAGCGCCGACCCGTTTTCGCTACAACTGGCGTATCACCCCGTACCCCCCAAGTGGTACCACGATGATAATCCGACCGGATCGTCGATTCGTCGCCAAAATAGACCCGCGCTCGCCGCCTTTTCGCTTCTCGTTGTACTTCAGGCCAAGTTTCTCTTAACCATACCTTAACCTGATCAGGGTTTTGCTCGTATGCCTTAAACCCAGGGCGCTGCGCACTCATCCCCCAACGAGACAGGCTATTGCCCACCGAGCGCTCGCTGACCTCGATGCCAAATTTATCTTTCAGTAATATCTGAATCATCGAGCGTGTCCACAAGGCATCGTGAAAATCCAATTGCAACGGATTCGTTTTAACTAGTTCACGTAAGCGATCCGCATATTCATCGGGACACTTTCTTGGGCGGCCTGTGATCTTGCCGGTGGACAGCGCCTGTTCACCACCTTGCTCATATCTGGATAACCAATCGTCAATGCAAGAACGATGAAATCCGAGGGCTTTAATTACTTTTTCAGGGCTTTCACCCGATAATACTTGCGCAACCGCGTGCCTGCGGATGGCTTCTCGCGCGGAATGGGGCAGTGAGCGACCGTCTGTCTTTTTCATAGCATCACTATAACACATTTTATTAATTTGTGTCGGGTAATCTTTTGCCGAAGTAGTAAGTGCCGTGTATTCTCTAACAGTAAGAGTCCTTATGTCACCACCCCCTCTTCTTTCAAGATTACTTGAACCGGCATGATGTAGGAGGTGAAACCGTTTCCAGCAATGAAACGGAGTTAGGGTGACGAGTCCAATACTAAAACCTACCAGTTGATTGGCGAGATTTGATTTGAAGAATGAACCATGAACACAATCGTGTTGCAAATCGAATACGCGGACTATTAGCCCAGCACTAAGAAGCACTATTAGCCATGACACTAAAGGGTAAGAGTCTAATAGAGCAAGACCCGAAGCATAAAGGAAAGCTAAAGGAATAAACGTGTTGGCTAGCTGAATAGAACTTATGAAGACATTGCCGGTTCTATATTTTCTAGTTCTTTCTCTTAGGCTCGATGTGCTTGTGCGACTCATATCATCAGTGACCCTCAAAGCTACCCCACTTATGCGCTAAATCCGGACGCATACAGGAGTGCCGCTATATGTGACGAGTAATACGGGAAAGACTATTCGGTGTCAGCTATATTGACTTCGAAGATCGTTTATTGAAATTCAAGTGCCTTGCATTCTTGAAGATGACAAGTTCGATTCGAGCCTCACTCATGAACGAGCAGCATACGGTAACGGTTAGAATTATCATGTGTGTTCCCAGTTTCACGTGTAGCTATTACGCGATGCATCGCGCGTGCTGGTGGTAGATAGGAGTTCACTACCCGTGATAGTCAAGATAAGGCAAAGGGCCATGCGCCACATTGGGAAGAGCGCTGGCACCGATGGTTGCTACAGGAATTAGGAAGTAAAGTACTTTGAATATCGAGGCATGTCAAGGAGCAGAAGGCAGAAGGGGCTACTTAGATGGTGCGTTGAGGCTGTAGAAAACCCAAAACCATCATTTTACTACTATGTAAGTGATTGATTTTATTAGATCAGAAGTTTGAAAAATGAAGTTTTTCTACAGCTTCGTTAGAGGTTTTTGTATTTGGCAACTCTGTGATTGCGGCACGTTCGATCAGGGGATCCAAAATATGCCAGCAGAGCGTTTCCCTGCCGCCTATAGCCCCAGGGAAGGCAGGCCACCAATGAAAACGGACATCTAAATCACCCTTCTCCCCCGCAACCACCGCAGCTGCTCCACGGTCATGTCACACACGTTGGTGATATGGGTGGGAATTGGCCGCTGGTCCGAGCCAAACCGCTGTTGCCAGTCAAATTGCGCCACGGGCATATTTAATTCAGCTAGCCGCACCGCGGCGGCGGCTTGGACCGCTGAACGCGCCGCTTCACGCCTAAACCAGACAAAAAACGCGGTTGATTCTAGCCGCTAGGCCATCAATTCGAACCGTGGCTGCTCGGCTTCCGATAAGCCTGCGGCGAGCAGCACCATGACGTTGTAAATCCCCGCCTCCACCAGCTTGGCCACCTGCTACGATGTATCGACCACCAACACCCGCCCCGTTTGGCGTACTTGCTCCGTCGCCACCGGGTCGAGTAGCCCGTGGTCGAGATGATAAAGTTCCAGGCTTAAATTGAACGAGGGATACATCGTCCACGGTTCGGCTTGGTCCGCGCGAAACCCGATATGGTTCAAAATGGTCGGTTCTAGACCCTTGGTCGTCTCCTGCACCCCGCCCCCCTGAAACACCACTTGGTCTTTCAGAATCGATCGTCCACTGGCTAAGTAGCCGCAACCCGGATCAGGCCAGCCGTTACTACCAGGGCCAACCGGTACCCGACCGCGCCGCGGGCGGCCAGTGTCGGTCAATCAAATCGTCTGGGACACAGCGCGCGGCGAAACGCTCACCCCCAACGGGTTTGGGAAGTGCACCCAGCCTATCGATGGGCCTTGCAGCCGGATAGTCTGCAGGACATCTATGACTCGCTTGAGCTTGAACAGTCACGATAGCCCAACAAGTGTATGCAACTGACGCGCGAGGACGCGCGCGGCTGATGCTGGCCGTTGAGGCTGTAGAAAAATCCCGGTTTTTGATAGAATACTAGCGTTTTTCCGTGATGCAGTTGAGCTGTAAGCGGTCAGAGGATCCCGTTATTTATTTATGCGCCCATTCCTCATCACACGGTTTCTACGATTAGCCAATCGAGGAGCAGTGAGCCTTGGAGAAGAAAGTTCGGTGTTATCGCTCGCGCGAGCAATGGCTAGAGGTTCTGGAGCAACAAGCCCGTAGCGGGCTGAGCCAGACAGCGTTCTGCCAACAGCAAGGCATTACCTTAAGCGCGTTTCACAACGCCAAGTCCCGGCTTGGGTCGAAGGCGCTGTGCCCTCGGCCAAGCCGGCCTTTATCGATGTATGCGGATGAACCCGCGCTCGTGCCGGCGTCAACGAATTGGGATGTAGAACGGTCGTTGGGCGAAGGCGTGGTGTTGCGTGTTCGTCGTGCATGGGGTCAAGTGTGATGGGGTTGCCTAACAGTTCGATGAAGGTGTGGCTGTACGGCCACGCCACGGATATGAGAAAGAGCTTTGATGGATTAAGTGCGTTCAGGTAAAGAGCCGGCAGCGCGAACGGGATAAATGGATACGAGGGAAATGACGTTGCTACCGGTGCAAGCAATGGGGCAGGCCGGGTTAGCGCAAGCCTAGGGCGCGGGGAGTCAAACGCCAATTAACCTGGACTACGGCCCAATCAGCGCATGGCCGCTGGCGGCTGAGGGCGAGTCCAGGGCTGTACTGTGCGCTTGCCAACAGGTATTTTAAAGACTCGGGACGGGTAGAATTATCAGCATGAATCAGACACGGCATGATAATGAACCGCCGTGGTAGGTGATCCGTAGGCCCGGTGGGGTGGGAGTAGAGGCATCGTGAGGTGCCTCCCTATCCTGATTATGTAAATCTATAGCTCCTAGATTTGGATAACTTTTATCTCAGGAGCATTTTAAAAGAGGCTCAGAATTTATGAAAAACTTACTTTTAATTAGTGCAACCTCTCTAATACTTGCACTACAAGGATGTGCAGGACACCCTGCATTTAATGATGAAGGGTATTTGCAGTATACAAAATCAATCTATGAAAAAATAAAAAATAACCCTAATTACCGCCGTATACCTCTTGATACAGATCAGCAAGTAGATGATTTCACAACATTGGAATATAAAGCTTATAAAAAGGAAATAAGTAAAGAAGAATTTATTCGGGAGTTGGAACGCCAATACCCTGGATATTCAGAATCGATTAAATGGAATGCAGATCAATTACCTGAATAAATTCACATAATCGGGTAGCCGGAGGTCTCTAAGCTCCAGCTCCCACAACACCCTGCATGCGGCTGCGCACAGGGCGTTTCATCAACCGTGATGACAGGCAATCGAGCCGTCCCGAAGTAAGAACAGGCCTTGTTGTTTCAGGTACGCCAATCCCAGTGCCGCATTTATCCCGTGGGACTTGGCACTGTGCCACCCGCCTTTGCTGGAACGCCCACCAGCCAGCGCAGCCTTGACCGCAAGGCCAAGTTTGAACAGGTTGCATCTCTTGGTACGCGCCCTGCCCCACTGTTTCCAGTAGCCCATCGTGACCCGCCGGCGTATCCAGTGGTCGAGTTCAACCCAGCGTTGGTATTGACACATTGTTGGTATGGGTTGCCCATCCCATAGTCGTTGCTCCCGCCACGCCAATAGAGACTGAGTGCCCCGGATGTTGGTCGCCATCGGCGCACCCCAGCTACGGCGGGTCAGTTCACGCACCGGGCGCTTGAACTGTTCCACGCTTTGGGGGGCCAGCGAATGGGTTTGCCGTGAACACTGAGTCCGGGGAATTGGCACTGGCTGGTGTTGACCCTCTGGCTTTTGTCGAGGTTGATCTTGAGTGTCAGGTCTTGCTCAATCAAGCGGCTCAGGCTGAATCACACACGTTCGCCTGCCCGTGGGCTTTTGACCCGAATCATCAGGTCGCCGGCGTAGCGGGCAAAACGGTGCCCACATGGGCTTGGCCTGCCCTGTGATTTTCAACCGATTGAGTTCCATCGTGCGCCTGCCCATGAGTTGTCTTCGGCGCGTCGGTAAGTCTTTGACGCAGATGACATGAATGTCTGAATATTCAATGACTCGTGGCTGCACTACTTCGGCAAATTCAGCGATGAGCTTGGCATCAATAGCATCGGTCTTTGCCAGCTTACCGACTGCCTGGGCGTAGCGAGGAACATGAATGGGGTTGACGGCGATAATTGGCAGCACCCTATCAATGGCGGCTTCCACTAGTGCACGTTCATAGCGCCCTGTAGCTTCAAGCACGCTCCGTTCGACCTTAAATCTCCCATACGATCCAACAGCTTGCGGAGCCCAGCAGCGCTGTTTTCAAAGTTCAAAGAGACGCCACGCTCATGAATGTGCACATCGAGCGCATATTTCCCGATATCGACTGCGATATGAATGGTTGACGATGCTCTGTTCATCTGCACTCACCCTTGCTAGATTCGGGCTCAGAGGCCCATTCGAGTGTTCGAGTTAATCAACCGGATCGACCCAGCGCCCACACTTGTTGACGGTCTCGCAAAACGGAGCCGGGCTTGGATCGGGCTACTGGGCCGGTAACTTGTTGCAGCAAGTTACCGGCCTCATCTTATTCCAGGATGAGGGTGACAAGTGTCATACAATGGCTCGGAGCTGGACTGGCCCATTCGCTGCGCCAATGCCCCAGCCGCTCAAGCCCGCCGTTGGGCCATTGAAACGAGGGTTTTTCACCGTTGAAATTTGAATGGGATGATAAAAAAGCGGTGTCAAACCAGAGAAAGCATGGCGTCACATTCGAAGAAGCAAGTACTGTTCTATCGGATTTTCTATCGATAACGATTCCTGATCCATTGCATCAGCAGCATGAAGAACGTTTTGTTACTATAGGGCATCCGATAATCAACGCCTACTTGTTGTAATCCATACCGACAGGGGAGTAACGATACGAATCATTTCTGCGCGATTAGCGACATCACATGAACGCAAGAGGTATAAAAAGCATGGTCACTAGAAAAGATCCAGATATGTTGGATGAATATGATTTTTCAAATGGGGTTCGGGGGGAAATACGCTGCACGATATAGAGAAAGCTCTAATATTGTTAAACTAGACGATGACGTTGCCGAGATATTTCCAAATACCCATGAAGTAAACGACGCTCTGAGAACACTCGGAAAACTCATCCGGAATCATGCAAATATTGGCCTAACAAAAAAATCCAGCTGACCTCCTTCGTCGGCAGCTGACTTTGGCGTTATGCGCTCTTGAATCTGCAAAATACGCCCTCTATATGGCTTTGGTTCATTAAAATAATGAAGGGCTAATAATGACCAAATTTTCATCAGGTTTTGTAACTGACAATATTTTTCTGTCAATTGGCAGAGCGATCCTTCGCAAGCAAATGCGGGATGAGCGTAACATCTCAGACTCAGAAGCTTTAGGTCATGCAATGGCGATACAAGGACGCTATGACTTCGTTGACCAAAACGAAGCACAGCTCTTCTGTCAGGAAGTGGTTCGAGCATTTCGTTATGTAGAGCAACGAGAACTCAAATCAGTCAGTAAATTAGCTTATGCGAGCTTTCAAAAAGACCAATTAAGTGGAAACTCTATTCTAGATGATGAGCTTATTGATGACCTTGAAGCCGCTGGTGCTATGTAGCCAAGCGCATAATCGGGTAAGGAAAGGTCTCTACCCTTCCCTCCCCACACCACCGTGCATGCGGGTGCGCACAGGGCGGTTCATTGAGCAAGGTGAAGCTTGCTCCCACCATCGCGTAGCGAGAAAAGCCCTTGGGATTTCAAATAAGCATGGGATAACGCTTGCTGAATCCCCGGTGTTTTTGAACTACGCCATGGCCCTTTGCGGGTCAATCCGCACGCTACCGCCGCCTGGATCGCTACATCCCGGCTAATCAGGTTCCGTACCTTGGTACGTGGCTTTCGCCACTGTCGCCAATAGGCCATGCGCACGCGGCGCCGACTCCAATGACCCAGTTCCACGCAGCGCTGATAGCCGCTGGCGATGCCGAAGTCGTTGACCCAGCCCCGTAGGGACTGGCTGAGTTTGAGCAGTTGGTCGCGCATAGATACGCCCCAGTGGCGGTGGGTCAAGTGGCGTACGCGCTGTTTGAACCGTTCCTCGGTTTTGGCGGGCCAATGGAGGCGGCCGCCTCGGAACGTGAATCCGAGAAATTGGCTGTCACTGACTTTGACCCCTTGGCTTTTGTCGATGTGAACCACCCGTTTCAGGCGGTGCTCCCGATAACGAGTCAGGCTGCGCCATACGCACTCACCCGCGCGCTGGCTGCCCAGCACGATGATGATAGCGTCCGCGTACCGCGCCAACCGATGTCCCCGCCGCTCCAGCTTCTTTGCCCAATCAGTCCAGCAAGCTGTTACTCAGCCACGGCGATAGCGGGCCGCCTTGAGGGACACCGGCTCGGGTCTCCGTGAACGCCTCGCCCTCCATGACACCCGCTCGCAGGTAACGGCCAATCAACTGCAAGACCCGTTCGTCCCTCACCTTCCGGTTCAGGCATGTCATCCGCCAATCGTGGTTGACCCGGTCAAAGAACTTCGACCGGTCAATATCCACCGCATAGCGATGGCCCGTTTGGAGGTCGGCCTGTATCTGTCGCACGGCCTGAGGGGCGCTACGATACGGACGAAACCCATAGCTATGGGTTGAAAAGTCCGGGTCGAACCATGGCATCAAAACCGGGGCGATGGCCTGCTCGATGAGCCGGTCAAGCACCGTCGGCATGCCCAATAAGCCAGAGTCCCGCTCGGCTAAAGCAAAATTACCCTACTCCCGCCGTCTTGAAGTCCATTCAGGGCATTACGACCGCCAATCTACCAGCAACCCGTCCGGTTACCGCAAATCCATACCCGTGCCGTGGATACAACTCAAGGGCTATTGGCTCGGTCAAGCGGGTTTTACCATCGGCATCGAGCTTGAAGTCAAGATCAGCCAACAGCGTATGGTGATTACCCCCGCTTCTTCTGGTTGTACAACTTAAGGTTATATTGGGCTTAAGTAAGTGGCCAGCGTCAGATGGGCGCTGGCCTAACAAGTGCCATACAATGGCTTGAGGTAACTCATGTTGAAGCTGGGTGAACGGGTACAACACAAGACGTCCGGTTGGGGCCGAATTGTAGAGTTGAACCCCCGGTCGAGTGGGCGTGAGCGAGGCGGCCTCTGAGTTGAAGTTGCAAACCTCACAGCAAGCGACGACGAACTCCAATCACCACTTGCCAGTGGCCGCCAATGGACTGGCACAAGACTTCTCAGCCACGGCGCCTAATCAAAAGTGGGTTCAAGACATCACCGACATGGCGGCCGGGCAGGGCTGGCTGTATTGGGCGGTGGTCATCGGCTGGTACTCACGCCAAGTCAGGCTGGTCGATGAGCGGGCGGATGAAGGCCACGCGGGTGTGTGATGCGCTGAGCATGGCGCTGATGCGCCGGGGCTGGCACGGTGACGTCACCGTGCACCGCGGCCAAGGCAGCCAGTCCTGTGCAAAGCGCTACCACGGCCGGCTCGCCAAGCACGGTTTGCACGCGAGCATGAGTCAACGCGGCGGCGGTTGCGACAACGCTTGTGCCGAATCGTTGTCCCATACCCTCAAAGTCGGGCTGACACACGGCAACCGTTATGCCACCCGTGCAGCGGCTAGGCCACGAGGTATTCCAGTACAAAGTACCTGTCTAGGTCATTGATACGAATCATGTCCCGCTTCTTCAAGAACGTTTCCGGATATGGGCTCACTGGCTGGGACTAGCTGCAGGCGCAAACCGGGTAATTCGGATAACTCCGCAAGCGGCGCGGCCCCGAAACCGGCGATGGGTAACCCTCGATCAGTGAGTTTTGGAAGCAACGAGCCGGTATACCGTGCCGGCTAAATCCAGCACGTACACATTGCCCTTGGCATCCTCACCGAAGCTCGAAATGCTAAGCGCCGAATGGAGTTCGACACGATGCAGCCATTCATCACCGCGGCGCTGTAACGACCAGATTGTGCCGCTGCAATAGTCACCGAAGAAATAACGACCCGCCAGGGATGGGTATTGTTGACCGCGGTACATATAGCCGCCGGTGACAGAGCAGCCTTCGGTATGGGCATATTCGGCGATCGGCCTCGTTAGATTCGTGGGCCGATCGGCGGGCCGGCGGCACGCGCTGCGCTCAAAACAACGGCTGCCCTCATACCAGCGCCAACCGTAATTTTGCCCGCCTTCAACACCAGCCGGCTGCCAGTTGATCTCCTCGCGCCGGTTCTGGCCCACGTCGGCGATAAACAGATCGCCCGTTAAAGCGTCAAATGAAAAGCGCCACGGGTTGCGCAATCCATAGGCCCAAATCTCCGCCCGGCCGGCGCCCGGGCGTGCGGCGAAAGGATTGTCCGGAGGAATGGCATAAGGCCTGCCACGGTCCACATCTATGCGCAACAGCGCCCCTAAGAGCGAACGATTGTCCTGGCCCGCATCCAGTGGATCACCGCCAGCGCCACCATCACCCATGCCGATATAGAGATAGCCGTCTGGCCCAAACTGCAATTGCCCACCGTTGTGATTGCCGTACGGTTGCTCAACGCGCAGGAGAATCTGCTCGCTTTCGGGATCGGCTTGCCCGCCGCTACGCTTTAGGAATCTGGAGACAATGCTCGCCCCAGCATCGCCGGTATAGTTGACGAACACCGCCCCGTTGCTGGCATAGCGTGGATGAAATGCGGCGCTGAGCAGACCCTGTTCATTGCCGCGGGACGTTACGCGATCACGAATGTCCAAAAACACGCTAGCCGCCCCGCGTTCGCCTAGGCGGCGGATCACGCCGCGTTGCTCGACTACGAATACGGCGGCGCCAGCGTGGGTCAGGTAGACAGGCCGTTCAAAACCGGTTTGCACCGGCTCCAACTGGGCGACAGCGCCAGCGTCCGCCGCCAGTACCATGGCCATGACATTGGCAGCCACAGTACTGGCAACCATGACAACACTGGCCATAACAGCGCCGACGATAGGCCGCCGGCGCACAGCCGCCGTCAACACTTTAAGCGCTCGGATCATTGAGCGCCGCTTGCACCGCCGCTTCCAGATCGGGCGCCATACCGGTTTTGAGTTGCAACCGGCGGCCATTGACGTAGAGGGTTGGCGTCGAATTCACGCCCAAGCTGTTTGCCTGCGCTTCCCCCTTGGCCACAAAGTCCGCCGAGCGGGCAGCGGCGAAGCAGGCGTCAAACGCGGCGAGATCAAGGCCTACGTCGTCAGCCAAGGCACGGGGTGATTCTTCGGTGAGCGAGCGTTGCCGCTCGAAGGCGAGATCGTGATAGGGCCAAAACTTGTCCTGCTCAAGCGCGCAAGCCCCACCGCGCGAGACCAACCGGGAGATGCCGGAGGGATTGATGGGAAAGTCTATATAGACCACACGCACTTTGCCGGCATGCGCTTTCATCACCTGGTCCACCACGGGCGAAGCGGACTGGCAGTGGGGGCACTGGAAGTCGGCGAACTCGACGATGGTAACCGCAGCGTCAGCCGCTCCTTTGCTGGCAAAACCGGCCGTTTCGATAGCCAAACGGGGCGCTAGTGCGGGCGGCAGCTTATCGGTCAACTCACCGGATCGACGCAGGGCGGAGGCCATGGTCTGCTTGACCTCATCGTCCCGCCGCGAGGTTAAGTAGTCGGCGATTTGACCGCGCACCTGCGCCAACGGCATGCGAATGCGCGCTTGGTTTTGTTGGTAGAACTGTTCCACCTGCTCATCGGCAATCTTCTCCGATGGCAATAAGCCGGCGCGCGCCTCTGCCTCGCTCTTACCCGACTCGCGCATCACTTTTTGCACTTGCAAGTCGAATACCGCATCGCGCACCACTAGCTCGATGGCCTGGCGGTACGCCACATAGGCGTCGAACACGCGTTGGCGCTGCGCCGCCGTCAGCTCGGACTCGCTGAAGTTCTTACCGCCGAGGGCAAACAGCGCCCGTTCCTCGGTCGCCGCGCCCGGCAACGCGGCAGTCGCACAAAGTAGCGCCATGGATATTACGGCCACCCATCGCCGTCCTGCTATTGCTTTCATTTACACGTGCTCCCTAGACATTGCATGTACCAACCAACATTTCAAAACTCCGCACCAACCCGGCTCAATTCGCCTTGCGCCGCGCCTCTTTCAACGCCAGTTGCCCATAGCCGTTCAAAGACTCTACAACCTGAGCACGCTGACTCGAAGCCACCACCCGGTCCACCGTCAAGACAAGAGCGATAATCCTTTTACGCATGGCGCGGCGGCGCTGGCGCTCGGTGAAAGACACCTCACCGGAGCGGCCCAACCAGGCTTCTAGCATCTGCAGCAAATCCTCACTGCTGGCCCCACTATAGGCCTTATTATCAGTAGCCGATGGCTTAGCTATGTGTTCCAAGATCTGGAGTTCACGGGCATGATGCTCGGCCAGCCAGCGCGCCGCACCATCCGGTAACGCATCGATCGCCGGACCGACTGCGGCCCGTTGCGCTGCGTCCAAACCACCGCTCCACCTTTCGATTCTCTTGATTACCCGCGCGCGCCTAGCGGCCAAGCGTGCCTCGCGCTGCGGCTGCGCGTACTCGTCCATGGCTTTTGCGTGACGCTGGCGCGACGCATCCCTCAGCTCATCGACCTGCTCCGGTGTCAGTGTTTGCAGCACCGGCGCGATGGCCCCCGCGAAAGCCCTGCCAAGCGCCGCTACCCGTGCCTCGGCCTGGTCCAACCACTCATCGAGCGCGGGCTCCGCAAGACCGTTCTCCACCTGCTCGCTCGCTTGTTGCAATAAGCTCGCGTATTACGCTAACTGCGTTTGCCGGTGCCATATATGCAAACGCTCTAATTCGCTCGCCAGCAGCTCTTTTTGCCGCCCATCCAAACTGACGAAGGTACCCAAGTACTGCGCCAGCAACCAATCCGCGTTGCCATAGAAGAACTCGGATCTGCTGCAAGCGGCCATCAAGCAAATGCAGCCCAGCAACACCACTTTAATGGCGCTGGCTTTAATGGCGCTGGCGCGCAGGCCCATACGGGCATACGGGCGGCTATGCTTAACTTTCTTCAACACCCATCGCTCGCCTGTCTTCACCGCCGAACAACTCCATCAGACGGCGCAGGAACATGCGCAGTTCCATAGACGTGACGGCAAAGTCCATATCCAGGCGCCCGGCATGATCATGCGCATCCACTTCTGCCGCCTCTTCCTTGATGATTTCCAAAAACCGCAGGCGGCGCACATTGAGGTGCTCATCGAGCATGAAACGCAAGCGTTCACCGTAGATGAGCGCTAATTTGATGACCTCCTTACCCGCTTCCAAGTGGGTCAGAATTTCCCTGCTGGCCAAGTCCTGATTGCGGCACCGCACGGTCGCCCCGCCCTCCCCGGGCAGGCGTAGCTCGCACTCCTGCTCCACTTCCAGATCCGTGGGCGTAGCACCGTCGTTCAGCCACCGCGTCATCACCGCAATAGGCCGCTCCATAGTCACCGGCAAACTGATCGGCAACGCCCCTAGCGCATCTTGGAGCGCACCAGTGAAAGCATCGGCTTTGACATCAGTGGCGGCGTCCACCAGCAGATAACCGTCGATGGGATCGATATAGCCGAAGGTTCGCTGCGAGCGGGTAAACGCCCGCGGCAACAGGTCGAAGCGCACCTCATCCATCAGCCGCTCGCGTTCGCGCTTGGGCACAGAGAGTCCGCGCTCGCGCTCCATCGCCTCGATACGCTCCACCGCCGCCTCGCGCACAACGCTTGAGGGCAACAGCTTCTCTTCGTGACAACCGGCCATCAGCATAAAACCATTGGTCGCATGCACCAGCGGCGCGTCCTCGCCACCGCCCGGCGGCACGAAACCGTAACTGGACATTTCCAGGCGGCCGCAAGCACTGAAGCGCTGCACCTCCAACCCTTCAGCCAATTGCTCGGGCGTCATGCGAAACGGCCGCAAAAAACGGTAGATTTTAAGGCTTTTGAACCACATCAGATCTGCCGCCAATCCCGCACCCGCTGGATCAGACGGGCGGTGGATGCATCATGGACACCGGCCCTGCTCCCTGTCTCGCCGCGCCCTTGTTCGAGTTCCGGCTCTATGGCCTGCGCCAGCCGTTTGCCGAGTTCAACCCCCCACTGGTCGAATGAGTTGATGCCGAACACGCATCCTTGCACGAATACTTTGTGTTCATACAGTGCCACCAACGCGCCCAAAGCATACGCATCCAACGAGCGCGTGACCAAGGTATTGCTGGGCCTGTTGCCGGGGAAGACCCGGTGCGGCAACAGGGCTGGCGCTGGCGGCATCCCCGCCAGCCCCGCGCGTACTTCATCTGGCGTTTTACCCCGCATCAACGCCTCGCCCTGGGCGATACAATTGGCCAGCAACAGGGTGTGATGACGGCCAACCGGATTGTGCGAATTGGCCGCCACTATAAAGTCGGCGGGAATCAAATGGGTCCCCTGGTGCAGCAACTGGTAAAACGCATGCTGGCCGTTGGTCCCCGGCTCACCCCACACGATGGGGCCCGTGGCGCCTGCAACCGCCGTGCCGTCCAACTGCACGCTTTTGCCGTTGCTTTCCATATCGAGCTGCTGCAAATAGGCGGGAAAGCGGTGCAAGTATTGATCGTACGGCAAGATCGCGTAGGACGCGGCGCCAAACAGTGCGCGGTACCACACCCCCAACATGCCCATGATGACGGGCATGTTCCGCTCTAGGGGCGCATCGCAAAAATGCTTATCCATCGCATAAGCGCCCTCGAGCATGCTCTCGAATACCTCGAAACCCACGTGACAGGCGATGGGCAGGCCGATGGCACCCCACATGGAGTAGCGGCCACCTACCCAGTCCCAAAATTCGAACATGTTCGCCGTGTCGATGCCGAATTCGCGCACTCCGGGGGGATTGCTGGATACCGCCACAAAGTGACGCGCCACGGCCGCTTCACCACCTAGGGCATTGATGAGCCAGGCCCGTGCCGTGTGCGCATTGGTCAGGGTTTCTTGGGTAGTAAAAGTCTTTGACGCCACGATGAACAAAGTGCAGGCCGGATCGAGGCGCCGCAGTACCTCGCTCATATGGGTGCCGTCCACATTCGAGACAAAATGCGCCCGCAAGCCTGGCCGGGCGAACTTGCGCAACGCTTCACAGGCCATCGACGGTCCCAGATCGGAGCCGCCGATGCCGATATTGACCACATCGGTGATGACGGCCCCGGTAAAACCGCGCCACTCACCGTTTCGCAGCCGCGCCGAGAAGGCTTTCATCTGCGCCAACACGGCCCGCACACTGGGCATCACATCTTGGCCATCGACCGTGATTGGCGTTGCGCCCCGGTGGCGAAGAGCGACGTGCAGCACCGCCCTGTTTTCCGTCACGTTGATCCGTTCGCCGGCAAACATGGCCGCCCGTCTAGCCTCTACACCGCTGGCCCGGGCCAGTGCTATGAGCGCGGCCATAGCCTGGTCGTCGATCCGGTTCTTCGAATAGTCCAGATACCAGGGGCCCGCGTCACAGGAGAATCTGCGCGCGCGCGCCGGATCGCCGGCGAAGAGCGCGCGCATGTGCTCAGGCGCGACCCGCTCATAGGCAGCGCGCACATCGTCCCATGCCGCAGCGCTCATCCCCATATCCAATCAAGCTCTGCTAGAAAACAATACTGCACAAAACAACATTTCAGCTAACCACAGTGGAACACAATAGAGGCTCGCCGGCTAACGCTGCGCTAAGCGCATCAAGAACTCGTAGCGCGAATTCAAATAGCGCAAGTACGTGGTCAAAGCCGCTTTACGCAAGGCATCGTGCTGCGGGCCGTGGCGGGCCAGCCCCCTGAATATGTCCCGCCACCCGTGATCGCAGGAAAACCAACCGGTATCAAACACGGCCAGCACGTCGCGCAGCGATTGCCCATGGGCGATGCCGTAGCGGTATTCCGCTTGGATCCGCCGTGCCACCAAGCGCGTGTTGTGCGCCGCTTGCAACAACTCGGATTGCGGCATATCGCGAAATTCGCCGGCCCTGGACTGCGGGAAGCTATCCCGGCCAATCAAGCGCTCTTGAAATAAGCCAAGACGCGAGGGCATAGCACCCGCAGCCGTTGTCGGATGCTCGGCGTCACCCGCAATGATCGCTTGCTCGTGGTTAAGAGAAAACATGTTCCAGCAAAATCAGGTCATGGAAGGTGCCGCGCTGGCGGCTAATCTTTGGCCAAATTGACGATAAGACTGGACGTATCCCAACGCCCGCCACCCTTGGCTTGCACCGCCGCGTAGAACTGATCGACCAACGCCGTGACCGGCAAACGGGCGCCGTGTTTATTCGCCTCGGCGATGCAGATCCCCAGATCCTTGCGCATCCAATCCACCGCGAAACCGAACTCGAACTCATCGCGGATCATGGTTTTGCCACGGTTTTCCATCTGCCACGACTGGGCCGCACCTTTAGCGATCACATCGAGCACCAAATCGCCGTCAAGGCCGGCCCGAAGGGAAAAATTGATCGCCTCCGACAGCGCCTGCACCAGCCCGGCGATGCAGATCTGATTGGCCATCTTGGTCAACTGACCGTTACCCGCCGCGCCCATCAAAGTCACTGCCCGGCCATAGCTGTCCATGGCCGGCTTGCAACGCTCAAAGGTGTTGGCCTCACCTCCCACCATCACCGTGAGTACGCCATTCTCCGCGCCCGCTTGACCACCCGACACCGGCGCATCCAAAAATCCCAAGCCCTGCTGTTTAGCCGCCGCCTCCAATTCACGGGCTAGATCCGCCGACGCTGTGGTGTGATCGACAAATATCGCGCCCTCACTCATGCCAGCGAACGCACCATCATCACCGTAGACCACGCTGCGCACATCATCGTCGTTACCGACGCAAGCGAAAACCACATCCGCCCCTTTGCCAGCCTGGCGCGGCGTCGCGGCGAATTCGCCTTTATGCTCAGCCATCCACTGCTCAGCGCGCGCCGCGGTGCGGTTGTACACGCGCACGCAATATCCTTTCGCGGCCAGGTGCCCTGCCATGGGATAACCCATAACGCCCAGGCCCAAAAACGCCACCTTGGCCAAGCTGTCACTCATCGTCTGTGGTCTCCACTGTAGTCGCTGCAGCCAGAAGTATCTTCCCAAAGCCGCTACCCAAGCATTATCGATTGCAATGCGCACTCAATCAGGCATTCAGATCGGGAATGAGCAAGCTTTCCAGCTTGTTGATCATATCTTTTAGAAAGAGCTTGCGCTTTTTCAAACGCCTTAACTGTAGTTGATCGGTGTAGACGGCCTCGCTGATGCGGGTTATGACATCATCGAGATCACGATGCTCAACGCGCAAGCCCTCCAGGCGCTCGCGCACCCTTCGCTCATCTTCCGCGCTCAGCATATTTCAAAAGCCCCCGTTCTCCACGCGCCGCCTACGATACGCGCAGCCGCCGAGGATTTCGACCGCAGGAATTTCGACTGCGGGAATTTACGGCGGCATTACCGGCAAGATCCGTGGCGTGGCTTGCTGATAGGCTTTTCATGTAAGTCACCCGCGAACAGTCCTACCCCTTTATCGCAACCGCGAGTATAGCGACACCCATGAAGCTGCAAGAAACTTCAGCCCCGGATATCCCGGCCCAAAATACCTTAGTGATCATGGCCGATGAACACAGCCCGAAGATGCTCGGCTGCGCCGGCCATGCGCTAGTCCAAACCCCGCACTTCGATGCCCTGGCGGCCCGGGGTACCCGGTTCGCGCGGGCCTACACGCCCTGCCCCATCTGCGTTCCAGCCAGGGCCGCTTTCGCCACCGGCAGGTACGTGCACGAACTCGGGTTTTGGGACAACTCCATGGGCTATGACGGCCGGGTGCAGGGCTGGGGCCACCGCCTGCAAGCAGCCGGCATCCGCAACGAGTCCATCGGCAAGCTGCATTATCGCCATGAGACCGATCCGGTAGGTCTCGATAAACAATATATTCCCATGCACATCAAAGACGGCGTCGGCATGGTGCACTTATCCATCCGCCGCCAATACCCGGATTTCATCCCTACCATCAAATCATCGGGTATCATCGCCGCCGCCGGCTGCGGCGAAAGCGAGTACACCCGATACGATAGAAAAGTGGCGAAGCTGGCCTGTGAATGGTTAGCGGAGGCGGCCAAGCGCGAAGAACGGTGGGTTCTTTTCGTGAGCTTCGTGGCACCGCATTTCCCGCTTGTCGCACCCGAAGAGTTCTTTTCGCTGTATCCGGTGGCGGATATGCCGCTACCCAAAGCCGGTGTTGGCAGCGACTTCAGGCCGCATCCCTGGCTCGCGGATTTCATTCGCACCACGGCAGCCGATCAGCACAGCGCGCAGCAACACCGCACCGCCGCCGCCGCTTACCTGGGGCTTTGCAGCTTTGTGGACGCGCAGATTGGCTTGGTGCTGGAGGCTTTGCAGCAACACGGCCTGGCCGGCTCCACCCGCGTCATCTACACCTCCGATCATGGGGAGAACGCTGGCGCGCGGATGCTCTGGGGCAAGTCGAATCACTACGAGGAATCCAGCGGTATTCCTCTCATCATCGCCGGCGATGGTATTCCAAACCGGGTGTCGCACACGCCGGTCAATCTGATCGATGTGCATCCAACGATACTGCATAGCACCGGCTTGGCGCACGGTACCGATGGCACCCCTGGCACCTCGCTCATCGCCCTGGCGGCGGCGGATGACGACCCGGACCGGGTGGCTTTCAGCGAATATCACGCGGCGCGCTCACCCTCGGCCTCCTTCATGGTGCGAAAAGGGCGCTATAAGCTCATCCATTACGTGGGTTTTGCGCCGGAGTTATTCGATCTGGACACCGATCCGGAGGAGCAAAACGATCGGGCGGCGTCGCCGAATCACCAAGGCGTGCTACGGGACCTGGAACGCTGCTTGCGTGAGATCGTCGATCCGCAAGCCGTGGACCGCGCCGCCAATGCAGCACAAAAAGCGCTCGTAGACAGCCGCGGCGGACCGGCGGCGGTGATGGCCAATCTGGTGACCACCAAGGCCTACACGCCGGTGCCCGGTGAATTCTTGCGTGAGTGAGCAGCGTTAGCGAATAACGCAGCCCGCACCAGCGAGGCACCTAACCGGCGGGCGGCGCTGCACTCGCACTGAAGCGCAACGCCACCGTCAAGCCCGGCTCATTGTCATACACATCCACCGACGCCCCATGGTGGCGCGCCACGGCGGCCACCAAGCTGAGCCCCAGACCATGCCCCGGCGTCGTCCTGCTGCGCTCCCCCCTAAAGAAGCGCTCGAACATCTGCTCATGCTGGGCTTTAGGCACACCTAGACCCGTATCGGCCACCGCCAGCAACACCTGCTCGCCGCGCCTGACCACTTCGATGGTGACATCACCGGATGGCGGCGTGAACTTAAGTGCGTTCTCCAATAGATTGCCCAAAGCCTGAAATAACAGATCGCGATCCGCGTTTATCACACAGCCGCTCATAATCCGCCGCTTCAAGCTAAGACCACGGCTTTCCGCTACCGCCTCATACAAATCATAAGCATCATCGGCCAACCCTCCGAGTTCCAGTGGCTCGAATGCACTCACCACCTGGCCCGCTTCCAGACGTGCGATTCTAAGCAGGGCGGTAAAAGCGCTGAGCAATTGATCGACGTCATCGGTGGCCGCCTCCACCAACCGGCCCGCCTCGCTGTCACCATCGACGCTGCTCTTCAGCGTTTCCAGCCGGTGGCGCAAACGGGTGAGCGGCGTGCGCAAATCATGGGCCACGTTGTCCGAGACGTCGCGCACGCTAGCCATCAGCGTCTCGATTTCATCCAGCATGGCATTTAAGTTACCGGCCAGTTGATCGAAATCATCGCCGCTGCCGCTGGTCGGCACACGCAAACCGAGATCGCCAGCCATGATTTCCCGGCTGGTTTGGTTGATGGCTTCGATACGCCGTAGCGTGGCGCGGGACGTGGCCGCGCCGCCAGCGATGGCCAGCGCGACGGTGATGGCAAGACCCCAGGCGATGGCCCGGTGAACCAGGGTGCGCACTTTTTCAAGTGAGTGCACATCCCGGCCAACGAGTAGCCGCAAGCCGCCACTCAATACAAAAGAGCGAGCCCGCACCGACCGTGAACCGGCTGGCGTCTGCAGGGTAAAGTCGATCCACCCTTGCTCATCAGCCGCCGCTTTTGGCCAGCGGTCCAAATTACCGGCCAGCGCCCGGTAGTCCGGGGAAGCGAACAGGTAAACAGACTCACCCCGTGGATCACGCCGGATCCGCTCGGCGATGAGGCCGTTCAACCCTTCCAACCCGTGCTCGAGGTACTGCTCCGCCAGACCTTCGATCTCGGCGGCGATGGTCTGATCGGCCTGTGACGACATAAAACCCGCCGTCGACCAGTAGAGAAAGCCGAGCAGCAAGGCGACGCCTGAACCGAAGACACTGGCATGCAACAGTGCCAGGCGAAATGCATGGGAGCGCAGCAGTGAACGCCAACCCGCAGTGGCTAGCGCCTCGTGCTTATTCATGCCCCGCGCCTATTCATGCCTCGCGCAGGGAATAACCGGCGCCGCGTACGGTGTGCAGCAACGGCTTGTCGAAGCCCCGATCAATCTTCGCCCGCAGGCGGCTGATATGAACATCAATGACGTTGGTCTGCGGATCGAAGCGATAACCCCACACCGTTTCCAACAGCATGGTTCGGGTCACTACTTGGCCGGCGTTTCTGAACAAATATTCGAGTAAACTGAATTCGCGCGGCTGCAAATCGATAATCCGGCCCGCGCGCCGCACCGTGCGCGCCAACAAATCCATTTCCAGATCGGCCAAGCTGAGCACGGTTTCCGGCCCATCGCTCCGTCCCCGCCGCACCAACCCCTCCACGCGGGCCAACAACTCACTGAAAGCGAAAGGCTTGGGGAGATAATCATCTCCGCCCGCCCGTAAACCGGCCACCCGGTCATCGACTTCCCCTAGGGCCGATAGTAATAACACCGCGGTGCTATTGCCCGCGCCACGCAGGGTCTTCAGAACCGTCAAACCGTCCAGCGCCGGCAACATACGGTCCAGAATAATGACATCGAAGGTCTCGGTACTGGCCAGAAACAGGCCGTCTTTACCATCGGCGGCCTGTTCCACGCAGTGGCCGGCCTCGCTCAGTCCTTTGTGGACATAGGCGCGCAACGCCTCATCATCCTCGATCAGTAAGATCCGCATCGGCTTACAGCAACCGCCAGTAAAACAACCGCCAGTGGTGGCCACCACACGGCGCGGTGGCCTATCCGCATAAACTTACACTATGCGCGCTATGTCCGGTTACACCCGCAGGCCGGTGGTACCAGCACGCTAGGCCAATGGCAGAGCCACGAATGCAGCCCACCCGTCGCCATCGGCCACCAGGAACACGACATTGCGGCGCTTCTCAGCCCGCGCTGCTTTGACCTGTGCCACTACCCCCGCAGGCGAATTCACTTCGACCCGGCCCACCATCCGGATCACCATGCCAGGGCGCAGGCGCTCCTTCGCCGCCTTACTGCCCGGCACCACAGCGGCGATCACCACCCCCCGCTTGTCCACCGGCCAGCCGAGCCGGGCGCGGTAAGCGTCCGTCAGCGGTGCCAACTCGAGGCCCAGGGGCGCGCCGCCCAGGACTTCGCCCGCCAGCCCGTCACCACCACCATGGTCCGCATCCGCGCTCACCACGGCACCTTTGTCAGCGCGTTTGTGCAACAGCACGTCAATGACCAGCTCCTCACCGCCACGCAGTACCGTCAGCGGGATCCGCGCACCCAGCGCCGCGTCTGCCACCAGCCACGGCAGATCGCGCGAGCTCATCACTTTGTCCTTGCCGAAGCCGACGATGACGTCGCCCGGCGCCAACTTCGCCCTCGCCGCCGGACTACCGGGCTCTACCGACACCACCAGCGCGCCATCGGTCCCAGCCAAGTCCATGCTCTCGGCAATGGTTTTGCTGATGGCCTGGATGCGAACGCCCAACCAACCGCGCTCCACCTGACCGTCATCGCGCAGAGCGGCTATCACCCGGCTAGCCAACTTGGCCGGCACGGCGAAGCCGATGCCCACGTTACCGCCATTGGGCGAATAGATAGCCGTGTTCACACCGACCACCTCGCCTTGAACGTTAAACAGCGCGCCACCGGAATTGCCGCGGTTGATGGGGGCGTCTATCTGTAGGTAATCATCGTAGGGCCCGGACTGAATGTTCCGCCCCCGGGCCGACACGATGCCCGCCGTATAGCTGCCGCCCAGCCCGAACGGATTGCCCACTGCCACCACCCAGTCGCCCACGCGGGTGGCATCGGAATCACCAAAACTCACATAAGCGAGATCACCCTTGGCCTCGACTTTCAGCAACGCCAGATCGGTCTTCTCATCGTACCCCTGCACCTTGGCCGGCAGCTCCTCACCGTCATAGGTAACAACCACGATCGTCTCCGCGTCCTTGACGACATGATAGTTAGTCACCACCAAACCATTCGGATCGACGATAAAACCGGAGCCCATTCCTTCCACCGGGTGGGTAGGGCCGCCGTAATGGCGGCGAAAGAAATGCCGGAAATGTTCCGGTAGCAGGCCCGGGTTCAGACGCGGCAACGGGTTGGCCGCCGAACCGGCGGTTTTAATGGCCACCACCGCCGGCCGAGTGCGCTCCACCAGATCGGCAAAACTGCCGGGCACGCTCATCAGCGCCGCCGCTGGTGCCGGCACGCCGCCGCCGGGCGCCGCTCCAGTGACACCCACCGCGGTAGCGCCCACTGCCGCGCCTAGCAAGATAGCTGTGGTCACGGGACGGGAGATAACCGAGCGAATAGCCCGGCTTAACATGGTTCGCTTAAACATCGAGAAACCTCCAAGTATCACACTCAACTAAAAGGCTGAACGTCATCTTTGTCTGGCGCGGTTGTCCAGGTACCCGGCCAGTGGATGACATTGGCGGCTAGTGTGCCGCCCGTCACCTGATCTCGAGGTTTCCTCGGCATTAAATCTTCGTAAGGTATCTACGTTGATAATCGCTTGAGCGAGCAGCACCGGCGCCCGCTGGGGCAAGACTACCGCTGGGACAAGAGCTAAAACTTGCGTGCCGGGCGCGCCGCGAAGTCGCCGCCGCCGTCAATGAGAGCAGCACCATTGCTTCTAAAACCGGCATCTTCGGCGGACAAGGTGCCGCCGCGCGGCCCTCGCGCTCATAGCCCGTAACCACATGATTAAACCCATCCAAGGCATCGAAGCCGGTGTCCTCAATGGCTTTGGCCATACGCACCACGGCCTCGGGACCTTCACGAAAAGCGACACTGGGAAATTCAATGCTTGGCTGCGTAACGCAGCCGCACTCCAATGTCGCCCCAACCCTAGACCATCCAAAACGGTGGTCCAACAAAAACACGGGCCGTTGATATACTGCGCCGCCGTGATAGAGCTACGCAAACTCGCGCTTCGCCGTGGCGTCAAAGCGCTCCTAACCGATACCACCGTCACCATCCGGCGCGGCGCGCGCGTGGGTGTGGTGGGACGCAACGGCTCGGGCAAATCCAGCCTCTTCGCCATGCTCCTAGGCCAATTGCCCGCCGACGAAGGCGAGTTGGAGATGCCCTGCGGCTTGGCCGTGGCGCACGTCTCGCAGCGAGCACCCAGCGGCACCCGTTCGGCCCTAGACACCGTCCTCGATGGCGATCACGCGTTGCGGGCCGTAGAGGCTGAACTCCTAGCAGCGCAAAGCGCACAGGACGGTGCGCGCATAGCGGGCTTACACGGGCGGTTAGAGGATATAGACGGCTATACGGCGCGTGCCCGCGCCGAGCAAATTCTCATGGGGCTTGGCTTTGATAAAGCCGGTATAGAGCGGCCCGTGGATGAACTCTCCGGCGGCTGGCGCCGGCGCCTCAGCCTTGCGCAAGCGCTGATAGCCCCCTGCGATCTGCTGTTGTTGGATGAGCCCACCAACCATCTGGATCTGGATGCCGTCATATGGTTGGAATCCTGGTTGGCGCACTACCGGGGCACACTGCTAGTCATCTCCCACGACCGTGATTTCCTGGACGGTGTCGTCGATCACGTGCTCAGCATCGAGGGTGGCAAAGGCACGATGTACCGCGGCAACCTCGCCGCATACGAAAGCCAAAAAGCGGCCCACCGAGCGCAACAGTTGGCCGTCTACGGTAAGCAGCAAAAGCGGGTGGCGCAAATCCGGCGTTTCGTCGATCGCTTCCGCGCCAAAGCGACCAAGGCGAGGCAGGCGCAAAGCCGGCTTAAAACCCTGCAACGCATGGAGCACATAGAGCTTGCGCACAGTGATAGGCCTTACCGCTTCACCATTCCCGAGCCGGCCAAACTGCCCACGCCGCTGCTGCGGGTGGAAGATGCGGCGGTGGGTTATGGCAGCAAAACCGTGGTAAGCGGTGTGCGGCTGACTTTGACGCCGGGCAAGCGCATCGGCCTGGTGGGCCACAACGGCGCCGGCAAATCCACTCTTATCAAACTGCTAGCCGGCGTGCTGCAACCGCTGGACGGTATCAAAGAAAGCTCCAGGGGCCTGTCGGTGGGTTATTTCGACCAACACCAGCTAGCAACACTGGACCCGCGTGATTCGCCCCTGGACTTCATGCGCCGCACCGATCCGCGTGCCGAGGCGCAACGGCTACGCGACTATGTGGGCGGCTTCGGTTTTCAGGGCGACATAGCCGACGCTGCCAGCGCCCACTTCTCCGGCGGCGAGCGGGCGCGGCTGGTGTTGGCCGGTTTGGTCTGGAATGCGCCCAATGTGCTACTACTGGATGAACCCACTAATCATCTGGATTTGGACATGCGCGATGCGCTGGTGGAGGCGCTGCAAAATTTCCCGGGTGCACTGATCACGGTGTCCCATGACCGCCATATGTTAAAAGCCACCACCGATGAGCTGTGGTTAGTCGATGGCGGCACCCTCACGCCGTTTGCCGGCGATTTGGACGACTATAGGCGCTGGCTATCGGACCGTGGCGACAATACACGGGGCGGCAGTACACGGGGCGTTGATGGAGCGGGTGCGGATGCAAACCCCCACGCAACTGCCGGCGTCCAATCACCGCACCGGCGTCTGCAACGCCAAGCCGAAGCCGCCAAGCGGCGTGAGCGCCAACCCTTCAAGCGCCAAGCCGAGGCACTAGAAGCCAAACTGGAGAAGCTGAACACGAAGCGGGCGCAAGTGGAGCATGCGCTTAGCGACACGGCTCTTTATAGCGATGAGAACCGTGGCCGCCTCACCGGGCTACTCAAAGAACAAAATAACCTCAAGGAGCAGATCGGCAAGACGGAGATGGCTTGGTTCGAGGCGGTAGAGGCCTTGGAAGCTTTTGATGCTCAAGCATCGTGATAGGGCGGATGACGCAATCCTTAGGCGAATGTCGAGCGCAATCCCTGCATATGCCGCGACAGAGTTGGATCGCCAGAGCGAACTAATCGCTTAACCAATACACTCGCGAGGTACTCTCATGCCCGCACAGACGTTACTTATGCCATTAGGCGGCCTGTTTTTTGTTCCGCTGCGCAGATTCGTTACACTCCACTGTCAAGCTCGAAGTGAGCGCGTGCTCAAGCGATGGGATGACGATGGCCCCTGCATTCGACACCTTGAAATTCACCGACCGTTTGATTGCCTCGGGCGTTTCCCAAGATCAGGCCCGTGCACAAGTCGAAGCACTGCAAGAAGCCTTGCAAAGCGCCGATGTCACCACTAAGCACGACCTGCGCGAACTTCAGCATCATATGGATCTCAAGTTCGCTGAAATGGATGCGAGGTTCGCCGAGATGGATGCGAAGTTCTCGGAGATGGACGCGAAAATCGATGCGAAAGTCGATCATCTCAAAGTCAGCATAGAATCCGTCAAAACCGACATACTCAAGTGGGTCACCAGCCTGCTGTTAGCCCAAGCAGCCGTGATTGCCGCGCTAGTCAAACTGCTATCCTAGGCCTACCACACTAAGCTTCATTGATTGCCAGTGCCCGCACCGCCGCCGCCATCACCAGTGTGCGGTAAGTGCCAGCGCTGTGCCACGCCATGCGGATGAACAGCGGCCCATAGTGGCCGTAGTCAGCTGGCCACCAATCCTGTGACGTCGTCATCACATTGACGATGTTTGCTTTCACCGCATCCAGATTGAGGCTGTTGAACGCATCGGCGTAGTTGAATACGGTCTGTTTTTTGTTCCGCTGCGCAGATTCGTTACACTTCACTGTCAAGTTCGAAATGAGCGCGTGCTCAAGCGATGTGATGACGATGGCTCCTGCATTTGACACCTTGAGATTCACCGACCGTTTGATTGCCTCGGGCGTTTCCCAAGATCAGGCCCGTGCACAAGTCGAAGCACTGCAAGAAGCTTTGCAAAGCGCCGACGTCACCACCAAGCATGACCTGCGCGAATTTCAGCATCATATGGATCTCAAGTTCGTTGAAATGGATGCGAGGTTCACCGAGGTGGATGCGAGGTTCACCGAGGTGGATGCGAGGTTCACCGAGGTGGATGCGAAGTTCTCGAAGATGGACGCGAAAATCGACAACCTCAAGGTTGAGATGGATGTGAAGTTCTCGGAGATGGACGCGAAAATCGATGCGAAAGTCGATCATCTCAAAGTCAGCGTGGAATCTGTCAAAACCGACATACTCAAGTGGGTCACCAGCTTGCTGTTGGCCCAAGCAGCCGTGATTGCCGCGCTAGTCAAACTGCTATCCTAGGCCTACCATACTAAACTTCATTGACTAATGGGCACATCTAAAAACAGTCATTTTTTCGTGAGTGCATGGAAGCACCGCGCGCACAACCGCAGTGTATAGGTGATACCTGAGGATTGGAGCACGGCGCTGACGCCGCAATCGCGGAAAAAGTGCATTTTTAGAGCTGCCCTAATCACTTAACCAATACACTCGCGAGGTATTCTCATGCCCGCACAGACGTTACTTATGGCCACTATGCGGTCTGTTTTTTGTTCCGCTGCGCAGATTCGTTACACTTCACTGTCAAGCTCGAAGTGAGCGCGTGCTCAAGCGATGGGATGACGATGGCCCCTGCATTTGACACCTTGAAATTCACCGACCGTTTGATTGCCTCGGGCGTTTCCCAAGATCAGGCCCGTGCACAAGTCGAAGCACTGCAAGAAGCCTTGCAAAGCGCCGATGTCGCCACTAAGCACGACCTGCGCGAATTTCGGCATCATATGGACCTCAAGTTCGCTGCAATGGATGCGAGGTTCACCGAGGTGGATGCGAGGTTCACCGAAATGGATGCAAAGTTCGCCGAGGTGGATGCGAAGTTCTCGAAGATGGACGCGAAAATCGACAACCTCAAGGTTGAGATGGATGTGAAGTTCTCGGAGATGGACGCGAAAATCGATGCGAAAGTCGATCATCTCAAAGTCAGCATAGAATCTGTCAAAACCGACATACTCAAGTGGGTCACCAGCCTGCTGTTGGCCCAAGCAGCCGTGATTGCCGCGCTAGTCAAACTACTATCCTAGGCCTACCCGCACTAAACTTCATTGACCAATTTGCCCTGGATGCCTTGTAGACGCTCTCCTAACCCTGCTCGTTTATCAGGGGCGGACTAATATCCACCTCTGATAAACGAGAATAGAACTTACTTGCCCCAAGCGGTCTGGTTCTCACTCAAGCGAGGTCGAACCGATCCAGATTCATCACCTTGTCCCATGCGGCTACGAAGTCGTGCACGAAGCGCTCCCCGGAGTCGGCGCAACCGTAGACCTCCGCCAACGCTCGCAATCGGGAATTAGAGCCGAAGATAAGATCGATCCGGGTGCCGGTCCACCTGACTTCGCCCGTCGCCCTATCACGTCCTTCGAACACATCATCGGCGCCGGCAACCGCTTGCCAGGTTGTACCCATATCCAACAAGTTCACGAAGAAGTCATTGGACAAAACCCCAGGCCGCTTGGTGAAAACACCGTGCTGGGCGCCGTCAGCGTTGATATTGAGGGCGCGCAAGCCACCCACCAAAACCGTCATCTCCGGCGCAGTCAACGTCAACAATTGCGCCCGGTCGAGCAGCAGCTCTTCAGCCGAAACGGCGAATTTAGCCTTGAGATAGTTACGAAATCCATCGGCCACCGGCTCCAGCACCGCCATAGACTCCACGTCTGTTTGCTCCTGCGACGCATCCGCCCGGCCCGGTGTGAACGGCACTTCAATAGCATAACCTGCCTCTCTTGCCGCCTGCTCGATGGCGGCGCAGCCACCTAAGACGATGATGTCCGCCAGGGACACTTGTTTTCCATCCGTTTGCGCAGCGTTGAAAGTCTGTTGCACCCACTCGAGTGCCTCCAGCACGGCTGCCAGTTGCTCCGGTTGATTCACCTGCCAATATTTCTGTGGGGCCAGGCGAATACGCGCACCATTGGCCCCGCCGCGTCTATCGGAACCGCGGAAAGTCGCGGCCGATGCCCAAGCGGTGGCCACCAACTGCGAAACGGACAAACCCGCAGTGAGTATCTGTGCTTTCAGGTTAGCAGCGTCGTCGTCATCGATCGGTTGATAAGCCGGCACTGGGATGGGGTCTTGCCAAATAAGGTCCTCTGCCGGCACCTCCGGTCCCAGGTAACGGGCACGCGGACCCATGTCGCGATGGGTGAGTTTGAACCAAGCACGGGCGAAGGTGTCGGCGAATTCATCAGGATTGTCATGCAAGCGCCTTGCAATGGCCTCATAGACGGGATCCATACGCAGCGCCATGTCCGCCGTCGTCATCATCGGTGCGTGACGTTTGCGTGGATCATGGGCATCCGGCACGGTCTGTGCTCCAGCACCGCCTTTAGGCACCCACTGATGCGCCCCTGCCGGGCTTTTAGTCAGCTCCCACTCGTAGCCGAACAGAACGTCGAAATAACCGTTGTCCCACTGCACCGGGTTGGTGGTCCAGGCGCCTTCGATGCCGCTGCTGATGGTGTCTACCCCCTTGCCGGTAGCAAAGCTGTTCTTCCAGCCTAGACCCTGCTCTTCGATGCTGGCTCCTTCCGGCTCGGGACCGACCAGCCCCGCGTCACCGGCACCGTGGCATTTACCAAAAGTGTGCCCACCCGCGACCAGAGCCACCGTCTCCTCGTCGTTCATCGCCATGCGGCCAAAGGTCTCGCGAATATCGCGGCCCGATGCCACCGGATCGGGATTGCCATTCGGTCCCTCCGGGTTCACATAGATAAGACCCATCTGCACCGCGCCTAGGGGATGTTCCAGCTCCCGCTCGCCGAAATAGCGCTGGTCGCCTAGCCACTCGTTCTCCACGCCCCAATAAATATCCTCCTCAGGCGCCCAGATATCCTCACGGCCTCCGGCGAAACCGAAAGTCTTGAAACCCATTGACTCTAGCGCGCAGTTACCAGCCAAAATCATCAGATCAGCCCAGGAGATTTTTCTTCCGTATTTTTGCTTGACCGGCCAGAGCAACATGCGCGCCTTATCCAAATTGACGTTATCCGGCCAGCTATTGAGCGGCGCGAAGCGTTGATTGCCGGTGCCCGCACCGCCGCGGCCATCACCGGTGCGGTAAGTGCCAGCGCTGTGCCACGCCATGCGGATGAACAGCGGCCCATAGTGGCCGTAGTCAGCCGGCCACCAATCCTGTGACGTCGTCATCACCTTGACGATGTCTACTTTCACCGCATCCAGATCAAGGCTGTTGAACGCATCGGCATAGTTGAATGATGCGCCCATAGGGTTGGATAGGGGCGAGTGCTGGTGGAGGATGTTCAGCTTTAGTTGATGCGGCCACCAATCGCGGTTGGATGTGCCGCCGCCAGCCGCGTGTTTGTGGTTTAACACCGGACATCTGCTTTCGCTCATCGCTTAATCTCCTTCGCTTATCGCGTCGGGGTTGTAACGTGCGCAGAGAATAGAGCGGCCAAATGTCCTAGTAAAATGATTGTTTTAAATTAAAATAATCGTGTTTTGCGAATGTTCATAGCTCCCTTATGAAGCATTTACCCAGCATGAAACAACTCCAGTACCTGATTGCGCTGGCCGACACTAAGCACTTTGCCCGGGCCGCCAAGCGTTGTTTCGTTACCCAATCGACGCTGAGCGCTGGCATACGCGATCTAGAATCGGTATTGGGCATGGCGGTGGCGGAGCGGACCAACCGCCGTGTGCTATCGCCAGAGCGAACTAATCACTTAACCAATAACTCGCGAGGTACTCTCATGCCCGCACAGACGTTGCTTATGGCCACTAGGCGGTCGGTTTTTTGTTCCGCTGCGCAGATTCGTTACACTTCACTGTCAAGCTCGAAGTGAGCGCGTGCTCAAGCGATGTGATGACGATGGCCCCTGCATTTGACACCTTGAAATTCACCGACCGTTTGATTGCCTCGGGCGTTTCCCAAGATCAGGCCCGTGCACAAGTCGAAGCACTGCAAGAAGCCTTGCAAAGCGCCGATGTCACCACTAAGCATGACCTGCGCGAATTTCAGCATCATATGGATCTCAAGTTCGCTGAAATGGATGCGAAGTTCACCGAGGTGGATGCGAGGTTCGCTGAGGTGGATGCGAGGTTCGCCGAAGTAGATGTGAAGTTCTCGAAGATGGACGCGAAAATCGATGCGAAAGTCGATCATCTCAAAGTCAGCATAGAATCTGTCAAAACCGACATACTCAAGTGGGTCACCAGCCTGCTGTTAGCCCAAGCAGCCGTGATTGCCGCGCTAGTCAAACTGCTATCCTAGGCCTACCATACTAAACTTCATTGACTAATGGGCACATCTAAAAACAGTAATTTCTCGTGAGTGCAAGGAAGCACCGCGCGCAACCGCAGTGTACCGGCACGTACGCCTTCATGACCTCTACCGGCTGATCCAGCGTGACTTTCGTGCCGTCGATGCTGTAGCCGTATCTCAGCAGGCGGCCTTTCTTGGTCTCTATAACGATAAAATCGCAGAACAACCCGTGAACATGCACCCACCAGTCCCCCTGCTCACCGCTCATATCCAGGATCTCCCGGATCGCGCCCCGCAAGAGACCCTCTAGATCACGCAGATCGCCCGTGAACGCCTCACGGATGGCATCCTGGCCGATCAACCCGAGCGCGGGAATGCCCTGGGTAATGCCCTGGGTAATGCCCTGGGTAATGCCCTGGGTAATGCCCTGGGCGCCCTAGGCTTCGCGCAAGTTCACGATACCCCGGCGCCTCATTCGCTGATCTCCCCACGGTGCTTGCGCCCGTCTCGCGTGATCGCGATCACCTCCGCGCCATCGACGCGGTATGACAAGATGTCCTCGGCCCGGGCTTCGCGTTCCACGGCTTTGCCTTGTTTGTTCCGGTCCCACACCCGCGCCCGGATAGCCTTGGCTACATCGGTAGATGTAATAGAGCTTGAATCGGTCATCAGCACCTCTTTTCGTGCACGCCTCTCAGGGCCAAGTGTCACGATAATGATGTGCCCCACGATACTTCACACACAGGCACAGTTCCGACCGGCCTTGAACAGCGCCGTTAAACGGGTTTTCGCGGTCGTTCTCATGTCCAGGTTGCACCTGTAGCGCAAGGGCACGGTCGGCGATTGTGGAGCTTCGTGGGGCTCGGGCGGGCCTATTGATCGAGCGACAGTATTTGATTAGTCTGGAGCTGGGCGGCTGAGCAAATGCGAGAGCCGGGCATCAAGGACCCGTGTGGGTTTGTGTCGCTTCCCACCAGCCGCCCTTACTGCTCTTCTCGCCTCAGTGTCTTCAGCTTCCGTGCCCTTCTACCCATCTGGGTCGTGGTGCTGCGGTGTAGCGACTGCAAATAGATCTCGCGGCGATCTTCCGTCACCTTCACGACCGCGCGCCAGATTTGGCCGGCCTCCTGTTTAAACACTTGTAGCCGTCCCGGCGACTCTTCCAATATCAACCCCTCATCGAGCATCGGCTGCACGCGCTGATAGTCGGTCGCCGTGAACTGCTGCCCCCTGCGATGCGCGCGCTGTTTAACCGCCGTGTAGCTTGACAGCCGCACCACCCGCGCGTCGCTGCCCAGGGCTGCGGCCACATCATCGGGCACGATACCGACTGCCCGCTGTTCACTCTGGCCGCCTATGCGGCCCGTGCGCGCCGCGAACGCCGCGAAGTCCGCTCCGGCCAGGTCCTCGGCGATCCGACGCCGGGCCTCCGTTCGCACCGCGCCTTCCAGTGTGTCTATTGGGCGTGGCGAACAGGCGACGGATTGGCCTCACGCGCCAGGGCACGCTTCGCCGGCAAGCCCTTGACCAATTCCTCATCAGAGAATAGCTGGCGCCCGGGTTGGCTGACCGCCCAATCCGCCATATGAGGCAACTGCACACAGCCGCAGTTCACCGTCTCCTAGGTGATACATGAGGATTGGAGCACGGAGCTGACGCCGCAATCGCGGAAAAGTGCATTTTTAGAGGTGTCCACTAAGCTTCATCGATTAATTTGCCCTGGATGCCTTAGGTCGGACATCTGCTTTCGCTCATCGCTTAATCTCCTTCGCTTATCGCGTCGGGGTTGTAACGTGCGCAGAGAATAAAGCGGCCAAATATCCTAGTAAAATGATTGTTTTAAATTAAAATAATCGTGTTTTACGAATGTTCATAGCTCCCCTATGAAGCACTTACCTAGCATGAAACAACTCCAGTACCTGGTTGCGCTGGCCGACACTAAGCACTTTGCCCGGGCCGCCGAGCGTTGTTTCGTTACCCAATCGACGCTGAGCGCTGGCATACGCGATCTAGAATCGGTATTGGGCACGGCTGTGGCGGAGCGAACCAACCGCCGTGTGCTGATGACACCTATCGGCTTAGAGATCGCCAAGCGTGCCAAAGCGCTATTACAGACAGCGCAAGATGTGATGGATGTAGCAAGAGCGGGTACCACACCCATGTCGGGAGACATACATCTTGGCGTTATTCCAACAGTTAGCCCATTTCTCTTACCACGTATACTGCCGGCGCTAGGGCGCGCATTCCCGGACTTGATGCTGTATTTGCGTGAAGAGCAGACCGTCTCCCTGCTCGGGCGCTTGCACGAGGGCGAATTAGATGCGGCCCTCATCGCTCTGCCTTATGATACCGGGGGACTCGATACCGCGCTTATCCTAGAGGACGAGTTCATGTTCGCTTGCGCCAAAAAACATGCCCTGGCCCAAGCGACAACGGTAAGCGTCAAAGCATTATCGGCCGAGGCCTTGTTACTGCTAGAGGAGGGGCACTGTCTGCGCGGTCACATGCTCGATGTATGCGCGGCGGGGAATAAACGGATCCGGGTACAATTCGAAGCCAGCAGCTTACACACCTTGGTGCAGATGGTGGCCGCGGACCTCGGCGTCACGCTGATCCCTAAACTCGCCATTGACGCCGGGATCACTAAAGGCACCGGCATCACCCTCCTACCACTGAGCAACCCGGCATCACGTCAGCTCGGATTAGTATGGCGTCAAACTTCGCTAAGAGCTGAAGAGCTTGAACGGCTAGGGGTAAAAATCAGCAAGCTTGCAGCAACCTAGGCGCGACTTAGCAGAGCGCTTCGATAGCGCCATCGCCATATCCAAGATCTGCCAACACCGCTCTCGTATCGGCGCCCAACTCGGAGGAGGCACACCGGTGCATATCCACTAACCCGCAGGCATGCAAAGGAATTAGGGCACCTTCTAAAAATAGTAATTTTTTCGTGAGTGCAAGGAAGCACCGCGCGCACAACCGCAGTGTATAGGTGATACCTGAGGATTGGAGCACGACGCTGACGCCGCAATCGCGGAAAAGTGCATTTTTAGAGGCGCCCTTTATCAACTGGAGTACCGCCGCACGGCTATCACCGTCTTGTAGGTCGAAGGCGATACTTCGCTTATGCCTATTAACACTATTGAAATAAACCCCTATGGATGCGTAATTCGGCAGATTGAAGCGCCCGTAGTCACCGACTTGCAGCTGCTCTGCTTTGATGACTTCGGCACCCATACCGCCGAGTTGTTAGGTAGTCCAGGGGCCCGGCAGCAGGCATGAGAAATCAACCACCCGCACGCCGTCCAAGGGTAAGTTTGCGAGGGGCAAGTTTGGACTCATCGCGCATACTCTGATCGTTTACAGCCGCTCATCTCACCATACCTCACCGAACGGGCGCAGCTCGACGGCGAAAGACCAGGCCGAGCGAGGCTGGTGCGCCACGTTGTATATCTCGTGGGCCAGATCATCGGGTTTGGCGAAGAAATCCTCCGGCTGATCGGTCCAGCGCCGCCGCGCGAACGGCATGTCGATAACCGCGTCTATCACCACGTACGCCACGTGAATACCCTTGGGCCCAAGCTCGCGGGCCAAGCACTCGGCCATGTTGCGCTGCGCTGCCTTGGTGCATGACCAACCCACATACCCAGGCTTGCCGCGCAGAGCCGCTGTGTTGCCGGTGACGATAATAGCGCCCTCTTGCGCCGCCTCCATGGCCGGACCCAGTGTCTGCGCGGCAACCATGAGGCCGGCAGTATTGACCCTGAAGTTACGCTCCAGATCCGAGGCGGCCAGCTCCTTGTAAGTAGTAAAGGTCGCCAGTGTCGCGTTATAGATGACCACTTTAGGCACACCGTGATCAGCCACCATCTGCTCGAGAGTGGCGCGAAATTCGTCCAGCTCGTTGATATCCACCCGGTACGGTGTGGTGTGCTCTATATCGTTAGCAAAGCGCGCCAACCGCTCCCGACTGCGGGCGAGCATGGAAACCTTATAACCTTCGGCACTAAAACGGCGCGCGCAGGCGGCGCCGGTGCCGGCCCCTATACCGATAAGGATGCAGTGGGGACGTGCGGATAAATCCTCTGTGTTCATGGAAATATAGCCTTGGAACAGTTCGTCGATAGAAGCTTCCGGTCATCCGCCCTCAGTTCACCGGCTGCGGACAGAGCAATGTCTACCTCTTCGACAATGCCACTTGATCAATATCAAGGAAATGCCGCTGCACCGTCATTATTCTTAAACTACTATTCGTAAATCGCGCAAGAGACGCCCACGACGCGCCTCCCACTTTATCAACGGGCTGAGACTATGCATGAGAAACCATCCGGCCGCAGCTGTAAGATGTCACCGTCGAAAACCGACGAGTTGCTTACATTTTTGCTCCTGACGATCGTGCTCGCTCCGGTCACCGCCGTGGCCGTCGTTGGCGGCTACGGCTTTTTGATTTGGATAACCCAAGTTATAGCAGGACCACCGGGCAGTTAGTCGAGCAGGCCTAGCGCAAGACAACGAGAGGAGCATCAGACTATGGAGAGAGAGCGAAACGCAGTATCCCAGGTAGGTACCGAGGAATACCAATCACCGTTGGTGCACATTACCAGCTTCATTGTGCACGCGCAGCCCGGTACTATCGACCTCATCGGTGCGGCCATCACCCGCATTCCTGGCGCTGAAATTCACTGCGCAAGCGCTGCGGGCAAGCTCATCGTCTTGCTGGAAACCACAACACTCCAAGATGTCATTGACGCGAACCGGCGGATTTCTGCAATAGCGGGCGTCCTGAATACATCAATGGTTTTTCATCAAGTCGAAGCAGCGGATGAACTAGATCAAGTGATCTAAACCCCAAGTGTCTAAACCCCAAATGATCTAAACCAATAGACAAGTTGAGTGGACGAGGTGTGGCCATGAAACTCACCAGAAGAGACTACATCAAGACCTCCGCCGCCATCGTCGCGGCCGCCGCGGCAGGCTTTGCACCACGGTCAGACGCAATGAATCTCATCACCAATGCGGGTAAAACAGGTTTGCAATGGGACAAAGCACCATGCCGGTTTTGCGGTACTGGATGTTCAGTGATGTTAGCGACCAAACAAGGACAAATCGTTGCCTCACACGGCGATGTACTTTCCCCCGTAAACCGCGGCCTGAATTGCGTAAAAGGTTATTTCCTCTCCAAGATCATGTACGGGGCTGATCGGCTAACACGTCCTTTGCTGCGAAAGAAGAACGGCAAATTCGCCAAAAACGGCGATTTCGAGCCAGTCTCGTGGGATGAAGCTTTTGATGTCATGGCCGAGAAATTCAAAGCCGCTCTGAACGACAAAGGCCCAACATCAGTGGGTATGTTCGGCTCTGGCCAATGGACCGTCTGGGAAGGGTACGCCGCCGCCAAACTTTTTAAGGCCGGCTTGCGCTCGAACAACATCGACCCTAATGCCCGCCACTGCATGGCCTCTGCGGTCGGTGGTTTTATGCGCACATTCGGCATCGACGAGCCCATGGGCTGCTATGACGATTTCGAAGCAGCGGATGCATTCGTGCTCTGGGGCGCCAATATGGCCGAGATGCATCCTATTCTTTGGACGCGTTTGACCGATCGCCGCCTGAGCGCTCCGCACGTGCGTGTCGCGGTGCTCTCCACCTTCGAGAACCGGTGTTTTGATCTCGCCGACATACCGATGGTTTTTACCCCTCACACCGATATGGTGATTCTCAATTACATTGCCAATCACATCATACAAAGCGGCCGTGTCAATCGAGATTTTGTCGCCAAACATATCCGCTTTAAGATCGGCAATACAGATATAGGATATGGACTAAGACCCTCCCACCCGCTGCAGAAGAAAGCCAGCAACAGTAATAAACCAAGTGGTGCCGAAGATGCGGCATTCGAGGACTTCGCCGCCTTTGTCAGGCCGTATACGCTCGATAAAGCCCATCAGATGTGCGGTGTTCCAAAGAACCGGCTAAAAGCGCTCGCACAACTCTACGCCGAGCCTGAAGTCAAAGTCATGTCTCTTTGGACCATGGGCGTCAATCAACACACACGCGGTGTCTGGACCAACAACCTCATCTACAACATCCACCTGCTGACCGGCAAAATCGCCCAACCTGGCAACAGCCCGTTTTCGTTGACTGGGCAACCCTCCGCCTGCGGTACGGCGCGAGAAGTGGGTACGTTTGCTCACAGGCTTCCGGCAGATATGGTGGTTACCAACCCGAAGCACCGCGCCTTAGCGGAAAAAATTTGGCAGTTGCCCGAGGGCACAATACCGCCGCGGCCCGGGTACCACGCAGTGGCGCAAAACCGCATGTTGAAGGACGGCAAACTCAACGCCTACTGGGTACAGGTCAACAACAACATGCAAGCCGCTCCTAACATGCTCGAGGAGGGGCTGCCCGGGTACCGCAATCCCGCCAATTTCATCGTTGTCTCAGAAGCCTATCCGACGGTCACTACACAGGCTGCCGATCTTATTTTGCCCACTGCCATGTGGGTCGAGAAAGAAGGGGCTTATGGCAACGCCGAGCGGCGCACGCAATTCTGGCACCAACTCGTCAATGCGCCAGGAGAGTCCAAGTCAGACCTCTGGCAGATCATAGAATTCTCAAAACGTTTTAAAACCAGCGAGGTCTGGCCAGCGGAACTACTCGCGGGCAATCCCGGCTACCAAGACAAGACCTTATTCGAAGTCCTATTTGCCAATGGCCAAGTTGACGCCTATCCACTCTCGCAGACCGATCCGAATTACCGCAACCATGAAGCAGAAAACTTCGGCTTTTATGTGCAAAAAGGCTTATTCGAAGAGTACGCTCGCTTTGGCCGCGGCAAAGCCCATGATCTGGCCCCGTTCGACACGTATCACCAGACTCGCGGCCTGCGGTGGCCGGTGGTTGACGGCAAGGAGACCCGATGGCGGTTCCGGGAAGGCTCGGACCCTTATGTCAAGCCGGGTAGCCGCTTTGAGTTTTATGGCAAGCCCGATGGGCGCGCCGTGATCTTTGCCCTGCCCTACGAACCACCAGCCGAAGTACCGGATGAGGACTATCCGTTCTGGCTGTCCACGGGGCGCGTACTCGAACACTGGCACTCCGGCTCGATGACCCAGCGCGTGCCGGAACTCTATAAGTCGTTTCCGGATGCGGTCTGTTTCATGCATCCGGATGATGCCGAACAGTTAGGATTACGGCGCGGCGATCAGATCCGGGTCGCCTCACGCAGAGGCTCCATTATCACCCGGACCGAAACCCGCGGGCGCAACAAACCACCCAGGGGACTGGTGTTCGTGCCGTGGTTCGATGCCAGCCAATTGATCAACAAGGTAACGCTTGACGCCACCGATCCCATCTCCAAACAGACCGATTTCAAAAAGTGCGCAGTCAAGATTGAGCGGGTATGAAGATGCGCTCCTTCATCATCGCCACCGGTTTTCTGATTGCCGCCACCCACCTCGTTTGTGCCGCCGAGCAAAACATCGCCACGTTACGCAATGCGCCGCTCGACTACACCCCTAAAGCGCCACGCATGACACCGCAATACAACAAAGACTTGCGCCAGGTCCGCAACTATCCCGAGCAACCGCCGCTCATCCCCCACAAGAGCGAGCACTATCAGATCGACATGCGTATCAATCAGTGCCTAGGCTGTCACCGCCGCACCGCCGTTGGGCAGAGCCAGGCGCCGATGCTATCGATCACCCATTTCATGGACCGGGACGGTCAGTTTCTGGCGTCCGTCTCGCCACGCCGATATTTCTGCAATCAGTGCCATGTCTCGCAACACGAGACCGAGCCACTCGTCGGTAACACCTTCGTTGACATCGACAGTCTGCTACTAAAGACCAAGTGAGGTGGGCAATGGGGGCACATACAAAGCGGATGTGGGTGGCACTTTGGCGGCCTAGCGCCTACTTCAGTCTCGCGTTTCTTACGGTAGGCGGCTTCATCGCAGGCATTATCTTCTGGGGCGGACTCAATACCGCCATGGAGTTTACGAATACCGAAGCGTTTTGCACCGGTTGCCATGAAATGCGCGAGAATGTGTTCGCTGAACTCAAGCGAACGATCCATTTCACCAACCGCTCCGGGGTGCGGGCCAAATGCTCGGACTGCCATGTGCCGCACGGCTGGACCCACAAGGTCGCCCGCAAGATGCAGGCATCCAAGGAGGTTTGGGGCAAAATCTTTGGCACTATCAATACGCCGGAGAAATTCGAAGCCAAACGTTTCGAGATGGCGCAGCGCGAATGGACGCGCTTTAAAGCGAACGATAGCCTGGAGTGCCGCAACTGCCATGCGGAAAAAGCGATGGACTTCACCCGTCAGAGCAAACGGGCCGCGGCTGCCCATCGAAGATTCCTCGTGCCTGGCCAAATGACCTGCATCGACTGCCACAAAGGCATCGCCCACGAGCTGCCCGAGACGCGGCTCCAAACGAGTCCGTCCCAAACGAGACCCGAGAACCGGCAAGAATAAACTCTAACTCAGAAGCGCTCTTCAGGCTGGCGGGTAGCACCGCGATCGCTGCCAGCGGCCCCCTTCACGGTAAATACTTTTGCGGCAAACAACACCGATAAGGTGGATACTAGGAGGCCATTGCCAGGTAAGCTATGGCGCAACGGCGCCGCTGGCGGAGCGGCTACCACCCTTTGACACGTCGGGAAATCAGCCATGATGAACCTAAAACCCATCATTTCGGCGGACAGCCATGTCACCGAGCCGCCGGATTGCTATTCAGCGCGCATCGACGCCAAGTACAAAGACCGTGCACCGCAGCTAGTGCACGACGAAAAGCGGGGCGATATCTTCATCATTGAAGGGAGCAAAACGCGCATCCCCATGTCACTGGTCTCGGCGGCGGGTAAGAAACCCGAGGAACTCTCCCCCGTGGGCGCCGTCTTCGAGAAACTGCACCAAGGCGGCTGGGAACCCCACGCCCGCATCAAGGCGCAGGAGGAAGATAACATCGCCGCGGAGATCATCTATCCGTCCGTTGGCATGGAGCTTTGCAACATACCGGACCTAGGCTTGAAACAAGCCTGCATGGATGCGTACAACTTGTGGTTGACGGAATTTTGCGATCCTTATCCACACCGCCTGATCGGCGCCGCCCAAACGGCGGTGGCCACGCCGGATTCAGGCATTGCCGACCTGCGCCGCATCAAGGAGCTAGGCTTTCGCGCCGTCATGCTGCCGGGTATGCCCGGCGTCGAGGACTATTTCGATCCGATGTACGACGAGTTCTTCGCCGCTCTCGTCGATCTGGACTTGATACCCAGCTTCCACATCCTGACCTCTGGCGAGAACTTGAAGCAGGGTTTCAGGGGCACGCGCATCAACTCGTTCATGTCCATCGTGCGCGGCAATCAGGATCTCATGAGCATGTTCGTCTTCGACGGTATCTTCATGCGCCATCCGCAACTCAAGCTCGTCTCCGTAGAAGCCGATGGGGGTTGGATCCCACACTTCGCTTACCGCATGGATCATACTTACAAGCGCCACCGTCATTGGTTGCGGGGCCGGGAGTTGGAGAAGCACCCCTCGGAGTACGTGAGGGAACACGTGTACTTCACCTTCCAGGACGACTACACCGCCTTTCAATTCAAGGACCACATGAACATCAAACGCATGATGTGGGCCAACGATTACCCCCATAGCGACTCCACCTGGCCGTTGTCCCAAGACGTTCTGCATGAACACACCAAGGGCATGACAGACGATGAGATCAACCTCGTCGTGCACGACAACGTGGCGGAGCTTTACAAATTGGATACCAGTGCCCTCAAAGCTGCTGCTTAGGATGGACACACGGCGCTGGCACCAGCGCCCGATCTTCTCACGGCGTTCACCGTACGGGGACCCTTATAATCGATATCGGCCGAGTGCACGTGGCGCCAGGTGGTGTCTTGCGCCGGCTCGCACAGCGCGCATTGTTTTCCGGCTGATTTCAGCGGAAAATCACAGTTCGCAAGAGCCATCTCGACCCCAGGTTGTAATCAACCCTAGGCGGTAATCAACCCGAGGTGGTAATTAACCCGAGGTGGTAATTAACTCTGGGGCCCAATCAACCCTAGGCCATAATCAACTCCAGGTCTTAATCGATAAGTCACAACCAACCAGGACACACGAATGCTTCACTCCGCATTGAACCTCGTAGACCGTATGGTCGGCATAGACGAAGCCGACGCCCACTGCGATATCCCTTGCAAAATCTATGACCCTTCAACGGCCACCATCGCCGCGCTGTCGGTGGTACGCCTGATGGATATCATGGCGGAAACCATGGAAAAGCCTGACTCCCTTGGCCGCCAGAACACCATCGCCCGTTGCGTCATGCGCAAGGAAGAAGAAGCAGAAAAAGTCAAACATGAAATTCGCATCATCTGGGGCGACTACATCAAAGCGCCGCAGATGGAAAAACATCCGCACATCAGCGATCTGGTCCATCGGATCATGCTCAAGAGCAGCGCCTGCAAGCAGGAAGTGAACCGCGCCGACGGCGAAGCGCTGGTGGCATTGGTCAACCAGTTCGCCGAGATCTTCTGGGACACCAAAGACGTCAGAACCACCCGCGCGGTATGCCCTTACCCGCCGTCCATGGAAGTGGTGTATCCCGTCCTCGGCTAATCCTGCTGTCCATGAAAAGCGCATTGTTGCGCGTGCGCGGCAACAGCATGGCGCCTACTGTGCAAGACGGGGACTATGTTGTAGGACGGCGCCCGAGCCGGCGCCGTCCCCTGCGCATAGGCGATATAGTCGTGATCGAGCACCCTTACTACGGCCGGATGGTCAAACGCGTTCGGAGCCTGGACGCGGCAGGCGGCACCGTGGAAGTGCGCGGCGACAATGCTGCCTCCGTAGCCGGCATCGACATAGGTCCAGTGCCCCAGGCGCAAATACTGCAGCGCGCGTGGTTATGTATCAGCCCTCGCGGCGTCCGCCGCCTTCGCCATCAATAGGGCAGGCCATCAGGCGGCCGGCTTATCAATATGGCGGCAAAAGACGGCGCAAGCCGTGCGACAACACAACGGCGAAGAACCGTACGTTGCGCGGCAGCCGCAGCAATAGATGAAACGCTGGCGGGTTGGCCCCATCAGCCATCGCAGCGGCCACCGCCGTGCCTAGAATGCAGCCGCGCAGCGCCGAACGCTTATCGTGCGCTGCCCTCATTGCTTGATGCCTGTACCCCGCCGCAACAGCCAAGCACTCAACCACAAAAAACCCGTGATAAAGACCAGCAGTACAGTCATGCTAACCTCGATTGCAATATCCGCAACGCCGAGCACGCTAAAGCGAAAAGCATTCACCATGTAGAGAATAGGATTGGCGAACGACAACGCCTGCCACGGCTCGCCCAGAAGACTCACCGAATAGAATACACCGCCTAGATAGGTCAAAGGCGTCAAGATAAATGTAGGTACTATGGACACATCATCGAAGGTGCGGGCAAACACGGCATTGACAAAGCCGGCGCTGGAGAACACCAATGCCGTCATAAATACCACTAGCATCGTTAACAGCGGATGTTCCATGGGAACCGAGGTAAAGAAAAAAGCCACCGCCGTGACGATACACGCAGTCAAAAAGCCCCTGACCACGCCACCCGTCAGATAACCGGCCAATATGATCCAACCGGGAATGGGCGCCACCAGCATTTCTTCTATATGCCGTTGGAACTTGGTCGAATAGAACGACGAGCTGACATTGGCGTACGCATTGGTGATCACGGTCATCAAGATCAAGCCAGGCATGATGTAGTCAGTGTACTGAAAACCGTCCATCTGGCCGATGCGCCGGCCAATCAACTGACCGAAGATCAAAAAATACAAGGTCGTAGTAATCACTGGCGGCACTAAGGTTTGCGTCCAGATACGCATGAAGCGGCGAATTTCCTTACGCGCGATGGTGGCGTAAGCAATCCAGTTGCGCCTAATGGTCAAGCGCATCACAGCAACAGCGTCTCAGACGAGGTGGATTGCCGGGCGTCATTGACCAGGGCCAAAAACATCTGCTCCAGGCGGTTGGTCTTGTTGCGCAAACTGACAACCGCCACACCGGCGGCGCTGAGTGCATTAAATGCCTCATTCAGGGACTGCTCCCGCGTCACCGCGATCTCGAGCGTCGTGCTATCGACCAAGGCCGCGGAAAAACCGGTCAACGCCGGCGGCGCGCTCAGCGGTGCCGCCAGATTGAGCACGAACACCTCCTGCTTGAGTTCCGCCACCAAAGTGCCCATGGCTGCGCGCTCAACGATTTCACCCCGATGGATAATGGCGATATTGCGGCACAGCAACTCGGCCTCCTCCAGGTAATGTGTCGTCAAAATGATGGTGGTACCCGCCGCGTTCATTTCGCGCATGAAAGACCATATGGCATGGCGGATTTCGAGGTCCACCCCCGCCGTCGGCTCATCTAGGATCAGCAGCCTCGGTTCGTGCACCAATGCTCTTGCGATCATCAGCCGCCGCTTCATGCCGCCCGACAGATCGCGCGAGCGCGTCTCGCGCTTATCCCAAAGGTCCAACTTGCACAGATACTTCTCACTGCGCTCAAGCGCCAGCCGCCGGTTGAGGCCGTAATAGCCAGCCTGATTCAGAAGGATATCCCTGGCATTCTCGAATACATTGAAGTTGAACTCTTGCGGCACGATGCCAATGCACGCCTTGGCCCGATCAGCCTGCGTGTCCAGATCGAAGCCGAACAACTTGACGGCCCCACCGCTTTTTCTCACCAACGAAGCAATGATGCCGATGGCGGTAGACTTGCCAGCCCCGTTAGGACCCAGAAGGGCAAAGAAATCCCCCTGCTCCACGTCCAAATCAATACCCTTAAGGGCGGTTGTGCCGTTATCATAGCGTTTTGACACGCCACGCAATGTCAATGCATCCAAAGGCTTGGGAGTTAGTGATTGGTGGATCAAACGCTGTATTTTACACATCAACGGCCACTCTCATTAAGGGCACCTCTAAAAATGCACTTTTTCCGCGATTGCGGCGTCAGCGCCGTGCTCGAATCCTCAGGTATCACCTATACACTGCGGTGGTACGCGCGGTGCTTCCTTGCACTCACGAAAAAATTACTACTTTTAGAGGCGCCCATAAGTACGCCACTGTCGATCTAGGCCGTTGATGTAGATGATTCGGTGATGCCAATCCAGCCGTTGCTGTAACGTGCTCTTCTTCCCCTATAGAGCGGACCTATCCGCTTTTAAGTTTCCCTTCATCACCATACTGTTATGCGCCGCCTGTCTGGGCGTTACCTGCACGCAGCAATATCTGGATGGTACGGGCGAAGAGGCTGCCGCCGAGTACTGCAAACGGCCCGGCCCCGAGCTTTATCAACTGCTGGCCAAGCATTTATTCGGCAAGGCAGATGCCGAAGCATGCCAACAGTTAATGGGCCACATCACGTTGGCGCAAGACCCTAGAGAATTCGTCGCCCAACATATAGTGGGCAAGATGACATTAAAAGAATACCCGCCAGCCCGGGGACGAGAACTATTGATCACCAGCGTATTGGATCACTATCGGGGCTTCGCCGCGAGCGTCCCTGCTTCCCTCACCCCCAAGGTGTGGTATGAACCGAGCACCTTCGACCCTATCCGTGCCATCATCGCCACATTCGCCCATTCGAGCTGGCAACACGTCATCGGCAACATCTTTTTCTTCTTCGCTTTCGCGGCAGCCATTGAGGCACTGCTAGGTCCGGTACGCTACCTCGCCGTATTTGTAGCCATGAGCGTGGGAGCATTCATGGTTTACTCCCTTACCGGCTTCATCAACGGACCGCAACCACCTACCTTGGGCTTATCCGGCGCTGTCTTCGGCATGATGGGATTGTTCGCCTGGTTCGCCCCATCCGGACATGTCTCCTGCTTGTTCTGGTTTTTACTCCTAGTACGCAAGCTCATCGTCCCGGCATGGTTGCTGTTCCTTTGGTACGTGGCGGCCGATCTGTTACGGTTGTTGTTTATCGATGACGGACCAGGGGTAAACGTGGTCGCACACCTTGCAGGTGGTGCTATTGGGTATGGATTGGGCGCTTTGTTTCTTAGGCGGCAGGCATTAACAGCCCCGCCGTAGAGCCATCATCGATACTTCGGCCGCACCCGGCTTTGTAGAATGCTTGACCCGCTTCGGCCCAACAACATAAAACTTGAACTTATAGCTCGGACTGAGCGCGCGTCCGGTCCTATGCAGTCATATAATTTGTAAACTGATTTAAAGCTCCGCCGCCCTATCCCTCAGCACAAATTTTTGAATCTTACCCGTTTGCGTCTTCGGCAGATCAACAAACATGACGGTTTTAGGCGCTTTGAAGTGCGCCATATTCGCGCGGCAAAAATCGATGATGTCCTGCTCGCTCACTGGCGCAGCACCTGGCTTCAAAGTGACGAAGGCACAGGGCGTTTCACCCCATGTCTGGTCGGGCTTAGCCACCACCGCCGCTTCCATGATGTCATCGTGTTTGTAGAGAACCTCCTCGATTTCCAGGGAGGAGATATTCTCGCCACCGGAAATAATGATGTCTTTTGAACGGTCTTTGATCTCCACATAACCGTTAGGATGCATGACCCCTAGATCGCCTGAATGGAACCAACCGCCCCGAAACGCTTCCGCGCTGGCATTGGCATTCTTGAGATACCCTTTCATAACGGTGTTGCCTTTTAGCATCAACTCGCCGATGGTCTCACCGTCCGCCGGCACCGGCTCCATGGTCTTAGGATCGGCCACCATGGAGTCCGTCATCGTCGCGTAGTGGACCCCTTGGCGGGCCATGTAAGCTGAGCGCTCATCCAGTGCAAGCTGCTCCCAATGGGCTTGCCAGGCGCAGTACGTCGCCGGGCCGTAGGTTTCTGTCAGACCATACAAGTGCGTGACCTTGAACCCCATGCGTTCCATGGCGCTGATCACGGTCGATGGCGGCGCCGCGCCACCGGTGGCAACTTCCACGGTCTGTGCGAACGGCTGTTTCACGTTATCCGGCGCGTGGATCAACATATTAAGAACGATCGGTGCACCACACATATGGGTCACTTTCTGTTGCGATAGCAGTGGAAAGATAAGCGCCGGATCCACCTGCCGCAGGCATACATGAGTGGCGCCCACCGCGGTTACCGCCCACGGATAGGTCCAGCCATTGCAATGAAACATCGGCAGTGTCCACAGATACACCGACTTTGCATTAAGACCGAAGACCAGCGCGTTGCCCAGGGCATTCACGAAAGCCCCACGGTGGTGATAGACCACACCTTTGGGATTTCCTGTGGTCCCGGAGGTGTAGTTCAGGCTGATGGCATTCCATTCGTCATCAGGCAGCTGCCAGTCAGAGAATTCGCTGTCCCCTGTTGCTAAAAAAGCCTCATAGTCCAACTCCCCCAATTGCTCTGCGCCAGGGGTATCGTCGATGTGGACATCATTGATGTCGATGACCAGGATACCGCGTCCAAGCTGCGCCAGCACTCGTTTGATCACAGGCGCGAATTCAGTGTCCGTAAGCAGGACTTTGGACTGCGCATGATTCAGGATAAAAGCAATAGTAGGCGCATCCAGGCGGTAATTGAGCGCGTTCAGCACCGCGCCTGACATCGGCACGCCATAGTGGGCTTCCAACAAGGCGGGGACATTAGGAGCCATCACTGAAACCGTATCGCCCCTACCCACACCGCGGGCCACTAACGCACTGGCCAGTCGCCGGCAGCGCCGGGCTAATTCACGGTAGCAATAACACGCGTCACCATGGACTACGGCCAGCTTATCCGGATAAACCCGCTCAGCGTGCGACAAGAAGGTTAGTGGCGTTTGTGGCTGATAGTTGGCGGCGTTCTTACCTAGGTCCTGATCATAGATGTTCATGGGCGCAGGATTATCGGAGCGTTGACGGAGGCATTGGCGCATGGCTTTGCGCCGTGCCCGCTAGCGGGTGAGCGGCTAGAGGATAAAGAGCGCTGGCGCCAAAGCGTACCTGCCAAGGCCGGCCAAGCCCTTCGCGCGCAAAATCGATGGCAAGATCCGTTGTTAAAGCGGTGCCGTCCCAGTGATGTACTTCGAAGGTATCCGCCGAGGCGGCATACAGCCGTGTCCCATCAAAGCTCTGTGCGATGCGGGCGGGCGCTAACTCGCTTTCGAAGATCGGCTCGGGTGCATGCGGGCTGCTCACATCGAATAAACGCAACTTCCGATCCCCCGCCGAGGCGACCCAGAGCCTCAGCCCATCGGCGGAAACAGAGAGGTCTAGCGGTAGCGCTCGGCCCGCCTCATCCAACTGCGCCACCGGGTAAGCACGCCATGTGCGCGTCTCGTCTTGTTTGATCAACCAGAGTTTCGCGGTTACCGCCGTGACCGTAAAACAATGCTCCGACGCCGCGGTAGAGCTACATTGCACGGACAAAGGCGCCCCTGGAACATCGAACACCTTGCGCGGTTTTCTAGAGTGCAGATCCCATATCACCACGTTGGTGGCCTGCGCCCATTCGCCAGCCTCCACGGCCAGCCCCCCGGATGCTAGATCCAGTAAAGCGCCGTGCTCCAGGGACGATGTGACGATTACCGCACTACGCGCCAACAAACCGATGTCGAAACCGTGCCCCGAGGCGTGCTCACCGGACTTCTGCGCGCCCCTCAGATCGCCATCATGGGGCATCCAATGCGTCGCTAGATAGTCTCCGGCATTGCTGTACTCAACCACGGCGCCCGTGCCGGCGCCATCACTTTGGCCAGAATCGGTCTGGCCAGAGTCAGTCTGTCCAGAGGGCGTCGTAATCAGCATACGGCCGGGCAGCGCCGTCATCCGGTGCGGCCCGGCGGCGCCACCGCTAGCCGCGGTGAAACCGCGGATGATTCTATGCAGGCGTGGTCTTCGCGGATCGCTCGCCACATCGAATATGAACAGGGTCGAACTCTCCATACCGGCGGCCCACAGGTAGCGCCGATCATCGGTGAAGCTGGCCCCCAAGGCGCCATGGCGCCCCCCCACCGACACGATATGGATGACCTTGCCATAGAGTCTGGAAGCCGGATTCACGTCTACGGTTACCAGCTTGTCCATGCCGTCACCCACACCCTCGCGTCCAAGTGTCCACACGTACGCGTAGTCCTCTTGGCCAGTGATACGGGCGGTGAACGGCGACAACGATGTCTCACCGGCGCCTGCCGGTAGCGCACCCGCGCTCAACAAACAGGCTCCTATCATGCAGGCGCCCAACCATCTGACGCAATTTACGAATAAAGCTCCGCAGGATTTACGCACATCGCCCATCGTCATCTCCAAGCTGTTGGGGCACGCCTTGGTCGCCGCATACCGGTATGATCACACTTGTTCCAGTTCGATCAGTGTGCCGCAAAAATCTTTAGGGTGTAGAAACAATACCGGTTTTCCATGGGCGCCAATACGAGGCTCTGCGCCGCCTAACACCCGTGCACCGCTCGCGCGCAACCGATCCCGCGCCGCCGTTATGTCTTCCACCTCGTAGCACACGTGATGCATGCCGCCCGCCGGATTCTTGGCCAAAAAACCGGCCACCGGTGAATCATCCCCCAGCGGATGCAACAACTCTATCTTGGTGTTCGGTAGCTCAACAAAGACAGTAGTGACACCGTGATCGGGCATGGCGCAAGCATCACTGACCTCAGCGCCCAATGTCTCTTTGTAAAGCGCGGCGGCGGCATTGAGGTCGGGCACTACGAGGGCCACGTGATTTAACCGTCCAATCATGCGCAAGAGCCTCTTCTAAAGGTCGAAATCAGTTGCTCCGCCGCTGCCGCCGGCAAGACCTTGCCACTGGCGACATCCGCTTCAAGCCGTGCCACCTGCTCGCGTACGCCCGGATCGGCCCTGAGCGCATCGACCACACCGTCGGCTGCTTCGCGCCACATCCACGCGCTGGCTTGGCGGGCACGGCGAGCCTGCAACTCACCCGATGCGGTGCCGCTTTGACGAAACGCCTTGACCGCCTCCCAGGCCTCGGCGATACCGCGCCCTTCCAGGGCCGAGCAGATCTGCACTCGCACCCGCCATGAGGCATTGCGCGGGCGGATCAGTCTGAGAGCATCGGCGTAGTCCGAGGCGGCCCGCCCGGCGGCGGCGGCCAGATCACCATCGGCTTTATTCACCAATACCAGATCCGCCAATTCGACGATGCCGCGCTTGATACCTTGCAGATCATCACCGCCTCCGGGCACTAATAACAACAAGAACATATCGGTCATTGATGCCGCCGCGGTCTCCGATTGGCCTACGCCCACGGTCTCTACGATAACGATGTCGAAACCGGCCGCCTCGCAAAGCGCCATGGTCTCGCGTGTGCGCCGCGCCACGCCGCCTAAGGTGGTACCGGCGGGAGAGGGGCGAATGAAAGCATCCGGGTGTCCGGACAGATCGGGCATTTTGGTTTTATCGCCGAGAATCGATCCGCCGGAGAGGGACGAGCTGGGATCGATGCTCAAGACCGCCACGCGGTGGCCCGCGCCGATCAGATGCAGGCCGAACGCCTCTATGAAGGTGGATTTACCGGCGCCGGGCACGCCTGAAATGGCCAAGCGTAAAGTATCGCCGGCCGCATCCGACTCGGCCAACGCCGTCAACAAGGCCTGCGCCGCCGTCCGGTGATCGGACCGGGTCGATTCCACCAAAGTAATCGCCCGCGCCAGCGCCCGCCGCCCGCCGCCCCGTATTTGGCTCGCCATGACCGCCGCCGGAGCCGTGGACGCCGGAGCTGTGGATGGCGGAGTTCTGGACGATGGCAAAGCCATGAATAAAGCCTCTACTCGAACTCTATGATGGGCTGATCCACGGCCAAACCGGCGCCCTCTTCCGCCAGTACCGCTTTTACGGTGCCAACCCGCTCAGCGCTCAAGACGTTTTGCATCTTCATCGCCTCGACCACGGCCAGATCAGTGCCTGCCGCCACCGGATCGCCCGGCTTGACCCGCACCTCGAGCAGTAAGCCCGGCATGGGCGAGAGCAGGAACTTCGAGCTATCCGGCGGCTGTTTGATCGGCATCAAGGCAAACAATTGCGCCGCGCGCGGTGGCATGACCCGCAAGCGCATCCGGTAGCCGCTTTGAAGCAGTACCCAATCGATGCCATCGCGCTCTATCTGCACACATTGCCGGGCACCGTCGACCGTGGCTTCAAGGAGCAACTGACCCGGCCGCCAATCAGTGCGCACGTCATAGGCCCGACCATCGACCTGCACGCGCAGATCCGCCTGCGCCACGGCTCCTGTGACGGCAATGACCGTGACGGCGAAAGAGCGATGGCCGTCCGGGCGCAATTCAACCGCTGTAAGAGCGCTTTGCACCACCGGCAAACCGCTGGAAATAACATAAAGAGCGGCACCGATGGCGGCCAACCGCCGCGGATCATCATGACTGATATGTTGCGGCGAGAAGCCCGCCTTATACTCTTCGTCTATAAATCCGGTGTGAATGTACCCCTCTTTGAAGCGGGGATGGCGCAGCAAAGTGGCCAAGAATGCGATGTTGTGCGCGCACCCTCGAACGACGTAGCTATCCAAAGCATCACATAGGCGCTCTATCGCTTGCTGCCTATTGGCGCCATAAGCGATGAGCTTGGCGATCATGGGATCGTAATAAATGCAGACCTCCCCGCCTTCGTAGACACCGGCATCGATGCGCACCCCTTCTGCTCCGGGCGGCTCCTGATAGTGGGTCAGGCGGCCCACCGAAGGTAGAAAGTTGCGCAACGGATCTTCCGCGTAGATACGCGCCTCCATGGCCCAACCGTCAAGCCGTACCTCATCTTGGCTGATGGGCAAACGCCCGCCGGCGGCGATGCGCAACATCTGCTCCACCAGATCGATACCGGTCACCATCTCCGTTACCGGATGCTCGACTTGAAGACGGGTATTCATCTCCAGGAAATAAAAGTTGCGCTCCGCATCCACCACGAATTCCACCGTACCGGCGGAACAGTAATCCACCGCTTGGGCGAGAGCGATGGCCTGCGCTCCCATCGCTTTGCGGGTAGCCTTATCCAGGAACGGTGAAGGCGCCTCTTCAATCACTTTTTGATGGCGGCGCTGAATGGAACATTCCCGCTCGCCTAGATAAAGCGCGTTGCCGTGTTGATCGGCCAGCACTTGGATTTCGATGTGGCGCGGTTGTTCGATGAATTTTTCGATAAAGACGCGATCATCACCGAAGCTGGCTCTCGCCTCGCTGGTGGCACGCTCGAAACCGTCGCGGCATTGCGCCTCATCGCAGGCCACGCGCATGCCCTTGCCACCGCCGCCCGCGCTCGCTTTCAACATGACCGGATAACCGATATGCGCGGCGATACTGGCTGCATGATCGGCATCGCGAACGCTATCGGTAAACCCTGGGATCGTATTGACACCCGCCTCACCAGCCAACTTCTTGGCGGTGATTTTATCGCCCATGACCTCGATGGCAGCGGCCGGCGGGCCGATGAAGACGATGCCTTCATCGCTCAACCGCCGGGCGAAGGCGGCGTTCTCGGACAAGAAGCCGTAACCCGGGTGCAGCGCTTGCGCGCCGGCGCTACGGCACGCTTCGATCATAGCGTCAGCGTTCAAATAGCTCTCAGCCGATGGTGCAGGCCCAACGCAGATCGCCTCGTCAGCTTGGCGCACGTGCAGCGCGTCCGCGTCCGCTTCGGAATAAACGGCAACCGTAGCGATACCCAGCTTGCGCGCCGTTCGCATCACCCGGCAAGCGATCTCGCCGCGGTTGGCGATCAAAATTTTGTCAAACATGTTGCACTGCACTGCTACAGCGGGATATTGCTGTGCTTTTTCCAAGGATTTTCTAGTTGTTTGTTGCGCAGCAGGCGCAGCGCTTTGCATAAGCGCCGGCGGGTACCGCGCGGCATGATCACATCGTCGATAAAACCCAGTGAACCGGCCACGAACGGATTGGCGAATTTCTCCCGGTACTCCTCGGTACGCGCCTCAATTTTGGCCGGATCGTCACGGTCTTTGCGGAAGATGATCTCCACCGCTCCTTGTGGCCCCATCACCGCGATCTCGGCTGCCGGCCAGGCGTAGTTAACATCACCGCGAAGATGCTTGGATGACATCACATCGTAGGCGCCGCCGTACGCCTTGCGGGTAATCACCGTAAGCTTAGGCACAGTCGCCTCGGCAAAAGCGAACAGCAGCTTCGCCCCGTGTTTGATGATGCCACCGTATTCTTGCTGCGTGCCCGGCAGAAAACCGGGAACATCCACAAAAGTGACGATAGGAATATTGAAGCAATCGCAAAAGCGCACGAACCGCGCTGCTTTACGCGAGCTGTCTATATCCAGACAACCGGCCGACACTATCGGCTGGTTCGCCACGAAACCTACTGGATGACCTTCCAGGCGGCCAAAGCCGATCAAAATATTGCCAGCGTAGTCCGGTTGCAGTTCGAAGAATTCCCCTTCATCGGCCACTTTGACGATGAGTTCGCGCATGTCATACGGTTTATTGGGATGCTCCGGGATGAGTGTGTCCAAAGACATCTCTGCGCGGTCTACCGGATCGCGCGTCTCCCGTGCCGGCGCTCGCTCGCGGTTGCTGGAGGGGATAAAACCCATGAACCGGCGCAACTGCAACAGGGCTTCCACATCGTCGTCCAAGGCCAGATCGGCCACCCCGGACTTGCTGGAATGGGTGATGGCACCGCCCAACACTTCGTGGGTGACGTCTTCATGGGTGACGGTTTTAACCACCTCGGGGCCGGTGACGTACATGTAAGCGCTGTCTTTCACCATGAAGATGAAATCGGTCATGGCCGGGGAGTAAACGGCACCGCCAGCACACGGTCCCATGACCATGGATATCTGCGGCACCACACCTGAAGCCAGCACGTTGCGCTGAAACACATCGGCGTAGCCGGCCAAGGAGGCAACCCCCTCTTGAATACGCGCACCGCCAGAGTCGTTCAAACCGACAATGGGTGCGCCCACTCGCATGGCTTGATCCATGATTTTGCAGATCTTGCGGGCATGGGCGGCGGACAGGGAACCACCGAAGACGGTGAAATCCTGGCTGAAAGCGAACACGCTGCGCCCATCGACGGTGCCGTGCCCTGTTATCACACCATCGCCGCGAATGCGCTGCGCATGCATGCCGAAATCGTGGCAATCATGCTCGACGAACATATCCCACTCTTCGAAACTGTCTTCGTCGAACAGCAGCTCCAAACGCTCGCGCGCGGTTAACTTGCCCTTGGCGTGCTGCACATCAATGCGTTGTCGACCGCCGCCAAGACGCGCCTCGGCCTGCATGTATTCGAGCTTTTCGATGATTTTTTGCACGGTTGAGAAAGACCCTAGGCCGCGAGGCGGCCGCAGCGCAGCATGGCGAGCACCTCGGCCGCCGCCTCGGGGATGTTGGTACCGGGTCCGTAGATGGCCGCCACGCCAGCCGCCTTCAGCGGCGCGTAATCGTGCTGCGGAATAACCCCCCCGCACACCACCAGAATATCGCTGGCGCCGGCGGCCGCCAGCGCCTCCATGAGCGCCGGCACCAATGTTTGGTGGCCCGCCGCTTGACTGGATACACCGATGATGTGAACGTCGTTCTCCAGCGCCTGGCGCGCAGCCTCTTGCGGTGTTTGAAAGAGCGGCCCCACGTCCACGTCGAAGCCGATATCGGCAAATGCAGTGGCAATGGTTTTGGCGCCGCGATCATGGCCGTCTTGACCGAGCTTAACCACCAGCATGCGGGGCCTACGGCCCTCCTCGGTGGCGAAGATGCGCACTTCCTCCTGGATCCGGGCGAAACGCTCATCGCCCTCATAGGCGGCCCCATACACCCCGGCGATCGAGCGGATGGCTGCTTTGTGCCGCCCATACACCGCCTCCAGCGCATCGGAGATCTCGCCCACACTGGCCCGCGCCCGCGCCGCGTCGATAGCGAAGCCGAGCAAATTGCCCGCGCCGGTGCCGGCCGCCCCGCGCAGCGCCGCCAGCGCCGCCGCGCAGGCGTTCCGGTCGCGGGCGCCACGCATGTTGTTCAACTTGTTCACCTGGGCTTCACGCACAGCGGTGTTGTCCACGTTCAAGATATCTACCGGCACTTCCTCGTCCGGTTGATAACGGTTGACCCCCACTATCACATCCTCGCCGCGATCGATGCGCGCCTGGCGCCGCGCCGCCGACTCTTCAATGCGAAGCTTGGGCATCCCTTGCTCCACCGCCTTGGTCATGCCGCCTAACTCCTCCACCTCTTCGATAAGCTTGCGCGCTTCGTGAATAAGACTCGCAGTCAGGCTTTCCAAGTAATATGAGCCGGCCAGTGGATCGATCACCTTGGTAATGCCGGTTTCTTCACGGATCACCAGTTGGGTATTGCGGGCGATGCGCGCGGATGCATCCGTTGGCAGTGCCAGCGCCTCGTCAAAAGCATTGGTGTGCAGCGATTGGGTACCGCCCAGCACTGCCGCCAACGCCTCGATGGTGGTGCGCATGACATTGTTGTACGGATCTTGACCAGTGAGGCTCACCCCCGAGGTCTGGCAGTGGGTGCGCAACATCAGTGAGCGTGGATCGCTAGGCGCGAAGTGCTTTTGCATCAGTTCCGCCCACAAGAAGCGGGCCGCCCGCAGCTTCGCCACCTCCATGAAGAAGTTCATACCGATGGCGAAGAAGAACGACAGCCGGGGCGCGAACTTGTCCACGTCAAGACCGCTGGCAATGGCCGCGCGCACATATTCCACGCCATCGGCCAGGGTGAATGCCAATTCCTGCACACAGGTGGCGCCGGCCTCTTGCATGTGATAACCGGAAATGGAAATGGGATTGAACCGCGGCATGTGCTCGGCGGTGTAACCGATGATATCGGCGACGATGCGCATGGACGGCGCCGGCGGGTAGATATAAGTGTTGCGGACCATGAACTCCTTGAGAATGTCGTTTTGCAAAGTGCCGGACAACGCTTTCGCTTCCACACCCTGCTCCTCAGCCGCTACCACATACATGGCGAGCACCGGCAAAACCGCTCCGTTCATGGTCATGGACACGGACATCTTGTCGAGCGGAATACCGTCGAATAGGATTTTCATATCCTCCACGCTATCGATAGCGACGCCCGCTTTGCCCACATCGCCCACCACGCGCGGGTGATCGGAGTCATAACCGCGATGGGTGGCCAAATCGAAGGCCACCGACAAACCGGCCTGCCCCGCGGCTAAGTTGCGCCGGTAAAAAGCATTGGATTCCTCGGCCGTCGAATAACCCGCGTACTGACGCACGGTCCACGGCCTTCCCACGTACATGGTCGCCCGCGGACCGCGCACGTACGGCGGTAAACCGGGTAGGGTATCGAGATGCTCCAATCCCGCCAGATCCTCAGCGGTATAAAGCGGCTTTACCGTGATCCCCTCAGGCGTTGGCCAATTCATCTGCTCGGCCGTTGCCCCTTTGGTCTCCCGTTCCACCTGAGCTTGCCAAGCGCTCGGGTCCGGCGTTTTAGCTTCAACCATGAGATTCACCCCGCCAACCGTCGTAGCATCGTTTACGGTAGCCCCGTTTACGGTAGACATTGATCAAGCCGCCACTCATCAAGATGCGTAACCCATGCGCTTTAGCGCCGCTTCAATTTCATCGAGAATGACCGGATCATCAATGGTGGCCGGCATCTTCCACTGCCCACCATCGGCAATTTTTTGCATAGTGCCGCGCAAAATCTTGCCCGAGCGGGTCTTCGGCAAACGCTGCACCACGGTAGCGGTCTTGAACGCGGCCACCGGTCCGATACGCTCGCGTACCATCTGCACCACCTCTTGGACGATGGCGCCCTCCTCGCGCTCGCAACCGGTATTGAGGACCAGGAAACCCAGCGGCAGTTGACCTTTGAGCTGATCGGCCACTCCGATGACAGCGCATTCGGCCACGTCCGCGTGCGCCGCCAGCACTTCTTCCATGCCGCCGGTGGACAGGCGGTGGCCGGCCACATTGATGATGTCATCGGTGCGGGCCATGACGAAGACATAACCGTCTTCATCAATATAGCCGGCATCGGCCGTGAGGTAATAACCGGGAAACGGCTCCAAATAGGTGCTGCGGAAGCGTTCCTCTGCGTTCCACAGGGTGGGAAAAGTCCCCGGCGGCAAGGGCAGCTGGGCCACCAGCGCGCCGATCTCTGCGGCCGGCATCGCTTTACCGTCCTCCCCTAATACCCGCAGTTCCCAGCCAGGCGCCGGTTTGGCGGGCGAGCCGCGTTTGATGGGCAGCATTTCTATGCCCAGACAGTTGGCGCAGATGGACCAACCCGTCTCGGTCTGCCACCAATGGTCGATGACGGGCACGCCTAGATGTTTTTCCGCCCATTCGAGGGTATCGGGATCAGTGCGTTCGCCGGCCAAGAACAAAGCGCGCAAGCGGCTCGTATCGTATTTCTCGAGATAAGCAGCGCCGGGATCTTCCTTCTTAATCGCCCTGAACGCTGTTGGGGCGGTGAACAGTACGCTCACTTTGTGTTGCTCGATCACCCGCCAGAAGGTGCCCGGATCCGGTGTTCCCACCGGTTTACCCTCGAATAAAACCGATGTATTACCGGCCAGTAGCGGCGCGTACACGATATAAGAGTGTCCGACCACCCAGCCGACATCGGAAGCGGCCCAGTAGACCTCACCGGGTTCCACCCCGTAAATGTTGCGCATCGACCAGTTGAGGGCCACCGCGTGGCCGCCATTGTCGCGGACCACGCCTTTAGGCTGTCCGGTAGTCCCGGAGGTATAGAGGATATAGAGCGGATCGGTGGCCGCCACCGGCACGCAATCGTGAGGTGCCGCGCCCGCCATGGCCTCATCCCAATCGATATCGCGTCCCCTATGCATCGGCGCTTGCGCTTGCGGGCGTTGAACAATGACGCACTTGTCCGCCTTATGGGCCGCGGCCTCGATGGCGGCATCAAGCAGTGGCTTGTATTCGATGATCCTGCCCGCCTCTATGCCGCAGGACGCCGAGACTATCGCCTTTGGCTGGCAGTCATCGATGCGAACGGCCAGCTCATTGCTGGCAAAGCCGCCGAAGACAACACAGTGAACCGCCCCCAACCGGGCGCAGGCCAGCACGGCGATCACGGTCTGCGGGATCATCGGCATGTAGACGATGACCCGGTCCCCTTTGCCCACCCCCAAGGCCGCCAGTACACCGGCAAAGCGGGCCGTCAAATCACGCAATTCGGCAAAAGAATAGGTGCGCACAGTGTCGGTGACAGGACTGTCGTAGATAAGCGCGGCCGCATCGCCCCTGCCGTTGTTCACATGCCTGTCCAAAGCATTGAAACAGGTGTTCAGGGTGCCGCCGGAGAACCAGCGGTAAAGAGGCGCATGACTATCATCCAAGACGCGCTCGAATGGGGTGTACCAATCAACCCCCGCAGCAGCGTCCCTCCAGAACTCATCCGGAGCAGAAACCGAATGCTCGTGTATGCGGTCGAACTCGCCCATGAACCTGGCTCTAGTTGGTATATCAGCCGCTCATCTTTGAGGAGCTTCACAGAAACGTCAATAACTGGCTGGTCAATAACTGGCTGGTCAATAACCGGCCGTTTACCATGCGGCCCCGGATGCTATGCGGTGCCGGGACCACGCAGCCCCCTCTCGCTCGGAGAGCCCATAAGGAACCACCATGTCGGAGGCCACATTTTTAAACCGTACGCTGCGGCAATTCAGGCGCGTCCTGAGGTTGGCCGGGAGCGGGGAAGTGTCGTTGCGCGAGCGCGTCGGCGCCGATCTGCCGGATGCCGATATCCCGGCCATCAAAAACTACGTGGATGCCTGCCTGGAAGGCCGCGGCGGCGAGGTATCGGCAAGCGCCAGAGCGGCCGAACTCGGCGAAGTCTATCTGACCTTGTCGCAGCAAGGCAGGCGCCGGTTCCTCACTTTGCTCGCTAGGGAGTACGACGTGCCAGCGAACACCGTGGCGCCACTGGTCGAGGCCTGGCAAAACGCTCCGGATGCGACCACCCGCTGGCAGGTGCAAGATCAACTGCGCCACGCCTTGATACCGTCCAGGGTGACCTTGCTACGGCAATTCACCGCCCTGTCCGCGGGGGTTAAATTTTTGGTCGATATGCGCGCCGAGTTGACGCAGTGGTCACGCGGCGACAAGCCGCTCGCTGCTCTTAACCGGGATTTACGCGAACTGCTGGCCGAATGGTTCAACGTGGGCTTCCTGGATCTGCGGCAGATGACCTGGAATACCTCCGCGGCGCTGCTGGAGAAGCTCATTGTCTACGAAGCGGTGCACGCCATCCGCTCATGGGATGATCTGAAGAACCGGCTCGGCGAGGATCGCCGTGTCTACGCGTTCTTCCATCCCGGTATGCCCAACGAACCCCTGATCTTCGTGCAAGTGGCCCTGGTGCGCGACATGTCCGGCAATATCCAAACGCTGTTGGATGAAGACGCGCCGGTCAGCGATCCACGGGAAGCGGATTGCGCTATTTTTTATTCCATCTCCAACTGCCAGGCTGGGCTTGCCGGTGTCAGCTTCGGTAACTTTCTGATCAAGCGCGTCGCCGCTGCCCTGGCGCGCGATCTACCGAACCTCAAGATCTTCGCCACCTTGTCACCCGTTCCCGGCTTCAGCGCCTGGCTGCGCGCGCAAACCGAACAGCCTGGGTACCTCTGGGATGAGGGTGAGGTACCGGAAGCACTGCGTGACCACTGCGGCCACGGCGATTGGAACAAGGCCATCGCGCACGCGCTGGACAATACGGAGTGGGCCGGCGATGAGCCAGCAGCGCAAGCGCTACGCCCGGTGCTGGCCAAAGCCTGCGCCCGCTATCTACTGCAAGCCAAACGGGGCAACCAAGCACTGGATCGGGTGGCCCATTTTCATTTGACCAACGGCGCCCGGGTGGAGCGGCTCAATTGGCTGGCAGATACCTCCGAGCAGGGCATGAAACGCTCCGCCGGCCTTATGGTCAACTACCAATACCGGCTCGATGAGGTAGATGAGAACCACGAGGCGTACTCGGGCGAAGGCCGCATCGCCGCGGCGGCGCCCGTCAGCCGCCTGCTAAGGGGCGCACGGTGACCGCGAACGGAGGTTCTAACCCGGCGACACCCGTGCAACAGCTTTGGCCCAACCGGCTAAGGCTGCCTCACGCCGCGCCGCCGGCCATTCCGGCGTCACGCTGAGCGCGCGCTCCCATTTAGCGCTCAACTCGTCGAGCCCGGAGAAACAACCGATTTGCAGGCCAGCGAGATAGGCGGCGCCGAGTGCGGTGGTCTCGGTGATTGCGGGCCGTTCCACCGCAACGCCCACGATATCGGCCAAACACTGGACCAACCAGTCGTTGGCGACCATGCCCCCATCGACACGGATGGAGGTCAACGCCGCACGCCGATCCGCCACCATGGCCTTCACCAGATCATGGGTCTGATAACACACCGACTCGAGCGCGGCTCGCGCCAGATGCGCCACGTTGGTATCACGGGTGAGACCGCTCAGCGCGCCGCGCGCATGCGGATCCCAGTACGGCGCCCCCAAGCCGGTAAAAGCGGGCACCAGATAGACACCCGCGTTATCGGGCAGGCTGCGCGCCAGCGCCTCGGTATCGCCGGCACTGTCAATGATACCAAGACCGTCGCGTAACCACTGCACGGCGGCCCCGGCGACAAAAATCGATCCCTCGAGAGCATAAGTCACTGCCCCATCCAGCCGGTAGGCAACCGTTGTCAACAGTTTGTGGCGGGATAGGGCCGCTTGCGCGCCTGTATTCATCATGGCGAAACAGCCGGTACCGTAGGTGCTTTTGACCATACCGGGCTCGAAACACGCCTGGCCGACGGCGGCAGCTTGCTGATCGCCGGCCACACCAGCAATAGGCACACCCCGGCCAAACCACTGCGGCAACGCCACGCCGTAATCATCCGCCGAATCGCGCACCTGCGGCAACATGGCGCCAGGCACCTCGAGCAGGCCGAGCATCTCGTCATCCCAGCACTGCCGGTGAATATCGAACAACAAAGTGCGCGATGCGTTGGTGGCATCGGTGGCGTGAACTCTACCGCCAGTTAGCTTCCACACCAGGTAGCTATCGACGGTCCCGAAAGCGAGTTCGCCCGCTTCGGCCCGGCGGCGGGCATCCGGCACGTGATCCAAAATCCACGCCACCTTGGTGCCCGAAAAATACGGGTCCAACAACAGCCCGGTTTTTTGCGTGATAACCTCGGCGTGTTCGGCTAAAGCCGCACAGGCGGGCGCCGTACGCCGGTCTTGCCACACGATGGCCGGATAAATGGGCTTGCCGGTGGCCCGCTCCCAAACGATAGTGGTTTCACGTTGGTTGGTGATCCCGATGGCCTGCACCGCGCCACCGGCCCGCTTTACCGCCTGCCGGCCCACCGCGAGCGTGGCCTGCCAGATCGCCTCCGGATCATGCTCGACCCAGCCACCCTCCGGATAGCTCTGGGCCAGCTCGACTTGCGCCTGCGCAATACTGCGCCCGGCGGTGTTGAACACCATCGCCCGGGTGCTGGTAGTGCCCTGATCGACGGCGAGGATCATTGCTTCGGTGTTCACAACAGTTGCCAAGCTTGTTTTGATAACCCGTTATACAGGGGAGTGCGCAGTACACGCTACAATTGCTGCTCCACCGTTAAACCACGAGGTTCTTTGCCAGTGAAGTATGTTGCCGCGCTCGCCGCTTTTACCTTCGCCGCCCTGCTGGCCTGGCCATACCTCTATGTCTACCGCCTGGACAATGCCCTGGCCTCCGGCGAGGTGGAGGCATTGCGCCCGCTGGTGGAGCTAGAAGCAGTGCGCGAACAGGTCAAGACAGCCATCGAAAAAGACGTGAACGACGCCGTAGGCGATGGCGGCGGCCGGATGATGCGCTGGCTTAAACAAGGGGTTAAAGCGGTGAGCGACACCGCCGTAGAGATCAACGTCGATATGCAGTGGGTATTCGACACGCTCAACAACAAACCCGGCGATCCGCCGACGCCCCGTGCATCGCTCATGAGCGATGTTGACTACGCTTTTTACGAGTCGTGGGACCGTTTCATCATTCGCTTGGGCGCCTTGGACGCCGATCCGACCCACATACGGCTTGCCCTGCGTGACGGTTCCTGGAAAGTGGTGGCGGTGCTCGGCCCTTGACGTCGATGGCGCCCGCAGTCGATGGCGCCCGCAGTCGATGGCCGACCCCCGCAGTCGATGGCCGACCAAAGTGACGTCACGTCAGGAAAAGGAAAGACGACAAGCAAAGAGTTCAGCAGGTAAAGCGGCTAGTCATCGGTTTTAACCAGCGTTCCGGTGATCTCTTTTAGCCGTACCCCGTCCTTGATCCGGCTGAATACCAATGTCATACCACCATCGACCAGGGTACGTGCGTAAGTTTGCATTTCATAGCCGAAGTCCTCGGTGACCACCAGAGCATGAACAGTCAGGGTTTTCCCCGCCAGGGTTGCCCACACATAGGGGTCGCCCTTCAAGGGGTCCATCGGTATGGCTTTGCCGAACACGTTGGTGCGCATGGCAGAGGCGAACACATTCTGTGTTCCCGAAGAGACGAAGTTCACCGCATGCTCTTTGCGTTTAAGACTACCGTCTTGGCGCTTGGTGATGGTGATCCACTTCAAGCTAAAGCCTTTTCTGTAGTGCTTCAGCGTCACCGCGATATCCCGTTTGGACACCTCATCCCCCGCTGCCGACACGGCGGAGCCTTGGTAGTGGCCGAAGAACGCTTCGATGGGAACATGGCTGCCGGCCCATGCGGCTGCGGTCGAAAAGCCCAGCAGCAAAAAAAGTAGAGCTGGATACAGGCGTGTATTCATCATGATCACTTAAGAATCCTCTTTGGCCCCGAAGTTCCACACGCAGGGTGGATCGTGTTGCGGAGCGTGGATCGTGACCGTTTATGCCTTCCGAAAACGGCTTCGCAAAGTGCGTTTGATCGTGCCAGGCCCGGTTACTCCCGTCACCCCGCAACCCCACACAGCTTATCCACACGGCATCCAGATCATTTTCACCGCTTGAACACAACATATGGTGATGACGAGGGCACAACACCACTATATGGTGTTGCTTCGGGATACATCGGCCCCTAGACTATATGTCTTTTCGTGGTAGCGGTGATCACGAGTTTTCGAAGGGCCAAGATTTCTGGGCCAAAATTTCTGGGTCAAGATTTCTAAGGGCGGGAATTCGAAAAGTCGGACTGCGGGGCCGGATTTCGCGAAGAATCGAATTTCGGAAGCGTCATTTCGAAGGGGAAGTTGATGGAATCGGTGCAGCGGGTCATTCAGCCATTGGCCGAACAGCAGGCGACGCGACTCGCTTTGGCGCTGCAACCAGCGTCAATGGATATCTGGGATAAAAAATACCGGCTAAAACGCAAAGACGGCAGTGCAGTCGATAGCACCGTCGATGACACCTATCGCCGGGTGGCGCAAGCCCTCGCCAATGTCGAGCGTGAACCCGCTCTGCGCGAGATGTGGTTCGAGCGCTTCTTGCACGCACTGCGCCATGGCGCTATTCCCGCCGGCCGCATCGTCTCCAACGCCGGTGCTCAGAGCCACAAACCGGCCACCTCGACCATCAACTGCACGGTGTCGGACACCATCCACGACTCGATGGACGACATCCTGGAAAAAGTGCACGAGGCAGGACTCACCCTGAAAGCAGGCTGCGGCATCGGCTACGAATTCTCGACCCTGCGCCCCAAGGGCGCGTACGTCACCGGTGCTGGCGCCTACACCTCCGGTCCGCTGTCGTTCATGGATATCTACGACAAGATGTGCTTCACCGTCTCCTCCGCCGGAGGCCGGCGCGGCGCGCAGATGGGCACTTTCGACATCGGCCACCCGGATGTAATGGATTTCATCCGCGCCAAACGCGAGGATGGGCAGCTGCGCCAATTCAATCTGTCCTTACTCATTACCAATGAGTTCATGGAAGCGGTGCGCCGCGGCGGCGATTGGCAGTTGGCGTTTCCGCTCACGCCCGAAGAGATCAGCTCCGACGGCATCGATTTAGACGATCCGGCCACCGTGTTATGGCGCCACTGGCCGGTGCGCGAAAACTATGTGACCGGCGCCAACGGCCGCGTCGCCTGCAAAATCTACCGTACCTTACCGGCGCGCAGGATGTGGGACGCCATCATGTCCTCCACCTACGACTTCGCCGAGCCCGGTTTCATCCTGATCGATACGATCAATGAGATGAACAACAATTGGTTTTGCGAGAACGTGCGCGCCACTAACCCCTGTGGCGAACAGCCGCTGCCACCGTACGGGGCTTGTTTACTCGGCTCGATCAACCTCACCGGGTTCGTACTGGACCCGTTCACCGATGAGGCCCGGTTTGATTGGGACGAGTTTCGCGACATCATCGCCAGCTTTACCCGAATGCTCGATAACGTGGTGGAAATCAACGGCTTGCCGTTGCATCAGCAGCGCCAGGAAATCCTGCGCAAACGCCGCCATGGCATGGGTTTTTTAGGGTTAGGCTCGACTCTTAGCCTCATGGGGCTGCGTTACGGCTCACCGGCATCGCTGGCATTTACCGAACAAGTCGCCAAGGAGATGGCCCTCACCGGCTGGCGGGTAGGGCTGGCGCTGGCACGCGAGAAAGGGCCCGCTCCGATTATGGACGAAGACTTCACCGTCACCGAAGTCATGCTAAGCCAACGGCCCGAGATGGTAGCGCACGGCTATCGGGTGGGCGATCGGATCAAAGGCAAGGTATTGCACGCCCGCTACAGCCGTTATATGCAGCGTATAGCGCAAGAAGATCCGGTGCTGGTGAACGATCTGGCGCAAACCGGCTGCCGCTTCACCCACCACACATCGATTGCACCGACCGGAACTATTGCTTTATCCCTCAGTAACAATGCCAGCAATGGCATAGAACCGAGCTTCGCCCATCACTATTCCAGGAACATCATCCGCGAAGGCAAAAAAAGCAAAGAAAAAGTAGAGGTGTTCTCCTATGAGTTGCTCGCTTATAGGGCTTTGGTGGATACCGATGCCTCGCCCAAGAACAACGGTCGGCGTCAACTACCCGATTATTTCGTCAGCTCCGAAGATATCAGCCCGCGTGAGCACGTCGATGTGCAAGCGGCGGCGCAGCACTGGATAGATTCGTCGATTTCCAAAACCGCTAATGTACCTACCGACTTTCGGTACGAGGATTTCAAAAACATCTATCTCTATGCGTATGAACAAGGGCTGAAAGGTTGTACCACCTTTAGGTTCAACCCGGAGAATTTTCAGGGTGTGCTGGTCAAGGACCAAGACCTGGAGCGCACGGTTTACACCTTTACATTAGCCGATGGCACCACGATAGATGCCAAAGGCAATGAGGAGATTGAATACGACGGAGAACTGCACTCCGCGGCCAATCTCTACGACGCCCTCAAGGAGGGTTACTACGGCAAGTTCTGACGGCAGCGCTGTTGGGAGCATAACCCCATGACTATAAAAATAGAGCAGAAGATCGTCGAGCACCGTGTCAAAGTGCAAGACGGCGGCCTGGTGGAAAAACCGGTGGAAAACAATGTCATTCAGATGCATGAGAAGCTTGAACGGCCAGAAATGCTGTTCGGCTCTACATATAAGATAAAAACACCGTTATCCGATCATGCACTGTATATCACGATAAACGACCTTGTATTGAACGAAGGCACAGAGCATGAACAACGCCGGCCTTTCGAAGTATTCATCAACTCCAAGAACATGGAGCACTTTCAGTGGATTGTGGCACTGACGCGAATCATCTCCGCGGTGTTCCGAAAAGGCGGTGATGTCACTTTCCTAGTGGAAGAATTGCGCTCGGTATTCGATCCCGGCGGTGGTTATTTCAAACGGGGGGGCAAGTTCATGCCGTCGCTAGTGGCAGAAATCGGCGAAGTCATCGAATGCCACATGCGCATGATTGGGCTTATCAAGGATGACAGTTTGGATGAACATCAAAGAGCACATGTGGAGCAAAAACGCGCCGAATTAGCGCGCAGCGAGTTCGCGGCCGGAACCACGGGGAATAGTGTCCAAAAATACAACGCGAAAGAAAACAGCGATGACGGCTACCCGCCCTCCGCCACGCTGTGCGACAAATGCCACACCCGCGCACAGGTGGTGATGGATGGCTGTGTTACCTGTCTTAGCTGCGGCTATTCGAAGTGTGGATGACAGATGAATTGATGACAGATGAATCAATGGGTCTGCACACGGTTTTACGTGGAGGCCGTGATGGGTGCCGAAATGGAGTTCGGCATTTACTCGCCGTTCAGGGGCGCAAGTTGCTGAACGGCGGGTTTCTTTTTTGCTCAGGCCCTCTTTGAGTACACTCGAACAGTATGCCTAAAGGACACCTGCTAAAAATAGTCATTGTTTCGTGAGTGCAAGGAAGCACCGCGCGCGCAACCGCAGTGTATAGGCCATACCTGAGGATTGGAGCACGGCGCTGACGCCGCAATCGCCGAACAGGTGTCCCATTGCCTCTAGACGCGCTCGCCCGCGGCATCAGATACGCCGCGCCTCGCCCGACCGCCATGCCCGAGCGCTTCGTAGGCTGCGGGCGCGTTCACCGCGCCCACCCCGGCATGCCCGAAGGGCGCACCGTTCGTCTGCTCACCGGTATCTGCTAAGGATCGGGACGCTCTGTGGGCGGCTCTCGCAAGTGGCCGCTGATGGCGCTGGCCGGAGCTTTGGATGTACCCGTCTCAAGATTTTTTACCGGCTACGAGCAGGGCGGAGACTGTTCGGTTGTGAGAGCAGGCCAGGGCGTTTTAGTGGAGCGACTCTCCAACGCCATCGAGCGCCGGGGACTGCCCTCGAGCCTGTAACACCGACCGCGGCTCGCACTACTGGCACACGCCCGAGGCCGGGGGCAAGATCGACCGAGACCATCAACGCACTCAAGGCGCTTCGCGATGAGGACAGTGAATTGGGCGAGCGCGTGGCCAGGGACGATTACAAGATCAACGAGTTGGAAGTGGGTATTGATGAAGAGTGCACCCGCATCATCGCCCTGCGCCAACCCGCGGCCGGTGATTTACGCATGGTAGTGGCGATCATCAAGACCATTACCGATCTGGAGCGCATCGGCGATGAGGCGGAGAAGATCGGGCGTATGGCGGTACGGCTGGCGGGCACCAATTATTCCCGTTATCAGATGAATGGGGTGCAGCATCTAGGCAACCGGGTGGCCAGGATAGTGCATGATGCACTGGATGCATTTGCCCGGCTGAATGTGAACTCGGCTTTACGCGTGGTGCGCGAAGACGAAGGTGTAGATGCTGAATACGAAACCATCATGCGCACGCTGATCACTTATATGATGAAAGATCCCCGGCAAATAGCTCAGGCCATGGATATTATCTGGTGCGCGCGGGCGCTGGAGCGCATCGGCGATCACGCGAAGAATATCTATGAATACCTTATCTATTTAGTGCTTGCCGGTGAACTGCTCTGCGCTTACCGAGACGCTAAGAGCAGCCGCGGTGCCGACAACCACAACAATAGACCTAAATCCTCTTAGACCCATTTCTCACTCCCCCGAATCAACCAGTACAAAAGCTCGAAGTGACGCATGGCACAACGGCAGGCACGCTGCGTCGCTTTGTTCTTCCTGACAAACTGCGCTAGCAGCAGGCCTGAGCCGGAGCGTCTCGCGATCCATCAACCGGCGCCGAAACACCACATCCCTCGAAAATACCGAAGTGTTCCGCGAAGGTTCCAAAAAAGTCGAAATGGTCTATAAATCTAGTGTCGTGGAGCATTCGATAGGTGTTGCCACACACTAGAAATATGCGACCAGCCTCCATGACATGGTGATCATCAAGCGTGAAGCTGTGAGGGTGATCGGCAATGGTTCCGCGGTAACACACTGCCTGGCCATAGTCTTCACAGAAAGCCTCGATGCCGTCTAGCTTGAACAACCGATATGTAGCAGAAAAGAACCGCGTGCCTTTGGTCAGCTTCGAGAAGGGCGTGACATCGATTTCGCGATTGTCAATACACACCAATCGTGGATCCAAAAATCCTTGTCGTTTCGCTAACTGAATAAAATCATTCCAATAAAGGGCCCCTCCCAAACACTCGCCGTACAGCGCCTTGTCGCGCCTCACTTCCTCCGGCAGGCGCCGGTCGGCGTAAACATCTGAGAAATAGAACTCACCACCAGGCTTGAGGACCCGCATCACCCCTCCCAACACTGCACCTTTATCAGTTGCCAGATTGAGGACACAATTCGAAACCACCACATCGAAGCTCTCTGCTTCGAGTCCGATCGAATCTAAATCTTCGAGGATACCCTCGACGAACATCACATTGTCGTAGCCGACCGAATCGGCATGGTGCTTTCGGTGGCGCCTCGCTATGTCTAGCTGCCCTTGGGTCATGTCGATACCGACCACGCAACCTTCAGCACCCACCAATTGAGACAAGACATAGACATCTCGACCCGCGCCGCAACCGAGGTCCAACACCGAGCAACCCTTCAGTAATGGAGGACAAATCAAACCGCAACCATAGTATCGCTCTAAAACTTCCGGGTGGACTGTTGCCAACAAAGGTTTTAACCACGTCGGCTGTGCCGAAGCGTCGCAACACGCCGCAGTTTTAAGGTCTTGGTTACTTTCCAAATTCTTGCCATAGTATTCTTTTACTACTTCGTGCATTCTAAAAACTCCTACACTGCTATCTTGTCATGCAAAGAGAATGCCTTTTCATCCTTTGATGCAGCACCTCTTTCTTTCGCCCGAACTATTCGGCGTCGCGATAGCGTTGTAATACTCATCTACTCTAGGGTCGGGGTGTACCCAATCGTAGTGGTATTCATGCTCTATGAGCTCGATGCTCTGGATAAAGTCTGTCTTGAGTAGCGGAGATCCTTTGTAGAGCAACAGCCGCGTCTCCCGTTGCATCGGATCTAGGTACTCATCCAAGGCGTTGGCTGAGATAAATTCGTCGAAAAGATCGAAGTCTTCACGAACGATGTAAGGAGAGAAATTTATGAATGTTGGTTTAATCGCAATGTCGTTTTCACGGAGCAACTTTATCGCAAGCTCAGATTGTTCGACGCTGACCTGCTTTGTCAAACTCTCAAGCACACTGCTCTTGGGGAACTCGAGCGCAGTTGTAATCTCCACACAACCGAGTGCCTTCAGCTTTGGAATAATGTCTTTCCTTCGAACGAGATTATCCACTCTCGCCGTGATATCGAATGGCAAACTTGGGAAGCGTTCGTGAAGCTCCTGCAAAATCGCAGTTCCATGGTTGCCGGTGCTAAACCAATCTGCATCAACAAACGTGATGTGCTGTGCTCCGAGCCGTACGCATTGCTCTATATCTTCCATCACCACATCTACGGGGATTTTGACTACTCGCTGCAGATAGGCAGCGAACACAGAGCAATATCCACACTTGTGTGCACACCCCCTCGCCGTTTCCACGTTGCCGATTATGAGTCCGTCTTTGGTCTTACAGTAATTGGATAGAGGAGGCAAACTCGATCGATCCGGAGCTACAAACTTGGAACGTTTAAAAGTGTTTGGCGGCCGCGCTGCCTTACCATCCCAAACACCCGCGACGCTAGCGATGTCGCGGTCATCAGCGAGCGCTTGCACGACAGCACAAAGCGTTTCCTCGAATTCGCCTAGTACGACGTAGCTCTCGTCATCGAGAAAATAGTTTTGCGGATGGACTGTCGCATATTGGTTATAAAAAACAGCTGGCCCCTTGAACCCCTGCCCTCGCATGCGTCTCGCAATGTTGACACCCTCCGCAATCGAGCCAAACACGGGAATGGAAATGAAGAGGACGTCCACCCTCTCGCACTCCCCATAATCGATTGCTTGCCTGGTAGCATCGATTGCGGTGACATCCAGTATCGAGTCGTAGGCTTTGATGTGAGCGCTGGCTCCAGAGATTCCCAGCGGCTGAAAATCCACCTCATACGGGGATACCAATAGCGCCTCCATAACACCCTCCAAACAAGACCCGTGGGAAAAGCGGTATAGTTTATTTTAGGAACTAAAATAATCAAAAGTGTTATTAGTGTCAATATTAAAAATGTAAAATTTCACTGCTGTCCCACAAACCCATAGTTAAACGCAGCGTATAACCTATTGATTTCCATGAAAGATTGACTATGGCATTGCGTTTGAAATACGAAAATAGTTTTTCTAAAAATTTCAAAGAGTTACTAATTCGGAAAAAAATTACCCGACATTAATTCAGAATATATCTGACATGCTTTTCATAGAAAAACCGTTTAATTATTTGCGTATTCTGTTGCAGTGAGTGCAACACCGAACGAGCCAAGGCCATCAGTTGCTCCTTTGTAGCCACCACTGTCCGCCCAATTCGTTGGCTTTTTACATGATGCCATACTAGCTCATCAGGATTGAGTTCCGGTGAATACGGCGGTAACAATACTAACGTGAGCTTACCTTGGCTATTGCGGACAAATTCTTGCACTTTCTTGGCTCGATGAATGGGATGGCCATCAACAATCAAATAGACCGATCGCTTGGCGTTGTGCAACAAACGCCTTAGAAAGTCGATAAAAACGTCTGCGGTTACCCGTGATTCAGTTACCATGAAACGCAGGTGACCTTTCGGCGAAACGGCTGACAGCCTATTCACGCTAAAGCGCCGACCCGTTTTCGCTACAACTGGCGTATCACCCCGTACCCCCCAAGTGGTACCACGATGATAATCCGACCGGATCGTCGATTCGTCGCCAAAATAGACCCGCGCTCGGCGCCTTTTCGCTTCTCGTTGTACTTCAGGCCAAGTTTCTCTTAACCATACCTTAACCTGATCAGGGTTTTGCTCGTATGCCTTAAACCGAGGGCGCTGCGCACTCATCCCCAAACGAGACAGGATATTGCCCACCGAGCGCTCGCTGACCTCGATGCCAAATTTATCTTTCAGTAATATCTGAATCATCGAGCGTGTCCACAAGGCATCGTGAAAATCCAATTGCAACGGATTCGTTTTAACTAGTTCACGTAAGCGATCCGCACATTCATCGGGACACTTTCTTGGGCGACCCGTGATCTTGCCGGTGGACAGCGCCTGTTCACCACCTCGCTCATACCTGGATAAGCAATCGTCAATGCAAGAACGATGAAATCCGAGGGCTTTAATTACTTTTTCAGGGCTTTCACCCGATAATACTTGCGCAACCGCGTGCCTGCGGATGGCTTCTCGCGCGGAATGGGGCAGTGAGCGACCGTCTGTCTTTTTCATAGCATCACTATAACACATTTTATTAATTTGTGTCGGGTAATTTTTTGCCGAAGTAGTAGTATGCTCTATGGGACAGCAGTGGTAAAATTTAATGATTTTTAAGTACTCACTAGTCGCCTAACGAAAGCGCGAGCGTCGCTTAATTCACTGGTTGAGAAGCAACAGCAGCCGGGCCGCGGCTCCGATTTCATTCAGGCTTTGGGAACGAACTCGCCGCGTGGTGCGGCGAAACAAGGTCTGTATCCGCTGTTACCAGCCAGTAGCTATATGAAGTTTGGAACTCGATGTTAAAGGGAGCAATGAGGCGACCGGCCGCCAGATCGTCAGCGACGAGTATGGACCGACCAAGGACTACACCGTGTCCATCAATGGCGGCTTGCAAGCTTGCCGCGTCCCCGTAGATACTTGGACCCATGCGGGGCATCGTTGCAGGCGCCACCGGCTGCGCTGAACCAGGCCGCCCGGTCTTGATCAATGTCTGCGTGCAGCAACGTTGCACGCAACAGGTCGCAGGGCGTGGACAAACCCATCCGATGCGCGTAGCTCTGCGTGCATACCGGTGACACCGTCTCGTAGGCGAGCAACACCGACCGCGTGCCGCTCCAGGTGCCTTCGCCGTATCTAATAGCGATGTCAACCTCATCAATTTCGAAGCTCACGAACTCACGCGAGGTCGAGACCTGCAAATCGATTTCCGGGTGTTCACTGGCGAGTGTGCCTAGTCGTGGCGCAAGCCATTTGGCGGCAATCGATGGCAGCATGGACAGGCGAACGTACCTCGCCTCGCGTTCCCTTTGTGTCGCCGCGACGGCCTCGACGGCATTGAACAGCGTGTCGAGCGCGCTTTCCGCAGCGTGGGCGAATGTGCGTCCTGTGAGCGTGAGCTCGATGCGGAGACCACTGCAAACGAACAACTTCGCCCTCAGTTGCTGCTGGATCTGCTCACTTATTGCCCCCTGCGATGACATTGAACTCGCGTGCAGCGCTAGTGAAACTGCCAAGCCGCGCAGAGCGGCCTCGAACACAGCGATAGCGCGCAAAGAAGGCAAGCGGATGCCCCGTCTTGTATGCGTATTGCTGGTGTCACTGCTGTCCCATAAACTTTCATGAGAATGTAAACTGCATCTGGATCTGAGTTTCAATAGGGCCTGGAGGGTCTCCTTTGAGTAGTCCCCACAGGTCTCTTCGCTCAAATAAATTGACTTGAAAGAGTCTAATAATCTGTTGAATGCTTAAATCGAGTTTGCTACAGAATTTCAGGTAAGCAACCATTAAATACATACACATAGCGACCCATATTTGAGTCATGACAGCATTCTTTGACGTGCCTACGAATGACTTAATCTTCAAATTTTGTTTGATGCATTTGAAAAATAACTCGATTTGCCAACGCGACTTATAAATATCTGCAATGGTTTTGGCAGTCAATTCGAATGGATGGGTGAGAAAGACGTAATGCTTGCCGGTCCCTGGGTCACTATAACCCATCCGGCGCAACTTAATCGGGCAGGTATCGGCTTTAGGGCCCGTTAAAATCAGCGTCCGCTCCGAGGTGATGCCCTGCTCTTTATTGACCGGATGGCGAGAAATCACTCGGTATTTCGTATTGGCTTTCAACCGGGTGACAAAATAAATTCCCTTTGAATTGAGCCAGTTAAACCACGTGAAGTCGGTATAGCCACGATCAAACACCACAATAGAACCCGCATCCAGTTCTAAACTACGGCCTTGTGTAATATCTTGTTGTTTGCCTTCGGTAATAGTCATAAAGACCGGTAAAAAGCCATCATGGTTCAGACCAACCTGTAGTTTAATCGCGCCTTTGGTCTTGCGAAATTTGGCCCAAGGAAATAGTGATAAGCATCAATCGATGGTCGATGCATCCAAGGAATAAAGCTTATTTTTAAAACGAAACCCATGCCTAGGCGCCAAGCTTTGACATCGTGCCAGCAGCTTCCAAAATAATCCTTCGTAGAGTTGATAAGGCTGTTGCTCGTTAACACGAGCCAGAGAACTTCGGCTGACCTTACCGATACCCAAATGGTAGCTTTTGCGGCGTTGTTTATCCAAGTTGCTGACAATATCTCGCAAACTACAGCGCCCGGCGAGTTGGGCAAAACTCAACGCCACAAACTGTGACCAGCGTGACATTGTCCTCAATACACGGCCTTTATGGTGGGTTTTTGCGAGGGTTTCGAATTCATGTCTCGAAATCAGTTTCAGTAGCTGTGAAAATACGCTGTTACTGTGACTCAAGGCTATTATCCTGTTGATATTGAAAGATATTTTGGACCTCCATTCTAACAAATCAGCGCAGAATAGTCTTTGATTCTAAGCTCATTCAAAAGTTTGTGGGACAGCAGTGTGCTGGTGTATAACATGAGACGTTTCGTGACCTTGTGCAGGAGAGAGTATGTGTGCAATTTGAGAAAAAGGGAAAATCGCCCTTTTTGGACCGTAAAAGTCGGCCTATCGAAGCTGAGAAACGCGAAGTCCGGCATGAAGTAGTCGTCACTCGAGGTTGACTGAAAAATCCCAAAGTCATGTGGATAGAAATAGAGGTTATTCTTGAATTTTAGAGGTACCCAAAAGCTAAAACAGCTTTTATTCGGTCTCGAATACGCCTAATCTCTCTTGTACGATGAGATTTTATGAGTTTATGGCGCTCAACAAAGGCAGGAAGTGAAGATTCTTGGATTTTTCCGTGCCGAGAACACAGCCTATGCTTGCCTTGAAAAACCGCTCGCATAGGGTTGGCTCATGTCAATAAATGATTTTTCATAAGCTTATTTTGACCATAATCACCTAGCTCATGCAAGTATTCTAGATTCGCACTTTCAATGGCGATTGGTATATCATTTCGAAGTACGTTCAAGCGGAAACCAAAAATGACACACGCAGTTGCGGCAGCACGTAGCTCATGGATGACGATGCCAAATCTTCCACTGGTCATCTGGATGATCGGCCTGACGCTAGTGATTGGATTGGCAGCCGGGATGACCGCCTCCGATTTAGTCCATCAGTTCAACGCCGGCTGGGGGCGGGTTCTTGGCGAATTCGCGCTGATCTTACTGCCGTCCTTCGCCCTCGCCGAAGCCATCACTCAACGCAGCGCAAGCCCCGCATCGGGTGTCACGGTTGTTGCGTCCCCTATCGCCGGCGCCGTCATGATTTGCCCCGACACCGCCTACGCCGCGCTCTCGCCGATAGCGGGTAGACAGCGGCTGTCCGTAGCGTTTGGCTCCTACGCTGGGTTCAAGCTTTTGTTCCCCGCAGGACCATTGATTGTTGCGACGGGTTTGAGTATCGAAGATCCCCTGTTGATGGCATATGGGTTCATCATTTTTGTTCCCGTTTGGGTGGCGGGCCTTTGGTGGGCGAACCGATATCAGCTCGACGACACCACCAAGTCACTAGATGCGCCTGCGAGTAGTCTCGCGTTCGCATCGGCATTTGCGCCATTTGGCGCGCTGTTAGCGCTGCTGATCGTAGGCGCTGCCATAGATCTCTCGAGTTACGCACTGGCGGACTTCATTACCACCCCCAAAGGCGCGCTCATTGTTGCAGCCACTTGGGCAATGCTGTCGATCAACGCCGAACAGCGCCAGATTTGTCTAAACGCCTCAATCAAGCGTACGGGCTCCTTACTCCTGGTGATTGGGGCGGCGAGCGCGTTTGGAGCGATACTTACCTATGTCATCCCGATCACGGAGTGGATTCCCACGGAAACCGGGGCCGCAGGCATCTTCGTCCTGTTTTTGCTCACCGCCGCATTTAAGTTAGTTCAGGGATCGAGCATGGCAACATTCGCTGCCGTAGCTCCGATTGCGGCACCGGTGGTCGCTGCGTCGTCACTGCCTGCAACCGCGGCAGTGCTGGCAATCTGTCTCGGGTCATTTGTGGCCATCTTACCGAACGACAGTTTCTATTGGCTGGTCCGCCGAGACGCACTCGAGGAGGCGACGGAAACCAAGACGATGAGGCTGCTGGCAGGTGGCGCGACGGTTCAGGCCACCGTGGGTTTGATTGTGCTGTTGGGTTTGCTGTCCGTCGGGTTTGTGTAACCGCTAGGCACAGCCTATGGCTGCGGGGGGCCGCACGTTTGGATTGAGCGTCAACCGATTCTCGGTCTAACCGAGATGCTAATTCGTTGCCATAAGAGTCGCATCTTGTCGTCACATTACTTACTAAAAGTACACGGAGGCTGCTCAATGTCCGCAAAGCGCAACGTGCTGTTCTTGTGCACCGGTCGGCCCGCAGCATCATCGCCGAATACCTCCTCAAGCGACTCGCAGAGGGAAGGTTCAGTGCCCACAGCGCGGGTAGTTTTCCTAAGGGCGAGGTACACAGGCAGACACTTCAGCTTCTAACAGAGGCTGGTCATGATGTCTCCAATGCGCGCTCGAAGAGCTGGGATGAGTTCACGAGCGAGAATGCGCCGAGGTTAGACTTCATATTCACAGTGTGTGATAATATAGCGAATGAGTCTTGCCCGGTGTGGCCCGGGCAGCCGATAACAGCGCATTGGGGTATCCCGGACCCGGCGGCCATGGTTGGCTCGGAAGCAGAAATCGCGACGGCATTCACAGAAACGTACCAATTACTAAACGACCGCATCCGCGAGTTCTGCCGGACACCATTCGCCGAACTCGATGAGCCCACACTGCGAGAGCGCATGGTCAACATTGGACGACAATAGGGTACCACCTTGCCGCCCGAGCAGAGGACGACGAACGACTTCATTACGCTAAGCTTTTTGTTTCGTCTAACGTGAAACGAACGTCAGACTGCCGTATTTTCGGTAGGCCTACCGCCATGGGCGCATGCAAGCATTGCATTTGCTCACGCACAGGATGTTCGTGATGCTCGAAGACGCACCGGCAGGCTGGAGGCCGCTCATCCTCATCGTTGACGATTCACCCACCCATGTGGCATTCGTTCGCCAAAGCCTTGAGCGCTGGGGGTGCCGCGTTCAGGTGGCGGCCACGGGACGCCAAGCGCTACACCTGGCCAGGGAACTGGGTCCGGCTCTCATCTTGATGGATGTGATAATGCCCGATCTCAATGGCTATCAGGCTACTCGCAAACTGTCGCGCAACACGATCACCGAACACATCCCAGTCGTGCTGACAAGTTCCAAATCAGCGGAAAGCGACCGTGTATGGGGTTTACGCCAGGGTGCGCAGGCCTATCTGGTCAAGCCCTTCAGTGAGGAAGAACTCATAGAGACGGTACAAGAAACCCTTGAGCGTACCGCCCGGGAAGCTCAAGCGCCGGTAGCGGCGGGGACTCGACAGCATGTCCCCGCATGAGATGAGGGCTCCACTTGGAATTTTCATTGTTCAGAATTTCCATTGTTCAAATGAGTCCTGGCCTAGCGATAACCCCGGTGATACGTGATTAATCCAGCACTCGCGGCCAAACCGGCGGTGCCGGAAGAACACCCAGTCAGCGTCCAACTAGAAAACGAGGGGCGCGTAGCTCTTCGCTGGCTCGCCACGGACAGCGCAGTCCAGGCAGCGCTCGCCGATCTTGCCACTCAACCCTGTATCGCCATAGACACCGAGTTCGTGCGCGAGAACACCTATTTCCCCCAACCGGGGCTGGTGCAACTCAGGGCGGCAACCGGACCCATCTATTTGCTGGATCCGCTGAGCATCAACTGCCAGCGTCACTTGAGCCCCCTACTGACTGATCCTCGTATAACCAAGGTGTTACACGCTGCCAGTGAGGACTTGCAGGTCCTCCATCGGATGACCGGAGTAGTCCCGGCGAACGTCTATGACTGTCAGATCGCTGCCGCCTTTGCCAATCTGGGAGAAGGGCTAGGTTTGCACCGCTTGCTTGAAGTTTTATTCGACATTTCACTGCCCAAGGACGAGACCCGTTCCGATTGGCGCGCGCGTCCTCTTTCCCAGCGGCAACTGCGTTACGCCGCCCTGGACGTCGCCTATCTGGCACAGGTGTATCAGACCTTGAACGCACGACTGCACGGTTCGCATAAAGCCGCGTGGAACGCGGCGGAGAATAAACGGCTGGCGACCGCGCCGGAGCCAGCGCAATGTTATCGCCGCATCAAAGGACATGAGCGGCTGAGTACTGTTGCGCAGGGGCGGCTACAACGGCTAGCTGGATGGCGCGAAACGACGGCCCGTGAACTCGACATTCCCAAAACCCGCATCGTGCGGGACGGCCCGCTCACCGAGATCGCCCGGCAACCTACCGTTACCAAAAACACATTGCGTCAAGCCGGTTTGCATCCGCAGTCGATCAGAAAATTCGCAGAACCGCTGATTGATATTCATCAACGCTCCAGCCAAGAGTTAGGCCAAGATCCAGACAACCGAAACGGTCACGAACAGGCCGCGGGGCATTCGGCGGCGCGGCCACTTAGCCGCAAACTCGCTAGCGCTAAGCTCCCCGTGCTTCAGTCCATTGTCGCTGATAAAGCGGCGGCACTCGAGCTGCCGGCTTCGTTGCTCGCATCACGGCGCGAACTCGAAGCACTGCTGTCATACTTCCAAGCGCTCCAGGACGGTAACAAGGATCCGGAATTGCCACAGAGCTTGTGCGGTTGGCGCCAAGAAGTGATAGGCGACGATTTGCTTGAACTACTCAAGATACCAACATAAGCGCTGATGCTGATCGACACCGCACAGCAACGGGCACTGTGGACCCTCGCCCTACTGGCGGTTATCACAAGCTCGGCCTATGCCCAATCCCCCCTGCCACTCGGCTTCGGCGCGGTGAAAATCGGGCAACCATGGGCGCAGATCGAGAATCAGCTTACTTACAAAGATCTGACCGACGAATCGACCCTCGTTGGGCAATTGGCACAAGAGTGCGGTTACCGGGCGGTCGCCGTCGGCACCGGCGAAGACGAACTGCTGATTACCACCAATGATCACATCGTCACCGAGTTAGCCTATGTCGCCAAGCTACAGCAAGGCGCCAATGTCTCCGCTGTAGCCGAGCTAGTGATGCAAACCTATGGAGCACCGCGCTCAGCCGCCATGCGCGATGCGCTCGGTCAGGCCACCATAAACCGCTCCAGTGTGGCGCACATAGAACTCGGCTATGAATCGGAGCATCCAGTCGCTTTTTACATCAGCGGTCCATCGTTATGGCAGTATCAAGTCACGATACGGTTCAACCGCGCCCGCTGGCATGAGAACAGGAACAACCGCTGTGTGCGCCAAAAAGAGAGTGAAAAGAACTGAGCGCTAGTCTACGCGCTAACACTGCCAACCGCTAACACTGCCAACTACTGAGCCCAGCCTAGCTGAGCGACCTCAGATAGAAGCCTATAGCGGATCGGCGTGCATGGGCGCCCGAACTACGCAGGTAGCAAAGCCCCCACAACGCCATCAGCGGCCTTGGCCGTGACGCGTACTCGACGCAAACCCGTTAACTCCCGCGCATTCTCGCCACAATTGTCGATATAGACCCGCACATAGGTATCGGTCAATCCCGACACAACCGTCTCGCCGCGACGCTCGGACACTTCCGTCAACACCTCCACGGTGCGTTCCACGTATTGTTCATGAAAAGCATCCGAGCGCTCCTTGGACAAGCGCTTGAGTGCCCGCGTGCGGCGTTTTTTGACCTCGCCCGATATCGGATCACCCAACCGCTCGGCTTCCGATCCTGGGCGCACCGAGTAGGTAAAAGGGTGTATATAAGTAATAGGCCAACGGCTTAGGCAATCGAAAGTATCCTGAAATGCGGCGTCATCTTCCCCCGGAAAACCGCAGATCACATCGGTGCCCAGTGCGAACTCGTCGAGCTTGCGGCCAATACGCTCCACCAGACGATCGAAAGCCTCGACGGTGTAGCGCCGCCGCATCTTCTTCAAAACAGCATTGTTGCCGCTTTGAAAAGGAATATGAAAGTGTCTGGCGAACTTAGATTCACCCGCCATCACCTCAATGAGTTCATCGGTGATGGTGGATGGCTCTATAGAAGACAGCCGCAAACGGGCCAGCCCGGGCTGCTCCAAAATCGCCACTATGAGAGCGGTGAGTTCACGCCGCCCGGTCAGATCCAGACCATAGTCGCCTACATGAACCCCCGTCAGCACAATCTCCGGATACCCTGCCTTCAACAATTGCGCCACCTGCTCCAGTACAAGCGCCGGATCCCGGCTACGCGACACACCTCTGGTTTGCGGCACGATGCAAAAAGAGCACTGCTCGTTGCACCCTTCTTGCACTTTGACGAAGGCCCGGGAGCGCTCCATCATTTCAGTAACCGGTACCTCCAGAAATTTGTTGGCCTGCTCGATCGGCGAGACCGCCATACGCACCGCACCGATTCGGCTCGCTTGTATTTGCGCCGCAATCTGCCCGCGATCGGCCGCCCCTACAATCAAACTAACGCCGGGCAACTGCGCCAACTCCTCAGGTGCTCTTTGTGCGTAACAACCCGTTACCACGATACGAGAATCCGGCCTTTCGCTGTGAATGCGGCGAATCATCTTACGGGCAGAGGCATCGGCACGGGCGGTGACACTGCAGGTGTTGACCACGTAAACATCGGCTTCATCCTTAAACGGCACCGTGCGAAACTCGCCTTCGTCCTCCAACAAGGTCCGGATCGTCTCCGTATCGTATTGGTTAAGCCTGCAACCGAAGGTGCAAAACGCGACTCGTTTCATGGGAGTTCCCAGGAGGCAGTAAACCGAGGACTTTACGTGGGAGGACTTTACGTGGCCAGCGCATTATTGCCTAGCTCACCAGCCATCAACCGGATACGAAAACGCGCTGGCGGAGCAAAAAAATGCGCTGGTAACGACAGCTTGAACTGCCGTGTACCAGCGCCAACAGGAGGAAGCTCTGTATCAGTAAGAGACCCCGTGTCTCTCACTAAGTTCAATTAGCGGACTTATCTATGCAGCACTGTCCACTGATGCTGCAATGCAGCGTAGAGATTTATCCGGCTCGCGTCAAATACCACTGTCTCGCACCGCTACCGGAAGATACCGGCCACCCGCACCATCATCTCGCCATTTGAAATTATATGGGGTTGCGCCACTCGACTTCAAGGGAGAGTGATTCGAGCTATGATTCAATATGATTTTTAGGACTGATCGGCAATCTGGATGAGCGCTTCGCCACGGAAAATCGGCAAATATGGGGTTGGAGAGCAGATTGGACGGGGCAATATGGGGGTTGTCTATGCGGCGCTTGCCCCCTTCTCCACCCGCCGCGGCGCCCTCAAAGTCGCTCACTCCCATCACATTGAAGAAATGGACAAACAGCGTCTTCTGCCGGGCGCTAAGACCCTCGAGGGGTTTTGCAAGCCGCACACGCTGCTCAGCGTGCGCGAGACGGTGGGCCTGCTCTACAAGCTCGCAAAAGCATTGGAGTGCGCCCATCGCCAGAGGGTTATCCACCGGGATATCAAGCCCAGTAGCATCCTGCTCACGCCCGAGCACGACGTGAAGCTGGCCGACTTCAGTATCGCCTTAATTAACCGCAGCGACATCGTTGAAACTCAATTCGAAGGTTTCATGGACTCTGCGCTCTACATGCCGCCTGAACAGATCAACGAGATGCCACGACAAGAGGTACGATAGCAGCGAAGGAGTGATGGGGGATCCGGTAATGGTACGCTTATTAGGGGCACGCTTATTAGGGGTGAGAATTGTATGCGCCACTAGCTTGATTCTCATGCTAGTCACAGCGATGAGTATAGGCGCAGCTCTAGCACAATCCGGCAGCGACGGTGCCAGAATTCTAGACGAGAACGTGTTGCTACACTGCGAGCAGCAAGATGATGGGGCGCTCACCTGCGACTACCGGCTCACTAGGCCCGTAACCAATAACACCCTAGGGGCCAATAACAGCCTCGAAACCGATGAGAGTGCTGCTACCGGTGAGAGCTTTGAGGCCAGGTTCGGTGAGCAAGAGTTGCCCGAACCTATTTTCGAGCCCTACCCATTTCCAGCGGCCAAGTCTGCCGTCCTATTTCTCATCGATACCAGCGATCCCAGGCGAGCCAATGCAGTCACAGCCGGTATTCGCCACATTCGCCAAATACTGGAGGCGGCTGCATCCCACCACATCTTTGGCCTCGCCACATTTGATGCCAAATTGAACGTCCGAGCGCCGTTGGGTTCCGATAGAGCCACCTTGGAGGCAGCTCTCGCGCAAGTGCGCGCAAGCGGGCGCACCACGGAGTTGTACCGTAATACACTCGCCGCTGTGGAACTGCTGGGGAGATACGAGGCATCGCGCCGTGCCCTCATCCTATTCTCCGATGGGCAGGCCGAGGATCGCGCCTATTTTCACGGCGACGTAGTGGCAGTGGCCCGCCGCTATGGCGTCACTATAGACGGCTTAGGCTACCCCCGTTCCGTTTCCTTATCGGTGGCCCTGCAAACCCTACGGCGGCTCGCGGACGATACCGGCGGGCGCTTTGTGGAAGGTACGGCAGGCTTCGAACTGGAGCGAGACTATCTCGAACGCCCGTTTGCTGCATTCGACTCCGGTGGGCAATTGGATATCGACTTGACCCCGGCCATAGCCGCCGGTGCCATAGGCGCCGGTCAGGTGGTTTTGACGATCGGCACGCCGGCGGGAGAATCCCGCGCTGTCATCAATGTTGAATTGCCGCGGCCCCCGTCACCCGCACCGCCTCCCACCACGCCAGCGCCAAACCCGATCACCGCAACAACAACTAAAACCATGACTGCCGGTGACACCATTACCGGTGACGTCACCGCTACCGATGAAGTCACCGCTAGTGATGCGACTGCTGATACCACAACAGCCAGTGAACCTGCCGCTCCTGCGCTGCAAGAGCAACGGAGCAAACCGCGGGTGGACGAGGCCACCACCCAGACGCAAACCTCACCGGCGCAAATCTCACCGGCGCAAACCTCACCGGCGCAAACCTCACCGGCGCAAATCTCACCGGCAGCGCACGCCCGCATGCCATCGTCAGCGGCTGTGTCCGAGTTGGCGGCAGCCGGGCCAACAAAGCCAGCGCCAACCGATCCGGGCCTGTCCGTATCGAGCACACCAGTGGTGGCTACGCCCGTTGCGCCTGCCCATAAGCGGCTCATCACTATCGGCGGCTTCAATCTCTCACTCGCCGATATGCTGACCTTCATTATCGTCGGCATGGGCATCATCCTCGCCGTTTTACTGGTCGTGCTCTACCGGATGGTATTGCGGCGGCGAGCGACGGCAACGATGATACCGCACCCACAAGTGCTACCCCAGCAAGGCCATCATGCGACCGATAAGCCGTTCGCTTTTCTCGATATGCTTGCCGAAGGTGGCAGGAGATATTCCGTCACCAGCGCTGCATTTCGCATAGGCCGTCACGAAGACAACGAACTGCCCATTGATGACCCATCCATGTCCCGTCACCATGCACAAATCCAGCGCAAACGCGACGGCACTTTCGTGATTACCGATCTGGAATCCATGAACGGCGTATTTGTAAACAACAAGCGCGTCATCAACGCCCCTCTCAAAGAAGGCGACTTGATCGAGTTAGGCGATGCTCGGTTACGCTTCACCCTGATGGTGGAACAAACGCTGGACGGCGATGAGACGGTGATGGTGAGAACGGCTATGCCTGGCCAGTACACCGCGGGGCGCGGACCGGCGTGAGTCACGCCCCCGTGAGCCGGGCTATCCCTGCGCCAATGATCCGGTCTACCCATGAGCCGCTCTAAAAGAGGCACTTTGATGATTTGGTTCATCGCCACCATGGCGCTTATGTGGACCTGGGTGTTCTACTGGCTGGTGACTCATCATCCGATGCTGACTAATCCGCTGGCCATATCTAGAGCCATAGCCGACGGCACCATCGGCCAGGACACGCTTCAATTGCTCGCCGCACTGGCCCCGGTGCTCATCTGGGCGATCTTCGCCCTCGTGTGGGCTTGTTTGTTAATCCTTCTAGGAAGCGTGTACCGCGAACAGCGGTTGCATCCGGCAATGCAAGAAGATGTATAAGTTACGCATGTTCAAGGCACGGATACATGTCACGCCGCCACCGTCCCGGTCTCCTGCCTAAGGCTCCACCAGCGCCTCCAGCAAGGCCATCTCCTCGGCGGTAAAGCCCGCTTGCAATCGGGCTTCAGTGTGAAAAGGCGGCTTGGGTGGTGCGCGCAAATAAATCCGCAGCAACCTGGTGAACGTAGCAATAGCATCCAGCCCCCGTTGCCGGCACAAATAATTGAACCAATAGGACCCCACCGCAACATGCGTGATTTCATCGCGCAAAATGAGCTGCAAGATGGTCACAGCGCGATGATCACCAATGCGCTCCAAGCGCTCTAACATGCCGGGCGTCACATCCAAACCACGCGCCTCCAACACCCGCGGTATCAGCGCCATGCGCACCAACGGATCGTGTGCTGTTTCCTCGGCCATTTGCCACAAACCATCGTGCGCTTCGAAGTCGCCATAGGCGAAACCCAACGATTGCAGGTGTTCATTGAGCAGATGGAAGTGATAGGCCTCCTCCGCTGCCACCTTAAGCCAGTCGGCGTAATAAGCTGACGGTAATCCACGGAAGCGACAGCCGGCGTCCAAAGCGAGATTGATGGCGTTGAACTCGATGTGGGCAATGGAATGAATGAGTGCCGCATGCCCCTTCTTTGAACTCAAGCGCCGGCGCGGAAGATGTTTGGGTTCCACCAATAGCGGCCGCTGCGGGCGGCCTACACGAATGATCGGCAGTGGCCGCCCCTCCTGTTCATCCACACCTTCGTCCTCGGCCAAAAACCGGCGCACCGCATAGAGTTCGCGCACTGCTGCCACTTTGCGTGCGGGATCCGGCTCGGCCAAACATTGGCCCAAGCGCTCGAAATAACTCACCCCCACAAAGTGTCCTCGGCCTGGCCATAACGCTGCCAGCGCAAGCGCAAGCCAATCCCGCGCGGCGGCACGCCAAAGCCGTGAAATACCGCGTAACCCGGAACCGCAGCCAGTTGACCGTCCAGGTACACCAGCGGCAGCCGCTGGCGCTCCCAAGGCGGGATGCCCCACTCCTGTAACAACGACTTCAACGATCGGGTCGTTTTCGCACCGCTTAAGCGGCAGCGCTCGCCTCCCTCTCTGAACCTCAGCTCGGCGTGGCAGCTATGCGCTAACCTCTCATCCAAGCCCTCTCCGGTACATCGCTTGGCCCAAAAAACCCCCGCCGGTAACTCTAGCCGGGCCTCGCCGCGCCATGCATACCGGGTTCCAGGCTGGATATTCGGCGCATCGCGCTCCACATAAAGCGTGCCACGGTATCTTCGCAGACAGTGCCGGCCAAACCGGATAGCAGGATTCTTATCGCGCCTCGCCTCCGCCATCTGACGCACCATCTCAGCCAATTTTCTAGCCGATGGACTCGGCACTGCGTTTGCCCGCAGCCAGGCCCGCAGCGCCGGCACCCGCTCTGCCGGTGCCATGGCTGCCAGCGCAGTGCTGGTCAACTCCTTCGCGCAGTACATCCCATCCAACGCTCTGGCGGCTTGTGCCTGGTGTTTGGCGGCGCGTGCCAACAGGCGCGTAGCAGCCGGCCAGCGGGCCTGCAACAGCGGCAGTACGTGCTGGCGCACATAGATACGGTCAAGGTGCGGATCACAGTTCATCGGATCATCTATCCACGATACGCCACGCTCTTCTAACCAGCCCTTGAGCAGAGCACCCGGAACATCCAACAAAGGCCTCAACAACCATCCGTTAGCAAAAGGCCGAGCTGCCTGCATGCTGGCGAGTCCGGCAACGCCAGCACCACGCATAAGCCGCAGCACTAAAGTTTCAGCTTGATCGTCTTGGTGATGCGCCGTGACCACCCCCTCACCCGGTGCCATCACTTCAGCGAACGCACGGTAGCGAGCCTCGCGGGCCGCTGCCTCCACGCCCTGTGCGCGCGCCACACTCACCCGGCAAACCTGCAAGAGCACGCCCAACCGGTCGGCATTCTCGCGGCAATGGCGCGCCCAGTGGCCCGCATCAGGATGCAGGCCGTGATCCACGTGCAAGGCGCGCACATCGTTCAAAAACCCCCGCATCTTGCACTCCAATGCCAACAAAAGCAGCGCAGTTGAATCGGCTCCGCCGCTCCACGCAATCCAGGTCACCGGGGTGGCGGGCAACCGTCGCCAAGCCTGCGCTACCGCATCAACCAAAGAACGTTGATCCATAAAAGCTATGCCGTTGCCTAAAAGTCCGGCAGATTAAAACAAGCGGCGCGCAAGCCCCATGGTCTGTATCACTTTAGACGATATCTCCTCGATGGAAATGGCCGTTGTGTCTATATAAGGCACCGCGTTGCGGCGAAACAGGCACTCGGCCTCCTCCACCTCATGCCGGCACTGGCTCACTGAGGCATAGCGGCTGTTCGGGAGTCTTTCTTGGCGGATACTCGCAAGCTGCTCCGCGGATATGGTCAAGCCGAAGAGCGAGGCACGGTGCGCGCGTAAGCTGCCGGGCAGCTTTGCACTTTCCAGATCGTCATCGGTCAGCGGGTAATTGGCTACTTTCAAACCGAACTGCATGGCCAGATACAAGCTGGTAGGGGTTTTGCCAGTGCGCGAGACCCCAACCAAAATCACGCTGGCTTGCTCGTAGTGACGCAAGCTCGCACCGTCGTCGTGCGCCAATGCGAAATTCACTGCCTCCATGCGGTGATCATAGATTTTCTGGTCCACCAGGCCGTGAAACCGGCCGGTGGCATGGGTCGATTCAATCTGCAGCTCTTGTTCCAGACTCTTGGAGAAAGAGGCGAAAAGATCAAGCACCAGCGGTCTGCTAACGGAGATGATCTTCAAAAGCTCCGGATCGACCAGGGAGCTGAAAACAATAGGACGAACGCCGTCGTCAGCCCAGGCGCGGGCGATGACTTCCGCTACGTCGCCGGCCTTGTACTCGTTATCGATAAACGGCAAGGTCACACGGTTGAAATCATGTTGCTCGAACTGTGCCAGCAACGCCCGGCCCATCGTCTCTGCGGTAATTGCCGTGCCATCGGAGACAAAGAAAACCGTGCGAGTCGAGTAGTCGGAAGTAGTGCTCATACTTATTCGGCCACGCGGTGCGGCGAAATGGTCAACAATAATTTTAGGCAAGATGCATGATGCGTCGCCCTCAAAGGAGGCTCAAGCGTGAACGCGAACGTCATATGGTTTGACCAGCTGGCGATGGACTGTGTAGAGGCGGTGGGCGGGAAGAACGCATCCTTGGGGGAGCTGATCACCCAGCTTAGCGCCTCCGGGGTTGCAGTACCGAACGGCTTCGCTACCACTGCAGATGCGTTCCGCCGCTTTCTCGCCCACGAGGGTCTCGCCGGGCGTATCAACAAAACCCTGGAGACACTCGAGGTAGAAAACATCACCGCTCTTGCAAGCGCCGGGGCGTCCATCCGGCAGTGGGTGCGCGAGCAGCCTTTTCCGCCCGATCTGGAGGCCGACATTCGCGGCGCCTTCGCCCGATTGGACGCAGACTCGGCAGGCGAAAGCTTCGGGCCATCCGTCGCGGTACGCTCCTCGGCCACCGCAGAGGATCTGCCCGATGCATCGTTCGCCGGTCAACAGGAGACTTACCTCAATGTACGAGGAGTGGAATCCGTCCTCGCGCGGGTGCGCGACGTATTCGCCTCCTTGTACAACGACCGCGCCATCACATACCGGGTGCATCGAGGTTTTAAGCATGCCGATGTCGCCCTGAGCGCCGGTGTACAGCGCATGGTGCGAAGCGATCTGGGCGTAAGCGGCGTCATGTTTACACTAGATACCGAATCCGGTTTCGAGGACGTCATTTTTATCACTGCTGCCTATGGCCTGGGTGAAACCGTGGTGCAAGGAGCCGTTAACCCCGATGAATATTACGTCTACAAATCGGCCCTCAAGGCAGGCAAACATCCCATTATCCGCCGTTCGCTGGGCAGCAAAGACGTGCGCATGGTGTTCGCCAAAGGAGCGGGCAACGCCGAAACCGCTTTGGAGGAGGTAGACGACGCGCACCGCCAACGCTTTTGCCTGAGCGATGAGGACATCATCACCCTCGCCGAGAAAGCACTCACCATAGAACAACACTACGGCCGGCCCATGGACATCGAATGGGGCCAAGACGGCGAAAACGGCATTCTCTATATCCTGCAAGCGCGTCCGGAAACAGTGCAGAGCAAGCCCGGACGCACACTGGAGCGCTTCACCCTCAAAACCCGGTCGGCCGTCCTGGCCGAAGGGCGCAGTATAGGGCAGCGCATAGGCGCCGGAACTGCCCGGATACTGGCCGACATACGTGAAATGGACCTGCTAAAAGCAGGCGACGTATTGGTGACCGATATCACCGATCCTGACTGGGAACCGGTTATGCAACGCGCTTCGGCTATCGTCACTAACCGTGGCGGGCGCACCTGTCATGCGGCCATCATCGCCCGTGAACTCGGGATACCGGCTGTTGTGGGTACCGGAAACGCCACGCAGCTCATCGAAGATGGACAAAGTGTGACCGTATCCTGCGCTCAAGGCGACACCGGTTATGTCTATGATGGCGAACTGGATTTCCAATATACGCAGATGAAGCTTGAATCCATGCCGCCGTGCCCGGTCAAGATCGCCATGAATGTGGCCAACCCGGAGCGGGCATTCGAGTTTGCCGCTATCCCCAACAAAGGTGTGGGGCTAGCCCGCTTGGAATTTATCATCGCGCGGATGATCGGCGTGCATCCACGGGCGGTGCTGGAATTCGATAAGCTGCCCATCGAGGAGCAGCGTGATATCTCAAGCCGCGCGGCCGGTTACGCGTCACCCAGGGACTTCTATATCAACAAACTGGTGGAAGGCGTCGCCACCATAGCGGCAGCCTTCGCACCACAGCCGGTGATCGTACGGTTGTCCGATTTCAAATCAAACGAATACCGGGCGCTGGCCGGTGGTGAGCGCTACGAGCCGGAAGAAGAAAACCCGATGCTCGGTTTTCGCGGTGCATCGCGCTACCTGGACCCTGCCTTCGAGGCGAGTTTCGCACTCGAGTGCCAAGCCATGCATGTCGTGCGCGAGGACATGGGGCTTCGCAACGTATGGCTGATGGTGCCATTCGTGCGCACCGTGGCCGAAGCACAAAATGTACTGCGGATAATGGCCAAACATGGGCTCGAGCGCGGCCGCGATGATCTCAAGATCATGATGATGTGCGAGCTGCCCGCTAACGCTTTGTTGGCCGATGAATTCCTTCAGCACTTCGATGGTTTTTCCATCGGCTCGAATGACCTCACTCAACTCACGCTGGGGCTAGACCGCGACTCCGGGCTGGTGGCCGAACAATTCGACGAGCGCGACCCGGCGGTCAAAGCCTTGCTAGCTCAGGCCATCGCCGCGTGCCGCAGGGCCGGCAAATACGTAGGGATCTGCGGCCAAGGCCCATCGGACCATCCGGATTTAGCCCGTTGGCTGGTAGAGCAAGGTATTGAAAGCATGTCACTGAATCCTGACTCCGTCATAGATACCTGGCTTGACCTAGCCTCTGCGACAACCCATAACGAGTTGACAGGTGAACGCTTAGCCCCACAAGAGGAGAGCACGTGAGCGAGACCGCACCTGCTGAACGACAAAAGATTCAGCAGCTCGTTTGCCATTTCGCCAGCGAGTTGTTGCTCGCGCTCACCAAACGCACCGTTCACCAAACGCACGTTGCAAGCTGCCCGCATCCCGGCACGGCGTAAAAAGAAGCAGCGTCAACGGCACGCCCTACCCACGATCGGCCACAGCAAGCCCGCTCAAGCCGGCGGCGCCCAATCTCTTGAAACTCGAACGCCAGCAGCACAACTACCTAAGACCTTAATCCCTAAGGCCCTAATCCCCGAGATTCAAGAGTTCAACATGCAGGAGCCTGAAACCCGAAGGCCCGAAGTTCGAACTGCTGACGAATAGCGTTCTCACACCTGGGCGAATTGCCCATACCCCCGCAACCGCCGGTGACGCTGCGCCAATAACTCATCAGCCGTCATTGAGCCTAGCCGGGTCAGGGCTTCAACCAGGGCGCTCTTCAGTGTCTCGGCAGCCGCTACCGGGTCCCTATGGGCAGCGCCCAAGGGCTCAGCTACGGTAGCATCCACCAACCCCAATTCAACCAACCGCGCCGATGTAATACCCATAGCCACCGCCGCCAACTCTGCTTTTTCCGCGTTTTTCCAAAGAATGCTGGCGCAGCCCTCAGGCGAGATAACCGCATATGTTGCGTACTGCATCATTTGCACGTAGTCACCCACACCCACGGCCAACGCCCCGCCGGAGCCGCCTTCACCGATAACTGTGCATACGATCGATGTTCGCAATCCCGCCATGGCTAGCAGATTTTGGGCGATGGCTTCGCTTTGGCCACGCGCTTCCGCATCGACGCCAGGATAAGCACCGGGCGTATCCACCAGCGTCAGCACCGGTAACTTAAAACGCTCCGCCAAACGCATGAGCCGAAGCGCTTTGCGGTAACCTTCCGGCCGGGGCATGGCGAAATTACGCCAGATCTTCTCCTTGGTATCGCGCCCTTTTTGATGGCCTATAACTACCACTGGCTCTCCCTCCAGCCGGGCGAGCCCGCCTACTATTGCGGCGTCGTCGGCGAATGCTCGATCGCCGTGCAATTCTTCAAAGTCGGTGAATATTTCGCTGATGTAATCGAGTGCGTGAGGACGCAGGGGATGGCGGGCGATCTGGGCGACTTGCCAAGGCGTCAGCTCGGCGAATATGGCGCGTGTGAGTGCATCGCTCTTTTCACGCAATTGCGCGATCTCATCCCCAATGTTGACATCCTCTTTAAAATCGACGCCCGAGAGCTCCTCAATCTTAGCCTCAAGTTCCGCAATAGGCCGCTCGAACTCAAGACAATTCGCATGCAACCCGTTGGCACTAGCCATCAGCGTTCATCCATCCCCGAGCGCGCCTCCAAAATAAGACGTGTTTTCAACTCGTGAAGGCCGCGCTCGAGACCCACTGGATAAATGTGCGGATAGGTCAACCGTTTCAAAGTCGAATGCAACGCGGCGAGCCCATCTTTAACCCGCTTCCTCGCGTGTTCAATACTGGCGCAGTGGGTGGCGCGCAGCTCGCCCTTGGTCATATAGGGTTGCAGCAGATCAACGTACTCGAGGCTCGCGGACAAACGCCGGCGGCGCGTATGATCGACCGGGTCAACGATGATGCAATCGGCATCGGGCTGATGGTTCTCGTTGAACACCGCATCGGCGATCAAACGTCCCCCATCGTGAAATCTACGCACCTGCAACACCCCCGGCGTTGACACTTTAACTGCTTGTTCGGACAGCTTGATGCGATCTTGCCATCGGCCATGGGCGTCACGGATCGCCGTTATTTTATAAATGCCACCGAGTGCACCGTCTTCATGGCCGGTCACCAATTTAGTACCCACACCCCACGCGGCGATAGTGGCGCCTTGTTTTTTCAAGCTCTCGATGATCCACTCATCCAAGTCGTTGCTGGCGAAAACAACGCAATGATTAAAGCCAGCCTTATCCAACATCCGCCGGGCCTCGATACTGAGATAAGCAAGATCGCCCGAATCCAATCGAATGCCCAACAACTCCTGACCCTGTTCACGCAGCCACCTGCCTACCACAATGGCATTGCGAACGCCTTCCAGTGTGTCGTAAGTATCGACCAAAAAAACACAATTGTTCGGCATCGCTGCCGCATAGGTCTTGAAAGCCTCCAACTCGGAATCGAAACTCATGACCCAACTATGGGCATGGGTACCGCGCACTGGAATGCCGTACAGTTTCCCGGCCAGCACGTTGGATGTGCCGGCGCAACCACCCACGTAAGCGGCCCGGCTAGCGGCAAGCGCGCCATCGATACCGTGGGCACGGCGCAAGCCGAATTCAAGCACCGGCCCGCCTCCGGTTGCCTCGCAAACACGCGCCGCCTTGGTGGCGATGAGCGTTTGAAAATTGACGATGTTAAGAATAGGCGTCTCCAGGATCTGCGCTTGCCAGATAGGTCCGCGCACCCGCAGCAGCGGTTCGTGAGGAAACACCACCGTGCCCTCGTCAACCGCATCTATATCGCAGCGCAGCTCGGATTGTTCCAGATACCGTAGAAAATCGTCTTCGAATAATGCCTTACCATCCCGGCCCGTCAGCGACGCCAGATAGTCGAGATCCGAGACTTCGAAACGAAAGCGTTGTAGATACGATGAGAGGGTGCCCTGCCCGCAGGCGATAGTGTAGCCCCCATTAAACGGATGCTGGCGAAAAGACAGGGTGAAACAAGCTTCCCGCTCAGCCATGCCCGCCCGCCAATAACCGTGGGCCATGGTGAGTTGGTATAAGTCCGTCAGTAGTGCGAGGGAGCCTGAGTAGACCTGAAGAGCGTCTTCCACCCGCGAACCGTTCATGCATCTAACCCGAGATTCCGCGCCCTCCAAACGCCCAGCTAAGCGGTTGCACGGGACGTACGGCTAAACACATGAGCTTACGCCAGTAGCCCCGTGGTTTAAACCGGCCTCAAAGCCCGACGCGTTCATGATGGAGGACGCGTAACGAGCTGCGCCTTGAGGCCCTTGGCTGCGGACCATAAGCCACCTTCGCTGCCGTCGATGTAATGCACGTGCTCATGGTTTTCTATATTCGGTGCGACACAGGTCATGATCGCGTGACGGGCCCGGTGAGCGCCAAAGATGATACGCCCCTCCTGGTGGAGCGCCTCGAGTTCGCGTTCCACCGCATCGCACTGCGCACTGGTACAGTCGATGATCAACCGCAGCATGCCATTGACTTTGCGAAAGTCCGAATTGATCGCCATCTCCTCCTTGTAGAGCGCAGGATCGAAGGCACCGACTCGGCGATTGAGTCCGAACACCAGCAATGCGGCTAAGTGAATGAAAAGAACTTTGCATCCATTCAATAGCACGTTACCCGGCAGACTCTTCAACTCCTTGCGCATCCCTTCAAGGCGCAGCTTGAACCGCATATTGGCAACTTTCACCGGACTCGACTCCGATGCGTTCAATGCCACCACGCCGTTGATGCGCTCCAACACCTGGCGGTAGATCTCATCGGTGCCGTAGGTGTCATGGGCACGGGCACCGATGATAAGACACAGCATGGCCCCGTTGGTGGAGGGCATCGGCGACCAGCGGCACGACAACGACTCGAGATCCGGTTGATGGCTGGCAGCCGGCTGCGTATCGATGGCGAATTCACCACTTTTGACCACGCTATCGGCGAGGTCGAAACCGTCGCCACGAAACATGGCCATGGCATTGCCGGGGCTGAACTCCATGCGCGCTACCAATATGGACGCACCTCTGGCACGGATTTCACGCACCGGCACCGCGCCCACGCGCAATTCCAACCCGAACGCTTCCTCGCCCCAGCGTTTGGTGGCCAGTAGTGCCGCCACGGTTGCTTCTCGGGCACAGTCCGGTACCGCTAAAGTGGCCCCGTCCCCGCCAAACACAGTAGGTAATTCATACTCGCTCACCGCGTTGGTAACAGCGACTATGCAGGCGGCCCCCAGATAGTTCACCTCGGCGTATTTGCCACTGTCCACGGCTTTGGTACTACCGGTGATATCGGCCACCACCAGCCACCAGTCATCGGGCAGGTCAACGTAGAAGTGGGTATCGAAGGCTTCGTCAACAAAGCTGTGAAACGGCGTCAGATCGCGGTAGAAATGGGCGTTGTCAGCTCGTTTGTTATCCGATGTCTTGGTGTCTGATTTCTCGGCGCTTTCTTGCATTGTTCGAGTCCTTATTGCGTGAGTACCCAACACTGCGGAGCGGGCGCTTCGCAGTCCCGCTCTACCGGTAGCGCACGGCGACTTGGGTCAAAGCGTCAAACTCGCGAAGTTTTTGCAGAAGATCATCGGTTGGCGCCAGCTTCCACTCATCGGAGCAGGGTAAAACGGCAGCGATATCATCCTTGCGTTTATATTCGATATAGAGCCGGGCCGCCCCGTGGCGATAGGGATCGAGCAGCGCGCGCAACCGTTCCAACACATCCGTGCCGGCGTGTTCTTCGTCAAGACCGACCAGCAATCCCCGGGCAAACCGGGAACGGGCTGCGTCCATGTCGTAGACGTCTTCAGCATTCATGGCAATGCTCCCACTGAAATCGTCGGCACTGATAATGCCGTCGATAATGACCAAATTATCCTTGAACAGATGCCGCTGGGTGCGCTGATACACGTCCGAATAGACCACCGCCTCGATGCGCCCAGTACCATCGTCCAACGTCACTATAGCCATGCGGCCACGGCGGGAATTGACCGTGCGTAGCGCCACGATCAAACCGGCGGCACGCTGGGTCTGGTCGGGATCGGGCTGGAGGCGGACCAGGCGCGCACTGGCCAGCCACTCGATCTCGTCTATGTAGCGGTTGACCGGATGCCCGGTCAGATAAAGTCCCAAGGTTTCTTTCTCACCTTGCAACCGTTCGTGCTCGGGCCATTCAACAGCCGCCTCGAAGCGACCCTCTTGCACCGACACAACTGCGGCGCCGCCGAATAGATCATCTTGACCGGCATCGCGATCCCTAGCATGTTGTTCGGCGCTGACACTGGCCCGTTCCAGCGATGCCATGCAGGCGGCACGGCTAGGCCCCAGATCATCGAGCGCGCCTGCGCGTATCAGCGCCTCGCTGACCCGGCGGTTCACTTTTTTACTGTCAACCCGCCGGCAAAAATCAAACAGATCCGAATAATTGCCGTTCGCGGAGCGCTCATCCACGATGCTATGGACGGCCCCTTGCCCAACCCCTTTTATCGCGCCTAAACCATAGCGGATGGTGCGCTCTTGCTGTGCGCTGAACGGCCAAGTACAGGTGTTGACATCAGGGGGCAGGACTTTGATGCCCATGGTCCGGCACTCATCGATCAGCGTGACCACTTTGTCGGTGGAATCCATATCGGCGGAGAGCACCGCCGCCATGAAGTGAGCCGGATAATGGGTTTTCAACCAAGCCGTCTGATACGACACCAGTGCATACGCGGCCGAGTGCGAGCGGTTGAATCCGTAGCCTGCGAATTTCTCCATCAGATCGAAGATGTACGTGGCCACCTCCTTATCGACCCCCCGGGCCAGGGCACCGTCCACGAATACACTGCGCTGCTTGGCCATCTCCTCAGGCTTTTTCTTGCCCATAGCGCGGCGCAATAAATCCGCCCCGCCGAGGGTATAACCCGCCAGCACCTGGGCGATCTGCATCACCTGCTCTTGATAGAGGATTACGCCATAGGTGGGCTCCAAGATAGGCTTAAGCTCCGGGTGTGGGTATTGCACGGCAGCCAAGCCGTGTTTGCGGGCGATGAAATCATCCACCATGCCCGATTGGAGCGGGCCTGGCCGGAACAGTGCCACCAAAGCGATGATGTCCTCGAAGCAATCAGGCCGCAACTTGCGGATGAGTTCTCGCATACCGCGCGATTCGAGTTGGAACACGGCGGTAGTGCCCGCCCCCATAACCAGCTTGAAGGTCGCCTCATCGGCCATGGGGATGGCGTTGATATCTATAGGCTCGGCCCCCGCCGCTTCGTGCTCGGCATTGATCGCGCGCAGTGCCCAATCGATAATAGTCAGCGTGCGCAAACCGAGGAAATCGAATTTCACCAGGCCGACCGCTTCCACATCGTCCTTGTCGAACTGGGTGACGGGAGTGGCGCCGCCCTGCTCATAGTAGAGCGGCGAGAAATCAGTCAACGCCGAGGGCGCTATCACCACGCCACCGGCGTGTTTGCCGGGATTGCGGGCGATACCCTCCAAGCTGCGCGCCATATCGATGATCGCGCGCACCTCCTCGTCCGTATCGTAACGCCGCTTGAGCGCCTCCTCGTCCGCCAACGCCTTATCGAGGGTGATGCCGACCTCGAACGGAATGAGTTTGGCCAATTGATCGACGAACCCATAGGGATGTCCAAGCACCCGTCCCACATCGCGCACCGCCGCCTTTGCCGCCATGGTGCCGAAAGTGATAATTTGAGACACCTTATCGGCGCCGTAGCGCTGCGCCACATAGTCGATCACTCGATCGCGGCCTTCCATGCAGAAATCCACATCGAAATCAGGCATAGAGACCCGCTCGGGATTCAAAAAGCGCTCGAACAATAGGTCGAAACCGATGGGGTCCAGATCGGTAATACCGAGTGCATAAGCGACGAGTGATCCGGCACCGGAGCCGCGGCCCGGGCCCACCGGCACACCGTTGTTACGCGCCCAGCTAATGAAATCGGCCACGATAAGAAAATAGCCGGCAAAACCCATCTCATTGATGACGCTGAGTTCGAGCGCTAGACGCTCATCGTAGACCGGACGTTTGTCTGCCAAGCTCGGGGCTGGAAATAGCTTGGCCAGACGCTGCTCCAGCCCGGCGCGGGCGGCAGACGCAAACCAGGTATCGGTGGTGTAGCCCTCCGGCACTTGGAAATCGGGCAGGAAAGTCTTGCCCAAACGCAGCTCCACGCTGCATCTGCGGGCGATTTCCACACTGTTTTCCAGAGCTTCGGGCAGATCGGCGAACAACCTCGCCATTTCCTGCGGCGAGCGTAGGTACTGCTCCGCGGTATAGTGACGCGGCCGCCTGGGATCATCCAAAATGCGGCCCTCATGAATGCAGACGCGTACTTCATGGGCATCGAAATCATCCGGGTGCACGAATCGCACGTCATTAGTGGCCACTACGGGAAGGCTTAGATCGATAGCGAGATCGACTGCTTCGTCCAAATACCGGCTCTCGTGGCGCCGGCCGGTGCGCTGCACATCCAGATAAAAGCGATCGCCCAGGGTGTCCTGCCAGCGCCGCGCCGCATCCACCGCCGCTTGGCGTTTGCCGGTCAGCAGCAAGCGGCCTATCTCGCCTCGCATACCGCCCGCCATCACGATCAGGCCATCAGCATGGCGCAACAACCATTCGCGCTCTAGCTGAGGCACACCTTGGCTCTGGCCGTCGCGATACCCCAAGGACAGCAACTCACTTAAGTTGCGGTATCCTTCCTGATTCTGGCAAAGAGCGGTCAACCGCATCAGCGCCTCGCCGTTTTTGCCCCTCAACCAGAGATCGGCGCCTATGATGGGCTTGATGCCAGCGGCCACCGCGGCGCGGTAGAACTTGATCAAGGCGAACACATTGCCTTGATCGGTGATCGCCACCGCCGGCATGTTGGCGGCCCGCACCGCTTTGATAAGCGGCTTGATCTGCACCACGCTGTCGGCCAAAGAGTGGTCAGTATGCACACTCAGATGAACGAACTGACTCATCAAGCTTCCCCGTGTAATGCACGGCGCACCGGCGCGAATGAACGCCGGTGGCAGGGACTCGGTCCGTAGCGGGCTAGCGCGTCCAGATGGGCCCGCGTGGGATAACCTTTATGCTTAGCGAAATCGTACCTGGGATAACGTGCATGGAGTGAGATCATTTCGCGATCCCGCCAAACCTTCGCCAAAATGGAAGCGGCACTGATGCACGGATGCAACACATCGCCTTTAACGAAGGTACGGGCCGTGCAACGCAGGGCTGGCGCGCGGTTTCCATCGATCCAAGCTTCATCAGGCGCTAGCGACAGTCCGGATACGGCGCGTTCCATGGCCAACATAGTAGCGGCTAAAATATTCACACGATCTATCTCGCGAACACTGGCGACCCCTATATGCCAGGCCAACGCCCGCGCCTTTATTTCCTCCTCCAGCACCTCACGGGTTGTGGGCGATAGTTGCTTAGAGTCGGCCAAGCCCGCTATGGGATCGGCGGGATTCAAGATCACCGCCCCTGCCACCACCGGTCCCGCCAACGGGCCACGTCCAGCCTCATCCACTCCGGCAACTCTATAGATCACAAGGCCTGGCGAGATCACAAGGCCTGGCGCTCATGGGCACTCGTAACATCAAGGACCGCCGCCGCTGCCCGTGCACTGGCGCCGCCGCAATGCAACAGGCGGTGTAACTCATCGAACCGCCGCGTCAGAGCATCCACTTGCGCGGGCTCTCGCAACCAGCGCAACACCGCCGCGCATAGCGCACCCGGGGTTGCCTCGGCTTGCAATAGCTCCGGCACCAGTGCTTCACCGGCGAGAAGATTGGGCAAGCTGACATAAGGCACTGTCAGCAGACGCTTCATAATGTGATAGGTAATGAGATTGACCTTGTAGGTAACCACCATGGGACGCTTCAGCAACATAGTCTCGAGCGCCGCCGTACCGGATGCGACCAACACCACATTCGCCGCTCCCACCGCATCGTGCGCCCGTCCCTTCACAATGACCAGCGGCAATGTCCGGTGGGATTCGGCCAACTTCAGGAGATCGGTGTAAATAGCCGTGCTAGCAGCCGGCATGATGAAACCTAGATCGGGTAGCGCTAACCGCAGCCTCTCAGCCGACTCGAGCAGCAGGCCGGCCAACGCTTTGATCTCCGGTTTACGGGAACCCGGCAGCAGCGCAAGCCATCGCCGATCGGGGTCAAGACCCAAAGCGCGCCGGCACACCCCGGCATCCACCCGCGCCGGCAGAGTATCCGCCAACGGGTGACCTACATAAGTCACGCCGATGTCTGCACCGCGGTAAATAGACTCCTCGAACGGGAATAGCACCAGCATATGGTTCACTGCCCGGGCGATGCTTTTGAGCCGCCCGCGCCGCCATGCCCACACCGATGGACTGACGTAGTGAATCGCCGGTATGCCGCCGGCCCGTAGGCGCCGCTCCAGACCCAACATGAAATCGGGCGCATCTATGCCAATGAAAACATCGGGGGGATCGCGCAACCAATGCTTCGCCAACCGCGCCCGATCCCGCATCAATCCAAGATAGCGGGGCGCCACCTCGGCAAATCCCATGATGGAAAGGCGTTCCATAGGATAGACGGGGACGCAGCCCGCTGCCTCCATAGCGGGCCCCGCAATACCCTCGAACCGGATGCTTGGCCGCAGAACTCTCAACGCCTCGATAAGGCCCGCCCCGAGAGCATCGCCGGATGCCTCACCTGCCGCCATAGCGACACGCAGTGGACGCCGCCCGTCCCGGCGTGCCTCGCTCATCGCACGATCCCGCGCTCCGAGCGCTGAAGAAAATCCACCATCGTTCGCACTTCTTCCACACTCTCAGCCTGTGCCACCAATAATCGCTTGGCATCAACCAGCGCATGGCCTTGCTTGTACAAAGTCTTATAAGCCCGCCGTATCTCGCGAATGACATCGGCGTCGAAGCCGTGCCGGCGCAAACCTTCGGCATTGATGCCGTGGGGCGCCGCGCTGTTGCCCGAGACTGTCACATAGGGCGGCACGTCCTTGAAAATAACCGCACCCATGGCGGTGAAAGCATGCACCCCTATGGCACAAAACTGATGGACCACGGTAAACGCACCGAAGATGACGTGGTCTTCAACCCGCACATGGCCGGCCAAGGTAGTGCCATTGGCCATGATGGTGTGATCACCCACCAGGCAATCATGGGCCACGTGCACATAAGCCATGATCCAGTTGCCATGGCCGATACGGGTAACACCACCGCCTTGCACAGTCCCACGATTAAGCGTGCAACTCTCACGAATGGTGTTGCTATCGCCTATCTCGAGCACCGTGTGTTCACCGCCGTATTTCTTATCCTGTGGTGCATCGCCAATAGAGCAGAATGGATAAATACGATTGCCGCAGCCTATACGGGTGGGCCCGTGCAATACACAATGTGAAGCAATGGTGGTGCCCGGGCCTATCTCTACGCCTTCGCCCACGATGGTCCAGGGTCCGATGGACACATCTTCCCCGATGACGGCCGATGGCGCTATCCGTGCACTGGGATCGATGTTAGCGCTCGGGTGGATAGTGGCGCGCGCGTCGTTCAACCGTCGGTACTCTTGAGTGTCCGTACCCTTAAGCGTGCCTGTCGGTGGTGCCGGTATCTCTAAGAGCCCCCATCAATGCCGCCTCCGCTACCGTCTTGCCATCCACCCTGGCAACGGCATCGGCTTTCACTACGCCGCGGGAGTAACGCTTCTGGGTGATGTCTACGAGCAATTGATCGCCTGGGACCACCGGCTGGCGAAACCGCGACTTGTCGATGCCAACGAAGTAATACAAAGAATTAGCCGATGGTAGCTGCTCGAGGCTACGCATGGCCAGGATGCCTGTGGCCTGCGCCATGACTTCCAAGATCATGACACCTGGCATAACCGGGCGGCCGGGAAAATGTCCTAGGAAAAACGGCTCGTTGAAGGTGACGTTCTTCACTGCCCGCAAATGAGCGTTCGGCACGCAAGTCAACACTCTATCGATCAGCAAAAACGGATAACGGTGAGGCAGGAAGCGCATGATCTCGCCAATATCCATGCTGCCTTCTCCCGCTTCGCCGATCACTTGATCGGGTGGCGTCTCATCCGTTCGACTGATTCCCATTTGACTGCTTCGCGCACGGTCGGCGCTCTGTTCGCTCACTTACTCTTCGCCTCCAGCGCGCGCAGACGCCTTGCTATTTCATCGAGCTGCTTCACTCGGGCCATGTTCTTAAGCCAATTGCGATTGGCTTGCAGCGGCAATGCCGAAGAATAGTTTCCAGACTCCGCAATCGAATTGGGCACGTTGGTGCCCCCGTTCAAATGTACATCGTCGGCGATTTCCAAATGCCCACTGATGGCGCACGAACCGCCTACCGAGCAACGCGCACCAATTCTGGTACTCCCGGCGATAGCTACACATCCGGCGACTGCCGTGTGCTCACCGATACGCACGTTGTGACCGATCTGTACATGATTGTCGATCTTGACGCCATCGCCAATTTCGGTGTCTTCCAGAGCGCCCCTGTCGATGCAGGTGTTGGCACCGATCTCCACATCGTTGCCAATGCGCACCGATCCCAGTTGCGGGACTTTAATCCAAACACCGTCATCATTAGCGATGCCAAATCCATCCGCGCCCAGCACCGCACCCGGATGAATAGTGACCCGGTGACCTAGATAAACGCCCGCGCACAGGGTGACGGTGGCTGCTAAATGACAATTATCGCCTGTGCGTACCCCTTCTCCGAGCACACAGTTCGGCCCTATATAGGTGCCGGCACCGATCACTGCGCCGGCACCTATAACACTATTAGGGCCTATAAAAGCACGGCCATCAATGGCACAGCTTGGCGCTAATACGGCGCTCGCGTGAATGCCCGGCTCCATTTCCGGCACGGGATTCAACAGCCGCGCAACCCTGGCATAACCCACATAAGGATTGCCCATACACAGCGCATTGGTGGGACAATCGCCGGCATCCGCCTCGCTCAATATAACCGCACCCGCCGCCGTGGCTAAAAGCTGCCGTCTATAACGCCGGTTGGAAAAAAAACTGATGGACTCGGCGTCCGCCCGCTCCAGGGTGTCTATGCGCCGAATGACGCGGCTAGCGTCGCCGCGTACCCAAGTACCCAAGTGCTCGGCGATGTCTCCGAGCCGCATAACCACCTTAGGGGCACCTCTAAAAATCACGATTTTAACAGTTCGCTAGAGCGTAAGTGACTGATTTTATTGATCATCAGATTTCGGAATGTAAATTATTGGACGTGCCCATAAGTAAATTCGGCGCATCGGGAAAAAACTGTTGCAACTACTTCGGCAATCTATTTTCTTTGTCCTATCATCGGCAACGACTGCAAAGGGCGCAGTCAGTGATTTTGTTGCAGTTCTACGGCCGGATCGTGCTTTGGGTCTTTGGATTTCGCCACCGCATCAGCCCCATGAAAATAGCGTATTTGCATAGTATCCGATCCCTGTTTGATACGAAAATAACGCCCAACATCATTGCGGAAGATATTATACTTTAGATCATGTGCAATATCTTTGACATCTCCAAAAGGAGCCACAAAATCGATAATCCAACCTCGCTCTCCCGATTTCCAACCTTCTGGCCTAAGACTAGATGTGTTCAGAGCATAAGGACACCTCTAACAATAGTCATTGTTTCGTGAGTGCAAGGAAGCACCGCGCGCACAACCGCAGTGTATAGGTGATCACTGCTGTCCCACAAACTTTTGAATGAGCTTAGAATCAAAGACTATTCTGCACTAATTTGTTAGAATAGAGGTTCAGAATATCTTTCAATATCAACAGGATAATAGCCTTGAGTCACAGTAACAGCGTATTTTCACAGCTACTAAAACTGATTTCTAGACATGAATTTGAAACCCTCGCCCAAACCCACCATAAAGGCCGTGTATTGAGGACAATGTCACGCTGGTCACAGTTTGTGGCGTTGAGTTTTGCCCAACTCGCCGGGCGCTGTAGTTTGCGAGATATTGTCAGCAATCTGGATAAACAACGCCGCAAAAGTTACCATTTGGGTATCGGTAAGGTCAGTCGAAGTTCTCTGGCTCGTATTAACGAGCAACAGCCTTATCAACTCTACGAAGGATTATTTTGGAAGCTGCTGGCACGATGTCAAAGCTTGGCGCCTAGGCATGGGTTTCGTTTTAAAAATAAGCTTTATTCCTTGGATGCATCGACCATCGATTGATGCTTATCACTATTTCCTTGGGCCAAATTTCGCAAGACCAAAGGCGCGATTAAACTACAGGTTGGTCTGGACCATGATGGCTTTTTACCGGTCTTTATGACTATTACCGAAGGCAAACAACAAGATATTACACAAGGCCGTAGTTTAGAACTGGATGCGGGTTCTATTGTGGTGTTTGATCGTGGCTATACGGACTACACGTGGTTTAACTTGCTCAATTCAAAGGGGATTTATTTCGTCACCCGGTTGAAAGCCAATACGAAATACCGAGTGATTTCTCGCCATCCGGTGAATAAAGAGCAGGGCATCAGCTCGGAGCGGACGCTGATTTTAACGGGCCCTAAAGCCGATACCTGCCCGATTAAGTTGCGCCGGATGGGTTATAGTGACCCAGGGACCGGCAAGCATTACGTCTTTCTCACCCATCCATTCGAATTGACTGCCAAAACCATTGCAGATATTTATAAGTCGCGTTGGCAAATCGAGTTATTTTTCAAATGCATCAAACAAAATTTGAAGATTAAGTCATTCGTAGGCACGTCAAAGAATGCTGTCATGACTCAAATATGGGTCGCTATGTGTATGTATTTAATGGTTGCTTACCTGAAATTCTGTAGCAAACTCGATTTAAGCATTCAACAGATTATTCGACTCTTTCAAGTCAATTTATTTGAGCGAAGAGACCTGTGGGGACTACTCAAAGGAGACCCTCCAGGCCCTATTGAAACTCAGGTACAGATACAGTTTACATTCTCATGAAAGTTTATGGGACAGCAGTGAAGTATTCTAGATTCGCATTTTCAATGGCGATTGGTATAGATAACAAGATCACTGCCGTCACGCTGCGTGATCAAATCCTCGATTGTGATACCCTCACCGAAGAGAAGCTTATCGCCACCGGGATTGTCGGTATCAGTACCCACAGAGCCGCTACCGGTATCTTCGAGCACATCCTGTCCATCCCCGCGATTGAACATATAGACATCATCCCCGGCACCACCACTTAGCTGGTCTTTACCTTCGCCACCAAAGAGAATGTCAGCCTTGCTGGAACCATCAAGCCTATCATCGCCTGCGCCACCACCAAGCCAGCTAGCCTGATCGTCAAGCGCAGCAATTACATTGCTATTTTCATCACCCGCTTGTGCGTGATCAATAGCGCCCAGATCAATCGCAAAATCATTGGTGAAGCGCAGATTTTCAACACGCAATTCAGGTGTTGTCCAGTTCTCGACGGCGACTTGATCGCTGATCTCATTCTCATTTTCCAATGGTTCGAGTTGAACAACCAGATCACTGCCAACCGTGAAAATAATCAAATCTGAAATATCGATATTCGCTCCGAACCGGAGTGTGTCATCTCCACCTGCAGCGGCGCCCGTGACTGAGCGACACCCCGTGCCGGTTTCATAGGCGGTTTCATCAATCGCATCTTTGCCATTGCCCCGGTTAAAGATATATACCCATCACACTTCAAGATGCGAACATCGGTGCATTAATAATGTGAAACCTATCAGTGATTCTTTTTCTCAATACAATCTTTCGTCTTCCAATGCGCTTGAAAAAATTCAAAGAGGCTTCCCGAAAATCTATAAACTTCTCATAGTACCGATTATAAGTAACCGCTTCATGCATCATTTTCCAAAGTCGCTCAATTGGATTTAAATTCGGTGAATAGGGCGGCAAATAGTGTAATTTAATGTTTGAGTCCTTGGCATATGACTGAACGTCTTTGCTCTTATGATAAGCCGCATTATCCCAAATTACATGAATTTCTTTCTCTGGTGTATGCCGTTTGCGTAGAGATTTTAGAAAAGATTTAATGGTTTGCGCATTCACCCGCCAACTTCAGTGTGGATTATTTTGTGACCATCCAAAGATACAGCACCAATGAAATTCAATCGTGTCTGACGAGCCGTTGTGGCAATACTTTTTCGAGTGCCTCTTGAAATCCATCCATAGGCCAACCGCGTTTGATACTGCGGATGAAAACTGTCCGAGAAATAGATTAAACCCTTGTTTTTAGCGTCTTTCGAAAGATGTTCATATTCCTTGACAAACGCTTTTTGCGCCTGTGCGTTTGCTTTCGCTGGAACTGCATGAGGCTTCTTATGGCAGAAATTATTGCGATGCAGCCATTTTGTCATGCCGCTTACACTGTAAACCTTACCAAAATTCAACTTCACATAAGTGCAAATGTCCTTAACATAAGGATAAGTCATTCCTTCTACGTGTTTAACGAGCTTTGCTGTTTCACTCTCGTCTAAATCACTTTTGCTGCCCCCGTTTTCGGGCTTCAGCTTAGCTTTAGAAAAGTAATCATCGACATGGCGTCTAATAGTCTCATCATCTAAAAGCAAAATCCTAGACATTTCTGAATAACTATAACCCTCATCAAAAGCTAAAACAGCTTTTATTCGGTCTCGAATACGCCCATCTCTCTCTTTACGATGAGATTTTATGAGTTCATCGCGCTCGTTCGGTGTTAAAGGATTGTTCATAAGCTTATTTTGACCATAATCAGCTAGCTAATGTAAGTATTCTATATTCGCACTTTCAATGGCGATGGGTATAGATATCATCACCGCGACCACCTTCGAGCACATCATCGCCTTTGCCACCTGTCAAGACGTCTTCGGCAAGACCTCCATCAAGCGTGTCATTTCCATCCCCGCCCAAAAGATAATCTTCTCCGTCTCCACCAGAGAGCATGTCATTGCCTTCGCCACCAAACAGGTCATCATCATCCGCACCACCATCAAGCGTATCATCTCCCTTGCCGCCAATCAGGTAATCATGCCCTGCATGAGCAGTGAGGTTATCATTACCACCGCCACCGGAAATAATATCCCCGCCCGCAGTACCATTTAGAATGTCATCGGCCGCATAACCGGAATCGGCATATGTCACATCGGACATATCCAAAGCAAGGCCGGTAGCGAACTCGAAGGTTTCGATCCGGTTTTTTGCGTCAGCCCATTGCTTGATTGTGAGCCGGTCGTCAAGATCTGCCAGTGTTTTGTTCGGATCATCGAGAGAACGCACCCCGATCGATAAATCTTCACCTCGAGTGTCGAAGAACAAATCTTCAAGCGCAAGGGTGGCGCCCAATCGCAGCGTGTCATCATATCTTCCCTGATCACTGTCTTCTTGCAAGACTTGATCAAGAATTTCGTCTTTGCCATCACCCCTGAAATAAATATAGGTGTCATCACCGGCCCCCCCTTCGAGGATATCGGTGCCTTTACCACCCAGCAGAATATCATCGTCGTGACCACCTTCTAAGCGATCATCACCATCTTGACCGGCCAGAGTATCTTTGCCCTCTCCACCTTGAAGAACATCATGGCCGCTACCGGCAATCAGGTGATCATCTCCCTCCTGACCACGAACCGTGTCATTGCCACCATCGGCGAACAGGATGTCTTTGTCGGCACCGCCATCGATCTGATCATCGCCATCGCCACCTGCAATGACATCTCGTCCGGCATGGCCGTTCAATGTATCGTGGCCATTGCCGCCAGACAGGAAGTCACCTTCATTCGTACCATTGAACGTGTCATTGGCGCCCAAGCCATATCGACCCTGCATGATACGACTGAAATCCAGTCGGGTACCATCGGCAAAAGAGAAGTACTCGATGCGGTTGTTTTGTTCCACCCAATCAGTCACGGTGACCGCATCACCGGAAATCACGTCGGCATTATCCGCATCGCGCAAAGCTACAACCATGTCATTGCCGGAGCGATAAAGACCGATATCTGCAAGGGCAATATTCGCGCCGAATTGAAACGTATCAATGCCGCCATCAATGTGAGTGCTTTCAGCATGATCATGAATGGTGTCCGCACCATCGCCGCGATCATAGTAATAAATATCGTCGCCCGCGCCGCCATTGAGGGTATCAACACCTTTACCGCCAGCTAGAAGGTCTCTATCCTCACCGCCAGACAGATCATCATTGCCGCCTTCACCGAACAGGCGATCCTTGCCTCCATTGCCGACAAGCACATCGTTGCCATCTTCCCCGGCAAGCAAGTCATGACCACCACCGCCTGTGAGCCTGTCATTGCCAACGCCACCGGCAAAAGCATAGTTCACTTTGCGTCTTCGAACCCGTGATAACATCATCGCCACCCGCGGAGCGCACCGCCTCGACATTCATCTCATCGACATCGATATTTAGTGCCGTACTATCGGTCATGATGATCTGATCATAACCTTCACCCCATCAATAGTGGATGGATCGCTTAAATCATCCCCATCGACAAACAATAGGTCGCTGCCCGCGCCGCCTGAAAAACTGTCTGTGCCTTCGCTACCCATCAAATAATCGCTGCCAACACCCCCGATCAATGCATCATCACCAGCGCCGCCATTCAGCAAAACACTTTCACTCTTGCCCGAGGCATCAATCACATTGGCCAGCGCATTGCCTTCTGCGCCAATCCAGACGGTTGCGTCATCGCCAAGGTTGAAATCGGTGTCATCTTCATCAAGCTTTTTAATCTTCTGGATATGACCATCTTCGAATTCATAAACGAGATTGCCGTTCTCATCTTCATAGGAACGGAAGCCAAGTGAATTATAGGCAAAGGCGACATCGGCCCCGTCCGTGATCGAACCATCGGCCTTTTGTACGTCTACCAGCCCGTGGATCACCGTACCATCATCGAGCACCTTGCCGGTGCCCTCACGGGTTTGCAGACCAATGGACCTGATGCCCGCCTCATCCAGTGTGACCATCTCGCCGTCATCAACAACGCCATCACTGTCGCGATCTTGCCAAAGCTTGAACTCATGCCAGCCCGCGTCACGTTCATCAAGAACTTTGTCCTGATGGGTATCGAATTCAGAGGCCAGCGCTTCAAGATCGGTATCGTCTTCATCTGTCCATTTGGCAAAAGCGATTTCCTTCGATTCAGTCACCTGATCATCATTATTCAGGTCAAAGACCAAAAGCCCATCGTCACCCGTTGTCCAAGCAGTGCGTTCCAGATAGCCGTCATCATCAAAATCAAAATTGGTGGTACTTTCATCAAGTTTTGTCAACTCAATCCCATCGTCATCCATATCGACAATCACCGGCTTGCCGGAGGAATCGCCACCGCCAGTGCTATCCGAAGAAGATGAGTCGCCGCCGAATATCGAGCCAACAGCCTCGGCAACACCACTGAAAAATGACCCCACCGCATCGGTCACGCCCCCACAAAAGAGCCAACCGCTCCGGCCACGCCGGAAACGACGGAACCCACAGCACCAACGACACCCGTCGCCACAGAGCCTATCGCGCTCACGATATTGCCGCCCGCCAGGTTAGCCACAGCGCCGCCAAAGCCGGCGGTAACCGAACGCACCGCATTCACCGCACCACTGACAAGATGCCCCGCCGCATGAAAAGCACCGCCAATGACATCGCCCACCGTATCGCCAATCGTGCCCAGCTTGTCGAGCGCCGTGTCGATGGTGTTGCCAATCGCCCCAAAAAAACCGCTGTCGTTGTGAACACGCACGCCCTCGGCGATATAAGTGTGAAAATCTTCAACTTCAAAATTATAGGCTTGCCAGCCTCCCACCGTTTGCGGCTTAAGCGCCAGATTACCGGACACAACCGCTTGCGCCTGCTCAGCCCGTTCGAAAAGATGCGCTGTCTTTGCGCTGTACACAATGCGCTCTGCCGTGACTTGCACCAACACACCAGATGCAAGAACAACCGTTGCCCTGTCGTTTTTCACCATCTCGTCAATGGTTCGAAAGGCTCCGAATTCATCCGGGAAGTAGTGGCCGGGGGTCGAGATCAACGCTTTGCGTTCGCCGTTTTCAACCCAAGAGAGCTTTATCCATTCGGCGGTGGTATTTCGATAGAGCCTTGTCACGCGCTTGAGCACCAAGCCGCCACGGCCATTATTTTTAGCGGTATTCTTGTTGGTGGTCGGCTTGTCCGTGCTCACCCCGCTCCGCTCGGGCTGATCTTGTGCATCATACGCCCAAACCCAATCGCCAATCCGTAAGTCAGAAATCGGGCGCTCACCTTTGGCCGTGGCGATTAAGGTGAAAGCGGGGAAGCAACGGGCAGGCGGTGGATTGATGGGGCCGGAAGATATTTCGTCAATAGCATTGTGTACAAAGGGAGCACCAAACCAAGAATTACCAATCCAACAGACCCTTTAAACCATGCTTTGCAAATACATCATCGTGAAACTTGAAGATTTCCTCTTCGGTAGGGATCGTAAAATCGACTTTCATATAGTCGTAATGAGCGCGCATAATATCCAGCGCTACAGCGTTGTAGATTGGCTTATCTTTGGAAAACTTTCCACCTGACCTAAAACTCGTGTAATTATCACTAATATCGGCAACATTAAGCAAATCACTACGATCTCCACTATGATATTCAAGACCTATCTGACCATAAGTTGAGGCTTTCTGTAATTCATTGTCATCGTTATAATATCCAAAAGAAGCTACTAATTCGGCAAAAAATTACCAGACATCAATTCAGAATATATCTGACATGCTCTTCATAGAAAAACTGTTTAATTATTTGCGTATTCTGTTGCAGTGAGTGCAACACCGAACGAGCCAAGGCCACCCGTTGCTCCTTTGTAGCCACCACTGTCCGCCCAATCCGTTGGCTTTTTACGTGATGCCATACTAGCTCATCAGGATTGAGTTCCGGTGAATACGACGGTAACAATACTAACGTGAGCCTCCCTTGGCTAGTGCGGACAAATTCTTGCACTTTCTTGGCTCGATGAATTCGATGGCCATCAACAATCAAATAGACCGATCCCTTGGCGTTGTGCAGCAAACGCCTTGGAAAGTCGATAAAAACGTCTGCGGTTACCCGCGATTCGCTCACCATGAAACGCAGGTGACCCTTCGGCGAAACGGCTGACAGCCTATTCACGCTAAAGCGCCGACCCGTTTTCGCTACAACCGGCGTATCACCCCGTACCCCCCACAAGTGGTACCACGATGATAATCCGACCGGATCGTCGATTCGTCGCCAAAATAGACCCGCGCTCGGCGCCTTTTCGCTTCTTGTTGTACTTCAGGCCAAGTTTCTCTTAACCATACCTTAACCTGATCAGGGTCTGGCTCGTATGCCTTAAACCCAGGGCGCTGCGCACTCATCCCCCAACGAGACAGGCTATTGCCCACCGAGCGCTCGCTGACTTCGATGCCAAATTTGTCTTTCAGTCATATCTGAATCATCGAGCGCGTCCACAGGGCATCGTGAAAGTCCAATTGCAACGGATTCGTTTTAACCCGTTCACGTAAGCGATCCGCATATTCATCGGGACACTTTCTTGGGCGACCCGTGATCTTGCCGGTAGACAGCGCCTGTTCACCACCTTGCTCATACCTGGATAAGCAATCGTCAATGCAAGAACGATGAAATCCGAGGGCTTTAATTACTTTTTCAGGGCTTTCACCCGATAATACTTGCGCAACCGCGTGCCTGCGGATGGCTTCTCGCGCGGAATGGGGCAGTGAGCGACCGTCTGTCTTTTTCATAGCATCATTGTAACATATTTATTAATTTGTGTCGGGTAATTTTTTGCCGAAGTAGTAACTCCACTCAAAACCCTTCTCGTCGAAAACGTTGAGTGTCGTACCTCTCATCGAGCGGCGCATTGTCCTGCGCCTGAAGGGACAGCTCGACATTAGACACGAACCAGGGTGTTTCAATACCTAGTATTTGAGAATAGAGTTTCTTGTCGCGCATTGATGCATCTTTGCATTGAGTGTTTTAGATTATGCTAAACCGCCCACTTAAAGAAGGGAAGAGCCGGCGACTTGGGAGGCTCACCTGAATAGCCCGGTTGGAGCGCACCACCGGTGAACGCCGTCGAAATCGAAGAGGCCGTGTCCCGACTGGCGCGGGAACCATTCGATGCCGGCAACTTCGCCTTCGGGTTGCTCGAAGCGTTCGGCAACAAAGCGACCACGATCAAACGCCTGCGCGCCGGTACCACCAACGCCTCCGATGTCCAAGCCGGGGTGCTCCAGCGCAACAACATCCACATCGCGACCTGCGCGGCAGGCCAGGTCACCGCAACCCTGGCCGCGCTCAAAGCCAGCCCGGCCACCAGCCGGGCCAAGGCCAAGTTCATCCTCGCCACCGATGGCCAAGCCCTGGAAGCGGAAGAGCTGACCGGCGGCGAGACCATCGCCTGCGAGTACCCGGAGTTTCCCAACCACTTCGGCTTCTTCCTGCCCCTGGCGGGCATCAGCAGCGTCCAGCCGATCCGCAACAACCCCGTGGACATCAAGGCCACGGGGCGCTTGAACCGACTCTATGTGGAATTGCTCAAGACCAACGCCGACTGGGCCGGCGAGGCGCGCCGCCACGACATGAACCACTTCATGGCGCGGCTGATCTTCTGCTTTTTCGCCGAGGACACGGACATCTTCAATGGCGAGCACTTGTTCACCCAGACCGTGGAACAGATGAGCGATGGCCGGCCCGGCAAGAACCGGGAGAGCAACACGGATTTCGTCATCGGCGAAATCTTCCGCGCCATGGACACCCCTATCGCCGGACGCGCCGAATCCGGCCTGCGGCCCTGGGCCGATGCCTTCCCCTACGTCAACGGCGGCTTGTTCTGCGGCACCAAAGACGTGCCCACATTCAGCCGCATCGCCCGTTCCTATCTGCTGCACGCCGGCGGCCTGGACTGGAAGCGAATCAACCCCGACATCTTCGGCTCCATGATCCAGGCCGTGGCCGATGAGCGAGAACGCGGCGCGCTAGGTATGCACTACACCAGCGTGCCCAACATCCTCAAGGTGCTGAACCCGCTGTTCCTGGACGACCTGCGCGAGCAACTGCAACAGGCCGGAGACAAGGCGCGCAAACTGCTCAATCTGCGCAAGCGCATCGCCCGCATCCGCGTGTTCGACCCGGCCTGCGGCTCGGGCAATTTCCTGGTCATCGCCTACAAACAGATGCGCGAGATCGAAAACGCAATCAATGAACGGCGTGGCGAACAGAGACGCAAGAGCGATATTCCGTTGACCAACTTTCGCGGCATCGAAATCCGCGATTTCGCCGCCGAGATCGCGCGCCTGGCGCTGATCATCGCGCAGTATCAGTGTGATGTGCTCTATCGAGGGCAGAAAGAGGCTCTGGCGGAATTCCTGCCCTTGGATGCGCAGAACTGGATTACTTGCGGGAATGCATTGCGGATTGATTGGTTGAGCATCTGCCCGCCGACGGGAAAGGGGGTGAAGTGGCAGGCGGAGGATTTGCTTGAGAGCCCGCTGAATCAGGGAGAGATTGATTTTGAGAATGAGGGTGGGGAAACGTATATACCCATCACACTTCAAGATGCGAACATCGGTGCATTAATAATGTGAAACCTATCAGTGATTCTTTTTCTCAATAAAATCTTTCGTCTTCCAATGCGCTTGAAAAAATTCAAAGAGGCTTCCCGAAAATCTACAAACTTCTCATAGTACCGATTATAAGTAACCGCTTCATGCATCATTTTCCAAAGTCGCTCAATTGGATTTACTAATTCGGAAAAAAATTACCCGACATTAATTCAGAATATATCTGACATGCTTTTCATAGAAAAACCGTTTAATTATTTGCGTATTCTGTTGCAGTGAGTGCAACACCGAACGAGCCAAGGCCATCAGTTGCTCCTTTGTAGCCACCACTGTCCGCCCAATTCGTTGGCTTTTTACATGATGCCATACTAGCTCATCAGGATTGAGTTCCGGTGAATACGGCGGTAACCATACTAACGTGAGCTTACCTTGGCTATTGCGGACAAATTCTTGCACTTTCTTGGCTCGATGAATGGGATGGCCATCAACAATCAAATAGACCGATCGCTTGGCGTTGTGCAACAAACGCCTTAGAAAGTCGATAAAAACGTCTGCGGTTACCCGTGATTCAGTTACCATGAAACGCAGGTGACCTTTCGGCGAAACGGCTGACAGCCTATTCACGCTAAAGCGCCGACCCGTTTTCGCTACAACTGGCGTATCACCCCGTACCCCCCAAGTGGTACCACGATGATAATCCGACCGGATCGTCGATTCGTCGCCAAAATAGACCCGCGCTCGGCGCCTTTTCGCTTCTCGTTGTACTTCAGGCCAAGTTTCTTTTAACCATACCTTAACCTGATCAGGGTTTTGCTCGTATGCCTTAAACCGAGGGCGCTGCGCACTCATCCCCAAACGAGACAGGATATTGCCCACCGAGCGCTCGCTGACCTCGATGCCAAATTTATCTTTCAGTAATATCTGAATCATCGAGCGTGTCCACAAGGCATCGTGAAAATCCAATTGCAACGGATTCGTTTTAACTAGTTCACGTAAGCGATCCGCATATTCATCGGGACACTTTCTTGGGCGGCCTGTGATCTTGCCGGTGGACAGCGCCTGTTCACCACCTTGCTCATATCTGGATAACCAATCGTCAATGCAAGAACGATGAAATCCGCGGGCTTTAATTACTTTTTCAGGGCTTTCACCCGATAATACTTGCGCAACCGCGTGCCTGCGGATGGCTTCTCGCGCGGAATGGGGCAGTGAGCGACCGTCTGTCTTTTTCATAGCATCACTATAACACATTTTATTAATTTGTGTCGGGTAATTTTTTGCCGAAGTAGTAAATTCGGTGAATAGGGCGGCAAATAGTGTAATTTAATGTTTGAGTCCTTGGCATAAGACTGAACGTCTTTGCTCTTATGATAAGCCGCATTATCCCAAATTACATGAATGTCTTTCTCTGGTGCATGCCGTTTGCGTAGAGATTTTAGAAAAGATTTAATGGTTTGCGCATTCACTCGCTCAACTTCAGTGTGGATTATTTTGTGACCATCCAAAGATACAGCACCAATGAAATTCAATCGTGTTTGACGAGCCGTTGTGGCAATATTCTTTCGAGTGCCTCTTAAAATCCATCCATAAGCCAACCGCGTTTGATACTGCGGATGAAAACTGTCCGAGAAATAGATTAAACCCTTGTTTTTAGCGTCTTTCGAAAGATGTTCATATTCCTTGACAAACGCTTTTTGCGCCTGTGCGTTTGCTTTCGCTGGAACTGCATGAGGCTTCTTATGGCAGAAATTATTGCGATGCAGCCATTTTGTCATGCCGCTTACACTGTAAACCTTACCGAAATTCAACTTCACATAAGTGCAAATGTCCTTAACATAAGGATAAGTCATTCCTTCTACGTGTTTAACGAGCTTTGCTGTTTCATTCTCGTCTCAATCACTTTTGCTGCCTCCGTTTTCGGGCTTCAGCTTAGCTTTAGAAAAGTAATCATCGACATGGCGTCTAATAGTCTCATCATCTAAAAGCAAAATTCTAGAAATTTCTGAATAACTATAACCCTCATCAAAAGCTAAAACCGCTTTTATTCGGTCTCGAATACGCCCATCTCTCTCTTTACGATGAGATTTTATGAGTTCATCGCGCTCGCTCGGTGTTAAATGATTGTTCATAAGCTTATTTTGACCATAATCAGCTAGCTAATATAAGTATTCTATATTCGCATTTTCAATGGCGATGGGTATATATGCGGAAATCCACTCTACAAAGGCAGTCAAACCCAAACAGCAGAACAGAAGGCGGATTTGACATCGGTATTTGAGTCCTACGGAATCTCAGCTAAGCAAATAGACTATGTTGGCGGTTGGTTCATGAAAGCAGCTGAATACTCTCAACATACAACAGCGGACTCAGCATTTGTCAGTACGAATTCAATTTGTCAGGGGCGTGTTGTTCCAATTTTATGGCCAAAGATTTTCGACACAGAAAGCTTTATTCGATTCGCTTATACTTCGTTTAAATGGGCGAATCTCGCCAGCTACAATGCCGGTGTAACAGTTGTCATCGTGGGATTATCCAGAGACTCTGCGAAGAAGCAGCATTTGTATACTCTGGATCGAGATGGAGAAATATCAGTAAGGGAAACAGAAAATATCACTCCGTATCTTACAGCTGGAGAGAACAATGTAATTAAGAGTCAACGTCAAAATATCTCTGGCCTGCATGATATGGCGTTCGGCAATATGCCGATCGACGGCGGAAACCTTTTACTTTCGACAGTGGACTTGGAACAACTATGCCTTACGCAAGAAGCAAAAGATATGTTTATTCGTCGCATATACGGATCAGCAGAATACATTCGTGGGCTTGTACGTTATTGCCTCTGGATCAAAGACGATAGTCTAGAAAGCGCACTTGAGATTGATGGCATTAAGGAGCGAGTAGAATGTGTCAAGGCAATGCGTCAATCCAGCAAAGATGCTGGCACCCGGGCATGACGTCACGCGCTCATCAATTTCGCGAAATGAATCATGGAGTGCTTCATACACTCATCCTTCCCGGAGTCTCTTCTGAGGGGAGAACATATTTACCAGTCGGATTATTAGATGATCAGAGTGTGGTTAGCAATCTTGCTTTTGCCCTCTACGACGCCCCCCTCTGGAACATGGCCCTCATCGCCTCGCGCCTGCATCTGGTCTGGATCGCCACCGTCTGCGGAAAATTGAAAACCGATTTTCGCTATTCCAATACCCTAGGCTGGAACACCTTCCCCGTCCCCACCCTCACCGCACAAAACAAAACCGACCTGACCCGCCGCGCCGAGGACATCCTGCTCGCTCGCGAGGCCCATTTCCCCGCCACCATCGCCGAGCTTTATGATCCGCAAAACATGCCGGACGAGCTGCGCGCGGCCCATGACCGCAATGACGAGGTGCTGGAACGCATTTACATCGGGCGGCGCTTCAAGAACGACACCGAGCGGCTGGAAAAACTGTTCGCTCTCTACACCAAAATGACCCGCGAGCATTGACCGGGAATGGGTTCATCCATGAAGCAACGCGTCAATACCTTCGAATGCGACAAGACCAAGGCGCGCATCAACCACGCCAAACACAAGATCCGGTTTACCGAAGGGGCCAGGATTTTTGACGGCCATGTGTTGACCGCGCCCAGCTCCCGGAATACCGCCGGACAAGAACAACGCTTTTTGTCCATCGGTATCTTGGCAGGCGGCCATGCAGCCGTGGTCGTCTGGACCCGGCGCGGCCAGCGCATGCGCGTGATCAGTGTCCGACGAGCAAGGCGTAAAGAACGAGAGCGATACCATGCCCATATCGAAAAAACGACTGACTGAGATCGGGGCGATCCCGGACGAGGCCATCGATGTGTCGGACGCGGAAGCGCTGGATGATGCGTTCTTCAAGCGGGCGGTGCTGATCCGGCCCGGTGAGGAGGTGTTGCGGGTGGTCGGGGCCGCCGGCAAGAAGATTCCGTCGGTCTGCGTCCGTTACGCCGGCAACGGCAACGCGAAAAAGACGGACGAACTGGGCATGCGCGTCATGCAAGCCAGGGCTTATAACAAGCGTGGCGAACAGTATCTGCTGATCAAATCGCCACCCGCTTCGGGCAAGAGCCGCGCGCTGATGTTCATCGCGCTGGACAAGGTGCATAACCAGGGGTTGAAACAGGCCATCGTGGTGGTGCCGGAGAAATCCATCGGGGCGAGTTTTTATGACCAACCCTTGAGCCGGTCCGGGTTCTGGGCAGATTGGGTGGTGAGGCCCAAGTGGAATTTGTGCGACGCGCCCGGTGAGGATGGCGGCAAGGTGGATTCGGTGCGTGCGTTCCTGGACAGCGCCGACCCGGTATTGGTCTGCACCCATGCGACCTTTCGCTTTGCCATGGACCGCTATGGGGTCCAGGCTTTTGATGAGCGGCTGATCGCCATCGACGAGTTTCACCATGTCAGCGCCAATCCGGACAACAAACTGGGCGCGCATCTGGGCCAGTTGATCGCGCGCGACAAGACCCATGTGGTGGCCATGACCGGTTCCTATTTCCGGGGCGATGCCGAGGCGGTGTTGTTGCCGGAGGATGAGGCCCGCTTCGAGAGCGTGACCTACACTTATTACGAACAGCTCAACGGTTATGAGTATCTGAAGACCCTGAATATCGGTTATTACTTTTATTCCGGGTCTTATTCGGACGATATTCTCGATGTGCTGGACCCGGCGGAGAAGACCATCATCCACATCCCCAGCGTGAACGCGCGGGAGAGTTCGGGGGACAAACACAAGGAGGTGGAGCGCATCCTTGACGAGCTGGGGACCTGGCAAGGCATTGATGCGGATACCGGGTTTCACCGGGTCACGACGCGCGCTGGCCGCACCCTGCGCATCGCGGATTTGGTGGATGACGATCCCGGCAAGCGGGATAAGGTCTCCGCCGCGTTAAAGCGCCCGCAGGCCAAGCACGACCGGAATTTCGTGGACATCATCATCGCCTTGGGGATGGCGAAAGAGGGCTTCGACTGGATCTGGTGCGAGCACGCCCTGACCATCGGTTACCGCTCCAGCCTGACCGAGGTAGTGCAGATCATCGGCCGCACCACGCGCGATGCGCCGGGCAAGACCCAGGCGCGGTTCACCAACCTGATCGCCGAGCCGGATGCCGAGGCGGAGGTGGTGACCGATGCCGTGAACGATACGCTGAAAGCCATTGCCGCCAGCCTGTTGATGGAACAGGTGCTGGCGCCCAGGTTTGAATTCGCGCTCAAACAGCGCGCGGCGGAGCCGACGCCGGGGTTCGATTACGGCGAGGGTGGTTATGATCCGCAGGGCACGAACATCGGCGTGAATGCCGCGACGGGACAGGTGCAGATCGAGATTCAGGGCCTGGCGGAACCGAAGAGCGCGGCTGCGCAGCGCATCTGTAGGGAAGATCTCAACGAGGTGATCGCCGCCTTCGTTCAGGACAAGCCGGCCGTTGAACAGGGTTTGTTCAACGAGGAGGTCGTGCCGGAAGAGCTTACCCAGATGCGCATGGGCAAGATCGTTCGCGACAAATATCCGGAGTTGGACGAAGAGGATAGGGAGGCAGTGCGCCAACATGCCGTGGCGGCGCTGAACCTGACCCAGCAAGCGAAGGCGGCCTTGAATGATGGGGCGACGAATGATGGGGCGACGAATGATGGGGCGACGAATGATGGGGCGACGAATGATGGGGCGACGGGCGAGGATGAACTTTTCAGGAACACGGCATTGATTGATGGCATTCGCAAGTTCGCCATGGATGTTCGCGAGTTGGATATCGATCTGATCGACCGCATCAACCCCTTCAGGGAGGCTTATGCGATTCTGGCCAAAGCCATGACCGAGCAGCGCTTGCAGCAGATTCAGACGGTGATCGCGGGCAAACGTGTCGAGTTAACGCTGGAAGAGGCGCGGGAGTTGGCCAGACGCGCCTTGCGCTTCAAGCAAGAGCGCGGGCGCCTGCCAGCCATCACGTCGGCCGATCCATGGGAACAACGCATGGCCGAGGGCATCGCCGTGCTGCAACGCAAGACCCGGGAGGCCGCCGATGACTGACATGACCGATGCCGAGCTGCTCACGGCGCTAGGCGTTGACGCGGAAACCCAAAAGCCGGCTAAGCGTACACCCCGGGAAGAACGCATCATTGCTGGTTTCGAGGCTATACAAGGCTTTGTGCAAGAGCATGACCGCCCCCCCAGGCATGGAGAAAACCGCGATATTTTCGAGCGGATGTACGCGCTGCGGTTGGATCGGATCCGTGCTTCGGATGAGTGTCGCGCGTTGGTCGCGGGGCTTGATCATCAGGGATTGCTGGATGGCTCCGACGATGCAAGCCGTGTTGGCCATCGTGTGGCGGAGCCCACGGGAGTTTATGAGAGCGATGCGGCACTGCTGGCTGAACTCGGTATGGATGATCCGGCCGGAGGTGAGATCACGCAGTTGCGATTCGTGAAATCCCAGGCGCACAAGCGCGCCGCCGAGGAGATCGCCAGTCGAGCGCCCTGCAAGGACTTTGACCGATTCCAACCCCTGTTCGCACAGGTTCAACGGGGGTTGGACGACAAGACATGGCTGACGCGAACGTTTCGTGATAACGCCGAGGTTCGCCAGGGCGATTGGTTCATTTTAAGCGGCCAGAAGGTCTTCGTGGCGGAAATGGGCGATGCATTCGTGACGGTCTACGAGCGCCGTGATCGCCGCTTGCGGGTCATTTACGACAATGGGACGGAAAGCGATATTTTGATGCGTTCCCTGCAGCGGGCATTGAACAAGGACCCGACGGCCAGACGCATCATCAACACATCGCCCGGGCCCTTGTTTTCCGGTAAGCAAGAGGCATCGGACTGCCAGAGCGGAACAATTTATGTGCTGCGAAGCCTTTCGGATAATCCATTCATTGCGCAACATCGAGACGTGTTGCACAAAATCGGGGTCACCGGCGGTGATTTGAACAAGCGCATAGCCAATGCCCGGCACGACGCCACTTTTCTATCAGCGGATATCGACGTCGTGGCCACGTATGAGCTGTTCAATATCAACCGAATCAAATTGGAGACGCTGATCCACACGTTTTTCCAACCGGCGAGGCTCGATATTCAGATCAAAAAACGGTTCGACAAGCCGGTAATGCCCAGAGAATGGTTCCTGGTTCCACTTGATGTCATTGATGAGATGGTCGAAAGGCTACGGGACGGCTCTATTGGCGAGTTTCGATACGATGTCGAGACAGCAAGCCTGTGTCGCATCGTGCACGATCGCCACCAGACATTTGATCTGTTGTGATCTGTTGAGGGTATTTCGGAAGGCTGCACTTTCTAGGTTTCAATAAGCGCGCCACAGAAGTAGGCCAGCTTGGCTGCCATGTGCTTTTTTCTCCTTCGGAGTAACGCAGATAACATACAATCTCGAGACCAAGCGCAGGCTATTTTTACCTGGTTATTCCTCCAAATGGGGCGTATGTGGTCACTTGAACTGTGGGGCAAGAAAAACATGGAAGACATATCCGGGGTTGATAAATTGTCTGGCAGGCCTAAGGTGGGCGCCATGAAAGAGAGATTGGACAGGGATGAAGAAATTGCAGAGGCCCTCACCGCTTTGGCTGATTCGCAGAAAGCACTTGCCGAGGCGGTCGTACATCTTGAGAAAGGCCCAACAGGGCGTGAGACTTAGGGGTTATTGCTGCGGTTGCCGCTGCGATTATAGCTGCGGTGACTTATATGGATGGTAAGAACAAGGAAGTGATGGACAGCTTTCAGGCTTCCATCGCGGCTCGGATAGCGAAGAGCGAAGCTAATACCAACAAGCTTCTGACCGTTTTTCAGGCGAACTTGAACGACACAAAAGCCCTGAGTGTTCGTGCGATCCAAACCATGGATAGCCTCGATAAGACAATAGCCAAGGTGAGTGTAACGATGGACGCCCTACATCCGCGCAAACCGTAAATCCCGAGACTAGCCGCGAGGCCACAAAAAACGCCGCCACGAGACGTGGCGGCAAAATTGAAACAAGGGGGGATGACCATCGCCTAGATGAGGATCCGCTCGACCTCATCGAGACTAACCTCGTCACCGCGCTGATCGTAAAACTGTGTCGTTCGGGTCGCCGAGTGCGCTGCCATGGTCCGGGCGTGCTCAAGCTTGCCGCCGTTTTTAAGGTCAGTGGTGATGCCGGTTGCGCGGAAGGTGTGGTTGAGGATTCGAGCACGGCGCTGACGCCGCAATCGCGGAAAAAGTGCATTTTTAGCGGTGCCCTTATAATAACCCTTGATCTACCCAGGAATTACCCATGTCCGATACTTCATCAACTGACAGTGTTCTCAAAATTAATGATGCCATCAGCTTCGATTACAACGCAGATAAAATGCGGGATTATTATGACAACTGGGCAATCGATTATAACCGGCACGTTGAACAGGAAAAGTATGAAGGACCGGAGATTATTGCCAACTTTTTATCTGAACTGATTGAGCAGGACAAACTCCGTTATAGCAGCCCGATCCTGGATGCGGGTTGTGGTACCGGGTTAATCGGCAAAGCCCTGCATAATAAAAATTTTGTTTTGATAGATGGCTTTGACCTGTCTGCACGGATGGCCAGTAAAGCTCAGGAATCAGGCGCTTATAGGCAGGTCCTGGGTGATATCGATATCATGCAGGTTGGCCGACATTATTTACATGATAAATATAGTTGTATCGTATCCTGCGGCGTATTCACTTTAGGTCATGTGCATCCACAAGCTCTAGTTGAACTGATTCAACTGTGTCAGCGCGGCGGTTATATAGTTCTATCTACCCGAAATCATTATCTGGAAGGTACCGATTATGCATCATTCAGTCAGCAACTCATTGATAATGGACAGCTAATCTTGATTGAAGCCCACAAAGATCAGCCTTATACCAGTATGGACAAAGCAACCTACTGGATTTATCGAAAACCGCACCGGGCTCGATTTTGAACGCACCTCGATCGACCAACCATAACTATCCGGCGACCCAACACAGTGATGGCTTACTCAACTAGCAAGCTGCGGATATGGGCGGCGTACGCATCCGCGCTAGTACCCTGCTCGAACACCTGAGCAACCCGGCCGGCACTGTCCACCACATACCCGAAAGCGGTGTGTCCCATCAGGTAGCCACCGTCGGGGAGGTCGCCGCCGCGTTCATAGACGGCGCCAAAGGAGCGGGCCGCTTCAGCGATCCGAGCAGGTGTCCCCCGCAGTCCTAGTAACTCGGGATCGAAGTGGTCTACGTATTGCTTGAGCCGGCCGCGGTTATCGCGCGCCGGATCCACCGTAATGAACAGGCCGGCGAAGGGCGCCTCGGGCGCGAGCTGGCGGCGCACTTCGCTCATCTGCACGAGCGTGGCGGGGCAGATGTCGGGACAATGGGTGTAGCCGAAGAAGACCAACAATATACGTCCGCGTAGATCTTCGGCGCGTACCCGCTGACCATTTTGGTCCTCTAATTCAAAACGCACCGGTCTTTCGGCGAAACTTTCTTCGGGCGGCGGTGCCAGTGAGAACATCCGGCCGATCGCGGCACCGCCCAGTAACACCACCAAGCCGAGCAGCCAATGCCGCCTATTCATCGTGGCTGGACCATCAATAGCGGGCCGTCACTAGTGGCAAATCCAGATCCCGCGATTGCGCAGCACCGCGCCGGCGAACGGCTGTGCGCGCAGCGCGGCCAACAGATCGCCGCTACTATCCGGTGGCAGCTCTACTATCCGCCAGCCCGGTAGAGAAGAGATCCGCACCCGCAACGAGTCATAGCGCGCCGCCCAGCGCTCCAGCTCTTGGCCGGCGCCGCTGCCGCGCAGGAAAACCGCGTACTCGGCCCGTCCTTCGGCGTTGATGTTCTGCGCCGCCAAGTGCAAGCGGTATTGGGCTCTAGCCAAGGCCTCGAATCCTGTCACCACGCCATAGACCGTCCACTGGGCCGCGCCGGAGGTCACGAACATACCGCCGGCGAAAAGCACTCCGTAGATAGCCATGGGACGCCTGCCGCTCACCGCCACCTCACCTGGACTATTTCCTTTGCCGCCGCCTTGGACATGCTGTTGTTAGCGCACCTCACCCAACTGACGATAATATTCCCCGACCAAGCGGCGGTACCCTCTTGGTTCAACAGCCTGCGCTTCAGCGCCCTGGCGTATGGACGCTATCGCCGGGTGCTGCGTGTTGCCGCCCCGTAAAGCCCGCTCTACCCGCTGTAAGTCGCGGGCCGCGGCTGCGATGCGGTCTACATCCGCCGCTTCGGCTTTTATCAAGGCTTCGAGCCGCGCCACTAAAGTGCTTATGTCCTGAGCGCCGCGCGCTGTTGGCGGGACCACGGAATCCACCTCTCTAAGCGCCGCCGCGCTCAACCGTAACCCATCTCGCAGCGTCTCAATGTCGGCATTACTGTGGCTGCGCCGCTCAAGGCCACCGTAGCTACCGCCGCCCAGACGCGCAACCGCACTTCCCCGTAGCCCACCAGCATCATCACGGCCAACCGCGCCCGCGCCTGCCGCGAGCCGCTGCTCGGTGCCACCGGCGGCTCCAGGACGCATGCCTGCCCCCTGCCTTCCCTGCGCCCGGCTCTCGCCGGCACCAGTGCGAGCGCTATTTCTATCAGTGCTATTTCTATCATTGGGACCTTGGGAACCCGCTTGCATGCGCTCGGCCAGTCTCGCTAAACGCTGCGTAGCCACGGTCAACCGGCGCCGTGCATCGTCACCGGAGCCGGCTACCAGGGCGCGCGCCTGCGCAACCGCTTGCGCCAGCGCATCTTCTGTGGCGGCCGTCACCCGTCCGATCTGTTCCTCTATACGTTCGAATTCACCGTCCAGTTCACCGGCGGCGATTTTCTCGCCGGAGCGTCTCAAGGCCGGCGTCAGAGCACCCTCGCGCATGCCACGCGCCACCTCCCGCAGGCTCTGAGCCACTGGCTGCGACTGGCGATGGCGCTGCGCCGAGCGTATGGCCGAATCAACTGTCTGCGCCAATCGCTGCGCAGCGCGCGCCATGCCTGTCTTGCGTTCGAACAGCGCCCCGCGCTCGTTATCCTCAGCCCCTTTCTCTTCAGGCCCTTTCTCTTTAGGCACCTTCTCTTTAAGCCCTCTGTCTTTAGGCCCTTTGTCTTTCAGCGCCACCAATGCTTCACGCGCTGCCGCCTGTTCGGCATTGAGAGACTGCGCCAGTTGGTGCGCTTTGGCCACCTCTGCGGCAAGCCGCACGGGGCCCCTTTGCTCCAGTGCGCGGCGCGCCGCTTCCAAACTCGCCAACGCACGTTCTAATCGACGGCGACGGGCCGCCGCACTGTCAGCCACACTCTGCTGCCCGGCTGCTGCGCCCTCCGATTGACCCCCGTCACGGCCCGCTTGCTCTTGCTCTGGGCGCCCCCGGCCCGATGAGCTTTGCCTTGACCGGCCCTGGTCTGACTGGCGCCCTTGGCCGGAGCGCCGATCAGCCGACGCCTGCGCGCTATTGGAGGCCTGACGCATGGCGGTGGCGGCCTCGCGCAACTCCTGTTTAGCCCGCTCCAACGCCGCATCCGGTTTCTTGCGAGTCAACCGTTCCAACTCGCGCAACAGGGCTTCTAGCTCATCTGCCAGCGCCCGTTGCGCGCTGGCACTGCCTAGCTCACCCACATTGCGGCGCTGGCGCTGCGCCAATTCCTGCAACTTGCGCATGGTTTCATCAATGTCCTGCTCCCTGGAACCACCCTGGCCGCGCTCGACATTGGCGTATTGAGATTTCAGCCGATCCATTTCCAGCTTGAACAGATTAGCCAGATCATTGGCGCCAGCCCGGCCGCTGCCGCCCCGTTGCGACTGGGCGATACGCACGTCACGAAACACGGCATCGGCCCGCTGTAGATGCAGCAAAGCGGTGCGCGCTTCAGGCAATGCCTCACCGGCATCCGCCGCCGCCAAGAAACTTTCCACCGCCACCATGGCGGCGATGGCATGTGGTAACTCCTCGGCCATTTTCTTGAAGCCGGGTTCCGAATCTATGACCGAGCGTTGTGCAATACGCCGGGCGATAGCCGCCACCCGATCGCGAATGCGCGCTTGGGCTCGGCCTAGCGTCCCCACCGTTTCGGAAAACTGCTCCTCCGCCATCGCCGCCCGGTCGCGGACCAGCTTGAACAGCGCGATCACCAAGGCGCGCTGTTGCGCGGCCAACATCGCGCCGTTATCGCCGCCACCGCGTCCGCCCCCGGCCCGGGCACGGCGGTAAAAGCGCTCGAACGGACGCACTTCAAGAAAATAAATGTCCGTCTGCACCTGACGCTCGACTTGCCGCGAGTCCTTGGCGATGGCGTGAAAAGCGATCAGATCCCCAGGATTAAGCGCCATATCTTCCAGCATCAGGGTATGCGCGCCGGCGCGCTCCGCGACCGCCTCACCGGGCAGGCCCAGACTTCGCTCAGGCGCACCATTCACCGATACCAACAATTGCAGATCGCGCACCGCCACATCATCACTGGCGTCTACCCGGATGGTCACCTCTTCGATAGGACTGACCTTGGCATCGCGCCCGGGCGCGGCGATGGCAACCCTGGGCAAACCGTCCGCCAGGGCGGTGATGGCGTATTCGCGGCTGGCGGCCTGTAACACGCCCCCTATGGCGCTGGCGAACTCGACCCGGTAAGTATCGTCTGCCTCGAGCATTAACTCTCCGATCCACTCGCCATCAACCTCTTTCAGCGCCACCGGCACACCCGCTGCCAGACGTAAGCGACCGCTGGCCACCGGCGCATCCGCTTTCACTCGCACGATGACCCTGGTTCCCTTAATAGCACGGATATCACCTCCATCCGGTACTGTCAGCGGCGCCGCGCCGGTGTGTTCGGGATAGTGGTATTCCAGCGCTATGGCTTCGACTCCGGGCCGCGGGATCACTTTGACGGTGTGCACGGCCGAGACCACGCCTTCACTTGTTACCTGGTATTGCATATCCCGCGCCAAGGAGGTCAGTAGCGCAGCACCCGCTTCGCTCTCCTGCGCCGCCACCATGGTCATATTGCGCCAGGCTCCGCCACCTGGATGCCTCACCCGCAGGGTCATGGTGGGCGCGGCAAAGCCTATAGCGTGCGCCGTCACCCGCAGGTCACTGCCCTCGGGCAGCTCCACATCGCCCGGCGTCACCCGTAACGAATAGGGATTGTGCGCGGCGATGGCCGGCGCTCCGTTAGCGATGAGCGCGATACCCCGCTCGAGCCATTCGGGTGCCGTCGCCGCCAACAGTGCCACCAGTGCCACCGGGGCCAGGAGCACGAATCCCGCCTGCCGCCGGCGGCGTTGCTCCATGGCCAGCCACCCCTGCCCGCTTTGCAATCGCTCTTTGGCCTGCGTGAATATCACCGCAGATAAAGCGCTAGAGGTATCACCGGCAGGGCCGCTGCGGTCCAATTGGCCCTCATCGAGTTCCACAGCGCTCACCATGAGCCCGTCCAAGGCGCGGTCTTCGCATTCCATCTGCGCCGTCAACCAACGCATGGAGGCTCGCCGCAACACAGTCCAGAGCAGAAAAACGGCAGCGGCGGCGGTGCATACGATGACCACCTCGCGGCCCGCTTGGACGCTCAACACGTGGTAGCGTTCGGCATCCATCCACGCAGCCACGGCGCAGATCACCCCGATCAATGCGACACCGGCCACACCGCAAGCCTGTCCCGCCCGGCGCGCCCGCAGGCGGCGGGCCACGCCGCGCATCGCGCGGCGCCACTCATGTCTTGCCGCAGTGAGTGCATGCGCTTCTTTGCGCTCCTGTGCAGGACTCATGCTCCCACCTCCTATACCGTCGCTAAGCTGAAGGGTCGCTAAACCGAAGGGCCGCTACCCTGAACCGGGCCTCATTGAATGGCGCCTGATGGCGAGAAAATTCGCCGCCGCCGCTTCGCCGAAGAACAATAACAACGCCAAGGTCAGCAACAGCATCGGCCAAGGCCGGCGGGCAGCCGGTGCGGGCGTGGCCGCTGCGGTATCTACCGTCTTCGGACCGGCATCTTGCCGGTGTATTACCCGGCTGAGCAATTCCTCCGCCGACATCGCGTCTCGCTCGAGTTCCACCCTGGCCACGTTAGCCGCTAGCAGCAAACGCTTTGGCAACCCGGCACGCTCTAGCCGCTCGGCCCGCACAGTGTAATGACCCGGCTCATGCAGGCGCAGCACCGGTTGCTTCATATCGAGCCGGCGCACCGGCCCAGCGGGCAGCTCGACACTGAGTGCGCTGGGCACTGCGTGGCCAGCCGCCTGCCACAGCGCCGCTATGTCCACATGATCACCAACCACGTGAGCCCGGGGGCGCCGCTCAACGCTTGCCAGATAGCGAATGATCTCGACGATCATAGGCGCGAAACTGGGCCCGCGGGCCAACTCGCTGAAGCGGCGCCCTAGGCCAGTGGTCAAATACACCGCTTTGCTAGTCAATGCGGTCAGCTCTACCAACGCCGGCGCGCCATTGCTGAAACTAGCGGCCACTGCCGCCCCATCGGCCAACCTTACCTGCCGGTAACGCCACACCGGCTCGCTACTCAATAGGACGTCGGCATCCGGTTGCAGCCGCGCGGCCAGTGGATGCCCCCGTTGCAGTTGTGCGATGTAGATGCGTTCATCGCCAACCCCTTCGGATTGGTGGAATTCGCCAGGCGCCAACAATGCCTGCAACTGCCCGGGCCACTCGGCTCCGGGATCGGACTCTCCCGCAAGCAAAAACAACCCTACGCCCAGCGTCTCCAGACGCTCCAAAAGACCACCGGCCAGGCGGGCGGGTGATGTCACCACGACGTCGAAATCGTCTGAAATATCGTCAAGGGTCAGCTCCGCCAAACGGCGCACATCGAAAGCAGCGGCGCTTTCCAGTGCCGCGCTCAAATAGACCAGCGCCGCTCCGTGTATGCCGATCGTAGCCACGGTCACGGTGCGGCGCGCGGGGATCGCGGCGTAAAAAGTGTCGCCCTCACCCCCTTCATGCCAAGCGGTGGCGCGCACCGGAGTATCCCTATCGGCCGCTCTCGCTAATGCCACCGTCACCGCCGCGCCCTGGGCCCCATCCACGCCCTGGGTCCCATCCACGCCCTGCGTCCCATCCATGCGCTGCTCGGTGAGTGTCTCGCCCGCCGCCGTCAGCCGCACCGTATAAGCTTTGCCGTAGACTGCGCGCGGCGTCACTGTCAAGCGTTCCCGATTCTTGCCCGCCCGCTCGAACTGCGCGGTCACTAGCAAGTGTGAGCGATGACTGGCAAGCCTATCGATATCGAGCCGCGTGTCCGGCGGCAGACGAATCGAGGCATCCGGCGCCAGCGACGAGCGTTGCAGATCCGAGAAAAGCGCGATCCGGCCAGGTCCGCCGAAGCGAGATAACACCACACCGGCCAGGGCCAGTGCGCCGGCTAAATCGGTGGCCTCGGCACTGGCTTGTAGCGAAGCGATATGCGCGTCCAATTCCGCCCGGTCCGCGCCGATCTCGAGCACGAGAGCCACCTCCGAATCGAACACGACCAGGCCGGCGGGTTGCCCGGGATGCAAACCGTCCAGGTAAGCCTGCGCCCGCGCTTTTGCCTCATCCATGAGAGGGGCCATGCTGTGCGACCGGTCCAGCACTATGATGACAGCTTCTGGCGAGAGCGTTGGGCCGCCGCCGTCACCGCCGCCGTCCCAGACCGGCTCGGCAAAAGCAGCGATGAGCGCGGCTAAAGCCAAACAACGGATCAACAACAGCCAAGGATCGCGCAAGCGCCACCGGCGCAGCCGCCGTATATCGGCCTTGGGCACAAACATCAGTGAGGGGAATAGATAGCCATCACGCTCGCGGGCGGCGGCCAAGTGCACCATGATCGGCACCGCCAGCGCAGCCAGCACGGCAAAAGCGGCGGGACTGAGCCAGGTCACTGCATTCACCTCACCCGCCGGCGCGCGTTGCGCCCGCGCAGATAGTGAAATAGAACCTGAGCTAGCGCCATGGAGTTATCGGTTGACAAATAGTCGATATTGGCCGCGCCGCAGCCGGCGCGCAAAGCCGCCGAATGCGCCGCCAAAGCGGTGCTATAAGCAGCGCGAACAGCCGCCGGATCGACGGCCAGCCGCGCACCGCTTTCCATGTCTTCAAGTACCTTCGTACCACCCACGTCCAAAGTCCGCTCTGCCGCATCCAGCACGTGCATAGCGATCACATCATGTCCCCGTGCGCTGAACGCAGCCAACGCCGCCAGTACCTCTTCCACCGGTGCATAAAAGTCCGACATCACCAAGACGATGGCACGCCGGGTGAGCCGCGTGGCGATAGCCGGCAGAACGCGGGCGAAGTCTCCCGCGCCCTCGGCACGCAAATCGTCCAAGTGTCGCAACAAACCGGCCAGCGCAGCGGCCCTTGGCGGGAGGAACACCCGGGTGTGTGCAGCAAAGGCGGCAAAACCTACCCGGTCGCGTTGCCGGCGGGCCAAGTAAGCCAAGCTAGCGCCGGCCACCGCGGCATATTCGAGCTTGGAATAATCGCCACGGCCAAAACCCATCGACGCGGAGGCATCCAAGACCAGTATCAGATCGACGGTTGTTTGGGCTTCGAATTGCTTGAGGTAGAGGCGATCGGTGCGCCCGTATACGCGCCAATCGATACGCCGAATGTCATCCCCCGGCGTGTATGGACGGTGTTCGGCGAAATCGGTGGAGACCCCCAGATGGGCGGCCCGGTGAATACCGCTCATGAAACCATCGACAACGATACGCGCGGCCAGTTCCAGATTGCCGATGCGCATCAATACGGCCGGGTCCAAAAACCGCGCCGTGGCGCTTCTGCCGGCCAGTGCTTCCGTCACGCTCACTTATCTATCCTCACGCCGGGCATCCTCACGCCGGGCAGATTCACACTAGGGCCGGCTCACTGATATTAGCTATGAGATCGGATATCACCTGGCCAGTAGTCACGCCCTCCGATTCCGCCTTGAAATTGCGCAGTAGCCGATGGCGTAACACCGGTAAAGCCAATGCGCGAATGTCTTCAAAACCAACATGCGCCCTACCCCGTGTGAGGGCCCGCGCTTTACCGGCCAGCACCAGATACTGCGCTGCCCGCACACTGGCTCCGTAAGCCAGAAAGCGCTGCGCCACAGAGGTGGCAAGCGCATCGGTAGGACGCGACGCGCGCACGATGCGCAGCGCATAGCGGGCGACCGTATCGGCGGCAGGCACCCGCCGCACCAGTTGCTGATAGCCGATCAGGGCACTGGCGCCGATGACCGCGTCCGGCTCGCCACCCGCCGCCCCGGTGGTGTTTTGCACCACAGCGAGTTCATCGTCTTCCGGTAAATAGTCGAGCACGATCTCGAACGCGAACCGGTCCAGCTGCGCCTCGGGCAAGGGATAGGTACCTTCCAGCTCAATCGGGTTTTGCGTGGCGAAGACGAAAAAAGGTTCATCCAACGCATAGGTGCGGCCCTGCACGGTGACCCGGTGCTCTTGCATCGCCTCCAGCAGCGCCGCTTGGGTTTTAGGTGGCGTGCGGTTGATCTCGTCGGCCAGCACGATGTTGGCGAACACCGGGCCCGGCAAGAATTTAAGTTCGCGCGCCGCTGTTGCGGGATTTTCCTGTACCAGATCGGTACCGGTAATATCCGAGGGCATCAGATCGGGGGTGAACTGAATACGCGAAAAGCTGAGCGCCAAAGCTTGCGCCACGGTGTTGACCAGCATCGTCTTAGCCAGGCCCGGCACCCCCATCAGCAAGCTATTGCCACCGCAGAGCAACGTGAGCAGCACCAATTCCACCACCCCCTCTTGGCCGACGATGCGCTTGGCGATCTCCGCCCGCACCTTGGCCATGTCATCCACTAGAGCGTTGGCCAAGGCCACATCGTCAACAACATCGCCGCCAGAAGCTTCAACGTTAGAAGCTTTAGGGCCAGACACTTCAACGTCATCAGCCTCCTCAAGGGACTGTGTGGTCTCATCGTTCACGCATCTGCTCCATTAGTCTGTGTTCCGGTGTGTGTGTTTTCCCGGGTGATCCTTCTCTACGGCGATAGGCGCGGGGCGAGTATCCCGCTGGCTGGTGTTTGCACGCCATTCACTTCACCCTCGTTGATCTGCAATAACAATTCCAGACCGTCCTCGTACAGTGGCGCTTGTTCCAGGGCCTGCAATAGTTCGAAGCGCGCGCCTTCCACGGCCCCTGTTTCGACCAGTGCCTGAGCCAACCGCCGCCTAGCGGCGACCATATCCAAAGGCTCTAGCAGCACCACCGCTCTTCGCGCATCCACCGCCGGCCACCACTCATCGTTGCTTTCGTAAACGTCAGCCAAAGCCCGGTGAACACCGGTGTCGAACGGATCGATATACAGCGCTCTTCGCAATACCGCCGCCGCCTCGTCACGGCGCTCCAACGCGCTCAGGATCCGCGCCAATTCATGGTGTGCGAAGAGATCATCGGCATTGATGTCGATGTTGCGCCGCAACCAATCGGCGGCCTGCTCGAGCCGGCCTTGCGCTTCATGCAACTGCGCCAATAAGCGATAAGGGCTACCTTCGCCAGCAAAGCTCGGAAACTGCTCCTGGGCTTGCAGCAAAAGCGCCTGCGCGGTGGATGAATCCTGATCCTGCAACGCTTGTTTGGCCGCCGCCATAGTGCGCTCTAGCGGGCTCGCCTCATCCGTCTCGCCCTCTTTTGTCCCGGCACCGCCTGTCCCGGCACCGCCTAGGGCCGCCAATTCACCGGCAAAGCGCTGGCGGAAATATTCATCGAAACGGGCGTCCAGGGCGGCTATGTCATAACCCAGCAACTCGGGCACCAAGGTCTCCATTCGCTGGCCCTCGGCAAAACCCGAGAGCATCCGGTCTATGGGCGCAAAACCGTGTTCTGCTTGCAAAAAATCGATGAACACCGAGCCTTGCAGATACCCGTGAATGACCTGACGCGCATACTTGGGACGCAAAAACGAATCATTCATGCGGCTCGCTGGCGGTAAGCGCCCCTCGCGGTAAGCGATCAGGAAATCCGGCGTAACATCAGCCCCCCAGCCGGCCCGCGCTCGGTGCTCCTCGTGAACAGCCAATCCTTCCGAGAACCAGCGCGGCGAGCGGTGTCCGGATTTGGACAGATGAAACGTATGCGCCAACTCATGCCAGAGCACCGAGCCCCAGTTGACGGCGCCGAATCGACCGGCTGAGGGTGAATCCAACGCCACCACCGGACCGAAAGAAACCCCTAGGATGTCAAGTCCCACCAAGCCGGCCGTGCGCACCGAAAAATCCTCATGTTCAGCGAACATCTCGATGCGTATGGGCGTTGCGGGCTCATGCTGGTAGCGCTCCTTGTAGTACGCAAAAGCTTCCTCGGCCAATGGCAGCAGATAAGGGCCGATCACGGCCGCCTCGGCGCTCTTCGCGGTCAACACGAAGTGTTGTGAACGAAGCTCGATGAACGTGGCACGCATCTTGTCCATCAACGCCAGCGTGTTGCGCGCCCAAATATTGTAAGGATCGCCACGGAACGCGACCTCCAGGGCATGCCGGCCGCTCTCCAACTCACCGTCGCGCATCCGGTTGATGCCGAGCAACACGTGGGCAGCCCAGGCGCCGGGTTCTATATTCGCGGCGATCAGCGCGAACTCGGCCGCCGCCCGGTAGCGGCGGTTGCGGGCGGCGATCTCGGCAAGCGTCACTAGATGATCGCCACTGCGCGGTGCCGCTTCACGCAAGGTGATCATGGTTGTTCTGAAAAGTTCCTCATGATCCTGCAAATACGCAATCGCCGCGCGCAGTATCAATGCTTTACGGTTGGAGCGATTGACTTTGAATACCAGCGCCAAGACGGCTTCGGCCTCAGCGAATTCTTCCAGGTCCACATGCAACTGAGCGCGCAACAACAGGGCTGGCACATAGGCCTCATCCAGTTGCAACACCTGCTCTACAGCGTCGCCCGCCGCGCGCAACTGATCGAACTGCTGCGCCTCGGCCAACAAAGTCAGCGCGCGCACGTGTTTCCCCTGATGCCGTTCCAGGACCTCGGTAAACAGTTCGGTGGCCTCGGCACTGTTGTATTTTTCGAGCAGCAACTCGCCGAGTTCCAGGCGCGCCTCGTCTGCGTCCGGCGCCGCTTTGATGGCCTGCTCGTAGATGTCCAAACTGGTTTTGAACATATTCGGGCGGTGCCGGCCAAGCGCCCACGCCGCCCGCGCCAGTGCGCGCAGATCCGCCGCCGCCCAATGATGGCCATCGCCCCGGTTATCGCCCCGGTTATGGGCCTGCTCCAACAGGCTGCGCCAGAGTACCCTGGCTTCATACGGCTCGCCGTTCATCCAGGTGGCGCGGGCGATGGCCTCGGCCACCTCGGGGGAGCCGGCCAGCCCGGTATCACGAGCCTGCTCGAAGTGTACTAGGGCATCGGTATGCCGATCCGCCGCCGACAGCGCGCGGCCATACAACAGGCGCGCCCGCGCATCGGCGGTATCGGCCTCGAGGTGAGCGGCCAGCTCATCTATGACGGCATCCACATGGCCCCGTCCCAACTGCTTTTCCAGCCGCTCCAGGGCCTCGGTGTTCAAGCTCGGCGTGACACCAGCAGACTCCATCTGAAAGATGTCTGCCTGAGAAATATCTGCCTGAAAGATATCTGCTCGAGCCGCAGCGGGCAGCGCCACCCCCCACGCCAGCGCCAGTACCGCACCCACGATAAAACATCTTTTGGCGATGATACAGCCGTTGACCATCACGGCTTTGGCCATCACGGCTTTGGCCATCACGGCTTTGGCCATCACGGTTCACCGCCTTGGCGGTAGGCGCGCCGGTTGCGGGCCAGTTGCAGGAGAACATCTTCCAGCGCCGCCCAATACTCGTCCCGATACATCACGGATTTCTTACGCTTCAAGTTCTCTACTCGCTCCACCAGCGCGCGCGCTGCCACCCGCAGGCGCAACTGCCGCGGTGAGAGGGTCGCCTCTTGTTGCAAAAACACCGCCCGCGCGATACCGCCATCGTCACCGTCTAAAGCGGGATGCGGCGAGCCGACGCCGTCGCCGTTGTCATCGAGCAGCGGATGCCCAGTTTGCAACAACTTCGCCTCGGCAAAGGTCTTTGCCACCTTGCTACGGCTGAACTCATAAGCCTCGAACACCGACACCCGGCCGTTCTTGTCACTATCGGCCTGCCCAGTGCTGAACGCCTCGCCAAAAAAACGGCCAAAGCGGGTGAATTCGTTTTCCCGGGCGTTAGCAGTGGCGGTGATCACGATCCGGCCAGGGGCCGAGAGCTTGGCGATGAAGGGTCCACTGGCCGATGCGGCGTTGACAAAAACTATCCTCGCGCCGTCGAACCGCACCAGTGCCTCGGCAAAAAAAGCCGCCGAAGCGTCCGCTCCCGGCAGATTGAACAACGCCCGCCCGCTGGTTGCCGTACCGTGCCCGATCAGCATGATCAACACCGTATCGGCTGGCGTAGCCCGCCCGGCGAGGGCGTGCAGAGCTGCCTTCACTTCGCTTAGCCGCGCTTCACCATCAGCCCCTTCCAACTCTTTGGGGGCGAGCCATATCACATCACCGGGCGCGCTGCCCCAAGCATCGCGTGCCACCTCCGTCACCGTGCGCGACCAGCGTTCGAAGTTATCCGAGAAAAACGCCTCGCCGCCAATACCGGTCACCACCAATACGTGGGTACGGGCACCTGCTGTCACGGCCACTGCCGATAAAATCAGGGCCATAACCAGGCGGGTTATTATCTTGGCACCCATAACCTCGATAGGCCTATCTGCCAAAACCATAACGCCCAAGCCATAATCACGGGCGTCATACTCACACTAACTCCCAGCGCTTGCGCAACAGCCATTCAGTGCTGGCCAGCACCACTGCCAGCAGCAGTAGCGCCCAGGCGTTCCAAAGAGGCAAGCGTACCTGCCGGGCACTCTCGCGCCGCACCGCATCGAGCAACTGTGGCAACTCGGAGGCAGTTGCCGCGCTCAGAGCGCGCCCCCGGCCCGCTTGCGCTATGGCGCGCATCGCCGCCACATCCGGCCCGGTCCTCTCGAACTCGCGCCCGTTAGCCTCGACTTGCAGATAAGCGCTACCCTCGACCCGCGCCTCACCCTCACCGAAAGCGACCGTTACCTCATGCGCGCCGGCCGCCGCCGCAACCAGGCTCTGGCGGTAGATGCCGGCACCGGTTTGCTGCCACCCGCGCGCCGGTGCGCCGCCCACCAGTTGCAGTTGTGCGCCATCTATAGGTCTATACGCCTCATCCACCAGTTGCGCCTCTACGCTAAGCGCCTGGCCGGGGGCCACCCGCGCTGGCGATAAGCGCACCTCCAAGCGCCGCGCGGCGGCGGCGCCTAACCACCGGCTCATGCGCTGCCAGAGCAGTTCATGACTCTGATCGTCCAATTCCACCGATGCATGCATCTGCCACCGCCACAGATCGCGCGCCGGCAACACGGCGATGTTGCCGCGGCCAAACCGGTGATGGGCCAGCAAGACCACATCGGTTCCGGCCTCCGTACGCCCCTGCCAATAGAGCGCCGCGCCGGGTTTAAGCCCGGTGAGCGCATTCACCACACTCAATTCCGGCAGTTCGCTAAACGGCTTGGACACCGGCGTGCCATAAGCCAGCGCCGTGACACTGTGCTCGCGGGCCAACTGCGCCGGGTACACCTTGGCACGGTAACGCTCGCGGGTGGTGGCCACCGGCAAAACAACCGGTAGCGCCCGCCCCAGGCGGGTACGCTGCCAACCCCCGTTGGCCAGTGACCGGTTGCCACCCAGCATCAGCAAACTGCCACCGCGGCGTACGACGAACTGCATCAGCGCCTCGTGTTGGTCCTCATCCAAATCACTGGCGGCCACACTGCCCAACACTACCACGTCGTACTCGAACAGAGCCGATTGCCGGCGGGGAAAGCCGTCGCGCAACTCATCCGCCGAGCGCACGCCCAAGCGATAGAACTTGTTCTCCGCCGTGCGCACCAGTGAGGTCAGCAGAACATAGCGATCAGCACTTAGAGCGCGCCTGGCAAACTTCACTTCAAAACGAGGTTCACTTTCGAAATGAAGCACGCGCAGGCGGCGTGCTTGCACATGCAACAAGCGCGTTTGTGCATTGTTGCGCCGTATACTCTCTCCAGCGCCCGGCGCAACACTCACTTTGAGCCGGTGGGGGCCGGGCTTTTGCGGGGTGAAATCAAAGCGCACATCCGCCACCCCTGCCGCATCATCCGGTGTGACGGTACGCTCATCGAGCAATAAGCCATTGTCTTCCAGCGCAACGGTGAGAGGAACGCTGGTGAATGATGCGTCGGCCAAACCACTGAAGCGCAGCTTGGCCTTCACCGCCACCGGGTCCCCCACCAGCGCCCGCGGCGGCACCTGTAGCGCCGTTACCGTCACATCGGGCCCCTCGGCAGCGCGCCCTACGCTAACCGTATGTACCGGCGCACCCGCCGAGCGCAACGCTAACATCTCTTGCCGCGCCGCCTCATCCAGGATAGCGCCGCCATCGCCCACCCAAACGACGGCGATAGGCCGCTGTACGGCGCGCTTAACGCGGCGCAGACCGGCGGCTAAATCGGTGTAGGGTGCATCGAAGCGAGGTTTGCCACCGGGGTCTTCAACATAGAGGGCCTTAATATCAGGGTTTTTATTATCAGGCGTTTTACTATCAGGTTTTTTACTATCAGGTTTTTTACTATCAGGTTTTTTACTATCAGGGGCCTTGACATCGAAGCGCTGCGCAGTGACGCCGGCTTTTACATAGATCACATTGAAACGTTCTTCGATCTCGCGCGATACGCTACCCGTGCGCGGTGCGAACATGGCCCACGCCTGGCTGCCCGCGCTCTCGACACTCCCGCCAGCGCCGCGCATACTGAGAGAATCGTCGAACACTACAGCAACACTGCCACTGCGCACGTCGATCGCCGGGGTTACCAGGTGCGGGTCCAATAAGGTTATTAGCACTATGCCTAGCAACAGCCCGCGCACCGCAAAGAGCGCCGCACGGGCTAGTCCGTTGCCCACCCGGGCGTAACGCAACCCCCACCAGCCGCCCACCAACAGCAAAATGAGCAACCCTGCCGCGGCCGGCCACGACACGGCTAGCGCCACCTCGCCAGCGGCGAAGCGGTGCCAAGAGTAGTTGAACAGCCACTCGAACACCGGCGTCAGTAGCTCATGGCATAAATCACGAAGTTGATACCCATCTCATAGGAGTAGGTGGAAAAGCGCAGTGGGTATTGCGGATGATCGGCCCACTCCCAGCCGTCACCCAGATCCGTGTTCCAATTGATCAACACCATTAAACGGCCACTGTCGTCGAACACGCCGCGCACTTGCGGTGTGTAACCATCGTTCTCGTGGGTGGCACCTCCAGTGGCTCCCTGGTACACGTTCGGGACCTGTATCACCTCTCGGATATCGTAAAACGCGTGGAACACCGGATGGTCAACGGCTACCGGCTCTATGGGCCGGCCGGGAAAAATGCGCCGCATCTGCGCCTCGAACACATTCCACTCGAAACTTCCCCAAAAATCGTCGATCACCAAAAAGCCGCCGGCCAGCAGATAATCGCGTAAGCGGGCGGCGCGCCGTGCGTCCAGATCCAAGGAGCCGACTTCCAACATGTAGAGAAAAGGAAATTCGCGCAGCGATGGCCGATCGATTTCCAGCGCATGGTCGTGAGGATAAGCATCGACCACCGATAAGCGCTTCAACGCGACCAGGAACTGCTCGTCCGCTTTAGGAAAATCCACCGCCCACCGCGGCCCGAACTCACCGGACTCGCCGCCGTAATTACCCCGGGTGAAGTAGAACTCGTGGACTGGCGCAGCGACCCCGTCGCTTGCCGCACGGACATCAGCCGCGCAAGCGGTGAGCGCGAGCACTACCATCGCCAAGACCAGCGTGACCGGCGCCATCAGGCTGCGCAAGAAACCCTCCCGCGTCCGTCTAGCCACCCCGATGAGCCCCCCATACCTATGCAGATGTTCCGCTTCGCACGTTAAAGCGTCAATCGCCAAAGGCAGCGACCGCCACCACAGAACGCCGCCGCCGTCTGGAAGGACACTCGCCGCGGTGCGTGTCAAAATGCGCGGCCAATTCATCACGGCAGCTTTTGGCAGTAGCTCTTGCATGTTCATGAACACTTCGCCGGCGCGTGCCTTAAAGGCCGCGTTCTCGTCTGTACCCGCTATCCTCGTGCTGCCCATCTGCGTACTTCCCGTGGCCATAATGCTCATGGCCCCGCTCGGCACCAACGCCGAACACATCAACGATGAGACCTACCCGTACGCCGCCGAAGTCACCTTGGTACTCCATGCGCAGGAGAAATTCTATCGGGTGGACCCAGCCAATCAGCGCCTGTTCCACGAAGCCACCGCCTCGCGCCTAGCCGATTATAAATTCTGGGGCTCGGGCATAGTCGCCACGCAAAACGACCCGGATGACGACAGCGGCCCCCACGGGCCAGCGCGTAAGATCGGCCTATTGGTACACGAAATGGGCGAAAACCGCGAGGGTGTATCCACCCTGGAACTCATCGACATAGACGGCGAACCGGGCGTGCGGCTGATCCAGCACACGGTGCTAGTCCACCGCAACGGCGACCGCCACCCGGACGTGGACATCGAGGTGGAGTTGCCAATGGAACTCACCCAGCACCGGCACTCATCGCGGGTAACCACCCGGCTAACCCAGACCGGCGCCAAACGTTTCGAGCAAGCCGTCTCCGGCATGCTGGCAACAGCGCTCACCACTCGCCGCAGCGAAATCGACCAATCCCTGGCCAGCAACGGTCTTCGCATCGTCCCGGGAACGGAATATTTCGCGGCGCACATCCTGCGCCATGCCCGTATGCGCCTTGTTTTCGACGGCGAACTGGGCGCCGCCCGCGTCCGCCTGCCGGACATGCGTTTCGTCATGGGCGCCCGCTTGGAGCAGGTGTATTCGGATCCGGCTGCGGATGGCAACTAACCCTCTCCAAACGAATGTCGACAAAAGTACTCACTAACTGAGGCACTCATTAACTAAGCCGTCCCGTGGCGCCGCGCAGGCGGGCGATCAACGCTTTTATCCGGGATGCGTCTTCAGCCGCTTTATCCATCGCCAGATAACGTTCCAGATCCGCGATAGCAGCCTGTCCATGCCCCACGTGAGCATAAAGCGCCCCCCGTTTGCGTACGGCGCTCGCATTGCGCGGATCGAGGCGCACGGCCAGATCGGCAATCGTAAGAGCGCTCTCCCATGCGTTCTTCTGCGTATAAATAGCCTCCAGGTTTTGCAATATGCGGGCCAACATTTCGCGTCTAGAACACGGTTGCAAGGCCTTAGGCAAAAGGTGTTTAGCCGTTTGCTCATCACCCGTGGCCCGCGCCAATTGGGCGGTCAATGCCTCAAGAGCAACGATGGCGCCACCATTAAAAGGATCGACTATAAAAGGATCGACTAATAACGGAGTATCCTCCTTCTCACTCAGGCCATTGCCCTCATCCAGGCGCACCAAGAAATGACCGGGAAACGACACCGGCGCCATAGCGAACCCACTACGCCACCCCACCTCCAGGTAAATAAGCGATAAGGAAATGGGAATGCCTTGGCGCCGCTCCAGCACCTCGTTCAGATAGCTGTTCCTGACATCGTAATAATCACCGGTGTTACCGCGTAGCCCGAACTGTTCGAACAGTACCGCCTTCAAAGCGGATATGTGCTGCTCGGTACCCTGAGGAGCGGACGCTATGACGCTATCGGCCAATTTATCCAGTTGCGCCAAATAAAAGGCCTCATCCAGGTGAGGATAGGCGGTCCTCGCCACATCGATGGCGGCGCCAGCGAGCTCGATGGCCGCGTCATCCGCCCGTACTTTGTGTTCGAAATCATCGGCGGCCGACATCGCCGTTACTCCTGCCACACATGGCCAAATATCTCAATCGTTGCCCGGTAATTCCGCCTTCAAGGCAACTTCGGCTTCGCCTGAATGACTAGCCGCATCGGTGTTATCCGGAGCGGCCTCCAGGGCACGCCGGTAATAGCCGCGAGCGGTCTACACAGCGCCCTGCAACCTGGCAATAATACCGAGCAGCACCCAACTATGCGCATCGCCAGCGTCCCTGGCCAACCCCACCATCGCCGCGTAGATAAGACCGAGCGCCAGCAACTGCGATGCTGCGCGCGTGCATAAACCAAGCGCTAGCAAAGCCAGCAACACGCGCAACACACTAGTCAGGTGATGTACTCCGCCGCAGTGGCCGAATAGCGCGAAATCCAGGCCGTGCGATAAAAAGCTGATGGGCCGCCAGTAATCGATATCGGCATTGACCAGCAGCCAACACAAGTGCTCAGGGATAAATGAATGCGGATACTTGTTGTCACGTATGTGCCAAGCGTCGTCCAGCCCAAGAATCCGTACTCAGGCACGTGCCACTAGACCAGCGCCAGCGCGACCGCGACAACGGCGGCCATAGCCACCCGCGGCGCGGCCCAAGACATAGAAGCCTCGAACACGGAGGTTGCAGCAATAGGCAAAGAAGCTTGGGACATCAGCGCACGCGTTATTGTGCGTCGTTCATCAAAACTGGCAGCATATTGTATATAGGGCATCACACTTGTGCTGCGGTTACTAACCGGCTGTCATAACCACCGGAGTCCCAGGATGCAGTATCGTCCACTAGGGCGCACGGGTGTGCGCGTTTCCGCTCTTTGTCTAGGCACCATGTCATTCGGTGGTGAGACTAGGCCACAAGAGGCAGCGCACATGTACGGCGCGGCGCGGGATGGGGGCATTAACTTCTTCGATTGCGCCAATACCTACCAGGGCGGGCGGGCGGAGGAAATATTAGGCGCCTTGGTGGCACCCCACCGCGATGAGATCATCCTCACCACCAAGTGCTTCAACCCGATCGGTGCGGATATCAACGCTAGCGGGGGCAACCGCCGCTATATGGTGCGGGCGGTGGAGCAAAGCCTTTCCCGGCTCAAAACCGATCGCATAGACGTGCTGTTAATGCACCGCTTCGATGAGCATACCCCCCTGCAAGAAACGCTACGGGCGCTGGAGGATTTAGTCAGAAGTGGCAAAGTGCTCTATCTGGGCGCGAGCAACTACAGCGCCTGGCAAGTGGCCAAGGCTCTAGGCATCGCCGAACGGCAGGGGTGGAGCCGCTTTGAAGTCATCCAACCGATGTACAACCTGGCCAAACGCCAGGCGGAGGCGGAAATTTTACCGATGGCCGCCTCGGAACAAGTCGGCGTCACTATTTACAGTCCCCTGGGTGGTGGTCTGCTGACGGGCAAATACGGGCGCACGGCGCGGCCCAACAGTGGCCGGTTGGTGGACAACACCCTGTATGCCCGGCGCTATAGCGAAGCGGCGGCTTATGCAGCGGCAGAAGCATTTACCGTCTTCGCCCATGAAGCCAACGTCCATCCGGTGTCCTTGGCGGTGGCCTGGGTAGCGGGCCATCCGGCGGTCACAGCTCCGATCATCGGCGCCCGCTCGTTGGAGCAATTACAACCGTCCCTGGACGCGCTCAACATCGAGATGACAGAGGATTTACGCGCACAGATAAGCGCCCTCACGCCCGCTCCACCGCCGGCTACCGACCGGCTGGAAGAACGGGTGAAATAAGACAACAGACCAACTGCTAGCGAATTCCTCGCAAACCAGCCATCGCCGTCAACGCCACACTTATCTGGCCTGCTGAACGGCACCAATGGCCTCACCGAGCAACTGCACGATACCGGCCTGCCACGGCGCCAGCACTAGCTCAGCAATGCGTCTTTGCGTGAGGTCGGAGGCATCATTTGAATTGCATCCACTGCGCCAGCCGTCGCACACTCTCAACATCCCATCAACCAACCGACGGCTGTTAGGAGAATTCACCCGTGCAAGCACTGAGCCCAGAGCTGGAATCGTTTCGCGCCAGGGTACGCGACTGGATCAACGACAATTTCCCCGCCGAACTTCGCTCTGAAGAAAAACAAGAAGAGTACTACCAGTACTTACCGCGCTATCCACAGGCGCCGGATTTTCAACTGTGGAAAGAACGGGTGCGCGACAAAGGCTGGGGCACGCCCGGCTGGCCGCTGGCATACGGCGGCGGTGGCCTGCCAACGGAGCGGGCGCGCATCGTCGCCACTGAGCTGTACGCCTGTGGCGCCTACAATCCGATGACCGGCATGGGCACCAGCATGCTCGGTCCGACACTGCTCGAATACGGCAACGACACACAAAAAGCGGCCCATCTGCCGCGCATTTCCCGAGGCGAGGTGCGCTGGTGTCAGGGCTACTCCGAGCCGGGCTCCGGCTCCGACCTGGCGTCGCTGCAAACCAAAGCCGAGGACAAAGGCGATCATTATCTGGTCAACGGCCAGAAGATCTGGACTTCGGGCAGCCTCTGGGCGGACTGGATGTTCTGCCTGGTACGCACCGATCCCACGGTCAAACAAGAAGGCATCAGCTTCTTGCTGATCGATATGAAAACCCCGGGTATAGAGGTGCGGCCCATCGAGATAATCTCCGGCCAATCGCCCTTCTCGGAAGTGTTCTTCACCGATGTAGTAGTACCTAAAGACAACTTGGTGGGCCAACTCAACCGCGGCTGGACCATCGCCAAGCGCTTATTGCAATTCGAGCGCGATGCCACCACCAACCGCCGCCGTCAAATGGCCGGCGACACCCGGCCCGTTGCCGAGATCGCCAAGCACTATGTAGGCGTGGATGAAGCCGGCCGCATCGCCGATGCGGACTTGAGAGCGCGCATCATCAAACACATGATGCACTTCAAGTCCCTCACCTTGATGCAACAGCAGATGCTGGATGCAACCAAGGCCGGGCAAGGCCCTAGCGAGGCGAGCTCAGTGGCTAAAAACGCCCAGGCCGCCGTCCAGCAAGAGCGCGGAGAGTTACTCATCGAGATCATGGGCTATCAAGGGCTTGGCTGGGATGGCGCAGGGTATGAGCGCACCGAGTTGGAAACCACCCGGGCCTTCCTCTCCAACAAAGCCATGTCTATCTATTCGGGCACCCATGAGATCCAGAACAACATCATCGCCAAGCGCATGCTCGGTCTACTGGACCATCAATGACCCGCCATCAATACGACTAGAGGGCACCTGCTAAAAATGCACTTTTTCCGCGCTTGCGGCGTCAGCGCCGTGCTCCAATCCTCAGGTATCACCTATACACTGCGGTTGTGCGCGCGGTGCTTCCTTGCACTCACGAAACAATGACTATTTAAAAATGACTATTTTTAGAGGCGCCCTAGAGACTTAAACATGTCACTACCAACCGAAGAACAAACCATCTTACGGGATATGGCCAATAGCTGGGTGTCGCAGCACGCGCCAGTCAGTGCGCTTCGCGCCCTCAGGGATTCCGGCAACGAGTTGTGCCTAGACCCGGATACAGTCAGTGCCGTAGCGCAAATGGGGTGGACCGGCACCTTGATACCGGAAGTTTACGGCGGCTCGGATGTGGGCTACCGCGCTATGGGCGTGGTGCTGGAGGAACTCGGCCGCACCTTAGTGGCGGCGCCCCTGATCAGCTCCGCCGTAGGGGCGGTGAGCGCCCTTAAAAATGGCGCCAACGACACCCAGAAATCGGCCTGGTTGCCGGCCATCGCCAATGGCAGCGCCATCGGTGCTCTAGCGATTGACGAAACGGCGCACTTCGCTCCGCAGAGCATCATGCTAAAAGCCGAGTCCAGCGGCAGTGGTTATACATTCACTGGAAAGAAAATCATGGTCCATGAAGGCATGAGCGCCCACCTACTCATCGTCGCCGCCCGCACCAGTGGCGAAGACAGGGACGATGGAGGCGTGACTCTATTCGCGGTGCCGGCGAAAGCACCCGGCATTCACCGCATCCGCCGGCAACTGCTGGACTCCAGGGGCTACGCTGATATCACTTTCGCCGGCACCCAGGTGGACGGCGATGCCGTGCTAGGCACGGTCGATGCGGGGCGTGATCTTTTGAGCCACATCTTGGATTGCGCCGCCGCGGCAGTGGCAGCGGAAGCGCTAGGCGTGGCTTTACAAGCATTCGATACCACGCTCCAATATTTAAAAACTCGCACCCAATTCGGCCAACTGATCGGATCCTTCCAGGCCCTACAGCACCGCGCAGCGAAAATGTTCACCGACATCCAGTTGGCCCGTCCCACGGTGTACGCAGCTTTGGATGCGCTGGATGCGGGGGCGCAGGGCGCCGCCATGGCTGCCTCCCACGCGAAAACCACCGCCAATGAACTCGTCCATCACATCTCGCGCGAGATGATCCAGATGCACGGTGGCATAGGCATGACCGACGCCTACGATGCCGGCTTTTACATCAAGCGGGCGCGGGCGTTGGAAGCGGCTTTTGGTACCTCGAGTTATCACCGCGAACGCTATGGCCGCCTGCACGGGATATAAGGTCTTACGTGAGATGCGGGGCTCTACGCGAAATACAGGATGTTGCGCGGGATGCCGAGCAGTTGCGTACCCTGGGGACATGCCCCAGGGCAAAGAGAGCGCTTTTTCGCTCGAGGTTCGTGCAGCTACAGACGGATACTTCACCCCTGGTGCTGCCACAACCATCGACTTGAGCATCACCACCGGGCTTGCCCCCACAAGCCAGCTTAGGGCAACAGCTTATCGCTGAGGTTATCCAGCCTGGACTCGATGCTCTTGCGTTCCTCTTCGCTTAGGTTCGCCGAGCTCAGCTGTGTTCTCATAGCCGCCACCGCCTTGAACATATCAGCATTCTGGCGTACCCGCTCGGCTTCCGCGCCAGCCCGGGCCTGCTCCGCCGCCAACCGGCGCTGGGCCTTGTCGTCTCCGCGCACCAGCGCCTCCAAGGTCTCGACGAACCGGCTGAGAATGCGGTAGACGGCAGAAGCGGAGAATCCTCCCAGCATAGCCAATGTAGGCTGGCCGAAGTGCACGCGTTCACTATCGAGAAGAGCCTCCAGATCGACCAGCATGGCGATGATCATCCCGGAGGTGACCCCGAGCACCAGCCGGATCCAATAGATCGGCTCGTAGGAGGCATCATAGGTGGCATCGCGGACATACTTGTGCACCTCGTATAGTTGCGCGAAAGACGCGCCCATACCGGCAGCAGAGAGCAGGAACAGCTCATTCAACAGCAGTGCCGCACCCGAGTTCCGGGCCCAGTCGGAGCCACCGGTGGTCACGTCACTCGACAGGCTGGAGATGATAAACAGCAATAGAAAGGCGCCGGCAGCGATCAGCAACCAGCGCAACAGTGGCAGCCGCGAGAATGATCCCAATCTGCCACCAGCAGGCCCGAACAAAGTCAGCAAGGTCTCCGGGCGAGCCGGTGCAACAAGTGCCGCCAACTTGCCGTGGGCCTCGGAGAGTGCAGCCAATTCGCTGGCATCAAGGCGTTTAGGTTCCGCTGGAGGCTCCCTTCCGCCCGCGTCAATGCCACTGGACGCCGGCTCCCCCATACCATCGTCTCGCTCTTGCGCCCTATGCTGAGCCGCCGGGAGGGCATGTTGAGCGATGGTTTGCACCGCCTGCACCAACGCCCCAGGAACATCCTTTCCATTGTTCAGCGCGAAAAAGATCATGGTCTGGCATTGAAGGAGAATGGTCTGCTGCGCCTGCACCACGCTGTCTGTATAAGTCTTCCTCATGAGCTTGTGTCCCCCTTTCAGAACAGCCTGTTAATTATCAAGCTTCATGTTTCTTCGCTCGCCTTAATATACCGATTCGCCGATGTGGGCGCATCCGGCGGGAGCGGGTCCACAAGTTAAGCCGTGTATTCTCCACTGCCAAGTCCGCATCGGCTCGACCCTGACGCTCCTTGGCCTGGGCCTTTGAGCGCTAAGCATAGCAGTTGTGAGGTCCGCAGCTTTAACGGAGAGGCCGCCTCACTGACGCCCACCTGAGCGGCCAATGACCGAACGCTGGCACCGGTGGCGCGCGGTGTCTGGTGTCCTGTCCTATGCAGAACGTATGTATCGGCGGGCCAAGCAAAGCGTCACCGTGACGTGTGCGGAAAGCAAGTATTTTTTCTTATGAAAACCAATCAGTTGCAACGGTAGGACTGAGAGCATTTCACTGATGAGGAAGAGATTGAGACCAACACTCATCTTGGCTTACGATCGCAGTATTGGCTCTGCGAGCACTTCCTTGATGAACGCAGGGTTCGAAGCGTAATTCACTACTTCGTTATGCACGATCAAAAGCTCTCAGCGGAGAGCTTAAGAAGCCCACAGACTCGAGCGTGCAAGGAGCGCCAATGATCGATAGATTGATTCCGGAGCGTCACAGTGATTCAAGAGCAGATCTTTGCCAAACTGATGAGTTCTTTCGGAATGAACTCAACAAATGGCTCAATCTAGGACCAATAGCGTTCGTCGCATTCCTAACTGCCTTAGAACCTGTTCAAGATCTGACGATTTTGGACATCTGACCTAAACTATTGTTATCCATAGTCATAGCGGCTGCGAAGGCAATGACAGACGAGCGAATCTACCCGAGTGACCTATCTCGCCAACAGTTCGAGAAAGTTAGACCGATCCTGGAGGCGGCGCGTCGGCGAACCAAGCCAAGACAACTCGATCTCTATCACGTGTTCAACGCAGTGTTGTACGTGCTGAAGACCGGCTGCCAATGGCGCATGTTGCCCAACGAGTATCCAAAGTGGCGAAGTGTGCATGAGTATTTCACTATCTGGCGGCAATCGTCCCCAGAAGACTCTTGCAGCGCCTTGGACAAGGCGTTAAAAAAATGGGTTGGCGAGGCCCGCGAATCCCAGGGGCGCAGTGGCAAAGCCAGCCTGATCATCGTTGATGCACAGAGCGTGAAGAACACAGACAGTGCAAACCACAAAGGTTATGACGCAGGCAAGAAGACTTCTGGTATCAAGCGGCACATAGCTGTGGACACTCAGGGATTATTGCACGCTGCTTTTGTGACCACGGCAAATGTCACTGATCGAGCTGGGGCACTGGCCGCACTTGCTGCTCAAGCAGATGGGCGCCTCTCGGAGGTTAGGTGTGTAGTGGGCGATGGCGGGTACACGGGGATGGCTTTCGCTGGCGAAGTGCTGAGATTAATCGGAGCGAACGTCGAAATTATCAAACGCTCGGACACGGGTCGTTTTGCCGTCCTCCCGAAGAGGTGGGTTGTCGAGCGAACCTTCTCATGGTTTGAGAAAAACCGCCGGTTGTGGAAAAACTGTGAGCGGCTAATCGAAAGCTCGTTGGGCATGATGCTACTTGCAAATATTGCGCTGTTGCTTCGGAGATCTTGAACAGGCTCTTAGGCGCGTACAGTGCATCGGTTGAATCGACGATAACTGAAAACACGTTTTCAATCCAAACCTGCAGCGCTGAGACATTCACTGACCTGGAGAAGGAGCAGTGTGGTCACGCAGTGGGTTTAATCTGCTTGGTGTCATTAGGATTGCCGGCGTGGTGGTGCGTGGTGTTGTACCACTATCGATTGTGTTCAACGCATATCACTGTTCCGTCGCGGAAACAGATTCTATGGACGCTATGTCTCACCACCTTGGCATTCGCAGCGCTCGTTCTGATAATAATTATCACCTAGTAGCGAATCGATATGCATAACCAGGTCAACGCGACCGCCCAAAGCGCTGTTCGCTTCAGGTGCCCTGCGCAGCCTACGGCTGCTCCGGCGGCGCGTCAACTTTGCCGATCTGTTACGACATCGCCGACGACAACATCGCCGTTGTAGAATGTTCGAACGGACGCAGATGGTATCTACGCCCTCGGGCCAATGGCGATAAAACGCTACATCCGAACGACAGAGAATAAACTGGCGAACACACCCCACCGAGCAGTAGCCCTATTTCCAGGGGCCACCCCGACGGCGGCCGGGCGCTGCCGAATTACCAAGCACTCAGCATGTCAGCGGCGATGCGGTTGTGGTGTTCGGCATGAGCACTCACATCCAACGTCAATAGCTGGTAGTCACGCACCACAACTTTGCCATTCACCACCACCAAAGCAGGCGGCACCGGCTGCGCGAATACCGCCGCTGCCACCGAATCATGTTGGGCGCCAGCGAATTCAATCCGGTTGAGATCAATGGCGATAAAGTCCGCCGCCATATGCGGCGCTAGATGGCCGATATCGTCACGGCCAAGCACCGCCGCCCCACCCCGGGTTGCCAGAGACAAAGCATCGCGCGCGCTACAAGCACCCGCATGACCGGCGAATCCACCACGCCCGCCCGGTGGTGTAGCGCCATAGCGAACGGGCGCCACCCGCTGCAACAACATAGCCAACCGCGCCTCGGCCAAGAGCTGCGCACCATCGTTAGAGGCAGAGCCGTCCACGCCCAAACCAACCGGCACTCCCGCCGCCCTCATGGCCGGCACCGGTGCGATACCGCTGGCGAGGCGCATATTGCTGGTGGGGCAATGGGCAGCACCGGTGCGGCTGGCGCCGAAGCGCTGAATTTCGCCCGGATTGAGATGCACACAGTGGGCATGCCACACATCCGGCCCGCTCCAGCCTAGAGACTCGGCATAGGCGACGGGCCGCTGGCCGAAGCGCTCGAGACAAAACTGCTCCTCTTCGAGGGTCTCGGCCAGATGAGTATGCAGCCTAACGCCTTCACGCCGGGCCAACGCGGCGGTCTCGCACATGAGCTGAGGGGTGACCGAAAACGGTGAACACGGCGCCAATACGATGCGCAACATGGCGAAGCGCTGGCGCTCATGATACTGGCCGATGACCCGTTCACAGTCGGCCAAAATAGTATCTTCATCTTCGGTCACGGCATCCGGCGGCAGGCCACCGGCACTTTGGCCTAGCGACATGGAACCACGGGCGGCATGAAAGCGAATGCCCATTTCCCGCGCCGCTTCGATTTGCGCATCTAGGCACGCATCATTGGGGAAAAGATATAGATGATCACTGGATGTGGTGCACCCGGACAGCAACAACTCCGCCAGGCCGGTTTTGCTGCTGAGGTAAACGCCTTCGGCGGTCAACCGCGCCCAGATGGGATACAGGGTTTTTAACCAGGTGAATAGATCCGCATCCGGCGCCAGGGCGCGAGTGAGGGTTTGATACAGATGATGATGGGTGTTGATGAGGCCGGGCAAAATCAGATGCCCGCTCGCGTCAATGACTTGATCCGCGCCTGCGGGCAGCATAGCGCTGGATCCGACGACTTCGATCACACCATCTCGGGCGAATAAGCCAGCATCCTCGAACTCGCTGCCCGTATCGTCGAAGGTGGCAAGCCGGGTGGCGTTTTTGAGGAGTAAGGTGCGGGTCAACTTCGGTCCTTCTCCTGGCCGGACTCACTGTTAACTGTTAAGTGTGTACGCCTCCAACACAATCGGGTAGGCCAACGCCACGGGCACCGCTCATCCTCAGCCATCACGCTAGACCTATACTGATTTAGCCTACTGACTTGGCCTGTTGATTTGGTCGGGGTAGAGGGATTCGAACCCCCGACCCCCTGCTCCCAAAGCAGGTGCGCTACCAAACTGCGCTATACCCCGAATAGGCCTAAGACAGGTAGGTCAGCCGGAGAAGTTTACTGGTGCGCCACTTTTGGGTCAATGAACCCCGTCAGCTCGATCTGCGGGTTGCCCATCGGCGCGGGCTCCGTATCATTGGTCGATCTTATCACTAGGAGCCCACATGTTCGCTCGTTTATCCGCATATATACGGCCGGTGCGGCGCGTGCTGGCCGGTTCACTTGGCGCCACCGGCGCGCTGCTCCTCACCGCCGCGCTACTGATGGCGGCTACGGCGCGGGCGGAACCGCCCACGCAGGTGCGCTTGACCACCAATATGGGCGACATCGTGGTCGAGCTGGCCCTGGAACAAGCGCCTAAGACGACTGAGAATTTTCTCAAATACGTGATCGACGGCTTTTACGACGGCACTATTTTTCATCGCACCATCCAGGATTTCATAATCCAAGGCGGCGGCTTTACTACCGATTACCAGCGCAAAGAAACCCGCCAGCCGGTTGTTAACGAGGCCGCCAGTGGCCTGCGCAATTTGCGCGGCACCATCGCCATGGCCCGCACCTCTCACCCTCATTCCGCGACGGCGCAGTTTTTTATCAACCTCACGGACAACGATTTTCTCGATCACCAGGCCAAATCGGCCAAAGGCTGGGGTTACGCTGTGTTCGGCAAAGTCACCGAGGGCATGGATGTGGCCGAGCGCATCGTGGCCATCCCCACCGTCGCCCGTGAAACGTTTCAAAATCTCCCATCAACACCCGTCATCATCGAAAAAGCTAGCCTGTTGAGTATCGAATAGTCTCGGGCGGAGGAATAGCCATGAAAGTCAGTCTTACGACCACCTTTGGCAACGTGGTCATTGAACTACACCAGGACAAAGCGCCTATTACCACGGAGAATTTTGCCCAATACGTGCGCGATGGGCACTACGATGGCACTATTTTTCACCGGGTGATACCGGGATTTATGGTGCAAGGGGGCGGCTTCAGCGCCGGTATGAAAGAGAAAAAAACTCGCGATTCCATTAAAAACGAGGCGGACAATGGACTGTCCAACAACACCGGTACGGTGGCCATGGCTCGCACTCCAGATCCTCACTCCGCCAGTGCCCAATTCTTTATCAACGTGGAAGATAATTATTTTCTGAACTTCAAAGCGCCTACCCGCGACGGTTGGGGGTACTGCGTTTTCGGCACCGTGGTGCAGGGCATGGACGCCGTGATGTCGATGACCGATGTGCCAACCGGGCGCAGCGGCATGCATCAAGATGTGCCTAAAGAAGAAATCACCCTCACGCGGGCGGAAGTCATCGAGGAGTGAGGTTATTTATCTCCGATATTCACGCTGGTCACACCAACCCGATCGCCACTCAAGCATTACTGCGTTTTCTCAAAGGCCCTGCGCGCGCAGCCGATGAACTCAATATCTTGGGTGATTTGTTCGATATGTGGCTAGGCGATGATGACAACCGTGATCCGCATCCTGAGGTGGTAGCGGCGCTGGCCGCCTGTAGTGGCGCCGGCACGGCTATACATCTACTGCGGGGTAATCACGATTTCCTGCTCCGCGACGGCTTCGCTCAGGCGGCCGGGGTAACGCTGCACGATGACCCCTGGGTGCGGCAAGTGGCGGGACAAACCGTGGTGCTGACTCACGGCGATGCTCTTTGTACCGACGATCTCGACTACCAGGCACTGCGCCACTCGGTGCTGGACTGGGACAATCAGGAGCGTTTCCTCGCCCAAGCCATGCCTGCGCGGATAGAGGAGGCGGCCAAACTGCGGGCCGCCTCCAAACACGCGACCCAGCTTAAAGCCCAGGACATTATGGATGTCAATGAGCATGCCGTGCGGGCGCTATTGGTGGACTCTGGTGCGGCGCTGATGATTCACGGCCACACCCACAGGCCCGCCCGGCACCAGTTCAACCTCAACGGCAAAACCGCGCAGCGTTGGGTGCTCGCCGCCTGGTACAGCGGCGCCAGCGCCATCGCCTGGGATGCCCAAGGCATGCAGGCACTTGGAGAAGAAGAACTCATGCGGCTTGCGCCGGCCGGGTGAGCGGTTCAGGTGCGCCGCTCTTCGCTTTGACGGCGATCCCCCCCGCGCCGCCTTTCATCGACGCGCCGATCGGTGCTGTGACGCCTATCGCCGGCGCCGAGGCGGGCTTCCATGGGCCGGCCGAATAAACCGCGCTGAAACCCGATCCATGCCATGAATAACGCATAAGCCGTGAACAATCCCATGAACCCGTAGAAGAGCGACAACTCCGATATTCCAAGCGCCGGTGCCGTCACGCCGAACACCGCCGCGCCCAGCGCCATGGCCAAAATCCACCCGACGCTTCGCCCGGCGTTCACGCCAAGCCGGCGCAACACGTGGTGCAAATGCTCCTGATCGCCCTTGAACGGAGACTGGCCCTGCGCCGCCCGCCAGATCAGCAAACGCACGGTGTCCATTAGTGGTATGACGGCGATCCAAAGAGCTTGCGCCGGGGCGATAACACGCCCGCTGCCTTGACTGAGTTCAATCACGAACCAAGCCAGCGCAAAACCTAAGAACAAACTACCGCCATCGCCCATGAATACATTGGCATCGCTGCGCCCCGGCAAGCCGGCATTCATGAACCAAAACGCTAGTGTGGCCGAGGTCAACAACACCAGCACCAGTGCATGGGCCGGGACGCCTCCCGCAGCCGCTGCATAAGCCAAGGTGCCAAAAGCGATGCTGGCCAAACCGGAGGCCAAGCCATCCAATCCATCGATCATGTTGACTGCGTTGATAACGCCAATCACGCAAAATACGGTGAGAGGTACCTCCCAAATGCCAAGCCGTGTGATGCCACCGTCGAATTTGAGCGCGCCCATGTCCACTAAACGCACTTCGCCCCAGTAGCACATCATCAGGGCAGCGATGATCTGAGCGGCAAGCCGGGTGGTGGACGAGAGTTCCTTGAAATCGTCGAGGACGCCTACAATGACCAGCATGGCCCCTGCCACTAGCAGTGGACGATAGGGCGTCAAACCGATGTCGAGCATCGGCATGGTGAGCGCAAACGCGGTAAACATGGCGATGCCACCCACGAGCGGAGTAGGCAGTGTATGGATTTTCGCGCCGTAGGGCCGATCCACTAAACCTATACGCCGCGCTAAGGGAATGAGCGAGTGCAGCAGCACGAGGGTGCTGACGAAAGCCAATGCGCAAGACGCCACATCCCGCGCCGTCCACACACTGAGCGTCTCGAGCAATGGATTCACACCGCCGCCTTTAACAATTCACGTAACAATTCACGCCATGAGGCCGCGGCGACGCGCCGCTCGAAACGAGCCTCGAACAGTGCCCGCGCCCGCCGCCCCATGCCGGCACGATGTTCCGGCTGATGCAAAAAATACTCGATTGCCCGCGCGGCACCATGGCCGTCTCCCACCTGCACCGCGGCGCCGCAGGCATAATCCTTCAGTAAACGCCCTATATCGCCAGCCGCCTCCCCCACGTACAAAACCGGGCGGCCGGCGGCCAGCACACCGTAGAGTTTGCTTGGCACCACCAGGTTTTCCAGGGGCCGCGCGAGGGTCACGGCGTGAACATCAACCGCCCGCAGCAGGCCGCCTAAACGCGGTTCCGGCTCAGCCGGGTAGATCCGCACATTGGACAGCGCGCGGTGTTTTATTCCATCCAGCAGCGTTTGCCGCTGAACGCCATCGCCCACTAAAACAAACTCCACCTGGCGGTCCTGCAAAAGAGTGGCCGCCTCCAGCAAAGTATGGAAATCATGTACCCGGCCGAAGTTGCCGCAATACCCGATGACGAGTTTTTGTCCCACGCCCCACTGTGCGCGGATAACCTCAGCCACGGCGTCGGCTTGTTCATTGACCGCCTGCCCGTCGGCCCAATTGGGGATCACGGTGACAGGTGCCGCGGATGTGCCCGCCACCAACGCCCCCATGCCTTCACTCAAAACCACATTGGCGAAGGCATTGCGCAAAGATCTATTGCGCGCACGGAGCAACCAGCGCTCTAGCCGCGAGCCCCGCTTGATGAGGCCAAGAGCGCTCGCTACTTCCGGAAAAACGTCCTGCAACCAGTTGATCTGGTGGGCGTCTTTGCCCTGCAGCGCCAGCGCGATGGCCACCGACAGCATAGGCGGATCGGTCTTCGCGACAACCACATCGCCCGGACCCACCAGGCGGCGCACAAGCCACAGGGCGCTCACATAGAAACTCAAGTAATCGAGCACTCGAAGCGCCAGGCGCCCGCGGCCAAAAGATGTACTCCACACGCGGTGTACATCCACACCGCCTATCTGTTCGTGCGCCGGTAGCATCGCACGCGCATCGTTGATGAGTTGACGCGAAGTGACGATCAACACGTCGAAATCGGTCATCAAGTCGAACGCGAGGCCACTTAGCATACGCGCGGAAGCCGATTGATCCGGAGAAAAATAACGATTGACGAAAATGACCCGAGGTCTCGTGTCGGATAAGGGCCTTGGCTGCGACTCAACGGCTGCCAGTGAAACGCTCTCTTCGCTAGCTTGATGCAAATCGATACGCACCCGGTACGGACTCCAACCGTAGGGCGACTTTAAAAAATAGTCATTGTTTCATGAGTGCAAGGAAGCACCGCGCACGCAACCGCAGTGTATAGGTGATACCTGAGGATTCGAGCACGGCGCTGACGCCGCAATCGCGGAAAAAGTGCATTGGTTAGAGGTGCCCCGTAGACAAAATCGCGCGCCGCTACAGATAGCGAGGCAGAGAGAGGAGTCGATTCGAAATTTCATATCCTCATCCCGATCACCGCCGCTCGAAGCGGTAGGTGTGAACCGACCAGGGGCCGCGTGCCCGCGCCTCCAGGCGCAGCGCTGAGGGTCCCCCGTAGGTACGCACACGCCCTGCCGCACCTGGATTGACGATCCAGGGCGTCATCGTCTGATCGATGAAAAGGCGATGGGAATGACCGTAGACCACCAGGGCCGCATCAGCAAATTGCCGCCGCAAACGCCGGTGCCGTGTACTACCGCTGCCATGGCGATCACCGTGGACCACCGCCAAAGTACCGCCCGGCAATTCCAGCGTGGCCACCTCAGGCAGCGCCGCTAGAACGTTGGCTTCCTCGCGCGACCACTTGGCCGCAACATCGTTATTGCCCCGCACTGCCGTGACCGTGCGCGCCTCACCCGCCAGTTGCTCGAGCACGGCACGCGCACCGATGTCTCCAGCATGAACAACATGCTCACAATCTCGGGCTAAAGCCAAAACGCGGGCGTCGAGTTCGCCGTGAGTATCGGCCACTATCAACACATTGACCACTGTTCTCGCCATAGCGGGTCGGGCACGCAGGAAACATCCAAGCCTCTGCGGGTAAATAAAGGGCACCTGCTAAAAATGCACTTTTTCCGCGATAGCGGCGTCAGCGCCGTGCTCCAATCCTCAGGTATCACCTATACACTGCGGTTGTGCGCGCGGTGCTTCCTTGCGCTCACGAAACAATGACTATTTTTTAAAGGCGCCCTAAAGACTGGCGCCCGATAATACGCCAGCTAGACATTGACGGGGACCGCTAAAAACCGTAGCGAGCGGCCTTAGGGCAAGGCGCACGGGGCGCAGGCACCGCAGTGCATGGGGTAATACATGAGGATTGCGAGCACCGCGCAACGCAGCCATAGCGTTGCGCAGTAGGTTTTTAGAGGTCCCCTTACGTGGTTCGCGCGCCGCCCAGTTGGAGGCTTGTTATGCCGGAACACCATACCGTCACCGCCCCCGGTGCGCTGGCCGGCGATCTCAGTTGGCTGGCGGTAGAGCGGCTCCTCGCCGAGGGTGCAATGCCAGTCATCACCATCGGCACCGCCGCCAAGGAGCATGGCTATCATTTGCCCCTCAATACGGACGCCCTACAGGCGCAGTGGCTAGGACGCGCCATCGCCGCCCGCTACCCTGCGCTAGTGTGGCCCCCTATCAACATCGGCTTTTATCCAGCGTTTTTGGCTTATCCCGGCAGCATCAGCATGCGCGCGCAGAGCTTTGAGGCGCTGGTGCTAGACGTTATCACTTCCATCGCCCGGCATACGGCCAAACCCATTCTCGCCGTCAACACCGGTATCAGCACCATCGCCCCGCTAGAGAATGTCCGTAAGCACCCCGCTGGACCTAGCTTGGCCCTACATCACGTCTACCGGGGTGCACACTTGTGCGCGTGCGCCGAGCGGATCTGTGAACAGCGTCATGGTGGACACGGGGACGAGGTAGAAACCTCTGTGATGCTTGCCATCGCGCCCGGTAAAGTACAGTTGCACTTGGCGCAAACCTACGACCGCGCTGTCGCCCCAGGACCGCTCTCGCGTCAACCGGGAGAACCTAACTACACCCCACAAGGGATCTGGGGCGATCCGGCACGGGCCTCCCGTCAAAAAGGCAAGGCGCTATTGGCAGCCATGCTGCGCGATCTCGATGATAGTTTTAAGCGCTTGGCTGATCTGGCTTAAGAACAGATAAACCGATACTTCTTTTCCGGAGCAATCGAATGGACCCGCACGATGTGAACATTCGCGGCGTACACCGGCGCGACTACCTGAGCGAGCAAGAGTTGCTGGCCGTGACACGCAGCGTCCGCGGACACGGCATGGCCGCCAATGCCATCGCTTTAGTGTTCGCCGTCGGCACCTCGGCAGGACCGGTGTCCGCAGCGACCGTCTTGATCGCCGCCGCCCTGCTCGCGCTCATGCCGGTGCGCGGCGGCGTGGTTGGCCCCTCTCTTTACGCCGCCTGCACATTGGCCGCACTAGGACTCGGTTGGGGATGGCTGGCGGCCAACGCAGTCAGCCAAGCGGAACCCATGATCGCCATCATCTGGGCACTCGCCGCTTGGCTGACGATGTTGCCTTCCGTGGCATCGCCCACGTTCGGCGCTCCGGCGTGGACCTTGCTCGTCTTAGGGCCGCTCGTCATCGCTTCGTTTAATACCGTCGAGGAGCGTGGCGCCATCGGTGCGGCGGCGGTAATGATTGCAGCAGCGGCTCACTACGTGGTGTATGCCATGGCCGAGGCGTCTAGACGCGCGGGTGGTTACGACTACGATCGGCAGGAGCTGGAAGCATTGGTGGAAACCCTGCATCAGCGCAAAGAGGAGAACCTAAGCCAGCACTAGCGGGTAAAGACTCAAATCCAAGTTGCTCAGGTTCGGCTAGTCCTCGAAAACATCAGCAACATTCCCCATGCCTGAGCACGATCCGAAGTGCCATACGGATATCCGGGTCTACCTGGTCCAACATAGTTTCCCGTTGACCTTGCCCACGATAGCGCGCTATCGCATCTAGCCTATGGGTGAGAACCGTTGCTTGCAGTTGTTCACGCAGTTCGCCGGCAATGTCCATCAACAGAGCTGCGTGGGTTTCCTGCGCCACAAAGTATGTGCCGGAAACACTCATCCTCGTAGAAATCTATTGATGGACTTTTATTCGACTTAAGTAATCTGCGTTGGCCGGAGGTGAAATCATGCATCCACTGCATCGCCCGTCTTATTTTGGCTGGGTATCACTGCTGACAGTATCGCACTCAGTGGACTGCGCACGGCCCGGCCACCGCGTTTCAGTCCGTGCGTGTAAATTGGCGTAGTCCTGATGTCAGCGTGCCCTAGCTGCTCTTGCACTGTCCTAATGTCCGCGCCTCTTTCCAAGCAAACGCGTCGCAAAAGAGTGCCTGAACGTATGACAAGAAGCTTTCTTGCTCACCCCGGCGGCGCGTAGCGCCCGCGCGGCGACCCGCTGAGCCAACCGCTCACCCACGTGGTGGCACCGCCGCTTCGCGCTCCAGGGAGCGGTGCTGAGCTTGCGCGCAGCAAACACGTACTGCCACGTCCATTGAGCCGCTGCGTTTGGATATATGTTCAACCTGACGGGCTATGAGAGGTCCACGCAGATGAGGGATAAGTTCATCCGCCAAGATAACCACCCGATCCTTAATGGCCCTTTCCATCCCGCACAACGATCGCACAAAACCCGAAATCCAGATCTTTCACCCGTCAACGAAGCGCCTCCATAAGCCGCAGATCACTGCCGTATAACAATGACGCCACCCACCAGTGCGGGTGAGCCAATTGGCCGGGCATCCGCGCCACTTCGACTGAAGTCAATACAACTGGGATGCGCTGAGGCGTGCGCGCGCTCGGCAAATCTTGTAGTGCATCCGTCAAATCCTGCTCCCAAATGTGCCGGTAGCAAAAACACGATTGCATTTAAGGCTTGATTCTGAGTGGCAGGCGCGACAGCCCGTTGCGTCACCAAGTCCGGCAACAACCGGCGTGCATGCCAAGCGCTCAGCGCTGCGAGAGCAAGCCGGCGGGCCCGGTATAAAAAGCGCCTCACCCATCCGCAGTGAGCTTGCTCCGTTCGTATCGAATAATGCCGAAGCCGGATCGCCTCGCTCAGCTTGCCCAGTGCATTCTTCGCATCCCTTGATAACTCTTCTACAGCAGGTCTTCCTCACAGTCCAAAGAACGCGAAAAGGCTAGTAGGTCACAGCCGCACAGCTTTCGCGTTGTAATACGAACCAACGCCGCGTATTGACAAACCTTAGGCAAAGACAGAAAAGCCCAATTAAGTAAGTTATCGACTAGGAAGGGAAATAAGGGTAGAAACTCGACCAGGGTGGGAAAATCGGATGAATACATGGCACATTGCCGTAAACAGTTACGGCAACTCGTCGTAGAATTCCGCGACAAAAGTCCGGCTAATATCTGTTGGGCATCAGAGTGACCCATACATTCTCAGTTGGCGATCGCGTTGAATACCGCGACCGGCGCGGAAAGAATCGGCTCGGCGTCGTGGTTGAGTTGCCAGTTCCAGGCGAGCAGAACGTCTTCGTCCGCTGGGATACCTATGTGTCCCCAAGCGGAATGCGCGAAACACACGTGTCGCCGACCACACTTCGAAAGATCGGACAAGAGGTGCATCGCGGGTCGTATTCGCAAAAGGAGGCGGAACCGGAGCCGACGGTGCGCGTGCGACCGCCGCGACAGTTTCTAGGTGAGTTTGGTGTTGACGAGTTGTATGATCGCGGTGTCCTGAATGGCGAGACCCTGGAACTCAACAGCAGTTCCGTCCAACCATTGCTCAGCCTGATGGCTGAGCGCCGTCTAACGCACCTTCGGGCCGATACGAACTGGGAACTTGTAGTGTCGGGGCAGTTTGAAAACTCCAGATCGAGAACCCTGAAATCTGGTGATGTGAGCGCCCTCTCCAGTGCAGGGGATGTCTTTTGGCTTAGAAATCGAGAAATCAACCCGCATTATCTCGGGACGACTAGCAACAAGTACGTTGACCAACACGATCTCTGGCCGGAACCGGGACCAGTGTCATCCCAGGATGCCAGTAGGAATGTCTACTCTCGAAGTACACGCGTCAGAAAAGTCGTTCTGTCTCGTGCCGAAGGAAAATGCGAGTTCTGTGGTGCCGAGGGATTCGAAACCTATGATGGGAGGCGTTTTCTAGAAACACACCACGTTATCCCGGTGTCCGAGGGTGGGCGCGACTGGCAGTGGAACGTGATTGCTTTGTGTCCTAGCGATCACAGAAGAGCGCATTTTGCTCGAGAGCGCAGAGAACTTCATGAACAGATGACACGACTGCTAGACGGGAAACGAAATGCCTAGAGGTAAACCACTAGAGGTAAACCACATCGCAGATCTGCCAGACTTCAAGATGATTTGCCCAGATTGCCCAACCAGTCGTTCCAGCGGACCCTGAACACTCCGCGCCTTTTTGCGAATGCCTTCGGCATTGTTTCGCGAAAAGGCGCGGAGTGTCCGGTGCCGCTAAACTAGGCGTTGGGCGTCAAAGCCTGTATTCAAGGGCAAACAGAATTCCAATTCAGCGCCGGATGTGGGCATACCAGTAGCGTTGCGATTGCGATGCCCAAGCGCAGAACAACAGAATTTATGTGCCCATGTATTTATGTGTCCATGTAGACACGGCGGTTGCTGGCCGAGAATGACTGCAAAGTTCAACAATGTTCTCTCGTGCAGGCTGGCCCTCAACCGCTGTGGACCATCGGCGAAGCGCAAACATGGCGTATCGGTACGAGGACTCATAGCCGGGCATCAATCACGGCAAAGCCAAGTACTTGTAGACGAACTGATGTGGCAGCAAGACAGGTATTTGATATCTGAGTTTCAGCGCTGCCGGGATGCAGCGGGTCGTGAAGTTCGTTGGTGTGGTAGGCGTCCTCGCCCAACAACAGGCTCTAAGGGACGCTCCGCTTCGCTGCGCGCTCCTGAGCCTCGCCGCTATGTGCTCAAGCGGTCCATCCAATAGCCTGGACGGCGAGCGTGATGTGCCACGGCGAGAACGACAAAAGCGTCATCATCTTCTACGACGATGACGGAGTAGGGAAAGCGATGGAGGAGGAGTTGCTTTGCGCCCAGGCGACCGGCCGCCCCCGAAACCGGAACGAATGGAACGGAATGGTCTTCAAGGAGGCGAACTGCCGTGTCGAAAGCGTCGAGCAGTCTCTTTCCCGTTCCAGGCGATTGCCGCTCGTACCAAGCGATGGCCTCTTCGAGTTCCCGGGCTGCGTCGGAATCGACGCGTACCGGCAGCATCAGGTCTGGGCGAGGCGTGCGCGAACTCTCGCAATGACATCATCAGCGTCAATCAGTGTCGCTTCGCCGCGGCGCAACCTATTGATTCTTCGACAGAGTTCAGCGTCCCATTGCGCAGTCACATTTGGCTCGGGCGGTCCATCAAGGCTGGCAACAAGGTCTCGTGCAAGTTCGGCACGTTCATCAAGCGGCAGAGCCAACGCATTGTCGCGAATGGTCGCAAGCGGTTTATAGGGCACAGTGATTGCTCCGGTCCGCACCAGCGGTCAGTTTGGGATCGTGCTCCGGTTCGCAAAACCTAACGAATAAGGTTAGATTGCGCTTGCCGCGATCTGAACCGTTTGTTGGACAAGCTCGAGGTTGGTATAGGGATAAGCATAGCCCCGGAAGCGGGTCTATGAACATAGCTTTTTGGTTTCCACGCCCCCGGAACCCTTGCGGCCCCGGTTATCCTGAGCACCTCGCGCAAATGTCATCCTGAACCTGCGACATCCGCTAACAATCGCCGTTTTGGGTGGTATATCAACCCATTTTCAGGCGAACGGGTTTCACGGCTTGGCGACCACCGATCTCGCACCCTGCCCAGGTTGTTGGTTAGTCTACATCGGCAAAGCACCCGCGCCGTGGGTTGTCGTTTGACCGACACGGTGGGTACCGGCTCCAACCAGGGTTTGCACCCTGTGCATTGGGCCGCCACAACAAGGACACGAGGGTGCAATGCCAGTCATCACCATCGGCGCCGCCGCCAAAGAGCATGGCTATCATTTGCCCCTCAATACGGACGCCCTACAGGCGCAGTGGCTAGGACGCGCCATCGCCGCCCGCTACCCTGCGCTAGTGTGGCCCCCTATCAACATCGGCTTTTATCCAGCGTTTTTGGCTTATCCCGGCAGCATCAGCAGGCGCGCGCAGAGCTTTGAGGCTCTGGTGCTAGACGTTATCACTTCCATCGCCCGGCATACGGCCAAACCCATTCTCGCCGTCAACACCGGTATCAGCACCATCGCCCCGCTAGAGAATGTCCGTAAGCACCCCGCTGGACCTAGCTTGGCCCTACATCACGTCTACCGGGGTGCACACTTGTGCGCGTGCGCCGAGCGGATCTGTGAACAGCGTCATAGTGGACACGGGGACGAGGTGGAAACCTCTGTGATGCTTGCCATCGCGCCCGGTAAAGTACAGTTGCACTTGGCGCAAACCTACGACCGCGCTGTCGCCCCAGGACCGCTCTCGCGTCAACCGGGAGAACCTAACTACACCCCACAAGGGATCTGGGGCGATCCGGCACGGGCCTCCCGTCAAAAAGGCAAGGCGCTATTGGCAGCCATGCTGCGCGACCTCGATGATAGTTTTAGGCGCTTGGCTGATCTGGCTTAAGAACAGATAAACCGATACTTCTTTTCCGGAGCAATCGAATGGACCCGCACGATGTGAACATTCGCGGCGTACACCGGCGCGACTACCTGAGCGAGCAAGAGCTGCTGGCCGTGACACGCAGCGCCCGCGGACACGGCATGGCCGCCAATGCCATCGCTTTAGTGTTCGCCGTCGGCACCTCGGCAGGGCCGGTGTCCGCAGCGACCGTCTTGATCGCCCTCGCCCTGCTCGCGCTCATGCCGGTGCGCGGCGGCGTGGTTGGCCCCTCTCTTTACGCCGCCTGCACATTGGCCGCACTGGGACTCGGTTGGGGATGGCTGGCGGCCAACGCAGTCAGCCAAGCAGAACCCATGATCGCCATCATCTGGGCACTCGCCGCTTGGCTGACGATGTTGCCTTCCGTGGCATCGCCCACGTTCGGCGCTCCGGCGTGGACCTTGCTCGTCTTAGGACCGCTCGTCATCGCTTCGTTTAATACCGTCGAGGAGCGTGGCGCCATCGGTGCGGCAGCGGTAATGATTGCAGCGGCGGCTCACTACGTGGTGTATGCCATGGCCGAGGCGTCCAGACGCGCGGGTGGTTACGACTACGATCGACAGGAGCTGGAAGCATTGGTGGAAACCCTGCATCAGCGCAAAGAGGAGAACCTAAGCCAGCACTAGCGGGTAAAGACTCAAGGGCACCTCTAAAACAAGGGCACCTCTAAAAACCGTAGCGAGCGGCGTTAGGGCAAGGCGCACGGAGCGCAGGCACCGCAGTGTATGGGTAATACAGAGGTGATCCTCCCCCGCGACATTCGGACACCGAGTTAAGCGACTTTGTATTGTTCGCAAGACGCGGGACTGACGTAAGAGCACCTCTAAAAATGCACTTTTTCCGCGATTGCGGCGTCAGCGCCGTGCTCGAATCATCAGGTATCATCTATACACTGCGGTTGTGCGCGCGGTGCTTCCTTGCACTCACGAAACAATGACTATTGTTAGCGGCGCCCGTAATCTAGTGCACTGTGTCTGCGCACGGTGAGGTCTGTGGATTTAACTTGAGAGGCCGCCTCACTCACGCCCACTTGAGCGGCCAATGCCAGCGCTTCAGTCTTGAACTGCGCTTACATAGCGTCGTTTGGATTGCTTCGAGTGTCGTGCCATTTCTCTCAACTCGTGAACCTAGGATAGGTTCTTGATTGAGGTGTCCGGAATGCGCGGGGACGACCACGCCTTGGTGCGACACATCTAGCGCAATTGACGTAACAACGCGCTGTACATACACTTCGTCCTATGGAGTTTGAATGGGACGAGTCCAAGCGACAAAGCAATCTGCGGCGCCACCATGTCGATTTCGCGGACGCTGAGGAGCTGTTCCAAGGCCCTATGCTCACCTCTCTTGATGAAAGGGAGGAGTACGGTGAAGACCGCTGGATAGGAATCGGACAGGCTCAGGGTAGAGCGCGGGTAGTGGTGTTTACAGAGCGCGGGGTGGGAAAAGTGATTCGTATCATATCTATGCGAAAGGCACTATCACATGAACGCAAAGCGTACGAGAAAGTCCTCAACGAACTGGGAGCAGGTTGATGCGCTCAAGGACGATGAGATCGACACGAGCGAGATCCCAGCGCTAGACGCCAGCTTCTTCGAGGCGGCCGAGCTACGAATGCCTAGGGTAAAGCAGAGCGTAACAATGCGCCTCGATGCCGATATCCTTGATTGGTACAAGGCGCAGGGCAAAGGCTACCAAACTCGAATCAATGCGGTACTGCGGCTGTACATGGAAGCGCAGAATGGAAACGCGGCATAACAAAGCGATCAAGTTCGCTTCAGCCTCCGCCGGACGTCCATCCCGCTGCGCGAAATGGCTGCCGCTTATCGCTGCCGTTCAACTACTTAGGCGCGCCCAGCAAAACCACCGCAAGCGTCAAGGAGGTAGGCATGAATAGCAAGCGTGAAGTCATCTACTTAGATCTTCTAGATGACGCGATCTATCACCGATCTGACCCAGCTTTCATAGACCAATCTCCAGCGCTCCAGTGCCTTAGAATCCAGACCATGCTCAGCGTGCTGTTCGGTAAGCAGATTTCCGTACCTGAGCAATGGATCATATCGTCGCCAGCGTTTCATTCACTTGCCACCGAAGTTATTGAAGGCTATGAACGAGTCCGCCAACGCTACGTGTACGGGGCAAGCAGAGTTTCTTCTCTCAATCGGCTAGAGTCTCATTGTCCGTTTAGATTTGCTTTCTACGAAGCAAGCATCGGAACAAGTATCGACCCTTTCGTGGACGCAATCTATCGACGCGCCGAGTCTGGAAGTGCCCTGCGGTTTAGCGACGTTTTTCAAACTGATGACGAATCACGGAAGTCACTAACGTCAGCACTCAACACTCGAAGAAGGTCCGCTTACTATAGACCACTGTATGAGAATGACCTACCAAGGATCCTAGGGCGTGTTAACACTATTCAAGGCCTGCACGATAAGGGCGAAGTGGATAAAAAACATAAAAACAACATCCAGTTTGTCGAAGCGTGTAAAGATTCGACGAAATCCTTTCAGCCGTCTAAACAATCTCTCTACTTCATTTCGCTTTTTATACAACTCCTTGTCGTATTGCCAAGGCCTCAACCGATTGCTTTTCGCTGGCACAACGGGCTCCATCCCCAAATCGACTATCAACTGCCGGGTCTCATCGCCTTCGTAGGCCTTGTCCATGATGACTTGAGTCCCGTCCCAGCCATTGTTTTCAAAGGATTTCAATAATTCCCGGCCTGCTGGCGCATCCCCAACGCGGCCCGCGGATAGGGAAAAGGTCACTGCTGTTGTGGCATTTGCTGCAACCCTATGAATCTTCGTCGTCCACCCGGCTCGGGATTAACCCATCGACTGTGGACCGTTTTTTTAACGCGCCAGTCCCATCCGGGTGAACTTTGACTGTTGTACTGTCCAAAGATACCTGCGCCACCTGTATGTTGATGACATCGTTTTCCTGTAGTGCAGCCAATACGCTATCGAGTACAGCATTTTTCGCCCAGCGATTGGCCCGAGTATAAATGCTGTGCCAATGACCAAACTTTTTCGGCAAACCTCGCCACTTGCAACCGTGCTTAGCGACATACAAAATGGCGTTCAACACCAGTCAATTGGGTATTTTGACGTTACCTCTTTGAACAGGAAGAAGTTTAACGTGATGCGGTGATTTTCATACGCGAAGTCCATCATAATTAGTGTTAACAGGCCCTAGGATGGCCACCTCTTGTTGTTTCTAAGTAAGTAGCCGTTTGAGCCGCGCGTTCTCCGCGGCTAAAGCACTATCGGCTTGACTGCGAGGAGTGTGTGCTTGTGCTTTTGAGCGCCAGGCATAGCAGTGGTGAGATCTGTGGATTTAACTTGAGAGGCCGCCTCATTCACGTCCGCTTGAGCGGCCAATGCCAGCGCTTCAGTCTTGAACTGCGCTTACATAGCATCATTTGAATTGCTTCGATTGCCGTGCCATTTCTCTCACCTCGTGAACCTAGGATAGGTTCTTGTTGAATTGAGGTGTCCGAATGTCGCGGGGAGGATCAGTCGTGAGTTGGGGTCATTGCCCGGGCAAGTCCAGCACCACACGCCGCGAGACGCCGGTGTACACCACGGCCGCTTCTAACTGCATGTGCTCTTCCCCTTAACCAGTGGATTGAGCGCTTTGATGGCGGCGCAGGCGGCGCCGAATCCGTTGTCGATATTGACGGCGACAACGCCCGGCGCACAGGCGGCCAAAGCGCTGTTGAGGGCTACTTGTCCGCCAGCGCAAACGCCGTAGCCCACGGAGGTGGGTACCGCGATCACAAGTCCGGGCACCAGTCCGGCCACCACACTGAATAGGGCCCCCTCCATGCCCGCCACGGCAATCACTATCCGCCGGGTACGCAAAGCATCCACCCGTTCCAATAAACGCCAAAGCCCCGCCACCCCCACATCCATGATCAGTGCTACATCTTCTACGCCCAGGTGCTCCAGGGTACGCACGGCTTCCAGTGCCACCGGCAGATCCGAACTGCCGGCACCGACTACCGCCACCTGGCCATCCAATTCGGGCCGGCGGCACTCACGGCCGATGGTGGCGGTGCGCGCGGTGGCGTCCATGTGGATGCGGTCGCCCAAGGCTTTTACCAGAGCCTCAGCACAGGGCGCATCCACCCGGGTAAACAAGACGGGCGCGCGCCGTTCGATGGCAGCGCGCCCGATGGTGATGAGTTGCCCGGCGCTCTTGCCCGCCGCCAGAACCGCTTCCGGCACACCGGTACGCTCACCCCGAGTCCAGTCGAAACACAACCAATCGCCACTAGTGCTCAAGTGGCTAGCCCGGACCCAGGCACCTTGAAAGCGCTGCCCCGCTTATACGGCACAAAACCTGAAAAACTACGCGCCTGCGCCCCGCACTCCTCAATGACCCAGCGGCGCATATAGTCACCCTGCTTGCCGCTCAAGTCATCCAAACTGTCCGCATCCAACTCCACCCGCACGCCGGATCGCACAATACGGCAACGCACAGTGCCTTGAGGAAAATGCGCGCGCAGTTTGAGTTCTACTTTATTCACAAATGCCAGATCCGCCGCGTTGATGGCGATACCGCTCTCCACGCGGCTAGACAGGCATGGCATGGCCGGCAAGTCCTGCACCTCCGCAAGGCCCAACCACTTAGCTAGCGCACGCACCTGCGTCTTACCGGCACCGGCTTCCACATAAGGATGGCGCACCGCCCGCTCCAAAGCCGCCGTCAACCCTGGTCTGAAGTCACCCAGATCGTCGGTGTTGGCGCCGGAGAATACCTGCTCGTCAGTCGCCTCAGCGATGCGCGCATAGAGATTTTTTTTGCAGAAATAACAGCGGTTGAAAGGGTTGGCCAGATATTGAGGATCATCGAACTCGCGGGCGTTGATGATCTCGAGGCGCCAACCGTAGCGCGCGGCATAGGCCTGAACCCGCCGAGTAGCCTCGGGCGGCACTGCGGGCGACACCGCGTGAAACGCGGTAAACCGCTCGCCCAGCGCCCGCGCCGCCAGCACCGCTAGCGTCATGCTATCGACACCACCGCTCACAGCAACAGCGGCCCGCTCCTGTTGGCCGCAGATCGACTCTAATGCTCGCGCCAGCGTCTCAGTCACCATGTTCCTCTTCATATTGCTGCAAAGCTTCGCGCTGCGCGGCCTCGGCTAAGCGGCGCCGCGGCGCCAGAACACCGCCGGTGCGGGCGATATCATCGTGCTCCGCTTTGGCCGTCACACCACCAGGACGGTGAGCGATTTTGACGGCTATTGTGCCATCCGGCGTCCCTTTATAGCCGGCTCCCGTGGCGATCGTCTGGCGTGCCAACAACCGCCGCGTGGCCAGGGCCGAGCGCAGACCCAAGGTGGTGGTTTGCTCGAAGCACGCCAATTCGACCGCCGCCTGCGCCGCCGGTTCGACCAGCAGGCGGACCTCGAACACATGCCGGCTTTTCTTGCCGTACGCTTGCCTGGATAGCACATCGATAACCCCTGGCATGGCGCGCAGACAGTCGAGTGCATTCGCCAACTCTTCGGGGGTCAGATCATCGACATCGAACTCGATGAGGCCCACTTGATCGGTTAAAACATCGCTCTGTGCGTCGATCTCATGGAAAGCCGTCACCCGCAAAATATTGGCGAGCCCAGGCAATTGCCGTGTGCCCACGCCTATCCCGCTTACCCCCATACGCCCGCGCAGAGCGCGGCGGCCCAGAGCGGGTTGCAGATGGGCGAGTATAGCCGCGCCGGTAGGCGTCACTCGCTCCCCCGCAATACCGTCATCGTGCACGTTAAAACCGGCCAACAAGCGGGTGGTGGCCGGCGCCGGCACCGGCAGCGGACCGTGCGCGGTGCGTACTTGCCCCGAGCCCAGCGGCACCGATCCTACCGTCCATCGCTCAGGCGCCAACGCCGCCAACAAACTGCCCGTAGCGACGATATCGATGAGGGAATCCCAGTCTGCCAATTCATGGAAATGCACCTCGGCCACCTCGATGCCGTGCACTTTAGCTTCACATTCAGCCAACCGCCGGTAGATGCCCTGGGCATGGTCTTTCGCCGCCGCCGGCAGTGCCATGGCATCAATGCGCGCCGCCACATCGGCGTAGCGGCCCATAGCGTGTACAGGTTCACCGCCTTCATCCTGACCGTGACCATGACCATGACCATGACGATGAGCACGGCCACGCTCGTGGGCGGGGCCGATGACATCGAAGTGATTGCCTTCAATAAAAGCGCTTTTGCGGCGTGAAAGCTTCACCGACCAGCCGGGCGGCATGTCACAGGCCGCCACTGCCGCATCCACTGTAGCGCGCAGATCCGGCCATGCATCCAGTATTGCGGCGATAAACATATCGCCCGCTATGCCACCCAACGGATCGAGATGGATAGACGCGGGATAAAGGCACTCAGAACGCTCTGCCACGGCGCTCAAACAGCCTCGAAATACGGCACCACGTAGGGGCCTTCCGGGATAACAGCCACCGCCCTATCGCCGCTTTGCGCCATGCTCTTGGCCACCGCTGCACCGATGTCATCAATGTGCTCAACCCCGGTCAAGGCCCGCTCCACCGCCGGCAATCCTTCGCTATAGAGTGCAATACTGCCAGCGCGCATGGGCTTTAGCTGCATCTGGGTTTGCCACTCGTCGATGTCGGCAAGACTCTTTTTCGCGATGTCCGCCATGAACGCCTCCGGCGACGAGGCCACCAAGCGCGCCTGAGCCGCCCGGTAGGCCGGCGAGCCGATGCCCTGCGAGCAGTCGGAGGCGATGATCAAACGGGCATCGTCCGCCATGATGTCCATAGGCGTGACCATGCTCTTGACGGTCTGATAGTAAGTACCGTCTAGGGGATAGCCGGCGGCAGAGGTGACGATGGTCGAAAACCGGCGCGGCACCGGCACCAACGAGGCCGCCTCTACCGCTCGAACCGCTTCAGCGTGGCTCTCCAGCAAGTCCCCGAAATTCACCAAGGTCACGCGCCTGGCTGCGTCCAACACGGTGTTCAGGCAATACACCTCGCCTACCATCGCCGCGATAGCGAGTTGCTCCTCGTGCAGCGGATTGCCGGCAAGATTGCATTGGCGCGCCGCCGGATCGCTCATGAACCTCGCATTGTGGAAAGTACGAATAGTGTCCTCGTGGGCCACCCCCGGCGCGATCACTTTGCGCCCACCGGAGTAGCCGGCCATGAAATGGGGCTCCACCAGGCCGGTGACGATGCGCAGGTCCGCCTCGACCAAGCGCCGGTCCAGTTTGACCGGCACCCCGCGCCCCGGTGTCCGCCCCAGGTCCAGATGCTGCCCGGCATCCGTCGCATCGTGGTTGTCGATGCGGATGTGCTCCAATACCCACGGGTCATCGATCAGTTCGGCCAACTCCTCGCCTTCGTTGGGGCGGTGCAACCCCGTCGCCACCAGAATGCGGATCGTGTCCCGCGCGATTCCCGCCGCCAGCATGATCTCGATCATCGGGCGCAAAAACAGGCCATTGGGAACCGGACGGGTGATGTCGCAAATGACGATGCACGCCGAGCCGCGCCCGGCCGCCAATGTAGCCAAGGAGGCACAGGCCACCGGCTGCGCCAGGGCTTGCAACACGCTGGCTTTGGCATCCGCTAGAGGCTGCGACTCGTTCTTTCGGATCACGGTGACAGCCGCCGTCTCCGGCAGCGCCACCGCTAATTTGCTGCGCCCGTAATCAAGTTCTACCCGCACCGCTGCTCCCCTTTTTGTGAGCCCGCAGATCCTAAAGTTTGCGCCTTATCCGCTCACGTAGATGGCCCGAAAATCATTGACATTGGTCAGCGTAGGCCCGGTCACCACCAAATCATCAATAACCTCGAATACGCCATAAGCATCATTTCGTTCCAACATGCGCCAAGCGTGCACGCCTGCTTTCGCTGCGCGGGCTAGGGTATCGGCAAACACCACAGCACCGGCATTGTCCTCCGAGCCGTCTATACCGTCGGTATCGCAGGCGATGGCCGACACCCCCTGCTCGCCCTCAAGCGCCAGCGCCAAACCTAACGCGAACTCGCTATTGCGCCCACCGCGCCCGCCGCCCCGTACCGTCACTGTGGTCTCACCCCCCGACAACAACACACAAGGCGCCGGCAACGGCTGCCCGTGCTGGCGGATCTGCCGGGCAATGCCGGCAAACGCCCGCCCCACCTCACGCGCCTCGCCTTGAATCGCGTCGCCCAAGATGAGCGGCGCCACGCCCATACTTTCGGCATGGGCCGCCGCCGCTTCCAGTGATTGCTGCGGCGCGGCGATCACGCGCACTTCCTGATTATCCAGTAACTGGCCGATGCTGTTATTAGACCGCATGACGCTACGCACATGATCCGGCACCGAGATGGCGTAGCGGTGCAAGATATCGAGTGCTTTTTGCGCATCATCGGTATCGGGCACGGTAGGCCCGGAGCCAATGACGGCGGGATCATCACCCGGCACGTCCGAGATCAATAAGCTCCGCGCCGCCGCCGGTGCGATGGCGGCCGCCAAACGGCCGCCCTTAATGGCCGATAACCGCTTGCGCACGGCGTTCATTTCATTGATGGGCGCACCGCACTTCAGCAGTTGCGCGTTGAGATCTTGCTTCTCGGCGAAGCTCACGCCCGCGGCCGGCAGGCTTAGCAGCGCCGAGGCGCCACCCGAGATCAGGCACAACACCGTGTCGCCGGCCCCTGCCCTCATGGCGAGTTCCAGCATACGCGCCGCCGCCCGCTGTCCGGCGGCATCCGGCAGCGGATGGGCCGCCGTCACGATCTCGATGCGCCGGCAGGGCACACCGTGCCCATACCGGGTCACCACCAAACCGCTCAGCTCGGCCTCCGGCCAGGCCGTCTCGACCGCCCGTGCCATACTGGCGGACGCCTTACCCGCCCCCAACACCAACACCTGTCCAGTGGGCGCGGCACCTAGAGCCGCAGGCACTACTCGCTCGGGCAACGCTGCCTGCAAAGCGGCATCGAACAAGCCGTGCAAGAATTCTCGTGCAGCCAGCGCCACGTTCTCAACCTCCGCCCTGTTCATGCTCACGTATAAGGGCTAAAAACGCGTCGCCGTAGCGCTCCAACTTCTTCTCACCTACCCCGGAGATCCGGGACAACGCATCGTGACTATCGGGCCGCAGCGCCGCCATCTGCGCCAGAGTCGTATCGTGGAAAATCACATAAGGCGCCACCCCCTGCTCCGAGGCAAAGTACCGCCGGCATTCGCGCAAGGCGGCCCACAAGGCTTCGTTATGCGGGGCGATATCCTTGGACGGGCGTTGCCGCGGTTTGGCCGCCCGCGGCATGCGCGCCGGATCGCGGCGCAGCGTCACCGTCTCATCACCGCGCAGCACCGCCCGGCAGCGCTCGGTCAAACGCAGCGAGCCGTACCCGTCCACATCTACACTGATATAGCCGCTGGCCACCAGTTGGCGCACCACACCGCGCCACGCCTTGCCATCAAGCTCGGTGCCTATGCCGAAGGTGCTCAAGCGATCATGGCGGTTGCGGCGGATGCGCTCATCATCCTTGCCGAGCAACACATCGACCACATAAGCGACACCGAAGCGCTGACCGGTACGGCATATACACGACAACAGCTTTTGCGCCACCTGCGTGCCATCCCAACTGGCCACCGGCTCCACGCAGGTGTCGCAATGCCCGCACGGTTGGCCCAGAGCCTCGCCGAAGTAAGCCAACAAACTCTGGCGGCGGCAGGTGGTTATCTCGCAGTAACCGAGCATCGCCTCCAGCTTGCGGTACTCCACCCGCTTACGGGCCGTGTCCGCTTCGGACTCATCCACCATGCGCCGCAATGTCACCACATCCTGCAAGCCATAAGCCATCCAGGCACTGGCCGGCAATCCGTCGCGGCCGGCGCGGCCCGTCTCCTGGTAATACGCCTCCAGGCTCTTCGGCAGATCCAAGTGCGCCACGAAACGCACATTCGATTTGTCGATGCCCATGCCGAACGCGATGGTGGCCACCATGATGATGCCCTCCTCGCGCAGAAAGCGCTCCTGATTGTGGGCACGCGCCTGGTTGTTCAACCCAGCGTGATAAGGCAGCGCGCTCAACCCCTGGCGCTCCAACCACTCGGCGGTCTCCTCCACTTTGCGCCTGGACAGACAATAGACGATGCCCGCATCGCCCTCGTGTTCCGCCCGGATGAAGCGCAACAACTGCTCGCGCGGCGAGGCTTTGGGGATGACCCGGTAAAAAATATTCGGCCTATCGAAACTAGACGCGAACAGCTTGGCATCGGCCAGTTCCAAGCGGCTCACGATCTCCCGCTGCGTGGGCTCATCGGCGGTGGCGGTCAGGGCCAGCCGCGGCACCCCGGGAAAACGCTCGGCCAGGGCCGCCAGTTGCATGTACTCGGGACGAAAATCGTGCCCCCATTGCGACACGCAGTGGGCCTCGTCAATAGCGATGAGGGCCAACGGCAGTTCATCCAGCAACGCCAAGGTACGCTCGGTGAGGACCCGCTCCGGCGCCACGTAAAGCAGATCGATGAGCCCCTCGCGCAGCGCATTCTCGATGTTTTGCACCTGCCCCCAGTGCAAGGTCGAGTTGAGATACGCCGCCGCCACACCACTTTGTCTGAGCGCCTCCACCTGGTCTTGCATGAGGGCGATGAGCGGCGAGATCACCAGCGCCGTGCCGGAACGCACCAAGGCGGGGATCTGATAACACAGCGATTTACCGCCGCCGGTGGGCATCAGCACCAGGGCATCGCCACCGTCCACCACCCAGTCGATGATCTCGGCTTGCCGCCCCCTGAACGCGGAGTAGCCGAACACCGCCTGCAGTACTTCCTCGGGCGTGCGCTTGCGCGCCGATAAATCCATCTCAATTAGGGGATCCATAGCAAATAGGGGCTCCATATCAAACCGAACCCCGCATCAAGCGTTTAGCCCCGCCCTATCATCCAAAGCCGTGTCGCCGAACGTGGCGGCATCGGACAGCAAGAAGCTGGAACGCAATTGAATGCCCCACTTGCCGTCCAGCAGCGTCGCTATCCACAGGGTGTCGAAACGGTGTATCACGGCGCCACCCTTGTCCCGGCGGGTGAACTCAAGGGCCACATGCACTTTCTCCGCGCCTGATTGAACCACATTCATCTGCTCGATGACCGTGTGATGCCAACCCTCCTCCAGCAACATTCGGGTGACCCGGGCTTGCGCCGCCACGAAAGCGTCACTATCGGGGATCGTGACAACGCGCCCTTTGGCAAAGCGCACGTGGGGAAAATTGAAAGCGCTGGCCATCGCCGCGGCATCGCGCCGGTTAAAGCCGTCGATATAAGCACGCACGGTAGCTTGCGCTGCCGCTTGCGTGCCGTCTTGCGTGGTCATATTGTCTCCCGTTGCACCGTCACCTCTCAATCGCAGGCACAAGTGTTGCCGATCACGGCGACCACGCCTAGTGCTTGGAGGTAGACTTGGCCGCAATACCCTACACGAGCGGGATGCTTAGCATGAACGCCCAACCCGAAACCGACACCACCGAACCGGGCACCCACGATCGCGTGGTCACGGCGCTGCGGCAATTACTGGGCGAGCGCCTGTCCACCTCGGCCGCCGTGCGCGAGCAGCATGGGCGCGACGAATCGTTCCATCGGGCGCACCCGCCCGATGCCGTCGCCTTCGCCAAAAGCACCGAAGAGGTAGCCCAAGTCGTGCGTATCTGCGCCACCCACCGCTGCCCGCTCATCCCCTACGGCACCGGCACTTCTCTGGAGGGCCATGTGGCCGCGCTGCACGGCGGCATCTGCATTGACGTCACTGGCATGAATGAAGTCCTGGAGGTCAACGCGGAGGATTTGGATTGCCGCGTGCAACCGGGCGTTACCCGCAAACAGTTGAATACTTATCTGCGCGACACCGGATTGTTCTTTCCCATCGATCCGGGGGCCGACGCCTCACTGGGCGGTATGACCGCCACCCGCGCCTCGGGCACCAACGCCGTGCGCTACGGCACCATGCGGGAGAATGTACTGGGACTGACCGTGGTCACCGCCGACGGACGCATCATTCAAACTGGTGGCCGGGCGCGCAAATCAGCCGCGGGATATGATCTCACCCGCCTATTCGTGGGCTCCGAAGGCACCCTTGGTGTCATTACGGCGATCCGGCTGAGGCTCTACGGCATACCGCAGGCCATGAGCGCGGCGGTGTGCTCTTTCGAAACCTTGGAGGGCGCCGTCAACACGGTGATTTCGACCATTCAAAGCGGTATCCCCGTGGCCCGCATCGAGTTGCTTGACGAAGTGCAAATGGACGCCGTCAACCGTTATTCGAAGCTTGACTATCCGGTACAACCCACTTTGTTCTTCGAATTCCACGGCAGCGAGTCAGGCGTCGCGGAGCAGGCCCAGGCGGTGGGTGGGTTGGCCGGCGAATACGGCGGCAGCGGGTTCAAATGGACCTGCGCCCAGGAGGAACGCAATCACCTGTGGCAAGCGCGCCACGATGCGTTTTATGCGGCCATGGCGCTGCGCCCGGGGTGCAAGGGCTAGGCCACCGATGTGTGCGTTCCCATCTCACGCCTGGCGGAGTGCATTTTGCAGACCCGCGCCGATATAGACGCCAACCGATTACTCGCCCCCATCGTCGGCCACGTGGGCGATGGCAATTTTCACCTCTCCTTCGTACTCGATCCGGATGACGCGGATGAGATGGCCCGTATCGAGGCGGTAAACGAGCGCATGATCGCGCGGGCGTTGGCCATGGGCGGCACCTGTACCGGCGAGCATGGCGTCGGCTACGGCAAAATCCAATTCCTCGAGCACGAACACGGCCCCGGTGCGTTGGCGGTGATGCGTTCGCTGAAACAGGCGCTGGACCCGGACGGCATCATGAACCCAGGCAAGATAGTGCTCAGACCATAGGGCACCTCTAAAAATGCACTTTTTCCGCGATTGCGGCGTCAGCGCCGTGCTCGAATCCTCAGGTATGGCCTATACACTGCGGTTGTACGCGCGGTGCTTCCTTGCACTCACGAAACAATGACTATTGTTAGAGGCGCCCAATAGCGAATAGGCACAAGTGAGCGCTGGTTTTTGTTTAAGTTACCTGTTTGGCCGCCTACAGATGCGCGCGCTAGGCGTGTAGACCGAGTTCACACAGCACCTCTTCTGTATGCTCGCCCAGGGCCGGGCTCCTGGCTAACAGGCCAGATGACGGTGTTGCCAAACCGGGGATGCGGTGGATCGGGATCGGGCCGGTGCCGGGGTGCTCCAACCAGCTCACGGCCCCTACACTGCGCACGTGTTCGTCGGCGAAATAATCGGCGTAGTCGTTCACGGCACCGTGCAGAATATCGTGTTGCGTGAGGGCGGCGTCCAGCTCGGCGTTGGTCCAGCTTGTTATCTTTTCGATGAGCACCGGCATGATCGCCGCCTCGTGCTGCAAGCGCGAAGCCGCCGTTTCGAAGCGCGGATCGCCTAGCAATTCGGTGCAACCCAACAGCTCGCACAGGCTTTTGAAGTGACTGTCGCGGCGGGCGTTGATGGTCATGTAGCCATCCGCCGTCTCGAAGGTGGCCACCGGCACGCCCGGTTTCTTGCCCTCGGCCCCTTCCAGGTGAAACTCGATCATTTTGCCGGCCTGCACCGCGCCTATGGACTCCATCAAACTCACACTGATATGGCGGCCGCCGCCCTTGGTCGCGCGCTTGTACAAAGCCGTGGACACCGCCTGAAATGCGTACAGCCCCGTCACCACGTCGATGGCCAGTACGCCGATGCGCTGTGGTAGCCCCGACTGATCGCGGTTGACGGACATGAGGCCGGAGAAGGACTGCAAGATGGAGTCGGTGGCCGGTAGTTTGGACTTCGGCCCGGCCTGACCGAATCCGGTCACGGAGACATAGACGACATCGGGATTAACCGTTTTCAACGCTTCGTAATCGAGTCCGAAGCGCCGCAATACGCCGGGCCTATAATTCTCCACGACCACATCGGTCCCCGCCATGAGCCGCTTGGCCGCATCCAGCCCGGCCTCGCTCTTGAGATCCAAAGCGACGCTGCGCTTGCCGCGGTTAAACGCGATGTTGTAAGCGCAAAAATCCCCGTATTGCGCACCGATGGCCCGCCCCCAATCGCCGCCCGGCGGCTCTACTTTCACCACATCAGCGCCGTTTTGCGCGAGCAACATGCCGCAATGCGGCCCCGCCACCCCCTGGGATAAATCAACCACCTTCAGTCCCTCGAAAGGTAAGTCGTCGTGGTGCTCGGGAGTGCTCATATTTCAGCTCCAGCGCCTATATATTTTGGCGCCTATATATTTTGGCGCCCATGCATTTTGGCGCCCAGGCATTTTGATCGTTAACTGCAAATGGCGCGTCATACTTGCCGGCGCGCACTACATCCCAGCGCGGGATCGTAAAAAGAGCCAAGGCGTAGGGCCTGCGCGCCATTCCCAGGCAGCCAATAGCGGGTCTAGATCGGATAAGTCGGCCAATTCATCCACCGGCCCTGCCCGCGCTGTGGAAGCGTAGCGTTGAACGTCGTGGGTCACATCAAAGCGCTGTACCAAGCGCTCACACAATCCAGGAATGAAAAAGTCATGCACTTCCACCAGACTATCCGCCCGTGTTAGCTGCGGGATCTGCGCAGGATGCAACAATGCATCTTCACCCCCTTCGATATCACACACGACCAGGCGCCGTTTCGGCTCACAAGCGGCGAACACCCGCGCCACCGGATCACCCTCGGCAACAATGCCGAGGACTTGCTGCATTACGTGGTCGGGTAACGGTTCCGGCATGGGTCCTGCGCACCTATCTCTTCGGCCTGTGGGTTTTATGGCTACGGGTCAAAGCTGATCCGCTGGCATCAGCACCATCTGCGAGACCACCACGTACGGCCGCTGCTCCAAGGCATAGACGATGGCGTTAGCGATATCCGCGGGTGCTAGGCATTGGCCCACCGAGTCGTAGAATGCATCCGCCTCGGCCTTGGTCTCGGCCCAAGTTTGACATTGCAGCCACTAATTGTCTTATCAGTCAACAAGTTAGAGGGTAGCAGGATGCTGTTATGGCCCTACACGGTGATGACCTGCCCGCGTGTGACTACATTAACACCTTCGCCGTTTTGCCTGGGCAGTGCGACAGTCCCAGCGCGTCGTAGATCGGTCACGGCGGGCCAACTCGCTGTACGCACCGGTCAGCGGCGCCTGCCGGGAACTCGCCCATGGCGAGCAGGGAACCTGCCAGCGAAGTCCTCATGGCGGTCGCGCACGTTTGGCAGCGGGCGAGGCTGTCCGCAGGTCCTGAAGGAAAGGCGCGCATCCGCCTAGGATAGCCGTAAAACACAATCGAAGAAAACCGTCCTGGTTTGGGTTTTTCTCTATTGATATCAAATAATTATACGCTCACGTGCGGCTGTCTACGCTGGCCTGCGACCGGAACCTTCGATGCAGCAACTGGCGATTGGAGCCAGGCGCCGGGTCACGCGCAAATCCGGGAAAACCGTACCTCGCAAGGCGAAACGGATGACGTCACTACGGGCAAGAGGTCGCGCATTCGCGTCGCAATCCGGTCGCCGTCTACGCCATGCCCGCTGCCGCATCCTCGTACCGGCGGCCCAGCACACGACCGAAACGCGTAGACTTGCTTGCACTGCAAGCAGCCGGTAGTTCCGGTGTGTCCCGCATCATCAGGAGGAACGACCGATGGCGAACATCACGATCCGCAATCTCGACGACGACGTGAAGACACGCCTTCGCGTGCGCGCCGCCGAGCACCACCGCTCGATGGAGGAAGAGGTGCGCATCATTCTCCGCGATGCCGTGAATGATGGCCGATCCGGTCCCCGGAACCTGGCGCAGTTCACCCGCGAATGCTTCGCGCCCCTTGGCGGCGTGGAACTCGAACGCCCCCCGCGCGGCCCCATGCGCGAGCCACCGGACTTCTCCTGAGCGGCCCGCATGTTCGCCCTAGCCACGAACGTCGCCGCCGAACTCATGCGCCCGAATCCGGCGCCTGCCGTGGCGGCATGGATTGCCGAACGCAACGCACAGGAGATGTATCTGACGGCGGTGAGCGAAGCGGAATTGCGCTACGGCGTCGCGCTCATGCCGGCCGGCAAACGGCGAAATGCGCTGGAAGCCGCCATGACCCGGTGGCTCGAGCAAGGCTTCGGAGAGCGGCTCCTCCCGTTCGACAGCGCCGCCGCCCGAGTCTACGCGCAAATCGCGGCCGAGCGCCGCGTCGCGGGCCGGCCGATCGGCGAGGCCGACTGCCAGATTGCCGCCATCTGCCGATCCGAAGGCGCCGTTCTGGTCACCCGCAACGTGCGGGACTTCGAGGGTACGGGGGTGAGTGTCATCGATCCTTGGTCGGTTGGTTCATGCTAACTGACGCCGAACAACCGGGGGCTCCCTACTGGACCATCTGTGGGTCGTGAGTAGAACACTGAGGTGCGAGTCGCCCAACCGTCACCGACAGAATAGAAAAGGCCAACCATGGCGCATTCGAAGGCAAACAACCGGGTAGTCTCCATTTCGCCCCTAGAGGCATCGCTGCGACGCAAAGTGAGATGCCAACTCCGGTCGCTCGGATTCCACAAGTCCGCGGACGGCACGCTTGCGGTCGATGGCCATGACAAGAGTGTTGTGCGGCGTTTGCACAGTCCTCAGCGAACCGACCGTCTCTTGGCCAATTCATCCTGCGGACGCCTCAACCACCGTTCTTGGTTCCGCCGAAGGGATTCGGGTGATCGTCGAAAACGAACTCATCGTACGCGGGAACCTACCGGCTGCGACGCGGCGCATTGTGGCTGCGCTACGGTGAACCCGTGCGCGCCACCTAGGCCGGATGTGACAGAAGCATTCGAGTTTAATTGTAAAACGAATGCTATCCCGAAATAATCTCGTAATGACAGTCGGTTAGAGAACTGGTGTAGGGAATAGGAAGAAGGTGAATAAACACTATGTCAGCACGAAGGCCGGATCCTATCCCTGTCTACGAATTCGTAGACAGGCGATAACACAGCTACGATTCGAATCGCCGTCCGCCCCGGCGCCCGCGCCGCTACAGCAACTTCACCAGTGTGACGATCAGTCCGCCCTGGGCGATCATCGCGCCGAACATCCACTTCAGAAGATCGGCCTTCACCGTCTCGATCTTCGCTTCGACTTTCGCGATGTCGGCCTTGACTGCCGCAATATCCGCCTTGGTCGCCAGATTGGCGTTGAGCAACGCGACATGCTCGTCGGCCAGGGTTTCGGCCTGCTGCTCGGTGAAGCCGCAATCGGTCAGCCGCTTCACGAAGCGATGGGTGTCGAACGCGATGGCCTCGGTCATGGGCCGATTATAGGAACGCCGCGGGCGCTCGACAAGGACTATCGCAGTGCCGAACGGGGTGGCTGCGCTTGCAGAAAGGACAATCGACGACACTCGCTGCCTCGGTTGCACTGCTCAATGTTCGCCTCTTGTTCCCGCTCCCGGAAGTCGCTATGTGGTCGGCATGGACACGCAATACTCTTCCGTGCCGGCCGCCCACCGGAGGACGATCTCGATGGTAGCCTCCATCGGCGTGATCGCTTCGCCCTCGCAGGGCGTGAGCTACTTCGCGAAGGACGGCTACTACGCGCGCGACGATCCGGCCCACAGGGAAGCGAGCGCCGGGGCGCTGCCGCGCTCGGGCTCTCCGGCCCGGTGGATGCCGACACCTTCACGGCGGTCCTCGAAGGCCGGGTGCCGGACGGACCGCATCTCGGCAAGCGCGGCAAGGACGGGGAGATCCATCACCGCCCCGGCCGCGACGTAATCCTGTCCGCTTCCAAGTCGGTGTCGGTCATGGCGCTGGTCAGGGGAGACGAGCGGATCGTCGAAGCGCACGACCGGGCGGTGAGGACGACGCTCAGCTGGGTCGAGAAGAACGCCATCCTCACCCGGATACAGGACCGGGCGACCGGGGCCATGGTCCATGTGGGCAATCGGAAGATGGTGGCCTCGACGTTCAGGCATGACACGTCAAGAAATCTCGATCCGCAGCTTCATACTCACTGCGTCGTGGCCAACATGGTCCAGGATGACGCGGGGAAGTGGCGCACGATGGTCAATGACGGGCTGTTCCGGCAGCAGAAGGCGATCGGGGCGATCTACCGGGCGGAGCTGGCGCAGGGGCTGAAGGGGCTCGGGTACGAGGTCGAGAAGACGCACGCGGACGGGCGGTTCGAGATCGCGGGGGTTCCGCGCGAGGTGAGCGACGCCTTCTCGACCCGCCGGGCGGAGGCGGAATTGCGCTACGGCGTCGCGATCATACCGGCCGGCAAACGGCGAAATGCGCCGGAAGCCGCCATGACCCGGTGGCTCGAGCAAGGCTTCAGAGAGCGGATCCTCTCGTTCGACAGCGCCGCCGCCCGAGTCTACGCACAAATCGCGGCCGAGCGTCGCGTCGCGGGCCGGCCGATCAGCGAGGCCGACTGCCGGATTGCCGCCATCTGCCGATCCGAAGGCGCCGTTCTGATCAGCCGCAACGTGCGGAACTTCGAGGATAGCGGGGGTGAGTGTCATCGATCCTTGGTCGGTTGGTTCATGCTAACTGACGCCGAACAACCGGGGGGCTCCTTACTGGGCCATCTGTGGGCCGGGAGTAGAACACTGAGGTGCAAGTCGCCCAACCGTCACCGACAGAGCAGAAAGGGCCAATCATGGCGCACTCGAAGGCAAATAACCGGGTAGTCTCCATTTCGCCCCTAGAGGCATCGCTGCGACGCAAAGTGAGACGCCAACTCCGGTCGCTTGGATTCCACAAGTCCGCCGACGGCACGCTTGAGGTCGATGGCCATGACAAGGGCGTTGTGCGGCGTTTGCACAGTCCTCAGCGAACCGACCGTCTGTTGGCCAATGCGGACTTTCTTGCGCGTCGGGCCCGGAAGCTGTTGCCCTATTTCGCATCCGGGCCAGAGGTGGACCCCACTGCAATCCGGCCCGAACTAGAGCGGGTGTACGCCGGCACGTGGCAGGCGGACCTGTTTCGCCTAGCCGCCCTCACCTGGTCCGTACCGGTCTCCAATGGGTTTGGTCGGCGTCTTCGCTATGTCATTTGGGATGCCCACAACGGCAAGCTATTGGGCCTGATCGCCATCGGCGATCCAGTCTTCAATCTTTCGGTCCGCGACACGCTCATCGGCTGGAATGCCGACGACCGTCGCGAGCGCTTGGTCAACGTCATGGATGCCTACGTCCTCGGCGCGCTGCCGCCCTACAACGCTCTGTTGGGCGGCAAGATGGTCGCTTGCCTCATCCGCTCGCGGCAGATCTACAACGAGTTCACCCGCACCTACGGCAACACGGTCGGCATCATCTCCGGCCAGGCGAAAAAGGCGCGCCTCCTCGCCGTTACTACTTCCTCATCAATGGGGCGGTCCTCCGTCTACAACCGCCTGAAGCTGGGCGGCGTGAGCTACTTCGAACCCATCGGATACACCCGCGGCTGGGGCCATTTCCACATTTCGGATGACCTGTTTCTCGAGTTGCGCGACTACCTGCGCAACATCGGCCACGAATACGCGGATCAGCACCGTTTCGGCCAGGGCCCGAACTGGCGCCTACGGTCTACGCGGGCTGCACTCAAAGCGCTCGGATTCAGAGACGATCTGCTCCGGCATGGTATCCGGCGGCAGGTCTTCATCTGCAACCTCGCATCCAATGCAGCGACGATTTTGCGCACTGGGAAGGGCCGGCCCGACCTCTCATCCCTACTCACAGTACAGCAGATTGCGGATCTCGCGCTTGAACGGTGGATACTTCCCCGCGCCGAACGACGTCCTGACTACCGCGTCTGGAACCGGTCCGATATCGAGCGATTGCTTGGCGACCCCGGCATCAGCCAACTGCCGCACGTGGCCTCTCAAGAATTGAACCCGACATTGGCAGGCTGATGGACCGAGTTGACGCTACACTGGATGGCCTCCAGAACAACCTACTCGCGCACTTCCGGTCGCTTGCCGCGGTCCGCGAACGTTCCGGGTTTCCGATCTTCGCACTCGAACACGGCATGAGCCCCTCGGAAATTCAGCGCGTCAACGGCTTGCTTCGCGAGCGCCATAGGACCAGGCAGCCAATCGCACCCTACTGGCTGCTTTGGGCTGTTTACGCGAGCGAAGCCGGCTACGGCTACACCGGCGACGAGTACTGGACCTCCTTCGAGAAACAAACGCCCAACTGGCAGTATCATGATCGCCCCAAGGTCAAGAGGTGGTTCGGGAAATTCCAGAAGTCCTTCAACGGCGTAGTGCCCGCAGGTATCTGGGCCGAGCATTTCAGCATCATCGCCTGGCCGATCACACACGCGCTTTTGCCCCGATACCTCCAATTCCAGTTCGCCAGGCTGCTTTACGACCTCCGGTTCCGTCTCGCCTCAGCCTCGCTCGACGCAGGCTCGATCGGTCGGCTGCTCGCGGCGCACGCGTCCCACACCTCGACACGCTTCCAAGCCTTCCTCGAACAGGAGCAGTTGACCGGGCAGATTGTCGCCGCGCTTCTTCGGGGAGAGTCCGTAGACGCGAACGACCTGATCCACCCACCGACGCTGAATCGGATCGTCTCGGATCTGGAGTGTGTACGCAGTTCCCGCGAATGGCTCAAGGAAACCAGACGCGTCGTCTCGGATCGTTTCAAGGGCATCGGTCGCGGAACATACCGCCCCGGCTCTCCAACCACCCCTACGCCTGCCGACGACCCATCTCTACCTGACGCCTCGCGCTTCGCGATCCGTCCCGACCTCTTCCTCCGTCACGCCGGGAACGGCAAATGGTCCGTACTACTCCAACTCAAATCTCTGCGCCCGATCGCTGCCGAAAGCACCGCACTGCGCGTATTCCTTGATCGCACGCGATGCCGCCTGAACGGTGCCACCGACTGGAAACCGACCGGGTGGTTGTTATCCGGCAATCGCATGGGAGCCCTTAGGCGCTGGCCGGATGCCGATGTGCCTCTTATTCGGTTCGAACGTGCAGACCCTCTCATGGACCATCTTCTCGAGTCCGAGTACCGTCTGACGCCAGGCCCGCTCTGGCTATTCCGCATTGGCAACGACGGTATCGCACGCCACATCGCCTCTTCGATCATCAGACCAGCTAATGACTACATCGTGGTGACAGTGAGAGACATGCCCCGCGATGTACCAGGATTGACTCTCTGCACGTTGGACTGTGAAGGCGTCCACGCCTTCCGCTTCACCGTGCCAAGTCACGTCCCAGCTGACGTCACGACGCGCTACCGCGAACTAGGAATCGATGTGGCGCGCACGATTCGCGTCTGGCCAGCCGGCTTGCCCGGGCGCGGCTGGGACGGGGATGGCAGTACGGAGTGGCTGACTACCGAGTCCCCCTGCTTCGGCATCACCCCGGATCATCCGCTCGACGCGCTGTCGTTCCGTTTAGATGACGGATCCGAGCAGGTCGTCGCGGCCGACCCCCTAGGTGGTCCCACCTTTGTCCGACTGCCACGTCTCAGGCCCGGTCTCCACTCGCTGACTGTCGAGGCGCACCGCAGTCCAGACCTAGACGACGCCGTTTCAACACCTCCAGCCAAGGGATTCGCGAGACTCGCGGTCCGCGAACCGGAGCCTTGGACGCCTGGCGTCGCCTCGCATCCGGGATTGATCGTTACCTCCGATCCGTTCGATGCCAACCTCGACATCTTGTGGCGCAACGAACTGAGCCTCTCCGTCAACGGTCCCGAGGGTTTCACTGTGAGTGTCCGCGTAGAACTGCACACCGCGGACGGTCAAGAGATTCTTTCCGATCCCGTGAGCAATTCGATGGCTCTCCCTATCACACGCGACGCGTGGCGCCACGCATTCGCTCACTTCCTCGACAACGAAGCCCGAGCCTGGAAGTACCTCGAAGCCGCGAGTTGCACACTGGAGATTAACGGTGACTCCCTTGGTAAATGTACTCTCAGATTCGACCACGACCCCTCGCCCCTGCGTTGGGCCTTGGCGTTCCGGAAGCACCAGCCTTTCGTCCGTCTTGTCGATGATAGCGGCCAACACGACACCGTTCCCGATGTCCGGTTCTTTGGGATGGATCGCCCGCTAGTTGACATCCCCTTGGATGCCGAATCTGCAAGGACGGACGTCACTGTGCCACCGCCCGGCGGGCTTTACGTAGCCCGGCATCCGCCGTTCGACGATGCTGTGGTCGTGAGTGCGCCAACGGTGAGGTTGCAGGATCTAGGCGTCGAGCCCAATGCCCATGTCCCAGCCGGTCTAACCTCAGTACGGGGTGCCTTCTGTCTACTTCGTCTCTGGCACAACGCAAGGCAGGCGGGTTTCCTAGTAGACGTCAGGCGGAGTCAGGTGACCCGCAGCATCTTCAACGCAATTTTCAGGAGCATGTGCGGCAAGAACTGGGCAAGAGCCGAAGAGAATTTCGCCGAGCGGCCTCTGCCTCCTCGCTCTCTTAAGGCCCTTGAAACCCTCGTCGATAAACGCAAACACTTCGGCCGCCGCCTCGGCCGGCAAGGCGACGCTGACGAAAGCGAAAGCGCTGTGGCCGCCCGTTTCGCTGCGGAGGCCAAACGACTGGGCCTATCGCAAGACCAGGACCTTTGTCATTTCGCGCTACGTTTGGCAGCCTGTCAGGACAACGTGTTCAACGACCCCCACCTCGACGAACGAGTCGGCCAACTCGTAGACAATCCAGCATTGCTCCGTGGCGCGCGTCTGGTGTGGCTTCTCCGGGAGCGCCATTCCGACCGGCGAGACCCATGACAGAACAACCGAACGTGATCAGCCGCGTCACAGCAACCGAGGTTCTTGCCGGCTGCCGCCACACGCTTGGAATGCCCAGCGAGCAGGACGCCGGACTCGATGATGACTTGCTTACGGCCCTTGTGAGGCGCAGCGCCGGTATCCGCTGCCCTTGCTCCCGCGCTACTCTGCGAGCTTCCTTGATCGAGTGCATGCACGGCCTTCCGACCAGCTATGACTCCTTGCCCGAAGCGATCGACGACGCCATCGAAGGTCTAATTGTCGGGGGCGACCTACTCGAACTCGCCGATGTCATCATCGACGACTCCGATGTCAAACAAACATGGGTCTTCGCTGCACCCCCGAGTTTCGTTGTTCGACCGAGCGGCTCCGTGTTCCTCCTCGGCATCGTTTCAGACCAGGACACTTTCCTCCCGTCGTCGCTGACTGGGCGCGTTCTTCAGCGTGGCTTTATGCGCGTACTCGAACCACAGCCCGGCGAAGACCTCTCGCGCGAACTGCGGGAACTCGGGCTGCAGGAACTTTCCGACCGTGCGTGGCTCAAAGCCCCGCAAACGGAAGACCCCGCCGACATGCTTGATCGGCACCAACGGCTTCTGGCCAGCCAACCCCCGGTCACGGAGATACGCGACCTCCAGATTCTCGACTCGATGCGCCCGGTCACCTACTACCGCGGCCGATGGACCGATCCCACAGACCAAGACGGCATGTTCGTCGCGCGACGCCCCCAGGAGTTTGGTGCCCCGATATGGTGTCTGGTCGCATTGAGAAACGGCGCTCCAGTCCGTCTTCTCGATCTACCGCTGCCACGCACCCGTTGGCGCGGTTGCGACGTGGCTTGGCACCTGCAAGGCGCCATCGACCACTGCCGGGGCACTCCACAGCGCTACCGGCGTCGAGTCGCCAGCGACGGGATTCGCTTCGACTTCTTTTCGCCACTGCCGCAATGGGCTGAGCGCCGTCTGATGATTCTCGGGAGATCTGTTCCCCGCGACAGGTGCCTGTTCTCCTACGTCGTCCCGGCCAACGAAGCGGATGAGGAGGAAGCGTTTTTGCAGCAGAACCTGTGGCTGTCGCAGGACGACAGCTCTCACTGAGGACCAACTTCCCGTGGAAACCATCCAGCAATCGATAGAGCAACTCCATGGAGCCCTACGCGACTACATCGAAGCGACCTACCACATCAGCGCCGAATCGCTGATCCACCGACGCAAGGCGCTTCTAGACATCCCAGGCGTCATCCATCAGATACCCTATCTGGAGTCCACGCCCCGATACGAAACCGGCGAGTCCTTTTCCAAAATGCCCGGACTTGCCCCTGCGGCGTTGGAAGCCTTCAACACCCTTTCTCAGCCGCAAGGCGATCTGCCCAAGCTCATCTACGACCCACCGTACTTGCATCAGTCCGAAGCAGTCCGGGGCAGTCTGATCGACCGACGCAATCTCGTCATCATGACCGGCACTGGCTCCGGGAAAACCGAGTCCTTCTTACTTCCTATCCTCGGAAAGCTGGCGTGCGAAGCGAGCCGACGGCCCGACGCCTTCGCTGGCCAGCCCGCCATGCGCGCCCTAGTCCTTTATCCCATGAACGCTCTGGTGAACGACCAGTTGGGGCGGCTGCGCGGGCTATTCGGCGATCCCAGACTGGTTTCGCTCTTCAATACATGGGCCGGGCGGCCCCCGCGCTTCGGCCGCTACACGAGTCGCACGCCCTACGCGGGCGTTCGGACCTCGCGGAAGGACTCCGCCAAGTTCAGGGCGTTCGACGAGTTTTATGTCGATATCGAACGCCTAGCGCACGATCCAATGGCCGATGGCCACGACGAAGCTCGCCGCCTGCGGCGAGCCCTGAAGGAGCGCGGCAAGTGGCCGGCGAAACCGGACCTTCGTGCTTGGCTGGGCGAGAAGGGGGCCAGATGGAGGGACCCCAAGACGGGTGCGTTCGTCAGGGGTGTTACGTTACCCGATGACAGCGAATTGCTCACGCGGCACGAAATCCAGTCTGCTCCCCCCGATCTTCTCATCACCAACTACTCGATGCTCGAGTACATGATGATGCGTCCAATCGAACGTTCCATATTCGACACGACCCGGACGTTCATCGAGCACAATCCAGACGAGGATTTCCTCGTCGTTCTTGACGAGGCGCACCTATACAGAGGGGCGGCGGGGGCTGAGGTGAGCCTCTTGCTGCGCCGATTGCGCGACCGCCTCGACGTTCCTGCGCACCGGTTCCGAATCATCTGTGCGACGGCGAGCTTCAATGACCACGCCTACGCTCCAGAATTCGGCGCCCAGCTATCCGGTCTTCCCGCCAGTACCTTCCTGCCGATCTCCGGCTCGCTCGATCTCCGAGCGCACGACGGCCCCGGGTCGATCCAGGATGCAGATGTCTTCGCCGGCATTGATCTCGAACGGTACTACAGTGCACCGACCGTCTCGGATCGACACTCGGTCATCGAGCCGATCGTAAAACACCGCCAAAGCACGGACGACCCTGATCCCGAACGAGCCCTCTACCATGCGCTCGCCGACTTCCCACCCATGGGCCGCCTGCTCAACATGACCATGAAGCAGGCCATTGCAGTTGCCGAGTTAGGGCAACACCTGTTTCCGGACACCGGTGCGCAGATAGCCGAGAAGGCCGTCAACGCGCTGATGGCCCTTGGCAGCGCCGCGCGCCTGGCTCCCAAGACCCCCGGACTACTGCCCTGCCGCGTGCACAACTTCTTCCGCGGGCTGCCTGGGCTCTGGGCCTGCATGGATCCCGCCTGTGCCAACCTCGACGAATCCGAAAGCGATGGCATTTGCGGCACGTTATTCAGCCAGCCACGCGAATCCTGTCAATGCGGCGCTCGTGTCCTCGAGTTCTTCACCTGCCGCAATTGCGGCACCGCGTACGCGAGGGCGTACACCGACGATATCGACTGTCCCTCAGCCCTGTGGCCCGAACCCGGGGAGAGCTTACGCATGGCCGAGGGCGAAACGGGCTCGCTTGCCCCTCTCGATCTCCTGCTCGAAACCCCCGCCTCGGACGAGGTAGCGGAACCCGCGGACTACGACCTTGAGACAGGTCGCCTCAATCCGCCAACTCTTGGGACTCGGATGCGCCGGGTCTATCTTCGCGGCGACCGCCTAGCCGACTCGACCGACGAGGAAGATGATAAGGGGGACCCACTGCCCGTCTTCCCGGGCCAATTCGCCCCTTGTGCCGTGTGTGGAAAAAAGACGCGCTGGGGGACTTCCTACGTTCAGGATCACCAGACCAAGGGCGACCAGCCGTTTCAGGCACTGGTATCCAGGCAACTACAGATCCAGCCCCCTTCCCACGCCGAGCCTACTCCTTTCGCACCTTTGCAAGGCAGGAAGGTTCTGACCTTCTCTGACTCGCGCCAAGTCGCGGCGCGCCTGGCGCCTAACCTACAGATGTACTCGGTTCGCGACTCGCTACGCCCGCTCATAGCTTGGGGTTTTCAGCGGCTTCAGGCCGTGCCCTTGCTTCAACCGAACCTGAACCTCAACGACCTCTATCTCGCCGTGCTCCTCGCAGCTCACACGCTCCATGTGCGCCTACGTCCCGAAATGAAAGCCGGTGAGAGCTTTGGCGCAGATATCACGGTACGGAACGCGTTCGACAACAAACAAACCAACAACAACGATGGATTGGTCGGACTCTGCATGCAGATCCGATCGGAACGTCCGCCCGAAGCGCTGCTCGAACAGATCGTAACGACCGTTCAGGATCGCTTTCTCGGATTCGAGCCACTCGCCCTGGCTTCACTCGCCGAACGTGGGGATCTGACGGCACGTCTGCACGAATTGCCGTCGATCCCCGGAGTTGCCGAAACACCCGAAGCCAAGGTGGAACTCGTCCGGGCGTGGCTGCGCTGCTGGCAAAGCTATGGCTTCTGGCTCGGCGCAATGCCCCCTGTTTGGGGCCAGCGCCCACGCTCCCAGGGCATCAGCGTTCGCGCGAAGAAGGGCAAGTTCAAGGCAATGCAAACCGTTCTTGCCGACCGTGCGGCCCGCAAAATCTTCGATAGCCAGTGGCCGCCCAAGCTGTTGGATCGCTTCACGGAGGCCACCAGCAACGGCTTCAGGCGGCTGCGTGGCAACGAACTCTCGCTGGCCTTCGAAGGCAGGTGGATGCGCTGCCCTAGCTGCAAGTCAGTACACCGGCCCGTTTCCACCATCTCGCATTGCCTCGACTGCGGCAGCGGCGATATCGGCGAACTGGACCCCGACCGAGATGCCGTGTTCCTGGCGCGCAAGGGCTTCTATCGAAATCCCGTTACCAACGCGCTTGTCGATCCGCCCAAGCCGCCGCTCGCACTTATCGCCGCCGAGCACACCGCACAATTGAACGCCCCCCAGAACGAGGACGTGTTCTCCAAAGCGGAGGAGAACGAATTGCTGTTCCAGGACATCGCACTAGGCGAGCGTGCCAACTCCTCCACCGCCGTCGATGTACTGTCGAGCACAACGACCATGGAAGTGGGCATCGACATAGGCGCGCTATCTGGTGTCGCCTTGCGCAACATGCCGCCGGGCCGCGCCAACTACCAGCAACGCTCAGGGCGGGCCGGACGCCGCGGCAACGCTGTCGCCACTGTCGTTGCATTCGGTAGCGCCGACAGTCACGACGAGCACTACTTCACCAACCCGGACGGCATGATCCGTGGGAACGTCGTCGATCCGAAGCTTACGCTCGACAACCCGGACATCGTCCGGCGGCACATCCGCGCTTTTTTGTTGCAGTCCTATCACCAGGATCGCATCCCGGGTTTAGATTCCGATCAGAAGCACGACCTTTTCTCCGTGCTCGGCACAGTCGCCGAGTTCCGTGATCCGTCTTCTGTCCTCAACCGCAAGGATTTCGCCACATGGCTCGTGCAACAGGAAGACAAGCTCCGAGGCCGGGTATCGTCGTGGATTCCGCAGGAGCTCGGCCCGCATGACCGCCACTTGCTTCTAAGCGAATTTGCCCATGACTGCCTTGATGCAATCGACGACGCCATCGGCTCCGCGCCGAGCGAAACCGGACCGTCCGACGAGGCCGACGAGGTCAATGAGGCGATCAAAGGTGAATACCAGCCTGAAGAGGACGACGAGAACCCGCAGCAGCAGGCTGCTAATACTGACAAGCTTCTAGACCGCCTACTCTACTGCGGCAAACTGCCGCGTTACGCTTTCCCCACCGATGCGGCGACCTTCCATGTGTTTGATACTGACCGCTCCACGCGATTGCGGCCGATCATGCGGTTCGCGCCCCAACAGGGCCTTTCCGTCGCGCTCTCACAGTACGCCCCGGGCAAACAGGTGTGGATATCCGGTAAGTGCTACACGTCCAGCGCAATCTACTCGGTTGACCCCAACGATCGGTTCGCCGCATGGGACTCCAAACGCATCTACATGGAGTGCGACATCTGCGGCTTCGCGAACACGTACGCCGTGGGTGAGGCTCAGCGGCATGAGACCCGGGACTGTCCGGCCTGCGGCGGTGCACAGACGTTTGGACCAGGACGCTACTGGCTGCGCCCACCGGGATTCGCGCACCCTATAGACACCGAAGAGGTCACTTCACCGGACGACATTCCTGAGACAAGCTACGCCACCCGTGCCAAGCTGACGATGGATACCCCCGACGAGACCGACGCCTGGACCGTCATCAACGAGCGACTCCGCGTGCTCCCTTCGAGAAAACACCTTCTGGTGTCCAACACGGGTCCCAAAAAAGACGGCTACACGTACTGCACCCAATGCGGTCGCATAGAGACAACCGCCGCACATCCCCACGAACTTCATGGCACGCACCTGAAGCCCTACCCGGACGACGAAGACAAGCGCAACTGCGACGGCATCAATCCGACGCGCCACCTCGTCCTAGGCACCGACTTCATCGCCGATATCGCGCTCTTCTCCTTGCGGGTGGAGCCACCGATGAGCCTCAAGCCCGGTCACACGTCCACCCTTGTCGCCCTGCGAACCGTAAGCGAAGCCCTTGCCGCGGCAGCGTGCCAACTCCTTGAACTTGAACCGGGCGAACTAATGGCTGAGTTTCGCCCAGCGCTCACGCCCGCCGGCACGACTGGCCTCGAGGCAGAGGTCTTTCTGTACGACACTCTCCCGGGTGGTGCCGGGTTCTCGACCCAGCTTCCCCAATCACGCGTTGCGCTATTCCGAGCAGCACTAGACCTTCTCACGAATTGCGAGGAACGCTGTGATGCATCGTGCTACCGTTGCCTGCGTAGCTTCAAGAACAAGCTTGAGCACCGCCTCCTCGACCGCCATGTCGGCGCTCAACTCCTGCGCTACCTAATCGACGGACAGCTTGCCGATTTCAGCCCGAACCGGTTGGCTTCCTCGACCGCGTTGCTCCGAAACGACCTCGAACGCCAATGCGTAGATGGGACACAATTCGAACTGGATGCTCCCCTGCTAATGGACGGCTCGCCCGTTACCGCACCCATCCTGGCTACGACTGCCGACGGCCGCCGGTTGATCATCGCGCTCTCAGCCCCTCTGACTCCACTTCATCCTGCGGACGCCTCAACCGCTAATCTTGGTTCCGCCGAAGGGATTCGGGTGATCGTCGAAAACGAACTCATCGTACGCGGGAACCTACCGGCTGCAACGCAGCGCATTGTGGCTGAGCTACGGTGAACCCGTGCGCGCCACCTAGGCCGGATGTGACAGCAAGCATGAGAACATGAATCTGCAAGACTCTTCGTAAGCCCCAGAGACCGTCGGATCGTGCCGCTCACCAAACCGATAGGGCGCTCATTTTCTGTCCTTCCGGCAGACGCAATGCGATCGAAGGATCGCCGTTGGCAGGCTGGGCCTCGCTGAGTAGGCGGCGCTCATACTCTTTCTTTTGTCGAGCTAAATCCCGTCCCCGCAGGATGTCCTCGCCGATGCTGGCCGCGATCCGGGCCGCCGCTTCCTTGACCGACTCCCTCGCCAGATGGGCCTAGCGCGCCGTGGTCTGCGCCCGTCTGTGGCCGAGCAGCTTGCCGATCATCGGCAGGGATTGTCCAAGCGCCGGCGCACGTGAGGCGAAGCTGTGTCCGAGGTCGTGGATGCGGACGTCGTTCAGGTTCGCCCACGCCCGGACAACGCCCCACGGAGCGCCAAGGTTCTTCATGTGCGTGCCCTTGACCCGGCCCGCGATCACCCGGGGATTGTCCGGTGTGCGCGGCAGGTCCGCGAGCACCTTCAATCCAACAGTAACGCGGCGATGCGCTCGTTTTGAATTTCCGTGGAGCCATCCACATAACCGGCGATCTTGGCGCAAGCTAAGTGATGGCCCAAACGGCAATCGGTGCGCATACCATTGGCGCCCAGGAGTTGGATGCAATCGAGCAGACGGCTTTGCGCCACCCGCGCCGCGTATTTCTTGGCGTGGGCCGCGGCCAGCACCGCTTCTTTTGCCCCTTCCTCCACCAGCCGTGCCGCCCGGTAGGTGAGCAGCCTGGCCGCCTCCAGCTCCGTTGCCATATCGGCCAAGGTCCAGCGCAAGCCTTGCCGGTTCAGCAATGGGCCGCCGAAAGCGGTACGTTCTTGCAGATAGGTGCGAGCCGTTTGCAAAGCATCATCCAACATTCCACAGCACATGGCGGCCACGTAGGTGCGGGCGCCGTTGATACTGCCTAGGGCGTATTTGAAGGCTTCACCGGCGGGATGGATCAGATACTCGTCCGGCAGGTGGAAATCTGTCAGTTTAAACCCGCCGGTGCCTATGGCTTTGCCGCCGAACACGTCTATAGGCGCCGTACGGGTAAAACCCGGGCGGGTGGCATCGATCAAGAAACAGGCAATGCCCCGCCAGCCGGCGCTGGTATCGGTCTGCGCATAACATACGAACACGTCGGCGTACGCGGCATTGGTGATCCAGCATTTCTCGCCGTTCAAGCGCCAGCCGTCTCCACTGCGCTCCGCCCGCATGGCGATGCTGGAGAAGTCGCTGCCGGCATGGGCTTCGGTGAGAGCGGTGGCACCGAAACGCTCGCCAGCCAGCATGCGCGGCACCAGCGCTTTGGCCGCATTCGGGTGCGCGTCATTGGCCAGCTTGGCGGCGGCGTTTTGCAGATTCACGATGCTGAAGGCGGCCGCCATGGAGAACTTGGCCAGTTCCTCGGTCATGCGCATCTTGCAGCGGTAGCCGTAGCCGTGGCCACCGCAAGCGGTGGGTACTTGGGTGCGCAAGAAGCCGCATCTCTTGGCCTGCATGAGCACGTCATGAGGTATGCGCCCAGCGGCTTCCCAAGCGGCGATGTCTTGTGGCCCGTAGGCTTGCGCGAAGCAGCGCGCCGCCTCTATCAGTAAGCGCTCATCAGCGCTCAGCTCATCGTCGAACATGATCGATTCAGGGGTTCGGGAACGAACACCAAAGTATGGCATATGGCGCTTTTACGCCGCCGCTTCTTTGCTTTTCTCACTTGAGCCAATCGCCCGGTTCGATGAGGAATCGCCACGATCCCGCGCAAGCCGCGGCGAGCGAGCGTCCATGCAGGTTCCCGGAAGTGAACGTTAGCGTTCAACCAGCCGAAGTCTTGTGTTCCCGGTGCCCGCTTATGAAGAACGCCGCAGGACTACAGCATGATCGGCTAACTGCGGAAAAAACTCGTGAAAATCCTGCCGTAGCGCCGCTAGATTGGCCGCCGCCTGGCCGATGGTGGCGCGCAGCCCGGCCAGCCTGATCGAGCGCATGGACATACGCTCCAGTGCCCAGCGCACATGCTCGAAATCGGCGTAAGCCACTAACCAGTCGCCTTCGCGCATGGCGCGGAAAACGCGCCTTAGCCGCGGTGTGAACAGCGCCTCGTATTGCGCCACACCGGCATAAACAGCCTCGGAAAACGACGCCAAGTGTTGGTCGCTATACCGATCCCAAGCGGCGGCCAGAAAGTGATCATAGAGCACATCCACCGCCACCCCGGCGAAACGGCGGGCCGGCGCCTCGAAGCGCTCACGGCTTCGCCGCCAAATGGGGTGGGCGTCGGTGAATTTATCGATCTGCCGGTGCACGCGGATCCCGGCGGCCACCCGTGGCGGTAGCCCCGGGCCGATGGGACCCTTGACGAAGTCGCCCAGCAGAGCGCCGGTCCAATCCTCCGGTTGATCGCCCGACAGCAGAATATGCGTGAGATAGTTGATGAGCGGATGTCCACGGCGAGCCGGCTATTGAGTGTATAGTCAGCGGGCAACCTGGAATAGGCGCACGACCCTCTATGCATGCATTCCTGTTGACCCGGGAGTGGCGCGACGGCCCGCACAGCGGTCTGCTACAGATGTGGTGCTGGACGGCGGACGGTCCCCTGTCCATACGGATCACCAACGCCAAAGCCATCTGTTTTGCCAGCCGCGAAGAGCGCCTGCCGGATGGGACCTACGAGCGGCGGCCGGTGGCGTTGACAAGCCCCCTGGGCGCGCCGGTGGACGCGCTCTACTTCCCTACCCAGCGTGCCCTCAATGATTTTCGCGAGCGCTGCAATGTGGCCAAGGTGCGTCTGTTCGAAAGCGACGTGCGAGCGGCCGATCGATATCTGATGGAGCGCTTCATCCAAGGTGGCCTGGAAGTGCAGGGTCAAGTGACCCAAAAGCAGGGCTACGGGGAGATCGTCAACCCCAAACTCAGAGCCTGCGCCATCACCCCCCGGTTAAAAGCCGTCAGCCTGGACATCGAAACCGACGGCTTCGAGGGCGCTCTCTACTCCATCGCTCTTGCCATGGACGGCGAGGAACGGGTCCTCATGCGTTCCGAATTCCCGGTGCAAGCGCCGGGGGTCGCGGTGGAGTGCTTGCCCGATGAGCGGCAATTGCTGCTGCGGCTTTGCACCTGGTTCGCCGAGTTCGATCCGGACGTCATCATCGGCTGGAACCTCATCGGCTTCGACTTGACCGCCCTGGAGCGCCGTTTTGCCCAGCACGGCCTGCCCTTCACCATCGGCCGCGCGCAGGGACGCGCCCGCGTTGTGCAGGGCAGCCGCGGGCAACCGCCGTTGGCGCTGGTGCCCGGACGGGTGGCCATCGACGGCATCGAAAGCCTGCGGGCGGCATTTTGGATCTTCGAGGACTATGCCCTGGACGCCGTCGCCCGCGAACTGCTAGGGCGCGGCAAGCTCATCGAAGACGGCGAAGACCGCCTCGCCGCGATCCAGCAGCGCTACACCAACGACCGCGCCGCCCTCGCCCGATACAACATCGAGGATTGCCGCCTGGTAGCGGAGATCATCGAACACACCGGGCTCATACGCATGGGGGTTGAACGGGCCAGCTTGACCGGACTGGCGCTCGGACGCCTGGGCGGCTCCGTCGCCTGCCTGGACAACCTCTACCTACCGCGCCTGCACCGCCGTGGCCGGGTGGCTTACGACATCGGCTCCGCCAATACCTCATCGGCCAGCAGCCCGGGCGGCCACGTGCTGGATTCATCGCCAGGTATCTATGATCACGTAGTCCTACTGGACTTCAAAAGCCTCTATCCCAGCATCATCCGCACTTTCCGCATCGATCCACTGGGCTTATGGGAACCGGGCGATGAACCCATCGAAGGTTTCCTGGGCGCCCAATTCGCCCGCGAAGGCGCCATCCTGCCCGACCTCATCGATGCTCTATGGGCGGCCAGAGACGAAGCCAAAAAAGAGCGCAACGGCCCTCTTTCCCAAGCCATCAAGATCATCATGAACGCCTTCTACGGCGTACTCGGAGCCACCGGCTGCCGCTTCTTCGATCCGCGCCTGGCCTCCAGCATCACCCGCCGCGGGCATGAGGTATTGAAGCGCTCCAAGGATTTCATCGAAGCAGCGGGCTTTGCCGTCATCTACGGTGACACCGACTCGTTGTTCGTGCACTTGAGCGCCGCCACCGGCGACGATGACGCCAGGCGCCAAGGCCAACGCCTGGCCAGGGCACTCAATGACTGGTGGCAAACCATCATCGCCGAGGAACACAACCTCAAGTCCGCCCTTGAAGTGGAATTCGAAACCCACTTCACCCGCTTCTTGATGCCAACCTTGCGCGGTTCGGATCAAGGCAGCAAAAAACGCTACGCCGGCATTGCCAACGACGGCAAGGGCAGCACTTCCATGGTATTCAAGGGACTGGAAAGCGTGCGCACCGACTGGACCCCGCTGGCGCGCAACTTCCAGCGCGAACTCTACCGCCGCGTCTTCGCGCAGGAACCGTTCGAGGAATGGGTGGAGAGCACGGTGGCAAAATTGTACGCCGGCGCTCTCGATCACGAACTCATCTACCGCAAGCGCCTGCGCCGGGATGTGGATGAATACGCCGCCAACGTCCCACCGCAAGTACAAGCCGCCCGCCGCGGCGGCCAGAGCAACGGCTGGGTCAAATACGTCATCACCTTGGCCGGCCCGCGCCTAGTCACGGACATCGACGCGCCGCTCGACTACGAGCACTACAAAGAAAAACAGATCGCCCCCGTGGCCGACGGCGTCTTGCAATTCCTGGACACTAGCTTCGCCCGCCTGACCGACCGGCAGCTAGCAATCTTCTAAGCCAAGCCTGTAGATGAGGGAAATGAACTGAGAGGGGCATGACCGGCAGCCCATGCCGAGGACCGTCGGCAGCATGGATGCTGCCGTCGAGGCTACAGGGATGTATTCACGCCGTGTCCTCGGCATGGGCTGCCGGTCATGCCCCCGGTGCACTGCCTAGCAGCAGAGGAAACCTCCTAATTCGCCGCCCGCAGCCGCGCATTACCCGCATCATAGGGCGATTCTTCAATGATAACGGCGGGTTTCAATTCACCTAAAATATCAATCAACAAGGATGTCCCGACCGCCGCATGCTCGGCCTGTATATAAGCCAAAGCCAAGCTCTTCTCTATGCGATAGCCGTAAGCCCCGGCGGTAGCACGGCCCACCATATGCTCACGGCTACCTAAGAATAGGGGTTCATTACCGCGGGCATCGCAGTCCCTTACCCCGTCCACCTCCAAAGTGACGAAACGCTGTGGCACGCCGGACTCACGTTGCGCCACCAGCGCCTCCTTGCCGATAAAGTCCTTACCCAACTTGACGAAACGATCAAGACCCGCTTCAAAAGCACTGTACTCCGGCGTCAGATCGGTGCCCCACATGCGGTACGACTTCTCGATGCGCAAAGACTCCATGGCCCGCATGCCAACCATCTTCAGCTCGAACTTCTCACCGACGTTGACGATGGCATCGAACAAGCAATGAGCGTATTCGATGGGATGATGCAATTCCCAGCCGAGTTCGCCGACGAAGTTCACCCGCATGGCGCGCACGTCCGGCACCAAGCCGACCTCTATGCTCTGCGCCGTGAGCCAAGGAAAGCTCGCGTTGTCCAATGGCGCATCGGTCAGCGATGCCAACAGCTCCCGCGAATTGGGTCCCGCCAACACCAGACACCCCCGCGATGTAGTGATGTTGTTGATCAACACACTGCCATCAGCGGGTGCCATCTTCTTCAAATAATCGCTGTCGTAGCGCTCCGCCGCACCGGAACTCACCAGGTAGTAGTGATTCTCATCCAGCTTGGTGATGGTGAACTCGGTGCGCACCCCGCCGCTGCGGCGGGTCAACGCGTGACAAAGCGCTGTGCGGCCAACCCGGCTCGGGACTGTATTGGCCACCAGGTGATTGAGAAAATCCTCCGCGCCCGGGCCGCTCACCTCGTGCTTGGTAAAACCGGTTAAATCTATCAACCCCGCCGTATCACGGATGGCGCGGCATTCATCGCCCACGGCAGCGAAATAATTGCTGCGCCTGAAGCTCCACTTGTCCGCGCGGGCCACGCCATCCGGTGCGAACCAGTTGGGCCGCTCCCAACCGTAGCGCTGTCCCCAAACAGCGCCCATGCGCTCCAATTTGTCATGCAACGGGCTGGTTTTAGCCGGCCTGGCGGCGGGGCGTTCCTCATCGGGATAGTGCACGGTGAACACGTTTTCGTAGGCCTCTTCGTTCTTGGCTACCGTGTACGCTTTAGTGGTGTAAGCCCCGAAACGCCGCGGATCGGTGCCCAGCATGTCGATGCCGGGCTCGCCTTCCACGATCCATTCGGCCAGTTGCCAGCCAGCGCCGCCGGCCGCTGTCACCCCGAAGCTATGCCCTTCGTTCAACCAGAAATTCGGCACATCCCAGGCCGGCCCCACTAGGGGCGAGCCATCCGGTGTGTAACAGATCGGCCCATTGATGATGTCCTTGATACCGGCGGAAGCGAACGCAGGCACCCGCTTCATGGCCGCTTCCACGTGCGGCATCAAGCGTTCCAAATCCCCCGGAAAAAGATCTTTCTCGAAAGATTCCGGCACCCCATCGGCAAACACCGCCGGCGCACCCACTTCATACGGCCCGAGGATGAAACCCATACGCTCTTCGCGCAGATAATAAGAAGCATCGGACTCACGCAACACCGCTAGCTCCTTACCGCCCTCTTCCCGGTAAGCTTTGAGTTCCGGCACCACGTCGGTCACGATGTATTGGTGCTGCACCGCAATGGCCGGTACGTTGATGCCCACCATGCGCCCGGTCGTGCGCCCGTAATTACCGGTGGCGGCGACGATGTGCTCGCAGCTTATGTCGCCTTTGGTGGTTTTCAACTGCCATTCCCCACCCGCGGTGCGCTCGATGCGGGTGACCTCGGTTTGTTGATAGATCTCGGCGCCGCCGGCACGGGCACCCTTGGCCAGCGCATTGGTGAGATCCACCGGCGCGATATGACCGTCATCGGGATGGTAGAGCGCGCCTAGCAAACCATCCGTTGCACAAAGCGGCCACAGCGCTTTGACCTCGGAGGGCGTGATCATTTCGAAAGGCACACCGATAGTATTGGCGGTGCCGCAATATTTGCGATATTCGTCCATCCGGTCCTGGGTGCAGGCTAGGCGCATATTGCCGGTAACGTGAAAGCCCACGTCCTGACCGGTTTCCGCTTCCAGGGTCTTGTAGAGATCGACGCTGTATTTGTGCAACTGGCCGACGGTGTAACTCATGTTGAAGAGTGGCAGCAACCCGGCGGCATGCCAGGTGGAACCCGCCGTCAACTCGCTGCGTTCGCACAACACGACGTCCGGCCAGCCTTTTTTTACCAGGTGATACAAAGTGCTGACACCGACCACGCCACCGCCGATCACCACGACCCTAGCCTGCGATTTCATGCTCTTCCCCCAATGCTCCAAGCCGAGCGCGAAAGGCGCAAGTGTGCGGTCCGCACCGGGCGGTGAACACATGCCATCACGACTGCGGGTTCTTCGTTTGCGCCACCATTGTTCTGCGCACCGCCAAGCCCCCGTGGTCGGACGTTAGACTGTGTTGTTCGGTCGCGCGCTGCGTCTATTTTTAACCCCCATTTTCACACCGAGCCCAAATCATGAGTGCACAACTGATCGACGGCAAAGCCATAGCGGCCGAGATCCGCGCCGAAGCAAAAGTAGCAGCCAGCGCACTGCGCGAACAAGGCATTATCCCGTGCTTGGCGGCGGTACTGGTGGGCGACAACCCCGCCTCTAAAGCCTATGTGGGCAACAAACGGCGCGCCTGCGAGGAAGTGGGTATTGAATCGCAACTGCATACACCCAGCGCGGATATCAGCGCGGCGGATCTGCTGGCGCTCATCGATCGGCTCAACGCTGATGCGGCGGTGCACGGCATCCTGGTGCAATTGCCGCTGCCCGATCACATCGACGAGGACCGGGTCATCGAGCGCCTCTGCCCGGCGAAAGACGTGGATGGTTTCCACCCGGCGAATGTGGGCCGGCTGGTCATCGGTTTGGACACCCTGCGTCCCTGCACGCCGGCGGGCATTCCCGAGCTCATCGTGCGCAGCGGCTTGGAAGTCTCCGGCCAGCACGTGGTCATCATCGGCCGCAGCAACATAGTCGGCAAACCGGCCATGAACCTACTGGTGCAAAAAGCGGCCGGCGCGAACGCCACTGTCACCGTTTGCCATAGCGGCACCACGGATTTGCCTAGCATCACCCGCCTGGGCGACATTCTTATCGCCGCCATAGGCCGGGCTCACTACGTCACCGCGGATATGGTGAAGCCGGGGGCCACGGTTATCGACGTGGGCATCAACCGGGTGGCTGACGAGAGTGCCAAGCAGGGTTACCGCTTGGTCGGGGATGTGGATTTCGACGCGGTTAAAGAAGTGGCCGGCGCCATTACCCCGGTGCCCGGCGGCGTCGGCCCCATGACCGTCGCCATGCTGATGGTCAATACAGTGAAGGCGGCGCAAGCTACTTAAGGGCGCCGCTAACAATAGTCATTGTTTCGTGAGTGCAAGGAAGCACCGCGCGCAGAACCGCAGTGTATTAGGTGATACCTGAGGATTCGAGCACGGAGTTGACGCCGCAATCGCGGAAAAAGTGCATTTTTAGCAGGTGCCCTTAACCCGCGCCGCCGCCCCTCAAAAGAAAGCCTGAATCCCCGTCTGCGCCCGCCCGAGGATGAGCGCGTGCACGTCATGGGTGCCTTCGTAGGTATTCACCGCTTCTAGATTCATGGCATGACGGATCACGTGGTACTCATCCGACACGCCATTGCCGCCGTGCATGTCCCGCGCCATTCGGGCGATATCCAGTGCCTTGCCGCAGTTATTGCGCTTGACGATGGAAATAGCCTCCGGCGCCGCTTTACCGGCGTCGAATAAACGGCCCACCGTGAGCGCCCCGTTCAACCCAAGAGCGATCTCCGTTTGCATATCGGCCAACTTCTTTTGCACCAACTGGGTGGCCGCCAGGGGCCGCCCGAACTGCTGGCGCTCTAAGGTGTAGTCGCGCGCCGCGTGCCAGCAAGCCTCCGCCGCGCCCATGGCGCCCCAGGCGATGCCATAGCGGGCCCGGTTCAGGCAGCCGAATGGGCCTCCGAGGCCGCGCCCATTGGGCAGCAGATTCTCCTCCGGCACGAACACGTCTTGCATGGAGATGGAGCCGGTCACGGAGGCGCGCATGGAAAACTTGCCTTCGATCCTGGACGTGCCGAGTCCTTGCATGCCCCGCTCCAACACGAAGCCGCGGATCACGCCGTCCTCGGTCTTCGCCCATATGACCAACACATCGGCCAACGGCGCGTTGGTGATCCACGTCTTGGTGCCATTCAAACGGTAACCGCTATCGACTTTGACGGCATGGGTGCGCATGCCGCCCGGATCGGAGCCGTGGTCAGGTTCGGTGAGACCGAAACAACCGACGTGCTCACCGGTGGCGAGTGCAGGCAAGTACTTCGCGCGCTGCGCGGGCGTGCCATAGGCGTTGATCGGGTGCATGACCAGGCTTGATTGCACGCTACAGGCGGAGCGGTACGCGCTATCCACCCGCTCCGCTTCCCGCGCGATGAGGCCGTAACTGACGTAGTTCAGACCCGCACAACCGTAACCTTCGATGGTGCAGCCCAACATCCCTAGAGCGCCCATCTCGTTCATGATTTCCCGGTGAAAATGCTCGTGGCGGTTGGCTTCGACCACCCTCGGCATCAGCTCGCCTCGGCAATAGTCGCGCACGCTGTCGCGCACCATGCGTTCCTCTTCGCTCAGCAGGTCCTCCAACAGAAACGGATCGTCCCAGCGAAAAGCCGCCGGTGCGGTGGAATCATTCATGGGGTTTCACTCCGATGGGTTATTGCCGCCCATTGTATCGCGCCTCATACCCGGTCACGTCTCACCCGCTCCCGCCACCGTTTGTTGAACACCCGGATCTCATCTTCATAAGCGTCGATCTGGGCGCTGACATAGAAGTAGTGCTCATCCGCCCGCAGTTCCGTGCGGGTTTCCGTGCGCGCGCACCACTCGCCGCGGGCCACCACCTCCGTCCAGTGGGTTTGCATGTGGGCGCTCAGCGGATCGTCCGGAGCGATGTTGTAGCGTTCCCCGGCCACGGTTTCGGTAATGAGTCCGTGCTCGTCATTACGGTAGCGGCCAAAATCGTCTTCCAGCGTTAGCACTTGGGCGCCGGTGGCCAGATCTTCGTGCAACTCCCGCGTGTGCCGCTCGGGACGTAGCTCGGTTTGCTCAAGTGGGGGGGCGGACACGGCTGGAGCAAACGGTTGCGCTGCTTGGGCCTCATCAGGCAACAGAGGGATATGCAACCCAGCCTCGGCCAGATCAAGCGTGACGGAGACCGCCGTGGGTGATGGCCAGATCAGCGGCCAGTAAGCAGTAGATAGGCTCAAGCGCAGGCGGTGGCCCGCTGGCACCTTGTAGGCCACGTCATCCATGCGCAGGGTGCACGGGTTTTGGCGGCCCGGCGCAAGCGCTTCGGGTTGTTCATGGGAGCTATGGTGGGTGAGATTGAGCACGGTATAGGTAATACGGGTGGACCGCCCATCCGGCCACACATCGCAAAGACGCACGGCCAGTTGCGCCACCGGCGCGTCGGCGGCGAAGCGTGCGTGCAGCACGGGCGCGCCTACGATGGGCACGTCGTGCTCGAGCGGCAACGTATCGAAGGTGGCGGACAAGGCATCGTCGCGCCGCTGGTCAAGCGGCAGCTCCGGGCCCAGCCAGATGGCGCAATACTCGCCGCTGGCGGCACCCACCGTCTGCGGCGAGCGAATGGTGATAGTGCCGCCCTTGTGCGCCTTTGATGGCTCAAGAGATAAACGTCCGGGGGACAAATTGAAGCTGAGACCGCCACCGGTATCGACATCCGGCCAGCGCTCGAAGGCATACCAATTACCGCCGCGCTCCGCGTACGCCGGGGCCGGCGCCGCCGCATCCATCAGATAAACATAGTATCTCGCTGACAGCGGCCCGTTATCTGCTGGCTCATCACGCAAATGCCGTCCCCACCAATAGCAGGCCAACTGTAAAAAGCCGATAGCCGGCGCTGGCACAGCAAAATGAGGATACTTATGCACCCAAGGACCGATGATCCCGGCCCGCTCACCACGCAGACCCTCCACCAAGCGGGGCACCGCGTTGGAATAAGCATCGCCCCAACCCCCGATCGCCAACACGGCTGCTCTGATGCGGGGGAAATCTTCACCCACCGATCCGTGACGCCAATACCCATCCCGGTGCGGGTGGCTTAACCATTTATGGGGGAAAAACGGCATGTGCTCCAGCCGCCGCAACCAAAGCTCGCGCCAATCATCGCGCAGCGCCGGATCCGGCGGGCGCGACTGGTAACCCAACATGGTGCTGCCCCAGCCTTGGTTTTCATTCAGCAAAGCGCCGCCTTTGTAGTGAATATCATCAGCGTAGCGATCATCGGTGGAACACAGGGTAATCACCCCTCTTAAGCCTTGCGGTTGACGCGAAGCCACCTGCAAGCTGTTAAAACCACCCCAAGAGATACCCATCATGCCGACCCGGCCATTGGACCAAGTCTGAGCGGTTATCCAGTCTATTATCTCAAGAGCATCATCTTGCTCGCGCGCCAAATATTCATCGTGCATCAGGCCATCGGACTCGCCACAACCGCGCATGTCCACCCTGAGACAGGCAAACCCGTGGCCGGCGAAATACGGATGGGTCAGCGCATCGCGCACGGCGGTACCGTCACGCTTGCGGTACGGTAGGTATTCAAGAACAGTCCCTAATTTCTCCCCCGCCGCCTGCGGTAACCAGAGCTTGGCGGCAAAACGAACGCCATCGCAGAGCGGGATCCAGATGTTTTCGTGTACCGTGACCGGGTAGGGAAAGTCCCGAGTTTCTTGCGCTGTGCCAAGACCTGCCATCAAGAGAAGCTCCCAGTCAAATGTTCGGCCGTTAAGACGACGGCGGCACTCTACGGCGACACTCATGAACTCGCGCAAGCGTTCGTGGCGTGCGCAGGCAATGGCGAGTCGCCGAACCGTATGCCGGGCCGAGGCGTTGGGCTCGATACTGCGCCGCCTGAGCAGGCCGGGGCCACACCATCATGAGCGACAGCGCAAGCGAGCGGGGAGTACAACGCCGCCGCCGGCGGGGCGCGGGCCGGGAGGCCCGGCGGGCTGCCCGCACCCGTCCCGCCGCCCAGCAGATCGCTTATATCACGCGCAAGACGCCCACGTACAATGTCCTCGACGAAGCGGGTTTGGCGCTCATAGAACACAACGCCGATACGCTATTGGAAGAGATCGGCATCGAATTTCGCGAGTATCCAAGAGCGCTGCAACTCTTTCGCCAAGCGGGCGCCGACGTGCAAGGTGAGCGGGTGCGCTTCCCTAGAGGGCTGTGCCGCGCCATCGTGCAGACCAGCGCTCCTGGGGAATTTATCCAGCATGCACGCAATCCCGCCCGTAGCGTCAAAATCGGCGGCGATGCTATGGTGCTGGTACCGGCCTACGGCCCGCCCTTCGTGCGCGATCTGGACCAGGGACGGCGTTATGCCACCATCGAGGATTTTCGCAACTTCGTCAAACTCGCGTATCTGGCACCAGGCCTGCATCACTCGGGGGGTACTGTCTGCGAACCGGTCGATCTGCCGGTCAACAAGCGTCACCTGGATATGGTGTACAACCATATACGCTACAGCGACAAACCGTTTATGGGTTCGGTGACGCACCCCGATCGGGCCCGCGACACGATCGCCATGGCCAAGCTCGTGTTCGGCGAACAATTCGTCGCCGAGAATTGCGTCGTCATCAACCTCATCAACGCCAACTCGCCCATGGTCTTCGATGCCACCATGCTGGGGGCGGCAGAGGTCTACGCCTCGAATAATCAAGCCACCGTCATCTCGCCTTTCATCCTGGCGGGCGCCATGTCGCCGGTTACGGTGGCCGGTACCAGCGCCCAGATCTTGGCCGAGGCGCTGGCCGGCATGGCGTTTACGCAACTGGTCAAACCCGGTGCGCCGGTGGTATTCGGCACGTTTGCCAGCGCCATGTCGATGCAGTCCGGCGCCCCCACCTTCGGCTCGCCGGAACCTTCGCTGGTGCTCTTCATCACCGCTGAATTGGGCCGGCGCCTGGGTGTGCCCTACCGCAGCGGCGGCGGGCTGTGCGCCGCCAAAGTACCGGACGCCCAGGCCGCTTACGAGTCCGCCAACACGCTGCAAAGCGCCATGCTGGCCGGCGTCAATTTCATGTTGCATACCGCCGGTTGGCTTGAGGGCGGTTTGGTCATGAGTTACGAGAAATTCATCCTGGATGCCGATCAGGCCGGCATGATTCAGAGGTTCGCCCGCGGCGTGGACTTAAGCGAAAACGGGCAGGCGTTGGCGGCGGCGCGGCAAGTCGAGCCAGGGAAACATTTTCTCGAATGCGCTCACACCCAAGCTAATTTTGAAACCGCGTTTTACCGCTCATCCATTGCCGATAACAATAGTTTCGAACAATGGGAAGCGGAAGGAGCCATGGACGCGGCGCAACGGGCCAACAAGCTGCTCAAGCAACAGTTGACACAGTACACGGCACCGGCCATCGATCCGGGTATTGATGAAGCGCTCAACGCCTTTATGCGCGAGCGCAAGAATAGTATGCCGGATGCCCATTATTAGCCCCCAGGCAATTCACCCGTAACAATTCGCTCGTAAGCAGTAACTCCCGCAGCACCGCGGTGGCGTACTGCCCTTTGTGAAGATCAAAAGAAAGCCGTAACTGAGCGTCCTTGAAAGCGTAGTCGAAGTGCTGGGGCATACACACCAAACGCCTTCGCTGCAAACGCATCCCGGCGTTCTCGAGGCCCCGTGCCCAATGGGCGTATCGGTTAACAACCGCCAACTCCACAGCCGCGGCCGCACCCGACGCCCGCTGCCTGCCCCGTCCCCAAAGCGGACCCGTGGGAACACTGTCCGGATGCGGCCATTCGCCCGCTTGAGGAGTGCGCCAAGTCTGCTCGATGCAACGTGAATGTAGCACCTGGTTGAATATCCAAGCTCGGGCCGCCGATAGCACGATACCCCGCCTTGCACCCCTGCCAGGCTTACCCGCTTTGAACAAGCATTCCACGTCTTTCAAGTTCTCACCATCGCGGCCGAAGCGTTGCTCGCCGAAATAATTGGGTACGCCGTCATCGCCAATGCGCGCAAGACGTGATGTCAGGGCCGCACGGTCGCCGTCAAGATCCCGTATACGAATGCGAAAACGATTGCCCGTATGGGCGCCAACGCGCAGTTTCTTGGCGGAGCGGGTCAGGGTGAGCACCCGTATCTCATCTGGGTCCAAGGAGTCCAGGCCACGCGACTGCCGGCCTGGTGTGTACAAGCTAAACCACTGCCGGGTGACGGCATGGCGATCTTTTAAACCCGCATAACCGACATCACGCGCTTTGATCCCGGCCGCATCAGCCAGCCGCCCCGCCACCCAGCGGGTATTGGCGCCACGCTTCTCGATAAAAACCCAAGTGTGTTCGCCTTCGCCGGTGGGATAAAAACCCAGCAATTCTTCGACGTAGAAGTCTTCGGGCACACTGCGAAAAACACCGCGGGCGGGCGGTGGGCCATAAGCGTAAGCCAGGTGGGTGTAGGCCGAAGGGGCTGTAGCTATATCCATTACGCCGCGAACAGGAGCACCACGGCGTGGGCGGCAATCCCTTCACCACGGCCTGTATAGCCCATTTTCTCCGTGGTGGTCGCTTTGATATTGACGCACGCTGACTCGATTTTCAGATCCTTGGCTAAACGTTCACGCATCGTGTTTATGTGCGGCCTGAAGCGCGGGCGCTGCGCGATGAGGGTGGCATCCACATTGCCTACGCGGTAGCCCGCCTCACTCAAATCCGCCACTACTTTACGCAGCAATACCCGTGAATCGATATTCTCGAAGGCCGCATCCGTATCGGGAAAATGCAGACCTATATCGCCCCAGCCAGCGGCGCCCAACAGGGCGTCACAAAGCGCGTGTACCAACACGTCGCCATCGGAATGGGCCACCAATGCTCTAGTGTGGGGAATGACGGCCCCACCGATGACGATCTCGGTACCGTCCTCGGCGAAACGGTGAGCATCGAAGCCATGGCCAATTCGCATACGCTGCTGCACTGTCCCGCGAAGTTCTAGCGGGTCACGTTCTGGCCAGCCAGGATGGCCTCGGCGAGGACGAGATCGGCTGGATGGGTAATCTTTATATTGTCCGCGTGACCTTCCACCACCATGACACTCGCGCCGCGGAACTCCATGGCGCTGGCTTCATCGGTGACATTCACTCGAGCGGCTAAGGCCGCGTCTATAGCCGCGTGCAGCGCATCGATTCTGAACATCTGTGGCGTCAGCGCGTGCCACAACGCCTCGCGAGGCACGGTACGGTCGATGACCCTGCCATCGCACACCTGCTTGATGGTATCGCGCACCGGCGTTGCCAAAATACCGCCGTCCACCGCCCTATCCTGAACGGTATCGATGAGCGTCGCTACATCCTGCGCCCGCAAACAGGGACGGGCCGCATCATGGACCAGCGCCCAGGCGCCACCGTACCCGCGCCGCGCCAACTCATCCAGCCCGTTACGCACAGTGTCGCAGCGCTCACCGCCACCACGAAAGAGGTGCAGCGGTTTGCCGAGATCGCCAAGACCCGCTTGCACCGCCGGCCAATACGGATCATCGGGCACCAGGCCAATGGCGATGCCGCTTACCGAGGCATGGGCCGCCAACCTGCGCACAGTGCAGGCGAGCACCGTCTCGCCGGTCAGTTCAAGATATTGCTTAGGCCTATAGGCCGCCATCCGTTTGCCGATCCCCGCCGCAGGCACTATAGCCCAACAAGCATCCATGGCCCAACAAGCATCCATGACGCTCATAGGTTCAACAGCTAAGGATCAGTCAACCACCAGGAAGAATGTCTCACCCGGACCGATGAGGCCCAGTTCGCGCCGGGCCAGCGCTTCCACCGTGGCCAGTCCGGTTTTCAGATCTTGCACCTGCGCCACCAAACGTTGGTTGCGTTCGGACAGCAACCCGTTTTGCCGCGTCTGCCTCTCGATGGCCTGTTGCAGCCGCCACACCTCGGCAAAGCTGCCATCTCCGGCCCACAGCTTGACCTGCAACGAGATCAGGCAAATCAATAAAAAGCCGCTCAGGATGCGCATGCGGGCCGCCTCTTGTTTAAAAACCGGCTATTTGAACACTTGGGGAAAAGCCGCCCGCCCAGGATACTCGCAACGCCCCTCGGAGAGTAACCGCTCCTCAATGCGGAGCAAACGGTTGTACTTCGCCACCCGATCCGAGCGCGACAGCGAGCCGGTTTTTATCTGTCCAGCGCTCACCCCCACGCTCAGATCGGCAATGGTGGTGTCTTCGGTCTCGCCGGATCTATGGGAGATAACATGGGTATAACCAGCCGCCTTGGCCATCGCGATAGTGTCCAAGGTCTCCGTGAGCGTGCCGATCTGATTGACTTTGATGAGAATGGAATTGGCCACACCTTGGTCAATGCCGCGCCGCAAAAGGTCTGGGTTAGTGACGAACAGATCATCGCCCACCAATTGCACCCGCGAGCCGAGCCGCTCGGTCAGGGCCCTCCATCCACTCCAATCGTCTTGCGCCATACCATCTTCGATGGAGATGATCGGATATCGGCTCACCCAGTTGTCCAGATATTCGGCGAAGGCTTCGGCTTCCAAGATCTTGCCCTCGGAGGCGAGTATGTATTGGCCGTCTTTAAAAAACTCCGAGCTAGCCACATCCAAGCCTAGAAAAACCTGTTCCCCGAGTTTATAGCCGGTGCGCTCCACCGCTTGCACGATGACCTCCACGGCCGCCTCGTTGGCGGGCAGATCAGGGGCGAAGCCACCTTCATCGCCCAACGCGGTGCTCAAGCCTTTTTCGCGCAGCACATCGGCCAGCGCATGAAAAATCTCCGCGCCGCAACGAACCGCTTCGCGTACGCTCTCAACGCCCACGGGCAGGACCATGAATTCCTGCACATCGACATTGTTGTCGGCATGGGCGCCACCGTTGATGATGTTCATCATCGGTACCGGCATGGTAAAAGTGCCACTGCTCGCTAAACTTCGGCCTAAATGCCTGAACAAGGAGCGGCCTTGCCTGCGGGCAGCGGCCTTAGCCACGGCCAAAGATACCGCCAAAATGGCATTGGCGCCCAAGCGGCTCTTATTGCCAGTGCCGTCCAGTTCCAACATACGGCTATCAATACCAGCCTGATCGGAAACGTCATGCCCTGTCAAAGCGGGACGGATCTCGTCAATGATGTGACGAACCGCTCTTTGCACGCCCTTGCCCCGGTACCGCTCCGGGTTGCCATCGCGCATCTCCAAGGCTTCACGCTTGCCGGTGGAGGCACCCGATGGCACCGCCGCGCGCGCAACGATGCCGCCCTCAAGGATCACATCCGCTTCGACGGTGGGATTGCCGCGCGAATCGAGAATTTCACGCCCGCGGATGTCTCGAATACTGTTTTTGTTCATTGCCACCGGGACATTCCAAAGTCAGTTTTTGACAGCGCGATCAATGGCCGTCAACGTAGCGAGGAGTTCTTGCATCTGCCCTAGCGGCCAGGCGTTAGGACCGTCGCTCAGGGCTTTATCGGGATCGAGGTGGGTTTCCATGAATAGCCCGGCGACACCTGCCGCCACCGCGGCCCGGGCCAAAACGGGCACGAATTCGCGTTGACCGCCGGAACGCTTGCCCTGCCCACCGGGCATCTGCACCGAATGCGTCGCATCGAATACCACCGGACAGCCGGTTTTAGCCATGACCACCAAGGAGCGCATATCCGAGACCAGGTAGTTATAGCCGAACGAGGCGCCGCGCTCGCACAACATGAGCCGTTCGTTGCCCACCGCCTTGGCCTTGTCCACTACGTTGCTCATATCCCACGGCGCCATGAACTGACCTTTCTTGATATTCACGGGCAAGCCCTGAACCGCCACCTCCTGGATAAAATTGGTCTGCCGGCACAGGAACGCGGGGGTTTGCAAAACGTCCACCACATCGGCCACTTCGGTAAGGGGCGTATACTCGTGCACGTCGGTGATGACGGGGACGCGGATCTGATCGCGCACCGCCTGCAAAATGCGTAAACCCTCTTCCAGGCCGGGCCCACGGTAGCTGTCATGGGAGGAGCGGTTAGCTTTGTCGAAGGAAGATTTGTAGATAAACGGGATGCCTAGCGCCGCCGTCATTTCCTTCAAGCGGCCCGCACTCTCCAGGGCTAAGGCTTCGGATTCCACCACACACGGCCCGGCGATGAGAAACATAGGCCGGCTATTGCCCACTTCGAATCCGCATAGATGCATTAACGGTTACTCCGCTGCCTTACCATCGGCAATGAACCATCGGTAATGGGTCATCTGTGAAGGGGTCATCGGTGAAGGGGTCATCGGTAATGGGCCGCCGGGGATGGATCATCGGGCATTCTATTCACCCGGTGGTGCTTCGCATGGTAGGCATTGGCCGCCTCTACATAACCGCGAAACAACGGGTGCCCGTCACGCGGTGTTGAGCGAAATTCAGGGTGGAATTGGCAGCCGATGAACCAAGGATGATCGGCCAATTCCACCGCCTCCACCAACCCCCCGTCCAGGGTCTTGCCCGACACCACCAGGCCCGCATCCGTCAATGTCATTTCATAAGCGTTGTTGAACTCATAGCGGTGCCGGTGGCGCTCATCGATCTGTCCGCAGCCATACAGGGCTCGCAGCATCGAGCCTTCACGCAGCCGGGCACCTTGGGCGCCAAGACGCATGGTGCCGCCCAGATCGGAATCGTCGCCGCGCCGTTCGATGGCGCCATCCGCATCCACCCATTCAGTGATTAGAGCGATAACCGGATGCGGCGTGCCCGGATTGAATTCGGTGCTATCCGCGTCTTTAAGCCCGGCTTTATGGCGGGCGAATTCGATGACCGCCACCTGCATGCCCAAGCAAATCCCCAGATATGGAATGCCGTGCTCCCGGGCATGGCGGGCGGCTTGAATCTTGCCCTCTATACCCCGCGAGCCAAAACCGCCCGGTACTAATATCGCATCCGCCCCCTCTAAGCAGCCGGTGCCGTAACGCTCCACGTCCTCCGCATCCACATAGTTGATCTTGACCCGCGTATCGGTGTGTATGCCGGCATGCACTAACGCCTCGGTCAGCGACTTGTAACTGTCGTTCAGATCCATGTACTTACCGACCATGGCCACTTCCACTTGCCGGGTGGAACTTTCCAGGTGCTCCACCACCGCATCCCATTCCGATAGATCGATGGGGCCCGCGTCCAGGCGCAGCCGGTCCACCACTAGATCATCCAGACCTTGTTCATGGTAAATACGCGGCACCCTGTAAATGCTGTCGGCGTCAAGCGCGGACACCACCGCGCGGGGCTCCACATTGGTAAAAAGCGCTATCTTACGCCGCTCGTTCTCCGGCAATGGCCTATCGGCCCGGCACAACAACACATCCGGCTGAATACCAATGCTACGCAGTTCCTTGACCGAATGCTGGGTGGGTTTGGTTTTCATCTCGCCCGAGGTGGACATATAGGGCACTAGGGTAAGATGGATGAACAGCGATCGGTCGCGGCCTAATTCTATACCTAGCTGGCGGATCGCCTCTAGAAATGGCAGTGACTCGATATCGCCCACGGTGCCACCGATCTCCACCATGACTACATCCGCATCTCCTACCGCTTGACGCACGCATGCTTTGATCTCATCGGTAATATGCGGGATAACCTGAACAGTGCCACCTAAATAGTCGCCACGGCGCTCCTTGCGAATCACCGATTCATAGATCTGGCCAGTGGTGAAATTGTTGCTCTTGCCCATGCGCGTGCGGGTAAAGCGCTCGTAGTGCCCCAGATCCAGATCGGTCTCGGCGCCATCCTCCGTCACGAACACTTCGCCGTGCTCGAAAGGATTCATGGTACCGGGATCAACGTTGATATAAGGATCGAGTTTGACCAGGGTGACTTTCAGTCCACGGGCTTCGAGTATGGCGGCCAAAGAGGCCGACGCAATCCCCTTGCCGAGGGACGAGACCACGCCACCGGTGACGAATACGAATCGTGACATGCAGCTTGATTAGCAAACAGTACGCGGCTTTCGGACCGGCCGATGGATGGAGTTGCACACTAGCACGCTGGCCCCCTTCGCGACAACGCACTCATACCGTCAGACCCATGTCATCGGGTCAACATCATCGGGTCAACATCATCGGCCAGGGCCCGGACCGCCGGCTTTAGCGCACTGGTTTTCAGACATAACCGAGCCCTCAATAGCCAGTCAGCTCCACATAACCGCGGCCTACTTCACGGCCTGCTACACCCAGCACGCGCACCGCCCCCTCCCAGTATGGGATAACACCCCTGTGTTCTTGGTCATTCAATAACGGCTCGACTTCGAGTGGCTTGCGCATGCCGGCTATATGCAGGGTCCAACCGGCCGGGTAACGCCGGTTACCGCGTGGACTGGTCCAATAGCGCGTCACGTCGATGATGACATCCGCCGCGTACAGTTTACGCTTGGCACCGTTGCCATCCACCACGACACCGGCGCTAGTCGCATCGGCCGTACCATCCACGCGCCGTAACTGATAAAACATAACGTCGCGGCCGTCCTCCAACTGCAACGCGAACCAGTCCCAGCCCACCTGCCCCGAGTCCAGCGCGCTGGTGCTCCACTCCCGGTCCAGCCACGCCAAGCCCTCGCTGCGATACCGGCCCCGCGGCGTAGTAACCGTGCCCTGGGCCGTCATACGTGTCATTGAGTAATAATAAGACGCATTGCCGAAGGTGGCGCTCTTACGACTAAGCCCATTATCGCCTTGCAGCGTCACCGGCTTTAAGGGCGATAAGGATAAGGCAAGAGCCACGCCATCAAAGTGCGCGTTCAAGTGCCACTGGCCGGATGCGGCATCCTCTTGCAGCGCCCAGTCCTCGAGCCAGACCCGAAGCGGATACGCTTGGGCGCCAGCCAAGCCTAGGGCGCCCCGGCTAAAACGTTCGGCAGCATGGAATTTCGCCGCGCTGATGTCAGAGATGGCAAAATGGGCCATATACAGATGCTCAGCGCGCCACGACGAGGCCGCCGCGGAGGCGGTATACGGCGTTTTCCTCCGCTCGGCACCGAACCTGAAAAACGTCAATTGAAAACCGAAGCGTTCGCCAGAATCGGCGTCCAAGTTACCTGTGAAATACCACCATTCCACCCGGAAGCCAGGATGCGGCCCATGATCGCGGGGAAAAGTGAAAGAGCGGACTTGCTCGGCCCGCTCATAACCGTGCGACGGGCCGGACAGTAATGTGCCCAGCCTCGAGTCGGTGCCGGCGGTTGCTTCGCCTATCAGCAACGCAGCGCACAACGCTAGCCCACACCGCAAGGTATGATGGCCCATTGGATGCAAACCATGCCGTTCCAAACCATTCGAGTTAGACGATCTCACGCTCACTTCACAACAGCTTTAGGGCACCTGCTAAAAATAGTGATTTTTTCGTGAGTGCAAGGAAGCACCGCGCGCAGAACCGCAGTGTATAAGGTCATACATGAGGATTCGAGCACGGAGCTGACACCGCAATCGCGGAAAAAGTGCATTTTTAGAGGTGCCCTTCAATAAGAATCAAGCCCATGCCGATACCGCACACTATCCGCCTCGCCGACTATAAGCCACCCGTATTCAATGTAACGGCAATCGATTTACAGGTGGACATCGCCGAGCCCGCAACCACCGTGCGCAGCCGCCTGCAAGTCGTACGCAATCCTCTTAGCGGCGATAACACCAGCCAGCTCGAACTATTCGGCTTGGATCCGGAACTCATCAGCATCAGTATCGATGGCATTCGCTTAGAGGAGGACGGCTATCGCATAGACGGTGAGCGCATGCTGATAGATAACATTAGCGACCGCTGCACGGTGGCGATAGAAACACGCATCTATCCGTCTGAAAACACCTCTTTGGAGGGGCTCTACCGGACGGACGGCGCATATTGCACCCAGTGTGAGGCGGAAGGATTTCGCAAAATCACCTACTTCCCGGACCGTCCCGATGTGTTGGCCAAGTACACCACTACGATAACCGCGGATGAGGCTACCTGCCCGATCATGCTGTCCAACGGCAATGCGGTGCAAAGCGGTCACTACGGCGATGGCCGGCACTGGGTACGCTGGGAAGATCCGTTTCCCAAACCGTCTTACCTGTTCGCCCTCGTCGCCGGTGATCTTGCGTGCATCGAAGACCGTTTTACCACTGCCTCCGGCCGCAGCGTGCAACTGGCCATCTATGTGGAACATCACAACGCGGATCAATGCACCCACGCCATGAACGCTCTCAAGAAGTCGATGAAGTGGGACGAAGAGGTATTCGGGCTCGAATACGATCTGGACCGGTACATGATCGTGGCCATCGACGACTTCAACATGGGAGCGATGGAAAACAAAGGACTGAACATCTTCAATTCGAAGTATGTGCTGGCTAAGCCCGATACCGCCACGGATACCGATTTCGCCAATATCGAGACCATCATCGCCCACGAGTATTTCCACAATTGGACCGGCAACCGGGTCACGTGCAGGGATTGGTTTCAGTTGAGTCTGAAAGAAGGTCTAACCGTCTTCAGGGATCAGGAATTTTCCGCCGATCAAGGATCCCGGGCAGTTAAACGCATCGGTGATGTCCGGGTTCTGCGTACGGCACAGTTCGCCGAGGATGCCGGGCCTATGGCGCATCCGGTGCGTCCCGCTGAATATATGGAGATCAACAACTTCTATACCGTCACCGTTTACAACAAAGGCGCCGAGGTGATCCGCATGATGCATACGCTTATAGGCGCGGATGCATTCAGGCGGGGTATGGACATTTATTTCGAGCGCCACGATGGCCAAGCGGTGACCACGGACGAATTCGCCGCCGCCATGGAAGCAGCCAGCGGCAGAGATCTCGGTCAGTTCAAACGTTGGTACGTCCAAGCGGGCACGCCGGAACTGGACATCAAGGTGCAATACAGCGCTGGCACGTTACGGATCCATGTGACGCAATCAACGCCACCAACGCCGAAGCAGGAGTACAAACTACCTTTTCACATCCCTATCACCCTGGGCGTGTTGGGACCCGGCGGTGAAACATTAGCGCTCAACCAGGACGGGGACGAGGGAGCGGCGCAGACCCGGACGGTCCTTGAGTTGACCCGAGTAAAGCAGAGCTTCGAACTCAAAAATATGCCCGAGGGGGCAATCCTGTCTCCACTGCGTGGATTTTCCGCGCCGGTCAAGCTACGCATGTCTAGAAGTGCGCAGGAGCTGGCTTTCATCTTCGCTCACGATGACGATCCATTCAACCGGTGGGACGCCGGGCAAACCCTGATGATGGAGTGCTTGCTGGACAACGTGCGGCGCATACAAGCGGGTGAAGCTCAGGCGGTCGTTGACCTCATCATCGGTGCAGTGGACAGTACTTTGTTAAACCGGGACCTCGACGGGGAGTTCATCGCGGAGTGTCTTAAATTGCCACCGCAAAGTTACGTGGCGGAACAGATGGAGACCATGGATCCGCTGGCGATCCATGCTGCAACGGTGCACCTGAGGCGAGCGCTTGCCGAGGCGTTGGAAGACTCGCTGCAAACACGTTATGAAGAAACTAGACCCCGGTCAGCTTATCGATTCGACGCGCAAAGCGTAGCGCGGCGTGCACTCAACAACTGCATCCTCGGACTGTTGGCCGAACTCGGCACAGGTGCCTCTAGAGCACAATGCCTGAGCCACTATCAGCAGGCGGACAACATGACCGACGCGATGGCCGGTCTGACTGCGCTTGCACAAAATGAGTGCGGCGAACGCAATGAAGCGCTGGCCCACTTCGAGGCGCGCTGGTCAGCCGAGTCATTGGTGATGGACAAGTGGTTGACGGTGCAAGCTACGTCCAGGGCGGCGGACACAGCACGGCGGGTGCGCGGGCTGATGGGCCACCCGGTGTTCGACTTGAAAAAACCCAACAAAGTCCGCGCTCTTATCGGCGCTTTTGCCCACGCCAATGCGTTGCATTTCAATGCGGCCGATGGCTCGGGATACCGCTTCTTGCAAGAATGCATCACGTCCATCGACGCACTGAACCCACAGATCGCGGCACGCCTGCTGAGCGCTTTCTCGCGTTGGCGCCGCATGCGCGCGCCCCAACGCGAGTTGATGCGAGAAACGTTGCAGAGCATCGCCGGCATACCCACACTATCCAGGGATTGCAGGGAGCTGGTCACCAAGGCACTAGACCACTAGCAATGCGAGGATTCGATGCCGAAGCAGCAAAGCGAGTTACGCCATAGCGCCTTACAACAAAGAGGACTCGACGAGGCGGTGCGGACATGGACACCCGGATCCGAGGACAGCGATGATCTGTCAATCCTCAAGTCACAGGGCTTAAATCAACGGCATTCATTGCTGCAATGGAATCAACGCCTCGCTTGGGTAGCTTTTATAGCCATAGTTGGCTTGATCGCGCATCAAAGCGCCACTGCTACATGGGCTTTACTGGGCTACCGCCCCGAGCAACCACTAGCTCTGCTCGAAACGCCCGTCACCATGCCGAGCGAACAGCGCCGCAACCGGATCAATGTAGATGAGATCGTCGATGCCCATCTGTTCGGCATAATACCGCCGCAAGCAATCAAGGAAGAGGCACCACCGGACACAGACTTGGAACTGCTGCTCAAAGGCATTGTTTTCTCCGATGTGCTGGCAGATGCCCGCGCCATTATCGCCGTCCCTGGCGGTATCCACGGCGCCTATGCCATCGGCTCTTATGTTCCCGGTGATGCCCGCATACTGGAGATCCGGCATACTTTGGTAGTTATAGAGCGGGACGGCCGCCGCGAGACCCTGCGTTTGGAGGCCAAGCGGAAACGCCAGCGCAGTGACGATCACAGTAACGCTCAGGGGCTACCTCCTCACCGGCGTATAGACAAGCGTAGTGATTATCAGCTAGCGAAGATTCTGGGACGCTTTCAGACCCGGCTGCAAACCGATCCGGCTTCGGCCATGTCCTTACTGCGTATTGCCCCAGAGCGCAACGGCGAACACCTGCTCGGCATTCGTATCTATCCGGGTCCGGAACGTGGCTTCCTCGAGCGAATCGAACTCCAGCCGGACGACCTCATTACCCACATTAACGGCACAGCGATCAACTCGGCCGCCCGTGGATTGGAAGCTTTGCGGGCGCTAGCGGCGGAACGAGAAATCTCCCTTCGGGTGCTCCGTGGAAAACGCCGCTTAGCGCTATCGTTTAGAGTTGCCCAATAGAGGTTCCGGTGATGCCCAGTGGTTCTACCAGGTTCTACCGGCCACCCGTATGGCAGACGAGGTGATAAAGAAGCCTCTTCGCTAAGAGCAACTAAACGGTGTTACGGGCCACCTCATCAGCATGTGCTGAACGTCCTAGTGGCAATGTGGGCGCCAACCGTACGAGACGATCTGGAGCGCCTGGCCCTACCCGGGTTGTGTATATCCGTCTCCACAAAGCCTGAACTCACTCCTAGATGCGTTTGCCATAGGATTTGGCACGAGTAGTACCGCAAGGCGTTCGGGGGGATATTTGTTCGGGGAGATATTTCGATAGCTACCTGTGATGAGCACCGTTTCACTTGCGGACATGCCTCTTTACGTCTCCTTCACCGCCCTCCTCTCCAAAAAAAAACCCGCCTGGCGGCAAGCCACCAGGCGGGCCTTAGTATTTTTACAGCATCGGCGGGTATTCGGACTATATACCCGCCACTCCTCGCTGCACCGTAGCGCTTAGCCTCTGACCAAGAACTCTACACGGCGGTTCAGGGCGCGGCCTTGCTTAGTCTTATTGCTAGCAATCGGCTCGCTCTCGCCCTTACCGGAAGCGGACATGCGTCCCGCATCGATACCCCCATGTTTGATGAGGTAGCTGCGTACGGCATTCGCACGGCGCTCGGACAATGCCCGGTTATAAGCATCGGCGCCGGTGCTATCGGTGTGACCCACGATGAGCACGTCGATGCCTGGATGTCTACGCATGGCTTCCACTGCTTGCTGCAAGATATGTACGGATTCGGACATGATCGCAGCACTGTTAGTGGCGAATTTGATGCCATGCAACGTAACCAACTTGACCGTGCAGCCATCGGCATCGACCTTCATGCCAGCCGGAGTATCGGGGCACTTGTCGAGGTAGTTCGGTACACCATCGCTGTCGTCGTCAAACGGGCAACCACGATCATCGACTTTCACACCGCCAGGCGTTCCTGGACACTGGTCAGCACCATCCGGTATACCGTCGCCGTCTGAATCGATCGGGCAACCGTTCTCATCGACCTTAGTGTTGGCAGGGGTGTTCGCGCACTTGTCTTTATAGTCCGGGACACGATCCCCATCAGAATCAACGGGACATCCGTTGACGTATACGGCAACACCCTCAGGTGTGCCGGGGCACCTGTCTTTTTCGTCCGATACGCCGTCACCGTCAGAGTCGGTGTCGCCGCACAGGAGGGCTCCAACAAGTGCACCTACACCAGCCCCCACGATGGCTCCAGGAGCATGGCCATCTAACAAGGCCCCACCAGCCGCACCAGCGGCTGCACCACCGATCACGCAGCCATTCCATCCCTCGATCACCTGATCTGAGGACGAACAAGCTGTCATGAACGGAATGAGAGAAAACGCGATTAAGACACGCAGAAATTTCATCGACATTCCCATCTTTGTTGACGATTTGTTGTAGGTTCGCCGCCGGTCAAACATAACCAACGACCCCCCCGACGCTTAGCATTGCGAACGGTACTTGATTCTTATAGCACAAGCAAGTGTAAGGTCACCGGATTTGCACTCGCTAGACGGCCCGTATTCCGAATATTTTCAACCGCTCAGCATTTCTTGAGTTCCTGCCCAACTCTCCAGGAAATGGAATCCTACATTCTCTTGCTCAGAAATTGGTCACAACTTCCTTCATTTTTGCCAGTTGCTCGGGCGTGGCCTCACTTTGATGCTGCGCCTTCCACTCAGCGTAGGGCATGCCGTAAACAATTTCCCGTGCATCCTCGTATTCGAGTGCCATGCCTTTGTCTTGCGCCGCCGCTCTATACCATTTGGACAGACAATTACGGCAAAAACCAGCCAAATTCATGAGATCGATGTTTTGCACTTCCGGGTGATCGCGCAGATGTTGCACCAAAGTGCGGAAAGCGGCTGCCTCCAGTTCAGTGTGGGTTGCTTCGTCCATCATGTTCTCCTGAGATTGTTCAAATAGCCCAGATGATACTAACCCAGATGATACCGCCGCCCGCTGAATCGCACCAAACTCCAGTGTTTTCCCGACGTGCATGTAGATGGAGGAACTCCTACTCAGCCGATACAACGCCCGGACAGGACAACGTTTACAGCCACCGTAGTCAATAAGAAATGTAAGTGCAAACAAAAGCTTATGCGGCCCGAAAACAAAAAGCGCCTACGGCGGACGCCGCAAGCGCGAACCTACGCACAATACCGAGAAGACCATCTAGCTCCTCGAATCAAGCCTTAGCGACCTCCGAGAATGTGTTTGCGTAACTCGGTGCGCTTTGACTCTTCAAGCTCCGACCACGCAGTTGCGATTTCCAATGCTTCCTTGTCAAGCACATCAAAACGGTCGTTTCCAAACATAAGCCATGCTGCTTTTACTCCTAGCGCGGTCGCGATCTTGTCAATTTTCCGCGGCCGCGAACTCTTACCGTTCTCAATCTTTTGAATGACCGCTTGGGTCGTCTCCGCACGCTCAGCAAGTTGCTCTTGCGTCAGCCCAACTTCGGTTCGGCGTGCACGCAAACGCTGACCGAGTGATTCAGAACTAGCCTTCTTCTTTCGACGTGTTGCCATCTTTTAATACCGCTCATCTGCAAGCTGATCGGCCCCTGGAGATAAATACGGAGCCAGACACAAATATCCTTGAATCGCCCTTTAAACCTGGGTAACCAAACTGACTCGCTACATTGCTCCCTACAGCTTGGTTGGAGGAATGGAATACATAATTCAATCCAGCCAGGAACTAATGTAATCTAAAAATCTAAATCGAACAAATCGAATATTGCACTAATATCCTATCAATCTAAACCGAATATATCTGGCGTTATGCATTGGCCAGATCTTTTCGTTACTAATAATGCTGTTACCACCGATAAGGCTGCTAGACTTGTGTGCACCCAAACCACAAACAACATCCTAGGATTTTCATGGCTACCCCTACCCCCACCTCCATAAATGGAGCATCGCTGGGCGGGGTCAACGTATTTTGTGAGCTGGATATTGCGGACAGGGAAAGCATCGCGGCCCGTTGCCGATCGCGCCGTTATAAAGCAGGGGAGCTGGTCCTCACACAAGATGACCCGTCTCAAGATGTGTTCTTCATAATCAGCGGTAAAGTTCGCGTTCAGTTCATCGACCGTAGCGGTAAAGACACGCTGTTTCGCGAACTGTACGCGGGCGCGATGTTAGGGGAACTGTCTGCCATCGACGGTTCTCCGCGCTCCGCCACTATTCGTGCCGAGGAAGATAGCTGGTTAGCTTTTATGAACCCGAAGGACTTCTGCGACGCCCTGGCCACCTACCCTAGGATCGCTTTTACCACCCTCAGATGGGTAACAGAGCTAGTTAGAGAGTTATCGTCCAGACTGCATTCATTCAATGCGTTGTCAGTCAAGCAGCGCGTTCGTGTGGACATTCTTCGGATGGCCAACGAGACTGGTGTCAAAGACAACCAAGCCGCCATATCGTCGCCGCCACGTCATGCGGATATCGCTGCCCGTGTGGGCACTCACCGGGAGGGTGTCACGCGAGAACTCAATGAACTGCAAAGACGAGGATTACTAGAACGCCGTTCGGGCTCCGACGGTCGGGCTCTTATCGTCACGGACGTGGGCAAGTTGCAACAAATGCTTGAACAATAACGCTGTACAACCGGCCTATCCCTGGCCGGCGTACAATGTCATTCGCCATCATCCCCCGCAGCGGCATCCCCGCCGCCGCGGGTGTGCGTAGCGGTACCGCTCATGCACCGAAGTCAACGGTATCGGTGCCTATCCACACACCGGACTGCCAGCTTCAATGCACCTCCATGTGCAGCACATCCGTGTGCGTCCAAGCGGCTCCCGGGGCTGGTCCCCGTGGAGCGGCGCAAAGACTCCTTAGACCAGAGACACCGTAAGTTGGACCTCCTCTTGAAATGCGCGCAACTCCGCACGGCAATGCTTCTCAATACCGGTATATAACTTGAGCATCGCGCGCTGATGGGGTGTGTAGCAATCCTGCAATTTAGCGGCTTTGCGCTGGAACAATGCGATTTGTTTGATTAGATCAGTTTCGTTTCGAAACGGGTCCTGTTGGAGTCGTAGGGACATGGCAATACTCCTGAGCTACGTAACACTCGAATCATGCTTGCGCTTTGACGCAGTGCAGACGCTGTCTGAACCCTTCCGCCACCCCATGATAAGTGTTCAAGACCTCTTTCTCCCACAATGTTACCGGTGGCCCCATAGCGGCAAGTCGGCTTTCAATGAGCGCCAGGCCGTGCTGAAGTGCGCGAACGTCGTCGTCGATCATCGCTGGCGAAATAGCAATCATCTTGGAGACTAGAGGATGCAGCCGGGGCCGGCAAAGTGGTGTGGCAATTGCCACATTTGCCAGTAGGTCGGGCGTTCAGTGATCGACAAAAACATCGACTTCCATACCCCGGGTAAAAGAACTGTGTACCGGGCAGTGCCTAGCGGCCCGGGTGGCGGCATCCAAACGCGATTCAGGTAGCGATGGCCAATTGACATCTATGGACATGGCGCCCACCCGCTTCGGACCGTCTGTCATCTCCCATTTGACGACCACATTTAAGTCATCCCCCTCCAACCCCAGGCGTTCGCCGTATTGACGCAAAACCCCGAAAGTGCACTGCGCCAACGCACAACCCAATAAACCGATGGCGTCCACGAATGGCTCCTCACCGATGCCAGGCTCGTGCAGTGCCGATATCCTGATTTGGTTCTCACTCTCGACTTCAACTTTCACTGGGATCGCTCCTCTTATCTAACGGGTACTCAAACTCGAGTTCAAGGGGCGCATCATCAGGATGACGCCATTAGGATGGTGATAAGCCAGCCAACCTTAGCCACTAAATATGCTCAATCGCAGTTTCAGCGTTGCCCCCATGATGGCGTGCACTGATCGCCATGCGCGCTTTTTTCTACGTTTATTCAGCCAACATACAGTGCTCTACACGGAGATGATCACCGCCAACGCCCTCATCTACGGCGATGCTGGCCGCCATCTGGACTTCGATGCTGCCGAACATCCGCTGGCGGCACAGTTGGGCGGTTGCGATCCAGCGGCGATGGCCGCGGCCGCCCGTATGGTGGAGCAGTGGGGTTATGACGAAGTCAATATCAACGTCGGTTGTCCGAGTGACCGGGTGCGCTGTGGCCAGTTTGGCGCCGCGCTGATGGCCAAACCAGCCCTAGTGGCCGATTGTGCCAAGGCTATGCGAGATGCGGTATCCATTCCCGTGACCGTCAAGACCCGCATCGGCATCGACCATCAAGATAGCTACGAAGAACTGACGCACTTCATCGCCACTGTCGCGGCAACCGGTGTCGGCGTGTTCATCATCCACGCCCGTAAAGCTTGGCTGCACGGCTTGAGCCCCAAGCAAAACCGCGAGATCCCGCCGCTGCGCTACGACGTGGTGCACCGGCTCAAACAAGATTTCCCACAGCTCATCTTCATCATCAACGGGGGCTTCAAGACGCTTGATGAGTGCGCGCGGCAACTCAATGTCCTGAACGGTGTCATGATGGGGCGGGAAGCCTACGCCAACCCTTATATGCTAGCCGGCGTTGACGGCGCCATATTCGACACACCATCGATACCGCTTAGCAGGGAGCAAGCGGTCGTGGCCATGGTGCCGTATGTCGCTGCTCATGTGAGGGCCGGCGGGCGGGTGGCCCACGCCGCCCGGCATATGCTGGGGCTTTTTCAGGGCGTGCCTGGTGCGCGCCTTTGGCGCCGCATGCTGAGCGCGCACATGTACACGCCCGGTGCCGATGAGAGAGTCCTCATCAACGCCCTGGACGCTGTTCGCCAATTCCTCGAACGCCACGCAGCCTGATCACAGATCGACTCAGCTTTTACTATACGGCTTTTTGGCCATAGGGCTCGGCTGCTAAAACCTGGACTCAAGCTCTTCTCGCGTAATGCGACTCGACGTACTCGTCCACTAGCTGGCGGAATTCATTGGCGATATTGTCACCGCGTAGGGTCATCGCTTTCTTGCCATCTACAAACACCGGCGCCGCCGGGGATTCCCCGGTGCCCGGCAGGCTGATGCCGATGTTGGCGTGTTTACTCTCCCCCGGACCATTGACCACACAGCCCATCACCGCGACGTTCATCTCCTCCACGCCAGTGTACTGCTCACGCCATACCGGCATCCGCTCGCGCAGATGGCTTTGAATGCTGTTGGCCAACTCCTGGAAAAAAGTGCTGGTGGTGCGCCCGCATCCGGGGCACGCTGTCACCAGGGGGGTGAAAGAACGCAACCCCATGGTCTGCAAGATCTCCTGACAGACGATGACTTCCTGAGTGCGATCACCACCTGACTCGGGGGTCAACGACACCCGGATGGTATCGCCGATCCCGCCTTGCAGCAGCACGCCCATGGCGGCAGTGGAAGCCACTATGCCCTTGGAGCCCATACCGGCCTCGGTGAGGCCGAGGTGCAGCGCGTAGTCGCAACGGCGTGCCAGTTCACCGTAGACGGCGATCAAGTCCTGCACCGCGCTCACTTTACAGGAGATGACGATACGCTCGCGCGGCAGGCCCACCGCCTCGGCCGCCTTAGCGCTGGAGATAGCCGACACGATGAGCGCCTCGCGGGTCACCTCGGCCGCCGATACCGGCGCACTCGATTGAGCGTTTTCATCCATGAGCTGCACCATCACCGACTGGTCCAAACTGCCCCAATTGACGCCTATACGCACTGGCTTGTCGTATTCCATGGCCGCTTCGATCATGCTGGCGAACTGCTTATCGCGCTTGTTGCCGAAACCGACATTGCCGGGATTGATACGGTATTTGGCCAGCGCCTGGGCGCAATCGGGATAATCGCGCAACAACCGGTGGCCGTTATAGTGGAAGTCGCCGATCAGCGGCACATTGCAGTTGTTGCGATCGAGGCGCGCCCGAATATCCGCCACCGCCTCCGCCGCTTGCGGCGTATTGACGGTGATCCTCACCAATTCGGAGCCGGCCCGGGCCAGGCGCTCCACCTGTTCAGCCGTGGCAACAGCATCGGCGGTGTCGGTGTTGGTCATGGACTGCACCACGATCGGTGCACCTCCGCCCACCGTCACATGTCCAATTTCGACCGGAACACTTCGGCGGCGGGCTGCTGGAGCTAGCATCGGTTAATTCCCCGTGTCTGAGGTTATATTGAGCATTTCGAATCGGCATCACTGGACGCCAGGATCATCGCGCGAGTCTATGCCGCTACCATGACGGGCGTAAACATCCTTCTCCATCCAGTGTTTCACTCGCCACGCAGATCATCGGCAGGTGCCCGGCGCGCCATCTTGAGCGCTGGATAAATGCCAGCCAGCAGTGCCGCGGCCACCGACAGCGCCACGATCTGCGGCACTAGAGCGGCTGGCACCGACAGTTCCATACTCCAGCCGAACGCCCGGCGGTTGATCACGTGGACCAACAAAAAACCGACGCCCGCGCCTATAGGCAGGGCGAAAAGGCCCGCCGCCAGCCCCATGGTACCGGTCTGACAAAACACCGTGAGCGCCCCTTGCAAGCGCGTTACACCCATGGCCCGCAACAACCCCAATTCCCTGCCCCGTTCCAACTGCAGCGCCATCAAAGCGCTCAACACACCGATAAAGGCGATAATAACAGTCAGCGCCTCCAACACCCGGGTGATCAGAAAAGTGCGATCGAAGATCGCTAGCGACAACGCCCTCAAGGCGCCGCTCTCGCGGATCCGAAGCCGCCCGTCCACCGCCCGCAAGCGCTCGCTGACGGCGGCGAGATCAGCCTCTTGAGCGAGATAAATGCCTACAGATCCCACCGTCCGGTCTTCAAACGCTTGCCGGTAAACGCTCATATCCATAAGGATAGCGCCGTGTTCCGAACCGTAGTCGCGATAGACCGCCGCGACCTTGAAATCGCGCCAGCCGCGCGCGGTCAATAACGCAACAGCATCACCCACCTCCACCTGGTGGCGGTAAGCATACGGTTCCGAGACCAAAACGGCGCCGCGCGCAAAAGCGCGCCAGGCCGGCGCTTGCTCACCGGCCAACAAGTTGAACCCCCCGTAGCTGCGGGGCGCCATACGCAGCGCCACCAGGGCTACCGGGCCATGCCGCGCCCGCACGCTGGCGCCGCGGCCAAGGCTCACCGCGGCGACCCCCGGATGTGCCTCGAGTGCGGCCAACACCCGTGCATCCACGGTGCTCCGCTGACCGCTGCCCGGCATGGACAGATAAGCATCGGCGCGCAGCGTATATTCGAGCCATCCGGCCACACTGGTCCTAAAGCTTTGCACCATCACCCCCACACCTACCGCAGTGCTAAGAGCGATGGTGAGCGCAGCCACTGCCACGGCGGTACGGGTAAGCGCTCCGTTCACTGCGCGCACTGACAAAGTGACGAGTGGCGTGAGCGTTTTTTCGCTTATCCACGCCGCACCTTCCACCAACCCCACCAAGGCCAAGGGCACCACCAGCACGGCACCGAGCACAATGATGAACAAGCTCGTAAAAGCAACCGCCAAGCCACGCCCAGGTAAGGCCAGCAAAACCAAACCAACCCCGATCATGAATAACCCGGCGGCGGCCAGGCGCGGTGTTAACCGCCGGCTTTGCTCTTCCAATGTGGAGCGCCTGAGCGCCGCACTGGCGGTGGTGCGTGCCGCCTCCAGCGCCGGACCGGCCGCAGCCAGCATCGAACCGGCCAGCGCCAACAACCATGCTTTGACCAGCGTCGCGCCGGCCACCGAAAGCTGGCCGCTGCGCGCCGTATAATAGAGATCGCTGATGGTGCGCTCCATCAGCACGCTCAGCCGCTCGGCCAGTTCCAAGCCCAATACGATGCCAAAAGCCCCGCCCACCAGCCCAATCGCGCCCGCCTCGACGGCCACCGCCAGCACCAACTCGCGCCGCGTCACGCCCAGTGAGCGCAGCACGCCGAAATGATGGCGGCGCTGCACCACGGAAAACGTCATGGTGTTGTACACCAACAGCAAACCGACCAGCAGGGCGAGGATCCCCAGCATATCCACATTGGTATCAAACGCCCGCGTCAAGCGCCGGGCACGCTCGAGCGGCGCCGCTATAGGCTCCAGTAAAACGCCGGGTGGCAAAGCCGCCCGCACCTTCGCCACCTGCCCGGCGCTGAGCACGAGATCGATGCTGTCCAACCAACCCACCCGGCCCAGTAACTCCTGGGCCAAAGCGATATCGGCGATAACCCGGTCTCGCAGAAAATGAGCGAGCGCCGGATCATCGGCGCGCATCACTTCGAGTACCTTCAGCGCGGCGCTACCGGCAGCGCCCAACACTTGCAGATATTGCCCTTGCGCTATCGCCAGACGCTCGGCCAGGCGTGCATCCAGTAAAACGCCATCGGACACGAACAGGAGTTCGAGCAAACGCCGCCGTTCCGAGGCTCGTCGAGCGGAAAAATGAGCAACAGTCGCTCCGCCGATGGGCGTACTAGCCAACGGATCGATACCTGTCAGTAATACCGTAGTGCCGCCGTGCTCAGGCGCCACCGGTAACTCGCCCTGCAGCCGGGGAACGGCTCCACGAATTCCCAGATCCACCCGCAACATCCGGTACAAGGACTCCGCAATACCGCGTGGCCCACCGACTAACCGGTGCGTCGCCGCCCCCGCCGCCGCCCTGGCATCGCTAGCATGCGCTTGCCTAGCGCTGTCCCTGGCGGTGTCAATAGCAACGATCACGGCAACCCCGAGCGCCACGCCTAAGATACTGAGCACGCCCTGCCAGGGTTGGCGGCGCAGGTGCATCAGCACCGCCCGCAACACGACGGTAAATGGCAGCAACAAGATAGCTCAGACGAAGTTCAAGCTCATGCGCTCGACGCCCCGGGATCGCGGCTGACATCTAGTGCCCGCCCGCCCTTCAAACGCAACACTCTAGCGCATCGGTCGGCGGCTTGCCGAGAATGGGTCGCCATCACCAGCGCCGCCTCGCGCTCTTCTTGGAGCGAGGTCAGAGCGTCCAGTAGCGCGCGGCCGGTGTCCTCGTCCAGATTGCCGGTAGGCTCGTCGGCCAACACCAAGGCCGGTCTGTGGGCAACAGCGCGCACCACCGCCACCCGCTGCTGCTCACCGCCGGAGAGCCTATCGGGAAAAGCCGCGCCGCGATCGGCAAGCCCCACCTTGGCGAGCAATGCTCGCGCCTCGCGCTTGGCCGGCACCGAGGGCACCCCGTTCAGACGCTGCGGTAAAACCACGTTGTCCAACACACTCAAGGTGGGCAATAAATTGAAAAACTGGAACACGAAACCAACGCTTGACCGGCGCAGCAGCGTACGCCCGCGATCGGACATCGCGCTCAGTTTTTGCCCGGCTAGCCAAACCTCCCCCCCATCTGGCCGATCGATACCGCAGAGCAAATTGAGCAGCGTCGATTTGCCGCTGCCGCTGCGTCCCAACAAAGCCATCCGTTGGCCGGCCGCGACGTGCAAGTCGAGCCCATCCAGCACCACCCGCTGGCGCCCCCCTTCCCAAAAGCTCTTGCTGAGCATGCGGGCGTGAATCACGCTACCTCCCCCATCGCGCATATCGTGAAGGCGCTATTGTCCGCCAATAGTGAACCAATGCCGACGCCGGGCCAATGCGGTAAGAAAGAGGACGTGCTTGGATAGGCAACGCCGGCTTTGGCTATGGCAAGCTTTGGCACCTTTGCATTCAATCGCCAGCCGCGCAGCCGCGCCCGGAGCCACCCATGTTCAGTGCAAGTTCGCAGATCGCCGATTTCGACGCGGAGCTATCAAGCGCCATCAACGCCGAGCGCCAACGCCAAGAAGACCACATAGAACTCATCGCCTCGGAAAACTATACGAGCCCCCGCGTACTGCAAGCCCAAGGCTCCGTTCTCACCAACAAATATGCAGAAGGGTATCCAGGCCGGCGTTACTACGGTGGCTGCGAATTCGTCGATATCATCGAACAGATCGCTATAGACAGAGCCAAAACCCTATTCGGCGCCAGCTATGCCAACGTTCAGCCCCACTCCGGCTCACAGGCCAATGCAGCGGCTTATCTGGCATTAGCCGCTCCGGGCGACACCATTTTAGGCATGAGCCTAGCTCACGGCGGCCACCTGACCCATGGCGCCTCGGTCAACTTCTCCGGACGGATTTTCAATGCGTGCCAATACGGTTTGGATCCGGCCACCGGGGAAATCGACTACGCTCAAGCCGAAGCACTGGCCCATGAGCACAAACCCAAACTCATCATCGCCGGCTTCAGCGCCTACTCCAGAACCATTGATTGGCCGAGATTTCGCCGAATCGCCGATGCCGTGGGCGCTTACTTCTTGGTGGACATGGCGCACGTGGCCGGACTGGTAGCGACCGGTCACTATCCGAGCCCGATTCCGTTCGCCGATGTCACCACCACCACCACGCACAAAACCCTGCGCGGTCCCCGCGGAGGACTGATTCTCGCCAACGGCGATAAAGCGGTGCAAAAACGTTTGCACTCGCAGGTCTTTCCAGGCACCCAGGGCGGCCCGCTCATGCACGTTATCGCCGGCAAAGCGGTGGCCTTCAAGGAAGCCATGGAGCCAGCGTTCTCCGACTACCAGGCGGCGGTTTTAGCCAACGCCAAAACCTTGGCCGGTACGATCATGAACGGGGGCCACAAAGTAGTATCAGGGGGCACCGACAATCACCTTTTCCTCATCGATCTCATAGGCCGGGACTACAGCGGTAAAGAGGCCGATGCTGCGCTAGGGCGCGCCCACATCACCGTCAACAAAAACGCCGTGCCCAACGATCCCCGCTCGCCTTTCGTCACTAGCGGTATCCGCATAGGCACACCCGCCATCACCACACGCGGCTTCGGCGAAGCGCAAACGCGGGAGTTAGGCCAACTCATCTGCAAGGTACTGGACAATATGGGCGAGGCGTCCGTCGTGAGCGCCGTGCGCGAGGAGGTCAAACGCTTGTGCGCCCAATTCCCGGTGTACCGCCCGGCCACAGCGCAAGCCGCATGAGCTAGATGAGTGCGCTGCCCGATCTGTGGTGAAACCGACACCCGCGTGGTGGACTCGCGGGCCATCGGCGAGGGCGAGCAAGTGCGCCGCCGGCGTCAATGCGTTGCGTGTGCCGAGCGGTTTACCACCTACGAGACGGCTGAACTCACATTGCCGCGAGTGATCAAACGCAACGGTACCCGCGAGCCCTTCGATGCCGGCAAGCTGCGGGCCGGCTTGGAGGCGGCGCTACAAAAACGGCCGGTGTCCAGCGACACCATCGAAGCGGCACTCAGCCGGATGCAGCGCATCTTGACGCAGCGGGGGGAACGGGAACTTCGCTCCCGCGAAGTGGGCGAGTTGGTCATGACTCAACTACGCGAAATCGACCACGTAGGCTATGTACGCTTCGCATCCGTTTACCGCAGTTTTCAAGACGTTAACGATTTTCGTGAGGAGATAGAGCGACTCGATGCGCAGCCCTCGCCGGAGCTGCGCCGCGACCAGTTGCCGCTCTTGCACGACGACTGAGGCCACGACGACTGAGGTATGGCACCACCCCATGAGCATGACAACGCCCCAAGAGCAGTTTACCGCCGCTGATCGGCATTGGATGGAGCAGGCCATCGAACTGGCGCGCCGCGGTCTTTACACCACGCGCACCAACCCCCGGGTCGGCTGCGTGCTCGTGCGCGGCGGGCAGGTGATAGGCGAGGGTTACCACGAGCGGCCGGGCGAGGGCCACGCGGAAGTGCAAGCGTTGCGCAATGCCGCGGGTCATGTACGCGGCGCCACTGCTTATGTGACGCTTGAACCGTGTTCCCATTTTGGCCGCACACCGCCGTGTGCCAGCGCACTGATAGAGGCCGGCGTGCGGCGGGTCGTCACCGCCAGTGGCGATCCCAATCCGCAGGTGAACGGACGCGGTCTTGCCATCTTGCGCGAGGCCGGCGTGCAAACCGCATGCGGTCTCATGAGCGAGGCGGCCGAGGCCCTCAACCCCGGTTTTTTCAAACGCATGCGCCAAGGGCTGCCTTTCGTGCGCCTGAAGATGGCGATCAGCTTGGATGGCCGCACGGCGCTCGCCAATGGCGACAGTCAATGGCTGACCGGGCCGCAAGCACGGCACGACGTGCAGCGCTGGCGGGCCCGAAGCTGCGCCATCTTGACGGGCGCCTACACAGTACTGGCCGACAACCCCTCTCTCACCGTGCGCATCGGCTTAAACGGTGAACCCTGCGCGCCGGAAAGTACCACTATCGCGCAGCCGCTTCGCGTCATAGTCGATGGCAAAAGGCGCGTGGGCACCGGTGCCAAACTGTTCTCGCTACCCGGCGCTACCGCTATCGCAACGGTCCGCCAGCCACCGCCTACGCAGCCGCCAGCCCAACCAGACGGGGTACACATCTGGACCTTACCGGCAGAACACGGCCATCCGTCTTTGCCAGCGCTGATGCGGCGCTTAAGCGCTGAAGGCATCAATGAGGTGCACACCGAATGTGGGCCGCAGTTAGCCGGTGCGCTATTGCAAGCCGGTTTAGCCGATGAGTTGCTGCTCTACATGGCGCCTCACCTGCTGGGCCATGGGGCGAGAGGCCTTGCCAACATCGCTCCTGTGTCAGATATGGCGCAACGGCCCGAATTCGACATCATCGACGTCACCCAGCTAGGCCCGGACCTTAGAATCCGGGCCACATGCAAGGCCGCAATCGGCAAGCACCCTCACACTGCGGTCTGATATGCTAGCCGCACCGATGACTGTCACGTATCGCCTAGACGCACTACCCGCCCCGGCGATGCGCTAAGCCTATACGTCCCTTGAGCATACCAACGCAAACCTAGATGTTTACCGGAATCGTTCGCGCCATCGGCCGCGTCATGACAGTGCAAACCCGCGGCGGCGATGTGCGCCTAGTTGTCGATGCGGCGGCACTCATCAACAGCGTCACCGGCGCCCGGGAAGACAACGACACCCGCAAAGCCAGTTACACCTTAGGCGACAGCATTGCGGTCAACGGTGTATGTCTCACCGTGGTCGCCATCGAGGGCAGCCATCTCGCCTTCGACGTGTCGGTGGAGAGTTTATCGCTGACCACGCTGAAGCACCTGACAGCGGGTAGCCGGGTCAATCTGGAACCTGCTGCCACCCCCCGAACCGCGCTAGGCGGTCATATCGTAAGCGGTCATGTGGACACCATGGCCACTGTCGTAGAACGCACGCCAGATGCCAGATCCCAGCGCTTCACCCTGCAAATGCCGCCGGCGTTTGCCCGCTACATTGCTCCTAAGGGCTCGGTCACCCTGGATGGTGTGAGCCTCACCGTCAACGGTGTCGCCGGAAACCGTTTCGATATCAATATCGTGCCTCATACGATGGAGCGCACCATTATCGATGGATACGCGCCCGGCACGGAAGTCAACCTCGAAGTCGATGTACTGGCAAGATATGTGGAACGATTGCTAGAGGCACGGGCGGATGGCCAATAGGAGTGATTTGAGCCAATGACCTTCAACACAACCTTGGAACTCATCGACGAGATCCGCCAAGGACGCATGATCATCTTGGTCGATGACGAGGGGCGTGAAAACGAGGGCGATCTGATCATGGCCTCAGCCCGTGTGAAGGATGCCGACATCAACTTCATGGCCCGCTACGGCCGGGGTCTTATCTGTCTAACCCTCACGGAAAAGCGCTGCCGGCAACTCGATCTGCCGCAAATGGTAAGCCGCAACACGGAAGCTCAAGGCACCCGCTTCACCGTTTCGGTGGATGCCGCCAGAGATATAACCACGGGTATCTCCGCCGCCGACCGGGCACACACTATAAACGCCGCGGTGGCCAAGGATGCGATGCCGCAAGATCTGGTACAGCCAGGACACATATTTCCCCTAATGGCCGAGCCGGGCGGTGTGCTTACCCGGGCAGGGCATACGGAGGCGGGTTGCGATCTGGCGAGACTGGCTGGTTTCGAGCCGTCAGCCACCATCGTAGAAGTGCTCAATGAAGACGGCACCATGGCACGCAGGCCGGACCTGGAACGGTTTGCCGCCGAGCACAACCTCAAAATCGGCACCATCGCCGATCTGATTCAATACCGGATGTTGAACGAGACCACGGTGGAGCGGATCGGCGAGTGCGCCATGCCTACCGTGCACGGCGAGTTCAAGATGATCGCGTACCGCAGCACGGTGAGCGATGCGCTGCACTTCGCCATGGTCAAAGGCCATATTGACCGGGAAGCGCCCGTGCTTATTCGCGTCCACGTGGCCAACCCACTTATCGATCTCACCGGCTCCATACGCGGCGATGGCGGCTGGCCGCTCGCCGACGCCTTGAACCGTATCGAACACGAGGGGGCAGGCGTTGTGGTGGTGTTACGCCATCGGCAGCCCAACAAGGTCCTGGCCGAGCAATTTGCCCGATTCGTGGCCGCCGATGGCAGTCATAGCCAACCCGCGGCTAACGATGAGCAGGACTCGCCCGGCGATCTTCGGACTTACGGCGTAGGCGCTCAGATCTTGCTCGATCTGGGCGTACGCCGCATGCGGGTATTGAGTGCGCCTAAGCGCATGCACGCGATTTCGGGGTTCGGGCTCGAAGTCGCGGAATACGTGGGGCAATAAATCCACAGCGCAATGACCGGATGAAGCAACAGGAGCAAGAGCGCCCATGGCCAAATACGATCTAGAAGCGGCTGACTATGCGGCCAACGGCGCGCGTATCGCCATCGCCGCAGCGCGCTTCAACCGGCACATCGTCGAACCCCTGCTGGAAAGTGCCCTGAGCGCCCTCGAGGAGCACGGCGTGGACGGCAGTTCGATCCGGGTAGTGCGCGTACCTGGCGCGTTCGAATTGCCGCTGGCTGCCAAACGTTTGGCCACCAGCGGCGAATTCGATGCGATCGTGTGTTTGGGTGCGGTGGTGCGCGGCGGCACGCCCCACTTCGAATACGTCGCCGGAGAATGCGCGCGCGGCCTGCAACAAGTTGCCTTGGAGCAGGATCTTCCCGTCATTTTTGGCGTACTGACCACCGATACGAATAAACAAGCCACTGATCGCGCAGGCGGTAAGGAAGGCAACAAAGGGGCACAAGCGGCACTGGCAGCTTTGGAAACGCTCAACGCCCTGGGCGACTTTCCACGCTCTCTCGCCGCCCCGTCATGAACACCGCCGCGCGGCCCGCGCCCAATTTGCGCCACAGAACCCGCCGCGCCGCGGTGCAAGCGCTGTATCAATGGCAAGTAACGGCGCAAACGCCAGGCTCCATCGTGAGCCAACTGCTCGAGGATGGTGGTCAAGGGCGGCTGGACAAGCGCTTTTTGAGTGAACTGGTCACCGGCACAGTAGCTGCACTGCCAGTCGTGGACGAAGCCCTGTTGCCGCATCTGGACCGGCCTATTGAACAAGTCGATCCGGTGGCGCGGGCGATCTTGCGCATGGGTACCTTCGAGTTACTCAACAAACTCGAAATCCCACTTCGCGTGGTGCTCAACGAGGCGGTGGAACTGGCCAAGACCTTCGGCGCGGAAGAGAGCTACCGCTACGTCAACGGCATCTTGGACAACGTCGCCCAACACCACCGTCCCGAAGCGCGCCCACCGCCGTAACCTATCAACCCCCTGGCGAATCATCCCCCTGGCGAATCAACCCCCTGTCGGATCATCCCATCCCGAGAATCCATGGCATTCCAATCGCTCATGAACGGTGCTTGCTGATGCCGATCATCCACACCGGCCATGCCCGTCCCATCGGTGTGCTCAAGGGCCGGGCAGTCGTCACCACGGATGCCTTAGTTGCCGGCGTACACTTTTTTGAATCCACCGATCCTTATCGGCTCGGACACAAGGCGGTAGCGGTCAATCTGAGCGATCTGGCAGCGATGGGCGCAGTGCCGGTGGAACTGAGCATGTTGGTGGACCTCACCCACCAAGACAATGCGTGGTCAGAGCAGCTCCTGGCGGGAGCCGCCGTATTGGCCAAGGCCCACAGCAGCCGGCTGGTGCATTCGATCGCCCGCGCGCAACGGTTGCGCCTATCCGTTCAAGCATTGGGCGATTTGAGAGACGGTAACGCGCTTACCCGCAGCGGCGCCGCGATCGGCGATCAGATTATGGTCACGGGGACCCTAGGCGATGCTGCCGGTGCCCTACGCCTCATGCAAACCGGCGTCTTCGACCGATCGCAACCCACCCACGCGAGCTTAGCGGCACGCCTGGAAATGCCGATACCCCGGGTCGCTGCCGGCCTGCTGCTAGCTGGCCGTGCGAGCGCTGGTTTGGATCTGTCGGATGGGTTGCTGGGCGACGCGGCCCATCTGCTGGGGCCGATGGCGCCGGGCATTCACCTGCATGCTGAGCAACTGCCCCTATCGAGCGCGTTGCTGGACGTATTCGGCCGCCAACGCGGCGAGGAATTGGCACTCACCGGCGGCGATGACTACGAACTATGCATCACCGCACCGCCGCAACACACGGACCGGCTGATGGCCGAACTCCACCATCAGGGCACCCCGGCAACCATTGTTGGTGAAGTCACTAAGAGCCACGGCATTAAACTGCTAAGCGGCAGTGAAGAGCTGCCCATCGTGGGCGGTTATCAGCACTTCGGCAGCGATGCCTGAGCGCATAAGCCCCACCCTGCGCCACCTCCTGGACCCCGGGCATTGCCTAGCGTTCGGCTTTGGCGCCGGATTGGCGCCCAAGGCTACAGGCACCGTGGGCACATTGCTCGCTATTCCCCTCTATCTGCTCATGGTAACGGCATTTAGCAGCCCGCTAGTCTACGGGCTTCTAGTAGCGGTCATCATCATTGTGGCCATACCGCTCAGCGCCCGCGCTGCCACCGCCCTGGGTGTGGATGACCACCCCGCCATCGTCCTTGACGAGATCGCGGGTTTTCTAGTTACCATGTTCGCCCTGGTACCGTCTTGGCAAGCCGTTGCCGCCGGTTTCGTTCTCTTTCGCTTGTTCGACATCATCAAGCCGGGCCCCATAGGGCTTGCTGATCGGCGCATTCATGGCGGCATCGGAATTGTACTGGACGACCTGCTCGCGGGCGCCGCCGCGTGCTCACTGCTGCACTTGGCCGAGTATATGAGCCTCATATAGAGCAAGGAATAGCTAGGTGCCTTTTTACTTGATTTTCATATAGATACAACTAATACCTAATGTAATTTATCAAAAAATAGCACACCTCCATGCCGATGCCTTTCGTACAGAAGCGTACCGTTGCTGCTCTGCTAGCGGCCGCCGCCATGCCCCTGGCCAGCCACGCAGATATCTACAAATACGTGGATAAACGGGGCCAAGTGCACCTGGCCGATCGCCCGCTGCACAGTGGTTTCAGAGTCATCGTGCGAACCTGGAAGGGCTGGGAACATCGCGATGGAGCAGCGCCGGGATTTGAACAGGGCTCCAAAGCCAAATACAACGCACTCATTGACCGGCTGGCGAAGCGTTACAACATGGATACGCTCCTGATCCATGCCGTGGTACGCGCCGAATCGTCCTATAACCCCAATGCTATTTCCAAGGCAGGCGCCGTTGGTCTGATGCAACTGATGCCGGAAACGGCCAAACGTTTCGGTGTACGCAATAGACGTGATCCCGCAGATAACTTGCGCGGCGGCATCATCTATCTGCGCCACCTCATGTTGATATTCGACGATCTGAAGCTGGCCCTCGCCGCCTACAACGCCGGCGAGGGTGCAGTCATGCGCCATGGCAAACGCATCCCACCCTACAAAGAGACTCAAACATACGTTCGCCGGGTTCTGCGTTTCTACCAGCAGGGGCGCGCGCAACAGTCCTAACCCATCTCGGCGATCCACCCAGTCGCAACCCCTTCGAACAGCAAAACTGTAGTGACACCCTGTGTTCTCATCTACATACTGTGCAACGCACGGTTTTGCGATGGCATGAAAATAACACAGTGGTTCCAGGTGAATTCGATCTCATCGACAAATTCTTCAGTCCGCACTACCAGTTAACCGGACTTTTGGGGGGCGGCGATGACGGCGCAGTGCTGCCTGCGCAAGGCGCTCTTTACGCGACCCAGGCGAGCTGGCGAAGCGGCGCCGAAGAGGAGCCAGCGGCCACCGTCTGCGAACAACTGATCGAGGCGCTAAGGGCCGGATTCAACGAACAGGGCGCGGCACCTCGTTGGTTATTTCTCTGCTTAACGCTGCCATCAGCGCACGAGGCTTGGCCGGCGGCATTTTCAACCCATCTCCTGGCCCGGTGTCACCGCGCCGGCATGTATTTGGTGGGCGGAGACACTACACGCGGTCCACTCGCCGTGGACCTCTTCTGTCTAGGTGTTACAACATGATCCGCCCCGTAGAACCCAAGGATATAGACGACCTGCTGACCCGTTCCAGGGCTCTTTGCGGTTTGCGTTTAGGAGAACTGGCGCGTCGGCTAAACATACTACCGCCACCGTCCACTATCCGTGGCAAAGGTTGGACGGGACAATTGCTGGAACGGGCGCTGGGCGCCCAGGCCGGTTCCGCGTCGCAGCCGGACTTCTCTCATCTTAGCGTCGAACTAAAGACCCTGCCCATCGCCGCCGACGGCCTGCCCAAAGAGTCCACTTACGTTTGCATCGCCCCGCTATTGCCTGGCCCTGAAGCGCGGTTTGAAACATCCTGTGTCGCCCGCAAACTGAGCCGCGTGCTCTGGTTTCCCGTGGAAGCTGGCCCCACCGTCCTCACCGATAGAAGGCTGGGCCGCGCCGTGCTGTGGACCCCCAGTAGCGGACAGTGGCAACGAATACGCACCGACTTCGATGAATTGGTGGAACTCATCATGACCGGCGGCGTCGAGCATATCACCGCCCACATCGGTGAAGTCATGCAGATCCGCCCCAAAGCGGCCAATGCTGCCGCCAGAGCCAAAGCCCTGGGGCCGAACGGCGCACCCATACTCACCAACCCCCGCGGCTTCTACCTAAGGCCTGGTTTTACCGCCGAGATCGTGGGCGCGAGGGTGCGTTAATGCGAACAGAACGATAAACGAACCCCTCGTCATGCTTGCGACAAAGCCTCCCGGTAACGGCTCACTGTCTCCTCAAAACCCAACCAGAGCGCATCGGCGATAAAAGCGTGCCCTATGGATACCTCCACGAGCTGAGGTATGGCACGCACGAACAGCGGTAAATTAGCCAAGGTCAAATCATGACCCGCATTTACGCCCAAACCGGAGCGCACCGCCGCCGCGGCGGAGTCGGTGAACGCTTGCAATACCGCCTCCTGCTCACTGGTACCGAACGCAGCCGCGTAGGACTGCGTATATAGCTCTACCCGATCGGCACCAACGGCGGCGGCAAGCGCCATCGCCTCAGGGTCCGGATCCATAAAAATACTCACGCGAATGCCCGCATCGCGCAGTTTCGCAATCAGCGGCTTCAACCGCTCGCCGTCTTGTTCGAGATCCCACCCGTGATCGGACGTACGCTGGCCAGGCGCGTCGGGAACGAGCGTGCATTGGGCAGGGCGGATCCGCTCGGCTAAAGCCATGAATTCCAGTTCGGGATTACCCTCGATATTGAACTCGACATCGAGCATGGCAGCCAACTCGTGTACATCGAGCACACGGATATGCCGCTCATCGGGACGAGGATGCACGGTAATGCCATCGGCGCCCGCCGCGATCACACTGCGGGCCGCCCGCACAACGCTAGGATAGCCGACGTCGCGCTGATTTCTGAGCAACGCAACCTTGTTTAAGTTAACACTCAAGGCCAGCTGGCCCATTGCTCACCTCATTCAAGCTCAATAGGGGCCTACTACTTCAATAGTGTCTACTTCAATAGGGGCCAGCCGCCCCTCACAGCGCCGATGAACGGCGCTTGATGTCGATGTTCAAGATCTGATCATTTTCACTGTAGTCCACAGGACAGTCGATCAAGTGCACCCCTGCTTCGGTCAGCACGGCTTGCAAAATACCCGGCAGCTCTTCCGCCGCCCTCACCCGGTGGCCAATACCGCCGTAGGATTCCACGTACTTGACGAAATCGGGATTGCCGTATTCCAGCCCCCAGTCACGCAACCCCATGTTGGCCTGCTTCCAGCGGATCATGCCGTACGAGCTGTCATTCAAAATGAGCACAGCGATGTTCATCTTGAGGCGCACAGCCGTTTCCAACTCTTGCGAATTCATCATGAAACCACCATCACCACAGATGGCCAGCACTTTGCGCTCCGGATAAACCAGGCGCGAGGCCATCGCCGATGGCAAACCGGCCCCCATGGTGGCCAGAGCATTGTCCAGCAACACGGTATTGGGCATATGCGCTTTATAGTTACGTGCGAACCAGATCTTGTACACGCCGTTGTCCAAACAAATCATGCCGTCATCGGGCATCGCCTCGCGGACTTTCGCCACCAAATGCTGCGGATAGATGGGAAAACGCATATCGTCGCTGCCTTCCGCTACCTGCGCTTCACCGGCGGCGCGCACCTGCATCATGCGTGAGAAATCCCAGCCCGCCTCCTCTTTACGCTTGATGCCATTTTTCAACTCGTAGATGGCATTGCCCACGTCGCCTATCACTTCAACCTGTGGAAAATAAACCGGATCCACCTCGGCGGTATTAAAAGACACGTGGATCACTTCCGTACCGCCCGGATCCATAAAAAACGGCGGCTTCTCGATGACGTCATGGCCCACATTGATGATGAGATCGGCAGCCTCTATAGCACGGTGGCAATAGTCGCCCGCAGACAGTGCAGCGCAGCCTAGAAACAGCGGGTGGCGCTCATCGATAACACCTTTGCCGAGTTGGGTGGTGATAAACGGAATGCCCGTTTTGTCCACGAAGCGCGTCAGCATCTTCGAAGTGAACTTGCGGTTGCCACCGGCGCCTATAACGATGAGCGGCGACTTGGCCGCGTGAATTTTCTCGAGCGCCCGGGCGGTGGCTTTCTCCTCGGGAACGGGCCGGCGGGTGACCGAACGTGAGAGCGGCAACTCATCGGAGTGCTCATCGGCGATATCTTCGGGTAACTCGATGTGCACCGCGCCAGGCTTTTCCTCCTCGGCAATACGGTAAGCTTCGCGCACACGGGAAGGAATGTTGTCGCCAGATACGATCTGAGTGGCGTACTTGGTAATGGGCCGCATCATGTCCACCACGTCCAGGATCTGAAAGCGGCCCTGCTTGGATTTCTTCACCGGCTTTTGACCGGTCACCATCAGCATCGGCATGCCACCGAGTTGGGCGTAAGCGGCTGCGGTCACGAAATTAGTGGCGCCCGGGCCTAGCGTGGCCAGGCAAACACCCGTGTGACCGGTTAGACGGCCGTACACCGAAGCCATGAATCCAGCGCCCTGCTCATGGCGTGTCAAAATGAGCTCAATTTTCTCCGAGCGCGATAGAGAATCCAAAAAGTCTAAATTTTCTTCTCCCGGTATGCCGAAGACGTATTCGCAGCCTTCCTCTTCCAGACATTTGACAAACAGATCAGACGCTTTCATGGTCTTATGTTCCATCGGTGATGAATGAAGCCGTTGCACACTTCCCCGCGCAGGTCCGCAACAGACGGTAGTTTAGCTGCAACCGGTTTGCTTGTCGTGGACCAACGCACACCCGGATCATAGCCACAACTTCCGGGTGAACTTCAATGATTATTAAGGGCAGCTCTTATTGCGCTGTTCCCATAATAGTAGTCCGATGCATATGGCGCACACCGCCGGTGCCGTAGAAGTCATGCACCGCATGATGCATGGTAGAGCGGTTGTCCCAGAGCACCGCGTCACCGACGGACCACCGGTGGCGGTAGACGAACTCCGGGCGCACGGCGTGCTCGAAGAGCATATTCAAAACGGCGTCGCTTTCGTGGCGGGCAAGGCCCTCTATGTGTGTGGTAAACCCCGGATTCACGTACAACGTAGCGCGTCCCGTCTCCTGATGAGGACGTACCACCGGGTGGCGCACCGAGGGTAACGTACCGGGGCCCACATGGGCGCGCACGCCGTGCGAGAACAATCGCAACACGTGAGCGTAGTCGTGCACCGCCGTCATGCTGCTCAGCATGGTTCGAATAGGCGGGCTCAAGGCGTCATAGGCGGCCGCCATATTGGCGAACAGGGTATCCCCACCCATGGGCGGTACTTCAAGTGCATACAGTAAAGAAGCCATGGCTGGCGGCTCCAGATAGGAGAGATCGCTGTGCCAATAGCGGCCACTTTCCGGATTGCCCACGGCTTTACCCTGAGCATCTTTTTTCGTGGACACACGGTAGATTTCGGGGTGGCCTGGCAGCAGGTAGCGCTTGGCCACGTGCACTTCCAGATCGCCGAAACGCCTAGAGAACTCCACCTGCGCCTGTGGCGCGAGCGACTGTTCTTTAAACACGAGCAGACCACCGGCCTCAAACCAGGCCGCCCGCAGCGCCGCGAATGTGGCATCGTCCACCGGCCCACCCAGGTCCAAGCCCACTACTTCCGCGCCGATTACGGGGGATAGAGGCCGCACTTCAAAAGACATCATCGCGATCCGAATCCGTAGCAATAAACCGATAATACTGATCTTGCGCAAGAGATGAAGGTCAAAGAAAATCAGCAACTCCGACTATTGAACGAGCTTCAGGCCTTCAACGGATGGGTTGTTGGCCGATAGCGCCCGACGGTGGACCTTGCCATGCTCTCCCCCACGGCTACTCCACGTGCATTACTGGTCGATCCGGAGATCGATGACCCACCAAAAAATAATTTATTCTTGTTGTTCTCGTTCTCTATTAGCGGGCGCCTCTAAAAATAGTCGTTTTTTCGTGAGTGCAAGGAAGCACCGCGCGCAGAACCGCAGTGTATAGGTGATACCTGAGGATTCGAGCACGGAGCTGACGCCGCAATCGCGGAAAAAGTGCATTTTTAGAGGTGCCCTAGCGTGTGTCCTAGGGTTTACGGCATCTGTCCGTTTTAGTACGGGTGTGTCTATAAATGAAAAGACGATTTATCCAATGCGACGTTTTTAGTCCACACCCCACGCAGGGAAACGGACTTGCGGTGGTAGTGGACGCGCAGGGCCTTACCGATGAGCAGATGGCGCGGTTCGCGGCGTGGACGAATCTCGCCGAAACCACTTTTTTATTCCCACCATCGGATGATTGCGCCGACTACCGGGTAAGAATTCTGACCCCCAGCCAAGAAATGCTCTTTGCAGGCCACCCGACGCTAGGGAGCTGCGCTGCTTGGCTGCATTCAGGTGGCGTACCTAAGAGCTCCGGCTTGGTGCGGCAAGAGTGCGGCGTAGGTATCGTGGACATTGATATCGGCACTAATCCGCCAGCGTTCGCCGCGCCCCCGACCCGCGTCACGCCCATGGCAGCGGAGAACTTCAATACTATTGTCGATACCCTTTCAATACCTCGACACTCCATATTGAAGACCGCGGAACTCGACAATGGCCCGGTCTGGCAAGCGTTTCATCTGCGCAGCGCCGACGACGTGCTGGCCCTGGATTCATCTCTAGTTCGATGGCCTGTATTCAAAGCCCTAGGCTTTATAGGCGCACACGCCCCGGGCACAGAGTGCGACTACGAGGTAAGGATGTTGGCGCCGTCAAGCGGCATGAGTGAAGATCCCATTACCGGCTCGTTGATCGCAGCACTAGCCCATTGGATGCATGCCGATGGCCGGCTCACCAGCCCTGTCACCGTTGCCCAAGGTACCAACATCAACCGCAGCGGGCGGATCAGCATTCACCCAATACCACCAGCGCACGATGGTGGCCACACTACAATACTGATCGGTGGCCACACCACCATTCTCATTGAGGGAACCGTGATCATGTAGCAACCCGAGCGAGGCAAGGCGCGCTTTCTCACCGATATCGTTGAAAGAAACATCCCCTCTTAAGGATGGACTCTACGGGGCTCGCCCACGTGCCGGCTCAACGAAGTGCATAAGAAGCCCGCCGCCAAAATTAGATGGATGTACAAAACCAATACGCGATCCTCTACCGCCCGGGCGGCCCACCTGATCGATCATCCGCCACCCCGCCCCAGACAAGCTTGCTAGCAGTGCATCCATATCGCGCGTTGTGAAAGCGATATGTGCAAAACCTGGCCCTTCGCGTGCAAGAAACTTGGCGATGGCACTCTGATCGCCTTTGGTATTTCCCGCCGTCTCGCCTAAATACTCTTGCGGGGGCAAGCTCGCATCGTAGTCGGACATAATTGCAAGTTCACAATCTCCAACCGTGATGAACGCGCCACGCAAACCACCCAAAATCTCCGGGGCTCTCGCATGATAAACCGCACCATACTTATCGGAGACAAAACTTTCGGTAACGTTTCTTATCTCCAGATCTGTTTGAGTACTCTCAAGCGTACACCCTAAACGATGACAAAAAACCTCGATACACCGCTGATTGTCTAGACTGGCAATACCCAAATGATCGATGCGACCGATCACTCCATCTTCGGCCTGCCCTGCACCACTGAGCGGCTGAAAAAACCGGGTTCTGATGCCGCATGTCGCCTTCGCTGCAACCGCCACGAACTGACGTCCACCGGGTCCCAAGCCTTGACCGGCGATAGGCAGCCCGTGCAGTGTCGCCGCCACTTGCGGTGCTGGCGCCGCCAGTGCCATATGATGCACACCGGCGCAACGCGGCTCGTCCGGATAATCATCATCCACCTCGAACACCGCCACGTAAGCATCACCGATGGCAAAGAACGCAATGCTTCTCTCACCCAAAGCCAGATCGGATCGCACTAAACCAAGACCGTGACCTAGAAACTCACAGACAGCGTCCACATCGCGCGCAGCCAGCGCAACATAGTTAACAGCGTAACCCGGCATCGCTTCAGCGCTCCTCGCGCTCTACGAAATGCAACAACACACCGCCCAACGCGCTGGGATGTAAAAATCCAATCTGCGCCCGCCTTGATCCGGGCCGGCTTTTTGCATCAATGACGCGGTGCCCCGCCGACGCCATGGCCGTAAGCACCTGATCGATGTCGGGGGTTTTCAACGCGATATGATGAAGCCCACCGCCCCGGCTCGCCACATAGCGGGCGATGGTACTGCGATCGCCGCGCGTAGTGCCGGCAACATTGTGACTGGCTTCATCGACTTCGTTCTGCTCGGTTAAATCTTGAAGAAACTCGAGTTCGCAATCCCCAACGGTAATAAAGGTCACGCGTAAACTACCCACCAACATCGGCGGGCGTATGTGATAAACGGGCGGATATTTATCCGAGGTGAAGTGCTCGGCGATAACTTCAACTTCACTATCCGTTTGCTGACTCTCGTACACACAACCCAACTTATCGATAAACACCTCACGCGCTTTCATATTATCAGCCGAGGCTACGCCTATATGATCAATGCGTTCCACCAAGGCTGAATGGCCACTTGCCGATCGAATACTCAAAGGCTGCGACAACCGCGTCTTCACACCGCAGGTCGCCTCAGCACACAATGCGATTTGTTTGTTGCCATCGAGTCCATCGCTCACCTGCCCAACCGTTGCCAACCCGCACTGCCGTGCAAACACTTCCGGCTCAGCCGCCGCTATAGCAATATGATCGACGCCTTTGCGTGCGCCCTCCCCCAAGAAAGGATCCCCGAGAGCAAATAGTGCCAATGCCGACCGACCCACCGGTATCAACGGCACCAACGAGCGGCCACAGGTCAACCTTAGCGCTGACAATGCCAAATCTTTTTCGAATACAGCGGCGCTTCGCTCCGGATCATCGACCACCAATGCCACGTATTCGAGTTGTGCCATTGCCACTGTCTCTGTAGGGATCATCAGATCAGGGCGCCTTTAAAAATGGGTGTGCTCTCTATATGATGTATTTAAGCAGCTAAATCAAACCCGTATTGATCGAGCTTACGCCAAAATTGATCCCAACGAGCATCCGTGTGGGCCAACCCACGCAATGACAGAATGGCTTGAGCCCCAGCCTCCTTCCAGCGCATCCCTGAGTTGCATAGGCGCTGCTTAACCAATGTTTTACAAGCCGCTTCAGTCACACCTGATCCGATCGGTAAATTGTCCGACTGAGGTCGAGAATAACGCATCTTGGATTTGTTGTTTTTAAAATAAGTGACCGATGCCAATAAGTGCTCTTTATCGGTCTTTTTAAACGACCCACTCTCAAGGTGCTCTTTTAACTCATTGTATAGCCGGGTCGCTGAACCCGATTGGCTTTTAAGTCGATGACACGCTTGGTCAAGCCACTCCTTACGTGCAACACGCTGTCTTTTTCCCGAAAATAGCGCATCGGCGGCTTGGCCCAAATAACCCACAGCATGCCAAAAATCCACCAACTGTCGATCAGTTCTGGACCTCAAATAAGACCAATTGTCTTTCGCTCCATCAGCTATTGCAACATAGGTTGCCTTGGGATATCGCTCCTTGACCTTCGATAACTCTTGATCCAATCGATCATAAAACTTCTTCTTGCCATACTCCGGCGTAGCCCCCATTTGAATGGTATGCAGTCTTTGCCCTTCGCCATCATGAAGACTGATAGTCCCCACCATTGACTCGCGCCAACCGCCTTCAGTCAACAGCATACAGGTCCCATCTATGCCAACACCCACGCTCTTAACCGGTTTGTCTAATTGCGGCGGGGCATAGGTCCATGCCTGTTCTTTCGCTTGAGCGACGGCTCCCACTGCGTCACCGATAGATTTCAAATAGCTTCTCGCTATGCTCCGACCATGACAGTGCTGCAAATCAAATAAGGCTCGACTAGAGCCCAGTTCCGCGTATTTACAAGAGAGCAACTTGACAAAGCCGGGTGTTGCCGTTAGGAAGATTCTTGCGTCTTTTTCCAATGGACAATATTGACGGCCACCTCGAGTTGATTGATAAACGTGGCGATCCACTTTGGCCTCACCCCACTGAGTTTGATAGGTTTTGTGGTAAAGCCCTTTTGAGGTCAGCTTGAGGTCCCCCAAAATGATTGGAGAGCCATCGGTATCGAACTGTTTAAGGGCTTGTTCAGCCGCCAAACAACCTACATTATTCAACGCATCACGAATCGCTTCTTCGGAGCGAAGCATTGATTTGGGATCTAAAGAAATAGTGACTTGCAAGGTAACCGTTGCATCACTGCGCTTGACTATTTCCGCATGGCTCATAATGGTATTTTTCTCTTGACAAAAGAGACCAGATTATAACTCAACTACCGACAGATATATACATTATTTTAAGAGCAAACCCCTAAAAATAGTAATTTTTTCGTGAGTGCAAGAAAGCAACGCGGGCAACTTGCCCGGCATACAACGATAAACACGCAGTTCGTAAAGCATAGATAGGCGCCTCCTTCTTTTGCAGTGAAACTTACCGCATCACCCGGACATCACGCCGCGAACATGCGACTCATGTTTCACTAGACTAGCGAGCATTAGCAGATCAGGCGCCGCCACCTGCTGCTGCCTGCGGTATCGGCTTCACGCTTTTTTCACCGGCCGCTTGGCGCAGCCGCGCGAGTAAATCCGCCTCACGCTTCTTGGCCGCCGCCACGTTGCGCAGCTTGACGTGGCCAAAACCCTTCATCTGCTCCGGCACTGATGCTATTTCCACCACCAGATGATGATTGTCCGAGTTTAACTCGCCCATGATCTGCTCAACGGTACTGCGGTAATCTTCGATCAATTTTCGTTCCATACGCCGCTCCTCGGTATAACCGAAGATATCGAACGCGCCTGCGCGCAGATGTTTCATCGACGCGAGCAAACCCATAGCCGACAGCATCCAAGGACCATATTCCCGCTTCCGCAAGTAACCGGTATTCGGATCCTTGCCGGCAAAGAGCGGCGGCGCTAAATGAAAGCGTAGCGTGTAATCGCCCTCGAACTGCTGCGCCAACTTCTGGTGGAACCGTTTATCGGTATATAACCTAGCCACTTCGTATTCATCTTTGATTGCCATCAGCTTGAATAAAGCGCGCGCTACCGCCTCCGACAACCCCTCCTTGCCAGGCGTTTTATCGGCCTCCACCGCCCGCACGCGCGCCACGAAATCGGCATATCCTCGTGCGTAAGCCTCGTCTTGATAACCGGTGAGAAACTCAACGCGGCGCGCGATGAACTCGTCCAATGTTTTAGGTTCATCGATTTGTTCCGTCCGGGTCGCCGAACGCACCAACTCATCGACTTTCACCCGATCGTGAACCACTAAGCGGCCCCAATTAAACGCCTGCAAATTGAAGTCCACCGCCACGCCGTTGAGCGCGATGGCCTCTTCGATACTCTCTAGGCTCAAAGGCACCAAACCTTTTTGAAAAGCGCAACCGACCAGAAAAAGATTCGCCGCGATGGAGTCGCCCAGCAGCGCGGTCGCATACGTCGTCGCATCTATAAACTGAGAGCGGTCTTCTCCGGCCGCATCCGTAATCTGCTTGGCCATGATGCGCGAACTGAGATCAATGGTGTTGTCGATCACAAACGCCGCCGGCGGCGTGACATGGCCGTTGACTATCGCCGAAGACCTGCCCTGCTCCAACATGGACAACACCTCTGGCGTCGATGAGGTGACGATGTCACAGCCGAGCAGCAAGCGGGCGCCCCCGGCGCAGATACGCGTGGCATGCAGATCCTGCGGATTATCCGCAATGCGCACGTGGGTCCCTACAGCACCGTTCTTTTGCGCCAAACCGGTCTGATCGAGCACCGTTACGCCCTTACCGTCTATGTGGGCCGCCATTCCGAGCAGCGCACCGACAGTGATAACGCCAGTTCCACCTATCCCCGTGATCATAATGCCGTAGGGTTCGGCTGCAGACGGTTGTTGCGGTTCGGGCAAGGCCGCCAACGGGGGGTGGCCGCTCACGTCAACACTCGCGCTCTTAGCCCGCTTGATCCGACCGCCATGAACAGTCACAAAGCTTGGGCAAAAGCCTTTGACACAGGAGAAATCTTTATTGCAGTTGGATTGATCGATACGGCGCTTACGCCCGAATTCGGTCTCTAGCGGTTGCACCGAAACGCAGTTAGACTGCACCGAGCAATCACCGCATCCCTCACACACCAAATCGTTGATGAATACCCGTTTAGGCGGATCTATCATCAAGCCGCGCTTGCGCCGCCGACGCTTCTCGGCGGCGCAGGTTTGATCGTATACCAACACCGTCACACCCGCTACCTCGCGCAATTCTTTTTGCACCCGGTCCAGGGCGTCGCGGTGGAAGACCTTAACGCCTTTGGGGAAAAAGTCCGCCGCATACTTCTGCGGCTCATCGGTCACCACCACGGTACGCTCAACGCCTTCCGCCTGCACTTGGCGGACGATGGATAGTGGCGTCACGCCGCCACCCAAGGGCTGGCCACCGGTCATGGCAACGGCATCGTTATAGAGAATTTTGTACGTGATATTGACGTTGGCCGCCACCGCTGCGCGGATGGCCAACAAGCCCGAGTGATCGTATGTGCCATCGCCCAGATTAGCGAAGAGGTGTTTTTCTTCGGTAAACGGTGAGTGGCCGATCCAGTTCACCCCTTCAGCCCCCATGTGGGTGGCGTATACGGTCCTGCGCTCAGGGTGAAACATGGCCATGGCGTGGCAACCGATACCGGCCATCGCCCTCGAGCCTTGCGGCAACCGGGTGGAGGTGTTGTGCGGACAGCCGGAACAGAAATAAGGCGAGCGGGCCAGCCCAGGCGTCACTTTGGCCACCCGCGCGGTGATTTGGTCAAGCCGCGAGAGTGCCTGACTGAATGCCGGATAATCGCCAAAGCGGCGCAGCCGCCGCTCCAAAGCGCGGGCGACGATGCCCGGCGTCAGTTCGCCATTGGGCGGGATCAGCGTATGTCCGGATTCATCCGTCTTGCCGACGATGCGCGACGGTGCATCATCACGGTTGTAGAACAGCTTGGTGAGTTGCTCCTCAATGAAACCGCGCTTCTCTTCCACCACCACGATCTCATCTAGCCCTTGAGCAAAGGAGAGCATGCCTTCAGGCTCTATCGGCCACGTCAAACCGACTTTGTATACACGAAGACCGATCGCCGCCGCCTTCTCCTGCGAGATACCGAGATCATCCAAAGCTTGGCGCAGATCCAGATATCCCTTGCCGGTGGTGACTATACCGAGCTTGGCAGCGGGACTGTCCATGACGATACGATCGACCGGATTGGCCCGCGCGTAAGCCAGCACCGCCGGTAATTTTTGCTCCAGCAAGCGCACTTCGTAGGCCATCGGCTGATAGGCCACATCAATACCCAGCCCCCCTTCGGGCAACTCGAAACCGGTAGGCTCATTGAGTTCCACACGGTGCGGATCCACATACACCGATGCGGAGCTTTCAACGGTGTCCGATATGGCTTTAAAGCCAATCCAGCAACCGGAGTAGCGCGAAGCGCCAAACGCCCATAAACCGAAATCCAGATATTCCTGCACGCTGGCTGGATTGAGTACGGGGACCAGCGATGCGACAAAAGCTTGCTCGCTTTGGTGCGGCATCGAAGAAGACTTGGCGCCGTGATCATCGCCAGCGATGAGCAACACGCCACCTTTGCGTCCCGCGCCGGCGAAATTACCGTGCTTGAATACATCGCCGCAGCGGTCAACCCCGGGCCCCTTGCCGTACCAGATGGAGAAAACCCCGTCATACTTGGCCCCGGGGAAGATCTCGGTGTGTTGAGAACCCCACACAGCCGTCGCCGCCAGATCCTCGTTGAGACCGGGGTGGAACTCGATGTGGTTTTCTTGCAAAAAAAGCTTGGCCCGGGTGAGCGCGTTGTCGTAGCCACCTAGCGGTGAGCCGCGGTAACCCGAGATGTAGCCGGCGGTATTGAGCCCCGCGGCCCGATCACGCTGGCGTTGCATGATGGGTAGGCGCACCAGTGCCTGTAGTCCAGTCATATAGACGCGGCCAGACTCCAGCGTGTATTTATCGTCCAGAGAAATAGCGGAGGTCTTCATCGTCACCTCTATTGTTGCGCGTCGAACGTTCAAGCTGTGCAGGATAAATGGTAGAGCGCACGAGCGCTGCCCACCAGGATGATCCTGACATGGGTTGTCTATATCTTGGTAATAACCCGCCATGGCAGCCACGGACCAGCGCAATGCGCTGTCAACGATCTTGACCCACCGCCCGTGGCTTCCTATGGTGCGTACAGGTCGCGCCTACTGGCGCTCCATTCATTCACCGCCGTTCATTCACTGCCACATTCACTCACCGAGGAGCCACCCATGAGTACACAGTTTCGCTATTCCATACCTGTAGAGCAGACCGAGTGGCGCTTCGACGGCGCCGCTGAGACCGGATTCACCTGGGAATACGACGAAAACCGCGAGCGGTTGCTAACGCTATACGACAAGGGCAAACAGCTACAGTGGGACGCCGCCAAGCGCATCGATTGGTCCCTGGACATCGATCCGGAAAACCCCATGGAGATCGATGACCGCATCATCCCCATCTACGGTTCCGAGCTATGGGACAAGATGACGGAAAAAGAGAAAGTCAACACCCGCATCCACCAGCAAGTCCATCAACTCTCCCAGTTCATGCACGGCGAGCAGGGCGCCCTCATCGCCTGCGCCAAAATCGTGCAAAGCGCCCCCGATCTGGATGCCAAATTCTACGCCTCGACCCAAGTCATGGACGAGGCCCGCCATGTGGAAGCGTATTCCCGGCTACTGCACGAAAAATTCAACATGGCCTACCCTATCAACAGCGGCCTTAAAGCATTGTTAGAAAACGCGCTCACCGATAGCCGGTGGGACATGACTTACCTCGCCATGCAGATCCTCATCGAAGGACTGGCATTGGCCGCATTTCAACGGATCCGCGACTTCAGCCGCAACCGGCTATGCGCCTCCATCAACGCTTATGTCATGCAGGATGAAGCCAGACACGTATCGTTCGGACGGGTGGCCCTGCGCGACTTTTATCCGCAGCTCAGCGACGCCGAGCGTGATGAACGCGAGGAATTCGTGGTCGAGGCTTGTTACCACATGCGCGACCGGTTCCAGCAGATGGAGGTGTGGGAAAATCTGGAACTACCAACGGACCGCGTCGCCGAGATCATCGAGCAATCGGAAAACACCAAGCTGTTCCGCACCCGCCTGTTCACCCGTATCGTGCCCACGGTCAAAGACATCGGCCTGTGGGGTCCGCGGGTGCGCAAAGCTTATACCGACATGGGGATCATGGAATTCGCCGATCTGGATGCGCAAGCGCTACTCGACCACGACCACGAAGTGGCCACCCGCTTCGAGGCGGAAACCGAGTACGTCAAAGCGGCGGCCGAGGCTCATTAGCCTCAGGCAAAAGACACCTGACACACCAATAAGACACCTGACACACGAAGGGTTCCTCGGTTACGATGCGCCCGCGTTGAGTTTACGCAGATCATTTAAGCAGGAGAGATGACGATGTTAGAGACAGGTGCGAAGGCACCCGACTTCAAGTTGAAGAGTCACGATGGCGAGGACGTTACCCTCGATCAGTATCGTGGCAAATGGGTGGTATTGCATACGTTTCCCCTCGCTTTTACTGGCGGGTGAAGCAATCAGACTTCTACGTTCAACCGTGCGTTGACCAAGTTTGAACAAGCCGATGCGCAAGTATTGGGTCTCAGCGTGGATTCCATGTTCGCGCTAAAAACCTGGGCCGCGTCCATGGGCGGTATCAAGCATCCTTTGTTAGCGGATTTTTGGCCACACGGCGGCGTTGCCGGCAGCTTTGGCATCTTCAATGACGCTGCCGGTATTGCAAACCGCGCGCTGTTCATCATCGACCCGCAAGGCGTTGTCCGGCACAGCGAACTCCATCAGGGCACGTTGCCCCAGGTCGAGGATACCCTCGCCAACCTGGCCAAGGCGCAAGGTTAAGCTGGCGTTAGCCGAAGCTAAGGCACAGACCCAATGAAACCTGCCCCGCCCCGGGGCAGGTAAGCTATGGGGGGCAGGCAAGCTACGCGGGGCAGGGCCCAACATGAGCGATCAGCCGCGCCTGATGCACATTGCCGGATCGGCCAATCGGCCGAGCGCGTTGAAGACCTGAGACTGCTACGCGGCGAGGGCCGTTTCCTAGACGATATACAGCGCGCTCGCACAGCTTTCGCCATAGTCGTTCGAAGTCCACACCCCCACACGGGATATCAGCAATATACATATCCACGAGGCCCTCGCCCTACCTGGAGTACCGGCTATCATCAAGGCCAGCGATCTGGCAGCAGCGGGGGTGCAGCCAACCCAGCCCCACGCCACCACCAATCCCCACAACGGCGAATCCTTCGTCTTCGACGGCCAGCCCTTGCTCGCCGCCACCCGGGTACGCTATGCCGGTGAAGCGGTCGCTCTCGTCATCGCGGATACACGTGAACAAGCCATGGATACGGCCGAGGCGGTGATTGGCGCAGGCGGTGGTGTACCGACTGTACAATTTTGCACCTGTCCGGACACCGTATACGAGATCGGGCAATTTCACCTGCGCATCCAAGCACTACTCATCAATACAGTGCCCATCGGCGTCACCCGTGGACCCGGTTTCGCCGAAGCGGTAGACATCATGGAAAGACTCATCGACAAGGCGGCCCGCGAACTCAACATCGATCGCTTTGAACTGCGCCGGCGCAATCTCATAAAAACAGCCCGAATGCCGTGGCGCAATGGGGCGGTTTATGCGACATCTTGAATCTTGTTGGCAAGATCTCGTCCGGATGTAGGGGGAGGCAGAGGCTTTCCGTCTTCCAAATACAATTCGATGGCCTCTTCAACAATTTGACATAGTTCGGAAAATACCTCTTTCTCGCCTTGCCCGTGACAACCACCGAAGACTAGTCCAGGTGCGCTTCCCACATAGCATCGGTCCTCTTCCGACCACTCGACGATCTTCGCGTATCTGGCACTATGTTTCATTTCCTCGACGCCTCAATCGCCTTCTTCGCAGATCGCACTTGGTGACGCAACTTGAATCAAATTCTGCCGCGCGCCGGTACCATCTAAATCCCAACACCTGCAAGATTCAATGCGCCTTAGACTGTACTGCTTGACGTCAGCCGCCGGGGATGCGCGGCAGCAAATACACCTCGACCCCTTGCGGGATCGTTTTGCTCCAGTTATCCCGGTAAATCTCTCCGCCTATGGACACGGCAATCCCTTCATCGATTTTCTCGCGCATAAGCGGATAGCGCTCAACCAGCTTGCGTAACAACGCGGCTACGGTGTTCGCGTCGATGTCCACCGTAGCCGCTCCGCCAACAGCGTCACGCAGCGACCCGGCCAGATGCACCTCGCACATCTATTCGGCAGCTTCTGCTAGCTGCATATCATCCAACGCTTTCAGGATGCGCGGTGGTGACATGGGCACATGATTCATCCGCACGCCCACGGCATTGGACACCGCATTGCCGATAGCCGCCAGTGGCGGAACGATAGAGGTTTCCCCCACACCGCGGATCCCATAAGGATGATTGGGATTGGGGATCTCCAGGATCTGGGTATCAATGAACGGTAAGTCGGAACACACTGGAATGCGATAGTCTAGAAAGCCCGGGTTTTGCAGCCGTCCATCCTCACCGTAGATATATTCCTCGTTGAGTGCCCAGCCGATCCCCTGGACGGCCCCGCCTTGGAATTGCCCTTCGACGTAATCCGGATGGATCGCTTTGCCTGCATCTTGAATAACCGTGTACCGCAGCACCTTGGTGGCTCCAGTTTGCGGATCCACCTCCACATCACAGATGTGGCTGGCAAAGGATACGCCAGCACCATCGGCCACCACTTCATTGTGCCCAGCGATCGGGCCACCGGTGGTGGGTGACTTGGCAGCGATCTCGGCTAATGTAAGCGGCGCCAAGTTGTTATGGGACGGTCCCTGCGCCACTGCCTGTCCATCCCGCCAGACCACGTCTTCAAGTGGCACTTCCCACATATCGGCGGCTCTGCGGCGCAGCACTTCGATAGCATCACGGGCCGCAAAAATGGTTGCCATTCCCGTTGAGAAAGTGCCGCGGCTCCCTTCAGTGGTATCGTTATGTCCCAAAGTACCCGTATCGGCAATAACACACTTCACACGATCGTATGAGATGCCGAGTTCTTCGGCTGCGATCAACGACAGCGAGGCGCGCGATCCGCCCACATCCACCGTGCCAACGGTCAACGTAACCGAGCCGTCCACACCGATGTTCAAATCCGTACAGGTTTGCCCACCAAAGTTGAACCAGAAACCGCAGGCGATACCGCGGCCCTGGTGTTGGCCTAAAGGTGCCTGCATATGCGGATGGTTTTTGGCCGCTTCCAGGGTCGGCCCTATGCCAATAGGACCATACTTGGGGCCGTAGGATGACTTGGTGCCCTCCTTGGCCGCGTTCTTGATACGCAATTCCAGCGGATCCATACCGATCTCGGCGGCCACCAGATCGAGCGTGCTCTCCACCGCGAACGCAGCCATGGGAGCAGACGGCGCCCGGTATGCCGCGACTTTGGGGCGATTGACCAACACGTCGTAGGCGATGGAGTGCACGTTTTCCAAGTCATAGCAGGCAAACGCCGTCATCGCTCCGAGCATGCCCCAAATCGACGGAAACGGGCCATCTTGATAACGAAGCTCTGCGTGAGCCGCGGTAATCGTGCCATCTTTCTTGACACCGATTTTCACATCGATTGAGGTTGAGGAGGTGGGGCCGGAAGCACGGAACACCTCTTCCCGGCTCATCACCAATTTGACGGGGCGATTCGCTTTGCGCGACAGCGCCAGAGCAACCGGCTCAGTCCATACATGGGTCTTGCCACCGAAGCCACCGCCGATCTCGGAAGACGTGACCCGCAACTTGGCGACATCCATGCCGAGCAGCGCCGCGCATACATTGCGGAACGTGAAATGCCCTTGAGTGGTCACCCACAGCTCCCCGTGCCCATCCGCCGTCACGCTGGCCAAACAGGCGTGCGGCTCGATATAGCCTTGATGGGTCGCTTCGGTTTTATAGCTTTTTTCGATGATGACATCGGCTTGCGCTAAGCCAACTTCCACATCGCCATGGCCAAACTCGGACACTTTACCGATATTGGACGGCGCCTTACCTTCCTTGACAAAGCGCGGCTGCACAATAGGTGCGTCCGCTTCCAGCGCTTTATCCACATCGGTGACGTGAGGCAAGATCTCGTAGTCAACCTTGATGAGCGCCAGCGCCTTCCTAGCGGTGTGGTTATCAGCCGCCGCCACCGCCGCCACCGCGTGACCATCGTATAGCGCGCGATCGCGGGCCATGCAGTTCTCCAGAGTGTCGAACATCTCCTTGTCACCGTTCGTGAGATCAGGCAAATCCTCACTGGTCACCACCGCTTTGACCCCGGCGAGCCCCTCCGCGGCACTGGTATCTATACTGCGAATACGGGCGTGTGGATGGGGGGAACGCAATACTGAGCCAACCAACTGGCCCGGCGCATGAATGTCCGCGCCATAGCGGGCTCTGCCGGTCACTTTATCGACGCCGTCCGGCCGTACCGGGCGGGTGCCGATTAACTTGAATTCTTGGTCCGTGTAGCTGGTATCGTGCGCCATGTCTGTGGTTCCTGGTGGTTCGCTCACATAAAAAAAGAGTTCTAACAGATATAAAGCCTTCTCAACAGGGTTATATTGCTTGCAGGCCCCACTATGTCACGGCAGCCACATCAAAGGCCATCCAAAACATAGACGCTGGCGGCACTCTCGCAGGCGTCATAACCTAAAGCCTCGTGCAATGCCGCTGGCGCAATGGCGCCCTCTTTTGTGAACAGATCCTAAAGAGCGTGAACCCGTACAGGCAATTTCGTTATACCCCGAATAAAACTCGAGCGTAGCCGAGTGGGTTCCTCTAACATATGGGCACCTCTAACAATGCACTTTTTCCGCGATTGCGGCGTCAGCGCCGTGCTCGAATCCTCAGGTATCACCTATACACTGCGGTTCTGCGCGCGGTGCTTCCTTGCACTCACGAAAAGATTACTCTTTTTAGAGGCGCCCATATCTACCCCCAAGAAGCGCGCCAGAATCTCTTCCCATACGATGCAAAGCTGCATTTCAGCGAGACGGTTGACCATACACCGGTGAATATCGAAGCCGAAAGAGAGATGACGGAGGAACTCGTGCGGCTGCATGTTTCTAGTATTCTCACCGTAGGCGAGCATTAAAGCCGTGTGCTAATGATCGCTCAGACAGGCGGAGTCAACGTAGCGCATCTATGATTGACAGTCCGGCGAAGCGATCCTAATATGCGCGCTCTGCCGGGGCCATAGCTCAGCTGGGAGAGCGCTACAATGGCATTGTAGAGGTCGGCGGTTCGATCCCGCCTGGCTCCACCAAAACGGCAACAGCATAAGCTATGAGCGGGCTAGAGTAATTTGGCTAAGCGCCGCTTATACCCTCTTCGTCCCCATCGTCTAGAGGCCTAGGACACCGCCCTTTCACGGCGGCGACAGGGGTTCGACTCCCCTTGGGGACGCCATCACTTCGATAGCGACCATCACTTATAGAGAAAGATATTCGCTCGGCTGGGATCGTTTAAGTAACCGTAACATCAACCGGCTGCGACCGCATTTACATCGAAGAATCGGCGAGTTCTGCTGGTCCGTCCCCAAAAGCTGTCAAGGGATCATGCGGCGGCATCAGGTAGCAGAAAAACACTGCGGGCGAGTTCGGAGCGCAGGCGGGCGCGTGAATACCATTTCTCCAGCAAGCTGGAATTTAGCAGATCGGCGTTACGCTGCAAAAATGTTGCGTAGTTATCATGCGCCGTCGTCTCAATGCGCTCCGCGATCAAGCTTAAAAAGGCTAACGTGACAGTCACATTAAATTTGTCTGGTACTCCGGCATTAGTCGCTATGGTGTTGATGCTGTGGGAGTACTTGCTACAGGCCGATACGAAGTCGTACTTGCGTAACATCTCATAGGCGACGCCAATATGGTCGGCATGGGTGAAGGCTGCCGCATCGATATTACACGCCTCGAAATCGTACGCAAAAGCTGCATAGTCTCTAACCTCACCGGATGTCTTTTGATCGCTCACCTGTTGCTCTCCGATTCTTGAAGTTTATGACTGTCCAACGCCGTCAAGTCGAGATCGTAGACGTCTTTTAACTGCTCTATCTTTCGCAACGTCTCCTGCGAGAACGGTGTTCGCCCCTCCAAGCAGTGTAAAGACATGCTTTCGAGCAGATCGCCAAGGGATATGTCCAAGTGCTCGGCAAGTCCTTTTAAAACCTTGAGCAGCCGTTTCTCCATACGCACGCCCGTTTGCACGCGTTCAACTGTTTTCTTCATCGACTTATCTTGTTACCAAGTTACCAATCCGTCAATATCCACTCGTACCTTATAGACGAATTCTCTTGATTCACATACTTTTCGTCCCCTGCTTTGGCCGATTCGCCCGTCCGCTAAAACGACGCGCCCAACGCCTCAATGTGACAACTCCAATCCTAAAAGTGCACAGCGATAACACTGTCAATCAGCGCGAACTCAGGATCGCTTTGGTTGTTTACGGCGGTCTCTCCCTCGCCGTTTATATGCATGGGATTATCAAGGAGCTGCAAAAACTAGTCCGCGCCTCAAAAGTACTACAGATGGGGCTGCGTGCCGGTGGCAACCGGCGCGCGGGTTACGACGCTTTTAATGATGATCCTAAGCGGGAAACGGACTCGGAACGTATTTATTTCGCGTTGCTATCGGAGATCGGCGAGCACATCGACCTGCGGGTCGTGATCGATGTGATCTCGGGGACTTCGGCCGGCGGCATCAACGCCATCATGTTGGCCCGTGCTCTCGCCCATGATCTACCGCTCGATGGCCAACGCGAGCTGTGGCTTAAATCGTCCGACGCCGAACAGTTGATGGATCGCGAAGCGCTGCCTTCCAGGTGGTCCAAAGCTTATGTACGCCCGCTGCTCTGGGGGCTTCGCCGCGCAGGCGCTAACTTCGCGCCTGAAATCGAGGACAATTTGTCAAGGTTAGTCCGTGGCCGGTGGTGGAATCCGCCGTTTAGCGGACCCAACTTCTTTGACCAAGTGCTAACGGGCTTGGACGCCATGGGACCTTCGACTCCATACCATTCCTTGGTTCCATTTGGGCACCCGCTCTCCTTGTTCGTGACATTGACCGATCTCAATGGTTTTCCACGACAAGTCACTCTCCATGATCCGGAACATATCACTGAGCGGATCCACCGGCGCAACATCGAATTCAGTTACATTGCAACAGCGAAAGGTGTGACCTCTGATTTCGATTCGGCAGGCCTTCCTGGCCTGGCGTTCACCGCCCGCGCCACCTCATCGTATGGCGGCTTGTTTCCGCCCATGACCCTGGACGAGGCCACTGAGGCCCTGCGTAAGCGAGGCACTGCCTGGCCGGAACAAAACAGTTTTTTTGCCGATAAACTGGGGATGGACGCCCAGCAGTTCTCCGGCTGGCCTTTTATCGATGGCGGTGTGCTCAACAACAAGCCTTTTCGCATGGCCATTAGCGCTATTCAATCACGGCCAGCAGACCGGCAAGTGGTCCGGCGCTTGTTATTCATTGAACCCAATCCCGAATCCCCAGACATAGACCCCCCTGAAACGCTTTCATATCTAGGACTTATCAAACGCGCCATGGTCGATTTACCCGCCGCGCAGCCCATCGGCGAAGAGTTAAAGCGGCTGGATGCCATCAACAAAGAATTGCAAATGACAGCGCGGTTGATCGCGCGCATGCGCCCTCAAGTCGATGCTTTGATAACTGACTCGCTAGGCGACGCACTGAACTGCATCGCTTCATCACACTCACTCCATGCACTTCGCATGACTGCCGATACCGCTGGCATAAAAGCTGCGGGTTTCGCTTATCAAAGTTATCTGATGTCGCGGTATGCGGCATTTGTGCAACAACTGGGTATCGCCCAAGCGGATCTGCCCGGTCCTCTGCCAGCTCATCAGCAAACACGATTGGAAGAATACCTACTCGCCCGTTTCGATCTTAATTACAGGCTACGCCGGTGCCGCTTCGTGGTACGGCGTGTGAATGAGCAATACGGCAGGAGCTACGCCTCCCGCGGTCTTAATAGCGCCCTTAACGAAGCGAAAGCAGCGCTTTACCGGCTCATCCATCATCCGCCTTCTTCTCAATCTTCCGCCGAGACAATCACCCGTGCCGCCCACGATTTTGTGAGCAGTCGTGCGAGTGAACATACAGAGAAAAACGAGGAGGTAGATAAACCGTTCGACGCTACCGTGCTCAAGCTAATGCATGGCTCCCTACCGGGCCGCGTCTCACGAGAACTGCTGCTCGCGTATTTGGGCTTTACCTCCTTTGACATTCTAACGTGGCCGCATACCCGCACCAGTGACATCACCGAAGTCGAAGAAATGAAAGTCGTGCGCTTAAGTCCGAATGACGCCGAGTCGCTTCGCGCCGGCAAAGACACGCTCAAAAGTACGCAGCTCGATCACTTCTCTGGCTTCTTTAGCCGCGCTTTTAGGGAGAACGATTATCTATGGGGCCGTTTGCACGGTGCTGAAAGAGTCGTTGACTTGGTCTTGGACGCGGCCCGCCAAGGATCCAGTTACCCACTGGATGGACAGGCATTCAAGCGCAGATTGTTTGAGTCCATTGTTGCCGCCGAGGCACCTTATCTAACTACTATCGAAGATGAAATCGACCATATTCGGCGGGAAATTTCCAAGATCAGTTGTTGAAGCATCCCATGAACTCAAAAGATCTAGTGATCTCTTCATCCACGCCTATCCGCAGTTTTGGCAAGATGATCTGCACGAGTTCTTTTCAAATCTATAATCAATACACAACAACTTATGGTTATCAATTAGGAATATCGCTGTGAAACCTGTTTGTTTAGTAGTAGGCGCTGGAGCCGGTATTGGCGGTACGGTGGGCAAACGTTTCGCTAAGGAGGGGTTTCATGCGGTGCTATGTAGACGCACGGACAATGAAGGTCTGCAAAAACTGGTGGAGGATATAGAGAAAGATGGTGGCTCCGCGTCCGGCTATCTATTAAATGCCGTGGAACCCAACAGCCTCGAAGACCGGATAGCGGCCATTGAAGCCGATATCGGTCCTATAGAAATCGTAGTCTTCAACCTAGGCGCCCAGATTGGCAACCGTGCCCTCAAAGACACGACTTACAAAGCATTTGAACTCGGCTGGCGCATGGCGACCTTCGCTCTTTTTCGCGTCGCTTCCGCCCTGTGTCCACTCATGGAGGAACGGGGCAGCGGGACATTTCTTGTCACATCGGCTACGGCGGCGGTTCGGGGCAATGGTGGCCAGCATTCGCACGCCGCTGCGATGGGCGGGCGCCGCATGCTCTGCCAGTCACTCAATGCAGAGTTTGCCCCTAACGGTATTCACATCGCCCATATCATCATTGACGGCGCAGTGGACGCACCTGACACATTAGGCAAGATGTTGGGCCCGAAGAAGTTTCAACAATTGAGACAAAGCAAAGGGCTGGAGCACGACGGCCTCTTACTGCCAGAGAAAATCGCCGATACTTACTACCACATTGCTCAGCAGCATCGATCGGCATGGACCCATGAGATCGACTTACGTTCGTTCTCAGACCGGCCGTGGTGGAATCACTAAGGGGCACCTCTAAAAATGCACTTTTTCCGCGATTGCGGCGTCAGCCCCGTGCTCGAATCCTCATGCATGACCTATACCCTGCGGTTCTGCGCGCGGTGCTTCCTTGCACTCACGAAAAAACGACTATTTTTAGCGGCGCCCTAAGGCGCACGGAGCAGCCAGAGCCGACTCAAGACGACTGCTCGAAAGTCACAAACTCGGTCGCCTCTTCCACTTCACGGCCAAGAGTGATGCGTCCCATACCCGTCAGTTCCAGCTCTTCCCTGCGAAGATATGACAGGCCTTGCTCCGTTAACACATAAGTGCCGTTCGTGCTTTGATCGGTCAAATAAAACTTCCCGCGGCGGCACTCCAGCCGCGCATGCTCCCTGGACGCCATGGAATCATTGACGATCATATCCGCCTTCTTGCCGCGCCCAAGGACAACGACACCGCTGCTGGCGTCCACTGTCATCCGGGTGCTTCCATAGGCCAGTGACATGGTTACTACATTTTTAGCTTTGGGCTGAAGTAATCCTGTCGCGATCCGGGTGACATCCTCCGGCTGCCATATCACCTCATAGATATCGATCTCTTCCGCTTTGCCTTTCACGGGAATACGGTCCAGATGCCGAGTGCTGCTCTCCTGTAACGGAGATAGCGCATCCACCGTCTCCTTGGTTGTGATGATCTGTTGGCCCTTGGCGAGCGACGCCATTCGCGCCGCCACGTTAACGGCGTCGCCGAATACATCACCGCCTTCCAGGATGGCAGATCCATAGTGAAGCCCAACGCGGATCGCCAGATCAGTGGGTGTATTATGGTTGATATACGGCAAGTCCTCCGTCACCGCCTCTTGCATTTCCATGGTCGATTCCACGGCGTCACCGGCACTCGGATAAGTGCACATAATCTCATCGCCGATGGTCTTGATAACCACTCCTTTGTGCTTGTGGATGTGCTTCGTCATCAACTCCAAGCACTGAGACACCAACTCCCGAGCGATGGCATCACCCAGCGTTTCGTATAAACGGGTACTGCCACTGATGTCAGCGAAGACGATGGCCAAGGTCGCATTCCTACGTGACATGGATTTAGAGCAGCCCCAGTGGCAACAATTGCAACCCTTTGATTTGCCACGCTATCACGAGCGAACCTCTCAGATCCCCCCGCACCCTTTATGATATCTGCTTGACCATCTTAGCGATGCGGTTTTCGACTAGATTAGTATAGACCAGATCTTGATCGATGCGTACCACGCCCGCTTTCCGTACCGGCCTTAGTCATGTTCCAGGTAGTCTTAACCTGATCTCACCTAGCCGCATCACCATCCTCTTCGGTAGCAGCCGCGGCATTGGCAGCGTGCCGATCCATCAGACTACCGAAGTTCGCTAATGAGAACAGATGGAGATAGAGAAGTTCCAAGACGCCAGTTGAACTGAGCGCGTGTAAGCTTTCAGGGCTGAGTGCCCTTAGACGCTCGCGATCAATAGTCATGAAGCCGCCGAGAGCCAGTTTTTGGCCGGAGTTCAGTGCCACTTGCGCCTGCATAGGCTCAAACAACTCCAATTCGGCCACTTGCTTGCAGGCTTGTATGGAAGAAGCAGTCTCCACTTGGTATTGCTGTACGAAGGCCAGCATTTGCTCCAAAAAAGGCGTCCGCCCACCACCGATCAGGAACAACCGCTCTCCCTTACCGTGCTCTTGGCAGCCTGCGTAGCTCTGATCGATGCAAAGCGTAAACGTACCGCCTTCGGTGACATTTGCGAGGATAAAAGGATAGCGGCGTATATAGGCTGGCACGTAATCGCAATCCCATTGCATCCCATTGACGAACAAGTTGTCTTCGTCGCCAAAACCGAGTACTGCCGCGGGAACTATATCCTCACCCCGAACCAAAAAGACGATGGGATAATACCAGGCAGCCCGCTCGAACTCGGAGCCTGCCAACGGTACATAGTTCGTCTTACTGGAGAATTCGAAGCCCGCCGTCCGATCAACGCATAGATCAGCGTGCCGACTACTCGATACGGCGGCAATGTCTTGATAGAAAAGGGCTTGTGTTGCCAAGACGGACCTTTATTCCTAAACGAACGAGAACTGCCCCCCGACAAATCGATCGGGTGCCAGGAGAAGGCACACGGCGTGCGACAGTGTGATCTCGATGGGTTCACACCGCTAGAGGCGCGTGCCTCCAGTTAGATGCATCAACACCTATCCCGCCTTTTAGCCAAGGCATACCAACATAGCGTAATGTTGCCCATGGCTCGTCGCCATCACCGGTAAGCGCGCCTTGTGGTGTACCAGGGGCCACTCTGGAATCATCTTCGCCGAGTTGGTCATCAGTCGAGGATGAATCGCCTCCGTCAATAGCGTCCTCCAACTGCCCCTGGCGATAATAGGCACGGATAGCCTCCGCCACGACACTCTTGCGGTCCTCCGGATAACCCTGGGTGACTGACTCGATAAACTCCTCCCAAACTTCCTGAGACTCCTCGATCAATGGCACGTCATCGCGCATATACCATGGCAATGTCGTACCTTCCTCTATCTGAATCAAGGAAATTTGATCCAAAGTTTCCAGGCTGGAGTTATCGATTACGACTATTTCCTCGATTTCCGTGTTGGGATCGGGAATAGCCGATGCGTTGTCCACGATGTTAGCTTGCACCTGCACCAGCGCTTCCTGAGCCGCTGCCTGTAAGCCACTGGGCAAGTTGTTGTTGTTACTCAAGGCCATCAGGATGTCGATGATGTCGGTGGACGCACCGCCACCCAATGCCGTCATAATGTCGCCATCGAGAATTTCCGTATTCGCCGGACTCAAATCCGCACCGGTCGCTGCGGCGACCATAGTAGCGTTCACAGTAAACGGAGTGGGAGACGAAATATTGCCGAACGCAATAGCAACCACATTAGGCGCATTCAAAAAACCGTCAGGAGCAACACTCGCATCACCTGCATCGACGATATCACCATTGGCAACACCCAGACCATCGCCCAGGGCGATCAAGTTCACACCTGTACCGGCCGATATCTGGCCTCCGGCGAGGAAATTGACGTTGCCCTGAGAAAACACGGTGGTGTTGCCCGCCCCGGTGTTAAACGGCGAACTCACGGCCAGATTGCCAACAGTGAAATTCGACACATTCGTTGGGGCATCATTACCACCGATAATCAAATCGCCAGCGAACCCACCGAACTGCGAGATAGTGGGCGCGCCAAGGAACGTTTCGTTAGCGCCACCGATATCGACGTCAGCCAATATTTCGCGCTGTAGTGCGAGCTGATTCGAACCTGTAACAGCACCATTCAACGTCAGCGTATCGGTCCGCAGGGTCGCAGCGGTGTTGAAATTGATTGCCTGTAAATTGATTGCGTCGGCAACTACATTGCCATTCACGGTCACTGCATCGCTGATTGTCAGATTACTGGTAAACGAACCAGGTGTTGTATTGTTATCCAAGATACCGCCGTTGACCACCAAGCTACCGGTTGTGCCATTTACATCAAAGGAATTGTTGCCGGTACTTAGGATCACGTTGCTGTTCAGCGTGATCACCGCCTCAGGGAACACCACCGCGCCACCTGTGGTTACATTGCCGTCATTGCCGATGGTGACGTTGGTGAAAGCGTCGTTCAGTGTCAACAACTCCGCGGCGGTCAAATTGAGGCCACCTGTGGCGTTGCCAAGACTCACCATCCCGTTGGCTGCCACCGGTTGTAATAGGACACTATTGTTGCCGGTAATAGAGCCGTTGGCTCCACCGAGCATTGCGTCGGTCGCGGTCACGGTAAAGTTCGACGCTCCAGTCGAGATACTCGAATTGCCGCCAGTGACAAACGAACCACCCGTTGCCGTGATATTGGCCCCATTCGACGTCAAGGTACCGTTTACGCTAACACTGTTCGCGCTGGTCAGTGTCGCCATGCCGGTAACATTGACCGTATTACCCGCCGCAACCGCTAGCACACTGCCCGCCGCCGTGGTGTTGGCCGTCAATGTTCCGGTGATCGTGGAGTTCTGCAAGGTGAGATTACCCACACCATCCACGATGTTGACATTGACCGCTTGCTGAATCATCACGTTGTTCAGGTCATTCGTGGTATTCGTCAATATCACGTCCGCCGTCGCGTTAAACGTCGCGGTATTCGCTACCGAAAGTGCTGTCCCGATGATGTTCCCGCTGGACGCCGTCACCGTCAGATTATGAGTGAGATTGCTGCCACCGATGTTGATGTCATTCGCATCGACTACGGTGGCGTTCGCGGCTACCAATGTTGCTATATTGAAGTCGTTAGTGGGGGTGGTCAAAACGATATCGGCATTATCAGCCGTCAGAGCGGCGGTATTGCCGATTATTAGCGCGCCGGATTGTGTGATGTCGCCACCCGCCGTCACCGTCAGGTTGCTCAAGTCCGAGGTCCCTAGCACCACCGCATTGGTGTCGGTAACGTTCGCTTCACTAGCACTCAGCGATAGGGTGTTAAAGTCATTGGTGCCCGTTGTCAACACAATGCTCGCATTCGCCGCCGTCAAGATTGCCGTGTTACTTACCATCACCGTGCCAGACTGCGTGATGTCCTCATTCGCCATACCACCGGCCGTCACCGTTAGGTTACTCAGCGTGGACGTCCCCAACACCACTGCATTGTCATCGGCGATGTTCGCCTCACTCGCACTCAGCGATAGGGTGTTGAAGTCGTTCGTACTGTTATTCAGCACGATGCTCGCATTCGCCGCCGTCAAGGTCGCCGTGTTACTTACCATCACCGCGCCAGACTGCGTGATGTCCTCACTCGCCATGCCGCCCGCTGTCACCGTCAGGTTGCTCAGCGTGGACGCCCCTAACACCACTGCATTGTCATCGGCGATGTTCGCCTCACTCGCACTCAGCGATAGGGTGTTGAAGTCGTTCGTACTGTTATTCAGCACGATGCTCGCATTCGCCGCCGTCAAGTCCGCGGTGTTAGTGATGTGCAGCGCACCGGTTTGAGTGATGTTCTCGTTCGCGGCCCCACCTGCCGTGACCGTCAAGTTACTGAGTGTCGTTCCCGCGAGCACGATGCCGGTGTCATCGGCGATGTTCGCCTCTGTCGTCGTCAGTGCCAGCGTGTTGAAGTCGTTCGTACCGTTATTCAGCACGATGCTCGCATTCGCCGCCGTCAAGTCCGCGGTGTTACTTACCATCACCGCGCCAGACTGCGTGATGTCCTCATTCACCATGCCACCGGCCGTCACCGTCAGATTGCTCAGCGTGGACACCCCTAACACCACCGCATTGTCATCGGCGATGTTCGCTTCACTCGCACTCAGCGATAGGGTGTTGAAGTCATTCGTACCGTTATTCAGCACGATGCTCGCATTCGCTGCCGTCAAGGTCGCCGTGTTAGTGATGTTCAGCGCACCGGTTTGCGTGATGTTCTCGTTCGCGGCCCCACCTGCCGTGACCGTCAAGTTACTGAGTGTCGTTCCCGCGAGCACGATGCCGGTGTCATCGGCGATGTTCGCCTCTGTCGTCGTCAGTGCCAGCGTGTTGAAGTCGTTCGTACCGTTATTCAGCACGATGCTCGCATTCGCCGCCGTCAAGTCCGCGGTGTTACTTACCATCACCGCGCCAGACTGCGTGATGTCCTCATTCGCCATGCCACCGGCCGTCACCGTCAGATTGCTCAGCGTGGACGCCCCTAACACCACCGCATTGTCATCGGCGATGTTCGCTTCACTCGCACTTAGCGATAGGGTGTTGAAGTCGTTCGTACTGTTATTCAGCACGATGCTCGCATTCGCCGCCGTCAAGTCCGCGGTGTTAGTGATGTGCAGCGCACCGGTTTGAGTGATGTTCTCGTTCGCGGCCCCACCTGCCGTGACCGTTAAGTTACTGAGTGTCGTTCCCGCGAGCACGATGCCGGTGTCATCGGCGATGTTCGCCTCTGTCGTCGTCAGTGCCAGCGTGTTGAAGTCGTTCGTACCGTTATTCAGCACGATACTCGCATTCGCCGCCGTCAAGTCCGCGGTGTTACTTACCATCACCGCGCCAGACTGCGTGATGTCCTCATTCGCCATGCCACCGGCCGTCACCGTCAGGTTGCTCAGCGTGGACGCCCCTAACACCACCGCATTGTCATCGACGATGTTCGCTTCACTCGCACTCAACAACAGTGTGTTGAAGTCATTCGTACTGTTATTCAGCACGATGCTCGCATTCGCCGCCGTCAAGTCCGCGGTGTTAGTGATGTTCAGCCCACCGGTTTGAGTGATGTTCTCGTTCGCGGCCCCACCTGCCGTGACCGTCAAGTTACTGAGTGTCGTTCCCGCGAGCACGATGCCGGTGTCATCGGCGATGTTCGCCTCTGTCGTCGTCAGTGCCAGCGTGTTGAAGTCGTTCGTACCGTTATTCAGCACGATACTCGCATTCGCCGCCGTCAAGGTCGCCGTGTTAGTGATGTTCAGCGCACCGGTTTGCGTGATGTTCTCATTCGCCATGCCACCGGCTGTCACTGTCAGATTGCTCAGCGTGGACGCCCCTAACACCACGGCATTGTCATCGACGATGTTCGCTTCACTCGCACTCAGCAACAGTGTGTTGAAGTCGTTCGTACCGTTATTCAGCACGATGCTCGCATTCGCCGCCGTCAAGTCCGCGGTGTTACTGATGTTCAGCGCACCGGTTTGAGTGATGTTCTCGTTCGCAGCCCCACCCGCTGTCACCGTCAGGTTGTTCAGCGTAGACGCCCCTAACACCACTGCATTGTCATCCGCGATGTCCGCCTCACTCGCACTCAGCAACAGTGTGTTGAAGTCGTTCGTACTGTTATTCAGCACGATGCTCGCATTCGCCGCCGTCAAGGTCGCCGTGTTAGTGATGTTCAGCGCACCGGTTTGAGTGATGTTCTCGTTCGCAGCCCCACCTGCCGTGACCGTTAAGTTACTGAGTGTCGTTCCCGCGAGCACGATGCCGGTGTCATCGGCGATGTTCGCCTCTGTCGTCGTCAGTGCCAGCGTGTTGAAGTCGTTCGTACCGTTATTCAGCACGATGCTCGCATTCGCCGCCGTCAGGGTCGCCGTGTTACTTACCATCACCGCGCCAGACTGCGTGATGTCCTCATTCGCCATGCCACCGGCCGTCACCGTCAGGTTGCTCAGCGTGGACGCCCCTAACACCACTGCATTGTCATCGGCGATGTCCGCTTCACTCGCACTCAGCGATAGGGTGTTGAAGTCGTTCGTACTGTTATTCAGAACGATGCTCGCATTCGCCGCCGTCAAGGTCGCCGTGTTAGTGATGTTCAGCGCACCGGTTTGAGTGATGTTCTCGTTCGCGGCCCCACCTGCCGTGACCGTCAAGTTACTGAGTGTCGTTCCCGCGAGCACGATGCCGGTGTCATCGGCGATGTTCGCCTCTGTCGTCGTCAGTGCCAGCGTGTTGAAGTCGTTCGTACCGTTATTCAGCACGATGCTCGCATTCGCCGCCGTCAGGGTCGCCGTGTTACTTACCATCACCGCGCCAGACTGCGTGATGTCCTCATTCACCATGCCACCGGCCGTCACCGTCAGGTTGCTCAGCGTGGACGCCCCTAACACCACTGCATTGTCATCGGCGATGTCCGCTTCACTCGCACTCAGCGATAGGGTGTTGAAGTCGTTCGTACTGTTATTCAGAACGATGCTCGCATTCGCCGCCGTCAAGGTCGCCGTGTTAGTGATGTTCAGCGCACCGGTTTGAGTGATGTTCTCGTTCGCGGCCCCACCTGCCGTGACCGTCAAGTTACTGAGTGTCGTTCCCGCGAGCACGATGCCGGTGTCATCGGCGATGTTCGCCTCTGTCGTCGTCAGTGCCAGCGTGTTGAAGTCGTTCGTACTGTTATTCAGAACGATGCTCGCATTCGCCGCCGTCAGGGTCGCCGTGTTACTTACCATCACCGCGCCAGACTGCGTGATGTCCTCATTCGCCATGCCACCGGCCGTCACCGTCAGGTTGCTCAGCGTGGACGCCCCTAACACCACTGCATTGTCATCGGCGATGTCCGCTTCACTCGCACTCAGCAACAGTGTGTTGAAGTCGTTCGTACCGTTATTCAGCACGATGCTCGCATTCGCCGCCGTCAGGGTCGCCGTGTTACTTACCATCACCGCGCCAGACTGCGTGATGTCCTCATTCACCATGCCACCCGCTGTCACTGTCAGATTGCTCAGCGTGGACGCCCCTAACACCACTGCATTGTCATCGGCGATGTCCGCTTCACTCGCACTCAGCGATAGGGTGTTGAAGTCGTTCGTACTGTTATTCAGCACGATGCTCGCATTCGCCGCCGTCAGGGTCGCCGTGTTACTTACCATCACCGCGCCAGACTGCGTGATGTCCTCATTCGCCATGCCACCGGCCGTCACCGTCAGATTGCTCAGCGTGGACACCCCTAACATCACTGCATTGTCATCGGCGATGTTCGCTTCACTCGCACTCAGCGATAGGGTGTTGAAGTCATTCGTACCGTTATTCAGCACGATGCTCGCATTCGCCGCCGTCAAGTCCGCGGTGTTACTTACCATCACCGCGCCAGACTGCGTGATGTCCTCATTCGCCATGCCACCGGCCGTCACTGTCAGATTGCTCAGCGTGGACACCCCTAACACCACCGCATTGTCATCGACGATGTTCGCTTCACTCGCACTCAACAACAGTGTGTTGAAGTCATTCGTACTGTTATTCAGAACGATGCTCGCATTCGCCGCCGTCAGGGTCGCCGTGTTACTTACCATCACCGCGCCAGACTGCGTGATGTCCTCATTCACCATGCCACCGGCTGTCACTGTCAGATTGCTCAGCGTGGACGCCCCTAACACCACCGCATTGTCATCGGCGATGTTCGCTTCACTCGCACTCAGCGATAGGGTGTTGAAGTCATTCGTACTGTTATTCAGAACGATGCTCGCATTCGCCGCCGTCAGGGTCGCCGTGTTACTTACCATCACCGCGCCAGACTGCGTGATGTCCTCATTCACCATGCCACCGGCTGTCACTGTCAGATTGCTCAGCGTGGACGCCCCTAACACCACTGCATTGTCATCGGCGATGTCCGCTTCACTCGCACTCAGCGATAGGGTGTTGAAGTCGTTCGTACTGTTATTCAGAACGATGCTCGCATTCGCCGCCGTCAAGTCCGCGGTGTTAGTGATGTTCAGCCCACCGGTTTGCGTGATGTTCTCGTTCGCGGCCCCACCTGCCGTGACCGTCAAGTTACTGAGTGTCGTTCCCGCGAGCACGATGCCGGTGTCATCGGCGATGTTCGCCTCTGTCGTCGTCAGTGCCAGCGTGTTGAAGTCGTTCGTACCGTTATTCAGCACGATGCTCGCATTCGCCGCCGTCAAGGTCGCCGTGTTACTGATGTTCAGCGCACCGGTTTGAGTGATGTTCTCATTCGCAGCCCCACCCGCTGTCACCGTCAGGTTGCTCAGCGTGGACGCCCCTAACACCACTGCATTGTCATCGACGATGTTCGCTTCACTCGCACTCAGCGATAGGGTGTTGAAGTCGTTCGTACTGTTATTCAGAACGATGCTCGCATTCGCCGCCGTCAAGTCCGCGGTGTTAGTGATGTTCAGCGTACCGGTTTGCGTGATGTTCTCATTCGCCATGCCACCGGCCGTCACCGTCAGGTTGCTCAGCGTGGACACCCCTAACACCACTGCATTGTCATCGACGATGTTCGCTTCACTCGCACTCAGCAACAGTGTGTTGAAGTCATTCGTACTGTTATTCAGAACGATGCTCGCATTCGCCGCCGTCAAGTCCGCGGTGTTACTTACCATCACCGCGCCAGACTGCGTGATGTCCTCATTCGCAGCCCCGCCCGCTGTCACCGTCAGGTTGTTCAGCGTAGACGCCCCTAACACCACTGCATTGTCATCGGCAATGTTCGCTTCACTCGCACTCAGCGATAGGGTGTTGAAGTCATTCGTACCGTTATTCAGAACGATGCTCGCATTCGCCGCTGTCAAGTCCGCGGTGTTACTTACCATCACCGCGCCAGACTGCGTGATGTCCTCATTCGCCATGCCACCGGCCGTCACCGTCAGGTTGCTCAGCGTGGACGCCCCTAACACCACCGCATTGTCATCGACGATGTTCGCTTCACTCGCACTCAACAACAGTGTGTTGAAGTCATTCGTACTGTTATTCAGAACGATGCTCGCATTCGCCGCCGTCAAGTCCGCGGTGTTAGTGATGTTCAGCCCACCGGTTTGCGTGATGTTCTCGTTCGCGGCCCCACCTGCCGTGACCGTCAAGTTACTGAGTGTCGTTCCCGCGAGCACGATGCCGGTGTCATCGGCGATGTTCGCCTCTGTCGTCGTCAGTGCCAGCGTGTTGAAGTCGTTCGTACCGTTATTCAGCACGATGCTCGCATTCGCCGCCGTCAAGGTCGCCGTGTTACTGATGTTCAGCGCACCGGTTTGAGTGATGTTCTCATTCGCAGCCCCACCCGCTGTCACCGTCAGGTTGCTCAGCGTGGACGCCCCTAACACCACTGCATTGTCATCGACGATGTTCGCTTCACTCGCACTCAGCGATAGGGTGTTGAAGTCGTTCGTACTGTTATTCAGAACGATGCTCGCATTCGCCGCCGTCAAGTCCGCGGTGTTAGTGATGTTCAGCGTACCGGTTTGCGTGATGTTCTCATTCGCCATGCCACTGGCCGTCACCGTCAGGTTGCTCAGCGTAGACGCCCCTAACACCACTGCATTGTCATCGGCAATGTTCGCTTCACTCGCACTTAGCGATAGGGTGTTGAAGTCGTTCGTACTGTTATTCAGCACGATGCTCGCATTCACCGCCGTCAGGGTCGCCGTGTTACTTACCATCACCGCGCCAGACTGCGTGATGTCCTCATTCGCCATGCCACCGGCCGTCACCGTCAGATTGCTCAGCGTGGACACCCCTAACACCACTGCATTGTCATCGGCGATGTTCGCTTCACTCGCACTCAGCGATAGGGTGTTGAAGTCATTGGTGCCCGTCGTCAACACGATGCTCGCATCCAACGCCGTCAAATCGGCGGTGTTAGTGATGTTCAGCGCACCCGATTGCGTGATGTTCTCATTCGCGGCCCCACCCGCTGTGACCGTCAAGTTACTGAGTGTCGTTCCCGCGAGCACGATGGCGTTGTTATCGACAATAGTGGCCGAGTCACCCGACAGGGTAATGGAGCGAAAATCATTAGCGGTATTAGTTAGAACAATATTGGCGCTCGTATTAAATGAGGACGTATTCGTAACATCCAGTGACGTCGATGCATTTTGAGTAATATCGCCGTCTGCCACTGCGGTTAGATTGTTGGTCGCATTGACGTTCCCTAACGCTATTGAGCCTGTGACATCAATAGAAACGTTGCCGGCATCGATAGTGCTATTACCAGCCGCGAACCCATCGGCAGTATTTCCAACAGTAAAATCGCCGCCGCCCAAGTCAATGGTAACGTCGTTCGCGATGATTACCCCACCACCAGAACCGTTATCAGTATTGGCAGACAAGGTAAGGTTAAGAATATCGTTGGTCGCATCGCTATCGGTGATATCTGCATTGATTACGATGTCATTGATCGCCTCAAGGATTAGGTTGCTGCTACCGATTCCGTTATAGTCCAAATCCGCGGATAGGGTGATGTTACCCAAGCCGGATGCATTGGAATTATTCGTGACTACCCGCACGGTTGCATTGAAGCTAAGTGCATCTACCAAGGTAGATACGTTAAGCCTTGAAACTGCACCGTTAGAGGTAAAGGTAAAATTCGGACCATCGGCGCTGTTACTGAAGTCATCGTCCCCGGCATCGACAATCTCGATGTCATCCGGATCGATCAGCCACTCACCACCTGACCCTAAAGGAGCATTAATATCAGGGGCGCGGGTCACGTCCAGGAAACCAGCACTGGATGTTTCCACAAAACCACCGTTGCCGCCCTGCGCACCACCCCGCGCCGACAAAGAACCGTATACCCGGGATACTTCATCGCTCCACACGATAACAGTGCCGCCATCACCATTATGGGTGGCATCAGCTCTGATGGTGGCATCGGTACCGACAAACACTGCTCTTGAGGTCGGCGTTACGCCACCTCCGGACAACTCACCGCCCACTAATACCGTGCCACCGCCAGTGCCGCCTGAAGCATCGACCACAGCGTCGCCCACCAAGCCTACTTGCGGACCTAGTACTTCAACTCGCCCACCTTGACCATCGGTAGACGCGGCACTCACGTGGCTACCACTGTCCAATATGGTGGTATCACCCGATGTGATGGAAACGATGCCGCCGGTGCCTGTAGTGGCGTCAGCAGTAATAGTTCCCAGCACATCGACGTTGCCGTCGGCCACGACCGATATACCGCCCCCAGATGTACCCGAGGCGTCGAGCGTACCGCTATTGCGTACACTCCCGCCGATACCAACTAGGCGGATCTTACCCCCGGACCGATCGATACGGCCTGCCTTAATAGTGCCGGTGTTGTTGATAACATTGTCGAAAACACTACGCGCTGCCCGCGCACTCAAGGTCACTTCCCCGGCGTTAATAGCGCCGGAATTAGCAACGGCGGCATCAGCCACCTGCTGTGCCGCCTCGCCGCTGACAGCGAAGTGGATGAGCCCGTCACCGGCAAAATCGACTACCGCTTCGGTACCGGCGCCCAAATTGACCTGGCCCAAAGTGGCGGTGATAACACCTTCGTTACTGGCAGAGCCACCCACCATGGTAACCGAGCCGCCAATGGCCGCTTCGATCTGACCCTGGTTGACGATTGCGCCTGGCGCACTTCCTGGCGCAGCCGCGAATTTGTAGTTCCCCGACATGAAGTCGTGGTTGGTGATGTCGAGCGAAGATGCGAACAGGGCGCCGACATTCACCCGGGAGCCATTGCCGAATATGATTCCCCGCGGATTGATTAGAAAAACCTTACCATTGGATTGGATGGTACCGAGGATTTGCGTCGGCGAGCCATTGAGTATGCGGTTCAGGGCTGCCGCCGAGCTATTGGGTTGATCGAAACGGACCAAATCCTGTTGCGCCAGATTGAAGCTCTGCCAATCGATGGCCACATTTTGCGACTGCTGGGTAATGATCGTCGTATTCGCATTTGGCTGAGCAATAGTGCCCTGGCCCGCGACGACGTCACCCCCTTGCGGCGACGCGAGTACAGAACCGAACGGCTGCGCTAAAACGAGACCGGCGGAGGCCAAGAGGCTCCGCCGGATAACCGCAGCAAGAAGGTTGCTCGGTTTGCGCCTGAAAGCCTCTAGCGACCTTGACTGTTTGGGTTTTACGCTGAGCTGTTTGCCCATAGCTGCTTTCCACCGACGGTTTGTCGTATTTGTCAGAAGAGCTTACGATTGCCTGTGCAGCAATCGTGCCCGCGGAGCTACTCCAATACTCAAGAAGAATGAAGGCACCGGTGTGCTCACGGTGTTTATCACAAACACTCCAAGAGGCGGCGCAAAATTTCCCCGAACGTTCATAGGCCCACAATTCGAACGCCAATAATTCGAATGTGTTGGACCAACTCGAACGCCCACAATTCAAATGCGTCGGACCAACTCATACTTTTTTGGCAGCATATATCCACTGTTACCGCTCCATGCACGCCCTCGGAACTGTAGCGCTCCTAGAACTCGTATCGAACGTCGAACCACCAATGGGTGGCCCGTGCATCGGAAGGTGGCGCACCGCTGAGCGGATGAGCGACCTGCAGCCGCGCGCGCAAGTGACTCAATGTTATGTGAGCCGCCGCACCGTAGCCCGATACATCAATGTTTTGCACATCGCCGGCTGTCGGTTGATTCAGCGTGCCAGCGGCGTAGTCAGCAAAGAAGGAAACGCTCAAGATATCGCCCCACTTCCGTCCATTCCATGCTTCTTCCTGGGCGAATCCCGGTGCGCGCCAGAACCATTCGAGCGAGGTGAAAACCGCCGTATCCCGGAGGAACTCGGATGCGGGATATGCACGCACGCTATCAGGCCCGCCAATCGGAAATTGAGCCACTGAAGGAAGCAGCGAGTTCGACCATTGACCCTGTAAACGCGCTTGTATGTATTTATCTTCGTCTATCGATTGGGTGCGAGCATAGGTCGCCGCTAACCGGTAGAAATCGTTACTCGCGAAGTTGCCTTTGTTGCCACGCCGGCTCGGAGGGATGGCCCGGGTATTCACAACCCGCTCGGACATGCCACCGAACAAGCCATCCAGCCCCTGTGAGAAACTGAGCGTGACGGAGTCAAATCCTGAATACTCCGTATCCACCCGTTGGTATTCGAGACCAGCCTCTAAAGAAGCGATATTGTCTTCGTTCACGATAATAGCGTTGCGCTTGGTTAATGCATCCTGCCGATCCAAGCCTAAATAAAGGCGCAGGTCGTGAAAACGGGTGAGCAAAGCGTTATGCCAAAAACGGGCATTCAAAGATTTGGTCTCGCCTGAGAGATTGATTGCACGCTGCTCAGCACCGACGTCGAATATCTGCCGGCTCGCTCCAAACTCAAACCAACTGGTCGGTAGAATCGGGTAGTGATACTGGACTGAGTAGAAAACACTATTCTTAGGCAAGTAGTTCTGAATCAGTCTCAGATCCAGCCTATCGCCTACCCCAAAGGGGTTATTCCAGTAAAAATCCGCCAAAGCACGGCGCTCGCCGGTGAAACGTCCGCCATTGTTGTCCACTTGGAAAGCGACATGATACGGCTTCTCTTCCCGCACGCCGAGGAGCAGATCGGAGGTACCGACTTCCCGGCCAGGCCGAAATACAGCCTGTAGCTGCAAGCCGGGATAAGGGGAATATTTCTGTATGCCTTTATCGACTATCAAGCTCAAGATAGCTTCTTCGATTCCCGCATTGGTAACGGGCGCGTCTACCAGGTCCTCGAACGGCTCGGCTAATACCTCCAGGCTATATCTCTCGTTACCCTGAGCCAACACATTCCCTAGCCGGCCTTCAACGACCTCAATGGCCACCCGGCCATCCTCAACATCTTGGGCCGGTATATACCCATCACACTTCAAGATGCGAACATCGGTGCATTAATAATGTGAAACCTATCAGTGATTCTTTTTCTCAATAAAATCTTTCGTCTTCCAATGCGCTTGAAAAAATTCAAAGAGGCTTCCCGAAAATCTACAAACTTCTCATAGTACCGATTATAAGTAACCGCTTCATGCATCATTTTCCAAAGTCGCTCAATTGGATTTAAATTCGGTGAATAGGGCGGCAAATAGTGTAATTTAATGTTTGAGTCCTTGGCATAAGACTGAACGTCTTTGCTCTTATGATAAGCCGCATTATCCCAAATTACATGAATGTCTTTCTCTGGTGCATGCCGTTTGCGTAGAGATTTTAGAAAAGATTTAATGGTTTGCGCATTCACTCGCTCAACTTCAGTGTGGATTATTTTGTGACCCTCCAAAGAGACAGCACCAATGAAATTCAATCGTGTTTGACGAGCCGTTGTGGCAATATTCTTTCGAGTGCCTCTTAAAATCCATCCATAAGCCAACCGCGTTTGATACTGCGGATGAAAACTGTCCGAGAAATAGATTAAACCCTTGTTTTTAGCGTCTTTCGAAAGATGTTCATAGTCTTTGACAAACGCTTTTTGCGCCTGTGCGTTTGCTTTCGCTGGAACTGCATGAGGCTTCTTATGGCAGACATTATTGCGATGCAGCCATTTTGTCATGCCGCTTACACTGTAAACCTTACCGAAATTCAACTTCACATAAGTGCAAATGTCCTTAACATAAGGATAAGTCATTCCTTCTACGTGTTTAACGAGCTTTGCTGTTTCATTCTCGTCTCAATCACTTTTGCTGCCTCCGTTTTCGGGCTTCAGCTTAGCTTTAGAAAAGTAATCATCGACATGGCGTCTAATAGTCTCATCATCTAAAAGCAAAATCCTAGACATTTCTGAATAACTATAACCCTCATCAAAAGCTAAAACAGCTTTTATTCGGTCTCGAATACGCCCATCTCTCTCTTTACGATGAGATTTTACGAGTTCATCGCGCTCGCTGGGTATTAAATGATTGTTCATAAGCTTATTTTGACCATAATCAGCTAGCTAATGTAAGTATTCTAGATTCGCATTTTCAATGGCGATGGGTATATACGCCTGGGCGAGGATAAAACCTTTATTGCGGTAGTACGCCGTTACCTGGTCAGCTACCCGTTGAAGCTGTCCTATGGTGAGACCGGAGCGGCGCACAATACGCTCATCCCGCAACCGGGTCACCAGGTCGTTATAATCTTCATACAGAAAATCATCGTCTTCGCGTAGTGACACTACACGCTGGAAGAATTCGACGACCTCCGCGCGCTCATCTTCGGTAAAGCCGTCCTTACCAACCACATCAAGCCCTTGGGCTGTGATGCGCAACTCCTCGATCAACTCCACCAATTCTTCGATGGAAATACCGTGTTCCGGCCTATCGATCACTCCGTCAAGAGTGAACTCCTGCACGAAGATCCTATCGCCTTCGTCCTCTCCAATCGGGCGTTCTGGATTTGGCGGGACGGGAAATGCGCCCTCTTCAACGAGCTGTGGCAACTGCGGCTCGGGCAGCGCAGGCAGCGCACCGCCTGGGGTCGCCGCGGGCGGTAAGGGCGATAATTGTGCAATGGCATCAATGGAGAAAAACAATAACGCGCAGGCAGCAATCAGGCCATACCGCGCCCGTGTAGGTATGCGCAGAACTAGATGATTCATTTACATGAATTGCCTTCTGAAATGCGCCTGTCAAGTAGCGCCCTTTCTCCTGCCTATTCTTCGCAACCGTTCCCAGTTCGCCTACCGGACAGTATTCAAGCCTTGTATGATGGAGTTTAATCACTTTCGCATTGCACAATAGCGCTCTTAAGGACACCTCTAATAATTCACGCTCTGAAATCTGATGATCAATAAAATCAGTTACTTACGCTCTAGTGAAATGTCAAAATCGTGATTTTTTAGAGGTGCCCTTAAGTCATTAGCGTAGACTTACGCGGTTTTACCGGATTAAAAGTCGTTTACACAAGCTTTTTCAATGATTTATCGGAGACATTGCATAAGCACACTCAGGCTGTACCGTCCTCCTTTGTCCAATCACTAGTAGTATGAGGTTATAAAAGGACGCATTTGCTTTACCTATCTAAGCTGCCTCAATAGTATTGGCGCTTCGATGAAGTATAGATGAAGTATAGATGTCCATGGGCTCGGCGGCAGCCGATTCGTATGCCAAAGACCGCACACGATCAACCGGCACACCGTAACTGCCGTGGACCGCAATGAGCTTAACCGACTATGACAGCTAGCGAACCTGCTTTCAGTTGGATTTCATCGATCCGAACGGATGTCGGTATGGTGCGAAAGGTCAACGAGGACGCTTGCTTGAACCGCGCCGAAGACGGCCTTTGGGCGGTCGCCGATGGCATGGGCGGTCACGCCGCGGGGGACGTGGCGAGCGGTAGGATTATCAAAGAGTTGGCAGCTGCTGATGCGAGCGATGGTCTAAGCAGCACGGCGACGGACATCGAACGGCGCCTTATTCGCCTCAACTTGGAATTGAGGGAACTGGCCTCAAGCGAGAATATGTCCACTATTGGCTCGACGGTAGCCGCGCTTTTGTTGGCCGGAAAATTCGGCATGTGTATCTGGACGGGAGATAGCCGCGTCTACCGGGTACGCAACGGGCAAATCGAGCAACTGTCGCAGGATCACGCTTTTGTGGAAGACCTGGTCGAAAAAGGCATCCTCAGCCGCGAGGACGCCGCCGGCCATCCGCAAAGTAACCTCGTTACACGGGCGGTCGGGGCGCAAGACCATCTGAAACTCGATATGGAGATTTTCGATCTGCAAGATGACGACATCTTCGTACTCTGTAGCGACGGTCTCGATAAGGAGTTATCCGAGCAGGAAATTGCCGCCGCCACGCTAAGTCATGCGCCGGACGCCATCAGCCAGGAGTTGGTCAATTTGGCGCTCGCGCGCGGTGCCCGCGACAATGTCACTGTGGCTAGTGTCACGGTTGTAGCTCAACAGCGGCAAAGCGCTACCGCCGGCAATCCAGCGGCTGATGATGAGGTCAAGGAGCTGCAACGGGAAGCAGATGAAGACACCGGCGCGAGAACTGACTTCAGTCGGTTAGCATGTAATACGAATCCTTCGCCCATACTAGATGATGAAGCAGTGACCGTGCGCCGGCGAGATCTCCCGCCGGGCGATACTTCCAAGGATTGAACTCCAACGGAGGCCTCTCAGCGATGTCTGAGTTTCGCGACAAATTAATTGCGTTAGGGCGGGGAACGGTCACTCTTGCAGAGGTCGAGCAAAGCCTACAGCGCCTTGCCGCGGAGCGGCCGCAGGAGATCGGGCGAGCCCACAAACTGTTGAATGCAGCCAGAAGAGGCGGATTACCCGAGCACCTTCACACCCGCTTAATGCAGCTCACAGGAATGGCAGTAACGGTCGAATCTGACGCCACCCAAGTGGCTTTACGCGAACCTGCCGAGAATGCCACCTGGGTGGAGACTGTAATAGCGGAACCCGGGTGGGACGAAGACACGGCCGCAACGTCCGCCAATCCAGCCGCATCCGCCAAACCGAATTCGAGCAGTGCCCCTGATGCGCATGCCACGATAGTCTCTAAACGAGAGGACGCCACCGTCGCTCGTGGTAGCGAGGATGTAACGCAGATCAATACAGCGCAAACTAACACAACGGGGCGGACCACTGGCGTCACCCGAGCCGACGCCACCGCAACAGACATCACCCAAATAGACGCCACTCAAATCAATAGTGGCTCCGATCTCACCCAGATCAGCCGAACTGGCCCGGCTTCGGATGTCACGCGACTGCGCCCAGCAAACGAAGATGCCACGGCCTTCAACGCGTTCACCGACAGCCCCGCAGCCGCCCACCGCCAGGAAGAAGCGCGCACCGTGCTGCTAGCCGGTGCTGCGCAGGACAACTCCGGCGGCCTCGATACCAACAATCCGACCACGGCGGATACAACCGGCGGAGATACAAACGATTCAACCTGGGACACCAACATCACTAGAACACCCGACTTGACGGGTGAGGTCGTATTTCGCGAAGGCTCGGTGTTGCGTAACCGTTTCAAGTTAGAGACCAAGCTAGGTGAAGGCGGCATGGGCGCGGTCTGGAAAGGTGTGGATAAGCTCAAGCAGGAAGCAAGAGACCGTAACCCCTTCGTTGCTATCAAGTTGTTGCAAGGTGATTTCCGCGACCATCCGGAAGCCTTCATCGCCTTGCAGCGGGAAACAGCCAAACAACAGCGCTTGGCCCATCCCAACATCGCCACCGTGTTCGACTTCGACCGGGACGACAACACCAATACTGTTTTCATGACCATGGAGGTATTGACCGGCGCCGATCTAGCTACCTACATAAACCGTAAGCTACCAGCCGGCGGACTACCGTACGAAGAAGCGATGGCGTTCATCGAACAACTCGGCAGCGGACTCGCCTACGCCCACCAAGCCGGGCTGGTGCACTCCGACCTGAAACCGGGTAACTGCTTCCTCACCGAAGATCACACGGTCAAACTGCTGGACTTCGGCATCGCCAGGGCCTCTAAAACCAAAGCCGATGAATCCGGTGAGACCACGGTATTCGACCCGGGCGAATTAGGCGCTTTGACGCCGGCCTACGCCACTATTGAGATGTTCGAGGGTGATGCGCCCGACCCTCGCGACGACATCTATGCCATGGCGATTATTTCCTACCAACTGCTGACGGGAAAGCAACCGTTTGGGCGGGGAATGAACGCCATCAAAGCCGAAGCCACCGGCTTGGTAGTACCACCTATAGACAAACTAACCAAGGCACAAAACCGCGCCTTGGCCCGTGGCCTTGCGTTCCGGCGCAAGGATCGGACCGAAACGGTAGAAGAATTCTTGGAGGGACTGCGGCCCAAGAAACGCAATATCACGCTTACCATTGCGCCTGTCGCCGTGGGTCTTGCCCTCGTGTTGGGACTTGCTCCGGTGATAAGCAGCTACCTGGACAAGGAAGAACGCGAGGCCACCATCGCCATTATCGAGACCGATGCGCGGGCCGGCATAGAGCAGGCCATGGCGCTTGATCCGGCGCAAGCCCGGCTTGTTCTGGACGATCAACGAACGCGGGCAGCGGTGACGGGGCTATTCGCCGCCGGGCAGATCGACCGCGGCATCGAAGTGGCCAAATTGGGTTCTGCCGATTTCTACCGTGACATCATGAATATACCGGCGGTGGAAGACGCGGTGGTCGATGTTTACCGCGAACAAGCCATGCTCAAATTCTCCCCGGCAAAGGGACGCCTGGACTTCAAGGGGGCCATGGCCGAGGTGGAAGCACTGAAGAAGGTGGTACCCCGCGCTGGCGGTGTTATCCAACTCACCACGGAATTGGAAAAGCTGCGTACCGAAACACTGCGTCAGCTAGAGGGCGACTTCGCAGGCCTCATCGAGCGTGGCCAGATATTGGCCAAGGAAGATGGCGACGACATCTTCAAGATTCGTGACAAGATCGCACAGCTAGAGCCACAAAATGACGTCATAGGAAGCAATGATGTCACCACGGCTGCCGGCGAGTTAGCCAAGCGCGCATTCGCTGCCGGCGAGTTGAAGAAGGCGCAAGCCCTGCTCGCCGCCAGCCTCCGGTTCGCGCCGCAGAGCGACAACAACGCTAACCTTCGAGATGAGGTAGAACAAGCGTTACGGCAACAGGCAAACGCGAAGCTGGTGGCCGAAATCGAGACACGGTTGAGCGCCCAACAGGAACGTTTGACCTCCTTGTCCGCCTTTCAGGAGGTGCGCGATGATCTCATAAAATTGGCCGATCTCTCGCCGCACAGCGAGGTGTTTCTCGCTTCGCAATCACGCCTGACCCAAGCATTCGATGCGGAGCTAAAGTCATTGGCAGCAGCCAAGAACTGGCTGGGCGCGGAGGATCTGCTGGTCGGCTTCGCCAAGCTGTTCAGCCTCCAATATCTAGATACGGCCCGCTTGCGATTGTCTCAGGCGGAGGAAAAAGCGGGCTTTGCCATGGCGAGAGCCGCCGAGCGGCGGGCGGCCATCGATAACCGGCGTCAAGCCATTGCAGCCCTCATCCAAAAACCGGTTTTAAACAGCGATTGGGAAATCAAGTTACAGGTGCCTTTCAAAGAAATGATCGCACTGCTCCCAGCAGGCGATCCGGCACTTTTACCGGTGCGCGAACAAATCGCCGCGCTGTTTGTGCAGGCGTCCGAGACAGCGCGCGAAGCAAAACTCACTACGCGGGCGGCAAGTTTGGTTGATAGAGGCCGTGCCTTCTATCCGCAGTACGCTGCATTCGATGCCCAATTGCAGCGCATCGCCGAAACCAATGCGCAACTGGAGGCCGCCCGGCAAGAAGCAGCCCGCATCGGCCGTGTCGAGCGCAACTACACCCAAGCCGTCAATCAAGCCCAGGCAGATAACACACAAGCGGCCCAGGCGGCACTCGAGCTGCTACGCAAAGATGCCCGTGAACAGGACGCGAAGAGAGTCACTGAGGCCGCCCGGCAACTCGGCTTGGCCTTTGGCCGTCTGGCGCAAAGCCCAGCCCGCCAGGAAGACTGGGGTAAGGCCAAAAAGCTCATAGAGCTGGCCCTGCAATTGGCGCCCGATGACGAAAAACTACTGGCTGAGGCGGCGACTTATGCGGACAGCTACCAAAAAGTGGCGGCAGTTGAGCGCCTCAAAGAGTTGCTGCGAGGAAAGACACCGCTCAAGGCGTCCGTCATCGGCAAGGCGCTTACCCGAGTTAAAGCCGACTTCCCCGAGAAATATAAATCCGACTACCGGCGCGACTTTGCTAACCTGGCTAGCACCCGACTAGAGGCCGCGTCCATCGCCAGCCCCAATGACCTAAAACGTATAGCGGCGGAAATGGCGATTATCGCCAAGCACTTCGGTGTGACCTCCACCGAGGTGCGCAAGCGGCTAGCACCGCGCCTGGCCCAGCGGGTACGGGAACTTGAATCATCAGCCGATGCGGTCAAGGCCAACGACTACCTGCAAGCCGCGCTCAAGGTCGCTCCCGACGCCCCCCAACTCACCTCCATCACGTTCATCTTGCCCTCCCCCTTGGTGGCGCAGGGTCTGACACTGGTGGCCGAGGGTAAATTGACACAAGCACAAACGCTGCTCGCCAAAGTGCGTAAACAAGCCCCTAACGCACAGAACTTGCCAGCTTTTGAACAAGCTCTGGGAGCGCGTAAACAACTCGCTGAGCGTCATTATAAAAACTATGCCAAACTCAAAAAGCGAAGGCTTCGCAAACGCAGTAAACCCCACCTTGAGCAAGCGATCGTGGCTTGGTCCGACAATAGCGCTTTCAACGAAGAGCTAAAGAGTCTAGGAGAGGCTGGCCCGCCTGCGAGCCGCTATCAATGCATGGCTAAAAAAGCTGGCCAAGGCCGTCACAGCCGGGCCACCTGCCATGACTCTGTGGCCGGCAAGCGCGGTCCGGTGTTGGTCGTGGTTCCAGCAGGCGGCGGCAATGCCGCGCCGTATGCCATCGGCAAGATCGAGGTCACCGTGGCCGACTACAACTTGTACTGTGCTGCGGCGGGGTGCAGGAAACTCGACGCAGGCCGCAAATTGCCGGCCACCGGTGTCTCTCTCGAGCAGATAGAGGCTTATACGGCCTGGCTGAGTAAAGAAACCGGTGCGCGGTACCGCTTGCCGACGGATTCGGAGTGGGAACATGCGGCCAACGCAAGCGGTAAACAGCCTCATAAAGACTTCAACTGCACGGTCACGGTGGGCAATCAAATCCTCAAAGGACATTCTTTGGTCACGGCTTTGTCGGGCAAGCAAAATGGCTGGGGTCTTATCAACTACATCGGCAACGCCAAAGAAATGGTCCGCACTGGCTCGAACATAGCGGTTCGCGGCGGTGGCTTCACTGATCCAATGGCAAAATGCAATGTCTCTAGTCGGGAGCAATACAACGGTAAGGCCGATCCTCACGTCGGTTTTCGCCTCCTGCGTGAAATCGGGTAACGCGGCATCGGGTCAATCACCCTATCGAGTTAATCACCCCATCGAATCAATCGCCCCATCGAATCAATCGCCCCATCGAATCAATCGCCCCATCGAATCAATCGCAAAGTGCCATTCAACACCACAACAAAAAGACGATGGATAAGTCACAACTACGCCGGCTAGCCCTGGACTATGCTCAGGGTGAGGTCGATCATGACAGTTATGTGCGCGAACGCACGGAGCTTATAGACGCCATCGTCTCGGGCACTGTCGCAATCGAGCGTGAACCGCCGCCAGCACCGCCCACACCATATGACCCGACCGAGTCAACGCTATCGCCATCCCGGGCAATGCCGGCGGCGCACACCCCACTGACTAAGCGCTTATCACCGCTGCACACCGTGGTCGGCGGCGTCATTATCGCTATTATTGCCGCCGTGTTCATCAGCAGCTTGAGCCATGAAGAGCCTCAACACAAACGCCCTGTGAAGCATCAACCTGTGCAGCATCAAACAGTGGAGGTTGCCAAGCCCCCCGCAGCGCCCGAGCCAGTGGCGAAGGCTCTAGTAGGACGCTTTTTGGAAGCCGACGATTGGAGCGTGAGGGGCGTCGCCGATTTCATGAACGAGTGGCGCGCACTTAAAGAAAGCGAACGGCAAGACGCGCTTATCGCACCCTGGTTTCTCAGCCTGAGCACGGCTTTAAAGCAAGCCATCAATGCTCAGGATGCCCTCGCTACTTTCTCGGACGACACCAGCGCTTACGTGGAAGGATTACGGTTAGTGGAGTTCGCCCGTTCGTTGGGCATAGCCGGACCATTTCCCGCTTTCGAGCAACCGGGTGCAGACCTCACCCCGGTCCCTCAATCCCCCCTTGATCAATCCCTCCTTGATGGAAAACCCAATACCGGCGATGCGGTTACGACTGACACCTCGTCGAATGTCGGCAAAACACCGGCCGCCGGCGGTGGCCTCTCTCAGCCGGTTATCTCCGAGTTGTCTAGCCTGGAACCAGCCGGGGATAGCAGTGTCACGCAAGTGGTCACGGCCGCCACTGGAAACTGGCTCAGTACCTTGCCCGATGACGCATGGTTGATCCTGTTAGCTGCGGTTAATCAGCGCGCGGCAGCCGACAGGCAAATCAATCAACACCCGGACGCGGGTTTGCAGATTATCCCGGCGGCTGACGATGCCTCACCTAAATTTAGGATCGTAAAAGGCCCCTATCCCGATCAGCCAACCGCCAAAGCGGCTTTTATCACCCTACCGGAATCGTTGAAAGGAGCACACCAACCGCTCTATAGAACGGTAAGCGCCCTACGCGCCACCCTGCCTACCTCGAGTCAGCACCCACTCGATCAACGAGCAACCGCAGCGGTAGCACAATATACCCTCCAGCTATTCGCCTCCGGAAGGCGCGACAATGCGGATAGACTGATTGAACAATACCCAGCGCTTTCACTGCGCATCCATGCAGGTGAGCAATTCCGTGTCTTATATGGAAACTTCGACTCCGTGAACGCCGCCAAAGAAGCTATGAACGCATTGCCCGCGGCGCTCTTACGGGCGACGGGAAAACCGCTCCTGAAGCCCAGTAACAATCCGGATGGCGCCGCCGTCTCCTGGGGCGAATGATGAAAACTGCGATGCTCTGCCTGATACCCACTTGGCTCGCCTGCGTTTTGGCAAACAACGCAGCAGCCGCTGAACGCACCCCTACCGACGTGCAACAACTGGCCGATGAACTGTCTGTTCTGATCGAACAAGGCGCCGCCTCGAACAGCGCAGATCGGCGCTTTTTGGACCAGCTTAGAGACTTTGTTGCCGACTACGATCGGCCATGGACCAAAACACTCTTGGATGATTCATTCCAAGACGGCAATTTTACCCAGGCTCCGCCATGGTCGATCGTCACCGGTAGCTTCCGCATCGACCGGCGCGGTGGCCTCATTGCGACACCATCTTCGAACCGGCAACGCGCAGGTGGTGGTTCCAAAGACCTAGCCGCCGCGCTTATCGGCCAGCTATTGCAGCAAAACCGATCCGATACGAGCCGCCCCAACGCCACCGCTTATCTACAAACACCATTAACGAGCACCAACGCATTCGCCGTGCATGTCGAGATAAGCGGTATGGGTCAAAACACGCAAGGGGAAGTTGCGCTCCTGCAGGGTCAAACCGGCAAGAACGGTTACGCTCTGGTCTTCGACAACGGCCAGGGCCTTATTCTTGAGCGGTTGAGTGCTCAAGGCCGTACGGTTATAGGCCGCTTCGATGGCCAATTGGCCCGCGGCGCCTCCGGACGGCTCACGCTCGAATGGACCAGGGGCCGCAATGGCCGGATGCGCATCAAGCAAAATGGCGCTACAGCACTGCAAACCGTCGATAGGGGTTTGCGCGACGGATTTAACCGTGTCCGGCTAGGTTCGCGTGGTGGCGAGACCGGCTTTAGCCGTATCGCCGTCAATTCGGCGCCTTGAATCGGTATCCAAGTGATTATTCGTTGCGCGATAGACTTGCTGGGTGGGGGGCGGTGAAGTCGCAACAGATGCTCGGATGACGCGATGCTCCCGTGCGCCCATAGTATCGCTCGAACGATCGGAGGCCATGGCCTTTCATACCCTCGTCGGTACTGTTTGCGGCGGCTGATGTTATCCGCACTTACCTATATGGAAACCGTCTCGTTTGCCGGCTGATAGGGTTGAGGACGGTGCGCTGGCGACTGTCCTGAACGAGGTAACGGCGCGGTACTCCGCGGGCGATGCCGCTGGTGCGATGCGCCTTTGCACGGCGTTGCTGGAGCGCAAGCCTAACGACGCCGCTGCGCTGAACATGCACGGCGGATTGCTGCTCGCCCAAGGCCGGAACGAGGCAGCATTGCCGAGCCTGCACGACGCCATCAATGCCGATCCGGCCCTCGCCGCTGCGCACAACAACCTGCGGATCGCCTACGAACGTAGTGGCCGGCTAGCGGAGTGCACCGCCTATTTCACGCGCTTCATTGCCTCACACCCCCGCTCCGCGCCAGCCCATCACCACCTCGGTCTCGCGCTATCATCGGCTGGCGAACATGAGCGCGCTGCGCAAGCGCTGGTGGTTGCCGTCGAAATGGAGCCCGATAATGCCAACGCATGGCACGCGCTAGGTGTTGCATATGGAGCACTGGGGCGCGAAGACGAGGCGCTCGATGCGTTCAATCGCGCGTTGGCATTGCACGCGCACTACTGGCAGGCGCATAACAATCTGGCCAATCTGCTCAAAGCACGCGGTGCAGCAGCACAAGCCTGGTCGCATTACCAACAGGCGCTGGCGCAAGTGCCGCACTCGCCGGAAGTTCTGACCAACGCAGCCAACTGTCTGCGTGCGCTGGGCAATGACGAGGCGGCAGCCGAGCATTACCGGCGCGTCATCGAACTGGATGAGCGCTACTCGCCAGCGCGATGCAACTATGCCGTGCTGCTGCAAAACCTGGGCGCCATCGAGGCCGCCACCGAACAGCTCAATCACATCCTCCGATACGACCCGCAATACGCCGAGGCGCAAGCCTATATCGCCATGATCGAGTTGCTGCGCGGCGACATGCATGGCGGTGCCGAACGCTACGAATGGCGCCGCCGCATCCCGGCCTGGCGTTCACTGGCACCGCCAGGCGAGCGTTCAGAGTGGCGCCGCGAGCCGCTTGCTGATAAGACCGTGCTGGTCTACACCGAGCAGGGATTGGGAGATTGCATCCAGTTCATTCGATTCGCCATCGATCTGCGGGCGCGAGGCGCGTGCGTTGTGTTCCGCGGTCACGAGCCGATGCGCGGGTTGATCTCTAGCGTACCCGGAGTCGCTGCTTTCAATGGCGCCGGCGAGGCCCCGCCACCCCATGACTACCACGTACCGGTCATGTCGTTGATGCATCGGCTCGGCGTCTCCCTGGACAACGTGCCAACGCCTATACCTTATGTCAGCGCCGAGCCGTGCAAGGTCGAGGCTTGCTGCGTCCAGCTTGGCGGTGGAGGTCTCCTGAGAGTCGGCCTCGCCTGGGCGGGCAGCCCAACCCACAGCAACGACCGCTACCGCTCCATGCGCCTGGAATTGCTCGCTCCGCTACTAGCCGAGCGCCGGTGCCGCTTTATCAGCTTGCAGATCGGAGCGCGCGCGGCGGATATCACCAGGGCCGGACTAGAGTCAAAGCTTGAGGATCTATCGTGCCTGCAACGCAGCCTCACGGACACCGCGGCGTTGATGGAGTGTCTCGATCTGGTCATCACCGTCGATACCGCAGTCGCGCATCTGGCAGGCGCACTTGGCCGGCCGGTCTGGGTGATGTTAGCGCGAGTGCCGGACTGGCGCTGGATGCTGGAGCGTACCGACAGTCCTTGGTATCCGAGTATGCGGTTATTCCGCCAAACCCGGCCAGGTGACTGGCAGACGGTGGTCACCGCCGTACGCGATGCACTGACGGTGCACACTGATCGCTATGAATTCGGATCAGGCGAGCGCTAGATCATCAACAAGCGACTCCAATACGCTCGCAACAAGCAGCTAGAGGACATCCGTCACACAGCGGCCGTACTGTGCAATGGACCTTGGCATGCGTCACGATGAGGGCGTGGGCTTCGCCCAGATAGCCGGTATCGGCGGGCACTACTTCTTCCACCAGGCAACGGGTGCGTTCATAGTCAAAATCGCCGGGTGTTATTCCCAATCGGGTGAGGAGGCGCCGGGCATAAGCATCCGCCACGAACCGGGGCCGCGCAAACGCATACAGGGCAATACAATCCGCCGTCTCGGGGCCGATGCCGTTGACCGCTAGTAGCTCTGTGCGCAAACCGGTGAAACCAGAGTCTTGGTGGTGCTCGGACCGGTCTAGCCACCAGCGGGCTAACGCTCTTAACCGCACGGCTTTTAATCGATAAGTCCCACTCCCCCTCACCAGGGATTGCAGCTCCACCAACGGTAATTGCGCCAGCCGTGCAGGCTCCAGCACCTGCGCGATCTTCAAGCACTGTAGTGCTTTCTCGGCATTGGACCAACTCGTGTGCTGGGTCAATACGGCACCCACGGCCATCTCGAAGGGGGTATTGGCCGGCCACCAATGCTGCGTCCCGTAGTACCGCCCCAACTCGCTAAAACACACTACTAGCTTATCCGCGAAAACTTGCCGCAAACCGCTTTCATCCATGGCCTGGTGTTGAGTCAAGAGACCTGATCAAGCGCGTCGGTTTGATCGGGATAAGCAGGAATCAAGGCCGGCGCCCGCGACGCCGCGAGACCCGCTTCACGTCCTGGTGGTGCAAGCTGCGCTCCTCACCTAACCCAGCGGCGGCAAAGAGCTGATGCAAAACCTCTCCTTCGAGTTCCATCCAATGGCCTGGCGGTAAGCTACGAGGCAGTGTAACGTCCGCGTAACGAACCCGGATGAGCCGGTTGACTTTTAATGCCTGGGTCTCCCACAGGCGGCGCACTTCCCGGTTGCGCCCTTCTTCCAGGACTACACGGTACCAGCGGTTGACGCCATCGCCGTGGGCCGCGCTGATACGGGTAAACCGGGCCAGGCGGCCATCGAGCATAACCCCTGCCGAAAGCGCCTTGAGAGCATCCTCTGAGGCGGTTCCAACCACCCGTACCGCGTATTCCCGCTCTATTCCGGTAGACGGATGGGTCAACCGGTGCACCAGATCGCCACTATTGCTAAAGAGCAACAAACCACAGGTGTTGAAATCCAAGCGTCCGATACTCATCCACCGGCCCATAGCCAGCTCGGGTAAGCGCTCGAAGACAGTGGGTCTACCTTCAGGATCATGGCGCGCGCAGATCTCACCGACAGGCTTGTGATAAGCCAAAATCCGAGGCTGTTGCGGCGCCGTCCCGGCGGTAAAAAGCCGCCCATCGACGCGAATGCGATCGCTAGAGGTCACCCGTTGCCCCAAGTGCGCCGCCTTACCATTCACCTCCACCCGGCCAGCCTCTATCCACGACTCCCATTGCCGCCGTGAACCCAACCCACCGCGGGCAAGAACTTTTTGCAACTTCTCGGCCAGCTCAGCGTCAGGGTGCGCAGATCTGCGGTGGGAGCGCTCTGTGACGCTTTTGATTTTCGCGCCTGCATGCATTGGGCGGCGGATTGTCTTAGTGGAACGGTTCATCGTTTGTATCCACGACATTCATATCCATAGCATCCGTATCTACGGCATCCGTATCTACAGCAATGACTACCGGATGAATAGCGCCATCATTTTCTAGATCGTTTGTTTCGGATTGGGCGGCTGCCCCAGACCCGGAGCCAGACAGCGGCGCGCTGTCTAGCTCTGGCTGAGGATTTGTCTCTAGTGCGGCACTATCCGTCTGCGAATGGGCCTCGGTTTCCAAGCTGGAACCGTCAGCGTCCCCCTGCCCTGCTTGGGTTAGCGCATCCTCGTTCACCCGCGTCTCGTTCACCTGCTCAGTGAACAGATCGCTATGGAATTTATCGATATCACGCACTTGCGCCAGGGGGGGTAGATCTTCCAAGCCCTGCAGATTGAAATCGTCCAAAAATGTCTTCGTCGTTCCGTACATGGCCGGACGGCCGGGCACATCGCGGTGCCCCAACACCCGGATCCAGTTTCGCTCTTGCAGCGTTTTCATGATCGATGAACTGACGCTCACGCCACGCACGTCTTCGATTTCTCCACGGGTCACGGGTTGACGGTAAGCCACCAATACCAAGGTCTCGAGCAGCGCCCGCGAATACCGTGCCGGTTTCTCCGCCAATAACAACGCGATATAAGAGGCGTATTCGGAGCGCACTTGCAGCCTGAAGCCGCTAGCCACTTCGCGCAGTTCAATGCCACGGCCCTCCAAATCCGTTTCCAGTTCGTGTAGCGCCCCACGAATCATGGTCTTGTCGATCGTCAGGCCGGTGTCGGCGAACAGTTTCGTGAGATCATTCAGCTTGAGCGGCCGTCCAACGCCACACAGCACACCTTCGATAACGTTCTTAAGGTCCAGATCATCGCTCATGCCAGTGCCCGCACCCGAATCGGCCCAAAAGGCCGCGTCTGACTGATCTCCAATATTTGCTCGCGTAACAGCTCGAGAATAGCGAGTAACGTCACCACGGCACCGCGCTTACCCTCTTCGGCGGTAAACAACGAGGTGAAATCCGAGAAGCGATCGTGAGTGACTTTGGCGAGAATACCGCTCATACGCTCGCGCACGGAAAGCGGCTCCAACTGGATCTGATGACTGCTGAACATCTCCGCACGGCGCAGAATATCGCGCAATGCATACAGCAGATCCGCCAATTCGACGGGGGGATGCAGCTTCTGCGTCGGCACATCGGGGGCAACCATGGTTACCGTCCAGATTTCACGTCCAACCCGGGGTAGCGCATCGACCATTTCAGCAGTCAGCTTGTAACGCTCATAGTCCTGCAAACGCCGCACCAGAAGAGCGCGCGGATCCTCTTCCTCCTCTTCGACGTCTTCGCGCTTAGGCATCAACATGCGCGCTTTGATCTCCGCCAACATGGCTGCCATGACCAGATATTCCGCTGCCAGTTCAAGGCGCAGCTCACGCATCAAGTCCACATACTCTATATATTGGTGGGTTACCTCGGCGATGGGGATGTCGAGGATATCAAGGCCCTGGCGCCGGATAAGATAAAGCAACAGATCCAACGGTCCCTCGAAAGCCTCCAAGAAAACCTCCAGCGCGTCGGGTGGGATGTACAGATCCTTAGGTAACTCCAACACCGGTGCACCTTGCACGACGGCGAAGGGCATCTGCGCTTGCCGGGACACACCTGCGCCGGATTCCGCCGCCGGCCTAGCTCCCTCGGTAGCAGCACTCATCGATAGGACAAACCCATGCTAGCCCGAACGTCCGCCAAGGTCTCGGCGGCCACGTCGCGGGCCCGCTCGGTGCCCTCGGCCATAATCGAGCGCACCACATCGGGATGCTCCATATACTCCTGCGCACGGGCGTTCATGGGTTCCAACTCAGCGCACACCGATTCAATCACTGGCGCTTTACAATCAAGACAACCGATGGAGGCGCTACGGCATCCCGTCTGCACCCACTGCCGAGTCTGTTCACTGCTGTACACCTCATGCAACTGCCACACCGGGCATTTGCCCGGTTCACCAGGATCGGTGCGCCGCACACGCGCCGGATCGGTGGGCATGGTCTTCAATTTCTCGGCGATGCCGGCCGGCTTCTCGCGCAGCGATATGGTGTTGCCGTAGGACTTGGACATCTTTTGCCCATCCAGCCCCGGCATCTTCGAGGCCGGTGTCAGCAACGCCTGCGGCTCGGGCAGGATTACTTTACCGCCACCCTCCAGATATCCGAACAGCCGCTCTCGATCCCCCAGCGAGATATTTTGCTGATGCTCCAGTAGCGCTCGCGCTTTCGCCAACGCCTCAGCGTTGCCCTGCTCCTGATAACTCTTCATGAGGTCACGGTAGAGACGAGCGTTCTTTTTGCCCATCTTCTTGATCGCCGCTTCCGCTTTTTCCTCGAATCCGGGCTCTCGGCCATACACATAGTTAAAACGGCGCGCGATCTCGCGGGTCAGCTCGATATGCGCCACCTGATCATCCCCCACCGGGACCATCCCGGCCCGGTAGGCGAGGATGTCAGCGCTTTGCAACACCGGATAGCCGAGGAAACCGTAAGTAGCCAGGTCCAAATTGCGTAGCTGCTCCTGCTGATCTTTGTAGCTAGGCACCCGCTCTACCCAGCCAAGGGGCGTCAACATCGACAGCAGCAGATGCAACTCGGCATGCTCCAGAATACGCGATTGGATAAACAGTGTGGCATCGCCTGGGTCAATGCCCGCCGCCAGCCAGTCGATCACCATGTCCCACACCGACTCGGATATGACTGACGGATCCTCGTAGTGGGTGGTCAGAGCGTGCCAATCGGCAACAAAGAAATAACATTCGTACTCGTGTTGAAGCTTGACCCAGTTCTTGAGCACTCCATGATAGTGCCCCAAATGCAACTGGCCTGTAGGCCGCATACCGGAAAGTACACGCTGATAGTGCGACGGAACGCTGTTCAACACTCACTCCTGTCTTTTGACCGACCAATCGAGCGCGATGATCGCATTCAGGCCGGGGGAAAACAAAGAGAGTTTAAGCTCAAGGGTGTCTATGTGACAGTCAAGCAGCCCTTCAGCTCATATATTCGAACACCGCCGTGTCACCTAAGCCGGGCCTCAATACCGACGGCAAACCCTCGGTTAAATCGACCACGGTGGTGGCTTCGGCCGAGCCCTCCCCCGCGTCCAAAACCAAACCGATGCGGCCCTTCAACACTCTCGCCGCCTCACGTGGATCGGTCAGTGCCCGGTCCGCGCCGGCGGGCTTTAGCGTAGTGCTGATAAGCGGCTCGTCCAACGCGGCCAATAGGGCAGCGGTCACCACGTTGTCCGGCACCCGAATACCCACCGTACGGCGTCTTTCATGCCGAACCCGCCGTGGAGTGGCCCCGGTGGCCCGCAGCACGAAGGTATACGGCCCGGGGACACAGGACTTGAGCCACTTGAAAGCTTCATTGTCTACACGCGCGAACAGCGATACCACCGACAGATCGGCGCATAACAAGGTGAGTAGATGGTTCTTGCGCAGGCCACGCAAGCGGCGTAGCTCATCGATAGCACGTTGACTCGATATACAGCACCCTAGCGCATACGCTGAATCCGTAGGATAGACGATAACGCCGCTGTCCTTTAGACAGTCCACGCACTGCGCGATTAGCCGCGCCTGCGGATGGGACGGATGTATGCTCAAAAGGCGGGTCATGCAAGCTCTCGCCGTGAAAGAGGCTGCGCGAGTGTAAGGGGCGAAGCGCTGCCGGCGCCACTGCCAGCCAGCGCCCGCCGGGCGGGTTATACTCGCGCCACCACACACTCGGGAATCACTCCTTTGGGCAAGCTAGCGTTCGATTTTTTTCCCGTCATTTTGTTCTTCGCCGTCTACAAGCTGCATGAAGACCAAACGCAGGGCATCATCACCGCCACCGCCGTGGCCATAGCCGGGTCCATCGCGCAGGTACTCTACGGACACATCAAGCATGGCAAAGTCGAGACCATGCACTGGGTCTTGATGGCTATGGTGATCGTGCTCGGTGGTCTCACCATCATTTTCCGCGACGAGACTTTCATCAAATGGAAACCTTCCGTGGTCAATTGGTTGTTCGCTGCCGTTTTCCTCGGCAGCCAGTTCTTCGGCAACAAAAACCTATCGCGGCGCATGCTGGAAAAAGCCATTCCGGTAGCCGACGCTGTGTGGCTCTGGGTGAACTGGTCGTGGATCATTTTCTTCATCGCTATAGGCGCCTTGAACCTCTACGTCGCTTATTCCTACGACTTGGACACGTGGGTCAACTTCAAGCTCTTCGGCATGCTGGGGTTGACCTTCGTATTCGTCATCGGCCAAACCTTAGTGCTCATGCGGTTTATGGAGCAGACTCCCGCAAAGGAACCGGAAGATGGTTGAAGAACCTGCCTCACCCCTAGCCACCTCCCCGCGAGTCGCTCTGATCCGTAGCCGGTTGAGCGAAGCGCTAGCGCCACAGGACTTGGACATTGAAGACGTCAGCCATGAGCACGCGGGGCATGAAGGCGCCAAGTCGGGTGGTGGTCACTTCAATGTACTCATAGTGAGCGAGGTTTTTGCCGGTAAGACGCTACTCAAGAGGCACCGCCTGGTATACGAAGCGCTTGGTGATGCGATGCAAACGGACATTCACGCCCTTAGCATCCGCGCCTACACACCGGATGAGTTTTAACCCGTCTTCTCTCTTGGACTCTACTGCTATGTCGGCCACATTGGATCTCACCCGCGAACTCATCGCCCGTGAATCGGTTACTCCTGCCGATGCCGGATGCCAGGCCTTACTGGGCGCCAGGCTAGCAGCCTGCGGTTTCGAGTTAACAAACATGCCCTTCGAAGAGGTCACCAACCTCTGGGCGCGGCGCGGCCAGCAGGCGCCCTTACTGGTATTTGCCGGACATACGGATGTAGTGCCCACTGGACCTCTTGACGCTTGGAGTACACCGCCCTTCGAACCAACCTTGCGAGATGGCATGCTTTTTGGCCGTGGCGCTGCGGATATGAAAAGCAGTCTAGCGGCGATGGTAACCGCCGTAGAGCGCTTCACCGGGGCCTATCCCCAGCACCGAGGATCTGTCGCCTTGTTACTCACCAGCGACGAAGAAGGCCCCTCGGTCAATGGTACGGTGAAGGTGGTAGAGCGTCTGAGCGAGGCGGGGGTGCAGATCGATTGGTGTGTGGTCGGAGAACCGACCAGCGTGAAAACCCTGGGCGATATGGTCAAAAATGGCCGGCGTGGCTCGATGAACGGGCGGCTAAAAGTGCAGGGCATCCAGGGGCACGTGGCTTATCCGGCGCGCGCGCGCAACCCCATTCACCTATTCGCACCCGCCCTCACCGAACTCAGCCAAATCACGTGGGATGAAGGGAGCGAGTACTTTCCGCCCACCACCTTCCAAATCTCCAACATCAATGCGGGTACCGGAGCGCAGAATGTGGTGCCCGGGCATTTGGACGCCGTGTTCAATTTTCGCTTCTCGACTGCGGTCACCATCGAGGGATTACAAGCCCGGGTGCGCGAAGTGCTCGATCGGCATGGCTTGGAATACACCCTGTCCTGGCGTATTTCGGGTTATCCTTTCATCACGCCCGTTGGCCAACTGGTAAGCGCGGTGTCCGGCAGCATTGAGGAAGTCACCGGGACTCGCACTGAACTGTCCACCACCGGAGGCACCTCGGATGGGCGGTTTATCGCGCCTACTGGTGCGGAAGTGGTGGAACTCGGTCCTGTCAATGCCACCATCCATCAGGTCAACGAGGCGGTGCGGGCCGCCGATCTCGATGTGTTATCGGCGTGCTACGAGGGCATCATGCGAAGGTTATTGGCCAGTTAGCCGTCAAGATGGCTGCTAGGCCATCTTGACGTTTGGCAAAGGGGGCCTCTCACGGTCTTGGCTTAACCGGCGCCTGACTGGCCCTGCAGCATCTCATCCAAAGCTGCCTCTAGCCGGGTAAGTCCGGCATCCAGCTCCTCATCGGTAATACTGAGGGGCGGCACCAAACGCACCACATCTGCGCCCGCCACCAATACCAATACACCATGCCTGGCGGCAATCTCGGTCACCTCGACTGCGCTAGCGGCGTAAGGCTCGCGCAAGGTCGCGCCGATCATCAGGCCCCGTCCCCGTACCTCCGAGAAAAGCTGCCGGGACTGTCCAAACGCCCGCAGGCGTGCCACTGTACGTTCTCCGGCGTCATTGACCCGCGCCATGGCAGCGCTGTGCGACATACGTTTGAGAACCACCCGGGCCACCGCACAGGCCACCGGATTACCGCCAAACGTGGAACCATGAGAGCCTGGCTGAAGGAGTTCTGCGACCCTGGCGCCGGCCAGCATCGCACCTATGGGCAAACCACACCCTAGCGCTTTCGCCAACGTCATGATGTCGGGCTCGACACCCTCGGCCCATTGATGGGCGTACAACCGGCCAGTGCGGCCCATACCGGATTGAATCTCATCGAAAATCAACAATGCATCGTTGGCGTCGCACAGAACTCGCAGATGTTCGAGGAATCCAGGAGCGGCGGGGTGAATTCCCCCCTCCCCTTGCACCGGTTCCACCATAATGGCGCAGGTCCGCTCGCTCACAGCGCCAGCGACAGCATCGAAATCGTTGAACGGGCAGTAAACAAAACCGCCGGGCAAAGGCTCGAAACCCGCGTGATATTTAGGCTGCGCCGTCGCCGTCACCGTGGCGATAGTGCGGCCATGGAAGCCGCCCTCGAAAGTGATTATCTCACGGCGCTGCGGCGGACGTGTGGCCGACGCCCATTTGCGGGCGAGCTTGATGGCCGCCTCATTCGCCTCAGCCCCCGAATTACACAAGAACGCCCGCTTAGCGAACGCCGCTGAGGCCACCAATTCCTCGCACAGCCGCACCGGCGGCTCGGTCCAGTACAGGTTGCTGACGTGCCACAGCTTATCCAACTGCGACTTGGCTGCTGCGACGAGTTCCGGGTCCTGATGACCCAGCGAACTCACCGCGATACCGGCACCTAGATCGACATACTCGTTACCGTCGGTGTCCCAAACACGTGCTCCCTCACCTGTGTTCAGGACAAACGGGGCGGGCGCATAATTTGGCAGAAATGCAGCTTGGCCTGCATCGATAATGGTCTGAGATTCAGCCGATGGCGCGCCGTGCATGGGGCTATCTCCTTCGCGTGTCAATTGATGGGCGGTGGGGGGGACACCGTGAACCGCATAGTGGTTGGTAAGCGGACATCGTAACGCAAATGCGTGGCTAAAAGATGATGACGCCGTGGATATGGAGCAATCGCGGCTTTTTATTATCGGTTCATTACGATACCCGCAGCTCCACGAGATTCCTGATCCAGCAGCAGCCCGGTAGGATAGAATCACACTTTATGGTCAGCCGCCGGTCAGATTACCGGGCAGGCAAATGACCGGGCGGCCAAGTTACCCGGGCGATCAAACTACCAGGACGGCACACGAAACTTTAAAGCAATGGGCTTGAATATCTACCATGGCTGACAAACCCCATCCTGCTTACGACGATGGGTTGGTGGTACAAGAGGCCAAGCCGGAGCTGAAACGGCCGCCGCTGTACCATGTCGTACTGCTGAATGATGACTACACGCCGATGGAGTTCGTGGTCCACGTACTGGAGCATTTTTTCAATATGGAACGCGAGATAGCCACCCGCGTGATGTTGCAAGTACATACCCAAGGCAAAGGAGTCTGCGGCACCTATACCCGGGAAATCGCGGAGACCAAGGTCGCCCATGTCAACGAATATTCCCGGGAAAACCAGCATCCCTTGTTGTGCACGATGGAGTACGCTTGATCATGCGGCGCCGGATGCACGTACACTGCGGTGCATCGCTCGCGTTCGCGAACACCGACCGGAGCCGGAAGCATGTTGAGCAAAGAGCTTGAGTACACTCTGAACGTGGCCTTCAAGGAGGCCCGCGAGAAGCGCCACGAGTTCATGACCGTGGAGCACTTGCTGCTGGCGCTGCTGGACAACGCCACCGCCGCCAAGGTGCTGCGCGCTTGCGGCGCCGACCTCGAAAAGCTGCGCGACGAACTCATCCGGTACTTGGACGAGAACACGCCGATGCTGTCGCCCAAGGATGATCGGGAAACGCAGCCTACGCTCGGTTTCCAACGGGTACTGCAACGCTCGGTGTTCCACGTTCAGTCCTCGGGCAAGAAAGAGGTCACCGGGGCCAATGTGCTGGTGGCGATTTTCGGCGAGCGCGAGTCACAAGCGGTTTATTTCCTTAATAAACAAAGCATTACGCGCCTGGATGTGGTCAACTACATCTCCCACAGCATCTCCAAGGTGCACGACGCCAGCGAGGAGTCGGAGAATTTAGGCACCACTAACGATGAAGACAAGAACACGGAGAGCGGCGCCAAAAGCCCTCTTGAATCGTACGCCACGAACCTTAATCAGCAGGCTCAGGCGGGCAAGATCGATCCCCTCATCGGCCGCTCCATGGAAGTGGAAAGAACCGTCCAGATCCTCTGCCGGCGCAGAAAAAACAATCCGCTCTATGTGGGTGAAGCAGGGGTGGGCAAAACCGCCATCGCCGAAGGCTTGGCCAAGAAAATCGTTGACGAAGAAGTCCCCGAGGTCTTACTCAATGCCACCATCTACGCTCTGGACATGGGTGCGCTATTGGCCGGCACCAAGTACCGGGGCGATTTCGAGAAGCGGCTCAAGGGGCTGCTAGCGCAGTTGGACAAGCAGCCCGGTTCGATTTTGTTCATTGACGAGATCCACACCATCATCGGTGCCGGCGCCGCCTCCGGGGGGGTTATGGACGCGTCGAACCTAATCAAGCCAATGCTCGCCTCCGGTGAATTGCGCTGTATCGGCTCCACCACTTATCAAGAGTACCGCGGCATATTCGAAAAGGATCGCGCGCTGGCCCGCCGTTTCCAGAAAATCGACGTGGTCGAGCCCACTGTGGATGAGACGGTAAAGATATTGCGCGGTCTCAAGTCCCGTTTCGAGGAACATCACTCGGTACGCTTCTCGCAGCAAGCGCTGCGGGCAGCGGCGGAGTTGTCCAGCAAATACATCAACGACCGCTATCTGCCGGACAAAGCCATCGACGTCATCGACGAAGCCGGCGCCTCCATTCGCCTGCGCCCACCGTCGAAGCGCAAAAAAACCATCGGGGTTGGCGATATAGAGAGTGTCATCGCGAAGATGGCCCGTATTCCACCGAAGAGCGTATCCACCTCCGATCGGGAGGTCCTGCAAAATCTGGAGCGGGATCTGCAAATGGTGGTGTATGGCCAAGACGACGCCATCAAGATGCTCGCATCCGCCATCAAGATGGCGCGCTCGGGCCTGCGTGAGGGTGAAAAACCCATCGGCTCCTACCTGTTCGCTGGTCCCACCGGAGTCGGTAAGACCGAAGTGACCCGCCAACTTGCCCGCATCATGGGTATAGAACTCATCCGCTTCGATATGTCGGAATATATGGAGCGGCACACAGTATCTCGCCTCATAGGCGCACCGCCTGGCTACATCGGCTTCGATCAGGGTGGGCTGCTGACGGAGGCTATTACCAAACACCCCCACGCGGTATTGTTATTGGATGAAATCGAAAAAGCCCATCCGGATGTCTTCAACCTACTGTTGCAAGTGATGGATCACGGCACCCTGACGGATAACAACGGACGCAGAGCCGACTTCCGCAACGTGGTGCTGATCATGACCACCAACGCCGGTGCTGAACAGATGAGCCGGCGCTCCATGGGCTTTACCAATCAAGATCACACATCGGACAGCCTGGAATTCATCAAAAAGAGCTTCACCCCCGAGTTCCGTAACCGGCTCGATGCCATCGTTCAGTTCAAGAGCTTGGATCCGCGTACAGTCGCCAATGTGGTGGACAAATTCGTTATCGAGTTGGAAGGTCAACTGGAAGAGAAGCGGGTCACTATAGATGTGAGCGAAGCGGCGCGGGCCTGGCTAGCGAAGCGGGGTTACGATCCGATGATGGGCGCACGGCCGATGGCCCGTGTGATTCAAGAACAAATCAAGCGGCGCCTGGCCGAAGAAATCTTGTTCGGCAGACTAGAAGGTGGCGGTCATGTCTCAGTGGATGTGGCGGACGATGAGTTGACCTTCGGCTTCGAAGAGCGCGCTGACCGGCAACCCATGGAAGAAGTTGCCGCCGATGAGTGAGTCTAAGCAATCAAGCTCCGCCTGATGTTAGAAAAACCAAGCCAACCGTAGCTGCACGTAGTCGTCCCGCCGGATGGAAAACAACGGATCATCAGCCGGCACGTCGAACCACGCGCGGGCTTCCAAGCTCAACTTCCATGCATCGCCAAGCCGGCGGGACGCTTCTGCTGAATAGAACCTGGCACCGTTATCCAGATCCGAGATAACCCCCGCCAATACAACGGTATCTTGTTCATCATTCAAGGTGAGCCGAAGTGCCGTAAGCACGTCTTTTTGAAAGATCACCGTGCCGGTTTCGCCACGGTCGTCATAATAACCTTCCACCACAACACCGAGATCGAGGGCCGTTTGCGCAAGGCCGAAGAAGGTGTATTCGAAGCCGGCGGCCAGCGCCCTGAAAGTATCACCTTGTCCGGCGCGCCGGATGGCCTCTAGCTTCCACAGCCAGGCGTCGTGGGTCCATTGCAGTTCCAGCCCGGTTTGATGGATCCGCTCGTAGAGTGGGATCAGGACGGCCTGGCCCAGCGCATCACGCCCCGGCAAGAACCGCGGTTCGCGGGTGTTGCCATAAAAATGCGACAAAGCCACATCGAATTCACCGAATACATGCGACCACCGGCCCGCGACATCCACATGTCCTCTGCCAGCGCCGGAATCGAACCGCACCTGATCGGTAGCCACGCGCGGCTGCGTGCTCAAGCGCCCTGAAGGCCCCGGGAATGTACGCAATCGAGTGCGAGGCAGCAAAAACAAACTGAGCGTACCCCAGTCCTCTACGAAGTCGAGGTTAACCATGGGCTGCCCGAGTTTGTCCTCACCGTCCGGCGACTCAACCAAATCCGTTTGATTGATGATGTCCACCAGATGAACCCCTTCCGTCACCCCCCAAAAAACTTTGCCCACCCCAGCGCGCAACTCGATAGCGTCACCGACCCACTGCCACATGAGTTCGCGTATATCGAAGTGGGTACGTTGATTATCATGGCTATCGAAGCGAAAGAACGGCGCCAAGGTCAGACTCTGCGTACCGTCGTCCCACTCCAGATAAAGCTCCGGCTCGAAGGCCGTAGCAAAAGTCAGATATGGCTGGGCCGATAACCGAGGTTTTTCGGGGAAATACCGGCCCTCTAATGCTACATTTCCGGTCAACTCCCAGTATTCGATAAACGAACCCGTCTCCTTCGCCGTAATCACGCCGGTCCATAGCAACACACTCGATACCACCACCCTAAACAGTAGAGCGCGTAAAGTCAGCAACCGCACCCTTAGCGGGCCCGTTTCAAGGCGTTTTTATGGAAGTCGCCGTCTTTGGATCCTGTGGCGAACGCGTAATCCGCCCAAGTTAGCGCTGTACTCTTGCCGGTTTGGTGATTGACCATATTCATGGTGGAAGGTCGCCAATACCGATCCAGATATTGCTTGTAGCCACCGATGGTCAAGGTTTTCAAAAGCGCGTTCTTGCGATCGAAATACTCGGTTTTGAGCGGTTGATAGATAGCCCTATCCACCCAGACCACCTGGCGCGTATAGCCGGAATGCTTGTATACCGGATAACGCTCGATCACGAATACGTCCTTACCGTCCAGTATTTCATCGCGCAGCCACTTGTAGGTGTACTTCTCCACTTCCTGAGACGTGAGATCTTCATAAGCGAATTCACTGCCCACGAAAGGACCGGACTTGTTGGCGGACGAGATGCGTTTGACACGTTTCAGAGCCGGAAGATAAAGCCATTGATCATCAGGTTTTACTGCATGGGTATGACTCAAGAATGCCGTTCCTTTGACATCCCTAGGGCTATCAAAGATGGTAAGACTCTTATCGCCGTCGCCGTCCACCTCCAAGGACGAGGCGCGCATCTTGCGCGTGGTCTCCTGTCCTTGGCGATTGCGCAACACCATCGTCAGAATGGCTTTAGAGTCTCTCCATCCGGTATCGCGCTTGTCCATCTCCTGCGCGATGGCAAGTCCTTTCGCCTCGGGTCCTTTCTCTTCGAACTCTTGCTCTTGCGATACTTGCGCCCACGCCGCCTCAAGCAGGGGCAGCGTCAATGCGAGACATAGCAACCATCTTGTCACCGGCTTTCTCCTCAAGCTTCATCAACAGTGGCGGCAGCAGTAAGAAATCCGCTACCAACGCGAGTACGATAACGACGACGGTCAACAAACCCATACCCGAATTCAGTTCAAAACTAGACGCCGCCAACACCAAAAATCCGGCCGCCAATACGATCGACGTCACCAGCAATGCACGGCCAACGCTGGTGAAGGCATAGCGCACCGCATCGGCCGGCGGTAAATCCTGTTCCCGCCGCGCGCGTAAGTACTTGCTCAAAAAGTGCACCGTATCGTCCACCACAATACCCAAGGTCATACCGCTCACCACGGACAGCGCCAAACCCACTTCGCCCACAAGCATGCCCCACAAGCCAAAACCCATAGCCGCCGGCACCAGGTTAGGCACCATGCTGATGATCCCGATACGCACCGAGCGCAGTGCGAAAATCAAAACCAAGGAAATCAGTACTAGCGCGAGTGTGGTGCCGATCAACATGCTGATGATATTGCGCTTACCGATGTGCGTAAACATAAGCGCCGTGCCGCTGCCGTTACCGGAGGCGATCTCGGGCGCATTGGCCGATAACCAGTCTTGCACCCGCGCCTCCAAAGACAGCATCTCATTGGTGGACAACGTTCGTAACGAAGCGGTCAAACGCGTCGCCGATTTATCTATGTCCACTTGATTATTGAGATCCAAACCGTAAGGCAGCGACATTTCGTAGAGCAGCAGATACTGCGCCGCCAGCTCCCGTTCACTCGGCAATACATAAGCCTCCTGCTCATCGCCATGCATGTTTTTGTTGAGCCGTTTCATGATGTCGGTCAGCGCGTTCACATGAACCGTCTCCGGCTGCGAACGGTACCACTCGGCGAATGCTTCAACGTTCCTCAAGAACTCAGGGTCGGAAACACCGCCCTGTTCTGCCGATACCAGGGAATATTCGATGCGCACGAGGCCAGTGAGCCTAGCTTCAGTGAAATCGGAATCGCGGCGGAATTCGACACGCTCGTCAAAATAATGCAAGAAGATGTCGTTGAGATCGTTGCGCGGAATAAAAGCCACCAACACAACCACCACTGCCGACATGCTCAGCAACAGAACGCGGCGCTTTTGCACCACGAAATCGCCGAGTTTGATCATCAACTCATCACGCCCGGACTCTTGCTTCTGCACCCGGATGGGCAACACCGACAGCAGTGCGGGCAAGAAAGTCACCGCCATGACGAACGAAGTACCCACACCCATGGCTACCAGATTGCCAAGATGGCGAAATGGCGGTACCTCGCTCATATTCATGCTGAGAAAACCGAGCGCGGTGGTGGCACTAGCGAGAAAAACAGGCTGAAGATTCAAGCGCAAACTTTCCACCAGCGCCTCATCGCGGCTCTTACCGCGCCGCATGCCCTGGAAAAAACTCACCAGCACATGCACCGAGTTGGCGATGGCCACGGTCAGAATAATAGTGGGAGCCGAAGCCGTCGGCGGGCTGATAGGAATGTCTGCGTAACCGCCTAATCCCATGGCCACCAAGATGGATGCGGCGATGACGAACAATGTGGTCACTGTCGCGCTCACAGCCCGCAGCAACACGCCCAGCAACAGGAGCATCAGAGCGAAGCTGAGCGGCACCAGCGTTTGCAGATCGCCAGCGGAGGACTCGGAAAATGCGTTATTCATCATCACCATGCCGGCCAAACGCACATCGAGCCCGGGAAATTTCTCCTCCGCCTGAGCGGCCAGTGCGCGTACAAAGCGCACCACCTCGGGGCCTTCGGTGATCGGATCCTTGCCCGGCAGTTGCACAGTAATGTTGACGGCCGTGACATCTGCCTCTTGCGCCACCAGACGTTTACGCAACAATGGCTCCGCCAGGGCGATCTCCTTTATCCACGCCAGATCGGCGGCGGATAAAGAGGCGGCATCCGAATATAGATCACCCACCGATAAGTCATCATCTTGCGCTTTGGTATGTTGAAAATTGGACAGGGAATCCACCCGGTTTGAGTAAGGCGTCTGCCACGCTTGCTCCGTTATCCACTCGACGGCGGCCAGCGCATTATTACTGAAGGCATTGCCGTCATCGGGCTCCACCACGAGCATGACGTTGTCGTTCTTGGTATAGGTATTCTCCAGCGCCTCGAAGGCCAGCAATTGCGGGTTGTCCGGACTGAAGAAAATGCGGTAGTCATTCGAAAAGCGCAGATGCCGCCCACCGCTTGCCGCCGCCAGCACGCACAGTACTGAAATCACTAAAATCGCCCAGCGGTAACGGATGACCCAGGTGCCGTAACGCGCCTCGAATTCACGCATCGGTTCGCTCTCCAGATATTCGGACTGAACCATAAACATTGCGAACAATGTGCGCATAGCCAAAAACGAGGCGCCGCTCTTCCACGATCATCTGCACCAGTTCGTCAATGCACGGCTGTTCGGCGGCGTGATCATGGGTCCATTGCAAGATCATTACAACCAGCTCTGCAAAGCATTCGCTAACCTCTAGGCCAGGCTTTCGCACCACCCACCCCGCGCATGGCCCCGAACAATCCGTCAGAGCACAGGCTCCGCACATGCCACCCCGAGGTCTCGTTCATTGCGCAAACAACGGTATAGATTGGCCACCTACATCCCGTCATCGCCAACGATCTCCGCCATGGTGGTCTTGCCGTAACCGAGTTGCTGAACGAACGGTGAGTTAACCGAAGAGGACAGAGCCTGGGCGGCGGCCAAACATCCCCAGCAGCAACTGCAGATCCACTGTGGCCGTGGCTTGTTACGCCGCGCGCTGGCCCTTTGCGGTAGCGCGTACATCGCCCGCGTCCCCCTGCGAACCGGCCTCCATGGACGCCCGGAATCAACAGGCTCAAATATTCGATTCGGTATTATCCATAGCAGTCAAAACCAAGGCCGCCAAACCCAGGGACAACAAACTCCAGACCAAGCGCGGCTTCTCTTGGCTTTAACCCATTCCTATAGGCACCGGCGTTCACGGCGTATCAGCGCGGGTGCACCTGCTCGGCAACGCCCATACTCCTACTCAGCACGACGTGGAACACATGCAGCAACGCCGGCTACCGGGCGTGGTGGCCGGACATGCCTGAGCACCATACCTGGCTTGTGTCGTGGCGGAACCTAAGGTGCGCTCACCGAGACTGTTTACCGTTAATCTTCCGAGCTAGGGCCAGCGTTATCGCCTTCAGGCCGCTCCTTTGCGTTGGTTATCGATCTTGCGCCGCCGCAGGGTGAGTCCCACCGCGAGGGCCAATATCACGCCGCCGATCTTTACCGCCCAATGCACCCAAGCCGGTAACGCTTGCGTCAACGGCGCTATTACCGGATCGGTATAAGCGATATCGCCAGCGAGATAGCCGAGCAAACCGCCGCCCAGGATGATGATGAGAGGATAGCGATCGAGCAGCCGCAGTATCAAGGTACTGCCCCACATGATAAGCGGAATACTCAACAACAAGCCGATGACGATGAGCATGGCGCTGCCCTTCGCCGCCGCGCCGATGCCGACAACGTTGTCGAAACTCATCACCGCATCGGCGATCACAATGGTCTGAATAGCGCCGAACAAAGTGCCGGAGCCGGTCACGTTGTCCTCGCTTAATTCCTCATCCTCTGGAACGATGAGTTTTATCGCAATCCAGACCAACAGAACGGCGCCAATGAGCTTCAAATATGGCACGCCTAACAGTTTGGCGACAAAGATGGCGAAGATGATGCGAAGTAAAATCGCCACGCCGGTGCCAAAGATGATCCCCATGCGGCGCTGGTGTGCCGGCAAACGCCTACAGGCCAGCGCGATGACGATGGCGTTGTCACCACTCAAGAGCGCGTCAATCCAGATGATCTGGAGCAGTGCTACCCAAAATTCGGTATCGCTCACGGGCACTCAATGTCAGGTGGTCATGGATGAAGAAGCATTGCTTGCCGTCCTGGCGGCAGGCCAACAATGTATAATATCGGATCACATGCATGCGCGCATTGCCGCGCATCACGCTTAGGAAGCCGACACATCGTCTAACCAGTAGAATAAACGCTCGAGCTCATGGGGCTTTGACAAGCGGTGATCGCCCCCTTTGATGAGTTCCACATGAACGTCGTTACCTTGAATAGCCCCAGCCAACCGCGTACTGAGTTCCCACGGTACCTCCGGATCGGCCATGCCATGCAGCAGACGCACCGGGCAAGTCAATGGGATAGGCGCATGCAACAGACCCAATCCCCGTCCATCCTCCAACAGCCGGCTAGTGATTGGATAAGAACCATCACCATAGCGTGATGGCAAATAAGTGACCCCGTGTTCGGCAAGATCCAGCCGCGCCCTCTCATCAAGACGCTTGGACGTGAGTTCCAGGAGAAAATCAGGCGCGCTGGCAATACCAACGACCCCTCTTACCCGTGACCTCAAACGCAGCGCCACATGCAGCGCGATCCAACCGCCCATGCTGGATCCGATCAAGACGAGCGGCTGCTCCGTCACGCAACTGATGACCCTTAACGCATCATCGATCCAAGTGGACACGGTACATTCTTCAAACACGCCTTCGGAACGTCCATGGCCGCTATAGTCGAAGGTTAGCACACCTGTGCCGCGCCGCTTCGCCCATCGGTGCATAGCCCGCGCCTTGGTGCCCGACATATCGGACCTGAACCCGTTTAGAAAAACCGCTGTGAGCCCGTCGCCCCGGGATATCTGCGCCGCTAAGTGAACACCGTCATCCCGTTCGATGCTCCGCACCTCGGGGCCAATTGACGGTTCTTTCATTCAGCACCTTCGGAATTCAAGGCGTTTACTCTTTTCCGATTTCAACAAGTTCATCGCCACGTGGCACATGCTCCCCTTTGCCCTCCATTATGCTTTAATACAGCAAGTAACCCCGCTCTTCCTCACGTTCAACTTCAGACATTGAGAGCATGCAAAAGCATCCCCTCTGGACTAATCTGTTTTTGCCACACAAACGAAAAGTACATGGGTCCAAAATCCACCGGACGGCGCATTGGATATTAGGCGCTACGGCTATGTGTAGTGCGCTCGACAGCACCATTAATAGTGCTCAAGCCCAAGCTAATCAAGCCATTCGCAATGAGGCTGAGCGTATTCAACGCGAGCAAGAACTGCGGCAGCGTCGCGAGCAACCGGGCATTGATATTCCTACGCCAGTTACCCTCGCCGATGATGGCGGTCGTTGTATAGACATCAACAGGGTGACCGTGGACGGTGTCACCGAAGAGCGTTCCCGCACCGTCAGTCAAATGAGCAAGGCGCTGAAGAATCAGTGCATTGATCCTCCCCACGACATTCGGACACCGACGTTAAGCGACTTGCTGTTGTTCGAAAGACGCGGGACTGATGTAATTGAACTGTACCGAGCAAACCGGGGGCTCGTTGGTTTGAGTCAAGCGGCCATGGCTGACCCTTGTATTGATTGATAATACGCTTGTTCAAGTTCTGTGGGCGGTACATGGTTGATAGCGCCCAGCAGGCGTTCATGGTTGAACCAGAGATCGATGAACAGTAAGGCGTCCACCACGCTGGCGAGCCCGTTATCACCGCCGCTCCCCCCGGCTGCTGGCCAACACAGATGGTCCCGGCTATACGGCTGCATGAGCGCATTGGCGGCGGCGCGGGCCGCTATGCAGTACGATTCCCTCACCCTGGTGGTCTGCCCGGATCCGGCCAGCGCGGATCGGCTGCGCGAAGAAATCAGCTTTTTCATCAATGGCGATGAACCTCTTCCCATTGCCAATTTCCCTGATTGGGAAACCCTTCCCTATGATCTGTTCTCGCCCCACCAAGACATCATTTCCGATCGGCTGAGTGCGCTAAACGCAATGCGAAGCGGCGCCCGGGGCATTCTAGTGGTACCGGTGGGCACATTGATGACACGCGTGTGCCCGCCCACTTATCTGACCCGCTACGCCATCGCCTTCAAGATCGGACAGCGCATCGATTTGACCGCTATGCGCCGGCAACTGGAGCAGGCCGGATACAACCATGTATCGCAGGTCACCGAGCATGGCGAGTTCTCAGTACGCGGTGCATTATTGGACCTCTTTCCCATGGGTACAAACGCGCCGCTTCGCATCGACCTATTCGACGAGGAGATCGAGTCCATACGCCGATTCGATCTGGAAACCCAACGTTCCACCGGCCAGATGGAGAGCATTGAGCTTATGCCGGCACGGGAAGTGCCGATCGATGAAGCCGGTATCGCCCAGTTCCGCCAATCGTTTAGAGCTCGCTTCGAGGGCGATCCAACTAATTGCCCGGTGTACCGGGAGGTGAGCCAAGGCATCGCCTCTCCCGGCATCGAGTACTATCTGCCGCTGTTCTATACTACCGCCAGCACCTTATTCGACTATCTACCTACAAGCGCCCTGGCCATCGTCACCGAGGGAGTAGAAGACGCAGCCAAGACTTTGTGGGATGAAATATCGCAGCGCTATGAAGCGCGGCGCCATGATCATCAGCGCCCCGTACTGGAACCGCGCGAACTCTATCTACCGGTACCCGATCTCTTCGCGGCCCTGGGGCAACTAAGGCGGGCAACTCTGGTACGGGACAACACCCGCAACGCGCTTCGCTTCGGCGCCCGTATCGGCGATCCCCTATCCATAGACGCCAGGGCGGCGGAGCCGCTGGCACGGGTTAAAGAATATTTGACAGCCACCGATACACGCGTCCTGTTCGTAGCCGACAGCCCTGGCCGGCTGGAAACGCTGGCCGATACCTTTGCCAGGCACGGTATTCGCACAGCGCGCTCGGCCGGGTGGTCCGAGTTCTTAAGTAGCGGCGACCCTGTGGCGATCACGGTGGGCCTGTTGGAGCGCGGCGCGATCATGGACACCCCGCCCATCAGCATCGTCACCGAATCGCAGCTATTCGGTGAACGGGTGGCCCAGCGCCGCCGCCGTAAAGCGTCCACCCGCGACGGCGATGCGGTGGTGCGCGATCTGGCCGAGTTAAATCCGGGCTCACCCGTAGTACATATCGATCACGGGGTCGGCCGCTATCTGGGTTTACAGACCTTATCCGCGGGTGGCGTGGACGGCGAGTTTCTCACCATCGAATACGCCGGCGGCGACAAGCTGTACGTGCCGGTGCTCACCTTGCATCTCATCTCCCGTTACACCGGCGCCGACCCCGATCACGCACCGATGCACAAGCTAGGGGGGACGCAATGGGCCAAAGCCAAACGCAAAGCGGCGGAGAAAGTTCACGACGTCGCCGCCGAACTGCTTGAAATCCATGCCCGTAGAGCGGCCAGATCCGGTTACGCGTTCACACTCGATGAAGGCCAATACACTGCTTTCTGTCAGGGTTTTCCCTTCGAGGAAACGCCCGATCAGGAGCAAGCCATCAATGCAGTGGTGGCGGACATGACCTCCACCGCGACCATGGACCGCTTGACCTGCGGCGATGTCGGTTTCGGTAAAACGGAAGTGGCGTTACGGGCCGCCTTCGTCGCCGTGCACGGCGGGCGGCAAGTGGCGGTGCTGGTGCCCACCACCCTGCTCGCCCAACAGCATTTTCAGACCTTCACCGATCGTTTCGCCGACTGGCCGGTGCGCATCGAATTGCTCTCGCGTTTTCGCTCGCGCAAAGAACAAAATGCGACCCTGAAAGGGCTTGCCGAAGGCCAGGTGGACATCGTCATAGGCACCCACAAGCTGTTGCAACCGGATATCGAGTTCAAGCAGCTAGGCCTGGTCGTGGTAGACGAAGAACACCGCTTCGGCGTGCGTCACAAGGAGAGCTTAAAAGCCCTACGCGCGGAAGTGGACATGCTAACCCTCACTGCCACCCCTATACCGCGCACACTTAATATGGCCTTCGCGGGCATGCGCGATCTCTCGCTCATCGCAACGCCTCCCGACCGCCGCTTGGCAGTTAAAACTTTTGTACGCGAATGGGATAACCCTACTATCCGTGAAGCCTGCCTGCGGGAAATCCGCCGCGGTGGACAGATTTATTTCATACACAACAAGGTAGAGAACATAGAGCGTATCGCCAGAGAACTCGCCGAGTTGGTACCGCAGGCCAGTATCCAAGTGGCCCACGGCCAGCTGCGCGAAAGCCAGTTGGAGCGGGTGATGCTGGACTTCTATCACCGGCGGTTCAATACGCTGGTATGCACTACGATCATAGAAACCGGCATCGACGTACCCAGCGCCAATACCATCATCATCAACCGCGCCGATCGCTTCGGCTTGGCTCAGCTTCACCAACTACGCGGCCGCGTGGGCCGCTCGCATCACCGCGCCTACGCCTATCTAGTGGTGCCTCCGCGCCGTTCCATGACCGCCGATGCCGTCAAGCGGTTGGAGGCCATCGAGTCGCTGGAAGAGTTGGGCATAGGCTTTACCCTAGCGACTCACGATCTGGAGATCCGCGGTGCCGGCGAAGTACTGGGTGAGGAGCAAAGCGGGCAGATCAACGAAGTTGGATACACCTTGTACACCCAACTCCTGGAACAGGCGGTGGCCGCGCTCAAAGCGGGCCGGGCGCCGGAACTAGACCGCCCACTGGACCACGGTGCAGAGATCGATCTGCACGTTCCCGCGCTCATTCCCGCCGACTATCTACCCGACGTGCACACCCGGTTGATGATGTACAAGCGCATCGCCAGCGCTGCAACCGAGGGTGCCCTGGACCAGCTACAAGTAGAGATGATCGACCGGTTTGGCCTGTTTCCGGGACAGGTAAGACATCTGTTTGAAATCAGTGCGCTTAAACTCAAGGCGGCGCCGATCGGTGTTCGCAAAATCGACTTTGGTGCCGCCTCCGGCCGCATCATTTTCAAAGAAGATGCACCGGTCGATGCGGCCCGGCTGGTGCAATTAGTGCAACTGCATTCCAAGATTTACCGTTTTGACGGACCACAAACACTAAGGGTCCAGCAATCGATGGAAGACGCAGACACAAGACTTGAGTGCTTGGATACACTTTTGAGCGATCTCACCACTAAGGATGCGGCCTGAGCTTACCGCCAGGGGCTGGCAACGGCTGAGCGTAATCGCGCGATAAATTAGTTGAAGTTGCAGTCGCTCAAAGAGAACTCTAAAAATGCGAAGAGTTATTCAAAGTACAGTGATTTTGCTAGTGCTGCTCATGGTGGCGTCCAAGGCTGCGGCTGAGCGCTGGTATACGATTGAGGTTTTGATATTCAAACAAGCCAGCCTGGCCCAAGGATTCGAGGTCGAGTTGTGGCCTGAAACGGCAGAGGAACCACGCGATGGTCTGGTGCTAGGGCGCGGTGGCTCCGTAAGATCACTCAACCGTAGCGGCTCGGTACAGCGGGTACCCCGCGTACAACTGGCTTACGGTGGCACCGCAGCCCGGCTACGGCACGCGGGCTATACGCCTTTAGTACACACAGGTTGGCGGCAGCCGGGCATAGACCGTGACCGCTCGCTGCTTGTTGCGGTCGCCGGCGGTAGCGGGAACAGCAATGTGCGCGGCACGGTGCGCGTGTCCCTCTCGAAATACTTGCAGGTCGATGCCCACCTGCTATTCGAGCACGCACACTATGCTGACGCCGCCTTTATCCTGCGCGAACAGCGGCGTATGCGCTCGGGGGAGATGCACTATTTCGACCACCCGCTATTCGCCATGCTGATGCGGATTATTCCCTACGAACCGCCTGGGGGTGAATATATTCCCGCCGCCGAACCCGCGGCGCCCAAGGAATCGGCTCCAAACGAACCTGACGAAATAACGCCTGCCAAAACAACACAATAAGTGAGCCCATCACTCGGGTGCGGCAGTAAGTGCCCGCAACAGCCGGTGTACCTTGGCCATCCCCACAACCAGGTTGGCCTCGATCATATCCATCGTGATCGCCGATGGCCCACGCCCTGCGGCAGGATTTACGACCACTGCACAGCACCCGTAAGGGATACCCAACTCCCGCGCTAGGCCAGCTTCAGGCATGCCGGTCATCCCGACAACGTCGCAGCCATCGCGCTGCAAACGATCGATCTCCGCCGCGCTCTCCAAACGCGGCCCCTGAGTGGCGGCATAGGTACCGCCGTCATGAATATCAACCGCAGCCGCGCGAGCAGCCTGCCGCAGCTTCGCCCGGACCCGCTCATCATAAGGCTTGGTAAAATCCACATGCGCCATCTGTTCGGCTTGCGCATCCCAATAGGTATGCTCCCTGCCCCAGGTGTAGTCGATCACCTGATCGGCCAATACGATATCGCCTGGTCGCATAGAGGGATTGATGGAACCAACCGCCGCCACTGCGATGATCGCTTTTACATGTTGTGCCAGCGCCCAGATGTTCGCCCTATAGTTGATCTGATGCGGGGCCAACCGGTGATCCGGTCCGTGCCGCGGCAGAAACGCTACCCGCACACCCTCTAAATCGCCGAATACGATATCCTCAGATGGCGTTCCATACGGCGTAGACACGGACATCGCGCCTTCTACTTGAACGCCTTCCAGGTGCTCGAGCCCAGTCCCGCCTATGATGCCCCAGCGTGCGGTTACTTCCATGCCTTAGCCTACGTTCACAGTCACTCGCCAACTACGACAGTTTCTTGTACTTGATCCGCCGCGGCTGACCGTAATCATCACCCAACCGGCGCTTACGATCGGCCTCATAGTCGGCGAAGTTACCCTCGAACCAAACCGCCTGCGACTCACCCTCTAAAGCCAAGATATGGGTGGCAATACGATCCAAAAACCACCGGTCGTGGGAGATCACCACCACACATCCCGGAAACCCCAAAATCGCTTGCTCCAACGCCTGCAAAGTCTCCACGTCCAGATCATTGGTGGGCTCGTCGAGCAGCAGTAAGTTACCTCCACTGACCAACAACTTGGCGAGGTGCACCCGGTTGCGCTCGCCTCCGGACAGATTAGCGACGTGCTTCTCTTGCTCCGTTCCCCTGAAATTGAAGCGCCCTACATACGCACGTGACTGTACTTGATAACCTTCAACGTCCATGGTGTCCAAGCCACCGGAAATCTCCTCCCACACCGTGTTGCTACCGGTCAAGCTGCCGCGTGACTGATCGACATACGACACCTTGACCGTATCGCCAATGCGAAGCTCACCGCTATCGGGTAGATCCAAACCGGCAAGCAGGCGCAAGACAGTGGTCTTGCCAGCACCATTGGGACCGACTATACCGACTATAGCGCCCGGTGGCAGCGCAAAGCTCAGGGTGTCTATGAGCAAACGATCGCCAAATCCCTTACTGATCCCATCCGCTTCGACCACCCGATCACCCAGCCTGGGACCTGGTGGTATATATAGTTCGCTGATGGCGCTACGCTGCTGAAATTCCTTGGAGTTGAGTTCATCAAAACGGCTAAGACGAGCTTTGCTTTGGGTCCGTCTACCTTGCGGGTTGGACTGCACCCATTCCAACTCGGCTTTAAGGCGCCGCCGGTGGGAAGATTCACGCTTCTCTTCCTGCGCCAAACGCTGCTCTTTTTGCTCGAGCCAAGAGGAGTAGTTGCCCTGCCAGGGAATGCCCCGGCCGCGATCCAATTCCAAAATCCATCCCGCTACGTTGTCTAGAAAATAACGATCATGGGTCACCGCGATCACCGTACCGGGAAACTCCTGCAAAAAGCGCTCAAGCCACGCCACCGACTCCGCGTCCAAATGGTTGGTAGGTTCGTCCACTAGCAACATATCCGGCGCCGCCAGGAGCAGCTTGCATAAAGCTACCCGCCGGCGCTCACCACCGGATAGATGGGTCACCTCGGCATCCCATGGCGGCAACCGTAACGCGTCGGCAGCCACTTCCAGCCTACGATCGACTTCCCAACCCTGCGCCGCGTCTATGGCATCTTGAAGTTGTCCTTGCTCCTCCAACAAGGCGTTCATGCGCTCCTCATCCATCGGCTCGGCAAACGCGGCGCTGATCTCGTCAAAACGGGTTAACAGCGCTTTGACTTGAGCAACGCCCAGTTCCACGTTGCCTCGAACATCAAGGCTTTCATCCAATTCCGGCTCTTGTGGTAGATAACCTATACGTATGCCCGCCTGAGCCCGTGCTTCCCCGTGAAAGTCCTGATCTATCCCGGCCATAATCCGCAGCAGGGAACTCTTACCGGCGCCATTCAAGCCGAGTACACCAATTTTGGCTCCGGGAAAAAAGGACAAAGAGATGTCAGCCAGAATCTCCCGCTTTGGCGGTACCACCTTGCCAACACGGTTCATGGTGTAGACGTATTGCGCCATAAGGCTCTCGCGCTCTGTCAAAGTGTTTGCTACCGCGCACAACGCGCCGGTCCAAAAACGCTGATGCCCCGCGCAGCGAGGCATCGTTGATACGAAAATCACGCAGCACGCTAGCTACGCCAACTTCCTGCTATTTTTCATCGAAAGCAGCGGCCATCGCCTGACTCAACTTATCGAATTCATCATCCGGTGGATTGCCGTCGTAAATGAGATTTATCCGGTTTTGCCGGTACGCCTCCCGGGTAAAAACATACGGATCCAATGCGGACTCATCCCGGAAACGAATAGCGCTACTCAAGCTAGCGCGCTCATCAATAGCGCCCAGAGCGAATACCGGTAAAAAAGCACCACCGAGTTCCACATACGTCAGAGGATTAGCAAGAGTCGATACCGGGATACTCCAGATATCCCGGAGTGAACTGGGACCGCGCCCAGGTAACACGAGATAAGCCCCCTCGTCAGCGCCCCACAGACCCAGGGTTTGTCCAAAATCTTCGTTGTGCCGATCAAGTCCCATCGACGTTGCCGGATCGAAAAGACCGCCAATGCCGACCGTACTGTTGACTACGAAACGGCCAGCATCAGAGAACGCATCGCCGATTTTGCCTTGCAGTACATTATTGACCACATGGCCAGGCTCATCGAGATTGTTGAAGAAATTCGATACGCCCCGGCGCATGCCACCCGGTACATACTCCACATAAGCATCAGCGATAGGCGCGATAAGATGCTTGTCTAGGTGATTGTTAAGAGCGTCGAAATCCCTATTCATCGGCTCGAACGGATCATTCGGATCGGAAGGATTGGCGGCGCATCCGGCCAAGGTACCGACAACGGCCACCACTGTGGCGAAGCGGCTAACGCGACTGAATACCGTGCTCATCTAATACTCCGTTGGGAATATTCCATTGGTGCCCCACTAGGCCAGTGCCCCACTAGGCCAGTGCCCCACTAGGCCAGTGCCCCACTAGGTTGGGGTTCACCATGCCCTGTGCCCCGTGCCAACATCCTAGCGTCGGCGACGTATTTTTATCCGCTGAATGGTACGCGGGGAGACATGCGCAGAGCAAGGTAATATATCCTTTCAAAACAGTCGTTATAACTAATGGGCGCCTCTAAAAATAGTCATTTTTTCGTGAGTGCAAGGAAGCACCGCGCGCACAACCGCAGTGTATAGGTGATACCTGAGGATTCGAGCACGGCGCTGACGCCGCAATCGCGGAAAAAGTGCATTTTTAGAGGTGCCCTAATTGGAATATCGAGATCTTATTGCAGTTTTATCTATGATGCCGAGGCTAATTTCGTGACGTATTGTCGAATTTTCCGCATCAACCCGTCGAAACCATCGCGGGTAATTATCGCGGCATATTCAGAGCGGCGCAGTGACAACTCACTCACGCCTTGGGCGATCACGTTGACTATTCGCCACCGCCCATCTCGCAGATGCAGCATATAATCCAACGCCACCTTCTGCGAGCCGGTGAACAGATAAGTGCGAACCAGTTTCCTGTTGCGCTTCAAATCCCGCTGCGAAACTATCTCGAAGCGCTGACCAGAGTATGCATTGAAACGGCTCGCATAAGTCGCCGACACCATTTCCGTAAACAACGCCTCGAACTGGGCGCGTTGCTCTTCAGTCAGCTTACGGCTGTGCCGTCCCAAGGTTAAACGTGTCAATACTGCCAGATCGAAGGTCTCCGCCAGCACTGGCGAGATAGCCGCGTACCGGCCTTCGAATCCCGCCTGGGCGCCTGCACGCATGATTTCAAGTAAGCCCTCGTTGAGGCGCATCACCGTATCGCTAGGGGTACTTTGGCCGAATCCTTGCAGTGGGACATGCAAGAGTACGGCTAGAGTGAGCGCCAGCGTCCAATACAGAGGCTTCATCCAATGCAGGGGTTTCGCGGCGTACTTTAACTGACTATGCACGGTCGTAGCCCTCTACACACTGTAATCGCGCGCTTTCCATCGAGAGCGGGTACCCCGCCAATAACCGATAGCGGAGGCCCAGGTCATGGCCAGATACAAAGCGGCGGCCACGGGTAACGCGATGGCGTAGCCCAATCCCACGCAATAGAACCTCACCGTGGGCCAGAAGTTCAATGTCATAGCGACCCAAGTCACCGCGCCGGTCCAACGGATCCAGCCATCACCGGCCACGGCCACCAATACGGGTGCCATATAGACCACCACCATTGCCGCAGTACAAGCCAACAATAGCCAAACACTGTAACAAAGCTGAGTGAACGCGGTGCGCGAGACCAGCGCCCAAATGCCCTTGAGTCCACCTGAGGGCCGGCGCGAGTAGAGCGAGCGGCTCAAGCCAGTCCAGCTGGAAAAACCTTCGCGTTTAACTAGAGCAGCCAAGGTACAGTCATCGATCAACGCCGCGCGCAAGGCCGCGAAACCGCCGATCCGATGCAGTGCCTCCACGCGCAGCAAAACACAGCCGCCTGCCGCTGCAGCTACTCGGCTGCCTGCCGCATTCGACAAAGCGAACGGATAGAGCAGTTTGAAGAAATAGATGAACGGCGGCAGCACAAGACGCTCCACCATGGTCCCCATGGGCAACTCAGCCATGAGGGACACCAGCGCCACGGTACCGGGGCTGCCGCCGCCGATTTTGCGCCGCAGTGCCGTCAATAAACCTGGCGCGGTCTCGATATCGGCATCCAAAAGCCACACCAACGGCCGCCGCAACAAACCCTCGGCTTGATACAGGGCCCAGACTTTACCGCTCCATCCTCGAGGCAACGCCTGGCCTGTCACTACTTTGACGTTCATCAATCCGGTAGCGGCGATGGCTTGGCGGGTGCCATCGGTCGATTGATCGTCCACCACGATGATCTCCAGCCCCTCGCCTTGGCCGGCAACCGCCACCAGCGTCCGGCCAATGGTGGCCGCTTCATTACGCGCGGGGATGAGCACGGTCACATCGTCATGGCTTGCAAGTTCCTGGCGCCGGGGTCGCGTCGCATCATCCGCCGCCGTCAACCGCTCGCACACCGACCACGGGCGCCAGGGCAAAATCCAAATGCAAAGCCAGCTAAGGGCGCTGGCTATGGCAAGAACACTGAGTATGCCTTGCCACACGAATTGGACGCCGCAGGTTCTACTGAAGCTCAAGCCACCCGGCGATCGGGTGGATCGGCAATGTCATTTTGCCCCTCCGGTGACCGCGGCGCATCGGCCTCCTGACCGTAGACACCGGGCAACTCGGGCGCCATCGGCCCATCCACCCGCGGACCGCGCAGGGCACGCCACGCCGCCTTGAGAGGGTTAGCCACCGCATCCTTGACGGCGGTGGGCTCGAACCCACAGTGCATCATGCAGTTAGCGCACTTGGCATTGCGGCCCACCCCGTAGTTGTTCCATTGCGTATCGTTCATCAACTCGGAAAACGACTTCGCATAACCTTCCCCGACCAACAAATAACAAGGCCGCTGCCAACCAAAAACATTGCGCGTGGGATTACCCCAGGCAGTGCATTGATAAGACTGATTGCCGGCGAGAAAATCCAGATACAAGCTAGAATGATTGAATCGCCACTCACGGCCTTTGCCCAGGCGGAACAAACTTCTGAACAAGTCTTTGCTAGCCTTGCGTTTCATGAAAACTTCTTGTTTCGGCGCCCGCTCATACCAGAACCCGGGTGCGATAGTGACACCTTCGACATCAAGAGCAGTCATATCGTTCATGAACTGGGCCACTTCCTGGGCCGACTCGTTTTGAAACAGCGTGCAGTTGACGGTAACCCTGAACCCCCGCTTGCGCGCCGTCCTGATCACCTCCACCGCTTTGTCGTAGACCCCATCGCGGCAAACCGAGGCGTCGTGGCGCGCCCGGTTGCCATCCAAGTGCACGGAGAAGGTCAGATAGGGGGACGGTTCGTAGTCATCCATGCGTTTGGCCAACAGCAGCGCGTTGGTGCACAGATAAACGAATTTCTTGCGCTTGATATAACCACGGACGATGGCCGGCATTTCCCTGTGAATGAGCGGTTCACCGCCGGCGATGGACACCACGGGCGCGCCGCACTCGTCGATGGCCTCCATCGCCTCGGCCACACTCATGCGTTGGTTGAGTATCTCGTCCGGGTAGTCGATCTTGCCGCAGCCAGCGCATGCCAAATTACAGCGAAATAACGGCTCCAGCATTAAAACCAGCGGGTACCGCTCCTCTCCCCTCAAGCGCTTGCCAAGCACGTAGAGCCCGACTTTGAGCTTCTGACGGAAGGGGACTCCCATGCGCAATTCTCCCACGCGCTAACTGAACCACGGTACCAGAGTAGGTTGCCTGTGTTTGGTACGGGTAGGGCATAACCAGTGCCATGCAAGGGGCGCCAGTGCTGGCTGCACATCGGCGCTGGCCGCGCATAACGTCAACCCTGTCAGCATCACTCGAGCACTAACCGCTAGGCATCGGCCCAAGACATCCGCCCTTTGGCCAGCGGATAGTGTCTACGAAAGCGCCGGCAAAACCAAGCACGAATAATCCCGTACTGCCTTATTCGTAGCCATTCTACGGAAGGTGCAGGATAATACGCGGCTACTGTCACAACACTGTTCGGGTCTGCGCCCATGTCCGATATGCCTCGCGCCCGCTTACTTGACCGTATCGACTACCCGCACGACCTGCGGGCGCTGCCGGAGTCCCGACTGCTGGAAGTGGCCCGTGATTTACGGGAATTCCTGATCGAATCGGTGTCCCAGTCCGGCGGCCACTTCGCCGCCGGTTTGGGCACGGTCGAATTAACGGTCGCGTTACACTACATATTCAACACGCCCAGCGACCGTCTGGTCTGGGATGTTGGACACCAAGGCTACCCTCACAAGATCTTGACCGGCCGCCGCAAGCATATGGGCACAGTGCGGAAATGGGAAGGTATTTCGCCCTTCCCGAAGCGCTCAGAAAGCGAGTACGACACCTTCGGCGTGGGCCATGCGGGGACCTCCATAGGCGCCGCGCAAGGCATGGCCGAAGCCATTGAACGAACCGGCGCCAAGCGCAAGGTGGTCGCCATCATCGGCGATGGTGCGATGACCTCCGGCATGGCGTTCGAGGCGCTCAACCACGCCGGCGAATGCGAGACGGACCTGTTAGTCATTTTGAATGACAACGAGATGTCCATTTCGCCGAACGTGGGGGCTCTTTCGAGCTACCTCACCCGAGTGATATCGGGGCGGCTGTACTCCACCGTGCGCGCAGGCAGCAAGAAGGTTCTGGGCCGCATGCCGCCAGTAAGGGAGCTGGCCCGCAAAGCAGAGGGCCATTTCAAGGGACTCATCGTTCCCGGTACGCTGTTCGAAGAATTGGGTTTCAACTATTTCGGGCCGTTGGACGGCCATGACCTACCCGCACTGGTGGGAACGCTTCGAAATCTCGCCGAGCTTGAAGGTCCCCGGCTTTTGCACGTGGTCACGCGTAAAGGCAAAGGTTATGCCCCGGCGGAGCAGGATCCGGTCAAATACCACGGCATAAGCTCGCCGTTCGACCCGTCGTCGGGGATCCAGCCAGCGGCCGCCAAGCCTAGTCCTACCTATTCGCAGGTGTTCGGCGACTGGCTGTGTGACATGGCCTCCCGTGACCAACGCCTGGTCGCGATTACGCCCGCGATGCGCGAAGGGTCGGGCATGGTGCGCTTTCATCGCGAGTACCCGGATCGCTATTTCGATGTGGCCATCGCCGAGCAGCACAGCGTCACTTTGGCCGCAGGTCTGGCCTGTGAGGGCATGAAGCCGGTGGTTGCGATCTACTCGACTTTCTTGCAACGCGCGTACGACCAAGTGGTACACGACGTCGCATTACAGAATCTGCCTGTGATATTCGCCATCGACAGGGCCGGCGTGGTTGGTGGCGACGGCCCCACTCATGCCGGCAACTACGATATCGGTTATCTGCGCTGCTTGCCGAATATGGTCATCATGACGCCGTCGGACGAAAACGAATGCCGGCAGATGTTGTTCACCGCATATGGCCTCGATCAGCCCACTGCGGTGCGCTACCCGCGCGGCAAAGGACCCGGCGTGCAGGTGGAAGAGCACATGGCGGCATTGCCCGTCGGCAAAGCGCAAGTCGTACGTGAAGGATACGGCGTCGTCATCTTGGCCTTCGGACCCATGTTGGCACCCGCCCTGGAAGTGGGTAAGACCCTGGACGCCACCGTAGTCAATATGCGCTTCGTCAAACCGATGGACGAAGAGTTGGTCGCAGCGATGGCGCGCAGTCACGAGTTGGTGATCACCATAGATGAGAACACGCTCGCTGCCGGTGCCGGAAGCGCGGTCAACGAAGTCCTAGCGGCCCGTGGCATCAGCGTGCCCGTGTTGAATCACGGTATCCCCGATAGATATATCCAGCATGGCTCGCGTGAAGACAACTTGCGCGACGCGGGATTGACCGCTGAGGGTTTACTGAAGGCCGTGCAAACGCGGTTACGGGCGCACAATCACCTGGGGCAACAGGCCGCCGGTTAGAACCGGGGCCTTAGTGTTAAGGCCCCTTGAGCCGGGGCAGCACCTGCGCCTCGGCTCGGCTGATATCCTGCGGAAAATCGATCTCGATCCACGGCAACCCGGTCACGTCCTCCACGCCGAAATGAGGACCGTCCTCACTTAGCATGGCGTCGCGTAGCGGCGCTTCATAGTGCTCATCCAGACAACCGCGTTGCACATAAGTCTTGCACCGGGCTACCAAATCCTCTGCCGTCCCGGGAGCAAGCTTGAAAAATCCCACCGACTCTCCTTGCACGTCAAAAACGAGCCCGGCGGGCAACTCCTTGCCGAATTCCACGATATTCCGGTTGGAGACGCACACCTTCACCGGTTCCGCCCCCGGTTCGAAATCCCTATCGAGCAAGACACAATCAGCGTGCGCAGATTCGATTAACCGTCTGAGCATGCGCGTGTCGCACAGTACATCCGCATCCATCAGCAAGACGGGCTGATCCGCGACGAAGTGTTCCCGCATCGCCAGTACGGTGAGGATATTGCCCCGCGTGTAGTCGGGGTTGAATGTGGTAGACACATCCATCCCGTCCCCATGCTTTTCAAGTTCCGCCTCAATCAACTCGGCTTTGTAACCTATGCCGATGTGAACGCGCTCGATACCACACGCCCGCAGGCGCTCCAGCTGCCGCGCTATCAGGGAGCGAGCGCCAAACGGCAGCAAACACTTGGGGATCTCTTGTCCATAAGGGCCGAGCCGTACGCCGACTCCAGCCGCCAGAATCAACGCTTTCATGCCCACGCCGATGCACCCGCCCATGTCAATGAACCCATATCAGCTAGCACTATCCAGATATCCGTTTTTCGCAAACCAGTCCAGCGCGTCATCGATAGCTTGGGTTGCTGGCCTGGGGCGGTATCCCAGTTCCTCTCGCGCACGGGCCGAGGAGAAATACATGCGTTTCATCGACATGCGTACCCCATCCAGGGTGGCTAAGGGTTCCTGGTCCGAGCGCCGCAATCGCGCCCACCCCTCGGCAATGAGCGCGATAGGCCACACGGCGGCGTGAGGCAGGCGTATCTTTGGAACACGCCGCCCTATGCGCTGCGCAACGAGCCGCAGGATTTTCACAAACGGCATATTCTCCCCGCCCAACACGTACCGCCGTCCCGGCGTCCCATGCCAAAAAGCTTGCAGATGACCCTCGGCCACATCGTCCACGTGCACGACATTAAGTCCCGTATCCACATACACCGGGATCAATCCCTTAGCCGCATCCACGATGATCTTGCCAGTGGGGGTCGGCTTGATATCCCTGGGTCCTATAGGCGTGGATGGATTGACCGTCACCACTTGCATGCCAAGTTCCGCAGCCACCGCATGAACCGCTTGCTCGGCAAGGTATTTGGAGCGCTTGTAGTGCCCTACCATCTCGCCCAGTGTGACGGGTGTCTGCTCATCGGCGACACTGCCATCCATCCCGGCATGTAACACTGCCACGCTGCTGGTATAGACCACGCGACCGACGCCGGCGCCGGCGGCGGCCCGCAACAAGGCGGCGCTGCCCTTGACATTGGTGCGGTAAAGCGCGCGCGGTTGCCGTGCCCACAAGCGGTAGTCGGCTGCCACATGAAACAGGGCGTCACAACCCGCCATCGCTATGCGCAATGATCGCGCGTCACACAGATCCCCTGTGATCCGCTCCGCATCAATGCCTTCAAGATTGTCCAGGAGAGCGTCTTTACGGTGCAAAAGCCGCAAGTTAAATCCATTGGCTAACAAACATCTCGCCACCGCGCTGCCCACGAATCCGGTGGCTCCGGTCACCAGCGTACGCCGTGGAACGGGCAGAGCGCAGACAGTGTCAAGTGGCTTCATGTGCGCACACTCGGCTTGACCAAAAGCGCTGGCAAGACCACCAAGGTCGCCACCAGTGTCAGCATTAAACCGATAGTCAACACCAAGCCCATGGACGCCGTGCCAGGATGGGCGGAATAGGCCAGGTTGCCGAAGCCGCAGATCGTAGTAAGCGCGCTGATAACAATAGCCCGTGCCGTGCTAGTACCCAGCAAGCAGCTCCCCGTGGGAGGCGCCACCCGGGCGCGGTGTACCAGATGAATGCCATTGTCCACCCCGATCCCCAACAACAGCGGCAGCGCTATTACATTGGCGAAGTTAAACGGCAACGAGAACAACGCCATACAGGCGGCGGTCAACAATGCGGCCAACAGTAGCGGCGCCAACACCAAGAGTACGTCTTTTAAAGAGCCTGTAATTATCCATAGCAGGAAAAAAATAAGCACGAGCGCTGATGTGAATGCTTGCACAAATGAACCCACCACCACATCGCTGGCGCCCAAATTCACCTCCGGCGTGCCGGTTGCATTGGAGGCGACGGCTTGTACCGCTCTCACAAAACGCACCAACGCGTCATTGTCGTTCAAATCTTCGCTAGGTTTTACCTCCATGCGCCAGCGTCCATCCGCCGCCCGCCAACGCTCGGCAAGCGCCGGCGGGAGATCGTCCAACGTCACATGATCGGCTTGCAATGAGCGCTCTAGCCGCAAGATGGTTGCCGGAAAATACTCGAACACGCGCTCGTGCAGATCGCGCGCCACACTCTCGGCCGAGGCCGCTTCGTCCAGCTTCGTTATCAATGCCCGCCCGCAGCGGACCAAGCGCGCCCGGGCCGCATCTACACCGGCATCCTCCGCCCGGTACCCCTGCATAGCGGCGAGCATCTTCGCAAGAGCCGAGCGGGTGCGAGCGGCTGAATCCGGAACACTTCGGCCCGGCTCGGACAGGGTGTGGCCTAGCAACAATTCCAAGTCGGCGACGATAGCCAGTTTGTCCTCCTGCTGCGCCGGTATGAAATCGGCCAGCGAGCGGGTGCCGTGCACCTCGCGCAACTGTTCCAGCTTCGGTGCCACTGCCCGCAGGCTATCGGGATGGTCCAGGATCGACAGCGTCCAGGGCGCGGAACCCGCATCGTCCATGAGTTCAAGATAAGTGGCGACGGACTCGGTCTGCGGGTCGCGCAGATGAATAGGATTGTGATCGAAATGAGCAAACGGTAACGCCACCGCACCGGCCAGCGCACCGGCCAGCGCCGCCCACAACACGATGCCGCGCGGAAGACGGCGGCGCTTGTTTTGCCCCAATCCAGGCAGGGCACCGTGATTGCCGCCTAAAACACTGAGCGCGGCGGGCAGCGCCGTCACACTGGCGAACAGACTGATGAACATGCCAGCACCAGAGATGATGCCGAGCTCGGAGACCCCGGCGAAATCGGTCGGCACGAAGGCAAAAAAGCCAACGCCCGTGGTGATGGCACATAACACCAGCGACGTTCCCACATCCCTGGCACCAGTGATTAACGCACTCACTGGCGGCTCGCCGCTGCACACCAATTCCCGGTGGCGCAGACAATAGTGCACCGCGTAGTCCACCCCTAAGCCGATGTACAAAACAGCAAACGCGACGGAAATAAGATTCAACCGTCCCACGGCGAATGCGGCGAACGCCCCGGTCCACAAGAGCCCCATCGCAAGAGCGATCATGACCGCCAGCACCGCCCGCCATGAACGCAGCCCGAGCAGTAGAACAAGGGTCACTAAAATGCCCGCGGAAATGGCGGCTACCTTCATTCCCCGCGTTACCGTGCGCAACTCCTCGTGGGCCATCGCGCTGGCGCCCGTGATGCGCATCCTGGTGGACGAGGTGCCGCGCAACGACAGTTCGGTGGCGATATCGCGTATACGCGCGATAACCGGCCCGGCCGGCAATAACTCGGAGTAATCGAGCTTGGCTTTGACGAATATGAATTGCCGCCAAATAAATTGCCCTCGGTCCGCCGCGCTGGGTGTTTGTGCCGCCATCACGGCGCGCCATGACACCCGCTGTTCACCCGGTCCGCCGGCGGCGGCCATGACCGCGCTCAAGCCGTCCATCAACCGAGTCAGGGGGCCGCTGTCTATAGGACCACCCGCTGCGGGCAGTTGTTGTAACAATCCGAATAGCTCACTCACGGCAGGACGCCTATTCAACCCTCCGAGCAAGGGTTGCGCCGCAGCCAACCGTGCAGTCAGCGCTTCGAGTTCATCGACATCCAGATAGAGCAATCCGTTGCGCTCGAAGAACGGATCCAACTCGGGTGCATAAACCCATTCAATGAATTCGGATTCGCCACTCAATCGCCGCAACAACTGTTTAGCCGCGGCCTCCGCCGCCTCCGCGCTCTTACCATCTATAACTAAGGTAAGCGTGGCGCGAAGCGCCGGCACCGAGGTAATAAAATCCAAATAGCGCTGGCGCCAGGGTAAATCCGGCGAAATCATATCGGCGGTATCGGTATTGACCCCTAGCGTATTGGTCATGTACTGCCAGGCGGCACCACTCAGGACTACACCTATAACCAGCACAACAATAGGATACTTGACGACTAGAGCTACCCATGCACTCAACCACCGGGCGATGAAGGACGCTATCTGCATATCACCGCACTGCTCGCAAACGGACGCGACCCCAAAACCTAGACTTTGAATCGATACTGCTTGCCCGGATCGCGTTCACAATCCGGCGGATAGCTCGCTCGTTTATCCGCGTAGTACCGCAGGCGGTGATCGCCGGCGCTAGCCGCGTTATAGGTGACGTATAAAACACGCCTCGCGCGCTCGGTCAGATTGGGCGCCGAGCGGTGGGGACAATAGGAATCGAAGAAAAGCGCATCTCCAGGTTGCGTTTCAATAGGCTCGTAGTTAACGCCTTCGATATCATCGGCCAAGGGTTGCCACATCGCCCCTAATAAGCCACGGCGGTGATGTCCCTTGGCCACTTCCAGGCAACCGTTGCGCGCGGTGGCCGGATCGATACCGATCAACAAGGTAATGTGAAGTGGCGCGAAAGTATCCCATCCTGCCTGCACGTCCTGATGGGCTTTGAATCCATCACCGCCCGGCATCTTGAAATTTATCTTCTCCTTGAAAAGAACCGCTTGCTCACCAAACAACTGAGCCACGCAAGCGGGTCCTTTGCCGGTACGCAACCACTCATCGAAGCCTTCGTGGTAAGGACAAAAATTCTCTATTCTGGACAACACACGCTTGCCTTGCTCACGCAAGCTGTCCTCGTAGTATGCCATCTGCCGTCCGGCAACCTCAGGCAGCGCTTGCACTTCATCGCAAAAACGGGCGATAACATCCATGTGCATGGGAGAGAAGAAACCGGGCACACATAAAACGCCGTCGTGGTGAAACTGCGCGATCTGTGCATCGTTCAACGGCCCCGCCGACGCGCTCGCGGATGCAGATTGTGCCGTTTCGATCAAGAGTTATCCTCTCCACGAGTATTCAAATCCGCACGTAGCGCCTGCGCCATACACCGCAACGTGTCCAATGCTTGTTTGAAATCGGCGCCTAGCGAGATGAGCTCGCTCATCAGTGCTGGCCGGCGTAGTACGGCGGCGGCGGCATGCAGCAGCCTTAATTCGCCGTTGCCGTTCAGCAATTCGGCAACACGCGGCGACAAAGAGGTACCAGCGTCATCACACACCGAGCGTACGATGGCAAACGGCACCGCCGCCGCGTTGGCCGCTTCCGCTACACCACCCGACTCCATATCGACGCCCGCAGCGCCGTGCGCACTAGCTAAGCGGGCTTTAGCCCGGACATCCATGACCATTTCATCCACCGCCACGTGTGGCGCGCAGACGGTGCTCAGGCACGTACCGGCAATCCGGCTCAACCAGGAATAGAGCTTTTCATCCGTATGAAAAAAAGCACCGCGCCAATGCAATTCAGAGGGTAGCAACAATGTACCTGGGGCAAGCTCCGGCCTCAGTCCTCCAGCGACACCAAAACTCACCAATGCCCTAGCCCCTTTATGAATTAATGCCTGCGCCGCCCGGCGCGCCCGCTCAGGCCCGACGCCTAGACATACGGCGGGTAACCCGGTGAGCGCGGCGGCACGGTATTCGGCTTTGAGCGCCACTACCAAACCGGCCTCAGCCAGATCAGAAGACGTGTTCGAGGGCGAGCAGTTCAAAAGCCGGGTATTCAAAGCCAAGGCGTTCAAGGAGCAGCGGCATCACGCATATACCTCGCCATCGCCCACAACGGGAAATAGCGGCTATAACCGTGATACTTGAGATAGAACACGCGGGGAAAACCGGGAGCGGTGAAATCCTTCTCGAACCACAACCCATCGGCCCGTTGTGTTTGCCGCAAACGATCGATGCCCCGCCGTACCGCGTCATGCCCGGTTTCGCCTGCGGCCATCAGACCTAGCAGCGCCCAAGCGGTTTGGAAGGAAGTGCTATTGGCGCCGGTCCCCGCCAAAACGGGATCCAGATAGGAGTCGTTGCTCTCACCCCAACCGCCATCGCTACACTGGCGCGCGAGCAGCCACTGCACCGCCTGCCGCACCGATGGGCGCTGCACCGGCACACCGGCGAGTTCGAAACTCATAAGCACCGACCAAGTGCCATAGATATAGTTGGTCCCCCAACGGCCGAACCAACTGCCATCGGCTTCCTGTTCCCGCTCCAGATAATCAATAGCGTCATTGATGATGGAGCGGTATCCTTCCTTATCGACCAGCGACAAAAAGCCCAAACAACGCGCGGTAACATCCGCTGTGGGGGGATCCAGTAACGCGCCGTGATCGGCAAACGGGATTTCGTTCAGATAGTAGTGGGTATTATCCACGTCGAAGGCAGCAAATCCGCCGTTGCGCGACTGCATACCGGCGACCCAGCGGGCGGCGCGCCGAATGTTATCGCCATAGCGATCGAGATCGGCCAGATACATCGCCCAGCCAACCGCAGCCGTATCGTCAATGTCTGGATAATACGCATTGTCATATTGAAACGGCCAACCTCCGCCCGGCAAATCCGGCCTGGCATCGCGCCAATCGCCCGGTTCGTCACCTAACTGCCGTGCCGCTAACCAGTCCAGTCCGCCGATCACCGCCACCGCCTCTTGCGGCCCGGCAGCATGCACCGCTAAACAGGCGAGCGCCGTATCCCACACCGGCGATACACAGGGCTGCACATAAGCTTGATCGCCACGCATCACCGGCAAGCGCTTGAGCGCCTCGCGCGTGCGCTGTCGGCGCGGATCATCAGCGGCAACACCAGCAACCGCGAGCGCCTCATGGGCGTTGACCATGGCCGGAAAAATAGCGCCTAGACCATCCGCGCTGGCGATGCGCTCGCTCACCCAAGCCAGTGCTTTGCCCATGGCATACCGGCGCAGCGGCCCCGGGATCAGCGGTTCCAGCACCCGTGCGAACGCATCCAAACCGATCAACAGGCGGTTGCTGAAAGAGCGCACCGGAAACCAATGACGCTCCTCGAATGGCGGCGTGGTAAAAATCTCGGGAATACCGATGCGCCGCGGATTCTTCGCTTTCGCTTTCAAACTGCACAGGATGGCCAGCGGCACCATCACGGCACGGGACCAATACGACACCTTCGAGAGATGAAAAGGAAACCAGCGCGGCGCCAACATCATCTCCACAGGGATCACCGGAACACCGCGCCACGGGATCTGCTCGAACAGCGCTAAAGTGATATGAGTAAAAACATTAGTGGCGGCCGCTCCACCACGGGCCAAGATCGCCTCGCGCGCCCGCCTCATATGCGGTGCATCGGCTGCATCGCCGGCCAGTTTCAGCGCGTAATACGCTTTCACCGAGCAGCTAACATCCAGATCACCACCGTGATACAGCGCCCACCCGCCATGCGTGCCACTTTGCTGCGCCCGAATAAAACGGGCGATAGCCTGCTCCAGATCGGGAGCGATCTCATCAAGCAAAGCGAAATCGTCCATGAAATGGATCATCAGCAAAAACTCGGCGGGAATGGTGCAATCGGCCTCGAATTCATAACACCACTGGCCGCTAGCGCAGCGCTCGTTCACCAGCCCCGCAAGCGCTCGCCGTACACTCATCTCCAAAGAGTTGAAGCCGGCAATAGGTTCATCATCATCGGGTGCGGCGGTAACTTCCACGCCGCACGGATTGACGCTGCGCCAGCTCATACCGCATGCCACCTTGAAACATCGGCCCGGGTGTAGGCAGCGGGCTCCAGCGGTAAGCTCTTTGCCAGCCGGTCAAAAGTCCAGCGCAACGCGCCATCGTGCCGCACCACCAGGCTTGAGAACACCACTGTTGCCCGCACCACCCACCGCGATATCCTGACCTGATCAGTGGCGGTAAATAGCGGGCGGCTGGCAATGCGCCGCAAGGTCAGCACCGCCATGCCTAGAGCCCAAAGACAAAACCGCCTTAGGCCCGGCTCTTGAGCCGGCAACAACAAGGTATACTCCAGTGCCCTTGCCAGATGACCCCTGGCAATACCGACCAGTTCCAGCAGGGCCTTATCGAAGCCCTTGGCCGCCGCCGGATCGGCGATCTCGGCCAGACTCACCCCGCGGGCGGCAAACACCGATGCGGGTAACCAGCACGCGCCCCGCGAACGATCTTCCCAAATATCCTTGAGAATATTGGTCATTTGCAGACCCTGGCCGAAACTTACCGCCAACTCCATCATGCGCTCCCGGCGCCCCTCCAACTCACGGCAATGCTCACAGAAAAGAGCGGTTAACATCTCCCCCACGACACCAGCCACGTGATAGCAGTAGCTGTCCATGTGAGCCATATCGTCTAGACCGCCTAACGAGGGAGCTTCCTGAAACTCGGCCATGCCCTGCGACATGATGCGCACGCAGCGGGACAACGCTTCGCGCTGCACCCCATTGAAGGAGTGGGTTAAGCTGACCACGCGGAAGGTGTTCTCCACCAGATCCCGTTCAGTGGCGGGCGTCGGCCCGGTGAGCTTTGGCGCCAGCTCCGCGGCGAACGTCTCGGCACTGGCACCACCGCAAACCACATCGGCGAAACGCATGGCGAAGCGCTGCTTGTCGGCACTATCGAGTTCCGCCGCATCCTCCACCGTATCAGCGATCCTACAGAGCAGATAAGCATTGCCGACCACCCGCTCCAATGGGCCGGGTAGCTGAGGTATGGTCAGCGCAAACGTCCTGGAGACCTCCCGCAAAGCCTCCCGCTGATAGAGCAGATCCGAATCGAGGACGCCGGCGCCCGTTGACGCAACCATTGGACCGATTCCCGTTCCCCCCGTTGGCGGTCGTGGTGAACGCTTCCGTCAGCACACTCGTAAGCATGTTCGGCGAGCGCGTTTATTGAAACGGTTAATTGTCGCATGACCGCCGTAGGAGGCAAAGCAGCGGCGTAGACTACGGCATGAGCACAGTTGAACCGGTAGTTTGGCGGCCCTCCAAGGCGCGGTGTGCATCTGCGGCAGCGGCCAGGGGGAAAGTCCGATGCACTTCTATAGCCACCTGACCACTGGCCACCACATCGAACAATTCCGCGGCCGATGCCACCAAGTCTTCCCGCTTCGCCGTATAAGTCATGAGCGTCGGGCGGGTAAAGAAAAGCGAGCCCTTGGCACTCAACAAACCGGGATCTACGACGGGCGCGGGACCCGAGGAATTACCGAAGCTCACCATCATGCCGCGGGGCGCTAGACAATCCATAGAGGCCTCATAAGTATCTTTACCCACTGAATCGTAGACCACCGGCACTCCGGCCCCATCGGTTATCTCCATGACCCGGTCAAGCAGATTTTCGCGGGTGTAAATCACCGGGTGCTCACAACCATGAGCGCGCGCGAGTTCCGCTTTTGCCTCATTGCCCACCGTGCCGATGACGGTTGCACCTAACGCCTTGGCCCATTGACATGCGATGAGCCCTACACCGCCGGCGGCGGCGTGGAACACGATAGTGTCACCGGCCTTGACCCGGTAGGTGGAGCGCAACAGATACTGGGTGGTCATGCCTTTTAGCATCATTGCTGCGGCCTGTTCCTCGCTCACGCCCGGCGGGATCTTCACTAGGCGATCGGCTTGCATGAGACGCTCTTCGGCGTAAGCGCCTATAGGCGGAGCGGCGTATGCCACCCGCTCACCCACGGCGACTTCGCTCACGCCGGGACCGACTTCCAACACTTCCCCAGCCGCCTCCAAGCCCGGTGAGAACGGCATATGCGGCGCCGGATAGAGGCCAGTGCGAAAATAAACGTCGATGTAATTGAGGCCGATGGCACTGTGCTTTATGCGTACTTGCCCCGCGCCAGGAGCGCCGACCTCCACCTGTTCCATAACCATGACTTCGGCGCCGCCGACTTCCCGTATTAAAATTGCTCGCGCCATGCGGTATTACTCACTCAAAACTCGGTGTGAAAACAGGGGCCGGTGTGAGAACAGAGGCCAGTATGAAAACAGAGGCGTTAGTCTACTCGACTTCTGCCACTCGCCACACACCGCCAACTACACCAAACGCAACTACGCCAAACATAAGCGTTCACGGAATCACCCTTAATGTACAGCTCTACGATGCGCGCCCTAACAAGACGGCTATATCTATTGACTGCGCTGCTGGCCCTCTGCTCTGCCGGTTACGCACAAACCTCACCACAAAAGATCAGGAACGATCTGGGCGAAGCGCTGGCTGCGTTTATCAATGGTGATTACGAGCACGTGTTCGACCGCGTGGCCCCGCTCGCCGATATCGGCCTGGCCGAGGCCCAACATCTATTGGCACAAGTGCACCTCAAGACGCAGTTCGCCGGCTACGACACGCACGAAGCCTTCCGCCTGATGCGCCTGTCCGCGGCCCAGGGGCTGCCCATCGCACAACACGATCTGGGGGAGATGTACCGCCACGGAATCGGTGTGGAGCCCGACCCCCTAGCGGCGTTCAGCTGGCACCTGCGCGCGGCGCGCCAACGGTTACGTCCATCCGAACGCAAGCTCAGCCAGATGTACGCCGCCGGTGAAGGCGTGCAGCGCGATGCAGACCAAGCGGCTAAGTGGGCCGCACGGGCCGCACGCAAAGACCGGCCATCACCGCCACAGCGGATGGTGTCGCTACCGTCAACGAGTGGCGCGCAGCCGATCGGGCCGGCTGCCGGGCAACGGCTTAGCGTGCGTGGGCCGAATACCCAGGCGCCAGACATCCGGGAACCTGACACCCGCAGTCCACAACCTCAACGCTCCGAGCAGCGCCCTATCGGCTATAAGGTTCAGCTAGGCGCATATCAACGCGCTGGAGTTGCCGAGGCAGCCCGCCAGCGCATCGCCGCAGCTCTTCCCGAACGATCGGTTCAGCGGCTCAATCTGGCCGTGACTAGCGGCGATAAAGGCGATGGCAAGGGACTGTTGCACCGCATTCAAGCAGGACCAATGTCCGATCTCGCCGCGGCACGGTTCATCTGCGATCAGATACACAGCCGGCTTCCGGAGCAAGGCTGTTTCACCATCACCTTGTACGCCGCGCAGGAATAAGAGGAGTGGGTGTAATGAGAATACTTTTACCCTGCTGGCGAATAGCCCCATTCACCTTAGGCGCTGGCACCTTAGGCGCTGGCACATTAGACGGTGGACGACTCCAGCGTCCCGCGCCAGCACCTCCGGCGCCATGCTCTCTATATAGTCAACGCCCGCGTCCAGCAATTCCAACGCCCGCTCGGGCTCGGTGATCTCCCAACATCCGTAGCGCCACGGACCAGACCACAGACTGGCCCCCGCCTTAAAGTCGCGCTCATCGAATAGCACCAATTGCGGCTCCAACCGCTCGCAGCGCGCGCGCGCTTCGGCATCGAAGGCAGTCAAGCAATAACCGATGGGCCAGCCCGCCTTACGGGCAGCCCCTAACACATCCGAACAAAACGAGATGACAATGGCACGGCCCGCGAGCGGTTGCAGTAGCCGGTCCACTGACGCAGCGAAGACCTCCGCACCCAGATAACGCACGCTTTGCGATTTGAGTTCGACCAAGGAAACCACTTCGGGCCGGTCTGCCAAGGCCTCGACCATATCGGCCAACCGCTCTAACGGCATTCCCGCGAAAGCTGCGCCGAAGCGTTCGGCATAACCAACATCAACGGTATCCAAGGCGCCGGAATCCACTGCCGTAATAAGACGCTCATCGCCTGCTGTGCGCTGAAGCGACTCATCGTGCAATAGCACCGGCACGCCGTCCGCCGTGCATTGCAGATCGAATTCGACGATGTTGATTCCCGATTCAACCGCAGCGAGCAGCGCGCGGGCACAATTCTCCGGATAACTGGCGGCTAAGCCTCGATGGGCCACCAGCCCCCGCGCGGGCATTTTCGCAGGCAACATGTCCCCCCCTTCAAGGTTATAGAGGCGAGCCTATTGCGGCACGCCGCATGCGACAATGTACCAACGATAACCGTTGAACTTACAGCACATGCGCACCGGATTTCATTACGACCCTTTGTACTTGGAGCACCACGCCGGCGCCCAACACCCGGAATGCCCGCAACGCCTGCAAACATCGCTGGCCCACCTCGAGCGCTGCGACTGGTTCGATTCGCTGATCGCGCTGCCCGCGCAAGCCGCGCTACTCGACTGGATACACACCGTTCACGCGCCCGATTATGTAGCGCGCGCCCGGCAAGCTTGCAACAACGGCCAACCCTACCTGGACGTGCCCGACGTCGGCATCAGCGCCCGCTCATTCGATGCCGCGCTGTTGGCATCCGGAGCCATGCTGGCCGTGGCGGACGCCGTCATGGAGGGGGCCGTCGATAACGCCTTCAGCCTGAGCAGGCCACCGGGTCATCACGCCGAGGCGGGCATGGCGCTCGGCTTTTGCCTGTTCAACAATGTGGCTATCTCGGCCCGCTACCTGCAACAGCACCACGGCCTGGAGAAAATTCTTATCCTCGATTGGGATGTACACCACGGCAACGGCACGCAGCACACTTTCGAGTCCGACCCCAGTGTGATGTATGCGAGTTTGCATCAGTATCCTTATTACCCTGGAACCGGTGCTTATTCCGAGCAAGGAGACGGCGCCGGGAAGGGCGCCACGGTGAATTGCCCGATGCCGGCCGGCGCCGGCGATCAGGACTATCAAAAAGCATTCAGCGAGCGCTTATTGCCCGCCTTCGAGACCTTTGCTCCCGACGCCGTTATTGTCTCGGCGGGTTTCGATGCCCATGGCGCCGATCCGCTGGCCGGCATTCAGTTATCGACCGGCTGCTATACGTGGATGAGCGAACGTATGATGGAGGTCGCCGACAAACACGCCAGCGGGCGGCTGCTCTCGGTACTGGAGGGCGGCTACAGCTTGCAAGCGCTGCCCCTTTGCATAGAAACGCATCTGAACGTGCTGCGCGGTAGTGCCGTCTAGTGGAACCCATCTGCGCATCAATCCGTCAGACCAACAGGTGGGCACCTTAAAAAAATGCACTTTTTCCGCGATTGCGGCGTCAGCGCCGTGCTCGAATCCTCAGGTATCACCTATACACTGCGGTTGCGCGCGCGGTGCTTCCTTGCACTCACGAAACAATGACTATTTTTAGCAGGTGCCCAGGTTTTAGATTTGGATACGGGAAGGTGATGTCAATGCAACACATCCTTCGCTTTATGGGTCTTACGGCTATGGGTCTTGCGGGCATGGCTCTACTGGTCTGGTCCGCTCTAGCGGCAGCGGGTACTTCGCTCAAGACCTTACCGGCACCGGTGCCGGCACCCGCCTTCGAACTCACCGCCGCAGACACATCGATCCATAAACTGGCCGGCTATCGCGGTAAAGTGCTGGTGGTGAACTTCTGGGCCACCTGGTGTCCGCCCTGCGTCAAGGAAATGCCGGCACTGGAGCGGGCCTGGCAAACATTGCAGCCGGCGGGGGTAGAACTGGTCGCCATCAACTTCGGCGACGACGCCGGCACCGTCCAGGCTTTCGCCAGGCAGCACGAGCTGACCCTGCCACTCCTATTGGACCCGCAGGGGCAAGAAGCACAACGTTGGCCCATGCGCGGCCTGCCGGCCACATTCGTATTGGACCGGGACGGGCGTATCGTCTACTCAGCACAAGGTGAGCGGGAATGGGATCACGAGGATATTCTGAGCAAAATTCGCAAACTGGCGGCGGTACCTTGGAAACCGTGAAGCGCAGACACTTCGGACACATGAATAGTGCCGGCACGGTATCAACCACCGCCCTATTGGCCCTTATTTTATCGACCGGCTTGCTCAGCAGCACCAAGGCGCAGGACTTACCCGAACGCTTCGCCATTGCCGAGTTCGGTAAACCCAAATTCGGCCACACCCTCGAGCACTGGCCTTACGTCAATCCCGCTGCACCCAAAGGCGGCAATATAGTCCTCGCCGCCTTCGGCACCTTCGATAGCTTGAATACCTATATCCTAAAAGGTAACCCGCCATACGCAGCACTAGGCGGCACCTCCGACGCTCTGATGACCGCATCGGGCGACGACCTGCTCGGCCTCTACGGCCTCATCGCCGAGAGTGTCGAATATCCCGAAGACGTGAGCTACGCCATCTTCAACCTGCGCGAGATAGCCCGCTACGACGACGGCGCGCCGATCGTGGCGCAAGACTTCGCTCTATCTTTCAACACCATCCGCCAACATGGACGGCCATTCCTGCGCTCGTTCTACCGCGATGTGCAAGAGGTAGAAGTGCTCGATGAGCGCAGGATCAAATTCACCTTCAAAAGCCGTAACAACATGAAACCGCTGATGGCGGTGGCCGGCTTGGCGCCACTGCCGCATCGATACTGGGCCACCCGCGACATCTCCCAGACCTATCTTGAACCACCGCCGTCTAGCGGGCCTTACCGCATCGCCGCCGTGGACGCCGGACGCTCGCTCACCCTGAAGCGGGTGGCGCACTATTGGGGCAAAGACTTGCCGGTCAACAAAGGACAGTACAACTTCGATTCCATTCGTTACGACTACTACCGCGACTTCAACGTCATCTTCGAAGCCTTCAAGGCGGGAGAAACCGACTTCAGATCGGAGTCTTCGTCAAAAAGGTGGGCCACGGAATACAACTTTCCCGCGTTTACTGCCGGCAAGGTGAAACGGGCGACACCGCCCAGCGAGCGGCCCGAAGGCATGCAGGGTCTCGCCATCAACACCCGGCGCGAGGCATTCTCCGACGTGCGGGTACGGGCCGGCCTGGCGGAACTCTTCGACTTCGAATGGACCCGCAAATCGCTGCTCTATGATCAATACACGCGCACGGCGAGCTTTTTTCCAAACTCGGACTATGGCTCCAGCGGACCGCTAACAGCACAGGAACGGGCCATACTGGAACCCTTCGCTCAGCAGCTCCCCGAAGCCGTTTTCGAAGGTCCGTTCAAGCCTTCGAAAACCGATGGCAGCGGGCGTATTCGCAAGCAGTTGAGAACCGCCCTGCGCTTGTTCAAGGCAGCGGGGTGGACCTTGGATAAGGGGAAACTGCGCAATGCCGGCGGCGAGCAGATGCGCGTCGAGATCCTGCTGGTGCAGCCGGACTTCGAACGGCTGATGTCACCCTACGTGGACAACTTGAAACGGGCTGGCATCAATGCCTCCATGCGCATCGTCGATACCGCGCAGTACGAGGTGCGCGTCGATAACTTCGACTTCGACATGGTCAGCTTGAAATCCAACTTCTTTCCACCGCCCGGCCCGGAACTGCGTTCCTACTACGGTTCCAAGGCAGCGGACCTAAAAGGCTCGGCGAACTGGTCCGGTATTCGCGACACCACGGTCGATGCGCTGGTGGAGAAGATCATCACGGCCAAGGATCTCAAAACACTCAAACAACATACACGGGCACTGGACCGGGTATTGTTATTCGGCCACTACATGATTCCGCAGTGGCACAATACTGTTTACCGCATCGCTTACTGGGATCGTTTCGGACACCCGGCACAAAAACCGAAGTATGCACTGGACTTCCCGCACACTTGGTGGATCGATGCCGAACGCGACGCGGCGCTCGCTAAATGAAATCACTCGCCTCTATTCGTAGCCGTCTCATCATCTAAAGGGCACCTGCTAAAAATGCACTTGTTCCGCGATTGCGGCGTCAGCTCCGTGCTCGAATCCTCAGGTATCACCTATACACTGCGGTTGCGCGCGCGGTGCTTCCTTGCACTCACGAAAAAATGACTATTTTCAGAGGTGCCCTAGGTTATCTCACTACTTGACGGAACCCATCGTGCAATTTGAAGCGCTACTACTGGACATCGCCGATGGCGTGGCCACCATCACCCTCAACCGCCCGGAACGCCTGAACGCTCTGAGCCCGGCCATGCGGCTGGAGATCCACGACGCGGTCACCCATTGCGACGGCAACGGCGATGTACGGGTTATGGTGTTCACCGGCGCGGGCCGCGGCTTTTGCTCGGGCGGCGATGTCAAGACGATGAACGAAGCCAATGCAGCCGGCGCCTCCAGCGCCCTGCAAGACAAGCTTGCACCGGCGCGCGACCGGGCGGTGCTGGCGCTGCGTAACTCACCCAAGCCGATCATCGCCGCCGTCAATGGACCGGCGGCGGGGGCCGGCATGAACGTAGCGCTAGCCTGCGATATTCGTATCGCCTCGACCCAGGCTAAATTCGCCCAGAGTTTTGTGCGCCGCGGCCTGCATCCGGATTGGGGTGGTACTTATTTTCTACCCCGCGTGGTAGGCATGGCTAAAGCGTGCGAGCTGATCTTCACCGGCAAAATAATAACCGCGCAAGAAGCGCTGGCACTCGGCATCATCTCGCAATTGGTCGAACCTGATGCCTTAATGGACACGGTGCGCGAATTGGCGGGCGCGATTGCCGCCGGCCCGCCCGTCGCCATCCGCCTGGCCAAGCGGGCGCTGTACCGCAACGTGGACTCATCGCTGCGCGAAGCGCTGGAATTCGAGACCTACGCGCAGAACATCTGCCGTGAGACGGAAGATGCCAAGGAAGGCATTCAAGCTTTCGTCGAAAAGCGCGCACCTGATTTCAAGGGCCGTTGAGCGGGATCTATAGCGGGATCCATATAGTCAAGTCATGTTGCGGACGCCACGCCTAGCGGCGCGCAAAAGCTAACCCGGCAACCGTATAGTGACCGCTTATATCATCCGCCGTCTGCTGCTGATAATCCCGACCTTGCTCGGGATCATGATGCTCAATTTCGCCATCATTCAATTCGCACCAGGCGGCCCCATCGAGCAGCTCATCGCGCAGATGGAAGGCACCGCCGTGGCCGCCACCGCCCGTATCTCCGGCAGCGCCGGCGAGGCGGGCAGCCCGGCCGGTGCCGAGCAAGACGCCGCCAGCAGCTACCGCGGCGGGCGCGGCCTGGAGCCTGAATACCTGGCGCAACTAGAACGGCAATTCGGTTTCGACCAACCGCTGCACATACGTTTTGTCACGATGATGCGGGGTTATGTACGTTTCGATTTCGGCGAAAGTTATTTTCTGGACAAAACCGTCATCGATCTCATCATCGACAAACTGCCGGTATCCATCAGTCTAGGGCTCTGGACCACCCTACTCATCTACGGCATCTCCATCCCGCTTGGCATCAGAAAAGCGGTCAAGGACGGCTCACGCTTCGATATTTGGAGCAGCGGCATCGTCATCATCGCCTACGCCGTGCCGGGTTTTCTGTTCGCTGTGCTGTTGATCGTGTTATTCGCGGGCGGCCAGTATTTGGATTGGTTTCCATTGCGCGGATTAACCTCGCCGAATTTCGAGGCGCTCACCTGGTGGCAACAGATCACCGACTATCTCTGGCATATCACGTTGCCCATCACGGCCATGACCATCAGCGGTTTTGCCAGCCTCTCCATGCTCACCAAGAATTCATTCCTGGATCAGATCAATCAGCAATATGTGCAAACAGCGAGAGCCAAAGGCTTGAGTGAAAACACCGTCTTGTACGGCCATGTATTTCGCAACGCCATGTTGATCATCATCGCCGGATTTCCCGCCGCTTTCGTCGGCATCTTCTTCACCGGCGCCCTGGTCATTGAAACCATTTTCTCGCTGGACGGACTCGGCCTGCTGAGCTTCGAAGCACTGGTGCGCCGGGACTATCCGGTGGTCTTCGGCAGTATCTACGTGTTTACCTTACTGGGCCTGCTGATGCGTTTGCTCGGCGACATTACCTATACCCTGGTCGATCCGCGCATCGACTTCGAAGGCCGCGCGTAGCCCGGCGCTCCCGATTACCCAAACAAAAACCCGATGAATCTCTCGCTCATCAACCGCCGCCGCTGGCGCAACTTTCGCGCCAACAAGCGCGGTTTTTGGTCGATGCTCTTATTCATGCTCATCTTCTTGCTCAGCTTGCCGGCGGAATTCATCGCCAACGATAAACCGCTACTGGCGCGCTATGACAACGAATTCTTCATGCCGGTGTTATTCGACTATCCAGAGACCACCTTTGGCGGCGAATTGGACATTCTCGCCGACTATTCCGATCCCTATACACGCGAACTCATAAAAGCGAATGGCTGGCTACTTTGGCCGCTCATTCCTTACCACCATTCGACCACCATTCGCGATCTGCCAGGCTCGGCGCCCACCCCACCCAGTAAAGACAATTGGCTAGGCACCGATGATCAGGCCAGAGACGTGGCCGCCAGGGTATTGTACGGATTGCGCATATCGATACTGTTCGGCTTAACCCTCACCATCGTCAGTTCCATTATCGGTATAGTCGCCGGCGCTTTACAGGGTTATTTCGGCGGCACCCTGGACCTTTTATTCCAGCGCTTCATCGAGATCTGGAGCGGCCTACCGGTGCTGTTTTTGCTGCTCATTCTAGCTAGCGTGATCACCCCCGGTTTCTGGTCTTTGCTCATCTTGCTGGCGGCGTTCTCCTGGATGGAGTTGGTCGGCGTGGTACGGGCGGAGTTTCTACGCGCGCGCAATTTCGACTACGTGCGGGCGGCCAGGGCTCTAGGGGTGGATGACTTGACCATCATATGGCGCCACGTACTGCCCAACGCGATGGTCGCCACCATCACCTTGATGCCGTTTATCCTGACCGGCTCCATCACCGTGCTGACCACCCTCGATTTTCTAGGCTTCGGCATGCCACCCGGCTCACCGTCCTTAGGAGAACTGCTCAATCAAGCCAAGAACAACTTGCAAGCCCCCTGGCTAGGGTTCACCGCGTTCATCATTCTCGCCCTGCTGCTGTCTCTACTGGTATTCATCGGCGAGGCGGTACGCGATGCCTTGGATCCCAGAAAAACTTTCATATGAATGCTGAGGCGCCACTACTTCACATCAGCGGTTTGCGTGTCGGCTTTAGCGCCGGTGACCATGCAGTGGCGGCCGTGCGTGATATCTCACTCACCATCGGGCGTGGCCAGACAGTGGCCCTGGTGGGAGAAAGCGGTTCTGGCAAGTCCGTTACCGCGGCGTCGATACTGCGCCTGCTGCCGCCCAGCGCATCCATCGACGACAAAAGCAGCATCCAGCTTGATGGTGAAAACCTGAACGGCGCCAGCACGGCCCGTTTAGAGGCTATCCGGGGCAGCCGCATCGCCATGATCTTCCAAGAGCCGATGACCTCGCTCAATCCGCTGCACACAGTGGCAAAACAAATTGGCGAAAGCTTGCGCCTGCATCAGCGCTTAAATGAAAAAGCGGCGCGAGCGCGCACCCTCGAGCTTCTGACGCAAGTGGGTATCCCGTCCCCGCAAACCCGGCTAGGCAGCTATCCCCACCAGCTCTCGGGCGGCCAGCGCCAGCGGGTGATGATCGCCATGGCGCTGGCCAATGATCCGGACTTGCTCATCGCCGACGAACCGACCACGGCGCTTGACGTAACCGTGCAAGCGCAGGTGCTGAGCTTACTGCAAGACTTACAACGTCAATCCCATTTAGCGATCTTGTTGATCACCCATGATCTCACCTTAGTGCGCCGCCACGCCGGTTATGTATACGTCATGCGCTATGGCCAGATCGTCGAGCACGGCGATACAGCGGCTCTCTTCGCAGCCCCCAAGCACGATTACACACGCCAACTACTGGACGCGCGGCCTAACAATGCTCCACTTCGTGCCCAAGACGAGCCACAGGTGCTATTCAGGGGCGAACACATGCGGGTTTGGTTTCCCATACGCCGTGGGGTCCTCAAACGCACCGTAGGGCATGTCAAGGCGGTGGACGATGTGTCGCTCACCATCCGCGCGGGACAAACCGTGGGGGTGGTTGGCGAAAGTGGCTGCGGTAAATCCACCTTGGCGCTGGCCATGCTGCGCCTAGTGGACAGCCAAGGTGAACTCATTTTTGAAGGCCAGCCGTTGCGCGCACTCAAGCGCCAATCGCTACGGGCACTTCGCCGCCAAATGCAGATCGTGTTCCAAGATCCGTTCAGCTCGCTCAGCCCGCGGTTGGTCGTTCGCGACATCATCGCCGAAGGCCTGCGCGTGCATGGACTCGCCGGTAATCCAGCCGAATTGGATGCAGCCGTGTCGCAAGCGCTCACGGAAGTCGGACTGGAAGTAGACGCCGCGCAGCGCTACCCGCACGAGTTCTCCGGCGGCCAACGCCAGCGCATCGCCATCGCCAGAGCCCTGGTGTTAAAACCCAAGCTATTGCTCCTGGACGAACCCACCTCGGCCCTAGACGTATCCGTGCAAGCGCAAGTCATCGCTCTGTTGCAGGCGCTGCAGAGCCGCCATCGGCTCGGCTATCTCTTCATCAGTCATGATCTGGCGGTCACGCGGGCCTTGGCCCACCACATCATCGTGATGCGCGATGGCGTGGTGATCGAGGAGGGGCCGGCGACCGAGATATTCAACGCGCCCCGACACGAATACACCCAGGCGCTGCTGCAGGCCGCATTCGAGAGCTGAAACGTCACGGTATACGGCGTCATGTCATATGCCCTCGAACCATCGAAGTCAGGTGTTCCTCACCACCGCTATCTGTAGACGTTCGCCATCACGTTCAAACTTGATACGGCGCGGATGCGAGATGTGTTGCGCCAGAGCATCCATCTCGAATATGGTCAAAAGATATCCGAGATCTTCGAGCAAAGCGAATATTTTCCCCCGCTCCTCCGCGAACCAGTCCCCAGGCCAGACTTCAAAAAATATGGGCGGATATTGACTGCGTTCCAGCAGGCCAGTAGCTCCTTCGAGTACGCTGAGTTCACCCCCTTCTACATCGATCTTCAAGAAATCAACAGGGCTTGGCAGCGTCATGTCATCCAACGGCCTAACTTCCACCGCTTCCGGCTGGACACCGGCCGCCGCCACGACGGTGCCGGGCTGGCGCTCCTGCCAAAACTCATACCATCTCTCGTCCAAGGAAAGGCCGCCCGCGTTGATCGACTTATGATAATCAAGTTGCTTAACAGAGGCGGTTCCGGGTTCGGAGCCTATCGCCAACTGATGCGTATGGACATTGTCTAGCCGGTTTAGAAATACGTTTGCACAGAGTTGCTGAAACACAACCCGCTGCGGCTCAAATGCGAACACTACCCCTTGACGGGGAGCAACACTTTTGGCGACCGGAACGGTGAAAGCACCTAAGTTTGCCCCCACGTCGAGAATGAGGGGGGCTGTCAAATCAGAGCAAAATATTTGGGCCACAAGCCGCTCCAACCGGCCCCATTCGCCCGCCACCCGTATGTGCTGGCCTATAACATCGGCATTAGCAAGCAGAAGATAGTCAGCATCATCACGCCGAATCAAATCTACGCTAGGTAACATGGGTCAATAACGCTTTGCGAAGGACCTCTTAGCTTGCTCATTGCTCTGACCGTCGCAATGTACCAGTTAATTCGACAGCGGGCCAAGCAGGCGCGAGATCATAACCGCCCCAAAGGCGGCCCGTGAAAAGCACGATGCGGAGCCTAGCGTGAATCCGCGCAGTGGCTTAATACCAGTTTTCGTTACTCAGGGCCGAAGCAGTAAACACTACCGCCGCTGGCTAAGAAGCCACGCTCCACCACCTGGATTCCAGCGCTAAATGGAGCGCCATGCATAGGCAGTTTGTAATCCCACGCTACGCATTTGTCTTCCATGTCAAAGGCGATTAATCGATCGTCTTTTCCGCCGACTAGATAGCGATCGATAACGGCCGGCCGAAACCGCGAACACCGGGTAGTTGGCTAAAGCGGAATGTTTCCGTGCCAGTACCCACGTCAACAAACACGAACTTCACTGCGCCATTGGATGTATACGAAACTCAGATCCTCGCCCCGGACGAACTAAGGACCCGGCGAACTGTGGCTGACCTCAGTTAACTTTGGCCTCGGAAAAGACCCAAAGCACTGAAATGACAATCCGTATTCTGAATCCTTATTCAAGACATTGAAATATGCTGGATTCGTATCATCGGCTTTACCCCATCAAACCGTTTGAAAGCCTGGAGCAAGCAAGCACCTGGGTAGCCCAATTTATCGATGGATACAACCACGAGCACCGCCACAGGTACCATTCGCTATATCACGCCTGCGCAACGTCACAGTGGGCAAGAGCGGGCCATTTTAGAGCGTAAACATCAGACCTACGAAGCGACCCGTCAGCGCCATCCGCAGCGAGCGAACCCGTAGCCAAGAAGCACGGCGACACCGCAGTCAACCTCGCATTCGTCAGCACCTGCATGACCCTTCTGAGCATGTGGCCAAGCGTCGCCGGCAGCGTGTTAGCCGTAATGGCCGGCGGCAAACCACACGGCGGAAAGGCGAAGATGTGACCGACCTAGTGAAGGCTACTCGTGAGAAGGCGAAGGGTGTAAAGAATTGAGGACCAGCGACCTATATTAAGCTCTGACCACAGATCAACGGAGGCGGCATGGCGAACAAGAGGCAAGTCGATACGTTAAAAAAGGGGCCATGGCGTGGAATTCTTGGCGAGACGCCAATCCGAGCGCCGTCGTAAACCTATCAGGTGCGCAGCTACTTGGCTTCCAACTCGTAGGTGTAGATCTGAGTGACGCGGACCTTAGTGACGCCAACCTGTGCCAAGCAAGCTAATTTGCGCTCTGCGCGATTTCCTAATGCTCGCATGGCACGTGTGAACCTGAGCAGTGCAGATCTCAGTCAGGCCAACCTCACTAATGCGCAGATGCCTTGGGCTGACCTGAGCCAAGCGGAACTTTCCGGTGCGAGACTCGATTGTGCCTATATGGTTGGCGCGAACCTGCGTGCCGCGAATCTCCGTGACGCGCGACTTTTTAGAACAGACCTCAATAGCGCTAATTTCACGGAAGCCGACCTCACTGATGCTGAACTTGGTGAGGCGGATTTATATCTGACCCAATTCAGCACGGCGACACTTTACGGGGCGAATTTGACGGATGCGTCTCTTGGCCGAACAACGTTCTCTAACTCGCCGCTAATGAACGTCGTCGGGCTCGATTCCTGCGGGCACAAAGCTGGCTCACACATGGATGCATCTACCCTCCGCTCATCCGGGCAATTGCCAGAGAAGCTCCTCCGCGGCTGCGGCCTCACGGACTGGGAAATCGAACAAACCAAACTCTACCGCGACAACTTAACCCAAGAAGAAATCATCGACATCACTTACAAGGTTGCTCAGCTTCGTGGCCGCCAACCGATCCATATCAGCCCGATCTTCATCAGCTATACACGCACGGACGAATCCTTCGTCAAAACTATCGAGAAACGCTTAAACGACCATGGTGTACGTTCTTGGCGTGATGTTCACGACCTTGTGGCCGGCCCTTTAGAGAAGCAAATCGACCGAGCCATAAGGAACATCAGCACCGTCTTGTTGGTGCTCTCCGAAAACTCCGTCAACAGCTATTGGGTTGAGGCTGAGGCTGAGAAAGGCCTTACGCTCCAACGGGACCTAAAGCGCTCCGTACTCTGCCCGGTAGCCCTCGACGATAGCTGGAAAGACTGCGACTGGGATCCCTGCATCCGACAAGCAATCAAGCGGTTCAACGTCCTAAACTTCTCCAACTGGCAAGATCCACAAGTCCTCGACTCCCAAATGGACAAGCTACTCAAGGGCCTTAGCGTTCACTATGGCGAAGGTGCAAACTGATCTGCCCTGGTGGCTAATGGCCGTCGTTCTTTCTCAGGCTGTTGCCTAGTTAACTCGGCCAACTCTCGCTGCTGTTGTGCCGCGTGCCGTTGAGCCTCCACCGCAGACCTGAGTTTGTCCGCTTGCAACTCCAGCGCCTTGACCGTCGCTTACAATTCTCGGCCCTGCTGCAAAAACCCCAACACTAGCCAAATGATTGCGACTGGGCCTGTAAACAGACCACGCTCCGCTTCACAGCGGCGGCCTTATAACTCTTGGCCCATAATTCTTGACCATTTTACTGGGTTAATCATAAAATTCCCGACCGTCAACCATCCAACTCAAGGACAGTTCGTCGTAAACACCAAGTTTCTAGTCGATGCCACAGGCCGGCAAGCCAATATCTGCCGAAAAGTCGGTGTTCCTTCAAGCAAGCTCGATAGACTTATAGGTGTGGGAGCTTTTATCCAATTCGAGGATAAAGCAACGTTGCCGCACGATCAATTGCTCGAAACAGTAGAATCAGGTTGGTGGTATAGCGCTCTACTTCCCGATAATATCCTAACGATCGTTTTCTTTTCGGACTCCGATATTATTGCAAAGCATCATTTAAACAAAAATGATAATTGGAATCGTTTACTGCTTGAAACAAAGCACATGAAACAGCGTGTGCGCAGTGCAACTGCGCTTGATTCCAAACCCTGGGTTCGCAATGCCTCGACTCGGATTTCCAATTTGCCAGAATGCAGAAATTTCCTCGCTATTGGTGATGCGGCTGCATCGTTTGATCCCATCTCTTCCATGGGTATCGGTTTTGCTATGACATCTGCATTGCAAGCAGCCAGAATTATTCAAGAGGAGTTAGCAGAGCACCATCCTCAGCGAGTCCCTCATTATCAGCAAGAGATTGGCCAACATTTTGAGCATTATTTGCAGCTTCGGAAGCGATTTTACCAGCAAGAAAAACGTTGGCCCTCGGCAGATTTTTGGGTTCGTAGAAATTGATGGTGTGGCCCAGGATTAGCCGAAAATTTCAAGGCAGCTATGGAAATTGTGGTAGTGGGCTCGAACGACTCCAAGTGTATGGTTTTAAGAGTGTAGAATCTTTTTTTGCTATGAGGGATATAGGGTTATCTTTGCATCATCAGTGTGTCTTGAAGGCCTAATGCAGCAGGCAATACGTCCATAGACCGCTTGTCCAATTCTCGATAGGAGTGCACCAGCTCTTCGGGAGCGTCGTGCGAATCAACTAGCTGTAGCTAGGCATGTACATCAGGAACAGCCTCGTGTACCAAGACTGTGCTACCTTCTTCGAGCCGGACAAAATGGACAGATGCCAGTTCTCCCAACAGACGAGCCAGGTCATTCATGTAACTGGCTAAGCTCGCCATCGGAATGGTTTTTGGGCTGTAGGCGTCAATCTTTAGTCTGAATTCCATGGCTATCGATTCTTCCGGTGACACCGCTAGTATTGCATGGCGGTTGCTGCCTGAGCGCGCAAGACTTGTTCAGACAGCAAGACGTACATCAAACGCCACCCAAAGCGCGGCATGATCACTCAACGCATCGCGCCGCCGCGGTGCTCCCGCCGCGTAGCCCCGGTGATACGCAGCCCTTAGAGCTGTCCTATCAAAGTAAGCGGGCGGCGAAGTACGTGGGTGGATCCGCTCGCGCGCGCGAGAAAGTGGGTGATGCTTGGTTTTACCCGTTCGCCTGCACCTCGGCTGCGCACATAGATTGGGCACTCGCCGGCCTAGCGAACCAAGGTGTGACCTCGCCGCTCCAGTTCCCAGTCAAGCTCATTGAGGACGATATTTGAGAGTAACGGTGATAAGGGGCTACCTTGCGGGACGCCTTCTTGCGTTTTCTCAACCGGGCCGTTGCTCTCAATGCCGGCTTTCAGGTAGCGGTTGAGCAGGCGCAGCCGGACGGTGTCATCCCTGTCTTCTTTCAGCTTGTGCATCAGCCGGTCATGGTTGACCCGGTCGAAGACGCTGTCAAAGTCCAGGTCAACCACCCATTGGCGACCCTCGATGACCTCGCTTTGTGACTGATAGAGCGCTGGGTGCGCACTGCGCATCGGGCGAAAGCCCTAGCTATTGGGGTGGCATTGCGCCTCCCAGCGCCAGCGCAGGACTTGGGCTATCGCTGGCTGGATCAGGCGGTCTGTGACCGTCGCTATACCCCGTTTGCGCGTGCGCCCGTCTGGCTTGGGCCTCTCGACCCGTAGCACGGGCTGTGGACGGTAACGCCCATCGATCCGTTGTGCCTTGATGCCTGGCCAGTGGTTGTTTCAGGGAGTCCGGCAGTGCTTCTACCGTCATGCCATCTACACCTGGCGCACCTTGATTACGTTTAACTGGTTTCAGTGCCTGTATCCGGTGGTCCCTGCCCACTACCTGCATCATCCATGCATCAACTCTAGTGGAGCCATGGGGGCGTTTTTCTCCCATCAGCTGTTCTTCCTCCCCTCACGCGAAGCACTTCGCCTCGCCGGTAGGCGGCTGTCGGGTAATCCTTCAGAGCGTTCATGACGCCGATAATGGTCAGGCCTTCAGCCGCCGAGGACGCGGCCTACTATGCTTTTTGCTGACTTGTGCCATACGATCAAACCCGGTTGCCCGGATTTCAGTGCTTCCGGCACCTATGACAGATCTCCTGGGGTAAGGCACTTAAGGGCGTCTCTAAAAATTACGATTTTGACATTTTTCCAGAGCGTAAGTGACTGATTTTATTGACTATCAGATTTCAGAATGTGAATTATTAGAGGTGCCCTTAAGTGCAATAGACCCATTAGCTATTTATGGATATCAAGCTATTTATGGATACCAGTACTGGCCTATTGCACCAATTTGGTGTATGCTTGGTTCGAATTTGACTCTAATACATAGGTGATCTATGGCCAGATTTAGTGTAACTCTCTCAGACGATCTTACAAAAGCTATTGACCAAGCGGCAACAGAATCCGAAATCAGCAAAAATGAAGTACTTCGGAAGGCCCTACAGCTTTACCTTGCTGCCCGAGATGGCCAGTCCAGAGGACTTAAGCTTGGGCTGGCACGGCCAGAAACAAATAAATTGGAAACGGAAATAATTGGATTGTGAGCCAAATTGATTTAAATAGCCCACCTGCCGGACACAATTACTCAGTTTCGATTGATAGAGAAGAAACTAACAATGAAATGCATGTTCGACTCTTTAAAGAGATTGTGATTTTTATTGTAGCTATTGCTTTTGTGGTGATTATTGCATGGATATGTTTGAGCACATTGCAAGACGCTCACTCTACCCCTGAAGCTAAAAAATGGGCTATGTCAATTTTGTCAGCAGCAACTGGCGGGATACTCGGCTATCTCTTGAAGAAATAGCACAACGTCCCGGCTCAGGCGCCCGCCAAAGCGGCCCACCGAAACTGAAATCATACACTGAACTCGCGACGCTGAAATAAGATGAGGCCCGTCACTGGCTGCAACAAGTTACCGGCTCAGTAGCCCGATGGAACGCCGGTTCCGCTTTCACGAGACCGTTAACCAGTGGGGGCGCTGGGTCGGTCCGATTTTTAGCGCGTACAGTCCAATGGGCCTCAGAGCCCGAATCCAGCAAGGGGGAGTTTCTCCGAACAGACCTGCTCCCTTCGTCAATGTCGCAGTGGATGTCGGCAAGTACATACTCTACGAACGAAATGTCGCGATTAGCGTGGAGAATTCGCTCAAGGCTGTCCGCCCGCGCCTCGGCCCACTGACACGGTTCAAGCTCAAGCGCATCGGGCTCGAAGCGACCGGCCGCTACGAACGGGCACTCCTTGAGGCGGCCATTGAACGCAATTTGCCTAGTCTCGTCGTCAACCCGCTGAATGGGCATCGCTACGCTGGTGCCATCGGCCAGTTGGCCGGACGGCGGCCACTCATCGAGAGGCGCACCCTGGCGCTCAACCGCATCAAGGTCATGCCCAAGGCACTCACACGCTCGTACAAGGCGCTTATCCGTGCGCTCGACAAAGCACTCGAATGGCTCGACGCCCAACTCGACCGTGCCGTCTAGAGTGTGCCCCGGTCGAAGCACCTCTGCGACCCACTGCGCTCGGTGCCTGGTGTCGGCAATGGCGTGTTGTACACCCGGCTCGGTGAATGGCCCGAGTGGGGCAAGCTCTCCCACAAACCGGTTGCCGCGGCGTGCGCACTGGCGCTGTTCAATCGTCACAGCGCCAAGTCGCGTGGCAAGCGCCGAATCCGTGGCGGCCGGTCAAACGTTAGAACGATGCGCTACATGGCCACTGTGTCGGCCATTCGATGCAACCCCATACTACGCCAGTTCTATCAACGCCTGGTCGCGACAGGCAAGCACGAGAAAGTGGCTATCACGGCCTGCATGAGAAAGTTCATCGTTATCCTAAACGCCATGGTTCGCGATGAAACAATGTGGAATCAACAAACGTCAAACATTACGGATCGACGACCACAGTCACTTGCATGACGGCTGCGCGGCGGCCAAACACTCGTTCAAACAAACCACGATCCGCTTCACAGCGAAAGCCTTACACTTCTTGGCTCATAATTCTTGACCATTTTACTGGGTTAATCATAGAATTCCCGACCGTTTTACTCAGGTATAAGTGGACATGGCTAGTAGCACCGAGCAGGTCGAAGCGCTCGTCAAGCGCGAATACAAACACGGTTTCGTCACCGAAGTCGAGGCGCAAACCCTACCACCTGGACTCGATGAGGACGTGATCAAGCGCATTTCCGCGATTAAAAAGGAGCCCGCCTTCATGCTCGATTGGCGGCTGGCCGCCTACCGCCAGTGGCTCGAGATGCGTGGGCCTGGGTGGGCCAAGCTGAATATCGCCCCCATAGACTATCAAGCCATCTCCTACTATTCGGCCCCTAAAGCGCCAGGCGACGGACCACAGAGCCTGGACGAGGTTGATCCCAAGCTGCTCGAGACCTACGAGAAACTCGGCATTCCGCTGGCCGAGCGCGCCGCCCTGGCCGGGGTTGCCGTTGACGCGGTCTTCGACAGTGTTTCCGTGGCCACCACCTTCAAGGAACAATTAGCCGCCGAGGGCATCATTTTCTGCTCATTCTCCGAGGCGGTGCAGGAGCACCCCGGCTTGGTGGAGCGCTACCTCGGCAGCGTGGTGCCGCAACGGGACAATTTTTTCGCCGCGCTCAACTGCGCCGTGTTTACCGACGGTTCATTCGTATACATCCCCAAGGGCGTGCGTTGCCCCATGGAATTGTCCACCTATTTCAGAATCAACGAACGCAACACCGGCCAGTTCGAGCGCACTCTCATCATCGCCGATGAGGGCGCTTATGTCAGTTACCTGGAAGGTTGTACCGCGCCACAACGCGACGAGAATCAACTACACGCGGCGGTGGTGGAACTGATCGCCGAGGCAGGCGCCGAGATAAAATACTCCACGGTGCAAAACTGGTATCCGGGTGATGAAAACGGCCGCGGTGGCATCTACAACTTCGTCACCAAGCGGGGTGAATGCCGCGGCGCCGATTCGAAGATCGCCTGGACCCAAGTGGAAACCGGCTCCGCCATCACCTGGAAATATCCTAGCTGCGTCCTAAGAGGCGACAACTCCATCGGCGAGTTCTACTCGGTGGCGCTTACCAATAACGCGCAACAGGCGGACACGGGAACCAAAATGGTGCACGTGGGCGCCAATACCCGCAGTACGATTATCTCCAAGGGGATCTCCGCCGGACGCGGACAAAACGCCTACCGCGGACTCGTGCAAGTGGGTAAACGGGCCGAGAACGCCCGTAACTATACCCAGTGCGACTCTCTGCTCTTAGGCGACACGTGCGGTGCCCATACATTTCCCTACGTGGAAGTCAAAAACCCCACGGCCACGGTGGAACACGAGGCAAGCACCTCGAAGATCAGCGAAGATCAGCTGTTCTACTGTCAACAAAGAGGCATCGGCGAGGAAGACGCGGTGTCCATGATCGTCAACGGATTTTGCAAGGAAGTGTTTAAAGAGTTGCCGATGGAATTCGCGGTAGAAGCGCAAAACCTGCTCAGCGTCAGCTTGGAAGGCGCGGTCGGTTGAGGCGCAGGATCTACGGCGCAGGATCTACTTCGGGCGGTGGTCTGCTGAATAATTCGGGTTAAGTCAATGCTAAGCATCAAGAATCTTCACGCCAGCGTAAACGGCAAAACCATCCTCAAAGGCATTAACCTGGAAGTCGGGGCTGGCGAGGTGCATGCGATTATGGGTCCCAACGGCTCCGGCAAAAGTACCCTGTCCCATGTGCTAGCGGGCCGGGACGGCTACGAAATAAGCGCCGGAGAAGTACTTTACCTCGGTGCGTCACTATTGGATCAGGCGCCCGACGAGCGTGCCCATCAAGGACTGTTTCTAGCTTTTCAATATCCGGTGGAAATCCCCGGCGTCAATAATGTTTATTTTCTAAAAGCGGCGGTAAACGCCGCCAGACAATCACGCGGCGAGGAAGAACTGGACGGCTTCGCGTTCATGAAGCGGGTCAAGGAAAAGATGAAACTGGTGGAGTTGCCGGAGCAATTCCTCAAACGCTCCGTCAATGAAGGTTTCTCCGGCGGTGAAAAAAAGCGCAACGAGATTTTTCAGATGGCGGTGCTGGAACCGCGCCTCGCCGTGCTGGATGAAACCGATTCGGGTCTTGATATAGACGCGCTGAAAATCGTCGCAGGTGGGGTTAACGCGCTACGCGACGGTAACCGAGCGTTCGTGGTGATCACGCATTATCAGCGCCTGCTCGAGCATATAGTGCCCGACTATGTGCACGTGTTGTCCGATGGCCGCATCGTGCGCTCCGGCGATAAGTCGCTGGCTATGCAACTGGAAGCCGAGGGTTATCACTGGGTCAACCAGGAGAATGCGGCGTGAGTGACGCCTTCGCCGCCGTTTTATCCGAGTTGCAAGAGGGTGCCGGGCAAGGCTGGACTGGCGCCATCAGGGAGCGAGGACGCGCCGCGTTCCGTGCACTGGGGCTGCCCAATCAGCGCCATGAAGACTGGAAATACACCAGCGTTCGGCCCATCGAGCGGCGGTCTTTCAAATTGGCGCCAGCCGGAGCCGCCGACGAGGCGCCGGGGCCATTGCCCGCATTGGATTCGTTGCCCGCATTGGGTTATGGCGAGCGCGCTCCGCTAGGCCTCGTCTTCGTGGATGGCCAGTTGGCGGCCCGCTCAGGTACGGCCCCGCAGGGCGTTACGGTGCTCAGTCTGGCGGAGGCGGTGGCGGGCGGACATCCGGCGGTGCGTACTTGCATCGAGGCTAATGGCGTCGGTCAAAGCAACGGTTTCACCGCGCTCAACACCGCCCAGTTGGCCGATGGCGCCGCTATCCTCATCGAGGAAGGCGTTCAGGTGGAACACCCGATTCACCTGCTTTTCGCCGCCTCGGGTGCCGATGACCGGGCCGTGCAACCGCGCAACGTGTTCTGGCTGGGCGCTGGCGCCAACGCGCACATCACGGAACACTATACAGCGCTGGCTGACGGCACTTATTTCACCAACAACGTGACGAATGTGGTCTTGGCGGATGGTGCCGCCCTGGAACATACGCGGCTGCAAACGGAAAGCCGCAAGGCGTTCCACGTTGCCAGCATCGAGGTGCGGCAAAGCGAGGGGACGCAGTACACCAATCACGCTCTATCGGTAGGCGCCGCCCTCGCCCGCTACGACATCAACACGGAGTTCGCCGCACCCAACGGTAGCTGCGCCCTGAACGGCCTGTATCTGGGCAGCGCCAGACAACATGTGGACTTTCACATACGCACTTTTCACAACCACCCGCACTGTACTAGCCGCCAGTACTACAAAGGGGTGTTGGACGGCTCCGCCCGCGGTGTATTCAACGGCCAGGTACACGTGCTGCCCAGCGCGCAAAAAAGCGATGCGCAGCAGGCCAATCACAACTTGTTACTGTCTAGAAACACCGAGATAGACACTAAACCACAGCTAGAAATTTACGCCGACGATGTGCGCTGTGCTCACGGCACCACCGTCGGTCAACTCGATGAGCAGATGCTGTTTTATCTGCGCTCACGCGGCATACCGGAGCCTCAAGCCCGCGGCCTGCTGACCTACGGTTTCGCCCACGATGTGGTGGAGCGCATACCCATAGAGGGCCTGCGGCAACACATCGAACACGTGCTTATTGAAATCTTGCCCTACGGCAAAGAGTTGAAGGAGTTGGTATGAGCAATGCAGCGGTGAGCCTGGCCGAGACAGCCAAAACCAATAGCTTGGATGTCGTTAAAGTGCGGAAGGACTTTCCCGCCCTGCACCAACAAGTGCATGGCAAACCCTTGGTGTATCTGGATAACGCCGCCACCACGCAAAAACCACGGGCGGTGATCGACGCCATCACCCACTACTACTGCAATGACAATGCCAATGTACACCGCGGCGTGCATGCATTGAGTGAACGGGCCACGGCTGCCTATGAAGGTACCCGTGACATCATCGCCCGCTTCTTCGGCGTCCCCGACAACCGCTGTGTGGTGTTTACCCGCGGCACTACCGAGTCCATCAATTTAGTGGCGGAAGGTTATGTGCGCCCAATGCTCAAGCCCGGCGATGAAATCATCACCACGCAGATGGAACACCACTCCAACATCGTGCCCTGGCAGATATTGGCGGAAAAAACCGGTGCTGTTTTGCAAGTGGCGCCCATACAAGAAGACGGCTCGCTGGATCTGGATGCAACGCTCGCGTTGATCGGCGAGAAAACCCGGTTTGTGGCGGCGGCCTATATTTCCAATGCATTGGGAACCGTCAACCCGGTGCGCGAGATCATCCGCGCCGCCCATGATGCGGGCGCCAGGGTGTTGTTGGACGGCGCCCAGGCAGCACCACACAAAGCCGTGAACATAGTGGAGTTAGATTGCGACTTCTTTGCTTTTTCCGGTCACAAGGTCTATGGACCGACTGGCATCGGCGGGCTCATCGGCAAGATGGATGCACTGGAGGAGATGCAGCCGTATCAGTCGGGCGGCGATATGATAAGGCGGGTCAGCTTCTCTGGCACCGAGTACAACGACATTCCTTACCGCTTTGAAGCCGGCACACCGAATATCGCCGACACCATCGCCCTGGGCGCCGCGCTGGAGTACGTGGAAAGCCTGGATATAGCGTGTATCGCCGCCCATGAAGACGCCCTGTTGCGGCACGCCACTCGGTTGGTATCGGGGATCCCGGGCCTGCGCATAGTGGGCAGCGCTCGCCAAAAAGCGGCGGTGCTGTCGTTTGTGTTCGATGGTATTCACGCCCACGATGTGGGCACCATCTTGGACACGGAAGGCATCGCCGTGCGCGCCGGTCACCATTGCAGCATGCCGGTGATGGAACGCTTCGGTCTGCCAGCGACAGCGCGCGCCTCACTCGCCCTCTACAATACCCTGGAAGAGATGGAAGCCCTGGCCGGTGCCTTGGAGAAAGTACGGGACATATTCGGCGCCTAGTGCTTGCGTGGTATCCTGATGCTCGTTCACATGCCCTGGGGGTTGATGATGGAATCAGCACAAAGTCCAATCGATAGCTCAAATCAGCTAGACCAGCCGAGTGGGCCGCAGGCGAAAGGCTCGCAAGAAGGCGCGCTAATGGCGGACATCATCGCGGCCTTGCGCGAAGTTTACGATCCGGACATTCACGTCAACATCTACGACCTGGGCCTCATCTACGATGTGCGCATAGAGCCGGACGGAACGGTAGATATCGACATGACGCTAACCTCTCCCGGTTGCCCCATCGCCCAGACCTTTCCCGGCACGGTGGAAGACGAGGTGCGCAAAGTGGATGGTGTCAGCGAAGCCCACGTGGAACTGGTATGGGATCCGCCCTGGACCCAAGATCGCATTTCCGATGAGATAAAACTCGAGTTAGGGCTGCTCTAGAGCCGTTGCACGCACGCGCTGATGGCGGATAAAGCCACCACCGAACGGTGGATCGATATAGCGCCGGCCCACTCCATTCAACACGGTGCTTACCGCATCGTCCAGCTCAATGATAAAGATATCGCCGTTTACAACATAGGCGGCGAATTCCTCGCAATCGAAGATCTTTGCACCCACGACTATACCGGCTTGAGCGGCGGCGATATCTGCGGGTATCGGCTCATTTGCCCGCGCCATGGTGCCGCCTTCGATCTGCGCACAGGTGCGGTACTTACACCACCTGCCACTGATGATATCGCCACATTTGCCACCCGCGTCTCAGATGGCGTCGTGCAGTTGAATGCGAGTGGCGCGTAGTTCGCCCTCCTTACTCCTCGTCCGCCTCAAGCTTGAGCGACAGTGAATTGATGCAGTAACGCAACCCGGTGGGCGCCGGACCATCCGCAAAAACATGCCCCAAATGTCCATCGCAAGCGCTGCACATCACCTCCGTGCGGACCATGCCGTAGGAAGTATCGCGCTCTTCTTCTATATGGACCGCATCTATGGGCTCATAAAAGCTGGGCCATCCGCTGCCGCTGTCGAACTTAGTGGAGGATGAAAACAACGGTTGACCGCAACCGCCGCACACATAAGTACCCGCTGTCTTGGTATTGTTGTGCTCGCCGGTAAACGCACGCTCAGTGCCTTTGCTGCGCAGCACTTGATACTGATCGGCGCTCAAAAGTTCGCGCCATTCAGCATCACTCTTTTCCACCCGTTTAACCATTGCTAATTCTCCAAACCGTATTCTTTGCAGGCATTCCACGCATGTTATCAAAGCGTCAGTGCCATGAATCGAGTACCTTCGATGGGCGTGTCGTAGTACGGCTCCGTCTCCACAAAACCCAAGCGGCGGTACATGCGCTGCGCCGCCGCCATCGTTGGCAAGGTATCGAGGCGAATCGTTTTATAGCCCAGTTGCCGGGCATGGGTGATGGCCGCCGTCGCCAAACGCTCCCCTACCCCAGCCCCGCGCCCACACGCGCGTACATAGAGGCGTTTGAGCTCGGCGCTCTCGGATGTATTCGCCTTCAATGCCACACACCCTATAGCCACGCCCTCTCTTAATGCCAACCAAGCACCCCCCTCGTGGTCGCTATAAATACGCGGCAGATCCTGAAGCTCTCCGGCAAAGCCCTGATACTCCAGCGAGATGGCTAAACTTTCCGCGTACTCCACGAACAAGTGCCGCAGATCCACCCAATGCGCCGCCTCGCCGCCGGTCAACAAACGTACTGTGACCGTGGCGGGGGTTATATCGCGTTCCTCAACTCGAGCACCTCATCATCGGCGGCCGCGCTGCGGCTCTTGGCCCCGTCATTACGCAGCGTCTCCTGGCGGTGCAGAAATGACGCGGTCACGCCGCCTGTTAAATATTCGCCGGAAAAACACGACGTATCGAACTGGTGAATATCGGGATTGCCATAGCGAACCGCGTCGATGAGATCGTCCAAGTCTTGATAGAACAAACGATCCGCGCCCAACTCTTGCGCCACCTCATCCTCGCTACGCCCCGCCGCCACCAACTCACCCGCCGCCGGCATGTCGATGCCGTAAACATTGGCGTGGCGCACTGGCGGCGCCGCGGAGGCGAAGTAAACGCGCCTTGCGCCCGCATCCCGGGCCATCTGCACGATTTCTTTGGAGGTGGTGCCACGGACGATGGAATCATCGACCAACAATACGTTCTTGCCTTCGAACTCGAGCCCTATAGGGTTCAATTTCTGCATCACCGATTTTCGCCGTTCACCCTGGCCAGGCATGATGAAAGTCCGCCCTATATACCGGTTTTTAACAAAACCCTCGCGGTACTTGACACCTAGACGGTAGGCGAGCGGCAGCGCCGCCGTGCGGCTGGTCTCGGGGATCGGTATGACCACGTCTATGTCGTGCTCGGGAAACTCGCGCATGATCTTGTCGGTTAAGCGCTCACCCATGCGCAGCCGGGCTTTGTAGACGGATACATCGTCCATGATCGAATCTGGCCTGGCCAGATACACGTACTCGAAAATACACGGCGCCAGCACCGCGTTGTGAGCGCATTGGCGCGAGTGAAGCACCGCTTCGCTATCGATGAAAATGGCCTCGCCGGGCGCGATATCGCGTACCAGTTCAAAATCGAGTGCATCCAGGGCCACGCTTTCCGACGCCACCATGTACTCGACGCCGTGCGGTCCCTCACGTTGACCAAACGCCACCGGCCGGATGCCAAGCGGATCGCGGAACGCCACCAGGCCGTAACCATTGATGGTGGCTACCGCCGCGTAAGCGCCCTCACAGCGCTGATGCACGTTGCGTATTGCCTCGAAGATATCATCCGGTTTGAGCCCGGCACGGCCACGGCGCCATAGTTCGTGCGCGAACACATTGAGCAACACCTCCGAGTCGGAGTCGGTATTGATGTGGCGCATATCTTGCTCGAACAACTCCTCCATGAGTTGAGCGGCATTGACCAGGTTACCGTTGTGCGCCAGCGTGATGCCGAACGGTGCGTTGACATAGAACGGCTGCGCTTCGGCCGCCGAGGCCTGTCCAGCGGTCGGATAGCGAAGATGGCCTATGCCTACGTTGCCCTTCAGGCGCAGCATATGCCGCGTCTGAAACACCTCACGCACCAATCCGCGGTCTTTGCGCAAATGTAGACGCCGGCCATCACTGGTAACGATGCCGGCCGCATCCTGTCCACGGTGCTGCAACACGGTGAGTGCGTCGTACAACTGCGTGTTGACATCGCCATGGGCCGCCAAGCCGACTATTGCGCACATGAATGCATGCTCCTGCGCCCCGCCGCAAAGCAGCCACTCGACACCAGGACGGACCCCATCGCAACGGCTACCCTGAACGGCTCAAGTGAAGCGTAAATACTGCGCCACTTGTTGCGGTAGAACACCCCTGATTTCAACGGCGAGACGCTCGAAATGTGGAATCAAGGTTGACGCGCGCCACCACGGATCGCGCGGCAGCGGCGTCAATCCAGCCACCATCACCAGCAGACCGACGATGAGGGCGCCCCTGGCCGCGCCGAATACCATACCGAGCACCCTATCGGTGCCTGTCACGCCAGTCCCGCTAACCACCGCGCCAGCGAGGTAAACGATGATGCCGGTCAACATCATGACCGCCATGAACAATCCGACAAATCCTAGCGCTAAGCGCACTGAAGGCGCGGATACATGCGGTTCCAGATACAAAGAAACCGGTTCAAAAAAAGTGAAACTCAGCCACACGGCCAGAATCCAGCCACCGAGTGAAATGGCTTCCTTGACGAAGCCGCGGGTAAGACTGACAACGGCAGAGACGACGATGATGCCGATGATCAGATAATCAACCTCAGTGAGATTCATAAGTTACCAGCTCTGCGCACTACACCTTTCAAGCGGGTTCGCTGCTCCAGTGCGGCGCGGGCGGCATCGGCCTGCGCTCTGGACAGCAGCGGGCCAATCATCACCCGCACGTGAACTCCGGCCTTCTCCACATACACGGCGTAACCCGCGGCCGCCAATTGTTCTCGCAACGCATCCGCATTGGCTTGGCTGGTAAAACTAGCGAGTTGTAACAACCATTTCTCCGCGCTCGCCCTCCGCTCGCTAGCGCCACCTTTCTCACTGGCCTGAGGCGAAGTGCCAGGGGCCGATCCCGGCACCGTCTCACGGGCGCCGTCACCGGAGGGCGGCAGCGTTCGCGCTAGCCTCCGACGTTCCTCGGCCAGACTATCGGTCAAGGTATCGCTCGAAGTATCGGCGGGCATAGGCACAATCCGGGAATCGAAAGCAGCACCTTCATTTGGCGCTGGCACGTACGCTGTGGCGGGAGCAGGCGAAGGCGATCCGCTGAGCAACCAGGCCAGGACTCCAATCATCACCAAAGCCAATACACTCGCGCCCACCAGCCGATTTTTACTCGCCTCATGCATTGTCCATCATGGCCCTGCCGCTCGGCACTACCTATCCGCTTCCTGAGAGCCAACCCACACTAGCTGCCTACCGGAGCCTACCGGAACGCTCCGTCGTCCAACAGGGCAGCGCCAACACGCTGCTCACGGTATGGAACGATCCGAATACGACTATCGTGTCGTTCGACGCGGCCCGCGCGCGGGCGCTCTCCATCGCGGCCAACACGTTCTGATGGCAGCTAAGAGCAGTCACACCAAAGCCGCTCAGTACCGTGCGCACACCCGTGCCATCGTCACCGCGCGGTCCATCCAATCCACTAATGTGCCACTCATCGATCAGCCCTAGCAACGGCTCCAACGCGGCGGCTAGATCCTTGTCCGCCAGCAGCGCGGCCACCGCTAAAGTACGGCCCCTTGGCACCGTGTCGCCGCGCAGATTGTCCGCCAGCGTCCGCGTCGCCTGCGCATTGTGCGCCACGTCCACGATGATCCGCGGCGCCGCGCTCACCTGCTGAAAGCGCCCTTCCAGATCCGGATACTGTAAAGCGCGGTCAACTGCCTCGCGGCTCACCGGATGAGACGGTGCCAGCAAATGCAGCACCATGAACGCACCGGCAGCATTATCCTTTTGAAAATCTCCTTTTAAAGCCGGCTGTGGCAGTGTCTCCCAAACCGTGGAACCGTGCGACCAAGTCCACACGTGACCGTTATCGTAGCGCTCAAAGCTCTCGCCCAGAACATGCAGTGGGGCGTACAACTGGCCGGCGCGGCGGCGCACGGAGCGTGGTGGATTGCGCTCGGCCACCACTGCCGGACGGTCCAGGCGCAAAATACCGGCTTTTTCCCGACCTATCGCCTCCCGGTCATCGCCCAACCATTGGCGATGATCGATATCGATGGTGGTAATAAGAGCGATGTCGGCATCAAACACGTTGACCGCATCCAGCCGCCCACCGATGCCGATCTCCATCACCGCCACATCGCAATCTTGGGCGATAAACTGATCCATAGCCGCCAACGTACCGAATTCGAAATACGTCATAGTGGTATCGCTACGGCGTTCATCCAGGCGGGCGAAGGATTGCATGATAGTAGCGTCATCCAACGGCACGCCATCAATACGTATACGTTCGTTGTAGCGCAATAGGTGCGGCGAAGTGTAGGTACCCACTTTATAGCCGGCCGCCACAAAAGCGCTTTGCAGAAAAGCCACGCAAGAGCCCTTGCCGTTGGTGCCGGCGACTACGACAAGAGGAAAACGTCTTGGCGGCCATTGCATACACTCAACCACTGCCCGCACCCGCTCCAAACCCAGGTTCATAGGACTCGGAAACTGGCTCTCCTGCCAATCCAACCACTCTTGCAATCGTTCGAAACGCATGGCTGATGGACTCAAGGAGTGATGAACATGGAAGGTTATGAGCCTGAGGGTTTATGCAATTTTGCAATAAGCTCGTATGATGCGCGGGGCCGGTGGACACCGGTTACTCAAGAGCACCTCTAAAAATAGTCATTGTTTCGTGAGTGCAAGGAAGCACCGCGCGCACAACCGCAGTGTATAGGTGATACCTGAGGATTGGAGCACGGCGCTGACGCCGCAATCGCGGAAAAGTGCATTGTTAGAGGTGCCCTCAAGATTCAGGCGGCGGCACTGCCATCGGCCAGCGCGAAGTGCGGACGCGGCGCCCCCATCAACATGGTCAGCAGTGAAGCTAAACGTTGGCGCATCTCACGGCGGTCCACGATCATGTCGATAGCACCGTGTTCCAAAAGGAACTCGGCCCGTTGAAATCCCTCCGGCAAAGTCTCCCGTACAGTCTGCTCTATTACCCTGGGTCCCGCGAACCCTACCAGCGCGCCAGGTTCGGCGATGATGACATCGCCCAACATGGCAAAACTCGCCGATACCCCGCCCATGGTGGGATCGGTCAATACCGATATGTAGGGCAACGACTCGGTGCGCAGACGCTGGATGGCGGCGCTGGTTTTAGCCATCTGCATCAACGAGAACAGCGCCTCTTGCATGCGCGCCCCACCGCTGGCGCTAAAGCTCACCAAGGGCAGGCGCTGCTCGATACACGCTTCGGCGGCCAAAACGAACCGTTCGCCCACCACCGAACCCATTGAACCGCCCAAGAAGCCGAACTCGAAAGCGGCGGCGGTGAGCGGCACGCCGCATACCGTGCCACAGATAACGACGAGCGCGTCGCTTTCGCCGGTCGATCTGATCGCCGCGCTCAAACGATCGACGTAGCGCTTGGAATCTTTGAACTCGAGCGGATCGGCGGCGCGCAGGTCCGACCCGAGTTCCATCTGCTCGCCAGTATCGTCCAGCAACTGCTGTAAACGCCGACGGGCCGGTTGGCGCAGGTGATGACCACACTTGGGACAAACGTCCAGATTGCGCTCCAACTCGGCCCGGTAGAGCACCGCGCTACAGGAGGTACACTTCAGCCACAGCCCAGCGGGCACCTTGCGCTTGCTTCCACCATCGGTGCGGATACGAGACGGCAACAGTTTTTCGAACCAACTCATAACCTCACTCACTGCGTCAATGCCGCGGCCGAGAATCAGGCATCACGCCGAGCTTCTTCCACGCCGGCTCTAAGCTCGGACACCAACTGCGCCACATACCCGGGCGCATGCTGGGGATCATCCACGCATTCCCCAACGCGATCGACCAGCGCGCTGCCGACGATTACCGCATCAACACTGCCCGCCATGGCCGCTGCCGACGCGCGATCCTTGATACCGAAGCCTACGGCTATGGGTAGATCGGTGACCGCGCGCACCTGTTGCGCCTTCACCGCGACCTCCCCGGCATCGGCCTGGCGCGTACCCGTGACACCTTTTATAGACACCAGATAGATAAAGCCACTGGCACCATCACAGATCATCCTCATGCGCGCTTGGGTAGTAGTGGGCGCGACGAACATGATTGGGTCTATGCCATGTTTTTTGAAGGTAGCAAAAGTCTCTTCACCCTCCTCAGGCGGCAGATCCACGATGATCACGCCGTCCACCCCGGCGGCGGATGCTGCCGAGGCGTAGGCCTGCGCGCCCTGCGCCTCGATGGGATTGAGATAACCCATTAGAACAATGGGGGTGGCATTGTCGCGTTGGCGAAAATCCCGCACTACCTTGAACACATCCGCCACCCGCGTACCGCCGGCTAGCGCCCGCTCCCCCGCCAATTGCACCGAGGGTCCGTCGGCCATCGGATCGGAAAAAGGCACGCCCAGCTCAATAATATCGGCACCCGCTTCCACCATGGCATGCATGGTGGCCAAAGTAAGACCCATGCCACCATCACCTGCGGTGATAAAGCACACTAGAGCGGCCCGGCCCTCGCCGCGCAATTCGGTAAAACGACGGCATAGCCGGCTCACAATTCGATCCCCTGCCGCTCGGCTACCGTCTGCATGTCTTTGTCTCCGCGCCCCGAGAGATTGACGATGACGAGGTCATCGCGCGCCATGGATGCCGCCAGTTGCATGGCATAAGCGGCCGCATGGCTCGATTCGAGCGCCGGGATGATCCCTTCGGTGCGGGTGAGTGCGTGAAATCCATCGAGTGCCTCATCATCCGTAGCAGTGACGTAATTCACCCGGCCTATGTCCTTCAACCAGGCGTGCTCCGGACCCACGCCCGGATAGTCCAAACCAGCCGATACCGAATGAGTGCCTTGGATCTGGCCGTCTTCGTCTTGCATCAAATAAGTACGGTTGCCATGCAATACCCCTGGGCGCCCGGCGCAAAGAGGTGCCGCGTGCTCCCCCGTGCTCACGCCGTTGCCACCGGCCTCGACGCCGTAGATGGCTACATCCGGATCATCTAAAAACGGGTGAAACAACCCGATGGCGTTGGAGCCACCGCCGACGCAGGCGATGATGGCATCGGGCAACCGCCCCGCACTATCCAATATCTGCTGGCGCGCTTCACGCCCGATGACGGTCTGAAAATCGCGCACCATCTGCGGGTACGGATGAGGGCCCGCAACAGTGCCGATGATATAGAAGGTATCGTCTACGTTGGTCACCCAATCGCGCATCGCCTCATTCAAGGCATCTTTCAGGGTTTTGGTACCGGAGGTGACCGGCACCACCTGGGCACCCAGCAACTTCATGCGGTACACATTGCTGGCCTGGCGCTCCATGTCCTCACTGCCCATATAGACAATGCACTCCAGGCCAAGACGTGCCGCCACCGTCGCCGTGGCTACACCGTGTTGACCCGCCCCAGTCTCGGCGATGATGCGCGTCTTGCCCATGCGCTTGGCTAAAAGCACCTGCCCGATGGTGTTGTTTACCTTGTGTGCACCAGTGTGATTCAAGTCTTCCCGCTTCAGGTAGAGCCGCGCACCACCTACTTTGGCAGTCAGGTGCTCGGCGAAATAAAGCGGCGTGGGACGGCCCACATAGTGGGCAAGATCGGCATGAAACTCCGCTTGAAACCGAGGATCGTCCTTGTACTTTTCATAGGCTATCCTCAAGGCCTCCACGGGACCGGCCAGAGTCTCGGCGATGAAGCGGCCACCGTAGGGGCCAAAATGCCCGGCCGCGTCGGGACATTGCCCGATAAGACGCTCTTGCGGGGTCTTATTGGAAAGCTGTGACACGATTGACTCCTCGCATGAAGGCAGCGATTAGCGCTGCGTCTTTAATGCCTTTCTCACGTTCCACACCGCCGCTTACATCGACAGCATAGGGCTGCACGGTACGTACCGCTGCCGCTACGTTAACGGGGTTCAAACCGCCGGCCAAAATGATAGGGGGGTGTTGTGCCCTCGGTTGTTCCGCTGGTTGTTTCCCTGGGATCAAAGCCCAGTCAAAAGCCCGGCCCGTGCCCCCCCGGCGCACCCGATCATGACTGTCCAGGAGAATGCCGCTGGCCGTCTCGAAGCGCGCCATCTCTTCGGCCACATCCACCCCGGCTTTGACCCCTATCGCTTTCACAAAAGGCACGCCGAAGGAGGCGCAGTACTCGGATGTTTCATCGCCATGAAATTGAAGGGTATCGATCGGCACCTCAGCCAGTACCTGTTCGACCCGCTGCGCAGATTCGTTCACGAATAAAGCGGCCCGTGACACAAACGGCGGCAACACCGCGCAAATCGCCCGCGCGATGGCCACGGACACCGCCCGTGGGCTAGCTGGATAAAAAACCAGCCCTATGGCATCGGCACCTGCCTGAGCGGCGGCTATAGCATCGCCCGGGCGGGTAAGGCCGCAGATCTTGACGCGAACACGCGGCGCACGGAGCCCCATCACCAAGCATCCATATCGAGCAGGGAGCGAACCATATCGCACTAACACCACTTATGGCAGAGCGAACGGCCATATACGGCAGAGCCGATAGCCACTGATGGGAGAACCGATGGCCGCCCGGCAACGCTCACCTACGATCACCAAGGGCAAAATTACCAAGGGCAAGATTACCAAAGGCAAAGAGGACTACAAGTGGCGGGTAGGGCAAAAGCATCCGGGTAGCGTACCTTCAGGAAATACAACCCGTCAGGCGGCGCGGTGATGCCACCGGCTGTACGGGTGCGGGAATCCAGGACTTCCTGCGCCCATCCTATGCCCTGCTCTCCAGTCCCGATGGCCATCAGTACTCCGGCGATATTGCGAACCATATGTTGCAAAAAAGCGTTCGCCTCGATCTCCATGACGACAAATTGGCCGCGGCGCTCCACACTACAAGAGAGGATCCGCCGCACCGCGGTCCGCGCCTGGCACCCCGATGCTCTATAAGCGCTGAAATCGTGCTCACCCACGAGCCGCTGCGCTGCCTCATGCATCCGCCACGCGTCGAGTTGCCTGTGGGTCCAGGTCACCTGCCCGGCAAGCGCAGCAGGGGGTGAACGCCGGTTCAAAATGAGATAGCGATAACATCTTGACAGGGCGCTAAAACGCGCATGAAAACAATCCGGCACTTGGTGCGCCCATACAACCGCTACATCATCAGGCAGTGACGAGTTGGTCCCCAGGACCCACGCGTGCAGTCGCCGTTTCGCGTCCGTGTCGAAATGGATCACCTGGCCGAGGCCATGCACGCGGGCATCAGTACGTCCCGCACACGTCGAACTCACCCGATGATTGGCCACCTTGGATAGCGCACGCTCCAATTCCGCTTGCACGGTAGGCGCCTGCCGTTGTCGCTCCCAACCGTGATAGGCGCTACCCCGGTACTCCACACCCAGCGCGATCCGCACTGTCACTATCCAAGATAACCGCTACCGCCAAGATAACCGCTATCGTGTCGGGGGCTCTTCGCTCAACCGCTGTTGAAGCACCGCAGCCGCGGTCTTGTGCACATCGCTGCCGTCCGCCAACACCTCATCAATGATCTCCTCGGCGGCTGCATTCTCGCCCATGGAGATATACTGCTCAGCCAGTTCCAACCGCGTTTGCATCTCGTCGATATCGTCCAGAGGTTCGGCCTCGGTCCCGATAACGAGCGTATTGGTATCCAAATATTCGTTCTCAAGGCCTCCATCGGCAGTGCCCAACCCCGCAATAGGCGCAGCTGGCCCATCAACACCGTGCTCCAACTGATCACCCATATCCAACTCGAGCGAGGACGCATCGAGCGCATCATCGTTCGAGATATACAGGCCCGAGTCTCCAGGGCCCGAGTCTCCAGGGCCGGAGACTACCGCTTCAAGCTCCAGTGCTCCCGGCAGTGCTTCTATATCGATCAATTCCTGCCCGCTTTGGAGAGGGTCGAAGTCGCTCAGGTCGAGATCCAAAATGTCGCCCTCAGCAACGGGTGCGGCCACCGCAGCCACAGTGGATGCAGCGGATGCCCCGGAAACTTGCACGGCGCCATCCCCTGGGACAGTATCCC
>WLWT01000002.1 GCA_012103455.1 Gammaproteobacteria bacterium
TATACCCATCGCCATTGAAAGTGCGAATATAGAATACTTACATTAGCTAGCTGATTATGGTCAAAATAAGCTTATGAACAATCCTTTAACACCGAACGAGCGCGATGAACTCATAAAATCTCATCGTAAAGAGAGAGATGGGCGTATTCGAGACCGAATAAAAGCTGTTTTAGCTTTTGATGAGGGTTATAGTTATTCAGAAATGTCTAGGATTTTGCTTTTAGATGATGAGACTATTAGACGCCATGTCGATGATTACTTTTCTAAAGCTAAGCTGAAGCCCGAAAACGGGGGCAGCAAAAGTGATTTAGACGAGAGTGAAACAGCAAAGCTCGTTAAACACGTAGAAGGAATGACTTATCCTTATGTTAAGGACATTTGCACTTATGTGAAGTTGAATTTTGGTAAGGTTTACAGTGTAAGCGGCATGACAAAATGGCTGCATCGCAATAATTTCTGCCATAAGAAGCCTCATGCAGTGCCAGCGAAAGCAAACGCACAGGCGCAAAAAGCGTTTGTCAAAGACTATGAACATCTTTCGAAAGACCCTAAAAACAAGGGTTTAATCTATTTCTCGGACAGTTTTCATCCGCAGTATCAAACGCGGTTGGCCTGTGGATGGATTTTAAGAGGCACTCGAAAAAGTATTGCCACAACGGCTCGTCAAACACGATTGAATTTCATTGGTGCTGTATCTTTGGATGGTCACAAAATAATCCACACTGAAGTTGAGCGAGTGAATGCGCAAACCATTAAATCTTTTCTAAAATCTCTACGCAAACGGCATGCACCAGAGAAAGACATTCATGTAATTTGGGATAATGCGGCTTATCATAAGAGCAAAGACGTTCAGTCTTATGCCAAGGACTCAAACATTAAATTACACTATTTGCCGCCCTATTCACCGAATTTAAATCCAATTGAGCGACTTTGGAAAATGATGCATGAAGCGGTTACTTATAATCGGTACTATGAGAAGTTTGTAGATTTTCGGGAAGCCTCTTTGAATTTTTTCAAGCGCATTGGAAGACGAAAGATTTTATTGAGAAAAAGAATCACTGATAGGTTTCACATTATTAATGCACCGATGTTCGCATCTTGAAGTGTGATGGGTATATAACGCCTCAAGCAGGAGGCGACAGCTTCGGCTGGCGTCCTGCTGGCTTGACTTGTTAACTTTTATTTCTTACTTGAGTACATAATCGGATAATACATCTCTTTTTCATTGATACAGTAGTAAAGCATAACTTTGTTCTGAATCGGAAATTACTTAATGCTCCTTCATAGGTCAAAACTAAATGAATTCTTGAAAGTGTTCTTGCATAGATATACAATCAAGTCATGATGTTTTACTACTTTACTACTTCGGCAAAAAATTACCCGACACAAATTAATAAATATATTACAATGATGCTATGAAAAAGACAGACGGTCGCTCACTGCCCCATTCCGCGCGAGAAGCCATCCGCAGGCACGCGGTTGCGCAAGTATTATCGGGTGAAAGCCCTGAAAAAGTAATTAAAGCCCTCGGATTTCATCGTTCTTGCATTGACGATTGGTTATCCAGATATGAGCAAGGTGGTGAACAGGCGCTGTCTACCGGTAAGATCACGTGCCGCCCAAGAAAGTGTCCCGATGAATATGCGGATCGCTTACGTGAACGGGTTAAAACGAATCCGTTGCAATTGGACTTTCACGATGCCCTGTGGACGCGCTCGATGATTCAGATATGACTGAAAGACAAATTTGGCATCGAAGTCAGCGAGCGCTCGGTGGGCAATATCCTGTCTCGTTTGGGGATGAGTGCGCAGCGCCCTGGGTTTAAGGCATACGAGCCAGACCCTGATCAGGTTAAGGTATGGTTAAAAGAAACTTGGCCTGAAGTACAACGAGAAGCGAAAAGGCGGCGAGCGCAGGTCTATTTTGGCGACGAATCGACGATCCGGTCGGATTATCATCGTGGTACCACTTGGGGGGTACGGGGTGATACGCCGGTTGTAGCGAAAACGGGTCGGCGCTTTAGCGTGAATAGGCTGTCAGCCGTTTCGCCGAAGGGTCACCTGCGTTTCATGGTAACCGAATCACGGGTAACCGCAGACGTTTTTATCGACTTTCTAAGGCGTTTGTTGCACAACGCCAAGCGATCGGTCTATTGGGTTGTTGATGGCCATCCAATTCATCGAACCAAGAAGGTGCAAGAATTTGTCCGCAATAGCCAAGGGAGGCTCACGTTAGTATTGCTACTGCCGTATTCACCGGAACTCAATCCTGATGAACGGGTATGGCATCACGTAAAAAGCCAACGAATTGGGCGGACAGTGGTGGCTACAAAGGAGCAACGGGTGGCCTTGGCTCGTTCGGTGTTGCACTCACTGCAACAGAATACGCAAATAATTAAACGGTTTTTCTATGAAAAGCATGTCAGATATATTCTGAATTGATGTCGGGTAATTTTTTGCCGAATTAGTAAATTCGGTGAATAGGGCGGCAAATAGTGTAATTCAATGTTTGAGTCCTTGGCATAAGGCTGAACGTCTTTGCTCTTATGATAAGCCGTATTATCCCAAATTACATGAATTTCTTTCTCTGGTGTATGCCGTTTGCGTAGAGATTTTAGAAAAGATTTAATCGTTTGCGCATTCACTCGCTCAACTTCAGTGTGGATTATTGTGTGACCCTCCAAAGATACAGCACCAATGAAATTCAATCGTGTTTGACGAGCCGTTGTGGCAATACTTTTTCGAGTGCCTCTTAAAATCCATCCATAGGCCAACCGCGTTTGATACTGCGGATGAAAACTGTCCGAGAAATAGATTAAACCCTTGTTTTTAGCGTCTTTCGAAAGATGTCATATTCCTTGACAAACGCTTTTTGCGCCTGTGCGTTTGCTTTCGCTGGAACTGCATGAGGCTTCTTATGGCAGACATTATTGCGATGCAGCCATTTTGTCATGCCGCTTACACTGTAAAGCTTACCAAAATTCAACTTCACATAAGTGCAAATGTCCTCAACATAAGGATAAGTCATTCCTTCTACGTGTTTAACGAGCTTTGCTGTTTCATTCTCGTCTCAATCACTTTTGCTGCCCCCGTTTTCGGGCTTCAGCTTAGCTTTAGAAAAGTAATCATCGACATGGCGTCTAATAGTCTCATCATCTAAAAGCAAAATCCTAGACATTTCTGAATAACTATAACCCTCATCAAAAGCTAAAACCGCTTTTATTCGGTCTCGAATACGCCCATCTCTCTCTTTACGATGAGATTTTATGAGTTCATCGCGCTCGCTCGGTGTTAAATGATTGTTCATGAGCTTATTTTGACCATAATCAGCTAGCTAATGTAAGTATTCTAGATTCGCATTTTCAATGGCGATTGGTATATCTGACATGCTCTTCATAGAAAAACCGTTTAATTATTTGCATATTCTGTTGCAGTGAGTGCAACACCGAACGAGCCAAGGCCACCCGTTGCTCCTTTGTAGCCACCACTGTCCGCCCAATCCGTTGGCTTTTTACGTGATGCCATACTAGCTCATCAGGATTGAGTTCCGGTGAATACGGCGGTAACCATACTAACGTGAGCTTACCTTGGCTAGTGCGGACAAATTCTTGCACTTTCTTGGCTCGATGAATTCGATGGCCATCAACAACCCAATAGACCGATCGCTTGGCGTTGTGCAGCAAACGCCTTGGAAAGTCGATAAAAACGTCTGCGGTTACCCGTGATTCGCTCACCATGAAACGCAGGTGACCCTTCGGCGAAACGGCTGACAGCATACTTACGCTAAAGCGCCGACCCGTTTTCGCTACAACCGGCGTATCACCCCGTACCCCCCAAGTGGTACCACGATGATAATCCGACCGGATCGTCGATTCGTCGCCGAAATAGACCCGCGCTCGGCGCCTTTTCGCTTCTTGTTGTACTTCAGGCCAAGTTTCTTTTAACCATACCTTAACCTGAGCAGGGTCTTGCTCGTATGCCTTAAACCGAGGGCGCTGCGCACTCATCCCCAAACGAGACAGGACATTGCCCACCGAGCGCTCACTGACCTCGATGCCAAATTTGTCTTTCAGTCATATCTGAATCATCGAGCGCGTCCACAGGGCATCGTGAAAATCCAATTGCAACGGATTCGTTTTAACCCGTTCACGTAAGCGATCCGCATATTCATCGGGACACTTTCTTGGGCGACCCGTGATCTTGCTGGTGGACAGCGCCTGCTCACCACCTCGCTCATACCTGGATAAGCAATCGTCAATGCAAGAACGATGAAATCCGAGGGCTTTAATTACTTTTTCAGGGCTTTCACCCGATAATACTTGCGCAACCGCGTGCCTGCGGATGGCTTCTCGCGCGGAATGGGGCAGTGAGCGACCGTCTGTCTTTTTCATAGCATCATTGTAACATATTTATTAATTTGTGTCGGGTAATTTTTTGCCGAAGTAGTAACTCGTTCTGGATTTCCTGATATCGGCTCATTGCTATACGCTCCTTTGGTGTGTTATCTTTTCAAGCATAACGTCGCAAATAACCGGTGCAATGCGAGCGGCAGCGAATATTGCGTTCGGATTGATTTGCCTTGTTATATTCCGATTATTTGGTTTAATCCGTCTACGATTTCGGCCAACTGCTCTGGCTCGACGATTCCTAATTTTTTCCCAATTCGCTCTACCGACAGGGTGCGTATTTGGCTAATTTTTACCCAAGACGGTTTTTGTAGTTGTTTTGATTCAAGAGCATAAGTAAGAGGAAAGCGGGCTTTTTGAGGTTGGCTTGTTAAGGCCATGGCAATCACGATACCAGAGCGCTTATTGAATATGTCGTGACTTAGAATTACCACCGGCCTTCGACCAGCCTGTTCGTGACCCCGAGTTGGGTGAAGGTCTGCCCAACGTACCTCACCCCTTAATATTCGGGCCATTCCGATAAATCCTCCGTTAAGCCTTCTTCTGCCAATGCCTTTTCAAACTCAGGATCTAATTTTGCGCATTCTTGCGCTAAAATGCTTTGATTCAGCCGGCTCAGTTTCTCTTTGATCGCCGCCTGGATGGCTCGACTTCGATTGGGAAACACGCGCTTTTTCACCAGTGCATCGATCTCGGCCAGCATTTCGGATTCCAAGGTAATTGCTATTTTGCTACTGCTCATAAAGAACCTCCGTTAGTATGATTATTGGTCATACCTAAAGGCTTGTCAAAGAATATAACGCTTAGCATCACCGGTTGCCAAAAGATGCAGAGCGAAGCGGCGCAGCTTTTGGCAGTCCGAATGTATGCTTTTGTGTACGCCCAGCATGGGCACGAACGAATGGGGTGAAAGTCCTCTGTAGGAAAATCACACTCCATGGCAGTAGATATTGCTACGGAAATTAACTACTAGCCACCCGCAAGGGCGAAGCGGTGAGGCAACGTCTGAAGGAAGCGTTAAGCCAAGCGGCGAGTTGATGAACAAGACCGTCATAGGAGGCGTAGGCTGAAGGCGAGATGGCCCAAGACATCGAAGCCCTGTGATTGAACGGCCAGCGTCAATGGTGCAGTGGTGCAGCGAAAGTGCGTGCTCTTAGTCTGGGGAGAACTGCTCGACAGGCGAGCGGTAGATAACCCGTCAGGCCACGGGTAGCTCAAGCCTGGGCCTGTCCGTAGGCATCGCCGCAGAAGAGCGAACCCGATGCAAACCGATAGCGCCTGGCGGGGTCACTCAGTCGGTGACCGAACAGAAGTCAGCAGAGGGCCTAGTCGCCCAATGCCTCGCGTAAGGGTGGGGACAGGGTGAAGGCCTGAACATTCACCACCCAGGAGGCGCCTTGCCCTACCGGCCGCCCCGCACACCGACCGGAGTGATTGGGTGAAGCAGCGTAGGGACGAGCAACCCGCCTTGAGCACCGCTCGACTCGCACACCTCGTGTGGGCGGAGAATCGCCATCGGGCCTGGAAGCGTGTTCGAGCCAACACAGGGGCACCGGGTGTGGATGGCAGGGCTATCGATGCCTTCCCCGACTGGGCTAGGGCCAACGGGCGCGAGGTAAAAAGTGCGCGGTTGGCGGGGACCTATCACCCAGCCCCGGTGCGCCGGGTTGAGCTACCCCAGCCCAACGGCGGTATACGTGTGCTGGGCATTCCTACGGGACTCGCTCGCCTCATTCAGCCAGCCATTGCACAACGCCTGATGGCGTTGTTCGACCCGGACTTCTCAATCGATAGCTATGGGTTCAGGCCGGGCCGCGATGCCCATCAGGCGGTGCACCCGATACAGCACGAGAGTGCGCACAATCGGCGTCATGCTGTGGCTATCGACCGGTCGAAGTGCTTTGACCGTGTTAACCAGGATCGGCTGATGACCCGGCGGGGCCGAAAGATGCAGGACAAACGGGTAGTGAAGCGGAGCAAGCGCTCCTTGCAAGCAGGCGTCTTGCCAGGCAATCAGCTTGAAGCGAGTCACCGGGGTGTCCCTCAGGGCGGACCATTATCGCCGTGGTTGGCAAACAGTCTGCTTGACCCGCTAGACAAGGAACGGGCGCGGCGCGGGCATCCTTTTGCCCGATACGCAGATGACATCCTTATCGTGCTGGGCCGCCAGCGCGCCGGTGAACGCGTGCGGCGTAGCCCGACACATTATCGGCAGAAAGGTCTGCCAGTGGTAGTCAATACCGATAAAAGCCGCGGGGTCAAAGTCAGTAACAGCCAGTGCCCGGGGGTTACCTTCCGGGGCGGGCGTATCCACTGGTACGCCAAAGTGCTGGAGAAGTTTAAACAGCCAATACGGCCACTGACCAACCGGCACTGGGGTGTATCGATGCGTTACCCGCTTGACAAACTCAGCCACTACCTTCGGGGCTGGAGCAACTATTTTGGTAGTGCCAGGGGGTATCAACGCGGTATCGATCGAGCGCATTGGATTCGACGACGCCTCCGTATGGCCTACTGGCGACAGTGGCGTAAGCCGCCAACCAAGGTAGGGAACCTGATAAAGCGTGGCGTATCCATACAGCTTGCACTGGCCTGTGGACTGACCCGCAAGGGGCCGTGGCGTCGGTCAAAGACACCCGGTATTGAGCAGGCGTTGTCCAATGCTTACCTGAAAGCCGAAGGTCTTTATTCCCTGCGCGAGGGTTGGATCAAGCTTCACTAGGGGAAATGAAACGCCCTGTGCGGACCCCCATGCAGGGTGTTGTGGGCAGGGACGGCTAGAGACCGTCCCTTACCTGATTATGTGTCGTTTGCTTAAATCTTTTCACTATTGACTGAGAGAAAGAAACTCAGTTCTATTCCTTTTAGTTTCAAGCTTACTTTTTGAAGATACGGGGTAGCCAGTTATATGCCTGCCTGACGATGTTACACAACAGTCATCCCATTCTATCCACCACCGTGGATACTTAATCTCACCCTCAAGTAAAGATTTTACTAATTCGGAAAAAAATTACCCGATATCAATTCAGAATATATCTGACATGCTCTTCATAGAAAAACCGTTTAATTATTTGCGTATTGTGTTGTAGTGAGTGCAACACCGAACGAGCCAAGGCCACCCGTTGCTCCTTTGTAGCCACCACTGTCCGCCCAATTCGTTGGCTTTTTACATGATGCCATACTAGCTCATCAGGATTGAGTTCCGGTGAATACGGCGGTAACCATACTAACGTGAGCTTACCTTGGCTATTGCGGACAAATTCTTGCACTTTCTTGGCTCGATGAATTCGATGGCCATCAACAATCAAATAGACCGATCGCTTGGCGTTGTGCAACAAACGCCTTAGAAAGTCGATAAAAACGTCTGCGGTTACCCGTGATTCGGTTACCATGAAACGCAGGTGACCCTTCGGCGAAACGGCTGACAGCCTATTCACGCTAAAGCGCCGACCCGTTTTCGCTACAACCGGCGTATCACCCCGTACCCCCCAAGTGGTACCACGATGATAATCCGACCGGATCGTCGATTCGTCGCCAAAATAGACCCGCGCTCGCCGCCTTTTCGCTTCTCGTTGTACTTCAGGCCAAGTTTCTCTTAACCATACCTTAACCTGAGCAGGGTTTTGCTCGTATGCCTTAAACCCAGGGCGCTGCGCACTCATCCCCAAACGAGACAGGCTATTGCCCACTGAGCGCTCGCTGACCTCGATGCCAAATTTATCTTTCAGTCATATCTGAATCATCGAGCGCGTCCACAAGGCATCGTGAAAATCCAATTGCAACGGATTCGTTTTAACTAGTTCACGTAAGCGATCCGCATATTCATCGGGACACTTTCTTGGGCGGCCCGTGATCTTGCCGGTGGACAGCGCCTGTTCACCACCTTGCTCATATCTGGATAACCAATCGTCAATGCAAGAACGATGAAATCCGAGGGCTTTAATTACTTTTTCAGGGCTTTCACCCGATAATACTTGCGCAACCGCGTGCCTGCGGATGGCTTCTCGCGCGGAATGGGGCAGTGAGCGACCGTCTGTCTTTTTCATAGCATCACTATAACACATTTTATTAATTTGTGTCGGGTAATTTTTTTGCCGAAGTAGTAATTCCAATTTGTTGTAGCCCAAGGATTTATATGAAAATGGAAGTCCTTTCAATTTCTTCCTCGGGACAGATTCGACTACATTGTAACCGGGCTCTTTCAATACCTCTGAATAGGGTGTCGAAAATGAATTAATTGCTGCCAGCCAATATAAAAGCGCTAACTCTTCGTCATATTCAATTTTTTGCTTCCGCTTGTCACGAATCAGGGCTCTCGTGGCAATTGCTGCTTCTCTAAAGGATGCAGGCAATGGCAAGTTTTCTATAGCTAGTGCCAGACGTTTTTCAGGCTCTCCTCTAAATTTCTTTATACGATCAGCCCAAAATTCACCTGTTTGTAGTTCATCTCTATGGCGCGACCAGAAATCTGCAGCATGTTCCTCTGCTTCTGAATCTGTTTCAGTTTTATGCCATGACTCAGTCATCGAGCCTCCCTTAAGGCTAACGCTAGCCATCAGCCGCCGCTTGCGGCGGTGGACGAATTGCGGCAGCAATTTCGGCCACCGGGGCAAACGGTCGGTTGCATGGCATTGTTAGCGCCAAACCATGTTTGGGACCGACCCCTGCTCCAACGGCACTTTCGCCGTCCTGCGACCCCGAAGACGAACTCGGTCGCACCCTTGCATCCATTGCGCACCTTCTCGTCGCCACAGGAGAGGAACGATCGACGTGCTCAGGAGCGAGGACCGCGCGACCTGGCCACGCGACGGTTGGCTCCCCAATCGCGAGCTGGTAGAGACCTGCCTACGGCTAGTTGGGTTCAAGCACTACCTTCCAGTTCGTACGGGTCCGACTCGCCGACGTCGAGCCAGGTGCCCTGCCAGATACAGACGCTCGTCAATCGATTCAGCCGAAACACGTATCTTCGCTTCAGTCGACGCTTCGCCCTCAAATGCGAAGTTGCCTAAGCCATGATATTCGTCGATCATTTTCCGCAGCCTCGCACTGCCACGGAACTTGGCGCCGTCGTAGCTGCCCGAAAACTCAAGCGCAAGCGAATCATCCGTGAGAATGCAACGCGTGACACTTGCTGCGTAGTGGTCTTCCTCTTCTTCGGAAGCGTAGTCGAGCGTCAGGGTTCCTGTGTACATGGCTCATCTCTCCAGCGCTAACGCTTGCGTTCAGCGGCGCGCAGCGAAGCGAAGCGTCCGCTGCAACGTCATTGTTAGAGACGCCCTAACGCCTATCTGAAATCTGAGGGACTTTTCTCGCTACGCGATGGTTGGAGCAAGCTTCACCCTGCTCAATGAACCGCCCTGTGCGGACCCGTATGCACGGTGGTGTGGGGAGGGTAGAGACCTTCTCTTACCCGGTTAGCACTTGATTTATGCGTATATGATTGTAATATACAGAAATGATTGATTGGAACCAAATTATCGGCTTTGACTGGGATCATGGAAATGTCAGAAAAAGTGAAGAAAAACATGCTGTTAGCCGATTTGAGGCTGAACAGGTGTTGTTTAACGAGCCTCTGCTAGTAGTGGATGACGTGAAGCATAGCAAGAAGGAACTGTGTTACCACGCTCTTGGAAAAACCAATGATGCCCGTTTGTTGCATATAACTTTTACCTTACGTTCGGCTGATACTTTAATTCGCGTGATTTCAGCTCGTGATATGCACCGGAAAGAGAGAAACATTTATGAGCAAAATTAAAAATACTCCAACATTTAAAACAGAAGCCGAAGAAAGAGCTTTTTGGGAAAAGCATGACTCCAGTGATTATGTTGACTGGAAAAAAGCTCAATCCGTTTCAATGCCTAATTTGAAACCATCTACTAAAACTATTTCTTTGAGGCTCCCCGAAGGTTTGCTAGACAGCATCAAAATCGAAGCTAACAAACGCGACATGCCTTATCAATCTCTTATCAAAGCATGGCTTGCTGAGGATGTTAAGCAAAGTCGCAATGCCTGAAGGGCGCCTCTAACAATAGTCATTGTTTCGTGAGTGCAAGGAAGCACCGCGCGCACAACCGCAGTGTATAGGTGATCACTGCTGTCCCACAAAATAATTAATCACAGCGTATAACCTATTGATTTACATAAAAAATTGACTATGGCATTGTGTTTGAAACATGAAAACAGTTTTTCTGGAAATTTCAAAGGGTTAGTATGCTCTATGGGACAGCAGTGATAGGTGATACATGAGGAGTTCGAGCACGGCGCTGACACCGCAAGCGCGGAAAAAGTGCATTGTTAGCAGGTGCCCAGTGTTGCCGGCCCTGCTTTGCGCGGCTAAGCCTGCAACCTTGACTTTACAAGGGGCACCCACAATCCGTCAGTATCTAGACCGTGCCGCCCAGCCGGCACGCGCTCACCGATAGTGCGGTTATCGAGGCTTTCTTAGCGGTGCGTTTCGAACTTGAAAAAGAAAAGCGGGGGCGCTTTGTGAGCGGTGGGGTGGGGTGTTGAGTTAGGCGGCGGCTAAAAAAATAGGTGGTTCCCCGTCCGAGGTGGACGGGGTGTAGTCCATGCGGCTGTGATCAGGGTCATCGTAACAATCCGGTTCTTCGAACCGGCCAGTCTCCCAATATTCATCGGCTTCGTTTTGCAACTGTGCCCGTTGGTCGCGCCGGGCGGCGGTTTTACTGCGCGTGTGTACGTGACCTTTGTTTAACAACGCTGTCCAGCCAATTGGCCGGCGGCTTTTCACTTTCTTGTCCATCGAATGGATCTCCTGGCTAAAGGGCACCTCTAAAGTTTTAATGTCGATCACCGTTCTTCCCAAACGAAAAAACCCGGCGCTAGCGCTACCGGGTTTCATACCGTGAATCATCTAGCTGGGTGAGTCATCTAGCTGGACGCAGCCCGAAGGCACCTCCAACCTAGATGGAGTACTTACGGGTTCTTGGCTTTCTCTCCCGGTATATACGACAACGATTAGCCCCTCACGGCCCGAATGGGATGCGAACCATAGCAAGGATCGGTACAGCAGTGAAGTGATGGATTTGTCAAAGAGAGATCAGCTGAGGGTGGCTGGCTCTCTAGCTAGCCGCTTTCTCGATGCGCGGATACCACCGCCACAACAAGATGCCACGTACGGCCATAAATACCATTACGCAAAACCAGAGGCCGTGATTACCCCATGTGGGTACACACAGTTGGACCAGCAGGAGGTAAATCAACCCGGCGGCGGCGATGCTGTTGCGGGCTTCGCGGGTATGGGTGGCGCCGAAGAACACCCCGTCCAGCAAGTAACACCAGACGCTTATGAGCGGCGCCACGATCAGCCATGGCATGTACGCGCTGGCGGTTGCCGTGACTTCGGGAACGCTGGTGATGAGGCCGACGAACCATGCGCCGGCGAGCGCGTAGAGGGCGGCGAAGATGAGCGCGGCGGCCAAGGACCAAAGTGCGGCGGATATGACCATGGCTCTTAGCGCCAGGCGGTTACGGGCGCCTAGCGCGCTGCCGGCCAATGCTTCGATGGCGAAAGCGAATCCATCCAAGCCGTAAGACATGAAGTGAAACAGATGAATGAGCACGGCGTTGGCGGCGAGCACGGTGTCGCCCTGGCGCGCGCCAATGGCGGCGAAATAGAAGAATGTGAGTTGCACCGCCAATGTGCGGATGAAAATGTTGATGTTAACGACCATCAACCCCCGTAGGCGGGTGGCATCGAGTAGGGTTAATCCCGACCACCTGCCGCCCAGCCGCCGCAGCACGCGCCAAGCGAGGGCTATTCCCACGATGGCGGCGATGATCTCGGAGATGAGCGATGACCAAGCAACGCCCGCCACCCCCATATCGAGTACCACCACCATCCAGATGTCGAAGACGATGTTGCACGCATTCAACACGAGTTGTGTCACCAGCGCCGCGCGCATCTGCTGGAGCCCGAACAGAACACCCAACACGGTGAGGTTGATGAGTGCGGCGGGGGCGCTCCAGATGCGTATGTCGTAGTACTCCCGCGCCGCTGTTTCGACCTCGGCGCTGCCTTCGATAAAGTGAAACGCCAGCCAGGCGAGTGGCTCCTTGGCCGCTACGATCAGCAATCCGAAGGCGATGGCCAACACCGATGCGCGCACTACCGTGGCATTGATTTGGGTCAAGTCGTTGGCGCCGAAAGCTTGAGCGGTGAAGCCGGTGGTGCCCATGCGCAGAAAGCTGAAGGCCCATTGGACGAAAGAAAATAAAATCGCGCCCAGGGCGACGGCGCCGATGTAGCGGGCATCGCCCAGGTGTCCCACCACGGCTGTGTCAACGGCGCCGACTAACGGGATGGTCAGGTTGGAGAGTATGGTGGGCCACGCCAGCGACCACACGCGCCCATGCCATTCATCGGCGCGAACCGGTAGGGCCGCGGGAGAGACAGGGTGATTCAATGTGATGCCCGGCGGCGAAGAGGGACGCCATGGGCGTTGAGAATGGAGCCGAATGATTGCGCGAGCATGCTGCTCGAGGCCTTAGCGGATGGAATGCTTGCCAAAGGTGAATCCCAGGTGTTGTAGGCGGTGGTGGCGTCGATCAAGCATCTCCCCGAGCCACTGGCCCGGCTGCGAATACCGCGTTTCGCAGTGCCGATGAACATATGGGCGCCGCCAAAAATAGTAATTTTTAGCGGCGCTCTTTAGAGAAAGTCAATCGCGCCCAGGCAGCGCTTTCATATCAGGTCTTTGTTCAGGACAGCATACTAGAGGTCCCCACTAGGAGACGACGATGCCGCTCGATCTATCCGACACGCTGGTGGTAGGCATTTCCGCGACCGCTCTGTTCGATCTGAGCGATGCCGATGCGCTGTTCCGTGCCGCGCTTGATGATCCGGATACTGCTATCGCCAGCTACCGCGACCACATGCTTGCAAGGGAGAACACGCCGCTAGAACCCGGCACGGGTTTTCCGCTCGTGAAAGCGCTGTTGAACCTTAATTCGAGCCAGACAAATGGCGCCTCACCCCTCGTGGAGATCGTCGTGATGTCGAGGAACAGCCCTGATTCCGGCCTGGGAATTCTGCACTCGATACGCCATCACAATCTGGCGATTACGCGGTCGGCTTTCACCGGTGGCGAGTCGGTGGTTCCTTATCTGCGTGCGTTCGATGTCGATCTGTTTCTGACCACCGAAGCGAGCGACGCCCAAGCCGTGATCGATGGCGATGGCGCCGCCGCAGTGCTGTCGTCACCCCCATCCGGGGCCGCCCGGCATCGGCACGACCAAGTGCGAATAGCATTTGACGGCGACGCCGTGTTGTTCGGCGATGACAGCGAGATCGTGTTCAAGACGCAAGGGCTGGAGCGTTTCCATGCCCATGAAGATGCGGCTAAGGACGAACCTTTGAACTATGGCCCATATGCCGCGTTTCTAAAGAAGTTGGCCCGCCTCCAGGAACGCCTGCCCGGACGCATGGAATGGTCGCCGGTGCGGGTCGCGCTGGTGACTGCACGCAACAGTCCGGCTGAGATCCGGGCGATCAAGACGCTCCGCTCGTGGGGCGTCTATGCAGACGAAGCTTTCTTCTTGGGCGGCGTCGAGAAGACGCAGGTACTGGAAGCATTTCAGCCGCACATCTTCTTCGATGATCAACACGTCCACCTGGACAAGGCAAAGACCGTCGTACCATCGGCTCTAGTACCCCATCGGTCGGATTCTCCACTGCGGGCTGTCGATGGCCTGAGGACTGTCGATGATCAGTGACTCCGAGACCACGGCATCCAGCCGTGAGCGCCGCACTACACCTAGACCTAATGCCGCGCCCGCAGGCGCCGGCACCGGTCACGCGAGCCTGAGACCGGCCCGCTACACGGCCTCCATCACCAACGGCGCGCTGAAGCTGACCGAGAGCCGCGCTGTCGCTAACCTGCTGCTTCAGGGCCTAGACGCGCAGGGTTGGCACGATGCCATCCAGACGCGGAATGTCCTGCAAGCGCGCAGCCCGGAGACCGCCAAGCGCTTGACCCGCCTGCTCCGTGCCCGCCTCGAACTCATGGCGCCGCCACTGTGGAAGATGGTCGCAGACGGCTCCGCTTTGCTGGCAACGCATGCTTGCCTCGCCGCCGCCGTGAAGCACAGCAGACTCCTTGGCGACTTCCTTGACCAAGTAGTGCGCGAGCAATACCGCCTGTTCCGGCCGGCGCTCGGCCATCCGCTGTGGGCGCATTACATCGAGGATTGCCGCAGCCGCGACCCGGCGATGAGCGCCTGGAGTGAATCGACGGTGGAGCGACTTCGCTCCAGCGTCTTCCAGATCCTCGCTCAGGTGGGCTACCTCGAGAACACGCGGACGCTGAAGCTCCAGTGCGTGTTCATCGCCAAGGAAGTTCTTGGCTACCTGCGCGAACACGACGAGCAGTATGTGCTGCGCTGCATTCAGGTGAGTCCATGACTGATCACTTGACCCACCGGCTGAACCGGATCCTGCCGAAGCTCGCGTCGGACGAGTTTCTGAGCGCCAGCGGCATCGGCAACGAGATCGCCTTCTACATCTTCGACTATCCGCCAGAAGATGAGCGGCACGTTCGCGAGCACATCCGGTTTCTGATAGCCCAACTGCCAAAAGTCCGGCCGGGCCTACGGGTTGCTCACGTCAACTTGTTCGACTTTCTCACCGACTACCTGCGCGAGCGCAAGGTGCTGGAGAAGTCGTTCAAATTGCAGCGTGAGAAAGGTAACGACGCGCTTTTGAAGGCGCTGAAGGGGATTCTGCACGAAGACAAGGTCGCTCAGCGTTTCGCCGGCATCGCCAAGCCGGAGGCTCACGACCTCGTGCTCATTTCGGGGGTCGGCAGCGCCTATCCGTTGCTGCGCTCCCACACCCTGCTAAGCAATCTGCATGCGCTGATGGATCGGACACCGCTGGTGATGTTCTACCCCGGCAACTACGACATGCAATCGCTGCGGCTCTTTGGCAAGACCGGGTTATCGGGTGGAAGTACCGAGGACCGAAGACGCACTACCCACTACTACCGGGCTTTCCGGCTGATTGACTAAGACGAGGCCCACGATGCGCATCCAGAACCTCTTCGCCAAAGATATCTTCCGGCCCATCAACGGCGTGGTGAAAGCCGATCAGTTGGACGAGTCATCGGTCTGGCAGGAGTTGGAAGAGTTCGTGGTTACCAAAGAGTTGGACCAGCATCTGCGCCGCTTCTTCACCCGCTACTGCGAAGCCATGGACCGCACCGGCGACCCCGATGTCGCTGGCAAGATTGGCGTCTGGGTCTCCGGCTTCTTCGGCTCCGGCAAGTCCCATTTCATCAAGGTGCTGTCCTATCTGCTGGACAATAGCGCCCACGCGCACAACGGTCAGAGCAAGCGGGCGGTCGAGTTCTTCGAATCCAAGATCAAGGACGCGATGCTGCTCGGCGACATCAAGAGAGCCGTCGCGTCCGCGACTGATGTCGTACTGTTCAACATCGACAACAAGGCCGACAACCGCGCCGGACGCGACGCCATTCTGGCTGTGTTCCTCAAAGTCCTGAATGAGCTACAGGGCTACAGCGGCGACCACCCGCACGTCGCCCACATGGAGCGTTACCTCGAAAGCAGGGGCAAGCTGTCCGGCTTTCACGCCGCCTACAGACAACTCACGCAAACACAATGGACGGACGAGCGCGACGCCTACGCGTTCAACCGCGATGAGGTCATCCGGGCACTGGCGCAGAGCCTCGGCCAAAGCGAGGCATCGTGCGAGAAATGGATTGACGGTGCCGAAGAAAACTTCGCCCTGACCGTCGAGAACTTCTGCCAGTGGGTCAAGCAATACCTGGACGCCAAAGGACCGGACCAGCGCATCATTTTCCTGGCCGATGAGGTCGGCCAGTTCATCGGTACCGACACCCATCTGATGCTCAACCTGCAGACCATCACCGAAGCGCTTGGCACGGTTTGCAAAGGCCGGGCCTGGGTGGTGGTGACCTCGCAGGAAGACATCGACGCTGTGCTCGGTGAGATGAAGGCGTCCAGAGCTAACGATTTCTCCAAGATTCAAGGCCGCTTCAGGACCAGATTGTCCTTGTCCAGCGCCAACGTCGATGAGGTCATACAGGAGCGTCTGCTCTCGAAGGACGAGAGCGCCAGGGCTACGTTGGAGGCCGAGTACGCCGCCAAGAGCGATATTTTGAAGAACCAACTCTCATTCAAAGACATCGGCACCACCTTCCCGCAGTTGCGCGACGCCGAGGACTTCGTGCGCAACTACCCGTTCGTGCCGTACCAGTTCAAGCTGCTGCAGACAATCTTCGAGTCGATACGCAAAGCCGGGGCCACCGGCTTGCATCTGGCTCAGGGTGAGCGCTCCCTGCTGGACGCCTTCCAGCATGCGGGCAAAGCGGTCGCCAACGAGGCAGTCGGCGTCCTGGTGCCGCTGTACCGGTTCTACCCGTCCATCGAGAGCTTCCTCGATACCGGGGTCAAGCGCACCATCGACCACGCCAGAGAAAACGCCAGCCTGGAAGCGTTCGACACCAAAGTGCTCGAAGTGCTGTTCCTGATCCGCTATGTCGATGAGGTCAAGGGTAACGTCGATAATCTCGTGACCCTGTGCCTCGATGCGATCGACGCCGACCGGCTGGCGCTGCGCCAGCGCATCGAAGCCAGCCTGCAGCGTCTGGAGCGAGAAACGCTGATCAGCCGCAGCGGCGACCGGTATTTCTTCTTGACCAGCGAAGAGCGCGACATCAACCGCGAGATCAAGAACGTCGAAGCCGGCAGCGCCGAGGAAGCGAAGCTGGCCGGTGAGCTAGTCTTCGACGATATGCTCAAAGGCGTGCGCAAGCACCGCTACTCCGTCAACAAGATGGACTTTCCCTTCAATCGGCTGTGCGATCAGCATCCGGTGGGCAATCGCATTGAGGGCGCTCTCGTGGTCTCGGTGCTCACCCCGCTGATGGACGGTTATGCAGTCGTACCAAGACGCCCGCTGCGTGCTGTACAGCGGCCAGGACGGCGGCCAGATCATCATCCGGCTGCGCGATGAAGAGAGCTTGGGACGCGACCTGCGCACGCTGCTGCGCACCGACAAGTACCTGCGCACCAAGAACGACGGCACGTTGCCAGCCACCACAAGGCGTATTCATCGGGACTTGGCCGATGACAATCGCAGTCGCCGGGAACGGCTGACCCACGTACTTGGCGGCCTGCTCGCGGAGGCCAACTACTTCGTCGCGGGCCAGCGGCTGGAGATCGCCACCAGCACGCCGCAGGCGGCACTCGATGAGGCGATGGAATACCTGATCCGGAACACCTTCACGAAGATGGGTTATCTGAAGACGCTCAGAGACAACCCGCTGCACGAAATCCAAGCGGTCCTGCGCAGCGACGACATCGCGCAGCAGAGCCTCGGCATGGACCTGCCCGAGGGCAACCCGCAGGCCGTCGAGGACATTCGAAGCTACATCGAGCTGTGCACCCAGGCGAGCCGCCGGATGGTCTTGCACGACATAGTGACCGGGCGCTATGCGGGGCGGCCTTACGGCTGGCCCGACATGGAAGTCATCCTGCTGCTGGCCCGCCTGTACATGGCCGGAGAGATCCAATTCGTGACCGGCGGCGCGGCCATCGCCAAGGACAAGCTCCACGAAGCGCTGACGGCGCCTAGACGCTGGCGCAGCATCACCGTCGTGCAGAGGGCCACGTCCAAGCCGGAAGACGTGAAGAAGGCCAGAGCACTCGGCCGCGACGTGTTCTCGGCGATGGGGCCGGATGGCGAAGACGCCCTCTACGAGTTCCTCAAGAAGAAGCTGGCAAGTTGGCGCGACCAACTGAGCCAGTTCCGCGCTTTCACCGACACGGGTAACTATCCGGGCGCTGACGACATCGCCGCAGGGTCTAGCCTGGTCAGGACCCTGCTCGCGCCCGATGAGAGCAACATGTTCCTGTCGCGTTTCAATGAAAACCGAAACGCGTTGCTAGACCTCGGCGAGACCTTCCACGACCTGGAGCACTTCCACGCGCATCAGCGGCCCATGTGGGACAAGCTGCGGGCGGCGTCTGCCCGCTTCATGCTGAACCAGATGGAGCTTGAACGGGACGGCGTGGCGGGACCGGCTTTGCAGCGCATGGCCGAGATCTTGGCCGCGCCCAATCCCTATGGACTGGTGAAAGAAGCCGAGGGGCTGATCCGCACAGCGGGTGAGGTGAACGATGCCCTGCTCTCGGAGCGGCGGGCCAGGGTCCTCGCCACCCTCTCAGAGCTAACTGGCGCATTGGCTCAAGAGTTCACGATGGCGGGTGCGGACGATGATTTGAAAGCAGCCGCCCTCGCGCCGCTGGAGGGCCTGTCCAAGCCGATCGCTGCTCAGGACAGCCTTGCGCACATCGCGCAGTTTGAAACCGAGGCAATCCGCATCCGGGACCAAGCGCTGGCCACGGTAGAGCGGACGCTCGCCAAGCGGGCCGAGACCAGCAAAAGCGTTCCGGACCAGCCGGTGATCAAGCCCCGCCGTGTGGTGGTCCCGGCCAAGCTCGCGAAGACCACCTACCTTGAATCACAGGCCGACGTGGACGCTTTTCTAGACGCGCTGCGCGAAGAGCTGACCGGCGCCATCAACCAGAACGAACGCATCGAGATCCGCTAGAGCGAAGCGCAAGGCACATGGAGCAGAACAGACTCAAAGCGTATGCGCAGCAAGCTCGCCGGGATTTCATCGCGGCGGTCACCGACCGTGCCGGCTTCTATGGGCTGACCGCCGAGGGCATGGAACCAGTCGTTGAGCAAGGCGACGTGGTTTTCATCGGCACGCGGGCATTGCCCCGCGATGTGGCAGCGAAGCGCAAAGAATTGGAGGAACGGATTAGGCGCGATGGCTTCGCGCAAACCATGGAAGCGATGGCCTACACCTGGTTCAACCGCTTCGCCGCCATCCGCTACATGGAGCTACACGGCTACCTGGATCACGGCTATCGCGTACTGAGCCATCCCGAGGGCCGAGAACAGCCTGAAATCCTGGAACATGCCGCTGATGTCGAGCTGCCCGGACTCGACCGAGAACGGGCGGTGGCGTTGAAGCTCGACGGCGCGAAGGACGAAGCACTGTACCGGCTCCTGCTTTTGGCGCAGTGCAATGCACTGCACCGTGCCATGCCTTTTCTGTTCGAGCGCATCGGCGACGCGACCGAGTTGCTGCTGCCCGCCAACCTGCTGCACAGCGATTCGCTGATACGGCGGCTGGTCGAGGGGGTTGATGAGGGCGATTGGCAAGAGATCGAGATCATCGGCTGGCTATACCAGTTCTACATTTCGGAAAAGAAGGACCAAGTGATCGGCAAGGTGGTGAAGCCGGAGGACATTCCGGCAGCGACGCAACTGTTCACGCCTAACTGGATCGTGAAGTACATGGTTCAGAACTCGCTGGGGGCGCAATGGCTGGCGACTTACCCGCAGTCACCGCTCAAGGCACAGATGGAGTATTACATCGAGCCTGCTGAGCAGTCGGCGGAAGTCGAGGCCCAGCTTAAGGCCATCACGCCGGAATCGCTCAACCCCGAAGAACTAACCCTCATCGACCCGGCATGTGGTTCCGGTCATATCCTCGTAGAGGCATATGATCTCTTCAAGGCTATTTACTTGGAACGGGGGTACCGACAGCGCGATGTGCCCAAACTGATTCTGGAGAAGAATCTGTTTGGTCTTGATATTGATGAGCGTGCCGCGCAACTGACCGGCTTTGCGCTAATGATGATGGGACGGAGCGATGACCGAAGACTATTTGAGCGCGGAGTATCACTCAACGTCGTTGCACTGCTCGACAGTTCCACGCTTGATGCAGTGCGAATCTCAGAAGGGGTGACGCTCGCTGACTATGGACTCCAAGCCTGTGATCTCAGCGAATGGCAATCGCTTTTTGAGCAAGCGAAGAGCTTCGGCTCCCTTCTTGAAGTGCCCGACAACGTTGCTGCGCTCCTACCGGGACTAACACGGTTGGTTGAATTGTCGTCTGACGATCTGTTCGTGGCGAGTGCGCTGAGACATATGAATGCGCTCGTGAGGCAGACGAAAGTGCTGGCTATGCAGTACGACGTTGTGGTTGCGAATCCGCCCTACATGGGCGCGAAGTACATGAACTCACAACTCAAGGGCTTTGCCAAGAAGCACTTTCCGCGGTCAAGTTCCGATCTTTTTTCCGTCTCCACTGAACGGTTCTTGCGGCTCGTCAAATCCACAGGGATTGCTGGCTTCATGACGCCCTTCACGTGGATGTTTTTGAAATCGTATGAAGGTTTGCGCAATCATCTCCTAAACGCGAAATCTCTGCGCTCCTTGATCCAGCCCGAATATCATGCCTTCTTCGATTCCGCGTTCGTGCCGATTTGCACGTTTATTGTCCAGAACTGCCATACGTCTGGATACAGAGCGTCTTTCATAAAGCTATCGGACTTCTATGGTGCGGACCTCCAGCCTCGCAAAGCACTGGAGGCCATAAACAATCCAAGGTGCGGCTGGCGGTACGCAGCAAAACCTGATGACTTTCACAAGATTCCTGGTAGCCCGATCGCCTACTGGGTCAGCGACCGCGTGAGAGAAGTGTTTGAGTCATCTCCACCCTTGAGATCCGTTGCGCCAACACGACAGGGACTCGCCACTGGAGATAACGAGCGGTTCCTCCGATATTGGTTCGAAGTCTCCCTCTCCAACACCCGGCTTGATGCGACTGAGACACCGAACTGCCAGTGCAGCGTGAAGTGGTTTCCGTGCAACAAAGGTGGAGAGTTTCGGCGGTGGTATGGAAACAACGAATACGTCGTGAACTGGAAAGACGACGGCAAAGAGATCAAGTCGTTCGTAGATAAAGATGGAAAGCTTCGATCGAGACCGCAGAATGAGCCTTACTACTTCCGACGAGGACTCACATGGTCGGCAATAACCAGTTCGGCTCTCTCAATGCGCTACTCACCGAAGGAGCACATGTTCGAGACGAAAGGCGCGATGTGCTTCCCTAATAATGAAGCCGCTCTGTGGACCGTGCTGAGCTTTGCGAACTCGAAGCTGGTGGATCTCTTCTTGTCGGCCACTTCTCCTACACTCGACTATCACGAAGGCCCGGTGGGGAATTTGCCGTTTCTAAGCGTAGAGGACGTGACCGACAATTCGCGGTGGTGCGTAAGTGCCGGGAAAACGGATTGGGGTTCATACGAGCGTTCTTGGAACTTCCAAATCCTATCTCTCCTAAACATTCCCTTAGAGCCTGTTCAAGATCTCCGAAGCAACAGCGCAATATTTGCAAGTAGCATCATGCCCAACGAGCTTTCGATTAGCCGCTCACAGTTTTTCCACAACCGGCGGTTTTTCTCAAACCATGAGAAGGTTCGCTCGACAACCCACCTCTTCGGGAGGACGGCAAAACGACCCGTGTCCGAGCGTTTGATAATTTCGACGTTCGCTCCGATTAATCTCAGCACTTCGCCAGCGAAAGCCATCCCCGTGTACCCGCCATCGCCCACTACACACCTAACCTCCGAGAGGCGCCCATCTGCTTGAGCAGCAAGTGCGGCCAGTGCCCCAGCTCGATCAGTGACATTTGCCGTGGTCACAAAAGCAGCGTGCACCAATCCCTGAGTGTCCACAGCTATGTGCCGCTTGATACCAGAAGTCTTCTTGCCTGCGTCATAACCTTTGTGGTTTGCACTGTCTGTGTTCTTCACGCTCTGTGCATCAACGATGATCAGGCTGGTTTTGCCACTGCGCCCCTGGGATTTGCGGGCCTCGCCAACCCATTTTTTTAACGCCTTGTCCAAGGCGCTGCAAGAGTCTTCTGGGGACGATTGCCGCCAGATAGTGAAATACTCATGCACACTTCGCCACTTTGGATACTCGTTGGGCAACATGCGCCATTGGCAGCCGGTCTTCAGCAGGTACAACACTGCGTTGAACACGTGATAGAGATCGAGTTGCCTTGGCTTGGTTCGCCGACGCGCCGCCTCCAGGATCGGTCTAACTTTCTCGAACTGTTGGCGAGATAGGTCACTCGGGTAGATTCGCTCGTCTGTCATTGCCTTCGCAGCCGCTATGACTATGGATAACAATAGCTTAGGTCAGATGTCCAAAATCGTCAGATCTTGAACAGGTTCTTAGAGTTTCCGCCAACACTGGAAGGCAGTTATAGAAACTTGATTGCACGAAACCGGGAGTCAATAGCCGAGATGAAACACCTCGAAGAAGAGAACAACCGCCTCTTCATCGACGCCTACGGTCTTCAGGGCGAACTCACCCCCGAAGTCCCTATCGAGCAGATCACCCTCACGGTGAACCCGGCCTACCGCTACGGCGGCAAGCTCACAGAAGACGAACAGTGGACCCGCTTCCGCCAAGACACCATGCAAGAGCTTGTCTCCTACGCCATCGGCTGCATGATGGGTCGCTACAGCTTAGACGAGCCGGGGCTCATCTACGCGCACAGCGGCAATGTGAGCTTCGAGCCGAAGCGCTACAAGACCTTTCCCGCAGACCAAGATGGCATCATCCCCATAACCGCTGGACAGTGGTTCGAGGATGACGCCGCGCACCGACTTGTCGAGTTCATCTCAGTCGCCTGGGACGCGGGTCACCTAGAGGAAAATCTTACTTTCCTGGCCGGCAACTTGTCGCCAAGAAAGAACGAGTCCAGCCGCGACACCATCCGCCGTTATCTCTGCAACAGCTTCTTCAAAGACCATCTCCAGACCTACAAGAACCGCCCCATTTACTGGCTCTTCAGCAGCGGCAAGAGCAAGGCATTCCAGTGCCTCGTCTACCTGCACCGCTACAACGAAGGCACTCTCGCCAGAATGCGCACCGAATACGTCGTGCCGCTCCAGGGAATGATGGCGTCACGGGTACGCCAGTTAGAGGGCGACATCGCTGCCGCAGCCTCGACCGCCCACCGCAAACGCCTCGACAAAGAGCGAGAGACCTTGGTCAAGCAGCAGGCCGAGCTTCAAGCGTTCGACGAGAAGCTGCGCCATTACGCCGATCAGCGCATCAGCCTCGATCTCGATGACGGCGTAAAGGTCAACTACGGCAAATTCGGCGACCTGTTGGCCGAGGTCAAGAAAGTCACCGGCGGCAAGACGGACTGATGGACATCACCAAGATCACCGACTCTCTGAGCCGCGTTTTCGAAGACGAGGACACCCGTATCGTCTTCTGGAACGATCCTGACGGCGAGTTCATCGAGACCGTCCCCTCGATCACGCTAGCAGGCGTGACTGTGCTACGGCTCGAAGACATCGGCTCGCTGGAAGCCAAGATCCGCATCGAACGCGACGATCCCGCTGGCCGTTACCTCCTGTACTCGCCCGCCGAGGAACCCGAGTACGAGGACGATTGGCTACTCGACATGCGCCTCTACGGCCGCAGCTTCCGCGCCGACCGCGCCTCGCTCATCCTGCAAGCGCTTGGGCTGGCCCACCAGCACCTACGCCAGCATCTCACCAAGCGCAGGAAGTTCTTCGACAACAAAGACCGGCTGCACAAACTCGCCGCCTTGACCTTACCCGAGGACCTGGAACTGGATCTGGACCGCAAGATGCTGGCGGTCGTGGCGAAGGCCGGCCAACCGGAGCTGTTCGACATCGTGCGCACGCTGCTCCACTCGATGGCGGACAGCGGCGAAGCCGAGCTGGACGCGGTGCCGCCCGCCTGGGAGTCGATCGAGAAGTTCGAGCTGAACGAACCGTTCTGGCTGATGGTCGAGTCCACTTTCGGCTACAGCGAAAATAGCCCCAGCCTGCGCAACCTGCTCATCCGGCTGCTGGTGGCCGACTACGCGCATCACCTTGGCAAGGCGCTGCCGGCATCGCTACAGCACCTGCTGCTGCCGCGCTCCGGCGCGGCCAACGCGGTGGTCTGCTCAGCGCAGTGGCGCGATAGCAGCAGCCAGGCGGGCAGCTATGATCTGCTGTCCACGGCGGTAGGCTCGATCCTGCACCTACAAGACCACTTAGACGGCTACGAGGTGGAAGACCTGCTCGATGTGCCGACCTTCCTAGAAGTGGAAAAGCGCATCGTTCAGGGGCTGCTGGAGCGGGTGACATCGGCGGGCGGCGCCATCGGCCCGGGCACTATCGGCCCGGGCGCCATCGACCTGGGCGCCATCAGCGGCATCGTGGCGCGGCGGCAGGCCGGGCATTGGGTGTCGTCGGCATCCGTGCCGGATGATCAGCGCAAGGCCCGCCGCGCCGTCTACCAGGCGTTGACGGCGGCGGCGAGATTCCTGCATCTGCGCAATGAGCACGCTGGCGGCTTCGACTTTCCCGATTTCACCGCCATGTACAAGGGCTACGAGTCGGACCTCTATCGCTTCGACCAGATGTACCGCCACTTCTGCGAACAGGCCGATGCCGCCGCCCGCGGCTGGGACGTGCTGAAAACCCTCCGTGAAGACCTCGAGGCGTGTTACGCCAACGGCTACCTGACGGCCATCGCCCTGGCCTGGGGCAAATTCGTCGATGCGGAGCTGCCCGGCCGCTGGGCCGTGGACGGCGTTCCCAACCAGTACACTTTCTACAGCCGGCAGGTGCGGCCCTGGCTGGACGGGGGCGACAAGCGGCGGGCTTTCGTCATCATCAGCGATGCCATGCGCTACGAGATCGCTCACGAGTTGACCGCGCACCTGAACAGCACTTACCGGCTGCAAGCCGAGCTGAGCTCGCAGCTAAGCGTCTTGCCCTCCTACACCGCCCTCGGCATGGCCAGCCTGCTGCCTCACGACACCCTGGAGTACACCGCCAAGGGCGCCGTACTGGCCGATGGCAAGCCTACCGCCTCCCTCGAACAGCGCAGCGAGATCCTCGCCGCCAACGGCGGCATGGCGGTCAAAGCCGGCCAGCTCCTAGCGCTGAACAAAGAACAAGGCCGCGACATCCTCGCCGGCCAGCGGCTGGTCTACATCTATCACGATGAGATCGACGCGCGCGGCGATAAGGCATCGACCGAGGGCGGCACCTTCGAAGCGGCGCGCAAGACCATTCAAGACGTCGCCGATCTGGTGCGCTACGTGGTGAACAAACTCAACGGCAACTATGTGGTGATCACCGCCGATCACGGTTTTCTGTTCACCGGGACAGCGCCGGGCGACCCGGAGAAAAGCGAACTCGAAAGCAAGCCTGCGGGCACCGTGGTGGCGAAGAAGCGCTACCTGCTAGGTACCCACCTGCCCTCCCACGAGCAGGCCTGGCGTGGCGCCACCGGCGTGACCGCCAAGGCCGCGGGCGGCATGCAGTTCTGGATCCCTAAAGGCGCCAACCGCTTCCATTTCACCGGCGGCGCCCGCTTCGTCCACGGTGGGGCGATGCCGCAAGAGATCGTGGTACCCGTCATCAAGGTGAAGCACATCAAGAACAAGGGCGCGCGGGACAAGACGCAGATCAAGCATGTCAGCGTTCAGGTGCTAGGCAACAAGCACATGATCACCGCCGCTTCGCACCGCTTCAACCTGCTGCAGATGGAGCCGGTGGGCGGCCGGGCCAAAGCCATCACCCTTAAAGTGGCGGTCTACGAAGGCGATCAGCCGGTGACCAGCATTGCAACCGTACCCTTCGACAGCCCGTCCCTGAACTTGGATGACCGCCAGAAGTCTGTGCTGCTGACGCTGCGCGACCGGCCCTACCACAAGCACACCCCGTACCGATTGCTGCTGCGCGACGCCGAGACCGGCATCGAGCAGGCCAGCATCGGCGTGGTGATCGACCGGGCGATAGCCGATGACTTCGACTTCTGAAACAGCCGTAGCGCCAACCGGCACCAGTCTTGACGATCGGCTCAACGAGCACTTCGCCGGCCGCGTCGTGCGCAAAGATCTGACCAAGCGGATCAAAGAAGGCGCTAACGTCCCGGTCTATGTGCTGGAGTATCTGCTCGGCAACTATTGTGCGTCGAATGACCCGGCCGTGATCGCCGACGGCCTCGACACGGTCAAGCGCGTATTGGCCCGGAACTACGTGCGGCCCGACGAGGCCGAGAAGGTCAAGTCCACCATCCGCGAGCGTGGCAGCCTCAAAGTCATCGACAAAGTGACGGTCAAGCTCAACGAGAAGCGCGATGTCTACGAAGCGCTGTTGTCCAACCTCGGCACCAAAGGCGTCGAGATCGGCGCCGGCACGGTCAAGCAGTTCGAGAAACTGCTGGCCGGCGGCATCTGGTCCGTCGTCACGCTGCACTACTACTTCGAAGAAGGACAGAAAAGCTCGCCCTTCGTCATCGATCTGCTCAAACCCATCCAACTGCCGAACATGGACATGGATGAGCTGTTCGAGGGACGCCGCCATTTCACCGAGGCGCAGTGGCTCGACGTGCTGCTGCGCTCGTGCGGCTACGAGCCGGCGCAGTTCGATGAGCGCACCAAATGGCATCTGCTGTGCCGCCTGCTCCCGCTGGTAGAGAACAACTACAACGTCTGCGAACTCGGCCCGCGCGGCACCGGCAAAAGCCACATCTACAAAGAGATCAGCCCCAACAGCATGCTCATCTCCGGCGGCCAGACGACGGTGGCCAATCTGTTCTACAACCTCGCTTCGCGCACTGTAGGACTCGTCGGCCTGTGGGACGTGGTGGCCTTCGACGAGGTCGCCGGCATCAGCTTCAAAGACAAAGACGGCGTGCAGATCATGAAAGACTACATGGCGTCGGGCTCATTCGCCCGCGGCCGCGACCCGGTGAACGCCTGCGCCTCGATGGTCTTCGTCGGCAACATCAACCAGCCCGTAGACACCCTGGTCAAGACCAGCCATCTGCTGGCGCCGTTTCCCGAAGCCATGATCGATCCGGCCTTCTTCGACCGCTTCCACGCTTACATTCCCGGATGGGAAATCCCCAAGATGCGGCCCGAGTTCTTCACCGATCAGTACGGCCTCATCGTCGATTATCTGGCCGAATACCTGCGCGAGATGCGCAAGCGCAACTTCGCCGATGCCGTCAACAAGTTCTTCAAGCTCGGCCGTGACCTGAACCAACGCGACACCATCGCCGTCAAGCACACCGTCTCCGGCCTGCTGAAGCTGCTCTACCCGCATGAAGAATACGGCAAGGACGCCGTGGGCCGCTGCCTGGACTACGCCCTGGAGGCCAGGCGCAGGGTCAAGGAGCAGTTGAAGAAAATCGGCGGCATGGAGTTCTACGACGTGCACTTCTCCTACATCGACCAGGAGACGATGGCCGAGAAGTTCATCAGCGTACCCGAGCAAGGCGGCGGCTCGCTTATCCCGGACGGCCCGGTGAACCCCGGCGTGCTGCACACCATCGCCCCCGGCAGCGCTGGACAGCCCGGCGTCTACCGCCTGGAAACCCAGGTCACGGCAGGCAATAGCAAGTTCACCGTCTCCGGCCTCGGCTCCAACAGCGCCGCCCGCGAGGCCATCAAGATCGGCTGCGACTATTTCCGCGCCAATGCCGCCTCACTCAGCGCGTCGGCCAAACCCGGCGAGCACGACTTTCACTTGCACGTGGTCGAGTTGCAAAACAGCGGCGCGGCAACAGCGATGACGCTCGCCACCTTCGTCGCCCTGTGCTCGGGCATCCTCGCCAAGCCGGTGCAACCGCAACTGGCCGTACTCGGCAGCATGAGCCTGGGCGGCAACATCATCCCGGTCCAGAATCTGGCTGAGTCGCTGCAAGTCGCCTTCGATGCCGGGGCCAAGCGGATCTTATTGCCGATGGCCAGCGTCGGCGACATCCCGGCGGTTCCGGGCGAGCTGTTCGCCAAGTTCCAAACCGGTTTCTATGCCGACCCGCGCGACGCCGCGTTCAAGGCGCTCGGGGTCGGGTGAGCCTTATGTCTCTATAACTTTCGGCCTCGATAATTTTCGGCCTCGATAATCTTCGATAGTCCGTATTCGCGTCACCCGGCGTATCCTGACTTGCGATGTCGAGCTTTCTTGCCCTTGCTCAACCCAATCGACAGCCGAAATGGGGGCGGCCCGGCAGGACTTGAACGAGGCGTCTCTCAAGCTGAGCGAGCACGGCCATCATGTGGAAGAACAGCTCTCCGGCACTCGTGCTAGTGTCGATCGGCTCTTGGAGGCTTCGCAGCCCGACCTCAGCGTCCCTTAGCCGCTGCGACAGCTCGATGAGATCTCGAATGCTTCGTGAGGCGCGGTCCAAACGCCAAACCACGAACGTGTCTCCCGCACGCAACACTTCCAGCGCCCGAGCCAATCCCGGCCGCTCGGACTTTGCCCTCGACATCTGGTCTTCGTAGACTTTGTCGCAGCCCGCCGCAGCGAGCGCATCGCGCTGCAATGAGAGGTCTTGATCGTCTCGGTTCACGCGACCGTATCCAATCAGCATAGGCGTCGCCTTCTGTCTCGAAACCCGTTACCTTGATAATAAATAGGACCAATGATTTTGAGACGGATTTCGTGACGCGGAACCCAAGTCTTGATGCTGGATCCCGGTGGCGTAGCCGGTGCGTGTCACAGACGAACGTTTTCGAGACATCATGGCCAACCACGCGTCTCCGGGAACGTGGCCGATGTCCTACGGGCTGCGCGATGCAGGCGCACGGATCGCCTGCGAAGGTTCGACTACTTCACGTTATCATTCAGTGACTTGCAGCGAGTGAAGACGTTCCACGACGCTATCTCCCCAATGGACCCACGCGTAACCGAATTGCACTGCATCATGCCGCTGGTCAACGTACCCTCCGTCATGATTCATGGCATCTTGTCGTATTACCGAGCGTCGAGGGTTGCCCACCGGTCGGTCGCTTTACAGCCGGTTCAGGACAAGCGAGACAAGAAACAGGTTCCTGGGGGCCTCAAACTACACCAGTACGCGAACCTGTACTTCCATGCCCGCAACCCAATGCTGTTCAAACGCAAGACAGAGGCATCAGTTCTCTGCGTACTTCGCGTCTCCACTCAAGTGTTGAGCGTAAACGGCACAGTGATTACGGACCAGAATGCGGCGAGTGACTACGTCCGCTTTCTAAGCCCGACTCAATGGGACCTGCTACCGTGGAACGCGATCTTCGCTCGTAATTGGACACATCCGGATGATCGGATCGCATACTGGCGGCACAGGGCTCAGAAATGTGCCGAAGTTCTGGTTCCCAATGGCGTAGCCTTCAGTTACGTAAATGGTGCGTACGTCGTAGATGCGGCGACTTCGAACGCCCTATCAGGTCAAGGCTTTGCTCTACCAATCGATATCGATAGTGACTTGTTCTTCTATTGACGGGATCTCATAAGCATGTTTAAGGCTCTAATCGGCGACATCTTCGAAAGCAAAGCATTCGCTCTGGTAAACACCATAAACACAGTTGGTGTGATGGGAAAAGGTGTGGCGTCCGAGTTCAAGAAACGGTACCCGCAGATGTTCGTGGACTACAAGCACCGTTGCGCCCAAGGGCGCGTCCGGCTTGGAGAACCATACCTCTACAAAGACCTTTCCGGTACGCACATCATCAACTTCCCGACCAAAGGTCACTGGCGGTCTGCTTCCCGCCAGTGCGATATTTCGGCAGGACTCGATTTCTTGGCCGAACATGTCAATGAGTGGGAAATCACAAGCGTAGCGCTCCCTCCCCTAGGCTGTGGCAACGGTGGACTCGAGTGGTCCGATGTAGGGCCATTGATCTATCGTAAACTCGCCCACCTTGGACTTGACATAGAACTTTATGCGCCGTACGGGACGCCAAAAGCGCACATGACCGAAGCATTTCTTAACGCGCCTTCCCAATTGAGTCTAGACGACAAAGGGACGCGAGCGAGCCAATTCAACGTAAACTTGGTCGCTCTATTGGAAGTGCTCAGGCGTCTTGAAGCGCAGCCCTACGCGAATCCCGTTGGTAGAACCATCTACCAAAAGCTCGCCTATGTCGTAACGGAAATGGGAATACCAACTGGTTTTACGTTCAATAAAGGGCACTACGGACCGTTCTCCGAAGATGCTAAACGGGCACTGAGCACATTTGCGAATCAGAATTGGTTAACCGAGGAAACCCTCGGTCGCATGATCACACTTCGTATTGCACCGCAGTACGAAAAGGATCGAAACAAGTTCCTCACAGACATAAAGCAACACGAACGCCGAATAGACAAAGCTGTGGATCTCTTTAGCCGCATTAAGAGTACTGAACAGGCTGAGAATGTAATCACGGTCCTCTATGCGTGTCGGCGATTGAAGCAGGACCGGTCCGGTAATTCAGTAGCGGAACAGGACGTTTTTGACTACATACTCAAGTGGAAAAAGGCCTGGAACACAGACGAGAAGAAGCATGCGGTCGCGGACGCCATTCGAAATCTCGTAATGCTCGGTTGGGTTGACGCAGTCGCTAGCGAGTCACTGCTCACGGACCAAGATACATAGATTTGTGCTGTTTCTGATGCGAGTGATCATTGGACTAACACGACGCCCCGGACGACGCTAGGCTAACACTCTTTAGTTGCAGACCAGCCGGAGATGCCGGCTCAAATCGGTTGCATGAGCAGGAATGGAGCGCTTCTACGAAGCCGGTTGTGCGTTTGGAAAAACAAGGACTTATCTTGGACCCAATTGAACCTTATGTAGAACGCTGAGTATCGCATGACCTTTTATCTTTCATACTTAGGACAATTCTCTCAACCTGACTTTCAATCATCAGATGCTCGCGATCTCACCCCTTCCACATGGAGAGCATCACACGGCAGAGTCGCCTTGACCCGCTGACGGCCCTGCTATCGCCTGGAACTTAGCGGCGGTTATAGCGACGCTATCCGGTCGTCAGGGCGCGAAATGCCTTCAGTTGTCCCCGTAAGTCATTGAAAACATCTGGAAACGCTTCCCTTGACTGTCTTCGGGAGGCAGCGGGCGGAGGTTCAGATCCTCTTACCCCGGCCAATTATTTCAGTAAGTTACGTCACCATTGGTCCTTCTTCCCGCCCCTTCAGGTGGAATTTCAGGAGGAATGATGCGCGACATCTTGCCATTCGGCGAACCTTACGCAGCCTGTGCCTCTGCAAACGCGTTGGACGATCCGACCTCGACATAATCAAAGACAATTTGCTAACCGAGTTTTCGGGCACGCACCGTGTCGTTTCTCGGCTTCATGGCTTGTTAAGCGCAGACTCCACACCCACCCATCCGCCGGTCAACTCCCCCATAGCCGCATCTGCCACGCTAGGCATCGGAATCCACCGCATCCACAACACTCGCTTCGAGCGCACCCTATTGATTCCAACCGCATCCGCAGTGTCTCGCGCGTAAAACCGAAATGTGATAGGAAGGAGGGATCTAAGTCACTGACGCAAGCCGACTTGAGTCACCGCAGCAGATCAACGGGGAGCGCCTGAGATGATAGGAACCTTGACCATAACCAACAGTGGCCAGACCGTGAGCCCGAGACAAAAGCAACAGTGCCTTCGCGCGCTGCTTTGTTTGTGCCTCGTGTCGTTCGCGAGCGAAAACCAAGCCGCCAAGCGTGTGACGTGGAAGATGCAGAACGCGTGGGGATCAACTGTGCCGCACCTCGGCACATCTGCTGTACGTTTCATCAAGAACGTCGCGGACCTTACAGAGAACCGATTTGTAATCACAAACTACGAGCCTGGAGCGCTCGTTTCTCCGCTGGAATGCTTCGATGCAGTATCCAAAGGTTCAATCGAGTCGTGTTGGACCACGCCGGGCTACCATGCTGGAAAGCACCCAGCCGTATCGTTTTTTACCTCTGTACCGTTTGGGCCGAGTCTTGGCGAGTTCATGGCTTAGAAGCAATTTGGCGGAGGCGATGCGCTGCGCGAGAAGCTCTACAACAAGTTCGGGCTAACGGCTCAGAATAGCTTCTGTGTGGGCTCAGAGACATCAGGCTGGTTCAAGGAACCGGTCGAGGAACTGGCCGATCTTACGGGCTTCAAAATGAGATTCTTCGGCCTCGGTGCGCAGGTCATGAAGAAACTTGGTGTGTCCACGCAGCTGCTGGCGGGTGCTGACATTTATCCGGCTCTGGAAAGGGAGACGATCCAAGCGACCGAGATCTCGATGCCTTCAACGGATATCGACTACGGCTTCCATCAGATCGCGAAAAACAACTACTTCCCAGGGTGGCACCAACAAACGTCATGCTCCGAGTTGCTGATGAACAAGGCCAAATTCGACGCGCTTCCTACCACCTACAAGGCCGTTGTCCGAATCGCGCTGGCCGAGATCCTAATACATACTTATTCAGAGAGTGAGGCCAAGAAAGAGAGTGAGGCCAAGAACGCAATAGCTATGAAGACCATGCAGAGCGAACATGGTGTCAAGATTCAACGCTGGCGTGATGATCAACTAGCAACTTTCGAGAATGCTTGGCGCGAGGTTGTGAAGGAGCAGTCGGCGAAGGACCCCTACTTCAAGGAAGTAGCAGAAAGCTACTACGAGTTTCGGAGTACTTACTCTGTTTGGACGGCATCACAGAATCTCAAATCAGGCTATTTTCCGTACTTCCCCTCGGTGGGCAAGAATCCTATGCAAACCCGTCCCGGTGGCAGTGCGCCGAAGACCCCGCCCCCAATTATGGCGGCATCACGCTTGTTTGCGGGGCCAAAGCAATTCCCTCCGGAACAATTTCCGGCGTATGGGATAGTGGTCTTCCCGACAAGAGCTACATCGCATGACTTCGACCGACATATGCTGATGTGCGAAGCCTATGTAAGCACATTGAGACATGCGTCGGTCGTCGGAGACGAAATTCCCTTTCGCCAGCAGATGGTCACGATATGGCCAACTGAATCAAAGACTCTCGCTTCCGAGGCAAACCGAGGCTCACGTAAGGCAGCCTGCAAGATCGCGGTGGAGCACTATGGCCTCGGAGCAGCAAAGCTATCGCTCGCGCAAGCCGTTGCTGCGGGTCTGGAGATTGGAGGCCAAGGCCCGTATCTCCTGGCGTGGTCTCCTGGCAAGGGCAAAGGCGACGATGACGTCCTCGTACTGGTCGCTGACCTCTCCGATGTGACGAGCGCGACCGACGCAAAAGAAATGTTTCAACATTGGGAAGCAGACATTGTTAATGGCCCCGCGTGGAGACGTGGCGGTGGTTGGTCGCTTGAGCATTTGCGTAAGGCAATAAAGCGATGGGCCGAAAATTACGGAGCAAAAGCCCTGCAACTGCTGGTAGCAGAGAACTAACAGCATGCCACTCAGAGACTTAGCGTCGCAGCTGGGCCCTTCCGCGACGGCTGCATTCGCCGGGGCCAGTATTGGGGCACTCCTTGGGCTGGCAACAGCGACGTGGGCACGAGTGGAGACCGGCGCGGGGATTGGCGCACTCATGGTCGTCGGCTTCATGGCAGGCTCTGTGCTTGGCCTAACGACCGCCTTATTGTGGAGAGCACCAATGCGCAGACGCCGGCGTGCATTGACAAGCGACGACCCAAAGCCGGAAAGCTCGAACAGCTGTTCAACAAGTCAAGAAGGCGGATAGTGAGGCTTGCGACGAATTCGCAAAATTCGTCGTAAATTTGGTGCGGCTGAGTCACAAGTAGCAGGCCCTACTCATCCGTATCCTCGTCCGCAACGGCGGCGGCGCACCCGGACGACATAGAGAAGCCCCCTCATAGCGTGAGTTGACTCCGGAGATCTGCGGCTAGCGCCTCAGCTACTTCTTGAAAAGCCTCCAGGCGCCTAAGTCGCTCTTCAATCCCCTTCCGCTCCGCATCATCAGGGACTTCGTCGCCAGAGCGCTTCGCGTCCAAGAGCAGGATGCGCGATGCTCTAACATCCATGTCGTCATCGAGACCAGCGGCCTCGGCGAGCGAAACCCATTCTGCAGTCTTCGCCTGCGCCGTTTGAGCAGCGCACGCGAGGCAATGACGGATCAATTGCCTCGCTGTTGAATCGATTCCGTCGGCTATCTTGAGCCATTGTTCAACCTCTGTGTCGGGTCCCGCATCAGCGGCCATCACCCTTGGTTGTCGAAAGTACCGCGGTGTCTCATCGCAGGGATCGAGGCGCTCAAGTGCGCGGAGTATCGGTTCGACGTCCTCGAACGGGCGCGCGCCATTTGGGAGCTCGGCGCGATGTTGCCAAAGGTCAAGGATCGTGGACGCGCAGCGCGCCTGCTTCGACGCCTTGTCCTCGGGTGCCGCGCTCTCGGCATCCAGAATGAGTTCGGCGATGTAATGAGCCATCCAGCGACCGAGCGTATCGACGCCTTTATCAAGCCCGAGTTCATCGACGAGCTTCTTTCCGAGATCCAGAACAGCCTTAGACTGTAAGGACACTGCCGTCACCTCGAATCAAAAATAGTTTCGTACAGGGGGGTACGTACCCGAGCCCCTCATCTTCGCGGTGGGAATACCGAGAGTATCGCTGCCGGCGCTCCACTTCGACCTCTAGCACGAGGTCAGTACCGGAAGCGCTCAGAAGCTGGCGAACGAAGGAGATTGAGGCTTCGAAACGCTGACCGCTCTCCCGCTCATCCTCGTCCTCCCTATCTCGAAAGTGTCCCCACACACGGGACCAGAGAACCGGTTCGGTCCGATCCTCGATCACGGCGCTCCAAACACGCCGCTCGGCATCTGAACTGAGTCCCATCAACTCCTCGACGAACTTGGCCGGCCCAATGGGGGGGAAGCGGATGTCGCCCGCCCATGGGTCCTGTTTGTCAATGCCGGAATCGTGCGTCTGCTGCACGACCCATCCCTTGAGTCGGAATTCCCCTTGGTCGATCTCGCAATCATCGCCCGCGTCAGGGATACGATAATCGTGAGGATTGGTGGCGGTCTGAAGCGCTCGCAGCAATGCATGCGAGCGCTCGGTAGAAACCAAGGCGCTAGCGATATGAACGGTCTCCTGGCGCTGCCCGGACATCGCGGTCCAGTTGCCCCATACGGTGAGCTCGCCGCCAGAACCGAAGAGCACTTTGTCGAAGTCGTCGCTGGCTAGGGACCAGCGCCAGCCGTCGGCCGACGTCTCGTCTTTCCAATCTGGCCATTCAAAGGGAGTTGGATCGCGACGGTCGGCCAACCAATCGCTGTCGGCTCGCGAGAGATCGTGGCGAGAAAGCCAATCTTCGAATTCACCCCATGGGTACTCTGGATCCTGATGCAGCGGAAGCGTCGCTAGCAGGTGCCCGGCCACCACCATCATCGCGTGGTAGGACAGATAGAAGTGGAGATTGTCAGTGGGCGGATACGAACCGTGAGAGTGGTGCGCCTCTCTATCCCGAAATACTCCCGTGCGAGCGCGCTGATCGTCATCCCAGCGGCCAGGTCCCGCAAATTCCCAGTCCACCCGAATCACATCTCTGGCTAGACGCTCGATATCGCCTTGCGAAACCCCAAAGCACCTACCCAACGGCTCGAACCAATATGGCCCCATGTCAATGCCGAAGTAGAAGCGATCATCGTGGGTGTCGTCGGACGAACCAGTCGGACGGCGATGCACCCGCTCGTAGCTCTTTGACTGGACGACAGGAAGCGATGACCGATTCACTTCGCAGAGCTGCTTCCTTTCATCGGCGGATGCCGCGAAGTGGCCACTGTCTATCAGTGCCAGTAGGGCGCGCGCTGCAAATTCTCGTATAAGAACGTGCTCCGTTCCGCCGAGCGCGATCCGGGAGAGATGCTCGCTGTGAGGAACGATCTGTTCCGGGCTTTCCTTCGACGCTCGGGCAAGGCCTATCAGAAGCCACTGCCTTGCATGCAGCGCATAGAAATGCAGGCGCGCATCGGCGAACGGCCCGCTCTCATCATTCGCGAACTTCCGCATAAGGTGACCCAGTACACCCGCCTGTCCCAGGGCACACATGCCGCGCACCGAATGTGCCGCTTCCCAGCGATAGCTAGCCTGAGGCGCGGCGAGCGCCGCCCAAAGGTATCCGGCAACGGCTTCTTCAATGTCGTCGGGTGGTGCTAGCGTCGCTGACCATGGGCCGTCCCCATCGCTCTGATCCAGGGAGTCCTCCAAGAGGTCGAGGGTGAAGGAAAGCGCATCGCGCGCTTCAGCGTCGGTCAGCTTCGTAGCCAGAAGGCCGACAAGTGTAAACAAGCAACTGGCACCGACGATCTGTGTTGTCTCGCCGATAGCTGCCAGAGCCGTCTCGATCAGCTCCGACTCTGTAAGCCCCGATGCTTCACAGGCCAATTCCAAAGGGGACCGCTGATAATAGCGGCTCTTTGTGATCTCCATGCAAAATCGACCGACCACGGTCCTGACGAGACGCGCCAGTGCCGGCTTGGTGGAAAGCCGGTGCTTCCATGATTCGGGAAGCTGTTCAAAGAAATTGCGATAGTGGTATAGATCGAAGCTGGTGACGCTGCCAACGGCCTCTGTGGACCTGGCCTCTTTCCCGGTTGGGACGCGCAGGCAAATCTCGCGAAAGAACTCCTCATGATAGTAGGGCGGGCCGTAGCTCTGGAACCGGTCGTAAGAACAAGCCACGTCGGCGGACGCCGTCAGATCGATGCCGTTGAATATGGCGTCCCAATCTCGCGAATTCTCGGCGTGATCCTTCTGCGGCGAAGTGGAGAGTTGATGGCTGTCTGTTGAGCGTGTTGATTGTTCTCGACGCTCTGCGATGCGGATGAAGTCGTCAATGTTTGGCAATGCTAACCCATGGGATGCGCACACGCGCTTGATCGATCGCCACTCTGTCGTACCTCGCTCTTTCAGTGTCGCGTAGCGTGCAAAGAGGTCAAGAACTCCCTGCTTTTCGGTCATCGCAGGACACGCGGCCAAAGCGGCGTCGAGACAGACAGACAGATCCCAATCGGCCCGGAACGGAATCAGCCCAAGGGCGGTTCTCGGGTGAAGATCACCACGCTCCCTGAGCGAGTGGATCGCGACCGGCAGGATTCGAGTTGACCGTCCAAAATCGCGGTCGCGCCAACGGCTTAGAATTGCGATTGCGGACGACGGGCAGAGGCCTGCGATGGCTGCAACTGTGGCTTCCCAGTCGAAGTACTTGTCTCTGGCCATATAGTCGTAGATCAATTCGCTGCAGCGTGCGAACCGGTAGGCGATCTCCGGATGGCGAACCTCGGGCGTTGCGGCACGGTCGGCGAGGTCGAGCATCGCGCCCCACCGATCGATCACCTCGTCGCCGATCTTGCTCGCGACTTCCACAGCCGCGTCGAAATAGGCCTCCGCTTCGGCCCTGCTGAGTGTAAGTACGGCTCGGGAGAGACCGATGTAAGCCTCGGCCTTCGCATCGGCATGGTCTCGCTCGTCTCTGACGAGTTGGAATGCGCGGCTGGCATATTCCAGCGCCTGCTCTTCGAGCCCGGCAGTGCGAGCCGTCAGTCGCGCGAGATGAGTGAACGTGGTCGTAAAAAGCGGTCTATCGAGCGATGTTACCCACTGACCAAACGCGCCACCCGCCTCGGGAGCGGTGACGCCGACCGCGACGAGGACGTCAAGCCACAGGTGCGCTATCTCGTCTGATGTGTGGAACTCGTCGCGGTACCAGATGTCCTGCGCCTTGCGCGCCTCAGTCCGTGTTCGCTCGACCGTGTTCAACAGAGTTTCGGCTGATACCCGGCCAAGAGCCACCTCGGCCCAAAGGCGGTGCCACGGCAGAAGCGACCCGATAACTTGCTTGAATTCGCTTACCTCCCGGGAGGCATGGCCCTTCGGGTCCTTTTGGATCTGCTCCTTCAATTCAGAGTGAGCGAGATCACCGAGTTCAATGGCCTGGTTCGCGAGGGCGGCACGAAATGTGTAAGCCCGAACCAGAACGAACCGCGCCTTTCCATGGCGGGAGGCAAGACCCCATCTCGGTTCCTCCGGCAGTTGCTTGTCCAGGATGGAGACCAAGTCCGCTGTGGTGTGACACCCCGCTGAGAGGGCCGCCTCGACCAGCGTGACGACCGCGTCCAGAACGGTCTCATCATAATCCCACGAGCTCGGGTCTTTGAGCCTTACGCGTCGATCGAGAGCCAGGCGCAGGGCTCGCTCGATGGCCTCTTTTGGTGGATTGCGATGAACAGCTCGCATCTCGTGTGTGATCGCGAGCAAGAGGCACACGTCGTTGCCCGCAGCGAGGGAGAGGTCCTCCAGGTCCCGATATCGACCGTGGTCCACAAGTCGTCTGGCGAAAATGGTGCCTGCTCGAAACGATATGCTTCGCGGCCGCCATGTCCGTATGCTGTGAGCCGCACTGTCAGCGCCGTGGATGTTGAGGTCGGCCATCGCGATCTCGGCGATGTCTTCAACGGAGACCTCCTCAGTCCGCCGCTCCTCCACAGGGAGGCGACCCCAGTTTCGGAGCCACTGATAGGCCATCCTCAACCTGCTGCGGGCATCGCCTGCAAAGTCCGCCTTCCCGGACATGAGCCCGGCCTCATAGGCGTGGTGAGATCCTCTCCAGCCCGATCCGAATGTCTTGCGAGAGACGACGTCCTGGATGCCGTCCGGTTCGAGGAACACTGCGGCGAGGTCGGTATTCTGCTGAAGCAACGTCCGTTGGCGGTCATCGCCGGCTGTCTCACCAGTAGCCTTCATGGCGAGCTTCGTAGTGTCGAGGTAGTGTTTTGAGCGGAGGCTCGCTTTCAGGGCGAACTGCAGCCTCTGCAGTTCCACATCTCGGCGCTCAAGCGGGCTGTTCTCGGGCAAGCCATCGGACGAGAGGGCGAGAGCAACCAATTCAGAATACTGCCCTGCCTCCAGCATGAGCTGCGGGAGCATAGCGGCGACGTAGGGGCTGTCTGAAGCGAGTGGCATTAAGCTACCGACAAAGACCGACAGTTCGGTGGGTTTCGGCTTGAAGCGTTCTCTAAACCACGTCTCGGCGGGTTCGTCGAAGAACTGGATCGTCCCGTCCGTCACGATCAGAGGGCGGCCGATATCAAACGCGAAACTCCTGATCGCTGTCTCTGTTACGCCGGACATGGATGCGAGAACGGGTATTGGGATGAGAGGTCGGAGAGCCGCTAGCCCTGCGCAAATCCTGTCTATCTGGGCTCCTTCGATCGAGCCGGCAGCGTCGCGCAACCTTGCGATAGCCTGATCCAAGAGAGCACCGATCGTGTCCTCGACGGTGGTCGGGTTAGGTCCGAGCTTGCGTAGAATCTCGTCCAGCGGATTTCCCCCGGACATGGCCAGGGCCTGGACGCGAGGGTTCTGTGAGCTGAGCCTGTGGAACTCGTCCACATCGTGCTCGGTGGCATCTGGGTACGAACTCCGCAGAAATGCAGCGGTTTCGGCGCGGTTGAACGACAGCAACTCAAGAGGCTGTGCATGGGGGGGCGGGTCGAGCTTTTCCAGTCGATGCGACCGACATAATGCGACGAGCCGAACGCCTTCGGGCAGCGGCTCACGGAGCAAATCACGGACGAAGGACCTTCTCTCGCCTATCTCTTCAGCAGCCATCTGGGCGTTGTCGGCAGCATCGACGACGATGCAGAGGATCGCGTTTGGGTGCTCGGCCGTGAGCGTCGTGACGCTCTGCTGGAGCCGATGAAGAAGAGCCCGCAGATACGCAGACGGATCGGCGTTAGGCGTCGGGATGAGCGGATGGCACAGGCCTTGGCCAGCCAATTCGTTTGCGATCTGCGGGATCGCATCCTTGTGGCGATGACGAAATCCGCTCACATTCCGGTACTGTCCATTACCGAAACAATCATAGAAGACACAGACCGATCCCTCTGGGAGGCCAAGGCCTATGCGCGTGGCTACGACTGATTTGCCGACACCACCGGCAGCATGAACCAGTACCGGGCGATGCGCGGCGCCAATGATTGCGGAGGCAAATTCAGGCTCCTGCTCTCTCGCCACCGAATCGGGGACGCTTCGGATTGCGCACGGAGCCGGGAAGAGGTCATGTTCATCGACTCTCAAGGCACGGAGAACATCGAGTCTTCTGATAGCGGGGTTTTCGGCGCTTTCAGAGAGGGCCTTCCTGGTAACCAGTTCCTTCAGTTGCACCGGTGCATCGACATCGAGGCCCGGGAGATACCCACTCACGTTCTGTGAAAGGATATTGCGCTGTTCCCAGTAGCCGTCCTCATTGCCTTCTAGGCGTAGCAAGCTGCAAAAGTCAGACAACTCCTGGCCGCTCAGGCTCGTAAATGCCTCCAGTTTGGTGAGAGTATTGGCGTGGCGAGGAGTTCTGCCATTGGCTGCATCAGCGATAGCTTCAAGAAGCTGCGGCCGAATAGGGCGGTTTGAGACAAAGCAGAATGTGACTTTGCTTTGTATGCGCGTCTTGTCGAAGTGCGTGAGAAGTTCACGATACCGGTCAGAGAACCCCCGCAGAGTCCTTTGAACGCCGCTTGGCGTCCACGCCTCGGACGTCCGATAGGTGGAATGCTTGAGCTGGATATATGCGATTCGGTCAGCCTGCGAGATATTCTCATTGCCGTAGTACTCGGCGACGTCAATCAACTCCTCTCCCGCTTCAAGGTATTCACCGCCTGATGCCTCCGATCGCGATGCGCCCTCGATCGCTACAGCGACGAGCGCCGACCGGGGGTCGAGCAATGAAAGACAGCGGCGCGCAGCCCACAGGTAGTGATACTGATCGCCGTCGCGGCTGGCGCGGACGAGATCGGTGCTAGCCATGACTTGCCAAATCTACTCAGCCCAAGCGACGCGAATCGCCCCAGGATCTCCGAAGACCGTCTTGTGCGAGTCAGGCTACTCTGGCTGACTCGTCCAGTTGCTCATAGTATGCCTGCTCGTACCCGGCCGGCGGCACATCGGCCGTGGGTTTCAGACGCCCGCGTTCATTGAACCAAATCGATTCACCGAATCACTTGGTTCCGGCGTCGCCTTTGGAGTGACGAGAGTCGAAGGCAAGGTTGCGGGTTTCGCCATCGCGCCGTCGCCGATAACGGCACTCTTGGTGCTTGTGGGCCTCGCCTTGCTCCTCTTTAGACGCGCTACAAGCTTGACGGCATCGCGATGGGCGAACGTCGCCACCCGGAAGCCTGTCAAGGGCCGCTCGGGCTTCGACCGGCAACCGATCGAATCCTGGCTTCCTGGATTCGATCGTCTAGACCTAGGCCATCGTCTTGCGTTTCTTGGCGGTGTTCCATGCCAACATGCCGGCCGATCAGATCAAGCGCTTTGATCTTGTCGAACAGCTCAATTCGGATGCGGCGACCGCTATCCGGCAACTCGGTAACTTCGAGCTTCTTCATGGCCGCGCCCCTCTCGGGGTCCGCGAGCTCAGCATTAAGGACCAGGTTACCGTCCGGTAGCAGCGTGAAGAAATCGCCCACGCTCGTCATGGCGAGCGCGACTAGCCGATGTGGCACCCACTCGGCATCGACACGAAGCGCTTCGCAGCGTAAAGCTATTGCGGCCTCGACTGCGCCGGCCACCAAGGGGCCTGCGAAGCAACGTGTAGCCAGTGACGCGTGACGACTTTTCTGCGTATCCAGATCGTAGTGCGGCGGCCGCTGCGTTTAGATCGACCCAATATTTCGTGTACGAAGAGTCGCTGGCGGTCGGAGAGATAGGTTCCCTTCGGAAGCAGGGGGCCGGAGGTTCAAATCCTCTTACCCCGGCCACTGCAGCTTCTAATAAGCTATGCTGTAAGTTATCTAGCCGGGTTCCCCACCCAAGGCGAGCCTCCACCGGGTACTCCAGTTCTGGATAGCCCGCAGACTCTTCGTTAACTTTTAGGATGCAATACTCATGGCCATCTCTCTTTACGACTTCACCGTATCCCCGTTTCAGATCACCTTGGGTGCGATGGAAGGTGTCCTCGAAAAAGGACGCAGCTTTTGTGCAGAAAATGACATCGCTTTAGCGGATGTAGTATCGACACGGCTACACGATGACATGCTGCCATTTCACTTCCAGATCGTATCCCTATGGCATCACTCCCTAGGTGCTCTTAAAGGTGTGCAAGCAGGCGAATTCTCGCCGCCGCCTAAGATGGAACGCGATTATGCCGGCCTGCAAGAGTTGGTGAGACAAGCGCGCACTGGCTTGGATGAGTTTACCCGGCAAAGAGTTGAGGGTTTTGCCGGTAAGGATGTGGTGTTCAAGCTCGGTCAACGCTCGATGCCCTTCATCGCCGAAGACTTTCTCGCCTCTTTCTCCTTGCCTAATTTTCATTTTCACGCCACCACGGCGTACGACATCTTGCGCATTCAGGGTGTACCCCTCGGCAAGCGGGACTATCTTGGACAACTGAAGCTAAAGGCGGACAACTCGAGTCAATAAGAATGGGGCCGCCGCGGCATCGGTATGGCGAACCGCTCAGCATCACGTACGCTGCTGTGTGCCGGCATCGCGGTGGCCGCCATCTACGGCATTACTACGGGCTTTATCGCCCCACTCATTTCACTACGCTTAGAAGCACTGCACGCCGGTGAGATAGCCATCGGACTCATCGCCACTGCGTCCGCAGTGTAAATGGTCCTGGCTTCCGCTTTCTGCTACGACAACATACTCTCTCGGAGCGTATCGACAGACTTAAAAGAGTGCCGCGTTCAGTTGCTCATGGGCGTATTGCGCCAGGTGAAGAGAAGCTGGCGGGATCATCGGGTTACATGATATTGGCGGGTTACATGACATTGGCGGTGCATCCGCAACGCGCCGGTGGCGGAAGACCTTCTGCTACCAAGTAGCCCAAGTCATGGGCAATTCCGTGCTGGCGTATCCCATCAAGGCGACCTCTGGCGTCCGTATAGCTTCGTTGGTTCAGAGGTTTAGTGGGGAGAAGACCTCTTGCCTCATGAGTATATGTTGGGCCGTATCAGACCTAGTGGTGCTATCACCAGGGCCGCGCATGGCGTAGTGTTTTCCTCATCCTACGTGACAGGACACCCCGCATGGCGAGAGAACTGCGAGAAGGCATTCGGGCTCTGGAGCCCGCAACCAGCGCCGCGCTTGGCATCCTGGCGCTCGCCAGCGGAATTTACACCTACATCGGCGTCAAGAGCCTCCTCGATGGTTCCAGTGCGTTCTCGAACTTCGCTGCCTTCGCCTACAGCTCGGCTGTGTCGGTCGCGATTTATGTGTTTTGGTCCTACATCCTGAAGTTTCTGCCACTCCTCAAGACCGGCGATTCCAAGCTGAAGATGGTCGCAGCCATGTTCATCGGATCTGCCGCAATCGTGGCGATGTCGTCTTGGCTCAATGCTGCAGCGCTCGCCGGATCCGCCGCCGTCGAACAACATCTTGCCGTTACGGTTGAAAAATACCAGGCGGCGCTCGAACAAACCCAGGAGAATGCGCTCGCCGCACAGGGCCTGCTGCCTGATATTCGCATCGCAGCGAAACGATTCGGTGAGCTTGCGAAGAAGGAGCGTACCGAAGGTGCGCTCACTGGTACCAGTGGATCTGGAACGGTGGTACAGGCACTCGGGCAGATGGCAGGCGAATTGGAGAGCATCGAGAAGCAAATCGTTGACAGTCGAGCAGCAGTCGAGAGTTTGTACACCCAAGCGGGTCAGCACCTGAAACGTATGCGCGAACTGGTTGCCGGTCAGGGAGCCGTAGCCAAACGGTCCATCGAGTTTGCGGAAGAGTCGGTTCAGATCGCTGGCCTCATCGCTGAACTGAAGCAAACCTCGGTAGCCCCGGCGGTCAAACGTGTGGCATTGGATTTGGGCCGAGCATTCGTTCCACCTGCACCAGACGCCCGCTCTGCGTCTGTCCGGGCGGCTCAATCCATGGTCGTTGAAAACGTACGACTTGCAATCACAAGCCAATCTGCTGCACTGACCACCGCCGCTGACCAAGTGTTGGAAGCTCCGGCTGTGCTCGCACCGCGATTCACGCCGATTTCAACCGCTGAAGCGGTCCTGGTGTACTGGGATTCATTCATTCCATCGTGGGCTGGGGCTGTAAGCATCGACTTATTGCCAGCCGTCATCGTCCTGATCCTTTGGGCCGTGATGGGTGCGATCAGAAGTCACGAAGACCCTCTGCCCAGCGATAGCAGCATGACTCTACGGGACATGGAAGCAGCCTTGGATGCCCTCCACCGCATTGAGTTAAAGCGAGCACTCATCCGAGACTCGGAAAATCCTGATGGCGCCGAAGATGAGGTTGACCCCTCGAAGTAGGACCGTTGCCAAACGATGACTATGAATTGGGTGACAGAGGCACCGGATACCATCTTGGTATGGTTCTTCCGAATCATGCTAGCTTTAACCTTCGGTGGCGGAGTTGCCGATGTCACTGGCTACTTCGACCCGCCTCCCAATAGTGTCGCAGAGTACGAGCGCCCCAGAACGATTGAGCCCCATACGGTTTCGCCCCCGACCGATGATTCGCGTGCCATACCATACAAACCTGGAATGGTGCCGGTTACCGATCTTGAAGCCGATGAACCCCGAAGCCTCCCTACGGGGGAGGCCGCTCCCGAGCTAAGCGTTGGCACGATGAAACTCTCGTTCGAGCGGTCAAAAACCGGGGTCCCGTACCTTCTTGGAGTTGGCGACATTGGTACCGGCACCGCAGAGATGGTCAAACGGCTGGACCAAAAGCACAACGAGGAAGCACGCTATTTCATCATTCACTCACTCGGCGGATGGGTTCATGAGGCTGTAGAACTCGCTCGGCATTTCCGAGGGCGAGAGCTGAAAGTCATCGTTCCGGACCGTGCGCATTGTCTCTCTGCCTGCACCCTTGCGCTAACCGGTGGCACCGAGCGCGTGGTTTATCCAACAGCGTGGGTCGGTTTGCATCAGGTCACCTTGGCCTCTAGAAAATCCAGGCCTGTTCGTTCGACCTACCGCAAAGCGCAGCACGACACAGCGCAGATGATGGTATTCCTCGAGACCATGGGCATTGATCCAATGGTGTGGCGCTGGGCTCTTCAGACGCCACCGGATGAGATGTATATGATTGCGCCATCCGATCTGCTGAAGAGCAGATTGGCAACGATTGTCAGCAACAACATTCGGATGCGATGAGGGCGTCTGCGGATGCGCGAGATAGGCGCGTGGCCAGCATGTAGGTGGGGGCATACGGTTGGGTGGACCCGCTTGTCAGTGGCGGCTTTTTTTCTAGCATCTCGCTTTTGTCGCCGCCAATCTCACGGGGCTATGAGATTCGGTTCTCGCCATAGCCCGGCACGCTTCGGCTTCAGCCGACTCGTACTGGCCCCGCTGCTCCGGCGTCTGCTCCTTCGCATAGCCGGCTGCCGGGTTTTGGACCCACGCTGTATCCGCAGGGCGTATGACATCTTGCGCATTCAGGGTGTACCACTCGGCAAGCGGGACTATCTTGGACAACTGAAGCTAAAGGCGGGCAACTCAAGCCAATGAAGAATGGGCCGCCGCGCCGCGGCATCCGCATGGCGAACCGCTAGGCCATACCTGAGGATTGGAGCACGGCGCTGACGCCGCAATCGCGGAAAAAGTGCATTTTTAGCAGGTGCTCTTGAATGTTTTGCCCTTGGCGGCTCACTATCCGGGGCTGGATGCGTGGTTTGGCCGCTTGGCAGAGCGACCTGGAGTGGACCCAACTTATCCGCCGCACTGGCGGCCGAGTTAAACAACATACACTCGAAGCCATAACCGTGACTTTCACCTGAGCGGCCAAAGCGCCGCCTAGGAATGCCCCGTGCCCGAGAGTTTGCCGCCAGAGTTTCAGCAGATAGAAGCGGTCGCCCATGATTTTGCCCGCGCGGTATTGCTGCCCCTGAAGGAGCGGGCGGCCAGCGGCGGCTTGGATGACGAAGCCGCTAGGCAGCAGGTGATAGAAGCCTCCAAGGCAGCCGGTTTTTTTCGCATGACGCAGCCGGCTGAGTACGGCGGTAGCGAGGCCGGTACGCTTGCTCTGGTGGTGACGCACGATGCCCTGGCTAGCCATAACCCGCGCTGGTTGGCCGACGTGTTCGGGCCGGGGCCGGGGGTGCTGGCCAACGTTGGCGAGCCTCTCAAAAGCGCTTATCTGGCACCGTTGCTGGAAGGGCATAAACGGGCCGGATTCGGTTTTACCGAGCGCGATGACGCGCCCCATTACACCCGGGCCGAGCGCGACGGCGATGAGCTCATCATCAGCGGCCAAAAGTCCTATGTGACGCGCGGCGCCGAGATCGATTTTCTCAATACCTTGATGGAGGTGGGCGATGAAGGCCGTGCCTTCGTGGCCATCGACACCGATAGGCCGGGGGTGAGTCAGGAGCGGGTGTTCGGCTCCATCGACGGCACCCAACATGCCGCCTTCAAATTCGAGAACGTGCGCGTGCCGGCCAGCCATATCGTCGGCGTGCCTGGCGAAGGCATGCCTAAAGCGATGCGCCAGATCGGCAACACGCGCTTGATGATGGCCGCCGAAGCGGTGGGCCGGGCGCGCTGGGTTATCGCTCATTTGACCGGGCACTTGCGGCGGCTGGAACAAGCCGGTGGCGTCAAAGAGAGTGTGCGCCTGCGCTATGGTGAGCTTCGTATCAAAGTGTACGTGGCGCGCAGCGCGCTCTACCGCGCGGCGCGCTTGGACGCCACCGGCGAGAACTCGGTGAACGAGGGGATCGCGGCCAAGGTGTTTGCCACGGAAACGCTAAGCGAAGTGGTGGATGAGGCCATTCAACTGGGCGGCGGCGCGGCCCTTGAGACCGATCATCCGCTGGCTGTCTTGTATAACGAGTCGCGGGTAATGCGGGTGGCCGAAGGGTTGAGTGACGTATTGCGGTTGAATATGGCGCGTGGGGCCCTTGATTTAGGCAAGGGAACGCTTTGAGGGTGTTGTCAGGGGTGGGTTACGGCAGAGGTGAGCGGTATGAGTGAGCGGCTTGACGGCAAAGTATTGGTGATAACGGGCGCCGCCGGCGGCATTGGCCGGGCCACCGTGGCCCGCGTCGCCAGCGAAGGGGCAAAAGTCCTAGCGGTGGATTTGAACGCCGCGGATCTGAGCGCGGCGTTCAACGATGTTGAGGGCGATATCATGATCCATGCGGCGGATGTGACCGGCGAAGCGCAAGTCGAGCACATGATGAAAACCGCCGCTGGACACTTCGGTGGTATTGATGGCGTCTTCAATAACGCAGGCATTGAAGGCGCGACCCAACCCATCGAAGAGTACCCGTTGGATGTTTATGAACAAGTCATGGCCGTTAACGTCAAAGGCGTGTTCTTGGGTATCAAGCATGCCATCAGCCATCTACGCGCCCGCGGCGGCGGCGCCATCGTCAACACCGCCTCCACCGCCGGCCTGCGCGGCTCACCCTTGCTGCCTGCTTATAACGCCAGTAAACATGCGGTCATAGGCTTGACCCGCTCCACCGCCGAGGGGCATGGGCGCCATGGTATTCGCACCAACGCCGTATGCCCGGCGCCCATTCACACTAGGATGATGCGCGCCATCGAATCGGGCATGGGCGGAACACCAACCTGAAGCCATCCGCGCGCGCTTCGAGAGCATCATTCCGCTAGGCCGCTATGGCGAGCCGCAGGAAGTGGCCGCGTTGGTGGCGTTTTTATTGAGCGATGAAGCCAGTTTTATCAATGGCAGTATCTATTCTATCGATGGCGGTGCTACGCCCCACTGATGGCGGCTACTGACTGCTGTTAGGCATAAGACCCCGGATAGTGGCCATAGATGGCGAAGACGAAAAATCCAAGCAACCCCTTCTCCACCGGCGGTGGTGGTGTTCATTTTGAGGCGCATGTGCAGGCGTCTTTTGTCGCCTTGATGCTCACCGGCGTATACGCTCCTTATTACTATTGTAAATAATTGATTTTATTAGATCAGAAATTTGGAAATGAGGTTTTTCTACAGCCTCGTTAGCGCCACACAATCAAAGATATGGCGAAATAGCCATACTTGCGCTACCCTTAACCCATGAGTGAAACGAATTTTGAATGGGATGAGACAAAGAGCCTCGACAACCAGCAAAAGCATAGTGTTTCTTTCTATGAGGCTCAGCACGCGTTTCGCGATCCGAATCGCCTCATAGCCGATGATCCCGTGCATAGTCAGGAGGAGAAAAGATACTTCTGCATCGGTCTAGATGAGTCGGGGGAAGGCATCCTCACTGTTCGGTTCACTTATCGGTTAAACCGTATCCGCATAGTCGGCGCGGGTTACTGGCGAAAGGGTAAGAAGATCTATGAGCAAACAAATTCAATACACTGATGAACCGCTTGGTGAAATGAAGTTAGTGCCGGATTTTCTTCCGTCACCCAAAGAATTGGTGCTGAAAAACGAGCAAACCAAAATCACCATTTCGCTGAGCGCACAGAGCGTTGCTTATTTCAAAGAAACGGCGAAAAAGCATCACATGCAGTATCAGAAAATGATCCGTCAGCTTCTGGATGAGTATGTTGCTCAACAAAAAAAGCGCTAACAAGTAGTTCCAGTGGACACTAAACACTGCGCGGCTATTTGCGCCTGCCTACGGCATGATTGCGCAGATGCCGCTTCGTGTTGGGTGCCACTGAGCTTGGCGTAATCGCGCTGTGCAAAGCCCGGCGTATCTTGCAGGGTGCCAGTCCCTGTCGGGCCAGGGTTAGCCACCCACCCGTATCGCGTGTTGCTCCCACTGCGGAGCCGGTAACGGTGAACCAAGACGTGGGGTAAGCGTACCCAGAGCATCCTGTAGGCCGTAGGGGAGGTCGCGCTCCCTGAAGTGCTGGTACAGCTTCGACCTATTCAGTTGCGGATGCCGAGGGTTTTAACGCACCCCGAAGGCAACACAGAAGCCACCGTATAAGGCGCCACCGTATAAGGCGCCACCGTATAAGGCGAGGGGGTGGAGATGCGGCGGAGTCCACAGGCCGTGGCATACAGGAAGAAATACGTTGAGGCACCCAGGAAGCCCCAAAGGCTCCTGCTCGAGGTGTCATGATGAAACGGACAGCGTGAGGACACCTTGGGGTGAGGACCCATTGGGGTGATGAACCATGAAACAGCGTGGGCGCGGGTGGCATGTTGGCACACGGAGCGAACAGGTAGGCGCCAGCCAATGCCGAGGAGTGTCTTATCAAACATAGTCCTCAGAGGTGGGGCAAGCCTGCCACAAGGGGAAGGACTTGACGGAAGAACGTCGCCCACAAAAGCACCCGGCGCCGGACACGGTGGGGCTGGAACAACGCGGGACAACCTCCCTCTGTGGGGCATAGCCAAGCAGGCGCACGCCTGCCAAGACCCTCGATTTCAGAACCTCTATCGACTCCTGGATGCCAAGCTGCTCCTCGGCGGCTGGGACGCACTGAACCAGCAAGCCGCCAGAGGGGAGGGTCGGGTCACGGCAGTGGCGTATGAGCAGGCACTCATCGCCCCTATCCAGGACTGGGTCTAGCGTCTGACAACGAAACGCGACCGAACCGGCTGGTCCGGTGCAATCGGCTGGCGGCACAATCGGAGGGGCCTTCTACGAAGCCGACTTTGTGCCGGTGAGTGATGGGTATAGGTCGGGAGTCGGCGCCAAGGACGCCGCCGTCAGTGACCGGGGATTGAACCTGCAATATGGACGGATGGGATAGATCGTTGAAGCCGACATCAAAGGGTATTTCGACAGCCTGGACCACGACGGGTTGTTACAGAGGTTGAGCCTGCGGATTGACGACAAGGTCTTTGACTCCCTCATCGGCCAATGGCTGAAGGCAAGCATCGTGGACACCGACGGGCAGATACCGCACCCGGTGACGGGTAGCCCACAGGGCGGCAGCCTCTGGCCAATACGGGCAAAGGTGTATTGGCACTAGGCGCTAGACCTGTGGTTCGAACGAGGGGTCAAACCGCGATGCCACGGTCAGGCACGGCTCATACGCTACGCCGATGACTAGGTTTGCGCCTTGCAGTCCCAGCGTGATGCTCAGCGGTTCTATCAGGCAATGCCCAAACGTGAAACATCAACTTACCTTCAACGCCCAGCGTTAGAAGGTGTTCAGAAGCAATTACTTGCAGAATTCGGAGATGAAATTCGCAGTGATCGCTGGAAACAAATGATCGGTAGAATGACCCGCCAAATAATGGAACAAAAAGGTTATTCTCTAGATCAAACAGGCGTGCGCACACGTATCAAGGATCTTTTTACAAGCGCCGCGCGGTATAAACTGCCATCAAGATCATCGTACTGAGATCAAGATGGATTTCATCCTTTCAGATCATGCACGCAAGAGATGCGCTCGTCGAGGTATAAAGGAAGTATGGATTCAAGATGCACTGAAAAATCCGTCATCAACTGAAGCAGACAGCTACGATCCAGATCTCGTTCATGCACTCTGGCCAGTTCCAGAAAAAGGATTTCGCGTTCTTCGGGTCATCTACAATGAAACCGTGCATCCTGTTACGGTGGTTACAGCATTTTTCGATCCAAAGGTTAAAGCATCATGAAGCTTGAATTCGATCCGTCTGCGGATGCCGCCTATTTTGAAATTCGTTCCGCTCCTGTAGAAAGAACTGAGGAAATGGAACCTGGCATCAATGCTGACTATGATAATGAGGGACATCTTGTAGGAATAGAGGTTCTTTCTGTGAGTAAAAGAAACCTCTCTGAAACCTTCGACAAGGTAGCGTAATTCCGTATTCCAGCGAAGCTACGCCCAACAAAAAACTCAAGGCGACCCGCTACTGCGGCGTTGTGATCAAGTTCAATGACTCCAGCAAAGTACATAGTGTCATCAAGGTTCTTCGCCCTTTGCCCGCAGTCGCCTTAGGTTGACGTTCGGCTAGCGACGCCTAAGCGAGCCATGTCTAATGCAACAGTCATCGCCTAGCGAGAAATCTGCCCTATTCGAAGCGAAGGAGCAGCTGCACACTATGTACATCAAATTCGCATGCTACGTAATCCCCCCGGTAACAGGCTCTACGCACTACAGGACGATAGGAAGGGTCAGTATTCAATCTCAATCAATGATCAATGGCGGATCTGCTTTCGATTTGTTGATGGAGAGGCCTACGATGTGGAGGTCTGCGACTATCATTGAGTCGCTGGTTAAATTGTGAGCATTACCAACACAGGTATTCGGCGCCGGCCAACTCATCCAGGAGAAATGCTGCGCGAGGATTTCATCCCAGACTATGGGCTCAGTGTCTCGGGTCTGGCCGCCGCAATCGGGGTATCGCGTCAATCGGTCAACGAACTCCTACTAGAGAGGCGTGCGCTGTCGCCAGAAATGGCACTGCGACTGGCACGGCTGTTCGGGAACAGCGCGGAATTCCGGCTCAACGCGCAACGTGCGGTTGACTTGTGGCAAGCGCGGGAGGCACTCAAGGACGATGTTGGTCGTATTAAGCCACTCAGCGCTGCATAACATCGAGGTCAACGCGACCGCCAAACTGCTAAATGAGACAACTTCTGAATTAACGAGATTTCCATTCTGTTGGGGTGCTCTTGAAAGCCTTGTCGAACTTCTCAAGCCACCGCAAGACCCAGAGCGTCCTGTAAAGGTCAACTCTGCTTGTTATCTGATCCGTTCCAGATTCGGGGACAGTCCGATCCAAGGTGTTGTAGACGCGCTGGCTCGGCTGAACAACTCGTGGGCACCTCTAGAAATGCACTTTCTCCGCGATTGCGGCGTCAGCGCCGTGCTCCAATCCTCAGGTATCACCTATACACTGCGGTTGTGTGCGCGGTGCTTCCTTGCACTCACGAAAAAGTTACTATTTTTAGCAGGTGCCCATTAGTGTCTAAGAGCCTGTTCAAGATCTCCGAAGCAACAGCGCAATATTTGCAAGTAGCATCATGCCCAACGAGCTTTCGATTAGCCGCTCACAGTTTTTCCACAACCGGCGGTTTTTCTCAAACCATGAGAAGGTTCGCTCGACAACCCACCTCTTCGGGAGGACGGCAAAACGACCCGTGTCCGAGCGTTTGATAATTTCGACGTTCGCTCCGATTAATCTCAGCACTTCGCCAGCGAAAGCCATCCCCGTGTACCCGCCATCGCCCACTACACACCTAACCTCCGAGAGGCGCCCATCTGCTTGAGCAGCAAGTGCGGCCAGTGCCCCAGCTCGATCAGTGACATTTGCCGTGGTCACAAAAGCAGCGTGCAATAATCCCTGAGTGTCCACAGCTATGTGCCGCTTGATACCAGAAGTCTTCTTGCCTGCGTCATAACCTTTGTGGTTTGCACTGTCTGTGTTCTTCACGCTCTGTGCATCAACGATGATCAGGCTGGCTTTGCCACTGCGCCCCTGGGATTCGCGGGCCTCGCCAACCCATTTTTTTAACGCCTTGTCCAAGGCGCTGCAAGAGTCTTCTGGGGACGATTGCCGCCAGATAGTGAAATACTCATGCACACTTCGCCACTTTGGATACTCGTTGGGCAACATGCGCCATTGGCAGCCGGTCTTCAGCACGTACAACACTGCGTTGAACACGTGATAGAGATCGAGTTGTCTTGGCTTGGTTCGCCGACGCGCCGCCTCCAGGATCGGTCTAACTTTCTCGAACTGTTGGCGAGATAGGTCACTCGGGTAGATTCGCTCGTCTGTCATTGCCTTCGCAGCCGCTATGACTATGGATAACAATAGTTTAGGTCAGATGTCCAAAATCGTCAGATCTTGAACAGGTTCTAAGATGATCATTCATCGAAAGTCATGGGTTGGCCTACGGGCTCGCGAGGAGGCAATGGTAGGCGAGTAGGCAATGGTAGGTCGTTGCCACCGCCCGCTGCTTGCAATCGAGCGTGTATCTCACGCAGAACATCGCCAGGAGGGCGCGGCTGCGGAGTATGCGCCAGTGGCTCAAGGTCCGTAGTTAGCGTGATCTCGACTACCTGCACGTCGTCCAAGCCATCACGCCATGCCACAGGCACTTCCTCGAAAAGCACTCGTCGTGTCACTGTCGCCATTGGTGCCGCTCATCGTGTGGAAGGATGTTACACGTGAGGATTACCGGGTACGCCAGACTTGTCAAAAGAACAAGGCGCACCATTGGCCCGGCATCCTGTTCACGATATGTCCCGGTTGCGGCCATCAAGCGTTAAGCGGCCCATCAAATAGCCTTACTCCGCTCCAACAACTCACGGATCAGCCCGCCGCTATCACCACCACCAAAGCTCATGGCGCCGGATGAATAAGTCGAACCATAAGTGACCACCAGCGTTACCACCTGGGCGACACCGGAGATGAATTGCTCATCGGTCAGCGGGCTCAGGGGATGGATGAACGCGCTCCACAGATAGCCTTTGGCGATGGCGTACCTGGCATCCAGGGCGGTGTCGAAATTCGCCTGCATCAATCTGAATAAGTGCTTTTGGTCCAAGGCTTCCGCCTTGTCTATGACGGCGATGACACGCATCCGATCAGCTTGCTCATCGGTGATGAGCAGCACTTCCCGCTCCTTGATATGAAAGCGCCAAAAACCGGGTTGGCCTGCCGCCCGCTCATCCAGCTTGGTGATGATCTCACCCAAGCGGATATTGTTCATCGGTTTACTGTCATCCTCCGCGTTCACGACGGGTGTCCAACTCAGCGAAAATAAAGCCATGGCGATGACAGATGGAATGGTTTTCATGGGGAACACTCCGCGGATTGGGAATATGGGCGCCTGCTAAAAATAGTCATTTTTTCGTGAGTGCAAGGAAACACCGCGCGCCCAACCGCAGTGTATAGGGGATACCTGAGGATTGGAGCACGGAGCTGACGCCGCCATCGCGGAAAAAGTGCATTTTTAGCAGGTGTCTATATGTCCCGCGTGCGAGACATGAGCGTAAGCGCCACCATCCGGGCAATGGCGCGATCCGTCAAGTCCGGGTTTTGTGCCCTGTAGCGGCGGGATCGCTTAGGCGGCGAGGTTCTGTTGTTCCAGTGCTTCGATGGTGTAAGTCAAGCCGTTGCCATCTAGTTGCGCCAGCGGTGCTGTGAAAATGGCTACGCCCGATTCGCGGTCCACGAAAGTGGCGGAAGTTAGCGCATTGTAGAGGGCTTGCCTTCCGGCCAACTGGCCCAGCGAGCGGTCATCGTCCGGGTGTACATAATCGACCAACATGCCTTGGGCGTAAGCGTGCACATTCTTGCGGCCGCTATGCAACAAACGCTGGCGGCCAGACTCGCGCACGATGAACTGTACGCCGCTCAGCAACACTTCGCGCACGTTCAGGCGCACTAGACCTGTTTGCATCACGCTGTAACAACCGCGTTTCCAATTGCGGAAAACGCGCACTGGCTTATTGGGCTCGAGCACCGCCGGATCCTCGGCGAGAAAAGGAGCGCGGATTATAGGGTGCTTGGTGGTCAATGCAATGCCTGCAAATGGTTACATCGTAAAAGGTTACATCGTAAAAACTTCTGCAGTGTGACGGTTGTCGCCGTTCACCCCTCACCCCTCACCCCTCACCGTTCACCGCTGGCGGGTAGCCCATGCAGGATGAAACCAGGGTTCTTGGTTGGATGCCGGTAGTGGTGGTTTGCCCAGTATATGGTCGCTGGCTTTCTCGCCCACCATGATGGATGGCCCGTTGAGATTGCCGTTCGGTATGCGCGGGAAGATGGATGAGTCCGCTACCCGTAAGCCCTGCACGCCAATCACCCGGCACTGCGGGTCCACTACCGCGTGCGGATCATCGATTGCGCCCATCTTGCAGGTGCCGCAGGGATGGTAGGCGCTCTCCACATGAGCGCGGATGTAAGCATCCAATTCGCTGTCGGATTTTACCGCCGCGCCGGGGGCGAGTTCCTCGCCGCGGAACGTATCGAAGGCGGGCTGGGCGAAGATTTCCCGGGTGAGCCGGATACAGATCCTGAAGTCGGCGCGATCCTGCTCGGTCGATAGATAGTTGAACCTGATCAGCGGTGGTTCTCGATGATCCGCCGAGCGCAGCCGCACATGCCCCCGCGAAGTGGCGCGCATCGGTCCTGCATGGACCTGGAAACCGTGGGTATTGGCCGCTGCCTTGCCATCGTAACGGATGGCCACCGGCAAGAAGTGGTACTGAATGTCCGGATATCTGACGCCGGCCCGCGAGCGGATGAAGGCGCACGCCTCGAAATGATTGGTGGCGCCAAGACCGGATTTGAACAGTAGCCACTGGGCGCCGATACGCGCTTTGGCCAGCAACCCTAGATGGCTGTACAGCGACACCGGCTGGGTGCACGCTTGCTGCACGTAGAGTTCCAGATGGTCCATCAAGTTCTCGCCAACGCCTGGGCGATCCGCCACCACCGCGATGCCGTGCTGGCGCAGTTGCTCCGCTGGGCCTATGCCGGAGAGTAACAACAGCTTCGGTGAGTTGATGCTGGAGGCAGCGATGATGACTTCGCGGCGGGCACGCAGGGTCTTGCGTTCACCCCCCTGGGTGTATTCGATGCCTACCGCCCGCCCGTGCTCGATGATGATCCGTTTGGCCAAGGCTCGCTGTATGAGCCTGACGCCGGGCCGTTGCAAGGCTGGGCGCAGATAAGCATTGGCGGCGGACCAGCGCCGCCCGCCCCACACCGTCATCTCCATGGCGCCAAAGCCTTCTTGCTGGGCGCCATTGTAGTCGATGGTGCCCGGGTAGCCGGCTTGTTCGCCGGCTGTTAAAAAAGCTTGGTAGAGCGGGTTTTGGCGCGGCCCACGGGTGATGTGTAACGGCCCCGAGTTGCCGCGCCAACCGGGCTCGCCGCCGTGACCGGTCTCCAGGCGTTGGAAATACGGCAGCACATGGCGGTAACCCCAGCCGCGCGCGCCGGATTCTTGCCAATGATCGTAGTCCCCGGCGTGTCCGCGTACATAGACCATGCCGTTGATGGAGGAGGAGCCGCCTATCACCTTGCCGCGGGGACAGGCCAGGCGGCGGCCATCCAGGTAGGGTTCGGGTTCACTCCGATAACCCCAGTCGTAGCGCGCCCTATTCATGGGATAGGACAGGGCGGCCGGCATCTGAATGAGGGGGCCGGCGTCGCTGCCGCCGAATTCCAATAGGGCGACGCAGGAAGCGCCGTCTTCACTCAGGCGGTAAGCCATGGCGCAGCCGGCGGAGCCGGCGCCCACGATGACAAAGTCAGCCTCGTGTGCCACCGGCGTTAGACGACTTCGGTCAGCAGTTCCCCGATCCCTTCCACCACGCCGCGCAGCTGGTCCCCCTTGACCGTGGCGCCGACGCCAGCGGGCGTGCCGGAGAATATGAGATCGCCCGCTTGCAAGGTGAAGTATTCCGATAGATAGCTGATCATCTCCGGCACTTTCCAGATCATCTGCGCCAGATCGCCGTCCTGGCGCACGGCGCCGTTGACTTCAAGATAGATGCGGCCTTCTTTGCCGGGATGGCCCACAGCGTCTGTCCGGCGCAGCGCGGTGCACGGCGCCGCATGTTCGAAGGCTTTGCCGATCTCCCAGGGCCGGCCCATTTTTTTCGCTTCGCCCTGGAGATCGCGCCGGGTCATATCCAAACCGACGCCATAGCCGAACACGCGGTCCATGGCCGACTCGATCGCTATGTTGGTGCCGCCCGAGTGGAGCGCCACCACCAGTTCGATTTCGTGATGAACGTCCACGGTGCCGGGCGGGTAAGGAAATGCTTGACCACTGGGCAATAAAGAGTCCGGGTTCTTTTGAAAGAAGAACGGCGGCTCACGCTCCGGATCATGTCCCATCTCGATAGCGTGAGCGGCATAATTGCGGCCTATGCAGTAGATGCGGTGCACGGGGAATAGCTCCCCGGTGCCGTCGATAGCCAGGACTGGCGCGGGTGGTGGCGCAAAAGCGAACTTCATGGGCATAAGGTCTAGGGGCCGGCGAAGCGTGAAGGGTGGACGCCTCTTTTAGAACTGTCAATTTCGATATCGCCAGTCTATTGTTATCCCAAATCATTGAACAGGACTGTCTGATTCGCCTCCATCACACTCGTAATAGCACGCGAGCCGAGCCAATTAATATCCTGCGCGTCACAGTGCTTGGCGCGGTATGTTTATGTCTTGCCTTCGGCAGCGAGAGCCCCGGCCAAACCCTACGCCCTCATGATGTACAAGGCGCTACGCACCGTTCGCCGTTAGAAGGTAAATTCTTGCCCCATGTCGCCGGAGTGGTAACCGCCGTGGCCAAGAAAGGTTTGCTGCGCGGTTTTTGGCTGGAAAGCGAGCGCGCCGATCGATCGCTAGCCACCTCGGAAGGGGTATTCGTGGATACCCGGGGCCGCCCTTCGGTTAAAGCCGGGGACAGGGTGAAGGTGGCGGGGCGGGTGCGGGAGATCATCGTCCCCCGCCGCTGGCGTTCAGCCCTGCCGGTGACCGCCATCGAGATGTCCGATGTCACGGTGTTAGCCCGTGGTGTGCCATTGCCACGGGCAAGGGCGATCACCCTTGAGGACAGTCCACCGCCCTCCGGTGCTCGCCGCCCGTTAAAGGGCGAATTAAATCCACGCACGAGCGCCTTGGATTTTTGGGAAAGCTTGGAAGGCATGCGTGTCACGCTGGATATGGTGACGACCATCGGCCCCACTAGCCGGCACGGCGACGTTTGGACGCTGCTGGCCGAGTACGAGCGTTCACCGCGCAGTCAGCGGGGCGTGTTGACGGCGAGTGCGGGACAGAGAATCTTGCTCGCGGGCCGGCCTTTCGGACGCAAGCTCGAGCTATGGCCCGTTGGCACTCACCTGCATGGCCCGTTGACCGGCATCGTCAGCTACGCTTTCGGCAATTACCGCGTGCAGTTGTTTGAGCCGCCGGGGACCGTTCGGAGCAAAAAGCTCATCAAGCAACGGGTACGCTGGCCTAGAAGCGATGCCCAGCTAGCCGTGGCTTCATATAACGTTTTGAACCTGGGTGGCGATGCCAAGCCGGATGCCTTCAAGGCTAGGGCGCGCCATATCGCCATTTCCTTGGACGGGCCTGACATCGTGGTGCTCCAAGAGATCCAAGACAACTCGGGCAAGCGTAATGACGGCGTGGAGGCCGCCGATATCACTATGACCAAGTTGTTGCGGGCCATTGAGGCGCAGGGTGGGCCGCGCTACAAATACCTGCAAATCGATCCACAGGGGGGGCAGGATGGAGGTATCCCAGGTGGCAACATTCGGGTGGCGATGTTGTACAAACCCGGAAAGATAAAAGTCGTCAAATCTCGCGCAACGGATCCCCACTGCGGCGACGGCCGCTGGCATCTTCCGCGCAACCCCATGCGTATTGGTGCCGCCGCGAAGGCATTCGCCGATTCCCGTAAGCCTTTGGTGGCATTGTTCTCGGTAATGGGCCGTAGCTATCTGGTGGTGGGCGTGCATCTCAAATCAAAGCACGGCGACGATCCTCTCGCCGGGCCGAATCAGCCACCTATCGCCCATTCCGCTCCCACGCGTCAAGCGCAGGCAGCGCTTATCGGCGCTTTCGTCCGCCGGGCCATGATATGTGAGAGTGATCTGAGGGTTATCGTCGCCGGTGATATGAACGATGTGCCTGGCGCCGCCCCGCTACAGCCCCTGATTGAAGCCGGCCTCACCAATTTGGCAGAGCGCTTACTCCCAAGGGAGCGGTATAGCTACATTTATCAAGGCCGGGCTGAATTGCTCGACCAGATCTGGGTAAGCGCTAATATTCCCATCCGAGACGGCGCCAAGTTCGCCGTTATTCACGTCAACGCCGAATATCCATATACCCAACGCGCTAGCGACCACGATCCCGTGATCATGAGCACCAGCATTCGCCAACAGTGAAGGAATTATTCCGGCCGCAGGTATCCGCCTAGGGCTTGAATCGGGCTCTGTTGACCTGGTGCCGTAACCCATACAGCCAGGCCGCCCGGATCGGAGAGGTATTTGGATTTGGGTAGCAGCACCGTACTCGCATAAGCATTGCCCGACGGGGCTAACTGTCCGCTCTCAACGCCTAGCACCACGAAGTCGTGCTTGAGCCGTTTACCGGAGTTCTCGCCCGCGTCCACGTCGCTGTGCAGATTGAATCCAAGGCGGGCCACGACCACTTCAAAGGGGCCGTCTATGGCCGTTCGCGGAGTGTATTGCACATTAACCAAGCCGTTATCGATCCGCGCGCGCAAAGTACCCGGCCTATCCTCTGCCAAGGGCACCGCCCCACGGCTAAACCAGGCGCGCCACTCTTGTCCATTGACCACGAACCCAGGCGTGTACACGGAGCGTACATTGCCCAAGTACCGGTGCTCCCGTTGGCGCAGACTGTAGCTCTCGTCGCCGAAACGGTCTCGCCAGCCGATGTAATCCCAATAGGTGACATGGAAAGCTACAGGTACGATCTTGTGCCACAACCGCGTGTCGTCGCGCAGCCCGGAGATCCATCGATCCGCTGGTGGACAACTGTGACACCCCTCCGAGGTAAATAACTCGACGACGCTAACCCGCTCAGGACCGCTCTCGAACACGACCGGCGCCGCTGCTGCCAGGGTGCTGGCAACCGTCAGGCTGGCCGCTACGACAAGGGGGCCGAGTATGCGCATGGCGGCGTCTCCGCAATCATCGTCAACCACAAAAAGCTGTCCCCGTATGAAAGAACTGTGACCGGTTTCGTTCCCACAGGTGGCTTTCGCGCAAAAGTTCAGTTCAATTCGAACGAAGTTTGCGCGCAGCGTTGGCCATTGATCTGTAGCTCTACCCGGTGTGCGCCCGGGTACAAAGCGCGTACCGTGGTGACCTTGAGCGAGTGCGCTTTGCCGAGTTCGACCTGCCCGCGGGCCGGCAGCTCCAAGGTGGTCCACTTGAACACTTTAGGCGAGGCGGTACCGTTTTTGCGGACGTAATGAACGGCGTAGTCCACGATGAGCTGTTGCCGTTGGCGGGCGGTGGTGGAAATGGTGGCGTTGAGGGTGGTTTTCCCCCCTATTTTCACCACCGCCGGTGTTGCTGCCAGTTCGGCCTTGATCTGCTTGGGTGGGCCGAAGCCGACAACCGATAGCGCCTGGCTGTCGCCGTCTTTGATAAGGGTGCGAAGAGCGTTTTTGATGATCCATGAGCGCTGCGGGGTCGCCCCCTTTGACCACTGTTGACACTGGCGCACGGCCAGGGCCGGATGGTCCTTGGCGATGTCGTTTAATGTATTTGCCACCGAGCGGCGCACGTAGAGTTCGCCGTCGTCCTTAAGCGCATTGATGATAGGCATGATCGGCGCCGGATCGGCGATCAGAAATTGCAGCTTCTTGCCCCAAGGCAGGCGCGGTCTGACGCCTTCCGAACACCAGCGCCGCACATGCGGGCTATCGTCGCCGGTCAGCCGGTGCAGGAAAGCGAAGGTTTGCCGGGGGTAATGCTGCACGAAAGGACGCACTGCGAACTCCGATGAAAAGCGCTGGGTGAGTGCCACCATGGCGGCCATGGAGTCATCGAAATGGGCGAGGCCGTAATCGGCGATGAACTGGCCGACCGGCCATTGCAGCCAGCCGTCGGTGACACTGTCGCAGTCCGGCAGCGGCGGCGGCAGGCTAGCGGTCACCATGGCGAGGGCTTCGGGTATGTCGGATGGTAAGGTGGCGGCCATGGCTTCGCTGAAGCGTTTTACCCGGCCATTGAACTCGAGCGTGTCTAGTCCTTCCGTCGCCAGCTTGACAAAGCGCTTGCGCGCAAAGCGCGGCACCACCGCGGCGAGTTGAGCAGCCATCGCCCCGGCCGCATCGGCGTCGAACCAATCCTTGAAGGCTTTACGTTGCCCGGCCATGGCCCTGCTCCTCACACTTATCGCGTCCTCGTGCGGGTTAAGATAATGCATCGCCCGTGTTGTTCAGGAGTCCGTCATGCAGGTCCCGTTGTTGGTCGATGATTTTCTGCGCCGCCCCGCGCGTGTTTATCCGGACAAAATCGCCGTGATCGATGATGGGCGTGAATACACCTATGCGCAGTTCCAAGAGCGGGTTAACCGCTTGTCCAATGCGCTGCTTGAGCTCGGTCTTAAGGAGGGCGACAGAGTCTGCATGCTGAGCCCGAATTCCCATTTCTTCCTGGAGAGTTTTTATGCTACCAGCCAAGTCGGCCTCATCTTGGTGCCACTCAACTACCGGCTGGCGCCTGAGGATCACGAGTACATCATCAATCATGCCGGCGTTAAAGCGGTGTTGGTGGATTATGCATACACCGCTATGGTCGATGCTATCCGCGCCCAGTTGCCCGGCGTGGAGCACTTCATCGTGGCCGCCCACGATGGCGTGGAGCGGGCCGGCTGGATCGATTGGCAAACTATGATCGCGGCGGCCTGCGCTGCGTTTCCGGCAGCGCTAGAGCGCGATGAGAACGCTATCGTTTCCATCAATTACACCTCGGGCACCACTGCCAGGCCCAAGGGTGTGATGCTGACCCACCGCAACTGCTACATCAATGCCTACAGTCTGATCGCGCACCTGCGCCTCGGCCACGAGGATGTAGAGCTATGGACGTTGCCCATGTTTCACTGTAACGGCTGGGGTGGGGTTTACGCGCTAACGGGCGTGGGCGGTACCCATGTTGTGCTGCGGGCTATCGACGGCAAAGCGATTTACCGTCTCATCGAAAACCATGGCGTGACCTTTGCCTGCATGGCACCGGCCGTGCTCCGTGCCATTCTCGATTATCCGCACAAGGGTCAACACAAGATCACCACCAAACCCCGCTTTACCGTGGCTGGGGCACCGCCGCCAGCGGCGTTCATCGAGCGCCTGGAAAACGAGCTGAATTGGGAATTCATCCAGATCTATGGGCTCACCGAGACGGCGCCGTTTTTGACTTCATCACAGCCGGATTGCATGACCCCGCGTGAGGATTACGGGCGGCGTTCGCGGGCTGGGATCCCGGGGATAGGCGTCGATATCGTGTTATTGGATGACGCCGGTAATGAAGTGCCCAAGGACAACCGGAGCGTGGGGGAAATCTGCGCCCGCAGCAATGTGGTATTCAAAGGTTATTGGGAGCAACCGGAGGAAACCAATAAAGCTATCTACGACGGTTATTTTCACACCGGCGACTTAGCCGTGTGGGATGAGCACTACAACATTCACATCGTCGATCGTAAAAAAGACGTCATTATCTCCGGCGGTGAGAACATCAGCTCGCCGGAGATCGAGGACGCGCTGTATAAGCACCCGGCGGTATTGGAGTGCGCCGTTATCGGGGTGCCGCATGAGCGGTGGGGCGAGACGCCTAGAGCGCTTGTCGTGTTGCGCGAAGACGGTGATGCGAGTGCCCAACAACTGATAGATTTTTGCCGTCAACACCTGGCTCATTTCAAGTGTCCGACGGCGGTGGAATTCGTCGATGAACTGCCGCGCACCGCTACCGGGAAACTGCAAAAATTCCGTTTGCGCCAAATGTACTGGGGCGGTGATCAGCGCAAGGTAGCGGGCTGAAGCCGGCGGTAGCCGGCGGCGGTAGGGGCGTGTGGACTTTTATTCAGGGGGTACTCGGCATTGTTGCCGCAGTTGCGAGCGTTGCTGCGCTGGTGTGGTGGTGGCTCGGGCGCAGACTCGCAAAGCGCCGCCGCGACGCCCCCGGGGAATCAACCACCCCCGGGGAATCGACCGCCCCCGGGGAATCGACCGCCCCCGGGGAATCGACCGCTAACCTGGGCGTTAACCTACCCCCCTTCAGGATCACGCTGACTCCTAGCGCCGCTTCGGCGTGGGAGGATGATGCCGAATTCAAGCGCTTGGCTGGCGAATTGGCCCAGCTAGGGTACGAGAACTGTGGCGACTTTTCCATTGAACAGATAGCAGGTGTGGTGCTGCGGGGATTTTGTCACCGCCGCGAGTCGTGCGCCGCCGCTTTGTATAAATACCCCTCCATAGATGATCTGATCTTGGATATTAACCGGGCCCATGTGGATCGCCATATGTGTCTGGTGTCCAACGCACCGGAGGCGGGGATCGATGCTCCGCCGAACAAGATCACCGAGCGGTCGAACGGCCCGGCTAATGCCGCTGAGATGCACAACCGGCTGCTTGCCATTAGCGAAGGCCATGAGGCGATCGCCCTCACGCCGAAGTTATTTCCCATAATGTTCACCGCTGCTTACGCGGCGGAGATGGACGCACTGCTAGCGCGCGGTGGCGTGAGTGCCGAGGAGATCAAGCGCTCCGCGGCCGCTGGCGGGCGCGCGGCGCCTAGCGATACCGAGATCGAGCTGGTGCGCGGGCAATGGCGGCGGGCTATCTCGGAGTTCCTCGACCAAGAAGTATTGGCGGCGTTTGTCCGCCAGGGCGGTTCGCTGCCGGTCAACGGGGAGCGCCGTACACTGGTCGTGCACGAGCGCACCGAGGCCAGTTTGTTCGCCGACAAATTGGCTGAAGTTGTTTTTGAGGAGCCGCACGAGGCTGCGTTTGAGGACGGCGGCGGCGCCTATGAGGTAGCCTGCGAGGAGTACTCCAAGCAAAGCGAACGGTTGCGCGAGCAGGTCGCAGCGGTGTTCTCGCAGGCGCACGACATGGTTAGCGGCGCCGAGCAAATGTTAGCTCAGATACCGGATATGGCTAAAAAGATCGAGGTATTGGGGACTGTGAAGAACCCCCGTAGGGCGCGCATTTTTTGGCTGCCCGCAAGCCATGAATGAGCGCTGTTTGATGAATGTTCGGCGGTAAGTGGCAGTTGGGAAGGCCTATGCCGCACTCCTAGTCGCGGGATACGGCGTACATGAGTAATCCGGGCCTCTGATCGCTGCTCTGTGCCCGCGGTGGCGCCCTCCGCCGCAGTGTCATCACCCTCATCCTAAATTTTGCCTCGTATGCTGAGTGTCGTTCTTTTCATCTCACCGGTATTCGCTTTGATCGCCCTAGGCTGGTGGATGAAGCGGGCGAGCTTTGTGGCCGATGCGTTTTGGCCACCGGCGGAGAAGATCGGCTATTGGTTCTTACTGCCGTCCCTCATCATCGACAGTCTGGCCACCAATCCCCTGACCGGCAGCGCGGCGGGTCCTTTCGCGCTCGCCATTGCCGTGACCATTATCGTGCCCAGCGCATTACTGTTCGCCAGCCGCCGTCTAGCCGGCATCGCGGGGAGCTCCTTTGCCTGCGTGCACCAAGGCGCGGTTCGTTTGAACGGCTTACTGGCCATCGCCATTTGCATCGCCTTGCTAGGTCCCGAGACCTTGCCGCTGCTGGCCATTATGGTGGCCGCCTGGGTGCCTCTCTCCAACAGCCTCAGTGTCTATGGTTTTGTGCTCTACGGCTCCGGCCAGCCGCCGGGCGCGGGACGCATCGCCCTGGAGGTCATTCGCAGCCCTATCATCTTCAGCGTGTTTATCGGCCTCGCCTTGAACTGGCTCGGGGCGGGACCGTTCATCGATAGGTTTATCTTCTTTGAATTACTGGGGCGCGCCGCCCTGCCGGTGGGTTTGCTGGCGGTGGGCGCCGCTTTGAATGTGGAGAGTTTGCGCGCACTCAGGTGGCCCGTCATCTGGACTACGTTACTCAAGCTTATCGCCATGCCGCTGCTCATGACTGCCGTATGCCGCGCACTCGAGCTGCCGCCCCTGGCGGCGGCGGTGGCTATCATTTGCGCCAGCATGCCGAGTTCGCCTAGCGGTTATCTAGTGGCCCGCAATTTAAAAGGCGATCATGTATTGATGGCCGGGATCATTACCCTGCAAACCGCCCTGTCCGTCATTACCGTCACCATTTTTGCCACTTACGCGCTATCGTTACTCTGACTTGACCGGCCGCTCCGGCGCGCTCGATAGTCCGTTGGTTGTGTACAACACGCAAGATCAAAGAGTGACCGAATGAGTCAGCAGACGTGCCATCAATCGCAGGAGCAGCGCTATGTCGAGTTGCCCTCTTGTGTGACCGCTCGAGCGTTGTCGGCGTTATACCGCTATTCGCGCCGGGTGACGCACTGCTAATGTACCCCCCTGGTACTGCACGCGCCGGGGCGTGCCGCGCAAGAACAGCGCCGGCGCATACTCTACATCGAGTATCAATAAACCGAGCTCGACGGTGGGCTTGAATGGGCGGCGAGTTAACTGACTAAGACACCCACTACCGCGGCGGGCGCTTTGTTATTGGCGCTACGCAACCGTGACTTCTTGCGTATCTGGTTGATCGGACTGTGCGGCGGCACCATGCGCTGGCTGGAGGTGCTGGCGGTCAGTATCTACACCCTGCAAGAGACCGGCTCGGCCCTGGCGGTGGCGCTCATGTATTTTGCCCGTACTGCTCCGACGCTGGTGTGCGCGCCCTGGGCCGGTGCGCTGGCGGAACGTTGGCCCCGGCGCGTCTTGCTGAGCAGCGGTGCGGGCTTGATGTGTGTTACCTCTGCGGCGCTTGCGCTAGCGGCTTACAGCGGCTGGCTGACCTTGTGGCAAGTGGCCACTGGCGCCGTGATCTCGGGGATCGTCTGGTCACTGGAACACACCGTACGCCGCACCATCGCCCGCGATGTGGTGGATGTGCGAAGCGTTGGTAACGCCATCAGCCTGGATTCCAGTACCCAGAACGCCACTCGCATGTTGGGTCCGCTGGCTGGCGGTGTGCTGTTCGCCGCGGTTGGCATGCCCGGCGCCTATGCCATCGGCGCCATCGTTTATGGCCTCGCGCTGGCCGTCTCGTTCACGTTGAGGGCGCCATTGCCGGCCACCGCCAGTGGCGCCGAGCCGATACTCGGAAGTTTGGCCAGTGTCGCCAGATATGTGGCCAATAACCGGATCGTGGCCAGCGTTCTTGCCATAACGGTGTGCTTGAATTTTTTCGGCTCCCCGTATGTGTCCATGGTGCCGGTGATCGGCCGGGACGTGCTCGGTTTGGATGCGCAGGGGATCGGGGCGTTGATGGCGGCGGAAGGTGGCGGTGCCATGGCCGGTGCCATCATCCTGGCATTCAGCGTGAAACAGCGGTACTACGCGCGCATCTTCACCCTAGGCGCGTTCAGCTTTGTAGGCGGGATCTGTTGGTTTTCGGCGGCTGGGTCATTCACCACCGCGGCGGCGGCGCTGCTCGCCACTGGCTTGGGGCTCGGCGGCTTTGGCGCCATGCAATCGGCCATCTTGCTGACTTACAGCGAGCCGCATATGCGCGCAAGAGTGATGGGGGTACTCGCCGTGACCATCGGCGCGGGGCCTATAGGCACCCTGGTGCTCGGGGCCGCGACGGAGTATCTGGGACCGTCCCTGGCGGTGACGGTATCGTCCGCTTTGGGTCTGGTTGTGTTCGTCGTGGTGGTCTACCGGTGGCCGGAGTTGCTGCGGCCAATTAGGCGATGAGCACCCCGATTGTCTGCACCCCGATTATCTAGGGGCGCCGCTAAAAATAGTCATTGTTTCGTGAGTGCAAGGAAGCACCGCGCGCGCAACCGCAGTGTATAGGTGATACCTGAGGATTGGAGCACGGCGCTGACGCCGCAATCGCGGAAAAGTGCATCTTCAGCAGGTGCCCTAAGGTTGAAGTAGCTGCTTGCTCCAACCGCCGCCGCCCGCGGTATAAGCCACCCGCTCATGCATGCGGTCGCGGCGGCCGCGCCACAGCTCGATATAGCGGGGCCGCAGTTTATAACCAGCCCAATACGGCGGTACCGGCGCTGGCGCCGGTTGTTTGGCCTCCTGCGCCGCCACCGCTTCGCGCAAGGCAGCGACCGATGCCAGCGGCTGCGACTGGGCCGAGCCCCAGATCATGATCTGCCCAGCCCGCGGCCGGGCCAGAAAGTCCGCCGCGGCGTGCGCCGCGTCCAGGCGCTCAACGGTACCGTCGATGCGGGCTTGCTCTTCGATCGGCTCCCAGTAAAAACACACGGAGGCGAGCGCACATTCGGACAGATCCCGCGCCTTGCGGCTGCGCTCATCGGTGAAGAACACCAGTCCGCTATCGTCTATACGCTTCAAGAGCACCATGCGGGCGGACGGTTGCCCTGTTTTGTTGACGGTGGCGAGGCTCATGGCATTCATGTTGCGCTTACCCGTGGCCAGGGCGCGTTCGTAGGCGGCGCCGAATGCGGCCATCCCTTCTTCGTAGACCGGCATGAGTGCGCTCCTTAAGTGTTAGGCGCTATCGATTGCCGCGGCCATAGCCTGCGCTGCCGCATCGCGCATACGCTGCTTGACGGTGGCATACGCCTCAGCGGGCATGGCCGCCAGTTGCGCCGCCCGCTCCAAAGCCGTATCCATCAGCGCCTCCGGTGCCACCACCTCGTCCAGATAACCCGCTTCGATGGCTGATTCAGGCGTATGGATGTGGGCTTGGATCACACTCTTGGTGTGGTGGTATGGCGGCATGCGGGCCTTGGCCAATTCGAGCCCATAAGCGGGTAGGGCAAGGCCGATGGCGGTTTCGTTGAGACCGATCTTGAAATCACCGCTGATGCCGATGCGGGTGTCCCCCGCGAGCAAGATGAGCGCGCCGGCGGCCAGCGCGTGCCCGCTACAGGCCATGACCACCGGTTGCGGGTGGGTAAACAAGCGGTGCATGGTGCGCGCGCCCGCTTGGCGCATAGCTGTCGCCTGTGCCGGCGTCCCCGCGCGGATCACACCGAGATCGAAGCCCGCCGAAAAGCACCCTGGCCGCCCGGCCAATACCACCGCCGCAGCGCTCTCGAGCGCCGCATCCAAACCCTCGTTCACCGCTTTTGAAAAGGCTTCGCTAACGACGTTGGCCTTGCCGTCGTCAATCTTCAGAAGTGCTACTTTGCCGTGGGTTTCAATGGTGAGCATATCTTCCATCTAGAAACTAGGGCACCTGCTAAAAATGCACTTGTTCCGCGATTGCGGCGTCAGCGCCGTGCTCGAATCCTCAGGTATCACCTATACACTGCGGTTGCGCGCGCGGTGCTTCCTTGCACTCACGAGAACATGACTATTTTTAACAGGCGCCCACTGATGTTCGGGCACATGTTACACAGCAATCCGTGGTGTGTTCGGTTCTTGGCCTGTACGGGCCGGCGCGGCTTAGGTTTTAACGGTTACGCCGCAGAGCTATGTAACGCTCCGATATGATCAGCCAGTGGGTCGTTTAGAGGTGATGCTATGCCCAATATACATTTGACATCAGCCATGGAGGAGCACGCGCAAGGACAGATTCGTTCTGGCGCATACGCGGATCTGAGCGAAGTGGTGCGTGCAGGGATGAGACTTCTCATGGAGAAAGACGGTGCCCGCCAGTTCTATCGACTCAAAGCTGAATTGGAAGAAGCTATGCGTCGCGTCGAGGATGGGGAGTTTGAAGAGTTTGACGCCGAGGCCTATGAGCCGGATGCCTGAATGTGTCTATTCTGCTTTCTCGGCTTGCCTGCTCCGATTTAGACGGCATTCGTGAGTATACGCAGGCGACTTGGGGCCGGAGCCAGTGGCTCAAGTACTGTGGCTCAAGTACTGTGGCTCAAGTACTATCGTGGTCTAGTTCGCATCTTTCAAAGCCATTGAAGCTCATCCGGAGCAGGGGCGTGACCGAAGTCTGTTTGTCAATGGAATGCGGTCTGTAAACTACAAACAACACATTATTTTCTATAACGTCGATCAGGTATCGAGTACCTTTCCTATCATAGTGCGCATAGTTCACAAGCGCCGGAATTTAGCTGCGCTCACTTACTATGAGGCACTGCGTCAGTAAACTTACTCTACACTGCAGGGTCGATCACATCTGTCGAAGATGACGCAAGCGATGATCACCGTGCTCAGCCCCCGTACGTTTCAGTAACCCAGCGCGGCGGCCGCTTCTCGCGAAACGCGCTCATGCCTTCCGTTGCTTCATCGCTAGCGAACATGCGCCGGCTCCATTCGTGGGTGAGTTCAAAGCCTTCGGCAAGGCTGAGACCTTCCAACGCGCGCACCATCTTCTTGCATTCGGCGATGGCGGTGGGGCCGCCTAGATTGATGGCGGCGATTTCCTCGGCTACGGCGGCCTCCAGTTGTTCCTTGGGCACCGCCCGGTGGGCAAGACCGTAGGTAACGGCCTGGGCGCCGACGAAGCGCTGCCCGCTCAGGAACAAACGCATGCCGTGATGGGCGCCTAGCTTGCGCAAGCACACCACCGCGACGATAGCCGGGATCACGCCGATACGCACTTCGCTAAAACTGAACTGCGCATCCTCTGCGCACACTACGATATCCGCCGCCCCCACCAGCCCTAAGCCGCCGGCGAAGGCGGCGCCGTTGACCGCCGCGATCACCGGTTTGGGACTCTCCCAAATCTGCGTGAGCACATCCGGCACCGAATGCCCGCCGCCACCCGCTTGGCTAGGCGGGTTGTTGAGATCGGCGCCCGCGCAAAAGCCCTTACCGGCGCCAGTGATGACGATGCTGCGCACGGCGTCATCGCTGTTGGCATCGACTAGGTGTTCATACAGCCCGTTGATCAGTTCCGCCGACAGCGCGTTGCGCACTTGCGGTCTATTCAGCGTGATCCATGCAGCGCCGCCGCGCACTTCGTAGAGGGTGGTAGAGGTGTCAGACATGGTGGGTCTCTTAGGTTTTTCAGCCAAGAGCGATGTTTAGAGACCGCGCAAGATTAGCACGCTGGCGCAAAACCAATTTTGTTGACGCCAATCAGCACTTGGCACTGCCTCAACCACCACCACCACCCGCCGTTTCTATGATCGGCCGCTCATCTTTAGCCAAAGTGTCGATGGGCGTTAATGTGCCGCCCGCGCCGATGCCTGAAATAGTTTCACTAGTCATGCCCGTAGTCCGTCTGGCCGTAGTCCGTCTGGCCGTTTGCACGATGGCAACGGGAGCGATGATAGCGGGAGCCGGCCTTGGCGCTATACTCGCTTCTCTCAACAGGCAAGATGGCCGCGGACGTCGAGAGAAGCCCACGGAGGAGCCCATGAGCACTTACCAGATCAGCGTTTTGGGCAGACCAACCGACAAGCGAAAAGCTGATCTCCGCCACGCCATCGCCAAGTTGGTGGAGCCGTTCGATCTAAAGATAGACCGCGACATCGTATTGTTGAATGAATCAGAGCCCCGCGATCCAAAATTGGCGCAAGTGGCGGTGTATTTCGGCGCCGACAATCCCGGGACTGCCTCTGCCGCTGTACTTGCGTCCATGCTGCGCGAGCACGTGCCGATCATTCCCGCCGTGGAACATCTAGAAGACTTCCATCGACAGATCCCGCAGATACTTCATTTCGCCAACGGCGTCGAGCTGGCGGTGTCGGGAAACAATCTGCAGGGACTAGCCGCGCCGGTGCTCGAATGCTTAGGACTGCTGCGCCGCGAGCGGCGTGTGTTTGTGAGTTATCGCCGTGGTGAGGCAACCGATGCGGCGTTGCAGATCTATGGGACCTTAAGCAAGGCGGGGTTCGATGTGTTTTTAGATACCCACGCGGTCAGGCCGGGAGAGGATTTCCAGGCCGTACTTTGGCATCGCCTCTGTGACAGTGATGTCGTAGTGATGCTCGATACCCCAGGGTACTTCAAGAGCAAGTGGACGGCGGCAGAGCTTGGCCGGGCCTTGGCGAAGAGGATCGCCGTTGTTGGCATTGTGTGGCCCGGCCATAGTCCGGAGCGCGAGACTCAACTGCGTGAGCCCATATATTTGGACGCGAATGATCTGCACGGCGCGGCCAATGGACTCACGCCATCGCGTTTGCAGCACATACGTGAGCGCGTTGAAATAGCGCGAAGTCGCAGCTTGGCTATTCGTCATGCGGCATTGGCTGGCTCTATAGTATCGGCTGCAGAGCAGATCGGGGGGACATTTATAGGCACTAGCAAACACCGGGTATTGACGGTGAAACTTCCAGGTGGGACTGACCTACAGCTATTGCCCACTGTAGGAATACCCACCGCCCGAACGTTTCAGGCAGCCGAAGAACAAGGTGCGCTTGGTGGCACCCGGGCTAGAGGTGATGCGGTTGTCGCCTACGACCACATAGGTCTTCATGCCGATCATAAAAACCACCTTCACTGGCTAGAGAAAAACCTCGGCGGCCGACGGGCTCTGCGTGTCTCCAGTGCAGCTTGGGAACTCGGTGGATGGGAGGCCGGACAATGACCGGTGAGGCGGTTTTTCTGTCTGCTAGCATTCCCGATCCAAGGCGTAATCCACAGTATGCCGAAACGGCGGATCCATTCGCCATCGGCGCCGCGGTGGCGGGACTCGTTCACGTCACATTGGGGCGGCGGTTATTGGTTTGGGGCGGACATCCGGCGATTACCCCCATGGTGTGGGCGGTGGCCGAGGGTGTAGGCGTCGAATATGGCAGTTGGGTGAAGCTGTATCAAAGCCGGTTCTTTGAAGGGATGTTTCCGCAAGAGAATGCACGTTTTCAAAACGTCACCTATGTGGATGCCGTTAACGATGGGCGCGATGAGAGCTTGGCGTACATGCGCCAGCGCATGCTAGAGGAGCAGAAATTCTTCGCGGCGGTTTTTGTGGGCGGTATGGAAGGCGTTGAGGCGGAGTGCGAGTTGTTCAGAGGGCTGCAACCCGCCGCGTCCGCTTACGCGGTGGCGACCACCGGTGGCGCGGCTTGGCGGTTACACGGCGAGCTTTACGATCAGCCCGCCTGCTTGGCCAATAGCATAGACTACATCGGCATGTTCCATCGGTTGCTCGGTATTGCGGCGAACGAAACACGGCATCCTAGGCGGTCTTGAATGCGCATCGAAATCCTATGCACGGGTGATGAGATATTGAGCGGCAAGACCGTCAATACCAACTACAGTCACATGGCCTGCCGTCTGCAAGAGGCCGGCTTGGACGTGGCGTGGGGCACGACGGTAGGCGATAGCCGGGAGCGTCTGGCCGCAGCGTTCCGCCTGGCCTCGCAAAGAGCCGATGCCGTTATCGTCAACGGCGGCTTGGGTCCAACAGTCGATGATCTCTCGCAGGAAGTGGCCGCCGAGGCCGCTGGCGTGGAGCTGGTGCTCGATGAGAATTGGGTGCGGCGGATCGAGACCTTCTACAGCGCCCGCGGACGGGTGATGCCGCCCAATAACGTTAAGCAAGCGATGCTGCCCGAAGGCTCGGAGTTTATCGATAACCCCATTGGCACGGCCTGCGGTTTCGCCATCTACATCGGTCAGGCGCGGTTCTTTTTTACCCCCGGTGTGCCGCGCGAAATCAAGTTAATGCTGGATCAGGAAATCATTCCGCGTTTGTTGAAGATGAGCGGGACTCGGGCGGTAGTCGCGCTGAAACGGTTTCATTCGTTCGGTCTGGGCAAGTCCCGGGTGGACGATGTGTTGAAGCCGCTAGAGCCGGAGCTTGAACAAGCCGGCGTCAAGCTCGGCTTTCAGGCGCATTATCCGCAGCTTGAAACGAAACTGCTCGCCAAGGGCTACTCGCAGGAGGAAGCGGCGGCTAGGCTCGCGCCGTTTGCACAAGCGGTGCGGCAATACTTGGGCAGTTATCTGCTGGCGGAGGATACCGAAACACTGGAAGGCGCCTTGCTGAGGGCGTTAACAGCGAAGGGGGCGACGCTGGCGGTGGCCGAATGCGGCACCCACGGCGCGGTGGCGAGCCGGTTGGCCGCTCACGATAGCGCCGGGACGGTGTTCGCGCGGGGTACGCTAGGTGCCTCTAGCGACAGCTTGGCGCGGGCGGTGGGCTGCTCCGTGGAGGGCCACGCGCCGCCGGCTTCCCGGGTGGCGGCCATTGCGCGGGCGGCACGCACGGCGGCGCACACCAGTCTAGGATTGGCGGTCTTGATGGAACCAGGCGATGTGCCTGCCGAAGGATGGGTGCATATCGCCATCGCCAAGGAAGACGATGAACCCATATGCCGCTCCGCTTGCCTTCTAGGTGCTGGCGAGCAGATCCGTGCCGGCGGCGTGGAACTGGCCTTGGATTGCGTGCGCCGGTTGTCGGCGGGTTTGTCCGTCGCCGATGTAATCGACTTCGAAAAGCGCCCATCTACAAGGCCGGCGGCGGCGTAGCTGTCAGGTTGTATATTGCGAACCGGAGTAGGCTTCCAGCCGGTTTTGCGGGCGGCTGGCCGCAAAACCACTGGCGATCGGCTCCAGCCAGCTGCGCGCCGCGTTGCCAGCGTCTTCGCCTAGGGCGAGCTGATCGGCCAGGAAGATGGAATCGAACAGTCCCGCCTGCGCTTTGGCGGCGGCGGCCTGATAAAAGCGTATATCGGTGAGCGGCAGCACCGAGGCATCGGGGTGGCGCCAGGAGGCTTCGTGATGGCCGCGGCTGTGGATAAATAGGTTGAGATGCAGTTGCCGTTGCATGGCGGGTCAGAGATCAGGCTTTCCGACCCGCCACGGGGTGGTCTATTGCATCGAAGTCCACCAGCTCCCATGGCCGGCCAGCGTTGCGGAAAAGGCGTTTTCTAAGGCGCGGATAGTCGGCGATGTCGTGAGCGATGCGCCCGCCCACTACGATGCATTTGAGTGGCGTGGCGCCAGTGTTCACCATGGTGTGGGCGCAGCCGCCGGCCCGGTAGCCGATGAAGTCACCTGCTTCGATGGCGTGTTCACCGTCACCGATCCGCACCGTGCCGTCGCCAGCCAGCACGTACACGCATTCATCCTCGTAGTGGTGCATGTGATACTCCGTGGATTGCCTACCCGGCGGCACTTCGATGACGTGAAAGCCAAAGCCGGTGAGGCCGGTCAGGTCGCCTAGGGACTTGTTGTTACGCTGCGCGCAGGCATTCAAAAAGTGAGTTTTCGCAAGGCCCTGCATGGCTTCGATTTCAGCACGTTTGATGACATACCGTTCCATTGCCCTACCCTCCCATCTTATCGCGTATCGCTTTGACGCCGGCCGCGGCGTCGTGGCCCATGAAGTTCAGCATCTCGAAGGCGAGACTGGCATCGAACGCCGGCGCCGCCTGGGTCAGCCACAGATTGAGCGCGCGCTTGGTCCAGCGGGCGGCGTCTTGCGGGCCGCTGGCGATGTGGTTGGCGATGTTCATGGCCTCGGCCATGAGCTGATCCGCCGGCACTGCTTTGGACACGAGGCCGATCCGATCCGCCGTTTTGCCGTCAATAAAGTCCGCCGTAAGGAGGTAATACTTGGCTTTGGCCAGGCCGCAGAGCAGCGGCCAGATGATATTGGCGTGATCGCCCGCCGCCACCCCTAGGCGCAGATGGCCATCGGTGAAGCGGGCCTCCTCCGCGATAATGGAAATATCGGCCATCAGCGCCACCGCCAGGCCGGCGCCCACCGCCACGCCGTTGATGGCGGAGATGATGATTTTAGAGCAGGCGCTCATGCGGTAGACGATATCGCCCGCCTCCTTGAAGGCGACTTTCATGCCGTCGTAGTTTTGGATCATGGTCTCGATCCAGGCCAGATCGCCGCCAGCGGAGAACGCCTTGCCCTTGCCCGTGACCACCACCACCCGAACATCGTCGTCGTCGTCGATGTCCAGCCACACCCGGCTCAGAGCGTTGTGCAGCGGCGCATCGGTGGCGTTGTAGTGCGCCTCGCGGCTGATGGTCATCAGCAACACGCCGTTGTCGTGCCGCTCGAATTCAAGTCCGGGGTATTTCTCGAACCAGGTGTAGTCGCTCACGGTTGTCTCCATTAGTCATACTCTATTAGTGCATTGACGGTAGCCGGGTTATTGTCGCCAGCGAGCCCCCCTTTGCGCCATAGCGGGGCGGTGCACCAGGGTGGGCCGCCCTTTATGATGGCCCCTTTATGATGGCGGGCATCGACGGTCGTCACGCCTTATGGATCCGGGGGAGGTTCGCGCCATGGCCATGACTTTGTATCACTGCACCGGCGCCCGCTCCATGCGCCCGCTCTGGGTGATGGAGGAAATGGGGCTTGACTACGAATTGGTGGTACTGCCCTTCCCGCCCCGTGTGCACCAAAAAACCTATCTGGGTACCAATCCGCTGGGTACGGTGCCTTATCTGGTGGACGGCCATGTGCGGATGACCGAATCCGCCGGCATTTGCCACTACTTGGTGGGCCGCTACGGGCCAACGCCGATAGCCGTCACGCCTGATGAGCCGGACTATGCCGCTTATCTGAATTGGCTCTACATGAGCGATGCCACCCTGACTTTTCCGCAGACCTTGTTCTTGCGCTATACCCGGCTCGAGCCGCCGCAGCGCCAGGTGGCGCAAGTGGCCGAGGACTACCGGCGCTGGTTTCACGGGCGCCTGCGCGCCGTTGAAGCAGCCACCGCCGAGCGGGCGTTCTTGTGTGCCGGGCGCTTGACCATCGCGGATGTATGCGTGGGTTATGCCCTGCACTTGGCGGCGTCACTGGGCTTGGATGTGGATTTCAAGGAGAACACGGCCCGCTATTTCGCCGGCCTGAAACAAATCCCGTCGTATCAACGCGCGGCCGCTCGATAAAACGCCATCGAGATAGGCGGAGCCGGTACTCGCCGGTTAATTTCGTATCGAGGCGTAGACGAAATTTCATGCGGCAGACCATTCGCGCCATTCTTTATCACTGTGAGGGCTTTATCACTGCGAGGGCTTTATCACTGTGAGCGTATTTTCGCAATAATCATGTATATTAGTACCTGCTATGCTAAAAATACATGGTTAATCTGCCAATGGCTGTATCAAAAGAGCGGTATATCGCAAGACGCGATGAAGTCCGGCTAGCACAAGCCCTGCAACGATCGCCGGCCACCGCTATCCTCGGCCCACGCCAGTGCGGCAAATCCACGCTGGCGCGAGAGTTTCTACGCGGCAAGGACGCGGTCTTCTTGGATCTGCAAAACCGTACCGATCGCAATAAGCTCAACGAGCCCGAACTGTTCTTCGACGAATACCGCAGCCAACTGATCTGCCTGGACGAGATTCAACAAATCCCTGAATTCTTCAGCGTACTCAGGTCTGAAATCGACAAGGATCGCAGAGCGGGTCGCTTTTTGTTGCTGGGCTCGGCCTCACGGGATCTGCTGCGCCAATCCAACGAGACGCTGGCTGGTAGAATCAGCCTACTGGAACTCACGCCTTTTCTTTACCAGGAAATACAGGCGATCAAAAGCCAACGCGATCACTGGTTGCGCGGTGGTTTCCCGCAAAGCCTGCTGGCGGCCGATGATGCCAACAGTTTCGCTTGGCGCGAGGATTTTATCAGCACGTTTTTGGAGCGAGATATACCCGCACTCGGCTTCTCTATTCCGGCGCCGGTATTTGCCCGTTTGTGGCGCATTCTCGCCCACTATCACGGCCAGACCCTGAACTACAGCAAAGTAGCGCAAGCGGCTGGTCTGGCGGTGAAAACCCTTAAACAATATCTATATATCCTGCAGCAGACGTATATGATCCGCCTGCTGGCGCCGATGGAAAACAATCTGAAAAAAAGGCTGATCAAATCGCCTAAGTTATACTTGCGCGATTCCGGCATTGCCCATAATCTACTGGATATAGATACTTATGCCGATCTGTTGGGCTCGCCCTATATAGGCGCTTCCTGGGAAGGTTACAGCATCGAAAACGTGTTATCGCTCTTTCCCCGCTGGCGGCCTTCTTATGTTCGCACCGCCAATGGAGCAGAGGTGGATCTGGTATTAGAGCGGGCCGGTAAACGCCTGTTCTTTGAATTCAAGGCATCCAAGTCGCCCACAGCCAGCCGTGGGTTTTATCAGTTACTCCAAGCGTTCAAGCCGGACTTTTGCTGGCTGGTAGCGCCGGTGGAGGATAGCTATCCCTACAGCGAAGCGATAAGGGTGGCGAATGTGCATCACTTGCAACAATGGTGCGCGCAACATTGAACGGTCAAAATTGAGCGGTCAAATGCCTTGTTGTCATGATCGGATGGCATCCAAGGCCGCCCTGATGCGGTCCATCACCCAGTCGAGATCGGCGCTGGTATTGGCCGCCACGCAGCGCAACCACACTTCTCCATCGATATCGGTCAATGACACCCATGCGTCTTCGAGCCGGTCGCGAAGGTGTGTTGACGGCACGTCGCGCGGGCGCCACACAACCACGCCGGTGACCGGCTCGCCCCACACTTGTATCCGTGGCTCGGCGCGCAAGCGGTCCGCGAATGCCCGCGCCATTTCCATGCCAGCGCCGATGCGGCGCGCGAGTCCGGCCCGGCCCCAGGCGAGCAGTGTCGCGGCGAACGGCAAGGCATTGGCTGGCGCGGAGCCCAATAAGCCAACGTTCGGCACCGCCAAGTACCCGCCGCCATAGCTCATCGCCGCGTGCGCGGCCTCGGCATCGCGAAATAAAACCGCCGCCGTGCCTTTGGGCTGATAACACCATTTGTGGGCGGAAAACCCGACTGAATCGGCCTGCTCGACCCCGTCCAACAGGGCCGCGTACCGATCGGAAAAACGCAACGGTCCGCCCCAGGCGCCATCCACGTGCACCCAAGCGGCATTCGTCACGCCGAGTTCGTCCACCGCCCCTGTAGCCACTGTTCCGGCGGTCAGGACGACCGCCACATCGGCCCGATCGGTTCTATCATCGAGCACCATCCTATGGTCGGGGCCGGCGGCCACCGCTGCGTATTCGAGGCCGAGGATATCGGCTGCTTTGCGCGCCGACAGGTGCGCCCGATCAGAGGCGATGACACGGCGAATGCCGCGCACTTCACGGGCCGCCCACAGCGCGGTGAAGTTGGCGATGGTAGAGCCGGGCACCAAATGGCCGCCGGCCATGCCGAAGAATGGCTTCAACCAGTCGATGACCCGGCGCTCCAGCTCGCGCGCGGCAGGTGCCGCATCCGGGTGCAACAGATTCTGATTGGCGGCGATTTGCCACAGGGCGGCAGCCCAGGCGACCGTTGGGGTCGCCGGATCCATATGCGCGAAGTAGCCGGGATGGAACAACTGGGCGGCGCCATCCAGGGCGATAGGCGAGAGTTCGCGCAGGGCCGCTTGCGCGCCCATGCCGAGTTCGGGCAAAACCTCCGGCAATGATAGGTGAAGCGCGCGGGGTACCGGTTCGCGGGGGGTTCGCGAACGCCGTAGCTGCGCTATCGCGTAGTCCAGGAGATCGGCGTCGAATTGATGATCGGGATGGAGTTTGACATCGGTTTTCATAGCTGCATGATGCCGCTAGCATCACGCATCGGCAATCGGTTGCAATCGAGTGGCCGGTGTACGAGTGGCCGGTGTACGAGTTGCTGGTGTATGGGAGGCGAGCCATGAGCAGAACAATTGTCGTAGGGGCCGCTCAGTTGGGTCCGATCGGACGCCATGAACCGCGCGCCGCCGTAGTCGAGCGCATGCTGGCGCTGCTGCGCGAAGCCAGCTCGAGAGGGTGTGAATTGGTGGTTTTTCCGGAGCTTGCTTTAACCACTTTCTTTCCGCGCTGGTATTTTATGGAGCAGGCCGAGATCGATGTTTTCTTCGAGCGCGAGATGCCCGGGCCTGATACGCAAGCACTGTTCGACGAGGCGCGCGCCCTGCGTATCGGGTTTCATTTAGGCTACGCCGAGTTGACGCAAGATGCCGCCGGGCAGCGCCGCCGTTTCAACACCGCCATCATGGTGGATGCCTCGGGCAGGCTAGTCGGCAAGTACCGAAAAGTGCATTTGCCCGGTCACCGTGAACCCCAACCGGCCTTTCCTTTCCAGCATCTGGAGAAGCGTTATTTCGAAGTCGGTGATCTGGGCTTGCCGACGTTCGATGCCTTCGGTGGCCGTGTGGGAATGTGTATCTGCAATGATAGGCGCTGGCCGGAGACCTTCCGCGTGATGGGGTTGCAGGGGGTGGAATTGGTCGCCCTCGGCTACAACACGCCGGTTCACTATCCACCGGCACCGGAGTTGGATCGTTTGCAAGACTTCCACAACCATCTGTCAATGCAGGCCGGTGCTTATCAGAACGGTACCTGGGTGGTCGGTGTGGCCAAAGCGGGCTGTGAGGAGGGCTGCGATCTGATCGGCGGGAGCTGCATTATCGCGCCCTCGGGGGAGATCATCGCGCGGTGCGCCACGCTTGGCGATGAGCTGATCAGCGCTGAATGCGACTTGGACCGGTGCCAGGCGCTGCAAGCCACGCTATTCAACTTCGCTTTACACCGCGAGCCTCAACACTATGGACTCATCGTCGAGCGCAAGGGTGTGGGGCCACGTTTGGAGTCCGGCGATCCGGCTTAGCGGGCGGATCCTATTCGGGGTGGGATAAGATCAAACCGATCTGGGAATAGCGCTGTCTATTGTTCTATTCGTGTTCTAATCACAGAGCGGCTCGTTTTCGGGCACATTTCACCATGCAGCCGAGCAAACGCTGGCACACGATCAGCCCGGCCGCAGATCGTCCAATACAGGAGGAAGCCACTATGTTCAATTCAAGTTTCGTGCGGCGCGTGGTGCTGCCCATGGCCCTGGTAACGATGGCCATGTTAGCGATGGCCACAGCGGGGCCGGCCGCCGCGGAGAAAGTGTTGCGCATTGTTCCGCATGCCGATCTCAAGAATTTGGATCCTATTTGGACCACGGCATATATCACCAGAAACCACGGCTATATGGTGTATGACACGCTGTTTGCGGTGGATGAGAATCTCAAAGTGCAAGCGCAAATGGTTGACACGTGGAAAGTCAGTGATGACGGCTTGGTGTACACCTTCACCTTGCGCCCAGGGCTTAAATGGCACGATGGTCAGCCGGTGAAGTCCGAGGATTGCATTGCTTCCATCCGCCGCTGGGGCAAACGCGACGGCATGGGGCAAAAGCTGATGGATTTCACCAAGTCCATGGCGGTGGTGGATGACGATACCTTCACGCTCACACTGAACGAGCCCTACGGCTTGGTGCTGGACTCTCTAGGCAAGATAAGTTCAAACGTACCGTTCATGATGCCCAAACGCTTGGCCGAGGTGGATGCGTTCGAACAGGTGCCCGAAGTGGTTGGCTCCGGTCCATTCAAGTTCGTCAAGGAAGAATGGATACCCGGCTCCATGATCGTGTATGTGAAGAACACGGATTATGTGCCGCGCGCCGAACCCGCCTCCGGTGCCGCCGGCGGCAAGGTGGCTAAGGTGGATCGAGTCGAGTGGGTTTATATTCCCGATCCGGCGACGACCATGAACGCATTGGTCAATGGCGAGGTGGATCTGTGGGAAACGCCTGCCGTCGATATGGTGCCGCTGCTGCGCAACAACGCGGACGTCAAAATCGAAGTGCGCGATCCATTAGGCACCCAAGGCTGGTTGCGGCCTAACCATTTACATCCGCCGTTCAACCATCCCAAAGCGCGCCAAGCGCTGCTCTATGCGGTCGATCAGGAGCTTTATCTACAGGCGATCGTCGGCGATCCCGCCCTGTACAAGGTATGCGCTGCTTACTTTATCTGCGGCACGCCTAATGAAACCATGATCGGCACGCAACCGCTAACAGCGGTCGATAACGAGAAAGCCAAGCAACTGCTGCAGGAGGCCGGCTACAACGGCGAGAGAATCGTGTTGATGCAGCCGACGGACATTCCCGTGCTCAACAATGCGTCGCTGGTCACCGCGCAGATGCTGCGCGATATCGGCATGGACGTGGAGGTACAAGCCATGGACTGGTCGACGCTGACATCGCGCCGCGCGGAGAAGAAAGCACCGGCCGATGGCGGCTGGAACGTATTCCATACTTACAGCACCGGCGCCGATGTGACTTCACCGATCGCCAACATCGGTATCTCCGGTGGTGGGGTCGAAAAAGCTTGGTTCGGTTGGCCTACCGATGCCATCACGGAGACACTGCGCGACGACTACTCCCGTGCCACTAGCGCCGGGGAGAAAGCCATGATCATCGAGGCTTTGCAGGCGCGGCTGTTCGAAGTGGTGCCGTACGTCAACTATGGCCAGTGGTTCCAACCGATGGCATGGCGCTCGAATCTGTCGGGCGTGTTGGTCTCGCCGGTGCCGTTCTTCTGGAATATCGACAAGAACTGAGCTGGTTACTTTTGGCGCCGGTTACCTTGGCAAGGCCGCGCGCGCCGCGGCCTTTGTTTTCTTTCGGGTTCACCCGGTTCACCCCGGATTGATGGCCCTGGCGTCTAGGCGCTGGTGAGCCACCCCGATACGGGTACGAGCAATCCTCATGTACGGTTATGTCATTCGCCGGCTTCTCGCCACCATTCCTGTCATGGGTGTTGTCGCGGTTGTGGTGTTTTTATTGCTGCACCTGACGCCGGGCGATCCGGCCACGGTGATCGCCGGTGATTACGCGCGGCCCGCGGATATCGCCCGCATCCGCGCCAAGCTAGGGCTCGATCAACCGCTGCATATACAGTTCCTCAGTTGGGCGGGCGCGGTCCTGCAAGGGGATTTGGGCGTGTCCATTTTCTCCAACTTGCCGGTCAGCAAACTGATCGCTCAGCGCCTCGAGCCTACACTTGCGCTTTGCCTATCGACAATGCTGTTCGCCGTCCTGTTGGCGGTGCCCATGGGCGTCATCGCGGCATGGCGGGCCGGCACCTGGATCGACCGGAGCATCATGGTGTTCGCCGTGGTGGGGTTCTCCGTACCCGTATTCGTCACCGGTTACGTGTTGATGTACATCTTTTCCTTGTCGTTGGGCTGGTTTCCCGTGCAGGGCTACCAGCCCATCGCCGATGGTTTTATTCCTTTTCTACGGTCCATCGCTTTGCCCACGGTGGCGCTGGGCGTCGTGTACACCGCTTTGATAGCGCGGATCAGCCGCGCCAGTGTTCTGGAAGTATTGTCCGAGGACTACATCCGCACGGCCAAAGCCAAAGGCTTGAACAACACCGCTTTGCTCATTCGCCATGCGTTGAAGAATGCCGCCGTGCCTATAGTGACCATCATCGGCATCGGTATCGCGCTGCTCATCGGCGGCGTGGTGGTGACGGAGAGCGTGTTCAACATACCCGGCTTGGGGCGCCTCACCATCGACGCTGTATTGCGGCGGGACTACCCGATTATTCAAGGCGTCATCTTGGTGTTTTCCGGTGTTTACGTGTTCGTGAATTTATTCATCGATCTGCTCTACACCTTGTTGGATCCGCGGATCCGGTACTGACGGCGGTGATTACTGACGGCGATGGGACAGGCAACGCCGGAGTTCCAGCGCGGCAGGCGCCGGCTAAGGGTCTGGCTGCCCGTGTCATCGAATACAGTGGGCGCCATCCGACCGTGGCCATCGGCGGCGCGGTGTTGCTGTGGTTGACGCTGATCGCTTTTTGCGCGCCGCTGCTGGCCGATGATCCCATGCGTCTTACGCCGATCCAGCGGCTCAAACCACCCAGCGAAGAGTTCTGGTTCGGCACCGATTTCTTGGGCCGTGATGTCTACGCGCGGACCATCTACGGCACGCGAATATCCCTCATGGTAGGTGGGGCAGTGGCTCTGATCAGCACGGCCATCGGTCTTGCCATCGGCCTGTTTGCCGGCTATGTGCGCTGGGTAGACGCCGTCGTTATGCGCATCATGGATGGCCTGATGGCCATTCCGGGCATCTTGCTCGCCATCGCCCTCATCGCCTTGGCTGGCGCTAGCCTCACGAACGTCATCATCGCCATCGCCGTGCCTGAAATTCCGCGGGTGGTGCGCTTGGTGCGAAGTGTGGTGCTGACTATTCGTGAGCAGCCCTATGTAGAGGCCGCCGTAGCCGTGGGCTCGCCGCTGCCGAAGATATTGTTCAAGCATATTTTGCCTAATACAGTGGCACCGCTGATCGTGCAAGCCACCTACGTGTGCGCATCGGCGGTAGTGGTCGAAGCCATATTGTCCTTCCTCGGCGCCGGTACGCCGCCGGAGATCCCGAGTTGGGGCAACGTGATGGCCGAAGGGCGGGTGTACTTTCAAATCGCGCCTTGGATCATTTTCTTCCCCGGTATGCTGCTCGCCATCGCGGTGCTGGCCGTCAATGTGCTGGGTGATGGTCTGCGCGACTCCCTCGATCCCCGTATCGCGCGGCGCATGTGAGTGTGAGTACGCCTCTTCCTACCCCGTCCGCTGGCCCGATCCTCAAGCTCGACGGACTCAAAACCTACTTCCACACCCGTGAGGGCACCGTTCGTGCCGTCGATGGTGTGTCGCTTGAACTGGCCCGCGGCGAGACGCTGTGCATAGTCGGCGAATCCGGCTGCGGCAAAAGTGTCACCGCTTTGTCTATCCTGGGTTTGCTGCCCATACCGCCGGCGTGCATTGAAAGCGGATCCATTGAATTTTTGGGCGAAAACTTGGTGACGGCCAGCGAAGCGCGAATGCGAGAGATCCGGGGCAATCAGATCTCGATGATTTTCCAAGAACCGATGACCTCGCTCAATCCGGTTATGACCATCGGCGCTCAGATAAGCGAAGCTATCTTGCTGCATCGGAACATGGGCAAGCGTGAGGCGCGCGCGCGGGTGCTGGAGTTGCTGCAGCTGGTGCAGATCGCCGAAGCGCAGCGGCGTATAGACGAATACCCGCACCAGATGTCCGGCGGTATGCGCCAGCGCATCATGATCGCCATGGCGCTAGCCTGCCATCCCGCCGTGTTGATCGCGGACGAGCCGACGACGGCGCTGGATGTGACCATTCAGGCACAGATATTGAATCTCATGCTGGAACTGAAAGAGCGCTTGGGTACGGCCATTATCTTGATCACCCATGACTTGGGTGTAGTGGCGGAAACCGCCCAGCGTGTCGTGGTGATGTACGCCGGGCGCAAAGTAGAGCAAGCCCCCGTCGAGCGGTTATTCGAGCAGCCTTTGCACCCCTATACCCGCGGCTTATTGCGATCGATACCGAGCGCGCACGAACGCATAAGCGGTGGTACTGATACCGCGCTACATGAGATAGCGGGCGTCGTGCCGAATCTGCGCGATCCTATTGCCGGCTGCGCGTTCGCCGAACGTTGCGAATGGGTGCAAGAGCGATGCACGCGGGCATACCCTGAGCTGACCGAGCTGGAGTGCGGGCATTGGGTGGCGTGTTGGCGGGCGGGTGAAGGGCTCGGTGCCGCATCGAGTGGCGCTGATCCATGAGCACCGCCGACGCAGTGCTCGCGGTCACCGAGCTGAGCAAACATTTCCCTGTTCGCAGCGGCTTATTCGGCCAAAGCGTCAACCAAGTCCGGGCGGTGGATGGCGTCAGCTTCACCATCGGCAGGGGCGAGACGCTTGGCCTGGTTGGCGAAAGCGGTTCTGGTAAATCCACCGTCGGCAAAGCAGTGCTTCGCTTACACGATGTCACCAGTGGCCGTATTCGATTGTTGGGCGAAGATATCACCGAGCTCGGCGGCCAACGTTTGCGTAACGCGCGGCGCAAGATGCAGATGGTTTTTCAAGATCCTTATGCCTCGTTGAATCCGCGCTTGTCCACTGGCGAAATCATCATGGAGCCGCTGGAGAATTTTGCCCGACTCTCCAAAGCGGAGCGCCGTGAACGGGCCGGCGCCCTGCTGGATAAGGTGGGCTTGCGCCGGGAAGCGTTGGCGCGTTATCCCCATGAGTTCTCCGGCGGCCAGCGCCAGCGCTTGGGGATAGCCCGGGCCTTGGCGCTGAACCCGAACCTCATCGTTGCCGATGAGCCGGTGTCGGCGCTCGATGTGTCGGTGCAGGCGCAGGTGTTGAATCTGTTGCGGCGCCTGCAAAAAGAACTGGATTTGGCGTATCTATTCATCAGTCACGATCTCGGCGTGGTCGAACACATCTGCCAGCGGGTGGCGGTGATGTATCTAGGGCAATTGGTCGAAGTGGCCGGCAAGACGGCTTTGTTCTCGGCGCCACAACATCCTTACACGCAAGCATTATTGTCGGCGGTCCCCGTGCCCAATCCGAAAGCTAAACGCGATCGCATTATCTTGCAGGGCGATATACCGAGCCCTATTCACCCGCCGTCAGGGTGCCGCTTTCATACCCGCTGCCCCTACGCGTTCGACCAGTGCAAAGCTGAAGTCCCGGTGCTGCGGGAACTGGCGCCAGGGCATAGGGTGGCTTGCCATCTGCACTGAAGCGAGCTGGGGTGGTCGCCCGCGTCGCTACCCGCTTGCCCGGTAGTGACACGGGCAGTTCGATGGCTTGCGAACTCATCCGCGCCGCTGTCAGGAACACGGGCATTGGCCAATGCTGGTCAAGTTTGCCCCCCGGCGGTTGAACAATCTACATCTAGTAGGTTGGCAGACATTGACCCCCAAGATGTCGTATACCGGCTTGTATCTCATCTGTTTAGTGTCTACGCCACAAGCTATGATCAGAAGGAAGCGAAAGTGAGCAACAAAGGTGAAACCTTTGGGGCGACGGTCAGGCAGCTACGTGAAGAGAAGAAGATCGGCCTGCGCAAGTTCGCGCGGATAGTCGGCATGAGCCCGGCCTACTTGTCCAAGGTCGAGCGCGACGCGTTCGCGCCTCCGGCCGAAGACAAGATTAGGGCGATAGCGGATGCGCTTGATCAAGACGCAGATGAACTGCTTGCGCTAGCTGGCCGCGTGTCGTCCGAACTGGCCGCAATCATCAGGCGCCGCCCGCGAGAAATAGCAACTTTCCTGCGGGCAGCGAATGGCCTGCCGGCGGATGAGATGCAGCACTTGGCTGAAGAGGCTAGGCGGCTCAAGAAGGATGAAGGAACATGACCCAGGGCTGGCACGCGCAGATCACCTTGAAGCCTGGCAACCAGGATTTCGGTTCCATCGTCCTGAGCAGTGAGGATGAGGGCGAATTGCAGGGGGTTGCCGGGCTGGTCGAAATGCTGACCGGCGAGGCACCTGTCCCGGAGAGTTGAGAGCAAGTGACGAAAACGGCAAAGAACACCATCAATTACTTCGTAGACGAGGCTGGCGATCCAACGCTGTTCAACCGCAAGGGCCACCTCATCATCGGCGACAACGGCTGTTCCAACTATTTCATCCTCGGCAAGATGGCGATCGGCGAGCCAGCGCAGGTCGAGCGGGCGCTCGAGGCCCTGCGGGCCGAGTTGCTGGCCGATCCGTATTTCAAGGATGTGCCGTCGATGCAGCCAAAGTACCGCAAGACGGCCATCGCATTCTACGCCAAAGACGACCTCCCCGAAATCCGCAGAGAAGTGTTCAAGCTGCTGCTGAAGAAAGACCTCCGCTTCTATGCAGTGGTCCGCGACAAGCGCGATCTCGCGACCTACGTGCAGCAGCAAAATGAACGCGATACGAGGTACCGTTACCGGCAGGACGAGCAGTACGACCTGCTCGTAAAAGAACTCTTCCGCAAGCTGCACCACATGGCGGACAACGTCCACATCTATTTTGCCAAACGTGGCAACAAGCCCAGGAACGCCGCACTTCGCAGAGCACTGAAAGAGGCGGCAAAAGCGTTCGAACGCAGTTTCGGATTCGCCCACCCGGCCAAGAACAATGTCGTTTCAAGCACGCCACCGAAATGCGCCGGCTTGCAGGCCGTGGACTATTACCTTTGGGCACTGCAACGGTTCTACGAGCGCCGCGAGGAAAGGTTCCTGGATCTGATCGGGTCGCAGGTCAGCGAGATCCACGACCTGGATCGTGTGGAGGATGGAAAGCGGGGGGGTTTTCTACACAAAAAGAAAGCCGCTCAATCTGGCGGCTTTCGAGAAATAGGAATGCCGGAGATATAGGGTTTACGGATCGAAATTCGCAAACCACACGGCATGGAGCCGAATTTTTTCTCTGGCTTCAGGCAAATGGTAGATGTATCAGCAGGGCGGATGACATATCTTTATGTATCTTACCAAGGTGATGGCGCGCCGTCAACCCCGTAGTAGATGTATCCGCAGGGATTCTCAAGTGAATCATGATCAATTGCACTACATTGCGATCGCGTTCGCGGTAAATGTCATGGATGACACCTTGTTCGGTGTACGCCGCGTTGCACTCAAGGGACTGATGAAACTGCCACTTCTGGTGCATCCGGAGGTGGCCAAAGCGGTTCGAATATGCCGTCTCCTAGATGTAGTCGTTGTCCGGCTTACTGAGAAGAGTTGACGGTACTAGATCGGCCGAATTGCGGGTCGGATTGAGTCCTTCGTGGTAGCTGTCCAAAACAGCGTCATCAAGGGCGAATGTTGGCTTCGACAAGCACTTTGCCGATGCCGGGTGCATCGAGTGGTTGGGTCGCGGCCATAAGTACATTCCATTGCATGTTTGCGGGTTGCATATTTCGGGTTGCATAGGTACGGGGAGGGTAAACCGGTTAACCCTATGAGCCGTGCGCCCGATACGTGTCATCGGCGCAAGCAATGTGCTATTTGCCAATCGTCCTCCTTCACATGAAGATGGGGCGCCATGGGATGAGTGCGTTCTCGCCGGCCTGCAACGCCTACTAGTAAAGTTGGCCGGCGGGTAAAATTGGATTGGTTTCACTGGAAGCGAGTGCTGAATATGCAGACAACTTTAAGGATTAATGGCGCAAGCCGCCAGATCGAAGCGCAGGGCGATACGCCTTTGCTCTGGGTCATTCGTGATGAGCTTGATCTTACCGGTACCAAATTCGGTTGTGGCGTAGCAGCCTGCGGCTCATGCACGGTCCACATTGATGGCAAGCCGCGGCGCTCATGCATCACACCGCTGTCCGCGGTAGGTGATGCCGAGGTCACCACCATCGAGGCTGCCGCTGGCCCGCAAGCCGAGGCGGTGCAGGCGGCCTGGCGCGAACTGGACGTCGTGCAATGTGGCTACTGTCAATCAGGACAGATCATGTCGGCGATCGGGTTGTTGACAGACAACGCCAAACCGAGCGATGCGGACATCAACGCGTACATGGGCGGCAACGCGTGCCGCTGCGCCACCTATCATCGAATCCGGGCGGCGATTCACCGCGCCGCCGCGCTGCTGGAGGCTTGAGCATGACGATGCAAATGAAAAGGCGTGGTTTCCTGAAGGCGGCGGGTGTGGCTGGTGCAACACTGGCCGTCGGTTTCAATGCCAAAGGACTGTTAGCGGCGGCCCCGCAGGGCGCTGCCGGCGCTATCCGTTTCAATCCGTTCGTGACCATTGACGGCGATGGCACCGTCACCGTGGTGGTCAAGCACTTCGAGATGGGCCAGGGCACCACCACTGGTCTCGCCACCCTGGTTGCCGAAGAACTCGATGTGCCATGGGAGAGCATTAAAGTCGTCTTCGCCCCGGCCAACGGCGAACTGTACAAGAACCTCGCCTTCGGCCTGCAGGCGACGGGGGGGTCTACTGCCATCGCCAATTCGTTCCAGCAATATCGAACGGCCGGCGCCGCGGCGCGGGACATGCTGGTGCGTGCCGCCGCCGCAGCCTGGAACGTGCCGGCGGAGCAGGTCGCGCTCGATAACGGCATGCTCAAGGCTGGCGCCAGAACAGCCGGCATCGGTGAGCTGGTTGCGGCGGCGGCCAAGCTTGCGCCGGCCAAGGCTCCAAAGCTCAAGGATCCGTCGCAGTTCACCCTCATCGGCACCGACAAGCTGCCGCGCAAGGATAGTCATGACAAGACCAACGGTGCGGCAGTCTTCGCGATGGACGTGAAAGTGCCGAACATGCTCTATGCCGTAGTGCTGCGGCCGCCGCGCTTTGGTGGCAAGCTGAAGACCTTCGACGCCGCAGCTGCCAGCGCCGTGCAGGGTTTCGCCGGTGCGCAGGCCTTACCCAACAAAGCGGGCGTCGCCGTCTACGCCAAATCGACGTGGGCGGCCATTCAATCGCGCCGTGCGATCAAGGCGCAGTGGGACGAGACTGGCGCTGACTTGCGCGGGACGCCCCAGTCCCTGTCCGAGTACCAAGCCAAGCTGGATGCGGAGCCGGCCTTCGACGCCAGTCACAAGGGCAACATCGCCCAGGTGGCGGCCCATGTCGAGGGTGCCGCGAAGTCGGTCGAAGCGCAGTTCATGTTTCCGTTACTGGCGCATGCACCAATGGAGCCGTTGAACTGCGTGATCGAGCCGACCGGGAAAGGGGTACGCATCCATGACGGCTCCCAGTTCCAAGGCATTACCCAGCCGGCGGTGGCGGCCATCTTGAACATCGCGCCTGAAAACGTCGAGATCGTTACCTACTATGCCGGCGGCTCATTCGGCCGGCGGGCGACCCCGAACACCGACTATCACACCGAGGCGGCGCTGGCTTTTGCCGCGCTCGGCGGCCAACAGGCGGTGAAGTTGGTGTGGACCCGGGAAGACGACCTGGCAGGTGGTTTCTACCGGCCAATGGTGGCGCACCGCGCCAAGGTCGCCATCGGTGATGATGGCAAGATATCGGGCTGGTCGCACCGAACGGTGGCGCAGTCCATTGCCAAGGGCACACCGTTCGAGTCCATGTTAGTCAAAAACGGCGCTGATCATTCTTCGGTGGAGGGCATCGCCGACACGCCTTACAGCATAGACAACATGGCTGTGGGGCTGACTGATTACGCATCGCCGATGCCGGTGCTGTGGTGGCGCTCCGTGGGTCACTCCCATTCGGGTTATGTGATGGAAGTACTGATGGACATGGCGGCCGAGGCAGCAGGCGTGGATCCGGTCGCGTTCCGGCTCCGGCATCTGGATGACAGCGATCCCGACCAGGCACGGTTTGCCGGCGTTCTGAAGCTTGCCGCCGAGAAGGCCGGCTGGGATAACAAGTCAGCGGCAGGCAAGGGCCGTGGCGTTGCCGTTCACAAGTCGTTCAACAGCTATGTCGCCCAGGTGGCCGAGGTTTCGGTCAAGGCCGGCGGTGCGATTTCCATCGACAAGGTCGTATGCGCGATCGACTGCGGCGTTGCGGTCAACCCGGATGTCATTCGTGCGCAGATGGAAAGTGGCATCGGCTATGGGCTAGGCGCGGTCATGCGCAACGAGATCACCTTGACCGGGGGTGTAGTCGATCAGGCCAACTTCCCGCAATACGAGCCGCTGCGCATCGCCGACATGCCGCACATAGAGGTGCATATCGCCGCTTCGAACGAGGCGCCAAGCGGCGTCGGCGAGCCGGGACTGCCACCGGCAGGACCGGCCCTGGCGAATGCCATCTACGCGGCTACCGGCAAACGCGTGACGCGGCTGCCGATGAAGAGCAACGGTGTCGAGTTTGCCTGAGGGTAATGTGCCGGGCGTAACTCACCGGAGTCTTGGGATCTGCAAGACGGCCGCCCGGCCGTCTTGCAGGCTGCCGTGACTGACGGCCCACTGGCGGCACCCAGTGGTGCTAGTAATGCGGCTACGTGGTACCCCGACGTAGTTCCCCCATGAAGAGCCCGCCACATGCGCTTGGGCGTGGCCGGCAGTTCGATCGCCAGCGCATTAGGATAACCAATAGCATAACGAAGTACATTCGCTACGGCCTAATCCTTTTCCTATAACTCAACGACCGGCATCAGTGCAGAAATGTCTGCATCAGCTACATATTCTAGCAAGAACTAACAGCTCATTCTTTCCGAATGGGGAATGTTCAGTTAAGTGTCCCAGACTTATAATGGGAGTTAAATAACATGTCTATAGATTCTGATCCTAACAGGTGCCTATGATTGATCGAAAAAATATCTTCATTTCCCATGTGCATGAAGACGATGATCTTTTACCGAAGCTAAAAGATCTTATTAGGAAATCTGGCATGGAGGTTAAAGACGGCTCCATCAACAGCGACAAGCCTAACAACGCACGCAATGAAGATTACATAAAGCGAGAAATACTGGCCCCAAGGATAGACTGGGCCAGCACCTTAGTCGTACTTATATCCAAAGATACGGCCGATAGTTGGTGGGTGAACTGGGAAATCGAACACGCTGTCGAGAAAGGGAAGACGGTTGTTGGCGTATACGCTCAAGGGGCAACAGACGCTGACGTTCCCGAGGCCCTAGAACAATGTGGCGACGCTGCCATCGTAGGGTGGCAAAGTGAGCGGGTCGTAGCAGCGATCAATGGCGAACTTTCCGAGTGGGACAACCCTACTGGTGGTGCGAGGGAACCACGATGGCCTATGGTGCGCGTTACGTGTCGGTAAAACTGTATTCGTATAAGGTGGCGCGTGATTACGGCTTCGCTCCAAATCCATTCCATGGATATTGCACACTAGCAACATGCAAACCAAAGATCCGCTCTGTCGCTAATGTTGGCGACTGGGTCGTTGGCACTGGTGCGAAAAAATATCGCTTAGAGGATCACATCATTTTCGCCATGAGGGTGACCGAAACCTGTTCTTTCAACGAATACTGGTCTGACCCACGCTTCCAAGTCAAACGCCCCATTCTCAATGGAAGTTTGAAGCAGGTTTACGGCGATAACATCTATCGAAAGAAAGATGGTAACTGGATCCAGGCCGATTCCCACCATAGCTGTCCCGCAGGAGAAGAAAATCTAGTCAATCTTAAAAAGGACACCAAAACCGACAAAGTCCTCATTAGCGATAATTTTGTGTATTTTGGAGCTAAAGCGAAGAAAATTCCTCAGTGTTTTCTGTCCTGGGAGAAGAGTCTTTGCTGCGCTAACCGCCATCACCACACCTTTGACGAATGCTCTGTCCTAGCCTTCATCAGATGGTTAAGAGGACTGCACTCGTGGAGCCTAAGCGGCTTACCTCTTGAGTTCGCGTCCCACAAACGGGCAACTAGGTAGTTACTTCATGGCAGATAACGAGCACTGGCTGGTCGATTTCTCCTCTTCGGCAGCCAAAACAGACACTCTACTAAATGAGAGCGACCATCTTTCTCTACTCTTGGTGGGATTGACGGGTGAAGCTGGTAGCGTACTCACGGAGTTAAAGAAACAACGCCGAGAACTTGAGGCATACCCTCACTACAGGAACCGCCTTGTCGAGGAGCTGGGCGACTTCCTTTGGTATTTCGTACGGGTCTGTGAAACGTTCGAGCCGAGATCCATCTGTCGGCTCCAAGCGTCGGTGTGCTTGAGTGAGCACAGCGATGCGGCGTTGGTCGATCTTGCACTGCAATTCTCGGCTGCTGTTACTAAGCTAGCTGAAAGCATACGGGTAAATTCGCTTTCACGGGAACAGTATGATCAAGCAGTGTCGCAGGTTTGGTATAGACTCCAGCGTATTGCCTTAACCACACGAATCGAACTTAGCCATGCTGCTGAAAGCAATCGCGAAAAGACAGTGAGCCGATGGCCTCAGTCGGTGGTATATCGGACACTCTTCGACAGAACTGCGGTGAGGAGGAGCAATTGCCTAGATGTCTGAAAATTGCATTCATTGAGCGCAGGCATACCGGCGGTAGGGTAGTAATCTTGCGTTGCAACGGTATCAATTTTGGCGATCGGCTGACCGACAATATCGAAGATCCAGATGGGTACCGGTTCCATGATATTTTCCACTTTGCTTATGCTGTACATCTGGGTTGGTCTCCTGTAATTCGCGCGCTCCTCAAATGTAAGAGAAAGAGTGCCCCCGCACTCGACGAAGGTCAAGATGGAGCCAGAGCTGCTATCGTTGAAGAGGCAGTGTCCGCCGTCGTCTTCAATCGAGCAAAGCGCCTTAATTTCTTCGACAATCTCACACACGTTGACTACGATCTGCTGAAGACCATTCAGGAGTTTGTGGCGGGATTTGAAGTCGCTGCGGTGCCACTATGGCAGTGGGAGAAAGCCATCCTCAACGGCTATGAGATTTTCCGAAAGTTGCTGCATAATCGGGGCGGAAGCGTCCAACTCGATCTCAATCAAAGGGAGTTGACATATGTTGCGCCAGCATCATGAGCGGTCGTTTAGAGAAAGCGGTGACGGGTAGTTTGGCGCGCAGATGCACCCACGCATGGGATAATGTTGGTCAGTTATATCGGAGAAAAGTAATAGTGTGGCTGAAGTAAGGCCTCATCTGTTTGCGTGTCCGCTACCAATAGATTTTTTGCTTGCAATGACTGCTACCTAGAGGGTTAATAGGGACATATACCCATCACACTTCAAGATGCGAACATCGGTGCATTAATAATGTGAAACCTATCAGTGATTCTTTTTCTCAATAAAGCCTTTCGTCTTCCAATGCGCTTGAAAAAATTCAAAGATGCTTCCCGAAAATCTAAAAACTTCTCATAGTACCGATTATACTACTTCGGCAAAAGATTACCCGACACAAATTAATAAAATGTGTTATAGTGATGCTATGAAAAAGACAGACGGTCGCTCACTGCCCCATTCCGCGCGAGAAGCCATCCGCAGGCACGCGGTTGCGCAAGTATTATCGGGTGAAAGCCCTGAAAAAGTAATTAAAGCCCTCGGATTTCATCGTTCTTGCATTGACGATTGCTTATCCAGGTATGAGCGAGGTGGTGAACAGGCGCTGTCCACCGGCAAGATCACGGGTCGCCCAAGAAAGTGTCCCGATGAATGTGCGGATCGCTTACGTGAACGGGTTAAAACGAATCCGTTGCAATTGGATTTTCACGATGCCCTGTGGACGCGCTCGATGATTCAGATATGACTGAAAGACAAATTTGGCATCGAAGTCAGCGAGCGTTCGGTGGGCAATAGCCTGTCTCGTTGGGGGATGAGTGCGCAGCGCCCTGGGTTTAAGGCATACGAGCAAGACCCTGCTCAGGTTAAGGTATGGTTAAAGGAAACTTGGCCTGAAGTACAACAAGAAGCGAAAAGGCGCCGAGCGCGGGTCTATTTTGGCGACGAATCGACGATCCGGTCGGATTATCATCGTGGTACTACTTGGGGAGTACGGGGTGATACGCCGGTTGTAGCGAAAACGGGTCGGCGCTTTAGCGTGAATAGGCTGTCAGCCGTTTCGCCGAAGGGTCACCTGCGTTTTATGGTGAGCGAATCACGGGTAACCGCAGGCGTTTTTATCGACTTTCCAAGGCGTTTGCTGCACAACGCCAAGCGATCGGTCTATTGGCTTGTTGATGGCCATCCCATTCATCGAGCCAAGAAAGTGCAAGAATTTGTCCGCACTAGCCAAGGTAAGCTCACGTTAGTATGGTTACCGCCGTATTCACCGGAACTCAATCCTGATGAGCTAGTATGGCATCACGTAAAAAGCCAACGGATTGGGCGGACAGTGGTGGCTACAAAGGAGCAACGGGTGGCCTTGGCTCGTTCGGTGTTGCACTCACTGCAACAGAATATGCAAATAATTAAACGGTTTTTCTATGAAAAGCATGTCAGATATATTCTGAATTGATGTCGGGTAATTTTTTTCCGAATTAGTAAGTAACCGCTTCATGCATCATTTTCCAAAGTCGCTCAATTGGATTTAAATTCGGTGAATAGGGCGGCAAATAGTGTAATTTAATGTTTGAGTCCTTGGCATAAGACTGAACGTCTTTGCTCTTATGATAAGCCGCATTATCCCAAATTACATGAATTTCTTTCTCTGGTGTATGCCGTTTGCGTAGAGATTTTAGAAAAGATTTAATGGTTTGCGCATTCACTCGCTCAACTTCAGTGTGGATTATTGTGTGACCATCCAAAGATACAGCACCAATGAAATTCAATCGTGTTTGACGAGCCGTTGTGGCAATACTTTTTCGAGTGCCTCTTAAAATCCATCCATAGGCCAACCGCGTTTGATACTGCGGATGAAAACTGTCCGAGAAATAGATTAAACCCTTGTTTTTAGCGTCTTTCGAAAGATGTTCATAGTCTTTGACAAACGCTTTTTGCGCCTGTGCGTTTGCTTTCGCTGGAACTGCATCAGGCTTCTTACAGCAGAAATTATTGCGATGAAGCCATTTTGTCATGCCGCTTATACTGTAAAGCTTACCAAAATTCAACTTCACATAAGTGCAAATGTCCTTAACATAAGGATAAGTCATTCCTTCTATGTGTTTAACGAGCTTTGCTGTTTCATTCTCGTCTCAATCACTTTTGCTGCCTCCGTTTTCGGGCTTCAGCTTAGCTTTAGAAAAGTAATCATCGACATGGCGTCTAATAGTCTCATCATCTAAAAGCAAAATCCTAGACATTTCTGAATAACTATAACCCTCATCAAAAGCTAAAACCGCTTTTATTCGGTCTCGAATACGCCCATCTCTCTCTTTACGATGAGATTTTATGAGTTCATCGCGCTCGCTCGGTGTTAAATGATTGTTCATGAGCTTATTTTGACCATAATCAGCTAGCTAATGTAAGTATTCTATATTCGCATTTTCAATGGCGATTGGTATATCAAGTCAGTCAGGCAAACTATTCCGCAGGCAGACCGGAAGATAGCATTTGATAAATTCCCTATTGCCCAGTCCCTGGGTAAAGCGGTTAACAAGGTTCGCATAAAAGAGAATAAAACCCTTATAAGCAAGGGTGTAGAGTGGCTGAAGGGAACTCGTTACAACGGGCTGACAAACCCTGAGAACCTGTTTAAAGAGCAGTGGGATAACTTTGAACCACTGAGACACTCAACCCTTAAAACAGCTCGTGCCTGGGCTATCGGTGAACTGGCGATGAGCTTATGGGATTACCCATCCACAACTTGGGCAATCAAAGCCTGGAAGAGGTGGTTGAGTTGGGCTCAGCGATGTCGCCTAGAACCCATCAAGGAAGTTGCCAGAACGATCAAAGAGCATTTGTGGGGCATCGTCAACGCTATTGTTCTTAAGGCCAACAATGGACGTGCGGAAGGCATTAGCAGCACGATCCAAAGTTTGAAGAATCGAGCGTGTGGTTTCAGAAATCGTGAACGATATAAGGCAGCGATCTACTTTCATCTGGGAGGGTTGGATTTGTATCCCACTGGCATACATCGCTGAAAACCACCCACTTAAAGAAGGGAAGAGCCCCGTACCGCTTCAGTGGTGCACGCGGACACGGCACGGATGTTGCACAACCGTACGTGGGCGCGCCAGCCGGCGGCGTTGGTGCAAATTCCCGCGGCCGGATGGCATGCCAGGGCGTGGCTGTTGGTGATAGGCGGTTGCGGCATTGTCATGATCATCGCGGGGGGCGTGTTGACAGTGCCTTTGGGGCTGCTGCTGCTGGCAGGTCTGGGTCGGGTGTTCGGGTTGCGGAGGGACGCCGTCAATTCGGCGGGGATGTCGCTTGGCGAAGCCCTGAGTGGTGTCTGAGAAAGCCGGGACGTTCGGGTCCGTCCAGGCGCGGCTGCTAACGCGCATCGCGCACACGCTATTGCGTGACTAGCGCGTTACTATGCGCGCTACAACTACTCTGAGTACGGTGACAACCCTGAGCCAAGCACCTACCCGCAAACTCCCACCGGGCACCGACATCTGGTTTTTAGCCATCGCCGAGACCATCGTGTGGGCCGGCATGCTCTATGGCTTCTCCGCTCTGCTGTCCCATTGGGAAGAAGACCTGGGTTGGAGCAAAACCGAGCTGACCATGATTTTCTCCGCCGCCTTGGCCATCTCTGGTCTGGCCTCGCCGCTCGCTGGCAAGTTGGTGGACGCCGGTCACGGGCGCATCGTGTTGGCCGGCTCCGCGCTGGCCGGCGCCATACTCTTGACCAGCCTTGCCTGGGTGCACTCGTTTATTGTCTTCGCCGCCATCTGGTTGGTGTTGGGCGTGATGATGGCTGGCTGTCTGTACGAGCCGTGTTTCGCTTACTTGATGCACACACGTGGAGAAGCCGCGCGCCGCGCTATCACTTTGGTGACGCTGGTGGCAGGTTTCGCCGGCACGCTTTCTTTTCCGTTGCACACGTTTATCGCCGAGACGAGCGGATGGCGTACCAGTGTCGTTACCTTCGGCGCGCTTATGGCGTTCATCGCGGTGCCGCTTTTCTGGATCGGGGCACGGCAGGACTGCGGTGAGGGCGGCCCGATAATAACCGCGGGCAAAGCCCGCACCCGGGATGAGGCACTCTATGCGGCACTCGCTAAACCGGTGTTCTGGTTATTGGCCGGCGCTTTTGCGCTCATGTACTTAAACCATGGGACGGTCATCACCCATTTGTTACCGTTGCTCGATGAGCGTGGCGTCCAACTCCAGCAGGCGGTATTGGCTATTTCTCTTATCGGACCGATGCAGGTGGCGGGCCGAGTGGTGTTGCTGTTGGTGGAACGCTGGGTCACCATCCACGCCGTCTCCATTGTCTCGTTCGCCGCTCTCGCCGGTGCCAGTGTTTTTCTCTGGTTCGGCGGCGGTTATCTTCCCGCCATCTTGGCCATGTCCGCGCTACAGGGAGCAGCGGTGGGTCTATCCAGTATCACCCGGCCTGTGGTCACCAAGGACTTGTTGGGTAGCGCGAGCTTCGGGGCGATCTCCGGTGCTATTGCACTGCCGGTGATGTGCGCCATGGCGATAGCGCCGACTAGCGGCGCCTGGCTCTGGGCGGCGGGGGGATACGGCTGGGTGGCCCAATTCAACTGCTTTGCCGCTCTGGCAGCGCTCATCTGTTATTTAGCGGCTTGGATCATCGGCACGCGTGGTTGCCGGCGCTGAGGTGCTAATGGTGCCGAGTTCTGATGGGAGGATTCGGGCTACACCACTTACTCCAGTGCATCAACCCCGGCCCCAGCGCATCAACCCTGGCTGGGGCACTAGGCGGCACCGGCTAGCAACCGCGGCGGCGATGGTAATATGCCCAATCCTCGCAACCACGCCATGCAAAACCGATGAACTCTTCCATCTACCAAGTCTACGCCATCAAGTACGGTGAACGGATTGGACAGCGGGGCCATATCTTCATCCACGGCGATCCCCATGAAGCACCGCTGGCGATGGATTATTTCATCTGGGTGCTGCGCTCTGCCGGGCGTACCGTGGTCGTGGACACCGGCTATGGCCGGGAGGAAGGAGAACGGCGGGGACGCACATTTCTACGCTGTCCCGGTCAAGGTTTACAGCTTCTAGGTATATACCCATCACACTTCAAGATGCGAACATCGGTGCATTAATAATGTGAAACCTATCAGTGATTCTTTTTCTCAATAAAATCTTTCGTCTTCCAATGCGCTTGAAAAAATTCAAAGATGCTTCCCGAAAATCTACAAACTTCTCATAGTACCGATTATAAGTAACCGCTTCATGCATCATTTTCCAAAGTCGCTCAATTGGATTTAAATTCGGTGAATAGGGCGGCAAATAGTGTAATTCAATGTTTGAGTCCTTGGCATAAGACTGAACGTCTTTGCTCTTATGATAAGCCGCATTATCCCAAATTACATGAATGTCTTTCTCTGGTGCATGCCGTTTGCGTAGAGATTTTAGAAAAGATTTAATGGTTTGCGCATTCACTCGCTCAACTTCAGTGTGGATTATTTTGTGACCCTCCAAAGATACAGCACCAATGAAATTCAATCGTGTTTGACGAGCCGTTGTGGCAATACTTTTTCGAGTGCCTCTTAAAATCCATCCATAGGCCAACCGCGTTTGATACTGCGGATGAAAACTGTCCGAGAAATAGATTAAACCCTTGTTTTTAGGGTCTTTCGAAAGATGTTCATAGTCTTTGACAAACGCTTTTTGCGCCTGTGCGTTTGCTTTCGCTGGCACTGCATGAGGCTTCTTATGGCAGAAATTATTGCGATGCAGCCATTTTGTCATGCCGCTTACACTGTAAACCTTACCAAAATTCAACTTCACATAAGTGCAAATGTCCTTAACATAAGGATAAGTCATTCCTTCTACGTGTTTAACGAGCTTTGCTGTTTCATTCTCGTCTAAATCACTTTTGCTGCCCCCGTTTTCGGGCTTCAGCTTAGCTTTAGAAAAATAATCATCGACATGGCGTCTAATAGTCTCATCATCTAAAAGCAAAATCCTAGAAATTTCTGAATAACTATAACCCTCATCAAAAGCTAAAACAGCTTTTATTCGGTCTCGAATACGCCCATCTCTCTCTTTACGATGAGATTTTATGAGTTCATCGCGCTCGCTCGGTGTTAAATGATTGTTCATAAGCTTATTTTGACCATAATCAGCTAGCTAATGTAAGTATTCTATATTCGCATTTTCAATGGCGATGGGTATAGACGCCGCTCAGGTACAAGATGTCATCATCACGCATATGCACTACGACCATGCCGGCAACTTGGAATTGTTCCCCAATGCCCGCTTCCACGTGCAAGATGCGGAGATGGAATACGTCACCGGCAGAGCCATGACGCATCCCTCGCTAAGACATTCTTTCCATCTAGACGACGTGGTGGAGATGGTGCGCATGGTGTACGGCGATCGAGTGGTCTTCCACAATGGCGATGACACGCTGGTTCCAGGGATCGGTCTACATCACGTGCCGGGACATACCCGCGGCCTTCAATCGGTGAGCGTGGCGACCAAGCGCGGCCTAATCGTACTGGCGTCCGACGCCGCCCACTACTACGAAAACGTGCACGACGAACTACCGTTTTCAACGGTAGAGAATATCTTTCAAATGCTCGAAGGTTACCGCAAAGTGAAGCGCCTGGCGGGCGCTCCCGAGCGTCTGGTACCCGGTCACGATCCGCTGGTTCTAGAGCGCTATCCGGCGCCTTCAGAGGAACTCAAAGGGATTGTCGCGGCACTCGACGAGGCGCCTAGCGAATAGTGGGCGCCGGCTAAAAATAGTCATTGTTTCGTGAGTGCAAGGAAGCACCGCGCGCGCAACCGCAGTGTATAGGTGATACCTGAGGATTCGAGCACGGCGCTGGCGCCGCAATCGCGGAGAAAGTGCATTTTTAGCAGCTGCCCTAGTGCCCGCTCACGTATACGGCCTGTTCACGTATACAAAGATAGATATTCAACCAGTACCGGCTCTATGGAGCGAATCGCTTTATAGTTTTTAGTCGCATCGGACATGGTTTGAAGATTGCGTAATAGGTTCCGCGCCGCACCCGGTTGTTCGCACACGTGGGCCAAGGTGGCTTGACGAATACGAATGGTAAAAAGAATGTCACGCGACTGCGGCAGGCGCCTTAAGGTTTGGCGCTCGGAGCGCACCCACATGCGTGCCCCAATGGTAGCAACGCTCATCCCCTCAGCGGACCACCGGCGCACCGGTTGGTGGAGTTCCGGGGAATCGAGCAATGACCAATTCTGCCGCCATAGGAGCTTGGCGATCGGCAAGGACGACAACAACCGATCGCTGGCGGTGGCGATGCCATGGGCATAGCCTGGGACCGGTGCATGAATATCACGCAGGGTCTTGCCCATCTTTTCACGCAACCGCCACCGGGTTGGAAAACTGAGCGAGGCGGCGATCAGGCGGTAACAGCCGCGCTCATCGGCCCGCATCAGACAAAGATCTTCGGGCACTAACAAACCGGCCACGGTCATAGGATCTTTGACAGCGCCGGTGTAAGCGTAGGTATCACCTGTAGCCACCACTTCGATGCGCCGTTGCAACGGGTCGCTACGGTCAGCATAGCGCTCAGGAAAACGCTGCAGTACGTGCTCCGCTAGGAGTGCGACCAATTCCTCGCAAGCCGGCGTGGCATCTTCCTGAGCAGCCACTGTTTCATCATCGCTATCGGCTAGGCGGCGCTTTTCGATCAGTTGCGCCTCAAAGTCGTGCGCATCCTCGATCCAGCCGCACAGCTCAAGCGGCCGCAGGCCTACCGTAATGCGGTAAGGAGCCGGTGCTACAGCCCCCGCCACCGTTTGCGCCATGGTTTCGGTCATGGCCATGGTTTCGGTCATAATATTCATGCTCCGCTATCAGCGGCGCGATCGATGAGGTGCACAAAAGAACCCATCACCGGCCCGCGGCGGGCACCGAAGCGGCCAAGGCCGCGGCCAGCGGCGTCGTGGCAGGCAAAGAGCGCCTCCTCGCACCCGTTGGCCAACTCCTCGGCGAAATGAAACTCGTGACCACGAAAGGTCTGCCCAGCGGATCCCAACGGGGTATCGGCCAACAGTTGCGCGACACGGTATCCAAGTTTCATGCGCGGCCGAGCGAAAGAGGTGTGTACCGGCAAGCACCCAGCCATGGCATGTTCGGCGCCTTCTTTATCAACGATGCTCTCGCCCAAGACCATGTAGCCACCACACTCGCCAAAAACAACCGCCCCCCTGGTGGCCGCCTGGCGCAGACCCGGCAGGAACCGTCGGCTAGTGGCGAGTTTACCGGCGTGCAACTCAGGATAACCGCCGGGCAGGTAAACCGCATCCGCCCGGGCCGAGGGCGCTTCGTCATTCAAGGGAGAAAAGCAGGTCACTTCCGCACCGGCCGCCCGCCAATCGTTTAATACAGCGGCATAGTTGAACGCGAAGGCCTTATCATTGGCCACGCTGATGCGTTGTCCTAGCGGGGGTAACGCAAGGTGCCCAGCGCTGTCAGCCGCCGGCTCGCGGTTGCTTTGAGTCATGCGCGTGGATGCTAGCGATAGCAGATATTCCGTATCGAGTTGACCGGCTAAAGCATCGGCCGCCTTGGTCATGAAAGCGTCCAGTTGCGGATGCTCGGCGGCCTGCACCAGACCTAGGTGCCGGTGGGGCAAGGCCAGCGCGGGATCCCGGCGCAAGCACGCCAACACCGGCACGCCCTGGCCGGCGACGGCCTCACGCAACAGGGCGGCATGCCGGTCCGAGCCGACTTTGTTGAAGATTACGCCCGCGATCGTGATATCGGCCCTGAAGGTGGCGAAGCCGTGAACGATGGCGGCGGCGGAGGCGGCCATGCCGCCCGCGTCCACCACCAGGATGACGGGCCAGCCGGTGAACGCGTACAGATCGGCGCTGGAACCGCCACCTTCCCTGGCATTGGCGCCGGCGCCGTCAAACAAACCCATGACCCCCTCTGCCACCACCAATCCCGCTTGCTCACGGGCCACCGCCAGCCGTGTCAAGGTACTTTCGCGCATGGCCCAAGGATCCAAATTGATGCACTCGGCGCCGCTGGCCGCCCGGTGGAATGCGGGATCGATGTAGTCCGGCCCTACTTTCGCCGGGGCCACGGCATGGCCGCTGCGCGTTAGCAGCCGCAACAAGGCCAAGGTGACGGTGGTTTTACCGCTACCGGAGGATGGCGCCGAGATGATGAACCCACCAGCCATGGTTAAAAAACGCGCGAGACGATGAATGGGTAGATTCGACCACGAGATTGCTCAGGGAACAAGCGATAGACTGACGAGGATCAATACTCCAGGCGGTACTCTTTGGTCATGCCCCGCAGCCCCACACCTAGCCACAAACCTGAAGGCGTACTCCGGCGCGGCTGGACCACCGGCGCTTGCGCAACCGCCGCCACGCGGGCCGCTTACACCGCTCTCCTGAGCGGCGCCTTTCCCGATCCGGTGACCATCACCTTGCCGCGCGGGGAACGGCCATGTTTTGCCCTGGCGACACAAGAACTGGGCGAAGACTTCGCCAGGGCCGGGATTATCAAAGACGCGGGCGACGACCCGGATGTCACCCATCAAGCTCTCATCAACGCAACTGTTCGACGGGCCGCGCCTGGCAGCGGCGTGCGTTTCGCCGCTGGCGCGGGCGTGGGCACGGTGAGCAAAGCCGGCCTACCGCTGGCCATCGGCGAGCCGGCCATCAATCCGGTTCCGCGCCAGATGATGAGGGCAGAGGTAGCCGAAGTGGCTGGCTTATGCGGCGCCACTGGCGACGTGCTCATCGAGATCTCGGTGCGAGACGGCGCCGCTTTGGCCGCTAACACCTGGAATCCGCGTCTTGGCATCGTCGGCGGCCTCTCCATCCTGGGCACTACCGGCGTCGTTATCCCCTACTCCTGCTCCGCCTGGATCGCCTCCATTCACCGGGGCATCGACGTGGCCCGTGCCAATGGCTTCAATCACCTGGCCGGCTGCACCGGCAACACTTCCGAGGCCGCCGTGCAAAAAATGTACGCCCTGGCGGACGAAGCCATGCTGGACATGGGTGATTTTGTAGGCGGCATGCTGAAATATCTGCGCACACATCCAGTTGCGCGCATCACTATAGGCGGTGGCTTCGCCAAGCTCGCCAAGCTCGCTCTAGGACATATGGATCTGCACTCAGGGCGCAGTACGGTGGATCGGCAATGGCTGGCGGCGCGGGCCGTGGACAGCGGCGCATCCAGCGAGCTCGCCGGGCAGATCATCAACGCCAATACAGCGGCCGAGGCGCTGAGCCTGAGCCGCGCGCAGGGCATCGATCTGGCCCGTATCGTGGCGGTGCATGCCAAGGATGCCGCGCAACGAATACTGCGCTGCCCAGGGATGCAGGTCGAAGTGGTAGTCGTTGATAGACAGGGGGAAGTGGCCGCGCGGACGGCTGAATAACGCTGTGCGCTCCCGTGTGCTTATCTTGGGCGGCACTGCGCAAGGACGCGCCCTGGCGGCACGGTTGGCGTCTATACCCGGCGTCGAGGCGACTTATTCATTGAGCGGCGCCACCCGCAAACCTCTTCGCGTACCTGTGCCTACACGGGCGGGTGGCTTCGGCGGCGCAGCCGGCATGGCTGATTACTTGAGGCGCAGCCGGACGCGGTGCGTGGTAGACGCGACCCATCCTTTTGCCACCAGCATCTCCACCGTTGCCGCGCGGGTGTGCACTGAACTCGACCTCCCTTTAGCCGTTCTGAGCAGGCCGCCGTGGACGCCTGGCCCTGACGACCATTGGCACCGCGTTGAGGATCTGCGGCAGGCCGCGGACTTGGTCGAGCAACTGCGGGTGCCCACCGTTTTCTTGACCATCGGCTCGCGCGGCTTGGCGCCTTTCGTCGCCAATGCGCAGCCCCACTATTTGGTGCGAAGCATCGAGCCGCCGGCCCTCGAATTGCCCACCGGGCGCTTTGAACTGATACTGGAGCGCGGCCCGTTCGACGCAGACAGTGAGGTCGAACTGTTCAAGGCGAGAGCCGTAAACGCCCTAGTCACCAAAAACAGCGGCGGCCAAGCGACCTACGGCAAAGTGTTAGCCGCGCGCCGGCTACGCCTGCCGGTGGTCATGGTTGAACGCCCGGTCAAGACACCCAGCACCTCGCTTTTTGATATCGACCAGACCCTGGACTGGATTGCGCGGCAAATGCGCTAGCCGGCCTCAGCACGCTTCTTGGGCCGCAAAAGATGAAAGTGATCGCTCGCATACAGGCGGCTATCGGTGAAATCGGCGTTGTCCAACACCCAGCCGACGATGATCAACGCGGTGCGCCGTAGCCGGTGTGGCCGGGCGATGTCCTCGATCGTCCCCACGGTTCCATGCAATATCTGCTGGTCCGGCCAACTGGCGCGGTAGACTATAGCCACGGGACAGCCGGCGCCATAACTATCGCGCAGATCCGCGCACACCTGGCGTAGATTACGAATGGACAGATGGATGGCCAAGGTGGCCCCGGACGCGGCCAAAGCCGCCAGTTCTTCCCCCTGCGGCATGGCCGAGCTGCGCATGGTGGTGCGCGTGATGATGAGGGTTTGGCTGACATCCGGCAACGTCAGCTCGGTGCCAAGCGCGGCGGCGGCGGCGGCGAACGCGGGCACGCCCGGGGTAATGTCGTAGGCGATACCCAGCTCGCGCAACTGGCGGATCTGCTCACCGATGGCGCCGTAGATGGACGGGTCGCCGGAATGTACCCGGGCTACGTCCTGACCGGCGGCATCGGCGGCTTTCATCTCGGCGATGATCTGCGCCAAAGTCATGGGCGCCGTATCCAATACCCGCGCGTCCTCACTGGCCCCGGCGATGATCTCCCGTGGTACCAGGGAGCCGGCGTACAACACCACGGGACAGTGCGCGATCAACCGCTGGCCGCGTACCGTGATGAGTTCCGCATCACCAGGCCCGGCGCCGATGAAATGTACCGTCATATCGTTTCGCCTCGCATCAGGCTCTATCGGTTCGCGCGTATCGCCCGCCATAACCACGGGGCGTGTAAACACGCAGCGCGCCGCCTAGAGATAGGGTGGCGGTGGTACTGGAGCCTATGAGCACCACGCTCACCATATCGACCCGCGTTGCACTCAGTTCGTCGAGGGCAATCACTGCGACGGACTCCCGCGGCCGCCCTAGCTGTTTGCCGATGACGATGGCTGTCTCGGGACGGCGGTATTGCCGAATAATGGCGACGGCCTGCTCGAACTGTTGTCGGCGTTGCCGGGAGGCGGGGTTGTAGAGAGCGATCACGAAGTCACCCGCCCCGGCGGCATGCAAACGCTTCTCTATATCGGCCCACGGCGTCAGCAGATCCGAGAGCGAGATAGCACAAAAATCGTGACCTATGGGCGCCCCGGCCAAGGCCGCCGCCGCCTGCAACGCGGATACCCCAGGTATCACTTGCACATCGACCCGCCGCCAGGCCGGATCGGCAGCGCGATCCAGTTGCTCGTATACCAACGCCGCCATGGCGTAAATGCCGGCATCGCCGGAGCACACCAGCGCGGTCCGTTCCCCCTTAGCAGCCAACGCGAGAGCCGCCCGCACCCGTTGCGTTTCCTCGCCCAGACCGTAACGGTGGACGGTCTGCGAGTGCAGCAGATCCGCCACCAAATCCAGATACAGCGAATAGCCGAGCACGTGCTTGGCACGCCGTATGGCGCCATCGGCTTCAGGCACCCGCAGGCCGCCACGCCCCGGCCCTATACCCACCACATATAAAATGCCACGGGAGGTTCCGATGTCTGCGGCTATGGGCGCCTTGCCGAGCGCGATGGCGCAGGTGGCGCGGGCGGATCGGGTCTTGGGGAGCAGCAGCCCGCCGGTTTCGCCGGCGGCCGCCAGGGCTGCGCCCTCGGCAACACCGTGACAACCGGTTGCGCGAAACACCACCGCGGATGGATTGGCCAGGCGTGGCCTCAGCGCCTCCAGAGCTGGCGCCGTGAAGAAACGGGCCGGGCGGTCCAAAGCGGCGGCTACCGCATGCACGGCAGGCTCATCCGCTTTGCGATCGATAGAGTAGACACCGGCCACGCTGGCCGGCGCAACGTCCGCCTGCGCCAAACACCGGATCACTAAAGCCACCACTTCGTCCTCATCCGCGCCCCGCTCGCAACCTACGCCGACGGCAATGGAGCGCGGGTGGTAGACCAAACTCCGACTGGACTGTACACCGTCACGGCGGTGGGTGACCGAAATACTATGCACCGCATCCTTCGAACGCGGTGCCTGTAATTGTTCCAACCATGGGGCATGGCCCGAGATCCTGACCGGCTCGCCCGCCAATAAAGCGCCAGCGAAGGCCTTGTAGTCCTGCCGATTGGCCAGCTCGTAGCCGGCCGGCGGCTCATCCAGGGCCACCCCTAGGCGCACCTCGCCAGCGGTGGTAATGGCAACGTAGGCGGATAGCGCATCGCCGGCGCGGCGGGCTAGCTCATTGGCGCCATGGTGTCCGCCTAGCAACGGCACCACACAGGAGCCGTCCGGTGCGACGGCGAGGACTCCGGGCTCGTTCGGCTTATCGCCAAGGTGCGGCGCCACCGCGCGAATCAAGATGCCGCTGGCGCACACGCCGACTATAGGGTGGCCTGCTTTGAACAAGGCGCCTATATGGGCGAGCGTATCGTCGAACCACCGATCGGCCCTCGCCACCCGGCCACGCAGCCCGTGCAGTTGGCAAGCGCCACCGATGGCATCACGCAGCTTGCGCCCTATAGCCGCCCCATCTCGCGTGATGGCGACGATGGCGGGAGCGGCGTCTGCCATTGTGTCTGCCGTGATCGTGTCTGCCGTGGTCATTGTGTCCGCCATGCCAGACCGCGGCGGTGCACCAGGACCATGGAGAAATACGGCGCCTCAACATCGGTAAAATCCGCCAACGCCATCGTGTGCTCATTGCTGAAGGTGGCGCGTTCCACATAGCGGGCCGCCGTCATCAAATCCAAACTGTCCAAGACCCGCCGAACCTTGGGCAGGTGCCGTCCGACCTTGATGATGGCCACGGCATCCACCTCGCCGATGCGTTGAGTGAGCACGTCCTCGCTCAACGTGGCAGGTACTATCGAGAGCACGTCGTTGCGCATCGCCAAAGGAGCGCCCACCGCCGCCGCGCAGGCCATCACCGAGGATACCCCAGGAACCACCGTTACCGGATAGGCGCCGATCATGCGCTCGTAGAGATAGCTGAACGAGCCGTAAACAAACGGATCGCCCTCGCACAGATACACCACGTCGCGGCTTTCGGCCAACTGCTCACCGATCCGCGCCGCCGCCCAGTCATACACCGCCTGGGCCGGAAAACGCTCGGCCACCATCGGCATCCGGATGACGATTTCCTGGTGATGGCCATCCAAGTGCGGGGCGACAATGCGCCTGGCCAAGCTATCCCCCTCCAGTGGCGCGGGATAGGTCAATACGGGGGCGCTTTGCAAAATGCGCAGCCCCCTCAGCGTGATCAGATCGGGCGCCCCCGGCCCCACCCCCAAGCCGTAAAGCGTGCCCGTCACCGGTTCTTTTCCACTACCAACTGGATGACCGGACGGGCCGCCTTGAAGGTGCGAAAACGGCCCGTGGGACGGGCGCTCTGCACACTCAATCGCAACAGTTCACCGCCCAACCGCGCCTGCTTTGCGATCAGCGCCGCCTCACCCTCCAAGGTCACCGCATTCACCACCATGCGGCCACCGTCCGGCAGCGCCGCCCAACAGTGCTCGAACACCGTATCGTCGCTGGCCCCACCACCGATGAATACCGCGTCCGGCGCCGGTAACCCCGCTAGCGCCGCGGGTGCCTCGCCTTGACGCACTTGCAGATGGGGCACCCCCAGGGCACTGGCGTTGCGGTGGATCAAAACCACCCTGGCTGCGTTCATCTCCACCGCCACCGCGCGCGTTCTCGGTACCGCGCGTAACCACTCTATGCCGACCGAGCCACAACCGGCCCCTACATCCCACAGCAGTTGCGAAGGCAATGGCGCCAGTGCCGACAAGGTGGCCGCGCGCACGGCCCGCTTGGTCAGTTGACCATCATGCTCAAAAGCCTCGTCGGCAAGACCTGGAACACGGGTATGAAAAGGCGCGTGCACACGGCCACGCACCTCGATGGCGAGCACGGCGAGTTCGGCGGTTTCCTGGTGCGCAAAAGCGTCCGCCCGTGCGCTCATCTGCCGCTCGCCATTGCCAGCGCCCTGCGCCGCGTCCAGGTGTTCAAGCACCGTCACCTGACTGCTCCCTAGGCCACGGCTACACAGCAGCGCCGCCACGGCGCTGGCGGTGGTGCCGTCGTGGGGGATCACCAACACCCGCGCACCGGGCACCAGCACGGGGTGCAAAGCCTCGAGTGGCCGGCCATGCACCGATACCACCTCGGTATCGGCCACCGCCCAACCCATACGCGCACAGGCCAGCGAGATGCAACCAGGCGCGGTGATGACGCGGATCTCGGCCATATCGAAATGCCGCGTCAACTTGACGCCGACGCCATACCACATCGGATCGCCGCTCGCCAGCACACAGACACGGCGGTGCCGGCGGGCTTCCAAGAGAGCGATACCCGCGTCGAACGGATTTGGCCAAGGGATACGCTCACGGGGCAGGTGCTCGTGGCCGCCGTCCTCCAACATGGCTAACTCCAACATGGCCAGATGCCGGGAACCACCGACCAACACCTCGGCAGCGGCTATCGCTTCCCTGGCACAGGCTCGCAGTCCCGCCAAACCATCGGCGCCGATGCCGACGATGGTGAGCCACGGTTTGACGGCACTCATCGCTGCCGAGCGTCCAGCGCGAAAGCATTGACGGCCGCCGCGGCCATGGCACTACCGCCACGCCGGCCAGACAGGGTTAGGAACGGAATGCCATATCCAGCCGCCGCCAGCGCCGCCTTGGCTTCAGCAGCCCCCACGAAGCCGACCGGAAAACCGAGAATAACAGCGGGCGCGGGAGCCCCTTCTTCCAGGCATTCCAATAATCCGAATAAAGCGGTGGGCGCATTACCGATAGCGACTACGGCACCGCCCAGGCGCGGCCGCCACAACTCCACCGCCGCCGCTGAACGGGTGGTAGCGGAGGCCTTGGCCATAGCCGGTACCCGCGCATCGCCCAAGGTACAAACTACGTCATTCGCCGCCGGTAGAAAACGCCGGGTGATGCCGCCCGCCACCATTTCGCAATCCGCGATGATGGGCGCACCGGCGGCCAGCGCCCCGCGCGCCGCCCCAGCGAGCGTATCCGACCAGCGCAGTTCGGACACTATGTCCGGCATGGCACAGGCGTGGATCAGGCGTAGCGCGCACGGATGCAGATCCGGGGGCACACCGCTCAGATCCGAGGCCTCTAGCGCCAGTTCGAACGAGCGCGCGTAGATAGCGGCGGGATCGCGAAGATAATCGAAGGGCACCCGATGTGCCTCAGTCGTCCGTCAAGGTGCGTGGCCCTAGCGGATGATCGGCATGGGGATAGGGGTGATGGTGGCCGTGATCATGGTCATGATGATGTTCATGATCATGCCCGTGATGAGGGGGGTGATGGCCAGCGCCCGTACCGATCCCCTCCACATGATGGTGATGGCTCTCCTGCGCCAAGCCCACCTCGGCCTCGAAACCGAGCACCTGCTCGCGGTACTTGCAAAGAGCGCAGTTCATGTTGTTGTTCTCGCCCGCCAGCGCCTCCTCCACCCGCGCCGCGAAGGTATCCAGCACCAGCGGGTGAGCATTCAGGTAAGGCACTTTTTCAAAGCGGATATCCGGGTGCTCCTCGGCCACCGCATCGGTATGCTCGTAGATCCGGCGCACCAGAACACCGGTGAACAAGAAATACGGAAACACCAAAATGCGCTTAAAACCCAACTTGGCGGCATGCCGCAGCCCCGGTTTGACCAGCGGAAAAGTCACGCCGGAGTAACACGTCTCACCCCAACCGAAACCCAACCCCTCCCACAGCATGCGCATGACTTTGGCGACATTGGAGTTGGCATCCGGATCGGAAGCGCCGCGGCCCACCACCACCAGCAGGGTCTCGCTCACCGGCACTGGGGAATCGCTGGCCTGCAACGCCGTTCGAATGCGCGCGCCTGCCGCCTGCATCATGCGGGTATCAATGCCGAGCTCACGCCCGTAGCGTATCTGCATCCCCGGATACTGCGCCTGGTAGGTGTTCAACACCGACGGGATGTCGTTCTTCGCATGCCCGGCGGCGAACAACATGCCAGGCACGGCGATACACAGCTTGGTGCCGCCGGTGCGCAGCTGATCCAGCCCGTCGCGGATAACGGGGGTGGCGAATTCGAGAAAACCGCTTGCCACCGGATACTGCGGCAGGCGGCTTCGGATACCATCGGCCACGGCGGCGAACTCACGCACCGCGTTGTCATCACGGCTGCCGTGACCGCACACCATCACACCCACCTTATTCACTCAACCGATCTCCCGCTTATCTTCGATGCCACTGCCCGAAACCCTCGCCGCCGCCCTGCTCATCGACGCCGCCATCGGCGATCCGGCAGCCGTATACCGCAAAATACCCCATCCGGTGGCCCTCATGGGCCGTCTCATAGCAGGCCTCGAAGGGCGGCTGAATACCCCGGCCACTAGCCCGCACCGCCGCTTTGCGCGCGGCCTATTGACAGCAGCGGCGGTGGTGGCGCTGGCGGCAGCCGCCGGTGGACTGGCGCAGGCCTTTTGCGCCGGCTGGTCCCACGGCTGGCTGCTCGAAGCAGTGGCCGCCAGCACCCTCATCGCGGCGCGCTCATTGTACTTGCACGTACGCGCCGTGGGGCAGGCGTTGGACGACAGTTTGGCAAGCGCGCGCGACGCCGTGTCCCACATAGTGGGCCGCGATCCGGCGTTCCTGGATGAAGCAGCGGTGGCGCGGGCGGCGGTGGAATCAGCCGCGGAGAACTTCGCCGATGGTGTAGCCGCGCCGGTCTTTTGGTTCGCCTTACTCGGCTTGCCAGGACTGTGCGCGTATAAAGCTATCAATACCTTGGACAGCATGCTGGGTTACCGTAATGAGCGCTTCGAGCACTTCGGCAAATGCGCGGCGCGCCTGGACGATGCCGCCAATTGGCTACCGGCAAGGCTGAGCGCGCTGGCCATCACCGCCGCCGCCGCGCTCACCCCCGAGGCCAGCCCCGCGCGCGCATGGCGCACCGTAGTGGCAGATGCCAAACGGCACCGTTCGCCCAATGCCGGCTGGCCGGAGGCAGCGATGGCCGGCGCGCTCGGCTTCGCCCTGGCCGGTCCACGCCGTTATGCACAAGGTTGGGTGGACGATCATTGGATGGGTGACGGTAACGCCGATCTTCGCGCTCATGATATTCGCCGGGCGCTGTCTCTTTATGTCACCGCCTGTGTGCTGACGGCAATCATCAGTGTCGTTGGTGTGACCATTACGGGCAGCTCTTCGGCGGCCCTAGCGCTGGCAACTGCGGGCTAACGCGAGCAGCGCATCCACCTGCACATGCTGCTGCAGGTGGCTGGCCAACTCATCCAGGGTCGCGTCCACCTGCTTTTCATATTGAATGCCCTGCACATCGCGCCGCCTGATGGCATTTAAAAAGTGTCTTCTAAAGCCGTCGCTGGCGAATAAGCCGTGCAGATAGCAGCCCATCACTTTGCCGTCCGCCGAACGCACACCGTGGTCGCGGTCTTGACCGTCCAAGGCGAGCATCGGCCGCGCCGTGCCTGGCCCCTCCGTCACACCGATATGCATTTCGTAACCATACACCGGCTGCGCCGTCGCCAGCTCGAGGCCGCTGCGTTCGCGCAGCCGCTTACGCGGCTCTAGCTGCGTGATTACATCCAACAAACCAAGGCCGCGTTGCTCACGCTGCGTACCCTCTATGCCATGAGGATCGGCCACCCGGTGACCCATCATCTGGTAACCCGCACACAGGCCCACCAGCCAGCCGCCACGGCGCACATGGGCGGTCAAGTCCACGAACCAACCGGCTTGCTCCAAGGCCCACAGATCGGAGACGGTGGATTTCGACCCTGGCAATACCACCACATGGGTGTCGCCCGGCAGGGCTTGCGACAGTTCCAAAAAGCGCACCGCCACGCCGGGTTCGGCTATCAACGGATCCAAATCGTCGAAGTTGGCGATGCGCGGCAAACGGGGTACGGCGACATTGATAACCGCAGCGTCCGCCGGCCCATACGCTCGGGCTGGTCTAGGCTCCTCGAGGGCCATGCCATCCTCGGCCGGCAGCCGCCGCGCGTGCTCGAACCAGGGCACGACGCCATACGATGCCAGACCGGTGCGGGCGCCGATGACGGCGAGGCCCTCATCGAACAAACTCACATCGCCCCTGAACTTGTTGATGAGATAACCACGGATCAGCGCCCTATCGGTATCGTCCAACAATGCATGGGTACCCACCACGCTGGCAATCACGCCGCCGCGATCGATGTCCGCTACCAGCACCACCGGCACACCCGCGGCGCTAGCAAAGCCCATATTGGCGATGTCCCCGGCGCGCAAGTTGACCTCGGCGGCGGATCCGGCCCCCTCCACCAAAATCAGATCGGCCTGCCGGCGAAGGCGCTCGAAACTCTCCAGCACCTTGCCGAGCAGGTACGGCTTCAACGACTGATATTCGCGCGCCCGGGCCTCGCCCTGCATGGTTCCTTGCACCACCACTTGCGCCCCGATGTCGGACTGGGGTTTTAGCAGCACCGGATTCATATCGGTGTGCGGCGGCACACCACAGGCCCGCGCCTGCAACGCTTGCGCCCGGCCAATCTCCCCACCATCGGCGGTCACGGCGGCATTGTTGGCCATGTTCTGCGGCTTGAACGGCCTCACCCGCAAACCCCGGCGGCTAAATAAGCGGGCCAAGCCGGCCACCAGTAGCGACTTGCCTACATCGGAGCCGGTGCCTTGTAGCATCAAGGCGGGCATGCTCAGAACTCGATCCCTTTTTGCGCTTTGACGCCGGCTTTGAAATGATGTTTGACCAGGGTCATCTCGGTCACCATGTCGGCCGCTTCGATCAACGCCTCCTTGGCATTCCTGCCCGTCACCACCACGTGCAACTGCTCCGGTTTGCTGCGCAAAAAACCCACCACCTCATCGAGCGGCAGATAGTCGTAGCGCAACACGATATTGAGTTCATCGAGCAAGATGAGATCGTATTTGGGCGCAGCGCCCCGGCAGGCGTCGATCATTTTCTTGGACAGTGCCCACGCCGCCTGCGCCGCCGCGATATCCCTGGCCCTGTCCTGGGTCTCCCAGGTGAAGCCCTCACCCATGGTGCGGATCTCCACCTGCTCGGGAAAATGCTCCAGCACCACCCGCTCGCCGGTTTGCCACTTGCCTTTCACGAACTGCACCACGCCGGTGCGCATACCATTACCGATGGCACGGGCGATGAGCCCGAAAGCAGCGGTGGATTTGCCTTTGCCTTTACCCGTATGCACGATCAGAAGACCTTTCTCCAGGGTCTTGGTGGCTAGAATTTTGTCCCGCGCGGCCTTGCGTTTCTTCGCTTTTTCATTGGCCCGGCGGTTACGCTCCTGTTCGGTAGCAGTGTTGTCAGTAGCAGGGTCGGCAGTCATGTTTTGTCACTCGCTTCACTTTGTGTCGTCAGGCTAAGAGTACACAATCACGGCCCATGAATCGGATCTTGCCAACCTTGCATAGGGCCGGCGCGCCTGGCGTCACCTTGGTCCTGGGCGGTACCCGCTCCGGCAAAAGCGCTTACGCCGAAGACTTGCTCGCCAAAAGCTTGCTGGCCGAAGCCAGCGCGCCCGTTTACGTGGCTACGGCGCAACCCATTGATAACAGCATGCAAGCGCGCATCGAGCTACACCGGCGGCGGCGGGGAGAGCATTGGCAAACGATGGAAGCGGCTGTCGAGCTGGCGCCCGCCCTCGCGTTGGCACGAAATCCGGGCAGCGCCGTGCTGATCGATTCCTTGACCGTCTGGTTGGGCAACCTCATGCACCATCAAAAAGATATCGCTAGCGCCACCGACGGGCTTGTCAATCATCTCGCATGCGTGCAGGGAAGGTTGGTCATAGTGGCCTCGGAAGTGGGCCTTGGCATCATCCCGGCAAACGCGGCAGCGCGCCGGTTTGCCGACTTGGCAGGTACGTTGAATCAACGCATCGCGGCCCGGGCTCACACGGTGATTTTGGTGACTGCCGGCTTACCCATGGCCCTTAAAGGCTCACTTTAGGGGCTCACCTTAGAGAAGCGGGTTTGGAAAAAAATCGTTGCACCGCAATTGCTGGGTTCGGAATCATCCTCGGACATCGACAGGCAGTGCGAATTCACCACGTCCGATAATATCACTTGGCTACCGACGACAACGCTGGCTGCATCGTTGCGCTGGAGGGGGCAACCGTCCACCACCACGGGTTGATCGGTCGCCGACTTCAGTTCCAGGCCGTCGCCGGACCAACGCAACTCGGCCTGAAACCGGCTTATGCGGTTGGTTTTCGCCGGATCGGGCAGACGGATCACTACATCGTTGCCGGGTCGGCCTTCCCGGCCTTTTTGCCGTCCTATGCTCAAGACGCTGCGCTCGCGGTCCAGCTTGACTTCCAGCTCCATCTCCTTGATGAACACGCGCGCCGGCTCGTTCGAAGTGCGCCACTCGACGAAGGTAATATCTACGGGCTGAGTGATGCCCTTGACGGTCTGTGTGATGAACTCACCACACATGCCGCGCAGCTCACTGCTGAGTTCCGAGAACGTTTCCTTGGATATGGTGATCTCGCCCGTGGAGGCGATATCGGTGATCCGCGCGCATAGATTGACCGAATGCCCCGCCAACTCGGTGCCATCTTGCAACGTAGGGCCAAAATGCACTCCCGCGCGAATAGCCAAGCGCACGTTGGAACCCGATTGGCGATTGTCCTGCGCGACTAATCGCTGACTCATCACCGCTGCCCGCACGGCTTTTTCAGCAGAGTTGAAGAACGACCAAGCGCCATCGCCCACCTTGTTGAACAAGACGCCGCCACACTCCGTTAGCACCTTTTCGATGATGGCCAAGTGCCGCTGCTGAAGGTTTCTTCCGGTAACGTCACCTTCGCTCTTGAAAACCGCGGGTAGAGCCGACCACATCCGTGTGCAACACAGCCAGATCGCGCTCAAAACGCTCGCGGATAACCCGCTCCAACTTGACGCGAAAATCAATGAGTTCCGGCAAAGAAGCGGGTATCGAGTCTATTTATTTCTTCGATCGCCATGGTGTTTTCAGCTACCCGCCTACCCAAGACAAGCTTTTGCTTATTCTGCGAGTCTTCACATGGTCAGCGCTGACCCCGCAAAGACAACTCCCGGCGGCCAAGATAACTCCCGGCGGCAGCGGGCACTAACTCGACGCCCTATCGCGTCCCTGGTGCTTGGCGCGGTGGAGCGCCTCGTCCGCTTCGGCTAAGACCGCACTCGCATCCGAGTCGTCCGGCACCGAGGCAACACCCGCGGAGATAGTAACCGGCGGCAATATCGCACCGTTGTCGTCATAGACGGGCGCGTCATCGACCGCCTCGCACAGCCGCTGCGCCACATCCAGGGCTTTTCTAAGGCCCGTGTTCGGCAATATTACGGCGATCTCCTCACCGCCGAAGCGCGCCGCGATGTCGTTGGGGCGAAGGCTGGAGCGAATCACATTAGCCACCATGCGCAGAGCGCAATCGCCGGCCAATTTCCCGTGGGTGTCGTTGTAGCGCTTGAAATGATCAATGTCTGTCATGATGATGCTAAGTGGCTGTCCGTTGACCACAGAGCGCTCGGTCATCCGTTTCAGCATCGCATTGAGCCAACGCCGGTTGTGCAATCCGGTCAGCGTATCCACTTTAGCATGGTGCTCGTAGAAAGACTTGAGCTGCAAGCTCCGGTCGATCATAACGTTGCCGTCGCGCATCCGCTCCGACAAAATACAGAGCAAATTCACCGAAACACAGTGAGAACAGGTAATCAGCATCCACAGATGCTCCATGTCCAGTGCCATCAGCTCGCAATCCGTTACCGGCACTACCCAAGTAGGGGTGTGAGCGCGCCCCAGGATCGACCTCTCGCCGGCGCACTCACCCTTGCTGAGCGTTGAAACAACCTCGCCGTCGCGCGCCAAGCGCACTTCCATGTCACCGGATAACAGGACGAACAGTGTGTCGTTCTGCTGGCTGGGCTCCAGCAGCACCTCGCCTTCACGGAGCGTTACCGGCGCACAGCCATCGAGCAACCATTCAAGCGCGTCGGGGCTTTCGCCTTCGAAAAACCGTAGCTCTGTCAGCGTATCTGCCGTCAGTTCATCCGAGAAGCCACCCATACACCCATCTCCATGTTCAACTTCGAGGTTCAACTTCGAGAGCGAAAACGCTAATCAAGCCCGCCAGCATCAAGTCCGGTGCGTAGTCCAGCCGGTGTCGTGATACAGGATTTTTTGGCGGTCCTCTATAGCCTGCGCGTGAAACGCAACCGCCGCCGGATCGAAATCGCAGGCCGGCTCAGGCTCGTGCTCGAAATGGCCGAATACGTCTTTACCCCGCACCAGCGCCGCGCTGTCCGTGCCCGAACGGGTTTGGCGCGCATCCGGCGGCAGATAACGGATGGCCATGCCGATGCGTCTGTCGCCACTGTTATTGGGATACGAAGCGTGGGCGATGCGAAATGCGAACAAGATGGCGTGGCCCGGCGGGACCTCCAGGTTCACCGCCCGCGCTTCATCGATAGTGGTAATGGTCTGGCCACGGGTGAGCATATTGTACTCGTGGTAGGTCTCCTCATGGGCCAGATCCGGACCTAGATGACTGCCGGGCAGCACCCGCATGCAACCGCTCTCCACCGTGGATGGGGACAGCGCCACCCATACGGTGACCAGCTTGTCGGTATCCAGCCCCCAATACTGACTGTCCTGATGCCAGGAGACGAAGCTCTTCGAGTGCGGCTCTTTGATCCACCAATCGGTGGACCAGACGAGGATGTTCGGACCGATAACCGATTGCACCACGTCCAATATGGCAGGCGCGCGCATGAGATCGGATAACCATTTGAAGAGCAGATGACTCTTGTAACGCACCGCGCCCTTGAGCGGACCGCCCAGTTGCGCTTCATACTCTTCCAGTTGCCGCCGGTAGTCCTGCGCTTGCTGCGCACTGACCACCGCAAAAGACGGGATATATCCATCGTGCCGGAATTGGTTGCGAATACCTGATCCTAGATCGGTAGATGCTGGTTCGATCACGTCACGCCCCTCCACTCATCAGGGCCGGTAAAGCCGGTCTTTCAACTGCGCAAGTGTCGCACACCCAAGCTGCGACATGTTGGTGGCCAAATCCGCTAACAGCAGGTCTATAACGTGGTCACCGCCGCGCTCGCCCAAGGCCCCCACGCCGAACATAAAAGCCCGGCCTAGCAGGACAAAATCAGCCCCCAAAGCGATCGCACGCAGCATATCCAAGCCACTCCTGACACCACTGTCGAACACTATCTTGCAGCGGCCCGCCACCGCCTCGGCGATGCCGGGCAGCACGTCTATGGCTGCGGGCACGCCATCGAACTGGCGGCCACCGTGATTGGACACCACCAGCCCGTCGATACCAATGCGCAAAGCATGCAGCGCTTCGTCCACGTCCATGACGCCTTTTAGCAGCACGGGGCCATCCCACTCATCGCGCACCTGGCTGACATACTCCCAATCCAAGGTGCCGTTGAACTGGGTACCGATAAACTCCGATATGGCCGCCAGATCGGTGGCTCCCGCATACTGTTCCAGGCCACGGAACCTGGGCAAGCCGCCACCGCGCAGCGCCGCCAGGCTCCACGCTGGCCGGACAGCGCAGCGATACAGCGTCAACGGAGTAATCCTGGGCGGCACGCTCACGCCTGCCCGAGCTTGCCGTTCGCGCCGGCTGTTGGCGGGCACATCCACCGTTACCAACAATGCCGTGAAGCCCGAGTCCCGCGCACGCTTCAGCAAATCCTTGCGGGTATCCGAGTTGCGTGGAGGATAGAGTTGAAACCAGCCCATGCCGCTGGCCAGTGGTCCTACAGTCTCCGGTGCTTGCGTCGCCACCGTGCTCAAACCATAGGGGATGCGGTATTTAGCCGCCGCCTTGGCCAAAATGCACTCGGCATCCGGCCACATGAGTCCGGTCAAACCGACGGGCGCAATACCAAAAGGCGCCGCGTACCGAACGCCGAACAGTTCTGTTGCCAAGGCCGGCTCGAATGGGCCTTGCATGAACCGCGGAGTGAACAACACCGTATCCAGGCGCTCCCGGTTGCGCCGCACCGCAGCGTCGTCACCGGTCCCGCTCGCCAGGTACTCCCAGGCAAAAAAAGGCATTCTCCGGCGTGCTCTAGCCTCTAGATACGAGACGGCGGGATACCGCCGCATGAGTTGATCGTCCACAAACACTCCGCGCAACCGGGATCGGCACAGCCTCAAATGTAGTACGCCGGTGACCGCTTGTCAGGCTGCGGCCACCGGCTAGAACTCGCGCACATGGAACCGGCGACGCCACGGTTATTGACAGGAACCCGATCCCATAGCCGGCACTCTCAACGGATATAAGCCGGGCCGTAACAATGGCCATGCCCATCGGCCCAAAGCGTTAACTCCAGGGCGTTAACTCCAGGGCGTTAACTCCAGGGCGTTAACCCCAGGGCGTTAACGGGGCATTGGCGTAAGGCATAAACTTCAGCGAAGCACTAGCCAATGGGGGCGGTAATTGACTACGCTCACATAAAACGAACAAACACCCGTTGCGAGAAATCCACTATGAACGCCAACCGATTTGTAAATACGTGGACTCAAGCCGGTGGCAGCGCCGTACGTGCGCGCCACATCTATTCACAGGTATTCGAGCACTACGCCGAACCTGGCCGCCATTACCACACTCCCCAACACATCACCCACTGTTTGAACAAACTGGATACCATCGCGCACCTATTCGAGGACCGGTGGAGCGCCGAACTGGCGATCTGGTTTCATGACGTCATCTACGTCATCGGCGGCAAGGACAACGAACGGCAAAGCGCCCGCTTTTTCCTGGAGTGTTCACGCGAGCAATTGAATAACGGCCGCCGCCGCCGGGTGTCCCGTCACATCCTCGCCACCATTCATCCGAGCGATCCCAGCGATCCGGATTCTCGCCTCCTAGTGGACGTGGATCTGTCGAGCTTCGCGTTGCCATGGCCGCAGTTCTTACGCGACAGCGCTAACGTACGCCGGGAAGCAGCCTCCCAGTGCACCGCTTTGGAATATGCACAGCGCCAGCACCGCTTCCTCACCTCATTACACGAATCGCCGCATTTTTTTCTGACCGAACATTTCCGCAAACACCATGAGCCGCAAGCCCGCGAGAACATCACCAAGCTGATGGCGCTGCTGAGCGCCCGGCAAGCGGGCGGCGACTCCCCGCCAGTGCGCACCCATTGACTTTCATATTCGCCAACTTTTACTCGCCACTTGGCATTTCGTCTTCTTAGCGTTTCGTCTTCATCGAATACTTCAAGGGCAACCCGCCTCGCGTTAACGGCGGTGGGCCATCGTGCATAAAACGCCAGATGCGTCACCAACCCGCCGATCTCCTCTTTGAGCGATACGCGCTGCATCTCATTCAGGCCCGATTCAACTCCTCCAAAACCATAACAAATGGCGCCACAGCAAATGGAATCCCGGCCGCCACGCCACGGTGGAAATCTGCCATGGCCGCGGCTTTCGCCGTCATTGTCACCGTTTCGAACGCAACCGCCTGGTGACCGTCGGCAACATACGCCACCACAGCCATAACTTTGCGTTTCCGCCGCAGCGCCTGCTTCACGCCAACCAGCGAATGCAGTATCCAAAACAACCCATCTACGGGGCCAATAGCGTGGTCCAGCACGCTGGCGACGCGCCTTAGCCGCGCATTTGTGGACGCGCCAGACTCATGGCATCCTGTCCTCCTGCAACCCCCCCGCACTCCTGGAGACAAGGCGTGAGCGACACCGTAACGCTCGAAGTCTTTACCGATTACGTCTGACCCTGGTGCTACTTGAGTACCGTGCGTATTGACAAGCTCAGGGCCAAATACGACATCGATTTTCGCTGGGTACACTTCCCCCTACACCCGGACACGCCCATGGAAGGCAAGAGCCTGGAAGAACTGTTCGCGGGACGGGGCATCGACATAGACGCTATGTACACGCGCATGAAGGGCCTCATGGACGAGGAAGGTTTACCGTACGCACAGCGCACGCACACCTACAACAGCCGGTTAGCGCAGGAGCTGGGGGCATGGGCCGATACCCGTGATGACGGCGAGCCACTGCACGACGCGCTTTACCGGGCTTATTTTGTCAACCGGCGTAATCTCGCCGACATCGACGTACTCGTAGAGGTGACCGAGGCGGCTGGCTTGCCAGGGGACGAGGCGCGCGAAGTACTCGAATCCAGGCGCTTTGCAAAGCATGTTAACGATGATTGGATGCGCTCGCGCCAATACGGCGTGACCGGTGTTCCAACCTTCGTCGCCGGCGGCTACGGCGTGGTCGGCGCGCAGCCCTACGAAGCCCTGGAGCAGTTAGTGGAGCAGGCTGGCGCTAAACAACGTCAAGCCCCGGGTAATAAACCTTTACTCGGGTAATAAACCTCTAAGGGTAATAAACCCGATACTCGATGCGCCTGAACAACTTATTGTCGATGTAGATCTCCATCACGTAGAGCCCTTCCGGATCGCCGGGATCAAAGCCGGCCATGAATACCCATGCGCCGGGGTAATTGCGCGCCGGTGTGCTGAAGTTATTCCCATCCCAGAGCAAGCCTGGGCCACGGGCGCCAGGCGTGCGCGGCATACGTCCCACCATATAAGCGTTGAATGGGGCGCCATCCAAACGGGTGAGCACGAAACCGTGACTGGCCACACCGTGCTCCAAAGGAACGTGCATGGTCTCCCGGAAGCCCACCTCGCCAGCGGGCGATTCCACCACCACGCCGAACTTGAATTCGAATCGGGCCTGCTCCACCGCGGGCGCGGCAGCCCGCCCATCTAAAGCCAGCAACAAAGCCATGACCGTCACCCACCAACGCATACTGCTACACTCCAGTGAATTCAACCCGTGATCATACAGATGAGCGCGGCCCCTATAGTCGTGCCTAGCGGCTACCCCAAAGAGACCCGAACCATGTTGAAGGATCGTTATGATTTAGATCTCTGCACCGCTTCACAAACAGCCCGCGATGCCTATGTAGATGGCGCCGATCGCATCCTCTGCGCCTTAGCGCATGTAGAACAGACCCTGGCGGTGGCCATCGAAGCCGACCCCGACTTCGCGCTGGCCCATGTGGCCCTGGCCCGGCAGCATTATCTATGCGCCCGGACCAAAGACGCGCGCAACAGCATAGAAACAGCCGCCGGCCTCGCCGGTGGCTTGACCGAGCGGGAGCAAACCCACGTCGAGATCTTCCGGTTGATGATGACCGGCGACCCGCCGGCAGCCTTGGAACTCACCCGTGAGCACATGCGCAGTTATCCGTTAGACGCTTTCGCCCTAGCGCCTTCTTGTGGTGTATTCGGACTCATCGGCTTCAGCGGCCGGGTCGAGCGCGAAGCCGAGCAACTGGCCTTGCTGGAACCGTTGGCCGGGCACTATGGCGACGACTGGTGGTTTCTGTCCGCCCACGCTTTCGCGCTGCTGGAAATGGGGCAGTGGGAACAAGCCCTGGAGATGATGCAGCGGTCCATGGCGCAATCTCCGCGCAACGCTCACGGCGCCCATACCCTGACCCACGCCCTCTACGAAGGCGGCCAAGATGAACGGGCGGCCAACTACCTGGAGGATTGGCTACCCGACTACGATGCCGACGGCCTGCTGCACTGTCACGCCTGGTGGCATCTTTGCCTGCTCAAAGTGATGCAAGGCCGGCTCGACGAGGTGTGGCCCATCTATGACGCCAACTGCGCGCCCAGTGTCTCCACCAGCCCGGCCATCAACGTATTGACCGACGGCTGTTCCCTGCTGTGGCGGGCGGAGCTGGCCGGCGCGCCGGTCCAGACCGGGCGGTGGGAGATGATGCGCGATTACTACACCCATACGTTTCCCAAACCGATGGTGTTCGTGGACGCCCATGGCGCGTTGCCCTTCGCTGCCTTGGGGGACTCGCAGGGGGTGGACATCGTCATCGCGCAGGTGGAAGAGTTGGGCAACCGAGGCCGGCTGCCGGCGGGCACCCTTGGCTGTGATCTGAGCAAAGGTTTTGCCGCCTTCGCGGCGTCGGATTGGAGCACCGCCATCAATACCCTCGAACCCATCATGGAGCAGGTGGTACGGGTGGGCGGCAGCCGCGCGCAGCGCGATCTGGTGACCAATACGCTGTTGGCCGCTTACGTCAAGGATGGGCGCATGGAGGATGCCAGGGCGCTAGCGGCGGCGGCCCATGACCGCCAGCCGACACGGCCTGTAGCTGGTTTGAATTGAGGGCAACGCCACCTGGCACACACGTACCAGGTGGTTAGTGATTAGCTAATGATTAGCTAATGATATAAGGGGGGGGGGGGGGGGGAGCTAAGCGCTCTCGTACAAACGGGTCAACACGAACTCGCGGTGGCCCAGCGCTTCCGCTGAGGTCAGCCGGCCATTGGCGGTGCGCACCATCATCTCGAGCAGCGCATCACCCGCTTCATCCGGCGTCATCTCCTTGCGCAACAAACCGGAAACATCCACATCCACGTGCTCGGCCATGGTCCGCACCGTACGCGGATTGGCGCAGAGCTTGATCACCGGCACTATAGGATTACCGATAATGTTGCCCTGACCGGTGGGGAAGAAATGCACGGCGAAACCGGCGGCGGCGCATAGCGTCACCATCTCCGCCGCCGCCGAGGACGAGTCCATGAACCACAGGCCCGGACCGGTCGGTTCTTCCGCTTTATCCAACACGCCATCGACCAAACACTGGCGGCCGATCTTCTGGATATTGCCCAGCGCTTTTTCTTCGATGGTGCTCAAACCACCGGCGATATTGCCCTTGGTCGGTTGCGACTCGGACAGATCACTGGTTTTGAAGCGATCGATGAGATCCTGATACCGGTTGAACATAAACATAAAGCGCTCGCGCACTTCATCGGTGCGGCAGCGCTGCGCCACCAGCTGCTCGCCGCCGGTAATTTCCGAGGTCTCACCGAAGAGCAGTGTGGTGCCGTGTTCGTACATCTTGTCGAAGGCATTGCCCACCGTAGGGTTGGCGCCGCAGCCTGACGTGGTATCGGATTCACCGCACTTGGTAGACACCCATAGCTCTTTAAGCGGCGCCTCTTCACGGCGTAACTCGGAGGCGTTTTGCAGATACTCACGGGCGACTTTAGAGGCCCGCATGATGGTCTGGTGATCACCGTGCAACTCGATGCCGAAACCGCTCACCGGCTTGCCCGTTCGGGCGATGCCATCTACCACCCGTCGGGTCCAACCGTCCTCGATACCGATAACGACGGCGGCCGCTACATTGGGGTTGGCGCCGGTGCCGATCAGGGTACGGAAATGCAGCTCCAAATCCTCACCGAATTGCAGCCGGCCGTAGGGATGGGGAATAGCCATCGTGCCGGGAATATTATTCGCCACCGCCTCGCAGGCGGCGTTGGAGAGATCATCGACCGGCAAAATGATGACGTGATTGCGCACACCCATGCGGCCATTGTCGCGCCGGTAGCCCCAGAAAGTGGCGTTTGTTAGATCCGTGGACATGAGTTTTCTCCCGCCTACCAACGCTTGGTTTTTAGATTATGAACATGGACGTAACCGCCCGCCTCCACAGCGGCCACCATGCGGCCTATATCGACCCCGTACTTGATCACGGTGTCACCGTCTTGCATGGGACGGATGGCGAGCTTGTGACCGATAGGAATATCGTCCTTGGCGGTGAAATTGATGTCTTTATTCTGATCCATCACCCAACCGGTCAACTCGTCACCGGCACTGACGCCCTCTACGACGACAACGCCCACACTGTCGCCGTCATCGTGCACTACAAAATGAATCATATGGCTTGACTCCGTATGGCAATACGCCCCCAGGTAATACGCACCCGGCAAGTAAACTGCGGGGAAACGCCCAGAGCTTAGGCGCGGGGACTCAGTTATTCAAGTCACCTGACTTTTATATAAAAGTTATACTGGCAGCAGCTTGCTAACTTGAGCGATCTGTGAACACCACCACCCTAACCGGCGCCGGCCCACTATACAGTCAAGTCGAGGCCATATTGCTCGCGCGCATCGGCGCCGGTGAGTGGCAACCGGGCGAGAGCTTACCGGGCGAACAACGCCTCGCCGCCGCCTTGAACGTCAGCCAGGGCACGGTACGCAAAGCCATCGATAGCCTGGTGAGCAACAATGTACTGGTGCGCCAACAGGGCAAAGGCACCTTCGTCGCCACCCATGACGAGCACCGCGAGCTGTTTCATTTCTTCCATCTGGTGGGTAATGACGGCAGCCGCGTGCGGCCCGCATCACAAGTCCTCTCGTGCCAACGGCTGCAAGCCACCCGCGCGATCGCCGCTGCGCTCGATTTGCGGCCCCGGCAGCGCATCATTCAGATCGAACGGGTCCGCACCCTGCGCGGTGTACCGGCCATCGCGGAAACCATTACGGTCGCTGCGGATAGATTTCCCGATCTCGGCAAGCGGCCCCACCACCAGCTACCCAACACCTTGTATGCCCTCTACGAGCAACGCTACGGCGTGACCATCCACCGGGCGGAAGAAAAGTTGCGAGCCATCGCCGCCGATGCACGGGATGCGAGCTTGTTGCACCACCCGCAAGGGTACCCGTTGCTGGAGATCACCCGGCTTGCGTTGGCATTGGATGCGGCACCGGTGGAATTACGGGTGAGCCGCTGCGACTCGGCGCACTACCACTACGTCAATTCCATCGTTTAGTGGACTGTAAATCACCTCGCTTGATCCTTATCTCTTGTCCCTTTTCGGCACGCCATTCCCAGCGTTCTTGGAAAATGGTTAGAATTTGCCGACTTCACACGCAATGTAAAAGCTTATTACCTTGCGCAATACCGAGATGACAATAAAACGCATCACACCTAACGAAATAGATCGTCTTATCGAACAGGCCTCAGCCGAAGAATGGACGAGGTTGGCACTGGTTGGTCCGGGTGTCTCTATCGCAGCGAGCGGTGAGTATTGGCAACTGTTTGATCAAGGGCATCAACTCTCAGAATATGTTGATGGGATAGCGGAAAGAATTCGCGCCCTGACCAAGCTGACCTCACTTAGCCTCCCTTATAACGGCGTCGGCGACAGCGACGCTCAGCATCTCGCCGCTCTGACCAACCTCACTTCGCTTGACCTCTCCGGTAACCAGGTCGGCGACAGCGGCGCTCGGCACCTCGCCGCTCTGACCAACCTCACTTCGCTTGACCTCTCCATTAACCGGGTCGGCGCCAGCGGCGCTCAGCACCTTGCCGCTCTGACCAACCTCACTACGCTTGACCTCCCCAGTAACCAGGTCGGCGACAGCGGCGCTCGGCACCTCACCGCTCTGACCAACCTCACTTCGCTTGACCTCTCCAATAACCAGATCGGCGACAGCGGCGTTCAGCACTTCGCCGCTCTGACCAACCTCACTTCGCTTGACCTCTCCGGTAACCGGATCGGTGACAGCGGCGCACAGCACCTCGCCGCTCTGACCAACCTCACTTCGCTTGACCTCTCCGATAACCAGGTCGGCGACAGCGGCGCACAGCACCTTGCCGCTCTGACCAACCTCACTTCGCTTGACCTCTCCGATAACCAGGTCGGCGACAGCGGCGTTCAGCACCTCACCGCTCTGACCAACCTCACTTCGCTTAGCCTGTTCAGAAACCAGGTCGGCGACAGCGGCGCACAGCACCTCGCCACTCTGACCAACCTCACCTCGCTTTACCTCTCCGATAACCAGGTCGGCACCAGCGGCGCACAGCACCTCACCGCTCTGACCAACCTCACCTCGCTTAGCCTCTCCAGAAACCAGGTCGGCGCCAGCGGCGTTCAGCACCTCACCGCTCTGACCAACCTCACCTCGCTTTACCTCTCCGGTAACCAGGTCGGCGACAGCGGCGCACAGCACCTCACCGCTCTGACCAACCTCACCTCGCTTTACCTCTCCAGAAACCAGGTCGGCGACAGCGGCGCACAGCACCTCGCCGCTCTGACCGACCTCACCTCGCTTTACCTCTCCGGTAACCAGGTCGGCGACAGCGGCGCACAGCACCTCGCCGCTCTGACCAACCTCACTTCGCTTGGCCTAGCTAACAATAAGGTAAGCGACCTCACCCCGTTGCGTGGTCTTATCGAAAACGGACTGATGGTCCGCTGGAAGAAATTCCGCTGGGAGAAATACGGAGACGGGCTTCTCGTTGAAGATTGCCCGCTAACCCACCCACCCGTGGAAGTTGTCAAAGCCGGACACGATGCGGTCCTGAATTACTTCAAAGAGATAGACGCACAGGGCACCGATCAACTGTTCGAAGCAAAAGTTCTCTTCGTCGGCGAGGGACGGGCCGGCAAAACGAGTTTACTCAGACGCTTGTTTCACCCCGAACTAGAGTTGCCTGGGGAAGACGAGACCACCCAAGGCATCGATATTCACCGGCATGAGTTTCCACTTGAAAACGGACGCTCATTCCGGCTCAACGCTTGGGACTTTGGCGGGCAAGACATCTATCACGCGACCCATCAGTTCTTCCTGACCAAGCGCTCGTTATATGTGTTGCTCGACGACACCGCCAAAGACCACAAAACCGTTCACGATCCTGGATTCAAATACTGGTTGGAAGTGATCGAAGTCCTGACGGATAGAAGCCCCGTATTACTCTTTCAAAACGAAAAAGGCGGACGTAGTAAAACCATAGACATAGGCGGCATCAAAGGCCGTTTCCCCAACGTAAAAGAGGTGTACAGGGGCAACCTGGAACACACCGGTGCCGCCCAAGACATCGGCGCGGCCATAAAATTATCGGTGCGGCAACTACCCCACATCGGCGATGAGGTGCCCGCCAAGTGGGTGTCTATCCGGGCTGATCTGGAAAAGCGCGCTGAGGAAGTGCCGTATATATCAGAGGCCGATTACTTCGCTATCTACCGCCGCCACCTAGACTTCGACCCCGTGAAAGCGCGGCATCTCAGCCGTTATCTGCATGATCTCGGTGTGTTTTTGCACTTCCAAGACCATGCTCTGCTGGGGCGAACCGTTATCCTGCAAAACGAATGGGCGACACAAGCAGTTTTTAAAGTTCTAGACGACGAGCAAACAAAAGCGGCGCAAGGGCGTTTTACCGGGAAAGATTGCGCGCAGATTTGGAGCGGCTCGGCTTACGCCCAAATGCATATAGAGTTGCTGGCGTTAATGGAGCAGTTCGAGCTTTGTTACCGCCTGCCTGATCTCGAACCGCCCACCTGGTTGGCGCCTCAATTGCTCTCCCCTGTCACCCCGGAACAACTCGACGGCTGGGATGCACCGGGGGATCTGTCGAGACGCTATCGCTACGGCTTCCTTCCCAAGGGTCTTATCAGCCGGCTGATTGTGCGCATGAACCGCTACGTGCGAAAGCCGGAGCTGGCCTGGACAAACGGGGCGTTGTTCGAGAACGACGGCGCTCGAGTCTTGGTGCGCATCACGGCGCGCGGCGACATATCACTACGCGCCCGCGGACCGGAGCGTAAGGAATTGTTCAGTGTGATTGCAGCCGATTTGGACACGTTGAATCACAGCTTCGGCGGACTTCATGAAAGTGTCGAGGTTCAGGTTCCGTGTATTTGCACCCTTTGCGCACACTCATCGCAACCCGAATATTTCGCTACCAGTAACTTGCGGCGGCGGCGTCAAGCCAACCAGCAAACCATTGAATGTGGCGAGAGTTATGAGAACGTCAGCGTCATGACCTTGCTGGACGGCTTATGGCCCGAGGATTTCACGCCGAATCCGCCAACCAACCCGGATGCGCCCAAAACGGCACGCCGTGATGAGAATCCACCCCGAGCAAAAACCGGCACCATGCGGACCTGTCGAATTTTCCTGGCATCTTCCGCGGAATTACGCGAAGACCGGGATGCATTCGATCTTTACTTCAGGCAACAGAACGACTGGCTTCGGCAAAAAGAAGGGCTATACCTAGAAATCATACGCTGGGAGAACTCTTCGGACGCCATGTCTAGCACACGCTCACAGGATGAATACAACACCGCCATCCGCCGCTGCGACATCTTCGTCGCTCTCTTCTCGACCAAAGCGGGCACGTTCACTGACGAAGAATTCGAGGTGGCCTGTGAGACCTTCAAGGAAACGGGCCGCCCCAAGATATATACCTTCTTTAAGAGCACGACGGTTAACACCGCCACCGCCGACCGAGAAGCACTTCAGTCGCTCTGGGCGTTTCAAGACAAACTCGAGGGGCGAGGACATTTTTATACGGGGTACGACAGCATCGAGCAGCTCAAGCGCCAGTTCTCCGACCAACTGCGCATGCTTTTGGAGAGCGGCGCGCTGAGCGGGAGTCGATGACATCCGCTCGGGCCTGCTATGGTGGCCTATTCCGCCGCCTCGGCAACTGCCGCGGGCGGCGCCACAGCATGCGTCTCGAAATCGACCGGCGCCACGATTTGCCCATCGTGGATTATCCCTACACTACAGGCGCCCAGGCGCACTGTCACGCGTTTACCCACCAAGCGCACCGGCACCGGGTAACGATTGGTGCGCACGCACACCCGTGACTTGGCATTGACGCGATGAGTGGACACTGCGCGGCAATCGAGCGCTTCAGCGGGCAATAGGCGTAGCTTCGGTTACTCCCCGGCTCACGCTTGTCCTCGGCCCACGTTTGAGCCACCGTGACCGTGCGCTCGCCCACACGGCGCTGCTCATCCTCAGCGCAGCACGCATGCAAGTCATCATTGAGCGCCTGCACATCGGCCAGCGGCGCAACCGGCATCATGTGATGGCGGCGAAAGCAGCCCACTGCAGGCTCTACACTGCCCTTTTCCGAAGCCCCTTGTACACCGCGACGACAGAACACCGCCTCGAACAAGTAATGCGAGCGCATGGCCACAAACCGCGCACCCTTCTCGTGTCTCCCGCTCCCGCAGCACCTTGTGCACCGCCGGGCTGAGGTTGTCACAGCGGAGCCGTTCGAACGCGCCGCCAAGGCAGGCCAAGGCGCGCGCATGGGCTTGCAGAAACACTGGTTGCGGCGCCCGTTCAAAAGCCATGTGAAACTCCCGGCCACTGTGGCCCGCGCGCATCGAAAAGAACTGCAACACTACCAGAGCACGACCGAGCAGCCACACCGGCGCTTCGTTATCGGCCTTCGACCAATCGTCGGGCACACGCTCGCGACTGCGCCGTTAAGACCGGCGCTTCACGCTGCACCGTTCACTGCTCGGGCGGCACTGCCGAGTTCAACGCTTGGCACACCGTACGCCGGTGCACGTGCCTAAGTGGAGCTAGTTCCAGTTCAGGTTGTCATACTCAACGGGAGCCTGGCTGCGCAGAGGTGCGGGGTAGGGCGGCGGACTTTGCGCAAATTCGTACGCTAACGTTTCGTGGTCAGTGTTTCTTTGAGCCGAGTCCGATTGATAAGTCAGCGGCGAACGATAGGCTGGGACGGTAATCGGTGCCTTGAGGGAAACCAAGACGATGCCAACGGTCACGAAACGAGTGCCAGTTCGGGAACTCCCTGCCGATTGGCGAGAAGCGTTTGCCGATGAGGCTCTGGTCGAGGTTCGTCTTACTAGCGTGCCCATCGGCCCGCCTGCTCAGGACCGGCTGCCGGCGCTTAAAGAACTCGTCGACCGCATCCAGCCTCGGCCTTCCAAGAGTGGCGATGTCGTTAAGACCATCCGCACAATGCGCGAAGAGCGCACGCAGGCTATCACCGGCAGACGATGAGGCTGGTTCTCGACACTTCGGTGGTCGCCAAGTGGTCCCTGGAGGAGCAAGACAGCGCTGCCGCCCGGCGCGTACTCTATGACATCGAGGCCGGTGTGGTGGAGGCGCACAACTCCACGCTGCCGAGCTTCGAATGGTTGAACGCGCTTACTAAAGGGCTCGATAGGCTGGATGATGTGCATCACTCTTTGCACCTTTTTGACGGGCTGGTGGCGAGAAACGCGCTTACACAGCATCCAGCCAGTTCGCCTGCGCTCCTTCATGCGGCCACCTTGGCCAGTCTCGATACCCGCTCGCAGGGGCAGGTGTCGGCTTACGATGCGGTGTTTCCTGCGCTGGCGCCGGATTCGGACGCCACCTTAATCACGGCCGACGCGGCGCATGTGCACAAGACCGAGGGTGCCTTCAGTGCCGTTGTGTTGCTATCCGAGTACGCATCGTAGGCGAGCGTGGCTTGTTCATCGTGTGCTTGCGGCTTTGTCGGACGCCCGTGGTGAAGGGTTGGCTATGCGGTCACTGCCGTGATGATTGTTGATGACTTATCAGCGCATCCCGTACTACACGGTAAGGTGACGCTCGATTGTCAGGTTGGTGTGCGGTGCGCCGATGGGCCGGGCTATCAACCAAGACCTAGGTGTCGATGTTGTCCGGTCCTGGCGGGTAGCGCATGCGGGCTTGGTGGGGTCGTCTACGTGGGCAATTGGGTCGGGGCGGCAGGCTCGCTAGTGGGGGCGTGTGTGTTGCTCGTCACTTCGTGTGCGCATGTCTTCAGTTAGGGACTGCCGGCCATCAATTGCTCTGGAACAACGCCCAAGCAGTCATCTCTAGGACTCCATTTTTTCGGTGCGCCGCCTGGACAAAGCTTCATCGACCGCTTCGTGGCCCAGTACACCCACGATTGCCCATCGCTCTATGCGTCCTATGCAAGCCTTGCCAACGGCAATCCCGCCACGGTGCTCTCCTGGATAAATCGGATTCCGGGGTCAGTTGCAGTCGGGGCGAGTGGGACATGGGGTAGGAAATTCAGGCTGTAGCTCACGGGTTTGGAGGAGTGGGGCAAGGTTTGTGCAGAACCGGCAAAAGTCAGCTTGCAGGCCCACAGGGGGTGGGTAAGATGCGCTCATGAAAGAAGCCGACTTAGACCAGGTGTTTGCGCAGGTGCGGACGATGGAGCCGCTAGTGCAAGAGCAGGCGCGGCGTTTACTGCTAGCGCTAATAGAGCGTACTCAAAGCCAGGTAGAGTTTGAGGCGGAGCTTAGCGACCCGGCGTACCGCGCTTATGTGGAGTCTGAGCTGGATGCGGCTGAAGCCGACCGCATGGCGGGACGTACTTACAGCTTCGATGAGATTCGAACTCGGTCGGCCAGTCGCCTAAAAGCGCTGCATGGGTGAATATACTGTTGCGTTCTCGCACCGTTTTGATCGGCACTTAGCGGCTATAGTGGCTGACTATGTTGGGTTTGGGCCGGCCCAAACCCGGAATTATATCGAAGGTTTATTAGCGCTATGCGCGGCGCTGGAGTCCATGCCCTACCGCTATAGTTCGGTTGTGGTGAAGGGACGCACCTATCGACGGATCCCCTACCGAGCGCACTGCGTTTACTACCGCGTCTTTGCAGCGGAGCGGCGGGTGTTTGTTGATGCCGTATTACACGGTCATCAAGACCCACCGCGCCATCTTTAGGGGTTCCAAGGGGAAATGTCCCCTTGGCGAGTAGCGTCTCGGCCCCGCATTGTGGGGGCGCTTTGTGCAGAGTCGGTAACTGCGCTGACGACAAACGCATGTACAGTTCTTACTTGGCCTTATGCAACGGCAACCCCGCCACCGTTTTGTCATGGGCCTCAACCGCCGCCAACGTCCCCGCGCCACTACTCAGCCCACAAATCGCCGAACTAACCGCCCGCACCAGCTTTGATTTCCAACAGCCCCGCCAGTGGCCAACCGTGCTCTATATCAAGGTCAACCAACGCGACATCGCTTTCTATAGCTTTATTCTGGACTTACTTCCTGGCGGACCTAATTGGCAGCCTCACCACAGATTTGTGCGCGCCAGGTGCTTTGGAGGGGTTGACAAGACCGCGCTTGGCAATAGGGTCTAGGTGAAACTTGTTAGAGGCTTGATGATGACCAGCTTATTAGAAAACGCCATTGAACAGGCGCGGCAAGAACGTCCAGAGATCCAGGACGTGCTCGGGGGCTTATTGAGTTTTGTTATCGGCAACGAAACCCTGTCGGCATAAGAAATTGAGCGCCAATATCGAAATATGCATACCCTAAAAAGCCTGGAACAGGCTTGGCGGGGAGAAGGATTTGAAGAAGCCGAAGCCCGTCAACGGAATCGACGCCGCGCCCTCGAAACCATACGCCGCCACCAATCGCGCATGAATGCGCCGCGCCGTGGGCCGTTGCTTGCGCGGCGCTTCGATTATCGGCCTTCAACCAATCGTCGAGCGCACGCTGCAACTGCGCCGTTAAGACCGGCGCTTCACCGTTCGCCGCTCGGGCGGCGCTGTCGAGTTCAACGCTTGGCGCACCGTACGCCGGTGCACGTGATCGTGGCGAGCCAGCCAACGGAGGCTGCGTCCATGCGCGAAATGGCCCCGTCTGATAAGTTCGAACCGTTCCCACTCTGGTCACCTCCCAACACTGCGCTTCGCTTGTTCTTGGCAAACATAAGCGTTAAGCAAAGTGATGGCCAGGGGAGGGCCACTTCAGGCGATCACTTCATCCCTAAGTGGGGCCAGTTCACGATACCGCCGGTTCCAGTGACAGGGTGTTCGGCCTCTTCTGGCTTCTGGGCTATCAGTTCTCGCCGCGACTGGCCGATGCGGGTGAGGCGAGCTGTTGGCGCATCGAGCCTGAGGCCTGCTGTGGCGCCCTCGACGAACTCGCTCGCTACTCGTTCGCTCTGGCTGACCCTATCCCCAGGGAGAACTCCGCCCTTTGCACTCTGATGAGAATGGAAACTGGGCCTTAGAATTAAGTTTTCGTTCCAATGTATTGTCACGGCCCTAAGCGGCAAGAGGCGCTGCAGTCGTTCTGGGCGTTGCAGGATAAGCGCTAAGGAACAGGGGCATTTTCAATACGCAGTACGGCGACAGCGAGCAGTTCAAGCGCCAGTTCTCCGACCAACTGCGCATGCTTTTGGAGAGCGGCGCGCTGAGCGGGAGTCGATGACATCCGCTCGGGCGCGCCATAGCGATCTATTCCGGTGATCTATTCCGCCGCCTCGGCAGTTGCCGCGGGCGGTGCCACGATATGCGTCTCGAAATTGGCCGGCGCCACGATCTCCAGCACTTCGAAATCTTCGGAGCAGGCGATCTCGCGGTGTTTGATCATCGGCGGCTGCAAGATGGCATCGCCCTTGCGGATGGTGTGCACCCCCTGCCCTTCGTACTCGAAGGTGGCCCAACCGTTTAACACTTGCACGAACTGAAACGTGCAATCGTGGATATGCCACTGCTGCACTTTGTCTTCCATCGCCTTGCCGTTGGCGCGGATGATGTGAGCCACGTAGTCGCCATGGGTGCCGTCCTCGATGCCGAGATCGCGGTAGTCGAAGATCTCGCGCAGGCCGGGTTTCCAAGCGGCCTCTTCAGCCAGGTTATGAACAAAATTCCAATCTTTAGCCATGCCGCCGCCTCTGCCGGTGCAGTGTTGTAGTGAACGCAGCGCCGACCATACTCCGCCACTGCGCGCATTGACAACGGGCCCGCAGTCCTTTGATAACGGCAATCCGATTCACTGATGCGCAATTGCCATCAGCTCGATGCTTGCATGCGAACCGACTGCTCCGGCTAGCCCGGAGTCGGTGGTGAGCAACGGTACGCCGAGAACTTCCGCCAGCGCGACGTAGCTTGCATCATAGGCCGAGAAGTTGCCGCGTAGCTGCCAGATCCGGTCCAGATAAGGTTCATGAGCGTGGCGCTCGACATCTAGATCCCGCCAATGTCCCAATGCTATGGCCGCCGTTTCCTCACTGATGCCGCCAGCCCTGAGATAGCGCCGAATCACTTGTGTGACTTCTACGTCAATGAGATGGGGCGCATCGAGATCGACGGATTCGTTTCCGATCCGGGCAGCTATCCGTGCGCCTAGCGCGGTGTTCAAGAGGAGTTCGATCGCCGCGCACGCATCCAATACCATCAGAGGACCTCTAAAAACCTACTGCGCGACGCTATGGCTGCGTTGCGCGGTGCTCGCAATTCTCATGTATTACCCCATACACTGCGGTTCCTGCGCGCCGTGCGCCTTGCCCTAAGGCCGCTCGCTACGGTTTTTAGCAGGTCCCCATCAGCGGCTGTCCCTCTCCTGACGGACGGCTTCGGCAGGTGCCTCATCCAGCATCGTGGCAGGTTGCCGCTCAATGGCTTCCAGCACCATCTGGCGTGTGGGGCGCTGCAACGCGCGTTCAATTTCCCGAATGACGAACTGCGCCATCGACAATCCTTCAAGTGCCGCCCGAGCCTTTAATCGCCGATGCAACTCTTCAGGTATATTACGGACTTGCAATAGTGTGCTCATAAGTGTTCTCACCAATGCATGAACAGTTCATGCGCCGCAATACTCTAAGAACCTGTTCAAGATCTGACGATTTTGGACATCTGACCTAAACTATTGTTATCCATAGTCATAGCGGCTGCGAAGGCAATGACAGACGAGCGAATCTACCCGAGTGACCTATCTCGCCAACAGTTCGAGAAAGTTAGACCGATCCTGGAGGCGGCGCGTCGGCGAACCAAGCCAAGACAACTCGATCTCTATCACGTGTTCAACGCAGTGTTGTACGTGCTGAAGACCGGCTGCCAATGGCGCATGTTGCCCAACGAGTATCCAAAGTGGCGAAGTGTGCATGAGTATTTCACTATCTGGCGGCAATCGTCCCCAGAAGACTCTTGCAGCGCCTTGGACAAGGCGTTAAAAAAATGGGTTGGCGAGGCCCGCGAATCCCAGGGGCGCAGTGGCAAAGCCAGCCTGATCATCGTTGATGCACAGAGCGTGAAGAACACAGACAGTGCAAACCACAAAGGTTATGACGCAGGCAAGAAGACTTCTGGTATCAAGCGGCACATAGCTGTGGACACTCAGGGATTATTGCACGCTGCTTTTGTGACCACGGCAAATGTCACTGATCGAGCTGGGGCACTGGCCGCACTTGCTGCTCAAGCAGATGGGCGCCTCTCGGAGGTTAGGTGTGTAGTGGGCGATGGCGGGTACACGGGGATGGCTTTCGCTGGCGAAGTGCTGAGATTAATCGGAGCGAACGTCGAAATTATCAAACGCTCGGACACGGGTCGTTTTGCCGTCCTCCCGAAGAGGTGGGTTGTCGAGCGAACCTTCTCATGGTTTGAGAAAAACCGCCGGTTGTGGAAAAACTGTGAGCGGCTAATCGAAAGCTCGTTGGGCATGATGCTACTTGCAAATATTGCGCTGTTGCTTCGGAGATCTTGAACAGGCTCTAAGGCTAAGATGGATACGGGTCAACTGGAGCAATGAACTGAAGCTACGCTGATGGGATAGCTAAAACCCCTCAGAAGGTAAGCCCCCCTTAGAAGGTAAGCCCCCCTCAGAAGGTAAGCCCAGGCTGCACCACATCGGTATATTCAACAATATCGGACATCAGCCGGTTAAACGCCCGCGCGGGACCCACACCCCCGAACAGCCCGTGCATCGTGCGCGGGGTATCGTTGCCCATCCAAATGCCGATCACCAAGTCCGGCGAGTAACCCACGAACCAGGCATCCACGAACGCATCGCCGGTCCCGGTTTTGCCGGCTATCAATAGCGCCTTGGGCAATTTATGCCGCGCCCGGGTGGCGGTTCCCTCACCCACCACGGCCACCAGCATTTCGTTCATGGCGGCGATATCCCCCGCCGCGAATTGCCGGCCCGCCGGTGGCCGCTCGCGCCGCCAGACGGTGCCGCCATCAGCCCGGGTGATGCGGGCGAACGCATGCGGCGTGACCGCCCGCCCGCCATTGGCGAACACAGCATAAGCCCCCACCATTTCCACCAGCGGCACGCCGTTGGCGCCGAGCGCGACACCCCATTGGCGTTTGAAATACGAGATATCCACGCCCAAGCGCATCAATACATCGAACAAGCGATCAAAGCCGATGGTCCCGTGCAGCAAGTTGACGGCAGCCGTATTGATGGAGTTGACCAAGCCTTCACGCATGGTGATATAGCCGTAATCCTTACCGTCGTGGTTGTTGGGTGCGTAGGGCGGTTGCGGTGCCGGCATGTCGATGGACACCGGGCGTGCATCGATCCGCGAGGTGGGCCGCAGATCCCGTTCGAGCGCCGCCAGATAAACGAATGGCTTGAACGCGGACGCGGGCGGGCGGGTATGCAAACCGGCAGTGCGTTTGGCACGGTTAATGCCACGGGCGCGCACGTTATTGCCCACCCCTCCGACCATGGCCAAGACCGCGCCGCTCGGACGCATGACCACCGCCGCCGCCTGCGAGACCGCAACGCCGCGGGCGCGCAGCCGCCGCAACTCCGAGCGCAACGCCCGCTCGGCGTAGATTTCCACTTCGGCATTCAAAGTAGTTAGAACTTTGTAGTCACCGGGGGGCAACTCCTTGAGCACCGCCGTGACTTCAGGTTTTATCCACTGCCACAAATGCCCCAGATAGGGCTTGTTCGGTGGCCGCTTACCGTATCTAGGCTTAAACGGTCTAGGCATCTTGGCGCCCGCAGCGGCGTAGCCATGGCGCCGCATCAACGCCACGATCAACTCGGCCCGCTGTTGCGCCCCCGCCCGGTCCTGATGCCAGTTCCACCCGGGCCGCTTAACCGCCGCTGCCAGGTAAGCCGCCTCGTACAGGGTCAAATCCTTGGCCGGCTTCTGAAAATAAGTGCGGGCCGCCAATTCGACGCCGAAGTTGCCCCGCCCCAGATAAAGCCGGTTCATGTAGAGTGCCAAAATCTCTTTTTTAGCCAGGCCGGACTCCATCTTGATGGCCCACAACAACTCGGTCAGCTTGCGCGTCACCGAGCGCTTTTCGCTCAGCAACAGGTTGCGGGCCAGTTGTTGCGGGATAGTGCTATTGCCAGCACAAGCCCTGCTGCTGGAGAAGACCCTGGCGCTGGAGAAGACGTTGAGTTTGCGCAGCGCGCAGAGCAGGCCGGCCTCGGTGAATTTGGCCAGTTTGTAGAACACGCCGTGCTCGTAGAAGCGGTGATCTTCACTGGCGATGACAGCGTTGACGAAGTGCGGCGAAATGTTGGCTAGGCTGGTGTTCAAGCTGTAGTCATAGCGGGTGCCTAACAAATCCACCTTGCTTTGCGCACCGGTGCCCGACTTGCGCACATGCACATGGGCCGCGCTCGCCAGTTGCAATGTATCGGCGGTGGACGGCAGGGCGAACCATTGCCACACCAGTACGGTAAATCCCGCCACGCAAGCCGCCGCCAGGGCCAGGGCAGTGTATTGGAGCGCCCGCCAGCGGCCGGGCAGCACACGCATTATGGCCTCGGCGCGCTCGCGCTCGGCCTGGCCGCCAGTGGCGATGACTTGGCGGAGCAGCAATCTCGCCCTAGCGCACTCGCCCCGCTCCCGGCAGGCGAGCGCTGCGTCGAGGGTACGTCCAACGACGGGGTCGAATTCGGCGTCCGGTGGGGCTGGATCATCGGTGGGCGCGGGCTCATTGCCGAGTCCTGGCCCAGGTGCAACGGGCGCATCGCCGGCGGGTGCTGCGACAACGCCAGCCCCCTCTTGCGCTGAGGGCGCGGCCTGCTGCGAAGGTACTTCCAGCGTCACCGGCTCTGGCATAAGGCGCCCTCCCGGCTCATAAGGAGGTCCGGCGTCCGGGTGTAGGAAATGCACCGTACACTCGCGGATGGCGTATTCATGCGCACCTAAGGACACCAGCCAACGGTCCCGCGAACGCTCGATCCATAAGGTGATGACCATGGCCGCCATGGCGGCTAAGAACACACCCGTTAATGCACTGACGATGAGATAGACGTGCCACGGGTGGCCGAGGTGGGTGGCGGTAAACGAGGCGAGCGGCCAATGCATGATGAGCAGCAAGCGCAGCACGCAACCGGCGAGTGGCTGGCGGCGCGCGTGATAGTGCATGAACCCCCACCTGGCGGGACTACTTTGCGCCAACAGCCGGCCAACACCGGCCAGCGCTGACCACGTCACCAAAGCGGCGGCGCCATGCAGGGCGCCATAGAACAACCACGCATCCGTCCAATCCGTGATCTCGGCCCATTCGGGCACGGACACCGCACCCGCGTCAACCAAATCCGGCAGCACCCGCAGCGCGACAACCAGGGTCAAGCTCCACAGTAAAAACACGGCGAGAAATCTGGACGGCCACAAGCGCAGGCGGATACGCAAGGGCTGAGCGGGGAACGGATGGCGCAGTGGCCCCAGGGATCGCTCCAGGGGAACAGGAACGTTGAGCAAAAGCACCGCGGCCGAGTACAGGGCCACGATGATGGCGCAAACACCGACTAAGCCCGCTGGCGGGCCTGGGGCAAGCAACGCCGCCACCCAACTCGCCGCCGCCTCGGCGGCGCTGTGTCCACCGTCCCACTCAGCCGCGATCACCCACACTAGAGCGGAGTAGATAAGCGCCTTTAGGGCTGCTCTAAGCATGGCGCTGCAACCATTGCAATTGCCGCATGGGGACCTCTAAAAACCTACTGCGCGACGCTATGGCTGCGTTGCGCGGTGCTCGCAATCCTCATGTATTACCCATACATTGCAGTTCCTGCGCGCCGTGCGCCTTGCCCTAAGGCCGCTCGCTACGGTTTTTAGCAGATCCCCACAAGGGATGATTGGGGGAAAATGAACAGAGGCGCTGCAAATCGTATCATTGCTTTTCCGTGCCGCCGCCGTCAGATTGGAGCGCCGCGCCAAGAGTCTCTAGCAGAGCAGGAGGACCTATCAATGCAACTAAGCGCCGAACAACTCGCTCAATTCGACGAACAAGGTTATCTATTCTTTCCTAGCCGGTTCACCGAAGAGGAAGCCGCCGTCCTCAAACGAGCAGGCGACGAGGTATTCGCCATGCGGCGCGAGGAGGTGTGGCGCGAGACCTCCGGGGTAGCCCGCACCGCGTTCGCCGCGCACCGCTATCACGACACTTTCCGCCGCCTGAGCCAGCATCCACGCCTCATCGAACCGATGATGCAACTGGTGGACGGGCCGGTTTACATGCATCAGTTCAAGGTCAACGCCAAAGCCGCTTTCGACGGCGAGGTATGGCAGTGGCACCAGGATTTTGGCACCTGGCACCGGGACGACGGCATGCCGCAGCCGCGCGCCATGAACATCGCCCTGTTCATCGACGATGTGACCGCCGCCAACGGCCCCCTGCTGTTCTTGCCGGGCAGCCACCAACACGGCGTGCTGCAAGCGGGCCATGATCTCGAAACCACCAGCTATCCGCTCTGGACCCTGGAGCGCGATACCGTCAAACGCCTGGCCGACCGTGGCGGCTGTGTCGCCCCCACCGGCCCGGCCGGCTCGGTACTGCTGTTCTCCTCCTTGCTGGTGCATGCCAGTCCACCGAACATCAGCCCTCTGGACCGGACCATCGTCTACCTGTCGCTGTGCCACGTGGATAATCACATCACCCGCCAGCAACGCCCCGAGTGGATCGCGCACCGGGACTTCGCCCCCATCACGCCGTTGCCGGACGACTGTTTGCTGCAAGGCCAAGAGAGCAAAGCCGCCTGATGTATCTACAAACGCAACTGCGCCAGCGGGCGGCTCGAGGTAAACCGGTCCGGGTCGGCCTCATCGGCGCCGGCAAGTTCGGCTCCATGTTCCTGAGCCAGGCGCCGGCCACGGTGGGCCTGGAAGTAGCCGCCATCGCCGATCTGGATCCGGGCGGCGCCCGCAACGCCTGCGCCACGGTAGGCTGGGATGACCACCGGATCAGCCAGGTGCGCTTCACCGACGAGGCCGCGGCGCTGATGCGAGCCGATGACATCGACGTAGTGGTGGAGGCGACCGGCAATCCCGCCGCCGGCATCGAACACGCCCGCGCAGCGGCGGCCCATGGCAAACACATGATCATGGTCAACGTCGAGGCCGACGTGCTGGCCGGTGCGCTGCTGGCGGAGGAGGCCCGCAGCGCCGGCCTGGTCTACTCCATGGCCTACGGCGACCAACCGGCGCTCACCTGCGAGCTGGTCGAGTGGGCCAGATCCTGTGGCTTCGATGTGGCCGCCGCTGGCAAAGGCACCAAATACCTGCCCGGCTACCACGCCTCCACCCCGGACACGGTATGGGATCACTACGGGCTGACGGCCGAGGCAGCGGCTGGCGCTGGCATGAACAGTCAGATGTTCAATTCGTTTCTGGACGGCACCAAGTCAGCCATTGAAATGGCTGCCATCGCCAACGCCACCGGCCTTACCCCGCCGCCCGACGGCCTGACCTTCCCGCCCTGCGGCATGGATGATTTAGCCCATGTGCTGCGGCCCCGCGCGCAGGGCGGCCAGTTGCATCACAAAGGCCAAGTCGAAGTGGTCTCCTCCCTGGAGCGGGACGGGCGTCCGGTGGCGCGGGATCTGCGCTGGGGTGTTTATGTGGTCATGGAAGCGCCCAACGACTACGCCGCCGGCTGCTTCCGGCAATACGGCATGAACACCGATGCCAGTGGCCGCTATTGCGCCATGTACAAGCCGTTTCATCTGATCGGCCTGGAACTCAACATATCCATCCTGTCGGCCGCCCTGCTCGGCCAGCCCACCGGTCAGACCCAGGCGTTCAGCGGCGATGTCGCGGCCATCGCCAAGCGGGATCTCGAAGAGGGAGAAATACTGGACGGCGAGGGCGGCTTTACCGTCTACGGCAAATTGCTGCCGGCCAGCACCTCGCTGGAATCGGGCGCACTGCCTCTGGGGTTGGCCCACAACGTGAAGCTGAACGGACCCGTAGAGGCGGGCACACTGATCCGGTGGGCCGATGTCGGCGTCGATGAAAGCGCCGCAGCCGTCAAGGTGCGCCGGGCCATGGAGCAACGCTTCAAACCGGCCGCTTGAACGCACGGGAACCCGAACCGGACGCCTGCCGCTGTGTGCTCATAGACGGCTCAAAGCCAATCGTAGGCACGGGCGTGCCGCTCCTCGAAGGCTTCGAACTGCGCGTCGTAAGCGCGGGTCAAAGCGATGTCATCAAGACCGTTCAGCAGCTTGTGTTTATCGAACGGTGCGATATCGAAGCGGTGGCTCGCGCCATCGGGCGCTCTGACCGTCTGCGTCGCCAAATCCACATGCACTCGCGCCCCAGGCGTCTCGTGTAGCGCGGCGCGCAGCCCGTCGCACACCGCACGCGGCAACACCACCGGCAACACCCCGTGCTGCATGCAGTTGTTGTAGTGAATGTCGCCAAAGCTAGGCGCGATCACGCAACGGATACCGTTGGCCACCAGCGCGTAGACGGCGTTCTCCCGCGATGATCCGCAGCCCCAGTTCAGATCGGCCACCACAATCTTGCCCTGCCGGTACGGCTCGCGATTGAAGATAAAATCTTCCCGCTCCGTCCCGTCGCCGTCAAAACGCAGATCATGAAACAAGTATTTGTGATAACTGCCGTCCTCCGGCAAGTGGCGTAAAAAACGGGCGGGAATGATCTGATCGGTATCGCAGTTCGGGATATCGATCGGCACGCCAATGGCTTCGAATGAGCTAAACGCTTCCATTTACGCACCCTCCATCATGTGCCGCACATCGGTGAAATGGCCATGGATGGCCGCCGCCGCCGCCATCGCGGGACTCACCAAGTGCGTTCTGGAGCCGCGGCCTTGACGGCCCCTGAAGTTGCGGTTGGAGGTGGACGCCGAGCGCTCCCCGGGCGCCAAAGTGTCACCGTTCATACCCACACACATGGAGCATCCGGGGAGGCGCCACTCGAAGCCCGCATCCAGAAAAACCCGGTCCAAACCCTCCGCCTCGGCCTGCGCCTTCACCAGCCCCGAACCTGGCACCACCCATGCCGGAACGCTCACTTTGCGGCCCTTGGCCACCGCCGCCGCAGCCCGTAAATCTTCGATACGGCTGTTGGTGCAGGCGCCTATGAACACCTTGTCCACTCGCACATCTTGTATGGGCGTGCCGGCGGTTAAGCCCATGTAATCCAGCGCCGCGCGCATGGCGGCCCGCTGATCGGAATCGGCCTCGTCCTCCGGATCCGGCACCGCCTCGGTCACCTGCACCGCCTCCTGCGGGCTATTGCCCCAGGTCACCATCGGTGCGATGGCCGCGCCGTCCAGCGACACTTGCCGGTCGAAGGCGGCATCCTCGTCCGAGGGCAGCGCCCGCCAGAACTCGAGCGCCCGTTGCCATTTATCGCCGCAGGGGGCGTAGGGACGGCCTTCGATATATCGGTAAGTCAATTCATCCGGCGCCACGATGCCGGTGCGGCTACCGGCCTCGATGGTCATATTGCACAGGGTCAACCGCCCTTCCATGGACAGTCCACGAATAGCCGGGCCGGCATACTCGATGGCATAACCAGTGCCACCGGCCGCGCCTATGTGGCGAATGATGGCGAGGATGAGGTCTTTAGCCGTCACGCCAAAGCCCAGCTGCCCAGCCACCGTGATGCGCATCGTCTGCGGGCGCTTTTGCCACAGCGTCTGCGTCGCCATGACATGGGCCACTTCCGAGGAGCCGATACCAAAAGAGATACATCCCAAGGCGCCGTGCGTGGAGGTATGCGAATCACCGCAGACCATCACCAATCCCGGCAGCGTGATGCCCTGCTCCGGGCCGACCACATGGGCAATACCCTGGCGCTTGTCGCCCCATGGAAATAGGTGCACGCCGAACTCGGCGGCGTTGGCGTCCACGGCGGCGACGATGGCACGGGCCCGCGGCTCGCTGATGGCGTCGATGGAGGCGGTATGGGTGGGCGTGTAGTGATCGGGCGTCAAGTAGGTTTGCAGAGGCCGGCGCAAGAGCCGGCCAGCGGCGCGCAGCTTGCGAAAGCCGTTGAAAGAGCCATCGTGGCACAGGTGCCTATCGACATAGAGCAAGGTCTGACCATCGTCGCGCTCGACCACCACGTGGTGGTCCCAAATCTTATCGAACAGGGTTTTCCCTGCCATGACCCGATTCTCCTAGCGAGGATTGTGGAAAAAACAACGCTTCAAGGGCACCTCTAACAATGCACTTTTTCCGCGCTTGCGGCGTCAGCGCCGTGCTCCAATCCTCAGGTATCACCTATACACTGCGGTGGTGCGCGCGGTGCTTCCTTGCACTCACGAAACAATGACTATTTTTAGCGGCGCCCTCAAACAGTGTAGTTCTGAATGGCGCCCTGGGGTTGAGGAGGGCGGCCCGATCGCGCCTCCCTATTGACCCGATCCTATTTAAACGTGGCACGGCGCATTTTTCTGTATTTTTGCCGCCAGCCGAGTATTATTTTCCGCTTTACCGGTCCAAATCGGACCCACTTACACGCCGTCAGTGAGGATCGACACCATTGCGCCACTCCGCCAAGCCGCTCGTCGCGGTATCAGCCAGCTACATGGAAATCGCCGAGCGCCGCCACCCGGCCTATGCCAGCAGCGCGAAAAACGTGGACGCGCTGCTCGAGTTCTCAGGCTGCATTCCATTGCTGGTACCCGCCGCAGGCGATCGCTTGGACGCGGAAGAACTGGTTGAACACATCGACGGACTGCTGCTGACCGGCGGGCGGGCCAACGTGGAGCCCCACCATTTCGGCGGTGCGCCCTTTCCGCCGGACGAACCCATCGATCCGGGCCGCGATGGCATCATGCTGCCGTTGGTGCGAGCCTGCGTTGATGCCGGAGTGCCCATTTTCGGCGTCTGCCGGGGCATTCAGGAGATGAATGTGGCACTAGGCGGTTCATTGCATTACCGCTGCCACTTGGTACCCGGCATGCAAGATCACCGCATGCCGCGGCACCCGGAGGTCACCCAGGAAGAGATCTTCAAATTGCGCCACGAGATTCGGTTAACGCCGGACGGCAGCTTGCGCGGCTACGCCGGCGCCGCCAGCGTGTGGGTCAACTCATTGCACGGTCAAAGCATTCACCGCGTCGCCGATCGGTTGAGGGTGGAAGCCACGGCGCCCGATGGGGTTATCGAAGCGGTCAGGCTCAAGCAGGACCCCACCTTCACCGTCGGCGTGCAATGGCATGCGGAATGGAAACCCGAGGAGCACGATCTGTCGCGCACGCTGTTCGAGGCCTTCGGTGAAGCGACCCGGATACGGGCATTGGCGCGCGCCAGTGGTGGGGCTGGTCAACTTCGTGTCAATCCGCCTCTGCGCGCTGCGACAGCCTAGCCGGCGTGTTCCTTGAAGAACGCCCCCACCCTATCGATCGCCTGGCGCGCCTCGGGTAACACATCGGCGAAACCGTGCCAGCCATGAAACATATACGCCCACGGCTCGAAACACACATCGACGCCAGCGGCCTGCGCCTTCTCGGCGAAAGCGGCGCTGTCGTCCAACATCGTCTCGGCCGTCCCCACCTGAAGCAGGAGCGGCGGCAGTCCATGCAGATCGCCGTGTAGCGGCGAGGCCAGCGGCGTCAACGCATCCGCCCCCGCCAAGTAGAGGCCGGCCATGCGATCCAAGTACTGCTTGCTGATGACCGGATCCAGCGCCGCGTTGGCTTGATAAGACGCACCGCTTTGCGTGAGATCGGTCCAAGCGCTCATAGGCACGGCAGCGGCGGGCAACGCCAACCCCTCATCGCGCGCCCCCAGCAGCAGCGCCAAGGTCAAACCACCGCCAGCGGATATACCACCCACCACGATACGCCCGGCTGCCGTGCCCTCGGCGAGTAACCACCGGTACACGGTCAAGCAATCATCGATAGCCGCCGGAAACGGATGCTCCGGCGCGAGCCGGTAACCCACAGCAAGACAGCGCGCTCGCGCCGCCGCGCTGATCGCCGCCGCCGTTGCCCGCGATGCGGCGACCGAGCCGCGGTAATAACCGCCGCCGTGAATGAACAAGAACACATGGTCTTGGCGGGCACCCGGCATCTCGATCCATTCGCAAGGGATGCCGTCAGCGCTGACCGCCGTATACACCGTGCCATCCGGTAACGGGGCTTGTTGACCAGCGGCCTCGCTGGCGGCGCGCAACTCCTCGACTGTCTGATCCGGCTCGTAAGGCGCCGCCCGTTTGGCCGCGAGTATTTGCTCAAGTGCGGGGTTGGTCATGGATAAAGTTCCTCCGACATGTTCGATCATCGCGCCTAGCCTACTTCTGGCGGCTCGCTTTACAAGCTAATTTACTCACTCTTACACTGCCCGGCTGCATTGACCCAGAGTAGTCGAGGAATCCTGCCGTGGAGCCCAGCCATCGCGAATCTACCATTGTGCAACTGCGCGCCAACAGAATCGCGAAACGCGACCAGTTACGCGAGCGCGGCATCGATCCCTACCCGGCCAGTGTATCTAGGACGCATCATGCCGCGCAGATCGACTCCGAGGAAGCATTCGCCGGTAAGACCGTCACCGTGGCCGGGCGCATACTCTCTTGGCGCCAGCACGGTGCCATCACTTTCTCGCACATACAAGATGGGTCCGGGCGCATACAGCTCTTTTTTCAGAAAAAAGTCTTGAACGGGCCGGAGGCCACCTCGCCGATGGCCTACGAAGATTTAGGGTTGCTGGACATCGGCGACTTCGTCGAGGCAACGGGCACGGTCATACGGACCCAACGCGGCGAGATATCGGTCTTGCCCACCGCCGTGCGCCCCCTGGTCAAAACGCTCAGACCTTTGCCGGACAAATGGGCCGGCCTCAAAGATCGCGAACTGGTGTTGCGCAAACGGTACATAGATACCACGCTACAGCCTGAAAGACGGCGGGCGTTCGAGCAGATCTCGAAGATGCTCTTTCAGATCCGCGCCTTCTTGCATGGCCGCGGATTCGTGGAATGCCTGACGCCCATCCTGCAACCCCAATACGGCGGTGGCAGTGCGCGTCCGTTTCTCACCCACATCAATGATCTGGATCTCAAAGTCTATCTGGCGATTTCCCATGAGCTGTACTTGAAGCGCATGATCGCGGCGGGATTCGAGAATGTGTTCACCATTGGCCGGTATTTTCGTAACGAGGGCATCGATAGAACGCATCAACCCGAGTTCTCCATGCTCGAGACCATGAGCGCGTTCAATTCCTATGAATACAATATGGATCTCCTGCAAGCGTTATATCAGCACGTAACCATCGGCGCGTTTGGCACCAGCGAGTTCAATGTTCGGGGCAATACGGTCGATTTCTCCAGTGAATGGCGGCGGGTTTCCATGGTCGATGCGGTTATCGAGGCATCCGGCATCGACTTCAGCAAGCTGGCTAATTTCGAGCAGGCGCAAGCCGTACTCACCGATGCGAAGATATCCTCCGAGGCCACCTCCATAGGCGCAGCTTTGGTGGATTATTTCGAGGAAAAAATAAGGCCCGGCCTCATTCAGCCGACCATTGTTTATGGCCATCCGGCCGAAGTCTCGCCCCTGGCCAAACCCATGCCGGAAGACCAGCGTTTCGCCCAGCGGTTCGAGCTTTTCGTGGGCGGCATGGAATGCTCCGAGAACTGGACCGAGCAAAACGATCCCGAAGCGCTGCTCGAAACCTGGCGCCGGCTCGCGGCGACTAAAGATCCTGCATCCGAAGAGGTGCACCCGATCGATTACGATTTCCTCGAGGTGCTGGAACACGGCATGCCGCCCACTACCGGAATCGGCCCGGGGATAGAACGCATGGCGATGTTGCTCACGGGCAATGACAACATCGACGATGTGGTGTTTTTCCCCATGATGCGGCCGGCTTACTCACGGGAAAACCAAGCGATATTCAATTTGCCGGAGCGCCCGGCCGATATCGTTCTCACGCAGCGGCCAATGCGCATTGGCTTGGAGCGCCTCGAGCAGATGGTTGCGCAAGGCGCGCTTTCCATTGCCGGTCAACCGATCCGGATCACGCCGCATCTGGAAGTGCTGCAACCGGCCAAAACCGGCGCATCCACTCTACTCATCGGTGATGCCGACGTCGTCGGGCTGCTAGCGGAGCGGGCCATAGAGCTCACCGGATATGTAGTTGCAGCCGGCGCCGAAGTGCAGCTTGCTCAAGAGGCGGAAAAATTCGAGGCGTATCTCAAAGAGAAATTTCAGGCGGTTTGCGCCAGCGCCGCCCCATTGTCCATAGAAGTGCTGTCAACTCAATTCGATGCCTAGAGAACCGGGCGCAATGTTGACCGGCCGCTTCGTCATCATCGGCTACGGCTCCTTGCTGTGGGATTTGGAGATCCTGGAGCCGCACGTGGAACACCCTTGGTTACTGAACGGCGGGCCGCCACTGCCCATGGAATTCAGCCGTGTTTCGCCCAAGCGCAAGATGGGTTTGGTGGTGGTCATGGATCCGGACAACGGTATCGACTGCGAGACCCATGTGATCGCCAGCCTGCTCGGCGATATTCATGCAACCGCCGAAGACTTGAGAGCACGGGAGCGGGCCAAGAGCATAGAGCACATTGGCGCGGTGTGTATGCGCACGGGATTCGAGCGCTCCACCTATGCGCATTTAGCTACCCGGGTACGCCAGTGGTGTGCCAGGGAAAATGCCGCCGGTGCCGTTTGGACCGATCTGTCGCAGAACTTCGCGGCCGCCACCGGTCAACCGTTCTCGTTGGACAATGCACTCGCTTACTTGAAAACCCTGCGCGGCGAGCACTTGGCAGAGGCGGTGCGTTATATAGACAACGCACCGGAACAGACCAACACGCCACTGAGGCGTATGCTCCGATCGGACCCTTGGTGGCAAGCGCTGGAGCGTTCCTGACGATATGACTTGCGCTACGACTCAATTTCTCAACTACACGGGAATACGCTATGTTGCCGTTCTTTTTCAACCAGGATTGATGCAAGCATGCCGCTGCCTCCATCGGCCGCTAGAGATCTGATGCACAACCGTGACATCGTGTGCCGCGGATACCGGCGCCGCGACGGTCTGTGGGACATAGAAGGCCACATCGTCGATACCAAACCCTTCAGCTATGACGACCCGCTGGGCACCGAGTTCGAGGCGGGCCGCCCCGTTCATGGTATGTACATCCGCCTGACCGTTGATGATGATCTGCTCATCCATGAAGCCATCGCCGTATCCGATTGGACGCCCTACCGACACTGTAAGCTGGCGGCGCCCAACTTCTCGGCCTTAAAAGGCGTGCGCATAGGCCCCGGCTGGTGGCGGGAAGTGCAAACCCGCGTGGGTGGGACGCGGGGTTGCACCCACTTAGGGGCACCTGCTAAAAATGCACTTTTTCCGCGATTGCGGCGTCAGCGCCGTGCTCGAATCCTCAGGTATCACCTATACACTGCGGTTGTGCGCGCGGTGCTTCCTTGCACTCATGAAAAAATGACTATTTTTAGCAGGTGCCCTTAGTAGAGTTGCTGCGGCCACTGGCGACGACGGCTTATCAAACCTTGAGCGGGGTTCGGCAATATGGCGGCGGGCACGACCACCGGCCGCCGCAATGGCTTGATACATGCATCGCTCACGCCGCCAACAGTCCAGTGACCGCGCGGCTCTTCCCCGCGTTCTACACCGGTCCGGCACAAACGCGAGAACCATCGACATGACACTACGGGTCATCGGCGCCGGTCTAGGGCGCACCGGCACCATGTCCTTGAAGCTGGCTTTGGAGAGGCTCGGTTTCGGCCCGTGCTATCACATGTACGAAGTGGTTGATCATCCCGAGCATGATCCGGTGTGGCTGGCGGCGACGCGGGGTGAGGCGGTCGATTGGGATGCGCTGTTTAGCGGGTACAACTCAGGCGTGGATTGGCCCATCGCCGCGTTTTGGCCCGAGTTGTCGCAGCACTATCCGGATGCCAAGTTCATCCTCACGCAGCGCGAAGACGCCGCCACCTGGTACCGCAGCTTTAGCGCCACCATTTTGCCGGCTTTACAGGCCCCGGATGAAGCAACATCGGTGCACCGGCAGATGACCCGCTCGCTCATCCTCGAGCGGACCTTCAATGGCAAGTACGAGGACCAGGCATACGTCATGGATACCTATCTCGAACACAACCAAGCGGTGCGCGACACCCTGCCACCCGAGCGCTTGCTGTCGTATCGAACGGGAGCGGGATGGGAGCCTATTTGTGCCTTCCTGGGGGTGGCGGTGCCGGATGAACCGTTCCCGCACACCAACTCCACGGCGCAATTCCAATCACGGGTGAAAACCCGGCGCGATGCCCGCGAGCCTGCATCGTGAACGCCAACAACAACGCCAGCAATAACAACGCCAGCAATAACAACACCTGGCTGGCGCTCACCGAGGAGGCGGCGCTGGAGCCGGAGTTGCCCATTTGCGATCCGCACCATCATCTGTGGGATGGCAAAGACGGTTACGCCGCTAGCCGCTACTTCGTGCACGATTACTTGGCCGACATCGCTGGCACCGCAAAGGACGGGAGTACGTCGCACAACGTGGTGTCATCGGTGTTCATCGAATGCGGGACGATGTTTAAACAGGACGGCTCCTGCTTCATGGCGCCGCTAGGGGAAACCGAGTTCGCCAATGGCCAGGCAGCGATGGCGGCAGCGGGTATTTATGGCGGCACGCGGGTCGCCGCCGGCATCGTAGCGACTGCTTATCTAACGGAGGGTGACAGCGCCGCGGCCCTACTGGACGCGCACATGGCGGCAGCGCCGGACCGGCTCAAAGGTATTCGCCAAGGCGCCACCCACGATCCGCATCCGGAGGTGCCCAACCATCGCACGGCACCACCGGCGGGCATGTTGATGGACGCGCGTTTCCGCCAAGGATTCGCCCACCTGAGCCGCAGAAACCTGAGCTTTGAAGCCTGGTGCTTTCACCATCAGATCCCCGAGGTCACGTCGCTGGCGCGGGCTTTTGCCGATACCACCATCATCTTGGATCACTTTGGCGGCCCCCTAGGCATAGGCCCATACGCTGGACGGCGCGATGAAGTGTTTCGGGAATGGCGGGCGGCGGTGACGGAACTCGCCCGCTGTGACAATGTGTACGCAAAACTAGGCGGGCTCGCCATGCCGGTCAACGGCTTCGACTGGCATAAGCGCGATAAGCCGCCCACCAGCGCAGCGTTCGTCATCGCCAATCGCCCGTATTATGAGCACACCATCGAAGTATTCGGCACTTCCCGGTGTATGTTCGAATCGAACTTTCCCGTGGACCGGGCAAGCGTTAGCTTTACCGTACTTTGGAATGCATTCAAGCGCATGACGGCGCCCTACTCGGCCAGCGAGCGCGCCCAACTATTTCACGACACGGCCACTCGCGTGTACCGGCTCTAATGAACATGGACATTTGACGATGGCGAATTCACTACAAGATCAACTGCGTAAAAGCGGCCTCGTATCGGCGCAAAAATCCCGTCAAGCCAATGCCGAGAAGCGCAAGAAAAAACGCCGCCAGCGGGCTGGGGAAACCGATACTGGAGCGCAGCAGCAAGCGGCGGCTATGCAGCAGCGCAAGGCGGAAAAATTAGCCCGGGATCAGGCGCTCAATGCCGCCCGCGAAGCCACAGCGCAAGCCAAAGCCATCAGCGCCCAGATCCGCCAATTGGTGGCAATGAACCGCATCGCCCATGAAACGGACGAAGACGGTATCCCTTACCACTTCGTGGTAGACGGCAAGGTCCGCAAGCTGCACATGACCGGCGAATTGCACCGCGCAGTCACAGCAGGTCAAGTGGCCATCGTGCACGATGAGGACGGTTTCTCATTAGTGCCCAGCGCCGCCGCCGAAAAGATAAAGTCTCGCGATGCCGATAAAGTGGTGGTCTTAAACGACCGTAGCGATGACATAGCGGATGAGGACGACCCTTACGCGCAGTTCAAGGTACCCGATGATCTGATGTGGTAGCACCACCCGGTTAGCCGTCTTTCAGTGCCCCACTAATATGCATAAGAGAATTCCTAGGAGCAACACATGGGGCTAGTATATGCGGAAATAAATCTATCGAACCCAAGAAAGACGGATCTTAAATCAATGACAATCAAGTCTCTTGTTGATACTGGGTCGCTACATTTATGTATTCCTGAGCACATCGCAATACAGTTCGAGTTAGCAGAGCTAGATCGGCGCGAGGTCACGACTGCCGATGGAAAAAAACATTTAGTACCTTATATGGGTCCTATAGCTCTAAAGTTCGAGAATAGGGCTTGTTTCACAGGTGCACTGGTTCTAGGCGATGAGGTTTTATTAGGCGCCATACCTATGGAAGACATGGATGTGCTGGTATCTCCAGCACAACAAATGCTGATCATTAATCCAGAAAGCCCGAATATCGCCACATCTATAGTAAAAGCTTTTCCACAATGTCATTGAATGGCTTCTCATCGGTGCCCAGCGCCGCCGCCTAGAAGACAGAACTTCGTATCGGTTTCTATTGGTTCATGGGCTATTTGTAGGGGGCTATTTGTTAGGGGGCTATTTGTTAGGGGGCTATTTGTTACGGGCTGCGTCATATGCCATGAAGGCAAAAACACTTACTACAACAACTAAGACAATCGTTGACAGAATATCCATTTATAAATCCTCAAGAGTTGATATCAAATACTCGATTTTCTTATGCACAAAAAGTGCTGCAACGGTAATTATGGCCGCTCCGAATGCAGCACCTCCTGCTTTCAAGTCAGATTCCGTCCCAGCATTTGTCAAGAGCCAACCAACAAGAGATATACCTAAAACAACCAAGATCCCCAACCAAAACTTAAGGTAAGCAATTTTTTCCTTAACGACCTCTGCTTGTGACATGGCTCCGATTCTCCACTTTTACCATATTTAGGCCCGTTTAAGTAAAGAGATTTACTTCACGTCGCTTCGCGCGCCCCGCACACCCATCGCATCCGCCAAGCGCTCACCCAAAATACGCGAGATATTGAAATTCAAAGCAGCTACGATACGCGGGAAGTGACGCAAGTCGTGGCGCATGCGCGCGTAGTCGAAGCGTAACGCCTCGACGCGGGTCAAGGCGCGCACATGTGCGGTGCGATAAATTTCCCGCACATAACCCACTTCACCGAGAATGGTACCCGGCCCCAATTGCGCGATCTGGCGGGTCGCCCCATCGTCTTCGCGCAGGACCTCCACCTGGCCTTTTAACACCAAATACATGCTGCGCCCTAGGGTGTCTTGCTGGATCAGAAGTTCACCTGGTCCGAACACTTGCGCCTGCGAAATAAGTATCGCTTTTCGCACCTGGTAGTTAGTCATATCCCGAAACAGCGGACTCTTTTTCAAGACACTGTGTTCCATGTCCATGGACACGATCTCGTAGAGACCCACCAGCCGTATGCGGGACATGATGATCGGCGTCACCAATAAATTGGCGAAGACGGAAAACAACATGGTTGCCGCCGAGAGCGCGCCGAATTGAGCAATAATGGTGAAATTCGACAACAACAACACGCCAAAACCCAACGCCAACGCGATACTGGTAGCCACCACGGGCACGGCTTCCTCAGCCACGGTTTCGTGGATGGCTTTTTCGTTGTTGCCGCTTTGCCGGGAGAGTTCGTTGTAGCGGGAAAAAAGATGAATAGTGCCATCGATAGCGATACCGATGGCGATAACCGCCACCATGGCGGTACCAGGATTCAAAGGGATCCCGAGCAAGCCCATGACCCCGAACATCATGACTATGGGCAGGAGGCTTGGCACCAGCGCCACTATGCCGCCTTTGAAAGAGGTGAACATAGCCGACATGATGAGAAAGATAACCAGTACCAGCAGTCCAAGGGATTTGGCTTGGGCCACGATCAATCCTTCCGCGGCGGCGTTTATCATCAAGTTTTCGCCAACCACATACGCACTCAGCTCGGCACCGGCAATGCGCCTTGCCACCTCCTTTAACTCGGCGATATGCGGGTTCAGTGTTCTGGAATCACTGACGTTGTGACGCACTACAATATTGGCCCGCCTAAGATCATGGCTTAGATAACCGCGCATATCGCGGCGGTGAAAGAACAGCAGATATTGTGCGATCAGTTCGCGTTTTCGGGGGACCATATAGAACTCTTGATCACCGCCGTTGAATTCACGGTTGACCAGTGCCAAGTGATCAGCCAGGGAAATGCTGAGATCAAAGATATCTTGCTCGGTTATGAATGCCTGTAACTTAACCAGCTTATCGACATTTTCCGGGTGCAAAAACGCCCGATCCTGCTCTGATTCCAACACCACGAAAAAGATTTTTACCCCCGCCAGGTCCTCTTGCAAACGGTTAGCATCTTTGATGAGTGAGCGATCCGCGCGCAGATACGAGAACGGATCATTGGTGACATACAGCTTCGAGGCCTGAAACAAAAAAAAGCCGCACATAGTCAAGGTAAGCAACAAAACAGAGCCAGCGACCCGTTGGCGGCCGAACGCGGACAGACGAACCACTAGGCCGGTAAAGCCGGTCACCTCGCTGGCACCGCGGGCCGCTTTCACCCGGGTAGACCCGATAACACTCAACACCAACGGCACCAATCCAATGGTGATCAAACCGTTGGCCAAGATGGCGAAGGTGGAAGACAGGGCGAAATCGCGGATGAGTTCGATATCGCTGACTAAATTGGCAGCGAATCCCAGCGCGGTGGTGAGCACCGTCAAGAACAGCGGAATGCCCATTTTGCGCATCATCCAGCGGGCCGCGTCCAAGCGCACCGTTTTACCTTGATTGTGCGCCACCCCCCGGAAGTACGAGGCGATCATGTGCGTATCTTCGGTGGCGCCGATGACGATGACCAAAGACGGCAACATGGCGCTCAAGATATTCAGGGAAACGCCTGCAAAACCCATGGCGCCGAAGGTCCAAATCAATGCCAGACCCGCACCTATCAGCGGCAAAACGGCGCCGAGAATGCTGCCCAGAAAAAGTAATAGGGTAAGACTTAACAGGCCGGCGGAAACCGGGGCCAACCACGCGAGATCGGCGAACAATGCGCTTTTTAATTCCGCGTTGATGCGTGAGGGACCGATCTGAAATAGCTCATCGAACGACGCTCGCTCATTGTCTATGACTTGTTGCAACACCCGGTTGATGAGGACGTCGTAATCGGGTGCCGCCGCGGGCGTCTTGATGCCGAGTATCAAAGTGGTGGCGAAACCATCCTTGGACACGTAATTGCCGACTACAAGAGGGTTAGCCAGCGCATCGGCGCGGGCGCGGGCAATGCTTTTGGCAGACAGCGCCCGCGTATCGAGCAGCGGCCTTGCATCCAGTGCTTTGCCGGAGCCGCGCACCGTGCGCACGGTCAAAATGCTCTCCACCCGTTCGACCTCAGGCACCGCCTCCAGATTATCTTGCAGGCGTAGCAAAGACTGTATGCGGCCTAACGTCCACAACTTCTCATCGCGTACATAAACGATGGTGCGGTTGTCGGAGCCGAACTCTTCTGCGATCCGTAAATAAGCTTGCTTATCCAGATCCGCATCGGAGATAAGCGATGTGAGCCCCGTATCGACTTTCAGTAGAACTAACCCGGGGGTCGACAGTATGGTGATCAGGGCCAAGGCCAGGAAAGTCAATACGCGGTGATTCGCTCCGGTGAGCAATATTCGCTCGATCATTGGCCGCTCGATCACGGGCCGCTCGATCATTGGCCGCTCGATCATTGAGGACGCAGCCGACTATGATTCATCGGACCACTCCAACAGCTCTTGCTCGGCGTCCGAAGCGCCCGTCCCAGCATCCCCTAAGGCTGGATTTTGCACATGCTTATTCGCCAACAGATAGGCCGGCTCGAATAGTTCCGCCGGAACGTAATCGCGCGAGTAGATTCTGCGGTCGATCTTGAGCAGCGTGCGGTGGGATTCGCGCCGGTCATGGGCGATGATCATATTGGCCCGCCAGCTCTGCTCATCGACCCGCTTTAAATCGTGGCGGGTAATTCTTTTGAAAAACCGCAAGGTGGTGTCGTACACATCCGTTTGCACGATCATTAAATTGTCTTTGCGAACGACGTGCCGGCGCAGTCCGGAGGCGCTGGAACCGGGCCGTTCGTTCTTGGGATAAGCATCGACGACGAAATATTCGATGCCCTCACTGACGCGGTCGCGCTGGCGGGCGTAGTTAAAATCTTCCAGGGATTGCGGCGTCAGATCTTCTATGGAAAAGTCGGTGCCTAAAAAATGCGCACCTATATCGGCATCCTGAGGGCGTTTCAGCTCCGGACCAAAAGCCGGCAAATAGACGCCGTGGTGCACACCTCCATCGGGCCGCCGCCGCGCCAGTAACGCAACGCCTCTTATCTCCTGCGGAGCATCGAACACCAATAAGAATTTGACTGTTCGATCCGCCTCGATCCGGGTATAACGCCGCAACCGGCGCATCTCCCGGTGTCCCAGAGGATCGATGAGCACCATGGTCTGCTCTTCGTACACATAAGGAAACTGTTGGTGACGCTTGAGCGACGCATCTATGATCTGCGCGCCATCCCAGTTTTCATTGGCGCAGGCCACACCGGCGGCGCAGACAACCATCAAAAAGATGCTAATTCCTAGGATAAAACTTAACTGGGCGGACGGGCGCACAAGCGATCTCACAGGGGCGCCGCTAAAAATAGTAATTTTTTCGTGAGTGCAAGGAAGCACCGCGCGCACAACCGCAGTGTATAGGTGATACCTGAGGATTCGAGCACGGCGCTGACGCCGCAATCGCGGAAGAAAGTGCATTTTTAGAGGTGCCCAAGGGTGTTTAGTGATTGCTGTGTCGAATAACTGCTCGGGCGATCAGCACGCTCAACTCACCGGCCAAGTCGCTCATGGCCGCCACCGTGGCCGTCATCGAAGGCGCCGCCATGGGCGGACTTTGTAGCGAAGTCACTTTGGAGACGATGGTTTTGCGCTCCCGCCCCGCCTCCAGCAAGCGCCACTGCGCCATCAACACAGCGCGCCGGTCCGGACCCCGTTCGAACTGTATAACCTCGATTTCCACGCGCGCATCCACCTTGGCCGGCGTGCGCCGGGTGGCCATGTGAATGTCGGGCGTGGCCAGTAACATCGACAGATTGCTCGCCAGCACCCGCAGCATGTTCTTCTCTAAACTGCCGCCCCAGTTGTCGAATTCCGCTAACACCAACCGATTGCGTTCAATGCGGGTAACGATCTGCGGGCGTTCCAAATACTGCGGTAACGTCAGCGCCGCCAAATCCAACACCAGCGCAGGTGAGGTTCGAACGCCGGGTAACGCTTCTGTGTCCTGCGGCAGTGTTGCTAAAACATAGAATCGAGTTTCCTTGGTCTGCATAATATTCGCTGCGCAACCGGCCACCAGCATCAATGCTGTCCCCGCTAGCGCCCGGCAATACCGGCTAATCGTCATGTGGGCAGCCCTCGTTATTTACCGAAAATGACCGCTTCGGGATTCCGTGCCAACAGATCGACGAAACTCTTGATGGAACGGGCGGTCTCGGTCAATTCGTCCGCCAGTTGAATATATCCACCCTGCAAGGGCGAGTCGCTCTTCAAAACATCGTCCACTAGGCGCAGCGTTCCTTGCAGTTTTGACAATGCAGTGTGGCCTAAGGTCATCGTCTTATCCACATTGCTTACCATCGGCTCGACCCGCGCATCGACTTTCCGGGCTAACGCGCCAAAAGCGGATAGAGCCACTTCCAACTCGTTCAAAGCGGTCTTGATCTCCGGCGCGTTGGTCAACCGGTTGGCGCCTTCTAATGTGCTTAGGATCGCATCGTTGATGCGCTTGAAATCAAACTGATTGACTTTTTCAAGTACACCTTTTACCGACGCGGTGATCTCTTCCAAGCTGGCGCGAATAGTGGGCAACTCAGGATAGGGCGCGCCGGATTGCACTAAGCGGATCGGTGTGTCCGGATGCATATCGAGTTCGACGAAGAGCTGACCGGTGAGCAGCGAACCGGTTTGCAACCTAGCCCGCAGCCCGCGCTCGACCAGGGTGGTCAACACGTTAACGGGTGGCCCTAGGCCGATGGCCGATGGCGCTTTGTCGTCGCGGAAAATAATCCGCTCCGGCTCTATTTCTATCACTACGGGGATGCGAAACGTTGTATCCGTGGCATCGAATTCGAGCCGTATATCCACTACCGCTCCCACTTTGATGCCCTTGAATTCCACCGGGGCGCCTAGGTTGAGCCCGCGCACAGAACCATCGAAAAACAACACGAACCGTACCCGTTTGGTAAAAGACTGCTCTGCGATGCTGCTCTTGCTCTCGAACAGCGTGAACACCACTTCGTCCAGATCGGCTTTAAGGGGTTCGCTGGCCTCGCTTGTCTCGAAAGCGATGCCACCGAACATTACCGCTTGCATGGACTCGGTGCGCACCGTAAGTCCTGCGGAATTCAAGGCAACATCCACCCCGCTTACATTCCAAAAGCGTGTATTGCTTCGCACCAGTTGACTAAACGGCGCTTTGATGAAGGCATAGATGAGCACGCTTTTGCGATCGGTACCGAGTTCATGGCCAAGCACTTCACCGGCCTCTATACCCCGGTAAGACACTGGCGAGCCCGGGCCTAGCGAACCGAGTTTGGGGGCGATCAAAGTGACCCGCCGGCCGTTTTCATCGGCCCGCACCACGGGCGGCGCTTCCAGTCCCTCGAAGTGATGCTGCTCGGCTCCAGCGCCCGGCTCCACTTCTATATAAGCCCCCGACACTAAGGTGCCCAAACCGGAGATGCCACGGGCGGACAGACGCGGTCGCACCACCCAGAAGCGTGATCCCCGGCGTAAGAACGTAGCTGCTTGCGCCGCCATCTGCGCCGTCAACAGAACATAGGAAAAATCATCGCTGAACTGTACCGACTCCACCACACCCACTTCGATGTTCTTGTAGCGCAGTTTGGTTTTGCCCGCTTCAATACCAGCGGCGGTCCTGAAAGCGATGGTGATGACCGGACCTTTTTCCGCCAGGGTTTTGTAAGTCAGCCAAGCACCAGCTAGGGCGACCACCAGCGGGATCAACCAAACGATCGACGGCCCGCCGCTTTTGCGCACCTGCGGGACCGGCGGCTGCGCTGTCTCGCCGCTCATGCAGTGTCTTTCGCGTGGTCCCAGATAAGACGCGGATCGAAGTTCTGGGCGGCAAACATGGTTACCACCACCAACGCCCCGAAGAAACTGGCGCCTATACCGGGCTCGATGGCCGCTAAAGCCTGCAATTGCACCAACGCACTCAAGATCCCTACCAAGAAGATATCCACCATGGACCACGCGCCCACCACTTCCGTGATGCGATACAACCGCAACCGCTCTTGTGGCCGCCACTTCGATCGCCGCTGCACACTCAATAGAAGGTAGACGAGCGCAGCGATTTTTAACAACGGCACCACGATACTGGCAAAGAAGATGATGAACGCAAGTCCTAAGAAGCCACCCTCCAGGAGCTGTATCACACCGCTCATGATGGTACTGGGCTCACCCCGGCCAAAGCGGATGACGCTCATCACGGGATAGACATTGGCCGGTATGGCCAGCAAAGCAGCGGCGGTGACCAAGGCCCACGTGCGCGCCACGCTAGCGGTTTTGCGAAAGGGTGGAAGAGCGGCCCCGCAACGATGGCAGCCGCTGGCCGTGTGCGGCACCAGCACGGTGCAGGTGTGGCAGCGCACCAGGCCTAGCTCCCTGGCGGTGGCGCCTGGCCGGGGCAATGGCAGGCGGGGACCGGCTGGCGGCCACAGCAGCGCTGCATCGAAGCGGGCGCTGGCGGCAGCGCAGATCAGCATCAACCCGGCGAAGGCGAACATGGAGACACCGGGAATGACGGTGGCCAGATCGCCTAGCTTCACGAAAGCGGCGATCACGCTTAGCATGAACACCCCGAGCAGGGTCCACGGCCCGAGACGCCGGATGAGGTGGAAGATGGCCGCCGCACCGGGTGCGCGGATACCGAACCGCGCGGGCACCAACACCCAGAGCATGCCGAAGATGGTGATGCCCGGAAACACCACGCTGGTAACAGCCACCAGTACGGCGAGTCCGGGCTGTCCGGCGTGGAATAAGGCGATGATGCCCGATACAACCAAGTTGCTCTGGCCGCGCCCTTGGATCTCGAGAGCGATAAAAGGAAATACATTGGCGATGACAAAAAGCAAAGCGGCGGTCAAGGCGAGCGCGATGACCGTATCCAAGCCGCTGGCGGGACAATGGCGGTAGAGCACACTGGCGCAGCGGGTGCAGTGCGCCCGCTGCCCGTCATCGAGAGGATGCAACCGGTGCAACGCATCACACTCATGACACGCCACTAAGCCGTCCGCGGCCAGCGCGTAACCCGGGCCATGTGCCCCATTAATGTCCATATCAGGTGTAGTGTCCATATCAGGTGCGCAAGGCAAGCCCGTTGACCGTGGCTTGGCCGGTCCCGCAAGCGGCGCCGGTGATGATGACCCGCCGGTTCGCTAAGCGCATGTCGCTGCCCTCGATCGGTGTCTTGTCCTGAAGTTAGTCAACTCAGCCTTTTGCTACAAATAAGCGGTAGGATAGGCCGCTCTTCCATCAGCGCTTTGGCGCATGGCATTTATAACAGTACAACACCCGCAAGGGGCGAGTGAGGTCGGGCAATTTCACGCCGCCTGAAGCGCCTGTGCTACTGCTTGCGGCCGTACTGCCGCTCGATTAGAACGAAAAAGCCTACCCAGCGTGATGTTGGCCCGCGAAGAGTTCGTGGATGTTACCTAGTTGGCCGCGCTTATTGGCTGAGGCGGAAGTCGATACGGCCCAGACGATCACGGCCCAGACGATCACGACCCAGGCGGCGACGCCTGCCTCATCGGCCCATAGGAGTACCTCTTATGCCCGCGTTTTTAAAAGTCCGCGCAGTAGTCGCGGACGGCGCTGACCGGCAACCCTTCGATGAGTGGTATCAAAACGAGCATCTACCCGATGCTTACCGCGCCTTCAACGCCACCCGCGCGTGGCGGGCGTGGAGCGAAGTGGAACCGTCGGTGCACTATGCGTTCTACCGCTTCGAATCACTTGAACGCGCCCAAGCGATCATGAACTCGCCACCGATCAAAGAGCTGATCGCCGCATTCGATAAGCGGTGGTAACGCGGGAGCGGGACATCATCGAAATAGCCCAAAATATTGACCGCCCAAAATATTGACCGCCCAAAATATTGACCGCCCAAAGTATTGACCGCCCAAAGTATTGACTAGGGCCTGGCAATGCCTCAGCCGCAAGTGCCGGACTACGTGGGTGCGGACACGCCGCCACCGTGCTTGCTTGGACCGAAGGGGGCGTAGCTGACCATAGGACCCATGCCTCACGGTAGGCAAATGACGGGTGCTTTTCGATTCGATTCAAGATAGTCTTCGGGCACACCTCGCCTGTTGGTCCGAAGTAGACGAGTATTTCGAAGTAGATGAGTATCTATGACATAAGGGCCAGGTGAGCACGGCTCTTAATCACGGTAATTCTTTTTTATATACAGATAAGTCCAATTAACCGATCCGCCTGAAAGCCCGAGAGAGAACCCCGGAAACTAAGTATGCAGTACAAGGCTAGACTTTTACTCGCCGTGCTATCGTTGACGATAAATTTATCGAGTCATGGTGCCTATGCCCTATGCACCGCACCACCGCCGGTACCTGATACCCCATCGATTCAGGTCAGCAATGCTGGTGAGCTAGCCGCTGCGGTCAAAGCGATGCTGTCAGGTGGCCGCCGCCATATCGTACTGGCCCCGGGACGTTACGTGATACCGGGTGAGCTGCTCCATATAAGAATCCCTAACGTCACTATCCGTGGGCGCACAGGAAATCGCGATGATGTCATCGTGCGCGGCCTCGGGGTGCAAGGTATCACCCGGCAAATATTCTTAGTCTCGGCCAGCAACGTGACTTTACGGGATATGACAGTGGGTTGGGTTAAAGAGCACGCCGTGCAAGTACAAGGCGAAAAAAATGCAGACAATCCTAAACTCATCAATCTTCGCTTTGTCAACACCGGCCAACAAATGCTGAAGGTAACCGGCCTCGAACATAGCTCTGATAATGGCCTGGTGCAGGATTCCTTATTTGAGTTTCCTGATGGTGCCGCTAAGCAAGACTATACTGGCGGCATCGATGCCCACCAAGCACGCAACTGGAATGTAGCAGGCAATACCTTCAAAAATATCCGTAGCCCCAACGGAAAACTTGCTGAACACGCCATCCATTTTTGGTCAGGCTCCGCTGGCACCATCGTAGAGCGCAACGTTATCGTCAATGCCGACCGCGGTATCGGTTTTGGGCTCGGGGCCCGGTCACATGAAGGCGGTGTCATACGGAACAATTTCGTGCATGTTACAAGGGATGTCGGTATCGGCCTGGAAAGCGCCGCAAACGCCTACGTAGCTCACAATACCGTTGTGTCGCAGAGCGACTATCCGAATGCAATCGAATACCGCTTTTCAACCACCGAAGGAGTGACCATCGCCCACAATTTGACCATTGGCGCCATTCGTTCACGTCAAGGTGGTAGCGCAGAACTCATTAACAACGTTGACTATGCACAGCCGGGTTGGTTCGCCGATGTCGATCAAGGCGACCTGCACTTAGCCCTCGGTATACCCAATGTACGCGCGGCGGCGCAGCATACTTTGGATATACAACGAGATATAGATTGTGATCTACGCACTACGCTTGAAGGCGTCGATATAGGTGCGGATCAAACACGCCTGAGCGTTGATGCATCATTGGCAGTCGAGGCTCCAAGCCCAATCGTTAAAGAACTGGACAACGCCTTAGTTGATACTCGGCAAGCGACTGCCCGCGTCGTTACCCGGCTCCGCTCGGATCCCAAGATACTGTTTTTTTGCAGTGGGTGGCGGCATGCACTTTTTATTGATGTCGTGGTTGATTTGGGAAATTGGCAAGCTGCGCAAAACCATGCTCGACGTTGCCCGTGGCAGGTATGACAGAAGCTCTTCGCCGTAGACTGGCCGCTCGGCCTTGGCATCCGGCAAGATGGCGCGGCGCACCCTCTGCGACCAATAATCGAAAAATGGGCCACCCGGCGTAGCGACGCCTCAATGGCGCCGGTAACGACGGGCACATCTGCATACGCCTCGCGCGCTTTTTGCGCGTAGGGAATTGTGCACCTACCGGGCCGTGCGCCCCCGTTACCGCCGGGCGTAACGGTGCAGCACTGAGGGTAGGCGATCAGCCATGAATCTATCGAACTTAGCCAAGACTTCCGCTCGCGTGGCAGCAACGCGCAAACGCAATGAAAAAACCGCCCTGCTGGCCACCTGCATTGCCGAAATTCCACCACCTGAGCGACCCATGGGCGTTGCTTATCTGGCCGGCGAATTGCCCCAGGGAAAAATCGGTGTCGGCTACGCCGGTGTGCGCAAAGCCATGGATACGGCACCAGCGGCGCTGGCTTCCCTGACATTGGCCGGTGTGCACCGGAGCCTCACTGACATCGCGCAGACACGAGGTAAAGGCGCCAACCCATTGCGCCAAGACACTCTAGCCACTCTCTTTGCCAAAGCGACGGTAACCGAGCAATCCTTTCTGGCTAGGTTGCTGTTGGGGGAATTGCGCCAAGGCGCCGGCGCCAGCCTGGTGGTCGATGCCATCGCCAAAGCAGCCTCCCAGGACGCCGCATCGGTGCGTCGGGCGCACATGCTGGAGCCCGATCTGGGCAAGGTGTGCGACGCTGCCTTCCAAGGCGTGGCTCAGCTAGGGCAATTCAAACTCAAACCCTTCGCGCCGCTGCAACCGATGCTGGCGCAAACGGCGGCAAGCATAGACGATGCCTTAACCCGTTTCGAACATGCCCGCCTTGAATGGAAACTGGATGGCGCCCGGGTACAAGTGCACAAGGATGGTGGTGAGGTGCGGGTCTACTCGCGGCAGTTAAACGACGTCACCCACGCGGCGCCGGAGATCGTTGCAATGACACGCGGGTTGCCAGCCCGCCGGTTGGTACTGGACGGCGAGACCATCGTCCTCGACAAAGACGGCAAGCCATTGCCGTTTCAAGTCACCATGAAGCGGTTTGGGCGCAAACTGGAGGTGGCCTCAGTCCGGCAATCTTTGCCACTCACCACCCAATTCTTCGACTGCCTGCTGGTGGACGACGAGCAATTAATCGATGCGCCGCAGGCTGTGCGCAGTGCGGCTCTGGCGGAGCAGGTGGACGAACCGCAAGTGATCACAACACTCGCTAGCGTTGATCTGGCCGCAGGCACGGCTTTTCTCAGCCGCGCTTTCGAGCAGGGCTACGAAGGCATCATGGTCAAGTCGCTGGAGGCCAGATACGAAGCGGGTGCCCGCGGTGCGGACTGGCTCAAGCTCAAGCAGGCGCACACCGTGGATTTAGTGGTACTGGCAGCCGAATGGGGCAGCGGCAGGCGCCGCGGGAAACTGAGCAATTTACATTTGGGCGCGTACGACCCCAGCGACGGCAGCTTCGTCATGTCAGGGAAGACCTTCAAAAGGCTGACGGACAAGTTATTGGCGTGGCAAACCGAAGCGCTACTGGCCCGTGAGGTGGCACGGGATGACTACGTGGTCTATGTGCGGCCCGAACTGGTGGTGGAGATAGCATTCAATGACGTGCAGACCAGCCCGCATTACCCGGGCGGATTGGCGCTTCGCTTCGCCCGGGTTAAGCGTTACCGCGAGGATAAAAAGCCGCAGCAGGCCGATACGCTCGAGACGCTGCGCACGCTTCATAACGGTTGCATTCTCGCCGGGTTGCCGCACCCCATTGAGCATCGATACTGCGCCCCGCTTTTGCACCTATTTTGAAGGATTGAACCGATGGCAATGTATCGAGTCGTCGGCGTGGATTCATCGCCGTATACGGCCAAAGTGCGGGCGGTGTTGCGCTACCGCCGCTTGCCCTATCAATGGATCTGCCGTTTCCCGCAGATGTGGGAAGAAACGCAGCACGTGCGCCCCGCTCTCATGCCCATGGTGCAATTCCCGGGTGATCCGGATAGCCAGTACCGTACCGATAGCACACTTATTCTCTACGCCTTAGAAGCGGCACAGCCGCAACACCGCTCCATCACCGTGCCCCACGCCGGCCTCGCTTTTATCTCCCACCTCATAGAAGACATGGCCGATGAGTGGCTGACCAAGTGCCTGTTCTACTATCGTTTCAACACCGTTGAAGCGGGTGATTTTGCCGCCCGCTGGGTGATGGATGACAGCAAACGCCGGCAACACCCGGAGAGCTTGGCGAGGGACGCGCAGATATTCCGCGCCCGGCAGGTGGCGCGCATGGGTTTGGTGGGGGCGATACCGGAGAATGGCCCTGTTATCGAGCAGACCTACCGGCGCGTCCTGGCCACTGTTGAGACCATCGCCGGATCTGGCTCATATCTGTTCGGCTCGCGTCCGGCGCTGGCGGATTTTGGGCTCTATGCCCAGCTGCGCACCATCGGTATCGATCCGGTAGGTATGGCTATCATGCGCGCGCACGCGCCCAGAACCGAGCATTGGCTTCGGCGTTTGGACGATGCCTCTGGCGTCGAGGGTACGTGGCACACTGACATCGGCCAATTGCCCTCGGCGGTGGGCGATCTGCTCAGTTTAGCCGGTCAGATGTATCTGCCGTTTTTAAAGGCCAACACCTTGGCTGTGCAAAACAAAGAGGAATCATTCAGCGCCCAAATCGGCGAACACCCATTTACCACGCGGGCATTCAATTACCAGGCGAAGTGTTATGCCTGGCTACGGGATGAATTCAATGCAATCCCGAACGCCGAGCGCGAAAATATTCGTGGCCTGTTACAGATGAGCGGATGCTTAGCTTATTTCGCTTGACCGGGGTTTCTTCCCGTGTGGCCGGGGGGCCATACCGGCCCGGCCCGAACTCCAGGTGTCGCCACGCGAGACGGTCAACGCAGCGCCGGCTTAAGGGCGCCGCTAAAAATAGTCATTGTTTCGTGAGTGCAAGGAAGCACCGCGCGCACAACCGCAGTGTATAGGTGATACCTGATGATTCGAGCACGGAGCTGACGCCGCCATCGCGAAAAAAGTGCATTTTTAGCAGGTGCCCTATTGTCGAAGATGATCTGAGAACTGTGCATCTTGTTACTGTGCATGTCTTTGGTGTACGGTAGGTTCTTTTATCGAGTGGCAGAACTATCAGGAATGCTTTCTTCCGGTTTATGGGAAGTCCCCTATTGGCTGCTATTGAAACACAGCAAAAAAACGTGGCGCCCTCTACCCAAGTCGAAATAATCACAGGAGGTAGTCAACATTGAACTTATCAGCAGCATTGGCGCGTTATCAGGGCGTCAAGTTAACGAGGAATGAAATAAGCCAATACCAACACTGGGCGAGGTCTTATTTTCATAATGAAGCCTATGTTGTAAATCCCTATCTTTCAATGACCTTGACACTAGAACTTGATCGAGATCGAAGGGTTTACGAGGCATCATTCCAACATGAACCAGGTGCCTCTTTTCAGGGATATCTGGTTTGGAATCTTGTTAAAGCATTACGACAGGAGTGGACGTTTTCTACTCGTGTTATCGAAGGTAATTGGTATTTATTTAATAATCTGCCCGTGCATATGCCTCTTGCAGTCGGTGGCGATTTAAGGTTTAAGGATGTTATTCTTGAAAATGTTATTTCAATGGATTGGAAAACATTTTCGCAATGTTATAGACAGGCTATTGATACGCCTACTAACGAAATAGGAACCCTTGATCAGCTTGTATGGGCGATTTCTATTTTTATTGGAAACCTCCCCAACTTGAACTTCACGTCTTTTCAAATACATCGTGGCACGGTGAAGACAGGCCGCCCTCTGTTTTATTTTGGCCAACGCCAACAAGATGATTCACGCTATTCAGCGCCATTAAGCATCAGTTTTGATCATGCCAATGCCGATCCTTATGTGTTAGACAGATTGTTGAGAAATTATCATCGGCTATTGAACAGTGAGTGTCAGGCCGGCGGCGGCACTGCGCCGTGAAAGTGTTTTTTTATTTGGCGCGCTACTGCACAACACTACATCAGTGCCCGCTCATGTTGCACTGGCGTGGCACACATCCCATCGGTTGTCTTGCTCTTAAGAAGCCTCCGTCGATGTGTCAATAGTCAGTTCTTCATCTACACCGAGGCGTTCCTTGGCCACCTTCTCTATAGTCGCCATCGCCTCGGGATTCGCCTCCATCAACTTGCGAAAATCTACGGTAGACAACATCAACAGATCACAAAAACCCGCCGCCCGCACATCGGCCGTCCTCGGCTGGTGCGTCACCAATGCCAACTCACCAAAAAAATCACCGCTACCTAGCTGCACCGCAGCCGGTTCCAGCTCCACCGTCAGCGACCCGGACGATACGAAATACATGGCATCACCATCGTCCCCTTTAGCCACGATCAATTCACCTGGAATCACCAAACGCGGCTTCAACAAACCAGCGATGGACTCGAGGCGGCGCATATCTAGATCTTGGAACAGCGGCACTTTGCCGACCAACTTGATCGGTTCAAGACCTAGGTCCAGCGTGGGCGTAACGTCCAGCTCCCGCTGTTTAGCTTCCAGCGTCGCCTCAAGATTGTTATAGATTTCCGCCGAGATACTACTTCGGCAAAAGATTACCCGACACAAATTAATAAAATGTGTTATAGTGATGCTATGAAAAAGACAGACGGTCGCTCACTGCCCCATTCCGCGCGAGAAGCCATCCGCAGGCACGCGGTTGCGCAAGTATTATCGGGTGAAAGCCCTGAAAAAGTAATTAAAGCCCGCGGATTTCATCGTTCTTGCATTGACGATTGGTTATCCAGGTATGAGCAAGGTGGTGAACAGGCGCTGTCCACCGGCAAGATCACGGGCCGCCCAAGAAAGTGTCCCGATGAATATGCGGATCGCTTACGTGAACGGGTTAAAACGAATCCGTTGCAATTGGATTGTCACGATGCCCTGTGGACGCGCTCGATGATTCAGATATGACTGAAAGATAAATTTGGCATCGAGGTCAGCGAGCGCTCGGTGGGCAATAGCCTGTCTCGTTTGGGGGATGAGTGCGCAGCGCCCTGGGTTTAAGGCATACGAGCCAGACCCTGCTCAGGTTAAGGTATGGTTAAAAGAAACTTGGCCTGAAGTACAACAAGAAGCGAAAAGGCGGCGAGCGCGGGTCTATTTTGGCGACGAATCGACGATCCGGTCGGATTATCATCGTGGTACCACTTGGGGGGTACGGGGTGATACGCCGGTTGTAGCGAAAACGGGTCGGCGCTTTAGCGTGAATAGGCTGTCAGCCGTTTCGCCGAAGGGTCACCTGCGTTTCATGGTAACCGAATCACGGGTAACCGCAGACGTTTTTATCGACTTTCTAAGGCGTTTGTTGCACAACGCCAAGCGATCGGTCTATTGGGTTGTTGATGGCCATCCAATTCATCGAGCCAAGAAGGTGCAAGAATTTGTCCGCACTAGCCAAGGTAAGCTCACGTTAGTATTGTTACCGCCGTATTCACCGGAACTCAATCCTGATGAGCTAGTATGGCATCATGTAAAAAGCCAACGAATTGGGCGGACAGTGGTGGCTACAAAGGAGCAACGGGTGGCCCTGGCTCGTTCGGTGTTGCACTCACTGCAACAGAATACGCAAATAATTAAACGGTTTTTCTATGAAAAGCATGTCAGATATATTCTGAATTAATGTCGGGTAATTTTTTTCCGAATTAGTAACGGCATCGGCCAGCATTTGATGGTAGCTATTGGCTTCCAGTTGTAGCGCGCCCCGCTCCAAGTAACGCATCTGCAACAATTCCGCGTATTCGGGATACTGCAACCGCAATCCGTTTAGAGCCCGCTGCGTTGCTGCAAGACGCTCTTGCACGATCTTGTGCAATTCAGCGCCTGCCCTAGCGCCCACCAGCGGCAGTACTTTCTCAATACCTTTGTGATCGATCTCGTGCAACGCCAGTTTGGTGGCGGTTAACGTTTCGAAACGCTCCGCCACCCGCTTGGACAACAAACCCGCCAAACCGAAGCGGCGGTGCAAGCGCATGGCCAGGCGAAACTGCCAACCGAAATCCAGTGCTTCTTGACTGGCATCGAAATAGCCGGTGACACCGTTGGCTTTTAGGTCATCGCTGATGTCGTCGATCTGCTTGGTGACGATGCGGTAGATCTCCGGGCGCAGGAAACCCGCCTCAAACTGTTCCGAATAGGATTCGCGCTCTTGTGCCGAGACCGTCCCCAGCCCAATCAATATCCAGTCGTTCGGATGCAGATCGCGCAGTGAATCCACCTTGCGCTGAGCCACCTGCGAGCGGTGCCGGTACTCGCTGGTCAATTGTTCGCGCACCCCATCCGCCGCGTCCTGCTCCTTGGCCACTTCGTCGATGTTCTCGCCGATTTGCGCGAGCGAGAGGGTCAATGCCCGATCGCGTACCGCCGTATCCGTGGCGGAAAGTTGATCCAGCTTGAAGAACGAAATCACAAAACCGATGGTCGGCGCGTTGATGAAGAGAGTGAACAATACAAATCCGGTTACCAACACACCCACGAAGGAACGCACTTCGGGCGCAAAAGCATCGTTTTCGATCACCAGCAGCGCGAGCGCCAATGACACAGCGCCACGCAACCCGCCCCAGAACATCACGGTTTTGAATGCCGCACTCACCGCGTGCGCCAAATTAAACCGCGATAAGAGCGGCATCAAACCGAAAATGATCACCGCCCGGGCGGCGAACGCTGCAATCAGCAAACAGATTAACCAGGACATTTCCCGGTCGCCGAAACCTGCCATGATCTTCGGCACAGACAATCCGACCAGGATAAAAATAATGGAGTTGGCCCAAAAGCCCAGTTGCTCCCACATGTTATGCAAGTTATGCCAATCGTGCGGCGCCACCACGGTGCGGCCGCGCGAACCCATGACCAAGGCCGCCGTCACCACGGCCATCACCCCCGAGACATGCAGGTAGTGCTCGCCGACGACGAACGAAAGGTAGGCTAGGGAGATGGTCAACGTACGGCCCACCATCGGCATCTTTTGCAAATCGCGGATGATGCGCACAAAAACCAGTGCTAACCCCAAGCCTACCGCCACACCGCCCAAGAACACCCGCAGGAATTCACCTATACCGCCGAGCACACTGGGAGCAGCCGTTTCCAGCACCATGCCGGACAGAATGATAAAAACGACGATAGCGGTGGCGTCGTTGAATAAACTCTCGCCCTCCACCAGTATGGCCAAGCGCTTAGGCGCACCCACGTCTTTGAAGATCGCCACCACCGCCACCGGATCGGTGGCGGAGACGATGGCACCCAGCATCAAACACACCACTAAGCTGACGCCGGATACGGTATGTAAACTGATGCCCACCACCGCGGTGGAGATCAACAAGCCGATGACCGCGAGAAAAAGGATGGAACCGAGGTCGTCCAGCAAACGGCGCACGTCCAGCGCCAACGCCGCTTCGAACACCAAGGCCGGCAGGAACACGAATAACACCATATCCGCCGTGATCTCCAGCGAATGCAACGCTTGCAGGAAATCACTGATGAGATAGACGCGGCCGCCTTCAGCCAGGGCCTCCAGCAAGCCCATGATGATGCCGGCTACCGCCAGCAACACCGTATGGGGAAAGTTCAGCCGCTTGGCCGCGGGCAACATCAAAACCGCCAGCATGAGCATCCCACTCAGGCCGAGGACGGTACTCCAGGTGTGTTCTTCCACGATCTCTCCAATGATGACGGGTGCCGGCTGTGCGGCGTCATAATACGGCCAGTTCCCGAAGTGATGGCAGGCGCTTGCGCCGGTAACACCATTTGCCGCCTGCTAGAGGCCCGCGATATTCTCGGTGTCCATCCTGATATGCGGACACTTGAGTCATGATATTCGAGATACGGACCTACGATCTGCTCCCCGGCTCACTGGCCGAAGTATTGCAACGCTTCGGCCGCGCTTATGAGCACCGGCGCGCATTTTCGCCGCTGGCGGCGTTTTGGTTTACCGAGATAGGGCCGCTCAATCAAATCATCCATGTGTGGGCTTACGCCGACTTCGCCGAGCGCGCCCGCGTTCGCGCCGAAGCCGCCGCCTCCGGCCAATGGCCGCCATCACTGGGCGAGTTCATCACCGCCATGAACTCGGAGATATTCGAGCCCTCGCCGTTCACCCCCGGGTGGCCCACCGGCGAGTTAGGCCCGTACTTTGAATTGCGCAGCTACGGGCTGCGCCCCGCTGCCGCAGCGGCCAGCATCGAAGCCTGGCGCGGCGCCATCGACGAGCGCCGCCAACGCTCACCGTTGATCATGTCCATGTACAGCGACATCGGCGGCCTCAACAAACACGTCCACATCTGGGCTTACAACAGCCTCGATCAACGGGCCGAGGTGCGGGAAAAAGCCAAAGCCGATGGTGTGTGGCCACCCGAGGGCAGCGCTGGCCGCATCGTATCGCAGGAGAATAAAATTCTGCTGGCGGCGGATTTCTCGCCCCTGCGCTGAGAGGCGCGAACTGATCGGGCGTGTTCTAACGCGCCCGGTAAACACCACTCCTCGGGGATGCAACCATGAAAGCCGTGTTCTTCACCGGCGACCGGCAAGTCGAGGTGGCCGATACCCCTGATCCGGCGCCAGGCCCAGGCGAAGTAGTGCTTGCAATCAAAGCTTCCGGCATATGCGGCAGCGATCTGCGTTACTACCGCCCCGGCTGATCGCTGCTGGCCATGAACCGTACGGCGTAGTCGCCGCGGTGGGTCAGGTGTATCTGAATCCCAAGCGCGGGAGGGGCAGCGGGTGATGGACCACCACTACGCCGGCTGCGGCGCCTGCGTGCACTGCCGGGGCGGATGGACATAGATGTGCTCCAAAGGATCGACGGTCTATGGCACCACCGGCGATGGCGCCCACGCCGAGTACATGCTGGTGCCAGCGTATACGGTGGTGCCACTGCCCGATGAATTGACTTTCACGGCGGGTGCGGCGATTGCCTGCGGCACCGGCACGGCCTATGGCGGTCTGCGCCGGCTCGAACTCTCTGGCCGGGACACTGTCGCTATTTTCGGGCAAGGACCGGTGGGGCTCAGCGGCACCCAACTGGACACCTGCTAAAAATGCACTTTTTCCGCGATTGCGGCGTCAGCGCCGTGCTCCAATCCTCAGGTATCACCTATCACTGCTGTCCCATAGAGCATACTAATCCTTTGAAATTTCCGGAAAAACTGTTTTCATGTTTCAAACACGATCCCATAGTCAATTTTTTATGTAAATCAATAGGTTATACGCTGTGTTTAACTATTTTGTGGGGCAGCAGTGATCACCTATACACTGCGGTTCTGCGCGCGGTGCTTCCTTGCACTCATGAAAAAATTACTATTTTTAGAGGCACCCTTGAGTACGTGGCACGAGTGGTCGCTAGCAGACGAAAGACCGACTACATTTTCAACTTCTACGGGATAGTGGATCTGCTCGCCGTTGTTCCATTCTACCTTTCGTTAGGAGTCGATTTGCGAGGACCCCGCGCGCTTCGGCTTTTTCGAGCGCTCCGGCTTTTGAAACTCATGGCGAGGACGCCAGCGGCTGATTGTTACCGTTGAACTTGCCGGGCAACGCCCGGGGATCGTAGAGTTCGGTTTCCGGTGCTACCCCGAGGATGAGCGCATGGAGCAAACACTACAAGAGTTGTATAGCCGCCATTTCGCCGACTATGCCCGAACGCATTATCTCAACTGCGACCAAGTAAGCGCCGGTCACGCGCTGAGGTTGTGCCGCACTGCGCGCTTAGTGTGGACATGTGTAACACTGTGAAGCCGGTCACATGCAAGGGGTCACATGCAAGGGGTCACATGCAAGGGGTTGGGTACAACGTCTGCCGCCATCGCCATTGTCCCCGAAGCCATCGTCGAGGGGGCGGTGGCGGTTGTTCACATCATTGGCACTGCTATAGGCACACGTGCCGTCGTTAGTAGGCCACGGGCGCGTAGAAACCCCATTGCTTTGCCATCGGCGTGGCCCGGCACTATCCGGCGGCGGCCAGTTCAACAAGACGTTGAAGCGTACGCGGTTCAGCATAGTGCACACACTGGCGCAGCGTCCGCGACGCTTAACTTTTCGTTGGGCAAATATTAATCGAGGAGAAATGATATGAGTGACAGAAAAAATCGATCCGGAAGGAGGGCAGCACGTAGTGTTGCAGGCGGAGTATCTGGTGGGGTAATTGGTAGTGTATTGGGTATACTACATGCTGTCCAAATTTTCACTGGTGTTGCTAAGCTAGCCAAAGGTGTATCACATTCCAAAGCGGCTGCCGGAACAGTGGCAGCCGCCCCAGCCGTAGCAGGTGGCATGGTTGGTGGTGTGGTTGGTGCGGTTGTTGATGACTATGTAACCGATAAGACAGGCAGTAAATCGGCAGGGATAGCTGCCTGCACAGTGTCCGGTGCTCTAGCTGGTATGGTGGTAGGAGCAGCAGTAGGCTCTGTAATCTCAGGTGTAGGCACAGCATTAGGTGCTGGGCTAGGTGCTGTAGCTGGTGCGATTGGTAGCCTAATCGGTTCTCTTTGGTAAAACCTCAAAACTTGCTTCTCGAGTAACTTAGCGCTAAACCATTGGTTTTAAAAGAAGTGATTGCGCGATGTTACTCGACGATGTGTGGGGCGGTACGCCCCTGCTGCGCTAACAATGGGCTCCAAGGGACGCTCCGCTTCGCTGCGCGCCCCTGAGCCCAAGCGTTGAGGCTGTAGAAAAACCCAAAAACCACCCCTTTACTACTAGGTAAGTGATTGATTTTATTAGATCAGAAATTTGAAAAATGAGGTTTTTCTACAACCTCGTTAGCCTTTTCATATGCGCATCGAAGGCACGTTCACAAAGTGGAATGATGATCGCGGTTTCGGATTCGTCACGCCGGCTCAGGGTAGCCCTGAGGTCTTCGTTCATATCTTCGCATTCCCCAAAGATGGCCGTCGTCCCACTATCGGCGAGCGGCTCACATTTGAAATCGAGACCGACAGCGGAGGAAGGAAACGGGCAATGAACCTACTTTGCCCAAACCGTTCCGCAGTGCGCCCCACACACAGACCACTATCTCTCCGCCGCACCGGGCCACCTGGTTTCTTTGGCCGAGTCATTCCAGTTGCCGTCGTCATCGCCCTTGCTTTCTACGGTTACAGCGAATATTCGCGCCGCGCGGTTCCGCAAACCCCTGTTGCGGCCCAACTGGCCAACTAAACAGTTTCTTCTGCTTTTCGCTGCGATGGTCGCACACGCTGTTCCCAAATGACTGCTTGCGCCGAGGCTACGTTCTTCTTGCGAAACTGCCCCAACGTTCAAATAGACGGAGATCAGGATGGTGTTCCATGCGAGCAACAATGGTGCACAAGTCCTTTCGCAAAATAAACACCCGTCTTAGTCGATCACAGCCACCGCTTCCGTTCCCGCGAAGGGCTAACACTACGGTCGAGTGGGACGCGGTTTCGTCGATGTGGTCGTGCCCAAGACTGACGGCCACCCCGGTAAGCGAATATGCTTCGCTGTAGAGGTGCCCTTAACTCAGTGTTCGAATGTCGCGGGGAGAATCACGTTGGTGTAAAACATATCAGTGGGCAGGCTTAAGCCATTGACGACACGCTTTGGTAGAATACTTTCATATAGTAACGAGGGACTCTTGAAGAGTTGAAGATAAATGGCGGATCGTGAATTCGGGTTGGAGACGCTTTGCCTACACGCTGGGCAGTTGCCCGATGCGGCGACCAATTCCCGGGCCATGCCTATCTATCAAACCTCCTCGTACGTGTTCGATTCGGCTGAGCACGCCGCTAGCCTGTTTAATCTGCAAACCTTCGGCAATGTGTACACACGCCTTATGAACCCGACTACGGCGGCGTTCGAAGAGCGCATGGCGGCCCTGGAGGGTGGGCGCGCCGCCGTAGCCACCGCATCCGGCATGGCTGCCGAGATGACCGCCATATTGACGCTGTTGGAGGCGGGCGATCATATCGTTGCCGCGAGCACCCTCTACGGTGGCACCCATACTTTGTTGACGGTGAATTTCAAGAAACTCGGTATTGAAACCACCTTGGTTGACGCTGACGATCCGCAGGCTTTTGCCAGTGCGATCACGGACAAGACCCGTTTGGTTTATGCCGAAGCCTTGGGCAACCCCGGTATCAACGTGTTAGACATCCAAGCGGTTGCGGACGTTGCCCACGAGGCTGGGCTGCCGTTGATGATCGATGCGACCTTCGCCACGCCTTATCTTTGCAGGCCGTTCGAACACGGCGCCGATATCGTCGTGCATTCGGCCACCAAGTACATAGGCGGCCACGGTACTTCCATCGGTGGCGTCATCGTTGAGTCTGGCAAGTTTCCTTACGACAACGGCAAGTTTCCAACCATGACGCAGCCCTCCGATGGCTATCACGGTGTACGTTTTTATGAAACGTTTGGAGACTTCGGTTACACCATGAAAGCGCGCTGCGAATTGTTGCGCACTTTTGGCGCCGCTCTCAGCCCGTTTAACGCCTTCTTGTTCTTGCAAGGCTTGGAAACACTACACGTGCGCATGGATCGGCATTGCGTTAATGCTATGGCGGTGGCGCAATTCTTAACCGGGCATCCGCTAGTCACGTGGGTTAACTATCCCGGACTGCCGGGCAACAAATACTACGAGTTAGCACGGAAATACTATCCCAAAGGGCCGAGTTCGATTTTAAGTTTCGGTATCAAAGGTGGCCAACAAGCTGGCGTGCGTTTTATAGAAGCGGCTCAGTTCATGAGCCATCTGGCCAATGTGGGCGACGCTAAAACCTTGGTGATTCACCCGGCATCCACCACGCACCGGCAGTTGAGCGAGGAAGCACAGATCACCGCCGGTGTGTCGCCGGATCTCATTCGTGTTTCAGTGGGTATTGAAACCATCGAAGATATACTTTGGGATATGGATCAGGCTCTGCATCAATCTCGAGGGCATCGCTAAGAATGCACTTTTTCCGCGATTGCGGCGTCAGCGCCGTGCTCGAATCCTCAGGTATCACCTATACCCTGCGGTTGCGCGCGCGGGGCTTCCTTGCACTCACGAAACAATGACTATTTTTAGCAGGTGCCCTCAAGGCTAGGTGCTTCCCGGTGCATCGGGGGCGATGAGGGCATAGAGCTTCACGTCATGCCATTCATCCCGGATGTTCAGGCGTTGGCGCAGGATACCCTCATATTCCGCCCCTGATTTAGCGGCCACTTTGGCGCTGGCCTTGTTGCCCGCGGCAGCGATGATCTCCAAGCGTCTCAGTGAGGTATTAGCAAACGCCCATTGCGTCAACTGGGTTACCGCCGCCGTGGCATGGCCTTGTCCTTGGGCGCTGGTGCGCATCCAATAGCCGAGGTTGGCGAATTGGTGCTCGGTGTTGATTTGGTTGAGGCCGCAGCCACCTAGAAATGCCCCATCGCCCCCCTTGATGACGAATTGATATTCCGTGCCGGTGGCGAACATGCGCACTTGCCGGGCCACCCACCATTTGGCGTCGTTGATGCTGTAGTCCATATGACACCATGGCAGCCACGGGCTTACCTCTTTGATCGACTCGCGCACAGCTTCGTATAGGCCGTCCGCATCGTTGCGCTGGTAGGGTCTAATGCGGATAGAATCCATTTCAACCGATGGCGGTGGTGGCGTAAGCGGGTGCGTCTTCGCGCGTTTCGGTACTGAGCGAGAGCGCTAGGATTTCGCTCAAGTGCAGATACGATAAGCCACTTTGGTGATGCCACTCGTTGAATGCCGCTTGAATCGTGGCCAGATCTTTTTTTCTTGTTGGCGTTTGCGCCACGTCAAAACCCTCTTGTTGGAAGGCGGCGATAACCTCAGGCGATAGAGCAAAACAATCTTTGCCAACTCGGCGCAAAAAACGCTGTGCCGTATCGGTGCCTATACGTTGGCCATGGGTTCTAAAGCAGTCAAATAACCCGGCCAGGTTTTGTATGGGCCATCGCTCAAGAAACATCGCGAAGCTGCCATATTGTGCGCTGAAGTGGGCCACCATCTGGGCGTTTTGGCGCACACTTTCGACTTTAGGGCACCTCTAAAAATGCACTTTTTCCGCGATTGCGGCGTCAGCTCCGTGCTCCAATCCTCATGTATGACCTTATACACTGCGGTTCTGCGCGCGGTGCTTCCTTGCACTCACGAAAAAATTACTATTTTTAGAGGCGCCCTTTAGCGGGATTTCTTATGATGCGCGGGTCTCGTTCCAGCGCGTCCCAATTCTGTTCGGGCAGAGCCAATAGTTCGTGCGGTTCGAAATCCAGGAACGCGTCGAGAAAACCCGGCCATTTGTGTTGCACCACGTTCGGATTAAAGCCTGTTTCAAAAATACATTGCGTAAGTAGTGCCAAGCATTGATTGTTCCGCTTGAGCGGGAGATCGTTTTGATTGGATACATCGGACAGTAGGCGTTCAAGTGCTTGGGTGCCACCGCATCTGCTCGCTGCTCGTCTCCATAGGGTATCGAACGAGTTCATAAGGATTCGTTTCTTGAGAATATGACGAAGTATTACGGTGGCATGTTGGCGGGCGTCAGTAATAGAGACTTGGAGCCCGGAGCCGGTAGGCCGCGAGCGCGTGGGCTTGTACGATTTTGGCTAATGCGGCGGTGCTGGCCGGGCTTCGGCAAGCGTTTTTAGCCGTTCCAGTGCGGGCTCCTCTACCGGGCATTCGCGCCGGGTACGCAAATCCATATGAATGGATGTCATCTCAGCGGTGGCCAGTAGCTGTCCATCGGCTTGCCGGTGTATCTGATGAAAGGTTTGCAGCCGAACATCGTCCCACGCTATTGGCCGCACCGTGCAGTAAATGTCCATGAGGCTATCGAGATCGAGCGTACGGTTTAACTTGAGTTGGTCCATGCGCAAGCCGAAGTGGGCCGTATTCATGCCTAGGTGATGGCAGAGCGCCTGTATGCTCTGGCAGAGGATATCGGCATATCCCGTATCCGATAGGTAGCCGTGTTCATCCAGCCATTGAGGTTGAACGGGCGCTTCGAGCAGACGAAGACCGGACGGGCGAAGACCGGACGGGCGAAGACCGGGCGCCGTCTGGGCGGCGCGCCGTTCGTGCTCCGCCAGCACCGCACCCGCGCCCCAACCTGCCGCGCCGCTGTTGCGCAAGGCGCGGATGATGGCAACCAGGTTGTCGTCCCTTATCCGCTCCAGTTCCCGGATGGAGCGATCCCCCGCCTGCGCGTCGGACTGCTCGGCGATCTTCTCCACCAAGGCGGCGTCCAACTCGGGCACGTCCATCAAGTGGGTCCATGGCCATTTGAGGCAGGGAGCGAAGAACTCATTGAGGTAATGACGCATGCCAGCCTCGCGGGCGCCGAGGCGGTAGGTCATGAACAAGCCCATTTGCGCCCAGCGCAACCCGAAGGAGTGGCTGATGATGTCGTCGATTTCATCCACCGTGGCGACATCATCGTGCAGCAGCCATAGCGCTTCGCGCCACAATGACTCCAGCAAACGGTCGCCGACGAAAGCATCGATCTCCTTGCGTATGACCACCGGCTTCATGCCTAGCGATTGGAACAGTTGCCGGGCCTTGCTGATGGTCTGCGCGCCGGTCTGTTTGCCCGCCACCAGCTCCACCAGAGGCAGCAGATAGACCGGGTTGTACGGGTGGGCGACGAACATGCGCTCAGGACCGCTCATGGACGCTTGGATGTGCGTTGGCAGCAAGCCGGAGGTGGACGAACCCACCAGCGCGCCGGCCGGTGCAAACTTGCCGATTTCCGCGTGCACGGCCTGCTTGACAGCCAGCCGCTCCGGCACGCTTTCCTGGATGAATGGGGTTTGCGCCACCGCTTCTTCCAGGGAAGCGCAAAAAGTGATGGCCCCCCGGGTGAGGGATAGTGAGGGACTCAGTTTGGCCAAGGCCCGCGCGGCGTTCTCGACGATGTCCGTCAGCGTTCTCTCGGCGTCCGGCGCTGGGTCGTACACTTTTACGGCGATGCCGTTCAGCGCCAGGCGCGCGGCCCAGCCGCCGCCAATGACGCCGCCGCCTATAACGGCCGCTGATGCGATTGAGGCCATGGTAACTAACTAGTGCTTGGTGAGGTGCAGGCGTTCGCGCACTTGCTCCGGTGCGAGGACATTCGCGCCCATGCCGTGCAGAATGTTTACCGCCTGTTCCACCAGATCCGCATTGCTGGCCAGTGCGCCGCGCCGCAGCCAGATGTTGTCTTCGAGTCCCACCCGCACATTGCCGCCGGCTAATGCCGCCAGGGCCACATAAGGCAGTTGATTACGGGAGATGGAGAAAGCTGAAAATATCCAGCCACTGGGCAGATTATTGACCATGGACATGAGGGTGGGGATGTCATCCGGTGCGCCCCATGGAATGCCCATGCACAGTTGAACCAGCACCGGATCATCCAGTAATCCTTGCTCCTTTAGCCATTTGGCCAGGCGTAGGTGGCCGGTGTCGAAGATCTCTACTTCCGCCCGTACCCCGAGTTTTTGCACCTGGCGGGCCAGCTCCACCAGCATCGCCGGCGTGTTGGTCATGATGTAATCACCTTCGCCGAAGTTCATGGTGCCGCAATCCAGCGTGCATATCTCCGGCTTGACCAGCGCCACGTGGGCCAATCTTTCTGTCGCGCCCGCCATGTCGGTCCCTGCCTCGTTCACCGGCAGTGGTTGTTCCACGGGCCCCAAAGTGAGGTCGCCGCCCATGCCGGCGGTGAAATTGAGCACCACGTCCACGTCCGCATCCCGTATGCGCTCGGCCACTTCGCGGTAGCACTCGACGTCGCGCCCCGGCGCGCCCGTTGCGGGATCGCGCACGTGGATGTGCACCACGGCGGCGCCCGCCTTAGCCGCCTCGATGCCACTAGTGGCGATCTGCTCTGGCGTTACCGGGACTTTGTTGGAGCGGCCCACCGTGTCGCCGGAGCCGGTCAGTGCGCAGGTAACAAAAACGTCGCGGTTCATGTTGAGGGACATGGCCGTAGCTCTCATGCTTAAGGGCGAGTGATCATGACCGGCTATTGAAGCAAGACCGCTGCCGTGGACATGCGCGCTTAGCGGCCATTAACTGTTCCGCCCGCGGCGTTCCGTTTGCCGTCTGGCTCCCGCAGGGGCAGCTACCGCATCACACGTCCATCCACACTTCGACGGCGGCGCTGGCGATGACTGCTTTATCTCCTGTCGCCTCATCCGGGACATCGAGCCCGCCGTGGGTGACCGCCACTGAGATCGGCCCGTGCGCAAGCCCACGGGCTAGCGCATCAGCATCGACTTGTTCTGGCTCCTGCACGCCGATGGTGACTTTTACTTGCATGCTCTGGGGATCGCGTCCAAGGGCGCGGGCGAAGCCTAGCGAGCTGTGCCGTATGGCATCGTCTATGGCGCGCTTGGCCGCTTTAGTGTAATCGCCGCCGTGCAGATCGGTGCCGGCGCCCAGTTCCAGAATAAAACGCCGCATGGTCATGACAGTTGCGACTCGGGAATGTCCATGTACACCACGGCGGCGGCGTGCGCCAGCAGCGTGGCATCGGTACCGCTTTCGTCGGGGATACGCAGGCCGCCTTCGGCCACGGTGACGGTACCGGTGCCGTGGGGTAGCACTGCCACTATGACGTCTTTGTCCACCTGCCCGGGATCCGGCACACCGATAGTCACTTCGATACGCATGCCGTCCGTATCGAGTCCAAGGGCGGTGCTGGCGGTCAAGGCGTTGCGCCAGAGCGCATTACGCAAGGCCCGCTCTGCCGCTTTGGTGGGCTCAGTGCCGCGAATGTCGGTGCCCATGCCGATCTCTAGCACCATGCGTTTCCAAGCCATCGGATACCTCGGGGTTGTCAGGTCTTCGTTACCGGGTTTTCGCCGCTCGTTTGGAGGCTATTATTTGGCAGGGAATTTCCCGGGAAGTCTATTTCTTGGGAGGGCCACCCATCTCGGCCAATAGCGCACTGGTGATATCCAGGGTTTCATCCGCCCAGACCACATTACTAGTGGCGGTAAAGACGGTGCGCACATTTCTTTCACGGGCGATTTTGCGTACCGCGGGAAGCGTCTCCTGGCGGAAGGCGAGGATCAGGGACTGGCGCAGTTGATTGACCTTCTGGGTCGCCGACTGTTTCAGGCGTTCCAGTTCGACCGCCGCATCAGTCATGATCTTTTTGCGCGCGGCGTTCGCCGCCGGCGTCTCCTGGCCTTCATATGCGGCCTGGCGCTGGCGCAGATTTTCCTGCAATTCCTGCAGTGATTGCTTAAGTTCGGCGGTGAGTTCCGCGCGCTTTTCGTTTAACTGCTTCTCTATCGCTTCCATGCGCCCTAATTGCCGCGCGACGGCATCTAGATCGACGATGGCGATATCAGGGGGCCGCTCCTCGTGCAGGCATCCGCCCGCTAGGAGCGCAAACGCACCCAGGATTGCGCTCAACCCATAGATAGCAGCGCTGCGGTGCTTTGGCCGATGGGTAAGAGCTGAGTGCATCATTAGGCCTCCTATTTGAAACTCGTGTGCAGTTAACCGCGCAATTCTAACAGGCCCCAAGTTCCAATAGGCGGACTAATAATCAATGGCGCAGATGACGTACTCCGTCATGCCAGCGGGCGTGTTGACAGTCACCTCATCATCGATCCGGCGCTTGAGTAACGCCCGCGCTAAGGGGGAATCGATGCTGATGCCATTGTTATTGGGGTCTAGTTCATCAGCGCCCACGATGCGGTAAACGGCCTTATCACCATTACCGTCCATCAACTCCACGGTAGCACCGAAAAAAACCTGCGCGGGGCTGTCCCCAGGTGGCCGCCTGATGACTTTGAGCTTTGGCATACGTCGTTGCAGATAGCCGATACGCCGGTCCAACTCGCGCAATTGTTTCTTGCGGTAGAGGTACTCCGCGTTCTCCGATCGGTCCCCTTCCGCGGCGGCCGCACTCAGGTGTTTAACGACTTCGCGGCGCCTGCTCCGGAGTTTCTCGCTTTCAGTTTGCAAAGCGCGAAACCCCTCGGCGGTAATGTAAGGGGAGGATTTGGCTGCGGGTGGACGGTAGCGGCCCATGGAATTCACGTACTCTATGGGTTTTCAATCATCCAGCGGGAGGGCACCTGCTAAAAATAGTCATTTTTTCGTGAGTGCAAGGAAGCACCGCGCGCAGAACCGCAGTGTATAGGTCATACCTGAGGATTCGAGCACGGCGCTGACGCCGCAATCGCGGAAAAAGTGCATTTTTAGCAGGTGCCCGGGAGTCTACCGGCCGTGCATAAGCCCGACTACACCGGGGGCGGCATCGTCAACCTCATGGCTTCTTTGCAAAGCGGTTTGGGCGGTGAGCGGTCCGCCTACGCCGAATCGAGGACTCTGGGGGTGGCGGAGATCGAGGATGCTAAGTGCGTGGTGCTCATCATCGTCGATGGCCTGGGATTTGAGTTCTTAAAATCCCAGGCCGCGGCCAAGTTTTTGAATGCCTCGCTCAGGGGAGCGTTAACCTCGGTGTTTCCCTCCACCACGGCCAGCGCCATTACCACGTTTCTGACCGGTGCCGCGCCGCAGCAGCACGGCGTGGTGGGTTGGCATATGTATATGCGCGAGATGGGTGCGGTGATAACCGTGCTGCCCGGTCTTGCCCGCTACGGTGGCCCGCTGCTGGCTGAGAGTGGCATCGATTTTCCCGCGCTGCTGGGTAACCGGGGCTTCGCCGAAAAGCTTGGGGTCGCCAGCCACATGGTCATGCCCAAGGCCATCTGTAATTCGGCTTACACCCTGGCCCACAAAGGCCCGGCGCAGGTGAGTGGTTATGACACCCTGGAGGATATGTTCGAGCAGACGCTAGCGTGTGTGAAGGGGGCTGCCGGGCGCTGTTATGTGCACGCTTATTGGCCGCAGCTCGATTTTATCGGCCACCGTTTCGGTATGGGCAGCGCCGCGGCGGACGCTGCCATAGGGGCGTTCGATCAGGCGTTTGGCGCGTTCATCGAGCGCCTGGAGGGCACGGGTACCTTGGTTGTTCTCACCGCTGATCACGGGCAGATCGATACCTCGCCTGACGATTGGATAACGATGAGTGGCGATACGCCAGCGGGCCGCCATTTGGCCGTGCCCTTATGCGGCGAGCCTAGGGCGGCATTTTGTTATCCGCACGCCAGTGCCCGCGAGCTATTCGCCGATGCGGTCAGCGAGATCTTTGGCGCGCACGTGCTGCATGAGAGCAGCACGTGGGTGGAGGATCACTGGTTCGGCTTGGGCGAGCCCAACCCGGAGTTACGTCACCGGATCGGTGATTATGTACTGGTGCCCGATGGTAGCCGTGCGGTTAAGGATTGGTTGGCATTGGAGCGGCCTTATTCCCTCATCGGCATTCACGGCGGCGCCACCGCCGAGGAGATGTATGTTCCTCTGGTGACCGTGGCGCCTTAGTGGTGTTTTCTGCTTGCGGTTTTTTGCGCCCGTAATTCGGGGAACTATGGGCGGGAGATCTGGGGAATACAATACCCGCAAGGGAGATACCCAGGGCAGTGCTTTTTGCTGTTATCAACCTTCCCGACCATCTACTTTTGTTGGGCAGAACACAACTTGATAATTGCAAAAGGAAACTAACCATGAATATACCCATCGCCATTGAAAATGCGAATATAGAATACTTATATTAGCTAGCTGATTATGGTCAAAATAAGCTTATGAACAATCATTTAACACCAGGCGAGCGCGATGAACTCATAAAATCTCATCGTAAAGAGAGAGATGGGCGTATTCGAGACCGAATAAAAGCGGTTTTAGCTTTTGATGAGGGTTATAGTTATTCAGAAATTGCTAGGATTTTGCTTTTAGATGATGAGACTATTAGACGCCATGTCGATGATTACTTTTCTAAAGCTAAGCTGAAGCCCGAAAACGGAGGCAGCAAAAGTGATTTAGACGAGAATGAAACAGCAAAGCTCGTTAAACACATAGAAGGAATGACTTATCCTTATGTTAAGGACATTTGCACTTATGTGAAATTGAATTTTGGTAAGCTTTACAGTGTAAGCGGCATGACAAAATGGCTGCATCGCAATAATGTCTGCCATAAGAAGCCTCATGCAGTTCCAGCGAAAGCAAACGCACAGGCGCAAAAAGCGTTTGTCAAGGAATATGAACATCTTTCGAAAGACGCTAAAAACAAGGGTTTAATCTATTTCTCGGACAGTTTTCATCCGCAGTATCAAACACGGTTGGCTTATGGATGGATTTTAAGAGGCACTCGAAAGAATATTGCCACAACGGCTCGTCAAACACGATTGAATTTCATTGGTGCTGTATCTTTGGAGGGTCACAAAATAATCCACACTGAAGTTGAGCGAGTGAATGCGCAAACCATTAAATCTTTTCTAAAATCTCTACGCAAACGGCATGCACCAGAGAAAGACATTCATGTAATTTGGGATAATGCGGCTTATCATAAGAGCAAAGACGTTCAGTCATATGCCAAGGACTCAAACATTAAATTACACTATTTGCCGCCCTATTCACCGAATTTAAATCCAATTGAGCGACTTTGGAAAATGATGCATGAAGCGGTTACTTATAATCGGTACTATGAGAAGTTTGTAGATTTTCGGGAAGCCTCTTTGAATTTTTTCAAGCGCATTGGAAGACGAAAGATTTTATTGAGAAAAAGAATCACTGATAGGTTTCACATTATCAATGCACCGATGTTCGCATCTTGAAGTGTGATGGGTATATACGATACCTCAAAGTTCGTGAAAGACACCGGGATTACTCCCTTAAAAACAAGCCTTACCAAGGCAACCCAACCACACCCTTTTTATTTTTAAAAGGAACTTGGCTCGAAAAAGCAGGCTTTACCATTGACATGCTTATTTCTGTCACTGTTCATAAGAACTGCTTACTGATAGTCCCCAACGAGAACGTTTGAAGCACTGTCGCCTCAGCCACTAGTGGTTGGGGCTTTTTTACCCATGACGGCTTAGGTAACGCGTCGCCGGAGCGGTCATAGGCCGCACAGGGAACCAAACCGCTCGCGGTTTGGCGATTGCGTTGACTTGGCTGTAGCGATCGCGATCTGTTCATGCACGCAAGTCATGCTCGTACTGCATAACGAGGCTGTAGAAAAACCTCATTTTGCAAATTCCTGGTCTAATAAAATCAATCACTTACATAGTAGTAAAAGGCCCGCCTTAACCAAACCAGCGCATCGTTGCTGAGCATTGCGCACGAAGGTGCGTGTGGCGACCCTCATTAGGGCACCTCTAAAAATAGTAATTTTTTCGTGAGTGCAAGGAAGCACCGCGCGCAGAACCGCAGTGTATTAGGTGATACCTGAGGATTCGAGCACGGCGCTGACGCCGCAATCGCGGAAAAAGTGCATTTTTAGAGGTGCCCATTACTCCACTCGGACGCCCAGCTTCGCTGGCCGCTTGTTAGCAAGGTGTTAGCTGTACGGCATTGGTGACAAAATGCACACATTTGTAATATTGTGTCGGCCATGAAAGTCTACAACTGGAATGCTGACAAAAACCAAGATCTCATCCTTGGAAGAAACATATCTTTTGAGGAAGCCATCTTCTATATAAAGCATGGAGGGCTTCTCGATGATATCGTTCATCCCAATACCGAGGATTACCCTAACCAGAGAATTTTCATAGTACGTATTGTGAATTATGTTTACCTCGTTCCATATGTCGAAAACGAAGTGTTGTTCAAAACAATTATTCCCAGCAGGAAATTTACCAAGATGTATCTTGAAGGTAAGTTATGAATAAGTCCAAACTATCAAGCGAAGAGCAAGAGTTATTAGACTCCGTAGAATCTGGTAATTTTGAGTCAGTTTTAACTGAATCACGTCGAAGAGAATTAGAATCTATTACCAGCAATACATTTAAAAAAGAAAAAAGAATAAATATACATATTTCCAATAGAGATTTGACAGCTATCCAATCAAGAGCATTAGAAGAAGGTATGCCATATCAAACTCTTGTGTCGAGTATTATCCACAAATACATATCTGGTTCGCTGCAAGATATTACAGCTAACAAGTCAAGCAAGAAAACGCAGTAAACTGCGCTGCTTCTTGAAGCGTTACGGCTGATCATAGTGACCACCAATAGCAAAAATATAAATCGAGTGATCGTCTAATTTATAAATAAGGGCACCTCTAAAAATAGGCTAAATGGTACAATATAAGTCACTGCTGTCCCATAAACTTTCATGAGAATGTAAACTGTATCTGTACCTGAGTTTCAATAGGGTCTGAAGGGTTTTTTTGAGTAGTCCCCACAGGTCTCTTCGCTCAAATAAATGAGTTTAAAGAATCTGATGATCGGTTGAATGCTTAAATCGAGTTTGCCACAGAATTTCAGGTAAGCAACCATTAAATACATACACATAGCGACCCCTATTTGAGTCATGACAGCATTCTTTGATATGCCTACGAATGACTTAATCTTCAAATTTTGTTTGATACATTTGAAGAATAACTCAATTTGCCAACGCGACTTATAAATATCCGCAATGGTTTTGGCAGTCAATTTGAATGGATGGGTGAGAAAGACGTAATGCTTGCCGGTCTGTGGGTCACTATAACCCATCCGGCGCAATTTAATCGGACAGGTATCGGCTTCAGGGCCCGTTAAAATCAGCGTCTGATCTGAGGTGATGCCCTGCTTTTTATTCACCTGATGGCGAGAAATCACTCGGTATTTTGTATTGGCTTTCAACCGGGTGACAAAATAAATCCCTTTTGAATTGAGCAAGTTACTAATTCGGCAAAAAATTACCCGACATCAATTCAGAATATATCTGACATGCTCTTCATAGAAAAACCGTTTAATTATTTGCGTATTGTGTTGCAGTGAGTGCAACACCGAACGAGCCAAGGCCACCCGTTGCTCCTTTGTAGCCACCACTGTCCGCCCAATCCGTTGGCTTTTTACGTGATGCCATACTAGCTCATCAGGATTGAGTTCCGGTGAATACGGCGGTAACCATACTAACGTGAGCTTACCTTGGCTAGTGCGGACAAATTCTTGTACCTTCTTGGCTCGATGAATTGGATGGCCATCAACAATCAAATAGATCGCTCGCTTGGCGTTGTGCAGCAAACGCCTTGGAAAGTCGATAAAAACGTCTGCGGTTACCCGTGATTCGGTCACCATGAAACGCAGGTGACCCTTCGGCGAAACGGCTGACAGCCTATTCACGCTAAAGCGCCGACCCGTTTTCGCTACAACCGGCGTATCACCCCGTACCCCCCAAGTGGTACCACGATGATAATCCGACCGGATCGTCGATTCGTCGCCGAAATAGACCTGCGCTCGCCGCCTTTTCGCTTCTTGTTGTACTTCAGGCCAAGTTTCTCTTAACCATACCTTAACCTGATCAGGGTCTGGCTCGTATGCCTTAAACCGAGGGCGCTGCGCACTCATCCCCCAACGAGACAGGATATTGCCCACCGAGCGCTCGCTGACTTCGATGCCAAATTTGTCTTGCAGTCATATCTGAATCATCGAGCGCGTCCACAGGGCATCGTGACAATCCAATTGCAACGGATTCGTTTTAACCCGTTCACGTAAGCGATCCGCATATTCATCGGGACACTTTCTTGGGCGACCCGTGATCTTGCCGGTGGACAGCGCCTGTTCACCACCTTGCTCATACCTGGACAACCAATCGTCAATGCAAGAACGATGAAATCCGAGGGCTTTAATTACTTTTTCAGGGCTTTCACCCGATAATACTTGCGCAACCGCGTGCCTGCGGATGGCTTCTCGCGCGGAATGGGGCAGTGAGCGACCGTCTGTCTTTTTCATAGCATCACTATAACACATTTTATTAATTTGTGTCGGGTAATTTTTTGCCGAAGTAGTAAGTGTTTTTATTTGTTTTCTGGTAAACAAATTCAGGGTCTAAATCTATACCAGATTGCCATTCCAAGGTATCAAAAGAAACCCTTACTTGTTGAAAAACATGCATATCTTTCAAAAGCTTGAAAACACCAAAATCTAAATAAGGTCGCATATCCAATATACCACTTTCTCCGTTGGAAAAATGCACCTCAAGACAGTAATTCTGCCGAGGATATACTTTTCTAACTACCGGTATTGCGCTATCTTTCATATCATCACTGCAATGGTTGTATTTTGAACGGCTCGTCTCCGTTCATTAACAAGCTCCAATCAGCAATAAGTTCCTCTTGATGCAGTTCTGCCCATGCAAGAACAAGTTTAAGTTGTTTCTTTGGTAAACTGCCTTTGCTCAATTCACACGATTGTATATCAACAGTTGCAGTATGCTCTGCATAGTATACATGAAAATGCGGCGGCGGATGTTCGCCTGGTGCATAATACATGCGAATGATTATTCCATAAAACATTGATATTGTTGGCATCAGCTCACTTTTTGAATAATACGATAATTGGAGATAATAAAACCACTCCGACAATTATCGGAAAAATTAGTTTCAGTATTGCTTCATTTGTAATGTACGCTAGAAATAATAAAAATAACAGTCCTGTCAATGTCATAGTTTATCTAAACCAAACCCCCGATGATAAAGAATAGCTAGGGCATCGGGGCGATGTTGCAACACCTAACGATTCGCGCTTAGGTATCCCCACGAATTAGAAGACCAAACCGTTGAGGAAACAAAGAGATAGATGGGCATCGTGTTATCTGCTCAAATCTTCGCTGCCAAGCCATTCAATGACCGGGTGACAACACCCTGCGCGTTGACCGGGTATTGCACAAGTCCGTCTTTAACTGCGTTCCTGGATGTCATCGCTCACGCAGCGCTGCTCTTTGCTGCGCCGCCGATGCGTTGATTCGTGGCCGCCAACTCCCGGTGACCTCTTTTGGCCGCTGCGTCAACGCCAGCGCGCGCACCATGCACAACCTCAAACGCATTGACCGGCCCGCTTCTAATTCTCACCTTCACCGCGGGCGATGTTCAGTCTATCAGGCGTTGTGTGAACACCTGTGCGCCCATTTGCCGCAGCCTGTCATCATCATCGATTGGACCGGTGCCGTAGCGCAACAACGCATCATGTTGTGACGCGCCGCTCGCCCTCATCGAAGGCCGGGCGATTACACTGTTCGCATCCGTGTTTGCGCTCAAACACTATAATCGCCCCTCTACCCACCGGCTCTTCGTGCATCAGCGCCCGGCGCTCATCCCTGCGCATTGCCGTCCCCTTACCGTCACTGATCTGGTTTCACAGGACCCGGGTTCGAGGCCGTAGAGGCACCCGGTGGGTGGTGGCCCGGAAGCGTTAGAAACGGCATTAACTGTCGATCCGGTGGTGCCGGGACTTGGGCGCCAACCACCGGACTATACCGTCACGCCACGGGCAAACCCAAACCTCTTCGAAGCGTTCAACTGGCATCTAGGACGCCAGACCGATGCCACTTCCATCTGGTGAAAAAGACCCCTATCCATCGTCACGCCAATCGCACGCGCGGACACGCGTAAGCCGAGGTGTTTGGCAAACAGCAATCCGGGCCTTGGCTCATCGCGACAAACTGGCCGCCCGAACTGTTCGGCCCTAAGGCCATCACCACTTTGTACGGTAGACGAATGCCGATTGAACTGGCTTTTCACGACCTCACATCTAATCCGTTCGGTTTTGCGCTCGCTACGGCACGCAGTCGAAACACCGAACGGCTCAATGTCTTGACCCTCCTCGCCACCTGGGCATCGATTGGCCTGTGGTGGATGGGCCTTCACGCCAAATCCATGCAATAGCATCGCCATTTGCAAGCCAATACCGTCACTCAACGCAACGTATTATCAATTCCTTTTCTAGCTCTCGAAGTGGTAAGGCGAACTGATTATACGAGCAGCGCGAGCGGGCTCATTGACTCGACACGAAGTCTGCGCGACCTTGTCGAACAGGCTCACAACGCATGATTTCCTGATGGATCCCTCAGACGCTCAGGTTAGCCGTGCCAACGCCAACGGCCCAGCCGATTTCCAGCAGCAAAAAGAGAACAACGGCGTTTGCTGCGTCACCATTTCGTGGGGCAGCCACGGTGTGTTGTGGATGGGTTGGCCGGGTGGGCGTAAGCACGGCGGTTGGTCATTTTGGCCCCATAAAGTATCGCCGCCAAAAGGAAAGTAGATTTCCTCGGCGCCATGGTGATGGCGTGGATAGTGGCGGCCGGGTCCGATGATGAAAAAAGCGATGATAATGCGTTCATGGGGGATGAGCGCGTCGTAGCCCAGTATGTTGGTGTAACAGTAGTTGTTCATGTACTCATCGCCCAATTGTTCCCGGTAGTGCTCGGTGCGTATCCATCGCAGGGCCGGTTCCAGATCGGCGAATGCCCGCGCCAGGTTTTCCATGGGGCCACCCCGGGCAAGCGCCAATGCGGCCTGTAAATGCCGGCAGCCCGGCAATTGCCTTGGCGCTTGCGGCTCGGCAGGTAAGTGCGCTTTTTCAATTGTATTGACGATGTCTCCAACCAAGCGCGCGCGGTGAGTGTCATCGATCGCATGAGTACGCAAGAATGTCAGCATTGCGCCTTTGAGCGCTTCGAAGCGCATTATGAAGTCTTCACGGTTCATGGTTTAGTAGTGGCCATAGCGATGTTATTTTGAGAACCCACTGTGGTGGGTTACCCGGATTTCCCCTCTGTAGCTGACGTATCTTGTTGAGGTAACTCTATGCCCCGCATTGCCCTGCTGGACGATTATCAAAACGTAGCGCTTGCAATGGCCGATTGGAGCGCACTAGGCCCTGACGTGGAAACCGTGGCTTTCGCTGATCACCTGGATGACGAAGACGCGCTGGTAACCCGGTTGGCTGACTTTGACATCGTCATGGCTATGCGTGAGCGCACCCCGTTCCCCGCCAGTGTGTTCGGACGCTTGCCGAAGCTCAAGCTGTTGGTCACCGCTGGCATGCGTAACGCATCCATAGACTTGGCCGCCGCTACCGCCAACGGCGTGACCGTGTGCGGCACCGGGGGACAGGCGCATCCCACGGCGGAGCTGACGTGGGGCCTTATCTTATCGTTGATGCGGCATATCCCTAGCGAAGATCGGGCGGTGCGCGCCGGCCAATGGCAGCTCAATGTTGGTTTGGGGCTGGCGGGCCGCACGCTCGGTGTCATCGGTTTGGGCCGGCTCGGCGCGCGGGTGGCCAAGGTGGGGTTGGCGTTCGATATGAATGTGATCGCCTGGAGTCAAAATCTCACCGGTGAGCGGGCGGCGGCGGTAGGGGTACGGCAAGTATCTAAAGAGACTCTGCTCGCTGAATCCGACGTTGCCACCGTGCATCTGGTTCTGAGTGAGCGAAGCAGACATCTTATTGATGCCGCTGCTCTGGCACTCATGAAACCTACCGCTTATCTGGTTAACACTTCCCGTGGTCCTATCGTCGATGAAGCTGCGCTCGTGGCGGCACTACGGCAGGGCACTATCGCCGGGGCTGGGATCGACGTCTTCGGTACCGAACCGCTACCGCTGGATCACCCTTTGCGAAGTTTGCCGAATACGGTACTGACGCCGCATGTGGGCTATGTGACCGAAGAAACCTATGAGACGTTTTATGGGGGAGCGTTCGATGCGATTAAGGCGTTTTTGGCTGGGACTCCGATTGCGGTGTTAAATGCCTGAGAACGCAAGCTCTTATTGTTGTTCGGTGGCGCCACTGCAAGTGCGGCTGCACTCATGGAATGGGAAGATGTGCGGCGCATCATACGGGTAAGCGGCTCGTTCCGGAGGCATTGGTAGGATGATCCGACTCCGGCAAGCGGACGCTAATTGATGTTGAAGCCCTTGGGTTGGGTTCTTTGACGAGGTACTGGATGCAATGGCCGCGTATGGCACCCACCGCCTGCTTTCACTTGAGGGAGCCCGCTCATGACCGCGCCATTGCATTATCAGACGATCGCTGAATTGGCCCCGCAACTTGCTAGCCGGTCACTCTCGCCGGTGGAACTCACTCGCGCGATGCTCGAGCGTATCGCAGTCCACGATCCCCATCTGCACGCTTACGCGACAGTCATGGCGGACCATGCCTTGGCGCAGGCGCAAGCGGCTGAGCGCGATATCGCCGCGGGCCGCTATCGCGGTCCTCTGCATGGCGTGCCGGTGGCGGTCAAGGATCTGTGTTGCACCGCCGGGGTGCCCACCATGGGCGGCTGCAAAGTATTGGCCGATCACGTGCCCGATTTCGACGCTACCGTAGTCACGCGGCTGCGGCAGGCGGGTGCCGTGTTGCTCGGTAAGCTCAATCTCACCGAAGGGGCGATGGCTGGTTATAACCCTGACTTTGAAGTGCCGGAGAATCCATGGAAGAAGGAGCACTGGTCCGGCGCTTCATCGAGTGGTTGCGGGGCGGCGACGGCCGCCGGCCTGGCTTTTGGCACGCTGGGAAGTGATACCGGCGGCTCTATCCGGCACCCGGCTGCGGCTTGCGGCACCGTGGGTTTGAAACCCACATGGGGCCGGGTAAGCCGCTACGGCGTGCTCGACTTGGCGCAATCTCTTGATCATGTAGGGCCGTTGACCCGCTCTAGTTACGATGCGGGCGTGATGTCGGAGACCATCGCCGGCCATGATCCCAACGATCCCACGTCCTTGTGCATGGCCCCGCCACCCTGGCAGCCAACCGTCGCGGCTAGCGATGCAAAGCCCTTGGCGGGGATGCGCGTCGGCTGGGATGAACACTACGCAAGCGAAGATATGGCGGCCGATTTCTCCGCTGCCGTTAAGCATTCCGCTGAGGTTCTGGAGCGTCTGGGCGCGGCTATCATCGCAGTGAAAATGCCGCCGCGATTGCGCGAGTACATGGCGGCGTGGCAGGTGCTCTGCTCCAGTGAGGCGGCCCACGCACACCGTAACACCTATCCAAGCCGGGCGATGGATTACGGCCTGTGGTTCCGGGAATGGTTGGAGCAGGGCAGCCGTTACAGCAGCCGTGATTACGCGGATGCACATTTTCTGCGCGCCGCCTGCAACGGCGAGCTGGCCGTCACCATGCAAAGCATTGATGTCTTGGCCTGCCCGTCTACGCCTAGGGCTGCTTATCCGGTGACAGCGCAACGCTCCTACGGACCTATACCCGCCAACCGCGATCCCTGGGATTCGCGCTTCACTGTGCCTGCGGACTATGCCGGCCTGCCTACGCTCTCGCTGCCTTGCGGGCTGTCGGCGCAAGGGGGGTTGCCATTGTCGTTTCAGCTTATGGGACACCGCTTGAGTGAAGCGCAACTGGTGTATATAGGCACGGCATTTGAAGGCGCCACCGGGTGGCACACCCTGCATCCGCCTGAATGGTGGCTGGACTAACGCCACCTACACCCCTCCTACGCCGGCGCTCCATGAAGCGCCCGCCACACCCGTTCAGGCGTGGCAGGCATATCGATTGCCAGCGCCGGTCACGCACAAGAACCTAGCGTTGGGGTCTTTGGTGAACATTCAACGCCCCGTCAATGCGGCATAGACCTTGAACAGTGCCCGCGGCAAATCTTCGATTTCCTCGATCACTAGGTAACGGGAGGCGGGACACATGCGTTTGAGATAATCGTGTCTCGAGCGATCAACCGTCATGCAGAATGTCTCGATGCTTTTTTGCCGCGCTTCTTGCAAGGCTTTGGCGGTGTCTTGAACGCCGTATTCATGTTCACCGCGTTCGGGGCCGTAGTCGCAGTCTTGCGGAAATCCATCGCTCAGTATGAGCAATAGCTTCAGCGCTTGCCCACTCGCCAACAATTTGCCCGCCGCGTGACGTATAGCGGCGCCCATGCGCGTGCTGCGTTTGGGTTGCATGGCGGCGATGGTGCGCAATGTTTGATGGGTGAAGGGCTGGGCGATGTCTTTGGCGGTGAAGAACTCCACACGGTCTTTGCCATATCCGGAAAAACCGTAAATGCCGTAGCTGTCGCCCAAGTCGGCAAGCGCTGCTGCCATTAGCGCCATTGCTTCGCGCTGAATGTCGATGACTTTGCGTTGAGGAAGGTCGCACTGCGGTGCCAGCAATTCATCGTCCCAATCCGGCCACGGCGACAACGGATCCGTCAACGGAGCCGCCAACTGATCCATTGGGGCGGCGGGTTCTTCGCGCCCGGGTTCGGGAGCCGTGGCCGCGGTCGATTTATCGATGGGATCGTCCGTGGATGCGGACAAGTCGATTAAAAAAGCGGCGCATACATCGCGGTTAATGCGTTGTTTGCGGCTGTAGAAATGCGCCTCGGGGCTATGACCCGCGCGCATGTCTTGGCGTGCTTCCACTATCGCGTTGAGATCCAATTCGTCACCATCGGCCACCCGCCGTACCCGCTGCCATCCCATGGGGCGGATAGCGGCCAGATGTTTTTTGATATCGGGTTGCCAGCGGCGAATGACTTGCCGCAGCCTCTGTATATCCGTTTCTCCTGCTTCATGCAGCAGGTGTTCTTCAAACACCCGGCACCACCGCTTCAAGTAACGCCGCTCTAGGTAGTTCCATTCATCATAGCGGGTACTACGGGCGCTGCCGTGGGGATTGCCCAAGGCGAATGTTACGCTGCAGCGCTCGTCGGCGGCGCGGCGGGCAAGATCATTGCGTGCTTGCTGTAACGGCGCCACCGACAACTCCTCGCGCGTGGCGCCGTGGATACCGGTTGCCTGGCGCGCAGCTATAGCGCCGGCTGCGGGATCGTGTATGGCGAGTAACTGTTCTTCTAGCTCATTGAGGGTGTTGTGCTCCCACTCTTGCAACCGTTCTTCGCGCTGCAGCCAATCGGTGGCGTGCGTTTGCGCCGGCCAGTGCACAATTGGGTATAGAGGGGCTAGCTCCTCGTAGACTGCAAATAGCAGCACCGCCGAGCGATAAACATCATGCTGCGAGTTTTGTGTACGTGTGAGTGCTTCACTCAGGCGTGGCGGCAACCGGAATGCAGCCTGCGTATCACCATGTAGCGCCCGCTCCGCGTTGGCCAGAGGCGCGCTGGAAGCGGTGTTCTCGAGTAGCAAATAATCGAAATAGCGATTGAGATGCGGCTTTATTCCCGGGTAAACGCGCTTGATATGGGCCAGTACCCGGGCGTACTCGAGCAACAAGAAAATCTCCCGCGCGAGCCCGGGGTTTTCGAAGCAAAGATAGAGACGCGATAACTCTCCCCTGCCAGGCGTTACATTGGCCTCAGTACGGGCCCGTAGTTGCGGTGCTTCGTGCAACAAATGGTCGAAAGAAAATCTATGAGCACCACATTCTCTGTAACCGATCTGGATAAGAGCGAGTACCCGGTATGCGGCCGGCTCGTACGCACGCAGGGTTTCTGGAAGATAGATCGAGTCCGCTGTCTGTAAAGCCTCGCCTGGCGCCAGCGTTAGCTTCGGTGAGTCGAATTCGAGCGTTGATTCGATGGGTAGATAACGTCCACTGATACCTTGGCAAAATAGCGCCAGTACATCTTCGTAATCAGCGAGGTTCCAAGTAACCGCCAGCATCTATTCTACGGCCTACGGCAGCACTACATCGACAATATGGGCAATCGCTTCTTGTACCGTGGCATCGTCCGATACCGCCGTCACGATAGCGGCGTGGGCCGCCCGTCTAGGGGCGATGCCACGATTTATGAGCGCCGCTGTATAGATCAGTAGTCTAGTGCTCACGCCTTCCTCGAAACCATGCTCGCAGAGATTGCGCACACGTTCGCCAATCACTGCGATTTTTTCCGCATGGATGGGATCAATGCCGGTTTCATGGGCAATGATGGCCGCCTCTTGTTCCGGCTTGGGATAACCGAACTCCAAACTGACGAACCGTTGCCGGGTACTTGGCTTCAAGTCTTTCAAAACGCTCTGATAACCCGGGTTATAGGAGATGATCAGAAGAAAGTCCGGATGGGCGGGAAGCAATTCGTTGGTTTTATCGATGGGCAACAGACGGCGGTGATCGGTCAAGGAATGAATCACTACCGTCGTGTCTTTACGGGCCTCCACCACTTCGTCCAAATAACACAGCGCACCGGTGCGCACGGCACGGGTCAAGGGACCGTCCGTCCACACCGTCGTGTCGCCTTGCAGGAGATACCGGCCCACCAAGTCGGTGGCGGTTAAATCTTCGTGACACGATATGGTAATGAGCGGCCCCTCGGCGGCGTCACTCATATCTGCACATAAATGCCACGCCATGTGCTCGATAAAGCGGGTTTTGCCGCAGCCCGTGGGACCTTTGAGCAGCACCGGCAAGCGAGCCTCGTAGGCAGCTCTGAACACCTCCACTTCATCGGCTAGTGGCAGATAATAGGGCGCGATACGAGTGCCTCCTTGCGCGCAGATAATCTGAGCGGCTGTCATCGTGGGGCCGGGTTAATCGATGGCCTGTATAGCCCCGAACAGGGCGCCGGCGAGAATGGCGCCGCTCACGCCCAAAAGCAGGTACGCGACGAATATTTCGCACTTGACCAATGACCACACCGCGGCCATGGCGGGAATGCAGCTCACTGAACCGGATATCATGAAGGCCATGGCGGCGCCGGCGCTCATGCCCTGCTCCATCAGCCCCGCGACCAGCGCCGGCGCGGCGTAGCCGTTCAAATACGCCGGCGCACCTGCGAGTGCGCCAATAGCAATAGCCCCCAAACCTTCACCGCCTACTACACCGGCGATGACTTGCGCCGGGACGTAGGTGATGAGCAATCCTTCTAGCAAGTAAGCCAGCGCCAGCCACTTGACCAGGAACAGAAAGTTGCTGCCCAGCTCGGACTTGAATACTTCTCTACGCGCCCCTTCATGCCAGAACCGCCAGACCGGGCGGCCTGCGAAAGGCGATGGACCACAACCGCAGCCACCGCAGGACCGCTGGCGCAGCGGATCGGAAAACACCCCAGTGCGCAATAACAAAGCGATAACGAAACCACCCATGAGCCCCAAGCCCACCGCGGCGATGGTTTTGCCGATGGCGAAATCCCAGCCAAGGGCGCCGGCTGTTATTACCACCGTTGGTGGATCGATGAGCGGTGAGGACAACCAGAATGCCATCACCGCGGAAAGAGGTGCCCCTACTGCCAAGAGTCCGGCGATAAAAGGAATGACTTCGCAGGAGCAAAACGGTGCGAGACCGCCGAACAGCGCGGCGAACAGAATCATCCGTGTTTCGTTGCCTGCAAACGCTTTGGCCACCACCGCTTCTGCGCCGCAGGCTTTGAGATAGGCAATGCAGGCGACGGCAATGGCGATGAAAAGCAATGTGCCGCCAAAAGCGTTTATGGCTATGGATAGGACACGGTGAAAGTTGGCGGCATCTATTGAGTAGAGCGCCAGAAGAATAAGAGCGATGAGTGTCCATATGGATTTGAGCGTGAATCCGCGTTCACGCCAATCATGAAAACCTCTGACAAAGAGTTCAGTCATTTCAGTTACCTCGGCAAGTCTATTGCGTGACCTGTTCCCGCATGCCCACCCGTATCGGCACAACATTCGCTCAATAAAAAAGCGGCCAGTGTCTCAATCCGGCTAAAAGCCGCCTGGTTGATGATGCTACGGCCACGTTTTTGCTGCTCTATGAGTCCGCCGGCCGCCAAAAACTTGAGGTGATGCGACAGGGTAGAAGCCGGTAAGCCGACCCGCGCTTGTATGTCACCTACGGTAAGGCCCTGCGGCCCGGCACGGACTAGCGCCAACAGGACTTCCAGCCGTGGCTCGGAGCCTATGGCTGCGAATCCTTGGGCGGCTTGTTCTAGTTCGAGCATTGGATCAGTCCGGGCCATAGCGAGTGTGAGTAGTGGTAGGGGTTACAGTGCCACAGAACGATATAACTAGAATTATCGAATTATATGGGTTTGTCAACCACCAGCAGGGCATAGATGGCCCCGTACTTGGCCTGGGCGCACCCGATGCTAGACTGCCCGCTCTCCAACAAGCCCCGCACCTTATTGCCGCCTATGCATCAGCACGCTCCCGCTAGCGCCGCGCTGGCCGATATCCACCATGCTTATCTGCTGGGTTTGCAACTCATGGTCTCCACCCGTAAAGGCCCGGAAGTAATCGGCTCTTGGATAACCCGGCTGTTCCGGCGCCAACACGAAGAGAAGTTTCTCGCCAGTTTCTACAAGTTGGGTTTACGCGGTTTGCCCGATGCCGTGGCGTGCGCCAAGTACCACGTGATGTCCAATAGCATGGGTGGCGTGGCCGTTGAGTACATGTACGAGTCGGACCGCAAAGCTTGGGTCCGCTTCAGGTATCCCCGCTGGATGTTCGATGGACCGGCCATCTGCGGGATCCCGGTGGCGGCCAGCCGGGGCTTCCTGCGCGGTTGGTATGCGCAAAATGGCGTCTCTCTCAACAACCCTCGTCTCGGTTTTGTCTGTGTCTCCGAGGACATGACCGGAGAGTTTGGATTGTGTGGCTACTTCGAAGAATTCGATCGGCCGTTGAGCGATGATGAGCGTTTGCAGTTTGCCCATGGCGAGTTACCACCGGTGTTCGATCCGGCGGCGCAGCCGGCACCGCCCGAGGAGGAATGGGATGCGGTGCGTCTGGCCAAAGCCAACCGCAACTATGCGGTGGAGTTCGTAAGGAACGGCATCCGTGAACTGATTGCAGTGATCGGCGAAGAGCAGACACGGGAGTTGGGCGGACTCGCCGCGCGATTGACGGGTTTACAGAATTATCCGCGGCTGTTACGCGCCCTGGGTAGCAGTGAGGGTGGCGTGCGAGAGGCTGGGCAGTTTCTTATGGTTTTGTTTCAAGGCATGGGCGATGAGGTAAGCAAGGAACGGCATCCGTGAACTGATTGCAGTGATCGGCGAAGAGCAGACACGGGAGTTGGGCGGACTCGCCGCGCGATTGACGGGTTTACAGAATTATCCGCGGCTGTTACGCGCCCTGGGTAGCAGTGAGGGTGGCGTGCGAGAGGCTGGGCAGTTTCTTATGGTTTTGTTTCAAGGCATGGGCGATGAGGTAAGCATGGTTTGCGGGCCGGATGACGACTGCGCCACACTGACCCACCGCGGGTTCAGATTAGTACGCGGCATTGATGAACCGGCGCGCGGCGTGTTGCTGCACTGCTGGGGTGAACTGTGGCGGGGTACCATGCGCTCGCAGCGCCGCCTCAAGGATCTCGCCTTCGAGGATCAGGGCGATGAGCTGATTTGGACTATACAACCGATGAGGGCGGCGGGCTGAAAGCCCCGGCTGAGGCTGTTCGATCCGGGCTATGCTGTTCGCTTGAAGCTTTTGTAAAAACCTGAATTCGTAAAATACAAAGAGGGTTTGTATCCATGCCACGCATGAATCTCAGTGGGGCCAGCGCCATTGTTACTGGTGGGGCGTCCGGTATAGGCGAAGCGAGCGCCAGGCAGTTGGCCGGCGCGGGCGCGCGCGTGGTGATCGCCGATCTGCAAGAGCAACGGGGTGCGGCGGTGGCAGGTGAACTGGGCGGTGCATTCGTCAAATGCGACGTATCCAGTGCCGATGACGGTGCCGCCGCGGTGGCGGCTGCCGGTGAACTCGGGCCGTTGCGGGTGTTGGTGAATTCAGCAGGCTTAGGCCGTGCCGCTAGAACCATCGATCGGAACAACCGGCCGATGGATCTCGGCGTTTTTGAATTCGTCATCAAAGTTAATCTGCTCGGCTCTTTTAATATGCTGCGCCTGGCCGCCGCCGCCATGGCCGGGACCGAGCCGGTGGATGATGACGGCGGGCGTGGTGTGATCATCAATATGGCGTCGGTGGCTGCCTTCGATGGTCAGATCGGGCAAGCCGCGTATGCCGCTTCCAAAGGCGGCATTGTCGGTATGACTTTGCCTATTGCCCGCGATCTCTGCGCCTGTGGTATCCGGGTCAACACCATTGCCCCCGGTTTGATCGATACCCCTATTTACGGTCAAGGCGAAGAGGCCGAGGCTGTTAAAGCGAAGCTGGGGCGCTCGGTCTTGTTTCCCAAACGTTTAGGCGCCGCAGAAGAATTGGCTTATATGGTGTTGGATCTGATTACCAATCCGTATATGAATGGTGAGGTGGTGCGGGTAGACGCTGGCGTTCGGCTGCCCCCACGGTAACAGAGCTGCCCGAGCAACGCAGTCTTGAGGGCAACTTACTTAAGGGCAACTTACGGCAATGGCTAATGATGACGATAGGTATGGGAGGTAGGAGCACATGTTTGGAAATCTATTGATGCGCTGGCGGTTGATCCGGTGGCGGATGTTACTGGCCCAGTTGTTGCCAGTCCTGGCGCTGGGCGCCATGATCACCGCTCGAGCAGCGCCGGTGGGCGACAAGGACGATGCTATTAAGCTCGCTATCAATGAATGGACCGGACAGCACGTCTCCACGCATGTGATCGGTGGCGTATTGGAGCGGGCTGGCTACAAAGTGGAGTACGTCACCGCCGGCTACATGAATATGTACGGCGCCATGGGCGAGGGCGAGTTGCATGCGGCCCTGGAGGTATGGGCCTCGAATGTGTCCGAGCAGTTCGCCAAGGAGGCAGCCGCGGGCCGCGTGGTGGACGCGGGTGATTTGGGTTTGGATGCCAAGGAAGGGTTCGCATATCCGGTGCATGTAGCGGACATTTGCCCCGGATTGCCGAAGTGGCAGGCGTTGCGGGCATGCGCAAGTAAGTTCGCCACGGCGGAGACCTTGCCCATGGGACGCTTGGTCGATTATCCGGCCGATTGGGGCACACCTGGCGCAGATCGGGCGGGGGCGCTCGAATTGCCCTACAAAGCGGTGCCTGCCGGAAGCGAAGGGGCTTTGATCGCGGAAATCCGCGCCGCCACGGAACGCAAGAGCCCGCTGCTCATCGTCTTCTGGCGCCCGCACTGGGCTATGTCCAAATACGACATGAAGTTCGTTGAATTGCCGCCCGGCGAGCCGGCGTGTTACGACAACGCTGCGTGGGGCACCAACCCCGATGCCACCTCCGATTGCGATTTCCTGCCAACCCGGGTGTTCAAAGCAGCGTGGTCGGGATTTGCCAAGAAGTGGCCGGCTGCGTTCGAGATCATGCACAAGATGCAGTTGAGCGCCGAGCAGCAGCAGCCGCTGATGGGGGCTATAGACGTGGATGGGCGAAAAGTCGAAGAGGTCGCGGCCGAATGGGTGGCGGCGAATGAAGCGTCCTGGCGGCCTATCGTCGATGCTGCGTTGGCCGATGCTGCGTTGAAATAGACCGGCCCTCGGACTATGACTGATGATGCGGCGGATGGCGATGCCGCCATCGGCTGCCGTAACTTGTGGATGGTCTTCGGCGCCCGGGCGGCGCGTCGCTATGGTGTGCATGCCGCGGCGCTTGCGGCGGCCAAGGACCGCGCAGCGGCGCTCGTTGAAGACGGTTTGGTTGCCGCGGTACGCGATGTCAGCTTCGACGTCGCTCACGGGGAGCTGTTCGTCATCATGGGCTTGTCGGGTTCAGGCAAGTCAACGGTGGTGCGCTGCTTGTCACGCATTATCGAACCCAGCGCTGGTGAAGTGCTGATCGGTGGCTGGGACATACTGAGCGCCGATCATAAAACCCTCATCGAAATGCGCCGCCACACCATGGGTATGGTGTTTCAACATTTCGGTTTATTTCCCAATATGACGGTGTTGGATAACGTGGCGTTTCCCCTGCGGGTGCGGGGGGTTAACCCACGCGAACGCCGTGAACGGGCCGCCGAGGTGATCTCGCAAGTCGGATTGGAGGGAAAGGAGAACAACTATCCACGGGAACTGTCCGGTGGACAACAGCAGCGTGTCGGCATTGCCCGTAGTCTGGCGGTGAATCCGCGGATCTGGTTCTTGGATGAACCGTTCTCGGCGCTAGACCCGCTGATCCGCCGGCAATTGCAAGACGAATTCTTGCATCTGCAAGCCACTTTGCATAAGTCCATCGTGTTCATCACCCATGATTTCAGCGAGGCGCTGCGCATCGCCGATCGGATCGCGATCATGCGCGACGGCGAAATCGTTCAGGTAGGTACGCCCGCCGACATCGTTTTGCATCCCGCCGATGACTACGTGGCCAATTTCACCCGGGAGGTGCCCAAAGGAAGGCTTATGACGGTGGGCGATCTGATGAGCGCCGCGTCTACGCCGGCAGGTGCCGACGCTGGCGCAGGACCTATCCTACGGGCCGGGATGCCGGTAGAGGAGGCATTGGTGAGGTGGGTCCAGGGACTGTCTGTTCAGGGCTTCGAATCGTTGCCGGTCGCCGATGGTGACGGGCGCATCGTGGGTGAGTTGACACCGGACTCATTGGCCCTGGCCGTGGGCCAAGGGTTCAGCCGAAATCAAAACACAAAAACAACCTAGTCCGGTGCCCGAGCGCTCGACATTGCGCGGGCGACGGCCACTTTACGTGGTGTGGACGGTAGTGGCCGCCGTTGCCCTCATGGCCACTTTACTGCGCGGTCAATGGCCATGGTTGCAAACGCTGCCGGCGCAGTGGACTTGGCCCGTGCAAGAGGGGTTGACGGGCTTATCCGAAGGTGTAACCGCTGTTTTAAAACCTATCGCCCGTCTCTTCGCATCGCTGCTGGGTTATCCCATGGCATGGATGTCCGCCCTGCTCACCGAGAGCCATTGGCTCGGCGTATACGGCGCCATCGTGGCGCTCGGATGTTGGCTTCGAGGCTGGCGCATGGCGCTCTATGCCGCCACCGCTTTGGGATTTATCGTTGCGAGTGGGTATTGGTCCGAGAGTATGAATACCTTGTCACTGATCGTGGTATCAGTGCCGCTGGCTGTGATGCTTGGGTCTGCTATCGGCGTCGCCGCGTACCGCTATGCGCGCCTGCGGCCCCTGGTGGAGGGTTTGCTCGATTTCATGCAAACCATACCCACGTTTGCTTATCTTATCCCGTTGCTGGTGTTGTTCGGCTTTGGTCCGGTAGTGGGTTTGGTCGCCTCCGCTATTTATGCCGCGCCGCCCATGGCCAGGAATACGCTGCTCGGATTACTGCTCGTTCATCCCGAGATCAAAGAAGCGGCGGCCATGTCCGGGGCGAATGCTTTACAGCGGCTATTTTGGGTTGAGCTACCAGCGGCCATGTCTCAGATCATGGTGGGGGTGAATCAAGCCATCATGGCCTCGCTCAGCATGGTGATCATCGCTGCCGTGATCGGGGGCTTTAACGATATCGGCTGGCAAGTGCTACTCACCATGCGCAAGGCACAATTCGGCGAAAGCTTGCTGGCAGGCAGTGTTATCGTCGTCTTTGCCATCCTCATGGACCGGATGTCTGCCGCTTTAACGGCGCACAACACCTTGGCGCAAAAGTCCGCCCAATACTTCGCCATCGCGATCGCCGGTTGCGCGCTCGCCATGGTCGCGCTGAGCGGGGCTAGCATAAGCGATATCACACAATTCACCTGGCTGCGTCATATGGCTGGAGAGCTGAGTTCCGGGCTGGATGAATTCGTTGTTACTTATAGCGCGGCGCTGCAAGCGTTCAAAAACGCTGTTCTTTTCTACATCCTGTTGCCCTTGAAGATAGGCCTGGATGACGCTGTGCTCGACTTCACTTGGGGATTCGTCTGGAACGATACACTCAATACTGGCTATATCGTTTGTTGTTTCATTGTGGCAGTAGTTCTGTTTGTTCTCGCGCGCCCCGCTCTTGCTGTCACCGCCGGTTTCTTGGCGTACGTGGTATTGGTTGGAGTTACCCAGTTGCCGTGGCCAGTGGTCATCGCCGTGGCCACCGGGATCGGCTGGTTAGCAGGAGGTTTTCGCACGTCGATATTTGCCGCTGCTGCCTTCTTTTGGATCTTGTTCGCCGGGTTATGGGACAAAGCGATGTTGTCTTTGTATCTGTGTGCCACGGCGGCACTGGTCAGTGCAATGGCCGGCATTAGCTTGGGTATTGTTGGCGCCGTCTCGGATAACGCTTGGCGCGTTTTGCGGCCCATCTGTGACACCCTGCAAACGATACCGCTCTTTGTTTTGCTGATCCCGGTACTTATGCTGTTTCAGATCGGGGAGTTTTCCGCGTTTCTTGCCATTGTGGCTTACGCCATCGTGCCATCGATCCGTTATACCCGTCACGGCATCGTAGATACGCCGCCAGTACTGGTGGAGGCGGCGCAGGCGAATGGCTGTACGCCGGCCCAGATGCTGTTTTATGTGCGTCTTCCTTACGCGGTTCCGAGCATTTTGTTGGGACTTACTACTTCGGCAAAAAATTACCCGACACAAATTAATAAAATGTGTTATAGTGATGCTATGAAAAAGACAGACGGTCGCTCACTGCCCCATTCCGCGCGAGAAGCCATCCGCAGGCACGCGGTTGCGCAAGTATTATCGGGTGAAAGCCCTGAAAAAGTAATTAAAGCCCTCGGATTTCATCGTTCTTGCATTGACGATTGGTTATCCAGATATGAGCAAGGTGGTGAACAGGCGCTGTCCACCGGCAAGATCACGGGTCGCCCAAGAAAGTGTCCCGATGAATATGCGGATCGCTTACGTGAACTAGTTAAAACGAATCCGTTGCAATTGGATTTTCACGATGCCTTGTGGACACGCTCGATGATTCAGATATTACTGAAAGATAAATTTGGCATCGAGGTCAGCGAGCGCTCGGTGGGCAATATCCTGTCTCGTTGGGGGATGAGTGCGCAGCGCCCTCGGTTTAAGGCATACGAGCAAAACCCTGCTCAGGTTAAGGTATGGTTAAGAGAAACTTGGCCTGAAGTACAACGAGAAGCGAAAAGGCGCCGAGCGCGGGTCTATTTTGGCGACGAATCGACGATCCGGTCGGATTATCATCGTGGTACCACTTGGGGGGTACGGGGTGATACGCCAGTTGTAGCGAAAACGGGTCGGCGCTTTAGCGTGAATAGGCTGTCAGCCGTTTCGCCGAAAGGTCACCTGCGTTTCATGGTAACTGAATCACGGGTAACCGCAGACGTTTTTATCGACTTTCTAAGGCGTTTGTTGCACAACGCCAAGCGATCGGTCTATTGGGTTGTTGATGGCCATCCCATTCATCGAGCCAAGAAAGTGCAAGAATTTGTCCGCAATAGCCAAGGTAAGCTCACGTTAGTATTGTTACCGCCGTATTCACCGGAACTCAATCCTGATGAGCTAGTATGGCATCATGTAAAAAGCCAACGAATTGGGCGGACAGTGGTGGCTACAAAGGAGCAACTGATGGCCTTGGCTCGTTCGGTGTTGCACTCACTGCAACAGAATACGCAAATAATTAAACGGTTTTTCTATGAAAAGCATGTCAGATATATTCTGAATTAATGTCGGGTAATTTTTTTCCGAATTAGTAACCAAACTATTTTGTACGCCTTCGCCATGTTGGTCATCGCCGCACTGATCGGCACCACCGATCTGGGTCAATCCATTTACGTGGCATTAGGCCGGGCCGATATGGGGCTGGGCCTGAGCGCCGGCATCGCCATGGCTTTGTTGGCCATGGTGGCGGATCGCACGGTGCAAGGCTTCGCGTCCGCGCGCAAACGGGCGATGGGGTTGACATGACCTTTGGCCATTACACGCCGCGGATGAACGCGTCATTGGCAAGGGCGTCATCGGCAAGGGCATCATCGGCAAGGGCCTACTGATCGATAAGGCAGTTTTGTCCTGCCACCGCGGCGGCGGCGCGCAAGTCATCGCGATCGTTTTGCGTCTCGTACTCGATGAAATGCAAAGTGCCGCAGTAGGCGAACGGCGCTTTATAAGCGGTGCCCACAGTGGAGCCCACGTCACGGCCAATATCCATACCATAGAGGGTTTGGCGCCACGGTAATAGCCTTATAGTGCCGTGGCCGGAAGGTTCTTCGTTGATTATGAGGGTTAGAGTTCCTTCGTGTTCGGCGGATTTTTTGAACTGCGCTTTTACTGTATGGCGGCCGGCCTGCAATGCTCTGTCGGCGGTGATCGCCGTCGATTGACCGAGAGCGTTGTACTCGAATACCAGGTGGCCGTTTTGTACATAAAAACTATGCCCGCCGGTACGGGCACCGCAAGCGACCAGCACCCCCTCATCGCCAGCGCCGTGTTCGATATGGGCGGTGATGGTCCAGGAGCGGTTGCGAATATCGGGCATGGCGAATCTATCGATATGCGCGGTGCCGGGCAGGTAACGCAGGATGTTTCTAGACAGTTCCGAGTCTGGCCGGCGCATGGCGAACAACTCCGATGATCTATCATCCAACGGCAAAACGTTGTAACGGCCCGCCTCACGCCACCACAGTTCTTTCATCCGCGCCAATCGCTCGGAATGCGTATCGGCTAGATCGTTGATCTCCGCGAAATCCGTGTCCACGTGATAGAGATGCCATATGTCATCGTCAAACGGTGTGCCTGGTTGATGCAGGGTTACCGCTTTCCAGCCGGCGTGATAAAGCGCTCTGTGCCCCAGCATTTCGTAGTATTGGGTGTGCCGCCGGCTGGCCGTATCCGCCTTGTCGAAGCTGTACCGCATGCTTATGCCTGCCACTGGTATTTGTGCAACACCTTTGAATTCAGCGGGCGCTTCCATGCCCACGCAGTCGAGTATGGTGGGCATGATGTCTATTGCATGATGGTATTGATGGCGTAGCGTGCCGGGCGTTTTAAGCTGCGCCGGCCAATGCACGATGAGCGGATCGCGGATGCCGCCTTCGTAGGTGTTTTGTTTGTAGAAACGAAGCGGGCAGTTACCGGCTTGCGACCAACCTTTAGGATAGTTGTTATAAAGATTGGGGCCGCCTATATCGTCGATGCGATCGGCCATGTCGTCAACGCGCTGGGGCATGCGGTTGAAGAAAGCGAGTTCGTTGATGACGCCATTCTTGCCGCCCTCTTGGCTGGCACCGTTATCCGATAGCAATACGAGTAGCGTATTGTCCAGTTCACCGATGATGCGAAGAAAGTCCACCAGCCGTCCTATTTGCGCATCGGTGTGGTGCAAAAAGCCGGCGAAGACTTCTTGCATGCGGGCGAACAGCTTGCGCTCCGTCTCGCTCAGGCCGGTCCACGCAGGTATACCCGGATTGCGCGGCGAAAGTACCGCTTCGGGTGGAATCACACCCAACTCCCGTTGCCGTTCGAACCATGCTTGACGGGTGATATCCCACCCTTGATCGTAACGGCCGCGGTATCGGCGCAAGTATTCCGCTGGCGCTTGATGGGGACTGTGGGTGGCGCCGAAGGCGAGGTAAGCCATGAAGGGACGGGCGCTGGTGGTGCGCTGCGAGCTAATCATCGATATCGCCTCATCGACCATCGCTTGCGATAAGTGATAAGCCGGATCGGCGGGTGGGTCCACCGGGCGGTTGTCGATCACAAGCTCTGGCGAGAACTGATCCGTGGCGCCGCCCAGGAAGCCATAGAAGCGATCGAAGCCGCGGCCAAGAGGCCAATGATCCATAGGGCCGGCCGGCCCGCAGTCTTCCATGTTGGCAAGATGCCATTTGCCGAGGGCGAAGGTGGAGTAACCCCCGCTTGTCAGCACCTCCGCCAAGGTCGCCGCCTGCGGCGAGATAACGCCGCGGCAGTTGGAAAAACCGGTATCTACATTCGACAAAAAACGCATGCCCACTGAGTGATGGTTTCTACCCGATAATAAGCAGGCACGGGTTGGCGAGCACAGAGCGGTGGTATGGAAATTGGTGTATCGCAGGCCGTTGGCTGCCAGCGCGTCGATATTGGGTGTTTCTATGTCCGAGCCGTAACAGCCGAAGTGAGCAAAGCCGGTGTCGTCGAAGACGATGAGCACGACGTTGGGCGCGCCAGCGGCGGGCCGTGGGCGGGGTTCCCAGTGCGGAGTGGACGCGCTGACGGTGGTGCCAAGACTTAAGTTGTCGGGGTGACTCACTGACTCAATTTCCTGATTGTGAAGGTTCGGCTAAAGGACAATGTTAACCTAATCCGATCCGGTTACGTCGCGAAGCGATCGCTAGGGGTTATTCGAGACGCTCCCGGATTATGCCAAGGGACTTCGCCGGTATGTGGTGGCTGACAGCAATGAAACACTAGTGACGGGATATCGTGATGATCTAAGCCGCTTGCCGCAGCTGATGGAGCGGGTGGGTGCAGGCGGTGGCGATGGCAAGATTTAGGCACCGTCTGCCGTCACATCAATTGCCGAGAGCTATAACCATGATGCAACCCAAAACATTAACCGGACAGTACGTTAGATTGGAGCCGTTGACTGAAGCCCACCATGATGGTTTATGTAAAGCCATCGCGGATGGTAAATTATGGAAGTTGTTCGTCACCTTGGTGCCAAGGCTAGAGGATGTTTCAGGCTTCATACGCCAGGCTGTTAACGAACAAGAGAGCGGACTTTCCTTGGTTTTTGCCACTATGGACATCGCAACTAGCAAGGTTGTTGGTTCAACCAGGTTCATGAAAGCGGATTTCACCCATAAACGGCTGGAAGTTGGCCACACGTTTATCGCCAAGTCTCATCAACGATCGCGCATTAATACCGAAGCAAAGCTGCTAATGCTCAAGCATGCGTTCGAGGTACTTGGTATGAACCGGGTTGAGCTTCTGACGGACTACCTGAACCAAAGCTCGCGCCGTGCGATACTCAGGCTTGGGGCCAAGGAAGAGGGAACTTTGCGCAACCATATGATTATGCCGGATGGCCGAGTTCGTGACTCCGTTCTCTATAGCATCATCGCGAATGAATGGCCTGGAGTTAAGACCAATCTAGAAAATAAATTGCGCTGATGGCCAGCGCATCAGAACTCACTGCTGTCCCACAAACTTTTGAATGAGCTTAGAATCAAAGACTATTCTGCGCTAATTTGTTAGAATAGAGGTTCAGAATATCTTTCAATATCAACAGGATAATAGCCTTGAGTCACAGTAACAGCGTATTTTCACAGCTGCTAAAACTGATTTCTAGACATGAATTTGAAACCCTCGCAAAAACCCACCATAAAGGCCGTGTATTGAGGACAATGTCACGCTGGTCACAGTTTGTGGCGTTGAGTTTTGCCCAACTCGCCGGTCGCTGTAGTTTGCGAGATATTGTCAGCAATCTGGATAAACAACGCCGCAAAAGTTACCATTTGGGTATCGCTAAGGTCAGTCGAAGTTCTCTGGCTCGTGTTAACGAGCAACAGCCTTATCAACTCTACGAAGGATTATTTTGGAAGCTGCTGGCACGATGTCAAAGCTTGGCACCTAGGCATGGGTTTCGTTTTAAAAATAAGCTTTATTCCTTGGATGCATCGACCATCGATTTATGCTTATCACTATTTCCTTGGGCCAAATTTCGCAAGACCAAAGGCGCGATTAAACTACATGTTGGTCTGGACCATGATGGTTTTTTACCGGTCTTTATGACTATTACCGAAGGCAAACAACAAGATATTACACAAGGCCGTAGTTTAGAACTGGATGCGGGTTCTATTGTGGTGTTTGATCGTGGCTATACGGACTACACGTGGTTTAACTTGCTCAATTCAAAGGGGATTTATTTTGTCACCCGGTTGAAAGCCAATACGAAATACCGAGTGATTTCTCGCCATCCGGTGAATAAAGAGCAGGGCATTACCTCAGATCAGACGCTGATTTTAACGGGCCCTAAAGCCGATACCTGCCCGATTAAGTTGCGCCGGATGGGTTATCGGGACCCACAGACCGGCAAGCATTACGTCTTTCTCACCAATCAATTCGAATTGACTGCCAAAACCATTGCAGATATTTATAAGTCGCGTTGGCAAATCGAGTTATTTTTCAAATGCATCAAACAAAATTTGAAGATTAAGTCATTCGTAGGGACGTCAAAAAATGCTGTCATGACTCAAATATGGGTCGCTATGTGTATGTATTTAATGGTCGCTTACCTGAAATTTTGTAGCAAACTCGATTTAAGCATTCAACAGATCATTAGACTCTTTCAAGTCAATTTATTTGAGCGAAGAGACCTGTGGGGACTACTCAAAGGAGACCCTCCAGGCCCTATTGAAACTCAGGTCCAGATACAGTTTTCATTCTCATGAAAGTTTATGGGACAGCAGTGGGTAACTATGAGTGGAGATTTGATTCATCTGATGATAGCATCTGCGGAAGATTTAGCATCTTGGTGTGAAATATTTCGCGAATGCGAAGGACCTGAAGATCTGTATAAAATAGTTGATGAATGTAAAGCCATTCCTTATTTTTGGGAACAAGGAAATCGATACTCGAAAAATATAAGAAACTGGGAAAGATATATCTTTCCGTGCAAAAAGCTGGACAATGCCGACTTATATTACTCAATCATGAAGAATCCTGAATATTATATGAATTATAGAAAAATGGTATCCAAATATAGATACGAATATTATCTGGATGATCTTGATGCGAATGTACGAGTGGCATCTTAGGCTGAAACCTCATATTTAGTAGGACATACTCATTGCCGGCTATCGGATTTCTATAAGGATACGACATTAGATCTCACTAGCTTGGAGGTAGAAGGCCATTGGTCGAGATCAACTTTATCACGGATCTTGTGCAAAACCTCAAGAGTATATTGGATTTGTGTGGCTGATAGAGCAGCATTCAGAGAGAGTCTGATCATAGAACGATTTTTTGCTGTTGCTGGTGCACAAAAAACAGCACCAAAAATATCATGTGCCTCTAATGCATCCCGAAGCTTTATGGTGCGTTGTTCAGGGCCGGCTTCAAGAGGGATAATTTGGCTCTGACTCACAGAAACATTGTACCCCAATTCAATTAACCCTGTTCTTAAGACGTCAGCATTTCTATGCAGTCGTTCTCTCTCTTTGTTACTGGCGATCACAATATCAAGGGTTTGGCTGAGCGCGGCGATTTCATGTAGCAAGAGTGAGGAGCTGAATATGGCTGGAAACGAGTTGCATTTGAAATATTCGTAAAATTTGCTCGAACATGTAATTATGCCCACACGGCCGGCAAAAGCCTTGGCCAAGCTGGCAGTTCGAAAATGTACTCGATGAGTCAGGCCTAATGAAGCCACTAATCCTTCGCCTTGATATCCGTGAGTTCCCAGAGAATGAGATTCATCAACAACCATTAAGCAGTTGTATAGCTCTCCAACGTTTACCAGATCATGTAGCGGGCATATGCTGCCATTTGTGCTATATATAGAGTCTACGACGATAATTCCTTGGCCGTGTTTGCGTATTTGGCGCTCGATATGACTGATGTTGTTGTGCCGGAAGCCATGCGCTGTCGCTCCCGCGGACTTGATGCCCTCCCACAGCGACATATGCGCGTGCATATCAATGTAAACCGGAGTAGTGCTGTCGGCGATGGTTTGCAAAAGGCCTACATTAGCAGCCCAGCCGGATTGGCACAGAACTGTACTTTCGCTTTGCAAAAATATAGCGAATCGTCTTTCGAGCTGTCCTTGTGGGTTTTCGCCATGAAGAAAGACACTAGACATAATCAGGCCATTTCCAGTGTTCATTAGTGTGTCTGCTTGTATTTTTCGGATGCGCTCATCATTAGCCAAGGAAAGATAGTCATTGCTCATCAATACAAGTGAGGAGTCGTTGGGGATGCGGCCTTTCATAATATGTCCACCGCCCCAGCTTTTTTGTATCCGGTCAGTGTAGAATGCTCGCTCTCTTTTCTGATAAGCGTGTTGGTTTGCTTTTGCAAATAGTGGTGCCATATTGATACTAGTCATTACCTTAAGCCTTAGAGATATTTACTTTATCTTCTGGTGTAGAGCGATGGTGAAGATATGGTGAATCCGGACCTATTCGTAAAATACTGCTCAATTGACGTGGACCGTTTCCGCAAGGGGTCCGTAGATCACACACTGCTGCTGCCCGCCTGCAACCGGTCATCGGCCCAAGTGGTTCCCAGTTCAGTTCGGTGGCTCGGAACCGGTTGCGCGTAGACAACGATCATCGGCGTTCGTTATGAACGAATCGACTAGGCTAGGCTAAAGCGAACAGTCCGTAGGTGCGAGTTTATTTGACTAGCTCAGTTCGCCCAGCGAGGCTACAGCGGATGTGAGCACCGCAGACGCCGATGCCAGTTGTGGGATATTGTTTGCAGGTGGCGCGGTGTATTTTTGCGAAGAAGTGTCGATAAGGTACGCACATTCATGACTATTACGTGTACATGGCCGGGCTGGAATTGGGTATGTTGTTTACAAATGTACCGGCTCCTCGTCACATTCCGGATAATCGCACATGAAACGCCCGAACATTCTCTTCATCACCGCTGATCAGCAACGCGCCGACTGCCTGGGCGTAGAGGGCCGCCCGATAAAGACCCCGCATTTGGATGGTCTGGCCCACGACGGCGTCCGCTTTACCGCTGCTATTACGCCAAACGCTGTATGCCAACCGACCCGGGCCTCGATTCTCACCGGAATCCTGCCACGTACACACGGCGTTCATGACAACGGTGTTGATCTGGAGTCGCGGGTGGGAGAGGCCGGTTTCGCTGGTGCCCTCGCAGCAGCGGGATATGACACCGCGTTCTTCGGCAAAGCACATTTTGCCACTTTCCACACCTATGAGCCGACCGGAACACCAGAGTCATTGAGTTCCGCCGCCGGCTATCCGGCTGACTGGTACGGGCCTTACATGGGCTTTGAACACGTGGAACTCATGCTGGTGGGACACAATTGGTTTCTGCCGGAAGAACCCCCTGGAGGGCAACACTACGAGCGGTGGTTTTTCGCCGATGGACGCGGGCATGAGAAAAATGCCCTGTACCAAGCCAACGCGCAAGACACAAAAGGCGCCGCCCAGACCTGGCATTCAAAGCTGCCGGTTGCTTGGCACAATTCCACCTGGACCGCCGACGTTACCATCGACTGGCTACGCCAAGCGGCACGCCAGGAGCGGCCATTTTGTACCTGGGTAAGCTTCCCTGATCCGCATCATCCGTTTGACTGCCCGGAACCCTGGTCCAGGCTGCACCACCCCGATGAGGTTGATTTGCCCGAGCACCGGACGCGGGATTTCGAGCGCCGTCCGTGGTGGCACGAAGCGGTGGTCACGGCGCAACCGGCTGGGGCCAGTGAACATGCGGACATCCGCAAACAGTACAGCCGTATCGCCCCTCAAAGCGATGCACAGTTGCGCGAGATAATCGCCAACACGTTTGGGCAGATTGCCCTCATCGACCATAGTGTGGGGCGCATCCTGGTGGCTTTGGAGCAGGCTGGGCTCGCGGAGAATACGATCATCGTCTACTCCTCCGATCACGGTGACTGGCTCGGCGATCACGGGCTCATTTTGAAGGGGCCCATGCACTATGAGGGATTGCTGCGGGTCCCGTTGTTGGTGCGGGCGCCGTGGCTGCCCGCCGGTAAGGTGGTGGCTGATCCGGTATCGACGCTTGATCTAGGGGCGACCTTTTGTGACTACGCTGGTGCCAGCGTGTTACGTGAACAACATGGCCGCAGCCTGCGCCCGTTGCTGGAAGCGGACGATAAGTCTAGGGACTTTGCCCTCAACGAATGGGAGTTGTTGCCTACAAGAGTCGGCGTTGCCCTGAGCCTGCGTAGCGTAAGAACGGCAACGCACAAGCTCACTGTGGATGCGCTCTCCGGGGCTGGAGAAATGTATGATCTGGCGAATGATCCGCAGGAGCTGAATAACCTATTCGAGGATTCCAGCGCCGCATCCGTACGCCGGGAGTTGGAGGAGATGTTGGCCAGTCGTCCCGATGACATGCGGCCTAATCAGGTGCAAGTGGGCATGGCTTGAGATGGCGACTTCAGTTATCACGTACTTCCCTCGCGCGTATTCATCGGCGCGCCGGATACAGCTTTGAAAAAGCTTCTGCCAGCAAGTCTCCTATCAGCATGTCGCCGTTTTGACGCAGCCCGTGAATGCCGGTGTGTGACGGGTCACGGTGACTCGGTTCATGCTGAGCCGAAAGCTTCCTGTCGGCACTGCTACGCGGATTTTCAGTCACGCTGACCAAAGACTAAAGCTATTGTAAATCAGCCACTTGTGGCGCCTGCCTATGTCCAAGAATGAGCATAAGTGATTGAAAGTGAGCGCAAGGGAGCCCCGCGCTCGCACAATTTACGGCACACCACAAGGACGTTCATCCGGATCAGTTCTCCGCTCGAATGTCCTGCCGGATCTGCTCCTTCACTCTTTCGAAAGCCCGCTTCGCGTCTCGAATTCCCCGCTCCCTAACTGACAGGTCACTGTCTCCCGGCGTTACAAGCGTGGCATCGGCAATGACAACTCCGCTCTTTCGAGTTGGCTTCTTGGTCGCTGTACTCTTGCGATTCATGGTGTGTTCTCCGCGTGATCTGTTCTGTAAAAGTAGTTGTGTAGGAACTGCGGATTTAGCTGCGGATTGAAATAGTGTTTCCGTTTTATCCAGACGAAACCATCGCCCTTGGAGATCACTGCAACATCTACCGGTCCTCCAACCGTTTCCTGTTCGGCTGATACGCGGCGCTTCAACGACGTTAGACCGACCAGTGTTTCGGCCATACTAGCAAGCTCTTCCTTCGGCAAGTGGGCGACGATTTCAGTTATCGGCGTTACGAACTTCTGACGACGAAAGGCTTGGGCATCTTGACTGAATGCTTCAATCCGCTTCTGTGCTGCGCTACGCAGCCCCTTTAAGACCCAACGCTTTCGGGCACCCGACAACGGAGAATGCGCATCCAACACTTCTTTCCCGAATTGGTACAGCAACTGCTCGGCTGAATTTCCAAGGTAGTCAAGAAACTCATAATCGACGCCCTCCATGAAGCGATGAACCATCTCGCTTTGGGCGAATGGTATGATGGATGCTTTGGTGCTAGCCCGACCTATGTCTACGGACCGGATAATCTCATGCTTCAGTCTGTCGCCCAACACACCATCAGTCTCGATCTCCGCCAGTGTGGTGAACAACTCGTCGGCTCCAAACCCTGCGACGACGACGCTCGACGAACCGTCGGAGACGTCTTTGGAGCGGATGAATGAAGCGAGCGCGAGAGTCAGCTTTCGTCTGAATGCCTGAGAGAGTTGAAATCCGCTAAACACATGGTCAGCACAGTCGCTTAGTTGGTTTCGGTGGGACCGCAACAGTCGGTCAACGTCCAAGGTGTCCAATGCCGAACATGAGTTCAGGCCTACGCAGTAGTTAATGCAAGCATCCACCGATGCAGACAAAGCCTGACTGATGTCCCTAGTTGAGTACCGCCCCTTTGTATTGAAGAGGTCCTGTAGCTGGTGCACAGCGCGGATTCGGATCTCTCCGAAGAGATCCTCTGCAATACGAAGAAGGTTCGACTCCCTCTGTGCGGCATCACAGATAGGCGCAGTGAGAAGAAAATTGAAGAACGCCTCGACGTAGTCATTAACGGTAGGAAGGTCCTCGTGGCCTAGCTGTTCCCTGAACATTTTGACCAAGGTTTCCCAAGGAACACCCATGAACTCGGCGTTGTTGTAGACCATGACGCCAACCGGGTGGTACTTGCTTAATGTGAAGAGCTTGTTTGTCGGATAGACCTTACCTGATTCCCCAAGCGTCATAGCACTATCCGAGGCAAGTACCACGGCGGCCTTATTGAGAATGGCGACCTCGGCTGTCATGGTGTGTCGTAGCCCTCCGAGTCAGACTTCACTTATCGTTTTTCGACCGAAAACCCTCCTTTGACCAGCGGGCCTTCGCAGCCTTTCTCGCTATCTCTGTTCGGCGACGCGCAGTCGGCTTCGCAGCGCGAGCAGGACCGCCTTTCTTTCCGCCGAGCCGCCCGAGGGCAACGGCTGCCGGATTCTTCATCACGATTTCCGTACCGAACTAGAAGCCAAGTTCGGCACTGTCTTATCGGGTCCTGGTGCGCTGTGGGCAGAGGTCGAAACCCAAAGCAGAAATTTCGGCTACATTCGGGACTTCAACAACTCATACAAGCATGTAGTCCTAACCGGGGCGCCGCTCCACTGGAATGTCACATGCTGCGAACACCTTCATTTCTGCAGCTACCCAAAACCTTACATCCCCTCCATAGCTGCAGCGACTAGCTCTACCCTCCTACCGACATCTCGCTCTCGCAAATCTAAGTACTCGATCCTCTCTTCCCCAAAAAACTCGCGAAAGCAATCCGTGAACTGCTCCGCTTCGGAATCCGAGGGCGCTAGTCGAGTGCCATCGTCGCGCGAGCCCTGCCCATGCGGGCTCACCAGAACCACCAGCGTACCCGGCTGCTTGCACCGCTGGACGGCCGCCTGGCCCGCAGCTGACTGGCGAACTTCGTCGTATCGAGCTGGCACGTAGAATTTCGTGTAGACGAGCGCATCCGGACCTCTGTCGGAGATGAAGTCCGCTGCTGTGTATCGATCCGTATCAGCTAGTTGGCGATCCAGGATCTGGACTTGAAGGTCGCCAAACAGCTTCTTGTCAGTGGCCAGCGATTTCATCAAATCGTCTAGCGTGATGTGCAGTTCTGCCATCAAATCGCGAGCGACCTCTGTGATGATTTTGTGGGACGGGAATTTGGAGGCCAGGTCGGCTTGCAACATCGACTTGCCAGAACTTGAGGCGCCGCTGAGGTAGACTCGCATCCTGGCAAGAAAGTTTGCAGACATAGTAAAAGGCGCCTCTAAAAATAGTAATTGTTTCGTGAGTGCAAGGAAGCACCGTGCGCAGAACCGCAGTGTATAGGTGATCACTGCTGTCCCATAGAGCATACTAACCCTTTGAAATTTATGGAAAAACTGTTTTCATGTCTCAAACACAATGCCATAGTCAATTTTTTATGGAAATCAATAGCTTATACGCTGTGTTTAACTATTTTGTGGGGCCGCAGTGATAGGTGATACATGAGGATTCGAGCACGGCGCTGACGCCGCAATCGCGGAAAAAGTGCATTGTTAGAGGTGCCCTGTGGTCGGCGAGGTCACAGGAACCGTGTACCTGTTTGACGAGATTATCAGTACTGGGAGAAGCGAAGAGCGGGGAGCATCCAACGGATTCCACGTAAACGTCTTGGGGCGTGTAGTGAATCAAGGAGATCCAAGCTTTGGGGAAGAGAATCTGAGCCACGCCGCTTGGGCGCGGTTTCGAATGGCGGTGCGGGCAGACGGTCTAAATTCGTTCCTGACTACTGATCGCGAGCGCTTTAGGGATACGGAAGGTCTACGGATTTTTCGGGCTTTTCTTAGGCGTGTCTTCAGCAAAGCGAGGACAGCGTATGACAACGACCGCAAAGTGACGTTGCCAGATGGTGGCGATGCACTAGTGAAAACGCTAGGCGTCCTGTCGCTTAATCCGCTGCGCAGCGTCGTGTTGGAAACATTGAAAACAAAACCGGCTATACCCGATTTGTTCGATGAAACCGGTATCCAAGATCGGCAGGAGTCGGCAAGTTCGTGGAGAAAGGTCACGGGCGAAGATGTGAGAAAGACCTTGGGGCAAGTCAAGATTGATACGAACTTTGAGAACGACGATGGGTTCGTGAAATTTCGGATTTCTGACAGCACGATTTCGGTCAACAAGAAGCACCCATTCGTTGCCGAACACAGTAGAACGAAGGCGGAAAAAGAGTTGATTCGTACAGTTGGAATGGTGCAACTCCTAACGGATGTCTATTCTCTCAATGCTGGCGTACCACCGTCCACGTTAGCCGAGATCAGAAGATATCGTGACCGGTTGATGCGTTACCAAGCGCTCAAGGCCCGCAAATCCGCTGCCCACGTTGCTCAGTTGCTCTTGACTACTCAGCATCGAAGTGAAAATAGCAAACTGCTTGAGGCGGCGGTGTCGGATGCTCTGACGCATCTCGGGTTTAGCGTTACCGATTTGGCTAAACCCGGGCAGCCCGAGGGGATCGCAAAAGCGTACGCGGCGCCTTCAAATGTTCCGCCGACCCTCACAGAACCTCATCCGCCTTTGTACAGCTTCACGTTTGATGCAAAGTCGTCTAAGCATGAGAAAGCGGCGACAAATAATCTGAACTTGGCGGGCATAGCAGACCATCGGAGTCGGTTTAAAGCTGATCATGCGCTCGTAGTCACGCCTGGGTTCAGTGATGGGACGATTGCTGCCCGATGTGCCAAGCAAAAAATAACTCCGCTGCGAGCTAGCGATCTGGCAAGGTTGCTTGAAATTACGGTGGAGTTTGGCGTGATCCCCGTAACGAAGCTCCGCGAGCTTCTACAGATTTACGATCCGAATAAAGTTGCGAAGTGGGTCGATGAGCTTGGCAGCGAAATTTCCGCTAAGCGAGTCTTATCCATCGATGTGTTTATAAAAGCATTGGAAGCGTTGGAGGGAAAAGTACCTGATGCGTTGGATGCGAGCACGGTGTCGTTGACTTGTAGAGAGACCGTAGGGGCTAAGACGGTACAGAACACCGACGTGTTGAATCTGGCGCGCGGTCTGGCAGCGATAATTCCAGATGTGTTGGGCGTTCAGGATCAGAAGATCATCGTGAACGCGAGTCCTAAGATGGTTGCGCAGGCTGTGAAGGCGCAGCTAGAACAACTTCATGCCGCGGGTGGAGCGTCGTCGGAGTGAACAGAAGTCTGCATCCTTTTCCCGCCCGGATGGCTCCGGAGATAGCGCTACGCCAATTGAAGAGATTGGATCCAGGCAGCGTTGTGCTTGACCCGATGTCTGGGTCGGGGACTGTTGCGCGTGCTGCTACTGAACAAGGGTTAGGCGCAGTTGTGCTGGATCTGGATCCGCTAGCCGTGCTCATGACGAGGGTGGCGACGATGCCTGTTGACGATATTGCGCTAGCTCGGGTTGCGAGGAACGTTGTTAGACGAGCGCGTAGCTTAGAGGGCGACGGCTGTCACCTACCGTGGATGGATTCGGACCAGGAATGTGTTGACTTTGTCCAATATTGGTTCGGGAAGAAGCAACGGCGTGAACTACGCGCAATTGCATGGGTGCTGGCCGATGAAGGCGGCAAACGTCGGACAGCGCCTACCCGCGCGGCACTAGACTGTGTTCGGCTTGCGCTTAGTCGGATAATCATTACCAAAGATCGCGGTGCATCCCTGGCACGTGATGTGTCGCATAGCCGTCCACATAAGGTGGCCGATGAGTCCGATTTCGACGTGTTTTTGGCGTTCGAAAGGTCTATTGAACGAGTTCGTTCGATGGTTAATCCCCGCGAATGTCTACGCGGTCAAGTAAGAATCGAACTTGGAGATGCACGTGAGATGCGGCAATGGGTGCCTAACCAGTCGATTGACGTGGTGGTTACGTCACCACCGTACCTCAATGCAATTGACTATATGCGAGGGCATCGACTGGCTTGGCTCGGCCACACGTTGCAGGAACTGCGGACAATTCGCTCGACGAGTATTGGTGCGGAAAAAGCCCTAGATCCCTCTCAATCTCATCGGCTATTCGACTCAATGTTGGCTGAGATCGGTCGCGTTCAATGTTTGCCGTCCCGTCACCAAGGAATGATCGAGCGTTATTGCGCCGACGTATATCGGCTGATGTCGGAACTGGCGCGAGTACTTAAACCCGACGGAAGGGCGACCCTTGTAGTCGGTAATTCTTGCCTTCAGGGCATATTTGTCAGCAACGCTGCGGCGGTACGACGGGCAGGGCATATGGTAGGGCTAAAAGTTTACCACAGACGCGACCGGGAGTTGCCTGAGAATCGACGGTACTTGCCCATTGCCCGCGGCGCAGGTTCGTCATTGCAAAAGCGAATGCGCACGGAAACGGTGCTCAGGCTCCGCCCGGCCTAACTCCCAACGATTGGTAATGCTCCGGGGGTCGGTGGGTCGGATGTTCTCCGCCTTTATGCTTCTGTCGTTAGACTTCAGCGATCATCACCTAGAAAAAAAGAATTTAAGTTATAGTCATGGAATCCGTTCCGCCCTACTTTGTGCTCTATGGGCAGTCGGGTGGATGGAAGTCACAATCGATAGTGGGCAGATATGCACATCTGAACACCGAGGATGCGGCGGGTACGTCATGAACTCGTCATTAGGACGCACAATTCCCAGCACAGTGCAGGAGAAAGCTTTGGCGTAGGTGCCGATAAATCATTGATTCAGATGGTGGCCAGGGGCGGAATCGAACCACCGACACGCGGATTTTCAGTCCACTGCTCTACCGACTGAGCTACCTGGCCGTTGAAGGCCGCGTATTACACGCGAGCAGTCCAACTTCGTCAAGTTGAGGGGTCTTGCCGTGCCGCTAGGTCCCCTACTGTTGGACCGGAATGAATCCCTGCGGCGCCGCTGAGCCGCTGCCGAAGAAATATTTCTCCATCTCGGACTCAAGGAATTTGCGGTGCTCCGCCTTTCTGGGGGTCAGGCGGTTTTCGTTGATGAGCATGGTTTGGTGGGCGAGCCAGGCGCTCCAGGCTTCTTTGCTCACGTGGCCGTATATCCGTTGACCGAGTTCGCCTGGATACGGTGGCTTATCTAGCCCTTCGGCCTCTTTGCCGAGCCTTACGCAATTAACCATTCTCGTCATAAGCCTGCACCTTGAGCTTTGTTAGTGCTTTTAATAGCCGGGTCACCGGCGCGGCCAGTCCCACTTGCGCCGGTGCCGCCGGATCGTACCAAAGAAGTTCGCCGCCTTCGGCAACGTACGCTGAAGGTTTAAAAGTGATGTCCGCTAGATGCGGATGCATGGTTAGTTCGAAGTGGGTGAAGCCATGTTTTACCGGGGCGAGAGGGCGAATGTGCCCGGCCGCCACTCCCCATGAACCGGCCAGCCAGCCGTCCACTGTTTGCCCATCGGGCACTTCCGGAAAGCCCCAAAGTCCGCCCCAGATCCCCGCCGGTGGGCGCTGCTCTAGGGCTACACGTCCCGCCCCGTCGCGCAGTATCACGATATCGACCTGCCGCAGCGGGCGCTCGCGTTTGGGCCGGGGGGCTGGTAGTTCGCCGATGCGCCCTTGCAAGCGGCCCTCGCAATCCCGTGACACTGGGCAGAGCAAGCACGAGGGTGATGAACGCAGGCAGATGGTGGCACCCAGATCCATGATGGCCTGGGTGTACGCGCCCGCTTGCAAGGCCGGTGTATAAGCTTCCGCCGCCGCCCACAGGCGTTTGCTGACGGTGCTTTTGCCGGGCCAGCCGTCGATGGCACGGTGGCGCGCCAACACCCGTTTGACGTTGCCGTCCAGGATGGGTTGGCTTTGGTCCAGCGCCAACGACAGTATGGCGCCAGCGGTTGAGCGCCCTATGCCGGGCAATGCCATGACTTCGCTGATATTCGTTGGGAATGTGCCGCCGTGCTCCGCCGCCACTTGTTTGGCCGCCGCGTGAATGTTGCGCGCCCGCGAGTAGTAGCCGAGTCCGCTCCACAGGTGCAGCACTTCGTCCACCGGCGCGGCGGCCAGGTCCGTTATCTCCGGGAACCGGTCCATGAAGCGCTCGAAGTACGCAATAACGGTGGCAACTTGAGTCTGCTGCAGCATGATTTCCGATATCCATACCCGGTAGGGGGTGCGGCTGCGTTGCCACGGCAGATGGTGACGGCCATGGTTGGCGGCCCATTCGATAAGGCGCTCCGCGAAGGGGCGCCTGGCTCCTTTAGCCGGCACTGCTTTGTTAATTAAAAAGGCCCTTCAACAGTTTCTTCGCCTCCCGGTCTAGCAACTTTTCGGCTTCGCGTTGGATGAATTTACCGGCCGCGCTGCCGATCAGCTTCTCGATGGCACGGCCGATGGCGCCGTCGTCAAGTACCGCTTTGGGGTTGGCGAACGGCCCCGAGACACGTACCGGGAATTTGACCTTGGAAAGATCCACGCGTATGCCTCGCCCTAGTACCTGACACTTCTCATAAATCTTGAGATCGGTGCGTATGTTGACCCGCTCGCGGGGCAGATCGACGGTGCCATAAGCGTCCACGTCCAGCCGCTGGCTTTGCGCCCGCACTTTGACCATCCGCTCCTTGGGGATATTGACGATGCCCTTGCTGACCACCGCCGCTCCCACGATTTGCTTGAACGGCGTGTCGCGCTCGCGCAGGACGCCTGAGAGATCACATTGCACGCCCGTGACCCGGAGTGCGTTCAGTCCACTGCGGATGCTCTGGCGTGTTTCGTCCCAGAATTCGCCGCGGGCTACACCGTTGACGATGTTGAAGTCGATATTGCCGGCTAGGCTGGCCACCAGCGCTTTGGTATCGCCGCCGCGCGCCTTGAGTTTGGCGGCCACGGAGCCGGTGCCCGTCAACGCCACTTTGCCGTTCAGATCGTTTAAGAAGCGGCCTAGGTCGATGTCTTGCAGCCGTTCATTGACGCTGAGCAACGGTGTTTTCTTACGCGCATCGACGATGATGCTGCCGGCATAAGCGCCCCGGTAAAGGCGGGCGGATAGGGGGGAGAGTTTCACTAACCCGCCAGCGGCATCCAGATTTAGGGATACGTTGCTCAAGCGCAGATCGGCGGCGGTGAGTTTGCCCACTGACAGCTTGCCTTTGGCATTGAGGGTTCTCAGGGTTTGTTTAGGCAGGCCAGTGGCGGCAGCCGCCGCGGCGCCTGGGCTGGCCGCCTGGGACTTGGCCTTGGCCGGCATGTAGCGATTGGCGTTGATGCCATTGACCTTGAGATCGAAGCGGTACTTCGGATTGGTGAAGCCGCTGATGCTCAAGGTGCCGCGCAGGGTGCTGTCATCGACTTTGAGCAGCACAGGCTGCAGGCGAACGCGGTTCAAGGTGCCGGAGAAAGTGGCCCCCACCGATGCGCGGCGTAGGGTCTTGGGATCGCGCAGCTTGGGTACCGGTTGGCCGAGTTGCTGCAATAATCTCCGGGGGTTGAACGGCGCGATGCTGACATCGCCTTTATAGCTGGGCGCCGAGCCGAGGCCAGCGACGGTTATCTTGCCCTTGGCCGTCAGGCCGGACGCCTTGGCATTGAAGGTGCTCACGGTGAGGGATTGTTTGACCGTGTTCAGTACGGCACTGGCGGTGAGTGTGCTCTTGAGTTTGCCCTGCGGCAGATCCTTGCCCGTGAGATCGGTGGTTATGGTCAGTCCCTTGGCTGACCACGTGCCTTTGGCGCCGTTGCCAGCGGCATTGCCCCGCAGTTTGACGGTGCCGGCAACGCCCATGGCCGCCAGCTCCGTCAAGTCCAGCTTTAATCCTGTCAAGTTGAAGGATTGATCGGCTAGATTGGCGTCCACCGCCGAGGTTAAAGAGAGCTTCGCTTTACCGCCGCGCACGGCCCGGCCGGCGATGTTGCCGTTTAGATTGAGGGCTTTGAATCGGATGCGCGGGCCGGCCAAGTCCAAGTTCAAATCGCCGGCTGCTTGCAAGGTGCCCTTGGTATCGTCCACATTGAAGTTGTTGGCCTGCAAAACCATGTTGGGAATGGCGCCTAGGCCCTTGGCCCAATCGAGACGGGCATCGCCGGTGACGGTGAACGGCAAGCGGCCCGTGCCGATGGCGCCCCCGGTGATGTCCCCGGATGCTTTCATTCCGGCCACTTGCACCTGCTGGCTGGCGGGATCTATCTGGGCATCGCCGGCCAGCGCCGCCGCGCCTGACATGCCGTCGAAGCTGAACTGGGAGACCTTGAGGTCCAAGCCTTTGGTTTTGGCTTTGCCCGAACCAGGATCCATGGCAATAGCATTGATGTTGGCTGCAAACGAACCGGAGAACTTACCGATGGCCGCATTGGTGGCCGTCAGCTCGACGGCATCGGCTTCGAGCGCCGAGCCGTCTAGCTGATACTTGGCGCCGTTGGCGACTAGTTTTACGCCACCAGTTCCGGTGGCGGTGGTCAGTTTGGGAGCGTCCAGCGAAAGACTGACGAACGCTACCGTGCCGGCGCTTGGCCGATATGCCAGACGGGTTAGGGCGGCTTTAAGAGCCCCCGAATTGCCGGCATAAGCAAATGCGGGCGAGTCTAGGTTGACGTCCTCCAGCATCAGATCGCCGGTGGCCTGATCGTAGGCGATGTTCGCGTTCAAGGTGCCTTTGACCTGGGCGCCTTGCAGGGCCGCGCCCTTGCCGTCCACTTCGATTTTTACGCCGTCGGCCCGCCACTCGGTGCCGCTCGCGCCTCGGGCGAAAGTGGCTGATAGGGCGAGGGCGGCGGTTATCCCGGGTTGTTGCGAATCGACTAGAAAGCTGGTGCTCAAGGCAATGGAGGGGTTGGCTAAATCCAATGCACCGGTGCGCAGGGCCAGCGCGCTTACGGTCACATCTTGATTTTGTTGTTCATCGAGCCAGCGGATGGTGCCGTTGGACAGTTCCAAACCACCCAGCGCGAGCGCGCCCGCCGTCGCTTCACCGCTACTGGCCGCATCACCGGCGGCGAGCGCTTTTAGGTCATCCATGTTGGTCGTGCCATCGGCTTTGCGTTGCAGATTCAACTCGAACCCTTGCACCACCACCGTGTCCATTGCCACCTGCTTGCCGAGCAGGGGCAGCAACTTCACGCGCACGTTGGCTTTGGCGATGCGGGCAAATGGCGCATCGCCAAAGCCCTCGGTGTTGCCAACGGTAATATCAGCCACTTTCGCGCCCAGCCAGGGATAGGCGGTGATCGCTACGTCGCCGCCGATGTCCAAGGTGCGGCCAGTGGCGGCAAAGGCGCGCTTTTCTATCTGCGCTTTGATGTCGGCAGGATCGATGAACTGCAACGCGATTAACGGTCCGCCCACCAGCACGATGATCAGTACGAGCAGGGTCCAGACTAGAATTTTTGCGAATTTTTTCATAGCTCACCCTCTGCTTGCGGTGCGGGGTTTGCGTATTGCGATGCCCTGCGTGCATCGCCCCGTACCCGTTCAACGGGATAACGCGATTCGTTGATGGCCATTTTGGCACGGGCGGCGGCTAGCAGATCGATGCCTAGCGTATCCGCCAGGCGCACTGTATAGATGAATACATCCGCCAGTTCGAGGCCAACTTCTCGGGTTTGTTGCTCATTGAGCGCGGCGCTGGCCTCTTGCGTCAGCCATTGAAAATGCTCGAGGACCTCGCCGCATTCGCCGGCCAGCGCCATGCTCAGGTTCTTCGGCGAGTGAAACTGCTCCCAATCACGGGCGGCGGCGAAAGCGTGTAGCGCCTGGCTAAGAGAATCGATGCTGTCTTCGGTGGCACTCATGATAGCTCTAGTTTTTGATAGCTCTAGTGTTGTGCCGTGCTTAGGCTTTTATGTAGCACTTAGGCGCTCGCGTGCCCTGTCGATGGCGGCGCGTACTTGCGCGGGCGCGGTGCCGCCCAAATGGTCACGGGCCGCCACCGAGCCTTCCAAGGTCAAAAAGCTGAATACATCTTGCGTTATCACCGGGCAAAGCGACTTTAATTCACTAAGGCGCAGGGCTTCCAGTGAGCGGTTCGAATCGATGGCCATGCGCACTGCCCGGCCGACGATTTCGTGAGCGTCGCGAAACGCGATGTTCTTGCGCACCAAGTAATCCGCCAAGTCGGTGGCGGTGGAGAATCCCCGCGCCGCCGCTGCTTGCATCCTGGCCCGGTTGACTTTCATCTGCGCTAGCATGTCGGCGTAGATGTGCAAGCTACCGCGTACCGTGTCCACTGCGTCGAACACCGGCTCCTTGTCTTCCTGGTTATCCTTGTTGTAGGCCAGGGGTTGGCCTTTCATGAGCATCAGCAGGGTCACCAGGGCACCGCTTACCCGGGCCGCTTTACCGCGTATCAACTCCGGCACGTCCGGGTTTTTCTTCTGTGGCATGATGGATGAGCCGGTACAAAAAGCGTCCGACAATTCAACGAACTCGAATTGGGCGGAACTCCACAAAATGAGTTCCTCGGAGAAGCGCGAGAGATGATTCATGAGCGCCGCACAGGCGCTCACCAATTCGATGGCAAAATCCCGGTCGCTCACGGCGTCCAGGCTGTTTTCGCAGATACCTTCGAATTCCAGCAATCGGGCGCAAAAAGCGCGGTCTATGGGATAGGTGGTGCCGGCCAGGGCCGCCGCGCCCAGTGGCATGTGATTGAGGCGCTGGCGGCAGTCCACCAGCCGCCCATCGTCGCGTACCAACATTTCGTACCACGCCATCATATGGTGGCCGAAGGTGACCGGTTGCGCCGTCTGCAGATGGGTGAACCCCGGCATGATGGTGTGCGCTTCGCGCTCGGCGACATCGATGGTGGCCGTTTGCAAGCGTTTTAACTCTTTGCGTATGGCATCGATTTCATCGCGCAGGTAGAGCCGTATGTCCGTTGCTACCTGATCATTGCGCGAGCGGCCCGTGTGCAGCTTTTTGCCGATCTCGCCGATACGGGCGGTAAGTGCCACCTCGATGTTCATGTGCACATCCTCAAGAGCAATGGACCACTTGAATTGCCCTGCTTCGATGTCGGCCGCGATGCTGTTGAGGCCATCGACGATGGCGCCCGCCTCCTCGCTGGTGAGGACCCCTACATGAGCCAGCATGGTGGCGTGGGCGATGGAGCCGCGGATATCGTGCCTAGCCATTCGCTGGTCGTATTCCACCGAAGCGGTGAACGCTTCCACAAAACTGTCAGTGGGTTCGGTGAAACGTCCTTGCCAGGGCTTGTCGGTCTCGTTAGTGGGGTCGGACATTCGACTTGGCGTTCGCTTCGCGTGATGGGGCGCTCACTATAATGAGCAGAGACAGCGAGCGGTACCCGCGATCATGTTTGACGATGCTGAGGAAAGCAGAGGCGGTATGCCCGATTTTTGCAAGCTGGGGACGCTCTTCCCGCTTGTAATCGGCGGTCAGTTGTCGGCTTTTATGGTGGTGCTGCGCCCCGGTAGCGGGACGGCGGACGTTTGGCTCGGCCTGGCGCTCACGTCGCTGCAGGTGAGGTGGCCGAGGAGCTGTCGGAGCTGTTTCGTGCCAGTCTCGCGGACAGCGCCGGGGCGGCCCCTGGGCCTCGGAGATCGAACTCGCCCAAGGGGTATTTGCGTATCGGATCCCTGCGCCTAGGTGAGCGGCTGCAAGTTGAGTGGGCTGTGGCGCGAATACCGCGGGCAGCGCGCTTACCGCCACTGACCTTGCAACCATTGGTGGAAAACGCCATCTACCATGACATCGAGCCGCTCTCCTTGAGGGCGGGCTTTTGCGTATAGCTAGAGGAAGAAGAGTTTGCCGCCCGTGTCTGCAACCGTGAGTCCCTTAGGAGAGCTGTTCATGAGTGCCGCATCCCCGGTCGGAGAAAGAGTGGCCGCCAATGACGTGTCCCCGGCTGTCAAAGTCATGGTTATAGATGACAGTAAGACCATTCGGCATACGGCGCAGACGCTGCTTAGAAAGGCCGGATATGACGTCATCACCGCCACTGACGGGTTCGAGTCGTTGTCGCGTATCATCGACAATAAGCCGGACATTATCTTCGTTGATGTCATGATGCCCAGGCTGGACGGCTACCGGACCTGCTCGCTCATTAAGCGCAACCAATTGTTCAAGAACACGCCCGTTATCATGCTCTCTAGTAAGGACGGTTTATTCGACAGGGCACGCGGACGCATCGTCGGCGCCGACCACTATCTGACCAAGCCTTTTACCTGCGATGAATTGCTTGGGGCCATAGTCGAGCACGTGGGAACCAAGAACGGCGCGGGCTGAGGTTATGGACAACTCGAACCTCATTGCTCTGCTGCGTGAGTATGACTTCAGGCTAAGTAGCAAGCCGCCGGGTCTGCCCGGCGCTGAGGTGGAGCAGGGAACGTTATGGCGCGGGATCGGTTTCAGGCTTGCCGGAGAAAATTTGGTGTCGAGCCTGGATCAGGTGCTGGAGGTGCTGACCGATCCGCTCATCTCGCCGGTGCCGGGCGCTAAGTCATGGGTTAAGGGTATCGCCAACGTGCGCGGCCGTTTGGTGACGATTGTGGAATTGGCTGACTTCTTGGGGGTAGCACAGGAGGGGCCGCGGATGCGCGGTCAGCGCGCGTTGTACGCCGAGCGCGGCGAGCTTCGGGTCGGTATGTTGGTCGATACGGTATTTGGCGCGAAACAGTTCCTAGACGAGCACTGGTATGACGAGGCGGGAGTCGTGCCCGCGCCGTTGGCGCTCTACGTGACGGGTAGCTTCGTGTCGGTTGACGAGACTTGGAAGGTATTGAATCTCACCAAGCTCCTCACCGATCGGCGTTTCTTGGACGCGGCTGCATAGCAGTGATGGCGCAGCGTTGGAAAGAAGATTCGGAGCGCAACTATGAGGCTTCCCTTGGGTCGATCAAAACCCGAAGACGAGAGCGAGGAGGAATTTGATGAAACCACCATAGTGCGGGGAGCACCCGTCATCGAAGCCGAAGAGATGGACGTCAAGCAATCCGGACAACCGGGTTTGGCGCGCCGGGCGTTTTTGCCGACTTTGCTGCTCGGCTTGGTGTTGGCGGCGATCGTGGTGTTCTATCTGTCCGAACAGCAGTCGGACGCCGATGGCCGGCTTCAGACTGTGCTGGACACCAGCCGGGCGAGTGTCCAGTTGATGGCAAAAGAAACCGCTGCGGCCTATCTTAGCCGAGATTTATCGCCGTTTAGGCGGTTGGACGATGAACGCCGGCAATTCGAGCAGGCGATGGAGTCATTGGCCAATGGCGACCGGGTCACCCGCATCGAGGCGCTGCCAGGGGATTCCGCGGTGCAGGACGCCTATAAACAGTTGACCGCTGATTGGAATGTGATGCGCGACCATGTCGATGCGGTGCTCGAGGTACGCGCCATCAACTTGAAATTGAATGATGCGATTGTCAGCTACGAAGGCGCTAAGCAAAATAGCTTCGAGCAAATAGATAGCTTTATAGGGGCGCTGGAGGACGCAGCTGCGCAGCCCTCGCAGCTTCTCGCCGCGGCCGCACTCAAGCTGCCCATAGAACGTATCAGCGAGGGTATGTTGCGCGCTAGAGCGGACGCTCAGGGCGGAGCCGTAGCAGCGTTCGTGGCTGATGCGGTCGCGGCGCGCGAGAGGATTTCCGGGTTTGAAAACGGTGCCCCGGCGCTTGGCATTCAGCGCGTGGAAGATGCCGCTGCCAGAGATTCGATTCGAGCCGTGTCCGCTCAATTCCGCAAGGTAGAAGCGGTGGTGGAACGGGCCCGGCAGTTGGTACCCGAACTCGTTGGCTTGCAATCGGCAAGCGCTGCCATTATCGAGGGTTCGGATGCTGTGAGCGCTAGCATAGCGGCCCTGCAAACCGCTTACAGTTCATATGCCGAAGACCGCAACCTGCAAGAGGTGGGCTTTATCTTGAGCGTGGCGGTGGCTCTGGTGCTTATCTTGTTGGGTTTGCAGTGGACCAACGATGCTACCCGCCGCGCCGAGCAGGAGCGCCGGGCGGCGGCGCGAGCACGGCAACGTGAAGAGCGGACCCGTATTGTCAATCAGGACAACCAAGAAGCTATTTTGCGCTTGCTGGATGAAATCGCCGACTTGGCCGATGGTGATCTCACTATTAGCGCCACTGTGACAGAGGATATTACCGGCGCCATCGCTGATGCTATCAATTTCTCCATCGACGCTTTGCGCGAAACGGTTGTCAATATCAACGGCGTTTCCATGGCAATGGCTGGCGCCGCCCGCCTAGCGCGTGATACGGCCGAGCAACTGACTCAAGCCAGTGACACCCAAGCTGCCCGGATCGAAGAGGCGGTGGCGTCTATCCGCGCTCTTGCCGATGCTTCCAGGGCCGTTTCTGCGGGCGCGGACCGGGTACGTGAAGTGGCATCGCAGTCGGTGGAATACGCCAATAACGGCGCCAACGCGGTGCGCGCCACCATCGACGGTATGGATTCCATCAGGGAGAACATTCAAGAGACTTCAAAGCGCATTAAACGGCTCGGCGAATCGTCGCAGGAGATCGGCGATATCGTTGGTCTTATCGACGACATTGCTGATCGGACCAACATTTTGGCGTTGAATGCCGCCATTCAAGCCTCTATGGCCGGTGAGCAAGGACGAGGTTTCGCCGTGGTTGCCGACGAGGTGCAACGCTTGGCGGAACGGGCCAGTCGGGCGACCAAGCAGATCGACGGTCTCGTCAAAGCCATTCAATCCGATACCAACGAAGCGGTGGCGTCCATGGAGCGCAGTACCGCTGGTGTGGTGTCCGGGGCGGGGCTGGCGGAAGATGCAGATCAAGCACTGGTTAGGATCGAAACAGTGTCGGAGGAACTGGCGGGCCTTATTGCCGGTATTTCCGAGTCTTCCGCCGGGCAGACGGAACAGGCCGGTCAAGTGAACCGGATCATGGAGGAGATTCAACGCATCACTGCCGCGGCTCGCAACGGCACTCAGGAGACGGGTGTGGCCATTGGCTCCGTGGCGCAGCTCGCTGCCGATCTGCGTACCTCGGTGGCCGGCTTCCGGTTGCCGCAAACCGCGGAGTCGAGCACGGTTATAGGGTTGCCCGCAATAGGCGACTCGGTGGGGAACGAAGTCGGCGAGCCACAAGAAGAGATTTTGCCGCAAGCAGCGCACGGCCCATGAGCTGAGCGCGTTGTGGCGGTTTTCGGGTAAACACATATATGGATCGCGCGAGTCTCCAGTGGGTACGAGAGGAGGTCGAGCAGAGCTTGGCGCAAGCCCGGATCAATATCGAGTCCTTCTTGGAGAACACAGGCGAGGTCCGGCACATGCTGGAGTGCGCCGAGACGCTACACGGCGTTCGCGGTGTGCTCGAGATGTTGGAGGTCTACGGCGTTTCACTTCTACTCGATGAACTCGAACAGGTGTGCCGCTTGGTGCACGATGGCAAGGTGGCGCGCCGTGACGATGCGTGCGCAGTGGTGATGCAGGGTATCGTACAGGTGCCCGGCTGCCTTGATTTCATCACTCGCGGTAATCCCTACAATCCCATGTTGATGATGCCGCTTTTGAATGATGTTCGCAGTATCCGCAATCTGCCCCTGCTGTCCGAGAGCTCGCTTTTCGCGCCCGACTTGGATGCTCCTTTACCGTTCAAGGAGCGCCCGGTAGCTCTCGAGGGCGACGCGTTCGCCGCGTATGTGCGCAAGCTGAGGCCACACTATCAAAAAGGGCTGGTTGCCTGGTACCGCGGGGATCCACCGGCTGATGCGCTGCAAGTGCTCGAAGCGGTCATCGCTCATGTGCAAAAACTCATCGGCTCCACCCCTGCCGCCCGTTTGTGGCTGGTGGCACGCGCCGTTGTAGACGCGCTCAAAAGTGGCGGCTTGGAGCATAGCGTGTCGATCAAGTTGCTCCTCGGTCAGTTGGATCGTCGATTACGCTGCTTCATGCGAGAGGCCGATGCCGCCACTGACGAATCGGGGCCGCCGCAGCTGCTGAAGAACCTTCTCTATTATTGCGCGCGGGCGAAACCGGGGCCGCAGCGGCTGGCAGTAGTGCGCAGCGCTTTCAGCCTCGATGAGCTGCTCGAGCCGGCGGTCCGCGAAGGCGCCACTCCTAATCAGATTATGGGGCCTAATCAGCGGACTATTAACACAGTCGTCACCGGGTTGAAGGATGTTCTGGCCCGCGCTCGCGATGCACTGGACACCTATACAGGCAATAAACAACGGGCGTTGGTGAATCTAGAGCCGGTTCATCAGTCGTTGGCACAAGTGGCTGACACTTTGGGCTTGCTGAGCTTGGGCGTATCGCGCAGAGCCTTGGTCGAGCAACAGCAGATAATCGCTACCTGTATAGCCGAAAACACGCGGCCCGGTGAAAGCCAGTTGATGGGCATTGCTGCAGCGATGCTGCGGGTAGATGGAGCCTTGGACTCGGTGGCCGAACAAGGCATCGACGGCTTGAACGTCGTGGGAAGCGATATACCCCAATGCGGTTCCGGGCAGACACACTTAACCGGCATCGAATATCTGCAATTGATAACCAGTGTCATCGGTGAGGCGAAATCGGATATTGCCATCATCAAAGACACGCTATCGGCGTACATTACCGAGCGTCAGCGGTCAACCAGGCTGAATGAAGTACCCGCGCGCGTGCAACGGATTGCTGGCGGCATTCGCATGCTGTTTCTCGATCAGTGCGCCAGTCTTTTGGAAATATGGTTGAGCTACGTGAAGCGGGTGTTGCTCGACGCACCGACATTTCCGGACGATGCGGTGCTGGAGCGTATTGCCGATGGCATCGAATCAATCGATTACTACCTGGAGGCGGTGGCGGGAGCGTCCGGGGTGGAGGCTGATACCCGGTTGGCTCATGCGACGGCCTGCGTGGAAGCACTTCTTGGGCTTGCACCTAGTGTTAAAACGCCTGCGTCCACTGCTGGGGATGAGTTAGGTGACACCGTCATCATCGAGCGGGCGGCTGGGCACGGCCAGGATTGTAGCGCGGCACAGGATAATGGCACTGCACAGGACACCGGCACTGCACAGGCCACCGGCGTGGAAGTGGCGCAGCCGGTAGCTACGGTAACTAGTGGAGAGGCGGCCAGTGAAATAGATGATGCCGATGTCGATGAGAGGCGCACGCTTGAGCCCGAGTCTGTGGTGAGTGAAGCGATCACCATTTCCGGCATTGCGGGTCGAACGGCGGACTTTGACGAGTTCGATACCGGTTCAGTGGAAGCTGAGAAAGAGGCTACCGAGACGGCCGCCGCTGGGGCCGTAGTTGTTGAAGAGGGGATAGCGGATCGAGCAATTAATTCTTCTCCTCTTCGGGATGTGCAATGGGAAGAAGACGATGGCCCACCTACGGGCGCCGAAGTTTACGGAGAAGAGGCGGCGGAAGAGGTGGTCATCGAAGGCGGCATCGCCGGTCGGACGGTAGATTTGGGTCCCGGTGCGGACGATAGCCAGTTCGACGAGGCGAAAGAGCCCGGGGAGGCGAAAGAGCCCAGGGAGACGAAAGAACCCAGGGAGACGAAAGAACCTGGGGTGGTGCGAGGCGATGATGAAGTTGCGCTGGCGTTCGGCCCGTTGGCGGCCAATGCGGGCGAAGCCACCGGTGCCATAGCCGCTCCTACCATGGCCGCTACTACCATGGCCACTACTGTGGATAGTCATGTAGCCGCTGACAATGATGATGAGATCGCGCAGATGCCGGCGTCGCTGGAAGCAAGTCTTCTAAAGGCCCGCGATCTGTTGGACCGAATGGAAGCCGATGAGGTGGATGAGCCTGACGTGGGGGTCTTGCCGGATGAGGCAACGGGTTCGACACCGCTGCTGGATGATGCCATAGATGAGGAAATCATCAATGTCTTCCTTGAGGAAAGTGATGACGTACTCGCCATGTTCGATGAACATCTGCCCAAGTGGTTGGCGGATCCGAATGATGCCGGGGCGTTGGCGGAAATACGCCGTGGTTACCATACCCTGAAGGGTAGTGGCCGGCTGGTTGGCGCCGTTGCTATCGGTGAATTTTGCTGGAGCATCGAAGAGCTTCTCGATCGCGTTATCGACGGCATCGTGCCCGCTACTCAGCCGGTATTGGATTTGATCAAAGAGGCTGGTGAATCGTTGCCGGTTATGTTCGCCGAGCTTCGTGGTGATGGCGTTTCCGGAGTCGATATTTCTAGGTTCGATATTTCAGGGGTCGATGTCGAGGACGTGCGGGCGCGGGCGGCGCTGCTGGGGGAGGCGGCCGCGAGCGGTCTAACGGAGCGCTCTTCGACCTCAGCTTCAGCGCAGAAATCCGCCGGTGAGCGCGATGGTGGCGCCACCACGGCGGCAGTGCTTTTACCTGAGCGGGAAGAGGAAGCTGGTGCCGAAATTCTGAAGTTTCCTATTCGGCGCGAGACCTCCGAGATCCCTGATGCGCAGTTTAAGGGGTTCGATCAACCATCCGTGCGCCGGGTGTTTTTCGATGAGGCCGACGAGCATCTGCGTACGCTGTTGGGCTTATTGAGTGTGGAGGAGGTATCGCCCCACGATTATTCAAGATCGGCGCACACGCTAAAAGGGGCTGCCCGCACTGCGGGACTGAGCGGAGTTTCCCGAATTTGGGAGGTGACGGAACTTCTGCTCCACGCACTGATAAGTATCGACGCACCGCTCGATAGCAGGATACTCGACTACATTGCCCAAGTGTGCGCGCGCTCGAATGAAGCCGTTGCCATCTACTTGAGAACTGGCGTGGAGGAGTTGGCGGAGGCTGAATATTGGGTGGAACGGGGCCGTCAGCTCATCGCCGAAGTGGCCGAGGCGGCGGCTGTTACCATCGAGCACGACGGGATGCGCGACAGCCATGTGGCTGATCGAATGGAGGTGAGGGAGGCGTTTTTAGAAGAAGCCGGTGAAATTTTGGATCTTTACGAATCAGTGCTGGAACGCTGGCGCAAAGAAGGGGCCTCCAAGCATTTGCTGGACGAACTGCAACGAGGGTTGCATACCTTAAAAGGTGGCGCTCGCATGGCGCAGCTCAATCCAATCGGGGATTTGGGCCATAGTCTGGAGTCAGTCATCTCATTGGTGGTGGACGGTCGTCTCGAGGCGGGGCCGGAACTGTTCGAAGTAGTCGAGGCGACGCAAGATAAGCTCGCGGACATGCTCGATTGTGTCGTTGCCCATCAGCACTTGACGCCAGCGCCGGAGTTGATCGCTCGTATTGAAGCGCTGGCCCGTGGTGAGCCGCTGCCAGCTCGAACAGTACTCGATGAAGCGGAGCTACGTGCGGGCGCCGGGTTGGCCAATGATGCTGAAATAGATAGGCGAGGTGGCGCCGATCTGAAGGATGGAGCAGAGCAGCGAGAGAAGATACCGGATGAGGCATCTTCTCTTCAGATGCAGGCGGGTTGCGAAGGAGAACAACCGTTTGAGGACGGCATCGGTGCTGCCGAGCGTGGCGAGCGCATACCGGTTGATGCTGAATTGCTCGATAGCTTGGTCGGTTACGCTGGCGAACTCAGTGTTTCACGGTCCCGTATCGAATTGCAGGTCAGCTCTTTTAGGCAGAACCTGGAGGAGATGAGTGAAACGGTACGGCGTTTGCGCGAGCAACTGCGGCGCCTCGAGATGGAACGCCTCGAGATGGAAACGGAGTCGCAGATTGCGTACCGGCATGAGCGTGAAAATCGTGAGGGAGGCGCTCAGGACTTCGAGCCTCTCGAGTTCGGCCGTTTCTCCCGTATGCAGGAGTTGTCGCGCGGCTTAGCCGAGTCGGTCGGCGACTTGAACAATATTCACGATGCCCTCACTAACGTGACACGTGAGTCCGAGAGCATGTTGACGCAACAAGGACGCGCCAATACGGGTATGCAACACGGCTTGATGCAGATCCGCATGTTGCCGTTTGCCCGGGTGGTGCCGCGTTTTCGCCGTGTGGTACGCCAAACCGCGAGGGAACTTGGAAAGCGGGTCCGGTTGCAGGTAGTTGGTGACGATCTGCGTATTGATCGCGCTATCTTGAATCGTATCGTCGGCTCGCTTGAGCACATCTTGCGCAACAGTGTTGACCACGGCATCGAGACGCCCGCGCAACGTTGCGCCGCTGGCAAGTCCAGCGAGGGCGTGGTGTGCTTGGAAGTGAACAGAGATGGTCCCGAGATGATCATTCGGATCGCCGATGATGGGCGCGGTATCGATGTTGCGGCGGTGCGCGCACGGGCGGTAGAGCGGGGACTTATAAAGGCGCAGGCCGAATTCGCGGACAGCGAGATCATCCAATTCATCTTCGAGCCAGCGTTTAGCACCCGGGCTACGGTAACCCAGATTTCCGGGCGCGGTGTTGGCCTGGACGTGGTGCAAAGTGAAGTCAAACAATTGGGCGGTAGTGTGCGTATCGCCAGTGATGCGGGCGGTGGAGCTAGATTCGAAGTACGTTTACCGCTGACTCTTGCTATCAACCAAGCACTGATGGTAACGGTTGGGCATGAAGAGTTCGGTATCCCGCTGACTAATATCGATTCAATTATGCGGCTAAGCCGCGATCAGGCAAGGGAGTTTGATGCGCAAGATAATCCTGTCTTCGAAGTGGATGGGATCAAGTATCCGATGGCGTATCTGGGCAGTGTATTGTCGGTGGCCGAGCCTCGGTACATCGCGGAACGCTACCCGGTGGTATTGATGCGTACAGGTGATAGCCGGATCGCGCTTCGCGTCGATGAGATAAAAGGCCGTAACGAAGTGGTGGTCAAGTCCGTTGGGCCAATGCTGAGCAGCATTCGTTGGATCTTCGGCGCCACGATTATGGGCGACGGGCGGGTGATCCTTATTCTCGACGCGCCTACATTGACCCGTCTTGCTGCCACTATGCGAAGCGGTGTTATTCGGGCAAAGACCGCAGCGGCGGACGTGGACACGAGTGGCCCCACGGTAATGGTGGTCGATGATTCCATTACTGTGCGCAAGGTAACGGGCCGCTTCCTACAGCGTAACGGTATCAATGTGATAACCGCGCGCGATGGCGTTGAAGCACTGACTTTGCTGCAAGAAGAGCTGCCGGATGTGATGTTGCTGGATATCGAGCTGCCACGGATGGATGGCTTTGAATTGGCTACCACTGTACGCAATGATGCCCGTATGAGCGGGCTGCCTATTATCATGATCACCTCGCGCACCGGTGAGAAGCATGTGGAGCGGGCCACCCAGCTCGGTATCGATCGCTATTTGGGTAAGCCTTATCAGGAGGTCGAGCTGCTGGAGAATATTAACGGTTTGCTGGTCCGGGAGGCCGCCGGTGTCTGAGACTACGCTACCGCCTGTTAGGTGTATGTACCTGCCGCTAAGTGCCGGTGGCTTGTTGGTGCCGAGTTCGGTGGTCGCAGAGGTAATAGCGCCGCTAGCTCCGAGTACGCCCGAGAATATGCCCGACTGGAATATGCCCGACTGGTTGAATGGGTTTGTTCAATGGCGTGCGGTCAAGTTACCGGTGTTGAATGCGGAGCGGGTCTTGGGGCTGGCGGCGGCGGTGGCCGGTGTGCGCAACCGCGTAGCGGTGCTGCATAGCGTGAATGCGGATTGCGCGATGGCATATTACGCCGTTCTCATTCAACGCTTGCCTACAGTCGTTCTCGCTGGTGAGCGTACCGCTAAGGCCATGGAGCGCACCGTATCGGCGCCGTGGGTACACGGTCAACTGGACCTTGAGGTTGGCGCGGGTTACGTGCCGAACCTGGATTCACTTGAAAGCCTGATAGAGAGTGCGATAACGGTGCATTAGCGTTGCGTTGCGTTTTCTACGCATCGGCCCATATCGCCCCACAGCGTTTGTGCGGCGCAGATCGCGCAGATGGCGGCTGTCTCCGTGCGTAGTATCCTGGGTCCCATCGTTACGGCTGTGATACCCGCTGCTTGGGCGAGCGCGAGTTCCTGGTGGCTAAAACCGCCCTCAGGCCCTACCAGCAGTTGTAGCGCACCTTGTTGTGGCACGGGCAGCCCTGCCAACGGCTGCTCCGCCTGCGGGTGAAAGATAAGAGCAGGTACCCTGGCGCGGTTCGTTACCCATCTGCTAAGCGGTTCCGGAGGGTTCAGCCGCGGCAAATGGTTGCGTCCCGACTGTTCGCAAGCACTGGTGATGATCTGTTGCCAGTGCTGCATACGTGCGCCGGTCCTCTTGGCATCCAGTTGTACCACCGTGCGCTCCGTCAGCAGCGGGCTAATGGATGTGACACCGAGTTCCACCGATTTTTGCATGGCGAAGTCCATGCGTTCACCCCGCGATACCGCCAATGCGAGTTCGATGGACAGGGGCGACTCGGCACTGGCGGAGCGCGTCGAGAGAATGCGGATTTGCGCGTCGCCACGGCCGGCGTGCAGCAGTTCGGCTAGATACTCTTGACCGTTACCATCGGTTAGCACGAGCTGAGCGCCGGGCTTTAATCGCAGCACTCGCACTATGTAATGCGTCTGCGCCACAGTCAGTCCATGGGTAACATTTTGCGATAGCTCGGATGCGGCTGGCGAGAATCCGGTCGCCATCAGTCTAGGTAATCGCATGTTGGCGGCAGTAGCGGGTGTTGCGGCTGAGGCCCGGATGGTTCGCATACGAGTTTTGGGCATTCGGCGAATTTAACCACATCTTGTGGGCCGTTCGGTTGACTGAGCACGCTAGTTAGAGTGAGTACCCAATGATTTCAGCTTCTTGTCGTGATTCACGCATCCACTCTGGATGTGTGTGATGAGTGATTTGTTCTGCTTGAGTGACGGGTGCAGCTAACCGATAATATAATTTTTAGAAGTAGAAGAACGGATACAGGGCGTTTTAAATGAAGCCGGTTGTCAAGCGACCGCCCTGGCGATCACGGGCTTCGATACAGATGGCAGTCCGGTGATGAGCGGTGATATCAAATGGACGCAGCGTTGCCGCAGTCCGAAGACCTATCAAACGCCGTATGGCGCAGTGCAAGTGGCCCGCCCTGTGTACCAAACCAGCCGGGGCGGTAAGACGTAGGTTCCCCTGGAAGCGTCGGCGCGGATCATCCGTGCCTGCACCCCGCGTTTTGCCCAACAAGTGACGAACAAATATGCGCGGATGCACGCCGCAGAAGTGTGTGCGGATTTACGCGAGAACCACCAACGTAAGGTGAGTCGAGGCACGTTGCAACTGCTGGCCGAAAGTGTGGATGGTATTACCCAACTGCACGAAGAAAACTGGCACTACGAAACATCTGAACTGGACTGTGCGATTAAAACAGTGGTCTGTAGCCTGGAGGAGGTGTACCTTTTAACCGCCCATGACCGATGGCGAGAAGCGATGGGGGGTACTCTGTCGTTATACGATGTGCAAGTAGAGCGTCAGCATACCGTGTATATCGGGGCAGCGCCTGAGTATGGCAAAGCCACTTTTTTCCAACGTTACCAACAGGAACTGGATCGCATCAAAGCCTTGTATCCGAAGGCGTGCTATCTGGGGATAGCCGATGGGGCCACGAGCAACGGGGCATTTCTGAACCAACAAACGGATCGGCAACGGGTGGATTATTACCACGTCACGGAATACTTGGCGAAAGCGGCTTACGCCGCTTACCCGGAAAAGACGGGCAAACCGGCCCGTCAACAATGGCTGACAGCGCGATGCCATCAACTCAAGCATGACACGGCAGGCGCGCAGGCTATTTTGGCCGAATGTCGTACCCTCAAACGCAAGCGCAGCTTAAGTGAAGGCGCGCGTACAGACTTAGAGGCCACGATTACCTATTTTGCACATCAGATGGACAAGCTGGATTATGCGACTCATACCCGGGAGCAGTGACCGATTGGTTCTGGGGTGACGGAAGCAGCCTGTAAGACGTTAGTCAAACAACGTTTTTGTAGGTCGGGGATGCGCTGGAAGGATAAGAGCCTGAGAGCCGTGATGAGTTTGAGGGCTTGGGTGATGACACCGGGCCGATGGGGGCAATTTTGGGATCAGGTCGCATATCACATTCTTTTTTGGGTTCTTCCGGATTTTGAATGGGTATTGTATTCTCTCCTGATTAAACTTCCCAGTCCCCAGTGAGAGCCCAGAATGACTGAGCACCAATTTTTAGAAGCCGTCCTCTCTCTCGTAGCCCCTTGGGGCGTCCATCACGTCGATGTCGACGAAGAGGCGAAAGAAGTGCATGTCTGGCTTGAGCACCAGAAAGGGACCAAATGGAAGTGTCCAGATTGCGATCAGGAACTGCCCTGCTACGACCACGGAAGAGAACGGGCTTGGAGGCATCGAGACTTGTTCGAATACAAGACGTGGATTCATGCGAGGCTGCCGAGAGTGAAGGGTCCAGAGCACGGGGTTCGCCAAGTCCAAGCCCCTTGGGCAGAGGGATCGTCCCGGTTCACAACCCTGATGGAGAGCCATGTGATCGACACGCTCCAACAGTGCGAGACAGTGGAAGGAGCCCGACGTCTCAACGGTCTCTCTTGGGACGAGACCTTCGGTATCATGCAACGCGCCGTCGCTCGGGGACGAGAACGCAAAGGCGACGAAGCTCCCACAAAGAGTCGGGGTCGACGAGAAGGCGTACAAGAAGGGCCACAACTATTTCACCCTCGTCTACGATCTCGACCATTCGTCCGTCGTCCATATCTCCCAAGAGCGGACCAAAGCGAGTCTTGTGGAGTATTACGAGAGGCTGACGCCGGCGCAGTTCGGTGCGATCGAAGCCATCTCGATGGACATGTGGGAGCCGTTCTACCTGGCGACCGTGGAGACGGTTCCGCTGGCGAAAGACAAGATTGTGTTTGATCGATTCCACATTGCGCAGCCCGTCAATAAGGCAGTCGACAAGGTGCGGCGCGAGGAAAATCGAACTCTGAAGGCAGAAGGGATCGCTCTCCTCAAAGGCACGAAGTATTTGTGGCTTTATTCCGAGAAGAACCTCCCGGAAAAACGGAAGGAATCTTTTGAAAGCCTGAAGGCTGTGAACCTGAAGACCGGTCGCGCGTGGTCCATTAAAGAAATGTTGGGCGAACTCTGGGAGGCTCCCAGCGTCGAAGCGGGGCGCGAGTTCTTCCAACGCTGGTTCGGTGGGGCGAGACGCAGCCAACTGGAGCCGATCAAGACGGTTGCGTTGACGGTCAAGAATCATCTCGAAGGGATTCTCAACTATCTCCGACATCGTGTGACCAACGGAGTGGCCGAGGGGATGAACAGCAAGATCCAGACCGTCCGACGGAACGCTCGTGGCCATCGGAATACCGAGAACTTGAAGACAGCAATCATGTTCTTTTGTGGGAGACTGGAGCTTCACCCACACTAAACCCGGAAGAACCCTTTTTTGCTTCACTGAATGAGCTCAACGCTTTGCGGCAAAACAGGGCGATCGAGGAGACCTTGAGCCATTTCCACACTCACAGTAAAAATACTGCCTGTGTTATCTCAATTCCGCTTCGCTTGGTAAAGTTCGCTGCTTTAAATCAATCGGTTAAACTTCAACACATTCCAAGTATCTGCAAACAGATTATCAAGGCAGTGTTTGGAATCGGTGAGAACTCCTTCTGATAACGATCGAAGGGCGTTATTGTTTGTGTCAACATTCATGTGGGTCTTCCGCAGTATTGATGTTTTGTTATGCGAGCTGATATTATACTGCGCGCAAGGTCCTTTTTCTTCTAAATCAACATCCTATATTCGATTTTTTATCCTGCTTAAATACCGAAACTTGAGTTAATGAGTTCCCGGAAATAGGATTGGCTTAAGGATTTTCGTCATCCGTTTCAATTCAGCATCATTATGTTGCAAAAGACTATGCTGCCACAAACTGTTCTCTTTATTCGTGTCATGAAAACACTCATCTGCGATCCTGTAACCTACACACTCTCTACTTCCCAGTTCCTTCTGAGACAACTCCTCAGGCTTTGACCACACGCCAATGACGAATACGCGCCCCGCCAAATCCTTCGGCACGACACTGGCCATCTCCTTGAATCGTTTTGAATCCTGATCGAAGTCAATCAAAAAAACGAAATGGCGTTTTGAATTTTTTTTCATTTTTTTGATATGATCCGAACTGAACTTATCACGCGCTTTTAACCATCCTCCCGCCGACGGCAGCACCTGGATCACACTCCGATCAGTAAATGATTCGTGTCGTATAAAGCCATTTACTATATTTCTGTTGGCGTCGTCCTCCGGCAACACCAAAACATGTGGAATATATTTGTTAACGCTCATGGAACAACATCTCCCAGGATCAGCGACTCGATCAAATCATCATCAATCTCCAAAGTGTCTAGAGGCCTCACAACAGTAGGTTCTAAGCGGCTCTGGCGGTGGAGGAACAAGGTATTTTCTGCGGAAAACCGACGAATCGCTTCTGGATGATGCGATGTGATCACTAATTGTCCACGCGAGTGAAACGAGCGACGAAGCTCCATAATAAATTGATCTACTTCAGATAATGACAGATAGGTGCCGGGTTCGTCCCAAAAACAAAAAACAGGACCATATGCTTTATTGGAGGCAAGCACCGTCGCACAAATGAAAAAACATTTCTCACCGTCCGACAGATTTTTGAATTCTAAGCTCAAAGATGCTTGGCCTTGTCGGAATTGCACATACAAACTTCGCGACTCCTTTCCTGTATGGGGATTCTTGATGTCCTCGAAATCCGGCATAACTCGACGCACAAAGCTATCAATGTCAGTGTAGGCCGATGGGGAATGAGCCAGAAGCCCGGAAAACCAAGCTCCGAAATCTGAACAATCCTTGCGGGGAGATAAGGTGTCGCTTTCGGAATCTCCCGAAATATAAGTTGGTAATGGAGCCAAAATTAACATTCTGGTTAACCAATTTCTAAATATATACACAGGATCAGCTTCAGAATCATGTTGGATGATAGGCAATGCCACCAAATGCCAATCAACCAGGAAACGAGCGTCGGGTCTTTTTGATTGAATGTCGGGTCTTTTTGTTCGAGTCATTGTAACTTGCGCAGCGTTTCTAGCATAAACTTCAACACCTTGATAAGAAAGCATTTCCTCCGTCACTCGCATTTCCTTGAAACCTTCAGGGAGTTCAAGTGCTAAATTATATTTGTAAGATTCACCAAGGATATCCACTTCTATCTCAAAACGCATAGGCAAATTTGACCGATTGTGTGCAAAGTCTTTGGGAGTTGCGAATTGCCCAACTCGATTGCAGCCGCGAGCGATTTTTTGAAGGATACTAAGCACTTCGCCGACAGAAGATTTCCCAACGCCATTTGGCCCGATTAAAAGAGAAGATGGTTGGTTTGATATCGGAAGTTCAAAATTTTCTAAACACTTGAAATTGTTTATGTATAATCTTTTAATCATTAATTTAACCTTTATAAATTTTCGTTATCAAATCAATAACTTTTTACTATAATTGGAATCACTGCTGTCCCATAAACTTTCATGAGAATGTAAACTGTATCTGGACCTGAGTTTCAATAGGGCCTGGAGGGTCTCCTTTGAGTAGTCCCCACAGGTCTCTTCGCTCAAATAAATTGACTTGAAAGAGTCGAATAATCTGTTGAATGCTTAAATCGAGTTTGCTACAAAATTTCAGGTAAGCAACCATTAAATACATACACATAGCGACCCATATTTGAGTCATGACAGCATTTTTTGACGTCCCTACGAATGACTTAATCTTCAAATTTTGTTTGATGCATTTGAAAAATAACTCAATTTGCCAACGCGACTTATAAATATCTGCAATGGTTTTGGCAGTCAATTCGAATTGATTGGTGAGAAAGACGTAATGCTTGCCGGTCTGTGGGTCCCGATAACCCATCCGGCGCAACTTAATCGGACAGGTATCGGCTTTAGGGCCCGTTAAAATCAGCGTCTGATCTGAGGTAATGCCCTGCTCTTTATTCACCGGATGGCGAGAAATCACTCGGTATTTTGTATTGGCTTTCAACCGGGTGACAAAATAAATCCCCTTTGAATTGAGCAAGTTAAACCACGTGAAGTCCGTATAGCCACGATCAAACACCACAATAGAACCCGCATCCAGTTCTAAACTACGGCCTTGTGTAATATCTTGTTGTTTGCCTTCGGTAATAGTCATAAAGACCGGTAAAAAACCATCATGGTCCAGACCAACATGTAGTTTAATCGCGCCTTTGGTCTTGCGAAATTTGGCCCAAGGAAATAGTGATAAGCATAAATCGATGGTCGATGCATCCAAGGAATAAAGCTTATTTTTAAAACGAAACCCATGCCTAGGCGCCAAGCTTTGACATCGTGCCAGCAGCTTCCAAAATAATCCTTCGTAGAGTTGATAAGGCTGTTGCTCGTTAACACGAGCCAGAGAACTTCGACTGACCTTAGCGATACCCAAATGGTAGCTTTTGCGGCGTTGTTTATCCAGATTGCTGACAATATCTCGCAAACTACAGCGCCCGGCGAGTTGGGCAAAACTCAACGCCACAAACTGTGACCAGCGTGACATTGTCCTCAATACACGGCCTTTATGGTGGGTTTTTGCGAGGGTTTCAAATTCATGTCTAGAAATCAGTTTTAGCAGCTGTGAAAATACGCTGTTACTGTGACTCAAGGCTATTATCCTGTTGATATTGAAAGATATTCTGGACCTCTATTCTAACAAATTAGCGCAGAATAGTCTTTGATTCTAAGCTCATTCAAAAGTTTGTGGGACAGCAGTGAATTGGAATGAGTCTCTTTTACAATAACCGTCGTGGCGGATTTTAATTGCACGGAGGTGCTCACTCCGAATTCGGATAAAACTTCCACTACGCATTCCGATAAGAGCACCGCTAAAAACGCACTTTTTCCGCGATTGCGGCGTCGGCGCCGTGCTCGAATCCTTATGTATGATCTATCACTGCTGTCCCGCAAAATGGTTAAACACAGCGTATGACCTATTGATTTCCATAAAAACTGACTGTGGCATTGTGTTTGAGACATGAAAACAGGTTTTCCAAAAATTTCAAAAGGTTAGTATGCTCTATGGGACAGCAGTGATGACCTATACACTGCGGCTGTGTGCGCGGTGCTGCCTTGCACTCACGAAAAAATGACTATTTTTAGCGGTGCCCTAAAGTTGCGCTGTTGCACCGACACGGTTACCGGTAAGGTCAAGTGGCCATGTGCCGCTGGCCCGTCGAAGCTGGCTGCCGCCACCAAAGCGGTGACCTGGTCGATCTCCGGTCGGGTGGCGCTGACGCGGGTGTAAAGCTTGCGGCTGACGGAGCACAGGGTACTGATAGACGGACGAGTCAGTTCGAAGACGTCGGCTCCGTCCGTGCCAGCGGTTTCACTGACCACTGTGCGTTCTTCACGCCGAGCCGGCCGCGACGGGCGTCCGATCCGTTTCCTCGTCTCCGCCGGACAGGTGAGCGATTACAAGGGTGCTGCGGCCATGTTCGGCGCCCTGCCAGACGCGGAATGGCTGCTGGCCGACAGAGGATACGATGCGGACTGGTTCCATAACGCATTGGCGGACCGTGGAATTCGCCAATGCATCCCGCCCAGGAAGTCCGGCAAGACCAAGATCAAGTACGACAAGAGGCGCTACAACAGATGTCCAAAAGTATTCCTGGGCGCCATTGCACTCGCCGCGACCGTCATTTTCTGGCTACGAGTCCTGACCCTAGCTAGTCCACGGCGTTTGCTCTTCTGAGCGTTGGTGGTGCATGTAGATAGGCGCCGGTGCGCCGATTGCGCGCTGCTACACTAATGTCGAATTCGACGGTGGTGAATGCCATGGCGGTGCCTGGCACAGCCTTCGTCTTACATCTTCCAAAGGAGCCATGCCGCCCATGAGTTACGAGACGTTGCTGTTTGAGGTTGACGATGGCCTCGCCACTATTACGCTGAACCGGCCTGATAACGCTAACGCTATGGATATCGTCATGTCCATGGAACTCATGCAGGCGAGCATAGAGTGCGATGAGAATCCCGATATCCGTGCGGTGTTGATAACCGGAGCAGGCAAGATGTTCAGCGCTGGTGGCGATCTGAAATCGTTCGCGGCTTGCGCGGATAGCATCAGCAAGCTGGTGAAAGAGATGACGGTTTATCTGCACGGCGCGGTGTCGCGGTTCGCTCGGATGGCGCCACCGGTGGTGATGGCGGTCAACGGTACGGCGGCGGGTGCCGGGATGAGCTTGGCCATCAGCGGGGATATGGTCTTGGCGGCAGAATCGGCCAAATTCACCATGGCGTATACAGCCGCGGCGCTGTCACCCGATGGCAGCTCCACTTATTTCTTGCCACGCTTGGTCGGTATGCGGCGGGCGCAGGAGTTGATGATCACCAATAGAGTGCTGACGGCGGCGGAGGCGGTTGCATGGGGTGCCATCAATAAAGCAGTACCAGATGCCGAGTTGCTGGCGGAGGCGCGGGGCGTTGCGCGCAAGCTCGCAAGCGGTCCTACATTGGCTTTTGGTGCTGTGAAGTCGATGTTGACAGAGTCTTTCACTACTGCCCTAGAAGCGCAGATGGAGCGTGAGTCGCGCATGATCGCGGACATGATGCGCAGTAACGATGGGCGCGAGGGAATCAGTGCATTCCTAGCCAAACGCAAGCCCGAATACAAGGGCAATTAGTCTGGCACGCTGAACGTACCCGGATCCCGGCCGACGATCGCCGTCAGCATGAGCTCTTCGTCGATCATGGCACCGGACTGTCGTCAATAACCGCCTCTGGATCGGCGAGCATCGATTGCAAGGTCCAATGGTAACCGCCAGCGGTCTGCGATCGGCCATGCCCGCGCATGTCGAGCCGCACTATGGGTACCTGGCGATCAGCGCCGGGAGCCATCCACAGCAGATGTCTGCGCAAGCGCCAACGCCGTGATGAAAAACAATGCTCGCACCACCCGCAGCCAAGGCTGGCGGCAATCGTCAATCGTCTACTTGGTAGTGGAGTGCGCCGCCGCCATAGGCAACTGTATGCCTAGTCACCGTGATTCGCGGGCATGGAAGATGTAACCCAGCATATTCATGAGCAGTTGCGCGGCCAGCATGGAAGTGATACCGCCGGGATCGTAGGGCGGCGCGACTTCTACCAGATCGATGCCTGTCACCGGCCCGCGATACGCTAGCCCCCGCATGATCTCGAGCACTTCGTAGTATTGAAATCCGCCATGGCTAGGTGTGCCAGTGCCAGGTGCAATCGAAGGATCAAAACCATCGATGTCAATGGAGATGTGATAACTCGGACCGATCGGAATCTTCGCCAGCACCCCCTCGGGGCCGAGCCGCCGCACATCACGCACCGACAAGATGGTCGAACCCGCCGCCCGTGCATCTTCGTAATCCTTCACGTTGGATGAAGAGACATTGCGTATGCCGAGTTGAGTTAAACCTGTTACGTGCTCCAGCTCCGATGAGCGGCGCATGGGATTGCCGTGACCGTGGCGTACACCGTGGCGTTCATCGACGAAATCCAGATGAGCGTCTATCTGCACGATATGAATAGGGCTGGCGCCTGCGAATGCACGCATCACCGGATCATGGACCGAATGGTCGCCTCCCAAAATCACTGGCGTCGCATCGGCCGCCAAGATCTTGCGCACTGCCGCTTCAGTATTGGCATGGGATGCGCTCATATCCGTATGCACGATGTCGGCATCACCCAGATCCACGATGCGTACCCGTTCGGCTGGTAGGTAGGTAATGCCGTCCTCGTGGTCATACGCCCCACCATGGCCGAAGGAAAATAAGGTGGATGCCTCCCGGATCCCGCGGGGACCAAAGCGCGCGCCGGGGCGATATTGCGTCCCCATATCATTGGGCACGCCCAACACGGCGAAGTCCGCGTCGATAGCGTCCCAATCGAGCACAACAGGTGCTTTGGCAAAAGTACAGTGGCCAACAAAAGGCAGGTTTAGCCGCCCGGACTCGTACGCGAACTCAGTCATTGGTGCACTCTCAACGGCCGCGGTATCTCTCACTAGTCGCCATTCGCCCAGCGCGGATGCACGCCCGGCCGGTGCGCGATCACCTGATCGAGCAGTCCATTCACGTCGGCACCAACCAGTACCGCATCGCGTATGGCTTGCTGCAAGAAGCCATTGTCCACCATGACGTCAATGAAGGTCAGCAGCCCATCGTAATAGCCGTTGACATTCAATATACCGGTTGGTTTGTTATGCACACCGAGCTGCGTCCATGTCCAGATTTCAAACAACTCGTCCATCGTGCCGAGGCCACCGGGCAAAGCCAAAAAACCGTTAGCCAATTCCGCCATCATGCGCTTACGCCCGTGCATATTCGGCGTAACCTCTAGCCGCGTCACGCCCGTGTGCAAGCCCTCTCGTGAGAAAATCCCCTCCGGAATAACGCCGATGACCTCGCCACCTCCCTCGATGGCGCCATCCGCTACGGCCCCCATCATGCCTTTGCCACCGGCGCCGTATACCAGGCCTATACCACGCTCGGCCAGTGCTGTGCCCACCGTCTTGGCGGCGGTGGTGAACTCGGGTGAGTGGCCTTCGCTGTGGCCGCAATAGACACATATTCTTTTCATTGGCGGGGCAGAACGCTAAAAGCTCGCTAGCATGGTTGCCGGCGCAAGGTAACACGGCTACGGCGGAAGTGGCCGCTACTTCAGTGAAAATACCTCATAAGGGCACCTCTAAAAATAGTCATTTTTTCGTGAGTGCAAGGAAGCACCGCGCGCACAACCGCAGTGTATAGGTCATACATGAGGATTGGAGCACGGCGCTGACGCCGCAATCGCGGAAAAAGTGCATTGTTAGAGGTGCCCCTAATTTGTTTTCTTCTAGGCGCTATCTTCGTGGCGCCGTTTTATTCGCGCTATAGTCTGCTGCGTGGAAAATGTATGATCGAATTTATGTCAGTGTCTTCGCCTTTATGGTATATCTTCGCGCTTTTCTGGTCCGAGCGTCTTCCATGGGAAAGAGTCCAGAACGATGACAGAAGTGAAACTTCCTAAAGACTATAAGCCGAGCGCAAACGAGCCCTACATGGGAGAAGAACAGCTCGAGTACTTCCGCTTGAAGTTACTCGACTGGCGTCAATCACTATTGGAGGAATCACAACAGACCATCGATCAGATGCGCGATGCGGCCCGTGACGTCAGCGATGAGGCCGAGAGAGCGAGCCGTGAGGCTGAGATTACTTTCGAACTACGCACCCGCGATCGGTATCGCAAGCTACTCAGCAAAATCGACAAGGCGCTAAAACGTATCGAAGAGGAGACTTACGGCTATTGCGACGAAACGGGTGAGCCGATTGGCCTTGAACGCTTGGAAGCGCGGCCTATCGCGACGTTTAGCGTAGAAGCGCAAGAGCGTAGGGAGCAGTTGGAGCGGCAGTACGGCGAGCGCTAAGCCGGCTAGCATGGGCGTGTCCAGGGCGTTTAACTACGCTGCTGCTGTGTCCACACCCTGGCGTTCACAACCACTACAGCTTGAATTCGCAGCGCCTAGGACCCAGCTTCCTTCTTTATGAATTCTCAATAACACGGGCGTGGGTCTATTCGCCCTCAGCCTATTCACCACGGGCACGATAGCCCGCCCTAGGAGATAGCCATGAGTCTTGATACCGCCACCCGCGAGCGCATTGAATCGTTGATCGCTTCCAAGCGCGTCGTTTTGTTTATGAAAGGCACACCGGCTCAGCCCCAATGCGGATTTTCAGCGCGCACCGTCGGTATCCTGAATAGCCTGGTATCGGACTACGACACCTTCAATGTACTGGCCGATCAGGAGATCCGCGAAGGGATCAAAGCATTTTCCGATTGGCCGACCATCCCGCAACTCTATGTTGACGGTGAGTTCCAGGGTGGCTGCGATCTGGTCACCGAGATGTTCAACCGGGGTGATCTGCATCAACTCTTCGGCCTGCCCGGACCCGACCGCACGCCGCCTGCGGTCACCATCTCCGATGCTGCCGCCGAGATGATGAGTAGTGCTTTAGACGACAACCCGGGCATGCACGTGCATGTCAGCATCGACGGTCAATGGCAGCATAACTTCCAACTGGGCCCAGCGGGTGGCCACGAGGTGCGTAGCGGTGACAACGGCATCGAGCTGTTGATGGATCTGCAAACAGCGCAGCGCGCCCGGGGTCTGAGGCTTGATGTGACCGAAGGCTTAGGCGGCACCAGCCTCGCGATCGACAACCCCAATATGCCGCCCGCGGTCAAAGATATGTCGGTGCAAGCACTGAACCAGTTGCGTCAATCCGGGGCTGCCCACCGGCTCATCGACGTGCGTACGCCGGAGGAGCGCGGGCGGGCGGTGATCGAGGGTTCGGTGCTCCTCGAGCAGGGCAGTAGCGGTGAAATCGAGCGCTTGGAGAAGGCCACCATGCTGGTGTTCTACTGCCACACTGGCGTGCGCAGCGCCCAGGCTGCCGAGCACTTCCGGCTGCAAGGCTTCAGCAATGTGTACAACGTGGTGGGTGGTATAGATGCCTGGTCCCGCGAGGTGGATTCCAGCGTCCCTGCTTATTGAAGTACCGACCTATACGCGGACCTTCAATCGCGGGCACGCTCGCCCGCCTCCACCCACCACGCACCTCTAGTGTGCCGCCTTGGCTGCCGTGTTTGCTCTAGGGGTAGTGCTCATAGGCGGGATAGGCTGTCCAGGGCGTGCCCAGAGCGCCTGAACCAGCGCCCGGCCAGATGAGGCGATTTGGCGGCGTAGCGGTAGTCACGGCATCAAAGCCACACCCTCAGTCCGAAAGTTGCAACCGGTAACGTCATAACTGCCGAACCCAATGGCACGATGAACGTATCGCGGCGAGGTGCGCGACAACGAAACATGATCCTGCGGGTTGCAGGTGCTTTTGCGCCGGCTCATTCAGTGAGAATGTATGTGTGTATTAGGAGCCTGTCAGGTTCAGCGTCAACTCAGCCAGGCGGGCGCATTGGCGTGGCCAGTTGAAAGCGTCCATGAAAACTGCTCCGCGCTGTCCTATGGCCAGGGCTTCCTGGCGCTGACTGTAGGCGAATTCCAGTTGTGTTATCACCTCGTCCACTTGGCTCTCGCCCCAACCTTCCGTGCCGTGCGATTGTTCGACGGGCCGCTGATCATCCAAGGTGAGGCATTGTGGTGGTTCGCCGGCGGTGGCGATAAGGTCTAGGTGTCCGGTGTTGCGCGAGAGGATCACCGGAACGCCGCAGGCCATGCACTCCATGGCTACTAAGTTAGTGCCGCCTTCGGCGCGGTTGGGAAATACCGCCACATCCATCTGTCGCACGGTATACGCGATTTGTCCATTGGGGATCAGGCCTAAATCGAGATGGTTCGATTCGGGGATGCCGTTTTGACGCACCCACGCCGCTACCTTCGCATGCCCCTGCCCATTCAAGACCATGGGTGCTGCAGCGCCGGATTGGTCTAGGCTTTGCGCAAGTCCTGCCCGGGGGCTTTGCCAGGCGGTGACCAATACCGCATCCGGATGGCGCGCGATGAATTGACTGGCGGCCCGCACTACCAGATCTTGACCTTTGCGGTATTCGAGCTTGCCCCCGCTGAAGATGAGAAAGCGATCCGGCAGTCCCGGCCGCCTGTTATGCGCGTGAAACGCCGTTTCATCGACACCTTGCATGAGCACGGTGACGTTGTCACAACCGTGGGCCCTGAGGATTTGCCCATTCCAGGAGGAACCGGCAACGATCAGATCGTAGTGTTTAGCCCGCTCGAGCCCTGCCGCGCTGAGGGCTGTGTTTTCAAGAAAAACAACGCCTATTAAGGCCTGCGCGCTGGTAAGCAGATAACGGCCATATGCCAAGCTGGTGCTCAGATCATTGCCGAGTCCATGCAACACTGGCGCGGCCAACGCCACCTGGCCCTTGTCCCGCGCGCGCGCCAATTCCGCTTCCAATTGCGCACTACTGCCGCCAAGTGCGCCGATGATGCTGCGGCGAATAGGGTCCAATTCAATGAGTCGAGGTTCGAAAGGTTGGGCGAACACTGGATGTAACGGACCTTCGCGAAGCCAGTTTAGGGCGACATGTAGACCGTACACGCCCCAGCCGTGCACGCTGCTCGGTTGCCAGTTCAATACGCAGGTCTGGGTGGGCCAGGACACTAGGACGCTAGCGGCGCGCGGGTGGGAAAACTCGCGAAAGTATCCTGCAGCCGGCGTGACAGCAGGATGTAGAGCACAATGCAGGTATCGAGCACCAAGTAAATAGTGAGAGGGCCGTCGAATTCAGCCTTCGCCAACCGGATGAGCAGGGCCGCATCGGTGATAGCCGCGCTCAGTAACAGTACCCGGCCATGATGCCATGACCAGCGCATCCACGCCGGGCTCGAGTGTTTGCACAACGCGGAGAGCACGAAGACCAGTACCGCCGGAATGCTTGCCAATACCAGCGTGGAATCCGACAACAGGACTACCGGTGCGGTCATGTCCAGGTTGCTGCGGCGTAAAAACATGCCACTGGCGACCGCTATGATCGGATAAATAAAGTGGCGCGACAAATAAGCGATGATCAATATGGATGCGCCGGAGAATTTGAGTGAGTTGTCGCTTGAATAATCTTCGGGCCCGTAGCGGTCGTAGTCGAACTTGCTCGAAAAGCGCCCCACTAGCTGTTGCAACTGCGTGAGGTTCGATAGCGCCCGCCCGTTGTGCGGTTCCAACTCTATGGCGCGGTTGAAGGCAGCAGTAGCGCCTACGAATTGCTGCAATGCGCGTAGCGCTTCGCCAAGGCCGATATGGGCATCCACAAGCTTAGGGTCGGACTGAATGGCCCGGCGCAGATAAGCACTCGCATCACGATGGTGGCCGCGCCTGTTGGCAATGACGCCGAGTATATGCAAAGCCCCGGCGTTGGCGACATCCGCTTTCAAGATGTCTAGGCATAGGGCCTCGGCGCCGGGTTCGTCCCCGCGCCGCCAATGCCCATAGGCCTGCGCCACTAAAGCGGCAATGTGTTGTGTCCGTTTAGCCTTCGCATCGGTGGTGAGTTCGATGCTGCCGTGCTCGGTTTCCCAGCGGCGCTGCTTGTACATGCCCGGTTAGTGATCACTCGTCTTGGTAGGACTTCTCTTCGGCTAGCGCCGAAGCGGTCAACTCATTGAGTCGGCGCTTGACGTGGGCGCGCCGATCGTTGGTTTTGTATATCTGGCGCGCCAGCACGATGAATGTCTCGCCGAAATTACCCTTGCGTTCATGCTGGCGTATATCGTCCTCGAGGTCCCAGAGTGTTTCGTTGATCGTGTGAAGCTCGGCTGTCAATTCTTCAACCCGTGGATGAGTGATGGCCGCTTTTTGCCAAGCTGCCTCCAATATGGCCAGCTCTCGATGCACATTGCGCAGCTTGTATGGTTCGGCTATGCGATCGGCTTTAATGCGCAGGATAGTGATTTTATCCGCGGCTTCTCCCACCGATATCTCTACCCTCAGGCTTATCGACATCCAAGCTCCCTGTTACATTCAGGTTGGCTAATCCAGGCCGGTGCGAGCTATTTTCGCCGCTGCGAGAGTGGCGACTTCGCCGCATACCCGGTCCAGCACCCCGCGCCAGTCGCCGCGGCTCGATTGTTTGAACAGTCTAGCCGATGGGTACCATGGACACGGGACGTCCAGGTCGAACCAACGCCAATCGGGCGAATAATCGAGCAGGATAAATGTTCTCACACCCAGGGCGCCCGCCAGATGCGCACTCGAGGTGTCGCAAGTCACCACCAAGTCCAGGTGACTCATGATAGCCGCGGTATCTAAGAAGGCATCTGCGCCCGCGTCTAGGCCCGATCCCAAATTGACGACGCCGGCGGCGCGCCAACATCGAGGTCCCGGCTTATCGACGGCGCGGCGCTGCAGGTCGAATAGCGTAACGCCAGGAATACTTACCAGTCTCGCCAACTGCGCCGGCGGTATGGCGCGCATTCTGTGCCGGCCTTGGGTGGGCTCGCCATGGTGGATGAGGCCGATGTTGAAGCTACGGGCTGGCAATGAAGACCGCCGCGCTCCGGCCCTCACCGGATCGGCTGCCAAATAAGCCTGCCTTCGGGGAATGGTGTCGCGGGTAATGCTGAGGCGATGAAGCAAGCTCATCAGTGGCGCCGCGTGAGTGAATGGGGCATTGGTGAGTGCCGTCACCAGATCGATGCCGTAGGGCGAGGAATCGAGCAGCTTCACCAGGCGTTTGGGTACACGCAAGGTCACTTTTGCGCCAAGGCGGGCCACTTCTCCTGCGAAACGCAGGAATTGGATGGTGTCCCCGTAACCTTGCTCCGACTCGAGATAAACATGTTTGTCGGCTAATTGGCTGGGTCGCCAGCGGGGCCGCTCGGTTGCTCCGTTGCCCACGCTATCCAGGCGCCGCTCGAAATGGACAGTACCTTGGCTGAAGTCGCCCCGGCGCAGCAGCGTCAAACCCAGGTTGATATGCCCCCAGCGATGGCCGGGCGCCACGTTTATGCAGGCCCGTAGGTGTGCTTCAGCCCCAGCCAGATCACCGCATTCCAATAGGCTGGCACCGAGCATGTTCCACAGTTCGGGATCGTTAGCCAACTCACCTTCACAGGCACGCCGATACCATCTTATCGCCGCATCGAAGTTGCCTAGCTTGAAGAAACTATGGCCCGTGTTTGCGAACAGGCCAGGGCTGTAGGCGCCAGCCGCTATAGCCCGCATGTAACGCACCGCCGCTGCCGCCCGGTATCCGGCCTGAAGCAAGTCGTCGGCTTCGCGCACCACCCTCTCCAATGCATCGGCCTCCAATGCATCGGCGTTCAGCCGCGGCTGTGGGCGCAGCACCACCTGGCCGACGCGGGTGGTCCACACCTGTGGCGCTTGTTTCAATGCGATCTTCATTCCAATTGCAGTGCAGTCTTTAGATACATGCTGCTTGAAGATGATGACGGCGTGTGGCGGGTTATTGGTGGGCTGGCTGAGGCACGCGGTCGGCATCCAGGCAAGAAGGGCATCGACGAAGTAGTGGGCTATTTTCGCAGGCTATGACTCCCAGGGCATTTAAGACCGGGTACGAATCCGGCATGAAAACCTAGGAGACATGTTGCACGGTCTAAATTACGCGATCCGGCTTCTGAACTGGAGCCTGCTCCGTTAAAGCGCCGAGTTACGCCAATCGGCCGGTGCGGATGGCTCGGTTTCAAGGCCCACTTTGTGCGCCGCCGTGATGCCGCGGTATTCATCTTTGTCGGATGTATCGCCGCTGATGCCAACAGCACCCATGAGGGTTCCATCGTCACCGTAGAGCAACACACCGCCCGGTACCGCGACGAAACGGCCAGCGGAGGCAGCCGATAGTGCCGATACGAAACCCGGTCTATCGGCTAAGCGGTCGCGCAAGGTTCTGGTGGCTGCGCCCATGCCCAGCGCTGCGTATGCTTTGCCGGTGGCGATTTCCACCCGGATGATGCCAGCTCCGTCTTCCCGCTCCAGGACCACCAAATGGCCACCGGGGTCTAACACTGCCACGGTAAGAGGCCGCCACGGTAAGAGGCCGCCACGGTAAGAGGCATCATGTTTTCGGCCCGGCCCACGGTGAGTGCTTCGCGCACCAGTACTCTTGCTGTTGCTAGTGTGATCGTCATCGCGGTCAAATCCTCTCCCGCACCGTCGCAGGATAATCTTCAACTGCTTGTAACCAGCTCTTCACCTGCCCATCGGACGGCATCCGCCAATCCCCGCGGGGCGATAAGGCGACAGCGCCCACCTTGGGACCATCGGCGGTACAGGAGCGCTTGAATTGGTTGCGAAAAAAGCGCCGGTAGAATGCGCTTAGCCATTTTTTGTGTTCCGTCAAAGCGTACCGCCCCCGAAATGCTATCTGGGCCAGATCCAGGATACGGTCGGGCCGCGCGCCGTGACGGATAAAATGATAAAGATAAAAATCATGTAATTCGTACGGCCCCAGCGTGCTTTCGGTAAGCTGGGCTATGGCGCCCTGCGGATCGGTGGGCAATAGCTCGGGGGAGATGGGCGTATCCAGTATCGAGAACAGCGTTTCACGCAGGCGCTGCGGATCGCCGCCGGTCCAGTGGGCGGCGCGCTCATTGGCCACCCAGCGCACCACGAATTGAATCAACGTCTTAGGCACGCCGGCATTGACGTCGTACATGGCGATATGATCGCCTGCGTAGGTGGACCAGCCGAGCGCTTTCTCGGATAGATCACCGGTGCCTACCACCAGACCACCGTGCCAATTGGCCAGCGTCATCAGCACCAGCGTACGAAAGCGCGCCTGCACGTTTTCAAGAGTTACATCGCCCAGTTCCGGATGGGTGCGCACCCGGTCTAGCAGGGCTTGCACATCGGCGGCGCCCTGCGCTGCCGGGTGATGCACGGCGCGCAGCACCAGATGGGTGCCTTCCGAGATCGCTGCGTCCAGGAAGCTCGCGCCCAAAGCTTGCGCCAGGGTGGTGGCGTTGCTGTGGGTCGCCGCTGAAGTGCCCAAGCCCGGCATGGTGACGCAGAGCAGGTTTTGGCGCGGCTGGCCGAGCGTGTCCAGCGCTGCGGCGGCCACTAAAGCGGCATGGGTGGAATCGAGGCCGCCGGATACGCCCAATACGAGACGGTCCAAGCCGGTGGCCGCTATCCGTGTGGCCAGGGCGTTTAGTTGTATTTCAAAGATTTCATGGGTTCTTTGCGCAAGGGTGTACGGATCGCCGGGTAGATAAGGATGGGGCACGACTTCGCGTAACAGATCATGGCCGCGGGGGGGCGCCGTGAACGTGACCTCGCGGAATGGTTTGCGGTGCTCGCGGGCGCAGTCCCAGAAACTGTTGGTGAGCATGCGATCGTGTTGTAAAGCCTCTAGATCCACGTCCGCGCTCACCAACTGGTTGGCGCGCGAAAATCTCTGCGATTGCTGCAGGATATGTCCGTTCTCCACGATCACGGCATCGGCGTCAAAAGCGAGATCGGTGGAGGATTCGCCAGGTCCGGCGGCTACATAGAGGTAGGCACACTTGCCCCGATCGGCTGCCGCGCAGGCCAGGGTACGGCGAATTTCGGCTTTGCCTACAATGAAGTTCGAGGCTGACAGATTGGCGATCACGGTGGCACCGGCACCGGCCTGAAAAGCGCTTGGCGGGAGCTGTACCCAATAGTCTTCACATATCTCGATGCCGATCACGAGATCCGGCTGATTGACCGCCCGTAGCAGGATATCCATCCCGAACGGCACTTCGTCTTGGCCGAGGAGGACAGTGCTGCCCTCCGCTACTTCACGGCCCGGGCGGAACCACCGGGTCTCCTCGAATTCGCGGTAGTTCGGCAAATAACCCTTGGGAATGATGGCCAGCACTCGTCCGGCGTGTAGGACCGCCGCCACGTTGTAGAGGGCGCCGCCTACCCTGAGTGGCAGCCCGACGATGGCGAGCGGCGCGAGGCTGCGTCCGTCACGAGCCAGTTGCAGTAGTCGCTGGCGGCTCGTTTCCAGTAAATGTTCGTCGTGCAATAGATCCCGGATGGTGTATCCGCACAGTCCGAGTTCGGGAAACACGGCCAGCGCGCTACCCCGGTCGTGGGCCTCGCGCCACAGGGTGAGGGTGTTGCTCACATTTTGTTCGAAGTCGGCGGCACCGCTGGCCGGTACCGCGGCGCTCACCCGGGCAAATCCCCGCATCGGTTAATTTATTCCTGTGCCAATGGAGCGCGAAGAATCCCGCCGCGGCGCGAGGCCGTCAACCTCGGATTCAAGGCCGGGGGTGCATCCGGGGACGCGAGCAGGCACGCTGATGGTTTTTGTATGCAGATGTCAGGTAGGAGAGTAGTGTGTCCATTTTGCTAATCCGGCACGGCGAGACGGCGATGAACGCGGCCAGAACCATTCAGTTTCCAGATACCCCGTTATCGGAACGCGGCCAGGAGCAGACGCGGCGCGTCGGTGAGCGGTTATCGACGGCGCCTATCGCCCAGATCCTGGTGAGCGACTACGCCCGGGCAGCCGCTACCGCGCAGGCGGTGCAACGGGCTACCGGGGCGCCGTTAGAGGTGATGGAGGGTTTGCGCGAGCGTCATTTCGGCGACCTGCGGGGCCGGGCTTTTGCCGACTTGGGTCTGGATCCGTTCGCTGAAGGTTATCACCCCCCCGGCGGGGAAAGCTGGCCGCAATTCGATGCCCGTGTCGAGCAAGCATGGGCGGCGGTCACTGCCCGGGCCGGGGGGTTGGACGGGGATTTAGCGGTGATCAGTCACGGGTTGGTGATCCGCTGCATATGCGAGCGCATCGTGGGTTATCCGCCGGATGTGGATCCGTTGACGGCGGTGTTCTTGAACACTTGCGTTACTGTGTTCGATGGCCCGCCTTGGCACATTTCATTGCTTGGATGTGTACGGCATTTGGAGGATGGGTTGGCCGTTGAGGGGGCAGCGGTGTGATCCTAGTCTACGGATTCACCATCATCTAACCCGGTTGAAGCCGTTGTCGCGACTAGGCTTAGTAAATCGGCTTTTATGTTGCCGAGATTAAATGCCCGCTTGAGTTGTGAGCGGAACTCGGCTGGCGTATCGCACACCCATTCGTTTGTTATCTCTTTTTCACCAAATTTACTTATCACACTTCGTTGGTAATAAGATTTTTTGAGGAAATTCGGAAGGTCACGTGGTTCGATTCTTGCCGGATATGGACTACCAGGTCTATGAACGATTGAGAATAGCGTAACCGTTCGATTTGAAGGTACATGCTTGGCGTGCACAATCAGCATGTGGTTCTGGTTCTCAGACTCCGCTTGTTGAATTTCTAACGAAAGTAACCCATCGCTTCGCTCAATCCACTCTTGCTTTGCCTGCCCGAGGATCTCAAGAGGGTCCGCGGTATCACTTAAGTTCAGATTCAAAGGCCAGAATTCAGACATGGATAGCACTCCTTAGCCGCCTGTGAGCTGTGCCCTACGAACTGCACGAGAGCATGGAGCAGCCCGGGCGCACCCGGGCCCACTCTGGCCGCTTGGCGGCAAAGTGCGCCGCGTTTACTTGCTCCTCATACGGGTGGCGCAGCACCTCCAATAGTTCGCCCACCATGGAATAGTCGCCTCCCTCGGCTTTGTCGATGGCGAGTTGCGCCAGGTAGTTGCGCAGGACGTATTTTGGATTGGCACTGTTCATGAGCGCCGCCCGTTCGCTTGCGGGAAGGTTGTCTTCACGCACCCGCGCGCTCAGTGTGCGCAAGAATTCGGCCATGGTATGGATTTGCTCATCGCTCAGCGCATCCGGCGCGTAATAAGCATCCATCAGCGGCGCTATCAGGTCCCGGTCGGAGACGGCTGGCGCATGGTCCATATCGACATGGGGCAGGTTGCGGTAGAACGGCGTCATATCCGTCTCGGCGGCGCGCAGAGCCTTGTAGGTGCTTTGAATGAGGGCCTCGCCCTCGTCTCCGGCGAGCGAGCGCACGCCCAGCTTGGCCGCCATCATCCGACGGTTAGCCTGATCGAAGTGCTGCACGTAATCGCTTAAGGCTTGCTCCAAGGGATCTGTGGCGTCGATCACCGGGTAGATAGCGTTGGCCAATTGCAGCAAGTTCCACTGGGCGATATGTGGCTGGTGGCCAAAGCGGTAGCGCTTGCCGCCCGCGTCCGTGGTGTTGGGGGTCCAGTCGGGGTCGAAGTCCTCCAACCAGCCGTAGGGGCCGTAGTCGATGGTCAATCCCAGGATGGACATGTTGTCCGTGTTCATCACTCCGTGTACGAAACCGACCCGCATCCAATGGGCCACCATCAACGCGGTGCGCCGGCACACCTCGTCGAACCAGGCGATGTAGGTCTCGTGCTTCGGCTCGCCTAGCTGCGGAAAGTCCGAGGTGATGGTGTAGTCCATCAGCTTGCGGAGCAGTTCGGTGTCATCCCGGGCCGCTAGTACCTCGAAGTTACCGAAACGGGTGAATGAGGGGGCCACGCGGCACACCACCGCGCCCGGCTCTGCTCTGGGATTGCCGTCGTAGAACATGTCCCTGATCACTTGTTCGCCGGTGGTGACCAAGCTCAGGGCCCGGGTGGTGGGTACGCCCAGGTGGTGCATGGCCTCGCTGCACAGGAATTCGCGCACCGAAGAGCGTAGGACGGCGAGCCCGTCGGCGGTGCGCGAGTAGGGTGTGGGGCCGGCACCTTTGAGTTGCAGCGTCCAATGCTCGCCGGTGGCGGTTTTGACTTCACCCAAGTTGATGGCCCGGCCATCACCCAACTGGCCGGCCCAGCTGCCGAACTGATGGCCGCCGTAGCAGCAGGCATAAGGCTCCATGCCGGCGAGCAATTCGTTGCCTGCGAAAACTTGCGTGAATGTGCGCAGCGAGTGCTCGTCGCCCGCTTGAAGCGGCGCGCAATCCATGCCGATGAGCGCGCTTACCTCGCGTGAATAGGCCACTAGCTGCGGCGCCGGCACCCGGGCCGGGTGGACTTTGGAGTAACAAGCATCGATCACCTGCCGGCGGTAATTGTTCTTTACCTCATCGCCGGGCAGCGCGCGAATAAAACGGTTGTCGAACTGAAGCCCCTCTAGCGGAGCCGGTTGCAGTTGGGCATTCATGGTAGGTTGTGGCCAGTAGCGGGGTAGTGGGACATGTTATGACCTTCGCCGGCTTTTGTTTCAAGTACCCTGAGTTTTTAGCACTCAGGGTTGCAGGCACTCAGGGTTGCAGGTGTTAGTGGCCAAAACGCTGGCGGCCGGCGAGTGGGTGAACGCTAGCAACGGCTCCATCTGTATAGTGTCTCGTATTTCATACAGCACTGTATATTTATATACTAATTGACACAAGCTGCGTTGGTGGGGGGCTCAGCAGTAGGGCAATGGGATAGGTTATGGCCCTCGCGGATTCTCGTTTCAAGTGCCGTAGATTCGAAGTGCTCCGGGGACCTAGGTGGGTTATTCTCTGCGGCGTTTTCTTACTGTTCTATGCAAGGGGCATTTTCCTGTCCTGTACAACTCAGCGGGTAAGCGAGGTTTACTATCATGCTCAATCGCACCGAACTCAAAGCCAGTCTCCATGATCCTGCTCTTTTGGTAGACAAGGCGCTTGTCGCTGGCGAATGGGTGGATGCCGACGACGGTTCTACCTTCGACGTGGTCAATCCTGCGCGTGGCGAAGTGATCACCGCCGTGCCCAACATGGGCGTGGCGGAGGCGCGCCGGGCCATTGACGCTGCTTATGCCGCGCAGAAGGAATGGGCCGGACGCACTGGCAAGGAGCGCTCCATCATTCTTCGCCGCTTAAGTGATTTGATGCTGGAGAATGCCGATGATCTGGGGGCTATTCTGACGGCGGAAATGGGCAAGCCGTTGGGCGAAGGTAAAGGTGAGATCCTCTACGGCGCGAGCTTCATCGAATGGTTCGCGGAAGAAGCCAAGCGGGTCTACGGCGATGTGATCCCCGGACACCAAGCGGATAAACGCATCATCGTTTTGAAGCAGCCGGTGGGGGTGGTGGCCAGCATCACACCGTGGAACTTCCCCAATGCCATGATCGCCCGCAAGGTGGGGCCGGCTCTGGCGGTGGGTTGTGCTTTCGTGGCCAAGCCGGCTAAACAAACACCGCTATCCGCACTCGCCATGGCCTTGTTGGCGCAACGGGCCGGGCTGCCCGACGGCTTGTTCAGCGTGATTACATCGTTCTCCAGTGCCGCCATCGGCGAGGAATTTTGCACCAATGGCCAGGTGCGCAAGTTGACTTTTACCGGTTCCACCGAAGTGGGCCGGTCGCTGATGAAACAATCCGCCGATCAGATTATGAAAACGTCGATGGAATTGGGCGGCAACGCACCGTTCATCGTATTCGATGATGCTGATTTGGACGCCGCCGTCGAAGGCGCCATGATCTCTAAATACCGCAACGCTGGGCAGACCTGCGTTTGCGCGAATCGTCTTTACGTGCAAGCTGGCGTTTACGATGCATTCGCCGCCAAGCTGGTAGAGGCGGTGGGCAAGCTCAAGATCGGTGACGGCTTCGACGAGGGTGTGACCACCGGACCTCTTATCGACGAGGCGGCGGTGGCCAAAGTGGAAGAGCATGTGGAAGACGCTCTGGCCAAGGGCGCCAGTCTCGCGGCGGGCGGTGCGCGGCATGAGCTGGGTGGTACTTTCTTCCAGCCCACCGTAGTGACTGGCGTTACCAAGGCGATGAAGGTGGCGAGCGAAGAGACGTTCGGACCGGTGGCACCGCTTTTCAAGTTCGAGTCGGTCGATGAGGTGATCGAGCAAGCCAATGACACGATCTTCGGCTTGGCTTCTTATTTCTACGCCCGCGATTTGTCTAGGGTTTGGCGCGTTGCGGAAGCCCTGGAATACGGCATGGTCGGCATCAATACCGGTTTGATCTCCACTGAGATGGCTCCGTTCGGTGGCGTCAAACAGTCCGGCCAGGGCCGCGAGGGCTCTAAATATGGTGTAGATGATTACCTGGAGATCAAATATCTCTGCATGGGCGGCGTTTAGCGTGCCTGGTACGGCCAGCGACTTCGTTGGCAGCGATTTCGTTGGTCGTACCCGTGGTGTATGGCCGCCAAGATAGGCTTGACGTACTTTCCAGTTCAGACACTTTCAGGCGGAAACTTCTGTTTGAGCCGCTGCATGCCTGAAATCCAGCGATCGTAATCGTTGGTTTTGCGCCGCATGTAGCCGAGTACCTCGGGGTGGGGAAGGATTAGGAATGCTTCTTTTGCCATGGTTTCCACCACGCAATCAGCCAGTGTTTCCGGCTCCATCATGCCGTCTACGCTGGCGACACCGCCTTCGCGGCCTTGGGTCATGGCAGTGCGCACTGCTTGTGGGCACAGAACCGATACGCGCACGCCTTGCGGGCCATAGGTAATGGCTAACCATTCGGCGAACGCTACTGCTGCGTGTTTGGTGACCGCGTAGGTAGCGGAGTGGACATGGGAGAGCAGGCCCGCCGCCGAGGCGGTATTCACTAGGTAACCCCTGCCCCGTTCAGCCATGCCGGGGATCACCGCGCGGGCGGCATACACGTGCGCCATTACGTGTATGTCCCAATTCTTTTGCCACTCGGCATCGGGCGCTGATTCATCGCCTAAATAAGCAATACCGGCATTGGAGCAAAAGATATCTATAGGCCCCATGGTTGTTTCCGCTTCGGCCACCAAGTTTTGCATGACAGCTTCATCGGACACGTCGCAGGGGATGCCGATGCCGCCGACTTCAGCGGCTACAGCTCGTAGTGGTTGCGCCTGTAAGTCGGCCACGCAGATACGCTTCGCCCCGGCTGCCGCAAAACGCCGCGCCATGGCCCGGCCTATGCCGCTGGCGCCGCCTGTTATAACCGCTGTTTTGCCTTTTATGTCCACTGTTTATTACTCGCTTAAGCATGGGCGCCTCTAACAATAGTCATTGTTTCGTGAGTGCAAGGAAGCACCGCGCGCGCAACCGCAGTGTATATAGGTCATACCTGAGGATTGGAGCACGGAGCTGACGCCGCAATCGCGGAAAAAGTGCATTGTTAGAGGTGCCCGTATGTAGGTTCTGCCCATAGATCATGCTCATCCGAGCCGGTGATGATGGCCTCTAACAACGTTCCCTCGGGCAGCTCTGTCAGTCCGTCCAGGAACACGCGGCCATCTACTTCCGGCGCCTCCCAATGGGTGCGTCCTATGGCGCCCTCCTCATCGACTTCGTCTATGAGCACTTCCACCTGACGGCCAACACGGGCCGCTAACCGGGCTGCGCTGATTTCAGCTTGTACGGTCATGAACGTTTCAAAGCGCTCGTATTTCACCCGGTCCGGGACAGCGCCATCCAATGCATTAGCAGTGGCGCCGGCAACGGGCGAGTAACGGAAGCATCCGGCCCGATCGATCTGCGCTTCATACAAAAAAGTAAGCAATGCTTCGAAATCCTCGTCTGTCTCGCCGGGAAAGCCGACGATGAAAGTGCTGCGCAGGGCCAGGTCCGGGCATCTCTGGCGCCAGCGGTGTATGCGCTCCAGCGTATTTTCAGCGTGGGCGGGCCGGCGCATGGCGCGAAGCATTTTGGGTGAGTCGTGCTGAAATGGTACATCCAGGTACGGTACGACGTAGCCATCGGCCATCAGGTCTACCAAGTCGTCTACGTGTGGATACGGGTAGATACAGTGAAGCCGAACCCAGGCGTCTAGCTGCCCCAGTGCTCGGGCTAAATCTTGCACGTGGGTACGCAGCAATTGTCCTTGCCACAGATCGGGCCGGTATTTGCTATCGGCGCCGTACGCACTGGTGTCCTGGGAGATGACCAGCAATTCGCGCACGCCTGTATCGAGCAGCGCCTGCGCCTCGCGCAATACCTCGCCCACAGGCCGGCTGGCCAGCTTGCCGCGCAGGCTGGGAATGATGCAAAAGCTGCACGTGTGGTTACAGCCTTCGGCGATTTTGAGATAAGCGTAATGGCGTGGAGTGAGCTTGAGGCCGCCCGGTGGTACCAAGTCCGTATGCGGGTCGTGACGGGGCGGTAGGTGGGCGTGAATGGCCTCCATCACTTCTTCGTAGCGCTGGGGCCCGGTCACTGACAGCACCCGCGGCTGTTCGCGCAAGATGGTCTGGGGTTTCGCCCCTAGGCAACCGGTGACCACCACGCGGCCATTTTCCTCCATGGCCTCGCCGATGGCTTGCAATGATTCTTCTACTGCTTCGTCGATGAAGCCACAGGTATTGACGACCACCAGCTCGGCCTCCCGGTAGCCGCCCACGATCTCATAACCTTCCACGCGCAATTGCGTGAGGATGCGCTCCGAGTCCACCAGTGCTTGGGGACAGCCTAGGCTTACGAAACCGATGCGTGGGTCACTGGCTGTTATCATGCGGGGGCCGTTATCCGGTAGCCCACCCTCGGGAAATGAATAGCGACTTCGTCCACCGCCTCATCGCGGTGTAGCAGCGTGACGGTTTGCGCGTCGGCGCGCAGCAGCCGCCCTCGAACTGGCGGGTCGCCACCGTCCACGTCCGCAACGACGGTTACTTCCATCCCTTCCGCCAACTGCTGCGGATCGTCTGTTTCAACGCCGCCCGCCGTGTCGGTAACAGCCGCCTTGGCGGCGGCAAGCGCCGCTTGCGCGGACATATACTCGGCCGCGCCGTGACCCAGGTTGCGCACCCGCTCTTCCCAGGCAATCAACGCATCGAATGATGCCAACAGCGCGGGCCCACCCGCATAGCGCCCGCGCAAAAACCACACCAAGTAATACATCAAAGCATCCGGCAGCCCCGGATCATCGCCCAGCATGAAACTGCGGCCCGTGGCCAAACGCTGCTCGGCCCACGCGAGTTGCCCGCGTAGCTGCGCCAGCAGATGGGGCAGATCACGACTGATGGATTGCAAGTCGTGCTCCGGGCCGAAGTAGAGCCTGGCACGGTCATTGGCGAAGTCTTCCGGGAGATCGCTCACCTGCGACCCCAACACCACGGCAACAGCGGTATTGAACAAGGCGCCGTCTGTCCAACGGCTGACCCCCAAAGCCATACCGTTGGCCCCGCCCGGAAACAACGTAGGTTCAGGAAAGCGCCGCTCGAGCTCCTGAATGATGCAAAGCGAATCGCAGTAGATGTCGGCACCGATCTGCAACACCGGGGTGCGCCGGTAGCCGCCCGTCAGCGGCATCAGCAGAGGTTTGGGCGGGAGCCGCGGGATCTCCACCGAGAACCAACGCAGATCCTTGATGCCGAGGATTACGCGGACTTTTTCCGCTACCGGCGATTGCGGATAGTGATGCAAGATGAGATCGCTCAAGATTAAAAGTCCTATGCCTGCAACACCTATATCTAGAAGGGTGCGTTGTTGGGCGTGCGCGGAAACGGAATAGCATCGCGGATATTGCTCATCCCCGTGACATAGTTGATGAGGCGCTCGAAGCCCAGCCCGAAACCCGAGTGGGGCACCGTTCCATAGCGTCTCAAATCACGGTACCACCATGAATCATCCATCCCGCCAGGCAGGGCGGCGATGCGTTGGTCTAAGGCATCCAGGCGCTCTTCGCGTTGCGATCCGCCGATGATTTCACCCACGCCCGGCGCCAACACGTCCATGGCCGCCACCGTTTTTTCATCATCGTTCAAGCGCATGTAAAACGCTTTGATGTCGCGTGGATAGTTCATGACGATGACGGGCCGGCCTACGTGCTGCTCGGTCAGGTAGCGCTCGTGCTCCGATTGTAGATCCAGACCCCACTCAACCGGGTAGTCGAAGGCCTCGCCGCTGGCTTGCAAGATACCGATTGCATTGGCGTAATCCATCCGTTCGAACTGTACGTCGATCAAGGATTCCAGCCGCGCCATCGCCCCTTTGTCGATACGTTGTGCGAAAAACGCCATATCGTCCTGGCGCTCATCCAACACGGTACGCAGCACCGATTTCAAAAAGTCCTCGGCCAGCGTCGCCAAGTCGCTTAAATCAGCGAAAGCGATCTCCGGTTCGATCATCCAAAATTCGGCCAGGTGCCTGGAGGTATTGGAGTTCTCTGCCCTGAACGTCGGCCCAAAGGTGTAGACCTTGCTGAGCGCCAGACAATAGCACTCGATGTTCAACTGCCCGGAGACGGTGAGAAAGCTCTCCTTGCCGAAAAAATCCTGGGCGTAATCACCGCGTTCGCCAGCATTGGCCAGATCCAAGGTGCTGACTCGGAATAGCTCACCGGTTCCTTCACAATCGCTGGTCGTGATGACAGGGGTGTTCACCCACAAAAAGCCGTGTTCGTGGAAATAGCGGTGGATGGCCTGCGCAAGACAATTGCGCACCCGGGCGATGGCGCCAAAAGTGTTGGTGCGGGGTCGCAGATGCGCCACTTCGCGCAGGTATTCGAAAGTGTGGCGCTTGGCGGCGATGGGATAACTTTCAGGATTCTCTACCCAGCCGACCACGGTCACGGCGCCCGCTTGAATCTCCACCTGCTGACCTTTGCCTGGTGAAGCGGTGAGTTCACCCTCTATGCGCACAGCACAGCCGGTGGTGAGATGGCTTATCTCTTCAAGGTAATTGCCCAAGGTGTTGGCGCACACGGCTTGAATGGCATCGAAACACGAGCCATCGCTCACCTGCACAAAAGACAATCCGGCTTTGGCGCTGCGCCTGCTGCGCACCCAACCCTGTACGGTGACGGTGCTGCCCAGTTGCGCGGCGCCAGCCAACAGCTCCTTTACGCTGTAGGTGGACATGAGTGGTTTCCGGCAATACAAAGCGGATAGTTTGCCATGAGCGGTGACTCCTTGGCTTTAAGGAAGGGGCTTTAGAAAGGGGGCTTTAGAGTTCCCGCGGGCGCACTATGCGCACCGTGTAAGCGCACCGGGCCGTGAGTGCGTTCCAGGCGCAGGCCAGCTCGATGATGGCCAATGCCGCGGTGGGCAATACCGCGCCCCGGGCGCCGGCGGGCAAAGGCGCATTGGCCAGATATCCGGCGGTATCTTCGAAGCCGGGATTGTGCCCGATCAACATCAGGCGATCAGTGCCTGCGCCGTGTTCGGCGATACAGTGCAACAACGTGGCCGTGGACGCCTCGTAGATGCGCGCATCAAAAGCGACCGCAGCGCGGCCGGCGCCTAAGGTCCGGGCCAGTTCATGGGCCGTGGTTTTGGCGCGTAGGGCGGGGGAGGCGACGATGCGGCTAGGCGCCAGCCCCGCATCTAATAACCACTGGCCGATCCGGCGGGTGGCCCGTATGCCACGCGGGCGCAAAGGCCGCTCGAAATCCGCTTGGCCGGGAGTACTCCAGTCGGATTTACCGTGACGCATAAGCAGGAGTTGACGCATGGTGTGGATCCTGGGGCTTATTCTCAACGCCCGCGTACAGATTACAACGCACAGATTACAGCGCACAGATTACCCGATTACTGCCCCATCGCCTGGCGCTTCCAATAAAATAGACCGTCCGCGATCGCCTATCGAACACGATCGCCTATCGAATAATAGGTGCCACCGTTCCCGAACGGGCTGCCAATGAAGCCATCCCCTGAGTTCGTAGCTGCCGTAGACCTTGGATCGAATAGCTTTCATATGGTCGTCACCCGGCGCGATGGCGGCGATCTCAGAGTCGTGAATCGGGTCAAAGAGATGGTGCAGTTGGCCGCCGGCCTGGATGAGAACAACGTGATTGACGCAGGGGCGCAAGCGAGAGCCCTGGCTTGCCTGCGCCGCTTCGGCCAGCGCTTGCGTGGTGTGGACAGCCATCGCGTGCGCGCGGTAGGCACCAACACATTTCGCAAAGCGCACAACGCTGATGCTTTTCTGAAGGAAGCGCAAAAAGCGCTAGGCCACCGCATCGAAGTTATCGCTGGGCGTGAGGAGGCCCGCCTCATCTATCTAGGTGTGGCGCATCATACCCGGGAGGCGTCCGAGCAGCGCTTGGTCGTGGACATAGGCGGTGGCAGCACCGAGTTCATCATCGGCCGGCGCTTTACGCCGCTGCTCACCGAGAGCTTGCACATGGGGTGTATCTCCATGAGCCGGGACTGGTTTACCGATGGCAAACTCGATGAGGCGTGGGGGATTTTCATGGCAACTTGCTGTCATGGGCGGCGCGCCTGCATGAGCTAGGTACGGCTATCGCCCATAACCAGTATCACAAGCACGGCGCTTATGTGTTGCAAAACGCGGATCTGCCGGGTTTTTCACGCCAGGAGCAATTCTTGTTGGGCACGTTGGTACGGTTGCACCGGCGCAAGTTTGCCAGCGAACTCCTATCGCGGCTGGAACCCAAGACATGTGCGTTCATGGCGCGCTTGGCGGTGGTGTTGCACCGCAACCGCACCGGTATCGAGGTGCCGTCCATCGTCACCGATAGCACCGATGGATTGCAGATAAGCTTTACCAATAACTGGCTAGAGGCACACCCGTTGACCCGTGCAGACTTGGAGCAGGAGTCCGGTTATGCCCACGCCGCCGGATTTAGCCTGAGTCTCCTCCGAGGTGCAGCTAACCTAAACAACGGTCAAGTGGCGAGGGACTCGAGCAGATCGGTTTGTACCGAACGTGCGTGCCTCCCCGCGCTTGGCAACTCGCGGGCGTAGTAGCCGGTTTTGTCCATAACCCAGGCGTTGGTGTTGTCGGCCAGGTATTGCATTAAACCCTGTTCCAGTACCCGTTTCGCCAGTTTTTTATCGATTATCGGAAAGCACGTTTCCACCCGCTGAAACAGATTGCGATCCATCCAATCCGCGCTAGCTGCGTATATTTCGCTCTCGCCTGCGTTTTCAAAATAAAAGAGGCGGGTGTGTTCCAGAAACCTGCCAACTACCGAGCGCACCCGTATGTTCTCGGATACACCCGCCATATTCGGGCGCAAACAGCACGCGCCGCGAACGATGAGATCGATGCTCACGCCAGCCTGCGAGGCCTCGTACAGGGCGCGGATGATCCGTGTCTCCGTCAGCGCGTTCATCTTGGCGATGATGTGCGCCGGCTTACCCGCCGCCGCATGGCGCGCTTCGCGGGCGATATGTTCCAGCAACGACTTGTGTAGCGTAAACGGCGATTGCAGCAGTTTTTTCAGTTTTTCAACACGGCCTAGGCCGGTGAGTTGATGAAACAGTTTGTGCACATCCTCGGTGATCTGCGCATCGGAGGTCATCAGGCCATAGTCGGTGTAGAGGCGTGCCGTGCTCTGATGGTAGTTCCCGGTTCCAAGGTGCACATAACGGCGCAGACCCCGCTCTTCGCGTCTGACCACCAGTAGCATTTTCGCGTGGGTCTTGTAGCCCACCACGCCGTAGGCCACATGCGCCCCGGCTTCGTGCAGGCGGTTGGCCAGGGCAATATTGGCCTCCTCATCGAAACGGGCACGCAGTTCGATGATAACCGTCACCTCTTTGCCACCCCTGGCCGCCCCTACCAGTGCATCTACCAGGGCAGAGGCGGGTCCCGTGCGGTACAGCGTTTGTTTGATGGCCAACACCTTGGGATCGGCGGCGGCTTGGCGCAGCATGTCGATGACCGGCGTGAACGACTCGAACGGGTGATGCAAGATGAGGTCGCGTTGATCCAGGGTGGTGAAGATGTTGCTCTCCCGGGTGTACCCGTCCGGCAAGCCTGGGGTAAACGGTTTCCACTTGAGATCGGGCCGTTCGATGAGTCCATGGATCGCTTGCAGGCGAGCTAGATTAACCGGGCCTTTGACCTGGTAGATGTCGGCATTGTCCAAGTCGAACTGGTTGCGCAGTAGCTCCCTTAGATTTCCCGGGCAAGTATCGTCCACCTCCAGGCGCACCTGTTCACCGAAGCGGCGGTCCGGCAATTCGCCTTCCAGCGCCCGCAGCAGATCATCGACCTCCTCGTTATCCACCATCAGATCGGCATCGCGGGTCACGCGGAACTGATAGCAACCGGTCACTTTCATGCCGGGGAACAAGCTGCCCACATGAGCGTGGATCACGGAGGAGAGAAATACGAAGTCGTGATGACCCTCTTTGCGTTCCGGTAACGGGATCACCCGGGGTAACGAGCGGGGTACCTGCACGATGGCTAGCTTACTGAGACGGCCGAATGCATCGGTCCCGGACAGGGTGACGATGAAGTTGAGATTCTTGTTCAGTACGCGGGGAAAGGGGTGGGCCGGGTCCAAGCCCATGGGCGTCAGCAGGGCCAGCACTTCCTCGTCGAAATACCGCTTGACCCAGGCCGCTCTCTTGGCACCACATTCATCGCGTTTCAAAAAACGAATGTTCTCGGCAGCTAATGCGGGCAGCAGGGCTTCGTTGAGCACGGCGTACTGATCGGCCACTAATCCGTGGGCAGTGGCGCTGATTTTGACCAGCAGTTCCGATGCCGTGTGACCGTCCGCATCTTGATAGGTGGAGCCGTAGCGAACCCGTTTTTTAACTCCGGCTACCCGCACCTCGAAGAACTCATCCATGTTGCGGCAACAAATGCATAAAAATTGCATTCTCTCAAGAAGCGGATTAGAGGGATCTTTGGCGTGTTCCAGCACCCGCCGGTTGAACTCCAGCAAGGAGAGTTCACGATTGATGTAGAGTTCCGGCGCTGCCCAATCGACAGAGGTTTTGGCAGGCGGGTTGGAGGGGACGGTCACGGTTTGGTTCATGGTTTTCACGTCCGCGTGGCATCTGCTACGCATCTAGTTGGACACCACAGTTATCGGGTACCTGGACTATTGGATACTGCGGCTATTGGATACCTGGGCGGTGCCCGCGCCCTTATTCGGCTAGTGACATTTCGCCCTTAGAAATATAGCCCCAGAAATATAGCCCCAGAAATACAACCCTGGAAATACAGCGTGAGAAAAGCGGCACCGCCTGGTTCCTTTTTCTAATGATGCGCCACCACGTCATAGTGGATGACCACCTCGTCCAGGACGACCAGAGCGCCGCCAAGAGCGCTGAACGCAGTCATGCCCAGATCACTTTGCCGCACCCGCAGTTGCCCGCTTAACCGGGTGCCCGACGACGTGCGCTCGAAGTGGTTGTCACCGCTCTTCAAGGTGACGCTTTGGCCGCGTAGCTGGAGCGTGATAGTCAAGCTAGCGCGGGCGCCGTTCACAGCCGTGATTTCACCTGTTATAGAGGCAGCGGGAAACTCGGCTGCGGCAAGCCCGTCCGGACCCAGCATGTTGGCGCGGGTGGCGGCGATATCGTCCGCCGTCGGTTCGGAGGCAAAGTCGCTGCCGGCGGCGAGGCGCAGCGCCGGTTCGTCAACCGTCAGTGCTGCTAATGGCACGCGCAGGTTAAAACGCGATCCCCTCACTTGCGCAGTCAAAGTAGCCGAACCTTGTATGCGGCGGGCGGCAATCACGTGGTTGTGGCCGAACTTGGCCAAGCGCCCGCCCCGGTAGGTATAGATTTGGATGAGGCTTTTTTGTGCGTCTACTCGTAGCAGCTTCTCTCCTGCGCGCGGTTCGAGGGTGGCTAGAGGCGCAGTATCCGCCGCTGGTGTGGTCTCTAGCGTCGGATAAGCACAACTGCAAAGAAGTAGGCAGATACAGAGATAAAGCGCCGTTTGAGTAAAGCGCGGGCCGGTCACTGAGTTTAGCGCTCCTCAGGTTGTGAGGTGTGGTGCTCCGAGGCGCCGTGGCGCGCGGCGGTGCGCTGCCAATCCTCGTTCCAGCGCCGGGTCGAGTCCAACTCGAAACCGAACAGATCGAGGGCGCGGCCCACGGATTGCTCCACTAGGGCGGCCACATTTTGTGGCTGAACGTAGAAGGCTGGCACCGGTGGCATGATAACGGCGCCCAGCTCCGAGAGTTGCAGCATGGTGCGCAGGTGACCGGTATGCAGGGGCGTCTCCCGTACCATTAACACCAACCGGCGGCGCTCCTTCAGTGCCACGTCCGCGGCCCGTGTCAGCAACGACGAAGTGACGCCGGTTGCGATCTCCGACATGGTTTTTACCGAGCACGGTGCGATCAGCATGCCCAGGGTATTAAATGAGCCGGACGCGATGCTGGCGCCCACGTCGCCCATGGGGTGGCAGACGCTAGCGCGCGCCCGCACCTCGGCCGGTTTCAGGATTGTCTCGTAGGTAACGGCCAGCTCCGCCGCCTTGGATATGACCAGATGAGTCTCGACCTTGCACTCGCGCAGCAGCTCGAGGGCACGGATGCCGTAGATGACGCCAGAGGCGCCACTAATGCCTATGACTAAGCGCTGTGCACCTTTAGACATAATCAACTCCGAACTTAAGGGTCAGAGCACGCTCACGATCTTATGGGCGCCACTAAAAATAGTCATTGTTTCGTGAGTGCAAGGAAGCACCGCGCGCACAACCGCAGTGTATAGGTGATACCTGAGGATTCGAGCACGGCGCTGACGCCGCAATCGCGGAAAAAGTGCATTGTTAGAGGTGCCCACTAATGTCTACAACCAGGCGTTGTTCGCTCTTGAGTTATACCCGACTCCAACCCTTACACCCGAGCATGTTAGCAGCCTCCTGCTCCGATCGAACGGGCACGAGTAATGGACAGAACACCTATAGCTAGCCATATAATTCCGCTATGACAACATGGTTGATGTATAGAAAGACGAATAGGAGGCCCTTTGGATATTAAGCAGCTCCGCTATTTTATGGGAGTTCTAGAGGCGAAAAGCATTACCAAAGCAGCAGAACAACTCTACGTCGCTCAGCCAGCGTTGGGTCTTCAGATCCGCAAGCTGGAGGAAGAATTGGGCGTTGATCTGTTCGTGCGGCATTCTCGCGGCGTGGCACCCACCGAGGCCGGCATGCTGCTGGCACAGCACGCGCAAGTACTGTTGCGTCAATTCGCCCGCGCCCGCCAAGATTTGCTGGACTTCGCCCGCTCGCCCCATGGTCGCGTGACCGTGGGTTTGACCCCGACGGTTACCTCGGTGCTGGTAGCCGAGTTCGCCGGCCGTTGCCGTGAGCACTACCCGGATGTGGTGCTGAATATCTCGGGCGGGCTCAGCGATCGGCTCATCCAGTGGGTGGATGAGGATCAGATCGATCTTTCACTGAGTTACAACCGGGCGGCGGGAACCGGTCTGAGCGCGGAACCCTTGGCCGATGAGGTGTTGTATTTCGTGCAAGGCTCAGACGACGGTAAAGGGCTCATCGACGATCGCACGGTACCGTTCAAAGAAGCGCTGAAGCATCTGTTGGTGTTGCCCAGCCGGCCACATATTCTGCGCGTGCTGGTGGATGAAGAGGTGCAAAAAGCTGAGCAGGAAGCACATATTGTCTTTGAAGTGGATTCCGCCGGTGCCATGAAAGAGCTGGCTTTACACGGGGTTGCTTGCACCATAATGCCGATTGGTGCGGTGCGTCACGAAGTGAGTCAGGGACGCTTGCAGGCGCGGCGTATCGTCGAACCGGATTTGTCACGCACGCTGTATATCATTCAGTCGCGCAGACGGCCAGCCTCCAAGGCCATCTCGGCGGTGTCTCGCCTATTGCGCGATACGGTGCATGACTTCGCCCAGCGCAACGACGTCGGGTGGCGCTCCCTTTCACAGCAATAGTCGTAGCGGTATAAGCGGGGAGAACAAAAGCGGGCGCAGATGGCCCGCTGTAGAGATAAATGGTGAGTGGATGGAGGCCGGATGAGTATTCAACTCAGAATGGCCGCCGGTAGTGGTCTAGGGTCGGGCGGGCGAACTGCGGTCCGATACCGATGTCGCGCATGATCGCATCGCTCAAATGTAGCCGGCCGATGTTTTGCGCTTTTACGGTCTTAGCTGCGCCGTCGCGGCGGCCGAACTTCTCCCGCAACCTATTGAGCATGTTCAATAGCACGGATGGGCTCGGTGCCACCCCTGCGGTTAGGGTATTCATGGACATATCTCCAAAGATAATTTACGTATTGTTTCGATCTGTCTCCCAAATGTATGGGTAATTTGGAAGCGCGCAGAGAAGGTTAGAGAGTAAGATATGGGACGGCAAACGATATTGCTTGGATAGTAGATGAAATATTCTCATTCATAGGGTATGGAACAGATCGATGAGAAAACTGCCACCCTTAACCGCCTTGCGCGCATTCGAATGCGCTGGGCGGCAGCTCTCGTTCCAACTCGCGGCGCAAGAACTGCACGTGACGCCCTCTGCGATCAGCCACCAGGTGAAGACCCTCGAAGAATTCTTGGGGGTACGGTTGTTCAACCGTCTAACGCGGCGTATTGAACTCACCGATGCCGGACGTAACTACTCGGCGGCCTTGGGCGAGGCATTGGATGTCATGGATGAGGCGACCCGGCGGCTACGCTCGAGCAACCACGAGCGGGTGCTGATGCTGAGCGTAGCCCCCACTTTCGCTACCGAGTGGTTGGTACCCCGGTTGTTGGATTTTCAGGAGCAGTATCCCGAGATCGAAGTGCGTTTGGCGACGTCGCTTCGGGTGCCGGATTTCGGTACCTCCGATGTGGATCTCTCCATATTGTTAGGCCCCGCCGGGTGGTCCGGGCTTCATGTAGAGCAACTCACCCGCGAAGATCTGGTATTGCTTTGCACACCGGGCATGGCCGCGCGCCTCAACGTGCCGGATGATTTGCGCACGGTAACGCTCATCAAGATTCTGGCCAGGCCGGGCCAATGGCATAGCTGGCTCCAATCGACTGGGCTGTCGCGCTTGGAGGGGCTACCGCGTGAGGCGGTGATGGACTCTACGTCGCTGGCTATTGAGGCGGCAGCCGCGGGTCTGGGGGTGGCGTTGGCCGATCGGGCGCTGGCGGAAGGGTATCTGCGGGCTGGAACCTTGATCATACCATTCGAACTGCGCCAGGCGACGGATCGGGGGTATCACCTGATCTGTCCGGCCAGTCATCTGCAAAAGACCGCGGTGAGCGCGTTCGTCGAGTGGATTCGAGAGCAGCTAAGAGCACCCGGGCGGTTGCGGGTGCGGGCCCACAATCTGCACCAAGCTGTAGTAACCGCGTTGTAAGCTATCCGGTCAATACACACTCATGCGATCTCAAAAGCGGGGCGCTGTGTGCTCTGCGCTGATGGGGGAGGCTCGTGATGAAACGAAGGTTGTCAGGCGAATTGTCGGCTGCCGCCGCGGCGTTGTTTTTGGTCTTTACGTTGGTTTTCGGTATTGCGGCGCGGGCGGCTACCGAATTCATGGTAGCGGCGGCTAATCCGCATGCAGTGAAGGCCGGTTACGATGTGCTGAGTACCGGCGGCACGGCCGCGGATGCCGCTGTCGCCGTGCAGATGGTGTTGAATCTGGTGGAACCCCAGTCCAGCGGTATCGGGGGAGGCGCTTTTATTCTTTACTGGGATGCGAAAGCGCGTACCCTGCATACCGTCGATGGCCGGGAAACGGCGCCAGCGGCAGCAACGCCGGAGCGTTTCTTAACCGCCGAAGGCAAAAAAGAAGGGTACTGGCAGGCGGCGGTGGGCGGCCAGTCCGTGGGTGTGCCAGGTACGCTAAAAGCCTTGGATATACTGCACCGCCTGTTCGGCCAGCGCCGGTGGAAAGAGTTGTTCGCGCCGGCCATCATCCTGGCCAGCGAGGGGTTCGAGGTGTCGCCACGGTTGGCCGAATCGGTCGCCCGTGCCAAATATCTGGACCGGTTTGACGCCACCCGGGCATATTTTTTTCCTGGTGGACAACCGTTGGCCGCCGGCACACGGCTCACCAATGCGGCATTTGCTCGGACGCTGCGCGAGATCGCCGAGGGGGGTGCAGAGGTGTTCTACAACGGCCCTATCGCCGAGGACATCGTGGCCGCCGTCAACGCCACATCGGCCAAAGCAAACAACATTACCCGCGCCGACATCGCCAGTTACCGGGCTAAGTTGCGCCCGCCCGTGTGCTTGGACTACCGCGCTTACGAGGTCTGTGGCATGGGGCCGCCCACTTCCGGTGGGCTGACCGTCGGCCAGGTGCTGGGCATGCTGTCCCATTTCGATCTGGCTAAAATGGGTTGGAGTGCGGAGCTGGCGCATGTGCTCGGCGAGGCGGAGAAACTCGCTTACGCCGATCGGGCTATGTATATAGCTGATAGCGATTATGTCGCCGTGCCGGCCAAGGGTCTATTGGACACGGCATACCTGGCCAAGCGTGCCGCGCTCATCGATACCGGTAAGGCCGGCGCTAAAGCGCCAGCGGGCGTGCCCCCTGGCGCGCCGGCGGTAAAACTCGCCGCCAGCCGCTATATGGGCCACCTGGGGACCAGCCATTTCGTGATCCGCGATGCGGCCGGTAACGCCGTATCCATGACTACCACCATCGAGAGCGGTTTCGGTTCGCGGGTGTTGGTCCGTGGCTTTTTGCTCAACAATGAGCTTACCGACTTCGATCGGGAACCTACCCGCGATGGCCGCCTGGTAGCCAATCGCGTCGAGGGGGGCAAGCGCCCGCGCAGCAGCATGTCTCCCACCATCGTGTTCGCCGATGACGTGCCGTATTTGTTGGTGGGTTCTCCGGGTGGTTCGCGGATCCCGGGTTATGTGGTTAAAACGCTGATCGCCGTGCTTGATCTTGGCATGGATCCACAAGCCGCTATCGATCTCGGCCACGTGGCCCACCGCAATACGGCTGATTTCGATATTGAGATAGACAGCGGCGCGCAGGCATTCGGCCCCGTCCTCGCGGCTAAAGGCCACCAGGTGAAAGCACGCCGGCTAACCAGCGGCCTGCATGCTATCCGCATCGATGCTGCGGGACGGATGAGCGGCGGTGCTGATGGCCGGCGTGAAGGCACGGTGATGGGGCGATAAGTGTTACCGCGTTTCACCCCATCCGTAGAAGCATTTCGCGAGGAAGTGCGCGGCTACATTCTATCACCTGGCACGTTTTAGCGAACTTTCCCCCTAGTTATGAACCGCTCTCGATAATGGACGAATGGGTGTTCGGGTACGGTTCTCTCATCTGGAAACCGGATTTGCCGTTTCTCGAACAACGGCCCGTGCGGGCCTGTGGATGGGTGCGCAGATTCTGGCAAGGCTCCCACGACCATCGCGGTGCGCCGCATGCACCCGGCCGGGTGGTCACCTTGATCGAACAGGCGGATGGTTACTGCGATGGTGTTGCTTACCGGATCGCGGGCCGTGAACTACCGCGCATTTTCCAGTCCCTTGATGACCGGGAGAAGAATGGGTATGCCCGGCATTACCTACAACTGGTGCCGGTGGACGGTGAACCGTTCGCGGGTGTGGTCTACATTGCCACCCCGAAGAATGAAGCATTTTTAGGGCCCGCACCGCTTGACGATATGGCGCGCCATATTCTCGCATCCAGGGGACCCAGTGGTAGTAACCGGGACTATCTGTATGAGCTGGCGGCGGCGCTTCGCCGCTTGCAGTTCGATGATACCCACGTATTCGCGCTAGAGCGGGCAGTGCGAACATTGGAAGAGCGAGGTTGATGCACCGGCGCACCGGATCTCGCTGCTTTAGCGATTGCCAGGTGCCAATGCCCGCACCGCCCGTGCCAAAGTTTCCAAATCCGGATCGGTGAGGCCGTATTCACGCAGCGATGCCACCGTCTCATCGAGATACTGCCGGTTGGTACCGAGTTGGCCGGCCGCGTTGGCGATTAACCGCGCCTGCTCTTCCGTGGGTAATACCCCGGCAAACTGGGGATGTGTGGTGTCGATGCAAAACGTTAACGCGCGTTCCGATCCAGCCGGGGTATGCACCGGCAACCATACAGGTTGGTAGACGCCCGTTAACATCTCCCGTTCCCACATGGCCGCCAGCGCCGATGTAAAATGCTCCGGTGCGACAGTCAGTAGATGGCCTTGGCAAATGTCGTGACTGGCCACCAAGCCCAGCCCCAAGCCTGGATGAGCTACCGTTCCGCGGGCTTGTACTGTCCAGACGCAGAAGCAGCGTTTAAACCCGTTCAAGGTAGCAGACACTGTTGACGCGCTCGGAAAACAAGGCCGCCACACCAGCGATGCATAGGCGAAAACGGCCAGGGCGCCAGTTCTTCGCGTTTGGCGCAACGTGTCCTCCAGCGATTGCCGGTAGACGTTCGCATCCAGGGGGGCGAAGGGCGCGGCCGGTGCGCTTAGCTTCAAAAGCCCGGAGTACCTTTGCAGGCGATCACTTGCGCGAGGGCCATGCGGGTGCCGCCGGGCTCGTCATGCAGACCTTCGAAGTAATGCAACGTGCGTAGCTCATGGGTGAGGTGTAGGAGTTCTTGAGGCCTTACCCTGAAATACGGGCCGCGGGGGCCGCTCACGGGCGCGTGGGTCATGAGGTGGGTTTCGTAGACTAGATGACCGCCTTGTGCCAGCGCATCGATCAGCACGGGGAACAGCGATCGATTTAAAAATCGGGCGGCGATAATAAGGTTGTAGCCGTCTCGCGGCAGGGTTGTGTCATCTAGATCAGTGGCGATCCAATTGACTTTGACGCCAAGCGCCTCAGCCCGTTGTTCGCCCCGCTGTAATGCCACTTCCGAGATATCTACAGCATCCACCTGATAGCCTTTTTGGGCTAAGAAAATGGCATTTCTTCCAGTCCCGGTGGCCACGTCCAAGGCCTGTATGCGCGGCAGCCGGTGCAGCCACTCGGCCAATACACCCGTCGGGTGCAGGCGGCCGGCGTATTCACCGGCGGCGTAGCGCTCGTTCCAGCGTCGTTTGTCCGCGTCCGACATAGAGGTTTTAGCCGCGCCGCTTATCAGTCTTTCGGTTTGCCGCCCGGCCACACCGGGTTTTGCGCCAGCTCGGGCCATGCCGCCGGCGCACCGCAGGCGCGTGCCGCCTGGGCCGGAGGTACATCGACATTCCAGTTGGCGGCTACGTAGCGCTGCCCTGTAGTAGTGTCGTCAGCTTCGCCGCAAAGCCAGATCACCGGATGAGCCATCATCGTAGGATCGATGAGATCGCGCCTGGCATAGGGCGCTTCTTTTGGCACCATAGGAGTGTCGGCGGGTCCGCCCGGTACCACCACGTTGACGGTAACCCCCGTGCCGCTGAACTCGCGGGCATGTCCTAGACTCATAGCTTCCAAGCCCGCCTTGGCCGGACCGTACGGGTGAAAACCGCCGCGCAGCATGGTGAAAAAGCTGGTGGTGACGTTGATGATGCGGCCAAAACCCCGCGTGCGCATGATCGGGAAAGCGTGCCGGGTCATATTCCACGCACCGGACAAATTGACACTTATCATCTTATTCCAGATGGCACCGTCCAGTTCCTCGATACGCACCAGGTGGGTCATATGATCACTGCGTATCATGCCCATGCCGAGCGCAGCATTGTTGATGAGACCGTCAATTCGGCCAAACGCCGTTAAAGTATCCTCGATGCACGATTGACAGGCGCCGTAGTCTGATACATCTATTTTACTGGGCAGCAAGCGGGCGCCATGTCCGGCCTGCTCCAGTTCCCCGATGAGCTGCGCCAGGGTCACTTCGCTCTTTTCGGTCGCAGTCACGCTCGCGCCCTCCTCGAGCAGGGCGTTAACCAGTGCGCGGCCAATACCGCCGGCGGCGCCGGTTATAATTATTACCTTTCCTTCGAGTCGTCCGCTCACGGCTATAGATCCCTCCCGGTGGTGGGTCAACCAGTGGCTTATAATTGGCGTCTACCCCATCCTATGCGCAGTGAAGCATAACTCAGGACGCCCGAAGACGGGGCTTCAACCGGTGTTTGGCGAGTAAGCGGCGTAACTGGTGGTAGCTGAGTCCGAGCCGGTTGGCCGCTTCGGTTTGACTGTGTTCAGCCTCGAGCATGGCCTGCTCCAGCAGGCGTTTTTCAAAATCCGCCACCGCTTCGGTGAAAGCGGTTTTCTCCGCTGTCTTGGTGTTGCTGGAAGCACTCTGAGCGGGCGATACAGGCGCTCCCACTCGCCAAGGACTGGCAAACGGATCGAGCACGATGTCGTCGATGACGATCGCATCGGATGGTGCCCGGTAAAGGGAGCGTTCCACCGTGTTTTTGAGTTCACGCACATTGCCAGGCCAATGATGGGCCAAGAGAGTGCGCTTCGCCCGTTCACTAAAGCCGTGGAAGACTTCCCGGCCCAGCAACCCCACCATTTCCACGGCAAAGCTGTGGGCCAAAGTCAGGATGTCTTCGCCGCGCGCGCGAAGAGGCGGGATGGCGATGACATCGAACGCCAGCCGATCCAGCAGATCCGCCCGGAAAGTATCTTCTTGCACCCGCTTCACCAGATCGGCGTTGGCTACGCCCACGACGCGCACATCGACGGCTATGGTCTCGGTACCCCCTACACGCATGAGTTCGCCATATTCGACCACCCGTAATAAGCGGTCCTGAACCCGAGAGGAAGCGGATGCGATCTCATCGAGCACCAGCGTCCCTCCATCGGCTCTTTCGAAACAGCCGACGTGGCGCCGCTCCGCCCCGGTAAACGCCCCTTTCTCGTGACCGAATAACTCCGATTCCAGTAAAGACTCGGTAAATGCTCCGCAATTGACTTTGATAAGTGGCCCCGACCAACGGCTCGATAGGAAGTGCAAGCGGGTGCAGAACAACTCCTTACCCGTACCCCGCTCGCCGATCACAAGACAGGAACGGTCGATCAACGCCAGGCGGGCTACATGTTCCACCACATCTAGAAAAACGGGGTGTTCTCCCGGAATGGGCGCTAGAGGGTCCATAGATTATCGAATAAAGATAAGAATTAGCGAAATTCGATAACGATTGTATTTAAAACTATCCATCGGTCAATGTAAAATCAATGACTTATTAAATTGGCCCGGACTTTGCTTAGACAAAGCAAACAGACTTTTCAACCCACCATACTAAAGAAGGTGTATAGCACATGGGCATATTTTCCCGCTTAACCGACATCATCAATGCCAACATCAACAGCTTGCTGGAGCGGGCGGAGGACCCGGAGAAGATGGCGCGCTTGATGATCCAAGAGATGGAAGACACGCTGATCGAGGTTCGTTCCGAGGCGGTGCGCAACATTGCGGAGAAACGCGATCTGGAGCGGCGGTTGCAGAAACTGGGCGATGCCGGCAGTGAATGGCAGAGCAAAGCCGAGTTCGCGCTCAGCAAAGGCCGTGACGACCTCGCCAAAGGTGCTTTGATCGCCCGCCGCAAGGTGAACGAGCAGGCACAATATCTGCGCGGTGAATTGGCCGCCCTGGAAGATACGTTGGCGCGCCACAATGGTGATCTTGCCCGCTTACAGGCCAAGCTGGAAGAGGCTAAAGCGCGTAAGAAAGCATTCGAGCTACGTATACGCACGGCAAAGGAGCGGGTGCGGGTCAAACGGACGCTGCACGATGAGCGCGTAGATGATGCCTTGGACCGGTACGAGTCGTTGGAGCGGCGTATCGATGAACTGGAGGCTAGCGCGGACGTCTATGACATGGGACAACCGCGCACGCTGGCCGAAGAGTTTGCCGATCTTGAAGTGCAAGCCGAAGTGGAAGATGAGTTGGTGGCGCTCAAGGCCCGGGTTCAGGAGGCCGGCGGCTCCTAACTCTTAGCTGCCAAGGCATGGGCTAAGGTATCGGGGAGGCACCGTGACAGTTGGTTGGTTGTTATTGATTCCCGTCATCGTATTCGTGACGGTGGTCGGGCCTATCTGGATAACGCTGCACTACGTGACCGAGTGGAAACGTATCAAAAGTGGCGCCGGGGCTGGCGAGGGTAAGGCCGGAGAAGAGCAGGTAGTGGTGAGCCGGCAGGAGCTTGCTCATCTTCGCGACACCGCGCTTCGGTTAGGTAAACGATTGGATGCGCTCGAACGGATTGTGGACGTAGAGTGCGACGGCAGGAGAGGACAGTGAGTAAATGCGGTAAATCGCGTAAAAATTGCCATCGTAGGCAATCCGGTTGTGGCCCCATAAAGCGGGTCATACGCGCACTGGCGCAGCGTTTCGGGATCAGCCGCGGCATGGTTATCACAGGGTTTGTGCTGGGTTTTGTTTTTATGCCCTTGTTGACCCTCTTTTTCTTTCTGGGGGCATGGTTGTGGGTGGATAGTCCGCAGCGGGTGGAGCGTGGCCTCGCGCGGATCAATGCTAGCTTGATAGCCGCCTTCGCGGCCGCTCGAAAGAAGTTCTCCGAGAGCGGCGAGCCGGTGGCGCGGCGGGGAGGAGAAGAGAGGTCGGAAAAACGGGCATCAGGAAGCGAAATAGCGGAACCGCTAGACTTTCCGGAACTTCGCCGTGCGTTTGACGACTTGGAGCGGCGCACCGCCGGAATGGAAGCATTCGTCACGTCGAATGAATACCAGCTACGCCGGGAGTTCAAGCAGTTGAACGACTCCGGCACGTGAGGTGGTTGCGCAAATGATAAAGATAAGTCACCTATTTCGAAAAGCTCTACAACTAGAAGTTGTGCTCTGGTATCGGGTTAAACCTGCTGAAAGCATACGCCCACTCGTAGCCATAACCTCGGTGAGTTAATGGTATCGGTGATTTCCGGTAACGGTCCTGTAGAGCACATGTCTCAAAGCCGGGGGACGTGGTGCCGAAGTGATTACGCCAACGACAATAAAGAAGTCCTATCGCCCACAGCCTGTAGTCTAGCGCTGCAACATTGCCAGGTTAAAACTTGTGGTAATTAAACTGTTCGATAGATTGGAGACAGACTGATCAATGATGATACGTCCGCGGCTACTCCCAAGTCTATGATTGGCATCGATACTATGAGTCCGAGTCGTGGAGGGTATATACCCATCACACTTCAAGATGCGAACATCGGTGCATTAATAATGTGAAACCTATCAGTGATTCTTTTTCTCAATAAAGCTTTTCGTCTTCCAATGCGCTTGAAAAAATTCAAAGAGGCTTCCCGAAAATCTATAAACTTCTCATAGTACCGATTATAAGTAACCGCTTCATGCATCATTTTCCAAAGTCGCTCAATTGGATTTACTACTTCGGCAAAAGATTACCCGACACAAATTGATAAAATGTGTTATAGTGATGCTATGAAAAAGACAGACGGTCGCTCACTGCCCCATTCCGCGCGAGAAGCCATCCGCAGGCACGCGGTTGCGCAAGTATTGTCGGGTGAAAGCCCTGAAAAAGTAATTAAAGCCCTCGGATTTCATCGTTCTTGCATTGACGATTGGTTATCCAGATATGAGCAAGGTGGTGAACAGGCGCTGTCCACCGGCAAGATCACGGGTCGCCCAAGAAAGTGTCCCGATGAATATGCGGATCGCTTACGTGAACGGGTTAAAACGAATCCGTTGCAATTGGATTTTCACGATGCCCTGTGGACGCGCTCGATGATTCAGATATGACTGAAAGACAAATTTGGCATCGAGGTCAGCGAGCGCTCGGTGGGCAATAGCCTGTCTCGTTTGGGGATGAGTGCGCAGCGCCCTGGGTTTAAGGCATACGAGCCAGACCCTGATCAGGTTAAGGTATGGTTAAGAGAAACTTGGCCTGAAGTACAACAAGAAGCGAAAAGGCGGCGAGCGCGGGTCTATTTTGGCGACGAATCGACGATCCGGTCGGATTATCATCGTGGTACCACTTGGGGGGTACGGGGTGATACGCCGGTTGTAGCGAAAACGGGTCGGCGCTTTAGCGTGAATAGGCTGTCAGCCGTTTCGCCGAAGGGTCACCTGCGTTTCATGGTGAGCGAATCACGGGTAACCGCAGACGTTTTTATCGACTTTCCAAGGCGTTTGTTGCACAACGCCAAGGGATCGATCTATTGGGTTGTTGATGGCCATCGGATTCATCGAGCCAAGAAGGTGCAAGAATTTGTCCGCAATAGCCAAGGGAGGCTCACGTTAGTATTGCTACTGCCGTATTCACCGGAACTCAATCCTGATGAACGGGTATGGCATCACGTAAAAAGCCAACGAATTGGGCGGACAGTGGTGGCTACAAAGGAGCAACGGGTGGCTTTGGTTCGTTCGGTGTTGCACTCACTGCAACACAATACGCAAATGATTAAACGGTTTTCTATGAAGAGCATGTCAGATATATTCTGAATTGATGTCGGGTAATTTTTTTCCGAATTAGTAGCACGCCCTAGGGTGACTCTTTGTCCATAAGCGTCGCAATCTTTTTCCAGAACACAGAAAAAGAATGAGCGACACATCGAGGTGGTTGAAAATGTTCCGCAATTGCTTTGGCACGGCCTACTTTCCCTTTGACGTCAACAAGTTTTTCGAGTTCCTGCGACGCATTCGTTAGGTCATCCGGTTTGCGGAATTTTGCCTTGTTGCGAAGTTTGCCGGCATTGATGTGTGGATAAGCTGCCTCTACGGCATCAAGTTCGCCCAAAAACCAGCTTTCTAATTCCTGACATACAATGCGGATCGAATAAGGTTTATTTCCTTCTTTTGCCTTTTGATTCAGCCGCTCTTTCACGACCGTACAATCCGCTCCATCCTGATCCCGCAAAATTACAAAATGCGGATCACTGTAATTCCATTGTTGCATTTTGAGCGATATGTTTTTTTCTAAATCAGATTTTCCCTGAAAGGAAAGCGATATCCAGTCCACTCCGTTGATTGCGTGCGTCCAATTCACCGCCATCACCGTATCGAGCGTGGCAGCCATCGATTCTTCTTCGGTCAAAAATACAATCATCACTCTGCCACCCGTTCTGAAAAACCCGTCAGTAACCCCTGTTCCCAGAGGTATCCGGGTTTGTCTCCACCTTGGATCATTCCAGACACAAGTGGGTCCCGGCTCATCGGAACTATGTTGGAAATACCGTCCTTCTTATCGACGTGATACAGACTTTCAAGCGGTACGGCATTCAAAAACTGAGGTGAATGCGTTGAAACGAAAACCTGGCCACCGCGGTCAGAATATGCTTGAAACTCCTCGGCCAACAGTGTCATGAGTTGAGGGTACAATTGGTTCTCTGGTTCTTCAATGCACAAAACCGGATGGGGAGACGGGTCATGCAACAGCAGTAGATAGGCAAGCATCTTGACCGTGCCGTCCGAAACGTTCTTATCGAAAAAAGGGTCTGTGAACGCCCCGTCCCGATATCGAACCAACAGGCGACCGTCCTCGGTGATACGAACTTCGACATCCTGGACGCCTGGAACGCGATCCCGCATCTTCTGCTGCACCAACTCGAATGCCTTGGGATGCTGTTCGAACAAGTATCGAGCGAAGGAGGGCAGGTTATCTCCCGTGTTGGATAGATGTAGCGAGTCTTCATCGTCCTTGACGCCACGAGCATCGCTGATGTGAAAGTCTGAAATGTGCCAGGCTTCAAGCATCGACCGAAATGCTCGCGCGGCCTTAAAACGTTCGAACTGTCCCAAACCTTTAATTGCCAAAGAGTCCGGTGAATTCAATTTTTGGTATTCGCGTTCCAGTTCTTCATCAGGTTTGGAAAAATCTTCTTCGTTATTGATTGCATAGCCTTCTCCCTTGCGGAAATCCAGAAAACGGAAAGGAGCTCCGTGACGTCCTCGTTTGTACCTCAGTGATTCACGCTCGACGATGATCCGTCCTTGCTTATCCAGACCGATTTCAAGGGAGTAGGTCACGAGACGATTCTTTCCGGTAAGTTCCATCCGGAACTGGATTTCGACTTCAATGGATTCCGTATAGTGCCCGCGAGTCACTACTTCTTTGAAGCCGTTCCGCCCTCCTTCAGCGTTCAGCGCGACTCGCACGTTGTGCTCAAGGCAATGTTTCAGGAAACCGAACACCCGAAACAGTGTCGTTTTGCCACTTCCGTTCTTACCAACAAAGACGCAAAACGATGGTATCTCCGTTAGCCGAACATTCTGCAACGCTTTGAAGTTCCTAATGCGTATGGTCTCGATTTTCATTGCGTATTGACTCCAAAAAGCTGAATTAGGAGAAAGAGGTATCGATCGCGGCGAGCCGCCAACTACGGCTTGCTGACATAGGCGTAAAAGGCTCCCACGGTTCCGTGTCTCGATTGGTGAAGAAGGCCGTCATGCGAGTCTTGCCGGCCGTCAACTTCATTGGGAACACCACTTCTTTGGCATCAGGTTTAACCGGAGTCTGAGCCGTCTTGAATGCCGGCTTCAGCACACGTTAAAGCGTAAACTCTAATGCGCCCGTATCAGGCGAACAATTCACGAATCGGCTGGCCGTCGGCGATCAGCGGCATGGGGCGGTCGAGTTGGTCGTTAAACATGGTTTTCGCGCCGTCGATTCCCAAATGATGGTAAACGGTGGCGGCGACGTCTTCCGGGGAAATGGGGCGGCTGACCACGTGTTCGCCGCGTGGATTGGAACGACCGACGACTTGTCCCATCCTCATGCCGCCGCAGCCGACTAGCACGCTGAACGTGCGGCCCCAGTGATCTCGCCCCGCGTACTTGTTCATGCGCGGCGTGCGGCCGAACTCGCCCATCGCGATGAGCATCGTGTCTTCGTACAAGCCGCGCGTTTCTAAATCGGCGACCAGCACCGCCTACTCTTGGGCTGTGGAGCCGGTACAGGAAGAACAGCCCCAACATAAGCAACACTAAGGTCCCCGGCTCTGGCACTGTCACATTACATTGCCCTGCCAGACAACGTTATCCAATTCAAAGGCTTCTGTTGATAGACCTGGGCTTTGTAATTGATTCACAAACCGGATTGACCGGCTCTCAGGGGCAACAGGCCACGCGGCAATGGAGTTGAGACGGCTATCCAAAACGCCATCCAGATATGAAGTCACAGTCTGGGTATCCAAATCAAAATAGACGTCTACATGATGGCGCCCTAATCTGATTCAGATCGAAACGTAAAATACTGGGCAGGTCTAGAAAGAAGGTCAGATTAGCTCCTTGTTCGGCATAAAAATCAAAACCGACGTAGTGAAGACTGGATTCTGGGCCATTCCGATTCCAGCGTATTTGCTCCTGCGGAAATAGTGGGTCAAATCGTAGCGCATGACCACTTAGGCTGGAAGACGCGATATTTTCGGGCAATTGAAACAGCCCCAGCGTATCTCCCCCCTGGAGTCCCATCCTCAAAGTCCGACTGAATATAGGTGATGACGGTTGCACCGGCGATAGGCACCATAAACACAAAAGCGATAGATACCACTGCAATCAGGCAACAGAATCTGATCAGTTTCGTAGCGACATTCCCACCAGGCCGATATATTTAAACACTCGTTTAATACCCTAGTGGAAATCACCGGGATCGCCATTGATCCAAATCAGGGTATTAGCGGTGAGGGTATTCTCAACCCCCAGAGCCCGCAGTGTCTAGTCAGACTCGCGCCTACACTGGGCACCGGCCAGCGCCGTCATCGATTCGCGCAGTGGGCTGGCGGTTGCGGTGCGATGGCTGAGGTGGGCGGCGTCGATGGACGCATCTCAAGCGCTTCGCCAACAAGCCGGTGCCCCATGGGGCTACCGGCGCCATCGCCCCGAGGAGACCGTGCTCTACCGAATCGTAGAGCAACCCGCTGACCCGTTGTTCGCGGGGCAAGAAGCGCGGGGCAGGGCGTGGCCTCGATATGTACGCGAAGAATTCGAGTCGTATTGGCGCTGCGCTCGATGGGCACATGGCTTGGTACGCGCCCAGTGCACGGGCTGTCGCTGACCAAGCACCGGGTAGCGTTGAGCTGTAAACGCCGCGGCGGGTGCTCTTCGGGTGCAGCGCGGCGCCTGGCCCAGACGGGCGCGCCCCGGGTGGACAATGGGCTAGCGCGTGCACCGTATCGCCAGGGGGGTGTCGTTTCCCTGGCCCCTTCGCCGGCGGTTCGCGGCGCAACCGAAAGGGCTCACCCGGGGGCTGGGTGTGGTGACCCGGGCGCGGTCAGCGGCGCGACTTCATCGCGCGCGTACGGCGCCGCGACGGCGCGCGCACCGCTAGGGTGACTGTCATCGAACGCTTGGGCTCGACGTTGAATCTGAACGGGCACTGGCCTGTTCTGGCGCTAGAGGGCACCGACACTTTTGAACCGGGCAAAGCGCGCTTTCACCGCGCCCCGGCGCCACGACCGGGCGAGTTCGAGGCGCTGCTGAGAACGCGCATCACGCGCCTCACCCGTACGTGGTTGCGAGCTGGTGTGCGGGTCGGCGAAGAGGAGCAGCCCTGCCTCGACTTCGACCTCGACTCGCCCTACGCGCCATCGACCCGCGCCGCCATCGGGTAGGTCATCGCCGCCGCTCGCCAGGCCGGGCGGGCCACGATGCGCCTACCTCACCCTTGGCTGGCCGGCCAATCCAGGGCCGCACTGGCCAAGCCCTTCACCGCCGCTGGCGCTGGCTGCTCGCTCAACCGCGCGGTGGCCGGCGAGCCCAACGAGCGCGCCACGCTCGAACGGGTGGGCCTATACATGGCCCGCGGCCCCCTCGCCGGGCAGCGCTTAAGCGTCCAGGGCGATGGCCTGGGGGGCTTGAGTGGAAGCACCCCTTCAGCGATGGCGCCCCCCACGGACTGTTCGAGCCCGAGGATTTTATCGCGCCTCTGGCCGCCCTGGTGTCCCGTCCTAGGGGCTACGTCCTAGGGCGCATTCGGTGAGGGACCCCGGCCTCTTGGCGCCCCATGCACCCCCGTGCCGCCTCATCGTCGCGCCCCGCCCCATGCCCAGCGAAGAGGATGGGCCGCCCAGCGCGCCACTGCACGGGCGGGCTCCATTGAAACGCGTATTCGCTATCGATAGCCGCCGCGGCCCACGCTGCGAGGGTAAGGGGCGTGTCAGTGCGGTTGTCACCGAGCCAGGGGTGAGGGCTCGGAGCCGCCAACACCTTAACCGCCGCGGCACCGAGCCCCCTGATGGCACAATGGCATCCATGCCGCGCCGAGCCCACCAATAGCGTGTGCCATTCGAGCCCATGGCCCGCGCTTAACGCACGTCACGACACACACGCCCTCAGATTCAATCGCCACGGCTGTCGGCGAGCGGCGCGCCTGACGCAGGGCCTCGTCCAAGCCCCTCGCTGCGCCGATGGGGGGTCCCGGGGCTTCGCCTTATGAACCTACCTCGATACTCAGCCATTCTGCCCCAAAGGCCGCTTAAATTTCCTATCCCCATCCCCTAATCCGGTCATCATGGTTACGCAATCCGTGTCAAGAAGCCAAAAACCATTTCGACAGATAGGTCAATATGTTTACCATCGACGATTTAGAGCAGCTCTCTCAACGAGATAAAAACATCCATTCGGTGGCACCGGTGGTTGTTGGATCACACCCAAATGAGGCAGAAAGAACGCAACGGTGAGTATCAACCAACGCATAACTCGGGCCACCTCTAAATTCCCATCATCACAAACGGCGATCAATCGAATCGCGGGTTAGTCTTGAGGGCACCTCTAAAAATAGTCATTGTTTCGTGAGTGCAAGGAAGCACCGCGCGCACAACCGCAGTGTATAGGTGATCACTGCTGTCCCACAAACTTTTGAATGAGCTTAGAATCAAAGACTATTCTGCGCTAATTTGTTAGAATAGAGGTCCAGAATATCTTTCAATATCAACAGGATAATAGCCTTGAGTCACAGTAACAGCGTATTTTCACAGCTGCTAAAACTGATTTCGAGACATGAATTTGAAACCCTTGCAAAGACCCACCATAAAGGCCGTGTATTGAGGACAATGTCACGCTGGTCACAGTTTGTGGCGTTGAGTTTTGCCCAACTCGCCGGTCGCTGTAGTTTGCGAGATATTGTCAGCAATCTGGATAAACAACGCCGCAAAAGTTACCATTTGGGTATCGGTAAGGTCAGTCGAAGTTCTCTGGCTCGCGTTAACGAGCAACAGCCTTATCCACTCTACGAAGGATTATTTTGGAAGCTGCTGGCACGATGTCAAAGCTTGGCGCCTAGGCATGGGTTTCATTTTAAAAATAAGCTTTATTCCTTGGATGCATCGACCATCGATTTATGCTTATCACTATTTCCTTGGGCCAAATTTCGCAAGACCAAAGGCGCGATTAAACTACATGTTGGTCTGGACCATGATGGTTTTTTACCGGTCTTTATGACTATTACCGAAGGCAAACAACAAGATATTACACAAGGCCGTAGTTTAGAACTGGATGCGGGTTCTATTGTGGTGTTTGATCGTGGTTATACGGACTTCACGTGGTTTAACTTGCTCAATTCAAAGGGGATTTATTTTGTCACCCGGTTGAAAGCCAATACGAAATACCGAGTGATTTCTCGCCATCCGGTCAATAAAGAGCAGGGCATTACCTCAGATCAGACGCTGATTTTAACGGGCCCTAAAGCCGATGCCTGTCCGATTAAGTTGCGCCGGATCGGTTATCGGGACCCACAGACCGGCAAGCATTACGTCTTTCTCACCAATCAATTCGAATTGACTGCCAAAACCATTGCAGATATTTATAAGTCGCGTTGGCAAATCGAGTTATTTTTCAAATGCATCAAACAAAATTTGAAGATTAAGTCATTCGTAGGGACGTCAAAGAATGCTGTCATGACTCAAATATGGGTCGCTATGTGTATGTATTTAATGGCTGCTTACCTGAAATTTTGTAGCAAACTCGATTTAAGCATTCAACAGATTATTAGACTCTTTCAAGTCAATTTATTTGAGCGAAGAGACCTGTGGGGACTACTCAAAGGAGACCCTCCAGGCCCTATTGAAACTCAGGTCCAGATACAGTTTACATTCTCATGAAAGTTTATGGGACAGCAGTGATAGGTGATACATGAGGATTCGAGCACGGAGCTGACGCCGCAATCGCGGAAAAAAGTGCATTGTTAGAGGCGCTCTTGAGACAGTGGGCTTGGGTATCTCGTAACGCTTTAGCTGGGTCACTGTGGGCGCTAGGCTGGCTCAACCGCGTTTCATAAAACCGCTTCATGAACTCTAGCGCGCTGGCGTCGCCGGCGCGGCGTAAAGTCGCCAGCACATGCCGTGCACCTGCCGTTTTAAGCGCCCGCACCAAACATATACGCCTTCGCCGTGGCCGATTGCTCCCCAGGCCGTCTCACAGCGGGGGCAGCACCACCAGCCCGGTGCCCTCCGGATTCAAACTCTGCGCCTCCAGGGCGTAGAGAATGCCGTCGCCGGCACTGCTCTTGAGCGTCCGATTGGCATCAGCCAGAGTGATGCCGGAGATATGCTCCGGTTAATATGCCTTGTCACCGGTGGAAAACGACGCCAGGACTCAATGCCAATACCTGCGCAACGCCCGCGCTCGAACGGCATAATCGAAGTGCCGCGTACCTTTGCTGCTGCCGCCACTGCATCCCATGGCATCGGTCACGCGGTGACGTTGCCGGTCAGTTTTGGTGCGTCCATGCCGATAAATGTGAGTAGTGAATAGGCGAGAAAACACCATGACAAAACCAGCCAAAGCCATCGCTAGCGAGAACATTTCTGTCCTCCACATAAGTCCATTGCTAGCTGCCAATTCTGCTTCGTGTTGCTGGCCACCGAGTTCAAAGGCGCCACCGGCTGCCCTGTGCGGCCCGTGGTTATGTGCTGATTATTCGAGTTTGCCCCAAGCCGCCGCCCGCGTGACCCGCACGGCGATCACGGGCAGCTCATCGATCGGCATATCAACGTACTGGGGATAACGCCGTCGCAGCGCCCGCTGCGCCTCATCGTGCTCTTGGCCGGATTCGACAATGGCGGCATGCCCTCGCAACATGACCCACCCCAGTTGTGACCAGTCGCTGTCGTCATAGTGGTCGATGATGATGGCGACGTTGGGGTTCTCCAAGATATTGCGCACCCGTTTGAGCGGTTTGCCGGTGGCCCGCTTGGGTTTGGCATCCAACGTGATGTAGAGAGTGTCCCCCAGCAAGACGAAGCACACCGGCACCACGAACGGCGCCGCCGTGGCATCCACGGTGGCGAACCGCGCCACCTTGTGCCCCTCTATAAAGCGGCGTACTGCTGGATCGATCACCGATCTGAGCCGTTGGCCCCGCCCTTGATGAGCGGGCGGGATACGCAGAAGATAGGTATCAGCCGCTAAGCCAGTTCCACCTCCACCATGGTGCGGCCCCGCTCTGCCGCTTCGCTGAAATCAGGCATACGGTCGAAGTTAAGGTAGCGGTAGATGTCCGGCGCCATCGAATCGATCTGATTGGCGTAGCTCATGTATTCCTCCACCGTTGGCAACTTGCCCATGACGGCGGCGATGGCGGCTAACTCCGCGGAGGCGAGGAACACATCAGCGCCTTGCCCCAACCGGTTGGGGAAGTTGCGGGTGGAGGTGGAAACCACAGTCGATTGGGCTGCCACCCGCGCCTGATTACCCATGCATAGAGAACAGCCCGGCATCTCCGTGCGCGCGCCCGCGCTGGCGTAAATACTGTAAAAACCCTCTTCCATCAGTTGGTGTTCGTCCATTTTGGTCGGCGGCGCCACCCACAGCCGGGTGGGGATCACCTGGCCAGCAGCCTGCAACAGCTTACCGGCGGCACGGAAATGGCCAATGTTGGTCATGCACGAGCCGATGAATACCTCGTCGATCGCCGTACCGGCCACCGCGCTCAGCGGTTTTACATCATCGGGATCATTGGGACAGGCGAGCAACGGCTCCTTGATCTCGCTCATATTGATTTCTATGACTTGCGCGTATTCGGCGTCCGCATCGGCGCGCAGTAACTGTGGATTTTCCAGCCACTCTTCCATCGCCCGCGCACGCCGCTCCAGGGTGCGGGCATCGCCGTATTCGTTGGCGATCATCCAGCGCAGCATCACGACATTGGAACGCAGGTACTCCGAGACCGATTCAATGCTCAGATCGATGCTGCAACCGCCCGCCGAACGCTCTGCGGTGGCGTCCGACAACTCGAAAGCCTGCTCCACCGTGAGGTTAGGCAAGCCTTCGATTTCCAGCACCCGGCCATTGAAAACGTTCTTCTTGCCTTTTTTCTCTACCGTGAGGTGGCCTTGTTGGATGGCGGCATAGGGGATGGCATTGACGAGGTCGCGCAGGGTGATGCCGGGCTGCATCTCCCCGGTGAACTTGACCAGTACCGATTCGGGCATATCCAACGGCATCACCCCCAGGGCGGCAGCGAAAGCGACCAGGCCCGAACCGGCAGGGAATGAAATCCCGAGCGGAAAGCGGGTATGCGAATCACCGCCGGTACCGACTTGGTCGGGCAACAACATACGGTTCAACCAGCTATGGATGATGCCGTCACCGGGGCGCAGCGATACGCCGCCCCGGTTGGTGATGAACTCAGGCAGCGTATGCTGTGTGTCGATGTCCACCGGCTTCGGATAAGCCGCCGTGTGGCAGAAGGTTTGCAATACCAGCTCGGCCTGAAAACCTAGGCACGCAAGCTCTTTTAACTCATCGCGCGTCATCGGCCCAGTGGTGTCCTGGGAACCGACGGTATTCATGCGCGGCTCGCAATACATACCGGGACGGATCCCCTCCACGGCGCAGGCGCGGCCAACGATCTTTTGCGCCAGGGTATAACCCTTGGCACTTCGCCCGGGTGCCGCCGGCCGGCGGAAGGTCTCCGCCCGGCCTCGCCCAAGTGCTTCCCTGGCCCGCTCCGTCAAGCTGCGCCCGATAATGAGCGGAATACGGCCACCGGCTTGCACTTCATCCAGCAACACGTTGTGTTTGAGTTCGAAGGTAGAGATAACCTCACCCACCTCGTTCAACACTTTGCCTTCATAGGGCCTCACCACGATGATGTCGCCGGTGTTCAAGCTCTCCACATCGCATTCGATAGGCAGCACACCGGAGTCCTCCGCCGTATTGAAGAAGATAGGGGCGATTTTGCTGCCGATGATGACCCCGCCTTGGCGCTTGTTCGGAACGAAAGGGATGTCTTCACCCATATGCCAAAGTACCGAATTGGTAGCGCTCTTGCGGGACGAGCCCGTGCCCACCACATCGCCCACATAAGCAACCGGATGGCCTTTGTTCTTGAGCTGTTGGATCTGCTCGATGGCGTTGTCCACCCCAGGCCGGGGATGTTTCAGCATGGCCAGAGCGTGCAGCGGAATATCCGGGCGCGACCAAGCGTCCTGGGCCGGTGATAGATCATCGGTATTGGTCTCCCCCGGTACCTTGAATACGCTGAGCTTGATCGCTTGGGGCACCGTTGCCCGGGCAGTAAACCATTCGGCATTGGCCCACGACTCCATCACACCCTGGGCATGGGTATTGCCTGTCTTGGCTTTCTCGGCGACGTCGTGAAAGGCATCGAACATCAACAGCGTGGTTTTGAGCTTGGCCGCGGCCGTTGGCGCCAACTCCTCGTCATCCAGCAGACCCACCAGGGTCTCTATATTGTACCCACCGACCATGGTGCCCAGGAGTTCAGCGGCTTTTTTGCGATCGATGAGTGGCGAGGACGCTGCGCCCTTGGCCAAATCCACCAGGAACGCTGCCTTGACATAGGCCGCATCGTCCACCCCAGGCGGCACGTTGTTGGTGATGAGGTCCACAATGTACGCCTCTTCGCCAGCCGGCGGACTCTTGATGAACTCAGTCAAATCGGCCATTTGTTGGGCGTTCAAGGGCAGCGGCGGAATGCCGAGTTCGCCGCGTTCACGGGTATGGGCGCGATAGTCATCGAGCATCGTTAAGTTCCTCATCTAGTCACGGCCTCATCTAGTCACGGCCTCATCTAGTCACGGCCTCATCTAGTCACGGCCTCATCTAGTCACGGCCTCATCTAGTCACGGCCTCATCTAGTCACGGCCTCATCTAGTCACGGCCTCATCTAGTCACGGCCTCATCTAGTCACGGCCTCATCTAGTCACGGAGTGGGACTTGCTCTGGTCAACGCGTGGCGGTGCACTGCGAACGAGGCGTACGGACAAGAGACCGGCTTGTTTCGGGCCGTGTACGGTAGCGCAAGTTCTTTCATGCGTAAAATGGATAATCATGCATCTCTTTTCGGCTAGAACCGGCGATCATGGAACTGCGTAGCGGTATTTTATCGCCAATGGTGGCCGGCGGCATCGATTGATCGGCAGCCACCTTGACCGGGGGGTACTTGACCCACCGGGTAAAGCTGTTGGTGGTCCCGCGCGATGTACTTAATCCCGTATGCGTAACGCTACGTCCTCACCCAAGGCGCAGTGCATTTAGAATGCATTGCCATCGTCATCCAGGCGCCACACGGTCCACCCTGGCTGAACGATGTACGCACGGATCCGGGCGATAATGAGCCGCGCCGCGCTAGCGGTTGCTCTTATGGCCATCAACACGTTTAGGGGCCGCGGACAGTTAGCGTGAACCAGCACTGGCAAGGGTAAAGGGCATCTCTAACAATGCACTTTTTCCGCGATTGCAGCGTCAGCTCCGTGCTCCAATCCTCAGGTATCACTTATACACTGCGGTTGTGCGCGCGGTGCTTCCTTGCACTCACGAAAAAATGACTATTGTTAGAGGTGCCCTAAAGCCATACCGCGCCATTGAAGCACCACGGGAATGTTGTTCCGCGCAAAGCAGACGGCGGCATCGCCGAATTCTCGATAAGAGTCAAATGTAACGCCGCAGGCCGCTGTGGCCCGTTCTTTCTTCTCGTGATCACCGGTTGCGTCTTGATACCCGATTTCGCAAAACACGGTGAAACCGAACTCGCAATTAGCCGCCTTTGCATCCCTCATGAGCTTTGTGCAAAACGCTGCGCGGAGCGGGCTCTGGCTTTGGCCGCCGCTTCCTCACGGTTGCGCGGCGGGGCAGCGGCCTAGAGTTGGGCGAGTCATTTATGGACCACGGCATCGATTTCTTCAACGGCCATATTGAACGCCGGCTGGTTAACTCGAGACGGTTGGCGAGTGCCGCTCACCTTGCGTACGAATTGCAACGCCGCGGCCCGTATTTCCTCGCCGGTGGCGGGCGGGTCGAAATTGAACAGCGTTCTTATGTTTCTGCACATCTCAAGCGCCCCTCCTAATCACGGCGTTTATGCGGGACTTATTTTGCAGTACGGTTGCCGCATGATTAAGACTAAGCGCATCTATGATCCGCCGCACGTCACCGACGGAACCCGGGTGCTCATCGATCGGCTGTGGCCACGCGGGCTCAGCAAAGAACGGGCGGCGGTCCATATCTGGGCGCGGGAATTGGCCCCGTCCACCGAACTGCGCCGCTGGTACGCTCATGAGCCATCACGCTGGAATGGATTCAAAGACCGATACTTCGCTGAATTGGATGCGAATGCGCCCGCTCTAGACGCATTGCGCGCGCGGTTAACAGCGGCCACCGTGACACTGTTATTTGGCTCCAAGGAATTGCAACTCAATAACGCGGCGGCGTTCAAGATTTATCTGGAGAGCCACCGTCAAAGCGGGCCGTAAAAATTGGGCAACACGATGAAGAAAACACGGGCGATGGAGCTGTTGGGCATCGAGCTACCCATCGTACAAGCACCCATGGCCGGGGCAACCACGCCTGCGCTGGTGGGCGCCGTCTGCGCGGCGGGTGGTCTAGGCAGCTTCGGCGCGGCGGCCACGGCGCCGGAGCGGATCCGGGCCGTCATTCATGCTGTGCGCCAGCGCACCACCGGCTCATTCAATATGAACCTCTTCGTTCCCGACTGGGAGCCGGTGCCGGACGATCCCGCGCGCGTCGCCGCCATGCAGGCCATACTGGCGCCGCTTCATGCCGAACTCGAGGCCGGTGAGGTACCGGCGCCCGGTGCCCTATTCGGTCCGTTCGATAAGCAGCTAGAAGTGCTCATGGAAGAGCAAGTGCCGGTGGTCAGCTTCCATTTCGGTGCACCGCCTGGCGCCGTGGCCGTCCTTAAGCGCGGCGGCGCCGTGGTCATGTCATCGGCAACCACCGTGGCCGAAGCAGTGGCACTGGAAGAAGCCGGCGTCGATATCATCATCGCCCAGGGCGCCGAGGCGGGTGGGCATAGGGGCACCTTCGCTGGCGATTGGCAGCAATCGCTGATCGGCACACTGGCCTTGGTGCCACAGATAGTCGATGCGGTCAGCACGCCAGTCATAGCGGCGGGTGGAATTATGGATGGCCGCGGCGTCGCCGCCGTGATGGCCTTGGGCGCCGGCGCCGCCCAGTTAGGCACCGCCTATCTCGCCTGCCCCGAGAATTCCATTTCCCCGGCTTACCGGGCGGCGGTACTAACAGCCAACGCCGAGCGGTCCACAGTGACCAAGGTATTTTCCGGCAAGCCGGCCCGCGGACTGCGTAACCGTTACCTGGACACCTTGAGCCAGCATGAGGACACGCTGTTACCATTTCCTTCGCAATACTCGATCTACCGCCGCCTGCGGGCCCGGGCGACGGAACTAGAAGACAGCGACTTCCTGCCCATGTGGGCCGGACAAGGGGTTGGCCTAGCCAAGGAAGAAGCCGCCGGAGCACTCACCAACCGCCTCGCGGCGGATGCGCAAGCGGTGTTGGACAAGCTTCGTGGTTAGTTCGCGGGTACCGGCTGGCGCGGATCAATAGGCACCCGATCCGCCAGCCCCGCCGCTTCTTCGTACAGCGCGGCGGCGGACAGTAAGTCCGCCTCACCCCTGGGTCCACCCACGAGTTGTAAGCCCACCGGCAAGCCGCCGGGGGTAAATCCAGCCGGCACGCTCATGGCCGGAAACCCCGTCATGGTGATGGCATAAGCGATGGTGCACCATTCAATGTAATTCTCGAAAGTATGGCCATTGCACGATTCCACGAAGCGCTGTTCGATGGGATACGGTGGCACAATGGTGGCCGGCGACACCAGCAGATCGTAAGTGGCGAAAAATTCCCGCGCCCGCTCGATGTAAGCAGCCCGCTCTTTTTCCACCCGTGCGATGTCGTCCATGGTGATCGAGCGGGCCCGCTCGATGTTCCAGATCACTTCCGGTTTGAGTAAGTCCTTGTGCGCATCCAGCAGGCTTTTTTTGCCGACGTAATAGCCGATGGCGCGGTTGGTCTGGAAAATATCCTGCACCCCCGAAAAATCCGGATGTGCCTCCTCCACCACACAGCCTAGCGCCTCGAACGTCGCCGCGGCCTTCGCGCAGATCCCGGCCACCCGCGGATCCACCGGCGTCACCCCTAGGTCGGGACTAAACGCGACCCGTTTAGGCAGGCGCCGGGCGGCCACGGCGTCTACATAAGAGAGCGCTTCCCTAGGCAATGAAATAGGATCTGCCGGATGAGCGCCGGTCATGGCATCCAATAAAAGCGCCACATCGGGAACATTGCGGGCCATGGGCCCATCGACGGAAAACGGCTGATTGGACAAGCCGTGCAGTGTGGCGGGGAAGGCGCCCTTACGGGACGGTCCATGGGCGACCCGGCCAGGGCTGGGCCTAAAGCCGACAACAGAGCAAAAGCTCGCGGGATTGCGCAGTGAGCCGCCTAGATCGGAGCCACTGGCCAACCATGCCATACCCGTCGCCAGCGCGACGGCGGAACCACCCGATGAGCCGGCGCAGCTCCTGGATGTGTCCCATGGATTCAGCGTGCGCCCGAACACCTCATTGAAAGTATTGGCGCCGGCGCCGAACTCCGGGGTATTGCTTTTGGCGTACACGACACCGCCGTTACCTTCAAGGATCTCGACCAGGCAGTCCGAGGCCGCAGGCATGAAGTGCGCGTATATAGGCGAACCCCAAGTGCTGCGCACTCCCTCAACGGGCGCCAGATCCTTGATGGCAACAGGCATTCCCGCCAGTAATCCCCGTTCCTGCATGGGCCTTTTCACAAGCCCCCGGGCATGCTCACGCGCCCGCTCTAAACACCGCGTAGGTAAAGCGTTGACAGTGCCATCTACTTCAACGATACGCGCTTCGAGCAGCTCGAGCAGTTCCAGTGGCGTTACCTCGCCGGCCTTCAACAAAGCGACGATTGTCCTAGCGGGCTTTCGGATCAAACTGGTGTCTGCTGGCATGTTATTAACACGTGGATTCGTAGAATAAATGCATAACTACCACATGCAACTGAAGTTAGTACCCCGATGCTAGAAGTACAAGACTTACCAGAAGTACAAGACTTAAATGTGTACTGAAAACAGTTGCAAACCTCTTACAGAGAAAAGCGATGAGCTACCATCAATTGAGTTTGCCTGCAAGATATTATATAGGGCACCTCTAAAATTCAAGAATAAGCTCCATTTCTATCCACATGACTTTGGGATTTTTCAGTCAACACCGAGTGACGACTACTTCATGCCGGATGTCGCGTTTCTCAGCTTTGATAGGCCGACTTTTCCTGTCCGATAAAGAGTTGCGCTCTTAAAATAATGTATACATCTGCCGGTAGTTGAGTTATAATCTGCTCTCTTTTGTCAAGAGAAGAATACCATTATGAGCCATGCGGAAATAGTCAAGCGCAGTGATGCAACGGTTACCTTGCAAGTCACCATTTCTTTAGATCCCAAATCAATGCTTCGCTCCGAAGAAGCGATTCGTGATGCGTTGAATAATGTAGGTTGTTTGGCGGCTGAACAAGCCCTTAAACAGTTTGATACCGATGGCTCTCCAATCATTTTGGGGACCTCAAGCTGACCTCAAAAGGGCTTTACCATAAAACCTATCAAACTCAGTGGGGTGAGGCCAAAGTGGAACGCCACGTTTATCAATCAACTCGAGGTGGCCGTCAATATTGTCCATTGGAAAAAGACGCAAGAATCTTCCTAACGGCAACACCCGGCTTTGTCAAGTTGCTCTCTTGTCAATACGCAGAACTGGGCTCTAGTCGAGCTTTGTTTGACCTGCAGCACTGTCATGGTCGAAGCATAGCGAGAAGCTATTTGAAATCCATCGGTGACGCAGTGGGAGCCGTCGCTCAAGCGAAAGAACAGGCATGGACCTATGCCCCGCCGCAATTAGACAAACCGGTTAAGAGCGTGAGTGTTGGCATAGATGGAACCTGTATGCTGTTAACTGAAGGCGGTTGGCGCGAGTCAATGGTGGGGACTATCAGTCTTCATGATCGCGAAGGGCAAAGACTGCATACCATTCAAATGGGGGCGACACCGGAGTATGGCAAGAAGACGTTTTATGGTCGATTTGATCAAGAGTTCTCGAAGATCAAGGAACGATATCCCAAGGCAAGCTATGTTGCCATAGCTGATGGAGCGAGAAGCAATTGGTCTTATTTGAGGTCTAGAACTGATCGACAGTGGGTGGATTTCTGGCCTGCCGTGGGTTATCTGGGCCAAGCCGCCGATGCGCTATTTTCGGGAAAAAGACAGCGTGTTGCACGTAAAGAGTGGCTTGACCAAGCGTGTCATCGACTTAAAAGCCAACCGGGTTCAGCGACCCGGCTTATACAATGAGCTAAAAGAGCACCTTGAGAGTGGGTCGTTTAAAAAGACCGATAAAGAGCACTTATTAGCATCGGTCACTTATTTTAAGAACAACCAATCCAAGATGCATTATTCTCGACCTCAGTCAGACCATTTACCGATCGGGTCGGGTGTGACTGAAGCGGCTTGTAAAACATGGGTTAAGCAGCGCCTATGCAACTCAGGGATGCGCTGGAAGGAGGCTGGGGCTCAAGCCGTTGTGTCATTGCGTGGTTTGACCCACACGGATGCTCGTTGGGATCAATGTTGGCGTAAGCTCGATCAATATGGGTTTGATTGAGCCGCTTAATTACATCATATTGAGAGCACACCTCCTAGCAAGCCAGCACCCCCCCCCCAAACCGCGTAGGGCACGAATTGTCTAAATCCGGGGCGCAGCGCATTGCGCCGAACGAGTCAATGCCAACTCAGCCTTGATTCGTATCCACCAACGTCATTTCCACCCCCCCATCGACGACCCAGTCGCGCTACCCTTTCCCGGCAAAGAGCCACCTCGAGGCCAGTAAACCCATCGCGGTGATTTCGCATCCGCGACCGGTCGCACGCACGTCGAGTAAAAGCTGCTCCCGCTCCAACAGGCCCTCTCCCAATCGGTCGCGAGCGGTCCATGCGCTCAGCGCAAAGCGCCTCGACGCTCACCGCCACCTTAACGTTGAGCCCATGCTTTGACCTGTATTCAGAGCCGAAATCGTATCACCCCCCAGAGCCCGCAGTGTCTAGTCGAACTCGCGCCTACACTCGCACCGGCCAGCGCCGTCCTCGATTCGCGCAGTGGGCTGGCTGTTGCGGTGCGATGGCCGAGGTGGACGGTGTCGAGAGACGCCGCTCAAGCGCTTCGCCAACAAGCCGGTGCCCCATGGGGCTACCGGCGCCATCACCCCGAGGAGACCGTTCTCTACGGCCATCGTAGAGCAACCCGCTGAACCGTTATTCGCGGGGCAAGAAGCGCGGGGCAGGGCGTGGCCTCGATACGTGCGCGAAGCATTCGAGTCGTATTGGCGCTGCGCTCGATTGGCACATGGCTTGGTACGCGCCCAGTGCACGGGCTGTCGCTGACCAAGCACCGGGTAGCGTTGAGCGGTAAAGGCCGCGGCGGGTGCTCTTCGTGTGCATCACGGTGCATGGCCTAGACAGGCGCGCCCCGGGTGGACAATGGGCTAGCGCGCCCAGTATCGCCAGGGGGGGTGTCGTTTCCCTGGCCCCTTCGTCGGCGGTTCACGGCGCAACCGAAAGGGCTCACCCGGGTGCTTGGGGTGGTGACCCGGTAATCTCCCCATTTGTAAGCGTCTCCAGAAATGGAGTCAGGCGCGATACAGCTCGTGATCGGGCAGCCGCTCGTGCACGCAGGCCAAGGCCTCGCATTCCCAGGGAAACTCAGATGGCGTGATCTCGAACCAGCGCGGCGAATCAGGCTGCACTCAGCCCTCCTGTGAGGGCAGCATCACCCCAGACTGGCCGCATAGCGCCGCGCTGGCGGCGCTGCTGGCCATTCAGGTGAGATGGTGCCTCCAGAACTCGATGGTCCGCTCCCACGCCAGATTGGCCGCGGCCTCGTTGTAGCGCGGGGTGGAATTGTTATGGAAGCCGTGGCGGGTGCCGGGATAAAGATGGCGCTGGTAGCTGACCCCGTTCGCCTTCAGTGCCGCCTCAAAGTCCGGCCACATTGCATTGATGCGGGCATCGTTCTGCGCTGACTGAATGAGCAGCGAACATTTGATGTTGGCCACTTCGGCGGATGGTGGCGCGGCGCCGTAAAATGGCACTGCCGCCTGTAGATCAGCGCCCATGGTGGTGGCGAGAAAGTTGGCGGTGCCGCCGCCCCAGCAAAAGCCAACGGCCCCCAGCTTGCCAGTGCTGTGCTCGTGAGCCCGCAGGTACAGCGCGCTGTTCAGCATATCGCGCTTTAACCGAGCCTGGTCGAGGCTTCGTTGCAGTGCTTTGCCGTCATCGTCGTTGCCAGGGTAGCCGCCTACGGGAAATAAGCCGTCCGCGGCCAGGGCGAGGAATCCGGCCACGGCGGCGCGCCTGGCGACATCTTCAATGTACGGGTTCAGGCCACGGTTCTCGTGAATAACGATGACCGACGGAAATGGTCCCGTGCTTGTAGGGCGCACCAGATATCCGCGCATGGCCCCAGAGTTGCCGCCGGGGGAGTCGTAGTTAACGTAATTCGCCTTAATGCGCTTGTCCGTGAAAGCAATGGTCTGCGCTTCGGCGTAACGGGGCAACAAAGCTTGCGCCATGGCGAGTCCAGCCCCACCCGCGATGGCCAGCACACTGGCCTGGTTCAAAAACTCCCGGCGGTTCATCTCACCGTGGCAGTACTCGTCATAGAGTTCGTACACTTTGGCATCGATCTCGATGCCTTCAGGTTGCTTGCAGCTGGTGGGTTCCATATATCTTGTCCTCCGCATCTAGCGCTACAGGATGAAGCGCGGCTCTGAGCACGCCGCTCAGAGTGTACCCGCATCGAACGCATCAGTTGAGATCACCAGGAGGGCGTGCTGTCAAGACACTAATTCTTGTTATCTTGGCGCACATGTTGTCGCAGCCAGTCGTTGACGTCTTCTGGGCCGAAGCCGGCGGTTTTTCCGTCTAGCCCCATGATGTATAGCCGATCATCGGCGCCCGCATCCGCTGCTAGATGATGGAACACGTCTTCAGGTCCGAGGTGGGTGACGATGGCGTAGGTGGAGTGCGACAGCCGGTTCCACGAGGTGAAGTCGCGGATGCTATTCAGCAGGCCCGTTGGCTCCCGGCCCGGTGTAACGGCAGCAGGTGAGTTTGCGACGTATATGACGAGGTAGCTAGCCATTTTCTTGCTCCGGTCCCGCTTACGCTGTTGAGCAGTTAAGTGCGGGAGTTGCAGTGTAAAGCCAAGCCTTTGATGAAATCGCCTGTGTTAAAGCGAGGCATATGATTTTTCACACCCATTGCGCCAATTCACAGGTTGACCCCGCTTACAGGTTGACCCCGCTTACAGGTTAACCCCGCTCACAAGTTAACGATGCGGCGCGCAATACAGGCGCGCACCTTGCGCGGCGCCGCGCCCATGAAAGAGATGCGAAGATCCACGGCGCTGCCTACCAGCATGGCGGCCTCGGTGGTATCCACGCCCAAGCGGCCGCGGATGAGTGCGAGCATGGCATGGGTAGCGGCTGCGGCGGCCTCATCTAGGGTATCGCCTTGGCCATGGGTGACGGCCTCGGAGGGGGTGACTACCAGTGGCAAAGGCCGCCCGTCCAGTTCGTGCAACTGGCAGCAAAGCCTGACTTTGGCGGCCATTTCGACGGCGGACGCGGTCGCTTCACCGTCGCCCATTCGGGCGTGAACGTCTTCCATGCAAAGCAATCCACCAGCGGCCGCCACCGGTAAAAACAAGCTGGCACCGGGCCCCACATCCGGACTGCTAATGGCGCCACCGAACTGGCCGCTGGCTTTGTTCGAGCGCGCGCCCGCCGCCGGGGCAAGGCCGATTTTGCCGATCATGGGCCGCCAGCCAAGAGCTTTGCCGTCATCCCACTCAACGGCACCGGCTTGTACTTTGACTCGCTTGGTGCGGGTTGCCACCGCCTCACCCAAGATACCGTAGCCCGGTGAGGTGAGCACAAAGCCATGGGCCGTGGCTGGCACTATGTCTATCACCCTGACTTCGAGCATGTGGCCGGGCTTGGCGCCACGGATGCTAACGGGACCTACCATGGAGGCAGCCAATTGGGGATCGGCAGCCTCACCTTGGTATAGGCTTTTAAACCGATCGGCGGTTTCCAGCACGAAGACCTCGCCAGGGGAGACTTGCATGGCCGGCGGGTGGCTGGCGGAAAAAGTCGATACGTTGGCGGTGGTGGTGGCGAGTGTCGGTGCGCTCACTTCGTTCATGCTGTTTAGGCCTTGCGCAGCAGGCGTAGAAAATCGTTTAGCAAGCGCAGGGTCAGGCCCCAAATGACGCGGGAATCGAACTCAATGCCGGGCCATCCGCCGCCGCCCCACGAGACAGTGTTATCGTTCTGAGCGCCCAGGATATACGCGCATGGCACCCAAAAAGCATCCGCGCATTCCCGTGGATCGGGCTTGAGGGTGAGGCGCCGCCCGCCGAGGTAGAACACGCTGGCGCCGATGTCGCCCAACCCGGCGCCGCTGGTGATCGGTGTGATGGGAAGATCGCCAAGATGCTCCGCCTGCCCGAGAGCAAGACCGACTTCCTCAAAGGTCTCGCGGATGGCGGTGTCGCGCAGGGTATTGTCGCTGTCATCGGCCCAGCCGCCCGGAAACGCCACGTCCCCGGACCAACGATCGCCGGGGCGCTCCACGCGCTCGACGAAACACATTCCGGCATTATCTTCCAGACCTGCCAATACAATGGCGACCACGGCGCGGCGCTTTTGCTTGGAGCGCCGTTCGTCGATGGCGCTGGCATGGCCGCTTAAGGCGGCACGCACATGAGTGGGGGCAAGAATCATGCGAAGTTCCAGAGTAAAATCCGCGCCATGATAACGCGCTCGCCCCAACAGCATGCAATCTCAAACGTACTCGGCGACCCTGAATGGTCTGCGCCTGCATTGGCGCGCGTGGGGCAGTCCCAACAATCCACCGGTGATCTGTCTGCACGGCGCCTGGGGTCAGAGCGCGTACTGGCACGGCCTGGCCAGCGCCATCGGTAAAGATTATTTCGTACTCGCCTTGGATCAGCGTGGCCATGGCGCGAGCGCCTGGGCGGACACTTATTCCCTAGACGATTTTGCCGATGATTTAGCGGCGCTTTGCCGTCATTGCAGCCTGCAACGCTTGCGCTTGATAGGGCTGTCTTTGGGGGGATTGGTCGCTATCACCTATGCCGGGCGCCAGCCTGAACCGTTAATGCAGTTGGTGGTGGTTGACATAGGACCCGAATTGACCGCGGCCGCCGCGGCCAGCGTGGAGCACCCGCTGACTTATCCCGAGTCTTTTGCCAGTGTGGATGCGGCCTGCCATTGGGCCACTACCAACGGTCTTTGGTCAGACGGCCCCCGCCTAAGAGTCGATTTGGCGCAACGGCTGTATCTGAAGGAGTCCACTGGCCAATGGCGTTGGCGGGCGGACGCTAGGTCATGGGCCATGCGCGGTGAGTGGTTGAATCCGTCATCTCTTTGGCCGGCATACCGGGCCATTGCCTGTCCGTCGCTGGTGCTGCGCGGCGGCGACAGCGGCTTGTTAGATAAACCCATCATCGCCCGTATGTGCGAGGCCAATAGCGCAACACAGGCAGTGACTATTGCCGGGGCCGGACATAGCGTTCCAAACGATCAGCCGCGGGCGTTTACCGAGAGGCTATTGCACTTTTTTCATAACTTTGCGCAGGCGGGCACCGGGTAAGCAAACGCAGGGATTGGGGAAAAATGCGCGGATCAGCGGATGGTAGCTCCGTCCCGGGGTCAGGGCGGTGGCGCTGTATCCCCCGGCGCATCCGGGTGCGTACAACCCATGGCCGATTGGTATGGCCGATCGCCATGGCCGACTGGCGGCGAAACCGGTGGTATTCACCGATCCTGCTTGTTGCTTCGGCTGCTATGGGCAGGCCTATACTAAATAATCGAGTGCTATCGCAGCCGGTATTTCTACTTTGGCTAAGGCCAGTTCGTCGGCGCGGGTTTTTCTTTGGTTGATGATGAATAGGGCCGTGCCTGCCGCCCCCGCCGCGCGGGCGAGACGGTAGCCGGAAAACACTATAAGCGAGGAGCCGATCACGAGTAGAGCGTCACATTGCGCTAAACACCGCCGCGCGTGTTCCACCCGCTGCCGGGGCACGTTTTCGCCGAACAACACCACATCGGGTTTGAGGATGCCGCCGCACCGCGCGCAGTCCTTGATGCGAAAGCCTGCGTAATCGATCTCTTTCAGGGCGGTCTCTTTCAGGGCGGTCTCTTCCAGACCGGCGTCACCGTCAGGTGCCGCCCGCCAGCGCCGCGAGGACTTAAGCCCCAAAGAGGTGAGCCATGACGGATTGAGGGCCGCCAATTCCTCTTGCAATGCCGCACGGGAAATGCGGATACCGTAATCCAGGCAAATCACCTCGTCCAGGCGGCCATGTAGATCGACAACGTTTTGTGCTCCCGCCGCGGGCGCTGCCTCTAAATAATGTACTTTCTAAACCCAAGCCTCAATGCCGCACTGATTGATGCGCTCCCAAAATTGTTGCCATCGACCTTGGGTCAGCACTAACGCGCGCAGGCTCAATACTGTCTTCAAGCCTTTCTCTTTCCATCTCATCCCCGAACGACACAATCGCTGCTTTATCAGCGTTTTACAGGCCGCTTCCGTGACTCCAGAACCGATTGGAAATTGCTTCTCACGATACCCCGCATAGTCCATCATGGGCCGCTGATGGGTGAAGTATCGGATGGCGTCTTTGACTTTGTCTTTAGTCTCTTTTGTTAGGTGTTTACGGCCTACTCTTTTCAACTCAGTGAGCACTTTCTGTGCACCATTGCTGTCATGTTCGAGTCTGTGGCATTGCTCGTTTAACCAAGCTTTTCGTTTTGACTTTCCTGTCTTTTCCGGATGGGCCCCATTAGCCGCCCGCGCCAAATACTCTGTGGCATGATGGAAGTCCAAAATCTGATACTGCGTCAGGGGCGTTAACAGCGACCAGTTATCGCTCGCGCCATCGGCAATGCCCACTCGAGTGGCCTCGGGGTAGAGCGACTTGACGTGTTCGGCTTCTGCAATAAACCGCTGTTTGAATGACGCCTTGCCATACTCTGGAGAGGCGCCCAGATAAATGCTATGGAGTCGCTGCCCCTGACCGTCATACAATGATATACAACCGGCCATCGCTTCTCGCCGAGCACCGTCGCGCATTAACACCCTCCCACCCTCTAGGCTCAGGCTCACGACTTCTACTTCCTCATCGAACTGTGGTGTCTGATAGCTCCATGCCTCCTCCTTGGCTTGGGCAATCGCACCCACTCGCTCGGTGACTTTCTGTAAATAGTTCACTGAAACCGTGCAGCCATGATTATCCGCAAGGTCATGGCGAGTTTCATTGGCGTTCAACCGGGCATATTTGCTTGACAATAGCTTGGCCATGCGCGGGGTTGCGCTTTGGATGACCCGTGCTGAGGCTTCCAATGGACAGTCAATACGACCGCCCCTAGAGGTTTGGTACACAGGGCGGACAACATCCACAGGTCCGTAGGGCGAATAATACGTTTTGTTGCTCTGCGTGCGCGAAGTCAGTTTTATACCGCCCACCTCGATTGGGCTTGCATCGGTATCAAAACGATGAAGGGCTTGGGCTGTCGCACAGCAACCCAGTGGGTTACTCATTGATAGAATCGTGCTTTCCATATCTAGCAATGAGCCGGTTAACTCCATCTGTACTTCAAACTTAATACGATTGCCTGAGCGTGAAATGATTTGGACCGATGACGGGGAAGACATTGGGAGCGCCCTACAAAGCCTATAACAGGGCTAGACTGGCTAATAACGCTACATTGTGTCAAGGCACCACCTGAAGCCATGCCGCGCTTCTACAAGATCCGGCAATACGCGGCATTTGTCCGTATTGCAACGCGAAAGCCACGCTGGGCAAGCTCAGCGAAGAGACGCAGCTTGGGCACTATTCGATACAAACAGGGCGAGTTTACGTCGTATGGGTTAGCTGAATGCTCAAGGTTATAAAGCTCGGGAAAGTCAAATAGTAGATGCCGGTTTGGTTGCTGTACCCAAGCAAAGAAATTCTCGTGCTAAGAACGAAGCGAGCAAAGCTGGGGAAATACCTCAACGTTTTAAGAATAATCCCAACGTAGGCAGACCAAAGGATATGGAGGCCCGTTGGGCAAAGAAAAGTGAAGAAACGCATTTTGGCTATAACCATCATGCGAGGACCTGCTAAAAACCTACTGCGCGACGCTATGGCTGCGTTGCACGGTGCTCGCAATCCTTATGTATTCCCATACACTGCGGTTCCTGCGCTCCGTGCGCCTTGCCCTAACGCCGCTCGCTACGGTTTTTAGCAGGTCCCCATGTGGCGGTAAATAATGCGCACACATTGATCCGTGAGTATGAAGTGAGCTTTGCTGAAGTTCACGATTCACCGGTCTTTAGGGCGCCTCTAAAAATAGTTTGGTGACTGAAGAGGTTGAAACTTCGGCGGCAGCTTGCAGCTAGTTATACTTGTTCGTAACCTTGCCCATGAAGTTCATTTAGCTGCACATATTCTCGATGTGCAGCATTCATCAGAAATGCGATGTGATCAACTGACTAGGCAGCCATAGCGCCAGCATCGGGAACATCAGCACGATAATCAACACGGCCGTATCCGATATGCAAAACGGGAAGGAACCGCGGATAACCTGGGTCACCGGCAATCCCGTAACACCGCTAACAGCGAACAAATTCAGTCCAACTGGTGGTATGACGCTACCGATCTCAATGCAAAGCGCCGTCAGAATGCCCAGATGAACCGGATCCACCCCCAGCGATAGCGCCACCGGAAAATAGATAGGCACGGTGAGCACCAAAATGGCAGCGCCGCTCAGCCACATGGACAGCACCAACAAAGTGGCCATCAAGGCGAAGAGAAATGCGGTCTTCGAAAGCCCTAACGAACCAGCCCAAGCGGCGATTTCCTGCGGCCAGCCCATATTGGCGAGAAAGAACTGGAATACACCCACGCAACCGAGCAGAAAGAACACCACTGCCGTCAGATTCAAGGTTCGGCGGGTCACGCCGATCAGCTCTTTCCAAAACGGCCGCCCCTTGAAGAACACGCCGTAGGACAAGGCATAACACGCGGCGGCAGCGCCGGCTTCGGTGGGCGTGAATACACCCCCGTAAAGACCACCCAAAACCAGCACTGGCATCAGCAAAGCCGGCAACGCCCGCAAAAATGCCGTGCCACATTTGCGCAGTTCAAAAGTACCGGCGGGTAATCTAACGATGAACACGGAAACAGAAACGATGATGACGGCATCGCTAATAGCCAACATGATGCCCGGAACCACCCCGGCGAAGAATAAATCGACGATAGAGATCTCGGTGATGACACCGAATAAAATCAGGGTGATACTCGGTGGGATGAGCAATGCGATACCACCGGCTGATGCAATAACACCGGCGGCCATCCATTTGGGATACCCCCGCTTGATCATTTCCGGGTAAGCAATAACGCTCATGGCAGCCGCCATGGCGGTTGACGAACCTGATATCGCACCGAATAAAACCGCCGCGATTAAGGTGGCATAAGCAAAACCGCCCGGCACCCAACCGATCAACGCATCGGCGAAATCAAATAGTCCGCGCACTAAACCCGTCTTTTCCATCAAAAAACCGGCATAGATAAAAAACGGGATGGCGACCAGCGTGTACTTGCTGATGAAGTTAAAAAACGCTTCGTACAGGGTGCCGAAAGTCAGAAAGTCGTCAAACAACACCATGATCGCCGTGGAACCGGCCAGGGCGATGCCGATCGGCACTGCGATAAATAGCAATATGAAGAGAACAAGAGCTAGCTGGACCATCGAAGCGCGGGGCTCTCTAAACGTCTGTGGTTAGTTCAATCTCACCGCCTAGATATTCTTTGCGGGCGAACGCGATGATGTCCTCTAGCAACTGCAACAACGCGATCAAAGCCATCAACAGAAAACCAAACATCAAGATGAGATAAAAAGGCCAAAGTGGGATGAGAAGACTGTAGGTCATCAAATCCCGCTCGAAAGCGTAACTGAGGGTGGACCAGCCCGTTATGCCGATGGCGCCGCAAAACACCATGACAATGACCGAGGCGATGATTTTGAGAAATCCAACGATTTTATAGTGACCGCGTGCATGAAGTAATTGAATGATGGCGTTCATCACCAGATGGCTACGCCGAAGCTGGGTCACCGCGAAGTAGATTGAGACCGTCGCGATCATGCCGACGATAATGGCGTCCTGCCCCCATTCGAAAACCACGTCGAAGATATAGCGGCGTACTATCTCAAGCAGCGCGAACAGCGTCAGTATCAACAACATAACCGCAGCGATCGTCCCGAGTACGGAATCGATCAGTTCTTTTACGCGCCGCGAAAATGCAAGAAACGCATCCAATGTACACCCTCCCGCAAGCCACCGGGCAAACAGGGGCCGCCACTTAAGTGACAGCCCCTGCTTGTCCGTATCCAGGGCACCTCTAAAAATGCACTTTTTCCGCGATTGCGGCGTCAGCGCCGTGCTCGAATCCTCAGGTATCACCTATACACTGCGGTTGTGCGCGCGGTGCTTCCTTGCACTCACGAAACAATTACTATTTTTAGAGGTGCCCTCCAGACGTTCTACCCGGCGGCGTTACTTGCGGTTTTTCGCCTTGTACAGCGCGGCGCCTTTACCGTAGCGGGTAAAGTACTCCTCATAGTCCGCGCAATTGGTTTTCTCAAGCGCGTGAGAGCCGGGCGGATTCGCTTCAACCAGGGCGGCGGCTTCCTGGGTGAACTGATCGACCAGCGTATCGCCGTAGTCATTCACCTTGCCCTTGATCCAGGCGTTAGTGGCGCCACCCTCGGCCTTCTGGATGACGGCGGCTTCCTCTTGGTTCATGACATAGATGCCCGGTGCGCTTTTGTCTTCAGTGACGAATTTCGCCAGGGTGCGCTTGTCGTTGCAGTAGTTGATGGCGCGCTGGAACGGCATGAAGTCGTTCTTGATGAGATCGGTCAGGATATCGCGCTGCTCTTGCGACAGCTTGTTCCACCAGCGGTTTGATGCACCGAACCAATAGTAATCACCGACAATACCGTTCAAGCCAGCAACGGTGAAATAAGGCGCTTGCTCCTTGGTGACGTTAAAACCGCCTAGAGAGGTGAGAAGACCGTCGATGACACCGGTTTGCAAAGCCGGCGGCACGTCGCCAAACGCCATCGACTGCGGGTTAGCGCCAAGAGCACTCAACAACGCATTTTCCGCCGGCCCCATGGAGCGCATCTTCTTGCCAGCGAAATCGGCGGGCGAAATCAAACGGCTCTTCACCGCGCCGGCGCCCATGTACATGCTCAAGTGACCGGCACCGAAAATGGTGATGTCGTGGGTTTTGTCGAAATGGGCCGCCACGTCACTGAAGGTCTTGGTCGAATCAACCCCGTCTATAGCGCCTACCGTGGACAGTTTGCCGGCGCCCAAAAGCACGTTAGCCAGCGGTTCGATACTGGCGGTCTTGCCGAACTGGCCGGTGATCATCTCAAGGTTGCCCTGGGTCATCGCCTTCACACCTTGCGGAATGGTGTAAAGAGACTTGGCCCAGTAGATCTGCACCTTGCTGCCTGGAATTCTCTTCTCCACCTGCTCGGCGAAGTAGACTTCCGCGATGGCGGCGGGATGCGGCGGGCCGGTGTGATCCGAAGCCCAGCGAAGTTTGACAGGGTCTACGGCGGCAGCGATGCCGGTAGCCGCGAGGAATCCAGCGCCGACAGCGGCGGCGGTAAAAGTTTGGAACCGTAACACGTCGTCCTCCCGATATGAGTTTGGTCTTTGAGGTCTACATCTTCAGTTGATGCTGGTTCGCGCGCTACGGTATCAAAGACGTAGGCGGCGCGAAACCGTGACCGTAAACTAAATGCTGGAGTATGGATGGACGGGCCATTGCCTTCACATTGCGCATTGCGCCTGGTTGCGGCGAATATGTGTGTTCCCACTTTTGCCACCGCCTATCACTCTGCCCAAACATTCAATACCTCAAGCATTTGCCACTACCGTCATCGGCAGCATGCCAAAACGCGGATGGCTGTTCCGGCCCAATGCCGCTATTGATGGCAGGCGTGATCACTTCGGCGCTCCCGGTACTTGGCTGATTGATGGCGAAGAAGCATTGCGCGAGACGATGGATGACGCCACCCGGATTGTGCCGCGCGAACAGGAGCCGTGCGGGCATCGACCTCGTGAGTGATGGTGAGCAGCGGCGTAAAAACATATGTGGTACACCCCACCGCGCATAGGTCCGGCTTTGACTATGCAACGCTCGGAGAGAAAACCACCCGCGGCGGCCGCCAGACCGTGATGGTAGGCCGGTGCGTGGGCCCTATAGAACACTAAGGGCCCGAGAACACCAAGGGCCCGTTGTCGGTTGAGGATCTACGCTTCGCGGCGGCTGATGCCAACCGTCCGGTGAAAATCATCCTGCCTGGTCCCATGACGGTGGCGGATTCCGTGCACGACGCTTATCACCACACCGAAAAAACAATGGCCACAACGAAAAAACAATGGCCACGACGAAAAAACAATGGCATTTGCGTGGGCGGACGCGATCAATGTTGAGGCAAAAGCGCTGGCTGATGCCGGTGCCGCCGTCGTTCAGTTCGACGAACCCGTCTTCTCACGCTGCCCTGCAAAAGTGGCCGGCTGGGGCATTGCAGCCTTGGATATACCCATCACACTTCAAGATGCGAACATCGGTGCATTAATAATTTGAAACTTATCAGTGATTCTTTTTCTCAATAAAGCCTTTCGTCTTCCAATGCGCTTGAAAAAATTCAAAGAGGCTTCCCGAAAATCTACAAACTTCTCATAGTACCGATTATAAGTAACCGCTTCATGCATCATCTTCCAAAGTCGTTCAATTGGATTTAAATTCGGTGAATAGGGCGGCAAATAGTGTAATTTAATGTTTGAGTCCTTGGCATAAGACTGAACGTCTTTGCTCTTATGATAAGCCGCATTATCCCAAATTACATGAATTTCTTTCTCTGGTGCATGCCGTTTGCGTAGAGATTTTAGAAAAGATTTAATGGTTTGCGCATTCACTCGCTCAACTTCAGTGTGGATTATTTTGTGACCCTCCAAAGATACAGCACCAATGAAATTCAATCGTGTTTGACGAGCCGTTGTGGCAATACTTTTTCGAGTGCCTCTTAAAATCCATCCATAAGCCAACCGCGTTTGATACTGCGGATGAAAACTGTCCGAGAAATAGATTAAACCCTTGTTTTTAGGGTCTTTCGAAAGATGTTCATAGTCTTTGACAAACGCTTTTTGCGCCTGTGCGTTTGCTTTCGCTGGAACTGCATCAGGCTTCTTATGGCAGAAATTATTGCGATGCAGCCATTTTGTCATGCCGCTTATACTGTAAAGCTTACCAACATTCAACTTCACATAAGTGCAAATGTCCTTAACATAAGGATAAGTCATTCCTTCTAGGTGTTTAACGAGCTTTGCTGTTTCATTCTCGTCTCAATCACTTTTGCTGCCTCCGTTTTCGGGCTTCAGCTTAGCTTTAGAAAAGTAATCATCGACATGGCGTCTAATAGTCTCATCATCTAAAAGCAAAATCCTGGAAATTTCTGAATAACTATAACCCTCATCAAAAGCTAAAACCGCTTTTATACGGTCTCGAATACGCCCATCTCTCTCTTTACGATGAGATTTTATGAGTTCATCGCGCTCGCTCGGTGTTAAATGATTGTTCATAAGCTTATTTTGACCATAATCAGCTAGCTAATATAAGTATTCTAGATTCGCATGTTCAATGGCGATTGGTATAGGTCATCACTGCTGTCCCATAGAGCATACTAACTCTTTGAAATTCCTGGAAAAACTGTTTTATGTCTCAAACACGACGCCATAGTCAATTTTTTATGTAAATCAATGGGTTATACGCTGTGTTTAACTATTTTGTGGGACAGCAGTGCTAGGTCATACATGAGGATCCGAGCACGGCGCTGACGCCGCCATCGCGGAAAAAGTGCATGCTCAGAGGGGCCCTGAAGAAATGGTGACTTGCAAGGTAACCGTTGCATGACTGCGTTTGACTATGTCCGCACGGCTCATAATGGATATTCATCGCTTGATCAATGAGACCAGATTATAACTCGACTACCGATAGATGAATACATTATATTAAGAGCGCGCCCAGCTCACCATACTCAGTTTTGGGGATTGTCACTGCAGTGTTAATTGGAAACAGTATTGTATAATTTCCCTCAGTATTTCCGCCAGTAACTGTATCCCCACCAATTGTTCCGCCTGTTGTACACTCCGGACATGCCTGCTTAAGTTCGGAGAACAATGAGTAAATTTTTGCCCTGTCGTTTCCCGTATATTGTTTTGGCACTTGCAACTTCAAATTGGGAACGCTCATCTGAAAGCGTTTGAGATTAGACCCTTGTCCTATGGTTCCAAACTCTACTTGCTGAAATTCCTGAAGCCGTAGCTGGGGAACTTGCTGCTCGAAATTTTGAGCAACCGCTACAGTTGTCAGAGCAAGCAAACCAATCATCACTTTGAATTTTGCCATTGCAGTTACCTGTGAGATTTGAATAGAAGCCTAACAGTGTATTAGACGGCATTGCTGTCCCACAAACTTTTGAATGAGCTTAGAATCAAAGACTATTCTGCCGCTAATTTGTTAGAATGGAGGTTCAGAATATCTTTCAATATCAACAGGATAATAGCCTTGAGTCACAGTAACAGCGTATTTTCACAGCGACTGAAACTGATTTCTAGACATGAATTTGAAGCGCTTGCAAAAACTCATCATAAAGACCGTGTATTGAGGAAAATGTTACGCTGGTCACAGTTTGTGTCGTTGAGTTTTGTCCAACTCCGCCGGTCTCTGTAGTCCCTGTGTGTCAACCTGAAGCCAGACACTCGTGGTCTGGGATAACCTTTCTTCAGGGAGGTGGACACAGGAAGATTACCGATGCCAACGCCCACCAATGACGCTTTTCCCGAGACACAGGTTTTGCCCGGCCCGAGGCTTGAGAACGTTCACGACGCCCGTTTTCCACCGAGTCTAAGTTGCGGGTGATTGCCGCGGCCGAACAGTGCAAACACGGTGAACTCGGCGCGCTACTTCGCCGGGAGAAGCTGTACGACAACCCGCTTCAAACTTGGTGCAAACAACTGAGCGAAGGCGGCGAACAAGCACTCTCTAACAGTGCCCCGGGCCCGCGCGCGAAGTTGACACCCGAGCAACGAGCGCTGGAAAGTGACGCCGTGACAATGCCCGGCCGACGCGCCAATTAGAGATTGCCAACGGGTGCATGTCGCTGCAAAAAAAGCATCGCAGATGCTCGAACCAGTGAGCAGTGGGGACGAACAATGAACGTCTTCATTGGCGAGCGACCGGCCAGTGTGCCCCTGCTAGCTGCGGGCCGGGCGCTAGGGCTCAATCGCTCCAGCGTCTATGCTAGGCGCCGCCGTGAGGCGGGCGGTGTTGAACTGCGACGCTCGCGTCAGGGCTAGGCGCAGCCTCGTGCCTTGTCAGCCGGTGAACGTCAGCGGGTGCACCCGGTCCTGACGAGCGATGAGTGTTGCAATCAACCGCCTGTGCAGGTCTATCACACGTTGTGAGAGCGCGGGATTGACCGGTGCCCGGTGAGCACCGTGCATCGCATCTTGCGCGAGTCCGGCGACAACGGGGAGCGGCGCCATCAACGCGGCGCACAACACCCTACGCCCCTTCCTCTGGTGGTCCAGGCACCCGATGAGGTTTGGACTTGGGACTACTCGAAACGACCGAGGGTCAGCCGTGGTGTCTGTTGGACGCTGTAGGTCGTGCTCGACCTGTTCTCGACGCTTTGTGCTGGCTTGGAGGGTCTCGGCCAAAGAGAGCAGCGCCTTGGCCCAACAGCGGATGCGCGAGGCCCCGGCCGAGCACCGTATTGATGCGCGACCGCTCACGATTCACCCAGACCGCGGCGCACCGATGACGGCCAATCGCTCCACCGGCCTGATGAGTGAGAATAGGTATAGTGCTCAGCCACAGCCGACCGCGGGTGAGCCACGATAACGCTCTCAGTGAAGCGCAGTTCAAGAGCGCAAACTATCAGCCCGACTAGCCGGGGCGATTCCAAAGGACTGCTCACGCTCGTCAAGGGTGTGAGTCCTACTTTGATGGGTACAACTTTGACCATCATCACGCCGGGCTTGCAGGCTTCACACCTGAGCAGGGGTTGACCGGCCGCTACCACGACGCCGTCGCCGATAAACAACGCGCCTTGGACGAACGCTATGCTCGCCCTCCACAGCGCTTCGTCAACGGTCAACCACGCTTCCCGTTGCCGCCAGCGCCGGTCGTCATCAACCCCGTCACACCAGAGCCGCTTGCCGCAGGCGCTCCCGAACTAGTCAACGTCCCAACCTTGCCCAGAGTCGTTGATGCCCTGGCCAAATGTGAGTTATCTCTAAACTAATTGTCCAAAACAGGTTGACACGTTCCGATACACTGCGGTTCTGCGCGCGGTGCTTCCTTGCACTCACGAAAAAATTACTATTTTTAGAGGCGCCCACAAAATGGACGCGCCGTTCCTCGCGCCGCAGAGCTTCCTGTCAAAGAAGCTATCGACTTAGGTAAAATCGACTTAGGCAAAGCGGTGCCGGTTATCCATAATCATTTTGAGCAGTTTAAAGTTCAACCGGGTTTTGAGAAGCTAGCTGCTTTGAAAACTATGCTCGCCGAAGGGCGCGCCGGCTTGGCTCGATTCCCTGAGCTGGCCGGCTCTCGAGGAGCAGCAATTCATCGGCAGGTTAGCCGCGTTGTTTTAAATGCCAAAGGCGAAGCTTTCGGCGTCCCCTCAAAAACAGCACTTAAGTCACATGGACACCATAACTATGACAGACATATACCGTTTCCCGAATGCCATCGTCTCCACACAATGGCTGCAAGCCCATCTGGACGATGCCGAGCTTCGCATCTTCGATTGCACCACCTATCTCGAGCCACCCGTCGAGGGCGTGGATGCGCCTTACACGGTGCGCAGTGGTCTCGCGGACTATCAGTTGGGACACATTCCCGGTGCCGGTTTTCTCGATCTGCAACAAGAGTTGTCCGATTTATCCAGCCCGGCGCATTTGCGCTTTACCATGCCCGCTCCTGAAGTCTTGGGCGTTTCGTTGGCACAGCGGGGCGTCTTTGATAATGCGAATGTGGTGCTCTACAGCCGTGGCACTATTCAGTGGGCGACGCGGGTATGGTGGATGCTCCGCGCCATCGGCTTTGACAAAGCCGGCATTTTGGACGGTGGTTTTGATAAATGGGCCAGTGAAGGCAGGCCCATTTCGACCGAACCGTGTCGCTATCCCAGCACAACCTTGAGTGTGTCCCCGCGCCCGGAATTGTTCGCCGCGAAGGACGAGGTGCGGGCGGCCATGGAAGCCGGCGCCGGGTGCACTATCAATGCTTTGTCGCCTGCGCTCCATAGCGGTGAGGATGCACGTTACGGCCGCCCGGGCCGTATTCCGGGCAGTGTGAATTTGCCGGCCACGAAACTATTGAACCGTGAAGATAAGACCCTGGTGCCGGCCAGTGTTGCCGCGCAACACTTACGCGCCATAGGCGCTGATCGCTGCGAACGCTCCGGGGCCGAACACTCTGGCGCCGAACGCTACATCGTGTACTGTGGCGGCGGGATCGCGGCCACCCTGGATGCGTTTATAATGATTCAGCTCGGCTATGAAAACGTTGCTGTCTACGACGCTTCCATGAGCGAGTGGGCGCGCGATGAATCCTTACCTATCGCTACGGGATAAAGTATCGGGGTAACGCGGCACCGGCAGAGGGTTATGGTGCCGGATCCCCCCTACAGGAGATTTTTCGATGACCGCTATTACATCCGGTATCCGGCCTAACATCCTGCTCATCATGGCCGATCAGTTGGCGCCGCAGTTTTTGCCCTGCTACGGCCACCGCGTGGTCCAGGCGCCCTCGATCGCAAGCCTTGCCGAGAATGGTGTGGTGTTCGACGCCGCTTATACCAATTCGCCCCTGTGCGCGCCCTCGCGTTTTGTCATGATGAGCGGGCGCTTGCCCTCCAGGATCGCTGCGTGGGATAACGCCGTTGAATTCAGCTCCGAGATCCCAACCTTCGCCCACTATTTACATGATGCGGGCTATCACACCTGTCTTAGCGGCAAAATGCATTTTGTCGGGCCGGATCAGTTACACGGTTTTTCCGAGCGGTTGACGACGGATGTTTATCTGTCCGATTTTCACTGGCATCCCAGGTGGGATCTGCCGGGAGAAAGATTGGATTGGTATCACAATATGGAGGTGGTGACTCGGGCCGGTGTTTGTGCCCGCTCCATGTACCTCGACTATGACGATGAGGTTATCTTCAAAGCAAAACGGTTCTTGTTTGACAAAGTCCGCTCGAACGATGTCCGCCCGTTCCTGTTAACGGTATCGATGATCCAGCCTCACGACCCTTATCTTTGCCGGCAGGAGCACTGGCAGCGGTACCGCGAAGAAGATATCGATCTGCCCCAGGTCCCTTTGGGTAGTGTCGATATGCACGCTCATGATGCCCGCCTGCGCCATAGCTACGGCGCGGATGAGGTGGATCTGGATGACAATACCATCGCCCGGGCGCGCCGCGCTTATTATGGCAGCATCAGTGATATTGATGACAAAGTGGCTGATCTATTGCAGGCGCTCACGGAGGCGGGCTATAGCGAAAACACTATTGTCGTGGTGACGGCGGATCACGGTGACATGCTGGGGGAGCGCGGCCTGTGGTTCAAGATGAGCTATCACGAGCATTCGGCGCGGGTGCCGCTGATCGTCCACGCGCCGAAGATATTTCGCAGTCGCCGTATCGATCAAGCTGTCTCGCTCGTGGATCTCTTGCCAACCTTGGTCGAGATTTCCCGCGATGGCCGTGACGGTGATTACGCAACTGCTATAGAAGGGCGCTCTTTGGTGACGCACCTGTCCGGCGGCGATGGCCATGATGATGTGATAGGCGAATACTTTGCCGAGGGCGTCAATGGGCCGATGTTCATGCTACGGCGGGAGGGCCTTAAATTTATTGCGGTTTCAGGCGAGCCATCACGTTTGTACGATCTCAAAGCCGATCCGCTGGAGTGTGTTAACTTGGCTGATGATCCGGCCTGGGCGCAGCAGGTGGCCGGATTCGTCCGAGAACTGGAAGATGCCTACGATGTGCAGGCGTTATCCGCCAGGGTGCAGGAGAGTCAGCAGCGTAGACGGTTTTTGGCCCGGGTGATGCGTGATCAAAACCTCAGTTGGGACTTCGTGCCGGTAGAAGATGCTGCGCATAGTTATATACGCAGTAGCGTGCCCATTTATGCGCTTGAAAAGCGGGCGCGTTTTCCTTCCCTTTGAAATCTGTAAAGCGGAAATCTGTAAATCGGGAAGGCTTGCGGGTGCGGCGGCATGGATTAGCCGCCTCCACGCTGTGGCCCGGTTATGTCTTGGGCCGGCGTTCATAGACGAGTAAGGCGGTCGTCTCCAACATGAGCAAGCGGTCCTGATTGTGTCCCGTGGTTTTGAAGGTGACGATGCCCCGGTCGCGTTTGCTGCGAGACTCGCGTTTGTCTGTGCATTCTTTATGAAAGCTAATGATGTCTCCGGCGCGTGCGGGATTGGGAAATTTTATCGATTTTAATTCGGCTGCGACCCCATTGCGCAAGCCGAATTTGGCTGACGCCAATTGATCGAGGTATCTGCACTTGGCGAGCGTCAGTAGTCCGCTCGCTATGATTTCTCCAAAAGGACCGGTGCGAGACCATTGCTCATCGATGTGAAACGGTTCGGGATCATAGCGCCGCGCAAAATCAATCATCTCGTCCAATTCATACACGGCCTCACCGATGTCCCAGATCATCCCAATGCGCAGATCTTCGAAATAGATATTCTTCGCGCTGGCCTCATTTGACATAGGATCGTTCATCGCAATAAAAACTTCTTGACCGCGTTGATTGGCGCGCCGTTTTCAAGCCGGGGGCAATGGCCGGCATAAGGGACTTGAAATGCTTCTGGGTTGCCGGGCTCATCCTATTGCCTGTGGGCAACCTGATGAAATCGGCCATGACCTAAGTGCAGAGCACTGTCTCTTGCCCAAATGTCATAGCTATAGCGCCTTGGAATTGGCCAACGACCCATCATAACAGCCCGCTGCCGGTGAGAATGGAGCCAGGAGAGATGGAGCCAGGAGAGATGGAGTATCCACGGCCAGTGGGGTACGCTCGGCATACACGTGTATTTGCCGGATGAAGAGGACGTGGTATGCGGCCTGCGGGGCGTGCGCAGTACCAATCACTTTACTTCGACTACCCTAGCTACGATTTCGTGCGTCCGCCGCAAATGGATGGCGCTAGCGAAGGACCACCCGTGGCCATCGTCGGGGCGGGGCCGGTGGGGTTGGTGGCCGCCCTCGAGCTGGCGCGGTATGCAATACCGAGTGTGGTGCTCGATGAGAAGCACACGGTGAACGATGGTTCACGCGCGGTTTGCTTGGCGAGGCATAGCATGGAGCAACTCCAGCAGCTAGGGATCGCTGATACTTTCACCAGCAAAGCGCTCGGGTGGACCCATGGTAGTAGCTATTTTCGCGGACAATGCGTTTACCGCTTGGAGATGCCGCATTCCGGGCATGAGCGCTTTTTACCCATGTACAACCTACAGCAACAGTACATGGAGCAATATCTAGCTGACGCGGCTAGGCAGCACCCGCTCATTGATGTGCGCTTTGCCAGCCGGGTCGTGGACATCGTGTCAGATGACGAGAGCGTGGGACTGACTGTTGCCACGCCTGCAGGCAGCTACCCACTGCATACCACTTATTGCTTGGCCGCGGACGGCGCCCACAGCACCGTTAGGCGCCGCGCCGGTTTGCCGCTTAAGGGGGATGCTTACGAGGGACGGTATGTTATTGCGGATATTCAACTACGGTCGGATTTTCCCACTGAGCGCCGGGCATTTTTCGATCCGCCGGCCAATCCCGGTGCCACTCTACTCATGCACAAGCAGCCCGATGATATCTGGCGCGTTGATTGGCAACTGAGACCCGGTGAAGATGAGACCGCCGCTCTGGAAGAAACAGCGCTGCGGCGAAAAATCGGGGCGATTCTCGCAATGGTGGGCGAGGATGGTCCCTGGGAGCTTGAGTGGTGGAGTATCTATAGGGCGTTTACGCTGTGTTTGGACGATTACCGCCACGGCGGTATTTTTTTTCTTGGGGATGCGGCGCACTTGGTGCCTATTTTCGGGGTGCGGGGATTGAACAGCGGTCTTGCGGATGCAGGCAATATCGCTTGGAAGTTAGCCGCGGTCCTAAATGGTTCGGCACCGGCGCAATTACTGGATAGCTATACACCGGAGCGGCGCGGGGCGACGATGGATGTGTTTGCCAATGCGCGCAAGAGCACGCAATTTATGACACCGCCTACGGTGGGATACCAACTGATGCGCGATGCGGTGTTATCTCTTTCTTTGCGCTATGCGTTCGCGCGTCCCTTTCTGAACCCCCGTCAATCCGCGCCTTATAACTATGACCAGAGTGCGTTGACCAGTTTTCTTGGCCGGGATAAGGCATTCACAGCGGGACCGGCAGCGGGCGCGCCGCTCATTGATCATCGCCTGGCGGACGGTAGTTTTTTGCTGGACTATCTACCGAATGGCTTTTTTGTCCTGGCGTTTTGCCGCGACCGGAGCGCTATAGCCGAGTGGAAGGGGCTACCGGGAAAGATATCTAGCGCACTTGCGAGCGCTCACCCTCTTACTGTGCTCATCGTATGTGCGAAGAGCCGTGCACCCAATTCGGACATGGTGTTGAATGATGCCGATGGAGGGTGCCATCACCGTTATGGGGCGGGCGATGGCAGCTGTTATCTGGTGCGCCCCGATCGGCACGTGGCGGCGCGTTGGCAAAGTTTGAATTTAGCGGAATTGCGCAGCGCTTTTCAGTGGGCGCTGTCGATTCAAGGAACTTTGCGATGAGAACTCTGCGATGAATTTCGATGAACTCGAAGTGGTCTACGATCTCATCGCCGAAGCTATCGATGAGGCAGGTTCCGACAATACACCGCTGTTGTTGAGCAAGCTTGCGCTACTTCTAGCCCATGAAATCGGCGATCTGCAAACTGTTAAACGGGCGGTTGAGGCGGCGAAACAGGATTTGAGCGGCTGAGCACAGTACTTGCGTGTAGGCCGGCTGTTACCACGTAGCGTGTAGTTCAGTGAGTCCGCGTAAGGTAAAAGTCTGCCGCCATTGCACCTGGTCGATGTCGGTGAGCTGAAGGCCAGGCAGGCGCTTCATCAGCGTTTTGAAGGCGATTTCTCCTTCAAGGCGTGCGAGCCTTGCGCCTAAGCAGATATGAATACCGCCGCCGAAAGACAGGGCGCGGATGCCGGAGCGGGTGAGGTCTAGGCGGTGCGGATCAGCGTAAACAGCGGGATCCCGGTTAGCCGCGCCTAGGCTGCCGACGATTTGTTCGCCGGCCGCAATGGTGACGCCGCTGAATTCAATCGGTTCGAAACTGGTTCTAGACGTCAATTGAACGGAAGAATCAAAGCGCAATAACTCTTCGATGGCGTCGCCCCAATTCAATTGGCCGCTTTTCATCAAAGCGAGCTGATCGGGATGGCGATGCAATGCCAAAAGACCGTTACCGATGAGATTGGCGGTGGTTTCATGGCCGGCGCTAAAGAGTAACAGTATATTTGCCGTCAATTCCTCATCACTGAGATTGTCCCCGGCTTCTTCGGCTTGCACTAGATGGCTGGTCAGATCATCGCCTGGATCAGTCCGGCGGTGCTCGAATAACGAATTGAAATAAGTTTCGGACAGTTGGGTCCGTTCGTTGGCGATAACCAATTCTTGCGGCGTGAGCGGCGCCGGATCGATGAGTCTGCCCGCCACTTGAGAGCTTTGCATGAAGCGGCCGCGGTGGTCTTCCGGGATACCCAGCATGTCGCAGATGACGTGGACCGGCAGCTTGTGCGCGAAGTCCCGGATGATGTCCATTTCGCCGGCGTCGATGACCGCGTCTATGAGGTCGTTGGCCAGCGCCTCAATGCGTTGGCGCAAACTTTCAATAGCTTTAGTGGTAAAAGCTTTGGTGACCAAGCCGCGTAGCCGTGAATGTACTGGCGGGTCCTGCACCAACATGGTCAAACCCAATGACCGGATGGCGGGTTCTTGTAGATGATCGGCACCGTACTGGCGGGTCATGCGCTCGGCGAAGCCTTTACCCAGACGGCGGTCTTTTACCAGGGCATTCACGTCTTCGTGACGGGTTAAAAACCAAAATCCCACCGGGGTTCGAAACACCGGCGCGTTGTCCCGCAGTAACTGGTAGATCGGGTACGGATTGGCGATGAACGCAGGGTCCGAAGGATTGAATAGCCCAGCGTGGGCGGACGGCGCGGCTGTGTTCATGACAGGTCCCCTTGAATCACTGTTGATGCACGGCCAAGGCATCGAAATCGAATTCGATGCCGTGTCCGGGGCGATCCGGCGCGATGGCGTAACCTTCATCAATGGTTAGCCTCTGGGCCATGTATTGCTCTAGCCCGAAACCGTGTACTTCCAGATAAGAGGCATTGGGAGCGGCTGCCAGCAAGTGCACGTGTACTTCGTGAGCGCCATGGGAGGTGACGGGCAGTCCGTGGGCCTGGGCTAGATGCGCGATTTTCATCCACACGGTGATGCCACCGCAGGTGGTGAGGTCGGGTTCGGGGAAATCCACGCCGCCAGCGGTCATCAAGTTGTTGAATTCCGCCAGTGTGTGCAGGTTCTCGCCGGCGGCGATGGGAATGCCGCCATTGGCGCGCAGATGGGCATAACCGGCGTAGTCGTCGGGCCGCAGCGGCTCTTCGATCCACACCAGATCGTAGGGCTGAAGGGCGCGGAAGGCGCGTATGGCTTGATCGGGACGCCAGGCTTCGTTGGCATCGCTCATCAATTCGATATCGGCACCGAGGTGGCTGCGCATGGCTTCCACCCGCGCCACGTCTTCGCGCAACGTGGGTTTGCCGAGGCGCATCTTGATGGACTTGAAGCCGGCGGCCAGGCTGCGGCTGGCCCCATCGAGCAACTCCGGTACGGGGAAGTTCAGATCGATATTGCCGGCGTAGGCGCGTACTTTCGGTGAGTAACCGCCCAACAACCGCCACAACGGCTCCCCGAGGGTGCGTCCGCGCAGATCCCAAAGCGCTGTGTCGAGCGCCGCTAAAGCGAAGGAGACCAGGCCGCCACGGCCCACGTAATGATGGGTGCGCCAGAGGTTGGCCCAGATCCGCTCTATGCATCTTGGGTCTTCGCCGAGTGTGAGCGGGGTGAAGTTCTTCTCGACGAGCACGGCCGCGCCCGCGCCCTGTCCGGCATGCATGACGGTATAGCCGCAGCCGGTGGCGCCGTCACTGTCCGCGACCCGCACCATCACCAGATCGAAGGCATGCATCACCGCCGTGCTGGCGGCTTGAATAGGGGTGGGCAACGGGACCTGGTAGAGGGTTGTTTCGATGCGGTCGATTTTCATGGGGTGAGGGCTGCGGGTGGTGGGAGTACGGGTATTTTAGCGGTATAAGACCACCGCTGGAGCAGCCTAAGAACGGCTAAGGGGTGTATGTTGTCCGGCGAGTGTTGCTGCAATACCGGCGTTTCAGGGGCTGTCCGGGCTTTATGTATTTGGCATAGCTGAGCAAAGGTAAAGTACATATGAACGATGAACCGCTGAAAACCGCCCGATGGCGTCCACAGCCCCCTTATCCCGATCCCCTAGTGGAGATACTGGACCAGCGTTTTGCCAAATACCGTATCTTTAACGCGGCGGTGGAGCGTTTGTACACCGGCTGCCGGTGGGCGGAGGGGCCGGTCTATTTCGGCGATGGCCGTTATCTTTTGTGGTCCGATATTCCCAATGGGCGGATATTGAAATGGGAGGAGGAAACGGGCGCCGTTAGTATTTACCGCAAGCCTTCCAACTTCGCCAATGGCAATACGCGGGATCGGTAGGGCCGCCTTATTACCTGTGAACACGGGCGGCGGGTGACGCGCACGGAAATCGACGGTGGCATCACTGTGTTGGCGGATAGCTGGCAGGGTAAGCGGCTCAATTCACCGAACGATGTGGTGGTCAAATCCGATGGTTCGGTTTGGTTTACCGATCCGGTATTCGGCATACTCGGCAACTACGAAGGTCACCGGGCGCAGCCCGAGATCGACCAGTATGTCTTTCGTATCGATGGGGATACGGGAGGGTTGAGTGTTGTAGCCGAGGGCGTGTTAGGCCCGAACGGACTTTGTTTTAATCCGGATGAGTCGCTGTTGTACGTGGTGGAATCCAGGGGCGAGCCCACGCGCAAGATTTTGCAGTTCGATGTAAACGCCGATGGCCGCTCGCTCGGCAATCAACGAGTGCATATAGACGCGGGACCAGGCGGCACCCCCGATGGTATGCGCTGCGATGTGGACGGCAATCTGTGGTGCGGTTGGGGCATGGGCAGTGCGCAGTTGGATGGCGTTAATGTCTATGCGCCCGATGGGGTGAAAGTTGGCCGTATCGGGTTACCGGAGCGGTGCGCCAATGTGTGTTTCGGCGGGCCTCACCGCAATCGCTTGTTCATGGCCGCAAGTCACTCGCTCTACGCTTTGTATGTGAATACCCAGGGTGTGAAAGGCGGTTAATAACGTCAGGGCGGACAATAGAGCACCTTTAAAAAATGCACTTTTTCCGCGATGGCGGCGTCAGCGCCGTGCTCCAATCCTCAGGTATGACCTATACACTGCGGTTGCGCGCGCGGTGCTTCCTTGCACTCACGAAACAATGACTATTTTTAGCAGGTGCCCAATAGATGAATATCAACGCCGATTTCAGTGTCAGAGCCAGCGCCCATACTGCATCCATGGCGTGGATACCCTCACCGCTGGCCGGTGTGCAGCGTAAGATGCTCGATCGCATCGGTGGTGAAGTCGCTAGAGCCACTTCTATTGTGCGTTACGCCCCCGGCAGTGCTTTCTCGCCGCATGTGCACACGGGTGGCGAGGAGTTTTTGGTGTTGGACGGTGTGTTTCAGGATGAGCATGGAGACTTTCCCTGCGGCGCTTATGTGCGCAATCCGCCGCACACTAGTCATACGCCTGGTTCCGCGCCCGGTTGCACCATATTGGTGAAGCTGTGGCAGTTCGCCTTGGATGATAGGACCGAGGTACGTCTAGCAGCGCACGATTATCACTATGTGCGCCAGGACGATGGCACTGAAATTATGTTGCTGCATGAGGACTCAAGGGAGCAGGTCACGCTTGAACATTGGCCGCCGGGTAGCCGTTTCGATAAGCCGATTCCGGGTGGGGCGGAAATATTTGTATTGGACGGCTCTTTTACCGAAGAAAGTGAGTCCCGGGAAGGCGAGACATTCATCAGGCACTCCTGGTTACGCTTGCCAGCGGCGAGCCGGTTTGTAGCCGTCGCCGGCGAGGACGGCGTGCACGTATGGGCTAAGACCGGCCATCTCGAAGAACCCTTGGGAATTGACGTTCAAGAGCTGAACTCAAGAAATGAATAACTCACTAAGACACGTTTCGTAGAGTTACCGGTTGGCCGCCCCCATGGCGCAATAGTTGCCCGGAGTATGTTTCCGTTTGCTGGTCGTCTTCGATGGTGACGGCGCCGTTGACCAATACATATTTATAACCCGTGGCCCGCTGAATGCGCCGCCATTCATTACCGGGTAGATCGTGCACGATCTCCGGTTGCCTAACCGCTAGGTTTGCATAGTCGTAGACGATGATGTCGGCGGGCGCGCCTAGGGTCAGGGTGCCACGGCCTTTGAATCCGGCCACCTGCGCGGGCAGCGCGCTCAAACGCCAATGGGTTTCTTCCAAACTGATCATGCCGTGGGTGCGCACGATTTTGATCAACGTCTCCGTGGGATAGCGCCCGGCGGTGAGGAACTTGGTATGGGCGCCGCCATCGGAGACGCCGAATAACACATAAGGGTCGTCCACGATTTCTTGTAAGTGCTCCAGCTTGCCGTTGGGTGGCGCGGCGAAAAACTCCGTTTGCAGATCTTCCTCAACCGCCATATCCAACATTACGTCCACCGGATGTTTACCCATTTTTTCAGCGGCTAATTCCAAGGTGTGATCTTTCCAAGCGGCGTTCTTGTCCAACGCCGGTTTGGCGATGACTATCTGTGGTAACGGGCCTGTGGCGGTCTGTGGCAGTTTGCCGCGAAGCGCCTCGCGCCGGGCCGGATCGGCTAACTTGGCCAGCCGCTCTGCGTGCGTGCCCGTGGTTGCTTCGCACCACGCGTCTATGTCGTCAAATAGATTCCAGTCCTCAAAAGAAAACGTGAAGCCAGCGTCGGTGGTCAAGCCCTGGCCGATGACGCGGATGCCCCGCTCGTAGCAGCTACGCAGCCAGGCGAGGGTGTGCCGGTGAATATGGGGCCGGTCGTCGAAAGCTTGCACCACGTTCATGAGAATAGGCCGCCCGCTGATGGTGGCCAGTTCCTCGTAGAATTTACGATCTTTGTGGTTATCCCCGGATACCAGCAGCATCTGCATGAAACCTTCGTTGCGCTCCGCCAACACTTGGGCGAAGGCGCGGCAGGTATCGTCATGCATGACATCAGTAGGCATGGGGGTGCCGTCGAAATCGCGCTGCACGGCGGCCGGTCCGGTAGGCAGCATGCGCTGTGCTGACCAGCCGCAGGCGCCGGCGTTCAGGGATTCGCGCAGCAGCCGGCACAGTTGCGCGTGCTCGGCAGCGGTGGGTTTGCGGCCCGCTTTGGCGCCCTCGAAGCCGAGTACCCAGATGAGCAGGGGGCTCACGGGTACATAAGGCAGGATGTTGAGCGCTTTGGGCGTGCGGTCTACAGCGTCCAGGAATTCAGGGAAGGTTACCCACTGCCACGGCATGCCCGCGCGCATGGTCTCCAGCGGGATCGCTTCCACCCGGGTCATAGAGAGCATGGCCCGCTCGCGTGCCTCTGGGGCCACCGGGGCGAAGCCAAAACCGCAGTTGCCGATGACGACCGAGGTGATGCCGTGCCAGCCCGACAAGGTGCAGTAGGGATCCCAGAACAGTTGCGCGTCGTAGTGCGTGTGCAGGTCTATAAAGCCTGGCGCCACATGCAAGCCTTCGGCTTCGATCACCCGGCCGGCTGATGCCGTTGAGAGACGGCCCATGGCGGCGATAACGCCATCGCGAATGCCGAGGTCAGCCTTGAAACGCGGTGTTCGGGTGCCGTCAAAAATAAGGCCGTTCTTGATGATGATGTCGAAGCGTTGGTCTGAAGTCATTGCCCATGATCTCCCTACGATCCCCGCATGGGGGCCGAAGTTACCCCTTCGTTCGTACTCTGTCACCCGCTTGTCAAATAACTGCGGCGAATGAAAACTAAGAGTTCACCCCCCCTACTTAACACCTAATGCGCCAGCCCGCCGTGGAGCCTGCCATCATGACCGCGCACACCACGTCCACCTCGGATGTTGTTCCCGTTTTGCCCGTCCATCGATTCGACGAAAAAGCGCTGCAACGGTATCTCGCCCAGCATCTGGAAGCGTTCACGCCACCGTTGACGCCACCGTTGACGCCACCGTTGACGCCACCGTTGACGCCACCGTTGACGCCACCATTGACGGTGGAACAGTTCCAAGGTGGCATGTCCAACCCTACGTTCAGATTGCAAGATGGCGAGGGGCGCAGCTTTGTCATGCGTAAAAAGCCGCCCGGTGAGCTGCTGCCATCGGCCCATGCGGTGGAGCGGGAGTACCGGGTGATCTCGGCGCTCGCCGGTAGCGGCGTTCCCGTGCCCAAAACCTATTTTCTGTGTGAAGACGAGAGCGTGATAGGCACTGCCTTCTACGTAATGGAACACGTGGTCGGACGGGTGTTCTTGGATCAGGCGCTGCCGGGGTTAGAGCCGGGAGCGCGCGCCGAGATCTATAGTTCCATGAACACCACCTTGGCGGCGCTTCATTCGGTTGATTACGGCGCCGTGGGTTTGACGGGCTTTGGCCGCGAAAGCCAGTACTGCGCTAGGCAGGTGAAGCGCTGGACTAAACAATATATCGCCAGTCAAACGGACGCTTTGCCAGACATGGATAAGCTGATGGCGTGGCTGCCGGAGAACCTGCCCGAGGAGGATCCGACCACCATAGTTCACGGCGACTACCGGCTTGGCAACATGATTTTCCATCCCACCGAGCCGCGGGTGGTAGCGGTGCTGGACTGGGAGCTGTCCACCCTAGGTCATCCGCTCGCCGATCTGGCGTACAACTGTTTTGCCTATCACGTCACCAACGCTACCCGTGGTGACTTGGTCACGGCGGACTTGGACGCGCTGGGGATCCCGAACGAAGAGGCGTACGTGGCCGCTTATTGCAAAGCCACCGGGCGCAAAGATATTCCCAACTGGACCTTTTATCTGGTGCTGTCGCTGTTTCGCTTGGCCGCCATTACCCAAGGCGTGTACCACCGCGGCCTGAAGGGCAACGCCAGCGATCCGGCGGCGCTAGAGCGCAAGGATACTTGCCGCCAACTGGCAAAAGTGGCCTGGGGTTTGGTGCGGCGGGGGTAGTGCAAGGAGCGTAGCCCCCGCCATATAAGAGCCTTAAGGGCGCCTGCTAACAATAGTCATTGTTTCGTGAGCGCAAGAAAGCACCGCGCGCACAACCGCAGTGTGTAGGTGATACCTGAGGATTCGAGCACGGAGTTGACACCGCGATCGCGGAAAAAGTGCATTGTTAGAGGTGCTCTTAAAAGCTAGGCGCTTGCGCTTGGCCGTGCCCTGACCGCTGCATACCAGCGGTGCAGATGAGATTGCTCCTCACTGATCCGCTTTTTGATCACTTTAGCGAAGTCGCAGCCGATGAGGGCAGCGATGTCGGCGATGGTGAAGTTGTCACCGGCGATGTATTCACTGTCCGCCAGGCGTTCATTCAGCATGGCGAAAAACAGATCCACCCGCTGCTTGCCGCGCTCGGCCAATGCCGGGATCTGCGGAAAATCGACCGCTCCGGGAAGGCCGCGTCCGGCGAAGAACTCCACCGAGTTGCGCACGCCGTCGGCCACTGCTTGCATACCTTCCAGTTCAACCCGGCGGTGCCACATCTCGACGATGGCCTGATCTTTGGCATCGGTGCCAAATAGCGCCGGCTCCGGTGCCAAAGCGTCCAGGTAGCGGCAGATGGCGACGCTCTCGGTGATTAAGGTGCCGTCGTCCAATACCAGGGCCGGTACCGCCAGGCGTGGATTAATGGCGCGGTAGCCGTCGTTCATCTGTTCGCGTTTGGACAGATCGATGCTTACTGTTTCCAGCTCTATACCTTTCTCCGCCGCGAACATGCGCACGCGGCGGGCGTTGGGTGCCATGGCAAAATCGTAGAGTTTCATGAGTTTTTCCTGTGGTGGCGATGATCAGTATGAATAATACAGCTCCGTGTCCCGCGTGCACGGATGACGCGGGGTGAAGTAGACATCCGATCAGCCACCCTCGAGCGGGTGATCCGCGGGGCAGTGATTTCGGCGAGGTTTGTTCCCTAGATTAGGCCCTAGATTAGGCGCTGCGCGATTACCGGGGCGCGCCCTGCTGTGCCGGGGCCACCAGCACCGGGAGAACTCATGGGCACCTGCTAGAAATGCACTTTTTCCGCGCTTGCGGCGTCAGCGCCGTGCTCCAATCCTCAGGTATCACCTATACACTGCGGTTGTGCGCGCGGTGCTTCCTTGCACTCACAAAAAAATGACTATTTTTAGCAGGCGCCCTCATATTCATTGCTGTCGATCAGAGGCGCGCGATTTTGACCGGCACCCATCCTAGTATTCCTCACGATGATGGTGTTCGGTTGTGAACCGCGGCCTGATCCATGTAGGTGAACTCAACCTTGGAGAAGTCGCCGTAGATGCTCTGTAAATAAGCCTCCGGCTTATGCGGCACCGGCAATTGGGTGCCCAAGAACAAGCGCTGGCTGAGCGGTAAAACCATATCCGCGCACACCGCGTAGCCGCCATCGCCGGTGGCCTGCATACCTCCTTTGGGGGTGGCTCGCGTCAACACCGGTTTGCCCAACTGTTCGCATCTACGGTATGGGATCAAATCCAAGCGCAGCTCGCCGCGCATGCGGTTACGCTGCCAACTCAATGGCCAGGGGCGCGGCGGATCGAAAGAGATAGCGATATAGTCATGGTCCGCTACTACTTCCACGTGGAAGCCGTCGCGCTGGCAGGCGCCGCACTAGCTCGTCCCAGCCCAGCTCAGGGTCCAGCAACACACCGATATCGATGTCGTCTTCCCAGGCCAGCAACTGTCCATGCTCGCGCACCGCGCCCAGCAGCGTGCCACCGTCTAACCAATACGTGGCACCTATGGCTTGCAGATGGGCGGTGACGCCAAGGCATAGTGTTTGCAGATGGCCGCGGCAACAGGGTGCGGCGTTTAACCCTAGACGCGATGAGTAGTAGTTATATGGACAAGGGGGCGTATTTTTGCCGCAGCCGCGCCAGTACAGCTCGTTGGCCGGTCCTATTTCGAGTTCCCAAATGCGGTGCTTTTTGGCAAAAGCTCTGATGTCACCGGAATCTATATCCGTGACGCCTCTATCCTTGGCGCCTATATTTTGGGCGGCCAATCTGCCCAAGACCACGGTGTCGCCAGCGCTCATGGGGTAGCGGGTTCGGCGCCGCGGCCAACTGGATTGAAGCAACCAGTGAACTTCGACGAGCACAGCTGCCCCGGTCAGGGCCGCGAACTCGATATCCGCTAGTACCAGGCTCAAGGCGCATGACGGGGCGGCGATGACCAATCCTGCGTGACTCCCGCGGTCGGCTAGGAATTCCAACAGGGGGCGCCGGCGGCCCGGTTTAAAACAATGCGCCGGTGCGCCGACGGCTAGGAACATAATGACCAAGAAGGCGCTGGCCGCCACCGCCTGAGGCCACAGGAACCGGCCCTCGGCGAGAGCAACGAAGCTCACTGCCGCTGACATCAGCGCTAGGGTTATCACCGAGTCGCGGCGTTTGAACGGCCACCAGTATCTCGGATAAAGCAACTGCCTGACGAACGACAGATAAGCGGCGCAATAGAGGGCGGCAGCCCCCGCCGCGTCTAAATACCAATGTGGCATCTGTACCAGAGCCGTGAGGGTTGACACTGACGGCCGTAGGAACTACGCAGTATACCCAAGGCCGGAAACTTTGTAAGAGCTGCCGGGCCAAAAGCCCGGCGCGCCCATAATCCGGCGCAGTGGACCGGTAACTGCGCATGATGAACAATGGAAGATACTGAAACCACTACTCCCATCCCCCCTGTCCGTACTGATGGCCGGGGTCGCCCTCGTTGCGATGACCGAGCCATACCGAACGGGATTTTGTGGATTTTACGTTCGGGTGCGCGATGTAAAGATTTACCTGAATGGTTTCCGTCATACCACACTTGCCATAGGCGATTCCAACGCTGGGTTGAGGGTGGCACGTTGTCCAAGATATCGAGTGCATTAGGACACCTCTAAAAATGCACTTTTTCCGCGATTGCAGCGTCAGCTTCGTGCTCGAATCCTCAGGTATGACCTATACACTGCGGTTGCGCGCGCGGTGCTTCCTTGCACTCACGAAAAAATTACTATTTTTAGCAGGTGCCCCTAATGACGCGCACGGAGCAGGCTCAACATCTGCTGCAACGAAGCTTGGTATGAGGCATCCAACCGGGTATCTGAACCGGCACGCCCGGCCCAATTGGCCGCCGGCGCGGAACGGGCCAGGGTCGCATGCTCCAGTTCAAGCGGTCGCGCCGCCTCACGCCAAAACAACCAATCCACAAGCTTGACCCGCAGGCGTACCGGCTAAATCAACCAGTAATCAACGCAACGCATCCACTGCTTGCTTAAACTGCCCATCGTGTAATCGATGTTGGCGCGACAAATCGTCCAGAAAAGCCTCTATGTCTGCCTTGGATAAAGCAGGCAATGATTTATTCGGGAAGGCTTTGAGCAAATTTCCGGCCTGCCGGACATACCTATGCCGCGCGCTTTCGGGCGGCTGTTTTTGGCTAACAGATTAAGGTATTTATGCCCGTTGGATGGGGCGTTCATCTGAGAAGTGATGATGCGTAGTGACTCTGGTTAATCAGGAATATACTGTTAGACTTTCCATCTGCGAGTAGCTTTCGCTTATGCCAAATACAGCGCGTAGTGCCTTCTGGATGCCTCGCCCAGTCAAGATCACGGGGCGAACATCAACGATCACGAATTCCTTCGTCAATGCAATCATTCCTGTTGTTGAACCGACCGACGATGAGATCCTATCCGTGCTACGGGTGCTCGATATATACCCATCACACTTCAAGATGCGAACATCGGTGCATTAATAATGTGAAACCTATCAGTGATTCTTTTTCTCAATAAAGCCTTTCGTCTTCCAATGCGCTTGAAAAAATTCAAAGAGGCTTCCCGAAAATCTAAAAACTTCTTATAGTACCGATTATAAGTAACCGCTTCATGCATCATTTTCCAAAGTCGCTCAATTGGATTTGAATTCGGTGAATAGGGCGGCAAATAGTGTAATTTAATGTTTGAGTCCTTGGCATAAGACTGAACGTCTTTGCTCTTATGATAAGCCGCATTATCCCAAATTACATGAATTTCTTTCTCTGGTGTATGCCGTTTGCGTAGAGATTTTAGAAAAGATTTAATGGTTTGCGCATTCACCCGCCAACTTCAGTGTGGATTATTGTGTGACCCTCCAAAGATACAGCACCAATAAAGTTCAATCGTGTTTGACGAGCCGTTGTGGCAATACTTTTTCGAGTGCCTCTTAAAATCCATCCATAGGCCAACCGCGTTTGATACTGCGGATGAAAACTGTCCGAGAAATAGATTAAACCCTTGTTTTTAGCGTCTTTCGAAAGATGTTCATAGTCTTTGACAAACGTTTTTTGCGCCTGTGCGTTTGCTTTCGCTGGAACTGCATCAGACTTCTTATAGAAGAAATTATTGCGATGCAGCCATTTTGTCATGCCGCTTACACTGTAAACCTTACCAAAATTCAACTTCACATAAGTGCAAATGTCCTTAACATAAGGATAAGTCATTCCTTCTAGGCGTTTAACGAGCTTTGCTGTTTCATTCTCGTCTCAATCACTTTTGCTGCCCCCGTTTTCGGGCTTCAGCTTAGCTTTAGAAAAGTAATCATCGATAGGGCGTCTAATAGTCTCATCATCTAAAAGCAAAATCCTGGAAATTTCTGAATAACTATAAACCCTCATCAAAAGCTAAAACAGCTTTTATTCGGTCTCGAATACGCCCATCTCTCTCTTTACGATGAGATTTTATGATCTCATCGCGCTCGCTCGGTGTTAAATGATTTTTCATAAGCTTATTTTGACCATAATCAGCTAGCTAATGTAAGTATTCTATATTCGCATTTTCAATGGCGATTGGTATATCCGATTGCGTTTGTTGCGTTTTTTGAGAAATCCGCGGATAAATGCCTCGTGCTGTTTATCTTCGCAGAGGACGGTGATTTTGGGGCGACTCACGGCGTAAGCCCCTGGGCGTAAAGTTCGGATATTTTGAGCATCGTGTCGTTTGTGACGTCTAGAATGCGCGTGTAACTCTCCGGCTCACGTCCCAACCAGACCGCTCTGTTTCCAAGAAAATCAATCGCTTCAGGATGATGCGAAATCAATATGGCCTGCGGCAGACTGTCGCCACAGCCATCCTCCAATTCCGCAAACCAGGGTTGCAACTCCGGGAGGGTGATATAGTTGTCTGGCTCATCCAAAAACAAAGTGCGTCCAGCACCGTCGGCAAAAAGCAACAAATACAGCACGATCAAAGCGCGCTGACCATCTGAGAGTTGGTCGAACCGATAGACATTGCCGGTTTCTTTATCTTGCGGGGAAAATTCGGCTTGCAATTCCCTGTATTCACTGCCTTTTTGCGTGAGCCTCAAGTCCACGAAGCCGGACAGCACATCACGCAGGTGGGCCATGGCATCAAAGACCTGACGCGGGCTCTCCTGTAAGCGTCCCTGATACCATGAGGCGAAATTCTCCCCATTGTCGCTGAGCCTGTCAGTATCGGAATCCGAACCGCTTCTCATGCGTTTCGGCTCCAAAAAGAGCGTTACAAAACCACGGACCTAATTTCGGAATGCACACAATCGAGTATTGTCATCGCGTTCGGCCACTGGTGCGAGCCCCGATTGTGTCCAGTCGAAAGAATATGGTGGCCCCTCGCTGTGGTCATCGCGGTAGAGCTGCACTTCGCCCTTTTCAAAGAGAAAGAGCGGCTTGCCATCACCCAGCAGCTCTTCGCGTTTCACTCGGGTAAGTCGTCTTTCCGGGTTGTGTTCAACCACAAGTCGATACAGACAGATGTCGCCGGAGATGTCGATTTCCAATTCAAAGTGTTGTTCCGCCTTCTTGCTCCAGCGCGTGATATCGGCGGGAGAAAACAATTCGCCGACCCGCGCATCGCCACGAATGAAATCGCGCAGTTTTCCCACAACTTCAAATATCGCCGACTTGCCGCTCCCGTTTACCCCGAGCAGAAGCGTCAACTCTCCAAAACAGAGGTCAAAGTTGGTAAGACACTTGTAGTTGTCAATATGAAGGCGTTTTAGCATAGTCATTGGAGTCATTTCATACAGTGCTAAATTGGACAAGAGTTTTCAGAGTTTCTCGACTAGCCCCGCTCGGTCCCTCGCCGAAACCGATCCCGGACCGTGGCCAGCAGGGAGGACGGCGCGGGATAGTGCGTCTGCTGGAGGAGCAGCCAGGCTGCGGGCTCTCCTCCCACCACTCGACGTGGGTCGGATGGAGTTGGGCAATGCGGGCGATGGCAGGAATGAGTTGGGCCGTGATGAACGCCTTGTTCACCACACCCTCCAGCAGCAGGTCCGTCTGAGCGATATAACTCTCGGTGCTGGAATGCAGGCTTGAGATGATAGCGCTGTCGGTCATACCGGGCGGCGGTCTTCAGAGCGCTCCCCTCAAGCCGGGCCAGGGCCTTCCGGACGACGGGTCGGTTTGCAGAGTCATGGGTGTCAACCAGAAAAATGAGGGAGAGATAGCGCAACGTGGAACGGTGGGGCTTTGGCTGGGCGATGCGGCACAGCCCGGAGAGCGCTTCGTTTTCGGGATGCTCAAGCGTAAACTCAAAGAACACCAGCATTTGTTCGCCGGCATACAGCTCAATCAACTCCTGTCTGAGGTCGATGATGCCCTCGGACCCCTGTCTGTTCCTCGCGTCCTTTGTGTTCTCCATACCTGCGTCTCCGGCACTTGGAAGCAAAAAAAAAGCGCCCATTTTGGACGCCCCGATCTGTATGTTTGCCAGTCTTCTAGTCCAGATTGTACAACTCAGCCACGTTGTCGTGAAGAATCCGGTTTTTCTCTTCTTCGGTGAGATGGGTCGTGTGCTTTGCGAGCAGTTCCTGCGACCACGGCCAGGTCGAGTCGCTATGCGGGAAGTCGTTGGCCCACATCAGACGGCGCGGGTTGCACATGTCTTTCATGCGGAACACCACCCAGTCGTCCTGAAAGGTGGTGTAGATATGTTCGCTGAAATACTCGCTCGGCATCGCTCCTGGCCGGGTTTCGGCCAGGAGCGATGCCGAGCGTAGGCATGATCCATGCGGTACATATAGTGCGGCACCCAGCCGGCGTCGGCTTCGACACACACGATTTTCAGTTTGGGGTTGCGTTCAAACACCCCACCCAGAATAAACGTCCCCATCAGGTCCTGGTTGCCCCGAATAATGGACCTGGCAAGCCAGACTTTCTGGCCCTACACCGATTTACTGTTGCACGACATGGGAGAGGGGCTTGCCGATGGCAAACCGGACTTCGCGGCTGGACCTCGTGACTGGCGCACGCCGGCGCTGTGGGCTATCGGACTGACTAGGGTGGTCTCCGGCGCCGTCACCTTGCTGCACGATGGGCGGGCTAGAAGTCTATCAGAGGCCATTCTCTGGCACGGCGTAGAAGCGCAGGTGTCACGAGAGGCGTTCGTGAACATGACCAAGCGCGAGCGTCAATCCTTGCTTAAGTTTCTGTCGTCGATTTGAGACGTTTCAAGTCATGTGCTTGTTCGCTGCTAGCCATTAAAATCGACAGTTGCCCAGTTCCTGGCAGTCTTTGCCTGCTGTCAGGAGGGGAGGAGCACGGTGTGTGCAGGGGGGCAGCGCCACGGGCAGGAATGGCTGCGGTAGGAGTGCTTGGGTTCTAGATACGCCATCGGCCGTTTGGAAGGACTGTAAGCGGTGGCCAGGGGCAGTGCGAGTCCAGTGCACAATCTCGCGAGAAGCCATATCCGCGGCCATCTGAAAAAGAGGGTGTTAACTGGTGGGCCCGCCAGGACTCGAACCTGGGACCAGCGGATTATGAGTCCGATGCTCTAACCAACTGAGCTACAGGCCCATTTGTTAGGAAGCTTAGAAGATGCACATGGTATCACATGGCCTGCGTGCGGTAGTTATCGACTACAGCGCGGGCGCCTATAGCGGGCGCCTATAGCAAGGGGGGGGAGCTCGGGTGCCAGCCGTTCGGCAGCGTGGACGCGCCAACAACACGACGTAAATCCATGCAAAGCCCGGTGCACTCCCGGGAGAAAAAGCAATAGAGTGCTCCCCCAAAACACGTAGTAGAGTCCCAGCAGCGCTCGCAGCGTTGTAATACGCTATTCGGCTTTAAACGTTTTGGTGTCCCTGTGGTGGCGATGGAACGGGGCTTGAGACAGATACTCGCAAAACTCCGAGATGATGCTTGCGCCCAAGCCTAGGCTCCAAATGAGTATCGCGCTTTCGAGTGAGTCTTGGATGGATGTGGATCTTCATCGGACATTTGGGCGTTGACTACTTGGCATCGACTCGGTAATCGTGACTATCGGTCTGTTTGCGTTTCCAAGCAAGAACGCCCTCTAGAAGCCATTGGCCCTTAACAGTCAATCAGCCTAGCGCAGTCAGGGCGCTCTTGACGAACGCCCGGACCGCTGCACACTAGCGTCGATCAAGAGAGGGCGCCAATCGAGAGAGGGCGCTAATCGAGGAAGCTTCGAAGCTGCTCCGAGCGGCTTGGATGGCGTAGTTTCCTAAGAGCCTTGGCTTCGATTTGCCGGATACGCTCCCTGGTGACGTCGAACTGCTTACCGACCTCTTCCAGCGTGTGGTCGGTGTTCATTTCGATGCCAAAACGCATGCGTAGCACTTTCGCCTCCCGCGGCGTCAGGCCCGCCAACACGTTTTGGGTGGCTTCCCTTAAGCCTTCAACGGTGGCGGAGTCGCTCGGGGAGACGATGGTCATATCCTCAATGAAATCACCTAGGTGTGAATCTTCATCGTCGCCTATAGGTGTCTCCATGGAGATCGGCTCCTTGGCGATTTTCAGTACCTTGCGGACTTTGTCCTCGGGCATTTCCATGCGCTCAGCCAATTCTTCCGGTGTCGGCTCCCGGCCCATTTCCTGCAATATCTGGCGCGAGATGCGATTGAGTTTGTTGATGGTCTCAATCATGTGCACAGGTATGCGTATAGTGCGGGCCTGATCGGCGATGGAACGGGTGATGGCTTGGCGGATCCACCAGGTGGCATAGGTGGAGAACTTGTACCCGCGCCGGTACTCGAATTTGTCCACCGCTTTCATAAGACCGATGTTGCCTTCCTGGATGAGATCCAGGAATTGCAGACCGCGGTTGGTGTACTTCTTGGCAATGGAGATGACCAAGCGCAGATTAGCCTCCACCATCTCTTTCTTGGCGCGCCTGGCTTTGGCTTCGCCGATGGACATGGCGCGGCTTATCTCTTTTAGCTCGGCGATATCGACGCGCGAGTTGGTCTCCATGTCGGCCAACTTGGCTTGTAGGCGTTGAATTTCGTCTGTGCGTTCACCCAACGACTCAGCGTAGTCGTTGGAGTTTTTGAGGTGACTTTTAAGCCACTTTAGATCGGTTTCGTTTTCCGGGAAGCTGCGTACGAATGCACTTCGAGGCATGCCCGATTCGATGCAGATGGTCATGATCTGCCGCTCAAAGGTGCGCACTTTAGAGACATCGGCCCGCAGCGCTGCTACCAACTGATCGACCAGCTTTGGCGTCAGTTTGAGTTCCATGATCTGAGCGGCGATCTCACTGCGCAGTTTCTTCGGCCGCGCGCCGCGCGAACCGTGGCGCTGGGTGGCGGTGGCCAATTTTTCGTAATGTTTTTGGATCGCCGAGAAGCGCATCCGCGCCTCTTCCGGATCAGGACCGGTATCGACCGGCTCTTCTTCGTCGTTGCTGGCTTGCGAGGGCGGTGACGGTGTGGGAATCTCTTCTTCGATCGCGTTCGGATCGATGTAATCGAGCACCATGTCGGTGAGCTTGGCTCGCCCGGCGGCGACCCGCCCGTAGCGCTCCAGCATGCCCAGGATGGTCGGTGGGTATGAGGCGAGGGCGGCGAGCACTTCGCGCAGTCCTTCCTCAATACGCTTGGCGATGCGGATCTCGCCCTGACGGGTCAGCAGGTCCACCGTGCCCATCTCCCGCATATACATGCGGACCGGATCAGTGGTACGGCCGAACTCGCTATCCAGGGTAGCGAGGGCGGCGGCTGCCTCCTCCGCGGCATCTTCATCGGTGCTATCGGTGGTTTCCATCATCATCAAGGCATCGGCATCGGGTGCTTCTTCGTGTACCGTAATGCCCATGTCATTGATCATGCTGACAATATCTTCGATCTGCTCGGGATCGACGATGCCGTCAGGCAGGTGGTCATTGACCTCGTGGTAGGTCAGATATCCCTGCTCTTTCCCCTTTGCGATCAGCAGCTTGAGCTGTGATTCTTGTTGATTCAGATCCATGTGTTCTCGCGCCGAGTCGTGAAGCTTATGACCGTAAACGGTAACGTTTCAGTCTAGCACGGTTACAGGACTGATGGGGTTCGCGGCTGCCCATCAATGGACGCGCGTCAATGGATGGGCGAACCGCCGCTCACCAGCGTCCGGTACTCATTCACCTCATCGTCATCGAGCTTGGATTCAGCCATTTTGCGCGCAAGCGACCGTCGCCGCTCCTCACGATACGCGCACACTAAACGGTCCAAAGCACCCTGTAATTCGTCCGCCAACCCGTCGCGTAGCAGCGGTTCTCGGTGATCGACTAGCCGCGCCAGGTGTTGCCCTTCTTGGTGGTCGCGAAAGTGTTCTATAACCGCTGCCGTGTTTAGATCGGGACGGGCAGTCAATAGTTCAAGCATTTCAAGCAACAAATTTACCCCGGGCATATTTAACGCTTTCAATTCACCGTCTTGGCGCACGTCAGCGGCCAGTGACGGATGGTGCAGCAGGAGTTTGATGGCGGTGCGTGAGAGGGGGGGAAGCCGGGCCGAGTTCTCTCTATAGTGGTAGGCGATGCGCCTTGGGGCTGGGTTTTTTACCGGGCGCGTGCGCTCGGATTGTTCATCGTTCAGCTTCGCCAGCTCTAACATCCGGGCGTAAACTAATTCCCTAAACGCGCCGAACGGGATCTTCTCAACGAGCGGTTGCGCATCCCGATGAAACTGGGCTCTGCCTTCAATGGTAGTAAGGTCGATGGCTTCGGTGAGCTGTTGGAAGAGAACGTCTGATAGTGGCTGTGCTTGACTGACCAACGTTTCGAGCGCCTCTTTACCCTGCGCGCGCACCAGCGAGTCGGGATCTTCGCCCTCCGGTAGGAACACAAAGCCGATGCTGCGGCCATCACGCATGTGCGGCAAGGCATTTTGCAATGCCCGCCAGGCAGCTTGCCGGCCGGCAGCGTCGCCATCGAAGCAGAACACCACTCTTGTAGTCGCCTGAAATAGCCGCTCTACATGATCGGCAGTAACCGCGGTGCCTAGAGTCGCCACCGCATAAGTGATGTCGAACTGCGCCAAGGCGACGACATCTGTGTAACCTTCTACGACCACTAGCCGTGCCAATTTGCGATGGCTGCGGCGGGCTTGATAAAGCCCGTATAACTCGCGTCCTTTGACGAACACGGGGGTCTCGGGTGAGTTCAGGTATTTGGGGTTGGCGCCGTCCAAGGTGCGCGCGCCGAAACCGATGACGCGGCCGCGCCGGTCGTGGATCGGGAACATGATGCGGTGCCAGAAGCGATCGGCGAACTGCCCGGGTGCCCGCTCCACTAAGAGACCGGCCTTGGTCAGGGTATTGCACCAATCTTCACCGGTCTCGGGTAGGGCCAGCAGATGGTCTCGCCCCGGCGGCGCCAGACCCAATTCGAACTGGGCGGCTATCTTGCCGCTTAGCCCGCGCCCTTTTAGGTATTCAACCGCTTTGTTTCTGCTTGGATGGTTGCGCAGTTGCTGTTGATACCATCCGTTCACTCGCGTGAGCGCATCGTAAAGAGGGCTAAGGTCCTCGCGCGCCGCGCTGCCTTGCTCCCGCGGTACTTCCAGGCCGTGCATGTCGGCCAAGTGTTCGATGGCTTCCGGATAAGTGAACCCGGAATATTCCATTAAGAAGCCTACCGATGTGCCGTGGGCGCCACAGCCGAAGCAGTGATAAGTCTGGCGTTCGGCGCTGACTTTGAAGGACGGGGTTTTTTCATTGTGAAATGGGCAGGGTGCCCAGTGGTCGGTGCCGCGTTTCTTAAGCGTCATGTACCCTGTCACCAGTTCGACGATGTCGGTTCTGGCGACTAGGTCGGCAATGAAGGATTTAGGGATGCGTCCGGCCATGGGCCATAGCCTCTGACTAGTGACAGCAGGAGTCCAGTCCTTGCCCCATTAAGCTAAGGTTGATTTGACATCCTTGCTGACGGCACCCAGGTCCGCGCGGCCTTGCATTTTGGGCCTTAGCCAGGCCATGACTTTGCCCATATCTCTCATGCTGGTGGCACCGGTTTCGGTAATGGCAGCTCGAATGAGCGCGGCGATTTCATCCGCTGAGAGGGCGGTGGGCAAGTATTCAGCAATGATGGCTCTTTCGGCTGATTCTTGGGCCACCAGATCGGCTCGGCCGGCTTTTTCGTATTGTTCTATGGAGTCTTGCCGTTGCTTATCGAGTTTGATCAATATTTCAGTGACTTGGCCATCGTTGAGTTCGATGCGTTCATCGATTTCGCGTTGCTTGAGGGCCGCCGTGACCAGACGTAATGTAGCGAGGCGAGCCTTGTCTCTGGCTTTCATGGCCGTTTTGACATCGTCTTGAATGCGTGCCTTAAGCGCGCTCACGGCAGGTATCTTGGGCTGGTTATGGGGCTGATTAAAGCAGTTTAGTCGGTGGCCGTTTCAGTCAGTACCGGCGCTGTTGCATGCGCGCTTGCTCGCGGGCGAGTTTCTTGAGGTGGCGTTTGACTGCGGCGGCGGCTTTACGCTTGCGCACGGTGGTGGGTTTTTCGTAGTACTCGCGGCGGCGTATCTCGGTGAGAATTCCGGCTTTTTCGCAGGCACGCTTGAAGCGGCGCATGGCGATGTCAAAGGATTCGTTCTCTTTGACGCGTACTGTAGGCATGTAACCCTCGCTGAGCATGAGGTTGAGTTAATCAACAAGTTTAAGTCGGAACGGTCAGCGCTGTAAAGCCACCCATGCGGCTTGCGGGTTCAGTTTATGGCTGGCGGTTGCTCCGTTGCGACGGCTTTTTCGCCGATACGCGGTTCCGTACCGCTGAGCAGCCGCCGGATATTGCCGCGGTGGCGCCAGTACGTGAACACGGCAATGACGGCGGTGGTGCCGGCAAATGCTGCGCTAGCCGTTGCCAACCAAATATAACCCGGGGTCAGAGTGCAGGCGGTTAGCGCACCTAGGGACGAGTAGCGTGAAAGTCTTGCCATCAACAGCCAGGTGGCGGCCATCGCGAGCACGCTCACCCAGGATAAGCCGGCGACTACCCCAAAAGCGGTGGCTATCCCTTTGCCTCCCTGGAAGCGAAAGAATACGGGGTATAGGTGACCGAGAAACGCCGCGATCCCCACTGCCCCTATGGCCGTGTCCGATCTGCTCAAGCCCGCTGCGGCGAGAACGGGCAAGAATCCTTTCAAGAGGTCGCCTGCCAAGGTGATAGCAGCAGCTTTCTTCCCGCCTAGGCGTAGCACATTGGTGGCGCCTGGATTACCGGAGCCACCTTGGCGTGGGTCCGGTAGCCCGAGCAGTTTGCACACTATGATGGCGCTGGCGACGGAGCCCAGCAGATATCCGGCGATGATTAGACCGGTGTCGATGATCATGGATGATACTGCTCGGTTCGGTTTTGATGAAGCGGGTGCTTCAAAGACGATGGTAATTTTGCCTCAAGCGCGCTCGCTCCCGCCATGCAGAAAACTAAGTGGTGGCTTGCTACAAGCCTGCGCCAATTCGCCGGCAAAATGAACCTAAGGTGCTACCCTTGCCGGTATCATTCGCGGCCAACGTAAACTATCCCAAGGCCATTTAACCAAATATGTGTAGAGGGGACGGTCCTGGCTAGCGATATCGTGTTCTTGCGGGATTTGAAGGTTGATGCCGTTATCGGCATTTGCGATTGGGAGCGGCGCATTCAGCAGCGGTTGCATTTCGACATCGAGATGCAGTGGGATATTAAATCCGCGGCTGCCGGCGAGGACATTGGGCAGGCGCTCGACTACAAAGCGGTGGCCAAGCGGATCATCGCGTTTGTCTCATCCAGTGAATGCCTGCTGGTGGAAACCCTGGCTGAACGGGTGGCTGCTCTCATTCGTGATGAGTTCGCCGTACCTTGGGTGCGCTTAACACTCAATAAGAAGGGCGCGGTGCGGGGCGCCGCCGACGTTGGCGTTATGATCGAACGCGGCGTGCGGTCGTAGCGCCACGGTGGTTAATGTACGCAAAAGCTGGACTTATATGGTTGAAGTTGCGCTGAGTGTGGGCAGCAACGCGGACCGCGTGCCCAGCATCCGCAAAGGTGTGCAGGCGCTTACTGAGCACTTTGGCGCCGTTAGCCGGTCGCCGGTATTCGAGAGCGCTGCCGAGGGTTTTGACGGTGAGCCGTTTTACAATTTGGTGGTGACGTTCACAACGCGCCTAGCGCTATTCGATCTACGTACAACGTTGCGCTCTATTGAGTGCCTCTGCGGCCGCTCGGCTCATGATCGTGGCTTTAAGTCTCGCAGTCTTGATTTAGATCTGCTCTTATACGGCGACCAAGTTCTGCAAACTGAAGAACTTCGGCTGCCCCATGAAGATATCGAGCAGTATGCTTTCGTGCTAAGACCTTTGGCTGAGTTAATGGGCGGGCGCAAGCATCCTCGAACCGGGGTACGGTTCGGCGAGATGTGGGCGGCCATGGAACATACCGCAGTGCCGACTTGGCGGGTACCCTTCGACTGGACTTGAGTTTTACCCGAGCCCCAGTGTTTCTCAGGAATATGAGTCCCATAACAATGAGCAACCATGAGTGAGTGGCGATGAATTTCTGCAGTAACTGCGGTTCATCCAACATCGGCCGGAGGGTGCCGCCGGGCGACCATTTACCGCGGTATATCTGTGATGCATGCGGTGAAATCTTCTACCACAACCCGAAAATGGTGGTGGGATGTATTGCGCAATGGGCCGGCAAGATTTTGCTCGTCAAGCGGGCCATAGAGCCTCGCTACGGGTGGTGGACACTTCCCGCTGGATATATGGAAAACCAGGAGACGGCAGGACAAGGCGCGGCGCGCGAGGCGCGCGAGGAGGCGCTGGCCGATATCGAGATCGGCATGTTGTACACCCACTTCAGCATCCCGCACATCAACCAGGTGTACATCATGTACTTAGCTCATCTCATCGGTCCCAAATTCGGCGCTGGCGAGGAATCATTGGCCGCTGAATTGTTCTCGGAGGAGGAGATCCCTTGGGATGAGCTGGCTTTTCCGGTGATGCGAAAAACCCTTGAGCTGTACTACGAAGATAGGCGCAACGGATACTTTCGCTGCCATTCGGGAGATATCACGTACGAGAATCACGATAGGCGCCAAGCGCTGGAGTACGCGGTCTCTTCGAGTCCTTGAGACGGCGGCGGCTGTTTATGGGCGCCTGCTAAAAATAGTCATTTTTTCGTGAGTGCAAGGAAGCACCGCGCGCACAACCGCAGTGTCTAGGTGATACCTGAGGATTCGAGCACGGCGCTGACGCCGCAATCGCGGAACAAGTGCATTTTTTAAGGTGCCCTTGATGTTTTTGCCTAAGGCGAAAGCCGTTTCTGTTTGACTCGCTTATGTTTGACTTAGGCCACCATCGACCGCCAACACTTGTCCGGTCACATAGTTCTCAGGTTGGCAGAAAAACAGGACGGCTTGGGCAACGTTGTGGGGCCGGCCTAGTTGACCCATGGGAATGCGGGCGGGGACGGCGGCGCGTTCTTCTCTTTGCGCGTCAGTTTGCGCTTCTGGCCAGAGTATCACGCCCGGCGCTACTGCATTGACTTTTATGTCGGGAGCCAGATCCCGTGCTAGCGCTTTGGTCAGCATGACCAAACCCGCTTTGGCGGCACAGTAGATCGGATGATCGGCACAGGGGCGCTCGGCGTTGATGTCAGCGAGGTTGACGATGGTTCCCCGGGCCTCGGCTAAGGCGGATCTGGCGGCTTGGCTGATGAAGAAAGGCGCTTTGAGATTGGTACCGATCAAGTCGTCCCAATGCTCCAGCGTGACGTTGCCCACCGGGGTTGGATAGAACGACGATGCATTGTTGACCAGGACGTCCAACCGGTTGCGCCACGTTAGGGTCTGCGCCACTAGGCGATCGCGGTCGCTGTCGATGCAAAGGTCGGCTTGCACAGCCAGGGCGCTTCCCGGGCGGCGCGTATTGAATGCCGCTACCCGTTTCAGCGCATCGTTCTTGGAATGGTTGAAATGAATGACCACCGCGTAGCCAGCTTCGTGCAGAGCATCGGCAATGGCCGCACCCAGGCGTTTGGCCGCGCCGGTTACCAGGGCTACCCTTATGTTTGCTGTTTTGTCCTGCATCCGAGTTGCCTTAGTGCTTCAGATAGGCGCTGTGCCTTAAGGGCCTGGTGTGAACAGACCCAAGATGACCGCACATGATGCCATGCGCAAGCTTGCCCCTGGGGTTGACCTGAGTTCCGTGTTGGGGTCACCCGGCGGCGATGTGACCCTGGTGTTGATGTGACCCTGGTGTTGATGTGAGAGGGATGCCGGCTTGACTTTCACTTCTGTTGGATTGCCAGCGCTGGAGGATTTGGCTCCGATCGATCAGGCCGAGCACGCGCGCATGTGCTCGCGTATCGTCCGCGTGCTCCAGGAGGAGGGCGGGTATATGGATTTCGAGCGATTCATGGAGCTGGTGTTATACGAGCCCGAGTTGGGCTTTTATCAGCGCGAGACCGGTCAGTTTGGCGATGAAGGCAGTTTCACTACGGCGCCGGAGATGGGACCTTTGTTCGCCCGCTGCTTGGCGCAGCCTTGCAGACAGGTATTGGATGAGGTGGGTGGTGTTGTGTTGGAAGTGGGGGCCGGGCGCGGGACCCTCGCCTGTGATCTGCTGTTAGCCTTGCAAAGCGCTGGCGCCCTGCCGGATGAGTATTTGATACTGGAGCGCAGTGCTGCCCTGCGCCGCCGCCAATCGGCGCTGTTGGACACGCTCGACGAGCCGCTGAGAGGCCGCGTGCGGTGGGTGAATGAAGCACCCGAGATGCGGGGCATTGTCATCGCTAATGAAGTATTGGACGCGCTGCCGGTGCAACGCTTCGAGGTGTTCGCCGACGATGTACGGCCGCTTGGCGTGACACTGGACGGCGGTAGTTTCCAATGGCGGACTGGTCCTTCGGACCGCGATTTGACGGCTTGGTATGAAGAGCTTCGGGGTAGCTTGTTCGAGTTGCTTCCCGTTGGTTACCGCAGTGAGCGGTGCCGGCAACTGGCCAGTACCATGGCCCGGTTTTGTGGACCCTTGGAGCGGGGCGTCGTCCTGTTCGTGGACTACGGTTATACGCGCGCCACTTACTATCACCCGCAGCGCACCGATGGCACACTGATGTGCCATTTCAAGCATCGGGCGCACAGCGATCCTTTTGTTTTCGCGGGCCTCCAAGACGTGACCGCGAGCGTTGATTTCACTGCTGTCGCCAGGGTTGGCGAACAACTAGGTATGACGGTGGCCGGTTATACCTCGCAGACCTGGTTTTTGCTTGGCTGTGGGCTGCAGGCGGTGTTGGCGTCGCTGCGAGCGGGTGAGTTTACTCGGCAGGCGCAGGTGGCCAAAAAGCTGCTGATGCCGGGGGAGATGGGCGAGCGGGTGCACGCTTTGGCGTTGGCCCGCGGTTTCGAGCAACCGCTCGAGGCTTTTGCTTTGCGTGATCGGAGCGGCCGGTTGGCATCCGATTAGTTTTGGCGGAGGGGGGCGTGGCGCCTTAGGACTGTGGACTGGCTGCAAATCACCATTTTGGCCATCACTCAAGGCGTTACCGAGTTCTTGCCTGTCTCCAGTTCGGCTCATCTGATCTTGGCGCCGATCGTGTTCGGGTGGGCCGATCAGGGACAGGCGTTCGATGTGGCGGTGCATGTGGGCACCCTGGTGGCGGTGGTGAGCTATTTTCACCGCGATCTGTTCACGATGGCACGGGCCTGGGTGCGCTCCCTATATACCGGCGGGCGCACCGAGGACAGTCAATTGGCATGGGCGATTGTCTGGGGTACGGTGCCGGCCGCGCTTACCGGATTGCTCGCTGGCGGTTTCATAGAAACTTATCTGCGCGCGCCGCTGATTATCGCCGGCACTACCGTCGGTTTCGGCATTTTGTTGGGATGGGCCGCATGGCACGGCAAGGACAATGATCGCGGTACGGCCAGTATCGGCTGGCGCGATGTCGCCGTGATTGGCTTGGCGCAGTGTCTGGCGTTGATTCCCGGTACCTCGCGCTCTGGCATCACTATTACCGCTGGTTTGTTCATGCGACTGCGGCCGGCGGCGGCCGCGCGGTTTTCGTTCCTGCTCTCGATCCCGCTCATCGCAGCAGCCGGTGCGTTGCACACCTTGGGACTGATGCAACAGGGTGCGCAGGCCGATTGGGCCACTATTGCGCTAGGTGCGGTATTGGCGGCGGTGAGTGCGTTCGCTTGTATCCACGTGTTCCTGACGTTACTGGAGCGTATCGGTATGCTGCCGTTTATTGTCTACCGGTTGCTGCTCGGTGGTGTGTTATTGGCTCTATTCGTTTGAACGTTCCAAGTTACGCTTGGCGGTGGCGCGGAACCGCGCATTTCAGTATGGCTTAGAGGGGTTCAGTCGCGTCCTGCTGCGGTGCGAAATGCATCGTAACGGGCTTGTTTTCGGTGCCCGCCAAGTATTTCGAGCACCGCTGATTCCAGGGAATGCCTGGTGATCCCCAGTTTTTCCAGATCGTTGCCATCGCAGATACTGGGTACTTGCATGGAGCGGTAGTTGTCCATGGTGAACAATTTGCCCGGGAGGTACTGCATCACTATCGCTTGGAGCCGCGACAAGCCGTTGCCTAACTCCCAGATGCTGCGCTCGTTGCCGGAGACTTCGCCGATATACCGCACTAGAGCGCTCAGGGTGTATTGCTTGGGGCCGCACAAACTGTAGGTTTGGCCATGGGTGCTTTTATCGGTGAGAGCATTGACCATCGCCGCTGCCACGTCGTCCACGAATACGGGGGCGAAGCGGGCGTTGGCGCAGGCCAGCGGGAATACCACCGGGGTCATAGCGAGCAACGTGGCGAAGCGGTTGATGAAGCTATCGCCGGCGCCGAATATGACTGAAGGTCTAAAGCAGGTGACGGCTAGGCCCGCCTCGATGCCCGCGTGGATGGCACGCTCGCCGGCCGCCTTCGTTTGCAGGTATCGGCTGGGCGCATCATTGGCGGCACCCAGGGCGCTGACATGCAACAATCTGTGGATGTGGTTTTTGACGCAAGCTTTGACGATGCGTTCCGGCAAGGTGGCATGCACCGCTTTGAAATCCCCGGCCCGGCGCTCGTTAAGGATGCCTGCGGCGCTCACCACTGCGTCACAACCGGACAATTGCGCGGCCAACACCGCGTCGTCATGAACGTCTGCGTCTACCAATTCCAGGGTTGGGAACACGATCACGGCTTTGCTGCGTTCGCGGCGGCGGGTCAACAACTTAAGCGTATATCCGCGCCTCACGAACTCAGCGGCGAGATGACGTCCTAGAAAGCCGGTGCCGCCGATCATAGCGATAGTCTTAATAGGCATAGTGTGGTCGGTTGTATATGGGCGCGGGGGGCGATTCTGTGCACCGCGTCCGCAGCGGTCAAGAGTAGGGCGCAGCAGCCGTTGCTCGAGCATGGAGGATCACGCTTTCGACAGGCGCCTTGCCAAACGGTTCTGTCGGGTTTTGCGCTGGCCGGTAGTTGCCGGCAAAGTGGTATGATTTTCTCCGTTATGCTTTGGTTGAGTGTGCGGTGGTAAGCGCCAGCTACACTCAAATGCATGGCCGGTAGGCTAGAGGACGCCTCTAAAAATAGTAATTTTTTCGTGAGTGCAAGGAAGCGCCGCGCGCAGAACCGCAGTGTATAGGTGATCACTGCTGTCCCACAAACTTTTGAATGAGCTTAGAATCAAAGACTATTCTGCGCTAATTTGTTAGAATAGAGGTCCAGAATATCTTTCAATATCAACAGGATAATAGCCTTGAGTCACAGTAACAGCGTATTTTCACAGCTGCTAAAACTGATTTCTAGACATGAATTTGAAACCCTTGCAAAGACCCACCATAAAGGCCGTGTATTGAGGACAATGTCACGCTGGTCACAGTTTGTGGCGTTGAGTTTTGCCCAACTCGCCGGTCGCTGTAGTTTGCGAGATATTGTCAGCAATCTGGATAAACAACGCCGCAAAAGTTACCATTTGGGTATCGGTAAGGTCAGTCGAAGTTCTCTGGCTCGTGTTAACGAGCAACAGCCTTATCAACTCTACGAAGGATTATTTTGGAAGCTGCTGGCACGATGTCAAAGCTTGGCGCCTAGGCATGGGTTTCGTTTTAAAAATAAGCTTTATTCCTTGGATGCATCGACCATTGATTTATGCTTATCACTATTTCCTTGGGCCAAATTTCGCAAGACCAAAGGCGCGATTAAACTACATGTTGGTCTGGACCATGATGGTTTTTTACCGGTCTTTATGACTATTACCGAAGGCAAACAACAAGATATTACACAAGGCCGTAGTTTAGAACTGGATGCGGGTTCTATTGTGGTGTTTGATCGTGGCTATACGGACTTCACGTGGTTTAACTGGCTCAATTCAAAGGGGATTTATTTTGTCACCCGGTTGAAAGCCAATACAAAATACCGAGTGATTTCTCGCCATCCGGTGAATAAAGAGCAGGGCATTACCTCAGATCAGACGCTGATTTTAACGGGCCCTAAAGCCGATACCTGTCCGATTAAGTTGCGCCGGATGGGTTATCGGGACCCACAGACCGGCAAGCATTACGTCTTTCTCACCCATCAATTCGAATTGACTGCCAAAACCATTGCAGATATTTATAAGTCGCGTTGGCAAATTGAGTTATTTTTCAAATGCATCAAACAAAATTTGAAGATTAAGTCATTCGTAGGGACGTCAAAAAATGCTGTCATGACTCAAATATGGGTCGCTATGTGTATGTGTTTAATGGTTGCTTACCTGAAATTCTGTAGCAAACTCGATTTAAGCATTCAACAGATTATTCGACTCTTTCAAGTCAATTTATTTGAGCGAAGAGACCTGTGGGGACTACTCAAAGGAGACCCTCCAGGCCCTATTGAAACTCAGGTCCAGATACAGTTTACATTCTCATGAAAGTTTATGGGACAGCAGTGATAGGTGATACATGAGGATTCGAGCACGGAGCTGACGCCGCAATCGCGGAAAAAGTGCATTTTTAGAGGTGCCCTAGAGATTGTCCGTAGACTATTGGGAGGATACTGGCGTGGATGTTGAAATGGCCGGCCAGCGTACCGGTCGCCGTAGTGATTTCGCCATAGCGATGTGCTTTATAGTGACTCGCCTTAACGATTCGATGGAGGTTTAGGTCATGGCACCTAGTTGGGTTCAATTGTTGATTGTGTTGGTCATCGTGTTGCTCATCTTCGGCACCAAGAAGTTGCGCAACGCGGGTGGGGATCTGGGCGGTGCGATTCGCAACTTCAAAGCGGCGATGAGAAGTGGTAAAGAAAACGCTGATGATGCCGACAAGCTGGAGAATCAGGCTGCTGTCATCGAGGGAGAGGCGCGTAAGGAGCGCGACAAGGCCTGAAGTTCAGCGTCGCTACCGGCGTAGACCATGGATATAGGCTTTCAGGAAATCGCCCTTATCACCGTTATCGGATTGGTGGTAATAGGTCCTGAGCGCTTGCCTAAAGTGGCGCGTACCATCGGTTTATACATGGGACGGTTGCGGCGCATGGTGAGCGAAGTGCGCGCTGATGTAGAGCAGCAACTGCATGCCGCGGAGTTCAAGCAAGAGTTCAAAGAATCCGGTGCCATGGACGAGATCCAGGAGTTGGCCCGGGAGACTCAAAATAGCTATGAACAGGCCCGTGATTCCTTGATGGCGACGAGTGGCAGCGTCGAGGCCGCCGTAGAAGAGACCAAACAAGAAGTGCAGGGCGTACCGCCTGCGATGGAATCGGAGCTGGGTTCAAGCGATGGGATCATCAATGCGGTTAAGCGCCAAGATGGTGCGGCCGAGGACGTTGCTGTAGAGGGAGCCACAACGGATGGCGCCGCGGTCTTGGATGAACCGGCCGATTCCATTGAGGGCCATTCCATTGGGGCCCATTCTATTGGGGCCGCTGCAACTGGGAGCGACTCCTGCGGGGTTAACCCCGCGGACCTAAACCCTGAAATAGGCCCCGGGCCTAGCTCTGAGCAGCAACAGCTATCCACGGACGCCCAAGTCGCGCAAACTCAAACCTCAGGGGCGCAGCGTGTCGGATAACCCTGAGGCGGAAATGACATTTGTGGAGCATCTGATAGAACTCCGCGACAGATTGCTCAGGGTCATCATTTCCATTCTGGTGGTGTTGCTTTGCGCGGCGCCGTTCGCCAACGATTTGTATAGCATTCTCGCCGAGCCGTTGACCTCGGTCTTGCCGGAAGGCACCAGTATGGTGGCGATTAAAGTGGCATCGCCCTTTTTGGCGCCGTTCAAGATGGTGTTATGGCTGGCCATCTTTTTGAGTGTTCCGGTCATATTGTATCAGGGTTGGGCATTTGTTGCGCCTGGGCTCTATCAGCACGAGAAGAAGCTCGTGTTGCCGCTGGCCATTACCAGTACTTTTTTGTTCTATCTAGGCATGGCGTTCGCATATTTCGTGGTGTTCCCGCTGGTATTCCCATTCTTGGTGGGGTATGCGGCGGAGGGTGTTACCGTCGCCACCGATATCTCCGCCTACCTCGATTTCGTCATTACCATTTTCTTCGCTTTCGGAATCGCTTTCGAGGTGCCGGTCGCTACGATTATTCTGTGCTGGGCCGGTATCACTACGCCCGACGATTTAGTCGCTAAACGCCCATACATCATCGTCGGTGCATTCGTTATCGGCATGTTCTTGACCCCGCCCGATATGATCTCGCAAACATTGCTGGCGCTACCTATGTGGGGTTTGTTTGAACTCGGTGTCATCATCGCCCGCTACTATGTGAAGCAGAGCGAAGAACCGGATAGATATGCCCACCTGCCGGATGCGGATTGGGATGAAGAGGAGCATGATCCGGAAGATGACTGGGACGATGATGACGAGAAGGTTGACGAGACCAAAAACGTGAAGACGCCCACCTGAACGGCTTCGCTTCAGGGCTCCTTCCGATTTAAGCGCTCTCGCCGGTCCGGATGTGTGAGTTCTGCTCGGCGTTAAAGCGGTATTGAATATCCACCGCGCCGCTTTTGAATGGGCCGCCTTGGAATAGAGGGCACCTCTAAAAAATGCACTTTTTCCGCGATTGCGGCGTCGGCGCCGTGCCCGAATCCTCAGATATGACCTATACACTGCGGTTGTTCGCGCGTGTTCCCTTGCACTCACGAAAAAATGACTATTTTTAGCGGTGCCCTTGAGCCGGATCTAGACCGTACGTCGGTTCATTCAAGATGATGATGGTTGGATGATGGATAGGGTTGTTTCACCTGGCCAACCAAAAAGGCGGCTAACACAAGCCGCCCGTGGAGTCCGTAGCGTAAGTTCTGATCGCTGAACAGGGCGGATTACTTGATTTTGGCTTCTTTGTAGATGACGTGTTTGCGCACGACCGGATCAAATTTCTTCATCTCGATTTTGTCGGGAGTAGTGCGTTTGTTCTTCGTGGTCGTGTAGTAGTGACCTGTTCCAGCGCTGGAGACCAGCTTGATTTTGTCGCGCATTACACAATCCTCCTACGGACGGTTAGCATCAGGCGATTATAGCGAATCCAATCCGGTTGGTGTGAACAGCCGGTGGTGTGAACAGCCAGTGGTGTGAACAGCCAATGGTGTGAACAGATTTAGATGTCGCCGTATCATTTGAGCCTTGGGGTCAGCGTCAGACCTTGACGCCCTTGGCTTTCAGCTCTGCCAGTACGGTTTCTATGCCTTTTTTATCGACAATACGCAGACCCTGGGAGGATACCCGCAAACTTATCCAGCGCTTTTCGTTTTCAAGCCAGAATCTGCGTCTGTGCAAATTCGGCAAGAAACGCCGGCGGGTTTTGTTGTTGGCGTGAGATACATTATTTCCAGAGGCCGGACGCTTACCGGTAACCTGGCACACTCTTGACATGACGGTTTTGCTCTTCTGGACTGTTCGGGCTGGGAACTGGTAGCACTGACTAAACAAGCTAGCTTAGCAGGATGGACTGTTGTGGACAAGACTGGCCTGCTTACATGAGGCCGTATTCGGCGAGAGAAGCCGGAGCGCCATCGCCGATCACGAAATGATCCAGCACACGTACGTCAATCAGTTCTAGAGCGTCTTTTAGCTGACGGGTTATGGCAGCGTCGGATTCACTCGGTTCGGTCATGCCCGAGGGATGATTATGGGCGAGGATGACGGCGGCAGCGTTGTGGCTAAGGGCCCGCTTGACCACTTCCCTAGGATGTACGCTGGCACAGTTGATGGTGCCCCTGAACATCTCTTCGAAGCAGATGACGCGGTGGCGTGTATCGAGGAATAAACAGGCGAAGACTTCGTTAGGGTAGTTGCGCATGCGCGCCGATAAGAACTGGGCGGTGTCGCGGGGCGATTGCAACTGCGTGCCACGCTTTATGTCTTCGGCGAAATAGCGCCGGGCGAGTTCCAAGGCGGCGACCAAGGAGGCCGCTTTGCTCAGACCTAGGCCGGGTGTGTGCTGCAAGTCCGCGAGCCCAAGATCAAGTGTTCGGCGCAGGCCGCCGTAGCGATTCAGCACCCCGCGGGCGAGGTCCATAGCGTTGGTACCCGCGGTGCCGGTGCGCAATACGATGGCGAGCAACTCCGCATCGCTCAGCGCGTCGGCGCCCCGTTCGGCAAGTTTCTCTCGCGGCCGCTCGGATCTGACCCAATCTCGTATCTTCACTTTATCTCCTTGTGTGGCTGCACTCGTATCCGTACTGCGCTATCTAAGCTAAAACCATAGGGCCGAGATTAAATATGGCCAGTGCCATATGAGCCAGGACCGTGGCCGCGCGTGGTTATGCGGGATATGGTTCTGTCATAAGGCTTCGTCGGCGTACACTGTAGGGGCTATGAGAGATTCATCCAAGTGTCGTGTACTGCTTGGCGTAAGCGGCGGGATTGCGGCCTACAAATCAGCGGAGTTGGTACGCCGCTTGAGCGATGCTGGGGCGCAAGTACGGGTAGTGCTTACTCATTCCGCCCAGGCGTTCGTATCGCCACTCACGCTGCAAGCGGTATCGGCCAATCCGGTGCACCGGGACGTGCTGGACGAGGCGGCGGAAGCTGCCATGGGACATATCGAGCTTGCCCGGTGGGCCGATCTGGTGCTCATCGCGCCCGCTACCGCCCATATTCTGGCGCGCATCGCCCATGGTTTGGCGGACGATCTCTTAACCACCATTTGTCTGGCAACCGAGGCCCCTATCGTGGTGGCCCCGGCCATGAATCAGCAGATGTGGCAAGCACCCGCCACCCAGGCCAATATGGACGTGTTACGTGGCCGTGGTGTTCATATCCTGGGACCTGGTACCGGATCGCAAGCCTGCGGCGAAGTAGGACCTGGGCGTTTGTTGGAGCCCGATGTGCTGGCCAAAGCCGCGTTGGCGGTGATACCGCGCCGCCAAGGCGCACTGGCGGGACAGCGGGTACTCGTTACCGCAGGCCCCACCCGCGAAGCGCTAGACCCGGTGCGCTTCATCAGCAACCACAGCTCGGGCAAGATGGGCTATGCCGTAGCCGAGGCCGCGGCGGTGCAAGGGGCTCACGTCACTTTGGTCTCCGGCCCTACCCATTTATCCATACCCGCGGGCGTCGAGCGCGTGGACGTCGTATGTGCCAAGGATATGTTCGAAGCGGTGATGGCTAGGGCTGCGCACTGTGACATTTTCATTGCCGCGGCGGCGGTTGCTGATTACACGCCGCGCGTAGTGGCGGCATCGAAGATCAAGAAAAAAGACGATGTACTTAGTCTGGAACTTACAAAGACCCGGGACATCTGCGCCGAGGTAGGACACCTTGAAGGGGGCCCTTTCACTGTCGGCTTCGCCGCGGAAACCGATGATCTGAAAGCCAATGCGCTGGGTAAATTAGAGCGCAAAGGTATCGACATGATAGCGGCGAATCAGGTGGGTGCCGGCCAAGGTTTCGAAGCCGATGTCAACGCGCTGGATGTGTACTGGCCTAGCGGGTATAGCCGTATCGATCCGGCACTCAAGCAGGTGGTGGCATATGCGCTGTGGGACATCATCATAGAGCGTATGCGGGCCGGTGGACGATTGCTGTCCGAGGCGGCGCGATGACACGCATTCGACTCAAGGTGCTCGATGAGCGAATCGGTACGGATTACGCGCTGCCTGACTATGCAACCGAGGGCGCTGCGGGGATCGATCTGCGGGCCATGATAGATAACCCCATTGCACTTATGCCGGGGGCGGTGGAGCTACTGCCGACTGGCATCGCCGTATACATTGCAGATCAGAGTTTGGCGGCCGTGTTGCTGCCCCGGTCCGGCTTGGGGCACAAACACGGTATCGTTCTCGGCAATCTGGTAGGGCTGATAGATTCTGACTATCAAGGACAGGTTATGGTGTCGTGTTGGAATCGTGGCAATGAGTCTTTTAGCATCCAGCCGGGCGAGCGCATCGCTCAAATGGTTTTCGTTCCTGTGGTGAGGGCGCAATTCGAGGTAGTAACAGAGTTTGAGGAAAGCATAAGAGGTGCAGGTGGTTTTGGCCATACTGGCCAACGTTGATGGCGCACTCCACACTCCCCGATGCCGTCTCCAAGTTAAACAGGACGCAGCACGAATGCATCTTCCAGTCGTTTCTACCCGCAGCGCAGTTTGGCCAAATTTTGGCTGCACGCGCGCATGCCGCTAGTGGCTACAGTGGTTCTGGGTACCGCGCTGGGTGGTGCAAGCAGGCTGTGGGATGTACGGAGAGAAGGTACCGAGACAGCCCATCAAGGGGCTAATGAGAAGCAGATAGATACGATTGTCGCCAGCATTTCCAATTCATTTGCAGGCTACGCAAAAACAGTTGACGCAGTGTTGGCGCAGACTGGTGCCGCGGCTGCGATTAGCACCGGCGACAATGCCGCTATGGCGCAAGTGGCGGCCGCCGTTATGAAGGAGCTGCCGAACGCTATGGGCGCAGTCTTGACCGGGACGAAGATGCAAGAGCCGAATTATGGCGCCACACCACCGATCAGTTTCGCCACCCTCGATCTGATGCGCCGTTCGCGCAAGAGCGGTAAGCAAGTAGCGGTCGAGATGCATTTGTTCGGCCGGCAAGAGCAGCATATGGCGATGGTCCGCCGCGCGACCAATAGCGCCAGCACACTGGCTGGATTCATCGTGGTGGGCTTCCCTCTCGATGAGGCGGAGCGTGCCATAGCCAAGGCTCCGGTGGGCGAGGGCTACGTGGAACTTACCCAGCGCTTACCTGGAGGTCAACGGCTGGTGGTGGCAAAAACCGGCAATGCTGCCTTGAAAAAGGGGCTGATAACCCATACCCGCGCGCTACCTGGCACCGCTTTTTTGTTGTTGATCTGGTTGCCCGAGGTGACCGCCAGCCAATTGAACGCGTCCAACGTGCCCGGTGAGTCGCTTCCTATCCTCTTTGCCATAATGTTGTTAATACTGGCCGGAATCGGCAGCACCGTTTGGACGGTACGCCGCCGTCAGCGGCTGAAAGGGTGCGTCATGGTGGGCGGTGTAGTGTCGGCGGTGGTTGATGATGATGATGATGATGGCCCGGAGGGCGCATTCGCGCAGGCCAGGGCTAAAGCAGGATCTACCGGTGGAGGATCTGCCGCAGAGGGCTCTACCGGAGGGTATCCAAGAGTGCCGCTACAGATGCAAAACCCGAACGGGTGCCAGCGGCGCCGGTCGATGAGGGCAAGGTTGTGGAACATCGCCAAACCGATGATTGCGCCAGCACGGCTGCCCCCCCGGTTCCCAACCGTCCGTTTCCGGGTGTAGAGGGCGTGGGTGAAGCGGTGCGGGAGCGCAACGGTCCGGATGCATCGATTTTCCGTGCGTACGACATCCGTGGGGTGGTTGGCAAGACGCTGGATGCACAAACCGCGCACTTGCTGGGTCAAGCTATTGGTAGCGAAGCGTACGAATGCGGTCAGCAAACGCTGATGGTGGCGCGCGACGGGCGGCTTAGCTCCGATGAGTTGGCTGATGCTCTCATCAAGGGACTCACCGCATCGGGCCGGGATGTCGTCGATATAGGCCGCGTGCCCACGCCGGTGCTTTATTTCTCCACCTATTTCTTGAACACCGGCAGCGGTGTCATGGTCACGGGAAGTCATAATCCGCCCGAATACAACGGATTCAAGATTATGTTGGGGGGCGAGATCCTGTTTGGCGATGGCATTCAAAAGATCCGCGAGAGAGTTGTAAGCAAGGACTTTAGAGAGGGCAACGGTCAGCTTCGGCACATGGATATATCGGTGGACTATATACGCCAGGTAACCGAGGACATGCCAGTTGCCCTCGGCTGGACGCTCAAGCTGGTCGTTGATTGCGGTAACGGCGTTGCCGGTGAAGTTGCGCCGAAGTTATTCCGTGCCCTCGGCTACGACGTCAGTGAGCTGTACTGCGAGATCGACGGTCATTTTCCTAATCATCATCCCGACCCTAGCGTTCTTCGAAATCTCCAGGATCTGCGAAGTAGCGTTCGTCAGCAGGGCGCGGATTTAGGTATCGCCCTGGACGGCGACGGGGATCGGCTTGGTATCGTGGACAATGATGGCGCGGTGATTTGGCCGGACCAGCTTATGATGGTATACGCGAAGGATGTATTGTCGCGCCACCCCGGCGCTCCTGTCGTATTCGACGTCAAATCGACCAGCCGGCTTCAAACATTGATAGAGGAGCAAGGTGGCAAGCCCGTCATGGACAAGACGGGGCATTCGTTCATGCGCAACAAGCTTAAAGAGACGCAGGCGCCGCTGGCTGGCGAGTTGAGCGGGCATATCTTTTTCGGTGAACGTTGGTATGGATTCGACGATGGTATGTATGCTGCGGCCCGCTTGCTTGAGATATTGATGAACCGCAAGATTCGGCCTTCAGAGCTTTTCGCTGAAGTACCCGTGGGCGTCAACACACCGGAATTGCGCTTGGATTTGCCCGAGGGTAAGCATTTTACGGTAATGGATGTTCTGCTCACCCGTGCCGGTAGTATGAAGGCTTCGAAAGTATATACATTTGATGGTTTGCGGGCGCAGTTCGAAGATGGATGGGGATTGGTTAGGGCGTCCAATACAACGCCGAGTCTGGTGTTTCGTTTCGAGGCGGACGATAAGCAAGCACTAGTGCGTATCCAAGATGTGTTCCGCGATTTTGTAGGTGGCGTGCTACCCCGTGCGAAGTTACCTTTCTAGCCTTTATTGCTCGCGCGACAACGCACATTTGACTCAAGCTGAATTGATTGAATATGACCTTTGACAACGACGGCGCGCTACCAGTGGCCCGTGTGCTGACGGATGCTTTGCCGTACATCAAGCGCTATAGGGGTAAGACCATCGTCGTCAAATATGGTGGTAACGCCATGACCGATGGCGATCTTAAGAATGGTTTCGCCCGTGATGTAGTGCTCATGAAATTGGTGGGGATGAATCCTGTAGTGGTACACGGCGGTGGTCCGCAGATAGGTCAGGCGCTGGCGCGGCTCGGCAAGGAGAGTACCTTCGTCAATGGTATGCGGGTAACGGATGCGGAGACCATGGATGTGGTGGAAATGGTATTGGGGGGACTCATCAACAAAGAGATCGTGAACCTTATCAATACCCAAGGTGGTGGTGCCGTAGGACTTACCGGTAAAGACGGCGGCCTCATTCGCGCCCGCAAGCTGGCCATGAGCCGTTTGGCGCCCGACGGTTCGCTTGAGGATATCGATCTCGGCCATGTCGGTGAGGTGATCAGCGTCAATACGGCAGCCGTCGATCTGCTGGTGAGTGGCGATTTCATCCCGGTCATCGCCCCGATAGGTGTAGATGAGCAGGGTGCGTCGTACAACATCAACGCGGATCTGGTAGCCGGGGCGGTAGCGGAAAAATTGCAGGCAGAGAAACTCGTTCTACTTACCAATACCCCGGGTATTTTGGATAGCAACGGCGAATTGATGCCCGGCATAGGCACACAGGAGGTCGAGGAGCTGATCACCAAGGGTGTTATTCATGGCGGCATGTTGCCGAAGATACGCACGGCGCTAGATGCGGTTCAGGCGGGCGTCAAACGGGCTCACATTATCGACGGCCGGGTGGAGCATGCGTTGTTGCTGGAGATCTTCACCAAGCGCGGGCTAGGTACTCTTATCTCGCAGCGCCAGCAATGAATGCCCTATGCAATGCATGCTGTATGAATGTGTAGTTCAATGGAGTCAACCCCGCCACGTAAGCAGCAAATTCTCCAAGCACTGGCGATGGAATTGGAGCAGCGTCCGGGAGACCGTATTACGACTGCCCGCCTGGCACAGCAACTCGCTTTATCCGAAGCCGCGCTTTATCGGCACTTTCCATCGAAGGCGGCAATGTTCGAAGGCCTCATCGTGTTTGCCGAGGATACCGTGTACAGCTTGATCGCCAGGATCATGGAAGAAGAAGTCGGCACTTCAGGGCGTTGTCAGCGGATATTGGGAATGGTACTTATGTTTTCTGAACGAAACCCTGGGATCTCGCGCGTGTTGTTAGGCGATGCGCTAATCGGTGAGCATGAGAGCTTGCGGCTGCGTACAGGTCAGTTCTTCGAGCGCTTGGAAGCGCAAATTCGGCAGATCTTAAGAGAAGCCGATCTCGGCAGCGGCGAGCGTGCGAGCGCACCGCCCTCCAGTGTCGCATCGTTACTGGTTGCGTTGGTGGAGGGGCGCATCGCCCGTTTTGTACGCAGTGATTTCAAACATTTACCGGCTGAGGATTGGGAGCAGCACTGGGGCCTGCTCCACTGTGCTCTGTTCGCGGGGCGTTGATGGATCTACGGGGCGGGTGGTGAGCGGGCCTTAATCGATTGGTGATTCAGCGCCAGCAGCGGCGAATAAAACTCGGCACGGTGAATGTGTCTTACCAATGGGTGCGCTCTAAGCGGCGCAAATATACCCATCTGGTTATGGATGAGCGCAATGGTCTCGAGTTGCGTACGCCTGTTTGGATGAGCGCTGGGGCGGCCGATGTGACACTGCGTGATAACGCCGATTGGGTGCGCCAGGCGCTAGCGGCGTTGGCAGCCAAGGCAGTGCTGAAGCCACGGATGGCCGATGGAACGATGCTTCCTCTAATGGATTCCGAGATACGTTTGTGTTTGCATTTTGGCCACAAAACCAGGGCCGTGTTGAAAGGCGGCAAGCTGGTGGTGAGCGGCGAGCATCTGGACGATGCAAAGATAAGAGCGACTGTCGAACAGTGGTACAAAGAGGCGGCCAAATGCCGCTTGGCACGACGGTTGGACTATTGGGGCGAGCGCACTCAGCTTCGTCATACCGGCGTCACCATAAGAGCCCAACGCTCATGTTGGGGCAGTTGCACGGCGTGGGGCAAATTGAGTCTCAATTGGCGGTTGTTATTACTGCCGGAAGTGTTGGTGGACTATGTGTTGGTCCACGAACTCTGCCACCTGAAACACCTTGACCATTCAGCGGCTTTCTGGGCCTTGGTGGCATCCCATATGCCCGATTACCGCTCTCGTATGGAGCGTCTTGACCGTATACAGAGGGCGGATTTACCCCTTTGAGCCCATATGGGCACCTCTAAAAATGCACTTTTTCCGCGATTGCGGCGTCAGCGCCGTGCTCGAATCCTCATGTATGACCTTATACACTGCGGTTCTGCGCGCGGTGCTTCCTTGCACTCACAAAAAAATTACTATTTTTAGAGGTGCCCATATGTGATTGGCCGAGTGTCGGGTGCGTTGAGCGATGGCTTCTTTGTTCTGCTGGTGTGCCAACGTCATATCCCTCTCGTTAACAAAAGTGTCAAGTAGCACCCGGTCTTTCACTGCTTGGGCTTGGCGCCGCTTGTTTTCCTCCATAGCGGCTTTCTGGACCTCGATTTTGGCCCGCCGCTCCGCTTCGACCTCGGCTTTGTCGCGGGCTTTGCCTTGCCTGCGAACCGTGACTCCCGTCGTCGATCGCTCTTCATGGCCTTGTTGGGCAAATTCGGGCGGCACCGTATTGCCGCATTCCCTGATGCCTTCGTTGTTCCGCCAGCACTTGATCTTGGCCGCGTTGGCGCCGATAGCACCTATGAGCAGGAGGATTGCCAGGACGGCGGTGATGGCATATCTGATCCCGGGCATCGTTTACTCCAGCCTTGTTAGTGCAGGGTGATTTGCGCTACGAGCAGGTGAGTTCTACAAGCTTGCGGCGGCATTATAAAAATCGGGTGGAGGCATTGCATCCTCTCACCTTCCCAAGTGTCATTTCGTAGGCGTCGTTTGCTTGGCATTACTCCCTGGAGATTAATCCGTGGTCGCGACGCTAGGCCAAGAGTATTCTCAAATTCGAAGCCGCTTCCAAGCTATCATGACGCGCCTCGTTTTCGAGCCTTGGAGCACTAGATGCGGATCATTACCTTGAACGCAAATGGTATTCGGGCTGCTGTGCGCAAAGGTTTTCCCGCCTGGTTGGCTAAGCAGAAGGCGGACTTCGTCTGTCTGCAAGAAGTGCGGGCGCAAGCTGATCAGATAAAGCCGGCGGATTTCTGGCCCGATGGCTACTCATGCCATTATCTGGAGGCGAAACGGGCCGGCTACAGCGGCGTGGCGGTTTACTCCAGATGGACGCCGGATGAAGTCATCGACCAGGCGGGAATGCCGGCTTTTGACGCCGAGGGCCGCTATCTGGAGGTGCGCATAGAGAATTTGAGCGTAGTCTCCTTTTATCTGCCTTCCGGCACATCCAGCGATGAGCGCTTGGCTTTCAAGTATCAGTGCATGGACTTTATGTTGGAGAAGTTCAAAGAGATGGCCGCAAGTGGCCGCGATTACGTGGTGTGTGGGGATTGGAATATCGCCCACAAAGAGATAGACCTGCGTAATTGGCGTGGCAATAAAAAGAACTCGGGTTTTCTGCCGCAGGAGCGGGCTTGGCTTGACCGGGTATATGGCGAAGGTGGCATGGTGGACGCCTTCCGTGTTTTGGACCCGCGCGAAGAGCGCTACACCTGGTGGTCCAATCGCGGTCAAGCATGGGCGAAGAACGTGGGTTGGCGACTGGATCTGCAAGTTGCAACCGCGGCCATGGCTGAAGCGGCGCGGCGCGCGCATATCTACACGGCAGCCCGTTTTTCCGATCATGCACCGTTGATTATGGATTATGATTATATTCCGAGCCGCCGCCGCCGGCCGCGCTCGAAGAAATAGGCGCCCGGAAGGGGGGTGTCAAATTAGTGCAATAAGAAGAATGCTCTTCGTGCTGCACTCACGAAGAAATGACTATTTTTAAAGGCGCCCTAAAGGACATCGAAGCGGCAGCGATGTTGTTACGTTCTTTGTTCGGCAATTGAGATTCGGCGCGTTTCAGAGCAATTTGGCCAATTCCTTCAGGTAGGGTACGAGCAGGAACGAGCTTAGCAATTGCAATCCGATCAAAACCAAGAGAGGCGATAGATCCAACCCCGCTATGGGGGGAATAGTGCGCCGCACGCGCCCCAGCAATGGCTCATTCAACCGGTACATGACGGTCAGCACCGGGTTGTGAGCGTACGGCGCTATCCAGCTCAGCAGCACCTGCACGAATATCGAAATCATGAGGATATTAAGGGCTAGGGCGATGAGATCGGCGGCGGCCCAGATGAACAGGTTGGCCGTCAATTTGAAGCCGATAGCCGTCAATATCTTAAGCTCCACGTATTTCAAAAGTAGCATAGCGAGGCCTGCACCCAGGTCGATTTTGCCCCATCTGGGAATGTAGTTGCGCAGGGGCATGAGGAGCGGATTAGTGAGTTTAAGCACCATCTGGGAGAGCGGATTAAACGGATCGGCTCGCACCAATTGCAATAAGAATCTCAACATCAGGACCACAATGACGAGGAAGAACAGCGTTTGCACCAAAAACACGCCAGCGCCCAAGAGATGATTACCGCCCATCAGAACTCCTTTGATATAATCTGTTGAGATAGTCTGTTTTGTGCTACTGGCTATCGTCCATCTGCGCAGCTAATTCGCGGCCACGATCACGGGCGGCAGTCGCAGCCGCTTGCACTAGGGCGGCGAGTCCCCCTTCGTTGAAGGCCTGCAAAGCCGCGGCTGTGGTGCCGCCAGGCGAAGTGACTTTTTCGCGCAGAACGTGGGGGGCATCGTCGCTTTCCATCGCCATGCGCGCGGCGCCCAACGCCGTATGCAGGGCCAGCTTCAAGGCGATCGGCGCGGTGAGCCCAAGCTCCTCACCGGATGCAGCAAGCAACTCTATCAGTAGAAAGAAATAAGCCGGCCCGCTGCCCGATATAGCGGTGACCGCGTCGAGTAATGCCTCATCCTCCAGCCACACCGTTTGTCCCACAGCTTGCATGATACGGTTGGCCGCAGCGCGCCCTTCGCTGCTGACAAAAGCGTTGGCGTACATGCCGGTGATACCGCTTTGGAGCAATGCCGGGGTATTGGGCATGGTGCGTACGATGGCCGCATCGAATCCCAGCCAGGCGCGGATCTGGGGTTCGGTGATGCCTGCTGCGATGGAGATCACCAGAGGGCGTGACGTTTGCGCGGCCGGGGCCAGCGACTGCACGGCGCTGCGCATCACTTGCGGCTTGACGGCGAGGACGGCCACGTCTGCGCCGTCGAGCAGCGCATTGTTGTCATCGCTCACAGTCACGCCGAACCGATCACGCAGAACCGCTCGCCGCTTCGCTACCGGCTCGCCGATGCGCAGGCGCTGAGCGGGGTACCCCGTACTGACGATGCCGCCGACTAGGCTGGCGGCCATGTTGCCTCCACCTATGAAAGTAATCACTTGTTCAGTCACGGTGAGCTACCCTTTTACTCATCATCGAGCCCTGCTACGAAAGCCTTCAATACCCAGCTTTCAATATCCAAGGCTCCAACGTTTAGGCAAACATTATCGGCGATCAGGCAAAAGCCGCAAACGTGAAAGCGAAACTTGACGGTGCAATTATCGGGTACCGATCGCCGCGCCACTATCGTGAATGAATGGATTAGAATTCAGGGCCCCTCTAAAAATGCACTGTTTCCGCGATTGCGGTGTCAACTCCGTGCTCGAATCCTCAGGTATGAGCTATACACTGTGGTTGTGCGCGCGGTGCTTCCTTGCACTCACGAAAAAAATGACTATTTTTAGAGGTGCCCTTCAGGTGGCCGGAAAATCCCCGATTGCGTGTACGTGGCGCGTGGTTAGAACAAACCTCAAGCAAACGGTGCTGGGAACGTTGTGATATTCCCTGCCCGGTCCAGGGCCTGTCTGCTCGCCTTGCTTGCGGCTTCGCTAGGCGTTGGTGCACAACAAGCCCGGTACTCCGAATGGTCATACGCCGATACCCAGGTCGATCTGCTGCAACTCGCCCGCCTGGCCGAGCAGGGAGACGCGAGGGCGGCTTATCTGTTGGGTACCCGGTATGCCTCGGGACGGGGAGGTGTGCGCGATGACAGTGAGGCGGTGAAGTGGTTTGCCAAGGCCGCGGAACTCGATCTGCCTGAAGCCCAGTTCAACCTCGGTGTTATGTACGCGGCGGGGCGGGGTACTTCTCGCGATCCGCAACTGGCCGCGCGTTGGTTCGGCTTGGCGGCGGCGCAAGGGTATGCGCCGGCGCAACACGCTCTAGGTACGCTATATGCCCGTGGCCTTGGCGTCGAGCGCAATGAAGCCGAGGCGGCCAAGTGGTTGTTTCAAGCCGCTGAGCAAGGTGAAGCCAGGGCGCAATACAACCTGGCGGTACTATACGAATTCGGGCGCGGCGTGCCTGTTGATATAGAGCAGGCTAAGCACTGGTACGCACGTGCCGCCGCTATCGGCTATGAGCCCGCACGTAAGCGCCTTACTGGTTTGGAACAACGTTTGGAGGTAGGCGATCAACAAACCACTGATAAGGTAGCGGCATATCGAACGGCACGCCGGCTGAACTCTAGCCCGCCAAGTTCTGGTAGAGGAGCGCAGATTAAATCACCGATAATCGGTAGTGCCCGCACCGTAAATGTAAAACCCGCGGCTACGGCGGGAGGGCGACGGCTACCGCGGGGGCGATTTACGGTGCAGTTGTCCAGTCATCGCACGCAGGCCGATGCACGGGCTTTCATAACCCGCCATCGGCTGAGCGCACTGGCGTACCCAGTGCGAACGCTAGTTAAGGGCAAGCTCTGGTATGTGGTTGTCTACGGTGGATATGCCTCAATGGCTGAGGCTAAAAAAACCATCGCCGAATTGCCTGAGAAATTGCTTAAGGGTAAGCCCTGGGTACGTACACTAGAGGGTCTGCGTAAGCAGCTTGAGCGTCAATGAATGGCCAAGCGAGGGCATGGGACCTGCTCAGCGCCGGGCTCATGATCCCGGTATTGAAGATTCCCCGGGCCGTGGACTGCGCATCTGTGGACCCTCCATCCGAGGTCCGAATATGGCCGTCCCGATGCGAACAATAGTGGCGCCCTCGGCGATCGCTGCCTCCAGGTCGCCGCTCATTCCCATAGATAAGGTGTCCATAGCTATTCCATCCGAGCGGAGCCGATCAAATGCTTCGCGTACCTGGGCGAAGGCCTTCCTTTGAGTATCGAAGTCCGTCGCTGGCGCCGGGATAACCATGATGCCTCTTAGCTTCAGATTGGGTAACGCGGTGGTCTTGTGGGCCAGTGGTGCTAGCTCATCGTAGCTGACCCCCGCCTTGGCCGTCTGGTTGCTGACGTTGTATTGGATGCAGATGTTAAGTGGAGGTAAAGCGGTGGGCCGCTGCTCGCTTAGCCGGCGCGCCACCCGTTCCCTGTCGATACTGTGAACCCATGCGAATTGCTCGGCGACGCGCCGGGTCTTGTTCGACTGAAGCGGACCTATGAAATGCCAATCCAGGGATTGGCCGCTTAATCCATTACCGCCCAACCTACCGGAAGCTAAAGCATCGAGTTTGACTTGAGCATCCTGTAACTGATTCTCGCCAAAGGATAGCTGTCCCGCCCGGACCGCCGCTGCCACTTCTTGTGCGCTACGGGTTTTGCTTACCGCGAGAAGTTGGACGCTGCCAGGGGCGCGGCCATACCGCACCTGCGCATCGGCGATCTGTCCACGCACGCGGGCTAGAGCATCGCCGATGTTGGCTATGCGGGCGGCAGCCTCGGTTGATGTCACGGCCATGGTTTCACGCATAGTTCAGGGGCCTACATTTAGCGCAGCGATCCAATGGGGCGCAGTACCGCAAAGAAGATACGACACAGGCCTCAAGCTGTAGTTCCAAGAGGCGATCGAGGCAAGAAGAGCAGTAAGAGGGGCGGCTGGTGGGGAGCGAAACACCCCCACACGGGTCCGAAGATCCCCGGCTGTCGCATTTGCTCAGCCGCCAGCCCCAGACTAATCAAACACTGCCACCCGGTCAATACAATAGGCCCGCCCGAGCCCTTGGCGCTACGGTATAGCAGTTTGTTGGACATGTTCAGAGGCGTCCTATAAGCGCTTGGGTTCGGCGCCATCTCGGCTGCGTTATACTGCCGGTGTTTACGCATGCTCGGCTATTTGACGAAAAATAGAAGGAAGTTGCATGGACATAGGTGAGTTGCTTGCCTTCGGGGTAAAAAATGGCGCCTCGGATCTGCATCTATCAGCCGGTTTACCGCCTATGATTCGTGTTGATGGCGACGTGCGCCGCATCAACGTGCCCGCGTTGGATCACAAGACGGTTCATGATCTGGTGTACGACATCATGAATGACAAGCAGCGTAAGGACTACGAAGCATTCCTAGAAACCGACTTTTCTTTCGAAGTGCCGGGCTTGGCCAGGTTCCGGGTCAATGCGTTCAATCACAACCGCGGTTCCGGTGCTGTGTTCAGGACCATCCCCTCGGAGATCTTGAGCTTAAGCGATCTCGGCGCACCCGCTATCTTCAAGGAAATTTCCGATACACCACGCGGCATGGTATTGGTCACCGGTCCTACTGGCTCGGGCAAATCGACCACACTCGCAGCGATGGTGAACCACAAGAACGAAACGGAGCATGGTCATATATTGACCATCGAAGATCCCATAGAATTCGTGCATACCTCGAAGAAATGTCTGATCAACCAGCGTGAAGTACACCGCGACACGCTTGGTTTCAGCGAGGCATTGCGCTCGGCATTGCGTGAAGATCCCGATACTATCTTGGTCGGCGAGATGCGAGACCTTGAGACCATCCGGCTGGCGTTGTCGGCCGCCGAAACGGGGCACTTGGTGTTCGGCACATTGCATACCAGTTCTGCGGCCAAGACCGTAGACCGCATAGTTGACGTGTTCCCGGCCGCGGAGAAAGACATGATCCGGGCGATGTTGTCCGAATCGTTGAAGGCCGTTATCTCGCAAACGCTACTGAAGAAGATAGGCGGTGGCCGAGTGGCTGCCCATGAAATCATGATCGGTACCCCGGCTATTCGTAACCTGATCCGCGAGAATAAGATCGCGCAGATGTATTCGGCGATTCAAACAGGACAAGCTTATGGCATGCAAACGCTCGATCAAAATTTGCAACGTCTAGTGCGCGAGAATCATGTTACCCGTAAAGACGCGCAGTCCAAGGCAACCAATACAGACAGCGTCAACTGAGACTAACTCCCGTGTGAGAGCAGCTCTTGTAGGCAAAGGATCGTAGGCATGGGATTTTTTGAGTGAGAGGCAGTGATTCTGGAACAGGAACAGGCAATCAAGTTCATGCTCGATCCTAATCCCGCGAACTGGGCATGCAGACCTTCGATACGACTCTTTACAATCTGTGCAAAGAGAACAGAATTACCCTGGAAGAGGCGTTGAATAACGCCGATTCGCGAACCGATTTAGAAGCGAAGATCAACTTTGGCTAGCTGTATGTAGCTTCAGTAAGCACGGCAACTCAGATAATCTGCTCAGCTTTGAGTGCGCTCAGTTCTGCTTCGTCAAGTGCTAATAATCCAGTGAATATTTCGTCGTTGTGAGCCCCCACCGGTGGCCCTGGCCAGCTCGTTCCTCCCGGCGCCGCGGATAGAAATGGCGTAATCGCGGGGAGTTTCAGTGCTTCACCATCTTCCAACTCGACTTCCTGAAACAGGCCACGGGCGTTGAAATGGGAGGCTTCCATCATGTCTTTAGCGTTGTAGATGGGGCCGGATGGAACCGCGGCATCGGCCAAGATAGCCAGCACTTGGTTAGACGTTTGTCTGTTGGTCCAAGCGGTGATGGCGCCGTCCAACTCTGCTTGATGTTCGACCCTACCCAAGTTGCGGGCGAAACGTGGATCTTGGGCTAGATCTTCGCGGTCCATGGCCCGCATGAGGCGCTTGAAAATGGAATCGCCATTGGCGCCGATGACGATGAAACGGCCATCGCCGCAGCGGTAAGTATTGGTGGGAGCGATCCCGGTCAAGGTTGAGCCCGACGGTTCGCGAATGATGCCAGCACCGTCGTATTCGGGGATCACACCCTCCAACATGTTGAACATGGATTCATAGATAGCCACATCCACCAGTTGGCCGTGACCGTTCGGGCGTTGGCGATCCAGCAGAGCCAGGGTGACGCCGAAGGCGGCGTGTAATCCGGCCAAACTGTCGCCTAAACTTAAATTCGGGCGAACTGGCGCTTCGCCTGGAAAGCCGTTGACGTAGCGAAAGCCGCCGATTCCTTCGCAGACCGAGGCGAAGCCGGGCCGTTTTGCATAGGGGCCGGTTTGTCCGTAGCCCGAGACGCGGGTGTAGATTAGGGCGGGGTGATGGTCGGCGAATCTATCCGGTCCAAGCCCCCATGTTTCCATGGTACCGGGTCTGAAGTTCTCCAGCAGAACATCGGACTTTAGCGCCAGTTGGTAGGCCAATTCTTTGCCGCGATCTGAGCGTAAGTTCAGTGTCACACACTTTTTGTTACGCCCTACGCTGTGCCACCAAAACGATGTACCGTTGCGCGTTTCACGCCATTGCCGAATAGGATCGCCCTCGCCCGGTATTTCTATTTTGATCACCTCGGCGCCGAAATAAGCCAGTATGCAGCCAGCGAACGGGCCGGCGATGAGCTGGCCCATTTCCAGCACCCGCACTCCAGCTAGCGGCTTGCGTTCCGCTCTTGGTGTCCCGTCCACGCCTGCCCCATCCATGTCTGTCCCGTCCATGCTTGTTACTTCGAATTGAGTCGATTGGTTGTTCTGACAAAAGCATGCCATGCATTGACTGCTTTGTTGGCCGCATCCCCATAGGCTTTGGCGTCACGCTTGCGCGCGTCCACATAGCTCATGAGGCAATTTTGATAAGCGGAAGCCGTTTTCGAAAAAACGGCTATTGCTTCTGAGGTTTCCGGCTTGCTCGCCGGCAATGCCGGTTCGGTGCAGGACATACCAGGGACTCGAGCCAGCGCTGGCGGTGTTGCGAAACCGGCGATAGCAGCCATAAGCAGGGGAGTTTGCCTCTTCATTCGGTGGGCTCCTCCTTGGTTAGGGGAACGTTCGCCACGTTCCTCTCTAGGGACTATGAACATTACTGAACCGTCCTGGCGAAGTATCGAGATCAGGCGGGCAATGCCTCCCAATCGACAGCCCGCGCATCGAATACCGGCCCGTCTACACAAACGCGCCGCATCGCTGGTCCCTCGGGCTCCAAGGTGCGCACGGCGCATCCGGCACAGCCGCCCACGCCGCAGGCCATGAATTCTTCCAACGATACCTGGCATGGCAGCTCTAAAGTGGCGGCCAAGTCAGCCGCCGCTCTTAGCATCGCAGTGGGGCCGCAGGCGAAGATCGCCACGTCGGTTAGCACCTCCTCGCTGAGGGCGGTTAACCAGATCCGGGCCAGATCGGTCACGAAGCCGCGAAAGCAGCCATCGAATTCGCGCAGCGAGGTGAGCCTTGAAGGAATGTTCCACTGCTCCAGCAAGGGCATGGCAGCGCCCATATTGTTATTGGCGTTGTTATTGGCGCCGCCGTCATCAATGCCGGGCAGCGGTAGCGATGCTTTGGCTGGAGGGAACGGGAACGGAACTTCGGAACCCATGATCACCAAAGCAGGAGGACGTACGAGCCGCAAGAGGGTTTCAGCCAGAAATATCATGGGCGGTATGCCCACGCCGCCGCCTAGCAGCAACGTGTGACGGTGCTCAGCGCTTACGCAAAAACCGTTCCCTATAGGGCCTAGGACGCTTAGCTCGGCACCCACTGGCTGCGCTGCGAGCGCTGCGCAGCCAGTGCCCGCGATCTTGAAGAGAACCTCTATCCAGCCTTCATCGGCGGAGCAGCGCATCACCGACATGGGCCGGCGCATGGGCAGCGCGGCGGCGCACTGAATGTGAATGAAGCTCCCGGCGGTACAAGCCGAAGCGATCTTGGGGGACTTGAAGCGCAAGATGAATTGATCGCAAGGATGGGCTGCCTTGCTGATCAACTCACAGGTTTCCACGTGAATGGTGCCACGGTGGGCTTTATCTCCGGCGCTCATAAGAGTCCCTGCGTTATCCGTAAGTCTGCCGCTTGATGAATCAGATGACCGCCTACCAGCGTGGCTTTGACTTCGCCGCGCACGGTGTCGCCGTCGAAGGGCGAGTTTTTACCCTGTGAATAAAATCGCTGGACGTCTACGGTAAATTCAACTTGAGGTGCGAATAAGCACACATCAGCGCCCGCGCCAGCTTGCAAAGTGCCACGGTCCAAGCCGGCCAATTGTGCCGGTTGGCTGGTCATTCGCGCCAGCGCCTCGATGAGCGGAACATCGCACTCGCTCATCCAGCGAAGCAGCAGTGGTAGCGCTGTGTCCAAGCCGGAAATACCCGGTGCGGCTGCCGGAAACGGATTGGCTTTGGCGTCCATTCCCAGCGGCCGGTGATCCGTGGTGGCGCAGCTAAGAGTCCCATCGCGGAGCGCGCTGCGTAAGCTGTCGCGGTCCGCCTGCGTACGCAGCGGGGGATACACGTGACAGCGCACATCGAAGCCGTTGATGTCCGATTCCGACAGGAAAAGATAAGGCAATGCCGCGTCCGCGCTGACCCGCAAACCGCGCGCCCGGGCCTGCTCGATCATGGCGACCGCCCTGGCCGTGCTCAGCCGGCAAAAATGCGCTTTGGTACCGGTTTGCTCCAGGAGCAACAACTCGCGGGCGACGGCCACGGTCTCCGCTGCTTCCGGCACCGGCTCAAGGCCTAATGAAAAGCTGTGCTCGCCGCCGTGTACCAGGCGATCATCGGTGAGCCACGGATCTTGGCAATGCAGCAGCACGGTCAAATCGAAAGTCGCCGCGTACTCGAGGGCCCGGCGCATCACTTCGGTACTGCGAATGGGAAAAGCGCCGTTACTGACCACGGGACAACCCGCCTGCATTAGCGTGAACATCTCCGCCAACTGTTCGCCTTGCAGGCCGTTGGTGAGTGCGCCTATCACCTCTACACGCACAAGCCGCAGCGCTTGGGCACGCTGGTGGACTAATTCCACATTCGCCGGGGAGTCGGCGATCAGGTTGGCGTTAGGCGGGATGCACAAGGTGGTGATGCCGTTGGCCGCCGCCGCGTGTAGCTCCGCGGCGATAGCTGCTTCACCGGCGTGTACCGGGATGTAGGCACTCAGTTCCACCAGACCCGGACAGACGACGTAGCCGGCTGCATCGATAATGCGTTCGGGGCGAAAATCAGCCAGTTGCTTGCCTACAGCGACGATCCGGCCCCCGTCTATATACAGGTTGGCGGGTTGGTCGTAGCCGGCAGCAGGATCGACGACGCGGCCGCCGCGGATTTCAGTGCGCATGTGCGCGCTCCGTTTGTGCGCCACGGCCCAAGGTCATCGACATGACCGCCATACGGACGGCAATCCCGTAGCTCACTTGTTGCAGTATCACCGAGCGGTCGCCGTCAGCGACTTCGGAGCTGATCTCCACGCCCCGGTTGAGCGGCCCCGGGTGCATGACGATGACGTTCTCCTTGGCGGCGTACAAGCGCTTCTCGGTGAGGCCCCACACTTGGAAATATTCCTGTGAACTCGGCAGGGTAGACCCTTGCATGCGTTCTTTTTGCAAACGCAGCATGATGACTACGTCGGCATCATGTAAGCCATCTTTGAGATCATGGAAGATGCGCACATCTGCCGGTAGGCCTGGTGGAATGAGCGTTTTAGGCCCTACTACCCGCACCTCACCTGTTTGCAGCATCCGCAGGGCGGCGATCTGCGAGCGGGCGACCCTCGAATGGGCGACGTCACCCACGATGGCGACCGTCAAGTCGGTGAAACCCTGTTTGTGCCGGCGAATAGTGAATAGGTCGAGCATGGCTTGTGTGGGATGCGAATGGCGCCCGTCACCGCCATTGATGACACTCACCTCCGGGGCCACGTGTTGCGCGATGAAGTGGGCGGCACCGCTCATTTGGTGGCGCACCACGAACATATCGCAGTGCATGGCTTCCAGGGTTTGCAGGGTATCGAGTAGCGATTCACCCTTGGAGGTCGAGGAGGTGGGGACATTCAGGTTGAGCACATCCGCCGATAAGCGTTTCGCGGCCAATTCGAAAGTGGTTAATGTCCGGGTGCTCGGTTCGAAGAACAGGTTGATGACGGTTTTGCCCCGCAACAGAGGTATTTTTTTTACCACTCTGTGGCCGATGCCGGCGAAATTCTCGGCGGTATCCAAGATCTGAACCAGAAGATCATGGTTGAGGCCATCTATGGCGAGGAAATGACGCAGGCGTCCATGCTCGTCCAACTGAATATCATTGGCAGGCATTGATGGGCGCCTACATTTATGAGCGCCTATGCTCATGGGCGCCTACGCTCATGGGCGCCCATGCTCATGAACGCCCATGCTCATGAGCGGGCTTGTAAAACGAGTGCCAGCGGCTCTGGCCCCGAAAGCTTGATGTAATGATCGGGCGCTAAGGTCATCTGTTGCCCCACCACGTCCGCGCGTATTGGCAACTCCCGGCCATCGCGCTCGACTAAAACCGCCAGCGTCACACTCGATGGGCGGCCATAGTCGAACAGTTCGTTGAGCGCCGCCCGTATCGTGCGGCCTGTAAACAGCACATCATCGGCCAGGATCACATGGTGATCATCGACGGTAAATGGCAGATCTGAAGGGGTCACCCGGGGGTGCATACCGATACGGGTGAAGTCGTCCCGGTAAAAATTGATGTTAAGCGAGCCTATGGCGCCAGTGATTCGGGTGCCGCTGAATTGCAGGCGTTCGTGTAACGCTTGGGCCACCCATACGCCGCCGGTACGGATCCCCACCATTACCACAGGAATCTCGGAGAACTGGGCGATCGGGTGCAAGGCCTGCGCCATCTTGTCGATAATGACGGTGACGTCTGCTATCTCGGGGGCCGCCATGTCAGAGGCCGCTATTTCAGGGGCTGTTTCAGGTCCGCTCAATTGTGTTCTCCATCAACCATCCGTCCAATATCACCTTGGCGGCAACAGGGTGATCCCTGCGAGCGAGCTGCCCGCGGTTGGCCAGCAGCCTGCGTGCCTCTATCGTCGAGAGGCGCTCGTCCGCCTTGTGCACCGGCAGTTGGAACCGCTCGGTCAATTGGCGCGCGAACTCGTTCGCCGCCGCCGTCATCGCTTGAGGCGAACCATCCATGTTGAGCGGCTCCCCTACAATGAGACAGTCAGGCTGCCATTCCTCTATTAGCACTGCGATCTCGGCCCAGTCGGGTTTGCTGTTGCGGGTGCTGATGGTTTGCAGCGGGCTGGCAGTGCCGGTAACCGTCTGGCCCACGGCCACACCGATGTGTTTGGTGCCGTAGTCGAACCCGAGTACACAACAATCTCTCACAGAAGGACCTCGCGCAAAAGGATCTCGCCCAGCGGCTAGGAATGGCCGGCAGTGCCCGATAGACGCTCGATATCCACCCCCATCAGACGGGCAGCGTTTTCCCAGCGCTGCTCATAGGGGCAATCGAAGATGATATTGGCATCGGCCGGTCCGTTTAACCACGAGTTGTCCAGCACCTCGTTTTCCAGTTGACCGGCGCCCCAGCCGGCGTAGCCGAGCGTGACCAGCGTGCGTTGCGGGCCGCTTCCTTCACTGAGCGCCACCAGAATGTCTTTAGACCAAGCCACTGCCAAGCCGTCTTCTACCTGCATGACGGCATCCCAATTGCCACCTGGCTCATGCACCACAAAACCGCGTTGCGGCTCCACTGGACCGCCTTGCATGATCGGTTTAGCCTTGATCTCATGCCTGGCCGTGTCGATGTTCATATGCTCGAGCAAGTCGCCGAAGTTGACTTCCAGCGGCCGGTTGATGACCAAACCCATGGCGCCGTCTTCACTGTGCGCCAATATGTAAGTGACCGTTTTGGCGAAATTGGGATCCGCCAGATTCGGCATGGCTACGAGAAATTGATTGGTGAAGTTCATAGGCCGCAGATCGTTTCCGTGAACGCCGCATCAGCCGTTGCGATACGCGCCCCCCCGCGCAGTATCCGGTGTTGGCCGCCGCTCTGTCCACCGGCATTGAGGTCTATGGCCGATCGCTCCTGTATCAGGGGGGTTAGTTGGCGGCTAACCGACCGGTATTCGAGAAGCGCCAGGTACGGTGGATATCCAGGTAGTCGATCTCGTCGCGGAAGCTGGGCGGAAACGGTGCGAAGGGGGCCGATAAGCGGACGATGCGGATGGCGGCGTCATCGAGCACTTTTTGTCCGGACGACTTAGATACGTTCACTCGTTTGACACTGCCGTCTGCGGTTAGCCGCACATTGAGTGTCAATTTTCCCGAGAGGCGTTTTCTGCGCGCTTCATCCGGGTAGTTCAGGTTGCCTATGCGCTCAACCTTGGCGCGCCAGTCTTCCATGTAGCTGGCGTATTTGTACTCCCGCGTGCGGCTGGTGAGCTGCTTGGTGCGTTCGGATTTGCGTTTGCTGTAGGCCGCCAGGCGCTTGTCCAGTTCTGATGGAAGGCTGGCCATCGCCAGGCCTGAAGTGATGAGCTGTGCGGCCCTGTTGACCCCTGTTCCGGGCCGCGCCGCCGGTGCAGCGGATGGCGTTTTCAGGGCGCTCCAACTGCGTGGTTTGGCACGGGGCCGGGGGCGTCCCGACAACGGGCTGGTGGAACTCTCACTGCGCTCAGCCGTCAGGATGGGTTTGGCTGCCTCCACCGTGTTCTTATGAACGACAGCCGGAGTATTGGCGCTCGGTAGTGAGAGTACCTCGGCGGGTGCGTGTGTCGTTCGCGCCGGATTGACTGATCGTTGCCCTGCTCGGGTCGTTGGATTCGGCAGGGGCTCCCGGTTTTCTCCGCTGCCGTCCTGGCTTTGATTCGCCAACAACTCGGTATCGTCTGCCGGCTTGACTTTTTTGTCTGGCTGCACCAGCAGTATGTCCAACGGACTAGCCGCCGGCGCTGGCTTTGGCTCGTCTTCGAACGAAACGCCTAGAACGACGATTAGATGCGCCACCACGGCCACGAAAACGGCGATGGTCATGCGCTCCGATACGTTGCTCACCGTTGGTAGCGTCACCCTCGGCAGCGTCAAGCTTGGTAGTCGGAGCGTGTGCATGGATCGAATTCAGACTTCGGTTTTTTCAGAGTATACAGGCAGGTATTGGCAGGCAGGTATTGGCGAAAGTGAATATTCTTTGTTAAAGAAATCTCATATCTTTTTGATATGTATTGTTAAGTTCTTGAATTTAGCTTCCCGTCTATAACATCCATCAATCTCCCGCCGATGTCCAGATCGAACAATCCGTCAAGCTCCCGTATGCAGGTGGGGCTGGTGACATTGATCTCGGTCAGATACTCGCCTATCACATCCAGCCCGACGAACAGTAGTCCTCGCCGGCGCAGCTCTGGCCCCACCTGCCCGGCAATCCAGCGGTCGTGCTCCGTGAGAGGGCGTCCCACCCCTTGTGCTCCGGCGGCTAAATTGCCCCTCAGCTCCCCGGCCGCCGGCACCCGCGCTAGCGCGTATGGCAGGGGCTCGCCGTCCAACATCAGCACCCGCTTGTCGCCATCGGTGATCTGTGGGATGTACTGTTGCGCCATGGCGAAACGGCTGCCGTGAGCGGTCAACGTTTCAATGATGGTACTGGTATTGGCATCACCGGGCGCAATGCGAAAAATGGAGGCTCCGCCCATACCGTCCAGGGGTTTGACGATAATGTCGCCAAGACGTTCCACCAGCGCCCGTATGTCGCCGGCATCGCGGGTAATGAGTGTCTCCGGTGTGCACCCGGCGAACCAGGCGGTGAAGAATTTCTCGTTGCAATCGCGCAGAGCGCTCGGTTTGTTCACCACCAAGCAGCCCGCCTCCTCGGCCCGTTCAAGCGCGTAGGTGGCGTACACGAACTCCATGTCGAAGGGCGGGTCTTTGCGCATCAGGATAACCTCTAATGCGGCTAGTTCGAGATCGTGTTCTCGACCGAATTCGAACCAGTTGGCGGGATCCTCTCGCACCTTCAACTCCCGCGTGCGGGCGTGAGCAATGCCTTGGTGCACGCGGATGTCGGGCAACTCCATGTAGTGGACTATCCAGCCCCGCCGCTGCGCCGCCAACAGCATCGCAAAGCTGCTGTCTTTTTTGATGTTTATCTCGCTGATGGGGTCCATCACGATGCCGATAGTACGACTCATTTGCTCTTGCCCCTCGCTACATGGAATCCGGGTATGAATCCGGCGCCAGGATATCGCCCCAGGATACTGTGCTAAGCACCGTTTGCGCCCGCCGGGCGGTGCCTCGGCTACACTGCTCTTTTCGTTTGCCGGGTCCAGCCGATGCTCACACTCAAGATCGCCACCCGCAAGAGTCCACTGGCGCTATGGCAAGCCCGAGCCGTCTCCGAAGTGCTGTGCACAGCCCATTTCGGCCTGCACTGTGAACTGCTGCCGATGACCACGGCAGGTGATCGCTTGCTCGGCGCCAAATTGACCGAAGCGGGTGGCAAGAGCCTGTTCGTCAAGGAGTTGGAACGGGCCATCTTGGATCACCAGGCGGATTTTGCCGTGCATTCGATGAAAGACGTCACCGCGCAATTGCCGGCGCAGTTGTTCATTGCCGCGGTCACGGCGCGTGAGGATCCGAGGGATGTATTCGTCTCTGCGTCTTGCAGCCGGTTCGAGGCGTTGCCCGCAGGCGCCCGCGTGGGTACGGCTAGCTCCAGGCGTCAGTGTCAATTGTTGGCCCTGCGTCCGGACTTGGTGGTGGGTACGGTGCGGGGTAATGTCAATACCCGCCTTGCGAAATTGGATGCGGGGGATTTCGATGCGCTGGTATTGGCGGCAGCGGGTCTGCAACGCCTGGGTTTGGAGGAACGCATCAATCACCCGTTTGCACCGAAGCGGATGCTGCCTGCGGCCGGACAGGGGATCATGGGCATCGAATGCAGGCGCGGCGATGAGCGCTTGATAAAACTATTAGCGGCGGTCGCCGATCATGATGCGGATGTGCGGGTGCGGGCGGAGCGGGCGGTGCTTGCCGCTTTGGGCGGCGGTTGCCATGCGCCCATGGCCGCTTATGCCGAGCGCGACGGGGCCGGTGGCCTCAAGCTGAGAGCATTGGTGGGCCGGCTAGACGGCTCTCGATTGGTGCGAACGGAGGTAGACGGTCATGATACGCAGCCCGAGGAGCTTGGGCGGATGGCTGCACAGCAACTGTTGGCGCAGGGTGCCGGCCCTATGCTGCAAGGCGCCTGAAAGCAATGGTCTATATCGTATGACCCAGGGAGGTGCCCATAACCCAATGCCCCATAGCCTGGGGCACTTGAACTCAAGCTCTTAAATCTACGGCAATGAGTCAGGTGGTAGCGGGTAAGCCGGTGATCGTCACACGCCCGGCCGGCCCGGGCAGAGAATTGTGCGATGCACTCGCGGCCGAAGGTATTCACGCTGTGTTATTGCCGGCCTTGGGCACACGTCCTTTGCCGGTGGCTAGCGCAGGCGCACCTAAAGAGGCTGACGCCGTTGTTTTTGTGAGCCCCACCGCTGTGCGTTACGGTCTCAAGTGGCTGGCGCAGCTGTCGTGTGACAACTACATTGCCGTAGGTGAGCGCACTGGCCTCACGCTGGCCGGGAGCGGTGTGACGGCGCGCTATCCGAGCACGGGCGCTACCAGTGAAGACGTACTGCAAATGCCCGAACTGAGAGCACTTGGGGCGGGCAATAAGGTGGTCATAGTGCGTGGTCGTGGCGGACGGGAGTTTCTCGCTTGCGCCCTTCGCCGCGCAGGTGTAAGCGTTGACTACATCGAAGTCTACGAGCGTTATTGTCCGTGTCCCGATACCGGTGAGGTGAGCCGCATTAGACAACTGGGCGCCGCTGCGGTGCTGCTGCTGACCAGCGTTGAAGGAATAGCGAACTTAGCTCGCATCTTGGAGGTGCAAGAGCTGTGCTGGTTGCAAGCAAACGCCGAATTGGTGGTATTGAGTCAACGTCTGCTAACAGCGGCGCGGCAAGCCGGATTTACCGGCAGTGGCGTGGTGAGTGCTGCGCAGCCCGGCGAGTTGTTGAAAGCACTCATTAAAACAGCCCGCGGGCGCTGAACTGCGCGGCGCGACAAGGAGCTAGATAGGGTGAGAAATGAGCACGGCTAGCGCGGAAGTAACCATTGTCAACCGCTTGGGTTTGCACGCGCGGGCGGCAGCGGCGCTGGTCAAGGTGGCAGGGCGCTTTGCCAGCAAAATCGAATTGGTCAACGAGCCTCGCCGAGCCGATGCGAAGAGCATCATGGCGGTGATGGTGCTCGCTGCCACCCAGGGCACCACGCTTTCTCTGAGCGCGCAAGGTGAAGACGCCGAGCAGGCGGTGGCGGCCGTGACCGCTCTCATAGCCGATAGATTCGGAGAGAATGAGTGACTTTCTCTTTGCACGGCATCGGCGCTTCCAAGGGCATTGCCATCGGCCAAGTGAGCTTGGTGGAGCGCTCGCAATTGGAAGTGCGCGAATACACCGTTGCTCCGGCCTGGGTGGAGGCTGAGGTGGCGCGCTATCAGCGGGCCGTGGACGATGCCAAGGAGCAAGTAAGAAGGTTACGCCAGCGCTTACCGCGGCACTTGTTCAGCCAGGTAGGCGCTTTTATTGATGTTCACCTGCTGATGCTCGAGGACGACGCCATCGCCGGCGCGCCGGTGCGCCGTATCCGCGAACGGTTTTGCAATGCCGAGTGGGCGCTCAAGTTAGAGCGCGATGCCTTGGTAGCCGCATTCGAAGCGATAGACGATGCTTATCTGCGGGCCCGCCGGGATGACGTCGAACACGCGGTCGGTCGCGTTCAGCAAATACTGGCTGAGCAGGTTTCGGCGCAGATTTCAAATACTGAGGGTACGCAGGCGCCGCCACGGCCTGCAGTGGACACCGCCCGCCACGCTGGCCGGGTAGTTTGCGCTGACGATCTGACGCCGGCGGACACGGTGTTGATGCAGTACCAGGGCGTGCTTGCGTTCGTGACCGAATACGGTGGTCCGAACTCGCACACGGCGATTTTAGCCCGCTCTTTGCGCCTCCCGGCGGTGGTCGGGTTGCATAGCGGGCTGCAATATTTGCGCGATGGTGATGAGGTCATCGTCGATGGCCGTCACGGTGTGGTGTTGGTGGCGCCCGGAGGGCGGGCCATCGATTATTACCGCTCGCGCCAGGACCAGATTGCGCGGCACCACGCAGTCCGCCGCAAGTTGCTGCGCACGCCATGCGTCACTTTGGATGGCGAGCGCATCGGACTACAGGCCAACGTGGAACTCGGTAAAGACATTGCCGATGCCACGCAAGTCAACGCTGATGGCGTGGGCTTGTACCGCACGGAATTCATGTTCATGAACCGGGCCGAACCGCCGGGCGAGGCGGAGCAATTCCACGCCTACCGGGCGGTGGTGGATGCCATGAACGGTGCGCCGGTCACTATTCGCACACTGGATTTGGGCGCGGATAAGCAAGTGGACGGTGTGCGTCCGGGGGCGCCTGAGGCAGCTAATCCCGCGCTCGGCTTGCGCGCCGTGCGTTTGTGTCTGCGCGAGCCCGGGTTGTTTAAGGCGCAGTTGCGTGCCATCGCCAGAGTATCCGCCTATGGCCGCGTGCGCATGATGGTGCCTATGGTGGCGGTGGTGGAGGAACTGCTACAGGTCCATAGCATGCTGCAACAGTGTCGCGAAGAGCTGGCCACCGAGGGCGTGGCTTTTGATGCCAACATGCCGGTTGGTGCCATGATCGAAGTGCCGGCGGCGGCTATCTGTGCCGATCTATTCGCCCGCAATAGCGACTTCCTCTCTATTGGTACCAATGATCTCATTCAATACACGATTGCCATCGATCGCATTGATGATGAGGTTAATTATCTCTATGACCCGCTCAATCCCGCGGTTCTGCGTTTGGTGCAAGGGGTCATCAAGGCCGGTCACAGTGCCGGCATTCCCGTGGCCATGTGCGGTGAGATGGCCGGTGATTCCCGTTACACCCGCCTGCTGTTGGGGCTTGGGTTAAAAGAGTTCAGCGTGCAACCCAATGCGCTATTGGAGGTGAAGCAGGTGATCGTCAACGCTCATGTGGGGCGCTTGCGCAAGCTCGTGCAACGGGTGATGCGGGCGCATAAGCCGGCTTCGCGCAAGGCTTTGGTGGCGCAACTGAACCAACCGGCTTAGCCGAGCCGGCGGGATTAAAGCCGATGATAGAGAGGGTCGAACGCATCGAGCTTCGCGCAGAGCGCCTGCATCGAATAACGGCGGCACTGAAGGCCGGTGAGGTAGATCGACTGACAGCCCTGCTCGAAGAAGTGCACCCCGGCGAAATCGCCGATCTGCTGGAATCGCTACCGCGGGCCGAGCGCGAGTTGGTGTGGGCCTCATTCGATGCTGAAGAACTCGGTGACGTACTCGCTTATGCCGACGATGCGGTGCGGGCGCCACAAATCCTCGATATGGCTGCCGAGGATCTGGCCGCTGTAGCTTGCGATCTGGATGCCGATGATGCCGTCGATATACTCCAGGATCTGCCTGAAGACAGGGCCGAAGAAGTGCTGCGTAGCATGGATGCGCAACACCGCGCCCGCATTGAGCAAGTGCTCGCTTACCCCGAGGATTGCGCCGGTGGTTTGATGGACATCGATGCGGTGACCGTACGCCCCGACGTCTCTTTGGACGGGGTGCTGCGCTACTTGCGCGAAAGAGGGGCGATCCCCCGCCGTACCAACCGCTTGATGGTGGTGGACCGGGACAATCGCTATCTGGGTACCCTGCGCGTGGCCGATCTCCTGGTACTGGATCCGGCCACCGGCGTGGCCGACTGCATGGATCCGGAGGCGCTCGCCATCCCGGCCGTTACACCGGCTAGCGAAGTGGCGCATATCTTCGAGCAATTCGACTTATTGACCGCGCCCGTGGTGGATGGGGACGGGCGGCTCATCGGGCGTATCACCGTTGATGACGTGGTCGATGTGATCCGTGAAGAGAGCGAACAGCCGCTGCTCAGCTTAGCTGGCCTCGAAGGCGGTGAAGACATGTTCGCGCCGGTGTGGGTAACGGCCAGGCGGCGTGCTCTGTGGTTGGGGGTTAATTTGGCCACCGCGCTGCTCGCAAGCTGGGTTATCGGTTTATTCGCGGCCACTATCCAGACAGTGGTGGCTTTGGCTGTGTTGATGCCGGTAGTGGCCAGCATGGGCGGTATCGCCGGCTCGCAGGCGCTCACGGTGGTAGTGCGGGGTATCGCGCTCGGCCAGGTGAACCCGCATAACGCATGGCCGCTTCTCTCCCGGGAACTCAAAGTCGGACTCTTGAACTCCCTCCTCTGGGCGCTGGTGGTGGGTGGTGTTGCTTACCTGTGGTTTGCCGATGCGGCGCTGGGGGCCATCGTCGGCATCGCGTTGGTCGCCAATGTGGTAGTGGCCGCCATTGCCGGTGCTGTTATTCCGATGGGGCTGCGGGTGTTGGGGATAGACGCGGCGCTGGCGGGCGGCGTCATTCTCACCACCGTGACCGATGTGGTCGGCTTCGTCGCTTTCCTCGGACTCGGGACGCTTGTGTTGATGGGATAGGCCCCGTTTACGTCATAAGCTTTTGACGGGTTAAGGCCAGACTACCAGCTAAACAATACCCAACTGTTGATCAGGAACCGCGGGCCGTACGGATTGCGGGTGCTTTCCAGGCGCCCGTCGCCATCGGCATCGACCAGATAATAAGCGGGCCCCACCTGCGGCACCACCTTGACTGCCCGCAGTTGACCGCCCACCCGGTATTCGTAGATGGTCTCTTCGCGGGTTTGTACGATGGTGACGTCCGGCTCCAGATATTCGCCGCTTTCAACAGGCGGGGGCGGGGGCGGAACGTCGGCTAAATCCGTGGTTTCTTGACCGAGAGCGGCATTGGAGAGCAGAACAAGCCCCGCTATCAGTACCGTCGTCCACCATCGTAATGGCCACCATCGCGCTGACTGCCAGCGTAGTGATTTGAAGGAAAACCCCGATCTAGCCATCCGCAATGTCGCGCTCATATTCGAATTTCGCTCTGCAATATCTCTTAGAACCTGTTCAAGATCTGACGATTTTGGACATCTGACCTAAGCTATTGTTATCCATAGTCATAGCGGCTGCGAAGGCAATGACAGACGAGCGAATCTACCCGAGTGACCTATCTCGCCAACAGTTCGAGAAAGTTAGACCGATCCTGGAGGCGGCGCGTCGGCGAACCAAGCCAAGGCAACTCGATCTCTATCACGTGTTCAACGCAGTGTTGTACCTGCTGAAGACCGGCTGCCAATGGCGCATGTTGCCCAACGAGTATCCAAAGTGGCGAAGTGTGCATGAGTATTTCACTATCTGGCGGCAATCGTCCCCAGAAGACTCTTGCAGCGCCTTGGACAAGGCGTTAAAAAAATGGGTTGGCGAGGCCCGCAAATCCCAGGGGCGCAGTGGCAAAACCAGCCTGATCATCGTTGATGCACAGAGCGTGAAGAACACAGACAGTGCAAACCACAAAGGTTATGACGCAGGCAAGAAGACTTCTGGTATCAAGCGGCACATAGCTGTGGACACTCAGGGATTGGTGCACGCTGCTTTTGTGACCACGGCAAATGTCACTGATCGAGCTGGGGCACTGGCCGCACTTGCTGCTCAAGCAGATGGGCGCCTCTCGGAGGTTAGGTGTGTAGTGGGCGATGGCGGGTACACGGGGATGGCTTTCGCTGGCGAAGTGCTGAGATTAATCGGAGCGAACGTCGAAATTATCAAACGCTCGGACACGGGTCGTTTTGCCGTCCTCCCGAAGAGGTGGGTTGTCGAGCGAACCTTCTCATGGTTTGAGAAAAACCGCCGGTTGTGGAAAAACTGTGAGCGGCTAATCGAAAGCTCGTTGGGCATGATGCTACTTGCAAATATTGCGCTGTTGCTTCGGAGATCTTGAACAGGCTCTTATATCCCGGGTACGGGTATCCTGGATAGGGTGCACACCGCCGCGGAACGTTAGAATCTCCTAACGCCCATTGTTTGTCCACTGCGGGGTTTGCCCACCGCGGGGTTTGTCCACTGCGGGGTTTGCCCACCGCGGGGTTTGCCCACCGCGGGGTTTGTCCACCGCGGGGTTTGTCTACCGCGGGGTTTGTCCACCGTGGCGCATTTTTTTCGGGAGCAGCCGCAGACCCATGACCACTAGCAACGAACGGCTCGTTTTAGTCGATGGTTCGTCTTATCTGTACCGGGCTTTTCACGCCATGCCCTCCTTGACCAACTCGCGCAATGAGCCAACCGGTGCGGCGTACGGCGTGGTCAATATGATGCGCCGCCTGATGGAAGACTATAGCCCGGACTTCTTAGGGGTGGTGTTCGATGCACCGGGAAAAACCTTCCGCGACGATATGTACGCGCAGTACAAAGCCAACCGCCCGCCGATGCCCGACGAATTGCGCGCTCAGATCCCGGTAATCCATGCCGTCGTGCAAGCCATGGGCATGCCCCTTTTGATGATCCCCGCAGTGGAAGCGGACGACGTGATCGGTACCTTGAGTGTGGCCGGGCAAGCGGCCGGCTTGGAAGTTATCGTCTCCACCGGCGACAAGGATATGGCCCAACTGGTCCGCCCCGGCGTGACCTTGGTGAACACCATGGACGGTTCGGTGTTGGATGAGCAAGGGGTCAAAGCCAAATTCGGCGTTCCGCCCAGCCGCATCATCGATTACCTCACGTTGATCGGCGACGCAGTGGACAACGTACCCGGCGTACCCAAAGTTGGACCCAAAACGGCCGTGAAGTGGCTGGATGCGTATGGCAGCTTGGACGGGGTGATGTCCGCGGCCGCGGACATCAAAGGCAAGGTTGGCGAGAACTTGCGCGACACGCTGCCGCGCCTGCCCCTGTCACGGGATCTGGTCACCATCAAATGTGACGTGGAACTGGAACAAGCGCCGCGCGATCTGAAAGTCCGTGATGCCGATACCCAAGCGTTACAGGAACTCTATGCCCGCCTGGAGTTCAAGACCTGGTTGGCAGAACTGCTGGAGGGGGGGACCACCGCGGCGGTCACGCAGGTGGCCACGCAGGCACCGCCGCCGGCACAGCCGGGTGAATATGAATGCGTGCTGACCCGTGCGGCGCTAGATGAGTGGGTAGCACGATTGGAGAACGCCGAACTGATCGCCATCGATACCGAGACCACCAGCATTAACCCTATGCAAGCGCAACTGGTGGGCCTGTCCGTTAGCGTAGAACCTTGTAAAGCGGCTTATATCCCGGTGGCGCACCGCTATGCCGGCGCACCGGAACAGTTGAGCATGGATGAGGTGCTAGCGTGTCTTCGGCCTATTTTGGAGGATCCCGAGCGCCCCAAGGTGGGCCAGCACATCAAGTATGACCTCGTCGTGTTAAAGCGTCATGGTATCGCCCTCGCCGGTATCCGGGACGACACCATGCTCGCCTCCTATGTGCTCGATAGCACCGGTTCCCGGCACGACATGGATTCCCTGGCTCTTAAATATTTGAGCCATAAAACCGTGCACTACGAGGACGTGGCGGGCAAAGGAGCCAAGCAACTCAGCTTCGACCAGGTGCCCTTGGATGTAGCGTCGAACTATGCCGCCGAAGATGCCGATATCACGTTGCGATTGAGCGGTGTTTTGGTCAACAAAGTGAACCGTGAACCGTCCCTGAAGGCGGTCTATGAAAACATAGAAATACCGCTGACCCCGGTGCTGGCGCGTATCGAACAAACGGGTGTTATGGTGGATGGCCGGCTGCTGGGCGAGCAGAGTGCACGCTTGGCCAAACGCATGTTGGAGGTGGAAGAGGAGGCATACAAGGAAGCCGGGCATCCTTTCAATCTGGGTTCGCCCAAGCAGATCCAGACGATTTTGTACGATGAGTTGGGACTACCGGTGCTCGCCAAAACGCCCAAGAAGCAGCCGTCTACTGCAGAATCGGTATTGCAGGAATTGGCCCATGAGCACGCCTTGCCTAGGCTGATCCTGGATCACCGGGAGCTTTCGAAACTCAAATCTACTTACACCGATGCGCTGCCCGGATGCATCGATCCTGCGACTGGCAGGGTGCACACCAGTTACCGCCAAGCAGTAGCCGCCACTGGACGGCTGTCCTCCTCGGATCCGAATCTGCAAAATATTCCCGTGAGAACCGATGAAGGGCGCCTCATCAGAACCGCCTTTGTGGCGCCGCCCGGTCATGTACTGGTATCGGCGGACTACTCCCAGATAGAGCTTCGCATCATGGCCCATCTTTCCCACGATGCCGGGCTGAGGGCGGCTTTCGAGCAGGGGGCCGACATCCACGCGGCGACTGCGGCAGAAGTATTCGGCACGGCGCTCAGCGAGGTTACGCCCGAGCAGCGGCGAGGTGCGAAGGCGATCAACTTCGGTCTTATCTACGGTATGTCCGCTTTCGGGCTGGCGCGTCAACTCGGTATTGCGCGGGGGCAGGCGCAAAACTATGTAGAGCTTTATTTCGAACGCTACCCCGCAGTCAAAGCGTATATGGATCGGGTGCGCAGTGAAGCCCACGAGCGCGGATATGTAGAGACAGTGTTCGGCCGGCGTCTTTATTTACCGGAGATCAACTCGCGCAACTATCAACGCCGGCAATATGCCGAGCGCACCGCCATCAATGCGCCCATGCAGGGAACGGCGGCTGACATCATCAAGCGGGCCATGCTGGACCTGGACGGCTGGATAGAGCAGGAAGGTCTCGCGCTTCGTATGATTATGCAGGTGCACGATGAGTTGGTGTTCGAAGTCGAGGAGGGTGCGGTGGACGAAGTGAGTGGAGTCATCAGGCAAAAAATGCGCGATGCCGCTCACCTCGACGTGCCTTTGGAAGTGGATGTGGGGCACGGTGGTAGCTGGGCCGAGGCCCATTGAGTTGTCGCTAGGATCTATACTATAAGGCGAGCACAGATACAGTTCTGGCTGTGCTAAGCTCTTGCAGTCAATCAGAGGTGATTGAACCGGACGTTTGGACCAATGCTTGTCATTCCGGCGATAGATATAAAGGACGGGCGGTGCGTTCGTTTGCGGCAAGGGCGCATGGATGAGGAAACCGTGTTCTCCGACGATCCGGTGGCGGTGGCGGGCCGCTGGGTGGAAGCCGGCGCGCGCCGGCTGCATATAGTCGATCTCGATGGTGCGGTGAGCGGTGAGCCGGTCAATCACGGACTCATCGCGGATATCTGCAGGAATCATCCGGACCTACCGGTCCAAGTAGGCGGCGGGATCCGCGATGAAGACACGGTGGAAGCCTACTTATTCGCCGGTGTTCGCTGGGTCATTATCGGCACTAAGGCGGTGAATACACCACACCTGATCGCCGAGCTGTGCTCGGAGTTTCCAAGTCATATTTGCGTAGGCCTGGATACCAAGGACGGGCGTCTGGCGGTAGACGGTTGGTCGAAGTTGTCCCACCACGATGTGTTCGATCTGGCGCAGCGTTTCGAAGCGGATGGTATCGAGGCCATCATCCATACCGACATAGGCCGTGATGGCATGCTCGGCGGCGTCAATGTCGAATCGACAGTGGCGCTGGCCCGGGCGGTTCATGTGCCGCTAATCGCCTCGGGAGGCGTGCGTTCGCTGGATGATATACGCGCTCTTTGCGAAGTGGAGGACGACGGTATTATCGGTGCCATAACGGGCCGGGCTATCTACGAGGGCACACTGGATTTTGCCGCAGGACAGCGGTTGGCCGATTCACTGGGCTGAGTCACTGGACTGGTTCACTGATTGCCACGTTGGACGGGCGGCGGCAGGGACGGAAAGGAGCGCGCGTGACAGTCACCACCCGAGCAAGCTTTTACAAGCACCCGCAAGGGCCGCAAAAGGATGGCTTTTATCTGTGCATGCGTCCACATGTTAGACAGGAAATCAGTCGATTCCTCGGCATCCGATATAGAAAGAGGTGGGTTTGCGTTTCACCATTCGGTACCATGCGGCGCATCTGAGATGAAATCGGTTGTACTGTCGTCACCGAGCAGGAGAAGGCGGTTGCGCGCGACTGTTGGCCCGGTGGCGCATGTTATGCGCTCAGGTGAAGGCAGTCCCGTAAAGACGAAGCGTGGCGCTACTGCCCGCTGATTTGGGCCAGACCAACGTCCGTAGAAGGTTAGCCCTTGAGACTCTATTTCGAAATCGCCGGAAATCAGATCGACGGGGCGCGAGACTACCAGGAAGATGCGTTTCTGAACTCCTACCTGGACGTGGGCGAGGATCCGAAGGGCGCGGCGGTGGTCATCATGGCCGATGGCATGGGTGGGCACGCGGCGGGGAATATCGCCAGTAATCTGGTCGTTACCACCTTCAACAAAACCTTCGTCGCCGGCTTCGGTAAGGATGAGATCCCGAATCTACTGCGTATTGCCTTAGCCAAAGCGAATGGCGCTTTATCCGGGTCGATCCGCGAAACCCCGGCCTTGGATGGTATGGGATGTACCATGGTCGCGGGCGTTTTCCACGAGAGCAAAACTTGGTGGGTGAGTGTAGGCGACTCGCATCTGTATTTACTGCGTAATCAAGAACTCGATAAGAAAAACGAAGATCACAGCTATGGCGGTTACCTGGACCGTATGGCTAGACAGGGCATAGAAATCGAGCCTGAGCCCGGTTTGTCGCGCAATATGCTCATGAGCGCCATAACCGGGGATGACATCGCCGAAGTCGACTGTCCCAATACCTCGATAGAGTTGATACCCGGCGACCGGCTGATTATCGCATCGGACGGATTGGATACCCTGAGTTCTGCCATGGTCGTGCAGATGTCCGCCTGGTCCAGTGCCCCCCGCGAATGCGTAGAGGCGCTTCTCAAGGCGGTGGAGGATGCCGCCAAGCCGAGGCAGGACAACACCACGGTTATAGTCATAGACGTCCTGGATCGGGATGCGGATGGAGCACCTGCGGCGGTGCCAGCGCCCAAGCTCTCGGCAGGAGATACGCAGGTCCTGGATAGCGCGCAAATTGCCGAAGAGATAGCGAAGGCCAACACGCTCCCGGCACCTGCGCGCTTGCCTAGCGCACCCGCCGATGAGCAAGATGCTGGACGAGACGCTGGTTCGGCGGTACGCATTCGCGCCGTGATTGTCGTCTTGCTGTTGTTAGCCGTTGGAGCAGGTGGCGGTATTGGGTACTACCTGCAAAGCAGCACCCCGCCGGTGCCTGCACCACCAGCGCCAGTCTCACCGCCAGGTCCCACCAACGTGCCGCCCGTCACCGGTGTGCCTCCTGGGTCTACAACCCCTGGATCTACAACCCCTGGGCCTACAACTCTGGCCCCTATAACGCCGTCTCCCCCCGTGCTGACGCCGGCACCCGCAGCGCAGATCTCGGTGAGTTCGGAGTTGCGCGATACGCTAAAGGGTGGTAGCGCGGGACCTGTGCTGGCCGTCGCACCAGGCGGTGCATTTCAGATGGGTACCAACCTGCCCGCCAATCCGGACCAGAATCCGAAACATACGGTGACGGTGCCGGATATCGCGATTGGCAAATACGAAGTCACGCAAAAAGAGTACGAGATATATGTCAACACCACCGGCGGCACCATGCCCGAACAAGCCAAGGTGGGAGACGAGTACCCGGTGACCAATGTCTCTTGGACGGAGGCCAAGAAATATACCGAATGGTTGTCGCAGCAGACTGGGGAAGTCTACCGGCTGCTCAGCGAAGCGGAATGGGAATACGCCGCCTCTACTGGTAACGAGCAACCGTTTTGGTGGGGGTACGAGATGGAAGCGGGACGCGCCCACTGCTCTACCTGTGGCAGCGATTTCACCAGCCACAATCCGACCGAGGTTGGCCGCTTCGAGTCCAATGGATTCGGCTTGTACGACACTGCCGGAAACGTGCTCGAATGGGTAGAGGACTGCTACAACCCGAACTACTCGGGGGCACCGGTGGACGGCTCAGCGTGGGTGGAAGACGCTGAAGATTGCCGGCGCCGGGTGGTTCGAGGAGGGGCCTATAACTCACCGGGTGATTCGTTGAAGAGCCAAAAGCGCAACGCCCGGGATCGCAAGAAGGGCCGCAAGAATATCGGGTTTCGCATCGCAAGAGAGTTGTAGTAGCCGTCGCTGCCACTGCCCTGATCAGCGTGCTGTTGCCTGTGCACAACGGGGCGTCAACGCTCGACCATTGTCTTACCAGTATTGCCGGGCAGACGCTCGCGCAGTACGAAATCGTATTGGTGGACGATGGTTCCACCGACAGCACTGCGCTAATCGCAACAGCCTATGCCAAGGGGGATAGGCGGCTGCGTGTATTGCGTTTACCCCATGTCGGTTTAGTCAGGGCGTTGAACTATGGCCTGAGTCAGGCCAAGGCGCCGCTCATAGCACGTATGGACGCAGACGATTGGATGGCGCCAGCGCGGTTAGCTGCGCAACTGGAGGCGAGCCGGCGCTGGCCTGAGTGCACCGTCGTGGGGTCGCGGGTGCGGGCCTGGCCCGAGAGCGCTCTGACCGGCGGCATGCGTGAGTATCTGGTGTGGCAAAACAGCTGTATGAGTGCGCAAGATATGGCGGCGGATATCTTTTTGGAGTCGCCTTTGACCCACCCGAGTACGCTCTATAACCGCGCGGCCGTAATGGCCGCGGGTGGGTACCGCCATGGCCCTTATCCCGAGGACTACGAGTTGTGGCTACGCTTGCATGCGCTCGGTCACCGCTTCGCCAAGTTGCAGGCATCCTTGCTTCATTGGCGGCAGTCGGGAGGTAGTCTTTCGCGTCGCGATCCACGCTACTCAAGGGACGCATTCGACCGGTTGCGTGCCCATTATCTGTGCTCGTATCTACGCCGGCGTGGCGTGCGCTCACTGGTTATTTGGGGAGCAGGGCGCAAAACCCGCAGGCGGGCGGCACACTTATTGCGCTTCGGGTTTACCATCGAGGCTTGGATCGACATCGATCCGCGCAAAGTCGGTAATGTGATCAACGGTGCACGCGTAGTGACGCCATCGTGGCTGCGCGCAAGGTACGGGCGAAGTGCGGTGTTGGTTTATGTGGCTACCCATGGGGCGCGCCAGCAGATCGCCCGATATCTTGAATTTATCGGCCTGGTGCGCGGGAGTGACTTTTGGCTGATCGGCTAGCTGCCCTACCGCCATTTAGAATGGCAGCTATTCCAATGGCAGCTATTCCAATGGGCAGCAGGCTTCAAAGTACGTTGGCCGTGTTGCGGTATAATATGCAGCCCGCGATGCGCCAATTGCCGTCATCTTGGCGTTGCATAGGAAATACAGCCATCACCGGCGCCCCCCGTGAATCCATCAGTAACACCCGCTGCGCTGGAATGCCGTCCATCACCATGATGTTCTGAAAGAACACTGCCCGGGGCCTGTATACGGGCCGGTAGGACTGCTTGACCATGGCCATGAACCGCTCCGGGGTGCGGGATTTGCGCTGCATTTCCGGAGTGGCGTAGCTGAAAGCCCGTGCCGCATCGTCTGCTTGGAAAGCGGCCAGTTGATGTTCGATAACGGTGCGGATCGCGCTCTTGTCGGCGCTGGTTAATCTATTGGCCTGCGAGTTTTCATCGGCCCTGGCGGCGGTTCCAGAGCACAGGAAAAAGATGGCCAGCAGCCAACAGCAGACGTTGATCGACTTTCCTCGGAGGTTGATCGATTTTCCTTTGGGGGTAATCGGTTTTCCTCTGATGAACTGGTGGTGGTTGGCGGATGCAACGCGCACCGGCGGCGGTTCTCCGTATCGCTTTGACCGGAATGTTGGACCGACGCACATAGTGTAATACTCACGCATTAAGTAAAAACAACTATCGGGCGCCTCTAACAATAGTCATTGTTTCGTGAATGCAAGGAAGCACCGCGCGCAGAACCGCAGTGTATAGGTGATACCTGAGGATTCGAGCACGGCGCTGACGCCGCAATCGCGGAAAAAGTGCATTTTTAGAGGTGCTCTATCGCAGTACTACCATCCTAGCGCGTAAGCCAGGCGTCTTGGATCGGCGCCGCCGCGCTTGAGTCCGGTGATGCGGTTGTCATCGATGATGCACATGGAGCCGGCCAGCCAGACCATGTCGGGCCACCATTCAATCCGGTGTCCCATCGCTGTCAGTTGTTCGCCGGTGGCCGCGTCGATACGTGCCTCCATCTTCAAAAGACCGGGATGGTAATCATGGGGTTCGAAGGAATCGGGAAAGGAATAGCTGGCAAAGCGCGGTGCTTCCACGGCCGCTTGTGGACCCATGCCGAATACGAATAGATTCAAAAATGTTTGCACCATGGCTTGCACTTGTACATCGCCGCCGGGAGTACCTAAGGGGACGAAGCGTTCACCGCGTTGTACCGCAATGGCCGGATTGGGTGTCAGGCGCGGACGCTTGCCCGGCGCCAGTACCGAGGGGTGTTTAGGATCAGTCCATGATTGCGTGCCCCTGCCACTGATCACAAAACCGAGACCAGGCACGATGCCACCGTTATACGATCCGTCGCTGGGCGTAGCGGAAAACACATTGCCCTGTTGGTCCACTACGCATAGATAAGTCGTGTCCATGGCCGCTGCGTCTGTGCCCGTGTCTTTGGGCTTTGGCCGTTCCCGCCGGACCGGGGGTTCGTGGGCCAGACCTAAGGTTTGCCAATCGCCGGCAGGTGGCAGCTCTAGCCAAGCTTTGCCGGCATCGATCATCGCCGCCCGTGTCTTGGCGTAATCCTTGGCCAGGAGGCGCTGCATGGGTACCTCGACATAGCGCGGATCGCTGTAGTAACAATCCCGATCGGCCATGACCAGTTTGAGCGCCTCAGTGAGCGTATGAATATACGCGGGCGAGTTATGGCCCATGCTCTTAAGGTCAAAATCCTCGAGTAAGTTGAGACTTTGTAACAGCGCGGGCCCTTGACACCACGGTCCGCAGGCGTAAACGTCCACATCCCCATAGCGGGTGGTTTGCGCTGGTTCTACCTCGGAGCGGTACTCAGCCAAATCCTCCATGGTGAGCCATCCACCGTGTTCGGCGTGATAGTCGGTGATGCGTTTGGCTATATCTCCCCGGTAGAACGCTGCATGGGCCGCCCGCAGGCCGTCTCGGCGGGATGCACCCCGCCCGAGCGCTGCCCGCTCTTCGTCCACCATGTATTGCAACGACGCGGCGGTGTCGGTTTGCCGGAAAATCTCGCCGATCTCATACGGGGCATCGTCGCGCAAGAAGATCTGGGCGTGGGCCGGAAAACTGCGGTAGCTATCGATATTACGGGCTACCGAGCCTTGCAACAGGTGATTCATCGGGAAACCGTCGCGGGCGAAACGTATAGCAGCTTCGGCCACATCCGCGAATGAACGGGTACCCCACCGCTCAAGTGCCGTGATCCACGCATCGGGGGCGGCCGGGATAACCGTGCGCATGATGCCCGAGGGGATGGCGCCGCCGTGCTCACGGTGGAAGTAGTCCACATCGGCTTTGCGTGGCCACCAACCGAGTCCGGCAACGGTGACGATTTCTTGCGTTTTGGCGATGTAGGCGATAATCGGCGCCACGCCGCCCACGCTCACCAAATCGCTTTGTAGTACGCCCAGCGCGATACCTGCGCAAATGCCTGCATCAATGGCGTTACCGCCGTCCTCCAGGATATTGAAAGCCGCCTGGGAGGCGAAATTGTGACCGGTGGATACAACGTGTTGGGTACCGGCAACTTCTGGGCGCATGGTCGTCATGCGTTTTAACTCCTCGGGCTTTGCGCACGGGTGATGTACCAGATAGTGGTCTTAAAGCGCATCACCACGAGCAATAAGCTCATGCCTAAAGCACTCAATAGCGCAGCGTGCAGCACGTGAGTGGCCTCGGCGATCTGGCCAATGACAAGAGAGCCGATGGGCGCTCCCCCCATGAACGAGAGACTGTAGATGGCCAATGTGCGGGCACGGTAGTGCGCATCAGCCGATTCTTGCACGATGGTACGCCCCAGTGACATGAGGATCCCGGCGCTGATGCCGAATAGGTAAATGAACAGATAAAACACCGATACTGGCGGGTAGGTAGCGAACAAAGCCGTCAAGCAAGCACCGCCGCAGGCGGAGAGGAACACGGCTACGCCCTGTTTGTGCACCGGCGAACGCCGGGTCATGGTAGTGATGGCGGTGACCACACCCGCGACGAAGCAGCCGTTGACCATGGCCAGCGCTACGGAATCACCCGCGTAGTAGTCCCGCACCATGATCGGAATGACCACGTGGAAAACACCGATGAAAAAGACGCCAACACCACACATCAAGAAAGTGATGGGCCCCATTCGGGATGAATCGGCTATCTGGCGAAAAGCCACGGCCAACTCCATCCATACGGAGGGTTGCGTAGCGGGCTCGCAGAGGGTCTTCGGCAGTGGTGGCGCCGCCTTCATCCGCAGCGCACAACACATTGCCAATACATAGGTGCCTGCCTGTAGCCAAAGGAGGTTTTCGGCGCCTATGCGGCTGGCCGATCCGGCCAGAAAGAAGCCGCCTACCTGCGCTAGGAACTGCACGATCATGGCAGTCGTGACCGCCCGTTGAATGTCTTGGCCGGCAATGCGGCCTAGCAGCGCATCCCGTGTCGGGATGATGATCGCCTGGGTACTGCCTTGGAACAGAGCGTAGGCGATAAGAAGGGCAAAAGAGGCATGGCCTAGCCCCAAGGCTAGGGCGAGACCGGCGACGGGCAGGACAGCCAACAGCTGTAGGCGTGCTAGCAATGTTCTGAGATCGCTGGCATCGGCGAGCATGCCGCCAGGCACCATCAGCAGCAACGCTGGCGCCATAATGCACATCTGTGCAATACCGACCCGTTCGGGTCCCTCCTGCAACAGGTTGACGATCAGGTACGGAAACAAAACGGCCTGAAGGCCGAAAGCAAAAAAGCCGCAGCCTTGTCCCGCGAGGAACCATTTGAATTGTCTTGACATTGGCTGACTGGCTGTTCGGAATGGTTAGCGCCGGGATTAGGTGCCAAAAAAGGCGCGCGTAGTCGCGCACTTCAGCCGGGATTATGAACTGTTGACAGGTTTAGTTCCGCGCCGCATCAATGAGCGCGGGCGCGAACTGGCAGGAGGCAGTTAACCGTAGGCTAGCGATGAGGGGCCCGCCGGCCTACGGCTGCCAGTAACAACCATCATTAACCTCCAAGTACTGTTGCATGCACATTCGAGGTGATGGCCCAGGTGATAATTAAAGCGGTAGCTACGATAAGACGGTAAGCGAGTGATTGAGTCATGCCAACTCCAAATTTGTAGAAGCGCTTTGGCCCTGCGCTGGGACATAGTTTCGGGGCTAACAGCGCTAAAAAAAGTGACGACTGCCACAAAATAAGCATGTTTCGTGCCAATCGATGCTTGTATGAAAAAATGATACAGGATAGGTACTTACGGCCGTTAGGTTACGGCAGAAATCTAGATCCTGTCAATGAAATGGCGTCATAGAGCTAACTCTTATGTTATCTTGAACAGGAGCATGACGAAAAATTGACGGATATGCTTATAAGTTGCAGAAATAAAAATCACTTGAATATAAGTAAAAGAACGGTCGTTACGAGCAGAAGAACGACGGTGAGGGTGTTTTGGGCCGCCACCTTACCCTAGCCCTTCACTATTGCGCGCCGCTCTATGAAATAGATTCATATCAATAGGCTCACAAATAAGCTCGCCCGGTTAGCAGAGGCGGCGCCGAGTTAGGGCTTCGCGCCAGCCCTAATGCGTTCGCGGTGGAACACGCAGAGGCCGGAGCCGGCGATGATAGCAGCGCCGAGTATCGTTGGGCCGTCTGGCAGGTCGTTGAACAACCCCCACCCCGTATGCGCCGCCAGCCGATGGTCTCACCTAGAAGACAGAGCGGATATGAGCGTCAACAACTAATGGCTCAACGAAGAATATGGAGCTGGCATCGGCCAACTCCAAGTACTTCAGCGCGTGAAAGAAAAAAGCGGTGGCTAGGTCCGGTAGTACACCGCGGATGGCATGGATACCAACCCCGGTGCAGGCAAAAGCATGGGCGCGCGCAAGGCCAGGGGGAACATGAATATCGATTGAGAGAAAAACCTACTCCAAGTGAGCTGGCTGCTGGACATACTGCCCGCGAGCAGCTTGGCGCTGGCATCGGTGGACGGCAGTATGGTCATCGCCAATACCATCAACGCCATGGCTCTCTCTGGCTGCTAGCCGCAATGTTTCATGAGCAATGGTCGAAGATAGTTTATCCGGCGTAATTGTGTAGTTGCGGAAGGCCCTATCGGTATGCGGCAAGGTTGATGTGCTGAGGATGGGCCTGGACTGATCAATAGTTGACCAGAACCGCAGCTTAGCTCGCATTTTTGCTTGCGTTGAGACGAGCGCGAACACCGCCCAGAGCGTTGTGGCAATGGGTGGGTTGAGTGTCACTGTATCCAGGTATCAACCGAGCAACGACTTGTGCGAACCGGTTTGGGTGGGGATAGTCGCTTGAGAGAAGTCACCGTACACGGCGGGTGTTTGGCCACACGACGGCGCCGATTTTCAACACAGTCAATCGGGATAGTGCCGAGGTAAGAGCGAGCCCGCGAGGTGCCCTGCAATGCGAGACGTTGCCGCGCTTGGAGTAGGGTGTACGCGAGCGAGGAGACGAGCAATCTGAACTGATTGGGTCATCCGCGATAGCAACTGGTGCGCTCAGCGAACAGGTCGAGTTGCTGCTCTTTGATGCGATTCTCCATCTCGCCTGTGGTGCACTAGAGTGTGTGGTACAACCGCTTGGGCCGGCCGGGGATGTGGGTGATGATGTAGCGAGGGTTGGCCCCTTTGTCAGTATGCTCGATTCGGGCGATGACCGGTCGAGATTTGCCCCAGGTGTACGCGGCGTAGTAGAACTCAGCGAAGTTGCACACTTTTTGGGCGGTGATGGCGAAGTGCACCGCGGCCTCGTGGAGCCGCAGTGCTGGCTCAACGGCAACCCGAAGTTCGAGTGGCTGTTCCAGCCCGTCTACCACCCCATATCAATAGCGCTGATGGGTCAATCCAATCGAGAGGTTGTGGCAGACGATGCATGACACCGTGGCCAGAAATCATCCGTGCCGCCCACTGACACAGCTTTGCCAGCATGTAGCGCGCTTCATCGGCTGATGCTTTCCTCGGGCCGCCGTGGTCCGGGTAGAGTCCGCGGACCGCGAGAGGCGGTGATGATTGCGTGAAATAAGTCCGCGGCGCCGCTCGAGCCGATGGCTTATGACGGCCGGAAGTAACGTTCGCGCTCGCTTTTGCCCTGCCGTTGTACCCAGCAGCTCGCTTGTTTTGCACGGTAGCGTAGCGCCAGTTTGTCCCGGCCAGTGAGCCGCAACGCCAGCGCGAGCGGTGTGATGATGAGATAGAACACGATGATGCACAGCGGAAAAGCGAGTAGTCGTATTAAGCCCATATCAGATGCTAGTCGAGTTCAAACTTGGCCAATTGCTCATCGATTTCGTGCTGCGCCGCCTCCGGCTGGTCTTCTTTTAGCAAGATGAAATCATCGATCACCAAGGCGTCCATACCGGTGGCCATGAAGCAGCGGTAAGCGTCTTGCGGCGTGCACACGATGGGTTCGCCGCGTACGTTGAAGCTGGTATTGATGAGCGCCGGGCAGCCGGTCTTGTCGTGAAATTTTCTGATGAGTTTGTGATACCGCCCGTGCCGCTCGTCCACCGTTTGCACCCGGGCGGAATAGTCCACATGGGTAATCGCCGGCAGGGTGGAGCGGATCTGATGGAGTTTGTCCAAGCCCGATACGCCGTCACTGCCCACCTGTTTGCGGTGTTCTTCTTTCACCGGCGCCACCAGCAGCATGTACGGGCTATCTTCGTTGGGACGCATCTCGAAGTATTGGTCTACTTGGTCGCGCAGCACGCTGGGCGCGAACGGTCTGAATGATTCGCGGAATTTGATCTTGAGATTCATCACCGATTGCATCTCGGTGGATCTAGGATCACCCAGAATGGACCGGTTACCTAAGGCTCTTGGTCCGAATTCCATGGCACCGCGCATATGACCGACCACTTTCTGGCTGGCGATGATATCCGCGATACGCTCTACCAGGGCGTCCTCATCGTCGTATTCCTGGTAATTGGCGCCCTCGGCGTCCAGGAAAGCCCGGGTTTTATCGGCGCAGAAGGTCGGCCCCAGCAAGGTGGCCGTCTGCATGTCCCCGCCATTGGGTTTGCGTTCGTTGTCCAGCAGCTGATGCCAGACGAATAATGCCGCGCCCAAGGCACCGCCGGCATCGCCAGCGGCCGGCTGTATCCAAACGTTCTCGAATGGCCCCTCGCGTAGCACTTTGCCGTTGCCGACGCAATTGAGCGCCACGCCCCCTGCCAGTACCAGGTTATTGCTGCCGGTTACTTTATGGGCATGTCTAGCCGTGCGCAGCATGATCTCTTCGGTGACCACTTGTACGGAGGCGGCTAAGTCCATTTCGCGCTGGCTGAGCCGAGACTCCGGCACTCTCGCCGGGCCGCCGAACAGCGCATCGAATTTCGCACTGGTCATGACGTCTTCGTAGCAATAAGCGAAGAAGTCCATGTCCATGCGAAAAGAACCGTCTTGCTTAAGATCGAGCAGATGAGCATAGATCTTATCGGCATACTTGGGCTCGCCGTAGGGCGCTAAACCCATCAATTTATACTCACCGCTGTTAGCTTTGAAGCCGCAGTAGTAGGTAAACGCGGTGTAGAGCAGGCCCAGGGAGTGGGGAAAACGCAGTTCGCAGATCAGTTCCAACCGATTACCCCGGCCCATGCCCAAACTGGTGGTGCTCCACTCGCCCACACCGTCTAGTGTGAGGACGGCGGCTTCGTCGAAAGGGGATGGAAAAAAAGCGCTGGCGGCGTGGGATTCGTGATGCTCCAAGTAGACATAAGGTTTCGAGTAACGCCCACCGAGTGCTTGATCCAAGGTTCGTTTCGGATGGAGCTTCTGGGTTAACCAAAGCGGCAAGCTGTTCGCGAAGCGAACCGCCCCACGGGGCGCGAAAGCAAGATACGTTTCCCAAATGCGGTTGAATTTGAGCCGCGGTTTGTCGTAGAAGGCAACGTAGTCGAGATCCTCAATGCTTATGCCGCCGCGCTCTAGGCAAAATTCCATGGCGCGGGCGGGAAAGTTCGGATCATGCTTGAGACGGGTGAAGCGCTCTTCCTGGGCGGCCGCCGTGATGTGGCCGTCTTGCACCAGGCAGGCGGCGCTGTCGTGATAGAAGGCGGAAATTCCGAGGATGTTAGTGGGCATAACTTTCGTGAAAGTTGCCGCTTACTTGAGGCCGCGAAACGATCAAACAATCGGCCCTCCGGGTCAAGCGGGAAAGGGGGCCGTCAATAGCGGATTCTGCGTAGCGCTTCTCATATCGGTAACAGATAGGCTCACGCCGTTGAGTTATAATCAACGCTCTATGTCACCAGCAAAGCGGGCAAGAAAACCATGGCGCAGCAAACTCGATCCAAGCCTAAAATAGGATGGTGGCAGGCGCTTAAGATGAAGCTCTTGAAGTTGATGAAGAAGAAAGATCCGAAGATATATCCGCTGTATTAGCAGTTTTTTATATTAAGAGCACCTGCTAAAAATAGTCATTGTTTCGTGAGTGCAAGGAAGCACCGCGCGCACAACCGCAGTGTCTAGGTGATACCTGAGGATTGGAGCACGGCGCTGACGCCGCAATCGCGGAAAAAGTGCATTTTTAGCAGGTGTCCTTAAGACGCGCGGCGCGAATCGATGGTTGTCCCGCTGGCCGAGTGGCGCCACTTGCAGCCCGCGATGCAATGAGTCCCTATGCAGTAATCAGTTCCTGTCCAGCAATCAGCCCCCAAGAGGTTCTTCGTCCCCCCTATTCGAGCTAACTCCTCTCATCTCTTCTAAGCACTTCACCACTGGCGCGCTAGGTGTAGTGTAGCCAAGGCCGATGCGTCATGGCGGATCTAGACCCATAAGATGTCGCTGTGCGACTTTTTTGGTAAGGTGCCGGGGCTGTTTTGGCCATTCGCGGTCCGGCTGTGGGGACGCTGAGCTGTAATCGCTGGGCTGTGTAAACGCCAACCTGCTTAAACGTGTTCCTCCTCGCCCAATCTACGCACCGTATGGTGGTTTCTTACCACGAGCAGTTTGGCCATCTTTATGTGCCTGCACTGCGGGCTCGTCTGCCGCATGTGGGCGGTTACTATCACGTTAGAACCAACACTTTAGGCTTTCGCTCGGATCGGGAATTCGTCAAACCCAAAGGGAAAAAACCCCGCATCTTGGTTTTGGGGGACTCGTTCGCTGCGGGTGATGGCTGCGATATAGAGTCCTGCTTTCCAACCCTGATCGGCGACTATCTGGATGCGGAAGTCTACTGCTATGCTTTATCCGGCTCAGGACCCGATCAGCAATTGCTGATGCACGAGCAGTTGGCTCTGGACGTTGAGGCGGATCTGATCGTGTGGGCCATCGCGGTACACACCATCGAGCGCATCGTGGCCGCGTTCAGGCCCACATTCGATCCCGCCAATGGCCGCCATGTACTGGTGCCAAAGCCGTACTTCAAGCTGGTGGATGGTGAGTTGGAACTCAACCATGTGCCGGTTCCCAGGGAGCGTCCCGAGGTGAGTGAGGCGGCGGCGGGGGAGTACGAGCAGGGCCAACTACAGGCGCCGCTGCTCGAGCGCATCTACCTGTCGCCGCCGCTGCGGCCGGTGCGTATGTTTATCCGCGATCATCTCTGGAGTCTGAAGGCGGGCCTGCGGGGCTCGGTCTACCGAATGACTGGCGTGCAGCCCTATCAGGACTACGAGAACCCGCAGTCATCGGGGTGGCAGTTCATGACCCGAATCATGCGGCGCTTCAAGGACAAACGCGGTGCTATTCCGGTCCTGGTAGTGCCGCTGCCCACATACACTTATTACTCGGACAATTTGCGCCCCGTCTATCATGATCTCTTCGATGCCGCCATCGACGAGCAGGCCGGTTTTCACGTTTACAACGTTACCGCCGGTTTAGCGCCCCTCAGCCTGCGCGAGCGGGATCAATGTGGTCTGGATGATGGTCATTACTCCGAGTTCGGGCATGCGCAGATCGGACGGCTATTGGCCGATGAGATCGCAAGACGGGGCTTGCTCCGCAAGCCTAGTAGAGCGCTTGCGCCGGTATCTGAGCGAAGCTCGGGTTACGTGTTGGGAATAGCGTGTTTTTTTCATGGTTCGGCCGCTGCGTTGGTGCATGACGGGCAGGTGGTAAGCGCGGCTGACGAGAGCGTCTTTACCCGCAGGCCAGGCGAGATCGGCTTCCCGCAACTGGCGGCCAATTATTGTCTTGAGGAGGCTGGCATTCAGCAAGAGGATCTGGATGCGGTGGTCTTTTACTGCAACCCCGCCTTTGTTTTGCGTGAGGCGTTGGCGGGGCTCGCCGGCGACGCGGCGCAGTGGACTAGCGAAGCCCATCTATGGTTGGAGCGGCGGGCGGACGTGTGTCAGCAAATCCGCCGTTATTTGCAGTTTGACGGCGTGGTGGCTATCGCCCAATACGAGCGGGCGATATGCGCGGCGGCGTACTACCCCTGCGGCTTTGAGCGGGCCGCCATCGTCGCCGTGGATGTGGCGGCCAAGAGCGTTATCTTCGGTAAAGGGGAGGCGGGCCGGATCGAAGTATTGGAACGCCGCTCCCTGGGCCGTAAGCAGACTATGGCGGGACTACTGGCCGAGGCGCGCGCGCTGGCCGGAGTGGAGGCGCTGGCGATCGTGGGTGCCGAGGATATCATGGCCGCCGAAGCCGATGCCCTGGAGCGCTCCTCGCCGCATAAGATATGGTGTCAGCCGGCTATGGCTGCTGTCGCCGGGGCGATGGGGGCGGCACTTGATGCGTTTCACCATCGTCCCCAAGCTCAGCGAGTTTCACTGGTTCAGGTGGGTGCCGAACATGCCCGGCTGGGTCCCGGTTATGGTCACTTGGAATTGGGTGCTTACATTCTTACCAATGACTATGCGGCCCGGACTTTGGATAATGAGGCGCTTGCCCAAGAGCTTGCCGAGGCGTTGCTGGCCGGTGCCAGGGTTGGTTTGTTCGATGGCCGTATGGAAGTCAGCGCCCGTGGTTTGAGTGGGCGGGTGGTGTTGCACAGGCCGTCTGAAGTAAGCGGCAGTGGCGAACTTTTGGCCATACAAGCCGAGTATGCCGCCGAGTTGATCGCTGCCCCGGCAGCAGCGAGCCCGTTTGGTTTGCTGCGGGCACCAGCTGTTAGTGCCCAAGACAATAATCCGCCGGCGCGGTTTATCACGGTCGAGCGAAAAAGCGCTCCGCGTTTGTGGGACGTGTTGGAAGCTTATCGCCAGGTAGGCGGCGGCTCTGTTTTAGCGTTGGACTCATTGCGGTTGGCCGGTGAGCCATTGGCCTGTACCCCAGGAGATGCATACCGCTGTTTGATGCTGGGCGATATGCAGATGTTGGCGCTCGGCAACCGTCTATTGGAGAAGGATGCGCAAACCACTGCCTGTGCGCCCTTGCCGGTGTCAACGCGGGCCGAGGGGCCGCATCCGCTGGCCGCAGCACTGGCGGGTATTCATAGAAAATATTTAGCGGGGAAACATTTAGCGGATGCGCGGGCGGGAAGTGAGGGCGGTATGTCAGTGCCCGCCATCATTATCTTTGAAGCTTGCACATCGACATTGGCGCCACGGGCGTTGGCGCGGCACCTGACCCAAGGATGGCCGGACGAACCCGCTACTGCAACGATTCAGGCAGTCATAGAAGCGCTAGGCAAGCTACGTAGCCGGCTGCGCGGCTTGGCGGATGGGGATTGACAGCTCTGGCGGCTCAGTTAACCCCCCTAGCCAGTTAACCCCCTGGTCAGTTAACCCCTTTGGACTGATCCGGCCAAAAGGGTTCGCGCAGCTTTGTTTTTAAAATTTTCCCCGCCCCCGATAGTGGCATCGGCGCGTCGCGAAACGATACGCTGCGCGGACATTTGAAGCCGGCGATAAGGCTCCTGCAAAAAGCGATCAATTCTTCTTGCGTGGCCGGCTGATTGGCGTGCAACCTGACAATCGCATGTACCGACTCGCCCCACTGCTCGTTCGGAATGCCGATAACAGCGCATTCCACCACCGCTTCATGCTGGTAAAGCGCGTTTTCCACCTCCGCTGAATAAATGTTCTCGCCGCCGGAGATGATCATGTCTTTAATTCTATCGATGACATAGATATATCCCCGTTCATCCATGTAGCCGGCATCGCCGGAATGTAGCCAGCCGTCTTTGATGGTGTTGGCGGTCAACTCTGGCTGGCGCCAATAGCCTTGCATGACATGGGCGCCGCGCGAGCAGATCTCGCCGATGGTGCCGCGCGGCACTTCCTGTCCTTGGCCGTCCTTAATCGTCAGCTCTACACCGATGACCGCCCTGCCAGCAGACTTGAACATGCCGGCATTGGGGCCTGCCAGAACGTGACACTCAGGCCCCGAGGTGGAGACTAAGGGCGAGCATTCAGTTTGTCCGTAAGCATGAGTAAAACCACAGTCGGGCATCACTTCCATGGCGCGCACTATGATGGCCTCCGGCATGGGCGAGGCGCCGTAGGTGATGCCCCGTACGCTACTGAGATCATAATTCAGCACATCCGGGTCGTTGACCACCATGTTAACCATGGTGGGCACCAACAGCGTGTTGGTTATCCCATGGGTCTGGATGGCTTGCAGGGTGGCCTCGGGGGCGAACGCTGGAATGACGATATGGGTCCCGGCCACGGCGGTCACGCCGAAGATGGCGCATCCGTCGGCGATGTGAAACATGGGCGCGGCATGTAACCATTTCATGTCGGTGGCCAAACCGAGCGCGGGTACGGCGTTGTAGGAATTGGTCACCAGATTGCGGTGGCTCAACATCACGCCTTTGGAGCGGCCCGTGGTGCCGCCGGTGTAGAACAAGCCAGCCAAGTCCTCATAACCGCGGTTCGTATCTTCCATAGGCGGGTGACTGGCCACCAATTGTTCATAGTCCAATAAACCGTCGGGACAATTATTGTCACCCACGTAAATCACGTGTGCCACCGTATCCAACTTGCCTTGCAACGCCGCCAATACGGGCAAGAATCGATCATCTATCAACAGCACCCGGCTGCCCGAATCGTTCAACCAAAATTCTATTTCCGGGGCGGCTAGGCGAATGTTGATGGGCACGAATACGCCGCCAGCCCAGGGTGTGGCATAAAAATATTCGAGATAACGATCGCTATTTAAGGCAAGAATGGCGGCGCGTTCTCCATCTTTGATGCCTAGGGAGTACAGAGCGGCGGCCAGGCGCGCTATCCGCTCGCGCGCCTCTAGCCAAGTACGTTCACGGCCTGCGCAAAACGACGCTATTTCATTACCTTTGATCTGTACGGCGCGTTTGAGGGCTTGGGTGAGGTGCATAGGTAGTACTACTCTTGAGCTTAAGAGGTGTTAATCCGATCCAAAGGGTACATAGGCCGGCGTAGCTTGCGGTAGTTAAGACATGAGTTATCCGATGTGGTGACGCCGGTACCGTCTAACGTAATGGTGTGCTTAGGTAAGTGGCCAAAACCTGCTCTGTAGTGAATACGCGATTTCAGCAATAGATACCTATGCCGCTCGGGCTGTATGCCCATGGAGGTAAATACACCTAAGTCCCACGGCTCATGGTGTGCCGATACCACGACTATTTGCATGTTGCCGGTATCGAAAACAGCGCTTGGGCCCATGTGAACTTCAATGCCCGTATACATCGGGCCATGCACTTTGAAGCGCCCGTCACTCAACGTTTTCACCCGTCCGCGAAGGCGTAGCGGTTGCCCCTGGACACCCAGGTTGGGCATGTGCGTGTTACCGCCAAGGTCTATTTCCACTTCGCTGCCAACACCTGCCGCCGCCATGGTTTGAACGGCCTGCGGATCCCAAACAGCGGCCACGATGACGTCTTCCAATCCGGCGGCATGCACAGTGGCTATCACCGTCATGACATCCTGGGTGCCGCCCGATCCGCAATTGTCGGCATGGTCTAGCAAAATGATGGGTCCTTCATCCAATGTCCGCGCCTTGGCGATGGACTCATGCAAGGGCCGGTGGTGATAGATGAATGATTCCCTCGCGTCCCAAATATCGTGTAATAGCTCATCGCGTAGCGCATCGGCCAGGTGTTGATCGCCGTCAGTGACGATGATGACGGAGGTTCCCGCATCGGCCATATCAGCCAATGCAAAACCGCCGAACACCGTTGCCGCCAGTACGGTTTTGCGTGCTTCGAAGGTGCGGCATTTGGCGATCAGCGAGCGCATGGGTTCGTCACCGGTGCCTTGGCACAAGGTCTGCGAGAGTACTTGGGAGCGGCCCCAGGCAGTGACCGGCGTTTTAGTGCCGTTGACTGTATCGAGCACAATCTGTCCCACCTGCTCGGCCATTTCATACATATCGGTGTGGGGGTAGGTTTTGTAGCCGATGAGTGCGGTGCAGTTTTGCACCATCGCCGGTGTGAGATTGCAATGTAAGTCGCAGGTGACCGCGATGGGAATACCGGGCGCGATGGCGCGGATGCGTTCCAGCAGCACGCCCTCACCATCGTCTACATGCTCACAGACCATGGCGCCGTGAAGATCCAACAAGACCGCATCGCATCCTCGGCCCACGGTATCGCAGATGAGCCCGCACATATACTCAAATGCTGCCTCTGTCACCGGTCCTGAAGGCATCGCCTCCGCTGCCACCGGCGTGATAACCGTTGCCCCCGCGCCGCGGGCTAATTTCATGTACGCCGCAATCGGCATCCGGGTTTGCGCATAGACGTCCTGAATGACGCTGCCTGCGTAAGCACCCCAGGCACAAAAGCGCTGCCAATCCGTCACAATGGGTGAAAACGTGTTGGTCTCGTGTTTCATCATCGCCACGACGATGCGCATCGAGTCATTCTCCTGTTAGCGCTCTCCGTGTGCTGGTAGCAGTGGGTGCTGGTAGCAGTGGCGGTTTGTTAACGCCCCAAGACACTAGTGCCAGCGCCGGATGCCGTGGTCGGTTCACGTTCACGCAGATGTGCCATCCAGCGTTTCTCCCACCACCCGAAGCCGCGCGTAATGCAATACACCAAGATGAGATACAGCACCGCTGAGGTAATAAATCCTTCATAGGCCAGATAATAGCGTCCGTTTAGCCACCGGCCTACGCCTAGAATATCCTGCAAGGTAATGGTGCTGGCAATGACCGATGCGTGCAGCATGAAGATGACTTCGTTGGAATAAGCCGGTAGTGAGCGGCGCAGAGCGCTCGGTAGAACAATTCGCCGCAATACGGTCCAGCGGGACATGCCGCAGGCCCGCGCTGCTTCCACTTCGCCCGCCGGTGTCGTGGCGATAGCGCCGCGCAGGATTTCTGTGGTGTACGCCGTGGTGTTCAAGGTGAAGGCGATATAAGCGCACCACCAGGCGCTAGATAGAACCGGTTCCCACAAAAAGCTCTCGCGGATCACTTCGAACTGACCCAGCCCGTAATAGATGAGATAGGTTTGCACCAGTAACGGTGTGCCGCGGAAACAATAGGTGTATATCCACACGGGTTTATTGATGCCGCCCCTAGTGGAGGTTCTGGCGATGGCCAGCGGAACGCACAGCAAGGCCCCGGTGATGAGCGCGGCAAAGGTCAGTTGCAAGGTGATGACGGCGCCCCACAAAAAGCGATCAAAATGCTGCACGATAAGATAAACATGTATCGGCAGATGGTTATCGCTCACCATCTCCAGCCATTCCCAAAAGCCCGCCTCCATCAGCCGGTACTCTCCCGCAGGCCCGCGCTGTAGCGTTTGTCCAACCACTTCAGGCCGAGTTCGGACAGGGCGGTGAGGATGAGGTAAATCACCAGCACGGCGAACATGAAGGTGAAGAGTTGGCGGGTCGAGCGCCCGGCGGTCAGCGCGTTATAGACTAGATCCTGCAAACCGATGATGGAGACCAACGCCGTGGTCTTGATGAGCACCAGCCAATTGTTGGTAAAACCGGGCAGCGCATAGCGCACCATCTGCGGCCAGATGATATGGCGGAATATAAGCGCTCCCGGCATGCCGCAGGCGATACCCGCTTCGATCTGTCCGCGCGGGATGGCGAGGATGGCGCCACGGAAGGTCTCCGTCATGTAAGCGCCGAAGATAAAGCCGATGGTGCCAAAACCGGCGACGAATTGGCTGACTAGAACGAAGTCCCAAAGACCGGTCCACTCGCCTAAGTCGTTGATGAGTTTTTGACCGCCGTAGTAGATGAGTAACATCAACACCAGATCGGGGATCCCCCGCACCAGGGTGGTATACGCATCGGCGAGCATCACCGCTAACTTGGCCCCCGACAGCTTGGCCCACGCGCCTAGCAGGCCTAGGGTGAGCGCCAGTAACAAAGACGCCAGCCCTAGCTGAACGGTGGTTACGGTGCCATCCCAAAGGAGGCCGCGGTAGGCGAATATCTGCTCCACTGTTATATCTTGGGGGCATATAGTGGCGGGCGCCTGCGCGTGCGGCCGCCACCGGTGCGTATCTTCTTGTCTTAACCGCCGTAGATGTCGATATCAAAGTACTTATCGTTGATGGTCTTATAGATACCGTTGGCGCGAATGGTTTCGATCGCTTTGTTGAGGGCTTCCAGCAACTCATTATCCGCTTTGCGTACGGCGACGCCAGCGCCCTCGCCGTGGCACTGCTGATCGTTGTGATCGCCGCCGAGGAAAGCAAAGCCTTGACCTTCCGGTTTGCTCAAGAAACTCCCGATGGCTTGCAGGGAATCGGACATCTGCGCATCCAGCCGGCCCGCTGCCAAGTCCTGAAAGACTTCCTCTTGGGTGGTGTACAGCACTAATTCGGCTTCAGGAAATGCTTTCTCGACGTAACACTGATGGGTAGTGCTGCGTTGAACGCCCACGCGCTGGCCGGCCAGCGCTTGCGCCGTATCGCTCAAACCGGAGTCTTTTTTGGCCACCAGCCGGGCCGGTGTGTTGTAGTACTTAACGGAAAAGTTGACCCGCTTTTTGCGCTCTTCAGTGATCGACATGGAGGCGACGATAGCATCGAACTTCCTCGCCATCAGCGCAGGGATCATGCCGTCCCAGTCCTGCTCCACCAACGTGCACTTGCGGCCCATTTCCTCACACAAGACCATGGCGATATCGATGTCAAATCCTGTTAACGTTCCGTCCGCTTTTTTCCAGGAGAACGGAGGATAGGCGCCCTCCACGCCTATACGCAGCTCTGCGCCCAGCGACGGTGTGCTCAAGGTGAGGGCCAGCACGCCGGCTGAAAGAAGGCTTGATAGTTTTTTAACATTCATGGACTCGTTCCTCGTTTAATAATCGACGATGTTACCCGCCGCTTGTTTATCGGAGAGTTCTGGACAAAAACTGCCGAAACCGTTCCGACTTCGGCTGTTCGAAAATATCTGCTGGACTGCCTGCCTCCTCTATGCGCCCCTCGTGCAGAAATACCACTTTGTTACAGACGTCTTTGGCGAAACCCATTTCATGGGTAACGACGAGCATGGTGCGTCCCTCTTCGGCCAATGCTCTCATCACTTTGAGTACTTCTCCAACCAACTCCGGATCCAGGGCGGAGGTGGGCTCGTCGAACAGCAGCACGTCGGGCTCCATCGCTAGCGCCCGGGCAATGGCCGTGCGTTGTTGTTGGCCGCCGGACAGATGTGCTGGAAAATAATCGCGGCGCTCGTAGATGCCGACTTTGTGTAGCAATTCGTCGGCCCGCTCAATGGCTCTCGTTTTGCATAAGCCGAGCACATGCACGGGCGCTTCGATGACGTTTTGCAGCACTGTCATGTGGGTCCAGAGATTGAAACTCTGGAACACCATCCCTAAGCGGGTGCGAATGCGTTCCACTTGGCGCCGGTCCGCCGGTATCATCTCTCCTGCGCGGGTGGTGCGCATGGCGATAGTCTCGCCGTTGACTGTCACCGTCCCCGCACTGGGGATTTCCAGCATATTTATGCAGCGCAAAAGAGTGCTTTTGCCGGATCCGGAAGCGCCCAGTATGGATACCACGTCGCCGCCATCGGCACTCACCGTGATGCCTTTTAGAACCTCGACTGAGCCGAAGGACTTGTGAATGCCCCGCGCGAGCAGAACGGGAGTAGGGCTCACGTTGACAACTTACCGTAGGTTTTGACGCGGTATTTCAGACAGTACACCGAGTTAACGTCCTTGCCAGCGCGGTTCACGTTTTTCCGCGAACGCCCGCGCGCCCTCCAGTTGATCCTCGCTGGTGTAGAGTACGTCTACTGTGGCCAGTTGCCGCCTGGTAATGCGGTTCATCGTGGTTTGGAAAGTCTCCCCTTCCGCCGCTCTCACCACTTCTTTGATCGCCTCGTATACCAGCGGGGGCCCTGACTCCAGTAATTGCGCCAGCTTCCAGGTCGTGTCCACGAGGTCGGCCGCTGGCACTACCTCGCGCAGCAAACCTAGCGCTTTCGCCTCCGCGGCGTCCAGCCAGCGGCCAGTCAGCAGTAAATCCATGGCCACGTGATACGGTATCCGCTTAGGCAGTTTCACCGAGGCAGCATCGGCGATAGTGCCGGCGCGGATTTCCGGCAATGCGAATTGGGCGTGATCCGCCGCCACTATCAGATCGGCCGACAGTGCCAGTTCGAAACCGCCACCCACGGCGATACCGTTCACCGCGGCGATGATGGGTTTGTTCAGATCGCGCAGTTCTTGAATGCCACCGAAGCCGCCAACGCCATAATCGCCATCCACCGCCGCGCCGTCCGCCGCTGCCTTGAGATCCCATCCTGCGCAGAAGAATTTGTCGCCAGCGGCGCGGATGATAGCGACGCGGGCGCCAGGGTCGTCGCGGAATTCAGCGAAAACATCGCCCATGGTTCTGGAGGTGGCGAGATCTATCGCGTTCGCCTTGGGCCGATCTAAAGTGACTTCCCAAATCCCACCCACTCGCCGCGTGCGTATCGCCTCCCCCATACGAGTCTCCCAGACGTTGTAAAACTATAAACTTAAGCCGGTTATTCTGCGCGCTTGCACGAAGAATGCGAGCCCCTTGGGCGGCTAGACACAAGCGTGCGCCGATTGGGGGCGATGGACTGAGGGGCAGTCAAGCGCTTGCCTTAGGTGAGTGAGGTATGCGAGTAGATAATGGGCGCCGATTTGTGGGCGTCACTATTGGAGGTGGAACAGTGAAGTTGATAAAACCGCAGAAAGCGAAAGCCCTGTCTGAGCAGGGCAGAGAGTTCGCATTGTTGGATGTGCGCGAAGCGGGTCAGTTCGGCGAGGGGCATGCCTTCTTCGCGGTCAACGTGCCTTATAGCCGTTTGGAACTCGACATCGCCGCCTTAGTGCCTCTTCGCGGTACCCGCATTGCTCTGATCGACGATGGCGACGGTGTGGCGGAGCAGGCGAGGCGGCGCCTGCGCAGGCGAGGTTATATGCGCGTGGTGGCGGTGGCCGGTGGTATACCCGCTTGGGCGGCCGCCGGTTTGGGGGTCTTCAAGGGCGTTCACGTTCCGAGCAAAGCGTTCGGTGAGTTGGTGGAGCAGGTACGGGATACGCCTGCTATAGATGCCATTGAACTCAAAGATATGGCCGCGCGGGGTGAGCCGGTGACCATTTTGGATGGCAGGAGCCCGGAAGAATATGAACAGATGACTATTCCTGGAGCTGTTTCTTGTCCCAACGCCGAACTCGGATTGCGCATTGATGCGTTGTGCCCGGATATGAACACCACTGTGGTGGTGAGCTGCGCGGGCCGAACCCGCAGCATCATCGGCGCCCAATCGCTCATCGATCTCGGGCTCGTCGATCATGGGGTGGTGCGGCGGGTGGTGGCGCTGCGCAATGGCACTATGGGTTGGCGTTTGGCCGGCTTTGACTTGGATCACGGCGCTACCCGGTCCTATCCGGCGGTACTCGGTGCCCGTGAGACCGCCGCCGCGCGCAAACGCGCTCGCGACATGGCCGAGCGCGACGGTATCAAACACCTAGGTCAGGAACAATTGCGTGAATGGATGGGGGAGGACAACAGGACCACCTATGTATTCGACGTGCGCAGTGCGCGGGAGTACGCCGAGGCCCACCCGCCCCGCGCGATTCACGCACCTGGCGGACAGCTCGTACAAGCAACCGATGCCTGGGTGGCGGTGCGCGGCGCGCGTATCGTCTTGGTCGATCATCTGGAAGTGCGGGCGGTGGTGACCGCGCACTGGCTCACGCGCATGGGTTTGGAGGTCTACGTTCTCAACGGCGAAGATGTGCAGATTATCAGCACGGTTTTTGCCACCGCCATGGAGGAATCGTCGCCTCTTATACAGTTGGACGCCGGACTCACGGCGGGTGCGATAGCTGGAGGGATCGCTTGTGTGGATTTGCGTTCTAGCGCTGAATTCCGAAAAGCGCACATCCGCGAGTCTATCTGGAGCATTAGGCCACGCCTGCACGAGTTGCCCCTGGGCGACTCTCCCCTCGGTCACTCTCCTTTGGGCCGCAAGGTGGTGCTGGTGGTCGATGACAAAAGAGTGGCTGAGTTGGCCGCCTTGGATCTTGCAGAGCAAGAGGTGGAAGTCGTGGGTTATCTGGACAGCTCACCGCGGCTGTGGCCGGAAGGTGGGCTCAAGGTGGACAGTGGGCGGCTGCCTCCTGAGCGGCGCATCGATTATCTATTCTTTGTGCACGATCGCCACGCCGGCAACATGGATGCCGCCCGTGCGTATTTGGATTGGGAAACTGGATTAGTGGCGGCTATGGATGAGCAGGAGCGTGCCGTATTCGCCCCCTGAACGTTAATGCCTGAACATTAAATGCCTGAACTTTAATATGAGTGTTCCCTGTGAAGATCACCAATGTCAAAGTGGATATGTTCAATTGGACCACGCAGCCGTGGAAAACCGGGGTGGGTACCGCTTTTGGTCATACACGCCAACTCGGTGTTGTTGGCGTAGAAACGGACGAAGGCATTACCGGCAATGCCTTCCTGGGCTCGTCCAGGGTGGGAGCGGATCACTTCGCACCGGGACTCATTGAATTCATCAAGCCCATCGTAATGGGGCGCAATCCGCAGGACATAGGCGCCATCTGGTGGGAGCTTTGGAAAATGAACCGATCCGTGTCCACCTATGTTATAGGCGCCGTAGATGTTTGCCTGTGGGACATCAATGGCAAGATCGCCGGGCAGCCTGTACACCGGCTTCTAGGCACTTGTAAACATACCGTGCCGGTGTATTCGAGCACGGCATATCACGAGACCAAAGAGGAGTATGTGCAAGAGGCGCTCTCGTTCAAGGAGAAAGGCTGGAGCGCGCACAAAATACATCCACACGGCGATCCCCAATACGATATGGAAATATGCCAGGCGGTGCGTGCCGCCGTGGGCGATGATATGAAGCTGATGCTGGATTCGATGTGGGCATATCAGTACGAAGACGCGCTGCGCGTGGGCCGTGCCATTGAGGAGATGAACTATTACTGGTATGAAGATCCGCTGGTGGAAGAAGATATCTACAACTACATCAAGCTTCATCAGAAGCTGGATATTCCTATCATGTCCACCGAATACGCCCCTGGGCGTTACTACGGTATGACCCAGTGGATTACCCGATACGCAACCGATATCTTGCGTGGTGACGTAGCCGTTACCGGTGGTATTACGCCGCTGGTGCGGCTGTGCCATTTGGCGGAAGGATTCAATATGAAATGCGAGATCCACCACGGCGGTAACTCGCTTAATAATGTCGCCAATCTACATGTCACCATGGCCGTGCCGAACTGCGAATTCTTCGAGTTTTTCCCCCTGCACCGGCGCCAATATGTACGGACTCGTGCAGGACATTCAGTTCGATGGGGGCGTCGTGCACGCACCTACCGAACCCGGCCTAGGTTACGAAATCGATTGGGACTTGGTGAGGCGCGAACACACGTCTACTTTGGAGTAGCGGTATGGCCGCCGGCAAAATCGCCCGGTGCGCGCGCTCACCGACTGGTCGGATGTTGGCAATGCAGATGCCAATAGACCTCGGCGAGGGCATCCGGATCTAACGAGCCGCCGTTCTCGTTGAGTTCAGCCGCTCTTTACGGCGCCGCTTGCGCCCCGCCGCCCGCCACCGGTGCTTTGTTGTTGGCCATGGCCTGCAAGCCTCTTGCTTATTTACGATCGTGTCAATTCTAGTGCAATGTCATCATCTGCATGCATCGACTGCATGAGCGCTCTGCGGTATATACATCAATCCGTTGAGATCATGCCGCAACTCGGAGCTGCTCATGCCGCTTTCCATCACGCCGTTGTCCGAGACCATCGGTGCCGAGATCACAGGGCTGGATCTGTGCGTCTGCGCTGTCGAATCCGCACTTGCACAAGTGCGCGCCGCGTTGCGCGATCATCTGGTGATAGTGATTCGCGATCAACGCCTTGACCCGCGCCAACTCCTGGCTGCCTTGCGGCTATTCGGGGAAACGATGGAACAGCATCTCACCAGCACGCTGATGCCGGAGCATCCCGAGATCGCAGTGCTGGACAGCCGCAAAATGCCACCGGACAAGGAGGGCCAAGTCATTCCCTTCGGCGCCCGTGATTGGCATACCGATCACACCAACCACCCGCGCCCACCGAAATTGACGGCGCTATACGCCGTCAAATTGCCTAGCGAAGGCGGCGACACCAGCTTTGCCAATATGCACGTTGCCTACGACTGCCTTGGCGCCGATGAGCAGGCCCGTCTAGGCCAGTTGCGAGCGGTAAACAAGATAGAAGATTTCGCGTATATCAGCGATGAGGCGCGGGCGAAGTTCGCCGCGCGCCCGGTTCATCCGCTGATACGCACCCACCCCGATACCGGCAAACGCGCGCTCTATGTGCATCCCGGTAAGTTGGAACGCATCCAGGGTATGGAGCCGGAGGAGAGCCGCCGCTTGGTCAACGAGCTGGTGGAGCGGGTTATCACGCCTGCTAACACCTATAGGCACCGCTGGCGGATTGGGGATTTATTGTTGTGCGACAACCGCGCCGTGCTGCACCGCGCGCACCGTGACTACCGGATGGCCGATGGGCGGGTGATGCACCGGGTTATCTTGAGGGGCGAGGTCCCGGTCTAAGGGCTTTGCACAGGCGCAACCGCACGGGTCAGCTCACGGTTGAAAGCGTCTCTATTTTCCGCCTGGCGCTGGGCGTCTAACCGTGAGGTAGCCGGTGGCTCTAGCACTTGGGCCGATTGGTTAACGGCGGCTTGAGCGGTTGTTTTCAGTTCGTTGTCTATGGGTTTAGGTGTGCCCGCTAATATCACTGAAAGTACATGATTCGCTGTTCGTGCCGCTGGCCAAGTGGCCGATGTTAGTGACCGGCAATTATCGTTGCGTGCGCCCGGCGGCGCCCATTTCCGTTGCTCAAGCGGTGCATGACGATGCGGCTATGTCGCAATGCATCTACGAGAGCATGATGGCGCTTTGCCTGGAGTTGGGAGCGGAGCGAGCCGATCTGGTGTTCTTCGAGAAATATGCGGGCGCCGCCCGCAGCCTTGCCAAGCCATCTTCGGCCGCGCGCGCACTTCAAAGTGGTGCGCAAGACCTCGAGCGCGTCTATCGGCTGGTGCTCGAATTGGCGCTGGCGGCGGGATTGGCGATCGAGGGACTCGCCTAGACCGTCGCGCTCGAATCGTAGAGCAACCCGCTGACCCGTTGTTCGCGGGGCAAGAAGCGCGGGGCCGGACGTGGCCTCGATACGTACGCGAAGAATTCGAGTCGTATTGGCGCTGCGCTCGATGGGCACATGGCTTCGTACGCGCCCAGTGCACGGGCTCTCGCTTACCAAGCACCGGGTGGACAATGGGCTAGCGCGTGCCCCGTATCGCCAGGGGGGGTGTCGTTTCCCTGGCCCCTTCGTCGGCGGTTCGCGGCGCAACCGAAAGGGCTCACCCGGGTGCTGTCAGCGGCGCGACTCCATCGCGCGCACCGCTAGGGTGACTGTCATCGAACGCTTGGGCTTGAAGTTGAATCTGAACGGGCACTGGCCTGTTCTGGCGCTAGAGGGCGCTGATACTTTTGAACAGGGCAAAGCGCGCTTTCACCGCGCCCCGGCACCACGACCGGGCGAACTCAAGGCGCTGCCGAGAACGCGCATCACGCGCCTCACCCGTACGCGGGTGCGTGCGGGTGTGCGGGTCGGCGAAGAGGAACAGTCCTGCCTCGACTTCGACCTCAACTCGTCCTACGAGCAATCGACCCGCGCCGCCATCGGGTAGGTCATCGCCGCCGGTCCCCAGGCCCGGGCCACGATGCGCCTACCTCACCCTTGGCTGGCCGGCCAATCCAGGGCCGCACTGGCCAAGCCCTTCACCACCGCTGGCGATGGCTTCCCGCTCAACCGCGCGATGGCCGGCGAGCCAAACGAGCGCGCCAAGCTCGAACGGGTGGGCCTATACATGGCCCGCGGCCCCATCGCCGGGCAGCGCTTAAGCGTCCAGGGCGATGGCCCGGGGGTGCTTGAGTTGAAGCGCCCCTTCAGCGATGGCACCCCCCACGGACTGTTCGAGCCCGAGGACTTTATCGCGCCTCTGGCCGCCCTGGTGCCCCGTCCCAGGGGGGCCACGTCCTAGGGGGGCCACGTCCTAGGGCGCATTCGGTGAGGGACCACGGCCTCTTTGAGCGCCATGCCACCGCCAAAACGGCTACCACCGGAACCGCTGGCTTGGTTGGGTATCAACAGTGTAATGCGCTGGAAAGAATGGCGGGCGGGGAAAGAATAATTTACGATTCGCCGAGTGATAGCAACATTAAGTCGTGTCTCAGTTTGAATTTTTTCCGATTCGTACTGATCGCTGATCTTCCCTCGATATGAAACCTAAAGTTTACATCGAAACCACCGTTGTCAGCTATCTGACCGCGTGGCCCTCGCGTGATGTTGTGATTGCTGGATATCAACAAACCACGCGCGATTGGTGGACCGATGCATCGGAGCGCTTTGAGTTGGTTGTATCAGAACTCGTTATTACTGAGGCAAGCGACGGTGATGCGACAGCGGCGAGTGACCGATTGGACGCACTTCGGGGCATCACGTTACTTGACGCCACAGAACAAGCGGCGGAGCTGGCTCAGCATTTAATCGAATCTGGCGCGATTCCCGAAAAAGCCGCTGAAGACGCTGGGCATATTGCGATTGCGGTTACAAATGGCGTTGAATATTTGGTAACGTGGAATTGCCGACATATTGCGAACGCCACGATGCGGTCCCAAATAGACAAAGCTTGCCGAAATGCCGGCTACGAGCCAACAGTCATCTGTACTCCCGATGAATTGATGGAGCCCGAAAATGAAGACAAAAACGAGTGATTCTATTGTTGCTGAAGTTCGTGCGTCGCGTGATAAACATGCGGCACAATTCGGTTACGATATCAAAGAAATTTTCCGCCACATCCGAGAACAACAGCAAGCCTCTGGACGCAAATATGTGCGATATCCAGCTCGCCCGGTCGTATCAACACATACGGCAAATCCCTCGCAGTAAACGGGATACCAAGTCGTTGCACCGGAATTGGCTCAGCCCGCAGCTTTCGAGCTGGGTTCGCTTTGGTTGAACTTTTACACGCTTCAAACTCCTATCCAGTTGGTCCGCCAACTCGGTGAATTCGGTCGTTAGACGAGCGTAAATATGTCACTACTCGATATTTGGAATTGGATAGAAAAGCAAGCACTTTCAGACACTGAAGGCTGCTTTTCACGAATTCTGGATGTGGCTTATAAATGCAGACCTATTAGTCGGTGCCAAAATACTGGGAGGTATCTTATTACTTGTTTGGGTGTATATTGAAATAAGCCAATATTTTTCATGTCTACAAAATAAAATCGACGCTCTATATATAGAAAAACCAAAAATAATGTATGGGTCTGATCTTTTGGTATTCGCAGTGTTTATAGCCTTGAAATTTCCTTTTTATGGTTTTTCAGCTATTACTTCCGCGTTTATTATGTTTTTTACTCTAGGGCCTGTTAACACTATTCAACGCCTGCACGATAAGGGCGAAGTGGATAAAAAACATAAAGACAACATCCAGTTTGTCGAAGCGTGTAAAGATTCGACGAAATCCTTTTAGCCGCCGAAACAATCTCTCTACTTCATTTCGCTTTTTATACAGCTCCTTGTCGTATTTCCAAGGCCTCAGCCGATTGCTTTTCGGTGGCACAACGGGCTCCATCCCCAAATCGACTATCAACTGCCGGGTCTCATCGCCTTCGTAGGCCTTGTCCATGATGACTTGAGTCCCCTCCCAGCCATTGTTTTCAAAGGATTTCAATAATTCCCGGCCTGCTGGCGCATCCCCAACGTGGCCCGCGGACAAGGAAAAGGTCACCGCCGTTGTGGCATCTGCTGCAGCCATATGAATCTTCGTCGTCCACCCGGCTCGGGATTGACCAATCGACTGTGGACCGTTTTTTTTAATGCGCCAGTCCCATCCGGGTGAACTTTGACTGTTGTACTGTCCAACGATACCTGCTCCACCTGTATGTTGATGACATCGTTTTCCTGTAGTGCAGCAAATACGCTATCGAGTACACCATTTTTCGCCCAGCGATTGGCACGAGTATAAATGCTGTGCCAATGGCCGAACTTTTTCGGCAAAGCTCGCCACTTGCAACCGTGCTCAGCGACATACAAAATGGCATTCAACACCAATAAATTGGGTATTTTGACGTTACCTCTTTGAACAGGAAGGAGTTTTTGGATAATTTTAAATTGTGATGCGGTGATTTTCATACGCGAAGTCTATCATAATTAGTGTTAACAGGCCCTAGCAATTCTTACAAAGTCCAAAAATGATAAAAAAGTCTAGCAAACCAGTGCCCTCCAAACCGCGTAGGGCACGAATTGTCTAAATCCGGGGCGCAGCGCATTGCGCCGAACGAGTCAATGCCAACTCAGCCTTGATTCGTATCCACCAACGTCATTTCCACCCCCCCCATCGACGACCCAGTCGCGCTACCCTTTCCCGGCAAAGAGCCACATTGAAGCCAGTAAACCCATCGCGGTGATTTCGCATCGGCGACCGGTCGCGCGCACGTCGGGTAAAAGCTGCTCCCGCTCCAACGCGCCCTCTCCCAATCAGTTGCGGGCGGTCCCTGCGCTCAGCGCAAAGCGCCTCGACGCCCACCGCCACCGTACGTTGAGCCAATGAACGTTGAGCCAAGGCTTTGACCTGCGGCCAGAGCCGAAATCGTATCAACCCCCAGAGCCCGCAGTGTCTAGTCGGACTCGCGCCTACACTCGCACCGGCCAGCGCCGTCCTCGATTCGCGCAGTGGGCTGGCGGTTGCGGTGCGATGGCTGAGGTGGACGGTGTCGATGGACGCCGCTCAAGCGCTTCGCCAACAAGCCTGTGCCCCAGGGGGGCTACCGGCGGCGCCATCGCCCCGAGGAGACAGTGCTCTACGGCATCGTAGAGCAACCCGCTGACCCGTTGTTCGCGGGGCAAGAAGCGCGGGGCAGAGCGTTGCCTCGATACGTGCGCGAAGAATTCGAGTCGTATTGGCGTTGCGGCCGATTGGCACATGGCTTCGTACACGCTAAGTGCACGGGCCTCTCGCTGAACAAGCACCGGGTAGCGTTGAGCTGTAACCGCCGCGGCGGGTGCTCTTCGTGTGCAGCGCGGCGCCTGGCCGAGACGGGCGCGCCCCGGGTGAACAATGGGCTACCGGGTGGACAATGGGCTAGCGCGTGCACCGTATCGCCAGGGGGGTGTCGTTTCTCTCGCCCCTTCGTCGGCGGTTCGCGGCGCAACCGAAAGGGCTCACCCGGGTGCTTGGGGTGGTGACCCGGGCGCTGTCAGCGGCGCGACTCCATCGCGCGCGCACACGGCGCCGCGATGGCGCGCGCACCGCTAGGGTGACTGTCATCGAACGCTTGGGCTCGAAGTTGAAGCTGAACGGGCACTGGCCTGTTCTGGCGCTAGAGGGCACTGACACTTTCGAACCGGGCAAAGCGCGCTTTCACCGCGCCCCAGCGCCACGACCGGGCGAGTTCGAGGCGCTGCTGAGAACGCGCATCACGCGCCTCACCCGTACGTGGTTGCGTGCGGGTCGGCGAAGAGGAGCAGCCCTGCCTCGACTTCGACCTCGACTCGCCTTACGAGCCATCGACCCGCGCCGCCATCGGGTAGGTCATCGCCGCCGGTCCCCTGGCCGGGCGGGCCGCGAGGCGCCTACCTCACCCTTGGCTGGCCGGCCAATCCAGGGCCGCACTGGCCAAGCCCTTCACCGCCGCTCGCGCTGGCTGCTCGCTCAACCGCGCGGTGGCCGGCGAGCCAAACGAGCGCGCCACGCTCGAACGGGTGGGCCTATACATGGCCCGCGGCCCCCTCGCCGGGCAGCGCTTAAGCGTCCAGGGCGATGGCCTGGGGGGGCTTGAGTTGAAGCGCCCCTTCAGCGATGGCACCCCCCACGGACTGTTCGAGCCCGAGAACTTTATCGCGCCTCTGGCCGCCCTGGTGCCACGTCCTAGGGGCCACGTCCTAGAGCGCATTCGATGAGGGACCCCGGCCTCTGGGCGCCCCATGCACCCCCGCGCCGCCTCATCGTCGCGCCCCGCCCCAAGCCCAGCGCCAAGCCCAGCGAAGATGGATGGGCCGCCCAGCGCGCCACTGAACGGGCGGGCTCGATTGCAACGCGTATTCGGCTATCGATAGCCGCCGCGGCCCACGCTGCGAGGATGAGGGGCGTGTCAGTGCGGTTGTCACCGAGCCAGTGGGGAGGGCTCGGAGCCTCCAACACCTTAACCGCCGCGCCACCGATCCTCCTGATGGCACAATGGCATCCATGCCGCGCTGAGCCCACGAATAGCTTGTGCCATTCGAGCCCATGGCCCGCGGTTAACGCACGTCACGGCAAACACACCGTTAGATTCAATCGCCACGGCTGTCGGCGAGCGACGCGCCTGACGCAGGGCCTCGTCTAAGCCCCTCGCTGCGCCGATGGGTGGTCCCGGGGCTTCGCCTTATGAACCTACCTCGAGACTCAGCCATGCTGCCCCGAAGGCCGCTTAAATTTCCTTTCCCCCTCCTCCACCCGCTCCTCGGCTATTTGAGTGTGCAACCATCGCAGCGCGTTTTTCCTCGCCGGCGCTGGCAGATCGATCCTCTGGCACCGGCTCATGATAGTTGGCAAAACGGCGGAGCGGCGGTGGGTGATGCTGATAAAAACTGTACCCCCGGGAGGTTCTTCAAGGATCTTGAGGAGCGCATTTGCCGCGCTAAGGCCCATCGCGTTTACCGGATGGCGTTCTCATTCGCTATGAGCGCGAAGGCTTGGCCCTGATCAGCCGCTGCGAACGGGCGACACGCACCCGACTATTGCGCAACTGGCAGGCCAGACTTTCTGGCCCTACACCGATTTACGGTTGCACGATATGGGAGAGGGACTGGCCGATGGCAAACCGGACTTCGCGGCTGGACCTCGTGACTGGCGCACGCCCGCGCTGTGGGCTATCGGACTGACTAGAGTGGTCTCCGGCGCCGTCACCTTGCTGCACGATGGGCGGGCTAGAAGCCTATCAGAGGCCATTTTATGGCACGGCGGAGAAGCGCAGGTGTCACGAGAGGCGTTCGTGAACATGACCAAGCGCGAGCGTCAATCCTTGCTCAAGTTTCTGTCGTCGATTTGAGACGTTTCAAGTCATGTGCTTGTTCGCTGCTAGCCATCAAAATCGACAGTTGCCCAGTTCCTGGCAGTCTTTGGCCGGTTTGGAAGGACTGTAAGCGATGGCCAGGGGCAGTGCGAGTCCAGTGCATGATCTCGCGGGAAACCATACCCGCGGCCATACTGAAAAAGAGGGGTGTCCTTCTCGGCAGATAGGTTACGAATTATTCCGGGCACCTAGGTTATACATCTGGCATTTGGGGAGCGCCTCGAATGCCGTGGAAAGAGTGTCAACCTATGGACGAGAAGCTCCGTTTCGTGGCGCGCATTCTCGATGGCGAGAAGATGGCCGCGCTTTGCCGAGAGTTCGGCATTTCGCGCAAGACCGGCTACCAGCTGTTCAATCGGTACCAAGACGAAGGGATTCGAGGACTGGAGGACAGCGCTCGAAGTCCCTATCGTCCTCCCAACAAACTGGCCTTAAGAAGCTGACGACGGATGGCTAGTCAGCTTCATGGATTACGACTTAGGATTCTTCGACCGAGAATCGAACCGGGTGGAGCCCGTGGGAACGAACCCATTGGCTCCAAAACTGTTACCTATGTCCTCGGAATAAACTGTCACCTATGTGATAAGAAAGGACCCATGGAAAGCTGGCGCGCCTGGAGGGATTCGAACCCCCGACCGCCGGGTTCGAAGCCCGGTGCTCTATCCGGCTGAGCTACAGGCGCAGTAGTGCCCAGTCTAACCGATCTGGGCCTACATACTTAGTCGGGCTATCGAGCCGGGTCTGATCGATGCGGGCGTGGCCTCACTTGCGTGGCAAGACTCGTCTTCCGCCTAGGACTATGGAGCAAAGCTGCGGAGCAAACTGTTTTGCTCCATGAGCACGCAACGCCGGCCAGTGGTAGGCTTCGCTGCAAGCAGTTACTACTATTCACACTGGAGGATTCACGCCCATGAAAGAAGCCGTTATCGTCTCCACTGCCCGCACCCCCATCGGCAAAGCGTATAGAGGCGCGTTTAACAATACCGAGGGTCCCACGCTCGCCGCCCACGCAATTCGCAACGCGCTGGAGCGGGCGGGCATTGATGCCGGTGCAGTCGAAGATGTGATTATGGGCTGCGCTTTGCCGCAGGGCACCACCGGTTACAACATCGGGCGTATGTCGGTGCTGGCCGCTGGCATGCCGGTACAGGTGGCTGGCATGACCATCGATCGGCAATGCTCTTCCGGGATGATGGCGATCGCAACGGCCGCCAAGCAGATCATGCACGATGATATGGACGTCGTAATCGGTGGCGGATTGGAGTCTATTAGCCTGGTGCAAAACGAGCACCAGAATTCTCACCGCGCTAAAGACCTCACAGTGCTCTCCCATGCCGAACATGCTTATATGAGCATGATTGAGACGGCGGAGACCGTCGCTAAGCGATATAACATTGCCCGCGAGGCGATGGATCATTTCGGCGTGCAGAGCCAGGCACGCACCGCCGCAGCCCAGGAGGCGGGTATTTTCGATGATGAGATCGTACCGGTGACCACCAGCAAAATGCTGGTGAACAAGGAAACCGGTGAGGTCGGTTACGAGGCGGTTACGCTCGGCAAAGACGAAGGTAACCGGCCGGGGACCACCTACGAGGATTTGGAACGGATCCGCACCGTGTTCGAAGGTGGCACCATTGCCGCGGGCAACGCCAGTCAGCTCTCCGATGGCGCCTCGGCTAGCGTGTTGATGAGTGATAAAAAAGCAGCCGAAAAAGGCGTGGAGCCGTTGGGTATCTACCGTGGTTTGGCGGTGGCGGGCTGCGAACCCGATGAGATGGGGATCGGGCCAGTTTTCGCGGTTCCGAAGCTGCTGAAAAACCACGGATTGACCATCGACGATATCGGTCTTTGGGAGTTGAACGAGGCGTTTGCGGTGCAAGTCATGTACTGCCGCGATCGCCTAGGTATACCCGATGAGCTGCTGAATGTGAACGGCGGTGCCATCTCCATCGGCCATCCCTACGGTATGAGTGGCGCCCGTTTGGTCGGTCACGCTCTGCTGGAAGGCAAGCGCAGGGGCGCTAAGTACGTTGTATGCACCATGTGCGTCGGCGGTGGTCAAGGCGCTGCCGGCCTCTTCGAGGTGGCATAGCGCTTTCTCTAGCGAGCGTCTCTTTGGCGAAACACAATGCTGATATGCGGCGCTGATACGCGGCGCCTTCGGCACGCCGCGTAACCAGCTTTCCTGGCAGGTGCCGCCCAACACCAGTCAATCGCCCCAGCCGAGCGAGTAGTGCACTGACGTTCCACTCTTGACTGGCTTAAGGGCACCTCTAAAGATGCACTTTTTCCGCGATTGCGGCGTCAGTCCCGTGCTCGAACCCTCATGTATGACCTATATACACTGTGGTTCGCCGCGCTTGTGTCCATGGGCTGAAGATAGGCATCATGGCGGGCCAATGCGGGCAAAGCCAATGCGATAACGATGCTTGAATTGCGTATAGGAGTGATTGAGACGGGCATGATTGCGCCCGCGCTGGCTGAGCGTTTCGACGACTATCCGGCGATGGTAGCGGCGTGGCTGGGGCCGTGGTTGCCGGGTGCGCGGTTCTCGCCGTTGCGGGTGGTACGGGGTGAGCCCTTGGGGCCGGTGCACGCATACGATGGCTATGTACTGACGGGATCCAAACACGGCGTTTACGAACGGATCGATTGGATCGCTGCGCTGGAAGCTTTTGTGTTGGCCTGTGGCCACGCGCGTATTCCTGTTTTTGGTATCTGCTTCGGTCATCAACTGTTGGCGCAAGCTTATGGCGCGAAGGTCCGCCAGTCGGCGCAGGGTTGGGGCTGCGGCGTCCAGCACTACGGTGCAATACCGGTCTCGCGCACGCAAAGCGCGGCGGTCCCGGGGGGTGCTCTGCTGGGCCGTGATCTGTTGGGCGAAGGCCGGCAAGTCTACGTGTTTCACCAAGATCAGGTGCTGCAAGTCCCTGAGGATGCCACCCTACTTGGCGGCAATGCGTTCTGTACGATTGGCGTACTCGAATACGAGGCTTGCGCGTTTTCGGTCCAATTCCATCCGGAGTTTACCCGCGAATACATGGAAGCGTTGCTGGATGCCAGGGCAGGGGTGGTTTGTGAGGAGGTGGCGAACGCGGCGCGTCTCAGTTTGCGGGCGCCGGTGGACAATGAAGTCATTGCACGGGCCGTCGCGCAACTGTTCAAAAGAGCGGCTGTGCCGGCAGATTTTGATTTTTAATACCCGCGCATTGGCCTGCTTATCTCAGGGCAATATCGCGTTGGCACGGGACGATAACCAGTTTGTCTTGTTCGGCCAGTTTGTCTTGTTCGGCCAGTTTGTCTTGTTCGGCGCTTTGATGACGTTTTGTGGTTTGGCCTTGTCTCGCCCTGGTGTGCTGGCCGTGTGTGTGTTGTGCTGGTGTTGGTGACGCGCAAGCGGCCGCCAGCGGGAGGATGAGCGGTGAGCTTGCGCGAAGTTGGCGTATGCACAAGATCTGCCTCTAATGCGTCTGGCCCTAATTCGAGCCAAACACTTTCTGTAACAGTTCGGTAGAGCGTTTAAGTGGATTGTTGCGTATGGCGGCTTCCTCCTGCGCGAGGTAGTGAAACACGCCATCCAAGCCCTTCTCTATGACGTATTCGGTCAAGTTCGCTTTGACATCGGGCATGAAGGGCAGCTTGGCGTATTCGCCCATCGCTTCGTCGTAAGCCTTGACAGCGCCGACGCCAGCCAAGCTGTTGTCCACTATAGGCCGCCATTGCTTGGCCAGCGGGTTGGTCATCTTTGACTGAAAATAGCGGGTCGCCGAGTCATCGGGCCCGTTCAGGATATTGCGTGCCTCCTCCAGTGTCATGGCGCCGATCGCGTCCCAGAAAACCTGCTTCGCCTTGGGGGTTGCATCTTCGGCGGCCCGGTTGAGGCGGGTTTCCAGATCATCTAGCAAGCTGGACATGCCAAACGGCGCCAAGGCGTTGCGTACGCTTTTCAGGGCACCAGGCAGAGGAATATGCACTGCCGGATCGTTGTTGAAACCATTCATCACGCCGAGTTGCCCGACCACCGTGCCGGTGCCTACTTTGAGCGCTTCTTTCAAGCTGGCGATGATTTCATCGTCCGCCAACCGGGAGTTTGCGCCAAAGCTCTTGAGGAGCGAGGAACCTTGTTCTAGCCAGTTCTCGGCCCAAACGGATGGCGCCGCCGCCAACATAAGCCAAAGGCTGAGAAATACGCTGAGTGGTTTCATGACTGGAGTTATCCGGGATTGGTTTGCTGCACAGTGTAACGGCGCCCATTGGGATCAGGACACTAGCGCCGGTGCAGTTCCCACAAGGCGATGCTGGTGGCGACGCCCGCATTCAGGCTTTCGATACCCCGCTGGCCGCCTGGAATGCTCACTAGAACGTCGCAAAATTGCCGGGTCCGTTGCCGCAGTCCCTCGTCCTCGGCTCCTACCACCAGCACTTTCTTGTCGGGGAAATCCGCCTCCTCGAGCGTCGTTTCTCCGCGTTCATCCAGTCCGTATACCCAAAAGCCATGGTTTTTTAGGGTTTGCAGGGCGCGGGCGAAGTTGGTGACTTTAAAAATCTTTACGAATTCTGCGCCGCCTACCGCAACTCTGAATACCACCGGCGTGATAGCGGCTGCCCGGTTGCGTAGCAGGAGCACCGCATCGACGCGGAAAAATGCAGCGCTGCGCAAGATGGTGGCAAGATTTTGGGGGTTGGTGATCCGATCGAGGGCTAGCACTATCTTGGCGTTGGCGAGCGCGGCGAGGCCGGACTCGCGGTAGATGGTAAGTGGTGCGGCGTGCACGCACACACCTTGGTGTTTTTCATCTTGAGTGAGTTCGGCTTGTTTTAGAAACTCACTCCACGGGTAGACTTCCGGCGCCACCCGGTGACTGGCGGCGAGGTGCAAGAGCTCATCGGGTGGCGCCAATTTGCCGGCCAACAAAATGAGCCGGCGCACGGCTTCAGGGCGCCTTAGAAAAACACCGCGTACCGCATGCTTGCCGTAAATTTTATCGAAAGGGGCCGATACCGGGCCTTGGCGTGCCGCCGCCACTTGCGACGGCACGGATGCCGTCGAGCTACGTGGTTTACGCCGCTTAGGCGCCACGGCCAAGACGTTCGACGCGGGCCGCTTTTTCCAACACTTGCTTCTCCAGCGACCGGCGGTAAGCGTGTAGGCGTGCGCGTAAGCCGCCGTCTTCCATAGCCAGCATTTGCGCCGCCAAAAGACCGGCATTGATGGCATTATCGATCGCTACGGTGGCGACGGGGATACCGGCGGGCATCTGCACTATGGACAGCAGCGCATCTTCGCCGGCCAGCTTGGTGGCGCTGATGGGCACGCCGATGACCGGCAAAACGCTGATTGCGGCGCACATGCCCGGCAGATGAGCGGCGCCGCCCGCGCCCGCGATAATGACCTGCAAGCCGCGCTCCTCAGCACTGCTGGCGTAGTCGTAGAGGCGCTTGGGCGTGCGGTGCGCGGAGATCACTGTCATTTCACAGGGAACATTCAATTGGGTTAATGCGGTGGCGGCTTTTTCCATGACCGGCAAATCCGAGTCGCTGCCCATGATGATGCCGACTTTGGCTTGCGATGCTGAACTTAGCACACCTGTTCTCCGCGGATGATGATGGCTTGGCTGGCTTTGCGGGCATCGGCTAACGCTTCATCGACGGTCGCGCCCAGGGCCGTCAAGTGCCCCATTTTACGCAGTGGCCGGCACTCATGTTTGCCATATAGGTAGATGTTGACGGGGCCGGCGGTGCGGGCCTTATCGACACCGTAGATCCGGGCCGCGCCGGCATAACCCGCAGCGCCTAGCAAATTGATCATGGCCGCGGCCCGGTGCTGCGATGGGCTGCCTAGCGGTGTGCCGGTCAAAAGGCGCAGTTGCTGGGCGAACTGCGAGGTGGCGCAGGCGTCGATGGTGAAGTGACCGCAGTTGTGGGTGCGCGGTGCCATTTCGTTGACCAGCAGCTGGCCGGTGTGAGTCAAAAACATCTCCACACCGAAGATCCCGGTTCCGTTGACGGCGCGCACCGCCTGTAGCGCCAGGTCTTTGGCTGCACGCTCCACCGCGCCCGGGATCCGGGCCGGCGCGAGCAGGTAGTCCAGCATGTTGCCGGCCCCGTTGAAGACCATCTCGGTGACTGGATAGACGGCTTCTTCGCCGCAGCGGGACCGTGCCACCATGACGCCCAATTCGGTGGCGTTCGGGACAAACGCTTCGAGAAATCCCGGCACCGGTAGCAAATTGACCAGCTCGGTCTCATCGCGCATCACGGTGACGCCGCGCCCGTCGTAGCCGCCGCGGGCCGCTTTTTGCACGCATGGGAAGCCGAAGGCGCGCACCTCGCTGGCTGCAGGAGTAGGCATGGGTGAGAAAGCCGCTGTCGCGATCCCTTGCTTGGCGAACACTTCTTTTTGCGCCAGCTTGTCGGCGATGACCGCGATAACGGCCGGTGCTGGGACTATGGTGTGTCCTTCCAGTTCGAGCTGATGCAGGAGGTCCAAGTGGACGTTTTCAAGTTCTACAGTGGTGATGTCAACGCTTTGCACGAGTGTGCGCAGGGCCGTTTCGTCGAACACACTGCTAACGATTTGGCGCGCCCCAGCCACGGCTGCCGGGCAGCGGGGCGTGGGATCTAAGGCAATCACATCCACGCCGCCCGCGGTGGCTTCTGTGGTCAGCATGGCGGCTAGCTGCCCACCTCCAATGACGCCTATGGTCCTAGGCATGCGGGCTCCTTTGGCGGAGATAGAGTTGCACTGCTAAACCATACCGGTTTTCTGTAGAAATAATCATTGAATGCTCGATTCGCCTTAGCCGTCCTCTAGGGTGCTGCTTTAGCGCAGATTATTGGTAGGTTATTGCTATTGCGTTTACCCTATTGTTTTTACTCTGGGGCGCCTGCAGCAGCGCCGTAATGAAAGATGCGTACATTGTCAAGTAATCGCTCGCTTGCTGCTATGGTGCTAGGTCCTATGCTGCTGGTGGTTGTGGTGATAGGCGTGGCGGCGCCGGCCCCCTTCGCCTATGCCACCTTCAGTACAGGCGACAAACTAGGCAGTGCAGGGGCCGGTTATTCGCACAACTATAAATTGCACTTTGGCAAATTGCGCTTTGGCAGCAATTCCGGTGGTGGCTCATATGGCCATTCCCACTACGTCGCCCATCCGCGGAAATTCACCGACGAGTTATGGTCGCGGCACTCGACGGGTTGGGGGGTGGCGCCGCACGATGGTAACGGCGGCGGTAAAAAGCTCGTGTTGCAGCTTACCTCGAATGACGATGCGCACATCGAAGTGCAGTTCGGCTACCGCCGCTTCGCAGGTAGTCAACACGCGAAGGCCGGTGCCGGGTCTTTAGCCGGCTCCGCGAGCAACGAGCAGGAGCAGGATCACAGCGATTGGTTTGACAAGGGTTGGACCGGTCCGAAGACAGCGTTGAAATACATTGGTGCCAGTGGTGCACTTATCTACGTTGAGCACGGTGAGACACATGCTTCGCCGTATAAGCTTGCTGAGTTCGATTGGCGGCAGTATTGCCGAGAACACGGCGAGCAGTGCGTTGGAGAAGAGGGGTCGATGCAAGGCCCGCTGCTGGCAACGGCAGTGGTAATGGCGCTGGCCGGCATCGGGCTCGCGCTGCTCCTGTTAGCGGCGCGCCGCCGCCGCAGGGTTAAGTAATCATCAAGGGCAAATAGTCCGCGCGATTTCATAGATTACAAATCATATCTTCGCACCGAGTGGCGAAGCGGGTTCTGGTGGAGGCGCCGCATGGACGGTGTGGCGCCTCATCGCTTCGAGTTAAGCCTATTGGGCGGCCATCACCATGCAGGAGCCTCGGACACATAAGCGCCGCCGGCGGCGGCGCAAGTCGTCATCGTCGTCGTCAATACGCATATCGCCGAGGAGCTATTCACGGCGTTCGTTTTCACGCCGTCTGCGCCGATTGCTGCGAAAAAAGCGCGTAGCCGCGTTCGTGGCGGTGAGCGCCATGGCGCTGGTTGGCCTGGCCATGGCCGCCATCTATGCCAGCTTGTACTCGCCGGGTTCGCAAAGCTACGAAACGGCCCACGTGCGCTTTACCAACGGCGATTTCCGCGGTGCCGTAGTCACTCTTCAATCCGTGTTGCAAGCCGATTCCACCAACCTGCCGGCACAGGTTCTGCTGGGGCGTTCTTATTTGCACATCGGGTATGCCAAGGAGGCGGAGACGGCCTTGCGTCGCTCATTCGCTGCCGGCGCCGATCTCGCCCTGCTGGCCGAGCCTTTGGCGCATGCGTATTTGCAGCAAGGTAAGCATGAAACACTGCTCGGCACATTGCGTACCGATGTGGCCGATACGGGATTGCGGGCGCGCATTCATGCGCTGCGTGGCGATGCCCATATACAGGTGCGCGATCTGAATGCAGCCGAAGCGGCTTATACGATGGCGCTGGACGAGGAGTTTAATTTCGTCCCGGCATTGCTCGGTCAGGTGCGTGTGCACATCTACCGGGGGCAGTTCAAGCAGGCCGGCAAATTGACCGCATTTGCCCTGGAGGTCGGTACCCACAGGGCGGAAGCACTGTTCGTAAGCGGAGAATTAGCCCGGGCGCAGCAACAATTGGCGCCGGCCATCGCCGCTTACAGCGAGGCTATAGCGGTGGCGCCGGCCCATATCCCGGCGTTGCTGGCACGGGCGGCGATAAGGGTAGAGCAAGGTGAGGATGAGGCGGCGAACAGGGATTTGCAGGCGGTGCGCGCGGTACGCCCGTCCGATCCCCAGGCTGATTATCTGAACGCTTTGCTGTGGCTAGAGCCAGCCAAAAAAATCAGGCACAGCAGACGTTGGAGCGTGCCGGCCTTAGCCTAGTGCGGATGCAATCGAACTTTGTTTTGCGCCATCCGCCGAGCTTGCTGCTGCTAGGCATTGTCCGTTACCGGCTCGGCGAGTTGGATGAAGCGCACGATCTGTTATCTCGTTTCGTGGAGATGGAGCCCTACCATATGGATGCCCGCAAACTGTTGGCCGGCTTGCAACTGCGCCGAGGTCTTGCGCCGCAGACGCTTGAGACGTTGGAACCGGTGTTCAAGGCACGGCCAGACGACGTACAAACTCTAGTGCTGACGGGCCGGGCGTATATGCGTCTTAACGAGGTCGGTAAGGCTAACGAGTTGTTGGAGCGGGCAGTGCGCTTAGCCCCGAAGCAGGCGGACATACGGGCGCAACTGGCTATGGGTTGGCTGGCTGAAGGCAAGCGCGCTGAGGCCGCTAGCGAGCTCGAGCGCGCGATCGAACTGGGATCAGGCGCCAATCAAGCGGGCGCACTGCTCGGGATATCGCAGATACGTGAAGGTGATGTGGCGGGCGCGCTCACCACGGCGCAGCGCTTGTTGGCCCGTTGGCCGGATGATGCCAGTGCACATAATTTTAGCGGGGTGGTGGCGCTGGCGGCGCAGCGCCCACAGCAGGCGAGGGGACATTTCGAGCGGGCAATTCAGTTGAATCCACAGGACCTCGCCGCCCTGCATAACCTCGCGACGATGGCTGTGGAGGGCGGCGATGCAAAGTCGGCTATCGCCCGTTACAACCGGATCCTCGCCATAGACAGGGACAATATCCAGGCGATGCGGGCAATGGCGGATATCGCGCGGGCGCAGGAGCGCAGCGCTGACGCCATCGAGTGGCTGGAGCGGGTGCTGGCGGCGGATATCACGCTACTCGCGCCACAGCTCGAGTTGTTGGATCTGTATTTGGCGAAAGAAAGTCTCTCGCAAGCCTGGCACTTGGTGCAGTCCATGCAAGACCGTTTCCCCCGCGAGGTCGCCGTGCGGGTGGCGAGCGGGCGAGTTGAATTGGCGAGCGGTGCGAAGACCAGAGTCCAAGAGACCTTCAAGCGCTTGGTCAAATCTGAGTGGGTGAAAGGTGAGTCCGGTTCCGCGCCGCGGTTGCTCGAATATGCCAAATACCTGCTCGTCGCCGACGATGTAGATGCGGCCCGGGAAGCACTCGAGAGTGCCGCGCAGCGGGCGCCTCAGTTCTTGCCCGTGCAGGTGATGTTTGCCGAACTGGCGTTACAAGCCGGTCAGTTCGAGCGGGCGCTGGCGCGGGTCAATGCCGTGCGCCAGCAGGATCCGGAGGCGGCGATTGCCGATCAATTAGCCGGCGATGCGCTGCTGGGGCTAGGCCGCGTGAGGGAGGCTAAAGCGGCGTTTGCGACCGCGTTAGTCAAAGGTGCCGCCGCTAATGTCGCCTTCAAATTGTTTCAGGTCCGCCAATTCCTTGGAGAGACGGATGTGGCGCTGCGCGAATTGGAGCAGTGGGTGGCGCAACATGAGCAGGCAGTAGCGGCGCGGCGCGTCCTCGGGGGCGCCTACATAGAGGCGCAGCGTTTCGATGCGGCCCGGTGGGTGTATGAAGAATTAAATGAACAGTATCCGGGCGATGCATTGATCCTCAACAATCTGGCCGTTCTCTACGTCCTGGAGGGGGACGCCCGGGGGCTTGAATTCGCCCAGCGCGCCTACGCGTTCGCGCCTGAACACGCAGCTATCTTGGATACGCTGGGATGGGCGTTGGTGAAGGCGGGTAAGATCACCGAGGCGTTGCCTTTCTTGCGCGACGCATTCACCCGGGCCTCATCGAATGTCACCATCCGCTACCATCTGGCGGCCGCGTTGGCGCAAGTGGGACGGGCTGATGAGGCTAAGCAGGAGTTGCAAGCGGTGCTCGATACCGGTGAAACGTTCTTCGAAGTGGCGCAAGCTAAGGAATTGTGGGAGCGGCTGTCCAATTAGCCGCGAGGGTCGATTAGCTGCTATGGCCAATTAACCACGATGGCGGATAATTACGGGCTCCGTGAGGCCGCGTAAGCAAAAAAACGTGTCTGAATTATCGTCTACGCTTGCATCGTTTTCAGCGCCACCTGCCGTGGCGCTAGCCCAAGCCGGCGCCTTTGACGTCATCGTCATCGGTGGCGGGATCGTTGGATGTGCCAGTGCATTTTTTCTGATGCGCGAAGGATTGCGGGTTGCCTTGGTCGAGCGCTCGCACATCGGCGGCGGTACCACCAGCAATAGTTTTGCCTGGATCAACGCCACCTCCAAAGTGGCCGACGCGGCTTATCACCGTTTGAACGCCATGGGTCAGGCGGGCTTCAGGGCGCTGGCCGTGGAGTTTGGTGAACAGCGGCTGGGGTTGAGACGCACCGGCATGTTGTTGTGGGTGTGCCGCTCCCATGCCGATCGGTTTGCCGCCGTACGCGATCAGTTCGCACGCCTCAAGTCGTACCGATACCCTTGCGCATGGATAGACAATCATGAATTGCGGGCACTGGAGCCGCATGTGGATTTCCCCGGCGACGCCGAAGGCTTGTACGCCATGGCTGATCCATGTTTAGACGCTCCGCACTTCACCCGCTTTTTAGCGCAGGAATTGAGCGCAGGCGGCGCCAGTGTGTTCGAGCACTGCCCCGCGCAGGCGCTCGCCATGTCCGATGACGGCGATATAGAAGGGGTGGTGACGGCTAACGGCGTCCTGCCGGCGGGTAAGGTGCTCGTTGCAGCAGGTCCGAACACGCCGGAAGTGCTGAGCGGGATCACCGGGTATGAAGGGTTCGCGCGTTTCCCGGTTACCCGCGTACCCGGTCTGTTGGTCTCTACTCCGAGTACGGCGCCCATGGAGTTGGTGCGCCATGTGATATACGCCGAAGGCGATGACGCGGTACATGTTCTACCGCTGCCGAACGGGGGGCTCAAGCTGGGCGCGGACGACACCGACGGCATGGTCGCCGAGCCGGATCCCTCACCGCAACGCATACGCGAAGCGGCGCTCATGTTGCTGCGCCGCACGCGCAAGATCATCCCGCGATTCGCCGGCGAGCGCTGCATTGACCAATGTGCCACCGGTATCGGCGTGCGGCCCTATCCCCAAGATGGCAAGACGGTGGCCGGTGAGTTGCCGGGGTCCAACGGATTGTTCGTTGTTGCCACCCACAGCGGCGTGACGCTATCGCCCGCGGTCGGTTCGTTGATCGCTAAGGTGATCGCCACAGGTACCGTGCCAGAAGCGTTGGCGCCCTTCGCATTGAGCCGGTTTCAGGGACTTTAGGGCGCCTCTAACAATAGTAATGTTTGAGTGCAAGGAAGCACCGCGCGCACAACCGCAGTGTATGGGTGATACCTGAGGATTCGAGCACGGCGCTGACGCCGCAATCGCGGAAAAAGTGCATTTTTAGAGGTGCCCTTTAGCTGTTCCACGGTTAAGTCGGTTATTGGCCGGTTTGCGCCATTTGTGAAGTAGCCGCCGCTTGCGGTTGGGATTGTGCCGGCGGGTGTTGTAATAACAGCCACGACACCGCTCCCGCCGCGAGCCTGCCGAGCTTAAGTCTTTGGAAGAGTTTTGGCATAAGCGGGCTCAGCCATCATCCGTTCTACCAAGGCATCTAACTTGGGCGCGCTGATGGAGGCTTTCAGCTTCGGTGCGGCCAGTTCTGTGAACTGCCACGTAATGGCTGCGGTCACGTCGGCTTGGGTCATACGCCCGCCCACGAACCAGCCGCCGTCCAGTTGGTTTTCGAGATGATTGAAGCCGCCCACAGCTTGCTCCGAGCAACGTTCTACCCACGGGACGTGACGTTTGTCCTGCGGCCTGAAGCGCACCTCGTATACGGTGGCGATGGCTTTTTCTACCGCCCCGGTAGCGATACCCGCTATGTTCAATACCGCGTCGCGTTGGTTACCACCAGCAGGCGTCAGGGCTTTGTCCGCCCCCACCAGGCGATCCAGATAGTCGAGGATGACATGGCTGTCCACGATGACTCGCTCATCGTCCAGGATGAGGGCTGGTACACGGCCTACCGGATTGTGTTTACGCAGGTGTGGCGCATCATCTCCGGTGTGCTGTAGAGGGTTGTTTGCAAAGGTGAGGCCGTAGATTTCGAGGGTGGCCGCCACGCGGCGTACGAAGGGCGAGAGATAGCGTCCGAGTAGGATCATGGTGTAAAGAGTCCTCAATGTTTAGGTTTGGGCTCAATGCCGGGGAATTTGTAACCCGTGCCGCGCACCGTAACCGGCCTCGCTGGATGGCGCCAGTAATCGGTGGGGGCTTGCAAAAGTGGTGAAAGCACTGGCGGTGAGGGAAGTGTCAGCCGCTTGAACCCGGTCGTGCAGTACTACCAAGGGCGCAATACTACCAAGGAATTGTCCACTCCAACCTGCGAGCGCTTAAGTCATATGACCAATCGAGCCGTTTACGAACTACCCGGTGAATTCGACGATCACCCGCTGCGAACAGAGCACCTTGAGGCGAGCCCTCTTAGCAGCGCACTGGGGCGGAAATCCGCGGCCTGGATGCGGCGAATTTGTACGGTGAGCCGTTCGCCGAACTGGCGGCGGCGCTTTTCCGGCATAAAGTCATCTTCCTTAAGGGCACCTCTAACAATGCACTTTTAACAATGCACTTTTTCCGCGATTGCGGCGTCAACTCCGTGCCCGAATCCTCAGGTATCACCTATACACTGCGGTTGTGCGCGCGGTGCTTCCTTGCACTCACGAAAAAATGACTATTTTTAGCAGGCGCCCTTAAAAACCAGCCGCTCTTTTTAACCGCTCAGGAATGTTTGAGCAGGCGCTTTGGCACTTTCGGTGTCGATGCCTTTCGGTGTCGATGCGTTTACGCCCGATCTGCCCGGACCCGAAAACGTGCAACGGGTGGTCAAGGAAGCCGGCGAGCGAAGGCCGGTGGTGTTCGGCGGGACCTGGCACACCGATTCGGCATTTTTGAGCCTGTCCGCCCTCGATGAGTGTGCTCAATGCCGTCTTTGCACCACGCGTTTAATGACTACGATGGTTTCAGGCGCGGGGTGTTTCGCATTGCCGTCGAGGGCGAGAAGCCGCATCAACATCAGATCCTAACCGCTGATCCCGGCTTCCTCGAAAGAAGCCATCTCGTTTAAGAAGGCTACCGCCGAGCGTATCAATGGAAACGCCAAGGCCGCGCCGGTGCCCTCGCCGAGCCGCATACCGAGTTTTAAAAGTGGCGGCGCATCTAGGTGCTCGAGCATTAAACGATGTCCGCGCTCATCGGATTGATGGCAGAACACGCAGCACTCGAGCACGGACGCATCCATGGTTTTAGCGAGCAACAGCGCCGCTGTGGCGATGAAGCCGTCTATCAGGATGACCATCCGGTGGTGCGCGGCGCGTGCCATGGCGCCAGCCATCATCCCGATCTCGAATCCGCCCACCTCTTCCAACACACGCTGGGTCAATGCTCCCTGGGTCAATGTATCTTGGGCCAACATAAGCCCGGGCCGGCCGGCCATGGCTTGATGCGCCCGCGCCACCGCCCGCGTCAACACGTCTATCTTGCGCGCGAGGGCGCCGTCCGTCACACCGGTCCCCGCGCCGGTACACTGCTCCACGGGCAGTTCCAGTAGCAGGGCCATGATCATGGCCGCCGCCGAGGTGTTGGCGATACCCATCTCGCCAAGGCCCACTACGTTGCTGCCGTCCCCATGCAACTCATCGATGATGGCGGCGCCGGCGGCTAGAGCCGCGTGCGCTTCTTGCGCCGTCATCGCCGGCCCATGTAGGGAGTTGGAGGTGCCAGGTCTTATCTTGCGGTGAATCAGCGGTGCATGTGCCGATAGATCGGCCGCCACCCCCGCATCAACGATTTTAAGGGCCAGTCCATTGCTGCGCGCGAATACATTGACGGCGGCGCCGCCGGCGGCGAAGTTGGCCACCATTTGCGCCGTGACTTCAGCGGGAAAAGCACTGACCCCCTCGGCAGCAATGCCGTGGTCGCCGGCGAAGACGACCAGGGTGGGCTGGTGCAGCGAGGGCGTGAGCGTTTGTTGAATGAGGCCGATCTTGAGGGCCAGAGCTTCGAGTTCACCGAGTGCCCCTGGGGGCTTGGTTTTACCGTCGATTTTCGCCTGTAGGCGGATCGCCAGATCACCGCTCATCGTCCACTACTCATCGTCCACTACTCATCATTCGCTGCCAGTTAAACGCCGCAGATCGGCGCGCGCTGAATTGGAGCGGGCATGCCACAGGCCCCGCTCCTGCGCCTCCAGTAAACGCTGCGCTATTTCGCGCAAGCCCGCCGGATTGTTGTCCTCGATGAATTGCCGAACCTTGGGATCGCCTAGATAAGCCTCGTATACGGCGTCGAAATGATGATCGCGTACCGCCCGGGCGGTGGCGGCGAAGGCGAATAGATAATCGACGGTGGCGGCGATCTCGAAAGCGCCTTTGTAGCCGTGGCGCATGACGCCGGCGATCCATTTGGGGTTGACCACCCGGGCGCGTACCACTTGCGCGATTTCTTCCTCTAGATGGCGGATGCGAGGCCGTTCGGGCCGTGAGTGGTCGTTGTGATAGATAACTGGTTGGTGGCCGGCAAAATGACGCACCGCCGCCGCCATACCGCCCTCGAATTGATAATAATCATCCGAGTCCAGCAGATCATGCTCCCGGTTGTCCTGGTTATGGACGACGCCCTCGAGGTGCGCCAACCGTGCCTCGAATTGGCCATGGGCCGCCCGGCCCTCCGTGCCACCGCCGTAGGCATAGCCGCCCCAGGCCACATAAGCACGGGCCAGATCGCCATCATCGCGCCAGCCACGCTCGTCTAGCAACGCTTGCAAGCCGGCGCCATAAGCGCCCGGCTTGGAGCCGAATATGCGAAGCGTGGCTTTGCGGGCAGCCTCAGCCTGGCTCAATCCGTCCGCTTTGAAGGCGGTCCCTTGGCGTTTCGCGGTGGCGGCCAGGGGGTTGTCGCGCTCCGGTTCATCCAGCGCGGCAACAGCGCGCACGGCGGAGTCCACCAGATCGATCTGGGTGGGAAACGCATCCCTGAAGAAACCCGAGATACGCAAGGTGACATCTACCCGGGGCCGATCTAGCAGCGAGAGCGGCATGATCTCGAAACCGGTGACACGCCTGGAATTGGCATCCCAGGTGGGTTTAACCCCCATCAGCGCCAGCGCCTGGGCGATATCGTCACCGCCGGTGCGCATATTCGCCGTGCCCCAGGCCGATAGGGCCAGGTTCCGCGGCCAGGCACCGTGTTCTTGGCGAAAGCGTTCGAGCAAAAGGCCGGCCGACTTCCAGCCCAGGTGCCAGGCCGCGGGGGTCGGCACGGTGCGGGTGTCCACCGAGTAGAAATTGCGCCCCGTGGGCAGAACCTCGGGCCGGCCACGGGTGGGGGCGCCCGCTGGGCCTGGCTCCAGGTAGCGGCCATCGAGCGCCCGTACGATGCCGGCGATCTCCGCTGCTCCGCAGGCCGACACCGCGGGGCCTAGCTCATGTTGAATGGTGTGCAGGACCTTGAGCGTATTGGGCCATTGCGCCGGTGCTGGCGTGGTGCCGTCAATGAGTTTGCCGGCCAATAATTCCAGGCGCTCCACGGTATCGCCATGGGTTCGCCACGGGGTGTAGGCGAGGGCCAGGGTTGCTGAGTGAAGGGCGGCCGGCCTAGGACCCTGCCACGGCTCACCGAGGCAACAGTCCAAGGGATCGAAGCCGCCAAGTTCCAGATCACGCGCCAGTGCCCGTACTAGCGAGGCGTTGCCTCCCTTGCCATCACCCCTAGGTAGACGGGTGAGTGCCGCCAGCAAATCCGTGCGCAAGCGGCCTTGCGGACTCTCGCCGAACACGTGCAGGCCGTCGCGTATTTGCAGCTCTTTTAGCTCGCATAAATAGTTATCCAGTTTGGTGAGCGCCGTGTTCGCATCGTCTTGCTGCTCGATGCCGCAGTCGAGGTCCAGGCCGATGGCACCGCTCAGCGCCAAAATCTCATCGCGCAGCACACTCAAGCGCCGTGGGTCCACGCCGGAAGCTTCGTAGTATTCGTCCACCAGCGCTTCCAGCTCGGCCAACGGACCGTAGCTCTCCGCCCGCGTGAGGGGCGGCGTTAGATGATCGACTATGACGGCTTGGGCGCGGCGTTTTGCCTGCGTCCCCTCGCCCGGATCATTGACGATAAACGGGTAGATATGGGGCAGTGCGCCCAGCGCTGCCTCCGGAAAACACGAGGCGCTTAGGGCGAGCGCTTTTCCCGGCAGCCATTCGAGGTTGCCGTGTTTGCCCATGTGCACGATGGCCTGCACGCGCTCGTGTTCGCGCAACCAGGCGTAGAAAGCCAGGTAACCGTGGGGTGGCACCAGAGCCGGATCATGGTAGGTGGTGGACGGGTCAATGTTGTATCCGCGCGCCGGCTGCAAGCCGATGATGATGTTGCCACAGCGAAAAGCAGGCAGCGCGAAAGCGGCGTGGGAAGCTGAGTAAAACGGATCCGCCTCAGGGCTTCCCCAGCGTTCGCTCACTGCTTGTTTAAGCTCCGCCGGCAAGCGGTCAAAGGCCGCCAGATAAGCGTCAAGAGCATAGGTTTCGTGGATGGTACGCCCATCGGTGGCGGCATTGGTGGGGCCTTCGGCCAGACGGTTGATCAGCCCGTTACCGTCCGCGGGAATGTCTGCGGCCCGATAGCCTTGGCGGGCCAGGGCGCGCAGCACATTGACCGTGCCCGCCGGTGTGTCCAAGCCGACGCCGTTGCCCAAGCGGCCATCACGGTTGGGATAATTGGCCAGGATGAGGGCCACACGGCGGGCGGCGGGAGCGGTATCGGCCAACTTCACCCACGCCGCCGCCAAGCGTGCCACGAAGTGGATCCTGTCGGCCCGCGCGGCGTAAGTGACGATGCCGCATTGGGTACGCTGGTCGAACCGCGCCTCAGCTTTGAACGACACGGCACGGCTCAAAATACGGCCATCGACCTCCGGCAGCGCCACGTTCATGGCGATATCACGGGCCGATAGGCCCCGTGTGCTGCTCGCCCAATCACCCTCGTTGCCGCCCGAGAAGACCACCTGCAGCACCGGGCAGCCGGCTGCATCGAATGGGGTAGCGCCGCGCGCGGCGCCCGGCGTGGAGCTGGCGAAGGCGGTGCCGTTCAAGATGAGCTTCGCCTCGGCTTGCAGCACTAAGCGTTCGATGAGCGCCGCGCAGGCCGGATCTTTCAAGCTGGCGCAATAAAGCGGTAAAGCGTTGATACCCGCCTCGCGAAGTGCCTGGATGAGGTCTAGCACCGGCGCCAGATTGTCCGCTTGCACCAGCGCCCGGTACACGATGATCGCCACCACCGGTGCGTCTTTTAGCCATACTGCCCGCAGGTCAACTACATTCCTAATGCGGACCTGAGTGCTGCCAGCCTGAGTGCTGGGGGCCGGCCAGTAAATGCCCGCACGAGGCAGAGGGGCGGGCTCCAGCCAGGGGCGCTCATGTCCCAACAAGGAGGCTGCGTAATTGAATAATTGGGCGGCATTGTGGCGGCCGCCGTGGAGGCAAAATTGCCACAGACGGTGGCCAGCCGATTCGGGCAAAGTGCTCTTGGCAGTGAGTTCGGGGTCCGGTTGGTCATCACCCGGGAGCAGCGCGAGCAGAATCCCGTTCTGTTGGCAGGTGTCTACTAGCTGCTCGGTGCCGTATGACCAGTAACCGGCGCCGCCCAATAGGCGCACGATGACTAATTTGGCCGCGCCGATGACAGTGTCAACATACCGATCCACCGACAGCGGATGGCGCAGGTGCATGAGGTTAGCCAGCCGCACGCTGGGAAAATCCGGGTCCAGCTCGGCGCAGGCCGCCGCCAGGCAGGCCAGCTCGGTATCGGCGGCGGACAAAAAAACGATGGCGCCTGGAGACTGGCCTAGGTCAACTGCCTCGGAGCCGTCGGAGACGCTGCCCGCTTTGGCCTGTAATAGGTGCATAAGTTGTCATCAACACCGGGTTTTGTAACGCCTGGACCGGGTCAGTGCGCCAGCGCCTCGCGAATAGCCGCTTCGTCCATGCCGGTCTCGCCGATCACCACTAGTCGCGTACGGCGGGTTTCGCCGGCCGTCCATTCGCGATCGTAGTGATGCTGAATGCGCGCGCCCACGCCCTGTAGCAGCAGGCGCATGTCTTTTCCGCCGATGGCGGCGAAGCCTTTTACCCGCAGGATGTTATGCGCCGGAATAATGGCTTGCAGTTGCTTGACCAAAGCCTGTGGCGATGGCAACACGCCCAACTCTACAGTGAAGCTGGCGAAATCGTCATGGTCATGTTCGCCCGCTGCGTCCATATGCGACGGCCTGGACGCCAGATCATCTTCGGCTGCCGCTGCCAGGCCGAGCAACACCACCGGGTCCACTTCGCCGTGGCGCGCCGTTACCATCTTCACCATGGGCCGCAGTTGCTCCTTGACCGTGGTGGTCACCGGCGCCAGCTCGCCGCCGTTCAATAAATCGGTCTTGTTGAGCACCACCAGATCGGCGCAGGCTAGCTGCTCCTCGAACAGCTCCCCTAGCGGACTTTCGTGATCGAGAGCATCATCGGCCAGCCGTTGCGCTTGGACCGCCCCGGTGTCGCTGGCGAACTGGCCGGCGGCCACGGCAGGCGCATCGACTACCGTCACCACGCCGTCCACCGTCACTCGCGTGCGTATGTCCGGCCAATTGAAGGCTTGCACCAAGGGTTTGGGCAATGCCAGCCCGGAGGTTTCGATGACGATGTGGTGCGGCGGCTGCTCCCGATCCAATAGTTTCTCGATAGTGGGGATGAAGTCATCGGCTACCGTGCAGCACAGACAGCCGTTGGTCAGTTCCACCACGTCGTCCTCTGCACAGCCCTCTATGGCGCAACTCTTCAGGATGTCGCCGTCCACGCCCAAATCGCCGAATTCATTGATGATGAGGGCGATGCGCCGTCCCCGTGCGGTGGCGAGTAGATGGCGGATCATGCTGGTCTTGCCGGCGCCGAGAAAGCCGGTGACGACGGTGGCGGGTATTTTTTGGGCCATGATGGTGGTGATTGACGGTGGGCCGGGCGCGCATATGGTAGCCCAATTGCCGGCGCCGCCAATGACGCCGTGGCGCCGTTATTTCTCCGGCTGCGCCATGGATAGCTAGATCGCCTTGAGCGTGACGCGCTGGCGCCGCAAACTCGTGCGTTTTAATCGTATGGCGGTGGTTGGCGGCTTAGCCTCCCATAGCTCGATAGCGGGTTAACCCGAAGGGCGAATGAACTTCGATGGATACGCTACCCATCTTCTTGCGTTTGCGTGACCGCGCTTGCTTGGTGGTGGGCGCCGGGCCGGTCGCCGCCGGCAAAGCGGACGTTCTAGTCAAAGCGGGCGCCAGGGTATTGGTGGTGGCGCCGGAGATCGGCGAGCGGGTGGCGCGGGCCGCGCAAGCGGGGGGGGTGGAGGTGCGCCAAGAACGCTTTGCCGCAACTCATCTGTACGGCCAAGCACTGGTGATCGCCGCGACCGATGACGCGGCGCTCAACGCGCATATCGTCGAGTTGGCCGCGGCGCGGGGGATCTTGGCCAACGCGGCTTCGGATGCCAACGCTGGCAGCTTCATCATGCCGGCCATCATCGATCGCTCGCCGGTGGTAGCGGCTGTTTCCACAGGCGGTGCGTCGCCGGTGTTGGCGCGCTTCGTGCGCGCGCGGCTGGAGACCTTAATCCCCCGCTCGTTTGGTGAGTTGGCCATCTTGGCGCGTGAGTTCAGGGGCGCGGTGAAGGAGCGGTTACCCACGGTATCTGCGCGGCGCGCGTTTTGGGACCGTATTTTCAGCGGTCCGGTGGCCGAGCTGGTGTTCAGTGGCCGGCGCGCGCAGGCGCGCGCGGCGTTGGCTCATGCTCTTGAGCACCTCGGCGGCACCACCGGCGAAGTCTATCTGGTGGGGGCGGGGCCCGGTGATCCGGACTTATTGAGCTTCCGTGCCATGCGCTTGATGCAGCAAGCCGATGTGGTGGTCTACGACCGGCTGGTGTCGGCTGAAGTGCTGGATTTGGTGCGCCGTGACGCGGAGAAGATCTACGCCGGTAAGAAGCGCAGTCAACACACCCTGGTGCAAGAAGAGATCAATGCTCTGCTGGTGCGCCTGGCCAAGGAAGGCCGCAAAGTGCTGCGCCTGAAGGGGGGTGATCCTTTTGTGTTCGGGCGCGGCGGCGAGGAGATCGCCACCTTGGCGGACGAGAACATTCCATTTCAGGTGGTCCCGGGGGTGACCGCCGCCTCCGGGTGTGCCGCCTACGCGGGTATTCCCCTGACCCACCGCGACCATGCGCACGCGTGTCTTTTCGTGACCGGCAATACCCGCAATGGAGCGATCGAGCTGGATTGGCCGGCGCTGATCCGGCCTATGCAAACCGTCGTGATCTATATGGGGCTCACGGGTTTGACGACTATTTGCGCCAAGCTGATCGAGCATGGCATGGATGGCGCCACGCCAGCGGCCTTGGTCCAGCAAGGGACCCTGCGCGAGCAACGGGTTATTACCGCCACCGTCGCCACTTTGCCGCGGGCGGTGCAAGGCGGCGGTGTGCGCACGCCCAGTCTGGTTATTATCGGTGGCGTCGTGACCTTGCATGAATCGCTCAAGTGGTTTGCCCCCGAGGCGGTTGGCGAGGCCCACCGTACCCTGGCGGCGCGGGACATCTGAGAGGGCTGCTTGATGAGGCAGGGCGCTTGATGGAGCATGGCGGCAGATTGGCCGTAGCGGCGCGCCGCTACGGCGGCGCTCCCGAGGAGTGGATCGATCTGTCCACTGCAATCAATCCGTGGTCCTATCCGGTACCTGGACTCGCCCCGCAGATCTGGAGCCGTCTGCCCGAGCCGGAACAGGTGCAACAGTTGGAGGAGATAGCCAGAACCGCCTATGGGGCGCCTGATGCAGCGCAAGTGGTGGCAGCGGCGGGGACGCAAGCACTCATCCAAATGTTGCCGCGCCTGTTACCGAAGCGCCGGGTTTTCGTGTTATCGCCCACCTATGGCGAACACGCGCTGTGCTGGCGGCGTGGGGGGCACGATGTGCATCTTTGTCATTCGCTGGATGCGCTGAGCGATTACTCTGGTGTACTCGTTTTGACCCGCCCCAACAATCCGGATGGCCGGGTAATCGATAGCGCGGTATTGGCGGTTTTGAGCGCCCGTTTGCGCAGTAGCGGCGGTGTGCTGATCATCGATGAAGCGTTCGCCGACACCTGTCCTGAAATGAGCCTTGCGCCCGAGAGCGATCAGGCGCATCTGGTGGTACTGCGGTCTTTCGGCAAGTTTTTTGGCCTGGCCGGGGTGCGGCTGGGATTCGCGCTTACGGGCGATGCGGGGCTGGCGGCGCGGCTACGCGAGCATCTGGGACCGTGGGCGCTTTCGGCCCCGGCCATCGCCATCGGCCAGCAGGCGTTGGCGGATTCCGATTGGATAACCCGAAGCCGTATGCGCTTGGTAACCATGGCGCGCAAGACGGAAACGGTGGTAGCGAAGGCCGGCGTTCGCCGGGTTGGGCAGCACCCTTTGTTTATCCTGCTGCATTGCGATGCGCCGCGCGCCGCCCAGAGGTTGGCGCGCGCGCGCATCCTGGTGCGTACCTTCAAGGATCATGAACAATGGCTGCGGATCGGGTGTGTGCCTGATGAGGAGTGTTTGCGCCAGCTTTGCGCCATCGTGTCCGAGGCTGGAGCAGCGGCGCCCGTTGGTTCTAAATAGTTGGCTAAGTAGTCGGCTTAGACTGCTGTTCGTCCGTGGCTAATGGCAGCGGCGAGAGCCCTTATGACCCTGGGCTTACTCATCAAAAACGGCACCGCCATCAATGGTTCCGGCGGTGCTCGCTATCAGGCGGATGTGGGTGTGGCTAATGGCACGCTCGTTGAGCTCGGGCGTATTCGTAGCAAGACCCTGGATGCCGAGGGCCACATCGTGGCGCCGGGATTTATTGACGGTCACACCCATAGGGATGCCCAGGTGGCTTGGGATCGGCTAGGCAGTTGTTCGTGTTGGCATGGGCTGGCACACGGCAAGCTATACAAGCGCCGGCTACGGATCGATACTGGCGTTCCTGAGAGGGCTTTTTGACAAGAGCCGTAGCGCAGCGGCGGTAAACGGCGGTTAGCAATATGTCTCGCGAGTTCGATATTGCGCTGGCGCAGGAGCGGGACGCTGCGGCCATCGCGCGCATGTCCCGCGAGCTGATCGAACACGGCCTCGGCTGGAGTTGGCGCGAAGCCCGGGTGCTGCGCTGCATCTGCTCACCGGACACCAACGTACCTGTCATCCGCGCCGGTGGCCGCATCGCCGCCTTCGCCATCATGCACTACCGCGACACCGAGGCAGATTTACTGCTATTCGCCGTGGCGCCTGAATGCCGCCGCCAAGGCATGGCTAGTGCTCTCATCGAATGGCTGCTGACGACCGCCCGCGTGGCCGGTGTCGAGCAGATCCGGTTGGAGGTACGGGCCGGTAACCGGCCAGGCCGTGCGTTTTACGAGAATGCGGGTTTCACCATCGTTGCTCGGTTGCCGGAGTATTACCAGGGGCGGGAGTCGGCCATGCGTATGGTGCTTAAGGTGGCGGCGCCAGTTGGGTAAGGTATTTGGCAGATTGTAAGTTGAACTTACAATCTGCCAAATTGGCAACACGCAGTGCGCCTTGCTCATGAAATTCTACCTCCAGCGTGAAAGTAGCCGGTTGCTTGACCGATTCGCCAAAGGGTTTCCGATTATCGGCATTACCGGGCCTAGACAATCGGGTAAAACCACGCTGGCGCGTCACCACTTTGCCGACAAGCCTTACGTGACGCTGGAAAATCCTGATCATTTGCACTTCGCCCAGGAGGATCCTAGGGGGTTTCTCGCGCACTATCCCGATGGCGCGATATTCGACGAAATCCAGCGGTGCCCGTCCCTGTTCTCCTATATTCAGGGTCAAGTGGATGGATCCGGGCAGATGGCGCGCTACATCTTAACCGGATCGCAACAGTTCGGGCTGCGTGCCGGCATCAGTCAATCACTGGCGGGGAGAATCGGATTACTACAGCTTTTGCCGTTTTCCCTGCGCGAACTACAAAACAATAAAATCGCCCAAGAGCCGCTCTACACCCTTATCCACAAGGGGTTTACCCACCCCTCTACGATAGGCCACTGACGCCTCAAGACTGGTATGGCGCGTATGCGCAGACCTACGTCGAGCGCGATGTCAAGCAAGTCCTCAATATCAAAGACGCCAATGTGTTTAGAACTTTCTTGAAGCTGTGTGCGGGCCGGGTCGGGCAGATTATGAGTATGAGTAGCCTCGGCAGTGACTGCGGGGTTTCTCACAACACGGTTAAAGAGTGGCTATCGGTATTGGAATCCAGTTACCTGGTGTACAAACTGCCACCGCACTTCGAGAATTTTTCCAAGCGGCTCGTAAAGAGTCCAAAGTACTATTTTTATGACACGGGTTTACTGTGCTGGTTGCTAGGGATTCGGCAAGCCGGGCATATAAGCACACACCCGCTAAAGGGATCGATCTTTGAAAATTTTGTTGTCAGCGAGCTTTGCAAATCCCAAATAGCGCAGGGGCGTGAAGCCAATTTGTATTTCTGGCGCGATCGTACCGGGCTGGAGATCGACCTTATAGTGGAGGCCGGTCTATCGCTGACGCCGATTGAAATAAAAGCAGGTCGGACGATAACGCACGATTACTTTAAAAACCTGCGGCGCTGGATGGCGTTGGCCGGTGATCGTGGCCGTGACCCCATGGTGATTTATGCTGGCGATGAAAATCAGGCGCGCTCGCCGGCAGCGGTTTTTTCCTGGAAGTCTGTCAGCGAGATAATCGCCTAGCCATGACGCGGTAGTGGTGCCGGTTGGGTAAAGCTGCAATAACCGAAAGCCCTGCCTTCGCACTGATGGCCCTCGCACTGATGACAAGAGCCGCGGCGCAGAGCGCTTTGCACGGGGCGCAGAGCGCGCGCCCTAGCGGACCCCCCCATGATCTTCTTCGATCCAGCTTTCAAGCGCTGCTGCCACCTGGCTCATCACCACGTCGCCGGGCTCGTTCCGTACGCGGCGAAAGAGGCGCACGCACGGGTACCAAGGGCTGTCTTCGCGCTGTAACATCCAGCGCCAATCCGGCGCCGCTGGCAATATGACCCAAGCGCGGGTGCCCACGGCGCCGGCCAGGTGGGCGGTGCTGTTGTCGATGGTAATCACCCGATCCAGCGCCCTGATGAGCGCCGCTAGGCCCTCCAGATCTAGCAACGGATCGATGCCCGGAGCGTGTAACCTGGCGCCGCGCGCTACCGCGCCGGCCCGCGCCTGCCGGTTATCGCCGTACTGTAGATCGACGAAATCGACGCCGGCCAAGTCGAAGACTTCGTGCCAATCCACCAGCCCGATGGTGCGCGCGTTGCGGGTGAGCGTTGCGGGTGAGCGGTTGGACAGCGCCGCGCCAAGAGATACCGATTTTAGGATGCTGGTTTATCTCACTTAAGCACTCACGAAGGTGGCTCACCAATGCTTCTTGTGCCTGCAGATAACCATCGCGGCGCGGGAAAGCGCCCTCATGGCGGCGCACGTAACGCGGCAGCGAACCGATGGCGATCTGACAATCGAGCGGGCCGTGGGCGGTTAGCCATTCAAGTGCCGTGGCGCGGCGCTTGTACGCCACCGTGACTTGTGGGAATGAGCGTTGAAAGAGGCCAGCAAGGCGCGGATCGCAGGCCAACACACACCGCGCCGGGCAGTACCGGTCAATGAAATCGGCGAGGCAAGAGGCGAACATGATCTCATCGCCCACAACCTTGTTCTGGCGCGATGTAAAGAGCCTGCCCGTTCAGGCTGCCGTCTTGACCCGCCCACGGTGGCAGCGGCCACTCGAGGTCACGCTCGGTGGTTTGCAGGCCGAACTCGTATTCATCTCAGCCCTCGGCGAAAGCGCCGTGGATGAGGCGGATCTGGCTGTAGTGATAACGGTTGATAGCTGACTGCGGAGCGGCCTGCACGGCGGCGCTCAAGTGCGCTTGCGCCGCCGCGTAGTTGCCGGCGTGTAGTTCCAAACCGCCTAGAGTAGAGCCGATGACGCAGAGCTGCGGTGCGATGGCCTGGGCCTGCTGCAGCATGTCGCGACCCTCGTCCAATCGTCCGAGTTGCAAGGAAAGTATTACCGAGCAGGGCCATGATGTGTGGCTCGCCGGGCGCTTTCCTGTGGGCTATTTCGAACACGGTGCGGGCCCGTTCCCACTGCCCTTCGCTGTTGGCCGGCTCGTCGATTGCGACCAGCGTGGGAACGTGTTTAGGCGCTAAGGCGAGAGCACGGCTGTAGAGCGGTGCGGCATCGAAGCTGCGCTCTTGCGCTTGGCGCAATCGGCCCATGTCGTAGTAGCTCTGCGGATCATGGCTGGCCATGCGCAAGGCGGCGTGAAAGTGGCGTTGGGCGGTGTCCGGTTGTCCGCCCTGTAGCGCTGCGTTGCCCATTCCTCGCAGTAGTTCTATGCAGCCGGCGGTGGCTGCTAGTGCGTTGCCGTAGATGGTCTGTGCGGCGCTGAAATCACCCGCCATCAGTTTGCTGTTGCCATGGAGCAGATAACCTTCAGGCTCGTGCGGGGCGAGGTCCACTAAGCGGGCGGCCAGGGCATCGGCCTTATCCAACTGCTTGAGTTGCACGCAGAGCATAAGCGCGCCGCGGATCACGCCGTAGTCATCCGGCGCCTCGCGCGCGGCTTCATCAAACAACCTGGCCGCGTCCTCCAGGGCGCCGGCCTCTAGTGCCCGCGCTGCTTGCTCAGCCTTCGATGTAAACATCGTGCCGTTCGTTGTTATCCGGGTGAGTCACGCTACAGGCGGCGACGAAGAATACTTGCGGGCGGGCGCGCTGCGCGGTGAGTAGTTGTTGCCGCCACCAATCGGGTGCGCGTACGGTGGCCCGCTCCACTTCTCCTCGCTCAGGGTCCACGTCCGTGCACACGATGGATAAAAACACGAAGTGGGTGGCGAATCCGAACAGTTCCAGCAAAATGACCGGCACAGCCTCGCTGGGGCAATATTCCAACACCTCCGTGCACACCACGCCGTCGTAGAGCGCCTCCGGGCGCCGGGCGTAGGGTGGGTAGGCTGGATCGTATAAGTCGATGGTGCTCACCCGCCAAAGCGCCGTAAGCGGCTGTAGCGGCTCGCCCTCTTCCAAGGCGGCGCCGTCGTGATGCACCAACGCTTTACCGCAGCCGTAGTCCAATATCCGCTGCGCACCCGTACGCCGGCACAGCGCTGCGATGGTGGCGACATGCGGGGTGAGTGCCGCACCGCTGAACATCTGCTCCGCCATTTTGCCGAGGCGCAGATCCCCCCCGGGCGTGCAGTTCACGGTATTGCTCGATGAGGCGGGCACCTTCGCTGTTCGGTGCCTGCGGTTGCGGCGGCCTTAGAGCGGGCGCTGCTTGCAGCTTCCAAAAACTGACGAGCCCTGGTGCAAAGCGCTGCGATGGCCTGAGTCAAACGGCGGGTGGTCTTTTGGCTCTTGTCGCTTTTGTGCATATCCAGCGAGTACCTCTGTATGAACTCATCGGCCATGGTGCGCCCTAGTGCGTCCACGGCGCGCTTTTTCTTCGCTCTGAAAATGTCGAACATCCAATCAGCTCCTAAATCCAAGCCGTTGTGTGCGGTGCGCCGCAGGTATCTGGCGCGAAGGCTTCGTGTATTATGCCGCCCGTCATGAGTATCCTATTTAGCGTTCTTCGCGATCGAGTGCGGCCTGAGCGCAAGCCAGTGCCGCCGCCCGGCGACGCTATGCTGCGGGTGTTTATTGGTTATGATGACCGGCAAACCGTCGCCTACCACGTTGCGCATCACAGTCTTTATGCCCGCGCTAGCCGGCCCTTGGCCATCACCCCCTTAGCCATCACCCCCTTGGTATTGGACACGCTGCCGCTCGAGCGCCGCGGCCTGACGCTTTTCACCTATAGCCGCTTCCTCGTGCCATGGCTGTGCAACTTCAGCGGTTGGGCGTTGTTGCTGGATCCGGATATGTTGGTGCGCGGCGGTATCGCCGAGCTGTTCGGCTATGCCGATCCGCAGTACGCGGTGATGGTAGTGAAGAACACGGAGCGTTTCGAATGGGCCAGCGCTATTTTGTTCAACTGCGCCCATCGCGCCAACCAGTGTTTGACGCCGTATTTTGTAGACACGCCGCAAGCGTGCCGCGCGCCCCATCGATTCGATTGGCTGGATGAATCCTTGGTCGGCGCTGTGCCGGGCGAATGGAATCATACGGTCGGTTACGATGAGCCCCGCGCTGAGGCTAAATGGGTGCACTACACCCAGGGCGTCCCGCTCCATCCCGAGGTGGCGGGATGCGAGTATGAGGGTCATTGGAACGCGGCGCTGGCTGCGGTGAATGCTTCGCGCCCATGGTCTGAGTTGATGGGCCCCTCCGTGCACGCTAAACAGCTAGCCGATGGTGCCATAGCGCCGAAGTTACAGGTAACACCGAAGTTACCGGGCCAAGCGGCACCGGCAACGCCGGCGCAGCGGGCGCAGAGCCGCGCTGGGGCGAGCGAGCGCTATCAAAACCTCATCGAACTCTACAAAAACATGCACACGCGGGGCGACACGCTGAATGCCATCCCCGCGGATAAGACCTTCGACGGGCGCTCATTGGTGGCCCATCTGCGCACCATTGCCGATCTCATCGGTCAATTTGGCGCCAGGACTGTTTTGGATTACGGCTGTGGCAAAGCGCAGGCAAGGGGCCGTGACCCTGCCCGATGGCGCTGTCATCAATGACGTGAAGGCGTTATGGGGGGTGTCCGACATCGCTTTTTATGATCCCGCATTCGAACCCTATTGCGCCGTGCCATCCGGGCGTTTCGATGGCGTGATCTGCACCGATGTGCTGGAGCATTGCCCAGAGCAAGACGTGCACTGGATCATCGACGATCTGTTCCGCTACGCGGCGTCTTTTCTTTTTTGCACCATCTCGTGTCAGTTGGCGAGCAAAAAATTGCCCACGGGAGAAAACGCGCACATCACGGTCAAGCCGCCGCACTGGTGGGGCGAGACCTTTAACAGCGTGGCCAGCGAACACCCGAAGGTGCGTTATTTTGCCTTGTGCTACGCCCAGGGGCGCGAGCCGGTGTTACTGCACGGTTGAGGAATTACGATTGAGGAATTTTTTATGATCAGCAAGTTCTCATCGCTGTTTGCCGGCCACGTCGATCTGGGTGACCTGGGGCAACACCAGACACCGGCCAATGATCGGCGTTATGACAACGAGCACTTGAGTTCGGTGTTCGCCAAGACCGAAGCGTTGGCCACCACCATGGATCGCCTCGGTTATGACACGCTGTGGCTGGCTGAGCATCATTTTCAGCACGAAGGTTACGAGTGTTTACCGAATCTGCTGATGATGGGCGTGCATCTGGCGCACCTCACTAAAACTCTGCGCATAGGCTGCGGCTTCAACGTGGTGCCCATGTGGCATCCGCTGCGGTTGGCGGAGGACTATGCGACGGCGGATATCCTGACCGATGGGCGGGTGGTGTTCGGCGTCGCCCGCGGTTATCACACCCGCGAGGTGGAAGCTTTGGGCGGCATCATGCTGGATCAGGACGAGAACCGGGAGCTGTTCGAGGAACAGGTGGAGATCGTGTTCAAAGCGTTTCATCAAGAGTCGTTTTCCCACCAGGGCAAGCACTATAAGCTGCCGCCTAAAGTCCCCTACCGGGGTTATGAGCTAGCGGAGCTGACCTTGGTACCGCGGCCCAAGTATCAGCCGGTGGAGTGTTGGCAGCCGATCGTCAGCGCCTCGCCCCGCGGCTTGGATTTCATGGTCAAACACGGCATCAAAGGCGTGGTGGGCGGCGGCTCGGCGCTGATGTCGGAGGGGCCGGTGGTGGGGTACCGTGATGCTTTGGCCCGTGCTGGCATCAAGGCGCAGCTCGGTGAGGATGTGTGCGTAGGGGTGAATTTCCACCTGGCCGATACCCGCGAGCAAGCCATCCGCGAAGCCACGCCATTCTACGAAGAGCACGTGAAGATGTTCGCTCCGCTGGGTTTCTTCAGAGGGCTGTCCGATGAGCAACTGGCCGCTGTGGCGCGCCGGGGTAACTGGGACGCCAGCGGTATTCCTACCATCGAGCAGGCGTGTGGCGCGCGCTCGTGGTATTGCGGGCCGGCGGCGGGGATGATCGAATACCTGCAAGAACTGGAGGCCGCTTTTCCCGGCTTGGAAAGCGTCAACGTACAATCCAGCATGGGCACGCCGCAGGCGGTCATGGTGGAGCAGTTGGAGCGCTTCGCCGCGGAGGTGATGCCCGCGTTCAAATCCTGAGACGCCGGTAAACCTAACAAAAGATCATGCCTGTTTGCGGCTTAGCCATTCATCCGGCCCCTAACTCTCATCCGGCCCCTAATTCATCCGGCCCTTAGTTCATACGGCCCCTAGCTCATACGGCCCCTAGTCATACGGCCAAGAGGCTCACCGAAGCGTTCCACCATCACCTCTTCAAGCGCCATGCCCGCCGTGGCCATCCAACTGCCGGGACGGGTGTTGTAATGCTGGTGCCTGGACGGCGCCACTGGCTCCTCGCCGTTGGCTAAATGCTCGGCCTGCGTAAGGACGGTGCGCCGGAAGCGGACCACGGCGGCATCCGTAGCGGTGAGACTCTCCCGCGTCCGATCCGCGATGAGGCCCTGACTTTCTTGGATCATAGCGTCTTGCTCGGCTAGCCCGCGCACGCCGGTGAAGGTTTTTTCCCGCTGCTCGCAGCGATCTATCAGGTAGTCGTTGCGCTTGTTGCGAATGCCGATGAAGTGTTCATCCACTGCGGCCACGATGCCGTGGCCGCCATCCAGCTTGGCCCGCTCCGCCTCGCCTATGGGCCGTTCGGGATTCCACCCGTAGGTGTACATCCAGTGGCAGGTGTCGGTGATGGGCACCAGGGTATAACCGAAGTAGGTCTCGCCCGGCAGCGTGGAGGGACCGGTGCCGTGGGCGGGCAGCATGTATTGGGTGATGCGCCAATAGCTTTCTTGCGGGTCGCCAGCCCTGGCGCCGCCGATGACAAAACCTACGTCGTGCTCCAGCAGGGAAAATTTAGGCATCGGATCATTGCGCATCCAGCGCAGCCGGCGGGCGTCGGCGGGGGCATCCGGATTGTCGTTGGACGGCACCTTGGGCGCCGGCATATGCAGGAAGGAAAAATGCGCGGTGTCCAGTCCACCCTCCATAGTTTGCGCCCAATTGCATTCGTTGAAGCGTTTGCCGACGTAACGGTGTGCGGGGGGCACTAAGCCGAATTCCAGCCACGGTACTTCCGGCCTGGTGTGCGGCGGTCCTAAATAAGCCCACACGATGTCGCCATATTCCTGGGTCGGGTAGGCTTTGATGCGCATCTCGTCACGCATCTTGGCGCCCGCTGGTACGTTCGGCAAATCCACCGCTTTGCCGTTCACATCGAATTTCCAGCCATGGTAAACGCAGCGTATACCGCATTCTTCGTTGCGGCCGAAATACAGGTTGGCGCGGCGGTGTGGGCAATAAGCATCGACCAAGCCGATACGCCCCTGCGTATCCCTAAAAGCCACCAATTCTTCACCCAAGACGCTCACCCGTAGCGGTGGGCCGTCACGCTCGCTTAATTCGCGGCTCAACGCGATCGGCTGCCAGAAGCGGCGGAAGTACTGGCCCATCGGCGTATCGCCGCCGGTGCGGGTGAGGGTTTCGTTTTCTTTTGCCGTCAGCATGTTCATCGCTCCCTACCAGCCGTGTTGGCTGCGTAGCTTCGCCAGCAGTTCCAGGTGGCGGTCATGGTCGCCTGCGAAGCGCAGGACCAGGTGTTGCACGCCAGCTTCTATAAAGCCTGCGATCCACTCGGCCACCGCCTCCGCCGGGCCACCGAAGCATGCTTGCCGGCGGCGGATGACCTGGCTGGGCACGCCGTAGTACGACTCTAGAAACTCGTCCACCCTCGCTGCGGCTTTGTCACTGTCATCAGCGACCGCCAACGTCAGATACAAGGCGCCCGTCAGCCCAGCGGCAGCGCGGCCCGCGTCCACCGCGTGCTGGCGCACAGTGTGCCACTTCGCTTGCCACGCCGCCGGATCGTTGGGGCCGGTGGGAAACCAGCCATCCATGCTGCGTCCGGCGCGCTTGAGGCCATCGGGATGGGAGCCGCCGCCCCAGATAGGTGGGCCGCCCGGGCGGTGAGGCAGCGGACCTAGAACCCCTTCGCGCACCGTCCAGCGCCCGTCCCAGTTCACCGCTTCGCCGGTCCAAAGCGCCCGGCACAGCCGCAAGCCTTCCATCATCCTGCCCACCCGTTTTTCGAAGGTGACCCCCGCCGCCTCGAATTCAGCACGGATGTTAGCGACATCGCCGGCGATGCCTACACCGAGGATGAGGCGCCCCTCGCATAGTTGGTCCAGGGTGGCGGCCTGGTGAGCCATGACCACCGGATTGCGCAATGCCGGTAAAAGCACGGCGGTGCCAAGCTCCACCGTTCGGGTGCGGGTGGCCAGACCGGCCAACAACGTCAGCGGTTCGTGCCGCGGCCGCGCCAGCAGGGAATCGCCGAGCCAAAGAGAATCGTAGCCGAGGTCCTCGGCGCGCTCGGCCAGGCGCAGCAGCGGTGCGGTCTGCGGGCGTCCTTCCATGACGCTTTCCCGGGTGGGGATGAGATAGCCGATTTTGGTGCTCATGGGTGGAGATTTCCTCTATGTACTTTGAACCGCGCCAATACGGGCGGTCCCAATACGGATGGTGAATTGGCGTTTCTTGCCCGTTGCCGGATCGAATTGGTGCAAGCTAGGAAAAGTGTTCGTATTATCCTATTAAGGCGGCGCGGCTAGTGCACTCGTTGACCTATGAGTGGCTAGAACAGCGCCGGCTCCATCCTCATCGTGCTGCTTGACGATGATCCTATCAGTTGGAATTGCGCTAGCACCGCAAACGCCGCCAAACACGCACAGCCGTAGTAAAGTGTCCGCTGGTTTTTTAATGGGCGCGGGCGTTTGTCTCCGGTGGGCGGCGCCATGGAAGCGGACGGCGATAACGGCGCCGCAATGCCCCCACGCGTAGCCACGCCGGCGCATAAGCGAGGATCAAGGTGACAGCCAAGATTATTCAGATAACGGATCTACATCTCTTTGCCGAGCGCGGCGGCACCCTGGCCGGGATGGCCACTTGGGACACCTTCGAGGCCGTGCTGTCCATGATCGATGAACGGGACGGGGATGCTGACCGAATCGTGATCACCGGCGATATCGCGCAAGACGAAGCACCACAGACCTATGTGTTGCTGCGAGAGGCGCTAGGCGCTTGGGCCGGGCGCAGTTTGCTGATCCCAGGGAACCACGACAACCGGGCCGGGCTGCTGGCCGCTTTTCCCGAGATCATGCCCAATGCGGGCCGGATTACTTTTGACGTGCGGGTGGATGGTTGGCGGCTGCTGGGTCTTGATTCGCAAGTGACCGGCGCTGCGCATGGAGCACTGGACGGGGCACAAAGAGCTTGGTTAGAGAGGGCGCTCAGCCAGGCCCCCGCAGTCCCGGTGGCTGTGTTCGTGCACCATCCTCCGATCGCCATAGCGGTGCCTTGGATGGACCGGCAGGGTATGCGCGGCGGTGATGATTTTGTCCATCTGGTGAAGGCGCGCCCGCAGATAAAAGTGATCTGTGCAGGCCACGTACACCAGTCATTTAGCGGTGCTCTGGCCGGTGCGTTCATGTACACAACGCCGTCCACCTGCGTGCAGTTCGGGGCCACCACCGAGTTCAGCTTCGACAATACCAAAACGCCCGGCTACCGGGTGCTCGCGCTAGGCGATGATGGGCGCTGTCAAACGCAGGTGCGGCGCCTGCCCACTACTGGGCAATAACGTCTATACCCAAGCTCATGCGGTGTTTTTTGCCCCGCCAGGGTACCGTGCCGTGGTAGAAGTAAGCTGGAAATAGAACCAGCCTACCCTCTTGCGGTTCGATGTGGATGATCTCGAACGGCGGTTCGGCGGTGATATTATCCGGTAGCGCGCCGAACCGTAACCAGCCTGCTTTGGATTGTGCGTTGCCTATCTCACGCGGTAGCCGCACGTAATAAGCGCCACTCACCCAGGCTTGCGGGTGCACGTGATCGGTCAGGTAACCGGCAGAAGCTAGCACATTCGCTTGCGCGATGAGCTTAACCCGCGTCGGGTTAGCGGCGAGAAACGGATGTCCAGGCGCTTGCGGCAGGGCCCTTAGGTAGGCGCCGAACGCCTCCCGGAGCCGGGTACGTAAGCCTGCCGCCGGTCCTTTTGCATCCCAGATAATGTCATCGCCATGATGTCCGCCGCGGGTCGAGACCAGGTACGGATCCGGTATTAACGGCTTGTCCAGAATGTAATTTTCAAGCGCGCGGTTGAAGTCGCGCAGGGAGTTAAATCCCGGTGGCGGCTCTATGTGGGTCTTAACGATGAAGCGCTCGTAGTCCACCAGTTGGCGCGCCTCCTCTGTCCGGCCCAGTCCTGCCAATACGACGGCGCGCAGCGAAAGCGCCTCCGGGTGGTAGGAGTCGATGCTTTGGCAAGCGTTCAGATGGTCTAATGCCGTCTCGTGAAGCCCGCTGGCGAGGGCGATCACAGCGAGCTGATAGTGGGCGGCGAGGTATTGCGCATCAAGCGCTAACGCCGCCTCGAACTCGAGCTTAGCCGCCGCATTGTCTCCCATCATCTGCTGGATGTGCCCGATATTGGCGCGCACGCCGGCGATGTGAGGGGCGAACCGCGCCGCATCGCTGTACGCCGCCAGTGCTTCGGGCCGCTTGCGGCTTGCCTGTAGCGCGTTGCCCAGATCATTGATGATATCGGCCGCTTGCGGCGCGCCGGCCCGTGCTTGTTGTAAAGTTTGCACCGCTTTTTGATGCTGTCCTTGCCGGTCCAGCTCTAGTCCTAGCGCGTGCAGCAGCGGCACGTGACTGGGATGGCTCTTGCGAGCTTGGCGCAGCGTGCGCAGGGCGCCGGCCAGATCGCCATGGGCGCGTAATCTGGCGGCCTTGTTGATAGCTTGGGTCGGATCGGTTTTCACAGGTGGATGATAACTGCTGAAGGTGAGCCGGAGGTGGGCCCGGGGGTAGTCCGTTGGGCCGGGGGCAGTTGCTTGAGTCAATGGAAATTTGTTGAGTGTCCGTGCATGAGCGAGTCTAGGGGCGAGGCGGGTTTTTTAGGTTGGTTTGGCGCGGTGTGGGGCGTGCTGGGCGTGGTGGCCATGCTGGTTTACGCCGTCTGCCGGCTGTCGTTGGTGGCGGCGGAAGCGTTTCAGTTTTCCCTGACCGCCTGGCAGTGGCTGCTGTTGATAGCGAATACCGCGTTCATGGCGCACGCGGAGGGTTTCAAAGGCTTCCAGCGCAGCTTCTCCCCCCGCGTGGTGGCGCGGGCGGCTCACCTGCGCACCTCGCCGCGCTTGGTACGGGTGGTATTGGCGCCGCTTTTTTGCATGGGATATTTCGCCGCCTCCCGGCGGCGTCTCATCTCGACCTACGGCCTAACCCTGCTCATCGCCGTCTTTATCACCGTCTTGCAATATCTGAGCCAGCCCTGGCGCGGACTCCTCGATGCGGGCGTAGTGGTGGGCCTTACCTGGGGCATCATCAGTATTGTGTTGTTGACAGGTAGAGCAGTGCGCGCCGGCAGCGCCGGGGCTGGCGCCGAACTCGGTTGAAGCAAGTACGGCGCCAGCCAGTGGACAGGCGCCTCAATGTTTGCACAGGCTCAGGTAATGGACGCCTGATAGATGCTCTCGATAGAGGCCTCTAGCCGCGCGTTGAACGCTTCATCCGAGTGTTGTGCCGTCAAGCCTTCCACCAGCGCTCTTGAGAAACTCGCTACCACGCCGTTGTTGCGGGCGATACGGGCATTGGCCTCAGCGCGGCTGTAACCGCCAGAAAGGGCCACCACCTTCAATACCTTAGGGTGATGCACCAACTCGGCATAAAAGTTGTCTTCCTCTGGCAAGGTAAGCTTGAACATCACCTGTTGCCCGTCGGCCAGCTCACGCAGGCCAGCCAATAGCGCCTCCTTGAGCAGGCTTTCCGCCGCCGCTTTCTCGGCGCTGTGAATATCGACTTCAGGCTCCAGGATCGGCACCAGACCCTTGCCCAGGATCTGCTTGCCTACCTCGAATTGCTGCCCGGCGATGGCCTTGATACCGGCGGCATTGGCCAGTTTGATGACCGAGCGCATCTTGGTGCCGAATATGCCCTTGGCGGTGCCGCGATCAAGCAAGCTGTCCAACTGCGGCATCGGTTTCATCAGTTGCACGCCATCGGCTGCGTCCGCTAACCCCTTGTCCACCTTCAAGAAGGGCACCACGTTTTTGTCTTGCCACAGATAGTCGGCGGAAGGTTTGCCCGCGATATCCCGGTCCATCGTGTTTTCGAACAAGATGGCGCCCATAATGCGTTCGCCATTGAAAGCCGGGCTGGTGACGATGCGGGTGCGCATCTGATGGATAACGCTGAACATCTCATCATCGTTGGAGTACGCGTCCTCGCCGACGCCGTACTGCAACAAGGCTTTGGGCGTGCTGCCGCCGCTTTGGTCCAGTGCGGCGACGAAGCCGGGTTCGGTTCTGATCTTGTGCAATTGCTGCTCTGACACGGTTGTCCTGCTCGTAAGTGTTTGAATTGATTGGGATAGGCTTGTGCTTAGCGGGAAATTCTGCTACGCCAAGCGAACCTCGGTCAAGCGCACCACTATGACCATCCACTATGACCATCCACACTAGCCCGATCGGGTTACGCGCAGACGCAACGGCGGTGGGCGCGAAAACGATGGCGGCGTCAACGTTAAAGTTAATCATTGGCTCAGCGCTTAACCGTCTTTCGGCCAATGAATGGCAAACCGGTAATGCGTCCCTGCCGCGGACCGTCCGGTGTCATTAGCTCCACCGCTGTATCCGCTTGCGCGTGGGCGTTTGCCACGATAGTGAGGCCTATATTGCGCCCTAGCCGTGGTGAGTAAGCGAGACTGGTCACTTGGGACACTGCCTCACCGGCCACCCTCAGAGTCCAGGGTTCTATAAAACCGGCTAGGCGCCCGCCCTCGAAGCTCACCCCCCGCAACATCCGCTTCGGACCCTGCGCGGCAATGTGGGTGAGTGCTTCTTTACCGATGAAATGGGGTTTGTCCAAATCCATCAGCCGGCCCAATCCCACCTCGTAGGGATTGGTACCGAGATCCATATCCGCGCCGTAAGACAACATGCCCCCTTCAATACGGCGGATCTGGGAGACTGCGCCCAGCTTCAACCCGAATGGTTCTCCGGCCGCCAGCAGATGTTCGAACAAATGATCGCCGCGGGCAGGATCGCGCAGATAGAGCTCATATCCCCACTCGCTGCTCCATCCGGTACGTGAAACGATGAGATCCGTGCCAGCGATGTTGAATTCGCCCAGGTGGTAGTAACGCAGTTCTTCAATGGCATCGCCGGCCAGCGATCGCATAAAGCTAAGTGAATTCGGCCCTTGGATTTGCAATGCGCAAACATCAGCGTCCCGGATCTGCACGTCCATCTTGGCCAAAGCGTTGACGCCCCGGGCATACAGCAGAAGATCGCTGTCGGCGGCGGAGAGCCAGAATGTGTCTTGCGCGATACGCAAGCAGACCGGATCATTAACGATGCCGCCATCGTCCGCCGTGATCAGCACGTATTTGCACTGGCCCACCTGACAACGGCTTAAATCCCGCGGTGTTAGCAACTGCACGAATGCCAGTGCCTGCGGTCCTTTGATTTCAATCTGCCGCTCGCCGGCCACCGGCCACAGCACCACGTTACTCAGCAGATCATGGTACTCCGTCTCTGGATCGTGGAATCCCATGGAGATATAAGTGCGGTTATACACCCCAAATGAGTGACAACCATGGCGGCGCACAGCGTTAAAAAAAGGCGATTTACGGATCCGCGCCTGAAACGGTAACGTAGTGCTAAGCGGTAGTTCTTCCGTCATAACCATCTGCTATATCCCGGCACTCAGGCAGCGATAACCGCTTCCCCGTGAAACTGGCTACGCCACATCACCCGCCGCTCAGTATTGTTGACCGGTTCGCGGTAATGCATGGCGCAACGGTTATCCCACACCAGCATATCGCCCACCTGCCAAACATGGGTCCACGCGTATTTGTCTTGTGTGGCATGGGCCCATAGCCGATCCAGCAGCGCCTCACTTTCGCCATTGGAGTAGCCCTCTATATATTGCGACGGCCACACTCGCCGCCGTCCAAGAAAGAGCGCCTTCTTACCGGTGGCGGGATGCTTTCGCACCAGCGGATGCATAGGCCCCGGTACCTCCTGCGGGCGCGTAGGCAGGGTCACGCCCGGGCGCAGAACGCCGGCGGAGTTGCGCGTGGCGTCCTGCTTGGAGCGCCGCCCGGCGATAGCCGCCCGCAGCTCGTCCGGTAATTCCTCGAAAGCTAGATACTGATTGTTGAACGAGGTCCGCCCGGACCCATCCGAGGGGATCTCCTGGGCATATAAAGTGCTGCCAGCCGGCGGCTCATCAATGTAGGAGTTGTCCGAATGCCACACCACTTCTTCACTGCCTAGACCTGCATTGCTCTGCACCGGATTACCATCCGGGTCCAAGTTGGAGAGGATAGTGATCTCGGGGACGCCAAGCGCAGCGGACGGATCGTATTGGCCAGCTTGTGCAAAATACTGGCGCAGCGCACCCGGCTGCGGCTTGCCGAAAACACTGGCCGCCGCCAAATAGTGCCAACTGGTCATGGCTTGATTGCGGATGAGTAGCACCAGATGCTCGTGCCATGCACCGACAAGTGCTTGAGCCACCGCAGCCGGTAGCGGTAACGAAAAATCCAATCCAAGGATTTCCGCGCCCACAGGGGCGCCGGTGGGCACGACCTCGAAGGACTCGAGAGTGTTCGTCTGTGCGGCTGAAAAGATCATGGCTTGCGCGCCTGGCTAGGATCCGTTGTAGGGGGCGAAATCTATCGCACTTTAACCGTAGTTGCCCCATGTCTAGGAATGGATGTCTAGTATGAATGCTGCACACTCCTTCCTTACATTTCTAGCTCATTAGGCTCTGCCTGCCGGGAGGGCCAGCGCGCCTGGTAACTGCCACGCCTGGTAACTGCGACGCCTAGGACAAGAGCTGGCCATGGCACGCGGTGATGGCCGCTCAACCATGTTGGCGCCGGTCCGGTATGGCTGAGCAGCGCGCCGCGTAACAACCGGGTTAGCGTTAACATGCGCTCCACATTCAGCGCCGACCCATCAAGCACCGGGAACGTAAGTCCAGACCGCTTCGCGCCGCGTAGGCGGCGCCCGTGTAAGTCGGTAGGAACACTTGTGTCACCTTCACCGCCAGCGGGTTGTAGAGCGGGTACGGTAGCGCAGCGCGGCGCCGGAACCTTGCACGCTTGCGCCTAAACGCTGGTAGTTGAGCTCGATTTCCATCGTTTGATACTCCATGGTTTTGAGGAAGCTATCGCGTGGGTGAAGACAATAGCGTCTAGGTGGCGCAAATCCTGCGGCATGCTGGAACTGAGTAAAGCTTTAAGTCTCCCGTACTGAATAAAGCGCCAACGCCCGGCGGTGTTCATCGGCCACAGCCCGTATCAGGGTCTTGGGACCGAGAACGCTGACCTCGGCCCCGTGGCGCAAGATTTCGCCTAATAGTTCGCGTGGATCACAGTATGGAACGCTGAGCTCGAAACTGCCATCCGTTCTAAACTGCGTGCGTTGATCGGGATGCCAGATCTCATCGGCCACCCAGGTGGCGCGCGCTGGTGTGAATAACAGCCGTGCCCGCGCGCGAGGTTTGCCGGCGAAGATGCCGTAGCTCGGTAGCACCTCAGCATCGATCTCCTCCGCCTCGATGTCGAGTGCTGGGCGCGGGGCCACTGCGACTTGCTGCATCCTGTCAACGGAGAAGGTGCGTAATCCGTCGGCATCGTGATCCCAGGCGTCCAAGTACCATTGGTCGCGGTAGTAGACGACACGCTGCGGACTGACTACGCGATTGGATACGGTCCTTTTCACCCTTCCCGCATAGCGGAATTCGAGTTGACTGCGATCTATGACCGCGCGGCACACAAGAGCAAGCTGGTTGTGTTTGAGCCGGCGGGCATGGGCTTGCAACAATTTAAAGCGCTCGACCGGAAATCGGCGGCGGCCCACGGTGCCTTGATCTAATAACTCGCGCAGTTTGCGCCGCACGGGTTTTAGGTGTTCGCGCAATACACCCGGTTGCAAGTTGTCCACCAGGTGATCCATCAGCAGCAGTGCTTCTAGCTCTTCCGGCCTAAACCAGATCCCCGGTAGCTCGAAGGGTGCTTGGCTGAGGTCGTAGAAATACCCGCTGCCTGGGGCATTGATCACAGGCGCGCCCAGGGCATCGCGCATATGGGTAATAGTGCGGTGTACCGTCGCCCGGGAGCACTCCAGGCGCTCCTCCAACTCTCTCATCGGTATCGGTGTGCGGCGTGCCCGCAGCACACAGTGTAGTGAATAGAGACGTTCAAAATGGTCCATCAATCCGCCTCATTAATGCCTTTGTCGCCCTCAACATCTGCCTTGGATAAAGCAGGCAATAATTTTATCCGCAAAAGCTTTGAGCAAACGTTCGAAATGCCGGACAGACCAACGCCGCGCGCCTTCGGGCACCTGTTTTTGGCTAACAGGTTAAGGTATTTATGCCCATTGGATGGGGCGTTCATCTGAGAAGTGATAATGCGTGGTGACTCTGGTTAATCAGGAATGTATCGTACTAGAGGGCACCTCTAATAATCCACATAGATGCGCTCTTAAAATAATGTATTCACCCGTCAGTAGTTGAGTTATAATCTGGTCTCTTTTGTCAAGAGAAGAATACCCATTATGAGCCATGCGCAAATAGTCGAGCGCAGTCATGCAACTGTTACTTTGCAAGTCACCATTTCCTTAGATCCCAAATCGATGCTTCGCTCGGAGGAGGCTATTCGTGATGCGTTGAATAATGCGGGTTGTTTGGCGGCTGAACAAGCCCTTAAACAGTTTGATACCGATGGCTCTCCAATCATTTTGGGTGACATCAAGCTGACCTCGAAAGGGCTTTACCACAAAACCTATCAAACTCAGTGGGGTGAGGCCAAAATAGAGCGCCACGTTTATCAATCAACTAAAGGTGGCCGCCAATATTGTCCATTGGAAAAAGACGCAAGAATCTTTCTAACGGCAACCCCTGGCTTGGTTAAGTTGCTTTCTTGTAAATACGCAGAACTGGGTTCGAGTCGAGCCTTGTTTGACCTGCAGCACTGTCATGGTCGAAACATAGCGAGAAGCTATTTGAAATCTATCGGTGACGCAGTGGGAGCCGTCGCCCAAGCGAAAGAACAGGCATGGACGTATGCCCCACCGGAATTAGATAAACCGGCTAAGAGCGTGAGTGTTGGCATAGATGGAACCTGTATGCTGTTGACTGAAGGCGGTTGGCGCGAGTCCATGGTGGGTACTATAAGTCTTTATGATCGCGAGGGGGAAAGACTGCATACCATTCAAATGGGGGCTACACCGGAGTATGGCAAGAAGAAGTTTTATGATCGATTTGATCAAGAGTTATCGAAGGTCAAGGAGCGATATCCCAAGGCAAGCTATGTTGCAATAGCTGATGGAGCGAAAGACAATGGGTCTTATTTGAGGTCTAGAACTGATCGACAGTGGGTGGATTTTTGGCATGCTGTGGGTTATTTGGGCAAAGCGGGCGATGCGCTATTTTCAGGCAAAAGACAGCGTGTTGCACGTAAGGAGTGGCTTGACCAAGCGTGTCATCGACTTAAAAGTCAACCGGGTTCGGCGACCCGGCTATACAATGAGCTAAAAGAGCACCTTGAGCGTGGGTCGTTTAAAAAGACCGATAAAGAGCACTTATTAGCATCGGTCACTTATTTTAAAAATAATAAATCCAAGATGCATTATTCTCGACATCGGTCAGACAATTTACCGATTGGGTCGGGTGTGACTGAAGCGGCTTGTAAAACATTGGTTAAGCAGCGCCTATGCCATTCAGGGATGCGCTGGAAAGAGGCTGGGGCTCAAGCCGTTCTCTCATTGCGTGGGTTGACCCACACGGATGCTCGTTGGGATCAATGTTGGCGTAAGCTCGATCAATATGGATTTGATTTAGCTGCTTAATTACATCATATTGAAAGTGCACCCGATCGACCCAGATTGATATCGGCCAGAGTTGCCACCCGCCGAGAGCGCAGGATTTACGAAGATGGACGAGAAAGACACATTACGTCGAGAGTACGGACCTGAAGATCTGGGACAGGGCGAGCGCGGCCGTTATTATGAGCGCTATCGCCAGGGCACAAACTTGGTCAAGCTCGACCCGGATGTCGCCGCACATTTCCCGACTTCTAAGGCGGTTAACGAAGCACTCCGCAGGCTTACGGCAGAATCGAGTGAATAGTTCGCTGGACTCAATCGAATAACCGGGGTGTGGTAGTGAAAAGGCCGTGCGGGATGGAACCAAATTCGCCGAACAAGGCCATGAACACCGACCGCAAGAAGCGCTACGCGCTTGTTGCGGCGGGTTATGGCAGGCGTGTGTGTCGGGCATGACACAGACCTAGCGAGGTGAAAGTCCTCTTACCAAGTAATCGTGGAGTTGAAGGTTAGCGGAAAGACAAGGTTTACATCGTGAGGTGTGGGCTGGAGGAAGTCCAACGCAAACTGGCGGGGCGACGAACAGGAACGGGATAGAAGGTGTGAGGTATCCGAGACCAGTGGGCACGTGACCACGAAGTCTTCCCTCGACAGACGGGATAGGTTTTATAAATCCAGCGTTTACGCCCTGAAAGCTGTGTGTCTTAGCCCGAGAGGTCTGTCATAGGTGCCGGAAGCACTGAAATCGGGGTAACCGGATTTGACCGTAGGGCACAAGTCAGCAAAAGACACAGCAGGGCGCGTCCCCGGCGGTTGAAGGTGTGAACATTACCGGCATCATGAACGTTTTGAAGTATCACCTGACAACCGCCGGCCGGCGGCGCGAAGTGCTTCGCGTGAGTGGGAGGAAGAATCAGGTGATGGGAGAACAACGCCCTCAGGAATCCATCGAAGCGGATGCATGGATGATGCAGGTATTGGGCAGGGACCGTCGGATACAGGCCCTGAGAAACCAGTCAAACGTAATAAAGGTGCAGGCGGTGCCGATGGCATGACGGTAGACGCATTGGCGGATGACCTAAAACAGCACTGGCCTGACATCAAAGCACCACGGCTGGACGGGAGCGACCGTCCACCGCTTGTGTGACGAGCCGAGATCCCCAAACCCGGCGCACGCAAGAGCAAACGGGGTATACCGGCGGTGATAGACCGCCTTATCCAGCCAGCGATAGCACAAGTCCTGCGCGGGCGATGGGAACCGCAATGCCATCGCAACAGCGACGGCTTGCGCCCGGTGCGAAGCGCCCAACACGCGCTACATCAAGCACCAAGCGAAATCACCCAGGGCCGCCAATTGGAAAGCTGACTTTGGCATCGCGCAGGTAAAGAGTCGGCAGCGCGATCGGGATAAATGGATCCGGCGGAAATGGCGTTGCTACCGGTGCAAGCAATGGGGCAGGCCGGGTTAGCGCAAGCTCAGGGCGCGGGGCGTCAAACGCCCATGGGGCCCAATCAGCGCATGGCCGCTGGCGGCTGAGGGCGAGTCCTGGGCGGTACTGTGGGCTTGCCAACAGGTATTTTAAAGACTTGGGGCGGGTAGAATTATCAGCATGAATCAGACACGGCATGATAATGAGCCGCCGTGGTAGGTGACTCGTAGGCCCGGTGGTGTGGGAGGACAGGCATCGTGAGGTGCCTCCTTATCCTGATTAGGCCCTACCCCCCATATCTCAAGTAACAAGTTTGTCATTGCTTGGTGTTGCGCAATGCGCTACACTTCAAATCATGATTAAATCATTCAAACATAAGGAGCTGAAACAATTCTTCGAGACGGGCAAAAAGGCTGGGATTCAGGCCAAGCACGCAAAGAAGCTGAGAATGCAGTTGGCCGCTATTGATACCGCTCAAGTGCTTGATGATATTGATCTTCCTGGCTTTTCCCTTCACCCATTAAAAGGCGATCGCTCAAGAATATGGTCAATTTCAGTGAATGGTAACTGGCGTGTTACCTTCGAATTTCGGGATGGCAATGCGTACATCCTTAACTACGAGGATTATCATAATGTCCATGCACAATCCGCCTCATCCTGGAGCGTTCATTGAGTCTGTATATATGGAGCCTCATGCGATCAGTTGCAGGTATCTTGCTGAACAGCTTGGAGTTGCAGCTTCTACCCTGAATCGCGTTATAAAAGGTAAAAGTGCTGTTTCTCCTGAAATGGCATTAAGGCTTTCCAAAGTGCTGGGGCGTACACCAGAAAGTTGGCTTAGCATGCAAGATAACTATGAAATCTGGCAGGCCAAAAAGCGGATCAATCTTTCCAAACTCCAGCCACTGAAGTTTCTCACAGCTTAATCGTGCCATAACATTGGCTAACAAGGAAAATTAACTCGGACCGCAGATTCTGCTGCGCTCCATTTGCGTCCGGTTATTTGTGTCGTTCGGCACTGTAGAACATGGGAGCTGAAGTTCTCGCCGTCCTTGAATACGTCCTTCCGGGGCTTCTCGCAGCGTGGGTGTTTCACGCATTTACGTCATATCCGAAACCCGAACAGTGGGAACCGCCTGTTCAAGCGCTGATCTTCACTCTGTTGGTTCAAGGCCTATCGACGACTCTTCGGCTCATTGTCGAGTGCAAGTTGGGAGTCGCCGCCACAAAATCGTGGTCCGACGGTGTGAGTACCACCATAAACGCGGTTCTCGCCCTGCTCTTAGGGTTTGTATTCGCGTACTTTGCAAACACGGACAAGTTCCATGCCCTTGTCCGCAAGGCCAGGATCTCAAAAGAAACATCGTATCCATCGGAGTGGTTCGGGGAATTCTCCCAGAACATCACGTATGTTGTGCTGCACCTGATCGATGGCCGTCGCGTCTACGGCTGGCCTAAGGAATGGCCTTCGAACCGCCAAACCGGGCATTTCACCATCCAGTAACCGGCATGGCTTATTGAACAAGAAGAAATCGAGATGGATGGCGTATCATCCGTACTGATTCGTGCAGAGGACGTCGAACTCGTCGAGTTCATGGACAAAACCTGGGAATAGCCAATGAGCAAGAAATCATCAAATCCGTCTCCCCCACGTCCGACCACAGTTACTCCGGGCAGTACCGATAGGGGTGCAAATGTGAATCCTCCAGCACCACCTCCGCCGAAGAGAAACTAGCCGGCGATACGGAACAGGGGCTTGGAGCCCGATTGGTCAAATCGTTTGAAATTTTGGAAGATGCTAGTTGAGGTACAGCTAGTTGCCGAACAAGAGAATCAAGGGTACGTGCATGGATTTTGCTACTTTTGTTCTGTTGAGTAAGGCTTGTGCAGCGTCTAACTCGCCAGTGTTAGAAGGGCGCGCCCCTTATTCTTCGCGTTAGACTGTGGATGGCTTCGACTATAAATCCGACCCCAAGCGCTTGCTCCTGTACCACCACACAACTGCGCAAACGGCGGTTGAGCGAATACTGTCTAGTCGCACATTGCGACTTGGGCCACTAAAAAATACGAACGATTTAAAGGAATCCAGAACTTGGTTATTTGGGTTCGGAACGTCGTCAGATTTCCACGGGTTCACGGATGACCTTGAAAAGCAGTTACAGTCGGAAGCCGCGATGTGGCTTCAAGGCACAACCAAACTGCTGTGCATGTCGAAGGACGACGAACTTCAGAGAGAGGAAGGCGAGGCGATCTACGGTTGCGGTTTTTGCTTGCCAAGGATGTGGGCGCAATATGGCGACCTGCACCGCGGAGTATGTCTAATATTTGACCGACTTCTGCTCACTGAGAAAATCACGCAACAACTGGATAATCGCGGGCTGCTCAAGGCCAATGACGTTGAGTACCGAGACGAGCCAATATGGAATGTACTTAGGGACCGCACGTTTATTCTGAGCGCTGACATCGCGAGGGAAAGAGGAACAGTCGAGGCGGTGTCCAGCCATCTTGCGGAGAAATGGCGTGAAATGTACTTCCGAAAATCATGCGATTGGAGAGATGAGCGTGAATTCCGATGGATCTTTAACGACGGTGACTCTAAGGAGCAGTTTATCCGTTTTGAGGAATCTCTCGTTGGCGTTGTCTTGGGCGCCGACTACGACGGTGACAGTTGGGGGCGCGAATACGACTACCGAATTAACTTCGGCGTAGATGCTGCAAGTCTTCACTGGCGGAATGGTGTACCTGGAATAATGCCGCCTGTCGAAGGACCATGGGTAGGTTTCATCCATGATTGAGCATGCGTGAACATGTCTAACATACGCGTCAAGATGGACCTTCAAATTCGCTACGCGAATGTTTCGGCCACTTACGCGAGCCGTTGAGGCTGTAGAAAACCCAAAACCATCATTTTATTACTATGTATGTAATTGATTTTATTAGATCAGAAATTTGAAAAATAAGGTTTTCTACAGCCTCGTTATGTTGCAGCAATCAGCCTCATCGTCAATCTCAGGGAACTATTTCTTGCAGGAATCAAATATGATAACATTTCTGTATGAAGTGGCGAATCACGTTTTACAACAAGAAGGTAGAGGAAGAGACGCTGAGCTTCCCTGAGGGAATCTTGGCTAACTTCATCCATATAGTTGAAATGATTGAAGAGTTTGGCCCAGCCTTGAGTAAACCATATACAGCGCCAATGGGTGATGGTCTCTTCGAGATCAGAGCAAAAGGCAAAGAAGGCATAGGCCGCTCTCTGTTTTGTCAGGTCAAGGGGCAAGAGGTGATTATCCTCAACTCCTTCGTCAAGAAAACACAGAAAACGCCCAAAAAAGAGCTGGAGCTTGCCAAAAAGCGGATGAAGGAGGTCAAAAAATGACAAGACCAACATTTTCTGATTTCAAGAAAAAGGCTCTCAAAAATCCAAAAGTGAGAGCAGAGTACGAAGAATTAGAGCTTGCCTATGAGTTACGTAAGCAGCTTATTGCTCTTCGTAAAGAAGCGGGTCTAACCCAAGAAGAGCTAGCGGAAATTCTGCATACTCAAAAAAGCAACATTTCACGCTTGGAGAATGTCAACTCAAAGACATCTCCAAAGCTTTCAACCATCGAAGATTATGCAAAAGCCATCGGTTACAAAGTAAAAATCAGCTTTGTACCTCAAGCTGCAACATAACAAAAAATTTCCAGCGGACTGCGCCTGCGGCGCAGCCGCTGAAATTGGCGTGTGTGCCGGGCATGGCACTTAAGTGCACTTCTAAAAATGTACTTTTTCCGCGATTGCGGCGTCAGCGCCGTGCTCGAATCCTCATGTGTCACCTTATACACTGCGGTTCTGTGCGCGGTGCTTCCTTGCACTCACGAAAAAATTACTATTTTTTAGAGGCGCCTTGATGAAGGGAGCTTATCATGAAAGATGAATATGATCTGTCAAAAATGAAATCCTGCAAAAATCCATATGCCTCAAAACTTAAGAAGTCAGTAACAATGAGGCTTGGTGAAGATGTAATCGATTATTTCAAAAATATGGCTGAGGAAACAGGAGTTCCATATCAAAGTCTCATCAACCTCTATCTCAGGGATTGCGTAGCACAGCATCGAAAAATTGATATCACATGGCAAGCCAGGGCCTCTTAATGGGCTGAATTTGTCGCACTTAGTTTATGAATTCGCGGTTGGCTGGGGTGATGGCCTGTGGACCGCTAAATACGCCATCCAGTATTTTTATATCGTCGAGGACTGCGTATGTGGAGCGATCTGGTTGAGCCGCGCCACCTGGGCGCGGTGTGCAATTCAAGAGAAGACTGCGTTTGTTTACCACAAGCCGTGGCGGCGTAATTCATTACGCCCCACCACCATATGGTGTACTTCGTCAGGCCCATCGGCGAAGCGCAGATGGCGCATATCGGTGTACATGGAGGCGAGCGGGGTCCAGTGCGATACGCCGGTGGCGCCGTGCATTTGCATGGCTTGGTCGATGATCAAACACACTTTCTCCGGCACCATCGCTTTGACGGCACTGACATACACCCGGGCCTCTTTGTTGCCGAGCACATCCATCGCTTTTGCCGCTTGCAATACGGCAAGACGCATGGCGTTGATATCGATGCGGGCGCGGGAGATGACTTCCAGGTTTTTACCAAGCTTGGCGATGGGGCGGCCGAAAGCGATGCGCGAGCCGGCGCGTTTGACCATGAGTTCCAGGGCTTTTTCCGCTTTACCTATGGAGCGCATGCAGTGATGGATGCGGCCAGGTCCCAAGCGCACTTGAGAGATTTCAAAACCGCGGCCTGCGCCCAGCAAGATATTCTCTTTAGGCACGCGCACATTGTCGAACTTGATGTGCATGTGACCGCGGGGCGCATGGTCTTGGCCAAATACCTGCATGGGACCTAGTATCTTCACACCGGGAGTGTCTTTGGGCACTAAGATCTGGGATTGCTGTTTGGCAGGGGCGGCGTGCGGATTGGTCTTGACCATGGTGATCATGATCTTGCAGCGGGGATCGCCAGCGCCCGAGATAAAATATTTCTCGCCATTGATGACCCATTCGTCGCCGTCAAGAACAGCGCTCGTACTGATATTCTTCGCATCCGATGACGGTAACGCCGGCTCCGTCATGGCGTAGGCGGAGCGGATTTCACCGTTTAGGAGCGGTGTTAGCCATTGCTCTTTTTGCTGCGGCGTTCCTACCCGTTCCAGCACTTCCATGTTGCCGGTGTCCGGCGCGCTGCAATTCAAAGTCTCCGATGCCAGCGGTGATTTACCCAGTTCGGCGGCAATGTAGGCATAGTCAAGGTTGCTAAGGCCGGCGCCCATTGCCGATTCTGGCAGGAAAAAATTCCACAAGCCGTTTTCTTTGGCTTTGGCTTTGGCCCTATCCAATAACTCTAGTTGGCGGGGATGCCACGACCAGCGGTCGTCTTTTTCGTCGTCAAGAGCAAAAAACTCTTCGCTGATGGGGTCAACATTGTCCCGGATATGAGCTTTGACCGCTTCCATCAACGGCTTCGATTCCTCGGACATTGACAGATCGAACAGTTCGCTTGGCAGCTCGGACATAGCGTGCTCCGTGTGGGTATGGGTTTAGGCGGATATAGACACTGATGTGATGGTAAGACGCTTCAGCCGCCGGCGTGTTGTGCCACCGCCGCCGCCATGCGCGCTAGGATTTCATGGAGAATATAACGGGGTGTGGCGAAGTTGATGCGGGTACAACCCACGCCTTGCGGGCCAAAAGCGGTGCCGTCGTATAAAGCGACTTTGGCATGCGCCAAGAAGAAATCCAGGGGCTCGGCGCCTAGACCGCTTTGGGTGAAGTCTAGCCACGCCAGATAGGTGGCTTCAGGGGGACAGTATTTGACACTAGGCAGCCGTTCGGCCAGGAAGTTCGTCATGTAGTCCCGGTTGGCTTGCAGGTAAGCCACCGCGGCAGTCAACCAGTCATCACACGATTGCCAGGCGATGCGCGAGGCGGCGCAGGCAAATGAGCTCAAGCCACCGCGCACCCGCTCCGGGTAGGGGCTGAATGCTTGCATCAGTTCAGCGCTGCCGAATACGGCCAAACCTACCCGCAACCCGGCGATGTTGAAAGCTTTGTTGGCCGAATTGAACGTGATCGTGCGGCGCATCAACTCCGGTGCCAATGATCCGAAGGGGATGTGCGCATGGCCCGCGTAAACCAGATCGGAATGAATTTCGTCGGCCAGCACCACGAGATCGTGCTGCAACACCCACTCGCCAAGCCGCTCCAACTCCGCGCGGGTGAAGGCGCGGCCGCCGGGATTGTGGGGGTTGCATAACATGAACACCCGGGTGCGGGTGTCGATGGCGCGTTCCATGGCATCGAAGTCGATTTCAAAGCGTTCCTCGTCCATCACCAGCGGACAGAGGATGGGGCGCCGGCCCGTCTCCTTCACCGAGCGCAGAAACGGCGGATAAATCGGCGTTTGGATAATCGCGCTATCGGCTTCACCGCAGGTGCCCAGCACGCCCCAGTAGAGTCCTTGCACGATATCGGTCAGCAGCACGGTGCGCTCCACCGGGATCTGCCAACCGTACTTAGCCGCCATGCGGGCGGCGAAGATGGCCGCTAAGCCTTCGGCCTCATGCTTGGAGGGATAGCCGAAGTCGCTGCGCATGGCGGCGCCGGTGACGTAAGCTTGAATGGGTTCGGCCACGGGAAAATCCATGTCCGCGACCCAGGCGGGAATGACGTCATCGCCGTAGCGGCGCCATTTGAAGCCGTTGCGGGCGCGCAGATCGTCGATGGTGAAGCGTTCGAAATCCATGGTCGCAGTTTGTTATTGTCGGGGAGTTGTTATTGTCGGGGAGTTGTTATTGTCGGGGAGCCGATGCGCGGCAATGGTGTGTGCACCGCGCGCATGGGCAGTTGCAGCGAACAGCTTGTGGCAAGCTTGGCCCGGATACAAGTGGGGAGGGTGTACGGTTGCCGGACGGTGATGCGCTCAGCGAAACACAGTTAGAAGTGATACCCCCAGAAGTGATACCCCCAGAAGTGATACCCCCAGAAGTGATACCCACTGGAGCCGCCGCCGGTGCCGAGATCCGCGGTGTTGACTTATCGCGGGTGCTTGATGCGGACCGCTTCGCTGTGATCGAGCGGGCGTTCAATGAACACGGTGTCATCTACTTGCGCGATCAGCGCCTGCAACCGGCGGACCAGTTGAGGTTCAGCCGCTATTTCGGTGAATTGGAGGTGAATTTCAATAGTGATCTCTATGGCGTTGAGGAAGCGCCCGAACTCTTTGCCATCGGCAACGCCGAAAACAATGGACACGAACACAATGGACAAGCTATCGCGTTGAAAGGTGTGGGGCAGACCTGGCATAGCGATATGTGTTACGCGGCCCGCCCGCCGCGGGCGACCGTGTTGTACGCATTGGAGGTGCCGAAGCTGCACGGTCTTACCCTCGGGGACACTTGCTTTGCCAATGCCGCCGCCGCCTGGGATGCCTTGCCGGCGTCCATGCAGGCGCGCGTTGACGGGCTCATGGCGGTGTTCGATTTTCGTGGCAGGAAGCGGACTAGGCCGGTCAGCCCGCAGACGGTGGCGGCTTATCCGCCGGTGGCGCATCCCATGGTGCGCCACCATCCGTACACGGGCCGTAAAAGCCTTTACGTCATGCAAGATGACTGCACCGGTATAGCAGGGGTTGACGCTGACGAAGCGGGCGCGCTCATCGCGGCCTTGGCGGCGCATATTATTCGCCCGGAGTTTATTTACCGCCACCAGTGGCGGCCTGGTGATTTGCTGATGTGGGATAACTGCACGGTGCAGCATAGGGCTGTGGCTGATTACGCCCTGCCGCAACGGCGCTTGTTGCACCGTTCCACCATTGCCGGCTTGCCGCCCGCGTAAGCGCTGGCGCCCTAGCGCAGATGAGCCCTAGCGCAGATGAGCCGCAGCACAGATGAGCCCTAGCGCGAACCTAAGAGCGGTGTTCAGCCAGGCACCGCCTCGACAGTTCCCCCCTGAAATAGAACGGGCGTTGTTGCGGGCCGATGGCGCGTGGCGTTTCGGTAGCGCCGTCGCCGCCATCGTGGGTACGCTCGGATTTGTTTTGTTCTTGCCGCTGTCCTTGGTGGACACGTTCCGATTGGATATCAACGCGGTGCGCACCTCCGCTGAGGTGGTGTCGTCCGTCTATCAGCAGCGCGCCGTGGCCAATCATGCGTTCATGCGGCGCAAAAAGCTGTTTCTAGTAACGTTTTCTTATACCGATCACGATGGACGGCGCCAGCGAGCGCAAAGCTTGGCGGCCCGCGACTTAAGACCCGGCGAGAAGGTGGAGGTCGAGTACCACAACGACACCACTGGCCTGGCGCGGGTGGCCGGTGGCTTCTTCGTGCCCGGCGGTTATTGGGCCGGGGTGTGGGCCATGATATTTCCCGCACTCGCCATCTTCGGCCGGTGGAATTTCCGCCGCTGGCGCCAGCGGCGCGGGCATTTATTGAAGTTCGGCCTGTTGGCCGCTGGCCGTATCGAGCAGTTGTGGCAACACGGCCCTAGGGACGGCGGCACCGGTTGGGTGGCGCTTCGATTCAGCGCGGCGGGCAATAGTGTCCAGCATACGCAATCCGTGGATGGACCCGCACTCGAGGCGGCCCGGTCGTTGGCGCGGGGGGATGGCCGGCTCACCGTTCTCTATGATGAACGCTTGCCGCGTCACTGTATCGTGCTCGAATTGAATCCTGCTCTGTTGACTGCTTGACCGGTGCTCAGAGCCTTAGCCACAGCCCAACTGATCGGCCAGATCGTTGAAGTCTTCAGCTACGATTTCAAAGTCGTGTTCCGCTTCGAGATCGGTGCTTTGTGCCGGACCGTGTTCCGTGGGCCTGGCGATGAATGCCCGCTGAAAGCCCACTTTTGCGGCTGCCACCAGATCGCTGTTGTGGGCTGCCGCCAGCAAGCACTGCCCGGGCGGTAAATCCAGTGCCGCCGCGCTGTTGCGGTAAGCATCCGGATGGGGTTTGTACTGGCGCGCCACCTCGGCGCCCAAGATAACATCCCACGGCAGCCCGCCGCGCTTGGCCATATTCACCAGCAGCGCGATGTTGCCGTTGGACAGGGTGGCGATGATGTAGCGCGTCTTGAGCCGGGTGAGCCCACTGATCGCATCCGGCCAGGGCCGCAGCCGGTGCCAGACGCGGTTGAGTTGCGCTTTGTCGTCATCGCTCAGATGGGTGACGCCGAACCGGGCCAGGACCTCTTCGAGGTTTTGCCGGTGCAACACATCGAGGGGCACGAAGCCGGTCGCGCCACTGCGCACTCGCTCCATGGAGGGTTGGTAGAGGCCGCGCCAGGCGTCCGCGAACGCCGGCCAATCGACGTCTACGCCCTTGGCCCGCCACACCCGCTCTCCTTCATCAATGATGCTGCTCCGCCAATCGACCACGGTGCCGAATACGTCGAAAGTGACCGCGCGGATAGGCTCGCTTGTCATGGGTGCTCTCCTGGTTTTGGTTGCGGCTGTAATCGTGGCGGGAGCATACCGCGATGGACGGTGGCAAGTGCGTGTCCGCGTCGTTGCTCCCACCGGCGGGCCGCTTTAGTCATCCTGGCCGCAGCCCGCGTGATGGAAATAGCGCTGGTCTTAGTGCACTGGCGCCCGCCGCGGGATAGACTCGCCCGGGCACATAATCGGGAGGATGAAGAATGCATTACAAAGCAATCGCGGGCTGGCTAACGACGGCGGTGGCCGCCAGCGCTCTGTCCGTCGCACCCTTATCGGCGCAAGCCGCGGCATGCGAGAAACAGGGCGGGACCTTGGTGTACGCCGTACGCGGCACCCCGCGCCACTTAAACCCCGCCGTGCAGTCGGGTATCGCGACGGGGGTGCCTGGCACCCAACTGTTCGCCGCGCCGCTGCGTTTTGACGAGAACTGGAACGCGCAGCCGTATTTGGCCGAGCGCTGGGAAACGTCGGACGATGGTTTGACCATGACCTTGCATCTGGTCAAAGGCGCCACCTTCCACGATGGTCAACCGATCACGTCGCAAGACGTGGCTTTTTCCATCGCCACGGTGAAAGCCAATCATCCTTTCAAGACGATGTTCGAACCGGTCGCTGAAGTGCTGACTCCGGATGCGCACACGGCGGTTTTGAAGCTGTCCAAACCTCACCCGGCCTTGGAATTGGCGATGTCTTCGCAGCTTTTATCCATTATCCCTAAGCACATTTATGGTGATGGACACGATCCGAAAAAACATCCGCGTAATTCCGAAAACTTGGTCGGCTCCGGTGCTTTTAAACTGGTCGAATTCAAACGCGGCGAACACATTATCCTAACGCGCAACGAGAACTATTTCCTGCCAGGCAAGCCGTGCCTGGACAAGATCGTCATCCGTATCATCAAGGACAACAACGCCCGCATCATCGCGCTCGATAAAGGCGAAGTTCACATGGCCGCGTTCGAGGCCGGACCCACCGATATCAACCGCCTGAAGAAAAACAAGAACCTGGAAGTGACCCCGCGCGGTTATTCCGCCATCGGCCCGATCAACTGGCTAGCATTCAATACGGCACGTAAGCCGATGAGTGACAAGCGGGTACGTCAAGCTATCGCTTACGCGGTCGATCGTAACTTCATCACCCAAGCACTGCTGCGTGGTACCGCCGAGGTGGCCACCGGGCCGATCGTACCGGGTAGTCCTTATTACAACGGTGAAGTGGCGTTATACGATGTCGATCTGGATAAAGCCAACCGGCTTTTGGATGAGGCGGGTTTTCCCAAGGGCAGCGATGGCACGCGCTTTGGCTTGACCGTTGATTACATCCCACCGGTGCAAAAGAGTCTGGCGGAATATCTGAAACCGCAGCTCAAGAAAATCGGTATCGGCGTTACGGTTCGCGCCGCGCCCGATTTCCCGACCTGGGCTAAGCGGGTCGGTGGCCATGACTTCGATATCTCCTGGGATATCGTTTTTAATTGGGGCGATCCGGTGATCGGTGTGCACCGCACCTATCTGTCCACCAATATCCGCAAAGGGGTTATCTGGTCGAATACCCAAGGGTATGCCAATCCCGAAGTGGACGAGTTGCTAGACCGAGCCGGGCGCGAGACAGATGTCGAAAAACGCCAAGCTTTGTACGCCGAGTTCCAGAAAATCGTGGCCGATGAACTGCCCGTTTACTGGACCCATACGTTGCCTTATCACACGATCTACTCGAAGAAGTTGGGCAACCCGCCGCTGACCATTTGGGGCACGTCGTCACCGCTGGATTCACTGTACTGGAAGTGATAATCGCATAAGTGATGGCGGCGCCCGCGGGCGCCGCCGTTCTCTCAAAAGCCAGCTTCTACACTGTGCAATTCCTAGCCCTGGTTTCTCAGCGGGTGTTCTATGGCCTGGCGTTACTGCTGGCCGTCATCATTCTCAATTTTTTTCTCATTTATCTAGCGCCGGGGGATATCGCCGACACCATCGCCGGGGATATGGGCGGGGCGACGGCGGAGGTCATGGCGCAAATTCGCGCCGATTACGGTCTGGACCGGCCCGTTCTCGAACAACTCGCCGTTTATCTTGGCAAGATGGCGCAGTTGGATTTGGGGCATTCCTTCTTTTTTAACCGGCCCGTGACCGGGCTGATCTACGAGCGCTTGCCGGCCACGCTTTTACTGGTGATCACCGCGCAGGTGGTGGCCGTATTGTGCGGCACGGTGCTTGGGATTATCGCCGCGCAAAAACCCAACGGTTGGTTCAGTCACGCGGTGACGGTCACCGCGCTACTCGGATTCGCCGCGCCCGTGTTTTGGACCGGCTTGATGTTCATCATATTGTTCGCCAGCGTGTTTCCCCTGTTTCCTGTGGCAGGGATGATGGATGCGTCATTGGAAACCGGGTTCTTCGGCCGGGCGGTGGATGTCGCGCATCATCTGGTGCTGCCGGTGCTGACTCTATCGACTATCTTCTTTGCCTCGTATAGCCGTATTGCCAGGGCCAGCATGCTCGATGTGCTGGGTGCCGATTATGTGCGCACCGCCCGCGCCAAGGGTCTTACTGAGCGGATGGTGGTGTATAAACACGCGCTGCGCAATGCGCTATTGCCGGTGGTGACCATTGCCGGTTTACAGTTCTCGCAGATAGTGTCCGGCGCGGTGTTGGTGGAAACGGTGTTCAGTTGGCCTGGACTCGGCACGCTCGCGTTGGAGGCGATACTGGGCCGCGATACGCCGACTATTCTAGGCATATTGTTTTTCTCATCCCTGCTCGTCGTGATCGCCAACATCCTCACCGATCTGACTTATCGAATGGTGGATCCGCGTATCAAGACCGGGGCCGATGTATAAGAGCGATGAATAAAAGCGATGTATAAGCGATGAGCAACGGCGATCCCCTAGGCGCCCAACTGCCGCCGCCACGGAGCCCGGCTGGCGAAGCCTTGCATATGTTTTGCCGCAACTATGCGGCCTTGGCCGGTTTGGTGATGTTGATAGCTATTGTCACCGTCACCCTAGTCGGCCCCTATATTTATCCCGTCGATCCTTTCGACATCGTGTGGGCGCCGTTGTCTGCACCTGGGGAGGAAGGCTTGTGGATGGGTACGGACTACCTTGGCCGGGATATTCTGGCGGGCATGTTGCACGGCGGCCGGGCCACCCTCGCCGTCGCTGTATCGGCCGCCAGCATTACCGTGCTCATCGGTATCTCCGTCGGTGCTCTGGCCGGATTTTACCGGGGCTGGGTCGATGAAGTACTCATGCGGATCACCGAGTTCTTTCAAGTGCTGCCCACTTTGCTGTTCGCCATGGTTTTGGTCGGCTTGTTTGGCGCTTCCCTCGAGATGATCGCCATCGCCATAGGGATCGTGAGCTGGACCAGCGTGGCCCGCCTGGCCCGTGCCGAGTTTCTCAAACTGCGCGAATTGGAGTACGTGCGGGCAGCGCGCTCCTTGGGCGCTTCCAATAGCCGCATCATCTGGCTGGTTATTTTGCCTAACGCGTTGCCGCCGTTGATCGTACAGTCGGCGCTCATCGTCGGTGTGGCGATACTGTTCGAGGCGGGGCTCAGTTTTCTAGGCTTAGGCGATCCCAATGTCATGAGTTGGGGATTGATGATCGGATCGAACCGCGAATCGATTTTCGACGCCTGGTGGGGCGTTACTTTTCCCGGCCTTATTATCTTTTTGACCGTGTTGTCCATCAGCCTGATTGGCGACGGCCTCAATGACGCGCTCAATCCCAAGTTGCGGGAACGCTAAGTGTCCACGCCCGCGCTGCTGTCCGTTGACGACTTGGCCGTTAGCTTCGGTCCGGTCACCGCCGTAGATGGTTTGTCTTTACGCGTTCATGCGGGCGAAACCTTAGCGGTAGTCGGTGAGTCGGGTTCGGGAAAATCGGTAACGGCACTTTCCATCATGCGGCTGGTGGAAGCCGGTTCGCGGGGCACCATTCAACGGGGCCGCATTGACTTCACCACTAGAGCCGGTGAGCAGATCGAGCTGACGGCGCTGCCTGAAGCGGATATGCGCCGTATCCGTGGCAATGAAATCTCGATGATCTTTCAAGAGCCGCTCACCTCTTTGAATCCGGTTTTTAATATCGGTGACCAGATCGCCGAGACCATCATGTTGCATCAGGGACTGGATAAAACGAGCGCCCGGGCTCGCGCATTGGACATGTTGGAGCGGGTCAGGATCCCCGAGGCGCGCAAGCGGTTGACGGAATACCCCCATCAATTGTCGGGCGGCATGCGCCAGCGCGTCATGATCGCCATGGCCCTCGCGTGCGATCCGCAGTTGTTGATCGCCGATGAACCCACCACCGCCCTTGATGTGACCATTCAAGCGCAAATCCTGCAACTCATGCGGCAATTGCAAGAGGAACTAGGCACCGCCGTTATTTTGATCACGCACGATATGGGCGTTGTCGCTGAAGTGGCCGATCGGGTGACCGTAATGCACAACGCTAAATTGGTGGAAGAAGGGGCTATTGAGCAAATTTTCTCTGCGCCAAAAAAGCCTTATACACAGGCATTACTGAGTGCGGTGCCTAAGCTTGGCAGTATGAGAGGGCGCACTAGGCCGGAGAAATTTATTCTAGTGGGCGAGGCGTCCGCGCCCTGCGGCGAGGCGGTTGCCAGCGGCGAGGCGGTTGCAGGAAACGACGGCCTTCCGGCGCTACCGGATGAGGCCGCCATTCCTATCGTTAAAGTATCCGGACTGAGCAAACGTTTTCCCATCCGCACGGGTGTGTTCAAGCGCGTGACCGGCTACGTGCATGCAGTGGAATCAGTGTCGTTTCAGATCGCCCCTGGCGAGACGTTGGCCCTAGTGGGGGAGAGCGGTTGCGGTAAGTCCACCACCGGTAATTTAATCGCGCGGCTTGAAGAGCCTAGCGCTGGGCGCATTGAATTGGACGGGACCGATGTGGCGTCGCTAGGGCACACGCAGATGCGCCCGTTTCGCCGTCAATTGCAGATGATTTTCCAAGATCCGTTCGCCTCATTGGACCCACGCAAACCTGCCGGTCATTCGGTGGCAGAGCCATTGCTCATTCATGGATTGGGTGATGCCGAGGAGCGCCGGGAGCGGGTGGCGGAATTGTTCAGGCGGGTGGGGTTGTTGCCGGAACACATGGCCCGTTATCCGCATCAATTCTCCGGCGGCCAACGCCAGCGGATCTGCATCGCCAGAGCACTGACCCTCAACCCCCGCTTGCTCATCGCCGACGAAGCGGTGTCCGCCCTCGATGTTTCCATTCAGGCACAAGTGATCAACTTGATGTTGGACCTACAGGCCGAACTCGGTTTGAGCTATCTATTTATCTCCCATGATATGGCCGTCGTCGAGCGCCTGAGCCACCGGGTGGCCGTCATGTACCTCGGGCAAATCGTCGAGATCGGGCCGCGGGAAAAGATCTTCGCCGCGCCGCGCCACTCCTATACGCGCAAGCTGCTAGCGGCAGTGCCAGTGGCCGATCCGGCAAGCCGTGGACGTGAGCGCCGCTTGTTAACGGGAGAGATACCGAGCCCGATCAAGCCGGTCGGTTATGCGCCGGAGCTAGTGGAACTGAGCGCTGTGGATAGCGGCCATTATGTGGCCGCGGAGCAATAGACGTTACGGTGCGGTTGCCGTTGCCGATTTGACTTCTACCTTCTAACCAACCAGCGGCTGTGGGGGTCTGAATAGCGTAGCCGGCCCTGCTACACCTTTGGGCACCTCTAACAATGCACTTTTTCCGCGATTGCGGCGTCAGCGCCGTGCTCCAATCCTCAGGTGTCACCTATACACTGCGGTTGCGCGCGCGGTGCTTCCTTGCACTCACGAAACAATGACTATTTTTAGCGGCGCCCTGTAACATCGCCTAACGTGCGCAATGCAGCCGTCTCCTTCTCCCTTCGCGAGGCTGCTCTTCCAATCGCTTTTGCTATCACTTCCTCAGAGTAGTCTTCTCCCGTTAGGTTATACACCGTATTCAACCCTCCTGGATTGAGAATATTTACCTCGATAACATAGGGATGAGCTAAATCTACGCCGATAAACATCCCTCCCTTCTCTGCGACCCTTCGCCCCAGATTTGATAAATTGCCTCTTTCTCGGTCGTCAAGGCCGCATATTTCCGCCAACCCTTCTTGATGCAGGTTTGTACGAAAGTCTGCGCCCGAAGGGCGGCGTCTATACCCATCACACTTCAAGATGCGAACATCGGTGCATTAATAATGTGAAACCTATCAGTGATTCTTTTTCTCAATAAAATCTTTCGTCTTCCAATGCGCTTGAAAAAATTCAAAGATGCTTCCCGAAAATCTATAAACTTCTCATAGTACCGATTATAAGTAACCGCTTCATGCATCATTTTCCAAAGTCGCTCAATTGGATTTAAATTCGGTGAATAGGGCGGCAAATAGTGTAATTTAATGTTTGAGTCCTTGGCATAAGACTGAACGTCTTTGCTCTTATGATAAGCCGCATTATCCCAAATTACATGAATGTCTTTCTCTGGTGCATGCCGTTTGCGTAGAGATTTTAGAAAAGATTTAATGGTTTGCGCATTCACTCGCTCAACTTCAGTGTGGATTATTTTGTGACCATCCAAAGATACAGCACCAATGAAATTCAATCGTGTTTGACGAGCCGTTGTGGCAATACTTTTTCGAGTGCCTCTTAAAATCCATCCACAGGCCAACCGCGTTTGATACTGCGGATGAAAACTGTCCGAGAAATAGATTAAACCCTTGTTTTTAGGGTCTTTCGAAAGATGTTCATAGTCTTTGACAAACGCTTTTTGCGCCTGTGCGTTTGCTTTCGCTGGCACTGCATGAGGCTTCTTATGGCAGAAATTATTGCGATGCAGCCATTTTGTCATGCCGCTTACACTGTAAACCTTACCAAAATTCAACTTCACATAAGTGCAAATGTCCTTAACATAAGGATAAGTCATTCCTTCTACGTGTTTAACGAGCTTTGCTGTTTCATTCTCGTCTAAATCACTTTTGCTGCCCCCGTTTTCGGGCTTCAGCTTAGCTTTAGAAAAATAATCATCGACATGGCGTCTAATAGTCTCATCATCTAAAAGCAAAATCCTAGACATTTCTGAATAACTATAACCCTCATCAAAAGCTAAAACAGCTTTTATTCGGTCTCGAATACGCCCATCTCTCTCTTTACGATGAGATTTTATGAGTTCATCGCGCTCGCTCGGTGTTAAATGATTGTTCATAAGCTTATTTTGACCATAATCAGCTAGCTAATGTAAGTATTCTATATTCGCATTTTCAATGGCGATGGGTATATACCAGCAAATAATCTCTTCCCCTACCATGATAACTCGCTTCTCTCCATTAAGTATTCCAGGGACATACTCTTGGAGTAGGCAGTATTTGGTCTTTGCGTGATCCGTCATGGTTTGAAGAATGCTGCGAGCATTGATGTCCCCTTTTTGTAAGATAAACACATCTCTCCCTAATGATCCCGCCGGCGGTTTCACTACCCATTTGCTAATTGATGCCGCCGTGTAAGCCTCCCAGAGAAACTCAAAGTCCGATGATGCGTAAGTTGCAGGGTAGGTTTCGCACAGCAACGGAACAACATATTTGTTGTTCAGGAACATAAGAGATTGCGGTGAGTTGATGTACGTGGTTGACTTGCTCGCAATCCAATGCATCTGGATGACGTCTAAGAAATTCTCTCTGCGCCCAAAGCTTAAAACCCAACAAAATTCCATGGAGTTCAATTCTCTTACCTGTCCGGCTTCCAGACCTTCTCCTGTGGTAATTTCAGATGTCATTTTGTAGCAGCGACCCGACACGATATTTTTGCTCAAAGAGAGGGTATCGCTAAGCAACATATACGTGTCGTAACCTAAACGGAACGCCGCATTGCCAAGAATCATATAGTTCTTGATCTCAAACGAAGTGAGCGTGTCAACTACAAAACATACAGATGCCATAGAGTGCTGTCCTTGAACGATTGATAAAACAATTCCGCTCTTTACGCTAGGCCACACCTAAGCTGCCCTTATGGAGAAAAATTCGCCTCTGACGCTGCTTCTATAGTGCAACAACGTTGGGCAGAAGAAAGAAAACGTCGTCGCCTGTGCAAATTCAAAAGTCGAAAAAAGTCAATGGCCGTCTGTTTAGGGGCCAGAGGTACGAACTAAACACTGTATTACAGAGCGAAGGGAGGGGCGATAAAATTAACTAAAAAGCAGTGGGCTGGTTTGGATTGTGCTGCGCGCTTGTAGTTACGTTCAACTCTCCCCTCATCAAGGGGGTTGCTTGTAGAGGTGCCCTTGAGCTAGTGGCCAGCGCGGGCGCACCACTGGCGCCATGCAGCTTAGCCGCGCACAATCGGGCGCTTGTCCTCTAATGGTTGGCACGAGGTGCAATGTGCGAACGGATGAACGGCGTGGCTCTTTTGCCGAATTAGAGACGGCGCTGAGTATGGTGCCGGCGATCAAGGCGGCGCGAGAGCACATCAACCGGCACAGCGAGTTGCCCCCGGCATTGGCTGCGGCGCTGAAAGAAAGGGGGCTTTTCAAGCTACTACTACCCAAGGTGTTTGGTGGTGCGGAGCTGTCGTTGCCCTGTTTCATACGCTGCGTTGAAGTGATCGCGCAAGCTGATGGCAGTGCCGGATGGTGCGTCGGGCAGGGCGGTGTATTCCCGAATCTGGCTGACAGAATGCCACCGCAGACGGCGCGGGAGATTTGGGGCGCCAACCCTGGCGCCGTGGTGGCCACCGGAACGCCGTTTGGTTCAACAGCGCAGCCCATAGGAGATGGGTATCAGCTATCGGGCAAGTGGCGCTTTGCCAGTGGTTGTTTGCATGCCGACTGGCTGGCGGCCATGGCATCCATCGTGGACGCGGACGGCCAAGTGACAGGGTTTGGCATGTTCTTGGTGCCACGGGCGGACGTCGCGCTAGGCGATGGTTGGAATGTCAGCGGTCTGCGCGGTACCGGCAGCCGGGAATATACCTTGGACGCTCATCATGTGGCGGCGCCCAGAGCACTGCTAGGCGCCGTGTTGCGCGAGCACTGCGGTATGGCCACCGGGCTTCCCGCGCAACTGCTGTTCGCCAGCGCTTTTGGCTCGGTGGGCTTAGGGATCGCCCGCCGCGCCATCGATAGCTTGATGGCTCTGGCCGGAGGCAAAATGCCAGTGTTTACCAACCGCAAGCTATTGGACGATGACTTGGTTCACGCAGGCTTGGCGGAAGCGGAAGCCGAATGGGGCGCGAGCCGGGCGTTCTTGCACGAAATGGCCGAAGCTTGCACCCACCAATACGCGAACGCGGGCGAGCTGCCGCAGATCATGCGCGCGCATCTGCGTCTGGCGGCCACCCATGCCATGCGCAAAGCGGGCGTGGTGGTCGATAAGGTATTCACTCTTGCGGGCAGCGACGCTATTTTCGATGACCATCCTATGCATCAGTGTTTTCAAGATATCCACGCGCTCACTCAGCAAATTCAAGCCCGCCCAGCCCATTTTCGGACGGTTGGCCGAGTGCTGCTCGGACTGGATCCGGATAGTCCCGTGGTGTGATGAGCAAAAGCAGAACGTAAGCGTTATCTATTTACTAATTCGGCAAAAATTACCCGACATCAATTCAGAACATATCTGACATGCTCTTCATAGAAAAACCGTTTAATCATTTGCGTATTCTGTTGCAGTGAGTGCAACACCGAACGAGCCAAGGCCACCAGTTGCTCCTTTGTAGCCACCACTGTCCGCCCAATTCGTTGGCTTTTTACATGGTGCCATTTTACGCTAAAGCGCCGACCCGTTTTCGCTACAACCGGCGTATCACCCCGTACCCCCCAAGTGGTACCACGATGATAATCCGACCGGATCGTCGATTCATCGCCAAAATAGACCCGCACTCGCCGCCTTTTCGCTCCTCGTTGTACTTCAGGCCAAGTTTCTCTTAACCATACCTTAACCTGATCAGGGTTTTGCTCGTATGCCTTAAACCGAGGGCGCTGCGCACTCATCCCCAAACGAGACAGGCTATTGCCCACCGAGCGCTCACTGACCTCGATGCCAAATTTATCTTTCAGTCATATCTGAATCATCGAGCGCGTCCACAAGGCATCGTGAAAATCCAATTGCAACGGATTCGTTTTAACCCGTTCACCTAAGCGATCCGCATATTCATCGGGACACTTTCTTGGGCGACCCGTGATCTTGCCGGTGGACAGCGCCTGTTCACCCCCTTGCTCATACCTGGACAACCAATCGTCAATGCAAGAACGATGAAATCCGAGGGCTTTAATTACTTTTTCAGGGCTTTCACCCGATAATACTTGCGCAACCGCGCGCCTGCGGATGGCTTCTCGCGCGGAATGGGGCAGTGAGCGACCGTCTGTCTTTTTCATAGCATCACTATAACACATTTTATCAATTTGTGTCGGGTAATTTTTTGCCGAATTAGTAAAAAGCCTCGCTTGGGCCGTGTCCTGGGATGAGAACCGGCAGCTGGCAGCGGGCGTGCTTGAACGCACCGATGCGAAAGGACCTGAAATTCAGTCATCTAATCTATTGCCGCCATACTCTCCTGAGTTGAACCCAGTTGAACTCATCTGGAGCGTATTGAAATCAAGTCGCATTGGTCGCATGGCGTTGAAAACAAAGGAGCAGTTTCTCAATGCTGTCAGTTCAGGGTTGAAATCAATACAAAGGCAGAAAGTGAAAATTTTTTGGATTTTTCCGTGCCGAGAACACAGCCTATGCTCGCCTTGAAAAACCGCTCGCATAGGGTTGGCTCATGTCAATATAAGGTCATACCTGAGGATTCGAGCACGGAGCTGACGCCGCAATCGCGGAAAAGTGCATTTTTAGAGGTGCCCTTGTATAGAAATCTGCTCATAACTTCCTTAATTAAGCTAACGCCTAAATCAGGTGCGCTGCAGGTGTCACCTGAATTTTTTTGTTAGGCTTGTCTCGGCAGCACTTTTTATATTTTAAGCCTGAACCACACGGACACTTTTCATTTGGTCCAATCTTTTTTCCAGATCGGATAGGTTGAGGCTTTATTTCTTTTATTGCTTTTTCAAGCTGTTCACCAAAAGCATTGAAGCTTTCAGCCATTTTTCCTGCAAGATCATTAAACTTTACTAAATAGTATTTTTTACCTATAGCACTACCTTGTTCAATTGACTTCTCTAACAGTTCTTTCGACTTGTTATTGTCCTTAGGTATTAACTTCCCTTGGTGATATACTTCACCTAAAGCAGCAATAGCATCAGGGCAGCCCAAATCAATCGCTCTTTGTAAATAGAGCAGAGCTTGTTCGATGGATTGAGTGCATGCTTTTCCTTCACTGTAATAGTAAAATAAGAAACGAAGGGAAAGAGTGTCGTCTTTTTTTCTGCTTTTGTTAAATACAATAAAGCCTGTTCAAAGTTGTTCTCTTCATATAGTTGGGCTCCATAAAGAGCTTCTGCTGGGGTATACTTTCTATCTGCTGCGATTTTTAAGTTGTATAACCCCTTATCTTGAATTTCTTTATCTTTTTCATAACTAATTGCCAAAGCAGCATATCTATATAAAGGTTCTAGCTCACAGTTTTCATAAATTAGAGTGTTCTCACCTTTCCTTAAAGTATATAGTACTAATTCGGAAAAAAATTACCCGACATTAATTCAGAATATATCTGACATGCTTTTCATAGAAAAACCGTTTAATTATTTGCGTATTCTGTTGCAGTGAGTGCAACACCGAACGAGCCAAGGCCACCAGTTGCTCCTTTGTAGCCACCACTGTCCGCCCAATTCGTTGGCTTTTTACATGATGCCATACTAGCTCATCAGGATTGAGTTCCGGTGAATACGGCGGTAACAATACTAACGTGAGCCTACCTTGGCTAGTGCGGACAAATTCTTGCACTTTCTTGGCTCGATGAATGGGATGGCCATCAACAATCAAATAGACCGATCGCTTGGCGTTGTGCAACAAACGCCTTAGAAAGTCGATAAAAACGTCTGCGGTTACCCGTGATTCGGTTACCATGAAACGCAGGTGACCCTTCGGCGAAACGGCTGACAGCATACTTACGCTAAAGCGCCGACCCGTTTTCGCTACAACCGGCGTATCACCCCGTACCCCCCAAGTGGTACCACGATGATAATCCGACCGGATCGTCGATTCGTCGCCAAAATAGACCCGCGCTCGGCGCCTTTTCGCTTCTCGTTGTACTTCAGGCCAAGTTTCTCTTAACCATACCTTAACCTGAGCAGGGTCTGGCTCGTATGCCTTAAACCCAGGGCGCTGCGCACTCATCCCCCAAACGAGACAGGCTATTGCCCACCGAGCGCTCGCTGACCTCGATGCCAAATTTATCTTTCAGTCATATCTGAATCATCGAGCGCGTCCACAGGGCATCGTGAAAATCCAATTGCAACGGATTCGTTTTAACCCGTTCACGTAAGCGATCCGCATATTCATCGGGACACTTTCTTGGGCGGCCCGTGATCTTGCCGGTGGACAGCGCCTGTTCACCACCTTGCTCATACCTGGATAACCAATCGTCAATGCAAGAACGATGAAATCCGCGGGCTTTAATTACTTTTTCAGGGCTTTCACCCGATAATACTTGCGCAACCGCGTGCCTGCGGATGGCTTCTCGCGCGGAATGGGGCAGTGAGCGACCGTCTGTCTTTTTCATAGCATCACTATAACACATTTTATTAATTTGTGTCGGGTAATCTTTTGCCGAAGTAGTAGATCTCTATCTACTCCTGCAGATATTTTATATGAAGCTTCATAGAAGCTTAGTGTGTTAATTATAAGTGAATTTATATGATAGATATAATCTTGTGAAACCACCAGAGGAGCTTCAAAATGTTGTCGTTCAACAATTGATTCACAAACAACACCGGCCTTTAGTTTTAGCTTGCTGCATAATCCGATAGATGCATCGTATATAATTTCCTTCTCTTCTTTTGGAACAACTGTTGAGTAGATGATTTTATTACATGGTGTTTTAGTTAAAACGCTTGATATATCTTCGAGGATAGAGACAAAATTTTTTCTGGCTTGATCTGCTTTTACTACTTCGGCAAAAGATTACCCGACACAAATTAATAAAATGTGTTATAGTGATGCTATGAAAAAGACAGACGGTCGCTCACTGCCCCATTCCGCGCGAGAAGCCATCCGCAGGCACGCGGTTGCGCAAGTATTATCGGGTGAAAGCCCTGAAAAAGTAATTAAAGCCCTCGGATTTCATCGTTCTTGCATTGACGATTGGTTATCCAGATATGAGCAAGGTGGTGAACAGGCGCTGTCCACCGGCAAGATCACGGGTCGCCCAAGAAAGTGTCCCGATGAATATGCGGATCGCTTACGTGAACGGGTTAAAACGAATCCGTTGCAATTGGATTTTCACGATGCCTTGTGGACACGCTCGATGATTCAGATATTACTGAAAGATAAATTTGGCATCGAGGTCAGCGAGCGCTCGGTGGGCAATATCCTGTCTCGTTTGGGGATGAGTGCGCAGCGCCCTCGGTTTAAGGCATACGAGCAAAACCCTGATCAGGTTAAGGTATGGTTAAGAGAAACTTGGCCTGAAGTACAACGAGAAGCGAAAAGGCGCCGAGCGCGGGTCTATTTTGGCGACGAATCGACGATCCGGTCGGATTATCATCGTGGTACCACTTGGGGGGTACGGGGTGATACGCCAGTTGTAGCGAAAACGGGTCGGCGCTTTAGCGTGAATAGGCTGTCAGCCGTTTCGCCGAAAGGTCACCTGCGTTTCATGGTAACTGAATCACGGGTAACCGCAGACGTTTTTATCGACTTTCTAAGGCGTTTGTTGCACAACGCCAAGCGATCGGTCTATTTGATTGTTGATGGCCATCCCATTCATCGAGCCAAGAAAGTGCAAGAATTTGTCCGCAATAGCCAAGGTAAGCTCACGTTAGTATGGTTACCGCCGTATTCACCGGAACTCAATCCTGATGAGCTAGTATGGCATCATGTAAAAAGCCAACGAATTGGGCGGACAGTGGTGGCTACAAAGGAGCAACTGATGGCCTTGGCTCGTTCGGTGTTGCACTCACTGCAACAGAATACGCAAATAATTAAACGGTTTTTCTATGAAAAGCATGTCAGATATATTCTGAATTAATGTCGGGTAATTTTTTTCCGAATTAGTACTTTAAGTTTTTCTAGAGCTTGCTTGTGAAAATCCTTACTTCCCTCAAAATCTAATTCTTTGTGGATTCCTGAGTTGCAAAGCTTTCTTATTTCATGAAATCGATCTTTTGTTGTGTGATTGATAATTTGAGATTCAAATAATATATTTATTTTTTCAAATAAACTCTCATTTTTAATATTTATATCATTTTTTTCCAATATTAAAGAAGCAATATAATCAATCGCCTCTCTAAATTTAAGAAGCGAATAATCTGGATTGAGACTGATAAATTCTAATGCAGTAAAATATTCGTTATATAGATTATTTGAAATTTTTTTGCAGATTTCAAGATCACTGATTTCATTATTCATTAGATGTACTCGAAACTTTGCAATAGTATAACGGCGAGGCTCAGCGGCAGCTTGAAGCGACGGGCAAATCGCGATAGCAATTTCGGCCGGCGGGTCAAGCTGTCCGTTGCAACTACTTGTATGACACCGGTCACCCTTGTTGGGCCAATGGGCAGTGAATTACGACGTAGACAATTCTTCACGAAGCACCTTCCGTAGTGTCTCTTCATCGATCGGGCGCGTGCCCAAAGATCTGCGAAGGGTCTGATTGATAAGAGTCTGATATCCAATCCCTTCAGCTTCCGATCGGCGCTTAAAGCTCGCTAGCACGTCATTGTCTAGCATGATAGTGATCCGGGTCTTACCTTTCGCTTCTTCCCGCAGGCGTTTCAGATGAGCGACTTCGTGCGCCCTTGTCGCATTGGAAAAATCGTACTCGTCACGCATAGGCCGCACTCTCGTTTCGGGAAGCTTGGCGCGCTGAAATGATGTGGACCGTCTCGTCTCCGCGAATGGTGTACACCACTACCAGCAACCGACCGGCAGCACTCATCCCCAACAAGATCCAACGCGATTCTGATTCGGCAAAGACGTCCTCTTTGACCAAGGCCATCGGATCCAACAGCGCTGAGGTGGCTTCTTCGAAGGTGACTCCGTGTTTGATAGCGTTTGCCGCAGCCTTGTGCGGGTCATATTCGACAGCCATAGGCAGAGTGTGCATATTCTATACGCATTACACAACTTTCGAATCAGGTGGCGGACGTGCAAATTGAGGCCCAACGTCACAAATAACCGGCGCAATGCGAGCCCAAGCGAGAATTGCGTCCGAGTTGATTTGCTTTGTTGTGTGTTGCTCTATAGTTCATTTTCATCAATCCTGGCAACCTTCATCAAATGCTTTTGCAACCCGATCTTCAATGGCCTGTTCCCATGAACTGGTACAGAAATACGTGCATTTTCTCCGGCTTTGGCAAATATGTGATGACTGCCAATGATTCTCTTCAATTCCCAGCCTTTATCTTCAATGAGCGTACAAAATCTCTTACCGCTGACAGCTTTCAAACGGCTATCTCCATTATCTTATCCTTATTGGAGACCGAAATTTCATGAACATCCACGGACAGGCATCCCTCTACCGCTTCGTAAATATTGCTCAGTAATTCATCGAAGGTTTCACCTTGGGTTGCGCACCCCGGGATAGAAGGGATTTCTGCCCAGTAGCCACCTTCTTCAGCTTCGTGTATTACAACTTTCAATTTCATGATGGTTCGCCATTTTTAAACACATAACGATTTAGTTGAGCTGCACGGACTAGGCGCCAAAAAAAATGTCACCGTTCATTGAACCGCGTCAGCTCGAACATTTTGTTGGACCAACCGCCACCGGATTGCTGCTCTATGGAGTTAACGCCGCCCGCTTTGCCGAGGGTTGAACGAGTGGCTAGGCTTCCTTTTACCCAAACTGAGGTATCTTCGCTTTTAGGTGGATTCACGCTCATACGATTGTCCCTACGTATTCGCGTATCTCTTGCACCTACTTCTGATTCTTAACCATAAGCCACCGCTACGGGCTGTGTCACGTGCCCTATCCATGGCGATCAGTTTGAAGGGTCGGTGTAGTGATTGGGGCGGTCCACGCGCCGGTTTGATTACTTCGGCCAGCCGTATCCGGCTTGCGCATTGAGCGCATCGCAGCCACTGGGGTGCACGCGCTTCGAGGTCGCCCTCCCAAGATAGCGCCGGCGGTGGCGACAACGGCTCTTGGCCCAGTGCGCTGCACGCCTCGTTGAGCTTCTTCGATGCACCGCCTGCGTACAAGGCGCTGCCGCGAACCCTGCGTTTGCGAGGTGGCGCCACGTGCGCTAGATAGCGAGACAGAAAGTCCTCGGCCTCGATGCGTAGCGTTGCACGATCAGTCTTTCGCTGATCTTGACGGTGTCGCCGGTAGCTGAGCGTGACTTCGCCCTGATGGTATACCTTCAACGTCTTCTTGCCCATGGGACCACCACGGACATAACGCGCCAGATAGGTCGATACTCCAGCACCCCGTGCATAGCGCTCGCCCATGTACACATGCCACGGCACTCGGCCGGGTCGATTCAATAACGAGCGAGTACGCTCTTCGCTTTCGCCGCCTACCAAGTGCAACTCTTCGGCATCTAGATAACAGTTCCGAAATATCGATCCTTTGAGAGAAAACCGGGTGACGTTCTGCGATCACGTTCTGCGATCATAGGAGTTAACACCCATCCAGTGAGCACAGGAGGTCCCCCGATGCCATCGAGTATACAGAGAATGCCGCGAGCAACTCGCCGTAGATTGACGCGGACTGTGCACCGCTGTCGCGACCGTGACCCTGTGCGTCGCGCGCGGGCGTTGCTGCATTGGCACACGGGGCACGGTGTGAGCGAGACAGCGCGGCTGATCTGTGTCGCACGCTCGACAGTCCGGGGTTGGCGTGAGTGGTATCTGGAAATACGGACAGGCCGGTTGGGTGCGCGCAGCGCGGGGCCGCGAATGCTCGACTGTGACCGATGGGTGGGTCAATCAAATCAACGAGTCGCTCAGCGCCTCACCGAGTGAGTTCGGCTACCTTCGAACGCACTGGACTTCGCAGTTGCTGGCGTTGGAAGTGGCTCGCCCGCTCAACTGCACCATTCATTCTTCGACGCTACGCCGGCTATTGCCGCGCCTGGGCTTTGTGTGGCGGCGAACTCGGCCGGCGCGGGTTCGCCCAGACCAGGGGAAAAATCGCAAGATGCGAGCTATCCGCTGCGCTTTGAGACGGCGCCAGCACTACGAGAGGGTCTATCTGGATGAGGCCGACATCGACTTCAATCGGCGTATCGGCGCCTGTTGGACCCGGCGCGGCCAGCCGTTTGGCGTGCCGACACCGGGGCAGAACCACAAATACGACGTTGCCGGTGCGCTGCATGCGCCTACCGGCAAGCGGGTGGGGGTCGAGCATTGGGCGAAAACCACCGTGCGGTTCATCCAATGACTCGAAGCGTTGCGTGCAACCTATCACGGCGCCAAGCGCATCCCACTCGTTCTCGACAACTCCATCATCCATAAGAGCGAAAAGGCCCAGCGTTGGTTGAGCGCGAATCCGAAGTTGCGCCTCTACTTTCAGCCCACCTATTCACCGTGGGTCGATCAGATTGAACGGCTGTGGAAAACCATGCACGACACCATCACTCGTAACTACCGTTGCAAGTCCTTCGTAGAACTCGCCCAGCCCATCACACGGTTCTTCGAGGTTGTGCAACCGTTTCCTGGAAACCACCACGCTTTGGCCATGGCTCAGGTGTAGTGGGTTTCGGATCAACTATCTAGGTGGCCGATAAAAGCTAATAATGCTACGGAAGCACCGCCATTCATTAAAAATGATGTGCGAATAGCATTTTGACCTGATGTAATAACAGAACGAAACATCTCAAGCTGAGATGCATGGTGGTTCTTATTTTGTTCAATATGTACTACTTCGGCAAAAGATTACCCGACACAAATTAATAAAATGTGTTATAGTGATGCTATGAAAAAGACAGACGGTCGCTCACTGCCCCATTCCGCGCGAGAAGCCATCCGCAGGCACGCGGTTGCGCAAGTATTATCGGGTGAAAGCCCTGAAAAAGTAATTAAAGCCCTCGGATTTCATCGTTCTTGCATTTACGATTGGTTATCCAGATATGAGCAAGGTGGTGAACAGGCGCTGTCCACCGGCAAGATCACGGGTCGCCCAAGAAAGTGTCCCGATGAATATGCGGATCGCTTACGTGAACTAGTTAAAACGAATCCGTTGCAATTGGATTTTCACGATGCCTTGTGGACACGCTCGATGATTCAGATATTACTGAAAGATAAATTTGGCATCGAGGTCAGCGAGCGCTCGGTGGGCAATATCCTGTCTCGTTTGGGGATGAGTGCGCAGCGCCCTCGGTTTAAGGCATACGAGCAAAACCCTGATCAGGTTAAGGTATGGTTAAAAGAAACTTGGCCTGAAGTACAACGAGAAGCGAAAAGGCGCCGAGCGCGGGTCTATTTTGGCGACGAATCGACGATCCGGTCGGATTATCATCGTGGTACCACTTGGGGGGTACGGGGTGATACGCCAGTTGTAGCGAAAACGGGTCGGCGCTTTAGCGTGAATATGCTGTCAGCCGTTTCGCCGAAAGGTCACCTGCGTTTCATGGTAACTGAATCACGGGTAACCGCAGACGTTTTTATCGACTTTCTAAGGCGTTTGTTGCACAACGCCAAGCGATCGGTCTATTTGATTGTTGATGGCCATCCCATTCATCGAGCCAAGAAAGTGCAAGAATTTGTCCGCAATAGCCAAGGTAAGCTCACGTTAGTATTGTTACCGCCGTATTCACCGGAACTCAATCCTGATGAGCTAGTATGGCATCATGTAAAAAGCCAACGAATTGGGCGGACAGTGGTGGCTACAAAGGAGCAACTGATGGCCTTGGCTCGTTCGGTGTTGCACTCACTGCAACAGAATACGCAAATAATTAAACGGTTTTTCTATGAAAAGCATGTCAGATATATTCTGAATTAATGTCGGGTAATTTTTTTCCGAATTAGTAACTGAAGATCAGCTTTGTATTTTTCAAGTTCTACTTCAGTAGGTGTTTGCGAAGGTGATTTTGATACATCATCTAAATACGCAATCAAGTTATCGCAATAGATTGCAGCCGTACTATTGTCCTTTATTCCTTGGATTGTCTCTTTTAATTGCTTAGCAAATTGTTGAGTCCTGAATTCAAGTGATAAGTGCATAACCGGATAAATTATTTGCATCCAAGCCAGTCAGCTCCATAAATACTTCAGCCGGCGTCCTAAAGCCTAGGCACTTTCTAGGTCGATTGTTCAGTTTGTGGAGCGCTTCAAGAACTTGCTGAGTGGTGACATCGATAAGCGTCATTGTCTTGGGAAAGTATTGGCGCAATAGCCCATTGGCATTCTCGTTTTGACCTCTTTCCCAAGAATGATACGGCTTCGCAAAATAGGTATCACATTCTAGCTCTTTAGCTAGCGTCTCGTATTGTGCAAACTCTTTACCATTATCGAAGGTAATTGTTTTAACGTGGGCTTTGAGCGCTCTGAGCAATGCTACTATCGCGTCTTTAACAGACTCGGCCTTTTTTCCTGCTAATGGTGCCGCTAGAGGCAGCTTACTTTTCCTATCATCGAGTGTCACAATCGCACCTTGGTGATGTGGGCCAATGAGGGTATCAGCCTCCCAATCGCCTACACGTTGACGATGTTTGGCAGCTTCAGGACGCTGCTCGATAGCAACGCGATTAGGAATACCTGTGCGATTACGAGGCGACCCATAGCGCTTGCGATAGGTCTTAGTCTGGGGTCGAAGATGTTGATAGAGTGTTCCTCGCGTTTTTTTGTCTGTCAAAATGTACTGATAAATCGTTTCATGATGAAGCGTAACGACGCCCTCTCGTTTCAGGCGCCCTGCCACCTGTTCAGGGCTCCAGTCTTGTTCTATGTAGTGGTGCTTGAATGCAAGAAACCGACGCATAGAGCGCGTAATCGCTGTATTCATTAGAGACATTCTCTTCGTCAACCGCGCAGCTTATTCCATCGACTCGCACATCGATTAGCATTAGTGAGGTCTTGTTCGCCTCATCGACACGTGCCTCTGCATAACCCGCCACCTCGAGCAAAGCCGAAGATTGCAGTATCAACTTCGCCCTTGTCCCTTCTGGGACTTCTGCAATGAGTTTTCCGAATTCGTCATGATTCGGTTTTTCGATGGCTCGATGTGGGAGAGGCAGGCACCCGTTTGCATCACTTCGGACATGCCCGGGGAAGTACAGGGCTTCCAAGTCAAAGCACGCCTTGGCTTCTGTGATCGCCTTCGATGAATGACCACCTAGCAACCCGACAATGTGGTTCGCGTTTAGAACTCCTGCAACGCTTACAACTAGCGCTGTGATAAGCCCTGCCACCGTCGCAACCGTAATCTTGCAGCCCTACTCCCATATCAAGCATCCTCCCGTGTGAATTTATATTGTTCTACCCCCCCCATCGTCCAATCACACATCCCCCATATGGGTGAAACGGAGCGAGGGCTTCACAACTTGGCGTGACCGCACAAGTTTCGCTCAGATTGCGGTGTTTGCAATATGGACCACCCAACAGGTATCAGCCGGACTTTTATCGCGGAGTTCTACGGCGAGTTGTCGTAGCCGTTTACGGCAATGTGCCATGTATTCATCCGATTTTCCCACTCTGGTCGAGTTTCTAACCTTATTTTCCTTCCTGGTCAATGACTTACTTGGTTGGGCTTTTCTGTCTTCGCCTAAGGTCTGTCAATACGCGGCGTTGGTTCGTCTTACAACGCGAAAGCTGCGCGGCTGTGACCTACTAAAGGGCACCGCTAAAAATGCACTTTTTCCGCGATTGCGGCGTCAGCGCCGTGCTCCAATCCTCAGGTATCACCTATACCCTGCAGTTGTGCGCGCGGGGCTTCCTTGCACTCACGAAACAATGACTATTTTTAGCAGGTGCCCTAGATGCGGTCTCGACCCGAATTTTACGGGGTTTCAGTGCCTCGGGTACTTCACGAACCCAATCGATATGCAGAAGACCGTTGTCGAAGCGAGCCGAGACGGCCTTCACACAGTTGGCCAGCCGGAAGCTTTGCTTGAAGCCCTGCATCTTGAAGCCCTGGTGAAGGTAGGTTCTGGCCTCGTTGGCGGCAGGGGGCGCCGCCTCGACTAAAAGAACGTTCCCGCGCGTATCGAGGTTCAGGTTTGCGGCACAGAAGCCTGGGGCGACAACCGTGATGCGATAGCCACCATCGCCAGTGCGAATGATGTCATAGACCGGATAGGACGCCTGCTCTGCCAATGCAGCGGATTCCAGGGCGTTCTGCATGCGCTCAAAGCCGAGCCCATACCGGAACAGCGGGGAACAGTCATAAGCGTTCATATCGGTTCTCCGAAGTTGCGATGTGCGGGTGAGGCGTGATGCAGGGGGGGCCGGAAGAACTTCAAGACCGGATGCCGGGACTCTTGAAAAGTGCTTGGGCGGGCGCAGCCGGGGCCGCGTTCCAACCTCATCGGGTGGCGGTTTCGACGATGAAGCCGCTGAATGATCAGGGCGCTGCAAGCCGGGACTCCCTCTCAGTCAAGCGCTCGTATCTGACTTGTTGGCCCCGAAATGGATGCCGGATCAGATGGATACCGGATCAGGGAGAAAGACTGCCCGCCCGTGTGCAGGGAGAGGTTGTCATCTGTTATTGAGTCCGGCGAGAGCATTGTGAAACGCTTCGCCACGATCTTCAAAGCTGGTAAAAGCGTCGTGACTGGGCGCGGCCGGAGACAGCAAGATGACGTTATTTTTGTCCAGATCAGGCACGCCGTCTCCTTGTAGCAGCGAAGCCGCCTGGTGTACCGCCTCTTCCAGTGAAGCCGCCTCACGCAATCTAGGTCCGCGCCCAAGGCGGGTTTTGGCTTGGTGCACGCAGGCGGCGATGCGCGGCCCGGTCTCGTACATAGTGACCGCGCTGTGCACATCATTCAGGCAAAGACAGTGCGCCAATGCGCTATAGTCCTGGCGCCGGTCGGCGCCGCCTAACAACACGCATACGCGTTCATTAGGCAGGCTTCGCAGGGCCGCCATGCAGGCCTCGGGGGTCACGCAGATGCTGTCGTCAACCGCCGTCAGCCCGCCGAATCGGCCTATTGTTTGCAGCCTGTGCGGCAGGCCGGCGAAGGCTCTCACCGCGGGCAGTGTAGCCCGCCAATCTAACTGCAAGGCGCGCACCACCGATAATGCCGCGCACACATTGGTTAGATTATGCCCGCCACGTAGCGCCAGATCCTGTTGGTGAACAAGGCGTTCTCGGGCATGCATGATCCAGCCGCCGGATGAATGAAATCCGCTTTGCTCCTCGAAATAGATCACGGTTGAATAGGTGGCGGTGCGGCGCTTGGCCTCCGGGTCGAGCGCATTGGTGATGACTATTCCATCACGCGGCAACATCGAGCACTTGTCACGAAAATACTGCTCTGTCCCGCCATGCCACTGGTAGTGATCGGGATACAAATTAAGCAGTACGCCAATATCGGGCGTCCAATTCAAATCGGCCGTTTGATAGCTGGAGAACTCGCCCACCCAGAGCTCTGCCAGCGGCCCCTCCAGCACGGTGGCTAACGGTGCGATGCCCATATTGCCCACCAAACCTGCATTGATACCCAGGTGCACGAGCATTCGATGGAGCAGCGTGGCGGTCGTGCTTTTGCCGTTGGTGCCGGTAATGCCCACGATGGTGGCGTCCGCCACCAAGGGGTACCACAGATTGAGTGAGCTGGTCAGATGAACGCCAGCGGCGCGGGCCGCGGCTAGCTCTGCCCGGTATTTGCTGATCCCTGGCGATTTCACCAAAACGTCGGCGCCTAGCAGTGCCTCTTGCGGATCGCGGGTGAAGTAGACGAGGCGGCCGTTTAACCGGGTAAAACCAAGCCGTTCGGGCGCTGCGTTCTCGTCGATGACGGCGAGTGAGCCGGGCTGGGTTCGGACACATAGGAAGTCCAGCGTGGCTTGCCCTTCCTTACCGTATCCCCACACCACGATCCGCGCTCCAGATAACGCGCTCAAGCTCGCCGATGCATTGTTCATAAGCGGGCGGGATCCCCGGTGCTTCAGTGCACGTTAAATGTTCGCGCAGTGGCCGCGCCAACGCGGGCAGCGCCGCTGCGTTTGCCGTTTCCACTGCTTGCGACAGCGCTTGTACTACGCTCGCCTCGCGCCATTGCTCTTGTTCCGAGAGTGCCGCCACCAAGGAGAGCGATTCGGCGTATTCACCCACGCATTCAAACGGTTTGTGTTCGCCTAAGCCTAACAGATCGAGATAGCCCGCCACTTGCTTGCTATCGGCTAACAGATCGGCGCCGAATATGTTGGTCAACTGTTGCCGCGGCATGAACGGCGCTAGCAGCAAAAATACAAAACGGCATTTCGGGCAGGCGCAACACCAGCGCAGAGCGCCGCTACGGTCCAACTGCACTGAGCGGTTACAACTGGCGAAGGTCGGGTGGTAGTGCGCGAGGCCGGCGAATAATTGGGCGATTTTTATCTCCGAAAGCGGGCGCAGCAAGGAGAAGTAGCGGCTGTTAGGCAGTAGCCGTTGGCGTAACAACTCGTCGAATGCCCGCTCGAATCGGTAGGTTTTGCTGTATTGATGATTGATGCTGAAATCATCCGCGCCGGTCATGTTGGGTTCATCGGCCGAACGCTCGTTCGACATGATCAGCCTGTCGCAGCGGTGTAGAACGCTGGCGCAGGCCAAGATGAAAGAGATGATGCCGGTGATAGGAACATGACCGTTCAGGGCGCCGGCGCGGTTGTATTCGAACAACTGGGCCGCGAGGCGGCGGCGCACCCGCAGCAAAGGAATATCCGCCATCTGCGCCACCTTCTCTATGTGCGGATGTTGCCCTACCGCAAATAAGGAGAACGCTTTGCCCGCCGCTTTTAGCGCCTCGAGGGTGACTATGGAATCCTTGCCGCCGCCCACCGGCACTAGCGCCCGCCCGCTGGGCGGCAGCGCCACGGGATGATAGCCGGCAGCGTCAGGGCGCGCCCGTAAACTGAAATGATGGCGCAGGTCCAGGCCGTTGACATAGGCGAATTCAGCCAGACCGTGGACATAGAACTGCCGGTAAAACGACAGTTCCAGCGCGGTCAGAGGCGCTGTTTCGATAGAGATCTGCCGCGGGACGAATAATTTGTAGTAGCTGACCCCCGCGGCGATATGCAGATGGTGCAAGCAATTTCGAAAGCCGGCCAGTTGTAGCGGCGTTAAATCCCCGTCGTTCGCATCATCAGGCGCCCTCGGAAACTCGAGTGTCTCCTCGAGCGCCGGCCCGTCATCGAAGGCGTAATACAGGCGCGCCGTGCGGTTAACCGGGTCGAAGTGCGTATGGGTGATGCGAAATACCTGTGGCGATGGGAGCGACATGTGTTGTGGCCGGCACCTATGGGTCGATGTCTCGGGTATATGTCTTAGCCGCGGCCGGTGCTTAGTCGGCCATTATCTGCAACAGATCGTCTATGAATTGACCATGGACGGTGAAGTCCAAGCCGTCCACGGTCAATGTTTGCTGGCGCGTGACACCATCGACGGCGGGTCCGTTTTGCACCATCGCCTGCAACATGGCCCAATGCGTGTCTCTATCCAAGGCGGCCAATAAATCTCCCTTGAGATCAGGGCGCATACATGCGAGCGCAGCCAACAGCGCTGCCCCGCCCCAGTTTGAAACACCGCAAACGAGGGTGTGATCCGTTGCCACCCGGCAGGCGATGCGCTCACCGGCGCTTATGTGCCTAGCGATCAATTCGGGGCTGAACCGGCCCATGCCGATCTCGTTGCCGCCATCGCCTATGCCGATGGTGTGCGGCGCGGTGGTAAAGAAGCTTTTATCGAACAAACGCTCTAGCGGGGCTGTGTGGGCGCTAACGTCCGCGCCACGCATGTTGCGGGGCACGCCATCGCCGGCCGGTCCTACCCGCTCTAGCGCGATGAGATGGGATAGCGCCGGTAAGCGCTGCAGGATCTGTGCGCGTAGGCGGCTGAGATCCCGATCATCGCTAGCGTTGACGAGCACGGGAACCGTCACGCCGGCAGCGGCGTCTGCGGCCGCCTGCACCGCGGCCGCACACGGCGTATCCGTTACGATCAATGCCGCGATACCCGCCTTGATCAAGCCGGCGGCCAGTTGCACTGAGCCTATGGGGCCATCGGTCTCCGCCGCTGGCGGTTCGCCTTCGGGCACATAAAACCCCGTTACGATGGCTACTGCGGGGGCCACTGCGGGCGCGCGGTGGCTGGCCAATGAGTGTGCCGCCGCGGCCAATTGTCCGCGCGCCGCCGCCGCTAGGGCGGCGATGCCGCGCCCGCCCGCGTCGCGCGCGAGCAGATTCTCGAGCGCGCCAAGACGGCCGGCGTCCGCCATGGCTGGTTGGGCTGTGTATGACGCAGGTGGGGCCACGCCGGTTTACCCCGCAATATCCGTGTCTGGGACATCGGTGACAAACATGTAACCCGGGGCATGGGTAATCGCCAACTCCGGCGCCGCGTTGGCTAGCGCCACCTGCGGCGTGACGCCACAGGCCCAGAACACCGGCAGTTCGCCGGCCTGGATCGCCACCGCCTCGCCGAAATCGGGCCGGTCTATATGCTCGATACCGATCCGAGCCGGATCGCCAACGTGTACCGGCGCGCCGTGCACGCGCGGATAGCGGCCCGTCACCAGCACCGCTGCAGGCACTTGCTGCGCGGGGACAGGGCGCATGGAGACGACCAAATTGCCCCTGAACACACCGGCCGGTGCGCACGGCACCTGGGTCTCGTACATCGGCACATTGGTGCCTTGTTCGAGATGGCGCACCGCAATGCCGGCGGCGAGTAGTGCCGACTCGAAAGTAAAAGAGCAGCCGAGTAGGAAGCTGACCATATCATCGGACCACAGCTCGCAGATGTCGTCCTTCTCGCCCTGAAGCTGGCCGTTGCTGAAGACACGGTAACGCGGCGTGTCCTTGCGCAGATCGGAACCTGGCGCGAAGCGCGCGGGACACGGATCGCCGGCGTCGGTCACTTCCAGCAGCGGGCACGGTTTGGGGTTGCGTTGACAAAAAAGCAGAAAATCGTAGGCATAAGCTTTGGGCAGCATCACCAAATTGGCCTGGGTGTAGCCTAGACAGGCCCCCGCCGTGGGTGAGCGGTACTCGCCAGCGCGGCACAGCGCCCTCAACGCGCCGGGCGCAAGCTGTGCTATCGGTTCACTAGACATCATGAATTCTCTCTACTATGTGCAGGTGGCCCGTACCCGGGTGCAGGCCCCAACTGTGCAGACCCCGGCGGTGCAGGCCCCAACCGTGCAAGCTACGGCAGGGGATGGTCGAAACTAAGCCGCCGGCGGGGCGCCATAAGCGCCGCCGCCCGGCGTCTCTATGCATAATAAGTCACCCGGTTCAAGCTCGGCGCCGTCGCAGCCGGCGAGTTCGAACACTTGATCGTCGGCGCGCTCTATCCGGTTGACGCCGCATTGCCCGCCGCCGCCGCCCGCTAGCCCGAACGGCGGCACCCGGCGATGCCCCGACAGTATGGACACGGTCATCTTCTCCAAGAACCGAAGGCGCCGCACCACACCATCGCCACCGTCGTGGGCACCGCGCCCGCCCGAGCCATGACGCACGCCGAACGACTCCAGACGTACCGGAAAACGCCATTCCAAGATCTCGGGATCGGTCAGGCGCGTATTGGTCATATGCGTATGCACGGCGGCACACCCGGCGAAGTGGGCACCGGCGCCGGCGCCGCCGCAGAGGGTTTCGTAATACTGATGCCGCTCATTGCCGAAGGTCAGATTGTTCATCGTACCTTGCCCGGCCGCCAGTACGCGCAGCGCCCCGTAGAGCGCATTGGTAATGGCCTGGCTGGTCTCTACATTACCTGCCACCACGGCGGCGGGATAACGTGGATTCAACATGCAACCTTGCGGGATGATGATATCGAGCGGCTTCAGCACCCCCTCGTTCATAGGGATGGTATCGGCCACCAGGGTACGGAACACATACAGTACGGCCGAGCGGCAGACCGCCGATGGTGCATTGAAATTGCTCTGCAACTGCGCCGAGGTGCCGGAAAAATCGATGGTGGCCCGGCGCGCCCGCTGATCGACTTTAATCGCCACCCGTATGACTTGCCCGGCGTCCATCCGGTAGGCGAACCCACCATCGGATAACACGTCCAACACCCGGCGCACCTGCTCGGTGGCGTTACGCTGTACGTGGCCCATGTAGGCGTTGACCACATCTAGGCCGAACAACGCGACGATGCGGTGTAGCTCTTGTACGCCTTTTTCGTTGGCCGCGATCTGCGCTTTCAGATCGGCGATATTTTGCTCCACATTGCGGGCCGGGTAGGGCCCCGACGACAACAAAGCCCGGGTTTCCTGCTCCAGCAATCGGCCGCCGGCCAGCACTTGGAAGTTGTCGAACAACACGCCTTCCTCTGCCACCGTTCGGCTATTGGGCGGCATCGATCCTGGCGTCAAGCCGCCGATGTCGGCGTGATGGCCACGGCAAGCGACCCAGAACCACAGAGTGCTGCGATCGGTGGAAAATACCGGGGTAATGACCGTCACATCGGGCAGATGGGTGCCGCCGTTATAGGGCGCATTGACGATGAAGGCGTCCCCTGGGGCCACCTGCCCGGCGCGCGCCTTAGCGATAGTCTCCACGCTTTTGCCCATGGAGCCCAAGTGCACCGGGATATGCGGGGCATTGGCGATCAGCTCGCCATGGCGGGAGAACAGGGCGCAGGAGAAATCCAAACGCTCCTTGATGTTGACCGAGTGGGCCGTGTTTTGCAGGGTGAAGCCCATCTGCTCGGCGATGGACATAAACAGATTGTTGAACACCTCCAGCATGACCGGATCGGCTTGCGTACCCACCGCCAGGCGCGCCGGCAACGCCACTGCCCGGCGCAAGATCAGATCATCCCTCACGCTGAGCTCGCCGCGCCAGCCAGGATCTATGACCACGGTGCCGGTGGGCTCGACGATGATCGCCGGGCCGTCTATCCGATCGCCTGGATCCAATTCCTCGCGCCGGTAGACCGGGGTGCGGTGCCGCGCGCCGGCCAGATAGACCTGCACTTTCGCCACGGCGGTTAACGGGCCGGCGCGGCGTGGCCCCCGTTGCGCTACCGTGGCGTGCGTTGTCTGGCCGATCGCCTCCGCGGCGACCGACTCGATGACGATGGCTTTGCCCGGTGAATAAAAGCCGTAGATTTTCTTGTGCGAGGCTTCAAAGCTACGCCGCAACTGGGCGGCGCTAGCGCTGGCGATGTGCGCGGCGTCGAACTCTGCGGTGCCGAGTTCCACCGGCAGGGGCACGTCGGAGCCTAGATAGCGCAATAAAAAGCGGCACTCCAAACGCACGTTGGCCGCATTGATGCCTTGGCGCTCCACCTCGGCCCGGGCGGTCGCCTGTAATTCCTCAAGCGTAGGCGCCAAGGCGCTCATCGCCGCCTCATCGAGCGGGGCTTCCACCGCCCGCTCCGCGATGGCGCGTATGTCGGCAAGACCCATGCCGTAGGCCGACAGCACCCCGGCATAGGGGTGCAACAACACGCACCTCATGCCGAGCGCATCGGCCACCGCGCAAGCGTGCTGGCCGCCGGCACCGCCGAAACAAGCGAGCGTGTAACGGCTGACATCGTGGCCTTTTTGCACCGAGATCTTCTTGATGGCGTTGGCCATATTGGCCACGGCGATCTGCAAAAAGCCGTCAGCGACTGCGGTGGCGCTGCGCCGGTTACCGGTCGCGCGGTAGATAGTCTCGCTCAACTCTTCGAACTCGGCCGCGACGATGGCCGCGTCCAACGGCTGATCGGCGTTCTCGCCGAAGACCCGAGGGAAGAAATCGGGCTGCAACTTGCCCAGCATGACGTTGCAATCGGTGATCGTGAGCGGACCGCCGCGGCGGTAGCAGGCCGGACCCGGCGCGGCCGCCGCGCTCTCGGGCCCCACCCGGTAGCGCGCGCCGTCGAACGAGCAAATCGAGCCGCCGCCGGCGGCAACGGTGTGAATGTCCATCATCGGCGCGCGCAGGCGCACCCCGGCGACCACTGTTTCCAGGGCCCGCTCGTACTCCCCGTCATAATGCGCCACGTCGGTGGAGGTGCCGCCCATATCGAAGGTGATGACGCGCTCCATACCGGCGAGCGCACTGGTCGCCACGGCGCCCACAATACCTCCTGCCGGTCCCGACAAGATGGCGTCCTTGCCCTGGAATAACCGGGCATCGGTCAAGCCGCCGCTGGAGCGCATGAACATGAGCCGGGTATCGCCCAGGGCGTGCGCCACCCGCGCCACATAGCGGCGCAAAATGGGCGACAGATAAGCATCCACCACGGTGGTGTCGCCGCGGCTCACCAGCTTCATCAGCGCGATGATCTGATGGCTCACCGAAATCTGGGTAAAACCTACTTCTGCGGCGATGGCAGCGGCCCGCTGCTCGTGCGCCTGATAGCGGTATCCATGGACAAAAACAATGGCCAAACCGCGCACGCCGGTGGCGTAGACGTCTTCGAGTACGCGGCGGGTTTGCGCTTCGTCCAACGCTTTGAGCACGGTACCGTCAGCGGCCATGCGCTCATCGGCTTCCAGCACCGTCTCGTATAACTGTTCGGGGAGCGTTACCTCCAGTGCGAAGAGGTCCGGCCGGTTCTGGTAGCCGATGCGCAGGGCGTCGGCGAACCCGCGAGTGGTGAGCAGGGCGGTGCGATCGCCTTTGCGCTCCAGCAGAGCATTGGTGGCCACCGTGGTGCCCATCTTGACGGCTGCCACCGCGGCCGCTGGAATCGCCTCGCCGGTGGCGACCCCCAAGAGGTCCCGTATCCCCTGTAACGCGGCGTCTTCGTAGTGCTCGGGATTTTCAGACAACAATTTGTGCGTCACCACCAAGCCGTCAGGACGGCGCGCCACAATGTCGGTAAACGTGCCGCCTCTATCGATCCAAAACTGCCAACCTGGGTCGTTCATATCGCCGCCATAACGCTCTTTGCCGATGAGCTGAGAAGCATCGAACGCTGGCGGGTTAGCGTCAACCAGCGGGTTAACGTCAACCGCCGCCGCCAGCCCGGCTGCCCGCATCAGCGCGATCACCGCACGCTCAGTTGCACTATAGTGGCACTGTGTAAGCGCGTTGTATAAGTCGCGTTTTATAAGTCAGCGGAGAGGCCGATGTTTCTTACCACCAAAGCGGCGTCCAGGCCCTATCATCTAGGCACCTACCCGTTGGAGTCCTTGCCCCGTGATCCGAGTGTTGCCCTGGGAGAAACCCTGCGCGCTCCCAGGCCACGCCAGCAGCGCACCACTGTGCCCACCGGACCGCTGGCCAAGGCACTGCGAAGTTGCCTGGATCTGTTCATCGGCAATGCGCTACGCACGCCCGCCCCCGCCAGGGCACCCATTCCTGACGATCCGCACCGGCGCATGGTGGACGTTAAAGGCTATAGCTATTTCATGAACGCATCCCAGGTGGGGATCTGCCGCCTGCCGCAAAGCGCCTGGTGCACCGGTGCGGAGCCGATCCCGCAACACACTCACGCGGTGGTGTTGTTATTGGCACACGGGCGGGTGCCGGAGCAGGGCAATCCCGCGCGTGAGTGGGTGCAGCCAGCCGTAGCCGACGGGGCAGATACGCGCATCGGTGGTATCGCCGTGTGTCTCGCCGGCCACATCTGTCAGTTGGGCTGGTCCGCCGCGCCCCATGTGATGGCAGCGGCGGCAGTGGATGCGCAGCGCTTAGCGGTACTGGCTGGATTGGCGGTACGCGAGCAGGACTCGGACTGTATGCGCAATCCCTATGTAGAGGCGTTTTCCTTGGCCGTGGTCACCACGGACTACGAACTCGCCGTTGACGAGCCCCTGGCAGTGGCGGCATTACAGGCCAAGGGCGCCGCGTATTGGTTCGGTATCAACGGGGCTACTAGCGGCCGCGAGCGCAACCGGCGGGCTAAGCGCGCCACCCACCTTGGACCCTACCCCATGGAAACGGTGAAGCGGGTGGCCAAGCCCACCACCCTCATCTTGGACGGCGAGGTACCGCGGGTATCCAAACGGGCGGCTTTTTTCGACCGGGCCTTGCGTGGCGATCTCGGCGCCAAAGCCCAGCACGAGCGCAACCGTTTCGCCTTCAAACAACCCCACACTGCCGGCATGATGCCGTCCATGCGCTCCATGGTGCCGGTGCAGGACGGGCCGGTGAACGCCGCTGCCGATACCAGCCGCTACCGCGATCCGGTGGCCAACAGCCGGGCGTTGAAGTCGCTGTCCTACTTTCTAGGGGCGGATATCACCGGCATTTGTGCAGCGCCGGATTACGCCTGGTTTTCGCACGGCGCGGCGGGAGAGCCTATCGCCATCAAGCACAAATACGCTGTGATCATGCTCATCGATCAGGAGTTCGACACCATGGAAGGCGCCAGCGGCGATGATTGGATCTCCGGCACCCAGTCGATGCGGGCTTATCTGCGTGGCGCCGAGATCGCCGGCGTTATGGCTGATACCTTACGCCAACTCGGTTTTCCCGCCCGTTCGCAAACCAATGCCGATAGCGATGTTTTGCACATTCCGCTGATGTTGTTGGCCGGGCTAGGGGAGCTGTCGCGCATCGGTGAACTGGTGCTCAACCCCTTCCTCGGACCGCGCCTTAAAACCGTGGTGATGACCACCGATATGCCGTTAGAGCCAGATCAGCCCATCGACTTTGGCTTGCAGTATTTTTGCCAGCACTGCACCAAATGTGCCCGCGAGTGCCCCTGCGATGCTATCTCGTGGGGGCCTAAAGTCATGTTCAACGGTTACGAGATGTGGAAACCGGATGCGGAGCGCTGTGCCCGCTACCGGCTGACCAATGCCCGCGGCTCGGCCTGTGGCCGCTGCATGAAAACCTGCCCGCTGAATAAAATCGTCACCGCCGATGGGCCGCTCGCGCAACGGGCGGCCAGTTGGTGCGGCATCAACGCACCGGTGTTAAAGCCCTTGCTGGTGCCTTTGGCGGTCAGGTTGGACGACAAATTAGGCAATGGCGCTATCAATGAAGCGAAGAAATGGTGGTTCGATCTGGAAGTGGTCGATGGGGTTTGTGTAGAGCCGGTGAAAGGCGTCAACCGCCGTGGCCTCAACGTCGAACACCAGGTGGATTGGGAGAAACAGAAAATCGCCTATTACCCGGCCCACGCCATGCCGGTGCCGAACGATTTGGCGCCGCAGCCCACCGATCGCAAAAGCGCTATCGCCGCGAGCGCACGGCTGGAGACGCCAGCGGCAGCGCAAGCTCGCCACGCCCGCGGTGAGCCGGCGCCGCCCGAGAGTAAGCCAACGGCGCCACATCCGGATGGCGTGCAAGGGCAAGATGCGGTGAAGCTCATCTATACCTCGCCACCCTCTGGCCGCTGAAAATCCACGGGCAGCGTGCCGCTGCAAAGCACGCGATGGCGGCAGTGAGCGGGGGGCAGGTGCGCGGTTTGCGGCATCTGACTCAGGCTCTTGTTCAGTCTTTGTTTGGCCGCGTGCGAGCAGGGGCCGGGCGCACCGGGCTGTTGCCGGCGTCTCCTCCTCAGACATCGCCCTAGACCTATGGCCCATTACCTAGCCGGTAGTGCCACTGTTGTTGGACGCGCCGCTACCGTCCGTTTGCAGCCGTCCCCCCTGTCGCAACGTAAATCCGGCGGCTAGCGCTGCGCGCCGCAAGGTGTAGTAGCCGAGTTTTTACAACATGTAAGGCGAGTGCACGGCAGGGTCTTGCCCGGCTAATGCCAAAAGCGGCAAGGTTCACTGGACCTACGACATGCTGGCTGCGGCTTGGGGTTCTTCGTTGCTCGTGGAGAATCGCATTTATGTGGGCGACGAAGACGGCGATATCAACATCTTCAACCCGTCGGCCGAACAACATGAACCGAGCTCTGGGTTCAACAGGTTGAACCCGGTGTATAGCACGCCGATCGTGGCCAACAACGTGTTGGGCACCTGCTAACAATGCACTTGTTCCGCGATTGCAGCGGCAGCGCCGTGCTCCAATCCTCAGGTATGAGCTATACACTGCGGTTGCGCGCGCGGTGCTACCTTGCACTCACGAAAAAATGACTACTTTTAGCAACTGCCCTGTTGTTCATTGCCAACCGCACGCACTGGTTCGCGATTGAGAAGGAAGGACAAAACCAGCGAATAAGCGTTCGGTTTTCACGAAGGAACCGAACTCGTTTCCAGGCTCCTGCCTGGGAACGAGTATGCACACAAAAAATCCAGACTGTCGTCTACGAGGTTGGCGTTAGCGGCGTAAACCACTGTGCCAACGGCGCGGTGCCAATGAACTCGTGAGTGCGTGCGGTAAAAGCCCGCCCGTATTCATTAACGCGAAACCGTCCACCGCAGGGCAAAAAATTTCGCAAAGACGAGAGAAAATCGAACAGCACGCCCGAAGCCGGTGGGTAGGGAGAAATCATTGCTGCGCCGGACAACACCACGCGAGCGCCGTCGATTTCCGTGAAAATTTCGTCTAGGTGAACGGATGGCGGCTTGATGCTTCCAGACGCGGCGAACGTGTACGAACTACCACACAAGGGGCCTGCCCAAATCGCTCCGACTCGGGGCTCAACACGTGGGTCCAACCTGCCGTTGTCAAACAATAACGGCTGTCGATAAGTGCATACTTCGGCACCATCCACACCGATACAATATACCGATTGGCCCAGTCCTGCCGGAGCCGGCATCCTGGCAATCACTTGCTGATGTTCTGTCAGACTGAATGCCCCGCCTTCCGTACCAGCAACAACTTGCTGTTTCAATTCGTTGACTACGGCGACCAAACCGGCGTGATCGTCATCCGCAGGAAAAAGAGTGCCGCCCGGTGCCTCATAATAAACCCACCACACAAACCCACCACGGGCTGCTGGGTTCATCCGTATTGTGCCGAATGGTGTAGCGAGAATCTCGCCCTGGGCAGACGGGAATGTGTTTGGGAATAATGCGGCTAATGGCCATTAGCCCAATCTTCTATGCTTCAAAAGAAAAACCTTCCGCACCTTCGGGGGCGTCTCCGACGTAGTACGCTTGGTTTTGCCAAATGTAGACAACGCACCCGGCTGCCGTGACCACGATTTTACTCATGCGATGCCCTTGCGAATAAGCTCTGGCGAGTTGTTGTTGGACCTCTGCTTGCTTTTGACGTTTGACCGGATCGGCAATTTTTTCCAGAGGCACGACGAAGTACGGAGTGCTTTTCGATTGTTTGGCGATTAAGCGCGAGTCTCGCTGCAACACCGAATAAGTGGTTCCTTTGGCCTGCGGCAGAGGATAAGAGGCCCCCGGGGCGTAATCTTGTGGTTCGTTTTCGGTTCCGTTGGCGGCAATTTGAATGGGCGTTTCCAAACCGCCTAAATAAATACCGGACCAACCGGAATCGTTTTTTTTCAAGCGGGTCACAAAACGACGTAACGGCGTCACGCGAAAACGCCCGCCGGCCTTGAGTTGTCGAGTAAGAATTTCTTGAAGTTCGGCGTGAGGTTCGATGAAGCGACCTCGTTCGTCGCAAACCGTTCCTTGAGTATCGACGCAATAAAGTGTCCCTTCATCGGTGTCGCCAGGATAATTTTCACCGGGCCGTAGTGAATTCGGATCAATCTCTTGTTCGCTCAGCGGCGGACGGCGGGGCGGCGCGGTTCGCAAAGCGGGTTCGGTGGAATCCACCTCCGGCCAGCGAAAATAAAGATTGCGTTCGGCTCCGATCATCCGCGCCCAATCCGCTTTTTCGTAAACCATCTCGTCTACGGTTTTGTCGGCATACAACACGCACAACCGCGCATTTTTGCGGGCCCCGCCGGTGGACGGACCTTTGCGCAGCAAGCGGCCCAGTGTTTGGACACGTTGACGCACCGAAGACGAAGCCGCCACAATGATCCCCAAGTCGGCCGAGGGAACATTGAACCCTTCAATCAGCGACCGCGCGGAAACAATCACTCGGGCGGTATTTTGCCGAAACAGACGTAGTGATTCGGCGCGTAGAGCATCGGAAAAACCACTGTGTTCGGCGACGACAGGACAACCTTGGTGACGCAAAAGTTCGAACAACGCCATCACTTCCTCAATGCTTTCGTGGAACAAGATGGCTTTGGTTTGAGGATTTTCTTGGAACGCCTCGCGTAACAGACGAAGCACGGCGGCACGGCGTTGTTCCATTTGGTAGAGCAAACGTTTGCGCTGGGAAGTCAATGCCACAAACTGTGCGGCTTGAGGATTCTTGGCGGCTGCTTTGGAGCGACACCAGCGCAGGAGAGCCAATCCGCGCCGTGTCCCCGTTTCCAGCACACGACGCAAATCGGTAATTTCACGACTGAGGCGGTCGTAGCGCTGAGCCTCGGGCGGCTGTAGGGAAAGACCGTAGTGCTCGACGGTAAACGGCGGCAAAATCCCCTCACGGATCGCGGTTGCGTAATTCAGTTCATAAATCACGGGGCCGAGTTCGGTGGCTAAAACATTTTGCGCCGCCTGTGACGGAGTATTTTCTTCTACATCATCATGGTCATCGTCCCGTTCTGGCGTTGCGGAAAGGCCCAACGAGGCCAAGCGTGGTGTCTCGAAAACTCGTTGCATGGCCGCCGCGCCAGCCCGATGGCATTCGTCCACGATTAACAAGAGATCCTTGGCGATTCCCGTCCTAGCGATATCCTCCCGGAGTTTTTTGGACGCCGAATGGAGCACACAGATCAAAACCCGCTTGCCCGATTCAAACGTTTCTGTGTGCCCGCCTCCCAGAAGTCCGATCGTACTAGCGGGCAAGTTACTGCGCTGTAAAAATTCGTCTCGCCACTGGGTTAACAAAACGACGCTAGGAACAATAACCGCGACGTGCAGATCAGGATGTTGATGTTGACAGGCTTCCGCGATCGCCAGAGCCAACAACGTTTTGCCCGCTCCGGTAACCACTTTGGCAATGCCGCGTTGACCGGCGGAAAACCAGGCTTGTCGACACTGCTTTTGCCAAGCGTGCAAAGAAACATCGCCCGTTAAACACCATTTTTTCGGGAAAGCCGAATTTTCTTGCTCCACAGTGCCAACGGGAGTCGCTGCGTTTTTTACCGTCTGCGAGTCGCGCCAGAATTTTGCTTGGCGAAGTTGTTGCAACAACAACTCTTCGTCGAAAATTTCCGCACAAGAGGCCGGTATCTTTTCTTGCAGTATCATGGCCGAAAACGTTTTTCTTGGTGGTTCAGCGTTTTGTTGAGAAAATCCGCGCAGTGGCTCGTGATATTGTATCGAATCAAGCTGAAACAAAAATAGCCATCGGCTTATGCCATGTTTTCATCCTTGCCGCGCATCGTCTACGTTTTCTACGACCGTTTTCCCTTGCGATATGGCGGCGGCTTCCTTAAAGCCTAATGAGCGTAACTTAGTGCCCTAACGAGCGTAGCTTAGTGCAAGGCTGCTGTCCGTTAAAAGTCCTCGAAGCCATGGCGAGTAGTACTGCGCTGATCGCCAGCGACATGCCGGTTGTACAGGCATTGGCTAGACCCGGTGTAGACGCCTGGCTTATGCGGCCCGGTTCGGCCAAAGCGAGCAAAGACGCCATGCTATGTTCACTGTTAGCAGCGAAGGTGTGCGACTGAAGTTCCACGCCAAGCGGTGCAGCTTGGCAAGAGTCGGGGCGGGCGCTGGTCGATCGAAGGCGCAGACCAGTGCCAGGGGAGCCTGTGTTTCGACAGCCGTCGGAGCGAGAGACACTACCCCGGCCCGTGCGTTGCCAGCGCTTTCCAGAGGCGTAAGCCAGGCGGCACTCTCCCCCACCGGGATTCACGGTGGAAGAGGTGGACCTTCCCTGCGATGCCACCAAACGTAGAGCACAAGCACAGTAGACGTAAGAGACAGTGGACGTAAGAGAACGTCTATTCAGAGTATCCCCGGCTTGCGGCGGAAGGTGTCGATCTCGATGCGTTTTCTCGGAGCGACACTCAGGCCACACTCCTTTGCGCCCCATCCGCGGACTCCAAACTCTCGGCGATCCGAGCCATTTCGGCATGCTCTTCGCGCGAGAACGAATGACTCTCAACCACGATAGGGATGCGGCCGGCATCGGACTCCACGTAGCCCCATCGGTCGCGTTCCGTGTAGAGTGCCGTACCTCGGAGCAGCATCAGTGGCCACGCCCGTACGCGTGGAACGCCGCGGTCCAGACACCACCCGACGGAGGCTCGGAAACGCTCGAGAGTTTGCAGCGGCAGTCCATAGATCAGTGAGATCTCGTATGGAATTCGCCGGTCGTTCAGGTCGGCGATCACATCCGCCACTCTATCCATACGGTTCGGACGTCCAACTGCCCGCGCTTCGTCATCGTGGATGGTCTGAAGGCCGAACTCGAGCTTCACATCAAGCCCTTCAAGAGCGTCCAGGAACGCGGTATCGGTCAGCTCGAATCTGCATTGCAGCGACAGCTCGGCAGCTAGGCCTATACAACGCATATCTTCGAGCAGCGCGATGGCTCGACTTCGATTCGTGTTGAAGATCGGATCAAGCACGGCAATTCGCTGCGTGCCAGCCTCCCGGAATGCCGCGATCTCGGCCTGCATTCGGCCGGTGCCGAGTTCGGAGCGACGCAGACGCGCCCCGGGTTGCCGGTGCTGACAGAACGTGCAGCGGAATTGACATCCCCGCTGCGTCTCCCAACGAACGAAAGCTCCGATCGGGGAGGTCCCATCCAGATGAGGCGACGGCAATGACTCCAATGGATAGTCTGCCCGCCCCGCGAGGTCATCGGCCCGGGCGACGTGAAGGCCGGCAGCGCCGTTCTCGGCCGAGCCTGTCGCCAAGGCGATCATCGCCGCTTCTCCGTGGCCTCGAACGAAGTAAGTTGCGCCCGGGTAGAGCGGCTCGAGCTCGCCGGCAGCCGTATAGGAGATCTGGGGCCCGCCCAGCACGATCTCTGCACGGTCTCCCAGAACATTCAGCAACCCTTGAACTTCGTCCTCGCACCAGACGAACGCTCCAATCCCGACAAGAACATCGGTACCGGCCGCGTCGATGGCACCGAGTACCTGCGCAAAGAATGCGTCGGCACGGAACCCCGGGCGATTGACCGCATCGGCGACCACGCGGACTTCGACACCGGCGCCGCGCAACGCTGAAGCGATCGAAGCGGTCCCCAGCCCGAAGCGAGGATCGCCGGGCCTTATCCAGTCCATCGACACCAGCACGACGGGGCGTGCGGGCAGGGCGGCAGGCGCGGGAGCCGTGGACCCGCGGGTGACGGCAGGCAACGCGGACCGATCGTCGAGCTCCGGCGGGAACGATTTGAGGTGGCGGGTATCCTTCACCGGCCGGCTGCCGGCCGGTTCGCCGGTCCTCAAGGCATGGTCGCGCCGGTTGGCGTGCCGGCTCCGGACGGCGACTTCATCGGATTCGTTGTAACTCATTTGCGGCCACCCCAATCAGCCTCGTAGGCGACACGAAATCCGATCTTCATGGACTTGTACTTGCCGGCGCTACACGGGGGGAACGGGGCGCCCTCCGCCGAGGGTCTCGTGAGATGGAAGTCATCTTGGGAGCGCATGAAGACCTCATATTGGGAGCCCATGAACAAGCCGTTGATCGCGGCTCCCTCGGGCAAAAGCCATTCACCGAAGTAGGCGGAGCGGATGGTCTTCAGCCCCGTCTTCGATGTACCCCATGCAATATTATCGACGCTGTCATACCGGAGCTGCCATCGCGCGAACTCCTCCTCGGGCATGTATGGCGGATGTCCGTCGTACCTCTCGCCATGCGGATCGAAGAAGACGCAAAGGCGCTGTTCACGTGCCGCCTCGACCTCTCCATCGGTGATTTGGCCGGGGACGAGGCCGGCGGCAAGAGCCAAGTACTCCGCCTGGGTGAGTAGCCGAACCGGCAGCTTGCGGGTCCGCTTGATCCACTTGGTGTAAGCCATCGCGTCGTACCACGTGACGGCCGCGGGAAGGTCGGACGGATCGTTGTTCACGGCTTCAAGTGATTCGCCGTGCGTCACGTGCTCCGGATTTTCGCGAAGGAACCGGCGAAGCTGTCCCACGGTGACGAGCTTGGAAAAGCAGAGCTGGCGGCCGGCACAGGCCGCCGGAGTGTATCCTTCCCGAACCGGAGCCTTCTTCACCGCCGGAGAGTACTTGCCGGTCCGAATGAGGTGCGCTCTCAGCAACTCGCCACCGATCCTGGGATAGGTTGCCACCGAGCCGCCGCTCGCGTAGAACGCCTCCTCGGCCTCATGCTCGTCCGCCTCCAGCCAGCCGTCATATTCGAAGTACAGGTGGAGTGCGAAGTCGTTCGCGTCCCTGGATCTGGAGACATCCTGCGAGAACTCCGCATGGCGGAGTCTCTTGAACACGAACTCGTATCCGCCGCCGGGTCCTTTCAGAAAGGCGAGACGGTCGTTGTAGGGGATGATCTCCACCCACCCGGAGGGGCACGTATCCAGGACCCGGCGGAGGATCCGACCGGCGGCGTGCAGGCTCTTGCGCTTGGTGTCATCGATCCTGTAGAGCTGAGCGACGACACGCCCGCTGTCTCCCGAGTCGCAGAGCTGGTCCCCTGCAAGGTTGTGCAGGCAGGTCAACTCCCCGATCCGGAGAGTCCCTTCCGGGCCATGGATGGAGTAGTTGGCAGGAGGGATCCAAGACCTGATCTCGGCGGGTCCGACGCGGCTTGTGCCGCACGCCACCGTCAGATCTTCGGTCGCGGTGGCCACCTTCAGCAAATCGAAGATATCGGCGCCGGCGAATATCCGCTTGGGCGCGGCGAGCCCGGAGGAGAACAGACGATCCGCAACTTGGCGGTACCTCAGACGGACGGCAAGCTTTGCTGACTTCGGGTAAGGCGCGAGCACGTCACGTCTGGTCTCCAGCCCATGCTCGCGCATGAAATCGACCAGCCGGTTTTCATACTCCTTCTTGTACTCACCGAATCCTCCACGAAATCCCAGGGACTTGGCGATGTGGTTCAGAGCGACGCCGTGGCGAAGCTTGCGTTCACCGCCGCGATATTCGGTCCGCGCGAGCTTGGCGGCGTCTTTGAGCGAAGCTGGGCAGATGCCGCCTATGGGAGCGACATGATAGTTGTCGAACGGAAGGAATTTGTTGGGTTGACAACGGCGCATACCAATTCTCCAGTGCGCGGATTCTTCCGCGCATCGATTGCGCACGTCCGCTTGTGCGCGAGTCAGTACTGGAAAACCGGAACTCACATGCGAAGATCGCATTCGTGGTGATTCGTTCGCCCGTGCGGACAGGTAATTGGCGACCAAAGGCTCACCGCAGCCGAATGTAATGATATCGCGCCTCATGTCGTTTCGCAAGCCCCAGCCTAGCCCATTGTCGAGAGACGGGGTGAAGTCGAAGCCGTACCGATTCTCCTTTGCCGGCCGCTCGCTGAAGCGAGGAAAACACGCCATGGAGCTGGGCATCGAGAAAGAGTGGTGCATCCGCATGGCATGGATCGAGGGAGGCGCCGAGATTGCTGCCGGCCGGCTGGCCATCGACCCAGTGTTCGACGGTGAAGCCATTCCGGCCGGAACAAGCGACGCAAAGGTGCGGTGCAGACCGGGTAGGACAGGCGAACCGTCGGCGCAAGCTCCCACAGCCATCGCAGCACGCGGATGCTCTCGAAACCGCGCCTGACTTCGACAACTGCCCGCATTTGCCCAGCGATATCTACCGGGCCGATACCGACGAGGCGAGCCCGATACTCACCGGCGAACTGTGCGATCTCATCGTTCGAGATCATCACGGTGCACGGTGCACGGTGCGGCCGTGAACCTCGGGATGCACGGTCCCGGTCCCACCTACCCCTGAGGTACGGACCCGTCCGGCGACCAGCCGGAGCTGTTCGGTCCCTTCCCCAACGCGTCGCCGGGAATCGACTTCGTCCGTGCACGCCAGAGCCGCCGCCATCCGCGCCTCGAGCGGGTGCTCGGCGAAGAGGCCGCAATCGCGCATGAGGTCTCCGGACACCTCGATGCCGCGCGCACGGAAGGTCGCGGCCACCGCTTCGATTCGTTCCCACGCTCGCGCCTTTCGACCCACCGGGCGCATGAGCGGATAGTCCTCCGGCGTTAATGGAAAGCGCACAGTAATCGAGAACTAGGGCGTTCCGGCCCTGCGAACACGGCCCGCAAAGCCGGAATCACTCACCATTTCTATACGTTCTCCTCTCCGCCATTCGATGACGAGAGGAGAACAGCAATGGGGTTTTCTCATCCACACGACACCTCACCGACCAATCTCATTGATGTTCGATGATCTCGATTGGTGGTTGCTCACTTGGTGCGCTTTTGCCCTCGGTATCGGTGGCTGGCTGAAAGGGGCACTCGGGGGCGGCACACCGCTATTGACCGTGCCCATGATGGCGCCCGTGTTGCCACCTCATACCGCCGTCGCCCTGATGGCGATCCCGGTGGTCTTCGCGAATCTCACGCAGGTCGCGCAAGCCGGCAGCCCACGCGCGGTGGTGCGTCGCTATTGGCCGGCCTTCACCGGGGTGCTGATCGGCACCTGGATCGGGGTGGCGATCCTGGCAGTCATCGACGAACGTGCGCTGCTGTTGGTGGTCGGCATCGCAGTGCTCTGTTTCGCGCTGCTGCAGGGCTCCGCTCGCCGTTTCGAGATCCCGCCCAGTGTGGAGAAGTTATGCGGTGGCGCCTTCGGCCTCCTGGCCGGCGTGATCGGCGAAGTGTCGTCGATGTTCGGCCCGATGCTGATCACTTTCATGGTGTCGCTGCCGGGGTTGTTGAAAGACGAATTCGCAAGCTCGCTCTCGTTTCTTTACCTCAGCGCAGCGCTCCCCTGGACGGTGGCTCTTTACGGGTTCGGCGTGCTCGATAATCAGCTGCTGTTATTGTCGGCAATCGGCACGGTACCGGTGGCACTGGGTTTGTGGCTTGGCCAGCGGCTGCGCGCCCGGATCAACGAGGCGCGATTTCGCACACCGATCCTGCCTGGTGCTGATGACGTCGGGAGGAACGCTGCTTTACCGCGCGTCCGTGCGAGCGCCCGCCGCCCCTCGACAGCCCGCGCGGGCGCGAGCTACCATCCTCGTGTTTGGTGTCTTCAAACTTCCAAACCCACAACTCGAATCGAGATACCAGGAGGAGACTATGACCCTGAAACGGTTCAGTGCCGGTATGGTTGCGGCCGCTGCGATGACCCTTGCGAGCGGCACCACGTGGGCCGCCTGTGCGACCGACAGCCTGCCTTCCAGCATGGCCAAGCCGGGTGGATTCCCGGAACGCGCCCTGACCATGATCGTGCCGTACGGCCCGGCCGGCGGTTCCGGTCAGGTTGCCCAGGCGATGGCGAAAGCCGTCTCCGGCCACACCGGCGTATCGATCAATCGCGATCACAAACCCGGCGGTTCCGGCACCGTGGGCCTGACCGCCTTCATGGCCACCCCGGCCGACGGCTACACCGTGCTCGAGCACATCGACGACGCATCGAGTGCCCATGCGCTCGATTCAGGCCGCCCGGATCCGGCCACCGATCTGATTCCGCTGGTCACCTCGCAGATCACCTTCTCGCAGATCTATATCCGCGCTGCTGAAACGCGCTACACCGACTGGCATTCCTTCGTCGCCTGGGTGAAGGCACAAAATGGTAAAGCCACCATCGCCAACGTCTCGAAAGAAGGCTCGATGGAACGCGTCACGATGAAGTTCATCACCGACGCGACCGGCATGCGGATCCAGCAGATCTCCTTTGACAAGGGTGCCCCGCGCTACGGCGCGCTGGCCGGCGGCCAGGTCGATGCGCTCTTTGAGCAGCCGGGTGACGTGCGCAAGTTCCTCGACTCGGGTCTGTTCAAGCCGATCCTGAGCATTCTCAAGGAATCTCCGGCGGCCTTCGCCGGCGTGCCCAACCTGAGCGAAGTCGGGCTCGACTTCGAACCACTGTTACGCTTCCGCGGCTTCTACGTGCACGCTGGCGCACCGGCAGAGCGCGTCGAGTGGCTGCAGTGGGCGTTCCAGAAGGCCTATTGCGAAAAGAGCTACCAGGATTTCAACGAAAGCAAGTTCATGACGCTGATCGAAAGCTTTAGGGATACCGACGGCTCGAAGCAGCTGATTACCTCGACCATCAAGCAGTACCGCGACGTGTACGAGCAGATGGGTCTGGAAGTGAAATGATCGCGCTCTGATCCTCGATCGCACACGACGCACCCCGGCGTTTTGCGCCGGGGTGTTTTTTTGCCGGGGCGTTTTTTTGCTGGGCACCGGCAAACGTACCGGTGAACCGAGCGGACCGTCGTCATGGGCAATCTGCGCACAAACCATCTGGTGGAAGCCGGTTTCTGGCTGTTGCTGGCGCTCTTCCTCTACGCTTACTCGATTCCCTTCGACAAAGAAATCGAGATCTATAAGTACGGTGCCGCCGCGTGGCCGCGCGCGATCATTGTCTTCATGGTTCTGGCGAGCCTGGGTCAATTGATCTGGCAGTGGCGGCGAGGGGATGGTGAAGCGGCGGGAATGCTGGGCGCGGCTTCCGGCGACGGCGCCGAAGAGGCCGCCCGCGAGGCCGGGCATTCGTCTTTAGCCTGGTACCTCAGTACCGCCGGCGTGCTGGCGATGCCGTTCGTTTACATGCTCCTGCCAGACTGGATCAGCAGCGGACTGGGCCTCGAGAAGACCGGCGGACACGCCGTGCGGGTGATCATCGCGGGACTACTGAGCGCGCTGTTTATCTGGGCCATGCCGCGCAACAGCGTCGGGGCGATGCTTTCGCTACCGATCTTTTTTGCCGCACTGTTGCAGGATCTCGGCTTCTACGCCATTGCGCCGGTTTTCATTCTTGGCGTGATGTTTCTGATGGGCGAGCGGCGCGCCAAGTGGATGCTGTCGGTGATGGTTCTGCTTTATGGAATCATCCTCGCGCTGTTTCTCAAACTCCTCTACGTCGGCCTGCCAACCGGCAACATTCGACCTTTTTACGACTTCGGTACCTGGGTCGTGACTGTTTTGCAGTGATCGCACGACGGACGGGAACATGGACACATTCAACAATTTTCTGACCGGTACGATCACGCTGTTCAGCGACCCGATCGGGATCCTGATTTTCATCGGCGGCGTCATCGGCGGCATGCTGTTCGGTGCCATACCGGGCGTTAGCATGCTGACGCTCGCGGCGATCCTGCTGCCCTTCACTGCACACCTCGCCCCGGAGCACGGCATCATGCTGTTCTCGGTCATCTACTGCACCGGTGTTTACGGCGGCGCCATCACCGCAATCCTATTCAACATACCGGGCGCGCCAGAGAACGCGCCGACCGCGTTCGACGGTTATCCCATGACGCAAAACGGGCAAGCGGGGAAAGCCGTCGGTGCAGCCGTCATGTGCTCTGCACTCGGCGGCACGGTCTCCGCGATCATCGCGATGATCGCCACCGCGCCGATCGCGAACTGGGCCATTCGCGCGTTCGGTCCACCGGAGATTTTCGCGCTGGTGTTCTTCGGGCTCGCCGTTGCCGCTTCGGTTGGCGCCAAAACACTGTGGAAGGGTTGGCTATCGATACTGATCGGTTTGATGATCGCGGTGGTGGGACTCGACCCTGTTGGCGGCATCAAACGCTACGATTTCGACCTGCCGTATCTGCTGGCCGGTATTCACTTCATCCCGACGATCCTCGGCTTCTTCGCCGTTTCGGAGATTTTTATTCAGGCAGAGAAGAAGGCGACGGGTTCGTACAAAGCACCCGAACTGAGCATCGATTTTCCGAGTCTGTCCGAACTGATCGCGCACAAGATCGCGGTGCTTCGTTCAATTCTGATCGGTTTCTTTTGCGGCATCCTGCCCGGCATCGGTGCGACGCTGGCTGCGTTCATGGGCTACAACGAAGCGGTGCGCTGGGCAAAAGATCGAACCGAGTTTGGCAAAGGCAAACTCGAAGGCGTGATTTCGTCGGAGACCGCCAACAATGCTGCGACCGGTGCGGCAATGATCCCACTGCTCGCGCTCGGATTACCGGGCGGTGCATTGACCGCGATGATGGTCGGCGTGTTTCAGATGCACGACATGGAACCCGGTCCGCTGGTTTTCTTGAACAGCGCCGAGCTGGTGTGGGTTGTGTTCGCCGCGATGTTCTTCGCTAATCTGTCAATCCTGCTGATCGGCTTCCTCGAAACCAAGACGATCATCAACCTGCTGCGCATTCCGTTCCAGTTTCTCGCGCCACTGATCCTGCTGCTCGCCACTGTCGGTGCCTACGCGGTGCGCGGACTCACTATCGACGTCATCGTGATGTTCGTGGCCGGCGTGGCAGGGTTCTTCCTGCGTCGTTCGGGCTACTCCGTCGCCGGTATCGTGCTCGGCTTGATCCTCGGCAAGATCGGCGAACAGACGTTTGCCCAGGCGATGCAGATGCTGCATTTCGAGTGGTCGGGTTTTGTCGATAGACCGATCGCTTCGGGACTGCTGATCGCGGGCTTCCTGACGCTGGCGGCGAGTGTTTATCGGTCGTTGTTCAAGGAGCAAAGGGCCGGCTGATACAAAGCTCTGGTGTTTCCGGCGCGAACGTTTCCGGGCGGCGCGCGACGGCGCCCTTCCTTTCTTCGTGCCCGCCGGGGACGACGTCCCGAACGTTCGCCTCAACCGGGGTATAGGAAGACTAAACGCCCTATTGCATCCAATCGGCAGTTAAGTGGAACGGGGTACAAGCTAGTCTTGAGGGCGCCGCTAAAAATAGTCATTTTTTCGTGAGTGCAAGGAAGCACCGCGCGCAGAACCGCAGTGTATAGGTGATACCTGAGGATTGGAGCACGGCGCTGACGCCGCAATCGCGGAAAAAGTGCATTTTTAGAGGTGCCCTTTACACAAACCTGGACGACTGCGCGTGCTCGTCAGCAATCTCACGGGGGAACCTCATACGGTCACACTGCGTGGGATTAGCGGCAAGCCGGCTGATGTCCAAGTGCTTGGTGCGAAGAAGACCCAAGCAACACCGGAACTCTCCATTCGTCTGCCAGCGTACGGCATTGCTCGAATTGATCGGGTGGTTGATCGATGAAGTACGATTCACCACTCACATCGTGATTGCTTTCGGGACTGACTGTGGGCAGTGTTATCGTTTTTGTCGTGACCTGCGCCATAGGAAAACAACCTGGATTAAGCCGGCGATGAGCGTCTTCTTTATTCCCGTCCGAAAGAGAAGGTCATTAGCCGATCGTTACGACGCCGCTCTGCACCAACGCGTCGAGTATCCGGTAGATGTGAGTACCAGCGGACTCAAGAATCTTGCCGCCTGGATCGTTCGTTTTTGCGCTGTTGACCGCGCGTTTGACATTGTCAATGTTGAAAGGCAAGTCGAAAACTCGTGTCTTATTGTATGATCCAACTGCATCACGAATTAGCTTGCCAACTTCGTCGCATTGGCCCACTCCATCGCTCGGAAAGCCAGTAAAATGCAGCAACAACCAAAGATCGAAGCACGGATTCGAAAGTGCAATGGAGATTTCGCGTTGTTTGCTTGCTCGCAAAACTTCGACGAGATTCTTGATGTGATTTGCGTTCGCCCAGTGATCGATGTCAGTAACTACCCAGAATTGGTCTTCTTCACCAATCTGGAACTCGTCTTGGTATTCCTTCAGCCGCTGCAAAACTTTTTGTGGCGACGATTTACCATCCTCGGTATTCAACACTTCAAATTGAATCCGCATCGATTCAAACAGATCAAAATACTGCTGAACTGCGTACTTGTCTTCCGACGCGATGACAATTAACGAAGTATCCGCCAACTTTCCCGATTCACGGTCAATCTTACGCTTCCGTCGTGCCATCTGTTAACAACTCTCGCAGTTTGTCCATGTTTCCGATAAACGGAATCGCGCCGAATCGTCCGTGTAGATATCCTCGTTGGAGTCGCAAATCATTTCTCGCTTTGAAATCCATCAAGGAGTAAATTTTAGACGCTTGCGACTTATCCTTTTCCGTGAACCAAATTTCATCGCGTCGTAACAGATCCCCATCTAACAAGTGGGTTTCGTGCGTTGTCACGATCAATTGATGATGCTTTTTGTGTTTTGTTTCTAAGAAGAATCTCAGAAAGGCATGCGCGAGCACTGGATGCATACTCCGATCTAGCTCGTCGATTACAAACGTGAATTCTCCGTCGTATTCGTTGCGATCACTGTCAAATTGATACAGAGCTGGCAGCAATTCAAGCAGACGCCGGGTTCCATCCGATTCTTCGCGCAACGGAATTTCAAATTCGTTTTCATGCGAAATAGGATGCAACATCTTCAGATTGCGGCGAACAACTTTTTGAGAATCCGAATCATCCATCTCAAACTCCATTCCAGCCGATCCAACCTGCGCTCCATCTTGTAAAATTTCGACAAGTGACTCAGGAACATCCTCAGATGGGATTTTTGTTTTCTCGACCTTCATGGCGTGAATGCCCGTACTCGTCGATGCAAAGAACGAAGATGCCCAATTGCGAAATTCAGGATCTTCATCGAGCAACGAAATCAGCGTAACGTGACTCGTTTGCGGCATAATCACGCTTAAGCCGAATTCGAACCAGTCAATGGCTGCGTTAAGCGTTGCACCTCGCTTCTCGGAACTGGTGCTTGAAATCACCTGGTGAAGAAAAAGTTGTTCGCTCTTAACTCCCAGTGAGTTTAACGTCTCCAATAACTGCGAGATTTCCTTCCCATCTGGCAGCTTCGATGATTTTGCGATTTCAACGTCGTTATTGGTTCGCTCGAATAGCTTCACTTCTTTCTTGCTATGCTCACTCGCTTCTAAAACTAGCCATTCGGCAAGCACTTTTTTATTCTTAATTTCAAATCCGAAGTCGAATTGGTAGCCTTCTGTTTGAAACAGGAATTGGAATTGCGTTGGCCCTTGGTCTCCCTTCGCGAATTGGCTGGCGGAGATTCTCTTGATCGGGCCGCTACCGTAAACGACGGCGTCTCGAGCCAAATCCATCGCAACAACGAGGTTCGATTTGCCAGCAGCATTTGCTCCATAAATAACCGCAGTTTTGAGTGCGGATTTGTCCTGCTCCAAAATCGGTAGCTCGTGATGTGTGTGCGATTTGATACGGCCGCTGGCGACCATATTCAGGCATTGTTCATCGCGAAACGAGCGGAAATTTGATACTAAAAACTTAATAAGCACAGTGAATAAATCGCAGATGTGGCATTTTAGGTTGACCGAAATGGATTTAATGTGAATGATACCGTGACTTTATCACGCTTTCAACCGAGCTGAAGGTGTTCCTCGAACACATCGACATGGACTTTATGTCATCTGAAATCGAATTTTCAAACCAACGACAAGAAAGAATCACGTGAATCGCTTCCATGCAGCAACCCTTTCCGCTGTTCTATTGCTTGTACCTCTCGGCTTTGTTCAAGCAGAGAAACTCAACGTCATTCTCATCATGACAGACGACCAAGGGTACGGTGATCTTTCATGTCATGGGAATCCGACGCAGAAGACACCGAATCTGGATCGATTGCATGCCGAATCGGTTCGTTTCACGGATTTTCACGTTGCACCGTTTTGTACTCCAACCCGAGCGGCGTTGATGACGGGACGCTACCAGCTCGGACAGGCGCTTACCGAACGTCTTCGGGGCGAACTTCGTTGCATCCGCGGGAAAAGACATTAGGGCACCTCTAAAAATGCACTGTTTCCGCGATTGCGGCGTCAGCGCCGTGCTCGAATCCTCAGGTATCACCTATACACTGCGGTTGCGCGCGCGGTGCTTCCTTGCACTCACGAAACAATGACTATTGTTAGAGGTGCCCTATGGGGATTTCTTCGGCATACCGGTCGAGTTTGATGCGGGGGATGTCGCCAGCTCGTTTGATGCGCGATACCTGAAACGACCAGCGCAGCGAAGAAGCCCTGAAGCGCTTCTTGCGTACGGCGCCGGAATCGTTCCTGCGCGGCTATCGATCCGTAGAGGGTTTGAAGGCACGCATTCAAAGGGACTGTCTGGCAAAAAGACTGTCTGGCCGGTGACTTTCGCGAGTGGCCTTCGCCGGCGAGATTGCTGCCACACTTGGATTGTCGATATCGACCTTGCACCGACGCTTGCGGGAGTCCGGGCAGTCGATTCGCGACATTGAGGAGGAGCGTCGCCGCCCGTAGGCGATGCAGTTGTTGAAGGAGACGACCTTGCCGGCCGCACATGTGGCAGAACGCGTGGGATATGCAGAGCCCAGCGCGTTTCACCGTACGTTTCTGCGCTGGTTTTCCCTGATTCCGGGCTCGGTGCGTCAGTCTGGTGCAGCCGGCCGTTGAAGCGCTCCAGGTGATCTAAGGCCTCTTGAACCTGGATTCGCGCTTTTCAACGAAGGCGGTCATGCCTTCGGCTGCACGCCGTAGCCGGAGTACTCGTGGAGCACGCCCGGGATCCGGCCGTGCTCGATACCCTCCAGGCACTCGAAGCCGCAATCGCTGTAGCTCTACAGTCGATCGCCGTGCAGGAACAGGAACCGGCTGCCCACTGGCAGCGAGAACCGAAGGCTGTCGCTGAAGGGGTACACGACCCCTGAGTTGAAGCGCCCCTCGATATCGGCTCTGATGTCGGACTCCGGCCTGCCGTGCACATCGATCTCGAGTTGAAGCGACTTCTTGCCCCTGTTCTCGTGAAACACGGTCACGCGACCATCCGCGATCTCGGTCCGCAAGCCCATCCCGAAGCACTGGTACGAAATCTCGCAGTCCGCGGGATAGAGCTTCAACGCAGGCCACCCGTTGCCGGCGTCAGCGAAGCACAGGCGGCCGCCGATCCGCACCCGCGCCAGTCGATGGATCGCTCGCCCACCGATGCAGCCGGAGTGCAACGTGGCGTCGAATCCCGCCTTCTGGGCCGTGGCCACGAAGCTCAGGGTCTTGTCCGAACACGTCCCTCCCGGCACGGCCCACTGGAGCCTTTGCCCGTAGATCTGGAGCCCTTGCCCGTAGATGGAGATGAAGGTTGTGGAACGGCTCGGTCCGGAAGTGCTCGAGCATGAGCGCCTCGACCGCCCGAACCGAATCGGCCGTTCGATCCGAGCTGCTCACCGGTGGGTCTCCCCACGACGGTCGATGGCTGCGTCGAAGACGGGGTACGCGTGAAAGTACGGCTCCGCGGCGTCGTGAGCAAAGCACTGCTCCCATATCTCCTGGAGTTCGTCGCGCTCGCTCCTGCCGTTGCGTCGAAGGTATCGAACGACCTCCCCGCGGATGCCGCTGCCAACGTCGAAGGAGGTCTTGCGACGGTGGAGAATCTCAGGCGGCAGCACGCCCTCGAAGCAACGCCGCAGCGCGACCTTGTTCTCGTCGCCTTCGTACCTCTGCGTATAGCCCAGGCCATCGCTGAAGGCACGAACGGCGCGGTCGAGGAACGGGCATCGTGGCTAGCCGCTGTGGGCCATGCATCTCATATCGAGCCGCCGGCGCTCGGTGAACTGCATGTCGTCGATGAGTGGTCTGCGCACCGCCTGCCATGGTTCCTGTTGGCGAAACGAGTGGTAGCCCCCAAAGAGCTCGTCCGCGCCTTCGCCGGTCAGGGCGACCTTGATGCCCGCCTCGTGCGCAGCGCTGGCCAGGAGGTACGTTGCCAGTGCGTTGCTGACGACGGATGGGTTGAAGCTCTCTGTCGCGTGCACGGCGGCGCGAACAAGTTCGCTGAGTTGCACTGCCCGCGGCAGAGGGACCGTCCGCACGGCGCGCAGCCCGAGCGCCTCGACGACCGGCTTCACTGCGCGACGGTCAGGGCCATCGGGGTTGCCCAGCGTGAAATGGATGACGTCGTCCCTGAGGCGTGACACGAAGGCAGCCACTAGCGAGCTGTACAGTCCTCCGCTCAGGAACACGCCCACCGGCTGGTCCGGGTTGGGCAGGCGTTTGCGAACGGCGCTCTCGAAGAGCCGCTTCAGGTTTGGTCCGGGAGCGATTGGACGATGCCTTGCGACCTGCTCGACCTCTACGGTATCGACCTCTACGGTGTCGAGCTCGACCCTGGCCGCGCCGCGCGGGAGGCACTCGAAGCAGTCGCACTCATCCAGGATCTTCAGCTCGCTGGTGATGAACAGCTCGCTCGACGAACGGCCGACAAACAGCGGCTTCTGCCCCATGTGGTCGCGCAGGCAGATCAGCTCACGAACCGACCGGCGAAGGATGACCGCCGAGTAGAAGCCGTCGAGGTCGTCTATGATGTGTGGTCCACTACGCCCGAAAAAGGGCAGGACGACCTGTGTATCGCACCCGGACGGCTCCAGGCCGTGTGCGCCACGCAGCGCGCGGTGGTTGTAGATCTCGCCGTTGATGGCGCCGACCAAGTCACCGTGATCATGCGGCTGGCGGCCGGCCGTCCGGTCCCCGTTGATAGCGAGGCGCGCGAAGCCCAGCGCCACGTCGCCCGCAACCCACCTGCCCTGATCGTCCGGACCGCGGTGCCGTAGACGATTCAGGCATCGGGGCAGCCGAGCAGCGGCCCGGAGACCCTAGAGCAGGACGATTCCACACACGCCAACAACCTCAGATCGAGTGATGATCGTCCTGTGCGCGTTGCCGAAGCTCGGTTCGTACCCGCATCAGGAGGTGCCCCAGCCGGTTTTTTCCGGTGCCGCTGCCACCGTCCCCCCAATAGTCGTCGTTCCTCGTGTGTTCGACGAGGCGCCGATCGCCCGAGCCCAACAACCGCTCGCGCAAATCCGGGTGCTGCTCGAATTTCGCCCTCAGCCCCTCGATCATCACCGTCTCCTTGACGCTCCCCCAGTCTTCGCGGCAATGCTCCTGCGTGAGGTCAGTTGCTGTGGCCTTGGCCAGCATCGGTGTTTGGCAGCGGCGGATCGCCTCCTCGTGCGGCGTGCCGACAAACTTCTGTGCTTGGTAGAAGTGCTCGACCGTCGGCCAGATCCGGCCTCGCTGGAAGACCGCGTGCCGTGAGAAGTTGGACAGCTCCCCCCACGGTTGATCGGAGTGATGGAAGCGAATCGCGCCGTTCAGCCGATCGCCGGGCTCGAGCGAGAGCTGGTGCCCAAGCTTGGCCTTCTTGGTCTTTAGGTAGTCCGCGTTCTCTGGTCGAACCGTCGGGTGCGTGTTCACCATCGTGACCGTCACGCCGTGCTGCTGCAGGTATCGGACCTTTAGTGGGTTGTTGGAGATCAGGCGAACGGTCGAGAGGTCGAGGCGGCGAAGCAGCTGCACCGCCGCGTCGTAGGTCCGCGTGTCCTGCTCCAGGCCGAGGGCCTCGAAAGCTTCGGCCGTGTCGAGTCCTTCTCGCTGCATCCGGTGGAGCGCCCGAATCTTCTTGGAGAGCCCTTGCCCTCTGCCTTCCTGATGAAGATGGATGATCAAGCCGCGACCTTCCGTCGCGATCAGCTTCATCGCCGCCCGCAGTTGGTCTGCGCAGTCACAGTCGATCGCGCCGAATACCTCCGACGCGAGGCAGGACGAGTGCACGCGCAAGAGCGGCTCGGGCCCTTGGTCCTCGAGATCGCCCAGGCAAACCACGCGGACGTGTTCGTCGCCGGAGTCGTACATTCGAAACTCACCCATTGATGTGGGGAGGGCGCACCAGCTCGCCGGCACCGGGTTCATCGATCCACCTCGCTCAGGAGCACGCGCGCTTCGCGCAGCACTCGTTTGTCCATCAGCTTCAACTCTCTTCGACGGGAAAACAGGACGGGATCGGGCTGGTTTCCCGGCGCGTCGAACGGGAACTCGTTGCGAACGGCCAGGGCGCTGATCGAGGGGACTTTGAACCCGTACCCCCAGCAAGGATCGCCGCTGGTCCAGCTCGACCGGGTCCCGTGCCACCGCCCCGGCCGCTCGAGCTCACGATGGAGCGAGTTGCGCAAGGCATCGTCCCAGAAGGCATCGTCCACAGTGGTTTTTGCGACCGGCTTCCACCCAGCGAGCGGCACGTCGCGGAACTCTGCCGGCTCGGCGCCCCGTAGTAGCCCCCATCTGCTCCTAGCCCCATCGCGATCAGCAGCAAGGGACGAACCGATGACCAGCCCGCACGGAACCCCGCGATGACCGCGCGATCGAACTCGTCGCCGCCATGAGTGAGGACGTCAGCGCCGCCGTCCATTCCAACGCCGTCCACTCCAACGGCGAAGCCGTAGTACGGGGCGTTCCCGCCGCGCCGTCCGGCAAGCGAGGCAGGCCCTCGGCCATGCGCAGCGCACACGTACCGCGAGCCGTGGTCCACGCCAAAGACGACGAGAGGCTCAACCCCCTGCCGCGCCGGCGGCCGGCAGGGATGCTCGCGTGATGTCGCAGGACGGACCCGGCATCGAGATCATCCTCGGACTCCGGAGCCTGGAACGTGCCCGCATCCGAGAGTAGCCCCTTGCCGGAGAGGCCCCCGCAGTTCAGTGGCTGAGCCAGATCCACGCGGGAACATCCCTGGCGGATAAGGCCCGCCGCGATCGTCTGCGCGAGGATGATGTCCGCGGAGCCGCCTGCGGCGCAGACGATCCCCCGCCTGCGGCGGGGTTCGATCGGCTCGAGTATTTGCCGGACGATCATCCCCGTAGTCCTCTTGCCATGGCCGTTGCGCCAGCCCCCAACTGGGCTTGGATGAAGTCGATATCGACGGTCGCGACCGCGTAGTCGTCGGCGACAGCGCGCAACGAGACGAGGAAGTCCCGGACTGCGCCGCTTGCGTGAGAACCCACACCGGAGCGGATGCGGTCGAAGCTCTGCGGGGTGAACCACTCGTCGAGATAGCGGACCAGGTCCCGCAACTCCCCGAGACTCGCCAGACGCCGAATCGACTCCCGGAGGCCGGCAATGCGGTAGAAGCTCTGTTCCAGCATTCGCCACCGCCGGTCGAGGTGAAGGTCGGCCAGGCGGCAGACCTCGTCCGACTCTGCGGGCGAGAAGTCCAACTCGTGGTGAGGTCGCGTGTGCAGGAACTCCGTCAACCCGGCGTAGAGTGTCGAGCCGACGATTTCACCCTGCACCTTCTCGACATTGAGGCTCGGAGTTGCGTTCACCCTGCCGACGTGGTGGATCGGGAACCCCACCGCCTGGATGCTCATGCGGCGGTAGTGATGATTGAAGATCGCCCAGACCATGTCGGAGCGCCTCGCCTCGCGGCCCCGTACACACGTGATCGTGTTGGGGGTCTGGCTTAGCGAGCGGTGGTTGAGGATGAACGTGCAGCCTCCCCGGTTCACCGAGTTCTTCGCCGATGCTAGCGGGTCCGACGGCGGGGTCGCGATGATCGGCCGCGTGAGCGGAGCCCCGTTCAGGAGGCCTACGGCCCCGTTCAACAAGCGGGAGTAGGCTTCCCTGACCGTCTCACAAGGAACAGCGGGCTCCAGCCAGTGGGGCATCTCGAGGTGCCCCGTGTGCTTGCGGGAGAGGTCGTAGTAGTAGTCCGGATACCGGGCGCGCAGGGCTGCGTTCTCGGCCGTCCGGTCGGGCAGGACCGCGTCGTCAGGCAGGCTCCGCAGCCAGTGGAGGTTGTGTAGAAGATCCACGAGATGGACCCGGAGCCCGTTCAGAGGCGGGTTGGGCGACGAACCCTCGTAGGCTCCGATGAGCACGTCGGTACCCTGCTCGCGGAAGACGGGAAGCCACGGCAGGTAGGCACGAGCGCGTGCATCTACCCGCATGTCGTCGTCCAGGACCCACCCGAAGGCGCTGGGGTCGGCGGCCAACAGCGCGCCTAGGTAGCGCTGCAGCATCGTTCTTGCCCGGGCGATGCCCACTTGTCCCCGCGGCCGGTTCCGCAGAGCCGAACCGAAGCTACCTGTAACCGCGTCTAGGCGCTGCTGTGCTTGGTCCACTACAGCGACCAAAAGACCCGCTTTCCGAGCCCCTAGAACCACGGCGTCGAGCGCGGCTGTCGGGCTGCCATTGTCCAGGACTAGAGCCGCCAGTTCCGAGATGTCGCCGCCCCGAAGCGACGCGAGGCCATGCAGGAGCGGCTTGAGCATCGCCGGATCCGACGAGATGACCCCCACGTACAACCGTAGCGGCTGCCGTGGCGGCGCCTTTGCGATGGCCATGGACGCGGCGCGCGCGTTGAGGTGGCGTCCCGCCGCTCCATCGAGCTGCTTTCGGAAGCTCGCGTATCCAGCCATCTCCGGCAACCGCGGGTCGCTCAGCACGCGGCGCATGAGTGACTGAAGGTGCGGGTGCGCCGCATGCTTGCAGGCCAGGAACGCTCTGCGCGCCATGTGCTCGAAGCCTAGAGGCGTCCAGGGCCGTATGTCCGATCCGTAGTCGATCAGCTTCACACCCGATGGCGCAACAACCAGGTTCTTCGGGTGAACATTGTTGCAGACAATGCCCACGGAGCTGCAGGCGTCCAGAAGACGGATGAGGCCGGCCTCGTGGCCGCCCTGGTATGGCGAACTCGCCTCGTAGTCGTAGGTGAGGACCACCCACGGTCCGTCTTCCAACACCTCTCGCAGCGCATAGAGCCCCGGCTTGTCGGCCCAGCGGCCGATTTGCCCCCTAAGGAACTCGAGTTGGGACTGCGGCATCCGGGTCTTCCAGTAGTCGATACACTTGTAGACCGTTCGCTCGTCGGTGAAGACGATCGCCTCGGAGCCGCACCCCAAGAGCCGAACGCGCTCGAGCGAGAACCTGCGTCTGAGCCGATGTCCGGCTGTGGCCACACGCTCGCACTGCAACCACCGATCGAGTGCGGCGACTGCGGTGGCGGCCACATTGTTCGTTATCGGCTTGACGGCGTCTTCTCGCCTCGCGCGGAGCCAGCGAAGAACGTCCGCGGCCCGGCGTCCGCGGGGGGCCGCACCTCGCGCGCCCTGCGCAATCCAGACCTCAGCCCCGGTTCGCGAGGCGGCGACTCGACCGCAGTAGGCGCGCAGTGTCTCGCGGCGGCGCTCGCAGACCGATTGGTCGAGCTTCGATGCGGTGTAACGGAACAGCCCCCTCTTGGCGTCCTCGTCCTGTTGTTCAAGCGAGACCCGGAAACAGCCAGCCCCCGAGTCGCGCAGCATCACGGTAGCCTGTTCGAGCAACGCTGGCGCTTCACTTCGCCGCCCCTGCTCGATCAACACGACGTCAGGACCCACAAGGGTCTTGTCCTGCCATCCGGCCAGCTCGCGCACCGCCTGCAGCAGATCGCCGGGACGCGCGCTGTCGGCGACCAGCCCTAGAACCAGTGCTTTCTTCGGTACGTCGGTGCGCATTAAAGCCACTGCAGCGTCGCGTGCCGGGCGCCAATCGAAGAGCGTCTGGGCCCGGTCCGAGAATGCTGCTCGCTGATTTGGGGTCATGCGTCCGGCGTACTTCCGCCAGAACGCCGCCAGACCGTCGATCTTGGCCTGTGAGCCCCGGGTGCCCAGGCGCGGCCGATTCGGATCCGCAAAGTGGTCGCACAAAGCGACCGGGAGCCGGCCGTAGCGCACCGAGCCCAAGTCCGCGATGCGGATGCACAGATCCCGGTCGGTCGTGCTGCGAAGCGCCTCGTCGAATCCGCCCGCGGCCAGCAAGACCGACAAGCGGACGAACAGGTTCGGCCCCTGAATCCCGTGATTGCCCGTCAGGAAGTCTTCTGCACGCAACTGCGCCGGCCCCTCGCTGAGCACCGGCTGCCCGCCAACCGACTCGAACCGGCGCAGATCGGCCGCGACCATATCGAGCGGCCCGTCGCAAACAGCCGCGTAACAACGCTCGAGGTACCCGGGAGACCAGGCGTCATCGTCGTCCAGGATCGCGACGAACACCTCGCTGGGGTCCTCGACCCTACCCACCAGGAAGTCCAAGGCGGTATTCCAGGCGCCACTTGCGCCCTTCGTCCGTTCGTTCTCGAGGTACGAAATCTCGCAGCCAGGAAGCACCTGGGACCCGACAAGCTTAGCGTTGTTGGGCCTTACTTCGGGGGCAGAGTCATCGACGACAAGCAGGCGCTCAGGAGGGCGAGTCTGTGCGACTACCGATGGCAGCGACCGCTGCGCCAGCATTTGCAAGCGGTCGCACGTAGCGATGACTACGGCGAACCCCGGCCGTGGTTTTTGTGCGCTCATGCTCCTCCTCGGACTTAGGCGGCTGACCGCAGCGCGTGCGGCGTCCCTCAACAGTTAGGTGGAACGGGGTACGGGCTAGTGTTGAGTGATTCAGGCGGTGTACGGTCAGGATTGTTGCATAGGACCGGCCTATTTTGGTCAGCAATAGGCTGGAAATTCCCAGTATTTGTCACTGGCCATGAGCGTGCTCGCGCCGCTGCTTAACAACGCATCGGAACGAAGGACGTGAACAGCGCCACTGGCGCTGGCGCCCGGCTCTAGGGTAACGCCCTGGGTTCGTTGCTTGTGGCTTTGTCGTTGCTTGTGGCTTTGTCCTTGAAGGGGTCAAGGATTGTGTTGTTCACCGCCCGGTCTTCGAGACTGGCCATCACCTCGACCTTTGCACCGCAGCGCTGCGATGAAATCCACAGGCTCGAACATTACCTGGGTTGTACCCTCCCGGTAGGGTGTCTTGAGCGGGTAATGAATCTTTGCGCTGGCGGTCAGGGCCAGGCGCTTTTCCGATACCGCCGGCCGCGAACTATATCTGCACAACCGCCCCCGCTTGTCTCGCCGGTGAGGTTCGGCCATGGCCCCCGCAGGCCGGGAAAAACCGGCTACTTGGGCAGCCTGCGCCGAATCATCGCCGCGCGCACGCGGCGGCACGGTTTGCCAGGTGAAAACCTTGGCGCCCCCTGATGCGGACCCAGCGCAATACGGTAAGCACGCAATACGGTCAGTCATCGAGTGGCCGAACAGCCGCCGCACCGCACCCGCCTGTCGCTGTGCAAATACCAGGTAGCTGTTGCCGGCGTCCCGCTCAAGCAATCCTCCCCTCTCAAGGAACCGGGCAAACACGTTGATTCAGGCTATGGGTTGACTTCAGGCTATGGGTTAAACGTAGCAGTTCTTCTTGAGCCGGTGCCCTCACCCGGTGGCAGCCCATCGCGCCCCGGGTATCTTCGGCATACACACTATCAAGAAACAGCAAGTGGAAATGAACATTGAGGTTCAGAGCACTGCCAAAGCGTTGAATCAAGGTGACCGCGCCGGTTGGTGCTGCCGCCTTGCGCAATCCAGCCTGTTTGACACGATGGGTGGATAAAAGGCTAGGCAGACAATGCCCAACAGCTGACCCATCAACTGCGCATCGCTGGCAAACAGAAAACGCAGTTGAAACGGCAAGCTCAACACCCATGGGCGCATGGGTTCGCCTGGTCATACCTCTGCCACCAGCAAGCCGCACTCTCGGCCATACGGCGTGCCCCACAGCTTGGGCAAAAGCCTGTACGCCTACAGCTAAAAGCTACCAGCCGCTCATGTTTGCAAGCCGTTGCCGTTCCCCGTTTTCCGTTCCTGATTCTCTCGGACAAAGCGTGACAGCGCCGTGTCAACAATGGTTACCAGACGATCTATTTGCTCCCGCTGGATACAAAGTGGTGGAGCTAGATAAATATTGCTACTTTCTGCACGGGTGAGAACGCCCAGTTCGGCCAGGATCTCCAACAGACGGTTAATTTCTGGACCATCGGGAATGGGTTCTTTAGTTTCTCGGTTTTTCACCCGTTCGACAGCACAGAGCAAGCCGAGTCCCCGCACGTCACCAATTATGGAATGGCGCGGTATTAGTTCGCGCAGCTTAGCGAGCAAGATACTCCCTTGCCGGACAGAATTTTCGACCAGATTTTCTTGCTGTAAGATATGCAGATTAGCTAAAGGGCACCTCTAACAATGCACTTTTTCCGCGATTGCGGCGTCAGCTCCGTGCTCCAATCCTCAGGTATCACCTATCACTGCCGTCCCATAAAGCATACTAACCTTTTGAAATTTTTGGAAAAACTGTTTTCATGTCTCAAACACAATGCCATAGTCAATTTTTATGGAAATCAATAGGTTATACGCTGTGTTTAACTATTTTGCGGGATAATGCTGATCATCTATACACTGTGGTTGTGCGCGCAGTGCTTCCTTGCACTCACGAAACAATGACTATTTTTAGAGGTGCCCTTATTAGACATTTTTTAAATTCGCTATGTGGCGTTCCAAAAATGACAAAAGAGGATCGCGCGGATCAGGCGATTGCACGCTCAAATAAGAGTAGCGATGCATTCCTTTGCAAATCACCTCCAACCGAGTCTTGAAATCAATCCCGTTTCGCATGTCGATAATCGCATTGTCAACTGGGTCTACGTCGCCGCGTTGACAATACATTGCGTAGCTAATTCGTGGATGCGGCGCTCGTTTGCTGCTACGGCTCCCCCAGTGAAAAACATATTGATCCCAACAAGATAGAATCCCTGCTTTCGTAGGCAATGCCCGAATGTCCTCTAGTGCTAATTGATTTGCGTTAGTCTTCAAATCGTGAATTGCCTGGTTGTATTGAGGATCGCGATCTTTGGGCAAGATGTACATACAAGAATTTAAAGGGGTTGCATCTGTGATGGTTACCCACAAAGTGAGCACGGTAGGCATGCCGTGCGCATCAATGGTGTTAACGTACTCCGCGTCTCGATGTGGTTCGAACCCTTTGCCGGCGTCAGTCGGATCGATGTAATAGACCCAGAAGTTGGGAATGAGCTTATACTCGGAACCCAGTATGTGTGTTAGAATTGAGTCGAAGTAAGAGAAAACCGAATAGAACACATCGTAGACGAGTGAGAACATCACCGGAAATCCATGCCGTCTAACGATTTCTATACACTCCCGCATTTCTTGAAGCATCGAATCGGGAATAATCGGTGACGTTTGGAAATACCCCTCCTCGCGTAATTGCATTGCATGGCAAGCAGCTTTTGGATCTGTCGAATCTTGCGAATTCCGCGATTCTGCAAGTGAGAGAGTTGAAATAGTTGAGCGTGGGTTGATTCCTCGCCAGTAATTGACGTCTTCAATTTGTTGACGTCTTTGAAGTAGCTCATCTAAGGGAAGATGTTTTCGCAAAACATTCGATTTTTGCATATTGTAACGCCTAACGATCAAGCTGTGCGGCGCAAACGAAGCGCAGCGTAATTTGCGTCCGGACAAGCGCCTTGTGTACGCCCGGCATGGGCATGAACGGATGGGGTGTAAGTCCCCTGTTGGCAAACCACCGCCAGAGTGTCTTGCTGGAAGTCTGCCCATAGAGCGCTGCCTTATAATAATGTCCCATCTAAACCAAACCCCCAATTTCGCATGGGTTGATGCGCTCCCAAAATTGCTGCCATCGACCTTGGGTCAGCACTAACGCGCGTAAGCTCAATACTGTCTTCAAGCCTTTATCTTTCCCTCTCATACCCGAACGACACAGCCGTTGTTCAATTAACGTCTTACAGGCGGCTTCCGTGACACCAGAACCGATTGCAAAGTGCTTCTCACGATTTGGCGCATAGTCCATCATAGACCGATGATGGGTGAAGTATCTGATGGCGTCTTTGACTTTTTCTTTGCTATCTGCCGTTAGGCGCTTACGGCCCGCTCTTTTCAAGGGCGCCTCTAAAAATAGTCATTGTTTCGTGAGTGCAAGGAAGCACCGCGCGCGCAACCGCAGTGTATAGGTCATCACTGCTGTCCCATAAACTTTCATGAGAATGTAAACTGCATCTGTACCTGAGTTTCAATAGGGTCAGGAGGGTCTTCTTTGAGTAGTCCCCACAGGTCCCTTCGCTCAAATAAGTGAGTTGAAAGAGTCTGATGATCGGTTGAATGCTTAAATCGAGTTTGCCACAGAATTTCAGGTAAGCAACCATTAAATACATACACATAGCGACCCTTATTTGGAAGTCTGGCGTTCACAACGAGCACAAGGCAACGGCAAAGCCGCGAGATGTTGTAGGCGCGAGGTTGTGTGGGAAGCAAGCCCAATGCAAAGCGGCACACTGACGGACAGGAACATCCTACAAGGCGTCGTCTGAAGGCGCGCGGGCACACGACAGCGAAGCGGCGTGGTTTAACGGGCACCGTCAATGATGCAGGGGTGCAGTGACAGTTCATGCCCTTATCCGGGGAGAACGCTTAACGGGCGGCCGTAGAAAACCCCATCAGGCAGGGGTATGGAAATGGCTTTGGCGCGCGGGCCTGCCATCGGCCACAAGCGAGCGAAGCCGATGGCGAACGACAGCGCAGCCGGGAGCCATCCCGGTTGTGATTAAGCCGTAGTGAGCACAGGACATAGTCGCCAAACGCCCAAGGTCAGGGTTGGGATAAGGTGAAGACCTGAACATTCACCGATAAGGAGGAGGGACATCGACTGGGAAACACCGCCATCCCCGGCACGCGAGGGTGCCAACCAGCGTTGCGATGAGAACCCAGCCTTGCAGGTCAACCGGTTGGAGCAGGTACGGTCCCATGCCAATAGTTGGCAAGCTTGGCAACCAGTGCGCCCTAAAGGCTGATTACACCGGATAGGGCGCTCTCTTCGGGCAGGCATGATGGAGGGCAACAGCCTATGGCCCAGCGATGAAGGGGTGCCACCAGGGGCCCGTTGTCACCGTCGCTGTCCAACGTCATGCCTCGCTCCCCTGGATAGGGAACAGGAGCCACGTGGGCACTGTTTGGCCCGCTACGCCGATGACTTGATTACTCGGGTCACAAGCCCACGGGCAGGCGAAGGTGTGTGACTCAGCCTGAGCCGCTTGATTGAGCAAGACCTGACACTCAAGGTCAACCTCGGCACAAGCTAGGGGGTCAACAGCAGGCAGTGCCAATTCCCCGGAGTCAGTGTTCACGGCGAACCTATTCGCTGGCACCGCAAAAGCGTGGAACAGTTCAAGCACCGCGTGCGTGAACTGACCCGCCGTAGCGGGGGTGGGCCGATGGCAAGCAACATCCGGGCACTCAGTCTGTATTGGCGTGGCGGGGTCAACGACTATGGGATGGGCAACCCATACCAACAATGTGTCAATACCAACGCTGGGTTGAACTTGACCACGGGATACGCCGGCGGGTCGCGATGGGCTAGTGGAAACAGGGGGGCAGGGCGCGTACCAAGAGACGCAACCTGCTCAAACTTGGACTTCCGGTCAAGGCTGTGGTGGCGTGTGGGCGTTCCAGCAAAGGCGGGTGGCACAGTGCCAAGTCCGACGGGATAAAGGCTGCACTGGGGATAAAGGCTGCATTGGGGATAAAGGCGGAACTGGGATTGGCGTACCTGAAACAACAAGGCTTGTTCTCGCTACGGGACGGCTGGATGGCCTGTCATCACGGCTGATGAAACGCCCTGTGCGGGCCCGCTGCAGGGTGTTGTGGGGGCTGGAGCTTAGCGACCTCCGGCTACCCGATTAGCAATGTACTTTTCCATACAGTGTTTCTGGGGCTATATCGGCACCATTTGGCCAAGATATTGTTCCCCCTTCTATGCTCGCCCTTTTAAAGAATCCTATTTCTTTTAATGGTGTAAAAATTGGGCCTTTTTCAAGGTATTCATGGAAATTAATATCTCCAGCTACACCATTGTCAAATTCAACATGGAAAACATAATCATGTCTGTACTCGATTTTTATTACATCGTTCATGTCCCACATGGCGTCACCCTTTATCTTAGTGGTTCAATCTTCTTAATAACTTGATTTTTCTTTGCTACTACTTCGGCAAAAAATTACCCGACACAAATTAATAAAATGTGTTATAGTGATGCTATGAAAAAGACAGACGGTCGCTCACTGCCCCATTCCGCGCGAGAAGCCATCCGCAGGCACGCGGTTGCGCAAGTATTATCGGGTGAAAGCCCTGAAAAAGTAATTAAAGCCCTCGGATTTCATCGTTCTTGCATTTACGATTGGTTATCCAGATATGAGCAAGGTGGTGAACAGGCGCTGTCCACCGGCAAGATCACGGGCCGCCCAAGAAAGTGTCCCGATGAATATGCGGATCGCTTAGGTGAACTGGTTAAAACGAATCCGTTGCAATTGGATTTTCCCGATGCCCTGTGGACGCGCTCGATGATTCAGATATGACTGAAAGATAAATTTGGCATCGAAGTCAGTGAGCGCTCGGTGGGCAATAGCCTGTCTCGTTTGGGGATGAGTGCGCAGCGCCCTCGGTTTAAGGCATACGAGCAAAACCCTGCTCAGGTTAAGGTATGGTTAAGAGAAACTTGGCCTGAAGTACAACGAGAAGCGAAAAGGCGCCGGGCGCGGGTCTATTTTGGCGACGAATCGACGATCCGGTCGGATTATCATCGTGGTACCACTTGGGGGGTACGGGGTGATACGCCGGTTGTAGCGAAAACGGGTCGGCGCTTTAGCGTGAATAGGCTGTCAGCCGTTTCGCCGAAGGGTCACCTGCGTTTCATGGTAACCGAATCACGGGTAACCGCAGACGTTTTTATCGACTTTCTAAGGCGTTTGTTGCACAACGCCAAGCGATCGGTCTATTTGATTGTTGATGGCCATCCCATTCATCGAGCCAAGAAAGTGCAAGAATTTGTCCGCACTAGCCAAGGTAAGCTCACGTTAGTATTGTTACCGCCGTATTCACCGGAACTCAATCCTGATGAGCTAGTATGGCATCATGTAAAAAGCCAACGAATTGGGCGGACAGTGGTGGCTACAAAGGAGCAACGGGTGGCCCTGGCTCGTTCGGTGTTGCACTCACTGCAACAGAATACGCAAATAATTAAACGGTTTTTCTATGAAAAGCATGTCAGATATATTCTGAATTAATGTCGGGTAATTTTTTTCCGAATTAGTAACTCCCAACTCTCTTCGAGATCTGATACATGAAGGTCAACCCATTCACGGACAAGCTTGGTTGCAGTTCTTGAAGAGATGCCTCCCTTGATGACATTCCCTGCAAAATCAAATACCGCTTTCTTTCCAGAATATTCAGGATGAAAATGTGGAGGATCATGTTCATCATAGAACATCCTGATGATAATCCCAAAAATCTTGATACTTCTGGCATTGAGGGCGCCTCTAAAAATAGTAATTTTTTCGTGAGTGCAAGGAAGCACCGCGTGCAGAACCGCAGTGTATAGGTGATCACTGCTGTCCCATAGAGCATACTAACGCTTTGAAATTTTTGGAAAAACTGTTTTCATGTTTCAAACACAATGCTATAGTCAATTTTTTATGGAAATCAATAGCTTATACGCTGTGTTTAGCCATTTTGTGGGACAGCAGTGATAGGTGATACATGAGGATTCGAGCACGGATCTGACGCCGCAATCGCGGAAAAAGTGCATTTTTAGAGGTGCCCTTAGGTGGTGAACTCTGCTGGCACAGTGATAATTCATATATCGATACTCCAGCTGCAGAAAGTATGTTGTATGCTAAAGTCTTTCCACCAAGCGGTGGCAATACGTGTTTTAGTAACTAATATCTTGCTTACGAAACATTGCCTAAAAACATACAAGAAAAAATTGAAGGAAAAACTGCTGTACATGATGCTAGTCGTGATGCAGGAGAAATAGTTCGCCCTGATATGAAGCTGCCTACAAAACTGTCTGAAGTTCCAGGTCCTCATCATCCCCTTGTTCGGACACCCCCTGTTTCAATGAAAAAGCTCTTTACCTTGGTCGTCGATGGGAATATCCTTCTCAGTATATTGACGGTCTTTCTGAGGAAGAAAGCCAAAGTCTTCTAAACATTTTGTGGGATCATGCTTGCCAGAAAGAATTTATCTGGTGTCATGCATGGAAGTTAGATGATATCATACTTTGGGATAACCGCTGCACGATGCATTATCGCCATCCTTCTCCGGAAAAGTATCCTCGCATCATGCACCGCATTTTAATTAAAGGTGACGCTCCCTTTTGAATCTTGACTTAGAGGTGTCCTAATGGCGACCCGGCAGGCCATCAGCGAGCGAATGGCCTCACCATCAACATCTCCGCAACCCGCGCCTAGCCCGCAGCCTCCCCGCGGACAATTATCGCTGTTCGACTCGGAAGATTAGTTCGCCGGGATCAGGTTGATACCGTAGCGTTGGCGGAGTTCTCGCGTACATGAACGGAGTGATTCAGCATTCCGAAATCCGCGTTGGTCGCGTATATCAATGATCCAGACGGTATCACGGGCCACGGTGTAGAGCAGCGAAGAGGTTGTACCGTCGATAAGATACTCTCGTACCGCTTCTAAGTCCTGAAAACGACCGCCTGAGGTTGGAAACTCCAACAAAATCTGCTCAGCCCGCTTCAATGACGCTAGCGCCTTGGCGCGGTTTAGCTGTGGATTTTTCCGATAGTAGGCTCGCATCCAGCGCAGCCCTGAGGCGGACGTTTCCAGATAGGCGAGTTTCACGTGTATGGATTAAGAAGCGGCTGGAAATGGCCTGTCATCATCCGCCACGAACCAGTCATGCACCGCCTCGGCGGGAATTGCAGGGGCGTCCTTTTCGATCAAAGCCAAACCGGTTTCCACCAACTCTCGAGTAGCCTTACGTTCCTCCACCATTGCCTTGATGGCTTGATTGGCCATATAAGACGCGCTGCGATCTTCATAACGAGCTATCTGTTCAAGCTCGGCTTTCAGTTCAGTGTCGATACGCGTGGTGAACGATGTTGTCGCCATTATTGCCATGCCTTGCGAATTACAGTGTCTTACATTGTAAGAAGCAAGCGAAGAGAGTCAAAAGAAAACGCGGTAGAATTCAAAATAGTGCCAAGTAATGAAGATCGGGTGAAGCAAAACGCTCGACAGGCGACGCCTTACAGCGGCTGCATCGCCCTCTCCTCTCGCTGCGCAAATACCAGATAGCTGTTGTCGGCGTCCCGCTCAAGCAATCCTCTGCTCTCAAGGAACCGGGCAACATGTTGACTGAGGCTATGGGTTGACTTGAGGCTATGGGTTGACTTGAGGCTATGGGTTAAACGTAGCAGCTCTTCAACGAGTCTGATCTGATGATGCAGATCGCGGCGGCGAGGTCCTGAACCGCAACCGAGGAATGGACCAGAGTCGGTACCCCGTGGCTTCCTCATTTTGGTAGGCTCAGCGCGTTTTTCAATTACGGGGCAGCACATGGCTGACGTCACGCTTCGGCAAATCCGAAAGAGCTACGCAAAAACCGAGGTGATTCATGGTATCGACCTCGACATCAATCATGGTGAGTTCGTGGTCTTCGTGGGGCCTTCAGGTTGTGGAAAATCCACTTTGTTGCGCATAGTAGCCGGGCTGGAGGAAATCGACGGCGGCGAATTATTGATCGGCGGTGAGCGGGTGAACGATGTCATACCGGCCGAGCGGGGTGTGGCCATGGTGTTTCAGTCCTACGCCCTGTATCCTCATATGTCGGTATTCGAGAACATGGCTTTCGCCCTGCGCCAGGCCAAAACCCCGAAGGACGAGATGCGCCAGCGCGTCGAGGCCGCGGCCAGGACGCTGCAGATCGAGGACTATCTGGAGCGACTGCCCAAACAACTCTCCGGTGGCCAACGCCAACGGGTCGCAATCGGGCGCGCGATCGTACGAAACCCCAGGGTATTTCTGTTCGACGAGCCATTGTCCAACCTCGATGCCGCACTGCGAGTACAAACGCGCCTGGAGATCGCGAAGCTGCACGCTGAATTGGACGCGACCATGATCTACGTGACCCATGATCAGACCGAGGCCATGACCCTGGCGGATCGCATCGTGGTCCTGAACGCAGGGCAGGTGGAACAGGTGGGCTCGCCTCTGGAACTCTATCGGCGACCGGCCAATCGGTTCGTCGCCGAATTCATCGGCAGCCCCAAGATGAACACACCCGTGGTCCGCCAGAACGAAGCGGAATTGACGTTGGCTGACGGCATCTCGATTCAATGCCCGGCCGCCAAAGGGCATGCGGTGGCACGGGTGGGTATACGACCCGAACACATCGTTAGCGCCGACGGGCAGGGCGAGAATGTGTTGAATTGCACCCTGCCTCATACCGAACACCTCGGTGAGTTTGCATTGGCCCACGTCACGGTTGCGCCCGGGGTGGATCTGATCGCCAAGGTCGATGAGTCGCAGATACCTGCATCGGGTGAGGCGATCGCACTCGCTCTTCCAGCGTCGCACCTGCATCTGTTCGATGCCGAGGGACACCGCGTCGGTGACTGAGAATCCGGCGTCACCGACCGGCACGAGCAGCGCCTATCGCCCTGCAACGGGCGTTTGTTATTACCCCGAGCACTGGCCCGAGTCGCGCTGGGCGCAAGACGCCGAGGCAATGGTGGCTGCGGGTATAGCGTGGGTGCGCATTGCAGAGTTTGCCTGGTCGCGCCTGGAGCCCGTTGCCGGCCATTTCGAGTGGCAGTGGCTGGACCGGGCTATCGACACCCTGGCCGGGGCCGGTCTCAATATTGTCCTGTGTACCCCCACGGCGACCCCTCCCAAGTGGATGGTGGATAACATGCCGGACATGCTTGCCGTAGACGCCGAGGGCCGACGGCGCGGGTTCGGTTCTCGCCGGCACTACAGCTTCTCCCACACCGGTTACCGGGCGCAAAGCCGGCGCATCACCACGGCCTTGGCCGAGCGTTACGGCCAGCACCCCGCGATCAAGGCCTGGCAAACCGATAATGAGTACGGGTGTCACGATACGGTGCTGTCCTATTGCCAAGCCGCCCGGACCGGGTTTCAGCAATGGTTAAGAGAACGCTACGAGGATATCGAGGCCTTGAACCGGGCCTGGGGTACTTTGTTCTGGTCGCAGGCGTTACGCAGCTTTGAATGCGTGGAGTTACCGAATCTGACCGTGACCGAGGCGAACCCGGCGCAGGCTTTGGACTTTCGTCGATACAGCAGTGCCCAGATCGCCGCCTTCAATCGCGCGCAGGTCGAGATCCTGAGGCGGCTCAGTCCGGGGCGGCCGATCGCACATAATTTCATGGGACGCTTTAACGGATTCGATCATCGCGCGGTGGCGGTGGACCTGGATATTGCTGCCTGGGACAGCTACCCCATTGGATTCTTGCAGGATCTGCAGTGCGTTCGCGAGGAACCCGAACTCGTGCAGGATTGCCTGCGCAGCGGCGATCCGGATCTGCAAGCTTTTCATCACGATCTCTACCGGGGGATGGGTGCTTTGTGGATCATGGAGCAGCAGCCGGGGCCGGTGAATTGGGCAGCCTACAACCCGATACCGGCACCTGGCGCCGTCAGGCTCTGGAGTTTCGAGGCTATTGCGCATGGTGCTGAGGTGGTGAGCTATTTTCGCTGGCGACAAGCGCCGTTCGCCCAGGAACAGATGCATGCGGGTCTGCTGGATCATCGCGCTGATCCGGCCCCTGGGCTGGCCGAGGTCGAGCAGGTCAATGCAGAGCTGGCAAGGCTGAATTTGAGACTGCCTAAACGTGAGCGCGCGCCCATTGCACTGATTCACGATTATGCCTCGAATTGGATGTCCGAGCTTGACGGACAAAGCGTCGATTACCACGCTTTACGCCTCGAACTGGACTGGTACCGGGCCCTGAGGGAGTTAGGTGCGTCCATTGATGTGATTGGTGTAAACGCAGATTTGGATGATTATCGATTGGTTCTGGCACCCGGTCTTATGCATATCCCGGAGGATCTGGGACAACAGCTGATGACCTGCCAGGCTGATGTGATTCTGGGGCCCCGAAGCGGGGTCAAGACAGCGCAATTTCAACTGCCCCAAGAGGCCGCTCCCGCACCCGTGGCGGCCGCATTCGGGGTGCGCATCAAGCGCGAGGACGCCTTACCCCGCCGCATGGCGGTGCCAGCTCGATTCGGCGCCTGTGAAAGCACTGTCCGTGTTTGGCGCGATGAGTTGCGGCTGGACGAGAACACCGAGGTGTTGGCGAGTTGCTCGGACGGCTGGCCGATCTATACACGCAGGCAGTGGGACGGGCGGTCCAGGTGCTATATCTGCGCCTGGCCGGATGCCAGGCTGCTCAAAGCGATGTTGGGCGCAGCCATGCGGTGCGCTGGCCTGCCCGTTCGACGGATGCCGGGGTATCTGAGGCTCAGGGAGTACGGTGGTTACCGGTTCATTACCAACTACGGTCCCGAAACCGAGCAGATACCGGCAGCGGTCGATGGCGAGCGGTTGCTGGGGGAGAGGACGGTGCCACCCCGGGGTGTCGCCATTTTGCGATCACCAGGGGTCTGAGATCACCAGGGGCTAATGAAACTCCGGCACCCAACCGGCGTGTGCATCAAGCAACTCATCGACCATCGACCAGATCTGATCCAAATTGAGCTCTGCGCCCGTGTGTGGGTCAAGCATGGCTGCGTGGTAGATGGCCTCGCGTTTTCCAGTGGTCAAGGCCTCGACCGTGAGTTGCTGGACATTGATGTTGGTTTGCATCATCGCCGTCAGGTGTCGCGGCAGGCGGTCCACCGCCCGGGGTTTGAGCCCACCGGCATCCACCACGCAGGGAACCTCGACGCAGCAATCAGCGGGTAAGTCGGGAATCAATCCCCGATTCAGTACGTTGCCGTGAATCAAATAGGGCTCATCCAGCACCTGGGCGCGGATGATGCGGGCGGCGTATTCCAGCGATTGCTCGCACACCGGTGTATCGTCGGCCAGCAGTGCTTGCTCGGTTTCATCCCATTCGGCGAGCTGTTTCTCGCAGCGGCGCAGGTATTCATCGATAGGGATGTTGAAGCGTCCAATAAGGTCCGGCTGATGGGATTTGATAAACCAGGGTGTGTATTCCGCGAAATGTTCCGATGATTCCGTCACGAAGTAGCCTAGGCGTTTGAGCATCTCGTAGCGGACTTCGTTGGTGCAACCGTCCCAGTTCGGGCCGAAGCTGCCGGCCTCGCCAATAGCCTTCAGGCGGGGGTAGAGGTCTTCGCGCGAACCATCGGGCAAGCGCTTCTCGAACCGTGTGTAGAAGTCCATGTGATTGATACCGGCGCAGTCATACTCGATGTTGTCGATATCTTCATTCAGGTCGCGTGCCAGATCCGCCGCCGTCCCCTGCACTGAATGGCACAAGCCGGCGAATTGCAACCGAGGGACCAACTTAGCCAACGCCAGGCAATTGATCGCCATGGGGTTGACGTACTGCAGCATCAGCGCGTCAGGGCAGAGCGCCTGCATGTCGCGGGCGATATCCAGCAATGCGGGCACCGTGCGCAAACCTCGCATGATCCCGCCAATGCCCAGGGTGTCGGCGATGGTTTGCCGCAGGCCGTACCGGGTCGGGATCTCGAAATCGATGACAGTGCCGGGGCGATAACCCCCGACTTGAATCATGACGATGACGAAATCGGCCCCTGCTAGCGCTGCTCGCCGGTCCAGGGTCGCCGCGATGGCGGGTTTTGCGCCCAGCGTCTGCGCCACGCGCTCGGCCACCAGCTCGGAGGTGTCCAAGCGCTTGCGGTCGATGTCCTGAAGAGCGATGCAGACATTCGAAAATTCCTCCTGCAAGAGGATGTCGGTGACGATGTTGCGCATGAACACAGTGCTACCGGCACCGATGAAGGCGATCTTGGTGGGGTGGTCAGTCATGTCGGGAGTGGTTCAACCCTTGGTGGCGCCCAGCGTCAGCCCGGCGATGAAGTGTTTTTGCATCAGGAAGAAGAGGACGACTGGCGGTAAGGCGGCGACAATGGAACCGGCCGAGATCAGGTGATAGGCCGCAATCCATTGTCCGTTCAGTGACTTCAGCCCGGCGGTGACGGGCATCGCGTGTTGACCCTGAATGAGTACGGTGGCCCAGAAATAATCGTTCCAGATGAACGTGAAGATGAGCACACACAGCGCGGCGATGGCAGGGCGGGTCAAGGGCAAGATGATACGCCAGAAGATCTTGATCTCCGAGGCGCCGTCGATCCTTGCTGCCTCGATGAGTTCGCGCGGTATGGCGCGAATGAAGTTGCGCATGAACAAGGTACAAAAGCCCGTTTGGAAAGCAACGTGGAACAGCACCAGGCCAGTGATGGTGTCGTAGAGGCCCAATTGGAAAGTCATGTCCCGGACCGGAATCATCAGGATCTGGAAGGGGATGAAATTGCCCGCCACAAAGGTGAAGAACAACAACAAGTTGCTGCGGAAGGAGTAGGCGGCCAGCGCGAAACCGCTCATGCAGCTCAGAGCCACGGCACCGAGCATGGTGGGTGTGGCGATCAACAAGCTGTTGATCAGGAAATCCAGCATGGGCGTGTTGGTGAACACATCGTAGAGGTTCTGGCCCAGCCTCCACTGCGATGGTGGGCCCCAGAGATTGCCAGCGGTGATGTCTGCGGAACCGCGAACCGCCGTCATGGCCACACCCAACAGGGGCATGAGCCAAAGCAGCAAGCTCAGGGGCAGGGCGATCCGATAACCGTTGTTGATCCAGGGCGAGGTTTTTGCAATGGGGGTTGGAAACATTAGAGCCCCCGGCGCTCGTCCCGGTACATCCGGTAGATGAAGAACAGGATGTAGACCAGCATGATGGTGAACAGCACGGTCGCGATGGCGGATCCGTAGCCCATGCGGTATCCGTATTCGCTCAAGGCCTGTTCGAACATGAAATAGGCCAGCACGTTGGTCGAGCCCCAGGGTCCACCCTGGGTCATGATGGCGATCATGTCGAAGCTGCGCAGCGCACCGATGACAGTCACCACCACGGCGATAAAGGTGGCCGGCCGCAGTTGCGGCAGGATGATGTTCCAGAACAGGGACCAGCCACGCGCTCCATCCAGTCTGCCTGCCTCGATCTGATCGGTAGAGACGTTATTCAACCCGGTGAGATAGAGGATCATGCAATAGGCGATCTGCGGATACAGGCCGGCGACGATGATGCCGTAGGTGGCCCATTCCTCATCGGCAAGCACCGCCCAGCCATCCAGACCGGCCCAGCCTAGAACCGGAGCGAGCACCCCCAGGTTAGGCTCGTAGAACCAGGTGAATATGAGCCCGATCACGATTTGAGAAATCACGAACGGGAAGAAAAACAGCGACTTGATGAGTCGAATACCGAATACGCTTTGATTCAGAAACAGCGCCAGGGCGAGCCCGACGGGCACTGCCAGCATGAAGCCGATCAGCCAGCGCAGGTTGTTCCATAGGGCGACGTAGAACTCTTCGTCGTCCAGCAATTCTATGTAGTTCTCCAATCCCACCCAGACCTTGGGAGACAGGCCGTCCCACTGGTAGAGACTGATGAGCATGGATTGGCCGATTGGCCAGAGCACGTAGACGGTGAAGCAGGCCAGGCCCGGGGCAAGGAACAGCCACGGCGTCAGGCGCTGCTGATGTCGTCGCCACCAACTGGAGCGACGCACAACAGGTGCAGGCGCTGTTGAGGATGAGGTTTGTGTCAACACGATGGAAAAGGGGGCCCGTTCGGGCCCCGCTTTTGGACGGCGGATTACTTGTAGATCCGCTTACGCGCCTTCTCCAGACGCTTGAGGATGGCATCCCGGCGCCCAGGCTTCACCATGTACTCCTGGAAGCCCTTCATGCCCGCCTTGGCCATCTCGGCCGGGGCATCGCGGTCGTAGAACTGCGCCATGGCATAGGCGTTGTTCAACATGTTCAAACCCGCAATCAGGAACTTGTCGTCCTTCACCTCGGATTGGTTGTTGATGGGCAGCTGACCCAGGATACCGTTGACTTCGGTCTGCACCTCGGCACGCGCGAGGAAGGCCAGGAAGCGACGAGCGTCCTTCTTGTTCTTCGCTTTAGCGGGAATATGAACCGTGTCGGTCGGTGCATCTTCGGCCTTGGGCAGTCCGGGGGTGATCTCCGGGAACTGGAAGAAGCCGAGCTGGTCATCGGTCAGGCCGGCTTCGCGAAGCGGTGCGACGGCGAAGTTGCCCATCACATACATGGCAGCCTCGCCCTTGACCATGGGCGTCAGGGCTTCCTGCCAGCTGTAAGCGGCGTGGTTCTCGATGAAGTAGCCGGACTTGACCAGCTTGTCCCAGGCATCAAAGGTCGCCTGCACCCGCTGGTCGGTGTAAGGCACCTTGCCCAGGGCGAGATCCATGTGGAACTCGTAGCCGTTGACACGCAGGTTCAGGTAATCGAACACCCCAGCGGTGGTCCACAGGTATTTGGAGCCGATGGTGATGGGCGTGATGCCGGCGGCTTTGAGCTTGGCGCAGGCGGCCACGAACTCATCAAAGTTTGCAGGCACGGCGATGCCATGCTTCTCGAACAGGTCTTTGCGGTAGTACACGCCCCACTGATAGTAGGTATAGGGCACGCCCCACTGCTTGCCATCAATGGTCATGGATTTCTTGGCGTGGCCCATGTTCTCGTTCATGGAACCACCGGGCTGAGATTCATCAGCCCACAGATCGGACACATCCTCGAACAGACCGGCTTTCACGAAGGGCAGCATGCGGTTGCCGGCATACCAGTTCGCCACGTCCGGTGGGTTGGTGTTGAGGAAGTTACGGATGGACTGCTTGTAACCCTCGTGGTCGAACAGGTTCCATTTGATGGTGACATCAGGGTTCTCTTTCCGGAACCGATCCACCAGGTACTGGAAGGCCTTCTTGGGAGCGGGATCAGAGGTATCGGTGGCGATCACCAACTCCCCGGCGTTGGCAGTTCCCAGGAACAGTGCACCGGCGATCAGTCCCGCCAGCGCTTTGCGCGTGATATTCATCGGCATTTCTCTTGCTTTGAGTGGTCATTGAATGGCCGCTGATGCGGCTCTACCTATCAATCAAGGCTTGGATTGAGTGGGCGTGATACTAGGCGCTCAGCGCGAAAACGGGAATAGCCAAGCAGTGGCGAATAGGGCCGCCCAACGGAAATTCGAGAGGATGTAGGAGCCTGGGGTAGTAGGAAAAGTGAACGCCCTATTGCATCCAATCAAACAGTTAAGTGGAACGGGTGGAACGGGGTACAGGCTAGTCTTGAGTGATTCAGGTGGTGTGCGGTCAGGATTGTTGCATAGGACCCGCCTATTTTGGGGACCCGCCTATTTCGGTCAGAAATGGGCTGGCCATTTCCAGTAGTTGTCACTGGCCATGCGCGTGCTCGCGCCGCTGCTTGACAACGCATCGGAACAAGGACGTGAACAGCGCCACTGGCGCTGGCGCCCGGCTCTAGGGTAACGCCCTGGGTTGGTTGGCTCCGGGTTCGTTGCTTGTGGCTTTGTCCTTGCTTGTGGTTTTGTCCTTGAAGGGGTCAAGGATTTGTTGTTCACCGCCCGGTCTTCGATACTGGCCATCACCTCAGCCTTTGCACCGCGGCGCTCACCGGTTTCACTATCGATATTCAATACCCGTTGCAGGCGTTGCGCCCAGATCATGGCATCACGCCGCATCTGATAAGGGTTTGCGGTTCAACGGATACGTCTGGCTTTGTTACCCGTGCCCGGCTTGGCCGGTGTCACTCACGCCCGGTGCTCACTGTTGGTGGTCGGATCCGGTCGATAACCCGAATGGACCGCCTCGGTTTCGATTTTCGCTTATGGATACTCTTTTGGTTTGTTTTTCAACAGGCTGTTAGGTGGTCGCGCCGACCAAAAGCCACATACCCCAGGCGAGCAGCAGTGAGCCGCTGACGAAACGAACTGCTTTGGGCCCGCCAGGCATGACTTTTTCAAAGATGACGAACGCTGTGATGATGACGACCCACAGCATGTTCATGACGCCGACTGCAAACAGCACCAGCATCAGCGCCCAGCAGCAGCCGACACAATAGAGGCCGTGTCTGAGCCCCATGGCCAGCGCACCGCCGGTTCCGTCGCGCCACTGCGTCATCACAAACCCCAGCGGGGTGCGGCACTTGTTGAGGCAGACGTCTTTCCAGGGTGTGAACTGGTACAGGCCGGCGACAACCAGCGCAATGCCGGCCAGTACATGGCTGCTATTGTCCATCATCGGTGTCAGCAGCGCGTAACGGTGCATAGGCCACTGCGCCAGCGCCGCGAGCGCGCTGAAGCCCGCCCAGGCGATCACGTAGCCGGCGATAAACACCCACGTGGACACATAGGGCTGGCTGGCCGCGCGCTTCCTGCGGTTGATGGCAGTGAACATCATCACCATCGGGAACGCCGACGGCACCATCATTGCCATCATCATGACGGCCCACATGAGAAACGTCAGCCAGAAGTCGAGCGGTGCCCACGGCCGTGCGTCGAGCCCGGTAGGCGGCATCCACATCTGCGCCATTGGCATAGTCTGCATATGCCAGAACATCATCAGCAGGTACAACCACGCAATGCCGCTGACCGCCAGCAAGCTGATCAGCACAAACCATTTGTCCGGCCGCGACAGCGCCTTCCAGCCAGACTGGCCGGCGTCCGGGAAACCTGGTGCTGTGTCGTCTAGTCGCATCGCGGTGACCGGCTAGATGAGGCCCAGTACGATAGCGATGCCAATGATCACTGCGCCGACGATCATCGAAATTTTCCTGACCATATCGTCGTCTTGTTCAGGCATGTCGATCACCTCTTCGTGTCAGTTTTACGAACTCTTTCAGTTTGAGCGATACTGGTTCGAGCGATGCGTCTTTGTCATCGTGTGCGATCCAGCGCCGCACTGCGCTGGCGTCTTCGGCCAGAAAGATATGGCCTGTGGTGACGGCTCATCGAGCATGGTAATTACCGTATCGGCGCCGGCCGGATCCAGGCCGAAATGCTCTTTCAGCTTCGCCGCTATCAGGGCGTCCGCGCTGGTCTTGTCGATTCCGTCATAGTCCGCAAGGTACAGCACGGCGCCGCCAACGAACAACTGCGCGTGGCTGCTGGTGTGTCCGCGCGCCAGCGTGCCCGTTGCGAGATTCGCCAGCGTTGCGCCGATGAACGGAGCGAAGTCGTTTGCCACGCCGTCGCTCACCGCCGCGCTGGTGCTCCCGCGAGCCACCCGTTTCTAGGCTGCCGGTAGTTCCAGCATACCCGCCTCGTACGGACCGTACACGAACGGCGCGGACAAACCGGTGGTCGCGGTTGCGCCCCAGCTTTTCACGTCGTAGTCGCTGTACTTCGCGCTGCTCACCACGTTGATGGTGGTGGCATTGCCTGGCGCCACAGCCAGCGGGTGGTTGGTGATGAGCACGGGACGCCCGCCCTCGCCGCCGAGCTCATCCATGTTCAACTCGCCGACGCCTTCGACCCTGAGTTGTCGCGCTTTGCCATACTCCCTGTATTCGATCGGGACCTTCTTGACGCCTTTGACTTCGCCGACCAGCGAGGCAATGATGGCGAGGTGGCCACCGCCTTCGCCGCTCCAGATCTTCTCGATGGCTGCCTGTTGTTTGTCGTCGGCGCGTTCGTCCACGTACAAAGCCAGTTTCCAGCCGCCGTCCGTCAGCGAACCGGGCGCGTGCAACCAGGCGGACACGTTGAGATCATCGAGGCTCACACCGTCGGCGTGGCCGCGGGCGATATGCCAGCCCACGAAGGCCTCGCAAAATCCCTGTGAAGGCGGTTGCAGAAAGATGCACGGGCACGGTGTGTCGCAGTTGCATCCTTCAAAGTACGTTCCTTCCAGTCTCCAGTCTTTGGGCATTTTCTTGTCCTCCGTTATTCCGGTATGTCGAATAGGGTTGCGTCGAACAATGCCGACAGTTCGCTTTGTTCAGTTACGGGTCGTGCCTGGCCCCGGCTCAGTTCTTGAACCACTTCCAGGGCTCATCTTTCGCCACCACAAAATAAATCCATACATTGACCATCAGGATGACCAGCAAAGCGATAGCGCCACCGATCGCCCAGATGATTTCCCGGTAGTTGTCGGCAAAGCCGATCGCGCTCATTGCCCAGGCTGCAATTGCGGACCAGGCCACCATTATGGCCAGTGCTTTGATTGATGCCATTTTTCCTCCTTCGAATCGGATTTTGTGTTTATCTGGCGGAATACGTCAACGCCCGGCAGGCATGGTGCTGGCATCCAGAAACTTGTCGAAGAAAATACGCTCATTCGATAAACCCGCCGCATTCATAACGACAATAGCGGCGTCGATCATCGGCGGCGGGCCACACAAATAACCCTCACAAGCCTGCATATCAATAGCGCCGGTCTCTACATATTGTTTCTGCAGATGGTCCGTCACCATCCCGCGCGCGCCTTGCCAGTCGCTGTCGGGCGGCTCTTCCGACAATACCGGCACGAACTCGAAGTGCTTGCCGCTCCAACTGTTCGCAAGCGCTTCCATGACGTCGAGGCAGTACAAATCCTGTTGGGTCCGGGCGCCGAACAGGAAAGTAACATCCCGTTGCACGGCCGCGCTTTGCGCGGCTTCGAGCAAAGCCTTGATCGGCGCCAGCCCGCTGCCGCCGGCTACACACAGGATAGGCGCGTCTCCCGGTCGCAGCCAGAACGATCCGTAGGGGGCGCTGACGGTGAGCGGCGTGCCGCTGCGGTCGCCGGCAAACAACCATTCAGTGAACTCGCCGCCGGGCACCAGGCGGATGAAGAACATCAGGTCGCCGGCGCCGTGGTTGCCGGGCGCGGTAGCAAAGGAATACGAACGCGGTTTTTCGATGTCGCTCACCATCAACTCGGCATACTGACCGGCCGTGTAGTCCGGTGGCGATGCTGCGTCTATGTCGATCGATAGTTCCACGATGTCGTGTGTCAGCCTGATTATTTTTTTTATCACGCCGGGGTACGGCGCGACGCTCACGGCGGCGTCGGACTCCAACTCTACTTCTACGACCAGATCGCTGCGTGGCGAGGTCTGACACGCCAGGATCATGCCCGCATTCAACTCGTCGCCGTCCAGGACATAAGAGAAGTCCGACAACGGCTTTATCTTGCCTTCTTTCAACGTGCACCGGCAGGTGCCGCAACTGCCGACCCTGCACTCGTGCGGCCACGCCAGCCCGGCTGCCAGCGCGGCCTTCAGCAAATTGTCCCCCGCTTTTACCTCAACCCGCTTGCCTGCCGGGAGGATCCTTGCCGACCAGTCTTGCTTCTTGCTTTTTAGAAAGCCGAACATCCACATTGTTGCTTCAACGCGTCAGGCGTTGATCTGCACCCCTTTGAGCGTATTGCTCTGTATGTCGCTGGCGGTGGGCAGCACGTCATAGGCGACGATCTTCTCCTTGCTGGTGCTCGGATGAGACTGGATATGCCCCCACCAGGTCTTGACGGCGCTGTTCGCTTCTACCAGATCACCGGCCAGATCATCGGCGCCCGCGAGTTGGCAACCGTGCGCGACCGCGGCCCAGTGAATATCCGCCAGACAGAAATTGCCACAGATGAAATCGCCACGCACATTCGGATTGGAAGACTGCAATTGTTCACTCAACGCCGCGAAGCCTTTGGCGATTACCTCGCGGTCCCCGTCGCCGCTCATCAGCGCCATCACTTGCGGCTGCACATGATCGGTCGCGATATGCGACCACTGGTAGTTGACGGCTCGCACTACACCGTTGCGCGGCAGCAATGAAGGGCCGAACCCCTTGTCGTCCAGGTAGGACATGATGGCAGGAGTGCCGTACACGACAAGATCCACATCCTGCAACACGGGCACCGAACCGAAGGGAGATATAGCGGCGACTTCCTGCGGCAGCGCTGCCGGATCTACCGGATGCGTTTCCATATCCACCCCTTTCTCTGCCGCTGTAAACAGGACTTTGGCCGTATTGATGCAAGCCGGGTGGCCGTACAACTTCATCTTGTTTCGTAAACGATCTCCGAGCATAACTTGTCCCCTTTGTTCTATTTTGACTGGTGGGATGAAAAAGATGTCCGGGAATCAGAAGCCGGCTCGCGCGACGGCTGCGCCAGACGATTGACAAGGCGCCCCTGTCGCCGGGCGCCTCACTTCTTTGCTACCCGTTGCCGCCGGCTCCGTGCCGGCGGCACTTATTATAGTCGGGCCTATGCGTAGCCTGCTTGCTGGTTCAAACGCCGGGCGATTTCGCGCTCACCATCGGACGCATATTGCTCGTCCCATGACGCGAGCTGGCCTTTCATATACTCATGCCACAGCGGCGGGATCAGCGCGACGGCGAACAGCGTGAAGTATCCCCAGCCGGTGTTTGGTGCACCGACCTCGTCGAGCTCCCAGAAATGGGTTTCGCCACGGTCATGGTGGTCCGCCTGGCGGCCGATCTCGATGAAGAACCAGCTCGTGAACACGGTCGCGTTGTCCCAGGAATGCCGGTAGTCGATCGGCTGGCTTTTCTCGCGAATCAGTCCGTAGTGCTCCATGTAGTTCAGCGCTTCGAGTTCGAAGTTCGAGATGAGCCATACGATTGCCAGGCAGCCAATACCCACCCAGGCACCCGCCCACCAGAACAGCATCAGGGTCGGGATGCTCATGGCGTAGCCGCGAATCCACCGATTCTCCCACGTCAGGAACGGTTTGTTCCGACGTGCGAGCCGCTGCTTCTCCATATTGAACAGAAACTTCGACTGGCCCAGGTAGGACAACAGCAGGTGGCTGTATATGTCGCGCCCGCGTGGCGCCGTGGCCGGATCGTCTTCGTGCGCGAGTTCCAGGTGATGGTTGTAAACGTGTGCGTAACAAAAGTGCGCCGAACCGCTGAGTCCCATCATCAGGCGCGAGATCACGAAGCTGAAACCCTTGGTGTGGCTCAGTTCGTGGCCATAGATGATGCCGATGCCCGCAAAGATACCGGTCGAGATCGTCGCGCCGATCAGATCCAGCCCGCTGATACCATTCTGGTATGGCAGGAAGCCGAACATGGTGTGGCTGTAGCCTTCGCTGAGCGGCACCCCGTTCATATACTGGAAAATGCGCCACGCCAGGGCGATCTGCAGCAATACGAACACGCCCAGCATGGCGTACATGACACCGTTTTGCAGAGCCGGGAGACCGTTGGTCTCGCCGTTCTCGTCAAAACCGGCGCCGCGTGACTGGACGCGCATGGTGGTGTCTTGCAGGATGCCTACACCGAGCAGTATCACGCCCAGCCACGACCAGAAACCTCCTATCAGGACCCCGACCATGGACGCCACAATGAGCAGTGGGGCAATAAAGTAGCGAATATTGATCAGCAGTTTGTTCACGACTGTCTCCTCCTCACTAGACTGTCAGTATGGGGTGCGAAGATAATAGGAGCGTTTTCTCCCAATTGGAACCAGTATCAGCCCGGTGGTGTGTGCGCTGTCCTCCGGACACGGCTGACTATGACGCGATGTGACCCGCCTGCGACACGCTGTCGCTGCCGGGGATCAAAGGGGTACCGCATACGCGTGCAAGCAGTCCGGAGCTTATGTTATGTAACCGGATGATGATAAATTTTTATTGGTTTTCGCCGGCACTTTCACGGCGGTAACAGGGGTTCGAATCCCCTCGATATGGCTTCCAGCGCGCTACGTTTGAGTAGAGTATAGGAAGACTAAACGCCCTATTGCATCCAATCAACAGTTAAGGGCGCCGCTAAAAATAGGGCACCTCTAATAATTCACATTCTGAAATATGATGATCAATAAAATCAGTAAGTTACGCTCTGGTAAAATGTCAAAATCGTAATTTTTAGAGATGCCCAATAGTCATTTTTTCGTGAGTGCAAGGAAGCGCCGCGCGCGCAGCCGCAGTGTATAGGTCATACCTGAGGTTTGGAGCACGGAGCTGACGCCGCAATCGCGGAAAAGTGCATTGATTAGAGGTGCCCTTTAGCGAAAAACACCATCGCCGGAGGCCGCCCGCACAAAGATCACGAATCTCATAATGGAGAAATTGATCAGCGCAAGACCGATGTTGATGATAAGATAAACGGCGGCGTGAATAGCATGACCTTCAAGAGCAAGTCGATCCAGAACGAATACGGCAACGGCCAGATTAGCGGCCGCAAGGATTCCATATCCAAGAGCTTGGCTGACAATCCGGTCGCGGGCCTTGAAAACCATCTTGCGCATGGCCCAAAAATAGACGGGGATTGTTATCGACCGGACGATAAGAAAAGCATTGGCCGGTGAGATCAGCGCCGCCAAAATCATGTAGCATAAAAAATCCAACGCCGCGATCGATGCAGCAACCGAAGAGTATCGAAAAAACACAGCATAGATCTGCATCGAATCGCCGAGAAGCCGGAAATGCGATGTCGGATTCCCAGGTTCGTAAACGGTTTTGATGCCGATCGTTTCTATTCCACCGAGACGAGTCGCATGAAGAAGACAGGAAAGCTCGAAATCGTATCTTGTGGGCAGAAGCCCGAGAAATAAATCGAACAATTCCGCCGGAATGGCGCGTAATCCGCTTTGCGTATCCGATAAACGGACCTGCGTCGCCGCCCAGAAGACAAGACTGGTAAGCCGATTGCCGATCCGGCTGCGCAGCGGCACCGCTCCCGAAAATTGACGGACCCCAATTATAAATCGGGGATTTAGGGCGCATCGGTGGTAGATTTTTACGATATCTGTCGGCAAATGCTGTCCGTCGGCATCGGCGGTAACGACGAAAGGGGCTTGTCTTTTGCGGGCAAATGCGAGGCCTGTTTTCAGTGCCGCGCCCTTACCTTGGTTAGTTGCATGGCTGATCACCATGATCTGATTCAATCCGTCAAGAGCTGCTAAAACATCCAGACTCTCTTGTAAGGTCGAGCCGTCATCGACGATTAAAATGGGAATCTTTTCGAGGCTAAGAATCCCATCAACGAGGCGCTTTAAATAAATGCCCGGCTGATACGCAGGGATGATGATCATGATGATTTAGAGCCCGATTTTTGCGAATTGCTCGCGTGGAAAAAAGGAAACCGGTCCGCGAACAACGCAAAGCCGAATATCAGCAGGGGCATGAGCGGCAAAAGGTAGCGCATATGAGCGACGAGAAACAGAGATGGCAAGATCAAAGCCAAACAGCACAGAGATCGAATGTCTCTTTCGGCCTCCCGACGTGAAAAGTGATAAAGACCGATACCGTGTACAGCGATGAATCCTACCCCCATGACAGTGGATATCTGCGCCGGCAGGTCGAAGGGAATGAAAAAATCCGGGAATTCCGTAAAAGCTCCCTCACGGAAATCGAGCAATAAAATCAGATGCGAAACGACGACAAGACCAAGAATCCCTAGCTGATCGAAAAACCCGAACCCGGTATCGACCAAACGGCTCCACTAGGGCACCTCTAAAAATGCGCTTTTTCCGCGATTGCGGCGTCAACTCCGTGCTCCAATCCTCAGGTATCACCTAGACACTGCGGTTGTGCGCGCGGTGCTTCCTTGCACTCACGAAACAATGACTATTTTTAGCAGGCGCCCTTCAGGAGCCCAACGTACTTTTCGGACACCGCCGCTACCACGAACAATATCACCAGACTCAGGTTTTTCCTGTAGGTGCTATTGCAACATTCTGTATTCATCGTCCGACAAATAATCGGAAAGCAGCTTGGTAATTTTAATCTACGTATTTCATTGACTATGTTGATGATTTGTATCGGGGCATAAAGAGGCTGTAGAAAAAGCTCATTTTCAAATTTCTGATCTAATAAAATCAATTACTTATGATGATAATAAAATGATGGTTTTGGGTTTTTCTACAGCCTCAACGCCCTGGGTTCGTTGGTTGTGGCTTTGTCCTTGAAGGGGTCGAGGCCTTGAAGAGGTCAAGGATTTATTGTTCACCGCCCGGTCTTCGATACTGGCCATCATCTCGACCTTTGCACCGCAGCGCTCACCGGTTTCAATATCGATATATTCAATACCCGTTGCAGGGAATACCCGTTGCAGGCGTTGCGCCCAGGTCATGGCATCACGCCGCATCTGATAAGGGTTTGCGGTTCAACGGATACCCTGGCTTATCTTACCCGTGCCCGGCTTGGCCGGTGTCACTGACGCCCGGTGCTTGAGCGTTGGGCGCGAACACCCCATGAAAGCGTGTCAGGTTAACGCGGGGGTTGGGTAGCAGGGCGGCCAGCCTGGCGATGACATCCGAAAGGCTCGACCATTACGCTCGAACATTACAGGGGTTATACCTTTCCGGTAGGGTGTCTTGAGAGGATCTCTAAAAACCTACTGCGCGAGGCTATGGCTGTGTTGCGCGGTGCTCGCAATCCTCAGGTATTACCCATACACCGCGGTTCCTGCGCGCCGTGCGCCTTGCCCTAAGGCCGCTCGCTACGGTTTTTAGAGGTCCCCTTGAGCGGGTAACGACTCTTTGCGCTAGCGGCCAGTGCCAAGCTGGCGGCCAGGGCCAGGCGCTTTTTTGATACAGGCTGTGGCCCCTATAGGTTGGCAGGCGCGCGCGGCGTATGGCGCTGCGCCCAGCGCGGCGCCATTGCCGTGATCGCAGATGGCCCAGACAGCGGCGGTGAAGCCGTCCTGCCACCCGTGGGCGTTGTTGGCGCGGCGAGGAACCGCACCAGGGCTTGCGCGGCGGTCAATCGTATGGTTTTCATGTGCCTTGCGGTCCTTATGTGTCTTGCAAGCGTGATCATCAATCTACGTTAGAGCCTGTTCAAGATCTCCGAAGCAACAGCGCAATATTTGCAAGTAGCATCATGCCCAACGAGCTTTCGATTAGCCGCTCACAGTTTTTCCACAACCGGCGGTTTTTCTCAAACCATGAGAAGGTTCGCTCGACAACCCACCTCTTCGGGAGGACGGCAAAACGACCCGTGTCCGAGCGTTTGATAATTTCGACGTTCGCTCCGATTAATCTCAGCACTTCGCCAGCGAAAGCCATCCCCGTGTACCCGCCATCGCCCACTACACACCTAACCTCCGAGAGGCGCCCATCTGCTTGAGCAGCAAGTGCGGCCAGTGCCCCAGCTCGATCAGTGACATTTGCCGTGGTCACAAAAGCAGCGTGCACCAATCCCTGAGTGTCCACAGCTATGTGCCGCTTGATACCAGAAGTCTTCTTGCCTGCGTCATAACCTTTGTGGTTTGCACTGTCTGTGTTCTTCACGCTCTGTGCATCAACGATGATCAGGCTGGTTTTGCCACTGCGCCCCTGGGATTTGCGGGCCTCGCCAACCCATTTTTTTAACGCCTTGTCCAAGGCGCTGCAAGAGTCTTCTGGGGACGATTGCCGCCAGATAGTGAAATACTCATGCACACTTCGCCACTTTGGATACTCGTTGGGCAACATGCGCCATTGGCAGCCGGTCTTCAGCACGTACAACACTGCGTTGAACACGTGATAGAGATCGAGTTGTCTTGGCTTGGTTCGCCGACGCGCCGCCTCCAGGATCGGTCTAACTTTCTCGAACTGTTGGCGAGATAGGTCACTCGGGTAGATTCGCTCGTCTGTCATTGCCTTCGCAGCCGCTATGACTATGGATAACAATAGCTTAGGTCAGATGTCCAAAATCGTCAGATCTTGAACAGGTTCTAACAACCGGATACACACAGCCTCTGGGCTCAATCCATGATCCGATCAACCCCTGACCAGCCAGCCCCTGATCCAGCCAACCCGCCGGCACCGGCGGCCATGTGGAGCGCGCCCGCCGCCGCTGCGCGGGCGTCTGACCAACCGCCGTCTTGTAAGAAGGGTGGCGATTACCGTAGCTTTATGCGCCGCCGGGGAGCAGGTAGTATTCACCCGCAACCCAACCAACGAACGCACTTCGAAGGAGGAGTAATGAAGAAAACAGCACTTATCGCCGCCGCGCTGGCCTGCGCGGTATCGGCATCGGCCATGGCCGAACGTTATGTCATGGTCACCCATACCCAAGGCACCGATCCGTTCTGGCCGGTGGTGGAGAAAGGCGGCAAAGACGCGGCCCAAGCCGTCGGCGCGAGCTTGGAGTACAACTTCGCCCCCAGCGGCGACATGGCGGACATGGCTAAATTGATCGAGGCCGCCACCGCCACCCAGCCGGACGGCCTCATCGTGTCGCTGCCGGACGCGGCGGCGCTGGGCAACGCCATCAAGGGCGCGGTGGCCGCGGGCATCCCGGTGGTGACGATCAACTCCGGCCTGGAATCCTCCAACAGCCTGGGCGCGCTGATGCACGTCGGCCAACCGGAGAAACTGGCCGGCGCCAAAGCGGGCGAGCGGGCCAAGGCCGGGGGGGCCAAGAAAGCGTTGTGCCTGAACCAGGAGGCGTTCAATACCGCTCTGGTCGATCGCTGTAGCGGCTATTTCGAGGCCCTGGGCCAGGACCTCAATATGATCGACGTGTCCAACGACGTCGCTCAGATCAAGACCCGCACGGCGGCGGCTCTGCAAGCCGATCCAGCCATCGACGCGGTGTTGGCCGTGGGGCCACACGTGTGCGAGGCGGCGGCCAAAGCGGTGGACGAGGTGGGCGCGCGAGTGCATCTGTCATGTTTCGACCTGACCCCCGGCGTTATCGATCTCATCAAGAGCGGTAAGGTGCGCTTCACCATCGATCAACAACAGCGCCTGCAAGGTTATATGCCGGTGATCGTGCTGCACTTGTACAACACCAACGCGGGCCTGCTGCCCGGCGCCAACATCCCGTCCGGTCCGGGATTCGTCGATAAGTCCAACGCCGATGGTGTCGCGGCCCAGGCGGGCGTCAACCGCTAGGCAGCCGATGGCCAACCCGGCGCTAGCCAAGGTGCCGGGTGTCTTGCCGGTGAACGACTACACTGCAACCCCAGCGGCCAGGCGGGACCGCACCGAGGCCGACCGGCAGCTGCGCGTGAGCGCTTTGGCCGGTTGGCTACGGCGCCCCGAGATCGGCGCCATTATCGGCCTCGCCGCGCTGCTCGTTTTTTTAGCCGCCGTCGCCGGCAACGTGGTCTACAACCCGCTGGGGATCAAGAACAATCTGTCGATCATCGCCCAGCTGGGCATTATCGCCACCGGGGCTTGCTTGTTGATGATCGCCGGCGAATTCGATCTGTCGATCGGCTCCATGATCGGATTCGCCGGCATGTCGATGGCGATGATGCTGAAGTGGGGCTTGCCGTTCGGACTGGGGCCAGCAACACCGCTGACGGCGTTCACGCTGACTTTGGCCCTGACCCTGTTCATCGGCTGGATCATCGGCAACATCGTGGTGCGCTCCGGCCTGTCGTCGTTTATCGTGACGCTCAGCTTTCTGTTTATCTTGCGCGGCGCTACCGAGGTGTGCTTCCGCGAGTTCAACGACGGCTCGACGCAAATCTCCGGCCTGCCGGACTTCAAGCAGACCGACGGGTTCGCCGATCTGTTAGGCGGCGAGACCTTCACCTGGTTGTTCGACTTCCTCTATTGGCTCGGTTGGAACGTCAACCGCAATGGCGATCAGTGGGTAGGCGGCCTCGACGCGCGGGTGGCCTGGTGGATCGCCATCTCCATCGTTGCTTACATCGTGCTGGCGCGCACGCAACTGGGCAACTGGATCTACGCCACCGGCGGTAACCGCGAGAGCGCGCTGGCCAACGGCGTGCCGGTGCGCAAGGTCAAGATCGGCTTGTTCATGTTTACCGCATTTTGCGCCACCGTATTCGCCGCCTGCCAGGTGTTCGACACCAACACGGCCGATGCGGCGAAAGGTAATTTGAAGGAACTGGAAGCCATCGCCGCCGCGGTGGTGGGCGGCGCCATCTTGACCGGCGGCTTCGGCACCGTCGTCGGGGTGGTGTTCGGCGCGATGATCTTCGGGCTGGTGCAAAACGCCGTTTTCTACATTCCCTGGATCGACGGCTCGTATTACCGCGTGTTCCTGGGCACTGTGTTGCTGGTGGCCGCGTTCAGCAACGAGAATATCCGCAAGCGGATCACCGGCGGGATCTGATGAGCAGCCGGCCCGGTAACGGCGCGGTCAAGCCGGTCATCCAGGTGGCGAACGTGGTGAAGCGCTTCGGCACATTCACCGCATTGAACGGCGTCACGCTGGATGTTTACGCCGGCGAGGTACACGCCTTGCTGGGCGACAACGGCGCCGGCAAATCGACCCTCATCAAAATCCTCTCCGGGGTGCATCAACCCAGCGCCGGGCAACTGCGCATCGACGGCCAGCCGGTGCGCTTGGCCTCACCGCGCGATGCCTCGCAAGCCGGCATCGGCACGGTGTATCAAGACTTGGCGCTGAACCCGCTCGCCTCGGTGACCCGCAACTTCTTCATGGGCCGGGAGCTAGCCCGCGGGCCGCGCCCGTTCGGCTTGCTGCGCCTGGCCGAGATGGCTCGCATCACCTGTGAGCAGATGCGCCAACTCGGCATCGACCTCGCCGATCCCGGCCAGGCGGTGGGCACCCTGTCGGGCGGCCAGCGCCAGACCCTGGCCATCGCCCGGGCCATCTATTTCGGCGCCAAGGTGTTGATTTTGGACGAGCCCACTTCGGCGTTGGGCCAGCGCCAGCAGATGGAGGTGCTCAAGACCATCCGCCGGGTGCGAGCGCTCGGCCATGTGGCGATCATCTTGATCACGCACAACGAGGTGCACGCGCAACTGGTGGCGGATCGCTTCACTTTCCTGAGCTTGGGCGAGGTGATCGGCAAAGGCGCCAAAGCGGAGCTAGCCGGCGAGGACATCCGGCGGCTGATGGCCGGTGGCGCCGAACTCAATGATCTGACGGCAGAGCTGGCGGCGCTCGATTGAGCCGCCCACATAGCTCACACGGCCACAGCTCACACGGCCACGCGGTTGGGCCGCCCATGACTATACGCTTTGGCTATACGGTTTGGCGCTGCCCACCCGCTGCGGCGGACCGGGCCGCAGCCGCTACCGCTTTGACCATATGCACGCCAGCGGCAACGCCAGGTAACCAGGCACCCGCTTGCTCATCGCCTGTAATGACCGCATGCAAGTCACGATAGAGCGTGCTGATCGCACTCACAAACCCCTGCGGATGACCGCCGGCGACGCGCGAGGCCGCGAGCGCCGGTCCCATGGCGCCGGCACCGCCGCGCTCCACAATCCGCGTGGCCTGACCCAGCGGCGTCCAGTAGAGTTGATCGGGCTGCTCCTGGGCCCAGCGCAATCCACCGCGCTCGCCGAATACACGTAACGTCAGGCCGTGCATCTGCCCAACGGCGACAGCGCTGGTCCACAGGCGCCCGCGCGCCCCGCCATCGAACTCAAGGGCCAGCAAAGCATCGTCCTCGAGCACCCGCCCGGGCACGCAGGAAGCAAAATCCGCCGATAACGCCCGCACTGGCTGGCCCGTCACATACGTCGCTAGATGCAGCGCATGAATGCCACAATCGGCCATGACAGCGCTGTTGCCCGCTTGCGCCGGATCGTAACGCCAGCGGCTGCGCGGATTGTCGGCGGCGGCGGCATCGGCATGGTGGCCGTGGGCGAATTCGGCCACCACCACGCGAATGTGCCCGAGTTCCCCCGCCTCCACCATGGCCCGCGCCTGGCGCATCATGGGGTAGCCGCTGTAGCAGAAATTGACCGCCAGAAGGCGGCCGGTTTCATCGGCGGTGCGGGCCAGCTTGACCGCTTGCTCCACCGACACGGTCAGCGGCTTTTCGCAGAACACGTTAAATCCGCCCCGCATCAAAGCTCTCGCGATCTCGAAGTGGGTGCTATTCGGGGTCGCAACGGTGACCAGTTGCAGCCGCTCATCACGCGCCCCTTCGCCTGCCAGCATGGCCTGCCAGTCGCCATAGGCCCGCGCCGGTGCCACGCCTAATTCGCGCGCATAAGCGCGGCCCCGCGCCGGCACTAGGTCCAGCGCCGCGGCATCCAGCGCGAACAGCCCGTCCATGCGGGCCGCGATGCGGTGCGGTTCGCCGATCTGGCTACCCAATCCACCCCCTACCATGCCCCACGATAGAGGGGACGAACGTTTCGGTTCCATCAGTTGTATGTTCTAAGAACCTGTTCAAGATCTGACGATTTTGGACATCTGACCTAAGCTATTGTTATCCATAGTCATAGCGGCTGCGAAGGCAATGACAGACGAGCGAATCTACCCGAGTGACCTATCTCGCCAACAGTTCGAGAAAGTTAGACCGATCCTGGAGGCGGCGCGTCGGCGAACCAAGCCAAGACAACTCGATCTCTATCACGTGTTCAACGCAGTGTTGTACGTGCTGAAGACCGGCTGCCAATGGCGCATGTTGCCCAACGAGTATCCAAAGTGGCGAAGTGTGCATGAGTATTTCACTATCTGGCGGCAATCGTCCCCAGAAGACTCTTGCAGCGCCTTGAACAAGGCGTTAAAAAAATGGGTTGGCGAGGCCCGCAAATCCCAGGGGCGCAGTGGCAAAGCCAGCCTGATCATCGTTGATGCACAGAGCGTGAAGAACACAGACAGTGCAAACCACAAAGGTTATGACGCAGGCAAGAAGACTTCTGGTATCAAGCGGCACATAGCTGTGGACACTCAGGGATTGGTGCACGCTGCTTTTGTGACCACGGCAAATGTCACTGATCGAGTTGGGGCACTGGCCGCACTTGCTGCTCAAGCAGATGGGCGCCTCTCGGAGGTTAGGTGTGTAGTAGGCGATGGCGGGTACACGGGGATGGCTTTCGCTGGCGAAGTGCTGAGATTAATCGGAGCGAACGTCGAAATTATCAAACGCTCGGACACGGGTCGTTTTGCCGTCCTCCCGAAGAGGTGGGTTGTCGAGCGAACCTTCTCATGGTTTGAGAAAAACCGCCGGTTGTGGAAAAACTGTGAGCGGCTAATCGAAAGCTCGTTGGGCATGATGCTACTTGCAAATATTGCGCTGTTGCTTCGGAGATCTTGAACAGGCTCTTAGCAAAAGACTTTGCAACGGCCAGCGGATCTGGCTTAATTCTTGGGAACAAATAGACGCCTCCGAGCCAGAACGCCTGTGTCTACCCCGCCTGAGATCGCCGGTCCGGCCACTGTCTTCGCCCCAGGCTGGCGCCGGCCGCCGCCGCTCATGCCGCAAAAGATCATGCCCCAAAAGATCACGGCAAAAACGGTGCCTGGCCGGCCCGCCGCACCGTCCCCGGTACTCAGTTGACCCCGTACTCAGTTGCTCCAGCGACCCAGCTAAGCATGGCAGCGGACCCTGACAGCAAGAAGCTCACGCGGCTGCTGGAGCGCATGTTCGAAGGCCGCCTAGTGCCCTTCGCCGGCGCCGGCATCAGCCTTGGGGCGCAACACGAGAGTCGATGCGATTTCGAACCCAGTACCGCGGCCATGAAGCGCGCGCTGGCTCGAGCGCTGCACTCAATGATCGAGGCGAGCAGCCCCGCTGTTCTCGATGCGTTGCCGGAAGAGATGGCTGACCTAGCAAAGCCGGAAGCGCACTGCAAGTACAACCTGGACCGGCTGGCGGAGGCCGCTCATTGGCTGTTCGGCGCGGCCGGTGTATGCACTATCCTCGCTATTCCCGCCTTCGCCGAGCTGCAACCCCGCCCGGCGCACCGCTATCTGGCTTATCTGGCGCGCGAGGGGCTGATCACCGAGATCATTACCACCAACTACGATTGCTGCATAGAGCGGGCTTTCCGGGATTCATTCGGCCCCCCGGCCGGCGGCGGAGTCACCCAAAGCCAGAGCGACGCGGCGTTCAAGGTCATCTACGACCTCGACAGCTACCGCCGCGGCGGCGGTCTACACCAGACCGGGCATGGCCGGCCCACCTTGAGACTGTACAAGATCAACGGTTGCGCATGGGCTTATACATACGGCCGTCAAGCGGCCGGGCAGATCATTCTCAGCGAGCGCCAACTGCAAGATTTCGGGGCGCGGCGGTGGGCGCGGGATCTGCTCGCCGACCGGGTCAGGACCAGCGCTTTATTGTTCTGCAGTTTCGGCAGCGAAGAGCCGCAGGTGCGCCACACCGCGCTGGCCATCATTGATGAGTTCCGTGACAGCGCGAACGGTCATGATCCTGGCGCACTGGCCAACGCACCGGCCATCGTGCCTCATAAGCGGGTCTCTTTCGTTCAGGCGCAACTGGCGCTGGCTTATCACCGCGCCCATTACGGTTCTGCAAACGATGTCAACTACAACGATGCCGAAGCGTTGGCGGCCGCTCTAGGCGAGTTCGTGCTGACCATCAGCGACATCGACGAGACGGCCGGCCCTCGAGAACCCATAGAAGCCGACCTCTTTTTCGAGCGCTTATACCAGGCGGCAATGAGCCGGCTGATCCGGCGGCTGCTGTACAGGGACGGCGGTTTTTATGCCTGGCTGGATACCCTCACGTGCCGTCCGGGCGTTTGGTGCGAATCAATCCGCGCCAATTTGTATAACACCGGGACGGAATTTGGCCTGAAGAAGACGTTGTTCAGTCTCGTAAAACCGCCGCAGGATTCATCTTCAGCGACAGGGGCGCAGGCCGGTACTGGGCCGCAGTGCTGCGAAAAACCGCAGGATTCACCCGCACCCCCAATTGCTTCTGTGGCAGGCGTTGCACCGCGTGGTCCGGCCCGGCCATGAACTGAAAGCGGGCGCTGACTGGTATCTGCCCTTCGCCGAGGACAGCCGCCTGATCCTGTGCGTGCTCTTATTGATCGCCTGCCTCCGTCCAGAGGATGATTTCCTCAGCGATCAGGATCCGGCCGTTTATGGACTGAAGCTGCGCAGCACGTGCTGCAAAATTCCAACGGTTTACATCGTGAGCGAAGCAAGCTGGCGGGAGAACCCGCAGCCCGCCGCATCCGCTCACCCATCCCCGGCTGATGGCCCGCCGTTGGCTTATTGCATCGCCGTGCCCAGCCTGTCCAGCACCGCCGCCGAGGGGCGCTGGCTGATAAAGCTGGCAGAGGACCACGTCCGCGCGGGCCGCTACTTGCCCATCGGCATCGGCGATTTGATCAAACAAGCGGGCACTCCCGAACACCTGCCCGAAGCGATTCGCGCCGCTTGCGCCGGGCGCCGCCGTGCCCGCCACCAGGCGCGTCTGAGGCCAATCCACCCCAGGAGCGAACCGTGACAAGCTTGGACCGGTACCGCTTAAGCGGCTCCAATAACGGGCTGTTACGCATCCATAACCGCTATTGGGATTGTGCCGGGCTGTTCTTGAGCAACACCTGCCTGGCGGTCCACCCGCGGCCCCGTTCGCCGGGAGCGCAAGAGGCGGACGAGCGCGAGGCTTTGCGCACCTTGTTGCGCGGCCTGGGACAACGCCTGCTGGAGTTCAACCTGTGGCGGCCAGTGGTCGCCGTCTTGGAAGTGAAGGAGGACCGGGATGGGCGCTACACCGCGTGGGCTGCTGATCAAGACTGGCACCGGGGCGATTTCCTGCTCTTCGTCGAGCAAGCGGAAAACGTCGAGAAGCGGCTCGATGATCTGCTAGACCCTGGACACACCCTGGCCAAGCTGCAGCCCGCGCCCCGCGAGCCGCGGACAGACGAATGGTATCGAAGCCAGTTGGATGAGCTGACCGCGGACCACGGCGCCCTGCGGTCGCTGCTGGATTCGATCCTGCCAGTATCCTCAACCGGCGCCGCTCGACAAGCCGCCGGTAAAGAGGCGATCCAGCAGGGCTTTGACGATTGGTGCAAAAAACGGATTGAGGAAGCCGATCAGATCACCGTTGAGGGTGGACGAAAATGAATACCCCCGATGCGCCCGTGACACGCATCCGCTCCCTGGTGCTGGAGAATTTCAAGGGTTTTCGTGACAAGCATGAATTGTTCGATCTGGATGCCGACATCGTGCTGCTCACCGGCCCCAACGGTCACGGCAAAAGTGGCTTGCTGGAGGCGTTGACGCTGGCCCTGACCGGCTGGCATGACCCTGAGCTAGATCCGGCCCGTCACTTGATCAGCCGCATTCCGAAGACGGATACAACCGAGAGCAAGCCCGAGGACTACGCCCGCATCGAGCTGCGGGCGCTGTTCGGGGAAGAAATAGCCGGGGAGAAAAAAGCCGAGGCGTTGCCGATCGAGTGGCGTTTTGAATCTGAACAAACCGAGCCCACACATCATAGCCACCGGCCGCGGTCACGGCTTGATCCGCCCGTCCCGGAACCGGCCGTTTCAGATGCGGATCTCGATGAACGCAGGCGGCAAAGCGACGCATTGAAAGCGCGCCTGAGTACTTTCTTTCAGGACCGGCTGGATAAGCTGTTCGATGAAACCGCCGCCGGCCTGACACTGCGTGACATATTCGAACCTGTCCCACCGTGGATCGCAGACGTCCGAACGGCTATTGACAACGCCCAAGAGAAACTCGGCTTGGCCGTGGCCGAGCGGCAAGACGATGCTCGAAAACCGGCACAAGCGCTTTACCCCACCCTGGCTGGACAGATCGCCGCTTTCAAAGACCCCTACCAAACCTTGCGCCGGGAAACCCAGGGCGAATCCAGGGACGAATGGCCACCCCTGCCGGAAAACTGCACACCGGAAGACACCTGGCCGGCGTTCTTGCAAGACCTCGCTAAGCGAAATCTCATCCTTGCGCCCACCGGTGACGACACTCGTCTGACTGAGCGGCTCGAACAAGCCCTGCTCGGAGAACAGGGGATTATCGCTGATTTAATTCGCCGTGCTATGGCCCGCAGGGGCGAAGCGACCGCGGCCCGCGACCAGGCGAGGCTTGACAAACTGGAACAATGCGTGGAGGCGATCGAAGACGAGGAAAACGACCTCAAGCGACGCTACCCACATTTACAGGGCGATCTAGAACGCTTCATGCCAACACAGCCCGGCCAGCCCGATGCCCTGCAGATCTTCTCCAGCCTGGCCGCTAATGCCGCACGCTGGGCGCGCCCTAATGGCCGGGAAAGCGGCAAGCCGGCACGTCTCACAGAAGTATTGGCACGACTCGCCGCAGTGAACCCGGATCAGGCCGGCCAATGCGCGCAGGCCCTGGAGGACTGGCTGGTCCCGCGCCGTCAGGCGGACCAACGGTTAAAAACACTGGCAGCGGAAAAGAAAACCCTGCAACAAAAAATCGAGCAACTGCGCGCCACGGTGGACGTGCAGCGCCTGCGAGACCTGCGCCGCCGCTTGCGCGAGACCCTGGAGCCGCTGCGCGAGACCTGGAAAGATATTCTTGAGCGGCAAGATTTCGAACGCCGCCGCCAGCAGCGGGCGCGGGCACGCGAACATCTGGCGGCGGCCACGGAGACGGTGGCGGCGCTGGGCACGGCGCTGGACCAACTGACCGCTCCCAGCAAAGCGTTGCTGCAGCAACTCAGGGACACCGCCAACTGGGCGCTGGGCCGTTTCAGCCTGGTGCCGGGGGTGGCGCCGCTGCGGCTTGAACCCAAGGAGAACAGTGATGGACGGCGCAGCTACCAAGTGCTCACCCAGGACGGACGCGAACTGCGCCAACTCTCCACCGGCCAGCGCGCCCAGTTCGGCATCGCCCTGCTGCTGGCGCAAAACCGCGAGGTGAGCGAGTACCTCGGCCACCGCGCCCTATTCCTGGATGATGTATCGACCGCTTATGACCTATCCAACCTGACCCGCGAGGCGCTGCTCTGGCGGCAACTGGCCTACGGCGCCAAGCCGCCCTTCAAGCGCCAGATCTTCCTCTCCAGCCATCATGAGGACCTGACCAGCCAGTTGTTGGACCTGCTGGTGCCGCCCGCCGGCGCCAGCATGCGGCTTATCCGTCTCCACGGCTGGCAGCCCGATAGCGGGCCGGAGCTGGATAATTTCCGGGTCGAGCCCACCGCGCACAGCGCCCCCGGCAGCGATGCGGTGCGGCAATTCATCGACTCCATCGAACAGGAGAAATATCTATGGCAGAGCGGTTGAGCGCGGACTTCGAAGTGTTGACGCCGCTGTTCATGGGCGAGGCCGATCAGTCCGAGAGCGCGCTGCGGCCCCCCTCGATCAAGGGCCTGCTGCGGTTCTGGTACCGCGCGGTGGCGCCAACCGCTGCCTGCTCGGAGGCTGAACTGTTCGGTGGCGCCGGCAAGCACCAGGGGCAGGCGCCGTTTCTGCTGCGCGTCCGCATCGATAAAGACAGGGCCGGGCAACCTGCGTCGTGGCACTGGAACAACAGGCAGATCGCCCGCTTCGACAAAGGCCATGGCAGAGAAACGCGTAACGGCCTGCGCTATCTGGGTTATCCCTTCGGTCTCGGTGCTCAGCGCGAGGCGCTGGCTCCGGCCACCCGCTTCATCCTGGAGGCTCTCTTTCCCAAGCCGGCGACGGCGGCGCAGCGCCGCGCCCTGTTGGCCGCGGTCTGGTTGCTGGGCCATCTGGGCGGTGCCGGCAGCCGCGCGCGGCGCGGCTTCGGCAGCTTGGCGCTGCAGCGCTGGCAACTGGACTCGGGCGCGCCCTGGCCGGAGTTGGAGGCGCTGCAACCGCTCGCCGCTGCACCGAACAGCGGGGCCTGGCGGCACGGCTATGAGCAGGTCAGAGCGCTGTTCGAGGACTGGTTCGGCCGCTTCGACCAAAGCGATCACCCACCAGGCGACCAGCCGCCGCCGCGGCCCCATCTGGGCGGCAAGACCCGGCTGCACCTGGCGCCGCGGGCCGGTGATGATTGGCAAGCCGCGCTGGCGTGGATGGGCCGGCGCCTGCAAGACTTCCGGCTGCGCAAAGCACCGGATTACCAGCAGGTCAAGAACCACCTCAGCGGCGCCCGGCGGCTGGAGCGCGCTCCCGAGCGCGCCGCCTTCGGCCTGCCGCTCACGTTCCGCTACGGCTCGCTGCGGGCCGCGCGTCCCATCACTTTCGAGCCCTTCGACCCGCGGCAGGGTACTACCTTGCAACGCCAGGGCAGCTTGCTGCACTTGCGCCTGGCGCGCTTGGCCGACGGCTTGCATCCTTTGTTCTTGCGCCTGGACGGGGCGGTACCGGGGCAAGCGGGCTCACTGGTGGCGCCGCACGCTGAGCGCCGGCCGCTGCGCGCCGCCGAGGTCAACTTGCTGGATCGATTCATGGACCAACTCGAGGAAGCGCGCTGAGATGGACGAACTCGCATTCTGGAAACAAAAACTGATCCAGTTTTTTCACGACCCGCCGGGCAAACCTTTCGCTTCTTATCCCGGCTCGGGCGGCCATGCCGCGTTGGCCAAGCAGCTGTTCGAGTATTTCACCGGACAAACCCTGCACGGTTACAACCGTTACCCGGACTGGGCCGCTTCCGGCGCCGACCGCCCTATGCTGAGTCAGCCCAAAGGCAAGAGTATCGCGCAGGTGCAGTTGGGTTGGCACAAGTGCCCCATTCTCACCCATCCGCTGTGCCGCGCCCAACTGCGGGTCAACCTCGGTGAGACGCTGCCAGGGCCACTGCGGGAGGCCGGCGTTGAGCTACTGGAGGATCAACTGGATGCCCTGGATGAGTTCGGCGCGCCGGACTTCGACTGGCAAGATGCGGCGGCGCTGCGGCGCGCTTGCGCCCGCCTGTGGCGGCGCTTCCGCGAAGAGTTGAGCGCCGCCGCTGCGGGCCACCGCCTGTTGTGGGCGGAGATGCCGGCCGACGGGCGGGTGCCGGATCACAGCATTTGGGATCATCTGCGGATGACCAGTGCGCTGGCCTTCCTGCCAGCGGGGGTTAAGAACAAGCGGCCGCTCAGCCAGCCGCAGCACCCGCGCTGCCCCTGGTTGTTGCGCTTCTCCCTGCACCCGGTGCAGCGCTTCATCGGCGAGGCGCGCACTAGCCGTGATCTGTGGATCGGCTCGTTTTTGCTCGCCGATCTGGCCTGGCACGCCATGGGGCCGGTGGTGCAGCGTTATGGTCACGACGCCATCGTCTATCCCGATCTGCGCGGCAATCCCATGGTGGACAACTGGCTGGCGGCACCCGGCACGGACAAGGACCCTGAGTTGGACAACGACCCTGAATTGCTGCCGCCCAACGCCCGCGGCGCCGTCAGCTTCGCCTCTTTGCTGCCGGCGAACTTCACCGCTCTCGTGCCCTACGGCGGCGCGGATAGCTATCTGCTACCACTAGAGAAGCTGGCGCGGGACTGCGCCGACGCCGTGCAACAGCGCTGGCAGGAATTGGCCGGGCAGGTTGAACGCTGGATGGTCAAACAGGCAGACATCGGCCCCGGCCCCTGGCAAAAGATATGGCAGCGCCAGCAGCAGCAGGCGATCAGCTGCGCCTGGTCCGCCGTTGCCTGGCTACCCCCCGAACCGCTCGAAGACCCCCAGGGCCTGCGCGGCCGCGCGCTGCCGGCGCAGCGAGCGGATTTCCGCAGCGGCCGCGCTGCTGGCGATCAGGCCAATGATCAGGCCGGCGCCAGCGATCGGGCCAATGATCAAGCCAACATCGACGCCCGCCGCACGCGCCTGGCCCCTTGGGTGCCGGCGGCCACTTGGCAACACTACGAGCGGGCGCGGGCGGTCTACGCGCAGACCCATCTGCGCTGGCACCAGATGGAGCGCGGCTTCGACTACGCTTTGATCCATCACCAGCTCAGCGCCCGCCACGCCCTGCGCTGCGCGCAAGCGCCCGCCGCCGGCGCGCTCACCGGGGAGCCGGGCGAGAGCTGCACCTGCTGCGGCCGCCGCCAGGCGCTCAGCAACGAGTTCAGCGGCCACATCGCCCGTGATCGCCAGCATGCCAAGGCATTTTGGCGGGTCAAAGCGCTGGACCCGGAAGAATCCGGTGGCGAGCGCCTGTGCGGCGTGTGCGCCGTCAAGCGTTTCCTGGTGATTGCCGGCTGGGATGGCCAACGCATGACCGGCATCAATCCGCTGTGGGCCGGATACGACCTGGCTGAGCAACGCGAGGCGCTGGACCGGGACAGCAAGCCGCGGGTACCGTTTCCCTCCACCGCCACCGTGGCGGCGCAGCGCTTCATCGAAGCGCTGATCACGACGCCGGCGCTCGAACCGGCCCTGGCCGCCGTGGTGCGCGCCCACCGGGGCGCGGGACTGCCGGCGACCAGCTTCCCGCGCGCCCTGCCCAGGCTGGCCGCCGCCGCGCAGCGCACCGGCAGCGCCACGGCCCGGCGCTTCGTTGAACTCGAGGCCGAAGAAGTGTTGTTCCCCGAAGCGCTGCAAGGCCAACAACAGGGCGAGCAAGCGCGTCAGCAGCAGGCCGAAAGAGAGGGCCGCCAGCGGCAGCAGCGCGATCTCGAACCTCTGATCAAAGCGGTGCAAGCGCTGCGCAAAGCGGCGCGCCGGGAACTACCCAAGTCGAAGCGCACGCCCAACACCCGCATCGCGGTGCTCATGATGGACGGCGATCGCATCGGCTCCTTGCTGCTGGGCGAGCGTGGCGCCATCAACGCCCGCTGGCGCGATGTCATCCACCCCGAAGCCGTCGCTCAGATGCAATCCATGGAGAAACCCCGCCCGCGCCTGCACGCTGCCGGCTGGCCCGATCTGCTGGAGGCCAAGCGGCTCACTGGGCCGTCGCTGCACGCTTATATCAGCCGCGCGCTGGCCGCTTTCAGCCACCGCATCGTGCCGTGGGTGGTGGAGCGGGAGTTTTCCGGGCGGCTGATCTACGCCGGCGGCGACGAGTTGCTGTGCTTGGTGCCGGGCGCTGAGGCGCTGGCGCTGGCGGCGCGGCTGCAACAATTGTTCTGCGCGCCCTGGATCATCGACACGCAAAACAGTGGCGACACGCAAGCCGACGAGGATCGCTGGCCCTGGCGCCGGCGCGACTGGCAAGGCCCCTATGATCAGGTCGCGGCACGGCGGCGCTTCGCCATCCCGGTTTACCGGCGCGGTGAGCCCATCACCTTGCCCATCGGTGATACCGCTCTGCTCGAGCCGCACGCCGCCGCCGGCCCGGACAGTCAATGCCCCGAGCAATATAAATACCCTGAACTGCGAGTGCAGGGGGCGGTGATCCCGCTGCTGGGCGGCGGCCAAAGCTTGTCCGCCGGCATCGCCTGCGGGCATTACAAAAGGCCGCTGCACTTGCTGCTGGGGGGCGCCCGGCGTATGTTGAAAGACCACGCCAAGGTGGTGGCCAGGGGCAGGGGCGGTGCCCTGGCCATCAGCTACGCCAGCCGCGGCGGCGAGAAATATGCGTTCGCCATGCCCTGGCGGGCGGGCGCCTGCGACCACCTCAGCACGGTCATCGCAGGCTTTGAAAACGGGCGCATAGCCAAGCGCCTGCCCTACAAGCTCAGAGAAATCGCCGCGCCGGTGGCCGGCGTCATGCGGGAGGTCGATGATCCCGGCCGCGAGCAGTGGCTAAGAAATCTTTTCGCCCAAGCCCAAGCCCTGGACGATGCCAAAACCGGTCTGGACTACAGAGACCCGGATTACGAGGAGGCCGCTTTTGCCATCTGGCGGCAAGGTCTGAGACTGCACCACGACCACCAACTGCAGCGCGCCACCGATGGTCTTTTGCTGTGCCGCGCGCTGGCCGGCGGCGAGGAGGCCGAGCAAGCATGAGCCACCTTCTCGACCACGGTTTTCTGATCCGCCCGCTGGAAGCGGTCTATTTCGGCCGGCCACGCTCCTTCAGCGCCGGCGAAGCGCACCATGGCACTAGTGAATTCCCGCCCTCCGGTTATACTTTTCAAGGTATGATACGCAGCCAACTGCTGCGCGCCGTGCACCCGCCGCTGGATCTGGACGATGCTTCCGCGGCGGCGCGCGACCAGCGCACCCGCTTGGTAGGCGGCCCCGACGCGCTGCCGGCGGGCTGGCAACTCACCGGGCCCTACCCGGCGCGCATCATCGAGCAACAGGGGGGAGAGCGGCGTCTGCAGCCTTGGCTGCCGGCGCCGCATTTTCTGCTCGCCGCGCCGGCGCCTAGCTCCGGCATCGGCGGGTCAACATCCTTTGACCCCGAGCCATGCGCCCGTCCCGCCACGGCGGCGCCGGTCCATGCCAGGGCACTGCCCGACGCGTGCGGGCACGCGCTCAACGATCTCAAACCTGGTACCGTGCTGCTGGGCCGTCCCGATGAGGGCGCGGTCAAAGCGCTGGGCGGCTGGCTGACGCCGGCCAATCTGCGCCACGCGCTCAGCGCCGGCGGCCATCACTCCAACGGCGACCCTCCTTGGTGCGCCGCTGGCCATGCTTGCGGCTTACCGCCTTTTGTGCACCGCGAAACGCGCCCGGGCCTCGCCCTGGAGGACGGCAGCGCCCGCGACGGCATGTTGTATTTTCTAGACACCGTGCGTTTTCACGATGCCGACGGCGCGCGCGCCGGGCTCTATGGACACGCCGGGTTCTATGGACACATTGAAGGTAAATGTGACGAGCGCATCCCCGCTAACGCCCTGATAGCGACCCTAGGGGCCGCCGGGCGCAAAGCGCGTCCGGCCGCTTTCGAGCCAATACCGCCGCTGGTGGCGGATTTCGAAAACTTATGCAATGACGACCATCTGCCCGCCACGGTGCACGAAAAAGACTGCTTCTGGCTGGTCATTTTGACCCCGGTGGCGCTGGACGACCCGGCGATGCCGCTGCCCGCGGGCCGGGACGGCGTGCGCCTCGAGAGCCTGGGTTTGTTGACCGGGCCGGCGCTGACCATCGGCGGCTATCGCTACGCCGATGCCAGCACCCGGCCCAACCGCAGCTATCTGCCAGCCGGCAGTTGCTGGCTGATCCGCCTGCGCGGGGCCGATCCTGAGCGCCGCGCGCGCATCCTGCGCACCCTCAACAACGCCCACCTCCTGGGCGATGAGAAAGAGGCCGCCTTCGGCTTCGGCCACACCCTGGTCGGCTTGGCGCCGCCATGCGAGGAAACCTTATGAACAGCGTCTGGAACGAAGCGCAACTGACCGCGCTCTACACCTTGACACCGCTGCACTGCGGCAGCGGCCAAGCCGCCGCGGCGGTGGATCTGCCGATCGCGCGCGAGGCCGGCAGCGATCTCCCGATCATCCCCGCCACCGGCCTCAAGGGCGCCGCCCGCGAGGCGCTCACGGGAGAACTCGGGAAAGACACGTTAAACATTCTGTTCGGCCCTGAACTCGACAGCAGCGAAGGCGCCTCCACTCTCAGCGCCGGCGCTGTGACTTTCACCGAGGCGCGCCTGGTGGCTTACCCGGTGCGCAGCTTGAACCGCCTTTTCCTGCACGTGACCTGCCCGCTGATCGTGGAGCGCCTGGCGCGCGACTTGCGCATCGCCGGCTTGCAGCAAACGCTCTTCGAGCAGGACTGGCAGCCCGCCGTGGACGCAGAGCAGGCGCTGGTCGCCGACGCGGCGCTGGCGGGCCAGGCTCTGGTGCTGGAAGATCTGGTTTTTAGCGGTGAGGAAACCCGTCACTGCCCGCAACTGCAACGCTTCGGCCAAGCCCTCGCCGGGCTGTTACCCAGCGCCGAGACCGCCACCTGCGGGCGCCTGAGCAGCGATCTGATCATGATCCCGGACAGCGACTTCAGCGAACTCATGAGCCGTATCATCCCGGTGCGCGCGCGCATCAAGCTGACCGATGGCAAAACCACCGATGAGTGGATCAGCGAGGAGGGCGAAATACAAAGCGGTAACCTGTGGTACGAGGAGGCGCTGCCTTCGGACTGCTTGTTCCTCACCCTGCTCGGCGCGCGCCGGCAACGCTCGCGTGGCAGCGGGTCAAACGCATCCGGGCAGGCCGCAGCGGACGAACCCCTGAAGATACTGGGCGCCCATGTCGGCAAGCTGGCGGCGATCCAGCTCGGCGGCAACGAAACCGTAGGCTACGGGCTGTGCTGGTGGAGCGGCTGGGACGAGCCTCAGCGTACCGGCCAGGGGGGCACCGCATGAGCGAGAATCTACAGCGGGCGCGCATCGACTATGCGCTGAAGGCGGTCCGCCGGTGGCCGTCGATAAAGCGCAAAGACTATGCGCAACGGGCCAAGAGCTTGCCGGTGGAGTTGCGCACCCAGGGGCTGCTCGTCACCCTCGCCGCGCTGCACGGCAGCGCACAAGCGCAGTTGGCCGAGGATGTGGCGCGATGGCTGCTGTGGGAAGCCCCGCGGCGCACTTTGCCGCCGCAAGAGCGTGGCCGGGGAGATGCGATCAGACAACTGTACACGGCCTGCCAGGACGCCGATCGCGCCGCCTACCGCGCCGCCCAGGCCGAGGCGCTGGCCCTGGCCGAGCACATCAAACGCTTCGCCACCGCCTTGAACCAGGAGGACTGAGCATGGCTTCAGGATCGCTCATCGGCCACCGCCGCGAGACCGTGCAGCGCGTGCTGAGCGACAACCTCGCGCAAGCCCACAGCGGTTTGATCTTCGACCATTTCCTCGCCATGTGGGCGCACGGCCGCGGCCTACCCACGCCACAAAAACCCCTGCGGGAACCGCTGCAAATGTTCGTCGAGGACTTCCACCGCGGCGGCCGATCCGAATACAAAAAATCCTTGCTGCGGGAACACCACGAGCGCCTGGCGAACACCGCTCCGAGATACGCCACCCGGCAGTGGGATCTGCAGGTGCAATGGCGCCTCACCACCGGCTTGGGCTCGACCCACCCCACTGAAAACGGCTTTTTGTTCCACGAACTGCTCGGCGTGCCCTACTTAAGCGGTGCCGCCGTCAAAGGCCTGTGCCGGACAGCGGCCAAAGTCCTGGACGCGGCGCCGGCGCGGATAAAAACGCTATTGGGATCGGAGACCACGGCACAGCCCCTGGCGGGCGGCGATCTGGTGTTCTACGACGCCCTGCCCAGCGTCTGGCCGCGGCTCGTGGTCGATATCGTCAACTGCCACCATCCCGACTATTACAGTCAACAGCGCACTGATAAAAAAGACCCGCCCGCCGAAGCCGTGGAGACCGAGAGCCCGGTACCGGTCTTCTTCCTAGCGGTGGACGCCGGCGCTTGTTTTCGCTTCAGGCTCGGCAGCCGGGCCAAGAGCGCCGAGCACATCGCGCAAGGCCGCGATTGGCTGCATCAGGGCTTGGACTTGCTCGGCATAGGCGCGAAGACGGCGGTTGGCTACGGGGTATTGAGCCCGGTGGCTTGATACGTCTTAGATTCAATCCCCCATCAGCCGGGCAAAAAGAACATTTCACCGCTTCGTTTAATCGGGATTTTATTGCTTGGATGGGGGCACAGTGATAACGCCGCGCCCGCTTCAGAAAGAATGGCGCTCGCGGCCGCCGTCACAGTGCTCGCTGCGCACGGCGCACCGGCAGGCCAGGCGGCGGCGGAAAAGCGGATTAACAGCGAATTCCAGCCGTCCGTGCTGTGCAAAACCGGGCGGATGCAAGAGAGGCAGTGGTTCATCGAAGCCGCTGAGCCCTGCAAAAGCATGGCGATCAACGTGCTCTAGGAAACTATTCCCACCCACGAGTACGAAGCCAAGACCTTCACCAAGGCCTTCGAGGCAATCACCGGCATCAAGGTCAATCATCAGCTCTTGGGCGAAGGCGAAGGGGTGCAGGCGGTGCAAACGCAAATGCAAAAGCGGCGCAATCCGTACGACGCTTACATCGATGAGCCCGACTCGATCGGCACCCACCCGCGTTTGCAACTGGTGGTTAACTTGAATGACTGGATGGCTGGTGACGGTAAAGACGTGACCAACCCGCGGCTAGAGGTGGCGCACTGCACCGGCGAGTCGTTTGCCACCGGGCCCGGCGGCAAGCTCTATCAGCTTCCCGGCCAACGGTTCGCTAACCTCTATTGGTTGCACGAGGATGGGTTCGGCCGCGCCGATTTGCGAAAGCAATTCAAGGATGGCTACGGTTATGACTTGGGGGTGCCGGTGAATTAGCCGGCGTATGAGAACATCGCCTAGTGTTTCACCGTACAGGTCAAGCACATCGGCGGTGTGCGCGTCTATGGCCATATGGACTACGGTAAACGCGCGCCCGAGTTGAACTGGCGTATGACCGGTGCGTGGCTGTCCATGGCCGGTGCTGGCAGCAAAGCTTTGCCCGATGGCGTGGCGCTGGACGAGTGGGGTATTCGCATGGAGCCAGGCATATGCGATCCGGTGGGCGCGCCGGTGCCGCCAACGGTGCCGCCGCTGTTTACGCCATCGGCAAATAAGATGGATGGTTGCGCCAATAGGCACCGCCAGCGGCCGCCAGCTATGGTTTCTATCAATCGCTGCCGGCGCTTGCCCAAGGCAATGTAGCCCAGCAAGCTCTTCTGCTACACCGCGTTTACCGCCGCCATGGTGGCGCCCGAGCGGATGGCAACAACACGGCCGATGATGCCGGCACGCCGCTTTGGCGCATGGTGCCACCGCCGCATGGCCCGTACTGGGAGCAGGGCCAGAAACCGGGTCACCAGGACGCCGGTTGTTGGACCTTCGCTTAAGTCAGCGCCGCTCAAGCGCCGCGAAGCCGCCTGGTTGTATGCCCAGTTCGCCGTCGCCAAGACAGTGGCTGTCGAAAAGAGCCATGTGCGCCAGACTTTCGTGCGCGACAGCACCATCGGGCATCAGCCGTGCACCGAGCGCGCGCCTGAACTCGGTGGCTTGGTCGAGTTCTACCGCTCGCCGCAGCGGGTGTTGTGGCCGCTCACCGGCGTCAACGTGCCGGACTATCCGAGGCTCGCGCAGAGCGGGTGGCAACAGCTCGGCGATGTGAACCCCGGCGCTTTTACCCCACAGCAAGCCATGGACCGCCTGGCGGCGGAGATGGATCAAGTCATGGCCCGGATGCAGGCCGCTGATGAGAAAACCAAGATCAACGGTGGCTGCGGCCCGCCGCTGCACCGGGAGCAAGACGCCAGCGTGTGGCTCAACATGCCCGGCTCACCCCAAGCCGAGGTCAGCGAAAAACCCAAGGGTGAAACCGTTGATTACTAGGAGTTGATCAAGCGCCGCTGGCAGGGTTGAGCTAAGCCCGTCTAATGCGCCACTACTCAGCGCGCCACTACTAGTGCGGCCGGTCATCATTGAGGGGCCGCTAGTGTGGGCACGCCGCCATCATGAGCCGCGCCAGCCGTCATCAGGCGTGTCCGGCCAGTGATCTGGTAACGGATCCGATGAAGTTTCGATGCCGCACTCCTATTGAGCGCGCGCCCATCAAGACGGCCGCGCTGGCGCCGGCCGGTTACTTGGCGGCGCACGGCGCTATGCCCGATGACCTGCCTGCGGTTTGCGCCGCTCACCCAGTCAATTGGGTGGTGGTTGAAGCCGCCGCCGCGCCGTCATGTCGGTTGAACTGCGCGGCGCCGTCCACCGGGTGGGCGCTGAAACCCACATTTACCACACCTCGCTGGCATTGGCGCCGGCTGGGCTCAATATGCTGCTGGGCACTACTTCGAGTGGCAAAACCACGCTGATGCGGCTCATGGCTGGGCGAGAGCGGCGCGCACCGGGAGGGGTGTGGTTCGATGGCGTCGATGTCACCGGTGTACCGGTACAACAGCGCAGCGCCGCCATGGTTTACCGAGCTTTTGTCGATTACCCCAGTTGCACCGTGTTCGGCGATATTGCCGCCTCGGTAAATCGAGCAGCGGGTGGGGCGTATGGCGGCACTATTGCGGTTGACCCCATGGCTGGAGCGTTTGCCAGCGGCGCTTTGCGGCGGGCAGCAGCAGCGTACCGCGCGCGCTCGCGCTCTGGTCAAAGACGCGCGGCTGGAATTGTCGGACGAAGCGTTGGCGAACTTGGATTGCAAGCTGCGCGAAGAACTGCCCGAGGCGTTGCCGCAGTTGTTCGCCGGCAGCGGCGCCACCTGGGTCTACGCCACCGGTGAACCGCTGGAAGTGCTGATGCTAGGCGGCCATAGGGCGGCGCTGAGGGCGGGGCGGGTGGTGCGATTCGGCCCTACTGCCAGCGTCTACCGCTCGCCGGCCACGCTCGAAATGGGTTCAAGGCCAAAGGCGAACGTTCTTCCGGTCCGGTGGAGGGTATGAACACCCAAGCAAAACTGACCCTCAGAAATGCCTTTGGTTTTAGGACGTACGAAGCGATGGAAACAGCCCTATATCACGCACTTGGCAACCTACCCGAGCCGAAATTCACCCACAGATTTTGCTGAGGAGGCTGTTTTTTATCCAGTTCGTCCTTATCGTGCAGGCGTTGAATAGTGTTAACACGCCCTGAGCGAGAGGCGTTTCTGCTGCACGGTGCCACCGCCAGCACCGGCGCAGCCGCCGTGCTCGTTGTCTTAAACGTACCATCCGCGACGGACGGGTGCGGCGCCGACGGTACGTTTAGCGCACTCGGTGGAACGAGCGGCGCGCAAGCCATTATCGGCCGGACTACCCAGCTCGGTCTCATGAACATCCTCGAGGTTCGCCTTGGCGCTATCGACCGCTCTACGCTAGGCCACCCCGGCAAATCCGGCTACTGTGTCGCCGAGGACGAGGCGGGCACGAGCTGGCAACCGCTTGCCGAGCAACGCGGCGTACCGCCGGGCGCCTTGGCCGTCACTGTCATGGCGGCTGGCGTCATGGCGGCTGGCGCTCCCCGCCGGATCATGAACGAATGGACTACCGTAGCCGAGGAGATACTCGAGACCTGCGCGGCCGAGATCCGCGCCAACAGGCGTCACTACTCTATCTGGCCAGGCAACTACGCCATCGTCGTTGCACCTCAGCACCGTGCCCACCTGGAGGCAGCGGGTCGGACCGAGGACGATGTCGTCCGTTTCATCCACAAACGCGCACGTATCTACCGTCGCCAATGGGCGGATGTAGGGAAGAGCGCGGCGATGACGAGTATGCGGCGCTACAGCCGGATTCATATCCAACGGTAAAATAAGGAAACGATCGGCTTTCTTGATCAGCTGGAGCGGTTGCTCCGGGAGCGCTGCGCAATCTCGCGGGTGGAGCGCTACACGAGATCGAACTATAGCGCGCCGGCCGAACCGGATATTGCCGAGGCCGCAGCCGGCTGGTCACTGGCGATTACGGGGCTCGGCGACTGAGGCAGTTGTTCGTCGCGCGGTTCGCATGAGGCCATTGCCGCGGCAAAGGCGCGCGTCCCTGCTGCCGCTGTGATGACGTAGAACTTGGTGAGCGCGGCTGAGCTGATGTCTCGCGTGTTGGGCGCGGACGGCTACCTGTTCGTCATCATCGGCCACCTTGCGAGCAGCGCCATTAGCGCGGAGCTGCTCGCGCGGGCCGGGGCGGACGGGCCGGTAACTCGCCAAAATGTATGCGTACCACGAGCTGCTCGCGCCTGCCGGGGCGAGCGGCGAGGCGATCGCGCGAATGACCGGCATTGAGCCCGCATCATGTGTTTATGGCCGAGGATTCGAGGCCTGGTGCCGGTTTGAACCGGACGGCGCGGCTGTAGAAATGGGTGCTTTTGATAGCTGGGCTCTGTAGGCAAGAGCACGATACGCAGCGTCGATTCCGAACTGCGTCCACAGCAATTTTCGGGCGCAATGCTCACCCGCGGCTTCACGCTAGACCCAGCGAGGAAATCGATGCCCAAAGCACAGATCATTCACCAGCTTGGTCCACCCGGCGTGATGCAGTGGCAGGATTGGCCGGCGCCCGCTCCTGGTCCGGGCGAGGTCAGGCTGCGGCATACCGCTGTTGGTGTGAACTTCGCCGACACCTACCACCGCGGAGGTATCTCGCACCCCTGGCCGGTGCCGCCCTGTCCTGCTGTGATCGGATTCGAGGGAGTCGGCGTTGTCGAGGGTACAGGCGCAGGCGTGACGGAGTTCGAGACTGGTGATCGGGTTGCTTATGGCATCCCGCCGCTAGGCAGCTACTGCGAGGTGCGCAACTATCGTGCCTATAAGTTGCTGCACATGCCGGACGGACTCGACGACAAACAGGTCGCGGCTTTGTTGATGAAGGGCATGACGGCGCACTACCTGTTGCACCGGACCTACGCCGTGCAACCGGATGACATCATCCTGGTACATGCGGCGGCCGGCGCTATGGGCTTGATTCTCTGCCAGTGGGCCAGGGCGTTGGGGGCCACGGTGGCCGGTACTGTCTCGACAGCGGAGAAGGCGCAGGCTGCCCGCGCGGCGGGTTGCGGCCATCCGGTCGTGCGCTCCGAGCGAGACTTCGCCGATGTGGTGCGTGAGGTCGCAGACGGCGAGGGCAGTGCCGTGGTCTACGAGGCGATCGGCAAGGATACCCTTCAGGGTTCCTTGGATTGCCTGAGATCGATGGGCGTCTGTGGGGCATACGGGCACGTCTCCGGTCCACCGGATCCGATCGACGTTATCCAGGGATCTAGGCCGCCGCGGTTCGCTCTTCATCACCCGGCCCGCCATCATGCACTACGTCGCCAAGCGCTCCGATCTGGAGGACAGCTCTAAAAATGCACTTTTTCCGCGATTGCGGCGTCAGCGCTGTGCTCGAATCATCAGGTATCACCTAGACACTGCGGTGGTGCGCGCGGTGCTTCCTTGCACTCACGAAAAAATGACTATTTTTAGCAGGCGCCCTGGAGTGAACCGCGCCGGATCTTTTCAAAGCGATCGGCGATGGCGTGCTCGATGCGAACATCAATTACGAATACCCACTGAAGGATGCGGTCAGAGCGCATGAGGCCATTGAATCCGGCACGACGCTGGGCGCGACCGTGTTGATACCATGAACCCACCGTCGGACATCAAGGCGCTGACTTTCGACAGCGGCGGCACCGTGCGCAATAGGTGTTCTCCAGTTCCAAAGCAGCGCAATGGGCCGGCACATTCGTTCGAGCATGACGGTGCAGCGCACCGCGTCCGCTCGCGCAGCCGGCCAACGGCGCGCTTCCATGGCGCTTGGTGCGCCGGCGCGCGCGGGCGGGGAACCCGGTCGTTGTCGGAGTCTGGCGGGGGTGTTGCGCTTTGAGGGTTTGGTGAACGCCCCGCCATGGAGGGCCGGGCAAGCAAGCCTGTGCAGGCTCGGGCTGGGCGAGCCTGTGGTGCCTCCGGCTGGACCGATCAGGGCCGCAGTGCGTCCTCGATAGGAAAGCTAGAGAGCACCTCGGTTCCGGTCTGCGTGACCAGCACCATCTGCTCCAGCTTCACACCCTCCCCGCCCCGGTCGGAGCCGACGTAGCTCTCGATGCAAAGCGTCATGCCGGGCTCGATGATGCCGTCGTAGCCGTCCCAGTTCCAGTCCTGGGGGTAGTAGATCTTCGGATATTCATTCGAGAGGCCGATGCCATGCGCGAGGCACGGGTAGCGGCGGGTGGAGAACTCCGGTGCCTGTACCAGCGCGCGTTCGCTCAGCTCGCGAAAGCCGATGCCGGGGCGCAACAACGACAGGTTGTGGCTCACTTCCTCGTAGGCGCGCTCGTAGAGATCGCGCTGTACCGCGCTAGGCTTGTTTTCGCCACACAGCCAGGTGCGCGAGATATCCGCACAGTAGCCGAAGGGGCCGACCATATCCGTATCGAAGGCCACCAGATCGCCCGCTGCAATGACCCGATCGGACGCTTCTTGCAGCCAGGGATTGGTGCGCGGGCCGGAGGCGAGCATGCGCCCGTCGCACCAGTCGCCGTCATGGGCGATATTGACCTGATGCAGGATCGACCAGATCTCCGTTTCCAGTGCGCCGGGCATCAATGCATCGTGCAGGCGCCGCATCGCGTGCTCCGCAACGGCGATGGCATGCCGCGTGCAGATCAGCTCTTCGGGCGACTTGATCGAGCGGGCGCGCTCCACCAGCGATTCCGCATCCACCACAGCGACGTTGCGCTCGGCGAGCGCCAGCGTGGCGCTCGGATTCAGCATCTCCAGGCTGACGGTCCGGGCGTCCCGGTCTAGCCCGATCTCGGCGAGAAAATCACACACGTCGGCCGCGAAACCGCGCGCGTTGTCGGCCAGCGCAAGCCCGCCATCAAAGGTGCAGAGCCGGCGCGGGCGCCGGTAGTCGTCAACCTGCTCGTAGCCGCGTCCAGTGGCGCCGTGAAGGACGACTGGGCCGATTACGGGGACGAACGCGTAGATGGTGGGGATACGGCTCTGGAATAGCGAGTACTCGCGCAGATCCAGCGCGTAGCGCAAGCTCACCGGATTGACCAGCACGCACAAGGCGACGCCGGCGCGCGCCATTTGCTCGCGCAGGCACGCCAGCCGGTAGCGCCGCAAGGCCTGCAGGTCCACCGCGGGCTTTTCGATGACGGCGCTCTGGAAACTCCCGTACAGCATGAGCGACCACTCCTGAAGAGACGGCGACCTCAGTCGTCCAGGGCGTTGCGCACCCACTGTTGCATGATCTGGATCGAGTGCTCCGAGCGCAGGCCGCGTTCGGGATCGATGACCAACGGGCCCGGCACATAACCTCGCGACTTGAGGCCGCGCTGAACGCTCTCGACCAGCAAGATGTCCTCCTCCACCGTGGTCGCTCGATCTTGAGCGGCCAGGCGGCGGATGGTCTCGCTATCCCCGCCGTCCACGGTGTACCAGCCGCGCCAGGCCACCACGTTCTGTGGGTCCAGCGCCCGCCAGTGGTAGGTGTTCAGCACGTTGCCCGGATAGACCTGGAACGAGAACATCGGCCACAGAAACCAGCTCGAGTACTCCTCGGCGTGCGGGCGTGTCGTGTCGATCTCATAGGTCAGCATGTCGATACCCGCGCATTCGGTAGTGTGACGCAGACAGTAGCCTTGCGGGCGGATGTCGTAGGTCTGCGGCTTGACCACACCGGAGGTGAAGGTGTGGTGGTTACGGGCGCAGTGATAACACTCGGAATAGTTCTCGACCGAGATTTTCCAGTTGCACCGCTCCTGCACCTCGACCCATTCGAGCGGCTGCAGCCGCTCCCAGTCCGGTACCCATTCCATGAACTCGTCGCGTACGCCCGGGAACCACTCGTCCATCGGTCGCGCATCGTCGTCCAGGTTGACGAAGATGAAGTTCGCGAAGACCTCGGTGCGCACCTCCGTCAGACACACCATGGCGCGCTCGAAGCCCTCGACGGCGGCGAGGTTCGGCCCGGCGCGAAGCTCCCCGGTCAGCTCGTAGGTCCAGGCGTGGTAGGGGCAGACGAGCACTCGGACCGATCCCGCGCCGGACAGTAACTGGTGCGCGCGGTGCTGGCAGACGTTGTAGAAAGTACGTACGACGCCATCACGTCCCTTGATGCAAAACAAACTCTCGCCCGAGATCTCGAAGGCGAAGTAGTCGCCCGGGTTAGCGAGTTGGCTGGCATGACCGGCGAACTGCCAGGTGCGCGCCAGCAGCCTCTCGCGCTCCGCCTCGTAGACGGACGGATCGGTGTAGTAGCGAGCGGCCAGGGCTCGGATCACGGGTGCGGTCATTCGCTGTCTCGCAGGTAGATGCCGAGCTGATGACGGCGCTGGTGGAACTGCTCGACGCGCTCGACGATCTCATCGCTCGCCGAGGCGATGACGAAGCTCAGCAGCGTCTCGAGCAGCGCGATGGTTGAGACCGACGAAGGGAAGAACTGCGGTGTGTCCACCGCTACCGTGAAGCCGTGCGCTGCACCCAGCACGATAGGCGAGGTCGGGCTGTCGGAGATGCCGATCACGGTCAGGCCCTGCCTGGAGGCGATGCGCACGGCTTCCACCACCTCGGAGCGATAGGGCTTGCAGGTGATGGCGATGATCGTATCGTGCTCATCAGCCCAGGCGAGATCATCGACCGGTGTAGAGCCGGGGCGCGGGATGGCATGGAACTGCACCATTGCGGTTGAGGCGAGATAGGTGAAGTTACGGGCGTTGGCATTGTTCACGCCGACGCCGAGCGTGAAGACGTTGCGCGAAGCCCAGATAGCTTGCGCTGCGGCCCGCAACGCCGGCTCCGGAACGGCCGCGAAGGTCTCCTCGATATTGCGGATGGCAGCGCCGACCAGGTCGGCGTAGAGCGCGCCCATCGCGCCCGACTTGCGGGTGCCCTGCAGCCAACGCGCCCGATCGGGAAAGCTGATAGCGGCACGGCGGATGGCCTCGCGAAACGGCTCACGAAAGTCCTCGTAGCCATCGAAGCCCACCTGGCGGGCCATGCGCACGAAGGTGTTGGGCTTCACCTTCGCCGCTGCCGCGATCTGGCGCACGGTCGATACGCCCACGTCCTGCGGATTCTCGAGCACGTAGCGGGCCGCTTTCCGAGCCTCGGGCGTGAGCGTATCCCATTCGGCGCTCAGCCGGCCTAGAACACTGGTTGATACATCTGTATCATTCATGAGGGGCGAGATTACAGGCCGTTTGCTCAATCTTATACAGCGCAGTACGCGGAGTTCGAAGAATTACGACTTAGAGTTCTCAGATCACGACAAGCTTGAATGGTACGTTTGTACCTCTCGCCCAGCCGCTGGCACTCTGCGCTCGCAGCCGCTCGGAAGGCCCACGATTTCGAGCGCCGGCAGCGCCGCTTGCGGGCGGTGCGTGGCAGGCCACACCGGTTCGGCCATCCCGGCCGGTCACAGCGGAGGGCGCAACAGCATGAGTGCGGAATTTCCCCGCGCGGCGCGGGCGGTCATCGTCGGCGGCGGCGTCATGGGTGTGGGGCTCGCCTACCACCTCGCACATGAAGGCTGGACGGATATCGTGCTGCTGGAGAAGGCCGAACTGACCAGCGGCTCCACCTGGCACGCCGCCGGTCAGATCACCCAATCCACCTCGAGCTTCGGGCTCGGCAAGTGCATCGACTACAACATCGGCCTCTACTCGGGCGCCCTGGAAGCGGAGACGGGACAGGCAACCACCTGGCACGGCTGCGGCTCGCTTCGCCTGGCGTACAACGAGGACGAGCTGGACTGGTTGCGTCACAGCCTGTCGGTGGGTACGGCCCTCGGATTCAACATCGAGCTGGTGGGACCGGATCGGATCCGCCAGCTCCACCGTTTCTACAACCTGGACGGCGTGCTGGGCGCGCTACACACCCCGGATGACGGTCACGTGGACCCGAGCAACGTCACCTTGGCCCTGGCGGCCGGGGCCCGGCAACTCGGCGTACGGATTATCCGCCGCTGCCGGGCGACGAACATCACGCTCGCGCCGAACGGCGAGTGGATCGTCGATACCGAGCGCGGCTCCATCCGGTGCGAGCATATCGTCAACGCCGGCGGCACCTATGCGCGCCAGATGGGCGAGTGGTCGGGCTTGCAGATCCCCACCACCTCGATGACCCACCACTACTTCGTGACCGAGCCGGTGCCGCAGTTCGCTGAGCTGCAATCGGAGCTGCCTGTGATCCGTGACGACCGGCAGGTATCGGGCTATGTGCGCATGGAACAGCAGCGGGCATTGATCGGCATCTATGAGAAGGAGAATCCCAACTCGGTCTGGGAGGAGCATTGCCCGTGGGAGGCCGAGAATGAACTCTTCGCCGCCGACTACGATCGCGTCATGCCGTGGCTGGAGAATGCGCTGGAGCGGATGCCCATCTGCGCCTCGCTCGGCATCAGCCGTGAAGTGCACGGCGCCATCTCGCATCCTCCCGACGGCAACCCGCTGATCGGTCCCGCACCGGGCGTGCGCAACTACTGGTGCTGCTGCGGCACCCAGATCGGCATCGGCTGGGGACCGGGCCTCACCCGCGAGCTGGCGCGGTGGATGGTGCACGGCGCGTCGGACCTCTCCATGCGCGAGTACGACCCGCGCCGCTTCGGTGCTTACGCGACCCCGCAGTGGCAGGTGGTCAAAGCCCACGAAGACTACTGCCTGCGCCACGAGATCCCGTTCCCGCACTTCAACCGCCTGGCAGGACGGCCCATCAAACCCTCACCGCTCTACGAGCGTCTGAAGGCGGCTGGTGCCGTGTACGAGGAAGTCTACGGCCACGAGCGCCCACGGTGGTTCGCCGTGGACGGCGTGGAAGCACGCGATCACTACTCCTTTCGCCGCAACATCGTGCACGATATCGTCGGTGCCGAGTGCCGGGCCGTACGCGACGCCGTAGGCATCATGGACATCAGCGCATTCGCCAAAGTAGAGCTGGCCGGTACAGATGCCGCCGCCCTGCTCGATCGCCTCATCGCCAACCGCCTGCCGGCGAAGCCCGGCGGCATCGCATTGACCCACCTCCTCACGCCTGGTGGACGCATCTCGCTCGAGACCACGGTCGTCAAGCTGGACGCCCAGCGCTTCTACCTGGTGTGCGCGGCCTTTTTCGAGCAACGGCTGCTCGATGAGTTGAATCAAGCGCGGGCTGACGAGGATGCCGAGGTCATCGTGCGCTCGGACGACTGGGCGGCGCTCGCGTTGAACGGACCACGCTCACGCGACGTGCTCGCCGCTTGCACCTCGGCGGCGCTAGGCAACGCGGCATTTCGCTGGTTTAGCGCTCAACGCATCGAAGTTGCAGGCTACCCGGTTTGGGCGCTGCGCATGTCCTACGCCGGCGAACTCGGCTGGGAGCTGCACCTGGCGCGCGAGCACACACTGCCCGTCTACGACGCACTGTGGCGGGCCGGAGCACCGTACGGCATCCGCAACTACGGCAGCTTCGCGATGAACGCCATGCGCATGGAGAAAGCCTTCAAGGGCGCCGGTGAGCTCACCAACGAGGTGACCTTGCCGCAGGCCGATGTCATGCGCTTCGTCAAGCTGGACAAACCCGGCTTCGTCGGCCAGGCGGCAACGGTGCGGTCCATGCAAGCGCCGCTGCCGTGGATCTGCGCCTATCTTGAAATCGACGCGGACGGCGCGATCGACGGGCATGGGGGTGAAGCGGTGCTGCACGACGGCCGCGTCGTCGGCTCCACGGCCTCGGTCGCCTATGGTCACAGCGTCGCCAAGCTGCTCGCCTTCGCCTACGTGAAGCCCGCAGCCGCGGCGCCGGGCACGGCCTTGCAGGTGGTTATCCACGGCACCGCCAGAGACGCCCGCGTACTCGCCGAACCGGTCCTCGATCCGCACAGCGTGCGCCCGCGGCAGGACCAGGCCCACAGCCACGAACATCAGGCCAGCAGATGAGCGCAATCATGCCGGCCATAGCGGCGACCAGTCTAGGCGGCCTACGCGCCCGGCTCTTCGCCGGTTGCGCTCTGGTAACGCCGCTCATTGTCGCCGCCGCCGCATGAAGCTCACGGGTATCTCCCTTGCCAGATCCCCACGGGGCGATACGGGTATGCCTCCAGCGACACGCCAGAGGTTGCCGGGCATTCACCCATCGGGCCGCTCCAGCGTCGGAACCATTGACCTTCAGACTCACCCGCAGCCAGACTCACCCACAGCATCGCGGTCGCGATTGCCGCCAATGCTGTAGACATGCTCACGGCGATGCCGATCCAGCGCCCCGAATTGACACACGATCTCGCGGTCTTCGGCATCGTTCAGCGGCCCAAATGCGGCGCTGTAGACGCCGACATCGATCGCGGTGTCCCACTCGAATGGTGGACCGCCTTCATCGCCACCGTGTTCAGACTGCCGCAGTGCGTCTGCGAGGCTTTCCGCGGCCCTTGAGCTTGCCGTAGCTCACATGAGCACAACCTTCTTGGATTTCTACTGCAGGGCGGAGCCGTTATCGGCCTACCTGTCTACGTCTTGTTCTTTAATGGCTCCTCTTGGTGGTTGTTGGCGTTCTTTCCTCTTGAGTTTGCCGGGATGATTCCCTTGTCCATAATGAGTTCTATGCTCAAGAGCCTGGAAGATACGCCGGGTGCAGTCGCTCCATCCGGACTCAACGGACCTTCCGAAGTTCAGACCACTGTTGCAGAGATCGACGCCTTCCTAGACAAGCAGGCATCGTTGTGTCGCGATGTCATTCGCAGAGATGCCGTCACATCGGCCAACGAGCAAGACAAAACCGTCCACTCAATTCGACATGACGGTCTTCAACCCGACCACCTCGCATTGATTCTCATTACCAATGTCCTCGGTAATCGGTTGACGAGCGGTCATTACCACGTGTATCGAGGGGTTCTCAGCGCCATAGGCGACGATATGCTCAATCTGTGGGGTACCGCCGTATCTGCTATGCATCAGCGCGGCTACTACTCGGACGATGAAGCGCAAGAAGATATGCGCTGGATTCAAGCGGAGATCAACAATGTCGGCTAATAGCCCTAACAAATAAGGATAGGTCAACAAATAAGGCTAGGTCGCGCGTAGCCGCGACCTGCTCCGGTGTTGGACAAGCCCGGTGTTAGGGCAGCCTTAGTGTATGGTAATTAGTTCGAGGTGTTCGGCGGCAGGCGGGGGTTGGCGGAATTCGGGCTTTGTTGAAGCCGAGCGGTAGCCTGAGCCAGCCCGGCCAAACTTGGAGGATGCCATAGCCCAAGACCCACCCTCCCTATAGTGAGTGTGGCGGCGCAATCCAATCGCCTGCGCCGCAAGGCTAGCGTTTCAGGCAGCCATGCCGTGACTCACCCCCCCGGTAGTGGCGGTCCGAGTGGCGAGATAAACGCCCTGTTTGGTATGAACGACCCACCTCGCATGGGAGAACCGCAGTGCGGGCAGTGAAAAGGTCTAGCCGTTTTGGGTGACACCGGCGCCGGTGCGATGTGCCGTACCCACTGCACGAGCCGCCATAATGGCTTGGCGTTGCCATGAAGCAAACCGTAGTTGCGCACCGGCGGTATGCGCTTGGGCAGGAGGTGCATGGCGATACGCCACAGGCACTCGACTAAGGGCCAGGTCAGGCGCTCCTATTTGCGGGTCTTGGCGTGGCGATAAGGAAAAGTAACGGTGCGCTGAGCGCGTTCGAACCGAACCATATCGCCCTCGCCAATCACAGCGCGGTAGAGAGAGCGGGATAGATATTTCAGTGCGGGTAAACCGTTGCCAACCGATTGACAGTGCCCCCCCCCTTCTTGGGCAACGATTTAGGCAGCGTGAGCCCGCTGTTGCACCACTCATCAAGACACTTCGCCCGCAACACCTTGGCCAGGGCGAAGCCATTGAACAGATAATCGCGCTCATCCAGCGCGCGCCACAGGCAAGGTTGACCTGACTGACGCGGCACACCCCCACCCGGTATGAGGACCGGTAGATGGGGAGGGTCAGTCACTCGGGGCGAGTGAGTGGGCAGTACGGCACAAAAGCCGCTATCGGCGTTGAGTGGTGGAGGATTGATTCCGAAGGTCTTGAGGGGTTGAGCGACAGCGGCGAACAGGCCAGCCTAGACGCGCTCAGGTTCGCGGTAGGCCAAGGCGCGTAGCGCCGCGGGCAGGGTAACAGTGGCCATGAAGTCAGGGACCGGCCAGCGCTTGGCCCGCTGGCGCTCCAGCCCGTCCTGGGCGCTGGCGTGTTGGCACCGGGGACAACTACGGTGACCACACGAACGCCTTCGAGAGTGTTGATGAGCCCAATGGGTGCAATCCATCGAAGTCGCCCCCACGGCACCCGTGCGACCAAGAGCGATAGCCTGTAGGCCGTGGCGTTGATGAGCGGTGAGCGGGGGCCGGCGTGTTTAATCAACTCAGCCATCCCGCTGCGCACCAACTCAGCCAATCGAGGTGAGGCATTGATGCCGAGCCCGCCTCACCCCATAGGGTGCGCAATGTTGATGCAAACCGGCCAACCAGGGCCTCCGGCATTGCCTGGGCATCGCCCGCGCTTTTCTCGGTCATAGGCACATAGCGAGCGGTGGTCTTAGGACAGGCGTGCCCCCGTTGATGCTCAATAGCACTGAGTGTGAGTCCCGCCTCCAACATAGGTGGGGCGTCGCTATGACGAAGGGAATGAATCGAGACGCGCTTTAGGACCCGTGCATCAGCAACGCCCTGCTGAAAGCCCTTTTGCCCGTTGGCGCGGTCCAATGAGCCGGTGGCCGAGGCCCCGTCACGGCGAGGGAACACCCCTCGTGGATGGCGATGAGGGCACCACAGCTTGCGCAGAACCGGCAACGTCATTGACGGCAAAAGCACAAAGCGAGCTTGATGGCCCTTGGAGGTGCGGATAGGTACCTGCCCGCGCTCACGGTCGATGTCGGCGCACCCAAGGCGCCGTGTGTCACCCCGGCGCAGACCCAACGTATCCGTGACGAACCCCAAGCACTGAAGGTCAAACCGGCGAGTGATGTGGAGAATGTGGGCACGCTCATTTGGCGTCAGGCTATCGGGTAGGCGCTGGGTCTTGGGCGCCTTAGCGAAATCGAGCCCGGGCCATGATTGAGCGAGGACTTCTGCGTAGAGAAAGCGAATACCGTGACGGTCAATCTTCATGGGGGCCCAGGCAGGCGTTTGGAGCAGGCAGTCGACAGGGGGGTCGAGCTTCTGCCTTGGTGACATCGCCCGGGCAGCGCTTGAGGTGTTCGCCCAGGCGGCGCACGCCTGTGGCATAGCCCGCAATGGTTTTACGGGCATGGCCTTTGAGTTTTAGGGCGCGTAGGCGTTTCTGGTATAACGCCTCAAAGCCGGACTTCTCGTGTGCTTGCCTGAGGCGGGTTCCCAATGACACACGCCGAATTGCGGGCACGGGGAAGTCTCCGCTTCATCTAAACCATGAGTAAAAGCCAATGGCTTCAAGCTGCCGCGTAGCGGCTTCGTCCAACAAACACATGCACTAGACCTCGCGCTGCGCGCTCGGCCAGTGATGCAGGCCGTTATATTTCTTAAGGGCACACATACATCTCTCATATTTTGATGAAAACAAATACACCGAAGAGAATCCTTTTTTCTTCATCGGTGGATATGTGCTCCCTGAAGATAAGGCTCTTGATTTGGAGTCAACTCTTACTCGAATCCAATCGAACTTTTTCGGCTCTACTGCATTAATTCCAGATAACGAGTTTTATGGAAAGGAAATGTTCCACGGTAAGGGTCAGTTCAAGAAACAAAAGCTCAGCAACGCGTTCAATTATTCGATGATATTGCAACATTCATCATTAATAACAAATTGCCGGTAAGAATGGTTTGTATTGATGTAAAAGCACACAGAGCCAAATACACATACCCTGTCCCAGAATATCGTTTGGGGTTAATGCTCATTCTCGAACGATTTTGCGATTATCTTGAGTCCGTTGATGATCTAGGGGCAGTATTCGGTGATTATGAAAAGGATAAAATTACAAGGGCGGTCATTGATTTCTCAGAATTCAAAATGTCAGGTAGGACGCCAATGTATTTTGGCCGTCCGCTTGGCAGGCTAATAGATACAGTCTATTTTACCCATTCTCACCATAGCCGCTTCCTTCAGGTCGCGGATGTGTTGGTGTATATGGCCGGTAGATACGAGAATATGCCGTCTAGACCAGCTAAGTGGCATGACCAGCAAGTATTTGATATATGGCAAAAAATTAAGGCCAGCACGGATGTCGAAATCCAGCGCTGGCCTTAGGTATTCGGAACGACTAGTCTCAGATGAGAAGCTCGCTGTGAGGAACGCGAGCGTCTAGTCGCACTAAAAATATAGGGCATATGAGCGCTATTTTCAACAAAATGTAACAAGGAGCCCCAGGCGGACGCTACGCGCCGCTGGGCTTAGTCGTTATGTAGGCACCTCTAAAAATTACGATTTCGACATTTCGCCAGAGCGAAAGCGACCGATTATTGATCATCAGATTTCAGAATGTGGATTATTAAAGGTGCCCCCCAGTTCGTCGAGGCGCAACAGCCGCGGCCGCAGGTATTCGCGCAGTTCCGTTTTCAGCCGCCCGGTGCGTTGCGCACCGGCCCAGGACTTTGGGGGAGCACTACACTAGCAATCCCGCCGCCGCGGAGCGGGTAAAGGGCACCTCTAAAGTTATTTACGCTCGCCCTGGACGATGCGATCCAGGATCATGGCGCAGAACAAGATGGCGAAGCCGGCCAGAATCCCCTGACCCACATTGGCATATTGCAAAGCTTCCAGCACATCCTCGCCGAGTCCTTTAGCGCCGATGAGCGAGGCCACCACCACCATGGCCAAACTCAGCATGATGGTTTGGTTGATGCCGGCGCGGATGGATGGGCCGGCCAGGGGTAGATCGACGCGGGTCAGTAAATACCACTTGCTGGCGCCATAGGAGATGGCCGCTTCGCGCACGTTCTCGGGCACGCCCCGCAACCCCAGTACGGTAAGGCGCACCACCGGTGTGCCGCCAAAGATCATGGTGGTAACGACGGCGGCTGGTTTGCCGGTGCCGAAAAATGCAATCACGGGGATCATGAACACAAAAGCCGGCATGGTTTGCATGAAATCCATGATGGGCCGGATGAACGCATAGAAGCGCGGCCGCCGCGCGCAGAACATTCCCAGGGGAATACCGATGGCGATGGACAAACACGCCGCCGTTCCCAATAGCGCCAGTGTGGTCATGGCTTTTTCCCAAAAGCCCAGCAAACCCATATAGGCGAGGAAGGCACCGGAGAAGATCGCCGCGCGCAGGCCCGCCGACAGCGCCGTCAGCAAGACGATAAAACTGGCGATCACCATCCACGGTGTTGTTACGAAAATGATTTCCAGGCCATCGAGTACGAAGCGGATGACGGTAGTAACGGCATCGAATAGGGTTTCGCCGTTGCGCACGCAAAAATCGAAAAACCATTCGACCCCTTTGATGCTCTCCAACCGTATAAACCCCTCGGTTGGGAACGCCATCAGAACGCCGTAGGCACCGGGAAAACTGTAGTGAGTAACCGTCGCTCCGATGACCAGCAACGTGAATCCGACACTCAGACCGATATGCCACGGCGTCATCCCTTTGCCAATGGACGGATTCGAGAGCCACTCCGAGAAGCGGCGTTCGAGCAAGCGGTTAGCCATTACCGCTTGTGCCAGTTTGATAACCAGCAATGCCAGGGCGCCGGCCAAAGCTATCCAGACGCCGGACGCTTCCAGTTGTTCGGCTTCCAGGCGAATGCCGCCGATGGCGTCCTCCAACGACTGTACGGTCCGCTGGTAAACGTCGATCTTGCCGGAATTCTTTTCGATGGCCGCGGCTAGCTGTTGGCGGCGAAGTTCAAGGGTGCCTTCGATTTGGCCGATGCGGTGCCAGGCAGCAGCGGCCAGATCGCCGAATAAGCCCCGTATCACCTGTACCCAGGCGAATGTCTCCAAGATAAGGAACGCGAGGCCCCAATTCCACATGCCGCGCATGCCGTACCAGATCGGTCCGAGTAAGCCGGCGCCCAGGTTGAAGGTCCAGACAAAACGGGCATCGGCGCCAATCTTGCGAAACGCCGCCACATAGTAGCCGGGGCGTGTAACCACGAAGTCACGGGTGAGCCGCGCCCGCTCGGCGGTGATGTTCTGCGCCGAGTTTGTCTCTGCGGGCGTATTGCTCACGCTACATCCGCTCCTTCGATGACGGTGCGCAGGATGTCCCGTGACGTGACGATGCCCACGGTTTGCTCAGCGCGCGTCACTGCGATAGGTGATTCGTCGCCGATGGCCATGTTGATGAGCGAACTCAAGCTCTCACTCTCCGGTACCTGTCGCAGGTCGCCGCCAAGCGGGCCATGGGTGTGTACGAATTGTGCCACCGGTGTCATGACGGCATTGGCTTTGACGATCTTGAGCCGCGATATGCCGGCGACGAAGTCGGCCACGTAATCGTCCGCCGGATGCATGACGATATCCTCGGCGGTCCCGATCTGCACCACAGCGCCGTCGCGCATGATGGCGATGCGGTCACCTACCCGTACCGCCTCGTCCAGATCATGGGTGATAAATACCGTGGTTTTGTTCATCTTCGCCGATAGCTTGATGAACTCATCTTGCAGTTGCCGCCGAATCAACGGGTCTAGCGCGCTGAACGGTTCATCCATCAGCAGCACATCGGGATCGGCCGCCAGCGCCCGGGCCAAGCCCACCCGCTGTTGCATCCCTCCGGACAGCTCGTGGGCGAATTTGTTGCCCCAGCCATCCAACTCGACTAGCGACACGATCTTCGCCGCGATGCGCATACGTTCATTTTTGTTGATCGCGCGAATTTCAAGCGGCATGGCGATGTTGTCCAGCACCGACCAGTGCGGCAGCAGTCCGAAGTTCTGGAACACCATGGCCACTTTGTGGTTACGAAAAGTCTGTAGCGCCGGGGGCTCCAGGGACATCACATCGACGCCATCGACGATCACCGATCCAGCGGTGGGTTCCAGCAGCCGGTTGATATGGCGGACCAGGGTCGATTTGCCGCTGCCCGACAGCCCCATGACGCAGAATATCTCGCCGCGCTTGACGGCCAAGCTCACATCCGCAACACCCACCACGGCATCGTGCTGCTCCAACAATGCTTGTTTGGTGAATGCCCCGCCACGGGCTACATTGAGGACGTGCAGAGGGTTGGCGCCAAAGATCTTCCAAACGTTGGCGATTTCGATGGCAGTATCGGACATGACGCAAAGGGGTGGGATGGTTATTTGCAAGCAAGGCCACCAGCCGCGAACGGTGGTGGCCATTATCCGTCAAGTTTGGCCGCGGGCGAGATCAGCCCGCGGTGCACGCATCCCTCAAAGACCGAGCCAGGCGTCAACCCGCGCGGAGTTAGTGTTTACCCACTGCTTTGCCACATCCGCCGCCGGACGCCCCTTGCCCGAGATCTCGAAGGCGAAACCGCTGACGTCATCGGCGTTCAAACCGAACCGGCCAAGGAATTCAAAGATAGCGGGAGAGCGGTCCTGCAGGGATTTCGAATAAGCGATCTGGACGTTCTTCAACGCATCCTTGGTCATCACTTTCGATTCTTCATACCAATTCGGTGAATCCGATGGTTGCAGCATTTTGTACTTGGCCGGATCGAATTGCGGCTCGCTGACCATGACCACGTCGAACATGTACCAGATCGCGTGGGGTTTATAGCAATAGAAACCATACCCTTCACCTTTGGCGATGGAGTCCTTTACTCTGGCGGTTTTGACGCTCTCCTCGGCGCGGATGGGTTCGATGAAGGGCAATAGATCGTAGTCACGGACTTTGACTTGATTGACGTTAGCCGAGGCCCAGCCCGGGGCGCCTATCCACATCTCGCCCTTGCCGTTACCGTCGCTGTCCATGGCTGCCGCCACATCCGGCCGCCCGAAATCGGCGATGTCGCTGATGTTGAGTTTCTTGGCGAAGTCCTTGGATACACAAAAACCCTGGTTGCCTGCGTAAGAGTTTTGACTGAGTTGAACGGTACCGGCGCCGTCCACGTATTTTTTAGTGAAGCTCTCCTGATTGGGCAGCCACACATCGGGGTGTACGTCAATGTCGCCTTTGCCCTGATGCATCGCCTGGAAAATGGTGGCGTTATTGCCAGGCACCAATTCCACCTGTCCACCTATACGTTCTTCCACCACAACTTTTAACAAGTTGGCGATGGCCTGCGCGCCGGTCCAACTCGGCACGCCTATGGCGACTTTTTCCGCCGCTATCGCCGGTACCGCTATCAAGCCTAGGGCTATCCCCCCCAGCAATCCAACCGTTGTTTTCTTTAGGGTCGTTTTCTTCATGATCGTCCTCCGTCTATACACTTTAGTGAGATTATCGTTATGGCACATTGTTGTGGCCGGGCATGACTGCGCCGCATTGCGTGCTAGCACTGTTGCATAAGGGCATCTTTAATAATGCACTTTTTCCGCGATTGCGGCGTCAGCGCCGTGCTCCAATCTCAGGTATCATCTATACACTGCGGTTGCGCGCGCGGTGCTTCCTCGCACTCACGAAACAATGACTATTTTTAGCAGGCGCCCATAAGCAAATAACGCCGCGCAGCCTCCGCTGTGCAAGAATAGAACATTATTGCCGCTGGCGAAGAAGCCTGAACGGGCAAGCCCTAGCATGCCAGCAAAGCTTTTGCCCGAATACACCGGACCCAACAGCACACTCTCTATGCGGGCGGCAATGGCTCTATGCGGGCGGCAATGGTAATGGCCTCCCGCAGTGGCGCTAGCGGGGATGGCGTAGCCCTCGCCCATGTAACCATCGTCCACCTGCACGGCTGCCATAGCTACCCCTGCCGGTCCGGGCTGCACCGCGGACGAGCCCGGTACAGTGGTCCCGCTCAATCCGGAAGTTGATGCCGCCGCACATCTGCGAGAGCCGCGCCATGGGTTCCAGCGGGGCCGGCTGGTGACATAGATTGACGCGGGGAGAGGATTGACGCGGGGAAAGCGAGCCAGCCGGCAAGGCGGTTACCAACAAGGCGAACCTACTACTTCTGAAGAAGAGAGAGTATCGCGCTCGAACACCGAATTGGGCTGGTTCTAACTAAACGCTCTGGCGCGCAGCGCTTTGGCGTGTAACATTTACTGTACTCACAGTAGCCTCTACACCGGTCTCAACCCAGGCGTAGCCGACCGCTAGGCCGCTTTTTGTTACGGAACCCTTGCCGACGTGCCTGAAACTACGCCTTATTGGTGGAACGCCATTCGCCCGCCCGCCCTGTTCATGCAACCGGTGCCCCAGCGTTGTGATGTCGTCGTGGTGGGGGCGGGCTACGCCGGCCTGTCGGCGGCGCTGACCCTGGCCCGGGCTGGCCGCAACGTGCACGTGTTCGATCGCATGCGTCCAGGTGAGGGAGCCTCCACTCGCAACGGCGGTATCGCCAGCGGTGCGCTGCGGCCAAGCTTTGCCAGTCTTATCGAAAAACTCGGTGTCGATCGGGCCCGTACCATCTATCTGGAAGCGAAAGTCGCGCGGGAAGACTTGGCTGATTTCATCACGCGCGAGGGCATCAAATGCGACTATCAGCTCGTGGGCCGCTTTACCGGCGCGTCTTATCAGCGCGATTTCGACGGGCTGCGCATTGATGCGGAGCTACATCAGAAGCACTTCGGCATCAATACCGAGCTTGTCACGCCGGGCAATATTCAGCGCGAAATCGGCACCGATCGGTATTTCGGTGGTGTGGTCAGGCCGGATATCGCTGGCTTACATCCGGCGAAGTTACATGCCGGAATGCTGGCCCTGGCCCGCCAAGCGGGCGCCACGGTTCACGGCGAGACCGCCGTTACCCGGCTTCAGAGCAATGGCAACGGCTTCGACTTGCGGACCCTGCGTGGCCCCATTCGCGCGCGCCATGTGGTCGTTGCCACCAACGGCTATGGCGACCGTTCGAATCGATGGTTGCGCAAGCGCTTGGTACCCGTCGCCAGCCGCATCATCGCGACCGAAGCCATTACCGGGGCGCTCATGGATGAACTGATACCACAGCGGCGCATGCTGGGAGAAACCCGCAATCTCTATCACTACTTCAGGCCATCGCCAGACGGTAGCCGCATTCTATTCGGTGGCAGGTGCCCCAATCCCAGGTCCAATCCATTAGCGGGTACGGACAGTCTGCGCCGCGAACTGGTACAACTGTTCCCGCGCCTGTCCGCTGCCGGTATCTCCCATTCTTGGTTCGGTTATGTAGCATACAATCGCGATTCCTTGCCACGGTTGTTTGTCCACGACGGAGTGCACTACGCGGCGGGATTTTGTGGTTCCGGTGTCGTATGGGCCCGTTGGCTGGGATTAAAAGCCGCCTTGCACATTCTTGGCGATCCCCAAGCGCAGTCCGCGTTCCACGAAAGAGCACCCAAGGCCGTGCCACTCTATAATGGCAATCCTTGGTTTTTACCTATGGTTACGGGATGGCTGCGCTTCAAAGACGGGTTAGCGGAGCGCGGTTCGAAGCGGATATAGCGGAGTGAAGTCCTATGCGAGTCGAGATCGAATACTGCATGCAGTGAAACTACGAACCTATGGCTCTCCGTGCGAGAAAATGGTTCGATGCGAAGAGCGCTGATGTCACCCTCATCAAGGGCGGTGGCGGTGTCTTCGAGGTTACCGTTAACGGCACTCTACTGTTCTCCAAAAAGCAGCTTGGCCGGTTTCCCACCGACGATGAGCTGCAGGGCATGGCTGGAGACTAGAGGGCGCCTGGACAGTGCTCTTGCGTGGGCTTCATCCCAGTTGGTCTATCGAGAACCGCGGCAGCCGTGCGCAGCGAACGTGCGGACGAGTTCGCGCTGTCTTTCCACATCGCCGACCAACCATTGGCATCGCTGCACCCAATTGGCATCGCTGGTGGCGCTCTCCAGCACCTGAACTAGCGATTCGCCAGGGGCGATCAGTGCTTTTAACCGATCCACACCCTGATTGGCGGCTGGCTGATCGCTCCATTGGCTGGCGCCATCCTGGAGCCGCGGCGTTCGCCCGGCCCGTTCGCCCGACCTAAGTGGCAGCCACCTTCGGCGTGGGATCATCGAAGATAAGGGCGGCGGCCTGGCCGATGGTGCGTACTTCTGCGTCTTCCAGCAGTCCTAGCTGGCGCAATTCTTCATGGCACCGCGGCAGATTATAGTGGGGTATCGCCGGATACAGATGATGCTCGATGTGATAGTTGACGTAGTGCGGAAACATCAATCCGAGTAGCCAACGCGGCCCCAGGTTGGTGCGCGATGCCGTGAGTGTAGAGCTTGTGTCCGTCACAGCACCATGCTCCAAGATGCCCCTGAAGCGCAATAAAGCTTGCAAAGAAGTGAGTAACGGCAGTAACCAGAGCACCAGGTACTCGACGCCAAACCCCAACGCAAAAGCTATGCTGGGTGCGCCTATATGGAACAGAACCACTACCCAACGATCGCCTATGGCCTCCTCGCGCAACCGCGGCGAGGTGTCGTCCAGGGGTCTTGCCATAGAGGGCGCACCGAAAAAATAAGCATAAGTCTTCGGTGCCGTCAGACCCATCAGATCGCGGGCCAGCTTTTTCAACAGATAAAGCCGGCCCCGCGGATAGCCGCCGTGGATCGGCATATCCGGATCGCTTTTGCCGTAGAGATCGTTGTGATGCAGCCGGTGAACGACCCGGTAGCTGCACATGGAAACGCCTACGATGGAACCCAAAAACCGCCCCGCCACATCGTTGAGAGTACGGTTTTTAAATAATCGGTAATGAGCCGCATCGTGGGCCAACACAAAACACGCTTGCTGCCTCGAGGTGATTAAAACCAGGGCCGGGATCACCACCCATGGCGACCACCAGATCACGGCTGCCATGATGGTCAAAGCGAGCAGTGAGAGCGTCACTGTTACCGACACCCACGCCAGGCCGTCATGCATCCGGGTCAACTCAGCCAACACGTCTTTGGGCAGTGGCCGTCTTCGCCGGCCATCGCCGTGAAACTCTTCCCCTGCTTGCATGGTTAACCGCCTAGGTAATACTTATGGGCCAATACTTATGGGCCAACTGGCCAACACCTGCGGTAGTTTAACTCTAACATCGCGCCCGCACGATGCATCCGACTGGTGCATTATGGACAGTTAATGTGGCGACAGCGAAGGTCAAGGAAATACTCGATGAATCTTTTCGACTTAAGCGGCAAAGTAGCCATCGTTACCGGTGGCAACGGCGGCATCGGTCTCGGCATGGCGCGGGGTATGGCCAGGGCGGGCGCTTCCATCGCAGTGGCAGCGCGCAATGCGGTGAAGAATGCGGCCGCCGTAGCGGAGTTGGACCCATTGGGCGCTGGACGCTGCATCGCCGTCGAGGTAGATATTACCGACAGTGCCAGTATCAGCAGCATGGTCGAAGCGGTAGTCCGCCAACTCGGCGGCATCAACATCCTCGTCAACAATGCCGGCACTAATATCCGCCAGCGGCCAGAAGCGTTAGCCGAGGCCGACTGGCACACGGTTATCAACACTAATCTTTCGAGCGCGTTTCTTTGTAGCAAAGCCTGCTATCCGTCGCTGCAAGCGGCCGGCGGTGGCAAAGTGATGAACAATGGCTCCATGCTTTCCATCTTCGGCTCGCCGTGGGGCCCCGCGTACGCCGCCAGCAAAGGTGGCATGGTCCAACTCACCAAATCCTTGGCCACGGCATGGGCCGCCGACAATATCCAGGTGAACTGCTTCTTACCCGGATGGATTGACACGGAGTTGACCCAGCGGGCGAGACAAGACGTCGATGGCTTGCATGATCACGTACTCAAGAGGACCCCGGCCGAGCGCTGGGGTCATATTGACGACTTCCAAGGCATCGCCGTATTTCTGGCGAGCGCCGCTTCCGATTTCGTGACGGGTGCGGCGATTCCGATCGACGGTGGTTTTTCGGTCAACATTTGACCATCGGCGCGAGGGACGATGGGCCCCGGATCGCAGCACAAACGCCACTAGGGCGGTGTTTCGGTGATCGCCTCATGCCGACGGCACGAAGGTACTAAGCGAATAAAAAGCATCTTAAAAAAATGCACTTTTTCCGCGATGGCGGCGTCAGTTCCGTGCTCGAATCCTCAGGTATCACCTATACACTGCGGTTGCGCGCGCGGTGCTTCCTTGCACTCACGAAAAAATGACTATTTTTGGCAGGTGCCCTAAACACCAACTGAACGAACCACATCTGCCACCGCTGACTGAAGCGCCTGCAGTGCATTTTTATCATAAGCAGGGGTAAGCCCCACCTTGAGTGACTCGGCGTAAGCGCGCCTGGAACAGCGCATGATGAGGCCCGCATTGACTTCGATCTGAATGGCCTGCAGCGGCTGTTCGGCCCTGCCGAACCGGCGTACCACGGCACCGCCCCTATAACCCGATAAGTCTGCCGTGCAGGCAAAACCATGTCCTCTTAACACCTGCTGCACTGCATGGGTGAGATCAGGATGACAATACTTGCCCAGCCCAGTGCCTAGTACCACTTCATAGCCGTCCAAGCGCCGGGGGCTGCCGGTGTGACCATCAATGAGCAACGCTTGTCCCGCTGCCGCCAGCCAGCTATCCGTGTGAGCTTCAAGGGCAATGTAGTAGGGATCATAAAACCGGCACAGCCACCACTGCGCCCGTGCTGGCGACAGGGGCCATTTGAGCACCGGGTTGTTATAGAGGGTGTGAGTCCTGAACACACCCTTCTTTGAACGCACCTCGCCGTCCTTGCACTGGAAGTCATCGCGGCGGCGGTTCAAGTCCACGAACAATCTGGAGTAGGGCGTTGCGATAACGGTGGCCCCCTGCCGGTGTAGCTCACCGTAAATCCGATCGGCGAAAGCATCTGCGTATCCGAAGCGAAAAGAGCGGTACATCCGATCAGCATAGTCCTCATCGGTAATACACGGTAAGGGAGCGCAACCGAAATGGGGAATGCTGACGATTACGGGTACGGCCTGCCCCGGAGCAGGTAAGCGGATAATGGGAAAATCGGCGGTCACGGACCGGCTGTTACGGACAGTCGCCGGCATAGGCGCCAAAAAAGAAAATGCCGGGAAAAAGCGCGCCTAGGACCAAGCCTAGCCCGCAGCGGACTGGACGGGAAGCGGTGAGCTTACTGATCGCGCAGCTTCGGATCGAGTACGTCGCGCAGGGCATCGCCAAAAAGGTTAAAACCGAACACGGCCAGGGAAATGGCGATGCCGGGGAATATGGGCACCCAAGGCGCAGATTCGGCGAATTCCTCGGCGCCCGAACGCAGCATCAACCCCCAGGCCGGCGTCGGCTCCTGCACCCCCAATCCAAGGAAGGTCAACGATGCCTCAGCCAAAATAGCTTGCCCTAGAAAAGTGGTCCACATGATGAGGAACGGCGCGATAACATTGGGCGCCATGTGCCGCAACACGATGCGATGGTGGCCGAAGCCGCAGGCCCGGGCCGCATCCACATAAGGGATCTCGCGGATGGATAGTGCCGTAGAGCGCACCACCCGGGCGCAGTTGGGCAATAGCGGTATGGTGATGGCGAGCATCACATACCAAATGGAATCGGTACCTAAAACGGCAACGATGGCCAGCGCCAGAATAATGCCGGGGAAAGCGATGAGTACATCGACCACCCGCTGCAAGAGAATATCGACCTTACCGCCGAAATAAGCGCTGGTAACCCCTACCAGCAATCCGCCCAGAGCCGCCGCCGTGGCACAGACGAAACCGACCAGCATGGCGGTGCGTGCGCCCCAGACGATGCGCGAGAAGATATCCCGGCCGAATTCATCGGTGCCTAGCAGATGCGCCGCCGCCGGCGGGCTGAACATAGCATCGAAATCATTCTCCTCCGGATCGTATTGCGCGATTTCCGGGGCGAATATGGCCGCGAAGATCATAACGATCACCACCAGCAAACCCGCCGCGCCTAGCGGTTGACGTTTGGCCATGGAACCCAGCCTGTAGAGCAAGGGCCGGCGATCGACAACGTCTTCTTCGAATGCGGCTTGGGAGCCTAGTACTGCCATGGGGCTCTTTCCTGTTAACTTCATGGGGCCTTGAGGAGCGAATCACTCAGGCGGCCTATTAGCTATAACGAATGCGTGGATCCAACCAACCGTAGACGATGTCTATGAACAAGTTGGTGATCACGAAGACGAAGACGACGAGCATGACCAGCGCTTGGGTCATGACGTAGTCGTGCGCCCCCACCGAATCGACGAATAGTTGGCCTAGACCGTTCAAGTTGAACACCTGCTCAGTCACCACTAAACCGCCGATCAGGAAGGCGAATTCGATACCGATAAGAGTAACCACCGGCAACATGGCATTTTTTAGCGCATGGCGAACACGGATAACACGTTCGATGAGCCCTTTGGCCCGGGCGGTGCGAATATAATCCTCGCGCAGCACCTCCAGCATGGCCGAGCGGGTCATGCGGGTGATAACGGCGGAGGTGCGGTAACCCGTCGCCAATGCCGGCCAGATAAGTTGTGAGAGGTTGTAGAGCGGATCTTCCCAAATCGGTTTGAAGTCAACCGGCGGCATCCAAGGTTCACCCAGCACATTTTGCGTGAACACCAAGATGAATAAGATAAACATGATGCCCAACCAAAATGACGGCACCGCCACCCCAGCGATGGCGATGGTCCGCACCAGGTAATCCACCCAGGTATTTTGATGAATGGCTGACAAGACCCCTAGTGGTAGGGCGATGATGATAGACACTATCGTTGTCATGACCGCTAACTGCAGCGTTAGCTGAAAGCGCAAACTCACCTCATGACCGATGGTTTTGCCGGTCCACATGGAGTTACCCGGATTGAAGGTCACCATGCCGACCATGAAATCGGTGAATTGAACGGCGATAGACTTATTGAGTCCTAGCTCTTCGCGGCAGATCTCGAATTGCTCTTCGCTGACCGCGGCGCCTTCGCCGCCTAGCTTGACATCGCAGATATCGCCTGGCACCAAGCGCATCAGGCAAAACACCAATACCCCCGCCCCAAACAGCGTCGGGATCATCAGGAGCATCCGATTCATGACGTATTTGTACATAGAAGCGCTTACCGAATCGTACCGGTGACGAACTGGCGCCGAGGACCGGCGTGGCTAGGCGTTCGAACTCAATTCCCCCGGCGCCAAACACCCCGGCGGCGGGTAACCCGCTGCCGGGGTGGCGGTTCAACTCAGAGATCCAGCCAGACTTGATCCAGATGCTGGTTCAGGTAGTGGCTCGGAGCGATCTTCCAGCCCTTCACGTAGGAGCGGTGGGGGTTGATCTTGTTCCACCACAAGGTGAGCCCCTCGTGGGCGCCGTCCTGGATAACGATTCTCTCGAACTCACGCATGATGGCGCGCTGCTCGTCGAGGTCGTTGGACTTGTTCATCTTCACGAACAGGTCTTCCAGTGCCTGGTCCTCATAGTTGCCCCGGTTGTTCGGCGCTGAACCCAGATATTTGGACACGTCGATCAACGGGTTGACGATGGACTGACAGTTGGCGTCGGTCACACCTTCGAACTCATGGCTGCGCATCGCTTTGAACCACTGCGGTGTGGGTACCACGTGCTGCTTCACCTTGACACCGATCTTCTTCCACTCACCGATGAGCCAGGTACCGATGTAGCGGTAAGGCTGATCACTGGCGCGGTTGGTCAAAGTGAACTTCAGCTTGGCATGACCAGCCTCGGCCAACAGCTTCTTGGCGGCGGCGCGGCTCGCCTCGATATCCGCCCAGAAGCCTTCGAGCTTTTGCAACTCTTCCTTGCTGGCGGCCAACGGATGGCTTGGGAAGACGATACCCGCAGCGGTTTTCACGATAGCGATCTGAGACAAGCTCTTCTCCGCCGCCCAGCGATCGACCGCCAGGTTCAGCGCGCGGCGTACACGCACATCCTTGAACGGACCCCAGCCATGGTTCAGGGTGTAGAGCAGGCCGCAGTTCCAGTCACTGGTTTGTACGGTGATGCCCTCACCCAGGGCCTCGACTAGAGAATCACGCTGCTTCGGCGGAAAGCCGCGGAACTCGATGGCGGCACGGTTGCCGCGTATGGCTTGCACGCGGTTAGCCATCTTCGGCGCGGAAATGGACTTGAAGCCATCAAGGTACGGCTTGCCGTGATGATGATAACCCTGGTGGCGCTTGCCTTCGACGAAAGCGCCCGGCTGGTGTTGCACGAAGGAGAACGCGCCGGTGCCATTGACGTTCTTTTGGTGCCACTTGTAGCCGTATAGAGGATCTTTATCCGCCGGATCCTGACGCTCTATGTCTTTCTTGGCGTAGACAAAGTTAAACGGCATGCCAGCGGCACCGATGAACGCACCGGAGGGATATTTCAGCTTGAACACCACGGTGTAGTCATCGGGGGCGGTGACCGAATCGACCATCTTGAAGAAGGCGACACGCGAGCTGCGCACACCTTCCGGCGGGAAAATGATCTTTTGGAAAGTAGCCACGATATCGTGGGCAGTCAACGGTGTGCCGTCATGGAAACTCACGTTCTTACGAATGTTGAAGGTATATCGCAGACCATCAGAGCCCGGATCACCGGCCAGCGGCACTTCGCCATAACACAGATCGCAGACAAAATCGGTCGGCGATTGCGGGTTATCGGGGTTGATCCGGAACAGCAGGCTGTAGAATGGCCGGATCGGGTGAATCATGCCAAACGTGGTTTCGGCATGACCGTCGTAGCTCGGGATCTTCGAGCCCACAACGAAGTTGAGAACACCACCGCGCTTGGGTTCTTGTGCCATTGCTGGCGCCGCCGACCAAAGCGCGAGCGCTGAGCCTAGGCTTGCGGCGAGTACGCTCTTAGTGAGCTTTGAGTTCATCGTTTTCCTCCTAGGGCCTGTTAGAACTAAATGTATGATAGATTTCGCGTATGGAAATCACCGCATCGCAATTTAACATTATTCAAAAACCTCTTTCTGTTCAAAGAGATAACGTCAAAATACCCAATTTACTGGTGTTGAACGCCATTTTGTATGTCGCTGAGCACGGTTGCAAGTGGCGAGGTTTGCCGAAAAAGTTTGGCCATTGGCACGGCATTTATACTCGTGCCAATCGCTGGGCGAGTTCTACGAAGGACTTGCAACGGTGGTTACGCGTGATGGTGTCGTGCATGGTTTTCCACAGCCGTTCAATCTGATTGACCCACGGTGAGTAGGTGGGCTGAAAGTAGAGGCGGCACTTCGGATCCGCGCTCAACCAGCGCTGGGCCTTTTCGCTCTTGCGGATGATGGAATTGTCGAGAATGCTCGACCCCCACCCGCTTGCCGGTATGCGCATGCAGCGCACCGGCAACGTAGTGTTTGTGGTTGTGCCCCGGTGTCGGCACGCCAAACGGCTGGCCGCGCCGGGTCCAACAGGCGTCGATACGCCGATTGAAGTCGATATCGGCCTCATCAAAATAGAACGTCTCGTGGTGCTGGCGCCGCCTCAAAGCGCGGCGGATAGCTCGCATCTTGCGATTCTTTCCCCGGTCTGGGCGAACCCGCACCGGCCGAGTTCGCCGCCACACAAAGCCCAGGTGCGGCAATAGCCGGCGTAGCGTCGAAGAATGAATGGTGCGGTTGAACTGGCGAGCCACTGCCAACGCCAGCAACTGCGCAGTCCAATCCGTTCGAAGGTAGCCGAACTCACTCGGTGAGGCGTTGAGCCACTCGTTGATTTGATTGACCACCTCATCGGTCACGGTCCAGCATTCGCGGCCCCGCGCTGCGGGCACCCACCGGCCTCTGCGTATTGCCAGATGCCACTCACGCCAACCCTGGACGGTCGAGCGTGCGGCACAGATCAGCCGCGCCGTCTCGCTCACGCGGCGCCCCGTGTGTACATGCAGCATGGGCCACTGTCGTAAGCGCGGTCTCCGATCGGTCGTTTGGGCGGGTCGGATATGAATCCAGTAGCCAGTGTTGTTTCAACGAGCGTGACTTCATGGGGCGACGCACAACCGACGCTCATGGCGATAGGAAGACCCGTGCTGTGTGCCACCGCCATGAGTTTCGAACCCTTGCCCCGCTTAGTTTTACCAACGCCACAGCCCCTTTTTTAACACTGGCAAACGTACCGTCTATGAAACATTCTTCTACGTCGATTTTCCCTCTATCGTATAGGTCTTGGGCTAATGTACGCACTATCTTGGATAATGTGTCATTCTCAACCCAGCGTTGGAATCGCCTATGACAAGTCTGGTATAATGGAAACCGTTCAGGTCAATCTTTCCATCGCGCCCCTGAGCGCAAAATCCACAAATCCCGTTCAGTATGGCTCGGTCATCGCAACGCGGGCGACCCCGGCCATCAGTACGGACAGGGGGAGATGGGAGTAGTGGTTTCAATATCTTCCATCGTTCATCTTGTAGTTCTTCTCGACGTGGCATAGGTGTCCTCCAGTTAGGTAACCGGGTAAACATTATTTCACATAAGGACACCTCTAAAAATGCACTTTTTCCGCGACTGCGGCGTCAGCTCTGTGCTCGAATCCTTATGTATGACCTATGCGCTGCGGTTACGCGCGCGGTGCTTCCTTGCACTCACGAAAAAATGACTATTTTTAGCGGTGCCCATTGGTTAAGCAGCGCCTATGCAATTCAAGCATGCGCTGGAAGGAGGCTGGGGCTCAAGCAGTTCTCTCATTGCGTGGATTCACACACGGATGCTCGTTGGAATCAATTTTGGCGTAAGCTCGATCAATATGGGTTTGATTGAGCTGCTTAAATACATCATATTGAGAGCGTACCCGTTAAAGAAGTCATAAGGGTCATCGGCGGGATGGCGCACGGCTAACCGATTACAGTGAGGAATTCACCGTGCAAGCCGCTAAACAAGAAGCGCTCAACACCACCAACCAACTGCCGGAAAATACCGACATGGATGAGATCATGTACCGGCTTTATGTGCTGAATAAGATCAGGAAGGGACAGGAGGCCGTGGAACAAAGCCAGACCGTCACCAGCGAGGAGTTGAAGCGGGAAATTGATTCATGGTGATCTGGTCGCAACCGGCCAGGGCTGATTTACGTTCCATCCATGATTTCATCGCTCACGATTCCCGCTTCTATGCCAAGAAGGTTGTTCAGGATATCCGAGAGAAGACCGATATTCTGGAACAGCTACCCAAGGCCGGAAAGAAGGTGCCGGAACTCAATGAGGATGCGGTCAGGTAGGGCACGCTCTTAAAATAATGTACTCATCTGTCGATAGTTGAGTTATAATCTGGTCTCCTTTGTCAAGAGATGAATACCCATTATGAGCCATGCAGAAATAGTCAAGCGCAGTGATGCAACGGTTACCTTGCAAGTCACCATTTCTTTAGATCCTAAATCGATGCTTCGCTCCGAAGAAGCGATTCGTGATGCGTTGAATAATGTAGGTTGTTTCACTGCTGTCCCATAAACTTTCATGAGAATGTAAACTGCATCTGTACCTGAGTTTCAATAGGGCCTGGCGGATCTTCTGGCTCTTCCCTTCTTTAAGTGGGTGGTTTAGCATAATCTAAAACACTCAATGCAAAGATGCATCAATGCGCGACAAGAAACTCTATTCTCAAATACCTAGGTATTGAAACACCCTGGTTCGTGTCTGATGTCGAGCTGTCCCTGCAGGCGTAACAGGTTAAAGTCTTTATTGAGCACACTGGCAAAAAAGGCTGCCAATGCCGTGTTTGCGCTAAGCCCTGTCCGGGTTACGACCACATTATCCAGAAGTGGCGGCATTGGGATACCTGTCAGTTCCAAATTATCCTTGTCGCCCGTGTTCCCCGTGTCCAATGCCCTGAACACAAGGTGTTGGCCATTGACGTTCCTTGGGCTGAATCAGGCTCCCGATATACAGCCCTGTTCGAAGCCTTGGTCATTGACTGGCTCAAAGAGGCAACAATCAGGGCTGTTGCACAACAAGTGAAGCTTAGCTGGAACGCCATTGATGGTATTGGGCGGCGTGCCGTGAGGAGAGGTCTTGCTCGCAGGGATGCCCAACCTCCAAAACGACTAGCTGTCGATGAGACCTCTTTTCAAAAGCACCACGAATACGTCACAGTAGTGACTGACCACGATAAAGGCGTCGTTATCCATGTCGCTGATGATCGTAAAAGCGACAGCCTCAATGAGTATTTTGATACGTTGGCGGATGACGCCAAAAAAGGTATCGAATGTGTGACGATGGATAGGTCCAAGGCTTATATCAAGTCAGTCAGGCAAACTATTCCGCAGGCAGACCGGAAGATAGCATTTGATAAATTCCCTATTGCTCAGTCCCTGGGTAAAGCGGTCAATAAGGTTCGCATAGAAGAGAATAAAACCCTTATAAGCAAGGGTGTAGAGTGGCTAAAGGGAACTCGTTACAACGGGCTGACAAACCCTGAGAACCTGTCTAAAGAGCAGTGGGATAACTTTGAACCACTGAGACACTCAACGCTTAAAACAGCTCGCGCCTGGGCTATTCGTGAACTGGCGATGAGCTTATGGGATTACCCATCCACAACTTGGGCAATCAAGGCCTGGAAGAGGTGGTTGATCTGGGCTCAGAGATGTCGCCTAGAACCCATCAAAGAAGTGGCCAGAACGATCAAAGAGCATTTGTGGGGCATCGTCAACGCTATTGTTCTTAAGGCCAACAATGGACGAGCAGAAGGCATTAACAGCACGATCCAAAGTTTGAAGAATCGAGCGTGTGGTTTCAGAAATCGTGAACGATATAAGGCAGCGATCTACTTTCATCTTGGTGGGTTGGATTTGTATCCCACTGGCATACATCGCTGAAAACCGCCCACTTAAAGAAGGGAAGAGCCCATCCAATTCATCGAGCCAAGAAGGTGCAAGAATTTGTCCGCACTAGCCAAGGGAGGCTCACGTTAGTATTGCTACTGCCGTATTCACCGGAACTCAATCCTGATGAACGGGTATGGCATCACGTAAAAAGCCAACGGATTGGGCGGACAGTGGTGGCTACAAAGGAGCAACGGGTGGCCTTGGCTCGTTCGGTGTTGCACTCACTGCAACAGAATACGCAAATAATTAAACGGTTTTTCTATGAAGAGCATGTCAGATATATTCTGAATTGATGTCGGATAATTTTTTGCCGAATTAGTAAATCAACTACCCTGAATTCAAGTGATAAGTGCATAACCGGATAAATTATTTGCATCCAAGCCAGTCAGCTCCTTAAATACTTCAGCCGGTGTCTTAAAGCTTAGGCACTTTCTAGGTCGATTGTTCAGTTTGTGGAGCGCTTCAAGAACTTGCTTAGTGGTGACATCGATAAGCGTCATTGTCTTGGGAAAGTATTGGCGCAATAGCCCATTGGCATTCTCGTTTTGACCTCTTTCCCAAGAATGATACGGCTTCGCAAAATAGGTATCACATTCTAGCTCTAAAAGCAAACATGCTTGATAATCTAGCCGCATGGCTCTATCGTATCAAGCATAAGCTCCGCTATATCAATCACCGACACATGTGCTTTTCCAGATAAATCCGCTAAAATTGCTATATCTAAGGTAAATAAAGCATCCGAGGTGCTGGATATGGCGGAACCATCAAGCGATTTTTCAGAGCGTTTGCGCACCTTGCGCAAGCAGAAAAACCTGTCACAAACCGAGTTGGGCAAGCTGGCGGATTTGCATTACACCCATATCGGGCGGTTTGAACGAGGCATCTCCCGTCCCAGCGGCGATACCCTCAAGCGTCTGGCCGATGCGCTGGATATCAGCAGTGACTATCTGCTGGAAGGATCGACCGAGGACGCGGCCAAGGCCAAGTTCGAGGATCGGGAGTTACTGCGGCAGTTTCAGGAGGTCGAACACTTGCCCGACGAAGACAAGACCGTGATTAAAAAGCTGCTGGACGCCTTTTTGACCAAGAAGCACCTGCAATCATTGGCACGTTGAAGAAAGCACCATGATCACACTGACTATTGATCTACCGGACAGCCTGGCTGAGGAAGCCAAACAGGCCGGACTACTGACACCCAATGCCATAGAAAACATTCTGCGCGAGACTCTGCTCCACCGCGCCGTCAATGGTCTGTTTTCCGCAGCAGACAAACTGGCGGCAGCCAATTTGCCACCCATGACGATGGATGAGATTCAGGAAGAGGTAAACGCGGTACGCGCACAGAGAAAACACCGTGCGCCTGGTACTTGATACCAATATCGTTGTTTCGGGATTGATCTGGGGCGGTGTACCACGCCAGTTGCTTGACCTTGGCCGGGACGGTCAAGTAACGCTGTTCACCAGCAGCCTATTGCTGGATGAACTGGCCGATGTATTGGAAAGGGAGAAATTTGCCGCGCTGTTGGCATCTCAGAACATCACGCCTGCTTTTCTGATGCAGCGCTACGGGATGCTCACCCAGTTGGTTCAACCGCAACCGATTGAGCGCACCGTTCGGGATATTGATGATGATGCAGTGATCGCCGCAGCACTGGCGGCTAAAACGGAGGTTATTGCCACCGGTGACCAAGATTTGCTGGTGCTGCATCCCTGGCAAGGAATTCAGATTTTGAATACGGCTGATGCGTTGGCGTTGATTCAGAGCAAGGCAGCGACCGGCAGCGAATAAACAAAGCCCCGCAGCGCGAGGCTTGGGACTACAAGCCGTATTTAGCTTTGGCTTGCTCAACAGCCATAACAGATAGCTTTGGTGCACCACCACTATGAGCGTCACTATCAGGATACGTTAGCTCCCAATAACGTCCATCCGATGAATCAATATATAAAACACCCCACCCATCTTCGGAAGAACCGACCTCCTTGAGGGTATTGCCGATCAACGCTTCTATCCTCTTGCTTACATCATCTGCTACGACAGAACCAGCCTGAATAATCCAGTTCCCCACCAGTTCAGTCTCACCACTACTTACTAATTCGGAAAAAAATTACCCGACATTAATTCAGAATATATCTGACATGCTTTTCATAGAAAAACCGTTTAATTATTTGCGTATTCTGTTGCAGTGAGTGCAACACCGAACGAGCCAAGGCCATCAGTTGCTCCTTTGTAGCCACCACTGTCCGCCCAATTCGTTGGCTTTTTACATGATGCCATACTAGCTCATCAGGATTGAGTTCCGGTGAATACGGCGGTAACCATACTAACGTGAGCTTACCTTGGCTATTGCGGACAAATTCTTGCACTTTCTTGGCTCGATGAATGGGATGGCCATCAACAATCAAATAGACCGATCGCTTGGCGTTGTGCAACAAACGCCTTAGAAAGTCGATAAAAACGTCTGCGGTTACCCGTGATTCAGTTACCATGAAACGCAGGTGACCCTTCGGCGAAACGGCTGACAGCCTATTCACGCTAAAGCGCCGACCCGTTTTCGCTACAACTGGCGTATCACCCCGTACCCCCCAAGTGGTACCACGATGATAATCCGACCGGATCGTCGATTCGTCGCCAAAATAGACCCGCGCTCGGCGCCTTTTCGCTTCTCGTTGTACTTCAGGCCAAGTTTCTCTTAACCATACCTTAACCTGATCAGGGTTTTGCTCGTATGCCTTAAACCGAGGGCGCTGCGCACTCATCCCCAAACGAGACAGGATATTGCCCACCGAGCGCTCGCTGACCTCGATGCCAAATTTATCTTTCAGTAATATCTGAATCATCGAGCGTGTCCACAAGGCATCGTGAAAATCCAATTGCAACGGATTCGTTTTAACTAGTTCACGTAAGCGATCCGCATATTCATCGGGACACTTTCTTGGGCGGCCTGTGATCTTGCCGGTGGACAGCGCCTGTTCACCACCTTGCTCATATCTGGATAACCAATCGTAAATGCAAGAACGATGAAATCCGAGGGCTTTAATTACTTTTTCAGGGCTTTCACCCGATAATACTTGCGCAACCGCGTGCCTGCGGATGGCTTCTCGCGCGGAATGGGGCAGTGAGCGACCGTCTGTCTTTTTCATAGCATCACTATAACACATTTTATTAATTTGTGTCGGGTAATTTTTTGCCGAAGTAGTAACAGCAAGCTCATCGCACAGCCCTAGTGGTTGCACCTGCCGGTACAGGGCCATTCGGTATTACAAACTCCGGCGCACCGCCAGCCGTTCTACCACCACCTACAAATCCTGGGTTATTACGAAAAACAAGACTGGCAATTCCACAGTTACAGGACTCCTTACGAGATGTTTAAGGAACTGACTGGAATAGATGCAAGAAGAGTCATGGGTTATGCACTTATGACTTGAATCCAAGTAATGTTAAATTGCGATGCGGTGATTTTCATACGCGAAGTCTATCATAATTAGTGTTAACAGACCTTAACAGGGATAGCCTGAATATGAATAGACTTCGTAGGTGCACCGCTCCATCGGCGTCTAACATGCAGGGCTCGGTTCAATCCTTCGCCCCGGCAAAACTGCCTAAACTTGCGAACAGGCAACCCAATGCCCGGGACTCAGCTCGCGCAACTCGGGCACCTGCGATCGGCAACTATAGACCGCCAGTGAACAACGCGGGTGGAACACGCAGCCGCCCGGTGGGTTGATCGGGCTCGGCACCTCACCTGCCAGCACTTGGTGTTCCCGCGCCGCTTCGATCGTGGGATCAGGCACAGGGATCGCCGACAGCAACGCCCGAGTGTACGGATGCTGTGGTTTATCGTAAAGCTCGTCACACTCGCAGAGTTCCACCATCTTGCCCAGATACATCACCGCCACGCGGTGGGACAGATGGCGCACCACGCTCAAATCGTGAGCGATGAATAAATAGGTGAGATCGAATTGGTCGCGCAGGTCTTCCAACAGGTTGATGATCTGAGCTTGAATCGACACGTCCAACGCCGATACCGCTTCATCACAGACGATAAACGCCGGATTCAAAGCCAACGCCCGTGCGATACCGACGCGCTGGCGCTGGCCACCGCTCATCTCATGGGGATAGCGATCGTAGAATTTCGGATTCAGGCCTACCACTTCGAGCAACTCGATGACCCGCTCTTCGCGCTCCTTGGCAGCGGCGATGATGTTATGCACTTTAATCGGCTCACCGATGATGCTGCCGATCTTCATGCGCGGATTAAGCGAGCTGTACGGATCTTGGAAAATAACCTGAATCTCCCGGCGAAGACCGATCAATTCCTTATTGGGTAAGGTGGCCAAATCCTTGCCGTTAAATACGATCTGGCCCGCGGTGGGTTCTTCAAGACGCAAGATGCAGCGTCCCGTGGTGGTTTTGCCGCAACCCGACTCTCCGACCAACCCCAAGGTCTCGCCACTTTCGATCGCAAAAGAAACATCGTCCACTGCTTTTACGCGGGCGACTTCTCTTTGAATCAAAATGCCTTCGGTGATGGGAAAATATTTACGCAGGTTCTTAACCTGCACCAACGGCTGCTCGGAACTCATGAAGCTGCCCTCCTCTGAAGCCGGCTTTTTTCCCAGCAGGCGGCGAAATGGCCATCTTCGATGGATTCCAGAGGCGGATATTCGAACCCGCACCGGTCCACGGCGAAGCGGCAGCGGGGCCTGAACGGACAACCGCCGTCCAAGCGGGTCAAGTCGGGTGGCTGACCCTGGATAGGGATCAGTTTCTGACCCCGCGGCTGATCCATACGCGGCACCGACGCCAGCAGGCCTAGGGTGTAAGGATGTGATGGATGGTGGTAGATCTGCGCGGCGCTGCCCGATTCGATGATGCGGCCCGCGTACATCACATTCACCCGATCGGCATAGCGGGCCACCACGCCCAAGTTATGAGTGATGACTATGAGCGCTACACCTAGCTGTTTGGTGAGCTGCTTCATCAGCTCGAGGATCTGCGCTTGAATGGTTACATCCAGTGCCGTAGTCGGCTCGTCGGCGATGATGAGCTTGGGCTCACAGGCGAGTGCCAGGGCGATCATCACGCGCTGGCGCATGCCGCCGCTCAAATGGTGCGGATACTGGCGCAGGCGGCGTTGCGGCTCGGAAATACCGACCATGCCCATCAACTCCACCGCCCGCGCCTCGGCCTGGCCCTGGCTCATGCCCCGGTGCACGTAGAGCGTCTCGGTGAGTTGCACGCCGATGGTGAGCACCGGGTTCAGCGAGGTCATGGGCTCTTGGAACACCATACCTATATCGCCGCCGCGCACGCTTCGAATCTCGGCATCGGACAGGGTCAACAAGTCACGGCCGGCGAACAGGATGCGCCCGCCCACCACCTTGCCAGGCGGATTCGGGATCAGACGGAGCACAGAGAGCGCACTGACGGACTTGCCGCAGCCGGATTCCCCTACGATGGCGACCGTCTCACCTTCGCCCACCGTGTATGAAATGCGGTCAACGGCACGCACCGTGCCAGCACTGGTGTAGAACTCTGTGCGCAGCTCTTGGATATCGAGCAAGGTCGCCATAGATTATGTTCGCCAAAGACAATATTCATCGTGTATTTATACTAGGCGCAAAGGATTGCCATCCCCGGCCACTATCCGCCTAGGGGGCGGTATTCTCAGACCCAACCCCCCTTTAATCAACCTTTAGGGATCAATCACTAACAGATACGCGGCGGTTCACTGAACACACCGCGGGCACAACTGGGCATGGAACTATTCTTCGCCAAGCGCTTGTCGCTGGAGGGCGATGTCGCAGCCCGGCCGGTGCAAAACCCGGACCGCCGACGGCGGCTTTAGCCGGCAGACCGAGCGCGACGGCACCCGGTCAGTGGCTCACATTGGCTTCGATGAGCCGCGCGATAAGCCACTGATCGCCAGTGCCCACTATGCGGGCGAGGCCAGCAATTCAGGTAGTTTGAGGCGCTGAATCTTGCCCGATGGCCCTTTGGGTAACGCCGCCATGAAGTGAATGCGGCTAGGCGCTTTGAACGCGCCCAGCCACTCGGCGCAATGGGCGATCAACTCCTCCTCGGTGGCGGCGAAACCATCGCGTAAGCGCACGCAAGCGATCACATCCTGTCCGTAACCGGCATGCGCCACGCCCACCGCGGCGGCTTCCAATACCGCTTGATGCAAATAGAGCGCGTCATCGATCTCGCGCGGCGCGATGTTCTCCCCACCTTTGATGATGAGTTCCTTGGAACGCCCCGTGATGAAGAAATAACCCGCCTCATCGCAGTACCCCAGATCGCCGGTACGAAACCAGCCGCCGTCGTGGAAAGCGCCCGCCGAAGCCGCTTCATTCTTGTAATACCCGGTGAGCACGTTGTTGCCACGCACGAGCAACTCACCCACCGTGCCAGGCGCCAGTGGGCGGCCAGCATCGTCCGCTACCCGTACCTCATTGCCGAACGCCATACCCGGCGAACCGGCCACCCGCTTGGCGGGCGGCATCGGGTTGGACAGTATAGGCGCGCAGGTTTCGGTAAGCCCCATGGTCTCTATCATAGGCACCTTAAAAACCGCCTCGAATTCCTGTTGAACGCTGGCCGGCAAAGGCGCGGACGCGCAACGTCCGAAGCGCAGTTGCGCAAGCTCGGGGGCGCTGCCAAAGGCCCATCCCTCGGCCTCCGCCCGGTCCAGTAAATACTTGATGATGGTCGGCACCACGCTGAACCAGGTACACCGGTAGCGCGCCACCAGGGACCAAAAATCGGTGGCGCTGAAGCGGTGGGGCATCACCACCGCGCCGCCGCAGGCGAGCGGCCCCATCAGCGTCACTATCTGGCCGTTGATGTGATAGAGGGGCAGCACACACAGCCCGCGGTCGGCAGCGGTGAGTTGGTGGGCTAGCGCCGTGTTCTCGCCGCCGGCCAGCACCGCCCGGTGGCTCAACCGGGCGCCCTTGGGCAAACCGGTAGTGCCGGAGGTATAGAGCAACAGCGCGTCGTCTTGCGCCGCCAGCGCAGTACCCAAGGCCCCACTCGCAGCGCTAGACCAAGCGGCGGGACCGCGGTCTATGTCCGTCTCGATGAGGGTCAGGGGACGGGTGCACGCACGCAACGCCGCGGCGAACTGCTCGCGGTATTTGGCCGAGATGAACAGCACCGAAGCGTCGCAGTGCTCGATCACATACGCCACCTGCGGCACCCCGGCCGTGGCGTTGAGCGGCACCGCCACGAAACCGCCATACAGGGTGGCCAACAACAACGACGCGGTCCAAGGCCCGTTTTCCAACAGGAATGCCACCTTGTCGCCGGGCGCTAGACCCATGCCGGCAAGACCGGTAGCGATGGACCGGGAGCGCTCGCGCAGGTCCCCGTAGGTGAGGGTTATATCCGCTTCGGGACCGAACAAAAACGGCGCATCGCCCTGGGCCGCCGCCCGCGCGTCGATGCGCTCGCGCACCGTCGCATGCTCATCCAAGCGCGCCTCACTCATTACTCATCGAAACTCATCGAACGCCGCCGCGCCCGTATTTATTCCAGTAAGCGCCGAAGAGCTCTTCTTCACTGGGTTTATCTTCCGGGATGGTGGTGGACAGATGGGTGATGTTGATGAAATGGCGGTAGTTCAAGTTCTCGCTGATGCTGTTACCCGCCCATGAGCCGCAGCCCATGCTCAAGGTGAAGTCAAGACCGTTGTCGAAACTGCCGCCATTGCCGAAAGTGTGCGCCTGGTTCACCAACACGCGCACCACATCCAGCTGCTCGGCCAGGCGTTGGGCACGGCTTGGATCATGCGTGTGTATACCGCAGGAATGGCCCATCCCCTGGTGCTTCAAAACATCGCGCACCTGCGCGAGTGCGGCATCGAAATCGGCCACCTTGTACACCGTCAACACCAGTGACAGCTTCTCGCCGGAGAAGGGTTTGTCCGGCCCGGCCCCCTCATCCTCGACCATGAAGAACCGGGCCTTGCCCGCGGCCGCCGGCAGGCCGGCGCCGGCGGCGAACACCTCGGCATCTTTGGCGAGCAAAGCGCGGCTCAGCTTACCGTTTGGCCACAGCGCCCGCGCCACCCGATCTTTCTGCGTCTCCGAGCAGCGGTAGCCACCCGCGCGCTGCAACGCCGCCATGGCGCCGGCAAAAATAGCTTGCGGGATGATGACGGAATTCTCGGATGAGCAGGAGGTGGCGTTATCGAAGGTCTTGGAGGCTGCGATCTTGTGCGCCGCGTCATCCAGATCGGCGCTCTCATCAATGATAACCGGCACGTTGCCGGCGCCCACGCCGATGGCCGGTGTACCGCTTTTGTACGCGCCGCGCACGTTGTTCTGGGAACCCGTCACCACCACCAGATCGCACCCTTCCATAATGGCTTGCGTAGCGGCGCGGTTGACCGGCGCGGGCAGCACTTGTACCAGATCCGCCGGCAAAGCGATCCGCTCCAACTCCGCACGCATCAACTGCACTGTGCGGCGGGTGGTGGCATAACCGGCCGGCGACGGTGCTATGACCACCGCGTTGCGGCCTTTTAGCGCCATCATCGCCTTGTTCACCGGCGTAGCGGCCGGATTGGTCGATGGCGTAACCGCGGCCACCACCCCTACCGGTTTGGCGTATTTGACCAATCCCTTAGCCGGGTCCCGCGCGATGACGCCAACCGTCTTCACACGTAAAAGATCACGCAATGTGCCAAAGGTTTTGCGCTGATTTTTGATGATCTTGTCCGGCACATTGCCGAGCCCGGTGTCGGCCACCGCCAGCTCCGCCAGCGCGCGGGCGTTGTCTTCGCGGTAGACGACCCAGGCCAGCGCGGTCACCGCTTCATCGGTGCGGGCCTGATCGGCATGGGTAAGCGCCTGCATCGCAACGCGCCCGCGCCTAACCAGTTGCGCCGCGCTGGCGCGCGCGCGCTGTTCGCCGGCCGATACCGCTTCATGGGTCAATTGTTGTTCAGCCGTTGCCACGGCCCTGTCCTCCCTGCTATAGCTATAGTTCTTGGCGCTGTCATCGTTGGGCGGCGCAGGCGCCTGCGCAACCGGCGCTGCATGTTACACGGGCAAAAGTGCTACGCCCTATGCGCTTTTACCTTAGCCCGCCGCGCCAGCAGAGCATCGACGTAGCGGCGTGGCTCATCGCTCGTATACGCAGCCTCGAAAGCATCGATTCCAGCCGCTACCGCATCGCTCACCGCAAGCCGTTCCCATTGGTTGACGAGTTGCTTCTGGGTGCGCACCGCGATGGGACCTGCGTTGACGATGCTCGCCACCGTTCGCTGCACCGCCTCATCCAAGGCACCGTCTTCGCTCAAAACATCGACAAAACCCCAGCGATCAGCGGTATGGGCATCGATAGCCTCGCCCGTTAGCACCAGCCAGCGGGTGTGGCCGTGTCCAATCAATAACGGCAGTAATGCGGCCTCGATAACGGACGGCACCCCGACCTGCACCTCCGGCATCGAAAACACCGCCCGGCCTGCCACTACCCGTATGTCGCACGCCGCCGCGATCTCCATACCGGCGCCAATACAAAAGCCGTTGACCCTGGCGATAACAGGGACCGGACACCCCCTGATGCCGGCACATATGTCGTGCACCGAGGTGATATAGCGCCGCGCGGTGGCCCGGTCCAGGCTACCCAGTTGGGTCAGGTCGGCACCCCCCATGAAGGCTTTGTCGCCAGCGCCCGTCAACACCACGGCGCGCAGATCCGGCTCGGTGCGAAGAGCGACAAACGCATCGCGCATACGGGCCGCCTGTGCCACGCTGAGCGCATTCGATTTAGCCGCCCTGTCGATGAGCACAGTGGCTACTTTGCCTTTGTCTTCATGGGTCTCGAAGGTGGTGGTGATTCGACCGTCACACATGCATCGCACTTTCGCTTAACCGCACAAGGGCGTCAGCATAAAGCCTTCGCCATCAGGTGAACATATCCATCTGTGGTGGGTCCATCCGTGCCGGGTCTATCTATGGTGGCTTCATCTACCGCGGCTCCCCAAGTGCGCATCCACCCGCGCTCCATTCGCGCCATTCTTTGAGCAAGGGAAAATAGAGCCCTAGCCGGGTAGGGCGCGGTGCCAAGGCGTTCAACGCCGCCGCATAGCGCTCTAGTTGCCCCGCATAGCGCGCTTGTTCACTGTCCAGGAATGCCTGTATATCGCCGCCTTCGTGGCCACCTGTTTTGAAATCCACCACCCAGCGGATACCGGCCTCGTCGATGAACATCCTATCGATCACCATCTCCTGCGCCGTGCCGCCATGCACCTGCGTAATGGCGAATTCGCAGTACGCTTCTCGATGAGCGCCCAAAATCCATCGCGCGCGCTCATCGGTCACAACGCCGCACAGGGCATCGCACACCCGTGCCGAGGTCCGCGGCAAATCCGCCGGCGGCACCCCGAGATTAGCGAGCGCGGCGGCGAAGCGCTGCGCGCAGGCCCGCACCTGCGCCGGCGTCCAGTGCGCCAAACCCTCTGCACCGAAGCGCTCCAACCAACGGTGAACCACGGTACCTACATGGCGGGCATTTTCCCCGGCCCAATTGAATTCCACAGGCGGCTCTTCACCGTCCTCCAACCCCTCGTAAACCTCTGTCTCCGCCACCGTATGAAGCTCCAGCCACTGCCCGGTGATCCGCTTGAGCCGCGGTGCGGGTGCCACTTCGTCCGCTGCGGCAAGCGCTTGGCGGGGCGCCGCTTCGAACTCACCGACAACCAATGGCCAGAGGCGGTGCAGCAGCGAGGTGCTGGGCGGTGTTGCCAGGGAGCCGTCCTCCTTAGCGTTCACCTGCCCGAGCAGATGCAAGCGCCGCTTGGCCCGGGTCACCGCCACGTAGAGCAGACGCGAGACTTCATAAGCGTCGCGTTCACGCTCAGCGCGCAACAAATATTCGAACAGCGGATCGCCAGCCTCTACCCCTGCGATGGGCGCCACCAGCAGATCCACCGTACCATCGGCTTGCACCCGCTCACTGTGGAGCACTATGGGATTGGCCGTGCGCCGCGGCTGCTTGCCCAGTCCCGGGACTATCACCGTGTCGAATTCAAGGCCCTTCGCTTTGTGCATGGTCATGAGCTGCACATCGGCATCGCGCTCCACCTCCGGTGCCGAGTACAGCTTGGCCAGCGCCCGGTCGAAGCGCCCGGTATCGCGCAAGTCTCCGGCGTGCTCATGTTGCGCCACCAGTGCCAATAAGCTGCGGGCATCTTCCAACGCGGTAGGGCTGGCCAGGCAATGGGGACCACCGAGCGCATACCAGGCGTTTTCGATAGCCGACGCTAAACCCAATCGCAAACGCTCGCGCCGCGCCCGCGCCACGGCCACCATCACCCGGCGCAGGCGGGCCAGCGCCGGCGCCGGCAAACCGATGTCATCCAGCGGCTCCGTGAGCGCCTTGGCCCAGCCTTGTGGCAGCGTGAACAGAGTGTGCAGATCATGCAGCTCAAGACCGCACCAAGGCGCGCGCAGCACGGTCAGCCAAGCAGGGCCGTCGGCCCCGTGCAACACGGCGCGCACCAGCCCGTAGAGCTCCAGTACCACCGTACGCGTCTCCAGCGACTCCACCTCTACCGCTTGCAGCGACACGCCGGCCTGACGAAGCTTAGGCATCAACTGGGCCAGGTGGCCTCTGGAGCGCACCAACACGGCGCAGGTTTCACCGGGATGGTCGGCTAGGGTTTTTTGCACCAAAGCGAGGGTCAGCTCGGCCTCGGCCTGGTCGTTGCCGCCGCGAGCGCCAGCGCTGACCAGGGGATGCACGCTGACACCATCGCCCGCCCGCTCGGACCTCTGCGCGATAGCCGGCGCGAACGACACCGCCCCACTGGCGGCATCATCATGGGCCGGGAAAATCGTGGCAAAAGCATGGCCGGTCCACTCCACCAATGGCGCGCTGGAGCGGAAATTGGCCGTTAGCCGCAGCGGCTCCAACGCAAGTGGACCGATGCCGTTGCGCCACGCCGACAGAAACAGACTCACCTGTGCTTCGCGAAAGCGGTAGATGGACTGCATCGGATCGCCGACCAGAAAAGCGCTGCGGCCATCGCCGCGCTGCCAGCCGGAGCAGAGCCTCTCCAACAGGCGCATCTGCGAGTAGGAGGTATCTTGGAATTCGTCCACCAACAGGTGTTCGACACGGGCATCCAAGCCGAGCATGAGATCCGATGGCGCATCAATGCGCCCTAGCGCATCCAGCGAGCGCAATTGTATCTCGGCAAAATCAACGGTGAATCTGCTGCTGAATTCGAGCTGCAAGTGCGCTGCCGCCATCCGCAGCACCCGCCACAAAGCGCCCACGATGCGCCACTGCTGCTCGCAGTAGTAAGGCTCGGGCAGGTGGCGCACCTCATCCAATGCCGCCACCAGAGCCGGACGTGTGCGCACCGCCTCCAATACGCTCAACACCGCCTCCTTGTGCGCCACTGCCTTGTTTTTGTCGCCGACCGCGCCCTTGCCCGGCACCCCCTCATTGCGGGTCACCCGTGAGCGCACCTCGGCGCTATTTTTTAGCAGCACGAAGTCCGCCAGCATCCGCCAACGCGCCAGTTCGCCGGCCGGCGCCGAAGCGTCTTCATCCACCAGGGCCAAGGCGGGCCGCAAAAATCCGGCCTCACCGTGCGTCTGCACCCTAAAGCTGGCCGCTTGCGCCAGCACCTGCCACATATGGCCCAACAGCTCCGCGGGGCAAAGCGCCCGCGCCCGGGCCAGGCCGCCAGCTACCAGCCGGCCTAACATGGCTTCCATCGCCGCCCGATCGGTGTCAGCAGCCTCAACGATGTATTTGAGCCATTGCTCGCGCCGGGCCAAAGCGTGCGCGATCAACCTGACCAGCTTGCTGGCGTTGCCGTCCAAGTGTTCGAGGAGCGCGGCCACATCATCGCCGAGCAGTTCTGCATCGATCTCTTCAAGCACCGCCTGTGCGGCCGCCTGGTAGAGATCGGCTGCGTCCTCAGCCGGCACCGGTAGCGCACCAAATCCCGACAACACCGGTAATTGACGGGCCAGCTCTGCGCAGAAGCTATCGATGGTCTGCACCCGCAAGCGGCGCGGAGCGGCCGGCAGATCCCAGCCCTCCTCGGCATCGCGTTCCATCGCCGCCCGGGCCAACTGCCAAGTGCGCAGACGATGCACTTCATCCGGGGCGCCTTCTTGCGCTGCCGCTAGAGCGTCCAGAATGCGCCCGCGCATTTCGGCAGCGGCTTTATTGGTGAAGGTGATAGCCAAGATCGCTTCGGGGCGTTTGACCTCAGCCAACAAGCGCAAGTAACGCTGCACCAACAGCTCGGTCTTACCCGAACCAGCCGGCGCTTGCACGATGTAAGAGCCGCGCCCGTTCACCGCCCGCTCGCGTACCGCGTGATCCGGCGGCAACCGCCCGGCCGAAGCGTTCGAGGCGCTCACACCAACAACGCCTCTTCCTCATCGTCCGCGCCGCCCCCAGCGCCCTCGCCGATGCGGCAAGCCCCCGCCAGCGGACAGTGCTCACAGACGGATTTTGCCGCGGGCGTAACGCTGGCGGCGCCGCTTTGTGCCTCTAGCGCCAGCTCGCTGAGCGCCGCCTGCCAGCGCGCTAGCCGTTCATCCCAAGACTCGGCGTCAACGCCGTCTTTATCGGCCTTGACCCTAGGCAGTATGTGGTCTGCGGCGGCCACGCCTTTGAACGCCAGCGCCCCGGCACGCACGTGGGCTAGGGCGGCGCCACCCACCGGGCCATCCATACCCACGGCATACAGCGGCACCTGCGGTTCACGCATGCGCGCCTCATCCCAACCGGCAACGCTGACCGTAGCGCCCGTTTTGTAGTCGATGACCACCAGACGGCCATCCTCCAACCTGTCTATACGATCGGCTCGCACCCCTATGCTGAGGGGGCCGATTTCGATCTGCGCCGCCTGCTCCAGCGAGGCGATGGTAAACGGCGCCTCACGCCTGTCCCGTTCGAACTCCAGCCAACGCACCACTAAACGCTTGATCCGGTCCAGCTCCAGGGTCAACAACCGGCTGGCGGCGAGCTGCGCATTGTGCTGGCGCAAAGCCGCCGCTACAGGCGGCATCGCCGCCGCCACCAGAGTGTCCGGATCGCCGGCCGCAGCCAACGCCCGCGAATCGCCAAGGTGCTCCCACACCCGGCACAGCAGATCGTGGATAAGCTCGCCCGAGAGCTTGAAATCGATCCCCACAACTGGTGCTTCGAGCCTGCGCACCCCCAGTCGGTGAGTGGCAAAAGCCCGAAACGGACAGGCCGACTGGGCGGCGATAAAAGCGGTGCCACCCGGCGCCTTCGCGCCCTGCTCCAGCCCCGGTCCCCGATCATCGGTCAACGACTCCATCTGCGCCTGGCCGAGGGCCGACGGCCAGGTATCGGCGGAGCCGGCCAACCCAAGGCCCGACACCGCCACCACCGGCAGCGCTTGCATCAGTGGACTCACCCGCATCGGCTTTTGCGCATCCGCGCTGGCGTGACTGATCACCACTTCAGGGGCCGCCGCCCACAGCCGGGCGCTGTGGTCCCGCGCCAAGCGCAGCGCATCCTCCGCCGTGGTCCCCGGGATCCCGGCTGCGCGCATCAGCGCGACCGGCAAAAAAGGATTCTGTAGCGGTGCTGGTGGCCATGCACCATCGTGAGCGCCCAACATCCATACCGCGTCGAAATGCACCCGCGCGGCATCAGCCGCATCCAACAAGTGAATACGCGCCTGCGGCTTCGCCATATCCCTAACAGTCTCGCCGGCGAGGTCCAGCAAAAGCTGTAGCGCTCTGGCCGCACTGCAAGAGCCAACCACGGCGCCTAACTGCCCCAGCGCCGCAAACAAGTCCTGAAAAACCTGCTGATCATGCAGCAGGCGCCGGCTGAGGTTAGCCTTGGCGTCGGGGTCGCCGGAGTCAGCATGGCCGGGCCAGCCCGCGGCCGCCAACAAACGGGTGAACGCCCGCCCCCAGTCAGGCAGTGTTTGCCGCTGCGCTTGTTGCCGCATCAGCGCCCGCATCCGCCGCAGCCGGGCGGCCAACTCGGGGCAGCGGCCCGCGGCTTCATCCCGGCCGCCGCACCAACGGATGAGCGCGGACAAAGACACCTGGGCGCCGCCGCTCGCGCGCATCACCACATCGAGCTGCGCCCGCGCCGCGTACTCGAGTTGCGCATGGGGCAAAAAAGGACTGCGCACTAGCGCTCCGGCGCTCGCCAGGGGCAATGGCCGTAGCGCCAGCTCCAATAGCGCCAGCGCGGTATCGGCCACCGGTGAGGCGGCGAGCGCATCGGCTACGCCCGGCACGAATGGCGGCTCCCCCTCGCCACCACCATGACAGCGCCACAGCCGGCTCAACTGATATCCGAGCCCATCGTCACGCTCCCGGATGGCCGGCGCGGCGATAGCGACCCGGTCGCGGGGGGCGGCATTCATGCGCGCCCACGCCCAACGCGCCGCCCATTCCTCTTCCACCGCGGGATTAACCACTTCCACGCGCACCGCACTCGCGCGCTGAGGCGGCGATACGGCACGCAGCACCTCGCAGCCCGCATCACGCAATGCCCCGATCAGGGCGCTTAGACCAGGCGCGGGTTTTTCATCCGCTAATAACAAAGCCAGATGAGGCGGCGCGTCGAGTTCACCCGCCGCCAAAGCGGCGGTAATGCGCGCGAACACCGCATCCGGCGACAGCCAACCATTGGCCTCGAAACGTGCATGCACGGTCCGCTGCCATTCGACAAAAGCCCGCGTCTCATCGCCGCCGTAGCTCGCCAGCCGGTCTAGCGGCACGGACCATTCGGCGCTCAGCCGGGCCGCATGCATGGCGCTCTTGGCCGTCTCCCGCACGCCCAGCAACACCTCATCGCGCGCCCATTCGCGTATGACCGCCTCCCACACCAGAGCGCACTGGTGCGGCCCCAGCAACACACGCCGCTCAAACCCCTCATCCAGCAGCCGCCGGTATTGGCGCTGCGCCCACCCGGTTAAAGTGTCGATGAGGGGGCGCCGCCAGGCCGTTGCGCCGCCCGCGCGTACCTCATCGCCATAACGATCGACGAGATAGCGGCACATCCAGCCCGTTTCACACAGCAGGTGCAATGGCTCTGCATACGCTTGCGCCAAAGTCACCTCCCGCAACCGGTAGTCAGTCCTCACCGTCACGCCATCTCATAGGCTTGCAACAATACCCGGGCGAGCTTCGCCGGCGTTGCCATGATCGCCGCCACGCGCTGGCACTCTGCGCGAAGACCGCTGCCTAAGCTGGATATCTCGTAGATATCACCTACCGCCCATACCGAGAGGTAAGCCTGGTCCTCATTAATGTGCAAAGTAGTGGGCCCCACATCCGCCGCAATCTCCAGCAAAGTGATGCAAACGCTTTCGGGCAACCGCACCTCAGGCAACAGTACACCGGCCGGTGCCCCCCCGCTCGATAACCGATACGGCGGGCGGCTAGCTTCGCCCACGATGCGAAACTCTTCATCGAAGGACGGCAAACCGCAACCCGGCGCTATCAAATTCAGCGCCGCGCTGTCCGGCTCATCCGGATGGGCCAAGCGCCGGTCATTGGACACCGTGAAACACACACCGGTACTCACCGGCAAATCGAAGCGCACCAACAGCCCGTCCACCGTGTAGCGCCCGGTAACCCGCTCGAGCGGCAAGCCTAGCCACGAAGACTCGCTACGGGCGGGCGGGACAGCACCGAGCACCTGAACCGAGGTAAACGCGAGCCGCCCCACCCGGCCCGCCATGGCATCGGCGAGACGCATGATGCTGTTCGGCTCGATCCGACCGGCGGGCCGCAGCAAGGTTTGCAGATCCTCGATAGCGAACTCCGGGCGCAGCGTCAAATCCAAAAAAACCGCCACCGATCCGACCACATGATCACGTGCTTCATGCAAGCCCATGCTGTGGCCACCCATACGCAGTTGCAGCGCCACCAAAATGAGCCCGGCAGCGGCCACCACGGACAATCCAGCGAGCGGCAAAGCGGTATCCAGCAGCCATAAGCCAACGCCTAGCAGGAGGCACAGAATCGAGGCGATGGTGAACGCGTGTACCCGTGGCGATGGGCTGCCCATACCTTGGGGCAAGCGTATGGGGGGCTCGATCCGGGTGCGAAAGAACGCTTCAAAACCACTGTTCACAGCGGCGCACCTATGCCACCCGCATACCCCATCCGCACGCCTCGCCCGGAAACCCCTATCACCCGAGGACGTCCATCACTCAGGCCCGTCCATTACTCAGGGCCATCCATCACCTGGAAACGGTCAATCAAAGCAACAAGCTAGCGCGCCACGATCCGCCGTGCCAAGGCCGAAGTCAAGAGCAGCCGCAACGCCGAGTCCGCCACCGCCGCCGGCGGCCCAATAACCCGCTCGAACAGGGCCTAGTCACGGTCAGCTTCGCCACCGGCGAGAAAGCCAAACACCGCCGCTTGCAGCCAATAGAGGCGCAGCGGCGCGCTCGCCTGCGCCCCGTCCAGCCCTTGCTAAATTGTTGGCACGGCGGGCGTGCGCTTGCGCCCGTGCAGTGTGTGCCCATCGACACGCTCGAGTGGTTCCGTGACCCGGTCCGCTCAGTTGACGGCGCCCGCCCGCCCAACTGAGTGTGATGCCAGCGGCCTTGAGTGGATAGCCGATGCAGTGGATAGCCGATGCCATGGAGCCGATGATAAGCCCGTACGGCAATCCACCGATGAGCGCTGACTCGCTCAGCCTTGAGGTGCTCAATCGGGCGCCGCCGCCGTTCGCATGTCAGTGAGCGAACGACCGCTTCGAGCGCGGTCAGCCTCGCATAGGTGCGTCCCACCCGGGCCTCGTCACCATCGGTTGGGTGGCTGCGCACGCCGTCCAACGCGGGCAAAGTCAACTCAATCGGCGGGGTGTGGGTCCACTGGATGGCGTTGGCGTGAGCGTTGCTCGGCTCTTCGCTCACCTCCATGTCGTCGTCCTGTGCGACGCGCGCATAGCGTTGTTGGATCGACCTAGAGCGGCTCAGGGATGGGCGCCGGCAGTGCCTTGGAAATCGGTGTGGGTCCAATCGTCAAGCGTGATGCCTTCGCCGAACTCAAACCGGGCACACGCGCGGTTATAGACAAACGCCGCTAGCGCGGGTTGATGGGCCCAGCGGCGAGCGGCAAGGCGATAGCGCCGCATCGAGTGGGGGTTGGCACAATCCTGCTCGATGAGTTCGCCCAAAGCCCTTTGTTGTTGCCGCCAAGGAGGGCTATACCGCTCACTGGCCGGACCGGCCATGCGCGCGATGAGGAGGCCCAAAGCGGCGCCGAGTGGGCGTTGAGTTGAAGCCTCAATCGCGCCATCGCCGGTCTAGTGCCGAACGCGGCACGGGTTCCAAGGCGACAGGCTCGACGGCCACGCGGCGCCGGCGCAACCCTTCGATGCGTGCGCCCCATCAATGGCCTCGATATCGCCCGGCTCACGGTCGGGCTGGGGTTGTCAGATTGATGGGCGACCCGCGAAGCCATCAAACAAGAGGTGTTCGAATACATCGAGACGTTCTACAACTCGACCTACAACTCGACCCGATTGCACTCATACCCGGGCTATGTCAGTCCGACCGCCACCTCTACGGCAAACTGGACCAGGACTACTTGGATGGCGGCGATGGCCAGGACCGGTTCGACGCTGGCGCCGGCGGCGACGTGCTCGACGGTGGCACCGACGTTGTCCCTTGGTACATGATTCCTTGAGCGAATCCGTGAGGCCGGCCCTAGTGCGGTACCGACGCTGATGAACGCCGCGTCGAACGTTCGTGAATCGATAGGTGAGACGTTCACCGGCGGGACACTGGTATTCGTTACTGCCGGCGTGATAAGCGAGATCGCGCTTGCCCAATCGTCCGGCGGACTGCGCTTTCGATGCTTGAGGCTTGGGCAGATAGGTTGTGATGCCGGCCTCGGCGCAGCGCTTGATGTCGGCACCCTTCCGATACCCCCGGTCACACACGGTGGTCAGGTCCTCGGTTACCAAGGTCTCCTGGGTCCGCTTCGCCATGACGTAGAGTGGGTGTTTGTCGCTGCCATCGTTCGTGACTTCCTGCTCGACGATGATGTGACGGGCCGCATCAACGGCACATTGCAGGTTATATCCAACTGTCGCCGTGCCCTTACCTGACCATCGCATTGCGCGTGAATCAGGCTCGGTCAGCGATAGTTGACCGTCAGGGCTGTGGGCCATTTCGGCCTCGGCCCGCTCCAGTTCGGCCATTGCTTCACCCAGCTTGGCGATCTGCTCGGACAGCAGATCCCTCCAAGGAAGGTTGCCTGGTAAACCGCTCAATCAACACAAAAAACCATCAGGGATTCAGACCGTACACATCCAGTCAACATCGGGTGAGCTCCTTGTTGTGTGTGTGGGTTATGGTGTCAGATAAGTTGTGGAGAGGTAAATGAAACGATTATGACATTGATTGGGGTAATGAGGTTAGTGCAGTATGGTTATTATCAAGGTTTCCAAACAGGTGTCCAAGCGTTAGCTTGAACGTGTTGCAACACCTTAATGCCATGGCAAGAAGATTGTAGGTATAAGGATGCGGTGGCCAATGAGAATCGTATTTGTAATGAGCAAAAATGATTTCTCACCTGTAGGTCGTTCTGATTTTATTGGGACTCGTTAGCACCACCAGTTACCGCTTTGAGCGGCTTACAAACTAAAACCTCCGGCTTTGCCGGAGGATATTGACTACCATTTTGTAAAACACGTAGGCTCACAACCCATCGTAAATATATTTCTGCATTGCATAATCACGTGGGTAGGCACGGATAGCACGTAATTTAGCCGCTGAATTTGTCTGTGCATTCATATACTGCTTTGCGGCAAACTGGTTGTTGTACACATACTTTTGCATGGAATAGTCCGCTGGATATTCTCGTAACGCAATCTGTTTAACGTCTGGGTCAGATACCGTTGTCATATAGTGTTTTGCAGCAAATTGGTTGTCGTAAACGTACTTCTGCATACTGTAATCGTTGGGGTATTCCCGTTCGGCAATCGTCTTCACATCCGGGTCTTTAACAGATGTCATGTAGCGGTAAGCTAGGATTTGTTGTTTATAAACATATCGCTGCATTTGCGTATCATCGGGATATTCTTGTTTAGCAAATGCGCGAATTTGAGTTTCGACAGATTGGGCTAACGCAGGTTCTACTGCACAAATAATGAGCAATGCTAAGACAACGCTTTTCATCTACATCTCCTTTTTACAACACACCTTTAAGCAATTGAGCATCGCCAGCCTAATAAAACCGAACGATGCCGTATGAAGCACATTGAATGTGGTATGGATTGGGTTTCAACGTAAAACGCCAACCCAACATCAAAACAGAAAGATAAAATCACCCTTTCCATTGGTGTTTGCGATAGGACTTCCAACTACGTGAAGTCGCATTACTGCGACGGATATCGTCCCAAGCTGTATATAACACTTCTGGACGCCGTCGTCCTCTAATTTTAATAGGAATATCTATCTCATTGACAATACAAGCATAATACTGCTTCATTTCGTCAGAAAACCCTCGCACACCCAACACCACCGCCGCCAACGCCACTATCTTTACAAACCGGACACCTCAATCCACTGCCTGTCAACCCCTTATCCAAACATCATTGTCTGTACAAGCACACAGTGTCTTTATAAATCGCCTTTAACCCAACGAAATTCCTTTACAAAAATCGCTTGACCTGATGAAAAATCAGAGTTATTCCTACCCCTAAAAAAGACCTCGCACAGAGCCAACCAACCCGCCACAACACGGACCGAGAAGGCCCCCCATGTCGTCAGACACCCACTGCATGCACGTCCGGCCTGCCGGCATTGCACCCGTTACGCTTGTAAAGTCACGCCCAGCCCAGGCTGACGCTTCAAAGCACACGCGCGCCTCGAGGGTCCGTGCACCGCTGTCATCGGCCATCGTGCTGGCGCTAAGCGCCGCCGCGCTTAGCGCCATGCCCAGCGCTTGGGCGGAGAATTACGTGCCGTATGGTTATAAATTCCAGCCTTTCAGCTATGACGCCATAACCAACCCCCGCGAGGGGAGATTCACGTTCTCGAAAGACCCCAATGTCTGGGTTTACACCCGCCGGTTCGCTCAGCGTTTCGGCATGCCCGCGCAATGGATAGACGACAGCCTCCAGGGGGCTGAGGCGATTGCGTTCCGGATCGAACAATCCAATACACAGACCTGCGGCTATTTTGGTGAAGCGGATAATTGCCGCCGCAACCTCGATTGCGTCTTTGATATCTATCTGACCGACGCGGACGGCGCTAAATTACCCTGGGAATCACACAAGTCTTCGGATCGGAATGATTCGGACAGTTCAATGAGGTTTCTGGCGGAACAAACGGAAGAGGATCATTGGTATTGGACCGATGAAGTACACGGTAAGCGTTACGTTCGCTTGGGCAGTATGGGTCTACGCTCGGTTGTGTATGTGGAAGGCCCGCCCGAAAAAGACCGCGAGGGAGGAAAGAAAGCATTTTCCGGTCATGGAGATATGTATATGAAAGGATACCGGCGCGATTTTTATAAAGGACTGGACCTGATTACATTGAACGGCTGTGGCTTGCCTGCACCCGACCGCAGTAAACCCGTCAGCATTGATTTTCTTGATCCGCAACCGAGTATGTATGAGCCCAAGTACCGCTTATCCGATGGGCGGATTGATCGGGCTAAACTGGACGCTGCGAAAAAATCACGATATAAACGCTGGGATGCCGGTAAACCACCGCACAAAGTGCGCCTGCCCGATGCTTATCTGGACAAAGTGGTGGCGCACGAGAAAGCCGAACGCCACCCGCGCAGCTTGGAAAAAGCCGCCTGGGACCGCCTGATAAGCCAAAAAACGCCCGACACCCCCGAACCAACCGCCTCTTCCGGTTTTTGGCAGCGGCTGTTGCGTTGGTTTTCCGACTAACCCCGATACGGACCTCACGCTTTTTTTGAGAGGACTGCGCCATGACTGACAAAGTAACGCTTAGCCTGTTGATGAATGACGCTTATAAGAAGCAATCAAAGCGAGGCGGGAAAGACATAGAAGCTTTGGGATTTGTAGCATTGGGCGAAGGTCGGGACATAAAGGACAACGGCTACCAAGCCCAAGCCTATGTGAACCCCAAAAGCCAAACCATCGTACTCTCCATCGCCGGCAGCAACGGTGATGCACACGACCTGGCGGCGAACGTCAATTTCGGCGCGTTCTGGGAGCAATACCACCCACAGTTCCACGACAACCTGAAGTACGCGAACGATATTCGTCAGTTGGTTGCGACGGACTCCACGTACCAGGACTATCGAGTCATCACCGTCGGCCATTCCCTGGGCGGCGGTCTGGCGCAAACCCTCACGCACGTGTTCGGCTGGCACGGCATCACCTGGGACGCTCCCAAGGCTAGCCTGGTGGTGCGACAACCAGGATTCCAAAAGCAACTGATCGACTATGGACTCACCCCCAAAGGCGCCGCCGACACGTTCATCAATTACACCGAATCCGGCAGCCTGGTGAGCGCACTACCGCCCGCCTACGGGGACTTCATCGGGCAGCGATACGAAGTCGATCACACCTCCGATTTCACCCTACTGCTCGGCCTGCCCGCGCATGCCTACCTGCAACATCGAGCCGACAATAGCATTGACTATTTCCTGAGCGAGCAAGACGCCAACGTCATTGATGGCTGGCATTACGTCGGGGGGACCTACGACGGCTGGTACAGCACCGCGCCCAGACCCGAGGTGGGGCAGTTCGACTGGGTCGGCCCGGCGTCTGCCGCAAAAAACGCGGCGCTCGATCTGGAAAAAACCAGGCGCATTGAGCACAACCAGGATATCGCACGGTATCAGGAGCTGTTGATTCGCAACCAACCCGCCGAGTCACGCATCCATGACCCGGTTTTCAATCGGTGGAACCACAATAGTATCTTTAATGTCGCCGGCGACGGCGCCCTCACCGTCAACGCCCCCTACACCCCCTTCGACGACCTGGGCGACCTGTTCGACGCCGAAGAACGCATGCTGCGCGAGTTCAACGCCGGCTGGATCACCGCCGAAGAGCTGCAAGCTTTCCAGGACTACACCCTTAACCACAGCCTGGGCAGCGCTGCCCAGGCCGGCTTGGATGCCGTCGGCGACCCCGGCTTCCTGGACTTCCTCCAACCCATAGGCGCCTTCTACGATAGCCAAAGCCCCGAGTTCGACCAAGCCTCCAGCATCGCCCAACACACCGGCGTGCTGCTGGATGGAAGCAACGCCCCGGTTAGCGAAGCCGGCCTCCAAGCCCTGGACACGGACGGCAATGGCGAACTGAGCCTTGCCGAAAGCACCACCCTGACCCTCTGGCAAGACCGCAACGAAGACGGCCACCTGGACGCCGGCGAACAGGTCGCCGTCAGCCGGCCCATCACCGCCATCGACTACCCCTTCCACACCCGCGGCAACGCCCACATCGCCCCCGCCATCGAAGCCGAACCGGCCCGTCCCAACAGCACCATTCCGGTCCTACCCGCTCCTCTTTCCACCCCGGGCGTCCCAGCAACTTCGCCGGGCAACGCACCAGTCACCGCGCCGCCCGCGCTGGCCAACACCATCCAAGCCATCCCCGCCAGCAACTACCGCAGCCTGCGTGGCAGCGACAACGTTTATTACCTGGCCAATGGTCGATATATCCTGTGGGGCGCCAACCAAATCAAAATCAATTACAACAACCGCGCCTATCTGATCGGCACCGATGGCAACGACCGCTTCGACGCCAATTACTACGCCGCCTACGCCCAGTACTTCAATCTCAACCTGCTCACCCGGTTTTTGGCCGGCAACGGCGACGACCTCATGGGCGGCAGCGCTCGTGCCGACTCCCTGTGGGGCGGTCTGGGCCACGACATCCTGCTGGGCTACGCTGGCAACGACAAACTCTACGGCGAGAGCGGCCAGGATCAACTGCAAGGCCAGGACGGCAACGATTACCTGGATGGCGGCGACGACAACGACGCCTTGTTCGGCCAAGACGGTGATGATGTGCTGCACGGCGGCTCGGGCCAGGACCGGCTCGACGGTGGCGCCGGCGGCGACACCCTGGACGGCGGCACCGAGGCCGACACCTTGTTGGGCGGAACCGGCGACGACACCTTGGCTGGTGGCGCCGGCGCCGATGAACTGCAGGGCAACGAGGGCCACGACCGTCTGCTGGGCGGGGCCGGCGCCGACCGCTTGTTCGGCCAGGTCGGCAACGACACCCTCTGGGGCGGCGCTGGCGACGACCTCTTGATGGGCTTCACCGGGACCAACGAGGCCAAGCAAACCCTGGCGGCTGGCGAGACCGACGACGACACCCTTTACGGTGGGGCCGGCAATGATCAGCTCTACGGCGGCCTGGGCCAGGACCGCCTGATCGGCGGCAGCGGCGACGACACCCTGGATGGCGGCGAGCACGCCGACCAGCTCTGGGGCGAGTCCGGCGCGGATACCCTGCACGGGCGCGCCGGCAACGACACCCTGGACGGCGGCACCGAGGCCGACACCTTGTTGGGCGGAACCGGCGACGACACCTTGGCTGGTGGCGCCGGCGCCGATGAACTGCAGGGCAACGAGGGCCACGACCGTCTGCTGGGCGGGGCCGGCGCCGACCGCTTGTTCGGCCAGGTCGGCAACGACACCCTCTGGGGCGGCGCTGGCGACGACCTCTTGATGGGCTTCACCGGGACCAACGAGGCCAAGCAAACCCTGGCGGCTGGCGAGACCGACGACGACACCCTTTATGGTGGGGCCGGCAATGATCAGCTCTACGGCGGCCTGGGCCAGGACCGCCTGATCGGCGGCAGCGGCGACGACACCCTGGATGGCGGCGAGCACGCCGACCAGCTCTGGGGCGAGTCCGGCGCGGATACCCTGCACGGGCGCGCCGGCAACGACACCCTGGACGGCGGCACCGAGGCCGACACCTTGTTGGGCGGAACCGGCGACGATACCTTGGCCGGCGGCGCCGGCGCCGATGAACTGCAGGGCAACGAGGGCCACGACCGGCTGCTGGGCGGGGCCGACGCCGACCGCTTGTTCGGCCAGGTCGGCAACGACACCCTCTGGGGCGGCGACGGCGACGACCTCCTGATGGGCTTCACCGGGACCAACGAGGCCAAGCAAACCCTGGCGGCCGGCGAGACCGACGACGATACCCTGCACGGCGGGGCCGGCCACGACAACCTCTACGGCGGCCTGGGCGCTGACCGGCTGGACGGCGGCGAGGGCAACGACATCTTGCTGGGCAACGCAGGCCACGACCGGCTCTGGGGCGCCGCCGGCAACGACGAGTTGCAAGGCAACCAGGGCGATGACCAGATCAGCGGCGGCGCCGGCCAGGACCGCCTGTTCGGCCAGGTCGGCGACGACACCCTCTGGGGCGGGACGGACAGCGACCTCCTGGTGGGCTTCACCGCCTCCAACGAGGCCCAGCAAACCCTGGCGGCCGGCGAGACCGACAACGACACCCTCTACGGCGGGGCCGGCGGCGACTTCCTGCTCGGCGGCCTGGGCAACGACCGCCTGCACGGCGGTGACGACAAGGACGAGCTGCAGGGCGGCGACGGCGCGGACCGGCTCTACGGCGAGCACGGCGACGACAACCTGTTCGGCCAGGTCGGCGATGACGTGCTGTACGGCGGCGAGGGCGACGATTTCCTGATGGGTTTCACCGCCAGCAACGAGTGGCAGCAGGTTCTCATCGACGGCCAGAGCGATAACGATCACCTCTACGGCGGCGCCGGGCGCGACACCTTGCTGGGCGGGCCGGGCCGGGATTACCTGGACGGCGGCGCCGGCGCCGATGAGATGGCCGGCGGCGCCGGCGATGACACCTACATCGTCAACAGCGTCAACGACAGCGTCCATGAGACCGCCAACGCGGGCTACGACCGGGTCATCACCAACACCCATTATCTGCTCAACGCCCACATCGAAGAACTGCGGCTGCTGGAAGGCTTCGCCATCCATGGCACCGGCAACGCCCAAGACAACACCCTCATCGGCAACAGCGCCGACAACATCCTGGATGGGGTCACCGGCGCGGACACCCTGATCGGCGGCGCCGGCGACGACACCTATTACGTGGACAATTCTGCCGATGTGGTCGAAGAACACGCCGGCCAAGGCCTGGACACCGTGCAGTCCAGCATCGATTACGCCCTGGGCGGGCATGTCGAGAACCTCATCCTGCTGGATTACAGCACGCCGGAAAAAGGCCGGGTCGATGGGCGCGAGGTCCTGGTTTACGGCTACCCCAAGCGCAACGAACTGGACTATCTGCAAGGCGACGCGGTGCAAGGCTATGCGGGCACCTGCGCGCTGACCGCCATCGCCAACCTGCTGACCCAGAGCGGTCGGCCCACCAGCGAGAACGAGGTGGTCACCCTGGCCATCGCCAACAACTGGGCGGTCAACGACCCCGACCTGCCCGCCGCCCGACTGGGCGGCAGCAACGTCAGCGAGCAACGCGCCATCCTGGACAGCTACGGCATCGCCAACGAGGTCATCGGCGGCTACAACGAGGCTGGCATGGCCAATCTGCTGCGCGGCGGGCGGGCGGTGATCCTGGCGGTGAACGCCGGTGTGTTGTGGGACGATGCCGCCTACGCCGGCAGCGGCGCGGTGAACCACGCGGTGACCGTCACCGGCGCCGTGCACGACGCGGATACTGGCGTACTGCTGGGATTTTACATCGCCGACTCCGGGCGCGGTCGGGTCTCCGACCACACCCGCTTCATCAACCTGGATAGCGTCCGCCGCGCCGCCGCGGTCAGCGGCGCCTACGCCATCCACACCCGGGATCCGGTGCGTTTGTGGGACGAGGATCTGGACGCCACCGGCAACGCTGCGGCCAATCTCATCGTCGGCAACCGCGGCCACAACCGCCTCGACGGTCTGGCCGGCGACGACACCTTGCGCGGGCAGGCCGGCAGCGATGTGCTCGCTGGCGGCGCGGGCGCTGACCACCTGGACGGCGGCGCGGGCAACGACACCCTCTACGGCGCGCAGGGCGACGACCGGCTCTACGCCGGGGCGGGCAACAATTGGCTGGACGGCGGGGCCGGCAGCGATATGTATTTCGTGCCCGTAGGCGAGGGCCGTAATGTGTTGGCGGACAGCGGCCTGGACGGGTTGGACCAAGTGCTGTTCGAGGCCCAGGAGCCGACCCGTGAGCAGTTACACGCCACCCGGGTCGGCGGGGATCTGGAGTTGGGCTTTTATGGCCGGCAAGGCGAGGCCTTGATCAAGGATTGGGCCGCGGTGAATCAGAACTGGGAGGTGGTGGTGGGGCGGTATTCGTTAAGCGGCGATAACCTGCTGGCGTATGCGCAGCTCAGCGAGCAGTTCGCGGCGCCGGACAAGAGCGCCTTCAGTGAAACCGAAACATCCCAACTGGCCGGGTTGTGGGAGTTCACTGCGTAATCTGGTGCCAAGCAGTGCCAGTGGCAGCGGGCCGAGCACAACTTCGCGATCCCGAGTGAGTCATCCGCGCCGCCTGGGCGAGTTTTCCGATACCTGAACTGGCCTAGCGCATGGATAAAACCTTGAATCGAGCACCGCTGGTGTCGGCTGTGCAATGCCTGGCCCTGGCCTGCCGCCACCATGGCATCAGCGTATCGGCGGATCATCTGGTCGATGAATACGCCCTGGGCGATACCCCGCCCGACGATCATAAGATGCGTCGCATGGCCTCCGATCTGGGAATGAAGAGCCGCCGGCAACGCTTGGACTGGAAGCGGCTCTGCCGGCTGGGCAAGGCCTATCCCGTGATCGCACGATTGGACAATGGGAACCGTGTCCTGGTCGCCGGGGCGCAGATCAGCGACCGAGGCGAGGAGCGCGTCGCGGTTGTGGACCCCCTGCATGAGCAGCAAGGTTTCCTGCTGTTGCCGCGCTTGGAATTCGAGCGCCTCTGGAGTGGTGAGGCCCTGTTGCTGAAGCGCGCCTTCCGGCTGACCGACGAGGACCGTCCGTTCGATCTGCGCTGGTTCGTCCCGGAACTCTGGCGGCAACGCCGGCATTTGGTCGATGTGGCGCTGGCGGCGCTGTTCCTGCATGCCATTGCCCTGGCCACGCCGGTGTATTTCCAGGTGGTGTTGGACAAGGTCTTGGTGCATCAGAGCTACTCCACGCTGAACGTGCTGGGCGTGGGCATCCTTTTGGCACTGGTGTTCGACGCGGTGTTGCTGTGGCTGCGCCAATACCTGCTGTTGTTCACCACGACGCGCATGGACGTGCGGGTCGCCACCCGCACCTTTCGCCATCTGCTGAATCTGCCACAAGGGTTTTTCGAACAGTCCACGGCCGGGGTGCTGACCAAGCATATGCAGCAGGCCGGCACGGTGCGGCAGTTTCTCACCGGCGGCTTGTTTCTGACGCTGCTGGACGCCTCTGCCTTGCTGGTATTCATCCCGGCGTTGTTGCTTTACTCCGTCGATCTGACAGTGCTGGTACTGGGCGTGACCGCCCTGATGGGCCTGATGATCCTGGGGCTGTTGCCGGCGTATCGGGCCCGGCTGCATGCCTTGTACCAAGCCGAGGGCGGGCGCCAGGCCATGCTGGTGGAGACGCTGCAGGGCATGAAGACGGTGAAGTCCTTGTCTTTGGAGGCCGGGCAGCGCCGGCAGTGGGATGAGCGTTCCGCGCGCACAGGCAGCCTGCATTTCCGGCTGAGCAAGATCACGCTGAGCGCGCAGACGCTGTCCAAGTTCCTGGAGAAGTTGATGAGCGTGGGCATCATCTGGCTGGGGGCGCATCTGGTGTTTGCCGGCGAGATCAGCATCGGCGCGCTGGTGGCCTTCAATATGCTGGCCGGGCGGGTCAGCGCGCCCATGGTGCAGTTGGTGGGGCTGATCCACGAGTACCAGGAGGCGGCGCTGTCGGTGAAGATGCTGGGCTCGGTGATGAACCATCCCCAGGAGGACATCCGCCGGCTCGGGGGGCTGCGCCCGCCAGTGCGCGGGCAGATCGAACTGCAGCAGGTGGGGTTTCGCTATTCTCCGCAAGGGGCTGCGGTGTTGGATGGCATCGATATGGAACTGCCGGCCGGCGCGACCATCGGCCTGGTCGGACCCAGTGGTTCGGGCAAGAGCACCTTGACCCGTCTGTTGCAGGCCATAGACCGGCCGCAGTGCGGAGTTATACGGGTCGATGGCATCGACCTGCGCGAGTGGGATATCGGCTACCTGCGGCGTCACATCGGGGTCGTGTTGCAAGAGAATTTTCTGTTCCGGGGCAGCGTCGCCTACAACATAGCCGCGGCCCGCCCCGGGGCGTCCGGTGAGGCGATTCACCGCGCCGCGGAGCAGGCCGGGGCGAATGAGTTCATTGAGAAACTGCCGCTGGGATTCGACACCTTGCTGGAAGAAAACGCGGCCAATCTCTCCGGCGGCCAGAAACAGCGACTGGCCATCGCGCGGGCGCTGCTGATGGACCCGGAGATCCTGATCCTGGACGAGGCCACCAGCGCCCTGGATCCGGAGAGCGAGACCGTGGTGAAGGCCAATCTGCGGAAGCTGGCTGCGGGCCGCACCGTGCTGATGATCTCGCACCGCTTGTCCATGGTGCGGGAGGCGGATCGCATCTACGTCCTGGACGCCGGTCATGTGGTGGGCGCGGGCCGGCATGAGCAGCTCCTCAGGACTGTCCGCTGTACGCAAGGCTGTGGCGGCAGCAGATGAGCGCTTCGGCGTGAGCCGGTCTTCGGCAACAACCGGCGCCGACGCGGACACGCTGGGGGCAGCCACTCCCCCGGACACCCTGCCCGCCCAGTGGCTCAGCTTCCAGCCCGACGTGGTGGAACTGGAACACGGCGTCCCCGGGCTGCCCGCGCGCTGGGTGCTGTACACGATTCTAGGCCTGCTGATCAGCGCCCTGGCTTGGACAAGCCTGGCGAAGGTGGACCGGGTGGTAGTGGCGCGCGGCCAGCTCATCACCAGCCAGCAGAAGTTTGTCGTGCAACCCATCAGCACGGGCATCGTGCGGGCGTTCGAGGTCGAGGTTGGCCAGCGGGTGCGTGAGGGTCAGGTGCTGGCCACGCTGGACCCGACCTTCGCCGAGGCGGAGCGGCGCAAGTTGGAAGAGGAAGTCGCCAGTTATCGGGCCCACCTGGCTAGGCTGCGCGCCGAGCACGAGGAACACCCTTTCCAACCTGCGGATCCGGATGCCGAGATGCGGCTACAGCGGGAGATTCATCAGCGCCGTCAGGCCGAGTTCGACAGCCGCCTGGCGACGCTGGACTCGCAGGCGCAGGGCAAACGCCGGCAGATCGAGGCCAACCGCTCCCAGCTCGAGACCTTGCGCAGCCGCCGGCGGAATCTGCGTTCTATCGAAGGCATGTACGAACGCTTGCTGCAGCGTTCCGAGGGCTCGCGGGTGCAACACCTGGAGGCCGTGGATAGCCGCATCCACGCCGACGCCCAGATCCAGCAACTGGAGGGCGGGTTGCAGGCCCTACGGGCCGATCTGCAAGACATCGCCGCCGAGCGCGAGGCGTTCATCGCTACCCGCCGTGCCGAGATCGCGGAGGAACTGAATCAGCTCCAGCTACGCCTGCGCGCCACGACCCAGGAACTGGAGAAGGCCAGACGGCTGAGCGGCCTGGTGGAACTGAAATCCCCGGCGGACGCCATCGTCTTGGAACGGGCAACGTATTCGGTGGGCGCGGTGGTGCGCGAGGCCGAACCCCTGGTGACACTGATGCCGCTGGACTCCGAGCTGCAGGCGGAGATCGAGGTCGCCGCTCACGACGTGGGCCGGGTGCGGGTCGGGGACTCCGTGCGGGTGAAGCTGGATGCTTTTCCGTTTCAGCGTCACGGCACGCTAACGGCCAGCCTGAGTGTGATCAGCGAGGACGTGTTCGTGCCGGAGTCCGGGGCTGCCCCAGGCACCGCCGGGTTTGCACAGAGCACCGCCGGGTTTGCACAGAGCGCCGCCGGGTTTGCCCAGAGCGCCGCCGGGTCGGCCCAGAGCGCCGCCGGGGCGGCTTATTATCGCTGCCGGCTGCGGCTGGGGCCTGCTGAGCTGAAGGCAGTGCCGAATGATTTCCGGCTCATTCCCGGGATGGCGGTCACCGCGGAAATCCGCATTGGCGACCGCCGCTTGATCGAGTACGTGCTCTATCCCGTCACCCGGGTGCTGGATGAGGGTATGCGAGAGCCATAGCGATTCCGGGATCGCCGAGTTGTACTCGGCCTTGCGCCCGGACCACTGCCATGCCGACTCGCTTGGTGAATTTAGCTCACATTGCTCAAGCTCAGGTGCCCGTGAGATGAGATTCGCATCAGGCGCAACTCGGAGCACCACTGCATACCGGCCGCGCTGGTCAACTCCGATCGACAGCTTCGCGCCGTAGATGCCGAAGAGCAGACCGTCAACACCTACCAGCGATGCTGAGACGCGAGGCGCTTGTCGTTACCCGCCCCTTCTCCTGCTCTTCACGCAAGCGCGTCCGGTAGAACTGGCAAAATTGCCCGCTGCCGGGTTCGTGGTTGAGCGCCGGTGAGGCGATCCGCCTCAGCCCCTCGCCGCTTGCGCTCAGGGACTCGAGGTCCAGCGCGTCATCGAGCAATGGCGATGGACGCGCTCCCTACCAAAAAATACCCCCGGCGGTGGCTTATTAAGCGCCCCAGACTTCCTCTAGGAAATCGAGCCAGTTCTGGCCCATGACCTTGCGCACCCGGCCCTGCGGCCAACCCCGCCCGAGCAACGCGGCGGTCAAATTGGGAAATTCGCCGATGGTGCGCAGTCCCTCGGGCATCACGGTGACACCGCTACCCGGCCTTTTAGGCACCACCCGCCGGGCATAACCTTTGTCCAGCGACAGATAATCGAAAAATCCGGCGTCCTGCTCTTGGGTGAAATCCGTGCCTATGCCCAGCGCATCCTCGCCCACCAAATTGACCAGGTAATCCAGCACATCCACGCAGTGCTCGAGCGTAGTATCAGGCCCTTGCGCCATGAACGGAGGATAGGTGGCAAAACCTACAAAACCGCCTCTGTCCGCGATGCAGCGCAACTGTTCATCGGTCTTATTGCGCGGGTGCTGGAACAAGCCGGCCGGCGCACAGTGGGTGTAGGCGACCGGCTGGCGCGAGTGGTTGATCGCCTGCTCGCTGGTGTTCGGTCCCACGTGGGACAGATCCACCAGAACCCGGGCATCGTTCATCGCTTCGATCACTTCATAACCGAAGTCGCTCAGGCCCTCATCTTTGCTCTCCCAGCAACCCGAGCCGACCAGGTTACGGGTGTTGTAGGTAAGCTGCATACAACCAACGCCTAGATCTTTGAATAAGCGTACATACTCCAGGCGATCTTCTATGCCGTAGGTGTTCTGCCAGCCGAGGTAGATACCGGTTTTGTGCGCCGCTTTGGCACGGCGTATATCGGCCGCGCAGTGGACCTGCAACAAAATGTCATCGTTGGCGGCAAACCACTGCTTCCACCGCGCAATGCTGTCCATGGCGCCGCGAAAACCCTGCCAGACAACACAAGTGGCATTGACCGCAGTGAGTCCGCCTTTGCGCATATCTTCAAATACCGTCCGGCTCCAGTTACAAATTTCCAAACCGTCGATGATGATGGCATCACGGTGGAGTTCTTCAGCGTTCAAATGATCTTCCTCATCTTTGGTAGGTGGACCGCGCACTACACCTAACCGGGGCCATCGATCAGTGGCAACGCTGCCAAGGCTGCTTCATCTTGGGCAATAGCGCCCGGTGCGCGTCCAGCGCGGGCTTCGCCCCATCCGGTCAAACCACCGCCGGTGCGCACCCGCGCTAGCCCAGCGTCGCGTTTGACGGCGCGGCCTATACCTAGCGTCACTCCTTTATCTTGCGGCATGTATCTTGCCGCATGGGACAAGGAAATAGGCAAAGCGGTTAGGCCGTTGATGCGTGACATGCAAATCGCTAAGAATAGCTGGTTGTTAAAATCGCGCAGCATAGCCCCGCCCAGCATAGACGTTTTGCTCATGGCGCACCTTAACGGCAATTGCGGACAGTGTTCATCGTTGACCTATGTATGTAGATATTCACACTCATCTTACGCACGAGCGTTTCGCCCACGATGTCGATGCAGTGGTGGCCAGGGCGCGCACCGCCGGACTGGGCGCGATCATGGTCAATGGGCTAGAGCCGGTATCTAACCGGGCCATCTTGGAGCTGGCCAAAACCCATGACATCGTAGAGCCGGCACTCGGCCTCTACCCGGTGGACGCCGTGTGCCATCTGCTGCCGGATGATTTCACCTTGAGGGTCAACCGGTTTGACGTTGACGCAGAGATTGCTTTTATCCGGTCCATGGCTGGCGCCGGACGGTTGAGCGCGGTGGGGGAATGCGGGTTGGATGGCCATTGGCTAGGACCGGAGACCTTCCCCGAGCAGGAGCGGGTGTTTGAAGAGTTGATCGGCATCGCCATGGAGTACCGGCTACCGCTCATTATTCACACGCGCAAGCGTGAACGCCGCTGCGCGGAGATCCTCAGACACTCGGGCGCTCAAAAGGTCGATTTTCACTGCTACGGTGGCAAGGCCAAGCAGGCGCTACGCTGGGCCCACGAGGACGGCTGGTGGTTCTCTATTCCCGCCAACGCGCGGCGCAACGAAGCGTTTGCCAAATTGTTGCGCGAGTTGCCGCAAGCGCGGGTGTTGACGGAGACCGATGCGCCCTACATGAGCGCCAAGCCCGGTGAACGCAGTGAACCTGCGGCTGTGGTAGACACAGTAGCGTTGTTGGCGGAACTACGCGGGTGGACGGTCGAGCAGGCGCGGGAGCAGGTTTGGACTAATTATCAGTCCCTGCGTGGGCCACCCGGCCAGGACCAGCTCTAGCTCGGACGAGAATCTAGCTCAACACAATCAGGAAGCACTACTCCCATGGCTAATCACCGCTCGATGATCGTTGCGGCTCAGCCCGAAGCGGCTGAAGCAGGCGCGCTGATTTTGCAACGGGGCGGCAATGCCGTCGATGCCGCGATGGCGGCGGCGTTGGTGCAAGGTGTGGTGGATCCACAGATGTGCGGTATCGCGGGATTCGGTAACTGCCAGATTTACATGCCCGGGCGCAACATCCACACCTGCATCGATTTTCACGGCAAGACGCCGCTTGCCGCGAGCCCGCAGATGTGGGCCGATCGCATTGCAGGCGAGACCCGCGACGGCTTCGGTTTCGTGCTGCAGGGCAATGTCAATGACCTTGGATATCAATCGGTTACGGCGCCAGGCAGCCTTAAAGCTTATCACGAGGCGGTAACTGAATTCGGCACCTTCGATTGGGCCGATGTATGTGCTTATGCTATCGAGGAAGCCAAGCGGGGCTTCGTTATTCGACCCCATGTGCATTTTTGGTGGACCTGCGGAAGCGATTTTGGCCGGGTGGACGTAGCCGACCGGCTGCGCTTCTCGAAGACCGGCCAGCAGGTGTATTTTCACCCCGGCGGCAGGTTGAAGCGGGTGGGCGATCGGGTGTTGAATCCCGATCTCGCCACCACCCTCGCAGCCATTGGCGCCGAGGGGCCGGAGGTGTTTTACCAAGGGCGCATCGCCGAGCGTATCGCGGAGGATTTCGAGCGCAACGGAGGGCTCTTGTCATACGAGGACTTGAGTTCTTACCGCACCACCCGCACCGAGCCCCTGTCGTTCGACTACCGCGGCAACCATATCGCCACCAACCATCCCCCAGGGGGCGGCATCATGGTGGCGCAGATGCTCAACATGCTCGAGAACTTCGATTTGGCTGCCCTGGGGCACAACACGGCAGACTATATTCGTACCGTGTGCGAGACGATGAAGATCGCAACGGCCGACAAAGACGCCCATGTCGGCGATCCGGCATTCCATGACGTACCCATCGGCCAGCTAACGGATAAGGCTTACGCGCACCGGGCGGCCGAGCGCATCAAAGCGGGCGAGCAACACCATGTGGAGCGCATCGGCATGGGCGAGCCGCCGCACACTACCCACGTGGCCGTCGTCGATAAGTGGGGTAATGCGGTCAGCATGACCCATTCGCTAGGAATGCCCTCGGGCGTCATCACCGATGGGCTTGGATTTATGTACAACGGCTGCATGGCGGTGTTCGATCCGCGGCCGGGGCGGGCCGGCTCCATCGCCCCTGGCAAGGCGCGCTTCAGCTCGCTGTGCCCCAGCATGGTATTTCGCGACGGCCGGCTCCGCTTGGCCTTGGGGGCGCCGGGCGGGACGCAGATCGCCATGGGTGTCGCCCAGGTGATCATCAATGTGCTCGATCACCAGATGAGCATGACCGAGGCGGTGAGTGCGCCTAGATTCTCCTCCACTAGCGATATCATCGATTTGACCAACCGCATCCCGCGCTATGTGCAGCAGGCTCTAGAAGAGCACGGTTACCAGGTCGTGCGCAGCCCGTACACCTTCGGCATTGCCGCTGTTCACGGGATTCGGGTGATGCCGGATGGACGGCTGGATGGCGCTGCGGATCCGGGACACGACGGGGTGGCTATAGGCGTTTGATAGGTGCACCCTACGCTCTTTTCGTGCCTACACTTAACGCGCTTGAAAACAGCAGCAACGCTCAAACTACCCGTTAGCCCGGTGACATACCGCTTCGACATTGTTGCCATCGGGATCGATAAGAAACGCGCCGTAGTAATGCTCGTGGTAGACCGGCCGTAGGCCCGGCTCACCGAAATCCTCAGCGCCCAAGGCGATTCCAGCAGCGTGAAACGCATCCACGCTAGCTCTGTTGGCTGCGCAAAAAGCTACATGCCGGGGCGTAGCCGCCTCTTGGCTCTCGATTATCCACAAGACCGGCTTACCCGGCGGGCCGAACGCACCGATCCGCACAGCGGGACACCCGGCGTCAGAATCGAGCATCCTCTCAACCTGCAAGCCATAGCCGAGCGGCACCAAAACACGTTCGTAGAAGCGTTTCGTGGCGGCATAATCGGTTGCGTAGGTACTGATATGGTCAATCATAGTTGTGCTTCGTAGACTCAGTTGTAAGCTGGGGACATTAGCTGCGGACACATGATTGTATTCGGCCCTGGCCCTACGCGGACACGCGGCGCTACTTCGACGACTTGCCCTTCAGCGTCTGTCTACCCTTCAACGTCTGTCACGTGTGTCGGAGCTGCCGGCATCGCCGGCAGCTGCTCCGGGCTGCGCATCAAGGCGTCCAAAACGGCTTGTTCGCCTCGGCGCCGGCGGTGGCTCGATCGAGGCCAATATCGCGCAGCATGCGCTCATCCAAGTCTGCCAAACGGCGGCGGCTGCTGGCACGCTCGTGCCACACGGCGAGTTGCTTGAGTAGGCGGCGGATAACTTTGCTGAGACTGAAAGACGAACGGCATAAAGTAGCGGCAGATAGCCTTAGGGCTTCGGTTGCGCCAAGGTGTTGGCTGTGGTGTTGGCCGGGGTGTTGATACAGTTGATTCGCGCAATAGAGCATGGTTACCTCGGAAAAAACTTGGGCTAGTGACTTTGTTCAAAAACTTGGCAGCGCTACCGTTAGCAGTGAGTCTAGGTTCATCTAAACCGGTCTACAATCGATTTGAATTGCGGTTTTGGATTACTTTTCATCATGTCAATCGATCCTCGAATCCCGCTGTCCGCGCTACGCTCCTTCGAGGCCTCTGGCCGGCACCTGAGCTTCACACGAGCCGCCAACGAGCTATTTGTGACGCAAGCCGCAATCAGTCATCAGATACGGCGCCTTGAGCGCTATTTGGGCGTCAAGCTGTTCAAGCGGCTACACCGCGCCCTGCTGCTAACAGACGAAGGCCAGATGTTGCTGACCCCGGTGCGCGAAGCGTTCGAGCAAATGGATGGCGCTATCAACAAAGTGAAAGCAGGAAGCCACAGCAAGCGGCTCACCATTTCCGCCTTGCCATCGGTGGCTTCCGGTTGGTTGGTGCATCTATTGGGCGGATTCATGGAAGAATACCCAGACATCGATCTGCGCATCGCACCCACCGCCGCGCTCACCGACTTCAACCGTGATGGCGTCGATGTAGTAGTGCGGTATGGCCGTGGGCAATACCCCGGGCTGCACGTCGAATGGCTGATGAGCGAGGACCGTTTCCCGGCCTGCTCACCCAACTTACCAGGGACACACGGCCCGCTGACACGGCCTGAAGATCTAGCCCGCTACACACTACTGCACGACGATGATCGCAACGAGTGGGCGATGTGGCTCAAAGCGGCTGGCGCCGAACTGCCGATGGCCGGCCGCGGGCCTATCTTCACAGACGCCAGTCTCGCCATCGCCTCCGCAGTGGCTGGCCAAGGCGTAGTACTCGCAAGGCAGGTGTTAGCCACGCAATATCTAGAGGAGGGCCGGCTCATCCGCCTGTTCCAGCAGACCCTACCCACCGAGCACGCGTACTATATCGTCTATCCACCCGATCACGGCCAACGTCCTGCCGTACGGCTTTTTTGCGACTGGCTGCTAGAGCAGCGGGACACCCCCGGCAAACGATTGCACCCCGGCCGGCCAAGCAGATCGCCGATAGCGGAAAACTAAGCCGCTCTAGACGCCCCGTAGACCGCCGCGTATAACCCCGCCGCCACGATGACCAACGCCCCCAGCAGCGCCATAGCATCCGGCCATTGCTCAAACCAGAGCAGCCCCAAACCCAACGCCCAAATGAGACGCACATAGTTGAGCGGCGCAATCACCGACGCGTCCGCCTCGCGCATGGCACGGACGATCGAAATATGGCTGAGCGCTCCTAGCACGCCAAATCCGATAAATACCCCAAACTCGCTGCAACTCGGCATCTGCCATACGAACGGCACCACCGCCGAGACCAGCACGGTGCCACAGGCAAACGTAAAAAATAGCGTCGTCACTGCATCATCCGCATACAAATAGCGGGTGATGACGGTAAATGTGGCAAAGAAAAAAGCGCCGATCAGAGGCAACAACGACGCCCATTGCAACAGCGCACTACTTGGCCGAACGATGAGAGCAACGCCGAGCAGCCCGATGAGCACAGCCGTCCAGCGCCGCCATCCAACCCGCTCACCGAGAAACGGGCCGGCCAGGGCGACGGTAAACAGCGGTGAGGTAAAACTGATCGCCGTCGCCTCCGCTAATGGCAAATACCGCAAACTCACGAACAAAAAAGACAGCGACGCGACTAAGCAGGCCGCCCGCGCCACCTGCATACCCGGATGAGCGCTAGCCAGCAACCGCCGCGCAGGCACACGCGCCACCACCACGTAGACGAGCAGCGCCATCAGCATGCCCAAGAAATAACCCCACACCACCTGCACGCCGTGCAGCGACTGGCCAAGCCACTTGGCAATGCCATCGACGATTCCGATGCCCGACATGGCCAGCGCCATCCAGGCCACCCCGACGAGGGTACGGCGTTGTTGTGATTTCACCCGTGCTCATCCATCCCACCGGCGAAACGGCCGGGGGACTTATTCCAGGGAGCCGTTCTTTAGAGCGAACCTCGCCCACAATGGCTGGAATTACCCGCCCTAGAATTATCCGCTCAAGCAGCTCGTCAAACCTCGCTCCGGCACGGCGGGCGGCGCGGCCTTGCGCACTCTAAACCTCTTACGCTCCGCCGGCGTCAGCTCGAACCGCCAGCGCCCTGCATGGGCAGCCCGGCAGATCCGCAATACGGTTTTGACGAAATGTTGAGTTTCTTTATATGGCGGAATGCCACCGTGCCGCTCGACTGCGCCCTCGCCAGCATTGTAACCAGCCAACGCGTAGGAGACATTACCTTCAAAGTGACGCAACAGCCAACGCATATAAGCGACCCCACCGCGCACATTTTCAAGCGGATCCCATTCATCAGCAATATCGAACCTACGCGCTGTTTTCGGCAAGAGTTGCATCAGACCGCGGGCATTTTTAGGCGACTTCGCTTTAGCATTGAAGCCCGATTCCATCTCGATCATGGCAAGCACTAACCGGGGATCCAGTCCCGCTCTTGGCGCCAGCTCATTGACCCAATGCATGATCAATTTACGGCTAGGATTCGGCACGCTGTGAAGCGGCGGCAAAAACTCCGTGCCATCACTCAAGATGCACTGAGCCGGCGGTCCATCCGGTTCCAACGGAAAATGTGGCAACAAGCGCGCCGCAAGCGCATCGCCCCTAGCTGCCGCACGCCATACCCAAGGTCCCGCCAAAGCATCCGAGCGTTTCACCCCACGGCCGTTAGCATACATCCAGCCCAGCGCGAATTCGGCCGGACCATGACCGCGCTGCGCGGCTACACAGTACAGCGCCACCGCTTTATCGGCGTCTTTATCAACGCTCTCACCATGCTCGAACCGTTGCGCCCATTGCATCAATCCGTGGATATCGCCAGCCCGCGCCACTTCGTGCACTTCACCGGGCATACCACCAGGTAGTTCGAACTCGAACGAGCCGGCCGCCAACGAATCAATCACGACAAGAACACCGCTTAGCGCCAACGCTAGCGCACTCAAAAAACAGCGGATCACGGGAACAAACAACATCAGCGAATTAAACCTCAGCTTTACTCACAGTCCGCTTTCGTTGATCGATCTAGGTGTTTTAACCGGTATGTTCTCCTCAATCTGCGTATTGTGACCCGGGTCATGCCGCAGGAAAAAATGCGCGCACAAGCCAGCCAAGTCCACCGCCTCGCCGAGAAATGGTGTGTCCATATCAATAAACCGGGCTGGATTATGGGCGTTGGGTTCGAAGCTGTGGTTGTAAGTAAGCCGTAGCCTAATGCCAGCGCAACAGTATTCTTACCCCAGTCGAACACATAATTCAAAATACACGAGTCGTATTCGTTGTCATACAGCGCTTTGACTTTCAGTACTAGGACCGGAACGCACTCGATCTCGGTGCCTTTCTTGATATCTTCGCGGGCGAACACGCCACGGTCCTTGCCGGGCGCGCGCTTGACCATGATAAGCGGGCTTTATGTGAGAGGCATCGGACAATCCCGTTATTGTTTGTGTGCCGCTGTTGACTTTTGGCGGTGCGCGATTGTAGCGGAAAAAGCGCTCACCGCCGCCGTCTGCTACCCTCGCGCTCCAATTGCACCTCACAATAAGAGATATACAGGCCGGCGCAGAAGATAATGGCGGCGCCCGCCCACACTTCGAGCCTCGCCACTTCATCGAATAACCACCAGGCAGCCAGAGCGATGATGGGCAAGTGGGTAAAATCCAGAGGCTGCAAGATTGATAGCTGCTCACAGGGTCAATAATCCTGGGCGCTTGCATTTGAAAACATCAAGGCCGCCCCCGAGTAACACCGGCAACAACACAAAACCGAAAAGGGGTGTGTGGAATTGTGTGTGAACCGTTTGTTTGATTACTCGGTGCCGTCGAATCGTTCGTCGGCGTCAAAGACTTACTGACGCGCCGAAGCAACTCATGGCGAGGCACACGATGGCACTCAATCGGTTGAACATCATGCCCACAAGGTTCTGACTCGCTCTCACCATGCGCTATAGTGGAAAGTTCAAGGGCAAGCGCCGAATACGGGGTGGCCGCGGAAACGTTAGGACGATGTTGTACATGGCTACGCCCTGCGCTATTGAGTGCAACTGCGCCATTCAAACCTTCTATAGGCGGTGAGTCGCTGCCGAGAAACATAAGCAATTGGCCATGACTGCATGCGAAAGTTCATCACGAGCCTTAACTCTATGCTCCGTGCTCAGGCCACCTGCAATCCCAATTGCGCAGCAACTGCGGGTTGACAACCACAGTCACTTGTTATGTAAATCATGTGTTAGGACCTACACCTCATGGTGAATTCCTTGTAGCCCCCAGCATTTACGCTGATGTTTGGCGGCTTCCCACCAATCTCGACTGGAGCCGCTAGAAGCTGGAAAATGGTGATATCTGAACCATATTTTCTAGAAGCCCACACTCGACACCTGCATGGTTTGGCCAGATGTTGCTGAGCAATAAACTTCGATTCGGGTAGCCTCTATGCCCTCGAACGAATATTCATTCACCGACGAAACTTTGCAGACAGCGTATCCAGGTAGATCTGCAACCGAAATGCGAAGCCAATCAATTCCGGGGCGATATTGTTTAACTTCCCTAGAAGTCCCGTCTAGGACTTCAATGTTCTAAGTACAAAACTGAGCAAACGCCGGAACCGGCAGCACTAGTGCTAATAGAAGTAGAAGGTTTCGCATCGTTTTCTTCACATAACGCTTGCAGTTGCGGCAAATACTTGATGGCGGCTTTTTTGCCCGTCAAGCGGAATAGCAAAAAAGTGGCCATCAAGCATTTGTCCGACAGACTGCACTTGTTAGTTTTTGTATTCGAATGTATTCTTAATAAGAAGTCTAAATTAGGAGCACAACCATGTCAAAAACTGTAACCCTTAGGCTGAGTGAAGACACATACGAAAAATTCAGAGCATTTGCCGAGAGCGATAATAGAAGCTTATCAAACTTCATTGAAACCTCAGCTCTACGGTATATTGCCGAGCATGAGTATGTTGATGAATTCGAGATGGCTGAAATTCATAGCAACTCAGAACTACAAGCCGGCCTCAAGCGTGCTATGCAAGATGCCAAAAGTAGAAAAGGGCGATTTGTTGAGTAATGTACGACTTATTTGAAACCGATGAATTTATAAAAAGCATTAATAAGCTTCAAAAAAACGACAAAACGTTGATAAGAAATAAACTCAACGGCTATGTTTACCCTCAACTAAGATCCGAACCTCACTTTGGCATCAATATTAAAAAACTGAGAGGCTACTCCCCTAACACATGGCGGTACAGAATAGGCAATTATAGGATTTTTTATACAATAGACGAAAACGATCATTTAGTAATGCTACTGATTGTCGAGAATAGAGCCAAAGCCTACTGAAAAAACTAATCGGGAGTAGGGAGACACCTCAAGATGCCCCTCCTCCCCCACCACCGGGCATCCGGGTCACGTACCACGGCGGTTCATTATCATGCCGTTTCTGATTCATGCTGATAATCCTACCAGCCCCAAGTCTTTAAAGTACCTGTTGACAAGCGCATAGTACAGTCCAGGACTCGCGCTCAGCCGCCAAAGGAAATGTATAAAAAGCGAAATGAAGTAGAGAGATTGTTTCGACGGCTAAAAGGATTTCGTCGAATCTTTTCACGCTTCGACAAACTGGATGTTGTCTTTATGTTTTTTATCCACTTCGCCCTTATCGTGCAGGCGTTGAATAATGTTAACACGCCCTAGGTACAGGGATTTTACGCCTGACTTTGTGAGATGCACCAACGCTTTGTGACCCACCAAACCCCCTCGCACAATGGTGGCTATAGGATGAAAAAACTGCCTAGCTTGATGAAAGTGCTGCGTCACCAAAATAACCACCCTGTAAAGACCTCTTGGCTGATGGTTGCCACTTTACCCAAACAAACCACCTAGGAAAAGGGCATCGTCAACGCCTTAAACATTGCGCCAAAGACAAAGCTTTAAAACCTGCTATTGATACCTAACGTTTGAACTAACGGGCGCGAAGCGTCCGCGTTGAGTGATTTGTTATGTGTATTGCTATTTCTCTGAATTAGCATCTTGTTTGTTAATAACAGCGTTACCGATTTCTGCAATTGTGCCGATGACGATCCCTGTGATAATCTTATAAATTCCCTTATCTATTGCCTCACCGCTGGTTTTGCTACCTAGATATGCACCAGGTTCTGGCTCAACAATTACTCCAGTTGCTACGCCAAGACCCATAAGTAAACTAAGGAGGCCGAATAGAATGATTAATGGGGCCAGCACGCGCGTTGCTTTGATATAGAAAGATTTGCTCATATATTCCTTAAGTGATTATTAAGCACATAACGCCCCGCGTAACCGGCCGAGCGATAGCGAGGTTCGGCGCCACGAAGTAGCGCGTAGTTGACGCGATTGTTGGGTCTCATGATGATGCACTGGTTATGGCATCTGGGTTGAGCACAAATCCAGCAGCACGCAACCGGTCTGTAAGCTTGGGCACGACTTCTTTGACGTGATCATTGAAGTGCAGATATAGGATGCCCTGTGCATCAGACGGAATCTCGACATGACCCTTTTGCAGGATAGCCACGTTTCCACGACCTACCGCTGAAATGAGCATCCCCATTTCCAGAACAACGTTCTGACGGGCACGATCTTGCGCCGCGTCAGGTCCAGCAGCTTTGGCGTAGCCAACATCATCTGGTGTCATCAGAACGATCCCGAAGCGCGCTTGTGTGGTACTAGAACCGATTTCTTTTTCCAGGGCTTCAATAATGGTCAATCCACCGCCACCGGTGTTTGCCAGCACAAAGGGATTTAGACCGAGCTTGTGGATAATCAGCTCAAGTTGCTCTCGCGCGGTAACGTCGTGTCCGTGCACGACGAATACCTTCTTGCTCGTGCCGACCTCGAGAGTGGGCGCATCCGGTTCCTGGATGCCTTGCGTCGGTTCTACAGCAGGATCTTGTTTCGAACCCGTGTATGCGCCCCAATCGTCGTGGAATTTCGCGACAATGTCAGCCTTGCCCTGGATTTGGACCGTTCCAGTCGTGGGATACCAGTTTATGATTGCCTTCTCGGCCGTACGAATCTGATGGCCGGCCCCGTTTGGCCGCGTGTCTGTTATCGAGTATCCGCACGCAGCTACGATAGATTGAAGGCTCTCAAGCGTTCCATCGTAGTTCATCACGATATTCCTTCGGTAGTCGCAAGTGGGTGACCATGACTTGCGGCCCAACGGCGGCAATCAGCCGCTGGCGTCCTCGCCAGTCGGCTGGATTGCTTTGTTATGCCGATTCTCAGCGCTCGCATCAGCCAGTGCACCCTTGATGACTTTGGCGCTAACGCCTCTACGCTTGAGACCCTCAATCAGCGCCGACATCTCGGCGGCCTCCAGTTTCTCCAGATCTTGACGCAATCCTTGTCCTATATACGCTCGAATCAGTGGTTGATAGCCTGAAAATCCTAGTTGTGGAGCAACAGACTTCAAATCCTCGATCACATCTTCAGGCATGCGAATAGTGACTGACATCATGGACCGGTTTCGCTCCAGACGCTTCTTCAGGGACTTAGGATTCATAGAGTTGACGTTCGCTTGCAGTGGCCCTTCGGGCCTAGACGATTCGATATCCATCCTCGAGCCTCTCGATATGTACTACGAAGAGCAGATTCCAACTCGCATCCATGCCGATGAGTGCCTCCCTGACCTCTTCATCTGGACTTGCATCAATAACTCTGACAAACGGATCAAAGAAGGCCTGAGCAGCTTGCGCGAAAGAGACACCGTGTTTCCGAACGTTCGATGAAGCTTTGGCAGTATCCCAGACGAACTCACGCCGTTTAGGAAGTGATGTTCATCCATTGCAGTAGGATGCTACTGCGTATGGACACTGTCAATACGCCTAAACTGGGCTAATTGGCATAACAGTGTATTAGACGGACACAGACATATACTGCACTATTTAATATTTGCATTGGTGATAACCAGATCGCACTAGCTGCACCCTTTGCGCGGGTGTTGGATAACCAGGAGAAGGACCCATCGCATGAAGGAAATTGGCTAGACCTTGTAAATCAGATTCTGGATGACCGGCAAGCGCAAATGCACACCCAGCATACTTATCTGCTGTTGCTTCCCGTTGAGCTTGGGGTATTTGCTAAGGCTGTTGAGCGAAGTCAATTATATGCCCAAGCTCATGAGCAAGTATGCCTATTGCTGCATAGTTACCAAAATACTGAACAGTTTGATTCATGAAGCCTGAGTTGTAGCGAATTTGATAACCCGCTTGGTTCGCAGAAACCATCGTATTCTGCAAAGTGTCATTCTTCAACAGTAAGTAGGGTAGGCAACCAAACTTTCCGCATAGAAAATTATTTACAGCTGATATCTGCTGATTAGCAAATGGGCTTGGGTATTAATCTGCTCCTGGATTATGTCCGGCTGGCGCTAAAGCACAAAGAGGCCCAGCAAAAGAAACTTGAGTGAAAATAAAGTGACTACAAAGAACAGTACCTTTTTCATTTTAAGTCTCCTTACATTAGTGGATGAGCCCTAACGCTCATATAAACGGTGCGAGCTTGCGAGTATCCGGCGACCGAAGGGAGCGTATTTGATGTAATTATTAGAGGGATAAGTGGGTAACAAATGACTCATAAGCACCAATAACCCCTAAAGCAAACAAACATAGGCCACAACTACAAAAACTACGTGAGTGTATGAAATACCACTCCAGTTTTTTGGTAGTTTTCTCCGTAACAGAACTGAGTCAGATGACTTGATGCCGTGCCTATGGCAGCAGCCAGTACGCCAAATGAAAAATACGCAATAGCACTGGTTAGCGATGGCACCGAAGAAGGTGTTACACCTTTACTCCACGTTACCAATAAAGGCTAATATTGCTGCAGCTGCACCACCATTAATTATATGGCGCTTTTTAATGCGGCAGATCCATAATTGATTATTGAACGAAACATTTCAACAGCATGAATTTGCTGTGCGCTGTAGTGTGCAATATTTCTTTCATTTTCCGCTTTATAGTGAATTAAATTTGACTCGTATTGAAGTGTTCTACTTTCATTTACCTCAGAAACATCCAGCTCAAGAGCCTCAAGGTAATTTAAAAGTGCATTAACAGAAATCACCTCTTTGTTTTGGTTTTTGCATCATTAACTGCACTTTTGATTATTGTAACTACTTCCTTCCCATTCATTGTCGTTAATTCCTCCCCCTAACGACCAAACTCAGCGGCGGCGGTTAGCCGTCCGCTGGAGTGCTTTATTAGGCGATTTGTGCGAATCAATATACAGTGTATCAGGGCAAATATCTTGTTCATGTGGCCAAGCTATTGTGCCTCCCACAATTTTAACTTGTTTAAAGTAAGAAACATCTTTTAATTCCTGAAACACACCGAAATTCAATAAACCGGAACAGTCATATATCCCTGTTTCACCATTATCGAAGTGGAGCTTTAGCTTATAGTCATCTGTCGGTTTTACACTGGAAACTCTAGGGTTCATAGCACTTATCTCAAAGGTTCAATTTTATAAGGTTGCTGACCAGATACAGCCAATTCCCAATCTGCCATCAGTTCGTCCTTATGTAATTCTATCCAGGCAAGTAACAGCTTCATTTTTGCAATAGGTAAGCTACCATCCAATATCTCCCCTTCAGGTATAGAAACGACTACTTCTTGTCCTTGATATTTAGCATGGATGTGTGGCAAATGGTGTTTTTTGTCGTCCAGAAAATACATGGAAACAATGATTCCATAAAACATTGAGATAGTTGGCATACATATTTGTCCGTTTTGTTTATCGCCTAACGCCTAAATAAGGGGCGGCTCGCGAAGCGAGACGTCCCAGCCCCGTAGGGGTGCCTTGATTTTCTTGTTAGGAATTCACATAGTGAACAATGTTTCCAGCTTTCGCCGGCAAAGCAATTAATACTTCTATTTTTGGCGGCTTTCTTTCCCCTTGCTCTGGAGAATGATTGGATATTTCTGCATACCAATAATTTCTATAGTATGCGATAGATTGCTTTTGATCACATTTGTAATCTAACCAGTTCATGTCCAATGACCAAAATCTATCTGCGTAGATCTCAATAATTGGAATAGGCTTCTTGGGAACAGGGATAATCAATTCTGCGAACCATATCGCTTCTTGGATTGAATTTGCATCAAACATGGACTGAAGGCGCGACGCATAATTGGCGAAAATTTTTTCTTTTCTGATTTCCTCCAAATAAAACTCCCGTAGTTGAGTTTCATTCATGCTGTCGATATTCCGCTGCGATATCATCGGCCAATATTCTGCTCCGAATTTAGAAAGACCATTTTTATCAAGCCTGATATTCTGTCCTTCTAATAGCGATGAATTCCTGTCTGCGTGATAGAACTTATGCATTCCTTTTCCCCCTAACACCAAACTCAGCGGCTGCCGAAGGCAGTCCGCTGGAATTTTTTGTTATGTTTCTTGGGGGGCGCTCTGAAGTAAAACAAGTGGTTATCGTTTTTTGACAGCTTGTAGGGATTTCCCTGCATTTGATGCTAGCTCATCAATTAGACTGTCTTTTTCCTGAACTAGATCACGCAAAAGCTCATTCTGATTTTCGAGATCATTAAGGGCATTTTCAGTATCCTCAACTGCGTCATCATAGCCCTCAGCATAACCATCCATCCACCCTAATTTATAGATTTCATTAAGGATCGAAGCTTGCTTATCTTGCAAGTTATTTTCATTTTTGTTGTTTGAACTCATGTTTTTTCCTCATCTGCTCCCGCATTTGCTGCTTTAGTCCATCATCAATCGTGGACCTCAACTGCTCGCTGAGCTTCACACTCTTACCTGCGTCTTGCTTTTCACCTTCATTTTTTAGCTCTTCCGTAACAGAGCTATTGCTTGAGGTACTTCTAGGACGCTGAAAGTCAATCACATTATTATTGCTACTCATGACAGTCCTCATGTTGCGTTCAGAAGGCTAATAGTATAGCCAAGATTCACCGATAAAAGCAGCGGTTTCATGTCGCATTGACATTGAGGCTTGGAAAAATCACCTAGTTTTGAACTCAATTTGTAGTTTTAGTGCTTTTGTGGAGGTGTTGCTTGAAACATAACGCCTCAATAACCGGCGCAGCTTTGCTGCGTCCGGCGCCGCAGGCGCGAAGTTGATTGATTTGTTAGCTTTCTTCATTGGTTATGTATCTAACCATAAGCCGACCAAGAGTGGTAAGGCTTGTTGTCCGACCCTTTTCTGTGGTCAGGCTCAAACGAGAAAGAGTTAACTTATAGCTATCTTGGAGTGCACCTCTTTCATGTTGCTCTTGAGGGGCTCCCATTTCTCTGCTGATTGGCTTGAGAACCTCTGGATGCTGATCTACCCATTCAGAATGAGGACCTTTTCCAAGCACAGGGTTCAACGAATAGTAAATTAACCAAATGATTTCTGGATCTGTTAGCTCATTGTAGATGCTAAGTAGCTTGCGAGATTCTGCGTATTTTAGCTCCTCGGAGGCTAGTGAATTAACCACCAAATAAGCCAATCTTTTCTTCCTTTCCTCGGAAACAGTTCTGGAAGCTTGAATAACTCCTTCTTCAAAAATATCTAAGCCTTCTTCGGACTTGAGGCTCTGTTGAAACCTATCAAGCTTGTCATCCAGATTGCCAACCCTCTCATCAAGAGATTTTAAAAAACCGACAACCCGCTCAATTCGCACCTCAGGAATAACCGAGTCAATGATTTCACCAACAAACGTGCCAATAAATGGTAAAGCACCTGCAGCGCTTTTCGCGGCACTAACCAAGCGATCTCTTGTGTTTGTATCAAGTTGACTCATTGAACTAACCCTTGAAAGCTAACAGCGTATTAGACGGATACAGAATATACTGTACTAAGCAGAGACTATCTAGTGCAATACATTCCTGACTAACCACGCATCACCACTTCTCAGATGAACCCTCCATCCAATTGACACAAATACCTTAACCTGTTACTACTTCGGCAAAAAATTACCCGACACAAATTAATAAATATGTTATAGTGATGCTATGAAAAAGACAGACGGTCGCTCACTGCCCCATTCCGCGCGAGAAGCCATCCGCAGGCACGCGGTTGCGCAAGTATTATCGGGTGAAAGCCCTGAAAAAGTAATTAAAGCCCGCGGATTTCATCGTTCTTGCATTGACGATTGGTTATCCAGGTATGAGCAAGGTGGTGAACAGGCGCTGTCCACCGGCAAGATCACGGGCCGCCCAAGAAAGTGTCCCGATGAATATGCGGATCGCTTAGGTGAACGGGTTAAAACGAATCCGTTGCAATTGGATTGTCACGATGCCCTGTGGACGCGCTCGATGATTCAGATATGACTGAAAGATAAATTTGGCATCGAGGTCAGCGAGCGCTCGGTGGGCAATAGCCTGTCTCGTTTGGGGGATGAGTGCGCAGCGCCCTGGGTTTAAGGCATACGAGCCAGACCCTGCTCAGGTTAAGGTATGGTTAAAAGAAACTTGGCCTGAAGTACAACAAGAAGCGAAAAGGCGGCGAGCGCGGGTCTATTTTGGCGACGAATCGACGATCCGGTCGGATTATCATCGTGGTACCACTTGGGGGGTACGGGGTGATACGCCGGTTGTAGCGAAAACGGGTCGGCGCTTTAGCGTGAATAGGCTGTCAGCCGTTTCGCCGAAGGGTCACCTGCGTTTCATGGTAACCGAATCACGGGTAACCGCAGACGTTTTTATCGACTTTCTAAGGCGTTTGTTGCACAACGCCAAGCGATCGGTCTATTGGGTTGTTGATGGCCATCCAATTCATCGAGCCAAGAAGGTGCAAGAATTTGTCCGCACTAGCCAAGGTAAGCTCACGTTAGTATGGTTACCGCCGTATTCACCGGAACTCAATCCTGATGAGCTAGTATGGCATCATGTAAAAAGCCAACGAATTGGGCGGACAGTGGTGGCTACAAAGGAGCAACGGGTGGCCCTGGCTCGTTCGGTGTTGCACTCACTGCAACAGAATACGCAAATAATTAAACGGTTTTTCTATGAAAAGCATGTCAGATATATTCTGAATTAATGTCGGGTAATTTTTTTCCGAATTAGTAACCAAAAAGCAGGTGTAGGAAGACGCGCGGCGTTTGTCAATCTTTCTCAAAATGTTGCTCGAACGCCCCCAAAGCCGGATATGAAAACTGGCAGGATTAAACTTCGACTCACCCATCTTTTGGTTCCTGGTTAAGGACCTACCTATGATGTGAAATAATGTCTAACCAGTTACCAAACCGGAGGACACCTATGCCACGTCGAGAAGAACTACAAGATGAACAATGGAAGATACTTAAACCATTACTCCCATCCCCCCTGTCCGCACTGATGGCCGGGGCCACCCTCGTTGCGATGACCGAGCCATACTGAACGGAAAATTGCAGAATGTGGATTATTAGGGTGCCCTTATGCCCCTCTCCAATGGGCGGCCATGGGGGCGGAGGTGCAAGCCAACAATTGACTCCCTGGCGCATGTGTGATCGGTCCGAACAAAATTCGCCGATATAGCGAGTGGCCTCTATCACACGAAACCGTGGTGCGAATCTTCGCTACACCGCTTTCAGAGGTGGAAACGAAAGCGCTAAATATTCTTCTAGCGTAAGGCGTGGCCCATACACGCAATCATGGTCAAACACTATGGGGTGAGGATCCGCGTACACATAAATAACGGGGTAATCCCAAACCAGCCCGGCGCGCGGTCCGCGGCCCGCTTTTTGCCCGCGGAAATACACCGTCCGAGCCGCGTTCGAGATGAGCACCGCCCATGCGTTGTCATCGCGGCCATTGTCATCGCTAACGCAATTGGCTACAGCCTGGGCGCATAGATGCCAGATATTCTCTTCACAATAAGATGGCCAATAGTGAAGCACATCCATAGCGGCGTTTTTTCTCAAGCTGGGCCTGCATGATAGAGTTAGCGGCCATGGTTAGAATCTCGCCGCTTTTTTAAATGAACGCTATTGTGCGACATTCGCCACTGCCGCGTCAGCGAGCGCGTTAACGGCTATCCCCGAACAACGCACATTGATACCGCCCCCGAAAATAAATCCTCGATAATAACCCCCCCAAACAATAAACCGGCAGATCCCGGGAGGAGCAAAACGATGACCGATGAGTTGTGGCGCTTGAGCGCCTGTGAACTCGCCGACCACATCCGCCAGCGTGAGTTCACCTGCGTGGAAGTCATGCAATCGGTGCTCGAGCGGATCGGCGCCAACAATCCCCGGCTCAATGCCGTCGTTCATTTGGACGCCGACGCCGCGCTTGACGGTGCCCGTGCCGCCGACGCGGCGATAGCCGCCCGCCGCCCACTAGGTCCCCTGCACGGTATTCCCGTCACCATCAAGGAGAATATCGACGTTGAGGGACAAGCCACACCCAACGGTTTGCCCGCATTCAAAGATCTCATCGCACCGGCGGACTCGCCAGTGACCCGCAACCTGCGCCGAGCCGGCGCCATCATCATGGGCCGCACCAACACCCCCGAGCTATCCATGCGCGCGGATACGGACAATCCGCTGCGCGGCCGCACCTTCAATCCATGGGATGGCCAAGCATCGGCGGGCGGCTCTTCTGGTGGCGCCGGCGCCGCCGCGGCGGCGGGCTTCGGTCCCATCCACCACGGCAATGACATCGGCGGCTCCTTGCGTTTCCCCTCGTTTTGCTGTGGTGTCACGTCGGTCAAACCCTCGTTTGGCCGCATCCCGGCGTTCAACCCCAGTGCCACGGCGGAACGCGGCATGCTGGCGCAGCTCATGTCGGTACAGGGCGCCATCTGCCGCGAAGTGCGCGATGTGCGGCTAGCCACGGGTGCCATGGCCAAAGGTGATCCGCGCGATCCGTGGTGGGTGCCGGCACCGTTTGCGGGCTGGCCCGCCTCGGCTACCCCCCTCAAGGTGGCGTTAACCAAGGAAACCAACGGTTATCCAGCCCACGACGGCATCCTCGCCGCCCTCGATCAAGCAGCTTTGCAATTAACCGATGCCGGCTACCAGGTGGAAGAGGTAGTGACGCCCTCGATCATGCAAGCGGCGCAAAGCTGGTTCGACGTGGCCGTCAGCGAGATCGATCAAACCCTAGGCCCACTCGCCCGCGCACACGGCAGCGAGACCATCAACGCTCTTTTCGGTTACATGAAACAGATAGGCCAGGTGGTGGACGCGGAAGGGTACCGCGCCCGCATCGCCGAGCGCACCGCTTACACCCGCGAGTGGAATATCTTCTTGGACCAATACCCGTTGCTATTGACCCCTTTTCTGATGCGCCCCACCTACCCGGCGGATTACGATGTCAAGAGCGCGGACAACACCCGGGACTTGTTCCTCGCCAGCATGTATAGCTGCGGGGTCAATTACCTCGCCTTGCCCGCTGGCGTCATCGCCACCGGTTTAGTGGCAGGACTGCCGGCGGCGGTGCAGGTGATCGGCCGGCGCTACCGCGAAGATCTGATCCTTGATGCCATGGCCGCCATCGAAGCGCGCTCCGGCGTGCTCGCCCATACGCTATGGCAGCGCGAGGGGTAAAGCGGGCATGAAGAACGACACCAAGCTCATCCACTTGGGCCGGGGCGAACCGGGCCAGGAAGGCACCGTCAATTTACCCATACACAGAGCCTCCACCATCGTCTACTCGAACGTGGCGAGCTACCTTAGCCGTTTCGATGGAGAGCGGCGTTACCGCGCTATCACCTATGGTGCTAACGGCACCCACAATGCACGCGCATTAGCCGACGCGGTGAGTGAATTGGAGGGCGGCTATGGCACGGTGGTGACGGGCACTGGCCTATCCGCCATCACCATGACCCTCGCGGCCCTCACCCGAAGTGGCGATCACATACTGGTCACCGATTCCGTCTACGGCCCAACCCGCAAATTCTGCGACACGGTGTTAACCCGCTATCGCGTGGAGACCACTTACTACCCGCCCGCCGCCGATATCAGCGGGTTGCTGCGGCCCAATACCAAGCTGGTGTTTACCGAGGCACCCGGTTCGCTTACCTTCGAGATGCAGGACATTCCCGCCATCACCGAGAGCGTCCACGCCCATGGCGCCTTAGTGGTCATGGACAACACTTGGGGCACGCCGCTGTTCTTCAAACCCATCGAACACGGTGTGGACGTATCCATTCAAGCGGGCACCAAATATATCGCCGGTCACTCGGATCTGGTCATCGGCATGATCACCGCCGACGACGAGGCGATCTACCGACAACTGTTCGATGCCACCCGCAGCTTCGGCGATGTGGCGGGCCCCGACGATTGCTACCTGGCCCTGCGTGGCTTTCGCACCCTGGGTGTGCGCCTGCGCCAGCAACAAGAAAACGCACTCATCGTCGCCCAGTGGCTGCATGATCGGGACGAGGTAGAGCAGGTGTTATATCCGCCCCTACCTAGCGATCCCGGCCACGCCATCTGGCAGCGGGACTTCGCTGGCGCCGCCAGTGTGTTTGGTGTGACCCTAAAAACCGCTGATTCAAGCGCTATAGAGGCCATGGTCAACCATCTGGGACTGTTCCAGATTGGCTCGAGCTGGGGCGGCTATGAGAGCTTGGTGGCGGTCAACAAAACCCCGCTGGAGCGCGCACACGTCCATTGGGACCACGTACCATTGCTACTGCGCTTGCACGTCGGCCTGGAAGATCCGGGCGACTTGATCGCCGATCTGGAGGCCGGCTTCGAGCGCCTAAATGGGAAGAGTTAAAACATGAAAGAAGCGGATTACGTTGTCGTGGGCGCCGGCTCCGCCGGCTGCGTGGTGGCCGCCAGACTAAGCGAGGCCGGGGCGCGCGTCATCGTGCTGGAGGCGGGTCCCGAGGATCGCCATCCCATGATCCACATTCCGGCCGGTATACCCTCCCTGCTACAAAACCCAGCGGTGAATTGGAACTACAGCGCCGAGCCCGAGGAGGGCACCGCCGGGCGGCGCATCCACTGGCCACGGGGCCGCGTACTGGGTGGCTCCAGCTCCATCAACGGCATGCTGTACGTGCGCGGCAACCCGCAGGACTACAACACCTGGGCGCAGATGGGTTGCCACGGCTGGACCTACGAAGAGGTGCTGCCTTTTTTCAAGAAATCGGAAAGTTACGCTAACGGCAGCGATGAGTTCAGGGGCAGAAGCGGACCGCTGGTGGTGGAGGACTACCGCACCATCTTGCCCCTCACCCACATGTTCGTGGCAGCGGCGCGGGCGGCGGGTTTCGCCTACAGCGATGATCTGAACGGCGCGCAACCCGAGGGCGTAGGCTACTCGCAGATGACCCGGCGCGGGCGTTTTCGCGCCTCCACCGCGCAGACTTTTCTCGCCGCCGCCCGCGGGCGGGCGAACCTGACCGTCATTCCCGGCGCCCAGTGCACTGGGCTGCTGATGGAGGGCACCCGCTGCACGGGCGTCAAATACACGAGCGGCGGCGGGCGCGAGGAGCCGATCAAGGTGGCCAAGGAAGTGGTGGTCTCGGGTGGTGCGGTGAATTCGCCCCACATTTTGCAGATCTCGGGCATCGGGCCTGCCGCCCACTTAGAGAGCATCGGGGTAGCGGTAGTCCAGGATCTGCCGGGGGTGGGTGGTAACTTGCAAGATCACTACGTGGTGCGGGTCTCGCACCACATGAAAGACACTGTGTCCATCAACGAGCTATCACGCGGCTTCAAGGTGGCCCGCGAAGTGCTGCGCTATTTATTCGCGGGTAACGGCGCGCTCACCTTCGGCGTGACCACGGCGCAAGTGTTCTGCCGATCGCGTGAGGGGCTAGCCAGTCCCGACCTCCAGCTTCTGTTCACACCGGCGAGCCATGATCCCGAGCAATTCGGTGTCCTGGAACGGCAAGCGGGCGCCAGCGTTGCTATTTGCCCGACGCGGCCCCAAAGCCGGGGCTCGATCATGGCCGCATCCAGTGCTCCCTTGGCCCGGCCCAAAATCGTTCCGGGTTATCTGACCGCCGAGGACGACTACCGCGTGCTCTGCGCTGGTCTCGCCCATACCCGGCGCATCTTCGCCGAGCAGCCTTTAGCCAGGCATAGCGTGAAAGAGACCAGCCCCGCTGTAGCCGTCACGGATACGCGAGCCTTCAAGGAAGCCGCCCGCAAACTGGGCAACACCCTCTACCATCCGGTGGGCACCTGCAAAATGGGTACCGATGCCATGGCGGTGGTGGACGAACGGCTGCGGGTGCGTGGCATCGAAAATTTACGGGTAGCCGATGCCTCGGTGATGCCTGTTTTGACCACCGGCAACACCAATGCACCCACCATCATGATCGGCGAGAAAGCGGCCAGTATGATCAGCGAGGACGGCTAAACATACCGGGCCTGCTGACGGCAAATAACACGCCGGCAGCCAGCACCAGCCCCGCCGCGATCAGGAAGGTCGTGGAGAACGCCGCCTGGAAAGCATCCGCCTCCCCGCCCAAGGTCTTGAACAATAACGTGCCCGCACTGGCGGTGGTCGCCACTCCAATGGTCCGGGTGAGCATATTCAAACTGCCGGCAACGCCGCGGCGCGTTGCCGGTAACGCGGCCATCACCCGATCCATGGCGGCGACATGAAAGAATCCATAGCCGCCCCCACAAACGAGTAGAGTAACCACCATAATCCCCACCGGCACGCTGGCGGACCACAATGAGATACACCCAAGCCCGGTGGCCACGCCCGCCAGCGCTATCACCGCTAACCGATCGCTCACCCCACCCTTAAGCCAACGGCTGACGGCGGCTGACGCCAACACCAACCCTGCCGGTTCCGCCGCCAGTACCACTCCCGCCAGACCCAGTTCGCCGGGCAACCGCCGTGCCAGGAAAAACGGCACTAACAGCAACACGAAGAAAACCGCCATGGACACCAACAGATGGCCCACGTTGGTGCCAAAAAACGATGGGGCGCGGAAATACGCCAAGTCCAGCAGGGCGGCGTCGGGATGGCAGCGCTGGCGGTACCAATAGATGACTAGAGCCGTAAGAGCGGCGGCGAGTAAGGCTAAAACGGCTGGTGTCAACCAACCCGTACGCGGCCCTTGCCCCAAGGCGAGAAGCACACTGACGATGCCGATCAGCAAAGCGCACGCGCCGGCCAAATCGATCTGTGTGCTGTCCCCAGCGGGTTTATGCAGTGGCGGTAACACCATCGCCAATACCAAGGCCACCGCCAACACCGGTAGGCGAAACCAAAACACCGCCGGCCAGCCCCATTCACTCACCAACAGGCCACTGAGCAGGGGGCCACTCGCACTGGCAAGCGCGAATGCGAGGGTGTAGATCCCCACCATGCGCGCGCGCTGCGCATCGGCCACCGCCAGTGTGAGGATGGCCGGGCCCGAGCCCAGGAGCAGGGCGGCACCCAAACCTTGCGCCATACGTGCCAGGATGAACCCGGTGAAGGTCTGCGCTAAGGCGCAGGCGGCCAGCGCCCCTATGCTGGCGGCTATCCCTAGCCTAAAAACCCGCTGGTGACCGAAGCGATCCGACAAACGTCCCGCGAGTAACAGCAAACCCGCGTAGGTGAGCACATAACCGACTACAACCCACCGGATCCCCTCAATGCCGATGTTGAAGGCGTGGGTGATGGCGGGAAACGCGATGTTGACGGCTAAATCAAGGGGCGCGGCGCTAGTGCCCAACGCAACACAAACAACGGTGAGTAACAGTCTTGGCGGCATGGCGAACGGGTAAGCCCCGGTGAGATGAAGCCATGGGCTATATAAACCCCATAGGTTATAAACCCATAGGCTATAAACCCATACGGTTATAAACCCATGGGCCAGACTATGACGGGCTGAAACTCATCTGTCCAAGATCCATGAATGAAGCCAAACGATACCGGGCCACGGTGGAGTGACCCGGCAATCCGCCTGAGGTGCGCCTCTACGCTCACGCCCAAGGGTTGGCCGCAACTCAAGTGGGCGGACATTATCTGCGCCGCAGCGGAAGCACTCCCGGCACAGCTAGCCGCAGCTTGGGCCGGCCTGGCAGCCTCCTGGCAACGGCGAAGGTTGGCCAAAAACCAGACAACACACTTGGGGGCGCCGCTAAAAATAGTCATTTTTTCGTGAGTGCAAGGAAGCACCGCGCGCAGAACCGCAGTGTATAGGTGATACCTGAGGATTCGAGCACGGCGCTGACGCCACAATCGCGGAAAAAGTGCATTTTTAGCGGTGCCCTTGGGTTAATAGCGCACGCTGCGGTATAACAGCGGCTTGCATCCACACTGCATAGGTGCGAAGCCCGTGAGCGCTCCCGTCAAAGTCTTCTGGCAACCCCATTGAACCAGTTGTCTGCGGGTAAAGGATTACCTCTCGATCCGTGGGATCGAATTCGAATCGATTAATGTCATGGCCGATACCGGCGGCATGCAAGCATTGCGGGCGTTGGGCGCCCGCGCCGTGCCCATCGTGGCGCGGGGTAGCGAGTACGTGTTCGCCCAGGTCATCCGCGACGTGGTCGAATTCCTCGGTTTGGAGGACGACCCCGAACCCCAACTCAGCCCGGCGCAACTGGCGCAGCGCTGCGACACGGTTTTGGCGGCCGCCATCAGGCTCACGCGGCAGATGCCGGATGAGCGCCTGGAAGATCAGTTGCCCAACCGGCCCCGCTCCTGGCGGGTTCTGATGCATCATGTGTTCCAGATCCCAGTGTCATTCCTGGACCTGGAAGCCACCGGAGAAGCGCTCCAGTACGAGCATATGGTGGCCCCGCCGCCGGATGATATGCGCACCAGCACCGCTATCGCCGACTTCGGCACGGCGGTGCGCGCGCGCTTCCGTGCCTGGTGGGCAGCCAGTCGATCACAGTCCTTCGACGGTCAAGTGCCCACCTATTTCGGCGCCACCACGCGGCATGAAATGCTGGAGCGCACGGTCTGGCATTCGGCCCAACACACGCGGCAAGTGGCATCGCTGCTCGAGCAGGCCGGGATCACGCCGGAGCAGCCCCTAGGCGCCGAGCACATTGCCGGACTGCCTCTTACGGACCGGATCTGGGACTAGTAATCACCAGCACCGGTGTCACTGCTGACCGCGGCGACTCTTCACCGCGGTCAGCACCCGCCGCGCTGCCCGCGCCGATGCGCTGCACATGAATGATCTGACAGCAGCCGCGGCGGAAGCATTTCGGCTGGTGATAACCCTCGATCCGGACCTCGGCGAAATCGTCGCACTGTCGCTGCGGATCAGCCTCACAGCCGTTCTAGTAGCCGCCGCGATAGCGCTGCCCCTGGGCGCCTTGTTGGGCGCCACCCGCTTCAAAGGCCGCCGCGCCCTCATCGTGTTGTTCAACGCGCTGATGGGCTTACCCCCAGTGGTGGTGGGCTTACTGGTCTATCTCATGCTGTCGCGCTCGGGGCCACTGGGCGTATTCGGCCTGCTCTACACCCCCACGGCCATGATCATCGCCCAGATCGTATTGGTGACCCCCATCATCACCGCCATCACCCGCCAGACAGTCGATGATCTGCGGGACGAATACCACGAACAGCTACGCGCTTTTGGCCTCAACACCTGGCAGACCCTACCCACCCTCCTATGGGAAGCGCGGCCAAGCCTGCTCACCGCCTTATTGGCGGGCTTTGGCCGGGCCATCGCGGAAGTGGGCGCCGTGCTCATCGTCGGCGGCAACATCGATCACCTCACCCGCGTCATGACCACCGCCATCGCCCTCGAGACCTCCAAGGGCAACCTCGCCCTGGCGCTGGGGCTCGGCCTGGTTTTGATGCTGATCGCCGTACTGGTCAATGCCGCCGCCAGCATTGCCAGCCCGGCGCGGTCAACTGGCGCGGTCAACTGATGGGCGGGTGCTTCCAGTGACCGCCAGCCGCACCTCCGTAGTGCCCCTGGCCACCGATAACATCCGCGTGGTGCGCGGTGGCCGCGCCCTGCTGGATGGTATTTCGCTGTCGCTCCATGGCTCATCCATCCGCGCGTTGATGGGGCCAAACGGTGCCGGCAAAAGCTTGTTACTGCGGATACTGGCTAATCTCGCCAAGGCGGACAGCGGTACGGTGCTCTGGAATGGCGCGCCGCCCGATCTCAGCCGCGCCGTGCGCATAGGGTTTGTCTTGCAAAAACCGGTCATGCTGCGGCGTACCGTGCTCGCTAATGTGCGCTTCGCCCTGGCCGCCACTGGCGTTCCCGCACGGCAGCAAACGATCCGGGCTACCGCTTTATTGGCCAATGCCCATCTGCAACACTTGAGCGCGGCGCCGGCGCGGTTGCTATCGGCGGGAGAGCAGCAGCGGGTGGCTTTAGTGAGAGCGTTGGCTTGCGAGCCGGAAGTTTTATTATTGGATGAACCGACCGCCAATTTGGATCCGAGCGCCACCGCCCATATAGAGACGCTACTGCGCGAAGCGGCCTCGCACGGCACCCTGGTAACGCTCATCACCCATGATCCGGGGCAGATCAAGCGGATCACGGACGAGGTCATTTTTCTACACCGGGGGCGTGTCACCGAGCGCACTCCAACCGGTACGTTCTTGTCGCAACCGGGCAGTGTGGAGGCGCGGGCATTCCTGGACGGTAAACTGCTGACTGAAACAACTCTCTGACTATTGGCGATCATCCCGAGAATCTCCTGATGCTCCTCGCTTCTCGAGTGCTGGCTACCCTAGCGGCTTCAGCATGGCTCTCCTTCGCCATGGCGGCTAGCGATCCGGTGCTGCTCCAGTCAACCACGTCCACCCAAAACTCCGGCCTGCTGGATTATCTTCTGCCGAAGTTCACCGCGGCGATGGGCATTGAGGTACGCGTGGTAGCGGTGGGCACCGGACAAGCGCTCAAGAACGCCCGCAACGGCGACGGCGATGTGTTGTTAGTGCATGCGCAGGATGCGGAAGAGCAGTTCGTCGCCCGTGGTTACGGCGTGCAGCGCTTTGATCTGATGTACAACGACTTCGTGATCGTAGGGCCACGCCATGATCCAGCGGGGCTCAGCGGACTCGATAATGCCGTGGACGCCCTGCGCGCCATCGCCGGCCAAGCCGCTTTATTTGCCTCCAGGGGCGATGATTCCGGTACCCATAAGAGAGAACTAGGCCTGTGGCGCCTAACCGGGATCGACTCTTCAGCGGCCAGCGGCGGTTGGTACCTGGAGACCGGCTCGGGCATGGGTGCGACGCTGAATACCGCTGTAGGGCTACGAGCTTACACCCTCACCGACAGAGCCACCTGGATAGCCTTCGGCAACAAAACGGATTTCGCCGTACTCGTCGCTGGCGATCACCAGCTCTTTAACCAGTACGGCGTGATCTTGGTCAACCCGGACCGCCACCCGCACGTTAATGCCGCGGGCGGCCGGGCGCTGATCGGCTGGTTGCTGGGCCGGCATGGTCAGGCCGCCATCGCCCAGTATCAAATAGCCGGCCAGCAGTTGTTCTTTCCCAACGCGAAGGTGCGCTGATACGGCGCGGCACAGCATGGGTCCTGGCACTCATGGTGGCGCTGGCAGCCATCACCGGGGTCTACACCTACGGTAGAGCGTTGCGCCAAGGCGATCGGCCAGTTCCCGGAGACGAGCACCGCATCGAGTCACCCAATCCGAATAGTGCTTATCACCTGTCAATCAAGCTCAACTACCCCAACCCACATGAGCGGGCGCGGGCCGCAGCCGAAAGTAGGACCTCCCCAGGCAACAATATCTTCATGCACAGCAAAGCGGTCTCCATTGGCTGCCTGGCGATGGCCGCTCCGGCTGTCGCGGAATTGTTCGTGCTCGTGGCCGGTGCGGGCATTGAGGGTGCGGGCATTGAGAACGTGTCCATAGTCATCGCTCCCCAGGATCCCAGGACGCAACCCTTGACGGCGGCTGGGCACCCGCCCTGGATCCGTGATCGGTACGCCCGCATCGAGGCTCAATGCAGCAGGTTTTAGCTCCCCCCCCATTCGTCTAAGCGCGCCGTCTAAGCGCGCCGTCTAAGCGCAGGCCGCTGCGGCCAAAATAGCCGCCGTACAGGCCCGCGCCCGCTCGTACATCACCCAATGGCCACCCCCTTCGATGATCTCGATGCGGGCAGCGGGATGAAACCCACGCACATAGGCGATGCGGCCATCGAGGTCGGGGAGCGCGTAGAGGTCCCGGCTGCCCCAGACAAAAGTCAGCGCTACCCGAATGTGCGGGATACACCGGCGCAGCACGTCGCCATCGGCTAGCGGGTGGGAGCGGATGCGGGCGCGACGGGCATTGTGTAGTTGCAGCGCCGCCGCGCCGTCGTCGATTGCATCCACGTTGTGCAACATCATGACGCCGAGATTGTGGCTCTGGGCAGCGAGACATTGAGCCTCGCTCATGGTTGCGTCCATCGGCTGTAACCGCCCGCGCAGACCGGCCCATGGCATACCCATGGAGGCGCCGCCGATGACCGTCAAGGAGCGTATCGCCGGCCATTGCTGCGCCGCCATACGGGCACCAATGATGCTGCCTAAAGAAAAACCGGCCAGATGAAAAGGACCGGCGGTCAACTGCTCTATACCGGCCCCCACGAGCTCTGCCCAGTGGGCCACCGAGCCCATCAGATCGGTGGGGTCAAAACGCCGCGGCGCCTCATCGGATTCGCCCAAACCCGGCAAATCCGCCGCGAAAACCCGGTGCTGGCGGGCCAGCTCATCCAAATTCCGCAGCCAATGGGTCCAGGAGCCGGAACCGCCGTGCAGCAGCACTAACGGCTCGCCCTCGCCCCACACGTGCCAACTCATGGTGCCGCTGCCACAGGGTGTGACGAACTTCTCGGCGCGGCGGGCCAGGGGTTGGGCAGGTGCCGGGTAGGCGGCGGCGTCTACGGGCAATGATTCAGCGCTCATGACAACGGTGCATGATGACAGCGGTGAATGAGGGTTGCGGCGTCAAGCATGTTAAGCGCTTAGCCCGGCAATGTGTTCATAATCTGTTTTGAACACCGTCGCATCCGGCATGTTGCATCGCAGCAAAGCGTATAATGCGCCGTCGATCCGCGCTCCCTGGTCCGCGCTCCCTGAAGGTGTGCAACGTAATTGGCTGGCTGGCCGGCCTGTACCAGTGATGCATGCGGGACTGGCAACTCTCCCCCCAGTCCTGATTTCTGTCTATCGGATTATCGGTGGCAAGAGCAGGAGCGGACCGCTCGATGAAAGCTACCTGTTCGCTACACTTTTGTGACGAATAAATGTTCTCGACGGTCCAAGGAAAAAGCTCATCCCCGCACCGCATGGGCTGTGGAATAGCCGCCGTATTACCACCCAGCTACCTCTTCCCCTCAATGCGGGTCCGGTCTGAAATGGATGGCATAGGGTTCGATGCGTAAGGTTCGATGATTCGCTGGTAAAAAATAACATGCCTTGGCCCATACTTTAGCGCCGGCCCATCATCCCACAGGCAACACCATGACCCCCAACTGCTGGAACGACGCAACCGAATACGATTTCCCCGCGCTGGTGGAAGCACTCAACCGCTATCTGCGCCTGAAAACCATTCCCATCGGCATGAAGCGTTTCAGAACCCGCGAAGAGATGGAGGCGGTGCCGCGCATCCGCCGGCCCGATCCGAAGGAGAAGCTGGCGACCGATCAGATCGTGGGGCAATCGCGCTGGCTGGGCTGGACCATCGGTATCACCATGGACAATCTGATGGGCGCCCAGTGCGGCGCCGTCATCGGCCTGCATCCGCGCACCGACCAATGGCTGAGCGGCGAGCGCATGAACGGGGTGTGGTACGGCACCTTGGAGGATAGCGCCGCCCACCAAGCGGCCATGACCTGCGCCCGCTATGGCGACTACCAAGCCCTGGCGGTAGCGCCACTGGCCAACCGCCGCTTGGACAATCCGGATATCTGTCTCATCTACGCGACGCCCGGGCAGATGATCACGCTCATCAACGGCTTGCAGTACACCCGCTACAAGAAGCTCGAGTTCGGCTGCGTCGGCGAAAGCGCCTGCGCCGATTCCTGGGGCCGGGCACTGGCGAGCGGTGAGCCGTCCGTGTCCATCCCCTGTTACGCCGAGCGCAAATTCGGCGGCGTACAGGACGATGAGCTGCTGATGGCCATGAAACCCAGCGATTTGCCGCACACGGTCAAAGGATTGCAGTCCCTCAGCCGCAACGGCCTGCGCTACCCGATCCCGAACCACGGCCTGCAAAAATCGCCACTCGACAGTATAGAAGCCAGTTACGGCGCTGACTGAGACGCTTCTAGCACGGCGATCTGTGCCTCCAGCACTTGCGCGCAGGTGCTCGGATCGCCCTCGGTGAGACCGAGGCGGTTTAGCTCCCGCCAGATGGTGTCGCGGTGCTCGCCGGCCTCCTTGGCGATCCGCGCGCGCTCGGCTGTCACTTCACGAAGTTCGCTTTGTATCCGCGCCGCCTGCGCCGCAGCGCGGAAGGCGGTCGCCAGCACCGGCTCTAGATCATCCGCATCCAGACCCACCCGGCGCAGACGCGCCTTGAGGGTTAACTCCACTTCTACCCGCTCGATCGATAGCTCCGCGAACCGGGCGTCGGCATCATTTTCTGGCACCGGCTGAACCGGGGGAGGCGGTGCCTCGCGGGCCGCTTCGAGGGCAGTGATCTCTTTTTGCAAGGCGTCTAGACGGCTTTGAACGGCATCAGCGTGCCATTCAGGGGCGGCTAGGTGGGTGGCGCTGAAGCGGCGCTCCGCCCCCAAGCGGACCCATTGCGCATCATCGCCGCGGTTGAGCAACGCCGACAGCGGCCCCACCACCGGGATGAGCAGTACCAGCACGGACCAATGCACTGCGAGCGCGCCCCACACCGCCGCCAACACCGCCATGAGCATCACCACGCGCACGCTCAGCTCCACGCGCTTGGACGTCTTCGGCTCCTTGGCCTTGGCCCAAGCTGCTAGCGCATCGGCGGCCTCTTTAAGGCGTGGCAGTTCGTCGTCTTGCTCCGCCCTGTGCTTGCCATCACCGCCCAACAGGCTACTTAAGCGTCTCTCTACAGCATCGCGGCGCAGCAGCAGCTCGCCGATGGCGGCCTGGTCCGAGCGCTCATAGCTGCTGGCCACCTCTTGCCCGCTGGCGTCCAGGTCCAGCTCGATGCGGCGCACTTCCAACTCGGCGATATGTGAAGAGAGGATGTCCGCTTGCGCGTCAAGCTGTGCTGCTTGCGCCAAGCGCCCGCGCAGAGCTTGCGCCAGCCCGGCCCGCTCGGCCTGCGGCAGCGCGGTGCAGGCCTGCGTAGTCAACCGGCATACCCGCAGTTGCCGCCGCCGCGCAACCACCACCGCCCTGAGTGCCGCTTGCGCTGTGGCCCGGCCTGCCCGCCAGGCCACGCGCGGATGCCGGAGCTGGCCCTGGCAATGCCGTTCGCGGCAGCTGGGGTGGTAGCCGTCCCGGCAGCGCGAGACCGTGTCGGCGAGTAAGCGGCGATGGCCATGGATACGTCTTCGTCTGGCTTGGATAACAAAATGGTATGCGCCGCAGGCTGGTAATGTTCAACCCAATGTAATGTTCAATCCAATGGCCGGAACAATCCAAGACCAAAATGGGATGCGAAACCCAAAGCGACGGGGCCGCCAATGGGCCGGCTGAAACGAATTCTCCAAAAGCTCCCCTGGCGGTCCGGTTGCTTCAGGCCACGGCGCCCACGGAAACGGTGAAAACGAAGAGGGCTGGATTGCCGTCCACGCGCTACCGCGATGCGTCTCAGTTGATGCAGGCTGGCGACTTCGGGCCAATCCCGCAGCTCGCATTCACGGCGGATCTGGTCTTCAACGGTAAAACGCTTCTTCCGGTGCCAGGGGTGCAGATACGGCGTAATGGATTCCCAGGTGGCCGCTGGCGCAGTCAGCTCGGGCGCGACCTCCAAGCCACCACTGCCTTCCAGTACCAGACGCCATTCACCCCCGCCCCGTTGCCAGATTTTTCTCAAGTCCTCGACGATGCGGCGCGCTTGCCCCTCGAACCCGGCGGCTACATGAATCATCACCCGGTCCAACTTACCATCGCCATCGGTATCGAAAGGCAGGAAAAAACCGTGGGCGTGGCGGTTGCCGGGGGGCAAGTCATGGCCGGAGAAAACGGCGGGGACCGCAGCATCGCCTAAGCATTGACCTGCACGTCTTATCAAAGCCAGGCGCACCAATTCGCCGATACGCACACTGTCTTCTACCCGCGGCAAGGGCTTACCCAGCAGAAGAAAACAGGCCGAGGTCGCCCGTGGTTGGGTGGGGTGGCGCGATGAGCGTTGAGGACGCAATGCATCCACCAGGCGCAAATAACTCACTTGCCGGGAGGCCGGTGCTTGACTCCAGCCCTGTTTTTGCAGGTCCGCGGTGGTCAGGCTCAGGGCATCCAGCAAGCTTTCGGGCAAGGTCTTGGCCAGCTTTTTGGCCTGCTTTTTATCCGTGAGGAAGGGTTGGCGCCACACGGCGTATTGCTCGGCGCTGATCGGGCTGTGAAGCTGCACCACTTCACCGGTGAGTGCCCCGCTGGCGCGATCAACCGGGTCGTCACCGGGCTTGCAATTGGTCTCGATGCGCTCATCAACACGCTGCGCTTCCACCCAGGATTCGGCCCGTCCCAAGTAGCCTAGATTCTCGAGTAACGTATCCAACAAGTGTTGTTGCGCTGCCGGCAATGCCACGTTTGGCCAGACCGCGAACAAGGGTTGTGCCCGATCGAGCACGGCAAACGCATCGAATACCAGGGCGGTACTGCCCGCTTTCCATTGGGGTAGATAGTGGCGGGTATGGCTATGGTTGGCCGGCGGGAGCTGATATTCGGGCTGTTCCGAGGCCAAGGATTCAATCAGCCCGGCCAATAGGCGTTCATCCCGCAGGCTTTCATCAAAGCCGCCGGCGGCTTTGATCTTGTAGTGCCAGGTGGCGATGAGCGCGCGCAAGATGCGCCAGGGATCCGGTGGCCAGGCCACTTCCCCTTCGTTCACATGCCGGCCCCAGGGGTTGGCGTGGTAACGCCCGGCTGGAAAAGTGAAGCGCACGGCGAGCATGGACTTACTTCCTGTAGGTCACGGTGGTGGTCTGGAAATCGACACCGGCAGCACGGATCAAATCGGGCAGGGCGTCGCTGAGCGCAGCCAAAGCCGGCAACTCGAACCCACTGGGCCGGGTGATCTCGACCCGCTGGCAATCCAGATCGCACGCCGTGCGCAGCCGTAAGCCATATTCCAGAAAACGCCGGATCTTGAACAAAGCCAATGCCACCAGCAGCGCATACACCGGCCGGTTGAAGCCATAACCCCGTAACTGGGCCAGATCGAGATTGAAATACGCGGCGATTTCCTCGGCGACGAATTCTTCGCGGGAAAACGGCACATTGCCAAAGCCTTTGGCAGTATCGCCAGACGGGTTCACGGCATCGTTTTTAACGCCCCCGCTGGCGGCGGTTTTTACCCCCCGCGCTTCGATGAAACCGCCGAGCGCACGGGGCAAGCGCAGCCGTCCGCCGGCCAGTTCTTTTTTGGCCAGAAACACGCCATGTAACAGTGCATTGATATCGGTGCGCAGTAACACATCAGCCAGTTTGCGCAAATCCACGATGCCCTCTTCCATTTCCGCCAACTCTTGCTTGAGCTTGTCGAAAACAGTTTTGTCCTTGCCCTCCAGGATATAGGGAGAATTGATGCGGTGGGCCTCCAGGACCGAGTTGGTCAAAGGATCGCCGTCCTTATCTAGCACTTTCACCACGGAGAGCCCATCTAAGGGCGGCACCCAGGCGTCGGCGACCGTGTCCCAACACACGGTCTCCATGCGGTTGGCCATGCTCTGGGCCGATTCCACCAACAGCATGGGCGTGCCATCCGGACCTTCGTACTGGGCGGCGCCGATCTCGGGAAATCCGGTGGCTTGGAAGCGGCTCCCCTGGATGGGCACCAGGATGGCTTTCAGCAACAGGCGCGGGGTGTTGTCGAGAGCGGTCAGATCAAGGCTCATGGTGGTTCTCCATGTTCGATTCGTCCCCATGAGATTCGTCTTCATGAGGCAAGGGGTTAACCGGATTGAGGGCGATGCGCGCCAAGGAGCGGCAGGCGCGCCGGTTCAAGGGGATCAACAAGGACGCGGCCGCGCGGCGCGGGTCAATGCCGGCCAACTTGGGCAAAGCACTGGGCATGCTTATGGGAGACAGACCTGATGCATGGAGCCGCCGCCAGGCGGCACCCACAGCACGCTCCGATTGCCCACTGGCGAGTTGGGCGAGCATACCGGGCGGTATCGGCACCTGGCTGTCCGCTGGCAGGCGGTCCAACTTCTGCAACTGACTTTCCGGTGTGAGGACCAGCTTGAGGAGCGCGTAGGCGGCCGGCGCGATGGTGTCGTCGGCCTCATAGTCGGAAGCCGCAGGGATGTCACAGAGGATCAAGCCGGGCAGCAGCGCGGTGAGCGCTGCATCCATGCTGTCGCTGTGCAAGAAGGCCATCAGATCGTTCAGCCGGGCACCGGCCCGGGACAGCAAAGGCTTCTCCGTCATACCTAGCCGCTTAGCCAACCACAAACGCCGCTCCAGCAAAGTGATGAGGGTGCGGGGCAGGTCGCTCTGGCGAGGGCTATGCAGGCGTACCTCACAAAGAGCATCGTTGGGCCGTGCTTTGCAAGCATCATCCATCCAATCGCCAGTGCGCGGATGAACGGGATACCACTGGCTGCGCAAAGGTAACGGGATTTTTTCCGAACCTCTGAGACCCGCCAGTGCTCGGGCGATGCGAAAAGTGGGCGATTGGTCATCAGCGGCCTCGGTCCACCGCTTGGAAAGTCTGGGCACGGGACTCAGCTTTTCACGGGCCTTGGCGCTAGTGGCGATGGCCGACTGAATCTCGCCCAGCAAGGCCAGCAGCGCCTGCACCCGGCCCGGTTGTGGTGGCCGGCGGGCCAGATCGAAGAGCAGGTTCTCCAGGCGCTGGCACAGGGCGGCGAAACGGTTGGCGGTGGTATCGCTCTTGGCAAAGTAGCGAAATTGCGCCAGCCATCCGCCTTTGTTGTCCAGTTCGTCGATCCAGTCAGTGCGTGGATCGCAGGTGACTTGAACCCGCTCCAGCGGCGCCGCCAGATAAGCTTTGCCAGAGCGCATCAAAAGGCCGAAGCGTTGGTAACGGTCCACGCCCCGGTAGCCGCCCAGCCGGTGCACTGCCCGGACGAAGTCCAAGGCATCGCGGGCCGGCCGTTGACCCAGCGCTACCCGCCCCTCAGCCAGCAGGCTGCGCACTTCAGTGTAGGCGGCGGGTTGCGACCATAGCGGCAGCCACAATTCGCCGCGTGCGGCGGCCCCGTCGTCACCCGCGCCCAGGCTGCCCACGCCCGCCGCTGTGGCGCGGACCGTGAACGGATAGCTGAGCACGCTTTCGCCGTCGCTGGCGTTGCGGCGCACAGCGGCGGCGGCGAACAACATGGCGCCTTCGAGCATGAGGATGAAGTCCCAGGGATTCATGCCGCCGCTGCCGTCGAAGCCGGTGCTGGCGTTGGGGCCACCCACCTGGCCGGGCGCGAACTGGCCGATGGCGTTCGTGACCAGGGCCGGCGCCGGTTCACCGAACAAAGCCAGTTCCAGCCAAGCCCTGGATGCTTGGGTCGCCGCACCCGTATCGGCGTCCATCACATCCAGCAGCCGTTGCATGAAATTGTTGGTGAAGTCCAGGCGTCCGTCATTGCCGCCGGTCCCCAGCAGCGGCGGGAACTTGGCGCTATCACCGGCCAGCACGATAACGGCATCGAACCAATCCAGGGCCGCGTCCGGCAACAAAGCCCGCACCTGGGTAAGCAGCCGGTTCTTGGCATCGCCCTTGGGGCTGCTTTGGCGGTCCATGCCCGCCAGTGCTTGCTCAGCCACTTTCAGGCAATCCCGTAATCCAGCCAATCTTGGCGCCGTGCCGCCGATGATGGCGTGCAGGGCTTTTTTGTTGTCCTTGGCATAGAAACCACTGCCACCGTTCCAAGGCGCCATCACCGGTGCCGGCGAATAGTCGCTCAGCAGATGCTTACATAAAGCGGTGCGCTCCCGCGCCGAGTACAAGACCAAGCACTCACCCCGCCATGCGGCCCGCACGCCATCGTCGCTGGTCGAGAGTACCCGCAGCACGCCTAGGCCCTTGAGATAGTGGGACAGGGGGCTCGGGGTGCAGCCGTTCAACACCAGCCCGTGGCCCATCTCTTGATCATCGGGCATCGCCGTTCACCTCCTGCTCCTGCACCGAAGCCCGCCAATCGGCGATGCGCACCAGGCTTTCCAGCCAGGCCAGTTGGAAGGGGCCGTGTTGTTCTAGCAGGGCCAGGGTGCGGGCGGTCCAGGATAGTCCTTGCTCACCCTCGCCCAACTCCATGAGGGCAAGGCTTAATTCGGTCTCCCGACTGGCCTCGGTATCGAAGGTCACAGCGGGCAATACGTCGCCCTCCCGGATGCCGCGGGCGAAACGGCGGCCATCGGCGGGTGCTTTCTCGCTGGGCATGGCGCGCAGGCTCATGCGTACCTTGCCGTGGTGGGCGGCGATAAGATAAGCGATGCGGTTAACGCGGTGGTCATAGCCACCGCAGACATCCTGCTGCGCCAGCCAGGCCAGGGCGGAGGCCAGTTCGTGACGGAAGCCGGGCCGTTCATGGCGCCCTTGACAGGGCGATTTCGCCAACAGTCCCGCCGGCACCCCCTCGCAACTGTGCATGGTTTTATTAAAAACCTGGTGCGCCTTGCCCACATCGTGCCAGCGGCTAGCGCGGATGATGTCGTCCGAGAACGCTCTTTCATCCAAGGCTTGGCATAGGGCTGCCGCCTGGGTGGCGGCGTGGGCGAGGTGCTCGGTGAGCAGGACGGGGCGGGCGGTGCGGGAGCGCCAGTCGGCATCGTAGCGCTCTTGTCCCTCGGGAGTTGGCGTGGCGAGCGGGGTGACGGCTTGTTTGGAATCGGCGACAAAACCCAGTGCCGGATCATAGCCGCCGTCTTGCGCGGCCAATAACAGTACCATGCCTGGCCGCGGCGCAGCGCGCAGCTTTTCCCAGCGTCCCGCCAAGGCATTCCAGCGCCAGGCGTCGCGCTTGTCGCGCTTATCGAGGAGAGACTTGACCTGTCCTATGGACACCGGGCACAGCTCATCGCGCCCTGGCGGAGGTTGTTGCTGCGGAGCATTCGGATCGGCGATGTCCCGCCAAAACACCTGTAAGCCCGGGTTATCCGTATCGCGGATGTAATCGGCTATATCCACATCGAAACCGGAAAGGTCCGCATCGGTGTTGAACAGCTCGAGTAAATCCTTGCGCCGCAGCACCGGCGTCAGCGGGCGGGGCTGATCCGGCGGCGGCAGGTGGGTGGGACCAGCCTCGGTCAAAGATTCCAACAAAGCCCTGGCCGCGTCCAGCGCTGGGTGCTCGTAAGGCAAGGACTCGGCGTCCGGGGTGATATCGATCCAGAAAATGCGCGCGCCGCCCGCTGGGTTGTGTTCGCCATAGCGGTTGCAGCGGCCGAAGCGTTGCACCAATGAAGACCAAGGGGCCAGCTCGGTGAACAAGACTTTGGCGGACATATCCACGCCAGCCTCGATGGCCTGGGTGGCGACGATGATGCGATCGGTGGCCTCACCATGGGCGAGTTCGGATTCAATGCGGCGGCGCTCCGGCGGGCGGAAGCGGGCGTGAATCAATAGATCGGCACTATCGGGCCGGGCTTGTTGGAGGGCTTGGAACAAGCCCTGCGCCCGCTCCACCCGGTTGAGGATCAGCAGGGTTTGCCCGGCAGGCTCATGGGCTTCCAGCACTGCGTCGCGCAATACCTCCAGATAGGCCTTCAGACCGGCTTTGTTGCCGGCGCCGCCATCCAAGCTGAACCCGGCTTTGAACAAAGATTTGCGCGCATGCAGCCGTTCACTGGCCCGCTCGCGATCCGCTGGCGTGAGCGCATGCGTTGAGAAATCCGCCAGATGCGCTTTCAGATCGACCGTTGCCAGCCACTTGGGGTTTAAAGTTGCCGAGAGCCACAAGGAGCGGCTGCCCCGGCCCAAGGGGAAATCGCGCCGGAATGCCTCCAACTGGGCCGATGTGGCCATGCCCGCGCCCATGAGTTGCACTTCGTCGTAAGCCCACAGGCAATCGTTGTGCAGCAAAGCGAAATGCACCGGCCACTGGTACCGGCTCATGCCATAACCGCGCATCAGCGCGCGGGAGAGCAACATGTCTTGGGTGCCGATCAGGATCATGTCCTCCTCGGGGTGTTCCGCCCAGGTCTTGAGATCGGCTTCACCGCCCATCAGCAGGTGTACGGAGACTTTTTCTTCACCGGCCTCGCCATGAATGTTCAAGGCTTCAAGCCAAGTGCTGATGTTGCGTTGCGTTTGCTCCACCAACACCCGCATAGGCAAGCACCAGAGCAGCCGGCGTGGCGTGTTTACGTCCGTGACACCGCTGCGCCCGTCCTTGCGCCAACCCCGTTTATAGAGCCAGGCCAAAGTCACCGCTCCGGTCTTGCCAAGCCCGGTCGGCACATCGAGCAACTCCGGCCAGTCAGCCGATTGCGCCAGGGCGGCCTGATAAGGATAAGGCTGCGGATGCCCCGTCGCCGTGTGGAAGAATTGGCCGAAACACATAGCAGTCATTGGCTTCTCGATGGTGCCCGCTCGAACGGTGGGGTGGCGGGAGGTAGCTTATCCTGAATGCTGTTGGTTGGAGGAGATTAGTTCCTTAACCGGGTAAGTACTTCGCCTGGGGTGAGTACGGTCAATGTGCTCTTGGCGAAGTCTTTGCCATTGCGGGTGATGATGGTGTCCAAACCTGCGGCCCGTGCCGATTGGTGGATGATGGCATCTTCCAAGTCCGGCCAACCATCCCGTATAGCTTCTTTGACTATGTGTTCATCGACCGGGCAGATGGAGACGATAGCGAGCAACGTAACCATGGCTCGTTGTGCCTTGGCCTGGTCTTTGATGGCTTTAGTGAGCACGTAGTAGGTGTCACCCACGGAGGCCGCGCAATAAAAGCCGTGGAGCTCTTTCCTGGTTGCGGCTGCCAATACTTTTGCGGATGCCTCATGAAAAGATGGCCGCTTCAACAAAACATCCAATACGACATTGACATCAATGATTGCGCGCATGCTCGAGTGCTCCTCCGGGGTTCAGCGCGCCTCCGGGAAAACATCCATTCCCTGCTGGATGAACCCTCGCTCCTGCAATCACTTCCATGAGGCCCGGAGACGCGGTATCAAGTCTGCACCTCGGTGAATTCTAAGTCAATACTCTCCTTCAATCAAACTTAATTTATTGCCGGTGTGCTACTCAAGTTCCGCCCCTAAATATTTGTCCGCCAGAAACTCTTTATACGAGGCTTCATCCAGGCCGCTGCCAGCCGCAACTCCAAGCAGCTCTCTCACTTCGGCTGGCAATGCTTCCTCCTCCGCCGAGGGTGCGTCTAGGGCCGCGAAGTAGTCGGCAACGATCCGCGAAACGGGCTTCCCATGGGCCTTCCCATAGGCTTTTGCCCTCTCAATCAAGGTCTTCTCCATACGCAGGGTCAGTTTTTGATTCATAACTGCCGTACTCATTGCGATTCCCGTACGTCACACAGCTTACTCCTGAACTGACAAGCTGTCAGCGGTTCTTCGCAACGCACCCCTGGAAGAAGAAATTCCTTTCCTGGGCGGCACCCGCACTCATAAAACGTCTGCCGGACGCTTGAGTTAACGGTTGGCGACAATGCGCCCTGTTCCGGCAGCATGCCCGGCGGCTTTATGGCTTGAACCGTCTTTGACGGCTAGACTGCGCTACGTTCATCTGCAACCGGGCACAACCGTGGCGCCGCCAACCGCTTTACGTCTAGTCCAGTACCTCCATGAAGACGGCGTGCGGCGGGTGGCCATCGCCAAGGACCGTCAAACCCTGCTCCCCATTGCCGTGACCGACAGCGTCTACGGCCTGGCCCACCGGGCGGTGGCCGAGGGCAAGACCCTGGCGGCACTGGCCGAGGAGTTGGCCACCGATGGTGCCGATGACTACCAGGCCGCCATCGCCAGCGGCCGGGTGTTGGTGCCGCTGGATCATCCGGTGGATCCGGCCCATTGCCTGGTGAGTGGCACCGGACTTACCCACATAGGTATTGGCGCGGCCCGGCAAGAGCGCTTGGCGCAATTGCGCGGGCCAGCGCCCGCGCATGAGCCGGCAACATCAGCGCTACAGCGAAGCGCGCTGGCCGGCGGGCAACCGCAGTGGTTCTACAAAGGCGACGGCGATGCGCTCATCGCCACCGGTGAGGACGTGGCGCATCCGGCTTTTGGCAGTGATTTATCGGATGAGGCAGACATCGCGGCGTTGTTCATCATCGACGCGCAGGGCCGCGTCTGGCGGGTGGGTTACGCGCTGGCTAACGCATTCACCGATCATGTGTTGGACCAACAAAACCCCCTGCTGACGGGCCACGCCAAGCTACGTGCTTGCGCCCTGGGCCCTGAGTTGTTGACCGGCGGGCTGCCGGCCACGGTGCGCGGCATGGCGCGCATTCAACGCGCGGGTCAAACCCTCTGGAAAACCGCCTTCATCTGCGGGCAAGACGCTCTCACCCACCCCATCGACGAACTGATCGCCCAGCACTTCAAGTACCGCCAATTCCGCCGGCCGGGCGATGTACATGTTCATCTGCTGGGTGCCGCTGCCCAGAGTTTCGCTGCCGGTATCCGCACCCAAGCGGATGATTGCTTCGCCGTCGAGTCGCCCGATTTTGGCCTAGCGCTCACCAATCGGCGGGTCAATGTGGCGCACGCCGCCATTACCATCTACCCGCTGTAGCGCTCTCCACCCGCCCGCAATAACCTGCTCACGAGCGGTTTCGCGAAGATATGGAATTCGTTCGTAAGACAGCTCTGCGCGACGGTCTGAACAACGCCTTGTCAGATGCGGTTTATCGGGCTTCGATCAGGCGGTCAAGCTAAGATTACGGCGCGCGGCCCATAGGCGCCTTGTTCGAGTTACGGGAGCACTTGAACCAGACAACGCCAGTCCCCGTACACCGGTATGCCGTCCCGCAAAGCGTCTTGATCTGACGGCGCCGGTATTTGGCGCTATGCTTTCTCGCAGCAGCCGTAGACAGTGGATTTCACCGTGCCGGAAAAAGCTATTGAGTTAACCCGTCACCAGACCGGGGCGGGCGGGCGCTGGGCCGCCGATGGCCGCTGGCTGATACCTAGTTTTTGCCTGCGCCAAGTGATGGAGGTGCCGGCTAGCGCGGCGGGCGCGGTGATCAACGCTTGCAAGACCGACACCGCCGCCTCGGGTGCTCTATTGGCACCGGTGGATGCCGATACGGAGGTTTGGGCGGCGGGCGTTACTTATCTGCGTTCGCGAGAGGCACGGATGCGCGAATCGGATACCGCCGATGTTTACGATAAAGTCTATGATGCTGCGCGCCCGGAGGTGTTCTTCAAATGCATGGGTTGGCGCGCCCGCGGACCGTGCGAGAACATCCGCGTGCGGCGCGACGCCACCTGGAATGTCCCAGAACCCGAGCTGGGCCTGGTGAACAACTGCGCCGGTGAAATTATCGGCTATACCGCCGGCAATGACGTGTCTTCACGGGATATTGAAGGAACAAACCCGCTTTATCTGCCGCAAGCCAAAGTCTACGACGGCGCCTGCGCGCTGGGGCCGGCCATCGTGTTGTGCGGCGCGGAGCGGATGGGGCAATTGCCCATAGTGCTCAGCATCGTCCGGGGCGGCGAGACCTTATTCGAGGGCAGCACCGGTATTGGGCAGATGAAGCGCTCGCTGGAAGAATTGGTGGCGTGTCTTTACCAGGAGCTGACTTTTCCGGGCGGCTCGGTGCTGTTGACGGGCGCCGGCATCGTGCCGGGGGACGATTTCACCCTTACTCCAGGCGATCGTGTGACTATCAAGGTTGGCCATTTGCAACTTGCCAATACCGTCGATTCAACGCCGTAGAGTTCATGCATGCCGGCTAAGTTGATCATTCACGGTGGCGCCGGATCGCGTGAGGGGGAGCCTATCGATAGCCCCGCTTATGCTGAAGCCGTTCGCACCATCGTCAGGGCGAGTTTTTCCACCCTGCTGCGGTTTGGCGCGCGGGCGGCCGCAGTGGAGGCCGTGGCGCGGCTGGAGGACGATGACACATTCAACGCCGGCACTGGCTCGCGGCTGCAACGCGATGGCGTGGCGCGCATGTCCGCCGCGCTCATGGACAGTGACAGCCTAGCCCTGGCTGCTGTTATCAACATAGAAGACGTGCGCCATCCCATAGAAGTGGCCGATCGGTTGCACGGTCAATACCACCCCGTGCTGGCGGGCGAACACGCAACGCGCTTCGCCCGCCAAGCGGGGTTTAACTACCACGATGTAGTGACGCCCCATCGAAAGCGGGAACTCGCTCAGCATTTGCGTGGACCGACGGGGACAGTGGGCGACTCGCCAACCGTGGCGGGCACCTATGTGTCCAAAAATGCGGGCATCTCCTGCACCGGTGCCGGTGAAGAGATCGTTAATCAAGCCACCGCTGTGCGCGTGGTCACCCGCATTGATGACGGTTGGACGCTAGCGCGGGCCAGCGCGATCACCGTGGCGCAAGGTGAGAGCGCCGGTTACCGCTATGGATTCATCGCCTTGGACCGTTATGGCCAGCACACGGTTGCGCAAACATCGGGCATCACCACGGTCTACGCTGTCACCGATGGCGAGCAACTGGAAACATTCGACGGTTAACACACTGACGTGGAACGACGCGAGCCCACCTTAGGCGGCCTGGATATTATTGTGGACTCACCGCCGCGAGAACGGAGCGCGGCCAGTGCTATGCCTACACCGGTGGTGCCCATCCCGGCAGCGCCTATACCGGCGGCGACGCAGCCAGTGGCCAGCGCACCGCCGTTAACCGGTCAACAGATCCCCGCGCCGCCCGCCGGGCGGGCGCGTCCACCTTTATTCGGCTTCAGGGGGCGGCTTGCCCGGCTGCGGTTTTTAATTCGACTTTGTGCTTCTCTAAGTGTGCCTTTGATGGCGCTATTTTTTTCGCCGGATTGGATCCACGATGCCGCCGAACAACGATCCGCTTTTCAGTTGACCGTTATCGGCGCCGCGGCGCTGGCGATAATTATTTATCAGTTATCCGCCGTCGTGCTGAGGTTGCATGATTTAGGCCAGCGGGGCTGGATGGCTGCCGGGCATTTTATCCCAGGTTTCAATGTTTTACTCTGGTTATTATTGTCTATAGTTCCAGGCCAAACCGATGATAACCGGTATGGCACACCGCCTTCTGGCAATAGTTTTCTCACCTGGTGCGCGTATTTTTTATTCGTCTTGGTGCCGTTAGGATTGGCGCCTGCTGTGGCATTGCAATACGACGCCTATTTGCAAGCCCGGGCGGCGGCACAGCAATAATCAGCAGCCACCGGATATGAGTGCTAGCTTGGTGTTAGCCGGTAATCTCTGGCATGTTCGGTATGTAGCACATACCAAGGCATGTCATTCATGAATTTAAACTCAAACAATTTAAATCCAGACAATGGCACTATCGTTCGAACCGAGAATGCACAATCATTCTTCGAAAGTGCCATCATCACAGCTCTAGCCCACCAAGAATATCAAGCTAGCGAATCCACGGTCTGTTATATAGCCAAGATGCTGACCCGTTTCACCCGGTCAGAACAGTGGTATGAATGTACCCAAGAAGGTATGCGCGCGCCGGTCTTGGCATTCCTCTACGGTCAAGCCAACGTCACTACCTGCGCGCGGGAACGCTGCTCTTATATGCGGCGCTTAGGCGATGCTGCGCTCTTTAGAGCTGGTATTTTTGCCGACAGTTTCGAGCGCAAACTGATCGGCGTGGATTATTGTATCTCCATGGGAACGGGTGCTTACGGATATCTAGCGCAAACCCGCAGAGCTGGCGCGCCGCCTTCCAGGGAGCGGGCTATTTTTGATGAACTGATGCACAAATTCTCCCAGTTCGTAGACGTGCTCAATGAAATCTGTGAAAAATCCGCGGGACGCTCCAACAAAGATCTGTTGAGGCTCTATGAGAGATGGCTGAGAACCGGCAGCGCCCGGTGCGCTAACCAGCTACGTGCCTTGGGCATCCAGATCAATAAAGCCAATACCTCTCTTGCTTGGCAGTGAGCAGGAGTTAAGCGGCGCCATGAAGCTAAAGTCTCTACAACGCCTACTGGAAAATATCTATGGCGTGCGTGTGCAGCAACAAGTCGATGACTTTCTGGTTACCGATGCACACATCGCGGCGCAAATAGATCGCTCCCATAATCCACGGGGATGTGAAGAAAAATTATTGGTGTTGCAAGAAGACGGTGAACTACTGTTATCGTTGTTCATTGATGAACAAGTGTTAAACCGTCTTCACCGCGATAATCCTTGGGATACTTTAAGTGATGGCAATTTGAGTGACTTCTGTATTGCTTTAGAAGGTGTCAGTCACTTTCTCTATCTAACACACCGGGCGCAACAACACCGGACGGTAACTTTGTTAGAGTTAGAACTGCAAGCTGAAGTGGACAAATACGTGAGCGTGCATGCACTGCTGAGCGCACAAGGTGCGGCGGTGGCGCCGCGTATTTTGCTCAGGCGTTTATTCGAGACAGTTCGTTTCGATGAAGACTTAAATAAAGAAGAACTGGTCCGATATGAAGACGCCAATAGCTTAGCGGGCACTTATTGCCGTCATCTGGAATCACGTTATTTAGGGTGCCGCTCATCCTATGCGCTAGTCAGTGAGATACGCACTTTTTATCAGCTCGGACAGCCGGAGAAAGTGCGACGCATCAGCAATGCACCGGCCCTGTAAACGCATCGGTTCAACCATCTTCAACGCTACCGATCAGAGCGAACACTGACTGCGGGACTTTGCACCGAACGGTGTTGTCTCCCAGATAACCGGGCGCCGGGTATTCGCACCTGAATCACTTCACTTTACCGCCCTACAAGAAGTGAGCAGAGGCAACGATTTTGATTTCATAGATCTCTTGGATGCGGTGTTTGGCATTGAGCACTTTGAAGTCGAACTGGCGCATTTTATAGCTGCCGATTTCGAGTGAACGCGCAGCCCCGGCCAGGGCGGCGGTGGTGAGCCGCGGTGTGATCACCGATCACCTGGCCAAATGAGTTCGATAGGGATGCCGCCGGGCTCCAGGTGCATCAGCGCTCCAGCAAAATAACGTGCAGGCGCCGGGGTCCGTGCGCACCGAGTTGCAACACCTGCTCCACATCACCGGTGCGCGAAGGGCCGGTGATGAAGTTCACTGCGCGCGGCAGGGTGCGGCGTTCTGCACGGAGCGCCCGCCATACGTCTTCGGTGTAACGCATGATGCGCGAGCGGCGCAGTACGGCGATGTGGATCTGCGGTAAGAAATTGAGGGTGGTGGGGCTATCCGGCGAGGACAGCATGACCACGGTACCCGTTTCGGCGATACCGGCGAAAGCGGCGGTGACACTCACCTGATCGGCCGGATCGGGAAGGCCGCGTTTGACGGAGAGTTCATTCGACCAGGCCAGGTCCAACAGCGGATCCGCGCCAATGGTAATGGTCAATGGAAGATCGTTGTCCTTTAAAAACCCCAAGACGGCAGCCGGCAGCCCGCGGTTGCAAGGGATCCGATCAACAGTAGCTGAGACAAGAGCGGCTTTGGCGAGAAAACAAGCGACCGGATCGCCCGCCAACGCCGGCTGCGGATGGTGTACACACGGCGTCGCCAGCCGCGCTGCAAGAGCCTCAGCGACACCGCCAGCGAGGGCGCCGCGGCGCTTCAAAGACTGGCGAATGCTGCGGATAACCTCGTCTTTGCTCACCGTTCAATCACCGGATCACGACGGTAAGATCCGCAGATTGAGCCGACCAGATTGAGCCGGGACCGACGCCGTCCAAGCCACCCGTGCCGGGCGCGTACACACGGTGTCAAAAATCTCGAATGCCCCAACTCCCCCTTCATCCACGGCCATCCTGACGGCATCCACGGCCATCCTGACGGGCCTTCCAGCCAGCCATAAACGTCTGACCACTAGGCGCGGGGAAATCGCGGCTATCCGTCCAAGCCGATGCCAGCGGCATCCGGCGCAGGTATCCCTTGCCGCCGCCCATCCGCTTGAGCGCAGCGATGCCGATGCGCGACAACCCGTGATAGAGGCGGGGCCGCTGCGCCACTTGGCCCCATATCTTCAACGCCAAAGCCGCCACTCTTCCCGTTAGACCCTGCTCATGGCTGCGAAACCGTAAGCGCCGGAGCAGGCTGGGCAACGGAATGCTCATCGGACACACCGTCTGGCAGCGCCCATTCATGGTGCAGGCGTGCGGTAGATGATGGGCTTCCTCTAGCCCTTGCAGCAGCGGTGTGAGTACCGAACCCATGGGACCCGGGTACACCCAGCCGTAGGCATGGCCGCCGATGCTGTTCCACACCGGGCAGTGGTTGATGCAAGCGCCGCAGCGGATACAGCGGAGCATCTCGTGAAATTCATTGCCCAACCACTCGGAACGGCCGTTGTCCACCAGCACCACATGAAACTGCGCCGGACCGTCCAAATCCTCATGCCGGCGTGCACCGCTTATCAATGTGGTGTACACGGATTGCTCCTGACCGGTGGCGCTGCGGGCTAGCAAGCGCAAGAATACGCTCAGATCCTCGAGACTTGGCACGATTTTCTCGATGCCCGCGGTCACTATATGCACCCGCGGCAAGGTGCTGCTCAGATCGCCGTTGCCTTCATTGGTGACTAAGCAAATACTGCCGGTCTCGGCTATCAGAAAGTTCGCGCCGGTGATCCCGGCATCGGCCGCCAGGAAGCCTTCACGCAGCACTTCGCGCGCTTCGTTGACGATGCTAGCCACCCCGGTAACCGGCTCGGTTTTGCCATAGGCCGCGTGGTGCGCACTAAACAACTCCGTTATCTGTTCCTTGGTCTTGTGGATCGCCGGCGCGATGATGTGGCTAGGCGGTTCGCCGGCCAGTTGGATGATGTATTCGCCTAAATCGGTTTCCAGGCGGTTGATGGCGTTGGCTTCCAGTGCTTCGTTGATACCGAACTCTTCGCCGGCCATGGACTTGCCTTTGGTGACGCGGCGCGCACCGGCGGCACGCAGTATCTTCAATACCGCGCCGCTCGCCTCAGCCGGCGTGGAACACCAATGTACCTGTCCGCCGTTGGCTTCGACCCCGGCCTCGAACCGCTCCAGGTAATAGTCGAGGTGGGCGAGGGTATGCTCTTTAATCTCCCGCGCGTTCGCCCGGATCGCGTCCCACTCCGGCAGGTTTTGCACTGCCCGCGTGCGGGCCGCGAGAAAGCCCATCTTGGCCAGCGCTCGCTGTAAATCAGCGTCCAGCAACGCTTCGCGGGAATTGGCGATAAAAGCGTGTGCCGTACTTTTCATTGCTCTGTACGCTCGCCAATAGGCGCCGCCGCATCGGTACGCCCGGCGAGCACTTCAGCCACATGGTAGACCTTGATCCGCGCCCCGCGGCGGCTCAGGGTACCCGCTAAATTCATCAGACAACCCATGTCCCCAGCAAGTAGGGTATCGGCACCCGTGGCTTCCACCGCAGCACACTTGTCCGCCGCCAGGCGCGCAGAGATCTCCGGGTATTTGACGCAAAACGTGCCACCGAAGCCACAACATACCCCAGTATTTTCAAGCTCTTCGAGCTGTAAGCCTGCGACGGTCCCGAGTAACGTCCGCGGTTGCCGCTCGATGCCCAATTCACGCAGGCCGGAGCAAGAATCGTGATATGTCACTCGGCCTGCATAACGTGCATCTACCGATGAAACCCCGAGGACGTCGGTTAGAAAACTCACCAGCTCATGGCAGCGGGCACCCAGGGCGCGGGCGCGGCGCGCCCATTGTGGCTCGACCGGGAATAGGGTGGCGTAGTGCTCCTTGAGCATGCCGATACAAGAACCCGAGGCGGCGACGATGTAATCGTATCCCTCGAAAGCCTCGATAACCTGTTTGGCAATATTTTGCGCGGTGCGGGCATCACCGCTGTTGTAAGCCGGTTGGCCGCAGCAGGTTTGGCGGGTGGGCACCTCGACTTCACAACCCGCGTTCTCCAACAATTCGGCTGCCGCAAAACCCACATTGGGCCGGAAAAGATCGACCAAGCAGGTCACCAGAAGAGCTACCCGCCGGGGCGGGGTTGATTCGATCGAAGCCACAGGATGCCTCATGTGGGACTGACGGCTCCATTGTCCCGCTGCCAAGTGGTGGGGGTCAAATCACCGCGATCACAGATAGGCGTTTCTTGCACGGTGCCGTGGCGGGTTATGCTGAAGCGTTTTAGGAATGAGTACTTGCGGGGTAAAGAATGGGCACGCGCACTGCGGCGATACGCCGCAACACCAAAGAGACCAAAGTAAGCGCCAGTGTCGATCTTGACGGCGATGGCACCAGCTCATTAGCGATCGGCGTGCCATTCTTCGAGCATATGCTCGAGCAGATCGCGCGCCATGGCATGATTTCGATGGACATCCGATGCGATGGCGATCTCGAGATCGATGCGCACCACACGGTTGAAGATGTAGGGCTGGTACTCGGTCAAGCGTTTGCGCAAATCTTGGGCGACAAACGAGGTTTGGTGCGTTATGGACACGCTTATGTACCGCTGGATGAAGCGCTTGCCCGCGTGGTGATCGATTTCTCGGGGCGCCCCGGTCTGCATTACCGGGTGGATTATCCACGGGCCCGCATCGGTGATTTCGATGTGGATCTCATCCGCGAGTTCTTTCAAGCCTTCGCCAATACCGCCGCCGCTACCATTCACATCGACGGCTTGCACGGGAGCAACGCTCACCACGTGGCGGAAACGGTATTCAAGGCTTTTGGCCGGGCGGTGCGAATGGCGATCGCCGCTGATCGGCGCATGGCTGGAGCAGTGCCATCGACCAAAGGAACGCTCTGAGGAGCCGGGGGGCTAGGGGCCTCATAAGGTCTCTCTGGCCACAGCCCGGTGGCCGATGTCGCGGCGATAATACATCTGCGGCCAGTTGAGTGAATCGATTCGAGCATAAGCGCGGGCTTGCGCCTCGCTGACCGAATCGCCTAGAGCACAAACACACAGAACCCGGCCACCGTCGGTTTTGATGCCGGCCGGGGTGATCGCCGTGCCGGCATGAAATACCACCACCTCGGGCTGCTCGGCGCCCAAGCCTTCTATGAGTTCACCGGTGGCGTAATCGCCGGGGTAACCGCCGGCAGTCAGCACCACTCCCAGGGCAGCCCGTTTGTCCCATTCGAGTTCCTCGTCATGAAGCTTACCGTCTAGCGCTGCCTGTATCAGCTTTACCAGATCGGAACGCATCCGCATCATGATGGGCTGTGTTTCCGGGTCACCGCAGCGGCAATTGAATTCAAGAACGCGCGGTCTGCCATCGGTGCCCAGCATCAGACCCGCGTAGAGAAACCCCCGGTAGTAGATACCGTCACTGACCAACCCCGCTACCGCCGGTTTTATAACGTCGCGCATAATCCGCGCGTGGGTGTCCGCATCGACCGCCGGCGCCGGGGAATAAGCTCCCATGCCGCCGGTATTGGGCCCGGTGCCCCCCTCATCGCGGGCTTTATGATCTTGGGAGCTGGCTAAGGGGAGTACATGCTCACCATCGACGATGGCAATGAAGCTCGCCTCCTCACCCTCTAGAAACTCCTCGACGATAATCCGGCGCCCGGCTTGCCCAAAGGCATCACCGGAGAGCATTCGGGCTGCCGCGTTCAGCGCCTCAGCCGTACTCATCGCGATCACAACCCCCTTGCCAGCGGCCAAACCATCGGCTTTTATCACCAGCGGAACGCTCTGCGTCTCTATATACGCTACTGCAGCAGCCAGCTCGGTGAACTCTCGATAGGCCGCCGTGGGGATCGCGTGTCGGTCCAAGAACGCCTTGGCGAACGCTTTCGAGCCCTCCAGTTGCGCCGCCGCCTGGGCCGGCCCGAAACAGCGCAAGCCGGCGGCATCGAAGCGATCGACGATCCCCGCCACCAGCGGCACTTCGGGCCCTACCACCGTCAATTCGACTTTATTTTGTTGCGCGAACTCCAAGAGTGCGTCGATGTTATCGGCGGCGATGGCTACGTTTGCCGCTTTGCGGGCGGTTGCTGTTCCCGCGTTACCGGGTGCGACATACACGATGTGTACCTCAGGTGACTGAGACAGCTTCCACGCCAGCGCGTGCTCCCGGCCACCATTACCGATTACCAAAACCTTCATATGAATGCCCTGCAAATGGCAGCTTAATGGCGAAAATGCCGCATGCCGGTGAAGACCATGGCTAACCCGTGCTCGTTGGCGGCGGCTATGGTCTGCTCATCGCGTATCGAGCCGCCCGGCTGAATGATGGCGGACACGCCGGCCGCGGCAGCCTGATCAACGCCATCGCGGAAAGGAAAGAAGGCGTCCGAAGCGAGTACCGAGCCGGCTATGGACAAGCCTTCATCCCGGGCTTTAATAGCAGCGATGCGGGCGCTGTATATCCGGCTCATCTGGCCCGCCCCAACGCCGATGGTCATGCCATCCTTGCAGTACACGATGGCATTGGATTTTACGAATTTGACCACTTTCCAGGCAAAAAGAAGATCATCGATCTCCGTCCGGGACGGAGATCTTTCGGTTACCACTTGAAGGCCGTCCGCGTTGAGCCGGCCGGTATCTCGTTGCTGTACCAGAAGACCGCCGCCGACCCTTTTGTAATCCATGTTGGTGTAATCCATGCCGGAGAGTACCGGTGAATCCCACGGGCCGGTGCACAACACCCTCACATTGGCTTTGGTAGCGAGCACATCGCGGGCGGCTTCATCGATCACCGGCGCGATGATCACTTCGACGAATTGCTGCGCCAAAACGGTTGTGGCCAGGGCCGCATCCAGCGCCGTGTTAAACGCGATGATGCCACCGAACGCAGACGTGGGATCGGTCTTGAATGCGCGTTGGTAGGCACTCGCCGCATCGCGACCCACGGCAACGCCACAAGGGTTGGCGTGTTTGACGATGACACAAGCTGGCTGCCCGGCAAAGCTGCGAACACACTCTAATGCGGCATCGGCATCCACTACGTTGTTGAATGACAACGCTTTACCCTGGACTAACTCGGCAGCGGCAATCGATGAGGCGCAGGGCTCGCGCTCGCGATAGAACGCTGCTTGCTGATGAGGGTTTTCGCCATAGCGCATCTGCTCTACCCGCTCTATTTGCATGGTTACGGTGCGCGGGAAGTCGTTACCACTGAGTGCGGTGGATAGATAGTTGGCGATGGCCGCGTCATAGGCGGCTACGTGTTCAAACGCTTTTACCGCCAAGTCGAAGCGGATGGTTTCTGCAACAGCGCCATTGTGGGCATTAAGCTCGTCTATGATTCGGCTGTAGTCGGCGGGATCCACTGCAACGGTGACGAATGCATAGTTCTTGGCGGCAGAACGCAGCATGGCTGGCCCACCGATATCGATGTTTTCGATGGCGGTAACCCAATCGCAGTTCGGATCGGCAACAGCCGCCTCGAATGGATAAAGGTTGACCACCAACAAGTCGATGCCTTCGATGCCGTGCGCCGCCATTGTGGCGGCGTCCACATCCCGGCGCCCCAACAGCCCGCCATGAATAGCGGGGTGCAGGGTTTTTACGCGCCCATCCATCATCTCCGCAAAGCCTGTGTGCTCAGCCACCTCGACCACTTCGATGCCAGCGGCTCGCAGTCGGGCGGCGGTGCCACCGGTCGAGAGTATCTTCACACCGTGCTGCATCAGCGCTCGGCCTAGCTCAACGAGGCCGCGTTTGTCGGACACGCTCAGAAGAGCACAACGGACCGGATGACTCATAAGCAGGGGCTCCCTCGCTGAAGGCGCGTATTCTCAACGCATTGCTGGGAAAGTGCGAGCCTCGAGTCAACGAACTCAGGACAGACGGACCGGCGCATCGACACGGACACACGCCGTTGTTTTACGCGCACACACGCTGTTATACGCAGACACATGACGACTGTGTCTGTCTACGCTCAGGCCAGGCAGTCTGCCGCCCGCAGCCAGGCATGAAGGATCAGCAAAGACCGTGTTCTTTTAGTTTCTTGCGTAAAGTGCCGCGGGAGAGGCCTAGGATTTGCGCTGCTACGCTTTGGTTTCCGCTGGTTTGAGCGAGGACTCGCTGTAGTAGAGGGCGTTCGACTTCTCTTAGCACCATTTGGTACAGACCGGCCGTCTCATGGCCATCTAATGCCGCGAAGTAGGCATCAATAGCGTCGCTAACACAGTCGCAGAGCGATTTTGTGCCGTCCACATGCGCGTTGCGCAAGATGTTATCGGCGTCGTTCACGCCGCTAGCGCTTCCTCAAGAGGACGCTGTTTCAGAAACTCGCGAGTGATGCGCAACTGTTCCTCGGCAGACTCGACCCGGTTGACACGCGCCCAATATACCTTACCGCCTGGTCTCGCCTTGCAGTACCAAGCCAGATGTTTACGCGCAATGCGTACCCTCATCCACTCGCCATAGAAGCGGTGCACACCCTGAATATGAGTCAAAAAGGTGTCACATATTTCGTCCAACGATACCGGCGGCAAGTGAGCATCGTGGTCCAGATAGTAACGGATTTGTTTGAATATCCATGGATTACCCTGCGCGCCGCGGCCGATCATCAAGCCGTCGGCACCTGTAAATTCAAGTAATTGCGTTGCTTGCTCGGGTGTTAGCACATCCCTGTTCGCCAAGATTGGGGTCGATACCGCCGCTTTAATCGAGCGCACCGTGTCGAACTCCGCTGAGCTTTTGAAGCCACAAGTTCTAGTGCGGCCACTCCAGCAGCTTCGGCCAACCGTGCGATAGCGACTCCATTTCGATTATCAGGGCTCCAACCCGTGCGTATCTTGAGCATGACCGGCACATCCACAGCGGCGACTATTGCATCCAAGATACATCCAACCAACGCCCCGTCGCGCAGCAACGCTGAGCCGGCTGCTACATTGCATACTTTCTTGGCCGGGCATCCCATGTTGATGTCGATGATATCGGCACCGCGGTCCCGCGCCGCGCTGGCGGCGCGGGCGAGCTGGGCGGGATTAGTGCCCACGATTTGCACTGAACGCGGCGCCACTTCACCGGTATGGTCAAGGCGTAGACGACTCTTGCGGGTTTTCCACAATCGCTCATCGCTGCTGATGACCATTTCGCAGACGGCCAAATCGGCGTCTAGGGCGCGGCAAAGCGCTCTAAAGGGCTGATCGGTTACCCCTCTGTCATAGGGGCCAACGCCAAGCCCCGACCGACATTGTAGGGACCTATCTGCATGGGTTTTATTCTGATAGTAAAAGTGTTCGCACTTGCCGCGCGGACACTGCGCTTCCTGTCAGGACAAAGGTAAGCAATCCACACTTCAATCATAGCCCTTGGATGGCGGATAGTACCTGTTGATGTCAATTCCGTGAAGGAAAAAAAGCGCCGCCCTATCATATGAATTCGAACTCGAAGCTAACCGCTGTATCATCAGGCGCGAGCAAATCGAGCCTAAAGTTGACGGTCGCTCCCGCCGCCATCTCGTCAGCCGGCGTCGGCGCAGAGGAGGCGAGATATTCACCCGGCATAAACATCCTCGACGCGATAACTTGCCCACTCACGTTGAAAAGACTAAGGCGAATAACAGAAAATGGCCGTGGCCGGGCGTGATCGTTGACGATGCCCCCCGTATTTAAAGAGCGCCACCGTATTTCGGATGTACACGCACGCCCCGGCTAGCCATCCGTATAAGTTCACGCCTGTCCGGCAACGACCAACCCCGGCAGCCGGCGATGCCGCACAAGTGGTTTACAGCATCGCTTGCCTGGGGATAGCGGCTCAGTAGATCAGCCGGCACGAACCATGCGTACTGCAGCGGCAGAGCCAATGCCAAGACAAGGATCGCTACCACCCCTGCCACTGCGCGGCCAAGCTGGCGCGGTGGCGGCTCCACACCGGCCATATCATCGCCTCGCAGCGGCGCAGGGATCTCCTCCTAGCCTGGACCTTGTGCGTCTCGCAATCCGGTCCCTGAATATCGTCGTCTGCATAGCCTAGCGCCGATCGCCTTTTATTCGGCCACCACTGACGATTGTGCCCGCGTCGCAGTAATGCATACCCATCCCTCGCGCTCGTGCATATCCACCAACTCCAGCCGTGAAGTGTACGCCGCGGCCACCGGCTCAGCCTGTTCAACCAATATGCCCGACAGCACGATAGTGCCACCGGGTGCGAGTAATTGACTCAATTCCGGAGCCAACGCTACCAGGGGACCGGCGAGGATATTGGCTAGCAGCAGATCCGGATGAACAGTGCTCAACTGCTCACGATCCGTCACCATCGTCATCTGGTGGACCCATTCATTGCGTTCGGCGTTGTCGTGCGCCGCGGTGAGCGCTTGCGCGTCGGTGTCAAAAAACCACGCATGGCTTCCGCCTAAACACAAAGCCGCCAGCGCCAACACACCGCAGCCGCAGCCGTAATCGACGATCCGTTCAGCGGGCATCGCTCGCCGCTCGATCGCCTCAAGGCAAAGCGCCGTCGTCGGGTGCGTGCCGGTGCCAAAAGCAAGCCCAGGATCAAGGCGCACCACCGTCCTCAAACCATCGGGAATGCCGTAGTTGCTCGGGTAGATCCACAACCGCTCGCCAAAACGCATCGGCCTGAACCGATCCATCCACGCCCGTTCCCATGTCCGATCTTCGAGCCGATGGCATATCCATTGGGCCCCGCAAAGACCCAGACGGGCACTGATCCCCGCCGCGATCGCCTCCCAATCAACACTCTCCTCGTACAACCCCTCGATCCGGGTCGCCGCCCAGATCGGGGTCGTACCAAGCGCAGGCTCATACAGCGGTTGATCACCTGCATCTAAGAGCGAGACGGCGCCGGCGCCACTTCGTTCCAAAGCCTCGGCGATGGCATCGGCCATGGACTCACCGGCAACGATGGAGAGCCGCCGCCAGCCCATATCAATGTGGTGTCACGGCTGGCGGTATAGCGATCATTGAGAAAAGGATCATCGAGAGAGGCGGTTTTCCAGGTAATGAATACTAACACCGCCTTCAATGAAGGCGGCGTCTTTTAGCAAGCGAGCATGTAGTGGCAAGTTGGTCTTGATACCATCGATGACATATTCGGTGAGAGCAGTACGCATCCTGGCCAATGCGGCGGCCCGATCGTCGCCATAGCAAATTAATTTACCGATCAGGGAGTCGTAATAAGGCGGCACGCTGTAACCGGAGTAAACATGGGAATCGACCCGCACTCCCGGCCCTCCTGGCTGATGCAGAAAATCGATCGTGCCCGGACTCGGCATGAAACTTTCCGGATCTTCGGCATTGATACGGCATTCGATGGCATGACCCCGCACCTCGATGTCCGACTGCTTATACGGCAACGGCTCACCGGCGGCCACTAGAAGTTGGGCTTTCACCAGATCGATACCGGTGACGAATTCCGTCACCGGATGCTCCACCTGAAGGCGGGTGTTCATTTCAATGAAGTAGAACTCACCGTCTTGAAACAAAAACTCGAACGTGCCGGCTCCCCGGTAGCCGATGTCTTTGCACGCTTTAACACACCGGGCGCCTAGACGATCGCGCATACGGCGCGTGATTCCGGGTGCGGGCGCTTCCTCTATAACTTTTTGGTGGCGCCGCTGCATGGAACAGTCCCGCTCGCCCAAGTGAACGGTATTACCGTCATGATCCGCCAGCACCTGAATCTCGATATGCCGGGGACATTCAAGGTATTTCTCGATGTAGACGGTATCGTCCCCGAAGGCCGCTTTGGCCTCGGTGCGGGTGAGCGAGATGGCGTTCAGCAATGTCGCTTCACCGTGCACCACCCGCATACCCCGGCCACCACCACCAGCGGCGGCTTTGATGATGATGGGATAGCCTACGTCCCTGGCGATCCGCAGATTTTCATCGGCCTGTTCCGGTAGCGGTCCATCCGATCCCGGTACGCAGGGCACCTTGGCGGCCTTCATGGCAGCGATGGCGGACACCTTATCGCCCATCAAACGAATGGTTTCCGGGCGTGGTCCTACGAATACAAATCCACTTTTTTCCACCCGCTCAGCGAAGTCGGCATTTTCGGAGAGAAATCCATAGCCTGGATGGATGGCGACTGCGTCGGTGACCTCAGCGGCACTGACCACGGCGGGAATACTGAGATAACTCTCATTCGCCTGAGCCGGTCCTATGCAAACGGACTCATCGGCCAAGCGCACGTGCTTGAGGTGACGGTCCGCATCCGAGTGCACCGCTACAGTGCGTACTCCCAACTCCCGGCAAGCCCTCAAGATCCGCAATGCGATCTCGCCACGGTTGGCGATAACAAGTTTTTCAAACACCAATCTTGACCGCCCCACCCCTTAACAAATAGCTAACCGGCAAATAGCTAACCGATGATCATCAACGTTTGCCCGTACTCTACGGGCGCGCCGTTTTCGACCAAGATGGCACGCACCACACCGGCGCTATCAGCCTCGATCTGATTCATGATTTTCATCGCCTCAATGATGCAAACGATATCGCCGGCATTAACGGCACTGCCCACATCCACAAATGGCCGCGCACCGGGCGATGCCGAGCGATAGAAAGTACCCACGATAGGGGAAACGACGCCCTGGCCTTCTTCAGCTTCCGGCGCGGCTGCAGGTTGGGAGGATTCGGCGATCACCGGCGCGGGTGCCACCGGACTTATGACTTGAGGTGCGCCAGCGGCCGATACGCCGCGGGCGATGCGCACGTATTCCTCGCCCTCCCGGATCTCAAGCTCACCGATGCTCGACTCCTCCATGAGTTCAATGAGCTTCTTGACCTTACGTATATCCATAGACAGGTGACCCTTCTTGACAGTACACCCAAACGGTTAAACCGTTTTTACAATAGGCGGGTGATGACCCTCAAACAGAGCCGCAAAGAACCTTCCAATGAAGCGTCCAAAAAGAGCACAGTTAGCCGCGCGTTCGCCGAGGATGGCGGCAAGACTAGCACACTCCGCCGAATTCTGGCCGTAACTTACAACAATCCGGTAAGTACCGATCGAAGCGCCTCATCGGCAATGATGCCTGCCTTCAGATAAGCGAGATGACCCGTGCGGTCGAGTACTGCCGTATATGGCAGGGCGCCGATCCGGTTGCCATAGGATCGGGTTATTTTCATCACCGCTTCCTGACCCACGAGCAGGGGAAACTCAATAGCGAATTCGGTGGCGAACTGACGTACCGCCGCCATGTCATCCATGGCCAAGCCCACCACCTGCAATCCGCTGGCGCCGTAGTCTCGTTGCAGTTGCGCAAGCAATGGCATTTCCTCTCTACAGGGTGCGCACCAGGTGGCCCAAAAATTCACCACCACTACTTTGCCGCTCCACTCGCTTAAGGTGCGCAGCCCACCGTCTGGATCCGGTAACTCAAAAGCAGGCCCGGGCTTGCCGAGCATGGTCGGTGGTGGTGGCAGCGGTTTGTCCGGTATGAGTTGCACGAATTGAGGCTCCGGCGGCGGCTCGTAGAGAAACCAACGCCAACCAAAATACCCGGACACAGCACCCATCACCGCCGCTAGCAGCAAAGCCACTAAGAAGCCAGGCGTTGGTAACGCGGACACGATCAAGAGCCGAAGGTGCGCAGCACGTGTGCGTGAAACGTGGGCGCATCCATTTCGCCGACGATGCGAAACGCTTTCTTCTCCCCGCCATCGAGACCGAAAAACTGGATAGTCGGAGGCCCTTGCAAACCGAAATGACGGGTGAGAGTGGTATCGGTCTCATCCCACGCGGTGACATCGGTTTTTAACAACTCGACGCCACCGAGTGCGGCCCTGACCCCCGGATCGGTAAACACTTCACGCTCCATGGTTTTGCATGACACACACCAATCCGCGTAGTAGTCCAACATGGCCGGTTTGCCAGCCGCGTTCGCCTGCGCCACCGCGGCGCGCAAACCCTCTAGGCCCTTGACCAACTTGAAGTCCAACTGCTCAACTCTCACCAATGGCCGCAGCGGATCGCCATTACCGCTCGCGGCGCCCACCACCAACACCCCTCCGTAAACCAGCCCCACTAAACCAAGCCCTTTCCAAAAACGGCGCCAACCACTGGCGCTGATCTCCAGCACATCCAGCGCACCCATATAGATAGCCGTGACGATGAACAGCGCCGCCCAAAGCAACATGGTGGCCCACTGCGGGAGCAGTCCCCGCTCAAGGAAGGTGATGGCAACGCCCAATAAGACGACGCCAAAGAAGACCTTCACACCCTCCATCCACGCTCCCACCCGCGGCAACAACTGACCGGCCGAGAGACCGACCAGCAGCAGCGGCACACCCATACCCATAGCCAAGGTATACAGGGCGAACCCGCCTAGCACCGGATCTTGGCTAGACGAGATATAAGCGACCGCGGCGAACAACGGCGGTGCGATGCACGGCCCGACGATGAGCGCGCTCAACACGCCCATGATGGCCACGCCGATGAACGAACCGCCACGCTGTTTGTTGCTGAGTTCAGTCAGTTTCGACTGCAAACTGGCCGGCACTTGCAAGTCGTAGAACCCGAACATGGATAGGGCGAGCGCGATAAATACCGCCACGCTAGCGGCCAGCACCCAGGCGTTTTGTAGGGCGATCTGCAAATTGAAGTCAGCAAGACCCGCGGCTATACCTGCCAACGTGTAGGTCAATGCCATACCTTGTACATAGATGAAAGAGAGCGCGAAGCCACGCGCCCGCGAACAATTTTCCCCTGCCCCCATGATGAGGCTGGAGAGGATGGGGATCATTGGAAAAACACACGGCGTCAAGGCCAGCAGCAGGCCGGCCGCGAAGAACGTCAAGATGGTGCCAAGGAGTTGGCCCGAGCCTATCAAGATTTGCAGTTGGTCCTGCTCGGCGACGGGCGCCGCCTGCACACTACCTGCCCCGAGCGTCGCTGCAACCGCCACGGGTACAAGGCTAGGGCTGGCCGATAAAGAGCCGGCCACAGGGTTAGCCTTGTACTGCGGCGGCAACTCGAGCGTGAACTGTTTATGTATAGGCGGATAACAAAGCCCTGCTTCCGCGCAACCCTGGTAGGTAATTTTGAGATTCACTTGCGGTGCAGACGCAGCCATCCGCCGAAGATTAATGCGGGCCACCGCCTCGCCGTAAAACACCGGCACATCACCGAAGAATTCATCTGTTCGGATAGTACCCGGGGCCATACCGATACCATCCAAAGACACCCCGGGTGAGTCTTTGATGGCGACTTTTATCTTGTCCCGGTACAAGTAGTAGTCGTCAACAACCCGCCAGCGCGCTTCCACCGTGGTGCCATCGATAACCACGGTCTGCAATACAAAAGCGACCTGCGGATCTAAGAATTCGGGCTCTACACCACCGAATCCCAGAGCAGCGCCTAGGCGCTCGAAGGCCCCGCCGCCTGTATCGACCCCATCGAAGTTAGCCTTAACAATACCGGATTGCGGCAAAACCGGGCTTTGTTGACCTAAGGACAAGCCAGTGGCGTCATCACCACCTGCCGGTAACGGCTCCATTACCGGCATAACTGTTGGCGTTGCCCGAGCGGTAGTTGCCCAAGTGGTAGTTGACTGAGCGATGGTTGCCCCGGCAGTTGGCGCCAGCATGTTGGCGCCAGCCTTGGTGCTGGCGGCCACTGCTCGCGGTGGCACACGGACCGTGATTTGGCGCACCGAGGGAGGGTAACAAAGACCCGCATCCGCGCACCCTTGGGATCTGACAGCGAGCACGATGTCACCACCGCCTTCCTCGACGGCCACCTCTATGGGCACCTGTTGGCGGTAGACCTCCACTTCGCCGAAGTAAGGATCCGCCTTGATCTTGCCTTTGGGCATGACCATGTTGCCCAGCACCACCCCTGGGCTTTGCGTAGCTATAGCGAAGCGGCTACGCACCAGATAGTAGCCCTCTTCAATGCGCCAAATGAGGTGAATTGCGTCACTATCTGCCGAAGCTTTAAGCTTGAAAGCTTGCTCAGGATCTAAAAACTCCGGCTCAGCCGTTACATCCTTGGAGGCCGCATGGGTGGACGCAGCCACCAGGAGCTGAATAAATGCGGCGGTTAACAATAGATAAGGCGTTCGCATGAACTTGCTCGCACTGGAGAGAGTTCGGTGTATTGGCTAGTGCGTACTACACCGCCCAACTTCGGACCGCACACCACCGGCTGAGTTCAGCAGGCGGCGATTTGAAAGCAACGATTGCCGATACCTTCGTCCTCTGGGAGTCTTTGTATTGAATCCTTTCTTTATCATCATGGCAGCGTTCATCGGTGTTCCCGTCGCCGAGATCTATGTGCTGATCAAAGTGGGCGATGAGGTGGGTGTGCTAAACACCATTGGCTTGGTCATTATTACCGCCCTCATCGGCGCAGCACTGGTCCGCTCACAGGGCTTGGCTACTCTCAGCCGAATTCAAGCTGGATTACAACAAGGGCAGGCGCCTGGCTTGGTACTGGTGGAAGGCGCTCTTATTTTATTCGCGGGTGCTTTGTTGCTCACCCCGGGTTTCATCACCGATGCCATCGGTTTTTTCTGTTTGATTCCCACAACTCGAAGATGGCTCGCCAGCCTGGTGGCTAAATACACTATAGTCAAAGCCACCCAGGCAAGCCGGAGGGGCGCCGGTCCTACCTCCAATTCTTCTTCTCACGGCAGCGGCGTCATCGACGGGGAGTTTAGCCGTGAGCAACACACGAGCAGAGCAGAGCCCAAACACAATCAACGCTGAACGGCCCCGGTCTCAATGGCACTAGAGATAGTGCGTATACAGACCTTGATAATTTTTTAAAAAAACACCTTGAAAAGCCCATAACCATCCCTATCATTAGCACTCGCTCGGGGTGAGCGCTAACAACTCAGCGCTCACTCCGGTGAACCAGTCGCTTTATTCCACATTTAAAACTTTTGGTCATCTAGGAGACAGACATGAATATTCGTCCGTTGCATGACCGCGTGATCATCAAGCGCAAGGAGGAGGAGCGTACCTCTCCCGGCGGCATTGTGATCCCGGACACTGCTACTGAGAAGCCAATCCGCGGCGAGATCGTTGCCGTTGGCAAAGGCAAAATCACTGATGGCGGCGACGTACGTCCTCTTGACGTGAAGGTTGGTGACAATGTGCTTTTCGGTAAGTACAGCGGCACCGAGGTGAAAGTGGATGGAGAAGACCTCCTCGTCATGCGCGAAGAGGACATCATGGCGGTCATCCAATAAGACCCCACCTCCACCCGTCAATCCATTAAGTTTAAGGAGATCAACCGAACCATGAGTGCGAAAGACGTACGTTTCGGCGACGATTCCCGCGCCCGGATGGCCAATGGCGTCAACATCCTGGCCAATGCCGTAAGAGTGACCCTAGGACCTAAAGGCCGCAATGTGGTTCTAGAGAAAAGCTTCGGCGCCCCGACCGTGACTAAAGACGGCGTGTCCGTCGCTAAGGAAGTCGAGCTCAAAGACAAGTTCGAGAACATGGGCGCCCAGATGGTCAAGGAAGTGGCTTCGCAGACTTCCGACGTCGCCGGTGATGGCACCACCACCGCTACCGTGCTGGCTCAAGCCATGATGCGCGAAGGCTTAAAGTCGGTGGCCGCCGGCATGAACCCAATGGACCTGAAGCGCGGCATCGACAAAGCTGTCATTAAAGCGGTCAATGCCTTAAAAGACCAATCCAACCCCACCGCCGATAACAATGCTATCGCGCAGGTAGGCACTATTTCCGCCAACTCCGATTTCGATATCGGCAACATCATCGCCAGCGCGATGGAAAAAGTGGGCAAAGAAGGCGTCATCACGGTCGAGGAAGGCTCCACGCTCGAAAACGAGTTGGACGTTGTGGAAGGCATGCAGTTCGACCGCGGCTACCTCTCCCCCTACTTCGTCAACAACCAGGACAACATGAGCGCCGAGCTCGAAGATCCTTACATTCTCCTGCACGACAAAAAGATCTCCAACATCCGCGATCTGCTGCCGTGCCTAGAAGGTGTGGCGAAGTCCGGCAAGCCGCTTTGCATCATCGCCGAGGACGTGGAAGGCGAAGCCTTGGCCACCCTGGTAGTGAACACCATCCGCGGAATCGTCAAAGTAGCCGCCGTCAAAGCCCCAGGCTTTGGTGATCGCCGCAAAGCGATGCTGCAAGACATGGCTATTTTGACCGGCGGTCAGGTGGTCTCCGAGGAGACCGGTATGAGCCTTGAGAAGACGTCTTTGGATGATCTGGGCACCGCCAAGCGCATCGTCATCACTAAAGAGAACACCACGGTGATCGACGGCGCCGGCCAAAGCACCGACATCGAAGCCCGCGTCAAGCAGATCCGCGCTCAGATCGAGGAGACCACCTCCGATTACGATCGCGAAAAACTGCAAGAGCGGGTGGCCAAGCTGGCAGGTGGCGTGGCTGTCATCAAAGTCGGAGCTGCCACCGAAGTGGAGATGAAAGAGAAGAAAGCCCGCGTTGAAGACGCGCTGCACGCGACCCGCGCCGCCGTTGAGGAAGGTGTGGTGCCCGGTGGTGGTGTTGCTCTCATCCGCGCACTCTCCGCTTTGGATGACCTTGAAGGCGATAACCATGACCAGACCCGGGGCATAGACATCGCCCGTCGCGCGATGGAAGAGCCGCTGCGCCAGATCGTGGCCAATGCAGGGGTTGAGCCCTCCGTCGTGTTGAACAACGTCAAAGAAGGCTCTGGCAACTACGGCTTCAATGCCGCTGATGAGAACTATGGCGATATGGTGGCCATGGGCATCCTGGACCCGACCAAAGTGGTGCGCACAGCGCTGCAAAATGCCGCTTCCGTATCCGGTCTTTTGGTCACCACCGAAGCGATGGTGGCGGAATCGCCAAAGGAAGAGAAAGCCGGCGCGCCTGATATGGGCGATATGGGCGGCATGGGCGGTGGCATGGGCGGAATGATGTAAGTATCATTCCCCTATGCGAGAACAGCCTAGAGCCTAATGTCAGCGCTGTTCTTACCAGGGCCGTTCTTAAGGTCAAGCGCAAAAGCCCCGCTACGGCGGGGCTCTTTTATGGGGTTTTTACTCTTTCGAAGCGCTGAGCCTGCCCTTTGATGAACGCTCGGCAGTGAGCGGCAAAGAGCCGTGCTTCGGCGGGCAATTCCGCGCCGGCACGGTGCACCATGACCATCCCGGCAGCCGGTAACTCATCGCATATGGAACGCGATACCAAGGCCCGGCCATCATAAGTTACCGACGACGCTGGCTTAGTGGCGAGCAGAGCGTAACCAAGGCCCCGCCCCACCAAACCGCGCACCATTTCAAAACTCTGGGCCCGGTAGGCAACATTCGCTTGATGACCAACCGAATCCAATAGCCGCATCACGTTGGTGGGTGGTACATCCAACAAAATCATAGGTTCATCCGCCAAGTCCGCCAAGGCCAGCCTCGGCTTAGCACTGAGCGGATGCGACTCAGCCAGTAATACATACGGTTGCAGTTCTATTAGTAGCTCGCTTTCAAGGCCCTCGTCTATGTCTACGTCGTAAGTGAGCGCTAGGTCCACATCGCCGGCATGCAATGCTTCTAGCAGCACCCGCTGATCGCCTTCCAGCAATGACAAGTTCATGGGACCATGCTCTTGATCCATATGGTCTAAGATACCCGGCACCACATAAGGCCCAAAGGTTTGCGAACAGCCGATACGCAACAGCCCACCTGGAGACGGTTCCGGACGCAAGCGAGAAATTCTAGCGGGTATGCCATAGGCCCGGTTGGCGTAGATAAGCGGATTGCCATTGTGGTTGACGAAGATCTCTTGGACTTCTCCGATGAACACGTGATGGGTTCCAACCCGCTCGTCTCCGACTATACGGCAATCAAACGCAGCCAATGGGTCTACAACACGTGGAGCGCCCGTGGTCATCCGCGTCCACATGGCGCACCCGAAACGCTGATGATCGTCAAAATGGGTACGGCCAGCGAAAGTATCGGAGATAAAAGACTGATCGTCGCGCAAGATGTTGACGCAAAAGACGCCATTAACACTCAGCGCGGGGTATGCGGAGGCCTCATGGTTCACGCAGATGAGTAAAGTGGGTGCTGGCCCGTCAGCAGAAACGGAAGCCATTGCCGATACAGTCATCCCCGCCCTACCGCCCGGCCCATCTGTGGTGACGACATTGACGGTACATGCTGCACATCCCATGCCGTCCAGGAATTGCTGACGCAGCACGGGATCTGGCGATTGTGGAACCTCACTCATGTGGGCACTTCCTTCTTTAGCTCTGTGCTGTTCAAACGGCGCACTTTACCGGCCCTCAGGCGACTCGTCACGGCCAAACACCCAACCGATACAAGGGCCACACGCGCTGCCAAACCTGTCCAGTTATATGAACTGAGCATGGGTTTCCAGCCTGAATACGATGTCCGCGTTTGTTATGGTAGACGGCACGCTTCGATGGTTCCGTGAGATCAACGCCATGCCTGAATTGCCGGAGGTGGAGACCATTAGGCGCGGTCTAGAACCGTTAGTGGGCGGCAAGACCATCGCGGCCGTCAAGGTTCGTGATCATCGCCTGCGCTGGCCGGTGCCGGCCGATCTCAACGAAAAGATGAGAGGCCAGCCGCTTACCTCTATTGGCCGGCGCGCCAAATATCTTCTGTGGAATACGCCCACTGGGACATGTCTGGTGCACCTAGGTATGTCGGGTAGTTTGCGCGTAATACCCCAGCAGACTCCGTTGCATACCCACGACCATGTATGTTGGCAGCTCAGCGGCGGTCAGGAAATACGCTTGCGTGATCCGCGCCGGTTTGGCTCGGTGCTGTGGACCGAGGAACCGCTCGCACATCCGCTCCTGGCCTCGCTAGGTCCTGAGCCCTTAGGCAATGAGTTCAATGCAGATTTGCTCTATAGCAATAGCCGCGGGCGTAAGAGTGCGGTCAAAAACTTCATTATGGACGCCCGGCAAGTAGTGGGCGTTGGCAACATTTACGCCTCGGAGAGTTTATTTCGCAGCGCCATCTCGCCATTACGGGCAGCGGGACGGATCTCCAAAGGGCGTTACGAACACCTGGCGGTTGCGATCCGCACAGTGTTGCAAGAAGCGGTTCACGCAGGCGGTACCACATTGCGTGACTTCGCTAGAGACGATGGGTCGCCCGGATATTTCGCCCACTCCCTCGCCGTCTATGGCAAGGAGGGAAGCGGCTGCACTCGATGCGGCGGCACCATTAAACGCCGGGTTATAGGTCAGCGCAGCACGTTTTATTGCCCGGGCTGCCAGACTTGACGGAAAATGGCAAAGAACAATCGGCGCGGGGTTAATCTCCCGTTCCAGTCAGACGTAGATATTTCGCATACAACTGCTCTTTACTCTCCACGTAATCAGGATTGAGCGGGATGCACTCCACCGGACACACTTCCACACACTGCGAGGTATCGTAGTGACCTACACATTCAGTGCATTTGAGCGGATCGATAACATAGAATTCATCGCCCTGGTAAATAGCTTCGTTGGGACATTGCGGTTCGCATACATCGCAGTTAATACAATCGTCGGTGATCATCAAAGCCATTTGAGCACTCCCATTCGGTACACACAGGCAAACCTCGATAGAGGCATGGGTCTTTAACAATAGGGACCGAAAGCGAACCCAGCATGATCATAGGGCGGCACGAGCCTTCGTCACCGTTTCACGGTCACTTATTTCCGAGGCGTTCAGTCAGCGCGTCTTGCACTATCGGATGTACGAACTCACTGACATCTCCGCCCAGCGTTGCGATCTCGCGTACAAGAGTGGATGAAATATAGCTGTTCCCTTCATCCGGAGTCAGGAACATAGTTTCAACCTGTGGGCACAACCGTCTGTTCATACCTGCAAGTTGAAACTCGAAGTCGAAATCCGACACTGCTCTTAAACCGCGCAAAATAACGGTGGTGTTAACTTCCCGGGCAAAGTTAACTAAGAGGCCATTGAACCCAACCACCTCCACGTTGTCATGCTCGGCCAGAACCTGGCGGGCTAAGTCAACGCGTTCTTCAACGGTAAAACAGGTGTTTTTTGGGGTACTGATGGCCACCGCGATAACAATACGATCAAACACGCGGGCTGCCCGCTGCACCAAATCGGCATGACCGACAGTAATAGGATCAAACGTACCGGGATAGATGGCAGCCGCAGCCATACGAAGAACTCCTAACGCTGGGTGATTACTTATGGGTCCGGGAGTGGACTTAGCCGGGACCGGTCATGATGTGGAGAACAAATAATAGCGCACCTGGCCAGCCTTGCACTCACGCTCCAAAGACCAACAGCTAGGAAACACTGGCAATGGAATATTCACCGCAGTCTCAAAGTAAACTGACGCGCCAGCGTGCAGCCAGCCTTGCCGCAGCCGTCCTTCGCCCAAATACTTCAGTACTTGCTGCGCGGCACCCGAGGCATAGGGAGGATCAACAAAAACAACATCAAACGCAGTTATAGCTGTGGAGTTCAGCCACCGCAGCGCATCGGTGCATCGAACCTGTATTTTTGCACCGGCTCGAAACGTGTTCGCTGTCCGCATCAGAGCGCCGGCCACACGTTTATTGGCATCGATCAGCACCGCTTCGCTGGCACCGCGCGATACCGCCTCGAATCCAAGTGCACCTGTTCCGGCGAACAGATCCAAACAACGGGCCCCCGCAATACGCGGGGCTAACCAATTGAACAAAGTCTCGCGCACCCGATCTGAGGTGGGCCTCAGACCATCGGCCGCTACGACTGGCAGTAGGCGGCCACGCCAAACGCCGCCGATCAGGCGCACGTGGTGGGCTTTGCGTCGGGGCCGGCTCAATGGCGCGTATCACCTGCACATATCTCAGCCGAAGCGGTATGCAGTGGTACGATACGATGCCTGAGGTTTAAGCGGCCAGAACACGTACTTCAATGGAACTAGGATTCGGTTCGGCGACTATAACAGGTCAACGATAATAGAAGATGACAAACAGTAGTGAGTTAAAGCCCGGCCTATTCGGGCGCTTAAAGAACGCGCTCGCGCGCACGCGTACCGAACTCGTAGATAACATCACGGACATGTTCGCCGGTGCCAAGAAAATAGACGAAAACACCCTGGAGCACATCGAGACCTCGCTATTGAGCGCGGATGTGGGGGTAGACGCAACCGATCGCATTATCGAAGATTTGACCAAACGGCTAAAGCATAAAGGCCTAAAAGACGAGTCTTCGGTGCTAGCCGCTTTGCGTAGCAATATGTTGGAGATCTTGGCCCCCGTCAGCGTACCGCTGGAGCTGCCACCTTCAGGTCAAGGCCCCTTCGTGGTCCTCATGGTAGGGGTCAACGGCTCGGGAAAAACCACCACCATCGGCAAGCTCGCACAGCGCTGGAGTGGCGAGGGGCGGCGGGTCATGCTAGCGGCCGGTGATACTTTCAGAGCAGCGGCGGTCGAACAGTTGCAGACCTGGGGTAAGCGTACCAGGGTACCGGTTATCGCCCAGCATGCCGGTGCGGATTCAGCATCGGTGCTGTTCGATGCGCTACAGGCAGCCAAAGCCCGCAATTGCGATGTGTTGTTGGGCGATACCGCGGGTCGGTTACACACCCACGGCGGACTGATGGACGAGTTGCGCAAGGTGGTGCGGGTCATAGGAAAGTTAGATGAGACGGCGCCGCACGAGACCTTGCTCGTTTTAGATGCCGGTACCGGTCAGAATGCGCTTGCCCAAGCACAGGAATTCGCCGGTGCGGTAGGGGTGAGCGGATTAGTCTTAACAAAATTAGATGGCACCGCACGCGGAGGCGTTGTGTTCGGTATCGCGCACACACTAGGTGTGCCCATTCGCTATATAGGGGTCGGCGAGAGAGCCGATGATCTGAGGCCCTTCGATGCGCAGGAGTTCGTCGATGCCCTCCTTGCGAGTGGCCGCTCATAACCTAGACGGCTGACATCAGGTGATTCGGTTCAATGATGTCAGCAAGCGATATCCGGGAACCGGCGACGCATTGCGCAACGTCTACATCGACATATCGACCGGTGAATTCGTCTTTTTGACCGGCCACTCCGGGGCAGGAAAAAGTACTTTATTGCGCCTCATCGCGCTACTAGAGCGGCCTACACGAGGCCAGATCGTTATCGGCGGATATAATCTCAACCAAATCCCCCGCTCCAAAGTGCCGTACTTCCGGCGCAACGTGGGAATGGTGTTTCAAAATCACCGGTTGCTGATGGACCGAACCGTATTCGACAACGTGGCGCTACCGATGGTCATCGCTGGTAACCGGCATCAAGAGATAGCCCGCCGGGTACGGGCCGCGCTCGACAAAGTCGGCCTTTTAAAAAAAGAAAGAGTATTGCCGCCGCACTTATCGGAGGGGGAGCAACAGCGGGTGGGCATCGCCAGGGCAGTAGTTGCAAGACCGAGTATTCTTCTAGCCGATGAACCAACAGGAAATTTAGATCCGTTACTATCTACCGAGATAGTCTCTTTGTTCGGCGAGTTCAACCAGGTAGGTGTTACCGTGTTGATGGCCAGCCATGATGTGGCTCTAGTGCGCCGCTCCAAACGCAGAACGCTGGTGATCCAGGAAGGCCGGGTATCCGAGGGATATTTTCCTCCTCCTAATGTCTAACGAACCGGCACAGTTAACTCTGGACACGGGCGCTGATAGACGCGCGTGGGTATCACGGCATCTGCAAAGTATGGTCTGGTCGCTGGGCCGCTTGGTACAAGCACCCGTCTCCAATCTCATGACCACCGCCGTGCTCGGCTTCGCGCTGGCGTTTCCCGCCGCGTTATTCACAGCTTTGAACAATGCTAGCGCGTTGGCTGAGCGCTGGGATGCCGGTACATTGACGCTGTCGGCGTTTCTGGTACCCACGGCCCAGGAAACACAGGTCCGCTCTCTAGGACAGGCTATCAGCGCTCACCCCGGGGTAGTCGATGTGATCGCTTTATCGCCAGCAGCGGCCCTCGAAGAGTACCGGGAGTTAGCCGGAAACACCGTCGCGTTACAGGCGCTGGACGGCGAAAACCCGTTGCCTTGGGTGTTAACTATTCAAGTCGAGCCAGCGCCGACGCAACAAATCGAGGATTTTGCTGACGAACTCAAGCAACATCCGCTAGTGGACTTGATTGAGTTCGATCGGCGCTGGCTGGAACGCTTGTTCGCGCTAATGAGGATCGCTCAGCGAGCAGTATTAGTGTTAGCCAGCGTATTGGGCGTGGCCATTGTATTGATCGTTGGCAACACCATTCGTCTTGAAATCGAGCGGCGCCGTACAGAAATCGAAATATCACGCCTGGTCGGGGGAACTGATTCGTTTATAAGACGTCCATTCCTTTACACGGGCATATGGTATGGCCTAGTGGGTGGCGCGTTCGCTCTCCTCCTCTTGGCCATAACACTTGCCGCGTTAAGTGGACCAGCCGCCGATGCGGCGCGTGTTTACGGCAGTGATTTCGAATTGCGGTGGCCAGCCGCTTCTCAACTCATGGCATTACTGATAGGAAGTGCTTGGTTGGGTTTAGTGGGTGCGTGGGTATCCGTTGGCCGCTATCTATGGCGGGCGGAGGAGGGCAGCGGGCTGAGTGAACACTTGTGCAAACGCCTATAGAGGAAATATTATAGTGGACTTTTCGTCCGGTAAAACTCGGTCTGTCAGGATGAACAAATCGCTTGCTGTTGCTCCAACCCTTAATGCGGGTAACCTTAACGCAGGTAGCTTGGATGCCTATATTCAAGCGATCAACAGCGTACCTCTTCTTAGCGTTGAAGAAGAACGTTCGCTGGCGGAGCGTTATCAACAGCACAACGATCTAGACGCCGCCCGCCAGCTAGTATTGTCCCATCTGCGCTTCGTGGTCCGGCTAGCGCGCACCTATTCAGGTTACGGGCTGCCCCAAGCTGATCTTATTCAAGAAGGTAATATCGGCCTGATGAAGGCCGTTAAGCGTTTCGACCCCAATGTGGGCGTGCGTCTGGTGTCGTTCGCGGTTCATTGGGTACGCGCGGAGATGCACGAGTACATCTTGCGTAACTGGCGCATCGTGAAGGTGGCCACTACAAAGGCGCAGCGCAAGTTATTCTTTAATTTAAGGGGCGCCAAAAAGCGATTAGGCTGGATGAACCAGGCCGAAATCGAGGCGGTCGCCGATCAACTGGGCGTCACCACTGAAAACGTTCTTGAAATGGAAAAGCGGTTGCATGCGCGGGACGCGGCCTTCGATAGCCAGCCAGATAACGATGGCGAAAGCGAACGGCCAACGCCCGCGCACTATTTACGAGACAATGATTCCGATCCGGCTGATCATGTGGAGTCGTCTCAATGGGAGCGCCTGCGTGAGCAACACCTCAAAGGTGCACTCAATACATTAGATCCCCGCAGTCAAGACATCGTTACCCGCCGATGGTTGGCCGAAGATAAAGTCACACTGCAAGAGCTGGCAAATCAGTACTCCGTTTCCGCCGAGCGCATCCGGCAACTGGAGAGCAACGCAATTAAGAAACTGCGTGTCGCGATGCAAGACTGGGAGGCTATGCACGCCTGATCAGACAGCCCTACATCAGCAGATAGTGATCGGCCAGCAACAGCGTGAACATCGCTGTTAGATACCAGATCGAATACGCGAAAGTGCGCATAGGCTGGCTGTGATCGGCGGGGCGAACATAAAGCTTCCACGCTTCCCACAAAAACAAAGCACCTAAAACGATCGCCCCGATCAAGTAGATCAGGCCGCTCATTTGGGTAGCGAACGGAAGCAAGCTTACAAACACCATCAACACGGTATACAGTAAGATCTGTAACCGGGTATACGGGATGCCGTGGGTTACCGGCAGCATTGGAATATCTGCCCTCGCATAGTCTTGGTGCCGATGAATAGCCAAGGCCCAAAAATGGGGTGGGGTCCAGGTAAAGACTAAGGCAAACAGTAACAGCGCATGGGGATGAACGGTCCCGGTCACGGCTGCCCAGCCTAAAACAGGTGGCATAGCGCCAGCGGCACCGCCTATAACAATGTTTTGCGGCGTGGCCCGTTTCAGATAGACGGTATACACCACCGAGTAACCAACCATCGACAAGAACGTCAGAACCGCCGTCAAGGTATTGATAAACGCAACCAGAATGATGGCCGACGATAAGGTTAGCCCAGAAGCGAAAATGACCGCAGCGCGTGCGTTTAAGGAGCCAGTAGGTAGTGGCCGTCCATTCGTTCTTGCCATCAGCGCATCAATACGGCTATCGGCCACGTGATTAAAAGCGGCGCCCGAGGCAGCCGCCAAACCTATGCCCAAAGTGCCGAACACGAGAACGTCTAAAGGCACCATCCCTTGAGTCGCTAAGCACATTCCGACAATGGCAGTAAATACGATGAGCAGCACCACTTTGGGTTTGGTGAGTTCAAAGTAAGTCCGCCACAGATCGGTACGCCGTGGACATGGTTCAACGCTTTCAGCGGGAAAACTCATGCAGCTATCCGCCTGTGTACGCAAGGGGTTGCGCCCAGGCCCAACCAGTAAGTCATCGTCACCATAGCCATCAGGAGTAGAGCGGCGCCGGCGTTATGAGCGAGTGCTAATGCCAACGGCAAATTGAAGACTACATTCGCCATGCCTATTGCAAATTGCGATAACACAAGGAGCAGCGTGGCGGCCGCGGCCACTCTTATTCTGGAAACTGGGCCACTTCGAATAAAAAAAAGTGCAAGCGTACCAATATACAAAAATGTTATGACCGCGCCTAGGCGATGAACTATGTGAACCGCCATACGCGCTTCATTGGAAAGATGCCCACCCTCGTAATCGATGCCCACCTGACCCCATACTTGATAGGCTTCCGCGACCGCCTCCAGGGGTAACCATCGTCCTTGGCAGGTCGGTAAATCGGGACACGCGAGGGCAGCGTAGTTGGTGCTGGTCCACCCACCTAACACGATTTGCATACCGAGAATAACCAGTCCCACCCAAGCCGCATAGAAGCCGCGATTACGCGGTCTAGACGGTTGGCGCTGATCCAAGGAGCGCAAGACCAGCCAAGTGAGTAGTGCCAGTATAAGCATGCCACCCGTTAAATGTGCAGTCACGATGGCGGGCTTCAAGAGCAAAGTGACCGTCCACATCCCCAAGGCCCCCTGAAATGCCACCAGAATTACCAATGACAAAGGCAAAAGCAGCCCAATGGTGGTGCGCTGCTGCATTCGGCAGGCCAGCAGCGCCAGAATAAAGATAGCGATACCGAGTATTCCCGCGATATACCGGTGAATCATTTCACGCCACGCTTTACCCGCCTCCAGCGGCCTAGCCGGAAAAGCTTGCTCTGCCGCCGCTACGGCCGCCTCCCCTCTAGGCACCGTCAAGGTGCCGTAGCAGCCAGGCCAATCCGGGCATCCTAGGCCCGCGTCGGTAAGACGAACGTAAGCACCCAGCACGATAATCACTAGGGCGAGCAACGTGGTGGCCGAGGCGAGGCGAGTGTAGTTCATCATCCGACTTTGGAGATTTTGAGTAATCGCTTCAAGTCCTTAAGCAGGTCTCGAGCATCTAAAGGATCCGGGTAATACATAAAGACAAAACCCCGTGGGTCAACTAAGTAGACTCTCCCGGGTGAAAAAGGGTCGGATTCGCCGGTGAGAGTTTGTGCCCAGCGCAGGGGTACTTTGAAAACAGCCAGGCCATCTTCGTTGGTAAAATCCGCGACGGGCTGGGCATCCTCGGGTAGAAGCAATACTCTGGCCACACGATCGATGTCTTTGTTGGTAGCGACATGGGCAGTCCACAGAGCATGCAATCGGGCCCGGCACGCATTGGAACATGAACCGGAATCAAGGGTAATCATGGACCACTTCTCGCTAAATCCTGGACTTTCGCCTTTTACAATAGCCGCAGATCTCAAGCTAGGCGGGGTGATCTGGCGCGCTTCAGGCAGTAAAACACCATAGTTCGTGGTCCCAAGTGCCCCTAATAGTCGCGGATTCGCCCATAGAAACAGAGCAGCGACCACAGGAATAAAAAATAACGCGAATACGCCGATCAACCCAATACGCTGTTTGGTTCTTTGCTTCACACACGCCGCCTCGTGTTCACAACCACGTATATCGTCACAAGCGCCAGCGCCAGCGTGAACCACTGCACGGCATAGCCGAGGTGACGTTGTGATGTTATGCCATAATGAACTGGCCAATCGCGAATCAAACCGTCCTTGGCGTCATCAGTTGACTGAACAAGTTGTGACCGGACCGGCCGCTTTAATATCTCGGCGATCCGCGACGGTTGCAAAAGTTGCACGACTTTAGGCCAGTTGTTCTGCCCATAGCCAGAATCCCCTAATAGGAGCGAATCGCTAATGATGGGGGCAACCCTTCCTTGTAGAGTGTAAACCTGGCTGTGAATGCGAATGTCAGGCAGTTTTGTGCGATCGGGACCCACGGCAATCCAGCCCCGGTTGACCAAAACGGTTTCAGGCGTGCCGGATAAGCGAAATGGCGTAATAACATGGTAGCCGGCAACACCGTTGAGTGTACGGTTATCCAATAAAAACTGGTGCTCCGGATCAAACGCACCCACTGCTGTAACCGGCATGTACCGCTGGGTGTCCACGTAGCTGTGCGGTACGGTATCAAGGCGTTCGGGCGGCATATGCCCGTACTGTTTCCACTGAGTTGTCAATGCCGTTTTGCTTGCGCTGCGATCCAATTGCCAAAATCCCAAACGCAACAGCAATACCAACAATAATGCCGTGACCAACGTAGGAAACCAGGCCGGAGCGAATTCAAAGTGGCCAATTCGAAGTATCATAGAAAGAACGCATCCGCAGTCGGGTAAGCCGGAATGTTTCGTTATACTCGGTAATCATCTAACACCGGAGAACCGCATTGACTTTCGGAAAAGTACTCGTCATTGTCATCTTCGTTGCGATTCTGGCAACTTTAGGCTCGGCTCTTCGGTATTTAGTCAAAGAGCGGGGAGACTCGAACCGGTTAGCAAAAAGCCTAACCCTTAGAATTGGACTTTCGATTGCGCTGTTCGCGCTGCTCTACATACTGAATTTAGCGGGACTAATAGAGCCGCATGGTCTGCGGCTCTAAAGAAGTAATATGAACAACCACGCCAGCGGACATTACATTAACCAGGCCCCTTACAAATAACGAACGCCTATAACCAATAAACAAATATAAACAAGCCCAGCCAGACTACATCGACGAAGTGCCAATACCATGCTGCTGCTTCAAAAGCGAAATGGTTCTTGCCATTAAAGTGACCATTAATACCGCGGAACCACATAACAGCCAGCATGATCGCTCCGATGGTCACATGGAATCCATGAAATCCCGTGAGCATAAAGAATGTCGATCCATAAATACCTGATTCCAAGGTCAAGTTGTAATCACTGTAAGCGTGCGCATACTCGACGTACTGGCAATAGACGAATAGCGCGCCTAGCAACACAGTAGCGAACAATCCCCAATTGAATACGGCGCGCTGATTTTTCAGTATGCCGTGGTGAGCAATAGTAACAGTGACACCGCTGGTTAAAAGTATGATGGTGTTAAGAGCGGGCAGGCCCCACGCCGCCATGGGTTTAAACTCTCCACCTACTTCGCTTGGCCCATTGGTGGGCCATATGGCTTCATAATCAGGCCACAGAAACTCATTGGTAGTAAATCCAGCGCCTTCGCCACCCACCCACGGTACCGAGTAGATGCGTGCGTAGTAGAGCGCACCGAAGAATGCGGCGAAGAACATCACCTCGGAAAAGATAAACCAGCCCATTCCCATACGGAACGACACATCGACCTGAGCGTTGTAATACCCCGCATGGCTCTCCTTGATGACCTCTGCGAACCATAAAAACATCATGGCGATCATGATCAATACGCCGATAATCATGCCGATGCCGGCAGATTCAGAGCCGTTCAACAGGCTCGCGAAACTACTTACTAAAACAGTAAGTCCGATGGAACCCATAATGGGCCACTTCGTTCCGTGAGGAACATAATAGGCATCGTCATGTGTTGCAGCCATGGTCCAAATTCCTGGTTGAATGCGGTGACGGCTAAAGATCAGCCATTACCCCCGTCGATTTTAAAGAAGGTATACGAGAGCGTCACAGTATTGATGTTTCTCGGTAGTGCCGGATCAACAATAAAGCGAACCGGCATATCTTTGCCTTCTCCCGCTGCCAGAAGTTGATTGGTAAAGCAAAAACACTCGGTTTTACTGAAATATTTTGACGCTATGGGCGGATTCACGTTGTGTACCGCCTGCCCGGTCAAGTCTGCTCTGGATGTATTTTTCGCCGTGTAGATCGCTTCGTAGACTTTCCCTGGCTGCACTTGCATCGACGCTTGCTTAGACACGAAATGCCACGGTAGCCGACTATTTGTATCAGCCATGAATTCAACGGTAATCCGTCGCGAGCTGTCTTCTACCAGCTTGAGATCCTCGGCCTGTATTACTCCAGCGCGTCCCCCCAGTCCTGTGATGTCGCACAGCACGTCATAGAGAGGCACCATAGCAAAACTAAAGCCGAACATCAGCACGAATACGCCAGCGAGCTTTAATGCCGATCGCTTGTTTTGGCTTGCTCTAGATGTCATCTACTCAAAAACCAGAAAATCGATGCATAAAAGCCAAGCGCCACCAATCCAAGCACAATGGCCAGCCGTATATTCGCTTGGCGCAGTTTCTTTTTGCCCGATTGCGATCCGCTCACCCGCTGCTTACTTCACCAACTGCTTTAGTAAACCCAAGATACCTGTAAAGCCAGGATTTACTTGACTTGCGGCGCTTCGGTAAATGAGTGGTAAGGCGGTGGTGAAGACAATGTCCACTCGAGCCCCTCAGCGCCTTCCCACACTTCATCGCCGGCTCGCTCACCGTCTCCGGTGATGCACTTTAAAACGATGAAGACAAAAATGAGCTGCGACAACCCGAAGGCAAAACCACCAATACTTGAAACCATGTTCCAGTCAGTAAACTGTAGCGCGTAGTCGGGAATACGCCTTGGCATACCGGCCAGCCCCAGGAAATGCTGCGGGAAGAACAAGACGTTGACGAATATAGTTGAGCACCAGAAATGCAATTTGCCCAATCGTTCGTCATACATTCGCCCACTCCACTTGGGCAACCAATAGTATACGCCGGCCATAATAGCGAAGATCGCTCCGGTTACCAGTACGTAATGGAAATGGGCCACAACGAAATACGTATCGTGATATTGGAAATCTACCGGTGTGATCGCCAACATCAGTCCCGAGAGACCACCAATGGTGAACAAGATGACAAACGCCAATGCGAACAGCATAGGTGTTTCAAACGTCATCGCTCCCTTCCACATGGTCGCCACCCAGTTAAATACCTTCACCCCTGTAGGCACAGCGATGAGCATGGTGGTGTACATGAAGAACAGCTCACCGGTTAGCGGCATACCCACAGTGAACATATGATGCGCCCATACGATGAACGATAGGAACGCGATGGAAGCGGTAGCATAGACCATCGATTCATAGCCGAATAGTGGTTTGCGGGCGAAGGTCGGAATGATCTGCGAGACGATACCGAACCCCGGCAAGATCATGATGTACACCTCAGGATGCCCAAAGAACCAAAAGATATGTTGATACATCACCGGATCACCGCCGCCGGCAGCACTGAAGAATGTGGTGCCGAAATACTTATCGGTCAGCAACATGGTGACCGCTCCAGCCAGTACCGGCATAGCCGCCACCAACAGATACGCCGTAATCAACCATGTCCAAATGAACAATGGCATCTTCAAGAGCGTCATACCCGGAGCACGCATATTAAAGATGGTAACGATGATATTGATGGCCCCCATAACCGAGGAAATACCCATCAAATGGATCGAGAAGATCAAGTAGGGGAAATGATCACCACCTTGTAACACTAGCGGTGGATAGATAGTCCAACCCGCCGCCGGTGCGCCACCCTCCATGAAGAAAGTGGAAAGCAACATGGCGAAAGCAAACGGTAAAATCCAAAAGCTCCAGTTGTTCATGCGTGGCAGCGCCATATCCGGCGCACCTATCATCAACGGCACCTGCCAGTTAGCGAAACCGACGAATGCAGGCATAACGGCACCGAAGATCATGACCAGCGCGTGCATGGTGGTCATCTGGTTAAACTTATGCGGATCTAAGACTTGCAAACCCGGCTCGAATAACTCCCATCGAATCATCATGGCCATCGCGCCACCGACGAAGAACATCAACAACGCAAACAGCATGTACAATGTGCCTATGTCTTTATGGTTGGTCGTAAAGACCCAACGCAGCAACCCGGGCGCCGGGCCATGATCGTCATGGTGATGGTGTACTGAAGCATCTGTCATGGAGGAATACTCCCAGGAATTCAATTCGATACAGGCGCGCGCTTTACCGCGCAGCCTTGACGTCTTTGGGCTGAACTACATCGCCGGTGCTGTTGCCGAAGGAATTGCGCTGATAAGTCAGCACCGCGGCGATTTCCAGGTTGTTCAGCGATGGCCCGAACGCAGCCATCATGGTGTTCTTTTGACTACCGTATACAACCAATTGAACGTGCGCATCCTTGGGACCAGTGGCGATCTTGCTACCGGCAATAGCAGGGAACGTAGGGGGCTGGCCTTTACCGTCTAACTGATGACAACCAGCGCAGTTGGCAGCATAGATCTCTTTACCCTTGCTCATGAGTTCATCCAGCGCCCAGTCACGGTTGAGCGCTTCCTGTTCGGCGAGTGCTGCGGCCCGTTTGGCTTCATGCTGCTCATCAACCCATGCTTTATAGTCATCGGCCGGTACCGCGTTAACGACGATAGGCATGAAGCCGTGGTCTTTACCACAAAGCTCCGCGCATTGGCCGCGATAGACGCCCGGTTCTTCGATATAGGTCCAGATGGTATTGATGTATCCGGGGATAGCGTCTTTTTTCTGGCCTAACATGGGTACCCACCAGGCGTGAATCACATCATCGGACGTGAGTAACAGGCGGACTTTGGTTTTAGTGGGAAGTACGACCTCGCGGTCTACGTTGAGCAAGTAGTCTTCGGGACGGGCCGCGTTATTAGCCTCCAGATCTTTTTGAAAAATGACGTTACGGCTTGCGGGCGCCAAGTTGCTGTAGAAGCTGACATTGTCCTCTATGTAGTCGTATCGCCACTTCCATTGATAGCCGGTAACCTTAACGGTCATTTCCGCTTCACTGCTATCTTCCATCATCACCAGCGCTTTGGTGGCCGGCACCGCCATCACCACCAAGATCAAAAACGGGATCGCTGTCCACATGATTTCAGCAAACGTGCTGTGATGAAAATGAGCGGGCTCCACGCCCAAGGATTTGCGATGAGAATACATGGAGATGAACATGGCACCGAAGACAACGACACCGATGGCAACGCAAATCCACAAGATCAGCATATGCAAGCTATACGCCTGCTTGCTGATCGGGGTCACCCCTTGGGGCAGATTCAAGTCGAACCAGCCCGCTTGAGCGCTAAACGCAAGACCCGATAACACGCCTAGTGCAACCAAGGCCCGGAACGTCTTCACACTGAACATTGCTCGAACTCTCCCAAATCCTGTCACTTACTGACCGCCGCAGCCACCGGATGTTGCGGTTATAGCGGCCCGCAACTGTCTCGCTAAACGGCACCTTTCTTCCTCCACGAGGAAGCGGCCCAACTCTATCTCCCGGCCATGCGAGCGGATCACCAGACGGCTTGGGTAGTGAGGCGAGCCGTTCCGTTGCAGCTTCACTTGAGCCCACGCCCGCTGGATTTCCCAATGTTGTTCCGGCGTTTTGCGGCCTCGTTCTATTTCAATGTGGTTTCGGTACACCGAAACCACTTCTCGAATCTCTGAGCGCTGGGCGGTGATATAGAGCGCAGCCGCTAACGCAGCCACCTCTATACCTGCAAACGGCAATATCGGCCAAAACCCCATCACAGCAAAGCTTATCGCCACAGCAAAAGGGGTGCAGGCCATGCCGATGAAAAACCATCGGATATCTCGCCACGCCGGCGCTTGATTAGGGCTGATTACAAACGTCGCGCAACGGGTCGGATCCACCGTCGCCGTTATCATACTCAGCTCCTCCGCCGACCTCCTCTGCCACCACTAGACACAAAGAGCCGAGAGTCTAGCGAAGCGATCTAGGGTGCGCAATAAATGCACACTACCAAGACCCAAACGAACCGTTCGGTCGGGCGACCCAAGTGCCCTCCTATGGTAGCCCAAACGAGACCGTTCGACTGCTGATGGGCTGTGCTACCCATGCATGACCGTAGATCACTTCCAGGGTGGCCACTGCCCGCCCTTCGTCCATCGGGTATTTGCGCGTCAGACACTCAGCTAGCCGTTTCGTTCCAGGACCTGGGGCCGCAGCATGAAAACTAGGTCCAAGCAGGCTGAGCGCGGCAGCTTCTCGAAGCAGATCGAGGACGCTTTTATAGCGTACAGTCAGGCGTTCACAGTCCATGACCACATCCACGAAACGGGCCGACATCAGAGCATCGCCCACTTCATGCATATCCCAAAATGGACTGCGCTGTGCACGTTTTGATAGCCGCGCAACTCGGGTTGATATAACCTCGCGTAGTTCAAAAAGAGTGTCGGTCCCGAGCATAGAAAACGCGAGCAATCCGCCGGATTGCATAGCGCTGCAAATACCGCCCAAGACCTTGGGTAACTCATACGCCGCGGTTAAGCTCAGATTTGAAAAAACAAGATCAACACTGCCACTGCTAAGCGGCAGCGCATCGAAATCGGCACACACTTTAGATAGCCGCTGCCATGGCCAGCGTCCCTTGGCCAAGCGCAGCACCGGCAATGTCACATCTAACAAGATGTGGCGGGCGCTCGGATAGCGGCTCTTGAGAGCAGTGTGCGAACGGCCTTGGCCACAACCCAAGTCGAGCACGGTTTCGGGCTTAAGGCGAACCAGATCCAGATGCTCAAAGAGCGCGGCCTCTATGCGTCTAACAACATAGTCACAGGTACCGAACGCGCGGCTTCTGGTGGCGAAGCGGGCTCGCATCCTACGTGTTTTAGGGCTTTTTGCCGACACCGGTTTCATCCTTCAGCCAATGCTTGGCGAATTACATTGTTGGACTATTAAGAGAGCCAATCCGTGACCTTAGAGGATCGCGCCACATGTTATTCGGCTCAGACACACCGCTTAGAATTCGCCTGGAAAATGCGTGGACTGCCCATCTCGGCGCCCATTGCCGTTTTTGTCATGGGGCCGCAGCCACCATACCGAGTTTATGCGATCGGTGTGCTGCCAACCTACCTTGGTTGCTGACCAGGTGCGAGAAATGTGCCAGGCCCCTCAGTTTCGACGGCGTGTGCGGAGCGTGTAGGCAACAGCCCCCTATTTGCAATTCAACCCACAGTTCATTGCGGTACACCGGGGATGTGGTCATATTGATACACGCTGTCAAATTCGGCGGCGGCCTTAACCTTTGCAGTACATTGGCCACACTCATGTTGAAAGCGCGCAGGCCCATTGTTTTTGATCAAACACAAGTGGTAAGTGTGCCGCTCAGCCAACGCCGTCTTCGCCAGCGCGGCTTTAACCAGTCTTTAGAGATCGCACGACAATTGGCTAATCAGCTTCAGCTTGAGATCTTTCACCGTTTACGACGCACAGGACAGGCCCCGGCGCAATCATCACTCAAGTCAGCCCGTGAACGGCGGCGAAATGTTCGCAGTCAATTCGAGCTTCAAGGACAAGCCCCGGTTCACGCATTGATAGTGGACGATGTGTACACCTCTGGCAGTACGGTGCAGGAGATAGCACGAGTGCTTCGCCGTCACGGGAGCGAGCGGATAGATGTTTGGACTTGTGCCCGAAGCGTTCGGGCGTAGGGTCCTCGATCCTATGTGTCCAAATTGACCACCGATAGAGCGTTAGTTTCGATAAACTCCCGCCGAGGCTCCACCTCATCGCCCATCAACGTCGTAAACAGTTCGTCAGCGCTAACTGCATCTTCTATGCGAACTTTAAGCAGCCGCCTGGTCCGCGGATCCATCGTGGTTTCCCAAAGCTGCTCAGGGTTCATTTCACCCAAACCTTTGTAACGCTGTATGTCAATACCACGCTTCGCATCGGTCAGCATCCACTCCAACGCTCCGCGGAGCGTGCTGGTCTTATGCGAACGCTCCCCACGCACGGCTTGTACACTGTTTTCTTCAAAAGAATCAATGTGTTGTGCTATGTCGTGTAATCGTTTGTACTCTGCCGAGCGAAACAGATCACTGCTCAGTACCCGATCGGACTCAACGCCATGTTGAATAGTACGCACATGCGCTGCGAAACCATCGGCTAACATGTCCAGGCGAACCTCATAGACACCATAAGCACCGTCTTCCGAATTTAAACGATCCTCTAGGGCAACCGCCCATTGCCGCGCTGATTCCACCGCATCCGCCGCATCAGGGTCGAGTAATGGCAGTATACCCATGACATCAATGACGTCAGGGAATATACGGCTAGCTAGCTTAGTGCGAATAGCACTCAACGTCAGATAGTTGGTTGCCGCCATCGCCAGTTGTTCTACTGAGAGTTCATTTTCGCCCACACGCACCGTGGTGCCGTCTAATGCGAGATCCATCATGTAACCACTTAAGTCGGCATCATCCTTAACGTAACGTTCACGCTTACCTTTTTTTGCTTTGTAAAGAGGAGGTTGCGCGATATAAACATGCCCTGCTTCAATGATTTCCGGCATCTGACGGTACAGAAAAGTGAGTAACAAGGTACGTATGTGTGAGCCATCTACGTCAGCATCGGTCATCAGTATCAGGCGGTGATAACGAAGTTTGCTCGGATTGTATTCTTCCCGCCCTATGCCGCATCCCAAAGCAGTGATCAGTGTCCCTACTTCTTGTGATTGCAACATTTTGTCGAAGCGGGCTTTTTCTACGTTTAAGATTTTGCCCTTTAACGGTAAAATGGCCTGATTCTTACGGTCACGCCCTTGCTTGGCCGATCCGCCTGCCGAATCGCCCTCGACTAGAAATAGCTCGGACAGCGCCGGATCTTTTTCTTGGCAATCCGCCAGCTTGCCTGGAAGGCCTGCGATATCCAATGCAGTTTTTCGCCGCGTCATCTCGCGGGCTTTACGGGCCGCTTCTCGGGCGCGAGTAGCATCCACAATTTTGCTGGTTATGGCCTTAGCTTCTGCCGGCTTTTCTAATAAAAACTCCGCGAGCTTCTCGCCTTGGGTAGATTCGACAACCGGCTTGACCTCGGAAGACACCAGTTTTTCTTTAGTCTGCGAAGAAAATTTCGGATCCGGCACTTTGATGGATAAGACGGCGGTTAATCCTTCCCGAATATCCTCGCCCATGGGTTCCACTTTCGCTTTATCTCGAATGCCCTGAGCGTCCATATACTGATTCAGAGTGCGGGTTAAGGCACCACGTAACCCGGCCAGATGCGTACCACCATCTCGCTGAGGAATATTATTAGTGTAGCAGAAGACACTCTCCTGATAAGAATCATTCCACTGCATTGCCACCTCAACTGTGATCCCATCGCGCTCAGTTTGAAAATAAAAAATCGTGGGATGAATGGACGCCTTGTGCCGGTTCAAGTGCTCCACGAAGGCACAAATGCCCCCCTCGTATTGGAATTGGTCGTGTTTACCGGTGCGTTCATCTCTCAGATCAATGCACACCCCGAAGTTTAAAAACGACAATTCGCGCAGGCGTTTGGCTAAGATCTCGTAGTGGAACTCGACATCGGAAAACGTCTTAGGGGAGGGTTTAAATTGGACCCGGGTACCGGTACGACCCGAATCTCCAGTGATGGCCAACGGTGCATCAGGCACTCCATCAGTATAGCGTTGTGAGTAAATATTGCCATTACGCCAAATAGTCAACCGAAGCCATTCACTCAGTGCATTGACAACGGACACTCCAACACCGTGCAAACCACCTGCCACTTTATAAGCGTTGTCATCGAATTTACCGCCGGCGTGCAACACGGTCATGATGACCTCCGCGGCTGAGCGGCCTTCTTCTTCCATGATATCTACCGGAATACCGCGGCCATCGTCCGTTACGCTAACAGAGCCGTCATCGTGTATTGCTACTTCAACTAAAGTGCAATGACCAGCTAACGCTTCGTCAATAGCATTGTCCACGGCTTCAAACACCATATGATGAAGTCCCGTTCCATCATCGGTGTCCCCTATGTACATACCGGGCCGTTTGCGAACTGCATCAAGTCCTTTGAGGACTTTAATACTATTGGAGTCGTAACCGGTTGGTGAATCTTCGTCAGACACAGAAAAGGCCCAAAGAGCGTGTAATCAGCAGATTATAGCATGCGATTCACATTTCCTTGTTTCACGTGAAACAGGGCTGCGGATTCCAGATATCGATTGGGAATTAACTGCTGATCGACTGTAGTCACAAAGGATTGGCACTCGATGCTGCTTAAGTCTTCCATGAATGTCTCCCGCGCTCTTTCATCGAGCTCCGAAGCTAAATCGTCTACCAAAATAACAGGCCCCTTCCTTGTGATCTCCATGATCTGTCCTGCTAACGACAGTAACAATGCTAACACAAGGCGCTTACCCTCTCCGCGGGACAGCAGACCTCGTGCCGCTCCACCGTCCACAACGAATGATAGGTCGCAACGATGCGGGCCCTTTGTTGATGTGCCCCGTTCAGCGTCGCGTGGATATTGTTTATCCAGTACTTCTAGAAGCGGTGTACTCACATCCCATCCCGCTTCATAACCCACTCGTACGTCAAAACCCACTAATCGGGCTACCGTGCATTGCAAGTGCTTGGCTGAATATTCAAAAAATCGAGCACGAGCCTCATGAATTTCATGACCGGATGCGGCTAGCTCTACATCCCATGGCTTTAACTCGGTGCGGGTTGCATGTGTCTTGAGCAGTGCATTGCGCTGTTTAAGTGCTCTTTGATAACGGCCATGAAACTTGGCAAACCGGGGTTCCACGTGAAACACCGCCCAATCCAAGGCCTTTCTACGTTCCTCGGACAGACCTGAAAAAATCTCGTAGCTCTCGGGCCGAATAACTAGCAATGGGAGTGAATACGCCAAATCTGAAGTTCTTGTGACTGGATTACCTCTAACTCTCATGGTCAAAGCACCAAGCTTGCGCTCCACACCTAGAACTGTGCCTTCATCACCGATCTCGCCTACTACACGGAAAAAGTTTGTATTGTGCCGCGTTAGCGGCTCGATCCGCCTATAGCGAAAACTGCGCCCAGTGCCAAGCACATGGATCCCTTCAAGTACGCTGGTCTTACCTGCTCCGTTAAGACCCGCTAACACGTTTAACCGCTGCGGTTGTTCGAGCACCACCCGTTCTATGCAGCGCAGATTTTCCCCCGAAAACTTCCGGATAAATACGGACACCGCTGCGTTACTAAGACCTGTTCGCACTGCTCATTCGCCAATCGCTCATCAAGATGGCATCAAAATAGACAAAGACTATAACGCTCAACCACCCTGCTATAGGCGCATGGGCATAACAACATACTCACAGGCCTCCCCTTCAGCCGGGACTAACAAGCAACTGCTGCTGGAGTCAGTGAGATAAAGCTTGACCCTATCAGACGGCACGATATTCAACGCTTCGATGAGATATGACACATTAAAACCTATTTCTAATCCCTCACCCTCGTACTCGACTTCAACCACATCCTCCGCTTGCTCCTGCTCTGGATTACTCGCCATTACAGTAAGCTGCCCTGGCTCAAGGGTCATACGAACAGCCCGATATTTTTCATTCGACAAAATAGCCGCCCGCTGAAGCGCTCGGCGCAGTGTCTCACGGTCAGCGAAGATCTCCTTATCACAACTTTCCTTAGCCGGAATCACTCTTTGGTACTCGGGGAAGCGTCCATCAATGAGTTTGGTATTAAATCCGCGACTCTTCGTCTCCATGCGCGCGCAATTCGCAGATAACGCCAATTCCACTGGTTCATCATCCGTAGCTAAAAGCTTGGCCAATTCCAAAACACCTTTGCGGGGCATTATTAACTGCCGGTTACCCTCGTTAGGTGCTTCTTCCAGCTTTATCTCTGCCAACGCTAACCGATGACCATCGGTCGCCACGGTACGCACTATGTTCTCTTCCAACTCAAATAGCATACCGTTTAGGTAATAGCGCACGTCTTGCTGAGCCATCGCGAACTGAGTCAGCTCAATTAAACGCTTGAGTTTCCCGCGCGGTATTCGGATCAAGGTAGCGTTTACCTGGACCTCACTGGATGGGTAATCCGCAGCGGAAAGCGTAGCCAAGTCAAAGCGGCTTCGCCCACAACGCACTATCGCCCGTTCGCCATCCAATTCAAATTGGACCATCGCATCACTAGGCAAAGAGCGGCAGATATCGGCAAACTTTCTCCCCGGTACAGTGATATCACCAGCTACCCCATCCTCGACCGGTACCCGTGCTACCAATTCAACCTCCATATCAGTGCCTGTCAAGGTGAGCTGCTGTTCATCCGTCGCCAGTAGAACATTCGAGAGAATGGGCAATGCTTGGCGTCTCTCCACAACACCATACACAGCCGATAGCGGTTTAAGCAGTGTTTCTGCTTTTATAGAAAAACGCATATGTATGATCGCTTATTGTAATAGTTAGCCATTATGTCTTCTGTGGATAACTATATTTCCTCTATGTTTTTCAATGCCTTGTCAAAAAACCTATGATGTGGTTCTGTCCTAGAACAAATCATCTGTTTACCTGTGTACCAGATGTAGACATTCAGGAGGCGACAAAAATAACTATGGTTATCCACATCTTGGTCTATTCAATTACTCAGGGTTCTTAACAAGATGGTGTAATCCTCATCGATCGTCAGATCCTGTTGCCTCAACTGCACTATTTTACGTGTCGCGTGAAGTACCGTTGTATGGTCGCGCCCGCCAAATGCATCGCCGATCTCCGGCAAACTATGGTTAGTGAGCTCCTTAGCTAAAGCCATAGCCACTTGCCGTGGCCGCGCGATAGAGCGGGATCTGCGCTTTGAGATCAAATCCGCAACACGCACTTTGTAGTACTGCGCCACCGTTTTTTGAATATTCCCGATAGTGACTAACTTGTCTTGCAACGCGAGCAGATCTTTTAAGGCATCTTTGGCTAATTCATGGTTGATGTGCCGCCCCATAAGGCGCGCACTGGCAATAACTCTGCGCAGGGCTCCCTCTAATTCCCGGACGTTGGAACGAATGCGTTGGCCAATAAAGAACGCCACATCGTCAGGAATCTCCACCCCTGCTTGCTCGGCTTTTTGCTTGAGTATAGCCACTCTAGTTTCAAGTTCCGGGGGTTCTATTGCTACTGTCAGACCCCAACCGAAGCGTGATTTTAGCCGTTCCTCTAATCCATCGACTTCCTTGGGGTAGCGATCACAAGTAAGCACCACTTGTTGCTGATCTTCCAGTAACGCATTAAAAGTATGAAAGAATTCCTCTTGTGAGCGCTCCTTACCCGCAAAGAACTGAATATCATCAATGAGCAGTGCATCAACTGAACGGTAAAAGCACTTGAATTCGTTGATGGTATTGTGCTGAAGCGCTCTGACCATGTCGGCAACGAATCTCTCCGAATGTAGGTAGACCACCGTTTTATCGGGTTTCCCCGTTTTGATAGCATTGCCTGTAGCCTGCATAAGATGGGTTTTGCCTAAGCCCACTCCTCCATACAAGAACAGAGGGTTATAAGCGTTGCCAGGGTTCTCCGCCACCTGTATGGATGCTGCCTTAGCTAGCTGATTCGACTTGCCTTCGACGAAGTTGGCAAAGGTGAAGCCGGGACGCACACCGTGCACGGTTCGCATGCTTTCAAGATTAGGCCCACCCGAACCGGGTATGTTATCTACGGCTTGAACCTTGCTGTTACTCGCGCTAGTGCCATCAGAGCCAATATGATTTGCTGTACCGTCATCTGGGGCCAGCAAGGTAGGAGCTAGGGCTTCTGGCTGCACGGGACTATTACCTACCAGAACGATGACTTCCGGCGGTTGTCCATCATTGTAATAGGTAAGCAGATCTGCAATCCGGGCAGCGAAATTCTTGGTCACCCAGTCACTTACGAAACGATTGGGTGCGAGTAAGCGTACGATATCGCCGTCGATGGTGGCATACAGTGGGCGGATCCAAGTATTGAATTGTTGCGACGACAGCTCGCTTTCAAGATGAGCGAGACACCATTCCCATAATTCCGGGTTCATGTCCCGCTTCCTCTTTAGATAAGTGATGTGCCAGATGTCGCGTGTCGATGGTGATATGCCGCTATGAACTATAGAGCGCCAAGGAACTATAGAGTGTCGAGACGGAGTTATTCAGGTCTATTCGCTTAAACCCGTTGTTGCTCACCTATGGTATCACCTGAGTTGCACGTGGAATAAAGTAGTCTTTATTTTTCAAAAGGTTGTATTCGTCCTCATCGAAAGAAGCTATCCACAGGTTGAATCGATATCTTTACATCGTTGTCGTATTGACAGTTTTAACACCAGAACTCTATATTGGCGAGTTTTTTATATTATCGTTCCTGTAGCGCTGTAGGTCTCCAATAGCAGCGATGGTGGCGATAGCACCTAACACAACTATTATGGTAATCCCGTCATGAAACGTACTTATCAACCAAGTAGACCGAAGCGTAAACGGCATATCGGCTTTCGTGCTCGCATGAGTACACGTGGCGGGCGCATGATCATTCGTGCTCGCCGTGCCAAAGGACGTAAGCGCCTGTCTGCATAGACTCTGTGGACTGACGTTCTGTAGGCGCAATCTTTACAGGTATGAGCGCCGTAACTCTTGACAAATGATCGTGTTCATGACGCACGTCTGCACCGTGCCGCACGTCTGCACCGTGCCGCACGGCTTACGCAGGCGATCCAGTACCGGCAGGTATTTCGCGCTGGCCGTAGAAGAGCGACGAAATTTTTTAACTTGATTACGGCGCCAAGGATTACGGCACTTGCAACAGCCGAGAGCGCTCGTTTGGGTATGGCAATCGCTAAGCGGATTGTACCTCGGGCGATCGACCGTAATCGTATAAAGCGTTTGGTACGGGAGAGTTTTCGCCAGCATCACGCGGTATTACCTCCATTGGATATCGTGGTAACGGCAAGGCCTTTGATCCGAAATGCAACCAACGAGGCGATCACCAGAACCCTGAATGAGCAATGGCGCTATCTATGTGATGAGTCCAAGGGAATGAATGCAAGTAAATGAACTTCAAGATAGATGAATACGGGGAGTAAGCGCTTGAGCCGTGAACCGCTAGACCTGGAGCAATCCTAATTCATTTCAGATGTTGTCAGAAGACGGTACGCGCGATTTCCTTAGGTGCATCCACGGACTTTTGCTAGAGAGCGAGATTGTCGGTGAATCCTGAACAACTACGGCCTATGCTGTTCATAGCACTAGCTTTTGTGCTTTTTTTGATGTGGCAAGAATGGCAAAAGGACTATGGGCCCAAACCGCTAGTGGTTCCACCAGAGCAGATCGCCACCGAACGTGGATCGGAGGAATCGCCAGCGGCGCCTTCTAGCACGTTTACATCAGACAAGCCGGCCTCGGCGCCGCCGGTGTCTAGTAGCGGCGATGCTCCGCCATCGCAAAGCCGTGCGCAGGAGCCTTCGGGTACCCTGATAGAGGCCACTACCGATCTAATGTCCTTACGTATAGATACGCGGGGTGGCACTCTTAAGCAGCTCGACCTCAATAAACACCGCGTTTCTATAGAGTTAGATTCGGACGCGTTTCGTCTATTGAATGATGAGCTGCCTAATATCTTTATCGCCCAGTCGGGTTTGCTCGGCGAGGGTTTACCGGATGACACGGCTCTTTACGAAGTAAGGAAGACTGAATTTGTTCTAGCCCCCGGTGCCGAGGAGCTTGAGGTCCCTATGACTTGGCGATCTGCGTCCGGTATCGAAGTGCGTAAAGTCTTCCGGCTACGCCGGGACAGTTATGAGATAGAAGTTCGCCACGAACTGGTCAATGGTTCACCCACCGCCGTGAGGGCAGAGATGTTCGGCCAGTTTAAGCGTACTCAAGTGGTGGAAGACGGCAATGTATTTATTCACACCTATATGGGAGGTGTGTTGTCTTCAGCCGAGGAACCGTATGACAAAATTGATTTCGCTGATATGGCTGAAAGGGATATCAAGCGCACTGTTGAAGGCGGTTGGGCGGCGATGATCCAACACTATTTCGTTGGCGCATGGCTCCCTTCCCCAGAACAGCAAAATCATTACTACACGTATGCGTCGCCGAGAGCAGAATACATCATCGGGGTGATCACGCCACCGTTGATGGTGAAACCAGGAGCCACAGGCGCGTTATCGATAAATGCTTATATCGGTCCCAAAGATCAGGCCCGAATGACGGCGGCGGCACCAGGGTTAGAACGCACGGTGGACTACGGTTTTTTGTTTTTTATTGCGCAGCCGCTGTTTTGGGCGCTCTTGTTCATAAACAATGTGATAGGCAACTGGGGTTGGTCCATCATTGTTCTAACTTTCCTCATTAAATTAGCGTTTTTTCATCTTTCGGCGACCAGCTATAGATCGATGGCAAGAATGCGTAAGTTGACACCGAAACTCACTGCGCTGCGTGATAGACACGGTGATGATCGTCAGAAACTCAATCAGGCGATGATGGAGCTTTATAAAGCCGAAAAGATCAATCCATTGGGGGGGTGTTGGCCTATATTGGTTCAGATCCCGGTCTTTATCTCCCTGTATTGGGTGTTGCTCGAAAGTGTGGAACTGCGTCATGCGCCCTTCATGTTTTGGTTAGATGATCTTTCCTCGCATGATCCCTATTTCGTTCTGCCTGTATTGATGGGCGTTTCTATGATCATTCAGCAACGCTTGAATCCTACGCCACCTGATCCCATGCAAGCGAAGATCATGATGGCGCTGCCATTCATCTTTACTTTCTTCTTCCTCTGGTTCCCGTCCGGATTGGTTTTGTACTGGTTGGTGAACAATATCCTGTCTATTGGCCAGCAATGGGTTATTACCAAAAAGATCGAAGCAGAATGATCGATGTGATATTTCACTAAGTCATGGCTGAACAGGCTCGGCTTGTAGCCGCGAACGATGAAATAGACACCATTGTAGCGGTTGCGACGCCGCCCGGTGTTGGTGGGATCGGTATCATACGTATAAGTGGCCCGGCTACGCTATACATTGCCCAAACGGTTTTGGGTATATTGCCAGAACCGCGCACGGCTATCTTCAGGTCATTTTTCGATAATACCGGACAGATCCTTGATCAAGGGATTGCGCTTTATTTTCCTGCACCGGATTCTTATACCGCGGAGCATGTATTGGAGCTGCAGGCGCACGGGAGTCCAGTGGTTTTGGATATGTTGCTAAAAACTATTTGCCAAGCAGGTGCGCGGTTGGCACGGCCTGGCGAATTTACCGAGCGAGCGTTTTTAAACAACAAACTGGATCTGGCTCAGGCCGAGGCTGTAGCCGATCTCATCAATGCTGGCAGCATTGCCGCTGCACGTGGAGCTGCTCGCAGTTTGCAAGGTGAGTTTTCTAAAGCAGTTTACGCTCTCGTCGAGCGGCTGATTGAACTGCGCACCTATGTGGAAGTAGCGATTGACTTTCCTGATGAAGATATCGATCTCCTTGAATCAGCGGGTATTGCTGGACAATTGAATACCCTAGCGTCCGCGATACAAGCGCTTCGCGCGCAGACCGAACAAGGTGTGGTGTTACGAGAAGGGGTACGGGTGGTTTTAAGCGGACCGCCCAATGCAGGTAAATCTAGCTTGTTAAATGCATTGGTACGTTACGACGCAGCATTGGTGACGGATGTAGCAGGCACTACTCGCGATATTATCCGCGAGCGTTTGAATTTAGATGGTATGCCACTTGAGATAGCGGATACGGCGGGTCTGCGTGACAGCCATGATCCGATTGAGCAGATGGGTATGTCGAGGGCCCGGGAAGCTGCCGCCACCGCCGACATCGTGCTGATAGTATTGGACGACAATGAGGCGCTCGACAACCAAATGCCTGATGTGCCGACGGATGCTACCCGTATTACGGTCCGCAATAAGATAGATTTAAGTGGCACACTGCCCCGTTATGTTCAGGACGGGGATACCCATACGGTGTGGATGAGCGCCAAAACGGGCGAAGGAATGGATAACTTACGCTATGCGCTTCGTACCGCCGCCGGTTATGAGCCCAAAGAAACGCTGTTTATGGCACGACGCAGGCATCTGGAAGCAATCGATACATGCGCAAGACACGTGCATGCAGCGCGGGAGTTAATCGACCATAATCCTGATCTCGTGTTGATCGCTGAGGAGTTACGGTTAGCTCATCGTCATATCGGTGAGGTGGTTGGAGAATTTACGACAGAGGATTTATTGGGCGCTATTTTTTCTAGCTTTTGTATCGGCAAATGATATTTCTTAACCGGCGTGCTTAAGCAGCGCTAAAACGCACCGGGATACAACGTGGTCCACGCACCTGGCCACCCACCCACGTGACCGCGTCCGGGCAGGCCAGCTCGAATTCTGGAATACGCGAAAACCACGTACCGAGCGCCACTTCCATTTCCATGCGGGCCAGGTTGGAGCCAGCACATCGATGGATGCCAACGCCGAACGCGATGTGACGGTTGCGTTTGCGATCTAGAACCACTTCATTGGGCTTGTCGAAGGCGCTGGGATCGCGGTTAGCGGCGGGGAAATTCAATAACACCTTATCGCCCGGTTGAAATGTTACATCTCCGATGCTGACGGGCTGTGTGACTTTACGGGCCATGGTAACCGGTGAATAAAAGCGTAGCAGCTCTTCAATGGCGGTGATGAGCAGTTCCGGTTCCTTGGCCAACCGCCGACGGTCATCGGTGTGGCTGGCGAAATGCCACAGGGCCGAGCCGATGGAACTCCAGGTCGTATCTATACCCGCTACTAAGAGCAGGTTGCACATACCGACAATGGTGTAGTCGGACAGCGGTTTTCCATCAATGTCCGCATCGATCAGGGTAGAGATCAGATCGTCACGCGGGTTTTGCCGGCGGTCCGCCACCATTTCCTCAAAGAATGAGCGGATGATACGGCAGTACTTGATTCGCATATCCGGCTGAAGCTGTCCGATCTCCAGTATGCCTCGAGTCCATTTGACAAAATCGTCTACCCGCTTGGGATCGATGCCGATAACGTGAGCGATTACTCGAGGGGGGATCTGCTGTGCGTAGTCAGCCGCCGCATCCGCATGTCCTTTGTCGATAAAGCGATCGATCATCTCGTTGCAAATAGCTAGGGTGAACTGCCGGTGCCCGGCGACGGCTTTGGGAGAGAAAAACGGCAAGATGAGGCGTCTATAAGGGATTTGCTCCGGCGGATCAGCCGTAATAGGTGGATTTTCTGTGCTGTATTCTTTGGCTTCACGAATGAGTTCTTCGCGCAGCTCGGGCGAGGGCGGTACCACTGTCGGTGAGCGGGACGACAGCGCTGGAACCATACGCACCATGGCTTGTAAGTCGTCGTAACGGGTCGGTAACCAAGATCCGCCCCAGCGCGTGGTATGGGCAATAGGGCAGCGTTCGCGTAGCTCGTCCCAAATGGGCGCTGGGTCGCGCACGTATTCGCTGTCGAAAATATCGTAATCTGTCGCCCAGTCTTTGACGGGTGGGGTATTGTTATCGCTCATTGGCTAACACCGGTTGATTGACTGTGCTCGTCTTGTCCTGCCCGGTTACGCGCAGTCGATACTGGATAATGACTGCTTGAGTGGCCTGATGTCGAGTGTTTCGTGCTCTGGGGATCACCTCCGCATGTCCTATCGTATATGGTGGCACAATACGCAGCTCAGTACCGATTGTTAACGCGAGCTGCGTAATGCGGGTTCATCCGACCGATCTGCCGGAAGTTTTGTTGCTTGAACCAACGATCTACGAGGATGAGCGCGGCAGTTTTTGCGAGACTTTCAACGCACGGGTGTTCACGGAAAAGACTGATGTCGATGTGGCGTTCGTGCAGGACAACGCGAGTATATCTACCGCCAATGTACTGCGGGGTTTGCATTATCAGACCGTCCAAGCACAAGGTAAATTGGTACGAGTGGCCTGGGGTAGGATTTATGACGTCGCTGTGGACATTCGCCGATCATCCCCCTGCTTTGGACACTGGACTGCACTGGAGTTGGATGCGAAATCCAACCGTCAGCTCTGGGTACCGGCGGGTTTCGCACATGGATTTCTGGTTCTAGGTGGCGAAGACGCTTGCGTTTGTTACAAAACAACCGATTACTACGCGCCTCAATATGAACGCTCTTTGCGCTGGAACGATCCCGCACTCGCCATCCCTTGGCCAATCACCGGGTTACCGCGCCTGTCGCCCAAAGACGCCGATGGCATGACTTTGGATGAGGCCGAGGTTTATCCGTGATTGAGCGCCACCGGATACTGGTGACGGGCGCACGTGGCCAAGTTGGGCGGGAGCTATGCCGGGTGCTGGGTCCTCTTGGTGATGTTTACGCATCCGCCCGCCGGCGTACGGATATTGTTTATCAGGGAGGGGCTTATCAGGAAGGGGCTTATCAAGATATAGACCTGGACATCACCTGCGCCGATGCGATCAGCCGGGTGTTTGCCGAGGTGCGCCCGCACTATGTGATCAACGCGGCTGCCTACACTGCGGTGGATGATGCAGAGGCTGCCCCTCTCGATGCAGCGTTGGTCAATGCCGAAGCGGCGCGGTATTTGGTCAACGCTTGTGAGCGGTATCGAACTTGCTTGGTGCATTACTCGACCGACTATGTATTCGACGGTGATGGCTCGAGCCCGTATACGGAGACTGCCCGCACAGCGCCGTTGAATGTCTACGGCCGAACTAAGCGGGAGGGTGAATTGGCGGTGTTGGCATCGGCGATCCCTCATCTGGTGTTGCGCACCGGCTGGGTTTATGCGGCCCACGGACGTAATTTTGTCCGTACCATGCAGCGCGTGGCACGTGGTAATAATGCAATTCAGGTGGTTGCCGATCAGTTCGGTACGCCGACTTGGGCACGCTCACTGGCTGAGTTGACCGGTCTTTTGCTGTCCAAGGCGATCAGTTATGGCGATGCCTGGCTGAACGACAGGCAAGGGCTCTACCACGCATGTGCCCCCGATTACACCAACTGGTTTGAATTGGCCTGCGCCGCCATCGAGGTGGTGGCCGGGCCAACGCGCGCCGCGCAGGTTCAACCTATCACGACGGATGAGTACCCGCTGCCTGCCCGCAGGCCGGCTTGGTCGGTTATGGATTCAGGTGCGTTACTGACGGTTTTTGGTTTACGTCTGCCCCCTTGGCGGGTTCAACTCGCCCAAATGCTTGCCGATCAAGAGATCATGGCGGCTTAGGGACGCAACGTCTTATCGGTGAAACAAGGGCGGCCATTGCATCTGCCAGGAAAGGCGAATATACGGCGCATTTTGTTGATCAAATGGAGCGCCATGGGGGACGTGGCGCTGGCAAGTGCTGCAGCGCAAGATTTGGTCCATGCGTTCCCGGGCCGAACCATTGATCTGAATACACTGGCCCCGTGGGACGCGCTTTACCGCGATGATCCCCGTTTCGGGCAAGTTTATGCGTTTCAATTACGCCGGCGCGGCCAACAGTTCCGGGAAGGGCTGCGTTGGTTAAAGCAGATGGCGGCGGCGCGCTACGATCTGGTCGTCGATTTGCAGACTACCGATCGCTCGCGGGTGATGATTGCAGCCTTGGGGTTGTTGGGCCGGCCGATTCCTTATCGCTTGGGAAACAAGCCGGCTTTCCCGTACAACATCGCACCTCCATCCACCAGTGCGCCCCGCCACGCGCTGGACATCATGCGCGATACGCTGCGCGCGGGAGGGATCACGGCTGTGGCGGACCGTCCGGTGCTCTTTCCGAGTGCCGATGCCCGGCTGAGGGCGCAACGGCTATGTGCGGGTGCAGAGTTGCGCCCTGGCCGGTTTGCTGTGTTTTTGCCTGGCTGCCAAGCGGCTGGTTATCTCAAGCGGTGGGGCGCGCAGCGGTATGCGGCTTTGGCGGCACTATTGGTGTCGCAAGCCCATGTTGAGCGGGTGGTTTTACTCGGTGGACCCGATGAACGGGATGAGTGCGCCGCCATCGCCAGTGCCGGTGATCACATCGTCGATCTGTGCGGACAGACGGCGCTGCTAGAGGTCACCGCGATCTGCCAAGCCGCCCGCGTGGTGGTTGGCAATGATACTGGAACCGGTCATTTGGCTGCTGCGGGCACGACGCCTGTTGTGGTTGTGTGCGGCCCCACCGATCCACGCCGGGTCAAACCGGCCGGGCCGCACGTACATGCTATCCAAGCGCAACTGCCCTGCATCAATTGCTACCGCAAACAGTGTGCTCACCACTCCTGCATGCGAGTGATCACGGCGCAGGCGGTACTTGAGCGGATCGTCAGTGTTCTTTGAATCGTGACGCCGCTGGCTACTCACCCCCGTTTGTAAGGATCGTTTATAGCGGTCCGCCGTGGCGCTCTAATGGCGATCGCAAGGTGGGTGCACCGCAGGGCATGTGCTTCGCCCCGTCGGCATCGAAGCGGGCTTGTTCGTATAGCTTGGCGTATTTTAAAAAAACGTAAAAACTGCCCACGATAGACGCTATGAAGCCAGCCCAACCGTTGGCGAATCCACGTTTGAAGATAAAGCTACGCAGGAAAAAAAGCGGTGGGTAGACCACCATCATCCAGGGATTGGCACGTTGGCCCTTAGCCCGCTTGTCGCGCACCAGTCCGCTTGAATAAGCGTTGATCTTGGCCACTTTGGTGTGGATATCGGTTTCACCGAAGTGGTAGAAATGCTCCTCTAGCCGGCCCACGGCACCAGTAACATCGACGGTGGCGTGCACCGGCATTTGTGTGAACGAAGCATGGGACTTGCGAAATAAGCGCACATAGTAATTTTTGCGCGTGGCATTAGCGGACATACGCCAAAATACCTGTTCATGACGGGGTATCTCGAAGCCGTTAAAGCGCTCTTGTTGGAAATCCTCCAGTTTGAGCCATTGCAGTATATGCGCAAGTGTCGCCGAGACCATTTCATCGGCGTCTAAAAAGAGAACCCACTCGTGGGATGTGTGGTTCAATGCTAACTGTTTTTGGCGGCCATAGCCCAGAAACTCGTTTTTGATGAGCCGTGCACCGTTTTGCTCGGCGATGTGAGCGGTGTTATCCGTGCTGTACGAATCCAGTACCAACACCTCGTCTGCAAAAGCGACGCTTCTCAAGCAAGCATCCAATGTTTGCGCATTGTTGAAGGTCGTCACGAAGACCGATAGTTTTTGCACGGTTGGCGGTGCTCCACACTACAGAGGTCGCTATGTTACGCCGGACTGGCAAGGCCTTGGACATTGGATACCTTGGATGTCGGATGACTGAGTGGTGAATAACCCGGCTTTCGACAGTCTGCAAATCATCGGCAGCCGGCCATCGGGAGGCGCTGAGCGTTTCTACGTGCGCCTGGTGCAAAGTCTCAATGCTGCTGGCCATCGCGCCCTGGCCGTCAATCAGCCTGGCAGTGCGGTGAGCACGGCCTTAGGCGATGATTATTCGCAGCACCGGGTGCGCATGTTGGGGGTATGGGATAGGTTGGCGCGGCGTCGGTTCCAGCGGTTGGCCCGCGCCCATCAAGTCCGGGTGGTGCAAACCTATATGGGACGGGCTACCCGCATTTACCGCACCAGCCGTGGTGGCCCGGTGCATGTGGCCCGCCTCGGTGGTTTTTACGACTTGTCGGGATACCGGCACGCCGATGCCTGGGTGGGCAATACCAGGGGCATTTGCGATCATCTTATTCGAGGCGGCATGCCGGCTAATCGGGTGTATCACATCGGCAATTTCGTCGCCATTGCACTGCCACCACCGCCGACGGTTGCCAGAGCCCGGTTCGGACTCGGCGAAGATGACTTGGTGCTCGGATTCGTTGGCCGGTTGCATCCGAATAAAGGCGCCCAATACTTGCTGGAGGCGTTTGCGCGCATTGCACCGTGCCTACGGGGCCGGACCACGAAGCTTGTTATCGCCGGGGATGGACCGTTGGCGCCGGCACTTAAACGACGCGCTGAAGAACTGAACTTAACCAACCGGGTGGTGTGGACCGGATGGTTAACCGAGCCGGGGCCAGCGTACGCGGTGATGGATGTTTTCGTGAGTCCGTCGGTGCACGAACCCTTAGGCAATGTCGTACTCGAAGCATGGGCCTGCGGACTACCGGTCATTGCCACTCGCAGCCAAGGGCCGTTGGAACTCATCGAGCACGACACCAATGGTGTTTTGGTACCTATTTCAAAACCGTGCGATCTTGCGGCAGCCGCTGAAACATTGCTTTTGGACGAGTCAGCCCGGCAAGTCCTGGGGGAGGCAGGCCGGGCGGCGCTGCGCGCCACGCACTCCGAGGGGCAGGTGACGGATGCTTATCTTGATTTGTACGCTGAGTTGCAGAAGTGAGGCTTGAGCTTACGAAGCCTTTAACCCCAGCCCTTAACCGTGACGGCCCCCTAACCGTGACAGCCCCCTACACTGTGATAGCCGATGGGAGCCGGATGAAGGAGAGAAATCATGACCCCACGTGAACTACGCCTCAATGCATTCGCCAACCGCTTCGACGGTTATACCGAACTGCGGGCACAGTGCAATGCCCAGACGAGCATTATAATGTTGAACGGTGACGTGACGGGTAACGTTCGCTCCAGCTCGAGCGGGATATCTGCACGGGTTTTTAAAGACGGTGTCTGGGGTTTTGCCGCCCGGCCCGCGTTAAGCGAAGAGGAGACTTTGGCGGTCATCGCCGATGCCACCCGCAACGCCCGTTTTTTAGCCGGACGGGCAGGCCGCGGTATCCACACACTGCCGGCGGATCGGGCGCTGCACGAAGTGGATTTCACAACGCGAAAAGAACGTAAGACACGCGCGCAGGTGTTGGACTTTTTACGTGAATTGGATGGGCTCATTCATGCCCGCTATCCGGATCTTAAATCTAGAGTGGTGCAGCTTGCCGATTTGGATATGGAAAAGCGGTTGTTCAATTCCGATGGCTCGGACGCTTATTCATTTGTCGCGCGCTCTTTAGTGATCGTCAACTTGGCTTATGAAGATGATGCCGGACGTCCGGTGGCTTTATACAAAGCTTTTGGTGGCCGGGGTCAATTTGAAGATGTGTTCGCGGCGCCTGCCGAACTCATGGAAAAGGTGGATGTGTTGCACCGGCACTTACTCGACAAAAAAGACGGGGTGAGCGCGCGGGCGGGAGTACACGATGTGGTGATGGATTCGGAATTGGCGGGGATCTTGGCCCATGAAGCCATTGGCCATACCACGGAAGCGGATCTGGTACAGGAAGGCTCGGTGGCCGGGGACCGTGTCGGCCAGCAAGTGGCCAGTGCGCTGGTGTCCATGGTGGATTTCGCCCATACCCATGATGGCGAAACATTACCCGTGCCGGTGTACGTGGACGACGAAGGTGTTGCGGCCAAGGATACGTGGCTTATCAAAGACGGCGTGTTGCAGGGCTTTATGCACAACAAGGAAAGCGCAGAGCACTTTGCTGAGGACATGACCGGCAATGCCCGTGCTTATCAGTTTTTTGACGAACCGCTTATCCGTATGCGCAACACAGCCATCCTGCCGGGTAAGGACCGCTTGGAAGACATGATCGCCAGCGTGGAGGATGGCTACTATTTGATGTGGCCATCTAACGGTCAGGCGGACACCACTTCCGAATTTATGTTCGGTATCAGCCTTGGTTACGAGATCAAGAATGGTCGGTTAGGCCGGGCGATAACGGACACCGCTATTTCGGGTGTTGCCTTCGACATGCTCAAAACCGTGACCATGGTGAGTGACGAGATGAACTGGGGATGTGCCGGTATGTGCGGTAAGAAACAAATCATTCCCGTGGGTATGGGCGGGCCTGCTATCAAATGCCGCATACATATAGGTGGAGAATAAAGCGATGCAGGATCCGATCGGCTATAGCTTACAGCGCATGCAAGAGCGTGGTTTCGATAAAGCCCAAGTGCTGCGCGATGACCATGAGAAAGCTGAACTCCAGATTGAGTTCAATCAGCCTAGTTTGCTGCGTAGCGCTAAAAATACAGCGCTTATGCTAACGGGGGTTACGCAGGATAAAGAGGGCACCCTATCTGTTAATAGACAAACGGCGCAAGCGATAGACGAGGCAGTGGATGCGTTGTGGGAATCGGCGCTGGCTTCGCTACCCGATCCGGCTAATGACATCGCCAAAGCGCAACCGGCGCAGTCATTTACAAGTGGCGAACGGGAACCGGACCTCGCCACTATGTATGATCGGTTGGATGAATTCTTGGTGCACTGTGGACAACACTATCCGAGCGTTACCCTCGGTTCTTTTAATATTTCCCACGTGCGCTCGGTGAGAACAATTGCCAATAGCAACGGTGTGTCATTGAAGAGCGAGCGTGGTTATTATTCCGTCATGTCGATGTTTACGGCCAAGGAGGGCACTGATGTATCGTCGTTTAACTTCACGGCGGTTTCGCTCGCAAATCTGAATCGGCCTATCGCACGCACCGCTACCGTCGAACGGTTGCTAAAGAGCGCCGTGGAACAGATAAGAACTCGTAAGATCCCGCATAAATTTACCGGCGCTCTCATTATCACCCCGGATTGTTTGGGCGCATTTATTGCATTTTTATTGGACAGCATATCCGGCCCACCCCTGATCGCTAAAACTTCCAAGTATCGAGATAAGCTCGGCACGCAGGTAGCTTATCCAGGATTGTCCATCCGCACTGAACCGCTGGATCGCCCTGGCGGTTTTCACTTGACGGATGACGGTTATCCTGCGACTAACGATACTATCGTTGAAAAAGGCGTTCTAAAAACATTCTTATTAAACCACTATGCCTCGCGTAAACTCGCCATGCCGCGGGTGTCCACCGGAGCGGTGTATGTGGTGGACAGTGGTGATGTCTCTTTTGCGCAAATGGTGTCAGGCGTCGACGAAGGCGTCATCATCGGGCGTTTCTCCGGAGGACAGCCCAATGCCAATGGCGATTTTTCCGGCGTCGCCAAGAACAGCTACTATGTAAAAGACGGCGAAATCCAATATCCCATAGCCGAGACCATGGTGAGTGGGAATATGGTTGATCTACTGTTGAACATCAATGCTATTTCCAGAGAGCGGGCCGATTTTGGTACGCAGTCATATCCGTGGATAAGAACTAGAGGTGTTGTTGTGTCGTGATGACGAACGCCTAGCGAAAACATCAAAGCTAAGGACAATGTTATGACTTTAGAACTGGTGGCTTTGAGAGCTGACATCACTGCATTGGAAGTCGATGCTATCGTGAATGCGGCTAACTCATCGTTACTTGGCGGTGGTGGGGTCGATGGGGCAATACACCGGGCGGCTGGCCCGGAGCTGCTGCAAGAGTGCCGGTCGCTCGGTGGTTGCAAAACGGGCGATGCGAAACTGACCAGGGGTTATAAGTTACCCGCCGCCTATGTCATCCACACCGTTGGGCCGGTATGGCAAGGAGGCAATGCCAACGAGGCGGCTGCGCTGGCTTCATGTTATCGCCGCTCACTGGCTATCGCCAACGAACAAGGACTGAAATCGATCGCTTTTCCCAGCATTAGTACCGGCGTCTACGGATATCCTTTCGCTGATGCTGCGCGGGTGGCTGTGAACACTGTACGCGATGGGCTGCCAAAAGACGGTGCAACGCTCAAAAAAGTTATCTTTTGCTGTTTTTCTGCGGGCGATTTAGCAACCTATGAGCGATTGTTGGCGGTTGGCTAATGCTCTCAACACTAGCCGTTGCCATCGGCGTGCCCTGCGAGAATATCTGTTTTTTCGATGATTCAAAAGCCGATATCAGTGCAGCCCGGGACTTGGTTTTAAAACCGTGTTAACGCGCGGGCTGGATGACGAACACGGTGCCTTGACGCCTGTTCTTGGCATGAACGATGAATAAACCGCGATGAATAAACCGCAAGGAGGTATTGATGAACTCATCGAGCGCTACGAGGCGTTGCTGTTCGATGCTTATGGGGTGTTGGTACACGATACCGGTGCCCTGCCTGGCGCGGCTGCGCTCACCCGGCATCTGCATACCATAGGCAAACCGTTTTTTGTCTTGAGCAACGATTCCTCACGGTTGCCACACACGGCGGGGAAGCGCTACCGCGGATTCGGGTTGCAGGTAAACGATGAGCAGCTCATCACCTCCGGCTCGTTGTTGCGGCTTTATTTCGAGCGGCATGATCTGTACGGTGCGCGGTGTGTGGTGCTCGGGACGGCCGACAGCAAGCGGTATGTGGAAATAGCCGGAGGCGAGGTGGTGGGGCCGGCTGAAGCCTTCGATATGATTGTCGTGAGCGATGATGACGGTTACCCGTTTCGGGAGACGATGAACACCACGTTCTCCAATCTGGCCCGCGCGATCGACGAGGAGCGGACCATTCATTTGCTTTTGCCTAATCCCGATCTCATCTATCCGCGGGCGGGGGGCAATTTCGGTTTCGCGGCCGGCAGTATCGCGCACATGATGGAAGTGGCGTTGAGTGCACGCTATCCGAACCGGACGGATCTGCGTTTTGTCCCTTTGGGTAAACCCGAGGCGGGTCTTTTTGAGGAAGCACGGCGTAGGACAGGTACCATGAACATGGTCATGTTCGGTGATCAACCGATGACAGACATCGCCGGTGCACGGGCGTTCGGCTTGGATGCCGTGCTGGTGGGTAGCGGCGTTGCTCCATCCCATGACACGGGGTGTCTGCCCAGTGCTGTCCCATTCGAGCCGACTTGGTATCTACCCTCGGTGTCTAGGGTCAAACATTCGGGGGCTTAAAACACCATTAGCTACGGGCCTGTAACCGGATTCGATAATTGAGGGTGATAAACTCGTATCCATTCCTTTCCTAAAGCAGGCGAGGTTTTTTTGCCGCTTATCAGCCATATGTCGCTATAGGCGCAGTTAACCCTAAGGAATTAATCACGGGACGGATGATGTTGACTCACCGGGTTGTGTATTTTTGGGCCGTGTTAGTGACACTTTGCGTGGTGGGCTGCGCGCCGGGTCGACTCGAGCCCCTGGCCAACGACTTTAGTCCTGGCGCCAATGCTGATGAGGGTTATATATTGGCGTCAGTTACCAGTAATGGTGGGCGCAGTGCCAAGTTTTATATACGCCATGTGTTGGACGGGGTAGTCCGGCCGCTTGAATCCCGCGGCACGGGCCTGTTCGAACTGGCCAGCGATTTCGCTGATGAGCAAGATTCTGGCCGCAACTCGTCTCAGCGGGGCCGCCTTATGTTGGTGGCCGTGCCTGCCGGTCAATACGAGTTGATCAATTGGGCTTTGTTGCTCATTCGCCGCGAGCATGATCGCAAGCGGTTAACGCCCGCGCAGCTCCCTGCGATCCCATTTTCCGTGCGTGCAGGGGAAGTGGTGTACCTAGGTAACTTGCACGTTGCTGTCACCTATGGTGGTGATCCAGGATCGGTACCCGGGCCGCTAGCGCCTATCGTAACTGCCCGCGCCCGCGTTACCGATCGCAGCGCGCGGGATGTGGCTTTGATGGCGGAACGTTATCCGAATTTTTTGCATTCGCCGCTACGCCTGAGCGTCAAGAGCCGCCCGGAGTGGGATCTCACCATCCAGCGGTGATGAGTGTCTCGAACATGATTAGGGAGTCGCTAAAACTGAGACGGGCTATCAGTAAGTGCTATCGCTCGGTGTTTATCATTGGGTGCCGCCCATCATCGGCGGGGCCATAAGCTCTTTATTAGTGCCCGCCCGCCCAAATAAGCGCAGCCGAAAAGAAAAAGTGTGATTACCCAATCGATGATGAATACCAAAGTGGTTTCACCGCCTGCCACGCCCCCGATCAGGGCCGCCAGTGTCATGCCGTCGCGCAGCATATAGATGCTAGCGGCTAATAAACTGTTGAGTACTACGATCAGCACGTAATCGAATACGCTTAGGCTAATGTGTTTCATGCCGGTGCTTGATGCCGGTGGTGGCAGCGCTTGCTAAAGAGGTTATTTTAGACCTGCCATCGCCACAACGCGCTCGCCTTTTTTGCTCCGTGTATGCGCGGCCAACCGCATATGGTCGATGCCTTGATACCGCCTGGCTGAGCCTCTTTTGGAACGGTGGATCCCGCTCACGACCGCGGCTGCTTTCCTGCGGAACATCCGCTGCGTTTTTTCTAACCGGTATCTATTTGGTCAAAACGCTTTTGCACAGAGCTGGAAGGCGCGCGCTCGAGCTTTTTGAGGATGACGACTTGCTGCGCTTTGCGCCAAGCCACCAGTCCAAGGCTTTGCCGCACCCCTCACCGGGCGGTAGGGGACGTTGCGCTTTGCAATGCGGGCTAGTCTCGGGGCAGGCGAGGCGCACGTGTAAATGATCGCGGTGCCCCCACCACGGGCGTACTTTGCGTAACCAACTGCGATCGCCTCGGGCCACCGTACACAGGTGCTGTTTCACAACGGCGCTTACGAATACCCGTTCGACCTGCGGTTTTTTGGCACTCAGCTCGATCAGCGCAGTCTGTGCTTTGCCCCAAGCCGGCAGGAGTGTCTTGTTCGGCCAATCGACGAAACTGAGTAGCGATTTTGTGTTGCGCTCAGCCACTGTCAACTGGCTGCCGTGGGGCAATAATTCGAACCATATATCGACATCCAGCCCCGACTGGTGGGACACATGATAGGTCGGCATGGGCCCGCCGCGGGGCATTGCGATGTCGCCCACTAGTACAACACCGTGGCCTGCCGCGCTTATCTCGCGGCCTAGCTCTTGAAGCAGAGCGATGATCAAGGGATGACCGTAATGCCGGTTGCGTTTGGGGCGCATGGCGAGCAGCCCGGTGGCCGTGGATGGCAGTGCTTGACCGCCTTGTAGGCAGCCTGCCGCATAGTTGCCTATGGCTTGCGCAACGCCTGGTGCTGGCCTAACCGCCTTCGCCCATGGATTGAGGGTGTCCCGGGCCTGTGCGTTCATGGCGGCTAACCACGCCATGGCAAGTAGGTGAAACCAGCGCACCGGCCTGTTATCCCTTTTTGAACCCGGACAGTGCTGCCAATTGATCGGGAGTCTTGATGCCGCTATGGCGGCGGCTATTGATAATCCACGTGGGGAAGTCTCTGATCCGCTTGGCGGCGCAAGATGGGCTCATGGGACCGTTGCGCCCGCCCGGCGCGCATTCCACGTAGGGCAGCCGCTTGGCCGAAGCGCCAAACAGCTCTTTTTGATCGTTGCAATGGGGGCACCAATACGCGCCATAGAACTTGGCGCCGGACTCATCCAGATGGGTGGCGAGCGCCTTGAGTCGTTCGCTCTGCGGGCCATAGCTGGCGTCGAATACGCCGCTGTAGTGCATATGCATGGCCACCACCAACGCTGTGGCGAAGATGCCGGTAGCCGGTGCGAATGAGGCCCAGGAAAATTGCGCCAAGCGTGGTGCTGGCCTGAATACGCACAGCGATATGAATAGGGCCGTCATGAGGATGGCCGAAGCGATGCAATAAGGGCACAACGCCTCTATTTGAAATACCGATACTGCTTGCAGGTAAATGCTGATAGCCACACCGATAAAGGCGGTGAACATGGCGTGCACCCAAGCGTTGGCCCGTTTGCGTGAGCGCCACACCAGCAGACCGATGGCGGCATAAGTGAACAAGCCCCAGGTGGCGATCGGCAATCCGAGCAAGACCGACCATCTGCTGTTCATAACGATGTCGCAACCGGCGGCGGCATCGCAGGCCAGTAACTCGCCCTGGTTGATCTTGACCCAGGTTAAATACGCCGTTAGCAGCGTCCCGATGAGGCTCAAGCCCACCAGTAAAGGGGTTGCGTCGAAGCCGGATGGGGTGGCAGGCGGTGATGAGGATTTTTTAGTCTTTTTTGCCATGGGCCTGCAATTCAAATTTCGGCTTCAGCGCCGGGTGGCCGCGTTTGACGTCTGCTCGGATAAGCTTACGAGTCTTATCGTCGGTTTCACCGTACTTGTTCAATGCTTGTCTGGCTCCCACAACTTGCAAAACTCTCGGGGATTGACGATTTTAACGCCCTGATATTCCCCGATGACCAGCAAATCCTGATCGCCTGACACCACAATACCTGCGTCGGCATTTATCGCCGCTTCAATAAATTTATCGTCGTCTTTATCTCTGCACACTCTGAGGCTGCCGGTGGCAGACACCCAGTGGCAAAACGCCAACAGGTCATCCAGAATTTCCATTCGCCTTTCCCTAGTGATATAGCGGTCAAACTTAGGGCGTAACAACCGAGACACAAGTTCATCGAAAGTCTCTTGGCACAGGACGATCCTCCCCAGCTTTAAGGCATGATCAAATGCCTTGGCCGGAGTGGTGTTCGAAGAGAGCGCGGCGCTGATGAGGACGTTGGTATCGAAAACAAAACGCTTATTATTCGCCATGCAGCAGGTGGTTCAGCAATTCCGGCGTCAATCCGTTTTCAGTAGCTTCCTGTCGCGCTTTTTCGATAGTGGAGGCCAAACGATCTCGGGTGTTGCCCTGCATTCGGTTATAGTCGTGTTCCGAGACCATAACGCCGACCACACGGCCGTGTTTGGTAACGGCCACGGGCTCTCTCTGAATGTCGTTGATAAACTGGCCAAAGTTGTTTTTGGCGGTTTGAGCGGTAATACTTTTCACGACTAGGTTTATAGAGTTGAAGCATAAGATAGACTTATTCTAACTATTTTAGCTGTTTTGTCCATTTTCTATCCAACCATTCAGATGAGTTCACGAGTCTTATCGTCGGTTTCACCGTAACGGCTGAGCGCCGGGGGTTTTAATCCCTCGTAAGCTTTTTCTATCTTGGCGTTGATCGCGCGGTTGTGGCTCTCGAACAAGCTATCGCCTGCCAGATCGCTTTCCACCAGTAGCGGTCCGAAGTTTTCCACCTTGAGCACCCACATGGCCTGGGCGATGCCGAGTTCGTCCAGCCAATGGACCGCCTCCACACCGGTTATGCCGCGCCCGAGCAACGCGCCGGTGCCGTAACCCACGGTGGTCAAATAGACCGCTTTAACTGGAACGAAGATGTCCCGGTAATGGGCTTCGCTCATGCCGCCTTTACCGATGATCAAGCGGCAGCCGCTCAGCTCGAACCATTGCGGCAGCCATTGGGCGAAACGGAAGCTGGCGGTGGCGGTCACTGCGCCTATGTTGTAGCTGCCATCGGCGTTAACCGAGGCGGCTGGGGAGCAGTGAAAATTGATGTTGGCGATGCGCGCCAGATCATCGGGCGGCGCGATGCCGTCGGCCAGTAGCCGCTGATAGACCCTTTCGCGGCCCGTCATGATGAGGCCGTCGATGTAGACCACCGTGCCGAGCGTTAGCCCGGCCAGTGCCGCGTCGCCTACCGGTGTGCTCAGACGGACTGTTTTGAGCTGTGTTGTGTTGTGGGCCATGTCACGCTGTTCCTGCGCATATAAGGGGTGAACCACATCGGATCGGTGCGGTATTCGATGCGCCCATCGGTGTGCAACCGGGCGGTGGCCCGCCGCGACGACAGGCAAAAACAGTGCACGCTCATGGGCATGCCGCCGGTATGGGTGTAACCCACTTCGATGTGGGTATCCACCACCATGGAGCGGCCCGCGAAGCCCATCGCGCCCAGGCCGATGGCGTTGCCCAGTTCGGTCAACGCGAGTTCGAGCTCGGCGATGGCCGGGTCCGGATTGCGATCACCGACCGTGCGCAGACAAGCGGCTTGTTTGCCGAGCACCATGGTGGTGTCCTTGGAGCCGCCCAGGCCGATGCCGACGATGGCCGGCTGGCAGGCCAAGCCGCGTTTGCCGAACGCCACCATGACATCCAGGAAAAAACGCTTGATGCCGTCGATGCCGTCGCCGGGAAAAAGCATGCGGTAATCGCTGCCGAAAAGACCCCCTTTGTGCACGGTGGTGATATCCACCCAATCGGCGTCAGGTTCGAAACTGTATTCGATTTCAGGTGCGTTGATACCGACGTTGTTGTTGTCATGACGGCTGATGGGATGGACCCGGTTGGGCCGCAGGGGCACCTCTTGGGTGGCGCGGGCGGTGGCGCCGCGCAGCGACTCTTCCAGCGCGATGAAACCGCCCTCGATGCGGGCGTCATTGCCGGCTTTGACGTAGTAACGTGGCACCCCGGTATCGGCGCACATGGGCCGCCTGTCCGCATTGGCGACGGTCCAGTTTTGCAGCATGGATTCCAATACGAAGCAAGACAGCGGCCCGGTTTCTTCGCCGCTCATGGTCTCAATGCCCCGGCGGTAGTCTGGCGGGATCTCGATGCCGGCTTTGCACATGATTTGGAAGGCGGCTTCATCCAGGGCGCTGATTTTGATCATGGTTTGCCTTTTTACTGGGTGACACTCAGTGGGGTGGCTAAGTCACTGCCGGCTGTAGTGGGCGGGGCGCCAGCCTCGCCGTCGATGAGGGATTGGCCCGGTTTGACGATGCAAAAATCGACCGCTTCGGTGGAGAAGCACAGCCCGCCATCGCCGTCCATGTGCACCATGGTAAAGCGGCTCGCCTCCAAGTCCCGTGTATCCGGAAAATCTTCGCGGAAATGGGCGCCGCGGGAGTCCTCGCGCGCCAATGCCGCCCGGGCGATGGTCTTGGAGATGAGTAGTTGACTGTCCAAGTTCAACCAGTCATGCCAGGTGAGGTTGAATACGCGGGAGGCGTTGGCAAGCCCGGTGTGTTCCAGTTCGTCTTGCAGGCTGTCCAACTCGCTGATGGCGTTTTCCAATCCCGCTTTGTCGCGCAAGATGCCGACTTTATCCCACATGAGATCTTGCAGCTTGAGCCGCAGTCCGTTGAGATCGCCTCCGGCGCGCCCGAAGGGCCTGAGCGCCTGGCTGGTAGCCTCCTTTAACGCCTCCTGATCCACATCCCGCCAACTCTGTGCCGCGGCGAATGCCGCCATCGTCTCGCCTGCGATACCGCCGAACACCGTGGAGTTGGCGACACCGTTACCGCCCAAGCGGTTGGCACCATGGACGCCGCCAGAGTCTTCGCCGGCTAGAAATAGGCCGTGCAGCGCCGTCGTACAGTCTTCGTTGAACACCGCTCCACCCATCATGTAGTGAGCGGTGGGTACCACTTCCACCCGGCCGGCGGCCAGATCGAAGCCACAGTCGGCACAGCGCTTGACCATGCCTTTGAATTGGCGGGCCACTCGCTGCGGCCCTAAATGTTTCATCGCTATGTAAACGCCACCGTTGGGTGTGGTGTGCCCGGACCGCATCTGTGCGTAAATACCCCGTGATACGATGTCTCTGGTGGCTCGCTCACCATGCTCGTGATAGTCGAACATGAAACGCTCGCCGCCGCCGTTCAACAGATAACCACCCGCGCCGCGTAGCCCCTCCTCGAGGACCGTTCCCGTCATACGGGTGTCCCGTCCCGCCAATAGGCCGGTCGGGTGAAACTGCACCATTTCCATATCGCGTAGTCCGAGTCCGGCCCGTAGCGCCATGGCCATGCCATCGCAGGCTTTGTCACCGGAGGGCGTGTGATAGCGGTACATGGTAGGTCCGCCGCCCGCCGCCAGCAGTACCGCCTTGGCCCGTACCAGGCGCAGCGCGCCGCAGCGCATATCAATGAAGAGAACGCCGGCTAAGGCGTCCCCCGCCGGATTTTTGATGAGGCTGACAGCCCGGTGCTCCTCTAGGCGGTTGATGTTGAGTGCCCAGATCTGCTCGGACAGGCGGTTGATGATTTCTATGCCCGTCAGGTCGCCTTTGTGTACGGTTCTGTCGAAGCTTTGGCCGGCAAATGCTTTTTGGTGCAGGCTGCCGTCGGCGTTGCGGTCAAAGAAGCAGCCGATTTCGTTTTCCAACTCCCGGATCCGCTCCACGGCGGTGTCTACCAGGCGCCAGGCCAAGCGCTGATCCGGTAGCCATTTGCCGCCTACGATGGTGTCCATGAAATGGCGTTCCACCGAGTCACCATCGGCGATGGCCACGTTGTAGCCGCCTTGCACCATGCGCGTGCAGCCGCACTTACCGAGCAAGCCCTTGACTGCCACCGTGATGTCCACCCCTCGCCGGGAGGCCTGATGGGCATGCAATGCGGCGAACAAGCCGGCGCCACCGCTGCCGATGATTAAAATGTCCGTATCGCGTTGCTCTATGCTCACGCGGATACACCTAAATCAAGTTGAAAATGAACAGCAAGCTCAGCCCCACCGATGCGCCTGCGCCCAGAGCAATCCAGCTGCGTTGGCGATCGGACCATAGCCATAACTCGGCGATGAGCAAACGGATACCACCGGTCGAGTGCACCGCCAGAGCGAGTACCAAGAGCCACTCGGCGATTTTTAGGAGCGGCTGATCGGTCCAGCTCAAGAAACCGTCCATGGCCGTTTCACCCTCGAGAGCCAAGCCCAAGACGAGAAAATGAGCAGGCAAGAATAACGCCAGGGCGATACCGGAGAGGCGGTGTGCCAAGAATGCCCAATAGCCAGGATGGCCCCTATGGCCCTTATCTGTGGCTGGCATGGCGGGATGTCATGGCGCTACCACCGCGTAGACAGCTCTGGCGCCTAGAATGGCGACGAGTAGCGCGAAGAGATGGGCGATGCCGGCGCAAGCAGCGCGGGGCAGGGCGGTCCACTCGGCCAGCACGTTGCGCAGCCCGAAACCGGCATGCACGGATACGGCGGCGACGAACAGAGCGTAAAACACCCCCCAGCCGATACTGCCCTGGGTGCGCGCCAAGATCTCGGCGGCGCTCAGCCCGCCGCGTACGGCGTAGATGATGATGACTAGGTGGATTAAAACCAGCGGCACCATGATGAGCGCGGTGAGCCGCTGTAGCAGGTATGTGAATGGGCTCATCCCTTCAGCCCGCCCTTGAGCGTGCCGCTAAGATAAGCCCGCACGGTGGCCCGCTTAAGCCCGGCGATGCCCGCCGCCGGGTTGAGTTCTACCGGGCAATGCTCGGTGCAGGATTGGTGGGTATGGCAGTGAAGGCAGCCACCGGCTTTAGCCACCGCGCGAAGTACCCCGGTGCGATCGGCATCACGGGTGTCGTTGTAGGCCACCCAGGCACGGTTGAGCGCGGCGGGCCCTAGGTACTCCGGCGTCCACTTGACCACGTCGCAGGCGGCGTAACACACCGCGCAGTTGATGCACTCCACGTGGGCGTTGGCCTGTTGACGTTCGTTACTGGCCGGTGCCACCCGGTCGAGGTTATCGTGCCGGCTTTTACGGCCCTTGAATCTGCCGCGGGCGTTTTGCCATTTCTCGGAGAAAGGCGTCAGATCGGCTGCCAGATCCTTGATAATGGGTAGATTACGCAGCGGCTCTATGCGTAGGCGGTCGCTGCCGTACAGCACTTTGGCAACATGCGTTCTACAGGTCCAACGCGGCTTGCCGTTGACTGTCATGGCGCATGAGCCACACATACCGACGCGGCAAGCAAAGCGGTAGGACAGGCAAGGATCGGTGTTGCGCTGCACCCACGTCACCACATCCAAGATGGTTTGATTGTCCTCGCGTGGTACGGCGTAGCGGACGAAGGCGCCGTTAGCGTCACCGCGCCAAATCTCGACTTGTAGCGCCTTGGCCATTGACGAAGCGATTCGCTTTAGGGCACCTCTAAAAATAGTAATTTTTTCGTGAGTGCAAGGAAGCACCGCGCGCAGAACCGCAGTGTATAGCTCATACATGAGGATTCGAGCACGGAGCTGACGCCGCAATCGCGGAAAAAGTGCATTTTTAGAGGTGCCCTTTATCGAAATACCCAGTTGGGGGGAGTATAGAGCTAAGTCGCCGGTGCGGGTCCTATAGCGCTTGAAAAACCTGCTAATTCTTAATCCGTACAAATAACAAAAACGGCAAGGTGGCGAAGCACAGTACCGTGTAGAGCACGAATGCGTTGGCGTAGCCGATCATCTGCGATTGGCGGTCGATCTCGGCGCTGATCCCTGCTAATCCCATCAAGCTGTCTACGCTCCACGCGCCCATGGCCGATCCCAGCCTGAGGGTTTCGTTGAACGGTGAGATGTGCTCGGTCAATTCCGCGTAACTGATCTTCGATGTGCGGATGACGGCCATGACGGAGATGGAAATAAAGATACTGCTGCCGAAGTTTCTGAGCAGGTGAAAGATGGAGGATGCCTGTGGCAGCAGTTGGGGCTTCAAGGTGGCGAATGCCACCATCGATAGTGGCACCCACATGACGCCGCAGCCGATGCCTTGGGCGATGGCGGTCCAAGTGACCAGCCAATCCGGCACGTTGAGATCGAAGCCGGCCATCTCCACACCGCTGTAGCCGATCAGCAACAAACCGGCGGCAAGACCGACACGCGGATCTAAGTTGCCCATTTTGCCGGCGATGTAGAAGCCGGCGATCATGCCGATGCCACGCGCGGCCAGTACGTTGCCGATGAGCGAGTCGGGCCAGCCTTTGAGGTTTTGCAGCATGCCGGGAAACAACACGATGGGGGTAAAATTCAACATGCCGTAGACGAACACCAAAATGAGACCAACGAAGAAGTTACGGTCCAGCAAAATAGTGGGTGAGATAAACGGCTCCTCGGTGGTCAGCGTGTGCACCACGAAGGTGTAAAACGCCCACAGTAGCAGTGCACTTAGCACCAGTATCTGGGGGGACTCGAACCAATCGAGACGCTCACCTCTATCCATCACCAGTTGCATGCAGGTCACGGCGATGGACAAAGTGAGAAACCCGGTCCAGTCCAGGCTCGTTTTTTGCCGCTCGCCGGTGTCGAAAATAAACGCGTATGTACATGCGAGGGAAACGGCGCAAAGAGGAAGTAACAGCAAAAACACCCAGCGCCAGTTGTACTCCTCAGCCAGATACCCCCCTAGCACCGGGCCTATGGCCGGGCCCAGTACCACCGCCATGCCGAAGATCCCCTGGGCTTTGGCGCGCTCCTCAGGGGCGTAAGTACCCACTACGATGGCTTGCGCCAGAGGTACTAACGGCGCGCCGAAGGCCCCTTGGCCGATCCGGTAAAGCAATAAGGGGCCGAGGGCATCGGCGCCGGCGCAAAACAGTGTGCATACGGTGAAGCCGATGATCGATACCAGCATGACCTGGCGCTGGCCGTAGCGTGCCACGAACCACCCGGTGACCGGCGTGACGATGGCGGTGGCGACGATATTGAGGGTGATAATCCAGGAGACTTGATCCGGCGTCGCCGAAAGAGCGCCCTGGAGCTGCGGTAGGGCCACGTTGGCGATGGTCACGGTCAGCGAGTACAACATGGTGCACATGGACACCGTGAACAGCACGATGGCGGGTGACACGGTTCGGGGTGGGGTGATCGTCATCGGGTGTGAGGCTGCATGCGGCCGGATGGCGGTGGGCTGCCCGTTGACGGATAGATCGCACCGATCTGTAGGGCAGGCATTGAGCCGACTGTGATGACAACTATCATGGTGGGCGGGTAAAGGAGCGAGGCACCCACCGTCTCAAACGTTATCGCTAGCGTGGAGTGATCGCATGTGGCAGCGCCAAATGAATGGTAGCTCGGATAGTAAGACCAAGAGACCATAGTGCCAAAAGACTGAGTTGAGGAGCAGCCAGGTGGGGGAAAGAATTGTTGTTCTTGATGATGCGGATGAGCTTGCGGCGGCTGCCGCCGGCCAAGTTGTGGGTTGGTTGCGGGAAGCTGTGACCGTCCGTGGCCAAGCTAGCTTGGCGTTGGCGGGCGGTAGCACACCGGCGCGCTTATACAAAGTCCTGGCCGGCCGCGATGAACCCGGGCTTTGGCCATATGTGAGCCTGTATTTTGGCGATGAGCGGGCCGTAGGTCCAGACCATGAGGACAGCAATTATGCCATGGTGAACAGTACTTTGCTTGCGGGGTTGGCTGAAGCGCCGCGGGCGGTACACCGAATGGAAGGTGAACGGGGTCAAGAAGCGGCTGCCAAAGCGTATGCTGCTTTGTTGCCGCAGCGCTTGGATGTGGCATTGCTCGGCATGGGTGAAGATGGCCATACGGCGTCGCTGTTTCCGGGCAGACCGGAAGCCGAGCGTACTGATGTGAAGGTACTGCCGGCGTTCGGCCCCAAGCCGCCGCCGGAGCGGATTTCGCTTAGTCTAAAGGCCCTTAATGAAGCCCGTCAGGTGGCATTTCTAGTGACCGGCACCGGTAAAGCAAAAGCTCTTGCTCAAGTGATTGAGGAACGGCGTGCCGGTACCCCACAATTGCCCTCGGCCCGCGTGTCACCGCACACGGAGGTATTTTTTTTCGTGGATCGGGCTGCTGGCTCTGATCTTGGCTGACCCCGATCGGTGTTGACCTTGACCTTTCTGGCGCCGATCTTTAACGAATCTTTAGCCACTTTTTCGATCAACTTACTCTGCACCCCTTAAGGAGATAGCTTAAATGCTCAAGCTGGGTTACAAAGCCTCGGCGGAGCAGTTCGGACCACGCGAATTGCTCGATTTCTCCATCCTCGCCGAGGCGGCGGGCTTCGATTCCGTCATGGTGAGCGATCACTTTCAGCCCTGGCGCCACACCGGCGGCCACGCGCCTTACTCATTCGCTTTTCTAGCCGCGCTGGGAGAGCGCACGTCCAAGATCATGATGGGTACCAGTGTGGTCACGCCCACCTTCAGATATCACCCCTCTATCGTGGCACAGGCTCTGGGCACGGTGGGTGCGCTCAATCCCGGCCGGGTGATGCTGGGTGTGGGTACTGGCGAATCACTAAACGAGGTGCCATCCATCGGCATTGAGTGGCCGGGGTTCAAAGAGCGTTTCGGGCGGTTGCGCGAAGCCATTACTTTGATGCGCAAGCTATGGACCGAGGAGCGGGTGACCTTCGAAGGCGAGTATTTCCGTACCGAGAACGCCACTGTCTATGATCGGCCCGATAAGCCGGTGCCTATCTATGTAGCCGCGGCCGGGCCGACGGCATCGCGGCTGGCAGGCCGGGTGGCCGATGGCTTCATCACCACCAGTGGCAAGGCACGTGAACTCTATACGCAAACCATTTTGCCGAATGTGCAAACGGGCGTTGAGAAACGCGAGCAACCGGGTGAGCTGGAGATGCTGATGGAGGTCAAGGTCTCGTTTGACGCCGATAAACAAAGAGCCCTGGAAGACACCCAATACTGGGCTGCTTTGGCGCTCAAACCGGAGGAGAAGACCGGCGTTGAGGACCCGATGGAGATGGAGCGCTTGGCCGATGCTCTACCCGTTGAGCGGGCCGCCAGCCGCTGGATCGTATCCGATAATCCGCAAGAACAAGTGGCTGGTATAGAGCCCTATATAGAGATGGGCTTTAACCATTTGGTGTTCCATGCACCCGGGCCGGATCAGGCCAGATTCATTAAGCAGTTCGCTGAGAAAGTGCTGCCGCTTTTGCGGGCGCGCTTCGGCTGAGTGTCTCTTACCCGGGAGCGGTGACGACCGCCTCCGCTTCTTTGGATGGTTTCCTATGGCTTCTACAGCCCGCCAGCTTACGGTTATAGCGCTTTCAGGTATCGCGCGGATCCAGCCGGGCGATGACATCATCACCATGATGGCGCGTGCCACCCGGGCGCAGGGAATCGTCCCCGGCGAGGGCGACGTATTGGTGGTGGCGCAGAAGATCGTCTCGCGTATGCAAAACAGGTTCTACGCTCTGGCGGACGTGACACCGACGCCGCAAGCGCAGGTGTTGGCGGAGCGAGTGGATAAGGATCCGCGCTTGGTGGAGCTCATCCTCCAGGAGAGTACTGCGGTACTAAAAACCGCTCCGGGTGTGCTCATCGTTCAGCATCGGCTCGGTCACTGCATGGCTAACGCCGGTATCGATCGGTCCAATGTGGCTGGCGATGATGATCAGGTGTTGTTGCTGCCCCTTGATCCGGATGGCTGGTGCGATGAAGCGCGGCGTGATCTCAGCGCTACATTCGGAGTGGATATCGGTGTTGTCATGTCCGACAGCTTTGGCCGCCCTTGGCGTCTTGGCACCACCGGAGTGGCCATAGGTGCCGCCGGTATACCGGCCCGTCTGGATGTACGGGGGCGGCAAGATTTGGACGGCAGGGAACTGGAAGTCACCCAGATCGGGCTCGGCGATGAAGTGGCGGCGGCGGCCTCTATCCTCATGGGTCAAGCTGGTGAAGGGCTCCCCGCCTGCTGGGTGCAGGGTATACCGGAACGCGGCTCGGGCGCGGCCGCCGATCTGGTGCGCCCACCGGAACTCGACTTATTCAACACGCAGGGTGATCGTGCCCGGTGAGCGGTTTTGCCGGCCATGTGTTGGCCTTGGCCGGTGGTGTGGGCGGGGCCAAATTGATACGCGGTCTGGCGCTGCAATTGGCTCCGGCACAACTGACCGCCGCCGTGAATACGGCGGATGATTTTAACTATCTAGGACTTGATATCTGTCCCGATCTGGATTCGGTGACATACGCGCTGGCCGGATTGAACGACGAGAAGCGTGGGTGGGGTCTGCGTGATGAGACCTGGCGGTTCATGGCGGCAGTGGAACGCCTGGGCGGTGAGAGCTGGTTTTCGCTGGGCGATCAAGATCTCGCCACCCACGTGCTGCGAACGGCACGGTTGAGAGAAGGTGCCTCGCTGACCGAAGTCACCGGCGAGTTGACCAGGGCCCTGGGAATAAGCGTTTGCGTCGCACCGATGTGTGATCAGCCGGTTCGCACCCTAGTCGATACCGGTGAGGGGCAGCTAGCGTTTCAGCACTATTTCGTAGCCCGGCGTTGCGAGCCGGTGGTGCAAGCGTTTCACTACCGAGGAGCGCAAGCGGCACAGGTGTCCACGCCCTTGGCTGATGCCCTGGTGCGCCCGGACCTTGCGGTGGTGGTCATCTGTCCATCGAATCCTTTTATCAGTATCGATCCGATGTTGGCGCTGCCTGGCTTGCGGGCGCGCCTCGAGCACTTGCCGGTGCCGGTTATCGCTGTCTCGCCTATCGTTGGCGGTGACGCGATCAAAGGACCTGCTGCCAAAATGCTGCGTGAACTCGGCCTGCCCGTATCCGCAGCGGGGATTGCACAACACTACGGACCATTGCTGGATGGGTACGTGATAGACCGTAGCGATGCGCGCTTAGCCGGGTCTTTAGCACCATTGCCGGTACACGCCACCAACACTCTTATGCGCAATGACGGCGACCGAGCCGATTTGGCCGGCGCCGTGCTCCGTTTCGCCGAACACGTTATCTGAAAATAATTCTTTGGAAGAGAGCTATGCTCATCGAGCACGAGAATTTGCGCGCCGTTGTGGCGGCTGCCGGCGGTTGGACTCACCGCTGATCGGAGCGAGACACTTGCGGCAGCTTAGAGGGCCATAACTTATGGGGTTCTTCTCTATGGCCAGCGGGGCTCCAATGGATACCCGCTGGTTTTGCACAAAGAACGCAGCCTCTCGGCGTGTTCCTCCAACCACGGCCAGTACTTGTTCCACCGTCCGGGTGTGAAGCCTTCCTCTAACTGCAATGAGCACTGCGTGGCTGGCGCGGCCGCCTCAATGCCGGCGAACGCCAGGAGTTCTAGAATGGATCGATCCGGTTCCTCCGCCAGTGTTTCGTAGCGTATAAGATGCAGGTTCTCGCCGAGTTGTTTAGCTAGGCGGTGGGTCAGCGGTTCGGCGTGCTCTAGAAATTTAAGGATATCGGTTAGCGTGTGAAAATGCGCAGAGATGGCACTTGGCTGAAATACCCTGGCCAGGCACGCCAATGCCAGATCCGCCGGGTGGCGCACCATAAGAGCGGTCTGCGCGGATGGAAATACCGTCAAGATGATGTCCATTCGCAATAAATTGGCCGTGCTGATGTCGATGATAGGTCCATCACGCCGGCCGCTTTGCTCCGCGGCCAAGTCGAAATAAAGCCGGCGCAACTGTTGCACATGCTGGTCCGGCGGCGGCACCTCCGGCGATGTCTCCTCCTTGGGCCAAGCCGCATGAATAGTGGCCATCGGCCCCGGATCTTCAAGGATGGTGGCGCCGGTTCGGGCGAGGAGCTGAGCGGCTAGATCCGAGCACCCTGCGCCTGGAATACCCACCACGAATAGCGGGGTGCGCACCGGGCACGAGGTTTGCGTGCGCCGCTCGAGCGCGGTAGAGCATTGCTTCAGTGTTTCGAAGATCTGTGCCCGATCATGAATCAAGGCCCGTGCTTCGCGCCGCATCAGACGGTTCGCCCGGGTAAACGCGATCATCGCCTCTGCCATCTCCCCCAGCGCGTCGTGGCACAGGCCGAGTTCGGCCTGAATGGCAGCCTCGATGGCAGGTGGACGTTCTTCGTCCAGGATTTTGCGCAAGCGCATAATGGCCCCTGGATGGCGTTTAGCCCGCCGCTCAAGCCGGGCAGCCGTCAAATTCAATGCGGGATTGCGCCGGTCCCGGATCAGCCCTTCGCGTACAACCGCTGTCGCGGGGCGCAACTGTCCGCTCTTCTCCAGCACTGTGGCCAAGTTAATCGCTGCCTCGGCGCGTTCCGGCGCGCGCTCCATCACAGCTCGGTAGGCCGTGATGGCCTCTTGCGTGCGATTCAAGCGTATGAGTATATTGGCGTGGTTGATGGCGGGGCCCGGGCCAGCCCCCGGTATTTCAGCCGCCCGTCGATAGATATGCCGGGCTTGGTATAAGCGGCCCTGTTGCTCGCGCGTCAGGCCCAAGTCATTCCAGATGGCCCAGCTATCGGGTTCAAGCGCTGCCGCCGCGTACAGTACCGACGCTGCTTCGTCGAGTTTTCCGCGGGCTCGCAGCACCACTCCTAGGCTATGCATAGCCTGAATGTTCAACGTATCGATTTGGAGCGCTTTGCGTAGCGCCTCTTCAGCGTCACTCAGACGGCCCGTTTTCTTGGCCCGTAGACCCGCCACCACAGCGACGTCGGACGCCGTCCAACGCGCTGCGCCCGCTGGCATTACGCTGACACGCCCAGCCGATGTCACCCAATATCCCATTGAACCTTTTATCTTTACCTGGGGCGGTTGCGCCGGTCATTGCATGTCACGCTAATCATCCATGTAGTTGCGCCAATCTGTCGATTGGTCACCAAAGACCAAGAAGCATGGATTCAATAGCGATTCCTTGTGGTTGTAACGCAGGGCCGCCAAGGACAGATCCGTTACCGCGCCACCGGCTTGCTCCACAATACACTGGGCGGCGGCGGTGTCCCATTCCGCGGTTGGTCCAAAACGGGGATAGATATCCACCGCTCCTTCCGCCACCAAGCACAGTTTCAGGGCGCTACCGATTGCAACGGTGCGTGTTTCGCCGAGCCGTTCAATGAAACGCCGGGTTTTCGCGTTACCGTGGGAGCGGCTGCCCGCCACACGCATCGGTGTTTGGTGTGGATCTGTTACGGTGATGACACGCTCTTCGCCGTTTTCGCTCTTGAAAGCGCCCACGCCTACCGCGGCGTAGTAGGTCTCGCCTTTGGCTGGAACATGAACAACCCCTAAGGCGACATCGTGTTGCTCCACCAGCGCGATGTTGACCGTGAACTCGCCGTTTTTTTTCACGAATTCCTTGGTGCCATCTAGAGGATCCACTAACCAGTGGCGGGACCACTGACGGCGCGCCTCCCAGGTGAACTCATGGGCTGATTCTTCGGACAAGATAGGGCAGGAGTCCGCCAACGCTTCCAGTCCGGCGACAATGCGCCGATGGGCGGCCATATCCGCGGCGGTTAACGGCGACCCATCAGCTTTCTGTTCGACATCGAAATCAGTGGCGTAGATAGCCATGATCTCGCGGCCCGCCTCTTCGGCAATAGCCACGGTTTTTAATAGCAATTCCCGGTCCAGTGGCATGTTTTGCCTCGGAAGCTTCAAGTTATGGCTATGGTTGATTATGGACGCGGCTGAATTGTAGATCCCATACGCTGTGGCCCAACCGTCTGCCGCGCCGCTCGAATTTAGTGTCTTCACGGCCGCTACCGGGTGGCGCGAATCTACCCTCGCCGTGAAGATTGATCAGTAGCGGTTGCGCTTGTAGCACCTCCAGCATGTGTTGGGCGTAAGGTTCCCAGTCCGTGGCAGTGTGAAATACGCCGCCAACCCGCAGCCTGGCCGCCACTAACTGAGCGAATGATGGTTGTACCATGCGCCGTTTGTGATGGCGTTTCTTCGGCCACGGATCGGGAAATAGCGCCATGATCCTGCTAATACTGGCGGATACAATACGGTGGGCCAGCAATTGCACTGCATCTTCGTGGCCGATGCGTACATTGTCCAAACCGAGATCGTCTAGCCTGCGCAGGACCCGGCCCACGCCGGGATCATGGACTTCTATACCTAAGTGGTTTATCTCCGCATGCGTCTGCGCTCTTGCCAGCAGAGCATCCCCATCGCCGAAGCCAATTTCCAGCCACACGGGTGCTCGCCGCGGGAATAGGACTGCGAGATCGAGCGGCCCACTTGTTTGGATACCGTAGCGGGGAAGCAGGTGCGCCAATGCACCACGCTGAGAAGGGGTAATACGGCCACGGCGCACATAGCTACGCACACAACGGTTATCCTTTCCCAAGCGAGTCTCTTGCAGACCGGTAGTCGGCGAACTAGCCTGCGAGGAAGACTGATCGGGACTATTTTGTTGGAAACTATTCTCTGGGGTATCAGGCGCCATTACGAATGTCACGACTATGTGACCTGGACAGCAAAATCGAACCCTGGCACCAAGATAATCTTGGCCTGCCGCTCATATGAAGTAGTGCAGGATCGGGAAGTAGGATAGCCAAACCATTAACGGCGCACACTACTCCCCACTCTCAGTAAAAATTGCTAGATTAGCGCATCTATGGACGTGAAAGTGCAATTTTTTATCATGATGACAACGGAGACTTTTGCATAGTGGTGGCCACTTCGCCGCACAAAGTCGTCGTCGTCGATGAAAACCATACGCAGATTGCACTCTATCAGCGCAGCGTGACGGCGTTGGTTGTGGAGCTTGTGGCATTCGATTCACCGGATGAATCGATTGCCTATCTCCGGGAAAACAGTACTGATCTATTGCTCTTGGATCTCGCGATGACGGAAAACGATGGCCTCTCGTGGTTAAGGGAGATGCGCAACATCAAGCGTCATGCTGAGACGCCCGTGGTGGTAGTGACCTCCAAGGATTATGCTCAGGACCGCATCGTCGCCAAGAAACTCGGCGCCATCGATTACCTGGTCAAGCCGTTGCGTTCTCAGGAGATACGCGAGATCATTTGCGCTCACATTAAAGCTCAATTTAAGGACGACGGCCTCGCGGTTCCATGACCACCCACTACACGCGCTTCTGGGGAGTGCGCGGATCTTATCCTGCACCCTATCTGACGCATATGGCTTTTGGTGGCAATACCCCGTGCGTTGAAATGCGTCTGGGTGATACGCTTATCATCTTCGACGCGGGTACGGGCATCATCGCGCTCGGCAATGAGCTGATGAAGCAGCAGGCGATCCGCAACATGCATATCGTCCTTACCCATTACCACTGGGATCACATCTCGGGTCTACCGTTCTTCGTTCCTGCATTCGTACCGGGTTGGACCATTAATATCTACGGTCCGGCTGAGAACCCGGAAGAACTCGCCTACCGCATCTCGATGCAGATGAAAGCGCCCTATTTCCCGGTAGCGGTGGAGACCTGGTTGGCTGATATTCGATACCACACCCCCGGCGCATCGCCTTTCACCATCGGTGAGGCAAAACTGCAATCGTTCGCCGTCCATCATCCCGGCACGACCTATGGATACCGTCTTGAACACGGTGCGCGCACTCTGGTCTATGCACCGGATAATGAGCTGTCCTTCATCCGCCAGTCGATCGATGACCGCAAGGCCGAATTCGACGATGAGGAAAAGGAGCTACTCGAGCAGATGAAGGAGGAGGAGCGGCGTAAGAGCATCGCCTTCATGCGCGATGTGGACGTGCTCATTCACGATGCCCAATACACTCAGGACGATTATCAACGTAAAAGGGGGTGGGGCCACTCGTGTTATACCGACACGGTCACGTCCGCGGTCGAAGTGGGGGTGCGAAATCTTTTCCTCTTCAGCCATGATCCGAATTACGATGACGATACCCTGAGCGAGCTGGAACAAGACGCCCGCCGGATGGTGATCGAAGCTGAGTCCCAAATGCATTGTGCGTGCGCCCGTGAGCATACTTACATCGATCTCGCATCGGATAATGTGGAAGCCATGCCTACGTTCTAGTGCCTATTCGCGTCACTGACGGCTATTTCTCGGCTGGCGCTGAGGTGAAGATCACCAGCGGATGGTTGGAGCGGGTGATGGGAATCGAACCCACGTTATTAGCTTGGGAAGCTAAAGTTCTGCCATTGAACTACACCCGCGATGACGCGGTTGAGTGTAGACCGATCCGGGCGCCACGGCAAAGAGGGTGCTAGATGCGGAATATCTGCGCTTGAACCTGGCGCAGAGCTAAGTTGGCTTTGGTACGTTCCGCACCGGCTTTGTCATATGGCCCCAGGCGTACCCGGTGCACGTGATCGCCGTTGGCGGAAACGGTCTGGATAAGAGCGTCGTAGCCATTTAACACCAGTGATGCACGAAGGGCGTTCGCCGATGCGAGTTCGTTGAACGAGCCCACTTGTAACATGTATTGATCCGTCGTTTTGTTGCGGGCAATTAATTCTTCGATGGAGGTGGTGCGGGTAGGTGCGTGCTTCGCTAGAAGGGAGCGGGGCGGTATAACTGCTTTGTTGGCAGCCTGATCATCCGAAGTCGCCGCCGCTTTGGTGTTCTGCTTGTACTCGGCGGCAGGGCCTGGCTTAACCGGTTGTGCCGGTTCGATTTGCCGAATGCCTGAAAGAGACCGCACGTCCTCATTTGTTTTCAGCGTTGCGCGTTTGGGTTTTGGCTCGGCCTTGACCTCGACCTCCATATCCCGCAGTAGACTATAGGCTTCAAATATGAATTTCGGTTTATGGGCACTCGTCTTGGCCGCGTCTTTTTCGTCGGATATTGCAACGGCGCTGCTATCGGTGATGGGTATGCCCGGAGGGCTGGGTTCGAAGATCGTACCCGGGTAGCGCCCCTCTACGTAAGCCGCCACGGACACACAAAGACCTAATCCAAATCCCGCCAAACCCCACATCCATCCGGGATATCTGGGTTTAGCTGATTGGCTCCGCTCCGCCTGTATATGTTGGGAGCGGAATTTGTAGTCCCGCGGCATGCTTCGGTTCCGGGTTTACATCGACTCCGGGGCGCTCACCCCGAGTAATCCCAAGCCGTTTGCCAGTACGATGCGCGCCGCATCGGCCAGTGCCATACGGGCTTTTCGCCGCGCTGAATCGTCCACCAATACTCTAATACCCGGATCGGTACGGCCAAGGTCGTACCAGGCGTGAAGTGCCGTCGCCAGATCGCGTAAGTACTGCGCCAACGTATGGGGACTCAGATCGAGTGCCGCCGATTCCACTGCATCTGGATAGCGCGCCAAGATGACCATGACATCCCGCTCGGCTCGGTGGGTCAGTCTGTTGAGATCCGCCTCGCCTCGGAGTGCGGGCGGTGCGATACCGGCCTCATCGGCGCGTCGGGCCACGCTACACACCCGGGCATGGGCGTATTGCACGTAGAACACCGGATTGGTCCGGTTTTGCTGTGTTGCCAGTTCAAGATCGAAATCCATATGCTGGTCGTTTTTGCGCATGGTGTAAAAGAACCGCGCCGCATCAGTTCCCACTTGTGCGTACAACTCTCGCAATGTGACGAACTCTCCGCCCCGTGTGGACATGCTGATGATTTCGCCGCCGCGAACCAGGTTAGCGAACTGAACCAGTTGCACGGTGAGGCGGTCCGCATCCTCGCCGCACGCTATCAGTGCTCCTCTCACGCGCGCGATATAACCGTGATGGTCGGCGCCCCACACGTTGATTACCCGGTCGAAGCCGCGCTCCAATTTATCGATGTGATAGGCGATGTCCGATGCGAAATAGGTTCCCTCGCCGTTGTCGCGTATCACCACCCGGTCTTTTTCGTCACCGAAATCCGTACTGCGAAACCACAGCGCACCGTCTTGCTCGTAGACGTGCCCTGCGCGCCTGAGCTTGCGCACGGCTTTATCGATGGCGCCAGAGTCGCTCAGCGACCGCTCTGAGTACCAGCGTTGAAAAGTGACGCCAAATTCCTCTAGGTCTTTACCGATACTGTCCAAGATCGTATTCAGGGCTAGATCGAATACCCGCTGATAAGCACTCTTACCTAGGGCATCTTTGGTTTTCTCGATAATGGCGTCTATGTGTTTTTCCTTGTCGCCACCTTCGGGTTCGTCCGGTGGCAGGCCCGCCATGATGGTTTCACCGCCGCGGGCTAAGGTATCGCCATCGCTTTTTTGCAAAAGCTGCGCGATATCTGACACATAGCTGCCCTTATAGCCGTTTGCCGGGAAAATGATGGTGTACCCGTACAACTCTAGATAACGCAGCCATACGCTGGCCGTGAGAATGTGCATCTGCCGGCCGGCATCGTTGACGTAATATTCGCGTTGAACGTCGTGTCCGACTGCTTCGAGCAGATCGGCGATGGCGCTACCGTATGCTGCGCCCCGGCCATGACCTACGTGCAGCGGACCGGTAGGGTTGGAGGAGACGAACTCCACTTGGATTTTGCGTCCGGCGCCTATATTGGAGCGGCCGAAGTTCTCGCGTTGCTCGCGGATGGTTTGCACTAACCCCTGATAGGCATTGGCGCTCAGGGTGAGGTTGATGAACCCGGGGCCTGCGATCTCGTGTTTGGCGATGATGCCATCGACCGGCAAGCGTTCGGCAATGGCGGCGGCAATGTCCCGGGGGTGACGCCGTGCCGCTTTGGCAAGAGCTAAAGCAGACGGGCAAGCAAAGTCGCCATGAGCGGGATCGCGGGTACGCTCAACGACGATATCGGGAAGCTCATCCAAGGTCAGCGCGCCGTCATCCACGGCCCGTTTCAGCGCCTCCACTAACAATGCTCTGACTTCTGCTCTCACTTGTTATCTCACATGAGAAAGTCGCGTTATTTTACTGATATATAGAGCTAAAGCCAATATTTTTAATCAATTACTTCAGCTTTTGCCGTAGCCGTTTTTTAGCTCATATCTTGCGGATCGACATCTAAAGACCAGCGTACTTTGCGGGCTTCGCGCAGTGCCGCGATGTTGTCAATGCAAGTAGTTAGCAGACGTTGTAACACCGGCCGGCTGTTCGATTGCAGCAGTAATTGAGCCCTAAAGCGGCCTTGGCGCCGCTCCATCGGTGCAGGTACCGGACCGAGTATCGACACGGTTGATGCCGCCGCCTGCGCCACAGCTTTCGCAGCGGTGAGGAAATCCATGGCAAGATCTGCCTTGGGGGCTTCGGCGCGGATCAAGCCGAGCGCATTGAGGGGCGGCAGCATAGCGGCCTCACGTTCAGTGAGCGCTGCTGCGGCGAAGTCGGCATAGGTTCCCGCTCTTAGCGCAACCAACAAGGGATGGTGTGGTTGATGGGTCTGGATGAGCACGCGGCCGGGCCGTTTTGTACGCCCCGCCCGCCCCGCCACCTGCACGATGAGCTGGGCGAGCCGCTCGCTGGCCCTGAAGTCCGCGCTGAACAGGCCGCTATCGGCGTCCAAGATGGCCACTAGGGTCACGCCTGGGAAATGATGGCCCTTGGCCAACATCTGCGTGCCGATGAGAATTTTCGTGCAGCCACGCCGCGCTTCCTCCAAGCTGGCTTCAAGCTGACCGCGGCGGCGGGTGGTGTCGCGATCGATACGCGCTAAGTTGGTGCCGGGAAAGTGGTTTATCAGCTCGTCTTCGAGCCGTTCGGTGCCCAATCCGACTGGCCGTAAATGCGCGGAGTCGCAATGGGGGCAATGCTTTGGCAGCAAGCGTTCCAAGCCACAGTGATGGCAGCGCAACCGTTGGCTGGCCCTATGTACCACCAGTTTGGCGTCGCACCTGGAACATTCGCACACCTCGCCGCATTCGTGGCAGAGCAGTGCTGGCGCGAAACCGCGGCGGTTGACGAACAAAAGCACTTGTTGGCCGGCCTTCAAGGTGGTGTGCATGGCATCGAGTAGGGCTGGTGAAAGATGGCCGTCCATGAGCCGCGTGCGGATGTCGATGAGTTCCACCGTTGGCAGTGAGGCACCGCCCGCCCGCGCTGTGAGCTTAAGCGCGTTGAAGCGGCCTTGACGTATGTTCCACAGGGTTTCCAACGACGGGGTGGCGCTTCCTAAAACAACCGGGACGGCGGCAACTTTTGCCCGCACTAGTGCTAAGTCGCGGGCGGAGTAACGCAAACCGTCTTGCTGTTTATAGGAGAGATCATGCTCTTCATCGACGATGATGAGCCCAGGGCGGGGTAGCGGGGTAAAGATGGCCGAGCGCGTTCCCAGCACCACCTGACCTGAGCCTTTGGCGGCAGCCAGCCAGGCACTAGCCCGTGCGCCATCGGCCAAACCTGAATGCAGCAAGACCAGGGTGGCCGTTAACCGTTGGCGTACTCTTGCAATGATCTGCGGCGTCAGCCCTATCTCCGGAACCAACAGCAGTACTTGAAGTCCGCGGTTGATGGCGCGCTCCGCTAACGCTAGATAGACCTCCGTTTTGCCACTGCCGGTGACGCCATCTAGTACGAAAGCACCGAATTGGCCGTGTTTCGCATCTATGGTATCCACAGCCGTTTGTTGTGCATCGTTCAGCGCCGGCAGGGCGGCCGTTGGAAGTGGCGGTAAAACGGCGATCTCGTGGGATTTTTTTTGTACCAGCCCCTTTTGGATCAACGCACGGATGGCGCCGCCACAGCCCGGATCTCGAGCTTCCAGATCGGCCCGGGTAAGGCCGGTTGCTCCTGCTTCGAGCAGCTTTGTGTAAATACGGGCTTGGCGGGGTGCCCGGCTGAGGGTGGCGGCATCCACCGCCAAGCCTTCGTTCGAGAGGGCGTAAGCTGTGTTGCCGGTGGCGCCTAATGCTTTAGCCCGCCGTAAGGACACCGGCAGCATGGTTTGTGCCACCTCGCCCACCGGGTGGTGGTAGTAACGGGCGGTCCAATGCAAGAGCGCCATGGTGGCGGCATCGAAAAGCGGCTGGTCGTCCAATATTTCGGTGATGGGCTTGATGCGCGCTGGAGCGATCGAGGGCGTTACCCCGGATGCCAGCACCACGCCGACGTGGTGTCCGCGGCCGAAAGGTACCCGCACTCGTGTACCGGGCGTGATGGGTTGCGTAGTGGCAACGGAATAATCGAAAGCGCGGCGCAGCGGGGTTGGCACCGCCACCCGCACCACTATGCTGTTGTGTTGCTTGCCCGACACGTCGGCGGTTTCATTGCGCCTGAATTTAGGGCGCCTCTAAAAATAGTCATTTTTTCGTGAGTGCAAGGAAGCACCGCGCGCAGAACCGCAGTGTATAGGTGATACATGAGGATTCGAGCACGGAGCTGACGCCGCAATCGCGGAAAAAGTGCATTTTTAGAGGTGCCCCTAAGAGAGTTGGGCTCACTCAGTCGCTGTCTTGGCTTCGCGTGCCAAGAACCGGCGCAATTTCGCTAGGGTTAGCCGGCGAAGCGCTTTACCGGTAATGGGGCTAAGTGGCGGTTGGCGTCTACTTCGATCCGGCATGATCAGCAATTCGATGGGCGTGTCTCCGGCTAAAAACCGGTACGCCGGGAAGTAGCGCTGTTCATCTTGACTGAGCCGCAACCGCTTCTCGCCGTGTTCGAACGCGATGCCGTGTTCCAGCAAAAACATCGCCACTTCTTCCGGGGCGTCGGTGAACAGGTGCAGTTCCACGTAAGAATGTTCGTCCGCTGTGCCGACGAGCACCGCGCCAGTCAAACGGGGGTCAAACTGGGCGAGAAACCCCATTGCTTCCATGGCCGCTTGGCGCAGTTCGGCAAGTTTTTGTGGTTGGCTCTCGGCCCTGAAGAGCCGCTGGTAGAGCGCGACCGCCTCTTCTATCTCGATATTGGTGGGCAAACTTCCCCGATCCATGACACCTAGACGCTCTGCGGCCTTGCGCTTGGCCAACTGATAGTCGCGTATGCCACCTTCAATGATAAGCCGGGCCGCTGTCTCGGCGATGTTGGCGCGCATGTTATGGTCGCGAAGATTCACGGTGTTTAAACCTCGTGGACGCCACTGAGGACGAAATGCGCGCTGCTACCAGATGCGTCTGGAAATCTCTTGAGCTTCTAGTTGAACGGTACGCCCCGAATGTCTTGCGGGTGCGTGGTCGGGTCTGAAGGTCTCGAAGATGGCGTCCGGATCGCCGGCCTTGGCAAGCAATCCGGTTTCGGGGTTGATGCGAAGACGCACCATTTTCTCGGGCTGCGCAAGCGGCGTCTCCGGCACCCCCTTGAGTGCTTCGTCCATGAAATACATCCACATGGGCAACGCGGCTTTACCCCCGTATTCGCGCCGCCCTAGAGGCTGTAATCTGTCAAAGCCTACCCATGCGGTGGCCACTAGCGTGCCATTGAAGCCGGAGAACCAGGCATCACGCCCTTCGTTGGTGGTTCCAGTCTTGCCGGCGAGATCTTTGCGTTTTAGCTGCGCAGCCCTTTTACCTGTGCCGTGGCGAATGACGTCCTTCATCATCGAGTACATGATCCAGGCGTTCTCCGCCGCCAGCGTACGGGGCGCGAAGCTTGGTTTCGGCGGTGGAAACGGGTTATCGCCAGCGTTGTCCACATGAGCGTCATCCATCAGACAGGCAGGGCAAGCCCGCAACGGCGCGGCTTCATCGAGTACCTCGCCGTTAGCGGTTTCAACGCGGCTGATGAAATACGGAGTCACGCCGAAGCCGCCGTTGGCTAGCACCGAATAGCCGGTGGCCAATTCCATGGGTGTGATCGCGCCACTGCCCAACGATAGGGAGAGATCGCGAGGCAGCTTGGATGCATCCAGACCGAAGCGCTCTACGTGTTGAAGAGCGTAGTCGATACCGATCCGGTCCAATAAGCGAATGGACACCAGGTTACGCGAGTTGATGAGCGCTGTGCGCAAGCGGGTTGGCCCATACGATTTGCCACTTGAATTCTTGGGCCGCCATGCGGTGTCGGCATGATCGCTTTCGTTGAAGACCACCGGGGCATCATTGATGGTGGTGGCGGCGGTAAGACCTTTTTCGATGGCCGCCGAGTAGATAAAAGGCTTGAAGCTGGAGCCGGGTTGGCGGCGCGCCTGGGTGACCCGGTTGAATTTGCTGCGGTTGAAATCCAGCCCTCCACTGAGCGCCACCACACGCCCGTCCATGGGATCGAGCGCCACCAATGCCCCTTCTACTTCAGGTAGTTGCGAAAGTGCCCAAACATCGCGGGTTTGCTTCATTTTTTTGTTCGTGACGGTTATTCTCTGAACGCGCACCACATCGCCCCTGGCGATGACATCGGCTGGTTTCTTCGGCTTTTTTCCGATGCGATTAACCGTGATCTTCTCGCGTGCCCAGCGCATTTGCGGCCATTCGATGGTGACAGCGCCTATGCGTTTGACGTAGGCGGTGGCTGCTTCATCACCAACGGTTAACACGATGGCCGGCGCGAGCCCGCCAAGGTGTGGGATATCTGCGAGTAGCCGGTCCAGCTCGCGCGGTGGTGGGGTCGCATCACCTAAGGTCATGCGCAGTTCCGGCCCACGCCAGCCGTGGCGGCGATCGTATTCGACTAAGGCTTTGCGCAGCGCGTTGTCGGCGGCTGCCTGCATGGGACTGTCGATGCTGGTGTAGACCTTGTACCCCTTGGCGAATACCGCTTCACCATAGCGCCGTTTGATCTCTAGACGCACCATCTCGGCCAAATAGGGCGCTTGTACTTCGACCGGCGGATCATGGAGTTCCGCAGTTAGCGGCTCCGCCTTAGCCGCTTGGTAGCTTGCGGCATCGATCCGCCCCTCTTCGCGCATACGCCATAGCACATGGTCGCGCCGTTCTTTGGCTTTTTCCGCATTACTGACGGGATTGAAGTCAGACGGGCGCTGCGGTAAACCGGCGATCATCGCGAGCTGCGCTAAGGTCAACTCATCAATGGTCTTGCCGTAATAAACCTGAGCCGCAGCGCCCACACCGTAAGCCCGGTGTCCCATGAAGATCTTATTCAGATAGAGTTCGAGAATCTCATCCTTGGTAAGTTGCTGCTCGATTTTGAAGGCGAGCATGATCTCGGTCAGCTTACGGGCATAAGTTTTGCCCCTGTCCAGGAAGAAATTGCGCGCCACCTGCATGGTAATGGTACTGCCACCCGGACCTTTACGCCCCTCGCGGATAATGAACAGCACCGCGCGGGCGATGCCGATCGGGTCTACGCCCTTGTGCCGATAGAAGTTACGGTCTTCAGTGGCGATGACGGCGTGCTTCATACCATCGGGGATCTCAGCCACCGTGAGCGGCACCCGCCGTTTTTCCCCGAATTCACGTATCAGCTTGCCATCGCGCGAATAGATGCGCAGTGGCGTTTGCAGTTCGATGCTGCGTAGTGTTTCGACATCCGGCAAGGTGGGCCAAAGGGTGTACCAGAGGCCGGCACCAGCCACTATGGCCACCGCCAAGCCGGACAGGGAGAAAAAGAAGGTAGCTTTGAATAACCAGCGCACTTTCAGATCCGCGAAACCGGACATCGCAAAGGTTTTGACCAGTGGCTAGCTTGGGTTCCAACCACCATTTCATGGGCAACGCTTAAGGGGGTCAACTGGCCTCTATTATAGGCCGGAGAGGCAATTCAAGCGAAATAGGGTTTGAACTTTGGTCCAACGATGATCTATAGTTGGCACACACTCTTAATGTGGCTATGCATAAATCTATATTAACTAACTGTAGACTAAGGGAAAACAGAGCAGGAAAGTGGTTTTGTTCGAGCGCAAGTCAACACCGATCATCGGCTTGGACATCAGTTCAACAGCCGTAAAAATGCTTGAACTGCGCAAGAAAAGACAAAGTGCGGTTGCCGCGCTGCCGCGCATCGTTACACAGCATGATATTTCAATAGAGCCGCGAAACAAGAATAAGGGTGGGTTTCGAGGTATACATCCCGGATGTATTACGCCGAACTACGACCGCAACAATGGCAATGAGTGAGACGGCAAGAGAGTCATGGCAACCCGGTTGTATGACCCTCGCGCGCCAAGCGTATTGCGAATTCCATAAAGAGGCCCGGAGTGTAAGACATCAAGCTGAACATCAGGCGTGAGCAGCCGCGAATAGATGGCCCTGACGTTGTCTGATGAAGGCACGGGAGAAGAACCATGTTCAAGTATTGTTCGCCCACAAAGTGGTCAGCCGTTGTTAACGGGTTGGCCCTAAAATGGATATTTGATAGATGGATGAAAAATCAGTGGACAGTGCTTGCTACACTGCTTTGTGCGTGCGCGCCAGCTCAGGTCAACGCCGCCGCGACACTGGATGCTATTACGTTCGTGTCATTACCGGGCGAGCGTTTGCAAATGCGGCTGCAACTATCCGAGCCCATTGAAGACCCGCTGGTGTTTGCCGTAGATAATCCCGCGCGAGTGGCTATGGATAGCAGTATTGCTAGAACCGCATCGGGCAGTAGCGCAGGTCAAGCACCGCTGGCCGCTACCGGTGGGGCCGTGCAGTCGGATACGGTAAGGCGCATCGAGAATGTCGATTTTCGCCGTGGCCGCAACGGCCAGGGCCGGGTATTGGTGACCCGGTCTGATCCTGCCACCATCGTCGATACACGGACCGAGGGTGACAAGGTTATCATCGAATATCTAGACACGGTGTTGCCGGGCTGGCTCGAGTGCAAGAGAAAGCTCGGTTACACCGGCGAGCGGCTGGATATTCCGGTGCGTCAAGTGCTCATCGAATCGCGCATCGTAGTGGCGGACACTACTTTTCGTGAGGAGTTGGGTGTGCAACTCGGTGTGTCGAGGAACGATACCTTGGACAACGAAGACCACCAGTTCATCATGGATCTGTCGGTCAACCAAGATGCGGTAGGTCAGTTGTTCAACAACATTCCGAGCATTGATACCCGGGCTGTGGATATGCAGATTCTGGTGGACAACGGTGAGACCGTGGTGCTGGGAGGCATCTACCAGCAAACCAAACGTAGCGATACGAGGAAGGTGCCGCTCTTTGGCGATCTGCCTTACGTTGGCCGGCTGTTCCGCAGCGATGTAGACCGGGATGCCCGCAGCGAGCCGCTCATCTTCATCACGCCCAGGATCTTGAAAGATTCCTTGTGGCTCTAAGAATCCCTGGACGCCGGGCATGAGTGCCCGGCGCCTTGGGGGCCGATGTCTTGCGCCCCTGTTTGCCCGCGGTTGGGAAACCACCGCGGGTTCTTTTTTTGGCGTGGCAGCAGGTCTAGCTAACGCCTACAGGAGGGAGTGTAAGCGGCCAGCAGCTCATCGACAAGGATAACGCGCTCATCAAAAAACAAGATTGTTGACCAAAGGGTACGGGCTCGCAATTGGCAACGGCCGCCGATTTTTGAAGAATTAATGGATAACAGCGATCAATTTTGTGCCGCCGAACGGTATGATCCGTGCCATCGTTAAGTGACCGAAGATCATGCGAACACCTGAGAACATTTTTTTAGTCGGCTCTATGGGGGCTGGCAAGAGCACCATTGGCAAACAACTCGCTAAGTCCCTACGCAAGGATTTTGTCGATAGCGATAACGAGATAGAGCGCAGAACCGGTGTTGATATCTCTTATATTTTCGATCTGGAAGGCGAGGAGGGATTTCGCCGGCGTGAGCAGCAAGTCATCAATGAGCTGACCCAGGGCCGCGATACCGTGCTCGCGACCGGCGGTGGCGCTATTTTGAGTGCTGAAAACCGGGCCTGCTTGGTCGCCCGTGGTTTCATAGTGTATCTTTATGCCCCCTTGGATCTACTCGTTGAGCGCACTTCACGGGATCGCAACCGCCCGCTTTTGAACGGCGATGATCCGCGGCAACGTTTGAGTGAGTTGCTAGAAGAGCGCGACCCACTATATCGTCAAGTGGCCGATCTAGTCATGGAAACCGATCAGCGCAGCACGCGGTTGGTGGTGAAGGATCTGATACGGCAAATCGAGGAGCTATGAGTACGCTAACGGTGGAGTTGGCGCATCATAGTTATCCTATTCATGTCGGCCCGGGGTTGTTGTCGCAGCCCGCGTTGCTCGCTCCCCATATTGGCGAAGGAGGAGCGCTTGTCGTTACCAATCAAATAGTTGCGGATCTCTACCTCAAATCTTTGCGAAGCAGCCTTGGCGCTGTAAAACACGCTTGCGTCATCTTGCCCGACGGTGAGGAACACAAGAATTTAGCTACTCTAAATGCTCTATTCGATGCTCTGGTGAGCAAACGTTTTGGTCGTGATGCGACCATTTTAGCGCTCGGCGGTGGCGTTATAGGCGATATGGCTGGCTTCGCCGCCGCTTGTTACCAACGGGGTATAGAGTACGTCCAGTTACCCACTACGCTGCTCGCTCAAGTCGATTCATCGGTAGGTGGGAAGACCGCAGTCAATCATCCAGCCGGTAAGAACATGATCGGTGCGTTTCATCAGCCGACGGCGGTGATCGCCGATACGAATACGCTAGCTACGTTGAGTGATCGGGAGTTACGCTGCGGGCTGGCGGAAGTTATCAAGTACGGGTTGATTCGCGATGCTGAATTCTTCTCGTGGCTGGAAGCGAATGTTGAAGCACTGCTGGCGCGCGATTGGCAGGCGCTCACCGAAGCCATCGTGCGCTCATGCCGGAACAAAGCCGATGTGGTCGCCGGTGATGAGCGCGAGCGTGGCGAGCGGGTGTTACTCAACCTAGGGCATACGTTTGCTCACGCCATAGAGACAGGTCTGGGGCACGGCCAGTGGCTGCACGGCGAAGCCGTTGCCGCCGGCATGCACATGGCTGCCGACTTATCGGCGCGCCTTGGCATGGTGCGTCAGGATGTGGTGGCCCGCATCCGCACCCTTTTAAGCCGGGTCGGATTGCCGGTTCTCGCGCCTGCTTCACTCGATACTAAGACCATGCGCGCGCTAATGTCAGTGGACAAGAAGGTCAAGGCTGGCAAGCTGCGCCTGATCTTGTTGAAATCGCTGGGTAACGCCGTTGTCGCCGATGAGTTCAGCGAGAGCGCGCTTGAGGCTACCTTAGATACTTGCCGGCAGATAGCTTGAGGCAATATGGCTCGATTCCGGCTGAACCTGCTTACCATGCTGTAACCAAAACAGGGCTGAGATGACTGCGACCTTGAAGCCGTACGCCGCCAGCCTCGAGTATTCACGCGGACGAGTTCAGCTAGAATCTCCGCCGCGTTATCGGAGCGAGTTTCAACGCGATCGCATCGTGCATTACGCCGCTTTTCGCCAGCTCGAATACAAAACCCAAGTCTTTGTCAATCACGAGGGTGATATGTTCCGCACCCGGCTGACCCAAGTATTGTGTAACTCAGCGAACCCGATATATTCGCCGAGCCGCTGGCTGGAGGAAGTGCGTGCTTATTGGACGAACGCCGGATCGTGCACGAAGTCGTCCGCCGTATGATTGGCGCGCAAGTAGAAGATCTGACCGAGACCACCGGCGATGCCATCGCAATACTGGATCCGGCAACTATTGACGATGTGCGTAACGCGCCATAGTCATTAGTCCGGTTCAGCCCCGCGATGGAGGCTAAACATATGGCTCTAAAGCGTTTTTTGCACGACAGTTCGTATCATTATTACCGTGTGGGCGGTATGGCCATGAAAGCGAAGAGAACGGTCGCAGCGTTGTTTGACGCCATGATGGATGGCATCCGCGTCATGCCATCTGCTCACCAGGAATGGGCTAGGGCCGGCGAGCGAGCACTCGGCGAGACGGGCCGCGCGCGGGCAATTGAGGACTATATCGCGGAGGTGACGGACCGTTACGCCATTGCCGGATACCGAAGGCTTCATCACAGGGTTGAGCTGACGTGAAGGAGCCAGTGTCACGGGCATGAGCAGCCGCCGGGAACTTTTGCAACCTGCTTCTTTGGAGCGATTAGCACTGGAAGGCGATCCATTCCAGGATGAAGGAGCCCCGTATCTCGATACTGCGGAACTGTACCAGCGCCTCGCATTGCTCACTCACCTGTGCGTTGATACCACGCGGCCGATGCTGTTGCTGGGTGATCCGGGTGTTGGCAAGACTCGTTTTCTGCAGGCCGCCAAGCAGTCGCTGACTGCTTCGTATTGGGTGATCTTATGGGGCGCGCGGGACGATTCGACGGCGGAGCAGTTGTTTATTGATATGGCCGAGTGTCTGGGCGGCGCTGATGGGGATGATATCCACGGGAGCATCGCCGAGGCTGTATGGGCCCAGCTGGTGAGCATCAATGCGACCGGGCGAGTGCCGGTATTGCTGGTGGACGACGCTGACCGTCTGGCCGATCCGGTTCTTGAACAACTCATCGCGCTTGGGAGCACACCGGAGGGCTGGCTACGGGTGGTGTTGGGCGGCCGCGCCGGTTTGGATGAGCAAGTCAACCGTCTTTATCGGGAATTGGTGCAGGGAGGATTGGGCCGGGGGGGGGCGGATTGGTTGCCGCTCATCGAACTGCCTCCGTTGACGCTGGCACAAATTCCCGACTATCTGAATCTACGCCTCGCCAATTCCGGTTGGGCGGGCGATTCGCCTTTCGATTGGGTGCTTTGCGAGCAATTCCATGCGCGCTCCCGTGGCAATCCTCTGGCACTGAACCGCATCGCCTCGGATTATCTGCGCGCGCGGGATAAACACGAGAGCGCACCGGTTGCGAAGCTGCTTGTGACTGGCCGAAACGGTTTGATGGCCATTGTTGGAGTATCGACCATGGTGCTGATCGTAGTGGGACTGGCTGCGATTTGGCTGTGGCCCGCCGATGAGGTAGACGGGGGAGCGAGCCCCATCGAGGCGCTCTCATTACCGAAACGGCCCGGCATTGCGCCGCCCCCTCCTCTCCCGGCTGCGGTGCCTGTAGCCGAAGTGAATCCGCCGTCCACCCCTGTGCCGTTACCTGTACCCGCGCCGTTACCAGGATCTTCGGTACCAGCGGTGCCGATGGCTCCTTCACCCGTGCCGGCGCCACCGCCGGCCGTCCCACCCGTATCACCATCGCTGCCGCCCGCGACGAGCAGTGTTGAGGAGACGGCCTCGATCCGGTCGAGTTCGCCAGTTTCATCCACCAGGCCCCGCCCGCGGCCTCCGCCAAAGCCGCGCATACCCCCCGAAACGGGTGGTAGCCAAACCGGTGATGGCCAGGCGAGCGCGTCCCCGCCATCACCGCCGCCACGGCCACCACCTGCGGCTCCGATCAGTGCGCCGCCGCCGGCTCCAGCCAGTGCACCGGCCAGCGTGGGGCGCTACGTGATTCAATTGGTCGCGTTTCGTGAAATGCAGGATGCTATTTCCTTTATTGGTGAGCACCAATTAGCGCCCTACGCGAGGGTGTATATAGTGGCTGACGCTGGCGGGGCGGATCTTTTTGCGGTGATCGTTGGGCGTTTTGCCACGCGCAAAGCCGCCGCCGATGCGATTGCACAACTACCGGCCTCTTTGAAAGCCACCGATCCTTGGCCCCGTACTCTGCAGGGCTTGAGACTGATCGGTATACCGCAGTGAGTTCTTTGTGATGCTAATTACGTTACGGTGAGCGGTTGGCAGCGGGTGAGAAGCCATAGAGCTACGTCTTTCAGATCATGAGTGTTTGATGAAATCAGGTTTACAAAATGACCGGATGCTGCGAGCGTTGGCCCGTCAACCCGTTGATCGCACGCCCCTATGGTTAATGCGCCAGGCGGGCCGTTACCTCCCCGAATACCGAGAAACGCGCGCCCGGGCGGGTGACTTTATGACTTTGTGTTCTACACCGGAACTCGCGTGTGAGGTCACCTTGCAACCGCTTGAGCGTTATGATCTGGACGCGGCGATTATCTTTTCCGACATCCTTACTATTCCCGACGCCATGGGGCTAGGGTTGAGTTTTGTGCAGGGCGAAGGGCCGGTGTTCGCAAAACCGGTGCGAAGCGCCTCGGATATCAAGCGCTTAGCCGTACCCGATCCGAACGGCGAACTCGGCTACGTAATGAATGCCCTGAGGGTGACCCGCGCCGCTCTAGATGGCCGTGTCCCTCTGATCGGATTTTCCGGCAGCCCCTGGACACTGGCGACCTATATGATCGAAGGCCGGGGGGGGACCGATTTTCGCACCGCCAAGGGGCTATTAGTCGATGCACCTGAAGCGGCTCATCGGTTACTGGGTCTTTTAGCCCAGTCCGTTGTCAGTTACTTGAATGCGCAGGTGGCGGCCGGGGCTCAAGTGCTCATGCTTTTCGATACCTGGGGCGGCATTTTGAGCACGTATCATTTTCGTGAATTCTCCCTGCGGTATATGGCTGCCATCGTGGACGGCATTAGCCGTGAGCATGAGGGCCACCGGGTGCCGATCATACTGTTTACCAAGGGTGGTGGTGGTTGGTTGAGCGAAATCGCGGCCACCGGTTGTGACGCCGTAGGTCTGGATTGGACCGTGGAACTTGCCGCGGCGCGTCAACAGGTTGGCGATAAAGTCGCCCTTCAGGGCAATTTGGATCCAACGCTGCTGCTGAGTTCCTGTGAGGGTATAAGAACGGAAGTGAGCCGCGTTCTCGATAGTTATGGTCCGGGATCGGGTCATGTATTCAATCTAGGCCACGGTATTACCCCGCAGGTACCGCCTGAACACGTATCTGCGCTTATAGCTGCTGTGCGAGAACTCAGCCCTGCGTACCACAGGTGATGGCCGGCTCGCCCGGTGGCTGAAGATTCGGACTCTGTTTTGAACAATCCCCGCGACTTTACCGTTACCGCCTTGAAGGGATTTTGCATGGGTGCGGCCGATGTGGTGCCGGGTGTGAGCGGCGGCACTATGGCGTTCATACTGGGGCTCTATCAGCGTTTGTTAGCCGCTATCAGCGCTTTTGATGCAGTTACGCTAAAACTTTTGCTGAGCGCTAAGTTGCGAAAAGCGTGGGTGCGGGTCGATGCGGTTTTTCTCATCACATTGGGTTTTGGCATTGCTGGCGCCGTTGTCTTCTTTACCCGTGTGGTGCCTCTGCCCAAGCTCATAGAGACCCATTCCGAGCTGATCTACGGGTTGTTTTTCGGGCTCATCGTGGGCTCCGCAGCCGTTTTGATCCGCTCGTTGGAATCGTTGCGCACCGGTGACTACCTGGGCCTTTGCGCGGGCGCCATCATCGGTTTTGTTATTGTGAATTTGGTGCCCGTGCAAACGCCTACGTCGGCGTGGTTTGTCGCCCTCAGCGGCGCGTTGGCCATTAGCGCTATGCTCCTGCCGGGCATTTCCGGCTCTTTTATCTTGTTGATTTTGCAAAAATATGCCTACGTATTCGAGGGTCTGGGGCGGCTCGATTTCACTATCATCTTGCCGTTTGCCCTCGGCTGTGTAGCGGGTTTATTGGCTTTTAGCCGTTTTTTGAGCTGGCTGTTGACCCGTTGGTATAGAGCCACATTGGTCACCATTACCGGGCTTTTGATAGGCACCCTCTGGCGTATTTGGCCGTTTCAAGAACGCCTTTATGTGACAGTGCGCGGCAAGCAGCGATTGTTGGAGAGCCAACCGGTGTGGCCGGCGGTTATCGACGGTACTTTGCTGGCGAGTGCCGGGTTGGCGGTAGCCGGCTTAACCGCAGTACTTATCATCGGCGCATTGGCTAGGCATCAGGCGCGTTGAGCCCATGCATGACTATCCGCATCGGCTCTCTTCTCGCCCCTGGCCTTAAGATGGGGTGACGCTGCGCAACCGGCTGGCGCTGCCCGCGACGCTGACTGACTATGCCCGTGATTCCATGGTCATCGGGCGGCGGCAGAATTTCTGATAGAACAAGCTAAAGAATGCTCAGTGCTTAATACTTAAAGGACTAGAACCTGGTTCTTAATGTTCGAGCTGTACTCTCTTCTGGTTGGCTCAAAGGGCGCAGACTGCGCATCTTCTCTCTGAATTCGTTGGTGATACGGGCCGCTTCATCGCTATTGCGCACGGCCCTGGGGGTAATCAGTACCACCAACTCGGTGCGCCGCCTCGATTTGTTGGTACTGCCGAAGAGCGGACCAACCGCCGGTAGCCGGTTAAGTAGCGGAATACCGGCGTGAGTGGTGTTCCGGTTTTCCCGTATAAGCCCGCCTAACACCACTGTCTGACCGCTTTGCACTGCCACGGTGCTGTTGATCTTGCGCTGTTGGATGGTTGGATTGTTGCCGGCACCGGCGGTTCCGGGTGCGATGTCGCTGACTTCTTGTTCGATATCCATAAGCACCAAGCCGCCTGCGTTCACGCGCGGTGTAACCGCTAGCAGCACACCCGTCTCGCGGTATTCCACCGTGTTGATCACGTTCGTCGTGGCAGTTTGCACAGGTTGTTGTTGCACGGTAACTATGGGCACTTCGTCGCCCACCTGAATGCGCGCCTCCTGATTGTTGAGCACCATCAGGGAGGGTGAGGAGATGACGTTGAGCCGCGAATCCTGCGACAAGAGCTGGAGGACGGCGCGCACGGTTCCCGCCGCGTCGGTAATGGCGTAGGAGAAGCTTGGTGCCGCGGCGGACAAAGCGGCGGTGCCCAAATTGAGTGTAGTGCGCCCCTCCTTGTTGCCGATGTGATTTTTAAAAAACCAGTCCAATCCATGTTGTAACTGATCGGTGAGCGTTATCTCGGCGATAGTGGCCTCCACCAGCACTTGTAGCGGTACGATGTCCAAACGGCGAAGCGCGGCCAATATCTGGCGGTATCTAGGGGCGGTCGCAAGGATCAGCAGTGCGTTGTTTGGCTCGTCCGCGATGATCCGTACATTGCCCGAATTCGCCACCGCGACGCCCGTGTCGGTGGCGCCGCCTACGCCGGGGGTGGCCGGCGGTACCGGTGCGGGCGTGGCCGCTGGTGTAGCAGCGGTTTCAGGCTGTGCACCCGTTTGCGCCGCCGGCTGTGGTGTCGGCGTACTGGTTAGCGTCACGGGCGTTTGCGCCGGTGCTACCGCCGCTGGCGATGGTGTCGCGGGATCCGAGTCCACGAATAGATCGGTCAGCACGGCAGCGAGATCGACCGCTTTACCGTTTTGCACGTGATAGATGTACAGCCGTTCTCCGAGTGTGCCGCTCTCCCGGTCTAAACGGTCAATCCAATCCGATACGGTCTCTAGATGGCGCCGCTTTGGCGTCACCACTAACAGTGCGTTTAGCCGTTCTATGGTTTCGAAACGGACCATGCCCGATAGTGGCGTATTCGCGTTTAAGCCGAATACTTTTTCAAGCTCCGTTGCCAGGGTTTGGGTATCGACGAAGTCCGGGGTGAACAAGCCTACCGACATACCAGCGAGCCAGTCCACGTCGAAAACGTCTATAGTCTCCAGCAACCGGCCTAATTCCTGACTGGTGCCGGCCAGGATCAGTAGATTGCGCTGCGTGTCGATACGCACGATATTGCCCGGCGTGACAAAAGGCTCGAGGATTTTGCTCATCTCCTCCGCACCTATAAAACGCAACGGCGCGATGCGTACGCCGAATTCACTGGGCAGTGGCGTGCTGACGTCGCCGAGTTGAGGCGACACTAGGCCTTGTATGGCTTTGTCGCGGGGCACGATGCTGTAGACATCCCCGTCCAACACTAGGGCTGCGTTGTTCATCCTCAGCAGCATCTCCAGCGTCGGTATGAGCGCCGACGGTTGTAATGCTTTGCTGGTCTGTAATGTGACCCGGCCGCTTACCCCTGGGTCCACTACATAATTAGCTTGCAATAGATCGGTCAGGATGACTTTGACGACTTCGAGTAGATCGGTGTCTTGGAAATTGAGGGTGAAGCGGCCCGTGCCGCTGCCTGGGTTGGCCGGTGTAGCCGCGCGTCCGCGGCGTGTGAAGATACCCGTGCCGGGCCGCACGAAGCCGATCTCTGGACGTTTGACTTCGCTCAACAAGGGTTCTGATGTAACCCGCTCACTATCCCCGGACCCTAGCGGTTCAGAGCACGTGCTTGTATGGTGAGTGCAGGCCAAGGGATCGCCGACCTTCTTTTTTGGATATTAAGCCACTGTACCATTGCGGGGCTTAGCTAGGTCCGGCCGATACTAAACTAAGCTTCCTATTTATTCAATAAAAACATGCGCTTGCTTATATTATTTAAACAAGCGCTTATCAGCATGTTATCGAAGAGCCCGCTCCAAACGTTTATCAACTCTCTAGTCTGCGGAAATCTTCACCGGCGTTATTTCATTCGCTAGCAGCCACCACGCCCCGTACTATGAAGCGTACATTCAGGCGCGGCTCTTGAGTATTGAGCCGCCTACCGCGTGCTTGGCGTTGAGCGTCTATGGTCAATAGCTCGATGACGAGCCGTGGATTTTCACCTTCCAGCGCTCGTAGAAGGGTTTGCATCCCATTGTTGATAAGCTGTGCCGATACATCGATTGAAATCAGGTGGAATCCGTGCTCCGTCTTAGGTTTTAGGGGATTTGCGCTGCGCAATCGGCCTTTCGCCCGTTGGATTGACTGCTTGATGCGTGCTTGAAGCGCCGCCACTGCCAAAGCGGGCCGCGTTTCTCGTAACAGGCCCGGGTAGTTGGCCCGCTCCTTCTTGTACACGGCCAATTCACGCTGATAGTCGCTACGGCGCAGCATCGTGCGGTGGAGCTTGGACAGGCGCAATTGTTTGTCATCAATGGCTTCTGATCGCTGTTGAAAGCGCGTCCAGAGCGGGATACCGGCCGCCGCCACACCACCGGCGATAACAGCGATCAGAACAGCGAATGCCAACAACCGTTGCACGGCTCACTGCGCCCCGCTGCGTAAGATAGCCGCTTCGATGACGAATTGCTCGCCGCCACTTTGGCCCTGCACGGCTCGAAGAGCGGCGGCAAGTTGAACGTTTTCAAGCCATTTAGAGGCTTCTAATCGTTGCAGCAACTGCGGTGCTCGCGGCGACAGGCCGGTCAAAATGAGCGTGTCCGACTTGATGGTGAATTGCCGTAGCCAGGTATCGTCCGGTAGATGCGATGCGACGTCTTCCAACAGTTGGGCTGCACTCGGCGGGCGGTAGCGCAATCGTGACAAGACCTCGCGCTCAGCGGCTAATGCGTCCAACTCGTCGCGAAGCGCCGATACCTTCTTCGCTTCGCCGCGCACCGCCGTTATTTGCGCATCCAGCCGCTCGAGCATCTGGTGCTGCTCCCAGAACGGCCAAGCCACAAGAGCCGCCAGCAAAATAAGGTTCAAAGCCCAGATAAAGAGATTGAAGCTGGATAAACCCTGGCGTAGCCGCGGTGGCGTGAATGCGATGGCCATGCCATCTTGATAAGGCTCAACCCGTGCCCACTCCCACGGTAGGGCAAAGCCGGCGCGCGCGAGTGCATCACGTTCGGCTTGAGCGAGCCGCCGCGGGGCTACTTGCAAGTCCACCAGCATGGGCTGCTCGCCTTTTCCCCGGCGCTGCACGGTACTGCTGAAAACTATATCGTCCGCACCGAACGGCGTGACTTTCTCCATCTGTAAATAGAGTACTTGGCGAAGATTCTCGGCAGCCGCGGCCGGTAGCTCCACGGGCCGGTCCAATATCTTGCCGGTCTCTATGGGTACGATGACGCGGGTGTGCGGCGGCGGATATTTTTTGAGTGCACTGGGTTTGGTGTTGGCGCTATCTAATAGGGTGATGAACTTGGGCCGCCGCCGTTTGGCATCACTCACCCGAACGCCGTCTTCGCCACTTTGGGCCAACAGCACGGGGCCTTTGTGTGGGCCCGTCCGAGTGTCGCCAGCAAGCTGGCTTAGCCACCAATTGAGAGCCTTGATTACCACGCGAAATCCTGCGTTGCCGACATCACCGCATACGGCTCGCGCGGTGAGCGGGTCAGTAGTATTAAAACCCCTGCCGTTGCGCTCGTACCGGCGTGCGTTATGCCGCGGGCCTCAATGGTGAAAAAACCGCGATGCTGAAAGGTGCGCGTGCCGATACGTAAAAAGCTCGCCGCCGCGGGACCAAGCAGTTGGATGGCGCGAGTGCGCAAAAATTGCTCCACCTGCTCGACGTCTACCGAGGGCAGGGCTTTTAGTACCGCGCTAGATGCCGTGGTCACATCCACCTTGGAACTGCGGTTAAAAATGGTGCTGTGCCGTTGCATCGCCGCTGCTACCGGGCGCGTGACGCCGATGAGTTGGTGCAATTCGGAAGTTGAGTAAAACGGCCGGTCGGCAGCGCCGTACGGGCGGCCGGCGGCGGCGTAGTCGGCATCTTCGGCACCTGCTTCGGTCACTTTGCTGTCCTTGTCGCGCCAATCGACAATAGCGGCCCCTACCGCTTTTGGATCGCTGGCGCCGGCCACCTCGGCAAGACCTGTGAGTAACGCAATGGGTGCTCGGTTGAGATCGATACGGCCTGCCTCGGCAAAAATACGTACGTCTACGTTGCCGCCGTCCAACTCTATCTGCAATGGTGTGCCGTTAACTGCCCAGGTACTCTCCTCATCCGGCGCTTCGAGTAGATTGTAGATAGCGCGGTGTATTCCTGCCTCGGCCAGTGCCAGCGCCTCGACTCTTCGCGCGAAGCTGCTGGAACTCTCACCTTCGGTTCTCATCATGAGCGCGTAAGTAGTAGCGATACCGGTCAGTAACGCGGTTGCCCACAGCACGATGACCAGCGCGATACCGCGGTAATACTGGTGGGTCACCGGATTTTATTGTCCTCGTCGTCATCGTTTGGCTCTCTCGCCGGTGTGCCCTCGGTATTTTGCGCGTTTTCGGAAGGATCTGTTTCCGCAGTGGGCAAGCTGATGCCAGCGGCGCTGCTGGGTGCGCCTGAGCGTGTTCGCCCTATTGCGCGCAGCCGCACTTCAATGGGTGCATAGCGCTCGCCGTCCTCTTTGACGATTGCGATCCGCACCGCCACTGGCATCTCCTCGCGGTTGCTCCACGTGGCCAGCCACCGCGCCCCTGCGTCACCACTTTGTGGCCGGCGGGCCAGGTAGGCATAGCGCATGTCCTCCACCCGTTCCAGAACCGTAATGCTACGCCGCCCGGACGCTTCCCAAACTTCTTCGAATTGCTCGAATTGCGCCGTCCAAAGAACGTAATCCAGCTCGAGATTGCCGTCATCTAGACGCAGGCGCAGGGCACGCAAACCGCCACCGGCCGCGTGCACGGGCAGTTCCGCGAGCCATTGAACGGACGCGGTTTCGCCTTCGAACCAGAGTTGACTACGGCCGCGCTTGCGGGTGCTGCGCGGCACCGCCAGCGCTATTTGACGGCGTAAATAATCGTTGGCCACGCGCTGATCCGCGTTGCGCGCGGCGTTGAGATCCGCACGGCTAACGGCTCGTGTTGTGCTCGATAGGGTACTGGCCACGGCTATGCCGATCATCGATAAGACCGCTAGAGCGACGATGATCTCCACTAAGGTAAAACCTTGGGTGCTTGTGACCGATGGCGGCGTCACGAACTTCGAACCGTTGTTGTTCTGGAAGTGAAGGCGCGTACCGATCGTTGGCGAACACCGTCTTGCCATTGCACATCAATGTGAATGTCGATGGCGCGTACCAGCTTGGCAGCGCCGCTTACATCCGCGGCCTCCTCCATTCGGATGGACCACTCAAAGCCGTCGCTTTGACCAGAATGAAAAGCGCCCGTCCGAATGTCGTACCGAGTGCCACAGGCGGACAGTAAATTCTGCATGAGGAAGGCGGCATGCATCGCTTGCTCGCCGCGGGCAGCGGCGCGGCTGGAGAGGGCCACGCTTTGCAACACCATGGCGAGCCCGAAACCCAAAATGCTGAGGGCGACGATGGCCTCCACCAAAGAGAAGCCCTGGCTGAGTTTGGCCCGGCTGAATTTGATCCTACTGTGCTTGATTTCTCCTAGCTTATTATGAAGTCGTTTCAATGGGCACATCAGGGCACCTTAAAAAAATGCACTTTTTCCACGATGGCGGTGTCAGCGCCGTGCTCGAATCCTCATGTATCACCTATACACTGCGGTTGCGCGCGGTGCTTCCGTGCACTCACGAAACAATGACTATTTTTAGCAGGTGCCCATTAGTCGATAACACGCAGGTGGACTTGACCGGTGAGCCAGCTCACATCCACCCGATTTTCGAGGTCACCCAGTGTGAGTGTGATCGAGCCGCCGGTGGATGAGCCGTCGGGAAAAAAGCGCACACCGCCGGCTTGTCCAGGGCGTGACTCGCTGCGTGCTCCGGTCAACTCATAGGTCACCGTGTCGCTAAGCTTCCACGGCCGTCTGGCACTATCCCAGATCACTGTGCCAGCCTGGAAATCAAAGACACAACTGACTTCTAGAGTGCTCCGAATGGCCGCTTGGCGCGCTTTGCGCAAAGCCCCCACGACCTTGGCGCTGGCATCGCGCAGTTCGCTGCTCTGCGATGGCACCATACGGGGGACTACAAAAGCGGTAACGGATGCCATCAGCGCTAGTACCAGTAACAACTCTAGCAGGGTGAATCCGCCCAAGATGAACGGGCCCAGAGCGGTTCGGCGGCCTGCGGCAGTTGCTATTCCCAACTGACGATGTCCGCGTTATCGCCGTCGCCGCCGGGAATACCGTCAGCGCCCAGCGACAACAGATCATAATCGCCGTGTTCACCCGGATGCTGGTATTGGTAGGCGTTGTCCCATGGATCCAGAGGAATGGTCTTCTTGAGATAGGGGCCGTCCCAGCGTCTGGCGTCGGATGGGGCCTCAATGAGGTCGTTGAGCGAGGTGGGGTATTTGCCTACGTCGAGCCGGTATTGATCGATGGCACTGCTGAAATTAGCAATTTGTACTTTGACGGAATCGCGTTCCGCACCGCCCAAAGCTTTGAAGATCTGAGGGCCGGCGAAGGCGGCGATCATGGCCAAGATAGCCATCACTACCAGCAGCTCAGCCAGGGTGAAGCCCCGCGCTAAATGACGTATACCAGTCCTTGTCCGATTCATTGCTCGCCTCTTAACTCTCATGTCAGTTCGTTGATGCTGAGCACCGCACTCAGTACGCCGTAAACCACAGCGCCCACGATAAGCCCGACCACCAAGATGAGCACCGGTTCGACCAGGGTCACCGCACGTTTCATGCTGCGATCGATATCCTTCTCGAACATCTCGCCCAGTTTATCCAGGACATCTACCAAGCGATCGGACTCTTCGCCGATACGCAGCATTTGTCCCGTCAGACGTGGAAATACGCCTTGGCGATCTAACTGATCGGCCATCCCGTGTCCGGCCCTCACCGCCTGGGCGATCGTGCCCAGCCGTTCGGCAATGGCGGCGTTCGAGGCGCTGGATTGGGCAATCGATAGCGCGTTCGGGACGGCAGTACCGCTGGCCAGCAAGGTACTCATTATGCGGGCGAACCGCGCCGCTTCCACTTTTGCGATGAGCTGTCCGAGCCCAGGTATGGTTAAGACGAGTTCGTCGAAGCGCGCTTTGTTCTTGGGATCGGCTAAACGCCGTTTGATGATCCAGGCGCTACCCGCGCCGCCGGCCACTATGGCCCAACCGTATTCAGTCAGAAACTCGCCGGCGGCCGCCAAGATCTGCGTTGCCAATGGCAGAGGTACTCCCGCATCGTCGAACAGGGTGGCAAAGCGGGGGACCACAAAGGTCACCATTAGGAGCACTGAGATAAGCGCCAGACCACAGAGGATGAGCGGGTAGAGCATGGCCGACATCAAACTCTCGCGGGTGAGCCTGGCAGCCTCCATGTAGCCAGCCGCCCGCGCCAGGGCCTCGCTCAACTTGCCACCCATCTCGCCCGCCCGCGCTAAATTGACCAGCAATGGCGGGTACATGGAAGTCTCCGCTGCCAGTGCATCTGGAAACGACTTACCTTCGCGCATGGCCCTTTCAAGGCCACCTAAGGAGGTTTTGAGCGAGGGGATTTCCACCAACTGGGCCATGATGGCAAGCGCACGGTCCAAAGGCACGCCCGCATCCAGCAGCATAGCCAGTTCGGCTGCCACCAATTCGATGTCTTGGCTGCGCACCACATCGCGCCGGGTCCAGCTTAGCCGGGCCGCTTTGGAAGTATGTTCTTCGGCGCGGATGGGCACCAGACCTTGATTTTGTAATGCACGCATCACCGTCATGGCATCGGCGCCTTCCATCTCGCCTTCCACCACCTCACCGCTGGCCCGGGCCGCTCTGTATCGGAATAACGTCATGTGGATGAGCAGTGTGGCGCCTATGCGCCCAAAGTGACACGGGCGACCTCGGCGACGCTGGTCAAGCCAGCGGCCACCTTCGCCAAACCGTCGCTTTGCATGCTGCGCATGCCCGATTCGCGTGCCACTCGCTTGATCACATCGGTGTCTTGGGCGCTCAACACCGCTTGACGCACGGCGCTGTCTACATGCAGGAGTTCAGCGATGGTGGTGCGGCCCTGGTAGCCGATGCCGTCGCAGTGCTCACACCCGGCGGCTTCGTAGCAGATCATGGCGGCCTTGAGCGCGCCTTCCAATGCCGGTCTGGTGGCAGGTCCGGCAGGGGGTAGGGCGTCTTCGATGCCGGATTCGAGCAGGGTTGCCGCGTTCAGTTCGACCGGCTGTTTGCAATGATCACATAGGCGCCGCACCAGCCGCTGCGCCAAAACACCGCTAATGGTGGCCGTCAATAAGTACGATTCGAGGCCCATATCCAGTAAGCGGGTGATGCAACTGGCAGCGTCGTTGGTGTGTAGCGTCGAGAACACTTTGTGTCCGGTCAAAGCCGATTGGATGGCTATTTGCGCGGTCTCAAGGTCACGCATCTCACCGATCATGATGACATCGGGATCGTGGCGCAAAATGGAGCGTAGCGATTCGGCAAAGCCCAAACCGATGCGCGGGCGTACCTGGATCTGAGAGATGCCGCCGATCTGATACTCCACTGGATCCTCTACCGTCACCAGCTTGCGATCTGGGCTGTTGAGCTGTTGCATGGCGGCGTATAGCGTGGTGGTCTTGCCGCTGCCGGTGGGGCCAGTGACCAGTACGATGCCGTGCGGACGGGCTAACAGTCCTTGTAGACCATCAATGATGTGCTGCTCAAAGCCGATGCTCTCGAAATCCAGTGGTACCGTCTCTTGATCCAGCAAGCGCAACACCACCGATTCGCCGTTCATGGTAGGCAGCGCGGATACGCGCATATCCATCTGCCGGCCTTCTACCGGCAGGCGCATGCGCCCATCCTGGGGCAAGCGGCGTTCGGCGATATTGAGCCGCGATAATACTTTGATGCGCGAGACGATGGCGGGCCCCAGTTTGGCGTCGGGACTGTCCAAGTCGCGTAACACGCCGTCTACCCGCACCCTAACCTTCAGCACGCCAGGATAAGGCTCCAGATGTACGTCGGAAGCGCGCATACGCACGGCGCGTCCCACCAATTCGTTGACGAACTTAATCGCTGGCTCGCCACGGGCGGAGTCGCGTAGCTGCTGGATGTCGGTTTCTTCATCCGCGCCAACGACAACATGCAAATTACTGCCGCCTTGCGAGTAGCGTTGATTAGCGGCGTCTATGTCGCTGCTGACGCCCACGCGGACATGCGCTTGCTTGCCGGTGGCCAGTTCAATAGCGCTGACGGCGTACGTATCGCCCGGATCGGCCATCGCCAAGGTAACCGAGTCTGGACCTTCATCGAGTGCTACCACCTGTGATTGCGCCAGGAAGTCGGCGCTTACCCGCCCGTCCAATAACGGCGCGGCGGGGTAAGCGTCGGAGCTAACCACGCCGGCGCCATACTGTTGCGCCAACGCTGCGGCCAAATGGGCGCCCGAGATGTAGCCGAGCTGCACCAGTACCGAGCCGATGCGCTGCCCGGATTCGACTTGCAGGCGCAAAGCGTGCTCTAGTTTTTCGGCAGTCAGATTGCCCATGGCAACCAGGCTCTCGCCCAAACGCGGGCTGGATTTGGGCATTTTGGGGATAGCGGCACTACTCACGAGCGTATTTCAAATTGGATGGCCGAGCACCTTGATGAAAGGTTCGCCGTGACGTCGGTAGCACAGCCGAAATCCTGGTCTGTCCCGGGTGGTTGTTTAGGATTTTGGAGAATCATGGCGCCCCTGGCAAAATTCAAGTAGAAACCTGTGAACGTGGTTCCAATGTCATGACATTCGCCCTACCTTGCCGCGGCAATATCGCTCTTATAGTTCTGGTGTTGCTGGCCGGCGCCAGTATTCACGTGATGCAAAATTGGCAAACGCTGCGTGGGTATATAGTGCCGGATGTGGAGCTGCTGGCGGTTGCGCAGGCCGGCGGTGGCGATACGGTTGATCCATTGGTGATCGCGGCGGTGCCAACGTTGGACGAGCTGGTGATAACGCGCGCGCGGCCTCTTTTCACCCCTAGCCGTAAGCCTTATGTACCGCCAGCCAAGCCAAAGCCACCGGCTCGCAACAAGAATATAGTAATAGAGCAAGCCCAAGCACCGCTGGTACGGCGCTACGATTTTAGACTATCCGCCATCTGGGTAATCGATGGCGTGCCGGTAGCGCTTATGCGCGATCCCAAAACCGGCGCGGACGTACGGTTGAAGGAGGATGAGGCGATCCTCGATTGGATGGTGCGCGAAATTACCGACTCTACGGTCACCTTGGTCAACGGTGAAGAAGAAGATGTGGTGGAATTGCGTCAATTCTCCGCTGACAGCGGACCCACCACCACGCCTGCACGCCCTGCCCGCACCACTGCGGCCGCGCGGCCCGCAGCCACGCCTGAGCGCGTGCGCCGCCCCCGCCGGGCACTGCAAGGTCCACGCCGGACGAACCGCAATCGCCAGCTCCGCAATGCGCAGTAGCACTCCCCGATGGGCGCTCCGTGAGGATAATCATCCCCACAATGAGTGCCCCCAAGATGATCACCTTCCCTAATCTACCCAAGGACGGAAACGTCCTGCCCTGCGGCGAGCATGCTTCCGACCCCCTCGGGGTTGTAGGACAAATCATTGCTGTCCCACAAACTTTTGAATGAGCTTAGAATCAAAGACTATTCTGCGCTGATTTGTTAGAATGGAGGTTCAGAATATCTTTCAATATCAACAGGATAATAGCCTTGAGTCACAGTAACAGCGTATTTTCACAGCGACTAAAACTGATTTCTAGACATGAGTTCGAAACCCTCGCCAAAACCCACCATAAAAGTCGTGTATTAAGGAAAATATCACGCGGGTCACAGTTTGTGGCGTTGAGTTTTGCCCAACTCGCCGGTCGCTGTAGTTTGCGAGATATTGTCAGCAACTTGGATAAACAACGCCGCGAAAGTTACCATTTGGGTATCGCTAAGGTCAGCCGAAGTTCTCTGGCTCGTGTTAACGAGCAACAGCCTTATCAACTCTACGAAGGATTATTTTGGAAGCGACTGGCACGATGTCAAAGCTTGGCGCTTAAGGATGGGTTTCGCTTTAAAAATAAGCTTTATTCCTTGGATGCATCGACCATCGATTGATGCTTATCACTATTTCCTTGGGCTAAATTTCGCAAGACCGAAGGCGCGGTTAAATGACATGTTGGTCTGGACCATGATGGTTTTTTACCGGCCTTCATGACTATTACCGAAGGCAAACAACAAGATATTACACAAGGTCGTAGTTTAGAACTGGATGCGGGCTCTATTGTGGTGTTTGATCGTGGCTATACGGACTTCACGTGGTTTAACTTGCTCAATTCAAAGGGGATTTATTTTTCACCCGGTTGAAGGCCAATACAAAATACCGAGTGATTTCTCGCCATCCGGTGAATAAAGAGCAGGGCATTACCTCGGATCAGACGCTGATTTTAACGGGCCCTAAAGCCGATACCTGTCCGATTAAGTTGCGCCGGATTGGTTATAGTGACCCACAGACCGGCAAGCATTACGTCTTTCTCACCAATCAATTCGAATTGGCTGCCAAAACCATCGCGGATATTTATAAGTCGCGTTGGCAAATCGAGTTATTTTTCAAATGCATCAAACAAAACTTGAAGATTAAGTCATTCGTAGGGACGTCAAAAAATGCTGTCATGACTCAAATAGGGGTCGCTATGTGTATGTATTTAATGGTCGCTTACCTGAAATTCTGTAGCAAACTCGATTTAAGCATTCAACAGATTATCAGACTCTTTCAAGTCACATATTTGAGCGAACAGACCTGTGGGGACTACTCAAAGGAGACCCTCCAGGCCCTATTGAAACTCAGGTCCAGATACAGTTTTCATTCTCATGAAAGTTTATGGGACAGCAGTGATGGATAGTACAGCAGTCAAAGTTCACCCGGATGGGACTGGCGCGTTAAAAAAACGGTCCACAGTCGATTGGTAAATCCCGAGCAGGGTGGACGACGAAAATTCATATGGCTGCGGCGGATGCCACAACGGCAGTGACCTTTTCCTTGTCCGCGGGCCACGTTGGAGATGCGCCAGCAGGCCGGGAGTGAGTGAAATCCTTTGAAAACAATGGCTGGAACGGGACTCAAGTCATCATGGACAAGGCCTACGAAGGCGATGAGACCCGACAGTTGATAGTCGATTTGGGGATGGAGCCCGTTGTACCACCGAAAAGCAATCGGCTGAGGCCTTGGCAATACGACAAGGAAATGTATAAAAAGCGAAACGAAGTAGAGAGATTGTTTCGACAGCTGAAAGGATTTCGTCGAATCTTTACACGCTTCGACAAACTGGATGTTGTCTTTATGTTTTTTATCCACTTCGCCCTTATCGTGCAGGCGTTGAATAGTGTTAACACGCCCTAGGTATTGAAACACCATGGTTCGTGTCTGGTGTCGCGCTGTCCCTTCAGGCGCAACAGGTTAAAGTCTTTATTGAGCACAATGGCAAAAAAGGCTGCCAATGCCGTGTTTGCGCTAAGCCCTGTCCGGGTTACGATCACATGACCCAGAAGTGGCGGCATTTGGATACCTGTCAGTTCCAAACTATCCTCGTTGCCAGTGTTCCCCGGGTCCAGTGCCCTGAGCACAAGGTGTTGGCCATTGACGTCCCTTGGGCTGAATCAGGCTCCCGATACACAGCCCTGTTCGAAGCCTGGGTCATTGACTGGCTAAAAGAGGCAACAATCAAGGCTGTTGCACGACCAATGAAGCTTAGCTGGAACGCCATTGATGGTATTGGGCAACGTGCCGTGAGGAGAGGTCTTGCTCGCAGGGACGCCCAGCCTCCAAAACGACTAGCTGTCGATGAGACCTCTTTTCAAAAGCACCACGAATACGTCACGGTAGTGACTGACCACGATAAAGGCGTTGTTATCCATGTCGCTGATGAGCGTAAAAGCGACAGCCTCAATGAGTATTTTGATACGTTGCCGGATGACCTCAAAAAAGGTATTGAGTGTGTGACGATGGATAGGTCCAAAGCTTATATCAAGTCAGTCAGGCAAAATGTTCCGCAAGCAGACCAGAAGATAGCATTTGATAAATTCGGGCACGCTCTTAAAATAATGTATACATCTGTTGGTAATGTATACATCTGTTGGTAGTTGAGTCATAATCTGGTCTCTTTTGTCAAGAGAAGAATACCCATTATGAGCCATGCGGAAATAGTCAAGCGCAGTGATGCAACGGTTACCTTGCAAGTCACCATTTCTTTAGATCCCAAATCGATGCTTCGCTCGGAGGAAGCTATTCGTGATGCGTTGAATAATGTAGGTTGTTTGGCGGCTGAACAAGCCCTTAAACAGTTTGATACCGATGGCTCTCCAATCATTTTGGGGACCTCAAGCTGACCTCAAAAGGGCTTTACCACAAAACCTATCAAACTCAGTGGGGTGAGGCCAAAGTGGAACGCCACGTTTATCAATCAACTCGAGGTGGCCGTCAATATTGTCCATTGGAAAAAGACGCAAGAATCTTCCTAACGGCAACACCCGGCTTTGTCAAGTTGCTCTCTTGCTCAATACGCGGAACTGGGTTCTAGTCGAGCCTTATTTGATTTGCAGCACTGTCATGGTCGAAGCATAGCGAGAAGCTATTTGAAATCTATCGGTGACGCAGTGGGAGCCGTCGCCCAAGCGAAAGAACAGGCATGAACCTATGCCCCACCGCAATTAGACAAACCGGTTAAGAGCGTGAGTGTCGGCATAGATGGAACCTGCATGCTGTTGACTGAAGGCGGTTGGCGCGAGTCCATGGTGGGGACTATCAGTCTTCATGATCGCGAGGGGCAAAGACTGCATACCATTCAAATGGGGGCTACGCCGGAGTATGGCAAGAAGAAGTTTTACGGTCGATTTGATCAAGAGTTATCGAAGGTCAAGGAGCGATATCCCAAGGCAAGCTATGTTGCCATAGCTGATGGAGCGAGAAGCAATGGGTCTTATTTGAGGTCCAGAACTGATCGACAGTGGGTGGATTTCTGGCATGCTGTGGGTTATCTGGGCCAAGCTGCCGATGCGCTATTTTCAGGCAAAAGACAGCGTGTTGCACGTAAGGAGTGGCTTGACCAAGCCTGTCATCGACTTAAAAGCCAACCGGGTTCAGCGACCCGGCTATACAATGAGCTAAAAGAGCACCTTGACAGTGGGTCGTTTAAAAAGACCGATAAAGAGCACTTATTAGCATCGGTCACTTATTTTAAAAATAACCAATCCAAGATGCATTATTCTCGACCTCAGTCAGACCATTTACCGATCGGGTCGGGTGTGACTGAAGCGGCTTGTAAAACATGGGTTAAGCAGCGCCTATGCAACTCAGGGATGCGCTGGAAGGAGGCTGGGGCTCAAGCCGTTGTGTCATTGCGTGGTTTGACCCACACGGATGCTCGTTGGGATCAATGTTGGCGTAAGCTCGATCAATATGGGTTTGATTGAGCTGCTTAATTACATCATATTGAGAGCACACCCTTCGAAGTAGACTTCGTCCAGTGCGAAGGGTGTTTGTCTAATCCGTGCTCCAGTTTCTCCCCTGGGATGTGAGCTAATGACCATGTTCCTGAATGAGCATATAGACGCAACAATATTGCTCTTACCTGAGGCATTCGCGCCGTAGATGACAACACACGGGAGGATGTTAGTACCCGGAAGTCCTTCGGATTGGCGCAATGCGCTCCTCTCATCGGCCAGTGATGACGCTACCAGTGATAGCTCCTGTTCGTCACGGATAGAGAGATTGTTAGAGACCGAGAATCTGAGAAGCATTGTTACGCCCCTCTGATTGCGGCTAGGTCGCAAGTAAAGTGGTTAATTCGTCGATATTCTACGTGGGAAGCCGATAAAATGCAGTTTAGGTAGCAAGAGGGTACTGGCCGGATCTTAGCCCGTATAGGGGGTGAACTGTGTGCCCACCTGATTTAGGAGCATAGCCGCTTCAGTGCCACCGATCGTGTATCGTTGACAGTCCAGTAGAAAAACCGGGGACGAATCGATGAGCTACGTGCGTTAGATCGACAAGATGGCGGCGTATTACACCAGCCAAGGGTATGAGAAGTCATACCAGCGGGCTTACCACGACGATGCACCATTCACGCCGCTGTCTGAGTCTTTGCCGCAGAGCAGGGCCGGCTTGTTGACCACTGGCGAGCTGGCCATCAGGCACTTGGTCAGTTGACTTGCAGCCAAAAAGTCACCGGCCCATCGTTGATGAGCGCGACTTGCATACTGGCGCCGAAGGCGCCAGTATGTACCTTGGCGTGCTGTTCTTTTGCACAGCTAACCACATAGTCAAACAAGCGCCGGCCATCCTCTGGCGCTGCTGCCGGAGTAAAGCTTGGCCGCATACCCCGGCGGGTGTCGGCGGGCAGGGTGAATTGAGGCACTAGCAGCAGCCCGCCGCCGGTGTCGCGCACACTCAAGTTCATCTTGCCCTGCGCATCGCAGAACACCCGGTAACCGAGTAACCGTTGCACCAGGCGTTTACCCTGCGCGCGCGTGTCGCCTCGCTCCACGCCTATTAGCACCATCAGGCCGGCGTCGATCCGGCCGATGACTTGGCCATCGACGGTTACGCAAGCATGGGTGACGCGCTGCAACAGACCGATCACGGGCAATGCCTCAGACTTGTTGGCCAGTCCTGGATAGATATCCGGCAAGACAGCGTGAATAGCGCCGCTTCAGATGGCACCAGCGCGGCAGGTTCACGAAGGCCACTAGCTGGCTTTGCGCGCTTGACGCCGGCGCTCATGCTCCCTCAGGCAGCGTTTGCGGATACGGATGGCGGCAGGCGTAACTTCGATAAGTTCGTCATCGTCTATCAGTTCCATGGCCCGCTCCAGGGACAACTGAATGGGTGGCGTCAGCAAAATGTTCTCATCGTTGCCGGCTGCACGGATATTGGTCAGTTGCTTCGCTTTGAGCGGGTTCACCACCAGATCATTGGCCCGCGAGTGCAAGCCGACCACCATGCCTTCGTAGACCTCCGCGCCGTGGCCGATGAATAATCGCCCGCGCTCTTGTAGGTTGAACAGCGCATAAGCAAGAGCCTTGCCACTGGCGGTCGAGACCAGTGCGCCGTTACGGCGTGAACCGATGGGGCCACTTTTGATGGGACCGTAATGGGAGAAGGTGTGGCAGAGCAGACCGGTGCCCGAAGTAGCGGTTAGAAACTCGGTGCGAAAGCCGATAAGACCACGGGCGGGGATGACGTAATCGAGGCGGACGCGGCCACGTCCGTCGGGTTGCATGGCTTGCAGATCGCCCCGCCGCTCGCCCAGCAGTTCCATCACCGCGCCCTGATTGACTTCTTCCACATCGACGGTGAGTTGCTCGTAGGGTTCACATGGCACGCCGTCGATGACGCGCTCGATGATCTGCGGGCGGGAGATGGCGATCTCATAGCCCTCCCGGCGCATGGTTTCTATCAGGATGGCCAGGTGTAGCTCGCCCCGCCCGGACACGAGGAAGCGATCGGGGTTGTCCGTGTTTTCTGCTCTTAACGCCACGTTGTGAATGAGTTCCCGCTCCAGCCGTTCGCGGATTTGGCGCGAGGTAATGTACTTGCCATCGCGACCCGCCATGGGCGAGTCGTTGACTTGAAAAGTCATCCTGACGGTGGGCTGATCAACGCTTAGATTCGGCAAACCCTCGGCTTGTTTAGGATCGCATAAGGTGTCGGAGATACGCAGCTTATCGATGCCGTTAATGGCTACGATGTCACCGGCCGAGGCTTGCTCCACTTGAAGCCTCTCCAGCCCCCGCGAGCGCATGATCTGCAAAATGCGCACGTCGCGCCGCTTGCCGTCTCTATTGATGAGGGTGACCGCCGTGTTGCTACTGATGTTGCCCCGCTGAATGCGCCCGATGCCTATGGCACCGACGTAGGGTGAGTAGTCGAGCGAACTCACCTGCATCTGAAACGCGCCCGACGGATCGACGGCGGGCGCAGACACGTGTTCGATGATGATGTCTAGTAATGGCTGCATGTCACCGCTGCGCACGGTATTGTCCGTGCTGGCGTAGCCGCCCACGGCGGAGGCGTAAATCGCCGGAAAATCGAGCTGTTCTTCCGTTGCCCCCAGACGGTCGAAGAGATCGAAGGTCTGATCCAGCACCCAGTCGGGTCTGGCCCCGTCGCGGTCGATTTTATTGACGACCACGATGGGTTTTAGGCCAGCGGCAAAGGCTTTTTGCGTGACGAAGCGGGTCTGCGGCATAGGCCCTTCAACGGCGCACACCAGCAGTAAAACACTGTCCACCATGGACAGCACCCGCTCCACCTCGCCGCCAAAGTCGGCGTGGCCAGGGGTATCGACGATATTGATGCGGTGGCTGTTCCAATCCACGGCCGTGTTCTTCGACAGGATGGTGATGCCACGTTCGCGTTCCAGATCGTTCGAGTCCATGGCCCGCTCCAATGGCGCGGCCCGGGCGCCCAGTGTGCCGGACTGCTGCAATAAGCAGTCCACCAGTGTGGTTTTGCCGTGATCGACGTGGGCGATGATGGCGATGTTGCGAATTCGATCGACTACGCGAGCTATCGCAGCGAGGTCTATCATAGTGGGTTATCTCGTGGATTGGCACGGCCTTTAGAGGCGCGCGATTATAGCCGGGTTGTGGGCCTCGATTGTGGGCCCCGATGTATGGGCCGCTCTGTGTGTCTTGTTGGATGGGTTGTTAGCGAGGCTTGTGTGGGCGCATAGCCCCCCATGGCTTGTTTGACGCTGAGTGCCTAGGCCGGCGGCGGGGCCGGCCCAATCAACTGACGTGCGCTTTAAGCTTCATTAGAGTGCGTTGGCTGAATCGCGTTCTCGACCAACTGGGTGAGCTTATCCTGGGTGGCTAGCTGAGTCGCCCAAAGCTCTTTGGAGGCGTCCATCACGGCGGTGCCGAAGGCCTGACCCGCATCCGCTTGGGCGGTGAGAATATCGGCTGGTTGTTGCGCTTGAGCCAAGGCTTGCCAAAACTGTAGCGCCGTATTAATACCGGCTTGGACGGCGGTCAGCTGCTGGCTGGCCAGTTCGCGCTGAGCGGCAGTGATGACTTCACTCATCGCACCGGCTGACGCTATGAGTTGTTGATTGATGCGGGCGGCTCGTTCCACGGTGGGCATGATTGTCTCGTACATTACGATCTCCGATTTGCTGCACTGCTGAATAATGCTGCGGCGCAACATAGTTGTTGCAGTGCAGCATGTCAACAGAGCATGTTAATAGGGAACGTATTCGTTCTATTGATCGGTGGCGCGTGCTCTTCGCTCCAGCGGCCGCAAGAGGTGATAGACCCAACTATGCACGGGCGTGGGTACTGCGGTTTGTTGACCGAAGCGGTGAACGGCGCCGTTCCAGGCATCGAGTTCGGATGGTTTTCCGGCCATGATGTCGCGCATCAATGAAGCGGTTGCCGCGCCGGGCAGTGCATCGTAAAACGCCCACAGCCGTTCTTTGAAACCGTCCGTCATAGCGATCCCGATGGCGTTAGCGACGGCGATAGCCTCGTCCATGGATCGGCTGATCAGTGCGCGTATGTCTGGATCAGTGCGCAACTCGCCTATGGGAGAGCGGCACAGGGCGCCTAGGCCGGCCCATGAAGTCACGGTGATGAGTTTGTCCCAAAGCGCCAGGTTGATGTCCGCGGGGATTTGTACATCGACTTGCGCGTCTAGGAAGGCGTCCCGTAGCTGAGTGATGCGCTCACTTTCACGGTTGTCCAACTCGCCGATGGCCACGTAAGCGGCATCGTTAAAATGACGGATGACGCCCGGCTCCTCAATGAGGGCGAATATCTTGGATAAGCCGCCGGCGGCATGACCGGCGCCGAGGATGGCATCCAGGGCCGCTGGCGCATCGACGCCGTTCAGGAACGGTACCACTACGGTACCGGCGTGCAGCATGGGCCTCATGGCCCGCGCTACCTCGGGAATTTGCCAGGTCTTGACTGCGACCAGTACGGCGTCCACCTGGCCGGCCGTGGCTGGATCATCGGTGGCCACGGGCTGCGTTAGATGGGCGTCTCCGAGCGGGCTAATGAGGCGTAGACCCTTGGCTTTGATGGCCGCGAAGTGGGCGCCACGGGCGATAAAAACGACGTCGTGACCGGCTTGGTGCAGGCGGCTCCCATAGTAAGCACCGAGGCCTCCGGCTCCGTAAATGGCAATGCGCATGGTTGGTAAAATCTCTGAAAGAATTAGCGGCCCCGGGACTGATGATTGGCCCCGGGACTGATGAATGAACCCAGCACTAATGGCCGAGCCGGAGCACTCGCATGACGAACCGGTATGTGCAGGGATCTATAAGTGCCATCAGAGGTTCTACGCGAATGGCGACGGCTGCGCGATCGACACTGAGTTCAGGCACAGCGATGGGTGTTTGATTTCTACTAGGGTTGATTTCCCCGTCGTCAATGCGTGAGTGGATGAACCCTCCGGTTGCAGTCCAAGTCAAGGAACGTTCGGCCCGCGGTTTGCCGTAACAGAGTTCGAATTTTTTGATGCTGCCCTCGTGGTGCCAGATAAACAGATCCGCGGTAGCACAGGTGAACCAGCGGCGTTGTAGCGCACTGTCGAGTGTCTGCCTGACGCGCGGTATTTCCCTGAGTGGATCCACGATTACACCTCTATTGATGGTCACACCCGTGATGGTCACACCCGGCGAGTGTTTTGAACCGTATCATAGCGTGCGCGGGGGTGTACGCAGTAACATGAACGGTTACCTTCGCTATGACTTGCACGTTCATGTCTCAGCCCGACGAACCTAAGCTCGACGAATATCCGCATCCGCTCAATCAACAGATCCAGCGCCGCCGCACGTTCGCCATTATTTCCCACCCGGACGCCGGCAAGACCACCCTCACCGAGCAGCTGTTGCTGTTCGGGGGCGCGATTCAGATGGCCGGTACCGTCAAGGCGCGCAAAGCCGCCCGCCACGCCACTTCTGATTGGATGGCACTGGAAAAAGAGCGTGGCATTTCCGTGACGTCCTCCGTGATGCAGTTCGAATACCATGATCACGTGGTCAACCTGCTGGACACACCGGGCCACGGCGACTTCTCCGAAGACACCTACCGGACGCTGACGGCGGTGGACTCCGCGCTCATGGTGGTGGACATCGCCCGGGGCGTGGAGGAGCGGACCATCAAGCTGATGGAAGTTTGCCGGCTACGGGATACGCCCATCTTCACCTTCGTCAACAAGCTAGACCGCGATGGCCGCGAGCCTATCGAAGTGCTGGATGAAATCGAGGAGATTTTGAACATCCGCTGCGCGCCCGTGACCTGGCCCATCGGCATGGGGCGAGCCTTTAAGGGGGTGTATCACTTAGCCGAGGACCGGGTGTATCTGCGTGAAAGCCAGGTGCGGGAGGGTGATGGCCGGGCCATTGATGGATTGGATAATCCGCGCATTGAGGCGGTTTTAGGCGGCGCTAGCGCGGCCCAGGACTTGCGCGATGAGATAGAACTGGTGCGCGGGGCGAGTCACGAGTTCGATCACGATGCTTACGCCAAAGGCGAATTGACCCCTGTATTTTTCGGCTCCGCCTTGAGTAACTTCGGTGTCGCGCAGATGTTGAATAGTTTTTTGAGGCACGCGCCACCGCCACGGACGCGGGCGGCCACGAACCGGTCCGTCGAGCCGGCTGAGACGAAAATGTCCGGTTTTGTTTTTAAGATTCAGGCCAACATGGATCCCGCGTACCACGATCGCATCGCTTTTTTACGCATCTGCTCCGGCAGCTACCGCAAGGGCATGCGCATGAAGCATGTGCGTACCGGCAAGGAGCTGCGGGTGAGTGATGCGCTCACGTTTTTCGCCTCCGACCGTGCACATGCCGAGGAGGCCCACGCCGGTGACATCATCGGTTTACATAACCACGGCACCATCAGTATCGGCGATACGTTTACCGAAGGTGAAGCGCTGGAATTCACCGGCATTCCCAATTTCGCGCCGGAGCTGTTTCGCCGTGCCCGCCTAGCCGATCCGCTGAAAACCAAAGCCCTTAACAAAGGGCTTGACCAACTCTGCGAAGAGGGCGCGACCCAGGTATTCAGGCCGATGCTGAGCAATGACGTCATTCTAGGCGCGGTGGGTCCGCTCCAATTCGACGTGGTGGCTCACCGTCTCAAGAACGAATACCGCGTGGACTGCCGCTTCGAAGCGGTGAGCGTGGCCACCGCCCGTTGGGTGCATTGCGATGACCAAAAGCGCCTTGCGGAATTCCGTCGTAGAGCGCCGGAGAATCTGGCTCTGGATCATAAGGGTGGGCTGGTGTACGTGGCGCCCACCCGGGTCAATCTGCAATTGGTACAAGAACGGTGGCCGGAAGTGCAATTCCATGCCACTCGGGAACAGTAAGAAATTCTTGTAGCTGCCTCTGTAGAGGGTTGCGGTTCAGAGCTGAGATTTGAAGCTAAGGCCAGGCTGGCGTTGCGTTGATACCTCCAAGGTTTTCGATCCTGCCTTGATACCCCAGATGGGTAGCACTCGTAGTGCCGTTTAAAGTGGCCGGCATTCGTGACGTGCGCTCGGCTTGCTATTAAGGGGTCTTTAAAAAACCGTAGCGAACGGCGTTAGGGCAAGGCGCACGGAGCACAGGAACCGCAATATATGGGTAATACATGAGGATTCCGGGCACCGCGCAACGCAGCCACCATCGATACCCTAGGGCTTGGCTGGGGTAGCGCACATATCGTCAACCTGACCTTCGACCCCGGTACCCGCGCTTCGGGCATGTACCCCTACACAGCCACGGTCACCAATGTGTTTGCGCGCATCAAAATCGGCGGGGAGCTCGAAGGCGAAGTGATGATTGTCAACGAGCGCGCCAGTCCCTACGGCGCCGGTTGGATGATAGACGGCATCAAGCGCTTGGCTTTCCCGCCGCTGCTGGTGGAGCAGAAGCAGCAAGAGAGCAACAACCGCTGCATCGGCGTTAACGCCGCCAGGCCCTACGCCCGGGACCGTGTCATCGGCGGTTTTGGCGACAGCGGCGACGAGGCGGACGACAGCCCACCCCTACCGCGCCAAGCCGGCACCGGCATCGTGCTGCCCGCCCCCAACGGCGCGCCGGTGCGCTATAGGCCCATCGGCGGCGGCGCCTTCGCCTCGCCCGATGCCGACTTCGGCACCCTGGTGCAATGGCCCGATAACCGCTACACCCACACCACCCGGTACGGCATCGTGCATGAGTTCAATACCCAGGGCCTACAAACCGCCCGCATCGACCGCAACGGCAACCGCCTCATCCGCGTCACCGACCCAGTGGGCCTCATCACCCATTGCGCCTACTCGGGCGGTACACTCAAAACCATCACCGATCCAGCCAACCGGGTGACCACCTTCAACCACGATGGCAACGGCAACCTGACCGAGGTCATCTACCCCGGCAACAGCAACCGGCGCTTTGCCTATGCCGGTAACCTGATGGTGACGCAGCGCGATGAGCGCCGCCCTGTCACCACCTACCACTACGATGCGAACCAGCGCATGGTGCGCGCCACCTTACCCGGCGGTGCCCAGCGCGAAATCACCGCCCAGCGCGATGTGGGGATGAAAGCGTTAGGGCCGCCCAAGAAGCCCGAGCCCATTTTCACCCTCGGCGGCAGCGGCTTCCCAATTGGCCCCATCTCCTCGGTGGCGGTGTCCTTTTGCGAGGCGCCCATCGAATCAGGTCCGTTCGCCGCCGGCGGCCGCGGCCGCAACCCCAATCGCCCCCATCAGCCGCCCCCATCAGCACCGCGGGCTTTGCGCGCATAGAAGACCGTCAGGCGAAGAAAGAAGACGCCCGGGGCCACAGCACACGCCTCCAACTCGATGAGCACAGCCGGCCCATCCGCCAGGTCGATGCGCTGGGGCGGGTGACCGTTGTTGAACGCGACGCCGACAGCAACCCCATCACAATCACCCGGCCCAATGGCTCGGTCATCGTGCAAACCTTCGATGGCGCGGGCAATGCGCTCTCTGGCAACAGAGACGTTCAACAACGCCACCACCCGCACCACCTACGGGCTGTTTAACCGGCCCACCAGCGTCACCACCGCGCATGGCCACACCGCCCGGCTCTGCTACGACGCCCGTGGCAACCCCACCGGCACGCACAACGCCCTGGGCCATACCACCAGCATGGCTTATGACAGCCGTGGCCTGATGACACGCAGCGAAGATGAGAATGGGCTAGTCAGCACCTATCGGTACAACCGCCAAGGCTTGCTGAGTGCGATGACGAGGACGCCACCGCCCGGCGGCGGCGAGCCGCGCACCGCCACCTACGACTACGATGCCGCTGGCAACATGATCCGCACCGCCGCCGCTGATGGCGTTATCGCATCAATGCGCTACGACGCCCGTGGCCGGCTGCTCAGCATTGAGGACAATCTGGGTCAGCGCGTCGATCTCACCTACGTTGCACCAACACCAGCGCACCGTTCATACGCTGGAACGTGATGGTCAGACACTCGAATACATCGAAGTCGAACCGAGCGACATTGATGCTGCCAACCGGCTGGCGGGTGATGTGTTGGGCCGCACCTTGGACGAGTTGCCAGCCACAGACGCGCAAGCAGCTTGCGCTCATCGCCGAGCATGTGCGGGCGGTGTGCAGTGAACGGCAGATTGAACCCCGGCACTACTGCTTTACCCGGCGCACCATCCGCGACTACACCGGTTGGTCCAACACGGCGCTCAAGGTGCACATGCGACGGCTCGCTGATATGGAATACCTGCTCGTGCTGCGTGGAGGACGTGGGCAGTCGTATGAGTATGAACTACTGTCGGATACGCGGCCTGATGGGCGGTCATTCGGTGCGTTCGCTGGTATCGATGGCAAGGTTACGACCGACGAGTGGTCAGGGCTGTTGGCTTGCCGGTCAGGGGTCGATCAGTCCTCGGTCAGGTTCGGATGACGCCAAAAAATATAATGGCAACAACTACTTAGCCGAAAGTGGTCAGGGTGCACCGGAATCCACTGTTCCCGAAGTTGCCACGTCTGAATCCGCATCAGCATCGTACTCAGGCTTGCGACAGGACGGCTGAATACCATGCCGCTCCAGTCCAGAACCCGCAAGCGCTATGACCGCAAGCTGGTCATTGAACACAATGGCCTGTACCTGTACTTCCAAGCCTACCTCGATTACCGGCGCACGCTCGGTGCCACCGAGACCGCGCTCAAGGGGCGGGACAGTGCGCTTCGCCGATTCATCCAGTTCTGCGACCACCGTGAGATCCACGATCCGAAGGCGATCACCCGGCAGGTCATCGAACGCTACCAGCGGCATCTCTATCACTACCGCAAAGCCAACGGCGAGCCGCTGAGCGCGAACTCACAGCAAGTGCTGCTGTCACCGCTGCGTTCGTTCTTCAAGTGGCTCACCAAACACAACCACATTCCGTACAACCCGGCGTCCGAGATGGAGATGCCCCGGCGTACGCGCCGGTTGCCGAAGGTGGTGCTGACGGTCGAAGAGGTCGAGCAAATCATGCGCTAGCCGGACCTGAGTACGCCGGAGGGTGTGCGCGGCCGGACCATCCTGGAGGTGTGTACGCCACCGGTATCCGGCGCAATGAGTGCTGCACACTCAGGCTCTACGACGTGGACCACGCCCGCCAGACGATGTATGCACGGGCAAGGGTGGCAGCGACCGCTACGTGCCGGTTGGTGAGCGGGCGCTGGCATGGTTGACCAAGTACCGGCACGACATCCGTCCATTGTTGGCGATGGAGCCGGACAGCGGCTACCTGTTCCTGGCTGATTGGGGTAAGCCTTTCGAGGCAGGCTACCTCGGCTCGTTGGTGAAGAAGTACATCGACATGGCTGACATCGACAAGGTGGGGCCGTGCCACCTGTTCCGTCATGCCTGCGCGACTCACATGCTGGAAGCCGGGTGCGACCTTGTGTTCATCTAAATAAACGCTCGGTCACGTCAACTACAATACGATCACCATTTACACGCGGGTGAGCCTGGACAAGCTGACGGACATCCATCGGGCAACGTATCCCGGCTCGCGGTTTCGAAGCGACGAGTCGCGGGCACAGTTGCTCGGTCTGTTGGCGGTCGAAGCGGATGAAGAATAGCGTCACTCTCGCCGTGCACTGCATAGAGGCATCGCGGCAGCACAATGGCATCGGTCAAAACACATCAAGCTTTGCTGGCACTGTTGCAGGAGAAGGAGATATCGGGTGCCGCTGTCACGCTCGCTGAGATCCTGGCGTGCACCGGCTGGAAGGAATCGACCTACCTCACTTACTGGAACAAGGGTCAACTCAGTCAGTTCCTGAACGAGACCGCGCCGAACACCTACGCGGCCTCGAACGTTGTCGCGCTCGATGACGCCGCGTTCACGGGGATGCTGTCTCAAAGCAAGCACCGTCGTGAACTCGGCCACAACTGCCGGTCTCGGCTGGCCAAGGCGCTGCTCAGGAAGAGCCGCGACAACATGCTACTCGCGCTCGAACTGTATAACCGCCCCTCCCTCGACAACCGCATGGATGCCTTCGTGCTTTGTTTCTGCACGGCGTGGGAACAACTGTTGAAGGCCATCCTGGTTGAGCGGGATGGTGAAGAGAGCATCTTCCGGGCGGCCACCAAGAAGAAGGCTGGCATACGGGAGACCATCTCGCTGAGAGCGTGTCTGGAACGAAACTACCAGAAGGACGATCTGGTTCGCCGGAACCTCGAGCGCATCACCTACTACCGCGACCAGGCCGTGCATCTGTTGATGCCGGAGATCCAGGGACCGGTGTCGCGTCTGTTCCAATCTGGCGTAATGAATTACGGCCAAGCGTTCGATGCGTTCGCCAAGCAACCGTTCATCTCCGAAGCGCGCAGCGGCCTGTTGACCATGGTCGGTGATCTGCGCACACCCAACCATGCGTTCTTGCGCAGTCGGTACGGAGAACAAGTCGGTGATGAGGTCGCTGAGCTTGCCGCCAACTTGACGAGCGAATCCGAGTCGGTCGATGACATGGCATTCGCTATTCCACTGAGCGTGCGGTGGACGTTTGAACGGCGTGACGCCAATGGCAAGACGCTGGCCGTTGCCAGCGCGGACGAAGGCATCGAGGGCCTGCGAAAAGCGGTCGTTGTCGAGAAGCCGGTCGAGAGGGAGAAGACACATCCGCATCTACAACGCGATGCCATTGCGGCCATCAACCAGATGCTACGCGAACGATACAGCGACGACGACTTGCCCAAGGCATTGGTCAAAAAAGACCGGGAAGACGGACGACCGGCAATCAACACGCGAGACTTCCAGGCTGTGGCGTGGAAGCTCAAATGGAAGCGCTCAAACAACCGCGAGCACCATCGAAGCACGAACCCTGAGCTTCGCCACTACTCAGACCTTGCCGTCGAGGAATTCGTGGCTAAAGTCATGGAAGATCCGGACTTCCTTCGGCGAACGCGTGAAAGCTACGCGCACGACCAGAAGAAGCGGAGGAACTGAGGTCTGGAGGACGTACGCAGGCTTGCCGGTCATGCCTCGATTGCCACCACGCAGCCGATACATCCAGTTCGATGAGGATGCGATGCGCAAGGTCGTTGAGATGATGTGAGAGGGTCATCGGTACCATCGCAATCATCGTGACCGTGGCGACACCGCTGTGACCGACGACATCATCACCAGCACTAGTGCGCTCTCAGGCCGCTGTGGGGTTCCATGCCGGTAAACATTGCGATGGTAGTCCGCGGCTGATTCTGCCCGACCCATCGACCGTGAGCGCAGTCTACGTCCGCCCCACGCGTCGGACATGACGGAAACTGAGCCCAAGACCGCATCTGGTGATTTCGCTGCCGGTGATCATGGGCCACAAACGGATGACATCGGCACCACCAACGGCAACCATCTGACATAGCGGTATTTTTGAGCCAGAGTGGCTATGCTGCGCGGGTGCGGCGAGGAATCGTCATTATGGTGGAGGCGACACTGAGCGCGAAATCGTAGCGGGACGAACATTGTGACCCCACTACCGGACGATACCTCCGAAGTGACCCGATTGGACTAGAGGGCGACGTCAATACCTATCTACACGCCCTTGCTAATTCTCTGCGGTACACCGCTCCGTTTGGTCTTGCTCCTGACACGCTGGACGTAGGTCCTCCGGCGGAAGGACATGATACGAACGTTCGAGAAAGCAACCGGGCTAAACACGAGCAAGGCGACGCTCGACGGCAATGAGATCGTGGTGGTGAAAAAGGAGATGCGCGACGCGGCGTGCCCAGAAAATGCCCGAAGGGTCACAAGGGACCTTGGCCACTTAGAGTGCCCAGAGCGATGCCAATAATCAAACGATGCCAACAATCATCTGGGAGATTCTTCAGGAGATGTGCCGAATGGGGCAGTACTCTGGATACGGCTGCCTACCAGCAGATCCCCCATCGTGTTGAGAAATTGATGAACAGTGGAGATAGTGAACTGGCTTTTGTGCGGGAAGAGTCCGGCAAAGAGCATCCTGATGTCCCGGCTATGCTCAAGGCCCTGCACACTGCTCATGACTCAGGAAACCCGAAAGCCACTTACGCGTTAGGCACATGGTATTTGCACGGTCAGCATGTACCCGAGGGCCTCAAGGAAAGGCTTTGCCTAATTCGCATAGCAGCCGACCGGCTACATCCAGATCACTCTATGATTTGGGGGCGACTTACGAGGAAGGAATCCTAGTGAAGAGAGATCTTCAACTTTCAATGGACTACTACACAATGGCTGCTCTGCGTGGCGAATCCCAATCAGTCTTCGAAGTCGGGCGAGGATACTACTACGGCATCGGGCGAGAAACGGACCTGCGACTAGCGCAATTGTGGTTTGCACGAGCACGAGAACTCGGAACCTTCGAGGAGCTATCAGAGCCAGATTAAATGCCTCACTAGTTGACTCAACCTCGTAGTCCAGTGATCCACCGACGATGCCGACACCATCCTCAACGACCTCCCAGCATCATCACCATTCCCTCAGCAATAACGCCTGCCAGCTACCATCATCCCGCCAAGTTCCCCGATGTTCACCATGCTCTGCTGGCTTCCCGGGATAAATGCCAGCGAAGAGATGGTGAAGCCGTTGTCTTTAACAAATTGCCAGACGGTCAGATCGTCGGCCTGGTCAAGCTCAACGAACTTGACTTGCGTTGACCCCGGATACACCGGTTCCAGCTTCTCCAGCAACCTGAACGACAGGTTCTGATCCAATAGCAGCTTCAAGCCGGTGCAATCGTCGATAGCTGGTGTTCCCGGTTGGCGGCGAAGGCCAGGCAGGCGCGGATATCTTCCTGGGTCAGTTCCGGGTAATCCTCCAGAATCTCCGCTTCACTTAGTCCTGATGCCAGCCAATCCAGCACGTCATAGACGGTGATCCGCATGGAGCGGATACAGGGCTTGCCGCCGCGCTTGCCCGGCTCGATGGTGATGCGGTCCCGGTAGTCTGTCATGCCGTTTGCTCCTTGTGGGTCGAGGCGAGTTGCTGAAACTGGTTCTTGAGAATGAAGGTATCGAGCACGGCCTTGACGGTGGTTCTGTCCGCATCAGCCAGCCGGTCGATGGCCTCCAACTTTTGCAGCAGATCCCGGTCGGCGATCTGAACTTGCTGCAAATCCTCCCGGTTATCGAAGGCGAGATAGTCCAGGGAGACATTGAACAGCCCGGCCATGCGGATCAGCAGTTCAGTCGATGGGACGTGAACGTCCCGCTCATAACCGGAAATCTGCTTCTGGTGCACCTTGAGCTTCTGGGCAAACTGCGTCTGCGACCAGTTGCGCTCCTGTCTGAGCCGTTTGATGCGTTCTCCCAAGGTCATGATAAGCCTCGTTTTGCTGCGTAATTAAGGTTATTTGGGTAATAGATACTCTTTAGTTTGTCCTAGAAATCGGCGTTCATCAAGGTCATCGTGTTGACTTTTGGTAACATTCTGGTTATATTTTATCCATCGTTTGTTGATAGAAATTGCTGTCAGCGAGGTGAAATATGGCCCGAATACCCGAATCTGAACTCGACCGCCTGAAACGCGAAGTGGTTTTAGTGCGCTACGAAGAGTGTAAAGCCCGCAATCTCGTCACAAAAGCAAGCGGGTCATATTCCAGGTCACTGCTGTCCCACAAACTTTTGAATGAGCTTAGAATCAAAGACTATTCTGCGCTAATTTGTTAGAATAGAGGTTCAGAATATCTTTTAATATCAACAGGATAATAGCCTTGAGTCACAGTAACAGCGTATTTTCACAGCTGCTAAAACTGATTTCTAGACATGAATTTGAAACCCTCGCAAAAACCCACCATAAAGGCCGTGTATTGAGGACAATGTCACGCTGGTCACAGTTTGTGGCGTTGAGTTTTGCCCAACTCGCCGGTCGCTGTAGTTTGCGAGATATTGTCAGCAATCTGGATAAACAACGCCGCAAAAGTTACCATTTGGGTATCGGTAAGGTCAGTCGAAGTTCTCTGGCTCGCGTTAACGAGCAACAGCCTTATCCACTCTACGAAGGATTATTTTGGAAGCTGCTGGCACGATGTCAAAGCTTGGCGCCTAGGCATGGGTTTCGTTTTAAAAATAAGCTTTATTCCTTGGATGCATCGACCATCGATTTATGCTTATCACTATTTCCTTGGGCCAAATTTCGCAAGACCAAAGGCGCGATTAAACTACATGTTGGTCTGGACCATGATGGTTTTTTACCGGTCTTTATGACTATTACCGAAGGCAAACAACAAGATATTACACAGGGCCGTAGTTTAGAACTGGATGCGGGTTCTATTGTGGTGTTTGATCGTGGCTATACGGACTTCACGTGGTTTAACTGGCTCAATTCAAAGGGAATTTATTTTGTCACCCGGTTGAAAGCCAATACGAAATACCGAGTGATTTCTCGCCATCCGGTCAATAAAGAGCAGGGCATTACCTCAGATCAGACGCTGATTTTAACGGGCCCTAAAGCCGATACCTGCCCGATTAAGTTGCGCCGGATGGGTTATCGGGACCCACAGACCGGCAAGCATTACGTCTTTCTCACCAATCAATTCGAATTGACTGCCAAAACCATTGCAGATATTTATAAGTCGCGTTGGCAAATCGAGTTATTTTTCAAATGCATCAAACAAAATTTGAAGATTAAGTCATTCGTAGGGACGTCAAAAAATGCTGTCATGACTCAAATATGGGTCGCTATGTGTATGTATTTAATGGTCGCTTACCTGAAATTTTGTAGCAAACTCGATTTAAGCATTCAACAGATCATTAGACTCTTTCAAGTCAATTTATTTGAGCGAAGAGACCTGTGGGGACTACTCAAAGGAGACCCTCCAGGCCCTATTGAAACTCAGGTCCAGATACAGTTTACATTCTCATGAAAGTTTATGGGACAGCAGTGATTCCAGGTACATCTCAAAATGCTAATCGCCTGAAGCGAGGCAAACCAAGGTCTTCTTATCTTTGATAAGAAAAGCGCAGATCATCTGACTCAACAGGCTTTTGAAAAAGGAAAGCCGGTACCTGGACGTCCAAATGTGAGGGAGCATGATTTTGGAGTGTCTGTAGGGACTGGGCCAAAAGGAGGCATGCAAACTAGGGTTCGAGTCCATCAGGACTCTAAAGGGCGTATTCATGGTCATCCCTTTGGACCAGCAGAGGTATTGATTGTGGCTATGTGGAATCGCAATGCTGTGTTTAGGGCGATAAAAAGCAATTATCAAGTCATTGAGAGAGCCGGATTTCTCTTTTGTAAGCAATGCGGTATTAGCAAGGCCATATGACTCGTTGATAGAAAAGGTTCGCGAGTATCTTGATGTAGGGCACCTCTAAAAATGCACTTTTTCCGCGATTGCGGCGTCAGCTCCGTGCTCGAATCCTCAGGTATCACCTAGACACTGCAGTTCTGCGCGCAGTGCTTCCTTGCACTCATGAAAAAATTACTATTTTTAGCGGCGCCCATGATGAAGAATGGAACTGATCGGTCTCAAGCTCTACGACATCGACGTTGACCGAGGCACGGAGATGATCCGCCAGGGCAAAGGCAAGAAAGATCGGATGATCCCTATCGGTGACCGGGCGCTGGTGTGGATCGACAAGTATCTGACCGAGGTACGCCCGGAACTGGTAGTCGGTATCGATGATGGCATTCTATACCTGACGAATCTGAGCGAACCCTTTACCCCGAACCGCTTGACGCAGTTGGTCAGAAACTATGTGCAAGCCGCCGGGATCGGCAAGACCGGCGGCTGTCACCTATTCCGGCACACGATGGCGACCTTGATGCTGGAGCACGGCGCGGACATCCGCTTTATCCAGGAAATGCTCGGCTATGCGGATGTCAGTACCACACAGATCTACACACAGGTATCCATCCGCCAGTTGAAGGAGATCCACACGGCCACGCATCCGGCGAGGTTGGAGAAACAACAGGAAAACCCGCCAACTGATGACACGGAGCAAGGCGAGAATGACGAACAAGCCGACGAGTTGTTATCTGCTTTAACTGCCGAGGCCGACGAGGAAGCCGCCGATGAAGCGTAAACACGCCGTACCCACGCCGCCGCCACAGCGGGGCGACAATGAAACCCAGCTTCGTGTCCGACTGCCGGAACCGTTGCACAAAGACTTCCTGGCGATCTGCCGCGAGCAGGACCAAAACGCCTCGCAGGTGATCCGCGCCTACATCCGCGAATACGTCCGGAAAAATGCCTAGGGCGATCTGTGGGGCGGGAAGTAGCCGGACGGTGTGGAGACTTGCGGACACGCCGACGTGAGCGGACAGGTCGCAAGCAGCCGGAGACACCGTACCCCTCGGACCGCCCGTCACGCGCTTTGCATCGTCAGGCAAGGGTCGCGCCGCCATCCATGGCGCAAGTCACGCCCCTTGCAAGCCGGGGCAAAGCGCGCGCCAGGCTGGGACGGCCAATCCCTGGCCGACTTCGTTCAAGGTCAGTGGCTTCGTTCTACACGCTCGCTGTCCCTGGCTCGCGTAAGAGTGGCAGGCTAAATGAAGCAGATTCAGCAATAGCACGTCGAACACTCAAGGATTTGCAGAATGCGCCATCTGGACAATAGCGTGTTAAATGCGGAAATAGTTATTTCCTCACTGCTAGCAGAATGTCCGAGTTTTGCGAAGCTAGCCGATATTGAGGAAGGGGCGTATAGCATTTTGGGTGAATTTGCAATTTATCTGCGCGATGGGATCACAAAGAACGCTCTTCAGGCTGATGATCTAGAAAATGCTTTTTCCTTTTTAAATAAGATGGGTGCCAGTGATGATCTGGAAGTACAAAATCAGCGTGTTGTGGGTGTTTTAGAAATATTGGACACCTCTAAAAATTACGAGTTTCACGCTTCGCGGAAGCGTAAGTGGCTGATTTTATTGATTAGACAATTGCAGAATGTGGATTATTAGAGGTGCCCATATTGGCTGATACGGATGAGTCGATTTCACTAGCAAAAGAAAATTAGAAGGCCAGGCTCTTGAGGGCGCCTCTAAAAATAGTAATTTTTTTATGAGTGCAAGGAAGCACCGCGCGCAGAACCGCAGTGTATAGGTGATACCTGAGGATTCGAGCACGGAGCTGACGCCGCAATCGCGGAAAAAATGCATTTTTAGAGGTGCCCTTGAATTGTTTGATCGTACTTTGGCGGGATGGAGCATTTAGTTTGAATCGATTCCCTTGATCCTGATCACCCCTCCAAACCGTTCAAAATCCTTGACGTTGCGGGTCAGCAAACAGGGGATGTTATTTGCCAGCATGGAAGCCACGATATTGGCGTCATGCACCTGTTTGCCGCCGATTTGAAAATCTCCCATCAGCTTGACGAGTTGACCGGTGACGGCGGTGGTATCGTCCGCTACCTGAAAGCGTTCCTCCAAATAGCGCACCCGCTCGATCACCACTTCCGGTGCTGAGGGTTGGGCGAAGGTTTGTGGTCGGGTACGTACGGCGATGAACTCACGCAACACTTGGCGACTGATCCACAAGGGCCGTGGGCTTGGTGGGCTTCTCGAATCGCATTCAACGCTTGCTCATGCAGCGGCGCGGTTGCCACATTGGCATAGATCAGGATATTGGTATCGATGAAAAGCGGTTCAGCGTCCGTCATCGCCGTACATATCTTCTCTGCGCAGGCTTAACTCTTCCGGCCAGGGGCCGAGATCGTCTACCGGAAAATCCAGTGGTTCCTCGCCGATGGTCTTCCGTGTTGTCGCCCGTTCCCGCAGGAAATCCACGAAATCTTCTACTTCCGCAATCCGATCGGTGGGTAGAGACTGGATCTTCTCCAGCAAGGTCTGTGCGCTTTGCGCCGGTATGCTCATAGGGGATACCTCCTTCATTACTCGCCATCGAACCCGATCCTGCTCATCTGTTCCTGGCCGATTGGGGCGAGTCGTTTGAACCCGGATTTCTCGGTTCCCTGGTCAAGCGGTACATCGACGCAGCGGACATTGGGAAACCCGGGTCGTGCCACCTGTTTCGGCACGCCTGCGCCACCCACATGCTGGAAGCCGGATGTGACCTCTATTACATCAAGGAAATGCTTGGCCACGTCAATTACAATACGACCACTATCTACACGAGGGTCAGCTTGAATAAGCTTGCTGAGATTCATCGGGCGACACGTCCCAGTGAGGCGATCACCGACATGGGATGAACCATTTGACTAGTTATAAGTCGTGCTTCGGCATGGCCGCATAACTGCCACAAGTACACTGAAGCTGGCCCTCGTGAACTGATGGACTGTGGTACACCGTCAATTCGAGACGAACAAAATGTTCTACAGGCAGAAACTGCTTCTAGCTCTTCTGGAAACCTTTGATGGCTTCCTAGCTAGCACCGATTTTCAGAAATACTTGTTTTTGTACACGCGACTGTGCGAAAGAGAGCACAGCTACGAATTTGCGCCCTACAACTTTGGCTGCTTCTCGTTCCAGTCGTACGCCGACAAGTCCAAGCTTGTCGCTTTCGGATACCTAAAAGATGTCCCGGAGTGGACTCTTGCTCTAACTACCCAGCGACACGCTGATCAACTGAAACGCAGTATCCGACAGAAACTCGAACTCTTCAAAGCTCGGTACGGTGCACTTAGAGGAAACGCACTCCTAAGGCACGTATACGAAAAATATCCATACTACGCCCAGAACAGTCTCGTTGCCGCACAGATTGTTGGTCCTACGGAAATGGAGGCCATAAAGCGATTCAAAGAGAAAAAGCGAACGCGCCTGTTCGCCACCATCGGCTATGAAGGGGTACCGGTTAAGACATATATCAACAAACTGATCCAAAACGACGTGCGGACGCTAGTTGACGTTAGAAGCAATCCTCAAAGCAGAAAATTCGGTTTCTCGAAGTCCCGACTCTCTGACCTTCTCGAAAAGGTAGGAATCCAGCACGCCGCAATCGCGGAAAAAGTGCATTTTTAGAGGTGCCCAATAGTCATTTGAAATAGTTGGCATTTGCAGGGCCCCCGCGTCGATAGGGGCGTTGCTGTTGTCGATTCTCTTCGGCGGCCTCATAGCGGGTAGGTGTGAGGGCGGATCGGCTACTCCCTGATTTTGTGTCCAGCGGCAGCAGCGATCTAAGCTACCTTCTCGCGCATTGTCACGAACTCTTCCGCCGCCGTTGGGTGGATACCGACGGTGGCGTCGAATTGTGCCTTGGTGGCACCGCATTTCATGGCGATGCCGACGCCCTGGGTGGTTTCGCCCGCATCAGGGCCCACCATGTGGAAACCGACTACCCGGTCGCTGGCCGGATCGACGATGAGCTTCATGAGGGTTTTTTCCGTTGTGCCGGTTAGGGTGTGTTTCATCGGTGTAAACGAAGAGCGGTAGATATCGATTTCCCCATAACATTCGCGGGCCTGCGCCTCGGTGAGTCCGCAGGTGCCGATGTTTGGCTGGCTGAACACGGCGGTTGGAATATTGGTGTAATCCATGCTTATGTTGGTGCCTTTGAACAGGTTGGAGCTGAGCGCCATTCCTTCAGCGATGGCGACGGGGGTTAGGGCTACCCGGTCGATGACGTCACCGATGGCGTACACCGAATCGATATTCGTTTTGAAGTAATCATCGACGATGATGGCGCCTTTTTTGTCGGTAGCCACCCCCGCCGCTTCAAGGCCCAGCGCTTGGGTCAGTGGCGCGCGGCCAGTGGCGTACATAATGAGATCGGCGTCTAGCGTGGAGCCGTCTTCCAGCGTCGCTCGAAGACCCGCTTCATTCTTGTCGATGCGCGCGATATTGGCATTAAAGCGAAGATCGACACCCTTCTTAATCATTTCCTCGGCGAGGAAGCCGCGTACCTCGTCATCAAAACCCCGTAGGAACTGAGGTCCGCGGTAGAGTTGGGTGACGCTGGCGCCTAAGCCGTTGAAGATGCCGGCGAATTCAACGGCAATGTAACCGCCTCCCACGACGATGACGCGCCCGGGCAGTGATTGCAGATAGAAAGCTTCGTTGGATGTAATAGCTAATTCCTTGCCGGGAATATCGGGAATGACGGGCCAGCCGCCCACCGCCACCAAAATGTAGCGGCTGGTGAATTGTTCGCCGTTGACTGCAACCGTATGGGGATCCACCAGGCGGGCGCGCCCATCGAAGATTTTGACCCCGGCATTGTTGAGCAGCCGCTCGTAGATACCGTTGAGACGGTTGATCTCGGTATTTTTGTTCGCTATCAGTTTGGCCCAATCAAACTGCGTATCGCCTACAGACCAACCAAATCCTTTGCTATTGAAAAAATCCTCCGAGAACTGCGATGCATATACCAGTAGCTTCTTAGGCACACAGCCAACATTGACGCAGGTGCCGCCGTAGTAACGTTCCTCCGCCGCCGCCACGCGGGCGCCGTAGCTGGCGGACATGCGGCTAGCCCGGGTGCCACCGGAACCTATGCCAATCGTGAAGAGATCGTAGTCGTATTCGGCCATTGCTTGGATCCTGAATGTATTTGTGGGCGCCTGCGCGAAGTCTGCTCAGGTGGCTAGGCCGAACAGCGAGGTCATGGACTCAGCTTCAAGCATTGCTTGCATATCTTCTTGCGCCGGCCGTGTCTCGTAACGGTTGGCCGCATCCAGCACCCGCGGCAGGATATGGGTATCGCCAACGGTATTGATGAAAACATCGTTGCGGCCCATGACCCAATGAATGGCCCTGTCTATGCTCTCTTGGTCTTCCAAGGGCTGATACCAGGTGTTGCGCGCCTTGGGCGCGGTGGCCCACGGTCCTCTGGCGATGGATTTGATGGTTTGTACGGCGATATTGCGCGCCTTGCACAGCTTCACCACGGTGTCGAAGTTGCGCCGGTATCGTTCATCGGCATACATGAGAAAGTTGAGCGGCATCAACACTGAGTCAAAGTCGAAGCGCTCAAGCGAACGCCGGTGCATGGCGGCGATGGTCCACGAGTGTCCGGTGATACCTATGAAGCGGGTTAACCCTTCCTCGCGCGCTTCCACGACCGCCTCCAATGCGCCCTCGGCGGAGAATACTCTGTCCCAATCGTCGGGGTGGGCCATGGAGTGGAGCTGCAATAAATCGACTTGATCCACTTGCAGCCGGTCCAGTGAACGGCGTATCTGCTCGCGTGCCGAGCCGTAGTCGCGCTCGCCGGTCTTGGTGGCTAGGAAGAAACGCTTGCGGTGTTCCGGCATCCACTTGCCGATCCTGAGTTCCGAGTCGCCGTAGCGGGCGGCCGTGTCTATGTGGTTGATACCGTATTCCAATAGGACTTCCAGGGTGCGATCCGCCTCGTCCTGATCGGCGCGGCTGAGCGCGGCGCCGCCGAATAAAGTCACCGTACTGTCATGGCCGGTGCGGCCAAAGGGGCGTTTTTCGATCATGAGTTTGGTCCTTATTTTATGCGCTGGCCGTATTTGGCCACGGTGGCTTCATTCAAATCCAAGCCTAGGCCGGGCGCCTCGTTGAGGTAGAGTGTTCCATGCTCGATCGTCGGCGGGTTGAGGTAGAGTTCCGCCTGCAATGGATCGCGCTCGGGATCGGTAAATGATTCGACAATACACCCAGCGGGGCTGCCGGCGACGATGTGGGCGTGGATAAAACAATCATGGTGCGGTGCCACTTGTACATTATTGAGTTCACAGAGCGCCGCTAACTTTCGCCCCTCGGTGAAGCCGCCCATCATGGTGCAATCGAATTGCAGGATCTGTATGGCTTGCTCGTCTATGAGGGCGCGGCAGCCATGACTGGTCAGCTCGCTCTCGCCGGCTGACAAAGGAATGTGGGTTTTTTTATTGAGCAGGGCCAGTTCGCGGCGGTCGTCAAACCAGCGCACCGGCTCTTCCAGCCAGCGCGGGTTGACGGCCGGCAATTCCCGTACCGCTTGCAACGCGGTCTCCAAGGTCCAGCCGCGATTGACGTCAACCATGAGATCGCAATCCTCGCCGATGACTTCGCGCACTACCGCCAGGCGTTCCATGTCTTCGGCTAGACTGGCGCCGCCGGCTTTGGCTTTGAAGCCCCGGTGTCCTTGCTCTTTGAGCATGGTGATTTCGTCGCGCAACTCCGACAGTGTTTTGCCATCGCGGTAATAAGCGCAGGTCACATAGGCGGGCACTTGGCTTTTAGCGCCGCCGAACAGCCGGTAGAGCGGCAATCCCGCCGCCTTGCCCATGATGTCCCAGCAAGCGATGTCCAGGGCCGCCGAGAAGCGGATGATGGCCTCCTTGGTCCAGCCTTTTTCGCTAGCTACACGCTGCCATGTGAGATCGAACAGGTCCCGGTAGATGACCTCCGGCGCCAGCGGATCGGCGCCTAGGACGCGCTCGGCGATGCCGCTTTGCACGGCGTGTTTGGCCGCTTCGATCGGGGTGTAGCTGGTGGCTATACCCAGTCCTTCGATGCCTTCGTCGGTTTTAAGGCGAAGCAAGATTTCGTTGCCGCGCGGGACCACGAAATGGCTGACCCAATGGGGGCGGCCGGTGTCCGCGACGCGCAAGAGGTGGACTTCGATGTCCGTGATCTTCATGGTTCGGGATCCTGGGAGAACATGGCAGTCCTCAGATCATGCCACAGCCGGCACCGCACGCAGACTGGCGCTGGTGCTTATGGCCCCGGCCCGGCCTTGGAGAAACCGTTGTCCAAACCATCCACCCTCGCCTGGCTCGCGTGGCTGAGCGCGGCGCTTTTCTTCTGTTATGCCTGGGTGCTGCGGGTGTCGCCGAGCGTGATCGTCGGCGAGTTGATGGCCGAGCTGGCCGCGGGTGGCGCCATCGTTGGGCACCTGTCCGCCATGTATTTCTACGGTTACTCCGGTATGCAAGTGCCGGTGGGCATGCTGTTGGATCGGTTCGGCGGGCGCCGGCTGATCACTATGGCGGCGGCGGTTTGTGCGCTCGGTGGTGTTCTCTTCGCTTTGAGTGAGGGCGTGTTCATGCTGTCTGCGGCCCGGTTCATGATCGGGGCCGGTGCGGCGTTTAGCTTGATGGGTGCCATCTTTTTAGCCAACCAATGGTTACCGGCGAGGTACTTCGCCCTATTGAGCGGGATCGCCATACTGTTCGGCATGGTTGGCGGCATGCTGGGCCAGGGGCCGGTGCGGCTGCTGGTCGATGCTATTGGCTGGCGTGAAACCATGTTGCTGGTAGCCACGGCTGGTGCGCTCCTCAGCATCGCAGCCTGGTCTACCGTGCGCGACAAACCGCGTAACGCCAATGCACCGGCGGGCATTTTGACCGGCTTGAGTGAGGTGGTGCGGGAACGGCAAAATTGGATCAGTGCCCTGGCGGGGCTCGGTTTGAATGGTCCGTTGCTCGGCTTCGGTGCCTTATGGGGGGTGCCCTATTTGGCGCAGCTTTTGAATGTACCGCCAGCACAGGCGGCGGGCATCGCTTCGGCGGTGTTGGCGGGCATGGGTTTAGGGGCGCCTTTCTTCGGCTGGCTTTCCGATTCGTTGGGACGAAGGCGGGGGCCGCTTATGGGCGGCATAAGCGTGTGTTTGTGTGCACTGGCGCTGCTGCTCTATGGCGGCGTGGGGTCGGTGCCGGTGGCGCTCGTTTGTTGCTTCTTGATTGGCTTTGGCTGCGCGGCGCAAATTATTTCGCTCGCTTTCGTCCGTGTGCACAATCCGTCTTATAGAGCAGGGACTGCTGTCGGTCTTGTCAATTGCATGTTGACCGGCGCGGGTGCATTGTTTCAACCACTCATCGGTTGGCTGTTGGATTTGCGTTGGGATGGAACCCTGGCCGATGGCACCCGCCAGTATCGGTTGGACGATTTTCGTTTTGCGTTGAGTGTGCTGACCGTAGGGTTATGTATGTCATTGCTGTTAGCCACGCGGCTTGATGACCCGGACCCGGGACTTGAATGATCCGGGGCGCGAGCTCGCGGCGAAGCAGCAGGTATTACCCAGCTATGTTGAATCGCAGTTTCGCGTGGGCGTTGCGCAACGCTGCTTCAGCCTGCTCGAACCGTGGCGCTGCCGCGAAGATAAATCCCAGATAACGATCGCCCTCGGGCAACGGCACAAGCTGTTCGCCAAGAGCAATGCAAAGCGTTACCCCCAGGACATGCTGAGTTCGCCTGGCCGGCTCAAGTCCCGACACACTTTTTAAGATGCCGGCGCCAGGAATTGGGATCATCATGACGCCACGGTGTTCATGCTGCTGCGCAGCCGGTAGGAAGTCCGCATCCAAGGCATGTCGTATGATCACTTCCTCTAGCGGCATGCCACTAACAGTGATGGCATTAGAGCAAAGACCGCCAATGGGGCGCGGCGCGATCTCCAATACGGTGACTGCCTGCGCGCTGGCCCGTAATTCAGCGTGTACTGGGCCCTGCGTGAGACCCAGTGCATCCACGGTATCTTGCACCGCATTGATGAGCTTCTGACAAAACTCACCGGAACACCGCGGTGGGGTGATGAAAATACTTTCCTCGAAAAACGGGCCTTGCAGAGGATCGGGTTTTTCAAAGATGGTCAAACAGTGAAGCCGGCCATTGGTGAGTAGTCCGTCGATGCTGAATTCCTGGCCTTCAAGATATGACTCGGCGAGTATTTCCGAGCCGGCGTTCGAGATTTTTAATTTCGAGGTTTTTAATAGTGAGGCGATGCGCGTGCGGGCGGCGTTGAAGTCCGTGTGGTTGTCCACGCGGATCACACCGCGGCTGGCGCTCAATCGTAATGGCTTCAATACACACGGATAGCCGATGGCGGGCGGTAGCTTTTCTGTGTCGTCTTTAAGCAGGGCAAATCTTGGGCAAGGAAGCCCAGCGTTTGCTTGCGCTTGACGGGTTAGGCATTTGTCGCTGGCTAATTGAACCGATGCCGGTGAGTTGTAAGACAACCCCAGGGAAGCGCAGGCAACAGCAGCTAACGGGACGGCCATCCCGTCCGCCGCCACGACGGCATCGATAGCGTGCCGGCGTGCATAGCTCTTGATTTGTTCCGCGTCACTGGCCGTATCTAGAAAGCTCAGTGTGAGCGTGCAATGGCGCGCGTGCCGTAAAACCGGCACATGATCGGTGCCGACGGTGAGTCCTACCCCCGCCCGCGCGCACGCCGTGAGAAAAGCGTCTGCTTTATAAGACGAATGGGGCAGCAATAGTAGAACGTGGAGCAAGATGTGCTATCCGGTTAGCGCAAGCGGTACGATGAGTCGTTACCATTTATTTACACGAGAGAAAACCATGCCATGTGGTCAACGGACCGCACTTATAACAGGCTCCGGCCAGAACATCGGCAGGGCTATCGCGCTCCACCTCGCCAAGGCGGGATTTAATGTAGTGATCAATGGCTCGGCTAAACGCGATGCTTGCGAGGCGGTAGCGGGCGAAGCGCGTGAGGCCGGTGTGGATGCCCTGGTGGCGATGGGGGATATCGGTGACCGGGCGGCGGTCCACGGCGTGGCGGAGGCGGCGTTGAATGAGTTTGGCCGCGTTGACGTGCTGGTCAACAACGCGGCGGTGCGCCCGGACGGCGGTTTCTTGGAGATGAGCGAGGATGAGTGGAACCGGGTGCTCAGTATCAATTTCAATGCGCCGTTTTGGTTGAGCAGGGCCTGTCTTCCCGGCATGGTGGAGAACGGTTGGGGCCGTATCATTAACTTTACCGGGATGAATGCACAGCAAGGTTACGCGGGTAAGCCCCATGTAACGGTTTCCAAACACGCGGTTTGGGGATTGACTAAAACCCTAGCCAAGGAGTTTGGCCGCAAAGGTGTCACAACGAATATCATTTCTCCTGGCACCATTGTTGGTGAGGCGGCGGGCCATTCAGCCAGTGCGCAGGAGCGGTTGTTGGCGGCCAACCCGTCGGCGCGCTTGGGCCATCCGGACGACATCGCCTGCCTGGTCGATCTGTTGGTGTCGGATGGCGGTAGTTTCATCAATGGACAACTGCTACAGGTCAATGGTGGCGTTGTCACTTAGCCTCTTTAGTTAACTTTTCTTGGTCTTGAAGTAGGGGTGGGTGCCCTGACTGTGCTCGGTGACGTCGATGACTTGGGTAATGGCTGGCAGGTGCTCTTTGATGATGGGTTCGATGCCTTGACGTAAGGTTAGATTGGCCATGGCGCAACCTTGGCAGCCACCCCTGAACTTCAGTTTGACGCGGTGGCCGGCGGCTTCCTGCAACATGACTCGTCCACCGTGGGTTTTCAGCGAGGGATTGATCGCCGTTTCAATGAGTGTTTGTAGCGCCGCTGTCAGGTCTTGGCCGGGTGTCACAGCAGTGGGCGCTGCTGTCCCCTCGAAGACGACGCGCTTGATCTGCGGAATGTAGTGTGAGAGCAGTACACGGATGTTGGTTCTGAGCGGCAGGTTGGCCCCGGGTGAACCATCCATGGCCAACACCGCCGTACCGGCTTCGACACGCACCAAGCCGAGGCCGCCGCCACGCTCGGCGGCAAGCGGGCGAATGTAGGTCTCCAATACGTTTTGCACTTGTTGCTGCACGGTGTTGGCCGCCAGGGGGGCATCACTGAGCGGCGGTGGCACGGCGCTTTTGCGCTCTTCACTCAGGTGGCCACCGGCTTCGATGGCTTGCTCCAAATCGGCGATGAGATCGGCCGGATTTTCAAGGCCGATGGAAAAGCGCAGCAGGTCGCCGGGTACGGGCGTGGCCGGTCCTTCAATGCTGGCCCTGTGTTCGGCCAGGCTCTCCACCCCGCCTAGCGATGTGGCCCGCTTGAACACTTTGACGTTGGCTGCTACGGCCATGGCGGCGGCCTCGCCGTTGGCAAAGCGGATGGACAACATGCCGCCGTAGCCGCCTCGCATCAGCTTCGATGCGGTTGGGTGTCCGGCGTGCGATGGCAGGCCCGGATAGAGCACCTGCTTGATCAGGGGATGGCCTTCGAAGTGTTGCGCCAGGGCCATGGCGTTGTCCGAGCAGCGTTGCACGCGCACGAACAGGGTGCGCATCCCGCGCAATAACAACCAGGCTTCGAATGGCCCTAATACCGCGCCCGCGTCACGGCGCCAGGCCCGTACCCGTTGCCAGTACGAGTCATCCTTGGCGGCCACGGCGGCACCCGCCACTACGTCGCTGTGGCCATTCAGATATTTGGTGGCGGAGTGCACCACGATGTCCGCGCCCCATTCCATGGGCCGCATGAGCACGGGTGTGGAGACGGTGTTGTCCACCGCAAGGTAAGCGCCAGCCCCGTGCGCGATGCCGGCGGCTGCTTCGATATCGGTGACGTCCCAGGTGGGGTTGGCCGGCGTGTCCAACCATACCAACCGGGTACTGCCCGGGCGCATGGCGGCCTGTAGCGCCGCCAGCTCGGTGGTGTCCACGAACTGTACGTCCAAGCCCCAGGAGATGCCGAAGTCAACCAGCCAGCTACGCAGTGCCCAGTACATGAACTTGGGGGCGATCACATGATCGCCTGGCAAAAGCGCCTGAAATACAGCCGTAGCGGCGGCCATGCCCGATGAGAACAACAAGCAATCGACGCCGCCTTCCAGGGTCGCCAGCAGCGCTTCGGGCTCATCGTAAGTGGGGTTGTGCGGGCGCGAGTAACCGCGTCCGGAGCGGTAACCGCCGTCCGCATCGCGTTCAAAAGTGCTCGATGGGTAAAGCGGCGGCACTAACGAGCGGGTGCTTGCATCCACCCGCCCTAGGGCCTGCGCTGTCAGCGTTTCCGGGGACAGGCCAAACGCAGGGTCGTCCGCTTGAATGGGCCCGGTCATGGCGCGCCAGTCAATGGCTTACCGGTGCTCGTCATATCCAGCACTTTGCCGGGATTCATCAGATTGTGTGGGTCCAGCGCCCGCTTGATGTCGCGCATGATATCTAGCGAGTCGCCGTGCTCGGCCCGCAAGTAGGCTTTCTTACCGGTACCGACGCCGTGTTCGCCGGTGCAGGTACCGCCCATGGCCAGCGCCCGCATGACCAGACGCTCGTTCATGGCATATACCCGCTGCATTTCATCGGCGTCATCCGGATCGACGATGAGACCCACATGGAAGTTGCCATCGCCCACGTGGCCGACGATAGGGCCGACCAGATCGCTCTCATCGATATCTTTGCGTGTCTCCAGTATGCATTCGGTCAAGCGGGAAATAGGCACGCACACGTCAGTGGACATAACCCCACAATCGGTGCGCAACGCCTTGGCCGAGTAATAAGCGTCATGGCGCGCCTGCCAGAGTTTGTTGCGCTCCTCCTGCCGGGTGGCCCACTTAAAATCGCTGCCGCCGAATTCATCGGTGATATCGCGCACCATTTGCGCCTGTTCGGCGACGCCGCTCTCGGAGCCGTGGAATTCAAAGAACAGGGTGGGTTTGACCACATAGTCGAAGCCGCAGTAGCGGTTAACAGCATCCATCTGCACGTCGTCCAGCAATTCGATGCGCGCCACCGGAATGCCACTTTGAATGATGAGGATGACGGCGTTGACGGCGCCCTCCAGAGCGTCGAAAGCACACACGCCCGATGACATGACTTCGGGGATACCGTACAGCTTGAGCTGAACTTCCGTAATCACGCCCAAGGTGCCTTCGCTGCCGACGAATAGCCGGGTGAGATCATAACCGGCGGCGGATTTCTTGGCCCGCCCGCCCGTTTGTATCACGCGGCCATCGGCCAGCACCACCGTGAGCCCTAGGACGTTCTCGCGCATGGTGCCGTAGCGCACCGCGTTGGTGCCCGACGCGCGGGTGGCGGACATGCCGCCCAACGAGGCGTCCGCGCCCGGATCGATGGGAAAGAACAAGCCGGTATCGCGCAGATAGTCGTTGAGTTGCTTGCGGGTGACCCCGGCTTGCACGCGGCAATTAAGGTCTTCCGCGTTGACCTCGATGACCTCATTCATCTGACCGAGGTTGATGCACAGGCCGCCGTGCAGGGCTTGCACGTGACCTTCCAAACTGGTGCCCGTGCCAAACGCAATGACCGGCGTGCCGTATTCGGCGCAAAGACGTACGGTGGCCGCGGCCTCTTCGGTGCTGCGCACGAAAGCGACACCCTGCGGCGGCGCCGCCGGGTGATAAGACATATCCTTCGCGTGATGGTCGCGTACCGCTTTGGAGACGCAGAGGCGCTCGCCCAATGATGACTTGAGTGAGCCGTGCAGATCGGGTTGCAATTCGAGTTGCGCGGCCATCGGCGCCTCCTCTTGGTGTGTTGAATGGGTGTTGTGAATGGGTGCTTTGCATGAGGCTGATTGTACAACCTCGGCAGGAAAGTACTCGATGATTGGTCTAAGCTGCCATAAACCCGGGTGTGTAGGTCACCCTGCGAGGACACAGTAGATTGAGGAGATTCGCTGATGAGCGGTGAAGAAGAAAAAGTACCGATCAACCGTGGGCTCAAGGGGGTGTATTTCGATCGATCCCCGACCACGTTTATCGATGGCCGCGAGGGTGTATTGCTCTACCGTGGATACAGCATCCATGATCTGGCGCAACATTCGAGCTTTGAGGAAACCGGCTATCTGCTGCTTTACGGCGAACTTCCAACCTGCAGTCAGCTAGCCGCCTTCGATGCCGAGTTGAAAGCGGCGCGGGCACTGCCCGGGGCGGTGATGGACATCATCAAAGCGGTCAAGGATGCGCATCCGATGGAGGTGCTACGCACGGCGGTTTCGGCACTTGGCGCTTTCGATCCGGAGGTGGCCGACAATTGCGCCGAGGCCACCATCCGCAAGGGCATCCGTCTCACCGCCCAAGTGCCCGCCATCGTCGCCGCGCATCACCATATACGTGCAGGCCGAACGCCGGTGGAGCCCAGTGCCACCCTCGGCCACGCGGCCAATTTTCTCTACATGTTAAAAGGCGAAGAGCCAGGCGCGGATGCGGCGGATCTGATGGACACGGATATGGTGTTGCACGCGGAGCACGGCTCCAATGCATCGTCATTCACCGCCCGGGTGGTGACCGGTACCGAGGCGAATCTGCATGCGTCCATCACCGCGGCCGTGGCGGCACTGTCCGGGCCCGCCCACGGCGGCGCCGCCGAGAATGTGATGAAAATGGCGCAGGAGGTCGGCGAGCCGGCCAATGCCGCCGCTTATGTCAAAGCCAAACGCAAGAATCGTGAGCCGGTGATGGGATTCGGTCACCGCGTGTACCGGGCCGAAGATCCCCGGGCCCGGCATATGCGTGATGGCGTGCAGAGGTTGTCCAAGGAAATGGGACAGCCTCATTGGTTTGAGATTTTGCAAGCCCTGGTCGAGGCGATGAAACCGTATGCCCGGCATGGCGTGAACGTCAATGTGGATTTCTACGCTGGCGTGGTCTACTACCTGAACGGCATTACCGAGGATCTGTTCGTTCCCATCTTCGCCATCGGCCGGGTACCGGGGTGGACGGTGCAAGTGCTGGAGCAGTTGGACAACAACATTCTGCTGCGTCCTCTCACGCTCTATACCGGGCCCGAGGCGCGCGAGTACGTCGCCATAGACGCGCGCTGAGACCGGCGCGTCCCCAGAAGTCGGTACCTCCCTAGAGTCGGTACCCATAGAGCCGGCGCCCATGGATGGGCACCAGCGATAGCCCTGGAATGTCAATCGCAGGGTATGGGCAGCACCACCGGTGTCGGTCCGCTGCCGTCCTTGCGCCGTACCGGCCATTGAGTTTCCATGACCACTGCTCCATCCGCGCTCAGTTCGATAACGATATCGCGTCCGGCGCCCACGGGTGTCCAGCCGTTATCGTCGGCCCATTCGGACAGCTCGGCATAAATATGGTTGTAACTCGGCGGATCATCCAGGTGCCGCAGCACGGTCATGGCGGATGCCACCGCCGGTAACCGGTAGAGCTTGGCCGGTGGCGGCACGTTGTCCACTGCGCCGCTTACGCCTAAACAGGAGTAAGCGTGTAAGTTGCCGGCGTCGGGATCCCCCTCGTCAAAGAGCACGAAGTAAAATCCCGCGGAGGTTAAACCGGCGGCGGCGAAGGATTGGCGCAAGCTTTTGTACAGCGGCCGCAAGACCGGCGCGCAGTTGGCGACACCGAATCCCGGTACCTGCGCTTTGATCGCCGCGAAGCGGATGGCGGGTAATGAACGAAGAGCGATTTCATAGTCAGGCAAAGTCCCATACCTCTTGAGCGCGTGGAGTCTTGCACTGACCGCGGCCAACCGGCGCTGCCGCTCGTCGAGTTCCGCTTCGAGTTCGCTATAGCGCTTGTCGAGCAGCCCGGTGAGGGCTTCCAGGGTCACAGCATCGGCGATTTCCCCGATCTCTTGGAGACTGAAGCCAAGCTCTCGCAGCACCACGATGCGGTTGAGCCGGGCAAGCTGTGAAGCGTTGTAATAGCGGTAACCGGTGAAGCGATCGACCTCGGCGGGTACCAGTAAGCCGATAGCGTCCCAGTGCCGCAATCGCCGCACCGAAACGGCCCCTAGCCGTGCAAATTCTCCAATAGTGAACATGGCGAGAAGCAGTTTCCGGCCTGACACGGTGTGAGGGTCAATAGGGCTTTTGAAGTCAATGGGGTCTTTGGAATCGATCTATTGCGGCGATTTTAAGCTGCAGGCGCCGTGATTCGAAGACGCGCCGCACCTACCCGGAGGCACCCCGGTGCGCCGCCCGGTTCGACATCGTGCAACGGTATTGGTAGCGTATCGCCCCTGCGCCAGGTTGATACGGCTAAATGATGGCCCGCGAAGCAACTATAGGATCCAACACCGCCGAGTTGAACGCCGGGGACGCGTTCGTGTCGTTTGACCGGGTGCAAAAGAGCTACGACGGCGCAACACTGGTCGTTAAAGATCTGAATTTAGCCATCGCCAAAGGCGAGTTTCTTACCATGCTCGGACCATCCGGCTCGGGCAAGACCACCTGTTTGATGATGTTGGCCGGGTTCGAGACGGCGACCCACGGTGAGATCCGCCTTGGCGGGCGTCCGATCAACAATATTCCGCCCCACCGGCGCGGCATCGGCATGGTGTTTCAAAACTATGCCCTGTTCCCCCATATGACGGTGGGTGAGAACCTTTCTTTTCCCCTGGAAGTGCGGGGCATGGCCAAACCTGGGCGCGAGCAAAAAGTGCGCAAAGCGCTCGATATGGTACAGATGGGTGCATTCGCCAGCCGCCGGCCTGCGCAACTATCCGGTGGCCAGCAGCAGCGTATCGCGCTGGCCCGCAGCCTGGTGTTCGAACCGGAGCTGGTGCTCATGGATGAGCCGCTGGGCGCGCTCGACAAACAGCTACGCGAGCACATGCAATACGAAATCAAACATCTGCACCAACGTCTAGGGGTGACCGTCGTTTACGTCACCCATGATCAATCCGAAGCGCTGACCATGTCCGATCGGGTGGCGGTGTTCGAGGATGGGCGTATTCAGCAGCTTGCCTCTCCAGCCGATCTCTACGAGCGCCCGCAAAATGCCTTTGTGGCCCAGTTCATTGGTGAGAACAACCGCTTTGAAGGCACGGTCTCGGCGCGAGACGGCGATACAGTGACCGTCGATGTCAACGGGCATTCGTTTAACGCCGTGGCGGTAAACTGCGGCGCCGTGGGGGAACGGGCTAGCTTGTCTATCCGTCCGGAGCGGGTGCGAATAGGCTCGGGATTGCCCAATTGCGCTGATGCGCTGGTGGAGGAGTTGATCTACCACGGTGATCATATCCGTTGTCGGCTGAGCATTGCCGGTAATGACGAGTTCATCGTCAAGGTGCCAAATGGCGCCAGCCAGACCGCTCTGGCCATCGGTGAGAAAGCGCCGGTCGCTTGGGCAACGCGCGATTGCCGGGCGCTGGATGCATGAGGGCCTGCAATTATCCGCAGCGCAGACTCATGGGAGCAGACTTATAGGAATTGGGTGTTCTCGACCAGAGGACCCACAGTGGCACCCGGAGTAGTGCCGCATTAGCGCAAAGTGGCATCGTTTGCCGCTTTGTATTCGACGGGTAGATAGGAAGCACTGCCCGGAGGATTGGAGAGCCTGTCCGTTTTACGGCACAGGTTGAGAAAAAACACTTTTGTGAGGGTTGTTACAGATGAGTTTCAAATCGAATGTGCTCACCGTCGCCGCGTTAGCTGTGGCCAGCGCACCGGTGTTAGCGCAAGACATGACTATCGTCTCCTGGGGCGGTGCTTATTCCAAATCCCAGTTGCTGGCCTATCACCAGCCTTACATGGAGAAGAATCCGAACGTCAAGATCATCAACGATGACAGTTCGGCCGAAGCGGTGGCTAAGCTACGGGCCATGGCGGAGGCGAACAACACCACCTGGGACGTGGTCGATGTGGTTGCCTCCGACGCTATTCGCCTGTGTGATGAAGGTCTGGCAATGGAAATTGATCCTGACAAGTACTTGGCGCCGGCCCCCGACGGCACGCCCGCCTCGAAGGATTTCGGTGAGATGTTGGTGTCTAGCTGCTTTATTCCGCAGATCGTGTACTCCACCACCTTTGGATACCGCACCAATGTGGCCGAATGGGGTGGCAAAGAGCCCGATAACATCTGCGACGTGTTCGACCTGAAGACCTTCCCCGGTAAGCGCTCCCTTGAGAAACGTCCGATCAACAATATGGAATGGGCGCTGCTTTGCGCGGATGTGCCCAAGAACAAAGTCTATGACGTTTTGCAAACACCTGAAGGTCAAACCAAAGCCTTTACCAAGCTCGATACCATCAAGAGCCAAACTATCTGGTGGTCCGCTGGCGCCGATACTCCGCAGCTTCTGGCTGACGGCGAAATCGTCATAGGTTCGACCTACAACGGCCGCCTCTTTGCTCTCATCGAAGAGCAGAAAAAGCCGGTGAAAATGTTGTGGGACGCGCAAGTGTTCGACTTGGACGGCTGGATCATTCCGGCGGGTCTTTCCGATGAGCGCAAAAAGCGCGCCCTAGACTACATCTATTTCGCCACTGACACCCAGCGTCTTGCTGATCAGGCAAAATATATCTCCTACGGCCCGGCCCGTCAGTCGTCCGCGCCGCTAGTCGGTAAGCACGCCAGCCTCGGTATCGCCATGGCTGCACACATGCCCACAGATCCGGACAATGCTAAGAACACCTTCCTCTACAACTATGAGTGGTGGGCTGATTACCGTGATGATCTGGATGCGAAGTTCCAGGCTTGGTTGGCCAAGTAGGGAATACCGTCGGGTGAAGGCTTAGGCCCCATAACCCTATGATATGGGCCATAGCGTGGACCTTGGTGGCTGGTGCACGGAGGCACCGGTCACCTTGAGTATCTGCTGCTGTCCCCATTGTCTACCTACTATCTATAGAGGGCACCCCTAACAATGCACTTTTTCCGCGATTGCGGCGTCAGCGCCGTGCTCCAATCCTCAGGTGTCACCTATACACTGCGGTTGCGCGCGCGGTGCTTCCTTGCACTCACGAAACAATGACTATTTTTAGAGGCGCCCTAGAGACAGTCCTATGAGCGAAACGGCCGGCCCTATGCTGGCAGCCGACGGCACGCCGCTCAAGCAGTCACTGCAAAGAGCGTTACGCCGGCAGAAGTGGCGGGCGCTCGCGCTGATCGCGCCGTTGCTCATTTTCATCGTCGTCACGTTTGTATTGCCGATCGCGGATATGTTGTTCCGCTCGGTGGAAAATCAGATCGTCGTCGAAACCTTGCCCCTGACGGTGGTTGCATTGGAGAAGTGGGATCCGGTCGCGGACGAGGCACCAGGGGAGGCCGTCTTTGCTGCTCTTGCCGCCGATTTAAAAGCAGCGGTTAAGAACAAGACCCACACCAAGCTAGGCTCCAGGTTGAACTATGAGCGCACTGGCGTTGCGTCACTGTTTCGTAAGTCCGGGCGGCGCATCAAGCGTTGGAAGTTAGAGAACGGCGGCCCATTCAAACCTAAGTTTCTAAAGCTCGACAAAGCTTGGGGCGATCGCGGATTTTGGCAATTATTGCGGTTGTATTCACCGCGCTATACCAGCGGCTATTTCTTAAACGCCGTTGATCGGATGCAAGCACCCGACGGTATTGCGGTCCGCCCTGAAGAGGAGCGCATCTACATTTTGCTCTTCGAGCGCACCCTGTTCATGAGCTTCACTATTACCCTAGTGTCTTTGCTGCTCGGTTATCCGGTGGCCTGGCTTCTGGCTAATTTACCGATGCGTACAGCCAACTTGCTCATGATTATGGTGCTGCTGCCTTTTTGGACTTCCTTGCTGGTGCGCACATCCGCGTGGAAAGTGTTACTTCAGTATGAAGGGGTGATTAACGATACGCTGGTTTATATAGGGCTGGTGGATCATGCTAATCGCCTGGCGCTTATCAATAATCAATTCGGCACCATAGTGGCAATGACGCATATTCTGTTGCCGTTTATGATCTTGCCGCTTTATTCGGTTATGCGCACGATTCCGCCTAGCTATGTTCGCGCCGCCCGCTCCTTGGGGGCGACCAATTGGACGGCGTTTTGGCGGGTGTATTTCCCGCAGTCCGTGCCCGGTATAGGCGCGGGTTCTATTTTGGTGTTCATTCTCGCCATCGGTTATTACATCACTCCGGAAATCGTCGGTGGTACCACAGGTACGTTTATCTCCAACCGCATTGCTTATCATATTTCCAGCTCACTCAATTGGGGGCTAGGCGCGGCACTTGGCACTATTTTGTTGATAGCGGTAATGGTGCTCTATTATTTGTATGATCGCATTGTTGGCATCGACAACATGAAACTGGGTTGAGCGCACGTGGGTTTGCCAGTTTATGCATCGACAGGGGAGCGGGTGTGGTATTACAGCTTTCGCGTGTTTTGCGCCTTGGTGTTCTTTTTTCTGATCGCACCTATCATCGTTATCATCCCACTCTCTTTTAACGCGGATGATTTCTTTACCTTCACTCCAGCGATGCTCAAGCTGGCGCCGGAGGGTTATTCGCTAAAACACTATCAAGATTTCTTTACCAATACCGACTGGCAAAACGCGGTCAAGAATTCATTTCAGATAGCACCCCTGGCCACTTTGTTGTCGGTTGCTTTTGGCACATTGGCGGCCATCGGATTAAGCCAGCCCCATGTGCCTTATCGCCGGGCGATCATGGCAACGCTCATCTCTCCCATGATCGTGCCGCTGATTATTTCGGCCGCCGGGATGTATTTCTTCTATTCGCGTATTGGATTGCAGGGGAAATATATAGGTGTGGTGCTGGCGCATGCGGCCCTTGGCATTCCGTTTGTCATCATCACCGTGACCGCCACCTTAGTCGGTTTCGATCACAGCTTGACCCGCGCCGCCGCCAGCCTTGGCGCGGGGCCTGTGCGAACGTTTTTCAAAGTGCAGATGCCGCTGATTTTACCCGGCGTTATTGCCGGCGGTTTATTTGCCTTCATTACTTCTTTTGATGAAGTGGTGGTGGTGCTCTTCGTGGGTTCAGCAGGGCAAAAAAACGCTGCCTTGGCAGATGTTCACCGGATTGCGCGAACAGATCAGCCCAACCATCTTGGCGGTAGCCACGATTCTTGTGGCCCTTTCGATCGCTTTGTTGACAACGGTGGAGTTGCTGCGCCGCCGTTCCGAGCGTTTACGCGGCATGTCGCCCATTTGATAGATACCCCATCAATCGACACGGACTGGATCTGTCGCCGTTATTACGGATCGGTTCGCGATAAGCTTCTAGCATGGCTGGATAGAGATGCCTCAGCTAGCGCGATCCATCGCTTGGTAGATATCGCCGAGCAGATGGATGTATTCGTGTTGGACGCATTCGGCGTGTTCAATGTAGGGGACCTCTAAAAATAGGCCGACTTTTCCTGTCCAAAAAGGGTCATTTTCCCTTTTTCTCAAATTGCAGACATATCTGTCCTGCACAAAGTCACCAAGCGTCTCATGTTATACACCCTGTTCATCATACCAACCTTCACTTCAGTACGCGCAAGCCCTATCACTCGTGAGTAAAGTCCGCCCTGCTCATTGGTCAATGACCCAAAAACGTGCTCGATTCTAGCACGGATTTTTGAACGCCTAGCATTCGACTTCTTACTGCGCTGCGATAGCGGGTTATGCCTATTGCCCTTTTTGTGAACAGGGCTACGCCTCTCCATCGCAGCCAGGCTGATTTCATTGTTCTCGCCTTGATAAGCACTATCCGCCCATACATCAGCCGATGTGTTGTCCGCCAATAGTTCAATAAAGACCTGTGAATCGTGAACTTCAGCACAGGTCACTTCATAGTCGCGGACCCACTTGTGCGCGTTATCTACCGCCGCATGATTCTTATAACCAAAATGCGTTTCTTCATCCTGCTTCGCCCAGCGCGCATCGGTATTCTTTTGTCTGCCTACGTCGGGATTATCCTTGAAACGTTGAGGTATCTCTCCAGCTTTTATCTGCTCGTTCTCAGCACGAGAGTTTCTTTGCTTGGGCACATCAACAAAGCTGGCATCCACTATTTGACCTTTTCGCGCCTTATGGCCTTGAGCATTCAACTGCTCATCGAAATCGTCGAACAGCGTGTGCATCAATTCGCACTCAACGAGTTGTTCCCTGAATAGCCCTATCGTTTTACTAATTCGGAAAAAAATTACCCGACATTAATTCAGAATATATCTGACATGCTTTTCATAGAAAAACCGTTTAATTATTTGCGTATTCTGTTGCAGTGAGTGCAACACCGAACGAGCCAAGGCCATCAGTTGCTCCTTTGTAGCCACCACTGTCCGCCCAATTCGTTGGCTTTTTACATGATGCCATACTAGCTCATCAGGATTGAGTTCCGGTGAATACGGCGGTAACCATACTAACGTGAGCTTACCTTGGCTATTGCGGACAAATTCTTGCACTTTCTTGGCTCGATGAATTCGATGGCCATCAACAATCAAATAGACCGATCGCTTGGCGTTGTGCAACAAACGCCTTAGAAAGTCGATAAAAACGTCTGCGGTTACCCGTGATTCAGTTACCATGAAACGCAGGTGACCCTTCGGCGAAACGGCTGACAGCCTATTCACGCTAAAGCGCCGACCCGTTTTCGCTACAACTGGCGTATCACCCCGTACCCCCCAAGTGGTACCACGATGATAATCCGACCGGATCGTCGATTCGTCGCCAAAATAGACCCGCGCTCGGCGCCTTTTCGCTTCTCGTTGTACTTCAGGCCAAGTTTCTCTTAACCATACCTTAACCTGATCAGGGTTTTGCTCGTATGCCTTAAACCGAGGGCGCTGCGCACTCATCCCCAAACGAGACAGGATATTGCCCACCGAGCGCTCGCTGACCTCGATGCCAAATTTATCTTTCAGTAATATCTGAATCATCGAGCGTGTCCACAAGGCATCGTGAAAATCCAATTGCAACGGATTCGTTTTAACTAGTTCACGTAAGCGATCCGCATATTCATCGGGACACTTTCTTGGGCGGCCTGTGATCTTGCCGGTGGACAGCGCCTGTTCACCACCTTGCTCATATCTGGATAACCAATCGTCAATGCAAGAACGATGAAATCCGAGGGCTTTAATTACTTTTTCAGGGCTTTCACCCGATAATACTTGCGCAACCGCGTGCCTGCGGATGGCTTCTCGCGCGGAATGGGGCAGTGAGCGACCGTCTGTCTTTTTCATAGCATCACTATAACACATTTTATTAATTTGTGTCGGGTAATTTTTTGCCGAAGTAGTAGCATCAGGGATCTTGCCTTCTGGGGTCAGACCAAGGAAGCGACAGAAAGAATATCTGTCTCTAATCTGATATTGCGCCTTATCGTCGGACAAATTGTATAAATGTTGTAGAACTAGGACTTTAAACATCAAAACGACATCGTAAGGCTTGCGGCCCACCTTGCTTTTTCGGTTCTTTTCTCGGATAACAGTCAATGTGGGTCTGAAGTGCTCCCAATCTACCAGCCTATTTAGGCTTATGAGCGGATCCCGTTCATCCAATTTCTGATATCGATTATCTAAATCAAAGAAACCACACTGCAACATTGCCTACACCTTTGCTCACTAGGACTATTATTTATATTATATCATTTAGCCTATTTTTAGAGGTGCCCTTATAGCAGAAATTATTGCGATGAAGCCATTTTGTCATGCCGCTTATACTGTAAACCTTACCAACATTCAACTTCACATAAGTGCAAATGTCCTTAACATAAGGATAAGTCATTCCTTCTAGCTGTTTAACGAGCTTTGCTGTTTCACTCTCGTCTAAATCACTTTTGCTGCCCTCGTTTTCGGGCTTCAACTTACTAATTCGGCAAAAAATTACCCGACATCGATTCAGAATATATCTGACATGCTCTTCATATAAAAACTGTTTAATCATTTGCGTATTGTGTTGCAGTGAGTGCAACACCGAACGAGCCAAGGCCACCCGTTGCTCCTTTGTAGCCACCACTGTCCGCCCAATCCGTTGGCTTTTTACGTGATGCCATACTAGCTCATCAGGATTGAGTTCCGGTGAATACGGCGGTAACCATACTAACGTGAGCTTACCTTGGCTAGTGCGGACAAATTCTTGCACCTTCTTGGCTCGATGAATTCGATGGCCATCAACAACCCAATAGATCGATCCCTTGGCGTTGTGCAGCAAACGCCTTGGAAAGTCGATAAAAACGTCCGCGGTTACCCGTGATTCGCTCACCATGAAACGCAGGTGACCCTTCGGCGAAACGGCTGACAGCCTATTCACGCTAAAGCGCCGACCCGTTTTCGCTACAACTGGCGTATCACCCCGTACCCCCCAAGTGGTACCTCGATGATAATCCGACCGGATCGTCGATTCGTCGCCAAAATAGACCTGCGCTCGGCGCCTTTTCGCTTCTTGTTGTACTTCAGGCCAAGTTTCTCTTAACCATACCTTAACCTGAGCAGGGTCTGGCTCGTATGCCTTAAACCCAGGGCGCTGCGCACTCATCCCCCAACGAGACAGGCTATTGCCCACCGAGCGCTCACTGACCTCGATGCCGAATTTGTCTTGCAGTCATATCTGAATCATCGAGCGCGTCCACAGGGCATCGTGAAAATCCAATTGCAACGGATTCGTTTTAACCCGTTCACCTAAGCGATCCGCATATTCATCGGGACACTTTCTTGGGCGGCCCGTGATCTTGCCGGTAGACAGCGCCTGTTCACCACCTTGCTCATACCTGGATAACCAATCGTCAATGCAAGAACGATGAAATCCGAGGGCTTTAATTACTTTTTCAGGGCTTTCACCCGATAATACTTGCGCAACCGCGTGCCTGCGGATGGCTTCTCGCGCGGAATGGGGCAGTGAGCGACCGTCTGTCTTTTTCATAGCATCATTGTAACATATTTATTAATTTGTGTCGGGTAACTTTTTTCTGAAGTAGTAAAAGCATCTCTAAAAATGCGCTTTTTCCGCGATTGCGGCGTCAGCTCCGTGCTCCAATCCTCATGTAATCACCTATACACTGCGGTTCTGCGCGCGGTGCTTCCTTGCACTCACGAAAAAATTACTATTTTTAGAGGCGCCCTTAAGTAAGGTTCGAAAACTGAAGCATGAACGAAGAACCGCTGAAAAAATGGAAACATGCATTCTTTGCTGCACGGCTTTTGCAGCAGCCTGATGGCAAGCTACTGTACCGATATCGAGCTACGCCCTGTGAGTATACCTCTTTGAAAGACGCTCTAGGCGTGGTGCTGGACACTCATTCTCTCAATCAGTTGACTACCGATGGATTTCATTTTCCCGGTTTGTTCGTCTTCTACGCTGCTGAGTGGTGGCGTCGGGAGTATGATGGCCAATGGGCATGGTCACCTATCAATCAATCTCTGACGGATAAAGAGTGCTTGTGGTCTGCTGAAGAACGCAGCAGATGTATCGAAAAAGGGCTGCGATTCTGGCGGCTGGAGAAGACCACTGCTGGCGGATTTCGCTACCTGCGTGCCATTGCGTTGCAAGGCGGTCTTCCACTGAAACGGATCGCCGAAGCCAGGGGGCGTTTGAGCGATGTACTCAGGCGTTCCCTGGCACTTGCCAAGGGTGGCACATTTATCAATCCCGACGCCATACGCGGATGGATAAGCAGCCTGAGTGATCGACTACCAAAAAGCTATTGCAGAGAGGAAATCTATGATCTGTTGACGGAGTTGGTCATTACAACTTTCAAAGTCGTAAAAGAAGCCAATCTGACCGAAAGCAAAAAGGCGCTCGCCAAGCTGGACACCCATGTACCGGGTTGGCGCGACCGTTACCCGCTGCCGGTCGAGGGCAAGATGGCGCAGGGATTGATTGAACAGTTGATTCTGGATGCCAGCACTGCGCCAAAGATGCGCCCCTTCGGCAATGTATCGCTTTCCCGCCGATTGCATTCTTTGGACGGTGAGATATGGACATTACACGCCGGGGTAACCGCTCCTGGTGAACTCAGCACCGGGTCACTGAAAGATTGGTTCGAGATCGACCCTGAAGAATCCTTGCCCCGCCTGTTCGATCTTGCAATCTCAGCCGGCGATACATCTTTTACTTTATCGGCGCACCGCTTGGCAGGGCACGAAAAATATGCCATCGACCAGCACCTGAAATTCATCGAAGGACAAGATGCAGCAGCGCACCATCAAGCCCGGTTGACCTGTAATGATGGCCGGTATTGGCTGGCCGATCTGCGCCGGGGCGAGCCATTGGAAAATGATCTCCCCTGGATATTTGTTGATGACCGGGACGGGACGCTGAATTTCCACCATCAGGGCGGAGGAAAACTGGCCGAATCCAGCGCATGGTTGGCAATCCCGGCCGGTTGGAAGATAGAACCACAAGCAGGCACTGCCGAGATCAAAGCATATGTCGATCAACCGGATCGCGAGTTGTACCGGGTTTCCGGCGACATTTTGATCAAGACAAACGAAGATGCAATTTGGCGTTTGCGAACCGGGCAAGCTGACGAGGAACAAGTCGATTATCATTGGCGGGGACGCAGGGTTTGGCACGATTTCATCCGGCCCGGTCTGGCTTTCTATGGAAGGCCAAATTTATATTGCGGTGACCGGTGTATCAATTCACGACATCTCGATTGGAAAGGCCAAAAGGAAGCCAAATACTTTGGTCCGGTGCTGGTTACCTCCCGGGAACAAGGTGAACTACTGTACCGATCCCGCCTGCTGATTTTGCCCGAACAAGCGGATATTCGGTTCGAGCCGTCAGGCCCAACTGAAGGCTGGGTGCATTTTTGTTCATGGGGGCTGGCGGATGCGCGGATCATCACGCCAGATATCGAGCCAGAAATCGATTCGACTGCCGATCAGTTATCGATTCGGATGAAAGCTGCCGGTGGGTTGCATGTCGCACCTGCTTACGTCGAATTGAAATTGCTCTGGCCGGATAACCCCGAACCCGCACGTTTGTCCATGCCCTTTCCGGCTCAGGGCGCACGTTTGCTGGATGCTGAAGGCAGTCCGCTGCAACAGGGTGTCCGGCTGCCGGTGGATGGGCTTGCAGGCACCCGGTTGATCGCCGTCGGCGGTTTGGCGCATCCAACATTGCGATTTGGCTTGCGGCACACGATTGAAGGCCGATATGGCATGGAGGAATCGGTTCAGATCAAGCCATTTTCCAACGCACAACGACTCGATATCCGCCCAATGGATCATGTGGACCGAATCCAGCGCATGTTGGGCAGTGATGAGTTACTGGATGATTGGGTGGAAGTCAGCCTGCACGCAAACCACAACGAAATGTTCCGTTTTCGTGTTTCGCGTTATCTGGCGTTCCTGGAACGCCATGTGCTGGAGGTGCGCATCACCGATGACACTTTGAAACATTTGAGTCCGCAACAGTTGCAATCTCTGCCGGTGCAAGCCCTGCGCCTTGACACGCCAGCCGATGAACCCGAAACACTGGAGGCCATCGAAAGCGAAGGTATTCCCACCGGCGCCTGGCGTTTCGATCAGTTCAAACTTGGCCCTGGCAGTTGGCTCATTTATCCCGACAAAGAGGCGAAACGATCGCTTCGCCTCACCCTGTGGCACATCGACGGCGCGGAGCCTGCGCAAAGCCCCCTCACCCGGGCCATGACAACCCAAAACTGCGCGCCTCGTCAGCATCAACTTGACGAGGTCATCCAGGCTATGGCCGCGGATTACATGAAACCGGATTGGCAGGATATGGAATGCCTTGCTGAACATCTGGGGCACTTACCACTTGCCACCCTGGATTTATGGCGATGTTTTTCCCATTCAACGTCGGCCATGGCCGCGCTGGCCTTGCGTTTGCACCGGCTGCCCGGTGATTTCACTCGGCGTTTTGCCGTGGAATTGCCTTTTAGCTGGATGGGTATTTCGATGGCCGAATGGCGAGCCGCCATGCACCAATGCCGCCTACAGGCTGAGGCCTGGAATTATCCGGAGAGCGCGGTGGGTGACCATGTAAATCGGCGGATTGAATCATTGACCCGCTGGTCACCCTGTTTATGTAACCTGCTCAACATCGTGAAGGCTGAGGTGTTGGGTGAAATGCTGCCCGAATTGAACATGATGAAACAGCCAGCCAGTGATGTCATCTTCTCCGGTGGGCTGTTCAACGGGGAGAATTGTGCAATGCAAAATTTGATGCGCATGCACGCCGAGGAACAATGGCCCGATGATCTTGAGATTAATGATTGGATCGATTCCAGGCGTAAACCCGATTTGGCGACATTGTTCGCACCGGGGAATTTGGGTTTCAAGCACAGTGTGGTCAATTTGCCCATAGTCATTGCTTACGGATGCGCAACTGATTCACTCACCCCGATCATTGGCAATCCAGCGCTGATCAATGCGATTCGCCGTTACGAAAGCTTCGATCCGCATTGGTTTGAAACCGCTTACAACCACACGATCGCGCGTTGCGTGGCGCGTGAGCTGGTCGTGCTGCAAAGATGAGCCAAATAAATCACTTCAGTTCCCTGCTCACTGAACTGACTGAGCGATCCCGCTCGGCCGTGCTCAGCCGGTTGGGCTTGGTTAACGACCCGCTATACCGTCATTTGGAATCGGTGTTTTCACGCCCATTGGGTGAGCGTGGTTGTTTGCTGGCCGATCCTGCTTTTGAACCCACTTTTGGCTGGCGGCAAGTGGCGCAATCCATGGCGGACTTGTACGGTGAGTGTTTCAGCACGGATTTGGTGGATGCCTTGCATAACGCCAGCACTGCGCAGTTCAGGCGCGAGTGGCACCCCTATACGCACCAAAAGAAATCCTGGGACATTCTCACCCAAGAGGAATCGCAATCGTTGATCGTTACCAGCGGTACCGGCTCCGGCAAGACCGAATGTTTCATGGTGCCTATTTTGGATCGGTTGATGCGCGAGGCGAACCGAACCGGAAGAACGCTGACCGGCGTACGCGCCCTGTTTCTTTACCCGCTGAATGCGCTGATCAACAGCCAGCGCGACCGTCTTAGCGCCTGGACCGAAAGCACCGGCGAGCGGGTGCGTTTCTGTCTGTACAACGGTAATACACCGGATTGGGTACGGGCGCAGGATAAGCGTAAACAACCCAATGAGGTATTGGATCGAGAAGACTTGCGTGCATCGCCGCCGCCCATTCTGGTCACCAATGCGACCATGCTGGAGTACATGCTGGTGCGTAACCTGGATGCGCCTATCCTGGAAAAATCCCAAAGCAGGCTGGAATGGGTGGTGCTCGATGAGGCGCACAGCTACATCGGCTCGCAGGCGGCGGAAATCGCCTTATTGATCCGCCGGGTATTGCATGCATTTGGCGTCAATCCAAATCAGGTTCGATTCGTTGCGACCTCGGCCACTATCGGCGCTCCGCGGGGCGAGGCTGGTCAGCAATTGAAGCGCTTTTTGGCTCAAGTTGCCGGCGTCGATGCAAGCCGTGTACATCTGATCGCTGGCGAGCGCCATGTTCCGGATTTGCCTGTAGCCCCGGCACAAGCACCTGTCTCTTTGGATGAATTATGGCGGATTGATCAGGACAAGTCCGAACACCAACCGCGCCGTTACCGCGCATTGGCGGCCCACCCAATGGCATTGAAATTGAGACGCTCATTCATCGACCAGGATGGCAAACCCCGGGTTCAGAGGCTTTCTGATGTCTGCCGCATCATTGTTCCCGAAAGTAAAGAGCCAACGCACGAAACCCAACGCAATGCTCTCAGGTGGCTGGATTTGCTGCACGGCACGCGCGATGCTGCTGGCACCGCATTCCTGCCTCTGCGCGCCCATCTGTTTCATCAAACCCTCTCGGGACTTTGGGCCTGTTCGGATCCGGATTGTTCGGACAGGCCCGAATCCCTAAAGCAAACCGAATGGCGGTTCGGGCAGATCTATCTGGAACCGCGCAAGCATTGCACCTGTCACGCGCCGGTGTATGAATTGGCCGCGTGTGACGATTGTGGCACGCCGGTTTTATCAGCCGAGACCGATGGACATCGCTTGATAGCGCCGAAGCCACCGGCGGTCACCGACGAATTTGAATTGGACCTGGAACGTGATGAAGGTACCGAGGATGATGAAGACGAAGAACCGACTTCGGGCAAGGTTCGACCAGCCTTGATCACCAACCGACCCGGCGCGGAACACACCGCGAAGTGCGCGGTGGTCAAAACTACTCGGCGAATACGCGAAGAGGGCGATCCAAACGAGACGGTGAATCTGTGGATTCAGGAGGCTGATGCGAATGGACTGATCTGCCCGCATTGCGGCGCACGGCAACGCAATCGCCGCGAGCAATTTCAACCGGCCCGGATCGGCGCGCCCTTCATGCTGACCACCATCTTGCCGACCTTGTTGGAATTCGCGCCTGACGGCGAAAAACCCGCTACACATCCCCACCGGGGCCGGCGCTTGTTGACCTTCAATGACAGCCGCCAGGGTACGGCGCGGATGGCGGCCAAGCTGCAACAGGAATCAGAGCGGAATCGAGTGCGTGGTTTGGTTTACCACATTGCATTGCGGGACGGACTCGGTACAAGTGCTACAGAAGCCCAAGCCTTGAAACAAAAGATCGCTCGTTACGAAACGCAAATTAAGAAAATCAAGGATAACCGTGGTTTTCTCGAAGGGGAAATAGCTGATATGCACGCCGAATTGAGGCGACTTGATCAACCCACGCCCATTCCCTTCAACGACATGGCGAACGAACTGGCCAAACAGTCTGGATTTGAACGCATGTATCAGCATTACCGCGATAACGTATCGCAGGAATGCTTTGGTCCTGGTGGACCGTTGGAATTGGCGCGTTTGTTTTTGGTGCGTGAATTCGGCCGCCGTCCCAAGGTGCAGAACAACCTCGAAACCATGGGGCTGGTGGCGCTACGCTATCCCGCTATTGATCGCTTTGATCAATACATTGCCGATTTTTCCATCACAGAGACCCGGCACTTACTCAAAATCGCCCTGGACTTCTTTGTGCGTGCAGGTGGGTCATTGCAAATTTCAGATGAATGGCGTCAATGGTTGGGTATGCCGTTTCCGCAAACGATCATCGTCGAACGTGACCGGGAGGATACTGATCGTTATCAACGCCGTTGGCCGCGAGCCAAACGCAGTGGTAAGCGCAATCATTTGGTTAGGTTGCTGGCATACGTGCTGGAAGTGGATATTGAGAATCCGTACGGGCAGGACAAAATTGATGAAGTTCTCATCCAGCTTTGGAAAACGCTTACCCAGGAAACCAAGCTACTGAAAGTTTCCGCGGAAGGACAATTTCATCTGGCACCCGAGCAACTGGCTTTTGCACCTGTCTCCAAGGCTTGGCTGTGTCCGATCACCCAGCGTTTTCTGGATACCACCCTGCGTGGCGTAACGCCTTATCTGCTGCCGGATGGTCGCGGCTACCCGAAATGCGAAGCTGTTGATTTGCCGCCTTACCCGGAACCCTTCGGTGGCGAGGCCGGCGATTTGCGGCGCACGCAGGATGCGCGTCGGTGGCTGCGTGAGAATGAAGTCATCGGCGACCTGCGCCGCCGGGGTTACTGGACCGTAGTGAATGACCGCGCCATAGAGCTGCCACCTTATTTTGTTGCCGCCGAACACTCCGCCCAGCTTTCTTCACAGCGGCTGAAGCAGCATGAAGATGCCTTCAAGAAGGGGGACGTAAACCTGCTGTCTTGCTCCACCACCATGGAGATGGGTATCGATATCGGCGGCATCAATCTGGTGGCGATGAACAATGTGCCACCGCATCCGGCGAATTATCTGCAAAGGGCGGGGCGGGCGGGCCGCAGGCGTGAATCGAACTCCACCGCATTGACCTTGTGCAAATCCAATCCGCACGATCAAATGGTGTTCGCAAAAAGCACTTGGCCCTTCACAACCCCCTTACCGGCGCCGGTGGTGTCTTTGGATAGTGCATTGCTGGTACAGCGGCATGTCAATGCCCTGGTGTTGAGTCACTTTCTGAAAAATGCACTGGCTGGTACCACGCATGATCGCAGCAAGCTTGGGTGCGAATGGTTCTTTACCCGCTCTTCTCAGGAGAGTTCACTGGCGCAACGTTTTCAGGCTTGGTGCGAAAATGACGCACATGAAAATAACGCACATAATGAATCAACTCTGATCGAAGGGCTTGAACATCTGGTGCACGGCAGCGTCCTGCATGGCCGCGGTGAACGCGACCTGCTGCAAACCACCGGTGAGACCATCCAGCACGTTGCCACCGGATGGCTGAGCGAATGGAACCAGCTTTGCGCACAACGGGAAACAGCCGTCAACGCAGCAGGAGAAAAAGACCCGGCCGCCAGGGCTATCGGCTATCAGAAAAAACGCATGAGCGAGGAATACCTGCTGCGTGAATTGGCCGGTCGGGGTGTTTTGCTGGGTTACGGTTTTCCCACCCATATCGCCGCTTTCGACAACCTGACCGTGGCTCAATTCAAGCGCGATCAACAAGCTAGGGAAGAACAAAAATCCCGCGACGACAACCGCTTCCAGCGCCGGGAGTTGGCCAACCGGGACAGCGCGACGGCCTTGCGCGAATATGCGCCGGGGGCACAGGTGGTGATTGATGGCTTGGTCTACCGCTGCGCCGGTGTCACCCTGAATTGGAAGATCCCCGCCAGCGAGCAAGAGGCGCGCGAAGCACAGGCCATACGCCATGCCTGGCGTTGCCAAAACTGCGGCGCCAGTGGCTGGCAACGCCAATGGCGGTCACCTTTCGAGTGCCCGGATTGCGCTGCACCGATCAAGGGAGGCGATACGCACCGCGAGTTCATCGAACCCGCCGGTTTCGCGGTGGATTTCTATCAATCGCCCGGTAACGATGTGAGTACCCAGGATTTCATCCCGGTGGAACCGGCCTGGGTCAGTATCCCGGCGGATCAGGCGGCATGGCACGACTTGGTGAACCCGGCTTTGGGCCGTTTTCGCCTGTCCGCGAATGGCTCCATTATTCATCAATCACGCGGCCTGAATGGCAGAGGCTATGCCCTGTGTCTGCACTGTGGCCGGGCCGAGGCCATGCCTAGGGACGGTGGCGATAGGCCGGATTTGTGTAAACCGGGAAAGGAACATTTCCCGTTGCGTGGCGCCAGGAAAAAGACTTCGGGAAAGTCGGAATATTGTTCCGGCAGTTCTGACCCCCTGGCGATAAAAACCGGACTCACGCTTGGCGACGCACGCTATACCGATGTTTTGGAAATACAACTTAAAGATCCGGACGGCCTGTGGTTGAATGACCGGATCGTCGCCCGCACCCTGGCCGTCGCGCTACGCGACACCCTGGCCGAGGCTTTGGGCGTTCAGGCGCAGGAGTTGGGTTGTACAATCAAGCCAGTGCGCCCCGAGCCTGATGAAAATATCCTTTGCCAGTCGATTCTTATCTACGATCATTTTGCGGCTGGTTTTTCTTCCAGCGCGGATCGCTTTATCGGCGATTTGTTTCGCAAAGTGCGGGATCGTTTGATCTGCCCGGCGGAATGCGATAGTGCCTGCCCGCACTGCGTGTTGGATTTTGATCAGCGTTTCGATGCGGAAAACCTGGATCGCAAACAGGCGCTCAACTTCCTCAGTGAAGATTGGTTAAATACACACCGATTGCCCGATCAATACGCTTTTTTCGGTACATCATCCACTGCCGAGTTCATGACCATAGAAGACGCATTGGTTCGTACCGTACGCTGTAATCCAAATGCAACCGTTCGTTTATACGCCGCAGGCTCGGCGCAGGATTGCGATATCGGCGTTTCGCCCTGGCGATTGTTGGCCTATCGGCTGGTGAGCCTGGGGGCCAAGGTTGCTTTGTATTTACACCAGGAAACATTGAATCACCTGGACCCGGATGAAAAACATCTGCTTGTTGGTTTGATCTATGCGCCCCGGGTTGAACTGTTCGAGATCCCTGATACGTTGCGTGCCGGTAACGGTTGGATAATCGCCGAATGTCTGGAGGGGACGGGTCCGACCCGATGGGCCGTGCCTGACCCAGAGGCGCTGATTCCCGATCAAGGCTGGGGTTCAACACGGCCACTGCTTGTTGCAAAAGACCAGCCTGAAACTCAATTTTCCAGTACGCCAATCAACGTTGCCAGTCTTCGGTTACCGACCGCCGGCCCGAGTGATCGGGAAATCGAAATTCATCACGAACTGGACGGTTCGCTCCCCGGATTTGGTCAACGCTTTTGGGCTCATTTGCTCGATGAACATTCCGGGCTGCAAACTCTGCTGGATGATCCGGCCCATCCAATCGAAAGGATTGCGTATCAGGATCGTTATTTGTTCAGTCCGCTCAGCATCGCGGTTTTTGTCAGGGTTTTGGCTGGATTGATGGAACGGGTCGGCACTTCTGGATGGCCGCAACCGAATGTCCAGATTATCACGCTGAATCAACGCCAGGCCAGGGCAAGAAAACGTTCAAATTCGATCTGGCAGGATTGGCCGGATGTATCGGCTCGCGATCAGGTGTTGGAGCTTTTATGCATGGAGCACGATATGGAACTGCAATTAGAGGCGGTACAAAAACACCAGGCGGCTCATGGCCGGGTCTTGGTTATCAGAATGTCATCAGATATCGAAGTGACGATTCGATTCGACCAGGGTTTTTCGTATTGGCGCGTTTCTGATTCCGAGAACACTTCTCGCAGCCGATTTGACTTCGGTGCGGAAATCGATGAGCAAGTTTCTGCTATTGATAGCCAAGAGTTGGCGGTAAGCGGTAGTGATCACCCAACGCAGATTTTCGTATCCATCCATTAATCCGAACCTGAGATATGGATGAAATTATGGGCACCTGCTAAAAATGCACTTTTCCGCGATTGCGGCGTCAGCTCTGTGCTCCAATCCTCATGTACGGCCTATGCACTGCGATTGCGCGCGCGGTGCTTCCTTGCACTCACGAAACAATGACTATTTTTAGAGGTGCCCTTTAGCAGATGCCCAGTAGTTATCCGTATACATCTGCTCCATGACAGCGATGCCAACAACATTGTAATTGCCACCTATATCCTCGGCGCTCATCAATGCTTCTTGCAGCGAAGTTAAGGCCGGCGCGATGGCGCAACCACCGCGCCAATGAACTCAAAGCTAGCTGCGGAGCAACTTAAAAGTACCGCCATCGATCCAGAGGATCTTGCCGGTAAAGAAAGACGAATCGGGACCCACCAAGAAGTAGATACCATTGGCCGCTTCGCACGGATCTGCCATGCGGCCAAGCAGTACCCGCTGGCCAATCGCTTCATGGGCGCCCTCCGGTAAACCCATGGTGATCGTCTTGCCGCCGACTTCGATGTCTTCCTTACCCTCTTGCGTCATGCGCGTGAGGATAGGGCCGTAACCGATGGCGTTCACATTGACGTTGGGTAAGCGGTAGCGCTGGCGGCATTCGATGGCGAACGTGCTCATGAAGCCCAAGACACCGGCTTTGGCGGCGGCGTAGGAGGACTGCCCGTCGTTGCCCAGGGAGGAGACGCTGGTGGTGAATACAGCATTGCGGCGGCGGTACGGATCCTTGGCCGTGCGCCAAGCATCGAGGGCTGCTTTGGCCAACTCCATCGGCGCCGTCATATGCAGGGCGATGGTTTGGTCCCAGGAATCGCGCTCCATCCGCGAGAGCACGGCGTCGCGGGTGACGCCGGCGTTGCAGACGATGGAATCGAGTTCGCCGTATTGTTCGACGGCGGCTTTGACGATAGCGGCGTTGAAACCTGCGGCGGTGACGTCGCCAGCGCAAGGAATGGCGCAGCCATCGCCGTAGCGGGCGGTCAATTCACCGGCCACCGCCTCGGCCACGGCGGGATTGATGTCGTTGACGACTACGTTGGCGCCTTCGGCGGCAAAACGCTCGACAGCAGCCCGGCCGATGCCGTTACCGGCGCCGGTCAGGATGATGGTTTGCCCTTCCAAGCGGCGGGTTACAGGGGTGATTTTCTCGACCACATCGAGCTTCAGTTCACTCATGCTTACTCTCTCCAGTCAGACCTTAGAACAACTGTCAAACGGACAATTGTGGCAGGTTCCGGGCCACTTTGCCGGCTAATTTAAGGCCGCGACACTGTTAAAGTAGGCGTGCTTTTATTGCGAGGGTAAATAGCAGATGAGTACGCGAGAAAAAGTAGCCATCGTGACGGGCGCCGGTTCCGGCATCGGCCGGGCCAGCGTATTGGCGCTGCTCGATGCAGGTTATGCCGTGGGTCTTGCCGGCCGGCGCCAAGACGCTCTGGATGAGACCGTGCGCCGGGCCGGCGGCAACGGCCAGTACTGCGCCGCCTTGGCCACCGATGTGGGTAACCCTGCCGCAGTCAAAAGCCTATTCGATACCACGGTGCGAAAGTTTGGCCGCCTGGATTTACTCTTCAACAATGCCGGCACCGGTGCCCCGGCGATCCCGTTAGAGGCGCTGACCGTTGAGCAGTGGCAAACCGTGGTTTCGGTTAACTTGACCGGTGCTTTTCTCTGTACCCAAGAAGCGTTTCGCATCATGCAAGCGCAAACACCGATGGGCGGGCGCATCATCAACAACGGCTCCATCTCGGCCCACGCTCCAAGGCCATTCTCCGCGCCTTACACCGCCACCAAACACGCCATCACGGGACTGACCAAATCCACCTCTCTCGATGGCCGGGCCTACGATATCGCCTGCGGTCAGATCGACATCGGTAACGCAGTCACCGAGATGACCGATAAGATGAGCAAAGGCGTACCGCAAGCCGATGGCTCCACTAGGGTGGAGCCGCGCATGGACGTGGAGCATGTGGCCAACGCCGTGGTGCACATGGCCAGCTTGCCGTTGGATGCCAATGTGCAAACGATGACGATCATGGCCACGAAAATGCCTTTCTTGGGACGCGGTTGACCGATGAGCGAAACCTTCGATTACATCATCATCGGTTCGGGCACCGCCGGCTCGGTCATCGCCCGGCGCCTGTCGGAAGAGGCCGCCAGCACCATTTGCTTGCTCGAAGCAGGCGGGCGCGATAGCAACCCGTTTATCCACATTCCCGCCGGTTTCATGAAAACCATTACCGATCCAAGTGTCAATTGGCTCTACGAGACGGAGCCTTGCGCAGGCACGGCAGGACGGCGCATCCAGCAGCCCCGCGGTAAGACACTGGGCGGCTCCAGTTCCATCAATGGACATGTTTACAACCGCGGCCAACGATTGGATTTCGACGTCTGGGCGCAACTGGGCAACCGCGGCTGGTCGTACGCCGAGGTCCTGCCGTATTTCAAACGCAGCGAGTCTAGAGTGGGCCAAGGCGACGGCCGCTTCCGCGGACGGGACGGCCCATACGTTATCGAAGATCTGCTCTGGGAGCACCCGCTTTGCGATGCTTTCGTGCAAGGCGCCACTAGCCTCGGCATACCGCACAACCACGACTACAACGGCGAGCAGCAAGAGGGCGTCGGTTTCTTTCAGCGCAGCATCTCGAGGGGCGTACGCCAGAGCACGGCCAGATGCTATCTCTACCCGGCCCTGGGTAACCGCAACCTCACCGTCAAAACCAAAGCCCTAGCCTCGCATCTGATCCTGGACGGTAAGCGGGTCAAAGGTGTTCGCTTTATCCAAGATGGCGTCGATAAAGCGATCTACGCCAACTAAGGAGATCATCCTCTCGGGCGGTACTTTCAATTCTCCGCAACTGCTTCAGTTGTCCGGGATCGGCCCAGGCCCGCTGCTGCAAGAATTGGGTATCGCGGTTCGACACGAGTTGGCCGGGGTCGGCGAGAACCTGCGTGATCACTATCCGGTGCGTATGGCGGCCCGGGTCAAAAATGCGAGCACCATCAATGAGTTGTCCCGCGGCCTGCAGCTGGCCTGGGAGATCATCAAATATTGTGTGACCCGCAAGGGCATTCTGACCCTGCAACCGACGCTGGTGGCGTGTTTCTGGAAGTCCGATGAAAGCCTGGAATTCGGCGATCTACAGATGACTTTTACCCCGGCGAGTTATGCCGAGGGCGTGCAGTCGGAATTAGAGCAGTATCCGGGCATGACCATCGCGGTGTGGCAGCAGCGCCCCGAGAGCAGCGGTTACGTGCGCGCGAAATCACCCGACCCCCGGCACAAACCGGCCATCCAGCCCAACTATTTGGCCGATGAGATCGACCAACGGGTATTGCTTGGAGGTATGAAACTCGGCCGGCGTTTATTCAGGACGGATGCACTAGCACCGTATTTCGAGGAGGAAACCTCCCCCGGCGCCGATTGCCAGAGCGACGAACAACTGTTGACCTACGCGCGCGAGCGCGGCACCACCGCGTTTCATCCGATGGGCACCTGCCGCATGGGACCGAGCACCGATCCATCGGCGGTGGTGGATGCGGAGCTTAAAGTCCACGGACTCGAGGGCTTGCGGGTAGCAGACGCTTCCATCATGCCGACCATGCCCTCGGCCAACACGAACGCATCGACGCTGATGATCGGCGAGAAAGCGAGCGATCTCATTCGAGGACGGACGGCGCTGCCTGCCGTTGAGCTTGGGTGATGCAAGCCGTTACAGCCCGGTGTGCAGGCGCAACCGTGGGCGATCTAGCGGCGCTCACCGAGCGCCTGCGCCCTAGCGCCCATCAGGCGGAATTGGAGCGCAGGTGGCCGGCGCAGGCTTTACAAGCGTACGGAGAATTCGGCGGCTGGAGATTAGCAGTCCCCGCCGTCTACGGCGGCTTGGAGTCACCGGCCGAATACCGGCTTTCGGTGTACATGGCTTTGGCGCGGGCCGATATGAGCGCCGCGCTGTTCATCACTCAGCACGAGGGCGCCACCGACTTGGTGTGTTGTTCGGAAAACAACGCTCTTCGCAGCCGGTGGGCGCCCAAATTCGCCAGCGGTCAAAGCTTGACGACGATCGGTTATTCGCAGCTCACCACCTCGCGCCCCGGTGGCAAACCGGCGCTGAGGGCGGCGGCGGTAGCTGAGGGTTTTTTGCTCGATGGGTTGATGCCGTGGGTGACCGGGGCGCCATTCACTGAAACCGTAGCTTGCGGTGCGCAATTAGCCGGCGGCACGCAAATCCTGGTACTGCTACCGTTAGCGCGGGAGGGCGTTTTAATAAAACCCGCCGAAACGCTAGCCGCATTAAATTCCACCTATACCTGCGAAGTGCATTGCGAGCAGGTTATAGTGCGCAATGAAGAACTCATCGCCGGCCCGGTACACAATGTATTGGCTGCACGCTCCACATTGAGACTGCTGCTGGTAAGCGCGACGGGCTGTGGCCTCGCTGAAGGTATGTTGGATGAAGTGCAACGATTAGCCGAACGCGGTTCGGAGGACGCCCGAACGGTTCTTGATGTGGCCACTCAACGCAATACCGATCTGCGCCGCCGCCTGTTGGCACTAGCGGCTCAGGCCGCCCCGCCGCAAAGCGCTATCGATGCACTGAGGGGCCAGCTCAATGATTGGCTGGTTCGGCTAGCCGGTATTGTCATGACCTGCGCCAAGGGAAGCGGATACAAAGAAACGTCCACGGCGCAGCGGCTAGCCCGGGAAGCCCAGTTTTTCTGCGTCTGGTCCGCATCGCCACCGGTGCGCGCCAATACCCTCTCGCATCTATTGGGCACAGTCATTTTTTCGTGAGTGCAAGGAAGCACCGCGCGCACAACCGCAGTGTATAGAGGTGATACATGAGGATTGGAGCACGGAGCTGACGCCGCAATTGCGGAAAAGTGCATTTTTAGAGGTGCCCTATTGGCGGACACTCATTAACCACGGGAATAAGCTACGGTAATGACCATGGAATACTTTGACGTACTAATCGTAGGCGCCGGCATCTCCGGTATAGACGCGGCTTGTCATCTGCAAAAAGAGTGGCAAAAACAGTGCCTGGACAAATCGTATGTCATCATGGAGGCGCGCGATGCCATCGGTGGCACCTGGGATCTATTCAGATATCCGGGCGTGCGTTCCGACAGCGACATGTACACGCTGGGCTTCGGTTTCAAACCGTGGAATGAATCGAAGTCTATCGCGCACGGCGACACTATCTTGCGTTATGTGCGCGAGACGGCCGAGGAACACGGCATTTGCAAACACATCCGTTATCAACACAAACTGTTGGCCGCTAGCTGGTCAACGGCGGGGCAACGCTGGACGGTCACAGTTGCACACGGTCAAGCGGAAATCCAAGTGCAGTGCAATTTCTTATTGATGTGCGCTGGTTACTACGACTACGGCAACCCCCACACACCCGAGATCCCAGGCTTACATGACTTCGCCGGTGAGTTGGTACACCCACAACATTGGCCGGAGGAGCTGGACTACAAGAATAAACACGTAATCGTGGTGGGCAGCGGCGCCACCGCCATGACACTGGTTCCAGCCATCGCCGAAGACGCCGCCAGCGTGACCATGGTGCAGCGCTCGCCCACGTATGTGGTATCAAGGCCCAGTCAAGACTACATCGCCGATAAACTGCGCATGTTTTTACCGGCCAAACTGGCTTACTCCATTACTCGTTTCAAGAACGTACTGATGCAGCGCTTCATGTATTACAAGACCCGCACGGAGCCAGAAAAGATAAAACGCAAGTTGTTGAGCGGCGTACGTCACGCGCTAGGCCCCGGCTATGACATAGCCACCCACTTCACGCCCCGTTACTACCCCTGGGATCAACGGCTTTGCCTCATACCTGACGGCGATTTATTCAAAGCGATTCGCTCGGGTAAAGCATCAGTGGTCACAGCAGATATAGCTCGGGTGACTGCACAAGGACTCACCTTGAGCAATGGCGAAGCATTGCAGGCAGATATCTTGATCATGGCCACGGGCCTCAACCTGCGATGGTTTGGCGGCGCACGGATTGCAGTGGATGAACAGCCGGTCGATTTCTCCGAAACATTTACTTACAAAGGCATGATGTATTCGGGCATCCCGAACCTTATTCACACTTTCGGTTATATCAATGCCTCCTGGACGCTACGGGCTGATCTGAATTCCGAGTACACCTGCAGGTTACTGCGGCGCATGGACGAGCTAGGCGCGACCCAAGTCACGGCACAACTGCGCGCAAGCGATAAGGACATGCAGGTACGCCCATGGATTGCCGATTTCTCCGCCAATTACATGCAGCGCTCCATGCACTTGTTCCCTAAGCAGGGGAACGCAGCACCATGGTTGAATACACAAAACTATGCCAAAGACAAAAAACTAGTCAGAGAGAAGTTAGACGACGGCGTATTAGTATTCGGCAACGGCGAACCGGCCTCTGAGCCCGCTCCAGCCCTCGCCCGGACAGCCTGATGGAATGGATAAAGTTCGCCTTTGGCCTTGAGGGCACCTCTAAAAATGCACTTTTTCCGCGATTGCGGCGTCAACTCCGTGCTCGAATCCTCAGGTATCACCTATACACTGCGGTTGCGCGCGCGGTGCTTCCTTGCACTCACGAAACAATGACTATTTTTAGCGGCGCCCCATAAGCGCCGGCAACCTTCATCGATTTGATAGACCAGCGTCGGGTCACGATGACCGCGCGGTACTTTTCGATTTGATTCGAGATAGTCTTCAGTTCCATCTCGTTTGCTTGTTCTGAGTCGATGGGTGGTAGCAACTCCGTCTTCTCAAAGCTTGGAAACGAGGTCTTCCCCCTGTGGCGGTCTTGATACCAACCGGTCTTGACGTTACTCCGTGGCGAGTTCGGCCCCTGTCGAAGCCAGTTTTTCTTTATATACAGGTAAATTCACCCACAGATTCTGCCGAAGAGCCCTTTCATTTAGCATCCTCGTTAGTTGTTGGTTGTCGATCGCCAAGATTGCGTGACACCATAATGGGATGCATGAGCGGCTGGGGCATTCGCCGAGTAGGCGGAGCCCGGTCCGGGCTCCGCTCCTGGTAAGAACCGTACGTGATAGTTTCCCATCATACGGCTCAAGCCTTTCAAAACGTCCTCGCGGACGCCGGCCATAAAAGGACTGTTGACTGTGTCACGCCTACCATGTCGCCCGACTAAGACACCGAGCGCTACGTGCCGCACAATACGCCGCGCCGCGGGGAAGGCAGGGGGTGGCCGCGCCGCGCACTTTGACGATAGGTGTTGACGCGACGGCATAGAGGCTCGCGAGTGCAGCCCGTGTCATCGACACCCACAAACTGCCACTTACGCCCTGGCACTGAAGCAGTGTACTTGCGCCGAACCCAGCGGGCGGACTTCATGGGGTATCGATGTTTTGCCCAACGCCACACCTGCTGCCCTATCTTCCAATCCACTTGATGACACGTCCCTTTGCTGCACACGTGCCTGTGGTACTTGTGCCCCACCGAGCAGTAGCGCGTTGATAGGAATGCCCAGGGCGCGTTGGCTGCCGTTCGCCCTAGGGCTATAAACCCGCCGGGGATATCAACCCGCCGCCAGGGCTTTGGCTCCTATCGACCCCGTTGAATGGACAGCACCGCATCTTGACGCTCCTTCGACGTACGCCACACCACACCCGCGACACCCGCGCTACATTTTCCCTTATGGGTACTCACTCGTTTGACAGCGACGCACGCCGCACTCAGTGAGCGTGTCAGGATACGACGCAAGGCATGAGCACGGCCTCGTCTCCCAACGTCTATGGTCTTTGCGTCTATGGCCTTTGCCATTCGAACCTGAAGACGGTGCACACCTCGCTCTATCTGGCGCCCATTAACGCTATCGCAATCGCGCTGCGTGAGTGGGGCCGTGCCCGCGTCACACCAAGTGCCGCTCCTATCCATCCGTCCCATTGACCCTCGGTCATGGTGCGTCTCGCAACGAAAGACCCGCCGGAGGTCTGCACACTTTCGTGTCAGGCGATCCAACCCCTATCCCACCCATTACCTGCTGGCCTTTGCTTCTTCCGGCCTCCCATTCCCGCACCCCCATAGACGCACCTCACGGTTTGCCTGCCTCGTCCCTGGGGCGCTGATACGAGGTTTCCAAGTGCCGCTTGTATGACACTGGTCCTCCTTGTTATGGCCTTATATTGTTTTCGTATAGATCAGCAACAGGAAAGCAAAGATCATAGTCATTCCATACTAAATCACCACTATTCAACTCATATTTTTTGAACTCTTTTAAGTCAAGATACTTATTGATAAGTGGATTGAGCGAATTTGATAAAAATGGACCAAAATCAATTATTTGTTCCACTCCATCATTAAAAGAGAGTTTGAGTTTATGTCCATTGAGATATTTTACTTTTTCTACATTTATGACTTTGCTTTCATCAATCATTTGATCTTCCTCTCGATTTTTTCACATTCAACTTGTTTGTGCAAAACAAAATAGTCAATCCATTTTTGAACTATTTGATCAGAATACGCATTAATGAAATGACTAAAATTCCTCAATATATTTGATGGCAGTGGTTTACGTCCCCTTACATTTTTAATGGTGATTTCTACCACGTTACCATCAATAATCGTGAACTCTGCCTTTGATTCCTGCCCTTGGTATTTCCCATGTACATGAATAGGCTCATGTTCATTGCTGTAGAACATTATTAAAATCCCAAGATATTCGTATATCTTTGGCATATCTACTTATCTCTTTGTGCCATAACGCCTGCCTTCAGGCAACGCTTGCAGCGAAGCGGAAGGCGGTCGGCTGCAAGGCCTTGTATGACACTGGCCCTCCTTCTCCATCGAATAAGATGAGGCCCGTCACTTGCTGCAACAAGTTACCGATCCAGTAGCCCGATGCATGCCAGGCTCTGCTTTCGCAAGACCGTTAACAAGTATGGGCGCTGGATCGATCCGATTTTTAACTCGTACACTCGAATGGGCCTCAGAGCCCGAATCTAGCAAGGGTGAGTTTCTATGAACAGACCTGCTGCCCCTATCAACGTTGGAGTCGATGTCGGGAAACACACGCTTCGATGGGCACATTTACGAGAGAGACGTCGCTATCAGCGTCGAGAACTCGGTGAAGAGCGTGCGCAAACTCCTTGGCCGACTGCCCTGGTTTAAGCTTGAGCGCATCGTCGTTGAGTTCACCGGTCGCTATCAGCGCACGCTTGTTGAAGCCGCCGTCGAGCGCGACCGGCCGGTCGTCGTCAACCCACTGAACGTACGCCGCTACGCCAGCGCCATCGGTCAGCTCGCAAAAACCGATACCATCAATACTTGGGTTATCGCCGGGTTCGCCGCAGTTGTTCAGCCTCGCGTCCCCGAGAACACGGACAACCATGTCACACGAGTCAAGGACTTGCTCGCCAGGCGGCGGCAGCTCATCGAAATGCGAACCCTGGAACTTAACCGCGTCAAACTCATGCCTAAAGCGCTCACTCGCTCCCACAATGGCCTCATTCGCGCATTGCGCAACAGAACTCAAGTGGCTCGATTCCAAACTCGGCGACGCGCTCCAGAGCGTCCCACACTGGCAGCAACTGGGTGACCAACTGCGCTCCGTGCCCGGTGTCGGCAATGGCGTCATGTACACCTTGCTCGGCGAGTTGCCTGAACTGGACACACCCTCCCATAGATAGGTCGCAGCCCTGTGCGGACTGGCCTCTTTCAATCGTGACAGCGGCAAGCTGCGAGGTAAGCGACGGATCCGCGGAGGCCGGGCGAACGTCAGGACCATGTTTTACATGGCCACCCTCTCGGCCATTCAGTGCAATCCAACACTGCGCAGCTTCTATCAACGCTTGGTCGCGCCGGGAAAGCACAAGAAAGTGGCCATCACGGCCTGCATGAGAAAGCTCATCGTCATACTCAATTCCATGGTTCGCGATGAAACAATGTGGACTCCAGAAACGTTAAACGTTACGGGTTGCCTCGTAGGTCAATTCAATTAATCGCGGTGTAATTTTGGCAGCCAAGTCGGATTATTCCTTTTTACGCATAACGCCACGCTTCAGCCGCCGCCGCCGCAGCGGCCCCCCGGCCGCGGAGGGTACCAAACCACGCAGCGGGTTGGCGGTCGGTTGCAAGCGCTTGTTAGGAGATGATTTTGTCATATTCGGAATGTGTGCCAATCCAGAACCAGTTGATACCATCTTCAACATCCACACCGAGGGCGCGATAGTGATCTCCAACCCGAACCGACCACAATTCCCCGACTTTTTTGAAATGAAGCGAAGGGTGGCGAGAATTGGCTTTAAGCAGTGAGTAATTCTTGTCTGCAAGGCGCCGGACTGATTCCGGCAATGCTTGATAGGTCGTCCAAAACTTCGACGACGCATAATGCTTCAAAGCTCTCTGGCCTTCCCCGCCTCGTAGTCCGCCTTTGCCTCGGAGATCAGCTTATCGAGTTTCCCGGATTTCAAATCCTGCTCGATCTTGGTATCCCATAGCCTCCAATCGAAGGCGATAAACCACTCGCGAAACTTCTCGAGATCTCTGGGTGATAGGCTTTCGATGTTTTGTTCAATTTGTTCAAGCTCATTCATCTACCAACTCCTCAATCGCGATGACGACATTGTACGCGGGTGGTCTCTTGTCTCCTAACGCCTGCCATAACCGGACCCCAAAAAGCGCCGCTCCTTCGTCGCTCTGCTTTTTGGGGTCCGGTTATGGCATTGTTATGCGATTTTACTCTTTACCGCTTGAGCTACCACCAGAACCCGACCCGGAATCATTTCCACTACCACCACTGTTTTGTGAAGTGGTGGTTGTTTCCGGAGCTTGCTGCATGGTGGGAATATTTGCACTATTAATGCTAATATCAAAGTCACTCGGTATTCTCGTCATTGTAGGAATATTAGCACTTCTGCGAATACTGACTGTTGTGGGTTTGTCTCCACCTTTTTTGCTCATGGCTGTATCTCCTGATGTGATGTTTAACGTAACAAAAGTAACAATGGCCGTGATTGCGACCGCAAACATTAACCCTGTAGCACTATTTAGAAATGAATTGATTTTCAAGTAAACATTTTTCTATCGAATGCCTCAGCAATGCATTTGATATAGTATTCTTCTGCATGATTTATTTGAACTGCTATGGCTTTATTGCTGACTAAAAATGCACCCAAGGATGAAATGATGCTACCAAGAAGAAGTATCCAGCCTAGTATTACAAGCCATAGATAATTTGCCGTTTCAAGTGGAACAACGAAGCGTATCGCTGTTAGTGACAGCCCTAAAGCCGCCGCAGATAATGTAAGTATAGACCTGTCATAATTTTCAGTATTAGACAAGTCTCGTTTTAGCAATTCGTCGCGAAAGCTATCGAACATTTCAGTTGCCCGATTTTCCTGTTCCTCTGTGCGAACTATTTTACTCATTCAGTAAGCCTGCTTCTCGCATAACGGCTTTGATAAGCTGCGGCCGGAGCGCACAGCGCGGAGGGAACCAAAACGCCACGCGTTTTGGCCGTCAGCTTGATTGAGTTGTTATCCGTACGGCTTCTGCCCTCACGAATACGACCGACGGGACTTCTGCGTGCATGGCTTGCTCCCCGATTCTCAGTACTAGTTGCACGAACAGTACAAAACACAGGCAAAGTCATCTATCTGCGATTATCCGTCTCTTCCAACGCCTTCCGAAGGGCACTTTCAAACTTGTTCCGCCTGCTCAATGCATCTGGTTCCTCAGATAGATATAGACTCAAGGGCACCTCTAAAAATAGTCATTGTTTCGTGAGTGCAAGGAAGCACCGCGCGCACAACCGCAGTGTATAGGTGATACCTGAGGATTGGAGCACGGCGCTGACGCCGCAATTGCGGAAAAAGTGCATTGTTAGAGGTGCCCTCAAGCGCGAGCGTTCTTGCTGCTGCCGATTCGAGATAAGCCACGAGGCCCAGTGCGAGAGCCCCAATCAGTAGTGATACTGCCTCTCGCGCAGTCGTGAAGTTGCCGTCTTCGTCGGATCCACCCCAACTTTCTGGCACCCAGAACAAAAGTACTTTCGCCCCTCCATATCCCGTAACACCAACGGCGATCAGTATACACGCAACATACATCTTCTCCCAGATTGTGTTCCTAACGCGTTCACGAAAGCGCAATTGTGAATACGGCACAGCACAGACGGTGAACAAGTAGTGAATCAAAACAATCAAAGCCGTGGTCGAAGCAAATGCCAATAAGACGTAGAGGGCCTGCATCAGCATAAGAATGGCCTAACGGACCGCATCACCGGCGGGGAGATCGGTGGCGCAGCCGACGATTGACCCGTCCGTGTGCATGCGTTTGTTAGAGTTGTTCACATTGGTGCCCTGCCACTCTCAGCGTGAATCGAGTGTATGTTCACGCCTCCTACATTTCGAAGCAATTGCACGGAGGCGGCAACGAACTGGCTTTTAGCTTCTTCCGGAATATTAACGAGGCGAGCACCCCCTGCAGCCGCACAGCCGAGCATTCCGGAAAGTTCATTAAGTGCGAGCAGGGCTCCATCCGGCTTAAAGTATCCACCCATAGTTGGCCTGGACCCAGGTGCGTGCGCTTGAGGCAGAACAGCAGGCGTTACGTGAGTGGCGACTTCACAGTATTGAGAGTACCGATCGGCATCGGCCGGAACGGGACTTCCGAGGGACTCGAGTCGAAGTCTTACTCTAATCGAGGAGAATTCGGACTTTCGTCTCTTTGAATCCGCGGTCTTCCAATTTGCAAACGCTGACTCGTCGGCAACGAAAAGAAATTAGGAGATTCGCTGCCTCAGCAAGGCTACGAGTCATGGAAAGGGATTCGTCGTAGTAACCGTGGTTGAGCAATCGCAATGAGGCGCGAGCCGTATTGGTACATCTGGCGACGACAAACTCCGCAACGTGGTCCCCGCCCGCACAGCCCCAAGAGCAGGATGCAACTCGATCGAGCATGGACAGAACGGTGCCAAGATGTTCAATAGTTTTCGGTGCGGTTTTCCCGAGGTCAGGTAGGTGACTTCTAGTTTCAGCCAGGCAGCGCTCCTCTTGGGCGGACAGAAGATCGAGGAACTGCTGGCCGCGTGGGAGTTTCGAGATGCCGTTTTCGTCGTCGATTGACATTTCAACTCTAACGTCGCAAATCAGCGGCACGCGCCTTTTGCGCGTCCGCTGGATTTGCCTTGTTAGGTTTTTTCACCAGGTTTCTTAATATTATAATCTTCACGACTAGTTAAATCTTTCACCATAAACCCATTCTTCGTTCGGTGAAGTATCAATCTAAAATCCGGATGAATAGGAATGGAAATAATATTTCTATCATATTGCATTCTTTTCCCCTTGTACTTCGAATAATGTTCACCAGATTCAGTTCCTGATATTATTTTTCTAGTCTTATCTATGAGATTTTTTATTAAGTGGCTTTAAATTAACAGGATCAGCTTCAAATAACCTCTCCCATTCATTAGCTATTTTTTGTTCCTTTACTTTACTTTCGACAAGTTGCTTTTCTTGTTCACACCTATGGCAATACTTACCTTTTCCCTTATGTCCACAAGAGGAATGTTTTTTTAGCCATCTCGAACCCTAACGCCGCAAATAACCGGCGCAATGCGGGCGCCAGCGAGTATTGCGTCCGCGTTGGTTTGCCTTGTTATCTCTTGTCATAAAGTAGATTTTCTTTGATGATGCCTTTTTTGAAAATTGATTTTTTTATTCCCTTTTGAAGATATTCAATTACGCCTACTACTAATTCGGAAAAAAATTACCCGACATTAATTCAGAATATATCTGACATGCTTTTCATAGAAAAACCGTTTAATTATTTGCGTATTCTGTTGCAGTGAGTGCAACACCGAACGAGCCAGGGCCACCCGTTGCTCCTTTGTAGCCACCACTGTCCGCCCAATTCGTTGGCTTTTTACATGATGCCATACTAGCTCATCAGGATTGAGTTCCGGTGAATACGGCGGTAACCATACTAACGTGAGCTTACCTTGGCTAGTGCGGACAAATTCTTGCACCTTCTTGGCTCGATGAATTGGATGGCCATCAACAACCCAATAGACCGATCGCTTGGCGTTGTGCAACAAACGCCTTAGAAAGTCGATAAAAACGTCTGCGGTTACCCGTGATTCGGTTACCATGAAACGCAGGTGACCCTTCGGCGAAACGGCTGACAGCCTATTCACGCTAAAGCGCCGACCCGTTTTCGCTACAACCGGCGTATCACCCCGTACCCCCCAAGTGGTACCACGATGATAATCCGACCGGATCGTCGATTCGTCGCCAAAATAGACCCGCGCTCGCCGCCTTTTCGCTTCTTGTTGTACTTCAGGCCAAGTTTCTTTTAACCATACCTTAACCTGAGCAGGGTCTGGCTCGTATGCCTTAAACCCAGGGCGCTGCGCACTCATCCCCCAAACGAGACAGGCTATTGCCCACCGAGCGCTCGCTGACCTCGATGCCAAATTTATCTTTCAGTCATATCTGAATCATCGAGCGCGTCCACAGGGCATCGTGACAATCCAATTGCAACGGATTCGTTTTAACCCGTTCACCTAAGCGATCCGCATATTCATCGGGACACTTTCTTGGGCGGCCCGTGATCTTGCCGGTGGACAGCGCCTGTTCACCACCTTGCTCATACCTGGATAACCAATCGTCAATGCAAGAACGATGAAATCCGCGGGCTTTAATTACTTTTTCAGGGCTTTCACCCGATAATACTTGCGCAACCGCGTGCCTGCGGATGGCTTCTCGCGCGGAATGGGGCAGTGAGCGACCGTCTGTCTTTTTCATAGCATCACTATAACATATTTATTAATTTGTGTCGGGTAATTTTTTGCCGAAGTAGTAACTCTTTTGAGAAGTCAATAACCATAAGTTCTTCGTGGGGCTTAGATAGAGTGTACGAGACATTGTATCCTTTAATCTTATACTTAAAATCCGGACCTTGAATCCAGCCATGATCAAAACACTCTTCTTTGGTAAATAAACCATATTCTGCGGTTTCAAGGGGTGCTAATTTTCCTGCTACTAATTCGGCAAAAAATTACCCGACATCGATTCAGAATATATCTGACATGCTCTTCATAGAAAAACCGTTTAATTATTTGCGTATTGCGTTGCAGTGAGTGCAACACCGAACGAGCCAAGGCCACCCGTTGCTCCTTTGTAGCCACCACTGTCCGCCCAATCCGTTGGCTTTTTACGTGATGCCATACTAGCTCATCAGGATTGAGTTCCGGTGAATACGGCGGTAACCATACTAACGTGAGCTTACCTTGGCTAGTGCGGACAAATTCTTGCACCTTCTTGGCTCGATGAATTCGATGGCCATCAACAACCCAATAGACCGATCGCTTGGCGTTGTGCAGCAAACGCCTTGGAAAGTCGATAAAAACGTCTGCGGTTACCCGTGATTCGCTCACCATGAAACGCAGGTGACCCTTCGGCGAAACGGCTGACAGCATACTTACGCTAAAGCGCCGACCCGTTTTCGCTACAACCGGCGTATCACCCCGTACCCCCCAAGTGGTACCACGATGATAATCCGACCGGATCGTCGATTCGTCGCCAAAATAGACCTGCGCTCGGCGCCTTTTCGCTTCTTGTTGTACTTCAGGCCAAGTTTCTCTTAACCATACCTTAACCTGAGCAGGGTCTGGCTCGTATGCCTTAAACCCAGGGCGCTGCGCACTCATCCCCAAACGAGACAGGCTATTGCCCACCGAGCGCTCACTGACTTCGATGCCAAATTTGTCTTTCAGTCATATCTGAATCATCGAGCGCGTCCACAGGGCATCGTGAAAATCCAATTGCAACGGATTCGTTTTAACCCGTTCACGTAAGCGATCCGCATATTCATCGGGAAACTTTCTTGGGCGGCCCGTGCTCTTGCCGGTGGACAGCGCCTGTTCACCACCTTGCTCATACCTGGATAACCAATCGTCAATGCAAGAACGATGGAATCCGAGGGCTTTAATTACTTTTTCAGGGCTTTCACCCGATAATACTTGCGCAACCGCGTGCCTACGGATGGCTTCTCGCGCGGAATGGGGCAGTGAGCGACCGTCTGTCTTTTTCATAGTATCAGTATAACATATTTTATTAATTTGTGTCGGGTAATTTTTTGCCGAAGTAGTAACTCTTGAAGCGAGTATCTTTCCCCAGCACCTTCATTTTCTATAAATATTTCATTATTCAGCCCGGACATACTGATAGGGTAGTTAATATCTGCATTAATATTTTATTTTGCCCATTTAGCGTCAAGCAATGGTTGAAAATCAGTGATGTGAGCTGGCATACGAATAATCATATTAACATGAATTTCTTTTATGAACGGAGTTCCATCCACATTCTGCCAATCAGAATCATCTTGCTCTCGCACAACTAAGAGATCAATTCGATTGTGTTCGGCTTTCGTTTTGGCCCCAGATTGATACCCTTTCTTTGTAGCAAATACCGCCCTCAAATCAGATATATCTCGTATTTTTCCGATTAGTGCATCAATCTTTTCCAAGGGTATTCTTGAATTGTAATCCTTGCATTCAATTACTGTTTTATAAGTGATTCCGGCTAACTCATATTCCCAATAAATATCAAACTCGCGTTCGACACCGTGTGAATCCACAATTTTCTTATTGAGCTCTACTTTGATGTTCTTTTGCTGAGTAATGTTTTCTGCATTAAGCAGAGCTTGATGCAAAAGTGCTACAAATTGCTCATAGTCCTTTCCGTCATTATTCAAAGACCCGTACTCCATTTGAGAGATAACAGTGTATTAGACGGATATGGAATATACTGCACTAGGTAGAGACTGTCTATTGCAGTATATTCCTGAATACTGCTGTCCTATAAACTTTCATGAGAATGTAAACTGTATCTGTATCTGAGTTTCAATAGGGTCTGGAGGGTCTTCTTTGATTGAGTCGTCTCCGCAGGTCTCTTCGCTCAAATAAGTGAGTTGCAAGAGTCTAATGATCGGTTGCATGCTTGAATCGAATTTGCCACGGAATTTCAGGTAAGCAATCATTAAGTACATACACATAGCGACCCCTATTTGAGTCATGACAGCATTTTTTGACGTGCCCTACAGGTAAATTCACCCACAGATTCTGCCGAAGAGCCAGAAAACTTTCCTGGGCATACTGGCCGTCGTAGGAAGCGCTGCGATAGTAACCCTGGTAATGGCTGTAGGGTTTAGCAGTCATTTGGGCACCTCTAACAATGCACTTTTTCCGCGATTGCGGCGTCAACTCCGTGCTCGAATCCTCAGGTATCACCTTATACACTGCGGTTGCGCGCGCGGTGCTTCCTTGCACTCACGAAACAATGACTATTTTTAGCAGGCGCCCATTCGTCAGGAACGGCTAGTGACACACTCCTCTTTATTGGTGTGACCACGCTCTACACCGTCCCCGCGGCGAGCGCCGTGAGTTTCTTTTTCACACGGCGCATGGACTAGGCCCGGCTCATCCCAACTGACGCCACTCGATATCCTGGTGCGCCCCGCGGATGGCGAAGGCATCGACTTCCACCAGCATCGCCGGTTCAACAAAACTCCGCACCCGGCAGCCAAGAGAGGTGGGCCGGCTATTTTCAAACCACCCGGGGCCTTCACCATAAGGCCGGTTCATATGGGCATCATGTTTGGTAAACGTACGCCGGCGGACGATATCATCCAGCGGCATGTCCAACTGGCCTAACACGGAGGAGATGGTCTCGTGGCAGCGATCATACTGGGCCGCCCAATCGCCCGGGGCGAACACGCCGCCCGCATCGTCCCTGGCCGTGCAACCGCTCACGTACACATAGGGACCGCTCTCGACGGCGCGGGCAAAACCGAGCGCGTGCTCATTACGCTTGCCCGTATAAACATCTTTGCGGTTGCCTGATGCACCGATGATGGCTTCGGCTTCCACTTCGATGAGCATCTCATTCATCAACAATCCTGGCACACCGAGCAGCGTGCCAGCCGGACGTACATCGCCCAAGGCATCGAGTTTGGCCACCCTCTGCTCGTGCGAGCGCGCCATCGCCGTCACGAATGTCTTGGTGTAAACGAGATCGGCCAATGACGCCCCTGCTGCCTCCGCCACGCTGGCGATGGTGTCGAACACGGCTCTTGTCTGTTGATGCATATCGCCCGGATAAGCCACCTTGCCATCGGCCTCTAGCGCGGTGGTGCCAGCGATGAACACATGGTCATCCACCCGCACGGCCCGTGAATAAGCATAAATCTCCTCGCTAGGCCGCCCGGAGCCGAAACGCACCGCTCTATCGCGGGCGCCATCAATAGCATCGAATTCGATTTCTACCAACTGCGCCGGCCTTGCCAGCGCATTGATTTGTATCAGAGTAGCCGCTGGCCGCACGTCCTTGAAATGCCGCGCCAGCGCCCGTCCCGCCTGATCGGCCAAGGTGATGTCAGTCAAGTAAATACGCGAGCGGACCACATCGTCTAAAGACCCGCCAGCACATCCCATACTCTCCTCGGCGATGGCGACGATGGCATCGACTTGCTTGGCCACATCGCCCACGCCGATCACTGCGCCAGCCCTATCGATGGCGGTGGTACCGGACTGCAACACCCAATGACCGGCCCGCAGGGCACGGGAATAGTGCGCCAAGTGTTCCAAGGGCCGGCCCGAATTCACGTTAATGCGCATCGAATTAGTCTCTTTTGTTTTTTCAACTTTGCACCTCACGCGACAGTACAACGTCCGGCCTCTTTCATCTATTGGCGCCAAAGAAATAATCATGGCCAGTTCTTTTCGCGTTGCCCACTGCTGCGATATTCACCTGGGCGGCGATCTGCTGTAGCGATCGTATTACCGGGACGCATTGGTCCGCGTTCTGGATGCGATGCGGGCACACAAGCCGCAACTGTTACTCATCGCGGGCGACTTATTTGACGCCAACTCAGCGAGCGCGGATACCATTACCTGGAGCATGGCGATACTTGCAGAACAGCCTTACGCGCTGGTGCTCATTCCCGGCAATCACGATTGCCTGCTGGACACCGAATGCGATCTTGGCCCGTTATGATTTCAACGCGATCCCAGCGGTGGCGCCACTTATGCGATCATTGATTTCGAGGACGGCGGATCATTACCAGCGGTCAGGATCCATACTTTGACGTAGCCTCCGGTTTCAGAGATCCGCTGCCGCCGCCAATATCTCCTGCGCAAACCATTCCATCCGCTCAAGACTTTCCGCTAACGTAGCCGAGCGGAAATCAAAGATGAGCTCATCAACACCGGCGTTGGCGAACTGTTCTATGTCCGCGATGATCGCCTCAGCCGATCCGGAGAAGAATCGCCGTTCCTGACCATCAGGGGCCCGCCCGCCGTCGTAGATGGGTGCTTTGTAAGCGATTTCTATGGCGCCCGGAGCGCGCCCGTAACCCTCGGCCATGGCATGGATGGCGGCTTTTTTCTGCGCCACTTCCGCCGGCGGCAACGCTGATGCAGCGGTGGCGCCCACTGGATGCCAGCCATCGCCCAGCTTCGCCACCCGTCTTAAGGCCGGCTTCGAGTGGCCGCCGATCCAGATAGGTGGATGTGGCCGCTGCACCGGCTTCGGTGCGAAATGCACGGGCGCGAATTGATAGTGCTTACCTTGGAACGATGGCTGCTCCTCAGTCCAGAGCCGTTTAAATATCTCAAGGTATTCGTCGCTCACTGCACCGCGCGCGGCGAAATCGGGCGCATGCAACGCTTCGAACTCCTCACGCATCCAACCGACGCCAACGCCTACGGTCACACGCCCGCCGGTCAGCACATTGATGGTGGCCAACATTTTCGCCGTGACCACAGGATTGCGCTGTGGCAGTACCATGACCGAGGCCACCAAGCGCAACCGCTCGGTTTTGGCACCGATGTAACTCATGAGCGAGAGTTGCTCCAGCGCTTCGTCCTCACCGACGAAGGCGCCGGAAACGGTGTACGGATAAGAGGACGCCACGTTCCCTGGAATCACCACATGATCGGCGATCACGGCCGAGTGAAAACCGCAGCGTTCAGCGCTCATGGCCATGTCCGTTAACTGCCCGGGTCTGGCCAAGGGTCCACGGGTTGGCAGATAAAATCCAAAACGCATCAGCGCCGCTCCTCCCACATCGAATAAATCCGCCGCGCCACACCCACCACTCCATCGGGCAGCATGTACATCAGCACTATCAGTATTAGACCGTAAGCGGGCAACGACAAGGCCGCCGATGCATCCGACGCCAAGTCGGGCAAATACTGGATAAGCAAACCGCCGGGGATGGCACCCCACACCGACGCCACACCGCCAGCCACCGTGCCCACCAGCAAGGCTATGGAGAAGAACACGCCGTACGCATCGGGCGCGACGAAGTCCGACAACAAAGCCGCCAGAGCGCCTGCTACCGCCGCATAACCAGCGCTGACGCCGAAGATCAGCGGTTTGTACAAAGCGGCATTGATGCCCAGTGACTGGGCCGCGATGGGCGAATCCTTCAATGCCCGTAGCGCCCGCGCCGACCGGCTATGGGATAGGTTCAGCCCGAGGACCAACAAGCCCAACAACACAGCCAGGGTCACCCAATACCACCATACGTCATCGCTGACGGGCAGCAGTGCGGGCGGCGGCGGACGGTCTAGATAAATACCCTGTACACCTCTAGTCCAAGCTTCCAGATAACTCGATTTCAGCAGTTGCGGCACCGCCAGAGCCACTCCCCAAGTGACCAGCGCGAGATGCACAAAGCCGAGCCGGCGCGCCGGGATCCCTACCAAGATACCGGCAATGATGCCCACCATCGCGGCGATGATGAGCGCACCGTAGGCATTTATGCCGTACTCGGTGGTGCCAATCGCCATGGCGTAAGCGCCCAACGCGAAAAACGCCGAATGGCCAATGGAGAATTGTCCGCTCAAGCCAATCAGTAACACCAAGCCCATGATGGCGATGGCGTATACACCGGCCAGGGTTACCCGGTACAGCTCATAGCCTTCGAAAAACCCAGGCAACACCGCGGCGAACAGAGCAAATAACAGGATCGGCACGGCCTCACTCATAAGAGCACCTCTAACAATGCACTTTTTCCGCGATTGCGCCGTCAGCGCCGTGCTCCAATCCTCAGGTATCACCTATACACTGCGGTGGTGCGCGCGGGGCTTCCTTGCACTCACGAAACAATGACTATTTTTAGCAGGTGTCCATGTGTGCCAGATTTCGTAGATAGCCCAACCTAAAGGGGCGCTCTAGGCGCCCCTTTAAGCTATCCGTGGAAAGGATTATTACAGCGAATCAGCGGAGATAAGCGCGCCGAAGCGTTCCCAGGACTCACCCTTGAAACGCATCATCTGGGCTTGCTCCAGCGGGAAGAAATCATCTTCGCCGGTATTCACATCAATGCCCGGCAGAGCCATCTTCAAACGGAAGTCCTTCACGCTGGCCGCTTGCTGCATGATGTTCTCGCGCGAGAGATCATCGCCACACTGCTCAAGCACGTGCACCATGAGCGAGGCTACCGCGTAACCATAACCATTGAACGGATTGGTCTTATCGCCATCGGGATAATACTCATCCATGAACGCTTGCCATTGCTTGAACTCGGCATCGTCTTTCCAGGAGGGATCGGTGGGATCCTTGAGATACGCAGTGCTCAGGATATCTTGGGATTTATCCAAGCCCGCCGGTTTTAGAACGGAGGCGACGGAATTGGACACATCGTTTAGCAGGTGCACCGGCCGCCAACCGATATCGTGCACTTTCTTGATCGCCTGAGCGGCGAATTTCGGAATGGATACGTTGTAGAAAATATTCGCCCCGGAGGCTTTTAAGTTGACGATTTGCGAGTCGATGGTCGGATCGGTCACCTCGTAGGATTCCTCCGCGACAATCATCGTATCGGCTTTATCGCCAAGTGCCGCGCGCAAACCGATGACATAGTCCTTACCGTAGTCATCGTTCTGATAAAGAATGCCGATCTTGCCATCAGGATGGTTCTGCAAAACATAACCACCGAAGATCTTGCCCATGGTCTGATAGTTGGGCTGAAAACCCATGGTCCAGGGGAAATTCTTCGGATCGCCCCATTTGGTGGCGCCAGTGGCCACGAACAGGTGTGGCACTTTTTTCTTGTTCATATATCTGTGTACGGCGGAGTTGGTCGGTGTCCCCAAGCTCTGAAACATAAACGCCACTTTCTCGCGCTCGACGAGCTTGCGGAACTGCTCCTTGGTCTTCGGCGGACTATAACCGTCGTCCACACTGATCCATTCGATCTGGCGGCCATTGACCCCGCCGTTCTCATTGACCATTTTGAAGAACGCCCCGATCGACTTACCGATGGTGCTATACGACGATGCGGGACCGCTGTACGGATTGGTGTTACCAATTTTGATCGACATATCCGTTACCCCAGGCGCATTCTCGGCGCATCCCACCTGACCTAGAGCCAAGGCGGCGACGCCAGCGGCTAGTATCAAAGTCTTGATTGCTGTCATCGACTCCTCCTCGCGCAGCGCGCGTTCTTTATCTGCGAATAAGCTTCGCTGTCATCATTTTTACCAGTCCTGCCGCGCCCATCGGCATGACATAAACGGCAACGATCAACACGATGCCGTAGGCAGTCCATGCCAGGCCCTGGAAATCTTCCGTCAAATTGGGCACATATAGGATAAACATGCCGCCGAAAATTGCGCCAGGGATAGATACCAGTCCGCCGACCACCAATCCCACCAAGAAACTGATGGCTAAAATGAAGGTGAAACTATCCGGGGCCACAAACTGAATGGCAATGGCGCTCAACGCACCGGCAACACCGGTGAACAAGCCACTCACACCAAAAGTGAGGGATTTGTAGAGCGCGGTGTTGATGCCCATGGTCTGCGCCGCCAGGGGATTGTCGCGGATGGCGATCATGGCCCGCCCGGTGCGGCCGCGCACCAAATTCCAGGCGCCATAAACCAATAGGGCCAATACCACCAAGGTAAACAGGTAAATCCATTGATCGTCATTGAGCGATTCAAGTGGCGACACAGGTTTGTCCAGATCCAAGCCCTGCACGCCGCCGGTCCAATGCTCGAAGGGCTCGTACTTCAGCAGTTGCGGCGTGGCCACGGCTAAGGCGAATGTGGCCAAGGCAAGATACAAACCACCTAGCCGCAATGCGGGAAGCCCGAACAGAAAGCCGGCGATCAAGCAGATGATCCCGGCTGGCACCAAGGTCCAGAAATACGCCACCTGCCACTGATCCATCATGATAGCGGCGGTGTAGGCGCCAATAGCATAGAACGCGCTATGCCCCAGCGAAAACTGGCCGTTGAATCCAGTCAACAACATCAAGCCGATGATGGCGATTGCATAGATACAGCCGTTGGTGAGTTGAAACAGGCTGAAGTCCTCCAGCACGAACGTCAGGCCGATGGCGGTGATGGCGGCAAGCAGTACCCAAGCCCGGCGCCACAGCGGCAAGCGGATGCCGCCCACCGTCAAGACATCGGCAGGATTGGCTGGGATCGGTTGGTCTACGGCGGGTGTTCTAGCCATGGTTCAAACCCTCTCGACCACGCGTTGTCCGAACAAACCGCTTGGACGGAACAACAAGACACCCACGATGATCACCAGGGCAAACGTGAGTTTTAACTCACTGCCGATCACCAAACCGGCCAGATTCTCCAATACCCCTACCAGGAAGCCACCCACCACGGCGCCGCCCGGGCTGCTAAGGCCACCGACCACGGCACCGGCAAAGCCGTAGAGCAAAATGCCCAACATCATATTGGGATCCAAGAAGACGATGGGCGCGATCATCATGCCGGCGACGGCACCGATGGCAGCGGCCAAGCCCCAGCCGAGCGCCAGCATCCACACCACGGAAACACCGACTAACCGGGCTGATTCGGGGTTGGCCGCGGCGGCGCGCATGGCCAACCCGACCCGGGTGTATTTGAAGAACACATAAATAAGTCCGAGCATGACCAAAGTGACCGCCATCATGCCGCTCTGGTGCATGCCGATATATTTATTCCCAAAGAGCGGCGCGGTGGGAAACGGGCTTGGGAAAACCTTGATGGTGAATTCCCAAATAAACCCCGCGAGGCTATTGAATATCGAGAAAAGACCTATGAAAACAATAATATGACTGAGCACTGGCGCATGTCTTAGCGGCGCGAAAACCAGCCGCTCGATGATCACACCGCCAGTGAACGAAACTATTAGAGTGACAAAAAAAGCCACCCAATACGGCGCCCCCCACTGAATCAACTGCCAGGCGAAAAAAGTCGAGAACATGGCCATTTCGCCTTGGGCGAAGTTGAAGTGATCAATGGCCTGGTAGATCACCACCACGGCGAGGGCCAGACAAGCATAGATGGCGCCCGTCGCCAGGCCACCCAAAGTCTGATGAATCAGCGTTTCCAAAGCCGTCCCCCCCAAACCGTTTAAAGGGCATCTCTAAAAATAGTCATTGTTTCGTGAGTGCAAGGAAGCACCGCGCGCAGAACCGCAGTGTATAGGTGATACCTGAGGATTCGAGCACGGCGCTGACGCCGCAATCGCGGAAAAAGTGCATTTTTTTAAGGTGCCCTTAAGTTAGGCGCTAATAACCCAAATAGGAGCGGCGCACCGACTCGTCGCTCTTAATCTCCTCGGCACTGCCCGACAGCACCACACGGCCTGTTTCCAGGAGGTACGCATAGCTGGCGAAACCGAGGGCCAAATTGGCGTTTTGCTCCACCAACAGCATGCTGGCGCCTTCCGATTGGTTAATCGTGCGCAATATGCCGAACAGCTCCTGCACCACCAGCGGCGCCAAGCCAAAAGACGGTTCGTCCAACAACATGAGGCGCGGGCGCAGCATCAATGCGCGGCCCACCGCCAACATCTGCTGCTCACCACCGCTCAACGTACCGGCTTGCTGCTCGCGGCGTTCCTCGAGGCGGGGGAAATAAGAGTAGACGCGCTCCAAATCGCCGTTGATTTGCGCGCGCGAGCGGCGCGAATAAGCGCCCAGCAAAAGATTTTCCTCCGTGGTCACCCGCACAAAAGTGCCACGGCCCTCGGGGACATGGGCGATGCGCAGACGCACCACTGCCTCCGTCGATTTCCCCACCAATTCTTGCCCATCGAACTTGATGGAACCGCTCGTGCGAATCATCTGGCTGACCGAGCGCAAAGTGGTGGTCTTACCGGCACCATTGGCCCCCAGCACGGTGACGATTTCCCCCTCGGGCAGGCTCAAGTCGATACCGTGCAGCACTTGGGTGTGTCCGTAGGCTGCTTGCAGCCCGCTGATTTCAAGAAGATTGGCCACTTACTCGCCCGTCCCCAGATAAGCGCGGATCACCTCCGGATCGTTTTGCACTTCTGCGGGCGTGCCCTCCGACAACTTGCGCCCGAAATCGATGGCGACCACGCGGTCCGACGCCGCCATCACCAAGCTCATGTGGTGTTCCACCAGCAGTACCGTCAGCCCGAAATCGTCCCGAATGCGCCAGATGAGCGCTTTAAGTGCTTCGACCTCCTCATGATTGAGGCCACCGGCGGGCTCATCGAGCAACAACAAAGACGGCTCGGCGGCCAGCGCCCGCGCCAACTCCACCCGCTTTTGCGTGCCGAAGGACAGCTCCGAGACTGCGACGTAAGTGTGTTCTTCCAAGCCGAGATAGACGATCAGCGCCCACGCCCGCTCGCGCAGTTCTTTTTCGCGCTTGCTGACCCAGGGGAAGCGCATAGCGTCGGAGAAAAAATCACTGTTGGAGCGGCAGTGCGCGCCGACCATGACGTTCTCCAGCACGGTCATGGTCCGGAACAAAGCCAAATTCTGAAAAGTACGCCCTATACCGAGTGCTGCCATCTGGTGGGTCGGCTGGCCCAAGATGCTTTGCCCTTCGAACACAATGTCGCCGGAATCGGGCACATATAAGCGGCTGAGGCAGTTGAACAAGGTGGTTTTGCCGGCGCCGTTGGGGCCGATCAGCCCGAGCACGTAACCGCGTTCGATGGAGAACGAAACGCCGTCCAACGCGACAATGCCGCCGAAAGTCACAACGACATCACGCACGTCAAGGATAACGTTGCCGGCCGTATTCACTGTGGAAACATCGAAATTTTTGTTGTCATGCACTCGAACGCACCGCCGCTAGGCGCTTACGTCCTCCCCCCTTGGTGAGAGCCGCCGGAAATCAGCGTTGCCGATCGCCACGAACCCGCAACCGCGTAATTTGAAGCTTTTTCTACTCCGGTGACAAGCCGTGCCTAAACCGGATCTCAGGCCGTTTGGCTTATTGCCATTCGGCTTATTCCTTGTGCGGCGCGCGCGCATTGGAGCAACAATACCCAGCTTTGCCGCTGCCGCTCCTACACATTTCGCGGACAAAGACTATGGACCCCAAAAAATAGAAGAACATTTGGGCAGCTCTAACAATGCACTTTTTCCGCGATTGCGGCGTCAGCGCCGTGCTCCAATCCTCAGGTATCCCCTATACACTGCGGTTGCGCGCGCGGTGCTTCCTTGCACTCACGAAACAATGACTATTGTTAGCAGGCGCCCATTTGGCTAAACATTCAGCTAGTTGAAGCAAGCCGCCGAACTAAAGATCATGAGGCAGGTATTGTGCTGCCAATCCCGGCGGCAGATGTCAGAAAAAAGCCCCAGGCACCACTGAGGTGAATTATTGCCTTCATCATATTGCTGCAGCGCAACCCGATCATTCTGGCAAACAAAAGCGAACTGTCTTCCAACACCGGCCAAGGTATGCCATTTTGCCCTGGGGCCAGGGCAAACACGCTTTGGGTACCAAATACGAGGAGGAATTGATCAATGAAGCACTCTTTTCGCAAAACAGCAGCCGCAGCAATGGGTTTGCTGGGGCTAGCCGTCATGTCCACGCCAGCGCTGAGCGCGGAATGCTCCCCTGAGAACTGGCAAGCCTGCAAAGGCAAGCCATGGGTCGATGGCGACACGATGGCAACACCGCTAGGCTCCCAATGGTGGCCGAACCCCCTGTGGGGCGAGGACGACGAAGCCGGTTCGACCAACTGGTACACCAAACCGGAAGTGATCGCCCGTGCCCTGTCCGCCAACGCCGGCAACGGTAAGGTGTACAAGCTAGGCCATCCCTACACCGATGATATGCCGCTGTTCGGCGCGCGTAAGTTCAGTCTGCGCACGCCAGTGCCAACGGGCGTACTCGACGGACTGGGTGGCAACAAAATCACCTGGAATGACGAGTTCCTAGCGACCGAAGTCGGCCAGGTCGGTACCCAATTCGACGGCCTCGGCCACATCGGTGTCACCATGGGCGCACCGGGCGAGGGAGGCAAGATGCGCTGGTATAACGGCTTTTCCGCCGTCGATATAACGAGTGCGTACGGCTTGAAAAAACTCGGTACCGAGAAACTGCATCCTATCGTTGCACGCGGTGTTCTCATCGACGTGTCCGCCATTTGGGGCGGCGACATGAAAGCGGGCGATCTCATCACCATGGAGCACGTCAAGAAGGCGCTTGCCGCTCAAGGCATGAGCGATTTCGAGTTCGCTGCGGGCGATGCCGTCATCATCCGTACGGGATGGGAGAAGCACTGGGGTGATCCACCCACCTACAACGACGGTTGCCCTGGCATTGGCATGGAGGTGGCCCGGTGGATAGCCGAGGATGTACAAGCGGGCGTAACCGGCTTCGACACCTGGCCCGGTGACGCGGTGCCGAACCCGGATCCGGCCTGTGTGTTCTGCGTGCACACCTATCTGCAAACCCGCCACGGCATCGTCAATCAGGAAAACATGAAGCTGAGCCAGCTAGCGGCGGACGGTGTTTATACGTTTACCTACGTTTATTCACCAGCCCCGATCGCGGGCGCCACGGGCTCCATGGGCGCGCCGATCGCCATTCATTAGCCTATCCGTGGCTGCTTGGAATCTAGAGGGCGGCCTTCGGGCCGCCTTTTTTTGTGCGCTAGTGCGCGTCGCCTCCGGGCCTGTGCACATGACCGTGGGCAATCTCAGCTGCATCGGCCTCGCGCACACTCAACACTTCCACAGCAAACTCCAGCGTCCTTCCGGACAGCGGATGATTGAGGTCCACATCCACCATCTTGCTGCCCACCTTAACCACCACCACACGTTCGTTGGTATGGGTGATCAACGCTTGTACGCCGGGTTTGAGCTTACCTTTACATCGTAGATGCTTCTTCGAGACCCGCTTCATCATCCCTTCAATACGCTCGCCGTAGGCCGATGCGGGCGGCACCATGACGGAAAACCGATCACCCGCCGAACGCTCCGCCAAAGCCTCTTCCAGCCCCGCGATCACATTGCCGTGTCCGTGCAAAATGGTGACCGGCCCGAGATCACGGCTAGATTCGATAAACGTTCCATCAGCCTCGCGCAAATCGTAGTGAAACGTCACCACCGTGTTTTGTGTGACCACCCTCTACGGCGCCATCCTTTTTTCGCGCAACTCATTGAGCGCACTTGCGGTTTTTTCGAGATGGCCAAGCCCCATACCCTCTAACACGTGTTGATCCTTAGTGAATTGAATGTTGGTGTAAGTGGTTATTTCGACCCGGTTACCCCACGGATCCAGGAAATCCAAGAAGCGCGAATCCAACACCTCCACACCCATATCCTTCAGAGTTTCACGCACCAACTCCTTGTCATCCACGGCGATACCGAAATGCCGCGCATCATCCGGTTCTTGCTTACGTTCTTTGGAGAAATTGATGAACTGATCGCCGAAATAAATAAACGCCGCCGTCTCGCTTTGCCTGGCTATTTCGAAATGCAAGAACTGGCCGTAGAAATCCAGCGCCGCGGCGATGTCGCCTACTTCCAGGGCGATATGATTGATGCCGATCGCCGCCGCTTTACGTTTAACCACTGTACGCTTAACCATCGAGTACCTCTCAGATAAACCGGTAGAGCTTGGCCGCATTCTTACAGATAATTTTTTCCCGCACCGCCTCGGGCAAGTGCCCTACTTCCCGCGCTATAAACGCCCGCGAATCGGGCCAGACTCCATCGGGGTGCGGGAAATCCGAGCCCCACATGATGTTGTCCTCGCCCAACTCGTCCAACAGCTTCACGCCGACCGGATCGCTTTGGTACGTGGCATAGCAGTTCCGGTGCCAATACTCGCTCGGTTTCATGGTCAAGGTGAGATCCTTGAACTGATCTGCCCATTCGAGATCCATGTGTTCGAGGATGTAGGGGATCCAGCCGATGCCAGATTCGCCAAAGACCAGTTTCATCTTTGGCGCGATCTCGAAGATACCGCCGTAAATGGCTTCCATTAAAAACCTGGCCATGGCGATCTGAAAACCGGTCAAATGCACGGCGAAGGCTTGACGCGCCTGCAACTTCGGCAAGCCGGCCAAGTCTATCGCTTTGCCGCCAACAGTATGTAAATGCACCGGTAAATCAGCCGCTTGCGCCGCCTGCCACAGCGGATGCCACAGCGGCTCATACAACGCCGCCATAGCCGGTGTGCAAGGGATTTCCACACCTTTGACGATGCTCTTTTCGCCAAGATATTCGATCTCCTTGACAGCGGCGGCGATATCATCATTTGGCAAACAAGCAATGCCAGCGAAGCGCTCAGGGTGGGTGGCGCAAAATCCCTCCAGCCAACGGTTATAAATGCGCAACATCTCGCGCGCCGCTGGCGCGTCATGCAACCGCATGCTGGCGCCTAGAATGCCATAGAGCACTTCGCCCTGTACGCCGTCGCGGTCTTGGTCCAACAGACGCAGCCCGGGCTCGGTCAACCGGCGAATGCCTTTCCTGCCATCATCGTACAGACCGGTAGCGGCCATCCGATCGGAGCGGTGAATCACCCCCGGTTCATATTGGCGGCCCGCCGAGCCCATGCCGTTGACCAGACCGAACTGCGCGCCATTGCGCGACACCCAGCGCAATCCATCCTCGGCTTCCACCACATACGGCATGCGCGCCTTCAACGCGGCGGGGGCGTTCTCGGTAAACAGCTCCGGCGGCAGCCATGGCAAATCGATATGACAGTCGGCTGAAATGATGGTGTATTCCATGATGTTTTCCATACGGCGGCCGGTGAAGAACAGCGCTCCTGCACCGCCTGCCCGGTATCATGCAAAACCTGTCAAGGTAACGAGGCTGTAGAAAAACCAATTTTAGACCAAAACAACAGAGCTGGTCGTTTTGAATAACATAAATAAATATCAATTTCATTGACAGGCACAATTTTGGACTCTTTGGGTAGTTTTCGTTTTGCTGAATAATTCAATGGTTTTTCCGGATTTTGAATGGGTATTGTATTCTCTCCTGATTAAACTTCCCAGTCCCCAGTGAGAGCCCAGAATGACTGAGCACCAATTTTTAGAAGCCGTCCTCTCTCTCGTAGCCCCTTGGGGCGTCCATCACGTCGATGTCGACGAAGAGGCGAAAGAAGTGCATGTCTGGCTTGAGCACCAGAAAGGGACCAAGTGGAAGTGTCCAGATTGCGATCAGGAACTGCCCTGCTACGACCACGGAAGAGAACGGGCTTGGAGGCATCGAGACTTGTTCGAATACAAGACGTGGATTCATGCGAGGCTGCCGAGAGTGAAGGGTCCGGAGCACGGGGTTCGCCAAGTCCAAGCCCCTTGGGCAGAGGGATCGTCCCGGTTCACAACCCTGATGGAGAGCCATGTGATCGACACGCTCCAACAGTGCGAGACAGTGGAAGGAGCCCGACGTCTCAACGGTCTCTCTTGGGACGAGACCTTCGGTATCATGCAACGCGCCGTCGCTCGGGGACGAGAACGCAAAGGCGACGAAGCTCCCACAAAGAGTCGGGGTCGACGAGAAGGCGTACAAGAAGGGCCACAACTATTTCACCCTCGTCTACGATCTCGACCATTCGTCCGTCGTCCATATCTCCCAAGAGCGGACCAAAGCGAGTCTTGTGGAGTATTACGAGAGGCTGACGCCGGCGCAGCTCGGTGCGATCGAAGCCATCTCGATGGACATGTGGGAGCCGTTCTACCTGGCGACCGTGGAGACGGTTCCGCTGGCGAAAGACAAGATTGTGTTTGATCGATTCCACATTGCGCAGCCCGTCAATAAGGCAGTCGACAAGGTGCGGCGCGAGGAAAATCGAACTCTGAAGGCAGAAGGGATCGCTCTCCTCAAAGGCACGAAGTATTTGTGGCTTTATTCCGAGAAGAACCTCCCGGAAAAACGGAAGGAATCTTTTGAAAGCCTGAAGGCTGTGAACCTGAAGACCGGTCGCGCGTGGTCCATTAAAGAAATGTTGGGCGAACTCTGGGAGGCTCCCAGCGTCGAAGCGGGGCGCGAGTTCTTCCAACGCTGGTTCGGTGGGGCGAGACGCAGCCAACTGGAGCCGATCAAGACGGTTGCGTTGACGGTCAAGAATCATCTCGAAGGGATTCTCAACTATCTCCGACATCGTGTGACCAACGGAGTGGCCGAGGGGATGAACAGCAAGATCCAGACCGTCCGACGGAACGCTCGTGGCCATCGGAATACCGAGAACTTGAAGACAGCAATCATGTTCTTTTGTGGGAGACTGGAGCTTCACCCACACTAAACCCGGAAGAACCAATTCAATATTATAATTGCAATATCAAAGCCAAATATGTGCACCTCTAAAAATAGTAATTTTTTCGTGAGTGCAAGGAAGCACCGTGCGCAGAATTGCAGTGTATAGATGATCACTGCTGTCCCACAAAATGATTAAACATAGCGTATAACCTATTGATTTCCATAAAAAATTGACAATGGCATTGTGTTTTGAAACATGAAAACAGTTTTTCCAAAAATTTCAAAGGGTTAGTATGCTTTATGGGACAGCAGTGATAGGTGATACATGAGGATTCGAGCACGGAGCTGACGCCGCAATCGCAGAAAAAGTGCATTTTTAGAGGTGCCCTCAAGTTTCTTTTGCCACATAACGAATCCCGAGCGCTCCTACACCGATATTTGGCACTGGTGGCGTGTGCGATTGGTGAACACGAATAGCTGTGAGAGCCTGTTCAAGATCTCCGAAGCAACAGCGCAATATTTGCAAGTAGCATCATGCCCAACGAGCTTTCGATTAGCCGCTCACAGTTTTTCCACAACCGGCGGTTTTTCTCAAACCATGAGAAGGTTCGCTCGACAACCCACCTCTTCGGGAGGACGGCAAAACGACCCGTGTCCGAGCGTTTGATAATTTCGACGTTCGCTCCGATTAATCTCAGCACTTCGCCAGCGAAAGCCATCCCCGTGTACCCGCCATCGCCCACTACACACCTAACCTCCGAGAGGCGCCCATCTGCTTGAGCAGCAAGTGCGGCCAGTGCCCCAGCTCGATCAGTGACATTTGCCGTGGTCACAAAAGCAGCGTGCACCAATCCCTGAGTGTCCACAGCTATGTGCCGCTTGATACCAGAAGTCTTCTTGCCTGCGTCATAACCTTTGTGGTTTGCACTGTCTGTGTTCTTCACGCTCTGTGCATCAACGATGATCAGGCTGGTTTTGCCACTGCGCCCCTGGGATTTGCGGGCCTCGCCAACCCATTTTTTTAACGCCTTGTCCAAGGCGCTGCAAGAGTCTTCTGGGGACGATTGCCGCCAGATAGTGAAATACTCATGCACACTTCGCCACTTTGGATACTCGTTGGGCAACATGCGCCATTGGCAGCCGGTCTTCAGCAGGTACAACACTGCGTTGAACACGTGATAGAGATCGAGTTGCCTTGGCTTGGTTCGCCGACGCGCCGCCTCCAGGATCGGTCTAACTTTCTCGAACTGTTGGCGAGATAGGTCACTCGGGTAGATTCGCTCGTCTGTCATTGCCTTCGCAGCCGCTATGACTATGGATAACAATAGCTTAGGTCAGATGTCCAAAATCGTCAGATCTTGAACAGGTTCTGAGGAAAACGGGTTCATCTGTAACTGGGATTGCACCACTGTGGCCAGGCCAGTGATTTGTTTTATGAAATCGACCGGTTCGACACACAGATAGACCTCCATGCCTTGCAGCGCGGGGCGAATCATGACGGCCCCCTGTGTGTCAACCTGAAGCCAGACACTCGTAGTCTGGGATAACCTATTCTTCAGGGCGGTGGACACAGGAAGATTACCGATGCCAACGCCCACCAATGACGCCTTTCCTGACACACAGGTTTTGCCCGATCCGATGCTTGAGAAACGTTCACGACGCCCGTTTTCCACCGAGTCTAAGTTGCGGGTGATTGCCGCGGCCGAACAGTGCAAACACGGTGAACTCGGCGCGCTACTTCGCCGGGAGAAGCTGTACAACAACCCGCTTCAAACTTGGCGCAAACAACTGAGCGAAGGCGGCGAACAAGCCCTCTCTAACAGTGCCCCAGGCCCGCGCGCGAAGTTGACACCCGAGCAACGAGCGCTGGAAAGTGACGCCGTGACAAGGCCCGGCCGACGCGCCAATTAGAGATTGCCAACGGGTGCATGTCGCTGCAAAAAAAGCATCGCAGATGCTCGAACCAGTGAGCAGTGGGGACGAACAATGAACGTCCTCATTGGCGAGCGACCGGCCAGTGTGCCCCTGCTAGCTGCGGGCCGGGCGCTAGGGCTCAATCGCTCCAGCGTCTATGCTAGGCGCCGCCGTGAGGCGGGCGGTGTTGAACTGCGACGCTCGCGTCAGGGCTAGGCGCAGCCTCGTGCCTTGTCAGCCGGTGAACGTCAGCGGGTGCACCCGGTCCTGACGAGCGATGAGTGTTGCAATCAACCGCCTGTGCAGGTCTATCACACGTTGTGAGAGCGCGGGATTGACCGGTGCCCGGTGAGCACCGTGCATCGCATCTTGCGCGAGTCCGGCGACAACGGGGAGCGGCGCCATCAACGCGGCGCACAACACCCTACGCCCCTTCCTCTGGTGGTCCAGGCACCCGATGAGGTTTGGACTTGGGACTACTCGAAACGACCGAGGGTCAGCCGTGGTGTCTGTTGGACGCTGTAGGTCGTGCTCGACCTGTTCTCGACGCTTTGTGCTGGCTTGGAGGGTCTCGGCCAAAGAGAGCAGCGCCTTGGCCCAACAGCGGATGCGCGAGGCCCCGGCCGAGCACCGTATTGATGCGCGACCGCTCACGATTCACCCAGACCGCGGCGCACCGATGACGGCCAATCGCTCCACCGGCCTGATGAGTGAGAATAGGTATAGTGCTCAGCCACAGCCGACCGCGGGTGAGCCACGATAACGCTCTCAGTGAAGCGCAGTTCAAGAGCGCAAACTATCAGCCCGACTAGCCGGGGCGATTCCAAAGGACTGCTCACGCTCGTCAAGGGTGTGAGTCCTACTTTGATGGGTACAACTTTGACCATCATCACGCCGGGCTTGCAGGCTTCACACCTGAGCAGGGGTTGACCGGCCGCTACCACGACGCCGTCGCCGATAAACAACGCGCCTTGGACGAACGCTATGCTCGCCCTCCACAGCGCTTCGTCAACGGCCAACCACGCCTCCCGTTGCCGCCAGCGCCGGTCGTCATCAACCCCCGTCACACCCGAGCCGCTTGCCGCAGGCGCTCCCGAACTAGTCAACGTCCCAACCTTGCCCAGAGTCGTTGATGCCCTGGCCAAATGTGAGTTATCTCTAAACTAATTGTCCAAAACAGGTTGACACGTTCCGACCTTCCCAAGGCGGCTTGTAACACCGCCGTGGTGTGTTCCACACCGGCGCCATCGAAGGACTTCAACTAACACACCATTGGGTAGTGAAACGCGCACTTGCGCCCCGCCCCCTAACCACCGGTGGTGTCATCGGCACAGGGACCAGGTGAGCGGCGCTGAGGACGACGGCGGCGCTGGCCAGGCGCCGCGACGCTTCAGTTCGCCCTTAGCGGCGTAGGCCGCCTGCACGGACAGGTGGTGGTCCAGCGCGCAGTGCTTAAGCGAGCAGCCCTGTGCCTCGTAGACACGAAGATGCTCCAACCAACGTTGCTGCCCGCGCGTCAGAGAACAGGACGATTCATCCTGGGACATCGGCTTGACTCCCGGTCAATGTGAGTCAGGCTAATTTCAACCACGCGCGCCCGGCGCGCTAGTACGTACTTCGCCGCCCGCTTACACAAGACGGTGGCTAGAAGCCTACGCCGGCAGGACCTGCGGGCCAAAGGGGCCAAGCGGTTCAAAGCCACGACCGGTTCCAACCACGGCCGGCCAGAGGCCGAGGACGCGCTCGCGCAAGAGTTCACCGCACAGAAGGGCCGCAACCGGAAGTGGGTCGGCGGTATAACCTACCTATCGACCGGCGAGGGTTGGGTGTACTTGGCCGTCATCTTGGACCTGTACTCGCGCCAGGCCGTTGGCTGCGCAGTGAGTGTGCAACGCACTTCAGATGGCGGTGTGGCGCCGAGGTCTGCCCACCGGCGTCATCGTCCCTACTGACCGTGCCAGCCAGTAGTGCTCGAATCAGTATCAAGACCTATTGCAAAAGCATGGACTTATCTGTTCGATGAGCGGCCGAGGCAACTGCTTCGATCATGCGTGCGCCGACACCTTCTTCCATTCGTCTTAAGGTCGAAGCGCTCTAGGGCAACCGATTGGAGACCCGCGAAGCAATCAAACAAGAGGTGTTCGAATATATCGAGACGTTCTACAACTCGACCCGATTGCACTCATACCTGGGCTACATCAGTCCGACGACCTTCGAGGCTCGGGCTGTAGCTTAAACCCCTGTCTACAGGTCGCGGGTAAGACCACTGGGGAGTTCCTACGAACTAGTGGACACTCACTGGCCTGTAGCATAGCCCCTCTCGCATTCAATCGGCGTCCGATATCCAAGTGCCGAATGTAGCCGCGCTTTGTTGTAAAAGTTTACGTACGAACAGATTGCTTTATGCCACTCGCGTTCGTTGCTGAATGTAGCGCGATGATACATTTCCCACTTCGGTGTCTTGTTCCAGCTTTCCATGGGCGCATTGTCATTCATTCGATTGGGACGATTGACACTGTGCAACATCGAACTGCACTTTAGCGCGCGACAATAGTCTTTCGCTAGAGACTCGATGCCGCGCTCACTATGAACGATGGTACCGGCATTAGGGGCACGCAAGCGGATAGCTTTCCTCAGCGCTCTCAAGGTCAGTTCCGCGGTGCGCTCCGTGCTCCTGTATCCTCCCAATATACGGCCAGAGTACCGGTCCATCACCATAGCAACATAGCGCCATTGCCGCCTGCCTCAAGATACCTCACATCGGTGACCCACACTCGGTCAGACCTGGTGACTTCGGGGGTTATCAACGTGACTGAAGAATCGTTTGAGTCCAGGCTTTCGCCGATACAGGGTTGAGGCACAGCCACGTATGCCGTTTTCACGCATCAAACGCTCTACGCGGCGCCTTCCAACCGATTCGCCGTCCGTTGCCAGACACGCGTGTACACGTAGGTTTCCATCAGTGCCACGACTACGCTCGTGAACCTTTACCATCTTCTCATTGTTAGGTGGCCGGCCTTCGTGCTGCCGACAATCGTTCAACTTTCAGCTCATTGCGGTGCTGCTCCGCTTGCCATAAATCGAATGGAATCTGCTGGTTGAGCCAACTTTCAGCAGACGTATCGAGCGCGATGGAAAGACGAATTGCTAGCTCCGCGCTAATTCCGGCACGGCCATTCACTATCATCATTCACTATCATAGATAGCGCCTTGCGGCTGACGCCCAATGCCTTGGCAGCCTCGGTTATCGTTAGCCCAAGAGGCTCCAGACACAGCGCCTTGAGTACTTCGCCCGGATGAGGCGGATCGTGCATCAACATGATGTCACCTCAGTGCTAATCCTCGTAGTTCACAACCTCAGCGTGCTGCCCAACGAACCGAAACATGACTCGCCAGTTGCCACTGACTTTTACCGACCCAATGCCCACCCGAACTCCTGCGAGTTGATGAAGTGCCAGATCTGGCAGATTGATGTCCTCGGGTGCAACAGCGGTACTGAGCCGATCCAATATCAGACGCAGCCTTGAAGCGTGCTTGGCCTGAATGCCTGATTGGCTGCTCTTGAGGAAGAATCGCTCCAGCCCTTTGTGCGCGAAGCTACAAATTATGCTCCACAGCGTATACCGTCACGTCTCGCGTTACCATTTCTTGCCACCTAAGGAGGCTGTAGAAAAATTTCATTTTTCAAATTTCTGATCTAATAAAATCAATCAGTTACATAGTAGTAAACTAGTGGTTTTTGGATTTTTCTACCGCCTCAACGCGATAAACACCCGCGCGATGCCATAACGATTGCGCTAGCCCACTAGCAAGATCATCACCCAACATACCACCACCGCTTGCGCTATGCTCTGGCGCTGACTTGAGAAAAACGCTGCTCCGCGCCAGCGCGCGGCACTGGGGGGACCGTCAATGGCCCGCATTCGCATCACCCGGGACGGCCCGGTTACCACCGTCACCCTAACCCGGCCCGAGAAGCGCAACGCCCTGGATACGCAGATGCTGGACGCGCTCTACGAGTTTTGCACCACGCCGCCTGCGCCCACCGAGCGGGTGGTGGTGATACGCGCGGAAGGCCACGTCTTCTGTGCGGGTATAGACCTGGCCGAGCGCCAGCGGCAGGGCAACAGCGGGGACGACAGTCCCGTGGTCAAAGTGTTTCATTCCATCGAAGCCCATCCACTGCCGTTTGTCTGCGTGGTACAGGGCGCGGCCATCGCCGGCGGCTGCGAGCTGGCTTTGCACTGCGACTTCGTGGTCGCCTCGACGCGGGCCCGCTTCGGCATGTCATTGGCGCAGATCGGCCTCGCCCCGACGTGGGCGTTGGCACAAAAGCTCCTGGAAGTGGCCGGACCGGTGATGACCCGGGAGATTTTGTTGCTGGGCGATCCGCTGCCGGCTACTAAGATGGCGGCACTCGGCATCATCGGGCGCGCCGTGGAGCCTGAAGACTTGGACGAGGCGGCCAACGAAGTGATCGCTCGTCTGAGCGAAAACGCACCGCTGTCGCTGCAAGCGATAAAAGCGCTGATCAACCGGGAGATGGCATTCCGCGACACCATCGAGCATGCGGACGTGGACGCCCTGGTGCAGGCGGCCCGGCACAGCCACGACGCCAAGGAAGGGATCGCGGCGAAGCTCGCAAAACGCCAACCGAACTTTACCGGGCAATAGCACCGGACAATAGCAACTGACAAGACACTCACGATGGCCGTGCGCATGAGCAAACCCTGGCTCGCTCTTGACGAGGAGAACGTCAACCGCGTGACCTCCCATCTCGGGGTGTACCAACTGGCGGGGGACGATGAGGCGATCGTCTACATAGGCGTTGCGGGAGGCCGCAGCACCCACGGCCTCAAAGGCGAGTTAAGAGCCCATCTGGCCCACCCGGCCGGCGCCACCCGCTTTCGCTACGAAATCAACATGTCCTACCGCTCGCGGCACTTCGAATTACTGCAAGCTTATCGGCACGACCACGGGCGATTGCCGGCGGGCAACACCGATGTCGATGTTGAACGGCTTGGCCGGCTGAGGCCCAGCTAGACGAAGCGCTCTTGTCCGTCCCGCAGCACCGCGAGGAGATGCGCCACCATGGATCTTAGCCTGACCGAAGAACAACGCATGATCGTTGATCTGGTGCAACGCTACGTGTGCGAGGAGATCACACCGCTGGAAGACAAGCTGGACCCGGACGCCGACGAGTTACCCAAAGAAGACTTTGACCGTTTGGTGGCTAAGACCCGGGCGATGGGTCTATACGGCCTGGACACGCCACCGGAATACGGCGGACCCGACATCGATCTGGTCACCCGCACGCTGATCGCCATGGAGTCCACGCAGCACCGCGCCGGACTCTACGTGCCCTGTTACAGCACCTTCGGCGGCGCCCGCCAAGCGCAATTATTCGAGGCCAGCGCGGCGCAAAAAGAGCGCTATCTCTACCCCATGCTGCGGGGCGAGAAGAAAGTGTTCTTCGGCTTGAGCGAACCTTCGGGCGGCAGCGATCCGGGCCGGGCCATTCAAACCCGGGCGGTACGCGACGGCGATGAGTGGGTCATCAATGGCTCGAAACTCTGGATAAGCGGCGCCGATCGGGCCGACTACGGCCTCTTATTCGCCCGCACTGGTGGGCCTGGACGGAACGGCGTCACCTGCTTCATCGTCGAGACGGCGTGGGAGGGATTCAACCCATTCAAATGGGGGCGACACCGGAATAGGGCAAGAAGAAGTTTTATGGTCGATTTGATCAAGAGTTATCGAAGGTCAAGGAGCGATATCCCAAGGCAAGCTATGTTGCCATAGCTGATGGAGCGAGAGGTAATGGGTCTTATCTGAGGTCTAGAACTGACCGACAGTGGGTGGATTTTTGGCATGCTGTGGGTTATTTGGGCCAAGCCGCCGATGCGCTATTTTCAGGCAAAAGACAGGGTGTTGCACGTAAGGAGTGGCTTGACCAAGCCTGTCATCGACTTAAAAGCCAACCGGGTTCAGCGACCCGCTATACAATGAGCTAAAAGAGCACCTTGACAGTGGGTCGTTTAAAAAGACCGATAAAGAGCACTTATTGGCATCGGTCACTTATTTTAAAAATAACCAATCCAAGATGCATTATTCTCGACCTCAGTCGGATAATTTACCGATTGGATCAGGTGTGACTGAAGCGGCTTGTAAAACATGGGTTAAGCAGCGCCTATGCAACTCAGGGATGCGCTGGAAGGAGGCAGGGGCTCAAACCGTTGTGTCATTGCGTGGGTTGACCCACACGGATGCTCGTTGGGATCAATGTTGGCGTAAGCTCGATCAATATGGGTTTGATTTAGCTGCTTAATTACATCATATTGAGAGCGTACGTGCTTCAACTCCAAACTCGTCACGACTGCGCCGCAGGATTTGACCGAGGTCGCGTTTGGCGGGCGCAGAAATCCTAATCCGAGGTATGCGGCACAGTTTCTGTGTGATTACTCGCTTTCTATGCCGCTAAGAAAGTTATCGTCGAAGTCGTATACGTCGCCAACTGCGGCTGCTCTTTCAGCATCATCCAGAGCAGACTGCAATGCGTTTCGTTTAGCTTTTCGAGATCAAGTTTTTCGCGTTGCTCAACCAGCCGTAGTCCCTCGCGAAGCACCTCGCTGGCGTTTTAGTAGCGGCCGGATTGCACGAGATCATCCACAAAATTCGTCTGATGTTCGGTCAACACTACGTTGCGGGTTGGCATCTTGATCGTCCTTTGGAATGACGTTCGGCGAAGTTAGGAAATAGTGGCAGATTTATGCCAATGCGTTGCCAGAAACCTCGCTCGCTACGGCGATTGGCCATAGCGAGCGAGAGGCGGATTTTCAGGGATTGGCTAACGCTTCGAGGGTTGCTACAAACCCAAGCGATCTAATGTGGCCCCATCGAGCTTGCCGGTCGAATCAATACCACGATCACGCTGAAATTTAGCGATGGCATCGCGTGTGCGGTTACCCCATAAGCCATCGACCGGACCCGGCCTATAACCAAGGCTGATCAACTGCTCTTGCACTACGCGCACGATTTCGCGGGCCCAGCCATTAGTGGAACCCGGTGAGCCGGCTTGCCGTGGAAAACGCGAGAAACCGGAAAACCGGGGACCACGCGCCGTGAACTGAATGGTGGCGTTGGCGCGGCCCGTGACGAATTCTCCATGCACGGTCCTAAAGCGGGCGCCAGCGCGGGGGAAGCGCCAGGTGACGCCAATAGCTGTCGGTGAAGGGAACGGACTCGTGGTTCTCTCCGCCACGAACGGTACGGCGCTGCGGGCGCTCACATAGACCACGCCATCAGCGATCTTCTCTATGTCGATGGTGATCGCATCGCGTAGCTTGACCCACCGTTCGCCGAAGAGGTACTTGAGTTCGAAGGGGCAGGCCCTAAAGCCCATGACCGCCACCGTCTGGTCAGCTTCGCTACTAAAGGCCGCCGCCGCGTCTTGGAACGCAAGCGGGCAGGTGTACTGGCTGGTGCTCACAGCGGCGCTGATGGCCCTCAATTGGGCCACTTCACCATCGAAAAGTAACGGTTTGTAGTCGGCTAACTGCTCGATGGGCGGTGGCGTATCCAAAAACACCAAAGCGCCATAGTCATAGTTGACGCGCGCGGCGAACGCGCCCGCTGGCAATCCAACGAGTGACATAAGCAAAGCGCGCAGCGCCCGGTTGAACAGCGCTTGCGCCAATAAGGCCGATAAACGCATCGAGAGTCGTCCAGCTCGCTCACGCAACCCAAAAGCAAAGATCCATTATCAAGATTAGCTGGCCTTGGGCTCAATTCAACCATGAGTGGAGGATTGTTCCTAGAATCTTCACCAGTTGGCCATTGCCCGGCGAGTATTCGTCATGCTTTGCCCGAGTGATCCACGCACGGCACAACGGCTGGCATCGCTGTTTCTGGGCTAGCATAGGCCGCGCTTGACCTCCGCTCGGGAAGTCCGTGAACGAAGCAGATTGGCTGACTCACTACAGCCGCGGCGGTTTGTTGCAGGCCCTCGGAGAGGGCCTCGTCAAGATGGGCAAAAATCCGTACTCCGCCACGCTAGAGGACTTTGCGCCCGCCGATGAGTTTCATACTTGGCGGCAGGCCAGCGAGTGAGGGCTTCTTCGCCGCTTTTATGCGCCAGGCCGCACGGGTGTTACGCCCCGGCGCTTGCTTTGGTGTCTATGCCGTCATGCGCACCGAGGCAGGGGATCTCGGGTTGCATTGGGTGATGGGTTCCACGGCGCCGCAGAAGATCCACAACGCGGTTGCGGCCATCGCCGCAGGCGTCATTGCGCCGGCCGAGCTGATAGTGGCGAAGGATTGAGGTTTGTCCCAGCGCTCTCAACCGCTTATCAGTAAAGCTTCCAAGTCGATGTTCGTACCAGGTTGCGTTGAGGGACTGGAGGTGCGCGCCATACCCCTCGCCGAAGCCACGGATGGCCACTTTGAACTGCTGTTGTCGCGGGCGCGCCAGCCCTTGACAGCGCCGGTAGCACAGGTTGGTCACACCGCCGCCCGCCTCTATTATGTTCTGAACGGTGAGATTGAATTCGATACCGGCGAACGCGGTGTGCAGACACTGATACCCGGCGATTGCGTTTACCTGCCCGCCGGGCGAGTTGGGGGCGGTCTGTACAGGGCCACGGATTCGGTACTACTCGAGTTCTGGGCGCGCCAGCCACCCGCTGATGGGCTTGGCGGTGAGCATACGGTCAGCGTGGTGCGGGCGGCCGAGACGGGCTACACGGCACATTCACTACGCCCGTGGCTGCGGCGGCGCGATCTCGGCGTGGCCGAGGCCAGCCGCGGTTGGTTACACGTGGGTTTGTCCGTCTGCGCGCAGCCCTACCCCGGACCTGCCGGCCCACACTGGCACAGCTTCGCTCTACACGTCATGATGATCGTGCAAGGCTTTTGCCAGATCGAATATGCACACCTGGGAGCGGTTACTTTGATCCCTGGTGACTGCGTTTACCAACCAGCAGGCGTTGAACACGATGTCGTGATGCGTTCTGATGACTGCGAGATCCTAGAGATCATCGCTCCCCACCCCGATTGAGAGCCCTATTGAGGTAAGGCGCCACTGAGGTAGACAGAGAGGTAGACAGATATGAGATTTAGTTACTGGCCCTTAGCCGTGCAGCCCGTCGATGATGTGCTAGCCCTAGCCAAACATGCGCAGGAGAGCGGATGGCACGGGATCTGGGTGGCCGACCACTTTATGCCCAATGCGAAAGACGTCAGCACCCCCGTCCACGAGGCGTGGTCGTTGATAACCCTGCTGGCGGCTCAAGTCCCCGGCGTGCGTATAGGTCCACTGGTGCTGGGCAACACCTATCGCCACCCCGCCGTGGTCGCCAACATGGCGGTGACGGTCGATCACATCAGCGGTGGCCGGCTAGTGTTGGGCCTAGGTGCTGGTTGGCAGGAGAATGAGCACACCGCTTACGGCTTGCCGTTCTACACCGTCGGCGAACGCTTGCGCCGGCTGGACGAAGCCTGTGTACTCATCCGCTCACTCTTGACGCGCAGTCGTACTCACTTCGATGGCCGCTATTACCAGCTGACCGGTGCGCCCTGCGAACCCAAGCCGGGCGCGGGCGGTATTCCTATTCTCATCGGCGGCGGCGGCGAAAAAGTAACCTTGCGTATCGTTGCCGAACGGGCGGATGAGTGGAATGTTTGGGCCGACGTTGCAACCTTCCGCCACAAAGCCGCCGTGCTCGAGCGGCATTGCGAAGCGCTAGGCCGCGATCCCGCCAGCATTCAGCGCAGCACCGTGGCGCTGGTCTATTTGACAGACGACGCGTGCAAGTTGCGCCGGCTCACCTCCGAGCCGCAGCCGCGGCAAACCATCGCCGGCAATGTGGAGCAACTGCGCGAGACCCTGGCCGCCTACGCCGAGGCGGGCGTAGACGAGTTTATTTTCCCTGAGTTCAATCTGCCGCTAGGCGCCGTACCGGAGAAGTTGGATCTCATGGATCGGTTTATCGAGGAGGTGGCCAAGGGCTTTAGATAGGCCAACCTTTAAATAGACCAACTAGGGCCTGTTAACACTATTCAACGCCTGCACGATAAGGGCGAAGTGGATAAAAAACATAAAAACAACATCCAGTTTGTCGAAGCGTGTAAAGATTCGACGAAATCCTTTCAGCCGTCGAAACAATCTCTCTACTTCATTTCGCTTTTTATACAGCTCCTTGTCGTATTTCCAAGGCCTTAGCCGATTGCTTTTCGGTGGCACAACGGGCTCCATCCCCAAATCGACTATCAACTGCCGGGTCTCATCGCCTTCGTAGGCCTTGTCCATGATGACTTGAGTCCCGTCCCAGCCATTGTTTTCAAAGGATTTCAATAATTCCCGGCCTGCTGGCGCATCCCCGACGTGGCCCGGGGATAGGGAAAAGGTCACTGCTGTTGTGGCATTTGCTGCAACCCTATGAATCTTCGTTGTCCACCCGGCTCGGGACTTACCCATCGACTGTGGACCGTTTTTTTTAACGCGCCAGTCCCATCCGGGTGAACTTTGACCGCTGTACTGTCCAAAGATACTTGCTCCACTTGTATGTTGATGACATCGTTTTCCTGTAGTGCAGCAAATACGCTATCGAGTACACCATTTTTCGCCCAGCGATTGGCACGAGTATAAATGCTGTGCCAATGGCCGAACTTTTTCGGCAAACCTCGCCACTTGCAACCGTGCTCAGCGACATACAAAATGGCATTCAACACCAATAAATTGGGTATTTTGACGTTACCTCTTTGAACAAGAAGGAGTTTTTGGATAATTTTAAATTGTGATGTGGTGATTTTCATACGCGAAGTCTATCATAATTAGTGTTAACAGGCCCTAGATAGACCAACTTAGATAGACCAACTTTTAGATGAGAACTCTTAAATCCCTGCCACGATAAACGCATTACCGATCGACGCGGCCAACCGCAGGCCGACGATGGCTTGATACTCATCGGAGTCATACCAGGCTTTCGCCTGCTCGACACTCGGGAATTCCAAGACTACCGCTCGCGGCAGAGGCGCATTGCCTTCGATGGTCTCCAACGCGCCGCCCCGCACCAGATAGCGGCCCCCGAATTTCTCCACCACCGCTGGCACCACGGCTTTGTATTTTTCATAATCTTCCATGTTGGTGATATCGATGTTGCCGATGAAATAACCTTTTGCCATTAGGTTGCTCGCTCCTCTAGCTGAGTGTCGTCCGCCGCGCCAAGAGCACCAGCGGCTATCAATTGCTCGATGCGGCTCTCATCGTAACCCAGCCAATCGCGCAACACCGCGCGGGTGTGCGCGCCCAGATCTGGACTCGGTTTGAGTGCTACCCGCTCCTCGCCGTGAAACCGTAACGGACTGTGCGGCAATACCACCTCGCCGAAGTCCGGATGATCCAGATCGACGAGCATGCCGCGCCCGCGCATGTGCTCATCGGCAATGACCTCCGGTAACTCCCGCACCGGCGCCACTGGCACCCGCTGGGCGCGCAACGCCTGCGTGATCGCCGCCTTGGTACGCACCCGGGTCCAGGCGCTAACCACTGCATCGACGGCGGCGTACTCGCGGCCCCGGGTGGGTTGATCGGCGAACCGTGCATCGTCTTTCAGATCGTCCCGGCCCATGAGGCTGCGCAACCGCTCCCAGTGATATTCGCGCACACAGATGATGGCCACATGACCGTCACTGGCTGGATACACGTTGTAAGGCGCCGATGATCCCGCCGGATGAGCATTGCCGCGCCGGTCCGGTTGCACGCCGCCCAGGTTGTACATGCGCGTCAAGTTGGTGGCGAGGGCGGGATAGGTGGCCTCCTGCATGGCGATCTCCACTTGCCGGCCTAGGCCTGTCACGGAGCGCTCATAGAGCGCCGTCATGATGCCGGCGTAGAGATGAATACCACCGTAGAAATCGCAGATGGCAAGGCCTGTTTTCAACGGTGGCCCGTCCGCTGGCCCGTTGATACTCATCACCCCGGAAGCCGCCTGAATGGTCAGATCCATGGCAAGACCGTTTGCCGCTGGGCCGGATAATCCGTAGCCGGTGCTGGAGGCATAGATAAGCCGGGGATTGGCTGTCTGTAGAACGTTGGCGCCAATGCCGAGTTTGTCCATGACACCAGGGGCGAAGTTCTCGAGCACTACGTCTGCTTCCTCGGCTAGCTCTAGGAACAGCGTCTTGCCTTCCTCGGCTTTGAGATCAAGGGCCAGCCCCCGTTTGTTGGAGTTCAGCATGGCCATGGCGAACGACGGCTTCTTGCCGCCACCGCGCCCGCGTATGGCCTCGCCGTCCAACGGCTCGATCTTCACCACGTCCGCGCCGCCCATGGCCAGTAGAAATCCGGCATACGGCCCGTTGTAGATCTGTCCTAGGTCTAGCACCTTGAGGCCGCTCAAGGGATTGCGTTGACGCTCGCCGCTGCTCATACCTGCGCTGTTCACACTGTGGATCTCATCTGAGGCCGGCCCCTAGAATATCGCGGGCGATGATGTGTTTTTGCACCTCGCTTGGGCCTTCGCCGATGCGGCGGATGCGCATCTCGCGGAACCAACGCTCGAACGGCAGATCCTTGGCCACGCCGAGGCCGCCGTGGATCTGCATGGAGCGGTCCACCACCTTGAACGCCAGCTCCGAGCATTGCAGCTTGGCGATGGCCGATTCGGTGCGAAACGGTTCGCCCCGATCGGCCTTGGCGGCGGCGTCCAGCACCAGCCAACGCATCGAGCGGATGTCGATTTCGTTCTCGACCAGCATCCACTGAATGCCCTGGCGGCTCGATAAGGTGGCGCCGAAGGTCGCGCGCAGTTTGGAGTACTCCACCGCCATTGCATGGGCTTTGATAGCAACGCCCACGCACTCGGCGGCGTAGGGGATGCGCTGGCGCGAGAGACGATCATTGGCGATGGCAAAGCCGCCGCCCTCCTCGCCGAGAATGTTCTCGTGAGGCACCCGCAGGTTGTCCAGGTGAATTTCCGTGGCGTATTTGGATGAGCGCAGGGTGTGCACGATGCGGGCGACGTTGAATCCCTCCCACGCCGTCTCGACGATGAAGCAGGTGACGCCGTTCCGTCCAGGCCCGCCGGTGCGGGCGAACAAGAGGCCGTAGTCGGCCCGATCGGCGCCGCTTATCCAGAGTTTCGAGCCATTGATGACCCACTCATCGCCGTCGCGTACCGCCCGGGTTTGAATGGCCCGGCCCGGATCGCTGCCGCCCGAAGGTTCGCTCAAGCCGAAGAACACTCTCTTCTCGCCCCGCAGCATGGGGTAGAGATAACGCTCTTTTTGCGCCGCACTGGCCTCGAATAATTGCGCTTGGCGGGCGCCGCCGAAGGTGCTGTAACAGGGCACGTAGAGTCCGGCGCGGTGCTGCGTGGACTCCATGGCGATCAGCGTGCGGGTGACCAGATCGATGTCGGGTCCGCCGTATTCCGGTGGCGTGTCTAGGCCGTAGAGACCCATCGCCTGGGTCGTAGCCACCAAGCGGTCAAAGTCTTCTTTGGGTAACTCGTCGGCGTCCGGGTCCAGCTTGTCTTCTAGCGGTGTGATCTCCTCGCACACGTAGCGTTGCACCAGATCAACGATCATGCGTTGTTCTTCGGTCAGGCTAAGGTCCATGGTGGCGCATCTCCTCGCGGTGCGGTGGGACGGACAAGAGCGCTTCGTCTAGCTGGGCCTCAGCCGGCCAAGCCGTTCAACATCGACATCGGTGTTGCCCGCCGGCAATCGCCCGTGGTCGTGCTGATAAGCTTGCAGTAATTCGAAGTGCCGCGAGCGGTAGGACATGTTGATTTCGTAGCGAAAGCGGGTGGCGCCGGCCGGGTTGGCCAGATGGGCTCTCAACTCGCCTTTGAGGCCGTGGGTGCTGCGGCCTCCCGCAACGCCTATGTAGACGATCGCCTCATCGTCCCCCGCCAGTTGGTACACCCCGAGATGGGAGGTCACGCGGTTGACGTTGTCCTCGTCAAGAGCGAGCCAGGGTTTGCTCATGCGCACGGCCATCGTGAGTGTCTTGTCAGTTGCTATTGTCCGGTGCTATTGCCCGGTAAAGTTCGGTTGGCGTTTTTCGAGCTTCGCCGCGATCCCTTCCTTGGCGTCGTGGCTGTGCCGGGCCGCCTGCACCAGGGCGTCCACGCCGGCGTGTTCGATGGTGTCGCGGAATGCCATCTCCCGGTTGATCAGCGCTTTTATCGCTTGCAGCGACAGCGGTGCGTTTTCGCTCAGACGAGCGATCACTTCGTTGGCCGCCTCGTCCAAGTCTTCAGGCTTCACGGCGCGCCCGACGATGCCGAGTGCCGCCATCTTAGTAGCCGGCAGCGGATCGCCCAGCAACAAAATCTCCCGGGTCATCACCGGTCCGGCCACTTCCAGGAGCTTTTGTGCCAACGCCCACGTCGGGGCGAGGCCGATCTGCGCCAATGACATGCCGAAGCGGGCCCGCGTCGAGGCGACCACGAAGTCGCAGTGCAAAGCCAGCTCGCAACCGCCGGCGATGGCCGCGCCCTGTACCACGCAGACAAACGGCAGTGGATGGGCTTCGATGGAATGAAACACTTTGACCACGGGACTGTCGTCCCCGCTGCTGCCTTGCCGCTGGCGCTTGGCCAGGTCTATACCCGCACAGAAGACGTGGCCTTCCGCGCGTATCACCACCACCCGCTCGGTGGGCGCAGGCGGCGTGGTGCAAAACTCGTAGAGCGCGTCCAGCATCTGCGTATCCAGGGCATTGCGCTTCTCGGGCCGGGTTAGGGTGACGGTGGTAACCGGGCCGTCCCGGGTAATGCGAATGCGGGCCATTGACGGTCTCCCCAGTGCCGCGCGCTGGCGCGGAGCAGCGTTCTTTCTCAAGTCAGCGCCAGAGCATAGCGCAAGCGGTGGTGGTATGTTGGGTGATGATCTTGCTAGTGGGCTGGCGCAATCGTTATGGCATCGCGCGGGTGTTTATCGCGTTGAGGCGGTGGAAAAATCCAAAAACCACTGGTTTACTACTATGTAAATGATTGATTTTATTAGAGGGACTTCCTACAGTCTTGTGGACACTGTGAACCAATGATTCAGGCGTGTCGGGATGCCCAGACCAGGGCCTAGAACAACGAACCCATATAGCGACGAATTTAAGCGTGCAGCACTCGCAATGAGCCATGTGCCAAGCGTCGCAGTACCAGACGTTGCAGCCACCTTTTGCATTCATCCGTTCATGCTGTCACGGTGGCGAAAAGAAGCACGTGAAGGCCGATTTGACCTGGCGATGGGCCAAGCAGCCGATAAGGAGTGAATGGCGGAGATCAAGGGGCTGCGCCAACTGAAGAAAGACTATAAGCGACTCTGAGGAGGCGCACACTATCGTAAAAAAAAGCGATTGCGTTCACTGCCAAACGAAGAGCGACATCTTCGCCTTCATCGACGCCGAAAAAGCAGCGCACTCAGTGAAGCTATTGTGTGCGCTCTATAAGGTCAGCCGTAGTGGCTACTCCGCCGGGTGTGGGCGTCCGGCCAGTGAACGCGTGAAGTGTGATGGGTGCGCTCTTAAAATAATGTATACATCTGTTGGTAGTTGAGTCATAATCTGGTCCCTTTTGTCAAGAGAAGAATACCCATTATGAGCCATGCGGAAATAGTCAAGCGCAGTGATGCAACGGTTACCTTGCAAGTCACCATTTCTTTAGATCCCAAATCGATGCTTCGTTCCGAAGAAGCGATTCGTGATGCGTTGAATAATGTAGGTTGTTTGGCGGCTGAACAGGCCCTTAAACAGTTCGATACCGATGGATCTCCAATCATTTTGGGTGATATCAAGCTGACCTCAAAAGGGCTTTACCACAAAACCTATCAAACTCAGTGGGGTGAGGCCAAAGTGGAACGCCACGTTTATCAATCAACTCGAGGTGGCCGTCAATATTGTCCATTGGAAAAAGACGCAAGAATCTTCCTAACGGCAACACCCGGCTTTGTCAAGTTGCTCTCTTGTCAATACGCGGAACTGGGTTCTAGTCGAGCTTTGTTTGACCTGCAGCACTGTCATGGTCGAAGCATAGCGAGAAGCTATTTGAAATCCATCGGTGACGCAGTGGGAGGCGTCGCCCAAGCGAAAGAACAGGCATGGACCTATGCCCCACCGCAATTAGACAAACCGGTTAAGAGCGTGAGTGTTGGCATAGATGGGACCTGCAAGCTGTTAACTGAAGGCGGTTGGCGCGAGTCAATGGTGGGCACTATCAGTCTTCATGATGGCGAAGGGCAAAGACTGCATACCATTCAAATGGGGGCTACGCCGGAGTATGGCAAGAAGACGTTTTATGATCGATTTGATCAAGAGTTATCGAAGGTCAAGGAGCGATATCCCAAGGCAAGCTATGTTGCCATAGCTGATGGAGCGAAAGACAATGGGTCTTATTTGAGGTCTAGAACTGACCGACAGTGGGTGGATTTCTGGCATGCTGTGGGTTATCTGGGCCAAGCCGCCGATGCGCTATTTTCAGGCAAAAGACAGGGTGTTGCACGTAAGGAGTGGCTTGACCAAGCCTGTCATCGACTTAAAAGCACTGCTGTCCCATAAACTTTCATGAGAATGTAAACTGTATCTGGACCTGAGTTTCAATAGGGCCTGGAGGGTCTCCTTTGAGTAGTCCCCACAGGTCTCTTCGCTCAAATAAATTGACTTGAAAGAGTCTAATGATCTGTTGAATGCTTAAATCGAGTTTGCTACAAAATTTCAGGTAAGCAACCATTAAATACATACACATAGCGATCCATATTTGAGTCATGACAGCATTTTTTGACGTCCCTACGAATGACTTAATCTTCAAGTTTTGTTTGATGCATTTGAAAAATAACTCAATTTGCCAACGCGACTTATAAATATCTGCAATGGTTTTGGCAGTCAATTCGAATTGATTGGTGAGAAAGACGTAATGCTTGCCGGTCTGTGGGTCACTATAACCCATCCGGCGCAACTTAATCGGGCAGGTATCGGCTTTAGGGCCCGTTAAAATCAGCGTCTGATCTGAGGTAATGCCCTGCTCTTTATTGACCGGATGGCGAGAAATCACTCGGTATTTCGTATTGGCTTTCAACCGGGTGACAAAATAAATTCCCTTTGAATTGAGCAAGTTAAACCACGTGTAGTCCGTATAGCCACGATCAAACACCACAATAGAACCCGCATCCAGTTCTAAACTACGGCCTTGTGTAATATCTTGTTGTTTGCCTTCGGTAATAGTCATAAAGACCGGTAAAAAACCATCATGGTCCAGACCAACATGTAGTTTAATCGCGCCTTTGGTCTTACGAAACTTAGCCCAAGGAAATAGTGATAAGCATAAATCGATGGTCGATGCATCCAAGGAATAAAGCTTATTTTTAAAACGAAACCCATGCCTAGGCGCCAAGCTTTGACATCGTGCCAGCAGCTTCCAAAATAATCCTTCGTAGAGTTGATAAGGCTGTTGCTTGTTAACGCGAGCCAGAGAACTTCGACTGACCTTACCGATACCCAAATGGTAACTTTTGCGGCGTTGTTTATCCAGATTGCTGACAATATCTCGCAAACTACAGCGCCCGGCGAGTTGGGCAAAACTCAACGCCACAAACTGTGACCAGCGTGACATTGTCCTCAATACACGGCCTTTATGGTGGGTTTTTGCGAGGGTTTCAAATTCATGTCTAGAAATCAGTTTTAGCAGCTGTGAAAATACGCTGTTACTGTGACTCAAGGCTATTATCCTGTTGATATTGAAAGATATTCTGAACCTCTATTCTAACAAATTAGCGCAGAATAGTCTTTGATTCTAAGCTCATTCAAAAGTTTGTGGGACAGCAGTGACTTAAAAGCCAACCGGGTTCAGCGACCCGGCTATACAATGAGCTAAAAGAGCACCTTGACAGTGGGTCGTTTAAAAAGACCGATAAAGAGCACTTATTGGCATCGGTCACTTATTTTAAAAATAACCAATCCAAGATGCATTATTCTCGACATCAGTCGGATAATTTACCGATCGGTTCGGGTGTGACTGAAGCGGCTTGTAAAACATGGGTTAAGCAGCGCCTATGCAACTCAGGGATGCGCTGGAAGGAGGCAGGGGCTCAAGCCGTTGTGTCATTGCGTGGGTTGACCCACACGGATGCTCGTTGGGATCAATGTTGGCGTAAGCTCGATCAATACGGGTTTGATTTAGCTGCTTAATTACATCATATTGAGAGCATACCCCTTTATATTTAAAGGCGGATTCACGTCTGAAGGGTTCAACGAACTTCCGTCAGATGAAGTCGGTATACAGATTGAGATGAGTGAGCGGATTAGAAAGGACGCCAAAAACCGGCAAATTTTTTGCGGGCTGTTCGCGGAATTCTTGCATAAATTAGATAACGGCGATTTTGAGGGAGAGTGACAAACGTGGCCGGATGACCACGGGTGTTCGCCCGCGGTCGCCATCGATCCGAACATCCGTGGTTCTCGCATCCGACGCCTTGTGCTAACAGGCGTGGTGCCGCCACGGCTTGCCTAGCGGGTGGCAGGCTGTGCAAAAATCATGATCATGCGCTTCACATTTGAGGCACCAGCCGCAACAGGAACATCGCCATGTCCGAACAACCCATGACCAACGAAAGCACCTTGAAGTCCGTAGTCTGCATGAGTTGCGATGGTTTTTGCCCGGTGGCGGCGAAAGTAAAAGACGGTCAGGTGGTGAAAGTGACCACCAGGGAGCATCCGTTTTTTCATGACGTCATCTGCATGAAAGGTGCGTATGCACCTAAATCGTTCGCCCATCCCGAGCGGATCCATCACCCGTTAAAGCGCATCGGTGCGCGCGGTGATGGCGCCTGGCAGCAAGTGACTTGGGACCAAGCCATGGACGATATCGCCGAACGCCTGCGCGGCACCGTCGCCCAGTACGGTCCGGAGTCACTGGCGGTGGCCGCCAGCTACGCCAATATCGGGCTCGACAACGGGCTGACCCGCCGTTTTATGAACTTGGTGGGAACGCCAAATTTCATCAGTGGCGTGGCTTATTGCATGGGCAATACCGCCGCGGTGAACCGCATGGTCTACGGCTGGTATCCGCGCGGCGATATCATCAATTCTAAGTGCATCGTGTTATTCGGCCATGATCCCAGGCGCCATAGCTGGACCTTGGAGTACAAATCCATCCGCGTGGCCCAAGCCGCCGGGGCGAGTCTTATCGTTTTGGATCCGCGCAAGAGCGGTAACGCGCAAGCGGCCGATATTTGGTTACCGCTCAGGGCGGGTACCGATGCGGCCATGACCATGGGCTGGCTCAAGGTCATCATCGACGAGGGTTTGTACGATGCCGATTTTGTCCGCAATTGGACCGTTGGGTTCGATCAGTTTGTAGAGCGGGTCAATGAATATCCGTTGGACCGGGTGGCATCCATTACCGGGGTAGATGCGGAACTCATCGCCAAGGCGGCGCGGCTATACGCCAACTCTAAGCCTGCGGTTATTCCCTGGTCGCCCATTACCGATCAGCAAGTTTCCAGCACCTCCGCCATTCGCTTGCAATGTGCTCTGCGAGCGCTGACCGGTAACATCGACGTCAAGGGCGGCGAGATGATGGTCGGCTTCAACCCAGGGATGCGCTCGGATACGGAAGTGGAATTGCACGGGGCGCTAGCCGGGGAGCAAAAAGCCAAACAACTAGGCGCGGATGAATTTCCGGTGTTCACTTACCGTGGCATGGAGGCTTTAGGGCCGGCCACCGAGAAAGTGTGGGGCAGTGAGTGGGCCAATTTGGTATCGGGCTGTTATATGGCCAATCCTATGGCGGTGTTCCGCGCCATGGAAGAGGAGCAACCATATCCGGTCAAAGCGTTCTTTGCGCTCGCTAACAATACGCTCATGTCTTTCGCTAATACCCAGCGTATCTACAACGCATTGATGAACCAGGATCTCATCGTCGCTTACGAACATATGCTGACGCCCACAGCACAACTCGCCGACTACGTGTTGCCCGGCGACTCTTGGCTTGAGCGGCCCAGCATCATGGCGGGTATCAGCGAACAAGCGATGGCGCCACCCGGAGAGTGCAGGAGCATTGTGTATTTCTGGCGTGAGTTGGCCAAGCGCATGGGGCTGGCCGGGTATTTTCCTTGGCATACGGCGGAAGAAGTATTCGATTTTCGCCTGGAGCCAAGTGGCCTCACATGGGAACAAGTGCTTGAAACCGGACGTTTGCCCAAAGCGCCGTACCAGGAAAAGAAATATCTTGAGACGGGATTTGCCACGCCGTCCGGAAAGGTCGAGTTATATTCATCCGTGCTCGATGATCTGGGTTTTGATCCGCTGCCCTACTACCGGGAAAGCGCAACGCCCAATGATGACTACCCCATGGCGATGTTTATCGGTCTACCGGATGACGAGTACTACCGCACCGGTCACCGGCATATTCCCGAGCTTCGCCGCCGGGCCAAGGATCCCACTTTGTTCGTGCATGAAGCGGACGCACGTGCGCTTGAACTAGGAGAGGGGGATTGGGCTACGGTGGTCACAAGCACCGGTAAGATGGTGGGCCGCGTGTTCGTGCGCTCGAGTATGCCCAAGGGCTTGGTGCGGGTACCCCACGGCTGGTGGAAACCGGAGTCTAGACCGGGCCTGGAAAATATGTCCGGCATGTGGTCCTTCGCCGATGCGCAAATAACGGCGGATGAGGATCCGGATCTTATCGATAGGGAGCAAGGGATCCCGCATATGAAAGGCGTGCCTTGCAGACTCACCAAGCTAAGCCGCGAAGAGGTCACCTTGTTGGAGGCGGAGTTTGGTGGCACGGGCGACTTGCCCAAGGGGCCGCAAGGTAAGACTCGCTTACCTGCGGGTGCCACTAAGGATTTTATGTACGACGAAGATTTCGGCGACGGTGTGGAATTCCAGGCGATAGAACTCTCCTTGTATGGCCGCAGCTCGCTTTAGGCAACGATATGAGCAGGCCAACGCCGCTAAAAGGCATTCGTATTATCGATCTGACCCAAGTGCTGGCGGGGCCTTACTGTACTTATCAGCTTGCCTTGCTAGGCGCTGAAGTCATCAAGATTGAGCCACCCGGCGGTGAGGGAACACGCGCCGGTGGTGCGGTAGCTGAGTTGACAGAGCAAAAGCTGGGCTTAGCGTTTTGCACCCAAAACGCGCAGAAGGATTGTCTGGAAATCGATTTAAAAGATCCCGCTGGCGTGGAGGCAGTGCTGCGCCTTTGCGCCGGTGCCGATATTTTTGTGCAGAACTACCGCCCCGGTGTGGCCGGGCGCTTAGGGCTAGGTGAGGCCGCCGTCAAAGCGCGTCAGCCGGACATTATTTATTGCTCCATATCAGCGTTTGGCGGCGAGGGACCGATCGGTCACCGGCCCGCTTATGATCACGTGGTTCAAGCCATGTCCGGCATCATGTCCACCACCGGCACGCAAGAGTCCGGCCCCATCAAAGTAGGGGCGCCGTATGTTGATTACGGCACTGGCTTGAATGCCGCGTTCGCCATTATGGCCGCGCTGCGCGAGCGTGATCGCACGAGCCAAGGGCAAACGGTCAACGTGGCCATGTTGGACACTGCGCTGAATTTGATGGCCAACAATGTAGTCACCACCGCCGCCACCGGCATCGACATGCCGAAGCTCGGCAATGAGGCGGCGTCGCGGGCGCCGTCTTCCGGTTGTTTCAAATGCGCGGATGGCAACTTGCTCATGTTGGCGGCCAACAATGAGCGCCAGTTTCGCGATCTATGCGGGGCCTTGGGTCATGCGCAGTGGGCTGATGATCCCAGATGGTGTGAGCCGCAGGTGCGGCGCCAGCATCAAGATGCATTGCGTGAGGTATTGGCCGCCGCTTTTTTGGCTAAGGATGCCGTGGATTGGGAGTGCGTTCTAGATGGCCATGGGGTGCCGGCGGCCAGCGTTCGCACCATCGGTGAGCTGATGAAGAGCGGGCAGATTACCGCGCGGGGTCTATTGCACGAGTTAGCCATCGGCGAAGCATCGACGCCGGTTCAGTTACCGGGTATTGGTTTTCGCTTGAACGGCGATCCCTTGGGGCCCACGCGCCCACCCCGCTCCGTGGGCGCGGACAATGCCCATTGGTTAGAGCGTGATGACTGAATGGCAGCAGAATCCAATCGAGAACGATGAACGTTTCCCAGGCAATGCAAGCACGGAAATCGATCCGCAATTTTCTAAGTACCCCTGTTGCCGATGAATTGATCGGCGAGCTACTGACTAAAGCGGCCCGTGCCGCATCGGGTGGCAATCTTCAGCCCTGGCGCGTATATGTGATCAACGGCGCCACCATGCCCCGCTTTTTACAGTACGTGCAGAGCCGAACAGAACCGGAGACACCGGCTTATCCTATCTATCCCGCCAATCTGAAAGAACCTTATCGCAGCTACCGCTACAAGGTAGGCGAGGATATGTACGCGCTGCTCGGCGTTCCTCGGGAAGACAAAGCGGCCCGTCTTGCCCATCTGGCCAGGAACTTTTGTTTCTTTGATGCACCGGCGGCTTTTTTCTGCTTCGTGGACCGCATCATGGGACCGCCGCAGTGGTCGGATTTGGGTATGTTCCTACAGAGTTTTATGTTGTTGGCCAAGGAAGCCGGTTTGGATACCTGCCCCCAGGAAGCGTGGTCCAACAAAGCTGAAACGGTATCCACGTTTTTGGACGTGCCCGGTGAACTGATGCTCTTTTGCGGCATGGCTATTGGCGAAGCCAATCCCGCTGCGCCGGTCAATCAACTGGTTACGGAACGGGCACCGCTCGAGGATTGGACCACGTTCGTCAAATAACGGTCTTATGGGCGCCTGCTAGAAATAGTCATTTTTTCGTGAGTGCAAGGAAGCACCGCGCGCAGAACCGCAGTGTGATCACTGCTGTCCCACAAAATAGTCAAACACAGCGTATAACCTATTGATTCACATAAAAAATTGACTATGACATTGTGTTTGAGACATGGAAACAGTTTTTCTGGAAATTTCAAAGGGTTAGTATGCTCTATGGGACAACAGTGATTGGCACTAGGCGCTCGAGCTGTGGTTCGAACGAGGGGTCAAACCGCGATGCCATGGTCAGGCACTGCTCATATGCTACGCGGCTGAGTATGTTTGCGCCTTGCAGTCCCAGCGTGATGCTCAGCGGTTCTATCAGGCAATGCCCAAATGGTTGACCCAGTTCGTCCTGACGGTAGCCCCGGATAAAACCCGCCTGCTACGCTTCAGTCTTTTCCATCCCGGCTGGCGTCGGTGTGTTGCAGGCCTGGGCTTCGAGCGCTACTGGGCCCGTAACCGGCGGGGCGGCCTGCGGGTGATGAAACGCACCGGGCGTAAGAAGTTGCAACCGGCCAAAGGGCGGATGAAGCAATGGGGCAAAGCCAAACGCCACTTGCCGATACGGCAGTTCATCCAAGGACAGAACCGGAAGCAGGTGGGGCACTCTAATAACTTCGGGGTACGCAGTCACGGCGACGCCGTATCGGGATGTTACAGCCCTGCCATCGGCTGCGCCCACCAATGGCTGAACCGACGGGGCGCTAAGAAATCCAGTTACACCGGGTCAACGTTCAAGGCAGCCCTGCAGGAATTGGGTGTGGCGAAACCACGCGTAGTGCAGAGGAAGCGGCAGCGTGCGGTCTTTGTATGAACAAGCACCTGTCGCGAAAGCGAGTACAACCGAGGAACCGGATGCGGGAAAACTGCACGTCCGGGTCTGTGCGGGGAGTACCCGGTAACGGGTGTTCCTACCGCGAGAGCCTATGGCGAAAATCACCAGCAGTCGTTGAGAGTATTTCTCGATGACTCCGACGTCCAGATGGACACAAATCATCTTGAGCGGCTACTGCGATGTATCCCAATGGGAAGAAAGAGCTGGCTTTTTTGTTGGACGGAAACGGGTGCAGAGCATGTTGCGATTATCCACAGTTTGCTGGTCAATTGCCGTCTGCAAGATGTTGATCCTTACACATACCTGGTTGATGTGCTGCAGAGAGTCAGTCTTCACCCTGCAAGAGACATTCATGAGCTGATTCCCCGGAATTGGAAAGAGCGTTTTGGGAGAAATCCGTTAAAAGCGTCTCTGGACAAATAGGAGGAGTCCGGACTCTGTTTGACCGGTTACCGAGAAGGTGCGGTTCAATCCGCTGGTGAGCTGGAACGTCAATCGAGGGGCGAAATAGCCCACCTATGAAGTCAGTAGCGGGGGCGATGCGCGGAGCCCTTTGGCGTAGCACAGCGTATCGGCCCCAACCCTGACGGGCGGGCCAGTCCGCCTCAGAGCAGTAAGCCCTTACGACTCATGCCCACATAACTGGCGAGTTTGCCCATGTTCTTGGCCCTGGCGACATCGTTCAATGCGGAGCGGATGAGGCTCCCGCGTCGCCGAGGTTCTCCTCAGCGCGCTTGGACACAGGTGTCACTGTAGGAAATCTGCCATATCGAACCATCGAGTCCGTTGGTTACAATCGCATCGCCGCATGGATGACACTCTAGATGCCATGCGCCGACAATCATCAACGCGCGCATCCGTTTGCGCTGTAGCCGCGCACGCAAATTGCGACAGTTGCGCAGCGGTTTGCGACAGCTCAAGTCGGCGCGTGAAAGGAGGAAAGAGAAATAGTTCCGCTATAGGGAACTTTCTATAGGAACTTCGTGTGGGAACTTGTGCACTACTGGCCAGTGTCAAGTGGGTGTCTCGGGCTCGATGTTGGTCGTATAGCCAGCATCGCTGATGGCATGAGTGACGCGTGTGGTAATCCACTCGCCGTCGATGCCGTCGCGGAATCCGGACAGCCGGAGCCTGATTTCGGCGGCTACGGCGGAGGTGCCGTCGATCTGAATGTCGAGGGTGGCGGTGCCGCGGGTGAGAGTGGTGAGCTTCGCGCGCGCTGCCGCGCGGGCGGCGGCTGGAGATGTGTGTGGGTGGCGGAGCGTGTAGACAGGCTCGCCATCGCCTATCGTCACGGCGGTCCGGGTACCGCTCTGGACATCGTGCCAACTCGCGCGTACAGCCCCGTATTGTCCACGCTCGGCGAGCGTGACGCGGTAGTCGATGGCGTCTGAGCGATGGATGGCGAGGATGGGCAGGGTCTGGCCGCTGGCGCTGTGGGCGGTGCCCTTGGGTATGAACAACAGGTGCCCCGACGCTGGCTTGGCTACGGCGTCGTGTTGGTGGCTCAGCCGCGTTAACAGGTGGAGAGCGGACTCTTCCGTCTGATCGATATGTGGCAGGGCGATGTCACGCAGTTCGCGCCCGACGCGCGCGACTAGGCCGTGCTCGGCGGCGATGGTGTGCACTATGGCACCCAGCGTGGTCGGTGGCCATAACCGCGTCCGTGGTGCCTTGATGCGCGCGCGCATATCGGCCGCCTTGGCCTTGATAACGATCTGAGCGGGTGGGCCGCTCAACTCCAACTCATCGACGACGAATGCCCCCATGTCGTTTAATCCGCGCTCGCGGTAGCCGAGCGAGACGGACAGGGTGGCGCTGCGGCGTGGCAGCTCGATCATGCCGTCTCTGTCATCCAACGTGAGCGTGAGCGTGTCGCTCTGGTGGCCGGCTTCATCGACAATCTTCAGTGACTTGTGATGTGCGCGGACGCGCGCGGTGATATCGCTCCCATCGGCGCGCAGAACGATCGTAGGCGTCATCAGTCCCACAACCTCACGGTCTGGGCTGCCCGGGGCTCAGGGAGCGTGGGGAGCTGGATGAGCACGCCGGCGGGCAGGGTCACGCCGGCGTCGGCGAGCCCAGGATTGGCCTCTAGGACTATTTCAACAGCGCCGCTCTGGCGGCCATAGTGACGCCAGCAGATGGCATCGACCATATCGCCGTCGTGGGTGCGGTATATCACGCCGCACACCTCTCGCGCGGGAAAGGATCGCGCCGGGCCTTCATGCGTCATACTCATATGGCGCCAGCACGATCGAGAAATCTATCTGCCGGGGCGTGCCATCAGCGAAGAAGTAGCGCTGTGTCTCTTCGATCCGCAGGATGACCCATTGGTGCCAGATCTGCCCGGTGCCATCGACCAACATCAAAGGCCTGCCCTAGCCGGCCTCAGCGCGCATCGCGTCGATCTGCCCGTGCCCGCCGCGGTAGTGCGGATGGATCCTACCGCTCAAAGTGAGCGTGTCGCTGTCTGGCCCGATATATTGCCGCGCGGCCGATGCGCGCTTGAGCGGGCCAGCGCCAGGCCGAGCGGCGAGAGAGCGTCTGGTAAGCTGCGCTGTCCAGCGTGAATGTGTAGTCCCCTGGACGCATCATGAACTCATCAGCCATCGTACAGTCCAGCGCGGGCGTGTTGCCGCTGGTGATCCTCGATCTCGCGCATGATGCGATGCACTAGAGCGTCTGTGTTCTCGCTCGGAGATTGATGGACGGTGATGTTATGGTGTTGTGTGTCGTGTGGCTAATTTGCTTCTGCGGTGCTGTCGCAGCAACCGGTGATGCCATTGATGCCGTAGGCACGGCTGCCATAGCCGCGGTTAACGCGACTGGTTTAAATGTCGGTAGTTCTATTTTTTGCTGTTTTAGTTTTACGGCTTTTGGTTTGTCTTTTTCGTCTTCATCATCCCCAAACCAACTCGATACCGTGTTCCATGTTTCTCCGACCACGTTAGTGATCGCAGCAAACTTGTTGGCAACCCAATCCAACGCTTTTTGGGATTGATTCACAATCCCTTGCCAGAGAATCGTAAAAAACGGCTAATCGGCTCCCGATGCTCGATGACTATCCCTAGCGGAGACCAGGACAGCACCCTACGAATCAGGCTATCCCCGTCCGTGAAGGCCGTTTTCACGGATGCCCATACACCACTGAAGAACTCGCTAATCGGCTCCCAGTGGGTGATGATGAGCCCAGCCGCTACAGCAATGCCGCCGATAATCAGTCCCACCGGATTGGTCATCAATGCCGTGGTGAGTCCCTTGATCGCGCCGATGACTACCGGGATAGTTTTTGTGGCCAATGCCACCAGAGCACCAGCGAATCCTTTAATAGCCCCGCCTACGGCTAACGCCTTGGTTCTTACTGCAGTAATCAATGCCGTCGCGTTGAACGCGGCCAACTTGGTGTTGGCGAGCGCTACACCTGCAGGCAGCGACTTAACAGCCGTGAGGGCAGACAGCCAGCCGCCCTTGATAAAGGTCCACGCGTAACCGCTCGCTATAGCGCCCACTCTCATGCCGATGAGCCCGGTCGTGATGCCCATGATCGCGGTGGTGGCGACGGGGAAGTGCTCGGCTACATTGACCACGCCGCCCACCACCCAACTGAGTCCTTGGGTCGCGGCATTGAGCGTCGGCAACAACACCGAGCCTAGCGTCACCCCAGGCGTGTCACCTGGTTAGCGAACAAGGTCAGTTGGTTTTCGGTGGTGGCGGCCCGCGCTTCGTACTCCTGTTGCATTGACCCCGCATATGCGGTTTGGTCGGCGACCAGCGCCAGGGCTTCGCGGTAGCTGTCCAAGCCACCGACTAGCTTAGCCATGCCGTCGGCGTACTCAGCACCGAACAGGTCCATCAACGTGCCCATCACGTCGTCCGACGACTTCACCGTCTCCAAGAAGCCGATTAACGCGCCCTGAGCATCTTGCTCAATCGATTGCTTCAGCGTGCGCGCATTCAATCCGATACCGGCGAGTCCCTCCTGGAATTTCTTGTTCTGCTTGTCAGCGGCTTTTAGCTTCAACAGCAATGCGTTGATGCCGGTGGCGGCGACCTCTGGAGGGGTCTTTAACTCGAGGAAGGTGGCAGCCAGCGCGCCGACCTGCTGACCGGTTAAGCCGTAGAGCTTGGCGGTCGATCCGGTGCGGTTGGCGATGTTTAGCATATCCCTTGCTGTGGCATCCATGTTGTTGCTCAAGTGGTTGGACGAAGCCGCTACGCGGCAGCTTGAAGCCATTGGCTTTTACTCATGGTTTAGATGAAGCGGAGACTTCCCCGTGCCCGCAATTCGGCGTGTGTCATTGGGAACCCGCCTCAGGCAAGCACACGAGAAGTCCGGCTTTGAGGCGTTATACCAGAAACGCCTACGCGCCCTAAAACTCAAAGGCCATGCCCGTAAAACCATTGCGGGCTATGCCACAGGCGTGCGCCGCCTGGGCGAACACCTCAAGCGCTGCCCGGGCGATGTCACCAAGGCAGAAGCTCGACCCCCCTGTCGACTGCCTGCTCCAAACGCCTGCCTGGGCCCCCATGAAGATTGACCGTCACGGTATTCGCTTTCTCTACGCAGAAGTCCTCGCTCAATCATGGCCCGGGCTCGATTTCGCTAAGGCGCCCAAGACCCAGCGCCTACCCGATAGCCTGACGCCAAATGAGCGTGCCCACATTCTCCACATCACTCGCCGGTTTGACCTTCAGTGCTTGGGGTTCGTCACGGATACGTTGGGTCTGCGCCGGGGTGACACACGGCGCCTTGGGTGCGCCGACATCGACCGTGAGCGCGGGCAGGTACCTATCCGCACCTCCAAGGGCCATCAAGCTCGCTTTGTGCTTTTGCCGTCAATGACGTTGCCGGTTCTGCGCAAGCTGTGGTGCCCTCATCGCCATCCACGAGGGGTGTTCCCTCGCCGTGACGGGGCCTCGGCCACCGGCTCATTGGACCGCGCCAACGGGCAAAAGGGCTTTCAGCAGGGCGTTGCTGATGCACGGGTCCTAAAGCGCGTCTCGATTCATTCCCTTCGTCATAGCGACGCCCCACCTATGTTGGAGGCGGGACTCACACTCAGTGCTATTGAGCATCAACGGGGGCACGCCTGTCCTAAGACCACCGCTCGCTATGTGCCTATGACCGAGAAAAGCGCGGGCGATGCCCAGGCAATGCCGGAGGCCCTGGTTGGCCGGTTTGCATCAACATTGCGCACCCTATGGGGTGAGGCGGGCTCGGCATCAATGCCTCACCTCGATTGGCTGAGTTGGTGCGCAGCGGGATGGCTGAGTTGATTAAACACGCCGGCCCCCGCTCACCGCTCATCAACGCCACGGCCTACAGGCTATCGCTCTTGGTCGCACGGGTGCCGTGGGGGCGACTTCGATGGATTGCACCCATTGGGCTCATCAACACTCTCGAAGGCGTTCGTGTGGTCACCGTAGTTGTCCCCGGTGCCAACACGCCAGCGCCCAGGACGGGCTGGAGCGCCAGCGGGCCAAGCGCTGGCCGGTCCCTGACTTCATGGCCACTGTTACCCTGCCCGCGGCGCTACGCGCCTTGGCCTACCGCGAACCTGAGCGCGTCTAGGCTGGCCTGTTCGCCGCTGTCGCTCAACCCCTCAAGACCTTCGGAATCAATCCTCCACCACTCAACGCCGATAGCGGCTTTTGTGCCGTACTGCCCACTCACTCGCCCCGAGTGACTGACCCTCCCCATCTACCGGTCCTCATACCGGGTGGGGGTGTGCCGCGTCAGTCAGGTCAACCTTGCCTGTGGCGCGCGCTGGATGAGCGCGATTATCTGTTCAATGGCTTCGCCCTGGCCAAGGTGTTGCGGGCGAAGTGTCTTGATGAGTGGTGCAACAGCGGGCTCACGCTGCCTAAATCGTTGCCCAAGAAGGGGGGGGGCACTGTCAATCGGTTGGCAACGGTTTACCCGCACTGAAATATCTATCCCGCTCTCTCTACCGCGCTGTGATTGGCGAGGGCGATATGGTTCGGTTCGAACGCGCTCAGCGCACCGTTACTTTTCCTTATCGCCACGCCAAGACCCGCAAATAGGAGCGCCTGACCTGGCCCTTAGTCGAGTGCCTGTGGCGTATCGCCATGCACCTCCTGCCCAAGCGCATACCGCCGGTGCGCAACTACGGTTTGCTTCATGGCAACGCCAAGCCATTATGGCGGCTCGTGCAGTGGGTACGGCACATCGCACCGGCGCCGGTGTCACCCAAAACGGCTAGACCTTTTCACTGCCCGCACTGCGGTTCTCCCATGCGAGGTGGGTCGTTCATACCAAACAGGGCGTTTATCTCGCCACTCGGACCGCCACTACCGGGGGGGTGAGTCACGGCATGGCTGCCTGAAACGCTAGCCTTGCGGCGCAGGCGATTGGATTGCGCCGCCACACTCACTATAGGGAGGGTGGGTCTTGGGCTATGGCATCCTCCAAGTTTGGCCGGGCTGGCTCAGGCTACCGCTCGGCTTCAACAAAGCCCGAATTCCGCCAACCCCCGCCTGCCGCCGAACACCTCGAACTAATTACCATACACTAAGGCTGCCCTAACCCCGGGCTTGTCCAACACCGGAGCAGGTCGCGGCTACGCGCGACCTAGCCTTATTTGTTAGGTCGTCGCAGCCTTTCCAGCGAGATAGTCACGAAGCGCTTTGTTAACGGCCTCCGAGTTCGGAAACCTCTCATGGAGATCAGGATCGATGAGCACTACATTTGTACCCGCGCGATACCTGGCCGCATACTTTCCGCGCTCTCCGTATTTGATAAGTTCTTCCGGGTACTCGTCCCGCATTGTGTCTCTATCGTTGCTCATAGGCTCTTCGCTCGCGGCGAGTCATTAATCGGGCGGAGATGATTCTAATCCGATCATCTCGTTCAGTATAGGACACGACCAACGTACGGCCGGACAGTGTCTGTCCGAATATCAGATACCGATACTCACCCTCCGAACTATCGGGGTCCGCGACGCTGGAGGACAGCTCGTCTGCGAATACCTCGGTCGCCTCGAAGAATGAAACCTCGTGCTTCCGCTCGTTCTCTTGGACTTTCTCCTTGTCCCACTCGAAGTCCACTTCGCCTCCTTTTGCGGCCTAATCGGGATAGGGGGACACCTCCCGATGCCCCTCCTCCCACCCCACCGGGCCTACGGGTCACGTACCCCGGCGGTTCATTATCGTGTCGTTTCTGGTTCATGCTGATAAGGCTACCAGCCCCAAGTCTTTAAAGTCCCTATGGGGTAAGGCCTAGTAAAGGGCTGGGCTTGCACTCAACCGCCATGGGCCATGGGCCGATTTCGCGGTATTCCACGCCCATCGACGTTCAACGCCCACAGCCCTGAGCGTGCGGTAGCCCGACCTGTCCCACGGTTTCCATAGGTAGCACCGTGACTTCCGCCGTATCCATTTGTCCAGGTCGCGCTGCGGGCTCTTTACTGGGGCGATACCCAAGTAAGCTTTCCAACCCAGCAGGGATTTCTTTCAATTCAGCGATAAGCTGATAGATAGCAATGGCCGCGGGTCCGGCGGCCTAGCCCCCTTACCGGGTGGTTCACCTTCTCCACTGCCTTTTCAGACACTTTGAGTGTGTGGCCAGGGCGTGGGCTACAGGTAAACCCCAGGACTGTCCGGTTGCAGGGACGAACCCCCGCACTTTTGGCGACATGGACCTTGAGCCCTAAGGTAGGCTCGGCAAAGTGGGGGATGCTTTGTTTTACCCGTTCGCCTGCGCGTGGGCGGCGTCCATAGATTGGGCAGTCATCGCCATAGCGAACGAAGGGGTGGCCTCGCCGTTCCCGTTCCCGGTCAAGCTCATTGAGGACCCTATTTGATAACAGCGGTGACCGCGGGCTTCCTTGTGGTACGCCTTCGGCTGTTTTCTCATACCTTCCATTGATTTCAACGCCCGATTTCAGGTAGCCGTTGAGCAGCCCTAGCCGGGCTTTGTCTTGGATTTCAGCTTTCAGCTTAGGCATTAGCCGGTCCTGCTTGACCCGGTCGAAGACGCTGTCGAAGTCCAGAGCAACGACCCACTTGCGGCCTTTGATGACCTCGCTTTGTGCCCGGTGTAGCGCTTGTTGTGCACTGCGCATCCGGCGCAAACCGTAGCGGTTGGGATGGAATGGCGGTTCCCACATCCAGCGCAGCACTTGTGCTATTGCTGGCTGGATAACACGGTCGGTGACCGGGGGTAGGCCCCGTTGGCGCAGGCGTCCGTGTGGTTGGGGTATCTCGATTCGCAGCGCCGGTTGTGGCTGATAGGTGCCTGCCAGCCGTGGCGCCTTGATAGCAGGCCAGTGGGGCTTCAGGTAGCCTGACCGTTCATCTACCGTCATACCCTCTACTCCCGCTGCACCTTCGGTTACGTTGGACTAGTTTCAATGCCTGTATCCGCTTTTCCTTGTCCACTACCTGCATCATCCATGAACCCGCTTCGAGGGCGTCCTGAGGGCGTTTTCCTCCCCTCACCTGTTCTGCCTCCCACTCGCGGCAGGCACTTCGCCTCGCCGGTCGGCGGCTGTCAGGTCCTACTTCAAACCGTTCATGATGCCGATAAGGTTCAGACCTTCAACCGTCGAGGACACGGCCTACTCTGTCTTTTGCTGACTTGTGCCCTACGGTCAAATCCGGTTACCCCGATTTCAGTGCTTCCGGCACCTATGACAGACCTCTCGGGCTAAGACACAGGGCTTTCAGGGCGTAAACGCTCGATTTATAAAACCTATCCCGTCTGTGGAGGGAAGACTTCGTGGTCACGTGCCCACTGGTCTCGGATACCTCACACCTTCTATCTAGTTCCTGTTCGTCGCCCCGCCAGTTTGCGTTGGACTTCCTCCAGCCCACACCTCACGATGTAATCCTTGTCCTTCCGCTAACCTTCAACTCCACGATTACTTGGTAAGAGGACTTTCACCTCGCTAGGTCTGTGTCATGTCCGACACACACGATTTGCGTAAGCGGCCCGCGTCCTCGCGGGTCCGATTGACGCTATTGTTCGGCGGATATGCCTATTCAATCTGGTCGTCCGCTATTGCCGGTACATCCGGGACGCGCGCCAAAATTGCCTCGAACTCCTTGCGATTCCCCGCTTTCGCGCGGGCTTTGAGATAACTCTCCGTCTTCAGCGCCGACAACTTCTCCGCAGCAGCACTCGCTACTAACTGATTGATGGAAATGCCTTCTTGCTCTGCGAGCTTGCGTAGCTCTGCATGGAGCGAATCAGGCAGCCTCAAGCTCAGCGTACTCATTGGATATCTCCCAGTTCGCGCAAGTACCTCCCTGGCGTCACCACGGACAAACCGAAGCGCGCGGCATCGGCGAAATCACGTACGTTGTGCGTCACTAGGTGACTTGCCTCAGAGGCGACTGCAACCTCTAGCACCATATCGTCTTTCGGATCTCTTAGTCGGGGACGCCATAGAAAGAAAATCTCCTGATGATGCGACACGCTCACCACATAGTTCAGCAGCGTGTCTACGTCGCAACCCTTTAGGCCAAGAGCGCTTGCGTGCTCGCGCAGTACAGCCTCATATTCGAGCACCAATGGTACTGAAACGCACGACTTAAACCTTCCCGTGCCGAGTAGAGCGAAGAGCTGGAACGAAGCACCTCGACGCGAACGCAACGCGGCGACAAGAATGTTTGTATCCAATACGACTTGATCCATGCATCGGTATCATATGTAATACCATCGTGTTTTGCAAATGGTGTCACCACGTAGCCAGTTCATAGTGTGCCACCGAGGTTGGGTAATCCGCCGAACGGAAAGCGTGAGGGGCGCGCCCAGAAGCAACCGAGGCGCCGCCACCAGAAACGAGCGTGACGAGCCAAACAAAGTCGGCCAAAGGTAGGCGCGTCCCTTCGACGCTCTTGTTATGCGAATACGTGCTCAATGCGTCGCGCAACCATACCTCAAATCTCATGATGAGTCCCTGCCCAGGGTTGAGGCAATCCTGGCCATCCCGATTTGTGTAATACCGGCACCAAACACTTGTGCTACGGTTGTTGATTTCGTTCCATCACCTTCTGCCTTCCATCGCTTATTTTCGCAGGTCACTATGCCCTCAAGTAAATCCTCCACCTTCGCGCTAAAAAGCCACTCTAGCAATCGAACCTTTTATGCGTTCTCAAATAGTAGAGCCTTGCAGCGCTAACGTTTACCGGTGTATTGGAATTGATAGTCTAATCCCGTCTTTCTCTTATAGCCTTTGAATCTCACATAGTAGCGTCGCCAAATCCAAATTTCAGGCAGTAACAGAATGCGCATAGAGCGGCCCAGGAGTCTAAATTTCATGTTATGCTTAATCTTCCTCAAAAATCTTTGGCAAAAAGCCATCATCTCCAATAATTTCTTTTCGAAGTTGAAGCTGTTTACCATACTGAAGCCACTTGCTACTGTCATTTTTGAAAGAAAAATATTCTGTGTCACCTATTACTAATTCGGAAAAAAATTACCCGACATTAATTCAGAATATATCTGACATGCTTTTCATAGAAAAACCGTTTAATTATTTGCGTATTCTGTTGCAGTGAGTGCAACACCGAACGAGCCAAGGCCATCAGTTGCTCCTTTGTAGCCACCACTGTCCGCCCAATTCGTTGGCTTTTTACATGATGCCATACTAGCTCATCAGGATTGAGTTCCGGTGAATACGGCGGTAACCATACTAACGTGAGCTTACCTTGGCTATTGCGGACAAATTCTTGCACTTTCTTGGCTCGATGAATGGGATGGCCATCAACAATCAAATAGACCGATCGCTTGGCGTTGTGCAACAAACGCCTTAGAAAGTCGATAAAAACGTCTGCGGTTACCCGTGATTCAGTTACCATGAAACGCAGGTGACCTTTCGGCGAAACGGCTGACAGCCTATTCACGCTAAAGCGCCGACCCGTTTTCGCTACAACTGGCGTATCACCCCGTACCCCCCAAGTGGTACCACGATGATAATCCGACCGGATCGTCGATTCGTCGCCAAAATAGACCCGCGCTCGGCGCCTTTTCGCTTCTCGTTGTACTTCAGGCCAAGTTTCTTTTAACCATACCTTAACCTGATCAGGGTTTTGCTCGTATGCCTTAAACCGAGGGCGCTGCGCACTCATCCCCAAACGAGACAGGATATTGCCCACCGAGCGCTCGCTGACCTCGATGCCAAATTTATCTTTCAGTAATATCTGAATCATCGAGCGTGTCCACAAGGCATCGTGAAAATCCAATTGCAACGGATTCGTTTTAACTAGTTCACGTAAGCGATCCGCATATTCATCGGGACACTTTCTTGGGCGACCCGTGATCTTGCCGGTGGACAGCGCCTGTTCACCACCTTGCTCATATCTGGATAACCAATCGTAAATGCAAGAACGATGAAATCCGAGGGCTTTAATTACTTTTTCAGGGCTTTCACCCGATAATACTTGCGCAACCGCGTGCCTGCGGATGGCTTCTCGCGCGGAATGGGGCAGTGAGCGACCGTCTGTCTTTTTCATAGCATCACTATAACACATTTTATTAATTTGTGTCGGGTAATTTTTTGCCGAAGTAGTAGAATGCAATCTATTAATTCAACACCGACAAGTAGCAGGCGTGCCGAAAAATTAGCTAGGTTTTTTATGGTGATGTAATCCGACAATGATTGAGGGTTACCGCAAACTGTTTGGGCAAGAATGACTTTAAACGCTGTTCCTGAATTTTGATTATAGATGATACTAGGGCCTGTTAACACTATTCAACGCCTGCACGATAAGGGCGAAGTGGATAAAAAACATAAAGACAACATCCAGTTTGTCGAAGCGTGTAAAGATTCGACGAAATCCTTTCAGCCGTCGAAACAATCTCTCTACTTCATTTCGCTTTTTATACAACTCCTTGTCGTATTTCCAAGGCCTCAGCCGATTGCTTTTCGGTGGCACAACGGGCTCCATCCCCAAATCGACTATCAACTGCCGGGTCTCATCGCCTTCGTAGGCCTTGTCCATGATGACTTGAGTCCCGTCCCAGCCATTGTTTTCAAAGGATTTCAATAATTCCCGGCCTGCTGGCGCATCCCCAACGTGGCCCGGGGATAGGGAAAAGGTCACTGCTGTTGTGGCATTTGCTGCAACCCTATGAATCTTCGTTGTCCACCCGGCTCGGGACTTACCCATCGACTGTGGACCGTTTTTTTTTAACGCGCCAGTCCCATCCGGGTGAACTTTGACCGCTGTACTGTCCAAAGATACTTGCTCCACTTGTATGTTGATGACATCGTTTTCCTGTAGTGTAGCAAATACGCTATCGAGTACACCATTTTTCGCCCAGCGATTGGCCCGAGTATAAAGGCTGTGCCAATTACCAAACTTTTTCGGCAAACCTCGCCACTTGCAACCGTGCTCAGCGACATACAAAATGGCATTCAACACCAATAAATTGGGTATTTTGACGTTACCTCTTTGAACAAGAAGGAGTTTTTGGATAATTTTAAATTGTGATGTGGTGATTTTCATACGCGAAGTCTATCATAATTAGTGTTAACAGGCCCTAGAAAGTGCTCTGGTTGCTTGTGCGGTTGTAAATTCATCAATGCCTTGTAAAAATGTATCTACTTCTATCAAATTGTTATCATCATCTAGGTAGATAATTGCCAAGTGGTCAGTCGTAAGATCTTTAATGCCTTCTAGTACGATAATAGCATCTTTAGTGTCATTGACTCTTAAGACCGATCTCTTTCGCTTAGACGCCAAATGCAATTCAAGAGACAGTTCTGGTCTAAATATTGTTTTCTTGTTCATCTATGTCTTTCTCTTGTTGCATAACGGCGAGGATCAGCGGCTAGATCACCCGAGCGAAGCGAGCGGTGGCTGGTCCGTTGCATCCGTTTGTTAGGCAACCCGCAAATATGGGTAATCGCTGGCTCGAAAATTCAGTGCAAACAGCTTCCATCAGGTTCGATTTTTGTGGAGGGCCAACCATCGTTTTAGGTAGTAACCGGACTCTGGCTCCTGACCGGTTGCGATTTCGCTGCCCGTGGCAACAGAGACCTCTTTTAGCCAAGGCAGAGAAGCTTTCAGTGGACTCTTATGTCGCGATAACACCTCCCTCTCGTAGTCCACGCTACGGACCGCGTTACCCTTCGCGTCGTAGTCAGCGAAAAACTGTTTCGGCCTGTCGATGACGGTCCGCTTAAACATCTCAAAGGCGGAAATAAAGAGTGCTACTCGAACAAGGTTCGACTGAAGGGCATTAGGATCGCGGATTTTCAATCATTCTGAACGCGATTCGGTCATGAGGGTCTCTGAGGCTCGCTGCCTAACGGCGGGGCTCAGGGGCGCGCAGCGAAGCGGAGCGTCCCTTGGAGCCAGTGCTGAGAAGACGAAGACGACCTACAACGAAGCGACATACTGAGCCGCCATGAAACGCCGCGGTTCACCGCTTCTAGCCAAACTCGCCGAATCGGCCTGAAGTGGGTTGACGGTCCCGCTCAGGGCGTGTGTTGGGCGAGGACGCTTACCACACCAACGAACATCGCGACCCGCTGCATCCTTACAGCGCTGAAACTCAGATATCGAATGCCTATCTTGTTGCCACATCAGCTTGTCTACAAGTACTTGACTTTGCAGTGACTGATGCCCGGCTACGAGTCCTCGTACCGATACGCCATGTTTGCGCTTCGCCGATGTTCCACAGCGGTTGAGGGCCAGCCTGCGCGAGAGAACATTGTTGAACTTTGCAATCATTCTCGGCCATCAACCGCCGTGTCTACATGAGCACATAAATTTTGTTGTTCTGCGCTTGGGCATCGCAATCGCAACGCTATCAGTATGCCCGCATCCAGGTTGAAATTGGAATTCTGTTTGCTCTTGAATACAGGCATTGACGTCCAAACGCTTCGCGTAAGGGGCGCGGCTAACAGATGTAGCTATGCCCATAAAACTTGATGCACCACAGCCGCCAGATTTGAGCTGCGGCGCTTTGCGCCGCGTCTCTTTGATGCGATTGTCAGGCTTTTTTCTTATGAATAAGCCGATGCTGCGCTTTTGATACAACACGCAGATTAGAGCTCTTATTATTGTTCTTGTTACCATCAATGTGATGGACCTCGCGATCAGCATAGATTTTCCCGCCAATCTTTTTTTCGGCTACTCTTCTATGGGTATACACCCAATTTCCAGTTTTATTATCTCTAAATTGTCGATAGCCGCTGTCACTAACTCTTGTTTCTAGTGACTTTTCTTTATTATTCTTTTTCTTGCGGCCAGCAATGAATTTTTTACGGCCTGATTTCAATAATGAAGACTTGCCATAGCCACTTCGTTGTCTATATACCATTGGTTTTCCTCCCAGATTCGGGTCTGAGCCTAAATTTGAATTTTGAATATAGAAGCCTAACGCTTAGGCTCAGCCGACCGGAAAACGCGCCAGCGTTTTTGGGGTCGGCTGTCGCCCATTGTTATGCCTATGGTTTTGATTTGCCCACCAAAACATTTAGCTCCTTGAGTGTTTTCTCTTTGCTGCTCAAGCCTCAGATCCAACAACTTATTTGGTTGGACAGACAAACTATTTTGGTTTTTAAAAATTCAGTATCTTGTGTGAGCTTCCTTGTTTGTGCTTTGAGATTATCGAGGGTGGAAAGTTGGGGTTTAATTGTGGATTGTATTTCTGTTTCATTGCGTGTTACACGCTCACCTAAAGTAGAAAGTTTTGCATCAACTGCTGATATTGCCGTATAAAACCCTACCACGCCTGAAATTACTATTCCCTGCACTGGGAAAAGCACTTTATCCCAGTTATTTTTCATCCATTCTTTCATTGTTGATTCTCCTTCTCAAGGAGCCTTTCAACAATTCGCTTTGTGCCTCTAGATTACGCTCAAGTAATTTATAGTAACCTTGATCTCTTTTGGAGCTTTCCTCAATAGACGCGACTTTTTCTCTAAGAAGATTAAGCTGTTCTCTTAATTGCTGATTCTTAGCAGCGAGTTTTTCATATCGCACTTCGGTGGCATATCGCTGCTCTTTCGAGGCTTCCAGATAGGTGTAAACAGTGGACGTCATTGCTACAACCGTTGCTAGCATCGTGAATTTTAATTTATCGGTATCAAGCAATATTATTGTTCCTCTGTTGTTTTTTTCCTATCTGGCATAACGGCTTGCGTAAGGGGCGCGGCCAACGGATGTGGCTGGGCCCATAAAACTTGATGCACCACAGCCGCCAGATTTGAGCTGCGGGGCTTTGCGCCGCGTCCTTTTGACGCGATGGTTATGCCCCGATGGCTTGGCTTGAGCCACCCGTTTTATACACTGCCACCTACGGAGCTTAAGAACTCCAACAGGCGGGCCAAGCGGCAGCCGGAAAGTAGTGCGGTTTTTTGTGCCCGAGATCCGGCCTATGGCCGGGAGGCTTGGTGAATAAAATACCTGCGGGAAATAGCCGAGGCAGTACCTGTTGCTGTTCTTAACCTCCCGGTCGCCCTTTGATTACAAAGGGCATTTTGCAACGTAAGAATTGCAACAGGAGCAACCATGAAAAAGCGTTACCTCAAGGTTTGTGATACCTATTACGAATACCACCTGAAAAAATGGCCTCGGCCACCTTCGGTGCCCATGGTTCAACTCAAGGGCTATTGGCTGAACCAAATTGGTTTTGAAGTTGGCAAGCAGCTTCAGGTTTTACCGGGCATAGACCATTTGGTGGTTACTTTAGCCCCAGACAAAACACCTTGATTTTTTACAAACCCTGGCAATATACCGGGGCTTTTTTTGGAGGCATAACATTGTATTAAACGGATATGAAATATACTGCGCTAGGCAGAGACTATCTAGTGCAGTATATTCCTGATTAACCCGAGTAACCACGTATCATCACTTTTCCGATGAACACCCATCCAATGGGCACAAATACCTTAATCTGTTAGCCAAGAAAACAGGTGCCGGAGGGCGCGCGGCGTTGGTATGTCCGACCGGTCGAATGGCAGCGGTGTTACCGCATAACCGGGGTGTACTGAGTTGACGCGAATGGGCTCCGTCGCCTGCTGCACGGCAGCAGCCTTGGTGAAGGTGCGGATTGCGCTCTTGGCGGCGTGGTAGGCAGCAGATGTGGGGCTGCCGATGATGCCGTAGATCGAAGAGGATGTTGATGATGGAACCGCCACCGCCATCTGTGCGTCCCCGGATGTACTCGCCTAGTCGCTTTAGGCAAGCACAAGAAAGTGGCTATCACGGCCTGCATGAGAAAGTTCACCGTCATCCTAAACTTCATGGTTCGCGATGAAACAATGTGGAATCTACAAACGTTAAACATTACGGGTTGACGACCACAGTCACTTGTTAAGTGATTTGTTTTGCTTATGCAAATTCATCTATAGTAACCCCTGCCTGCTTCAACACTCCGCTTAAAGTTCCAGCCTTCAAGGTTTTATGATTGGGGACAACACAGCCCTGAGAACCCCTACGCATGACAACATGACTCCCTTTTTGCCGAACAACTGTAAACCCTAATTTTCAAGCCTGCGGATGGCTTCTTCGCCTGATATTACGGGAAGCTTAGGAGGCATACGACGGAATTTCTATTGTAGTTAGCAACGATTTTTTGTGAATTGTCATCGGAAACTCTTCCAGATACAACTCCGTAGCCTCTTGTAAGTTAGTTAAAGCCTCATCAACAGATTCCCCTTGTGTGTGTGTGTGCCAGTCTCCGGATTCATAGCGACAAAGCCTCCTTCAAGCGCTGGGGTCAAAATTGCCGTTAATTGCATAGTTTCTTCTCCAAAATTTATTTACTGCACCTGGTCGCCTAACGCTACACATGAGGGGCCGCCAGTTGCAGAGCGAAGCGGCGCAGCCGGCGGTCCCTCTCCATGTGTTTGTTAGGACTAATTTCTATAGCGGCTATTTTCAGCTTGAAATAGCCCTAGCGATTGCCCCCGGCTCAAACGACACTTCCCGTTGGCCTGCAACCAATTTGGGAAGGGCACCAGAAGTATGCGGAACTCGTACGGCAATAATCGGTTTGCGTGCGCTCTTGGCGTTTCTAAGCTCATAATCGACGCCCGTGCTGTTGTGGGTATCCTGGCCCACTATCAAGATTACACACGCAGCCCCATTGATTATTGGATTAATATGGCCGCGAATGGCGCTTTGACCATCTTGCCGAACATCTCGAGATTCCTCTGTGATTCGGACATTTTCGCCAAGACGCCCACCCTGGGACCATTCTGCCAGTCGGTCTTTCCATTGTTTGTCTTCGTACTTGTAGCTTACAAAAACAGACTTCATCGATATTCCCCTTTCCAATGTTGTTTCAGTTTTTCACGATGTAACCGCAACATACAACAGCAGTACTGAAGCAAGTTGACTACCATAAAATAAGCACAGCGTAGTTGAAAATGCAGCCGGCAACCAACCATTTTCTGCTTTCTGTTTTTGGTCGATTTTCATCGTGAAATCGATTTCATCATTGTCAAGGCTGCGTACGCAATCAAAAAGAGCCCGGTATTGCCTTTCAACTGACAGATAGTAACCATCTAGACCCCAGAGAATTGCAATTGGAATACATGCCAATAGCGCTAATCCACCGTTGGATTCTCTTGCAGAAATAGCCCCTAGCGCCACCAGAAGCACCACAGCCCATCCCTTTAGCTTAAAGGAATGATCCGAGAACCTGGAGATTGCTGCTTGAATGAATTCCAAATGCTTCATTTTGGCGTCCATACGAAAGCCCTAACAGTGTATTAGACGGATATGGAATAATAACCGGGGTGTACTGAGTTGACGCGAATGGGCTCCGCCGCATGCTGCACGGCAGCAGCCTTGGTGAAGGTGCGGATTGCGCTCTTGGCGGCGAGGTAGGCAGTAGATGTGGGGTTACCGATGATGCCGTAGAGCGAAGAGGATGTTGATGATGGAACCGCCACCGCCATCTGTGCGTTCCCGGATGTCCTCGCTGGTCTAGCCAATAATCCACAGAGGAGCCGGATGCAGGCGGTTTTCCCGCCGGCCCCTGAATGACGGTACGATGGCGTTCCTCAATTTACCTTAACCGCCACTTAATCCCAGGGAGAATACACCCGTGAGTGCTGTTGCAGATACCGTCCGTCCTCTTTGTTCCGACGCCGAATGGCAAACCCGGGTCGATCTTGCGGCCCTATACCGGCTGTACGTGCGCTACGGCTGGACTGATCTCATCTACACCCATATTTCAGCGCGGGTGCCGGATGAGCCGGGCCACTATCTCATCAATCCCTACGGCCTGTTCTTTGACGAGATGACCGCCTCGATGATGTTGCGAGTGGATTTGGACGGCAATCTTCTCGATGACCGCGGATACGAATACAACGAGGCGGGACACCTCATCCATTCCGCCGTGTTAAAAGCCCGGCCGGATGTGAATTATGTACTGCACACCCACTCGCGCTGCGGCACCGCCGTCTCCGCCATGGCCTGCGGCGTGCTCCCGCTCTCCCAGCATTCCAACATCATCTTGGACACTATTGCCTATCATGACTACGCCCCAGTGGTCCAAGGTCAAGACGAATGCGAGCGCCTGGGGGCCGACTTGAGCGATAAATTCTTGATGGTGCTTCGAAATCACGGTCTGCTGGCCGTGGGACGCACGGCGGCGGAGGCGTTCTGGTATCTTTATTACTTGGAGATGAGCTGCAAAATTCAGGTGGATGTGTTGACTTCCGGTACTGATTATGTGGTGCCGGATGATGCTTCCATTGAAGAACTCAAAAAGTACGGGCTTCCCGGCGAGGAACCTCAAGGTGCACGCGAATGGCCCGGTCTTTTGCGCATGCTCGATCGTATCGATCCCTCGTACCGTCACTGAGCAGCGTAGCCATGAGCGAAGCGATCACGCCATACCGCATAGAAACAGCACAAGCTGATCTGGATGACTTAGCACGGCGCCTCGGCCATACCCGGTGGCCGGAGGTGCAGACGGTGGACGATTGGTCCCAGGGCATACCGCTCGCCTACGTCCAGGAGGTATGCGCATACTGGGCGCGAGCCTATGACTGGCGTGCCACCGAAGCGCGGCTGAACGCGCTACCCCAGTTCACCACTGTGATCGATGGGCTAACCATTCATTTTCTGCATTTGCGCTCACCACAAGAAGACGCGCTGCCCCTGCTTCTGACACATGGCTGGCCGGGTTCGATTATCGAGTTCATGAAAGTGCTGGGACCGCTGTACGATCCCGCCGCCCATGGTGGCTGGGCCGGCGATGCTTTTCACTTGGTGGTGCCGTCACTGCCGGGTTATGGTTATTCCGGCAAGCCGGCGCAACCGGGCTGGGGTGTGGCCAAAGTGGCGCGCGCCTGGGACGAACTCATGGTGCGCTTAGGCTACCGGCGCTATGTCGCCCAGGGCGGTGATTGGGGCGCTGCGGTCACGACTGCTATCGGCGTGCAAAACCTGGGGCATTGCGCCGGCATCCACGTCAATATGCCCATCGTCGCGCCAGATAAGTCCACCTTCGACGGTCTGACGGAACAAGAAAAAAGCGCGCTGGCCGCCGCTAAGTACTATCAAGATTGGGATTCGGGCTATTCCAAGCAACAGAGTACCCGGCCGCAAACCGTAGGTTATGGACTGGTTGACTCGCCCAGCGGGCAGGCGGCTTGGATTCTGGAGAAGTTCTACCAATGGATGGACTGCGACGGTCATCCGGAGAACGTTGTCACGCGCGATGAGTTGCTGGACAACGTCATGATGTATTGGTTGACCGGCTCGGGTGCTTCCAGTGCGCGCCTTTACTGGGAGAGTTTTGGTAAGCGCGTGCCGGGAGAAATCACCATTCCTTGCGGATGCAGCTTGTTTCCCAAAGAGATCTTTCGCGCCTCCAAGCGTTGGATGCAACGGCGGTTCACGCAACTCGTCTATTGGAATGAACTCGAAAGCGGCGGTCATTTCGCCGCCTTCGAGAAGCCGCAGGTGTTCGTGGCTGAATTGCGTCGGTGTTTTGCCTTGATGCGCGGGTAGCCGTGGTAGCGCGCCGCTCAGGCGGCGTGTTTGCTGGCCTGCCATGCATCCAAGGATTCGCGTGCAGTACGTTTTACTTGCGCCGGATCGTTGGATTCGTCTTCGCCCGCTTTGGCCGCCAACTCCACGACATATCCGTTCGGATCGCGGAAATAGATGGAGTGAATGAAGCCGTGATCGGTGATCCCCCGCGTGTGAATGCCTAGAGCGCCGGCTTTTTCCATCATCGCTTCGAGCTGGCTGCGGTCCACCTCGAGGGCGATGTGCAGGTCAAAATCATGTTGCTCTTTGAACTCGAACGGTTGTTCGGGCGCTTCGAAAAAGGCCATGCAGGAGCCATCGTCCATCTGAAAGAAAGTGTGCAACACCTTGGCTTGGCGGCCAGTTTGGGTCGTACCGATCGGGAAAGCATCGACCATCGGCAGCCCTAGGAAGTCTTCGTAAAACGCTCGCGTCTCCTCCGAGTCGCGGCAGCGGTAAGCGGCGTGGTGCAGACCTTTAATCATGTTCAATTCCCCGTGAAGATGTTGATGGATGGATTGTCGTTCTCAACTGATGACAGCCATAGACTTTTCAAGGCGCAACTGTCGGGTTTTTGCTGAATCGCCAAGCTCCGCCAACCGGCTGCCAATGTCCAGGAACTCTAACCGCGCGCCATCACTTCCCGGACGCCGGCAATGATTTTGTTTCTATCGGGGAACACGTAGTCCTCGAGTTCAGGCCCATAGGGGATGGGCACCTGTAGCGCACATACCCGCTTCAGCGAGGTCTTGAGCGCTCTGAAGGTTTCTTCGTGTTCCGTCACCACGGCGGCGATTTCTGCGGATGCGCCAGCGGTAGGCCCTGCTTCGTCGGCGATCACCAGCCGCCCTGTTTTTCGCACCGACGCCCGGATAGCCTCTTGGTCCATGGGTACCAGCGTGCGTGGGTCCAGCACTTCGGTGGAAATGCCTTCTGCCGCCAGGGTGTCCGCCGCCGCCAGCGCCTCGTGCACCAGCCAGGCTAGCGCGACGATGGTGACATCGCTGCCTTCCCGTTTGATGTCGGCCTGGCCGAGCGGGATGGTGTAATCCTCATCAGGCACTTCACCTTCCAGACCCATCAAGCGGTCGGATTCGAAAGAGATGATCGGGTTGTTATCGCGGATGGCGGTCTTCAGCAAGCCTTTGGCATCGTAAGGCGTGGACGGCAAGATCATCTTCAACCCGGCCAGATTCATGAACATGGAATAGGGGCTCTGCGAGTGCTGAGCCGCCCGCCGCGTGCCGCCGCCAACGGAGGCCCGGAACAGAATCGGAAACTTGGCCTGCCCTCCGAACATGTAATGGATCTTGGCCGCTTGGTTGACGATTTGATCCATGGCCACGAAACAGAACGTAACCATCCGCCAATCCACGATGGGCCTATAGCCGGAACCGGCGGCGCCGATGGCCATGCCGGTCAGCGCACTCTCAGCGATGGGTGTCGCCCGCACCCGCTCGGCGCCGAATTCTTCGAGTAACGGCGGCGGCGCATCCGTGCAGAGATGAAAAATCTTGGGATCGGCGCGCATTTCCTCCGCTAACGCCTCCATCCCCGCTTGCATGTATGAGATCGTTCGCACTGTATACACCAGGGGCCGGATACGACCGGCTCGTCATCGAATAAGCCAAAACCCTACACTTTGCTCACGGCGTTGACCACCGATGGATGCGTCACACGCGGGTTATTCACCTGAATCTCCTCCACGTTTGCAACGCGCTTATTCGCCTTGCGGTTCTCATATCTCGTTCGGGATGCGCCGCGCCCATCGCAATCACTGCGCTGTCCATCTGGCATATCCCGCTCATTACGCCGTGTTCCCGCCATGCCCGGCGCCGATGTCCGGCCTCACTTAGACCGCAAAAACATCATCCACCACCGCTGCCGGAGCGGGAAACGGACTGGCTTCGGCGAAGGCCACAGCATCGGCGATGACAGCGCACACCTGCGCATCGATCTGCGTCCACTCTGCCTGCGTGACCGGCGTATCACCAGCCCGTGTATGGGCCAACAAAACCTCAATGGGATCTTTTGCCCGCCACTCGTCGATCTCCGCCTGGGGCCGCAGATCCGGCTGGTTGACCCGCTCGGTGTGGCGGCGCTGGCGATAGGTTTTGCATTCTATGAGCGACGGCCCTGCACCGGCCCGGGCCCGCTCCACCGCCTCTTCGGTTGCGGCCATCACGGCTAACACGTCATTGCCATCGACGATGTGCCCAGGGATGCCGTAACCCGCCGACCTAGCCGCCACATCGCCCGCCGAGACGGTTGCACTGGCCGGCGTATTCACCGCCCACAGATTGTTTTCGCACACATAGATGACCGGCAGTTGCCACTGAGCGGCGATATTGATGGACTCGTGAAACGGTCCCGCATTGGATGCGCCATCACCGAAAAAACACACCGCCACACGGCCATTGCCATCCAACTGGGCGGCGAGTCCGGCGCCGGTGATGATGGACATGCCGCCGGCTACGATGCCATTGGCGCCCAACATGCCGATGCCGAAATCCGCGATATGCATGGAGCCGCCCTTGCCTTTGCAGTATCCCGTCTCTCGTCCGTACAACTCGGCCATCATGCGTTTGGGATCAGCCCCTTTGGCGATGCAATGGCCATGGCCACGGTGGGTGCTGATGATCTGATCGTCTCGGTCGAGTGCCGCACACACGCCCACGGCAACGGCTTCCTCGCCGATGTAACAGTGCACCACGCCATAGATGGCGCCGGAATGAAAATCATCCGATGCCCGTTCCTCAAAACGGCGGATGGTGTGCATTTGCCGCAGCAACTCGCGTTCGCGCTCGGCTTGATTGGTGGCTGGTGTCATGGTCCTGATCCTGTATTTCTCTTAAGCCCCTTCGGCCAGCAAGCGATCGGCCTCGGTTTGATACATGGGTGTGGTATCGCGTGGCTGGCGGGTGTCGCTGCCCGTTGGATGCATGGCCGTCTGCCGCCAGCTGTCGTCGTTCGCCCAACGGTTCGGCAGGTGTGCAATGGTGCTAGCCTCTCTTATGCCTTCGAACGCGTTCAGTGCTTGTCGCACCACGTCGAGTTGATCGGCGCGGTCGAACGGCTTACCGGTGGTGTGGCCCAGTGGATAGTCGAGGAACACTGCCCGGGGTGGCTGCCCGGCGGTGACGATATCCAGAGCACTGGCCAGGCATAGCGTTGGAGTACCCAATCCCTCCAGGTGACGCGCTATCAGACTCACGGTCTGATGGCACACCGGTCACATGGGTACCAGCAGGAGCGCATCGACGGCGCTTGCCTGGCACCGCTGCGCCACCTGCGGCAGCAATTCCTCGCGCACCCGGCGCTGCGAATAGATGCCGCCCATGCACGACCAATAATCCTTCGCCAGGGCGCCTATGCTGCCCTGCGCGGCGAGCCGGCGTAGCGCCGTCAGGGGTACGATGCACTCGGGATCTTTGCGCGGATCCTCCAGGTAGTTCTCGGTCAGATGGGCGAAGCGCATGTTCTCGGCAGGCGTATCCGATGGGATGGCGCGAATGCTGGTGTCGTCTTTGTAGTGGAACGCCACCTGGCCGGTGACATAGGCACCTGAGGTGCTTAGCAGGCCAAGCTTGCTGCGCGCCAACGGTTTTTCAAGCGGCGCGAAAGGCGGATCTTCCCCTGCCCTGAACCAGCGGTACGGCGCATAGCCCAACCGCTCGTACCGGGCCGTGATGTTGTCTATGTAAGCAATGGGCGCTTGGCTCATAAGGACTACCTTACTCACAATGGTTGGCCGGTTACCGTAGCAGGTGTTGTGTGCGATTTCCTTGTTACATCGTCGATGTCTTTAGCGCAGAGCCTGTTGGCGGTAATCAACTCGCGGTATTGTCTGGGGCGCAGGATTTTAGCGCCTAGCCTAGAGTATGCAAAAGGCCGCATGGGCGTTCAAATTCGCCTGGACCACCTTATGCTTTCTCACCGCAAGATACTTGCGCCCCCGCCAGAGTGCGGATTTTCACGCCCAATGGGGAGGTGGACTGCGCCGGCCATTCAACCGTTGACACCGCCGGCACGCTGGTATACGGAGAACGGGTAGACCAAGACACCCGTGGAGGTTGGTGCCCTTGAACTTGGAGCTACACCGGGCGCTGCGGGCGGCCCGCTTCGACGATGAGGCAAACCGGGGCCGCCGTACGTTGTTTGCCCTGCGGTGCGCCGAGAGGGTGCGTCACCTCGTGATTGACGAGCGGGTGCTGCAAATCATGGACGCGGCGATAGCAGCGCTGGCAACCGCTCCGGATAACGTCGAAGCGCTGGCTGGGGACGCGGGCGAGATGGCCCGGATCGCTAGCCGTCATCCGGGTACGAATTCCATCGACGGCTCCGGCAGCGCAGCGGTATCGGCCACCTACGCGGTGGCCAAAGCAATGGCGGGGGATGCCTTAGCGGCAGCGGATTACGCCGCTTATGCCAAAGTATATTCCTACGCCAGTTACATGGTCACCCATCCAGCCGCTTACGCCGATGAGCACCGCTGGCAGCTCGCCCTATTGGTACAGATGATGACAAGTGGCAGCTCTTGACGTCCCCTGAAATTAACGTCCCTTGAAATTCGGTTTGCGCTTTTCATGGAAAGCGGCTACGCCTTCGGCGAAATCTTGCGAGCAGCGCAGCCGGCTATAGGCTTGGCCCTCGAGTTCGATTCCCGCCTCCACGGAGGTATGCTGAGCGGCGTTCAGCACGCTTTTGAGGGTGCGTTGCGCTAGGGGCGAAAACTCGCGCAGTTCATCTACCAACGCATCCACGGTGGCCTCCAATCGGTCATCGGCTACACAGTCGAGCACGATGCCCCAGGCGAGCGCCTGTTTACCGGGCACGCGCCGTGATCGGAAGGTCATGTCCTTGGTGCGCTGCATGCCGATCATGTGCAATAAACGAATGGAACCACCCGATCCCGGGATCTGCCCGATGCGCTGTTCAGGTAGCGCGAAACGGGCGGTCTCGGAACAAATTCTGAAATCACAGGCTAAGGAGAGTTCGAATCCGACCCCGAAACAATAACCCCGCACCTGGGCGATCACGGGTTTTTTGCAGCGGCTGGGGGCGGCGATATTCCAGGCCAGCGCCGCCACCGCCTCGGGCAAGGCTTCCATAAAACCTTTGATGTAACCGCCGGAGGAGAAGTGCTCGCCCTCGGCCCGCACCACGATGACCCGCACCGAGTCGTCGTGATCAAGCTCCTCGAATACCAGCTTCAACTGTTCGCGCTGCGCCATCATGATGACGTTCAGCGGCGGCCTATCGAGAATGATGTCCGCACGCTGGCGCTCTTCATCGATCTCGACGCGAAATCCGTCGAGCTTATCGAGTAGCTTTCCCCGCCGGCTAGTCATGGATGTGCTCATGGCCAAGCTCTCCTGCATTAGGGCACCTGCTAACAATGCACTTTTCCGCGATTGCGGCATCAGCTCCGTGCTCGAATCCTCAGGTATCACTTATACACTGCGGTTGCGCGCGCGGTGCTTCCTTGCACTCACGAAACAATGACTATTGTTAGCAGGCGTCCATTAGTATTTTCAGTTTTGTATTTGGTAATTGCCCGCCACCAACTCGCGGCGCATGATCTTGCCCACGGGGCTTTTGGGGATGGCTTTCACGAAGACATATCTGCGTGGCCGTTTAAAAGACGCCAGCTTGGATTGCAGGCACCAAGCGTCGAGTTCTTCCGCGGCGATGGGCCGGTGGGTGGTTACGAAAGCACACACCGCCTGTCCCCACCGCTCATCGGCCAGACCGGCCACCGCCACTTCTGCCACATCCGGGTGCAGCGACAGCATGCTCTCGATTTCCACTGGCGAAATGTTCTCGCCGCCGGAGGTGATCATGTCATCCACCCGGCCCGTTACGAACAGATCGCCGTCATCGTCCAGGTAACCGGTATCGCCGGTGAAGTACCAACCGCCGTGCAGTGACTTGGCATCCGCATCCGGTCTGTTCCAATAACCGGCGAAGGCCTCGTCACCGTCCAGGGCAGCGATGATCTGGCCTTCCTCGCCCGGGCGGGTGAGGGCCTTCGGATCGGTACTGTCGATGGCGATAACGCGGATCTCCTGATTGAGCCCGGCTTTGCCGGCTGAGCCGGGTTTGGCGGGCGCGTCCGGCTCCACCGTGAAGGTGTAGATCTCCGAGGAGCCGTAGTGATTGACGAACCGTTCCGGCGCGAAGGCTTGTTGCAATTGCCGCAAGAGATCGTCCGTCATGCTCTGTCCGGCGAAACCGAGTTTGCGCACCGAGCGCGTGTCCGTGGCGGCAAAATCGGCATGGTTGACCAGATCGTGGTAGAGCGTGGGCACCAGATATAAATGACTGATGCGGTGGCGCTCGATAAGGTGCAAAGCCTCGCGCGCGTCGAACCGGCGCTGACACACGAAGTGGCCGTTGACGATGATCGAGGCCAGCAGTGAGCGCACCCCCATGGTGTGGTAGAGCGGCATCACACCGAGGGTCACTTCGCCACGGCCATATTGATTCTGAGCCACATGGGCCAACGCGGCGGCACGTTCGGCGCCGTGGCTGCGGGGCACGCCTTTACCTTTGCCGGTGGTGCCGGAGGTGTAGAGCATGACGGAGCCGGTGTCCACGGCGGCGCGGGAGGCGGCCAACGGCGCTGCGCTGGCCGCCATCTGTGTCCATTCTTCGCCCGCTACGGGAAGGCACACGGAGGGTAAGCTCTTACATCCCGCTACGGCACCGTGCGTCACCTGCTCGAAGAACAGCGCGCCAGCGGCACAATCTTCAAGCACATGACCCAGCTCTGCGCTATTGGCGCGCCAGTTCACCGGCGTGATGACAAGTCCGGCCAATTGACAGGCCAGATGCAAGGTCGCCGCCTCATACCGATTCGTCAACAGGCTCACCACATGGGTACCCGGTTCCAAGCCGCGGGCGATCAAGCCGGCGGCGAGGCGCGTTACCGTGACGCCCCATTCGCCATAGTTCCGGGTGAGGGGGCCATCGCTGATGGCGATAGCGCCGGGCATGCGGGCAACGCTGGCGAGCAATCCACGGCCTAGATCGAACATGCTCACCCGTCCCCTTGACACGGGCCCCGTTTAACACCGACATGGCGGCGTCCACTATGCCTTGATAGCCGGTGCAACGGCACAGATGACCGCTCAACACTTCCCGCACCCGTATCTCATCGGCCTGCGGTTCACGTTGGATAAGCTGGGTGAGGCTGAGCAAGATCCCTGGCGTGCAAAATCCGCATTGCAGTGCATGATGGTCAGTGAAGGCTTGCTGCAAGGCGCTCAGCGGTGCCCCTGCTTTGGACAGTCCGTGTACCGTCTGGATGCTACGCCCATCGGTTTGTACCGCTAAGGTCAGACATGATCGCTGTAATTCACCATCCACGAGCACGGTGCAAGCGCCACAGACGCCGTGTTCGCAGCCTACATGAACACCCGTGGCGCCTAAGTGTCCGCGTAAAAAATCGCTGAGCAAGGTGCGCGGTTCGGCGTATCCTTTTTCTGGCTGCCCATCCAGTATTAGCGATATCTGGTGCTGACGGTGCGCATCAAGATAACGCATGCCATGCATCCTCTATGACTCGCTGGCCTACGCGCCGCACCAGTTCCCGGCGATAGCGCACGCTGGCGTGAATATCGCTGCTGCATTCGAGCTGCCAGGCGATATCGTTCAAACGGGCGGCGAGTTCGGCGTCCCGCGTTGGCAGCTCGAACACCTGTGGGGTGGCCGCGGCACCGCCTATACCAAGACGGGTGGTGTGCGCACCGGCTTGCACGGCGAATGCCGCCAGGGCGAAGTCGCCGTGACGTTCGCTCACCTCGTCGAAGCGGTATACCGCGCCCGGTACCGCTTTGGGAAAGTGGGCGGCGAGCACCATTTCGTCATCGTGCAAGGCGGTGCTCATCGTGCCGGTTTGGAACGCACCAGCCTTCAGCCGCCGCCGCCCGCGGAGCGAGGCGAGTTCCATTTCGCCATCCAACAGTGCCAGCACTAGCGGCAATTCGGCGCTTGGATCCGCATGTACCAGCGAGCCACATACGGTGCCCCGGCTGCGGGTTTGATAGTGGCCTACGAACGGCAAGGCGTGGGCCAGTAGGGGCGTCGCGCTGCTCAGGTTGGTCCAATGCAGCAACCGTTCTTGGGTAACCGCCGCGCCTACGCTGAGCGAGTCCTTCCGCTCATCGATTGTCTTTAGAGTGGGCAGGTGATTGATATCGACGAGCACCTTGGGCGCCAGCAAGCGCATATTCAACATGGCGATCAGCGATTGGCCGCCGGCCAACACCCTGGCATCGCCGCCCACCTCGGCCAACACGGTAAGCGCCTCATCGAGCACCTCGGGCTGTGCCAGTGCCAGCGGGGCGGGTTTCACCGGCGCAATCCGAGGCGCTCTAGCAGCCCGCGGCGCGGTGCATCTTGGGCTAATTGCGCGGCAAGGCGCGCGAATATTTGCGCGAGCAGCGCTTTCGCGGCGCCATCCAACAGGCGCCCACCCACCGCCGCCACTTTGCCGGACAGGCGCGTTTCGAACCGGTAGGACAAAGTACAGCTCTCACCGCCCGCTCCTGGAGCTACCGCCTTTAGGATCACGCTGCCGTCGCCATGGGTGGCGCCCAGCGGGCCGTTTGCGCTACCGCTCACGCGCAGGAATGCCGGCTTTTGCAGGGCGGTGAACCGTACTTGCGTCTCAAACCGGCCACGCACCGGTCCTACGCCCAGGGATAGACGGGCACGATAGCCATCGGAGGTGGGCTCTATGGCCTCACAACCGGGCAGGAGCCGGGCCAGCGCCGCTTGCCCGGTTAAAGCCGCCCAGACCCGTTCGCGTGGAGCCGGTATGGTCACCTTGCCACTGCCGGTGAGGGCTGGATCTCGGTTATCAGTGGCCGCGCCGGCGCCCGCCCGGGCGGGCGCTTCTTCGCCCCAGATGAGGGGCGCGAGGCGGCTGCGCGTAAGCGGCAGCGTGGCGATGTGGCAGCCCAGCGCGTCGGCCACCGCATTGGCAATGCACACCGGCGTCGATATGCAATTGCCTTCACCCAACCCTTTGGCGCCAAGCGGTGTGAAAGGCGATGGGTTCTCATCGTGCACTATAGTGAGCGGCGGGATCTCCATGGCGGTGGGTGGCAGATAGTCCGCAAAGTTGCCGCTCAAGAAGGTGCCATCATCGCTATAGGCGAATTCTTCGTATAGCGCCGCCCCTAGGCCGTGGGCGAAGCCACCGCGGATCTGCCCATCGGCCAACACCGGATTGAGCAAGGTGCCGGCATCGTGGGCGCTGATATATTCATCAATGCGTACAGCAGCTGTATCCCTATCGATTTCTATTCCACAGAAATCGAAGATGAAGCCGTACGTTCCCGAGGCGTTGACCCGGTCCTCCCCATCGGGTTCGGTTAGCTCCGGCATGGTCCACATGGCGGTCTCGTGCAATCCGGCGCCGGCATGAGTGGGAATGGACAGTGGCGACCAGTGTGCTTTGGCGGCGCAGCGCCCTAGCGCCAGCGCGTTGTCCGGGTTCGCCAGTGCCCGCACTTGACCCTCGGCGAACTCGACCTCCTCGGGTAGGACGTTGAGATCCGCGGCGGCTAGAGCGGTGATGCGTTCACGCAACGCTGTGGCTGCTCTGTGGGCAGCGCCGGCGACGGCGCCAGCAAAGCGGCTGGAATAGTTGCCGGAGGCGATAGACCAGGGATCTTTGGCCGTGTCGTGATCCATCACCACCGCCACGTCCCCCGGTCTTAGTCCAAACACATCGGCCACCACCTGCGCCAGTACTGTCCGGTGTCCCTGGCCCTGGGGGATCGACGCTGCGCGCACGGACACACTGCCGGACGGATCGAATGAGACCGTGGCGGTCGCCAGCGCGCCGTTCTTGGCACCGGCCCGCTCACGCTCCGCCGGCGACAGTAAGGTGGTGATGTATCCCATATTCGAGACCGACGGTTCCACCACCGCCGCGCAGCCGATGCCGTATAGGCGTCCTGCAGCCCGCGCTCTATCCCGGCGTTCTTGCAACGCCGCCAAGCGGCCGCCGGTCATGGCTTTGCGCATGGTGCGGCGGTAGTCGCCGGAATCTAGCAACGCGCCCGGTGCGGTACGGTAAGGCATCGATTCGGCGCGCACCAGGTTGCGCTCGCGTAGCGCGAAAGGATCGACGGCTAGCTGCTTGGCGGCCTCGTCCATCAATCGTTCCAACGCGAAATACACTTGTGGCCCGCCAAAGCCCCGGTTGAGTCCGGTAGGGGTTTTGTTGGTGACCACCACCCGGTTGCGTATGGTCAGATGAGGCACGGCGTATGCCCCGGTCATGTTGCCGTGCATGCGGTACAAAGTGGCCGGCTCCGGCGCCCGCAGGTAAGCGCCGCAGTCTTCCAACTGATCGTAGTCCAGGGCCAGTAAGCCCCCCTCTTTGGAGAACGCGCCGCGTATGTGAGTGACGCGGTTGGTAGCGGCGGTGGCGGCGCTGAGGTGTTCGAGGCGATCTTCCAACCACTTCAGCGGGCGCCCCACCCGTTTAGCCGCCAGCCCGATGGCCACCACGTACGGAAATAGGGATTGTTTGACGCCGAAGCTGCCGCCCGAATCGGGCGGGGTGCGCAGGCGCAGGCGGTTACCGGGTACGCCCAAGGCGCGGGCCATAACCGGGTGCAGGGTATAAGGACCCTGGAAGTTGGCGGCTACTTCGAAGGTGTCGGTCCCGGGATCATGGCGCGCGCTCACGCAGCAGCACTCTACCGGCGTGCAGGCATTGCGCGGGTAGCGAACGTGGGTTGCCACCACGGTATAGGCGTTAGCGAAGATCTCCGCGGGGGTGCCGTAGCTGAAGCTGCGCTCATGGAGCACGTTGCCGGATGTGTCCGGGTGCAGCCGCTGCGCACCGGGTTCGGCGGCGGTTTGCGGATCAATAACGGGCGGCAAGACTCGATAATCCACCTGCACCAAGTCAGCCGCGTCTTCCGCCCGGTACCGGTTCTTGGCCACCACTAAAGCCACCGCCTCGCCCACGTAGCGCACCCGATCAACGGCCAGGGGATACTGTGGCGCGGCGACCTTGACAGCGGTGATGAACGGCTTACCGATGCGAGCCAGCTCAGCGCCGGTCAGCACGGCTATGACTCCGTCCAGGGCTAGGGCTGATTCGCGTTCGATGCGCTCGATCACGGCATGGGCGTGGGGTGAGCGAACGAACGCCACATGGCAGGTGCCGGGCGCTTCGCCCAAGTCATCCGCGAACTGGCCCGCGCCCCGTAACAAGGTGGGGTCTTCGATGCGTGGCAGGGCGTTGCCGACCCACTTGGCCCGCGCCTCACTCATGCTTGAGAACCACGTTGACGCACCCCTTTGTTACACGCCTTGGTTACACGCCTTGGCTACCCGCCACGCACTCGGACAAGAGTGGCTGTCTTCAGCGTCTCTTGCCAAGCGGGATGCCTCGCGATGTGCTCGAGCGCCGCCGCCAGCAAGGCCTTGCCGGGCTCCTTGCGATGCCAGGTGGAGGCGCCCGATGGATGAGGCAGGGCGATGGTGTCCATGGTGTGTCCCGCCCGCGTTACCCGCTGCACCGAACCGATAATGTGTTTTAGCTTATCCACCCGCATGAACTGGGCGATGGCGAGCTTGCCGACAGGAATCAATAATTTAGGTTTGAGTAGAGCGATCTCTTTATCCAACCAATGCCCGCAGGTGGCGATCTCCAGGGCGTGCGGTACCCGATCGCCGCCCTTGGGGTTCTTGCCAGGAAAACAGCGGCATACGGCAGCCATGTAGACGTGGTGCCTGAACGCCTCTTCCTGGAAACCGATGGAGGCGTACCACTTGAATAAGGTCTTGCCTGCGGTCCAGGCAAAAGGCCGGCCAAGCTGCCCTTCTTTATCGCCCGGCGCTTGCCCTACCATCAAAATGGGTGACATCACCGGCTCGCCCGACACCACCGGGCCGATCATGTTGGGGCAGGCGGTACAAGCCATAAGCGCTTGGCGGTGAGCCTCGAGGGCGCGCTGCGTCATCGTGTGTCCTCATTCGTCTTTGAGTAGAGGAAAAAGTGGCGGCAGGATCAGAAGATGGAAATGGCTGTAAAGATGCGCCCCCGGGATCAGGCCGATGGCCTTGAAGTGAGTGGCGGATTCGGGGGCAGCGGGCACGCGGTACTCTTTTGGTTGTCGCCGGATTACATGAAGACCGGCTACTTTAACGGGTCCGCCAAAAAAGGCTATAGCGGCCTGCGGCATTGCAATTGTTGTGCGCGGCCTAATGTTGTTCCAACAAAACCCTCACCGAAAGCTGCACATGAATATCAATGCTTGGAAAGCCGCCACCCTGGGCGCCGTCGCTCTGGTGGCCTTAGCCGGATGTACTCAGGAGACCCAGAATCAGATCGGCCGTGCCGTGCGCAACTGGACCGGGGACAACGGCGTGCTTGAAGTGTATGCCGGTAACAAACTGGCGCGCCGGTTTATCGATAGCGATAAATTATCGACCGCCAAAGCAACCGATGGGAATGGCGCGGCACGGCCCTATCGCTTCGGTTACGGGGTGCTCGATGAGAATTTGAACTTCGTAAAGGACAACGGGGAGAAAAGAGTTTATTTCGAGTTTTCCGATTACTCGACCCAATACGTGTTCTTTGAAAGTCCCCGTTAAGTGTGGAGCCCGTTAGGTGTGGAGCGTCAGACGGTGCGATAAGCACCGGCCTATAAGGTGGGCACGGTCTTGGCTGCAATCGCCGTCAGTGGCGAACTCAACGTCTTGCTGTAAAACCTCGCTGACGAGTTCCAGTCCGTTTTACCCCCATCACCCGTTTAGTAACAGCCCCTTCAGTCATGGCCCCTTCAGTCATGATGCATGCCGAAAGCGCGTAGACTTCGTCTCCGAACCTCCTTTACCAATGCGCCATTTTGGATCAGGCTGCTCGCCAATTCTGGACATTCAGCATCGACTTCTACAGCAAGGCCGGTGTCAAAGATGCATTGCTCGTATTGCAAGATACTTTCGGTTTGGACGTGAACATCGTCTTGTATTGTTGCTGGCGATGGCATCAATGTGGGTACGCCGTTTCCCTCGCCGAGTTACAAGAGCTGGAACGTGCCATCGCACCATGGCGCTCGGCGGTCACGGAGAATCTTCGGGCTGCGCGGCGGGCTTTGACTGAGGATCGAAGCGAACTCGGTCTTATCGACGGCGCCGCCGTGCTACGTGGAGCCGTGCTGCGGGCCGAAATCGAGTCGGAGCGGGTGGCACAGCAGCTACTGGTTAATACCGTAGCCGATAATGTTTTGAGCAATGAGGCCAAGCCGGGCACTGGTGATGCTCTAGAACACGCCCTCACCCGCTATGTGGCGCAGGTAAGAGGCGATGGCGTGCACCCGAATCCAGATGTGGCGCAGTCCTCAATCGCCATCATCATGCGCGCTTTAGCTGCGGCCAAAGATTAGGGCACCTCTAAAGATGCACTTTTTCCGCGATTGCGGCGTCAGCTCCGTGCTCGAATCCTCATGGATCACCTATACACTGCGGTTCTGCGCGCGGTGCTTCCTTGCACTCACGAAACAATGACTATTTTTAGCAGGTGCCCATTAGTTCGCTTTGCCGGGTCAGTTCACATCGCAGGCTTTGCCAATGGCTTTGTGAGCGGCGGTGAATCCGCTCAGCGAATAGGTATAACTTATCGGCTCGTCATCGACTGTGGTGGCGCTGACGATCAGAGTGGCGCCTGCGCGCATGGCCCGCACCAAACGTCTGTCTTCCTTGCGAAAGCGGTTCCAAGCCCAGTTGTCATCGGCATAGAGTTCAAACCGCTGGCTTCCCACCTTCCCTTTGACTGCGCGGCCACTTTTGAGAGCGGCACCGAACTCCAATGTAACCGTGTGATAGCTGGCCGGGATCTTACCGGGCACACCCACCCGGTGGGCAACATAAGCATGGGCGGGGCGATCCCGATCAATGCCGGTGGCGTCTATGGGAGCGCTCCACATCGAGCACACTAAGCCGCCATCTTCCCGGTACGTCATCGCCTCCCAGTCGGTAAATTGGCCCAGTACTCGTTCATCCGCCGGCGCTGTATCGACGGCAAGCGCCACGAATGCGAAGCACAGCCATGCCGCGAGGGCACTGAGTCGCAGGCAGGAGGAGCGTAGGTAAGAGGGTCGTAGGCAGGGGGGTGAACAATACATGAAGGATCTGGACATGAAGGGGCTGGCCTCAAACGCCGCAGGCTTTGTTGATGGCTTTGTGAGCGGCGGTAAATCCTTTCAGCGAGTAGACGTCGCGGGTGTTTGTTCCACGCTTCGAAACGCCTTTTACCTCCATCTCGTTGCCTGCGCGCATAGCCGCTACCATACGCTTGTCGATGTTCTTATCGGTACTCCACGCCGTTGAGTTTTGCGCTGGCAGTGCATAGTTGGTGTCGTCGATGCGCACATTCAACTGGGTACCCGGCTTGATGGGATAGCCCATTTCAAAGCTTAGCCGGTTGCGTGTTTTGTCCTTTGGCCGGTGGGTCACCCAGACGAAGATATCGCCGCGCCGCGTGTATTTGCCTGCTGCGCTCTTGGGTTGACTCCACATAGAACATACCAGCTTTCCTTGCACTTTGAACGATTGCGCACTCCAGTTATGAAAAGTGCCTAGATTTTGCGCGGCCTGCGCACTGCCGGCCGGTGTCATGCCTAGCGTTAGGGCTAGCGCCTGCCACCAGCACGCCGCTTTACAAGCTGAAATCTTCATAGTCACCCGTTCGCTCAAGCCTGAATCATATGTTCATAAAGCACATGATTTTACCGCCCTAACCCCCTGTGTACAGTAGGCAAGTCCCATCAATATGAAATCGCGGGGTAACATGTGGATACAAACACCACTGCTACTGCGAGAAACACCCGATGTCTCAACAAGCTGTACTCGATGACCTCACCCCCAAAATCGGCACAGAAATCTTCGTCGGTAACTGGACGCGGATCGATCAAGACCGCATCAACCGCTTCGCCGATGCCACCGGCGATCACCAATGGATTCACGTCGATGCCGAGCGTGCCGCCAAGGAATCACCCTACGGCACCACCATTGCCCACGGCTATTTGACCCTCTCCTTGTACCCGATGTTGCGCGAGTTACTGGATCCGGACAAGCCGCTCTATCCGGGGGTCAAGAACGTCATCAACTACGGCTTGAACAAGGCGCGTTTCCCGGCCGCCGTGCGCGTCGATTCGAGATTGCGTGCCCGCGTTGAATTGGTTCGTGTTGACGAGGTCAAAAGCGGGTTGCAGATAACGGAACGCTTCACCGCAGAGATCGAGGGCGTAGAGAAACCGGCGTGCGTGGCCGAAGCGGTGATGCGCTTTTACTTTTAGGGCTACTCGCCGTCGAACCAATCGACGATGTGCGCTTCGTATTGGTCCTCGTGCACATGGGCCTCGTTGATAGTTCTACCGCGCACCGAGATGCCGGCTTCATGCACACTTCTACGATCACCCGATATCAGCGGGTGCCATGGCGCCAATGGCCGGCCTTCGGCGAGCCGGCGGTAAGCGCAGCTAGTGGGCAAGGCCGTGTTACCGGCCACCGTGTGTGGTTTTAGGACGATGCAGTCGGGGATGTATTTGTGCCGTGTTGTATAGCGCAGACACCGGCATGACTGGGTGCCCAATAGCTCGCAGGCGACGTTGGTGAAGAAAATCTCCTTCGTATCCATATCCTCGAGCTTGTTGAGGCAGCACCGGCCGCAACCATCACACAGCGACTCCCACTCGCTGGGGGTCATGTCTTCGAGGCGCTTTTCTTCCCAGAATTTTCCCATCGAAGGATCATAACGCCAGGTGCAAGCATGATGGATGTCACTGTTTCTGCGCTGCACGCGCGCATCTACGAAGTGGTGAGGCTGATCCCCCATGGGCGGGTGGCCACTTATGGGCAAATCGCTGCCCACGTTGGCCGGTGCGGGCCAAGGCAGGTAGGGACGGCGCTGGCGCGGCTGCCAGCGCGAAGTGATGTGCCATGGCAGCGGGTGATCAACGCCAAAGGAGAGATAAGTGTGCGCAAGGATGGCAGTCCTAGCGATGAACAAAGCCGCAGGCTACGCGATGAGGGCGTGGTGTTCGAGCGCCGTGGCCGCATTGATCTGGAGCGGTATCAATGGACCCGCGAGGAGATGTTGTGGGCGCAGCCCTGCGGACGGTTTCTCGGTGATGAACACTGACCGGAATTGATGGATGGCGCATAGCCTGCGGGAGGCTCTTTCATTCAGACTGCGAAACCGGCATGCCGGCTTGACATGGCCGGGAGCCTACCAGGGACGGGCAGCCAGTTGGGGACCATGTCTCGATCCCGGCTCGCTTGGAAATGAGAGAGTTATGTCTCGGTGGAGTCGAGGCGAGCCAGCTAACGGTATGTCAACCGCTCATTCAACAGCTAAACTAGGCGCAGCGCCACCCAGGCCGATCCTACCTCTCAAGTTAAGCGGATGGGTTAGCACTGTCACCGGGAGCGGTGCCCGGCCAATTTCGGATACGCTCACTTCGAATGTGCAACTCCCGTTGCGGAAACGGAATGTCGATACCGTTTTCGCTCAGGGTGCGTTCGATCGCCATCAAATATTCATGGGTAGTACTCAAGCGTTCGGCCAGGGTACGCACGTAGAGGCGCACCTCGAAATTCAACGACGAATCGCCCAGCCCGACGAAAAATACTTGCGGCTCAGGCTCACTCAACACCGCCGGGTGATCCGTAGCCGCTTGCAGCATCAAGGTGTGCGCCTTAACGGTGTCGGAGCCATAAGCGATGCCTACATGGATGACTACCCGGGTCACCGCATCGGTCAGCGTCCAGTTGATCAAACGCTCGGTAATGAAGGTTTTGTTGGGAACGATAATCTCTTTGTTATCCCAATCCGTCAGCGTTGTTGCGCGGATGCGGATGCGGGTCACGGTGCCCGATAGATTGCCCACGGTCACGGTATCGCCGATGCGGATGGGCCGCTCGAACAAGATGATCAGGCCGGAGACGAAGTTCGCCACAATCTCTTGCAAGCCGAAGCCCAAGCCGACACTGAGAGCGGCCACCAGCCACTGAATGTCCGACCAGTCGAGTCCCACTAAGTCGAAAACGATAACGATGCCGATGCCGGCGATGAGATATTGTGCCGTGGCGGTCAGGGCGTGGCGGGCGCCGGCGTCGATCGGCAGGTGCCGCAATACCGCCAGCTCGAGTACGCCGGGCAGGTTGCGGGCAGCGGCGAAAGCCACGATCCCGGCCAGCATCGCTAAAGCGATATCGGAGAAAGTAACGGGGATCAGGGTTAGCTGGCCGTCGCGTACTGCCGCCTGCTGCCAAAGATCGATGTTGTCGAAACCGCTCAAAGCCGGCAGCACATCGGCCCACACCAGCCACAATCCGGCCACCACGGACCAGCTCAGCAAGGTCGATACCAACCTGCGGGTCTGCAAATCTATGGATTTGAGATCCAGCTTCGGGCGCTCATCGGCGGACGCCGGATCATCCTCTTCATGTTCGGCCTGCTCATGTGTGGTCTTCTCGCGCTCAGTGATGCGCCGCTCGTACTCGCGCTCCAATTCCAGCCGCCGGGTGGTGGTCCACAACCAGCGCAGTATAAGTCCGTAGAGAAGAACAGCGCCCACTACAATCCAGACGGTTGTGTTGATGTACGCCTGTAGTGCCATGGCGGTATAGGCGTAGCCGACCACCGCCATGGCCGCCAGGCATAGCGGCAAGCCGACCGCCAGTGGAAACCACATGAAACGCAGGCGTGCCAACCAGCTATCGGGCTTGGTGGCAATAAAGTCCCGTGGTGCGCCGTGGCTAGGAGAGAGCAGGCGGTAGGTGAATATGGCCAGCGCCAGTTCCGCTAGTAGCAAGGCGATCCGTCCCAAGCTCTGGCGCACCGCTTCATCGGTGGCGAATACCGATGTGGCGATGACGAATGACGCGGCAACGGTGATGGGAGCAAACCAGTACAAGTGAATGCGGATCAGCGCCACGGTGCGTTCGCTCCACAGGAAGTGCGCCCGGCATACACCATTGCGGATACATAGCGTGCGCAGCACGAGCAGCATCAACAAGGGCCGGGCGGCCGCCATTAAGCCGAGTCCCACGGTGCGGGCGAAGTCGCTGGCGGCCGGCGCGTTGGCAGCTATCCAACCGACGTAGGCGAACAACGCCGGCCAGGGAATTGCCATCAGGACCGATACCGCGCAGGCCTCCAGGGTGAACGAGAAGCGGTCCGCATACAGGCGTCCCACCCGCTCGGCGCACTTATCCAAGTGCTGGCTAAAGCGCCTTCGGGCGATGAGCAATAGTGCTATGGGTGCGAATCCGGCCCAAAGCGCCGGGGTGTTGTCCAGCGCTTCCTTGGCGGCCTGCATAACGCCGCGCCATTCGCCCGGGGACGAGAACCAACTCGCGGCGACTGCCGCTTGTCCCAGTGCCGTGGCGCCTAGCACCGGGGCGCTGGGGATCCACAGCAGTTGCTTATCGAGGAACGCTTGATACCGGTCCGTCTCTTCCACCAAACGCTGTTGGTCGAAATCCAGATCGCCGAGGAGCTGCGTATAGCTGGAATACGCCTCTACCAACTCATTGACCAAAGCCTGTTGATCGACCATCAAGAACCGTACTTGATGGCCGATGGGATAGCGGGTCGCAGGGCTTAAGCTTCGCTCCAGGCGCTCGCCGATCCAAGCCTCAACCGCATCGTCCAGATCGATTAAGCGGCGCTGATGCTCCTCTGCCCGCAACCGGCCTAGGCCCGCTGCGGAAAGTTCGCGCAAACGTTCTTTGGCTTGCGCTTGATAAAACCGCCGATCCGGCAAGCGCCGCCGCTCATCGAGTAACAACGCATTCATGGCGGGCGATAGTCCCGCCACGTCGAGTTTACGGCGTACACTGGTGAAACTGTCGGACAGGCGCTTCAACTCCCCGGCCACGTGCTGGCGGCGCTGGCGCGTCTCATCCAAGGCCTGCACCATCTTTTGCAGATCACTGCTGAACGCTGCGGTTTGTTCCGCGAGTTCCCGAATAGCCGGATGTTTGTCGATGGCCTCGGCGCGCGCCTGTTCCGCGTCCGCCCTGGCCCGTGCGGCTTGTGAGTTGCGCCGCTCGGAGAGAAAGTCCTCGAGCAGTTTGACCGCACTCTCGCGCCGCCTCAACTGCTGCACCGCGCGGTCACGCTCGGCGATCAGCAAGCCCAAGCGGGCTTCATGACTCAACAATTCCTGGTCTAGGCGGGCCGCCTCGGTCTGCTGGGCCCAGCGCCGCGCCAATAGTGCGAAACGCCGCGCTTCGCTCAGGCGCGCATCCTGATCGGCGCTGTTACTCAGCTCTTTCAGTTCGGCCTCTATAGCGGCAATGCGCTGCCTGGCGGCGCTTAGCGCTTGGCGCGCCGCGTTGGGACGTGAACGCTCCGCAGTGAGCCGCTTGTCTAATTGTTCGGAGACCGCCCGGGCTTGCTGCGTGCGGGACTGTTCCTCCAACAGGCGCTGGCGCAGTTCACTCAGGCCAATATCGCTGTTGACGTCCAGACCGCTCAGCGAATCGGGCCGGATACCTGTTTGCGCTTGGATCTCGGCGCGTATCTGCGCCGCCTGTTTAGGCGCGGCCGCCAGCGCCGCCTTGAAACCTTGCGCCGCTGCTTCGTTGCTACGGGCATCGGCCAGGCGCCCGCGGGCCAGGATAAGCAGCTCCAGCAACTGCGCTTTGAGCGCTTCATCCTGGCTTTGATAACCCTCCAGCAGCTTGATCCGCTCATCGATAGCCGCTTCGGAAAGCTGGCCGCCTGAGGCGCTGAACTCCGTGGTGCGATTTTCTGTGGTGCGGTTTAAAGCGGCATCGGTAGGCGCAGCTTGTTCGCCTGCTGCCCCACCTGCAAATAGCAGCAAGGGAGACAGTAAGGCGGCGGCTAGGAATGGGCTCAGGCGCATACGCTGCACATTTTACCCGACTCAATCAGGAGCGTCTCGCCGGCGGGCAGGGCCATCGGGGCAATGTTGCCGGGACAGTTTGCTGTTACCGCAGCGAGTAGGATCAGTGTGAGTGGAGGGGATTTCGCCACCGGTGCCGTATCACCGATACTAGCCCACCTTCAGATTCCAGCACGGCTTAGCGGCGGCTTATCGTTCTTGCACATGGATCCTCTAACTCACGCATTAGCGGGGGCTGTGTTGGCGGCCGCTGCTAGCAAACCCGCACATTTGCACGCGGCGGTGCTCGCCGGTGCCATCGGGGCGGTTATCCCGGACTTGGACGTGCTCATCAAGGCGGCTGATGATCCACTGCTCACCCACGAATTCCACCGTCACTTCACCCACAGTGTGCTGTTGGTACCGGTGGTGGGCGCCTTGGTGGCGGTGCTGTTGCGATCAGTCACCAGGTGGCCAGTTGGTTTGGCTGGACTGCGTGTGGCTTGGGGGTGGTTTTGGTGGTACGGGGCTTTAGGCGCGCTCACTGCCGGCTTGCTCGATGCCTGTACCAGTTACGGCACCTATGTTTGGTGGCCATGGGTGGATGAACGTATCGCGTGGGCAATCGTCGCGGCGATCGATCCGGTGATCACTGTTCTTTTGCTCAGCGGTCTAGGACTGGCGCTTTATAGAGCGTCGGCGACTTTCGCTTCGTTTAGCGCCGCGGCTGTTGTGTGTTATCTGCTGGTAGGGGCGATGCAACACGAACGGGCGGCGTGGGCGGCACGCAGCTTAGCCGAACAGCGCGGCCATGCAATCGGTGAACTGCGCGTCAAACCAACCCTTGGCAACCTTATCGTCTGGCGCAGCATCTATAAGGCCGATGGCAAGTTTTGGATAGATGCAATACGGCTTGGCGTCAGTGCACTGGCCTATTCCGGCGCCTCGGTTATGTCGGCCAAACTCGATGAATGGGCGCCGGCTGGCTCACGCAAACGCGATGATATCGAGCGCTTCAAGGTCCTGTCGGCGGGTTATGTGATCGCCCATCCTCACCATCCGCATGTGCTGGGCGATGGGCGCTATGCCATGCAGCCCGATGGTATCGCCCCGCTTTGGGGTATTGACGTCAGCGGTCCACCGCATGAGCCTGTGCGCTGGCGCACGTTCAGGGACTGGGACGCCCACGCTTGGGCGCGATTCAAGAGCATGCTTAAAGGCGAGGTTGTGCAAAGTGCCCCAAGTGATGTCCCCTACAAATGATGCCCCCTAGGTGTTGAGATAAGTCCCCTAGGTGTTGAGATAAATAATGCGTACCGAGGCGGGGATTGAGGCCGATGAATGCTGAGCGGTGCCGTTGCGATTGGGCAAGTGGCGGATGTCCCGAGGAAATCGTTTATCACGACACCGAATGGTGCGTGCCCACCCGCGATGATCGCACTCTTTTCGAATTCCTGCTCTTGGAGGGCGCCCAGGCCGGACTGTCATGGCGCACGGTTTTGTTGAAGCGCGAGGGTTACCGGCGTGCTTTCGCCGATTTTGATCCCGGCAAAGTAGCGCGCTTCAAGGAGGCGAAAATCACCGAGCTGTTGGCCAACAGCGCCATTATCCGCAATCGCCTCAAAGTGCGCTCCGCGGTTGGCAACGCCCGGGCGTTTTTGGACATTCAAGCGCAGTACGGCAGTTTCGCCGATTATCTATGGGCTTTCGTGGACGGTTCGCCCATCCACAATCACTGGCGTACCCGCGCCGAAGTGCCCGCCAGCAGCCCTTTGTCCGAGCAGCTGAGCAAAGCACTCAAACGCCGCGGATTTCGTTTCGCGGGCAGCACTATTTGCTACTCGTACATGCAGGCCGCGGGATTGCTGAACGACCATCTAACCACCTGCTTCAGACATGCGGAAGTGGCGCAACTGCCTTCGAGGACCACCTGATATGATCGTATTATTACCCGCTCTCTATTCTACGAAACACCTGTTTATGCTGTTCGCAACGGTCCTGTTGCTGGTGATGAGCACAGCGGCGCGCAGTGCCGGCGAGCAGCCCGCTCCACCTTTTTGGCGCGTGACCAATGCGGCTAACGAGACCTACATCTTGGGCAGCATGCATTTGGGTACGCCCAAGATGTACCCATTGCCAGCGCCCATAAGAGATGCTCTAAGCCGGGCAAAGATCATAGCGCTTGAAATCGATTCGACCGCTATCACGCCGCGCCAGCTAGCCCGCATGCAGGCATTGGGTACTTATCCGCAGGGTGAATCGCTGCGCGCTCATGCAGGTCCGCAGCGATGGACCGAGATGACCGCGCTCTGCCACCGCCTGGCGGTGGACTGCGATCGATTAGTCAAGCGCCGGCCCTGGTTGGCGGCACTAGAGCTTGTGTTGGCGGCGGTCGCTAAAGCCGGTTTCAATGCACTACATGGGATCGAGGTCCATATCCTGCTGAATAAACCGGCCGCCACCCGCATCATCGAGTTGGAATCCTTCGAGGCGCAACTGGCTGTGCTGAGCGGTTTTGTCAATGAGGAAGCCCTTGCCTACCTGATGGAAACCATAGAGTCTTTCGATGACATAGATACCGTATTACGCGAGCTGGCCGATGCGTGGCTATACGGCCGCGATGAGGACTTGGACCGATTGATCAACCAGGAAATGCGCGGCTCTAAAGTCAAAGATCTGTACAAAAAAATGATAGTGGACCGTAACCACACTATGGCCGATGGCATAGAGGAACTACTGCGGCAACAAGAACCTACTCTGGTCGTGGTGGGTGCTGGCCACGTGGTTGGAGTGGATAGCATCCCCAATGTGCTCAAAGCCCGCGGTTGGCAGCTAGAGCGGGTTCGTCCTTGACCATCCGCTGTCTCACTTTCGATCTGGATGATACCTTGTGGGATGCCGGATCGATCATCGTCCGCGCTGAAGTCGCTGCGTTCGAGTGGTTGGAACACCATGCACCCGAGGTGGTGGCCGGGCGTACCGCGGATGAACTGGCGGCCCACCGGCGGGCCTTCTATAGCTCGCTGCCCCATCTGAGTCATGATTTCACGGCGCTTCGCCGGGCTTGGCTGGCCCATCTTTTCGCTGCGGCGGGTCTTGGCCGGAGGCGCAGTGAACAGGCGTTCATGGCGTTTTGGCGGGTGCGCAATGAGGTAGCGCCGTTTCCTGAAGCTATCGCTGCCCTAGAACGGCTGCGACGACGGTTTGTGCTTGGAACTGTTACCAACGGCAACGCTAGCATCGACTATATAGGTCTAGCCAAATACTTTGCATTTACTGTCACCGCCGGCGAGGCGGGTGTTATGAAACCCGACCCCGGTATTTTTGCGTTCGCCCTCGCCAAGGCCGGAATAAAGCCGAGTGAGGCGGTGCATATCGGCGATGATCCGGACGCCGATATGCGCGGGGCGATGAATCACGGCATGCGCGCGGTTTGGGTGAACCCGCACGGTCACCGTTGGGATCGGATCCATGGCGCGCCGCCCCATGCACAAATTGGCGGCCTGGGCGAATTGGACGAGGTATTGGAGGCGTGGCGTTAGCTCTGGCGCGAGGCGCTCGCGGCCTACAAAAGCTGGGCCCCCAAGCCTACCGCTGATCGCAGTAAAGCAAGATAAATTGAACCCACGTCAGGCGCACTGGACCTGGCGCACTTGAATCACCGCACTTGAATCACCCGTTAACCATCCAAGGAGGGTCAAACTCATGAACCTATTCCAATCCACCGCCATCGCATGTCTGTTCGCGTTCGGCCTTGCCGGGGCTGCTATCGCCGCTGAGCCGGTCGATATCAACACGGCCAGCGCCGAAGCGTTGGCGGCCGCCATTGATGGAGTCGGCAAAAAAAGAGCCGAGGCTATCATCGCTTACCGGGAACAGAATGGTCCTTTCGTGGCGGTCGATGATCTCACCAAAGTGCCTGGTATTGGCCGCAAGACAGTGGAGGGTAACCGCGATAAGTTGAAGGTCCGGTAACGTTCTTAAGATCAGCTCAATATCCACGGATCCTGCCAACATAGAGGCGGGCCATCTATGAGGGCGATCGCCCAAGGCATTACATCTGGCGCCGTTCTTCGGCGCCCGAGCAGCGTATCTCGTGGAGACGCTCGGGTGTGCCCACGTCATACCAAAGACCTGGATGAATTTCCGCCGTCACCGCGTCATGCCGCATCTGTTCGCGCAATAGCGGCGCGAGCGGGAACGCGGCTTCAGTACAGCCAGTGAACAGATCCGGGTGGTACGCACCTATTCCTGAAAACGTCCATTGAACCGCCCCACTGGGGCGCGCTAGGCCATGATGGTCTAGGGCAAAATCGCCCAGTGGGTGATGCGGCGCATTCTTGACCAGTACCAGATGGGCAAGAGTGGGTGTACGCTCCCGCCGACCTATGGGCCGGCCTATATGAGCATGTCCCCGTAGCCGCGCTAAAGGAAAATCTGTCCATACATCGGCGTTGACGACGGCAAACGGTCCCCCGCCGAGCAGTGGCAGTGCCGCGTGGATCCCACCGCCGGAGTCGAGCGCGCCCTCGCGCTCCCATGAATACCGAATGCGCACACCGAGGCGTGAGCCGTCACCTAAGCGCTCTACGATCCGGTGTCCCAGGTAAGCGAGGTTGACGACGATATCGCGAAACCCCGCCCATCGCGCCCTCTCTACGGTATGCTCGATCAACGCTTTGCCAGCCACTTCCAGCAGTGGTTTGGGGGTCGCCTCCGTGAGTTGGCCCATGCGCGTTCCGCGGCCGGCTGCCAGTATCATCAAGCGCACAAAAACCTCCCCTGGAACCTAAGCTCGGCCAGTCCGGCGCGCACTATCGGCTATGTTACGATCCGCTGTCATGGTGCCTGCGTTTCCAAGAACTATGGGCTACAGGCTATGGCAATAGACCCTCTTTGCCGGCACACTCACGTCTGCGCCAAACGCCGGTTGGAGCAATAACGGTTGGAGCAATAAGCAGTTAAACCGACAGCTATGTTCGAGCCGTCCGCTCCTACCCCTGCAACCGCCGCGCAAGCGGTGGATCATGCCTTGGATCAGGCCGATGTTTCTCTGTGCAAGCTCGGCCAAGCGGTATTGGAAAATGAAGCGGATGCCATCCGAGCGCTGATCCCGCGCATCGGCGCTCACTTCGCGCGCGCTTGCCGCCTGATGCTCGCCTGTAAAGGCCGGGTAGTGGTGTGTGGCATGGGCAAATCCGGGCACATCGGCAACAAGATCGCCGCCACTCTTGCGAGTGTGGGCACGCCGGCTTTTTTTGTGCACCCGGCAGAAGCGAGTCACGGTGATCTCGGAATGATCACCCGCAACGATGTGGTATTGGTGCTTTCAAACTCGGGGGAGACCGATGAAATCATCAATATTTTGCCGATAATCAGGCGCTTAGGTGTCGCTCTTATCAGCATGACCGGTAACCCGGGCTCAAAAATGGCCCGTCTCGCCGATGTTAACCTGGACGTTGGCGTGCGCCAGGAGGCATGCCCGCTAGGACTGGCGCCCACTTCTAGCACCACTGCTGCCCTAGCGATGGGTGATGCCCTGGCCATCGCTCTTTTGGATGCGAGGCACTTCAGCCAAGAAGATTTTGCCCGTACCCACCCAGCAGGCTCCTTGGGCCGGCGCCTCTTACTGCACATCGGCGACATCATGCGCACCGGCGACGCTATCCCTCGAGTCTTTGACGACACACCGTTTAGCGATGCGCTACTCGAGATAACCCGCAAAGAGTTAGGGCTGACGGTAGTGATCGACGTTGAGAACAAGGTCTTGGGCGTATTCACCGATGGCGATCTACGCCGTGCTCTCGATGCCCGGGTGGATGTGCATAAAGCCAAGGTGGCGCAACTTATGACCCGAGGAGGCGTCACAATCGAAGCGGACCGGTTAGCGGCCGAGGGCCTGAACGTCATGCAGTCACGTAAGGTCAATGCGTTGCCGGTGGTCGATGGGCGAAGGATGCTGGTAGGGATCGTGGGTATGCACGATATGCTGCGGTCCCGGATAGTCTAATCTTCTCGGGTAATCCACCTTCTCGGGTCATCTAATCGTGGGGGCGATGGAAAAGCTGCGCCGTTGGTTGCCTACAGCCTTGCTGCTGCTGCTTGCCATTACGAGCGGCGTTCTATTGCGCCAATTCGAAGACGGTCATTCCCTCGGCCCCGGAGAAGAAAGGGCCACGCCGGACTTCTTCATGGAGGACTTCATCTCCACCATCATGAGTCCTTCCGGTATACCCCTGCGTACGCTCAGCGCCAAACGCTTGGACCATTATCCCGATACACAAACCAATCACCTGGAAGCACCCTATCTGGTGTTGCACTACGGTGAGCAGCCGGCGTGGCACGTGCGCTCGGAGCGGGGTTGGGTCTACGAGAGCGGGTTAGTGGCGCTACTCGGTAAAGTGCATGCTTGGCGGGACACCGACGCGGGGGAGCGCGCCATAGATATACACACGTGGGATATGCGTATACTGCCGGAGCAGGAGTTTGGCGAGACCGATCAGCCGGTTACGATTATCACGCGCACGCAGACATCACGTGGCATGGGGATGCGGGCCTATCTCGCTGAAAGCCGCTTGGAACTCATGGCCCGCGTGACTACCGAGGTCACAGGACATCTCAACCGATGAACAACTGCTCGAAGGCACTGCTAGCATCATTCTTTTGGCTCATCTGCGCTGGGGCAGCCGCGCTGAGCAGCGATCGCGATCAGCCGATCAACATCGAAGCGGATTGGGCGGAAGCGGACGACATCCGGCGCGTGACGGTATACAAGGGCCGTGTGGTGGTGGTGCAGGGTTCCATACGCATCACCGGCGACGTGGTCACTATGTACTACGACCAAAAGCGTGAGTTGACCAAGCTGGTTGCCACGGGCCGGCCTGCCAGATTCAAGCAAAAAGCGGATCAAGGCGAATTGCAGCGAGCCGACGCCAAGCGCCTCGAGTACCTCGTGGGCTCGGACACGATGGTACTGGTGGGCACCGCCAATCTGGCCCAAGGTAAAAGTAAAGTGAGTGCCGATCGTATCATGTACGACACGCAAAACAGCCAGATTAAGGCCGAATCGAAGAAAGAAGAACGTTCCCGGGGCCGGGTGCGCATCGTCATCGATTCGAATCAACAGTAGCGCGCGCAATCATGAGTGTTCTTAGCGCTCAGCATTTGGCAAAACAATACGGCGGCCGGCCAGTGGTCAGCGATGTCAGCCTCACGGTCCAAAGCGGCGAGGTAGTAGGTCTGCTAGGTCCGAACGGGGCCGGCAAAACCACCAGCTTTTACATGATTATCGGCCTCATCAAAGCCGATGACGGCACAGTGTATTTGGATAACCGCGACCTGTCGGGATTACCTATGCACGTGCGCGCCCGCCAAGGCTTGGGTTATCTGCCGCAAGAGCCGTCCATCTTTCGCAAGCTATCGGTGGCCGACAACATCATGGCTCTCTTGGAGATCCGTTCTAAGATGACGCAAAGTCAGCGCCGCCGGCGGGTTGATGCGCTGTTACGCGAACTCGACCTGTCGCACCTGCACGACCGCCGCGGTGAAACGCTGTCCGGCGGCGAGCGGCGGCGGGTGGAAATCGCCCGCACCCTGGCGATGGAGCCGCGCTTCATCCTCTTGGATGAGCCCTTTGCCGGCATCGATCCTATCTCCGTGATAGGCATCCAACGGATCGTGCGTTTTCTAAGCGAGCGGTCCATCGGCGTTCTCCTCACTGATCATCAGGTGCGCGAGGCCCTAGGCATTTGCGACCGGGCCTTCATCGTGGTGGACGGGCAGATCTTGAAACAGGGCACGCCGGAAGAAGTGTTGGCCGATCAGCGAGTGCGCGATTTGTACTTAGGGGAAGACTTCCAGCTCTGAGCGTAGCCGCACCGTTTACGAGAACACCTGTCTCAGCCATGCGATCAACCCGCGTAGCGGCTCCTTGTCAGTATCAAGAAGCTTGCGGTGCACCGTGACATCTAGACCCAAACCTGGCCTTTGCTGCCATGCCAACCATGAATAAACCACGGCTTTTGAGTGGTGATACCCCGTGAATAAGGTATGAGGTAGACGAATAAGGTATGAGGTAGACGCGCGGTGACATCTTGCGCGTAATCGAGGAGATCCGTCTGCGTACAATCGCCGATGACCGACAATAGGATGAAATCCTCAAGATTACCGTCGCCTTGGTGGTTGGGCATCAACCAAAGCCCTACGGGCGGTAAGCCATCACGATTGCCGAGCACGGTGCCCATGTTTGGGAGTTCAGGCAACGCCGCCGGCGTGTTGTATCCAAATGCCGCAAGAGCAGCGGTTAGAGTGTCCCAGCGCGCCTGTACTCCACCGCCGCTGGTGCGATCGGCGTCGGCGACGATCCCAAGCTTAGTCACCTGACCGTTCTCCATTTGCTTCGCTAGATCACCGATTAGCTTTGGAAAAACGGTCACGGTGTCCCTGAGCCCGAAATTTCGAGGGGGCTTAATCTCTATGCCAGTTAAGCCGACCGACCGCACTAAAGCCGCAAAGAAATCCACATCGCTGCGGCCTTCCACGAGCAATATCGAGGTCACTATCTAACCTCGAGCCCCGCCCGCGTCGCGCGGGACAAATCCTCGCCGCTGTAGCGGGTGGCGATGACCTTGCCGTATTCGCTAGTGCGCACACTTCGGCCTAGGTGGAACAACATGCCTGTCACGGAACTGCCGGCATCGGCCTCCTGGAACGCTCTGACGCAATCCCAGCTATGTGTAGTGGCGAAGACTTGCAGATCCAACATCTCCGCCAGCTTGAAAACCAAACGCCACACCTGCGGCTGCACCGACCAGTGAAGACCGTTTTCGAATTCGTCCAGAAGAACATATCCTCCTTTCGACACGACGGTAGCGAGCACCATCTGAAAGAGACGGCCAGCGCCATCGTCGAGCGCCTTCAGTGGAAGCCGTTCATCCTCGCCATGGATAACGATGAACTCGGAGCTTCGCTGAGGCCCTGGCACTAAAACGAGTTCTTGAATGCCCGGATCGACCAGCTTGAGCGCGGAAATAACGTGCTCGCGCAAGGCCGGGCGAATCGATACCCGGGCCCAACGCCGGGTGAGCGTGTTGCCGTCCCACCCGCTTGCCGCCACGAAGCGCGCGTGTTCATTCCGTTCTTTTCCGGTCTTGATGAAAGGACCATCGAGCGGTATCAGGGGACCAGTTCGCGAGCCATCAGCCCGGCCTTCTAAGAATAGCTTCGCATCGTTCGCTACCTCACGTAGCGTCGATGCCTTAATAGGTTTTCGAACTAGGCCGTCTTCGTATTCCGTCACGCTATACGCCCGCAAGCCGAGTCGGAAGCGCTCAGATCTAGGCCGCAACGGCCCGATTTCAATCTTCGTGTCCAAGGAATCGGGAAACTCGTGGCCTGGAAAGAGACTTCTCAGTGGATTCCTCTGGATCTCGGGGAAGTAAGGCGCCTCATCCGCTTGCTCCGAGAGAACGGTGAAGTCTTCATGCCGCTCCTCAACGAGGCTGTGCAATACAGGGCCAGCCCCTCGCCCTGCGAATATGCGCAGCGCTTCAAGCAGACATGTTTTCCCGCTGTTGTTTTTACCGACGATAAGATTGACTTGCCCCACTTGCGGAAGGGTCAACTCCTCGAACAGCCGGAAATTCTTGATTTGAAGAGAGCTCAGCATCACCTCGCCGCCGTATCGATTGCCGGCAGGGAGTATAGCCGCCGCCCGGCTTTGCACGGATCCACGCCGCTAAGCTTGTTCCTTATCCTCAGCGGCGGTGTAAGCACTACGCAGGCGCACCGGGGCGGTGCCGCGTCGGCGTATCCGCATATTGATGACCTCGACGGCTATGGAGAAGGCCATCGCGAAATAGATATAGCCCTTGGGCACATGGTGATCGAAGCCATCGGCCACCAGCACCGCGCCGATCATGAACAGGAAGGATAGCGCCAGCACTTTTACCGTCGGGTGCTCCGAGACAAAGCGTCCGATGGGGCCGGCGAACACCATCATCAAGGCCACGGATGCGATCACCGCCGCGATCATGACGGCGAGTTCGTCCACCATGCCGATCGCCGTCACTATGGAGTCTATGGAGAATACTGCGTCGATAACGATGATCTGCACGAGCACGCTGGCGAAGGTCGCGCGCACCCCGGAGGAACGTTCGCCCTCTTCGCCCTCGAACAACTGATGCAGTTCATGGGTGCTCTTATAGAGCAAGAATAGACCCCCGCCGATGAGGATCAGATCGCGGCTCGATATCGCCTGTCCGAACACCGTAAACAGCGGCGCCACGAGTCCGATAATCACCGTGAGCAAACTCAGCAATATGATCCGCATCACCATGGCGAGTCCCAAGCCTATGCGGCGAACCCGCTCTCGCTGCGCCTGCGGCAGCTTATCGGCCAGGATGGAGATAAACACGATGTTGTCGATGCCCAGCACCAGTTCAAGCACCGTCAAAGTGACGAATGCGATCCATGCATCTGGACTCATCAAAAGTTCGAGCATATGGGCACCTGCTAAAAATAGTCATTGTTTCGTGAGTGCAAGAAAGCACCGCGCGCACAACCGCAGTGTATAGCTCATACCTGAGGATTCGAGCACGGCGCTGACGCCGCAATCGCGGAAAAAGTGTATTTTTAGCAGGTGCCCATGAGATGGCCGCCGTTTTGCGTCAAGTGCAGAATTTCGACCCTGTGGGTGTTGCTGCCCGTGATTTGCGTGAATGTCTGCTCATCGCCGTGCCAACACAGCCACACCATTCAATGGCCAAACCGCGCTGGATAAAATGCTCGGTGGTCGCGTCATCTGTGTTATGTCCGGGATGGAAACGCGCAGCGATCACCGATGTGTTGGAAGTGCGAAAGGTCCAGCGCTACTGAGGATGCGCGTCGATCCAGTTCTCGATACGCAATCCCTCGATACGGGAAAATTCACGCGTATTGTTGCTCACAAGGGTCAGATCCAAAGCCAGGGCATGGCCGGCAATCAGCATGTCCAGAGGACCGATCGAGCGACCCTGCCGTTTCAGCACGGCGCGTAACGCCCCATAGCGCAACGCAGCATCAGCGCCAAATTGGAGCACATCAACCGCCTCTGTGATCGCCTCAATGCGTGCGAAATTCGCCGCAACGCTGTCCGAATTCGCCGCGCCGTAAGCAAGCTCACCCAATGTTACCGAAGAGATCCCGGCACTGCCCGGCGCCAACTGCGCCAAGCGCTCACGTACCGCCACAGGCCGATGCTTGATGATGTAGATGCAGATGTCCGTATCCAGCAGATAAATCATCGGCTTTTCCTAAAGCGCGCTAATCGAAGCTTTCGCGCTGCTGCTCCTCACCCTGTCCACGCCCTTCAGCGAAAAAACTCGGATCACTGCCAAGCGCGGCTAATGAATCGAACAAGCCTGCCATATTCCGCTGCGGTTTGCGCAAGACTACCTCGTCGCCACGACGAAAAATCTCGACTTCATCGACATCGAAGCGAAGCTCTTTAGGCAAACGCACTGCCTGCGAATTGCCGCTGGTGAAGACTTTGGCTGTGGACATATGAACGTCTCCGAACTGACGTGTATACGCAAAGTATATACCTTGATCAACAGCTGCGAAACGACGAGCCGTGTAGAGATTCATTCTACTGGTGAACTCATCCGATGAAAGACGCCGCCACCAACGTGCCGATTCCGGCCAATCATGATCGGGCCGGCCTGCGGTTGACCGAAGCGCAGCCGAACCCGCCCCGCCAGCCCGCCGCGCGGGCCTTGCTCGACTGTCAACACATCCAACTCGGGCCGGGGAAGATTCTGGCGATCCAGTTCGAAGAGCACATCCTGAATCAGCGCCTGCTCGGCAGGCAGCTTCTTCGCGTGTCGTGTTGGGCGATATTGCGTCAATGATTCCCATTGCCTGGCCGAACCCAGCAAACCGTCCGATTCGGCATCGACGGCCTGCGGGGCTAGCGCCAGCCGCCCGTCCTGACCGGCACGCAGCTCGGTCAAATCCAACAGAACATCGTCCAGCAGTTTCAGATGTACGCGCTCTGAATTGAACGCGCGACGCCGCTCCAAAATATGCGGCGCAACAACCAACAAACGCGAACACGGCAAATCGGCAACAAAACTCAGGTGACGATGTTCACCGCTGCGCATCGGGGAACCCTCTTGCTCATGGCCGGTGAAAAACCCGGGTAGTGGCGTTTTTAGCCCCAAACGGCGCTGCACCAAGGCCATCACAGCCCGTCTTAGCGACCGAGCAAGTCGCTCTGGCCGAGCGGCGTTGCCGAGGCCCGACTCAATTCGAAACGTGAACACACCAAGCCGTTCGCGCTTGCGTTCCATCACGCCCAGACCGAGATAACGCCCGTCACCCAGCACCATTGGCCCGGCAACCGGTCGCGTGAAGCGTAAGGCGACATGCCAGAGCCGCTCTTTCGCGAAACGCTGCCCTTGCGCGAACAGTTCGGCGCGTACCCCACGCGCATCAAACGGCTCGCGGCGTACTCGAATCGACACGGGTCGTTCGCGGATATCCGCATGGCGCAATGCCGCGCGAACGGCTTGTACGGCAGCGGCTTCTTCGTGATGCCGTTCAGCGGCGTTTTTCGCTTCGTTGCCAGCCTGGTGTTCGCGTCGCGCCCTGGACTCTTCGCGCAATTTCGCCGGATCGATCCGGCGCCGCGCCGCGCTTAGCGGCAGTGCCAATGGCGTGACGCTTTGCCAGAGACGTGACGCGGTTTCATCACCCACCCCATCGACCGCATAGTGTTTAAGCATGCCCAAGTCATCGGCGAGCACCAAACTCGTTTCCGCCCCTGCACCGGTCGTGTCGGCGATCCGAAGCCCGGACAGCGCCCATTCCAGATCACCCAAGAGCAGCGAACAATCCGGCGGCACCATCAGCAAGATACGCCGTACGGCCGGATTCACATGCGGATGTCCGGTGGACGGGATCGGGATCAGGCGAATGCGCCGTGCCTTGTCTTTCTCGGTGGCACCGCGCCCGATCACCTGGGCTTCAATAGCTGGAACTTGCTCGGAAAGTGCTTCGGACAAACGTGCCGCAAGGCCATCGCGCACCACCTCTGTCAACCGCACCACCGATTCTCTTTGCCAAGAGCGAAATGACGACAGCTTGTCCGTCTGGCGCAAGTCGAACAAACGCCAGGATTGCGCCGGGTTGTAACTGACGCGGCGAAAACGAGGCTTGGGAGGATTGGCGAAATAGATCTGGGTCTTGCGGCCTTGCCGCACCGATTGAAAGCGTTGACGCTGCGCCTGAAACCGACTCACCAAGCTGGTCAGCGAGCCGCTTTGCGGGCAATCCAGAGCCACTTCCCCATCGCCTGCACCACTGCCTGGCCGAAAAATCTCGCCACCGGCCTGCTCCAGCTTGACCGCGCCATCTGGCTCTGACAGCAATTCACAGCGCGCCCAGGCCATATCGACGCCACGCCCTAGTTGGTAGAGGTTATCCGCCATCTCACAGACCACGCCGGCGGCCTGATCGTTTTGCGCTGATGCACTGAACCGCCAACCGTAAACGATTGGATTGCGCGCATCGATATGTCGAGGACGAATCAATTTTCCGACACGAATGTTGGCCACCTGGCTTGGATCGCCGCCTTTCGCATCGAGATCGTTATTCGGCACAAAGGTCGTGTACGGCAATCCCAAGCGGCCACGTTGCGCACAAATTTTCGGCGCTTCGGGTAAAGATTCCAGCCAGGCCAGGGCGTTGACACAAGCATCGGGCAGCGCTGCCCCAACGGCATTGCCGGCGAGCAGTGCCTGAAACACCCGAGCCGGAGACGGTGGCCACTCGCCATCGCCATGGTAGCGGTCATCGAGAAAGTGCACTGACAGCAACAGCATTTTTTCCATATCGCTCTCCCGGACCGAGGCTTCCGGTTATTGCTTCCCTTTGGATTTCCCTAGAACGTCTTTCAAGTCGTCATGAGCGAGCTTTTTGTCGAACAGAAACTGCTCATCGGGGGCCACTTCGAAGGCACTGCGTGCAGCTTTTGCGAACTCGAGTGCAGCACCGGACGTCAGTTCGACTGCGCTGCGCACACCGTCGCGCCCGACCGCTTCCCAGACCGACGGCGTGTTCGGATCCGCCGTCAGCAGGCAGCCCTGACGCAGAAAACCATCCACAGGATCGGTGGCACCGACCAGGGCCAAGCCGAGGATATAACGGCGCATCGCTTGTGTATTTTCGGCATCGCCACGCAGGCGCCGTAGCGCGATCAGGTTGATGGTGATCTGACGCTGGATCGGGCCGTTGGCGACAACACCACCCACCATGTTTCCAGCGGGCACATGACCAAAACCGCGCTCGGCGATTTTGTCCTTGATCTGCTGTTTCTCGTCGGCGTCGTAAAGCCCTTCGGCCTGATAGTCGAGCGGTGGTGCGTACTGCGCCGATCGGTGAATCACATCCACATCCCAGGCACGGATCACCGATTGCAGGATACGCGGCAATTTGGCGGAGGTATCGCGCGAATCCCAGGCACCGAACACGATGGAGGTTGGCGCGAGTTTGGCGATTTTCGAGGAATCACCGGTATCTAGAAAATGCGCGAAGGCTTTGTTCGCGCGATCTTTCAAGGTGGACGAACGCACCAGGGCGTCACCCAAGCGGTGGCCGACCTCGAGGATGGAAACCGATTTGCTTTCACCGTAATTGATGTCGATCTGCGGCACCAGATCAGACAAGTCGTTTTTCGGCTCACCGTCCGCTTCGCGCCGGAAAATCGGCTCGATCCGATTCGCCTGGGAACCGACGCTGTCCACCGTAACCACGGTGCGGCCGTCAGCGAGTTTTTCGACGCCGTAGTCTTTCAAATCCGCATAGGTGGGCGGAAATATCACCCCGCCTTCGCCTTCGATTGGCAGCAGTATCTGGGTCAGATGCAACGCCACCGGGCCTTTAGGATCGTCCGCCCAGGCGTTGATGATGCCGTTGTTCAGTTGCTCGCTCATGCGCTTGTCTCCTCGATGACGTCGGTTATGCAACGCGCCTGGTTTTCCTGTCCGGGCCAACCGAGTTGCATCAAGAAATCACGGCGCGGGAAACCCAGATCGGCCCCGCCCAATGCCGCGCGTAGAAATATAGGGTCGTAAAGTTCATCGGTACCGCTGAGCCCGAGCACGCTGTAGCGGTACTCGAGCTTGTTGCGCTCGGTTTTGCGTGGACGCGCATGGCTTAGGCCGATCACTGCGAGCATCTCCACCACGGGAAAACCGACCATGGTCACGTCGCCGTGGAGATTCGGGGAAAATCCGGCAGTCAGCGGGATGTAGTCACGCCGCCAGTCGAGCCGAAAGCTGCTTGACTGCGGACAAGACAACGCGAAAGGAGCGTGGGCGTGGCTTACCAACTGATCACGGACCGCGTTTAGCGCATCCCGGAACAGTGCGGCCCCCGGATAGCCACCTGCGCCGGCCCAGAACTTCACGTTGTCCCGCTGCGTACTGTCGCCCCAATGATCAATCTCCAAACGCGCACCGGTTGCGTTCAGTTTTCCAGTCAGACGCACCGGCAGCGTTGCGGGACTGTCTGGTGGTGAAATCGGAAATACGTCTTTTTCGTCCGGCTCTTCGGATTCCACATCCCACTTGGCTGTAGTCAGACGGTTTTGATCAGGGCTGATCGAGTTCACCTGACAACCGGACAGAAATCGCAATATGGTGTCGAACGGATCGTCATCGCATGACGCGGACAAGCGAAAACAAGGCTCGTCGCCACGCCAGTCGAATCCGCCGGACGCATCGCCCAGCAACTGATCGGCGGCTTCCAGAAACCCCAAGCACGCAAACACCTGCCCCGGATTGAACAAATCCACCGGAATGCATCCCCGGGCCATCAGCCTGCCTCCTTCTGATCCAGCCGCGAGGCCTGTTGGTCGGCGGCGCGTAGCAGAGTTTCCCACCAAGCCAGTCCCCAAGGCCCCCAGCGACGTTGCAGGCGCGCGAAGCGCTTGGCGACTGCCCCTGCTTGCTGCTCGAGCAATGACGGCGGCGCATGGTCGCAGCCGCGCGTACTGATGGTCGGACGGGCGTTGCCGTGGTGCGCGGCGATCAAATGCAGCACCAGATCCCGATCTGCCTCGTTCAGGTCGTCGATGCGATCGCCCAAGTAGTGCAGCGAGCCAAACTCATGACGATAACCATCGAGCATGTGAACATTCACCGGCCCGGTGGTTTTCGCGTAGGTCGTGCCATCTCGCGGTGCATTGAAGGCGTTCTGCCAACGATCTGCCTGTTTCCCTTCGTCATGCAGGCGTGCGGCGCGTTGCAAAATCGCCGCGTAGCGCTCAGGCAAGCCTAGACCTTCCGCGAGCAACCCGGCCTGGCGCTCAGCCCGGTTCTGATGCTCTTTCAGGCTCTGGTTGTGTGTTGCAAGGGCGCGCGCTTCCTCGGTCGATTGGCTGTGGCGGAGTTTGTACACATCGAGTGATTCGACGACATCGCCATCCGCATTTCGCTTCAAGACGCAGCGATAGACCGCCTGCCAGCCGCTTGGGGGTGTCCAGTCTTCGCCTTGCGGACCTTTCTGAACCCGCCATGTCGGTGCCCGTTCGGAATCCAACGGCTGTCTGTCGGCCAACCACGTTTTGGCCAACCACTCAGGCCCGCCATCCTGTTTGGCTGCAAGCATTCCTTCCGCGCTCAGCCCACCGATCCGGGCATCCACAACCAGTGTTTTATCAATGAGTTCCCGTTCAAGGCGTTTTTTGTCGAAATCGTTAAGCGCCTGCAGGCTGTAGGTTTTGACCCGATCACCGGCACTGCTCAACGTCATTGCGACGATCTCGCCAGCAGAGAGGATTTCACGTTCCGGATCCGTGGGTGCGTCCTCGCGCTTTTTACGATTCACCAAAGCTTTGTGGAGCTTTTTCGCTCTCGTGCTCAACCATTGCGTGGCTCTAAACGTCTCGGTCTCCAGCTTTTCCAGAACATGCGCGGGTGCCGCTTCAAAATAGTCGGTCACGTCGCGTTCCCAGCGGCGAGCTTTCTCAGCTTCGTCCGGCACCGGCAGATGCGCGCGCCAAACCACTGCGGTCTGGGGATCGTCGTTCGTCCAGCCACGTAACCAGGGCGCCACCTCAGGCCTACCGGTATGTTGTGGCAACGAGGTCATTGCCCAGGCATCAAGCAACGGCCGGGTCAATGCAGGCCGCCACGGCGTCGGTGTTGAAGCCTCGCTGATGATTTGAACTAAATCGTCATCTACATTCTGCTTCAGGGTCCGCAACGCGTCCGGGCTGGCATCGCAACCTTCTTCCAAGGTCGGGAGTGTTGCCAGTAGCGCACGAACCTGCCGCATCATCAGCGTCTCCCGCCGCTTCTCGACATCCGTGAACTTCAGATTCGGCAGGCCTGCATCGAACACAAATATCCGCGCATCGCCATCGCCACGCCGGTTCACCCGCCCCAGGCGTTGCACGATACGATCCCAGGCGACCAGATCGCAGATCATGTGATCGGCGTCCATGTCCACGCCCACTTCACCCGCCGAAGTGGCAACCAGAAAACGCGCACCCTGCGCCGTGTTTTTTCCGTCGATGAAGCCCATCGACTCCAAGCGGTTTTCCGCAGCGCGACGTTCGTAACCTCGCCGCCCGCCGACCAACAGCTCGACATCCGGTTGATGCTCGGGGCCGGCGGTATCGATCTTTTTTTGCAATGCCGCCCGTACCGCCTCCGCATCCTTGCGGACATCGCAGAAAACCAGATAGCGCGCCGCTGATTTGGCCGAATCCGACAAGGCCCAGGCCTTATCCACCAGTGTCTGCACCAACTCGCCGCGGTTGCATTCCGCCAACACCAGGGTCTTCTTGGCGTTCAATCGCTGGCGGGTGATCCGGGCGGCCGGGTTATCGCCACTGAAGTCCGCCTCCTGCAAAGCGAATAACACACCGTCGTTGGCACGCCCCGTCGCGGAAAGCGACAGCAAACGCAAGCGCGGGATCAGCGCGCGGTCGTCAGCGCGCTTGGCTCCGAGGGCACCAGCTTGCCGTTGTTCGATACTCGACAGCAGGCGCTCGAATGGCGGCAGCAGATGCGCCTCGTCCAGAACAACCAAGGTGTCTGCGCCCAACATAGCAGCGTGATAGGGGCGCATTTTGCGCGACACCCCATACCCCTCGAACAACAAGCGTGAACCGATCATGTCCACGGTGCCAACGACAATGGCGGGCCTGGCAGGATCATCCAGCCACTCCCGATTATCGGCGTGCTGACCGCGCAAGGTGGAAATCGGCAACTGCCCGCCATCCGGCAACGCCGCCATTTCCCGAAGCTGTTCAACGAAGCGGGTCGCCTGATCAACAACGGCACGCCGATCGACAACGTAGATCAGACGACGTGGCACCGCCAAGCCGGCGCGGATCGCGATCAACCAGAGCGCCACCACGGCGGTTTTGCCCAAGCCGGTTGGGATATCGACGCTGTCGGGAATTTGCTGACGCTCGAAAAATTCGAAGTACAGCCGCGTCTGCCATGGCAATGGGGCAAACGAGGTCAGCGACTCGAATTTCTCTTCAAAATCCTCTCGATTCATCATCTGTTCCTTCAATTACCCGGGCTCTCAGAATCCGTTCCAGCATTTCCAAATCGACTAGCAGACCTTCAACAGTCATGCGATTAACCTTTTTGCAAGGGATGTTCAGCCAACGTCTTCCGAACAACTCGGACGATGACCGTGGCTTCTCAGGTGATGGTGGCCCGGTTCATGCCCCCGCGCCCGGCAATGACGCAATCAATAGCTCGGGCGTATAAATCGTCAGTTCTGAACGACTGAAATCACGATCTCGGGTAACAATGCCTTCTGCACGAAGCGCGATGGCTGCCTCATGCAACACGGCATCCTCGAAGTCCTTCTACTCAAGGACACCTCTAACAATGCACTTTTTCCGCGCTTGCGGCGTCAGCTCCGTGCTCCAATCCTCAGGTATGACCTATACACCGCGGTTGTGCGCGCGGTGCTTCCTTGCACTCACGAAAAAATGACTATTTTTAGAGGTGCCCTCAAGTACGAATGCACGATCGATGATGGCCTGATCGACCGGTGCCACACTAATCAATCGATGTAACTCCCTGACCACTGCCTGCGCTTCGACCTCGGTCAGTCCTGACGACGGCTTGCGATGCACGTAAATGAGGTCGTCCCATGAAGAGGCGCTGAGGAAGGCCTGCACTCGCTTCTGTTCGATCAACGCGAACAAGGCACTAGCCTGCTTCGCAAACGACTCCCGATCCGTGAGGTAATCCAGCACCACATCGTTATCAATCAAGAGTTTCATGCCTGCCAACCAGGTTCGTTTCGGCGGTGGCGAACGGAAGAATGAGATCTCTGCGGGATGATGAACCCCAAAATTTTCTTCAATGAGGCCATTCGCCGCCTGAGCTTGCGAAGCCAGCTCAGGAAAACCGTAGCTGTCAAGGAAAAAACGTCACATGACTGCTCCGTGACTTAAACTTAAATCCGAAATATCGCCACGGAGTCATTCGTACTTCTTCGCTAGGTACTCGATGTAGTCGTCATGATCCGTCCCTACGCCCTTGATAACCCCGCGCAAAGCCCGCACTCGTGCCGATGGCTCCAGCTTTGTCCCGGTTTCCGGGAGCACATTAAAGAAACTGGCAACCAACGACGAAACCGAGGTGTCTTTGTCGCGCGCGTAAGCCTTGGCCCGGTCGATCAGGTCTTTATCGATGCGCAGTGTGAGTTTGTCGTTCATCTAGTCACTCCTGAGAAACGCTTGCGACGTACCAAGCACACATCAAGTGTGCGTCACAAAGACCGTATTTTCCCCTGACTCAAACCACCATCCCCATCTCAATCCGTAGCTTTTCGTTGCGCTCCGCGCGCGGGCGTTTCAAGATGAGATCGCGGCTCGAGATCGCCTGTCCGAACACCGTAAACAGCGGTGCCACGAGTCCGATAACCACCGTGAGCAAACTCAGCAGCATGATCCGCATCACCATGGCGAGTCCCAAGCCTATGCGGCGAACCCGCTCTCGCTGCGCCTGCGGCAGCTTATCGGCCAGGATGGAGATAAACACGATGTTGTCGATGCCTAGCACCAGTTCAAGCACCGTCAAAGTGGCGAATGCGATCCATGCATCTGGACTCATCACAAGTTCGAGCATAGGTGTAGCCTCTGCTTTGCCCGTTTACCGCGGCGCGTCTGGCGGATTGGGCTGAGCGGAAGAGTCTCCCGGCCAATTTCCAAGTGACGGGTTAAACTTATCTCTACATTTCGTTACAAGTGTCTACTGCGGTCACACTGCGCCCGGTTAAGTTGCCGTTCAATATGAACTTCCACAAATACACGGAGTAATGAGGGGTGGTACCGCGCCGGACTGTGCGCAGCGGGCTTGTGTGCGGCGATGCGATAGAATTCGAGTCAGCACGAACTGACCCATACATCCGCAAAGCATTTATCCGTAAAACACTGGTTTTTCCGCGGGCATGAAGCAATCTTTGCAACTTCGACTGGGCCAGCAACTGGCGATGACGCCGCAATTGCAGCAAGCTATTCGCTTGTTACAGTTGTCTACGTTGGAGCTACACATGGAAGTCCAGCAGGCGCTGGACTCCAATATGATGCTCGAGACAGCGGAAGAGGATCTCAGCGATGCCGCCGAGATTGAAATCGTTGAGCCCCTGGACGTTCCAGCCGAACTCGACGTCGATTCGCAATGGGACGACATCTACGACTCGGTGCCGGGCGCGCCCGTTGGCGAGGCTTCAACCGATTTCGAGGGGTTGCAGGGAGCGGCGGAAACGCTCTCCAATCACCTGTATTGGCAACTGGGGCTGGCACGCTTTTCCGATCGGGACCGAGTCATCGCCGCTGCCATCATCGACTCGATTGACGATGATGGCTACCTGACGGCCGGCTTGGAAGAGCTGCGCGACGGCCTCGCCAACACCCTCGAAGAGCTGGAAGAAGATGAGATGGCCGCCGTTTTGCGCCAAGTGCAGAATTTCGACCCTGTGGGTGTTGCGGCCCGTGATCTGCGTGAATGTCTGCTCATCCAGCTACGCTTGTTGGATGAGGACACACCGTGGCGCGATGAGGCTATTCAACTGGTTGATATCGCTCTGGATGCTCTGGGTTCCAAGGATTTCAACCAACTGATGCGTACACTGGGACTCACCCGGGAAGAGTTGCACGCGGCTTTGTTACTCGTTCAGCGCATGAATCCAAGACCGGGGGCGGTTTCTCATCCGGCACCGGCTGAATACGTCATCCCCGATGTCGTGGTATCCAAACGCAAGAGCAGATGGGTGGTTGAGCTAAACCCGGAGGCGATGCCTAGGGTGCGGGTCAACCCGACCTACGCGAGCTTCGTACGCCGGGCTGACAATAGCCCGGACAATGCGTCCATGCGCAATCATCTGCAAGAGGCGCGATGGTTTATCAAGAGCCTGCAAAGCCGCGCCGAGACGCTGTTGAGAGTGGCCCAATGCATCGTTCAGCGGCAGGAGGACTTCTTCGAATATGGTGAAGAGTCGATGAAAGCCATGGTGTTGCACGACGTCGCCGAGGCAGTGGACATGCATGAATCCACTATCTCTCGCGTGACCACGCAGAAATATATGCTCACGCCACGGGGGCTTTACGAGTTCAAGTACTTCTTTTCAAGCCACGTGGGTACCGAGGGCGGCGGCGAGGTGTCTTCCACTGCTATACGCGCGCTGCTGAAGAAGCTGATCGCAGCGGAGAATCCGACCAAACCCTTAAGCGACAACAAACTCGCCTCGATCCTTAAAGAACAAGGGATCAATGTCGCCCGCCGGACGGTGGCCAAGTACCGTGAGTCCATGTCCATTCCGTCCTCCAGTGACAGGAAGCAGTTGATTTGAGCTAAGGATATGGAAAATTCAAGGCCCCTCTCATCGCGTTGGCGCAGCAAATGGGATGATTACTCGGTCCAAGCCATTAGGCGCCAAAGCACTCTTGAACATCGCGGATCAGGTGTCCAACGCTTCGCCCTCAAAGCGGAGCTTATTCCACCTCTATGAGGAGAACCCTCTATGCAGATCGACGTAACAGGCCAACATGTGTCACTGACCAACTCTTTGCGCGACTATGTCCACACTAAGTTGCGCCGGCTGGAACGTCATTTCGACCATATCACCAGCGCCCATGTGGTGCTTTCCATTGAAAAACAGCGCCAACGCGTTGATGCCACCTTGAACGTCGCCGGCGCCAAGCTGGTGGCGAACGCCGTGAGCGAAAGTATGTATGCCGCCATTGATGGGTTGGCTGACAAGTTGGATGCCCAGATCAAACGGCACAAAGAAAAACTCACCGATCACCACCGCTCGAATGGGGGCCTAAAGGCGCTGGACGTCTCCTAGCCGCCAGCCCATGCTCGGCAACGCGCGGTGAATTAGCACTCTCGCGTTTACTGTTGCACAATTCGCCACCGCGCAGCTCGGTGGCGCGGCTGGCACCTTAGGGCCTGTTCACACACCAACCTCGTTGCCCCTGTTGTGGCTTAGATAGCGCCAATCAGGCGGCGTGAGGCGTGTAGTGTAAGCGCCATGTTGATAAACGCCATGTTGATAAACGCCATGCTGGATAAACGCCATGCTGGATAAACGAGTGACAAATAAACGATGCGCAACGCCGGGTGGCGCTATTTGAGCCACGACCCGTAGGGCTGGGGCCATTTTTCCGCCCAGCGGCAGCATTATCGGGTGCTTATGTAGAATGACTACAGGGCGCACCCGGTGCCTTGCTGGACGAAAAAATGGCCGTCAGCAGGGGCGGCGAAATTAGTGTGAACAGGCCCCATATGCCGAGGAGCTTGGTAGTCATGTCGATTGCTCAGATTGTCGAGAAGGACCGGCTGCAAATCGATGCCGAGGCGTCCAGCAAGAAACGCGCGCTCGAACGGTTGAGTGAACTGATGGCAACGGGTGTTGCGGATACCAGCGCCGGCAAAGTCTTCGATTCTTTACTGGTCCGTGAGCGGCTTGGCAGCACCGGCTTCGGTAATGGTGTGGCGATTCCGCACGCACGGCATCCGGGTGCCACCAGCGCAGTGGGTGCATTCATGCGCCTGGCCGCACCGGTTGATTTCGATGCGATGGACAGCGAGCCGGTGGATTTGGTCTTTGGACTGCTGGTACCGGAGGAATCGACGCAAGAGCACGTCGAGTTGTTGGGGGAATTGGCTGAGCTGTTTGAGGACAAGACGCTGCGCGAGAGCTTGCGTAATGCAAGCGACACGGACGAAGTTTTTACCCTGCTCACCTCAGCCGCCCCGCACACATGAACACCGGCTGCATAGCGGGCACTTGAGCAGCAGGCACGTGAACACCGAGCACTCGAGCACATGCGCAACAAACGGCTTGGTTGTCATCAGTGGACTGTCCGGCGCTGGCAAGAGCGTAGCCATGGCGGCGTTGGAGGATCTGGGGTATTACTGTGTCGATAATCTGCCGATCAGCTTGCTCTCCACTTTCATCGACGAGTTGGGCGGGGAGGTGGCGGCAACCGCGGTTAGTCTGGATGCGCGCAATTTACGCGACGCCTCGAGTGGCCCACCGCTACTCATCGATGCGCTGCGGCAACGAGGTCTTGTAAGGCAGATCTTTTTCCTTGAGGCCATGGATGAAGTCCTGCTAAAGCGGTTCAGCGAGACCCGCCGCCGCCATCCCCTGAGCGGTCAAGATCACACGCTCGCCGAAGCCCTCACCCTAGAGCGTGACTTGTTGGCGAGTATCCGGGAGCGTGCCGATACCATCATCGACACGACTCTCATCAATCTCCATCAGCTTGGCGATCTGGTGAGAATGCGCTTGCAGCAGCGCGCTGCGGGAAAGCTCGCTTTGTTGTTTGAATCTTTCGGTTTCAAACACGGGATTCCGCCGGCGGCCGATCTGGTGTTCGATGCGCGATGTCTGCCCAATCCGTATTGGCAACCGTCCTTGAGAACACTGACGGGGCGCGATGCACCGGTGGGTAGATACTTGGATGAGCAGCCGGTCTTCGGTGAGTTTGTGGCCGACATCATCGGCCTGTTGGAACGTTGGATCCCCCGCTTCGAAGGCGATCACCGCGCTTATCTTACTGTCACCATCGGCTGTACCGGAGGACAACACCGCTCGGTTTACGCGGTGGAGCGGTTAGCGGACCACTTTCGCCAACTCGGCGGCGAAGTGCTATCGCGGCACCGGGAGTTACACGTTTAAGTGCTGCTCTTTTCCTCAGCGGCTGCGAATATCATCCAAACGCTGGCGCGCTTGTGACTCTACGGTGGTCCCAGCGAAGTGTGCGATGATCGCCTCTAGAGCGCGTACCGCCTCTTTGGTCTTACCTTGATCATCCAAGATATAAGCGACTTTGAGATTGGCGTCAGGCACTTTGCCATGTTCCGGCTGCTTCGCGATAAGCTTCGTATAAGCGGCGAAAGCCGGCTCTAAACGGCCCTCGAAATAGTTCGCTTCGCCGAGCCAATAAAGTGCGTTGCCGGCGTATGGGCTCTCGCTATGTTGTTGCATAAAGCCGTTGAGCGCGTCGATGGCGGCGGTGAACTCGCCAGCTTGCAGTTGATCCACCGCCGCCTCATACGCGGCCTTGGCAGCGGCGGCGGCATCACCGCTGCCGCCGCCCGGTGCCGCCGCCACACCCCGGCCTAGGCGGTTGTCTATATCGGCATACAGCTCCTTAATTCGCCGCGCCACCTGCTCATCTAGGCTACGGCGCATCTGGTTCATCTTGTGCTGAAGCACCTCGTTTTCGCCGCGCAGGGTCTGTACCTCACGGCGTAGGGCGCGCACTTCGCGCAGTAACTCCACTAGTGCTTGCGCCTTAAGCTGGCGCTCAACGCGTTGGAGCCTCGCTTCGATGGTATTGCTGCCGGTGCGTGAGGTCACCGGCGCGTTCTGGGCCAATGCCGCAGAGGTAAACACAGCCATGGCGAGAGCTGCCACCAGCACCGGCAGCATGCGCCCGGCAAATATCGTTGTCGTCGTCTTCATGGCACGCGATCCTACCTACAATGGCAACGGCTGGTCACCTGCCCCTATAGGATTGACTCCTCAGTAACGCAGCTCCACCCGCCGGTTTTGCGCCCAAGAGGCCTCGTTGCTGCCAGCGTCTTGCGGGCGTTCCTCGCCATAGCTCACAGTGCGAAGCTGACCATTTTGAACACCTAACAGTTGCATGATCTTGGCCACGGACAACGCGCGCTGCTCGCCGAGTGCGATGTTGTACTCGTTTGATCCGCGTTCATCAGCGTGCCCTTCTAATAAAACGGTGATCCCCGGATTGTCCAGTAAGTAGCGGGCATGAGCCTCCACCACGGACAGATCGACGATGCCCACCTCGGCGCTGTCATACTCGAAATAAATAATTCTATGCTCTAGTAATGAAGGCTGCGCTGGCAGTTGTTCGCCGGTACCTCTATCGGTTGATGGGACAGAGGCGATCTGTGTTTGGGACTCAACCACGCCACTTTGTGGCACTACCTGCGTTTGTTGTTGTTGATCATCAGGTGTCTGTTGAGTACCGCCTGTGCACGCGCTTAAGGCTACGGCAACGGTTACGGCCAGTCCGGCAGACTTCACGATAAGCATGTTGTTCTCCACTGATAGTTTCATGATCATCAAACCAGGGCACCTCTAAAAATGCACTTTTTCCGCGATTGCGGCGTTAGCTCCGTGCTCCAATCCTCAGGTATCACCTATACACTGCGGTTCTACGCGCGGTGCTTCCTTGCACTCACGAAACAATGACTATTCTTAGCGGCGCCCACTACTTGAATGTCCGAGTTCGATCTCTAGAGAGGCTTAGCGCCGCGGTCCCCAAGCGGGATCACGTACGATGTAAGCACCGGATTCAAGTCTGTATGCGGGATCACCTGCCGCCGTAATGGCCACCAAACCTGCCGGGTTGCCACCGCCGCGCTTGGTCGAATAGAGGATCATGGTTCCATTGGGCGCAAATGTTGGCGAATCGTCCAATTGGGTGCTGGTGAGCACATCGACTTCCTGGGTATCCAGATCCAAGATCGCGATGCTGTGTCCACCCGCTACACCATATACGACCGCTAGCCGCGTACCATCGGGTGAATAGCTTGCACCCGCGCTGTAGTTGCCTTCAAAAGTCACCCGTTCACTGGGTCCGCCATTCGCCGATATTTTGTATATCTGCGGGCTGCCGCTGCGGTCCGAGGTGAAGACGATGGCGCGGCCGTCGGGTTTCCAAGCCGGTTCGGTATCTATAGCAGGATGATTGGTCAACCGCCGCAGCCGCTTGGTACGCAAATGGAGCACGTAAATCTCCGGGTTGCCGTCCTTCGATAAGGTCAAAGCCAAGCGGGTTCCGTCGGGAGAAAAAGCCGGTGCCCCATTGATACCCGGATATTGCGCCACCACGAAGCGCCGCCGTGTCTGCAATTCTTGCACCCAGATCTGTGCTTGGTGTTTCTCGAACGAGACGTAGGCCAAGCGGCTACCATCGGGCGACCAGGCCGGTGACATGATCGGCTGGGAGGATTCCAGCATCACGTTGGCATTGAAACCGTCACTGTCGGCAACGGTAAGCGCATAGCGTTTCGCGCCAATGCGGCCACGTTCGGTAATGTAGGCGATCCGGGAGCTGAAAGCGCCGGGATCGCCGGTAATCGCCTCGTAGATCTCATCGGCGATATCGTGGGCGGTAATGCGAAGCGCGACATGCGTGCGCTCGTAGCCAAGAGCGCGCAGTTCTTTACGCTGGGGTACGTCGAACAGCCGGAACTGCACCAGATACCGGTTCGCACTGCGTTGGGTAAGATCACCCACCACTAGATAATCGACTTTCGCGGTCCAGCGCGATAGCTGTATGTCCGAAGCGCTGGTCAGTGTGCGCGGCAATTCATGAGGCGGCACCGGGGCGAACCGCCCGCTGTGGCTGAGATCGTCGGAGATCACCTGTTCGAATGGGAACTCAGCCGGCTGTGTCGCCTTTGTTCCGAATGGTGCGACGGCGATTTTGATAGCGCTCGCGGTTTTGTTGGGGATCTTGATGACCGGGACCTCTGCGTTATGGGTCTGAGCGAAAACGCTCAAAGTACCGGCGCAGGCAATGACCGCCATTAACAGTCGAAACAACATTCAACCTCCGAACTCGAAATCGAAACGCTTATTGAACACATCCGGATCCTTGGGCAAGGGTAGCGGCGACGCACGCCTCACCGCTTGCAGCACGGAGCGGTCAAACAGAGCGTTGCCGCTGCCCCGTACGATCTCCGCGTTTTTTACCGTGCCGTTGATAGCTTGTGTAATACCTACCACCGCGGTCAACTTCGATGTCATTCCAGCCGGTTGGTTCCAGGCATTGCGCACCCGCCGGTAGATGCGGGCGTGGTACTTGGCGCGTGCATTGTCTAGCTGTTGTTGACTCGCTTTTCTGAGCTTGTCTTGCTCCGCTTTGATAGCAGCTAGCATCTTGCGCTTGCGCTCTTCTCTCGCCTTGTTCTTCGCTAGCTTTTGTTGTTCAAGCTTAGCTTGCGCCGCGGCTTTCTTCGCCGCTTCGGCCGCATTTTTCCGCTTGACGATAAGCTGTTGGATGAGTTCTTGTTCTTTGGCGATCTGCTGGCGCTTGGCCGCGAGGGCCGCTTTTTCTTGCGCCGCTTTGCGTTCGCGTTCGCGCTGCGCCTTCTCCGCTGTCTCTATCTGTTTTTGCCGTTCGGCCAATTCTTGCGCTTTCTCCGCTTGGGTTTGTTCCTGCTCGCGCAGGGTTTGCTCCATCGCCTGTTGCTTCTGCTCGGCGAGTTCAGCTTGCGCCTGGGCCGCTGCCGCTTGCGCCTGGGCTTGTTGCACCGCTTCCCTGGCCGCCTCTTGGGCGGCGCGCGCGCGGCTCTCTTGCGCCTTGGCCTGTTCGGCTAGAGCCTCTTGGCGCTGCTCGGCATCGTTCAACGCTTGCTGTGCCGCCTGCGTTTGTTGTTCGAGATCGGTGAGATTTTCTTGTCTCCGGGCGGCCGCCCGTTCCATCGCCTTCACCTGCTGTTGTTTTTCTTCTACTTGCCGCGCCGCGTCGGCGATTTCCCGGGCGCGTGCGTCTCGCTCTTTTTGCGCCGCCTCCTCAAGGAATTGCCGCTGCGCCTCGTACTGGGTCTCGGTGACCGTCACTACTTCAATCATAGGCTCTGGTTTTGACGCCTCGTGCTGCCAGCTCACGGACACGGTCAGTAGCGCCACCAGCGCTGCGTGCACAAACAACGCATAGATGATCGGTAGCCGTGATTGTCCCCTGGAGCCACGCATCTATTTCGCCGGCGGCCTGGTCAACAACCCTACGCTTTTTGCTCCAGCTTGCTGCAACAGCACCATACCGTTCAATACATGCTGATATTCCGAGGCGTCATTGCCCTTGACCAGCACCTTGGCTTGCGGTTCACGCTCCAGATATGCTCGCACCCGCGCCACCACCGTAGCCGGAGCAAGCGGCTCGGTCGGGTCGGCGCCTAGATCCAAAAAGAACCGCCCGGATTCATCAACCGTCAGTACCACCGGCTTACTGTCGGTCTGTTCTACTGGCTGAGATTCGGCTTGCGGCAACTGCACCCGCACCCCTTGAGTCAGCAGGGGCGCCGTGACCATGAAAATCACCAGCAAAACCAGCATGACGTCTATGTAGGGCACTACATTGATCTCCGACATCGGCCGGCGGCGGGAACGGGTGCGTTGAACCGGGGCTGGCATCTGCTGATCGCTCTAGTAGTTGGCGCTCTAATAATTGGCGCCCTAATAATTGGCGCTCTGTAATCGGTCTTCGTGCAACGCCCGCTTCACCTCGTCGGGGTTGGGCCGGGGTTGGGCCGCTGCTTCGCGTCCTGCCCCTGTACCGCCTCGTGTGCGCAAAAGCGTGCCGCGCAAATCCGGCCTAGACGTGTGCCTGGCGTTGCAAAATAGTGGAAAACTCCTCCACGAAAATGTCGTAGCGGCTGCCTAGACGCTCGGCATCATTGGCGTAGCGGTTATAGGCGATCACCGCGGGAATGGCTGCGAATAAACCTATAGCCGTGGCGACCAGCGCTTCGGCGATGCCGGGCGCCACGCTTGCCAAGGTGGCCTGATTCATGGCGCCCAACGATCGGAACGAATTCATGATGCCCCACACGGTACCGAACAAACCCACGTACGGGCTGGTTGATCCGACGGTCGCCAGGAACGAAAGCTTGCCTTCCAGGTAATCTATCTCGCGGTTCATGGCTACGCGCATGGCCCGTTGCGAACCCTCGACCACGCTGCGTCCATCGATCCCGGGTTGGCCGCGCAATCTTGCGAATTCCTTGAAGCCAGCCTGAAAGATCCGCTCCATGCCAGTGCAGCCGTTGCCCTTGGCCTCCACTGTTTTATAGATGGTCACCAGATCGGAGCCGGACCAAAACTGGTCCTCGAACACCTGCGCCTCTACCCGGGCTTCTTTTAACTCTTTCCATTTTTGAAAGATGAACGTCCACGACATCATCGATGCACCGAGCAAAGTCAGCATGACTAACTTGACGATGAGACTCGCTTGCGCGACCAGTTCCAGGATTGAAAGATCAGCGCCCACGAAAGTGCTCCAAGTAGCTCGCGTTAGTCACCATACCGCCCGCCTCAGGGTCTTTGCAGTACACCCTTGTCGGGCTACTAAAATCATTCATCAGGTGCCACCACGGCCGCTGCTCGTATCGCCGCCGCCCGTATCGCCGCCGTTCGTATCATCGAATAGATCGCGGTTAGCGGATGGCGCACCAGCACTTGGCACCAGCCCGAAATGGTGCCAAGCACTGCGCGTCGCAACCCTGCCACGGGCGGTGCGCATCAAAAAACCCTGTTGGATCAGGTACGGCTCCAGCACATCTTCGATGGTGCCCCGCTCTTCACCGATGGCCGCGGCGATATTGTCTACACCCACGGGCCCGCCATCGAATTTTTGCAGCACCGCCAACATCAGTTTGCGGTCCATCATGTCGAAACCAACGCCATCCACATCCAGCAGATCAAGGGCTCGGGCCGCTGTCGCTTGGTCTATGTAGCCATCGCCTTTGACCTCGGCGAAGTCCCGCACCCGGCGCAGTAGCCGGTTGGCGATGCGTGGAGTTCCGCGCGCTCGCAGGGCGATCTCGCGGGCACCATCGGCATCCAGGTGAATCCCCAGGATGCGGGCGCCCCGGCGCACGATGATGGTCAAGTCCTGCGGCGAATAGAACTCTAGCCGTTGGACGATGCCGAAGCGATCCCGTAGCGGCGAGGTCAACAGGCCGGCCCTGGTAGTAGCCCCTACCAACGTGAACGGCGGCAGATCGAGCTTGATGGAACGCGCCGCCGGTCCTTCGCCGATCATGATATCGATCTGGTAGTCCTCCATCGCCGGATAGAGGATCTCCTCCACCGCCGGGTTCATGCGGTGGATCTCATCGATGAAGAGCACATCGCGCGCTTCCAGATTGGTCAGCAGGGCGGCCAGATCGCCGGCTCGGTCTAGAATAGGACCGGATGTTTGCCGCAGTCCCACGCCCAATTCGTTGGCGACAATGTGCGCTAGGGTGGTTTTACCTAGACCTGGTGGACCGAAGATCAGTACGTGATCCAGGGCCTCGGCCCGCTGTGCCGCCGCCCGGATGAAGATTTCCATCTGCTCGCGCACCGCCGGCTGGCCGATGTAGTCGGCCAACACCCGCGGGCGCATCGTCCGATCGAATTCATCATCATGGCCTTCCTCGGCACGTACAAGCGGATTCGAATCCATTGGCTAGTGTATCCCGCCCGGTAAAGAGATTAACTATCCGTGACAAGGTGCGTCACTGGACGCTGCCTTGCAACGCCCGGCGCACGATGTCCTCGCAACTGAGCCCGGCGGTATCCAGCACCGCCACCCGCTTGCTCGCCTCGGGTGGCCTGAAGCCGAGGGACACCAGCGCACTCACCGCTTCGCTCACCGGGTCGCTGGGAACCGGCGCTGTTACATCCACTAAACCGGCCCCGGCGGTGGCTGACAGGATGGATAGGCGATCGCGCATTTCGATGATCAGGCGCTCCGCTGTTTTCTTGCCGATGCCGGGCAATCGGGTCAGGCTCGCCGTGTCGCCTTCCTGAATGCACCTGGATAAAGCCTCACCGTTCATGCCGGAGAGAATGGCCAAGCCTAGCTTGGCGCCAACCCCATTGACTTTGAGTAATTGGCGGAACACGTCGCGCTCACCTTCGCCGGCAAAGCCATATAACGCTTGCGCGTCTTCGCGCACCACCATGTGAATGAAGAGCTGCACGCTAGCGCCTATTTCCGGTAGTCCGCTGAAGGTGGATATAGGCGCTTCCAGTTCGTAGCCCACACCGCCCACATCCAAGATTAAGACCGGCGGGCGTTTCAGCCGCACCCGGCCTTCAAGCCAACCGATCATCGCCGCCCTCTTCGATCATCCATGCGCTCATCTACCTATGCGCTCCTCTACACGTTCACCGGCGCCGCCGGGTCCGGGTCGAGCGCCGCGTGGCCAGTGCCGCCAGCGCCGGATTGGAGGCCGTCGCTTTGGCTGCTGTGAAAGTGTGGGCGTGGCACAGGGCCACCGCCAACGCATCCGCCTGATCGGAGCCGGGGGCAAACGGCAGTCCGATAAGCACCCGCACCATATGCTGCACCTGCACTTTATCGGCATGGCCCTGGCCGGTAATGGCCCGTTTGATCTTGGTCGGCGTGTACTCGTGCACCGGCAGGGCGTGAGTCGAGGTCGCGGCCAGCGCCGCGCCACGGGCTTGACCGAGTTTCAGGGCCGAACTCGCGCTTTTGTGCACGAAGACTTCTTCTATAGCGATCTCGTGGGGCGCGAAGGTCTCCACCAATTCCCTCACACCGTCGAAGATCGTCTTCAGCCGTTGCGGAAAAGTGCCCTGCGCCGCCCGCACCGTACCGCTGGCGATATGGGTGGAGCGCCGGCCGTCGCTATCGATGATGCCGTAACCGGTCGCGCGCGAGCCCGGATCAATCCCCATGATCCGAGTGATGGACATCAACAGTTGGACATCAGTAGAGCGCCCGGCTAACCGAGCTGCTCCAGGGTTTCTTCGGCGATGTCCGCGTTGGAGTAAATCTGCTGCACGTCATCCAAATCCTCCAGCAGTTCCAGCAGGCGGAGCATTTTTTTCGCATCGGCCAGATCCAAGCTGACGCTGGTCGTTGGCAACATGGTCACCTCCGCCGCCTCCGGGGTCAGCCCGGCCGCCACCAAAACGTCGCGCACATCCATAAAGTCTTCCGGCGTAGTGAGTACGTCCACCGTGCCATCGTCATTTTCAATCACATCTTCTGCGCCCGCTTCCAGCGCCGCCTCCATCAGCGCGTTTTCGTCGATCCCCGCCGGATAGGAGATCTGGCCACGCTTGGTGAACAGGTAGGCAACCGAACCGTCAGTGCCCAAGTTGCCGCCGCATTTGGAGAACACATGACGCACTTCGGATACGGTGCGGTTGCGGTTTTCAGTCATGCAATCGGCCATGACGGCGACCCCGCCCGGCCCATAGCCCTCGTAGCGGATCTCTTCGATATTGGCCGTATTTCCATCCCCTGCCGCCTTCTTGCAAGCACGTTCTATAGTGTCTTTGGGAACGTTTCCGGCCAGGGCTTTATCGATGGCATGGCGTAGTCTAGGATTGGACCCCGCATCGGCCCCGCCCAGGTGCGCTGCCACGCTGACCTCCCGGATGAGCCGGGTAAACAGCTTGCCGCGTTTAGCGTCTCGGGCTTTTTTTCGATGCTGTATATTGGCCCATTTACTGTGTCCTGCCATCGCCCACTCGGATGTCGCCGTATCGGCGTGGAAGTCTACCATCACAAGCCACATTCGAAGGATGCGGGTAGTTCATTGAATTTCATGAAAAGGATGCCTTCCTATGGCAGAGCGGCGTGTATTGAAACTCGGTGATCCGCGGCTGCATGAAGCCGCTAGCGCGGTGGCCGAGGTAAACAGGCCCGAGTTGCACGGCCTGGTGCAAGATCTGTGGGATACCATGCGGGCGCGCAGCGGTGCCGGCTTGGCGGCGCCGCAGATCGGCGTCGGGCTACGGGTAGTGGTGTTCGCCTTGCAGTTCAATCCCCGCTATCCGGAGGCCGAACCGGTACCTGAAACGGTGCTGGTCAATCCCGTCCTGAGGCCCCTAGGCGAGGCGCGCGAAGAGGGCTGGGAAGGCTGCTTGAGTGTGCCCTATATGCGCGGCTTGGTCCCCAGATACACCCATCTTCGCTACAGTGGCACGGACGCCTACGGCAACATCATCGAGCGGGAAGTAAGCGGTTTTCACGCCCGTGTGGTGCAGCATGAGTGCGATCACTTGGACGGCATCATCTATCCCCAGCGGATCCGTGACCTCAGCCAGTTCGGCTTCGAAGAGGAACTCAGTTTGGCCAACCGTTATGACACTCGGCCCTGTTGACGGCTAGCGCCTAACCCGCAAAACCCCGTCCGCCAAAGGTAAATCCAATACCCGTTCGCTCACCTGCCGCACGCACGGCAGCCGCCGTCCCGGCGCCACGTCCACCGCCTCTCGCACTACCCAGCACTGGCCGCCGCTCACAAAACGGAACGGCTGCCCGCGCCAGCGCACACCGCGCAAAAACCGCCAAGCTCTGAGCACGGGCCAGTCCTCGCCGAAGGTGTACGCCGCCGCTCCCGCGGGGTGGCTTTCATACGTTGCCTGGGCCGCCGCCTGCTCTTGCCAGCGCACCTCGCTAGCGCGCAACAAACTCGCCACCAGAGCACCGCCTTTTAGGCCAGCGGCGTACTGCGCGGCCGGTTCCGCAATCCCTGCTGGCAATAGTACCGGTGCAGAGCTGGCAACCGGTCCGGTATCGAAACGGGCATCCATACGGTGGATGCTGACACCGCCCCACTCATCGCCATCGCGCAGTTGCCAAAACATGGGTGCCGGACCGCGGTGTTTGGGCAGGGCGGACGGGTGCACGTTCCAAAAACCTTCCGCGGTGCTGGCAAGAGCAGCCGGGCTCAAGCGGGTCGCGAGGCAAGCCACTACCGCAAGCGACGGCTTGAAGCGGTGTATAGCTGCCAGCAAAGGCGCTTCCAGGGCGCTGGCGGACCACTCTACAGGGATACCGGCGCGCGCCGCGGCTGCGCTCAGGCGATCGCCCTGGACCACAGCCAACCCACCCGCGCAGGGTGTTGCGGGCGGTGTGCCGATGGCGGCAACACCCACCAAGGCGGCATTGTTTTGCACCAAAGCCGCCATCACACCATCGGCCAACGGCCCCGGTGTCCCGACCAACACCACGCGGCGGGACATCACCCTAGTGCCAAGTCAGCGGGTGGGCCGTACTGGAGGCTGGTCCGCCGTATTCCAGTTGGCGAGCAGCTCCGTCGCCCTGAACAAGCGGGCCGCCATGGTGCTCAGGAACGCCCGGTGCAGGCGCAACTGGCAGCTTTGCGAAGTGCGCTCCACCAATGAGGAGCGCACTTTCATCACCGTCGATGGCTGGGTTGCCACTACACGGGCGCTGCGCCCTTTCTTAGTGATGTCGCCGATTTCCCCAAAGCAATTGCCCGGCTCCAACCGGCCTATCACCTTATTGTTCTTGGCGATATCCACTGCGCCTGAGACCAACACATAAAATGAGCTGACATCCTCACCTTCGGCGATGATCTCCTCGTTTTTGCCGAAGTCTTGCCACAAACTCGCGTTGATCACTTCCCAAATCTCCGGCTCGTCGAATTCTTGAAAGAACGCCAATGGCTTCACGCGCGCGAATTTTTCCCGCCCCGATAGATCTTCACGGGGCACCTTGATATGGTCGAAAATGAGGCTCAGATCACCGGCGATATCGATACCCCTCGAGTAGCGCCCGGCGGGATGTTTTTTCAGCGTTCTATCGATGACGCGAGAGAGCACTGCGGGAAGCTCAGGCCGCAGTGCGCTGATGGGGATATGCGGCTCTTTGCGGATCTTATGCGAGATCCTGGGTAAGGTGTCCGCGGCGAACGGGTGCACACCCGTTAGCAGCTCGTACATTACGACGCCGATGCAGAAGATATCCGATTGATTGCCGATGTTCTCGCCGCGGGCCTGTTCCGGACTCATGTACAGCGGCGAGCCTATATAGCCGTGTACTTGGGTGTTCGCCGCATCTTCCGTCTGGGTGATGAGCGCGATCCCGAAATCGCCGATCTTCACTTCGCGATCGCACGTCAGCATGATGTTCTTGGGCTTGATATCGCGGTGCACAATCCCTTTGCGGTGGGCGTAATCGAAGGCGATGGCGCATTTGAGCATGATCTCCACCACTGTCTTCACGGGCAGTAGCTGGTTAGGTGAACAGTAGTCGGCCAAGGTCTCGTGTTGCTCCACGTACTCCATAACCAGGTAGTGGATATTCTCCTCCACCCCCACGTCATAGACAGCCACGATGTTGGGATGGCGCAGCAAGCCGGACGCTTTGGCTTCGTTGAGGAGCAGCTTGCGGTGGCGGCGCACCAGTTTTTCCGGTTTGGAGCTATCAGCATTGGCTACCTTGATAGCCACCTGCCGCTGGTTAAAAGTGTCATAGCCCAAGTAGACGGTGCCCATGCTGCCCCGCCCAATCCGACGTTGGATGGCGTATTTGCCTAGCGACTGGTTCTCCAAGCCTTCCATCGAATCAACCCTGCCGGATCGCTCAGTCAGGCCGCGTTGTGCACGGGCGCCGAATCATACCACCTGCGCTTCACCGCCTTCGCGTTCGCCGGATAATACATGCACATATCGATTGGTATCCGCGCCGCAGCCTTGCCGTCTTTCACGCATCAAAGTACTGGAATTCCTCACTCCTCATCCCTCCACGCCTCATACTGCCGGGCGCTAGCGCCAACCGTTCCCGGATATGTTCATGCAAAAACAGTAAGGCGGGGACGAATAAGAGCACTAAAACAGTGGCGAAAGCGAGGCCAGCGGATATGGAAATAGCCATAGGGATCAGGAATTGCGCTTGCAACGAGGTTTCGAAAAGTAGCGGTAGCAGGCCGCCGATGGTAGTGAGCGAGGTCAGCAACACCGCCCGCAAGCGCAAGCAGGCCGCCTCGATAATCGCATCGCGGTAGGCCATACCGGCTGTTCGCAGCTCCTTGAAAAACGTGACCAGGATAATGGAGTCGTTGACCACGATGCCGGACAGGCCGAAGAAGCCGAACAAAGACAAGATAGTGAGATCGATACCCCATACGAAATGTCCCGCCAGGGCGCCGACCAAACCGAAAGGGATCGCGGCCATCACCACCAATGGCCAGCCGTAGGAGGCGAACACCCAAGCGAGCACCAGGTAAATCATGGCCAACCCCAGACCCAGACCCACCACCATGTCCGCCAGGGTTTGCGCCTGATCAGCCGCCCGGCCCTCGAAGCTGTAGTTGACACCGTAGCGTTGCGCCAAGCCCGGTAACACTTCGGTTCGCAGCCGCCCGTTAATAGCGTCATTGTTGGTCACAGCCGGATCCACATCCGCTGATACCCGTACCGACAGTTTGCCGTCCAGATGACGCAACTTCTCGAAACCGCGCCGGTACGAAATATCCACCGCGGTCAGCAACGGCACAGTATCCCCGGAAGGCAAGCGCAGACCGAAGTTCTCTAGTGAGGCTAAGCTGAAGCGCTCACGGTCGGGTAAGACCACCCGCACTTCTATCTCTTCGCCACCGTCCTGGAAGATCTGCGCCACGTGGCCATCGTAGGCACTGCGCAATTGCCGGCCTACGTCCTCTACCGTCAGGCCCAAGGCCCGGCCCTGCGGCGTCAACTCGTAGATGAGTTGTTCCGAGCCGAAAGGTAGATCGTCTTCGATGCCGGAGACCCCCTCCAGGGTGCTGAGGGCCTGCGCCAATTGCAGTGCGGCGGCTTTGAGTGTCGCCGCGTCCGCGCCTTTGAGGCTCACGTCGACATCGCGCCCGGGCGGTCCCGCCCTGCGCTCGAAAACAGACAGATTTTCAAGGCCGGGGGCGCTGCCGATCAACGCTTTCCAGCGGCGAATGATCTGCGCATTGCGTACCTCGCGGCTATCGGGCTCGGTCAACTCTACAGTGATCGTCGCGTATTGATCGCCGAGTACCGCGGACAGGTTATCGGCCACCCGGATCTGTCCTAGCCTCACCACCGCCGTGCTCACGAATGCATCGCCCAACTCGCTTTGCGCTTGGCGCAGCGCCGCCTCGGCGCGCATGGCAAAGCGGCGGCTGATCTGCGGGGGCGTGCCAGCGACAAACGAGATATTGGCGGTGACTATAGTGGATTCGGCGGTGGGGAAGAAATTGAACGCCACCCGTCCTCCTGCCAACAGACCGATGGCCAGGATGAGCGCGGACAGGGCGCACACAGCGGTGGTCAGCGGATGATCCACCGCTGCCGTCACCAGTGGCCTGAAGATGCCATCGCGAAACCGGTCGAAAGCATTGTTGAGCCACGCCCGCGCCGGCCACGTCTTGTTCTTGCCGGTGGCTTCGAAGGAACCGCGTAGATGGCCTGGCAAAACCAAGAAGCTCTCCACCAGCGATGCCAAAATGACGCAGATCACCACCAGGGGAATGGCGAATAAGATGTTACCTATAATCCCCCCCACCAACATCAACGGCAGAAACGCCGCAATAGTGGTCAGCGATGAGGACATCACCGGCGCCAGCATCCTGTGGGCACCTTGGGTGGCCGCCTCGAGGGGCGCTTTACCGGCCTGAAAATGGGTGAGCGCATCCTCGCCCACCACGATGGCATCGTCCACGATGATGCCTAGCGCCATGATGAGCCCGAACATGCTGATCATATTGATGCTGCCGCCGGCGAACCACATAACGCCCAGGGTGGCCATGAAAGAGACGGGAATGCCGATGGCTACCCAAAAAGCCACCCGGGCGTTCAGAAACAAAAAAAGAATGGCGACCACCAGGATCAAACCGCCGCCGCCGTTGAACAGTAGCAACATGATGCGGTCTTTGATGAGCTGCCACGCTTGATCGTAGACGGTTATCTCAATACCCGGCGGTAGTTCGGGACGGCGTTGTTCCAGCCAAGTCTGCAAAATCTCCGCCGATTCGAGACTGTCACTGGTCTCGGCCCGAAGTGCCAGCAGCTCGACCGCCGCTTTGCCGTTATGCACCACTTCCACCTGAGCGCTACGGGCACGGCGTTCAATAGTGGCCACCTCCCCCAACCTGAGGTAGCGGCCACTGTCATCCGATACCAGGGCGAGTTCGGCGAACCCTTGCTCGTCGCGCCGTTGCTCCAACGCACGCAGTTGGCGCGCGACCTCGTCCCGGCCGATGGAGCCGGCGGGAAGATCGCGTGAGCCGCGGGCGATGCGTTGCGCGACGTCCTGTAGTCCGAGATCGAGTTCCCGTAATCGGGCGCTCGATACTTGTACCGCGATCTCCTCGTCCGGCAAGCCGGTAATCGCAATGCTGGCGATACCTGCGTCCAGCAATTCGCGCTCGATGTCTTTTATGAGCGGACGCAGCCCATCGGTCGTGCCCGGGCCGGTCACCACCAGGCGGGCCACCGGCTCATAGCGTATCAGCCTGGATACCTCCGGTTCTTCCGCCGTCGCCGGCAGGTTGCGCACCAACGCCACCCGCTCCTTCACCTGATCGACGGCCACCCCCATATCGGTGCCTTCCTTGAACTCGAGAGAGATGCGGCCAAAGCCCTCGTTGGAAGTAGAAGTCATCTTGTGCAGGGAATCGAGCGTGCGCAGCGCCTGTTCCAACGGGATGACCACAGCGCTTTCCACGTCCTCTGCCGCCGCCCCGGTCCAAGCAACGCGCACGTTGACGAAATCGAGGGCAAAATTGGGAAAAAACTGCCGGTTGAGCTTATACAAGCCGAACACACCAGCGATGATCATCAGCATCATCAGCAGGTTCGCAGCGACCCGGTGTGCCGCGAACAGGCTCAACCAGTCTCCCCGGGAGTGGCCTTGTTGGTAGCGGCTACGCTGGTGTAGCGCCCGAGTGTGGCGAGCGTCAGTCATTGGATGGGATGCCGTTGGCAGGTTCGGACATGGCGCCAGACTGGCAGTGCCCCCCAGACTGGCAGTGCCCCGCGGCGGGGCTCAGCCCAGTGGGGAGGATAGTAGAGTTGGGCACCTCAGGTAGCAATGTGGTCATCGATTGACTTCGCTAGGTATATGTTTTGTTGGCAAACTTAGCGGGGAAGCGCCCGGCGCGCCATAGCTTGAGCGAACACCCGCTACAATACGCGCCCGCCACATAGCTAATCGATATATTCCTATGAGCGCTTTTCGCAGCTTTCTGTTCACCCCTGGCAATCATCCGCGGCAGGTCGCCAAAGTCTTCAATGCCGGCGCCGACGCGGCCATCTTGGATCTCGAAGATGCTGTCGCCATCGCCGAGAAGCCGGCCACGCGGGCGGCTATTGTCGAAGCATTAGACCGGCCTCGAGCGTGCCTGGGCTATGTGCGGGTGAACGCTTACGACACGCAGTTTTGTTTCCGGGATATAACCGCAGTGGTCTGCCCGGCTTTGGATGGCATCGTTTTGCCGAAAGTCGAAAGCCCGGATCAGGTGCAGAGCATCGACTGGTTGCTCGCTCACTTGGAACGCGAGCAAGGCTTGGCGCCTGGCAGTATAGACCTCATGCCGATCATCGAAACCGGCAAAGGCGTCAGCAATGTAGCAGCTATCGCATCGTGTGGCTCCCGGCTACGGCGTTTGTCCTTCGGGGCGGGTGATTACACCCTGGATATGAACATGATCTGGAGCGATGACGAACGGGAATTGGAGCACGCCCGTGCCGCTATCGCGCTGGCATCCAGGGCGGCCGGCCTCGAGCCCCCTGTAGATACCGTGTTCATCCATATCGGCGAGCAGCACCGCGCAGCGTTGACCGCCTCGGCGCGGCGGGCCCAAGGGATGGGCTTTCAGGGCAAGCTGTGCATCCATCCCGAACAGATAGGTCCGGTTAACGAGGTGTTCACGCCCGGTGAGGCGGCGGTCGTACACGCCCGCAAAGTCATCACCGCTTTTGACGAAGCGCAAGCCGCCGGTAGCGCATCGATTCAGGTAGAGGGTTACTTCGTGGACTACCCCATCGTGGAGAAAGCCCGCCGCCTCATCGCCTTGATGGAAAGGATCCGGGCGCAGCAGCGCTAGGGCGATGAGCCGGCTAGGTTGGACACTGTCCGCCATGGTGGGCATCGCTGCACTCCTGGCCGGCACCCTATACCTGAGTCTAATAAGCAGCTTGCCGGTGGTGGATGGGAACCGCCCGCTGGCCGGCCTAGAACAGCGGGTAACCGTTCGGCGCGACGCCCTCGGTGTCGCCACGATCACGGCTAAATCACGTCCGGATCTGTCCAGGGCCATCGGCTTTGTGCACGCCCAGGAGCGGTTTTTTCAGATGGACCTGCAACGCCGGGTAGCCGCCGGTGAGCTGTCCGCGCTATTTGGCCCGGCCGCATTGAAGGCTGACCAACAACACCGGCTGCACGGCTTGCGCGCCGTCGCAAGGCGGGCGCTGGAGGGCCTCCCCAAGGACCACCGCCAGCATTTGCACGCCTACGCCGAAGGCGTTAATGCCGGTCTCGCCGGCTTGTTGACCCCGAGCTTCGAGTATCTACTGGTGCGCCAAAGCCCCGAGCCCTGGTTGCCGGAAGACAGTCTTCTGGCCATTTATGCCATGTGGTTTACCCTCACCGACGCCGAGGCTGAACGGGACCTCACTTTGACCCGTATTCACGCCACGGTGCCTGCGGATTGGTACGCACACTTCGCCACCACCGGTACCGATGCGGATGCGGCGCTCGACCATAGCTCTTGGCCGAAGCTGCCGCTGCCTGGGCCGCAATCGTTGGATCTGCGCAACACAGCGATTGCCTCGAATACACCATTAGACCCGGATACCGCGCCTGCTTTCGGCAGTAATGCTTTTGCCGTAAGCGGGTTTTCCGCAACCGGCGGCGCCATCCTCGCCAATGACATGCACCTGACACTGAGCGTCCCCAACATCTGGTACCGCGTACGCATGCAATCCCCCGGTTTGGACGGCAGCGGCGTCACTTTGCCGGGTGCGCCGGTGTTGACCGCCGGCAGCAACGGTCATATCGCGTGGGGTTTTACCAACGCCTACATCGACACGAGCGACAGGGTTTTGGTAGAGCCCATCGAAGGTAAACCGGCTTATTACCGTTACAACGGCGCGCAGCGGCCCTTCGAGGTGCGCACAGAGCGCATCGAGGTGGCCGGCGGCGAAGCGCTGGAACTCGAAGTGCGCCAGACGGTTTGGGGGCCGGTGCAGGCGGTAGACGGGCAACTGCACGCACTGCGTTGGGCGGCTCACATGCCGGCGTTCACCAACATGAAATTGATGGAGTTCGAAAACGCCCGCACGGTACGACAAGCCTTAGAGTTGGCGGCGGACGTCGGCATCCCGCCGCAAAACCTCATCGTAGTCGATAAGGATGGCAATCTTGCGTGGACCATCATCGGCGCTATTGCGCAGCGCAAGCCTGGTGTTGATTACAACAAGTTGCTGAGCGGCGGTGATGCACCGGATGAAACCTGGGCACAACTGGCCAAGGCGTTACGGCCCCGCTTGGTCAATCCACCCAGTGGTCTACTCTGGACCGCCAATGCCCGCACGGTAGGCTCCCCCCATATCGAGCGGTTGGGAGACGGCGGCTACCGCTTGGGCGCGCGCGCTCACACAGGTCGATGAGAGCGCCTTATTGTCCGTCGCCGGTGATGATCGGGCGCTATTCCTGGCACGCTGGTATCAACTGATACGCGGGTTGTTGGCGCGCAAAGCCGGCCAGGTGCAGCGCTCGGGCGAACTCATAGCGGTATTGAAAACCTGGCGGGGCCGGGCCGAGCCAGCCGATTCCGCGCACCGCTGGATCCATGAGATCCGCGATACCGTACATGCCAAGGTGTTCGCCGGCCTGTTGCACAAAGCCTACGCACGTTACCCGCAAATGACGCTGAGAGGTCTCAATCAGCGCGAAGGCATAGTCTGGCAGATATTGAGTGAGCGCCCTGCTCATCTATTGCCTCGAGGTTTCGCTGATTGGGACAGTTTTCTAGTGGCCGCCTGCAACGAAGCGACAGCCAGAGTGACGCGGGCTAAACCAGGACCTCTAGCCGAGCGCACCTGGGATGAACGCAATGGAGCCGTCGTTGCCCACCCCTTCAGCCGGGCTGTGCCGGCCCTGGGCCGGTTCATCGACCTGCCCTATTCCCCGGTTGCCGGCGATGCCTTCATGCCGCGTTTCCACCGCCGCACCCACGGCGCCTCGCAGCGCTTGGTGGTGCGCCCCGGTCACGAGGCGCGCGGCTACTTCCATATGCCGGGCGGGCAGAGCGGTCATCCCCTATCGCCGTTCTACGCTGCCGGCCACCGAGCGTGGGTCGATGTAGAGCCCACACCCTTGTTGCCCGGAGCCCCTCAACATACCTTGGTACTCAGCCCCGAGTGACCGCCCCCATTCGAGCCGTCTCCATGCGGTCTGTCTTTATGCGGTCTGTCTTTATGCGAGTGGGGGCTCATTCGGTAAAAGCACTGTCCGGCAACCTGTCCATACAAGCCAGCACGCGGCGCAGGGCCTCGCGTAAACGCTCGTGAGATTGGGCAAAACAAAGCCGGAAATGTTCTTCATTACCGGGGCCGAAGGTATACCCAGGCGCCAACCCCACATTCTCTTCGTCCAACACCTGTTGCGCGAATTGCATACTGGAGCGGACGCCACGCAGCCGGGGAAACGCATAAAAAGCCCCTTGCGGACGCAAAATCTCGAGGCGCGGATGCTGGCCTAGCATCTCCATCACGATATCGCGGCCCTTGGCATACTGCTGCGTCAGTTGTTTAACGGTGGCTTCACCCTGCTCGATAGCGGCCAGGGCGCCAAGCTGTGCAAACGTGGTGGCGCCGGTGTTGAAGCACTCCGACATCACCGCCCATTGCTCCTCCATGCGCGCGGGCGCCACCACCCAGCCGATACGCCAGCCGGTCATGGCCCAAGCTTTGGAAAAGCCGTTGACCACCACTACCGGATCATCGTCTGTGGCATGGCTCAAGAAAGAGGGCGCCACCGGTGCGTCGTAGACAGTGCGGTGATACACCTCATCGGCGATCAGCACGATCTGCCGCCGCCGGCAAAACTCCAGCACTTCGCGCTGTTCATCCGGCGTCATCACCCAACCGGTGGGGTTGCAGGGGGTATTGATAAAAATGGCCCGGGTATTGGGCTGCACTGCCGCATAAAGGTCGCTTAACTCAAGCTGCCACTCGCCACCCTCCTGACGCTGGCGCACGAAGCACACCTGCGCGCCCGTTACCTGGAAGGTGGATTCGATGTTCGGCCAGTTGGGGCTCACGATGATGGAATGATCGCCCTTGTTGAGGCACATCTGCGCCGCGATAGTGATGCCGAGCATGGTGGAGCCGGGAACGCTGACACGGTCGGGATTCAAGTCCAAGCCGTAGAGCTGGTCCAGATAACGCTTGATGGCGCTGCGCAGCTCGATGCGTCCGCGGGTGTGGTTATAGAACGTCAGCCCGTCGTCCAAAGCTTGTTTGGCCGCCTCGCGGATAAAACCGGGTGTGACTCGATCGCCTTCGCCAAACCACAGCGGTATGACCGTTGGGTCATTGATGCGCTGGAGCGCGATCCCGGTGATGCCGTTATTACGTAAAACCTCGATCTCCGGGCGAAACGCACTCATGGGAAAAGCCCTCCGTTACTTCACCTGAATGATGGCAAATAGCGAGTGAACCAAGCATCTTACGGCGCCCGCCGCAGCAGAGCAACGCGCTACCGGAGACCGCGCTGCCGGAGGTCATCGAACATGATCGCGCACTCATGACCGGTCTAGACCGCCGGCGCCGGATCGGCAGTGTCGCGCCATGGGGAGCAGTGAGGCTCCCGCCGAAGTACTCCTATCGAGCCCCAAAATCGCCCCGGTGGCCACGCCACGGGACTACCGGTCGTTGGCGGAAGCAAGCATCCCGGGGGAGCTGCCATCGATATCGCCGTGCGCGTACTGTCCATGGAACGGGTGCACCGGGCGACACCGCCCACCACCGGCAGGTGCGTGGCCGCCGCCTGCCTCATCCCCGGCACTTTGGCCAACAGCTATGCCGGCGCTTCGTTGTGAAGCGATGTGCCAGTGCGCATCGGCCATCCCTCGGATGGCCTCACGGTGAGAGCGCATATCCGGCACGAAGGCGAACAGCCCGCTGTGTGGAGAAGACTGTTGTGTACCGCACTGCGCGGCGCTCGACGCAGGGGCAGGTGCTCGTCGCTGGGTGAGACGCTGCTACACACCGGCTATTGCCACCGCCCGGTTATTGCCACCGCTTGAACGAAGCCGTCCCGTCCCGCTCGATTTGCGCCACTAGATCAACCTCCCAAGTCAGATAATCCCTCATCGCCTGCTCCACGTTTGCCGTGTCGTCATACGGTCTCAGCCACACATCGTCCGGATCGGACTCGATACCGCAGGCACCGCAGGCCATGGCCAAACCGCTTTCCCGCCATGCCTGATTACCGCCCATGAGCGCGGCCGTGTGGCCATGGGCCAAAGTCTCGGCCTCGCGCGCCGCGAACCGGGCCAAAATGCCATCTTCGGAAGTGAACACCAGCCAATTCGCCGGCGGCGAGGTGGCAAGGAATTGATCCAAGCGGCTGCGCACCGCGTGGCGCGCCCCGGCTATATGCGCCTCGATAAAACGGCGGCTAGAACTCAGATCTATAACGGTTGCTTCACCCTGTTCTAACAGCCGGGCCAGGGAGGGTGGCGACAGCAGTTCCACCTCGACACTGTCCAGCCCCAACCTCTCGCTGTAGGCAGGCCCGGTTTCAAGCCGGGCGCCGCCGATACCGCCCTGCAGTACCCACACTTCCTTCCAGCCCATCTGAATCAGCCAGGAGGCGGTCATGATGGCGCGCACATGAGCGTCGTCCACGAGAACGATACGCGCGCCCCGCACACCCACGTATTCATCCGTGGCCTGCACCAATTGCCCGCCGGGCGCGTTGCGCGAACCGGGTAGGTGGCCGGCCTCGAATTCCTCGGCGCTGCGTACATCGAGCAAAAACAGCGAACGGGCGCTCTCCTCTTCCAAATCCACTAGCACTTCTCGTGGCAGCAAGCGCACGCCGAAGCGCTCAGCGACTCTCGCCGCCCGCGCTTTAGCTATTGCCACTGCGTGCTGGGAGACATCGGGCACCGGGGCGTCGGCCCCTTCACGCACTTTCAATCCCGCTAAATGCCAGCCCATGGTGCCGTTGCGCAGGGCCATGACCGGATTCGGTAGGCCGGCGTTGATGAGCGACTGGGCGCCGATGATGCTGCGGGTGCGCCCGGCGCAATTGACCACCACGGTGGTAGCGGGCGACGGCACCACATCATGCACCCGGTACACCAGCTCCGCACCTGGTGTGCAAATGCCCGTAGGAATACTCAGCTGGCGGTATTCATCGACGGGTCTTGCATCCAACACCACCACATCATCATCCGCCTCGAGCCGCGCCTGTAGCACCTGCGCATCTATGGAGGGTGTAGCGTAAGCATGCTCCACGAACTCGCCGAAGGCTTTGCTGGGGACATTGATGCCACTGAATAACTCATATCCGGCGGCGTTCCAGGCGGCGATGCCACCATCGAGTAGGGTCACGTTGGTGTAGCCGAAAGTGTGCAAACGCTGCATCGCCCGCTCAGCGAGATCGGCGCCGTCGTCGCAGAGCACAACGCGGGTGTGACGCCTGGGCACCAACCGGGCGAAGCGCAGTTCCAACTGGCTAAGTGGTATGCAGCACGCCCACAGCAGATGGGCACGGGAGAAGGGCGCCTGTTCGCGCACATCGACGAGGGCTAATTCGCCGGCTGCCGTAATCAGATGGTAAAGCGCGTCGGCATCAATGCGATCGGCCATATAGCTGAAAGCCCGGTTGCCAGGAGTGGGGCGACTATAGCCGGCCCGCGGGCCGCCGTCACACTGGTGTAGCGTCTGGCCAATTGCGTGCTCGGCCAATCCCGTGCTTCAGGTGAGTGGCTGTGCCATGTATTGCTTGCAGCCCGGGCGTGCCGGCAAGCGTTCGTGCCACGCGCTCACGTGTGGCCCATCGGCCCGCTCGATGGGCGACTGGAACCAGCGTCAGGCAGTCACGCCAACAGGAACGTCGGCCATGGAACAATAAGCCGCCGTGTTCCATGCCGGCAGCGACGCGCTGGAAGCTGCTCGCCAACTGCGCGCCTGTCCAAAAGGCTCTCATCACGTTGATGGAATTCGCCCGCCCCCAAACTGTCAGCATCGCCGCCGCCTTGCTACATCTTCAGTGCCTATAGCTTCGGCGCTACGTTCTCCATGAAATGACGCACAGCATCCAAGCGTCCGGGGGCGCCGCCGCGGGCGACCGGGTCTAGCAGAATATGATCGATGCCTACCGCTTGCGCTTTGCCTATCGTCTCAAGCATCTGTTCGCCAGAGCCGGCGATGGATTGCTCTGCCGGCATGGCGCCAGCCGGGTCCAAGAACATGCGCAAAGACAAACGCAACTGTGCAGGGTCCCGGCCGATCGTTTCACACGCTTCGCGCACGCGCGACCAGCCATGCGCCACCACCTCCAGCGGCTCGAAGGCGGCATGGAACGCATGGCCGTAGCGGGCCGTGCGCTTGAACGCGGCGTTGGTGTTGCCGCCGATCCAAACCGGCAATGGCTGTTGTAGAGGTTTCGGCTCGAACCCTACCTGCGGGATGCGATAGAACTCGCCGTTGAACTCAGGGGCAGCATCGCGGAACAACACCTCGAACATCCGCAGGTATTCGTCGCTGCGTTTACCTCGCTGGTCCCACGGCATGCCCAGGATATCGGCCTCCTCCCTCATCCAGCCCACCCCGGCGCCGAAGATAAGACGCCCGCCCGACAGCACATCCAGGGTGGCTAATTGCTTAGCGAACAATACCGGTGGGCGGTATGGCAATATCAGCACGGAAGTGCCAAGGCGCATCTTGCGCGTGCAGGCGGCCAGAAAAGTCAGTGTGCCCACCGCCTCAAGCCAGCCCATATCCGTGGACGGGGCGAAAGCGCCATCATCGCTGTACGGATATCTGGACACGATGTCCGCCGGCCAACACAGATGATCGCTGACCCAGGCCGAATGAACGCCCAGGCGCTCGCATTCGCCCGCGAATGCCATTATCGCCTCGCCGGTTACGCGCCGGCCCAGATGCGGCATATGCACACCCCAATCCATATTTCCCCCTAACGGGCACCTGCTAAAAATGCACTTTTTCCGCGATTGCGGCGTCAGCTCCGTGCTCGAATCCTCATGTATGACCTTCATACACTGCGGTTCTGCGCGCGGTGCTTCCTTGCACTCACGAAAAAATTACTATTTTTAGCAGGTGCCCTAACGCCGAATTGCCCTAATCGTTGTCAAATGGGCTAGGTGATCGTTCTAGGCGCCCGGTTTAAGGCCGCTATGGCTAACCCGGCCAGGCCTTTGTATTTGGCCGCGTGGGCTTCGAGTTCGCTTCTAGGCAGCACCTCTTCTATATCGGTAAATTCACCGCCGCAACGATCTTCCACCACCTGCAAAATAGCGTCCGGCCCACTGCCCCGGTTAGCCAGGATAACCTGCGTGGTGATCGGGCGAAGCTCCGACTCGTAAGCTTGCAAAGCGGCCGGCGTCAATCCGTGTTGTAAGAACGCGGCGCCTAGCTTGCGTGCATCGACGATAGCCTGGCTACCGCCGTTAGAGCCCACCGGATAGGTGGCATGGGCGGCATCGCCCATCAGCGTGACCCGCCCGTGGGTCCACCGCTCCAGTGGGTCCCGGTCCACCATCGGGTATTCGAACACTTGCTCCGCGCCGCTGATGAGGGCCGGCAGGTCGAGCCAGTCGTAACGCCAAGCGCTGAACTCGGGCAGGAAATCGTCCGCATCGGCCAACCGGTTCCAATCCTCTTTGTGCCAACCGGCGTGTGGATCGAAACGCAGCTCCGCAATCCAATTGATGACCGCCAGCCCCGATTCGGCTTTAGGCGCGGAAATCGGGTAGGCCACTAAACGTTGGGTGTCGTGCCCGATCATGACCATCGAGGCACCGGTCCGAAACGGTTTAGCGAGCGTGGTGCCTCGCCACATAATCGCACCGCCCCAAAGCGGCGGACCTTCATCGGGTTGCATCTGAGCGCGAATGGCGGAGTGAATGCCGTCAGCCCCGATCAGGACAGCACCGCGCTCCACCCGCTCCTCACCGCCGCCCGCCTGTAATAGCGTCAGGCAGGCTTGCCCGTCTTCATTGGCAAATGACGATGCCCGCCAGCCGGTTTGCACGCAATCGGCCCCGGCCCGCTGCGTCAATGTCCGGTAGAGCAGCATTTGGAGCTGGCCCCGGTGCACCGAGAACTGCGGCCACGCATAACCCGCCCAAGTGCCGCGCGGTTCGGACCATATCTCCAGCCCTTTTTTACTGAAAAAAGCCAGTTCCTGAGTTTTAACGCCAATGCGCTCCAGTTCGCCGGTCAAGCCTAGATCGCCGAGTTCGCGCACTGCATTGGGTTGAAGATTGATACCGACGCCAAGCGGTTGAATAGAAGAGGTGGCTTCGAAGACTTTGAACGGCACGCCGATCTCATGGCATGTCAGCGCTAGCGTGAGGCCAGCGATCCCGCCACCTGCGATCAATACGGTCATGTCGTCACCCGGGAAGTCTTCGGCATCGCGCTATTTTGACGCTTGCATCATAAGCGTGTGCGGCCTTGCCGGCCTAGGCGGTGGCCACCGTGTCACCCCTAAGGCTGTCACCTCTAAGGCCGCGAATGCGCGGCTGCAACATCCATACGCCTACATTGGCCGCGATCACCACCGCCGCGCCGATGGCCACAGCCGCTGATGGACCTGAATATTCTGCCACTGTGCCGCTGAACAACGCACCCAGCGCGATCATGCTAAAGGTGATGCCGTGAATACTCATCACCCGCCCGCGCAGCGGCTCCGGAACGGCGAGTTGCAACACGCTCATGGACGCGATCAGAAACACGGAGGTCAACGCCGCCGTGGCACTGACGCACAGCGCGGCGGCCGCATAAGCCCACGCTGCCCCGGCATACCATTTCGTCACCGCACAAAACACCAGCTGGATGGTGGCAGCGGCTATGGCACTGCCCAGCATGATGGGACCTAGGCGGGGGGAACCTTGCAAAGATGCCGTGCCCAAAGTGCCCGCTACCGATCCCAGTCCGGAGGCGGCGATCAGCAATCCGAATGCATCGGCGCCTACGCCCAGCCGCTCGGTGAACAGCGGCATGATCTGCAAATAAGACATGCTGAAGAACATCACTGTGTAGGAGAGCGGGATCAACACATAAAAAAGCCGGTTACCGGCGATGAACCGCACACCTTCGGCGAAAGCACGCAAAGCGTTGTGCGAGCTTCGTGCGGTGGCACGCACCCGTAAGCTCGCGATCACCGCGAACATAATGAGAAACCCGGCAGCGGCGATCCCGAAGACGGCCGCGGTGGAGAACACGGCGATAATGAATCCCCCCACCCCTGGCATCACCATGCGGCTGCCTTGCCAGAGCATGGCGTTTAACGACACCGCGCTCACCATGTAGCGCCGCTCGATCAGCAGTGGAAACAGTGATTGCCAGGCTGGCCAGTCGAATCCGGCCACGGTGGCGAACAGCGCCGCGATCGCCCACACATGCCAGACCTCGACGGCGCCGCCCGCATCGAGCAGGGCGAGGGTGGCCATCAGTAGGGCCGAGAGTGGCGCCGTTACCATCATGATCCGGCGCCGGTCCAGCCGATCGGCGACCACTCCTCCAACCAGCACCACGATAATAGTCGGCAGTGAAGCCGCCACGCCCAACATGGCCAGATCGGCCGGTGAGCCACTGAGCGCGAACACCAACCAAGACATGGCCATCATCACCAACTGGGTAGCGCCTACCGAGCCGATAGAGCCCAGCCAATAGCGCCGGTAGAGCGGTGCCTTGAGGGCCGCGAACCGGCCTGTTTGTGTGCCGGTCACCGCGGCTGAGCGACAACTGAGCCGGGTGCTTGCAGTGATGCTTCGAGATAATGCTTATCCAAGGTATCGCCTCCAAGGGAATAGCGCCCAACAAAACACCGTTTCCCAATGCTAATGCACCTGCAAGGCAGGTCCGGTTAGCGCAGTTAACCTGAATGGGTCCTGCATAAGACACAGAAGTATACTTGCCATCAACCACCGCCCGTTGTTGCTCAATAGGTTCAAGGCCAAAAGTGCACTTTCTTCCAGTCCGGTGGCGGGTATCCATACCGAAGCTAAACTGACCCTCACAAAAGCTTTTGGTTGCAAAACATACCAAGCTGTGGAAACAGCCCTGTGTCACGCACTTGGAAACCTACCGGATCGCCGTCGCTTTGCTGGCCCTTAAAAAAGGCGAACTCCTCCATCTTCTCTTGCGCTCCTCGAGTGGCGATTTAAAAACCTGCTGCTCGTCAGAGACAAGTGATGATGAAAGCCGTAGCCCAACAATAGGTTGACCTGGAGTACTATCCAGGGCAGCACCCAAACAATGCCATTGCCGGCCACGTCTGCTTAATTGGCGTACCCCGGCATCTCGCGATCCATCACCCTCTTCATGGCCTCGAAGAACAGGTGCTCACGGGTACGGCTATCATGGCTATCGTGGGTATCGTGGGTATCGTGGGTATCGTGGGTATCGTGGGTATCGTGGGCGGCTGGTTTCTTCACGCTGGCGATGACCTCATCGGACAGTGCCGCCAGGGGCCGTCCCGTGCTCATGGCCAAGACTTGAGCCCGGCATACCCGCTCCAGCAGATAAAGCCGCCGGTACGCCTGCGCTACCGTGTCGCCCACGACTAATACGCCGTGATTCTTCATAAACACGGTGTGACGCTCACCCAGCAGCCCGGCTAGCCGTTCACCTTCGCTGGTGAAGTCGGCGGTGCCTGCATAAACATCGTCATACGCCACGCGGCCATGGAAAAATGCCGCCGTTTGGCTAGCCGGCACCAAGCGGTTGTGGTCGATCATGTTGAGTGCCAAGGCCCAAGTCTGATGGGTGTGTAACACGACCCGGGCGCCGGTGATCCGGTGGATAGGGGTGTGAATGCAGTGGGCCGACAGCTCGCAGATACCATCACCCTCGACCGTCGCCCCTGCCGTGTCGTACATGATCATGGAGTTGGCGCTGGCCTCCGACCAGTGCAGTCCGAACGGCAGGATCAGAAACCTGTCGTCGCGGCCAGGGACGGTGACCGTGAAATGATTGTCGATGCCTTCATCGAGATCGTGATAACAAGCCAAGCGGTGAGCTGCGGCAAGGTCGATTTTGGCTTGAGTGACTGCATCGGCAGTGGCGTCGATGGCATGAACGGACATGGCGGCAACCTCTTACGTGAGCGCTAGGTGAGTGAATATACCAATCGCCATTGAAAATGCGAATCTAGAATACTTGCATTAGCTAGCTGATTATGGTCAAAATAAACTTATGAAAAATCATTTAACACCAAGCGAGCGCGATACACTCATAAAATCTCATCGTAAAGAGAGATGAGCGTATTCGAGACCGAATAAAAGCTGTTTTAGCTTTTGATGAGGGTTATAGTTATTCAGAAATTTCTGGAATTTTACTTTTAGAAGATGAGACCATTAGACGCCCTATCGACGATTACTTTTCCGAAGCTAAGCTGAAGCCCGAAAACGGGGGCAGCAAAAGTGATTTAAACGAGAGTGAAACAGCAAAGCTCGTTAAACACCTAGAAGGAATGACTTATCCTTATGTTAAGGACATTTGCACTTATGTGAAGTTGAATTTTGGTAAGCTTTACAGTGTAAGCGGCATGACAAAATGGCGGCATCGCAATAATTTCTGCCATAAGAAGCCTGATGCAGTTCCAGCGAAAGCAAACGCACAGGCGCAAAAAACGTTTGTCAAAGACTATGAACATCTTTCGAAAGACGCTAAAAACAAGGGTTTAATCTATTTCTTAGACAATTTTCATCCGCAGTATCAAACGCGGTTGGCTTATGGATGGATTTCAAGAGGCACTCGAAAGAATATTGCCACAACCGCTCGTCAAACACGATTGAATTTCATTGGTGCTTTATCTTTGGATGGTCACACAATAATCCAGACTGAAGTTGAGCGAGTGAATGCGCAAACGATCAATCTTTTCTAAAATCTCTACGCAAACAGCACCCACCAGAGAAAGAAATTCATGTAATTTGGGATAATGCGGCTTATCATAAGAGCAAAGACGTTCAGTCTTATGCCAAGGACTCAAACATTAAATTACACTATTTGCCGCCCTATTCACCGAATTTAAATCCAATTGAGCGACTTTGGAAAATGATGCATGAAGCGGTTACTTATAATCGGTACTATGAGAAGTTTTTAGATTTTCGGGAAGCCTCTTTGAATTTTTTCAAGCGCGTTGGAAGACGAAAGGCTTTATTGAGAAAAAGAATCACTGATAAGTTTCAAATTATTGATGCACCGATATTCGCATCTTGAAGTGTGATGGGTATATAAGCCTTGGACCTATCCATCGTCACACATTCAATACCTTTTTTGGCGTCATCCGGCAACGTATCAAAATACTCATCAAAGCTGTCGCTTTTACGCTCATCAGCGACCTGGATAACAATGCCCTTATCGTGGTCAGTCACTACTGTGACCTATTCGTGGTGCTTTTGAAAAGAGGTCTCATCGACAGCTAGTCGTTTTGGAGATTGGGCATCCCTGCGAGCAAGGACTCTCCTCACGGCACGCTGCTCAATACCATCAATGGCGTTCCAGCTAAGCTTCATTGGTCGTGCAACAGCCTTGGTCGTTGCCTCTTGAGGAAATCCCCGTTATGCGCGGTATCGATCTACGGCAGTTCGTCTTGGTGGCACACGGCGGTGCTGGTCTTTTGCACGCGGCGGAGAGCGCTTGGGATCCGGGTATGCCGCAAGTTATCGTGCCGCCGCTGCCTGGCGCTTTTTCGGCGTTTGGTTTGTTGGTGGCCGAGCGCCGGCTGGATTATGCGCGCTCGTCGTTGCTTGGTTTATAAACGATCAGTTTCGGCACCTTTTTGCAGCGGTTCGCGCCACTAATAGAACAGGCGCTGCGGAATTGATCGCCGGGGGTTTCTCAGGGGAGCCGATGCGCATCGAACGCTCGGTGGATTTGCGTTTCGAAGGACAAGCGTTTGAGCTTTCAACGCCTATTGCGGACCAAATTCAGGCCATTGAGCAGCTGGCGGACGGCGCGGTGGTGCCAGCGTTCGGCATTCTTGGCGGGGAGAGTGGCGCGCCGGTTGGCAGCTTGAAGCCGCTCAGTTGGTGGAATTGTTGTCGGCGGCGGGCGCGCCGATCCGTGCTTGGGTGCGGTTAGCCACCGGGCAGCCTCCGGGTACCCTGCCGCTGGACGGGCGTGCCCTGTGGACGTTGGCCTTGGGCCCGAGGGACGCAGTGTGTGGTTAAACACCGGTGTACGCGCCACCGCTTGCGTTGCAGGCGCTCTTGGTGGTCCGGCAATGATTGCTATGCCGGTGTGTCGCCGGCTCGTGTTATTTCGCACAGGTACGCCCGATGCGGTACCGAGCCACCTACCGGATCCACCGCGCCGTGTCCGATAAGACGATTGAAGTTGGCGCCGTCGTCGCTGAACGGATCATGTCCTGGCGCGTTCAACTCAGTGCACGCCTCCCACCAGCCGTGCTGTCCGCACACAACCGCCGGATCGAGGTGATGATCAAGGCGGGCCCGGGCTTTGACTTTGGCATGGGGGGTGGCGATCTGCACCCAATCGCCGGCTTCGATGCCGCGGGCGCTGGCCGCATCGGGATGTAGATCCACCTGCGGATCCATGGCGCGCTGGCGCAGGCTCGGCAGCCCTCGGTGCTGCGTTTCGCAGAACAGCGAACTCTTCGCGCAGGTGAGGATCAAGGGGAATTGGCCGGCAAGATCGGGCCGGGCATCGTGCGACATCAGTGGGGCGCTATGCTCGGGCACTGGCGTTAGACCGGCCTGTACCATCACTTCGCTGTATATCTCTATTTTGTGCGATGGCGTGTTGAATCCCCGGACCGCGCCGTCCACCGCTTGCGCATGTTTGCGGTAGCCGGTCTTGAGCGGCACCCGCACGCCTTGCGGTTGCGCGCGCAATGCATCCAGCGTTACCCCACTTGGCTCCAGCAGATAGGTATAAGCCGCGTCTATGTCGCCTTGCCAAAACTGATCACCCAAGCCAAGCCGTGCAGCCAGCGCGAATACGATCTCGATATCGGAGCGGCACTCGCCACGGCGTTGCACGAGGGGGCGGCGCAGTTGCACCAGGGACTGGGCCTGCGGGCTTACCTCAAAACCGACTTTAAGACCTTCCGCCTCGAACGCACTGGTGACCGGCAAGACGATATCGGCCATCTCCGCCGTGGGGTTCATGAACAGATCGGCGTGTAGATAAAAGTCCAATGCCCTTAGCGCTTCCCTGCCACGATCGCTATCGCCATGGGCGAGCAGCAAATTGGCGCCAAAGCCGGCTAGTCCTCGAACGCGGTACGGCGTGCCCGCGAGTGCGGCGTCATAGAATTCTTGCGCCGTGACCCACTCCCAGCGGCTGGGTCCGAATGGCCGCTTGTGCAACCCCAGGGCTTTGTTTTTCTGCGTGATACTGAGGGACTCGCCGCCCGTGACATCGCGCACGGGTATGCGGGGAAATTCAACATTGCCGCCGGGTGCATCCAGGCAACCTGTTAGGGCATACAGGAGTCCGATGGCGCGGGATATCTGCGTGGCATTGGATTGTTGTTCCAAGCCGCTCCAGGCGAAGTAGGCGGTGGGCCGGTTCGACCACAGTAACTCGGCGGCGTGTTCGATATCGGCTGCTTTGACGCCACATACCGTTTCGGCGGTGGATGGCGCGTGTTTCGCGCAGGTCTCGACTATATGGCCGAAGGCGGGTCTGCACAGTACCGGTCCCGTGGTGGTCTCGATGGTGTAACTACCGCACATGGCGAGTATCGACGGGTCGCAGTCGTACTTACCCTGCCGCGGGTCATACCGGACCGGGGTTTTGCCGGCCTCATCGAAGGCCACAAGGCGCTCATCGGATGAGTCACCGCTGAACGCTGATGCGCGCAGTAAGCGGCCGTCGTCGCAGCGCACTAGTAGTGGAGCGTTGGTCCAGGTGCGCATGAATTGCTCGTCATACCAGCCGCGTTCGAGCATGACGTTGGCGATGGACAGGGCCAGCGCGGCGTCGCTGCCGGGGCGCACGCGGAGCCAGGCATCGGCCCGGCGCGCCAGCCCCGCTTTGCGTGGGTCCACCACGATGAGCTTGGCGCCGCGCTTCACCGCCGCCGCCGCTTGGGTGGCGTGGACGATGCGCGAGGCGGTTGGGTTATAACCCCAGAAGAGGATGCAGCCGGCGTTGTCTAGCTCCGGCATGTAGTCGGCGGCGCCGTACATGTAGCGCGGGGCGAGTTGGCGGCCCCAACCGCACAGTTCCATGGAGCCCACCAGATTGGGGCTGCCAAAGGCGCGGCGTAGCCGATCGATCCACGGCTTTGAATCGACCATGGCGGAAGTGGACGAGGAGGCCGTGCTGAAGGCGACGCTCTCGGCACCGTGCTCATCGGCCAGGGCGCGCAGGCGGGTGGCGGCGATGGTCAACGCCTCGTCCCAACTGATGGGCCGCCAGCCCGGATCGGGAGCGCCTTTGGGGCGGGTGCGAAGCAGTGGGGTGGTCAGCCGTTGCGGGTGGTAAACCAATTCGGGCGCCACTTTTCCCTTGATGCAAAGAGCGGAGCCCGTGGGGTGTGACGGATCCGGTTTGAGGCCCTCCAGGCGGCCATCGCGCAGGCTGGCTTTGGCGCCGCAGCGGGATGTGCACAGGGGGCAATAGGTGGAGATTTCTTCGACCGGCTTGGCTAGTGCAACCACCGTTTAGCTCCTGAGACGGGCGGCGAGGTCCACGCAAAGTGGCTGGCCGCGTATTTTGCTTGAAGGGAATCCGAGTATGCCCGAACTCGGGTGCGCTTAGGGTGTAGGGCACGTAGAGCGGCGCTCAGGCGATAGGCCATTGCAGGACATCTTCGCGGATCTGTTGGCGAGCGCTTGTATGATGGGCGCTTGTTACCAGTGAGGGCTACCCATGATCGACTATCTTGATGCGCCTCTAGGGGTGCGCGGGGATTTCGCGGCGGCTCATTCCCGGTTCTGGGAGCGCTTGCGCCGGCCTGGTACTTGGTGGACCAGCGAAGAGCGTATCGCTATCGCCAAAGAGACCCGCACCGCTTGGCAGTGTGGACTGTGCCAGCGGCGCAAGGAGGCGCTGTCTCCATTTGCCCTGCAAGGCGAGCACGAGTCGGATGGTGATGTGCTGCCCGCCGTGGCCGTCGATGCGATTCACCGCATTACCACGGATGCCTCTCGCTTGACTCGGGATTGGTATGAGGGCGTGCTGGCGCAGGGACTGAGCGATGGCCATTACATCGAATTGGTGGGAACCGTGGCAGCCATGGCAAGCGTCGATAGCTTTGCTATTGCCATGGGCGTTTCGCTGAGGGCGTTGCCCGGGGCGGGTGCCGGTGCGCCGTCCAACTATAGGCCGGCGACGGCGGGGGCTGATGACGCCTGGGTGCCTATGGTTCATGTGAACAATGAAGGTACCCCGGAGGCCGATCTATGGCCTTGCGGCAAAACTGGCAACGTCATCCGGGCGATGAGCTTGGTACCCGATGAAGTCAGGACGCTCAAGGATCTTTCAGCGGCCCACTATTTGGCCAATGAGTGGGTGCGTAAGACCGGCGTCGATCGGGGCGGCGCGCTCAACCGTTCACAGATGGAGTTGGTGGCGGGGCGCGTCTCTGCGCTCAATGCCTGCTACTACTGAACGACTGCTCATGTTGGCATGCTCCGTGCGAGCAGCCGTCGATTTGCAGAGGCAGTGGACCTGCGCGCGATCATGGATGGGACTACCGATAGCGGTGTTCCTGGCGGCGCGCAATTGGTGGCTTTCGCGGAGGCCGCGGTGGCTCGCGAACCCGGTGCCATAGAGAGCGCGCGCGATAACTTGGTTGAAGTATTAGGCCCTGAAGCGGCGGTGGATGCCGCTGGCGTTATCTCGAACTTTCAGCGCATGGTGCGGATTGCGGATGCGACCGGCATCGGGCTCGGTGAGGCGATGGAAAACGCCAGCGCGGATTATCGTGAGGCGCTTGGGATCGAGGCTTTTTCGGTTTGAGCTTTAGGCCCGAGTCGATCCGTCTCCCTGCCGTTGGGCAGTGGTGATATCTTTATATTTCAGCATATGTAAGGTTTAAGGGCACCTCTAAAAATGCACTTTTTCCGCGATTGCGGCGTCAGCGCCGTGCTCGAATCCTCAGGTATCACCTATACACTGCGGTTCTGCGCGCGGTGTTTCCTTGCACTCACGAAACAATGACTATTTTTAGAGGCGCCCTTAGGTCATGGCTGAAGCATCAGTAACCAGCAAGGGTCAGATCACCATCCCGATTGAAATTCGAAGGGCGATGGGTATCCGATCACACGACCGGGTTGTTTTTACGGTCTTGCCCAACGGAACTGCCGTAATGAGGGCAAAGACTAAGTCCGTCAGCGATCTTGCCGGTATATTGAAACCCAAGTCCAAGAAACGAGTGGCGACAGAAAAGCTGGGGTTCTGCTGAGGCCAGATGGCGACGCTGGATACCGACGTCCTCGTCCGAATACGCACCGGGGATGATAAAGTGCAAGCGTCCGCCGCGATGTTACGGATTCGGCAAGAAGCTACAGATGACACCCCGGTCCTAATCCCTCTGACGGTAACTATCGAACTGGAGTGGATGCTGCGTACGCGATATCGATTCAGCAAGCCTGAAATCATCAATGCATATATGAGTCTCTTGGAGGCGAAAGAATTCGAATTTCAAGATGAGGCTGCGGTTGAATTGGCTCTTCATCTGTTCGAGGAATCAACCGCTGAATTCGCAGACTGTTTACCTGTTGGATACGGCGCCACAATCGGACGAGGGCCGCTGCTCACTTTCGACAAGAAGGCATCTAGCAGGCAGGCATCTAGGTTGTCGGACGCCGAGTTCATTGCGATAGATCCCTAGGGCGATAGATCCCTAGGGCGATAGATCCCTAGGGCGATAGATCCCTAGGGTGATAGATCCTAAGGCGGCGCTAAGCGAATGCTTCACCCGCACCGCACTTTCTAGGTTCCCGGTAGAGCGCAATTGCTGGCTTCGCAGTAACCAGTTAGGGGTCGGAGCGGCGCGAGCCGGATCCTACGAACACGCCCTACCGCTCAGGTGCGGTTGACACCGGTGTGGTTCCACGTAGAACATCGTTCAGATCAGCTATCGGCTGAGTGACCCCTATGGCAACAATCCTAAGACCGTCAGCGATGTGGTGGGCCATCCTAAAAGGAGCACTCACTAGCGTTCCAACCATGCAGTGCAAGACAGTATCGTTCTCCGCCAAAGGTGGCGGCTCTTCTTGAATGGGTTCGGCCTTTAGGGATCTGCTGAAAGCGAAGGCCAGCAAGACTACGATCAGGGTCAGCTTATGTTTGTTCATCAATGTTCTCCTACTGCGCGATACTGCCCACTATGAGGCAGGAAGAGTCACTGTGTGCTTACGAGGTGCTGACAGTTGGGTGACGGTATGTTCTTTGGTCTACCAAGATGAGCGAAGCGCAGAGGATCATTTTTAACCCCTGCGGTGATGGGTGGTAAGCCTTGTATCAGGGCAATGCGGGTAAGGGTAAGCACAATCGCCGGGCTGCTTGCTGCACGAAGGGCTAGCGAAGAGATCGTTGCTGAGTACCCGTATCTTGAGGCGACCGGTATCCGAGCCGGTCTGTCATAGGCTGCTCGACGTAGCGAGGCGACTGCAGTCCCACGCCCGTGAAGTCCCACGCCTGTGAAGTCATAGTGCCCGTGAAGTCATAGTGCCCGTGAAGTCATAAGTGGGCATGAACTCGTCCCCGAGTTGGGTGGAGTTCTTGTTCACGTGCTAACTGCCGCTCAAGGCGGCCCGCTACTCAGCCGAGCCAGGGCGCTGGCGCGTAGCCATATTTCAACTTCATCGGCCAGCGTTGCGCGCACCCATTCACCGCGTTTCTCAACGACAGTGACCTCTGTGCCCGCTGGTAGCGGTTGCGCATAGCGGGCCGGCGAGTTGTGCGAGTCGGCGGCGCGGGCGATGGATTCGGAGGAGAGCACCGCGTTTTCCACGGGTGCAGCAAAATAGGTGCTCACCATCAGAGCGCTCCATGCGGCTGCGGCGGTGCCGGCAAACCACAGCCAAGCGGCCCGTTTGGCGAGCACTGAGAGGCCTGTGAACAAACAAGCGGCGAGGAATAACAAGGCTGCCGCAAGGGGCATATAGCGGGGTGCCAATAGGGATTGAACCTCCTCGATTGGCTGCCAGCCGCCCGCCTGCCCAGGCTTAGGTACCCAATCGGCGATGAGTGTTCTCGCCTCGCGTATGTTGCGTTGCGCTCTTGCGTTGTCCGGATCGCTGCTAATAGCAAGGCGTAGATAGACGATGGCATCACCGATACGCTCCGCTTGCAGCGCCGCCGTGCCGGCGTTGGCCAAGACTTCCGCGTTGCCGGCACCTTCGCGGGCCGCTTGCGCGAATAGTTGAGCAGAGCGGGCGAAGGCGGCGAGCCGTTCATCGCGTTGTTGCAATGATTGAGCGTTTGCATATGTGTCCAAAGCGTCGCGCAGCAGTGTGTCCGGGGCGGCATGGATACTGTTGGCGAAGGCGAGTAAGCACGCGAGCAAAAGGGCGCGATAGTGCCTATGCAAGCGGCTTTTGCTCATGCTATGCGCCTATTGACCTATGCGCTTATTGACCCAACTGCCCGGCGAATTGCCGCGCTTCATCCGCTGCCGAACCGGCAATAGTGGAGGTGCCGCCCTCAGCCGAGGCATACACTTCGTTTTCGCATTGGCGCACCAGCTTGTCGTAGGCTGCGCGGTTGAACGGGAGTCCTGAGGGTGGCAAGAGTCTGAGCGCGTTCAGCAACTCGCTATGGGTCCGCGCACTGTTGATGGCGGCGCGTATTTTGCGCAGATCAGCCGCCGCTTTGACAGCCGCCGGATCGCGCCGCTGGCGCCGGGACCAACCGGCGCTGGCTGCTGTCAACACGATGCCGAACGCATAGATGCCAACGATGATCTGCTGATTGAAGATTGCTGGCGCGGGTGTGTCGAGAAGGCGCTCGAGGTTGGTTTCTATGGCCAGCTCTGCCCCGGCTAAGCCGGTACTGGCTAATCCCTTGCTGGTCGATCCCGCCGCCGTATCGGCAGCGGGCGCTTTGGCTTTTGTGGGGCCGGCTTGTGCGGGTTTCACTGCTGCCGCGGTGCTCTCCACATCCTCGGCGGAGACGATATTGGCAGGTTTTACCGACAACGCCACCGGCTTGGATGCCGCTTTTTCAAAACGCTCCGAGTCCGGGCTAAACCAACTGACGCTTAACGGCGGGATCTCCTGTACAGCGGCGTGCTCGGCCCGTATTTCGAAGGTGAAGTGTTTGGCGTTGCCTGCAACCTTGCCGGTCACGGGCCCTGCGGGTGTGCGGAAGTCCGGCGCGGGCAGACCTAGAGCAGCGAACGGTGGCAGGGTGAGCGCGCCCGTTTGGGTATCGCCGCTCAGGGTGACGGTCAATTCGATCGGATCACCTACCTGCACTACTGTGTGGGCGGCGCTCACAGCAATGGTGATGCCGCGCCCCACCACCCCGGCGAAGTTAGCAGGGCGCGCCGTTCGAGGGGTGCCGCGAATGATGAGGGTACGCGCCTTGCCCACCGCGCGTTGTAACCGCCTCACCGCAGGGCGCGAGAAGAAGCCGCCGCTGGAGTACACCTCTTTGACGGTGACCGAACTCGGTGCAACGCTAACTTCTCCCATGCGGATGGGTATCATCTTGCGCCGCATGGACACGAGCCGGCCCTCTTTGCCGCGACGTCCCGCGGAGCGGATGGTGACCGGTAATTGGAGAGGATTAGCCCCGGTATGAATATCCACTACAGTGCTGGCGCCGGGAATGTCCACTTCCTCGAAGCGGAAAAAATCGGTTTGGCCAAACAGTGGCACGCTGATGTCATAGCCCCCTTGCCTGGCGGCCAATTCATCGCTTAACCACCATTGAACTGCGACCTCCACGGGTTGATGCAACCAGAGCTTGCCTGGCGGCAACACCAGGCGGATCGCCTGCTCGTCGGTCGCCGCGAGCTGGCCCACGGCGATGGACAATGGACGGGTGGCAGCGCTTTTACCGTTTTGCGTGACTTTGAATGCACCCAGGCGAAAGCGGCCTTGGGCGGGCGCCGTGGCGCGGTAACGGAAGACGTAGTTGGTGGTACTCCATTGGTTGATCCGTCCGTTGATGATCTCGACCCGGCTGGAGTGATTTTGATTGGCGCCCACGAACTCCAGTTCGAGTTGACTATCCTCGGGTACGGTGATCTCGGGTTGCGGTTCGTTGTCGAAGTCTTCTGTGACGACCTGCACGACAAACGGCACGCCCGCGTAGAGCGGGCCGTCGCCGACTTGCACCGTCGCCCGGGGCGCGCCGAGCGCGGCGCCGCAAAAAGCCAATAACAACAAACCGTAGAGGATGCCTTGCAGGGTGCGGAGCGGTAACGCAACGGCGTTCACCAATCTTTCTCCACTACCTCGCCCCGGCCGCGTTGCTGGTTGCGGGTTTCACGCCGCTGCGCTTCCCGGTCGCGCACCCCCTGCAGCATTCGCGCCATGGCTTCATCGGCGTTGTTTTGCTGCTCGTCTTGTTGGTCTTCCCGTTCTGCGCTTTGCTCTTGTGGCGGGTCTTGTGCTTGTTGCTGCTGCTCATTTTGTTGCCGTGGCGGCTGCAGCAAGACGATGGCTTCGGCGAGTTTAGCCAGGGCCTCGTCTTGTTCCTCGCGAACGGTTTGCATGGCACTGGCTAAGGTCTGCGCTACCAAGGCCTGGCCGGAGCTACGCATAAGATCGCCCGCGTTTTTGACCAATTCACCGGCTTGCGCCAGTTGCTCCGCGGAGGGGCCCGTGGGTTGGGGGGCTTGACCACCTTGAGTTTGACTACCTGGGGCTTGACCACCTTGAGGCTGCGGCACGGGGTGCGCTTTGGCCTGCTCGCTGAGCGCTTGGGCGATGGCCGCTGCGCGTTCAGCGTTACCGCTTTGCCGTATACCTAGCGGGCCGGCCCGCGCTTTGACTTCGTCTTCGCTCAGCGATGTCAATAGCCCCGCCAAGGTAGTTGTGTCGTCGTTGATGCGCTGTTGATCGCCCGCCGTCTCTTGCAAATGCTCTATCAGATTGAAGAAGTGCCGCCGCAGGGCTTTGAGAGCTGCTATGGACTGCGCCAGGGCCGGCTCGGCTGCGGTGCGCGCCGGCTCGGTACCGTCGAAAGCGGCCAGCGGGGCGGTGGCCCGGTGCATGGCTTGCTGGGTTTTTACCCATTGTTCGTAGCCGCGCTCGAAGTGTTCTTTCGGTGGTGGTGGCGGTGCAGGATTTTGCTCTGTGGAAGTCGCCGTCATCGCCTCCGAGATCAACGCCCCTACCCGGATCATGCGCTCTATATTCTGGCCGTGGGTGGCTGTTAATATCGCTTGCCTGGTGTCCGCCGGGGCTGGATGCTCCGGGGCCAACAGGGCTGGCAGTCGATTCTGCGCGGTATAGACGAGTTCCACCAACCGGCGCAGATCCAAAAACAGCTCCCTGGCCATACCAAGAGACTTGAGGGCCGCCTCCTGCGCCTCGGCGGCCTGCTCCATGGCGCCGCCATGGGCATGGGTTTTGGCTTTTTCGATCGCTTGTGCCGCCGCCGAAACGTGAGTAGAGGCTGCGCGGATGCTCTCGATCAGCGCGCGCGTGCGCTCGTCTTCGGGCTTAGGCGGGCTGCTTGCGTCAGCTTGTTGCTCGGGCAGCGCCTCGATTGATTCGAACTGCAACGCCAACTCATTCGCGCGTTCTTGCGTTGTCGCATGCAGATCATGGATGTAATCGCTGGATAACCACGCCGGTGTCCCGTCCGCCGCGCGCAGGGCGAGACCGGTCATCTGCCGTAATTCATCGACATTGCCCAAAACCGCATCGAGGCGTTCGATCGGGCTGCGCAGTTGATCGCGGCTTCGCTGTAGCGCGGCCAGTGCCTTGGCCGCGCGCCTGAAAGCACCGCTGCCCTGGGCCCGGCGCAGGCGGGCGCGGCTTTGCATCATGCGCTGCGCCGCGCTTTGCAGGTGGGGTATGGCTGCATCCAGGACCGCTTTGCGCAAGGCTTTTTCGCCGTCCGCTTCGGCCTCTTGCTCGAGGACTTTGGCGCGGGCTTGGGCTTGGTCGCGCAACTGCGTGGTTTCACCCACCAGGCCGATGGCTTGTAGCGCGGCTTGCCGGTACCGATCGCGAAGAGCCTTGGCGGCGTGGGTGGCGTTGGCTTCGGCTGAAGCGCTGATGCCGGCAAGAGCAGCGACAAAAGCGCGCTGCCTTACGATCAGTGCATCGAGCAGTTGCTCGATGGTGGTGTCATCCTCGGCCGCTAGCTGATCGGCCAATTGGAGTGCGCGGCGCAGGGTTAATTCCAAGTTTTGGCGCGGTTGAGGATCCTCGGGCCGCAGCCGCGTCGCCTCGCTGAACCAACGCGCCGCCTCATGTAGCTGATCGAGTGCCTCTTGCGGAGCGCTTGCCAGACGATCGTCGGCCTTGCGGATGGCTACCCAGCCTAGGTTGAACGTGGCGGAATAACGCACTTCAGCGTCTTCGCGGGCGCTGCTGCGGGCGTGTTCCAGCAATTCGGCGGCCCGGTTCAACTGCCCCGCGCCGAGGGCTTCGAGGCCGGTGTTGTATGCGGTTCTGGGCGTTGCGGGAAGGGCTTCTTGGGCGGGTGCTTCCTCAGTGGCGGTGGTATCGGCTGGGGGCGGCGCCGGTGTTGTGCTTGGCGGTGTTGTGCTCGCCGGTGTTGTGCTTGGAGCCGTAGTTGGCGGTGCGGGTGGCGCCGTGGTCTGTTGCGCGTGCAACGGCTGCGGCGCTACCGCTGCCAACAGCGCTGCCAGCAAGGCCATCAACAGGGCCACCGTGGCGCCCGCCGCCGTGGTTCTTTGCGCGCTATTACTGAAGCCACCCCGCCGGTTGAGCGTCAGGGCCAACATGAGCAATACGATGGCCGCGGCCGCTGGCCATCGATAGATATCGCGCCGCACAATGCGCTCGCGGCTGTCCAGATCCCCGCGGGTCAATGGCGCGATATGCCGCTCGAATATAGCCTCCAGATCGAGCAGGCCCGTTCCCGCCGGGATATAAGCCCCTTCGGTAGTACTGGCCAGATCGCGTAACAGATCCCCGTCCAGACGTGATATCACCGCTTGTCCCGAGGCATCGGTTAGCGGTGTGCGGGCACCGGTTTTGGCCTCGGTGACGACGATGCGCGAGCCGGCTTCGTCACCAAAGCCGATGGCCAGGATACGCACGCCTCGTTGGGCGGCGGCCTTGGCCGCCTCGCGCGGAAAGGAGTCGTGATCCTCGCCATCGGTGATCAGAATAATGGAGCGGGCCGCCCGGCCAGTGGTGCCGAACCCGGCCAGCGCTTTGCGGATCGGCTCTTCCAAGCGGGTGCCGCCGCGCCCCACCGAGTTGGCGGTGGCATCCTTGAGTGCCACGCGAATGAAGTTGAAATCCGGCGTCAGCGGCGATAACACGCTGGCGCGGCCAGCGAAGGCGATGAGCCCCACCTGATCGCCGTCCAGTAAGGTGAGCAGATCACGGAGCTCGCTCTTGGCCCGCGCCAGGCGGTTGGGGATCACATCCTCGGCCAGCATCGAGCGGGACACATCAAGAGCAATCATGATCTCCGCGCCGGCCCGCGAGGAAGTCACGGTGGTCACGCCCCACTGCGGGCGCATCAGGGCGAGCACCATGGCGATGCCGGCCAATGCCAATAACCCGATGCGCAGCCGCCGCTTAGCCCGTGCTGGCCGCTCCACCAGCCGCGTTTGCATGACGCCGTCCAAGAACAGATTGAGCGCGCTCGAGCGGCGTCCGTCCAACCAAATCAGGCCGATGGCCGCGGCGCTAACCAGCCAAAGCCCATGGGCGAAGGCCGGTTGCGCGAAGCGGAAGCTGGCGCTGGCGAGTTCGTTCATGGCAGCCGCCGCAACACCGTGTGGGCGGTGAATTCAGCCGCCGCCAGTAAGCCCAAGGCGAGCATGATGAACAGGGCGAAGTGCTCGTGATACTCGACGTAGCGAAGCTCGGTAATCTCGGTTTTCTCCAGCGCATCGATCTGCGCGTAGCTTGCCCGCACGCCTTGCGCGTCGCGCGCGTGAAAATAACGCCCGCCCGTGCGTTGGGCGATTTGCTCGATCGCGGCCTCGTCGATCTGCACCCGCTGCGGGCGCAGCCGCACCTGGCCGCTGCGGGTTGTGACCGGCATCGGCGCGATACCGTTGCTGCCGGCGCCGATGGTGTACACCTTGATGCCCAGGCTGGCGGCGAGTGCCGCGGCCTGGGCCGGTTCAATGGTGCCAGCGTTGTTCACGCCATCGCTAAGCAACACCACAACCTTGGATTGGGTGTCCGGATCTTTTAAACGGGCCACCGCCAAGGCCAAGCCCTCGCCTATGGCCGTGCTCGCCTCCGACTGTTCTTGCGCCACCTCCACCTCGTCCAGCATCTGCATCAAGTTGCCGTGGTCCAGGGTGAGTGGCGACAGCCCATCGGCATAGGTGCCGAAGACGGCAAGACCGATGAGATCATCGGGCCGCCCGCCAGTGTGCTCGCCGCCCAGCACGAATTCACGCAGCACCGCTTTTACCGCGTCCAGCCGGCTGATGCTGTAATCCCCGGCGACGAAATCGCGTGCGTCCATCGAGCCGGAGCGGTCCACCACCAGCATGATGGCGATGCCTTCCCTGCGCTCGGTGGTGGTCGCATCCACCGTGCGCGGACCGGCGGCGGCGATGCCGAGGCTCACCACGGTCAGCGCCAGCAACAATGCCGGCAAGCGGTGCAGGCGTTCGCGCCAGCCCCGCGGCGCGCCCTGTACCAGGGATAGACTGGAATAGATGACAGTGCCGCCGGAGCGGGCTGATAAGTAATAAGCGATGGGCGCCAACCCTATCGCTAGCAACCACCAAGGGGCCGCCAATTCGAGATTGGTTTCAAGCATGGCCGCCCTCGCCCAAGGCCACTGGATCCGTCCGTGTATCGGTCAGAAATTGCCCTATGGCGCTCAGCGCAGTGGTTGCCACGTCCGCGCTCGGCACCAAGCCGGCGAACTTCACCTGATCGGCGTTTTGCAGAAAATCGCTCAAGAAGCCACGGTGCGGCGCGCTTAGGTCGGGGGAGGCGGCCGCAGCGTCGAGAAACTCTTCGGTGGTGAGTTCCGGCGCGTGCAGGCCGAAACGTCCCTCCACATAGCGGCGCACGATGTCGGTCAGCTCGACGAAAAAAGCGTCCATCTGCTCGGGCGTCGCCAAAGCGTCCGCTGGCAAAGCCCGAAGATGGCTGAGGCGCCGCATCGCCACATCGTAAGGATCAGCCAACGGTGGCCGGCGCTGGCGGTAGCGCCACCAGACGGCGGCGGCCACCAGCGCGATGCAACCGATGGCCGCAATGGTGAGAAGCGCTGCTCTATCCGGGGTGATGGCCGGCACTTCGAGCAACTCGCCGCGCGGCGGATGCAACTCGGCGGCGGCGCTATCGGGCACCACCGATGCAACGGTGAACGACAGCCGCTGCGTCAATAACTCGTAAGCGTCCTCGCCGTCCGGCGCCGGCCGCTGCCCTGGCCGTTGATCCACGAATTCGATCATGATGGCCGGCAAGTGCAATTCCCCGGAACGGTTTGGCTGCAACCGGTAGCGGTGGGTGGCGACGGTGGTACCGTCCGCGTCCACCCGTGTTTTTGGCGTGAAATCCAAAATGGGAAACTGATCGAGCGCCTGGCCGAACTCCGGCAGCAATAATTCCACCCCCGCTTGCGCCTTCACCTCGATGGTAAAATCAACGCTGTCGCCGATGCGTATCGTCTCTGGTTCCAGCTTGACCAGGGCTGTTACGGGACCGCGCGTGGTTTCCTGCTCCAGGGCCGCCACGGCTAGCGCCGGGCAGTGCCAAAGCACCCACAGCAGGGCAAAACATCCGAGCGGGCGCCGGCTACACAGCGCGTTCATCGGCGTGTCTTCGCCTCGCGCTGCTTGAAAAACCGTACCAGGGGTTCCACCACCGAAGCCGAGGCATCGATGTGGATGAGGTCTATGCCGCGCCGCTCTAGCCGCGTGCGCAGCGCCGCCACCCGGTCTTCGGCCCGCCGCTCCAGGGTTTGTCTGAACGCTCCGGAACTGGTGTCGTGAAGTTCGCTACGGCCCGTCTCGGCATCGGTCAACGACACCACCCCCACCCCGGGTATAGCCAGCTCGCGCGGATCGGTGATCAGTACGGCGACGATATCGTGGCGCCGGTTAGCGCGGCTAAGCGCCCCCTCGAAGCCGTCATCCAGGAAATCGCTTACCACGAAGCAAACGCTACGGCGTTTGTTGACCGACAGCACGAACTCCAAGGCGTTGGCGATGTCGGTGCCCTGCCGCGGTGGCCGCGGGCGCCGGCCCGGTAGCAGCGCCTGCAAGCGTTGACTGAAGCGTTGGCTAATAGGGATAGCCGGCGCGCCGGCGCCGGCGGCGTCATCGGCCCCGTCATCGGCACCGTGGGCCAACACCTCGCGCACCACCCGCAGGGCATGTTTTTGTCCTTTGCGTGGTGGGATGTACTGCTGCACCTGGCTGTGGAACAACACCAAACCGACCTTGTCATCGTTGCGGATAGCGGAAAAAGCCAGCAGCGCGCACAGTTCGGCGCTGGCTTCGCGCTTCGAGCGCCCGGCGGAACCGAAATCTTGCGAGGCCGAGATATCGGCCATCAACATCAGCGTAAGCTGGCGCTCCTCGACGTAGCGCTTCACGTAGGGGGAGCCGGCGCGGGCGGTTACATTCCAGTCGATGCAGCGTACGTCATCGCCTGGCTGATAAGGGCGCACCTCGTCGAACTCGATGCCCGCGCCGCGAAACACGCAGACGTACTCGCCGGCCAACACATCGGCCACATGCCGGCCTGTGCGCACTTGGATCTCTTTGACGCGGCGGATGATGTCGGCGGTCAGCATGGTATTGCGCTAACAGATGGCTTGGTGAGCGCGGACTTAAGGCACCAACACCTTATCCAAAATGCGCCGTATCACATCGTCGGCGCTGAGTCCCTCCGCCTCCGCTTCGTAGCTGAGCGCGATGCGGTGTCTTAGCACATCGGGTGCCAACGACTTGGCATCGTGGGGCGTGACATAAGAGCGCCCTTGCAGATAAGCATTGGCGCGCGCCGCGTGCATCAGCCAAATCGCCGCCCGTGGGCTGGCGCCCGTGTCGATGAGGCCGGCAATGGACTCGTTACCTTCCGTATCCCCCGAGGCACCGGGACGGGTGGCGCGAACCACATCGACGATGTAGTCGCGCACCTTCTCATCGGCGAACACCTCGGCCACCTGCCCGCGGGCCTTGACGACGGCTGCCGGTGTAGTGACCTGCCGCACCTGCGGTTGCGCGCGGCCACTGGCCATGCGCTCCACGATGCGCCGCTCCTCGTCCTTGGACGGATAACCGATGGTGACTTTCATCATGAAGCGGTCCACTTGGGCTTCCGGCAGCGGATAGGTGCCTTCTTGCTCAATGGGGTTTTGCGTGGCCAGCACCAGGAACGGCTCATCCATCTTGAACGACTCGCCGCCAATGGTGACCTGCCGTTCCTCCATCACTTCCAACAGGGCCGCTTGCACCTTGGCCGGCGCCCGGTTGATCTCATCGGCCAGGACCAAGTTGGAGAATACCGGTCCTTTACGCACACTGTAGGTGCCGTCCGCCGGGTTGAAAACCTCAGTGCCCACCACGTCGGCCGGCAACATATCCGGGGTGAATTGAATGCGGCTGAAGCCGGTGTCTATGGCCCCTGCCAAGGTGCGCACGGCCAGGGTCTTGGCCAGGCCGGGTAAACCTTCTAGCAGCACATGCCCGCCGCACAAAAGCCCGATGAGCAACCGCGTCACCATGGCTTCTTGTCCCACCAAAACCTTAGCGATCTCGTCGGATAAATCGACGCTGATGCGTTGGTTTACATGCTCTGCTGATTGCTGCTCACTCATGGCCCATTCAATCTCATTGCCAACGCGGATTCTTCAAGGCGCCCCGCAAACCGGTTCTCAAGTAGGGTCGAGCCATCCCGACTTCAACGGCTTGACGCACTCGAAGCGGCAAGCCGAAGACACGAGGCGGCGAGCACGAGCGCCGGGCGAGGAAGGCGTGATGTCCTAGCCTCGCGCAGGCGCTGATCTGACCTCGATCCACCCACCTCCCCAACCTGCGAAGAGCAAGCGTCAAGTTGGCCGACAGCCAATGTACTCATTCGCCATAAGCGCCTGCCCGATGCTACCGGGGCCGCCAACCACGGTGGCAATGCCCGCATGCCGAAACAGACCCGCTGCCGTAGTGAACCGGGCTCGAAGCAACAGCAAACACTGTAGGAAACGCAATCAGCCGCTGCCGGCGGGCTACCGCTGCCTCCAGCATCCGGCGTGCCGGATCAGGGTTTCACCGTCAGCCGGCGAGGGTAGTTGGCCAGCGTTCGGGCTGGTCCGGACTCGGCGATAACAATACTTTCGGTGATTTCCAGCCCCCAATCCTCAGTCCACAGACCGGGCATAAGATGAAACGTCATATTCGGTTGTAACTCAGTGGTATCCGATTCCCTGAAACTGATGGTGCGCTCGCCCCAATCGGGTGGGTAGCTAAGGCCGATGGGATAACCGCAACGTCCCTCCCGGTGAATGCCCGCTTTAGCCAGCACACCGTGGAAAGCCCGCGCCACGTCTCCCGCCACGTTACCCGGCTGGGCCGCTTCGATGCCGGCTTGCACCCCGTCCATGACGGCGCTCTGTGCCTCCACCAACGCCCGCGGCGGCGTGCCCAGATAGACCGTGCGGCAAAGCGGTGCGTGGTAGCGGCGGTAGCACCCAGCTATTTCGAAAAACGTGCAGGTCTCGCGTTCGAAAGGTTTGTCGTTCCAGGTCAGGTGAGCGGCGCAAGCGTCTTTTCCTGTAGGCAGCAGCGGCACGATGGCCGCGTAGTCGCCGCCGAATTCATCGGTGCCCGCAATCGCGGCGTGAAAAATATCTGCCACCAAATCGTTCTTGCGCATCCCCGGCTCGATGGTCTGGGCGATCAGGGTATGCATGCGCTCCACAATGCGGGCCGCGCGGCCCATATAGACCAATTCCTGCGCGGATTTGACGGCGCGCTGCCAGTTGACGAGCGCCGTCGCGTCCGTCAACCGCGCATTTGGCAGTTCCCGCTGAAGACAAAGATAGGCGGCGGCGGAGAAATAATAGTTTTCCAGTTCCAGTCCGATGCGCTTTTTATCGAGGCCGCGGTCGCGCAATAGCCCGGCCAAGTGTTCCATGGCGTGGCGTTCGGGCACCATCACGTAGTCGTCGCAATAGCTGATAACGTCAACTGCATCCATGTACACCGTGCGTAAAGCGCCGAATCCGTCCATCCGCCGGCCCCACCACAACGGCGGATGGTCCAGGGTGACGACCACGGCTTGATGCACGTAGAACGACCAGCCGTCATAACCGGTCAGCCAGGCCATATTCGACGGATCGCAGGTAATCATGACCTCTAGACCGGCCGCTTGCATACTTTGGCGCACCCGGTGCAGCCGCGCGGCATATTCCTGGCGGCTAAATGGCAGTTCGACATCTGGCATGGTGGAGGTACTCTTTGGCCTTGGTATCGCGCCAAGGTAACCCATCGCCGGCGGCTAATGGCCCATTAGTTGGCCCATTCAGTTGGTCCATTGCTGGTCATTACCATTGCTGGTCATTAGAAGGGGGCAAGCCGCGTGCACTGGCGCGGTATACCGGATAGGCTTCATGCTTCAGCTTTGACCAACATCCAAAAAAGGAGATCACCGTGGCGGACGAATCCGAGGGCGCACGTGACCTCAAGGTCGATACGGACAATCTTTACCGCGAAGAAGTATTTACCGACCTAGGCGCCGGTACCATCCGCCGCTTAACGCCGGTGTTACCTGATGGCTCGGCCGATAGCAGCCGTCAGACGGCCTATATGGGGCAGGCGCAAGTAGTATCAGCCATGGGCCCGTTGCCGTTGCAATTCCAACTGGAGGCGGACAGTCTGGACGGTGCCATAGAACGCTTCCCCGCCGCCGCTGAACAGGCGGTCAAACGCATGCTTGATGAAATCCGCGAGCTACAGCGCCAGCAGGCTTCCCAGATCGTGGTACCCGGGGCCGGTGGCGGCCTGCCGCCGGGTATGCCGGGCGGTGGTGGCGGCATCAAACTGCGTTGAATGTGACTCGAATGTCCAAGCAACACGCACAACTGCTAGAGCAGGCGAAGGCCAGCTTCGCCGGGGTGGTGGCGCTCAGGCGGCAGCTCCACCGCTTTCCTGAGCTCGGCAATGAATTGCCGCGCACCCGCGCTGCCGTGCTCGATTATCTCAGTGATCTGGACCTCGAATTGCATCTGTCCAATGCCACCAGCGGCATCGTGGCGGTGCTGAGAGGTGAGCGGCCCGGCGCAACCATTCTGCTGCGCGGCGACATGGATGCACTGCCCATACCGGAGGCTACCGGTCTGCCCTTCGCCTCCGCGATCGCAGGGCGCATGCACGCCTGCGGCCACGATGCGCATACGGCGATGCTGGCCGGCGCGGCGCGGGTATTGAACGGGCGCCGGGCCGGTCTTCGCGGCACTGTGAGCTTTATGTTTCAGCCGGGCGAGGAAGGGCCGGGCGGTGCCGCGCCCATGCTCGAAGAAGGACTGCTGGAAGCGGGAGGTAAGCCTGCCGCCGCCTTCGGGTTGCACGTAGCGCCGAACAAACCCAGCGGGGTCATCTACTGCAAAGCCGGTACTATCATGGCGAGCGCCGATACCATGAGCGTGCGTCTATTCGGACGCGGTGGGCATGCCTCCATGCCGTACGATGCCAATGATCCGGTGCCGGTGCTTTGCGAGATGGTGCAAGCTTTTCAAACCCTGGTTACGCGCCGGTTCGATCCTTTTGACCCCGCCGTCGTGACGGTGGGACTGATACGGGCGGGCACGGTGAGCAATGTGATCGCGGAGACGGCGGACATGGAGGTAACGGTACGCAGCTTTTCCGATGGGACCCGCCATAAGTTGGTGGAATCATTGCGGCGCGTCTGTGACGGTATCGCCGCGGCCCATGATATGCGGGTTGAAGTGTCGTTTTACGACAGATACCCGCCGACGGTCAACACCCCTGATTTTGCCGAGTTTGTCGCACACACCGCCCGTGCCCTAGTTGGCGAGGATGGCTATGAAGAACTGGAGCGGCCAATCCCAGGGGCGGAGGACTTTTCTTTTGTACTGCAACGCTACGGGGGGGCGTTCGCCTTCTTGGGCACCTGCCCCGAGGACGTGCAGCCGCAGGAAGCGCCGCAGTGCCATTCCAATCACATGCGCATTGACGAAGCGGCGATGGCCACCGGCGTGGCCATGCACGCCAGCGTCGTGCTCGATTTCTTAGAGGCCGCCGGGCCAGGCTAGCTCGGAATAATCAGCGCCTTGGAGGATATTGCTACATGTTCGTCGATGACATTGCGGGTATTCGCCGGATTTTAAGCGAGTGCAAAACGGTCGCCATGGTGGGGTTATCCGCCCATTGGTACAGACCGAGTTTCTTCGCCGCCAAATATTTGCAAGAACAGGGTTTCAAAGTGATCTCGGTGACACCGCAATACGAAGAGGTGTTGGGCGAGCCGTGTTTTGCCAAATTGGAAGATGTGCCTGAGCCGGTGGACGTAGTGGATTGTTTTCGCCGCGCTGAGGAAATCCCGGCGCTGGCCGAGAGTGCCGTGGTCATCGGTGCCAAAGTGTTGTGGCAGCAATTGGGTATCAACAACCCGCAGGCTACGGCGATCGCCGCGGCGGGCGGTTTGGATGTGGTGGCGGATCGTTGCATGAAAATCGAGCACGCGCGCCTGTTCGGCGGCCTCAATTTCATCGGCGTTAACACCAAAGTGATCTCGGCCAAGAGGCCGTTGCCAAAAAGCCGTTGAACGTGCCGCGCTAGGATTTCGTTCAGCGTACTAACAGCGCTGAGTGGAAGTTTAGCGACCCCGACTTACAACAATGGCCAACATTGCGATGCGCGTCCATGCCGTTGTTGTGGGCCGCGAACGCACCGGCATCCTATTCTTTTTTATCAACCCGGTCCGCACCGTCAGGCGGCAGCGATTCCAACAATACAGTCACTCGGTAAAAGGCTAAGGGGTATCTCTAAAAGTTACGAGTCTCGCGCTTCGCAGAAGCGTAAGTGGCTGATCTTATCGATCGGAAAATTGCAGAATATGGATTAGTTAGAGATGCCCTTGAGTCAATACGATTGGGATGCGCTGAGGTGCGCGCGCTGGGCAAATGAAGAATTACAATCGCATTTAAGGTTTGCTTCTGAGTGGCAGGCACGACAGCCCGTTGTGTAACCAAGTCCGACATGAACCGGCGTGCGTGCCAAGCACTCAGCGCTGCCAGATCAAGCTGGCGGCCGGCGCATAAAGCGCCTCATCCATCCGAGGTAAGCTTGCTCCGTTCGTATCAAATAATGCCGAAGCCGAATCTCCGCGCTGAGCTTGCGCAGTGCATTCTTCGCATCACTTGATAACTCTTCCACAGCAGATCTTCCTCACAGTCCGAAGAATGCGTAAAGGCTAGCTCGAACAGATGAGGCCTCGTGTCATCGGAGAGCTTGCCTTTAGTAGGTTCCAGCCGCACAGCTTTCGCGTTGTAATACGAACCAACGCCGCGTATTGACAGACATTAGGCAAAGACAAAAAAGACTAATCACGTAACTCATTGACTAAGAAGGGAAATAAGAGTAGAAACTCCACCAGAGTGAGAAAACCGGATGAATACCAAGCGCAAGCAAGAAAGCAAACCAAAAAGCCCTTCAAAGTAATTGGCACAAGATGATTTTAAATTCAATAAACGATGGTTGAAGTGCGTTTGTCCAGCAGGCGAAGGGCTCACTTTGCGAGCTGTTCGTGACAACGGACATGGAAAAAAATAGCCTACTTTGAAGGGCGGCTATTACAATGTCGAAATTGTCCGCTTAAGGTGCGCTGCATGAAGAATCCCTTGTCAGCCGAACATTGTCATGGAAATGGGCGGCAAGTATCGTTCATCGTTGACCACATAAGAAATAAAACAAGTTATACAGATTGGATGAAAGAACGGGTTGATTCGGATGAAGGTAAACCTATCTATAGTCATCGTATGTCTGTTGTTGAACCGGTCTTTACGAACATAGGAACGAACAAGGGATTAAGCCGATTGAATTTGCGAGGGCAAAAAAAGGTTCAGGCGCAATGGCAGCTATATTCAATAGTACACAATGTAGAAAAGTCGATGAATTATGGTCCATTGGCGGCATAGAAAGCCATATTTGGCTTTGATGTTGCAATTATAATATTGAATTATTCAGCAAAACGATAAACTACCCAAAGAATGCAAAATTGTGCTTGTCAATGAAATTGATATTTATTTATGTTATTCAAAGCGACCCGATCTGCTGCTTTGGTCTAAATTGATTTTTCTACAGCCTCGTTGGGCGCAACGTTGCGTGGTCGCAATGTAGGTAGTAGTCGTGATTCGAAGTCCGACAGCATTGATCATTGGCGCTGGCGCTAGTAAAGAGTTCGGATTGCCTACTGGCGACGAGCTTAAACAGCAAATTGCCCGAGCACTCGACATTCGTTACGACTTGTTAACCCAATCAACCGGTGCTAGGCTGATTAAGTCGGCGTTTACTGTCGCGGCGGAGAAACAAACCGGTTCATTAGACATTGGTCCGTACCTTTCCCAAGCCCATCGAATTCGGGGCGCATTACTCCAGGCAATCTCCATCGACAATCTTCTCGATGCACACAAGGGTAACAACGCTCTGGAACTATGCGGGAAGTTAGCAATCGCGATCTCAATTCTGAGCGCAGAACGAAATAGCAACCTATGGATCGATGCAAGAGCGCGGGAATCCCGATTACCTTTCGAGCATTTGAAGAAGTCATGGGCAATCCCCTTCTGGCAGATTCTTACTGAGAACTGCGAATTTTCGGACCTCCCAGATCGACTTGCCCGGATTACAGTGATTACGTTCAATTACGACCGGTGTATTGAACATTTCCTCTACGAATCAATTCAAAACTACTTCGGAGTGGAACCCGATGCAGCCGCTCGCGTACTTGAGTGTCTGACAATATTTCATGTCTATGGTCGAGTCGGTCCATTGCCTTGGCAGTGTGCGATAGACTCGATTCCGTACGGTGGAGAACCGAGTCCAGAACAGTTGTTCAGATTGGCGCTAGGGATAAGGACTTTTACCGAAGGCACTGATCCGAAAACTAGCGATATTCGCTCTATCCGGCAGCGTTACGCTAGCGCGGAGAAAGTACTGTTTCTTGGATTTGGTTTTCACCGACTAAATTTGGAAGTTTTCTGTGGAGACAATAACCCTCACATTGGGGGAGGACCGGTCCGATACTATGCGACGGCCACGGGCATTTCGAATTCTGACTGCGACGCGATAAAGCGAGAACTGGGGCAGTTATGCGAAATCCGAGCGGAGTACTTCGAAATTCGAAACGATCTCTATTGCCATCAAATATTTTCTGAGTACTGGAGGAGTCTGACATGGTCGTAGGACCGTTCTATGTTCTCGGTCCCGGAGAGTCCGCGCCCAACAAGTGCTTGGAGACGGACCTTCGCGGGCGCTGCGCGCCCGCTCAAGCCTGGCGTTGTACGAGTCGGCTAGCGCTGGCGAGGTAGGCCGAGGCCCCGCCGTAGGTAGTCAAGCGGTGATGTCGCCCGCACTGCCCGTATACGGCAGTGTATACGATGCACCATTCAAGACATCTTCCAACGTCACTTTAGTGCGTTCAAATCAAACCATCGGCTGGCGCTCCATCAACACCACGCGGCGCGGGCATTAGCTCACTGTAGAACCGCTGCATGGGGTGGCCCTGTTCGGCGCTGCGACAATGGCCATATCAATGGTGTGGGGTACAAACTTTTGTCGCCATCGCGACTGCCCACCGTGTCACGCTTTGGCGACCGAGCGTTGGTTCAATGCGCAACGCGCTCGATTATCGGACTGTGTACACCGCCACATCGTGTTCACCCTGCCGAGCGCGCTTCGGCTGCTGTTTCGGTTGAACCAACGAAAGCTCACCGGTGCATTGTTTGGCGCCGTGCATCAATCGATGAGCACCTTATGCAAAGACCCCCGCTACATGGGCGCTACACCTGGACTGTTGCTGGCCCGTCACACCTAGGGGCGCAACTGGTCCTATCCCCCTCACATCCACTGCCTAGTCAGCGAAGGCGGACTCGATAGCGAAGGTCAGTGGCGCACGCCCAAGCGGGCGGCGTTCGTGTGGCCGGCCAAAGCATTGATGCCTCTGTTTCGCGGCCAACTGCGGCCAAGATTCTCGAACTTCTCCAAGCCGGGCAACTTCGATTGCCCTCGCAAATGAGCGCTCAGCGCCTTTGCAACCCGCTCAACCCACTCGGCCGCTCGCCCTGGCACGTCCCTATCGGCCAACGCTATACCCATGGCCAAGGGGTCGCGAGGTATTGGGCTCGCTAGGTGTGCGGCGGGCGACACTACGCCGGCACCCTGAGCGATTCATCGCCCGCTATCTCGATCATGTCCCGGCCCTTCGGCAACGCACCGTGCGCCCCTACCGATGGTATGCGTCGAGTTGCAACGAGCCACTCAATAGCGCCCGCCACGCGTTGGGCCAACCACCGCTCAGCGACCCCGAGCCGGTGGACTCGATGGCCTTCGTTCAACGCCATCACCCACAGTCTGTGCGCCGTCAGCACTGCGCCGCGCCGCTACACCTGGCCGAGCGCGTTGGCTCACCGAGGGCCACCGTGAGCCGGCGGCGGCTCCACCGACCCCGTGCGGGCCTCAAAACTTTACGCTCTCCCGAGCGGTTTCGAGTTGGAGGCCGACTCGTTGAGTTTCGAGCGGGAACTCATTGCCACCATCGGCAGGCACGATCTCGGCACCGGGCCACTGACTAACCAGACAGACGGTGGCGAAGGTCCCTCGAATCCGTCCGAAGAATCACGACAGCGACATCTGGCATCGCTCGGCGGAGAGGCAGACGACCCGGAACGCCGCCCTATCAATGAGTTCTTCAATGCCATCGGAGGAAAACAGTCATCAGTGCCCGTAAAGCCGCTATCGTCCTGGCGACACGTGGAACCCCTTCGCGCGAGCGTCAAGAAGATTGGACCCACGGACCGTATGGCAAAGGCGATTGTCGCGATCGCGAACGAGTTAATGCTGTTCGTGAATTCTCCGATTCCGAGACTTGTCGTAGTCCGCGGAACTGAGTTCTTGATCGAGAATGGCTGTGGCCGGGAAATGATTAAGGCGGGCGTCGTCCGTCTATCTGAACGTGTCTCGGATCCTCGCGATGAGGTGATGCAGTTGACGTCGCTCGGGTTTCGGCATGTTCGCGATGTCATATCAGAAAGCCGCCTGATCGAACTTGGTGTGCTCGAACCATGACCATGAGGACCGCCTCCGCGGCGCGGCGAGAGTTGGTGCCGCCCAACAACACGATCGACAGCAACCGGGTTACCCGCTGCGCGGGCGCCCCGGCGCGTCATCGTGAACGTTATGTGCTCAAGCGGTCTCGCCAATATCCCGGACGGCGAGCGTCGTGAGCGAATGCTAAGACGACGATCTCATCTTCCTGGCAATGAACGATAATGCTGAATGGGAATCGACGCAGGACAAGACGCTTGAGTCCGGCGACACCTGCTTCCCCTGGGACTGGAGCAAGGGGGACGATGCCCTCTTCAATAAGATCCAACGCGGCATCGAGAGCAGCCTCAAACTGCGCCCCGAGTCCAGGACGCTCATCTTCGTACCACTGTGTAGCTTCGGCGGCTTCTTCGGTCGCCGCCTCATGGATACGCAGAACCGTCAACGGCGTTGCAAGCGTTCTTTCAGTCGCTCGCGAAACTCTGCCCGACTATGTAGTTCGGCCGTACCTGCCTTTACTTCAGCTAACCTTCGAAGCAATTCAGCGTCCCATTGGTCAATTGCGCCCGGATCGGGCGTACCATCGAGACTGGCGACAAGGTCATGGGCAAGTTCCGCGCGCTCGTCCTCAGGCAGGTCCATAGCGGTCGCCTTGACAGCGGCAAGTGATTGATTTGCCATGAAATATATAAACCCGCAAGCCAGCAATAATGAACGCAAGGATACCGCACCTAACAAATAAGGCTAGGTCGCGCGTAGCCGCGACCTGCTCCGGTGTTGGACAAGCCCGGGGTTAGGGCAGCCTTAGTGTATGGTAATTAGTTCGAGGTGTTCGGCGGCAGGCGGGGGTTGGCGGAATTCGGGCTTTGTTGAAGCCGAGCGGTAGCCTGAGCCAGCCCGGCCAAACTTGGAGGATGCCATAGCCCAAGACCCACCCTCCCTATAGTGAGTGTGGCGGCGCAATCCAATCGCCTGCGCCGCAAGGCTAGCGTTTCAGGCAGCCATGCCGTGACTCACCCCCCCGGTAGTGGCGGTCCGAGTGGCGAGATAAACGCCCTGTTTGGTATGAACGACCCACCTCGCATGGGAGAACCGCAGTGCGGGCAGTGAAAAGGTCTAGCCGTTTTGGGTGACACCGGCGCCGGTGCGATGTGCCGTACCCACTGCACGAGCCGCCATAATGGCTTGGCGTTGCCATGAAGCAAACCGTAGTTGCGCACCGGCGGTATGCGCTTGGGCAGGAGGTGCATGGCGATACGCCACAGGCACTCGACTAAGGGCCAGGTCAGGCGCTCCTATTTGCGGGTCTTGGCGTGGCGATAAGGAAAAGTAACGGTGCGCTGAGCGCGTTCGAACCGAACCATATCGCCCTCGCCAATCACAGCGCGGTAGAGAGAGCGGGATAGATATTTCAGTGCGGGTAAACCGTTGCCAACCGATTGACAGTGCCCCCCCCCTTCTTGGGCAACGATTTAGGCAGCGTGAGCCCGCTGTTGCACCACTCATCAAGACACTTCGCCCGCAACACCTTGGCCAGGGCGAAGCCATTGAACAGATAATCGCGCTCATCCAGCGCGCGCCACAGGCAAGGCTGACCTGACTGACGCGGCACACCCCCACCCGGTATGAGGACCGGTAGATGGGGAGGGTCAGTCACTCGGCGCGAGTGAGTGGGCAGTACGGCACAAAAGCCGCTATCGGCGTTGAGTGGTGGAGGATTGATTCCGAAGGTCTTGAGGGGTTGAGCGACAGCGGCGAACAGGCCAGCCTAGACGCGCTTAGGTTCGCGGTAGGCCAAGGCGCGTAGCGCCGCGGGCAGGGTAACAGTGGCCATGAAGTCAGGGACCGGCCAGCGCTTGGCCCGCTGGCGCTCCAGCCCGTCCGGGGCGCTGGCGTGTTGGCACCGGGGACAACTACGGTGACCACACGAACGCCTTCGAGAGTGTTGATGAGCCCAATGGGTGCAATCCATCGAAGTCGCCCCCACGGCACCCGTGCGACCAAGAGCGATAGCCTGTAGGCCGTGGCGTTGATGAGCGGTGAGCGGGGGCCGGCGTGTTTAATCAACTCAGCCATCCCGCTGCGCACCAACTCAGCCAATCGAGGTGAGGCATTGATGCCGAGCCCGCCTCACCCCATAGGGTGCGCAATGTTGATGCAAACCGGCCAACCAGGGCCTCCGGCATTGCCTGGGCATCGCCCGCGCTTTTCTCGGTCATAGGCACATAGCGAGCGGTGGTCTTAGGACAGGCGTGCCCCCGTTGATGCTCAATAGCACTGAGTGTGAGTCCCGCCTCCAACATAGGTGGGGCGTCGCTATGACGAAGGGAATGAATCGAGACGCGCTTTAGGACCCGTGCATCAGCAACGCCCTGCTGAAAGCCCTTTTGCCCGTTGGCGCGGTCCAATGAGCCGGGGGCCGAGGCCCCGTCACGGCGAGGGAACACCCCTCGTGGATGGCGATGAGGGCACCACAGCTTGCGCAGAACCGGCAACGTCATTGACGGCAAAAGCACAAAGCGAGCTTGATGGCCCTTGGAGGTGCGGATAGGTACCTGCCCGCGCTCACGGTCGATGTCGGCGCACCCAAGGCGCCGTGTGTCACCCCGGCGCAGACCCAACGTATCCGTGACGAACCCCAAGCACTGAAGGTCAAACCGGCGAGTGATGTGGAGAATGTGGGCACGCTCATTTGGCGTCAGGCTATCGGGTAGGCGCTGGGTCTTGGGCGCCTTAGCGAAATCGAGCCCGGGCCATGATTGAGCGAGGACTTCTGCGTAGAGAAAGCGAATACCGTGACGGTCAATCTTCATGGGGGCCCAGGCAGGCGTTTGGAGCAGGCAGTCGACAGGGGGGTCGAGCTTCTGCCTTGGTGACATCGCCCGGGCAGCGCTTGAGGTGTTCGCCCAGGCGGCGCACGCCTGTGGCATAGCCCGCAATGGTTTTACGGGCATGGCCTTTGAGTTTTAGGGCGCGTAGGCGTTTCTGGTATAACGCCTCAAAGCCGGACTTCTCGTGTGCTTGCCTGAGGCGGGTTCCCAATGACACACGCCGAATTGCGGGCACGGGGAAGTCTCCGCTTCATCTAAACCATGAGTAAAAGCCAATGGCTTCAAGCTGCCGCGTAGCGGCTTCGTCCAACATCCAATCAGGCGAAAAAATCACCGTCAACTATAACGGTGAACCGGATATCCTTGATGACCCGGGATTCAAAGTGCTGGATTGACGGACTACTCTGATTATTAGGCGTATCAGCCCAGAACCGCTTGTGCTTGCGCCATGCGCGCGGCGATGTCGATGCCTTGTGGGCATACGGCTGCGGCGGCGGCTAATTGCTCGGCACTGTATTGGCGCGCCTTCGCCGGCAAAGCGCCATAGAGTTCTTTGGCCCGATCCGATTTACCGTCGTAACATTCGTGATACATGAGAAAGCGTAGCGAATCAGCAATGGCCACGTCGCCGCCTGCGGTTTTTTCACAGAGGTGGGAACATCCATTACACGCATACTGCGCCGTCAGTGCGGCCAGGCGGTTCAGTTGATGAGATTCTTGCGCCGTTAGATTGCGCTGCGTTTTAGCCGCGCTGACGTTTTCCCGTACTCGTTGGACACTATCCATCTCCGAGACCACCGAGCTGATGCGTTCATCGGCCCAAATGGATTTGAGTTTGGCCTGACCCAAGGTGAAATTCTCGGAGCGGAATTGCACCACCGATTCTAGGGACGCAGGTACCGATCCCATGCTCTTCATGGCGAGTAAACCGATGCCTGCTTTGTGGCACGCATCGATAGCTTTGTTCAGAGCCAGGTCGCCATAGCGCCTGAAGTTATAGCGGAACAAGATGACGTCTATACCGCCCACCTTGGCGGCTTTGTTGAGCAATTCCGCCACATTGCCGTCATGGCAGGAAAAGCCGAAGAAGCGGGTCTTGCCGGATTGGCGAAAACGGTTGCCGGCAGCCAAGAATGCCTTGCCCAACCTATCTTCATCGTTGATGCCGTGCATCAAGAAGATATCCAGGTAGTCGGTTTTTAATTCTGTTAGCGCTTCATCCAACGCCTTGGCAAGCCCCTTGGGTGAACCGCTGCCGGACTTGGATGTGAGCCACATAGTTTGGCGGGCTTTGGTCTGCTCCAGGAAGTTGGCGATGGCTGAGTGTGAGGCGCCCCAGCCGTAGGAAAGAGCGGTGTCGAACCAACTGATACCGCTCTTTAAGCACCGGTGCATCACTTTGTCGTAGACCGGATCCAACCGTTGCGAGGTGCCTAGATGCAAGATGGGGACTTGCTCACCCGTGGCTCCCAGGGGGCGGTGCGGCATCGGCCCCGAGCCGGCTGCCGGTGTCAACGTAGCTGTAGCGCCGAAGGTGGAGTGAGTGGCGGCCAGTGCTGAGGCCGAGGCGGCACTTTGCAAAAACAAGCGGCGGTTCGTTGTTTTCTGGCCCATGGCTTCATCTCCAGTCGTATTAAATAACCCCGAAAGTTTTAACTAAAGGGGGGAGCTAAACAGGTTTGAGCGGCGTGCGCGAGCGCAGTAGAAGCTTGCGCTCCTGCGAGCGGCTTTCTCCAACGGCGGTAACATATACAGCCGGTTGGTCTTGCACGGGGCATTCTGCGTGACAGATCCCGCAGCCAATGCACAAGTCCGGCACGATAAACGGTTTGTTCAATACCACCCTATTGCCGAACACGTCTTTGACTTCTTCGTCATAGGTCTGAATGGCTTTAGGGGCCACCGGACAGACTTCTTCACAGACCACGCACGGGACTTGATTGGCCCACGGCAGACACCGGGAGGTATTGATAAAAGCCGTGCCTAGGCGCACCGGTCCTTTCTCCGCGAATTCGCCCTCACCCAGTTTTTCCGCCACCGAGATATGGCGAATAGCACCGGTGGGGCACACATCGGAGCACAGATTGCACTTCAACTGACAGTGGGCGATGTTGAAATTCATCACCGGCGTCCACAGCGCTTCTATGCCGCCTTCGGCCAGCGTCGCTGGTTGCAGCACGTTGGTGGGGCAGGCATTGATGCATTGCTCGCATTTGATGCACCGCTCGAGGAATTCATTTTCTGCCACGGAACCTGGTGGTCTGATCATGAGCGGCGAGAAATTCTCGTCATTGACCCGGCCGTTATTGCGCAGCATGGGCACGGCGAGCAGGCCGGCGACACCGGCGAAAGCCACTTGCCGGCGGCTGATATCGGGCGCTGGCACCACTTGCGCAGCATCCTGGCGGCGCATGGTGAATTCGAGGGCATTCTCCGGACAATCGTCAACGCAGTTCATGCAAGAAAAACATTCCGCCTGGCGCAATTGCCCTTGGGGCTCGCTGGCCCCTTCGCAGCGCAGTAAACACAGATTGCAATCGGTGCATTTCTCCACGATACGGTTGATGCGGAACACACTTTTTTGCGCCAGCACGCCGAGCAGCGCGCCTAGCGGGCAGACGAAGCGGCAAAAAAAGCGCGGGATCCAAAGATTCATCGCCACGAAGAAAAGAAAAATAAGCGCTATCCAAAACGAGCCTACGAAGATACGGGCTTCGGTTCCAGGCGCGAACTTGAGCGCATCTAGCGTTGCACCGGGGCTCACAGCGCCAACGGCGTCCTCGGCCCGTGCGGCCAGCAGATCGGTGGCCGGCGAGATGAACGTGGCCACGGCCCGGTACATGATGACGATGGGATCCAACAATCCGATCTGCAACGCGCCCATGGCCGCCATGATCAGGAACACGATGAGGATTGAATACTTCAAGTATTGCAGTGGCGAGTAGCGGTTATCGTCGATGCGCTGTGAGTTGGTGCGCACATCGAACAGCCAGCGCACGAATTGGTGCAATGTGCCGTAAGGGCAAGCCCAGTTACAGAACACCCGTCCGAATAAGAATGTGATGGCGACCAGCAGCAGCGCCCAGCCGAGGAAGCGGTAGATGTAGCCGGTGGACAGGACGGTGGAGAGCGTCACCAGCGGATTGATTTCGAGCAGGCGCGACACCGGGTAACCTTCCAACCGTGTCGTCCACGTGGCCCATACCGCCAATATGAACAACACGAAGAACAGGATCTGCGAGGCGATCCGCACGCGGCCCAGGCGCAAGCCCCCGGTCTTCGCTGCATACGCTTGGCCGCGCTCCTTGATAAGGTCGTCCAATGGGCCGCTCATGCGATTTCCCCTGTACTGATCTGCGCGGAGCCGAGTTCCTTTATGCGTCCGCGGTAATCCATCAGGCCACTGCCTTTGTGTTCCGCCTGCACCAGATACTCCAGTTCGCCGCGGCGCTCTAGCAGATGTTCGAACGCCCACGCGTCCATGGCCACCGGATCGGTGCCGGCGAGGATGACGTGGGTGTCTTTGACGTTCGACGGATCACCACCGGTGGGGCCGTTTTCCATCAGCACATGGGTGCCGTCCAGGATAGTCAGGGTGGGGCGGATCATGATGGATAGATCCGACACGATTTCGTGGATGTCCTGGTGGAACTGATTGCGCCGCCCGCCCAGTAGTCCGTACCAGTTCTTGATGCCAAGGGAGGCATGGCACAAGTTGTGGTCTTTGACGGGGGCGATGCCGATGACTTTATCGACGCCGCGAAATGGGCGTTTGAAGAAAGCCCAGTTCTCGATCAAGGTGGCGCCGGGTGTGTGCAGAATGTCAAAAGCGTTGCTGTCCGGCAGGTACACCTGGCCGCCCGCCCGCTCCGTGGCCAGGCGAATGCCGCTTTTGGCGAAGCAATCGGCGGGTGATTCGATGGGGTTGTCACACACGCGGACCTCGGCGGCCCTGGCATCGACCAACACGATCTGCAGCAGCGTCTCTATCAGCGCCGGGTTGGTGGTGGCGCCCAGGTTTGGCGAGCGATCGAAAGCGACATTGGGTTTGACCAGTACCGTATCGCCAGGCTGGATGAAATGAGTGATACCGCCAACGGCGTCTAGCGCTTTTAACATGCGCTCGTGTACGCCGCCGCCGCGGCCAAGCCCCACATCGCCCGCGCCTATCCGCTTGGCCACGCGGAAATCCGGCAGCGCGAACGGCTGCGCTACCGGTTGGCTGCGAAGCCCGGAGTCGTCGCGGCGCGAAAGCGGCGCACTTTCCGGCGCGAGTGCGAGGTAAGCGCCCGCCGCCGTCAAGGCGCCCATGGCGCTTGTACGCCGCAACAGTTGCCGCCGGCTTAGGCGCTGGGGTTTATAGTCCCGATAAGTGGGTGGGCGCTTACTCATCAGCTAACGCCTGGCGCAGTTTGCCGTGGGCCGTACGGGCACTGCCGCTGTCTGGCGCATTGTCTACGCCGAATAGGTAGCGGCCACGCTGTTCCAGGCTGTGAATGGTGGCTAAGAAGTTGTGCTTGAGGATGGCGCGGGCAGGGCTCTGTTGCAGCACTTCGTAGTCGTAACTCTGTTCTTCCAATAGGGCCTGGAAGAGGATGCGGGCCTCATCTTCCGAGGCTGCGGTATGCAAGAACGCACGCGCCTTGCCGTCAAGCGCGGCAAACCAGAAATCCTTGGCGAAATCGAACTGGAACACGTTAGCCGACTCGAAGGTCAACGCCGTCTCCGCGATCCCCAGCGCTTCGCGCAGCAGCATCACTTCGGCGGGTGTTTGTGGGGCCGGTGCTGGCTTGACGGCGGCCATGGCTTTGGGTCCGCCGACCAGGGTGGCCAGCGCATCGACTAGCGCCAAGGATTTATCGCGCACTAATTCACCGCCCCGATCGGCGGCGGCGCGGAAAAAATATTGTCCTTTGCGGCCAATGACCCCAACGGTGGTGAGGAAATAGCTAGTCCCGGCTTTTTCCTCCACTGCCCGCTGCGCCGGTTTGTGCTGCGAGAAGATGCCGAGTGAGCCGCCCAAGTTGCCTTGATCATAGAGTTCGATGCTGAGTTCGGTGCCATCCGGTGCCTTGATGACGGCGTAATGCAGCGCTTCGAATCCTTGTTTGATGAATTTCTCCGCCTCGCCGTTGATCTTTTCGTAGAGGTTGGAGGCATCGAAGCTGCGCACGCGCCCCGCCAGCGACCAGCCGTCGTTGAGCAGCGTAGGCGGGAAGGGGGCTATGTTCGGGGTGGCGGCGACGGCGATGGATTGACCCGGTTCAACCCAAGGTTTGAGGGGTTGGTTATAGAGTTGGATCTTGGGTCCGTCCCGGCTCAACAACTCTGGCGCTAGATCGCGCATGGCGGGATCATAAGCATCGCGCTGCGCCGCCACCCAGACGGCGACACCCACCAAGGCTATGGCGATAATGAGCGAAGCGGCGTTCTCGCCCAGGGAGACCTGCTTACGCAGCAGGCGGTGACGCCGTTTGTTGAAGATGTCCTGCCGGGCCATGGCGGTGTGTCCCCATAGTTGGATAGGGTTGGGGAGCAGTGCAGACATTTTAGACCGAACTCAACCCGGATTGTTGCATGAACCGCGTGTCACGTTCCCGCAACGTTCTCATAGAAGGTATCCCGATGACCGCTTGGCAACAGAATTATCCCCGCGCCGACTTAGCCCATTTGCCCACGCCTCTGGAGCCCATGCCGCGTCTGCGCCAGGCGCTAGGGGCGAGGGCGCCGCTCTACGTGAAGCGCGACGACTGTACTGGCCTGGCCACCGGTGGCAACAAGGTCCGGCAGTTGGAGTTCTATCTGGGTGAGGCGCTGGCCCAGGGCGCCGACCGCCTATTGATTACCGGGGCGGTGCAGTCGAATTATGTGCGCACGGCGGCGGGGGCGGCGGCCAAGCTGGGACTTGCATGCACGGTGCAGATCGAGGAGCGGGTCAAGGAGGTGGATGCGCTGTACCGCGAATCGGGCAATGTGTTGCTGGAGCAGTTGTTGGGCGCTGATATTCATTACTTTCCGGAGGGTGAAGATGAAGTCGGGGCCGATGCGTCTATTGAGGCGCTGGCGGCGGCGGCGCGGGCGGCGGGCGAGCGGCCTTACGTTATTCATCTGTCGGAATCACCGAGACCGCTAGGGGCGCTCGGTTATGTGGTGGCGGCGGCGGAGTTGATGGCGCAGGCCGCGGCCATGGATATGGATGTCGGCACTGTGGTGCTGGCCAGCGGTAGCGCGGTTACCCATGCCGGTATGTTGGTGGGCCTTCGGGCACTGGGTCATGACGGCATCAGGGTTGAAGGCGGATGCGTGCGCCGCGCCGCCGAGCTACAAGCACCGCGGGTGTTAAGAGTGGTCCGGCAAGTGGAGAAACTCATCGGCGCTGAAGGCGTGGTCAGTGACGATGATGTGCACGTCAACGACACCGTGTTGGGCGGCGGATACGGCAAGATACATGCCTCCACCCGGGAAGCGATGACGATGGGGGCTCGGCTGGAGGGGCTGTTGTTGGATCCGGTGTACTCGGCTAAGGCGCTAGCGGCGGCGATAGCATGGATTCGTGAACACGATCCGCGAAGAGCGGTTGTGTTCGTTCATACAGGTGGTCTTCCGTCGTTGTTTGCTTATGGGCGGAAAATCTTCGGCGAGTGAAAATCAATGCTCGGTTATGGCAAGATTGACCTGCTTTTGGCACCGTTCAAGGAGAAACCGCCAGGGCGCGGGTTCAGAGTTCTGTGTGTGCGTCTGTAAAGCTTCAAGATCTCGAATCTCGCGTAGATAAGCGTCAAGACTGGGCGTATCGTCTAGGTCAAAGCGCAGCTCTATGTCTAGCCAGCGCCCAAAATATGCATTCCATGAGCGATATAGGTCGTCATAATCCCTTGTATAGTCGGCGACTGGAACAACGTTCAGGACCAAGGCGGCAGCCATTGACGCAAATGCGAGAACAGCGGCTGTTGTGGGGCTGACTGAGACAGGTGCCCCCTGGAAAGTAAGAAGCGATGCCGTGAAGCTCGCTCCTGCAAGAAGAACGACAGAGGCGCGAATAGTTCTATCTAGCAAGCGGTACCGCCAGGCCATCACCTGGTGGTACCGCCGTGATAAATCGGCTCGATAACGTCCATCGTAGAGCCGTTCTTCGATTCGATCAGCTTGTGAATCGTCCATTCTCCCGCCTCGGACGTGGCTTGGGTTTATATGGAGGTTTGGGCTGTGGAGGATAGTAAGGAGCTACGGAGAATATAGTCATGGACAATGGCCTCCTATTTGTTATCTCAACTGGAATATCAAGCGGCTCCTCAGGCGAGTCTATCACCGATCGTAGATCTGTATCGTTGGTCTGTTCGAGCGCTCCTAATGACCTACTCTTGATAAATTCGAAAGGACTACAATCTGAGAGCCACGTCTGTCATGTGAGTTGCATACGGAGCTTCTCTTTTCTCGTAGCCCTCGTGCAATTGCGGCTGCCATCGGAGGCGGTGCCTTAGTCAGTGTGCTATCTAATAGCTGGATTCCGTTCATGCTTGGGCTGGCCGGAGAAGCGTTGCTAGGTTACTCCAATCACTAAGCCTCCAGATGCCGCGCCGGCCAAAATTGCACGAGATAACTACCCACAGGGCCGGCCAATAGAGAGACGAGATAGATAACCCCGGCGCAAAGAACGATCGCCGGACCCGAAGGCCAGTTGAGATGATAAGAACTCAATAGACCGATGTAGCTGGCCAGGATGCCGAGTAAAGCCGCCACCGCCAGCAAGGCCGAGATTTCCCGTACCCAAAACCGTGCCCCCGCAGCCGGCAATACCAGTATGCCCACCGCCATCAATGTCCCCAAAGCCTGGAAGCCGCCGACCAGGTTGCTGACCACCAGGGCCAGGAACAACATATGCACCCAGAGCCCTGCGCCGGTCACTGTCCGCAGATAGTTGGGATCCACACATTCCATCACCAGGGGCCGATAGATAAGCGCCAATGTCAGTAGCGTAGCCGTGCATATGGAACCAGTCAGATAGAGCGCTGAGTCATCCAGCGCCAGCACCGCGCCGAACAGCACATGCATGAGATCAACGCTGCTTCCCTGCACCGAGATGATGAGCACGCCCAGCGCCAAAGAGATGATGTAAAAAGCGGCCAGACTGGCATCTTCTCTAAGCAGCGTGGAGCGGGCCACGGCACCGGATAAAAACGCCACCACCAGGCCGGCGATGAGGCCGCCTACGGTCATGGCCGGCAGGGATAAACCGGCCACTAAAAAACCCACTGCGGCGCCGGGCAATATGGCGTGAGCCATGGCATCGCCGGTCAAACTCATGCGCCGGAGCATGAGAAAAACGCCCACCGGTGCCGCACCAAGACTCAGCGCTACGCAGCCGCTTAAGGCGCGGCGCATGAAGGCGAATTCAGCGAAGGGCGCGAAGAGCAGGTCGTAGAGACTCATGCGGCGTGTACGTGGCCGCAGACTTCGGCGTTATCGTCAAAAGCTTCCGAGATCTGCCGTGCCTTCAGCAGGTTTGCTCCCGTCAACACCGCCTCGGTACGGCCCCAATCAATGGGGTGGCGGGCCATTAGCAAGGTGTCGGGGAAGTGTTTACGCACCAACTCCAGATCATGCAGCACAGCCACGACGGTACGTGCTTCACCGTGCCAGCGCTGGATAAGCGCCATCAGATCAGCGGCGGTTTTCGCGTCGATGGCGTTGAACGGCTCGTCCAGCGCAATCACTTCGGCGTCCTGCAACAACAGCCGGGCAAACAGGACGCGCTGAAGCTGGCCGCCGGAAAGCGTGCCGATGGGCCGGCGCTCGAAGCCCTGCAGGCCCACGGCCACCAGTGCTTCGTATACCCGTTCACGGCGCGTGCGGTTAACGGCTTTAAAAAGACCTATCTCCCGCCATAAACCCATGGCGGTGAGATCGAATACGCTGATGGGAAAACTGCGATCGATCTGCGCTTGCTGCGGCAGGTAAGCGATGTTGCGCGGTGAAATGCCGTGTAGTTCGATGTTGCCATCGAGTGGGCGCAGGGTGCCCGCGACGCCCTTCAACAACGTGGATTTGCCAGCCCCATTGGGTCCTACCACTGCTGTCAGGCTGCCTTTTTGCACCTGGCCGCTCAAATGGTGCACGGCCGGGTGGCGCTCGTAGCCCAAGGTCACGCAGTCAAAGCTGATGACAGCGCTATTGACAGGGGCGCTATTGATTGGGGCTCGCCCGGTCATGCTTTGAGCGCCCAGAGAATCATGAGCCAAAGAGCACCACCCAGAGCCGCGGCGATCCCTATGCGTCCGGCCACGCCTAGTGCCGCCAGCGATGGACGGGGTCTTGAAGTGTGGGAACCGTGCTGCGCCATGACTGGCCTACGGGGACTGCGCAAGATGTAGCAATATAGCACAAAGCGGCGGCGGCCCCTGCATGGGCACCACGCCCTGAAGCAAACTAATTTCCTGTTCTGATTAAGGTTTTACCCAGCCAAATCCGCCCTTGGCTGGTACTATTTTCACCGTCGGAACTGGTCTATTAAACAGCGGAATCCCGATGTCAAGCAACTCCGTGCCAATCAGCCCTGTGCCAATCAATCTATACAACTCGCTCAGCCGTGAGAAAACGCTCTTCGAGCCCGCCGATCCGCGACGCGTCACCATGTACGTTTGCGGGCCGACGGTTTACAGCTCACCGCACATAGGCAATGCCAGGCCCGCTGTGGTCTTCGATACCTTGTTCCGCTTGCTTAGCGCCTGTTATCCGCGCGTGGACTATGCCCGCAACATCACCGACCTAGACGACAAGATCAATGACGCGGCCGCAAAGCAAGGCGTGCCCATCAACGTCATCACCGATGAGTTCATCGACGTCTATCACGACGATATGGACGCCCTCGGCGTGCTGCCGCCCACGATGGAACCGCGCGCTACCCATCACATCGAGCAGATGATCCGCCTGCTAGGCCAGCTCATAGCCACGGGATTTGCCTATCACGAGGATGGGCACGTGCTGTTCGAGGTAAACAAATTCGAACGCTACGGATTGCTGTCACGCAGGGATAGGCGGGAAATGATCGCCGGTGCCCGGGTGGAAGTGGCTCCCTATAAGCGCGATCCGGCGGATTTCGTGCTGTGGAAGCCCTCCCAAGCGCCTGCGCAGCCTGGCTGGGATAGCCCGTGGGGATGGGGCCGGCCCGGCTGGCACACCGAATGCGTATGCATGATCGAGGAGCACCTGGGTTCTAACATCGACATTCATGGCGGTGGCATAGACCTACAGTTCCCGCACCATGAAAACGAAATCGCCCAAGCCATGTGCGCCAACGACGGCGCCCCGTTCGCGCGGTATTGGCTACACAACGGCTTCGTCAACATCAACAGCGACAAGATGTCGAAGTCCTTTGGCAACGTGCTGTTGGTCTCGGATCTGTTGGAGCAGGCGCCGGGCGAAGCGGTGCGGTTCGCCTTGCTAAGCACCCACTATCGCAAGCCACTGGATTGGACCGGTGACACCTTGACCAATGCCAAGCGGGTGTTGGATCGGTTGTACGAAGGGCTTAATGCACTGGACGAGGAGGCGTCAGATCCGCAACGCAGGCCCCCACGGCTCGTCATGGCAGCCTTGGCCGATGACTTGAACACCCCCAAGGCCATCGCCGAACTGCACGAATTGGCGCAGCGGGCGCGCACTGGCGATGCGCAGGCAGCGCGGGACCTGCTGCGGGGCGGCCAGTTGATGGGTTTGTTCCAAGTGCCGGTGGATGAGTGGTTCGCCACCGAGGCGATGAATGCCGGTGAGGAAGCGCGCATCAACGAGCTGGTGACAGCCCGCGCCGCGGCCCGCAAACGTAAGGATTTCGCCGCCGCCGATGGCTACCGCGACCGACTGACGGCTATGGGTATCACGCTAGAAGACGGCCCTGAAGGGACCACTTGGCGTAAGTCGGGTTAAGTGACGAGCGTGTGCCGCCGGGTGGCTTCGGGGGGAGAGACGGTGATCACTAATGTTAATTTTGACCTGACCCATTGCCTGGTGCTTGCCGCTCTAATGATCACCGGTGGGTTCTTCGGGGGAGCGATCAACTACTACCGGGAGGAAGAAGGAACCTGACCGGGATGATGGAGGGCGAAAGCTTCGGTTCTGGGAGCACGTGTTCATCGGCGTGGGTGTCGCGTTGGTGGTCCCCCTGTTTTTACAGATGATCGCGAGCGGGCTCGTGAAGGATGCGTCAACAGAGCCACATTTATACCTCGTGTTTCTGGGCTTTTGCGTAGTCGCGGCGGCAGCCTCGCACACGTTTATTGAAACGGTGACCAAGAAACTCTTGAGAGAAGTGCAGGCAAGCCGTACCGACGCGCAGAACGCTCGTGATGAAGTAGAGAAGATGCACAGCGAGGTAGCGGACAATACCTACGAAAAGTGGTTGCAACAATCTAGAGAGTATCGAGAGAAACGTCAGTACTTGGATGCACTCACAACGGCTGATCAGGCTATCCGTATTCATCCCGAAAAGGGGCGCGCGTGGGCACACAAGTCGGTGGCTGCTTACTACTTGAAGGATTTTCAAAAAGCGCTCGATTATGGCGAGAAAGCCGTTGAACTGGGCGCCCCTACCGAAGCTGACAAAGCCAAGTACTTATTCAATTTGGCGTGCTATAAGTCGCATGCCTCTAAACCGATAGCAGAGACAATAGATACTCTTAAGGAAGCCGTTTCTTTGGATCCGTCTCTTAAAGATGACATAGCCGCCGATGAAGACCTTGCAAAAGCCCGCGAAGCGCTTCTTTTTAGGGAAGCGTTTGGTCTATAATACGGAGCCTGGGTGAAATGAACGAGTTTGAATCCGTGAAAATCAAAGAAGTTGTTTGAAATTAACAGCTTGCGATTGTTTTCCATCACAAGCTTTAAGCCAGTCAAAATACCTCTACTGCGTTAGTTCTTCCACTGCGGTTGTATCATGCCGCGCCACATCGCCGTACAAAAAAGCAGCCTAGCGCGGACCACTTGGCGCAAGTCGAATCACTAGAAATTATGCCAACGTGCCAGCTCGAAGCGGCTGGCGGGTGACTTCAACCTGCCCTCGGGGCTGTGCTGCGGCGTATCTGCGCTTTAACCTGTCCTCTTCGGAAAAGTCATCCGGCTTTCCAGGTATTCCGGGCGCCTATGATCCCATCGTTCAACCTTCGCCAGCTACACCGGTGAAGGGGCATTCATTCAATGATCCCAGGTTATGCGAGATAACTGTCTAGAAGCCTTCGCGTAGAGGAAGCAAGCATGTCATCCGATATTGAAATCGCCCGGGCGTCCACCATGAAACCCATCACCGAGGTGGGTGAGCGGTTGGACATACCGGCATCGGCGTTACAGCCCTATGGCCATTACAAAGCCAAGGTGGACTTCGAATTCTTAGGCGCGCAGCAGAGCGAGTCCGACGGCAAGCTGATTTTGGTGACGGCGGTAACACCCACGCCCGCCGGTGAAGGCAAGACCACCACCACGGTGGGCCTAGGCGATGGTTTGAACCGCATCGGCAAGCGCACCGCCATCTGCTTGCGCGAGCCCAGCCTCGGCCCCTGCTTCGGCATGAAGGGCGGCGCCGCCGGTGGCGGTTACGCGCAAGTGGTGCCCATGGAAGACATCAACTTGCACTTCACCGGCGATTTCCACGCCATCGGCGCCGCCCACAACTTGTTGTCCGCCATGCTGGACAACCACATGCACTGGAACCTCGAGCCGAAGTTCGATCCGCGCCGGGTGGCCTGGCGGCGGGTACTCGATATGAACGATCGCTCCTTGCGCGATATCGCCATTGGCCTCGGTGGGATCACCAACGGCATGCCGCGCGAAAGTGGTTTTGATATCACCGTCGCCTCTGAGGTGATGGCGGTCTTTTGCTTGGCCGACAGCCTTGCCGATCTGCAAGAGCGCCTTGGCCGCATCGTGGTGGGTTATAGCCGTGCCCGCAAGCCCATCTATGTCCGTGACTTAAAAGGCGAGGGCGCCATGACCGTGCTGCTGCGCGACGCCTTGATGCCCAATCTGGTGCAAACCCTGGAGAACAATCCGGCCTTCGTACACGGTGGTCCGTTCGCCAACATCGCCCATGGTTGTAACTCCGTGGTCGCCACCCGTGCCGGCTTGAAACTGGCCGATTACGTGGTGACCGAGGCCGGTTTCGGCGCTGATCTAGGGGCGGAGAAATTCTTCGATATCAAATGCCGCAAAGCCGGCCTTAATCCGGCGGCAGCCGTGGTGGTGGCGACAGCGCGGGCGCTCAAGATGCACGGCGGTGTGGCCAAAAATGACCTTGCCAGCGAGAACGTAGCCGCCATCCGCAAGGGTTGCGAGAACCTGGGCCGCCACCTCACCAACATCGGCCGCTTCGGCGTGCCGGCACTGGTGGCCATCAACCGCTTCACCGCCGACACCGACGCCGAGATGGCGGCCATCGGCGGGTACTGCAAAGATCTAGACGTTGAGGTATTCGAATGTACCCACTGGGCTAATGGCGGTGCTGGCACCGAAGCCTTGGCTGAGCGCGTGGTTGCAGTGGCCGACAGTGGCGTGGCTGACTTCAAACCGCTCTACCCCGATGATATGTCTTTGTTCGACAAGATGGACACCATTGCCCGCGACTACTATGGCGGCGATGGCGTGGTCGTCGAGCAGAAAGCGTTGAATCAGCTTAAAACCTTCGAACAGGCGGGTTACGGCCATCTGCCGGTTTGCATGGCGAAAACCCAGTACAGCTTCTCCACCGATGCGGCGAAAGTGGGTGCACCCAGCGGCTTTACCATTCCAGTGCGCGAAGTGCGCTTGTCGGCGGGCGCGGGATTCATCGTCGCCATCTGCGGCGAGATCATGACCATGCCCGGCCTGCCGCGCCAGCCGGCGGCCAATACCATTCGCCTGAATGATCAGTTGCAGGTAGAGGGATTGTTCTAGGCGGCCTTGGCCGAGTCTCTATTGGCCGAGTCTCTATTGGGTTGGGTCTATTGACAGGAGGACTGCGTTATCATGCAGCCCTCCTTCAGTTCGTTGCGAGAGCCGCTATGCCAGTCGATGGCAAACTGCTTGAAATCCTCTGCTGCCCGATCACCAAAATCCCGGTGAAGATGTTGAGCGGCGACAAGCTGGCTGTCTTAAACCGCCTGGTGGAGCAGGGCGAGGCGCGCTACGCGGATGGCTCCGCTGTCACCGAGCCGCTCGGTGAAGCGTTGATCACCGAGAATGGCACCACCGTTTACCGGGTGGAAGAGGGGATCCCGGTCATGCTGGAGGAGCAAGGGATCCCGACTGCCCCCTTGGACGGTTTTTGAGTGGTTGTACGCCTGAACCCGACTACGCCCAGCCGCGGGCGGAGGCCACAGCATCGGCACGCCGCGTAGTCTCCGGCAGGCGGTAACGTGGCGCCAGATGTAACACCCAGGCTATGGCCGTATCCAAACCGATGCGGTGCCCACAGGAAATATAGAGCGGTTGCACGCCGTCACGGGTGCGTAGCACGGCGCCGATTTCCTCCTCTTTGTCCATCAGTGGCACCCGCGAGCCGCGTTGCTGGAGGACGTCGCCGTGAGTGCCTATGAAGCGGCTCTTGGCCACACCGATGGACGGCCTATCGAGCAGCACGCCTAAATGGCAGGCGAGGCCGAAGCGGCGCGGGTGGGCATAACCTTGGCCATCGCAAACCACCATATCCGGCAGCTCGGGTAACTGTTCCATGGCGGTTAAGATCGCTGGAATCTCGCGGAAGGACAGAAATCCCGGCACATAAGGGAACGATACCGGTTGCACCGTGACCGCCCGATCCACTTCTAGCAAGCTTTGCGCATCCAGCACCACCACGGCGGCGCGCACCTGCCGGGTGGCACGCAGCACACCGCAATCCACCCCAGCCACCGTCTTGATCTCGCCTAGGTCATCGGTTCGGGAGGCCAAGGGGCGTAGCCGTTCTTGCAACTCGCGGGCTTCAGCCGTGGTTAAGTCCCAGGGATGTTCGTGGTGCAGTTTCATTACATGTCGTCTTGCTGGCAGCGCCGTCTTGGCGATAGGGCACCGCTAAAAATAGTCATTTTTTCGTGAGTGCAAGGAAGCACCGCGCGCAGAACCGCAGTGTATAGGTCATACATGAGGATTCGAGCACGGCGCTGACGCCGCAATCGCGGAAAAAGTGCATTTTTAGAGGTGCCCGATAGTTGTTTTGCGCTATTGTGCGCGCAGGACGCTTAACCATGCGACTGGCGATCAATGCGCATCTACGGTGTCGATTTCACCAGCACGCCCGCGGCCAGAAAGCCGATCACCTGTGCGCTCGGTGAATTGGACGGCACGGCGTTGCGGGTGCGCCGGCTGCAAGCGCTCACATCGTTGCGGGCGTTCGAGCAATGGCTGGCGATGCCTGGGCCGTGGACGGCGGGCCTGGATTTTCCCTTCAGTCAGCCGCGGCGCTTCATCGAAGCCATGGGCTGGCCGGTGCAGTGGGAGGCATTGGTGGCCCACTTGGCCGGCTTGACCCGCGATGAATTCAAAGCTCTCATCAAAACCTACCGTGATGCGAGACCGCCTGGTGATAAACACCACCCGCGGACGGTGGATGCCAAGGCCGGTTCCAAGAGTCCGATGATGGTCTTCGGCGTGCCCGTTGGTCTCATGTTTCACGAGGGGGTGCCGCGGTTGGCGCGCGCTGGTGTCAGCGTGGTGCCCTGCCGGCGCAATGATGATGCTCGGGTTGCCTTGGAGGTCTATCCGGGGCTCGCTGCCCGCACGCTGATAGGCCGCACGCCGTACAAGAATGACGCGAACAAACCAGGAGAGGAGGCCCGGCGTGAAGCCCGTGCGTCCCTGCTGCGGTCCTTGTCAGGTGGGGGGCATCCTTATGCGGTGCGCGTGTCCATGAACCGGGCGTTACGTGAGACGTTGATTGAGGATGCCAAGGCGGATTGGCTGGATGCCGTGCTCTGCGCCGTGCAAGCCGCGTGGGCCGTTCGGCAAGGGCCTGGCCATGGCGTCCCCGAATCTATCGATACCCTGGAAGGTTGGATCGCCGATCCGGCCCTGTACGAATAATCACTATCTTGGCGATCGGGCAACTTTACATTTCTTGACACTCTTGAAATCGGCCGGAAATGCCCAATTCCTATCGTTGCCTTCACGATTCAATAGGGATGGGATTGCAAAGCAATGTTTGATTACCGGTATGCGGATTTTCTGATCGACGAGACCGATGTGAGTGCTGCGTGGTTGTTGGCGGCGGTTTTGCTGGCATTGTTGCCGGGGCTGATGTTGTTGTAAGGCACGGGACGCTGCGTTTGTCTGTGCAAGATCCGCGCCGTAACATGGCGTCTAGCGAGTAGCCGAGGGTACAGACGAATGAGCGATCGCGAGCGTCAAGTGCGCTTGTTTCGGCATGGTTCCGAGCAAGCTTTGTGTATTCCCGCAGAGTTTGAAACGGAAGCTCAGGAAGCCGTGGTACACACCGGCTCATCGTTGCCGGGGAAGCCGCCATCCGTACAAAGCATTATCGTCGCGGCGCAGTTGCGGTACGGAGCGTAACGGACCCTCACCATCGGTTTTCCCGTTAACGATGAGACGGCGTTGGCCGATGCTCAAGCGTTAAGAGCGCAGCTAGCAGACCTTGACGGGGTGCAAAGCGCGGAGCTAAGTCAAGTCCAATGGCTGGCCGAGCCCGGCAGTAAAGCGGATTTTGAGACCATGACCGCAGCAGCGGTGATATTGGCGTTGGTGCCGGTACCCGCGCAATTAGCGGGGCCGGCGGTGATCGATTGGTTACGGGCTTACTTCACCCGCCCCAATCAGCCTAGTGAAGCGCGGGTGGCAGTGATGCTCGACAGTGGCGCGCGGGTCGTGGTGGCATTTAACGCCCCGTGATATCGGCGCGGATGCGTTGGTCCGTATTACCCGCTCACTTAAGAGTGCCATGGAAGAATAGGCGCGGCACGTGAGCGGGGGCGGAGCGATGCTGAAGCGCATGCCGCCGCGCTCGCCTGGGTGCAAGCCGAGACCAAGACCGCGCTTGAGGCGCGTGATGCGGCGTTGGCCGAGGTAGCCGCGTTACAAGCGCACTTGGCCTGAGCCCGCACCTTCGCCGCAAGAGACATTCGATGAGAAACGGGCATGCCTAGCTCAAGAAGCCATCAAAGAGTGCAATAGGGCGCCGCTAAAAATAGTCATTGTTTCGTGAGTGCAAGGAAGCACCGCGCACACAACCGCAGTGTATAGGTGATACCTGAGGATTCGAGCACGGCGCTGACGCCGCAATCGCGGGAAAAGTGCATTTTTAGAGGTGCCCAATAGTAGGATTGGTGAGCGGCCGTTCATATTCCAATGCCGGCTTGCGGATGGCTCGTGGGGGCCGCAGATGGTGGTCATCCTGAAAGGCACTTTTCTCATGGGCTCGCCTGAAGATGAGGAAGGCCGGAAGGACAACGAGGAACAGCACCAGGTTGTTATCGCGAAGCTTTTCGCCATGAGCCGTTATGCGCACTGGATTCCCGCGCTCGCCACAACACCCTCAGCGCCACGAGATAGTCGCGCATACGCCGTGGGCATTCTCGCTCGCGACGATACCGTCGAAGCCCGCCCGTTCAGCGGCGATGGCCGCAGCGCGCGCTTTGCCGGGCGTATGTGGTAGATGAGTTTCATCGGCGGTTTAGCGCCGCGGCCTAGCCCCGTATGACATTGACTTTGTCGCCGTAGAAAGCCACCAGTCCTCGGATCTCATCGACTTCGGGAAACGGATCCTCGTAGCTCCAGGCGGCGTTTTCCAAGGTTTCCCCGCCGCTCACGATGGACCAGTAGCTAGCCTCGCCCTTGAACGGACAGAACGTGCTGTGCTCCGTGCGCTGGAAATAAGTCTCAGCCAACGCATCGAGCGGAAAATAGATGACCGGTGCGTGTTTGCTCTCATGCAGTTCAACAGCCCTGTCGCTGGCGGCTACTTGCACGCCGTTGACTTCAGCCCGGGCCGCGAAGCGCTCCGGGCCTAGGGCGACTTTGTAGTCGGGATGTTGGTGAAATAACGATTCCTTGGAGGCCATATCAAAATCTCCTCTGCAAAAGATGCGTATGAGAGCAATGGTTCCGTAGGATAACTCATGGCGCGCCACGCGCTGATGTCGCCGCGCGAGATGTGTGCATCGTAACCGCGCTCGGGTAGCGCCGCGACCGTGTCCTGGCTGATCCAAAATCCGTACATGCAATACGTGACGGGCTCAAAGAAGCGTTGCAAAAAGGCTGCGCGGTGGCTACATGAGCGCGGCGATTTCAGCGGCGGCGATGCCGAGTACGCCGCCGCCGATGACGGTCCAGACGACGCCTATATGCAGACGCAGGAGGGCGATGGCGGCGATGATGGCCAGCACCAGGGCAGGCAGATCCAGTGAGGTCCATTGCGGCGCCAATATCTCGAGGCCGGCTACCGGCAAAGTGGTGACCTCTTTGAAGAGAACGTGAACGCCGAACCAGACCGCCAGGTTCAAGATGACGCCGACTACGGCGGCGGTGATGGCCGACAAGGCGGCGCTCAAGTAACGGTTGTAACGCAGGCGCTCCACGTACGGCGCGCCCAGGAATATCCATAAGAAGCAGGGCACGAAGGTGACCCAGATGGTCATGGCAGAGCCGATGAGCGCCGCCGTGCCGGGCGCTAAAGGTGCCGGGTAGCGGTAGGCCCCCAGGAAGCCCACGAATTGAGTGACCATGATGAGTGGACCCGGCGTGCTTTCCGCTAGACCGAGGCCGTCCAACATCTCACCTGCCGTCAGCCAAGCGTAGGTCTCCACCGCCTGTTGCGCCATGTAAGCGAGCACGGCGTAGGCGCCACCGAAGGTGACCACGGCCAATTTGGAGAAGAACAAACCTTCTTGAACGAAAGTGTGTTCACTGCCCAGCCAGAGGGCGGCGATGATGATGGGTGCCGCCCAGAGCGCTACGCCAGCGATGGCGATGGCGGCGCTGGTCGCCAGTGACCGCGCTGGTTTCGTGCCAGTGGCCGCGGCCTCATCCTCTGGCGCTTGGCTTGAGAGTACGGCGAAGCGGGTATCGCCGCTGCGCACGCCTAGCACGCCGATGGCGCCAGCGGTGAAGACGATGAGCAGGAAGGGCAAATCGCCTAGAAAAATGGCGAGAAAGGCTGCTAAAGCGATGATCTGCATGATGCCGTTTTTGAGAATGCGCTTGCCGATGCGCAGCAGCGCCTCCACCACGATGACCAATACAGCCGCTTTGATGCCGAGGAACACAGCGCTTAGCAGCGGCATGTCTTGATAGGCGGCGTAGATATAGCTCAAGGCGAGGATGACGGCGGCGCCGGGGATGATGAAGAGCAGCCCGGCAGCGAGCCCACCCCGCACGCCATGTAGCAACCATCCAACGTAAGTGGCCAACTGCTGGGCCTCGGGTCCAGGGAGCAGCATGCAGTAGTTGAGCGCGTGTAGATATTGCGCCTCGCTCACCCAGCGCTTTTCCTCCACGAGGATGCGGTGCATGAGGGCGATTTGACCGGCTGGGCCACCGAAGCTCAGCAGGCCGATTTTGCACCAGACCTTCAGCGCCTCGGCAAAGTTGGGTGAGTGCATATCGGGGGTTGCATGTGTGGGTAGCTGGCGATGCGAAGTATTCTCGCGCGGCGGCAGCTTGCTGGCCACGGCGGATATTTTCCAGCACGTAGCGCCGGTAGATCATTTTCTTCGGTAGCCACATTGCCGGGTAGCCGCTGCAGAGCTTCCAAGGCTTCCTGTTTGGCGGTTTGCATCACCGTTACCTCATAGAATTCGATGATTGGCTGCCAGGAGCAGCGCGCTTTGTGGTACCCCTGGGTTACCTGTCGCGCCTGGCAGACGTAGCACAGAGCCCCGGCGGTCGGAAACAGTTAGCCACCGTACTCGACTCATTCCAAGGACAGCACTGGGGGTATTCAACCTATCCGGGAATAAAACCGGATGTGTAATTTTTTTATAGAGTGAAGTATGTCTAGGGGGGGATCCGGCTCAGTTGTGCTTCGCGGTGTAGCATACGGTTCATGGAAATCCCCTCTCCTAAGGCCAGCCGCTGGTCTGATCTCCTCCATGCTGAGCACCGCTCAAACATCACTATTCTCGCCGGTGGCATCGGCCTCGGCGCCGTGAATACCTTTGTCGTCTCCACCGCGCTGCCAAGTGCGGTCTTCGACATCGGTGGGTTGTCACTGCTCAGTTGGACCACCACGCTTTACGTGGTGGCCGCTATCGTTAGCGCGGCCATAGGCGGGCGGTTCCGGGCCGCGGTGGGTGCCCGGCGCGCTTATGTGCTGGCGGCGTCGGTATTCGGCGCCGGTGCGCTGCTTTGCGCTCTCGCGCCTGCGATGGATTGGCTCATCGTGGGCCGTGCGCTGCAAGGGGGTGGTGCTGGCTTGTTGACCGGCCTTGCGTACGCGCTGGTGCGGGCCCTTTTTCCCGAGCGGTTATGGTCCAAAGTCTTCGCTTGTATCTCGGCCATGTGGGGCATAGCAGCGCTGACCGGTCCTTTGTTGGGCGGGCTGTTCGCCGGTGCCGGATGGTGGCGCGGGGCATTTGTTTTCATGGCTTTGGCCGCGCTCGTGTTCGCACTCTTCGGTTGGATAGCTATCAAGCAGGACAAAGCTTTACCAACTGCCGAGCGCAACGGCTTGCCTATCGCGCAACTGCTTCTCCTGGCCGCAGCCGTATTTTGCGTGGCCCTCGCCGGCACGGACGTCGGTGGGAGTATGGCCGGCGTACTGATCATGGCGGGCACCGCGCTGGGGGCGGCTACGCTTTGGGTTGACCGGCATGGTTCTGCCCGTCTATTTCCTAGGGGCGCTTTCTCCCTCACCGGCACCCTCAGTTGGGGTCTATGGATGGTGTTCCTGATGTCGGCGGCGAACGCCCCCTTCTTCATCTTCGGCCCGCTACTCCTACAAACCCTGTTTGCCATGGCTCCGTTAGAGGCCGGTTACACGGCAGCGTTGGCCTCCGTGGCCTGGACCGTGACTGCTATCGCTGTGGCCACCTTGCCTGAATCCGTGGAGCGTCCCGCTATCGTCATCGGGCCGTTGTTCAGCGTGGTGTCCCTGCTCGGCATCGCCACCAGCATTAGCTCGGTATGCTTGGCCGGCCTTCTCATCACGGTTTATTTCACCGGCGCCGCCATGGGGATCTGTTGGGCATTCATCGGCCAGCGGGTCATGAGCGCCGTTGCAGAAGAGGAGGGCGATATGGCTGGCGGTGCGATTCCGGCGACGCAGTTGATGGGGATTGCTTTTGGCTCCGCGCTGGCGGGGCTCATCGCCAACCGGGCGGGTTTCGCCGAGGCGCTTAACCTCATCAGCGCGAAGAACGTGGCGCTGTCGGTGTTTCCCGCGTTTTTACCTGCCAGCGTTCTGGCAGGTATCTGTGCCTGGTTGCTGGTGCGCAGAGGCGAATAGGCTACGCCAAGAATTCTCCCGGCTCAGAGAACTTTGCCGAGTGCCTCGTCCACCTCGGGCACCGCTTTGAACAGATCGGCCACCAGTCCGTAGTCGGCCACCTGGAAGATAGGCGCTTCTTCGTCCTTGTTGATGGCGACGATGACTTTGCTGTCTTTCATGCCGGCCAAGTGCTGGATGGCACCGGAAATGCCCACGGCCACGTAGAGATCCGGGGCCACCACCTTGCCGGTCTGGCCGACCTGATAGTCGTTGGGCACGAAGCCCGCATCCACCGCCGCCCGCGATGCGCCTATAGCGGCGTTCAGCTTGTCGGCTACCGGCTCCAAGATGGCGAAGTTCTCACCGCTGCCCATGCCGCGGCCGCCGGATACCACCACCCGCGCGGAGGTGAGTTCCGGGCGCTCGGATTTGGTTAACTCTTGGCCTACAAAGCTCGACAGATCGCAGGCATCCGCCGCCGCCACAGCTTCCACCGCCGCCGAACCACCGTGCGTGGCCACGGCTTCAAAAGCGGTGGCACGCACGGTGATGAGTTTGCACGAGTCGGACGATTTCACCGTGGCGATGGCGTTGCCGGCGTAGATGGGACGCTCGAAGGTATCCGCATCTTTGATGCCTTGAATATCGGCGATGGGCTGAACGTCCAGTAAAGCGGCGGCGCGGGGCAGGAAGTTTTTGCCCACCGTGGTGTGGTTAGTCAACACATGGCTGTAGCCGTCGGCTACGGAGACGACCAGGTTTGCCAGGCTCTCGGCCAACGGGTGGGCGTATTGCTCGGCCTCGGCCAGGCGCACTTTGGCCACTCCCGGCACTTTGGCGGCGGCATCGGCAGCCCCTTGGCAAGCACTGCCGGCCACCAGCACGTGCAACTCGCCTTGCAATTGTTGCGCGGCGGCGAGGGTGCTCAAGGTGGCCGCGCTCAGTTCGGTGTTGTTGTGCTCTGCTATGACGAGTATGGCCATGATTAAATCACCTTCGCTTCATTCTTGAGCTTGCCGACCAGCGCTTCAGCCGACTCGACGATGACACCGGCTTGCCGGCCTGGCGGGTCATTGACGCTCAACACCGTGACCCGCGGGGTCACGTCCACCCCCAGTTCGCCCGGTTCCAGAGCGTCGATGGTTTTTTTCTTCGCTTTCATGATGTTCGGCAAGGAAGCGTAGCGCGGCTCATTCAAGCGCAGATCGGTGGTGATCACCGCCGGCATCTTGAGGGTGACGGTCTCTAAGCCGCCATCCACCTCGCGGGTGCAGTTCATGCTGTCGCCGGCTATGTCGATGTTGGAGGCGAAAGTGCCCTGGGACCAACCGAGCAGCGCTGCCAGCATCTGACCGGTTTGCCCATTGTCCATGTCGATGGCTTGTTTGCCCAGGATGACCATGCCGGGCGCTTCTTTTTCCACCACCGCTTTTAGGATCTTGGCCAGGGCCAAGGGTTCTAAAGCGTCATCGGTCTTGACATGAATACCGCGATCGGCGCCCATGGCAAGGGCCGTGCGAATGGTTTCTTGCGCCTGCCGTGGCCCGATGGACACAGCGATGATTTCTTCGGCCAATCCATTCTCTTTCAGCCGGATGGCCTCTTCGACGCCTATTTCATCGAACGGATTCATAGACATCTTGACGTTGGCGGTCTCGACGCCGGAGTTGTCCGCTTTGATACGGATCTTGACGTTGTAGTCGATGACCCGTTTAACCGTGACAAGAACTTTCATGGCTGCTAGCTACTGTGTGATGTGGATGGTGATGAACGACCGCGGCGGGCGCGAAAATAGCAAAAAAGAATCAGTGAAAAAGAACCGGCAAAAAAGACGGCGAAGAGTAAAAGCTAAGGCTGCTCTGGTGCAATAGCCCACCTGATAATGCAGCCGAGGCGAGAGCATAGCATGTCGCCTGGAACGAATTTTTACGCGCTCCAGCGGCACTATACTGACGTTTACGTAAACGTCAATTTACCGCTCACGCACCCGTCAATTCACTTGCCAAGCGGCGCCGGTTGCGTTTTTGTAGTGCGTGATACCGAACCGGGGGCGTGGAGCCATTCTCCGCCCAGTCAAATGCCTGCACGAGGAGACCTTAAGTGGAACGCGAATCCATGGAATTCGACGTCGTTATCGTCGGCGCCGGGCCGTCCGGGCTGGCGGCGGCGACCCGTCTTCGCCAGCTTGCCGCCGAGCGTGGCGAGGACCTCAGTGTCTGCGTGGTAGAGAAAGGCTCCGAGGTAGGCGCGCATATTCTCTCCGGCGCTTGCCTGGACCCGAAGGCGCTGAACGAGCTGCACCCAAACTGGCAAGAGATGGGCGCGCCCATACACACTTCGGTAACGGATGAACGGTTCTTTTTCCTGACCGAGAAGAAGAGCTACGCCGTGCCCTCCTTCATGTTGCCGCCGTCCATGCGCAACGAGGGCAATTACATCATTAGCCTCGGCAATCTGTGCCGCTGGCTGGGCGAGCAGGCGGAAGGGCTTGGCGCGGATATCTTCCCCGGCTTCGCCGCCGCCGAGGTGTTATACGGTGCGGATGGCGCGGTACGGGGCGTGGCCACCGGTGATATGGGCATTGGCCGGGACGGCCAGCCCACCGATATGCACCAGCCCGGCATGGAACTCATCGGCAAGTACACCATCTTCGCCGAGGGTTGCCGGGGGCATTTGGGCAAGCAGCTCATGGAGCGCTTCGATCTGTGCAAGGACAGCGAGCCGCAGACCTACGGCATCGGCCTCAAGGAGCTGTGGGAAATCGAGCCGCAGCGCCACCATCAAGGGCTGATCGTGCACTCCGCCGGCTGGCCGCTAGGGCGTGATACTTACGGCGGTTCTTTTTTGTACCACTTGGAAGACCATCAGGTGGCGGTGGGTTTCGTGGTGGGGCTTGACTACCGCAATCCGCATCTGTCGCCCTATGAGGAATTTCAGCGCTTCAAGACTCACCCGGAGATCCGCCAGTTCTTCGAAGGGGGCCGCCGGGTGGCGTACGGTGCCCGTGCGTTGAATGAAGGGGGCTTGCAGTCCTTACCGAAACTCATCTTTCCCGGTGGCGTATTGGTGGGCTGCGAGGCGGGTACCCTCAACATGCCCAAGATCAAGGGCACGCACACCGCCATGAAGTCGGGTATGTTGGCGGCGCAGGCTATTTACGAGGCGCTGACCAGCGGCGATGAAGGCGGTCAGGCACTCGAGTCATACACTAAAGCTTTCCGTAAGTCCTGGGTATGGGATGAGCTATACAAAGCCCGCAACGTGCGCCCGTCGTTCAAGCACGGTTTGTTCGGTGGCACCTTGTTGACCGGGCTCGATCAGAAGTTGTTCAACGGCCAGGCACCGTGGACCATGAAACATGGGCACGCGGATCACGAGACTTTGTTGCCGGCGGATCAGGCGCCGGTTATCGACTACCCGAAGCCCGATGGTGTGCTCACTTTCGACCGCTTGACCAACGTGTCCTTCTCGGCCACCAACCACGAAGAGAATCAGCCTGTTCACCTGACGCTCAAAAATGACGGCATTCCGGTGGCCTTGAATCTGGCTAAATACGCCGGTCCCGAGCAGCGTTTTTGTCCCGCCGGGGTGTATGAATTCCTGCACGAGGACGACGCTGAGCCGCGCTTGCAGATCAATGCGCAGAACTGCGTGCACTGTAAAACCTGCGACATCAAGGATCCGTCGCAGAATATTGATTGGGTGGTGCCGGAAGGTGGCGGCGGCCCGAACTATCCGAATATGTAAATCACCCGGAATATGTAAATCGTTTACTAAAGGAGACTACTCATGGCGACCTATGCCGCTCCCGTGCGCGACTTACGCTTCGTGCTGCACGAAATGCTGGATGTCTCTAACGCTTTTTCCGAACTGGAAGGGTTGGAAGCGGTATCTGATGATCTGCTGGATGCGATCTTGGAGGAAGCGGGCAAGTTGTGTGAGAACGTGCTGTTTCCTCTGTATCAAAAAGGGGACGAAGCCGGTTGCACCCTGGCGCACGCTCAGGTGACCTCGCCGCCCGGTTTCGCTGATGCCTATAAAGCGCTCACCGAAGGCGGCTGGACGGCGCTTTCTTGTGCGCCTGAGTACGGTGGGCAAGGGCTGCCCGAGACGGTCAAGTTCGCCGTCGAGGAGATGATCTGTTCGGCCAATATGGCGCTGAGTCTTTATCCGGGTTTGACCCATGGCGCGTACCGCGCATTGACCGGTTATGCATCGGCGGCCATCAAAGACTTCTATTTGCCGAAAATGGTGAGCGGTGAGTGGAGCGGCACCATGTGCTTGACCGAGTCGCACTGCGGTACTGATCTGGGTTTGATGCGCACCCGTGCCGAGCCCCAAGACGATGGTAGTTTTCTGATCAGCGGCACGAAGATATTCATCACCGGTGGCGAGCAAGACTTCACCGACAACATTATTCACCTAGTGCTGGCCAAGATACCGGGCGGACCGCCCGGTATACGCGGCGTGAGCTTGTTCTTGGTGCCGAAGTTCTTGCCCGACGCGGATGGCGATCCGGGTGCGCGCAATCCGGTCTTCTGCGGCGCGCTGGAAAAGAAGATGGGCATCAAGGGGGCGTCCACCTGCGTGATGAACTTCGAGGGCGCCCGTGGTTGGCTGGTGGGTGAACAGAACAAGGGCATGCGCGCCATGTTCTCGATGATGAACCACGAGCGGCTGTGGGTGGGCATGCAAGGTTTGTCACTGGGCGTGACCGCCTATCAAAGCGCGGCGGAGTACGCCAAGGAGCGGGTACAAGGCCGCTCGCCTAGTGGTCCGGTGAATGCGCAGGGATCCGCCGATCCCATCATCGTGCATCCGGATGTGCGCCGCATGTTGATGACGACGCGGGCGTACATGGAAGGTGGCCGGGCGCTGTATCTTTGGGTGGCATCGCAGCTCGACCGCGCTGCCCATCACCCGGATCCGCAAGTGCGCGCCGCCGGCGATAAGCGAGTGGCGCTGTTAACGCCCGTCGTCAAGGCGTTCTTGTCCGATGTGGGCACGGAATCGGCTATTGCCTGCCAGCAAGTATTCGGTGGCCACGGTTACATCCGCGAGTGGGGCATGGAGCAGATCGTCCGCGATGCCCGCATCACTCAGATCTACGAAGGTACTAACGGGGTGCAGGCGATGGATCTGGTGGGCCGTAAGTTGCCCATGGAGGGCGGCGCCGTCATGCGTGACTACCTGGATGAATTAAGAGCGGCGGCGGACAGTCATGCAGGCACGGCGGCCATGGTGGAATTCATTGCCCCGTTTAGAAGCGCCTTGGCGCGGTTGGAGGAAGCCTTCGATTGGTTGATGGAGCGGGCCGCCACCGATCCGAGCGCGCCTGGCGCATCGGCCACGGAATTCCTGCGTCTGATGGGCTTGACCGGTCTTGCCCACATGTGGGTGGCGGCGGCGGCCACGGCGCTGGAGAAAATGGAGGGTGACAATACCGGTTTTTACGCCGCCAAGCTGACCACGGCGCGATTCTTCATGCAGCGGCTGTTGCCGCAGGGGATGGCTTTGCTGGCTTCCATTCGGGCTGGCTCCGAGTCGTTGATGGCGTTGGAGGCGGAGGCGTTTTAGCGCACGGCGCCGGACCGGCGCCGTGCTTTCGTTTTTCTCAATCGCCATGAGGTAGCTGTCGCCATGGAGGATATTCCTTCAGGGCACCTCTAAAAATGCACTTTTTCCGTGATTGCGGCGTCAGCGCCGTGCTCGAATCCTCAGGTATCACCTAGACACTGCGGTTCTGCGCGCGGTGCTTCCTTGCGCTCACGAAAAAATTACTATTTTTAGAGGCGCCCTTCATGTGATTCAGACCGCGCCCTTGATGCCATGGCTGGCGGCGATGACTTTGACTTCGAGGCTTACGCCGAAATCCCGGTAGATACACTTGGAGGAGGTGCAAGCGCCGTTTACCTTAGGGGCCGTTTACCTTAGGAGTATAGGCGACACTGGGGGGCCGGCAAGTCAAGCCTGATGCAACTCACTCAAGCACCGCTTGGAGCAAGCGGGCGGCCAGCAATATCTTTGCGTGTGGTTCGAGGCGTGGCGGTTGCAACAGGGTGTGGGAATGGGGACATGAGATGAGCGGTGAACATGCATGCGTGTTGCGCGGCGGCTCGTTCTACAACGTTAGGGCAGTCGCGCGTTGTTCGTATCGCAGCTACTACCATCCGGACGACGGCAACTGCAAGGTTGGTTTTCACGTCTCCAGGACGCCTAGCCCTTGATCTTTTAACTCTTTGGAAGATTCCACCGGCACTGACCGGCGGTTCAGCCGTGATCCCGACTACACCGCCGCTAATGCTGGCGCCGTTCCGCCGATTACCAGCCGGACCTACGATCGGCTGCGCGCAAGTATTCTCTCGGGCGAACTCGCACCCGGCACCGAGATCAAGATCGATGAGTTAAAGAGTACGTTCGAGGTGGCGGCAAGCCTTATTCGTGAGGCGCTGAGCTTAGCTCATATCCGAGCACTTGGCGGAGCGCATTGACCAGCGTGGTTTTAGTGTCGCGCACGTCAGTGAGGCGGACTTTGCCGAACTGTTAAAAACCCGTGCATGGCTCGATGAGCGGGCCCTGCGAGAATCCATTGCCAACGGCGATCGGCAATGGCAAGAAGCGGTGGTGCTCGCCCACTATAGACCCAGCAAAACCCCGCGCACACCGGCGCCAGAAAAAGCCCGCGCTCGCGCATCAGCACCGCGCTCAAGCGTGGAACGGGAACAGTGTCACCGGGCATTTCACTTCGCCCTGTTGGTCGCATGCGGTTCCACTATGTTGCTGAGATTTTGCCAACAGCTCTACGATCAGAACATCCGTTACCGCTTCCTTTCCGGCCGCAGTGCCTATCCGAAGCGCGATCGGCTTGCGCAGGCTTCGGCGGGTTCGAGTCATGGCGCTATCACTCGAGCGTGCGAAGACGCGATCAAGGACGTCATCATCTCCGGCCGAAAACAGTTGCAACAGGAAGACTTGCTTACAGCGCTCAATGAGCGCCAACGCACTCACGAGCCAGACGATGCCTAGCGCCGGTGAACCTGGATGTCAGACGAAGACGGCCTAAAACCACACATAGTTGTTCCTTCGGGCACCGGCAACGCTTCCATACACGAGTCCACGAACAGGACGTGGCCGGTCGCCTAGGACGCCCGCTCGCAATCGGGCCCAGCATGCCGAGAGGCTAGCAGCGCAGCTCGAGCAACTTGACGAAGCGCAGCTCGAGCGCTCCGAAGACCGGCGTGCGCTCGGACTATCTGACGACGGTGGGCTCTATCTGACGTTCGAAAGCGCGGCCGAGCACGAACTTAAGTTCGAGAGTCTTCAAGCGCGTGCGAACGGCATCGAACTCTGCAACTGCAAGGCAGATGAGCACAGGCAGACAGCAACTGTCTTCGTACCCGGCGGAAAGCTGGACGTTTTATTGAACAAGGTCTTGGCCTACGCAGATCCAAGCAAGGACTCTCCCAACGGCAAAGCGCGAAACAAGGACCTCGTTGAGAGCATTGAGAACGTCAAGAAAGCCGCTCTTCGCGCACTTCGGACTGATGAAGAGAGCCTTTTTCCAGATGCGGATTCAGTAGTTTGGTGGGAAGTTTGGCTGCGTTCGCCGGGGACGGGCTTGGACGCTCTGGGAGAACTCCAAGAGGCAAGTGAACACCTCGGCATTGAGGTGAGGCCCGGTCGCATCGCCTTTTTGGACCGTACCATCGTATTGGTGAGAGCCAGCGTGACGCGGCTGACCCGCTCCAGTCGCGTGTTGGGCTCGTTCGCGGAGCTTAGGGCTCCCAAGACCGCCGCTGCTTTTTTCATCGAACTTGATAACGAGGACCAAGCCCAATGGGTCGATGAGCTGCTCGCGCACACGACGACTGATGAAAACGCACAGAGCGTTGTCTGCATGCTAGACACCGGCCTCAACTCCGATCATCCGCTCATTGCTCCGTTCTGTGCGCAAGATGACCTCTACACGTACTCGGCAGAGATAAGATTCACATAACCTATTGATTTTACTATACTCGTACGATCCTACAGATTTCGTCACGAGTCGCCTGAGTATCCTGACGAAAGTTGGGGTCTCCCAGAACCGAGACGGTACCGAGGTATCGAGAAACGATATGACGAGAGACGGATTCGAGACATGGGGCGCCGCCGAAAACGCCTCCGGCGACGCGGATGAGGGACATGTCGGAAACGGTCGTTTTTGATAAACCAGTTCAGATCTGACTCTGGGTTGAGCCACGAACTCGCTTCCTATCGAAGGTATCGAGCAGAGACTTAGGCATCGGTCTAACCTGAGTCGGGCAGCGGATCCACCAGGAGCATAGACACGGCTCAGGCGGGGGTAGCTTTGCGCTACCGCATTCCCTTGGCGAATCGAACCAACTCCGAATGGACGACCTCGTAGAAGTCGTCCAGCTGCCGTCGAGCAGACTGTGAAAGAGCGATGATCTTGGTTCTCCGGTCCGCTGAACTTGGACGTTCGTCAATGAGACCTTCGTCCAACGCTCGTTGGAGGTACTTGCCGGAGGTATGGGGACTCTTTGGTTGGCGCATCAGACGGAAGGCTTCGGTTTTCGACACGCCCTCTTGGGCGGACCAAAGCCCGGTGAGAAGGTTGAAGTACGCCGGGTCTGAGAAGTCCTTCTCGGTGGAGAGCGATTCGGCCCACATCTCATTCAACTTCGCGGAGAGGCGAAGATACCGCTGAACCTGCTCCCTCTGTTGGTCCGAGAGCATTCTTAGTACCTCAACGGCGACCTAACCTGTTGATTTTACGATCATAATACATCTAATAATACATGTGTCTTGCACGTTTGTCGGCTTTTCGTACGTTCTTTAGATACGGAGCACCTAAGAGTATATGCGCAATTGCATGTAGATATGCATGCATATCTGAGATTTTGGCTGTGTTAGGAGAGATGAGCCTTGAGCCAAGCGGTGCTTGCTTCTGGAGAGTGGAAGATGAACATTTGGGTACACAATCGCTGTGAGTACGGCACTCTCCCCGGCAGGATTCTCCGTTCCGTTTTGGAGCAGATCCTGCGAGCGATAAGTGCCGGGAGGAATCACTCTGTCACGCTGAGGAGTGGAGTCGTTCAGCTATGCGCATTCGTTGGCGTTGCGAGTGGAACTAGTGTCCTAGTTGCCATCGCGGCAGGTATAGCAGAGTACGAACACACCTGTGTGCTGATGGCACTCGCTGTCGTAGGAGCGCTACTAGTCACGATTGTGTCCCTGCTCGGACTACTCGTGCTCGGTTGGAATGCGCACATGCAGTCGAGGTGCCATAGCCTCCCCGACGATAGAGGCACATCCCATGACTGTAAGGAAGGCATTTCAATCGTAAGCTAACCCGAGTGCGTGCATTGCTGACCGCAATGCACGCACATTTCTCAGCGGGAACGTTGATGGGATCCAGACCAATCAATGCCTATGGAATCTCGACCGTCAAATATATATGCAGGTTTGCATGTACATTGCACAATCGCCTAGCGTCAATCGTGAAGAACAGTAAGGCACAACACTTTGTTGGGTAGTGCAAATGATGCCGCTAACCGAAGACCGACCATCCTGGATAAGTCAAAAGACCTCTCAGTATGGTGGCCGCAGATCTCCCCACGACTGTTGCGAATCGCGCTTTCCTATGTACAACGCGACGTTGCGAACGACTTACTACAGGACCTCGCTATGTTGGCACTAACAAAGTCCCCACACTTCACCGAACTCGATGAGTTCCGCAAGTGGGCGGAAGCGAGGCTACGATGGCTAGCGCTAGATGAACTCCGCGCGCAGCGGCGGTTCGTCAACTTTGAGTCGGAGTCCACGCTATCGGATCTAAGGGAGTCCGATCCTGATGACATGCTAGCTACATCTCTAGAAAGAACACAGGCTCTTGAGCACGTTCTGTCTCACATGCCGGAGCGACCAAAAGCAATTGTGCTGGGTGTTCTTGAAGGGCGCTCTAACAAAGAACTCGCGGACGCTCTAGGGATAACAGAAAGCTCCGTACGCTCCTTGCTGCGTTTTGCTAGGGTGCGTATTGCGGAAGCAACTACAAAGCCAGACTCAAAATGACGATGCAGACTTGGAACGAAACAGACGGGCTTCTGAACGACGTTGACCCGTCACTCTTCGAAGAGGCGGTGCAACTCGCAAGACATGCACGAAACAGACTTTCCGACGTGAAGCAGAAAGTCCTCCGCCTACTGTCATTACTTGTGCTAGGAACTGTCGGGAGTGTTATCGCCACCGCCGTGATTGCTTTTGCGTCATTAGAAAGCGAACCAGCGCACCTGCTGGCGGCATTCATTCTAGGCGGGTTCTTGCTAACTTCATTAGCCACACTCCTTGCGCTACTAACAGTCTTATGGCGGGCGTTTGTCTATGAGTACATCAGCAGGCTAGACGCTTCGAACGAAGCCCAAGAAGCCACCACGCAAGCGTACGAGTTCGCTAGAGCCGTCTCAGAGATCGGGTCAGATCCCAAGTATGAGCGGGACGTAACCGAACTAATTGTCAGATGCTTCATCCGTAGACTCGGAGAGTCCGAAGTACGCGAAGAACTTGCATCGTTGGGGCTCATCTGTCAGGTACAAGAGCATGATGCTGAGGTACGTCAACGAATCGCCCAATATGCCACAACGCAAATCACCTCCAGGGATCGATTCGCAGACGAATTACAGGACGTGGCGAGCGCACACTTCGCACGTTATCCCGAGTTAGACATGCCTCTCGACTTATTCCGACCTAAGAGGTCAAGCGCCGAAGACGACCAACAAGAACACGCTGCATAGTCGATACTTGGGACGAGCATCATGACGGAGACAACAGCGGCGCTTATCGCCTTCGTTGCGTTGCTTGTCTTCCTCCTAATCCTGGCGGGGATATGGCGAATTGTTTCGCCCTCCAGCACATCCCGTGTTGAAAACGCAAGACATGCTTTCGAACTCTTCCGACGTGCTAAAGACATACCGAGCAAGCTGTTCGTCTTGTTCGTACTGAGCCCGTATCTCCTCACGCGCGGTCTAGGAACAGTATTGATCGCGATTGGAGGCGGGGGATTCGCATGTATCGCGTTGTTCTTCGGGATAGACCTAAAGGAGCTACGTAAGGCTCTACTGGATTTCTACGACTTTGTCGCGAATCTCGTTGGATCAAAGAGCCCGGTGGTGGGTGCTGTTCGTTGATCCGTATCCCCATGGCTCCAGCAAGAGACTCTACTTGGGCCGTACGCCTTAATCGACTGTTCGCGCGAACACTCTCCCCGGCATTTCTACAACTCCACCACCACCTATTAGCGAACAACGAGTTACCATCCCCAAACTTGTCCACCGCGTAGAAAAGCATGATCGAAAAAGAGACAACATAATCAGTGAGTCAGCTCACGCACCTGCTTCTGCCTTTTAATCAGGTGGCCGCAGGTTCGATCCCTGCACGGCCCACCAATAAACTCTCTTCTCTAGACGGTAAGTTAGAGCCCGCATGCCTGGATGCCCACGTGCGCTGCGGGGCTGGGGCACGCACCAGCGGTTCTTTAGACTCCATCGAGATCACTGCGGCCGCGCCGGCCTCCCTGCCCTCCAGCCGTTTTAGCTGAACAATCAATCGGATATTCTGCTCATGGCATGATTGAGCCACTGTATTGAAGGACTGGCCGCTGAACGAGAAGCAAGAAGAAATGCAGGAAAGAATGATGCGACTCGACGGCAATACACTCTCCGCTTGGCAGCCCCAGACCGAAGTATATGCACGTTGCGGCTGGCTCTTGTTTGCCGGTGTGGGCTCATGAGCGACCCCCACCTTTAGTCATTCATCTCGCACAGTTCAGGCCCACGTCCTGCACCGAAGGCGTCGAGGCGCACCTGCTCTAAGTCGGCGCGCCGCGGCGCCTTGTCGCGAGAGTGGTCGCCGTTCTTCATCACCTGCACCCTTGGCCTTAGCTTAAACGGTGAGAGGCCACGCCTTGGCCGTCATGGAGGTGATAGATGTGCATGGGCCATCGCCGGCTGGGCAACACCATCGGCACCGAATACTGGTTGTCTTGAAAGGAGACGAGACCGGTTTTATCGGCCTTACGCGGCGTCCCCGGTACCCGCTCGGTGTCAAGGAACACGGGTGTGAGATAGGGCCGCAAGGCCGGCGCCTCGCACTCATCGAAGCGCACTTGTGGCACTTCACCGACGGTGCCATGGATACACTGATTAGCCACCTGTTGGCACCATTGGCGCCGATGCTGTTCGGGTGCGGCTCAATCGTCAAAGGACTCCGCCTACAGCCCGCCGCCCTTGACGTACTTCACGCCCGCTGCAACCTTTTTCCTCACGAATCGAGTTAGGCCCGCCACGCCGCCATCCAGACTTTGCACACGATGCGGATCGAGGGCGGAAAGTCCCCCGGCACGACCGGACGGCGTGGGTCGCTCTGAGGGAGTAGAGGTCGCCAGCTATCGCCTGGGAGCACCACTGTGATGTAGTGTGACGCACTATGGCTAAATCTCGTAAACCCGCCCCAGACCCCAGCAAGTCCGTGCGGACCTCCGTGAGCCTGCCTCGGGACCACTACGAGCTGCTGGAGCAGATGGCGGAGGATAAGCGGGTGTCGGTCGCCTGGGTCATCCATGAGGCCGTTGAGCGTTACCTCGGCGAACAGTGACTTTCGCTATCATGGGATCGTGCGCCCTCGCAGCCCCATCGAGGCTAGCTAGTCATGCAAGACCTTCCGATTCGGCTGAACAAAGACCCAATCGTAGAAGCCGTGTTCGAGATTCGATTCGAGGGGACAACAGACTCCATCGCGAATCTCCTACCTGGGAGGTCGTACCCGGATCTTGGGGAGGAGTTCCCGAAGATTGAAGCGCTTCCACAAGCGCATTTTCCAAAGGAAGTTCATCAACTAGACCCCGTTCTTCGGTACCGCGCCACTCACCGGCTAGTCGGCGATGGGTTTGTAATCCTCCTCGGCAACAAGGTCTTCGGCTTAGCCTGTGTAGGCCCGTATGTAGGTTGGGCTCACTTCCGGGCGCGAATAGTTCGAGTTGTCGAGCTACTTCAAAAGACGAAACTCTTCAAGTCGGTAGAGCGATTCTCTCTAAAGTACATCAACGTGCTGACGGCGCAGGACGAGTTGCCTGACTTGCAACTGCTGGATTTTCCCCTGAGCCTTGGAACTCATGACTTGACGGCTACGACGACTCGGTTGAGGACCGAGATTTCACTTGACGGCTTTCTGAACATCCTTCAAGTGATTCCCGGCACCCGAGCGCTGAGCCCTTCAGGACAGCACGTTCGAGGATTGCTGTTCGACATAGATACAATCAGCGAGCAGCCGTTCAAAGACTTCTGGGCGGAACTACCGCAGCTTCTGGACGCTGCGCATCAAACTGAGAAGCGACTCTTCTTTACGACACTTACCAAGGCGGCGCTAGAGCGATTCGAACCGGTTTGGGAGGAGAAACAATGACACTCGTCGAGCAAAGACAAGCGGAACTGCAAGCACTTGAATCAATGAGTTGTTTCGCCTTTGCCCGTACCGTGTCGATAGCCGCCGCTTGGGCCGCGGCTCCAGTTAGTTTTGCGAACGACATCCCCGATGTAGGTATTCAGGCCGAGATCAAGCGGACTGAGTCGAGTATTCAGAACACCGAAGTCACTGCGGCACGAGACAGTTACGACGTGCAGATTTTCGAGAGGCTGAGTGCGATCTATGGTGACCTGTTGGCTTCACAACGTGATCTGGATGAATTGGCAACGAACGTGCTGTACGAAAATCTCTGGGACATGTATGAGTGACGCCGACCGGCAGCGATCTCTTCGAACAGATTCAAACATATCTGCCGCCCTACCTTACGCCAGAGCAAAAAGCGGATCTGTTCTCCGAGCTACGCAAGCACCCGGACAACAACGGCTACTACCTGAGTGACCACGAGGAGACCTACCTACAAGGAGATGGTTGGAAAAGCTTCATCGTCGTGGATTTTGTTAGTAGAGAGAGTAAGGCCGTCTCCGGCGTAATACTCTCGAATAGCTGCGATATCTCAGTCGATAATCCAAGCACCCGGAATCGCTCCATTCTGTTCGCGCCACTGATTCGGCTTTCTGCCTATGAGTCGCACTTGAGACAGGCTGGTAGGTCTCAGCAAGACATAAACAACATCGTTGGTACCATCAGGCGGCAAGAGATCACCCACATCTTCTCTTGCCGCCGCTCGCGGGTGCATTAGAGGAAAGCATCCTCCTCCTCGACGACCTTCACTCGCATCCGTTAGCCGACTTCCATGAGAAGCAAGACAGGGAGCGCGTTTTCGTCCTTAGTCAGTACGGTTTCTATATGTTCCTAAATAAAGCTCTCCATCCATTTCACGAGATTCCAGGAAAGCATCAACCGTGTGGAAGCGTAAGTTCAGTTAGGCGTGCGCCGGAAATTGTGCGGCACTGAGACCTAGCCAGTTATTAAATCAGTCACTTACGCTCGCTTCGGCACAGTGGCAGGTGCCGCAAGATTTTGATTATTCACGCTTTCTCTAGCGAGTTCTGCAACTTTTAATCAGGTGGCCGCAGGTTCGATCCCTGCACGGCCCACCAATAAACTCCCTTCTCTAGACGATAAGTTTAGAGACCACATGCTTGGATGCCCACGTGCGCTCCAGCCGACGATCTTCCGTGCCGCGCTCGTGATGAAAGTCCGCTGCCCCGTGTGGCTGCTGCAACCAACAAGCCCAATAGAGCAATAAAGCCTGCCGAACCAACTGGTTACAGTCGCCGCCGACATTCCCCGCCCGCGCTCTGGATAGACCACCGGCCGGTCGAGGCGAGTTTGGCCACCACGTATCGCCTGGAGGTCCGTCAGGGCCTGACGGAGCGTCTTGTGTAGGGGAACCCGACGACCGCCCCGCCCTTTACTGGCCCGGTCCTCCGGCGCAATCTCCTCGCAGACCTCGCCATCGGCGTCCATCACCCTCGCCCACGTCAGGCTGGCGATCTCCTTTGCTCGGAGACCGGCGCGAAAGGACAGCAGCACTATGACTCGGGCTCGCTTAGGATGCCGGGTGGTAGCTACGTGCTGGAGCACCAGACTTTGCTGTTTGGAACTGACCAGTTTCGCTTGGCGACCTAGCGGCATGGGCGGCTTCACCCGTGGCAGAATCTGAGAAGGGCGGGGATTGCCACGACCGTCAATCGCTGTCGCTGACGAGATTCACATAACTTATTGATTTAGATAGACTAGTGTGATTCTTACAGATTTCTTCACGAGTGTGTAAAGTGCACAGATGCGAAGTCAAGCTACAGCACATTCTGGTGGCTAGGAGACGGAGAACCATGCCTGTACCCGTCGGCTGCACCACTCGGTTATCCGCGGAGCCGATCGAGTGTTCCTAGGCGGCAAGATCCACGCACAGTGGCATCACGCTAGCTCGCGAAACGCCCGTGAAGACGCTTCTCAGGTTACGCCGCGCCGACCCTCCTGGGCGCGGTGCGAGATCCAGATCGTAAAGCGCGACAACGCATGAATATTCCCCCTGCTTTGCTACAAGCTGTAAAGGATGGAAAGGCGGCGCTTTTTCTCGGCGCAGGTGCTTCAGTCGGAGCAAAGGCTAGTGACGGCAGAGTGCCTCCGGTCGGTGCCCAACTAGCCAAGAAGATTAACGAGCGTTTCCTAGGCGGCGAAGAGGAAGACGGGACGCCGTTGAGTGTCGTAGCTGAACTCGCTGAGTCCGAAACTGACCTCACTACGCTTCAGACGTTCATATACGAACTGTACAGGGACCTCGAACCAGCGCCGTTTCACAATCTAATTCCTACATTCCGCTGGTCTGCTATCGCAACGACGAACTACGACTTGATCGTTGAGCAAGCATACAGAACATGCCCTAGGCCGCTCCAACGCCTTGTTCCATCTGCCAAGAACACAGATAGAATTGATGCCGTTCTCCGGTCTCCCGATGCGGTACCTTACGTCAAACTCCACGGATGCCTCTCCCGTCGGGATGAGCTGTCAATTCCCTTCATCCTAACTATCGACCAGTACGTAACTCATCGAAAGAATCGGCAGGTATTGTTCGAACGAGTGAAGCATTACGCTTCCGAGTATCCCTTCATCTTTGTCGGGCACCGGCTTGAGGACCCTGATGTCCGCCAGGTCCTCTTCGAACTTGCGCAAGAGGGCATTGACAGGACCCGCTTCTACTTGGTCACGCCCAAAGTCAGTGACCGACAAGTTCGATTCTTGGAAACCAAGAAGATCACGGCACTTCCTGGAACGCTCCAGGTGTTCCTTGAGTCCTTGGGCGCTGCACTAGAACCAGCCTTGCGTGCGGTACCTAGAAGAGCATCCTCACACCCTCTGGAGGCGCTAATCCCGTCGCATAACATTTCTCTATCGGAAGACACCCTAGCGCTACTCGACACGGATCTGTGCCATGTCCGCCCCAATCTGCCCTCTCCGGTCGTAAATCCGCAAGACTTCTATCGAGGATTCAGCAACGATTGGTCGATATTCGCACAGGATCTAGATAGCCGTCGGACGTTGACGGATTCTTTGCTCACGGACACCGTCCTAGTGGACGATGTAGACCGGCCAGAGACCTGCGACCTCTACCTGCTTAAAGGGCATGCTGGATCGGGGAAAACAGTCCTACTCAAGCGGATTGCTTGGGATGCAGCGGCAGAATTCTCTGCCGTCTGCTTGTACTACACGGGAACAACGAGAATACCGGTCGATGCGATCCTTGAGATCGCGGAATCGACACAGGAAAGGATCTTCCTCTTCGTGGACCGCGCATCGAATCATATACCTGACTTGCTAAATCTCGCTCGGCGCGGGCGGCGAGAGGGAATTCGACTTACGATCTTGTGTGGAGAGCGCTCAAACGAATGGAACATGGAGTGCGGTGCTCTCCACACACTCGTGAATGAGATTTATGAAGTCCGGTACCTCTCTCGAAAAGAGATTGTTTCGCTTCTCGACAAGCTAGAAACCAACAAGGCGCTCGGCGTCTTGGAGCATGCCACGCATCCTGAGAGGCTGCTCGCTTTCGAGAGGCGAGCAGGACGGCAGCTTCTGGTGGCGCTGCACGAGGCGACGCTTGGAAGGCCGTTCGAAGAGATCATCGAGGACGAGTATCAATCAGTTCAACCAGATGCAGCTAGGGCCATCTATCTGACTATCTGCACGCTCAATCGTCTCGACGTGCCTGTCCGTGCGGGAATCGTAAAACGGGTTCATGGGGTTTCCTTTGAGAAGTTTGGAGAGAGCTTTTTCTTGCCCCTAGAAGGTGTAGTCAAGACGCTCGACTACAGTGGTGCGAGGGACATGGCCTACCAAGCCCGACATCCCTGGATTGCCGAGGTTGTCTTCGAGCGAGCGCTGAGAGAAAGCGATGACCGTTACGATATGTATATTACGCTTCTCGACACGATTGACGTTGGTTACGAGGCGGACCGGCGAGCATTTCGCAAGCTGATAAGGGCTAGGGAACTCCTTAAGCTATTCCCTGATCTTATGCAGGTCCGGCAACTATATCAACGAGCGGAAAGGGCGACTGGAGAAGATGCCTACTTGCTACAGCAACGCGCCATCTTTGAGATGCGACGCGATAACCCTAACCTCGGACTCGCTCACGAACTGTTGACCCGCGCCTCGCGAACAGCTCCGCATGACCGTTCGATAATGCATACGCTGGCGGACCTAGAGCTAATTCGTGCCAAGCATGTTACGAGCGAACTAGAACAGGGGCGACACATCGCAGCGGCTGAGAGAATCGCCCGTGATTTGACTGGCCACGACTCGGACTCGTCCTATGGGTACCACACCCTGTGCAAGATAGGACTGGAGAGGCTTCAGGAGCACCTGCGGGATGATCCCGATAATGATCGCACGACGAGCGAACTCATCAAGGCCGCTGAGCGCACACTTGAACAAGGACTTCAGCGGTTCCCGGACGATGAGTACCTGCTAACGGCGGAGTCTCATCTGGCGAAGCTCCTGCAAGACGATCGCCGTGCAGAGGCTGCGCTAGAACGAGCATTCGGTACCAACGCAAGCAGTCCGTTTATTGCAAAGGGATTAGCGCGACTATACGAACTCCACAGCGATTACGTGAAAGCGCGTACAACATTGGAATCTTGTCTGGACAACCGCCCAGGAGATAAGGGAGTACACGGGGCGCTGGCTAGACTGCTAACTGAGCATTTTCCAGATGACAGACTGAAGGCGGAATATCACTGGGAACGCTCGTATACAAAAGGCGATGCCAGCTACAGCAACCAGTTCTGGCACGCTCGCCAGTTGTTTGTAAACGGAAAGATCACTGAGTCGCAAAGGCTCTTTCGGGCGCTGAGGTCGGCTCGCGTTCCGCCCGATGTTCGAAACAAGCTGCGTGGCTCACTACTAGCTTCAAACGGGCCCACTATTCGGTACCAGGGGCGCGTCGAGCGTCTTGAGGCGACCTATGCGTTGGTGTCGCGTATCGATGCGAAGGAATGGGCGTTTCTCCATCGAACTCGCGTGCGACGCGGCGAGTGGGACAGGCTGGAACGGTATACCCCCGTAAACTTCCGCCTCGCGTTCACCTACAACGGACTAGCTGCATTCGATGTGAAGCTCGAACGGTGAAGAGTTTCCGTTCCCCTTACTTTGTTCGTGGCACTGTGCCGGATTCTGTGCGGAACGCAAATTCGCGCCGACGAAACATCAGTCACCTACCCTCACCTCGGCACGATGGCAGGTGCCACAAGGTATTGATTATGAGAGCTTTCTCGAGCGAGTTTCGCGACTTTTAATCAGATGGTCGCAGGTTCGATCCCTACACGGCCCACCATAAAACTCCCTCTCTAGACGGTAAGTTAGGGGCGGCATGCCTTAATGCTCACGTGCGCTGCGGAGTTGGGGCACGCACCAGCAGCTCTTTAGACCCCATCGAGATTACTCCGACCGCGCTGGCTTCTCTGCCCTCCAGCCGTTTTAGCTGGACAATCAATCGGATATTCTGTTCATGGCATGATTGAGTCACTATTTAAAGGACCGGCCGCTGTACGGGAAGCAAAAAAAAATGCAGGAAAAAATAATGCGACTCGACGCCAATACACTATTATCCAGGCAAAGCAATGTTGCTCCCGTGAGCGGTGAAGTCATGGCGCCAGATCATCAGCGCATGCGTTACCAAAAAGCCAGCCGGTATTGGCACGCAGATAGCTCGTATCGCCAAGCCGGATCGTTGTGTCCGCCCGCGAGCCGCCGCCGGCCGGCGGCAATACGGAGTTCGCCAGTTTACGGGTGGGCTGGGACCAGCTTGGCGCAGCGATGCAGCACCGGTGATAGAGCACGCGACGGCTCCGGACAACGTGTATGCACATGCGTGGCGGCAGGGGGACACGCTCGTGTGGGACAATCGCTGCATGGTACATCGCACCACCCCTTATGACAGCGTTCGCTATAGGCGTTGGTTGGAACGGGCCACCGTTACCGATCCGGCACCGGCGCCGATCCCTCGCTGCTCGGAGGCGCAGCTATGCCCGGAACTTTCGCAACAGTTTTAAAACGCGCGGCGGACCGCAAGGGCGGGGAGAAAGCGCTCAGGGCGAATCTTCCGAAAGTCCTGCAATCGTCCGAGCTGGCCAAACGCGGCGATCACGAATTCCTGGCTGCCATGACGCGCTGCATTTTCCAAGCGGGATTCGCTTGGAAGGTGATCGAAGCGAAATGGCCGGGATTCGAGGAAGCCTTTCTGGGCTTTTCTCCAGTGGCCTTGAACGCCTTGGCCGAGGATGCGTGGACGGCCTATAAGAGTGACACGCGTATTGTCAAAAATGGACCGAAGATCAAGACGGTCCGGGTGAACGCCTCTATGGTTCAGGCGGTGTCGGTCGAACATGATGGGTTTGGACGCTATCTGGCCGATTGGCCAACATCGGATCTCGTCGGTCTATTCGCCGACCTCAAGCGGCGTGGTTCACACCTGGGCGGCGTTACCGGCCAACGATTCTTACAAGCGGTTGGCAAAGACTCGTTCGCCTTGAGCAAAGATGTTGTCGCTTGCCTCAAGCACGAAGGTCTAGAGATTGCGGACACGCCCGCCAGCAAACGCGATCTCAAGGCTATTCAAGACACGTTCAACGCTTGGCATGACGAAAGTGGCCTGCCGTACCGGCACCTGAGCGCCATCATGGCGCGGTCGATTGGGGAAAACTACTCGATGTGAGCCGGCGGCACGGCCCTTACGGTGCGGATTTCTAATTGGACATCGGTATGGCCCACGCAAGTGCTTAGGGTGAGGTTTGTTGATGAGCGCCATACCCGCGGCAAAGAATCCGAGCGCACGCCGGGTCAGTGGTTCGGCTTAACAGCCAGTGTTATTCGGGGCCTTGGTGTATCCATGGGATCATGGTCTTCCTTTTGCTTCCAACAGATCGCTACCAAGTTGAACAATCACTGCGCTAGCGGCCAAGCGGCCGTGGTATTGCAAGCTGTCCAAGACAAATAGCAAAGCGGAGACTAGGGGCGATTACCCAAGCCGGCGCCATCAACGGCCTGCAGATCGATCCAACTGGCCTGCCACGATCTTGTGATATGCTGTTCACTGCTAGGAATTTAAGTTTTAAGTTGTAAATACTAAATAGATAAAAACATGCAGCGCTCACGCAAATCGCGTGGAGCGTGTGCATGGCAAAAGGCGTTTTGCATGAGATTGACTCGCGACAGTTGTTCTCGCGCAACCCTTGAGAAAGCGCTTTATTAGCTGGCGGCTGATTGTGATTGGCAACTGGACACGTCCGATCCGGATGAGTGGGTCGTGTCGTTGTCTGCTGCCGAGTATGAGCCAAAGCTTCGCCAACTGACTAATGACTACACGTTGAGGGAACAGCTTGACGCCCGGACGGCGGGGCTGCGGGAGCAAATCGTACGCTCTGCCCTGACACATCTGGCGCGAGCACCGGATGTCTCTTAGGCCGCTTCCCGCTTTTTTCCGCCGCCTGCCCGGGGGCGGAGCTATTGCTACGAATCAAGCTGGGGCGTTTCATTTCTTCGATGGACATGCTGCCCTGGAATCCTGGTTGATAGGTGACTATAGGTCTCTGGCCGACGCGGAGCTGGAGACATTGCTCAGCAAGGGGCTCCTGGTGGAGCAGGGCGATGAGCAGCTCATGGCGACGCTGCTCGCTTCGAGGCTAGCGCAGTCCATACAAAGAGCCATGATGCCACCGAGTCTTTTCATGGTGGTGCCCACTTTGCGCTGCGATCATGATTGCCGCTACTGTCAGGCCAGCCGTGTCGCAGCCTCTAAGCCGGGTTTCGACCTGCCGCTGAGTTCTATCGAGCGCATCGTTGACATTATCGACCACGTAGCGGATGGGTCTATAAAGATCGAGTTTCAAGGCGGTGAGCCGCTACTGGCTCCGCAATATATCCGGGCCTTTGTAGAGTACGCCGAAGAGAAACTGTCTGTTCGTACCCCGAGTTTCGTCATCTGCTCGGCCTTGGGTCCGCTAGACGAGGCATTCTTGTGTTGGGCGAAGCATCATGAGGTCGAATTTTCCGTATCCCTAGACGGACCGGAACCGCTGCACGAAGCCAATCGCCCATCGCGTTCGCATCGTTCGCACAAGCGCACCATCAGTGGTATCCGCCGGATCCGCAGCGCGATGGGCACGGACAGGGTTGCGGCGCTTGCGACCATCACTCGCGCAACCCTCGCGCAACCTGCCGCGCTGGTTGACGAGTACTTCCTGCATGATTTTACTTCGATATTCATTCGGCCATTGAGCCCGCTCGGATTCGCCAGCCGGCCCAACTCACGGCTCACTTATTCGGCCGATGAGTATTTGCAGTTCTACAAGTCGGCGTTGGAGCGGGTTGTCGGATTGAACGGCAAGCGGCTCTTTGTCGAAGAAACCGCGCTCATTCATCTGCGCCGCATATTCCGGTTGGGTGAAGCGATTTACTGTGATCTGAAGAGCCCCGCGGGTTATTTGCTGGGCGCGTTGGTTTTCAACTATGACGGGAAGATATTCGGGTCGGACGAAGCACGCCTTTTATGGCAGACCACCGGTGCACCGGAGTTAGTCCTGGGGACCATAGAGGACTCGGTTGACACCCTCGTCAGGAATCCCGCTGCGGCCAAAATCCTCCAGCAGAGTTTCATTCACTGTGCGCCCGGTTGTGATGAGTGTGCATACCAGCCGTATTGCGGTGCAGATCCGCTGTATCACCTGGCTACGCAAGGGGAACCGGTCGGACACAAAGCACACTCATTTTTTTGTCGTGTCCAAACAGGTTTATTCGATTTGTTGTTTGAGCGCTACCACCAAAACAGTCAATACCGCGAGGTTTTTGATCAGTGGCTAGCGTTATAAGGCCGGATTCGGTTCCGTATGTTGGCCCGCCAGAGGCGGCAGGCCTGTTTGTTTTTCGTTGCTCGAGGGCCGCAGCCCTGGATATACCGCATTTGCCAATTGTCGATGTTGACCGTGCCGGGGCGGCGAGCGTTTCGCACTGCGTTGTCCCCAGAGTGATAATCGATAGTCCGGTGTTCGAGCAACAGTTTTCCCCTGGCGATATTGTCCGGCTGGACCCCCGGGCCGGGCGGGTTCGAACGTTGCTTTCCCAGCGTGCCAATGCGAACACGCTGCTGGTTACCGAGCGCTGTAACAATCGATGCACGTTTTGCTCTCAACCGCCGAACGGCCTGCCGGATAACTGGCTCTATCACGACGCGACACTGGCACTGCTCAACTACAACGCCAGTGACATGGTAGGTATTTCCGGGGATGAACCGACGCTAAACCAACAAGGGTTGGAACGATTGCTGTCTGCTCTCGGTGAGGCTGGGCTCAATACGCCGCTACACATCTTGTCCAATGGGCGGGCGTTTGCAAATCCTCGTTCCCTCTCTGCCAACATAGCCGAGACACTCAGCGCTCTTAGAATTACAGTAGGGCGAACTCGGTGAATACTCATGAAAACACACAACGAAACGATGACTATCAATACAACGGACACCGCAGGGCTAGGCGCTGGAACCAGCCAGGGTTTTCCCGACCCTGAAGTGGTGGCCAAACCCATCCGCCGCCAGTTTAGCGCCCAATACCGATTGCCGAGCCTTGATGAAGCCGACCGCTGTACCTAGGCCGGTGAAATCGGCCGATTGCTGCGCCGCGAGGGCTTATACCGTTCGCACCTAGCCGCCTGGCGTCAAGCTCGGCGCGAAGGGATGTTGAAGGCACTCACACCTAAGAAACGCGGCGCTCAACCACGCGAGCGCAACCCTCTGCAAGCGAAAGTGCGCGAACTGGAGGCGAAGGTCGCACACCTGCACAAAGAACTCGATAAAGCCCACACCCTCTTGGACGTGCAGGGAACAGTCTGCACGCTGCTGGGCGTGAACCTCAAAGACGCGAGCCACGGCTAATGGCCGCTCAACAACTCGCCGAACCGGTAGGGGTCGCACCGACGTGCCGCGCGCTTGGTCTGCCACGGGCCACCTTCTACCGTCTTCAACGAGTCACTCCCGGGCACCCGCAGCCCCGTCCAACGCCTGCCCGGGCCTTGTGTGAAGCCGAACGCGAACAAGTTCTAGACGGACTCACCGAAGAGCGCTTCGTGGACCGCTCGCCCGGCGAAGAGGTGGCCACGCGGCTCGACGAAGGGCGCTATTGGTGCTCCGAGCGCACCATGTACCGTATCCTGGCCGCCAACCAGGCTGTGGTGAGCGGCGCCATCACCGTCAACCTCCCCACTACAGCAAGCTGCAACTGCTCGCCAACGCACCCAATCAGCTCTGGAGTTGGGATATCACCAAGCTGTGAGGGCCGACGAAATGGACTTACTACTACCTCTATGGACTGCTTGACATCGTTAGCCGCTAGGCCGTGGGTTGGAGGGTCGCTGAGCGGGAGAATTTGGCACTGGCTACACGCCTGATTGAGCAAACCTGCCACAAGCACGATGTCCCGCCTCAAGTACTGACGTTGCACTGCGACCGCGGCGCGCCCATGACCAGCAAGTGTACCGCGCAGCGGTTCGCTGGCCTGGGTGTCACTCGTTCTCTAAGCCGCCCGCATGTCAGTGACGACAATCCCTACTCCGAGGTCCAGTTCAAGACGCTCAAGTATCACCCGGGTTTCCCGATACGTTTTGACGATAAGGAAGAGGCTATCGGCTTTTGTCGAACGTTTTTCCCCTGGCTCAACACCATGAGCACCATCATGGAGGCATTGCCATGTTGACACCGGCTGACGTGCATTACGGACGAGCCGAGAGGGTACGCCAACAGCGTCAACGCACTTTGGAGGCGGCGATGGCTGCTCATCTAGAACGATTTGTGCACGGTGCACCCAAGCACCAGCCGCTTCCCCAGGCGGTCTGGATCAACCCTCCCGACGACCTAGGCACTACAGGAGAAACTGCTCTGTAAATATACGCGGTGAGTATCTCAAAGTTGTTGACAGGTTCCGAGCATTCCAAGCCCACAGTCGATGCGTTCTTCAACGGGTGTGAGCAACAGTGTCAGCGCATGGACTGAGTGCCCAGTGACCCATTGTCCAAGGCACTGAGGTATGCGCGTAACCGCGAACAGCAACTGCGCCTTTATCTGAACGAACCCGACTTACCGATGGACACCAACCACGTCGAGCAAACGCTGCGGGTCATTCCCATGGGCAGGAAGAACTGGTTGTTTAATTGGACTGAAATCGGTTCCGAACAGGTGGGCAACCTACAGAGCTTGCTGAGCACCTGCAAGTTGCATGCCATCAATCCGATGACCTACTGAGTGGACGTGCTTCAACGCGTGGAAACCCGTCCAGCTAAGGATGTCCACCTGCTCACCCCGCGTCTTTGGAAAACGCATTTCGCCGATAATCCGTTGCGCTCTGATCTAGAGTTGTAAACCCACCGCTGGTCCCGGCGCTTCGCCAACCATCACACTTTGCGCGTCTGTTCGATACGGGTTCGTTTGGCCGCTTACCCTTTGCTCGGAGACCGACGCGAAAGGACAGCAGCACTATGACTCGGTCTCGCTTAGGATGCCGGGTGGTAGCTACGTGCCGGAGCACCAGACTCCGCTGTTTGGAGCTGACCAGCTTCGCTTGGCGACCTAGCGGCATGGGCGGCTTCACTCGTGGCAGAATCTGAGAAGGGCGGAGTTTGCCACGACCGTCAATCGCTGTTGGTGATGAGATTCACATAACTCATTGATTTAGAAAGACTAGTGTGATTGTTACAGATTTCGTCACGACTAAGACCTGCCGTCGAAGCACGATTCGATGGCAGTAGAGGTTGTAACGCCGCGCGAGTCGTAACGGCACCCGCACCGTTTCCGACCGCAGGATCGACATCGGGGCCTGCGAATAGAAGTTCGAGCCAAGCGACTCAGGGGTGGTGAGGATTGCCGGATTCGTGCGCCGTACCAGGCTCCTTTTCAGGCGATTTCCACCGTGTAGATCGTAACCAGTTCTTCCGGGGAGATGACGCCGTAGATCTCCTGCAGTGCCCCCAACAACTCATTCAGGCTCTCGAATCCGTCATGTCTTGCGTCTTCGTCGCCTAGACTACCGTACTCCTTCACATCGTACTCCCGGACTCGCAATCTCGCCTCCGGCTCCCCACGAGGAGTCCTTGAAAAGTCGTTAGTGATGAACAATGGAAGACTGGTACTAATGGGATAGTCAACAACGCCTTTCCGGTATCGAATCGTCGTTGTCTTCGCGCCGCTTTTAACCCACTCGTAATACTGCGCATACAGGAGAAAGCGATCCCGAGGAAGGAGCACCTGCTCCAACTGCTCGCGGAGCTTCTCGACAAGCATCTTTCCATGAAGGCGTCGCGCCGAGCCTGACAAGATCTTGCAAGCGATATCCCCGCTCCAACCCTCCTGCGCTAGGTCATTGAGGATTAGTGCATCTCCGACGACGAGCGCATCAAGCCCGAGACGTTCGTAACAACGAACTGCGTCTTCAACAGTTTCAACGATCGGCTCGCCTCTGCCGTTGAAAGACGTGTTGAGGACCATTGGTATCCCGGTAAGCTTTTCAAACTGACCAATAAGCCAATAGAAATTGCTGTTCGCGAAAGAAGATACGGTATGCACTCTCGATCTTCCGTCCGCATTGACAACCCCCGAGATCCAGTCACGAACTTCTTCCCGCACATCCGCTAGCATCGACATATACGGAACTTCCTCGTCTAGAGCGAAATACGCGGAGCTCCTTTCCGCCAGCACGGACGGCGCAAAAGGCATGAAAGCTTCTCGTCCCTTCATTTCGTTGAGTCGGGCGGCAACGCTGACTAGCGACGGAGATGCGAGTATGCTGCGATTACCCAAAGCCCTAGGCCCAAACTCACTACGCCCTTGGTACCATCCAACGATGCGTCCGGTCGCTAACAGCCCCGCAACTATCAGGTGTAGGTCGTGCCCGCTAACTAACTCATGCTCTCCGTTTAGCTCCTCCGCAAACCTCGCAAGTTCTTCGGACTCATTGGAGTAGTGCGGGCCGAGGTATGGAGACAGCCTGCCCGGCATTCGTGTAAATCCATCCATTGTTGCCAAGCCGTACAAAACGTTCCCGAGACATTGGCCTTGGTCGCCCGACGCCGGGCTTACGTAAACCCGCTTTGCCTTGCTACGTTCCTTGACCACGGCAAGCGCCTTGCAGTTGTAGGCTACCCCTCCAGCAAGACACACGTCTCGCACATTTGTCTCTTCAATCAACCTATTTACGATCTCGACCAGGGCAACCTCTAGCTCTCGCTGAACCCAAGCTGCTAAATGCCTGTGAACCTCCTGAATTGTTCCTCCTTCAAGTCGTCGCTCGACACTCGGGAAGTCTAGTGTTCTGAGAATGCTTTCGACCATGTGAAATGGCTCGGTTGGGCAGTTCTTGACACACGACTTGGCCCGCCCTTCCTCGTCGATGTAGAATAGCTTCCGATCGCCGAAGTAATCTGGATCACCATGACCGGCGAGGGCCATGACGTTGCCCGCGTATCGAGAAGATGGCCAACCTAGATAGTAGGTAAAGGCCCTAAATATCTCTCCGAATCCTGCTGCATATGGTTCAGCGAAGTCTTCGCCTATCTTCACCAGCCCAGACGAACTCCCCAAGAAGTACGTCTGCTGCTCCCGACGAACCTCCCACCATCGGTCATTCTTCGGACTATCCAGCGTGTTGCCGCCCGCATCGAGAACCAGTGTGACTGCCTCATTGAGTAAAGACGTGCAGAACGCCGAATATGCATGCGACAAGTGATGATTGCATGAGATCACATCCGCCTGCGGAAACTCACCGAAGGCTTGATCTGACGGTCCCTCGTCGCAACAAGAGGAGACCACAATTCGAGCGATGTCGGTTCGCTCCATACGCACCGACCGCAACAGCGCATCGACGGACGCGGCGAATCCCCCCGCCCGCTTCGTTCGAACAAGACGTTCCTCCCCAATCGCCCCAACGATCCCTTGTCGAGTCGCGATGCAGGCGGCTCCGTCGTGTAAATCCCGGCCATGTTTCGAAAGACCCAAGTTAACGCCGAGAACATATTCTGAAGTCACTTTGAAATGCGTTCCCTCAGCTCAGAGACAACATCAACAAGAGAGACAGCAAATCCCACGACTGCTAAATCCCTTACAATGTCACTTGCCGACGCTGCAATGAAGGAGGGAATTTGGGGCAAGAAATAGAGCCCGGCGAAAAGCGATGCAACCATAACCCTACCGACCAGTCGTTCTGGAGAGCGCTCTACTTGAATCGGAAAGTGAATGCGCGGCTCAATGTTCTGGGCATGTTTTGGGCTGGCCGCGTGTTCGATGTCGAAGAAGGAGAATGCTGTCTCCTTCAACGGATTCACGCGGATCACGAAAGAAAGCACGTCGTACTTCCCCACTGCCCTTTGCCGTCCTCGTATCGCTTCGACGACTCGTCCATCACACTTGACTTCAACATCATTTGGCTCAACCCTATGCGACCGTCCCTTTGGGACGTACTGCACAACATCAAGCTTGTATGTAGAGTTCTCTCTGAGTACAAATGCCCCGTTGTCGATTCGAGGGTCATTGAGTTGCTTCGATAAAGGTTGAACACCAAGAACGCGTAGGAACTCCACGTTTTCGAAGTGGGACACGTCACGCAAACTCGCCAAAAGGTTCATCCAACGGGACGACTCTCGCACTACCCCGTTTCGATCGACCTCCCTGTCGTTTCGGACGTTCGGTTCGAAGTTGCTAAGCAGCACTAGAGGCTTCAGATGCTCTTCTTCAGCGTTGGCCCGAGCGATGTTTCCGTGAAACTTAGCGAATCGGTCACGGAATCCGGCAAGCTGACTCTCTCGGAACTCCTCATCTGTGGCGAAATCCATGATCTCACCAAGCTCGTACTCGAAGTAACACACCACGCCAACTTTCCGAACGCTCGTGAGACGGAGGTACCGAATCGGATACAATTCGCGAGTCTGGAAGTCTCGAAGCAAAATGTACCCATCCCGCCCGACAAGATCGCCTAAGCGGTTCCTGACCTTCTCCTCTACCCATTCCTCATCGAATCGGAACCGAAACCGGAAGCCAGTTGGGTAGGCCAATATCTGAATCAGCTCATACCCGTATGGCCCGAATGTATTCGGGATGAAGACGATATACTTCTCTAACTCAACGCTCATCCGGCCTACCGTTTCTGGAAAACAAGTATCTCTTCAGTCGGAACACCGCCACTGGGATGTAGGAAAAACTTCTTGCTTATCTCGCGTGCAAAAGAATCTTGAAGACTTAGGTCGTACGCCGTCTGGAATTGTTCGACAATATGCTCCCGAACACTAGCGTAGTACTGTTTGGGCTCTCCGAGAACTAAGCACAGATACCCCCTGCTCTTCAGCGCGTTCACCATTTGCTCAGACACGGCGTCGAAATCTTCTTTGTATGTCGCCAGCTTTGTGTTCTTCTTGGTATGTCGGCGATATCTTGCTCCAATCTCCGATCGCTTTAGGTGATCAAGGTCCTCTACCAAATCGAACCACTGATACGCCAACCTGAAACCCGTCAAGTAATCTGCGATACCTAGGTATGGCGGTGATGTCACGATTAAATCGCAGCGCTCTTTGACCACCGTGAGGAGCCTTCGAGAATCGCACGTGAAAACTCGGGACGATACTCGCCCATTCTCTGCCAGGGGATGAAGCCTATACTCGGACAAGAACTTCGAGAGCTTGGTGGAATAGAGCTTCAGCGCATCCTTGTACACCAGCTCCTTTCGGGGCTTTACGTTGTCCGCGTAGTAGGTGTAGGAGCGACCGCCAGGATATCCCGTTGAAGACATCAGGATGCCGAGAAAGATAACATTTGCGGCATCACGACAGAGACCACCGGACAGTCGGGAGACGCGACTATGGATGTAGGCCAGTTGCTGTAACGTGTCGGGATGGAACCACGGAGCTTTCTCTTCAAGGTTTGGTACCATTACGCTATTGAGGGAAGCGCCTTCTTCCAGTTGGTCGAACAATTGTGGACTGTTTGGATCCGTACGACGGAGTACCTCTAGTTCGCCGAGGAGTTCGTAAAGCGGCGCGAGTGAGATTCTTCTCTGCGTCAGAAGCCGGGATTTCACTCTGGTTAGGTAGCACGCGACTGGGCTTAAGTCCACGCTAATCGCGTTGCGTCCTGCTTTCAGAGCCTCAACGGTCGTAGTCCCCGAACCGCAGAACGGGTCAAGCACAGTGTCTCCAGGTGAGCTAAGACTAGAGATTAGCTGCGCTGGGATGACAGGGATAAAGCGAGAGGGGTACCAGCAGATGTTGTGAAGGAATGAGCGGGAGGATTCAGCCTTGAAGTTCCAATCGATTAGCGCGAAATGCGATGTGTCCCGACGTTTCTTCGCCATAAGAGTCGTCTAAGAAATTCCCTGCTCGTACGCCTGCACCTTCGGGAGGCGTTGGCGCGTGGTCGCGCAGCAAAATCGAAACTCAGAGCAACGCATACTGAGGCGCTCGCGAATCGCCGTTGATTTTCTTGATTGGCTCTATGTCGCTCAATCCAAAGTCCTTAAGGACGCGTGCCGTTGCCTGTATCGCATATGCATCATGTCGATTGGAGGAGTCGTGTCGGTCAGAAAGCACAGCTAGAAGGATGTATCTTTCGTCCTCACCTAACAGTTCTTCATGTACCCGACCTGCTTCCTCAACGAGAATCGGAATGCAACGAGAAGTCTTGCGGTCGTCCGTCGTAAGGTGGAGAGAAACTAACTTGCCATTAGAGGAAAAACTCCCTCTGCGCTTGTTTATCTCCGCGTTGATATGTGCGCTCAGATCTGAGAGCACCCCCTCTTTTTCGAGATCACGTTTAAGCTTGAAGCAAGAACTCCTTAGTATGCCGTGACAGTGGGGCAACTCGTGCAAAAGAAGACGCTTTGCAATGTCACGTAGTTTTGTATTGGGGTCAGCGTTGTCGTAAAACCACCATAGGAGACGCTCATCCGTATAGTGAAATAGATTCGCTAGTCCCTCTGTCTCAACAAGCTTGGCGTGCTCTTGGATCAATTCGAAGACTAGATATTCGAATGCCATGTACTCGTGTGTATAGATGAAGCATTCGTACACGTCGCTTCTTTGGCGACGCCACTCTTGCACAAGTCCCAATCCCTCTGAATCGATAACAAAATTAGATTCCCCAGGCACGACTCTCAATCGTCTAACGAGTTCCACGCCCATATCTGTCTTTGGCAGTTTCCCGAGCGAATGAGCCATTCGAAGCACATTATCGATGTTGTCCAGGTCTATACCCGAATTGTTTAGTACGTACGAAGCTGTCCCGTTTACCAGTCCATTGACTCGGCTGAAATTGATGCTGTATTTGTCTGCGTGTCGGTGCCGGTGGAGACCATCTTGTTCAAGGAAGATTGGTTTATCTCTCAGACCCGCAAGTGTTTGAGTCTCCTCGACCCAAGAAACCTTCTCTTCGTGGTTGTATGGACTGAAGCGATCGATCGCCCATTCAACGGAATGCCCAAACGACCCGCAGTTCACATCGTGATACAAAGCCGCAACCAAGAGGTCGTTCTTCCAGTCTTGCAAATGCGGATTTCCCGACGCCAACAACTGAGCCAGATACGCCAGTCCAATGGTATGCTCCAGCCGAGAGATGCTTGTCAAAGGCAGCATCTGGACCGACTTGAAGTTCATCATGCCGATGAGCTTGAGTCGTTTTAGTTCGGGACAGGATTCGACGACATCTAGGATCAAATCGTCCAAGTCAATTTCGCCGTACATTGGGTCGTAGTATGTTGTCACTGGAAACGTCCTAAATGGTGCTAAGCGTGCTTCCGGCACTCCGCCTAAAATCTCTATAGCAACGCATTTGGCCGACCACTACGCCTTGGATGTTCAAGTTCTGAGGCGATACTCGCATGGATTTCATACTTCTGTTCGCCGGGGCAAGGATGCCTTCATTGTCTTCTCGCGAGAGGCGCTGCAACGTTGCAGCGCCATCAATCAGTGCGACTACGATTTCGCCTTCGTTCGCGCGATCTCTATGCTCAACTACCACTAGGTCGCCGTCGATAATTCCCTCATCAATCATGGAGTCACCCCTGACTCGCAGGACATAACAATCGCCAGATGTCTGTAGGTAGTCTGGAACGGGAATCCGTTCTGTTACCGCAGCAGCTTCGATAAGGGCCCCAGCAACGATGGTTCCGAGGAGGGGTAGTTCAGTTACTCTCTCCAACTTCGCGCTCGTCAGTCGAATACTACGGCGTTGGCCGTTCGGCGGATCGACTAGGCCAGCCTTGACTAGTGCCTTGACATGAAGATGCATCGACCCACGAGACTTGAGCCCGAACGCCGTGCAGAGGTCACCCAGCGTTGGTGGGCAGTCGCCAGACGCACGCCGATTCACTAGAAGGCGATAGATCGCCTCTTGACGACGGGTTAGTTGCACGCTTGGGGAAGGCTCGGCTGTATTCACGGGTGGTACATGCGGGCTTCTCTTCTCTTCGAGAAGGAACATGCCACATCTAGAACAAAATTAGAACTTATGCCAACCCTGCACGCACGCATGGACGATCCTCTGATGCCGAACCTCGAAGACGGTTAGTCGTGTTGTACTAAAGGCAGTGGGCTGTGTCGAGTTTTGTGCGGCACCTTGGCTCCGCCTGACAGCACATCAGTCACTTACCCTCACTTCGGCACAATGACAGGTGCCGCAAGGCATTGATTATGAGAGCTTTCTCTAGCGAGAGTTCTGCGACTTTTAATCGAGTGGTCGCAGGTTCGATCCCTACACGGCCCACCATTTTCCATCGCAAAAACAGCCACGTAGCGACATCGTCGATCGAGCAGCGTCTTTGCCCGTTTCTATAAAACGTCGAGTTTCTACAATAGTCGATGGTCTCGCCGCCTGAGCCGTCCGGGTGGACGGCGCTACATAACCCCAGACACGCCAGTCAGGCATCGATATCTTCGAAAATGCTGCGTGTATCTTGGACTGTACCTTGCTTGCTGTCTTTTCGTTTCAGCCAACTGTAGTAGTCGCTACGAGCGACGTTGAGTACTCGGCACATGCGATTCACGGGCCAGGCCTTTTATGTCGATCGATAAATCGATATCTCATGGTTTTTCTTGCACAAAAAAAGCCGTCGCCTTTTTTAATATATCTTTCTCCATCTTCAGACGACGGACTCCAGCTTCTAAGTCGAGAATTTTTTCCTGCTCCCGAATCCGTTTGCCATGGCCTTGGAATTCCGACCCCTCAGATTCAAATTCTCGTTTCCATCGTCCAACAAAATTAGGGCGTATCCCTAAACTCCGGCCCGCTTCGGCACAACTATAGCTCTAGTCAACCACTAGACTGGCGGCTGCTTGTTTAAACTCTTTTGGATAAAATTTTCTTTTTGACATGTAACACCTCGTTTTCTGTCATTGTATGACGCTTAACCCGGCGTCCATAATTTCGGGGTAAGATCAATGCTGCTCTGTTGCTCCTCGCCGAACTCCTAGCGCACGAGATTCGCCGCCAACTGCTCCAGCGCCCTGCCAGCGATCTAGCGCCGATGTTGATTCCACCCGTGCGCGAGAGGGTGCCTCCAGAACAGGCTACAGTCCCGCTTCTAACCAAGTATCGCGCGTCAATCGCCGATTGACTTGACCACCCAGGGGAAGGACTTGGAAGGGCGGCGGCGAGCAGAAAACGCACGTCCGGCCTCGCCAGAAACGAGCGAATCTGGCCTGTGACACCCGTGCAATCGGGCCTTGAGATCGCAACCGGCACTACGGCCCGGTGGTTCTACACTCTTTACCACGAACGTTGATGCCAACGTTGCACCTTGCCAACCACAAGGTGCAAACGCTACGGTGCGCCCGCCAGGGCCAGTGCGATCATATCTAGCCACTGGAGTTTCATCAAAATGAACCGCAAGACCGCACTCAGGTGCGTCTAGCTGAGTGAATTTGCGGCGTTTCACGAGGAAGAGTTTATGATTTGTTCGATCCGTTGGTCCGCCGTGGTTGCGGCTTTTCTTACGCTTGCCGCCGGCGGCGTTTTGGCTGCCGAGGTGACCCTTCGCGGAGCTAGCTGCTTTCCCATCGGTTCGCCTCCAGGTAAACCGTTCGAAGCGCTAGTCGAAGCCGTTAATGAACGCGGCAAAAGCCGGGTTAAGATTGCTCTGCTAGGTGGTGCTCCGGCCATCGGTTCGCCTTTCACGCTCACGCAGAAAATGTCCAAGGGGGCGTACGACGTCGTCGGCTGTACGGAAGCGTATTTCGGCAATGTGTTGCCCGAGGCACCCGTGTTGCGATTGCAGGAATATACTTTCGCAGAACTTCGCAAGAACGGCGGCTTCGACTATGTGCAGAACTTGATGCATAAGAAAAATCTGCATCTGGTCGCCCGCCACCATGACTTCGGCCCTTTCCATCTGTGGCTGAACAAGAAGATCGACTCGCCCGATCTGACGGGCCTGAACCTACGTGTATCCCCCGTTTATACGGCGCACTTCAAGTCGCTTGGTGCCACGGTGCAGCGCTCGAATATCCAGCAGATCTACACTTATATGGAAAACGGCACCGTGCAAGGTTATGGATGGCCAGCACTAGGTTGGGTACCCGCGTGGTTGAAAGTGACCCAATATCGCGTCGATCCGGGCTTCTATAAGAGTTCGTTGCATACGATGGTCAACTACAAAACGTGGCAGTCGCTGAGTGCCGAGCAACGGGCCATCTTGACTGAGGTCGGTTTGGAGTTTGAAGCGCGCGCGGAGCCGAATACGCCAGAGTTTCAAGCTGCTTTGCGGCAGCAAGCGGACAAGCTCGCCGCTGGTGGTCTGCAAGCCATTACGTTCACGGGCGCCAATCGCGATAAATGGCTCCGAAACGCGTCCGATGCGGCTTGGGCTGAAGTGATCGACCGTAGTCCCGAACACGGTCCCAAACTGAAAGCTTTGTTCACCCGCAACTGAGGCAGCGCCTAGCTTCGCTGCTGCCGCCGGCCGCCAACCCGGTGGCTGGCGGCGGGTGATAGTTGTTTTTTTATGGATGTCTTCGTACACCGGTTCCATCAGTTCCTGTGGGCCTTGACGGTCCTGGTGGCGCTGTCTATCGCGGCTATCGCGGTCCTGATCCCGGTGAACCTGGTGCTGGTGAAGATGCAGTGGGGCAACCTTTGGTGGCTGCATGAAGCGGTTGAGTATTTGCTCTATGCCGGCGTGTTTTTGTGCGCACCGTGGGTGTTATCGCAGGACGAACACGTACGTGTTGACGTGCTGACCTCGGCGTTATCTTGGCACGCTGCCGTTCGGCTAAAGCAGTTGGTGGACGTCGTATGTGCGGCGTTGTGTGTGTTGCTATGCCTGTACGGCGTGCGCATGGCCATCAGCGAGTTTCAAGACGGGACCCTGCCTGACAAAGATCTGCGCATCCAGACGGGGTACATGATGGTGATCTTTGCGGCCTCATTCGCGTTGCTGGCCATCGAATTCTTGCTCCGTTGGCGCCGCGCCAAGGCGCTCGTCACCAGCGGGCGGCGCCAGCCGGCCGGGTCAAGCTTGTAGCCGGCGATGGAGTGGTACTTCGCTTTCGTGCTGCTTTTAGGCACGGTCTGCGCGGCTATGTTTTTGGGCGTGCCCGTGGCGTTTGCATTCTTCGGCGCGAACGTGCTCGGCACCGCGTTGTTCATCCATGGCGACATCGGCTTGGTGCTGATGCCGATGGAGTTTCACAACGCGATCACATTCGCTCTGGCGCCCATTGCGTTGTTTTTATTGATGGGAGAAATTCTTCTACAGACCGGTGTTGCGTTTAAGGCGATCGGCGCGATTGATCGTCTGATCGCGAGGGTTCCGGGCCGTCTTGCGGTCGTCTCCATTGCCGGTGGCACGGTGTTTTCGTCACTATCGGGCTCCACTATTGCAAATACAGCCATTCTTGGGTCGGTTTTGTTGCCGGACATGCGCGCGCGTGGTTATCAACCGGCTATTTCGATGGGGCCCATCATGGCGGTGGGCGGCATTGCGATGTTGATTCCGCCGTCTGCACTAGCCGTGCTGTTGGCCTCTCTCGCTGAACAGTCTGTGGCGCAACTGTTGCTCGCCGGCATCGTGCCTGGACTTCTCATGGCCGTTATGTTCGTCGCATATGTGGTTTTGCGTTGTACGCTGAATCCGAACCTGGCGCCGGCTTACGCACCTGACACTAGTTATCTCAACGAGCCGTTTACCGTGTCATGGTGCCGCCGCGGCGAAGCGTTTTGGACTTACCGCTACGACGGCGCACTTAAACGGCTGTTGAACCGCTGGGCACCTTTTGTCATCTACATCGCCCCACTGATGCTGATCTTCGTGATTGTGGTGGGCAGCATCTTCTTTAAGATCGCCGCACCTACGGAAGCGGCGGCGCTTGGGTGCTTGGCCGCCTTAGCGGCATGTTATTTCTTCCGCTTATTTACCGGCCGCATTCGTGTTGCAGGCGTTGAAGGGGCTGAGTTCGATTGGCGCCACATTTTCAAGGCGCTTATCGAGACGGCCAAGATCAACACGATGATCTTGTTCATCATCGCCGGCTCACTGGTGTTTTCGCAGGCGCTCGCGAACTCCGGTGCCACGGATGGCTTGCTGCAAGTCATTGTTGCCCTCGATCTCTCGAAGCTCGCTGTCGTCGTCATCATGATAATGGTGCTGCTATTCCTGGGCGCGTTTATGGACCAGGTGTCCATGTTGTTGTTAACGCTGCCGTTCTTTTTGCTAGGAGCACAGTCGTTGCAGGCGGTTTATTCCATCGACGTCATTTGGCTGATGGTGTTGATGTTGATCACGATGGAGATCAGCTTACTGACACCACCGTTCGGACTGCTGCTTTACGTCATGAAAGGGGTGGTGCCGTTTGCGGTCACATTGGGCGACATCGTGCGCTCGGCATTACCGTTTATCGCCATCGAGTTATTCGTACTCGCACTGCTGATCGCGTGGCCGGGCTTGGCGACATGGCTTCCGGGGCAATTGCGCTAGGTCCTGACACGTTGGCATAAAGAGCACCTGCTAAAAATGCACTTTTTTCGCGATTGCGGCGTCAGCGCCGTGCTCGAATTCTCAGGTATGACCTATACACTGCGGTTGTGCGCGCGGTGTTTCGTTGCACTCACGAAACAATGACTATTTTTAGCAGGCGCCCTGAATACCACGATCCGGAATAAATACCATGAGTCCGCAATCGATTGAGGCTGCTCTTCTGGCCCATCCGCAGGTCGGCAGCGCTGCTGCCGTGGGGATGCCCGGCAGCTATGCCGGCGCATTGCCGGTTGCCTGCATCACGCTGCGGGCGGGCGCTGAGCCCGATGTTGACTGAACGGACAGCGGCGCTTGGCGTGTAGCAGCATCCGCTCCCGCTCCTGCTCGGCTGCTCTTCTGGCCCTCGCTCAGTCCCCTGCCGCTTCTGCCAGCTTGTCCTGCGTACGTGTTTGAAAGTCGCTGGCGTCGTGACGCTCGTGCAGTTGCGACTCCGGCTTACCCCAGGTGCGGTTCACCAGGCGCCCGCGCTTGACCCCCGGGCGCCCGGAGAGTTGCCGGGTCCAGCGCAGCACGTGGGTGTACGAGTCCGCGTTGATGAATTCGCCGGCGTTGTAGAGCAGGCCGAGTGCCAGTGCGCCGTACCAGGGCATGATCGCCATGTCGGCGATGGAGTACTCGCTGCCGGCCAGGTATTCGCACTGCGCCAGGTGCCGGTCCAATACGTCTAGTTGACGCTTCACTTCCATGGTGAAGCGGTCGATGGCGTATTCGATTTTCTCGGGCGCGTAAGCGTAGAAGTGTCCGAAGCCGCCGCCTAGATAGGGCGCACTGCCCATCTGCCAAAACAGCCAATTCATGCACTCCGTGCGCCCCGCATGATCGGCCGGTATGAAGGCGCCGAATTTCTCCGCCAGATACAGCAAAATGGAACCGGACTCGAACACGCGGGTGGGCGGGCGGGTGCTGTGATCGACCAGGGCGGGGATTTTGGAGTTGGGGTTGGCGGCTACAAAGCCACTGCCGAACTGCTCGCCTTCGTTGATCCGTATCAAGTAGGCATCGTATTCGGCTCCTGCATGACCTAGCTCCAGCAGTTCCTCCAGCATTGTGGTGACTTTGACGCCGTTCGGTGTAGCCAGCGAGTAGAGCTGTAGCGGGTGCTTGCCGACCGGCAATGTTTGGTCGTGCGTGGGACCGGCGATGGGCCGGTTGATGTTGGCGAAACGGCCGCCGCTGCCGGCTGCCCATTGCCACACTTCGGGTGGCGTATAGCGGGTCTCACTCATGCGGATTGCCTAGTCGTTCGAGGTGATTGGATGAGCCGGGTAGCATACACCGCCTGGTAAGGTAGGCTTTAGGCATGGAAACGGTTAACACGGGTGAGACGGCATGCGGCGACTTCAATTCGAACCTTTACACGATGAGCTGGGCGCAAGAGTCACTGGCATCGATATCACAAAACCTATAGCCGGCGATGCGCTGGTGGCTATCTGCGAGGCGTTGGACGAATACTCGCTTCTTTGCTTCCCCGGGCAGGATATGAATGACGCTGCGCAGCTCGCTTTTACCCGCCGCTTCGGTGAGCCCGAACCCAATCACGTGAAGTTGGGCGCCACCGGCGTGATCGACTATCTAGGCACTGTTGGTAATGTCATTGACGCCAACACCAAACAGGGCAATGACGCTCCCCGTACCCGTTATCAGAGGGGCAACAATCTGTGGCACTCGGACTCGTCTTTTCGCCTAGTGCCAGCGAAGTTTTCCATTAATCACGCGTACGAAGTGCCCGGCGAGGGTGGCGCGACGCAGTTCGCTAGCATGCGCACGGGTTATGAGCGGCTCTCCGAGGAGAGGCAAAAAACGTTGGACCCCCTGCAGGTGCTGCATGACTACGTGTTCTCCCGCAGCCAAGTCGCGCCGGTTGACCCCAATCATGCCGCTTCATTACCGCCCATAGAGCACAAATTGGTGCGCACCAATCCGGGCAATGGCCGTAAGAATTATTACGTGGGCTCCCATGCCCGCTCGATTATCGGCTGGACCGGGATAGAGAGCCGTAAACTCATAGACGAGTTGTTGGAGCAAACAACGCGGGCAGAGCACGTGTACGCCCACCAGTGGGAGGTTGGAGACACGCTAATTTGGGACAACCGGTGTTTGTTGCACCGGGGCGCTGGCTACGATGCGGACAAATGGCGCCGGATGATGCGCCAGACGCGAGTGAGTGGGGTTGGCCCAACGTTGAACGAATAGCGTTGAACGAGTAGGGCGAGTCAGCAGTAGCGGCACATTATTGCGTTCACTTCGAATGCCGAAGAGCGCAGAGGACTTGCTAGGTTTTCCCGCACTCAGGCCCTCGCTGGAGGATGTGCGCGGGGTGTTCGATTGCGGCGATCGGGTGTTGCGGGACGATATTCTCAACCCCCACCGTGAGCCTCAAGTGACGGCGGCGGACAAGGCGCGCGCCCGGGACGCCTCGGTGTTGATGTTGTTTGTGGACGGACCGCGGCCATCGCTATTGGTCACCGAGCGCGCCGCTGCTATCCCCTTTGCTGGCCATCAGGTGTTTCCGGGCGGCTTAGCGGAGCAGACGGACGCCGATGCGAAGGCCACCATGTACCGCGAGGTGGAAGAGGAGATCGGTTTATCCCGGCGCGGCTTCGACCTGTTGGGGCGCTTGGCCGACTATTACACTCACTCCGGCTACCGCATCGCGCCCTACGTTGGCCTCACCCCGAGGCCACCCGAGCTGTGTTTAGCCGCCGCCGAAGTGGCAGGGGTGAGCTATCTGCCATTGCACGTTCTGTTCGATCCGGCTCACTACGAGCTGAGAACCCGCTCTCACTGGCCATACCGGGCTAATTTTCAATGGCTCTATGGCGGTGTGCGTGTCACCGGCCCTACGATTTCTTTGATTATCGCCCTCTACGGTGCGCTGGCGCGGCTCAGCAAAGCGGCGTAATGTTCCCCGGTTATGCGCCCGCAAAATGCTCGATCCCACGGTATTCGAGGAGCTGGATTCGAGGAGCTGGCCGCCGCCGCTGTCCGGATGAGGCGGTGCGAAGCCGGTATGGGTGGCTAGGAGCACCATGACATCGGGCATTCGTACCCCGGCCACGTCCGCTGCCGCGATGAGTTGGTGATTGGCCGGCGGGCCTCTACGTGTTGACCAGTGAGTGGAAAATGCGCTAAACCGAATTGAGTGCGACCCACACGCGGGCGAGCGTAGCTGGTATATCGAAGTGCTCGCTGCCGCGCTCGTGCTTTAGCGCGTCCAACGGCGGCGTGGCCCAATTAACGCGGGCCATGGCTGAGGCGTGGTCCCGTGATGGCATTATGTGTAACGCTTTGGCGCCGGGATTCTTGCCCACGGTGCTGGCCGCCCCGGTGTGCGGCGATGAGGACATCCGGGCGTGGGCGGCGGGGCAGACGGCCATTGGCCGCAACGGGACCATAGCCGGCTTGGCCGGGCCTACGCTCTTTTTAGCCGCGCCCGCCAGTCACTACATGAGTGGACAAATTATATGTATGGATGGGTACATGTGGATGGAGGTTTTACCGCTCGATGAAAGCACTGGTGTACACCGCGAATGAGGTCGTGGAAATCCGCGAAGAGCCTGAGCCGGGCGCGCGCCACGATGCGAGTGCAGGGGATGAAGTCATTGTCGCGATCGATGCAGTAGGGATCTGCGGCTCGGATATGCACGCCTACCTGGGTCACGACGAGCGCCGGGTGCCGCCGCTCATCTTGGGCCACGAGGCCGCCGGCAGGGTGTTGAGCGGTCCCCGCGCCGGCATCCGCGCCGTGCTCAATCCGCTCATCAACTGCGGCGCGTGCGACGACTGTCTTGGTGGGCGGGCGAATCTGTGTGCCGAGCGCGATCTCATCGGCATGTACCGGCCCGGCGCTTTCGCCGAGCGGATATCCATCCCCGAGCGCAATCTGCTCCCTATCCCCGATGGCATGGATGCGGCGCATGCCGCGCTGACCGAGCCGGCTGCCACTGCCCTGCATGCGGTGAACTTGGCGGCCAAGCTGGCCCACAGAGCGTTGGCCGAGTGCCGTTGCTTGGTATTCGGCGGCGGTTCGGTGGGCCTGTTTGCGGCATTGGCGTTGGCTAACCATGGCGCGCCCGTGGTGCAGTTGGCGGAAACCAATGCGCTGCGCCGGGCCACGGCGCAGAGCACCGGCCGATGCCAGGCCATCGATCCGTTGGCGGACGGCGTCGAAGACAATGGGTTCCACGTAGTGGTCGATGCCGTAGGCAGTGGTGTTACCCGTGCCGCCGCCAGTGCCGCGGTGCGGCCCGGCGGTCTTATTATTCACATTGGTTTGCAAGATGGCGAAGCGGGCTTGGATACGCGCCGGCTAACGCTGCAGGAAGTCATATTCGTAGGCACTTATACCTATACCCAGGTGGATATGGGTGCGGCGCTGCGTCAATTGCATAGCGGCGGTTTCGGCGATCTGGCGTGGCTTGAACAAAGAAGTTTGGACGAGGGGCCGGCGGCTTTCGCCGATCTGCTAAAAGGCCGCACGGCGGCACCGAAGATAGTGTTGCGCCCCGCGGGTCAATGAGTTGGGAGGAGGCGTCATGAAACACGGCAAGATCACCCTTGATGTCAACGGCGGCATCGGCCTACTGACACTGAACGATCCGGGCACGCTGAACGCTTGGGGCGAGAACGAGAAACGTGCCGCAACTTTCACCGGTCATTAAACCCTGTAGTACAGGGCTGTCCCAGGCGTAAACTCGCACTATGCGCAAACTGTTACTGCTCAATCTGGCGGCTTTGAGCCCCGCGGAGATAAGCGATGCCACGCCTAATCTCAAGGCCTTGGCCGCCGCCGGTACGTTGTCGCCGTTGCGCGAGGCCTTTCCAAGCCTGACCTGCCCATCGCATGTGACCATGTTGACCGGCGCAGCCCCTACGGTGCACGGCATCGTCGGCAACGGTTGGTATGATCGGCAGCACGCCAAAGTCTTCATGTGGAACCGCTCCGCTCATCACATCGAGGCGCAGCCGTTGTGGGAAGCGGCCCGTGAGCAGTCACCCGGTTTTACCTGCGCCAATTTATTTTGGCGGTTTGCCGCCGATTCAAGCGCCGATCTCAAAGTGACGGAGCGCCCGGTTTATTGGTCCAGTGGCCGCAAGACGTTCGATTTTTATACCGCGCCGCCAGCACTGCATGACCGTCTAACAGGGGCGCTGGGTGCTTTTCCATTCATGCAGTTTTGGGGGCCGTTCGCGGGCATTAAATCGACCGCGTGGATCCTGCATGCCTTGGCCCAGGTGATGCGCGAGGATGATCCGGATCTACTTTTAGGGTATGCCCCTTACTTGGATTACGAGGGCCAGCGCCACGGGCCGCAATCCGAGCAAGCGCGTGCAGCATTGACGCACATGGATACGGCACTGGCCGGTTTGTTGGCGGCGGCGCGGGCTAATGGACGCGATGTGGCTATAGTGTCCGATTATGGATTTATCCAAGTGTCCAGGCCGGTGATGCCTAACCGTGTCCTGCGCGAAGCGGGTTATCTTGCCATCGAAGAGGCGGCCAACGGTGATCGGATAGAGGCGGGTTCAAGCCGGGCGTTCGCCGTTTGCGACAATCAAGTAGCCCATATCTATGTGGCATCGCCCGGTGATATCGCGCCGGTGCGTGAATTATTGGAGAACGTCCCTGGCATCAAAGCGGTATTGGGCGAGGCGGAAAAAAACAATTTCGGTATCGCCCACCGCCGCAGCGGTGAATTGATCGCCGTGGCGCAAGCGGATAGTTGGTTCGCTTACCCCTATTGGTTCGAGGCGGCGCGGGCACCCGATTTTGAACGCTGTATCGCCATCTTCGACAAGGCGGGTTTCGATCCTTGCGAATTATTTCCGCCGCCGGGACCGTTCGGCAAAGCCAAGATAGCCCTGCGCGTGGCGCAAAAACTCGCGCGCCAGGCGGTGCCCTTCGATGTGATCGATCCCGATCCGGCTAATCCCAAAGGTGCACGCAATATCGCCGCGGCCCCCGGGGCGGGCGCCGTTCTTGTCACCAGTTGGGTGCGCGATACCGATGCTCCCGTGTCTATGACCGCTTTGAAATCATTGCTGTTGGAGCGAATATTCGATTAGCGCAAGTCTTTTAGCCGTGCGCACGCTATCATCGAAAATGAGATCATCATCCGCGCCAGGCACGCCGTATTCACCGCTTGCCGGTATTGTGCCTAACTGGCCGGCGTGGACACTGTGGCAATACACCGGCGATGGGGCACCTTAAAAAAATGCACTTTTTCCGCGATTGCGGCGTCAGCGCCGTGCTCGAATCCTCAGGTATGACCTATACACTGCGGTTCTGCGCGCGGTGCTTCCTTGCACTCACGAAAAAATGACTATTTTTAGAGGCGCCCGATGGTCTTGGCCCCGGCCCCACACGATATCGACGGCATCAGCGGCGATGTGGACCGAGACCAATTCAACGGCGATCGTGCCGCATTGGAAACATTGTGGAAATCCAACTCCTCTGCCTCAACTTCGCCGCCCGCGCCTCAGCCCGCTAAGCCAACTCTTGCCTACAGCGCGACCGAAGCCAGTGCCCTAGGGCAACACTTGCAGCGCTTTCTCAATCGGTTTCCGGGCGCGAAATTGCCGGTGAACGCAAAAGCTCGACTTCTGCAAGACGGGCAGCTTTTCGGTCGAATATCACCAGGGGCAACCGGTTATGTGAATGGGCGGCTGTGGCATGCAGGCAATCGGCGAAGTCTACGTTGGCGTTTCGATACAAGAATAGCGCTCTTTCAAGCCCCTCCTCATCCTGGAAGGACAACTCGCGTGATTCGAGGAGGCGGTTATATAGATTGAGTACACCGGGCTTGGTAACGCCGTACGCGCTACGCAGTACCCACTCCAACTCCAGGGTAACTGTTAGAGGGACAAACAGTGCCTCTAGTGCGTCATAGTAATTTGATATGAGCAACCCGGCTTGCGCGGTTTGGCGTTCATCATCTCTAACTAAGTGCCTTACCAGTACATTGGTGTCCAGACTAGGCATTAGCGCTTTATTTCATCCGCATGGAAGATATGGGTACACTTTTCCCATTACTGTCAATCGCCCCTTTAAGCTCAGCGATACTCTTGGATTTCGCCCGCATCACGGTAGTGCCATCCGGCATTATTGTAAAAACGACCCGGTCTTTGGGGTGCAACCTCATCGCTTTCCTGATAGCCGATGGAATGGTGATTTGTCTCTTACTTGTAACTGTTGCTTCCGACATTCGCTATCTCTTTGCTATCTCCTTACAAACTGGCTGATTGTAAGGATTAAAGCCGGCGGGTGCAATCGGCTGCAAAACAGGACGACAACGCAGTGAGATGAGATCTTGGGTCTAGTTGCAGTCGAATGTAGTGCCACCTGCATTCGCCGTCTGTCTTGCAAAAATCAAATGCCTAATGCATGAAGGACAAGAGGTAGCGAGACCTCACCGCTTTCGAAACGGCAGCGCTTACCTCCGTTGCGAGTCAGTTATCTGGGCATGTCAAGAACCGTGCCAGCTTTTTGAATATCGCTTAACTAATTGATTTTTAAAGAAGTGCGCATCCCGATAGAAAGCTGCGGCGGATACGGCAGGCCAGGGGTACGGATAAACCGATGATATAAATTTACTGATCCCATCCGTAGATCTGACGACACTCAATAGCTACGCGTGGCGTATGCGGCAACTAGCTTTGCAATTTTCAGTTACCGCTACTAAAGTTGCTAAGTATGTATTTTAAAAGAGATATTTCCGAAAAAATCACGTCGGTCGCGGGCCAGTTCCCTGTTGTGGTGCTGACCGGAGCGCGGCAGGCCGGCAAGACCACGCTGCTAAAAAAACTCTTTCCCGATTACCGCTTCGTATCGCTGGACCTGCCAAGCCAGGCGCATATGGCGGAGAGCGAGCCGGCGCTGTTTTTTCAGAACTTTCCTCCGCCGCTATTGATCGACGAGGTGCAGTATGCGCCGGGCCTGTTCCGCAACCTGAAAATGGTTATCGACGATAATCGCCACGCCATGGGGCAATTCATCCTGACCGGTTCACAGAAGTTCACGCTGATGAAAGCGGTGTCCGACAGCTTGGCCGGGCGTGCCGCTATTTTCGATCTGGAGAATCTTCGCGCCCATGAACTGTCGCTGACTCCCGAGGACGACGTGTCTGCCGCCATGGCACGCGGTTTTTACCCCGAGTTGTGGCGGCAACCGGAATTGGAGCGTAGCGTCTTTTATCCCTCCTATATCGTCTCTTATCTGGAGCGCGATATCCGGCAGGTTCTCGAGGTGCGGAACCTGCGTGATTTTGAGCGGTTTATCCGCGCCTGCGCCGTGCGCTCAGGCCAATTACTGAATATGTCTGACTTAGGCCGTGATGTGGGCATTCGCTCGCAAACCGCGCGGGAGTGGCTCGGTGTATTGGAGGCATCCAACCAAATAAGCTTGTTGGAGCCGTATTTTGAAAATGTCGGTAAACGCAATGTGAAGTCGCCCAAGCTGTATTTTAACGATCCTGGAATGCTGTGTTATCTATTGGGGCTGGAGCCGGGCAATCTAACCAATACTCCGCTTATAGGGGCTATTTTTGAAGCGCTGATTTACGCGGAATTCAGAAAGCGGGCGGCAGTCCTGGCTGACGGTTCGCAACTTTATTTCTACCGCGACGGACAGGGCCGCGAAATCGATTTTTTACACATCATCGGCGGCAAGATAAATCTGTTGGAAGCCAAATGGAGTGAAAATCCCGGCCGGCGCTGGGCGGATCGCATGGACGAAGTGGCCGGGATATTGTCCGTCTCCAAGACCTATGCCATGGGAGAGAAAACCCTTCTTTGCCGCACCCCCCACACCTTCAAAATACGGGATGTATGGTGTAGGCATGTGTTCGACTATTTCAGGGACTAAAAGCTCAGTGATGCCCACCCGAAGAGCCGGTAACGCCTCTGAACACCCAATAGCTATACGCGGTGTACGCGCCGATGATCGGCAGCAAGACGGCGGTGCCCACCAGTAGGAAGGCCAGCGAGTCATCCGGCGCGGCGGCGTCCCATAGGGAGATGGAGGGTGGCACCAGGTAAGGGAAGAAGCTGATGAGGATGCCGATAAAACTGAGTGTGAAGAGGCCTAACGAAGCGGCGAAAGGCGCCATCCGGTGGCCGTCCCGCAAGCCGTTGAAGAGCGTTGCCGTGCATGCGAGCACGGCCAGGGGCATGGCCACACTCAATAAAACCGAAGGCCACGCGAACCAACGGGCCAGGTAAACCGGATCCAGCAGCGGCGTCAGCGCGCTGACCGCGCCGATGAAAAACACGGTGGCAATGCCGGCAGGCCGGGCCAGGCGGCGCGCGCGTTTTTCAAGCGTTCCCTCGCTCTTCATCACTAGCCAGGTGGCGCCCAGTAACACATAGCCGATCACCAAAGCCACGCCAGTTAGCAGGGAAAACGGCGACAGCCACCACCATAGGTTATCTATATGGTCGGGCACGCCTTGTACCAGGGCGCCGAGTACCACGCCTTGCGCCGCCGCCGCGATCATGGAACCGGCGGCAAAGCTGCGGTCCCACCAGGGCCGGTGCGATGCATCGCGCCAGCGAAACTCGAAGGCGACACCGCGAAAGACGAGGCCCAGCAACATGGCGGTGATCGGAATGTAGAGGGCGGGCAAGATGGTGGCGTAAGCCAAGGGAAAAGCCGCGTAGAGTCCGCCGCCGCCCAACACCAACCAGGTCTCGTTGCCGTCCCAGACGGGGGCGATGCTGTTCATGGCGGTGTCGCGTTCGTTACCCTCGCGCAGCAACGGAAACAAAATGCCTACCCCCAGATCGAAGCCGTCGAGGAGGATATAAGCGAGTACGGCGAAGGCGACGATGCCGGCCCAGATCAACGGCAGATCAATGCTCATGCGGCCTCTCTCCCTGTTGGTGGTTTAGCCATCAGCTTCAGCACGTAAGTGATACCGGCGCCGAAGACCACCACATAGCTCACCACGAATAAGAGCAAGGATACACCCACGGTGCCCGCGTCAATGGCGGAGGCGGCTTCGGATGTGCGCAAAAGCCCGTAGACGGTCCACGGCTGGCGGCCCACTTCCGTGGTGATCCAGCCGGCCAGGATGGCGATAAAACCCGCCGGAGCCATGGCTACCATTACCCGCTTGAACCAGCCCGCGGTATAGAGCCTGCCGCCGCGCCGCAGCCAGGCACCGGCCACGGCGGTGATGATCATGAGCATCCCTATACCGACCATGATCCTGAAGCTCCAAAACACGATCTCCGCCGGTGGGCGATCCGCCCTGGGGAAGGCTTTTAAGCCTTTGACTTCGCCGTTCAGTTCATGGGTCAGGATAAGCGAGCCCAGGCGGGGGATTTCGAGGGTATGGGTGATGCGCTCAGCCTCGTCATCCGGCCAGCCGGCCAGCACTAGGGGGGCACCTTTGCGGGTCTCGTAGTGGCCTTCCATCGCCGCGATCTTGGCCGGTTGGTGGACGAGGGTGTTGAGACCGTGAAGATCGCCGGCTATGAGCTGAAGCGGTGCGGTAATCAATGCCATCCACATGGCCATAGACAACATGGTGCGGGCGTTAGGGTCGTCCTTATCGCGCAGCAGATGCCAAGCACCCACACCGGCAACAGTAAAGGCGGTGGTGAGATAAGCGGCCAGCACCATGTGTACCAGGCGGTAGGGGAACGATGGATTGAACACCACCGCCCACCAGTCCTCGGGCACGAACTGGCCGGCTTCGTTGATGGCGTAGCCAGCGGGCGTGTGCATCCAGGAATTGACCGCCAGTATCCAGAACGCGGAGAACAAAGTGCCGAAGGCGACCATCGACGTGGCGATGAAATGTAAGCGCTCGCCCACTTTTTCACGGCCAAACAACATAATCCCCAAAAAGCCCGCCTCCAGGAAGAAAGCGCAGAGCACTTCATAACCCATGAGCGGTCCCAGCACGGGGCCGGTGCGCTCGGCGAAAACACTCCAATTGGTGCCGAACTGATAGCTCATGACGATGCCGGAGACCACACCCATGGCAAAGACCAGGGCGAAGATCAGCTTCCAGTAGTCGAATAACTGCAGATAACGCCGCTGGCGGGTGGTTAACCACAGCCCTTCCAATACGGCTAAGTAGCTGGCTAGACCGATGGAGAAGGCTGGAAAGATGATGTGCGCGGAGATGGTAAAGGCGAATTGAAGACGGGCGAGTAGAACGCCGTCCAGATCGAGCGTGCTGAACTCAAACATGGTACGAGCCCTTGGGTCATGGCTGTATAAAGACCGAGGATAATTAGTAGAAATATATTTCCGATATAGATCTCTTTCAAGGTTGGAACAACCGATCCGTTACTCTCCACCGATTATCCCACCATGAGGCGTTTTCATGCCCGCGTTGAATACTCGACTGGACACCCGCTCCGGCCAATTTCGAGAAAACCGGGATGACATGCTGGCCAAGCTGGCTTATCTGGATGAACTCTATGCGCAGGCGGCGGCGGGGGGCGGCGCAGCGGCCACCGCCCGTCTCATCAGCCGGGGCAAGATGCCGCTGCGCGAGCGTATCGCTTGGGCGTTGGATCAAGACTCGCCGTTCCTGGAGATCAGCCCGCTGGCGGCGTGGCGGTCGAATTTCGCGGTGGGCTCGGGTTTCGTCGCCGGCATCGGCGTTGTCGAGGGGGTGGAGTGTGTGATCTTGGGTCACGACCCATCGGTGCGGGCCGGGGCTTTCAATGCGTTTAATGCCAAGAAGCTGATGCGCGCACTGGAGATCTCGCGGGTCAACCGTATCCCTTACGTGCAGTTCGTCGAGTCGGCGGGGGCTGATTTGCGCGGCGAGAGCGATGGCGATCCGGAGGCGGATATGCGAAGAGCACTCGGCCATTTCGCCGAGTCCGGCCGGCTGTTCTACGAGATCTCGGAACTCTCGAAGATGCGTATCCCGACCGTGTCCGTGGTGTTTGGCGCATCGACTGCTGGCGGCGCCTACCAGCCGGGCATGAGCGACTACAACATTTTCGTGCGCGATCAGGCGATGGTGTCACTGGGAGGACCACCCTTGGTGAAGATGGCCACGGGCGAGGATGCCGCCTCCGAGCCGTTGGGTGGTGCCGATATGCACACGGCCACCTCGGGCCTGGGCGATTACCTGGCCGAGAATGAGATGGACGCCATCCGCATGTTGCGCGAGGTGGTGTCGCATCTGAATTGGCGCAAGCTGGGACCCGAGCCGGAATTGCCGGCGCCGCCGCCGCTTTACGATCCGCAAGAGCTGCTCGGTATCGTGGGCGAGGATCTGACCAAGCCGGTGGAGATCCGCGAGATCATCGCCCGCATCGTTGACGGCTCGCGCTTCGAGGAATTCAAGCCGCGTTATGGGCCCACCCTGGTGACCGGTTGGGCGAGGCTGCACGGTTACCAGGTGGGTGTGTTGGGCAATAACGGTCCGTTGCTGTCGCAAGCATCGGAAAAAGCGGCACAGTTCATTCAGCTCTGCAATCAGATCGATGTGCCGCTGGTGTTCTTGCACAACATCACCGGCTATGTGGTCGGTACCGATTTCGAGCAAGGCGGCATCACCAAGAACGGCTCGAAGATGATCAATGCGGTGGCCAATTCCACCGTGCCGCACGTGTCCATTATCGTGGGTGCGTCCTATGGCGCCGGTAACTACGGTATGAGTGGCCGGGCTTACGGTACCCGTTTCACCTATATATGGCCGACCGCCAAGATCGCGGTCATGGGTCCGAAGCAAATGGCCGGTGTCATGACCATCGTGCAGCGGGCGGCGGCCGAGCGGCGCGGACAAGCGTTTGACGAGGCGGCCAATGCCGAGCGCGTGGCGGCGGTGGAGTATTGGGCCGAGGAGCGGTCCAAGGGCTTGTATGCCACCTCCAGGGTGGCCGATGACGCCATGATCGATCCACGTGATACCCGCGATGTCATCGGCATCTCTCTGTCGGCTTGCGCTGGGCAGCCGTTCAAAGGCACCAAGGAGTTCGGCACATGGCGCATGTAGCAGTGCGGCCCATCAGCCGCATTTTGGTGGCGAACCGGGGCGAGATCGCCCGCCGGGTGTTTAGAACGGCCCACACCATGGGCATCAGCACGGTGGCGGTCTACGCCGATGGCGATGCGCAGGCGCCGTTCGTGGGCGAAGCGGATATCGCCATCAGCTTAGGTGGCGCGACGGCGGCTCAAAGCTATCTGGATAGCGGCAAGATCATGGCGGCGTGCCGGTCTAGTGGCGCCGATGCGGTGCATCCGGGTTATGGTTTTCTCTCCGAGAATGCCGAGTTCGCACAGGCGGTGATAGCGGCGGGCCTGACCTGGATCGGCCCGCCGGTTGCCGCCATCGCCGGGATGGGCGACAAGCTGGCGGCCAAGAACGCCATGCTCGAAGCGGGCGTGCCCACGTTGCCAGCGCGGGAACTCAAGGCGCAAGATGATCTAGCCGAGGCGGCGGCGGAGATCGGCTTTCCCGCGCTCGTCAAAGCGGCGGCGGGCGGTGGTGGCCGTGGCATGCGGGTGGTGGAATCGCCGGATGCTTTGGCGGCAGCGGTGGCCGGGGCACGCCGCGAGGCCGCTGCCGCCTGCGGCAATGACAGCGTGTTCCTGGAGCGTTGGCTGGCGGCGGCGCGGCACGTGGAAGTGCAGATCCTGGGCGACTGTCACGGGCGCCTTGTGCACCTGTTCGAGCGTGAGTGTTCCATTCAGCGCCGCCATCAGAAGATTATCGAGGAGGCACCTTCACCCGCGGTGGATGATGAATTGCGCGAACTGTTGGGGGCAGCGGCGCTCAAGGCGGCGCGGCAAATCGGTTATGCCTCTGCCGGTACCGTTGAGTTCTTGCTTGACGGGCGCGATTTTTGGTTTTTGGAGGTGAATACACGGCTTCAGGTGGAACATCCGGTGACGGAAGCAATTACCGGGCTCGATCTGGTGCGTGAGCAGATCCGGGTGGCGCAGGGCGAGCCGTTGTCCTGCACCCAGGAGCAGTTGGCGATAGACGGGCATGCTATCGAGGCGCGCTTGTACGCCGAGGATCCGGCGCGGCGCTTCCTGCCCTCGCCCGGCACCATCAAGCGGTGGCGCCCGGCGGCACTCGGGCGGTTTGACTCCGGCGTGGAAACAGGCAGTGAGGTCAGCGTCTACTTCGATCCGATGATCGCCAAGGTGATCACCCATGCCCCTAGCCGGCGCGAAGCGGCTGCCAAGCTCGCCCGCGCGCTAGAGCAAACACAGATTTACGGTGTCACCCACAACCGCGATTTCTTGGTTTCTACACTGCGCTCCGCCGCCTTTCTGGCCGGCGATACAAGCACGGATTTTATCGAACGCCAGCAGCCGGCGCGCACTCGTGCAGTACCCGCTGCCGAGGTTGTGAGGGCGGCCATGGCGGCGGCTTTGTTCGCGCAAGTACGGCGCCGGGCGCAGGCGAAAGTATTGCGCGGTATAGCCAGTGGTTGGCGCAACTCGGTGATGCCGCCGGAGCGGGTGGGTTTTATCCATGCGGGTGAAGAGATCCGGCTGGAATACCGGCGCGGTAGGGACAACTGTTTCAGGATCACGGCAAACCATGCTGCTTGCCGGGCTGTAGTCATCGCCACGGGGGCGGATTGGATCGATCTGCAAGCCGATGATCGCCGCAGCCGCTATGTGTTGTTGCAAGATGGGGTTGATTGGTATGTGCATGGACCGGAAGGGGCCGTTGAACTACGCGAACTACCCCGGTTCCCGCCGGCCGGTGGTGCCGGTTTTGCAGGTGGTTTGTTTGCGCCTATGCCGGCTAAGGTTCTGGCCACCCACGTCGCGCAGGGCGATCGCGTAAACGCGGGCCAACTGCTGGTGGTGCTGGAGGCGATGAAGATGGAGCACCGTGTTACGGCGCCGGTGGATGGCACCGTGACTGAATTGCGCGTGGCACAAGGCGATCAGGTGGACAATGGCGAGCTGCTGGTCGCGTTGGATGAGGCGGCCTTATGAAATTCTCGATCGCACACCCAAAACTCGGTGGGTGGCGATGCGATCGTATTCCGCGATTGCGGCGTCAGCGCCGTGCTCGAATCCTCATGTATGAGTTATCACTGCGGTTGTGTGCGCGGTGTTTCTTTGCACTCACGAAAAAATTATTATTATCAGAGGTGCCCTATAGATGATTGAAATTCTTGTCGGAGCAGATGATGGCGCAGTTTTCACTGGGAATGGATGTTGAGTGAGCGGCGCAATACCTGCAGGGATTTTCACCTGTCTACGTATGTAACAAACTCCTCCAGGGATTTGCGCGATAGGTTGGGCACTTGTGCATTTTCGGCGGGGTAACCTACCACCAGTAGCAAAAACGGGCGTTCGTTCTTGGGCCGCTGCAATATTCTGTTCAGCAACCGGGTGGGACTCGGCGTATGAGTGAGACATGCGAGGCCAGCATTGTGCAGCGCGGTGATAAGTAAGCCCGTGGCGATACCGGCGGATTCATCCGGATAGTAGTGCTTGAATCTGCGGCCATCGTGCAGTTGTCCCGAGGTCTGGGAGAATACGGCGATAAGATACGGGGCGCTCTCCAGAAACGGTTTGTCGGTGTCGATCCCTATGGTTTCCTGCACGGCCAGCCATTCAGGTGAAGCCTTTAGTTCATAGAACTTTTGTTCCTCTTTCTCGGCTGCTTGGCGAATTCTCTGTTTGGTTTTCTCGCCGCTTACTACAACGAAGTGCCATGGCTGTAAGTTGGCCTCGCTCGGCGCGCTGCCGGCCGCCCGCAGGGCGCTATCGATTATCTCTTGGGGTACCGGGCGATCGGCGAAATCCCGGATCGAACGGCGCTTTGCAAGATGTTCTTCAAACTCTACAGCACGGCGGTACATCTCTTTCTGCGGGTATTCTTCGTAGTTCTCTAGCGGTACTAAAACCGGTTTTGCCATAGTAGTTCCCTTCGGGTGACAGGTAGGCTAGTGGCAATAAGCACGCGTATTCTCTCCAGGGCACCTGCTAAAAATGCACTTTTTCCGCGATTGCGGCGTCAGCGCCATGCTCGAATCCTCATGTATGACCTATCACTGCTGTCCCATAGAGCATACTAACCCTTTGAATTTATTGGAAAAACTGTTTTCATGTCTCAAACACAATGCCATAGTCAATTTTTTATGGAAATCAATAGGTTATACGCTGTGTTTAACTATTTTGTGGGACAGCAGTGATGACCTATACACTGCGGTTCTGCGCGCGGTGCTTCCTTGCGCTCACGAAAAAATTACTATTTTTAGCAGGTGCCCTCCATGGAAATAGCAATCTGGCATATTGGATATTCGACTAAGTCGTAAGGATATTCCAGCGCAATAAGCATTTCGTGCAGGTGCGCGAGCCATACCTCTAGTTCTACTTGCGCCACATGTTGGTGATGAGGCGCGTTAGGAATCACAATCTTACCGAATATCTACGGTAATGTTGCGTACTATCTAGCTTCGATTACCAACTCTTAGTTGTTGCGCTGTATTCCTCTTGTTGCGGTTGAAGGCGAGGAAGAAGTGGGAAATACCATCAACACCCGGTTCCGCTAGCCGGCGCGTGTCGCCGCCGCCATCGGGATTTTCAATCTTGGGCGCCTCTAAAAATAGTAATTTTTTCGTGAGTGCAAGGAAGCACCGCGCGCACAACTGCAGTGTATATAGGTGATCACTGCTGTCCCATAAACTTTCATGAGAATGTAAACTGTATCTGGACCTGAGTTTCAATAGGGCCTGGAGGGTCTCCTTTGAGTAGTCCCCACAGGTCTCTTCGCTCAAATAAATTGACTTGAAAGAGTCGAATAATCTGTTGAATGCTTAAATCGAGTTTGCTACAAAATTTCAGGTAAGCAACCATTAAATACATACACATAGCGACCCATATTTGAGTCATGACAGCATTTTTTGACGTCCCTACGAATGACTTAATCTTCAAGTTTTGTTTGATGCATTTGAAAAATAACTCAATTTGCCAACGCGACTTATAAATATCTGCAATGGTTTTGGCAGCCAATTCGAATTGATTGGTGAGAAAGACGTAATGCTTGCCGGTCTGTGGGTCCCGATAACCCATCCGGCGCAACTTAATCGGGCAGGTATCGGCTTTAGGGCCCGTTAAAATCAGCGTCTGATCTGAGGTAATGCCCTGCTCTTTATTCACCGGATGGCGAGAAATCACTCGGTATTTCGTATTGGCTTTCAACCGGGTGACAAAATAAATCCCCTTTGAATTGAGCAAGTTAAACCACGTGTAGTCCGTATAGCCACGATCAAACACCACAATAGAACCCGCATCCAGTTCTAAACTACGGCCTTGTGTAATATCTTGTTGTTTGCCTTCGGTAATAGTCATAAAGACCGGTAAAAAACCATCATGGTCCAGACCAACATGTAGTTTAATCGCGCCTTTGGTCTTGCGAAATTTGGCCCAAGGAAATAGTGATAAGCATAAATCGATGGTCGATGCATCCAAGGAATAAAGCTTATTTTTAAAACGAAACCCATGCCTAGGCGCCAAGCTTTGACATCGTGCCAGCAGCTTCCAAAATAATCCTTCGTAGAGTGGATAAGGCTGTTGCTCGTTAACGCGAGCCAGAGAACTTCGACTGACCTTACCGATACCCAAATGGTAACTTTTGCGGCGTTGTTTATCCAGATTGCTGACAATATCTCGCAAACTACAGCGACCGGCGAGTTGGGCAAAACTCAACGCCACAAACTGTGACCAGCGTGACATTGTCCTCAATACACGGCCTTTATGGTGGGTTTTTGCGAGGGTTTCAAATTCATGTCTAGAAATCAGTTTTAGCAGCTGTGAAAATACGCTGTTACTGTGACTCAAGGCTATTATCCTGTTGATATTAAAAGATATTCTGAACCTCTATTCTAACAAATTAGCGCAGAATAGTCTTTGATTCTAAGCTCATTCAAAAGTTTGTGGGACAGCAGTGATAGGTGATACATGAGGATTCGAGCACGGAGCTGACGCCGCAATCGCGGAAAAAGTGCATTTTTAGAGGTGCCCTCTTGATGATCTCGGCACCCATATCCGAGAGTTGCTGCGTGCACAGTGGCCCGGCGATGATGCGGGAGAAATCGAGTACGCGTAATACCTTGTAGGGGGGTGTATTTTTAGCTGTTGTCACGGTGATTATTCCTGCGCAATAACCGTTTGGCGGGATGCTTGGGAGATGATGAGCGGTTTGGGCCGCGGGTCATGGATACCGGCTGCAACTGCTCCTGTGCGGTGCTCGTCAATCCGGCCGGATCAGCGCCGCTTATGGGCTACTTGCTCCCGGTAGCTTTACCCCCAGTAGTTTTACTCACTGGGGGTTTTTACTCATCGGGGCTGTTACTCACTGGGCCGGTTATTCATTGGCTGCATCCTCTGGCTTGGTGCCGTGCGCGGATGAAGATCGCCCCTGGCCATAATGAGGTACGGGAGGCGCTTCATTTTCGCTTTTGCCGGCCCGGAATATGCGCTCGGGTTGGGCAATAGCTTGTATCCCCACCGCTCCTAGGAACAGGCCGATCATGACTCCGAACCACGCTTCGGAGCGGATGAAGACGTAGATGAGTCCTATGCTCACCGAGGTGATTACGATGCCGCATAGCTGCTTGAAGCGCCGCATGTTCATGGGTTTTATTCCTCCTCAGGTTGTTGTTTTAATGGGCACCTCTAAAAATGCACTTTTTCCGCGATTGCGGCGTCAGCGCCGTGCTCGAATCCTCAGGTATCACCTATACACTGCGGTTGTGCGCGCGGTGCTTCCTTGCACTCACGAAACAATGACTATTGTTAGAGGCGCCCTAATGTCCTTCATATTGCGGTTGGCGTTTTTCCATAAATGCCCGTGGACCTTCAACGGCGTCTTGCGTTTGAAAAACAGGATTGGAAAATTCCCGTTCCATGGCGAGCGCGGCCGCCTCCGGGTGGCCCAGGCATTGGCGTGCCGAGTGACGTATGGCGCGCACGGCGATGGGGCCGTTAGCGGCAATCTTTCGTGCCACTTCCATCGCTTTGTCCAGCACTTGGTCCTCGGCCACCAGGTGATTTAAAAAGCCGAGCTGCAATGCCTCCTCGGCAGTGATCAGATCACCGGTCAATAACAATTCCATGGCTTTGCTATAGGGCAGTTGTCGCGGCAGCCGAACCGATGAGCCGCCGGCCGGGAAGAGCGCCCATTTGACTTCCTGCACGCCAAATTTCGCCTGCGGGCAACTGATGCGGATGTCGGTACCCTGCACCAGTTCCATGCCACCGGCGATGGCGTGGCCGTTGATGGCAGCGATGACCGGCTTTGCGGTATCGAAGTTACGCAAAATGGCGGTGTAGATGAGATCGGGTTCGGACTGTACGCGCCGATCCCATTCATTTTCCGGCTTGCGTGCACCGGTACGGAGCGGGATGAGCTGAGCGAGATCGGCACCGGCGCAAAACGCCGCACCAACACCGGTCACGATGGCGACCCGCACATCGTCGTCGTCTCTTACCCGGCGCCACGCCTGGGCTAATTTGACGCCTATTTCCGGATTGATGGCGTTACGCGCTTGGGGACGGTTGAGTGTGATAACGGCGATGTGGCGGTCCACTTGGTACTCGACTACACCCATGGTGTTGGTACTCCTATTGAGCGGGTTGCTATTTGTCTGCGACGAAGGCAGATTCGCGGATATGGTACACGTACGCTAGCCGCCGTCTGTACGGCGCTGGCGTATCACCCCACTGGCGTATCACCCATCGGTTGAGGTGCTCACGATGCCGATCACTGTCTTACCCGTGACGTGCGATTTTGTTGCCGAAGTCTACGGCGCGGATCTAAGCCAGCCGTTGCCGCCAACCACTGGGCGCCTCTAACAATAGTCATTTTTTCGTGAGTGCGAGGAAGCACCGCGCGCACAACCGCAGTGTATAGGTGATACCTGAGGGTTGGAGCACGGCGCTGACGCCGCAATCGCGGAAAAAGTGCATTTTTAGAGGTGCCCTAGATGGATGCGCTCGATGAGTGAGGCTTTGACCTTCATCACCGCCACCTCGCCAGTGACGATGATGTAGAGAGAATTACCCCTCTTAGTGTCGCTCTGATCGGTCAAATTGCGCTCCAACACCTGCTCCGGCCACATATAAAGTGGCGGACCAATGCGGCCTAGTGCTTGGGTGTCGGTGGTGTCCAACCGGGTGCTGAGCGCAATACCGAGGTCACCGGCCTTAACGTTCGTTGTCGCCGGTTAGCAGGCTCCGGTTAACAGGATGTCGTGCGGCTTGATCTCGCGGTGGCCGACGCCGTTGCGGCGGGTGTGCTCTATGCCCTTGGCGCATTTGCCGACGTTGGGCGGAGATGGCGTAAATTAAACTCCGGCCATACCACTCAATACGGGGACGCTTAAGCGGTGAAACTCCTGGCACGAGCGGACGCTGCGCGCCCTACGCCAAGCGATTCGCCATTCGAATTAGTGGTGCAACGTTTGAGCGAAGTCATCGCCGGTAAAAGCCGGCCGCTGCGGTTGGCGCTCGCCTGTTTGCTCGCGCGCGGCCATTTGCTGATCGAGGACTTACCCGGCGTTGGCAAGACTACGTTGTCCCAAGCATTGGGGCGCGGTCTTGGGCTCGAGCAGGCGCGGGTCCAGTTCACCAGCGATCTGCTACCGGCCGATGTGCTCGGCGTATCGGTATTCGAGCGCGATAGCGGGGCTTTTCGCTTCCATCCCAGTCCGGTTTTTACCCAATTGTTGCTGGCCGATGAGGTTAACCGGGCGACACCCAAGACGCAGAGCGCATTGTTGGAGGCGATGGAGGAGCGTCAGGTCACCGTGGATAGCGAAACCCGTCCGTTGCCAGCCCCATTCTTTGTTATCGCAACACAAAATCCCACCCGGCAGGTTGGCACTTTTGCGCTGCCTGAATCCCAACTCGACCGCTTCTTGATGCGGATCGAATTGGGTTACCCCGATGCCAAGGCGGAGCGCGAGCTACTGCCGGGGGGGGGGTGATCGCCGCCAGGTGTTGCAGCGCTTGCAACAAGCGTTGTCGCCCGAGGCTTTGCTGGCGGCGCAGGTGCGGGTACCGGAAGTACATGTTTCCGACGCGCTGCTGGATTATCTGCAATTATTGCTCGCCCACACCCGTGAGTCCGCGCACTACGAA
>WLWT01000003.1 GCA_012103455.1 Gammaproteobacteria bacterium
CCAGGGTCAATGTTTCCAGGGGTCAATGTTTCCAGGGGTCAATGCTCTCTGGCGCCAATGCCTGCCGGGTATCGACCGCCCCGAATGCCAGCGCGACGCCCGAAACTGAAATGATTGGCAGCGTCAATGGTCGCCGTTAAAGTTGCGCCATCGTGTGCGCATCCGCCTCGGGTTTATTCCGCTTCAGGCTTATTCCATTGGCGTAGCTCACGGTGACACCGAGCGACTATAGGCAACCCTATCGGAGGATACACTGATGAAATGGTTCACAAGAACGCTGTTGATTACCCTCGCCCTATCCGTACCCGCCACGGCGGTGCAGGCGGACGGCCACTTGGGCAAAGCAGTCAAAGCCCGTAAGGCATACATGCAACTGTTAGCCTTCAACCTAGGCCAGCTCGGCGCCATGGCCAAGGGCAAAGCCCCCTACGACGCCGGGCAGGCAACACTATTCGCCACCAACTTGCAACTGGCCACGCAGATGAACAACAGTGCCATGTGGCCCGAGGGCACGGACAATGCCGCCATGCCGGGCAAAACCCGGGCACTGCCCGTAGCTTGGGAGGCTTGGCCGGAGATCGGCAACAAGAACAAAGAGCTCGCCATCGCCGCCGGCACCCTCGCCGCCACCGCCGCAGAAGGTCTTGAGATCCTTCAAGCCGGCGTCAGAGGGGTAGGCAAAACCTGTCGCAGTTGCCACAAGAAATTCCGCGCTCCAAAGAAGAAAAAGTAAATAAGTCCAGCGCTGATGCCACCAATTCGGGACCACCGCACATTGAAACCTACAGATCCAACCACGGACACCATCGCGCTCAGGCCCAATTTCCGCCAGCAGGGATTTTGGAATCCCACCCATGTTTTCGCCCATGAGCGTGGCGCCCGCATCCATCGGATGGATCTCAACGAATGCCCCTACCCGCCCTCGCCCAAAGTGCTAGCCGCCATCGCCAGCGCGGCGCCGGATCTCAACCGTTATCCCGACGGTACCTGCCCGGTGCTCACTGGCCGCTTGAGTGAACGCCTGGATATCCCCGCAGCGCAGATCTGCTGGGGCGCCGGCAGTACTCAACTGTTGACGGCGGTGGCTCAGATCGCGGTCGATAGCGGTCAGGAACTGGTGGCCCCCGCATTGATATGGCGGCGCTTCTGCGGTGTATTCGACGTGGTCGATGCCGCGCTGCGCACCGTGCCGAACCGGGACGATGGCAGCATCGACGTGCAGGGACTGCTCAACGCGATCGGCAATCGAACCCGCCTGTTGCTCGTCGTGACCCCCAACAATCCCACCGGACTGATGTTGAGCCACGATGAACTGTCCCTGCTGGCTGAACACACACCGCAGAACACTCTGCTTTTCGTCGATGAAGCATATTTTGAATTCGCCGCCTACGCCGGCGGCCCCGACGCGCTGGACATACTCAAACACCGGCACGGTCCATGGGTAGTCACCCGCACCTTCTCGAAAGCGTACGCGCTGGCCGGGCTGCGCCTTGGTTATGCGCTCTGTTCAAGCGGGGCAATCGCCAACGCCCTGCGCTTGGTCACCAGCACCTTCAATCTCGCCGGGGTGGCGGAGGCGGCGGCCCTGGCGGCGCTGGACGACCCGGATTACACCCAGATGATCCTGCGCACCACGGCCATAGAGCGCGAGCGGCTTACCACTGGCATGCGCGCTTTGGGACTCTCCCCCATGGACTCGGTGACCAATTTCATCGGGGTAGACGCGGGTATGGATGCGGGTTACGTGGTGCGAGCCATGCGCGAGCGCGGCATCCGCATAGCCACCTTCGGCTACGAGGCGGCAGGCACCTGCATCAGAGTGTCCACCGGGCTGCCCGAAGACACCGACGCATTCCTAGGCGCGCTAAAAGAAGTATTGACGAGCGCCGGATAAAGAATGAAGGAATAAAGGGGTGCTCACTGATGCCGTATAAACCAACAGTGATGGGCGAAACGGGCGCGCTCGAAATCCTTATCGAGCGACCAGCGGCTCATGTCTTCCACCGCATAGCCGCGCAACACCTCATCGGCGAGCGCGAAACGCCGCCGGTTACAAGAAAAGATCAACAAACCACCGGGCGCCAAAGAGCGCATAGCTTGAGCCAACAACTGCGCATGATCCCGTTGCACATCGAAATGGTGCTCAAGATTTTTGGAATTGGAGAAAGTAGGCGGATCGACAAAGATCAGATCATACTGTTCGCGGTTCTCACGCAGCCAAGACATCACATCGGCTCTTACGAACCGGTGGCGCCCTGCTGTCAATCCCCCCGCCGTCAATCCCCCTACCGTCAATCCATTCCGCGCCGCGTTGCGCTCGGCCCAGTTGATATAGGTGGCCGACAGATCCACGTTGGTGGAAAATTCCGCCCCGCCCAAACCGGCGTGCACCGTTGCCGCGCCGGTATAACAAAACAAATTCAAGAAACGTTTGCCGCGGGCCAATCGATTGATATGCAAGCGCACTTTGCGGTGATCCAAAAACAACCCGGTATCAAGATAGTCGTGCAGATTGATGAGCAAGGTGGCGCTCCCTTCCATGACCTCCACCCACTCGCCCCGTTGCGCCAGTCTCTGGTACTGCCCTTTACCTTTTTGCCGGCGCCGTTCCTTGACCACCACCCGCCCGGCCCTCACCCCCAGTTGCTCGGCTAATCCGGACATCGCCTCCAGCAAACGCCGCTTCGCCACCGCGGGTTCCACACTGGCAGGCGCCTGGTATTCGGCGACATGAAACCACGGCCCGTAAACATCCACCGCCACCGCGTATTCGGGTAAATCAGCATCATAGACCCGGTAACATTGGATGTTATTGCGTTTGCGCCAACGCGCCAGATGTTTCATGTTCTTTTTGACACGGTTGGCGAACATCAAAGCACCGGCACTCAGGGGCGCTGATGGAACATTGTCCGATGAACCGTCAGGTTCCTCGATGTCATCGCGCGAACGCCGTACCGCCCAGCGCTCATCGATATCGAATAACAACAACTTGGCCGCGATAGAGCCGTTGAAAAAATTGAATTGTTTGCGCGCCCTAAGACCCATGGTCTTACCGAGTTCGGGATTGCCGGTGAACACCGCGCCCTGCCAACCGCGAAACTGGCCGCGCAACTTCTCGCCCAGCAGGCGGTACAACGAGGCTAGGGACACTGCGTCGCCGAGACGCGCGCCATACGGTGGATTGCATACGATCAAGCCATCGGCAATGGCTTTGTGGGTGGGTTTGACCCATTGCCCCAACTCCTTGCGGTGTACCCGTATACACCCCTCCAGGCCGGCGGCGGCGATGTTGGCCCGTACCATATCGAGGGTTTTGCCACTGCCGTCATACCCTATGACATCCGGCCACACCGATGTCGTCGCGGCCGCTTCTCGCTCGCCCGCCGCCGCGGCAACGGTGCGCCAGTGCGCGGGGATGTGCCCCAACCAGCCGTCGAAGCCCCAGTGCTGGCGCCGGCGCCCCGGCGCCAAACCCATCGCCAGCTCCAAGCCTTCGATCAACAACGTGCCGGAACCGCAAAGCGGATCGATCAATGCACCGCCGCCAGCGGCAATAGTCGGCCATCCGGCGCGAATGAGAATCGCCGCCGCCAGATTTTCCTTCAGCGGCGCGGCACCACCCCTTTTTCTATAACCGCGGCGGTGCAAACTGGCGCCGCTCAAATCCAGGCGCAGCGACACAGAGCCGGCGCGAAGATGAGCGTTGATTCTGAGATCGGGCTGCGCCGTGGCGACCGTGGGCCGCTCCAGCCCTCTTTGCGCGAAGTGATCGTTTATCGCGTCTTTTACCCGCTGCGCGCTGAAATAGGTATTGCGTAAAAACGTATTGGTACCGTTGAAATCAACCGCGATGGAACCACCCGGTGACAGATGCTCATGCCATGCAAAGGCTTTGACACCGGCGTAGAGAGAATCGCTGTCTTCGGCTTGAAACCCATGCAGCCAGTAGAGAATGCGGTTGGCTAACCTGGAATGCATGCAGATGCGGTAGTGGACCAGTAGCTCAGCGGCGCAATAAACCCCGGCTTTGGTCTGCGATACATCGTGCGCACCGAGAGCGGTCAACTCATCGGCCAGCAAGCTCTCCAAGCCCTTCGGACAAGTAACAATAGTCCGTTGCTCATGAGCGTCCGGCGTTTCTACCCGTTCATGATTCATGCGCTACGAGCAATTCATCCCAATCTGTAGAATCTCTACTTCACTACCCTCATGCGCTGAACTGCGTTGGTAGTTGTTCTGGCAGCTCCTTCAAATCGGCTTCTAAAGCCAGCTTACGCAATAGTGGCAAGAAATGCTTTTCCGCCCAGTGCTGCATCCTGCGCCAATCCGTGGCTGCGATCGGCTGAAAACCATGAGCCAGTATGGACTCGTTACGGATGGCAAGCAGATCTTTCAATTTGCTTTCCTGTTGCCCGATAAATGTCTGCGCCAACCCGGCCATGCCAGGGTCAGCCTTCACCACTTGCCAGGCGTGCCACAAACCGAGTCTGATCTTGCCGTCGGCATCAACTCGCACAGCTACAGTCCCAGGCAACCGCTCAGCGGGAAAGTTCGCCGTTTCGACTTCGAGCCGGCGGCGAATTTGCCATTGCGCGGTCCATTCCAGTAGCCGGTATACCCGGGCCGCGGCATCGTCATAACGGCCCCGAGCCGCACGCCGCTCGGCATTCCACCAAAGATCCAACAAACAGGCTGGTTCGCGCCGTGAACTGTCCTGCTGCGCCAGCAGTTCGAGCATGGGCAACATCGCCGGATAGCGCGGTGCTACTTGCCCAGCGTAGGGTCGAATCGAATCGAGTGCGCCAGCATGATCGAAATCATCCCATAGAGCCAAAGCTCCGCTCAGCGCCTGCGCCAGTTCGAGCTTGGCGCGATCGGGAGAGTTGACGGTGATCGGGATGTTTTTCAGACCCTGCGCTGCCTCGCGATAGGCAAATCGACGCCATCCCCCCAGATATAGAGCCATGGCGCGGTCAAGCCGGAGGCGAACCACGCTCGCCGTCATCGCCCGTTCAGTGCCATCCACCACCTGCTTGAGATCGGCCCGGGCGCCTGTCACGAGTTGGAGGTCGATATCGTCTTGCTCCAACGCGAGGCACACCATTGCGGCAGTCATAGTCTTGGTGCCGCCGGTGTAATCGGCGACGAACCGTGCGCCGGGGAAACGCTCGGCCAGCGCTGCGACAGCAGCACGCATGGCCAGGAACGCTCCGTCCAGATCATCCGCGGGAACCCGGCACGGCTCATACCGGCTTTCGTCGTAACCCATCTGCGCGGGAATGTTAGGTAATGTCGGAGCGCTGTCACCGAACTTGGCTTTGATAACGTTGCCCTTTCCGATCACATGAACATCGGAACCCGGCTTGCCCGATCTCGGATCCTCAGCCGTGCAGAAAAAGCAGATATAGCCGGGCGAGACCGACTCGATCGCCCGGCAGACCGGCTCGTGGCTGCCACCCACGGTACATAACAAAATAACGTTGTTCATGGCCAATCCCTACACCGGCTATTCCCGCGGCAACTCGTCCGGCAGGGCCGATCGCCGGGTACTTTCGTAGTCGTCGTAAATCTGCTTCGCCGCCTTCGCTGCCCTCTTGAGCCGCACACCTTCCCACCAGCTTTTGCGCATCCACCGGGCGCGAATATCCTCGAACGCCTCGCGCTTCAGGTGCGCATCCTCGATCGCCCTAAAAGCTTGCGCCAAGCTGTTACCCCGCAGAACCTCGTCTTCCCTGGCGTTATTCTCTTTTTTGAGGCGGGCAATCGTCCCGTCCACCCACGCCGAACGGGCGGCGGGCAATGAATTCTCGTTCTTGAATAGACCATAGCCACTGCGGGTCCTAGCGCCTAAGCCGCGCCGCGCCAAGGTCTCTTTGAGCATCGATTCAGCGAGATCCAACCACTGCGCCGGTCCCTCGATCACGAACAAGAATTTCCCTTGTGCCGCCACCTGCGCATTAGGCACTGGGCTATCGAAATCGGTTGCCGGCGTGCTCCCATCTTTACCGTAGTACTCCAGGTGATGGCTGGTCACCACCTCCGCCACCAGGGGCGCCGAGGCCGAGTCCGGCACCCACCAAGCATCGTGGATGGTGATCAGCCCGGACAACCCGGCCGGCGGGTGTGCCGTGGCCGGCGCCCCGAACAACTCATCACAGATGGCGTGGCCGTTCTGCTGCGTCCGCAGCCGCTCCCGTGCGCTGGCAGCCACCACGCCCTTAACGCTGGTGCCGGGAATATAAGGCGCGCCGTAGCTGTGGCTGATGGCGCCGCCGGTTTCCAGTATGCCGCCACCCGTCAAACCGGCGAACAAGCGTTGTTCGAGTGCCAGCAACACCTGGCGAAAGCGTTGCTTGTCGGCAGTGGCCCGCCGCCACCGTTCATACGCATTGCCATAGAACTCGCCGGGCCTGGCCTCACAGACACGCGCGACGTGCTTGGTCTTGGCCTCGCTTTCAGCTTCATCGTGTTCGGGCAGGCCGCGTTGCAACAGCAAACCCGGATGGGGCGTCACTGCCTGCTTGTATAAGGACCGCAGCGCCTTGCGCATCAACGGCGTCGCCATCAGTTGTCCTCGTCTACCCGGCCCGCCAAGCTCTCGATGTCGCCGGTCGCATTGATATGCAAAACGCCCTGCACATAGCGCTTGATCCAGCCACTCGCCTCCAACGCCCGGCGCGTCAGCATCAGGGTTTGCCGCAGGTCGCCCTGGATGATGCGCTGATGCAGCGCGTCACCGCCGGTCTGGCCAATCACGCCCGCGGCGTGGAGCACCGCGCTCAGATCATCCAGCAGCGCCCTGTGCGCCTCAGTCCCCTTGGCGAGCAGGAAGCCGGTGGCCTGGGCGAGGCCGTTACCCAGGATCATGCCCGGCAGCTTGTGCGCCAATGCTCCGTATTCTTTCTCTTTTACGCCATCCTCATTTAGGCCATCTTCTTTAGGGCCATCCTCATTGCGGACATTCTTCTCCGGGGCATTCTTCTCCGGGTTCCGGCGACGAGCGGCGACCCGGGCATACGCCGCGCGGGCGATGGCGTGAGTGCGGACTTGGATCATGTCACGCCTTCTCTGCTTGTCGGATCACGAAGCGCACCAGGCCGTGGCCGGTGCCAGCACCGCCGCCCAATTGCAGCAGCGTGCCAGAGTCCGGCAGCGTCCCGGCCAGTTCGGCCGCGTTGCACGTGTCGTCCGGGTGATTGCGCGCCGACAGCGCATACACACCCCACAGCAGCGTCTCGGCGGGCAGGTGCTCCTCATACCAAAGCGCGCCTTTGTCCACCGTGCCAGTGCTTTGATCGATGCGGATGCGGGCGCGCACCTCGGTGGCGGTCTCGGCCAGGAAGTCCATGATCTCATCGTGCAGGAGTGCGAAACGGTGGATGAAATCGCATCGCGAGTTGTCATCGTCATACACCGTTTTCGCAATCCACTGCGCCCATCCCGTAACGGGGCAGTCTTCTTGCGCGGCCAGGTCCAGATCTTCGAGCACCAGCTTGTCATCAAGGCGGTTGACGGAGCCTTTAGCCACCCGCGCCTCCCCCTCGGCCGGGGCGGACGGCAACGGCGGCGCATCATCGATTCCGGCCCGCGCCAAGTCGCGGGCATAGCGGCGCAAGATGAACGGCGATGTGGCGTAGCTGACGATGCCGGCTAAACAACGCACCGGCAGCGCCAGCAGGTGAGCGTCACCTACAGCCAGGGCGCCCGCGAAACTGTTATCGCTGCTGCTGATGGACCGCGGGCCAAACAGCGCTGCGGCGTTCTTCGTGCCATTCTCGCAGTCCATCTGTTCAACCTGCTGGCGCAGCACGCCCCGCAGCGAAGAGCCGGGCACCATGGGCAGACGGGTGGCGCGGGCGCGGGCGATGGGCAGGTCCACCACGTCGGCGGACTGTCCCGTGCCGCAATGCAGCGCCGAAAGAGTGTGCAGGTGAAAGAGTCCCGCTTGCATCGTGTTTACCTTCTGAGAATCGTTAAGCGCCGGTATTCGGGCATGTCCACGGCGCCGGTAGCGCTAATCCAAAGCCGTCGCGCCGATCTTGTGCGTCATCGCACACGCTGCTCAGCCACAGCGCATCGTGAGCGGCGGCCTCTAGACCCCCGATCACCTCGAACCAATAAGTGGTGCCAACCTCGGCTAACTTGCGCGTGGGCCGGGGCGCGCGCTTGGCCAGATCCCAACCGGATTGCGGCTGCCAACGCTCGATCGCTACCGCGCGCAGCTTGAGCTTGAGTTCCGGGGCCGCGGGCGGGCAGCCGCTGAGTTCCGCGCCGCTGAGCCAGCCGGGATGATAGCCGGCGGAAAATAAACCCGGCGTCAGCAGGGTCAACGACAGACCGCCGGCTTTGCGGATGCGCTCGAACCAATCCGGCGGCGGCGGCGGCCACATCGACTCCGCTTCCGGTTGCAAAGCCGCCAGGCGCCGCTTGCCGCCTAGATGCACCAGCGTCCGCCCCAAGGGCTCGGAGAATCGTGCCAGCACACGCAAACCGCCAAGGCCGCAACGCTCCTGCTGTTCCTGCACGCTTTCATCGTGCCGCGCGGGACCGGCATCCAAGTCCAGCCCCTCCGTCTGGAACAACTGTCCGTCGCCGGCGGCATAAGTGTTCGGATCGATGGTCACATGGGTACGCCGATCACCCGCCGGCGCTGACCAACCGTTGGCGCACAGGCGGGTGTAATCAACCGCTTGTCCCAGGCGAAAAGCCAGCAGATCACACCAGCTCCACCAAGCCGGTCCATCGCCCGGTTTCTCCTCAATCTCTTCGCTCAAGCGCACCGGCAGCAAACCTGCCGGCAAATCCGCCCACACGCCAGCGGGAAACCGGCCTGGCGCCAGGCGCACGCAACGGGCGGCGGCACCGTGGCCGAAGTACAGCGCGTCAGCGGGTTTGGGGGCGAGAACTCGGCCACCGCTAGTGATCAGCAGCGGCCCCGCCACCGCATGTTGCAACAGTTCCGGGCCAAATGGCCGAGCCCCGGCCCGCGCCCAAGCGGTGCGCAAGCAGCCGGCGATAGTGGACGGCGGCGGCAAGCGCGCCGGATCGGCATCCGACTTGCCGTCCAGCGGCCGGCCCGAGCGCACGATGACAGGCAGCAGCGGATCCAGGCTGACCACCCGGCTCGGCGCGCTCCCCCCGGCTGGGTGGGGCCGCAGTGCCGCGGCTGGGGTCCGGCTTCGCAGCGCCTCTTCTCTACGCTGCTTGCGGTAGTTTGGCGGCGAGGCCTTCCCTGTACGCTTCTTTTTAGCCCGCCTGCTCAAACGCGCTCTCCCACATCAGCGGCGGTGCGAGCCGCCAGCCATCGCGCGATGATCAGGGTATCCGCCAATCGGTACAGCGGCTGCTTCCCGGCGCACGCCCGCAGCAGCTCTTGTAGCCCATGCGGTATGCGCTTTTCGCCGCCCGGCCGGCGTGCCCGCTCCAGCATGCGGTGCACCTCGGCGGCGCGCATGCTGTTGGCAGGGTCACTGCAATCGGAGCGCAGCCACGCCAGCCGCCGGTCAATGGCACGCATATCGTAAGCGGCGCGAGCGGGGAGTTGCCGCTGGCGGTAGGCTTCGATGAACTGGCGCAATGCATCGAATGCACCTTGATCGCTCCATTGCGCGCGCCAGCCCGGCTCCGCGCCAGCACGAATGCCTAGCCGTATCGCCAAGGCGTTGCGCGGAGTTATTGTCGCATCGCCCTTCGCTGCCTTCTCCGCCCGCTCGGCGCGCTCGCGCAAGGCGGCCATCGGCTCCATGACATGGCCGATGCCAAGGCCGGCGGACAGCGTCGGGCGCTCCGCCGCCGGCACTTTCATATCACCCGCGATCTCATCCAGTGCCTCCTTGAACTTATCGGCCAGAGCCCTCGCACAGTCCACCGCCGATGCCAATGGCAACAGGGCGAGCACGTCGTCGCCGCCAGCATAGATGGCGTGGCCGCGGTGACAGCGAACGATCCCGCGAACCTCGGAAGCAAATCCGTGCAGGGCGCGGGAAATGCGGCGGGCCTCATCCGCGCTCTTGGCGCAGGCCAGCAGCCGGCCCATGTGGTCCCCGTCCGCTTTCAAGATGGCGGCATAAGCAACTGGGGCGCCGGCCACCTGACCCGCGGTGGTTTGCTCTACAGCGATCGCCTCAATGCACGCGCGCAAGTGCTCCAGAGCTTTTCTATGTTCCACCGATAGATCGTCCTGAGCCAGCGCGTTACGCAGCCGGAAGTCATACAGTAGCGAGCCGTCGTAAGGCACGGCCCTATAAATATTCGCATTGCCGCCGGTGCGAGTGGCCAGTTCCATGGAAACCAGCGGCTCCCAAGCATCTCGCAGCCTTCGTTGCTGTTCTTCGCTGAGCCGCTCTACCCACGGATCGGCGGCAACGCGCATATAAGAAGTGAACTGCTCCGCGTCACCGGCCAAACGCTTGATGATCCCGAGCGCATCGAGCTGCTCGCCCCTGGACAATCGAAGCTTGGACAATCGAAGCTGACGCCGGGACTCATCGCTGAGCGGCCTGGGCAGCACCGTCTCCAACGCACCATCCAAGGAGGACTTGGGCAGCCCGGCATCCGCGCTGGACAACGGCTGGCAAGCTTGGAAATCCCGCGTCGCCTTGCGAGCGGCAAGCGCCCCGCCAAGCCGCCGGCTGGCCTCGGCGTAGCCGTTGCCACAGTCCGCAAGCGATACCCAAGCGGCAAACGTCTCCAGGATATCGCCGATCTGCGCCTGCCAAACCGTCTCGCGCAGGTGAAACTTCAACCCCGCCCGCGCCTTCTCACCGAGATCAACCAACCGGTCCGCGGCTGCCCGCTTGGCCTGCTCACACAGCGCTTGCACCTCTTGTGGCGTCTCAAATGCCACTGCCGCGCGCAAGACGTTCGCCACATTGGCAACCTCTACAGGGGCAACCTCTACAGGCTGATTTTGCGGCAACAAGTCGCTGTCGGGGTTGTCCGGACAGGGGAAGATCAGGCAACCCGGCTGCGCTTGGTGCAGCACCCGGCCCGCGGCCCGGGCCGCCTCCGACAACAGCCAAGAGCCGCACCACAGATCGCGGGTGCGCCGGGCGGCGCCGATCAGGCTTTGCACCGGCCCCAAGGAGAGCGTGATCAGGAAGCGCTCCGCTGGCGCTGGCGCACCGCTCAACTGCCGCGTAGTGCTCGATTCGAGGTCTGTGGTGCTCAATCCGCCCCTGCCTTGAAAAAGTTCATGAAAGCGGTCAGCGCATCCTCGCCGCGCTTCTTCATGGGCGCAATCCGTGCGGCCATCTGCTTGCGCTCATCGAGGTCCTCTGGCCATGCCGGGCTTCCCTTCGAGACCAGCTTTTCTTGCCTCACGAGGCCGGCCCGCACACTCACCCGCTCGCGCCAGCCGGGCAGCAGCAACGCCGCCGGACACCAACGCTGGCCGTTGTGCCACGGACGCAAGATCAGTGGACTGGCCATGCGATCGCGTTTTTCGTTTTCCGAGCTTACGGGAACGAGTGAATGATCAGATGGATCGCCCCTACCCCTGTCCTTAAAGTGGAATACGATGGGCAAGCCGAAAGCGGCGCGGGGATAGACGCCGTCCACTTCATGCTCGGGCTGGTGGTTGGGTGAAGCCATGTTGGTGTGGCGCCGGATCGTGTCCGCCTCCGGCCAGCGGCTACGGCCGGGGTGCTTACCTTGACCGGTGTTACGTCCCTCGTTCCTATCCTGCCGGAACACTCGTAGCGCTTCGACCGCCTTGTACCATGCCGCTATGGGGTCCTTGACGGGCTGGCCAACGGCCAACCAACCGCCATGCTTCTCAACCTCTTCCGCCGATACTGGCTCTTCCGCCGATACCGGCGTCCGTACCTCACCGCCGTCGCTCATTCGAACGGCACCCAAGCCGCGCCGAGTCCGCGCGCCTACGCCACCGAAGCTAGCCCACCAGCGCAGCGCTTCGATCACTTGATCGCGTTGCCCGGATTGCATGCTAGACGAGAAGTCGAGGGTCAACTGAAAGGTGTACCCGCCTTTCAAAAGGTGTGGATCTTCATCCGACTCTAACATCAGTGCGTAAGCTGGAAACTTAGAGAGCTTTCCCTTCCAAGTAACCAGCTCCGCCGGATCAACCTGCCGGACCCGCACCGCCACCTTGCTCGCCTGCGGTCCGTTGCTGGAAATGCCGCCCCAAAGAGCCGTCTCGGCACTAAACAATGCCCGCGCATCATGCTGGAACAACTCCTTTTCACCGCCCGTGCGTTGCAGCAAGCGCCACCAGAAACGTAGCTGGCCACGCAGAGCGGTAGGGCGTACCGGCAGGGCGCTATCGACTTTACCGGGGGTGACGCCACCACCGTACATCGGCGTGATCAGTTCGCATTGCACCGTGAGCCCATCCCCGGTGGCTTGAAGTGCGCCATCCCATGCTCTGCGCGCTGCGTCCACCCGCATAGCCGAGTTCGGTTGTCTCATCTACGGTTGGCTCATCTAGATGACTCTATGCGTAGACGGCTCCGTGCGCGCCTTACGCATCGCTGCCCCACACCGGCAGCCCGTTCGCTGGCTATCGACATCCGCTAAAACAGCAAGCGCTAAAACAGCAAGCGTTGAACTGCCCTCAGCCACGCGGCCAATCATCTTGCCGATAGACGAAAATAGGCGAACTCCAGGCCTGAAACCCATCTTCGGTATAAACCGACACCCACAACGGATTGTCGCCCTTCTCTCTCAGCGGCACTGCCACCGTTACCGCCATCCGCCGGTGGCGATTGTCAACCGGCAAACGGGCCACCGTCACCGCCCGCTTCAGCCCGCCCGCGTCCATGCGCACACCATCGGCGTCTATCGCGGATAAATCCGCACGGAGGGTACCGTGGTTCGTCGCCACTTCGACGGTGCCGCTTTGGCCCTCTTTCAGCCACGCATCGAAGCCGCTGTAATTGCCGGTGGTGACCGCTTCGAAAATCACCGTATCGGGGCCGCGTTGTTCCAGAATACGTTCACGGTGCCAAGCGTTGATCTTGACCATGCGCTCAATACTGTCGCCGCCAAAGCGCACCCGGCCGCGCCACTGCGTCTCCCGGCCACGGCCGCGGTATTCCGCCCCGCTCCACAACACCCGCAGCCGGGGCCCCAACTCATCGGCGCCGTAGGGACGCAGCGTCTGCACCACCTCCATGCCATTGCGCACTTCGATGCGGTCTATAGGCGTTTGCGCGATCACTTCGAGCTTCAACCGGACCGAGGCACAGTCCGTGCGCACGATATCCCCCATCATCACCTGCTTGACTTTTTGCCTGCCCGTATGCGGGAACGCATGGGGGTCTTGGTCGAACAGCACACTGTACTCGGCGAACACGGCATCCACACTCAAGTGCAAACGGGTACCCGTGGTGCCGTAGTGATGGCGCTTGCGCAAACACTCGAAAATACTGTCGCGGCTCAACTCCTCGGCATAAAAACAGGTCAACCCACCGTAAGCGCCAAAGGTGGATGCGCCAGGATAGCTGGCACCGGGCCGGCCCTTGTGGCCATCGCTGTTGCACACCACACCGCTTCTATGTCCAAGCGGAAAACCGTCCGTCAACAGCCACTCGAAAGTGCCCCAGGCGGAATGGATTTCCATCGCCGTTTCCTTGGTCGGATCATGGGCATAAGCGATATCCGCGTAACGGCCACCGACATGGGCATAAACCACGCAGTCCTCGCCTGCCAGCATTTCAAATAGCCGGTTGGCAGTGGGCGCGTCGGTATGCAGATCATGACGCTCGGTCAAAAGCGCATGGGAAGAGCGGTGGATCGGGCGGCCTTCGTCGCGGAAATAAACATTTCTGTCGCCACCGACCGCCGTGTTACCCGACCACTCGTAGCCCGGAAAAGTGACAAAACGCCCTTCCTCCAAATACTCCTCGGTGAGTTCATTCAGGTAAGCCCAAAACGCATTGTTGACTTGAAAATCGTTGGCCTGATGGCCGGTGACGTCCAGAAACGATTTATTGCGGGCAAAATCGAAATATTGGCGCGACGTGGTGAGACCGATGGATTCGCCGCTTTGACCGTGCAGATCGCCCCAATAACCGGCGTACTCACCCTCCCTTATCAGCAGCGGATGCGACTCGGCCACCACACCGCCGCGCTCATCGCGCACGGTGATGCGCAGCACGCCGGGCTCGCTCACCCGTAGATTTTCGATCTGCATGGATTTTTGACCGAGCGGATAATCGATGGTCCCGGGCAATCCCGCCACTGGCAGCGAGGGCTGCAAGATGAAGCGGCCACGGGCGTGAGGGGTAGGATTGCCCCAGCGGTCTTCCGCTTTGAACCCGAACTGAAAAGTCTCATCAGGCCGGCGCAGTGAAGGTAACACCGCCCGCCAGACATCTACATCGTCAGCCACCACCGGGACATACGGCGTATCGGGAATAGGCGTGTAATGACCCACCGCGCACACATCGGCGATGACTTTGAACTCCCAGGCACCTTCGGCGATGGTCTGTACCAGCATGCCCGGCGAACCCCCGCAGGTATCGCCGAACACGATGCGGATTTCATCCCCTTCGCGCAGATAACCCCCCATTACCCTGACCGTCAGGCATTTCCAACGGGGCCGCGCCGTAACCCCGCTGTGGGCGTAATCGACCAACAGGGGCACCCCGCTGCTGGTAGTCGCGGTGACGTAACTGGGCGCTTCGGGATCGGTGGTTTGCAGACGCACGAAGTCGCTCATGGCGCGAAACACCACGCGGATGGCGCCAGTGTCGTCCAAGCCGTAACGGCCAACGGTATAAGTGAGGACAAAAGTCTGCGCGCTGCGCACCCGCACCGGCTCGCGGGGAGAGAGTTGCACATGACCGTAGAGCATCGCCGTCGCGCCGGGCTGAGCGCTAGGCCACACTTCGCCCATCCATTCATCCGCCACCGGTCCGTCAACGAATTCAGTCATGTTCCGCCTCTACCAAGCCAAAAAAACGGCGCGTAGACATGCACCGCGCCGCCTCGATTCAACGCTATAACGCTCCTACTTCAGCATGGTGCGCGACCAGTTACCGTCCGCGTCCACCACGTTCAAACTGAACAAGCCGGTCACATCGCCATTCTCATCGAAGTCGTTGACGCCAGCGGCACCTTCGTAGTTAACGTCTTTACCGGCTGCGATCAGCCGCTTGGCCTTAGCCCACTCCCCAGGACGGACGACTTCGCCCGGCGGCGAAGCAACAGCACGCAGGGCCGCCGATATCTTGCTCCGATCAGCGGCGCCCGCCCGTTCGATAGCCAAGGCCATCAGGAACGTCACGTCGTAGCCATGAGCCGCGTAAGGTGCATCCGGATCGCCACCGGTGGCCCTGTAAGCGGCGGCAAACGCTCTGTATGAGGCATCATCGGTATCGGAGGCCGCTTGGGTAATCCAAATCCTGTCGCGCAGATTGTCCGCGCCGATCTGCTCTATGACCGATTTATCGAACATGCCGTCAGCGGCGTAGAACTTGCCGAACAAGCCGTTCTCCAGGCTGTTTTTAATGATGGTGATACCGCTAGAGCCGTAATAAGCGAACAAGGCCAAACCCTCGGGCCCGCCCTTGGCCAACGTCGCCAACTCGGAGCGGTACGAAGCTTTGTTCGGCTCGTGCGCTTGATTACCGGTGATGGTGCCGCCCAGCCCGGTGAATTCTTTTTCGAAAACGGCGGCGATACCGGCGTTGTAGTCGTCATTGGAATAGGTCATGGCGACTTTCTCAAGACCGGCTTGATGCACCAGCTTGGCGATGGCCGCGCCTTGATAAGCATCGGAAGCAGACGCCCTGAACACGGTATCGTTGTCTTCGAGTTCGGAGATAGAGGGCGCCGTGGCGGAGTCGGACAGCACCACTACGCCCGCCGGTATGGACACCGACGACACCAAACCGTTGGTGGCGCCAGAGCAGCTAGGGCCAATGATGGCCACCACCTGCTCCACATTGACTAGCTTATTGCCCGCATCCACCGCCGCCTTGGGATCGCAAGCGGAGTCGGCCACCACCAGCTTCAGGGTATCGCCACCCAGCAGGCCGCCGTTGGCGTTGACGTTCTCCGCCGCCAGCGAACGCCCCTTCACGATAGCGGCGACCAGTTCAGCGATGGGCCCGGTGACGCCGCCAGCGGACCCTACTTTGATATCCGCCGCCAGCACCGGCAGGGCCATCATCGCAGCGACGGGCGCTGCCAGGGTCAAGCTCTTGACCACTTTCATCATCAACACTCCTCTTTAGCGTGCCGCGCAAGACAACCCGCGCGACTGTTAGATGCCCTACCCGTGTTGAGCAGGACGTTTCTCCGGCAACATCCCCTGCGGATATTTCTGCAAGAAAATCTGCAATGTGAGTCCGATTAAAAATATCCGCACGTAGGCGGCGCGAATGGCCAATTCATCCGGCAGCCTGCTCGAGACGATTTCCGAGGCGGACCACACCGTCCACATCAAAAACGCGCCGAGTATAGCGCCTCTGTTGTTGGCGCTGCCGCCCACGATCAACATCACCCACACCAAGAATGTCGCCAGCAGCGGATCGGTCAAATTCGGATCGACGAACTTGATGTTGTGCGCCATCAGCGCGCCGGCCAAAGCCATGATCATGCACCCGATCACAAAACCTTCCAGGCGAAACGCTGCGACGTTCTTACCTGCTGCCTGAGCCGAACTCTCGTTTTCCCGAATAGCCGTCATCACCCGTCCCCAGGGCGACTTGCGGGCCACTTCCACCAGCAGATAGACCACCCCCATCAGTACCAACACCAGCGCCAAGAACCCCAGATGATTCCAGGGCTGCGGCAAGGTCTCGAACGGTTTGGGGATCTGCGACACGCCGCGCGGGCCATTGGTGGCCCAGGTCTCGTTTTTCAAAATCAGCCGGAATATCTCGGCGATGCCGATGGTGGCGATGGCTAGATAGTCGCTGCGCAAGCGCAAGCAGATCTTGCCCACCAGATAAGCGATGACGCCGCAGACGAGCATGGCCGCGCCAAAGCCCACCGCATACGGCATGTCATAACCGCCCAGGTGGCGGTGCGACTGCGCCGTGGTCAAGATGGCGCAGACATAAGCACCGATGCCGAAAAAGCCGGCCACCCCGGCATTGAACAGGCCGGTAAAGCCCCACTGCACATTCAGGCCCAGGGTCAAAATGGCGTAGATGCCACCGAAGGTGAGCAAGGTGATCAGATAGATGCCGTAGCCGTAGAACTGTTCCATCTAGAACACCTTGCCGCGAAACAGCCCGGACGGACGCCAGATCAACATGGCGATCATGATGGCGAAAGCCACACCGGCCTTGTAACCGGGATTGAGCAGCGGCTCGCTGCCGATCCAAGGATAGGACGACAGCTCCTCGGCGATGCCTATGACCAATCCACCCGCCAGCGCCCCATAGGGCCGGCCCACGCCGCCCAGGATGGCGGCGGCGAACATCGGCAGCAGGAGCTTGAAGCCCATGCGCGTCTCCACGTGGGTATCGATGGCCAGGAATACCCCCGCCGCGCAGGCCAGCGCGCCGCCCACCACCCAAGTGGCCAACACCACTTTCTCGGTATCGATGCCGGTCAGCCGCGCCAACTCCGGGGAATCGGCAACAGCCCGCATCGCTTTGCCTATCTTGGTGTGCTGCAACAGAAAATGCACGGCGAACATCAGCGCTACCGCGCCGCAGATGATCATGATGTGCTTGGGCGCTATGCGCAGAACGTCGGCGATCACATACGGCAGTTGAATGCCGGGCAGGATGCTCTTCAACTGCACATTCCAGAAATACTGAATGATGGAGCGCAACATCAACATCAGCCCGAAAGAGGCCACCACCAGCATCACCACCGGCGCCTGGCGCAGCGGTTTGTAAAACATCTGATCGACGCCGACGACCACCAACACGGTGAGCAACATGGCGAACGGCGTGGCCGCCAGCGGATGCATGCCGCTGATCTGTACGATGGTCCAAGCGAAATACACCCCTAGGGTCATGCACTCCCCGTGGGCGAAATTAGCGAAGCGCAAGATGCCGAAAGTGAGCGTGATGCCGATGGCGCCAAGCGCGTAGATGCTGCCCAGCACGATGCCCGGGAGCAGATAAAAATTGAGAAATTCGCTCACCCCGGCGGCGCCCGCGATGCACCGCCGCCCAGGAACATCTCACCCACTTCCGGGTCGTTCAACAAAGTATCGCCAGGGCCTTCGAATTTGTTCTTACCGTCCACCAGTACATAACCGCGTGTAGCGATGGACAACGCTTGTTTGGCGTTTTGCTCCACCAGCAAAATCGGCGTGCCAGCGGCGTTGATGGTTTGCACGATACTGAAAATCTCCCCTCTATAGCGCGGCGACAAGCCCGCAGTAGGCTCATCCAACAGCAGGATCTTGGGCTCCAACATCAGTGCCTTGCCCATCGCCACCATCTGCCGCTGCCCACCGGAGAGGGTACCGGCGGCCTGCTTGCGTTTTTCGGCCAGCGGCGGAAACAGCGCGTAGATCTGGTGCAGCCGGGGCCTGAAATCATCGGTGCGCACAAAAGCGCCCATTTCGAGATTTTCCTGTACGGTCAAGCTGGGAAAAATGTTTTCCGTTTGCGGCACATAACATACGCCTTTACGCACCACCGCCTCGGGCGGTGTGTTGGTGATCGGCTCGCCATCCAGGGTAACGGCGCCGGAAGAGAGATTCAGCAGGCCGAAGACGGACTTCATGGCAGTGGATTTGCCAGCGCCGTTGGGTCCGATGATGACCACCACTTCGCCCCGCTCCACCCGCAGCGACACACCGTGCAGGATCTGGGTGTCGCCGTAACCGCCCACCACATCGTGCATAGCCAATACACTCATGCCGGGCCACCCGCGACAGCTTTATCACCGGCGTCACCGGCGTCACCGCCGAGGTAAGCATCCAGCACCTGCGCATTAGACCTCACCGCCGCCATACTCCCCTGGGTCAACAACCGCCCCTCGGACAGCACGATGACCGGGTGGCACAAGCTGGCGATAAGATCCATATCGTGTTCGATGACGCAAAAGGTATAACCCCGCTCGTCGCGAAGGCGGGCGATCATGTCCCGCAGCTTGCCGAGCAGGGTTGGATTGACCCCGGCACCCGGCTCATCGAGCAACACCAGCTTCGCTTCGGTCATCATGGTGCGGCCAAGCTCCAACAGCTTCTTCTGTCCCCCGGACAAGTTGCCCGCTCGCTCGTGCTTGAGCTGGCTGAGCGAGAGGAACGCCAGCGCATCCGCCGCCGCCCGCACGCTGGCCTCGCGCGCCCGCACCCGCTTGGCGGCGAACCAGTTGTTGAAGACGTGCTCCCCAGGCTGGTGCGGGGGCACCACCATCAAGTTCTCCAACACCGTCATGCGGGCGAATTCTTGCGGTATCTGGAAGGTCCGCACGATGCCCCGGTGAAACATCTCGTGGGTGGGCAAGCCGGCGATATTCTCCCCCTGGTAGATAATGCGCCCCGAGGTAGGCGCCAATTCACCGGCGATGAGATTGAACAAGGTGGTTTTACCGGCGCCGTTGGGCCCGATCAAACCGGTGATCGTGCCCTGTTCTATCTCTAGGTCCAGATCGCATACGGCATGGATCCCGCCGAAACGCTTATTCAGGCTCTCTACTCGTAACATGGACAGGTGACCCCCACCGCGGCGGATGGTACTTCTTACGGCGCAGCCATGCATTGAGTGCGATGCGCGCAGCGGGATAATGCCACAGGCGAGCGTCTACCTTGCACCCTTTTAGGGCCTGTTAACACTAACTTATAAGCATCCTTAAAAATTACGAGTCTCGCGCTTCGCGGAAACGTAACTGGCTGATTTTATTGATCAGAGAATTTCGGTGACGCAGCGGGAGCACTCGCCCACGCGAAAGCACAGGCATGGGCATATGTCCCACCGCAATTAGCTAAACCGGTTAAGAGCGTGAGTGTTGGAATAGACGGAAGCTGTATGTTGTTAACTGAAGGCGGTTGGCGCGAGTCGATGGTGGGTACTATAAGTCTTTATGATGGCGAAGGGCAAAGACTGCATACAATTGAGATGGGGGCTACACCGTAATATGACAAGAAAAACTGGGCTCTTCCCTTCTTTAAGTGGGTGGTTTAGCATAATCTAAAACACTCTCAGATCTCAGTCATGTCATTTTCCGGTAAGCTCAAATGGAAACGGACCGAGAATTTTATTTTGGGCAACCGAATAGATGTATCCAGCCGCGACCTGTCCATAGGTACTTTAGAACTCGTCCATTCCCGACAACTATGGAACGGTCAACTGGTCGCGTTTGCCGGTTATAAGTCGGGGTCTGGATATAGGGGGGGCTTTTGATGATGATACGGCCCCAGCCGGTTCGCCGAAGGGGCAGTTTAGAAGTGTGAATGGTTCCATCAGTTATTTCAAGCCCTTCAAACTGGGTGATCTAAGCGCGACCTATAACGGTCAGGTAAGCGGGCAATATACGCCAGACCTTTTGTTTGGCTCAGAGCAGGTTGCTTATGGTGGATATTCAACGGTTCGTGGATTGCGCGAATCTGCTGTGTTCGGCAATCGTGGTGTGATGACGCGCAATGAATGTGCCCTCCAGTTGACGCAATCAAAAAGCGAACCATTTACAAGAGCATTGGGAACATTGGAAGCCTATGCAGCCATCGATTTTGCTCATGTGTTCGAGGAAGAGGACTCTGGCATCGATGGCGGAAATCTGACCGGTGCGGCCATCGGATTGCGCAGCCGCGGTGGCAGGATCGGTTTCGATGTGGCGTGGTCGGATAGTGTCGCATCATCCGATAATCTGGATGCGGCAGTCTTTGCATCGGGATGGGTTTATGCACGGGTCAATTTTGCTTTTTAATGGTCAATCAATCATAAAGATTCATCGCTGATGTCAGTGTAAAACACGGACAATGTATTGCATGGCTAGAAACAGGAAACACAGGCATTCGCAATATTTCTCTAACACAATGAGCCGCTTGAGGCGTCAAGCCGTGTCGTATTTGCTGTGTTTACTCCTTGCTTTCCAGCCGTTGATCATGCAGGCGGCAGAGATAACAGCGGCCCGGAATGCGGCAGCGGCCCACCAACCGGGGGTTGAAAGCGCCGGTAATGGTGTACCTCTAGTCAATATCGTTAGGCCCAATGCATCCGGTCTCTCGCATAATAAATATGATCGATTCAATGTTGGGCAACCGGGCGCGATTTTAAACAATTCCAATCAAACCCTGCAACGCTCCCAATTGGGTGGGCTGGTTCAGGGTAACCCTAACCTAAGCTCATCGGGACCTGCATCGGTTATAGTGAATGAAGTGATCAGCGCCAAGCGGTCGCTATTGGAAGGAACCCTTGAGGTTCATGGTAGTCGAGCGGATGTTATTGTTGCCAACCCTAATGGAATAAGCTGTAACGGCTGTGGCTTTATCAATACACCCAGGGTCACGCTTGCTACTGCTCGCCCTGAACTGAACAGCAATGGCTCGCTCAAGAGCCTGTTGGTTGAAAAAGGTGATATCAACATCGGCCTGAATGGGGCTAATCTTGATAGCGTCAATGCGTTCGAACTGGTGTCGCGCAAGATCAGTATTGGCGGTCCGGTCAAGGTTGCCGGTGATCTTAATCTGGTCGCGGGGCGCAACAGCTATGCGTATCAAACTGGCTTGATCACGCCCCTTGCTTCTGACGCGAATGAACCCGGTGTGGCGATTGATTCTTCATTGCTGGGCGGTATGTATGCAGGCCGGATCAAGATTATTTCGACCGATCGGGGTGCAGGGGTCAATACTCAAGGACAGATGGCTGCCAATGCCCATGGCATGACCCTGACAGCCGATGGCAAGCTGGTACTTGGCAATGTACGTGCCAAGAGAGCCATCGGTGCAACGTCCAAAACCCAATCGATTGAAGTCCAGCGGACTTTGTTTGCTGATGAGGCCATTGTTCTAGAGGCTAACGATGCCGTTACGCTTGATGATAATGCGCTGATTGCTTCTTCTGGCGATGTATCCCTGAAAGCCGATTCTGTTTCACTGGGTAATGCTGCATTGGTTGCATCAGGCACCCGCGAAGACGGCGCACAAAGCAATGTTGGCAATCTGAGCGTTGAGGCAGACCGGCTTGACGCTGGAGACGGTCAACTTGCCGCGGGAGACACACTGACCGTTACTGCATCGACTATCAATCTGGACCGCGCAGCCGATGGCAATACGGATGTGTTGCGATCCTTGGGGGGAATCGCCCTGAAGGCGGAAAATGTTTCCGCTCACAATGCCCGTGTGACAGCGTTGGGTGCATTGGACCTGAAATCATCTTCATCACTCAATCTCACGGGTGGTTTGTACTCGGCTGCCGGACATCTTTTTGTTGAAGCTGATGATATTACAAGCAGTGCGGTCTTGAATTCCAAAAGTACCGTAACATTGCGCGGAATAAGCGGGAGCGTTGTCAATTCAGGCCGGATGGCAGGTGATGCAGGAACGGTTGTCAGCGCGGTGACGATCGTTCGCAATGAGGGCGATCTGTTTTCTGCCAAAGCCGTCAACATTACATCGCTAGGGGCTTCAATCAATACCGCCACAGGACGGATTGCCGGTAATGAGGGCGTGGGGTTCAATGCCGCATCGGTGCACAATGCTGGCAAGGTTGCCGCACAAGGGTCGGAGCTGAGTGTCAATACCGATGGCAATGTGGACAATAGCGGTGAGCTTGGCGGTGCAAGCGCCCGTTTGAATGTGGATGGGACGCTGAGCAACCGTGGCCAACTGGATGTCACACATGCACTGGCGCTCAAGGGCCATAACCACACCCACAGCACAGCACTGCACAATCATGCAGGCGGCTCAATCATCAGTGGCTCGGGCAATTATTCTGTCGCATCTTTCGATAATGCGACTGTTATGACAACGCGCTCTGGCGGATTGGACATTGATGTCACCGGCAACCTAAGCAACACCGGCGCGATAGCGGCCAAGACAACAGGCACGATAGAACTGGATGGCAACCTTGCCAATGCCGGCTCCATTATCAGTGAGAAAGCCCTGGTGATTGTTGGCCGTTCTGGTGGCCGGTTGGGCACTTTGTCGAATTCACACAACACTGCGTTGATCAACGGCGCGGAGCGCTTGACTATAAAAGCCGCTACTGTGACGAATGCGGGGGAAATGGGTTCGGTTGATGGTCATGTGTTGGCTGAACTTTCTGGTGATTTGACCAACACCGGTGTGTTCTATTCCGGGACGTCGTCAATCTATAAGCTCGATGGACACCTGAGCAACACCCATGCCGATATTCTGGCCGAAGCTGCTCTGACCATAAGAGGTCTAAATGCTGCCCGCGCAACGTCAATCAAGAACTCCTCGGGCAATATAGAAGCCATTTCGGGTGACCTGACGCTGGCGGCCGATACGATTACCAATGAGCGTACCAACCTTGCTTTTGGGACCACGTCTTCAACACAAACGTCAACTTCGGGCAGCACGACCACGACTGTGGTTACAACCCGCGAAACTTTAAGCCAAAGCTCTGCGGCCTCCAAACTGTTGGCGGGCGGCACTATCACGGTTGATGCCAATACGCTCAATAACCACTACAGCCAAATCGCGGCAAACGGAAATATTACAGTCACCGCAAACACGGCGAACAACACCGGTCGCGACTTGATTGAAACGGTTGATACAACAGCCGTTATCCAGCATTCGCAGAGATATTGTGCCAGACGCATTTTGGGTATCTGCATCAGCAGGAAAACCCGCTACTGGACAACGACCAGCCATAATACGACCTCTCCAACCTATGATTCGACGTTTGCATCCATTGAAGCAGGCGGCACGCTGGATGCTGATGTAAGCGGTTATTTGAACAACACTGCCGTACGTGGAAGTGCCGGACCAATCGGCCTTTCTTCGGGTAGCCGTGCACTGAATTCGGCCCATGTCGCAGGCGGAAGCGGCCCCGCAAATCTTGTCAATCTTGACGCACTCGATGTCGGCATCACTGCCTTGCTTGGACGCAGTGCGCTCTTTGATGTAGCGCAGCAACCCCATTCGCCTTTCTTGGTGGAAACCCGCTCGCAGTTTATCGATCCAAGCGAGTTTCTGGGTTCGGACTTTTTTCTTAATCAGGCCGGTGGATACAACCCCGATCAGACCCTGCGCCGTTTCGGTGATGCTTATGTGGAAACGCGGCTTATTTTCGACCAGATTTTCGCGCTGACCGGACAACGATATGTAGGCAACGCCACAGACACTCGTGGTCTTGTTCAATCCCTGTACGAAAACGCTATTGATGCTCGGCAAAGTCTCGGGCTTACATTGGGTGTGGCCTTGACGCCTGCTCAGGTTGCGCGGCTGACACAGGACATCACATGGCTTGAAGCGCGTGTTGTTGGTGGGCAATCCGTTTGGGTGCCACGCGTTTATCTTGCCTCATCCACGTTGGATAACGTCAATTTTGCAAGTGCGCAGATCAAGGCTGGTCAGGCTAATGTGCAAGTGGCCACACTGTTCAACTCGGGCGATATGACAGGCCATGATGGTCTGAATGTGACGGCCAATGATGCCGTGCTCAGTCAGGGCGGTGGGCTGTTTGCCAATGCGGATATCGTGATCAACGGTGGCAAGTTGTTTTCCAACAACTCCGGCACGGTATCCGGCGACAACGTGACGATCAAAGCCGATGATATCCTGAACGATACGGCTAAAACCCGTGACCGGCGTAGCAACGGGTTTACCGACCGCAATCAGCTAATCGCCCGTATTCAGGCACGCGGCGATTTGTTATTGGACGCCGAAGGAACCATTGCTTCAACGGGTGGACAATTCAGCTCAGGCGGTTCGACCACACTGGATGCGAGAAAAGCGGTTGCACTCGGTGCGCTTGAAATCGAGCGTCTTGCCAAGGATGAATTCAAAGGGGGCTATGATCGCAGATCCTCCCTCACCCATCGACTGGTTGGCATTCATGCAGGTGAAGCACTCACCCTCGATTCCGGCGGGGATGTCACGTTAAGAGGCGTGGACACTTCTTCAGGGAAAGACACAACTATCACTGCGACCGGCGGTATCGATATCGTCGCTGTTCAGGACCAACAATCCAAAGATCTGAAGCTTGACCTCAAGACAAGTGGTCTGCTTGGAACCGAAACCCACATTCGCAGACAATCCGCTTCAACGCAGACTCGAGGTTCAGACATTGAGGCAAGCGGTGCTTTAACCATCACCGCCCAAAAAGAAGGTATTACAGTAAAAGCTTCCAGACTTGCCAGCGAAGAACAAACAACGCTCTTAGCCGAAGAAGGCAAAATCGCACTTCTCACAGAAACCGATTCCGAATTTGAACGTGATGAACGGCGTGAAGAAGATATCTTCTGGTGGAATGAAAGCGACCAGGGGTACGTCAGGGAAACCATCAAGCCTGTTGAAATCGAGGCAGGCGGCGGTCTCACGATCAATGCAGGAGCAGGCCTTGTTGTAGAGTATCAAAAGACTGGCGATCTGAACGCCTCTATTGACCAGCTTGCCCAATCGCCCGGACTAGAGTGGATCGGCGGGCTCAAAAATGACCCACGCGTAGACTGGGTTGAAGTTCAGGCGCGGTTCGACACTTGGGATTATGAAAATCAAGGGCTGACAGAAGCCGGTGCTGCTTTCGTCTCTCTTGTGGTGGGTGCCGTCAGTGGCGGGGCGTTATCGACTCTGTCGGCCAATCTGGCAACCGGCCTCGGCTTTGCAACCGAGGGTGTCGTACAAGCCGCCCTTCAGGCGGGACTGAACTCGCTGGCCAAACAGGCCACCATCGCGCTCATCAATAACAAGGGTGATCTGGGTGCCGCACTGGAAACCCTTGGCTCATCCGCCTCCCTGCGCTCGCTGGCAACAGCCATGGTGGCAACGGGCCTCACCGTCCACATCAGCGATGTTGCGGGCATTGGCACCGATCTTCCCAAAACGGCTTCGCTGGCCGATCGTGTAGTACGGGATATTCAGCGTGGCCTTATCCGTACCACGGTCAACGCGGGCGTCTCCACCGCTATCGAAGGCGGCCAGTTGGATGCAAATCTTATCGCCGCGCTCAGAATGGAGGCGGCGAGCGTCATCGGGGAAAATGCCGCGCAGGAGATTGGCATTGCCGTTGATGATGGTCATCTCAATACGGCAGGTCAGTTGATTGCTCATGCGGCACTTGGATGTGTGGTGGGTGCAGCCGCTTCGGGTGATTGTGGCTCGGGTGCAGCAGGCGGTGTGGTGGGCGAGACAGTGGGCCTGATCACCAAGGCGCGATTGGCCGACTGGCTGGAAAAACGCGCGGAGGATGCGCGTTCAGGTGAAGTTTCTAAAGAGCAACTTTTACAGGAGTTGAACGAATATCAGGATGCTGGCGTTAATGTTGCCCGTCTGGTAAGTGGTTTAGCCGTTGCGGTTGCTGGCGGTGATGTCGATACAGCCGCCCTTACCGGTGGAAACGCTGCCCAGAACAATGCGCTATGCGGGGGACTATGTATTGGCGTCATCGCCGCCATCATCGGTTATACGACTTATTCAGGGGATGGTGATCCCCTTGAAGGACTTGCTGTTATCGAATCAGGCGATGATCCTCTTGGTCAAGCCGTTGCCGCGGGCACCAGCGCAGCCGTTGAATGGTCTGCAACCGAATATCCTGAACAAACCGCTGCCGTACTGGATGTTGTGGAAGCCACCGGAGAAGCCATTGATGCGACCATCACTTATGTGGATGACGCAACTGGAAACAAGGTTTCAAGACGCTGGAATGAAATTCCGGAGCATACTCGCAACCAAATCAAGGGTGGTGCAAAAATCGCCTCCATCTTTGTACCGGCTGGCTCAATTAAGGCACTCAAGCAACTCAGAAAAACTAGAAAACTGCCTGTTGAACCAAAGGGGATACCGAAACTATCTAGACAACCTAGAAGTGTTGGTGCGGCAGAAAATACGCGGGGTATCGTTGCAGGCAATATTAAGAAGCTTAAGGACAGTCGATTAAAGAATCTTAGTATTGATGCGGAAGCTGTTAAGAAAGATTTAGTAGGCGATGCTGGAGGTAGATTTAATATTTCTGTTGATGATGCTGGTAGTGTTTTCCTACTACTTCGGCAAAAGATTACCCGACACAAATTAATAAAATGTGTTATAGTGATGCTATGAAAAAGACAGACGGTCGCTCACTGCCCCATTCCGCGCGAGAAGCCATCCGCAGGCACGCGGTTGCGCAAGTATTATCGGGTGAAAGCCCTGAAAAAGTAATTAAAGCCCTCGGATTTCATCGTTCTTGCATTGACGATTGGTTATCCAGATATGAGCAAGGTGGTGAACAGGCGCTGTCCACCGGCAAGATCACGGGTCGCCCAAGAAAGTTTCCCGATGAATATGCGGATCGCTTACGTGAACTAGTTAAAACGAATCCGTTGCAATTGGATTTTCACGATGCCTTGTGGACACGCTCGATGATTCAGATATTACTGAAAGATAAATTTGGCATCGAGGTCAGCGAGCGCTCGGTGGGCAATATCCTGTCTCGTTGGGGGATGAGTGCGCAGCGCCCTGGGTTTAAGGCATACGAGCAAAACCCTGATCAGGTTAAGGTATGGTTAAGAGAAACTTGGCCTGAAGTACAACGAGAAGCGAAAAGGCGCCGAGCGCGGGTCTATTTTGGCGACGAATCGACGATCCGGTCGGATTATCATCGTGGTACCACTTGGGGGGTACGGGGTGATACGCCAGTTGTAGCGAAAACGGGTCGGCGCTTTAGCGTGAATAGGCTGTCAGCCGTTTCGCCGAAAGGTCACCTGCGTTTCATGGTAACTGAATCACGGGTAACCGCAGACGTTTTTATCGACTTTCTAAGGCGTTTGTTGCACAACGCCAAGCGATCGGTCTATTTGATTGTTGATGGCCATCCCATTCATCGAGCCAAGAAAGTGCAAGAATTTGTCCGCAATAGCCAAGGTAAGCTCACGTTAGTATTGTTACCGCCGTATTCACCGGAACTCAATCCTGATGAGCTAGTATGGCATCATGTAAAAAGCCAACGAATTGGGCGGACAGTGGTGGCTACAAAGGAGCAACTGATGGCCTTGGCTCGTTCGGTGTTGCACTCACTGCAACAGAATACGCAAATAATTAAACGGTTTTTCTATGAAAAGCATGTCAGATATATTCTGAATTAATGTCGGGTAATTTTTTTCCGAATTAGTAACTCCTGTTCGCAAAGGGGCAAGCGACCCAATACCTACATTTTTAACACTTGATGATTTAGTCACAGATTTTCCATTGAAGAGGTAAGCATTGATGGTTACTGAGACTACATCGCAAATACTATCCGATGATGAACTAGCGGCACCTGAGCTAACGACCTATTTTTATATTTCTGGGTGGGATTTCGACCCTGGGAAATGTACTTTGACCATAGGTCTTGAACCCAGCGAAATTTGGAAGCAGAAACATAAGCACCTGTTAGACCGGAGAGATGTGCCTAACACTTCTTGGAATTTAGGCAAGCAAAAACAACGTAAATATAGCGTTAGCGAAGCTGTGGATGAAGTATTGGATTTAATCTGGCCTAAACGAAAAGAAATAATACGATTTTCTAGAGATAATAGCTTTAATGTGGGTGTGACTTGTTCTATTACAATTTATGATGATAGACCAGTTTATGATTTATCTTTAAAGACAATCAAGCGCCTAGCTGATCTTGGCTGTGAATTTAGCCTTGATATTTTTGATTACTCAACCGGTGATGAATGATCTATTTTATAGGCTGGATTCGTATCATAAGTGCATAAGCTCTGGAACCAGAGTGTTGCTTAAAGTGCCCTTGAAGTGAATCAGAACTCAGGGGTACTGTGTTACTACTAATTCGGCAAAAAATTACTCGACATCAATTCAGAATATATCTGACATGCTCTTCATAGAAAAACCGTTTAATCATTTGCGTATTCTGTTGCAGTGAGTGCAACACCGAACGAGCCAAGGCCACGCCAAATTTGTCTTTCAGTCATATCTGAATCATCGAGCGCGTCCACAGGGCATCGTGAAAATCCAATGGCAACGGATTCGTTTTAACCAGTTCACGTAAGCGCTCTGCATATTCATCTGGAAACTTTCTTGGGCGACCCGTGATCTTGCCGGTGGACAGCGCCTGTTCACCACCTTGCTCATACCTGGATAACCAATCGTCAATGCAAGAACGATGAAATCCGAGGGCTTTAATTACTTTTTGCGGCCATTTCTTGTCGTCCAAGCAGCTTATATGAGCAAATCTCATGAGGTGCGTCTTACCGCAACCTCGTGGGCCAATGATCGGCTTTGTCCCACGTTGATAGAGCTTCTGAAGAATCGAAGAGAAAAACTCGGATTTCGCTGTTTCCTCTTGAAGAGCTTCCGGTTCGAGAAAATCGGCTCTCTCTTCGAAGTCAATCGAGTTTGGATCGGTCATCCTCTCGCCGCAGTTCCTAGAGAAAGAGGTAGCCCAGACTCCAAAACATCTGTGCACGCCAAGTACCTGGCGCAGACGCCGCGTGAGTTCGCCTTTATCCACTCCTTGCCAAACGACGAATCGAAGAATCGCCAGACAGCTTCTTGATATTCATGCGGGACGCGAACGCGAATAACGCAGTCGGTCAGTGGCATCAGACCTGGCCCGACCACCCGCAGAACTTGCTCGTGGATGTGTCGCCCTACACGTCCGAGCAATATGTCCCCCGCTTGCGCGTAAATTAGCATTCGGTAGTTGGTTGACGGCAGAGTTGTACGCTTCGCGTAAACTTTTCGGGAACGAACCGCGGATGCGAAATGCACAGTGTGGAATGCACCTATGTCCAACTCTTTAGCTTGGCGCCAAGGAAGCGTTCCCCTAGACACGCTTCCTCCCAGTTCAGCTATGGAGATTCCCCTCAAGTGCCTGGCCCGTCCTGGAATCTTGTGATGCCAATACGCAAAATCCAGTCGATGTCGCGCCTGGCCGCCGTCTAGCCGTATTCCAGACGAGAGTTGCCCGTCTCTTTGTAGTTCGTATACGTTAATGAACCTAGCCGGTCCACCTGTCTTGGAGAGCACCAATATGTGCGTTCTTGCGTCCGTGCCTCGGAATGCCTTGGGCGGGAGTTGATAGACTACGGAAATGCCATGGTGTTCTACCAACGTCTGCCTGAGCTGCCTGGCTTTTATTCCGGCCACTAAGCCATCTGGGACAATGATTCCAAGCACGCCTTGTGACCGTAGTAGCCGCAAGTTTTGAGCCAAGAAAAGCACGTCGATGGTTACGTCCTTCGTGGCCGCGAAACATGAAGATAGACCAGCGTCTTCCAGGATTGAACCAAAAGAAGGCCTCCATTCCGGGCGGAAATACGGTGGGTTGCAAACGGCAACGTCCACGGACTTCGACCTTAGAGCCAACAGTTCTGGTAAGCGTACTTCCAGGGCGTCGATACAGAAATGCTGATGATTGATGGGAGCATCATGGGGGAGTTCTAAACCTCCCGGATATAGGTCGGTCGTGACGACTTGGGCCTTGTCCCAACGCCTTGCAGCAGCGGCCACAAGGGCACCATCACCCGCCCCTAGTTCGAGTAGAACTCGTGGGTAGACCGGATTCAGCGCCTGAATTAGGGCCTGGCTGTGTTCGGGAGTAGTGAAGTACCGACCGAGTTGCCGTTCGTCTAATTTAGCTTGCGTATGAATGCGAAAACACTCCCGGAAGACCCGAACGATGCCGGTCCAAAACCACTCCAATTGTCTAGGTTAGTCCTCATTCGCGTCCAGAATGCCGCTGGTGATGCCAACCCAACCGTGTGCTGGGACTAATGATAGGCGCTCCTTGAGTTGGGCGGGAGAGTAGGCGGCAACTTGCGAGACGACCAGCTTCTGGCTGGCCATGTCAATCTGGCCACCACTCAACGCTACATCCAAGCCGATTCCCGAGCCATATGAAAAGTCATGGAACTCGTCTGATCCATTATCGGCCTGACCGCCTGGCAACCTCTCTCAGCCCGCTTCCAAGCGCCGCTGAACAGTACGCCAACAGCCGCTCGCCGCTCTAGAGCGGCTCTCTGGCCTTCACCTGTTCAAATTGAGTGGTACCGCCCTCACGGTGGGTGCTGGACGCTACTCGGTTGAACGCATCGTAGGTGGTGCTCGATGGGTTGCCGTTGGGGTCGATTGGATTGGAATTCACATCGAGCAGGTATTGAGTGATGGACTCGGCGATCAGGTGCGGTGCCCGGCTGTCGATGAGCCGGTTCCTGGGGTCGTAGATTCAGGTGGCTCGTAATGCCGTGGCGCCATCGGTGCTGATGGTTTCGGTGCGGATGAGGTTTTGGTGCGCATCGTAGGTGTAGCGCATCTGCTGGCCGAGGTTGTCGGTGACGGTGGCCACTTGGCTACGCGGGTTGTAGGTGTAGGCGGTGACCAAGCCGTTCGGCGCGGTGCTCTGGGTGATGAGGCCGCGGCTGTCGTACTGCAATGTTCCGTCAAACACTTAGCTCCTAAGCTTCTTTTCAGCACTCGACTAAACGCAGGCCTGCAGTTCACCGTAAAAACTACCGACATACGATCCTGAAGGAGGGTACCGACATGCCGGACTATATTGAATTACACCAAGGGCGCATCGCCATGGTGCCCGCCCCCGGCAACACCGGTAACTGCGCCAACAGCGACCTACACGCACTGACCACATGGGGCGCGACAATTCTTGTCACCCTGGTCGAGTCCCATGAGTTAGCCATGCTGGGTCTGTCGCACCTGGAGCAGCGCGCGCAGGAGGCGGGGCTTCGATGGCATCACCTACCCATTCGCAATATGTCCACACCAACAGCCCAATGGTTGGCCACATGGCGTTCACTCTCACCGCGTTTACACGAAGCGCTGAAGCAGGAGAACTCCATCGCCATACACTGCTGGGCGGGCCTTGGCAGAACCGGCCTCGTATCCGCCATGTTGCTCATGGAAGGTGGCTATTCGGCAACACGGGCCATCGCTCAAGTCCGTCAAGCGCGCCCGGGTACTATCGAAACGCAAGAGCAGGAGCAGTTTGTGCGGCGATACACCGGCGTTACCGGCTAGCGAATTTTTCGCCGGATGACGGTTTTATCATCTTCCGTCTCGCCAGTTCTGCCTCGCTAGGCGTTTCATCTAACGGCGGCGGCGCCAGCCTACCCACTCGCGGCAGTTTTTGCCCTGCGCGCGTACCCGAAATCGGCGCGGCGCGATAGAGCTGGACTCTCATGGCTTCACCCTACCGTCGGCTATTCGTTGCCGACGCCGTGCTCGACCAACTGCGCATACTTCTCGCGCGCATGCGCCCGCACGGCTGGCAGATGTCCGGGCGGAAAGAGCCCCGTATACGGGGCATAATCGCGCAAAACCTGCCGGGCGATGGTGATTTTGTGCACTTCAGTAGGGCCATCGACGATGCCTAGACGAAAAGCACCGAGCACCTGCTCCGAGAACGGCATCTCCTGCGACGCCCCCAATGAGCCGTGGATCTGCAGCGCCCGAGCCGCCACGTCGTGCCACACTTTCGGCAACATCACTTTAATAGCGGCGATGTCTTTACGCACTTTGCGGTAGTCGTTGTACTTGTCGATGCGCCAGGCGGTGCGCAGCACCATCAGCCTGAACGACTCCATCTCGATCCATGAATCGGCGATCTTCTCCTGGGTCATCTGCTTGTCCGACAGTGGCTCGCCCTTGGTGCGTCTAGACAGGGCCCGCTCGCACATCATGTCAAAGGACTTGCGTATCTGGGCCATGGTGCGCATGGCGTGGTGAATGCGGCCCCCGCCCAGACGGGTTTGAGCGACCACGAAACCCTGTCCACGCTGCCCGAGTAAATTCTCTTTAGGCACCCGCACATCTTTGTAGCGGACATAAGCATGGTGGCCCTCGGATTCCATGCCGACCGCCACATTGCGCACGATCTCGACCCCTGGGGTGTTCTTCGGCACGATGATCATGGACATGCGGTTATGCGGGGCGGCAGCGGGATCGGTCACCACCATGACGATGAGAAAGGTGGCGTAGCGGGCGTTCGACGAAAACCATTTCTCGCCGTTGATGACCCATTCATCGCCGTCCAGCTCAGCCCTGGTGGTGAACTCCAGCGGATCAGCGCCGGCATGCGGCTCGGTCATGGAGTAACAAGAGACGATGTCGCCGTTCAGCAGCGGTGTTAACCATTGCCGCTTGTGATGCTCTTGGCCGTAGTGGGCCAGGATTTCCGCATTACCGGTATCGGGCGCCTGACAACCGAACACGATGGGGGCGAAGCGGGCGCGGCCCAGTATTTCGTTCATCAGGGCCAACTTGAGTTGGCCAAAGCCCTGACCGCCGAGTTCGGGACCTAGGTGGCAGGCCCACAGCCCTTGTTCTTTAACGCTCGCCTGTAGCTTGGGAACGATTTTACGGTTACCCGGATTGGCGATGTCGTACGGGCTACCGAGAACGTGGTCCAACGGCTCTACCTCTTCGCGCACGAACTCGTCCATCCAATCAAGCGCTATTTGAAATTCACTATCGGTCTCGAAATCCCAAGCCATGCGCGTGTCCTCTTAAAGCAAAACCCATAAGCAGCGAAAAACTCGACCGCCAAGATGATGCCCAATCTTGCCGGGCGTTGATCAACTCTTTTACTCCAACAACTCCAATATCTCTGTCTGGCAGACGGTAGTACCATGTCCAGACACCAGCGCAGACAGGTGGCTTCCATGAGCACTCCACGCATTGTCTCTTTATTGCCCGCAGGCACGGAACTCGTTTGCGCCTTGGGTCATGGCGCCAACCTGGCTGGACGCTCCCATGAATGCGACCACCCGCCGTGGATCACCGCCTTGCCGGTTTGCTCCAAACCACGGCTGGATCCCGCCGCCAGCGCAGCCGACATCGACAAATCCGTCAAATCGCTGTTGCGCCAAGGACTCGGTGTCTTCGAGGTGGACACGCAGCGCATTGAGGAAACGGGTGCGGACATTATCGTCACGCAAACTCAATGCGAAGTGTGCGCCGTATCGGAAGACCAGCTCCGCACCGCCGCGGCGGACTATCTGGGTGCCTCCTTGCGCATCGTGTCCTTGAGTGCCGCGGATCTGGCCGGACTGGCCGAAGATATCAAAGTCTTGGGCGGCGCCCTGGACGCCAGCGCCGCCGCAGATGAACTCAATAACGCGATGCGGGCATCGTTCAGCGCCATAGCCGATGCCGCGGCCGGCCGCGCACGCTCCACGGTGGTGTGCCTGGAATGGACCAGCCCGCTCATGACGGCGGGCAATTGGATGCCGGAAATCATAGACCTGGCCGGCGGCCAAGCACTACTGGCAGATGCCGGGCGGCCCTCGCAATGGACCCACTGGAGCAGCATCCGAGCGGCCAACCCCGACGTCATCTTGATCTCGCCGTGTGGCTTCACCCTCGAGCGGGCAGCGGCAAGTGCGCGCGATCTCGCTCGCTTACCGGGTTGGAGTGACATGCGTGCAGTACGGGAACGGCGTGTGTTCGCGTTGGAGGGTCACCATTTATTCAACCGGCCAGGTCCCCGCCTGGTCGATTCCGCGCGGGCTCTGGCCGAGGTGTTGCACGGCGAGCCGGAGCGAACGGCGGGCCCAAACTGGCGCCGCCTGTAACTCGGGCCGGATCCGCCTGAAAGGTGCTCCGGACAACCGCCGCCGAGCATTTTCACCCGGTATTGATGCAACGGATCGCCGCACTGGCCGAAGAACAGGCCGCCCCGTTCGCATAATTCACTGGTATTGCCTTCGTCACTTTTTATTCACCCACCCCGAGAAAGAATCAACCGCCCATGGACAAAACCACGCAGTTCAAGATACTAAAAGAACTTTTCAGACAACTGGACAACAACGTCAACGTAGACGCCGGCATTCAGCTACGCAATCCGACATCGTCGTACACCTGTTCGGATCTGGCAGGCAAAAAATGGAAGACTTTCTTTCGCGAACACCCGCAACTCATAGGCTTGAGCAGCGATCTGCCCGAACCCGGCACTTATATCACCAGCGAAGACTTCGGCGTGCCCGTCCTGGCCACACGGGCTGAAGACGGTCGGTTCCGCGCTTTCATCAACGCCTGCCGCCACCGCGGCGTCAAAGTAGCACCGGAGGCCAGGGGCGAATCGGCCCGCTTTCAATGCCCTTTCCACAACTGGACGTATTCATCCAAAGGCGAGTTGCTAGGCATTCCGCGGATGCGCGATTTCGGCGCTCTGGACCGCGCCTGCCATGGTCTCATCGAGTTGCCCGCCGAGGAACGCTACGGCCTCCTCTATGTGCACCCGCAACCTGATGGACGGTTGAACATCGACGAACTGCTAGGAGAGCTGGCCGGTGAAATCGAGAGCTGGCACATCGGCGGATTCATTTATATGGGCCAGTCCGCCATCGACAAAGCACTCAACTGGAAACTGGCCAATGACACCTTCGGCGAGACCTATCACTTCCCCCGTTTGCACAAAAACACCCTAGGGCAGTTGTTCTATGGCGACGCACTCGCATACGAGACCTTTGGACGCAATCACCGTTTCGTATTTCCAGCCAAGACCATCGACTATCTGCGCGAAAAACCGGAACAGGAATGGAGCATCGCACGGGTGGCCAATGTACTTTATTACCTGTTTCCCAATATCCAACTGAACATAGGACCACGCAGTCTGAGTCTTATCCGTATCTATCCCGACGGCGAAAACCCCGGACGCTCGATCACCCGTATCGGACATTATTTCAGTCAGTACGATATCGACGCGGCCAAGGAGAAAGACCGTATCCGCATCGACGCGGGCAACGTGTACGACGCGACCTCGCGCGAAGGCAAAGTGAGCTTCTCGCTAGAGGCGAGCATGGAAGTGTTCGACAGCACGGTGGAACAAGAGGACTACGCCATGGGCGAAACAACCCAAAGAGCAGCCGCAAGCGGCGCCTTGCAGCATGTCATCTTCGGGCGTAACGAACCGGCTTTACATCATTATCACAATACGTTCAGGGAAGCGCTGGGGATGGCGCCGCTGGAGCAGGCCTCTTAGCCCACCTCAGTCAACGCCGCCATGGTATCGATTCCCGCCATGGTATCGATTCCAAGAGCGCCTATCGCCCATCCGAGTGCCTGGTGGGGCCGGGACTTGCGGCGTCATCTGAGGAGGAATGCTCCCACCACCGCATTCCAGTATTTAGGGCACCGCTAAAAATGCACTTTTTGCGCGATTGCGCGGGCACGGCCCATTGCGATGACCCACCCCGATGAAAATTAATCGCTAGAATGCGCGCAGTTAAACTTTGAACACTCGCAGGCCGTCCATGTCCGCAGTTGCTGCTCCGTCGAACTCGATGCCGATGCCGGGAGGACCGATCGAAGGACCTAGTGCCTGGCGCGCCTATGCAATGCGCGAAAGCGATGAGTGGATCCATGTATTGACAGGCGATGAAATAGCGGACATCGACGCTGCCATCGAGCGTGTGGATATAGACGATAGGCCCATCGCGGATATGGGGCGGATCGATTTCTACATGCCTGCTCTGACGCCGGTATTGGACGGCATACGCGATGAACTGCTGCGTGGGCGCGGCTTCGTACTCATCCGTGGCTTACCACTGGAGCGCTACAGCCAACGCCAGCGGGCCATCGCCTACTGGGCCATAGGCATGCATTTCGGACGCGCGGTATCCCAGAACGCCATGGGGCACCTGTTGGGGCATGTCATCGATCTAGGCCGTACGAACGACGATTTCACCGCCCGCACTTACCAGACCCGGGACCGCCAGTTCTTTCATGCCGACTCGTGCGACATCGTCGGTTTATTGTGTCTGCGCAAAGCCAAGCAAGGCGGTCTTAGCGCGATTATCAGCTCCGTGACCCTATACAACGAGATGTGGGCGCGCTCGCCGGACTTGGTGGCCGAACTGTTCGAGCCGCAGTATTTCGACCGGCGGGGCGAAGTTCCGCCGGGGCAGCAACCCTGGTATCGAATGCCTATTTTCAACTGGTATGAAGGCAATCTCAGCACCCATTATGTACGCAGATATATCGAGTCGATCCGCCGCCTAGACGAGGTGCCAGCACTCACCCCTCACCAAATCACCGCTTTCGACTTGTTGGACGAGGTCGCCGAAGACCCTGAAGTCCAGCTACGCATGGATTTCGAACCGGGCGATATGCAGTTTCTACACAACCCGCAAATCCTGCATGACCGCACCGCGTTTGAAGATTGGAACACTACCGATCGCAGGCGGCACTTGCTGCGCCTATGGTTATGCGCCGCGGACGGCAGGCCGTTGCCACCGTGTTATGCCGGCCGCTGGGGCAGCCATGCGATCGGCAAGCGTGGCGGCATCGTGGTGGAAAGTGCGGCCATGCATGTGCCGCTAGAGCCCTGAAGAGCAAAAGCTTGAAGGCCAACCCTTAATCGAGACCCGCCGATGGATGCGGTCTTTCTGCGGTGGATAATCCGCCGCCGCCCGGTGGTAAGAGCAACGGTTATCCCGGATTAGGTCATACCTGAGGATTCGAGCACGGAACTGACGCCGCAATCGCGGAACAAGTGCATTTTTAGAGTTGCCCTAGAGCATGTGGGGTAGACAACTCAACGATAACCGGCGCGTGATCCGACGCCGTCAAGCCCTCTTTTTTCTTACGGTAGTCGCGGTCTATCTGCGCACCTGCTACCCGGGCCATGGCGGCGGGTGTGGCCAATACAAAATCTATCCGCAGCCCATGGTTGCGTTGAAACGCCCCGGCCCGGTAATCCCACCAGGAGAACGCGTTGGATTCAGGGTGCAACGCTCTGTAGACATCGGTAAAGCCGAGCCCATAGAGTTTTTGCATGCGTTCACGCTCGGCATCGGTGTGAAAGATAGCGCCCGCAAGACCCTCTTCGTCGTGGCTATCGATAGGTGCAGGACAGATATTGAAGTCACCACAAAGAACCGCGGCCCTATCTTCGGCGCTAGTTTCAGAAAGATGTTCGATGAGGCGGTCGAACCAGGCCAGTTTGCGGCCGTAGTCCTCGTGTTCCAGCCGCTTACCGTTAGGGCAATACACCGTGGTGAAATCGATATCACCCACCCGCACCGTGATAAGGCGCGCGCCAAAATCCTCCTGCCCGGGCAAACCGGCTTGTACTAACTCAACCGGCTCTTTGCTGAGTACAGCCACACCATTCCAAGCTTTTTGGCCGTGAGTTAGTGCGCTATAGCCGAGTTCCTTGAATACATCGTGCGGAAACAAATCATCGGCCATCTTCAGCTCTTGCAGCCCTACTACATCCGGCTGACGTGCGTTCAGCCAGTGGGTAACGTAGTCGATGCGGGCGCGTAAGCCGTTAACGTTCCAAGTGGCAATCTGCATATCAGCTAAACTCGATAATGCTGCGCGCCACTTCGCCTGCACCCAACGCATCGTAAGCGGTATTGATATCCTCCAGCTTATAGGAGCGGCTAATCAGTTCGTCGATCATCAGCCGCCCGTTCATATAGAGATCGGCCAACTTCGGCAGGTCCACCCACGGCCGCGCGGAGCCGTAATACGAACCGACTATGGCGCGCTCCGTGCGCGGTAAGGAGAGCGCATTGATCTCGATGGTGTCATGTTCCGGAGCCATCCCTACGATGACGGCCAAGCCGCCTAAGCGGCACATCTCATAGGCTTGCTGAATGGTGGAAGAGCGCCCTATCGCTTCGATGGCGTAGTCCACACCGCCGCCGGTCATCTGCGTCACCCGCGCCACCGCGTCACCGTTGCCCGCATTGACCAAATCGGTAGCGCCGAATTGACGCGCGTATTCGAGTTTGTTGTCCAATACATCCACCGCGATGATGCGATCGGCACCGGACAATGCTGCGCCCTGCACTGCATTCAAACCGACCCCGCCACAACCGATGACCGCCACATTGGCGCCAGGCTGAATGCGCGCCGTATTAGTGGCAGCCCCGACACCGGTCATCACCGCACAGCCGATGAGACAGGCTTTGTCCAGCGGCATGTCTTGGCGCACCGGCACCGCGCCGGATTCGGGCACCACAGTGTATTCGGCAAAGCAGGCGGTACGGGCCATGTGGTTGATATCGTTACCGTCGCGGTGCAAGCGCACGGTGCCATCAAACAGGCCGGAGCGGGGCGTTTCGATGCCATCGCAGAGCACGGGCCGGCCCACCACGCAATGATGACAGCGCCCACAATTGGCGCGGAAATTCAAGATGACGTGATCACCCGGCCTGACCCTGCCGACACCGGGCCCAACTTTCTCAACGATGCCGGCGCCTTCGTGACCGAGCACCGCTGGCAACGGCAACGACCACTCGCCCTTCATCACATGGTAGTCGGAGTGGCACACCCCGGCTGCTGCCATCCGCACCAGCACCTCGCCATCGGACGGATCATCGAGTTGGACGGTTTCTACAACGAGCGGTCGATTAGGCTCATAGAGAACGGCAGCTTTTATTTCCATAGCGAGTTACCAGCCGGATGGGGATTGTCAAAACTATACCTGACAACGCTCACCTCAAAGGAATAGTCTCAGCTATTGATTGTTCTCTATTCGTTCTCTTATACTCCCACTTGGACTGTTTAGGTGAAACCTAACTTCCTCGACTACGGTCTCGGATACAGGAAGCCAAGGACTTGATATTTACCATGAGCTTAATTGCCAGCAAAGCAATTGCCAGTAGAGTCATTGCCAGTAAAGTCATTAAATAGGTCAACCGATATGAAGATTTTCCGCGAACGCGCCGGCGTTATCCGGCACGACGCAGTTTGGGTATGCATGATGCAGGGGCGCCGTGCGGCGGTGGATAGCTCCTTGGCACGCCTGATGAATACACTGGAGTCGAACGCACGTCCAACCAAACCCGCCCAACTCGATCTCCTGACGAATAACTGATGGGCACCTCTAAAGATAGTCATTTTTTCGTGGGTGCAAGGAAGCACCGCGCGCACAACCGCAGTGTATAGGTGATACATGAGGATCCGAGCACGGAGTTGACGCCGCAATCGCGGAAAAAGTGCATTTTTAGAGGTCCCTGATAGTCCGTCGCGCTCCATGCGCAGCCCGCGGCTATGCCCGCGCCGCCGCCGCGCCAGCGATCTTGCCGAATACCGACCCGTTCATAAGTCCGGTACCACCTGCGTAGTTGAAATAGAACAAACCACCGACCAACTCCCCGGCTGCATACAAACCCGGGATCGGCTGCAAGTCGGTGTCCAAGACCCGCGCATCCGTATCGATGCGTAAACCACCGAAGGTAAAAGTGATCCCGCAGGTGATGGCGTAGGCCTCGTAGGGCGGCTCGTCGAGTGGGTTGGCCCAATTGCTCTTGGGCACTTCGAGTCCCCGAGTGCCGCGGCCATCCAACACCGCCGGATTAAACCGTACGTCCTCCATGACCGCGGCGTTGAACGCCTCCACCGTCTTGACAAAAGCCTGCGCATCCACGCCTTCGAGTTTTCCCGCTAGCTCTTCGATGGTCTGGCCGGTCACCTTGGTCATACGCCGGATGCGATATTCATCGCGCAGCAGGCTTAGGACTTTTTGATCGAACACCTGCCAAGCGAACTGCCCCGGCTGATTCATGATCACTTTGCCGTATTTGGCGTAAGTGTAGTTGCGAAAATCCGCCCCCTCATCGACAAAGCGCTGGCCCATCGCGTTCACCATAATGCCGAGCGGATAGCTGTGCTTTTGAAAGTTGTCACCCACGCTGAGATCACCGAACTCGGGGGCATTCAGATCCCAACCGACGGCATGAGCACCGGACCAGTTACCATACGGCATGGCGCCTATGTCGAGCGCCATTTTGATGCCTTCACCCATGTTGTGACGGGTGCCGCGCACTTTGACCAGATCCCAGCCCGGCCCGAGATAACGGGTGCGCCAATCGGAATTGGCCTCGAAACCGCCGCTGGCCAACACCACCGACTTGGCTTTCATGTCGAATACCTTGCCGGCATGTTTAACCTTGAGGCCAAACACTTTCTCATCGTCGTACAACAATGCCACCGCGCGGTGTTCGAACAAGAGGGGGATACTCAAGTTCTTTACGATCTTTGATTGCATTTCCCAGATGCCGGGTCCGCCGCCCCAAAATTCCAGGGCCAGCCCCCCCCAGAACTTCATCTTGCCATCCACTTTGAATGCCTGACGCCCGTACATGGGCATGAACCGAATGCCCTTGGAGCACATCCACCGGGTTGTCTCCAAGCTCTTCGTCACCAACAATTCACACAGTTCCGGATCGGTACGGTACTGGGTCACCCTGAACATATCGTCAAAGAACTGATCCGTCGTATAAGTGCCGAAATCATTGTTTTTTTTCTCATCATCCGTGAGATCAACGAGGGTCATAATGTCCTGCAAACCGTTATGGGCAAAACGCAGCGCGCCCGCGGTATAGCGGCTATTGCCCCCCGCCTCCTGCTCGTTGGCCCGCTCCAATAGGGCCACCTTGGCGCCGTTCTCCTGCGCCGACAGGGCGGCACACATGGCCGCATTGCCGGCACCTACAACGATGACGTCGAATTCTTGTTCGTTCATTCAACCGTACTCAAAGACACGAAACTGCGGCAGATGCTCTAAAGGGTGGCGAGAAAAGCGCCGATCTCGGCATTCACCTGCTCGGGTTTCTCCAAATGCACTTGATGGGTTGCGCCCTCTATCACCACGCCTCTTGCGTCAGGCAAGCGCTCGGCGAGAAACCGGGTGTACTTGGGCGGCGTCATCACATCGTCCGAACCGCAGATGGCGAGCGCCGGCATCGTCAAAGATTTCAATTCGGCCATCACGTCGAATTCGTTGCAAGCGCGCAGATCGTTAAGCCGCGCGCTCAGCCCGTTCTCAACCCGGCGCCTGGCCAGGACTTGCGCCACCGCCGGCTCTATAAGATGGTAACCGGCCATCGCATCGAAAGACGCACCACAGGCCACATCTTGTGCCAGATCATCCAGCGTCTTAGGCAACACCTTGAGCCTGGCACCGGTGCCTATCAGCACCAAGCCCCGTACCGAACCAGGGTGATCGAGCGCATATTGCAGGACGACCCCTCCGCCCAGTGAATGCCCGCAAAGCACCAAGCCGGTGAGTGCATTGTCCTGCACATAACCGTGCAACCAATCGGCCATGCCGGCAATAGTAGGAATCAATTCCCCATCCGGGTGCCCCGGCAGGTCCAGCGCATGCACCTGGCCAAAAGCGCGTACTTGATAGTGCCAAGATTCTTTGCCCGAACCCGAGCCGTGGATACAAACAATGTTCATCGATACTCTCGCAACCGAAGGCAATGGGCGCGCTGCACGCCCGCGGCGCAACAGTATACGCTGAGCGCCGCGGCGAACACTGCGTGAACCTCAAGCGCTCGGTCAACCACGCAAGGATAAAGCATGCAAGTGGACCGCGAGGTCAGCAGTACACACCTCAGCCCTGCGCCGGTTGACCGGGTTCTTGACCGGGAAGACGCAGATGCCGGGCGCGGGCGGCGCGTTCTATGGCCGCCGCTGGCAGCCGCCCGACAGCCAGCTCCTGGCGTAGGATCTGTAACCAATGCGACTCGGTCATCGGTACCGATCCATCAGCCGCCGCCACATCGCAAGCGAGCGCGTAAGCTGTTTCATTAAAACCATCCGGCAGCGCGTCCTTGGCGAGACCGATAATAGCGTCCAGGCCATCGTCCACTTCCATCATCTCGAACACCCAACCGGACACCATGCGGATCCGCTCATGCTCGTAGTCTTGAAACGCCGGCAGGTGGTCTATAATGCGAGTTATAGACAACAACTCGATGGTTGACAGGCGCTCATCGGCCGCCGAAGTCGTGAGCATGATCGCCACCAGCGCGTCTTGTGGACTGACTACGGGGTTCACGAGAATCGGCTCTCCTGCAATGAAACCGAGCTAAAGCAATAAGCGAGCGTGGGCGTGTCTATAGGCGCAAAACCGGTATCACAACCATGGAATGCAATAGACGAAATCCTGGCCGTCGAAGTATCAGGGCGGCGCGAACATCCGCGGCCCACGTTTATGCCCGCGGGCGTACCCTGCACTTAAACGACGCAACATTCAAACCCATGAGCGCTACCGCAAGGGTGGTCATGAAGACCTGACTACAAAGTGCCCGTCTTGCGCAATTCGGGCAAACGCTCCCACGCCTCCTCGTAGGAGAGCGGTTCCAGCAGCACCGAGCCCAATCCTTCCTCAACCGTCACGTAGTAGGTCCGATTGGCTGCAACATTCATGGTGAGCAACAAATTGCCGGTTAGCTGATCGGGCTCGATGCCTGAAAGAAGCGGTCCCTTGCCGCGCCGTGCCGCAGCCCCGAAACGCAGTTCTCCGGGCGCCACATGCGTGGCGTGATACGCGCCGGGTTGCAACGTGGTCAAGGTTTCACCGTTAATCAAAATGTCCAAGTCCAGCCCGCGGCCCACCACGAGATTGTCGCGCAATACATACAGCGTCGCCTTACCCGGAACGTCTGCTAGAGGAACGAATCTCTCGCCTTGAGTGAGCATCATGCATCCTGCAACAAGCACTGTGCATATAACGAGCACACTGGCAAGCGATCCGTTCAACCAGGTTCGGGCCAACACTGTGTTCAAACCGAGGGTACCCCTCATATAGCGCAACTAGTCGAATGCTGTCCTAATCAAGTTTAGCCGGCTAATCACAGTCCGCACGGCCAACGCAGCAAACATGCGGTATCCGAGTGGCTACCCGTCATTGACGCCGGAACCGACGCCGGCCGGCAACACCGGCGTATTGGTACGCACCTCGGCGTTCTGCCCACGGTGACGCAGCAGATGATCCGTGAGCACTATAGCCAGCATGGCCTCGACGATAGGCGTGGCGCGGATCCCCACGCAAGGGTCGTGACGGCCATGGGTGACCACCTCTATAGCCTCACCGTTGACATCGATGCTACGGCCCGGCAAGCGTAAACTGGAGGTCGGCTTGAGCGCGACACTGGCGACTATATCCTGCCCCGTGGATATACCCCCGAGCACGCCACCGGCGCGGTTGCTCAAAAATCCCGCCGGGCTCATCTCGTCACGGTGCTCGGTGCCTTTTTGCTCGATAGCGTCGAACCCGGCGCCGATCTCTACACCTTTGACCGCATTGATCCCCATCAGCGCATGGGCGATATCCGCATCGAGGCGATCGAACACCGGTTCACCGAGACCGGGTGGCACGCCGCAGGCGGCCACCGTCACGCGGGCACCGATGGAATTGCCTTCCTTGCGCAGAGCATCCATGTATTTCTCAAGCTCGGGCACCAGATCCGGATCCGGACAGAAAAACGGATTATCGTCTACGCTGGCCCAGTCGATTTGCCGCGGCCGCAGCGGCCCCAACTGTGACAAGTACCCTCGTATCGCGATACCGTGGCGATCGCGCAGATAGCGCCGCGCTATGGCACCACCTGCGACGCGTACCGCCGTCTCCCTGGCGGAGGCACGGCCGCCGCCCCGGTAATCCCTATGGCCGTATTTGTGCCCATAGGTGTAGTCAGCGTGGGCCGGGCGAAATTGATCGCGGATCATGGAATAGTCTTTCGAGCGCTGATCCACATTCTCGATAAGAATGGCGATCGGCGTCCCGGTGGTGCGGCCCTCGAACACACCGGAGAGGATCCGGGCCGTGTCGGGTTCGCGGCGCTGGGTGGTATGCCGCGACTTGCCGGGACGGCGGCGCTCCAAATCGTGTTGCAGCACCCGCTCGTCGATGGCAACTCCTGGCGGGCAGCCATCGACCACGCAGCCAATGGCCGGGCCGTGGCTCTCGCCGAAGGAGGTCAGGGTAAAGAGCTTGCCTATGGTGCTGCCGGACATAGGGGCGCATTGTAGCGGCTAGCCGCGTCGCGTGCGTAACTAATAAACTATTGCATCAACCGGCAGCGCCACCGTGCGAACGGACCAACTCTCGAGTGGTGTGCACCAACCGCTCCGGTAAAGCACGGATGAACACGCGCTGAAACTGCACCTACAGCATCAGCAAGTCATCTCATTCGATCCAATTCATCCCACGACCCAATTCATCCCAGCCGAGCAGTACAATACCTTCACCCCCCCGGGTATTGTCGAGCCAGCGAAATTGCAGCCCGACAAAAGCAGCGGCAAACGCCGGCCAATTGGCACCGACTTCCAACACTAAAGCGCCCTCCGGATCGAGATAGCAGCCAGCATCGGCCATTATCGAGCGAACCACGTCCAGACCATCGCTACCGGCGGCCAAAGCGTGGCGGGGTTCATGTTGGAATTCGGCACCGGCACCCGCTACATCCGCCTGCGGAACATAAGGAGGATTGCTGACGATGAGATCATAGGGATCATAGTGCAAGGGCTCGAACAGATGCCCCTCGTATAAGTTCACCCGGTCGCCCATTGCGTGCATGCGGACATTCTCCGCCGCCAACGACAACGCCCGCGGGCAATTATCCACGGCGTCCACGCGGGCTTGCGGAAAAGCATGCGCGAGGGCTATGGCAAGACAGCCGCCGCCGGTGCCTATATCGGCGATGCGCCGCACCTGCTCAGGCGTCAACCACGGTTCAAAACAACGCTCGATGTGTTCGGCGAGTGGAGAGCGCGGCACCAATGCTCTGTCGTCACACAGAAACCTATGTCCCGCGAACCAAGCTTCCCCGGTGAGATAAGGCGCCGGTAAGCGTTCGTTGATACGCCGGCGCAACAACTCAACGATGTTTTCTTTCTCCGTCTCCAGCAGGCGCCCGGCCAGCACACTATCGGGTGTTCCATGGGGCAAGCTGAGGGCGTGGAGTACCAGGACTAGTGCCTCATCTACGCAGTTGTCCGTACCATGGCCCAGTATCACGCCCGCATCGGCGAGGGCCGATGCGCCCCAGCGAACGAAATCGACAGCACAATGGAGTTCGCCAACAGCCTCCAGGCAGCGCGCTTCATCTAATAATTCCATGTTCAGTTACAGCGCATTTATTGAAAACGGATCCAAAGCGGGATCATCTACGGCGAATAACCCGGAATAGTGCTCTCGTCGATGATATCGATCTGAAAAGGTTCCAAGAACTCCTGCGCGTAACGCATATAGATCTTCTTGCGTACAAACACGTCGAACAGATCGGGATCGACATGATCGTCTTCCTTCATACGCCCCAATATGGTGAGCGCTTGGCTGAGTTTCATGGCTTTTTTGTACGGCCTGTCCCCTGCCGTCAAGGCTTCGAATATATCCGCTATACCCATAACCCGCGCCTGCACCGACATATCTTCGCGCTTCAAACCGCGCGGATAGCCCTTGCCATCCATGCGCTCATGGTGACCGCCGGCGAACTCCGGCACCCGCTGCAGGTGCTTCGGATATGGCAGCGACTCCAACATGCTGATGGTAGCGACGATATGGTGGTTGATAACCGCGCGCTCTTTATCATTGAGGGTACCGCGGGATATGCAAAGATTGTAGATCTCCTCCTCGTTCAGAAGGGTCGCTTGCTCGGCGCCTTCCGGCATCGCTCTTGCCCCTATCGCTTTCACCCGCTCCATGTCTTGCGCTGCCATGAACTCTCCACCCACGTTGAAGCGCCGTAGAAAAGCGAGATCATCGTTCAACGCCCGCACCGTTTCGCTGTACTCGGCTTCCAAGTCTTGATAGGAGCCTCCGGCCACCAGCGCTTCGAGCATATCGACGCGGGCTTGCCGCTTAAGAGAATCCACGCGCATAGCGACTACCCCGATGCGATCGTAAATAGCCTGCAACTTGGTCTCTTTATCGACCACGTACTCGGGTGTGGTGACTTTGCCGCAATCATGCAACCAACCGGCTATATGCAGTTCGTAGCGATCATCCTCGCTCATATGAAAGTCCGCCAACGGCCCCTGCGTGGTGTCCGCCGCCGCTTCGGCCAACATCATGGTCAGTTCCGGCACCCGCCGGCAATGACCGCCGGTATAAGGCGATTTTTCATCAATGGCCGTTGCGATAAGCTTCACGAACGAGTCGAACAGTACTTTTTGCTCCTCGAGCAGGCGGCGGTTGGTGAGGGCTATGGCCGCCTGCGAGGCGAGCGATTCGACCAATTCGCCTTCCTCCATCGAGAAAGCACGGGACTCGTTATTGCGCGCAGTGTCCCGTGCGTTCAAAAGCTGAAGTACGCCGATGATCTCGTCTTCATGGTTGAGCATGGGTACGGTCAGAAAAGAGCGCGACCGGTATCCGTTTTTTTCATCGAAAGCCCGGGTGCCGGAGAAATCGAATTCTGCCGTGTCGTAAGCGTCCGCCACGTTGATGGTTTTCCTGGTGACCGCGCAATAGGCAGCGATGGCGCTGTGATTGGGCTCGCCATCGGCATCGTAAATAGGCACGGACGGCAAAGTGACCGGCTTACCACTGGTCCCGCCTAAGTGGATCCCTTGTGATTGAGTCAGCATGATTTCGAATTTGAGTTCGTCCGCATCGGTGCGGGTATAAAGCGTGCCTCCGTCAGCGCCCGTCAGTTCCCTGGCACTTTCCAAAATAAGCTCCATGAGCCGGCCATGATCCTTCTCCGCGGACAGCGCAGCACCGATTTCCGTGAGACGCCTGACAACGTTTATGGGCTTTCCCATCGAATCCATGGATATCCTCTGGGCAATGCCGACTGGCAGCCAGTCGTGATATTGCTATATGGGACAGGACACCAACAGTGCTCGATTACACAGTATAGTCAGTGGTCGATCGGGAAAAACTCGCCTGATCGCACACAGGATGTGGCGATAGAACTAAAGGGCACCTCTAACAATAGTCATTGTTTCGTGAGTGCAAGGAAGCACCGCGCGCGCAACCGCAGTGTATAGGTGATACCTGAGGATTCGAGCACGGAGCTGACGCCGCAATCGCGGAAAAAGTGCATTGTTAGAGGTGCCCTAAATTCGCGTCCCGGCAACCGGAAGAGGCGTATGAGAGGGCGGCGAGCGATGAGCCCGCCGCATTGAGTACTTATACGTCTAGGAGGCGCTTGCAGATAAAGTATCGAAAACTCGGTTCAGACGGCGCACAAAGCCAGCGCCATCATCGAGTTGTCCTCCTTCACTCAGTACCGCCTGACCGTAGAGCAGGTGCACCCAATCATCGGCCTGCTCGCCATCTTCCATCTCACCGAGCCGGCGTACCAACGCGTGCTCGGCATTGATCTCCATAATCGGCTTGGAGCCTTGAATATCCTGGCCCGCCGCTTTCAAGATGCGCTCCATGTGAGCACCCATCTCGTGTTCATCGGCCACCAGGCAAGCAGGAGACGATACCAAGCGTTGGGTCACGCGTACCTCCTTGACCCGATCACCGAGCGCGCTTTTGACCCGCGCAACCAGTGCCGAGTGCTCCTCCGATTTGGCCTCGGTATCACTCTTATCGCCTTCATCGCCCGCCGCCTCATCATCATCATCGTCCGCCTTCTCCTCACCACCCAGCTCCGCCAGGTCCAAATCGCCCTTGGTGATGGATTTGAGGGACTTGCCGTCGAACTCGGTCAGATGCGCGACCAGCCATTCGTCCACCTCATCGGTCAAGAACAGCACTTCCACGTCATGTTTACCGAAGATTTCAAGATGCGGGCTATTGCGGGCGGTCTCTACACTATCCGCGGTGATGTAATAGATACTGTTTTGGCCGTCCCTCATGCGCTCCACGTACTGTTCAAGGGACACCGACCCCGCTTTTTCATCATGGGTACTGGCGAAACGGCAAAGCTTGGCAATGGCTTCCCGGTTCGAGTGATCTTCGATGATGCCCTCTTTCAGCACCCGGCCAAATGCGCTCCAGAACTTGTAGTACTTCTCGCTGTCATCACGGGCGGTGCTCTCCAACATGGAGAGGATCTTGCGCACCGAGCCGTTGCGCATCGAATCGATCTGACGGTTGTTTTGCAGGATTTCCCGCGACACGTTGAGGGGCAGATCGCTCGAATCTACAACCCCGCGCACGAAGCGCAAGTAATTGGGCATGAGTTTCTCGGCATCATCCATGATGAACACACGGCGCACGTATAGCTTGACCCCATGGCGGGCGCTGCGATCCCAAAGGTCGAAAGGCGCCCGCGCCGGGATGAACAGCAGCGAGGTGTATTCGAGGTTGCCTTCCACTTTGCTATGCAAGCGCAATAACGGCGCTTCGAAATCGTGTGCCACATGCTTGTAGAACTCATCGTATTGTTCATCGCTGATTTCGTTTTTGGCTTTGGTCCAAAGCGCCGTGGCGCTATTGACGGTCTCTTCGCCGCCCTCGTCGTCATCCCCGCTCTTGTCCTTGTCCATGACGATGGGCAGGGATATGTGATCGGAGTATTTGCGCACGACGGCGCGCAGCCGCCAGCCGTCCAAGAATTCGTCCTCGCCTTCGCGCAAGTGCAACTTCACCTCGGTCCCACGCCGGGCGCGGTCTATGGTCTGCACAGTGAACTCGCCCTCACCGGTGGACTCCCACCGCACCGCCTCAGTACGGGGCGCGCCGGCGCGCCTGGACGTCACCGTGACCCGCTCGGCGACGATGAAGCTCGAATAAAAACCAACCCCGAATTGGCCGATGAGCTGCGCGTCCTTGGTTTGATCGCCGCTGAGCGCAGCAAAGAATTGCTGCGTACCGGAACGAGCGATAGTGCCTAGGTTATCCAGCGCCTCTTGCCGGGTCATGCCGATGCCGTTGTCGGACACGCAAATAGTGCGCGCCTCCTTATCGACACGAACGCGAATTTTGAGATCGCCATCACCCTCGTACAGCTCACCGTCCGACAACGCTTCGAAGCGCAGCCTGTCAGCCGCATCCGAAGCGTTGGAGATGAGTTCGCGCAAGAATATCTCTTTATTGCTATAAAGCGAGCGGATCATGAGATCCAGCAGTTGGCGGACTTCCGTTTGAAATCCTAGCGTCTGCTTATCCGATTGTTCTTCAATGGTCATTGCATTTCCCCGGAGCACCGTTGTTCCGCGCCCCAATGTGGGGTTTTGCCGCCACAATTCAAGATCCGTAGCGCTAAGCGCCGGGCGATGACACGCGGCTGCCTCCTTCGTACACTGACTCGCCGTACACTGGCGCGGCACTCATCAGGGGAGGTATTCGTTGAACACGGCCACTGCCCGCGGTGCCAAGGCACCGGAGCGGGACGCCCACGCCCATACGCCGGTGATCCAGCAATACCTGGGTTTCAAGGCGGAGCATCCGGACACGCTGCTCCTGTTTCGCATGGGCGATTTCTACGAGCTGTTCTTCGAAGATGCCGAGCGGGCCGCTGAGTTGTTGGACATCACCCTGACTGCCCGCGGACACTCGGGCGGTGCGCCCATTCCCATGGCGGGCGTCCCCTACCATGCCGTGGACAACTACCTGGCCCGGCTGGTACGGGCCGGGGAATCAGCGGTAGTGTGCGAGCAGGTGGGCGATCCGGCCACTTCCAAGGGCCCGGTGGAGCGTAAAGTCGTACGTATCGTCACCCCTGGCACGCTCACCGATGAGGCGCTAATGGAAGAGCGGCGGGACAACCTGCTGGTGGCCGTCGCTGAGCATAAAGAACAGTTCGGCCTGGCCACCTTGGATCTGGGGCAAGGGCTCATCACCGTGTCGCAAGTGCAGGGCAGGCAAGCGCTGGCGGCGGAACTGGCCCGTGTGCAACCGGCCGAGTTGCTCATGTCCGAGGAAGTGGACGCGGCACCGTACGAAAACTACTGTCCGGCACTGAGACCGTTACCGCCGTGGCACTTCGAACCCGCCAGCGGTGAGCGCGCGTTATTAAAGCAGTTAGGTACCCGGGATCTGCGCGGCTTCGGCTGTGCCCATCTACCCCTGTCCCACGGCGCCGCCGGTGCATTGCTAAGCTATGCACGCGATACCCAACGCACCGCTCTACCACACGTCAAGAGCCTGCGCCACGAGAGCCACGATACGGCTGTCACCCTCGATGCCGGCACCCGCCGCAACCTGGAACTGGATGCCAGTCTGGCCGGCGAGCGTGGCCACTCGCTCATTGGCGTCATGGACGTCACCGTGACCCCGATGGGCAGCCGCGCCCTGCGGCGCTGGATCCACCGGCCACTGCGCGATCGGCAAACGGTCACCGCCCGCCATAGCTTGGTAGGAGCACTGGTGGAAACGGGCGCCGCACCGGTGTTGCGCGATCATATGCGGCACGTAGGCGACGTGGAGCGCATCGTCGCGCGTGTCGGCTTGGGCTCGGCCAGACCCCGTGACCTCGCCTGGCTGGGGCAAGCGCTTGCAATAGCGCCGCAGGTGGCGGCAGTGCTAGAGAACATCGGCGCGCCATTAGCGAAGATGCTGGCCCAGCCGCTACGCGGCTTGGAGCAAGAGCAAACTCTATTGGCCGAGGCCATACGCGAGAATCCGCCCGTGGTGCTGCGCGACGGCGGCATCATTGCCGAGGGCTACGATAAGCAGCTCGATGAGTTGCGGCGGCTGGCGGGGGATGTGAGCACCGTGCTGGCGCAGATAGAAGTGCGCGAGCGCGAAACCACCGGCATCAACACGCTCAAGGTGGGCTTCAACCGTGTACACGGCTATTTCATCGAAGTCTCCAAAGCACAAAGCGAAAGCGTGCCCCAACACTACACCCGCCGGCAAACACTCAAGAACGCCGAACGGTACATCACCGCGGAACTCAAAGAGCTTGAAGACCGCGTACTCGGCGCCCGTGAACGCTCACTCGCCCGCGAGCGCGAACTCTATGCGCAACTTTTGACTACTCTTGGCACACGCCTGGATGCGCTGCAGGCCGCAGCCAGCGCTTTTGCCCAGATAGACGTTGTCGCCTGTTTTGCCGAGCGGGCCGAGAGCTTGAATTTAGTGCGCCCCGAACTCAGCGCCCGGCCGGAGCTGACCATAGAAGCTGGCCGTCACCTGGTGGTGGAGCATCTGGCGCAAGCGCCGTTTACGCCCAATGACCTACACCTGCACGCCAAGCGGCGCATGTTGATAGTGACCGGACCGAACATGGGCGGTAAATCGACCTATATGCGCCAGGCGGCCCTCATCGTACTGCTGGCCCACGCCGGCGCCTTCGTGCCGGCAGCAAGAGCGGTGGTGGGGACTTTCGACCGGGTATTCACCCGCATCGGCGCCGGCGACGATCTGGCGGGCGGGCGTTCAACATTCATGGTGGAAATGACGGAGACGGCAGACATTTTGAATAACGCCACCGCCGCCAGCTTGGTGTTGATGGATGAGGTGGGGCGCGGGACCAGTACCTATGACGGACTGGCCCTGGCCTGGGCCTGCGCGGCTCACTTGGCTTCCAAGGTACGCGCATTCACCCTCTTTGCGACCCATTATTTCGAGTTGACTGCCCTGGCCGATGAGCACTCAGCGTTGACGAATGTCCACTTCGCGGCGGTCGAGCATGGCGAGGACGTCGTATTTCTTCATCAGGTCGAAGAAGGCCCTGCCAGCCGCAGCTACGGGCTGCAAGTAGCGGCACTGGCCGGATTGCCCGCACCCGTTTTGCGCCATGCCGAGACGCTGCTGGCAAGGCTTGAACCGCCAGGCGGCGTTACCCCCCCAGCCTGCGACACGGCGCCCCACTCGCAGATGAGCTTATTCGATGCACCGGCCCCCCATCCGGTTTTGGAAACTCTGGAGCAACTCAATCCGGACGAGTTGAGCCCGCGGGCGGCCTTGGAGGCGTTGTACGCGCTACGCGCGCTCATCGATCCCGAAGGGTCCCGCTGACCCTTAACACCAGAAAGCCCCGTGACCGAGAGCGATTGATCGATGGAGATATCCAGTGACGAGGATCGCATGATGCGCTTTACAAAGGGGACGCCGCTGCTTTCGAGCAGCTCTACAGCCGGCACAAAAGCGGCGTTTATCGCTACATTGCCACCGGGCGTTTGCAGGCCGCGCGCCAAGCCATGGACCGGTGGCGCCAGGTGTTCGCGCAGTCGGCAGTTCCCGGCGATGTCGCCCAAGCATTGAATGCACACCAATAGTGCTTCCGAGTCGCGGTGCTAAGTGCGCCAAGCATTATTGCGAGCTACACTATGGCGTTTTTTTTCACCTGAGCAGAGAAGGTGCTCCTGGATGACATTTGTCGTTACCGAAAGTTGCATCAAATGCAAATACACGGACTGCGTGGAAGTATGCCCGGTCGATTGCTTCCATGAGGGCCCGAATTTCCTCGTTATCGACCCGGACGAATGTATCGATTGCACGTTGTGTGAACCGGAATGTCCGGTCGAGGCGATCATGTCGGAGGACGATTTGCCGGAGGGACAAGAGCATTTCTTGGAACTCAATGCCGAACTGTCCAAGGACTGGCCGGTCATTATCGAGCAAAAAGATGCACCGGATGATGCAGCGGATTGGGAAACCGTTAAAGACAAGCTGCAATTTTTACAACGATAGCTTGCCTGTAAGCCAGGGGGGGGGTCCGAGGAAGCGGCAGCGCTTCCAATCAATGGTTACCGCGGCTGTTCTCCATATTGCCCAGGGAATGATTATCTAGGGGATAACAGTAGTTTGTTGATAACCGGTTCGTTCGCGGGCGGCAACAGCCGCTCTCTTAACGCTGCCAGCGGCACCCACTCGATGAGTTGGTGCTCGCGGCCACTAGTCTCGCCGCGCCACGCCTCGACCATCCAGACATCCAGCGTTACCTGTTGCTTCGGGTAATCGTGAGTGTGAAGATGAAAAGGCCGCGCCCGTTCCACCTCTGCACCGAGTTCTTCCAGAAGTTCACGGGTGAGCGCTTGGCACCGCGATTCACCCACCTTCATCTTGCCACCCGGCAGTTCCCAATACCCGCCCAAATCGGCTGCCTCGGGGCGTTTCGAGAGAAGTATGTGATCGTCGGGGCGAAGCAGTATGCCGGCGACCACATGGATCGATCTCAAGTCCGGTACTCGGCGTTGACGGTGATGTACTCGTGTGATAAGTCGCTGGTCCATACGGTGTCGGTGGACTCGCCGCGGTTGAGTACAATGCGCACCGTTATCTCACTGCGATCCATTACCGCCTGGCCCCGTTCTTCAGTGTACTCGGCGGCGCGCCCTCCAGCGCGCACAATACACACGTCGCCCAGATAAACCTCCACCTTGTGCGGGTCTAAATCGTCTATCCCGGCGCGGCCAATGGCCATCACTAACCGCCCCCAATTCGGATCAGAGGCGAACATTGCCGTTTTAACCAACGGCGAGTGGGCAACGGTATACGCGACCACCAGACATTCCGCCGTACTGGCGCCTTTTTCCACCTGCACCGTGATGAACTTACTGGCGCCCTCACCGTCACGCACCAAGGCTTGCGCCAACTCGAGCATCAGCTCGGTGAGCGCGGTGTGAAACGCCTGTTCGTCTTCAGCACCCGCCAGCGGCACGCCACAGGCGCCGGTAGCGCTCAGTACGCAGGCATCGTTGGTGGAAGTATCGCCATCGACCGTGACCCGGTTGAACGAGTGCTCGACGGCTTGGCGCAACCACTGCTGTGCTCGTGCCTGATCCAAACGCGCATCGGTGGCGATGAACGCCAACATGGTCGCCATATCCGGGCGAATCATGCCGGAACCTTTGGCAATGCCGACGATCCGGCAATTGCCGCCTGACAGAACCACCTCGCGGGCAGCACCCTTCGGTATGGTGTCCGTGGTCATAATGGCTTCGGCGGCCAACTCCCAGCCGGCCTCTTGCAATGCCTCGATGGCCAGGGGCACCCCGCGCTCGAATGCCTCTCGTTGCAGGCGCTCACCGATAACCCCAGTGGAAAACGGCAATACCTGCGCCGGCTCGCAGCCGCAGATGCGGGCCAGGACGGCGCAGCAAGCGCGCGCATCGGCCAGCCCGGCCGCACCCGTGGCCGCATTGGCATTACCCGTGTTAATGAGTAGATAACGGGGCGCTGTCACTGCCAGGTGTTCGCGGGCCAGCAGAACCGGGGCGGCACAGAAGCGGTTTTGGGTAAAAGTGGCGGCACTGACGGTACCTTCAGTCAGTTCGATAACAGTCAGATCTCTACGGCCGGCATAGCGGATCCCGGCCTTGGCCGTTCCAACTCTAACGCCGGCGACGGTACCCAGCTCTTTAGCGGGTGCGAGGCCCACTGCCATGGGCAACCTCCGGTAATACTGCCAACACGATTTGCAACACCATGCGAAAGCTATCCAAGCCGGCCGTGACACTGCTTATATTTTTTCCCGGAGCCGCAAGGGCAGGGCTCGTTACGGCCAACTTTGCGCCTCGATCTCACGAACGGCGCTTGCATCGGCCTAGACGCCGCCTGCCGCGGTGGCAGTGGCGGTGGTGCCCCGCCGCCCGCCTGAGCCACGCTCATCTCTACCGGCTCCTCCTCACCGGCCATATCCGCCGACTCGTCATGCTGAAATTCCATCGACATTTGCCGGCGTGGTTGCAACTGGCTAGGCGGCGCCTCCATGCGCACCTCTATCTTGGTCAGCATGGTGACCACTTCGCGTTTGAAGCGCTCCAATAACACACCAAACATCTCGAACGCTTCGCGTTTGTATTCTTGCTTGGGATTTTTCTGCGCATAACCACGCAAGTGAATGCCTTGGCGTAGGTAATCCATGGCTGCCAGATGTTCCTTCCAGCCCGTGTCCAGTATCTCCAGCATGATCGCTTTTTCGAGCTGGCGCATGACTTCGGCACCGTAGGCTTTTTCTTTCTCCTGGTAGGCCGCTTCCAAGTGATCGAGGATCCGCGCCCGTAGCGGCTCCTCGTGCAGATCATCCTCCGCATCCAGCCAACCTTGGATGTCCAAGGACAAGCCGTATTCCTCTTTGAGCGCTTCGGTAAGCGCCGGGATATCCCACAGTTCATCCAAACTGTGCGGCGGGATGTAAGTGTCGATGGTCTGGTTCAGTACATCTTCGCGCACCAGCTCGACGCGCTCAGACACGTCATCCTGCGACATCAGCTCGTTGCGCAGCGTGTAGATCTCCTTACGTTGATCATTGGCCACGTCATCGAATTCTAGAAGCTGCTTGCGGATGTCGAAGTTGCGGCTCTCGACTTTCTTCTGCGCGTTTTCTATCGCTTTGGTAACCAGCCCGTGTTCAATCGCTTCGCCTTCCTCCATACCGAGGCGCTTCATCATGGAAGCAACCCGATCGGAGGCGAAGATGCGCATCAGATCATCTTCCAAGGAAAGGAAGAACCGGCTGGAGCCCGGATCGCCTTGACGCCCGGAACGCCCGCGTAGCTGGTTGTCGATGCGGCGCGATTCGTGACGCTCGGAGCCGACTATATGCAAACCACCCGCCGCCAATACCTCGTTATGGCGGCCCTGCCACGCCTCGCGAATGCGCTCCAGTTCGGCTTCGCTAGTCCCTTGCGCTGCCTCCAACTCCGCTTGCAGATTGCCGCCCAGTACGATGTCGGTACCCCGCCCGGCCATGTTGGTAGCAATGGTCACCGTACGTGGGCGCCCGGCCTGGGTCACGACCTGCGCCTCCTGGGCGTGTTGTTTGGCGTTCAAAACCTGATGCTCTATACCCTCTTCGCGCAGCAACTCCGACAATTGTTCGGAACTCTCGATGGAGGCGGTACCGACCAGCGCCGGCTGCCCCCGTTGGCGGCAGTCCTGGATGTCTTCGATGATGGCTTTGAACTTCTCGCGCTTAGTGAGATAAACCAGATCCGTACGGTCATCTCTTATCATCGGTTTGTGGGTGGGAATAACCACCACTTCCAAACCGTAAATCTGCTGGAACTCCGGCGCTTCGGTATCGGCTGTGCCGGTCATACCGGCGAGCTTGTCGTAGAGCCGGAAATAGTTCTGAAAGGTAATGGAGGCGAGCGTCTGATTTTCGTTTTGGATACTCACCCCTTCCTTGGCTTCCACCGCCTGATGCAAACCCTCCGACCAGCGCCGTCCCGGCATCGTACGCCCAGTGAACTCATCGACGATGATCACCTCGCCGTCGCGTACGATGTAATCGACGTTGCGTTGAAAGAGGGCATGGGCGCGCAACGCTGCATTAACGTGATGCATCAATACGATATTGGCCGAATCGTAAAGGCTTTCACCGGCGCGCAACAAACCGGCTTGCTCCAGTAGCTGCTCGGTATTGAAATGCCCCTCCTCGGTGAGATGCACTTGCCGCGTTTTCTCATCCACGTTGAAGTCGCCGGGCGCCTCCTCGTCTTCCTGGCGTACAAGCTTCGGGATGAGCGTGTTGATGGTGATGTAGAGATCGGACGATTCGTCGGTAGGACCGGAGATGATAAGCGGTGTGCGGGCCTCGTCGATGAGGATGGAATCCACCTCATCGACAATGCCGTAAGACAGCACGCCTTGCATCTTATCGGCCTTGGTAAACGCCATGTTGTCGCGCAGATAGTCGAAACCGAATTCGTTGTTGGTTCCGTACACGACATCGCAGCCATACGCCTCGCGCTTGGCTTGATGGGTCATACCGGGTACTACGATGCCGGTACTCATGCCTAGAAAGCCGTAGATCTGACCCATCCACCGCGCATCACGGCGGGCCAGGTAGTCGTTGACCGTGACCACGTGCACGCCATTGCCGGTCAACGCATTCAGATAAGCCGGCAAGGTGGCTACCAGGGTTTTACCCTCACCGGTGCGCATCTCGGCAATGCGGCCCTGGTGGAGTGTCATACCGCCCACCATTTGCACATCGAAGTGACGCATCTCTAGGACGCGCCTACCCGCTTCCCGGACCACCGCGAACGCCTCCGGCAACAACTCATCGAGGCTCTCGCCATTATCGAAGCGCTGACGGAATTGGCCAGTCTTGGCAGCGAGGGCAGTCTCATCCAACGCTTGCAGCTCGCCCTCTAGTGCATTGATGCGGGTGACGAGTTTGTTCATGCGCTTGATGATGCGATCGTTGCGCGATCCGAAGAGCTTTCTTATGAAGCTGATACCCATGTGACTCAAAGGTCCTCGATTGCTCCGTCAACGCCGGCGAGCAGTGCTTATCTTTGGGCGCCTATCCCTTGGGCTTTCATCTCTCGAGCGCCTATCCCTGGGGCGTTTATCGATATACGTTCGAATCGCCGCGCCAAATCGTAAAGTATAACGCCAGTGTGGCTTCAGTTCCCTTGCATGTGCGCCCAGAGACATCTAGCCCAGGGACATCTAGCCCAGGGACATCTAGCCCAGGGACATCTAACAGTTACTAGTCCCTCTGCACAGAAGCACTAGTTCTCGGCACGGATGAAGTCGCGCGGATTGAGCTGTTCGCCGCCCCGCATGACTTCGAAATGCACATGCGCGCCAGTGGACCGCCCAGTACTTCCCATCAACGCGATAACCTCACCCCGTTCGACTTTGTCCCCTACCGACACCGTGTTCTTGGCGTTGTGCGCATATCGGGTAGACAATCCACCCGGGTGTTTGATCTGCACGATATTGCCGTAACCGCGGCGGCTCTCCGAGTGGGTCACAATGCCGGAGGCCACAGCGATGACCGGTGACTTGTAGCGGCCGGCAAAGTCGATACCATCATGGAATGCCTTGCGGCCGGTAATCGGATCAGTTCTCCAGCCAAAATGTGATGACACCCAACCCTTGGTAACCGGCCGGCCACTAGGGCTTCCAGCTCGCTCAACGCGCCCTAACAACCAAGCTTCCTCGAGGCTGGCGAGCTTAGAACCTGTTCAAGATCTGACGATTTTGGACATCTGACCTAAACTATTGTTATCCATAGTCATAGCGGCTGCGAAGGCAATGACAGACGAGCGAATCTACCCGAGTGACCTATCTCGCCAACAGTTCGAGAAAGTTAGACCGATCCTGGAGGCGGCGCGTCGGCGAACCAAGCCAAGACAACTCGATCTCTATCACGTGTTCAACGCAGTGTTGTACGTGCTGAAGACCGGCTGCCAATGGCGCATGTTGCCCAACGAGTATCCAAAGTGGCGAAGTGTGCATGAGTATTTCACTATCTGGCGGCAATCGTCCCCAGAAGACTCTTGCAGCGCCTTGGACAAGGCGTTAAAAAAATGGGTTGGCGAGGCCCGCGAATCCCAGGGGCGCAGTGGCAAAGCCAGCCTGATCATCGTTGATGCACAGAGCGTGAAGAACACAGACAGTGCAAACCACAAAGGTTATGACGCAGGCAAGAAGACTTCTGGTATCAAGCGGCACATAGCTGTGGACACTCAGGGATTATTGCACGCTGCTTTTGTGACCACGGCAAATGTCACTGATCGAGCTGGGGCACTGGCCGCACTTGCTGCTCAAGCAGATGGGCGCCTCTCGGAGGTTAGGTGTGTAGTGGGCGATGGCGGGTACACGGGGATGGCTTTCGCTGGCGAAGTGCTGAGATTAATCGGAGCGAACGTCGAAATTATCAAACGCTCGGACACGGGTCGTTTTGCCGTCCTCCCGAAGAGGTGGGTTGTCGAGCGAACCTTCTCATGGTTTGAGAAAAACCGCCGGTTGTGGAAAAACTGTGAGCGGCTAATCGAAAGCTCGTTGGGCATGATGCTACTTGCAAATATTGCGCTGTTGCTTCGGAGATCTTGAACAGGCTCTTAGGCGCTTGCGCATCCAGCCGTTCACCAAGTGCCTCCAGATCCGCCACAAAATCATTGACACCCGGGGAATAGACACCCGGGGAATAAACAACCGGGGCATTGACAACCGGAGCACTGCCCACGGCAGTTCCATACTGTAGAGTAGCAGCAGCCGGAGGTACGGAAACGGGGGTACCGAAGGCATACTCAGCGGGCTCCAATCCCATCAGTTCCACTAGACGCGCTCCAAATGCGTCGATCTGCTCAACCCTGCTCTTCAGGGCGGCCAGATGAAAAGTCAACTGATCCAGATGAAACCTGGCACGGGTCTTCGCTTCATCGACCTCGCGCTGTTGGTGTAGCAACATCGCATGGTGGGCGAAATCCGTATCATTGCGGGCCAAAGGCGCCTCGCTCATACCGCGGCGGAAACCGGCCGTGTACGCGGCCATCACCATAACCACAATCGCAGCGGTGAGCATGGCGAGTGCACCGTTGCCCATCTGCATCCTGCGCTTGGCGTTATCTGCGAGTATGATGACTTGCATCTTAATAACCTCCGCGCGAGCCGGTACCGGCTGGATGGGAATGAGGAAATGATATGGGCCAAGCCCCCCAATCGCCGCTACGAAGCATCCGAGAACACTTGACCAATGCGCAACACTTACAGAGGTTACGTGAACGAACCGACTTCTTGCGTAACATAACGGCCCAAGTGAACGAAACATTGGGACCGCCACTGGCTGGACGCTTCGCGGTTGCCCGTTGCGAGCCAACGCAGGTTGTGATCGTGGCGCACTCTCCTGCCTGGGCCACCCGGCTGCGCTTCGCCTCGCCGGATATCGCTGCCTTCTTCGCCGATCACTTCAACCGCTCTAGAGCCCCCCGCGTAGACATTCGTATGGCGAAGCAGGAAGTCACGGATGCGCATGCGCAAGAACCCTCGGTCAGCCAAAGCCTGGCATATGAACTAGAACAGCGTGCGCGCCAAATCAACGACCCCCGTCTCGCCCGGACACTGCGTAGCATCGCCGAACGGGCTGATCCAAAGAATATCAATTCCAATGATGGTAGCCCTGGGAACATTGGCCCTGATGACATCGGCACCAAGGCGGTGGACGCAAAACGAGCCGACACGGCAAAGCGGGCCAGCACGGGTTTAGCAAAGGACGACACATAAGACTGGCCTCCATCAGGGAGGCCGGCCCCCTTGTAATTTGGGCGTAACTGTAATTTGGGCGTAATTCGCGCGCTACGTAGCAGTAATGGGCGGCATGAAGATTATCGGCACATCCACCGCATCTTCGTAGGTAACCATCTCCCACGCGCTGCGATCAGCGACCAGTTCACGTAGAAGCCTGTTGTTGAGAGCATGCCCTGACTTGTAACCGTGAAACTGACCTATCAATGAATGTCCAAGCAGATACAGATCGCCAATGGCATCCAAGATCTTGTGCTTGACGAACTCATCTTCGTAACGCAACCCATCGTCGTTTAGGATCCGGTAATCATCGACCACGATGGCATTGTCCAGGGTACCGCCTAGGGCTAAGTTGCTGTCGCGCAGACGCTCCAGATCGCGCATAAACCCGAAGGTTCTAGCTCGCGAGACCTCTTTGACGAACGAAGTGGTGGAAAAATCCACCGACGCCCGCGAAGTACAGCGTTTGAACACGGGATGGTCGAACTCGATACCGAAGCTGACCTTGAAACCGTCGAAAGGCTCGAATTTGGCCCACTTGTCATTGTCTTCTACACATACGGAACGTTTGATCCGGATAAACCGCTTGGGGGCGTCCTGCTCCTCTACGCCAGCGGACTGAATGAGAAAGACGAAAGGGCCTGAGCTTCCGTCCATGATGGGCACTTCTGGCGCACTCAAGTCCACATAAGCATTGTCGATTCCAAGCCCCGCCATGGCCGATAACAAATGCTCTACCGTCGAGACACGCACACTGCCTTGGCTGAGCGTGGTCGATAGCGTCGTGTCGCCTACATTGTCGAGCCTGGCGGCAATTTCCACCGGCTCCGGCGTATCGACACGGCGGAACACGATACCTGTATTCGAAGCCGCCGGCCTCAAGGTGAGATACACTTTCTCGCCCGTGTGCAGACCGACCCCGGTCGCGCGGATCACATTTTTGAGCGTCCGCTGTCTTATCATTCTCGTGCCCCCCGACACCTAATCATTCGATTCGTTATTTTTCAACGGCTTAAAAGCTTGAGTGGGCCTTAGCTCGAGTGCGGCGCCACCCGCTGCATTCGCACCTCCCTTGCCATTGACACAGCCTTCATTCAAAGCTGCCCTACTCATATCCGGCAGCGCTAGCCATTTGTGCCGGCCCAGTAGTTACCCACCAGTAGTTACCCATGAGTGGGCTATCCATAATCGGTCGCCAGCCGGGGTCAGTTCACTCAGCGCGCCGCATCCTACCATAGTCGCACTCGTGCCAGGGAGTGCGAACCGTCCGGGCATCAATTCCAGCGAAACGGCAATCGATACTCCCACGACCTGCGTATAGTACGTCCTGCGCCATCCGCCGCCGCCAGGCAACAAGCAGACGCTCATCGGCACCGGCCTGCCAGTGCCATCAGTCTGCCTGTCGCCGCAAAAACGCTGGGATATCGAGATAATCGGCATCGCCGTCAGCCGCGGGAACGGTGGCGCCTTGGGCCTGCGTTTCCCGCGCCGGCAATTTACCCCGCATCACGGTAGGCACTTCAAGGTGTTTATAGTCCACATCGGAGGATGTAGACGCCGATACCAACGCCGGCTTGGCGGAGGGCTGCTCGGGCACTTGCGGTTGAGCTTGCGCTTCCCCCAAACCGGTGGCGACTACAGTGACCCGCAACTCCTCTTTCACCGACTCGTCGAGCACCGTGCCGATGACTACCAATGCATTGTCCGATGCGAACTCACCGATGGCCTCACCGACTGTGGCGAATTCGTCAATACCGAGGCTAGGACCGGCGGTGATGTTCACCAAAATGCCACGGGCGCCTTTCAGATTGATATCGTCTAGGAGCGGACAATTGATGGCAGCTTCCGCCGCGGTACGCGCACGCTCCTCGCCGGTGGCCTTACCGTTACCCATCATCGCGCGGCCTTTTTCGGACATCACGGTACGCACATCCGCGAAGTCCACATTGATCATGCCGGGCCGGGTGATCAATTCCGCGATACCTTGCACTGCGCCCAACAGAACGTCATTGGCCTCTCTGAAAGCATCGCGCAAAGTCACGCCCTTACCGAGCACTTGCAAGAGCTTCTCATTGGGCACGGTGATGAGGGAATCAACGTGTTCTTGCAATTCAGCGATACCCGTTTGCGCCGTCGCCATGCGCCGCTTGAGTTCGAACGGGAACGGTTTGGTCACCACCGCGACCGTCAAGATACTCATCTCCTTGGCCAATTGCGCCACCACCGGTGAAGCGCCGGTACCCGTGCCTCCACCCATGCCAGCGGTGATGAACACCATATCGGCGCCTTGCAAGGTCTCGACGATGCGATCGCGATCTTCAAGCGCCGCCTGGCGGCCTACTTCAGGATTAGCCCCAGCGCCCAATCCCTTAGTGACGGAACTGCCCAACTGCAAGATAGAGCGAGCCGATGAGTTCTTGAGTGCCTGGGCATCGGTATTGGCACAGATGAACTCAACCCCCTCCATATTGGTAGCCAGCATATGCTCAAGTGCATTGCCGCCCCCACCGCCGATGCCGATGACTTTGATAACCGCGTTGCTTTGACTATGGCTATCTAACAGCTCAAACATCTCAAACCTCCATCTACTGTCATGATCCAGTTTTATGATCGTTTCAAAAATTCCCTTGAAACCAACTTTTTATGCGCGTCCACATACCATCTATTCCAGGACGCAGGCCGTTCTCAGGTGTACGTTCATGGGCATTTTGCTGACCGAATATCAATAACCCCACACCTGTTGCGTGAATGGGGTTGCGCACTACGTCGGCCAACCCGGTCACCGTATGCGGTAACCCGAGCCGTACCGGTGCATGAAAGATCTCCTCGGCCAAATCCACCAACCCTTCCATCTTCGAGCTGCCGCCAGTCAACACCACACCGGCGGCGATCAGATCTTCAAAACCACTGCGTTGCAACTCCGCTTGCACCAACGACAACAGCTCCTCGTAGCGCGGCTCCACCACCTCGGCCAAGGTCTGCCGTTGCAAACGCCGGGGCGGCCTATCGCCCACACTAGGAACCTCAATACTGTTATCGACGCTTGCCAACTGCGCGAGTGCGCACGCATATTGAATCTTTATCGCCTCGGCATACTGCGTGGGCGTTCTGAGCGCCACCGCGATATCGTTAGTCACTTGATCGCCGGCGATGGGTATGACGGCTGTATGCCTGATCGCACCTTCGGTAAAAACCGCGATATCGGTGGTACCACCACCTATATCAACCAAACAAACGCCTAGATCTTTTTCATCTTCTTGCAACACAGCATAGCTGGACGCCAATTGCTCAAGAATGAGGTCGTCTACTTCAAGTCCACAACGGCGCACGCATTTAATGATATTTTGCGCGGCGCTAACCGCTCCGGTGACCATATGTACCCGCGCTTCCAAACGCACGCCAGACATGCCTATAGGCTCTTTGATCCCATCCTGGTTATCGACGATAAATTCCTGCGGCAGAATATGAACAATGCGTTGATCGGCCGGAATGGCTACCGCTCTAGCGGCATCTATAACCCGATCGATATCCGTAGCGGCAACTTCTTTGTCTCGAATAGCGACGATACCGTGGGAGTTCAAACTGCGGATATGACTGCCGGCGATACCTGCGTAAACACCATTAATCTGGCACCCGGCCATTAACTCCGCTTCCTCCACCGCTCTTTGGATAGATTGCACCGTCGATTCAATATTGACCACAACCCCCCGTTTCAGTCCATGTGACGGATGCGAACCTAGACCGACGATCTCAATCGCGCCATCCACACCTATCTCACCGACAATGGCCACTACCTTAGCTGTGCCTATATCCAGTCCGACGATAAGATTCTTTTCCAGCTTTTTCACTGCCCCTCTCCTATGGCCAGCGACGGCCCGGGCGCAAGCCAACGCACAGCGAATCCGTTCGCATAACGCAAATCTATGCGCGCCACACGGGAGAGCCGATCACCTAACATCGCAGGGATCCTCATGGCCATCTCACGCAGCCGGGGACGGCTAAAATCGTGCCCCAACACGAGTTCTAATTCCTCGTTCAACCACACATTCATACCGCTATGCGGATCTAGAACTACACGGGTTATAGTCAATCCCATCGCCCCTAGATCCGAACGCAGTTCGAGCAAACGCCGCTGTGCGCTTCTCTGAGTGCCATCGGGGCCAGCCAGTACCGGCAAAACGTCTATACCGTGCCCGTGTTTAGGGAAAAACAACGTGCCATCGGCGGCAATTAGACCGCCGCTATCCCAGCGCGCTACCGCCTGCCTCTCGCGCACCTGCACGTGCAACTTATCGGGCCAGATCTTGCGCACCGCGACTTCTTCGATCCACGGCAGCTCGGCAGCAACAACCCTGATAGCTCTCACATCCACGGAGAAAAAATCATCGCTCAACGTTGCCGCTATGCGAGCAGTCAGCTCATCGCGAGAAACCTGACGCATCTCGCCCGTCACCGTTACCGCCTCTATAGGCCAACGCGGCAAGAATGCCGATAACCCCGTCAACCGCGCCAGGGCTGGCCCTTCCGCCAAAATCACTCCAAGTAGCGCCAACCCCGCCAGCGGCATAAAAGGCATCAGCCGCCACAGCTCACGGGGAGCCACCTGCGCCCTATCACCCTCGATTTGATCGACCTTCGATTGGGCGCCCCTAGTCATGCCGCCCGCCGCCCCACTATGTGTACTTCGCGAACGAGTGCTATGCCGAAGCGCTCCAGTACAGTGTCTTGCACGTACCGTATAAGGGCCTCCAGATCCGCTGCCTTCGCGCCACCGTCGTTAACGATAAAATTGGCATGTTTTTCCGATACCACGGCATCGCCGCACCGCGCTCCTTTCAATCCCGCCGCTTCAATCAGCCGGCCAGCGAAATCACCCCGCGGATTGCGAAATACCGATCCGCAGCTTCGCTGACCGGTAGGTTGCGTTTGCGCGCGATGCGCCAGCAACTTTTTAACGTTCTCCTGCACCACACTGATAGGGACGGTGGAAAAACGCATTTCACAACCCGCAAATGCTTCCCCCGGCGGACTATTCACACTGCGGTAGGTAACGGTGAAATCAGCCGCGTCCCGCCATCGACGCCGCCCGTTCGAATTCACCATGAGCAAGCGTTCGACGGCCATCCACGTCTCCTTACCGTGGGCGCCCGCATTCATGGCCAACGCGCCACCCATGGTTCCTGGTATTCCGGCCAAAAACTCACCGCCGGTTAATCCTTGACGGACTAGAAACCGAGCCACCTTGGCACAAGGAGCGCCAGCACCTATCCGCACCCGTACCTCATCTAATCGTTCGATCTCATCCATCGTTCCCGCTATAGCGATTACACAGCCGTCGATGCCGCCGTCACGCACCAGCAAATTCGAACCCAGCCCCAACCAAAACAAGGGTTCACTATCTGGCCGCGCATCCAGATAAGCACAGAGATCGTCTATATCGCGTGGCTTGAAATAGCGCTGCACGTGGCCCCCTACGGCCCACACGTTGTGTTTGCGCATGGATTCATCCAAACGCAGATCACCGCGCAATTCAGGTAACCACGAAGCGTTCACCAGGCTTACCCGGCCACCAATCGCGGGGCCACCGCGCCAATACTTCCTGCTCCTAACAAGAGCAGCACATCACCATCGTTTAATATTCCCGCCAATGCCTTAGGCAACGCCTGCGGGCCGGTTACAAAAACCGGATCGACGCGCCCCCGGTTGCGTATCGCACGCGCCAGGGCACGGCCATCCGCACCGGCAATGGGCTGTTCCCCGGCCGCGTAAACATCCAGTAACAGCAATACATCCAGTTCGCTTAGCACCAAGGCGAAATCTTCGAACAGATCACGTGTGCGTGAATAACGGTGTAACTGAAAAGCGACGACCAACCTGCGCTGCGGCCAACTAGCGCGGGCGGCCCGGACAGTCGCTTCAACTTCCCGTGGATGATGACCATAGTCATCAACCAGCAAAACCTGATGGTTCGCAATAGAGACTTCGCCGTAGATCTGAAAACGTCTACCGATCCCCTCGAAGCGGCGTAAGCCGCGGGCGATGGCGGCATAGCCGACATCGAGCTCTCGCGCCACCGCCACCGCCGCCAGAGCATTGAGTACGTTGTGGCGCCCGGCCAAATTGAGTTCCACCGGCACGGCCCCGGATAGCCCGGGGGACATGATCTCAAAACTCATACGCGGCCCTCGCTGCGAGACGTTGACCGCACGATAGTCAGCCGCTTCGTTGAAACCATAGCTAATCACAGGCCGGCTCACCCGCTCGCGCACCACCTGCACACCGGGGTCGTCATGGCACAAAACAGCAAGACCGTAGAACGGGAGATTGTGTAGAAACTCCACGAAGGTTTGATACAACCGTTCCGGTTCGCCGCCATAAGTCTCCATGTGATCTTGATCGACATTGGTAACTATGGCGACGATAGGATTCAAATGAAGAAATGAAGCATCGCTCTCATCTGCTTCCGCCACCAAGTAATCGCTTTCTCCCAGCTTCGCGTTGGTGCCGGCACCTATAAGACGGCCGCCGATCACGAAAGTCGGATCTAAATTACCTTCCGTCAATAAACTGGCCACTAAACTGGTAGTCGTTGTTTTGCCATGCGTACCCGCCACGGCCACGCCGTAGCGAAAACGCATGAGTTCGGCCAGCATCTGCGCCCGGGCTACCACCGGTACCTGCCGTTCGCGTGCGTGCGCTATTTCCGGGTTGTCCGTTGGTATAGCGGCACTGGTGACCAATACATCTGCGCGCGCGGCATACTCGGCCCGGTGCCCCCTATAAATCACCACGCCCAGTTTGGCCAATCGCTCCGTCATAGCATTGACCCGCATATCGGAACCGGATACTTCATAACCCAAATTCACTAGCACCTCGGCGATGCCGCCCATGCCTACGCCACCCACGCCCACGAAGTGAATTCGGCGTACCCGTCCCATCGCCGGCGCCCGGTGCAATACCCGCATGGACTGAGTACGCTCAACCACGCATCACCTCAAAGCAAACATCTGCCACGCTTTGCGTAGCTAAGGGCATAGCTCGAGTGCGCGCTTGCCGGCCTAATGCACACAGCTTCTTCGGTGATTCGATCAACGCCGTTAGCAGATCACGAAGATATGCGCCATTCAGATCCCGCTCTTGCGCGATAAGCCCACCCCCGACGTCAACCAGATATTGCGCGTTCAAAGTCTGGTGATCGTCCACCGCATACGGAAACGGTATAAACAGCGCCGCCCTGCCAGCCGCCGCCACTTCCGCTACCGTCATCGCCCCCGCACGGCACACCACCAGATCGGTGTTTTGATAAGCTTTTGCCATATCCTCGATGTATGGCAATAAATTCGCCCTCACCCCTACCCGCTCATACCCCGCCCGGGTACTTTCTACATGCGCGGGACCGGCTTGATGGGTAACGCAAAAAGAAGCGCTCACCAAACCCAATGCCTCTGGCATCAACCGGTTCAACGCCAGTGCCCCTTGGCTCCCTCCCAAAACCAGCAAACGTGTAGGACCTTGGTGCTCGATCATGGGCGCCACAGCGGCAATATCACCGCGTACCGGATTACCGACCGTATGAGTGCGACTACTGGAAAAGGTATCTGGAAATGCTTCCAGTACTCGACGCGCAATCTTGCTCAAAATACGGTTGGTCAACCCAGGAGCAGCGTTTTGCTCATGCACCACCAGCGCCCGCCGCATTAGCCAGGCCACCAGACCACCCGGACCGGCAGCGAAACCGCCCATCCCCAAGACCACATCAGGCGCCAAGGTGTTAATATGAGCCGCCGCTTGCAACGACGCGTGCAATACACGTGCAGGGGCTCTTACCCAGTTCACAAAACCTTTGCCACGCAGCCCGGAGATATCGATAAAATGCAACGGGAAACCCGCCTTGGGAACTAATAGTGTTTCCAGTCCATTTTGAGTCCCTAACCAATTCACCTCGCATCCACGCCCCCGCAATTCACCGGCCACCGCAAGCCCGGGATAAATATGGCCACCGGTACCGCCAGCCATGATCAATACGTGCGGTGCTCCCCTACTCATTGACCCGGTCATGGAGCGCGCCTCGCCTCGTAACCGATACGTAAAATGAGTCCAGCGGCGAAAGCCGACGCCAACAAGCTAGATCCTCCAAAACTCATAAGCGGTAACGTCAACCCTTTGGTTGGTAATACGCCCACGTTCACACCAATATTGAAAAACGCTTGAATACCGATCAGCAAAGTCAAACCTTGAGCCAGATATGCACCGAATTCATTGCCTTTGGCGTGCGCTTCACTGGCGATACTAAAACCCCGCCAAATAAGCAGCCCGAACAATGCCAACACCACTGTCATACCGGTCAAGCCAAATTCTTCTGCCAATACCGCGAAGAGAAAATCGGTATGGGCCTCGGGAAGGTAGAACAGCTTCTGTACACTGCCTCCTAAACCCACGCCAAACCACTCACCACGGCCTATGGCGATAAGCGCTTGGGCCAATTGAAAGCCGCTATTAAACGGATCGGCCCACGGGTCCAAGAATGTAAACAGCCGCTGAAGCCGATACGGCGCGGCCATCAAGATGCCCCCTAAGGCAACCGCTGTCACCGCCACCCAACCGAAAAAAATACGCAGCGGCGCCCCACCCAGGAACAACATGGCCAACGAAGTGGCAAACACAACCACGGTAGCGCCGAAGTCAGGCTCCAGCAGCAACAACCAAGCGATCACTACGAGTATCAGAACCGGTTTGAAAAAACCGCTGAACGCCGATCGTACTTCTTGAGCCCGGCGCACTAGATAACCGGCTAAATACATGACCACGAAAATCTTCACGAATTCGGACGGCTGCAAGTTCACCACTCCGAGCGAGAGCCAGCGGGTGGCGCCGTTGACTTCCCGCCCTATACCAGGCACTAACACCAACGCGAGCAATGCGACGGACCCGAGCATCAAAAGACCGCCCGCACGGTGCCAAAACTTCAGTTCCAGGGGCCAAAGCACGGTAACGATTCCCGTGGCTACCCCTAGATAAACACTCTGACGCCAAAAAAGCCCCAGAGGAGAGCCACTCTTATCGGCGATAGCAACGGATGCGGACGCTACCATTGTCAAACCGATAAGAAGGATCGAAACCACAGCAAAAAGAAAATAACCGTCGATACAAGCACTCCAACCTGTGCGAGCACCCCGACTTGTACGGCTGCTCGTTTGGCTAAAAGGTATCGCCTGAGGACTATCTACCGCGTTCATTCTTCAGATGTTCCACACAACCGCTACACTCGACACCATTACCGAACTTTCAACGTCGCCAAGCCAACCAATACCAAAATCACCGTGATGACCCAAAAGCGCACAATGACACGCGGTTCCGGCCAACCCTTGAGTTCAAAATGATGATGCAGTGGTGCCATCTTGAAGATCCTCTTACCGGTCAGCTTGAAGCTGACCACTTGTAAGATGACCGACATCGCCTCCACCACGAATACCCCGCCCATCACCATCAACACCAATTCCTGGCGCACGATGACGGCGACCACGCCTAGCGCCGCGCCTAGTGCCAACGCGCCTATGTCCCCCATGAACACTTGGGCTGGATAGGTGTTAAACCAAAGAAAGCCGAGTCCGGCGCCAACGATGGCGCCGCAAAACACCACCATCTCGCCAGCGCCGGCAATAAACGGAAATCCTAGATAGGCGGCGAACTTCGCATTACCGGCAACGTAAGCAAATATGGCCAAAGCCCCTGCCACTAAAACAGTGGGCATGATGGCGAGCCCGTCTAGCCCATCGGTCAAGTTGACGGCGTTACTAGTCCCCACTATGACCCAGTAAGTCAGGAAAATGAAACCGGATCCAAGATCGATAGCGACGTTCTTCGCCAGTGGTACCAGCAGCGCTGTCTCCGCAGGAGAAGCTGCAGTGGTATACAGCAGTACTGCACAACCCATCGCCACCACCGACTGCCAAAAGAACTTGTATCTAACAGCCAACCCACGCGAATCGCCCTGCACCAGCTTACGATAATCGTCCCACCAACCTATCGCACCGAATAGCAGTGTAGTGACAACAACGATCCATACGAAACGATTGGAAAGATCGGACCAAAATAAGGTACCGGTGATAATGGCAACCAGAATCAATACGCCGCCCATAGTTGGCGTCCCGGCTTTTTGCACATGCGACTCGGGTCCATCGTCGCGCACCGTCTGCCCTATCTGGTATTTGGACAAATGGACGATCATATAAGGACCGATAAGCAATGAGATAAGAAGCGCCGTCAATACCCCTAAAATCGCCCGCAGCGTCAGGTACTGAAACACGCTGAAACCACTGTGGATTTGCTCTAACAGTTCAGTGAGTTCCAACAGCATCAGGAATCGGCCTCCAAAAGAGCGTTTACCACCCTCTCCATGCACATGGAACGTGAACCTTTGACGAGAATCGCGCCCGCATCCGTATACTGGGCCCGAAGTTTTTCTATCAGTCCCTCGCAATTCGTGAAATGCTGCCCGTATTGACCGAAGGCATCGCTTGAAGCGCGGCTTATACATCCCACGGAAAAAAACTGGTGAATCGCCTGATCTTTTGCGTACGCACCCACACCGCGGTGCCAATCGGCCGCTGCATCGCCCAATTCCGCCATGTCTCCCAATACCATCCAGCACGGACCGGCAAACTGCGCTAAAACATCAATGGCCGCGTTGGTGGAAACTGGATTAGCGTTATAGGTATCGTCAATTAACGAAACACCGGTTTTCAGCCGGTGATGTTGTAGCCGGCCCGGCGCCGGCGCAGTCCGCGCTAAGCCACGCACTATGTCGTCAGTCTCACACTCGAGCGCATGAGCCGCCGCCGCCGCCGCCATGGCATTCATTACGTTGTGACGCCCGAGCAAGTTCAAACGGGTAGTGACCGACTCTTGCGGCAACCGAATCTCAACCTCCATGGCTCCATCACTTACCTGCCATTCACAGGTAATCTGCGCGGTCTTGGAAAATCCGAAACTGAGCGTTCTAACCGCGGCGCAATTGGATCGCCAATAGCTGAAATAAACATCATCGGCATTCAAGACGGCGCAACTGTTCGCTCCAGTCAGATGCAACAGCAACTCGCCCTTGGCTTTGGCAACTGCCTCAATGGATCCGAATCCTTCCAGGTGAGCGGGTGCGCACTGCGTAATAACCCCTACCTGCGGCTTGACCATATCGGCGAGATAATCGATCTCGCCCATATGATTGGCGCCCAGCTCCACGACTGCCCGCCGATGCGGCTCATCCAATGCCATCAACGTGAGAGGCAGCCCCAGCTCATTGTTCAAATTCCCCACCGTGGTGAGCGCCGGCCCACCTGAGCGCAATACCTGCGCGATCATATTTTTAACGGTGGTCTTGCCGTTGCTGCCGGTCACACCCACGATGGGTAGGGAAAACCGCTGCCGCCACGCTTTGGCTAAACGCCCCAAGGCTCGCCGGCAACTCTTCACCACTAACAAGGGAACATCTGCCTCCACAACCCGTTCGCTCAGAACAGCGCCAGCCCCCCGTTCAATAGCGTCGTGAACAAAATCATGGCCATCGGCCTGCTCCCCGGATAGCGCGGCGAACAATGCACCATTGCTCACTTGACGCGAATCGATGCTACAACCGTGAAACCCGCCGCTCGGTGCGACAGCGTCCGGTGCGACAGCGTCCTTTGAAGTGGCGCCCGTTGAAATAGCGTGTCTCGAGATCACTTTCGCGCCCGCCACTCGTGCCGCTTCGGCCACCGTCATGCGAATGCTCATGACGCCAAGCCCGGATAATTCCAATCAGCGCTGGTATGGCCAATACTTGTATAGGCGCACAGCGCTCTTCTCACTTCCTGTACATCGCTAAAAAGCGTGCGTACACCAGCGCGTTCCTGGCTAGTCTCATGTCCTTTGCCGGCCACTAAAATCACGTCGCCCACTTTAGCCGCACTGATGACGCGATGAATGGCCTGCGCCCGATCGGCCTCCACCATCACATCAGTAGGTTTAGCGATGCCGGCGAGGATATCGGCAATAATCTCGGCCGACGGTTCCGCCCGCGGGTTGTCATCGGTGATCATCACACGATCGGCTAAGCCGGCAGCAATAGCCCCCATCTGCGCACGTTTGTCCTTGTCGCGTTCTCCGCCACAACCGAATACACACCAAAGCCGCCCCCGCGAAAGCCGCTCATCCAAAAGAGTGGCGCTCGCCCGCAGGGCAACTCTTAAGGCAGCAGGCGTGTGGGCGTAGTCCACCACGGCGACCGGCCGGTCGCCACCGCCCAACCATTGCATTCTTCCAGGTGGCGCATCCGCTAACGACAGATATCTGCAAGCATCGGCCAAGGAAACCCCGGCATTTAGTAATGCGAGAATAACCGCCGCCAGATTGTACGCATTGAAATCGCCGACTAACCGCGATTCGAGTTCCGCCGGCCCCCATGCCCCATTTATTTGCAAACGAAGCTCAGGACCTTCGCTACGCTCATCGACCGTGACCGTCAGCTCCGCACCGGCCACTCCAGCGTGCGCCGAATACCCCAACAACTGTCCGCCGGCGGGCGCTTTGATTCGGGTTGCGCAAGGATCATCCAGATTGACGATGGCGGTCCCAAGACCTTCGCTTTTAAACAGCCCCTCTTTGGCCGACCAATAGGACTCCATGTCACCGTGATAGTCGAGATGATCCTGTGAGAAATTGGTAAATATCGCCGTATCAAAAACGAGTCCACAGATGCGTCCTTGCGCAATACCATGTGATGACACCTCCATTGCCACATATTGGGTCCTACTGGCCGCGAACTTGGCCAACAACTCGTTGGTCCGTGTCACCTCCGGCGTAGTGTGTGTGGTGGGGATGATCTCACCAGGCCGCCCGGCGCCCAAGGTACCGATCAGCCCGCAACCGCCGAGCTTATCCAGCACATGGGCCAAGAGATAGGCCACCGTCGTCTTACCATTAGTCCCGGTGACGCCGAATAACCTTAGCGATTGACAAGGCGATCCATGCAAGCGCGCGGAAGCGATGCCTAAAACAGCATTGATATCATCCACCGCGATGACGGCAACACCATTGACGACATCAACGCCTGAAGAGTGCATTGCCGTGGCAAGCGGGTCCGCCGCGCTTACCACGGCCACCGCACCATTGGCCACGGCTTGCTGCATAAAGCGCCTGCCATCTACCCGCAGACCTGGGCGCGCAAAGAACACATCACCCGGCTGAACGTGCCGCGAATCGGTGGCGATACCGCGTACTGCAGCATTGCCAGAGCCATGGCAATCCACAGGTGAGAGCAGCTCGCGCAAGGTAAGACGCGCTGCGGATGGATCAGCCATGCCATCTCCCTTAAGTTAACCGCGCGCCAACCGAGCCACGGGCCCGGGGCTCAAGTCTTGCGGCCGATCCGGTGCAACGCCCAATAAACGCAACGCACCGGCCATAACTGTGCGAAATACAGGGGCGGCGACCTGACCACCGTAGTACTCCTCACCCCCCGGTTCATCGATTACGACCACGCCCACCAAGCGCGGTTTGCTGGCCGGCGCGAGTCCGGCGAACAACGCCGTGAACCGATCTTCGGAATAGCCGCCAGCGATAGGCTTTCTCACCGTGCCGGTCTTGCCGGCCACGCGGTAACCGGGAATGGCGGCCTTACCGGCGGTTCCCCCCGGCCCCACTACCCCTTCCATCATAGTGCGCACGGCAAGCGCCACATCTTCGGACAGAACCCGCCGCCGCTTGCCCGGCCTATCGACCCGTTGCAACGACAGCGCTTGCACCAACCCATCGTTGGCTATGGCCACATAAGCTTGCGCCAATTGCAGCGGTGTCACCGACAAACCGTAGCCATAGGCCAACGTCGCCCGGTGGATATCCCCCCAGTGCCCGTAGTGCCTCAAGATACCCGGCGATTCGCCCGGAAACCCGGATCCCGTGGTATTGCCAAAACCGAGTTGAGACAAAATGAGCCACATATCTTGTGGCGGCACGCTGAGGGCGATCCGGCTCACCCCCACATTGCTCGATTTCATGATCACCGTAGCTAGATCGATAGTGCCGTAGTTACGGTGATCCCGAATCAGATGACGGCCTACCTTGAAGGTGCCGGGACTGGTATCTATACGAGAATCCGCCTGTACCTGCCCGGATTGCAAACCGATGGCAATGGTGAAAGGCTTCATGGTCGAACCGGGTTCCAACACATCGGTAATCGCCCGGTTGCGCCGCGTGCTGCTGTTGCCCCGGCGCCGTGTATTCGGGTTGTACGAAGGCTGATTGACTACCGCGAGCACCTCTCCGGTCAGAACATCGATGAGCACCATAGAAGCAGAGCGGGCGCGGTGGCGTTTGGCGGCCGCCTTTAATTCCCGGTAAGCCAGATACTGCAACCGTTGGTCAATACTCAGGCGTAACTCCCGGCCCTGGCGCGGCGCCCGGATACGCTCCACATCCTCGATAATGCGGCCTAGCCGGTCGCGCATGACCCGCTTGGCGCCATCGCGGCCAGTGAGCCAATTGTCGAATGCGAGTTCCGATCCCTCGCGGCCCCGCTCGTCGATATCGGTAATGCCGACCACATGGGCCGAGACTTCCGCGTGCGGGTAATACCGCCGATACTCGCGCTGTTGATAGACGCCGCGGATACCGAGTTTGATGATCTTTCGCGCCAGAGCCGGATCGGCATGCCGGCGAAGATAGACGAACTCGCGATCACCCCGCTGCGCAATGGTGTGCCGCAAACGCCCCTCGCTCATGTCTAGCGCCTTGATCAGCTCGGGCCAGCGCGCTTTATCAACGGACAGCTCCGCTGGATGAATCCATATAGAACTAACCGGTGTGCTGATCGCCAGCGGTTCGCCGTGGCGATCGAGGATCATGCCGCGATGGGCCGGCATACGTACCACCCGCAAATGCCGGGCGTTAGCCTCGTTCATCAAAAATTCGTGATGATTGATCTGCAGATCGATAACGCGGCCACCCAATACCAAAAAGCCGGCCATCAATGCCCCCACCACCATGCGGCGGCGCCAGCTAAACATGCTTCCTTGGCCGGACATATCGCGCGCTTTAGCGGCCATGGCTGCTCACCACTTCCATCGTTGTGGCCTTGGGCTCCTCGAAGCCAAGACGGCTGGTGGCCAGCTCTGCCACCCGATCATGGGTGCCCCAGGCGCTTTGCTCTAGCGCCAACTGATTCCATTCCACATTGAGCCGATCCCGCTCGCGCTCCAGGATTTGCAATTCAACAAACAAAGTGCGACTGCGGTGCTTGACGTGCACCACGCTCACTGCGCTCGCGGTCACCGCGAGCGCTAACAAAGCAACCACCGCCAACCGGTTCACTGCCTTAACTCCGCCACCCGTAACGTAGCGCTGCGGGCACGGGGATTGAGCACCACTTCCGCAGTGCTCACACGCACCGGCTTGAGCACGCTGGCGAGCGGCGGCGGTGGCGCGCCTGGAGGCGGCGGTAATCCACGGGGTAGCTGCGGGCCGGTGTGCCGCACCCGCATAAAACGCTTCACCATACGGTCTTCCAAGGAATGGAAACTAATAACACCCAGGCGTCCGCCAGGCCGTAGCACAGCGACCGCCTGCTCAAGTCCTGCTTGTAATTCCTCCAATTCACGATTGACCGCCATCCGTATCGCTTGAAAACTGCGGGTTGCCGGATGCTTCGATGGTTTCTTAGCCCGTGGGCAGGCCGCCGCTATCAACGCGGCCAGCTCCAACGTGCGCTCTATAGGCCGTTCGGCGCGCCGGCGGACCACGGCACGGGCGATACGCTTAGCCCAACGCTCTTCGCCCAGCCGGCGCAAGGTGTCGGCCAGCGTCCGCTCGGAAACGTCAGCCAACCACTGCGCCGCCGAAGGGCCGTTGTCGGGATCCATCCTCATGTCCAACGGGCCATCGGCCATGAAGCTAAAACCGCGTTCGGGCTGATCGAGCTGCGGCGAGGACACCCCGAGGTCGAAGAGCACAGCATCAGCTTTGCCACTCATGCCCTCACCCTCGGCGATCTGCGCCAAACATGAAAACGGCGCACACACGGCGTGCAAGCGCCGATCACCGCTTCGATGGGCCGCCGCCACCGCCTGCGGATCGCGATCAAGGGCCAATAACCGCGCATCGTTACCACCTCGTGCCAGCAGCGCGCCCGCATGTCCGCCACGTCCAAACGTGCAATCGATCCCAATCCACGCTGTATTGGTCGGTGGACTCGGCATCAAACTAGCCACCACTTCCGCGCACAGTACCGGCACATGCTTTTGCCCTACCTCGCTGCTCGCTCGCGCACTAGTCACTCCTCGACCTCGGTGCAAGTGATCTGACCCCATTCAAAGCACCAACTCGCGTAAAGACTGCGGTGGGTCCCGTAGCACCCCTATCACCTGGCCGAGCCACTCTTCGCGCCTGGCAGCCCACGCCCCGTCATCCCAGAGTTCGAATTTGCTCGCCTGACCGATCATCTTCACGCGCTTGCCCAAGGAAGCGAATTCGCGCAGTGACTGCGGCACCAAGATGCGGCCATGACTGTCCAGATCACATTCCGTGGCATGACCGATCAGAAGATGGCGCACAGCTTCAGCGCCATCGTCGAACGCCGGCAGGCGTTCCAGTTCACTTTCAATACGCTGCCAATCGGGGAATGGATAAACCGTCAAGCAGCGGTGCTGTAGGCCGATCGTGATGACGAGCCGGCCTCCAGCTTGCATATGCAGCTGCTCCCGGTAGCGGCTCGGTACGGCCATGCGGCCTTTCTCATCCATGTTGAGCGCGGACTCACCACGAAACACGACCAAGCCCTCCTTGAACGCCTAATCCAGAAGTCAAAACTGGCTGGCAGTGAGGATGCACTCACGTTAATGAGTTCGATCCAATATTTCCCACTTTCTCCCACGGACTAGCAACATTAGTCCACCCTCTTTCCACTGTCAATCAATTAGTCCAATGAAGTAGTTTTAAAAATCCTAATCATTACAATGAGTTACATCGTGAATTGCAGGAACTTTATCGGCTTGTAGATCTAGCGATCGAAGAACTTTAAATACGAACAAATACAATCAGTTGCTAAGATTCGACTTGAGGTTTTTCCGATCGTTCTAAGGCGATCGAGAAAGACGCACGGATAAGAATGGAACGGGGCGATAAAGGGGGGAGCCGGCCTGTAAGCCGGGTTCTGTCGTGGACAGTCATTCATCTAGAACATACGTCACCGCATGCTTCTAGCGACCTACCCAGGAGCTTGTGCGGGCCACACCATTGCTCCCCTATTTGGTCTTGCTCCGAGTGGGGTTTACCCTGCCGTCTCTGTTACCAGGAACGCGGTGCGCTCTTACCGCACCTTTTCACCCTTACCAAGTGCGCTTGCTCATCAAACGCCCTTGGCGGTTTATTTTCTGTGGCACTTTCCGTAGGCTCGCGCCCCCCAGGTATTACCTGGCACTCCGCCCTTCGGAGCCCGGACTTTCCTCTCCCGCCTAAGCGGCAGCGACTGTCCGGCCGACTCCCCGCGAATCAGTCTGCGCCTGGGGCTAGCCGATGACAAGGCCGATCGATAACAAGGCCGATGATGAGTAACGTAGGCAACACCAAATAAGCTCCAAGCGGGTGAATTGCCAAGAAGATGAATTATCACTGTCCGGCTGGTACTCTTTAATACGATAGAGTTAGGAAAAATATCGCCTCCAATGTCGATGACCCTTAAAGCACCGCGCACCACTACAACCCACTGCGGCACCATAGCTATACTTCTCAGTGTACTCATGGCCGGCTTGAGCGGCTGCGGCGGCGGTGTAAACGACATCGAGCAACAACCGGTAACGCCTCAAGCAGCCACCTTACTGCAACAAAAGCTCTACTCGGCGGCCGCGGCGGAATATTTGAGCCAGGTCAAAGGGGCCGATCCGGCTAGCGCCAGCCGAGCATTGGCAAGCGCCGCCAATGCATTGCTATCGGCGGGCGACAGGACCAGCGCACAAACGCATCTGGCCCGTATACCGCCAGCCGGACTTGCACCACACACAGCCGCCTTGGCCGCTTTAGCTAAAGCGCGTCTAGCTTATCTTGCGGGTAAGGCAGGCCAAGCGGAACAACTGCTACCGCGGCCAGAGCAATTGACACCCGAGTGGCATCCTTCGTTACTCAAGGCCAAAGTTGACATCTTGGATGCCACCGGCGCTGGATTAAAGCTGGCCGAAGCGCGTACCCGACTGGACCTTGAATTAAGCGATCCGGCCGCCCGGCAAGCCAACTACGAAGGCATATGGGATGCCTTACAATGGGCGGAGCGGGCGCAGTTGTCCTCGGTGAACCGGCCACCGCTCGATAGCTTCGGCGGTTGGGTCGAACTGGCTCTCATCGGTAAAACATACCTCACCGACGTAGACGCTTTGCGCCAAGAGCTGGCCACTTGGCAAGCGCGTTTCCCCAATCACCCAGGCCAGTTCGCAGTGGTAGATAAGCTCTTGGCCGAGAGTGAACGCCTGTCACTGCCGGCGAACCGTATCACCCTCATGTTGCCACTGACGGGGCAATTCGCCGATGCGGGTGCGGCGTTACGCGATGGCTTTATCACGGCGTGGCTGGCTGAGGGCCAACATGGCTCGGAGCGCTCCATCAGCATTATCGACACCAACGACCAAGATCCTGGAACAGCGTACTTGGATGCGGTTGAGGCTGGTGCTCAGTTCATCATTGGTCCACTTCGCAAAGAAGCCGTAACCGCGATCTCAAATACCGGGGACATCCGGGTTCCGACCCTAGTACTCAATACCGTGGCCCGCGCCGCGGACAGCGGCGCACCACCTGCCGGCCTCTTCCAATTGGCGCTGTCGCCAGAACAAGAAGCTGGTCAAGTGGCTGAGCGCATTTGGTTTGACGGCTACGTGGCGGCAGCGGTTATAGGACCGTCCGGCAATTGGGGGGAGCGGGTCACTTCAGCTTTCGCGCAAGCGTTCGAGCGCCTGGGCGGAACGGTGGTCGAGACAGGACAATTCGACCCTGAGGAGCGGGATTTATCCGCACCAGTAAAAGCGCTGCTCAGCATTGAACAAAGCGAGCAACGCTTCAAGGCGGTGCGCAAACTGGTCGGCACCAACGTGGCATTCGCCGTTCGGCGCAGGCAAGACATAGATGCTATCTTCATGGCCGGATTCGCCAACCAGGCACGGATGTTACGGCCACAACTGCGTTTTCATCGGGCCTCCAGGGTGCCTGTTTACGCCACCTCTCACGTCTACACCGGCGTGCCTAACGCCGATCTGGATCGCGATATAGATGGGGTTATCTTTGGCGACATGCCCTGGATTTTAACTCCCGTCGATGAGCAAGGCGCCCTGCGCCAAGTACTGGAACAACACTGGCCGGAGGCGATGGCTGGATATTCCCGCCTGTTCGCCCTGGGCGCCGATGCTGCCGCCCTGGTCAAACGGGCTGGCCGGCTGAGAGCGCAACCGGGTGAGAGCTTCCAGGGACACACCGGTACTTTGTTGATCGGCGATAACAACGTTGTCATCCGCCAATTGAAGTGGGCGCGTATTACCGAAGGTGTACCCGAACTCCTGGGTACCGCCGTATCGCTATCACCCAGCAACCGGCTTTGAAGAGATCCGAACGCCAAACCCCGGCGCCTAAAACTGCGGGGGATGAATCCCTTGAGAGCAAAACAGCCCCTAGGAGTAAAACGGTCGGTGACGCTGCTGAAGAGCGTGCCCTGTCTTTTCTTCAAGCCCGCGGGTTGACGGTATTGACTCGTAACTACCGTTGCCGCGTTGGAGAAATCGATGTCGTCGCCCGGGATAATGACGCAACATTGATATTCATTGAAGTGCGTTATCGCAAAACCAGCCGGTACGGAGGCGCGGCCGCGTCAGTAGACCGGCGCAAACAACAACGTATTGCGCGCGCGGCATCACACTATTTACAAGTGCATCGAATAAACCAGGCAACCCCATGCCGCTTTGACGTGGTCGCCATGGGTCCAGGCGCGGCAAATATAGACTGGATCACAGGAGCATTCGAGGTGGAATCTTGGAGTTAACAGCACGCGTCACTAAAAGCTTCGAAGACAGCATCAAAGTCAAACAAGATGCACTCGCCGAGCTACCTCAAGTCATAGCCAAAACCGGAGCGGCTCTTTGGCAGGTGCTCCTGAATCAAAACAAGGTTTTGCTGTGCGGCAACGGCGGCTCCGCCGCCGACGCCCAACACATGGCCTCGGAATTCGTCAACCGCTTCGAAATGGAGCGCCCCGGATTACCTGCCATAGCCCTCACCACGGATGGCCCGACCATCACTTCTATCGCCAATGACCACCGCTATGACGAAATCTTCGCAAGACAAATCCATGCCTTGGGTAACGCTGGCGATGCCCTCATCGCTTTCACCACCAGTGGTCAATCCACGAATATCTTGCACGCCATCGAGGCAGCGCAAGAGCGCGGCCTCCTAGTCGTGTTGATCTCGGGCCGTGATGGCGGCGAGGCCGCGACGCGCTTACGCCAACAAGACATCGAATTGCGGATGCCAGCGCAATCGACGGCGCGCATCCAAGAACTGCATATTTTAATTGTCCATTGTCTGTGTGAACTCATTGATCTACAGTTCAGCGGGCGGGAGGATTGAAATGGCCCGACAATTCAGCCTTTTTACAGCGGCCCTCTTAGGGGCCATGCTACTAACAGGCTGCGCCACCCAACCTAGTCAACAATCCACTATCTTGGACAGGCGCACTCCAGGAACCGTTATCGACGATGAGCTAATTGAAATCAGGGGCGTGCAAGCATTCTTTCAAGACAAAGCTATCAACGAACAAACCCACATCAACGTTACCAGTTACAACGGCATCATTCTGCTATCGGGTGAGGCCCCTACGGAGGCACTCAAGCAGCGCGCCACCACCCTCGTCAGCAACATCGAAAAAGTACGCCAAGTATACAATGAAGTCCGCGCGGCAGCGCCCAGTACTCTTGGCGTCAGAGGTAGCGATGCTTATCTTTCGGCCAAAGTCAAAACCGCATTATTCGCGCACGGCAATGTTCCTGCACATCTCATCAAAGTCGTCACGGAAAATAGCACGGTCTTCCTGATGGGCCTGACTACACGCGCCGAAGCCGATGCCGCCACCAACGTGGCGCGTAAAATAGGCGGCGTTCAACGAGTGGTAAAACTTTTCGAATACATCCGTTGACGGGATCATGGGTAGTGCGCTATTGGCATTAGCTTTTCTCGCGGGTGCATTATGGTATTGGAGGCACTCTAGTCACCAGCACGAGCATGCGATCGCCACCGTCCGGCTATTGCTATACGGAAAGCCCATACAGCTTCTGGATGATACAGTCGCCCTTGCGCGTACCCGCCTTGCCCGTGACCCCCAAGGCCGCGTCGTATTCGTACGTACCTACGTGTTCGAGGTCTCTTTGGACGGCTATTCCCGCTTACGCGGCTCGTTGACGCTCACCGGCGATGGGGCCCAGATAGTGGACTTACCGTGGCTGGACTGGGATCCCGATCAGGTTCATTAACAGAACAACGGGACGTTCTTATTTGACGACCCGCAAAGAAGGACGCGGCCTAGGTCTTGGCGCATCGGGCGGAGGCTCATTGTCTGGTCCTTCCCCGGCCCCTTCCGCCGCAGCGCCGTCATCTTCAGGCGCAAAACTCATTCCCACCCCGTAATCCATATCTATAAGCGCCCGTATCGAGTCTATGGGTAAGAATATATGCTTGCTAATGCCCCTGAAGCGTGCCAAAAACTCCACGTGCTCATTACCCATCACAAGCGCATCAATAGACTGGGCGGCAATCTTCAGCACTATGGTGCCATTCTTAACGTGCTCGCGCGGCACCACCACGCCGGGTATATCGGCATCTACGACCAGATGTGGCGTGAGCCCATTGTCGGCCATCCATTGGTGATGTGCCCGCAACAGATAAGGCTTGAGTGAGGTGAAACTAGGCTCTGCCATGATTAGCTAACATTGACCAGGGTACCTACACGCTTAGTCTTCGTTCATTTCCCGCTCGGTTTCGGTCAAGCTGTTGGCAAAAGCCTCCCGCTCAAACAGATTATCGCCGTAGCGAATCATCGCTTTCGCTTGACCGGACAACTTCACCCCCAAACTAGGCAGACGCCACAACACAGGCGCCATAAAACAATCGACTAACGAGTAGTCGTCGCTCATGAAAAACTTGGTTTGAGAAAAAATCGGTGCGATTGCGGTCAAGTTATCTCGCAGTGCTTTACGAGCGGCATCCACCACGCTTTTTTGCGGATCATACATCTGCTTGACGCATGCATACACATCACGCTGAATGCGAAAACGGAATAGGCGGCTTTGCGCTCTTGTCACCGGATCGATCGGCATCAACGGCGGATGAGGGAAGCGCTCGTCTAGATATTCCATGATGATCTGCGGCTCGTACAACACCAAGTCGCGGTCCACCAGCGTCAAAACGTCCTCGTACGGATTCAGCTCTATGAGATCATCAGGGCGCTCATCGGGCAATACGTGAACGACATCTACATTGACCGCCTTCTCCGCCAGGACGAAACGGACCGCATGCGATGCAGGATCACGCTCGTTGGAGTAAAGAGTCATTATCGAACGGCGGTTAGGAAGCAGAGCCATGGTCCCCTCTTGCGGCATCACTGGGCTTTAAGGCCGGCGCGCCCTCCGGCACAACCCCAAGCGCGTGCCGCCGACGGGTTGCCATACCTTCGGCCATAAAGACCTTGGCCATAGGACCCCCATCGAACAGGTTTAGCGGCAGAAGAACTCAGTGCACGTCCTTCCAGTATTCTTTGTAAAGTGCCCGAGTAAGGAAGGTTAGCACGAGTAAGAATAAAATGACCTTGATCCCCAGTCCGTAGCGCTCAAGCTTGACTGGCTCTCCAACGTAGATCAGGAAGTTGGTGAGATCGCGCATATCCTTGCTGAACTTACCGGGACTGCGGCTGCCTTCGCTTTCAAGTACCAGCTCGCGTTTAGGATCGCGTGAGCGCACCTCGTCCTCTTTGAGTTCACGTAAGCGCTGCACGCCCTGCAGGCGTTCCATGACATGGGGCATACCCACGGATGGAAACACCAAATTGTTCACACCGAAAGGCCGCGCATCATCCCGGTAGAATGTCATGAAATAAGAATAAAGCCAGTCCGGTCCTCGCGAACGGGCAATCACGGACAAGTCCGGAGGAACCACGCCGAACCATTTGTTGGCATCTTTCTCATTCATGGCCACCGTCATGGTAGACCCGCTCTTATCCGATGCGAACATAAGATTGCTGATCAATTGCTCTTCGGTGAGCCCCAGGTCCTCAGCCATGCGGTTGTACCGCATGAAGCTGGCGGAGTGACAGCTCAGGCAATAGTTAACGAAAAGCTTCGCCCCGCGCTGCAAAGACGCTTGATTGCTGAGATCGGATCGAGCCGACATCAAGTCGTAGTTGCCACCTGCGGCTGACGCAGACCCAAGCAATGCCAGAGCGACAAACGCTGCAAAAAGGTATTGCTTAATCCTCACGTCACTCTCTCCGGCACAACACGCGACTCGTTCATACGGGTGAAAATCGGCCCTAGAATAAAAACCACCATATACGCAAGCGGGATGATCGCGCTGAAGAACATCAGCCATCCCTTCTGCGCATCGAAACGGATTACATCCGCGAACATCATACTGGCGAGCAACACGATGAACACAATGAAGTGAGTATCCGCCCCCCGGTCCTTGCTATACATCACCAGCACGATGAAGAACATGAAATACAGCTCGGCCAGGCGCAGACCTAGCTCGGAGTAAACAACGGTAGCAGGTTGTGTGCCTAACCACCCCAGCACCACAAAGACCAAGGCGAACACATACAGCGCACCACGGTAAAGAGCGCTCCGGTAGCGGAAAGACTTGATCGGATGCCGGTCCAACCAAGGCAAGACGAACAACATCGCTATTGACAAACCCATGGCCAATACGCCCGTCAGCTTGTGGGGAATAGCACGCAAAATCGCGTAGAACGGCGTGAAATACCATAACGGTACGATGTGTTCGGGCGTCTTTAATGGATCGGCCGGCACGAAGTTATCCTTTTCCAAGAACCAGCCACCGAACTCGGGCGCGAAGAAAACCACCGCGCTGAAGATGAGCAAAAAGACGCTGGCGCCGTAAAGATCCTTCACCGTGTAGTAGGGATGAAAGCGAATGCCGTCCTTCGGGATATCATTGGTATCTTTGTTCTTCTTGATCTCTACCCCGTCCGGGTTATTAGAACCAACCTCATGTAACGCGACGATGTGCGCGACGATGAGACCGAGCAACAACACCGGCAACAGCACCACATGCAGCGCAAAAAACCGGTTCAAAGTGGCGTCGGAGACCACGTAGTCACCGCGGATCCAAAGAGACAGTGCCTCTCCAATACCAAACGGCAAAGCACCAAACAAGGAGATGATGACCTGCGCGCCCCAGAAGGACATCTGCCCCCAAGGTAGCAGATAACCCATGAACGCCTCGGCCATCAGCAGCATGTAGATGCCCATACCGATCAACCAGATCAGCTCACGCGGCGCTTTATACGATCCGTAAAGCAAGCCGCGAAACATATGCAGGTACACCACTACGAAGAACGCGGAAGCTCCGGTCGAGTGAAGATATCTAATCAGATAACCCCAGGGCACATCGCGCATGATGTATTCCACCGAGGCGAATGCATGCTCCGCGCTCGGTTTGTAGTGCATCGTCAGCCAGATCCCGGACAGAAACTGGATCACCAACACCAGCAATGCCAAAGAGCCGAAGTAGTACCAGAAATTGAAGTTCTTGGGCGCGTAGTACTCGGCCAGATGCTCGTTCCACATCTTCATGATCGGAACACGGGCATCGACCCAATCGCGCACGGCCACGATGGATTGCATCATCAGGCGATACCTCCCTCATCTTCTCCGATGATGAGCAGGTGCTCACCTTCAAACCGGTGCGGCGGTACTTGCAGATTAGTCGGCGCCGGAACGCTGTTGTAGACACGGCCAGCGAAATCGAATTTGGATCCATGGCAAGGACAGAAGAACCCCCCTTGCCAATCGCTGCCGAGATTGAATTGCCCGGCTTCGGCCGGCCTCACCATGCTGGGCGCACAGCCTAGATGGGTACACAAACCCACTAAGATCAGAAGCTCAGGCCGCCTAGACCGGTGTTTGTTGCGGGCATAGGCGGGCTGCTGGTCTTCTTCGCTGCCGGCGTCGCGCAACTGTTCGGCCACCGCATCCAGTGACGCCAGCGCCGCCTCGGTACGCCGCAAGATCCAAACTGGCTTGCCTCGCCATTTTTGCACGATAAGCTGGCCAGGTTCGATCTTGCTGTAATCGACCGTTATTGGGGCACCGATAGCCTTGGCACGCGCACTAGGTTGCCAAGACGTGACGAAAGGAACGGCCGCATAAGCAGCACCTACAGCGCCCACCACCGAAGTGGTAGCCGTGAGGAACCGCCGGCGACCGTGGTCCACGCCTCCATAAGTCATGTGGAACTCCGCCGGATCTAAAGTTTCATGAATTCGTTTTGGTCACGCGGGCGCAGCTAGCACCCCTCGATATCACCGCCAGGGGTTTCCCGTAACCAGACAGGTTCGAAAGGATCCTACAAGCCGAGAGGTTGGTCAAGATTGCACCAATTCGGTGCGCACAAAAAAAGCTCGATTCGTTAAACTTGCGCAGACAACCTCACCCCGTGACGGCGAAGCGGGCGTTTTCCGCTGGTTCTTCCCACCTACAGAGCCGACTCTCTGAGGCAATAGCGCATGCTAACAACAATCCGCTTCGTGGTGAAGTCGGTGATAGCCGGCTTAGCGCTTGCTTTCATCGTCGTGGCCATCAAACCCAACCTCATCGCGCGATTGCCTCAAGCAGTAGATCTGGCGCCAGCAACACCGGCGGCATCCTATGCGAGCGCCGTGCACACAGCGGCACCGGCGGTGATCAATATCCACGCCTCCAGAGTCGTGAAGCGGCGCGTCAATCCCCTGGTGGACGACGAGTTTTTACGGCGCTTCTTCAACCGCCCCGATGTACCTAAGGAACGAACCCAATCGGACTTGGGCTCCGGTGTGCTGCTCGGGGCAAACGGAGTGGTGGTCACCAATCACCATGTAGTCGCCAACGCCGAGGAGATCCACGTCATGTTGCGTGACGGCCGCTCGGCGCGTGCACAAGTTGTGGGGGTGGACCCGGACACCGATCTCGCCATTTTGCGAATACCACTCAAAAACCTAACCGGTATTCCCATAGGAACAGTCGATGATCTTGCAGTGGGCGACGTGGTGTTAGCCATCGGTAATCCTTTCGGGGTCGGACAGACCGTGACCATGGGGATAGTCAGCGCCAAGGGGCGCTCACGGCTAGGCATCAACACCTTCGAAGACTTCATCCAAACGGATGCGGCGATCAATCCCGGCAACTCGGGCGGCGCTCTCATCACTGCCGAGGGCAAATTGGTGGGTATTAACACCGCTATCCTCTCTGATACCGGGCAAGCGTCAGGGATAGGATTCGCTATTCCAGTGGACGTCGCCCAACATGTGGCGCAACAAATTACCCAGTTCGGATATGTGCGCCGCGGCTGGCTGGGCATCGAAGTGGAACGGCTAACGGCAGCGGAAGCTGAAAAACACGATGCGCCAGCATCAACTTCCGGCGTACTGGTCAACCGGGTACTGGCCAGCGGCCCCGCTGCCCGCGCCGGTCTTAAGCCTGGAGATTTGATCGTAGAGATCGACGGCACACCGATTTCCGATCCGCAATCGGCCATCAACACCATCAGCGCAGTCTCACCTGGGTCGCCGGTACGGATTACGGTGTTGAGAAGCGGCCGGGAGCTTGACCTCGACGTAGTGGTCTCGCAAAGACCAGGGTAGCAAGCGGCGCTTCCAGATCAGCATTTCAGCCCGCTTAGAGTTCCAGACTCATCGCCCGCTCCATTTATTTCGGATCACCAAACCGAAAAGAGTACTGCCTTGATATAATGTGATATTTCAGCTAGCTTAGCCCTGTTATAAGCTTTGTAGGGTGCTCTATCATGTCTTCCCCGTCATCGGTCTAAATCATTTCACGCTCAGGCCATCGGATTAAGTTTGAAGTAGAGAGGGAGTTAACCGGTTCATTGCTGGCGATGGAAAGCACGATTTTATCGGTGAGCAACCCACGGGGTTGCTCTGCGACAGCCCAAGCCCTTCATCGCTTTGATACCGATGGCAGTCCAATCGAGGTGAGCGGTATAACACTCACTTCACGCACGCAAAGCAACCAAACGTATTATTCGCCCTATGGACCCATCGACGTTGTTCGCCCTGTGTACCCAACGTCCAAGGGGGGTCGTATCTACGGTCCAATGGAAGCCTCAGCGCGGGTCATGCAAAATGCAACCCTGCGCATGGACAAGCTATTATCAAGCCAATAGGCCCGGCTGAACGCCAATGAAACCCGCCATGACCTTGCGAATAATCATGGCTGCAAGATTTCAGTGAATGATTGACAAAAAGTGGCCGGGCAGGTGGGTGCGATTGCCCAAGCCAAGGAGGCGGTATGGCCAAGGAAGAGGTATGGAAGTATCGAACGCCTGAGTTTGATGAGGAAGTAGAAGGGGTCAGTATGAGCCTGGACGGTGCGATGGTGCCAATGCGAGGGGGTGTTTGGCGAGAAGCGATGGTGGGTTCTATCTCGTTGTATGACGGTGAAGGGCAGCGGTTACACAGCATTTATTGAGGGGCTTGTGCGCAATAGGGCAAGGCGTCATTCAAACAGCGGTTTATGGCGGAGGCTGAACACGTTAAGTCGCTCTACCCCAATGCCACTCGAGTGGGCATTGCTGATGGAGCGAGTGATAACTGGCCGTTATTAACCCCCCTGACGCAGCATCAGATTTTGGATTTCTATCATGCAACACAATATCTGGCGCAGGCGGCTAACGGGGCCTATCGAGACAAAACCGGGAAGTCAAAACGAAAAGCTTGGTTAAAAGAGCAATGTCACAGACTCAAACACCAAAGCAATGGCGCACAAAAGGTGCTCGATGAATTGAACAGAGTGGGCCGTAAGCGCCTAACGGCAGATAGCAAAGAAAAAAGTCAAAGACGCCATCAGATGCTTCACCCATCACCGGTCTATGATGGACTATGCGCGATAGCGTGAGAAGCACTTTGCAATCGGCTCTGGTGTCACGGAAGCCGCCTGCAAGAGGTTAATTGAACAGCGCCTGTGTCATTCGGGTATGAGAGGGAAAGATAAAGGCTTGAAGACAGTATTGAGCTTACGCGCGTTAGCGCTGACCCAAGGTCGATGGCAGCAATTTTGGGAGCGCATCAACCCATGCGAAATTGGGGGGTTGGTTTAGATGGGACATTATTATAAGGCAGCACCCTGTGGGATTGACTATAAAAATTTGATATTATTCAGTTTATCTTTCAGATATCCAACGGACAAGAAAGTAGCTACGATGCTCATCAAAGGTCTACACCGAATCAAAGATCCACACCATTACTGCCGTCACGGACTTTGGCAGAGTACGCATGGGCGGCCAATCCCTCACCGCTCGCGAGCACTTGTGCCAACGGTGCCAACATTCTCGCCCCATCCGGCGAGCAATGAATGATGCTGGAACGCTTCTGAAAATCGTAAACGCCAAGCGGCGATGAGAACCGGGCCGTTCTGGCCGTAGGCAGCACGTGATTGGGTCCGGCACAGTAGTCGCCAAAAGCCTCAGGCGAATGCGCGCCAAGGAAAATGGCCCCGGCATGCTTGACCCGATCAACCCATTGCTCCGGTTGCGCCACCGCCAATTCCAGATGTTCCGGCGCCAGCGTGTTGGCCAGATCAACCCCCGCCTCCAAATCGGCCACATCGATAAGAGCACCGCGATGGGCCAACGATGTTTCGATAATCGCACGCCGCTCCATCTTCGGCAGCAGGCGCGCGATGGTCTGCTCCATCCGGTCTAGGTGCGTCCGATCGGGGGAGATGAGAATGGCGCGGGCGTCCTCGTCATGCTCCGCTTGGGCGAACAGATCCAGCGCTAACCACGCAGGATCCGCGCTGCCATCGGAGATAATCAGGATCTCGCTCGGTCCGGCGATCATGTCGATGCCGCACACGCCAAACACCTGCCGCTTAGCGGTAGCGACGTAGATATTGCCGGGACCTACGATCTTATCGACGGCAGGTACCGTTTCCGTACCGAAAGCCAGCGCTGCCACCGCCTGCGCACCGCCGAGGGTGAATATGCGATCAACACCAGCGGCCCGCGCAGCGGCCAGCACCATGGGCTCCAGCACACCATCTGGGGCCGGGACCACCATCACCACCTCTTCCACCCCGGCCACTTTGGCGGGAATAGCATTCATCAGAACGGAGGATGGATAAGCAGCCTTGCCGCCGGGTACATAGATACCCACCCGGTCCAACGCCCTCACCTGCTGGCCCAGCACATTGCCGTGCCGGTCGCTCATCCGCCACGACTCATCGCGCTGGTGTGCATGAAACTCACGAATACGCTCAGCCGCCTCGGCCAGCGCGTCGCGCTCAGGGGGCTCGACGGTGGACCAGGCGTCCTCGATTTGCTCAGGCGTTAGCACCAACTCGTCAGTGTCGGACACAGTCCGGCGATCGAAACGGTTGGTCAAGCGTACTAAGGCGGCGTCCCCCTGATGGCGTACCGCATCCACGATCTCGCGGACCGTGGCCTCCACTTCGCGCCCGTCTTCCAGCGCAAACGCCGTGAGCGCGGCAAGCTGCTCCGGAAACTCGGCGGCTTGCGCGTTGAGGCGCTTAATCGTAGTCATCTATCCGGGCTCATCTGCTTGGCGTCATCTGCTTGGATTCACCCCGGAACCCGGCGGATGCGGGCACCGAGTTGTGCCAGCTTCTCCTCGATACATTCGTACCCCCGGTCGATGTGATAGATGCGATCGACCACGGAGTCGCCCTCCGCCACTAATCCAGCCAGCACTAAACTGGCCGATGCGCGCAAGTCAGTGGCCATCACCGGCGCCGCGGTTAAATTGTTCACGCCCCGGGTCACCGCCGTGTTGCCCTCTAGCTGCACATCGGCCCCCATCCTGCGTAGCTCATGCACGTGCATGAAACGGTTTTCAAACACCGTCTCCGAGATAGTCCCAGTGCCCTCGGACACCACATTAAGGGCGGTAAATTGGGCTTGCATATCGGTGGGAAAAGCCGGATAAGGTGCCGTGCGAATATTGACCGCTCGTGGCCGGCGGATCGATGCGTCCACGGACACCCAATTGGGCCCTACCCCCACGTCCACACCCGCCTCGTCCAGCTTCTCCAAAATCGCTTCCAGCATGTCGGGATTGGTGTCTTTGATACGCACTTTACCGCCGGTGATCGCCGCCGCTACCAGATAAGTGCCGGATTCGATACGGTCGGGCAACACGTTGTAATGGGTGCCGGATAGGCGCTCGACCCCATGGACCGTAATCGTATCCGTGCCAGCGCCGTTGACGTCCGCGCCCATAGCATTCAAACAATGCGCCAGATCAACCACCTCAGGCTCCCTGGCAGCGTTCTCGATAATGGTGCTGCCATCAGCCAGGGTCGCCGCCATCATGAGATTCTCGGTGCCGGTGACGGTGGTGAGATCCATGACCAGCCGCGTGCCCTTCAATTTCTTGGCGGTGGCGTGGATGAAGCCATTCTCCACGGCCACCTCCGCTCCCATCTTCTCCAATCCCGCCAGATGTAGATTCACGGGACGGGAGCCGATGGCGCAACCACCGGGCAGGGAAACCGAGGCACGGCCAAAACGGGTCAATAGCGGACCCAGCACCAAAATGGACGCGCGCATGGTCTTTACCAGCTCATACGGCGCGTAAAAGTCGGTGATAGGCGATGGGTCCACGGTAATGTTCATGCGCTCATCCACCACCAACCCCACCCCCATGCGCCCAAGTAGCTCCATGGTAGTGGTGATGTCGTGCAGATGGGGAATATTGCCGACGGTGATCGGTTCATCGGCCAGCAGGGTCGATGCCAGGATGGGTAAGGCTGCATTCTTAGCGCCGGAGATCCGTACCTCGCCGGCCAGCGGCACACCGCCTGTGATGATGAGCTTATCCACGGGCGCCGCTCATGCGCCGCCGCCATCGGCTTTCCATTGCTCCGGTGTAAATGTACGCAGGGATAGAGCATGTACCGCTTCGGTATCGAAACTATCACCCAGCGCGCCGTATACCTGGCGGTGCTGGGCCAGCATACTCTTACCCGCGAAGGACTCGCTGACCACGACGGCATTCCAATGCCGGCCATCGCCGTCAACCTCCGCCCAGCTTCCGGGCAGACCGGCTTCTATTAACTGTTTGATCTCTTCGGCTTGCATGGGCTGTCCCATAAGTTGTAGTGGCCGATTAAGGGCGCACTTTGCTGGGCGGATCCGGCAACGCGCTGACCCATTACGCGCGCGGGATAGCGAACTGTCGCACTTCAAAGTTGAAGCTAGGGGTGCCGCGGGCCTATTACTCAGGCTTCGGCGCCTTCTTTTGCCATCGGCAACAGATCTTCGCGCCGCGCGCCGAGGGCGAGAACCGAGCTGGTGGCCACATAAATAGATGAATAAGTACCGATGAACACACCGACGATAAGCGCGGTGGCGAAACCGTGGATCAACTCACCACCCAGGAAGAAAAGCGCGAGCAACACCAACAACGTGGTCAAGGACGTCATCAACGTCCGTGACAAGGTCTGATTGAGGGAAATATTGGCGGTCTGTTCCACCGTAGCCCGGCGCAATTTGCGGAAATTCTCCCGCACCCTGTCGAACACAACGATGGTGTCGTTGAGCGAGTAACCGATAACGGCCAGGACAGCGGCCAACACTGTCAGATCGAATTCAATACCGATAACGGAGAAAAAACCCAATGTAATGACGACGTCATGGGCCAAGGCGGCCACCGAGCCGATGGCGAAACGCCATTCAAAGCGCAGGGCGATATAGATAAGGATCCCGGCTAGCGCGATCAACATGGCGATGCCGCCGTCCTCACGCAACTCCTCGCCGATCTGCGGACCCACGAACTCCACGCGGCGCATCTCCAGTTGCTCACCGTGGGCCGCTTCCAGGGCATCCTCCAAGGTGGTGCTCAACTCGGCTTTATTGAGCTCATCACGGGGCGCGATGCGCACCAACACCTCACTATTGGTGCCGAAGTGCTGCACTATGGCCTCTGGAAAGCCGGCTTCAGCCAGAGCCTCACGGGCCTTCTCCACATCGGCAGGTCCCGGATATCCAACCTCGACCAAGGTGCCACCCGTGAAATCGATACCGAGATCAAGCCCCCTAAAGCCGAGCGACAGCAAGGAGAGCAGCAGTAAGCCGACGGAGAACCATACCGCCTTGCGGCGTTGACCGACGAAATCGAACTTAGTGGGTTTGCTGAGTAACTGCATCGTTGTGATCCGGGGTTATAGGCGGCGGCTATATGGACAGTTGCGAGACCCGGCGCCCGCCATAGATAAGATTGACGATGCCCCGCGTGCCCATGATGGCGGTGAACATCGACGTCAAAATACCTATGGACAAAGTGACCGCGAACCCTTTAATAGGCCCGGTACCGAAGCCGAAGAGAACCACGGCGGCGATAAGCGTGGTGATATTGGCATCGGCAATAGTGGTGAACGCCTGCTCGTAACCCCGTTTAATGCTCGCCTGAGGCGAGTTGCCGTTGCGCAGCTCCTCGCGTATGCGTTCGAAAATAAGCACGTTGGCATCCACCGCCATACCCACTGTCAGCACGATCCCTGCGATACCCGGCAGCGTCAACGTCGCTTGCAGCATCGACAACACCGCCACGATGAGCACCAAGTTGGTAGCCAAAGCAACATTCGCCACCAAGCCGAAAACCCGGTAATAAAACGCCATGAACACGAGAACCAGCACGAATCCTATCTGTACGGACAAGGTGCCCTTGTCGATACTCTCCTGCCCTAGGCTGGGCCCGACTGTGCGCTCCTCGATAATCACTATAGGGGCGGCCAAGGCACCGGCCCGCAGCAGCAGGGCCAAATCGCGCGCCTCCGCGGTGGAATCCAGTCCCGAGATCTGGAAGTTTTTCCCTAGGCGGTCCCGTATCACGGCGACATTGATCACCTCTTCGGTGATCTTCTTCTGCCGTTTCTGCACGCCATCGACCTCACGCACCGTCACCTTGTGATCGATGAAGATGACCGCCATGCTCCGGCCCACGTTGCCCTTGGTGCGATCATGCATGATGTCGGCACCGCGGCCATCCAGGCCGATGAACACTGCCGGAGTCCCGGTCTGTTGCTCTATACCCGATCGGGCATCGACGATGTAATCACCGGAAATGACGATATCGCGCTCAAGCAACACTGGCCTGCCGCCGCGCTCGTAATAGAGTTTTGAGCCGATCGGCACAAGTCCATTCACCGCATCGGCCACATTGCCCCGATCATCGACCAGGCGGAACTCGAGCGTCGCCGTGGCACCGAGGATGCGCTTCGCCTCCGCCGTATCCTGCACACCGGGCAGTTGCACCACGATGCGATCATCACCCTGGCGCTGGATCACGGGTTCGGCCACACCGAGTTCATTGACCCGGTTGCGCAGCGTGGTGATGTTCTGGTCAAGAGCGAAAGCACGTACCGCCAAGACCGCCTCTTCAGTCAAAGCGGCACGGAATTGAAACTGCCCCTCGGGACCGTCACTGAGTTCAAGATCAGCGATCTCCGCCCGGATAAGCTCACGGCCTTTAGCCATAGTCTGGGCGTCACGGAAGATCACCAAGATGCCGCCCGTCTCCGGGCGCTGCACCGAGCGGTACCGGATCCGCGCCTCGCGGAGCAGCGTTCGTATGTCGCCCACATGCCGGTTCTCGGCCTGACGCACGGCCGCTTTCATATCCACCTCCATGAGGAAGTGAACACCGCCTTGCAGATCCAAGCCCAGATACATCGGCAAAGCGCCCACCGCCTGCAACCATGCGGGCGTAGTCGGCGCCAGATTCAGCGCCACCACGAAGTCATCGGACAGGCTTGCGCGAATGGCACGGGATGCTTCCAATTGTTTCTTGGGATCATCAAGCCGCACCAGCAAGCGCGCCTCGCCACGGTCTATCCGTTTAGGCTCTATGCCCGCCTGAATGAGCGCCGTGCGCACCTCGGCCTCAAGGGTAGCGGGCAGAGCCGCGCCGGCCCGGTGAGCGGAGATCTGGACAGCGCGATCAGGCGCGAATAGATTCGGTGAGGCGAACACGAGCCCGATCACACAAACGGCGATGAGAAGCAGATACTTCCAAAAAGGATACTGATTGATCATGCGGACTTAATCGTGCCTTTGGGCATCACCGCACCGATGGCGCTGCGCTGCACTTTCACCTCAGTGCCCGAAGCCACCTCAACATGGAGGAAATTGTCCCCGACCTCGCTGATGCGGCCAAGCAAACCGCCCTGGGTCACCACTTCATCGCCTTTTTTGAGATCCGCCACCATCTTCCGATGCTCCTTCGCCCGCTTTTGCTGGGGGCGAATTAAGAGAAAATAGAAAACAGCGAAAAGAATGATGATGAAGAGAAAATCGCCAAATCCCGGCCCGGCCCCGCCGCCAGCTTGGGCGTGGGCATTAGAGATGAAGAAATCCATGGGTAAGCCTCGGATATGGGCTGGGCAAAGGGTGCGAAGTATACAGAACGCTGCAGGTGGAGTTGAAGCGCGCCGATTTCAACACTGGCGGGCTCAAGGTCTGCGTTGCTCATAGAACGCATCTTTAAAAGAGGCGAATCCGCCCCGCTCCACGGCGGCGCGCATAGCGGCCATCAAGTGCTGGTAATAGTGAATGTTGTGGATGGTGTTCAGCCTCGCCCCCAAAATTTCATTCGCCCTGGACAAATGGTGTAGATAAGCGCGCGAGTAGTGGGTGCAGGTGTAACAGGTGCAAGCGGGGTCCAACGCGTGCTCATCCGTGCGGTGCGCCGCATTGCGGATGCGCACCGTGCCGCCCGCGGTAAACAGGTGACCATTACGCGCATTGCGGGTAGGGAGCACGCAGTCGAACAGATCGATGCCCCGGCTCACCCCCTCCACCAGATCCTCCGGTGTGCCAACGCCCATCAGGTAGCGGGTGGTGTAATCGGGCATATGCGCCATGAGCGCGTCCAACACCCGCAAACGCTCCTCAGCCGGCTCGCCCACGGCCAAACCACCCACTGCGTAGCCATCGAAACCGATATCGGTCAGCGCCTGCAAACTGGCTCTGCGTAGCTGCGCATAGACACCGCCTTGAACGATACCGAACAAAGCATTCGCACCAGGCTCATCGCGGCCATGGGCATGGGCCACTTTGGAGCGGGCCGCCCAGCGCATGCTGAGTTCCATGGAAGTGCGCGCCTGCGCCAGGGTCGCCGGATAGGGTGTGCATTCATCGAACGCCATCACGATGTCCGAATTCAACACCCGCTGCACGGCCATGGAGGTCTCCGCATCCATGAAGATCTTCGAACCATCAATAGGCGAGCGAAAACGCACCCCCGCTTCGGTCAACTCGCGTAGCGCCCCTAAGCTGAATATCTGGAAGCCGCCGGAGTCGGTCAAGATGGGTCCGTCCCAGTGCATAAACCCGTGCAGCCCACCGTGGGCAGCCATGATCTGCGTACCGGGGCGCAGCATCAGATGGAACGTATTGGAGACGACTATCTGCACGCCCAGCCCGCGCAACTCTTCGGGCGTCATCGCTTTCACCGTGCCATAAGTGGCCACCGGCATGAACGCGGGGGTCTCGACCGCTGGCCGTGCGGGAAAGTGCATACGGCCCCGGCGCGCACCGTGTTCGATGCCCAGCAATTCGAAGTAGTGGCGTTGTTGTGCAGTCATGGCGAACGTTCCAGGAACATGGCATCCCCGTAGCTAAAGAAGCGGTATTGCTGCTCCACCGCGTGGCGGTAAGCCGCTAAAATCCGCTCGCGGCCGGCAAACGCCGCCACCAACATCATCAACGTAGTAGCCGGCAGATGGAAATTGGTCACCAGTGCATCCACTACACGAAACTCAAAGCCCGGGGTCACGAACAGGCGGGTATCGCCGCTATAAGGTTCCAGGGTGCCACCCACCGCCGCCGTTTCCAGGGCGCGCACCACCGTTGTACCCACCGCCACCACCCGCCCGCCGCGCTCGCGGGCGATGCACACTTGATCGCAAACGACGCTAGAAACCTCCAACCACTCAGCGTGCATTTTATGGCCGTGGATGCCCCCCTCGGCGCGCACCGGCTGAAACGTTCCCGCACCCACATGCAGCGTGACATACGCGAGCGACACGCCGCGGGCTTCTAGCCTCTCTAGCAGGGCCTCGTCGAAATGCAATCCTGCCGTGGGAGCGGCGACCGCACCGCACCGGCGCGCGTATACCGTCTGGTAGCGCTCGGCGTCTATCTCATCCGCCGCGCGCTCAAGATAAGGTGGCAGTGGTAGCTGACCGTGGGTCTCTATAAGCTCCGGCCAAGAGCCTTCGATGAGTTGCAGTACAAAAAGATCATCGCGCCGGCCCACCACGCGGACCGGCGTATTCGCCAGAAATAGCTCACTACCAGGCTTAGGGGAACGGTTCGACTTGATATGGGCTAACGCTTTCGCATCGTCCTCAACCCGCTCAAGCAATACCTCCACCGCGCCACCGCTGCGCTTGCGGCCCGTCAGCCTGGCGGCCATCACCCGCGTATCGTTCAACACCAGCACATCACCGGGCTGTAGCCAGCCGGCCAATGCGGCGAAGGTGGTATCCACAAACCCGCCTACGGCTGGCACGTGCAGCAACCGCGACTCGGTACGCCGCGGCGACGGATACTTGGCGATCAGGTGCGCGGGCAGATGGTAGCGAAAATCGGCGAGTTCCATGGCGGCGCGATAGTACGCACATGTGCCCGAGTCGCGCTATACTGCGCCGCCCTGCCGGGGTGTCGAAATCGGTATACGAGGCAGACTCAAAATCTGCTGTGCTCACGCACGTGAGGGTTCGAGTCCCTCCCCCGGCACCAAAACTTCTTTAAGCATCAGGCGCATAGCGCAAGGCCAAGTTTGATTAGGTTGCGTATCTTGGTACGCGGCCTGCCCCACTGTTTCCAGTAGCCCATCGCGCCCCACCGGCATGTCCCGTGGTCAAGTTCAACACCGCGTTGGTATGGGTTGCCCATCCCGCAGTCGTTGCTCCAGCCACGCCGATAGAGACTTACAGTTCGCGGATTTTGCTTGCCCTCGACACACCCAGCTACGGCCGGTCAGTTCACGCACACGGTGCTTGAACTTTTCCACGCTTTTGCGGTACCAGCGAATGTGCTTGTCGTGAACAGCTTTGCATTGGGCTTGCTTCCCACAAAATCTCGCGGTTTTGCAGTTGCCTTCTGCTCGTTGTTAATGCCATACTCCAGCATAAAGTACAAGTGGTAGTTTGCCAACAGGGGACTTACACCCCATCAGTTCATGCCCATGCTGGGCGTACACAAATCGCTGGTGAGGAACCGCTAACACTGCACGTTAGTTCCCTCGCTTCGCTCGGCGGCCCCACAGTTCAAGCGTTAGGCAAATGTAGCGATCTCTTACGTTGCCTAATTTTCTTACTCTGAAATTAATTTGGTTCTTCCGGGTTTAGTGTGGGTGAAGCTCCAGTCTCCCACAAAAGAACATGATTGCTGTCTTCAAGTTCTCGGTATTCCGATGGCCACGAGCGTTCCGTCGGACGGTCTGGATCTTGCTGTTCATCCCCTCGGCCACTCCGTTGGTCACACGATGTCGGAGATAGTTGAGAATCCCTTCGAGATGATTCTTGACCGTCAACGCAACCGTCTTGATCGGCTCCAGTTGGCTGCGTCTCGCCCCACCGAACCAGCGTTGGAAGAACTCGCGCCCCGCTTCGACGCTGGGAGCCTCCCAGAGTTCGCCCAACATTTCTTTAATGGACCACGCGCGACCGGTCTTCAGGTTCACAGCCTTCAGGCTTTCAAAAGATTCCTTCCGTTTTTCCGGGAGGTTCTTCTCGGAATAAAGCCACAAATACTTCGTGCCTTTGAGGAGAGCGATCCCTTCTGCCTTCAGAGTTCGATTTTCCTCGCGCCGCACCTTGTCGACTGCCTTATTGACGGGCTGCGCAATGTGGAATCGATCAAACACAATCTTGTCTTTCGCCAGCGGAACCGTCTCCACGGTCGCCAGGTAGAACGGCTCCCACATGTCCATCGAGATGGCTTCGATCGCACCGAGCTGCGCCGGCGTCAGCCTCTCGTAATACTCCACAAGACTCGCTTTGGTCCGCTCTTGGGAGATATGGACGACGGACGAATGGTCGAGATCGTAGACGAGGGTGAAATAGTTGTGGCCCTTCTTGTACGCCTTCTCGTCGACCCCGACTCTTTGTGGGAGCTTCGTCGCCTTTGCGTTCTCGTCCCCGAGCGACGGCGCGTTGCATGATACCGAAGGTCTCGCCCCAAGAGAGACCGTTGAGACGTCGGGCTCCTTCCACTGTCTCGCACTGTTGGAGCGTGTCGATCACATGGCTCTCCATCAGGGTTGTGAACCGGGACGATCCCTCTGCCCAAGGGGCTTGGACTTGGCGAACCCCGTGCTCCGGACCCTTCACTCTCGGCAGCCTCGCATGAATCCACGTCTTGTATTCGAACAAGTCTCGATGCCTCCAAGCCCGTTCTCTTCCGTGGTCGTAGCAGGGCAGTTCCTGATCGCAATCTGGACACTTCCATTTGGTCCCTTTCTGGTGCTCAAGCCAGACATGCACTTCTTTCGCCTCTTCGTCGACATCGACGTGATGGACGCCCCAAGGGGCTACGAGAGAGAGGACGGCTTCTAAAAATTGGTGCTCAGTCATTCTGGGCTCTCACTGGGGACTGGGAAGTTTAATCAGGAGAGAATACAATACCCATTCAAAATCCGGAAAAACCATTAATTTTTAGAGAAGCCTTACTGAAAATACCTTTTTTGTTTCTCGTTGTTGCTTCGATTTTAGGAGCGCCTTCATACGCAGCAAACGCAACAGATACAGGTGCTGGGATACTATATACCTTGCCTGTCACTCAGGATGTGACACTTGAAAGAGAAGGCAAAAATTACAATTATCTAAAGTATTTGCTAGTTGCTAAACACCCTCAGTATCCGCTCAAAAGATCCTTGGTGCAATTCGAAGATCTGCCCACTGCGTGCTCTGCTAATGATATCCTCATCGCCAATATGTACTTGTATTTCCATTACGCACATAAAGCCAGCTCGCAGTCTGTGGCAGAGGCACCGAATATCTTCCGGCCTCTAGCTGTTCAGCGGATTCTGAAAAGATGGGAAGAAGCCGAGGCAACAAGTACTCAGCGCATGGGCGGACAACCTTGGAACCAGCCTTACCTTGACCTCAACAATATCGATGCCGAAGCTACGCCTCAAGGAATGCCAACTTATTATCATGCTTCTCGCCCGTCGGGTTACATGGAATTTAATGTGACTACTGGTGGATAACCTCTTGTCGAATATGATGGAAACCTTGATTGCCTGCCTTTTATAAGTGAAGCTGCTCTGTCATGAATATAGCTATTACAAATTTTCTCAATACTAGGGCATGAGAGCCAAACTTCACCACCGCGCTTAAGTATTCTGTGAAATTCACTAAAAATTGGTAATAGCTCACGCTCCATCTCCAAATGCTCAATCACGTGTTGAGATAATATATGACTGAAATAGTCATTTAGAAATGGCAACTTACCCATCGAAAAATCGATATCAATATCAGAGTATTTAATAGCTACATTTAACCAACCATCAACACGACAATGTCCGCAACCGAAATGCAGCTTACCGGGAATAGCTTTATTTTTTTCATATATTTTTGATGCATTTTTTTAGTCCTTAAGCGAGCTGACAATTTCATCAAGTCAAACCAAAATTGTCTTAGCGAAGGATAAAAAACGCTATTTTTCGCTAAGTTTTTACTAATATTTTTCATGCTAAAAATCCCTACATGTTAGCGCAGTCTCAGTACGTATGCTAAACTTCATCTAGGCAAAAACCCTGCCACCGTTTTATGCTCTCAACAGATTCGTTAGGAATATGTGACAACGTATTTCAACCACGCCTCACTATGCTAGTCTCTCACTCTGTCAATCGGTAACCTGAAGAGCATAAACCGTGCAAGCATGCTTAATTTTCGTGTGTTTAGCTAGCTGTCTTGTTGATTTGGTAACGGCGGCTATGGGCGCATAGGCTGCAAGCTTGTGGTGTCTGTATCGCTAGTTGGCTGGGGATTTTTAGCTTGTGGTTGCTGTTTAACAATTTTGGTTTTAGGCACAGCTACTGTGTGTGTCACAGTCTTTGTCTCTGGCTTAGCCATCTTCCTAGGGCCTGTTACTACTTCGGCAAAAAATTACCCGACACAAATTGATAAAATGTGTTATAGTGATGCTATGAAAAAGACAGACGGTCGCTCACTGCCCCATTCCGCGCGAGAAGCCATCCGCAGGCACGCGGTTGCGCAAGTATTATCGGGTGAAAGCCCTGAAAAAGTAATTCAAGCCCTCGGATTTCATCGTTCTTGCATTGACGATTGGTTATCCAGATATGAGCAAGGTGGTGAACAGGCGCTGTCCACCGGCAAGATCACAGGCCGCCCAAGAAAGTGTCCCGATGAATATGCGGATCGCTTACGTGAACTAGTTAAAACGAATCCGTTGCAATTGGATTTTCACGATGCCTTGTGGACACGCTCGATGATTCAGATATTACTGAAAGATAAATTTGGCATCGAGGTCAGCGAGCGCTCGGTGGGCAATATCCTGTCTCGTTTGGGGATGAGTGCGCAGCGCCCTGGGTTTAAGGCATACGAGCAAAACCCTGATCAGGTTAAGGTATGGTTAAGAGAAACTTGGCCTGAAGTACAACGAGAAGCGAAAAGGCGCCGAGCGCGGGTCTATTTTGGCGACGAATCGACGATCCGGTCGGATTATCATCGTGGTACCACTTGGGGGGTACGGGGTGATACGCCAGTTGTAGCGAAAACGGGTCGGCGCTTTAGCGTGAATAGGCTGTCAGCCGTTTCGCCGAAGGGTCACCTGCGTTTCATGGTAACTGAATCACGGGTAACCGCAGACGTTTTTATCGACTTTCTAAGGCGTTTGTTGCACAACGCCAAGCGATCGGTCTATTTGATTGTTGATGGCCATCCCATTCATCGAGCCAAGAAAGTGCAAGAATTTGTCCGCACTAGCCAAGGTAAGCTCACGTTAGTATGGTTACCGCCGTATTCACCGGAACTCAATCCTGATGAGCTAGTATGGCATCATGTAAAAAGCCAACGAATTGGGCGGACAGTGGTGGCTACAAAGGAGCAACTGATGGCCTTGGCTCGTTCGGTGTTGCACTCACTGCAACAGAATACGCAAATAATTAAACGGTTTTTCTATGAAAAGCATGTCAGATATATTCTGAATTAATGTCGGGTAATTTTTTTCCGAATTAGTAACACTAACTCATAGGCATCTTTAAAAATTACGAGCTTCGCGCTTCGTGGAAACGTAACTGGCTGATTTTATTGATCGGAGAATTTCGGTGACGCAGCGGGAACACTCGCTCACGCGAAAGCACAGGCATGGACGTATGCCCCACCGCAATTAGCTAAACCGGTTAAGAGTGTGAGTGTTGGAATAGATGGAAGCTGTATGTTGTTAACTGAAGGCGGTTGGCGCGAGTCCATGGTGGGTACTATAAGTCTTTATGAGCGCGAAGGGCAAAGACTGCATACCATTCAAATGGGGGCTACACCCGAATATAGCAAGAAAAAGTGTTATGGTCGATTTGATCAAGAGCTATCGAAGGTCAAGGAACGATATCCCAAGGCAGCCTGTGTTGCAATAGCTGATAGAGCGAGAGGCAATGGGCCTTATTTAATGGGTCTTATTCGAGGTCTGGAATTGATCGACAGTGGGTGGATTTTGGGGGGGTTAGTAAAACCGTTTGTAAAACATTGGTTAAGCAGCGCCTATGCAATTGAGGCATGCGCTGGAAGGAGGCTGGAGTTCAAGCCGTTCTCTCGTTGCGTGGGTTGACCCACACGGATGCGCGTTGGGATCAATGTTGGCGTAAGCTCGATCGATATGGATTCGATTGAGCTGCTTATATACATCATATTGAGATCGCACCCTGTAAATAAATCATAGTGTGAATATTGGAAAATGAAACAACAAAAATACTGCTCTATCGAGATTTGCAAACTCGCCAAATTTACACTGTATCCCCTGATTGTCTTGTGCTTGGCGTACCCGGTTCATGCGCAGGTAAGCGCTTCTGACGCTTCAAGCGACCGCCAAGATTTGAAAATGCAAACCCGTCAATATAGTGATTGGACCTACCAGTGTCTTGTGCCGAGCAAGCAGGCAGCAGAGGTACAGCAACCCGAATGCGAGATTGCTCAGTCGGTGCGAGCACAGCAGAACGGGGCAAATATTGAGCTGTTCAATGTGGCGTTGATACACGCCGATGACAAGGCTGGAAAAGTAAAATGGGCGCTGGTGGTATGGATGCCTCTTGGTTTGGATATTCATTTGCCGTCGGATTTCGGTTTGATCGTGGGAAAGAAAAAGCCTTTTCTGACGAGATTCAGGCATTGTAATGCACAAGGCTGTCAGGTCGTTATTCCTGCTGACCACTCTCTGTTGACAAATCTGAAGCGCGCAAACAACGGTGCGGGGTTGTTCCGACTGTTGAACGGCAAGGTCATCAGGGTAGAATTTTCTTTGAAGGGCTTTACCAAAGCGTTCAACGCGCTTGCTTCCGGTGATCTTCTTGAAGAGTAAAATATCCAGCAAGCGGATGTATCCGAGCGATTGCCATCATGCTGGGTCGGGTTTTTTGCAAATCGGTGTTGCCGGTTGTTTTGACTGCAAGTCTGTTTTTGTTGGGCCTGCAAGATATGGCTCAAGCGCAAAGTGCTACCGATGATGCCGCAAGACAGGCTGAACAGATCGAGCGCGACCGGGCGGCCGACGAACGTCAGCGCCAACTGGAGCGAAGTAGGCTCGATAACCGGCCACCCGGTGGTGCAAATGTTGCTCCTCCACGAAGGGAGGTTGCTGCACCGGATGAGGCTTGTATTGAGGTCAACACGGTTTCGCTAACCGGCGTTACATTGTTGCAAGCTCGCGCAGTCAACGGGGTCGTTTCCGAGTTCGAGGGACAATGGCTGGGGCTTTCCGATCTCAACAATCTTCTCAAGCAGTTGACATTTTTGTATGTGGAGAAAGGTTACATCACTTCGCGCGCATTGTTGCCGGAGCAGGATTTGGCAGATGGTTTGCTTGAGATCGTTGTCGTCGAAGGTAAGCTGGAATCTATTGTAATGGACGGTGAGCCTGATACAAACAGAAGCCGGATCGATACCGCATTTCCCGCAATGGTGGGCAAGCCGGTCAATTTGCGTGACATTGAGCAGGGGCTTGAGCAGCTTAACCGGCTGCGGTCAAACCATGCAACAGTTGAACTGGAGGGGGGTCAAAAACCGGGCTCATCGGTTTTGCAGGTTCGACGAAACAAGTCTAAAAACTGGTATGGAACCGTGGGCTTTGACAATTTGGGTGCCTCATCAACCGGCAAATACCAGTCGAGGGTCGATTGGGGGTTTGAAGATGTTTTGCGTCTGAATGAGCAATGGAATTTCAGCTACCAGCGGTCGATGGACCGCCATCCTCTATATTTTGACGATGTTCCAAGCAGTGACACCTATACAGGTGGTTTTTCTGTTCCTTACGGTTATTGGACATTTGCGGTGGATGGTTTATGGAGTGAATACAATTCGCAAATTGTCGGAGCAGTTTCAGATATTGATACCTCGGGTCTTTCGCGATCTGTGAGCGCGAGTGTCTCGAGGGTTGTTCATCGCGATCAGATCTCAATCACCTCACTATCTGGCAAGCTCAAATGGAAACGGACCGAGAATTTTATTTTGGGCAACCGAATAGATGTGTCCAGCCGCGACCTGTCCATAGGTACTTTAGAACTCGTCCATTCCCGACAACTATGGAACGGTCAACTGGTCGCGTTTGCCGGTTATAAGTCGGGGTCTGGATATAGGGGGGGCTTTTGATGATGATACGGCCCCAGCCGGTTCGCCGAAGGGGCAGTTTAGAAGTGTGAATGGTTCCATCAGTTATTTCAAGCCCTTCAAACTGGGTGATCTAAGCGCGACCTATAACGGTCAGGTAAGCGGGCAATATACGCCAGACCTTTTGTTTGACTCAGAGCAGGTTGCTTATGGTGGGTATTCAACGGTTCGTGGATTGCGCGAATCTGTTGTGTTCGGCAATCGTGGTGTGATGACGCGCAATGAATGTGCCCTCCAGTTGACGCAATCAAAAAACGAACCATTTACAAAGGTGTTTGGAACATTGGAAGCCTATGCAGCCATCGATTTTGCTCATGTGTTCGAAGAAGAGGACTTTGGCATCAATGGCGGAAATCTGACCGGTGCGGCCATCGGATTGCGCAGCCGCGGTGGCAAGATCGGTTTTGATGTGGCGTGGTCGGATAGTGTCGCATCATCCGATAATCTGGATGCGGCAGTCTTTGCATCGGGATTGGCTTATGCACGGGTCAATTTTGCTTTTTAATGGTCAATCAATTATAAATATTCATCGCTGATATAAGTGTAAAACACGGAGAATGTATTACATGGCTAGAAACAGGAAACACAGGCATTCGCAATATTTCTCTAACAAAATAGGCCGCTTGAGGCGTCAGGCCGTGTCATATCTGCTGTGCTTACTCCTTGCTTTCCAGCCATTGATCATGCAGGCGGCAGAGATAACAGCGGCCCGGAATGCGGCAGCGGCCCACCAACCGGGGGTTGAAAGCGCCGGTAATGGTGTACCTCTAGTCAATATCGTTAGGCCCAATGCATCCGGTCTCTCGCATAATAAATATGATCAATTCAATGTTGGGCAACCGGGCGCGATTTTAAACAATTCCAATCAAACCCTGCAACGCTCCCAACTGGGTGGGCTGGTTCAGGGTAACCCTAACCTAAGCTCATCGGGACCTGCATCGGTTATAGTGAATGAAGTGATCAGCGCCAAGCGGTCGCTATTGGAAGGAACCCTTGAGGTTCATGGTAGTCGAGCGGATGTTATTGTTGCCAACCCTAATGGAATAAGCTGTAACGGCTGTGGCTTTATCAATACACCCAGGGTCACGCTTGCTACTGCTCGCCCTGAACTGAACAGCAATGGCTCGCTCAAGAGCCTGTTGGTTGAAAAAGGTGATATCAACATCGGCCTGAATGGGGCTAATCTTGATAGCGTCAATGCGTTCGAACTGGTGTCGCGCAAGATCAGTATTGGCGGTCCGGTCAAGGTTGCCGGTGATCTTAATCTGGTCGCGGGGCGCAACAGCTATGCGTATCAAACTGGCTTGATCACGCCCCTTGCTTCTGACGCGAATGAACCCGGTGTGGCGATTGATTCTTCATTGCTGGGCGGTATGTATGCAGGCCGGATCAAGATTATTTCGACCGATCGGGGTGCAGGGGTCAATACTCAAGGACAGATGGCTGCCAATGCCCATGGCATGACCCTGACAGCCGATGGCAAGCTGGTACTTGGCAATGTACGTGCCAAGAGAGCCATCGGTGCAACGTCCAAAACCCAATCGATTGAAGTCCAGCGGACTTTGTTTGCTGATGAGGCCATTGTTCTAGAGGCTAACGATGCCGTTACGCTTGATGATAATGCGCTGATTGCTTCTTCTGGCGATGTATCCCTGAAAGCCGATTCTGTTTCACTGGGTAATGCTGCATTGGTTGCATCAGGCACCCGCGAAGACGGCGCACAAAGCAATGTTGGCAATCTGAGCGTTGAGGCAGACCGGCTTGACGCTGGAGACGGTCAACTTGCCGCGGGAGACACACTGACCGTTACTGCATCGACTATCAATCTGGACCGCGCAGCCGATGGCAATACGGATGTGTTGCGATCCTTGGGGGGAATCGCCCTGAAGGCGGAAAATGTTTCCGCTCACAATGCCCGTGTGACAGCGTTGGGTGCATTGGACCTGAAATCATCTTCATCACTCAATCTCACGGGTGGTTTGTACTCGGCTGCCGGACATCTTTTTGTTGAAGCTGATGATATTACAAGCAGTGCGGTCTTGAATTCCAAAAGTACCGTAACATTGCGCGGAATAAGCGGGAGCGTTGTCAATTCAGGCCGGATGGCAGGTGATGCAGGAACGGTTGTCAGCGCGGTGACGATCGTTCGCAATGAGGGCGATCTGTTTTCTGCCAAAGCCGTCAACATTACATCGCTAGGGGCTTCAATCAATACCGCCACAGGACGGATTGCCGGTAATGAGGGCGTGGGGCTCAATGCCGCATCGGTGCACAATGCTGGCAAGGTTGCCGCACAAGGGTCGGAGCTGAGTGTCAATACCGATGGCAATGTGGACAATAGCGGTGAGCTTGGCGGTGCAAGCGCCCGTTTGAATGTGGATGGGACGCTGAGCAACCGTGGCCAACTGGATGTCACACATGCACTGGCGCTCAAGGGCCATAACCACACCCACAGCACAGCACTGCACAATCATGCAGGCGGCTCAATCATCAGTGGCTCGGGCAATTATTCTGTCGCATCTTTCGATAATGCGACTGTTATGACAACGCGCTCTGGCGGATTGGACATTGATGTCACCGGCAACCTAAGCAACACCGGCGCGATAGCGGCCAAGACAACAGGCACGATAGAACTGGATGGCAACCTTGCCAATGCCGGCTCCATTATCAGTGAGAAAGCCCTGGTGATTGTTGGCCGTTCTGGTGGCCGGTTGGGCACTTTGTCGAATTCACACAACACTGCGTTGATCAACGGCGCGGAGCGCTTGACTATAAAAGCCGCTACTGTGACGAATGCGGGGGCAATGGGTTCGGTTGATGGTCATGTGTTGGCTGAACTTTCTGGTGATTTGACCAACACCGGTGTGTTCTATTCCGGGACGTCGTCAATCTATAAGCTCGATGGACACCTGAGCAACACCCATGCCGATATTCTGGCCGAAGCTGCTCTGACCATAAGAGGTCTAAATGCTGCCCGCGCAACGTCAATCAAGAACTCCTCGGGCAATATAGAAGCCATTTCGGGTGACCTGACGCTGGCGGCCGATACGATTACCAATGAGCGTACCAACCTTGCTTTTGGGACCACGTCTTCAACACAAACGTCAACTTCGGGCAGCACGACCACGACTGTGGTTACAACCCGCGAAACTTTAAGCCAAAGCTCTGCGGCCTCCAAACTGTTGGCGGGCGGCACTATCACGGTTGATGCCAATACGCTCAATAACCACTACAGCCAAATCGCGGCAAATGGAAATATTACAGTCACCGCAAACACGGCGAACAACACCGGTCGCGACTTGATTGAAACGGTTGATACAACAGCCGTTATCCAGCATTCGCAGAGATATTGTGCCAGACGCATTTTGGGTATCTGCATCAGCAGGAAAACCCGCTACTGGACAACGACCAGCCATAATACGACCTCTTCAACCTATGATTCGACGTTTGCATCCATTGAAGCAGGCGGCACGCTGGATGCTGATGTAAGCGGTTATTTGAACAACGATGCCGTACGTGGAAGTGCCGGACCAATCGGCCTTTCTTCGGGTAGCCGTGCACTGAATTCGGCCCATGTCGCAGGCGGAAGCGGCCCCGCAAATCTTGTCAATCTTGACGAATTCGATGTCGGCATCACTGCCTTGCTTGGACGCAGTGCGCTCTTTGATGTAGCGCAGCAACCCCATTCGCCTTTCTTGGTGGAAACCCGCTCGCAGTTTATCGATCCAAGCGAGTTTCTGGGTTCGGACTTTTTTCTTAATCAGGCCGGTGGATACAACCCCGATCAGACCCTGCGCCGTTTCGGTGATGCTTATGTGGAAACGCGGCTTATTTTCGACCAGATTTTCGCGCTGACCGGACAACGATATGTAGGCAACGCCACAGACACTCGTGGTCTTGTTCAATCCCTGTACGAAAACGCTATTGATGCTCGGCAAAGTCTCGGGCTTACATTGGGTGTGGCCTTGACGCCTGCTCAGGTTGCGCGGCTGACACAGGACATCACATGGCTTGAAGCGCGTGTTGTTGGTGGGCAATCCGTTTGGGTGCCACGCGTTTATCTTGCCTCATCCACGTTGGATAACGTCAATTTTGCAAGTGCGCGAATCAAGGCTGGTCAGGCTAATGTGCAAGTGGCCACACTGTTCAACTCGGGCGATATGACAGGCCATGATGGTCTGAATGTGACGGCCAATGATGCCGTGCTCAATCAGGGCGGTGGGCTGTTTGCCAATGCGCATATCGTGATCAACAGTGGCAAGTTGTTTGCCAACAACTCTGGTACGGTATCCGGCGACAACGTGACGATCAAAGCGGATGATATCCTGAACGATACTGCCAAAACCCGCGATCAGCGTAACAACGGGTTTACCGATCGCAATCAGCTAATCGCCCGTATTCAGGCACGCGGCGATTTGTTGCTGGAAGCCGAAGGAACCATTGCTTCAACGGGTGGACAATTCAGCTCAGGCGGTTCGACCACACTGGATGCGAGAAAAGCGGTTGCACTCGGTGCGCTTGAAATCGAGCGTCTTGCCAAGGATGAATTCAAAGGAGGCTATCATCGCGGATCCTCACTCACTCATCGACTGGTTGGCATTAATGCAGGAACAAACCTCACCATCGATTCCGGCGGTGATGTCACGTTAAGAGGTGTAGAAACTTCTTCCGGCGAAGACACAAACATCACCGCAACTGGTGATGTGAATATCGTCGCTGTTCAGGACCAACAATCCAAAGATCTGAAGCTTGACCTCAAGACAAGTGGTCTGCTTGGAACCGAAACCCACATTCGCAGACAATCCGCTTCAACTGAAACCAAAGGGTCAGACATTGAGGCAAGCGGCGCCTTAAACATCACCTCCCAAAAGGAAGGTATTACAGTAAAAGCTTCCAGACTTGCCAGCGAGGAACAAACAACCCTCTCAGCCGAAGAGGGCAAGGTCGCACTTCTCACAGAAACCGATTCCGAATTTGAACGTGATGAACGGCGTGAAGAAGATATCTTTTGGTGGAATGAAAGCGACAAAGGGCAGGTCAGGGAAACCATCAAGCCTGTTGCAATCGAGGCAGGCGGCGGTCTCACGATCAATGCAGGAGCAGGCCTTGTTGTAGAGTATCAAAAGACTGGCGATCTAAATGCTTCCATAGACCAGCTTGCCCAATCACCTGGACTAGAGTGGATCGGCGGGCTCAAAAATGATCCACGCGTGGACTGGGTTGAAGTTCAGGCGCGTTTCGACACATGGGATTATGAAAATCAAGGGCTGACAGAAGCCGGTGCTGCTTTCGTCTCTCTTGTGGTGGGTGCAGTCAGTGGAGGGGCACTCTCCAGCCTTTCAGCAACCCTTGCCCAGGGGCTTGGCTTTGCAGCCGAAGGTGTCGTGCAAGCCGCCCTTCAGGCGGGACTGAACTCGCTGGCCAAACAGGCGAGCATCGCGCTTATCAATAACAAGGGTGATCTGGGTGCCGCACTGGAAACCCTTGGCTCATCCGCCTCCCTGCGCTCGCTGGCAACAGCCATGGTGGCAACGGGCCTTACCGCCCACATCAGCGATGTTGCGGACATTGGCATCGATCTTCCCCAAACGGCTTCGCTGGCCGATCGTGTGGCACAGGATATTCAGCGTGGCCTCATCCGTACCACGGTCAACGCGGGTGTCTCCACCGCTATCGAAGGCGGCCAGTTGGATGCAAATCTCATCGCTGCGCTCAGAATGGAGGCGGCGAGCGTCATCGGGGAAAATACCGCGCAGGAGATTGGCATTGCTGTCGATGATGGTCATCTCAATACGGCAGGTCAGTTGATTGCTCATGCGGCACTTGGATGTGTGGTGGGTGCAGCCGCTTCGGGTGATTGTGGCTCGGGTGCAGCAGGCGGTGTGGTGGGCGAGACAGTGGGCCTGATCACCAAGGCGCGATTGGCCGACTGGCTGGAAAAACGCGCGGAGGATGTTCGTTCAGGTGAAGTTTCTAAAGAGCAACTTTTACAGGAGTTGAACGAATATAAGGATGCTGGCGTTAATGTTGCCCGTCTGGTAAGTGGTTTAGCCGTTGCGGTTGCTGGCGGTGATATTGATACAGCCGCCCTTACCGGTGGGAACGCTGCCCGGAACAATGCGCTATGCGGGGGGATATGCATTGGCGTCATCGCCGCCATCATCGGTTATACGACTTATTCAGGGGATGGTGATCCCCTTGAAGGACTTGCTGTTATCGGATCAGGCGATGGTCCTCTTGGTCAAGCCGTTGCCGCGGTCACCAGCGCAGCCGTTGAATGGTCCGCAACCGAATATCCTGAACAAACCGCTGCCGTACTGGATGTTGTGGAAGCCACCGGAGAAGCCATTGATGCGACCATCACTTATGTGGATGACGCAACTGGAAACAAGGTTTCAAGACGCTGGAATGAAATTCCGGAGCATACTCGCAACCAAATCAAGGGCGGTGCAAAAATCGCCTCCATCTTTGTACCGGCTGGCTCAATTAAGGCACTCAAGCAACTCAGAAAAACTAGAAAACTGTCTGTTGAACCAGAGAGGGGAAAGCCAGGATCCTATACTTCTGACCGAACTCTACCTACTGATAAACATGGGGTACCCCTTCCTGACTCAGATTTACCCCACACTCAGCTCGGCAGATCTAAGCCAAAATATGGATCAGAGCCACAAGCAAGAGAATGGGGTTACGGTTCGAACGGTAACCTTCAGCCAAAACGCGATATTGATTTCACCGACCATGGATATCCTGATGCGCATCCGCATGTACCTCACCAGCATACATTAACTCCTAATAATCCTAAATTAGCACCTAAAGGTGGATATCAGAGGGGACCAGGTGAACCGCTATGATGTACTGGATTAAGGATCGCGTTGAAACCCCACAACAGTTTCCATTGAACTTGCTGTTTCAGTTGATCTTAAGGTGTTTGGGGGTAATGCCTCTCCAGTTTGCTGTTAAGCGATCCAGAGGTTATGGCATTCAGATTTGTGAATGGGATGATTTGCTTGATAATCAAGATGGAGTGCTTGTTGAAAGGGGTATACTAGAAAAACTTCTTGAAGGCACAGAGGAGTGGTTTTACGACTTAGACGTTGAAGTTATTGCCAACAGCCTAATAGTGCGATTTGGTTTACACGATAGTACCTCCATGTACATTGATGCACCGGAAGATATTATTGATGCAATTATTGGTAGTTTTGCAGAGGTAGAAATAGCAAAAGAGCAGTAATGGGTGGCTGATATACCCATTACACTTCAAGATGCGAACATCGGTGCATTAATAATTTGAAACTTATCAGTGATTCCTTTTCTCAATAAATGGATGCGCTCTCAATATGATGTAACTAAGCGGCTAAATCAAATCCATATTGATCGAGCTTACGCCAAAATTGATTCCAATGAGCATCCGTGTGTGTGTGTGTGTCAACCCACGCAATGACAGAACGGCTTGAGCCCCAGCCTCTTTCCAGCGCATCCCTGAATGGCATAGGCGCTGCTTAACCAATGTTTTACAAGCCGCTTCAGTCACACCTGACCCAATCGGTAAATTGTCCGACTGATGTCGAGAATAATGCATCTTGGATTTGTTACTTTTTAAATAAGGGCACCTCTAATAATTCACATTCTGAAATATGATGATCAATAAAATCAGTCACTTATGCTCTAGCGAAATGTCAAAATCGTAATTTTATAGATGCCCTTTATGTTTTTATCCACTTCGCCCTTATCGTGCAGGCGTTGAATAGTGTTAACACGCCCTAGCTAAAGCTACTACGCTGCTGCTTGTGTCTAACATCAGGGCACCTCTAAAAATGCACTTTTTCCGCGATGGCGGCGTCAGCGCCGTGCTCCAATCCTCAGGTATGACCTATACACTGCGGTTGTGCGTGCGGTGCTTCCTTGCACTCACGAAAAAATGACTATTTTTAGCAGGTGCTCTTTAGGCAACCACATACGAAATTGCCGATGCTCGCCTCGCTTGTAGATACGAGCTACGCACGAAAAACTACTCCCACTCGATGGTGGCCGGTGGCTTACCGGAAATGTCATAGACCACTCTTGAGACACCGGCAACCTCGTTGATAATGCGCGTGGAGAGCCGTTCCAGCAATTCATAGGGCAGATGGGCCCAGTGCGCGGTCATGAAATCGACTGTCTCTACTGCACGCAGCGCGATAACGTGTTCGTAACAGCGCTGATCACCCATCACGCCCACGGAGTACACCGGCAGGTAGACGGCGAACGCTTGGCTCACCCGGTCATACCACCCGGCGTTCCGTAACTCCTGGAGGAATATCGCGTCGGCTAATCGCAGTGTATGCGCGTACTGCAAACGCACCTCACCTAGAATACGCACACCAAGTCCGGGCCCGGGGAAAGGGTGGCGGCATACCATCTCACGGGCCAGCCCAAGCTCTATCCCTAGAGTGCGCACCTCATCTTTGAACAATTCGCGCAGCGGCTCCACCAGTTCCATATTCATGCGCTGCGGCAACCCGCCCACGTTGTGATGGGATTTGATCACATGGGCTTTGCCAGTGACCGAACCGGCCGACTCGATGACATCTGGATAGATGGTACCTTGAGCGAGAAAACGTATGGTTCCCATTCCCTGCCTCCCCATCTCCCCGGCGCTCAACTTGCAGGCCTCTTCCTCGAAAATCTCGACGAAGAGCCGGCCGATGATTTTGCGCTTCTCCTCCGGATCGGTAACGCCCGCCAAGGCCGACATGAAGCGCTCTTGCGCATCCACCCGTTTCACGGACACACCCATGTGCCGGGCAAAAGTGGCCATGACCTCATCGCCTTCATGCAGGCGCAGCAGCCCGTGATCCACGAAGATGCAATGCAATTGCTTGCCGATGGCCCGGTGCAGTAGCGCCGCCGCCACCGATGAATCCACACCGCCCGACAAGGCCAGCACTACCCGCTCCTCTCCCACCTGAGCGCGCACCCGGGTTAGCGCATCGTCGATGATGTTGGCTGGAGTCCAGGCTGTGCCGCAACCGCATATGTCGTGTACGAAACGGGCCAGCATGTGCTTGCCCTGGCGCGTATGGGTCACTTCCGGGTGAAATTGCAGGCCGTAAAAACGCCGCGCTTCATCGGCCATCACTGCCACGGGCGCATTGTCGGTGGCGCCGACCGCACAAAATCCAGGCGGCACCCGCACCACCCTGTCACCGTGGCTCATCCATACATCGAGGAGCGGCCGGTCCTGCTCGTCATGACTGTCGGCGAATCCCGTCAGTAACGGGCAATCAGCGACGACGCTGACCTGGGCATAACCGAATTCCCGCTCGGCACCCGCCTCTACCGCACCGCCCAGTTGTTTGGCCATGGCTTGCATGCCATAGCAGATCCCGAGCACCGGGACACCCAGTTCGAATACGGCGGGCAGCGCCACGAGGGGATGGTCAGCGACGACCGATTCCGGACCGCCAGAGAGGATAATACCGGCGGCCCCGAAGTCCCGCAGCGCGCTTTCATCCATGTCGAAGGCTTTGATTTCACAGTAAACGCCCGCTTCGCGGATGCGCCGCGCGATGAGCCGCGTGTACTGTGCACCGAAATCGAGGATTAAGATCCGTTGCTGATGAATATCCAGCGCCGCAGCCTCATCGCACCTGATAGTTAGGCGCTTCCTTGGTCACACTGACGTCGTGAGGATGACTCTCGCGCATGCCTGCGGCGCTCACCTTGACGAACCGTGCCCGGGTTCGCAGCTCCTCCAACGAGTTGGAGCCGGTGTAGCCCATACTGGCCCGCACCCCGCCCATGAGCTGGCCGATGACTGCGCTCATCGCCCCTTTGTATGGCACGCGGCCTTCTATACCTTCGGGCACCAACTTCTCCAATTCTTCCACCCCATCCTGGAAGTAGCGGTCGCTGGAGCCGTGCGCCTGTCCCATGGCCCCCAGCGATCCCATGCCGCGGTAAGACTTGTAAGTTCTTCCCTGAAACAGTTCTACCTCTCCAGGAGACTCTTCGGTACCGGCGAATAAACTGCCCACCATGACACAAGTGGCGCCGGCGGCGATGGCTTTGGCGATGTCGCCCGAGTAGCGGATACCGCCATCGGCGATCACCGGTATGCGGGTCCCGGCTATGGCTTGCGCCGCCTCACTGATGGCGGTCAACTGCGGCACGCCAACGCCTGCCACTACCCGCGTGGTGCAAATAGATCCGGGCCCTATACCGACTTTGACCGCGCTCGCCCCAGCCTCCACCAGGGCCTTGGCCGCTTGCCCGGTGGCGATGTTACCGCCGATGATCTGGGCGGAATTATAGTGACGGCGGATCCAGCGCACCCGCTCCATCACCCCCTTGGAATGACCGTGCGCCGTGTCTACCACGATGGCGTCCACCCCGGCGTCCATCAACGCTTCCACGCGCTCTTGCGTATCAGCGCCAGTCCCCACTGCGGCCCCTACCCGTAGCTGCTCATGCTCATCCTTGCACGCTTTGGGGTATTCAGTGGCTTTTTGTATGTCTTTAACCGTGATGAGGCCGCGCAGTTCGTGTTCCTGGTTGACCACCAGTACTTTTTCGATACGGTGCTCGTGCAAGAGCCGCTGAACCTCTTCTTTGTCGGTCCCCTCCTGCACCGTAACCAGCCTGTGACGTGGCGTCATGATGGTGGTTACCGCCGCATCCAGATGGGTTTCGAAGCGCAGATCACGGCTGGTAACTATGCCCACCAACTCGCAGTGCTCAACCACAGGCACGCCGGAGATATGCCGCGAGCGGGTGAGTTCTATGACATCACGAATGGTGGTATCAGGCGTCACCGTGATCGGATCTTTGATGACCCCGCTCTCGAACTTTTTCACGGTACGCACTTCTTGCGCTTGGCGGGCGACGGACATGTTTTTGTGAATGATCCCCATGCCGCCCTCTTGCGCGATGGCGATGGCCAGGCGGCTTTCGGTTACCGTATCCATGGCCGACGATAAAAGGGGGATGCCTAGAGTGATATCCGGGGTCAACCGAGTGGCGAGTTCAACCTCGCGCGGAAGCACATCTGAGTAGTTGGGAACGAGGAGAACATCATCGAAAGTGAGCGCTTCCTCGAGTCGCATGGACCGTCCTCGACAAGGCTGGAGTAGCCGCGCATTATAAGCTCATCGGACTGCTGCATACCAAATACTGATTTCCCGCAACACAATCGTTGGAGGCTGATGGTGAGCGAACCCGGATCCAAGGCGGCTGTGCATGCGACACGCCAAGTGTGGAGCGTATCGCGGCTCAATTACGAAGCGCGCGCGCTGCTTGACTCAGCCTTCGGCACTCTATGGGTTGAAGGTGAGGTATCGAATCTGGCAACGCCCCGCTCGGGGCATATTTATTTCACGTTGAAGGACTCTAGTTGCCAGGTGCGCTGCGCCATGTTCAGGAGCCAGAACCGGCACCTGCGCTTTACCCCCGCCAATGGCCAACAGGTGGTCCTGCGCGCCCGAGTCGGCTTGTACGCGGAGCGCGGCGATTATCAGCTCATCGCCGAGTACATGGAGGAAGCGGGCGCCGGCGCGCTGCGCCGTGCTTTCGATGCGCTTAAAGCGCGCCTGGACGCGGAAGGGTTGTTCGCCGAGGCGCGCAAAAAAGCATTACCTAAAGTACCTGGCACTATAGGCGTGATCACATCCCCCACCGGCGCGGCGATACGCGATTTCCTGGTCACCTTGGGCAAACGCTTTCCCGGGCTTCCTGTCATCATTTACCCGGTGCCGGTACAGGGTGCCGAGGCTGCGCCGGCCATCGCCAACATGCTGGCCACGGCGGATGCTAGAGGCGAATGCGATGTACTGGTGCTGGTGCGCGGCGGCGGTTCGCTAGAGGATCTGTGGGCTTTTAACGATGAGCGCACGGCCCGCGCTATCGCCGCCTGTAGCCTCCCCGTCGTGACCGGCATCGGTCACGAGATAGACTTCAGCATCGCCGATTTCGCCGCCGATGTGCGGGCGGCGACGCCAACGGCGGCGGCGCAGCTGGTGACCGTGGATGCGCAGGCGATGGCCGAGCGGGTGAGGTCACTGGTCACCCGCCTTGGCCACGCCGCTGGCGCGGGCATTGAACGCAAGAGCAAAACCCTGCTAGTGGCCCGTACCCAGCTCTTGAATCTGCACCCCAGGGCGCGTTTACGCGATCACGCCCAGCGCTGCGACACGCTTTGGCTGCGCCTGCGCCAAGCGGCCGATGGGCTGCTCGGCCGCGCCCGTATGCGTTACACCCTAACCGCCTCGCACCTGGAGCGGTTCCGCCCCTATAGCCGGGTTGCGGGCGCCCGCGCACTGCACCACCAGCTACACAGCCGGCTCGGTAATGCCATGGCTGCTAGTCTGGCGGCCATGCAAGCCCGCCGCGAGCGCGCGACCAGGACCCTGGCCACGGTAGGGCCGCAAGCAACTTTGGCACGCGGCTATGCCATTCTCACTGATGCCGAGGGCACCCGGATATTAACCGACGCCGCGCAAAGCACGCCCGGTGATAGCGTCAAAGCGCGCCTTCACCGAGGGCAACTCACGCTGAAAGTATTAGAATCCAAAACCGGCCACTAGCCGGTATAAGCAGTAGCCCGTCCAAGAGCGGGCTCAGTACCGCAGCGCGTACCAGGCCTGCCCCAAATATTCGTGCAGCGCCCGCCCGCTCATACTGAACGCGTTCATGGACGGCAGGAATGCCAACACACCATAGTGACCGTTACCTGAGCGGGTGTAACCGGTACCCGCTGGCACCACCTCAAACCCGGCTTGCTCGAACATGCGCACACTGCGAGGCATGTGATAAGCGTGGGTTACCAGGATGATGCGCCGAATGCCTTCTCGTCGCAGCAGAGCATAACTATAGCGGGCGTTTTCGGCTGAATTGCGCGCCCGCTCCTCTAGCCAGCGCACGGGCTGGCCAAAATCTTCGCTGAGCACCTCGGCCAGCGCTTGGGCCTCGGAGATGGCCTCGCCGTAGACCCGGCCACCGGTCACCAGGATCGGCAGTCGCGCCACTTTGGCAATATGGCTGGCGAAGCGCACCCGGGCCAGTGACGCCGGCGAAGCCGCGTCGGTGTTGCCATATTCCGGAGCCGCGGGGTAACGCCCACCGCCCATCACCACGATGGCCTGCGCATTCATCCGCACGAGTTGCGTTGACGTAACCGGGGGGTAGCGTTCCAGAGGCTGAATAAGCGCGGTGGCGACGATATCGGTACTCAACGCGTATAGGACCAGCAAGCCGAGCACGCATACAGTACGTCCAGCGCGTGGCCAGCGCCGGCCCACGCCCAAGCCCAAGCCCATCGAGAACAACACGATGATGCCTCCAGGAGGCAATATCAGTGCCGCTACACTTTTGGTGAGGAGCACTTCCAAGGCTACGAACCCGGAGCCTTAGCACCATTGAATTCAGGGCTATCTGTGTATCCAGGGCTATCCGACGTACGCAAAGTACCGCTCACACTACGCGATCGCCCGCCGCTTGCAGATCGGCGTGATATGAAGAGCGCACCAGCGGCCCGGCTGCCACGCTGATAAAGCCGAGGCGGCGGGCGCTGCGGCCCAGGGCGTCGAATTCGAGCGGCGGCACATAACGCTCCACCGGCAAGTGATACCGGCTCGGCTGTAGATATTGCCCCAGCGTTACCATGTCGCAACCGTGGGCGCGCAAGTCGGACAGTACCGCGATGATTTCATCATCGCGCTCGCCAAGTCCCAACATGAGGCCCGATTTGGTGGGCACTTGCGGATGGCGATCTTTAAAGCTGCCGATGAGTTCTAACGACCATTGATAATCCGCCCCTGGCCGAGCCCGTTTGTACAGCCGCGGCACGGTTTCCAGATTGTGGTTGAACACATCCGGCGGCGCTTGCGCCAGCGCCTCCAAGGCCCGCTCCATGCGGCCGCGAAAGTCCGGCACCAACACTTCTATCTTCACCGTTGGCGTGTGCTCGCGCACAGCCTGGATGCAACGGGCGAAATGGGTGGCGCCGCCGTCGCGCAAATCGTCGCGGTCCACCGATGTGATGACCACGTACTTGAGCGCCATGGTCTTCACCGCATCGGCTAGCTGCTGCGCTTCCGCCTCATCGACGGCGCCGGGACGGCCATGGGCGACATCGCAAAACGGGCAACGCCGCGTGCACACATCGCCCAGGATCATGAAAGTGGCAGTCCCGTGCGTGAAACACTCACTCAGATTAGGGCAGGAGGCTTCCTCGCATACGGTATGAAGCTGGCGCCGGCGCAGCAGAGCTTTCACATCCTTGACTGCCGCTGCGGTGGGGGCTTTTACCCGAATCCAAGGCGGTTTGCGCGGCAAGCGACCGAGTGCTGGAGCCACTTTAACCGGATTGCGCGCGGTTTTCGCCTCACCGCGTTGCGCTGCTACAAGTTCCGTCATAACGATTGCTCAGCCAATAGCGCCCCACCGGTTGACAATAGTACAGAAGAGTTCCGCGGTGCGCTCGGCATCGTAGATGGCCGAATGGGCATCGCGCTGATCCCACTCCAATCCCGCGGCCTCCACCGCTCGTGCCAACACCGTTTGTCCATAGGCCAAACCGCCTAAGGTGGCCGTGTCGAAAGCAGTGAACTGATGAAAAGGGTTGCGCTTGAAAGACACCCGCTCCACCGCCGCTTGCAGAAACGCCAGATCGAATGCGGGGTTATGTCCCACCATCACGGCCCGCGTACAACCGGCCGCTTTAACCGCCTGTCTTACCGGCGTCAGCACCTTCTTGAGCGCCTCTCTCTCGGGCACGGCGAAGCGCAGCGGATGGTCCGGGATAATGCCGGTAAACTCGAGGGAGGAGGGTTCTATGTTGGCGCCCGGAAAAGCTTTCACGTGGGTAGCCACGGTCTCACCGCGGCGCCAACAACCAGCCTCGTCCATCTCTACGAAGACCACGGCAATCTCCAGCAGCGCGTCGGTCTTGGGGTTGAAACCACCGGTCTCTATATCTACGACTACAGGCAGAAAGCCGCGAAAGCGCGACGCGATGTGATAGCGTGCTGATGTCATGAGCGCGGGAGTATCCGGTATGCTGGCGCGCATGGTAGTCGAGCCAGCCATCCTCAAGGGGTGCAGAAGATAGGGCACTCTACAGGTTTGCTGCGGGCGCCACTACTTCGCGACCACAGGTTTAGGCTACGACGTGTTCGCGGATAGGCGCAAGCCTATACTCTTGGCGGTCCATAGGAGTTTTGCGCCGTTATGTCAGCTATACCCCGTCCAAACGATATAGACCCACTAGAAACCTCGGAATGGATCGAGTCACTTGCCTCCGTGTTGGAACGCGATGGTCCACAACGGGCCCACTTCTTGCTCGAGCAACTCATCGCCGAAGCGCGTGAAGCGGGTGCAGACATGCCGTACTCGGCTAACACCCCTTATCGCAATACGATTGCATCGACCCGCGAACAACACACGCCCGGCGATCCGGCGATAGAGTGGCGCATACGCTCACTCATCCGCTGGAACGCCTTGGCGATGGTGGTACAAGCGAACCGGGTGACCTCCGAACTCGGCGGTCATATCGCCAGTTTTGCCTCCAGCGCAACGCTCTACGACGTCGGCTTCAACCACTTTTGGCACGCGCCTAGCGCGAGCCATGGCGGCGATCTCATCTTCATTCAAGGCCATTGCGCACCGGGTGTATACGCCCGTGCTTACCTGGAAGGGCGCATCAGCGAAGAGCAGTTGCACCGCTTCCGCCGGGAGGTCGAACCGGGCGGCTTGTCGTCCTATCCACATCCCTGGCTGATGCCCGATTTCTGGCAATTTCCGACGGTTTCCATGGGCTTGGGCCCTATCATGGCTATCTACCAAGCCCGCTTCATGAAATATCTGCACAACCGGGAACTCACCGATACCGGTGACCGCAAGGTATGGGCGTTCATGGGCGACGGCGAGATGGACGAGCCGGAATCGCTGGGCGCCATCACCCTGGCCTCGCGCGAATCACTGGATAACCTGGTTTTTGTGATCAACTGCAATTTGCAGCGCCTGGACGGACCGGTACGGGGTAACGGCAAGATCGTGCAGGAGTTGGAAGCGGCCTTCAAAGGCGCCGGCTGGAACGTGCTGAAAGTGGTGTGGGGCTCGTATTGGGACCCGTTGCTGCAACAGGACACCAAGGGGCTACTCAAAAAGCGCATGGAAGAGGCGGTAGACGGCGAATATCAAAACTTCAAAGCCAAGGGCGGCGCCTACACGCGAGAGCATTTCTTCGGCAAATACCCCGAACTGAAAGCGATGGTGGCGAATCTGTCCGACGATGACATCTGGCGCTTGAACCGCGGTGGGCATGATCCGCACAAGGTGTACGCCGCCTACGCCGCGGCCATGGCCAAGCGCGGACAGCCCACGGTTATCCTGGCCAAGACCGTCAAGGGTTACGGCATGGGCGAAGCCGGCGAGGGCCAAAACATCACCCACCAGCAAAAAAAGATGGGAGAGGATGCACTAAAAGCCTTCCGTGACCGCTTCGAAATCCCTATTTCGGACGATGAAATCGCCGACGCGCCGTTTTACCGGCCACCGGAAGACAGCCCCGAGATCCGCTATATGCGCTCGCGGCGCGAGGCCTTGGGCGGTTATCTGCCACAACGCCGCGGCCAAGCCCCGGCCCTCGAGATCCCACCGCTATCGGTATTCGACGCCATGCTCCAGGGCACCGGTGAGCGGGAAATTTCCACCACCATGGCTTTCGTGCGTATGCTGACTGCGCTTAGCCGCAACAAATCCATCGGCCGGTATATAGTCCCCATCGTGCCGGACGAAGCACGCACGTTCGGCATGGAGGGCTTATTCCGCCAACTCGGCATCTACTCATCCAAAGGCCAGCTCTACGAGCCGCAAGACGCCGATCAACTGATGTACTACCGTGAGGACAAGAAAGGCCAGATCTTGCAGGAGGGCATCAACGAGGCCGGTGCCATGTCATCGTGGATCGCGGCGGGTACGGCGTATGCCAACCATGATATTTCCATGGTGCCTTTCTACACCTTCTATTCCATGTTCGGCTTCCAGCGCGTCGGCGATCTGGCCTGGGCGGCGGGCGATATACAGGCGCGCGGTTTTCTGATGGGCGGTACCGCCGGGCGCACCACCCTGGCCGGCGAGGGCTTGCAGCACGATGACGGTCACAGCCACTTGCATTCGGCCACCATCCCGAACTGTATCTCCTACGATCCCACTTTTGCTTACGAACTGGCCACCATCATCCACGATGGGCTAGAACGCATGTACGGCGCCGCCGACGCGAGTGTCTTCTACTACATCACCATCATGAATGAGAACTACGCCCATCCGCCCATGCCGGACGGGGCGCGCGAAGGCATCGTCAAAGGGCTCTATCTGCTGGAACGAGCCGAGCGGCCATCCACCGAAGTGCCGCGGGCGCAGCTCCTTGGCTGCGGTACCCTCTTGCGCGAGGTGCAGGCGGCACGGGTGTTGCTTCAGCAAGACTATGGGATCGACGCCGATGTGTGGAGCGCCACCAGCTTTACCGAACTGCGCCGCGAGGCGCAGGATGTAGAGCGTTGGAACCTATTGCACCCGCAGGAGCCGCCGCGTGTGTCCTACGTGGCGCAGTGCTTGGGCGCTCGCGGCGGGCCCGTTGTGGCGGCGACGGATTATGTGCGCTTATTCGCCGATCAGATCCGCGCTTATGTGCCAGGACGCTATGTCACTTTAGGCACGGATGGTTATGGTCGCAGCGATGTGCGGACGAAGTTGCGCGAGTTCTTCGAAGTCGATCGGCATTTCATCGCTGTGGCCACCCTTAAAGCCCTGGCTGACGAGGGTGAAATCCCCCCTAGCCGGATCAGCGATGCGCTCAAGCGGTACGGCATCGATATCAACAAACCCAATCCGCTCACGGTATAACGGCGCGGCACGAGGAGAGCAGATGTGGCCCGGATTGATATCCATATTCCCGACCTAGGCGACTTCGAGAACATACCGGTCATTGAAGTATTGGTAGCGGTGGGCGACGCCGTGGCGGTGGAAGACCCGCTGGTTACGCTGGAAAGCGACAAATCCACCATGGACGTGCCATCGACTCACGCCGGTACCGTGGTCGCGGTGGCCGTGGCCGTGGATGATCAGGTCTCCCAGGGGCATCTGCTATGCACGCTGGAAGCAACCGAAGATGGCGGTGCCGGCTCAGGCCGAGATACCAGCGCAGGTCAAAGCGAGGCAGCCGCATTCGCCGAGCCGCCACCGCCCTCTCAAGCCGATGAGGACGGGGCACCACCGCCAACCCAAACCGAGCATATTCGCATCCATGCACCGGCTGGCAGCGATGGTGCCACCGTGAGCGAATTGTCCGCCGCGGTGGGTCTCATGGTGGCCGCGGGCGAGGTTTTGATGGTCCTGCAACAGGCTGGACAGTCACTAGCCATCACCGCCCCACGAAACGGTTGCATCAGTGAAGTTCTGGTCCGCACCGGCGACGCTATCACGGCAGGAAAGACGGTAGCCATTATCGATTTAGCCAGTGACAACGCGCCGTCAACACCACCAACACCACCTCCCGTAGCGGCGCCGCGGCGCCCGTCGCCAACCGCCAGTTTGTCAAACAGTGATAACCCGCAAACCTCGCATGCGACACCAGCCATCAGACGCTTTGCCCGTGAGTTGGGTGTCGAATTGAGCCAAGTGCGGGGCACTGGACGCAAAGACCGGGTGCTCAAAGAGGACGTCAAACAGTTCGTCAAAGAGCGCCTCAATCAACCACCCGGGAATCAATCGCCTGGGAGTCAACCGGCAGCGGCGGTCGGTACGGGTATTGCACCGATCCCCGAAGTGGACTTTGCCAAATTCGGCCCCATCGAAGTACGCCCGCTCTCGCGCATTCAACGGATAAGCGGTCCCCATCTGCACCGCGCGTGGCTGAACGTACCTCACGTCACGCACCACGACGAGGCCGATGTGACGGAGCTGGAGGCGTTTCGCCAGGACATTAAAGCATCCGCCGAGGCGCGGGGTGTGCGCGTCACTATGCTGGCTTTCATTACCAAAGCGATGGCGGTTGCCCTGCGCGAGTATCCAACCTTCAACGCTAGCCTGAGCGGGGACGGGCAAAGCTTGATCCTAAAACGCTATTACCACGTGGGCATCGCCGTCGATACACCCACAGGACTGGTGGTGCCGGTGCTCAAGAATGTCGATGAATCGGGCATCTACGACCTCGCCGCCCAAATGGGCGAAGTGAGCGCCCGTGCCCGCGACGGCAAACTCACACCACAAGACCTACGCGGCGGCTGCATCAGCATCTCCAGCTTAGGCGGCATCGGCGGCACCGCTTTCACCCCGTTGGTAAACGCACCCGAGGTGGCCATTTTGGGTGTCTCCAAGGCGCGCATGCAGCCAGTGTGGAACGGCACCGAGTTCAAGCCTCGCCTCATGTTGCCGCTGGACTTGAGTTACGACCACCGGGTTATAGACGGCGCGGCGGCCGCGCGCTTCGTCGCCTACCTCACACAACTCCTCGGCGACGTTCGGCGTCTTTTGCTGTAGGCAAAGCTCATGACCAACACCAGCGACATCAAAGTACCCGAGCCAGGCGCTCGCGCTGACGTGGAATTACACAAACAAGTCGCCGTCCTCGGCGCAGGCCCAGGCGGCTACACGGCTGCATTCAGGTGTGCCGATCTCGGACTCGATACCGTTTTAGTAGAGCGCTACCCCACCTTGGGCGGGGTGTGTCTGAATGTGGGCTGTATCCCGTCCAAAGCTCTCTTGCACACAGCCGGGGTGATCAATGCCACCACCGCGATGGCTGAACACGGCGTGTCGTTCGGGGCAGCGAGTATCGACCTGGAAAAGCTACGGGGCTGGAAAGATGCGGTGGTCGGCAAGCTCACCAAGGGCTTGAGCGGGCTTGCCAAGCAGCGCAAAGTCGCCGTGTTTCACGGCAAGGGTACATTCAGTTCGCCCCATACACTGGACGTGGCAGGTGCCGATGGTGCGAGGCGGATACGTTTCGAGCACGCCATCATCGCGGCAGGCTCACAGGCCGCGCAGATCCCGCTGTTCCCGAACGATGATCCGCGCGTCATGGATTCGACGGATGCGTTAACGCTGAGCACTATTCCGGGACGCATGCTCGTCATCGGTGGCGGCATCATCGGCCTGGAGATGGCCACTGTTTACGCCGCCCTGGGCACCCGCGTTACGGTGGTGGAGTTGCTGGACGGCCTCATGCCCGGCTGTGATCGGGACTTGGTCCGGGTGCTGCAAAAGCGCATCGCCGCTACCTACGAGAGCATCTACCTAGGCACCAAGGTCAGTGCCATGAACGCCACCGAGGAGGGCATCCAAGTGTCTTTGGATGGCCCCGAAGCGCCGGCCACCGAGGTCTTCGATCGGGTTTTGGTGGCCGTGGGCCGCCGCCCCAATGGCCACCACATAGGGGCCGGGGCGGCCGGCTTAGCGGTGGATGAGGCCGGCTTTATCGCGGTCGATAGACAAGGACGCACTAATGTCCCGCACATCTTCGCCGTCGGCGATATCGTGGGCCAGCCCATGTTGGCCCATAAAGCCACCCACGAGGGCAAAGTGGCGGCGGAGGTTATCGCCGGACACAAAGCCGGCTTTGACGCTCTCACCATTCCCTCGGTCGCGTACACCGATCCGGAAGTGGCATGGATGGGTATCACCGAAGAGCAGGCCAAGAGCCAAGGACTCGCTTTTGAGAAAGCCGTGTTCCCGTGGGCCGCTAGTGGCCGGGCTTTAGGCATAGGCCGGGAGGAAGGTTTCACCAAGGTGTTATTCGACAAAGAAAGCCAAAGGATCATAGGCGCCGGCATCGTCGGGGTGCACGCGGGCGATCTCATCGCCGAAACAGTGCTGGCCATGGAAATGGGGGCGGATGCGCAAGATCTGGCTTTGACCGTGCACCCCCACCCAACGCTGTCAGAGACGATCAACTTCGCCGCGGAGATGGCCGAGGGCACCATCACGGATCTTTACGTACCCCGCCGCAGACAAACATGAGCGCACCGCCGGCCATCGAACTGTACTGCGAAGTGATGGGCGCCGGTCCACCTCTAGTCATCTGCCACGGACTTTTCGGCTCGGGCACGAATTGGCGCACACTGGCCAAAGCGCTGGCAGCGCACTACCAAGTCCATCTGCTGGATGCTCGCAACCATGGCCGCTCCGCCCATGCGGACTCGATGTCCTACGGCGACATGGCGCTAGACCTTATCGCCACGTTAAAGCAGCTAGGCTTGTCGAAAGTGCACCTCATAGGGCACAGCATGGGTGGCAAAACCGCCATGGTGGTGGCCTTGACGGCACCACATTTAGTGCGCTCGCTGGTGATTGCTGATGTGTCCCCAGTCCGCTATGCACACCACTTCAATGCCGAATTGACGGCGATGACCTCCCTGGCTTTGGAGCATCTCAAGCGCCGCTCACAGGCGGACGCCGAGCTTGGCAGGTTCGTGCAAGACTGCGCCACGCGCGCTTTTTTACTGCAGAATCTAGTCACTTCGGCGGCGACCGGGAGGTATCATTGGCGCATCAATCTCAAGGCTATTGAGCACGGCATCGCCGAGCTGACTGGATTTCCCGCAATAGCCGCTTGTTATGAAGGTCCGGCAACGTGTATACGGGGCGGCCAATCGAATTACGTGCTCGATGAGCATGAAGCATTGTTCCGCCGTTACTTCGCCGACTTCGAGATGCGCACTATCGCCCAAGCCGGGCACTGGTTGCATGCACAACAACCCCAGGCCTTCCTCCAAGTGCTGAAGGAACACCTCACCAAGAGCACATGCGGCGGCGACTAAGAGCAGCGCTTCTAGCGGCGGCGTTGCTCGTATCCATGGCCGCCGGCGCGCAAATCCGGGGTGCGCTGCCCATGGAATTGGCCCCCGGGCCGCTAGCGCCCGAGTTAAAGCAAAATATTCGGCTGCTGGGCATGCTCGACTTGAGCCCATTCAAAGAGCGCATACCGGCTTTGGTTGAGCTGTCCGGTCTGGCCTGGGACGCCGATGAAAAAGTGCTTTATGCCATTTCCGATCGCGGCTATTTAATCCATCTGAAACCGCACTTCGCCGATGGCCGCTTGGCCGATGTGACCACTGTTGCCCATTACGCTCTCAGGAACCGTCACGGGCAGCCGTTAAAAGGCAAAGCAGCCGATGCGGAGGGGCTCACCGCCGTCAATCAAGCAAACGCAATACCGGGCGATACTCATCTATTGATCGCTTATGAACGCCAGCATCGCATCGACGCTCACCGCCCGGATGGCACATACCTGCATGCACATCGATTGCCACCCGCGCTAAGCGCCGCAGGCGCTTACCGCAGCCGCAATAAAGGTATGGAAGCGCTTGCCGTGCATCCGCAGCTAGGATTGGCAGCGGCGCCGGAATGGCCATTGCGCGGCACCGCGGATACCCACAACACCTTGTATTTCGCCGATGGCACCACCATCGCCCTACCCCGGCTGGACGCGCGCAACGCCGGATTGGTGGCAATGGAAGCGCTACCCGATGGGCGCCTGCTAATACTCGAGCGGGCCCATAGCTGGCTGACGCTCACGCTCATAGTCACCTTGCGCATCAGTGAGCCGGTCCTGAAGCCAATGAACTCCAAGCCAATGAACTCCGTACCCAGCCGCGAAGTGGCCCGCTTCGATTCCGCCCTAGGTTGGCGGGTGGACAACTTCGAGGGGCTGTCCAGACACGAAGACAACAAGTTTTTTCTGGTCAGCGACGACAACGGCAGCGGACTTCAAAAAACGTTGCTCTTGTATTTTGAAATTCCCTAAGCGGGTCTTTGTTGTTAGCCGCCCAGGCCTATAGGCTTAGAGCGAGCGAGTACAGGTAGCGCGGGTAGTGCAAACCAATGCCACGGCCAACAGCGCCAACCCTAAGCAAAAACCCCATCCGATGACACCATCGTATTGCGACACCAGCCAAAGATTGGCGGCATCAACGTCTAGCGTGCTGGTTCGCCGGGTAAGTTTGATAACACATACCCAGGTGGCGTGACACGCCACGGCACTGGCAATGCAACCGAACTTCTCGCGCAGATACCCCAACACCAGGCCGGCGCCTACGAGTGCGATGAACCCGTCAAGATTGTCGGGATCGCCCATCCGCGAGAACATGCCGGCAAGGGCGGTGTAGCCGTCCAACCAGCCCTCAGACTCATCCACTGCCCGATCGGGACGAATAAAATGCAACGCTGCGTAAACCACAGCAACAAACCCGATAGCAAACGTACGCCCCAAGGCTAACAGCACGCCTTGAACCGCGCCCCGTAGCCAGAGTTCTTCAACGAGCGCCACCAAACAGCCGGCCAGTAATGACTGCCACAGCGCCTCAAATACTATTGCCCCTGTCAGATTGGGCCGCCATTCGCGCAGGTCGAATAACACGGCTAGTACAAGCGCGAACGCTATGGACGCAAGCCCGACTAGACCACCTACTAAAACCCCCTTTACTGCCCCGCCACCACAGGCCAACCCCAATCCTTCGCCGTTGAGGCGTCCATGCCACCGAAGCCAGGGAATCAATGCGCCAAGAGCGACCCACTTCAAAGCATCGGCGGTCAATTGGTGAAGCGGTGGCGGTTGCGCACCAGCGGCCATCCAGCCGTGGTGCAGAACAACGGCGAATAACGGTGCCAGCGCGAATACCGCCGCGACATAGAGCACAAAAGAAAGAGCAACGCCGCTCTTGGAGGTACCGCCCAACCGTTGGCTGGCCGCGCCCTGGCTAAGCACGCCGTGGATCAACCCCGCGGCGCAGGGCAGCCCGCCCGAAGCGCTCGCGCACCGAATCCAGCACCCGGTCTACATTCGCCTCACGGCTGGGCGGTGCAGCGAAAAGATCCCCCTGCTGCTCACTATCGCCGTCAAATCCACTGACACCTACCCCCAGCAAGCGTACCGGTTCAAGAGCAACGTCCAATCTGGGACCAAAAAGCTGATCCACCGCGCGCCTAAGGTCCTGCGAAGACGCGGTTGCCGTCACCAGCGTCATGGATCGGGTAATGGTCCTGAAATCATGAAAGCGCACTTTGATGTGAACGGTGCGCCCGGCAATGCCGAGCCGGCGCAGCCGGGCCGCCACCTGTTCGGCCAGGTCCAAAAGCCAGATGCGCATCACCGCCCGCTCGGTTAGGTCCACGCAGAACGTGGTTTCGTGACTGACCGAGCGGGCCTCATGTTCAGCCACCACGGGCCGCTCATCCATGCCACGGGCAAGCCGCCACAGGTGCTCACCGGTTTTGCCGAACAACTCATCGAGCAACGTTTTGTCACGCTGGCGCAACTCGGCGATGGTCCGCACCCCGATGCGCTCCAGCAGCTCTTGAGTGCGCCTGCCCACACCCCACACCCTGGACACTGGCAGAGGATCCAAGAACGCTTGTTCGCCACCTACCTCAACGTTCACCAGAGCATCCGGCTTGCGGATATCGCTTGCCAACTTGGCCAAGAACTTATTCGACGCGACCCCCACCGAGGCGACCAACGTGGTCTCATCCAGGATCCGCCGCTTGATGGTGCGTGCGATTTCCAGCGCGGGCCCGAATAAGCGCTGACTGGCGGTAACATCCAGGAACGCTTCGTCCAGGGCGAGCGGCTCCACCAGGGGCGTATACGTTTGCATGATCGCCCGGATCTGTTGGGATATCTGCGCGTATAGCGCATGCCTGGGCGGGATGAAGATCGCCTGCGGACACAAGCGCCGGGCTTGGGCCGATGGCATCGCGCTATGTACGCCGTAACGGCGCGCTTCGTAGTTAGCGGCGGAAACCACGCCTCTGCTATCTGCATCCCCGCCCACTACCACCGGGTGCCCGGCCAAAGACGGATCTTCGCGCTCCTCCACCGACGCATAGAACGCATCCATGTCCACATGCAATATGCGCCTGAAACACGGAGCTTGAAAATGCACTGGAGACACTTAGCCTAAAACAACCGCCAGGAAAAAAGCACCCTAAACACCAACCTGAAATAGTGCACCAAAGAACAAAAACTTTAGCTGGCTATTGACACCTAACGACCTATATAAGCGGCGCGACGCAGGAGCGTCCGAGTGAGCAACGCGAACGGCTTAATATGCTTGTTAAGCATTTTTTCTCTCTACTGCAAGCTCTCCTGTGTAATAACAGTGTTCGCCATTCTCGTCCTTCCAATAGACAATTGATAGTTTATCGGTTGCGATCACCAGCGATTGCACCTTGAATTCGATCTACTACATCACCTGCCCCCTGTAGTGTGCTCGCATATGCATCCTTATCGCGTTTGCTGATTCGCAGTGTACTTTTCTGAGAAGATAACTCCGAAGTGTTTTCCTCACTGTTCATTGAAGCCCTACAACACGACATAGCGGATGAGCAGTGCTTGGCCACCACATCGCGGTTTGACCACTTTCTCGAACCACAGGTCGAGCACATGGTGCCAATACACGTTGGCCAGTATGGGCGAGATGCTGCCGCCTTGCCGGCTTCCTGTCACCGGGTGCAATATTTGCCCATCGGTCTCCAGGATGCCCGCCTTCAGCCATTGGCGGATGAGGGAGAGAAAAGCCTTGTCGTCAATCCTGTGGCTCAGCACCAGTTTGTCTTCCAGGGCGGGTATCCCCAGTGGCCTTTCACCGCCGTTGTCCTTGGGAATATAACAGCGCCGAACCAGCCTGGTTCGGTAGCGTTTCGTTTTCAGGCGCTCGACCAAGTCCTGGATATTGGCGATGAGTTCCTGTTCATACGCCGCTGCCGTGACCCCATCCACACCACTGGCGCCTTGCTTGTCCAGCCCGTCCCAGCCGTCAAGTAACAGGTTGGCATCCAGTAACCGGTAGAGGTTCTGAAAACGATGGTCTTTGCAGGCTTGGCTATTCCCCACAGGGAGGTTGTCCCGCGTTCTTCCAGCCCTACCATGTCCGGCACGGGTTTCCTGTGTGGGCTACGTACTTCCGTCAAGCCCTTCCCCTTGTGGCAGGCTTTCCCCACCCCTGAGTACTATGCTTGATAAAACCCCCCTCGGCATTGACTTGCGCCTACCTGACCGCTCCGTGTTCAAAGATTCCACCCGCGCCCGCGCCGTGTCAGGGTTCTTCACCCTTATGTGTCCCAACGCTGTCAGTGCCATCATCTCACCCCGATCAGGAGCCTTTGGGGCTTCCTGGGTTCCTCAACGTATCTCTTCGTGCATGCCACGGCCTGATGACTCCGCCGGACCTCCACCACCTCGCCAATTCGGTTGCTTCTGTGTTGCCTTCGGTGTGCGTTAAAACCCTCGGCGTCCGGAACTGAATATGTCGAAGCTGTACCAGCACTTCAGGGAGCGCGACCTCCCCTACGGCCTACAAGATGCTCTGTGTACGCTTACCCCACATCTTTGTTCACCGTTACCGGCTCCGCAGTGGGATCAAGACTCGATACGGGTGGGTGGCTAACCCTTGCCCGACAGGGACTTTCACCCTGCTAGATACGCCGGGCTTTGCCCAGCGCGATAACGCCAAGCTCAGGGGCAACCAACACGAAGCGGCGTTTGCGCAATCATGGCGAAGCCATGCGCAAAAAGCCGCGCAGGGTTGGGTGTTCGCTGGAGTGCCATGTTAGGCGATTACTTGTTCGCTGCTATCAAGGCGCGCTCTGCTACTTCAGGTAACTCAATCTGAGTAAACATTGATGCATCATAAAGATAACCATCAGACTCTGAACGATCTTCATCAATGACCCGAACCATGTTATGAGTTTCCGCCTCTGAATCGGGCAAAGCAGAGTAAACCTTTCCAAGTATCAAGCTAGCTGGGTTGGCGGAATTATTGATACAGATAACGAATTTATTCATTCGATTACTCTCTTGATTTTGAAATCTTTGCGACCTATGCCGTGTGCTTCAAACCAGTGTACTTCCGCTTCACAGAATGTGCCATCAGAAAGTTCTATAGAGGCAATTCCCTTCATTTTTTTTCCAATGACCTTTCCCATATGCGCGCTCAAGGTATCGTCTGATGCATACGCCACGGCCTGTTGCTATTGTTTCTTTGTCTCTAATTTGACTATGAATTTTGAATTTCATAGCTAATCATCAATTTTAAGTTGCTATATCTGTTGTCATGCATCGCCCAATCGGGATAGGGGGGCACCTACCGATGCCCCTCCTCCCACCCCACCGGGCCTACGGAGCACGTACCCCGGCGGTTCATTATCGTGTCGTTTCTGGTTCATGCTGATAAGGCTACCAGCCCCAAGTCTTTAAAGTCCCTATGGGGTAAGGCCTAGTAAAGGGCTGGGCTTGCACTCAACCGCCATGGGCCATGGGCCGATTTCGCGGTATTCCACGCCCATCGACGTTCAACGCCCACAGCCCTGAGCGTGCGGTAGCCCGACCTGTCCCACGGTTTCCATAGGTAGCACCGTAACTTTCGCCGTATCCATTTGTCCAGGTCGCGCTGCGGGCTCTTTACTGGGGCGATACCCAAGTAAGCGTTCCAACCCAGCAGGGGTTTCTTTCAATTCAGCGATAAGCTGATAGATAGCAATGGCCTCGGGTCCGGCGGCCTAGCCCCCTTACCGTGTGGTTCACCTTCTCCACTGCCTTTTCAGACACTTTGAGTGTGTAGCCAGGGCGTGGGCTACAGGTAAACCCCAGGACTGTCCGGTTGCAGGGACGAACCCCCGCACTTTTGGCGACATGGACCTTGAGCCCTAAGGTAGGCTCGGCAAAGTGGGGGATGCTTTGTTTTACCCGTTCGCCTGCGCGTGGGCGGCGTCCATAGATTGGGCAGTCATCGCCATAGCGAACGAAGGGGTGGCCTCGCCGTTCCCGTTCCCGGTCAAGCTTATTGAGGACCCTATTTGATAACAGCGGTGACCGCGGGCTCCCTTGTGGTACGCCTTCGGCTGTTTTCTCATACCTTCCATTGATTTCAACGCCCGATGTCAGCTAGCCGTTGAGCAGCCCTAGCCGGGCTTTGTCTTGGATTTCAGCTTTCAGCTTAGGCATTAGCCGGTCCTGCTTGACCCGGTCGAAGACGCTGTCGAAGTCCAGAGCAACGACCCACTTGCGGCCTTTGATGACCTCGCTTTGTGCCCGGTGTAGCGCTTGTTGTGCACTGCGCATCCGGCGCAAACCGTAGCGGTTGGGATGGAATGGCGGTTCCCACATCCAGCGCAGCACTTGTGCTATTGCTGGCTGGATAACACGGTCGGTGACCGGGGGTAGGCCCCGTTGGCGCAGGCGTCCGTGTGGTTGGGGTATCTCGATTCGCAGCGCCGGTTGTGGCTGATAGGTGCCTGCCAGCCGTGGCGCCTTGATAGCAGGCCAGTGGTGCTTCAGGTAGCCTGACCGTTCATCTACCGTCATACCCTCTACACCCGCTGCACCTTCGGTTACGTTGGACTGGTTTCAATGCCTGTATCCGCTTTTCCTTGTCCACTACCTGCATCATCCATGAACCCGCTTCGAGGGCGTCCTGAGGGCGTTTTCCTCCCCTCACCTGTTCTGCCTCCCACTCGCGGCAGGCTCTTCGCCTCGCCGGTCGGCGGCTGTCAGGTCCTACTTCAAACCGTTCATGATGCCGATAAGGTTCAGACCTTCAACCGTCGAGGACACGGCCTACTCTATCTTTTGCTGACTTGTGCCCTACGCTCAAATCCGGTTACCCCGATTTCAGTGCTTCCGGCACCTATGACAGACCTCTCGGGCTAAGACACAGGGCTTTCAGGGCGTAAACGCTCGATTTATAAAACCTATCCCGTCTGTGGAGGGAAGACTTCGTGGTCACGTGCCCACTGGTCTCGGATACCTCACACCTTCTATCCTGTTCGTGTTCGTCGCCCCGCCAGTTTGCGTTGGACTTCCTCCAGCCTACACCTCACGATGTAATCCTTGTCCTTCCGCTAACCTTCAACTCCACGAATACTTGGTAAGAGGACTTTCACCTCGCTAGGTCTGTGTCATGCCCGACACACACGCCATGCATAACCGGCGCAGCTTTGCTGCGTCCGGCGCTGAAGGCGCGAAGTTGATTGCATTGTTGGACGAAGCCGCTACGCGGCAGCTTGAAGCCATTGGCTTTTACTCATGGTTTAGATGAAGCGGAGACTTCCCCGTGCCCGCAATTCGGCGTGTGTCATTGGGAACCCGCCTCAGGCAAGCACACGAGAAGTCCGGCTTTGAGGCGTTATACCAGAAACGCCTACGCGCCCTAAAACTCAAAGGCCATGCCCGTAAAACCATTGCGGGCTATGCCACAGGCGTGCGCCGCCTGGGCGAACACCTCAAGCGCTGCCCGGGCGATGTCACCAAGGAAGAACTCGACCCCCCATGTCGACTGCCTGCTCCAAACGCCTGCCTGGGCCCCCATGAAGATTGACCGTAACGGTATTCGCTTTCTCTACGCAGAAGTCCTCGCTCAATCATGGCCCGGGCTCGATTTCGCTAAGGCGCCCAAGACCCAGCGCCTACCCGATAGCCTGACGCCAAATGAGCGTGCCCGCATTCTCCACATCACTCGCCGCTTTGACCTTCAGTGCTTGGGGTTCGTCACGGATACGTTGGGTCTGCGCCTAGGTGACACACGGCGCCTTGAGTGCGCCGACATCGACCGTGAGCGCGGGCAGGTACCTATCCGCCCCCCCAAGGGCCAGCAAGCTCGCTTTGTGCTTTTGCCGTCAATGACGTTGCCGGTTCTGCGCAAGCTGTGGTGCCCTCATCGCCATCCACGAGGGGTGTTCCCTCGCCGTGACGGGGCCTCGGCCCCCGGCTCATTGGGCCGCGCCAACGGGCAAAAGAGCTTTCAGCAGGCCGTTGCTGATGCACGGGTCCTAAAGCACGTCTCGATTCATTCCCTTCGTCATAGCGACGCCCCACCTATGTTGGAGGCGGGACTCACACTCAGTGCTATTGAGCATCAACGGGGGCACGCCTGTCCTAAGACCACCGCTCGCTATGTGCGTAGGAGCGAGAAAAGCGCGGGCGATGCCCAGGCAATGTTGGAGGCCCTGGTTGGCCGGTTTGCATCAACCTTGCGCACCCTCTGGGCTGAGGCGGGCTCGGCATCAATGCCTCACCTCGATTGGCTGAGTTGGTGCGCAACTACGGTTTGCTTCATGGCAACGCCAAGCCATTATGGCGGCTCGTGCAGTGGGTACTGCACATCGCACCGGCGCCGGTGTCACCCAAAACGGCTAGACCTTTGCACTGCCCGCACTGCGGTTCTCCCATGCGAGGTGGGTCGTTCATACCAAACAGGGCGTTTATCTCGCCACTCGGACCGCCACTACCGGGGGGTGGAGTCACGGCATGGCTGCCTGAAACGCTAGCCTTGCGGCGCCGGCGATGGTATTGCGCCGCCACACTCACTATAGGGAGGGTGGGTCTTGGGCTATGGCATCCTCCAAGTTTGGCCCGGCTGGCTCAGGCTACCGCTCGGCTTCAACAAAGCCCAAATTCCGCCAAACCCCGCCTGCCGCCGAACACCTCGAACTAATTGCCATACACTAAGGCTGCCCTAACCCCGGGCTTGTCCAACACCGGAGCAGGTCGCGGCTGCGCGCGACCTATCCTTCATTTATTTTAGGAGTCTCCGAGTGATACCACTTGGTCTTGTTTGAGCTTGAAGATCGAGCGCCTGCCTGTCATCGTGCTGCCGGCTTGCTCGCTGGACAGGTCAAAGGCGACACCCATCTTGGCCGCGTCCGTGGCGAACCGGGTCAACTCATGACGCGCGATGCCAGCCTGCCCGGCCGCAGCGACGATCTCGCCTAATCCCTGGGCGGACATCGGGATCACGGTGGACAGTTGCAGGATATCGCGCTCCATCGTCCGAAATTGAGTGGGGCTTTCGAAGTCCACCACCTTCTTCACATCGGCCATCACCGACTCAAACCGAATCGCCGCTTTGATGGGCGCGGTGATCGCCGCGCCTAAAGCCACCGCATCAAGCAGTTGGCCGCGCATCGCTTGGCGCTTGGCGAGCACGGCATCTCGCCGCTGGATGGCACTGCCCAGCGCGTCATAGCGTTCGCGCAGGCGTGCGACGGTGGCACCGAGACGCCGCTCTTGGTCGCCCAGTCCAGCGGTGGCGACGCCGGCGTCGCGCATCGCTTTGCGTTGGCGGACCAAAGCGTCACGTTGGTCCGCCAACGCTTGATTCAGCTTGTTGGCCTCGCGTTTTGCCCGCCCTAGCTCGCGGTGCATGGCTTGCGTGGGCTTTTCGGCCCGGCGCATCTCTTGGGTCAGTTGTGCCACCCGCTCCTTGGCCGCTTGGTGCGCTTGGTCGGTATCTGCCAACTCGGTTTTCAACCGGCGGAACGTCTTGATGTGATCCGATTGGCTCTGTACGCGCTTTATCGTCTCACCGAGACGGTCGATCTGTTTTACATTGCCCCCGAGTACGAAATTAAACGATCCTGCGAGGGCCGCGCCAATGACAACAGAGAAGGCAAACTCCTTGGACATCGGTCAACTCATCGAGCAACTCATTGACTGGCTGATGGACGTGGAATTCAAAGCCGTGTTCCGTGTATCGCTATTCATAGCGTGGTGGTGGTTATGGTCGAACGGCCTAGGCGCCGGCTGGGCGCTCGTGTTCGCGCCCTTGGCCGCGTTATTTCCGGTGGCGCTATTCGCTCTCGCAGGGACAGTGCTTATTGGCGTTCTATTGTTTTTGTCAGTACTGTATGCAGTGATTGCAGCCACGCTTTCAATGTTTTGCCGTCCAAGTCCAGACGTTCAAGAAAAAGTGCGTAAGTTTGCGTCACGTTCTACAATCAATCGCGAGTTGATGATTTTGGGGGAACCTTGTACACGCGGGCAGAATGTGTGGTGCCTCCGATATCGGCGTTGCTAGTTTGAAAGGAAGATCCCCGCGGACGCGGGGAACACGCCACTGGGATGCGGTTCTCGGGTAAGCGGATCTCCAGGTGGGTCTGTTGGCCCGCTTACTGATAAACTGAATCTTCAAATTAGCGGGAATTGCTGAGCATGCCGCGTTCAAGGGTGAGCTTGATGGCATCCTCGAACGGTATAGCTTCGTCCAAGTCCGACCACGGATCATCCATCTTCAGTTTCCTAAAGCGATTCAGAAATGACAGGGTAGGAACACTAAGCGGAGGCAACAATATCTCGTCGGTATTCGGCTGCGGTCGTAGCACACGGCCAGTACAAAGCGTCTTTTCGGACAGGAGGGAATCAAGCCAACACCGAACGGGATGTTCACTCCAATTCAGTTTATCGAACGCCTTCCTCGCACTGTACAGATGATCGGCACGCCTCTCGGCGCGGTGGTACATCGCCGCGAGATGATACGCGATGACGGAGAGTGGATTGGCAACTCCTTCTTTTTCCGGCTCGGGCAGAAGATCGAAGGTCTGGGAATCCTTCCAGACGACCGAGCAGGCGGCCAATCCCCGGTAGACCTCGTCCTCAGCGGTGGTCCGGTACCTCTTTTTCTCAGCGGTGGAGCACGTGGTCTTCCTCAAAGAAGTCCCCCGTCTCGGCGAGCAACATCTCAAGACCCCGTTCCCTGTCCTGCGTCATCGCATACGTGAGTGAGCGCCTCACACGCAATATTGGAATGAAATAATGATTGGTCTGGATGAAGCCGAGGTCGGTGCTGTAGGTGTCGAACGCAAGATGAGGCCGCCCCGCAGCCATGAAGAGATTTCCCAGACCGCCGAATCCTTGCGCAATCGCCGAATGGTTGTTGAACGCCCAGCCGCATTCGATGCAGCGCAAGAACGAGTCTTTCGCGAGGTCGAAACGCTGGATCCGGAGGCATGAGGCCCCGATGCCGAACAGTCCAAGGGGGGTCCAATAATCCAGCTTCGACCCCAAGCCCAGCTTGAAGGCACTCAAGAAGTACGATACGGCTTTGGCAGGATCGCCCTCATGCAGCAGCCTAAATCCTTCACGGAGCTTGGATAGACTGCTATCCGGTTTTGGCTGTACAGGTGAAGTCCTTTCGTTTGCGCGGCCTGAAATGAATCTGCTGCCTGAAATGAATTCAAAGTAGTCTACTAGATCCGGCGAGCACTTCAATTCGACTTGGTCGAAGAGATCCTGAAGCGCTTTGCGGTTGTGCCCTCCCTCGAGAAGGATCATGGATGCCGCGAGATCGAACTCCTCCGCGGTCATGCGGCGATCTGTATTACCGTTCGTCATCCCCTTTCGCTCCCGTCGTCCCTCTGCCGGTCAGGCGTGCCAAAAGAGAACGGGTCCGCCAGAGCGTAGGCGTCGTGGATGATGCGTTGCACAGGCAATTGTGAGTAGACATCCTTTTGAACATCCAAGGGAGGGTTGCTGATGTTCTCGACGAACTTCTGGATCTGATGCTTAAGCGCCGGCTTCCAGCTTCTGCAGAACTCCCGCACCTCGCCACTCCGCTCCGTGAGTTTGAACATCCCAGGTCCCCGTTCGAGCTCGATCCGACCAATTTTCGGACTATCTTCATGTTCAGTATCGACGAACACGTGCTCGGCCTTCTCTTCAGACCGATGGCACTCTATCGATATGAGCATCGAATCCTTGCTGACGATGAGGTAGCAATGGTCCTCTCCGTCCTTTGGGCCACAGGGGATCTCCCCCCGTCCGCGCACGTCCTTCGTGAGCGTCGCTGAGACGAGATGTCCTGTGCCCACCAAAAACTGAACGAGATCCACCATGTGGTATCCGGCGTCGAGCAGCATGCCGCCGCCGGATTTCTTGGGGTCATCCCTCCATTCTTTCTTTTCCCGACTCCGACTTAGACCGTCCAAGTGTGTAGATAATGCGCATGCTGCGAACCACCGTCTGCGGTTCGACAAGCAATTTTCGCAGTTCGCGATACGCCGGGTGATATCGTCGCTGAACCGCGGCCATGAGCATAATGTCCTTTTTGTGCGCTTCATGGAGGAAGGCGATCGCCTCGGACACGTTCCGACCGAGGGGCTTCTTCTTGAGGGTGGGCACTCCGAGTTGCATGATGTTTTCCCATTCCTTGATATACACATGATGCGGAAGTGCGAGGATCACACCATCCAACTCACCCTTCTTCGAGTCAGCGCCCGCCAACTCGGACAACTCTTCGTAGGACTCAGGAGGATCTTCGTCGGGATACATGGCCTCGATCTTCGCCAGCCCCTCGGTCCGCCTGCCTGGGCACTTGTCGATCAGCGCGACGATCCGAATAGCCTTGTTCTCAAGGCATGCTTCGAGGTGGTCCATCCCCTGACCGAGCCCGCAGATCGCGAGTCGTTTGGCCATCAATGCGCCCCCAGCATCTGTCCGGCGGTCGCATCGATCACGGCACCGGTGATGCATCTCGATGCGTCAGAAAGCATGAACGCCATCACCTCGGCGATGTCGTCCGCATTGCAGAGCCGACCGAGGAAGCCCGTGGACGCGATTCTGTCCCGCTTGGTTTGATCCCAGTCCTGAGTCATGTTCGTGATGGTCGCTCCGGGTAGAAGCAGATTGCAGCGGATGCCATCCTTTCCGTACCGCCTGGCGATCGTCATCGTGAGGCCGATCAGCCCCGCCTTGCTCGCCGCATAGCCCGGTTTCCGCGCCCCGGTGAAGCCCACCGGGGATCCGACGTTGACGATGGCCCCTCCGCCACGCTCGATCATTTTCGGGATAAGGCATTTAGCGAGCGTCATCGGCGCAGTGAGGTTCGTTTCGATCATACCGTTCCATTCCTCGGTGGACGCGTCAAGAAGACACGATCCGATTGACGTGCCTGCCACATTGGCCAAGCCTGAAACCGAGGGAAGTGCATCGAGTCTGGCGCTGAGTTGTCTGGGGAGGTCTCTGTCCATGAGGTCGCAAACGAGATCGTTCGCTAGGCCGGTGCTGTGGCGATCGATAGGTAACACCACGTGTCCCCGATCCTTAAGGATGCGACAGAGGGACGCTCCCATGCCACTGCTGCACCGGTTACGACGATCGTCTCATTTCCCACGCTCGTTACCCTCTGCTTCTTGAGTTTTCGCACTTCGCAATCCGTAACAGGTCCGGCATCATCGCGCAGGATCAGTGTGCGCGCACCGACCTGCTATGTCTGATCATTCGCCTCCGTGGAATGTTTTACCAATCGAGACAGGACGCGATTTCCTCGACTATCGACCGCGGAGCAAAAATGTACCACGGACACGGCAGTAGCTTGTCCCCGTAGTCCACTCGCAACAGCTTACGGGCGGTGGCGGCGATGGCGCGATTGTAACCGCGGCGTACCATCAGCGCCTTGTGGTAGCCACGGAACTGGCAGCCATGGGTGCGGGCCGAGCCATACGCGCACTCGACGAGCACCGCGCGCAGCGCCTTGCTGCCTGAGCGGGTGCTTTTCGGCAGAACGGTTCGCGCTTGTTCTTCAGGAGTTTTTAGTACGCCGCTTTTTATGGGTTCGTCATATGAGTATTCGTTGCCCCATTCGTTCCAATTGTCGTGGTACCAAATGATCGGGTAGGGTTTCCCTTCCCATACACCTTTGAGTTCCTCGTACCGCGCTACTCTTAGAGAATCGACATCAAAAGCACTGGATGTCACATGCTGTGTTAGGAGGTACGCGAGATGCGCGCTGCAAGTTACAACGCCTCGAAACGAGTGTTTTGAGATTCTAAATCCGGTGTCGATATCGGGTCCTAGAAAGTCTAGGACGGGTCCGCCTGTAACAGGTTCTGGTAGGTGGAAGGAAATGTTTTTGTCAAACGCATCGCCATCGGCCACGATGGCATCGAACTCTTGCGACGGAATATGTGATGTTTTTGCTATCCAAGCAGTCGTTTTGACTCCTAGAGGCGATGACGCTCTTGAAAATCGCTCTCGTACGGAGCTTTCCAGTTGCTTGCTAATTGTAAGGCAACGGTCTAAATCGCATGCTAGATCTTCAATGTTGGTGACACGTTTGTAGAAGATCACCTCGTCACCAAAGTACTTTCATGTGTGGATATGAATATCTAGCCACTCCATTTCCTTGACGGATAGCTCATAAAAGCAGCTAAACGCAATAGGCCATGTTTTGGGTTCCTCGCGTTTAAAAGCAGTTGAGTTAGTCGGATCAAAAGAGATGAATAGATATGCACTGTCTTTGGACTGTACCTTGTTCGACAATACTCCTCGCGCCTTGTCCTTGACGGCTGACAGGGTGTCGGACATTGTTATTTCCAGCTAAACACGCCTAACCACCGGCCTCGTGTAAGAGCGGCATCCGCTGATACGTCGAACGCTTCAGCCTTTTATGCTGTTTGCCAATACTGATGCATTGGACCATCAGTTCCATGGACGGGATCCAAAGGCGGGATAGGCACGGCTTTCACCGCCGTCAGATGGCGTTCACCGTTGCCAGTGGCCCCCTGGCATAAATCCGCATGTTGGCCTTCAGGGTAAGCGCCAACTATGCCGAGGCGGCCCCGGGTGGCGATACGTTTGTGGCCAATCCCGGCCGGAACGAGGATAACGTCGCCGGGCTTGGCTACCACCGTAAGTCCTCCCTCACCGCCGAAGAGAACGGTGACTTCGCCGCTGTAGATGCCTAGCACTTCATGAGCCGTACTGTGGTAGTGATGAAAACCTAGGATGCCGTTGCGCCAGCCGCCGCCCCAGCCGTGGCGGTTAAAAAGATCTTCGAACGCCGCTGCCGGGTCATTGCCTTCAATGGTTACGGCATCCGGGTAGTGCAGTAGCGGCAATCGCGGATTATTGGGTATGCCCCCGTTTGAGAGCAGTAGCGATGGGTGCACAGGCCGTGTCATTTCGCCTCCACATACCAGCCGAGTTGCACAAGCCTGCCGCCAGTGTAAGCCGCCTCTACCGCGTAGGAGGCGATCCATGCGGCCAGCCCCAGGACCGCGCCATTCAGATCGCTGTACCAGAATACGGCGGTGCCTATAAGAGCAGCGGTGGTTAACCGCATGAGTCCGGTGACAGCCAGGGCGCGGGTGAGACGGGCGCGCGACAGCAGCCCCCGAAACAGCGATGCGAAGCCCCAGCCGAAAGCCAAACCGGTCACTAGTAACATAGCTGGCGCGCAAGTCTTCACCAATTCATCGTCGAGCCCCATGATAGTGCGCAATACAGCCTCATTGAGCGGCGTGTAGAAAATGAGAGCCGCGGCCAGCGCCATGAACAACACGATCTGGACCGAGAAACGCAGCATTACCCGCGCATCCGCCCGCGATGCCGTCAAGGTTTGCCCACTTTGCGCGAGATTGCGCAAGGGGGCCATCAATAAGCCAGCTAAGCCGTGTACGACGCCAAACGCCGCTATCGTCATCTCCGCTTGCTCCAAACGCCCCAAGAACACATTGATGATGAAGACGGTGCCCATCTCCGCGCTGTTATTGAGCGCCAACGGCCACGAGAAGCGCCACAGTGCCATCAGGCTTGGCGGCGCCTGCGCGGGCGCGAGCGCCAGAAAGTCCTGCCAGGCGTAGCACCAAGCGTAGAGGGTCTCTGCCGCCATGCAGGTGACCAGCGCCGCCGCGCCAACCGCCGCCGCGCTATCGAGCAACAGCGGCCATACCAGCAAAGACGGCACTATGGAAGCTAGCCGTACCAATGTGCTTCTGGTGATGACCAAAGTGCGCCGGTTCAACATGAGCAGCGCGAAAGCGGTGCCGCGGGCCAGCAGTACGGGGGCGCTCAACATGAGGATGGCGGCAGAGAGTTTCGCCTCCTCTATAGCTTGGCGGCTAAGGCTGAATAATTCGCCGTAGAACCAATCGCCCATCGGTGTGACGGCGGTGGCAGCGATGAGCAGCAGTGGAAGGCTGAGCACCAAGACCATGAACTTGATGAGATGCAGTAAGTCAGTGCGGCTTTTAAGGTACGAAAGACTGAGGGCGACGGTGATTTCGGTGGCACTGGTTAGGGTGTAGTAGCAAGTAAATGCGGTGTTGAACGCAGCTAGGGATGGACCTGGCGTTTCGCCGCGGGCGAGGAAGGCGTGAATGGCCGATTTGGAAATCATGTTCAGTTCCGTCATGAGGATGAGCGGAGTAAAGAAGGCGTAGGCCTCTCTAATGCGAAGAGGCGGGCGGGTTGGATTGGTCATTTAAGTTGGGTGGATCCCATCAGGCGGTATCGATGGCCGCGGTTAAGCGTCAAAAGACATTAGGGCACCTCTAACAATGCACTTTTTCCACGATTGCGGCGTCAGCTCCCTGCTCGAATCCTCATGTATCACCTATACACTTATACTGCGGTTGCGCGCGGTGCTTCCTTGCACTCACGAAAAAATTATTATTTTTAGAGGTGCTCATTAACCTTTTCAGGTGAGCGCCCGCCGGCACTGGCGCCATGATAGCGTTGTCTTGCGAACGTTTAGGCTAGCGGCTTCACGGCGAAGGAGCGGGGGTGATGATAGAGGGTTTGATGTGTTGGAAGTGTGGTGGTGGCCTAGACACTGTGGTGCAGCCATTTCCACGTAGTGCCCAGTGTCCGCAATGTACGGTGGATTTGCACGTGTGCCACATGTGCAAATTCTTTGACCGTGGCGCGGCCCGTGGTTGCCGCGAACCGGTGGCCGAAGAAGTGCGTGACAAGGAGCGGGCCAATTTCTGTGGCTGGTTCATGCCGCGGCCGCCAGCGGAGGTGGCCGACGCGCCGGCGGCGGTGGAACGTGCGCAGAGCGAACTCGAATCCATGTTTGGCTTGACGCCCGGGAGTATTCCCGCAGCCACGGATGCTAACGCGGCGCGCGCGCGGCTAGATGCGCTGTTCGATAACGGCTCGAACAAAACCTAGATGTAAGGCGCGCTGGACCATGGCGAACCGTGGGGTAAGCGTGAAGCCTTCGCAGGTACGGTCTGGTAACCTATGACCGTCATCTCACATCCGTCGAGCTAAGACCATGATCGCTGACGAGATCTTGAAAGTACCGCCGCGTGTGCTGCCGCAAAGCGACCGCCAACGCTACTTTTCAACCGGTTACCTGTGCGTTCAAAACGTGATTCCGGCCGATCAACTCGAAGAGCTTCGGGCCGTCACGAACGCGTTCACTGAGCGCTCTCGCAGTGTGTCGCAGTCCGACGATATCTTCGATCTGGCGCCGGAGCATTCGGCAGAGAAGCCGGTCGTGCGGCGGCTTAAATCTCCTGATATACAACATGACGCTTACTGGCGCCTGGCAACCGGTATTTTAGCCGATGTGGCGGCTGATTTGGTTGGACCCGACGTGGTGTTTCACCACTCGAAGTTGAACTTCAAGTGGTGTGACGAAAGCGATGAGGTGCATTGGCATCAAGACGCCCAGTTCTTTCCACACACCAACTACAACGTGCTAACCATAGGCGCCTATCTAACCGATACCGGTCCAGATGATGGCCCTCTGGCCGTGATCCCACGTAGCCATGAAGGTCCGCTCTACGATCAGTACGACACCAACGACACCTGGGTTGGCCATCTTAAAGCTGATGATGTGGAATCGTTGGACCTTGAATCGATGAGCATCCTCACGGGAAGCGCCGGTTCTATTACCATCCATAGCTGCCGTACAGTGCATGGTTCTCCGGCGAGCCGCTCGCCTACCCCGCGGCCGTTGTTGTTGAACTGCTATACATCGGCGGACGCGCGGCCCTACACGCCCCATCCCCAGCCGACCCGCAATGCTTATAGCATCGTGCGCGGCAAGCCGGCCCGCTGGGCGCACCATGATCCAAGACCCTGCCTCATCCCACCGGATTGGTCCGGTGGTTATACTTCGATCTACGCCGCTCAGGCGCGAGAGTCTGGTTAAACTCCGATCCCGAGCGCCATCTTCCACTGCCCGCGCCGTATAGGTGTGGGGTCAAGCAACTTGAGCGGTACCGGTGCAGGCATATCTGCGTAACCGTGAATTCCGCTGCCTGAGTATAGGCAGCGCCTGGCACGCGGCTAGCTTTCAGGGCGAGCAAGTGCTGGTGGGTGTCCTGGCCTATCAACTCACCGGTTCGACCCAATGGGTAGGTATCGCCTATGCACTGGCGTTTTTGCCCATGTTGCTCATCGGTATTCCCGCCGGCGCCACCGCCGATCGGCTTGACCGGCGCCGCTTGCTTCCGCGCCTTGAGCTAGTGCAGATAATCATCATGGCCGTGATGGCAGCGCTCTATGCTTACGGCTTCGGCTCGTTGCCGCTGGTGTTGGTATTTACCTTTGTCTCAGGTTGCGTGCGGGCCATGGTGCATCCGGTGCGGCTTAGTTACGCGCACGATGTCATCGGCGCGAGTCAACTGGTCGGCGCGCTCGGATTTTTGAGTGTTACCAGCCGTATCGGGCAACTGATCGGTGCCCTGGCCGCCGGTTTTCTATTCGAATACCGCGGGGCTGTCGCCGCGTTGATCGCGCTTGTTTTATTCCACGCTGTCGCGTTCGTATTGCTGTCGAAGCTTCAAACCGGCGGGCAGCCGAAAGAGATTATCGGCGTGCCGTTCAAAGAGACTTGTATCGAGTATCTACGCGAACTTCGCCACAACCCCGTCCTGTGGCGCCTGACGGTTCTCGCCTCCATTGTCGAAGTTTTTGGTTTTTCTTTTGCTACCGCACTGCCGGAGTTGGCCGCCGAACGCCTGCGTGTCGGATCGGATGGTCTGGGATTACTGCACGGTGCCCGTTCCATCGGTGGCATGTTGGCGGCGTTAGCGCTCACTTACTGTGGCGCGCTGAATGCGAAAAGCATGGTTTACACGGGTGTAATCGTGGGTTTTGGGGTATCACTGCTGGTATTGGCCGCTGTGCCTAGCCTTGCGTTAGCCCTGATCGCCGTTGCGCTAGTCGCTGCTTGCGCGGCGTCATGCGATGTTCTGGTGCAATCCATGATGCAACTTTGCGTAGCCGATAAGCTGCGCGGGCGGGCCATGGGGGCCTGGGTGCTGGCGCTTGGCGCTGGACCTGTGGGCCACGTGGAGGTGGGCCTCCTAGCCGGCTTCGCCGGCGCGGGCGCCGCGCTTGCTACCAACGCAGTGGTGTTATTGCTGACCGGTGCGCTGGCTTATGCCGTTGTGCGCGAGCGCCCGTTGTAGTGGATATCTATAGCCGTTGGGCTTCAGTTGCGATGCGGCCCCGCGCTGCCACGTCTTTTAATTCGTCGAACAACTTCGGCACCATAAAGCCGGCGCGGGTATACAACCTTTGGGCAGCATGATTCGTTCGGCGTGTTTATTGGCGAGCGGGTGCCGCACGGCTTGTTCCCGATCGGCGTGAGTGGTGGATAGTTGCGCAAGAGCATGAAGAGTATGCACCCACGGCAACAAGATACTTCAATCGTGGACGCCCGCTTTTCGTAGTGCGGTAGCTATACGGGAATCACGGTCTCCTGGAGCCAACCGGCCTAGCCCCGTGGCACCCGATCGGGTCCAAGCTAGCCGCTGTAGCGGCACCTTCCCAACCGGCTTATACTCCCCATCCGCCAGCTTCGCCGTGCCCCGTGTTACGGCACCACTTGGCGCCATCTCACACCTATCAACCTGCTAATTACACACCGAGGATCGAATCCCATGGGGTTCAAATGCGGAATCGTTGGGTTGCCCAATGTGGGTAAGTCAACCCTATTCAATGCACTTACCAATTCGGGGATCGCCGCGGAGAATTATCCGTTTTGCACCATCGAACCCAATATCGGCATCGTGCCGGTGCCGGACTCCAGGCTTCAGATCATCGCGGATATCGTCAATCCGGCTAAAGTGGTGCCGACCACCATGGAGTTCGTGGATATCGCGGGACTGGTTGCTGGTGCCAGCAAAGGTGAAGGGCTTGGCAACAAGTTTTTGGCCCACGTACGGGAGGTGGATGCCATCGCCCATGTGGTGCGCTGTTTCGAGCACGATGATGTGGTGCACGTGGACGGTAAGGTGGATCCCGCCGCCGATATCGAGATCATCGATACCGAATTGCTGCTGGCGGACATGGACAGCGCCGCCCGGGCCCATGAACGGACCGGTAAATTAGCCAAGGCAGGTGGCCGGGATTTGGTGCAACGCCATGCACTGATGGGCCGGGTGCGCGAGCATTTGGAGGCAGGTCAGCCGGCGCGCACCTTGGGACTGGATAAAGAAGACGCGGCTGCTATCGGCGATCTGCGCCTGATCACGGCTAAGCCAGTGATGTTCGTGGCCAATATTGATGAGGACGGATTCACCGGTAACCCGCGCTTGGATGCGGTGCAAAAAATAGCCCAGAACATCGGCGCGCGGGTGGTTCCGGTGTGCGCCGCCATCGAAGCGGAGATAGCCGAATTGCCGGCTGCTGAAGCGACCGAGTTCTTGAGCGAACTCGGCCTTGAAGAGCCCGGCTTGAACCGCGTTATCCGCGCCGGTTATGAGTTACTTACATTGCAGACTTTCTTCACTGCCGGACCTAAAGAGGCGCGGGCGTGGACGATCAAGTCGAACGCCACGGCGCCGCAGGGCGCCGGGCGTGTTCACACCGATTTTGAGAAAGGGTTCATTCGCGCTGAAGTCATCGGCTACGACGACTATGTGCGCTATCGGGGCGAAACGGGTGCCAAGGAGGCGGGCCGCTGGCGCCTGGAAGGTAAGGACTACCGCCTACAAGAGGGCGACGTGGTGCACTTTCGCTTCAATGTTTAGCGGAGCACCTGCATCACGAGATTGATTCATCACATGGGTTCTAGCACGCCAAGCCCGGTCAAGCGGCGCGCGGAGAATACCTCCTCTACATACGACAACCCTCGTGCCTTAAGGGCACCTCTAAAAATGCACTTTTTCCGCGATTGCGGCGTCAGCGCCGTGCTCGAATCCTCATGTATCACCTATCACTGCTGTCCCATAGAGCATACTAACCCTTTGAAATTTCTGGAAAAACTGTTTTCATGCCTCAAACACAATGCCATAGTCAATTTTTTATGGAAATCAATAGGTTATACGCTGTGTTTAACTATTTTGTGGGACAGCAGTGATGACCTATACACTACGGTTGTGCGCGCGGTGCTTCCTTGCACTCACGAAACAATGACTATTTTTAGAGGCGCCCTTGAGCTTGTGCGTTCTGCGATTCGTTCCCCGCGCTTCCGCTTCATGTTGGAGTAAGCGATCACCGCTGCTCTTGCCGGCGTAGAAAGGCGTTCCATCGGGGAGAGCCAGTACACAGACGTAATGTGGTTAAGAGAAGCACCTAACTGCATTTGCGGCAGACTTTCGGTCTAGAAGCTCAAACATGCACTGTCACGACGCCAGCCACGCGGCATCTGTCCGCCCAACGCTTAACTCACCGGAAAAATGCGATCGCAGCGAGTATTTTGTCCGGTGGAGCTACTTGTTAGAAATCTCATGATCTTTTGCTAACGCAACAAGCCCTGCTGCCACCAATACAGCTACGGCTGCATTTTTGAAAGGACTTTTTTCACCTGGCGTGAGCAATGCAGCTAGTGCTGCAGCACCGCCAGCTGCTTTAATTACAGCATTGTCACTTATTATGGCAGCACCAGCACCTAAAGCTGCAATGAAGTAGTGTTGAATCTGTGTACTTTCAACTTCTAACCCGTGAGCAAGACGAGCAAAATGTTCGCAGTTATTCTCTATTAAATCGTACGGCATTCCAAGATAACGCTCGGCTTTAGCAACGGCTGATTCAGGATTTTCACTGGTAATGCTACTAACTTGAATTGCTTTACCCTCAGCGAAGCTTGCCTCTGGTTCTTTTATAACCATTAACCGTTTTTTTGAATTATGTATGACATTTCCACTGCCGTCCGCTATGCCATAGTGTAAGAAAGTACCAAGATTTAGTTTAAGGGTTGTCCCTGCGGGATACATCTATTGTCTCCTTTTAATCTCTAACGTTGGGCTAAACGGCGCGGGTTTACGAGCGTCCGCTTGAGCCCCTTGTTAAGTTTTTCTTTACTTCTTGTCCAACTAATTCTAAAAACATACGTAGCGCATGATTGACAGACTCGGAATCTTTTAGGGTTGTGATTTCCTCAGCCGTTAACTCGGGTGCGGAAAGGTCAAAGGTTAGGGACATTAGAAGCTCCTATTATATAATAAAAAAGTTCGAGCCAGAAAGATTGCTCGGTTAATTCATATACGTTATCAAAGGAGATAGGCTGCATTCTCCTGTGTATGCTCGGTACATGAGAGTACACGCAACCCGTTATAATACAATGTTCCAGAAAGACAATGGGAAAGAACAGGGAAGGGTGATTTGTCTGAACTTACTGATAGGCGGTCACTGTGAAGCAGTTTTTAGGAGATATCTTCTGTCCTGGTTCGATGATCTTCTGAAAAATAATCAACTGTCAATTCAGTTCCTTTGGGGATGTCCACAAGGGCCCGGTCTCCCTTGCTGCTCGATTGAAGATTATGCTCCGGGCTGTGGTTCATATACTGGGCATTATCAAGGGTCAGGCAGTAATTATCCGCTCCAAAAGGATAGGGCACAGCATGGGAGATAATAAATTCTTTTGCTGACTCAGGGCAATCGGCCAACTGTTCAGGGCTGAGGATAATATCAATTAACGGATCAAATTGCCAAACCAGGGTTCCTTTTGCGATAAATTCATCGGCAAAAACGCCAACACCATGAATGGAACTTGTATCAAGATACGTCTTTACTACTACTTCGGCAAAAGATTACCCGACACAAATTAATAAAATGTGTTATAGTGATGCTATGAAAAAGACAGACGGTCGCTCACTGCCCCATTCCGCGCGAGAAGCCATCCGTAGGCACGCGGTTGCGCAAGTATTATCGGGTGAAAGCCCTGAAAAAGTAATTAAAGCCCTCGGATTTCATCGTTCTTGCATTGACGATTGCTTATCCAGGTATGAGCGAGGTGGTGAACAGGCGCTGTCCACCGGCAAGATCACGGGTCGCCCAAGAAAGTGTCCCGATGAATGTGCGGATCGCTTACGTGAACGGGTTAAAACGAATCCGTTGCAATTGGATTGTCACGATGCCCTGTGGACGCGCTCGATGATTCAGATATGACTGAAAGACAAATTTGGCATCGAAGTCAGCGAGCGTTCGGTGGGCAATAGCCTGTCTCGTTGGGGGATGAGTGCGCAGCGCCCTGGGTTTAAGGCATACGAGCAAGACCCTGCTCAGGTTAAGGTATGGTTAAAGGAAACTTGGCCTGAAGTACAACAAGAAGCGAAAAGGCGCCGAGCGCGGGTCTATTTTGGCGACGAATCGACGATCCGGTCGGATTATCATCGTGGTACTACTTGGGGAGTACGGGGTGATACGCCGGTTGTAGCGAAAACGGGTCGGCGCTTTAGCGTGAATAGGCTGTCAGCCGTTTCGCCGAAGGGTCACCTGCGTTTTATGGTGAGCGAATCACGGGTAACCGCAGGCGTTTTTATCGACTTTCCAAGGCGTTTGCTGCACAACGCCAAGCGATCGGTCTATTGGCTTGTTGATGGCCATCCCATTCATCGAGCCAAGAAAGTGCAAGAATTTGTCCGCACTAGCCAAGGTAAGCTCACGTTAGTATGGTTACCGCCGTATTCACCGGAACTCAATCCTGATGAGCTAGTATGGCATCACGTAAAAAGCCAACGGATTGGGCGGACAGTGGTGGCTACAAAGGAGCAACGGGTGGCCTTGGCTCGTTCGGTGTTGCACTCACTGCAACAGAATATGCAAATAATTAAACGGTTTTTCTATGAAAAGCATGTCAGATATATTCTGAATTGATGTCGGGTAATTTTTTTCCGAATTAGTAATAACATAGAGCTATACCCATCACACTTCAAGATGCGAACATCGGTGCATTAATAATGTGAAACCTATCAGTGATTCTTTTTCTCAATAAAGCCTTTACATAAGTGCAAATGTCCTTAACATAAGGATAAGTCATTCCTTCTATGTGTTTAACGAGCTTTGCTGTTTCATTCTCGTCTCAATCACTTTTGCTGCCTCCGTTTTCGGGCTTCAGCTTAGCTTTAGAAAAGTAATCATCGACATGGCGTCTAATAGTCTCATCATCTAGAAGCAAAATCCTGGAAATTTCTGAATAACTATAACCCTCATCAAAAGCTAAAACAGCTTTTATTCGGTCTCGAATACGCCCATCTCTCTCTTTACGATGAGATTTTATGAGTTCATCGCGCTCGCTGGGTGTTAAATGATTGTTCATAAGTTTATTTTAACCATAATCAGCTAGCTCATGCAAGTATTCTAGATTCGCACTTTCAATGGCGATTGGTATATTTAAATCTAATAGCATTATGTCCAGTTTGTCATAGAAGAGCACATAATGGAGAAATAGATAGAAAATATTTGCTAATTTACAAAAAGAATCTTGCTATCGATTTCAATGAGAACAACTCAGGTGACTTTTCTGCGCCTATCGTTGAAATACGTAGAAGGATCAGCGAAAAAGAAGTTACTGTTCCTGGATATACTTTCAAGTTTGACTTCCCAGACTTTCAAGAGTCAGTTGAAAAAATAGTCTCGAAAAATATTGAGGCATGGGGCTATGAGCTTCTTACCCTGTTTAGAGAAAATCAGGAAGAGCATATAATTTATGAAGATGACAAACCAATCTTTACAGCGCCAAGTAGGTTATTTGGTAGCTATTTCATAGTGAGACATGATAGTTCTATCATCAGTATAAGGTCACTGCTGTCCCATAAACTTTCATGAGAATGTAAACTGTATCTGGACCTGAGTTTCAATAGGGCCTGGAGGGTCTCCTTTGAGTAGTCCCCACAGGTCTCTTCGCTCAAATAAATTGACTTGAAAGAGTCGAATAATCTGTTGAATGCTTAAATCGAGTTTGCTACAGAATTTCAGGTAAGCAACCATTAAACACATACACATAGCGACCCATATTTGAGTCATGACAGCATTTTTTGACGTCCCTACGAATGACTTAATCTTCAAATTTTGTTTGATGCATTTGAAAAATAACTCAATTTGCCAACGCGACTTATAAATATCTGCAATGGTTTTGGCAGCCAATTCGAATGGATGGGTGAGAAAGACGTAATGCTTGCCGGTCTGTGGGTCCCGATAACCAATCCGGCGCAACTTAATCGGACAGGTATCGGCTTTAGGGCCCGTTAAAATCAGCGTCTGATCTGAGGTGATGCCCTGCTCTTTATTCACCGGATGGCGAGAAATCACTCGGTATTTCGTATTGGCTTTCAACCGGGTGACAAAATAAATTCCCTTTGAATTGAGCAAGTTAAACCACGTGTAGTCCGTATAACCACGATCAAACACCACAATAGAACCCGCATCCAGTTCTAAACTACGGCCTTGTGTAATATCTTGTTGTTTGCCTTCGGTAATAGTCATAAAGACCGGTAAAAAACCATCATGGTCCAGTCCAACATGTAGTTTAATCGCGCCTTTGGTCTTGCGAAATTTGGCCCAAGGAAATAGTGATAAGCATAAATCAATGGTCGATGCATCCAAGGAATAAAGCTTATTTTTAAAACGAAACCCATGCCTAGGCGCCAAGCTTTGACATCGTGCCAGCAGCTTCCAAAATAATCCTTCGTAGAGTTGATAAGGCTGTTGCTCGTTAACGCGAGCCAGAGAACTTCGACTGACCTTACCGATACCCAAATGGTAACTTTTGCGGCGTTGTTTATCCAGATTGCTGACAATATCTCGCAAACTACAGCACCCGGCGAGTTGGGCAAAACTCAACGCCACAAACTGTGACCCGCGTGATATTTTCCTCAACACACGGCCTTTATGGCGGGTTTTCGCGAGCGTTTCAAATTCATGTCTGGAAATCGGTTTCAGTCGCTGTGAAAATATGCTGTTATTGTGACTCAAGGCTATTATCCTGTTGATATTGAAAGATATTCTGGACCTCCGTTCTAACAAATCAGCGCAGAATAGTCTTTGATTCCAAGCTCATTCAAAAGTTTGTGGGACAGCAGTGGTATAAGGTACACACTGAATTGTTATTTTACTGGAGCAGCTCATGGTGGGAGAATAACAAGGGTTCAAAACTTTTTAATAGCACCTTTTCAGCCCATAAGTATTGAAAGCATACTTCAAGATGGAGTTAGTCTTCCAGAGTTTGCTGAATATATTCGTAGCCGCTTAGCTGCGACAGGAAAGTATGATCAAGAATGGCTTCTGCAAGGAACTGAACCGGTAGAAGAGGCACCACGGCTGGACGGGAGCTACCGTCCACCGCCTGTGTGACGAGTCGAGATCTCCAAACCCGGCGCACGCAAGGGCAAACGGGGTATACCGGCGGTCATGGGCCGCCTTATCCAGCCAGCGATAACACAAGTCCTGCTCGGGCGATGGGAACTGCAATTCCATCGCAACAGCGACGGCTTGCGCCCGGTGCGAAGCGCCCAACACGCGCTACATCAGGCACCAAGCGAAATCATCCAGGGCCGCCAATTGGAAAGCTTACTTTGGCATCGCCCAGGTAAAGAACCGGCAGCGCGAGCGGGATAAACGGATACGGCGGACATTATGTCGCTACCGGTGGAAGCAATAGGGCAGGCCGGGTTAGCGCAAGCTCAGGGCGCGGGGCGTCAAACGCCAATTAGCCTGGAATAGGGCCCAATCAGCGCATGGCCCCTGGCGGCTAAGCGCGAGTCCTGGGCGGTACTGTGCGCTTGCCAACAGGTATTTTAAAGACTTGGGGCTGGTAGAATTATTAGCATGAATCAGACACTACATGATAATGAACCGCCGTGGTAGGTGCTCCGTAGGCCCGGTGGTGTGGGAGGTGAGGCATCGTGAGTGCCTGCCTATCCTGATTAGCTTTGAAACAGAAGGAAAAGGAAATGAGTCTGATGCTAGAGAAAACAGCTGTTGGGTTCTTGGTCGTTATAGGTCTAGCTGGTTGCCCACAAGTGGCAATGTTCAAGCCAGAGACTATTCAGCCTTCGTATGTGTCTCCTTTGCAGTATAAAGACTATAACTGCGACCAATTGGCCGAAGAAGCAACAAGAATACAAAGAAGAATCAATGAATTGAATGTCACGTTATCGGAAACCGTTAGGCACGAGACAAGGTTGAATTACCTAAAGGTTGAATATGCTCGCCTCAAAGGAGAGGTTTCGGCAGTTGAAAAATCCATTATCAACAAAGAGTGCAAGAAAAAATAGGAATCGAACAAGGCGTTGGGCGTAAAAGCGTATAGCGAAGGATGAGAAGAATTCGAGTTCAGCGTTGGTGCAGGCATGCCGATAGTGTCGCAATGCGATATTCAAGCGCGAAGGGAACAGAGTTCATGTGCCAGTATGGATACGGTTGCTGATGGCCGAGAACAACTGCAAAGTTCAACAACGTTCGCTCGCGCAGGCTGGCCCTCGACCGCTCTGGAATATCTACAAAGCACAAGCATCACATCTGGGTGCGAGGACTCTTAGTCGGGCATCATCGCAGTAGAGTCTAGTACGAATAGACAAGCAGAAGTGGCAACAAGTTAGAAAGTCGATGTGTGAATTTCAACGCTGTCGATATGCAGCGGGTTGCGAAGCTCGCCGGTGTAGTAAGCGCCTTCGCCCAACAATGGCTTAGAGCTGGACTGGTCCATTCGCTGCGTGAATGCCCCAGCCGCTCAAGCCCACCGCTGAGGCTGTAGAAAAACCCGAAAGCCACCATTTTACTACTATGTATGTGATTGATTTTATTGGATCAGAAATTTGAAAAATGAGGTTTTTCTACAGCCTCGTTAGGCAACCAAAGAGGAGAACTCATGCAAGAGACTCGCGTTTGCATCCGTTCTTGCGCTGTTGCTCAATGCCTGTGTAACTCAACAGTCCCTCCTCATGCCGGCGGCTTCGGATATCCCGAGGGCGTTTTCTCAAACGCGAGCGTTGATTCTGTAAGCACATGCCGCCAGCCAGTGCTGTTCTCTGTCCATCATCCAGCGGTCCATCACCCAGCGTCACGGACGATGATGTGGAAGTGGCTTTTCTGCGCGAGCTGCGCCTGCGAGGTGCCTGATGACTGGCCGGCGATGCGCCCGCCCACCGGCATAGCGGACAACACGATCCGTTCGCACCCGTCTTAGCGCAAGCCGCCACCAAGGGCATCGTCGTCAACGCCATTCAATGCGGTGACATGCCAGTCACGGCCAAACAGTGGCAACACATCGCCAGCTTGGCGCAAGGCGAGTTCTTCAACGTGCGCCAAGACGGCAATGCCGTAGCCATCGCCACGCCGTTCGACAAGCGTCTAGCGCAGCTGTCTAGGGCATTGACAGTGAGCGCCGCGTCAAGCAGCGGGCGGCCGCCCAAGCCGCGCGGCCACACGCAAGTTGCACGCGGGCGCATCCGAGCCGTCACGGGCGCGGCGGGCGGCGTTTGACGTGTCCGCCAGCGGCAGGGCGAATGCGCTGGGCGATGCGGACTTGGTGGACGGCCTCAAAACAGGAAAAGTCGATTTGACCGCCGTGCAGCGCGAAGAACTGCCGCTGGCTCTGCAAAGCCTGGATATTGGAGAGCAGGAGAAGCTGGTGGCGCGCACGGCGCAGTTGCGCGCGCAGATGAAGGATCTGGCGGCACAGCGCAATGACTATCTGGGTAAAAAAGTACAAGAAAATAGTGCGGCCGGGGAGTCGTTAGACGCCGAGCTGTACGGCGCTATTCGATCGCAAGCGGCAAAAAAGAGCATGCGCTACAGCGCTGATGGGATCCGCTATTGATGCGCATACGCACCGGCAACAAAGGCGGCAGGATGCTGCTTTTGTGCAACCGCGTCGAGCACCATTCACTTACACGTGAAGCCACCATCAACCACGAACTCTCCACCCGTTGCATAACTGGCGGCATCGGAGGCCAGGAACGCCACCCACGGGGCGATATCGTCCGGCGTGCCTAGCCGTCCCAGGGGAATAGCGCGCTCCATGGTTTCCTTGCGCCCATCGGGATCGGGGTGCTCGGACCAGTCCGGTGTTTGCTCCAAAGCGCCAGGACACAGGGCGTTGCAGCGGATGCCGTGCTGCGCATAGTGCACCGCGATATGGCGGTTCAAACCGAGCAATCCGCTCTTGGCGGTGGCATAGGAAACGTTAGGTGAAAACCCACGCAAGGCCGTAATCGAACTCATGATGACGATGGCGCCACCCGTACCCTGGCTGACAAACCGCGCCAGGGCCGCTTTACAGGTCAGCATCACGCCGGTGAGATTGACCTCTTGCGTACGCATCCACTCCTGCGCCTCCATCTCGAAAAGATCGCGATCGGTCTGGTGCCGTTGGATACCGGCATTGGCCACCACCACGTCCAGATGACCGAATTGGTGCACTGTGCGCTCAATGGCGCCGTCGATCTGGTCCGGCTGAGTCACGTCCGCCTCGATGGCAACCGCTTTGCCACCAGCGCTCTCGATCTCCCGTGCCACCTGTCGCGCCTCGGAAAAAACGATGCTGGTCACGGCGAGGGCGGCACCGTTGCGGGCCATGTAGCGTGCACTGGCAGCGCCGATGCCAGTGCCAGCCCCAGTGATGAGCACTACTTTGTTCTCTAAATTCAAGTTCAAACTCCTATGGCAAACTGGCCCCGTCTTTGCGTGGGGGGTACCGCCGGTGGACAGCATTCATATCAGTATCGACCGCAACAAGAGATTAAAAGAGCAAGCCCATCTAGGACACAACCGCTGGCACCCGGAGTTAGAACCGAGCTGTGAAGTGGCTGAGGGGCAGGCCCTGATGGCGCAGATCCGCGATGTGTCGGATGGCCAGATGCACCGCGCTGTCCAAGTGGAAGATCTGAGCAAAATGGAAGGTACGCTAGCCCATCCGCTCACCGGCCCGTTCTTCATCAAAGGTGCGCAGCCGGGCGATGTTTTGGAAATCGAGTACCTAAAATTATAGAAAAATCAATCCGTTACGCTGCTCTCACCTCAAGCATTGGGCGCCGCGGCAGCAAGATGGCGCCAATGCCGCCTAGTAGTGCTGCTAGTGCGAATAGTTGATAGAGGAGGTGAAAGTTGCCGTCGGCGTCGTGCATCGCGCCGCAGAGCCAAACCGTTAGTCCGCCGATACCGAGGGCTAGCACGAACTTGGCGCCGTAAGCCATGGCGCGCCACTCGAATGGTGTGTAGCGTGCCACCAGCATATTCTCCGCCGCGGCGAAGGCGACGTTGAAGACCAGCGCGAAGAAAGTAATGGTCAGCAGGGTGATGCCGGCCGTCGATGCCAGCACCGACAAGGGCAACACCAAGGCAAACCAAAACACGATGTAAACGGTCCTGGCGGAGTAGCGATCAGCCAGCCAGCCTCCCAGCAAACTACTGAGCGAGGCCACCAGAATCACGGCGCCCACATAGACGCCGATACTGGTATAGCTCTGGACCAAGCCGGGTCCCAAGCCGGTCTCGAACAGCTTGGGCATGGTCGCTGTCAGCCCGGAGTAAACGACGCCGCTGCACACCATGGTGACGGTCAAGATGATAAACACCCGTTTGATGTCGTCCCGCGCCGGCCGCGCCATGGGTGTCCGATCGGCCTCGGCATCCGCCACCCAGCCGCGCCGCCAGGCAATAGCCAACAACAGCCCACAGGCGGCGCTGATCACGCCGGGAATAATGAAAGCGTTACGCCATTCGCCCGCATCGATCATCACCCCTACAAAAATGGGCGCAAGACCACTGCCGATGGCACCGAATACGCCATTGATGCCAAGGGTAATGCCCTGCTTCTTGGCGGTGGCCACCAGCCACGCGATGCCCACCGGGTGATAGATGGCGGCGAACAAGCCGATCAGGCTAAGCCCGATGAAAAGTTGCTGAGTCGTTTGCGCGAGCCCGGTCACGATGGTCCCGGCGCCAACGCCTAAGAAGAACACCACCATCATGCCGACCTGGCTCCAGCGATCGCCCAACCATCCCGCCGGCAACGCGGCCACGCCGTATAGCACCAAGCCGAAGCTAGACAGCGCTAGGAGTTCTCCATAGGGTAGCTCGAAAACACTAGGCAGGTGCAGCACCGCGCTGGCGTACAGAATCGTCACCAGATGAGTAAATGTGTGACCAGCGTTTGAGAAAACGACGGCGGGCCAAGTCGATGGCTTAAGCGGGAGTTCAGCGGCAGCTTGCATAAGTAGTCAACTCAACCGTAGTAAGGCTGTTTAGGCACCGGGCTTTTCCTGCCCTGCCAACGGCGCCTTTAACCAGGCCAGTACCCTCCGGCCCGGTGGGCGCGCCCCATAGCAGGCGGCACAACAACCGCGTGTGATGTCATCGACGGGAAGAGCCGGGCGATCGCGGCGCAGCGCGCGGGCCCGCTCCAGCGGGGCGTCATGGCCGCGTCAAATGGTATGCCAGTATCACCGGCCAGCGCCAACATTCGGTAATAAAGCCAAAATGCTGGCGCCAGTGCCGCGTCATCCGGCACCCGCCACTGCCGCTCGGCGCCACCCATCGTGCTTCGTCCCGGTACTGATTGTTCAAATAACGTGGCTGAAGTCACCGTATCGATGTTAGCCATCTTTTCACGGTCCTGTTCACCTTCGGTGAGTACACCCTCGGGCACCCACACCTGCCCGGCCTTGACCAAAATGCCGAATATCCAGACAACGCCGGCCAGCATGGTTAGCAACATGGCGATGGACAGCGCTGCGGGTATGCGGTGGCCGGCAGCCGCGCCTGGACGGATGTGAACGCCCCGGCTTTTTCAGACACCACTCAGGGCTTCGCCAAGCGACATCCCCGCCGAATTGACGGCGCCTGTCCGCAACCCGAACACCCGGCCCAGATACGCACAAGCGGCTGGCCGCGCGGCGCACTCACCTTCGTCGAATGGGTTGACGCCGGCGAGGCCGGCGGGCATCAGATCCGGGGTGCACTGAATGCGGCCAAAACTGAGATCGAGCGCCGCCGCCACGGCTCTGGCCAAGATGGTCTTGCCCGTTCCCGGCAAGTCTTCCAGCAGCACATGGCCTCGCGGCAATAGCGCCATCAGTAGCAGTTCCACTGCCTCGCCACGGCCAACGGCGGTGGTTGCGACGGACGCGCCTGTCAGGCGGCCCGGCTGACTCATCCACCTAGGCCACGCCGGTGGCCGGGGTCACCGGCTCACCCATACATGGGCCATAACAGGCTCTTTTTGCATCAGCTTGCACTCAAAGTAGCCGAATTTGCCTAGAACCCGAGTTCGTTCCTGATCACCGACAAGGCGCGCAGGGAAAGACTTAAGCAGCCGAGCGTCAGGGCGCCGATGAAAATGGCGAAAAAATGCAAAACGAAGCGCTTTAGCCGGATGCGTAGACGGTGCCAAAACGACGCCTGCAAATCGATGACCGGCACGCCCGAGGCGAACGTGTGGGTGAACAACAGAATCGAAAACGCCCACAACATAGTCAGTATAGGTAACAGCAGATAGGCTTCCGGCGCGCCACGATCATCGCCGAACAAGCCGTATACGAATGCGCCAGCACCGCCCAGCATGATCAAGGCGAAGAGGAACCAAGCGCGCCGCAGCAAGCGGGCGATGCGGGCATAGCGTTCGAGCATAGTGATGTCCTTGGCCAGAAAGCGGAAGATAATAGTCCGTATCGCCGCGTATCCCACCCACTTTACGGACACCTGCAGGAGAAGACCATGTCATTGAACGCCACCCCCCTGGCCAACCGCAGCGCCATCGTCACCGGCGCCGGATCGGGTATTGGCCGCGCCATCGCCGGCGCATTAGCGGCCCGGGGCGCGGCGGTCGCGGTCATTGATCTGAGCCTTGAGCGGGCCGCACAGACCGCTGCCCTGGTCAACGGCTCTGGCGGCACAGCCAGCGCGTTCGCAGCGGACGTCAGCGACAAAGCGCAGCTAGACCAGACGGTGACCGCGGCCGTCGCCACCTTCGGCTCCCTGGACATCATGGTCAACAACGCCGGCATCCTCGATGGCTATCAAGATGTTGACGAGATCGATGAAACCCACTGGCGCCGGGTGATCGACATCGACCTCAGCGGGGTTTTCTTCGGCTGCAAACGCGCACTGGAAGAGATGCTGCCCGCCGGCAGCGGGCGCATCATCAACATGGCCTCCATCGCCGGCTTGAACGGGACCGGTGGCGGTGCCGCCTACATCGCCGCCAAGCACGGCGTTATCGGGCTCACCAAACAGATGGCTGTGGTCTACAGCGCCAAAGGCATCACCGTCAACTGCGTGTGCCCCGGCGTTATACCCACCAATCTGCGGGAACACACCAAAGACGTACTCGGCGATTCAGTGTCGAATACGGTGGCGCGCGGTATCGGCATCACCGACGATCTCATTCGCGCCAATGTTCCCGCTGGTGTGCGCGGCGACGTCAAGGATATCGCCGCCGCCGTGTGTTATCTGGCCAGTGACGAGGCCCGCTATGTCAGCGGGCATTCGTTGGTAGTGGACGGCGCGCTGCGCGCCAAATAAACGCGAGAAAACGTTAGCTCAAGTGAGTGGCAAAGAACGCCAAAGTACGCTCAAGCGCCACTTTGGCCGCGGCGGCATCGTACGAGCCGCGGTGATCGCAATTGAAGCCGTGCTCGGCGTCGTACATGTGGATGGGGATCGTGGGATTTTCTTGCCGTACCCGCTCGACCATATCCATGGGAATACCCGCATCGCGCTCGCCGAAGTGCAGCATGGTGGGCACTTTGGGTTTAGCTGACGGATCGGTGTCCAAAATCTTGGTGATTTGACCGCCGTAGTAGCCAACCGCGCAACCGATGTCCAACTTGCAAGCACACAGGTACGCCAGGGAGCCACCCCAGCAGTAACCAACCGTTGCCACTTTGCCTCCTTGGCGGGCCGCCTCCACCGCTGCGCCGATGTCCAAAATCGGCGCGTCCCATCCCATGGGAAATGCCATATCCCGGCCTATAGCGATGTCATCAGGGTTATAACCGAGTTGCACATCTTTCTTGCTGCGGTCGAACAAAGCCGGTGCAATGGCGAGGTAGCCCTCTAGGGCGTAGCCGTCAGCCACCTCGCGAATGTGCCCGTTAACGCCGAAGATCTCTTGGATCACGACCACGCCACCCTTGGGTGCACTGGCGGGCTCGGCCCGGTAAGCGTTGCAAATGTGGCCATCGGATGCGTTGAGTTCGATGAACTGTCCCATTAGTTATGCCTCTATTGTCATGTCTTTGATGTCATATACAGCGGCGCAATACCCGCGCGGCGATAGTGCAGTAAGACAGCGCCACCGGGAAGGGTGCGCAGGACGGCGGCGGCCGCTATGATCATTTCGCTATGATCATTTGAATGAATCCGCACAACTGTAAAAAGAACAACGATGAGTGACCTCGTCAAACACATCGCAGCGGGCGTTTTAAATATCGCCTACCTGGAAGACGGCCCCGCCGATGGCCAGCCCGTCATCCTGAGCCACGGCTTTCCCTACGACGTGGAATGTTACGCGCAGGTACGGCCAATCCTGGCCAGTGCCGGTTGCCGGGTCATCACACCGTACCTACGTGGTTATGGCCCGACCCGTTTCCTGGATGCCGGTACCTTGCGCTCGGGACAACAAGCAAGCCTTGCTCATGATCTGCTCGCCCTGATGGATGCGCTGAACGTCAATAGCGCCATCTTGGCGGGTTATGACTGGGGCGGACGGGCGGGCTGCATCGTCTCCACTCTGTGGCCGCAGCGGGTCAAAGGCTTAGTGACGGCGGAGGGTTATAACCTTCACAACATCGCCCGCTCCATGGAACCGGCCAGCCCGGAGAACGAGTACCGTTACTGGTATCAGTACTATTTTCATAGCGAGCGCGGCCGCGCCGGGCTCAGCACCAACCGCTTCGAGTTGTGCAAACTGCTCTGGCGTCTGTGGTCACCGAAGTGGCGATTTACCGAAGCTCAATACGCGGCTACCGCCCGATCTTTCGGCAACCCTGACTTCGTCGATGTGGTGATCCACTCCTACCGTCACCGCTACGCCCTGGTAGCCGGCGATCCCGGCGTCGAGGCGACGGAGGAGCGCCTGGCCGGGCAGCCGCGTATCGGCGTGTCCACCATCGCTTTGTACGGCGACGCTGATGGTGTTGCGCCGGTGCGCAGCACGCCTGACACCGGGGAAGGCTTCAATGGGCGCTTCGCAGCCCGTACGCTTCGCGATGTGGGCCACAATCCGCCGCAGGAAGCACCGGCGGCATTCGCTGACGCCATCTTGGCGCTGCGTTGAACGCCGCATAGTGCGCACCGCCGCCGGCAACCGCCGATCGGAGATATAAAAAGCCTACCAGCTATTGCGCAGCTCACGCAGCTTGATGAACACCGTTTTAGCATCTACCTCATCGGGCAGATCAGGAAAAGCTTCGCGTAACCTAGCGATCACCGAAGGGCTCTGTAGCCTGAAAAAAGTATTGATCTCCTTCTCCAGCGCCATAGTCGAAATCAAGGCATCGCTTGGATCGCGCGCCGACGCATCACCCAATACCTCTTTGGCCCGTGCATTATCCGGCTCGCGATCCAGCGTGAATTCCAAATTATTGGTCCAGTAATCATGGCCCGGATAGATGAGCGTGTCGCCGGGTAGCGACACCAACTGCTGCGCGAAAGTATCGAACAACTCCGCCGGATGACCGCCGTTATGGCAATTGCCGGCGCCAGCGTTGAACAGCGTATCGCCACAGAACAACGCGGCCTGCTCGGTGCGTGAGAGCAGACAGATGTGGCTCATGGTATGTCCAGGCGTATCCAAACATTCGAGGGCGACGGTTTTTCCAACCGTGACCACATCGCCTGCGTTGAGTCCTCGATCCATATTCGGAATACGGCTAGAGGCACCAGCATGGGCCAGGATCTTCGCCCCCGTCGCCGCCACCACCGGGCCATTGCCGCCTATGTGATCGCCGTGTTCGTGGGTATTCAACACTTGCGTCACCGACCAACCCTTCGCCTTCGCCTTGGCTAAACACTTCTCATGATCCAATGGATCGATAGCGAGCGCCTCACCGCTCTCGGGACATGCGATCAAATAGTTAAAGTTACGATACGCATTCCCCGTCCAAATCTGCTCAACGATCACATCCGCCTCCACTCACTGTTGATTTCACTAATAAGGGCGCCTCTAAAAATAGTCATTGTTTCATGAGTGCAAGGAAGCACCGCGCGCACAACCGCAGTGTATAGGTGATACCTGAGGATTGGAGCACGGAGCTGACGCCGCAATCGCGGAAAAAGTGCATTTTTTAGAGGTGCCCATAATTAGGTTTTAGGTGTAAAAAGTCCGCTTACTTTCAGGTGCGTCAAGATAACACCAGAGGATCAGTTCAACTCGCCCTCATCTTTAAGTGCCAGAACCGCTGCCCGCATAGCCTCAATCGTGCGGCCAACATCGTCATCGGTATGCACACCGGAAGTGAGGCCGCCTAGCTTACCGGAGATGTCCACGCCTCCGTTCAACAACGCCAAGCGCAGCTTTTTCGCGGCGCTGGTGCCGGAACACGCTTTAATCGCCTCAAGCGGCCAGTCAAAAGGATCAAAATTCGCCGGATCCACGCCGCCACTCTCACCGCCGGTATAAAAATAAAACGCACTGTGGCTGCCATAACAAGCCCAAGCCACACCGCTTTCCACCAAAACATCATTGATGCCGCCCCGCAACTGCCGCGCCCGTTCGCTGGCAATCGCACAAACATCTTCTCGTTCGATAACCGACAGCGCCGCCAACCCCGATGCGGCACACACCGGATTGGCGTTATAGGTGCCGTGATGGACAATCTTCTCCCGGCCCAGTGCTTGACTCACATCGAAGTCCAGTAAATCGAGTATGTCTTTGGCGCCGGTGATACAACCGCCAGGCAGACCGCCAGCGACGATCTTGGCGAACGTCGCCATATCGGGCGTCACGCCGAAATGTGCTTGGGCGCCTCCTGGAGCCACCCTAAAACCGGTGACCACCTCATCGAAAATCAACACGCTGCCTCTGGCGCGGGTGACTTCGCGCAACATGGACAACATGGAATCGCGCAGCGGAACGGCGCCAAAACTACCGCCGGTCGGCTCGAGAATGACGGCAGCGATATCATCGTTCGCTTCGAGCAAAGCTCTGGTACCGGCTTCATCGTGGGCATCGGCCAACAACACTTGTTCGGCGATACCGTCCAAGACCCCCGGGCTCGGCGTGCCGTCGAAATGGCTGTCCACACCGAAAGCCACGTGATCTTGCCACCCATGAAAATGTCCCCTGAACCGCACGATGCGGTTGCGGCCAGTAAAAGCCCGGGCAAGCCTGAGCGCCAGGAGGTTGGCTTCAGTGCCCGATGAAGTGAACCGCAACCGTTCAGCGCAGGGCACCAGCGCCTGGATACGCTCCCCCCAGCGTATCTCTAGATCATGACCAGCGGCGTAGTGCGTACCGAGTTCCAACTGCTCGTGCACGGCCTGCAACACCCGCGGATGGCCGTGGCCCAGGATGAGCGCTCCGTGCCCGCCGTAGTAATCGATATACTCATTGCCATCCACATCCCATTTATGGGAACTGGCGGCCCGCTCCACGTACAGCGGATAGGGCCACATCCGCCGTGCGTCGTGCACCAACCCGCTGGGGAATATCCTCTTCGCGTTCGCCGCCCGGTCCGCCGATCCTTGCGTGCGCGCCCTGAAGGTGGTCTCTATAGGCGAGTTACTGCCCGCGGCTGGCGCTGTCATCGGCGTGCTCATGTCACACGCTCCTCTGTGTCTGTTCTGAAGCTGCATGGTCGCGCTAATGCACCGCTTTGCACAAGAGAGAACGAGGCAGGCAGTTCATCACCTCTTGCCAGCGGACCTGAGCACCGGCGCACGAGGATGCTATGTTCGATAAACGCGCCGCCCATCGCAGCCGCGCAACCCTCGGTGGCGGAGATTCGGTGGTGATCAGATCGTAGTGTTGTGAGCGTAGTTCCAGTACAGCGCGGCCATCGCCGTGGCAAACCCTCAAGCGCGGAGCATCGATAACACTAGCATTGGTGCTAGCGAACTGTGGCGCCGTTGCGATTACCCGATCATTGAGCTTGGCAACATCAATGTTTTGGATGCTCTGATGAAGAGCAATAGCGGCGGCGGTATTACCTACACCAAAACCGATTACCAAAGCATCACGAGGGCCGCGCTGTGCCAACAAGGGTAAATGAGCCATTAAGCGCATATAAGTTTGCGCGCCACGGGCAGTGCCGGACATGGGATGTCCATCGAAATACAGACGTTTGCCTTGGGGGGCATCGGCGACAAAAGTGGTGTGTGCCGCGTTGCTCATTGCGGTATGCACGGGCAGTTGCGCGAGCGCCCTGCTCGGATCCACTAAGCCGCGACGCCTAACGCCGGTATTGACAACATAAAATTCGCATCCCATCATTCAACCACTTGGTTAAATGAAGGCAACATCCCATGAATCTTCACACCCTAGGTACCGAATCCAGCGAATACATGGCGCAGCGCGAAGCCCTGTGGCAAGCGGAAGTCGCCCTCAAAGAGCAACGCGAAGCAGTGGCGGCACTGCGCCGCGCCTTGCCACTGACCACCCCGGTGACAACGGACTACCGCTTTCAGGCGTGCAAAGTGGGCGATGACACCATTGACGAGATCGGCTTGGACGGATGTTTCCGCGACGGCAACAACACCGCGATCATGATGCAATTCATGTACGGCAAAGCACAGAAAAATGCTTGCCCCATGTGCGCCATGTGGACGGACGGCTATAGCGGCGTTATTGCACACATCAACCAGCGGGCCAGCTTCAGCGTGGTCGTGGCCGGCGAATTGGAATCATTTCGCGACTTCGCCCGCTCGCGCGGCTGGAACCCGCAACTACAACTCCTGAGCGCCGCCGGATCCACCTTCAAGGCAGACTTGAGCATGGAGACACCGGATGGTTCGCAGCTCCCGGGGGTTTCCGTGTTCGTGCGTAAAGCAGGCCAGATCTATCACCAGTCACTGCTGTCCCACAAACTTTTGAATGAGCTTAGAATCAAAGACTATTCTGCGCTGATTTGTTAGAATAGAGGTCCAGAATATCTTTCAATATCAACAGGATAATAGCCTTGAGTCACAGTAACAGCGTATTTTCACAGCTGCTAAAACTGATTTCTAGACATGAATTTGAAACCCTTGCAAAGACCCACCATAAAGGCCGTGTATTGAGGACAATGTCACGCTGGTCACAGTTTGTGGCGTTGAGTTTTGCCCAACTCGCCGGTCGCTGTAGTTTGCGAGATATTGTCAGCAATCTGGATAAACAACGCCGCAAAAGTTACCATTTGGGTATCGGTAAGGTCAGTCGAAGTTCTCTGGCTCGTGTTAACGAGCAACAGCCTTATCAACTCTACGAAGGATTATTTTGGAAGCTGCTGGCACGATGTCAAAGCTTGGCGCCTAGGCATGGGTTTCGTTTTAAAAATAAGCTTTATTCCTTGGATGCATCGACCATTGATTTATGCTTATCACTATTTCCTTGGGCCAAATTTCGCAAGACCAAAGGCGCGATTAAACTACATGTTGGTCTGGACCATGATGGTTTTTTACCGGTCTTTATGACTATTACCGAAGGCAAACAACAAGATATTACACAAGGCCGTAGTTTAGAACTGGATGCGGGTTCTATTGTGGTGTTTGATCGTGGCTATACGGACTTCACGTGGTTTAACTTGCTCAATTCAAAGGGGATTTATTTTGTCACCCGGTTGAAAGCCAATACAAAATACCGAGTGATTTCTCGCCATCCGGTGAATAAAGAGCAGGGCATTACCTCAGATCAGACGCTGATTTTAACGGGCCCTAAAGCCGATACCTGTCCGATTAAGTTGCGCCGGATGGGTTATCGGGACCCACAGACCGGCAAGCATTACGTCTTTCTCACCAATCAATTCGAATTGACTGCCAAAACCATTGCAGATATTTATAAGTCGCGTTGGCAAATTGAGTTATTTTTCAAATGCATCAAACAAAATTTGAAGATTAAGTCATTCGTAGGGACGTCAAAAAATGCTGTCATGACTCAAATATGGGTCGCTATGTGTATGTGTTTAATGGTTGCTTACCTGAAATTCTGTAGCAAACTCGATTTAAGCATTCAACAGATTATTCGACTCTTTCAAGTCAATTTATTTGAGCGAAGAGACCTGTGGGGACTACTCAAAGGAGACCCTCCAGGCCCTATTGAAACTCAGGTCCAGATACAGTTTACATTCTCATGAAAGTTTATGGGACAGCAGTGATCACCAGTACACCGCATCGGCCCTGATGGGCGACGGCCACTTCCGCGGCATGGATCTGTTCTCGCCGGTGTGGCATTACTTTGACCTCACCCCCGAAGGCCGCGGCGACTTTATGCCTAGCCTTTCCTACGCGGACTAACTGCGTCTCCTAGCGCTAATGCCGCCGCCTGACCGATCCCCACGAATTCATACAGGAAGGCAGCAATGGATGCCATGAAGAAAACCCAAACAGACCATGCCCGAGCGACATATGGAGCACTGCCTTCAAGTGGTAAATCAAGGTATGTTGCCTCTCTAGTCGAGACTAGTGGTAGTCAGGCAGAAGTCGCTGAGCTTCTAGATTTATCTCCAGGTCGAATTTGTTAATTAGTTCGATTGGAACGTAATCGAAAAAATGGAAAGTAGCTCAAAAAATCAAAGAAAGTATTGCAATTGCCTGCAAAAGAGAGTTTTATGAATCGCAGCCTTCAAGCAAAAAAGGAGGGTCAAAAAAGAGGACCCAAAAAAGGAGGATATGTTCTAATAGCATTCGTTAAACAAAAGCGCTACCCCTGAGTGCTACCAACACCCAAAGGCAGCTAACCACAACCGATAAACAAGGTATCAATCATGGCTAAGAACCATCATAAGCCAGAGTCCCGCTCGGCTAAAGCAAAATTACCCTACTCCCGCCGTCTTAAAGTCCATTCAGGGCATTACGGCCACCCATCTACCAGCAACCCGTCCGGTTACCGCAAACCCATACCCGTGCCGTGGATACAACTCAAAGGCTATTGGCTCGGTCAAGCGGGCTTTACCATCGGCATCGAGCTTGAAGTCAAGATCAGCCAACAGCGTATGGTGATTACCTCCGCTTCTTCTGGTTGTACAACTTAAGGTTATATTGGGCTAAAGTAAGTGGCCAGCGTCAGATGGGCGCTGGCCTAACAAAAGCCTGACCTAACAAAAGCATTGAGACGGATTGGCCCATCGCTACGCGAATGTTCCAGCCGCTCATACAGCCCGTTATGAAGTACGGAGGAAATGATGCAGAGAACAGAAAATAAATATCAGTTTTCCAAAGATCAGGGAGGCATTGAACCACATCAAAAATTACACTCCAAAAATTGGTGTGTTTGGAGATACTGGCGTCGGAAAATCATCGCTTTGCAACTCACTTTTCGGAAAAGATATCGCGAGTGTTAGCGACGTAGAGGCTTGTACAAGGGAAATACAAGAGATAAATCTACAGCCATCTGAAAAAAGGGGGAATGATACTTGTTGATGTCCCTGGGTTGGGTGAAGACCCCGACAGGCATGATGAGTACATTAAGCTGTATGACACTCTTGTGAAGGAACTGGATTTGTTGCTATGGGTAATAAAAGCGGATGACAGAAAATATGCATTTTCCAGAGAGGCAATAAAGGAGAATGTTTCGAAAGACGCAAAAAAGGAAGTTAAGCGTGGGGTGTTAGAGTATCTTAAAGAAGTAGCTGGTGCGGTGAAAGACATTGCTGTTGATGTGATTGAAGAGGTTTGGGATAAACTCAAACCGAGCTGGTGCCTTGGTAAAATACTTCTAACACCGCTAATCCAACCGCGCCAAAGGCACGCGCGGTTGGATTAGCGGTGTTAGCCATTCACGAAAGGTTGATGCCAATGGGCACACGCGTGTGCTATCCTTACAGGCCATGAAGCCAATCAATTGGAATTCCACTAAAAACCAGCAATTAATTGCAGAGCGTGACATTTCTTTGAGGATATTGTGTTCTATATGCAACAGGGACAACTACTAGGCGATGTCAAACACCCAAATAGCGAAAAATATCCAGGGCAGCGGATATATGTTATTGACGTTGACGGGTATGTGTATCTGGTGCCATATGTCGAAGATCGAAAAGAAATATTCCTAAAAACGGTAATTCCTAGCAGAAAAGCCACCAAGCAGTATCTTGGAGAAAAGTGATGAACGAATATAAACTTAGCGAAGAGGAGCAAGAAATCCTAGACGCTTTTGAGGCAGGTGAACTCAAGCCTGTACTTACACCTAAGCGCAAAAAATATCTTCAATCGATAGCGGAAGAAACTTTCAAAAAAGATAAGCGTATTAATATTAGAATTTCTAATCGTGATTTAACCTTGCTTCAAAGACGTGCGCTTGAGGAAGGTATTCCGTATCAGACATTGGTTTCCAGCATTTTGCATAAATATGTCTCAGGTGGGCTACACGATGTCATGGCTAACAAAGCGTTCGAGCGGACGCAAAAGATGCGCCGCTGAGCATGGCGTTGAAGCTGTAGAAAACCCAAAAAATCACCATTTTACTGCTATATAAGTGATTGGTTTTATTAGAATAAATTTGAAAAATAAGGTTTTTCTACAATCTCCTTAGGCATTCAAACCACCGTATTGACAACATACGTCAATGACATATTATTTGAGGTATGGTCATCATTGAAACCTCAATATTCACAAAAATCATCAACACCTTGATGCAAGATGATGAATATCGATCTCTACAAAATCATTTGCTTCAATTTCCAAGCACGGGAGACTTAAGGGCGCCGCTAAAAATAGTCATTGTTTCGTGAGTGCAAGGAAGCACCGCGCGCGCAACCGCAGGGTATAGGTGATACCTGAGGATTCGAGCACGGAGCTGACACTGCAATCGCGGAAAAAGTGCATTTTTAGAGGCGCCCCGGTGATAACGCTATTAATGGTGCTCATTTATATAAAGCGCAGCTAATACCCCAGACAAGTCTTTCAGTTATTGAGGCTCAGGTGGGAGAAGGTAGCGGCCGTATAGCACCTAGACTGAGTAACGCGCCATCGTTTGACCTCTTTTGCTGGGGCCCGGTATAGCAATGTTCATGCTGCTACGCTGCCACCAACGCCTCTACTTGCTGGCGCCGGGGCAATGGTTCGATGGCACCAAATCCGCGCACGGACAAGCTGGCCGCGGCATTGGCGAACGCGGCGGCCCTAAACGGATCGGCATCCTTCAGATATTCGGCCAGAAAAGCTCCATCGAAAGCATCGCCAGCGCCGGTGGCATCCACCAAGTGCGCCGCCGGTACCGCTGGCAAGTGCTGCCGCTCCTGCGCCGTTGCCACTAACGCACCTTTATCCCCTAGAGTCAGCGCCACTACTTGGGCGCCCAAGGACAGGTAGAAATCAGCGATGGCATCAGGTTCGGTCAATCCGGTGAGCGCCACTGCGTCGTCAAACCCGGGCAACGCGATGTGACATAAAGCCAGCGCTTGATGTATGACGGGGCGAGCCTTGCACACCGGCCACAGCCTAGTGCGAAGGTTGGTGTCGTAAGCCACCAAAGCACCGGCACTACGGGCGGTTTCGATCGCCATTACTACCGCATCCGCCGCCCCCTCACTGATGGCTTGGCTGATGCCGGACACATGCAGGGCACGGGTGTGGCGCAGATAATCGAGTGGCAGCGTGCCCCGGTTCATTAAGCTCGCGGCGGAGCCGGCCCGGCGGTATTCGAAATGATGGCCACCCTCATCATGGGTAACAAAGTAAATACCGGTAGGGACGGCGGCGTCCCGCTCTATGGCACTGATGTCTACCCCTTCGTGGGTCAACATCGCGGTGATAGCATCGCCGAAGCTGTCATCACCCAGACGGGTCAGTAGACCGGTTTTCGCACCGAGCCGGGCCGCCGCCACGGCGCAATTGGAGACATCACCGCCAAAACCCCGCAGATACCGGCCATCGGGTTGTTCATTGAACTCGATCAGCGGCTCGCCTAGGCACACCAGATCAAGCATGGGCGATCACCCACCGGACCCGGCTATAGCCTGATGATATGCGGCATGAAAGCCACGCGCTGCCTGCGCCACCGCCGCGGGCGTTTTGCCCACTTTATACAGCGCCGATCCGAGACCGGCCCCGCGTGCTCCAGCCTTGAGATAATCGGGCAAATTAGCCGCCGTGACGCCACCCGTCACTAGAATCGGTATCTCCGGCGGCAAGACCGCTTGCCACGCTTTGACCACGTTCGGCGCGATAGCCTCGGCTGGAAACAGCTTGAGCGCATGCGCCCCCGCAGCAATGGCGGCGAACGCTTCCGTGGGCGTAAACACCCCAGGCACTGAGATCAAGCCGAGTTCGCGGGTGCGGCTGATCACCGCCGGCGCCATGTTGGGCGACACGATGAGGCGCCCGCCTGCTGCCGCCACTTCATCCACTTCACTCACTTTCAAGACGGTGCCGGCGCCCACGCACAAGGTTTCGCCGAGCTCGTCAGCCAGTTGCTCGATGGTGGCCAGCGGCGACGGCGAGTTCATGGTGGCCTCGATCAGGGTAAAACCAGCGCCCGCCAAGGCGCCGCCCACGGCCAAGGCTTCCTCGGTGCGAATGCCCCGTAACACGGCGATCAGGGGCAGTGCCGATAATGCCGCTTCGAATTGCATGGTCATGGCTTCATTTCCATAGTTCTGCCACTCTAGGTCTCCGGTGCCCATCTACCGAAGACAATTCCCATCGAGAGCAGCAGCACGGCAGATAAAGCCAGGGCGCTCGTGGTGCCCAGCGCATCGGCGATCAGGCCCAATCCTATAGGCCCCAATACATAACCTAAATCGCTTAAGGTACGGTATGCACTCATAGCAGTGGCATTCATGCCGGCCGGCGCGCTATCCGCCGCATAAGCCGCCGGCGCGGCGCCACCTATGGAAGACGCCACGCCCCAGATAACGCAGGCCACGAAAAACCAGAAGAAAGTGGGGGCGATGCCGAATAAAGCCATGGCGGCACCCGACATCACCGTCGCCGGCACAATGACGGTTTTGCGGCCAAAGCGATCCACTAATACGCCCGCTGGATAGACCATCAGCAACCCTAGAACACTGCCAGCAGCCAAGCCGATGCCGATTCGGGTGGCGCTAAGCCCGATGCCAGTGCTGCCGATGAGCGGCACCAAGGTAAACAAAGCACCGGTTCTGACAAACGCGTTGGTGAAACCTACGCCGCTCACCAGGCGAAAACCTACCTGCGCGAACATGAGGCGCATCTGTTGCGCCAACGGCGGCCTGCTCTCAGGGGTTACAGGTGCGGCCACCGGCGCGGTGCCGGCCCTAAAATCGCGCCCTAAATCGCGCCCTAAATCGCGCCCTAGATCACGCCCTAGATCACGTGTCTCATGCACGGCGAAGCAGGCGATACAACTGGCCAGCGATCCGGCCACGGCGTAAGCGATGAACGGCGCGGCCAAGCCGTGGTGTTCGGCGATGAGGCCGCCGGGTAACGGCCCCACCCCCACGGCGAAGAGGAACGTGCCCTGATAAATAGCCATGATCCGGCCACGGCGCTCGGGCGTGGAGATATCCGCCAACACTATGGCGCCCGCATTCAATACCAACGCCGCGCCGGCACCGGCGACAAACCGGGCGATGACGAATTCAGGGAAGCTGGCGGCGACAGCACACCATAAGTTGCCGAGTGCCGATACCAAGCCGCCTATGGCCAAGGTAGGCCGGCGGCCAAGCCAGTCGGCCAATTGGCCGGCGGGCACCCCGGTGGCGAAGCGGGCCAAGCCGTAAGCCGCCACCGCCATGCCTATGGCCCATTGCGTCACGCCGAAACCTTGCGCGTAGAGCGGCATGACCGGCACCAAAGCGCCGAAGCCCAATTGATTGATGCCGATCAGTACGCACATCCAGATGAGGATGCGCCCGGCGTTAAACCCGCCCACTTGCGTTGCGTGACTCAAACTTCGCGGTCTGGCGCCTATTAGTCAGCGCTATGCAGCTGTCTCACGATGGCCGACAGCACGTCCTGATCATGGGCTGTAGCCACCGGAATACTGATCTCCAGCCGGTGCAAGATGCCGCCGTAGCGCTCGATCAGCGCGTCCGCCAGATCATCATACTTAGCCACCACCACCCACTCGTGCAGCACATCGTCATCGACCAAAGCCGCCATCTGCTGCCACTTGCGCGCCCTGGAAAGCTGGCTCATTGCCCGCGCCAGATCGCCTAAGCCGGCATTGTCGAAAGGCAACCGGTAGGCGGGTGTGCTCACATAAAAAGCCAGCCGTTGACGGGCCACCTCCATGCGTTTAGCCAGGGTGGCAGCGTCCGGGCCACTGGCGATCAAGGGTTTCAAACAGATATCGAACGGCGCCGCCTTCGTGTCACCCTTCATGTCACGCTTGGCGGCGATAGCCGGGTGTACCTCATCCACGATGTAGCGGCGCGAGCAGACCGGATGCAGGCGCACACCATCGGCCACTTCGGCGGCGACCCCACACATATAGGGATTAACCGCCGCCACCTGTATCGGGATATGGGGATGTGTTATGGGGGCTGGCGTGAATAGCGGTACCGTCAAATCGAGCCGGTAGTGCTCGCTGGCAAATTCGAGCGGGCTTTGCTCCTGCCAACTGCGCCATATGGCTCTAACCGCTCTCACGTAATCGCGCATCCAAGGTCCCGCCGGATGCGCTTGCATACCGAAGCGGCGGCGGATGTGGGCGCTCACTTGCGAGCCCAGCCCCAGTTCGAAACGGCCATTGGACATCTTCTGTAGGGTCCAGGCGGACATGGCCGTTACAAAGGGGCTGCGGGCAAAAGCGATGGCGACGGAGGTACCCAGGTGAACCGACTGCGTTGCCTGCGCCGCCAGCGCCAGCACCGCAAACGGATCGTCCTTGGTCTCCTCCATCAACAGCGCGTGGTAACCCAGCTCATCGGCTTGCCCCGCTTCGCTTGGCACCGTTGCCAGCTCCAGCGGCGATTGCGGCTGCGCCAATCCCGGATCCAACTTGCCTAGCGGCAACAGCGTCTCCGCTCTCATGATTCGAGCAGCCCCCGTCGTTTAATGGCCTCGCCGTTTAACAGTACATGACAGGCGAGGCTTAACTTCTCACCCGCTCGTGGTGAGGATCGTACAAACACCCATCGGTGATAAGCGCCGAATGTCTCTCGCCGAGAATGAGCACGTCAACCTGGGAAGCGGCGGCGGCGTGCGGCGGCGTCACATAAGCCAGCGCCAAATTCTGCTGCACGCGGTGGCCGAAGGCCGCCGAGGTCACCGTGCCCACGACCGCATCGCCCACCATCACTGAATCGCCCGGGTGCGCCGGCATGGCGCGGGTATCGATTGTCAGGGTAACCAGCTTGCGCCTTATACCGTTTCGCAATTGGCCGTTTCGCAATTGGCCGTTTCGCAATTGGCCGTTTCGCAATTGGCCGTTTCGCAATTGGCCGTTTCGCAATTGGCCGTCTCGCAATTGGCCGTCTCGCAATTGCGCTTCCAGTCCGGCTTTGCCGGGGTAGGCCGGCTTGTCGCGGTCGATAAAGCGCGCCAAGCCGGCCTCGATGGGATTGAACTCCGTGATGAGCTCCGCCTTCCAGTGAGGGTAACTCTTTTCAAGGCGCATCGATTCAGCGGCATACGAACCGAACGGCTTAAGTCCCAGTGGCCCACCGTGTTCACGCAGGGTCAGATATACCTGCAGGAGCGATTCATTGGGCACATGCAATTCATAAGCCAGTTCTCCGGAGAAGCTCACGGACATGGCGACAGCCGGGCTGGTTCCAACCATCACGTGACGCACACTCAACCAGGGAAACGCCGTCCGGCTCCAGTCGGTGCGGGGGGCAGCCGCCCGCATCAAGGCACGGGCGTTGGGGCCGGCGACAACTAAAGTGGTGTAAGCACCGGTCAGCCGTTCAAGCTTGATAGGCGCCGGCTTGCGCTCGTGCAACCAATCCCAATCGTGCTGCTCGGCGGCGGCGGAGCCGAACCAGACCTCTGCGTAGTGGTTAGCGGCCTTAGGCAAGCGTGCCAAGGTGGCTTCGGCCAGCAGATTGCCACGCTCCGTCAAGAAATAAGCCAGCGATACTTTGCCATTGGCCCGCGGCAGGCGGCTAGGGGTCAATGTGTTCAGCCATTCGAGCACGCGGGCTTCACCGCCACCTGGGGCGCTGATGCGGTAACGGTTAAACCCGGACACTTCCATGATGCCAACGTTGCCCGCCACATTAGCCACTTCTTGGCCTACGACGCCGAAGGTATTGTTGAAACGAAAACTCAACGCTTCTTCGAAATCCGCGGACGGCTTGAAGAAAGCGGCCCGCTCCCAACCATTGACCACAGCGAATTCGGCGCCGGCGTTTTTCAACACCGGATAAAGCGGCGTGGTACGGGCCGGGCGCCCCGCCAGCCGGTGCTCGTGCGGCAGGTGGAAGCGGAATTCGTTTTGATAGTCTTCGATAGCTTTGACTTTGGTGTATTGCGTTGTCGCGTAGCTGCCGAAGCGGCGCGGGTCCAAGCACCAGGTGTCCCATTGCGCCTCGCCGTGGACCATGATCTGCGCCAATATCTTGCCGTGCCCGCCGCCTTCACCCACCCCGGCGCGAAGACCGATGATGGAATAGGCGTTGATCAAACCGGGCGTCTTGCCCACCAGTGGCAAACCATCGGCGGAATAGGTGATGGGACCGTTGATAATCGTGTGAATGCCGGTGCCGGTTAAACAGGGCAAGCGCTGGAACACCCGTTCCATATTATCCAGACAACGGTCCAGATCATCGGGGCACAGCGCATTGGCGAAGTCCGGATCAATGCCATCCAAGCCCCACGGTTGACAGCCTTGTTCGTAGATACCGACCAACAAGCCGTGCTTTTCCTGGCGCGAATAAAAATCATCGGTGGGATCGCGCAGCAACGGCACGCGACACCCGAGTGCTTCCAATTGCGCGATGGGCTGGGTGAGAAAATACTGGTGCTCCATGGAGATGACCGGGTGCGTGACACCCATCATGGCGCCCACTTCGTTGACCCGGTAACCGCAGGCGTTGACCACTTTTTCGCAAGTAATGGTGCCGTTCCTGGTATGCACCCGCCATTCGTGATTGGCTTTTTGTTCGATGGCTTCGACCGGATTGTGACGGTAGATCCGGGCACCGGCCCGGCGCGCCCGGCGGGCTAGCGCCTGGCATAGCTGCGCCGGATCGATATCGCCATCCAACGGATCCCACAAGCCGCCGAGTAAGCCATCAGTGGACAGCAGCGGGTGGCGGCGCCCGCACTCAGCGGCATCAATGACCTCAAAATCCACCCCCATGCCTTTGGCCATGGACACGAAATGATGATAGCCATCCAGATGATCAGCACTGGAGGCGAGGCGGATCCCGCCGCAGCGCTGATGGTAGTCGATGGGATAGTCCGGATCCGCGGCCAGCTCGGCGTAGAGCCGTATGGAATGGCTCTTCAAGCCGACCATGGTCTGCACCGTGCCGAAGTTGGTCACCTGCGCGGCGGAGTGCCACGTGGTCCCTGAAGTCAGCTCATCGCGCTCGATCAGTACAACATCCGTCCAGCCTTCTTGCGTGAGATGATAGAGGGTGCTGCACCCAGCTATACCGCCGCCGATGACAACGGCCCGCGCCTGTGATTTCACAACTGCTTACTCGCTAAATCCGAAGGCGGATTTTCGCATAATGCCCGGCCCGCTTGCCCGATTGCACCCGCTTGCCCGATTACATCAGGGCGTGTCGCCAGTGGGACAATCGTTCACGCGGCGGGCGGCCACCCTACCCGTTATCCTGCACTGCTTCACTGCAATGACCGGACATCGATACCCGCGTGACCGAAGAAAAACGCCGCCCGCGCCGCCAAGGCGGACGCGCCAACCGCCAAGCCGTGCGCAGCGATGCCAACGCCCGCGTCAATCCGAGTCCCCCCGGCCAAACGGGTGGACAGTATCAACCACTGACGCCGGCGGAAATCACGGCCATCTACGATACGGCGCTGCGGCTATTGAGCGAACTCGGCATGGGTGAGACGCCCAGGGCGCTACAAGAGCAATGTGTGCTCAAGGGCGCCACCTTGAACGCCACTAGGGATGGGCAAACGCGGGTACTTTTTCCGCGGTCCATGGTAGAGGACATCATCGCCGGAGCCGCCCACTCTTTTATCTTCTATGGCCGCGACCCCAAATACGACTTTGAAATAGGCGGCAACCGGGTTTACTTCGGCACCGGCGGGGCGGCGGTGCAAACATTGGATTTGGACAGCCACTGGTACCGGCCATCGACGCTGCGCGATCTCTACGACTTCGCCCGCCTGGTGGATACACTGGAGAACGTGAGTTGGTTTACCCGGTGCTGTGTGGCGACGGATTTACCGGATATCCGCGAACTGGATATCAATACGGCTTACGCACTCCTCAAGGGCACCAACAAACCGCTGGGTACCTCCATTACGCTGGCCGAGAATGTGGATCCGATCATCGATATGTTCGATATCGCCTCAGGGGGCGAGGGCACATTCAGGGCGCGGCCGTTTTGTAAGATACATATCTCTCCGGTTATCTCGCCGATGCGCTATGGCGAGGACGCCGTGGCGGTGGCTTTGGCGGCCATGCGCCGCGGCGCGCCCATCAACTGCATCACTGCGGCGCAATCGGGCGCCACGGCACCGGCGCCCCTGGCAGGTTTTCTGGCTCAATCCCTGGCCGAGACGCTGGCTTCGCTCATCATGGTGAATGTATTCGCGCCCGGTTATCCGATGATCTTCTCCAATTGGCCATTCGTGATCGATTTACGTACCGGTTCTTTCTGCGGCGGCGGTGGCGAAATCAGCGTGATGAACGCGGCTTCGGCTCAGCTCAGCAATTTTCTGAATCTGCCATCCGGGGTGGCATCGTCGATGGCCGATGCCAAGGCGGTGGATGCGCAGATGGGATCTGAAAAAGCGCTGGCAGCCTTGGCCGCCGGCTTGGCCGGCGGCAATATGGTGTACGAGTCGTGCGGCATGATGGCCAGTTTGTTGGGTGTGAGTTTCGAGGCCTTTGTTCTAGACAATGAAATGTTGTCGCACGTGCAGCGCATGGTGCGGGGTATCGAGGTCAATGAAGAGACCCTTGGCTTCGATGCGATCTGCGAGGCGGTGTTAGGTGAGGGGCATTTCCTAGGCGCCGGGCAGACGATGGCGGCGATGCAAAGGGATTACTTTTATCCGAAGTTGGCCGACCGGGATGATCCAACAACGTGGGAGGAAGGAGGCGCCAAGGATAGTTGGCAAAGAGCGGGAGAGAAAGCGCGGGCGATCTTGGCGGCTTACCATCCTTCCCATTTAGATGTTAAGGCGGACGGGTGTATTCGGGCTCATTTGCCGATACGTTTAACGCAGTAGAGATGGATGCTCAGCCTTATGCGAAAATTACGGAACTTGGGCTAAGAATCATTTCTCACCACAGATGCGGTCTTTGCATCGTATTGATAGGCGCCAATACTGCCATCCATAAGTTTTTGGACGGCGGCATCAATGACGAATAACGGAGCTAGAAACCATTCATTCGGATTCACAGGATTTCCAAACCTGTCTTGTATCTCAATGTCTAACCGGGCACTTTCAAAGAATCTGTGTATAAACCTCTACAGCTTTGTACGCTTGATATTAAAAAATTCATAGGTCGCAACAACTTCAACATCAGCTATAAGAAAAGTAGGGTCTAACCTGGCATTGGCTATGCGCTTTTCAACGCTTCCACCCGTCACTCCAATCTTGTGAATAAGATCTCGGTTTTTGGTAATAACGGAATGCTCGGACTTACTCCTCAGAACATAGATTGTTGGCTCTTCCCTTCTTTAAGTGGGTGGTTTAGCATAATCTAAAACACTCAATGCAAAGATGCGTCAATGCGCGACAAGAAACTCTATTCTCGAATACTGGGTATTGAAACACCCTGGTTCGTGTCTGATGTCGAGCTGTCCCTTCAGGCGCAACAGGTTAAAGTCTTTATTGAGCACACTGGCAAAAAAGGCTGCCAATGCCGTGTTTGCGCTAAGCCCTGTCCGGGTTACGACCACATTATCCAGAAGTGGCGGCATTTGGATACCTGTCAGTTCCAAACTATCCTTGTCGCCCGTGTTCCCCGTGTCCAATGCCCTGAACACAAGGTGTTAGCCATTGACGTTCCTTGGGCTGATCAGGCTCCCGATACACAGCCGTGTTCGAAGCCTGGGTCATTGACTGGCTCAAAGAGGCAACAACCAAGGCTGTTGCACGACCAATGAAGCTTAGCTGGAACGCCATTGATGGTATTGGGCGACGTGCCGTGAACAGAGGTCTTGCTCGCAGGGATGCCCAATCTCCAAGACGACTAGCTGTCGATGAGACCTCTTTTCAAAAGCACCCCGAATACGTCACAGTAGTGACTGACCACGATGAAGGCGTCGTTATCCATGTCGCTGATGAGCGTAAAAGCGACAGCCTCAATGAGTATTTTGATACGTTGGCGGATGACGCCAAAAAAGGTATCGAATGTGTGACGATGGATAGGTCCAAGGCTTATATCAAGTCAGTCAGGCAAACTATTCCGCAGGCAGACCGGAGGATAGCATTTGATAAATTCCCTATTGCCCAGTCCCTCGGTAAAGCGGTCAATCAGGTTCGCATAGAAGAGAATAAAACCCTTATAAGCAAGGGTGTAGAGTGGCTAAAGGGAACTCGTTACAACGGGCTGACAAACCCTGAGAACCTGTCTAAAGAGCAGTGGGATAACTTTGAACCACTGAGACACTCAACGCTTAAAACAGCTCGTGCTTGGACTATTCGTGAACTGGCGATGAGCTATGGGATTACCCATCCACAACTTGGGCAATCAAAGCCTGGAAGAAGTGGTTGAGCTGGGCTCAGAGATGTCGCCTAGAACCCATCAAAGAAGTGGCCAGAGCGATTAAAGAGCATTTGTGGGGCATCGTCAACGCTATTGTTCTTAAGGCCAACAATGGACGAGCAGAAGGCATTAACAGCACGATTCAAAGTTTGAAGAATCGAGCGTGTGGTTTCAGAAATCGTGAACGATATAAGGCAGCGATCTACTTTCATCTGGGTGGGTTGGATTTATATCCCACTGGCATACATCGCTGAAAACCACCCACTTAAAGAAGGGAAGAGCCACAATTTTGGGAGCGCATCAATCAGTGTGGCATTGAGGCTTTGGTTTAGAATATACATTATTTAGAGGCATTGCCCCCATATAGCATACTAAACCTTTGAAATTTCTGGAACAACTGTTTTCATGTCTCAAACACAATGCCATAGTCAATTTTTATGGAAATCAATAGGTTATACGCTGTGTTTGACTATTTTTTGGGGCAGCAGTGATCACCTATACACTGCGGTTCTGCGCGTGGTACTTCCTTGCACTCACGAAAAAATGACTATTTTTAGAGGCGCCCTATCGTGCAAATAACGACAGTTGCTCCTGGCCCCTGTCCGAGCGATAGTAGATAATCTCCCCCTTCCTTGCCTCTGCCCACCCTGCGAGTGCTCCATAACCAATCTGTGAACTGCTGTAATGATATCCTTTCCCTGGAGATTCTTTGTAAGGCGGATCGATGAACCACGTAGCCTCAATGTCCAGAGATTCTGAGTAGTCAGCGCATAGGATCTTCCAGTGTTTGATCTTGTGGAGATTCGCCGCCATGTGTCTCCTGCTTATCTCCCAGTGGCGAGCAAGTACTGGTGTGACCTTGATCATCTTATAGGCGAACGCCATCTTCGTTGCAGCGTGAATGATATGAATGAATTCCGAACTCTTTTCGCCGATCTCCACCTCTGGCAAAGAGAGGATTGTGTCTGGCGTCGCTTCATCAATTAGCCAATCCCACAATGCAGCTACTCGTTCATCTTTTTCAATGAGAGTTATCTCTTTCTTCCAGTTGTCTTAGTATAAGGAGTAGGCGGCAGACCCAGCAAATGGCTCAACGACGGCACTGTAGTTTGGTGCCGGATAATGTCGCGCTATCTGCTTCTTTCGTCCGTAGTAGTAGAACATGAATCTATCATCGACGATTGAGGTCTATCGGGCGGGAGTGGAGACGATAGTCTACATACTTTCTTAGGTGAAAACATGGGTAGCGGATCCAAGGAGCGAACAACCCCAGAGGCGATAATCAGTGCGTTAAAAAAACACAAACGACCGCACCACCACGTTCTTCCGGCAAGGCGCGTCCTCCGGCACGGTGGGATCAATGCAAGCCGAGTGAAACGACCATCTTGATACGGAGCCATCCGTAGTCGAGTCGTAACACTTCAACATCGACACTTCCGTAGGTGACTGGTTGGGCAACCAGTACCATTCATGCTCCGGCCTGTAAGTGAAGCGGGTAGTTTCGCCGACGCGGTCGTCGTAGATGCGGTAGTTGGTGATATAGGGCTGATCGGCGAACGACGGCCACGCGCACAGCACGAACGGATTTTGCCGCACCGTCTCCATCGGCTTGGCCAGATTGATCGACAAGAACCGGCGCGACATTTTGGCGTCAGCTTGCGCCTCGGTGTAATGCTGTTCACGCCCGAAGTTACGCAAGTTCTTCGTCAGCAGTTCACGGCAGCGCACACGGCCACTGTTGTCGTTCAAATCGTTGTGTACGAGATAAGCGTAGTTGGCATTCACACCGGGGTTTTTATTCGCCTGGTCTTCGGTGCGATCACCTTCGTAGTCTTGGTCAAAAATATCGTGGTTGTAGACCAGCACATCGGTGGCGTCCGGGAAGAACTCAAGCAGCAGTTTTTCCATCTCCGGATAGAAAACCCGTTCCACTTCAGCCGCATCATAGAAGTTTTGACACTTCGATTCGCAATGGGCTAATGCAACACCTAGCTTGTCCATGCACTCGGCACTGCGCGGAGATAGGCCGGGGTAGTATTCCTCGATACGCCGTGCATCGCGCAAAACTTGCGGAAAGTAAAGACACCGCCGTTTGAGGTCCTGCTCTTCCTTGCGCATCGCCTGCGCATCGGCTTGACGGGCCGGATCGCGCCATAGCGCGTTGGAGGACACGATCGAATAGGAAGGCTGCTCATGGACGGTGTAGCGCAAAGGCAAAGCCACTCCACCTTCAGGCGCTGCAATGTTGTTCGCCCGTATGTAGTCAACACCTTCCTCGTGAGTGCGAAACCCCAGGCCCCATTGGGTTTCGATCGGGCCCGGAGGCGCGTTTTCGATCATATCGATGACCGCCTGTCCGTCCCCTTCGGCGATCAGGCGAAACGCCTCTTCTGTCGCGGCGGCGGTGCCAGCATCGCCGCCGCGATCGAAAGACATGTAGGAAAGACCGCCATTGGCGGCGATGGGTGGTGGTTGTCCTTCAGTCAGTTGGAGAGAGGGCACATAGACCGATGAGGGGGCGCTGTCAGGGGTGGTGGCGTGTTCTTCAGCGGGGTTGTTGTCTTGCAAGTCCATGGTGTGCCTCCGGGTGCTACCAGGCTATAAGTCTTGGTATGTATAATTTTAAATCGTGGCACATGAGGCCCGCCCTGGCCAGTGGCGGCGATATAAGAGCCGCGGTAACTCACCCCACATCAACCCCTTCGCCATCAACCCCAGTTGCGGTATCTTCTGGCGGAGCATCGGCTATCTTGAGGCCGCTACCGCGAGGGGGAATCATGGCTTACACACTGCAAGCACTTGCCAACGACTGCCGCGAGGCGCTGACGCACAACAACGATCTAGCCGGCCGCGAACGGGTGCGTGATCTCATCGCCTGCGCCTGCGCCGATGCGGATTTCGTGGCGGCCTACCTGAGCGAGGAGACCGCACAGCGCAAAATTCTCTACGAAGATGAGACATTCGGATTTTGCATTCTGGCCCATGTGTACGAGGGCGCCAAGAACAGCAATCCCCATGATCATGGGCCGAGTTGGGCGGTGTATGGCCAAGCGGTGGGCACCACCAGCATGACCGACTGGGAGGTGCTGAGCCGCCCAGAGAACAGCAATCCCGGCAAAGTCAAGAAAGCGCGCACTTATCCGCTCAATCCCGGCGACGCTCATCTCTACAACATCGGCGATGTCCATTCACCCTCGCGCGACGGTGAGACCCGTCTTATCCGCGTGGAGGGCATGAATATGGACACAGTGCGACGCGATAAATACGAGGTTGCGTGACACAGGGCTACATACACAGGGTTACATACACAGGGTTACATGACGCAGGGGGTACATGACACCAACGGCTGAAGCGGTGGTAGCCGGTGCCGGCATCGCTGGCGCCGCCGCCGCTTACTTCCTGGCCGTGGAGCACGGCCTCAGCGATATTTGCATCGTCGAGCGGGACGAACCGCTGTCCCTCACCAGTGACAAGTCTACCGAGTGTTACCGCAACTGGTGGCTGGGGCCAGGCACGGCCATGGTGGATTTCGCCAACCGCAGTATCGATCTGATCGAAAGACTCACCGAGCATAGCGGCGACCGTTTCAATCTAAGTCGTCGCGGGTATCTATTCCTCACCGCCGAGGAGACGACAGCCAAGCTGTTCGAACAACAGGGCAAGGCGGCGCAAACGCTAGGCGTGGGTCCGCTGCGCCGGCATGAAAGCGCCGCCCACCATTGCTATGTGCCCCATCAAGCATCCGGTTGGGAAGACATGCCCACCGGCTCGGATTTACTGCTGGACCCGGTTCTCATCCAACAGCACTTTCCCGGCATCAGCCCATCGGCTATTGCCGCGCTGCACGTGCGCCGCTGCGGATGGTTGAGGGCGCAGCAACTGGGCGCCTATTTCCTGGAACAGGCGCGGGCCAGAGGTGCGCGGCTCATCCGCGCGAAAGTGAGCGGTATCGACACACGCGGCGGCGGCGTACGGGCGGTGCGCATTGACGAGCCGGGCGGCACCAGCCAAACCATCCACACGCCACGGGTGATCCTTGCACCGGGGCCTTATCTGCCCGAGATGCTGGAGCAGCTAAAGGTGGATCTGCCAGTGGCTTGCGAATGTCACGTCAAGATCGCGCTCAAGGACAGCAAAGGCGCGCTCCCGGCGGATGCACCTTTGCTGCTCTGGTCCGATCCGGTGCAACTGCCCTGGACAGACGAAGAAAAAACGCTGCTCGCGGCGGATGCGGCAACACAATATTTACTGGAGACCTTCCCCGCGGGCGTTCACACGCGGCCGGAGGGCAGCGCTGGCAATCACTACGCACTCGCCCTTTGGACTTATCACACGCCTTTGCTGGCGCCACGCTTCCCGCTCCAATGGGATCCTCATCTACCGGAGATCATCGTGCGCGGATTGAGCGCCATGCTGCCAGCCATGAGCGCGTATTTTGCTCCACTGCCGAAGATGACGGTGGATGGTGGTTATTACGTGAAGACGCCGGAGAACCGGCCTTTGATAGGCCCGTTGCCTATCGAAGGCGTTTTTGTCAACGCCGCGTACTCGGGCTTCGGCATCATGACCGCCTGCGCCGGCGGCGAACTGTTAGCGGCCCATGTCACGCAAAGCCCCTTGCCGCACTACAGCGATGCCTTGGCCCCCGCCCGCTTTGACGATCCGGCCTATTTGGAGGGTTGCGCGGACGCTGCGGCGGCCAGCGGTCAAATGTAGCTTGCACGCCTCGATCCCTGTCTAACAAGACACGGCAAAACGCGGCCGCCCACTGGCCTGCACGCGGATAGCGCTCTCAACGAATGTCTCTTTACCCTCGACTACAGCTTTGCGATCCACCCGCTGTTCGCTCAGTTCCACGAATTCAGCGCCCGCCGCTGCCGCCGCGCGGCGGGCCGCCGCCCGCGCTACCCGCAGCGCATCGTCTACGGCAGCCTCCAAGGACGGGTGGTCGGCCCGGTGCTCGTTAACAAACGCGCGGTATACCCCCTCGGAGGGCTGCGTGACCGTGGCATCGATCCCTACACCTACCCGCCCCACCACGGCACCTACGGCATTAGCCACTTCCGCGTGTTTAGGGACCACGGCGCGAGTACCGAGTTGCTGCACGACCTGTGGATAGTACACCGCCGCTGGCGCCCCCAAACCGATTACAGGGCGGCTCACCTCCGTGGCGATCCGCACCAAGCTCTCCCCATCCGAACGTGCGCCGGCGTCGAACAAGTAGCGGGCCAGTTCCGCGTAGCCGTGCCCATCAGCGGCGCAAGCAGCATCCAGTAAAGCGTGGGCGGAGGCGCGCACCAGGGCCTCGATGATCGCGGCGCTCATGTGCGCGGCGCTCTCGGCGATGGGCAGGCCTGAATTGTTTCGCTGACCGGCGAAAAGCATGAGTGCCTGCTCCGCCACATCACCATTGAATGCCGCGTGCAGGCCAGCCACATGGGCCGCGTCGGTGGGTGTCACGCCGCTGCGGGCCACCAACCCGCGCGCCACCAGTTGATTGAGCGCCACCACTTCCAGTTGCGCCGAGATCAAGGTATCGAGGGCCAATGGCCCATCGCGCAGACGCGCATAGATAGCCGCCTCGCGCGCATTGATAGTAAGCCCATCGCGGAACCCACCCACCAATACGGCGAAGCAACCCATGAGCGCATCTCGCCGCGGGCCGGCTAACTGCCGCTCCAATGTCGCCGTCACCAGTTCCGAATATTCGGTGGCAAAGAGCGAGACAGGAATAACCCGGCGTGGCCCCACATTCAGATGCCAGCGAGTGCCTTCGCTGTGCAACACGATTTCGCTATCGCCCCCCAAACCGATGGTCCGCATGGCGACCGCCTCCACCATGGTGCGAAACCCGCCGACCGTGGCACCGCACGCATCCAACCGGGGCCGGGCGTCTTCCAGGAAAGCGTAATCAGTGGTGGTGCCGCCGATGTCACTGACGATGGCATCGCGTTCATCGCTGAGATAAGCCGCCCCCACCAGGCTGGCCGCCGGCCCGGACAAGAGGGTCTCTACCGGTTTTTGTCTGGCTAGCTCGGCACTCACCAGGGCGCCGTCGCCGCGTACCACCATGAGCGGGGCGGCGATGTTCAAGGCGTCGAAACTTCTTTGCGCCGACAACAAAAGACGTTGGATCATGGGAATGAGGCGGGCATTGAGCACTGCGGTCATGGCCCGGCGGGGACCGTCCAGCTTAGCCGACAATTCATGGGAGCATGTCACCGGACAACCCGTTCGCACCCGGATCAGATCGCGCGCGGCCACTTCATGAGCGGGGTTACGCACGGCGAACATGCCAGCCACGGCAAAACCATCCACCGGCGGTAACTCGCTGAGCGCCAGTGCCAAGGCAGCGGCATCCAAAGCATGACGCTCTTCGCCATGCCCATCGTGGCCGCCGTCCACCCGGATACAAGGCTCGCCCCGCAGCGCCTCAGCCAAGCCGGCCCGGGTCACCGCGTGGTCATCAAAACCGATGAGCACCAATGCCACGCGGCCGCCCTGGCCTTCAACCAAGGCATTGGTAGCGAGCGTGGTGGATAAAGAGATGAGCGCCACATCCGCCGCGCTCACTTGGCTTTTGGCCAATACCGCGTTGACCGACTCGCCGATACCGATAGTCAAATCGCCGCGCGTGGTGAGCGCTTTCGCCGTGCTCAGCACACCGTCGCCATCGTCGAACAAAACGGCGTCGGTGTAGGTACCGCCCGTATCGATTCCCAGGAGCACGGCCATAAAAGCCTCTCAATAATCGTTGGTAGTGCAACTGCACCGGGCTGGCGCGCAAGCTTAACGGGTGCGATCCCATCAAAGCCTTATTTTTCGCGGCCCGTTGTGATTCGCCCGCCATCCGCCCGGTTACAACCCTTGTCCGGTTACAACTCTTGTCTGTCACCGCCCCTATGCCACAACGGCTAGCCCGGCAAATAAGTAAAAAACGCTGGCTGCGCCGGGACTGCTCTGGTGCAATAAATAGTTGGCTCACCTCGGATACCCGGACATGGCAAAGCTTCGCAGCTTCAAAGTACTGACATTTGATTGTTACGGCACCCTCATCGATTGGGAAAGCGGCATCTGGGATGCGTTTCAGCCGGTGTTGATGGAGACCGGCCGCAATGACATATCCCGCACGGACGCGCTCAAGCTATTTGCCAAACACGAGACAGCGCAAGAGGCGAATGCCCCGGAGCGGCCCTATCCCCAGTTGTTGGCCACCGTGCATCGTGCCATGGCCGATGAACTCGGCTTGGCCACTAACGACACTCTGGATGCAAACTTCGGCGCCTCCGTGCCCCAATGGCCCGCCTTCCCCGACTCAGCGCAGGCGCTGCGGGCGCTTAAGCAGCACTTCAAGCTGGTGATTCTCTCCAACGTACACCGGGCGGGCTTTGCCGCCTCCAACCGCAAATTGGGGGTCGAGTTCGATGCCATTTATACGGCGCAAGACATCGGCTCGTATAAACCCTCACCGCGCAATTTTGCCTATATGCTGGAGCGCCTTAAGGAGCTTGGGACCGCAAAGCACGAGATACTGCATACCGCCCAAAGCTTGCACCACGATCACGTACAGGCGCGCGCCTTCGGACTAGCCAACGCCTGGATCGATAGGCAGCGCCTGTCCGAGTCGGGCCTGTCTGAGTCGGGCCTATCCGGGTCGGGCCTATCCGGGTCGGGCGCATGGGGGGCCACGGCGGCGGTAGACATTCGGCCGGAATTCGATTTCATCTTCTTCTCGATGGCCGAGCTGGCCACCGCTGTGGCCAACGCAGCGGCGAGCCGATGACCACGCGCGATCTGGATCTCAACCATTCCATCCGGCCAGGGCTGGATATCCTCGCCAACGAGATCATCATCGGCCTCAAGAAGCGCACCCGCTTCCCGCGCAATCGCGAGATCTATCAACCCGGCCTGGTGCAAGAGCATACCCAACTCTCGTTATTGCACTACGAGTTACACGCCATGGAGCGGGTGCACGCCGAATTGGGCCGCTACACCTACGCTGATCAGGAGCCGTTCACGGACGTGGGCGGCGTGGCACCGGTGCTCGCGCGCGCCGCGCCGCCTAGCCCCATCCAGCCCATGCGCTCCAACGTAGGCAGCAAAGTGATCGCGTATTACCTCAATTGGGTGGAGGTGGGTTGTGAGGAGGGCACCGATGCCGATTCCTTTGGCGAAACGGTGACGGCCGATGTCAGCGCCCTGTTAGCGATCATGGAGCGGGTGAACCTCGGCAAGTTCGTGGCCGAATCGAAGTTCCAGGAGGCGCCGGAACGCTTTCACACCACCGGCGGCGATAGGGCCGGGCTCAAGGCGCTCATCGTCAAAAAAGACCGCGAAACGAAAGTGTACGAGCTGGCGCGAAAGTTAGCGCAACACTACGCATTCAATGCCGAGCAGGCGGTCGCGCTTTTCGATTTCATGATCAAGACCACTGTCGATATAGAGATCAATTATCTGCGCCAAAGGCTGCGGCAAACCAAGGCTTAGGCAAGGACCCTGCTCCGCTTGCCCTCATCCAAATCAAGTACGGTACTGTCACCGCTGTCCAACCGGCTTCTCCTCCATAGTGAGTTCGAATACCAGCGTCCATTGCCGCACTCGGCGCCGATATCGCCCCATCCTGCTTCTTGCCGAAAACAGCGTCGTGAATATCTTGTGAGGAGCACCGGGATGCCCGCCGTACAATCACCTCCTATGTCCTCAGCCAGGAGCGCGGCCCTTCAAGCCCGGCTCTAGCTTGTGAGGTATAAACGATCCGCAGTGTCATTTAGCAGGGTGAATGACGACGATTGCTATTTTAGCAATCGAGCAAAAGTCTCAAGCGAAAGTAGCTGCACCGCGTCCATCCGGGCACCCGCCTCGCGCTCCGCTGCCGTGTTATAGCCCCAGCCGGCCAGGTAAAGGCGCGTACCGGCAAGGTCCACCATACGCTCCAAGGTCTTCAGCCGATCCTCGAAAAAATGCACCGGCGCTCCGGGGTTGGCCTCTATCAGGCCCTCCAATATATCCCGCTTGCCGTTTTGGCCCAGGCGTTCCAGGCCGAAAACACAATCGGGCGCTATATCGATACCGGCGCGTTCCACCAGTTCCAGGGCGAAGCGGTGCTGTTTGGTGGTGATGATCACACTGGCCGCCGAGACGTGATTGATGGCCTCCACCACGCCCGGATAAAAGCCTTGAGCATCAAGCCAACCGTCGTAGTCTTGCGCTAACCACTCATCCCGGGCGGCGCCGAACATACGCTCCAGATCCCGATTGCCCAGACCTTCACGCTCCATCATCTCGGCCACCAACGCATCGAAATCAGCCAGGATTTGCTCAGGCGTCGCACCGTCCAATAACTGCCACATGAGCGCTATGTTCTGAAAGCCAGTCTCTATGGCCGGCCTACAGGCGGTGAATGTTTGCCGCAGATCCGGCGGCAGTTCACCGGCAATGCGCTGCGGCCAATGGGCGCGCAGAGCGCGCCACGTCGTAAGCGCGTTCTCACCCACGCTGTCGCAGATCACGCCGTCGAAATCAAATGCGAACACCGCGCCGCATCCGCTGGGAATACCCATCTGCTATTGCGTTACCTGTGCCAATCAGCCGGCGAGGATACACTAGCCCGCCGTCCGTCCAACCGCTCAAGGTGCCAGCGTGTTACTTTTACCGGAAATTCAGATAGCAGAAGGCACCGTCGTCACACGCGTCTGTCCCGAAGCCCCCAACATCGTCCACGGCATCGAACCCATGACAGCGGTGCGCGATTTCGAAGCCCAGATTTCGAAGCCCAGGGGGCTGAGCGTATTGTTTTGCTGGACGTGGATGCCGCCCTGTGTAAACAGGCCACTCATGCCGAACTCATCGAGTCGCTCATAAATGCAACCCAAATCCCCGTGATGGCGGCGGGCGGCCTGCGCACCCTGGCCCAGATCGAGGGCTGGTTCGAGCGCGGCGCAGGTGGTGCTGGGCACCGTGGCGCTCACCGGTCAAGCTTTGTTGGCCCAGGCTTGCGCCCGCCACCCAGCGGCCATCGTCGCCAACCTCGCCACTGAGGACGGTTACGTCATGATCGACGGCTGGCGAACCCAGACCGCCTTCAGGCCCCAGGACATCGTCTACGACCCGCAGATGGCAGGCGTGCAGTTGCGTCTGGAAAAACAGGTGGCCGGCATCAGAATCGTCGTTCCTGACCAGGGCGTTGACCAATAGCAGGCCGTCACTGATGTCTTCGGCATTGGCGTCGGGCATCAACTCATCGAGAAAACGGCTGATCTGACGCACATTGCACGCGACCTCGGACAGACCTTTTTTACCGCGGTCCAACTCTTCGAGCACCACCGTCGGGATAAATATGTCGTGCTCTTCAAAACAGAACAACGCGGCGGGATCGTGCATCAGTACATTGGTGTCTAGAACAAAGAGTTTTTTATTGACGCGCGATTTGAGGCCCATGTAAAAATCCATTGATGAATGAACAAACCTTTTGCTTGAATTGCCAATCCTGTAATCAACTTTGGCGCGACAAATCTCCCAGAAAAGCCTCTAAGGGCACCTCTAATAATCCACATTCTGAAATCTTATAATCAGTAAAATCAGTCACTTACGCTCTAGCGAAATGTCAAAATCGTAATTTTTAGAGGTGCCCTCTATATCTGCTTTGGATAAAACAGGCAGTGATTTATCCGGAAAAGCTTTGAGCAAATTTTCGACATGTCGAACGTAACCCTGTCCCCACCCTTACGCGAGGCATTGGGCGACTAGGCCCTCTGCTGACTTCTGTTCGGTCACCGACTGAGTGACCCCGCCAGGCGCTATCGGTTTGCATCGGGTTCGCTCTTCTGCGGCGAGGCATACGGACAGGCCCAGGCTTGAGCTACCCGTGGCCTGACGGGTTATCTACCGCTCGCCTGTCGAGCAGCTCTCCCCAGACTAAGAGCACGCACTTTCGCTGCACCACTGCGCCATTGACGCTGGCCGTTCAATCGCAGGGCTTCGATGTCTTGTGCCATCTCGTCTTCAGCCTACGCCTCCTATGACGGTCTTGTTCATCAACTCGCCGCTTGGCTTAACGCTTCCTTCAGACGTTGCCTCACCGCTTCGCCCTTGCGGGTGGCTAGTCGTTAATTTCCGTAGCAATGTCTACTGCCATGGAGTGTGATTTTCCTACAGCGGACTTTCGCCCCATTCGTTCGTGCCCATGCTGGGCGTACACAAGTGGTTCCAACTGACAAGAATCCCGCTGCGCGAAATGCTTGCGGCTGAATCATCGCGTTAAGCGTAAAAGCGTGTATTCAAGGACAAACAGAATTCCAATTCAGCCTGGATGCGGGCATACCGACAGTATTGCGATTGTGATGCCCAAGCGCAGAACAACAGCAATTTATGTGCCCATGTAGACACGGCGGTTGATGGCCAAGAATGATCGCAAAGCTCAACGATATTCTCTCGCGCAGGCTGGCCCTCAACGTGACGGTGTGCTGCGCCTGTCCGGTGCGCCGGGCTCGGGCCTGCGTTGGAACAAAGCCGTCGCCGAGGAGCACCGCCTGGTTATATAAGCGCTCAGTGGGCGGTCCAACCTCCATCAACCTTGAGACAGGTGCCGGTAATGATGGCGGACGCGGGTGAGGCCAGGTAGACCACCGCCGCCGCCACTTCGTTCAAGGTGCCAAGACGGCCAAGAGGGATCATCCCGAGAACGAAATCCTTGAACGCCGGATCAGCGAGAAACGGCCGGGTCAGCGGCGTATCGATAAAAGTCGGGCCTACGGCATTCACCCGAATGTTATGCGGGCCCAGTTCAACCGCCATGGCCTTGGTGAGCCCCTCTATAGCGTGCTTGGTCATGCAATAAACCGTGCGCCGCGGCGACCCCACATGCCCCATCTGCGAACTCATATGAATGATGGAACCACCAGCGCCCGCTTTTACCATGACCGTGGCGGCGCTGCGGGCAATCCTGAACGCGGCCCGTACATTGAGATCCAACATGGTGTCCAGCGATTCGTCGCTGACTTCCAGGAACGGCTGCGGGTGATTGGTACCGGCGTTGTTCAACACAATGTCGATGCCTGGAAGCGCCGCGATACGCTGATGGATGGGCTCATCCGTCACATCTTCGGCCCAATACTCCACCTTGCCTGGTGCCTCCTGCGCCAGCGACCGTAGCCCCGCCTCATTGCGCGCCACCGCTATCACCTGCGCGCCGGCCGCCGACAGGGCGAGCGCCGCCGCCCGGCCCAATCCTTTGCCGGCCCCGGTCACCAACGCCACCTTGCCCTCCAGTCCCTGCATCCACATCGGCATCGCCGCCGCTTTCACTGTCATCGCCAACACCCCGGTTTTAGCTAAAAGAAGCGTTAAGTGTGGCATCGATTGCGGCTGCGGTCGCCGGCCCGCTACCATCCGCGCCATCCTTCACGTGCTCAAGTTATAGGGCAGGGCTATGGCGACTTTTTTAAAGACCGGCATCAGCGATGCAGCGCAAGCGGATGCCGATGCCAAGGTACGCGAGACCGTTGAGGCTATCTTGGCTGATATCGAAAAGCGTGGCGACGCGGCGGTGCGTGAATACTCCGAGCGCTTCGATAAATGGAGCCCGCAATCGTTTCGCATGACACGCGAGCAGATCGACGCCTGTTACGACGCGCTGCCCGCCGAAGCCATAGAGGACATCCAATTCGCCCAGGCGCAGATCCGCAACTTCGCCCAAGTACAGCGTGCCGCTTTGCAGGACGTCGAGGTGGAAACCCTGCCGGGGGTCATCCTCGGCCACCGCAACCTCCCGGTCGCAAGCGTGGGATCATATGTGCCGGGTGGCAAATATCCCATGGTGGCCTCCGCCCACATGAGTGTGGTGACGGCGAAGGTGGCCGGCGTACCGCGCATCATTACCTGCGCGCCACCCTATCAGGGCGGGCCGAGTCCAGCGATCGTAGTGGCGCAAGACTTGGGCGGCGCCGATGAGATCTACTGCCTAGGCGGTGTGCAGGCGGTGGGCGCCATGGCTTTAGGCACGCAGACCATCGCCGGTGTGGACATGCTAGTGGGCCCCGGCAACATGTTCGTGGCCGAGGCCAAGCGGCAATTGTTCGGCCGCGTGGGTATCGATCTCTTCGCCGGCCCGACGGAAACCCTGATCATCGCCGACGACAGTGTGGACGGTGAACTCTGCGCTGCCGATCTCCTCGGTCAAGCGGAGCACGGACCTACCTCACCGGCTATCTTGCTCACTAACTCAGAGCCGCTGGCGCGCGCCACCATGGCCGAGGTGGAACGCCAACTCGGTATCTTGCCCACGGCGGCGATCGCCAGCGAAGCGTGGCGCGATTATGGTCAGGTCATCGTGTGCGAAAGCTACGATGAAATGGTGCAAATGGCGGACGATATAGCCGCCGAACACGTTCAAGTCATGACCCGCAATCCCCGGTATTTCCTGGACCACATGCGTAACTATGGGGCGTTGTTCCTCGGCCCCGAGACCAATGTGGCGTATGGCGATAAAGTCATCGGCACCAATCACACCCTGCCCACCCGCAGGGCGGCCCGCTACACCGGCGGCCTGTGGGTTGGCAAATTCATCAAGACTTGCACCTATCAGAGGATCACGCAGGAAGCATCCGTGCAGATAGGTGAATACTGCTCGCGGCTTTGCGCTCTAGAAGGCTTCGCCGGACACAAAGAACAAGCCGATATACGCTTGCGGCGTTATGCGGGCACTAATCAGTAATGGTGGGTGACGGTTACAGTGACGACTATTGCAATGCCTTCAAACACCTGACGGGCGGTGTCTCAGCCGGCGAGAAAGCCGCTCTTTTAACAGGCAACGGCCAAGCCGATCACATCAGTCTTCAACCACATCCAGCCAACAAGAGTTGAAAATCCATGCCCGTTAGCATTGCAGTCATCGATCCGGGCCATCCACACTTGGCCGCGCGGGTGACAAACATCGATATCGCCGCTGGTGTCAGCCATGAAGAAGCAGTCGCGGTAGAGGCGGCCATCGATCAATTCGCCGTCCTCGTATTTCCTGAGCAGAACATCACCGACGATCAACAATACGATTTCTCCGCTCATTTTGGCCGTATGGAAACCGCCACCGGCGATGTGGCGGCGCCGCAGGAGCGGCGTTTATCGATGAAGATGAACGACATCTCGAACCTGGACCGCGACGGCCGTGTGGTGGCCCGGGATGACCGGCGCCGGTTGTTTTCGCTGGGGAACATGCTGTGGCATTCGGACAGCTCTTTTAAGGCCACGCCGGCTAAATTCTCCCTCCTGTACGCCCGGCAAATTCCGGCCACTGGCGGGGAGACCGAATTCGCCGACATGCGTGCCGCTTTCGATGCATTGGAGCCGTCGATGCAAGAGCAATGCCGGCCTCTTATCACCGAGCACAGTCAGCTCTATTCACGGGGCCTGCTGGGCTTTGACGATTTCAGCGAGGATGATAAAAAGAAATGGGCGCCGGTTCTGCAACGCTTGGTCAGGGTCCATCCCAGCACGGGCCGGGAGTCGCTGTACCTATCCGCCCATATAGGCGCCATTCAGGGCTGGCCAGTGCCGGAAGCGCGCATGTTCATCCGCGACTTGACCGAGCACGCCACCCAACGCCAATTCGTCTATACCCATCACTGGCAACAATACGATCTGCTGATGTGGGACAACCGCACCACCATGCACCGGGCGCGCCGCTATGATCACACGCAAGTGCGCGATCTGCGCCGCACCACCGTCGCTTGCGAGGCCCCTACCGTGGCCGGTCAAGAAGAACCCGATCAGCGGGTGGCTGCCTATACCGGTTAGTCTTTAGGGCACCTCTGAAAATTACGAGTTTCGCGCTTCGCGGAAGCGTAAGTGGCTGATTTTATCGATCGGAAAATTGCAGAATGTGGATTATTAGAGGTGCCCTTTATCCGTTTAGCGCGAGCGCAGGCTATCTGGCCAGTTGGCACTACAGCTTGGCATCCACATACGCACGGATACGATCCAAGGCCGCCGCTTCCATCCAAATGCGTTCGACCTCGCGCTCCTCGTCCTCCAACGCCTCCAACCGCAAGAAAACTTGTTCGCGCACTTGCCACTTGGTCACAGCGAACGCATCGGCCGGTAACGATGACCAATCCTCCGCCACCGCGACCGCCCGGTCCAGCAAACGCTCTGCGCGCGTAAGTTCGTCCACCAAGCCCAGCGACAAACCAGCCTGCGGCGTGTGCCGCTCGCCGAAATAGAGCACCCGCTCGGTATTGCGACCGGCGCATTGGCGCACCATTTCCAACGCCATGCTGGGAAACGGCACCCCCACCCGCAGTTCGGGTACACCTATAGTGGCGCCGCCCTCGGCCATAATGCGGTAGTCACCGGCGATGGCGACAATACAACCACCGGCCAGTGCATGCCCGTTGATCGCGCTCACCATCGGGTTGGGGAAAGCATAAAGCGTCTTGAACGCACGGCTAAGCGCCGGCAAGAAGGTGTGCAGATAGCCGGTCCCCTCAGCCAGCACGCGCTTTAAATCCACGCCGGCGCAGAAAATGCCGCCCGTGGCAGTCCACACCACCGCTTTGGCACCCGTCCTGAGTGCGTCAAGCTGTTTGACGATGCCTTCACAAAACTCAATATCCAAAGCGTTGGCTTTACCATGATTCATTTTCACAACGGCGACATCGCCGCGCATTTCAACGTCAAACATACCTACATGTCCTCAACTGCTACTCTGCCCTAGTGTGCTCACTTGTTCTTCGCAATGAACAGTTACGGGCCTGACAATCATTGTTGACTTCGCAGGCATGGCTCCCACGCTATCGCCAAGCGCCACGAAGCTGCCCGCCCTCTGCTCCCGCTGCCCCGCTCAGTTGGCGGCCCTACAACTGGGTAAGGGTTTGGAGGGCTATGAAGTATTGGACCGACATTACCTGCTACCGGTCGATGGTATTGGGATCTTCCCATCGTCCACGGGGCGCTGTGAACAGTGCTGCGAAAAGCGGCATCGCCATAGCCAAGTGACCTACTATCATCAGATGTTAGGCACAAACTGTGAGTCCATGAACGTGCCATAGAGACCGCATACGTTAGAGATTGAAGAGAATGTATACGAACTCGCAGTCGATGACCGCTATCGTCCAAGTGTCGAACCAATACTCGCCGGCACTACGGCCGCGGACAAAGCAGTCGATGCGCTAGAGATCCTGGTGCGACCAAAGTGGCTCCGATGAACAGTAGCGATGCTTCGTTGGTATCGAGCCCCTCTCTCTCCAAGACTTGCGCAGCGCAGCCTTCGCATCATCCGATAACCCTTCCACTGCAGGTCTTTCTTGCCATCCGAACACGCAGAAAGACTAGCCCGAACATTGGGGGCCTCGTGCAGTCGATAAGCTTGTCTTTTGTAAGCCGCAACCGCGTAGCGTTCGCGTTGCAACACGAACAGATGTCGCGCATTACCGAGGTTTAAGCGAAGACGAAAAGACCGCACCAATTAACTCATTGACTGGGAAGGGAAATAAAAGTAGCAATCCCACCGCAGTGGCAAAGACGAACGAATACATGACACGTTGCCGTAAACAGCTACGACAATTCGTCGTAGAATGCCGCGACAAAAGTCCGGCTAATACTTGTTAGGCAACAAGCCAATGGAAGTGCTATTTGATGATTTCCTGACCTTTGTAAGAAACCTGCACGACGAAGCCATGTCCACAGTTCGCGGCAGAGCAGACTTCCGAGTCCAAATCGTCGAAGGGGCTCTCGTCTATACCAATCGCCATTGAAAATGCGAATCTAGAATACTTGCATGAGCTAGCTGATTATGGTCAAAATAAACTTATGAACAATCATTTAACACCGAGCGAGCGCGATGAACTCATAAAATCTCATCGTAAAGAGAGAGATGGGTGTATTCGAGACCGAATAAAAGCTGTTTTAGCTTTTGATGAGGGTTATAGTTATTCAGAAATGTCTAGGATTTTGCTTTTAGATGATGAGACTATTAGACGCCCTATCGATGATTACTTTTCTGAAGCTAAGCTGAAGCCCGAAAACGGAGGTAGCAAAAGTGATTTAAACGAGAGTGAAACAGCAAAGCTCGTTAAACACCTAGAAGGAATGACTTATCCTTATGTTAAGGACATTTGCACTTATGTGAAGTTGAATTTTGGTAAGCTTTACAGTGTAAGCGGCATGACAAAATGGCTGCATCGCAATAATGTCTGCCATAAGAAGCCTGATGCAGTTCCAGCGAAAGCAAACGCACAGGCGCAAAAAGCGTTTGCCAAAGACTATGAACATCTTTCGAAAGACCCTAAAAACAAGGGTTTAATCTATTTCTCGGACAGTTTTCATCCGCAGTATCAAACGCGGTTGGCTTATGGATGGATTTCAAGAGGCACTCGAAAGAATATTGCCACAACGGCTCGTCAAACACGATTGAATTTCATTGGTGCTGTATCTTTGGATGGTCACACAATAATCCACACTGAAGTTGGCGGGTGAATGCGCAAACCATTAAATCGTTTCTAAAATCTCTACGCAAACGGCATACACCAGAGAAAGACATTCATGTAATTTGGGATAATGCGGCTTATCATAAGAGCAAAGACGTTCAGTCTTATGCCAAGGACTCAAACATTAAATTACACTATTTGCCGCTCTATTCACCGAATTTAAATCCAATTGAGCGACTTTGGAAAATGATGCATGAAGCGGTTACTTATAATCGGTACTATGAGAAGTTTGTAGATTTTCGGGAAGCCTCTTTGAATTTTTTCAAGCGCATTGGAAGACGAAAGATTTTATTGAGAAAAAGAATCACTGATAAGTTTCACATTATTAATGCACCGATGTTCGCATCTTGAAGTGTGATGGGTATATATCTTCGCGAGAAAATTATTTTCCCAGAATATCGGCCAATAGCATCAACAGGCACAGGCCTAACAAGTCAATCCAACCGGTCGCCTGCGGCGCCGGCTGATTGAGGCGTTAGACTTTAAAACAATACTGAGGTATCTATAAAAGATGTAGCATTAATCACACTTCACGGGATGAGTAAGTCCAAACCAAGCTATTTTTCAAATTTGGAAGACGGACTAAAAAAGCTCTAGGTAGCGATTGGACACGAATTTCATTCCAAAATGTACAATACGCACCAATATTACAAAAACCCCGGGATAAATTGTGGATGGGTATGATGTCTGCTTCCTCTGATGAAAAAGATACTATTTGCACTTATTGTGATTACTATTTCTGTCAATGCGTTTGCCTACACAGTGTTTCAGATCGACTCAAAGCACGTTGTAAGTGCCTGCAGTGATGGTTCTGCGCGCGGTGCTTCCTTGCACTCACGAAAAAATTACTATTTTTAGCAGGCGCCCATTAGAAGACCGCAGGGAAGATATTCTTCGAGGATTACCATCAGAAGGAATTCGTGAAAAAATTATGATTGTATGAAACGCCTTGATTTGGAACGTAAACTTACTACTTCGGCAAAAAATTACCCGACACAAATTAATAAAATGTGTTATAGTGATGCTATGAAAAAGACAGACGGTCGCTCACTGCCCCATTCCGCGCGAGAAGCCATCCGCAGGCACGCGGTTGCGCAAGTATTATCGGGTGAAAGCCCTGAAAAAGTAATTAAAGCCCTCGGATTTCATCGTTCTTGCATTTACGATTGGTTATCCAGATATGAGCAAGGTGGTGAACAGGCGCTGTCCACCGGCAAGATCACAGGCCGCCCAAGAAAGTGTCCCGATGAATATGCGGATCGCTTACGTGAACTAGTTAAAACGAATCCGTTGCAATTGGATTTTCACGATGCCTTGTGGACACGCTCGATGATTCAGATATTACTGAAAGATAAATTTGGCATCGAGGTCAGCGAGCGCTCGGTGGGCAATAGCCTGTCTCGTTTGGGGATGAGTGCGCAGCGCCCTCGGTTTAAGGCATACGAGCAAAACCCTGATCAGGTTAAGGTATGGTTAAGAGAAACTTGGCCTGAAGTACAACGAGAAGCGAAAAGGCGCCGAGCGCGGGTCTATTTTGGCGACGAATCGACGATCCGGTCGGATTATCATCGTGGTACCACTTGGGGGGTACGGGGTGATACGCCAGTTGTAGCGAAAACGGGTCGGCGCTTTAGCGTGAATAGGCTGTCAGCCGTTTCGCCGAAGGGTCACCTGCGTTTCATGGTAACTGAATCACGGGTAACCGCAGACGTTTTTATCGACTTTCTAAGGCGTTTGTTGCACAACGCCAAGCGATCGGTCTATTTGATTGTTGATGGCCATCCCATTCATCGAGCCAAGAAAGTGCAAGAATTTGTCCGCAATAGCCAAGGTAAGCTCACGTTAGTATGGTTACCGCCGTATTCACCGGAACTCAATCCTGATGAGCTAGTATGGCATCATGTAAAAAGCCAACGAATTGGGCGGACAGTGGTGGCTACAAAGGAGCAACTGATGGCCTTGGCTCGTTCGGTGTTGCACTCACTGCAACAGAATACGCAAATAATTAAACGGTTTTTCTATGAAAAGCATGTCAGATATATTCTGAATTAATGTCGGGTAATTTTTTTCCGAATTAGTAGAATAGCCGGATGTTACTTGAAAAGAGAAGGCGGCTCCCATTCCCTGCTGGATTAATCCAAAAAATGAAGTAGTTGAAGCTCTCCCTCGCTATAGGGAAATCAAAGAGCCATTGGCAAGAAGAATTTTAAAGAATATGAATGCAGAGTAAATCGCCTAACAAACCACTCCAGCGGACTGTAAACTCGCCGCTGAGTTTTGTCGTTGGGCCCCGTGAATAGATCGTTGAAGGCCGTAATCCCGAGCGTCGCTCGTGGTGCGGCATGCGCTGAGGATGCGGATGGTGAACACCGGCCTGCGACACTCGCTGGCGTATGAGCGGTGTGCTATGTACTCATGCAAATCCCGGCCAAAGAGGAGGAAAAATATTGGCACATGAAATCATCTGCCCGCACTGCGGGAAAGCATTTAAGATTGACGAAGCCGGGTATGCAGACATTCTTAAGCAGGTTCGCGACAGCGAGTTTGAGCAACAGTTGCACAAACGGCTTGAGCTAGCCGAGCAGGACAAGCTAAATGCTGTCGAGCTCGCCAAGAACAAGGTCGGCAGCGAAATGCAGAAGGCTGCCGCGGCCAAGGACGCCGAGATCCAGGAATTGAAGGCCAAACTCGATGCCGGTGAGGTCACGAAGAAGCTTGCCGTGACCGAGGCCCTAAGCGTCGTTGAAAAAGAGCGCGACGCGCTCGCCAACGAACTGGAACAGGCGAAGCATGATAAGCAAGCCGCTTCCGAGCTAGCCGAGGCGAAGCTCTCCAAGGAACTGCAAGAGGCCGCCGCAACGAAGGACGCGGAGATCCAAGACTTAAAGGCCAAACTCGACGCCAATAAGGTTGCGCAGAAGCTTGAAATCACCGAGGCACTCAGTTCAGTCGAGAAGGAGCGCGCCGAACTGAAGAATGCTCTTGAGCGAGCGGAGCTTGCAAAACAACTCGCGGAGAAGTCGCTTAAGGACAAATACGAAACGCAGATCAAAGATCGCGATGACGCGATCGAGCGCCTCCGGGATATGAAGGCCCGCCTATCGACAAAGATGGTTGGCGAAACCCTTGAACAGCACTGCGAAACCGAGTTCAACCGCATTCGAGCGACGGCGTTTCCGAGGGCATATTTTGAGAAGGACAACGACGCACGGACTGGCAGCAAGGGCGACTACATCTTTCGCGACTCAGATGAGACTGGTACTGAGATCGTTTCGATCATGTTCGAAATGAAGAACGAGAACGATTGCACCGCATCGAAGAAAAAGAACGAGGACTTTCTAAAGGAACTCGACAAGGATCGCACCGAGAAGGGGTGCGAGTACGCGGTGTTGGTCTCTTTACTCGAACCCGACAGTGAACTCTACAACACCGGGATTGTCGATGTGTTTCACCGCCACCCCAAGATGTACATCGTTCGACCACAGTTCTTTATCCCAATTATTACACTGCTGCGGAACGCAGCGATTAACTCGCTTGAATACAAGACAGAGCTTGCGCTCGTAAAAGCACAGAACATCGACATTACACACTTCGAAAACGACCTCGAAAAATTCAAGACCGCATTTGCGAAGAACTATGATCTTGCCTCAAGGCGCTTTCAAACAGCAATCGCTGAGATCGATAAGTCAATCGACCACCTGCAGAAGACGAAGGACGCCCTACTTGGTACGGATCGGAACCTGCGTCTTGCAAACGACAAGGCGCAGGACGTAACGATCAAGAAGCTGACTCGACGCAACCCCACGATGGCGTCCAAGTTTGAGGAACTCAAGGATCAAGAGCCTTCCGATACTGAATGAGTCGGGCAACTCATGCCCTACGCGTGTTTTGAGCGCTCATTGGTTTAGTGAGGCTGGCAGTATCAATTGTCGAGTGGCTTAGAGGCGCCCTTAATACTGAGTCATGGTTAAGTAAAGGGTTGTATCATTCAGCAAGCCCAAGTCAGAAGGGCGCCGCTAAAAATAGTCATTGTTTCGTGAGTGCAAGGAAGCACCGCGCGCAGAACAGCGGTGTCTAGGTGATACATGAGGATTCGAGCATGGCGCTGACGCCGCAATCGCGGAAAAAGTGCACTTTTAGAGGCGCTCTTATGCCCAAAAAAGCCCCGGCATATAGCCAGGGCTAAAAAATCAGGATGTTTGGTCTGGTGCTAAAGTAATCACCAAATGGTCTACACCCGGTGAAACTTGAAGCTGCTTGCCAACTTCAAAACCAATTTGGTTCAGCCAATAGCCTTTAAGTTGAACAACGGGGACTGAAGGTGACCGAGGCCATTTTTTCAGATGGTGTTCGTAGTAAGTATCACAAACTTTGAGGTAACGCTTTTTTATGGTTGTTCCTTTTGCAATTGTTAAGTTGTGTAAAGCCCGTATTTACGGGCGGCCAGGAGGTTAACAACAGCAAAAGGCACTGCTCTGGGTATTTCCCTTGCGGGTGTTGTATTCCCCAGACCTCCCAGCCATAGTAAATGGCTGAGTTTCGGACACAAAAAAGCCGCTATTGCACAGGTAGCAGTCTTGGCCCGCCTTTTAGAGTTGTTAAGCTCCGTAGAGTCGCCCAAGCTCTCAGTGAAGGGAGACGAGTCATAGTGGCGCAATAACGCAGCATCACCACTTGCTACGCTCCGAATCAAAGTTACGTCTGGAAAACAGCCATGTTGAAAATCGACCGAGACAACCAGAGCTTCTCGTTGCTCGACACGCCTTCATTGGCAGATGTGTCGATCACTGAGCGCTACGATCTGCAAGAGTTCATCTGCAACACTCCTGACGCCTTCTTCAAAGAGATTGGGCAGGAGTTGTTCCTGCTTGGCAAGGAGATTGAGCCTTCAAAGAACATGCAGGATCGTATCGATGTGCTGGCCGTAGACAAAGAGGGAGCCTGCGTAGTAGTTGAACTCAAGCGGGGAAATCACAAGCTGCACATGATGCAAGCGATCTCCTATGCCGGGATGATCGCACAGTGGTCATCCGATGATTTTTTGCAGTTACTCGATGATGGCAAGCAGGATGCACTCATCGATTTCCTTGAAGAAGTTGATGTCGAGAAAATCAACCGCAGCCAGCGCATCATCCTCGTCGCCGAGGCATTCGATTATGCGTTGCTGATTGGGGCCGAATGGTTGAGCGACAATTATGGCGTTGATGTCATGTGTTGTCGGATCGCCGTTGCTAAAGACGCCGCCACAAACAACGAATACCTCGTTTGCTCAAACGTATATCCGGCTCCAGAATTGGCGCAGGAAGCCGTCCCACGAGGTCGCAGAAAGTCAGCAACGAACAAGGCAAAATGGAGTGACTGGGACTCGGCGCTTGCAAAGATCAAGAACTCTGCTGTCGCCGACTACTACCGAGAGCAGTTGGAGGCGAAGCGAGAATCATACCTGCGAAAGCGAATCCTCCACTACCGGATCGACGGCAAGCGCCGGTGGTTTGCAGCCGCTCGGCAGGCACGCTCATACGTCTGGCAGCACGGTCGTTTCGATGGCGATATCGAGTTTTGGCAACACGGACTCAGTGATGCGAAAGCAGTAAAACCAGTCAAGGACGGAAAGTGCCTCAGCTTCTTCCTCGCAACCAAAGACGACTTCGACTTTTTCCATCAAGCCGCAACCGAGAAGCTTCTCGCATCGGAATGGCTGGCTGGCTCGCCGGAAGAAGAACTGGATGAAGTGGAAGCTGAGGAATGAATGAGAATCGTTTGGCAGATCGATCCCGATGACATCGCAAGAGTCAAAGGCTTTTACGAAGAACACTCCGACAATGCCTTCGTGAAGACTCGAATTACGACCAATCTGCGAACTGAAAAACCGCCGATCTCCAAGGGCGACTTCTGGGATCGAATGGTTGGCTGCTTGCTAACCACACAACAACGATCCGGGCCGGGTTCATCTGTCACAAAGTTCCTGCTCACGAGGCCGTCCCCACTGGAATACAAGACTTGCGTTGAGCAGGACAATCTTGGCGAGTTTGCACGCAAAGTGCTCAGCGAATTCGGCGGATTGCTCTACTACAACAACATCAGCAAGTTTCTCTCGGCCAACTTGCCCTTTCTGGAGAATGGTGGCTGGGAAACCACGTTCCAACACTTAGATGAAATACGGAGCAACTCTAGTCCTGAGACCGAGCGTCTTGCCGCCGAGTTTATCGACCGGCATTTCAAAGGGTTCGGGCCAAAGCAGTCCCGCAACCTCTTGCAAGGTCTGGGGATTTCAAGATTCGAGATCCCAATCGACAGCCGGATCACGAAATGGCTGAACTCCTCTGGATTTCCGGTCAAGCCGACAGCCAACGCATTGCAAGATCGGAATTATTACAACTTCGTTTCCGATGGATTCCAGGAACTCTGCAAGGCTTGCGACATCATGCCATGTGTTCTCGATGCCGCAATCTTCTCCAGCTTCGACGAAGGACAGTGGACTGAGGAGAACGTGGTGTGGTAGCGAAGCCATGATTACGAAGAGAACTCGAATCTGAGAAAGCATCGCATTTCCGTCGATGGCTCCAACTCGCTCCCATTTCCAATTCCAGACGGGTTCAAATGGCCGGATCATCTACGGGCCGAACGCCACCGCATGACTGAGGCCAACACGTCGATGATCAGCCGAGTAAGCAGGCTATTGAAATACTCCTACGACCAATACGAACTCGACGAAACCGCCAACATTCTTGGACACGAGTTCGCATTCACGCAGGAATACGATGCCCATTACGCTCTACCGCCACTGGAGTCCTACACGCCGAAAGAGCACATTGCGATTACGGTTGATCAAGCACTTGCAGACAAGGCCACAACCCAACTCCTTACTGGCGAAGAACCGCTCATTGCAATGACCCACCTGCACCGAGCCGTAAACGAGCCGCTTCCACGTCACAAGTGGATCGATGCAACCATTGCCGCTGAACTGGCGGTCAAAGAGTTCTTGATTCGGAAGTGTCCTGAGTTGAGGTCGCTGCTTGAGCGATTACCCTCACCTCTTCCCAGTCTAAAGAGCGTAGTCAAGTTAGTCAGTTCATGTCAAGCTACAGTGGTGATCGCGAGTCATCATGGCATAACAAAGCCATAAACACGGATCGCAAAAAGCGCCGCTGGTATCTCGCTCTGCTTTTTTGCTCCCGGTTATGGTTGGCGTTAGGGCCACACCCATTGATGACCGAGTCCGAGTTCTAGTGGAATGTAAAGGTCTGAGTGAATGGCCGCGAAACCACTGATGATTGTGGTACGTGCGGCTGGCTAGAGCCTAACGAATGAATTCCATCGTGTCAGTGCCCAAGGAGCATCGTCGGATTCTAGATGAGCGTCTGAAATCATACCGCGAGCAGCCTGACGCCGATCGGCCGTGGGCAGAAGTGAAATTGGAAGTTCTACAGAGACTGGGTGAGAATTGATCGAAGTTCGGCTTAGGGACGAGGCCGTCGATGATATTCTGGCCGCGACTGCGTGGTATGAATCCCGGTGTGCAGATCTGGGCGTTGAATTTGCGGCCGAGCTTGACGTGGTATTGGAACGCATTGTTGAAGGCCCCGAGCAGTACGCACGCCAATACGGCGAAGTCAGACGTGTTCTGTTGCGCTGCTTCCCTTACGCCGTGTACTTCGTTATCGACGGAGGCGTCGCACATGTTCTGGCTGTAACTTCACCAAAGACAAAGTCCGGCCGTGTGGCGCACGCGGGGTGGCGTGTGACGCCGAACAATTGCTTTGAGGCGGGCCATCCCCATTGGCTACGCGAATGTTCCTGCCGCTCAAGCAAGCCGTTGGGCGTAAAAGCGTGTAGCGAAGGATGAGGAGAATTCGAGATCAGCCTTGATGCAGGCATGCCGACAGTGTTGTGATTTCGATACTCAAGCGCAGAAGAACAGAATTTATGTGCCAGTGTGGATACGGCTGCTGATGGCCGAGAATAGCTGCAAAGTTCAACAATGTTCGCTCGCCCAGGCTGGCCCGCAACGGCTCTGGAATGTCTGCGAAGCGCAAGCATCGCCCCTCGGTGCGAGGACTCGTAGCCGGGCATCAGTCGCGGTAGAGTCTAGTACTTATAGACAAGCAGAAGTGGCAACAAGGTAGAAAGTCGATGTTTGAATTTCAACGCTGTCGATATGCAGGTCGATATGCAGCGGGTTGCGAAGTTCGTTGGTGTAGTAAGCGCCTTCGCCCAACAATGGCTTAGCGCTGGACTGGCCCATTCGCTGCGCGAATGCCCCAGCCGCTCAAGCCCAAGCGTTGGGCGCGAACCCACCTCCACTCTCGTGGGACGGTTAGGCGCACGCGTGGTAGGGCGGACTTAACTTCGGGGTGCACCTAGCACGATGACGATTCGAGAGGCCAGACATGTGACCATGGCAATGCTTCTTATCGGAGCAGTACTCGGCTATTCCGGAACGGTAGTCGCGGAAGGCGGAGTTCGTACCTTCTACAATGGGAACAAGTTGCAGCGCGCGTGTTACGACACCAGATCCGGCGAACCTCGCGCAGCGGTAGGCCACTACGCTGCCTGTGTTGGCTACTTGGCAGGGGTGCGGGATGCAGCCGCAGTGATTTTGCAGGCTTTGGAGGCGAGACCCATATTGTGCGCCCCCTTCGGAGTAACGCCGGAGCAGATGCGTCAGGTATGGCTTAAGTTCGCTCAGGCGAATCCCGAGTTCTTGCACCTATCCGCCGCAAGTCTCGCTCTAGGGGTGTATAGAGAGACATGGCCATGCCCTTAGCCCGCTTGCTCCACAGCACCGCATAACAAGTCGCTCAAGTCGTTCGCTATGCTCACTTGGACGTCCCGCTTCGCGGGCCGCCGCTTAGCTCTCCGTTATGCCGATTCGCTTTGTTGGATATTGTATTGACATTGTAAGTACGTCGAATGCATCATTCCCTAATGGAAGGTTGCTACTTCGTCAATGGAATTGAGTTCGTCTGGGATCTGGAGAAGGCTCGGCGAAACGTGCTTAAGCATGGTGTCGAGTTCCGGCAAGCCGTTCACGTCCTCTTTGACCCGTTTGTTCGCATTGTCAATGCCGGAGTTGAGGAAGAAGTGCGTGATGCGGCAGTTGGATTCGACAACAGGTGGAATCTTCTATATGTAGTTCACGTAGTCCTCGAAGGCGAGAGCATTCGAATCATTTCTGCGAGGAAAGCAACGAGCGTCGAGCGTAGGCACTATGAAGATTGAAACGATTAAAAAGCGTCTAGAGCGCGACCGTCCAATGTCGTCGGTGACTATCCGTATGCCGGACGATGTTGTCGAAGACCTGAAGCGAATTGCACCGATACTCGGGTTTAGTGGATACCAGCCACTCATTCGGGCCTACGTTGGCGAAGGACTACGAAATGACCTTGAACGGCTAGAGGGTACGAACATATCGGCCCTTTTGGAAAGCCTCCGGGAACAAGGTGTTGCCGAAAAAGTCATTTCGAAGGCGCTAGAAGAATGCGGGATTGAAAAGTTGGCATAACAAGTGGGTGAACTTGACGGCCAACCCGCTACGCGGTTTGGTTCCCTCCGCGCTTCGCACTCCGGCCGCAGTTACCCTCACCGTTGTACTGCTTTAAGCAAATTCGGTGTATTTTAGGAGTAAATGATGAAAAATATAATCACTGGTGTTTGGATTGTTTGTATTTTTCCTCTCATGGTCGGATGTGCGTTTGATGTAATTCGGGTAGAACAGGTTCCCACGAGTCTATCGTCGGCTCAAAATTGCGATGATTCATTCATTTTAACCAAAAAAATTGATATTCAACTTGACAGTGGATATAGCCGAATACTAAAAAAGGGAACGAAATGGAATTGCATTGGAAGTATAATACAAGGAGACGTTTACAAAACAAAAGATCAAATACTAACGGTAGAGGCATCAAATATATATGAAGCCAACATAGTCGTATCGTCTGGTGAGCTTGTAGGATTTTATTTGCCAGTAGAGGGAACGTTTTCTCCCTTGGATAAAAGAATACAGCTCGTAACAAACTAAAGTTCATCTACATACATCAACAGGGGAGTGTAATGAAAGCAATATCAAAAATAGTCCTGGTGCTTATGGCTACCATTTACCTCGGGGGCTGTGCAACCGGTCCAAAATTCGCGGAAATATCACCATCGTTAGGCGCTGTTGCTCCTGATATTGGCAGGATATATGTTTATAGGACAGCTGTGTTGGGGGCGGCGTTACAGCCCGAAGTAAAACTCAATGGTGAGGTGGTAGGAAAGGCTGTTCCAAATGGATTCTTCTATGTGGACCAGGAGCCAGGCAACTATAAGATCGCAACCTCTACTGAAGTGGATAGGCATTTATCGCTTGCCTTAGAGAAGGGCCAAACCAGATATGTACGCCTAAATATCAGCATGGGCTTTTTCGTTGGTCATGTGTATCCGGAACTTGTGGAAAATGAGGACGGTGAAAAAGAAATTCAGCAATGTAGCTATACTGGTCAGAAATGACGCAGCTTAGTATCAAATTTGAACCGCGACAAAAATAGTTAAAGTGCATTTTTAGAGGTGCTCAGATGCTAAGGCCGCATACCGAAGTGCCTAGGCCCAGGCTCACGTAGCGCCGCCGCCGTGTCGGCGAAGTCACAGAGCAGCGCGCGGGTATCGCGCGGATCGACGATTTCCTCGATAAGGAAACTTTCCGCCGAGCGGAACGGCGAGCGCAGTTTGTTCAGCCGTTCCTCGATTTCTTCAAGCTTCGCCTGCGGGTCGTCAGCGGCGTCCAAATCCGCCCGGTAAGCCGCCTCGATACCGCCTTCTAGCGGCAGCGAGCCCCAGCGGCCCGACGGCCACGCGTAGCGGGTGCAATAGCGTCCGCCGTTACGGTGGGCGGCGCCGGCCACGCCAAAAGCGTTACGCAAGATGACGGCGCACCAGGGCGTGGTGGTTTGCCACATGGCGCTCATGGCGCGAACGCCTTCTTTGATGGTGCCGGCTTGCTCGGCGTCGAGGCCGATGTGGAAGCCGGGGCAGTCCACCAGGTACACCACCGGGAGGTGAAAGGTTTCCGCCAGATCGACAAATTTAGTGACTTTCTTGCAGGTGTAGGCGGTCCAGCAACCGCCATAGGAATAAGGATCGCTCGCCATCATCGCCACTGGCCATCCGTTCAGCCGGGCGAAGCCGGTAATGATCGAGCGGCCAAATTTACTGCCCATCTCGAAGAATGAGCCTTGGTCTACCACCGCTTCAATGATCGGGCGCATTTTGTAGACGTGGCGGATGTTGCGCGGAATGGCGTCGATCAGCCAATCCACTCGCCGCTTCGGAGCGTCGTCCAAGGCGCCCCTAGGCGGCAGTTCATAGACGGAGTTCGGCAAGTAGGAGAGGAATTTGCGGGCGCACTCGAAGGCTTCTTCCTCGGTGTTGACGGCGTGGTCGATGGCGCCCGCTTTTAGTTGCAGATCGGTGCCGCCGAGTTCGTTTTTGGATAGCTCTTGACCGGTGCGCGCGACCACCGGCGGTCCGGCGACGAAGAGGGCGGATTTGTTCTTGACCATCACTGAGTAGTGCGATGCCGCTAGGTGCGCGGCACCCAATCCGGCCACGGAGCCCAAGCCGAGGGCGACGCGGGGGATGGTGGCCATGTTCTGTACCACGACCTCCCAACCGTCTACGCCCGGCACGTTGGCCCGGCCTGTGGTTTCGATGGTTTTGACCGAGCCGCCGCCGCCAGAGCCCTCTACTAAACGCACGAGTGGTAAGCGCAGTGCGTGGGCCGTCTGCTCGCACAGATTGTGTTTCTCTTTGATGGTGGCGTCGGCGGAGCCGCCGCGTACGGTGAAGTCGTCACCGCCGATGACCACGGGACGGCCATTCAATTTAGCGCGGCCATAGACAAAGTTGGATGGGGTGAGGCGCGTCAGATCGTTGTTGCTGTCGTATTCGGCCAAGCCGGCGATTTTGCCGGTTTCGTGAAAGGTGCCGCTGTCGGCCAACAGTTGTATGCGTTCGCGGATGGTGTAGCGGCCACCGTCGTGTTGACGTTTGATCCGTTCAGGTCCGCCCAACTCCTCGGCGAAAGATTCGCGGCGGCGGAGTTCGTCCAGTTCTGTTTGCCAATTCATGGGTCCTGTCCGGTGTGCTGTTGACGGGTTGATCAAACGAATAGCTTAGCCCGCATTGCCGCTACAATGCGCGCACGTTGAGCAATCTGAAAAGGGGGATACCGGTGAGCGAAGCCATCAATTGGTATTACTACCGCAAGGGGTGAACGACCTGCGCCAAAGCATCCAAGTTTATGGATGCCCATGGGCTCGCGCCCGAAGAAAGCGTGCCCGCTTCGCGTAAGCTGGGCCGGGAAGACGCCGCCGCGCTGGCGGCTAAAGCCAAGACCATTATTGTTGCCAAAGGCAAGAAGGTCGCTACTTTTAGCGTCAGCAAGGGTCAGGTGCCGGATGGCGCGGTGGCGGCCATGCTCGGACCTACCGGCAATCTGCGGGCACCTACGGTGCGCGCCGGGACGACGCTGTTGGTGGGGTTCGATGAAGAGCACTATCAAGAAGCGCTGATGAGTTGAAGCCGGTGCCGGCGGTTATTTGAGTCCACGGGCTGAAAGAGCCTGGGCCAAGACTGCCGCGAAGACCACGCTGGCGCCCAGCAGTCCTAAGGGGGTAGGCGTCTCGTCTACCCCTATCCACACCCAGAGCGGTGCCAGGATCACTTCCGATAAAGTCAGCAGTGCCACCGTTGGCGCGTCGATGTAACGCGCTGCCACGGTAATCAGGGCAAAACCCAAACCGAACTGAAAAGAGCCGAGGAAGATCGAGATGGCGAGATCGTGGCCGCCTATCTGTAACGAGTCCACCGCCAGCCAGGCCACCGCCATGGTGACTAGCCCGGACAGGGCCGTGGCCGGTAATAAGTCGCGGCCGCGGTGGCGTTGCATGATGATCAACATGACGGCGTAGGAGCCGGCGGCGATGAATGCGATGAACATCCCGGTAAGCCCGCCGCTGTCCAAGCCGTCCACTACCATGATGCTGACGCCGCTCAATGCCGCTGCCGAGGCGAGGAGGGTTTTGCGATCCGCACGCTGGCGAAATAGCAACCAGCCGAGGCCGGCGGTGAGCAATGGGCTGGTGCTCAAGATCACCACGGTGTTGGCGACACTGGTGTGCAGTACGGCTATCACGTAGCAGATGGCGCCGCTGCCTAGGGCCAGCGAGACCAGCGCGCCAGGCCAGCCTATGGCGACCACGGCGGCGGCGAGGCGGCGGCCGTGTTGCCAAAGCAAAAACAAACCCATGCCTATGAACAGGGTTAGGGCGCGGTAGAACAGGATCTGAAAGCCGTCCGCCGATTCCACCAGGCGGATGGCGATGCCGCCCGTGCTCAAGCAAACACCGGCGATGAAGCTCAACACAACGCCAGCCAGGACTTGTTTGCGGCTGTTCATGGGGCGGTGTTGCTTGGCCTGCGGTTCGGGTGACGCATTGTGCCAAAATGGTGTACTTAGCGGGTGTGTTTTATGGTGTTGGAGCGGCTATGGCTGGTGGTTGGTATGAGGACTTTGCGGTCGGTGACGTTATCCGCTCCGCCGAGGGGACGCTGAGCGTGGATGACGTGACGGCTTTTGGCCGGCGCTATGATCCGCAGCCGTTTCATACTGATCCCGAGGCCGCCGCGGCGTCCGATTTTGGTGGCCTGATCGCCAGCGGTTGGCAACTGGGGGCTTTCGCTTTTCGTTTGTTCATGGACACTGAACCGTTCGCACCCGGGGCCAGCTTGGGCTCGCCGGGTTTGGAATATCTACGCTGGCGCCGGCCCGTGCGGCCAGGGGACGTGCTGCGGGTGGAGGTAGCAGTGACCGACAAGCGGGTGTCGCGGTCGAAGCCGGACCGGGGGCTGATCGGCTTTGATTGGCGTACTTACAATGGCCGTGGCGAGGAGGTTATGGCCTCCCGCTCGATCCAGATCATTTTTCTGCGCCAGATCATTTTTCCGCGTGATAGTCGTTCAGCTTGAGGGCATCTGCTAAAAATAGTCATTTTTTCGTGAGTGCAATGAAGCACCGCGCGCGCAACCGCAGTGTCTAGGTGATACCTGAGGATTGGAGCACGGCGCCGACGCCGCAATCGCGGAAAAAGTGCATTTTTAGAGGTGCCCTTGAGTGGGCGAAGACCATTGATCCATACTGGCGCTTGGCCGTAGCCCATGCCACCTCCCTCCGTTTGGGGAAGCACATCACCTGTGGGGCCGTATCGTTGTCGAACCGACTGTTCGAAGCCGATCGCATAAGGAGGGATTGCTACCAAGGCTCGCGATAGGAGGTTTGTATGAGACTGTCAGCACCTATTTACCGCCTGAAGCGAGAGGCCAAGATGTTGGCCCGGAGTGAGGGCATTGCTTTGCATCGGGCGCTGGACCGTATCGCTGAGCGCGAAGGGTTCAGCGCCTGGAGTTTGCTTGCCGCACGGGCCGCAGATGCGGCGCCAGCGAAGACCTTATACCCTCGTCTGGTGCCCGCAGACATGGTGCTGCTCGGCGCCCGCCCCGGGCACGGCAAGACACTGATGAGCCTTGAACTCATGGTGGCGGCCATGCGAGCCGGCCATCGCGGGGTGTTCTTTACACTCGAATACAGTGCAGCAGATATGCTGGCCGCATTTCAGGCCATCGGTGAAGATCCGAACACGTTCGGGAGTCGTTTCGAGTTCGACAACTCCGATGCCATCAGCGCGCACTACATGATTGGCCGATTGGATAGGGCAGCTCGCGGCACCCTGGTGGTGGTGGACTACCTTCAGCTTCTTGACCAAAAACGCACTCATCCAGGTGTGATGGAACAAATCCGGTCGCTCAAGACATTCGCGCTTCGCCGTGGAGTCATCTTCATATTCGTGTCGCAGATCGACAGGTCTTATGCGGCCACTCAAAGAACAGTTCCGGCGCTAGAAGATGTGCGGTTACCTAATCCGTTGGATCTATCTTTATTCAGCAAGTCTTGTTTCTTGCATGATGGCGAAGTCCATGTGGCGGCGATGAACGAGTCTTTGCGTGGCCGGTAAAGCCGCATGTGTTGCGATCTGGTTTGTTGCTATCCGGTTTCATGATCGGCGCTCGGGTCCACACCTAATGCTTGAGGGCACCTGCTAAAGATGCACTTGTTCCGCGATGGCGGCGTCAGCTCCGTGCTCCAATCCTCAGGTATGACCTTTACACTGCGGATGCGCGCGCGGTGCTTTCCTGCACTCACGAAACAATGACTATTTTTAGAGGCGCCCTTGAGAGGCTGCGCGTGCGGCGATAGCTTGTTGCCGAGCTAGTAGCCGTTCCGCCCGCACCACTACCGGTATATCTATCATAGCGCCGTCGATGGCAAATGACGCCCGCCCCTCGCGCTTGGCCTCTTCGTAACCATCAACGACTTTGTGCGCCCAGGTGATCTCTTCTGTGCTGGGGCCGTATTCTTCATTGACGATACTGACTTGCGTGGGATGGATGCAACTGGCGCCCATGAAGCCGAAGGTGCGCGAGCGCCTCACCATTTGCCGGAACGCATCCATGTCGCTGAAGTCGGCCACGCTTGAGATAAATCCTAGTGGCATGACGCCAGCGGCCATGGCGCTGATGATCATATGCTGCTTGGGATGCAATAAAGTCTCGTGGGTGGGCGCCATGTTACAGGCGGTGGCGAAATCCTCGCCGCCTATGCTGGCGCTGACGATACGCGGCGAAGCGCGCAGGATTTCATCGATTTTCAAGAACGCTTGCGGCGTTTCGATCATGGCGAGGAATTTTATCTTACCTTGCGGTAATCCTCTGCGTATCTCCAATTCGCTCACCAGTTCATCGAATAGCTGCAAATGAACGGCCCCTGAAATTTTGGTGATAGCCAGTCCATCCACGCCTTCCACTACGCAAGCTTCTATATCGCGTACCGCGAGTGACAGTGGCCGGTTGATGCGCACTACCACATCGGCGCCGCCACGGCGTACTCGGGCCAGCGCCGGCTCCACCAGGCCACGAGCCCGCTCTTTTTCCGCAGGAGGAACGCTGTCTTCCAGATCGAGTTGGATGACGTCCGCGCCCCGGGTGTGAGCGTGGTCAATGAATCGCTCTACGTTTGTGGGAACATAGAGCAACGAACGCCATAGGGGTAGCGAGTTCGGGGGCAGCGAGCCCGCAGGGAATGGGTCGATTGAGGTGGTTTTCATCCGCTCATTGTACGCGCGAGAATGCCGGCTTCGCTGCAATGGATGGTGTTCATCTGGAATATGCGGGAGGGGTAGAGGAATGACTGGACATGATGCGAGCCGCCGGCTGGATGAAACCGTGGCGCGTGCAAGGCGTGAGCGCGAGCAGCGTGAGGCGGGCTATAGGGAGCAGGCGCTGCGCTTGTATCCGTGGGTGTGCGGGCGCTGCCAGCGTGAGTTTACCCGCGAGAATCTCTCCGAGCTGACAGTACATCACCGAGATCACGACCACGACAACAATCCACCGGATGGGAGTAATTGGGAGTTGCTGTGCCTTTATTGTCATGACAACGAACACCGCCGTTTGGTCGATGCGCAGTTTGGAGCGGTTGGCGAGGAGGGAGGGAACAAAACCGCTGCCGCGACTCATCGTCCGTTCGAAGGTCTAGCCGCGTTGCTCGAAAAATCGCAAGGAACAGGCCAATGACCGAGCTTCGGACCACGCGACTGTGCTTGAGGATGTTCACTGAGGAGGATGTAAACGTCTATGCCACCATGTGCCAGGACCCGGAAGTTATGCGTTTTGTCGGCGAAGGGCGGCCGTTGACGCGGGCGCAGACGTGGCTTCAGGTGGCCGGTTTTATCGGCCACTGGCAGATCGCGGCTATGGGATGTGGGCACTGGAGGAGAAGGACACCGGTGAGCTGGTGGGCCGGGTCGGATTTGTACATCCTACCGGATGGCCCGGCATTGAACTCAGTTGGTTGTTGGATAAGCCTCAGTGGGGCCGCGGGCTGGCTATGGAGGCGGCCCATGCGGCTTTGCACCATGGCTATGAAGTTCTGGGATTCGACCGGATCATCGCTTTAGTGCATCCGGATAATTTTCCGTCCGCGCGGGTGGCCGGTAGATTGGGTGGCACACGCTCGGAGAGCGCCTCATTGTTCGGTATGAGGCTACAAAGCTATAAGATTGAGCGGCGGCGGCGCAACAGTGAAGTGAGGGGAGGCGTGCGGTGAAGGGAGCGGCCGAGCGGCCCTGGTGTTGGCCGGGGTGGTTTTTCTAGTCTCTGGTGTGTCCATGCACGCCGTGGCGCACGATGCCGTCAAACGCCGGGAGCGGGTACCCCGGTACTCGCATGTCCCACCGGTGGGGGTTGTTGGATGACTTGCTTCCAGGCGGGTGCGAATGAGGCCGTGCTGCGGCGTTGCGTTATCTGAGTGGAGCGCAGGCAGCGAGCTTGGTTGCGGATCGAGCTAGCCGGCGAGGCGTTCGCGCCGGCTTCTGCTTTCAAAAGCAGTACCACTGGCTGCGACCGCCGTACGGCTGGCCTGTACTGCCACCTGCACTTTCGACGGGATGGCGCCGGCGCCTAGTCGTGGTTAGCTTGGCGCGCCTTGACGGGATGATTTAGCGCGCAGTTGGCCTGGTGTAGTGGCTAATGCGAGCGGTACCGCCTACCTGTCTTTTGGTGTTCGAACGAGCATGGTTGACCTTCCATAAACTGGAAGGTTTAGTCTGTCCATCGCGTGATTTTTTGACCAGGGTTGTTTAACCAAGGCTGATCGAATAGGTGGATGCGGATGACGGCGGCGAGCGGGACTGGATCTCTTGAAGTAGTTGAAAACTTGCGCCTACAGGTGGGTGGGATGTCTTGTGCCGGGTGCGCAGCCCGTTTGCAACGGACTTTGGGCGGCGTGCCGGGGGTGCAGGCTGCTGAGGTCAATTTCGCATTGGAGCGGGCCGAAGTCGCGTTCGATCCGGCAGCCACCGATGCCGGCGTTATCGAACAAGCAACCCGGTCCGCTGGCTTTCAGGTGTTGGCCTCTGGCCCTCAAGGTGTAGATGGCCTGGGCGTAGATGACCTGGGAGCGGACGACCGGGGGAGGAACGGCTTGGAGGCTAACCGCTTGACGGGCCGGTTGAGCGGGAGCGGGTGGATGGTTTGGGGGGCGGGCGCTTTTACCGTGCCGCTGGTTGCCCAGATGATCAACCATTTAAGCGGTTGGTCTAGTCATGGGAGTGCTTGGACATTACCGCCATTGGTTGAGTTGTTGTTGGCCACCCCGGTGCAGTTCATCTTCGGTGCCAAGTTTTATGGTGGGGCTTGGCGCGCCTTGCGAGGAGGCAGCGCCAACATGGATGTATTGGTGGCGTTGGGAACCACCGCCGCTTTCGTGTTCAGCGTCTATTTGATGATTACCTTGGGCGAAGCGGCCCGCGGGCAGCTCTATTTTGAAGCGAGCGCTGTTGTTATCACCTTGGTTTTGGCCGGCAAGTTGATGGAGGCGCGGGCTAAGACCGGTACTAGGGCCGCCATTGGAATGCTGATGTCCCTGCAGCCAGCCACGGCGCTACGGCGGTGTGCCGATGGGGAGAGCGAGGAGGTGCCGGTAGTTGCGGTGCGCGTTGGCGAGTGCCTCATAGTCAAGCCTGGCGCGCGCGTGCCGGTCGATGGGCGTATCACTTCGGGGGCCAGTGAGTTGGATGAATCCATGGTTACCGGCGAGGCTATGCCGGTGCCTAGGACGGTAGGGGATAGAGTGGTCGGCGGGACTATCAACGGCACCGGATATTTGGAAATGAAAGCGGTTGCGGTGGGTGCCGATACGACGGTCTCCAAGATCATCGAATTGGTGGAACGGGCACAAGCCGGTAAGGCTGCGGTGCAGCGGCTGGTGGACCGGGTGAGCGCCGTATTCGTGCCGGTGGTGCTGGTGCTGTCCGCCCTGACGCTATTGGCATGGATGCTCACCACTGGCGATTTCGAGTCCGCCCTGGTGGCGGCGGTTTCGGTGTTGGTGATCGCCTGCCCCTGTGCTCTTGGGCTGGCTACGCCAACGGCCGTGATGACCGGTATAGGCGCGGCGGCGCGGGCCGGTGTGCTCATCAAAGACGTTGCCGCGCTGGAGCAGCTCCACAGAGTCGATACGGTTGTTTTCGACAAAACCGGCACCTTGACCTCAGGTAAGCCCCGCGTAGTGGATATTCTGGTGGTGGACGCTTTGGGAGTAGACGTTTCAGGAGTAAACACTTCAGGGGCGGACATTGCGGGCGCTGGTGTGTCTCACAATGACTTGTTACGCCAGGTGGCCAGTTTGCAGCAAAGTAGTGAGCACCCTGTGGCGGAAGCATTCGTGCGTGAGGCGAAGGCACGCCATTTGACGTTGGTAGAGGCGCTAGGGTTCAAAGCGGTGCCGGGGCGGGGGGTTGCCGGCGAGGTGCAGGGGCGGGCCGTCATCGCTGGTAATGAGGCGGCGCTGGCCGACGCCGGCATACCGTTGCCTCGATCCGGTCCTTGGGCGCAGTTTGCCGAGCGGGCCTGCAGCAATGGAGGCACTGTCGTTTGGATCGCAGTAGATGGTGAGATCCTCGGCATAGCGGCACTGGAAGATACCCTGCGAGAGGAGGCGGGCGCTGCCGTTGAAGCGCTGATCGCCGATGGCGTGAGGCCTGTGATCATGTCCGGTGATGGTGCCGGGGCGGTAGCCGCCGTGGCCCGCAAGTTGTCTGTTGCCGAGCATTTCGCGCGGATTGAGCCGGCGGGTAAAGCGCGGATGATAGAGCAGTTGCGGGACGGTGGCCGCACGGTGGCGATGGTTGGCGATGGTGTGAACGACGCACCTGCGCTAGCAGGGGCTGATGTGGGGATCGCCATTGGCGCCGGTGCCGATGTGGCGATGGAATCTGCCGGTATTACTCTTATGAGTTGCGATCCCCGTGGCGTCGCCGATGCGATTGCCATCGGGCGGGCGACGTTCACGAAGATTAAACAGAACCTATTTTGGGCTTTCGTTTTCAACGTGGGGGGTATTGGTATGGCGATGGGTGGTTTGCTGAGTCCCACGGTCGCCGGCGCGGCGATGGCGCTCAGCAGCGTGTGCGTGGTGGGCAACTCCTTGACTTTGCGGCGATGGCGTTCGTCTCGCTTTCGAGCGGCCACGGCCAGTACTAAAAACCACTGTTAAAGCGATAAGACCTCATGCCGCGAATGCTCTGAGCTACATTCGGGCACCTCTAAAAATAGTCATTTTTTCGTGAGTGCAAGGAAGCACCGCGCGCACAACCGCAGTGTATAAGTCATACCTGAGGATTCGAGCACGGAGTTGACGCCGCAATCGCGGAAAAAGTGCATTTTTAGCAGGTGCCCATTCCCCGTTACGTGTGAGATTTGCCACTGCGTCCCTGCTTTGTGCCTATAGGATTGCTGCCCACGGCCTCTTCGCGTCTCGCCAAGTCTTCGCCAAACGCCATAGTTATGGCACAACTCATGGGCGCTGGAGCCGGGTTTTTAAATAATCAGCTATGGAGGCAAGCCATGATTCGAATTTTGATTACGGATGACCAACGTTTGATGCGCACGGGGATCCGTGGACTTTTGAAGGACGTTGCGGATTTCAAAATAGCCGGCGAAGCCGAGACCGGTGAAGAGGCTGTCGCTGCCTGCCGCCGAGTGGATTTCGATGTCGCGCTGATGGACATAGATTTGCCTGGTATTAGCGGGTTGGAGGCTACACAGCGTATCAAGATGCGATTTCCCAGCATTCAGATCATCGGCCTGAGTGAGCATCACAGCGGACCCTATCCGCTGCAGATGCTAGAAGCTGGCGCGGTGGGTTATCTCAGTAAGAGCTGCGAGCGCTACGAGCTGGAAGGCGCCATTCGATCAGCAGTCCGGGGCGAGCGCTATGTGGGCGCTGAGGTGGCTAAAAGTCTGGTGTCGGCGCGCCTGAGCGGCGTGGCCGGGGCTTTGGACGCACTCAGCCAGCGCGAGTTGGAAGTCATGTTGCAACTCAGCCGTGCGCGCAGCTTAAGACAAATTGCCGAGGCGCTGTCGCTCAGCCCCAAGACCATCAGTACCTATAGGACTCGTGTGTGCCGCAAGCTAGGGGTGAGCACCGATGTGGAGTTGACCCATGCGGCATTACGTACGGGGTTGTTGAATCTCGCCACCATTTGACCCCCTACCATTCGGTTCGGGGGGCACCCGCTCCCTTGCGTTGCCGGTGTCCTTAGTCTGCGCTGAGCGCCCAAAATGTAGCTGCCGCTCATGGAACCAACAAATAACCCTAGCATATGGGACGCGGTATATAGACCCCTAAGAAAGTACGGGTTCGCAAACGCTCCGGGCGGTGCAAGATTCGATATAGGATTACGGTGTCCAAAAACGGGTGCAGGGGAAGCGCTCGATGTGGCACGCAATCTCGCCAGGGAGCGGCAGGGAGTATAGGTTTCGCGTCGTTGCGCTGGCACCCCTAGTCGGCCCGCCATCTCCGACGCCAGTATGGGAGGGCGCGAAACCTTAGCTCCCGGCTCACTACTGGCTGTTGGAGGTGCGCAAAAACGTGGAGATGATCGATGCTGTATTAGTGAGCACAGTGAAGAACTTAAGCGAACGGCTGGATCACGCCGCCACAGTTGCGGAAATCGCCGACCTAACCCGCCACCAACCGCACATTTTTGCTGTCTTTCAGGACTACCTGACCGATCACCGGGAAGAAGTGATATCTTTGGCAACACGGCTGCTTAGTATCGTGTGGCGTATGTTCGAGAGTGCGTCGAACGGGCCGTTGGAGAGGGTCGAGAAAGAGGTTGCGGAGGATGTCTTCGATCGCACGACCGACTTACTCTTCAACCTGGATGATGCCGATCAGCGGTTCGTTGACCGCCTCGTGAATCCGGCGTATTCGCGCCAACCTTACGTTATGTTCTTCGTGCTAGAGCGGTGCACTGATCGCAATGTGATGAGATACGACTGTCCTCTTTCCGATGTAGAGCTAGGGCTGCTCTTCGCTCTACTTAAATCGGCGGTCGATGCCATGCACGGGGCCGGCTCCTCTAGTTCAGCGGTGTATATTGCTTAAGTCCCTCATGGCGCTTAAGTCCCCCCGTGGCGCTTAAGTCTCCTGGGAGTTTAGCTTTCCCGGACTTTATTCGCCTGACACAGGGTTTGCCTGACACAGGGGTCGCCTGACTATTCGACTTCAGGCCACACCAGCAGCACGACGATGAGCAGTGCGATGCCTTCCACCGCCATGATGGCCGTCGCCAATGGTGCACCCACAGCGTCGGCCAGCAAACCCACGTGGGCGAATCCCAGGGGTCCGCTGCCTATGCATACAGTTAAGATGCCCATGACGCGGCTGCGGTACTCGGGTGCCGCGTGCAGGAAGGAGAGGGTCGCCTGCATGGCCGAAAACCCCGCCGCGCCTAGACCCATGATGATGAGCAGGGCGCCGGAGAGCCACGGCACGATGCCGGAAGAAAACAACAGCACCATGTCCAGATATAGAAAAACACCATAAAAATACAGGCGTTTGAAGTGATTGGGATTGGCGTAAGCGGCGATGAGCAAGCCGCCGATGAAGGCGCCAACGCCATCGGCACTGGACAGTAAGCCGATGGGGAAAGGGCTGAGTTCCAGTATCTCGCGGCCGATTACCGGGATCATGGAGGTCACCGGGAAACCGAAGAGATTAAAGACGATAGTCACCATCAGGGTGGCCATCAGCGGGCGGTTGGAGCGTACGTGCGCGAGCCCGTCGCGCATGTCGCGCCAAACGGTGAAGGGGCTACCGTCGTCCTTTTTATCGGCGTAGCCGAGGCGTAGCAGCAGCAGCACTGTAATTAAGTGAAGTATAGCCCCGGCGATGAAAGTGGCCCCCAGACCAATGCCCTCCAGGGCAAGACCGCCCACGGCTGGACCCACCATGCGTGTGCTATTGCTGGTGAGCGCATCCAGGCTCATGGCGGTGCCTATTTTGTCCTGGCCGGCCATTTCACCGAGCAGGGTGCGCCGGGCGGGGAAGTCCATCGCCCAGACGATGCCGTTCATAAACGCACCGGCGGCCAGGTGCCAGACTTCGAGTTGGCCGGTATAGATCAGTACAGCGCTCACAGTGCCGATGACACCGCTGGCGCTGTAGCCGGCCATGAGGATGAGAGGCCGGTTCAGGCGCTCGCACATAGCCCCGGCGAAGATACCCACCAGAGCGAGCGGTGCCATCCTCATGATGGTCATGAGAGCGACCTGAAACGCGGAGCCGGTGACATCGAAGACGTAGACCGCCACCACCAGCATCTCTAGCCAGCGCACCACGTTGGCGATGGCACCTATGCCCCATACGCTGGCAAAATCAGTATTTAGAAAGAGCGAAAGACGTGAGCCCGCGTCACTGGATGAGGCTGAATTTTTAGCCAGTTTCGCGCCCTTGGGCGAGCCCCGACCGTTGGATGATCCTTGGCTGTTAGAGGACCCCTGGCTGTTAGAGGACACGATGTCCCGGCTCCATACTTTGTACGGCGCGAGACGTTGATTGGAGAATGCGGGTGGGGGCGGTGTAGGGACGGCGGCGCGTCATACGGGATTGGCTCAACTGAAGTACTCGCGCACCGTGGCAAGGCAGGTATTTATGTCATCTCGGTTTATGTCCAGATGGGTGACCAGGCGGATGCGCTGTCCTTCTTTCCACTTGATACCGCGTTCCCCGAGGAATCTTTGTAAACCGGGATTGTGTCCCGGTGGGATCTGAACGAACACCATATTGGTTTGCACGCTGCTCAAGTCTATCCGCAACGGTCCGATAGCAGCTAGGCCCTGGGCTAGATGTAGCGCGTTGGCGTGGTCGTCGGCTATCCGGTCTACATGTTGATCGAGAGCGATGAGGGCGGCAGCGCCTAAAATGCCGGATTGGCGTAGGCCGCCGCCGACCACTTTGCGCCAGCGGCGGGCCCGGTCCACGTATCGACGCTTGCCGGCCAGTACCGAACCCACCGGCGCTCCAAGGCCCTTGGACAAGCAGATGGACACGGTATCGAATGGACCGGTTATCGCCGCCAGCGGCACCCCCAGTTTGACGGCGGCGTTGAATGCGCGGGCGCCGTCCAGATGAATCCCGAGGCCGTGTTTGGCCGCTAGGGCGCCGGCTTCTCTTACATAGTCCTGCGTCAGTACCCGTCCTTGCGTGGTGTTCTCCAGGCAGATGAGGCGGGTGCGGGCAAAATGGGAATCATCGGGTTTAATGGCCGCCTCTACCTTGGTCAAGTCCAAGGTGCCATCGGCTTGCATTTCGATGGGCTGGGGCTGAATGCTGCCGAGCACGGCGGCGCCGCCACCCTCCAGTTTGTAGGTATGTGCGTCCTGGCCCACGATGTATTCATCGCCGCGCCCACAATGACTCATGATGCCGAGCAGATTGCTTTGCGTGCCGCTGGTGGCGAAGACCGCCGCCTCCTGAGCGGTGAGTTCGGCTACGCGCCGCTCTAATTCGTTAATGGTTGGATCTTCACCGTACACATCGTCACCCACCACGGCATCAGCCATGGCTGCGCGCATGGCCGGAGTCGGCTGAGTCACGGTATCACTGCGAAAATCAATGGTATTCACGGCCCGTTCTCATGCTTTAGGCCTCGTCTTTTCACGCTTGATTAGCGGCGCGAAAGATGCCGGTTGATGGCGGTGATACAAGCGCGCAGCGACACACTCACGATGTTCGGATGGATGCCCACGCCGAAGGTTTTCTGCCCCATGGCGTCTTCCATTTCCACATAAGACACCGCCGCCGCATCGCTGCCGTGGCCAATGGCGTGCTCGAAGTAGTCGGCGATACGCATGTGATGGCCGAGATCACGTTGTACGCCGTTCATGAAGGCGGCGATGGGACCGTTGCCGCTGCCTTTGATCGTCCGCTCCATGCCGTTTTCCCGGATGGTCGCGGTGACGATACACATCTGCGATGAGGTGGTATCCGGCTCGGAGCGGTAGTCCACCAGATCATAAGGTGAATTGGCCTCGAGATAGTTTTGCGAGAAAGCCGTCCACATGTCCTGCGCTACGATCTCTTTGCCGGTTTCATCGGCGATCGCTTGAATCGATTGACTGAATTCGATCTGTAGGGCGCGGGGCAGATCCAGGTGATACTCGGCTTTCATGATGTAGGCAACGCCACCTTTGCCCGATTGGCTATTCACCCGCACTATGGCTTCGTAGCTGCGGCCTAGATCTTTAGGATCGATAGGTAGGTAGGGCACCTCCCACACCGCACTATTGCTCTTCTCGATGGCATCCATGCCTTTTTTGATGGCATCTTGATGGGAGCCCGAAAAGGCCGTGAACACCAATTCCCCGGCATAAGGATGGCGCGGATGAACGGGTAGCTCGTTGCAGTATTCGGCCACCCCTATGAGGTGGTTGATGTCGCTTATGTCGAGCTGCGGATTCACCCCCTGTGTGAACATATTGCCGGCGAGGGTGATGATGTCCACGTTGCCTGTGCGCTCGCCGTTACCGAACAAAGTGCCTTCGATGCGATCGGCACCGGCCATGAGGCCTAGCTCGGCGGCGGCTACGCCGGTGCCGCGGTCATTGTGCGGGTGCAAGCTGAGAACGGTGGCGTTGCGCCGTGTGATGTTGCGGTGCATCCACTCGATTTGATCCGCATAGATATTCGGCGTCGCCATCTCCACCGTGGCCGGCAGATTGATGATCATCGGCTGTGCCGGCGTCGGCTCCCATATAGCCGCGACCGCCTCGCAGACCTCGAGCGCGTAGTCGAGCTCGGTACCGGTAAAGCTCTCCGGTGAGTACTCGAAGACCCACTGCGAGCCCATTTGTTTTTCTGCCAGTTCGCGTACCAACCGGGCACCATCGGTGGCGATCTTTTTCACTCCATCCCGGTCCTGGTTGAACACCACCCGGCGTTGTAGCGTCGAAGTGGAGTTGTACAGATGGATGATGGCGCGGCGAGCCCCTTTAACCGCCTCGAAGGTACGGGTGATGAGTTCCACCCGGGACTGGGTGAGCACCTGAATGGTGACGTCGCCCGGGATCAGATCGTCTTCGATGATCTTGCGTACGAAATCGAAGTCCGTCTCCGAGGCTGAAGGAAAGCCCACTTCGATTTCTTTGAAGCCCATATCCACCAGGGTGCTGAACATGCGCAGCTTGCGGGCTGAATCCATCGGGTTGATCAGGGCTTGATTACCGTCGCGCAAATCGACGCTGCACCAGATGGGTGCTTGGGTAATCACCTGGGAAGGCCAAGTGCGATCAGGTAGGGCAATAGGTTTGAACGGCTGATATTTGTCGATGGGCATGCGCGCCATGGTCTGTGTGGGCCTCGCTCGAATGGGCTCGTTGAGCAGCACGTCATTGTAGCGTGAGTAAAAGACAAAGTGCTGGCGAAGGTGCACGCTATAATCGCTGCCATTTCTATGAGGTAATCATAGCCATGAAAACGGCGGAACGGATGGGACGCCTGGGTACCGAGAGCGCTTTCGAGGTACTGGCGCGGGCCAATGCACTGGCGGCTGAAGGCCGCGACATCATCAACCTGGGGATCGGCCAACCTGATTTCAGGACGCCCGATCATGTGGTGGAAGCGGCTCGCCAAGCGCTGTTGGACGGTCACCATGGTTATACCCCATCCAACGGCATCCCCGAGTTGCGTCAAGCGGTGGCCGCCGATGTGAACGCCCGCCATGGCGTGGACATCGACCCGCGGTGCGTAGTCATCGTGCCGGGCGCTAAGGTGACCATGGCCATGGCCATGCTGATGTTCGGTGAAGCGGGCGCCGAGATCATGTACCCCGATCCGGGGTTTCCCATCTACGAGTCGATGATCCGCTACTCGGGCGCCAAGCCGGTGCCGATTCGCCTATACGAGGAGAGCGGCTTTTCTTTCTCCGCCGCCGAGGTGCTGGAGGGCATCACCGGGAAAACCCGGCTCATCATATTGAATAGTCCCGCCAATCCCACCGGCGGGGTCGTACCCAAGTCGCAGATAGATAGGCTGGTGGAGGGGCTTCACGCCCATCCCCACGTCGCCCTCATGTCCGATGAGATCTACTCGCGCATGACCTATGACGGCTTGGAGCACGTGACGCTGCTCGCCTACCCCGAGTTGCGTGACCGGCTGATCGTTTTAGATGGCTGGTCGAAGACCTACGCCATGACCGGATGGCGCGTGGGCTGGGGGCTTTGGCCTCAATCCCTGGCCGAGCAGGCGGTGCGGCTTTGCATCAATATCCATTCTTGCGTCAATGCCCCCACCCAGTTCGCCGCCATCACCGCTTTACAAGGTCCCCAAGACGATGTGGATAAAATGGTGAGTGCTTTCGATGAGCGCCGCGAACTCATCACGCAGCAGTTAAACGGTATTGCCGGGTTTAGCTGCGTGCGCCCGCGGGGGGCGTTTTATGCGTTTCCCAATATCACGGCGAGCGGATTCGATGCCCGCACCTTGCAAGATCGCCTGCTGGCGGAGGCGGGCGTGGCCGTCATCGCCGGCACCAGCTTCGGCGCGCAAGGGGAAGGATATTTACGCTTTTCTTATGCCAATTCACTGGCCAATATTGCGGCAGCTATGGAGCGGATCCGCGACTGGATGGCGCACAATTCATAAGGGCGCTTCTAACAATAGTCATTGTTTCGTGAGTGCGAGGAAGCACCGCGCGCACCACCGCAGTGTATAGGTAATACCCGAGGATTCGAGCACGGAGCTGACGCCGCAATCGCGGAAAAAGTGCATGTTTAGCAGGTGCCCATAAGCCGTCAACGAGCGGTAGGACCCAACGTAGAACTCAAAGTAGGACAGGGTGGTGGAGATATTAATAAACGCGCAACAAGTCCGGGTTTTGGGCGTGCTTATCGAAAAACAACGCACTACGCCGGAGCAATATCCGCTGTCGCTGAATGGATTGACAGCGGCGTGTAACCAAAAAACCAATCGTGAACCGGTTATGAACCTGCGCGAACGGGATGTGCGCGATGCGTTGGATGCTTTGCAAGAGGCGAAGCTAGTAAGGGAGCACGCTGGCGCTCGGGTTAGCCGCTATGCTCACCGGTTAAATGACGCGCTGGGTCTTCGATTCGATTTCAGCGATGCGCAGCTAGGCGCCTTATGCGTATTGATGCTGCGCGGGCCGCAAACGCCCGGTGAAATCAAAAACCGGGCGGGCCGGCTGTACGAATTTGCGGATATTGAAGCGGTGGAGCGTACCCTCATCGGATTAGCCGATGGCAATCGGGGACCCTATGTGGTCAAGCTCGCCAGAGAACCGGGACACAAAGAAGCGCGTTATGCCCACCTGCTATGCGGACCTGTGTCCGAGGCGGTGGCGCCCATTGAACCCGCGGCACGAATCGAACCCGCGGCAGGGGCGGGCGCCGCCCCACCGGCGTCCGATGGTGTCGCACCGGCTGGCCATAGCGCCCTCGATAAACGTCTGGAAGAGTTGGAACTCGCCCATCTTGAGTTGAGCGAAGCCCACGCCGCCCTGCGCGCGCGGCTGGATGAATTGGAAAGTATCGTTGTGGCCTATACAGGTGAGATAGTCAAAACCTAGCGCCTCCACACCTTCGGCAACAGCGCGTATTTCTTTCGATGTCATTGCCTATTTCGGTGGTGGGAAAAGCAACACCTTCTGTCCATGGGTTTGATCTCATCGCTAGGGGGAGGGTTAGTGTCATGCCTATGGTTGGGCTTATGGTTATGGCGGGTTTTGCGCGGGGCGGGTGAATTTTGCGTTGTCGCCCGCGATGACCACGGTGATTTCACCTTTGACGGATCGTTGCTCGAACAGCGGCACCAGTGCCGACAGATAGCCGCGTTTTACCGTTTGGAATTTCTTGGTGAGTTCAATACACACGGCGCTTTGCCGATCGCCGAGTACCTCGTAGGCTGCCGCCAGGGATTGATGCAAGCGAAATTTGGACTCGAAGAAAACAAGCGTATGAGGCAAGTCCCGGTCCATCTCGAAAAAACGGCGCAGCGCGCCCGCTTTGCGGGGAGGGAAGCCTTTGAAGGTGAAGCTGGAGCAGGGTAAGCCTGAAATAATGAGCGCTGTGATGGGCGCTGTAGGGCCGGGAATGACATCGACTTCGTGATGTGCTTCAAGAGCCGCGCGAACCACGTTGAAACCCGGATCGCTCACTCCCGGTACCCCCGCGTCGCAGGCGAGGGCGATGTCTTCACCGGACTCCAGTAGATCGATGATCTTGCGTTCCACGCTTCTTTGGTTGTGTTCGTGACAGGCGAACAACGATGCAGGTTTGGCGATGCCGTAGCGCTCGAAGATGCGCCGGGTGATGCGCGTGTCCTCGCAGGCAACATGATTCACCTCGCTCAAAATGCGCAGCGTGCGCGCGCCACAATCCTCCAGGTTGCCGATGGGGGTGGCTAATACAAAAAGGGTTGACATGTAGGATCTTGGTGAAGCGTCGGCGCAGCGTGTTTATAGGGCAACGTTTTATACGGCGGGCACTGTAACCCAACCGTATGCGGGTAAAAATGGCCTCCGATGCTCTACATCGTTTGTTTCCACATCTTAAGCCGGTGCACAATGCCGCAGCCTGCTATCCCCGGATGTAGGGGTACTATGCTTATGTCATGCCGGCGAAGGAGAGGGCATTGTTACTACTCAAACCCAATTGCGAGCACTGTGATCGGGATCTGCTGCCAGACGCTCCCGATGCGCGCATATGCAGCTTTGAGTGCACTTTTTGTGCTGAGTGCGTAGAGCGCGTGCTGAAAAACGTTTGTCCGAATTGCGCTGGCGGTTTGGCGCCCCGCCCCATCCGGCCCAAGGCGAAGTTGCGTACCCGCCCGGCCAGTGCCGAGCGGGTACTGAAACCGGTTGATCAAGCGGCCCACGCGGTGTTGTTGAAACAGTATGAATCGGTGCCGCCGGAGAGCCGATGATGAGCGCAGCGAACGGTTTGCCCCGCGCTCTATCCGGCAAGATCCTGGTTACCCGCCGCCTGCCGCCCAATGTGACTGCCCGGCTGCAACGAGACTTCAATCCCACCTTGAACCCGGAAGATGTGCTGCGCACGCCGGCCGAGTGGCTGCAACTGGCTAACGGCCACGACGCCATCTTATGTTGCGCAACGGAATGGATGGACGCGCAGTTCATGGCGAATTTGCCGGGGTCGGTGCGTATGATTGCCACGTTTTCGGTGGGCTATGAGCATATTGATGTGGCCGGCGCCACCGCCCGCAACATCATCGTCACCCATACACCTGAGGTGCTGACGGATGCTACGGCGGATATGACCATGCTCTGCTTGCTGGCCGCTGCGCGCCGGGCGCGCGAGGGCGATGCTCTGGTGCGCACAGGCGAGTGGTCGGTTTGGACTACCGAGATGCTGCTCGGTGTGCACGTGACCGGCAAGCGGCTCGGCATTTACGGCATGGGCCGCATCGGCCGGGCGGTGGCGCGCCGCGCCCGCGGCTTCGGGATGGAGATTCACTATCACAACCGCACCCGCCTGGCGCCGGAGCTGGAACTGGGCGCTATCTACCATGAAAGTGCCGAACGATTGCTGGCCGTCAGTCAGTTTCTGTCGTTGAACGCGCCCGCTGCCGCTCAAAACGATAAGTTTTTGAACGAAGCGGCTATCGGTCGATTGCCCGATGGTGCCGTAGTGGTGAATACGGCACGCGGCTCGCTAGTCGATGATGACGCGCTCATAGCCGCTCTTACGAGGGGTAAGCTGGCGGCGGCGGGGCTGGATGTATTTGCGGGCGAGCCGCGGCTCGATGAGCGTTACCGTACCCTAGCGAATGTTTTCACCATGCCTCACCTGGGCAGTGCGACTCACGAAACCCGCGATGCCATGGGTTTTTGTTGCCTCGATAATTTGAGTGCTTTTTTTGCCGGTAAGCCTTGTCCCAATGCACTCAATGACCAGGCATCGCATGACCAGGATTCTCGATAACAACATTTCAAGCCGGAGACGAACACAGTGAGCCGATCGCTTAAGCATGGCCGTGAGCAGGTTTCTATCCCTGGGCCGTCAGTGATCCCCGACCGGGTGCTGGCGGCGATGAACCGGGCCATGCCGAATATCTACGAAGGCGAATTGGTCGATACTTCACACAGCATTTTGGCCGATTTGCCGGCCATCGCCCGCACCGAGGGCGAGGTGTTCATTACCGTGTCCAATGGCCACGGTGCCTGGGATATGGCGCTCAGCAATACCTTGTCCCGCGGTGACCAGGTATTGGTTCTTGAATCCGGACTTTTTGCCACCGCTTGGGGGGCTCTAGGGACTACCGCCGGACTCGAGGTGCAGGTTTTACCGGGTTCGGATCGGGGCGCGGTGGATCCTGGCGCCGTGGAAGATATCTTGAAGGCGGACAAGTGCCACGCCATCAAAGCGATTTTGGTGGTGCAAGTGGACACTGCCTCCTCGGTGCGTAACGACATCGGTGCCATTCGCCGGGCCATAGACGCTGCGGCACATCCGGCGCTTTACATGGTGGACTGTATCGCCTCGCTTGCTTGCGAGCGCTACGAGATGGATGCATGGGGTGTGGATGTCACGGTGGCCGGTTCACAGAAGGGCTTGATGGTGCCGCCGGGGCTCGGTTTCGTGTGGGCCAACGAGAAGGCAGCGGCGGCCTACGAACATGCCGATCTGCGTACCGGCTATTGGGACTGGGGACCCCGCCGTCGCCGCGTTCCGCATTATTTGCGCTATTGCGGCACCCCCCCTATTCAGCATGTTTATGCCATGCGCACGGCGCTGGATATGTTAGCGGAAGAGGGGCTCGAAAACGTATGGTGGCGCCACCAGGTGTTGGCCGGTGCCGTGTGGGCGGCGGTCGATGCCTGGAGCACTTCCGGTCAAGTGGAGCACAACATAGCTGATCAGGCGATGCGCTCGACGGCGGTGACCACGGTGCTAACCGGGCACGCCGATGCGCTGAGGGTTAGCGCGAGGGACGATGCCGGGCTGATACTCGGTGTGCCGCTGACGGGTTATGAACACAAAGCGTTTCGTATCGGGCACATGGGACATCTGAATCCCCCGATGTTGCTAGGTACTGTGGGCACCATAGAGTCGGTTTTACTGAGTCTTGGCGTGCCACTGGATAAATCCGGAGTGGCCGCGGCCGCGGCCTATCTGGCACCGCATTTAGCGCCCACCTAGCGATACGGTGACCGGCGTGGATTCACTTGTGAATGCTTCCAGATCCGCTGCTGATGTGTTGACTCGAGGCCAGCGGGTTAGCGGGTTTGAGGTGGAAGCTGTGCTGAAGCACGATCCTCAAGGGGTTTGCTATTCGGCACGTAATACCCGCCGTAATACGCTCGATGACGTGGGTGAACGCGTCATCGTTGACGAACTGTTACCCATCGCGATTGCCATGCGCACCAGCGATGGGCAGGTGCGTCCCCGCACCAGCGGGGATGAGCTGCTGTTGGCGGAGGTGCGCCGCCGCTTCGAGTCCGAAGTGGAGGCTTTGTGCGATCTCAGTCAACATGGTCTAGCCAAGTACTATTTCGCTAAACGCGAGCGCGGTACCAACTACGTATTCAGTGAATGGATCCGGGGAGAATCGCTGGCCAGTTGGCTGGAGCAACCCGGTGTGCTGACACGTCGGCATGTGTTGGATCTGATATTGCCGGTGCTCGACGCGGTTGACGCGCTGCATCGTAGTGGACAGGTCCACGGCCGCATCGACACCAGTTCTATTCGCATCCGCAGCGATGGTTCCGGCGTGTTGGCAGGACTACAACCGGGGCGGCACTTTATCGAAAAACGCTTGGGGTTGCGGTTGGGCGAGACGCAGCCGGGTTTCGGTGCGCCGGAGCAACTTGAAGCCCATAAACCTGCAACCCAGGTGATGCATGATACGCCGGCCACGGATGTGTATGCTCTTGGCGCCATGCTTTACCGTTTGGTGACGGGACGCGCACCGTTGTCCGCATCCGAGCGCTGCGCCGCCGCCGTGGATCCGTTGATCAACGCCTCCACCTGTGCCCCCCGAACCTTTGGCGAGGGCTTGCTACGCGCGGTGGATCAGGTGCTTGCTCTCAACTCGCGGACCGGCCTGCGGATGCGCGTCAGTTGCGCGAGCGCTTGCTGAGCGCGGCGCACGTGCTGGAGAAAGAACGGCCGGTATTGCGCCGCTCGAGGCCCCGTTCAAGGGTCGCCGAGACCGCCGGGTGGGTGGCGGCCATCGGTATTGTTTATTTAGGCGGTTGGCTCGGGTGGCATCTGGGGGTTGTAGAGGATGCCGGGCGGTTGTTGTTCGGGCAGCGTGCTGGAACTCAACGGACACCGGCCAGCTCCGGTGAGACAGGATTGGAGGCGCTGGACTTAACATCAGTTTCTCCCATGGTCGGTGATCGGACCGGCAACGCTGATACGGCGGCGGTGCCTAATGTTGTTCCCGCACCCGCGCTGCCCGATCTGCGAGGTCTGTTGGATGCGGCCGCGCAGGCGCTACGGGCGGAGCGCGCGACCACGCCAGCGCAAGACAACGCATTCGACCGTTATTTGTTCGTGTTGGGTATGGATCCGGATAATGAGCAGGCTCTGATCGGCGTAGACAAGATCATCGATTTTTATGCCGAGCGGGCTAAGGCGGCGCAGATGGCGGGCCGGTTGCAGGTGGCGGCGTCCGCATGGCGTCAAGCCTACGCGGTGAGTACTGCGGTGCGTGCTGAAGTGTCTTTGGGCCGCTCGGCACTACTTTGGTTGAATGCGGAGCAGCGCGTAATCGAGGCGGCGCTGGCAGGTATACCTGGAGGTGGGCCCCTCCCCGCATACAGGTTGACGCTGCGTGAACCGCCAGCCACTGGGCAGCGGGGGCCGTTGACCAACGCGCCGTCACAGGATTTGAAGTTAGAGGATGCGGGGCTAGAGGGTGCAACACCTGGGGGGTTAACACATAAGGATGCTGCCCGCGGAAGTACGCCACCGGTGGGTTCATCATCAGGGGACTTACCATCTGAGGGCTCACCAGCCCGTGCCATACAAAAGCGTTTGGATGCGCGGGTTGCCCGGCTCATAGCGGAGGCAAACCAAGCGGCAGCGGCGGGTCAGGTGCGGCGGGCGCGGGAACTGTACCGCACGGTATTGACACTCGGACCTAATAATGAGGATGCGAAAAACGGACTGATCGCCTTAAGCAACGCCCGGGTGCGGATCGTTATTCCGCCATTACTCCAGCGAGCCCCTAGTCCATAGCAGTTCTGGTCCATAGCAGTTCTGGTCCATAGAAGCCCTGGTCCATAACAATGACTGTCCGAGCACACTGGCGCGTTATTCGGCCGCCAGCACTGGATAGCCACTCAAGTCATCGGCCCCTAAATCATCGGCCCCTAAATCATCAGCTAAGGCCGCCACTAACCGGTTCATGGACCGACGCAGTGGCCGCAGGCCATCATGGGGACGATGCAGTCGCTCATCCATGTAGAGTGCGCGGTTGATCTCTATCTGTAACGAGTGTCTGCCCGTTGCCGGATCGCCGTAGCGGCGTATCAACTCGGCGCCTGCGTATGGCTCGTTGATGGAGACGCGGTAGCCCATGGACGTTAACCGCCGCGCGACCGTCTGAGTAAAGCGGGGATCGCAGCTCTTACCGTGCAGGTCGCCCAGGCAAAAATCTGCACGGTGGCTTTCTTGGCGCCCATGATGCGCTGGCGCGGCGGCGCACGCGGGCATCGAATGGCAGTTGAGATGCCAAACAGCGCCGAAGCGCCGCTCGGTGGCGGCTAGCGTGGCCGCCAACAGCCGATGATAGGGACGGTAGTACGCTTCGATGCGGTGGCGTACTTGATCCACTGGCAAGGGCGCGGTGTATATAGGGGCGCCGTCCAGATTTCGGCGGAAAATCAAGCCGACGCCCAATGCAGACTTGTTGCTAGGCGCCGCGCCCGGCCACGGCCCATCGATCATCTGCGGATCCAGATCGTGCTCGGCCCGGTTCGGATCGATGTACGAGCGGGCGAAACGGGCGTGTATGAAGGCAACCCCTTGCTGGGGTGTGTCATCGAATACTAGGTCTACGAACCCGTCTTCCATACGGTGTAGGGATCGGCGGCTGACGCTGTGGTTAAAATCTGCCGGATACAGCCGCCCGCTGTGCGGCGAATCCAATACCAGCGGCCGTGCCGCTTTGGCAGGTAGCGCCCGTGCCACCAGCCCGGTCCTTAGGGCGGTTTGCAGGGCCGAGTGCTCAGTGCGGCTCACGGGGGGGCTTTTGATGATGGTGCATTCAACCTAAGGGCACCTCTAAAAATAGGCATTGTTTCGTGAGCACAAGAAAGCACCGCGCGCACAACCGCAGTGTATAGGTGATACCTGAGGATTGGAGCACGGCGCTGACGCCGCAATCGCGGAACAAGTGCATTTTTAGCGGTGCCCATCAAAGGCTTCCCTTGCGTTTCAGCTCCTTGATGCCGTCGTCCAGACCTGCGATGGTCAAAGGAAACATGCGCTGCTTCATGATCTCTTTCATGAGCTGAGTGGACTGCGTGTATTGCCAGTGTTCCTTGGGTTTGGGGTTGAGCCAGATGGCGTGGGGCCAGGTCTCCAACAAGCGTTGCATCCACACGGCGCCGGCTTCTTCGTTCCAGTGCTCCACGCTGCCGCCCGGGTAGGCGATCTCATAGGGGCTCATGCTGGCATCACCCACGAACACCACTTTGTACTCGCGGCCATACTTGTTGATGATCTCTGTGGTTGGCACCCGTTCGGCGTGGCGGCGGCGGTTGTCTTTCCACATGGATTCGTAAACGCAATTGTGGAAGTAGTAATGCTCCAGATGTTTGAACTCCGAGCGCGTCGCCGAGAATAATTCCTCGCAGGCGCGGATGTGATCATCCATGGAGCCGCCGATATCCAGGAATAGCAATACTTTCACGGCGTTGTGCCGCTCCGGCACCATGCGGATATCCAATAAGCCAGCGTTGCGGGCGGTGGATCGTATGGTGTCGTCCAGATCCAGTTCGTCGGCAGCGCCCTCACGGGCGAAGCGGCGCAGTTTACGCAGCGCGACTTTGATATTGCGGGTACCGAGTTCGACGGTGTCGTCGAGGTTTTTGTACTCGCGTTTGTCCCACACCTTGACCGCGCGTCTATGGCGCCCTTGGTCCTGGCCGATGCGCACCCCTTGCGGGTTGTAGCCGTAGGCACCGAAGGGCGATTTGCCGGCGGTGCCGATCCATTTGTTGCCCCCTTGATGGCGGCTTTTTTGCTCTTCCAAACGCTTCTTTAATGTCTCCATGAGCTTGTCCCAGCCGCCCAAGGCTTCGACTTGCTCTTTTTCTTCGTCGGTCAAGAGCAACTCGGCTTGTTTGCGCAGCCATTCTTCGGGGATCTCACCGAGAATCTCGTCGAACAACTCCTCCATGCCTTTGAAATAGGCGCCGAAGACTTTGTCGAAGCGGTCGTAGTGGCGCTCGTCCTTCACCAGAGCGGCCCGCGACAGATAGTAAAAATGATCCACGCTCACGCTCGCTACACGCCGTTCCATGGCGCTCAGCAAGGTCAAGAACTCCGTCAGCGTGACCGGAAGCTGCGCTAAACGCAGTTGATAGAAGAAACTAACCAGCATTGCGGCGGTGCAGGAAGGCTAGACGTTCGAACAACTGCACGTCCTGCTCGTTCTTGAGCAAAGCCCCGTATAACGGCGGAATGGCTTTACTGGCGTCTTTTTCGCGCAGCGCTTGCGGTGGCATATCCTCGGCCACCAGGAGCTTGATCCAGTCCAATAGCTCGGAGGTGGACGGGCGCTTTTTAAGCCCCGGTACATCGCGCATTTCGAAGAAACTCTCCAGCGCTTCGCGCAGCAGATCTTTTTTAAGGTCCGGATAGTGGACATTGACGATCTGCGTCATCGTGTCTTTGTCCGGGAAGCGGATGTAGTGGAAAAAGCAGCGCCGCAAAAAAGCGTCTGGTAGTTCTTTTTCGTTGTTACTGGTGATGATGATGATCGGGCGGTGCTTGGTTTGTATGACTTCCTTGGTCTCGTAGACGTGGAACTCCATGCGGTCCAGTTCCAACAGCAGGTCATTGGGAAATTCGATGTCCGCTTTGTCGATTTCATCGATCAAGACCACCGGCTGCACGTCCGATTCGAAAGCCTCCCAGAGTTTGCCACGCACGATGTAGTTGGAGAGGTCCTGCACCCGATCATCGCCTAGTTGTGAATCGCGCAGGCGCGCCACCGCGTCGTATTCGTACAAGCCTTGCTGGGCTTTGGTGGTCGATTTGATATGCCATTGGATGAAGGGCCGGCCCAGGGCGCTCGCCACTTCGTGGGCCAGCATGGTTTTGCCCGTGCCGGGTTCGCCTTTGACCAGCAGCGGCCGGCCCAGGGTGACGGCTGCATTCACCGCCATCATCAACTCTTCGGTGGCTACGTAGCGAGTAGTACCGGCAAAACGTTCTTCACTCATAATCGGATCATGGGTCCCATGGTTGTCATAAGCGCCTTCTAAAATGGCTCACTCCGATGGGCTGTTCACTCTAGGCAGCGCAAAGCCATAATCGTATCACTTACCCCGATGTCAAACACCTTACAGGGGGTCTTGTTCGACAAGGACGGGACCTTGCTCGATTTCCACCGCACCTGGGCGGGTGCGAATGAACAGGCCGCCGAGGTGGTGGCGGCTGGCAGTGGCCAAGCTGTCACTGCCGCCCGGTTATTGCAAGCGGGTGGGTATGATCCCGTCTCGAACAGTTACCGCGCTGATGCGCCACTGGCCTGCGGTACTACGGCGGACATCGCCGCTGTTTGGGCACCGCTGCTGGACGGCGTTGACGCCGGGCCGCTCGCGCAGGAATTGGAGCGGATATTTCAAGCCCTCGTAGGGCGTAGCCCCTGTCCGGTTGAGGGGTTGCATGAAACATTGGACGCCTTGTCCGAACGCGGTTTCAAACAGGGGCTGGCGACCATGGATAGCGCGGCCATGGCGGCGTTGCACCTGGATGAACTGAAGCTCGCCCATTATTTCGACTTCGTGTGCGGTCACGACAGCGGTTTGGGCAACAAGCCGGATCCGGGGATGGTATTCGCTTTTTGCGAGGCCGTTGCTTTAACGCCTGCCCAAGTCGTCATGGTGGGCGATACCCCCTACGATCTGATGATGGGGCGCGCCGCCGGCGCCGGCTTTGTGATCGCAGTGCTGAGCGGGGCGGGCACCCGCGATGCGTTGGCGCCGTTAGCCGATTGGGTGCTCCCGAGCATCGCTTCTCTACCGGCGTGGCTCGCGCGCCATGGATGAGCCCCGCACGAAAAATTCTGCGCGCGGCGAAAGATCTACCCCCTCCTCCCGGTCTTTTGAGCTAATGAGCAGGACTCGCCCTTTGCCGAGCCGGGAGAACCAAACTGTGAGCGTAGCCCAAACATTCTTGTTACCGATGTCCCCGCTAGCGATACGGGAGTTGCCGGATGCCGACTTAGTTGAACGTGCCCGGGCGGGGGAGTCCGTCGCCTTCGATGCGCTGGCGCTTCGGTATCAGGGCCGGTTGGCCAAGCTGATAGGGCGCTACGTCAGCGATCCGGCGGATGTGCTCGATGTGGTGCAAGAAGCGCTCACCCGCGCTTACCGGGCGCTTGACCGGTTCCGTGGCGACAGCGCTTTTTACACGTGGTTGTACCGGATCGGCGTCAATGCGGCCAAGAATCATCTGGATGCCCGTTCGCGGCGTCCCGGTGGCGAACAGTTACTGCCCATCGAGAATTGCGAGGGCATGCTCGAGATGCGCGACGCCGACACCCCTGAACAGTGGTCGCGTTGCGAAGAGGCGCTAGGTGCCTTGGATGAGGCGGTGAAGGCGTTGCCAACCGAGTTGTGTGAAGCGTTGTTATTGCGCGAACTCTCCGGCCTTACCTATGAGGAAATCGCCGGCAAGATGGAATGCCCCATCGGTACCGTGCGCTCACGTATTTTTCGTGCCCGCGAGGCGGTGAGCCGCTGCATCGAAATCCACTGAGTCAAGCGGACTCAATCTACCGGGTGATAGCCTGCTAGATTTTAGTGCTCATCGAGCTGGTGCTCTGCGTGCCGCTCAAGCGCCAGCTCGATGAGCCGCTGTATCAGATCGCTGTACTCAATACCGCTTGCTGTCCACAGCTTCGGATACATGCTGATCGGTGTGAATCCGGGGATGGTGTTGATTTCGTTCAAAAAGATGGTTTCTTCCCGGACTACGAAAAAATCCACCCGCGCCATTCCGGCGGCACTGACGGCACGGAATGCCGCCACCGCCATCTCCTGTATGTGTGCCGTGGCGTCCTCACTGAGTTGCGCCGGGATGATGAACTGCGAATCTTGCGCCACATATTTGGCGTCGTAATCGTAAAAATCGCTGCACGGGACGATCTCCCCCAGGACCGAGGTGATCGGTGCTGCATAGCCGAGTACCGCGCACTCGATCTCGCGGCAGCCGGTAGCCGCCGTTTCCACGATAAGCTTGCTGTCATAGCGGGCCGCCTCGGCTAGCGCTGCCCGCAGCGATGCTTTGTCGGTGGCGCGCGAGACCCCCACGCTGGACCCTAGACGGGCCGGTTTGACGAATACCGGGAAACCGAGCCGCCCCTCGATTTCGCTGAGCACTGTATCGGCCCGCTCACGCCAGCGTTGGCGGCGAACCACCATGTAGTCGAGTTGGGCCAGCCCCTCCGCTCTGAACGCCCGTTTCGCCAGTTCTTTGTCCATGGCCACCGCCGAACCGGCTACACTCGAGCCGACCGTGGCGATACCGGCCAGTTCCAAAAGGCCTTGGACGGTGCCGTCTTCGCCACGGGGGCCGTGCAACACGGGGAAGGCGACGTCGATGCCGAGCCGCTCTTCGCCGCCGTCGTTGGAGCGGATGATGACAGCGCCCCCTTGGCTATGATCAACCATGATGGTCCGTGCCGCGTCCGACTCAACGGTGCTCGCCGCCATCATGTTGTGCGATTCGTCCAGCGCCAACCAGCGGCCTTGTTTGTCGATACCGATGAGCAGGATGTCGTAGCGGTCCCGGTCTATGTACTCCAGTACTGAACGGGCGGAGATCACGGAGACCTCATGCTCGCGCGATTGACCGCCGAAGATGACCGCTAAACGCTGCTTGTTCGCGGGCCTTTTGACGGTAGGCTTGTTATCTTGCGCCATTCTTGTTGGGTCCTTAGTGTTGGCGCGACGCTGGCCGGTGAACCAACGGGCGGTAAGTCCAGAGTGGCCCGGTTTTTGTACCGCGGATGCCGGCGTGCGTGCGCAGGATAAGTTAAGCCGTGGGGGCGTCATAGCTTAAGCGATTCAACCCGGATGCAATAGCGCACGAGTGTCCACAGGGTCCTGAGTTGAGGGCGGCTTACCCGCGTTGTGAGCGGGTTGACTAGTAGCCGATTTGATCGGTGAGGTTGGTGCACGATGGGAGGTTATGCGCGGCGTGCTCGATTGACTAGCGGTCTGGTGATCGCCGCTTTTGTCATCACTCACTTCATCAATCATATCGCTGCTATTCAGTCGCTGGATGCAGCTGAGACATGGCGCGAATCGATCGCCTCAATCTGGCATTTTTGGCCGGCTAAGGTAGCGCTCTATCTGTCTTTTGCCATCCACTTCCTATGTGCTCTTCACTCACTGTACCGGCGCCACTCATTGCGTATGCCTGCCTGGGAGGCAACGCAGGTGATGCTTGGCTTGGCCGTGATCCCGCTCATCGCCCTGCATATAGTGAGCACGCGGGGGGTAACGGAGGTGTTCGGCATCGAGGCCCATTACGGCCGCGTAGCGGCGGCTATCTGGTCCCGTGATCTCGGCGCGGCGCGCCAATTCACCCTCATCGTGGTGGTGTGGTTACACCTGTGCTACGGCATCCATTTCTGGCTACGGATGAAATCATGGTACCCGCCCTGGCAGCCGCTGCTGTTGGCGCTGGCGGTGCTGATGCCGGCTTTGGTGATTACCGGCTTGTTACGGACAGGGGCGCAACTCGCGGCTTTGGAGCCGGCGGTTATACAACTGTGGTTTGCCGATTTAGGCGTGCCCATGCAGGCTGCCGTGCGCTTCATGCAGGAGGGTGAACGGGCGGTGCTGGCGGTCTTTTTCGGGGCCTTGGGCGCCGTTGCGGTGGCCCGCGCCTGGCGCGGACGGCGGGCGCGTTCAACCAGTAGCCTTAGGTTAGAGTTGAGTGACGGGCGCCGTGTGCACGCAACGTCCGGCGCCACGGTGCTCGACGGTCTACGGGCCGCTGGTATCGCCCACGCCTCGGTTTGCGGTGGGCGGGGACGCTGCACCACTTGCCGCATCCGCGTTATCCGTGGCGCCGAGCATCTGCCATTGCCTGATGCGCTGGAGCGCGAAGCGCTGGCCCGCATCGACGCGCCGCCGAACGTACGCTTGGCCTGCCAAGCGCGGCCCGCCGGTACGTTGACCTTCGCCGCTTTGCTGCCGCCATCGACCAGCGTCGCCGCGGTGCGCCAGCCTGGCGGCGTGTCGGGGCAAGAGTCTGTGGTCACCGCCATGTTCCTGGATTTGCGCGGCTCCACCCGCCTTGGCGAGCGCAAGCTGCCCTACGATGTTCTGTTCATTTTGAATCAGTTCTTCGCCGAGATGTCTGCGGCCTTGGACCAGACCCACGGGCACTACGCCCAATTCGCCGGAGACGGATTGATGGCTCTTTACGGTCTTCGGCAAACACCCTCGGCGGGCGCCCGTGCGGCGTTGCAGGGCGCCGCCTTGATGTTGGAGCGTATGCAGGGTCTCAACCAGAGGTTAGCCGATGAGTTGGAGGCGCCACTTCGCATCGGCATCGGTATTCATGCCGGTGAAGCCATCGTCGGCACCATGGGGCCGCCGGCCTCGCCGAATCACTCCGCTATCGGCGATAACATCAATATCGCCGCCCGGCTGGAAGCCCGGAGTAAATCTCTGGGCCAGCCCGTGGTGGTCTCGGTGGCGACGCTTGAGCTGGCCGGAGCAGTGGTTGATCCCGCCAAGCGGCACACGGTCGAGGTGCGCGGACGGGAGGCCGGTATGGAGGTATGTACCTTCGCCGCGGCGGGTGAGGTGCGGGCGGCGCTAGCCGCGGGTTAGGGTAATTTAACCGCGGGTTGGAGTAGTTTACCCGCGGGTGGAGTAATTTAACCGCGGGTGGAGTAATTTAACCGCGGGTTAACGCCCTTAGGGCGGGCGGTTCGGCGAAGGCGGCACGGTGAACGGCCGGGGTGTACCAGCGCATCGTACCCTCGATCCGGTGTAGCCGTTCAAGCAGTGCCGCTTCGGGGACCTCGCCGGGTGCTAACCCGTCACTGGCCCAGCCTAGCGCCGTAGCGCCGCTGACATAGGTGGGAACGGGCGCGTAGAAGAAGCCGGTGTGGGTGAATACCGAGCGTAATACGCGGGCCGATTCGCGCAGCTCGCCGGGCATGAATGCGGGTGCGCCGTTTTGGTTGACGAGCACGCCACCGGGGGCCAGCGACTGCCGGCAGGCGGCCATGAAGGCCGGTTCGAATAACACTTTGCCCGGGCCTACGGGATCGGTCGAGTCGATGATGATGACATCGAAAAGCTCACGGTTGCCGCTCATGAAAGCAGCGCCATCGCCGATCAGCAACTGCGAGCGCGGATCATCGAAAGCACCCTTCGATAACGCCGGTAGATGCGCTTTGCAGAGTTTCACGATCTCGCCGTCCAACTCCACCATGAGCACCCGCTGTACCGGATGGCGCAGGACTTCGCGCAGTGTGCCACCGTCGCCACCGCCGATGATGAGCACCCGCTGCGCGTTGCCATGGCCCAGCATAGGCACGTGGGTGAGCATTTCGTGGTAGATGAATTCGTCGAATTCGGTGGTTTGCATAACGCCGTCCAGGGCCAGGGCCCGCCCTAATACCGGATGCGAGAAAATATGCACGCGCTGAAATTCGGTCATCCCTTCGAAGATCATCGTCTCGGGCTGGACTGTGAAAGTAACGCCTTGGCAAACGGTTTCCGTAAACTGGCTCATGAACAATGAATCCCCGTGCTACTGCGCCATCCTCTAGCAGGGCGCTACACGAGAGAGCATAGATGAATACAGCAGAAAAGCTCGCCGCCTTACGGGGCCGGATGAAGGCTGCGGGGGTGGCCGCTTATCTGGTGCCCGGCACCGATCCGCACCAAAGCGAATACCTGCCTGCTTGCTGGGAACGGCGGGCGTGGGTCAGCGGTTTTAACGGCTCCAATGGCGAGTTGTTGGTGTTCGCCGGCGGTGCCGCGCTGTGGACCGATGGACGGTATTTCCTCCAGGCCGAGGAGCAATTGGCTGGAACTGGCATAGAGCTGATGCGCATGGGTGAGCCGGATGTGCCTACTGTTGAAGCCTATCTGGCGAAGACGCTGCGCGCGGACCAAGCGCTAGGTGTCGATGCGCGCCTTATATCCGGCGCCCGGGCTATAGCGCTGGAGAAAGCGGTGGCGCAAGCCGGCGCCAGACTCGAGTGTAGCGCGCTCAATTTGGTCGATGAAGTATGGACGGAGCGGCCGTTACTGCCGTGTGAGCCAGTGCGCGCCCTGGCGAAGAAGTTTGCCGGGGAAGCGGTGCGCTCTAAATTGAGCCGTGTGATGGCGGCGGTGCGGGCGGCGGGCGCGGGCGCCCACGTGATCACCATGCTCGATGCGATCGCTTGGTTGTTCAACATCCGTGGCCGTGATGTGGACTTCAATCCGGTGGCGCTGGCCTACGCTATCGTGACCGACTCCGGCGCATCGCTGTTCATTGACGAGACGAAACTATCGGCCGGTGTGCGCCGCCATCTGGGCGCGGATGTGACGGTGCAGCCTTATGCTGCCTTCCCCGGCGCTTTAGCGCAGCTCGATGGCAAAGTCTTGGTGGAGCCGGCCACGGCCAGCGAGTGGGTGATACGCGGGCTCGGCAAGGCGCAAATAGTCCGCGGCGTCTCGCCCATAGGCCGCATGAAAGCGCGCAAGAACGAGATCGAGCTGGCGGGGATGAGGCGGGCCCACCGGCGCGACGGCGCCGCCATGGTGAATTTCTTGCATTGGCTTGACGGGGCGGTGCCCAAAGGCGGTGTGACGGAGATAAGTGCGGCGGAGCAATTGGCCGCTTTCCGCGCCGCCGGCGAGCACTTCAAGGGCCTTTCTTTCCGCACCATCTCCGGCTATGCGGCGCACGGCGCTATCATCCATTACTACGTCACCCCAAAGACGGACGTGCCGTTGAAGTCCAAGGGACTTTATTTGGTGGATTCCGGTGCCCAGTATCTGGACGGTACCACCGACATTACCCGTACTGTCGCCCTCGGCGAACGTGTAGGCCGGGCCGAGAAAGAAGCCTATACCCGAGTGTTGAAAGGCCATATTGCTCTGGCCACGGCGAAGTTCCCCAAAGGTGTCACTGGCGCGCGCCTGGACACGCTAGCGCGGCAGTACCTGTGGCAAGCAGGGCTGGACTACAACCATGGTACTGGCCATGGTGTAGGGGCATATCTCAATGTGCACGAAGGGCCGCAGTCCATCAGTCCGAGGAGCCAGGCGGTGGCGCTGGAGGCGGGCAATATTCAATCCAACGAGCCCGGTTATTACGAACCTGGCCGGTTCGGCATCCGCATAGAGAACTTGGTGGAAGTCATAGAAGATGAGGCGACGGCCGCCTCGGTGCGGCCGATGCAAGCTTTGGCCACCTTGACGCTCTGTCCCATCGACACCAAGCCCATCGATCGCAAATTGATGAGCGATGCCGAGTTTAAGTGGCTCAATGGCTATCACCGGCGGGTGCGCCGTGAGTTGTCGCCGCTGTTGGACGGCCCGTGCAAACGCTGGCTGCAGCGCGCTTGCGCGCCTATTGGCCTTTGATTTTGGGGGCCTTTGATTTTGGGGGCCTTTGATTTTGAGGGGATTGATCGCTGAGGAGTCTGACTGCCGGGGGTTCGGGTTATGCGAGATTACACCGTGAAGCGGGTGGTGTTGATGGTGATAGACGGGCTGCGGGCGGACTCGGTGCGGCCCGACTGGATGCCGGGCTTACATGGGATCGCCACGCGCTCGTGTTGGTTCAGCGCCCACCGCGGCGTGTTTCCAAGCGCCACTCGGGTGAGCTCTGCCTCCATCGCCACCGGCTGCTATCCGGCCCGGCACGGCCTTGCCGGCAACGCTATCGCCTGGGATGAAGGCGATGGATTAAAAGCGATTAGCGCGGGGCCGGTAGGGTTCAGGGACCGCTGGTGGCGGGTGACCGGCCACACTTTGTTGGTGCCGACGATGGCCGAGCGGGTAGCCGGAACTGGCGGTATGGTCATCCACAGCAACTCATCGCCCGGGGCGGCGCATATGCAAGACCCGCACGGGCACGCGCTTTTTTTCCACCGTAGCGGTTGTTGGTCTCCCGGCTTCGCGTCGGCGCCGGGCACACTGGAGGTTGATTACGACAGCACTGGCGATGCCATCACCACCGTGCGTTTTTGCGACTATCTGTTGCACGACGGCCCGTGCGCCATCAATTTGCTGTGGATCTGTGAGCCGGATCATACGCAGCACGTGATTGAACTGGGCAGTCCCGAGCACCGCGCCATTTTGGCCGGCTCCGATCGGCTGGCGGTGCAGGTGGCAGACACGGTGGCGCGGTTGCGCGAACGCGGTGAAGAGGTGTTGTTCATGGTGGCTTCCGATCACGGCCAGGAAACCTGCGAGCAAGTGATCGACGTTGACGCGGCGTTAGTGGCGGCGGGCCTAAAAGCCAACATGGGCTCAACGGATGTGGTCGTCGCTTCGAGTGGCATGGGCGCGTTAATTTATCTCGCCCGGGAGGCCCGCCATCGCGATCAGGATATCGCGCTTTGGTTACGGGCGCAGCCTTGGTGCCGGGCCGCTTGGTACGGCGATGAATTGGCCGCGGTGGGGCAGCGTCCGGCCGGTGGTTTAGCCGCCGCTTTCGCCATGGCCGGGCGCGGTGATGCCAACCGTTTCGGCGTACCCGGGTTTGCTTATGTGGTCAAAGACCCATTCTCGCCCAAGGATTCCAGCGGACTTGGCCAGCATGGCGGCATGGGGCCGTACGAAGGCGCTGCGCTGTTGCTGGCCGATGGCCCCGGATTCATACCTGCAAAGGACGGCAGGGCGACGTCCCTGGTGCACATCGCTCCCACCGCGCTCAAGCATCTGGGTTTGCCGGCGCCGGATATGGATGGCTATGCATTGCAAGCAGCGCTCGGCTGATCCCATCGCCGCAGGGGTACAACATGGCGCGTTATATTGCATCTGCTATACGGCACCTTACCTTTATTATATTTCGCCCCCTGCCATACTGGAATATACCGTCACTTAAATCACTGATTCTTCTCTGTTTTTTTAGCTACTCGTTATACTCTCCGTCACATCACTGCTGTCCCACAAACTTTTGAATGAGCTTAGAATCAAAGACTATTCTGCGCTGATTTGTTAGAATGGAGGTCCAGAATATCTTTCAATATCAAGAGGATAATAGCCTTGAGTCACAGTAACAGCGTATTTTCACAGCGACTAAAACTGATTTCTAGACATGAATTCGAAACCCTCGCAAAAACCCACCATAAAGGCCGTATGTTGAGGACAATGTCACGCTGGTCACAGTTTGTGGCGTTGAGTTTTGCCCAACTCGCCGGGCGCTGTAGTTTGCGAGATATTGTCAGCAACTTGGATAAACAACGCCGCAAAAGCTACCATTTGGGTATCGCTAAGGTCAGCCGAAGTTCTCTGGCTCGTGTTAACGAGCAACAGCCTTATCCACTCTACGAAGGATTATTTTGGAAGCGACTGGCACGATGTCAAAGCTTGGCGCTTAAGGATGGGTTTCGTTTTAAAAATAAGCTTTATTCCTTGGATGCATCGACCATCGATTGATGCTTATCACTATTTCCTTGGGCCAAATTTCGCAAGACCAAAGGCGCGATTAAATGACATGTTGGTCTGGACCATGATGGCTTTTTACCGGCTATTATGACCATTACCGAAGGCAAACAACAAGATATTACACAAGGCCGTAGTTTAGAACCCGCATGGCTCTTCCCTTCTTTAAGTGGGTGGTTTAGCATAATCTAAAACACTCAATGCAAAGATGCATCAATGCGCGACAAGAAACTCTATTCTCGAATACTAGGTATTGAAACACCCTGGTTCGTGTCTGATGTCGAGCTGTCCCTTCAGGCGCAACAGGTTAAAGTCTTTATTGAGCACACTGGCAAAAAAGGCTGCCAATGCCGTGTTTGCGCTGAGCCCTGTCCGGGTTACGACCACATTATCTAGAAGTGGCGGCATTGGGATACCTGTCAGTTCCAAACTATTCTTGTTGCCCGTGTTCCCCGTGTCCAATGCCCTGAAACACAAGGTGTTGGCCATTGACGTTCCTTGGGCTGATCAGGCTCCCGATACACAGCCCTGTTCGAAGCCTTGGTCATTGACTGGCTCAAAGAGGCAACAACCAAGGCTGTTGCACGACCAATGAAGCTTAGCTGGAACGCCATTGATGGTATTGGGCAACGTGCCGTGAACAAGAGGTCTTGCTCGCAGGGATGCCCAACCTCCAAAACGACTAGCTGTCGATGAGACCTCTTTTCAAAAGCACCCCGAATACGTCACAGTAGTGACTGACCACGATAAAGGCGTCGTTACCCATGTCGCTGATGAGCGTAAGAGCGACAGCCTCAATGAGTATTTTGATACGTTGGCGGATGACGCCAAAAAAGGTATCGAATGTGTGACGATGGATAGGTCCAAGGCTTATATCAAGTCAGTCAGGCAAACTATTCCGCAGGCAGACCGGAAGATAGCATTTGATAAATTCCCTATTGCTCAGTCCCTGGGTAAAGCGGTCAATAAGGTTCGCATGGAAGAGAATAAAACCCTTATAAGCAAGGGTGTAGAGTGGCTGAAGGGAACTCGTTACAACGGGCTGACAAACCCTGAGAACCTGTCTAAAGAGCAGTGGGATAACTTTGAACCACTGAGACACTGAACGCTTAAAACAGCTCGCGCCTGGGCTATTCGTGAACTGGCGATGAGCTTATGGGATTACCCATCCACAGCTTGGGCAATCAAAGCCTGGAAGAAGTGGTTGAGCCTGGGCTCAGCGATGTCGCCTAGAACCCATCAAAGAAGTTGCCAGAACGATTAAAGAGCATTTGTGGGGCATCGTCAACGCTATTGTTCTTAAGGCCAACAATGGACGAGCAGAAGGCATTAACAGCACGATCCAAAGTTTGAAGAATCGAGCGTGTGGTTTCAGAAATCGTGAACGATATAAGGCAGCGATCTACTTTCATTTGGGTGGGTTGGATTTGTATCCCACTGGCATACATCGCTGAAAACCGCCCACTTAAAGAAGGGAAGAGCCATCACCATACGCTGTTGGCTGATCTTGACTTCAAGCTCGATGCCGATGGTAAAACCCGCTTGACCAAGCCAATAGCCTTCGAGTTGTATCCATGGCACGGGTATGGGTTTGCGGTAACTGGACGGATTGCTGGTAGATTGGTGGCCGTAATGCCCTGAATGGACTTTAAGACGACGAGAGTAGGGCAATTTTGCTTCAGCCGAGCGGGACTCTGGCTTATGATATTTCTTAGCCATGATTAATACCTCTTATATCGGTTGTGGTTAGCTGCCTCTGGGTGTTGCTCGCACTCAGAGGTAGCGCTTTTGTTTAACGAATGCTACTAGAGCATGCCCTCGCCGTGAGGGGCGCATTTGGAGTGGAGCGCGTAGCGGAAAATGCGTCCCACTCCACGGCGTTGTTAGCTCTCGCTCAACTCGGGGAAGCGAAATTTGCTAGCTTCAATATACTCAGGCGAACTCTCTACCGCGAGCCATCGTCGTTGAAGGTGCTCACAGACCATCCCTGTCGTATTCGATCCGGCAAACGGATCAACTACTAGATCACCTTCCTCAGTAAGTAGTCGAATAAAAAACTCTGGAAGCGCTGCGGGAAACCTTGCGGGATGAATTTTTATTCCAGCTTTTTTGCACAATTTTGTGTAACGATCATTGGCTGAATTATTTCCGAACGAAAGAAATGATTCAGCATTTTCATCGATTACATTTGAAGAAATAGAACCGCCGGTTTCTACTTTGTCGAAAGAAGCGTTCACTTTGTGACCCGATGGCCGTACAGTTTCTTTTACCCCCTTCTGATTCAATCGAAGCATGTCCTTGCTATAAGGTTTAAGGACTTTCCTATTATTTGCTTTGGGCCAAGGCGTCTTTGATAGCCACCAGACGTATTCAACCGAATCCTTAATTCGAATCCTGCGAACAGTGACCCATTCGGCAGGCACCGGCATCTTCGCGGGGTTGTACCAAAAACACTCTTGGGCCAGATAAAAACCGATTTCTTCGACAAGCGATATAAGTAATTTGTAGTGGTACAAAGATCGGGTCGGTGTGCCCTTGTTATAGCTGCCACTGATATTCAGAACAAAACTGCCGTCGTCCGCTAGAACTCTGAAAATCTCCCCGGCGAATGGCAGAAACCATTTCAGATAGTCTTGTTTGTCTGCATTGCCGTATTCCTTCTTGAAATGAAGAGCATATGGCGGTGATGTGACGACCGCATTCACTGATTTATCGGGTAGGCCGCTCAGCTGCTCTAACGAGTCGGCACAAACGGCTGATCCGTAACTTGTTGAATAGTGGGCAGTTACGCCGTCTAGAATTCCGCGATCAAACGGGCTTTCCATCGCTAGTGATGTTTGTTGGGGCATCGAAATATGCTCTAATCGATGGTTTGACGCTCAAGATAACGCGGTTGCGCGCCATCCTTGAGATCTATACTCACACTATAGGTTGACAATGTCAACCTTGTGTCCGGAATTTGAATGAAAGAATGGCTATCACAGGCCGACGCTGCACGGTTGCGTGGCGTCTCCCGGCAAGCGATTTCGAAACTAGTCAACAAGGGGCGCCTACGGACATTGACTATCGGAGGGCATGTCTTGGTGCATCGTGATGACGTCACGGGCGAGTTGGGTAGCGACGAAGACTCTGATTCGGAAGAGGTCTTAGCGATCAAACGGCTCTTGCTCGAAGCATCAGATGCTGATCGCAGGAGTGTTTTCGAATGGCTTATGCATGATCAGCGCATTCACCCTCTGGAACTGGAATTCAGCGCGCCCGCAGAAGTGATACTTGAGGCAATTTCACGATCATCTGACCTGACAAAGCGTGGACTGCGAGGGGTTATCGCCGAGGCAATGTTTGCCGTTGAGGTGGTTGATGGGCTCGACGGCTGGAAGGATGTTGCGCCGGAGGGAGACCATCCCTACGACTTTTTGCTCGAAAAAGATCAATCGCGCGTCTCTATCCAGCTCAAAATGCAGCGCAAAAAGCAGCATCGCCCAATGATTGCATCAGAAGGCTATAGAAAGCTGAGCGACGAATTTTGGGTGGTCGAAACCCAAAGAACACGAGGTGGAAAAGCCGCCGACGGGACTAATACCCGTCCGTACCGGTTTGGTGAGTTTGACCTCCTTGCTGTGTCGCTTCATCCGAGCACGGGTAATTGGCAAGACTACTTGTACACGGTAGCCGACTGGTTGTTACCAAGGGATGATGAACCCTCTCAACTTCTAAAATTCCAACCCGTGCCCAAGGTTGCAAACGAATACTGGACTGACGATATTGAGTGCGCTATTGAATGGTTGCAGGAAGGAACAAAGAAGGTAATTTCAGGGCTGGCGTAGAGAGCTAACGGTAGGCTTGAGCGGCTAGGGCATTCGTGCAGCGAATGGGCCAGCCCAGCTCCAAGCCATCGTTGGGCGAAGGCGCTTACTACAACAACCAACTTCGCAACCCGTTGCATATCGACAGCGTTGAAATTCACACATCGACTTTCTACCTTGTTGCTACATCAGCTTGTCTACATGCACTAGACTCTACCGTGACAGATTCCCGGCTACGTGTCCTCGCACCGAGACGCAACGCTTGTGCTTTGCAGATATTCCAGAGCGGTCGAGGGCCAGCCGGCGCGAGAGAACGTGGTCGAACTTTGCAGCTATTCTTGGCCATCAGCCCCCCCGTATCCACACTGGCACATAAATTCTGTTCTTCTGCGCTTGAGTATCGAAATCACAACACTGTCGGCAGGCCTGCATCAATACTGAACTCGAATTCTTCTCGTCCTTCGCTACACGCTTTACGCCTAACGCTTGCATCATGCGACGCCGTAGGCGGTCGTATGCATGCACTTGTTAAGTACCGTTATTTTGCTTGTTGTTTCTATACAATTCTTGGTTTCTCAGGATTCTTGCCACACAATCTTGGAAGCCCATCATCAGATGGTAAGCGTTATGATTATGGTGTTGTATTACTTTTTTGTGATTAGCATATTTTACAAGGAACCCTACGAAAGTAGGTACATTTGCACCTATTAGGTTAAATGACTCATCGTGCATTAATGAGTGTTTGTAGCAATTGAATAAGTTATTTGAAATTTCCAAAAATTTGCTTTGGTCTTTTTCGTAGGTATCGTTTCCAAGGATTATTGCTTTAACGGGAGTGTCTTTTGCTTTCGGTGAAAGAATTGAGTCAATAGATTCATCACCTGAAGTCTTTGTTTTTTCAAAATCCGGGAAATTTACCACGAGATCGGTTAGCTGAACTAGAGAATCTAGTACTCGCCTCATTATAAAGACTATTGATTCCAATTCGATTTTAAACTCGTATAGAGTCAAAGGATTGAAGGTCATCGTTCCTTTTTGTGTTAGATAAATTGCATTATTGCCACCGCCTTGCAATATTATTTTGTGCATTTCCACACATTGAGCAAATTTTTTATTGATGATAATGAGCGATTGATGAATTCTCGTGCCTACTAAACTGATATTGCATAACTGAGGCATTGAAGGAAATTTCATGAAATCAGACATGTTCGGTTCAAGAAATTGGAATGTACTCATTTCTCGACCCGCGTCATAATTGATTTCTTCAACTACCGGACGCCAAAAATCGTTTTTTACAATTTTCCATGAGCCATCTTCAAATACTGGAATTTCATCATCTTCGCATTGCTCCAGGGGAGGCGTGGCAATAGTCGAACCAGCGGGTATCCCCAGCCCTTTTTTGGCATCATCCTCGACTATATCGGTTCTTTCTTCTGAACCAAGATAGAACTTATAATATTTTTCAAAATGATGAAGTTGCATGTTGTTCCTATGTTGAGGCACTTAACAGGTATTCGCCGGACATTCGTCGCGGAGTTCCACGACGGGCTGTCGTTGCTGTCCGGGGCGTTGTGTCATGTATTTATTCGTACTTCTCTAATTCCCAAAAGATTTCTACCTCTATTTCCTTTGTCAGTCAATTACTTAGTGGTAGTACTTTCCCCGCGCACCGCAATACGCGGCGCTTTATCGGATTTCAACGCGAATACTAACGGACTGTACTTCGAATTAGAGAGTTCAGACGTAGGCGCACAATAGCCAGTCAATCAGCTATACCGCCGTGAAAGTGCTCGATGAAGCGGGTATCGGTATTACCCGCGATGAACTGCGGTTGATCCAGTAACCGGCGCAGGTGATGACTTTAGCGATCATCGGACCGTAAAACGCGGTGATGGTGCCACCTTCGGTAAAGCCCGTGTCCACGCGTACAGTGGCGCTCGCCGGTGGCAGGGGAAAGCGGGTCAACAGAACCGGCGAAGGAAGAAATTTCTTCGTGCGATTTTCCGCATAGATGCGCCATTCAATGGCGTGGCCGGTGTAGCTATCGGCTAATGGCGCTACTTTTAAACGTTCTAGCCCTGACGCGAAACCCAACCGCCGCGCTACCGGATCTTCACCCGTCACCATTTCCGTTTGCACGAATTCGCCCGTGTCATGACAGATCCGCATACCGATGCCATCGCCGCCCTCAAGTCTCCATGATGAAAACGACGTCACCCTCGGATATAAGCGCCCCTTCTTCCACGCACACCTGCGTGATGGTGCCTGCTTCTGGGGCGCTGATCGGGATTTCCATTTTCATGGACTCGACGATCATGAGGGTCTCGTCTTGCGCAACTTTCTGTCCCACCGCGACGACGATCTTCCACGCCGTGCCGCTCACCTCGCTTTCAATCTTCAGTTCCATGGGAGCCCTCCAACTTACAGCCTCTATACAAAGCGCCGGAGCATAGCAGATCGGCTAGCGAGTCCGCGTAGCACTAGCGAACCTGCAGCACCACCTTGCCGGTAGCGCGCCGCTGTTCAAGCATGCGCAGCGCGGCGCCAGATCAGCCAGGGCAAAACAACGCCGATATATGGCTGCAAGGCCCTATCGGCATACATCGGCGCCAGATCGGCGAACATGTTCCGGTCATGGTGCGGATGGCCGCGTGAATGGAGGCTGAACGAATAACCAGCCACGCTGATGTTCTTCAACAATAGATAGTTCGAGGCAATAGAGGGCACTTGCTAAAAATAGTAATTTTTTCGTGAGTGCAAGGAAGCACCGCGCGCGCAACCGTGGTGTATAGGTCATACCTGAGGATCGGAGCACGGCGCTGACGTCGCAATCGCGGAAACAGTGCATTTTTAGCAGGTGCCCTAGAGGCGGTTACCCGGCTTGTTCGAAGCGCGGTGCGTCTATGCCGTTCAGACTGTGAATACGAACAGCTTGCCGGCTTCAGCGCCGCCAGAGCGCGTGCGGGTGGAATGGCATCGCCGCAGTATGGCATACGGCAGCCAGCCGCCACCGCTGCCGGCATTCACAGCCGCGCCACTAACACTTAGGCCATGGCTAGAACTCAAGCAATGGCCTCTCACCCGTGGCCTCAGCCAGTTCTCCACCCGTTACCAGCGTGGCGGCACGCTCCAGATCCGGGGCTAGGTAACGATCGTTTTCAAGCGGCGGCAGCACTTGCCGCAAACGCTTTATCACCCGCCGTAGCGGCGCACTGGTCTTAAGCGGCGAGCGAAACTCTATCCCTTGGGTAGCGCAGAGGGCTTCGATACCGAGGATGTACGCCAGATTGGTATTCATCTGCGCGAGGCGCCGGGCACCATGTGCCGCCATCGATACGTGATCCTCCTGATTCGCGCTAGTGGGGGTAGAGTCGGTGGAGCAAGGGTTGGCCAGGTGTTTGTTCTCACTCATGAGCGCCGCCGCCGTCACCTCCGCGATCATGAAGCCTGAATTCAGCCCCGGATCCGGAGTGAGAAACGGCGGCAGATCGAAGGACAAAGCGGGATCGACCATCAGCGCTACCCGGCGCTGCGCGACAGAGCCGAGTTCAGCGATGGCGAGGGCTATTTGATCAGCGGCGAAAGCGACCGGCTCAGCGTGGAAGTTGCCGCCGGAGAGAATGCCCACCTGCGGGCCGAGCACCAGTGGGTTGTCCGTGACTGCGTTGGCTTCAATGGCGAGGGTGCGGCCCGCTTGGCGCAGGAGTTCCACACAGGCGCCGGCGACTTGTGGCTGGCAGCGGATGCAATACGGATCTTGCACCCGCGTATCACCGTCCCGGTGGCTGTCGCGAATGGCAGAGCCGGACATCAGTGTGCGCATAGCGCGGGCGACGTCGATCTGGCCGGGATGGCCGCGCAGTTGATGGATCTCGGACCGCAGCGGTGCCGTGGAGCCCATGATCGCATCGGTGGCGAGGCACGAGACCACCACTGCCGCCTCGGCGTTGCGCCACGCCGCAAACAACGCCGACAGGGCATGGGCGGTGGAGAATTGGGTGCCGTTGATGAGGGCTAGGCCCTCCTTAGCGGCAAGCGTGATCGGCGCGAGGCCCGCCTTTTCCAAAGCCGCCGCACCGGCTAGCTTACGGCCTTTGAAAGTCGCCTCGCCCCCGCCGATCAGGACTGCCGCCATATGGGCTAGTGGTGCGAGATCACCGCAAGCACCCACTGATCCTTGGCTTGGCACGACCGGGAGTACAGCACTGTTCACCATTGATTCCAGCAGCTCGATGAGGGACCAGCGCACACCGGATGCGCCCCGGGCCAGCGACAACAACTTCAGCACCATCATCAAACGTACAACCGCCGGCGGCGCTGGCGAACCCACGCCGCTTGAGTGGGACAAGATGAGATTGCGCTGCAGCGTCACGGTGTCTTTCGCCGCTATTTTGACGCTGGCCAGTTTGCCGAAGCCGGTGTTGACCCCGTACACAGGGCGCTCCCCGCAGGCGGCGAACCGCACCTGCCGGGCCGCTTTTTCAACGGCGCCCTGGGCGCAGCGGTCGATCCGTACCGGTGTTTGCCCGGCGTGCACCCTCAACAACTGCTGGAGTGGCACCGCGCCGGGAGTTAGGACCTCAACCGTCACTCAACCCTCCTAACGACGGCAGCTTGAGTCCGTGTTCTCGTGCACAGCGAATAGCGTCGCCGTAACCGGCGTCGGCGTGGCGCATAACGCCGGTGGCGGGATCGTTCCACAGCACCCGCTCGATACGCTTGGCGGCGGCCGGGGTGCCATCACAGCAGATCACCATGCCGGCATGCTGCGAAAAACCCATGCCTACGCCACCGCCGTGATGAATGGAGACCCAGGTGGCGCCTGAGGCGCAGTTCAGGAGCGCGTTGAGCAGCGGCCAATCCGACACTGCGTCGGAGCCATCTTTCATCGCCTCGGTTTCACGATTCGGCGACGCCACCGAGCCCGCATCCAGATGGTCGCGCCCGATCACTACAGGCGCTTTGAGTTCACCGTCCGCCACCATTTGGTTAAACGCGAGGCCCAAGCGGTGGCGCTGTCCCAATCCGACCCAACAGATCCTGGCGGGCAACCCCTGGAAGCTGATGCGCGCCCGCGCCATATCCAGCCAGTGATGCAAGTGGGCATCATCCGGGAGCAGTTCTTTTACCTTCTCGTCGGTGCGGTAGATATCCTGCGCATCGCCCGATAGAGCACACCAGCGCAACGGCCCCACGCCGCGGCAAAATAGCGGGCGGATGTAAGCCGGCACGAAACCCGGAAAATCGAAGGCATTGACAAGGCCCTCTTCCCTGGCCACCTGGCGGAGGTTGTTGCCATAATCCAGCGTTGGCACACCGGCGTTCCAAAACTCGACCATGGCCGCCACCTGCTCTTTCATCGAGGCCCGGGCAGCGGCTTCCACGGCCGCCGGCTCCGATTCACGCCGCGCCCGCCACTCAGCCAGGGTCCAACCTTTGGGCAGATAACCGTTTACCGGATCATGCGCGGAGGTCTGATCGGTGACGATGCCGGGTTTTATCCCGCGCCGGACCAGCTCGGGAAAAATATCCGCGGCGTTCCCAAGCACCCCCACCGAACGCGCCTCACCCGCCTCCGTCCAGCGCTCTATCATCGCCAGCGCGCCGTCAAGACTTGCTGCTCGCTCGTCCAGGTAACGGGTACGCAGGCGCAATTCGATGCGGCTGGGATCGCACTCAACCACCAGACACGCCGCACCGGCCATGACCGCAGCAAGCGGCTGTGCGCCGCCCATGCCGCCTAAGCCCGCCGTGAGGATCCAGCGGCCCGCGAGTTGGCCACCGTAGTGCTGGCGGCCCGCCTCCCTAAAGGTCTCGTAGGTCCCCTGCACGATCCCTTGCGAGCCGATGTAAATCCAAGAGCCCGCCGTCATCTGCCCGTACATCATCAGACCTTTGCGGTCCAGTTCGTGAAAATGCGACCAATCGGCCCAGTGCGCAACGATGTTCGAATTGGCGATGAGTACTCTGGGGGCGTCCGCGTGGGTGCGAAACACACCGACCGGCTTGCCGGACTGGACCAGTAAGGTTTCATCGTCTTCGAGCGCGCGCAGGCTCGCGGCGATGCGCTCGAAATCGTTCCAGGTGCGGGCGGCGCGGCCTATGCCGCCATAGACCACCAGTTCATGGGGATTCTCGGCCACGTCCGGGTGCAGGTTGTTCATGAGCATGCGCAACGGCGCTTCCGTTAGCCAGGACTTGGCGCTCAATTCAGCGCCGGTAGGTGGGTAGATGTCGCGCTGGTTGTGACGGGGATCGTTCATGGCAGCCTCCGTTGTCGGCGCCCAATGGCCTGGCGCCCAATGGTCTGGCGTCCAATGATCTGGCGCCCAGTTGACCTCAACCCGCTAACCGGCCTAGTCCCACGCTAGCGGATTTAAGCCGGTGCCGCACCCGGACTTGTAGGGCACCTGCTAAAAATAGTCATTGTTTCGTGAGTGCAAGGAAGCACCGCGCGCGCAACCGCAGTGTATAGGTGATACCTGAGGATTGGAGCACGGAGCTGACACCGCAATCGCGGAAAAAGTGCATGTTTAGAGGTGCTCTTTATTCCCGGCGGGTATGTTCTTCTACGTCTAGACCGGGCTGGCGCTTATTATGTCTGGGCCTACTTCAAGAGCGATCCGCCATGCGTCCTTTCTCACTTCATGCGCCACTGGCTCTACTACGTGGCGGTTGGTACCGCGACGTGCGTGTCCTCATCGGCGAGGATGGCTGCCTGGAAGACGTCCGCCATGACTCCAAGCCAGCCGCCGGGGACCGCCGCCTCAGCGGCCGCGCGCTGCTGCCAGCGCCAGCGAATCTGCACAGTCACGGTTTTCAACGTGCCCTGGCGGGACGCATCCAACGGCACGGCCCCGGCGCGGACAGTTTCTGGAGTTGGCGCCAACTCATGTACCGGTTTCTGGCCGCGCTGACGCCGGAGATGATCGGCGCCATCACCGCCCAGGCGCAGATGGAAATGTGCGAAGCGGGCTACGGCGCCGTGGCCGAATTCCACTACTTGCATCATGCCCCGGGCGGACGCGCTTACGCCGATCCGGCGCAGACTTCGCAGAGCATCATCGGCGCGGCTGAAGATACCGGGATCGGCCTCACGTTATTGCCGGTGCTCTACGCCGCGGGCGGGGCCGATGGCCGCGCGCCGGCTGGCGCACAACTGCGCTTCGCATGCGACGCCGATGGCTACGGGCGGCTCTGGGCGGCGGCGGCGCGCTCGCTCAAGCGAGGCCCCGACGCATATTCAACCAGCTCATATTCAACCAGCGCATATTCAACAGGGGATTGGAACATAGGTATCGCCCCGCACTCGTTGCGCGCCGTACCGCGCCCGCTCCTCGACGAGGTGGTGGACGCTCACCCGGCAGGTCCCGTACACATACACATCGCTGAGCAAATGGCCGAGGTGGATGAGATTGAACACGCTTGGGGCGCGCGGCCAGTGGCTTGGCTGCTAGACCACCATGACGTTGACCGGCGTTGGTGCCTGGTACACGCCACTCACATCAATGACGAGGAATGCCACCGGCTAGCGGCAACTGGTGCCGTGGCCGGGCTTTGCCCGATCACTGAAGCCGACCTCGGCGATGGTGTATTCCCGGCGGCAGCCTTCACCGCCGCCAGCGGGCGTTTGGGTGTGGGCACCGACTCCAACATAGGTATCACGCTAGCGGGGGAGTTGAGGCTGCTGGAGTATTCGCAACGCCTCACCCTAGGCCAGCGCAATGTATTGGCGCGAGCGGAGCAAGCCACTGGCAGGGCGCTATTCGATGCGGCTCTTAGCGGTGGTGCCGCCGCTCTTGGCCGCAACGCCGGAGCCATCGAACCTGGCCGCCTGGCCGATCTGTTGACCCTGGACACCAACGCGGTGGGGTTACACGGCTTGAACGGCGACGAGTTACTGGACGGTTGGATTTTCTCAGCTCTAGAGTCCCCGGTCGCAGAGGTGTGGAGCGCTGGCAGACAAACCGTCGAGGCGGGGCGACACGTGGCGCGCGAAGCCATCACTGCCGGCTATCGAAAAGCCTTGGATGAGTTGATGGCGGTGGCATGAAACGCGCCGCCGCCACATTCGTGTAACAGCCACCGCGTTCCTGTGGCGCCAAAAACGGGTTACTCCGGCAGCGCCGCTCTAGTTAATGCCGGGCCGTTAATGACGGGCCGTTAATAACGGGCCCGGCATGGAAGCGGTATGGCCGATCATCATGGATCCTTCATGCAATTCACTGGGGATGGGGGTCCAACCACGGCTGGCCCGTTCCCGTAATACTTCATCTACGGGGCGCCTCTAACAATAGTCATTGTTTCGTGAGTGCAAGGAAGCACCGCGCGCACAACCGCAGTGATAGGTGATACCTGAGGATTCGAGCACGGCGCTGACGCCGCAATCGCGGAAAAAGTGCATTTTTAGCGGTGCCCTGATCTTGAACTGCAACCCTCAACCCCCGTGTTCTTGGCACCGGGCGCGCGCCGGGCTGAAGTTGTTGAGCGCATCGGTGCTGACGGCAAGGTGCTTACAGATCCGGATGAATCCACCGTACTGCATGCATTCGAAAAGCTATGCACGCAGGGGGTTGAATCGGTGGCCGTGGTGGTGCTGTTCTCATTCCTGAATCCAGCTCACGAACAGCGCAGCGCCGCCCTGGCGGCGGCGCATTTTCCCCATTTGAGCCTATCCCTGTCATCCGCGGTGGATCGCGCTTTTCGCGAGTACGAGCGCACGGTGGTGACGGGCTTCGATGCCTACACCAAACCGGTGCTGACCCGCTATTTGCGCAACCTGGAGGATGTGCTCCGGCAACAGCACATCAACGCGCCCTTCCAAGTGATGCAATCGCGCGGTGGCGTCAGCGCCGCCAGCAGCGCGGTGGAACGGCCGGTCAGGTTGTTTCTATCCGGCCCCGCCGCTGGCGTCATCGGTGCTGGTCAAACCGGCACCGAAGCAGGCCACCAGCCATTGATCACGGTGGATATAGGTGGCACCCGTTGCGACATCGCTCTTTTATCACTGGCGGCAAACCGCTGGCGCGGCCAGAGGGCCTCATAGACGGCTTTCCAGTAAGAGTGCCGATGGTGGACGTCAACGCCATCGGCGCGGGCGGCGGCCGCATCGCCTGGTTAGACCAGGCCGGCGGCCTGCGGGTGGGCCCGCACTCAGCCGGCGCCGATCCAGGCCCCGCCTGTTATGGCCGCGGCGGCGAGCAGGTCACCGTCACCGACGCTGCCGTGGTTCTCGGCCTGCTGAACCCCGCTTACTTCGCTGCGGGCAAGCTACAACCGGACCCCGCAAGCGCCCGCGAAGTCATTCGCACGGGCCATCGCCGAGCCCCTGGGGATGAAGACCGAGACAGCGGCATTGGGCATTCACCAAGTGCTCAATGCGCAGAGGGCCGAGGGGATCCGCATGGTGTCCATCAAACAAGGATTCGCTCCGCGCGATTTCACCCTGGTGGCACCGGGTGGCGCCGGTCCTCTGCACGCCGTGGCCTTGGCCGAGGAACTCGGCATGGACACCGTCTTGGTGCCCCGCTATCCAGGCGTGTTGTCCGCCGCTGGCCTGCTAGGCGCAGCGGTGGAACACGCCGTGGCCACCGGTTATCCCATGGCTCTGGCCAAGGTCTCGCCGGATGAGGTCAAACGGCAACTGGCCGGCCTGGATGCAAAGAGCGCTGCGCTCATGGCCGGCGAAGCGGTGGCAGCCGGCGGTATAGCGATCAGCTACTCCGCCGATGTGTGTTATGTGGGCCAATCCTATTATCTGAAGGTACCGCTACACCTGGACGAACCGGCCCCACTCGCTCGGTTATATGAACACTTCATGGACACGCACGAGCGCGTCTTCGGCTACGCCACGCAATCGCCGGCCCGGCTGGTCAATCTGCGTAGCGTACATCGCGCATCGATTGCCGAGCGTGCAGCGGCGGCCGCAGCGGCGGCTACTCAAACGAGCGATGCGAGCCCCGCGCCCCGCTCACGGTTAGCTATGTTGAGCGATGCGGCGCCGCCACGGCAGGTACCGGTGTACGCTCGCGAAGCATTGGCGCCAGGCAACCGTATCGCTGGCCCGGCGATCATCGAACAACGCGATACCACCACCCTCAATCGACACCGGCTGGGTTAGCGTGGTACTGACTAGCGGCTATCTGGAACTCACCTGCGAGCGTTGCTCCCAAAGAGACGACAGCCATAGCCATGAACACTCTCTTCGCGGATACCGCCGCCGGGTTAGATCCGATTACCTTGGAAGTCGTGCGCAACAAGCTAGACGGCATCGCTAATGAAATGCAGTCAACTTTGCTGCGGAGTTCATTTTCCACCGTGGTCAAGGAGGGCCTGGACGCATCCGCAAGCCTGTTCACCGTGGAGGGCGAAACACTGGCCCAAGCCATCGCCATCCCTATCCATCTGGCGACCCTGCTCCCCATCGTGCAAACCCTGCTCAACAAGTTTCCGGTGAACGCGATGGCCGCGGGCGATCTGTTCAGCATGAACGACCCCTACCTGGGCGGCACCCACCTGCCCGGCATCGCCATCGTCATGCCGGCGTTCCATGGCGCACGGGTCATCGCCTTGAGCGCCGCCATAACCCATCACCAAAACGTGGGCGGCATGGCGCCGGGCTCAGTGCCGCCGAATGCCACTGACATCTATCAGGAAGGGATCCGCATTCCGCCCCTCAAGCTGCGCGCTGCCGGCGTCATCAACGGCACGCTGATGGGGCTGTTGAAACTGAATGTGCGAGTGCCGGAGATGTTCCTGGGCGATCCGGGCGCCCAGATCGCCGCCTGTACAGTGGCGGCACGCAGACTGGATGAATGAACGGGCCGTTACGGCCACAACCGACTGCGTGATACGTTCAGGGAACTGTTGGACCGCTCCGAGCAGCTAACGCGCAAAGCCTTAAAAACCATTCCGCAAGGCACTTACCGCTACGCCGATTGCCTAGACAACGACGGCATCGAATTGGATAAGCCGGTGCGCATCGAAGTGGCCGCCACCATTGAGGGCGGCACCGCGCATTGCGACTTCGAAAGCACCGGCCCGCAGACCAAAGGTCCGTTCAACGCCGTGCCATCCGGCTCGCAAGCGGCGGCTTATTTCGCCGTGCGCTCGCTCACCGATCCGTCCATCCCCACCAATGGCGGCTGTTTCCGGCCGGTAACCCTGCGGCTGCCGGAGGGCACGTTGGTCAATCCCGAAGAATCAGCCCCGGTCAACTCGCGCACCGCCACCATCAAGCGCATTGCCAGTTGCATCGTGGGGGCCCTAAAAGAGGCACCGCCCGCCAGGGTACCGGCGGATGCATCCAGCTCCTCGCTAGTGCTGATGTTCGGTGGCAAACAGGACGACGGGTACGCCTTTCGTGGCCGGCGAGTTCAATGCCGGCGGCAGCGGCGCTGGCCCACGGCGCGATGGCGTCGATGTCATCGAGACAAACGGCAGCAATTGCATGAACCTGCCGGTGGAGGCCCTGGAGTTGGAGGCACCGGTACGGGTCCACCGCATGGCCCTGCGCGCCGATTCGGGCGGCCCCGGCCAGTACCGCGGCGGCCTGGGCTGCGTGCGGGAGTTCGAGTTCTTAACCGATGAGATAACCCTCACCCACCGCGGCGAACGGCACTAGGGCACCTCTAAAAACGCACTTTTTCCGCGATTGCGGCGTCAGCTCCGTGCTCCAATCCTCAGGTATTACCTAGACACTGCGGTTGTGTGCGCGGTGCTTCCTTGCACTCACGAAACAATGACTATTTTTAGCAGGCGCCCACCATCACCCAGCCCGCGGTGCCCATGGCGGCGGTGACGGCGCCCCAGCCCGTTCAACCCTAGCCCGTTCAACCCTAGCCCGTTCAACCCTAGCCCGTTCAACCCCAGCCCGTTCAACTATTATCCGCGCGAGCGGCGCAGAGCAAACCATCGCCTCCAAGCTCCTGACCACGGTGCACAAAGGCGATCGCCTGGTGGTGCAAACCCCAGGCGGCGGCTATGACCCGCCAGCAGCAAGGGAACGGGAACAGGTAGAGGAGGATGTACGCAACGGCAAAGTGACAGCAACGCAGGCGGCCAAACAACACTGAGTTATCCTGTGCCACATCCGCGTACTTGAAGTAACATGAACTTTATGTCGGTTTCCCATGCTCGCACACTGTATGGCGTCGGCACGATCCGCGTGCTACGGGCCCATTGGGCGCTCATCGAACTCGGCCTGGACTACCACTGCGTGCCGGTGCGAACGCGCACGCCGGACACCGAAACCCCGCAGTTCAAACGGCTCAATCCACGCCAGAAAATCCCGGTGTTGCGCGACGGCGACCTCACCATCGCCGAGAGTGCCGCCATCGTCACCTATCTGGCCGAAGGCTACAGCGATCCGGCGGCGCCGCTCATTCCCACCGGCATCAAAGCACGGGCCAAGTATTTCGAGTGGCTGTCCTTCGTCTGCATGGAGTTGGACGCCACCAGTCTCTATATCTTGCGGCGCCATGAGTACCTACCGGATATCTATGGCGAAGCGCCGGTGGCAGTGGATTCCAGCAGCGCGTATTTCACCCGCATGATCAATGCCGCCGCGCTGCTCGTTAAAGAGGAGCAGACTTACCTCACCGGCGAGCATTTCACCGGCGCCGACATCCTGCTGGCCTCCTGCCTGGTCTGGGCCAAGGACTACCATCAATCCATACCGGATGTTCTGACCGCATACATGGCGCGCATGCTCGCCCGCCCTAGCTATTCCAAGGCGGAACAAGCTAACCGGGTGCCGTGACATGAGCGGCGCGACCATGAGAGGATTTCTTCCTACCCGCTCCCAAAAGTGGTGGCTATCATCATGCCACTGCCCCCAAGCCATTCTTCGCCACCAGCGTCAGCAGCTTCAGGGATGCGCCCCGCGGACGCTTCTCGCCGCGCTCCCACTGGCTCACCAGTCCGGCCGTCACGTTGAGGTAGCGCGCGAACACGGCCTGGCTCGCATTCTAGCGAAGCCGTAGCGCGCAGATATCCTCCGGCGCCATCTCCTCGACCGGCGTCAGGCACATCTCGTCGAACGCCCGCATGGTCCGCTTCGACATCAGACCGGCCTCGGCGAGGCCAAGCGCCGCCTCGTGCGCGGCCGCCAACGCTTCACTCTTGTATTGCTTGGTCATCGCATTGCACCTCGATGATCACTCCAACCGCCGGCGCCGCTGCAAGGCCCGCCCGGTCCAGCGCCAGGTACTCGTCGGCCAGCCGCCGGAAGGTCTCCAACTCGTCCCGGCGCAGGTTGTCCCGGCCGCTCTTCGCGAATCCGTACACGAAAAACGCCAGCTCGCCCCGGCGAAACAGCATGCTCGTGCGAAACTCGCCGGAGCGCCCGTCACCTCTGCGGGCGATGCGCTGCTCGATGACGTCGCCACCCCGATCGGCATCGATCAAGCCCCTCCGCGCCCGCAGAAGAGCCTCGCACAATGTGGCGTCGCCGATTCCCTCGCGTCCGGCGAAACGGGCGCAGGCTTTGGTCTTGAACGCCGGCAATCCGGACCCTCGCGAGCGCCCTTCACCATGCGCGTTTCATAACACCGAGTGCTGCTTTTATCAATCCGCCCTCACGGCTGTCGAAGTCTTCGGTGCCGTGCTGGCGCCCGCCCAATGACAATGCCGACCGAGATCATGCGGTGCCTCTGCGTATAGCCGTCAACACGACCGCCGCATAGGCGCTCCACCGAGAAGCCCCGCACCGTCTAGAGGGCGAGTCTGGCCGGATGCGTTGTTAACCTAAGCGGGGCGGCGGCTGGCGCTCCGGAGGGGGCGTGGCCGCCCCCCGTTCCCTTGCGCCTGACTCGAGGAGCACGGCACGATGCAGGCGGCTCAGGCTGCGAATCAGCCGGTGAAGCGACTTGCGCTGATTCTCGATCTCGCCCCGGTACACCGGCTCCTCGCACCCGGGCATCGCCACTGCTACCGCGAGCGTGTCCTTGTGAACGTCCAGTCCGGCATATGCGCTAAACTCGTTCACGACCTGCCCTCCTCAATGTGGCTCTGTGTCAAGGGTCCTGACCTCGAACATAACCCACGTGTCCCGCGGACAGGGCAGGTCAATCCATGATGTCCAGCTCCCGTGCGGGCATAGCAAGAAACGCCCTATTACATCCAATCAACAGTTAAGTGGAACGGGGTAGACGCGGTGTTGAACACATTCTGGCTAGGCGCACACGCTGGACAATTTAACCAGAAACCCAGTTACCATGAAAACCAAACGGTACGCGCTGCGGTAAGCGCACGGTGGCCACCGGTGGCGCTTTAAAGTCAGCCGCATCAATGATGACTACTACGCTTGTGCTGCTGGCCGCGTCCCATGCGTACGCCATCACCCATCCATCATCTTCACCGGCTTGGTTTTCATCGGCTTGGTCTTCATTGGCATTGCCTTCGCGGGGTATGAAAACACCTTCGAGATGGTGCCGGCCCGGACATGAATGAACCGCAACGCCACCGGTCCTCAGATCTGTTTTGAGCAAGGCCATCTGATTGTCCACGGGCCACAGATCGGTGCTGTAGCCAAAGCGGCTGAAGCGGCCTTCGCGGCGTTCATCGTGCCGTGGAAACTCCTGTGCCCGCTCGCTTATCACATCATGGCTAACGCGGCGGCTGACCGGATCTATAGTCCAGCGATCCAAAGTGGAGGTGCCTTCATTCGGAGGACCTATTACATGCTCACCCGCGAACATACGCGGATGACGCACGGCATCGAACACAACCCGCCCTTGTTCGTCGTCGTACGCATTCAGTGGATGGAAGATATAACAGGGCTCAATATCGGCCCAGATTACATCGCTAGAGCCGGTCTCAGCGCCGTCACGCGGCAGTAAACCGATACGGGCCGGATATTCGGGTTGCCAGCGGTACGGTAACGAAACCCCGCGCCGCGCGGCATTCACATCGAATACACACGGCAGATCCAAAATCAGCACGAACCGCTCCGTGAACGCCGTATCGTGAACCATGGGGCCACCAGTGGTCGGCACGTTCACACTGCGGCTAACCTGCCCCATGGCATCAACGCACACGTACTGAACTTGATTCCCCCAACCCCAGCAATAAGCAACAGTGTGTAACTCACCGGTTAGGGGATCGCGTTTTGGATGCGCCGAGAAAGCGCGCTCCAAGGTTCCACCGAAGTCACTGTAAGCGATAGTATCCAGCTCATAAGACAGCTCTACCGGGCAGCCACCCGCCTCCACCAGTGCGAATGTGCGGCCAGCGTGGCCGATGACGTTGGTGTTTGCGGCGAAGATGCGCGCTGGATCGCCAAATGGATTCTCGATGGGTGTCTCACCCAATAGCGCGCAGATAGCGGGGCTTCTGACGTAACGGTTGCGGTACCAGCGGGCCTGCCCGTCTTCGAGCTTTAGCCCGTGCACCATGCCGTTGCCGGTAAACCAGTGATGGGTGGCCGGATCGATGTCACCCAGCGGATTGGGACCATTGCGAATAAAACGCCCGTTGAGTGCCTTTGGGATCTGTCCTTCGACCGGCAAATCGAAAGCCGTCAGTTCTGCTTCCACGGGAGCGAAGTTGCCACTAAGAAAAGGATTGTCTGCATGCGTCACGGCCACGTTCCCCCTAAAGTGTTTGCTGCAGTAGTGTGCCGCCTCTTGACGCGGGCGATGGTGCCCGGCGCTTTGCCGCCGGACCACGTTACGGCGCCACGTTTGAGTGTTTGCCCACCTGCCAAGGGGCGGATAATCCACCCCGCTATGCGCCCGTGTCGGTTCACGACTATCGCACCGGGCGCTTTGCCGCCGGCGCCGGCGGCAACAAACCGTTCGGGCGCCATTAGCCCTTAGGACTGATGACCGGCAAAACTCGCGAACCTAAGCGCTCCGTGCATGCGGCTGCGGCACGCGCGGCCAAAGCGGCGCCGTCACCCTCTTGTGCGGCAGCGAAGCGAAATTCATCGATCCCGTTCCCTGCGTAGAAACATAGATAACCTCCCGCGCTATAGATCCGAAACCGGCATAAAAGTGCTGAGTTGATTTGACCACCAGCGCTTTGGGCCGCAATGGATCGAGTCCAACTTGGGCGAAACAGTCCGGGTGGAATGCCTGCATCCGATGAGAGTTGCAGATGATATCGATGGCATCGGTATCGTTGTCCGGTTCGCCGATGCGTAGCCATGCCATGTCGCCCAATGGCACGATGGCGCCGCCAAAGGGCTGGTGGGCATCGCGTTTTAATCCCATCACGACTGCGCTGATATCGAGGGGCGCACCGGACGCCGGCCCCAACTTGCCGCCAATGCGAATGTCGATCCGGGCACCGACACCGGCGTCGTGGGCGATTTCGACGGCGCCCGGATCCCACACTGGCGAGCAGGCAAAGCCACCACCACCGCGTTCGAGCAACGCGGCGAGAAAAAAGGTCGCATCGCTGGCCGCCCCTATGCCGGCATTGTCGGCGGTATCGGCGATCACGAACGGGCGCTCGCCCGGCGCCGCCCGAATCACTTTTTTGATGGCGGCGGACTGGCTCACGAAAGGCGCCAACAAAGCATAACGGTTATCGAATACCCACTGGCCGAGGGTAGTGGCGGTATGTTCGGCAAGCGCGCTATCACCGTCCGTTACCACCAGTACCCGCGTTCCGACTTCGGGGGTATCGCCCCAGGGAAAGCCGTGAGCCAAAGACACGCTCAAGATACCCGCCTCACGCTCCAAGGCTTGCATGCGCGCGACGAAGCTTTGCATCGGCTCGCATGTGGTCGGATAGATGCCGAGCATCCGGCAATCATGCATTGCCATCACCGGGCGCAAACCCTCATCGAGCATGCGTTCGAGTAAAGTGAAGATCTCGGCGGCACGCTCGACCACGTCGATGTGAGGGTACTCCTTGAAGAAGATGAGCACATCGGCGGCGGCGACTTTTTGCGCCGTCAGGTGGCCGTGCAGATCCAGTTCCGCGAGAATCGGTACATCGGGCCCCACACGCTCGCGAATACGGGCCAACAGCTCGCCTTCCGCATCCGGATAACCATCGGCGATCATCGCGCCGTGCAAGCTCAACACAACGGCATCGACCGGTAAAGCCTTATCCAGATCAGCCAGTATTTCACCGCGTAACGACTCGAACGCCGCCCTCGTCGTAGCACCGGCCGGGGTGGCAAAAGCGGCCAAGCCTTCACGTACCTCCCAGCCTCTCGCGAGAGCCCGTTCGCGCCAGTGAATAAGCGGCAGGGCGAATAGACCCGGTCTATCGCCGTGCTCACCGCCACGGACTAACATGGTGCGGGTGAACAGATCCAACCCTGTAGGGATCGGCGAGAAGGAATTGGTCTCGGTGCCAAGGCAGGCGGTGAAGATAAGGCGCTTCATAGTAACTGACGGTGTGGTGCAAGCGTGCAGCAACTTAACACGGCCCGGCGGCGCACCGTACGCCGGAATAACCCCTAAACCGGGTCCAGTGCTTTGCCATCGACTCAAACATCCAAACCTGCGGCAGCATCCAAACCCCCAGCGCCGCGCTTCACCCGTCTAGCGCTGGGCCTCGCTTTGTTGGCCTGCGGCGCCGCCTGGGGCTTGACCATCCCCCTCACCAAGCTGGCGGTCTCCTCGGGACACCAGCCACTGGGACTGGTTTTCTGGCAGCTTATCTTCTCGTCGATCGCATTGACCGGCATCTGCTTGTTACGCCGTCTATGGTTCCCGCTAACGCGCCAGGTGCTCGGCTATGTTGTAGTCATCGCATTGCTTGGCACCATAGTGCCGAACAGCTTCTCGTATCTGGCGGCGGCGCAGCTACCCGCCGGCATCATGGCCATCGTTATGGCATCAGCGCCCATGTTCGCGCTGGTGGTTGCGAACGGTCTACGCATTGAGCCCTTTTCATGGCTGCGCTCAACTGGCGTCGCCGTCGGCGCCGTGGCGGTCTTGGTCTTGCTGGTACCGCAGGCCAGTTTGCCGGACGCGGGCCAGCGGGTATTCGTGCTGGTGGCCCTGCTGGCACCGCTTTGCTACGGCGTCGAGGTGAGCTATATCGCCAAGCGGGCTCCGCCCACTGTCGATGCTGCCGCCGCGCTCCTGGGCGCATCAGTGACGGGCGCTTTTATCGCCGCACCCTTAGCCCTCGCCAGCGGCACCTGGGTCGATATGTGGGTGCCATGGCAAACTGCCGAGTGGGCTCTGCTCCTCTCATCGCTCTGCCACACGGCCGCCTATACCGGATACATCTGGCTAGTCGGCATCGCGGGACCGATATTCACCAGCCAGAGCGCCTACGTCATAACTTTGTTCGGCGTGTTGCTCAGTGCGCTCATCCTCAATGAGAGCTACTCGTCTTGGGTATGGCTATCGCTGTTGCTGATGTTGCTAGGACTTGCGCTGGTGCAGCCGCGAAATAGCAGCCCCTAAGCATGCAACTACTGGATAATTTGATCGAACGTAAACGCGCTCGGTACGCAGGGGCTCAACATAGCCACTGCAGTACTCATCAGAGCTTTCATCGAACACGTGAATTCACGACACTTTATAAGAGAAGTGGCCCCGGAAAATTGGACAGCCCGTCAAGTGTGCTCCTTCATGCTGTATCAGGCCGCCCTTGATGCGCCGACCTGAGCAAAGTACACTGCATCAGGGGTGCGTCGGTCCAATGCGCTCCTGCTCCTATTAGCCTCATCGGAACGCAGAAGATCCACTTAAGGGGTCCACCTCACTACACCTGGACTGTTGCTGGCCCGTCACACCTGGGGGCGCAACTCATCCTATCCCCCGCACATCCACTGCCTGGTCAGCGAAGGCGGACCCCGATAGCGAAGGTCAGTGGCACACGCCTAAGCGTGCGGCGTTCGTGTGGCCGGCCAAAGCATTGATGCCTCTGTTTCGCGGCAAACTGCGAGTCAAGATTCTCCAACTTCTCCAAGCCGGGCAACTTCGATCGCCCTCGCAAATGAGCGCTCAGCGCCTTCGCAACGTGCTCAACACACTCGGCCACTCGCCTTGGCATGTCCATATCGGCCAACGCTATACCCATGGCCAAGGGGTAGCGACGTATTGAGCTCGCTAGGTGCGCGGCGGGCCGTTGCGCAACAGCCAACTCAGCGACCCCGAGTCGGTGGACTGGATGGCCTTCGTTCAACGCCATCACCCACAGTCTGTGCGCTGCCAGCACCGCGCCGCGCCGGTACACCTGGCCGAGCGCATCATAGAGCCGTCACGCCCGACCCGGGCAGGGCGAAGGCCCAAGGAGGCGGCAATGGCATCGACAGAACCGCAGACACGGCGCCTATGCACACCGGTGCCACTAGCCAACGCAACACCGCCATCAAGCGTTAACTCCATAGATAGCCTGCCCGCCAAACCGTCGCCGGCGGAGATTCGCCCAACAAGCCGTGCGAGCGGACCCGGGATAGGGACACGTACTTATCGTTGCTCTGTGGCGGGCCGCTCAACTATTCGTTATGCATTAAGCTAGCTTGATCCCAATACGGTATCTCTCTATACTGTAGGAAATGAGAGTAATAGCAAAACGATCACTTAGCGACTTCTGGGAATCATCGCCAGAATACAATGATTCAAAGTCAGCCTTGGAAGCATGGTATGAGGAAGCTTCAAAAGCTAAATGGAAATCACCGCAGGATATTAAAGCACAGTTTCGTTCAGCCAGTATTCTCAAAAATAATCGAGTGGTATTCAATATCGCAGGTAATAAGTACAGGTTAGTGATAGCAACCGATTATCAAAGGCAAGCCTGTTTTATTAAGTTTGTTGGCACGCATAAACAATATGATGAAATAGACGCAGAGATTTACGATGCATATTCAGCCTATAAAAAATGAGCGGGATTATGAGAGCGCTCTTGCAGAAGTTGAGTCTTTATGGGGCGCTGATGAAGGTACTGAAGATGGAGATAAATTGGATATTTGGTTGGTTTTAATTGAAGATTATGAAAATAAACATCATCAAATTTTTCCTCCTGATCCCGTAGCAGCAATTAAATTTCGGATGGAGCAAATGAATTTATCGAGAAAAGACCTTGAACCATATATCGGTAGTAGAGGTAGGGTGTCTGAAATTTTAAATCATCGTAGAAGCTTGTCACTTAATATGATTCGAGCGCTTCATTCAAATTTATCAATCCCACTTGAAAGCTTGATGCATGAATCAGGTATTGATGCATAATCGGGTAGCCGGAGGTCTCTAAGCTCCAGCCCCCACAACACCCTGCATGCGGCTGCGCACAGGGCGTTTCATCAACCGTGATGACAGGCAATGCAGCCGTCCCGAAGTGAGAACAGGCCTTGTTGTTTCAGGTACGTCAATCCCAGTGCAGCATTGGGGCACCGGCTGAAGGGCGCCGCTAACAATAGTCATTGTTTCGTGAGTGCAAGAAAGCACCGCGCGCACAACCGCAGTGTATAGGTGATACCTGAGGATTCGAGCACGGCGCTGACGCTGCCATCGCGGAAAAAGTGCATTTTTAGCAGGTGCCCTGAAGTATTTATGGCGCTGGCTGGTACGGATGCGAATAGTTGGTCCGGTTATGCACTTATCACTTGAATTCAAGAATGTGAGGCTAACTATCCGTTTGAGTCCCGGTTAAGCCTTCCTCACCATAGCGACTGGCGGGGCCCAGGCCGCCCTCGCCTAACCGGCCAGCGGCGCCGAAATGGCCCCTGCCGGGCACGTGATTGACTTCGATGCGGATGCCGTCCGGATCTTCGAACAGCACGGAGTAATAACCCGGGGCGAACTGCGAGCCGTCTTCAGCCGGGTGAACCATCTTGGCACCCAGTTCTTCTTCGGCATAGGCTGCAATCGCCTGCACATCCTCGACGCTGCGGGCGCGAAAGCAGATGTGATGCAAGCCGCAGGTATCTTGATCGAATGGTTTGCCACGTTTCTCCGGTGGCGCGCCACGCACCAGGATACCGGTGCGCCCGCCGATGCAATAGACCGACTCATCGTTTCTGAGCAGCGTTTGCATCGCCATGAAATGACAGAGCTTTTCCCAAAACGGCAGGCACGCTTGGGGATCATTGACGGTGAGTTGAATATGGGCGATGCCGTTGATGGAAACGGTCATTTGATGGTCCTCCAAACGACAGTCGGAACTTTTAGTACTGCGAACCGATCAAGCACCTGTCCAATTCGGGGGCCGTTTCTCGGCGAAGGCTTTGGGTCCTTCCACGTAATCCGCTGTTTCGGACAACCGGCCTTGGGTTGGAAACACCGCCTCCAGCGCCAAATCGAGCGGCAGGCCCAGGCCGAGCACGGCGGCTTCTTTGGAGCCCTGCACCGACAGCGGTGCCCCTTTCAGAATTTCATGCGCCCAATCCCTGGCCGTGTCCATGAGCTTGGCGAGCGGCACGACTTCATTGGCGAGGCCGTAACGAAGCGCATCACCGGCACTCAGGCGCTTGCCGGCGAGAATAACGCCCATGGCGATGTGATAGGGGATCTGACGGGGTAAGCGGTGTACGCCACCGGCCCCGGCCAACAAGCCCACGCGCGGTTCCGGCAGTCCAAAACTGGCATGCTCGGCGGCGATGATGAGGTCGCAGGAGAGCGCCAGTTCAAAACCACCGCCCAGGGCGAAACCGTTCACCGCCGCGATAATCGGCTTGATGCAGCGGGTGCGTTTGTGTAGACCGCCAAAGCCCCGCGGAGCTTGCAAGCGCAACCGGCGCACTTCGTCACCGCCGTGCTCGGCCTGGAATTTGAGGTCATTACCGGCACAGAAAGCTTTGTCGCCAGCGCCGGTGACAATCGCTACCCACTGCTGCGGATCCGCCTCGAACTCATCGAACACTTGGTTCATCTCGATGGTGGCATAAGGATGCAGGGCATTCATGCGCTCCGGGCGGTCGATGGTAACGGTGGTGATGTGATCACTGGACTGCACAGTGATGAACTCGTACGCCATGTTGGGTCTCCGCGAAGGTAGCTGGAGCGTTCAATAATCGCAAAGTGAGGGAGGTGGCGAAAGCCCGCGCGGCGCCGGGCATGCCATACTCCAGGGCCTACGCCTATGTTGTGGCATCAGCGAGCAGAGGAATATGAGTCAGAAAACTGCCCAGGAAATACGCTTGAAACAGCGTCCCGTCGGTATGCCGGGTCCCGCGGACTTCGAATTGGCAACCGTATCCGTCAATGAACCGGGCGCCGGGGAAGTGCAGGTGCGCAACCTGTGGATGTCGGTGGATCCGTACATGCGCGGGCGCATGGTGGACAGGCGCAGCTACGTGCCGCCTTTTCAGGTGGGCGAGGTGCTGCAAGGTGGTGCGGTCGGCGAGGTGGTCGAATCCAACGATGACAACTTCGCCCCGGGCGATCACGTGCTCAGCATGAACGGCTGGCGCGAGTGGTATGTGGCGCCCGCTAAAGGGTTAACCAAGGTGGATGGTCAAGCCGCGCCATTGCAAGCATACCTGGGTGCGCTGGGCATGCCCGGCATGACCGCCTACGCGGGGTTGTTGCGCATCGGCGAGCCCAAGGACGGCGAAACGGTCTTCGTCTCCGCCGCTTCCGGCGCCGTGGGCGCCATCGTCTGTCAGATCGCCAAACTCAAAGGTTGCCGGGTGGTCGCCAGCGTGGGCTCGGAGCGCAAAGCCGCCTGGTTAGGCGATGATCTTGGAATCGATGCGGTCATCAATTACAAGAGCTGCGGCAATCTCATGCGAGCGCTGCGCGCGATCGCCCCGGACGGCGTGGATGTGTACTTCGAAAACGTAGGCGGTGAGCACCTGAGGGCGGCGTTGGATGCGATGAATCCGTTTGGCCGCATCGTCATGTGCGGCATGATCAGCGGCTATAACGACACCGAACCGCGCCCAGGTCCGCCGAATCTGTTCAACATGATAGGCAAGAACCTACGCATGCAAGGCTTCATCGTCACCCAGCTCTGGGATATGTATCCGGACTTCGTCAAAGACATGTCCGCGTGGATCGCCGCTGGTGAGATCCGCTGGCAGGAAACCGTGGCCACGGGCATCGAGAATGCGCCTAATGCTTTTATGCAGCTATTTACCGGTGACAACTTCGGCAAGATGTTGGTCAAGCTGGGCGCGTAGCGGTGCACAACATGACGGTGATGGCCAAGGGTCTTCGCTTTCCCGAAGGCCCGGTGGCGCTACCGGGCGGCAGCGTTTACATACCCGCTTAAGTGGACTAAAAAGCGCCAATCAACGCCGATGAAATATGCCCAAGATCAATACGCCCAAAGCCGATACGCCCAAAGCCGATATGCACTGGGACAAGCCGTACCGCGCGCCGAAGACCCCCGTCTGCTGCGTGGCGGCGGGCGTTATACGGACGACATCAACGCACCGGGGCAAGCCCATAGTCTTATCGTGCGCTCACCCCATGCCCACGCCCGCATAAAATACATAGACACCGTGCAAGCGCTGCGGGCGCCCGGCGTTTTGGCGGTATTCACCGGTGCCGACATCGCCGCCTCCAAACTCGGTGATCTGCCGACCTTCGCGCCACAATTGGTGCCGTTGACCCGGCCCGACGGCGCGCCCATTTACGTGCCGCCGCATCCCGCGCTGGCTCCGGATACAGTGCGTTTCGTGGGTGATCCGGTCGCTTTCGTGGTGGCGGAAACGGCCCTGCAAGCACGGGACGCGGCGGAACTCATAGTCATCGACTACCAGATCCTCGAAGCCAATACCCATACCGGCACTGCTACCCGAGCAGTGGCGGTGTGGCCCGAGTGCGAGGACAACATCTGTTTTCGCTTCCAGATCGGCGATGAGGAGGCGGTAAACGCCGCCATCGACGAGGCGGCCCATGTCACCCACGCGCGGCTGCCCATATCAAGGCTCGCTGTCAACGCCATGGAACCGCGCGCGGCGATCGGCGAATACGACCCGTACGATGAGCGCTACACCCTCACTTCGGGTAACCAGTTTCCCCATGATATACGTGGTTGGCTGGCGCGTTACGTGCTAGGGGTGCCCGACAGCGCCGTGCGGATCATCAGCCCGGACATGGGTGGTTCTTTCGGGCTTCGCAGTAATATTTTTCCTGAGCTGGCGTTGACCTTGTGGGCGGCCAAGGAGTTGGCGCGGCCGATCAAATGGCTGTCCGAGCGCAGCGAGGCGCTGATGGAAGAACACGCGCGGGATATCATCCTGGCAGCGGATCTGGCCCTGGACAGTGCTGGACACTTCCTGGGCTTGCGGGTATCGGGGACCGCCAATCTAGGGGCGTATTTGTCGATATTCGGACCGTTGCCAGCATTTGGCAACATAGGCGGCGTCGCCGGGACCTACAAAACCCCGGCCATCCACGCCGCCATCACCGCAGCGTTCAGCCACACGGCGCCCGTGCATCCGTACCGCGGCGCCGGGCGGCCCGAGGCGACGCTGCTCATCGAGCACGTTATCGACAAAGCGGCTCTCGAACTCAACATGGACCGGGCCGAACTGCGGCAAAAGAACCTGATCCGCGCGCAAGATATGCCTTACCAAACGCCTCTTACTTACCACTACGACTGCGGTGACTTCGAGGCCAACATGCGCCAGGCGCTGGCCAACGCCGATTACGCCGGCCTGAGCGCCCGGCGCGCCGCCGCCGCTGCCGCCGGCAAGCTATTGGGTTTTGGCATCGCCAACGCGGTGGAACAGGCCGCCGGCATGTTCGACGAGGGGGCGGAGATACGCATTGATGCAACAGGTGTGGCCACCATCCTCTCCGGCGTGCATTCCCACGGCCAAGGCCACGCCACCGTGTTCAGACAACTGGTGGCCGGGCGGTTGGGGTTGGATTTCAGCGCCATCCGCTTCGTGCAGGGCGACACCGATCACGTCGCCTACGGCCATGGCACGGGCGGCTCCAGGGCCTCGGGCCTGGCGGGCTCGGCGCTGCATAAGGCGGCGCAGCGCATTATCGAAAAAGGCAAGCAGATCGCGGCCCATGTGCTGGAAGCCGCCGCCCTAGACATCGAGTTTACTGATGGCGAGTTCATTGTCGCCGGTACCGATCGGCGCCTTTCGCTCCAAGACATCGCCAAGACCGCCCATACAGTGCGGGCGCTGCCACCCGGTATGGACAGCGGCCTCACCGGCTTCGCCACATTTACCCCGCCCGGCCCGACGTTTCCCAACGCCTGCCATACCTGCGAAGTGCTCATCGATACGGAAACGGGTGCCATGGACATCGTGCGCTACGTGGCCGTCGAAGACGTGGGCACGGTGATGAATCCGCTGCTGCTCGAAGGCCAGATCCATGGCGGCATCGCGCAAGGTCTAGGCCAGGTGATATGCGAGGCAATCGTCTTCGATGAGTCGGGGCAGCTAAACAGCGGGACCTTCATGGATTACGCCATGCCGCGGGCGGATCAGTTCGCCGCCATGGAGGTCAGCTCCAATCCGGTGCCGACGGCGAGAAATCCGCTGGGCGTGAAAGGGGCTGGCGAAGCGGGAACGGTAGGGGCATTAGCCGCCGGCATGAGCGCTGTGCATGACGCCTTGGCGCAGGCGGGTGTGCGGGATTTCACCATGCCGGCGACGCCTAACCGGCTATGGCATGTATTAAACAAGCGATGACGTGTTTAGACCCGATAGCGTCTTTGAAGCAAAGGAGCAAATGATTCCGTGGAATTTGATTTGATGGCCGGTGCTTGCATGTGGCGACGATCCGCCGAATTGGCCGTGCAAACGGAAAAAGTAGGCTTCTCCGGCATCGTTTACACCGAAGCCAGTAAATGCAAGTAAATTTCGTAACTGTTTGATTTTACTAGGATATATCAGCTATTATGGGAATGTGTATCAGGCCCCAACAGAGATCCAGCAGCGAGTTTTTGGGCGCTGTGATGCATGTACGGTCTCACGGATTCGGATTATCGGATAGAGCGATGGTAGAAACAGAGAACTATACTGACCTTTTTCTGAATCGAGTGCCAAGCGGAGGTTAGTGCGCCTACGCGGCTGAACGCTTGCGGGTGCGGGCTGCCGATATCGCGGGAGACGACAACGGATTACGGATCGTGGCGGACAACAAAGACGACTAGTGGGACAAATGGCTCAAGCGATTCGAGGACCTGTACAACCTATCGCAACGAGTCTTTCGAAGAGACGAAGGCGCCCCGGAGACACCCACCGGCAGGGATGGCGCGAAGCCACGCACCAAATTTCGGGCAATTTTGCGGACACTGTATGCTGGGCTTGGTTTTGCGACCGTACCCGCTACAGCGTCAATCGCATGGATGTACATTACCGAGACATTCAAAGCGTTTCTATTCGAGCTTCTTCCCGAACTGGGTATCTTGTGGGGAACCCTGATAGCCACCATCTTCGTGTTGACGTGTCTCTTCTACGGACACGCGGTCGCAGATGGTGCGCCGAAAAACGCCGACTATATGGATCTGCTGCTTACCGGCGCACGTTTAGCTATCAAAGTTTGGACATTCTTTCTGGTTGCAGCGGTGATCTTTAAATGGTTCGCCGGCTTGTAAATTGGAGGTTACTGATATGACAGCGAAGTACACCTCATTAGCGCTGTTGTTGCTCTTTATCCTCGCTCTTGCCTTGGCCTCTGCTGGACAGGTGGGGCGCGCGCAAGAGTTGTACACGGCGCGTGGCGATATTACGGGACCGCTAGAGTGGCAAAACGTTTTTATACCAATGAGTTCTGAAGGCTCGAACAGAGTTAGGGGTGCTGACGGCAATTCACTAGCAGAGATATTGAAAGCAGGGATACCGGATAGCTCTCAGGTGAAAATAAAGCTCGGTGAATTCACCTTATTCCATACGCTTAATGCGCGACAGAAGATTTCGTGGGCACTTGATTTTGTCACGTCTCCGCGCGCGGCAAAAAACCGCCGAGTAATGACTAGTCTTCCTATACATGACCTTCAAGCAGAGCAGATTGACTCCGTGCTTGAACATGTTGCGTCTCTCCCGCCAGGTAATATCCGGGCCGCTATACTTTGGTCGACACCGAATGCGCTTGTACACTCGAACTATGCGCTGGGCCGACCGATAAAGTGGAACAAAAAGTTCGCAAATGCGTTGCGAGAAACCTCTAAAGCACTCAATGAACACCCCGATCAGGCATGGGGAATAACATACAAAGCAGCACGGGGAATAACATACAAAGCGCTAGAGCGAATCCGTCTCGCTGGATTCGAGGGGACTGCTCCACGGGTTATAGGATACCTTGGAGAAGACGGTCCACCGGCTGAGGTTTCTGCACTTGTTACTTCCCTAGGTCCCGATGCCGTAGAAGGAACCTACGAATTTTATCTAGCTCTGGATAGCCTGCCGCGTGATGTTGTGCCGTTGGGCACTAAGGTAGTAGTGGCCGAATTCGCATGGCCAACAAAGGACGATTAAGCGCCCGTCACGGAGAATCTTATAGCGGGCGTAAGAAAACGTCGTCCACATCGAGAAGCGGGCGAGGGTGCTGCTGCCGCCGCGTACCCATTCCCTGGCGACATTGGCGCCGGGATGAGCGGCGCACTGGATGTAAGCACCGAATTGCAAGATATCGGAATCCAATCCCGCCGCTATCCGGGCTTTCCTGGCCACTTCTATACCCCACGCCAAGCGCTCCGGCTCGGCACCAAGAGCCAGCACCACTGTGTCGGCATGGCGGGCGGCGATGCCGGTGACGCGCGGTCCACTGGCCACCACCTCCACCGGCACCTTGGGTATCCACCTCCTGCAAGCCGTCCCAGCCGGCGGCCTCGGCGTGCTGCGCTGCTTTCATCAGCGCCCGTGGAGCGGCTACGTCCAGGGTCCGAAATTCCGCCAGCGCCGTCGTTCTATACTCTTTTCGCCGAATTAGGCGGCTCATTACCGCGGCGCACCGGCGCGTGGCAAATAGTCCCCAAACCCGGCACGTGTATCCGGCACGTGTATCCGGCTATGGGTCCCTTGTACTATGAACCGTTCGCCGTCTTGGAGCTTTCGCGCATGGGTACCCCAGCCGCCTCAAAGCCGACCCCGCTAGACCCCGTCACCTTGGCGGTCTTGCAAGGACGCTTGGAGCAGATCGCCGATGAAATGGACGCAACCCTGTTCCGCAGCGCCTTCAACCCCATTATCGCCGAGGCCCACGATGCCAGTCACGGCCTCTACGACGCGCTCACTGGCGATACGCTGATTCAAGGCAAATCGGGCCTGCCCATTTTCGTTGGTGTCATGGCTTTCGCGGTCAAAGCGGTGATCGACAAAGCCCGCGCCGAAGGTGGTCCCAACCCTGGCGATATCTACATCTTCAACGACGCCTGGGACGGCGGTACCCATCTTTCCGACTTCAAGCTGGTAAAGCCCGTATTCAGGGGCGGCGCGCTCAACTGTTATCTGGCTTCGGTCGGCCATTGGCATGACGTGGGCGGCAACGTACCCGGTAACTACAACCCGGTGGCCACCGAGAGCTTTCAGGAGGGCATGGTGATCCCACCGGTTAAATTATTCGAGAACGGCGAGCTGCGCCAGGACATCGTCGCTATCATGCAGGCAAACTCGCGCCTGCCGGGCTCGCTCTACGGCGATCTGAACGGTCAGATCAACGCTTTGGAGTTGGGCGAGGCGCGCCTCAACGCCCTGCTGGACGAGTACGGCGACGCCCTGGTCGCCAACGCCATGAAAGAGCTACGCGAGCGCGCCGCCAACGTCATGCAGGGTCTGGTGGCGGATTTGCCGGACGGCGTCTTCAGCGCCGAGGACTGGCTGGACAACGACGGTATCACGGATGAACCGCTGGCCGTGGCCCTGGATCTACAGGTGCAGGGCGATACCTTGACCCTCGATTTCTCGCGCACGGCGATGGCCTGCGCAGGACCGGTGAACATCTCCAAATCCACCGCTATCGCCGCCTGTTATGTAGCGTTAAAACACGTCTTCACCGATGTGCCCGCCAATGCCGGGGTGCTCGATCCGGTGGCTTTCGTCATCGCCGACGGCAGCTTGCTGGACGCCCGTCCACCGCGCCCGGTGGGCGGCTACACGGAGACGATTTTGCGCCTTATCGACGTGGTGTTCGTGGCCTTGTCCAAAGCCGCGCCCGAGCGGGTCAACGGCTGTGCTTACGGCACCATCAACGCCTTATCCATCGCCGGTTACCGGGGTGACGGCAGCCGTTGGGTCATGTTTTCGTTCTTCGGCGGCGGCCATGGTGGCCACCCCGCCGGCGACGGTCTCAACCACGGCAATGCGCCCATTTCCATGGCCACGATGCCGCCGCTAGAGATCCTGGAAGCCGCCTATCCCGTGCGCTTCACGCAATGGGCGCTGCGCCAGGACAGCGCCGGACCCGGCCAGCACCGGGGCGGTTGCGGCGCCGTTTACGAGCTTGAGTTGCTCGCACGCGAGGCCACCGGCTTCCTGTTCGGAGAACGGGGTAAATACGCCCCGCCCGGTGTCGCTGGCGGTGCGGGCGGCGCGCTCAACAGATTCACCTATCCAACCGCGGCGGGTGGGCAGAACCCACCCATGGTCTCGAAGATGGTCGATATCCAACTGCAACGCGGCCAGCGGCTGCGGCTGGAAACGCCGGGCGGTGGCGGCTACGGGCCGGCCCACCGCCGCGACGCCGAGGCCGTGGCCGACGATGTACGCCTCGGCTATGTGTCCGCCGCAGTGGCGCGTATTGCTTACCGCTGCGTCATCGCCGCCGATGGCACTTTAGATGCAGTAGAAACCAAGCGACTACGTGCCGAGACCGCTCCATGAGTGCCACACCGGCGACACCAGACACCGTGGACATGGCCGGTGCCGTGGTAGGCATCGACGTGGGTGGCACCTTCACCGACTTGTTCGCTCTCAGCCCCAGCGGCCTCATCACGGCGAAAGTACCGAGCACCCGCAAAGACCCGTCACACGGCATCCGCGCCGCCATCGCCAGCGCGTATCCCGACGCCGAACAAGTCAGCACCATCGTGCACGGCACCACCGTCGCCACCAACGCGCTGTTGGAGCGCAGCGGCGCCCGCACCGGGGTCATCACCACTCGAGGCTTTAAAGATGTCCTCGAAATGCGCCGCCGCGACCGGCCCCGAACCTGGGGACTGCGGGGCCGATTCGAACCGCTTATTCCGCGCGATCTGCGCTTGGAAGTAGACGAACGGGTGTTGGCCGACGGCACGGTACTGACCCGCGTTGACGGCCAAGCCATCGAAGCCGCCTGCCGCGAGTTATTAGGCCGCGGTGCCCAATCACTGTGCATTTTCTTCATCAACGCCTACGCCAATCCCATCAACGAGACCCAGGCGCTAGCGGCAGCGCGCAAAGTCTGGCCCAACCAACACATCACCGTTGCCAGTGACATGCTGCCCGAGATCCGCGAGTTCGAGCGTGCCTCCACGGCCTCGTTAAACGCCTATCTTCAACCGCTCATCGGCGATTACCTGGAGCGCCTGGACAACGGCTTGGCGCGGGCCGGTTTCGGCGGCTCATTGCTGGTGGTGCAGTCCAATGGCGGCATCATGAGCGCAAAGACGGCACGGGCGCTGCCCGTGCGCACGGCTCTTTCAGGTCCCGCCGCTGGCGTCATCGCGGCGGCCAAAATCGCTCAAGCCGCCGGCCAGCCCAACATCGTCACCTGCGATATGGGCGGCACCAGCTTCGATGTGGCGCTGGTGGTGGACGGCAAGACGGCGCTCACGGCACAGACGGCGGTGGCTTTCGGCATGGTCATTCGCAGCCCCATGGTGGAAGTCACCACCATCGGTGCCGGTGGCGGCTCCATCGCCGCCATCGATCGCTCCGGGCTGCTCCAGGTAGGCCCGCAGAGCGCCGGCTCGGAGCCGGGACCGGCCTGCTATGGCGCCGGCAATACCCGCCCCACCGTCACCGACGCAAACCTCGTTCTCGGGCGCATCAATGCAGCGCGCCCCATGGGCGGCAAGATGCGCGCGCTGGATAGTGAGGCAGCCACCGCGGCCATCGACACGCACATAGGACAACCGCTCGGGTTGAACACCGTCGCCGCCGCCGAGGCGATAGTGCGGGTCGCCAATGCGCGCATGGCCGGTGCCATCCGGCTAGTGTCCATCGAGCGGGGCCATGATCCGGCTCGATTCGCCGCCATGCTCTTCGGCGGTGCCGGCGCTTTGCACGTGGGTGCGCTCATCAAGGAAGTGGGACTGGCCAAGGCGTTGGTACCGCGCTTTCCGGGGGTCAATAGCGCGCTGGGTTGCGTGCTGGCGGATATGCGCCACGACCGCGTGCACACGCTGAATGCCCCGCTTGATTCATTGTGCTTGGACCTCCTACGCCGGCGCATGGAGTACCTGGCGGAGGAGGGACGCCAGTTGGTCCTTGCGGCTGGAACGCCGTTTGAACGCTTAGATGTCGAGTATGAGCTGGACATGCTGTACACGGGACAAACGCACACCATCGCCGTCCCGCTGGCGCTCACCGCCGCAGCACTACCCACACTGGATGCAGCGTTCATAGAGCGGGCCTTCGAGAAGGCCTACCTGAACGCTTACGGACGCCTGTTGGAGGGCTTGCCCCTGCGGGTGATCAACCTGCGGGTGGCGGTCATAGGCCGGCGGCCGCAACTGGACTTGAGCGTGCTGGCGCCACCGCCCGGTGCCACCGTAGCGGCGGCCGAGCGTGGCGTGCGGCAAGTATGGGATGCGGGACGTTGGCGTGAAGCACGGGTTTACGACCGGCTGGCACTGCCCGCCGGTGCCGGTATTCAAGGACCCGCTCTGTTCGAGCAAGACGACGCTACCGTTTTCTTGGAACACGACTTGAGTGCCATGGTGGACGCCATGGGCAATTTGATCATCCAGCACCATACGCAGGCACACTAACCTCGTGGCCACCGTCAAGCCCGCTGCCGGACAGTATTTCACCGCCAGCGTACCGGTCCTGATCGTGGGTGCGGGCGCCTGCGGCTTGACCGCCGCCCTGGCCTGCCGGGACGCCGGCGTGGAGGTGGTGCTACTGGAGCGGGACAGCCTTGCGACCGGCTCCACCTCGCTGTCATCGGGCATGATCCCGGCCTGCCGTACGGCGCAACAAGCACATGCCGGAGTCGAGGATTGCGTCGCCTTGATGATGGCCGATATCAACAAAAAATGCGCCAATCAAGCACCAGCCGAACTGGTTGAAGCCATCTGCGCCCAGTCCGGCCCAACCATCGGCTGGCTCACCGAAGAGCACGGCATCGCTCTGCAATTGGTGAACGATTTTCTCTATCCGGGGCACAGCGTGGCCCGCATGCATGCGCCGGCCTCCCGCGCTGGCGCCGATCTGCAAGCGGCGTTGCTGCAAGCCAGCGAACGCAGCGGTGCCACCCTCATGACTGATGCGTGGGTCACCACCTTATTCGTGGCTGAGGAGGGCACCGTCAAAGGCGTGCGCATCGCACGGCCCGATGGCACAGGCGAGGCCATCGGCTGCGGCGCGCTCATCCTCGCCTGCAACGGTTTTGGCGGTAATCCGGCCATGGTGGCGCAATACATCCCCGCGATGGCCGGCGCCGAGTACTTCGGCCATAGGGGCAATCAGGGCGAGGCAGTGCAATGGGGTCATGCCCTAGGCGCCGCCACCCGCTGCATGGGCGCTTATCAGGGACACGGCTCGGTGGCCACGCCCCATCAAATCCTGGTGACGTGGGCCTTGATGATGGAGGGCGGCATTCAGGTCAACGCCCACGGGGAAAGATTTTCCAACGAGCACGATGGTTACTCAGAGCAGGCGGTCAGAGTGCTAGACCAACCGGGCGGCATCGCCTGGTGCGTGTACGACGGGCGCCGGCACCAGCTAGGTGGACAATTCGAGGATTACCGAAGCGCCTGCGAGCGCGGCGCGGTGCTCCAAGCCGCTGATACGGAACGTCTGGCAGCGCAAATGGCGGTTCCCCACGCGGCGCTGGCGGCAAGCATCGCCATGACCCAGGGCGAGAGACGCTGCCCCTTTGGCCGCAGCTTCACCGCGCCGGCACTGGCGGCGCCTTACCACGCCATTAAAGTCACCGGCGCCCTGCTTCACACCCAGGGCGGCCTCGCTGTTAGCACGAAGGGACAGGTGTTAACGGACACCGGTAAGCCGTTGCCAAATCTCTACGCCGGGGGAGGTGCCGCCGGCGGACTATCCGGCGAGCATGTATGGGGTTATCTGTCCGGCAATGGTCTGTTGAGTGCCGTCGTCCTCGGCCGCATTGCCGGCCAAGCTGCAGCCTACAAGCAATGCTCTGAGAGCCAGCTACATACCGTCCGGATGATGCAGCGGGGGTAGCGCCGGGGTCACTGGCTGCGCCCGCCTGTGGGTGGTGCGCCCGCCGGTAGCCGCAACTCCGCCAGCAACGCTTGCGTTACCTCGAATAGCTCATCCTTGGTAATTCGGCCCAGGCTATGGACCCGCCCACAAGAACGATACATCGCAGCAGGCCGCCGATAAGACGTATACGCAACGGCCCGTAAAACATGGCACCCTGCCCTCATCAACATGCACGCCACGGAACTAGTGGGGTATCGCACCTACAAGCCACCCTCGGGCAACCGCCGAAGCCTGCATAGACCTCCAAGATCATGAGCGAACCCGAAGACACCGATCCCATCGCCATAGACACCGGCGATCTATCAGCCGCCGCGCTTCGTGGGGTAGCGGAATCCTTCGTACTGCGTGAAGGTACGGACTACGGGGAAATAGAACTCAGTTTCGATGAAAAAGTCGCCAACCTGCTACAGCTCCTGGAAAGCGGGGAGGCCCGAGTCGTATTCGATCCCGGTACGGAGACGGTCACGGTGGTCATGGTCCCTTGAGGGCGACACCGCGGCGCTCGACGACTTTCAAAAGCAATCAGTTAGAGGAGACAGATCATGCACTTGGACGGTAGATCCGCCATCGTGACCGGCGCGGGCCGAGGTATAGGCAAGGAAATCGCGCTGGAACTGGCCCGCCACGGCGCCGAGGTCGTGGTCAATGATCTAGGCGCGGACCGGGGCGGTGCCGGTACCGACAACGGACCGGACGATGAAGTCGTGGCTGCAATCCAGGCAGCCGGTGGGACCGCCATGGCGGCTTATTGCTCGGTCGCCTCCTACGATGAGGTAGGGCGCATGGTGGCGGCCTGCGCCGAGGCCTACGGCAGTGTGGACATAGTGGTCAATGTGGCCGGCATGCTGCGCGAGCGGATGGTCTGGAATATGACCGAGGATGACTGGGACGCGGTCATTTCCGTGCACTTAAAAGGCCACTTCAACGTCTGTCATCACGCCGCCAAGTTGATGCGCACCGCCCGCCATGGCCGCATCATCAACTTTTCCTCCGATGCTTTCAAAGGCTCCGTGGGACAGTGCAATTATTCGGCGGCGAAGGCAGGCATCATCGGCCTGACCCGCTCCTTGGCCCGCGAACTCGGCCGCTACGGCGTCACCGCCAACGCCATGTGTCCGCTGGCCGCCACCCGCATGACGGTCAACGACAAGGTCATCGAGGGGATGAAGCGGCGCCTAGACAACGCTTTGATCAGCCAGGCGCAGTACGACAACTTCATGGCCATGCCCGGACCGGAATTCGTTGCGCCGATGGTGGCTTATCTGGCCACGGACGCGGCGGCGGACGTCAATGGGCAGGTATTCCATGCCGAACGTGGCCGCATCCATACTTATTTCTACGGCGAGGAGGCCCGCTCCATACACAAGCAGACCGACGGCGGCTTGTTCGACTTGGACGAACTGCTGCAATGGGTGCCGAACACATTGATGTCAGGGATCCCCAACATCGCGCCTAAGCAGGACGCTTAAGATACGTGGCCTATCAGTGCTGGCGATGAGTAGAAGTGGGCACCTCTAAAAATGCACTTTTTCCGCGATTGCGGCGTCAGCGCCGTGCTCGAATCCTCATGTATCACCTTATACACTGCGGTTCTGCATACACTGCGGTTCTGCGCGCGGTGCTTCCTTGCACTCACGAAAAAATGACTATTTTTAGCAGGCGCCCAAGTGCAGATCAAGGCGACTCGAACATACGGTCGCCTTGCTCTTTTATGATCCGCTCCGCTTTTTGCACTGTGGCACTGACTGTGTCGTCAATGCTGAAATAAACATCGGCGCGCACAAAACGAAACTCCTTGTGTTCGCCGTCTATATGGCGCGATATGAGCCCTTCGACCCGCCAACCGTTGGCTTCTTTGCGTGGCACGGGCGTGATGGTGTAGTCACCACAGTGCACCGGCTGTGCCGTATGTACCGCCGCGGCGCCACCACCGGCAAACAATTTTTTTAACAATCCAAACACCGCTTCAATCCCCTATCGCGATAAAGCACCCCTGTGCACAAAACATCCACCCAACCGAGGCGAGCCAGAATAAAACTGCGCAGGCGTCGAATTGATGATTGTGCGAAGCCCCCGTTGGCCGCGAAAATGCTCCCTCCCGACGCGAGCGAGTGCCTATCATGCAAATGGACCGAGACCAATTCCTAAGCTGGTCCAACAAAGCGGTCAGCTTGCTCGGAATGTCCGGCGTAGGCAAGACAACGCTGGCCAACCGGCTACCGAAGTCCGACTGGTTTCACTATTCGGCAGATTACCGCATCGGCACCAAATATCTGGAAGAGCCGATCCTGGATAACATCAAGCGCCAGGCCATGCAGGTGGGTTTTTTGCGTGATCTGCTGCGCTCCGACAGTATTTATATTTGCAGCAATATCACCGTGCACAATCTGGAGCCACTCTCCACCTTCCTCGGCAAAGTAGGCGCGGTGCAAAACGGCGGCCTCAGCGTGGAGGAGTTCCGCCGCCGCCAACGCTTGCACCGCAACGCCGAGATCGGCGCCACCCGCGATGCGGTCGAATTCATCGACAAGGGCCAGACCCTCTATGGTTACTCGCATTTTATCGCCGACACCAGCGGCAGTATCTGCGAACTGGATGACCCGCAAACCATCGAGTTGTTGGCCCGGCACTCGCTGCTCATCTACATCGCCGCAGATGATGAAATGCAAGCGGAACTCATCCGGCGCGCGGTGGCTGCGCCTAAGCCGCTTTATTATCAGGAGCAGTTCTTCGACCAGCACTTGCTCAGATATTTGGATAACAACAATTTGGCCTGCGCCGCGCAGATGGATCCCGATCACTTCGTGCAGTGGATTTTTCCGTTCTTGGTGGAGCACCGCCGGCCTCGTTACCAGTGGATAGCCAACCGCTACGGCTATACCGTCAGCGCCGCAGATGTCGCCAGTGTGCGCGACGAGACGGATTTCCTGGAATTGGTCGCCACCGCCTTAAGCCGCAGTAGGAATGCAGCCTGATGCCACTCATCGCCCATAGCGAACTACCCACCTTCGCGCGCCTGGCCCAAGAGGGCCACGATGTGCTGCGCCCGCAGCGCGCCGCCGCCCAGGATATCCGTGAATTGCACATCGGTTTGCTCAATATGATGCCGGATGCGGCTTTGCAGGCGACGGAGCGGCAATTCCTGCGCCTGGTGACCTCATGCAACCGCATCGCTCAGTTCTACGTTCATCCGATCTCGGTGCCGGGTTTGCCGCGCGAAGGGGCCGCCGCTGATTACGTAGCCCGTTATTACGAACCGCTGGAAAAGATACAGGCGGAAGGGCTAGATGCTCTTATCATTACCGGCGCCAATCCAGTCCACCCGGATATACGCGACGAGCCCTATTGGGATGCCCTCTACGGCATCATGCGCTGGGCCGGTGAACATGTAACCTCTACTGTTTGCTCATGCTTGGCCACCCATGCCCACATCGCCCAGACCCACGGCGTTGAGCGGGTACCGCTGGCGGTCAAACAATGGGGCGTTTATTCACACAGAGTAGTGACGGCGGACCATCCGCTCACAGCGAATATCAACACCCGTTTCGATGCCCCGCATTCGAGGTGGAATGACGCACCGCGCGAGGCGCTGGAAGCGGCAGGTATCCGGGTGTTGGCTGAGAGCGAGGAAGCCGGGGTGCATCTTGCCGTCAGCGGTGACGGCGTGCGCTGGATATACTTCCAAGGTCATCCTGAATATGATCGGCAAAGCTTGCTAAAAGAGTACAAACGGGAAGTCAACCGGTACATCGACGGCACCAATACCGAGTTCCCGCCGCCACCGCAACACTACTTTACCGCCGAGACGCGAACGCTGCTGAAACACTACCGGGCGGCAGTGGAGGCGGCTCTGAAAAGCGCTGCACAGATGCCGGAGTTTGCGGAGGGCGATTTCATCGCCAGCCTGGAGAACACTTGGACCGATACCGGCAAGTCCTTGTTCAACAACTGGCTCGGCATGGTGTATCAGTTGACTGGCAAGAATCGGCATGAACCGTTCATGTGCACCATCGATCCGGCGGCGCCGCTTGGCTCCGTATCCGCCTAAGAGCACCTGCTAAAAATAGTCATTGTCTCGTGAGTGCGAGGAAGCACCGCGCGCACAACCGCAGCGTATAAGTCATACCTGAGGGTTCGAGCACGGCGCTGACGCCGCAATCGCGGAAAAAGTGCATTTTTTAAGGTGCCCCTAAGCCGGTGCGCGTTTCAATGGCCTTTTAGACGCGCCACCCACCCCGTATAGGGCTGCTATCTGTGGGAGATCAAACGGGTAGTTGGCATTGCAAAAATCACAACTTACCTCAAGCGCGCCACCTTGCTCGCGGGCCGACTCCATCAGTTCGTGCTTGGGCATGTTACGCAGCATAGCGCTGACCCGGGTGCGTGAGCACCGGCAGTAAAATCGCATACTCTCGCCAGCGAATAAGCGCACCGCATCGGCGTGAAACAAGCGGCGCAGCAAAGTCTCCGTACCGAGCCCGAGCAACTCCGCCGGGGTCACGCTATCGGCTAGCGTTACACAGTGCTCCCATGACCTCAGATCCGGCGCCTCACCATCGTCAGCCGGCAGCAGTTGCAGCAACATGCCGGCCGCCGAATGCTCATCGGCGGCTAGCCATAAGCGGGTGGGCAATTGCTCACTGGTAGCAAAATAGCGCTCGATGACCTGCGCCAATGAGGCGCCCTGCAGATCGACGATGCCCTGGTAGCGCTCTTTACCCGTGCCCGGATCGATGGTGATAGCAAGATGTCCGGCTCCGACCAGCGCTTGGAAGTCATCACCGGCGATCTCGCGCCGCTGCGCCGCCATGCCGCGTACGGTCTTGGCACCGGTCGCCTGCACCACGACCATGGTGACGGGTCCATCACCGCTGCTTTGCAGCGTTAACGACCCGTCTATTTTGATGGTAGCGGCCAGCAGCGAGGCACCCGCCAGCGCTTGACCGAGCAACCGGGAGACGGGCGCCGGGTAGGGATTGCGGGCAAGCATTTCTTGCCACACCCCGGAAAGATACACCCGTACGCCCCGTACATTAGAGCCGTCCAACAGAAAACGGCGGATGAAATCGGTATCTACACCCATGGACACCGCCGCGAAACGGCATAGTTTACAAGGCCGCTACTATATACCAGTCAGGCCCAATACCAGTCAGGCCCAATACCAGTCAGGCCCAACACCAGTCAGGCAACGTCGGACTCAGGCCCGGCGACCGTCTTGTTGACAGTCCATGGGGAGGTGCTGGCCCGCATGGTCTCGGGCGGCAGCCTTATCGGTAGCTCGGCTCTTAGCCTGGCATCTACAGCAGCGTCGATGTGCGCGGGGAAATGCTCCGCCATTATGCGCCGCAAACGGGCGCTAGCCTTGAGCATCACATCCGGCTTGTCCTGCTCATACCACTCCTTCGGGCTGGTTCTGTCACCCACTTCGGGATAGAGGTATTCGCTATGCATCATCGACAGGGTTTGCGCATCGCCAAGATAGTGGCTAGGACCGTCCACGCACACGTCTTTGATGGTTTGCAGCGACAGCGTCGAATCATTGACTTCTATGCCCCGCACCGTGCGGTTGATCGCGCCCAGCATGTCGTTGTCCACCACCAAACTCTCCAGCGAACAACCGAGCAAGCTCGCCTGCATGCCGGCCGCTTCATAGACCAGATTGGCACCCGAATGCGCAGCCAAGGCATCGGTATAAGCTTTCTCGTAACCCGACTGCACATCGGGCAGTTTCGCATCCGCCATGCCGGCGGCGATACCGGTCGGCAGATCGTAATAACGGCCCATCTGGGCACAGGCGGCCGCCAACACCGCTTGCTCACCGCTACCACCGCTCATGGCGCCGGTGCGCAAGTCCGACACGAACGGCCAAGTGCCGAAAATCGCCGGGTGCCCGGGACGCAAGAGATTGACGTAGGTCAGCCCGGCCAACACTTCAGCCACCTCTTGCACCACCGATCCGGCCAGTGCGGCCGGGCTAGTGGCACCGGCCTGGCCCGCACTCAAGAGCAAAATAGGAAAACCAGCCGCCACCCCTGCTTCCAACACGCCGCAAGCATCTTGCGCGAAGCGCAGCGGCGGCACCACGAAACAGCAGGAAATGCTGACGAAAGGCCGCGCGCGCCAAGCCTGCTCGCCGCCCGCCAGAGCGTGTACCAACGGCAAACAAGCTCTCAACGTATCGTCCGTCACAAAACTGGTGCCCACGTGTTTGCCGGTACCTGCCAGACAGGCATACAGGGTGTTGACATCCAATTCGAGATCCGTGGGCATATCCCTGGCCACCATCGGACGCTGGAAGAAGTGGATATTATCGAGCACGTCCACCAACCGGGCGGCATCGTATATGTCGGCGAGGGTGGATTCCCGATACTCCTTATCGCCAGCTTCAGCCACGTGTACGGCGGCGCCCGCGGTGCCGAAATAAAGGCGCGTCCCGGCCAACTGCAAGTCGTGCTCCGCCACCCTGCCATGCAATACAGTATTGCGGTTGGCGCGGCGCAGAGCCTCCTGCACCAACTTGCGAGGAAACAGCAAGCGCCCCTCTTTGCTGATGCCGCCACCGGCGCTTTGGACCAGCGCCGCACATGAGGGGATGGAATTAGCCAAACCGACCGTTTCAAGTACGGTCAGCGCCGTTTCGTGCACACGCTCTACATTCGCGTTCGTCAGCGGCTGATAGCGCCCGCCCAACTGGCCGGGCTGAACCGGTCGCTGCGAACGGGCCACCGGCGCCTGCCGCTTGCGTTGTTTCGCACTGCGCCCGCCAGCGCGGCGCGCCGCTTTCGCATCAGCCATCGAATCGGTCTCGAGGAGAAAAATTACCGGCGACTATGGCGCAAGCCGCCCACCACTCAGAATCCGCGATTTCTCGATAACCGACAAAAACTGTCGATAGGGCGACGCAAAGCCCCGGAGCCACGCTGCGGCGAAGATTTTCACGAAATAGTCAACTGCCATCGCCGAGATGTCCGAAGAGGGTTGTCGCCGACCCGATCAAGGCATACCCTACCGCCAACCGTGCGAATCGTAGGTATAATAGGACGGTACGCCTTGGCGCCGTCAACCACTCTTGCCGAGATGGCGAAAGCAAGGCGTTACCCACCTGCCCCAACGCAAACAGATTGCTAAAACAAATGCCGAAAGTAGATAACGGGACCGCTATGCTCACCACTCATTTGCACAACACCGCCCAAGCTATCCGATCGACATCGGCCATCCTATCGACATCGGCTGAGTCGACATTGACCTGCGGGTTGAAAATCCTGGCTGCGGTGCTAGCAGTGACCGGCACAGCGCCAGCATTGGCCCAAACCGCTCTGCCCATAGACAGCGAAGACAAGCATTTGGGGGTAGCTACCTGTGCTGGCAGTACCTGCCATGGCACGCCAAAACCTTTCGAGGATTCGCCGGTACTACAAAACGAATTCATCACTTGGCACCGCGAAGACCAACATGCCCAAGCTTACAAAGTCCTCCTGAATGAACAATCGCGGCGTATCGCCAGGAGCCTGGGGTTGGACAATGCACACACGGCCAAAGAGTGCCTGGTCTGCCACACCGATTACGTGGCGGAAGAAGCCCGGGGTAGGCGTTACCAATTGTCCGATGGTGTCGGTTGCGAGGCCTGCCATGGCGGCGCCGAGCGGTGGCTGGGACTGCACGTAACCGGCGCCGGCACTCACGAGGAGAATGTCCAAGCCGGCCTCTATCCCACGGAAGATCCATCGGCGCGCGCCACCTTGTGTTTGTCGTGCCATCTGGGCAATGTCGGGCAGCGCCGGATCGATCACCGCATCATGGGCGCCGGGCATCCACGGCTGTCGTTTGAACTCGATACTTTCACCATCATTGAGCCCTGGCATTTCAAGATCGACGACGACTACGGCAAACGCAAACCGGTCTTCAGCCATGCCGAGATCTGGGCGCTGGGCCAACTCAGTGCCGCGGCTACTTTCTTGGACTCATTGGTTAACTCGAAGCATAAGGGGATTTTCCCGGAACTGGTCTACTTCGACTGCCAGTCCTGCCATCATCCGATGGCCTACGGTGATCTATTCAAGCATCCCAAGCGGGGCTGGACACCGCGCCGTACCACCGGGCTAGGCCCAGGTGTGGTCAGGCTCAACGACGCGACCTTGCTCATGGTAGCTTCGATCGCCCGTGGCGTCTCCAGACAATCGGGTACCGATGTACGCGGCGCCCTAAAAGCCCTGCATCTAGCCACCGGGCAAGGATGGGGTCAAACCTGATCCGCGGCGGGCAAGCTGAAGAGCTTGGTGGATGAAGTGCGCCGGCGCCTCGCCGGCAACATCGATCAAAAAGCGATGCAAGCGATGTTGGTGGGCGTTCTCAACGATGGCCGCCGCGGTGAATACCGTGATTACGCAGCCGCCGAACAAGGCTATTTAGCACTGGATTCCCTACTCGCCTCACTCGAGCAAGCCAAGGCGCTCTCTGCCTCGCAAGGCGCCAGTGCGGCTGAAGCGATGGACGCGCTGTACACTACGCTGCGCACACCGGAGCGAGGTTACCGGCCGGGCAAAGACGGCTACCGGCCGGGCGAGGACGACAAGGATGTTTACATCGCCGCCAAATACCAGGCAGCGATGAAACGGCTGGCCGAAATCTTTTGATTGCCGATATTCTTTTTGATTAAGGTGCAATAACCTACATAGGTAAAAGACAGAGGACTCGGCGAGGCGAAATATGACGGACGAGCATTTCAAAATAGCTATCGTCGGGTCCGGCCCGGGTGGCATGAGCGCCGCTGCACATGCGGCCGAACTGGGCGTCTCCCACGTGTTGCTGGAATCCAGTGCCCACCTGTCGTACACCATATTCCGCTATCAGAAAGGCAAACATGTCATGGACGAGCCGGCAGTGTTGCCCCTGCGCAGCCCGCTGCAATTCACCGCCGGCACCCGCGAGGCGATCCTGGGCAAGTGGGACGAAGGCATTGAGCAGAAAGGCACCCGCGTTTTGTTTCAAAACGAAGTGACCTCCATCGAGGGTGAGAAAGGCAACTTCATCCTCAAAACCTCGGCCAACAGGACCCTCACCGCTGAATATGTCATCTTGGGCATAGGCGTGCAGGGCAACCTGCGCAAACTGGGCGTACCGGGGCAGGAAGCGCCCTTCGTCCAATATCAACTGGATGATCCCGACGAATATGAAGACGAGACCATCGTCGTAGTGGGCGCCGGCGATGCCGCCATCGAGAACGCGGTGGGTCTCGCCAAACAGAATTCGGTCATCATCGTCAACCGCAAAGATGAATTCGCCCGCGCCAAGCAGGGTAACTTGGATCTCATCCTGAAGTGCATTGACGACGAGGTGCTGGAGTGCATGTACTCCACCACACCGGAGCGGATCGAGCCAAAAGATCCGCTGAAAAACGGCGGTAAACCGGGTCTTTTCATTCTCAATACGCCCGACGGCGAAGCGGAGGTGCCGTGCGATCGCATCATCGCCCGTCTAGGCGGTAGCCCACCGCGGCGGTTCGTGGAAGCCACTGGCGTGGAATTCCCGAGCGCAGAACCATCGGCAGTACCGGCGGTCAGCCCGCAATACGAATCCAACGTACCCGGGCTCTACATCATCGGCGCGCTGGCCGGCTACCCCCTCATCAAGCAATGCATGAATCAAGGCTATGAGGTCGTTGAATTCATTGAGGGGCGCAATGTAGAACCGGCGGATGAGCCCTTGCTGTGGAAGAAATTCAACAAACTGCCGGGCGTGAGCAGTGTCACCGATGCGCTCGGCCGGGTCATCGCCAACGTACCGGTGCTATCGGGCCTAACGCCGCTTCAGTTACGTGAATTCATGCTCGACTCCGAGGTACTGACGCCGGCGGCGGGCGATTACGTTTTTAAATACAACGACTACACCACCTCCTTCTTCTCCATCCTCGAGGGTGAAGTCCAGATTCAGATAAATCCCGATGATCCCTCCCAGCTTATCCCACTGCGCCAGGGTCAATTCTTCGGCGAAATGAGCTTGATCTCGGGGCGCCGGCGCAGTGCCACCGTCATCGCCGGCGCCGGTTGTGTGCTCATCGAAACACCGCGGCGCTCCATGAACAAACTCATCGCCTCGGTGGAATCGGCCAAGCGCACCATTGATGAGACTTTCTTGATGCGCGCCATTCAGGCGCAGGTCGCGCCGGACACGCCTATAGAGGAGCTTTCGGATCTGGTACATACCGCCACCATAGAGACTTTCAACGCCAACGACATCCTCTTCAAAGAGGGCGAACCGGGCGACAGCTTGCACCTCATCCGGGTCGGCTCGGTCACCGCGTCACGCAATATAGGCGACCGCGAAGTCGTCATGGCTTATATCCCGGCAGGACACTACGTGGGTGAAATGGCGCTGCTCAGCGACGCCCCGCGCTCAGCCACTATTCGCGCCGCGGTGCGCACTGAAACCGTGCGGCTAGAAGGCGCCTCCTTCAAAGCCTTGATGAACCGCTCGGCACGATTGCGCCGCCAGGTGGAGGGCAAGATCCAAGAGCACATATCGCGGGACATCGAAATGTCCTCGCAACCGGACACGGGCGACGTCATCAGCTTTTTGGTGCAACAAGGGCTAGGCGAGGCCACCGACGTACTGCTCATCGACGAATCTCTGTGCATACGGTGCGATCAGTGCGAAAAAGCGTGCGCGGAGACCCATCAAGGCACCTCCCGGCTGGATCGGGAGGCGGGACCGACTTTCGCATCGGTGCACGTACCGACCTCGTGCCGGCACTGCGAACACCCTCACTGCATGAAAGACTGTCCCGCCGACTCCATTCACCGGGCCTCCAACGGCGAGGTCTACATAGACGAAAAATGCATAGGCTGCGGCAACTGCCAGCGCAATTGCCCCTACGGCGTGATCCAGATGGCGCAGACGCAGGAACACGAGTTCAATCTGTTCTCCTGGCTGCTGTTCGGCAAAGGCGCCGCCCCAGGGCAGAAAAAAGCGGACAAGTCGGCAGGCGGCGACGCATCGAAGAAGGCGGTGAAATGCGACATGTGCAAGGATCTGAAAGGCGGTCCCGCCTGCGTGCGTGCCTGTCCTACCGGCGCCACCCTACGGGTGCTTCCGGAAGATTTCCTGAAACTCTCCTCCGCGGGGAGCGCATAACCACCTGCCCGCCGTCACGATGTATCCCCGCCACGATATGTCTACAGGCCCAATATCCAAGCTAGGTCCAGGCAGCTTCAAACGAGACAGACGCCCACAATGCACGAGTCATTTTTAGTCTACCGCCAATTTAAGCACCTAAAGCTCGCGCTGGCGCTCTGTCTAGTCGCTATCATCTTGTACATTTGGCATCCGTTCCACGACGCCGCCGAGTCGCGCAATGGCGGCACCTGGCTCGGCTATGCGCTGGGCGGCATAGGCGCCGCGATCATTTTTTGGCTGACCTGGTTCGGCGCCCGCAAACGCAGCTACAAGGCCTCTTCCAGACTGCAAGGCTGGTTGTCCGCGCACGTCTATCTAGGCGCTTCTCTCATCATCATCGCCACCTTGCATACCGGCTTTCAATTCGGCTGGAACGTGCACACCTTGGCCTATGTACTCATGCTGGCGGTGATCGCCAGCGGCTTCTACGGGATCTACGCCTACGCCCGCCTGCCGGCGCTCATGACCGCCAACCGCGCCGGCGAAACCCTGCAGAGTATGCTGGATGAGATCGCCGCGCTAGACCGCGAAGCCATTGCCACGGCCGATGTTATCAGCGCCAAAGTGCACGAAATCACCGTCCGCTCGGTGGAGCGTACCACGGTAGGCGGTAACTTCCTTACGCAATTGCGCGGCGCCAGCCAAACGGAAAACCTCGAGAATATCGAACAACAACTAGAAGAGATGCACACCCAACTCACTACCGCCGACCCCTTGGCATCCGACATTGAAGAGGGCAAGACCATGATGGTCATGGCCCACCAGTTGTCCACGGCGCGCGGCGGTGAGCAAGTCAGCCGGGTGCGGCAGTTACTGGATCTGCTGACCCGAAAAAAAGCATTGGTGGAGCGGGTAAGAAAAGACATTCGCTATAAAGCGACCATGGATTTTTGGCTCTACATTCACGTGCCTATCACGTTCGCTCTACTCGCGGCGCTGATTACGCACATCATCTGCGTATTCCTCTACTGGTGAGCCTCAGATGCGCTGCCTGATTCGAAATATCACTCGCAAAAGAAGCGGCATCACCCATGAGGACAAGCCGTTTAGCGGCGACCACATCACCATCGGCCGGGCCGCCGCAAACCAGATCTTCCTATCCGATCTGCGGGTAGCGCTCAACCACGCCCGCGTCTCGCAAACACCCGACGGCAAGTTCCAGATCCAAGCGCTGGCTCTATCCGGGATCCGAATCAATGGAGCGACCACCGGAGTTGGAATCATCAACGCGGGCGATGTCATCTCCATCGGCTCGTGCCGCATCGAAGTGGTCAAACCACCGCTAGAGGGCTTCGATCTCTGCCTGGAGGTGGAGCAGCCCAAGACCGGCGCCGAGGACACGGCAACACTGCAAAGCCGCTCTCGAATCGGCTTGGAAAATACCGGACTGCGCAAGCGTATGTGGTCATGGGTGCTGGCCGTGACCCTATTCACCGTATTCTTGGTTGCGCCGATGGCGGGCTTTTTGGTCGAAGACCTGAGAGAGCCATTGAGGGCGACTGGTATGTTGAGCGATCAGATGTGGGATACCGGGCGCCTCGCCAATGTCCATCAGTTCATCGGTCAAGACTGCAATGCTTGCCATAAGAAAGCATTTGTCAGGGTGGAGGACGAAGCCTGTGTTGAATGCCACCGCGAAGTACCGGTACACGCCGATCCGGTGCACTACCCGGTGGAAGAATTAACCGCCACACGTTGCGGTAGCTGTCACAAGGAGCACAACGCGCCCAGCAGTTTATCGCGTTTGAACGACCCATTGTGCGTGGACTGTCATTCATCCATTCGCGACTTCGCCCCGAACACCGAACTATTGCCGGTCGGCGATTTCGAAGAGCATCCGCAGTTTCAGGCGACCTTGTTCAAAGACAACAGCGCAGCAAGTAGCGGTGACGCGCAGAGCGACAGTAACACTATTCGCGTCAGCTTGGACGACAAAGCCAACCTGGTGGAGCGTTCCGGAGTGCGGTTCGATCACAAAGTGCACCTGGCAGCGGGTGGCATCAACGCCCCTGCGGGTAAGCGCGTGTTGGATTGTGGCTCGTGCCATCAACTGGAGCCGGGCGGCACCGGCTTAGCGCCGGTGAACATGGAAACTATGTGTCAGGATTGTCACCGGCTTGAATTCGATCCGAACGATCCGGCAAGACAAATGCCTCATGCCGATATCGCAACGGTCACCCACACACTGCGCGAATACTACGCCGCGCGGGCACTGGAAGGTGGTTACCTGGATAAAAAACAATGGCAAAGCGAAGCTCGAGCGGCGCCGGACAAGGCCAGGACCCGAACTGATCCCGAACCTCCCGAGACCGTGCGCAAGCGCCGGCGTCCAGCGCAAGAACTGACCGAATCGGAGCGCAAACAGGCACTTGAATGGGCGCAAGAAAAATTCGCTTTTGTCGCCGAGGAGATGTTCGAGTTCCGCGCCTGTACGACATGCCATATTGTGAGCCGCGAAAACATACAGCCCCCATCCTGGACGCTCGCGCCCGTGAAGATCGCCGATCGCTGGTTACCGAAGGGCCTGTTTCCACACATCAAGCATCGCACCACACCCTGCGCCACCTGTCACGCAGCAACTGCCTCGGAGAAGAGCGAAGACGTGCTGTTACCCGGTATTGAAAGCTGTATGGAATGCCATGGCGGCCCGGACGTACACAACCAATTGGCGTCCCAATGCGTGGACTGTCATAAATTCCACATACTGGATACGCATTTCATGGGTAATCCTAAAAACATGGGCCAAGACATGGATAAATCTCAGGCGATGGGTGGGGGACAGTAAGAAAGCGGCAAAATCGCCCGGGGTTTATCGCCTGGGGTCTATGGAATACGTTTGGTCTATGGGATACTTACACACTAATCGCAACATGCGATTAATATAACACTTAAATAAAATCAATATATTAACGCTGTTATCTGCTAGCGGACATAAAAAACAACCGGCTACCACGGAAGGATTTGGAGCGGAAACAGCATAGGGGCGTGTAGGATCCTCGCAGGGAACCACACGAAGCGGCTAACGAGTCACGCCATGTCTTGGTGTGCGGTGACAGCGGGTGCAGCTGTGCGAGTCAGATCGTTATTTCGTGCCGGATCGTTGGTTAAGGGCTTGATGCTCGGGGCGGTCACCGGCATCGCCGGCTGTAGCGTTGGGGGTACGCAATCAGGTCAAGGATCAGGAGCGGCTCAAGACGGCGGCTGCACAGGTTTTTGTGCCAACGCCAATACATTTCTGACCGCCGCGGATGTCGATCTCATCATGGCGCAAGCCATCCAGGAAGCGCAGGCGCGCGGCGTCAGCAACGCCACCTTCGCAGTGGTGGACAGAACCGGATTCGTACTGGATGCGCGGCGCTTGGGCGGCGCCAGTCAAATCACGGTGACCTCCAACCGCACCTCCCCGGTGCAAGCACCTTTCTCCCGCGCCTCCCTGGAGGGCTTGGTCATCACCGACAACGGCACTGTCAACGGCGCGGTGGCCGTTGCCAACGTCAACGCCAGCGGTCTGGCGGCCGTTTCAAAAGCGATAACCGCCGCGTACTTGTCCTCGGAAGGCAATGCTTTCACCACCCGCACCGCCAGCCAGATCGTTCAGGAAAACTTCAACCCGGGCGAAATCGGCCGCGCCGGCGGGCCGCTGTTCGGCGTGCAATTCAGCCAACTGGCCTGCTCCGATATCGCTGTCATCTCCAACGATCCGGATAACCCCGGTGTAGTGAAGCCGGCGACGAACATCGACGGGGCCATCGCGCCCCATGTCTCGCCTTTAGGCCTGTCGGCCGATCCGGGCGGATTACCGCTTTACAAAGGCGGCACCCCGGTGGGGGGCATCGGTGTCATCTCCGATCAGATCTACAGTCTTGATCGCAATATCAGCGACTTTGATACCGGTGTGGCGGCCAACGACGAAGCTATCGCCTTAGCCGCCACTTTCGGTTTCGCCGCGCCCATCGATCGCCTGGCCAACCGCATCACCGTGGACGGTAAGCTGCTGCGTTTCACGGACGTGGATCCGGACCTCATAGCGCTACAGTCGTTCCCCGCTAACGCGGCTGGCAATCAGGCCGCCCTACTGGCCGCGGCCGGCCGTGTAAGCGTGGGCGTACAGGTGGCGGCGACTGCTTTTTTCAACGATGCCGTAGGTCCCCATACCGGCGCAGCTTTCGGTGTACCCGCGGCGCAAAACGTGGGAGGTGGGCGTTTCTCCGGCATAGTCCCCGCAGCGGCGGTCAACGCTTTCACCGGGCAGGCGGAATTCGCTGCCCGTGATGCATTCGTGCTCACCAACGCCGCGGGCAATACCAATGCTTACCTACCGCGCGACGGCACAGCACCTGCCGGTAGCGTGCTGACCGTGGCCGAAGTGGTGCAGATCTTGAGCAGTGCGCTCGACGTGGCCAACGCAGCGCGCGCCCAGATCCGCCGGCCGGTCGGCAGTCAAATGCGGGCCACCATCTCGGTGGTGGATGCCGAAGGCCGGATCCTAGGCATCGTACGCACGCGGGATGCGCCGCTGTTCGGCACGGATGTATCGCTGCAAAAAGCCAGAACGGCGGCGCTTTTCTCCCGTGCCGACGCCGGGGCACAGTTGACTGCCGGCATGACTGGCCAATCCGACCCCACCAACCCCACCGCCTTTACCAACCTCACCGACGGCACCTTCGGCACCCGGGTCACCCTGGCACAGACCGGCGCCGCCGCCGGTGTGGCAGACCCCCATCAAGCCATCGGCGGCGCCGCGCTCACCGACGGTACCGCGTTCTCCGACCGCGCCGGCGGCAACCTCTCCCGTCCGTTCTACCCGGACGGCGTGGGCGAAATCCCGGGGCCATTCAGCAATCCGTTCGCCAGGTGGAGCCCGTTCGCCACCGGACTGCAACTGGAATTAGTGTTCGAGGAAATCACCCGCGGGCTATTCGGCGCTGGCCCTAGCGCGGCCGGTGCTATTGGCGACATACAAACCGGCTGTTCCACCCTGCATCAGATCGCCGGCCTGCAAAACGGTATTCAGATCTTCCCCGGCAGCGTGCCTATCTACCGCGGCAACACCTTGATCGGTGGCGTAGGCGTATCCGGTGACGGCATCGATCAGGACGACATGGTGAGTTTCCTAGGCCTGCACAACGCCAGCGTCTTATTAGGCGGCGCCATCGGTAACGCGCCCACCAACATCCGCGCGGACCAATTGGTCGTCGGCGGCGTCAATCTTCGCTACGTGCAGTGTCCCCAAGGGCCGTTCCTGAACAGCACGGCGCAAAATGTATGCCAGGGCAAGTGACCATGAGTTCTACAAGTACGAGTATGCTGAGCGTTGCAGGACTGACGCTAAGCACCGCCCTGAGCAGTTTAACCCTGCTCAGTTGGTCCCCGAGCAGCTACGCCCAGGGGGCGCCACAGCCGGCTACCAGCCACTTCAAAGAGCAGTTGAAAGTCGCTCGGTTGGATCGCAAGTTGTCCCCAAGCAGCTACGCCCAGAGGGCGGCGCCACAGCCGGCTACCAGCCACTTCAAAGAGCAGTTGAAAGTCGCTCAGTTGGATCACAAGTTGTCCTCAAGCAACTACGCCCGGAGGGCGGCGCCACAGCCAGCTACCAGCCACTTCAAAGAGCAGTTGAAAGTCGCTCGGTTGGATCGCAAATTGTCCTCAAGCAGCTACGCCCGGAGGGCGGCGCCACAGCCGGCCACCAGCCACTTCAAAGAGCAGTTGAAAGTCGCTCAGTTGGATCGCAAGCGCCCAGGCGCCGATCCCAAACTGCCGTACCAGCGGCCGGCGCAAACCGATCCCAACGAAAATACCGCACTGCCAAGAGTACAACCCCCGCCGCCTCGCGTGGCTCCGGACGACTATGTGCCGATCCCGGACAGATGGCGCCTCATCAATGATCTAGGGCTGATCGAAGAGCGCTGGCATGATCCCTACAACCGCAATATCCTGAAAGCAGACCGCCCCTTTTATGACGATTGGTTCTTCAACCTCAGCGTTATCTCCGATACCATCCTCGAGCCACGCTCGATTCCCACACCGGTGGGCTTGCAAGGCAGTAACCAGGCCGATGATCTAGGCATTTTCGGTGATCAGCAACAACTAACCTTCAATCAGAACCTGATCCTCGGCTTTATCGTATTCAAGGGCGATACCGTATTCAGGCCACCGGACTACGAGTTTCGCTTCACCCCCGTCATCAACTACAACTACACCAAAGTGCGCGAGGTGGGTGTGCTCAATGTGGATCCGCGCGAGGGCGATGATCGCCATGACGCTCACTTGGGTGTGCAAGAGCTGTTTTTGGATTACCACATCCGCAACGTCTCCGATCGCTACGACTTCGACAGCGTGCGCATCGGCATTCAGCCGTTCTCCAGCGACTTCCGCGGCTTTCTCTTTCAAGACAATCAGCTCGGCATACGCCTGTTCGGTAACCGTGACAACAACCTGTGGCAATACAACCTGGCCTGGTTCCGCAAGCTCGAGAAAGACACCAACAGCGGCCTCAATGATCTCGCCGAAGAAGTGCGCCAAGACGACACTTTCATCTTCAATCTATACCGGCAAGACTGGCCGGTGCTCGGCTTCACCACCATGGGCACGGTCATCCACAACCGTAACGGCGAAGACGAGTTCTTCTTTGACAAAAACGGCTTCATTCAACGCCCGGCCTCCCTCGGCAACGAGCGCCTGCGCCGGTACCGGGTCAACTATCTAGGCCTACACGGCGACGGTCACTTCGGCCGGCTGAACCTCACTTTCGGCGCGTATTACGCCTTCGGCAACGAGTCCGCCGGCGTCTTCACGGTGCGCCCGCAAGAGATCCGCGCTTATTTCGGCGCGGCGGAAGCATCGGTGGATTTCGACTGGATCAGAGCGCGGGTGCACGCGGTGCACGCCAGCGCTGATGATGATCCTTTCGACAGCCGCGCGGAAGGCTTCGATGCCATCTTCGAAAATCCGATCATCGCCGGTGCCGACACCAGCTTCACTGGATCCGCCAGGGCATCCCCAACATCGGCGGCGGCAGTATCACCGCTTCGACCCGCAACGGCGTGCTCAACAATCTGAAATCCTCCAAGGAGCACGGCCAATCGAACTTCGCCAATCCAGGCGTAACCCTGGTGGGCACGGGTGCCGATTTGGACGTCACCCCGCAGCTGCGCTTCTCGACCAACCTGAACCACATCTGGTTCGCCGATACGGCGACGGTCGAAGTGGCCAGAAACCAAGGTCCCATCGAACCGGAAATCGGTTTCGATCTATCGGGCGCATTGATCTACCGTCCGTTTGCGACCCAGAACATCGTCATGCGCTTATCCGGGGCGGCGTTGATCCCGGGTACCGGCTACGAACAATTATTCGGCGACGACGTGGCTTATTCAGTGCTTGGCAACGTCATACTGATGTACTGAACTCTTGAGCTTGGGAGGCATCGCAGCGGTGATCCGTGCATCCTATACATTAGGCCCAGGCTATTTGCGGGCCGGATATTGGCAGGCAGTCCTGTTCCATACGGTTATTGCCATGCTCTTTGCGGGTGCATTGACCTCAACCTCAGTCATGGCGGCCGCCGCCGATGAAGAGCCGGTCAAGCGCTCGTACCAGGCAACACCGCCAGCCCCCGCCCAGCAAAGCGCGCAAGACGCCGAGGCCAAGAGCAGCGGGTGTGTGAGCTGTCACACCGCGTCCGACGCCAAGACCATGCACGACAACCCGGCTGTGATCCTGGGTTGCACGGACTGCCACGGTGGCAGCGCATCGGTGTTAAAACCGCACGGCACTCAACCCGGCGACGGCGCCTACGACGCGGCCCGCGACGCGGCCCACGTACTGCCCACCTTGCCCGCAAGTTGGCATTACCCGCACAGCAAGAACGCGCCGCAAACCTATTCGCTGATCAACCGGGAAGCGCCGCAGTTCATCCGCTTCATGAATCCAAGCGACTACCGGGTGGTCAATGAAGCGTGCGGTGCGTGCCATCTGGAAGTTATCGAAGCGGCCAAGCGCAGCCTCATGTCCACCGGCGCTATGTTTTGGGGTGGAGCGACCTACAACAACGGTATCTTGCCGTTTAAACGGTACCTCCTAGGCGAGGTTTACACCCCCGACGGACAGCCGACCAAAGTCGAAAACCCAGTGCCCATCACCCCGGAACTGGCGGCTAAAGGGGTACTGCCAGCGCTCTATCCCATGCCCACCTGGCACGTTATCCCGCCGGGCGATGTCTTTCGCGTCTTCGAGCGTGGCGGGCGTAACGTCGTCAATTTGTTCCCGGAAACCGGCCTGCCGAACGCGCTCGGCCAAATCCAGCGCCTAGAAGAGCCGGGGCGGCCGGATATTCGCCAATCGAACCGTGGACCGGGTACCGGGGCACGCATCGCCGTGCCCGTGATCAATGTCCACAAAACCCGTTTGAACGACCCGTTCACGTGGTTCATGGGCACCAATGAGAACCCTGGCGATTACCGGCATTCCGGCTGCGCGAGCTGCCACGTGATCTATGCCAACGACCGCGATCCACGCCACTCCGGCCCTTACGGCAAATTCGGCAACACGGGCGTCACCCAGACGGCCGATCCCACGATTCCCAAAGAGGAATCCGGTCATCCGCTCAGCCATAAATTCACCCGCGCGATCCCTACCAGCCAGTGCATGATCTGCCACATGCACCAGCCGAATATGTTCATCAATAGCTACCTCGGCTACACCATGTGGGACTACGAATCCGATGCGCCGCACATGTGGCCGGACAAGCAACTCTATCCCTCGTGGTACGAAGTGCGCGACAAGAGTGAAGTCAGTGAGGCGCAAGTGCTAGGCCATCACAAAGTGCGCGTCATCAACGAGAATAATCCCGAGGAGGCGGCCATACGCGGCAAGTGGTCCGATCAAGCGTTCTTGAAAGACGTGTCGCTATTGAACCCGCAGCTCAAAGACACACAGTTTGCCGACTACCACGGCCACGGCTGGAACTTCCGCGCCGTGTTCAAACGCGACCGCAAAGGAACTTTACTGGACGCTCAAGGCAAGACCATCTCCGATATTGATCCGGACAAGTGGAAAAAAGCGGTACACCTGTCCTCCATTCACGTGGACTACGGCATGCACTGCGTGGACTGCCATTTCTCCCAAGACGCACACGGTAACGGCCATATCGTCGGCGAGGTGGCGCAAGCCGTCGAGATCGAATGCATCGACTGCCACGGTACCGCGGATGCATATCCTACCCTGATGAGCAGCGGCCCCGCGGCGCCTGCCGGCGGGCGCGATCTCAGCCTCATCCGCAACCCCGATGGCCGCGCCCGGTTCGAGTGGCGCGAGGGCAAACTCTACCAGCGCTCGGTGCTATGGCCCGATCGGGAATGGCAGCTCTCGTTGGTCAAGGACTCGGTCGATCCCGACCATCCGCACTTCAATGTCAAATCATCCAGAGCCAAAACCGTCGCTGTCGATGGCTCCATGGCCTGGGGACCGGGTATTGCAGCAGACAAGCGTGCCCATAAAGACAACGAGATGCTGTGCTTTAGCTGCCACAGCTCCTGGGTCACCAGTTGCGGCGGCTGTCATCTGCCGATCCAAGCCAACTGGAAAACCCGCTTGCATCACTACGAAAACCGCGAATCGCGCAACTACGCGACCTATAACCCGCAGGTGGCCCGCGACCAGATGTTCCAGTTGGGCAAACACGGGCCGGCCAAAGGCAACCGTATCGCCCCCATCCGCTCCTCTTCCGCCCTGGTGCTGTCTTCCACCGACACCAACAGGCAGCGCATCTACATCCAGCAGCCGCCGGTTTCCGCCAGCGGTTACAGCTCGCAAGCATTCGCACCCCATTTTCCGCATACGGCGCGCAAGACCGAGACCAAGCAGTGCACGGACTGTCACATATCGCAGGACAACGACAACAACGCCATCATGGCCCAACTCCTCTTGCACGGCACCAATTTCGTCAACTTCGTCGGCTTCAACGCCTGGATGGGCACGGAGGATGAAATCGCCGCCGTACGCGTCACCGAGTGGGACGAGCCCCAAGCCGTGGTCGGCAGTTATCTGCACCGCTACGCTTACCCCGACTGGTACCAAGACCATATGGATGATGGTCAAGTCCTGCGCGAGGCCTACACCCACGGCACCCGCGGCGGCAAGGTTGGCTGTCTGCAACTACGGGGCGAGTACTTGTTCGTCGCCCAAGGAGACGCCGGCATGGAGGTGTACGACGTTCAGGCGATCGCCAACAAAGGCTTCTCCCAGCGCATCATTACCGCCCCCTTCTCCCTTTGGGGCCATGACGCACGCATCCGCTCCAAGAATGCCACCTGCGTAGCGTTACCCACCAATCAGCCGATCGCGCCGCACCGGCAAAATTCCCCTGGCTTCGGCCTGAGCGCCGAGCAGATGCGCGATCTCATCTTGAACACCAACATGGAGCAGCCTTTCCATCCCATCTATCACTATGCGTTCATCACCGACGCCGAGGAGGGCCTGATACTGACGGATGTAGACACCTTCGCCGATGGCGAGCTGCGCAACAATTTCATCGAGCGGGTGCTCACCTGGAATGAAGGCGGGGTTTTAAACGGCGCGCGCCATATCACCATAGGCGGGCACTATATCTACATCGCCGCGGATCAAGGCATCGTCGTGCTCGACATGGATACGCCACTGGCACCCAAACTAGTCAATATCATTCCGCTTAAAAACGCCCGCGCCTCGGCACTCCAATTCCGCTACCTGTTCGCATTGGACGACCACGGTTTGAACGTCATCGACGTAACGGTTCCCGAGCAAGCCAAGCGGGTGCCAGCGGCCCGGGTGGCGCTCAATGACGCCCGCCGTATCTATGTCGCCCGTACCTACGCCTACATCGCAGCCGGCGCTGATGGGCTCACCATAGTGGACGTGGAAAAGCCGGAGCAGCCGAAGATCTATCAACGGTTCACGGCGGACGGTACGTTAAATGACGCCAGCGATGTGATCATCGGCACCACCAACGCGAGCTTATTCGCTTATGTGGCCGATGGCCGTAACGGGCTCAAAGTCGTGCAACTGACCTCTCCGGAGAGCCAGCCCAAGTTCTACGGTTTTAGCCCGGAACCCAAGCCGCAAGTGATCGCCACCTACCCGACCGGTGCACCAGCGCGAGCGCTGTCCAAGGGATTGGACCGGGATCGGGCAGTGGATGAGACCGGTCACCAGATGGCCGTCTTCGGCCGCATCGGCTCCCGGCCCTTCAACTTGCGTGAACAACGCGAGTTGTACTTAGGCGAGGATATGAATGTCTGGCGTGTGAACGACCAGCCGGATGCGACCAAGCTGGTGCGCAGGGCCACAGCGAAGTGATGCGCTGCCCGGTTAAGGCCGTTCATTTCCCACAACACCGGCCACACTGAGCGGACAACGGCAACGATAGCCACGAGCCCAGCCACTTCGCCCAAAGTTTGCACCAAGTATTGAGCCGGACTCAGAGAACCGCCGATCAAAGCAGGCAACGGTGCTATGAACACCGCGATAACGATAACCGCCACGGTATTATCATGCGTACCTTGGTCCGTGCTCGGAACCGTTCACGCGCTTTGAGGCGCTCGGCCAGACGGCGCGGGGTGGAACCCAACCGGCCAGCGGCACACCGGCTTCTTCCATCGCCGCCAGTTCAGTCAACCAACGGGATCTGATCTGCTGCACAATATAGGGCTAACTAACGGAGTAAAAGAAAGTATGACGCAATCGCATGTCATCGGTGTCACCCTGGCGGGCGTGCTATTAGGCGGGACTCTTGGATATGTGTTGGAAACCCGCGGCCCTGTCGATCCCAATCCCGAATTGGAGCGGGCAACCGTATTATTCGGCCAACACACACCGGTCCCGCCGTTTGAGTTAATCGATCATCGAGCGCAAGTCTTTGACGAAAGCAACCTCAAAAGCCGGTGGAGCTTGCTCTTTTTTGGCTACACCCACTGTCCGGACATCTGCCCGACCACGCTGAGCACCGTCAAAGGTGCTATCGAAGTCCTGAACACGCCTGCTTTAGATGATCTGCAAGTGATTTTCGTCAGCGTCGATCCGGAGCGCGACTCCAGCAGCAAACTAGGTCGATACATTACCTTCTTCGACCCGGCATTCATCGGCGTCACCGGCGAGCATGAGCGACTAGAACGCTTCACCGCCGCGCTAGGCGCCGTCTACCGCATCGAGCAACACAACACCGAGGAGACCAACTATGCCGTCGATCACAGCTCACGTCTCTTGCTGATCAACCCGGCCGGGCAGTTGCACGCGGTTTTCGCTCCCCCCCATGAGAGCGGCGTGCTGGCCCATGAGCTGACCATCATTGCCGAGGCATTCGGCAGCGCCTAAGACCCGGAGGGCTATTAGGCCGCCCTAACCGCCATCCCGTCACCATCAGACCCCGTAACCATCAGACAAAGCCGGCTTCATGTCGGTTTTGTAAATTACCCTTGCGGACGAAGCTATCGATGCACTAGGGCCAATTGCCGGCATGCTGTGCCAAGATCTGCTGGAACAACACGGCCAATCGACCGATAGCATCCGCAGAATCGTCGCAGATCTAATGCTTGATTTCGACGATCCAAAAGCAGCTAACGAGTTTGAACAACGTATCTTGTCGCTGCTATAGACGCCCTGCCATGCACTTAAATAGCCAGTCGCCACTATAAAAAGAGTCAATCACACTTTTGACTCAACAACATCAAAGTACAGCTATCAGAGCACAGCTATGGGACAGCAGCCCCGAAAATTTCTAAAGAGCACCTCTAAAAATGCACTTTTTCCGCGATTGCGGCGTCAGCGCCGTGCTCGAATCCTCAGGTATCACCTATACACTGCGGTTGTGCGCACGGTGCTTCCTTGCACTCACGAAACAATGACTATTGTTAGAGGCGCCCTTAAGGACCAAAGGAGCGTTTCCTAGAGCGGAAGCGCCCGCTTTAGACCGTACCTGGGTTCGCTCACACGACACCGTAGGCGATCATAGCGTCAGCAACTTTGACGAAGCCGGCGATATTCGCACCATTCACATAATCGACATAATCATCATCGACGCGCCCATATTCTTCGCATTTGTCATGAATGCCCTGCATGATGTTGCGAAGCAGTTGCTGCAGCTCTTCTTCTTTCCAGGTGATGCGCGCACTGTTTTGGCTCATTTCCAGACCGGATACGGCGACCCCGCCCGCGTTAGCCGCTTTGCCGGGGGCGAATAGAATGCGCGCTTTTTGGAAAGCCTGCACCGCTTCAATGGTGGACGGCATATTGGCGCCCTCGGCCACCGCGATACAGCCGTTGGCAACCAGTGCTTTGGCACCGTCCTCGTCCAGTTCATTCTGGGTGGCACATGGCAATGCCAGATCGCAAGGAACGCCCCAAGGTTTTTGCCCTTCCACAAAGTCCCAGCCAAATGCCGTAGCCGCTTCATCAATACGCCCGCGGCGTACGGTTTTCAGTTCCATAACCCACTGCAACTGCTCTTGGCTGATACCGTTTTTGGCATGCACAAAGCCGCTGGAGTCGGACAGAGTCAACACCTTGCCACCGAGCTGCAAGACTTTCTCCGCCGCATAAGTGGCAACATTGCCGGAACCGGAGATGGCGACCGTCTTGCCTTCCACCCTCTGATCTTTGGTCTTGAGCATGCCCTCCATCATGTATACCGCACCATAACCGGTTGCCTCGGTGCGTATCGGGCTGCCACCGAATTCCATGCCTTTGCCGGTAAGAACGCCCACGAATTTGTTGGTAAGACGCTTGTACTGACCGAACATGTAGCCGATTTCCCGCGCGCCCACGCCGATATCGCCGGCGGGTACGTCGGTGTCTTCGCCCACGTGACGGGTCAATTCGGTCATAAAGGACTGGCAGAAATTCATCACCTCGTTGTCCGACTTGCCCTTGGGATTGAAGTCGGCGCCGCCTTTACCACCCCCCATGGGTAAGCCGGTCAAACTGTTTTTGAAAGTCTGCTCGAAAGCCAGGAATTTGAGAACGCTCAAAGTCACAGAGGGATGGAAGCGGATACCGCCCTTATAAGGTCCTATAGCATTGTTGTTCTGCACGCGGTACCCGCGGTTGACACGAATATTGCCTTTGTCGTCCTCCCAACAGACCCGGAACATGATGACCCGGTCCGGTTCGGCGATACGCCGCAATATCTCCCATTCGTGATAGACGGGCTTGTCCTTAATGTAAGGGAAGATACTCTCGGCAACCTCTTGCACTGCTTGCTGGAACTCGGCCTCACCTGGGTTACGGCGCCTGACCCCTTCCATGAATTGTTCGATTGTCGGCGATGCGTGCAGAACTGGCATATGAGCCTCCTTCAAATTCGCAGTTAATTGAGCCGGTAACGAGCGCCGTTAAGTTTGAGGACGCCCGGTACTTTAACAGTTTCAAAACCCCAATAAGTAGCCAAACCCACAATTTTGCAACCTGTCACAGCGATGCTGGCAGTGGTGGCAGCACCGCTCGACGAGCACGGCGCCTATACGTACCGTTAAGCGCCCGCGCAATTCCAGTCGCAGCCAACAACCGCACTGCAAGTGCAACAGGATGCACAAGCGGAAGAGGAGGCAACGAATCCGATCTAAGCCCTCCCCCGATCTAGACAAATACGTCTAAACAAACACATCAATAGGCCGTGTAAAAACCACTTCTCTATTACCACTTTGCGATCGCGGTCAATCTAAAAGCGTTCGCCCGCGGGGTTTACCGCCACATGATAATCACGGCGTACATTATCTCCGTTCCACCAACCGTATTCGATACGCTCTGAGGGAATACGCCTCGAAGTCCATGCACTGTATAGGCAACAGCGCAATGGCGGCTTAAGACTGGCAAGAACCGGCCAACCTCGCCACAACCCACATGGCTGGTTACAACTTCCGTCAATATGCCGAGTGGCCACCGCCACCCGGCAATGCCTCATCCAAAGCCCACCACCCCGCAGCCAAATAGGCTCCAGTACTCTCCCTCGTACCCGGCCCCGCAGATGCCGGGACGGCGCAACAAGATATGTAAGGCGCTGGAGATGGCCATTCAAAAGCGGCAGGATCAATATCACGGCTTAGCTGAATCACGGCTTAGCTGAAACCCGTTATGCAGCGTGCCGTCAAAGGTCGTCGCGAACAACCCCTACGGCGAGTCCCTCAATGGTCATCTCCTGTAGCCGTAAGTCCACCACGATGGGCTTAAAGTCGTCATTCTCCGGCATCAAGCGCACGATATTGCCACGGCGGCGATACCGCTTCACCGTCACATCATCGCCGACCCGGGCAACTGCTATCTGCCCACTGCTCACCTGTGAGGTGCGGTGCACCGCCAGCAGATCGCCATTGAGTATCCCGATATTGCGCATGCTCATCCCTCGCACTCTCAAAAGATAATGGGCGCGTGGCTGAAACAGCTTGGGATCTAAACGGCAGTGCCGCTCGATGTTCTCTTGGGCGAGGATGGGATTGCCGGCAGCCACCCGCCCGATAATGGGCAATCCGGCATTAGGCTTGACTTGAGAGAGGACTCGAATACCGCGGGAAGTCCCGGCTATCAACTCGATAGCGCCTTTGCGCGCCAAGGCTTTCAGGTGATCTTCCGCCGCGTTGGGCGAACGGAAACCCAAGGCTTCGGCGATCTCCGCCCGGGTTGGCGGCATACCTTCGTTCTCGATGAATTCTTGAATCAACTGCAAGATTTGCTGCTGGCGGGCTGTCAGCGTTAACACGTTTTTACTCCGTAGTGTGGACTAGCCTGTCAATGTATACAGACATACTGTCTAAATCCACCAGAATTTAAGGTTTACAGAGGACTTTGTCAAAAAAACGTCTTTCTTTTGCCTCAACGTGCTAACATTGAACCAAGAGCACAGCCTCCTAGCAAAAGCATATGCAAATGGAACATCTTTTGATGGCCAAGATTCGGACAAAACCTCGTCCTCATCGCCGATACCGCCGGCGAAAACATGGCCGCCATGGGGCACTCCCGGTAAGGCTACAAAGAGCAAGACTTAAGCAAATAAGAGCGTAATAATGGCAAAATTCCCTGACCATTGCCGGCAACGGTAGCCGGCTCCTCACTTGCTCTACGTCCTGTACCTTCACTATTGGCCCTGAGGAGACATTCAATGTCAGACACTGCCCTGCCAACCATAGAACACTTTATCGGCGGCCAACGCTCTAGCGGCAGTTCCAACCGGTTCGGCGATGTCTACAATCCAGGCACCGGTCAAGTAGCAGCCCGTGTACCCTTCGCCACCGCCGCGCAAGTAGATGCCGCGGTCGTCAACGCCCATGCAGCCACCCCCGGCTGGGCTGCGACGCCACCGGCTCAACGCGCCCGCATCCTGTTTCGTTATCAGGAGCTGCTACACAAAAACATGGAGCGCTTGGCCCGAGTGGTCTCCTCGGAGCATGGCAAAACCGTAGAAGACGCCAAGGGCTCCATCACCCGCGGTCTTGAAGTGGTGGAGTTCGCCTGTGGCATCCCGCAACTGCTCAAGGGCGAGTACAACAACACCGTGGCCGGTGGCATAGATATGTACTCCGTACGCCAACCGTTGGGCGTATGTGTGGGTATCACGCCGTTCAACTTTCCGGCCATGGTGCCTATGTGGATGTACCCGGTGGCCATCGCCTGCGGCAACACTTTCATCCTGAAACCCTCCGAGCGTGATCCCTCCTGCCCCCTCATCCTCGCCGAACTCGCCTTGGAGGCCGGCTTACCCGAAGGGGTTTTGAATGTTGTCCACGGCGACAAAGAAGCAGTGGATGCTTTGCTGACCCACCCGCTGGTCGATGCCGTCAGCTTCGTCGGCTCTACCCCTATCGCCGAATACGTCTACCGCACGGGCACCGCCGCCGGTAAACGGGTCCAAGCGCTAGGCGGCGCGAAGAATCACCTGGTGATAATGCCTGATGCCGATCTGGCCCAAACCACCGATGCGCTGATGGGCGCCGCTTACGGCTCGGCCGGGGAGCGCTGCATGGCCGTCTCCGTCGCAGTAGCCGTAGGCGACAACACCGCCGACGCCCTATTGGCGTCGCTAACACCCAGAGTTGCAGCACTTAAGCTGGGACCGCATACGGATCCGGATGCGCAAATGGGGCCGTTGGTCACCCGCGCTCACCTGGAGAAAGTGACCGGCTATGTAGACCGTGGCGTTGAGGAGGGCGCCGAACTCATCGTCGATGGCCGCAAGCAAAGCCTGCAAGACCATGGCAACAGCCCTCCTCCCGGGGATCTTCCCCCCGAGGGCTTTTTCTTGGGCGGTTGCTTATTCGACCGGGTGACGCCCGATATGAGCATCTATACCGATGAGATCTTCGGCCCGGTATTGAGCGTGGTACGTGTGGATCATTACGAGGAAGCCTTACAGCTGGTCAATGCGCATGAATTCGGTAATGGCGCAGCCATCTTTACCCGCGATGGCGACACTGCCCGCGACTTTACCCACCGGGTCAAAATCGGCATGGTCGGCGTCAACGTTCCCATCCCCGTGCCTACCGCCTACCATAGCTTCGGCGGCTGGAAGCGCTCCCTCTTCGGCGACCACCACATGCATGGCCGGAGGGTGTACGCTTTTTCACCCGGCTCAAAACCATTACCCAACGCTGGCCATCGGGCATTAAAGAGAGGACGGATTTCTCCATACCCCTCATGCGTGATGGCTGAGCCCGACCCGATTCGGGAGAGCTATTCCATGCGTCCGGCAGTACTATGAAATGGATAAAACACCTCTTCATAGGGTTGGCTTTTTATCTATCCGGCCCCCTGTTGGTGGCCGCTTTAGGCGGCATCGACTTCGGGGGTAATTGGCAAACCGCCAGCCGCGACAGTACCGGTATGGCGCCTGCGCCTGAACAAGAGCCGCGGGCGGTGGTACAGATCTATGCCGGACGCGCTTTCGGATGGCGCGGTGTGTTCGGCGTACATACCTGGATCGCCACCAAAGAGCGCGGTGCCAACCATTACATCACCCATCAGGTACTCGGCTGGCGGGCCCGGTACGGCGCCGCCGCGGTGGTGCAACAACGCGACTTACCCGATCGGCGTTGGTACGGCGCCGAACCCGAACTCCTGCTCGATTTACGCGGCCAGGAGGCGGCCAGAGCCATCCCCCGCATTTACGCGGCGGTGGCCAACTATCCCCATGCGTACGAATACACCGTCTGGCCAGGACCCAATAGCAACACCTTCACCGCGCACATCGCCCGCCAGATCCCGGAACTGAAACTGGACCTGCCACCTACCGCCATCGGCAAAGACTATCTCGCCGAGGGCGCGCTCATGGCGCTGAGCCCAAGTGGCACCGGTGGTCAGATCTCTTTGGCCGGTGTCGCTGGCATATTGGTGGGTTGGGAAGAGGGAATCGAATTCAATCTGCTCGGCTTGAGTATGGGCCTAGACCCTTTGGATCTGGCCATTAAGTTGCCAGGTATAGGCCGTTTAAGTGCTTTCTAGCCTAGACCTGCTCTTGAGAGACTGCTTGAGCTAAGCCACGGTTACCGTAGTTTCGTTATCCCGGTGCTCTTCCAACAACACATGAGCATGCATATTGGCTAACCATAACCGGCCGCCACCGGTGTAGGTCAGGAACTCAATGCCTTCGGGAATGAGCGGATAGAGCACCGTCCAGAAAAATTGTGGGTAGTTGTCCCGCAGTATGGAAGGCGACTCGAAACCAAGCATCTTATGCATTTCACACTCCTTGAGTTCGAGCCACAATCGCATGATCTTCAGGGAAAAATCCGGATCGGCAATGGCGCCGATTACCTGCGCGGCGCGCAACAACCCGGGAAATGAGCTGGTCTCCGCGTTGCCATCGGCAGGCGGTGGAAAACGGCAATATTCGATCTGTTCAGCTAAGATCTCAGCATCCACGATATGATGATCGCGAAAATATTGGCGAACGAATAACTTGCTGCGCTCGGTGAAATACGGCCACAGATAGCCGTCCGTAGCCCCTCGCGGCAGTTCGATAGTATTACCGTGCGCATCTATAACACAGGTAGCGTGCTTATCCCCAGCACAGAGGTTACGGGTGAACCCAACGGCGAAAAGCAGCGATGAGATGACGAAATGAACCCAGTCTATAGAGCGCACATCCCCATCTCTATACAGGCGGCCGCACAAGATATCCTCGCCAACCACCGCCACCATCATGGTGTGATCCAGATTGTGATAGAGCGCATTGGAGCGGGCCAACCGCGACAACGCCATGCGTGCTACTAAAGAGATAATCTCCAGATGCCCGGGTGGCCCCTCGCCATAAACCTTTCTATAGCCCGCTTGAAGGCGTTGGACAAACGCGTCCGCAACAATTTTCGATGGCCTGAACATATGCTCCTGGACCCCCCATTGAATCCGGCGTCATCCGCCTGCGCCGCAGCATAGAGTGCGCCTTGGATCGAGTTCAACTAAAATCGCTCTATGGAATCCCATCCAGTCGATACCCGGGGACGCGGCCTGCGCGATCTTCGCATCTCGGTCACCGATCGCTGCAACTTCCGGTGTGTCTATTGCATGCCGAAGTCCGTATTCGGCGCCGCTTACCGCTTCCTGGACCGCAAAGAGCTGCTCACCTTCGAGGAGATCGCGCACATCGCCCGCGCCTTCGTTGCCAATGGCGTCAGCAAGCTGCGCATCACCGGTGGCGAGCCGTTGGTGCGCCGTCAAATAGAACATTTAATAGCAAGCCTCGCTAGCATCGAAGGCGTCACCGATCTCAGCTTGACCACGAACGGCGCATTGCTGACAGCCAAGCGCGCCGCCGCCTTAAAAGCGGCGGGACTCACCCGCATTACTGTCAGCCTGGACTCCCTGGACGACGCACTGTTCAAGCAGATCAACGATGTCAAATTCCCGGTGGAGCAGGTACTGGAAGGCATAGCCAATGCCGCGGCGGTTGGCCTCGGACCCATCAAAGTCAACATGGTAGTCAAACGGGGTATGAACGAACATGAGGTAGTGCCGATGGCAGAGCGTTTTCGTGGCACTCCCCACATCCTTCGCTTCATCGAATTCATGGATGTGGGTACGACCAACGGTTGGCGTCTGGAAGACGTCATGAGTGCCAGCGAAATCATCAACGCCATCAACGCCGTCCATCCCCTGGAGCCCATCGGCGCCAATTACCAGAGCGAGGTGGCTAAACGCTGGCGCTACCGCGACGGCGCCGGCGAACTCGGTGTCATTTCATCGGTCAGTCAACCGTTTTGTGGCGCTTGCACCCGGGCGCGGCTATCAGCGGAAGGACAGGTATACACCTGTTTGTTCGCTCAGTCGGGACATGATTTTCGCACCCTGGTACGCGATGACCCGGCCCGGTTGACCGCAGCGGTGGCACGGCTGTGGCGCGCCCGCGACGACCGCTACTCCGAGATCCGCACTTTCGAGACTCACCGGCTTGTTGAATTCGGCCCGAAGATCGAAATGTCCTATATAGGCGGTTGAAGCGCCTCCATGGAACCGCGTATGTCAGAGCGCGCATGTTAGATACGGTGCGCAGCATCGAGACGCCGGAGGGCATTGAACTGGCGCTACAGGTTGCCGGTCCCCTACCGCGCTTCCTCGCCTGGCTGATGGACGTACTAGGCCGGCTCGTCATCTACTGGATTTTGCAAGTCAGCGCCGTTTACCTGGGCGGTTTCGGCAGCGGCCTGTTTCTTATTGTATTCTTCTTGCTTGAGTGGTTTTATCCAGTTCTCTTCGAACTCTACTGGCACGGTCAAACCCCCGGGAAACGATTGATGGGCTTGCGCGTAGTCAACGATGACGGGACGCCGATACGGGCCAGTGCTTCGGTCATTCGCAACTTGGTGCGATTCGTTGACTTTTTACCTTTTATGTACGGTTTCGGCATCGTGTCGAGCATGTTTCATCCGGATTTCAAACGCCTGGGCGATCTCTCGGCCGCAACCGTGGTTATCTATGCAGACAAAGAAGATGAAGCGAACCTACCGTCAGGGACCGCACCACAAGCGCCGCCTTGGCCATTGGCGCCCCATGAACAAAAAACCATCATCGACTTCGCCGAACGGCGTAAACAACTCACCCCGCAACGGGCCAATGAGCTGGCCATGTCCGCCGGCGTATTGATAGCTGGCTTATCGGCCAAGGAAGCGCAGATTGAAAGCGCGGTAGAACCGGCTGATCTCCTACAAGCCTACGCCACTTGGATCGTAGGGGAACACCATTGAGGCAATCGCATTTCATCGAGCGCAATGATGCCCAATGGCGAGAATTAGAGCATTTCCTCAACGTGCTGGACAGCTCTAAAAGCGCCGGCTTGCCCTTCCCGGTCGATGAATTCGATCGCCGTTACCGGCGTATCTGTCAGCATCTGGCGATCGCGGCCGAGCGCGGTTACAGCCGCGGGTTGCAAGGCCGGTTGCATGGCCTAGTGATGCGTGCCCATCAACACTTCTATGGGATACAAAAACGGCCGTGGCGGGCCGCCGCCCGTTTTCTATTGGACGACTACCCGCGTCTGGTACGCCGTGAGTGGCGCCTGCTCGCCTTATCGGCCGCACTTTTCATGGCACCACTGCTGGGATTACTAGCCGCCGCGCAATTTCAGCCGGAGTTGGTTTACACCGTCGCCGATAACAGCGCGCTCAACGACGCCGAGTCCATGTATGACCCGTCCCTAGACAAGCTGGGCAGGGACCGGGACGCGCAGACCGACTTCCAAATGTTCGGTTTTTACATCTACAACAACACCAGCATCGGCTTTAGAACTTTCGTGGGCGGCCTGTTGTTCGGCCTGGGCACGATATTTTTCCTACTCTTCAATGGACTCTACATAGGCGCCATCGCCGGCCACCTGACGGCCCTAGGCTACATCGAGACGTTCTGGGGTTTCGTCGCCGGCCATAGCGCCTTCGAACTCACCGCCATCATGCTGTCCGGTGCTGCCGGTTTGAAAGTTGGCTTGGCCCTGATCGCGCCGGCGGCCAGAACTCGCCGCCTGGCCCTGCGCGAAGCCATGGGCACCGGCGTGAAACTGATGTACGGCGCCGTGGCCCTGTTCTTCGCCGCCGCATTCGTGGAAGCTTTTTGGTCGTCCATAGGCACCATCGCGTCCCTCACCAAATATCTAGTGGGCGGTATGGGCTGGATCTTGGTGGGCGCTTATTTCCTCGCCTCGGGTATAACCCACTCCGGATATAGGCCTCTTACGGATATAAACCGTGAAACTTGACGACCTCACCATTCGCCTGCGCCCCCGCACCGCCTGGGCCGCCGGTGACCTAGGCCTCACCATGATGCAGCATTGGTGGCGCCCGGCGTACGGTGTCTGGTTTGCGTCGACGTTGCCGATATTTGCCCTGGCCCATGCCATCGCCGGCTGGACGCTCTGGGCACTACTTATTTTCTGGTGGTTAAAACCGGTATACGAGCGGGTTTTATTGTTCGTCTACTCCCGTGCCGCATTCGGCTCTGTGCCCACAGTGTGGAACACGCTACGGCAAACACCCCGGCTGCTCTGGCGCACCGGCCTGCTCTGGCACCTAAGCTTGGGCCGGCTATTCAGTTGGACCCGCGCCTACCTCCTGCCGGCTTATCAATTGGAAGGGCAAACGGGCACTGAGCGCCGCGCCCGCTTGCGGGTGCTGGCGGCCCGCGACTCGGGCACCGCAATCTTGCAGTTCCTCATCTACTCGGCGTTGGAATTCATTCTCGCCAGCAGCAGTTTCGTCTTGTTGATTTTGCTGCTGCCCGAATCGGTTGACATGACTGGATACGGCTTCGACACTTATCCGAACGCAACCCAATTCGGCCTCAACGTCCTCGTCTACATCGGCATCAGCGTGGTCCAACCGGCTTTCGTCGCGAGCGGCTTCGCCCTCTACCTGAACCGCCGCACAGTCCTGGAAGGTTGGGATCTGGAACTCGACCTGCGGCGGCTGGCCGAGCGACTGAGCGCGCTACGTCCGGACGCGGGCGCCCTCATCGTCGCACTATTGGTATGTGCGGCACTGCCTATGGACAGGCTTCGCCAGCGCCGCCAAGGCGCCATTGGGTGCCTTCAAAGTAGACGCTGACGCCCAAAAAATCATTCAGGACATATTGGCCGATCCGGCTTTCGGACACCAGCAACAGGTAACGGTACGGAAATGGCGTGAGATCTGTACCGCCACCGAGCACAAACAGACCGATACCCCCGGTTGGGACTGGCTGTTCGACTGGTGGACGATCGGTGCCTCCGTCATGCGTGGATTGCTCTGGGTCATCGTCATCGCCCTCGCCGCCGTAGTGCTCTACCAACTCGCGATCCGTGGCACCCACCTCCAGCAGCTATGGCGGGACCTCACCCGCAAACCACAGCGAAGCTCGGTACCGCTCTATATAGGCGGCCTTCGCATCGCGCCGCAAACGCTACCGGAGGACATCACCGCCGCCGCCCGTCAAGCTTGGAACAACGGCGATCACAGAGCCGCCCTCAGCGTGCTCTACAGGGGAGCCATCGTATCGCTAGTGCAAACAGGCCTGTGCTTGCCCCGTTCATCGACCGAGGACAATGTGCTGGCGCGGGCCACCGCCCACTTGGCGCCACCCTCCATGGATGCCCTCACCGCCTTGGTGCGCGCTTGGCAGGCGATGGCTTATGCCCACCGCTCTCCCGCTGCATCCGCGTTTGATGCGTTACTGCAAAGCTTTGAGCAGCATCTAGCAAAGCGGCCGTCCATATGAGTCCACGCAGCATCATTTGGGCGATCACCGCAGCCATCCTCATCATCGGCGCCCTCGCATCATGGTTTTGGATCTGCACCGATCGCAGCGTCCAAATGGAGCGTACGAACCTCAGCATCGAGGCGCGCCGCGACCGCCTATTGGCTGCCAAACGCCTGCTGTATCACATGGGCATCGAAGTGGAGACCTTCACCCAACCCGACTGGGACAAGATATTGGAAAAGAACGCAACGCTGATGACGTTCAGCGACGCTTGGACCCTCGGCGATAAGCGCCTCTACAGTGTCATGCGTTGGGTGGAGGCCGGCGGTCATCTGATTTTCGCTCCCCACTTGCCTTACCTGCTGGACGATGCGAACACCTCTCAAAACCTGCTCGCCCGGCTGGGCGTCACCTTGAAGACCATCGACGAGGACGATGATGAGAAGACCGTGAAACGCATCGGCGCGCGCCGTGACGCCACCAGCCAAGTGACCCTTGGCGGCGAGCGCCTACGGGTGGCTTTTTCGAGCCCGGCCCGGTTCGAAACGGATGGTTTTAGCGTCTTGGGTACGGACGAACACGGCGCTTGTGCATTGCAGCGTGCCCTGGGCGCAGGTCATATCACGGTACTTTGCAGCGCCGCCCCCTTCTTCAACCGCACTATTGGCGATGAGCAAAACGCGAGCTTTCTTTGGGCCCTCGCATCAATGCATGGACAACGCCCGCTATGGATGGTCACGCGCACCGACATGCCACCGCTTTACCTGTGGGCTTGGCGCCGATTCCCCGAAGCCATCGTCTTCGCTGCCCTAGGGAGCGTCCTTTTGTTATGGGCGGCAACGCGCCGGGCTGGGCCGATCCGCGACCTTCCCGTCCCGCAGCGCAGACAAACCATCGAGCACGTGGAGGCGGCCAGCCGTTTTATCTGGCGGCACGGAGGTGGTTCCCAATTGCTGGCCTGCCTGCGGCGAGTGTTTCGCGAGGAGTTGGAACGGCGCCAGCCGGCTTGGGCCAAGCTCGCACCTGAGCAGTGCATCGCACGGCTCGCGCAAAGCGCGCAGCTAGAACCGGAAGCGGTGCATGCGGCCCTTGAAGACGAAGCGAACAGCGAGCGAGCAAACGGCAAGCGGCGCGATTTCGCCGCTGCCGTGCGCACCTTACAGATATTGCGGAAATCGTTGTGACCGAACAAAAGCCCATCTCGGAGGTGGCCGAAAAGCAGCCATCTACCCATGCCGAGTTACCCGCCCTTGGGGTCGAGGCCGCCGGGGATCTGTGTACCATCATCCGTCAGAGCATCGGGCGAGCGGTCATCGGTCAAAAAGAGGTTATAGACCAAATACTCATCTGCCTGCTCGCCGCTGGCCATGTGCTGGTCGAAGGTGTTCCCGGCCTCGGCAAAACCCTACTCGCCCGGGCTCTTGCCAAGACTTTCTGCGGACAATTCGCCCGCATCCAGTTCACCCCGGATCTGATGCCCACGGACATCACCGGCCCCGTTCTCTACGACATGAAAAAAGAGCGCTTCACCGTCCGCCGCGGCCCGGTCTTTTGCCATCTTCTGTTGGCGGATGAAATCAACCGGGCGCCAGCCAAAACCCAAGCTGCGCTGCTGGAAGTCATGCAGGAGCAGCAAGTCAGCATCGAGGGGCACGCGATGGATGTGCCGGCTCCATTCATGACCATTGCCACTCAAAACCCGGTTGAACAGGAGGGCACTTATCCGCTGCCGGAGGCGCAGATCGACCGGTTCTTGCTCAAGATCCATATCGACTACCCGAGCAGCGAGGAAGAGGCGTTGCTCGTGCGAAGCGTCACTGGTAACCGCATCGGGGATGTTTTGGACGTCTCGTCAGTCACCGCCTCCCTGGACCCGAAGCAAGTGTTGCAACTCCAGCAATTGGCCTCCGACACGGCGGTGGATGAGGCCGTGCATAGGTACGCCATCCGGCTGGTGCGCGCGACCCGGGAATGGCCCGGTGTGCACTTGGGTGCCGGGCCTAGGGGCGGCATCGCGCTCATTCGGGCCGGGCGGGCTAACGCGCTCATGGCCGGCCGCGACTTCGTCACCCCGGACGATTTAAAGCAGATGGCGATACCCGTGTTGCGCCACCGCATTGTGCTCGCGCCGGAACTGGAACTCGAGGGACAAACCGCTGACAGCGTCTTGGCGCAACTGGTGGAACAGGTAGAAGCGCCGCGGCAATGACCCCATCCAAGCGCCTCGGTGTATGCGCCCTGATAATAGCCGGACTCGGCCTACTCACCGCCTTCCAGCTCCTCAGTCCGGCCGTCTGGTTAGCGCTCGCCGTGTTATACGGCTGTGCCACTCTTGCCGATCTCGTCATCTTGCGAGTCGAACAAGCTCCGCATTTAACCCGCCATCTACCGAGTTCGCTGCCCGTAGGTGTGCCGGCCACAGTCCGGCTACAACTTGAAAACCGCACCGCCCGCCCACGGGCGGCGCTACTGCACGACCTGCACCCGCACAGCGTTAAAGCGGCCCATCTGCCGCTCAAAGTCATCCTGCCTGCCAGCAGCACATCCCATTGGGACTACAGGATCTGGCCATCGGAGCGGGGCGATCAGGTGTTCCGGGCCCTTCACTGCACCATAGCCTCGCCCCTCGGTCTTTGGTGGTACAGGCACATGCTGCAAAAAGTATCGACAGTGCGCGTCTACCCTAATTTCGCCGCCATGAGCCGCTACGCCATGCTCGCCAGCGAGAACCGCTTGGTGGCGATCGGCGTACGGAAGAAACGCCGCCGCGGCCTCGGCTCGGAATTTCAGCAATTGCGCGAATTCCGCCAAGGCGACTCGTTGCGTCAGATCGACTGGCGTGCTATGGCCAGAACCCGAAAGCTGATAGCGCGCGAATACCAAGACGAGCGCGATCAGACCATCCTCTTCCTATTGGATTGTGGACGGCGAATGCGGGCCAAGGATGGGGAGCTCACGCATTTCGATGAATCCTTGAATGCGCTGTTGTTGCTCGCTTACGTGGCTTTGCGCAAAGGAGACGCGGTAGGCGTGGGTACTTTCGCTGGCGAGAACCGTTGGTTGAGCCCACTCAAAGGCCATGCCGGCGTCAACCGCCTGTTAAATCAACTCTACGATGTGCAGCCCGGGCTCAACACCCCCGACTATGCCCAGATGGCCATCAACATACTGGCGCGCCACAAAAAACACGCTCTAGTTATCATCATCACCAATTTGCGCGACGAAGACGCCGTGGATCTGCAAGCCGCCGTGGCCACCCTGGCGCGCCGCCATTCGATATTAGTCGCCTCCACCCGCGAAGAGGCCATCGACCATCTCGCCGATCAACCAGTAGCCGGCTTTTCAGATGCCCTGCGTATCACCGCCGCGCACCACTACACCAAGAGCCGGCTCGCTTGTCTGAACCGGCTGCGCGCTGGCGGCGTCGCCTGCCTGGACGTGGCACCTGGCAAACTGTCCACTGAACTCATCAACACCTACCTGGCCATGAAAGCGAGCGGCGCTATCTAGTGTGCTGGCCTATATAGGCCGTCAGTATCAGCGGACCTGCCCAAGACCGCCCACGGCCGCCGGTGCAATGAGCGAGATCGTCAGCGCCCGCCTGGGTTCACCGGAAACCGCGGCGTGAGCATCCACCGGCCTTCAGCAGGTAAAACTCAGGACGGCGTCAGTGTTTAGTCGATTCGCAGCCGCCGCGCGCGAACTATCGCCGGAGCTATGGAAAGTGACCGGCGGTGCGTTGGCTCAGTTCATGGCGTCGATGGTCGCCACTTTCATCGCCTTGTATTTGGCCGACCACCTCCATGCGGATGCCGAAACCATCGGTTATGTACTGGCGGTACAGGGCGTGGCGGGCCTGGCCGGACTGATGTTTGCCGGACGCATCGTGGAAAGCTTAGGACCGCGGCGAGTGCTGCTGTCCAGTATGGCTATCGCTGGTCTCATTTCCTTTACCTGCATCGCCGCCGATAGCGCCATCGTGCTGGCGGTTTTGCTGAGCGCGTTGTTCTTCGCCCGCTCCATTTTCAGGCCGGCTTACAACACGCACGTCATCGCCATCTGCGCGCCGGACGACCGCGGCCGGGCGTACGCGTTGTTTGTCATGGCGGCTAACTTGGGCGTGGCCGCCGCGGCAGCGGCAGGTGGCCTGGTGATGAACATATCCCCAAGAGCCATATTCGTACTGGACGCCGTGTTTTTGCTGCTCGCTCTCATCGTCTTCGTTTTCACGGTACGCGAGCGCCGCGGCAACGCCGACACCAGTGAGCAACCGGCTGAGACCGGCGCGGCCAAGCTGCGTCGCCATCCATTGCGCGACCGGGGCTTCTGGGCAGTGGGTGCTCTTTACTTCGCCATTGAACTGGTCGAACTGCAGGTACCGTTCACACTGCCGTTGTATCTGCGCGACCGCTTCGACTTCGGCCCAGAAATCTGGGGCTTCATGATGACGGGGCTTGGCATCGGCATCATTTTGTTCAGTCTGCCGATCACCACTGTTTGCAAAAAGACAGATCAAAGACTGGTGGTGGCCGCCGCGACCCTGGCGATGTGCGGCAGCTTGACTGCATTGCTGTGGGTGGATACCGCGTTTGTCGTGTTCTTTGTGTGGACCGCCTACGTCGCCGGTCAGATCGCGGTATACCCGGCGCTCATGAGCACCTTGATGAACCGTGCAGAACTGTTCATCAATCAAGCCCAATTCATCTCGTTCTACTACGCAATATCTTCCGTCGCCCGGCTCATCTCACCGGCAACCGCAGGCTGGCTCTACGACAACATTGGCCCTTGGGCCGTATGGACGAGTTGCGGCTGTCTGGGTGCGTTGATGATTGCCGGCGTTGCGGTTTGGCTTGCACGGGGACAACCTGCGGGCCTGAAGATTGGCAGCCAGGCGTCCTGAGGAGATAGCCGGCTTGACACCAATCCATCCCGCCATGTCCGCCGAGGTTTCGAGGTTCATCCGAACATGAGTGTACCCGCGGTAAACAAGGCACCCATCTGCGACAGTTGGTCCGATGCCGTCAGCGTCCCGCGCATCGTGCGGCTGGACGAACGGCTCTACGTGGTCGCCTTTCAAACCATGAAGATCATTCCCGCCCACTACATGATACGTAGGACGGTTGAACAAGGCCGAATCAACCCATCAACCCGAATCGTCGAATCTTCCAGCGGCACCTTCGCACTCGGCTCGGCGATTGTGTGCAGGCAATACGGCCTCGCACTCACCATCGTTACCGGGGGGGATCCGTCGTAGGCGGTGTGGTTTTGCATCCCGTTGCCACTGACCGCTATGGCGAAATGTCCATCTAGGCGCTGGAGCACGCTATTCGTGATGCCGATGACCCACAATGCGCACCAGCCGCAGTACTTGCCGTCGATTGGCGCTTGACCACGCAACACGCCCGAATCAAATCGAAGAGACTTTATCCCAATTTATCAGAAAGTTAGAGTACTAGCACTCCTCCAGCGATGGACGCTTTCGATGCAACGTAGACGCGCGGCGGCAGCCGCCTTACTGGCAAGCGCCCTGACAGCCCACAACACGGCGGCACTAACAGGCGCCGTTCGAGCGCCTTTTAAGGCTCATCAAGACATCAGCACCGTCGATGTCGAAGAGCCGGGACGGTACTGGCGTCAAGCCGGGTTCGTATTGATGACACCGGCCATCCGGCCATCGGTGGCCGCGTATAGTGGTGCCCGCACGCAGATCTATCTATATCTACCGCCAAACGATCGGGTGGCCGCCAAACGCTTGGACGATGGCCGGATTACCCTCCACTATCCGCCCGGAACCGAAGCCGATCGGATCTCATGGGTACCGGTGCGTTCCACCAACGGTTTCGAATACACCATCGAAGATGTGCGTGGCACACGCTGGGGCGCCGATGGACGCGAATTCTTTCATGTTTACCGCCCGCGTACCGGGACCGTGGGCAGTGCTCTTACCGGCTTCGAATGGCCTCGCGACAATCGTGACGCCGTCCGCGCCACTACCCGCTACCTTGGCCGTCTTGTGGCGCGCACTCCGGCACCAGGCAGCCGCTATCCACCTGCTCCCCAAACAGTACGCCGGGTGGAGATGCTAAATCACTGCGCTCGGTGCCATATCAGCAATAAAGCCACCGCGAAATTCCAATTCGAGCGCTTACCGCCCTGGGCCACAGACGCTCATGGTCTCTATACACCGCTGCACGTCATGCAAGACTCGGCCCCCCTGTCTGCCATAGCGGACTTTCACGATCCCAACGTCGGCGACCCCTGGGTACGGGCGCTTTGCCCGAACGGAGACGGCGCCAAGGTGCTTGGCCGCCGGGGAGCCCGGTACTATCAATGCCGCGGCGCAGCCGCCCCTGTCGGCTATCGCGATGTAGCGGGTGGCATGCGCGCCAATGATCGCTACAGCGTTGCTGTCTGCCGGGCGCGGCGCTACCTGTATGAGCGCATGAGCCCTCATGCCCAAACTTTATTTGCAGCCAATATGCAAGCATGTTTTGCTAAAACCTAGACCCAGTTCACAGATCGGGAGCCAAGCACGGCGCGTAATCGTACCCTGTTCTCACAAGCGTGCTGTGGTGCTATTGAGCGTGTTAGAGTGCCAATCGCACCGCTTTGGAAGCGAAGGGCGCCAATAAGCTGCAGGGGTAGATGTCTCAGTCAAACAAACGTTACCTCACGCCGGGCGAGGCAGCCGAACTGCTCATGGTTACTCCTATGACCTTGCGCCGTTGGGTACAACAGGGACTAATGAAACCACAGACAACCGTAGGCGGCCACCGGCGTTATCTGGTCGCGGATCTGCTCCACTTTGCCCGTAAACAGGGCTTGCATATCGAAGAATACAAGCAGGAAGCTCACCGGATACTCATCGTTGACGACAATTTCGGACTGTCGCGGTTTTTACACGAAGCGTTGGAACGCCTATGCCCGGGACTTCAGGCGCAGGTCGCTTCCAGCGGTTTCGAAGCCGGTCATAAATTACTGTCGTTCGAGCCCCACGCGGTTGTCCTGGATCTGATGATGCCTGACATGGACGGATTCGAAGTGTGCCGCATGATCAAGGAATCCGAGAAAACCGAGGGCATCACGGTGATAGCCATCACCGGCTATCCGAGCGATGAAAACGCCAAACGTATCATCGACTGCGGCGCCACTTCCTGCCTGGCGAAACCGGTCGATCTATGCGCACTGCTCGACGCCCTGGATGTACCGGTAGAGCCGGAGCAACTGCAAAAAGCGGGGCTCAGCCTGCGCGATCAAGAAACCGCCACTTAGGCGCCTAGGTAATCACCCAAGCACCAAGGTAACTAACTACTCGGGCACCTAGGTCATTTAGCTAGCCAGAGCCAGCACTACTAGGCCAGCTAAGTCTCCAGCAGCCGCGGCATCAACTCCACCAAGTTGCACGGCCTGGTCCTGTAATCGAGTTGTTTGCAGATGAGTTTGTCCCAGCCGTCGCGGCAAGCACCCGAGGAGCCCGGCAAGCAGAAGATATAAGTGCCATTGGCGACCCCGGCAAGCGCACGGGATTGTAGTGTAGAGGTCCCTATATCCTCGTAGGACAGTACCCTGAACATCTCGCCGAAACCGTCGATCTCCTTATCGAGCAGTGGCCGTAACGCCTCGGGCGTACCGTCGCGGCCAGTGAGTCCAGTGCCCCCCGTGGTCAACACTACCTGCACTGAATCATCGGCAATCCACCCGGAGACGAGCGCGCGGATGGAGTAGATGTCATCTTTTACGATGGCCCGCTCGCACAGCTTATGACCACCGTCGCTTACGCGGTTGGCAAGTAGCACGCCCGATTTGTCATCCGCCTCGGTGCGGGTATCGGATATGGTCAACACCGCCACATTCACCGGAATGAACTGCCTTTGACTGCTCATCGCAAATCTACGCCTTCAGTTCTATGTAACACTGCTTTATACAGCAGCACAAAAGAGCGATCCTGTAACGTATGAGCGAGCACCACAAGCTATCCATTATTTCGGCTTATCCTCTGGCCGACATCACCGGAGTGGTGCTAGCCGGCGGCCGAGGCCAGCGCATGGGCGGCATCGACAAAGGCCTGCAACCACTGGCCGGCCAACCGATGGCGGCCTACGCCATCGCTGCCCTGAAAGCCCAGTGCGCCCGGGTAGTGATCAGCGCCAACCGCAACCTGGCCGCTTACGCTGCCTTCGGCTGTGAGGTCATTCAAGATCAAGATACCGGCTTCTTGGGACCATTGAGCGGCATGGCCAGCGCTCTCGCTATAGCGGCTACCCCATTGACCTTGTTCGTCCCTTGCGACTCACCGCTTATCAGCACCGCTCTGGGCAGGCGGCTTTGGGCGGCGAAAATAGCGGCGGGTAAAGCCATCGCCGTAGCTGCAGATGAGGAGCGCTATCATCCCGTATTCGCACTCATGGATAGCGCATTAGCGGCGAACGCAGCAGCCTACTTACAATCCGGGGCGCGTAAAATCGATCGGTGGTTCGACACCATAGGATGGGTCACGGCGGACTGCGCGGACATCGCCTACAGCTTTTTGAACATCAACCGCATCGCTGACAAAGAGAAGCTCGAACGCCGCCTCACCCCGCCATCCCAACTATCGTAGCTAGAGAACACCATGAGCCAAGAGAGCATCAATCCCGATCCGAGTTGCGAGGATGACTACGACCCGCACTCGATGCCGGTAGATGAAGCATTGCGGCGCATAAAAGCGGCGATCAAACCGCTGCAAGTCAGCGAAAGCGTGGCGGTACGCGCCGCCTTGGGTAGGGTGTTGAGCGTTCCGGTAACCGCTCCCTTCGATGTCCCCCCACACCGCAACTCCGCGCGCGATGGCATCGCGCTGCGCTCAAGTGACTTGCGGGAGGCGCTCACCCGGCTGCGCCTGGTAGGCGCCTCCTTCGCCGGTCATCCGTACCCACACACCTTAGCCGCCGGTGAGGCGATCCGCATCATGACCGGCGCCGCCATGCCCGCCGGTGCCGATAGTGTCGCCATGCAAGAGCATGTGGATGTTGATGGCGGCTACGTGGACGTGCCCAAAGCAGCGGCACGGACCACACATATACGCCACCCGGGCGAAGATATGCGGGCCGGCGCCTCGGTCATGCCCGCCGGTCAATGGTTACGGCCAGCAGATTTAGGCGTGCTGGCCTCCCTAGGCATCGCCGAAGTGCCCGTGTACCGGCGCCTGCGGACCGCTTATTTCTCCACCGGCGATGAACTGCGTTCCGTCGGCCAAACGCTAGCGCCCGGCGACATTTTCGATTCCAACCGCTACACGGTGCACGGCATGCTGGCGCGCCTGGGTGTGGAAGGCCTCGATCTGGGCATTGTCCGCGACACCGCGGACGAGGTGCGGCGGGCGTTCGAACAAGCTTGTGCAGCCGCCGACGTAGTCATCTCAACCGGCGGCGTCTCCGTCGGCGCCGCCGATTATGTCACCGGTATGCTACGGCAAATGGGTACGGTGAATTTCTGGAAGATCGCCATGAAGCCGGGGCGGCCGCTTACATTCGGTCATGTCAATGGCGCGCTGTTCTTCGGCTTGCCGGGTAATCCGGTGTCGGTCATGGTCACCTTCTACCAATTCGTGCAGCCGGCTTTGCGCCTGGCCATGGGCATCAAAGGCGGTGAGCCGCCGTTGATGCGGGTGCCGCTGGCCGCCAGCATCAGCAAACAACCAGGCCGGGTGGAATACCAACGCGGCATCTTGACGGCGGCGAACGACGGTAGCCTGGAAGTCAGCAGCACCGGCGCGCAGGGCTCGCATATCCTGCACTCGATGAGCACCGCCAACTGCTTCATTGTCTTGCCGCTGGAAAGCGAAGGCGCCGAAGCTGGAGAGCGGGTGAGCGTACAGCCCTTCGAAGGATTGATATGAGCGCCGCCATTCACCGCCCCCTGATGAGCGAGGCCGGTCTCGCTCCCACCCACCACGTCACTGCCGTGGATGAATTCGGCCAAAACCGTCAAGTGCAGGTGGCCGGCGAGTCACCGCTCACCCTGAAAGTGGACGGCAAAGAGGTGGTCACGCTGATGACGCTGGGCACCCAACCCGAAGCCTTGGCGCTAGGTTACCTGCGCAATCAGCGCCTGGTAGGGAGCATTGATGAGATCGCTAAAATCGAAGTGCAGTGGGATCTCGAGACCGTATTCGTAACCACCACCCATGGCCGCGGCATCATCGATTGGGAGAACAAATTAGCCAACCGCACCATTACCAGCGGCTGTGGGCAAGGCACCATCTTTAGCTGCACCATCGACAGCATCTACAACACCAGGCTCGCGCCTGTCAAAGTCCGTCAATCCATGCTGTACACGCTGCTGTCCAATATCAGTCAGTACAATCAAGTTTACCGGCAAGCGGGCGCCGTGCACGGCTGCGCTCTTTGCCACGGCACGGAAATCTTGAGCTTTGTAGAGGACGTGGGACGGCACAACGCCGCCGATGCCATCTCCGGTCAGATGTGGTTGGAGGGTCTTGATGGAAAGGACAAGCTGTTCTACACGACTGGCCGTCTGACTAGCGAAATGGTGATGAAAACGGCGCAAATGGGTATTCCCGTACTGCTTTCGCGCTCAGGTGTTACAGAAATGGGCTTAGAGCTGGCCGGCATCGTCGGTATGACGATGATCGCGCGCGCCAAAGGACGGCACTTTCTCGTCTATAACGGCGTGCAGGATATGGTCTACGACGCCATCCCCACCCGGCGGGCCAAAGGCGGGCAGCACCCACCGGGCCAACCCGGCGCCGGCGCCCGCTCAAAATCCACCAACTAGATCCACCAACGGCACAAGTCCTGCACTCGGCGGCAACGGAGCAGTCATGGCCCACGGCACCCACGACTACCAAGATGACCCGCGCAATGCGCACATCCTCATAGACATCGACGGCCAGTTGTATCCACGCGATGAAGCCAAGATCTCGGTCTTCGACAGTGGCTTCGTCCTAGGCGATGGGGTGTGGGAGGGCCTACGGGTTCATAATGGGCGCATCGCTTTTTTGGACCTACATCTGGCGCGGCTCTTGGCAGGCGCCAAGACGCTGGATTTTGCTTTGGGTATCAGCCGGGACACACTCATAGAACGGCTTTACCGGGTACTCGAGAAAAACGCCATGCGCGATGGCGTACATATGCGCTTGATGGTAAGCCGCGGTGTCAAAGCGACGCCTTACCAAGACCCGCGCGTCACCATCACTCCTGCCACCATCGTCATCATCGCGGAACACAAAACACCGCTGCCGGAAACACTCATCCGGGGTATCCGGCTATTTACCGTACACGTGCGGCGCGGCTTTCCCGACATACAAGATCAAAAGATAAACAGCCATTCGAAACTGAACTGCATCCTCGCCTGTATTCAAGCCACCAAGGCCGGCGCGGATGAAGCACTGATGCTGGACCCGCAAGGGTTTGTGGCCACTTGTAACTCCACCCATTTCTTCATCGTGCGAAGCGGCGAAGTGTGGACCTCATCTGGCGATTACTGTTTAGGCGGCATCACCCGAAGCAACATCATCAGCCTATGTGAAGAACACGCCATCCCCTGCCGCCAGCGCAACTTCTCGCTAACCGATGTTTATGGGGCTGATGAGGCCTTCGTCACCGGTACTTTCGCCGGGGTCGCGCCCGTTGGCAGTGTGGACGGGCGCATACTGGGCGACGGTCAGCGTGGACCGGTGGTGGCGAGATTACAAGAACTCTATCTGCGGGCCTTGGAACATGAATGCGCCCCAGGACCTCATGTATGCCTAAGGGATAATAGGCCTAAGGGATAATAGGCCTAGGGATAATATGACGAAGAGCATTGCCATGTGGTCAGGCCCGCGCAACCTCTCCACAGCGATGATGCGCGCCTGGGAAAACAGAGCCGACACCGAAGTATGGGACGAACCCTTCTACGGCCCGTACCTGCACGCCACAGGCGCGCCTCACCCACATGCCAGCGAAGTCATCGCCGCCCAAGGCAAGGCGTGGGAACCCATCGCCGAAGCTTGCCGCGGACCCGCCCCTGGCGGGGCAGCGATATTCTTCCAAAAACATATGACCCACCACATGCTGGATCACCTCTCGCTGGGCTGGATGGCGGATGTCAGCAATGCGTTCCTCATCCGCCGCCCCGAGGCGGTGCTCAATTCCTACCTGCACTCGCGCGCAACAGCCAAGGCCGAGGATCTGGGTTATGCACGTCAATGCGAACTGGTGGATCACGTCATCAACTCGGGACACACACCGCTTATCATCGAGGCTAGCGATCTACTGAAAGCACCACGGGAGATGCTAGCGGCCCTGTGTGATGCGCTAGCCGTCCCGTTTGACGAATGCATGTTGTCATGGCCCGCGGGCCCTAGAGATTCCGATGGAGTATGGGCTAAACATTGGTATGCCTCGGTATGGGCCTCAACCGGGTTTGCCCCCTACCGAGCCACGGCGGTAACCGTGCCGCAGGCTTACGCTGACGTAGTGACGATGTGTAGACCCTACTACGAGCGGCTATATGCTATGCGACTGCGTCCCTAGGGGGCGTTCTCAATTAATGATCAAAGCCAGAAGATGGGCGCACTGGTTGAAGCACCATTTCCACACTATAAAATGATGATGTCCATAAAGTGATGATGTCCCTCCTCCCGCATTATTAGCCCCGGCAGAGCTGGGGCTTTCTTTTACCGATGCCACTCACCTGTCGAGCAGATCGACATGTCGGCCTGTGCGCTCGAAGTACACCTCATCACCGGCGATCTTGTAGATGAGCAACCAATCCGGTTCGATATGAGCGTCTTGGAAGTTGTGCCATCGTCCCTTGAGCGGATGGTCTCTGTACTCCAGCGGCAAAGACTGGCCCTCAAGTAGCAGAAGCATCAGCTTCTTAATTTTCTCCATGTCCTTGCCGCGCTTCTTGGCAGCCTTCAAGTCACGCTTGAACTGGCCGGTATAGACAGGATTGCGCATCAAATATCTAGCTCATCGAACAGAGCATCAATATTTTTAGGGCGGTGCAAATCCTCGCCCTGCTCGCTCTTGGCCAGAGTCTCGGCGGTAAGTTGGTTGGGCACACGCATCTCGAACGGCAAGCCTTGCTCACTGACCACTTTGGTCAAGCCGATGCGCACGAAATCGGACACAGTAAGCCCCATGGTCGCAAGTATTTCGGCGGCCTCTTTTTTTAGGCACTCGTCAATGCGAGCGCGAACAGTTCCGGTAGCAGCCATAATGTTTCCGCTTCCTCTAAATGGACGACACCTATATTGTAGCCCAATTGGGCTACATTGAATGTCTTAGCTGCGCCGGGAATTTTTTGCTGCGCTCCCTGGGCTCACGCGTACACTCTATGACGCTCGCGTAGCTGCGTCCAACGGATGGGTAACGATGCCGACAAGGGCGATGCTCTCCGTGACAAGACAGTCCTGCAGATTGTGGTGCGCGGGCATGATGTGGTGCTTGCCGCCCTTCTCATGCAGCCGAATCCAACGCCTGCCCTTCTGCCAGAACACGTCCTCGACGTTCATGGCAACGGCCGCGCTGATGCGTGCGAACGAATAGACCAACTACGACAAGTCGTTGGAATTAGGCAGTGAAGATCCAGCCGATCCAAATAAAACCACTCGTGTGGCAAGCCCATGATCGTTGGTCTACTCACAGTGTGAGTACTTCGGGTTTAGAATCGTTCCGACAGGATTGCCAGTGATTCAAGAACTGCTCGGGGTTCATTCCTTGTAATGAACCATGGGGTCGCATGGTGTTGTACTCCTCCAGCCATTGATTGGATGACAGCCCGAGCTTCGGCCATCGAACTGAACACCACCGGTCCAAGCAAATCGTGCGCAGTATCGAATTAAAGCTCTCACGGTCAGAAAGGACCCGGTCACACCGTGGCATATGGACGAAGCGTTTCGAACTACCGGCCTTGGAGGGAAGACTCGAGCGCCCGTTTTCCTCCAGTGCTCGATCTACCTTCAGCACAATGACCCGACAACTGGCGGCGGCCTCGACGTCATTCCTGGTTCGCACTATATCGAGGATGATGCCTGGGGTGACAATACGTCAGAAGCCCTTCTAAACCTCAAGCGGAAGGCTGTGACGTTGGATACCGGCCCCGGAGACCTTGTGGTATGGGATGGCCGCCTCATTCATAGAGGGACGCCTCGGAGTATGCCATCTGGAGAGAAACGCTTCGCCATACAGTGGGCGACCTCAAAGGCAACCGCTCGACAAGACCACTATCTGCGCCGTTTCACCCTTAGAGCGGAGAATACGGAAGGCCACCTTGCAAGGCTTGTTGATGGTCGCTACGCAGAGATCGCAAATATGCGGTTTCCAGACGACTATCCAGAGGTTTTTGCTCACCGCTTAGGAGCTCTCGGTCTTTCCATGGCATCCCTCCCTCAATAGTCATGCAATCACCACTTGGCGCGCACGATAAATAGATTATCGAGCCTTCCTGCCTGCGGCTGGGCCGTCCTGGCCCTCTGCTACCCAAATCGCTTCATCGACCGTTTGTGTGACATCTGTAGAGCACCGCCAATAACCACTCAATGATGATGGCCCGGTACCGCGCTCGTAGCCGATGGCCGATGGCCGCTGGCCCCAGGTACCGGCGCCCTGTGCTTGATGACCATTTCCACGTCATCACCTAACTGGATCAGCATGTTCACTAGCGCATCCAGGCTGAACTGAGAGAACTTCCCGCGATACAGATCGGAGACACGCGGCTGGGTCACGCCTAAGTGCTGCGCGGCTTCGGTCTGAGTCCAGTTTTCGGCTTTAATGCGCCTAATTAACGCATCCATCGCCTGTGATCTTAGCTTCAGATTGGAAGCTTCCTGTGGTGTGTCTGCGATAGCATCCCATACGCTTGCATAGCAGGATCGTTGTTTCTCTGTCATTTCTCTACCTCAATTCCTTCAGGCGTTTAGCGGCTAAATCAATGTCTTGTTTGCGGGTCTTTTGCGTTTTTTTCACAAAAGCGTGTAACACATAGACCGCATCAGTGGTGGCCATGTAAATCGTGCGATATACACCACTCGGCGTCCTAACGCGGATTTCCTTGACTCCTTTACCCACGGATTTCATCGGTTTCCAATCGTTGGGCTCATCCCCGCATTGGACTAAGTGCAATTGGTGGCCCACATCCTGCTTGGCGGTTTCGAGGAACGATTTGATGATCCTTGTATCCCTGTGGAAAAGTGAAGCTATTAAAGGTGCAACTCTTGCCGAGTTATCATCTTCTTACGCTCTGTATGCTATAGCGTCTCTCCTGAGTGTATGACTGGACTTGTTCTCGTTCTTGCTGTTTCTCAACCTGTCTTTATGGCACCAACGGTTGTAACGCACATAAACCCGGTGCCAGTGACCAAAATCCGTCGGCAAGTCACGCCAGGGAGCGCCAGTCCGTGCGACCCACAATACGGCTTCCAGAAACAAACGGTTATCCGCGGCGGTGACACCACAATCACTGGCTTTCCCCGGCAGTAACTCTTTGATGCGTTCCCACTGATCATCTCGTAACATCGTGCGAGTCATGCGAATTTCCAGAAAAAAAATCGGCGTATTACCGCAGACTGACCACATCAGAGAAATTTAATTGAGAACGCTCCCTAGTATTTGGCCCTAGTGCTTGGACTCCGACATTTTGGCCTCAACGACCTTAGAATAGCGATGTCCGCAAAATAAAAGGCGCCCGTAGACGCCCAAGGTAAGTCGATAAAAGCTAACGGGGGAGAGGGGAAGAAAGCCTTTACCGTCTTGACTCTAGTAATGCATTCACCGTGCCAACATTCGAAGACGCACTTCGTGCGCGGCTCTCTCCCTCGAAGTTCCGCGAAAAATCGTGACTCGTATCGCAATGAGAACGCACGCAGCCTTGGTGCGGACACGCGGCGCCCACAAGAACCGGGCTCCCGCTTCACCGACAGCAAAGACCTGTAGAGCTTAAGACAACGAATGTCTGTCGAATCAACGATAGATTGTCAAATTCCCGGCATCGCAATGGTCGATCCTTTACCATCGCCGCGCCTGAGTCATCCGTACGAAGAGTAAGTGTCCCTAGACGACGCCTTGAGACACCGCAATTGCAGCGAGGCCACTTCTCAGGTATCTACCCTCTGATTACTCAAAGGTCCTGGAGTCGAATACGTGACAGACACACGCCGCTCACTTACCCATCTCGAAACACGTCAAGATTTTGTGCGCCGGCACATCGGTCCGGGTGATGATCAGATCAGAGCTATGTTGGATGCGCTAGGACTCGCCAGCCTCGAATCCCTTTGCGCCGCGGCGGTGCCCCCCAGCATCGTCTCCAGCCGCCCCCTGGACCTGCCACCGACCAGCGGAGAGCGCGAGACTTTGAGCCGCTTGCGGCAGATGCGCGAGCGCAATCAAGTTTTCGTCTCGATGATCGGATGCGGCTACTACGGCACCATTCTGCCCCCGGTACTCAAGCGCAACGTGCTGGAAAATCCCGGCTGGTACACCGCTTACACGCCGTATCAGGCGGAAGTGAGCCAGGGCCGCTTGGAAGTGCTGCTCAATTTTCAGCAAATGGTCATCGATCTCACCGGTATGGAAATCGCCAACGCTTCATTGCTCGATGAGGGCACGGCGGCGGCCGAAGCCATGGCCATGGCCAAGCGTGTAGCCAAGAACAAGAGCAATGTGTTCTTGATCGACGCGGACTGTCACCCGCAGACGCTGGCGATCATGGCCACCCGTGCCCGCTCGCTGGGCTTCGACATCCGCACGGTCAACGCCTTGCACGATCTGAACGCAGACGACTATTTCGGCCTATTGGTGCAACACCCGGGTTGCAGCGGTGAGTTGTACGACATCGAAGCCATCGCCGAAGATGCGCACAACCGGGGGGCCATTGTCGTGGTAGCCAGCGATCTACTGGCACTCACCTTACTGGAGCCGCCTGGGACCTTAGGTGCCGATGTAGTGATCGGCAGCGCCCAGCGCTTCGGCGTGCCGATGGGTTACGGCGGCCCGCACGCCGCTTTTTTTGCCACCAAAGACGCTTTCAAGCGGGCCACACCTGGCCGCATTATCGGCGTATCCGTCGATGCCAGGGGGCAACCGGGACTGCGCATGGCCCTACAGACGCGCGAACAACACATACGGCGCGAGAAGGCGACCAGCAACATCTGTACCGCGCAGGTTCTACTGGCGGTAGTCGCCGCGCTCTACGCCTGCTATCACGGTCCCCAAGGCCTCACCATCATCGCCTCCAGGGTTCACCGGCTCACCGGCATCTTAAGACAAGGGCTCATGGATCTCGGTATAGAAGTCGCCAATCGGCAGTTCTTCGATACGCTGACGGTGCGGGTCCCTGGGCAAGCCGCCGGCTTCGCCGCCCGCGCCCGCGAAGCACGCATCAACTTGCGGGTGATAGACGGCGACCATATCGGCATCTCATTCGACGAAACCACTCGCCGTCAAGATTTGCAGCGGGTGTGGCGGGTGTTTGGGACGAAACGGGCAGCGGCACTGGATGTAGAGCAATTGGACGCGGTGGTGCCGGTGGGCTTTGATGCGCTCCATCGCCGCACCGCCCCATTCATGACTCACCCGGTGTTTCATCTCTATCACGGCGAGACAGAGATGCTGCGCTATCTACGCTGGTTGGCGAGCCGCGATATCGCTCTAGACAGGGCCATGATTCCGCTCGGTTCGTGCACCATGAAGCTGAATGCGACCACCGAAATGACGCCGGTCACGTATAGACAATTCAGCGCATTGCATCCTTTTGCACCACTCGATCAGACCCAGGGTTATCAGGAGATGTTCGAGGAATTGGAGGACTATCTGTGCGAGATTACCGGTTTTGACGCCATCTCGTTGCAGCCCAACGCCGGCTCCCAAGGGGAGTACGCTGGCCTGCTATGCATCGCCAAATACCACGAATCCAGGGATCAAGCGCACCGGCGTATCTGCCTGATCCCGACTTCGGCACATGGTACCAACCCGGCCAGCGCAGTGATGGCAGGGATGCGGGTAAAACTCGTGGCCTGCGACGAAAACGGCAACGTGGATGTGGATGATTTACGAGCCAAAGCGAGCGAGCATCAATCCGAGCTAGCCGCGCTGATGATCACCTATCCATCCACCCACGGCGTATTCGAAGAAGCTATTCGCGAAATCTGCGATATCGTTCACCGGGCGGGTGGGCAGGTCTATCTGGATGGGGCCAACCTCAATGCGCTGGTAGGGATCTGCCGGCCGGCGGAGATCGGCGCGGATGTTTCCCACATCAACCTGCATAAAACATTTTGCATTCCCCACGGCGGCGGTGGTCCGGGTATGGGACCTATTGGCGTAAAAAGCCATCTAGCGCCCTTTTTGCCCGAACATCCCCTGGTCTTGGGCATCAATCCGGCGGCCCGCGGTGGTAAGACCATAGGAACAGTGTCGGCGGCACCTTGGGGCTCGGCCAGCATTTTGCCCATCTCGTGGGCGTACATTGTCATGATGGGCAGTGAAGGTCTGCGCCGAGCCACGCTAGTGGCCATCTTAAGTGCCAACTACATCGCCCACCGGCTGGCGCCGCACTATCCGATTTTGTATACCGGGCAAAATGGTTTTGTCGCGCATGAATGCATCATCGACTTGCGGGCCATCAAGGAGCGTTGTGGCATTTCCGTGGAGGATATTGCCAAGCGCCTGGTGGACTACGGATTTCACGCGCCGACCGTGTCCTTCCCCGTAGCGGACACCATGATGATCGAACCTACCGAGAGCGAAGCCAAGCGGGAGATCGATCGTTTTTGCGACGCCATGATCCGGATAAGAGCGGAAATCGCCGCTATCGAAAACGGCACGGCCGATCAGGAGAACAATCTGCTGACCAACGCGCCTCATACACACCATGCATTACTCGAGGCGCAATGGCCATATCCGTATGACAAAGCGGCAGCGTATTTTCCGTTAAACGGATTGCGCGAGGACAAATACTGGCCGCCCGTTGCCCGTATAGACAACGTGCACGGTGATCGCCATCTCGTGTGCACCTGCCCACCGATCGAAGCTTACGCAGACGCGGCGGAGTGACACGCGTTTACGGCGGACGCCTCAATAAAGGCCGCATAGCGGCGGCAGCGGCGGGCGCCGTCATGGTGCTGCTAAATGGCTGCGCGATGCGGCCACTTGACAGTACAGAGCCCAGCGGCATTGCCGGTGGCGAACGGGAGCTGCGCGAAGTAGCGTTCTTCCGGCAGACCGCATACCACTGTGGCCCGGCGGCCCTGGCCACCGTCCTCCAATACAGCGGCGTTGTTACCTCTGCGTACAAGCTTGCCGAAAAGATCTATATCCCCGGAAGAAAAGGCAGTCTACAGGCGGAAATGGCCGCGGCAGCGCGCAGAGAAAACCGCATCGCATATCGCATCAAGGGTGAACTGGAGCATTTGCTGCGAGAAGTGGCAGCAGGGCGTCCGGTGTTGGTGCTGCAGAATCTGTCGCCGACCCGCCGGCCCATGTGGCACTACGCCGTTGTAATCGGCTTCAATCAAGCGAAGCAAACAATCGTGCTGCGCTCAGGCACTACGCGGCGCCTGGAAACATCCATGCGTGAGTTCAACCACAGTTGGCGGCGCGCCGGTGCGTGGGCCTTGATAGTGCTACGGCCCGGCGAACTGCCTGCGCAGATTGACGAGCAGGCCTACGGACAGGCGGTGGCCCCGCTCGAGCGGCTAAATCAGTGGGCTGCGGCACAAGCGGCGTGGAAAGCAGTACTGGAACTTTGGCCACGTTCACTCGTTTTCCTAGTAGGGCTAGCCAATGCGCGGTATGGCCAAGGCGATATCAGCGGTGCGGCCAGCATCTTGCAGCAAGCTGTGCGCCATCACCCGAGCGCCGGTATCGCGCACAACAATCTCGCCCACACCCTCGGCGAACTCGGCGATATAGCACAAGCTCTAAGCCATGCCCACCGGGCGGTAGAGCTTGGCGGTCCCCGAATCAACTTATTTCGACAAACCTTGTCGGAACTGCGGGCAAAACGACAACGCCTTCCAACACCTGGCATCTTCTGATACTTGGCGCCCTCTAACACTTGGCACCTTCTGACATCCGGGCATACGGGGCCCCAACACGGACAGACACTGCACAGCCATCATGAACATTCTATTTCTCTCGCACAATATTCCATATCCACCCAATAAGGGAGAGAAAATTCGTGCCTATCACCAGATTAAGCATTTATCACAGAGTCACAAGGTCTTTCTTTTTTCTTTTGTGAAAGACCCCAACGATATGCACTATGAGGCCGAGCTTAAAAAGATCTGCAGTGATGTACAGCTCTTTCCAATACATTCACTGCGGTCGAAGATAAAATCGTTACTGTGTGTTGCAAGTCCGTTTCCAATGACATTCGGTTATTACCACTCGTATTGGTTGCATCGAGAAATAAAAAAAACCATGAAACGACAACATTTCGACGTAGTGTTCGCATACTGCTCTTCGATGGGACAGTATTTGCTTTCAATGGAACACAGCGCCAAGGTGATCGATTTCGTTGATATAGATTCGTTTAAGTGGAAAGAATATTCTTCTTTTGCGCACTTCCCAATATCTTTCATCTACTCGTTGGAATACCGCAGACTTCGCAAATGGGAAGGGATTCTCAGCGCCTGCGCTGACTTGAATCTACTAATTCGGCAAAAAATTACCCGACATCAATTCAGAATATATCTGACATGCTCTTCATAGAAAAAACCGTTTAATTATTTGCGTATTCTGTTGCAGTGAGTGCAACACCGAACGAGCCAAGGCCACCCGTTGCTCCTTTGTAGCCACCACTGTCCGACCAATCCGTTGGCTTTTTACGTGATGCCATACCAATTCATCAGGATTGAGTTCCGGTGAATACGGCGGTAACCATACTAACGTGAGCTTACCTTGGCTAGTGCGGACAAATTCTTGCACTTTCTTGGCTCGATGAATTCGATGGCCATCAACAACCCAATAGACCGCTCGCTTGGCGTTGTGCAGCAAACGCCTTGGAAAGTCGATAAAAACGTCTGCGGTTACCCGTGATTCGCTCACCATGAAACGCAGGTGACCCTTCGGCGAAACGGCTGACAGCCTATTCACGCTAAAGCGCCGACCCGTTTTCGCTACAACCGGCGTATCACCCCGTACCCCCCAAGTGGTACCACGATGATAATCCGACCGGATCGTCGATTCGTCGCCAAAATAGACCCGCGCTCGGCGCCTTTTCGCTTCTTGTTGTACTTCAGGCCAAGTTTCTCTTAACCATACCTTAACCTGAGCAGGGTCTGGCTCGTATGCCTTAAACCCAGGGCGCTGCGCACTCATCCCCCAACGAGACAGGCTATTGCCCACCGAGCGCTCGCTGACTTCGATGCCAAATTTGTCTTGCAGTCATATCTGAATCATCGAGCGCGTCCACAGGGCATCGTGACAATCCAATTGCAACGGATTCGTTTTAACTAGTTCACCTAAGCGATCCGCATATTCATCGGGAAATTTCTTGGGCGACCCGTGATCTTGCCGGTGGACAGCGCCTGTTCACCGCCTTGCTCATACCTAGATAACCAATCGTCAATGCAAGAACGATGAAATCCGAGGGCTTTAATTACTTTTTCAGGGCTTTCACCCGATAATACTTGCGCAACCGCGTGCCTACGGATGGCTTCTCGCGCGGAATGGGGCAGTGAGCGACCGTCTGTCTTTTTCATAGTATCATTATAACATATTTTATTAATTTGTGTCGGGTAATTTTTTTCCGAAGTAGTAGTAACGACTCCAGGAGAAAAAGAAAAACTGGCAGCGATTAACGCACCAGCTTCAAATACCATCGAAGTTATCAGAAACGGTATAGACAAAATTTTCTTCGAAACCCGGAAAGCTGAAGACAAATTAGCGAAACTTTTATTTATAGGGCAAATGGACTATTTGCCGAACATAGATGCGGTGACCTATTTTTACCGCGAAATCCTTCCAGCCATCAAAGCCGAAATCCCGAATATCGTATTCGAAATTGTCGGAAGAAACCCAACCGAGGAGCTTTTTGATATTTGCACGGATGCGGTGATTACTGGAGAAGTAAACGACGTCCGTGATTACCTAGCAACAGCGGCGGTCTTTGTCGCGCCGATGAGGCTGGCCTTCGGGGTACAGAATAAAATCTTGGAAGCAATGGCAGCCTGCGTTCCGGTCGTCTCTACTGACCGGGCCTTAAGTGGTCTTCATGTCCGCGAGGGAGAAGAGATTTTGATCGCTGATAGTCCTGCGGACTTTGCCCAATGTTGTATAGCCCTCATCCAGAACCAACAACTCGCTGAATCAATTTGTAGCAACGCTAAGCAGCACGTACAGCAAGAGCATGATTGGGATCTGATCCTAGCCGGATTCGAAGCCAGCTTGGAAACCAAGGCCAACGGCAATAGATCACCGCACCGCGTCCACACTAGGCGTTGAAGCTGTCGTCCTCGACGTGCTTCCAATCAGCTAGAAAATCATCGATCGCCGCACAAGCAGTCAATGCATCACCACCGAGCTGACGCGAGCGCATATAAATAATGCAGAGCGTAAACGCTGTTAACTCACTATCACGGGCAGCTCTTCGCGCTTCCCCGTGAGCATTGCGTAAATTTCCCAACAGAACATCAAAATGCTCCGGACCCACTGCGACTATAGACTCAGCCTCGGCAAGCGTACGTCTGGTCAGCAAAGCGATATCGCGTTGCTTCTCGGAACGTTGCCCTAGCCGGGTTGATTCAATGATCGCCGCCGCATCCTTGCAAAGACGCTTAACTTCTCCGGCTTTACCGAACAACCATCCAAGCACCGCACCCGCCTCTTGAGGATTCAACGGCTCCTATGCTACCCGCGGCTTCGCGCCTCGAGCCGAAGCCGCAAAAGGATCTTGGATTAGGCATACCGGCGAACCCACAGATCCGATCCGGCAATAAGACTGATTGATGCCGTGTGACCAGGAAAAAACCAAACGGTCAGATGCTCGAAAATCACCTACCGCCGCGGCGCCCTCCGACCGTTAGCTGCCCACCGATGCGCGCCGCACTCATGGCCAAATACCCCGCCGTGAACAACAGCGCCGGCGCCAACAACCAACCCGACAGATAAGACAGACGCAACGGCGTTCGCGCTTCAGCCTCATTGCCCGCCCCGGAGGAGGACACAAGTGCATCAATGCCCGTATGTGCTTCTATCACCGCGGCGAGCCGGCCGATCCGCGCGGGATCTTTATAGAGCCCTCACGCCTCGACCACCACCTCCACGGCTACCCAAAGACCCACCACCAGCAAAATAAGGCCCACTCCTCTCACCAATAGCGTCAAACAATCTGTCAGCACACCGACGCAGCGCGGCCACCAGCCTATAGGCTCCACCCTGGGTTGCGGTGTATCGTAGTCGCCATATCCCAATGCCGTTGCCTCCGCGCTCGGACGATTTGAACTGAAGTATTCACTGTGTCCAAAAACATAGAACCGATGAGGCGCTTGTGCCATGCCAAATAGAACGATCATGCTAACGCTGTGCGCCGTTTTATCGTACTCCAATGCCGCTAGCGCCGCCCACTCCGGCCATCCGCCATCCAATCACCTGCACTTCGCGCCTGCAAGCATTGGCACTAAAAGCCAGCGGCTCGAACACATGCCACGCCCTAACAACGCCCGTCTAGACAACCCCTGTGCGGGTGCAGCATTGGGCGGTATTATCGGTGGTTTGCTCGGCGGCTACCTGGGAGCGGAAATAGCGGATCGCCATCCTCGGGCGGGCGCGATCACGGGCTCGGCCGCGGGCGCACTGATAGGCGCCCTCATAGGCGCCGACATCAATGCCCATGGAAAGAAGTGCAGGCGCCTGCAAGACAACGGCCAGCACCAACAAAGTCCTCGATACGAACCCAAGTCAAGCGATACCATTGATGGCGCCATTGATATCTAGCGCTGATGATATCCAATGCGCTCCGTACCGACCCGTGGGCGTTCAGGTGCAGGCCCACACATACTCCGTCCGGCGCTCGTAGAGTGGGTAAGGCGGTTGCTCGTTCATACGAGCCAGAGAACTTCGGCTGACCTTAGCGACACCCAAATGGTAACTTTTGCGGCGTTGTTTATCCAGATTGCTGGCAATATCTCGCAAACTACAGCGACCGGCGAGTTGGGCAAAACTCAACGCCACAAACTGTGAGCAGCGTGGCATCGTCCTCAATACACCGCCTTTATGATGGGTTTTTGCAAGCGTTTCAAATTCATGTCTAGAAACCAGCTTCAGTCATTGTGAAAATACGCTATTACTATGACTCAAGGCTATTATCTTGTTGATATTCAAATATATTTTGAACCGCTATTTTAACAAATCAGCGCAGAATAGTCCTTGATTCTAATCTCATTCAAAAGTTTATGGGGCAGCAATGATTCAACACAGACCAGGGCTGCCAGTTTACCAGTTATGATTTTCTGACACCTTCTCAAGAGCGGGAAATACGCATCAGTATGGACGGAAAAGGGCGAGACTGGATAACATTTTTGTTGAAAAGACGATGGTGCTCCGTCAAGCATGAATGGCTTTACATGCATGAATTTCAGACTGTTCCAGAGCTTTATGCTGGACTGAATGAATACTTTGAGTTCTACAACACTGAATGGCCACACCAGTCGTTGAGTTATAAAACTCCTCAAGCAATTCATTTTGCATGAGGGACTTTAGGGCGCCTCTAAAAATAGTCATTGTTTCGTGAGTGCAAGGAAGCACCGCGCGCAGAACCGCAGTGTATAAGGTCATACATAAGGATTGGAGCACGGCGCTGACGCCGCCCTCGCGGAAAAAGTGCATTTTTAGAGGTGCCCTTTAAACCATTGCCAGGGCTTAACTTAAATTTATTGGTTTACTGTCTTGACAGTGGGGTCCACCATAAATAGGCTTGGAATAGCCGTGGCTTGGTTTTAGGGTGCCGCGTCTCCAAAACCCGACATCCAAAAAACAAAAGGGCTTTAATCAGGCCCCTGTTCCGATGTAACGCTTGGTATAATAAACCCTCTCCAAGCCATGATATTGACTGTCTGTTGGTATGCTTTACCAATGTCATCCAGTCGATCCATTACCAGCCATAAGGCATCTGCTAACGAATCCTTTTTTAACGACTTGAAGTTATCATTGGCAGTGAGTGCAATTAATAGGGATTGAGTCTGTGCGAGTAGACGGTTAAAATCGTCTTGCACGTCTATAAAATCTTGCTGGCGGTTATTTGTAGTAGTCATGGTGGCATCCTCCTTATGCAAAGTTAAACGTCTGACCGTTGACAGATAGCTTTTGTATCGCATCAACCGGAATGGAGCGATAACCCTGGTTTTCCATATCAAACACGGTTAGCAGGTTATGGGCTTTGGCGCTGTAAACCTTCTGACCGCTTTTAAGATGCTTGGTGACACCAGTACGACAAACCATCTTGCGAAGCTTGCCATTGCTGCGCTTGATGCACTCTACAGAGAAGATGGCACCGCCAGAAACAAGATTATGTAAGTTGGTTAAGTTGAATTGTGGTAAAGTGTTAGTAGCCATGATGATTGACTCCTGTGGAAACTAATGATTGTGGTTAGAGTCTGTTGGGAGGGCCAACTCTCGGCAGGCTCGCTTTTAAATTCCTTTAAAAGCACTGTCAACACATTATTTTTTGTATTTCACATTTATTTTTAATCCCCTGTCAGCGCCCGAAATACGGGCCTTATCCATTTATAGGATGTTGAAATATCAAGACACCCGGCCTTCATATGTTCCGCTAAATCCATGTCCGTCTTTTGTTGCAGTAGAATCGACATACCCCCTGTTGGATTGATTTTTGACCATTAAAGAGGACATGAACATGGAACAGCAAACCTATTCGCAAATCGTAGCAACAGGCAGCTATCTCCCACCAAATCGAGTCACCAGCAGATCGTTATTAGACGAGGCGCACTCGAACCGATTTGATATTGCCGATGATTGGATGGACAAACATCTGGGGATCATTGAACGGCGAGTAGCTGATGAAGGTGTCAACCCGTCGGAACTGGCGATAGAGGCGGCATGGGTAGCAATACGGAAAGCCAATATATCCCCTACACAAATAGGGCTAATTCTCTACTGCGGGATCGACAGGGATTATATATACCCATCGCCATTGAAAATGCGAATATAGAATACTTATATTAGCTAGCTGATTATGGTCAAAATAAGCTTATGAACAATCATTTAACACCAGGCGAGCGCGATGAACTCATAAAATCTCATCGTAAAGAGAGAGATGGGCGTATTCGAGACCGAATAAAAGCGGTTTTAGCTTTTGATGAGGGTTATAGTTATTCAGAAATTGCTAGGATTTTGCTTTTAGATGATGAGACTATTAGACGCCATGTCGATGATTACTTTTCTAAAGCTAAGCTGAAGCCCGAAAACGGGGGCAGCAAAAGTGATTTAGACGAGAATGAAACAGCAAAGCTCGTTAAACACATAGAAGGAATGACTTATCCTTATGTTAAGGACATTTGCACTTATGTGAAGTTGAATTTTGGTAAGCTTTACAGTGTAAGCGGCATGACAAAATGGCTGCATCGCAATAATGTCTGCCATAAGAAGCCTCATGCAGTTCCAGCGAAAGCAAACGCACAGGCGCAAAAAGCGTTTGTCAAGGAATATGAACATCTTTCGAAAAACGCTAAAAACAAGGGTTTAATCTATTTCTCGGACAGTTTTCATCCGCAGTATCAAACACGGTTGGCTTATGGATGGATTTTAAGAGGCACTCGAAAGAATATTGCCACAACGGCTCGTCAAACACGATTGAATTTCATTGGTGCTGTATCTTTGGAGGGTCACAAAATAATCCACACTGAAGTTGGCGGGTGAATGCGCAAACCATTAAATCTTTTCTAAAATCTCTACGCAAACGGCATGCACCAGAGAAAGACATTCATGTAATTTGGGATAATGCGGCTTATCATAAGAGCAAAGACGTTCAGTCTTATGCCAAGGACTCAAACATTAAATTACACTATTTGCCGCCCTATTCACCGAATTTAAATCCAATTGAGCGACTTTGGAAAATGATGCATGAAGCGGTTACTTATAATCGGTACTATGAGAAGTTTGTAGATTTTCGGGAAGCCTCTTTGAATTTTTTCAAGCGCATTGGAAGACGAAAGATTTTATTGAGAAAAAGAATCACTGATAGGTTTCACATTATTAATGCACCGATGTTCGCATCTTGAAGTGTGATGGGTATATCTTAGCCAGATAGTGAGTAATGTCTTTTATGATCTTGTCTGTTTCTTCAACGCGCCCATTGATGTGATGTTGAGAATAGTTGGCGGATTGCATTAGGGGTTGAAAATGCCAAACGAAACGATTTTTATTATCGCTAAAATAATCATCAACATCATGCCATCTGCCATTTTCATAAAAGTTCCTTCCATTGTAATCAGATTCCCTACAAAATGTTTCTAAAAATTCTTTTTTTTGTATAGCCCTTTTCTTTGTGAGTAGGCATTGTCCGTGAGCTTGGCGGAGCAAGGTAAAGTGCTTCACCATCTCTTTCAGCGAATACTTCTCCTTTTCGAGTACTTTTTTCTCCTTGCTTATTAATACAAAGTAAGTTACCTTTTTCATTCTTGGCTTGAATGGGACTGTTTTCATATTCCAGTTTCTTTTCCCAAGCAGCAATCAGCTTGCTAAACTTCTCAGGATTAAAGCTGGCTTTTATACCCACCCGTGATTGATACCAGTCAAAAATAATCTTTCTTTGTTCAGGTGTCGCCCAAAGACAATGTTGAAGTAACCAGCAATCCCAAATGGAAACATCATTCTTGCCATTCGTATAAGCGGCAACTTGTAGCAATTTAACGACTTTTCGCCAGCGACGATCCGAGATATAAATTTGTTGTTTATTCAAAAAGTGTCGCAGTTCCTGCAATAACACAATGACATCTTCAGGAATCTCCACCAATTCTGTCGAGTCCTGAATTTCCTCTAATTCCTCCATGGTTAAACGCCATTTTAAATCTGGTTTAGGCTTCAGATTGCCTTTTAATCTTAACAGTTGTACAAAATTTTCTTGCGATACAGGCATGACTTGATAGCGCAATAAAAATCGATCATACAGCGCATCTAATTCTTCGCCTTCTGGCAATTCATTACTGGCTCCGACAACACAACTCAAGGGGGTTTCATCTCTGTTGACACCATTATCAAATTCACGTTCATTCAATAGAGTCAGTAACGAATTTAAAATGGCACTGTTTGCCTTGAAGATTTCATCAATAAAAGCGACTGTGGCAGTAGGCAAATAACAACTCGTTAATCTTTCATAACGATCTTCTTCTAAAGCTTTAATGGATAAGGGGCCAAATAATTCTTCTGGCACTGAAAAGCGTGTCAGCAGGCGCTCAAAATAATTGCCTCCATTAAAAGCCTGCTTTAAGCGACGTGCTAATTCACTTTTAGCTGTGCCGGGAGGGCCAAGCAGTAGCAGGTGTTCCCCTGATAATGCAGCTTAATAATGTTAAGCGTATTGGCGTATCCCGTTCAATCAAGTCCTTTGACAATACATCACATAAATTCTTTAATTTTGTCTTCAAATTCATTGAAAAATATTTCCCTATGACAATGTCACATCAGCTTAGGGCCTGTTAACACTAGGGCGTCTCTAAAAATTAAGATTTTGACACTTCGCTAGAGCGTAAATGACTGATTTTATTGATCATCAGATTTCAGAATGTGGATTATTAGAGGTGCCCTTTAGTAGTAGTGCTGGGTTATAGGCTGCTCGCCCGGCAAGATCATTTTTATACTACTTCGGCAAAAGATTACCCGACACAAATTAATAAAATGTGTTATAGTGATGCTATGAAAAAGACAGACGGTCGCTCACTGCCCCATTCCGCGCGAGAAGCCATCCGCAGGCACGCGGTTGCGCAAGTATTATCGGGTGAAAGCCCTGAAAAAGTAATTAAAGCCCTCGGATTTCATCGTTCTTGCATTGACGATTGCTTATCCAGGTATGAGCGAGGTGGTGAACAGGCGCTGTCCACCGGCAAGATCACGGGTCGCCCAAGAAAGTGTCCCGATGAATGTGCGGATCGCTTACGTGAACGGGTTAAAACGAATCCGTTGCAATTGGATTGTCACGATGCCCTGTGGACGCGCTCGATGATTCAGATATGACTGAAAGACAAATTTGGCATCGAAGTCAGCGAGCGTTCGGTGGGCAATAGCCTGTCTCGTTGGGGGATGAGTGCGCAGCGCCCTGGGTTTAAGGCATACGAGCAAGACCCTGCTCAGGTTAAGGTATGGTTAAAGGAAACTTGGCCTGAAGTACAACAAGAAGCGAAAAGGCGCCGAGCGCGGGTCTATTTTGGCGACGAATCGACGATCCGGTCGGATTATCATCGTGGTACTACTTGGGGAGTACGGGGTGATACGCCGGTTGTAGCGAAAACGGGTCGGCGCTTTAGCGTGAATAGGCTGTCAGCCGTTTCGCCGAAGGGTCACCTGCGTTTTATGGTGAGCGAATCACGGGTAACCGCAGGCGTTTTTATCGACTTTCCAAGGCGTTTGCTGCACAACGCCAAGCGATCGGTCTATTGGCTTGTTGATGGCCATCCCATTCATCGAGCCAAGAAAGTGCAAGAATTTGTCCGCACTAGCCAAGGTAAGCTCACGTTAGTATGGTTACCGCCGTATTCACCGGAACTCAATCCTGATGAGCTAGTATGGCATCACGTAAAAAGCCAACGGATTGGGCGGACAGTGGTGGCTACAAAGGAGCAACGGGTGGCCTTGGCTCGTTCGGTGTTGCACTCACTGCAACAGAATATGCAAATAATTAAACGGTTTTTCTATGAAAAGCATGTCAGATATATTCTGAATTGATGTCGGGTAATTTTTTTCCGAATTAGTAACTCGGATAGAACACGCTTAGAGCAAGCCGCTCTTCAATCAAATAATGGATTGCGTGCTCAAATGTGCCAGGTTGAATCTGATCCAAAAAGTAATCGCCACTATTTTTGCTTGGCCACTATTTTTGCTTGATTATGATCGTAGGGTATGAAATTTGGCATAACTCAGATGCATCATGAAAAAACGCTAATATTCTATCAAAAACTGGGATTTTTCTACAGCCTCAACGACCAAGCTCACCTGACGCTTTGGAGTGCAGCGGAAAAGCGGTCAGGTGCAGCGCTTTGTTAGGCCACTTATTCAGCATTCAAGTTTTTCAGGATTTTCTTTGCCAATGGTTCCTTGATTTCATTGTGACGAGGTACCGCCTCAACTACTCCATTATTCGGATTGATCCAAAGAGAATGCGAGCCACCCTCTCTTTTCAAGTAACATCCGGCTATCCTGAGTTTACGCTCCAGCTCTCGGCGTTTCACGCAACTATAACCTTTTCACGAATGGCATCTTCCGGTAACCCTCGAAGCATATCTTCTCTGCGATCATCCAAGATTAGTTCAATGGCTTCCCTTAAGCTATCCTTCGCTTCTTCTACTGTTTTTCCCTGGCCGTTTGCTCCAGATATTTCAGGACATATCGCCCAATATCCTCCTTCAGGAGCCTGCTCAATAATTGCGGTAAATTCGGCTTTCATTTTCTCTCCCCATGTCATTGATAGCCTCAATCAGGATAGTGAGGCACCTCACGATGCCTCTACTCCCACCCCACCGGGCATACGGAGCACGTTCCGCGGCGGTTCATTATCATGTCGTGTCTGATTCAGGCTGATAATTCTACCCGCCCCAAGTCTTTAAAATACCTGTTGGCAGGCGCACAGTACCGCCCAGGACTCGCCTTCAGCCGCCGGGGGCCATGCGCTGATTGGGCCGTAGTCCAGGCCCATGGGCGTTTGACTCCCCGCGCCCTGAGCTCGCGCTAACCCGGCCTGCCCCATTGCTTCCACCGGTAGCAACATAATGTCCGCCGTATCCCTTTATCCCGTTCGCGCTGCCTGCTCTTTACCTGGGCGATGCCAAAGTCAGCTTTCCAACCCAGCAGGGATTTCCTTGCAGATCAGCGATAATCCGGTAAATTGAATGGCTTCGTGTTCGGCGGCATCGCCCCCTGACCGTGTGCTTCACCTGCTTCAGCGCCTGTTCCGATACTTTCAGTTTGCGACCCCGGCGCAGACTCAAGCAAGCGCCGCTTCCAGGGACCATCTACCGTATTTTGGGCGGCATCGGCCTTGAACCCCAAGGTGTGGCCCGGCAAGGTGGGGGATGCTCTGTTTTACCCCTTCGCCCGCACCTTGAGTGCGTCCCTAGATTTGACACTCATCGGCGTAGCGAACAAAAGTGTGGCCCCGCCGTTCCAATGCCCAGTCCAGTTCATTGAGAACGATAGTTGAGAGTCACGCTGATAGCGCGCTACCTTGCGCTACGCCTTCATGCGTTTTCTCAACTTGACCGTTGCTTCTCAATGCCGGCTTTCAGGTAGCGGTTGAGCAGGCGCATCCGGCAGGGGTCATCTCTGTCCTGTTTCAACGTTTGCATCAACCGGTCATGACTGACCCGGTCGAAAAAGCGGTCAAAGTCAAGGTCAACGGCCCATGGGCGGCCCTGGGTGATTTCGCTTGGTGCCTGAGGTAGCGCGTGTTGGGCGCTTCGCACCGGGCGCAAGCCGTCGCTGTTGCGATGGAATTGCCGTTCCCATCGCCAGCGCAAGACTTGTGCTATCGCTGGCTGGATAAGGCGGTCTATGACCGCCGGTATACCCCGTTTGCGCTGGGGTGCGCCGGGTTGGGGAATCTCGGCTCGTCACACAGGCGGTGGACGGTCGCTTCCGTCCAGCCGTGGTGCCTTGATGTCGGGCCAGTGCTGTTTGAGGTCATCCGCCAATGCGTCTATCGTCATGCCATCGACACCGGATGCACCTTTATTACATTGGCTGGTTATTACATTGGCTGGTTATTACGTTTAATTGGTTTCAGGGCCTGTATCCGATGGCCCCTGCCCAATACCTGCATCATCCATGCATCCGCTTCGATCGATTTCCTGAGGGCGTTGTTCTCCCATCACCGGTTCTTACCTCCCACTCACGCGAAGCACTTCGCGCCGCCGGCCGGCGGCTGTCAGGTGATACTTCAAGACGTTCATGATGCCGGTAATGTTCACACCTTCAGCCGCCAGGTACGCGCCCTACTGTGTCTTTTGCTGACTGGTGCCCTACGGCCAAATCCGATGGCTCGAATTTCACTGCGTTCCCTGCGCCTATGACAGATCTCCCGGGGTAAGACACTTACTAATTCGGCAAAAAATTACCCGACATCAATTCAGAATATATCTGACATGCTCTTCATAGAAAAAACCGTTTAATTATTTGCGTATTCTGTTGCAGTGAGTGCAACACCGAACGAGCCAAGGCCACCCGTTGCTCCTTTGTAGCCACCACTGTCCGACCAATCCGTTGGCTTTTTACGTGATGCCATACCAATTCATCAGGATTGAGTTCCGGTGAATACGGCGGTAACCATACTAACGTGAGCTTACCTTGGCTAGTGCGGACAAATTCTTGCACTTTCTTGGCTCGATGAATTCGATGGCCATCAACAACCCAATAGACCGCTCGCTTGGCGTTGTGCAGCAAACGCCTTGGAAAGTCGATAAAAACGTCTGCGGTTACCCGTGATTCGCTCACCATGAAACGCAGGTGACCCTTCGGCGAAACGGCTGACAGCCTATTCACGCTAAAGCGCCGACCCGTTTTCGCTACAACCGGCGTATCACCCCGTACCCCCCAAGTGGTACCACGATGATAATCCGACCGGATCGTCGATTCGTCGCCAAAATAGACCCGCGCTCGGCGCCTTTTCGCTTCTTGTTGTACTTCAGGCCAAGTTTCTCTTAACCATACCTTAACCTGAGCAGGGTCTGGCTCGTATGCCTTAAACCCAGGGCGCTGCGCACTCATCCCCCAACGAGACAGGCTATTGCCCACCGAGCGCTCGCTGACTTCGATGCCAAATTTGTCTTGCAGTCATATCTGAATCATCGAGCGCGTCCACAGGGCATCGTGACAATCCAATTGCAACGGATTCGTTTTAACTAGTTCACCTAAGCGATCCGCATATTCATCGGGAAATTTCTTGGGCGACCCGTGATCTTGCCGGTGGACAGCGCCTGTTCACCGCCTTGCTCATACCTAGATAACCAATCGTCAATGCAAGAACGATGAAATCCGAGGGCTTTAATTACTTTTTCAGGGCTTTCACCCGATAATACTTGCGCAACCGCGTGCCTACGGATGGCTTCTCGCGCGGAATGGGGCAGTGAGCGACCGTCTGTCTTTTTCATAGTATCATTATAACATATTTTATTAATTTGTGTCGGGTAATTTTTTTCCGAAGTAGTAACAGCCTTATCCGGATTGCCAGCCACGCAAGCCCAGAGCTTTTCTCAAATGGCTCTACCTTATCGTTTCGAGACGATGCTGGCCAAAGCGCAAACTTATACCAAGGAACTGATGAGCTATGCTCAAGAAATGCAAGCAGCTCTGGAAAAACGAGACGAACGCCTGCTTGACAAAATCATTCAGGAGCATGAGCACCAATTGTTTGATTTCTCGATCAGTCTCCAGGACTATGCTGTTGCACTTGCTAAAAAAGCCAAAGAATCTTTACAGGGCGCCAAGAAAATCCTGGAAGTAGAACGCGATGGGCAGAAAAAGCTCGCTGGTGAATACATGAATCCTTTGGAAATAACGAGCGTTGGGTTATTACCATACAAACATACCATGATGACATTAGCTACTGCTGCAGCAATGGGTGGGGGATTTGCTGGACTAATTCCAACTATTTTTGGTTTGGCTGCTGGGGGAAATGAGCCAAAATCCCCTTTGAAAGCTAATGAAGATGCAGCCCAAAATACCGCCGATATGATCGGTGACATCATGGATGTTTTGGCCGATCAGGGAGACTACCTGCGTCGTCAGCAAGAAGCTCAACTTGCGCATGATGTGTTGCAGGCGCAAATAGACGATATTGACCTGGGGCAAGATCTTGACGATGAGTTGGAAGAGAAAATCAGCGATATTGACCTGGAGCAGGACAGTGAAGTCAATCTGACAATCAAACAGGAACAAAAGAAACTGCAACAGCTCAAGTGGCAGCGTGAACACGCCAAACACCTGGTGGAATATAACCAACGTCGCTTTACCAAAAGTCAATTCTACGACTGGTACATTGGGCAGATCAGCAATCTCTATCGTTCCTCTTACGACGCGACGGTCAAGTTTGCCAAAATGGCAGAAGCCGCGTTCCGTGCTGAGACTGGAGACCCTACCGCTACTTTTATTGGCTCGCATTGGGATCGACGTCACAAAGGCATACTAGCCGGTCAGGCACTCTGGTTAGACCTGCAACGCATGGATCTGGCGTATTGGAGTCGCATCGGGCCGGAGACCGAGATCGTCAAAGAAATTTCTCTGCTCGAACTTCAGCCATCTTGCATGGCATCGCTGCAAGCCCGTGGTGAAGTTGTTTTTTATCTCAAAGAAGAATGGTTTGAGGCAGACGATCCCACATTGTATAACCGGCAAATTCAAGGTATTCGGGTGTCCATTCCCGCTCTGAAAAATCGACGATGGCCTGGCTGTGGGCGTTTAACTCAAATTGATAGCCGACTTTACTATAGCCACCACAAAGATGTGAAGCACTCCATCTTCAATCCCTATGCTTATCAAAGCATCGCCTTAGCGGGGTGGCGGACGGACTCGGCCAGTTTGACCTTACCGCGAGGTCGCCTCAAACCCTTCCAGGGCACTGGAGTTGATTCAACCTGGCATTTATCCTTCCCTGCCATTGTCGCAGCGAAACAGGAAAAACGTCGTAAATTTCCTCAGAAAAAACTGCTGAAGCTGATTGATGACGTGGTGATTGAAGTGACTTACAGCGCTAAGATGTAATGCCTTTCAACAAGCTCGAGGACCGCCCGTGTCCTGAGCCTGTCGAAGGGTAGCTCCGTAAGGTTGGGTTACGCTTCGCTAACCCAACCTACCGCACTGTAAATAGGGCTAAGGCATATTATGTCTAAAGGCCCCTCTAAAAATGCACTTTTTCCGCGATTGCGGCGTCAGCGCCGTGCTCGCATCCTCAGGTATCACCTATACACTGCGGTTGTGCGCGCGGTGCTTCCTTGCACTCACGAAACAATGACTATTGTTAGAGGCGCCCTTATGACTTGAATCCAAGATCACTTTTAACGAGTTTCAGTAAAACAAGCAACTTCCATCCCGTGTATTAGCCATCAAGCACTAACCCACCATTTTTTCAGTATAGTGGCAGTGCTCTGGCTCATCTCTCACAAGAGGGAGAGGGATCATGCCCTACGGATACGATTTGTTGGATGTAGCCGTCGATGGCCGCCGCGCGCAAGTGACCATCAGCAACCCTCCGGTGAATGTGATCACCATGGAACTGTTGGGTCAACTGAATGCCCTGTCCAGTGAGCTAAAAGCCGATGCGGATTTGACCGTGGTGGTGTTCAAGAGCGCCGATGCGGATTTTTTTCTTGCCCACTTCGACGTCAGCGCCATTTTGGATCGGCCCATCGGCTTCGAACCACAAAAAGATGCGCAGCTAAAACCGTTTCACGTGCTCTGCGAACGCTTTAGAACCATGAACAAAATTGTTATCGCGCAGATAGAAGGCCGTGTGGGAGGTGGCGGCAGTGAGCTGTGCGCCGCCATGGATATGCGTTTTGGTGTGCGCGGCAAAACCATCATTAATCAAATGGAGGTGCCATTAGGCATATTACCCGGCGGTACCGGTACGCAGCGGTTGCCGCGTCTGCTGGGCCGTGGCCGGGCCATGGAGGTGATTCTGGGGGGTGATGATCTGGATGCGGAGACGGCGGAGCGGTGGGGTTATCTGAACCGTATCTTCGCGCCGCAAGACATAGGTCCTTATGTGGATCGCCTGTCCGCGCGTATCGCTTCTTTTCCACCCGATGCGGTGCGCCTGGCCAAAGAGAGCATCAACGCGGCGGACAAACCCTGGTTGGAGGGGTTGTTCGAGGAGGCTTATCTGTTCGAGCGCACGCTGCGCACGGACGGTGCCCGGCGGAATATGTCGCGGTTTTTGCAAATAGGCGGGCAAACCAGGGAAGGTGAACTCAGGATGGGCGAGCTCTGTGAAGCGTTGGGCCGGAAAGAGCCTGAGTAGAATCGTGCTAAGTGTTGATGTGGTTGAACCGTGCCCGGTAGCTGGCCGGGGTGGTGGTCAACCGCGTGCGGAAATGGTGCCGCAGCGTCGCTGCCGGGCCGATGCCGAACTCGAAGGTGCAAAGACCGTAATAGACCAATGCCGCCACCAATGGAGCCACTGACGGAGCGCGCGTTGTCGAATTCGGCATGATTTTTATGTTAATAGGTAATCTTGCCAGTTGTCGTCTAATCCTGACGCCCGTCAAGATCCCATCTCGCCTGACCCATTGGAGACACTCGTATGATCATCTACGGCGATAAGCGCTCCGGTAATTGCTTGAAAGTGAAGTGGACGGCGCAGGTGTTGGGCATTGCCTATGAATGGCGGGACATAGACATCATGGCCGGCGGGAGCCGCACCGATGAGTATTTAGCGATCAATCCCCAGGGTCAGGTGCCCTGCGTGCGGTTGGAGGATGGGCGCTACCTGGCCCAATCCAATGCCATCATGCGTTATCTGGCAGACGGTTCGGCGCTGTTGCCAAGTACGCCTTATGAGCGGGCCAAGGTCGATGAATGGATGTTCTGGGAGCAGTACAGTCACGAGCCTTATATCGCCGTGTGCCGCTTCCACATGTTGTACTTGGGCCGCTCGGCGGATGAGCGGGAGGATTGGCGGGTCGAGCGCGGCGAGAATGCACTCGATTTCATGGACAAGATGTTGGCCGGTAGACAATGGCTGGTGGGCGAGGCGATGAGCATCGCGGATATCGCTTTGTATGCTTATACCCGCGATGTCCATCTAGGCGGTTTTAATCTTGCATCGCGTGGTCATGTGCGCCGTTGGCTGGATGAGTGTAAAGAACAATTGCCGCCCGGCTAGCGGCCTTCGACGCCCTTTATGACCACCCCGGCAAAACAGAAAGTTCGGTGGCTGGCCGTGGAAAGTTTGCAGTACGCATGTTGCGTGTGATCGCAACAGGTTGAATCAGTGGTAGCCCGGGCATTCCTCGGTGTAGACCAATACGCGGGTAGGTTGAAGGTATTTCATCGGTTCGTCCTCGTTGCCTAGCAGCCCTTGTATCCACCCCGGTAGAAGACGAGGTTGGGTGGGCTGCCGTAATAAACCTGAAGTTCGCAGGTATCGAAGTTGCCTAGAAGATTGAACCAGTGGTAGCCGGTGCATTCCTTGGTGTACACCAACGCTTGTGATTCGAATTCGTTGGCCCCCTGGTCACCCGTGTTGTAAGTCCAATGCAGATCAACGTGTTCTATGGTTTGTCCAAGCTCCGTGGTCACGTATTGTCTTACCTGGGTTTCGCACAGACTGGATTGGCCATTCGCTTGTGCGTGCCAACTCATAGTGGCCAACATTAATCCGCTAAGAATCGAAGATAATTTGCGCATAACATACTCCCCAACGAGTGACTGGGCCGACGGAGTGACTGGGTGTACTATTCATTCACTTCTTGGAGAGTACAGACCCCTTGGCGAGGGCTGATCTTTCATTGCAGTTCATGTAACGCCCTCAGCAGCCGTTCAATGTCATCGATACTGTTGTAGAGATGGGCCGCCACCCGGATGCGTCCGGCATTGCCACTGACTTTGACGGCGTGTTCGCTATCGAGCCGTTGCGCTGTTTGTTCGCACCGCTCATCTAGCCAGCTAACGATGCCGGCGCGGCGCTCATCGCGTAAGGGGGTGATCAGGGGGAGCCCGAGCTTGGAGATTTCTTCCAATAAGTATCCGGTCAGATCAAGAACGTGCCGTTCTATAGCGGCCGCGTCATAACACGCCAGTGATGCGAGTGATGCATTGAGCACGAATAGAGAAAGGTAGGATGGATTACCCGCTTCGAAGCGTTCCGCTGAGACTTTCAGTTGATAGCCAGCGGCTACATCGCCGACCACGTTGTGCCAGCCTATAGCCGGTGGGCTAGCTTGCGGCACCCGTTCCCGGTTCCAGTACAAAACCGCGGCGCCGTGTGCACCCAGCATCCATTTGAAGGCGGTGGCTACAACGAAATCGCAGACACGGGCATCAGCCGGCGTGACCCCTAGTGACTGACTGGCATCCACCGCGAGCCAAGCGCCACTCGCTTTTCGTATGTGCGATGCCAACTCCGGCAAAGCCAGCCTGAAACCGCTGCGGTAACTGACATGACTGACGAATACCAGCCGTGTTCTGCTGTCCGTTCGGGCGGCAATCGCTTCGCTTGACACATGCCACTGTTCAGGCCGGACCACCCGCACCTGCACGCCCCGCGTTGCTAGCCGGTGGGCGGGAAGGGTGACGGATGGAAATTCCATGGTGTCGTCTATAACTACAACGTTATCGCCAGCACGCCAATCGATCAGACCGTAGATGAGACTGCAAGCGTCCGACGTGGAGCTGACAAAAGCGATGCTGTCTTCGTCAGCGCCCAGCAGATCGGCCAGGCGCCGTTTGCATGCCCCGTATACTTGCCCCTGGCTGCCGTCCTCTTGCCCGGTCCGGCTGGCGATATACGCTTCCATGGCGGCACGGGCCGATGTGGGCAGCAATCCTTGAGCGGCGGTGCGCAGATAGGTGATGGCGGGATCCGCGCAGTAATTTTCTAGCGGGCTCAGGCTATTCATCATAATGACGGGCACCTCTAACAATGCACTTTTTCCGCGATTGCGGTGTCAGCTCCGTGCTCCAATCCTCAGGTATGACCTTATACACTGCGGTTGTGCGCGCGGTGCTTCCTTGCACTTACGAAACAATGACTATTGTTAGAGGCGCCCTTGCTTCATTGCTGTCGAATGAGCGCGGGCAAGTTGGACTTTCCCACTCCTACCGGAGGTGAATCATGACTGCCGAGATGGGCATTTTTGAAACCATGTTCAATTGTAGGGCCATGCGCCGGTTATCGGATCAGCCGGTGCCGCAGGCGCAACTGGTCAAGCTCATCGAAGCCGCCGAGCAGGCCGCCAGTGGCAGCAATTCCCAGCGGCGGCGTTGGATCATCGTTCGCGACCCGGCGCAAAAAGCCAAGTTGGCGGAGTTGAACCGGGCGGTCTCGGAGGACTATGTCAGCGCCCGCATCGAGCGCGGCGAGGCGCTGCCTCACCATGATCGGGAAAGCCGCAAACGGATGTTGCAAGCGGTGCTTTGGCTGGCGCGCAACATGCAGCGGATCCATGCACTCATCATCGCCTGCTACGAATTCGACGCGCCGCCCACGGAGCAGGACCGGGCTAGGGCGCACTCGTCGGTGTATCCCGGGGTACAGAATCTGCTGTTGGCAGCCCGCGCCCTCGGCTTGGGCGCCGTGTTGACCACCTACGCGCTCAACCGCTACGAGGACTTCGTTGCAGCGCTGGAACTGCCCTCCAATTTCGCCGCTTATGCGCTCATCCCGGTCGGTTATCCGCTCGGTAAATTCGGCCCGGTGACGCGGCTTGCGGTGGAGCAAGTCATGCGCTTTGACAAGTGGAGCATTTGAAGGATGCCCGCATCTGAAGACAACAGTTGCTCTGAGAACCTGTTCAAGATCTGACGATTTTGGACATCTGACCTAAGCTATTGTTATCCATAGTCATAGCGGCTGCGAAGGCAATGACAGACGAGCGAATCTACCCGAGTGACCTATCTCGCCAACAGTTCGAGAAAGTTAGACCGATCCTGGAGGCGGCGCGTCGGCGAACCAAGCCAAGGCAACTCGATCTCTATCACGTGTTCAACGCAGTGTTGTACCTGCTGAAGACCGGCTGCCAATGGCGCATGTTGCCCAACGAGTATCCAAAGTGGCGAAGTGTGCATGAGTATTTCACTATCTGGCGGCAATCGTCCCCAGAAGACTCTTGCAGCGCCTTGGACAAGGCGTTAAAAAAATGGGTTGGCGAGGCCCGCAAATCCCAGGGGCGCAGTGGCAAAACCAGCCTGATCATCGTTGATGCACAGAGCGTGAAGAACACAGACAGTGCAAACCACAAAGGTTATGACGCAGGCAAGAAGACTTCTGGTATCAAGCGGCACATAGCTGTGGACACTCAGGGATTGGTGCACGCTGCTTTTGTGACCACGGCAAATGTCACTGATCGAGCTGGGGCACTGGCCGCACTTGCTGCTCAAGCAGATGGGCGCCTCTCGGAGGTTAGGTGTGTAGTGGGCGATGGCGGGTACACGGGGATGGCTTTCGCTGGCGAAGTGCTGAGATTAATCGGAGCGAACGTCGAAATTATCAAACGCTCGGACACGGGTCGTTTTGCCGTCCTCCCGAAGAGGTGGGTTGTCGAGCGAACCTTCTCATGGTTTGAGAAAAACCGCCGGTTGTGGAAAAACTGTGAGCGGCTAATCGAAAGCTCGTTGGGCATGATGCTACTTGCAAATATTGCGCTGTTGCTTCGGAGATCTTGAACAGGCTCTGAGGTCATCATCATCGGCGCCGGCCGCGCCGGCCTCTACCAGCGCCACCGCCTGGGCGATGAGTTGGGTTTGTCGGTGCAGGTGTTCGAGGCGGGCGGCGATGTGGGTGGAACGTGGTATTGGAACCGCTATCCGGGCGCCCGCTTCGATTCGGAGAGTGACAGCTATGGCTATTCGTTTTCCAAGAAGTTATTGAACGAGTGGAACTGGGCGGAGCATTTTTCACCGCAACCGGAAACCTTGTGCTACGTCAATCACGTGGCCGACAAGCTGGACTTGCGCAAGAATATTCGCTTCAACGCCCGAGTGGGGTGTGCATTTTTAGAGGTGCCCCAAAGTCGATTCTTGGTTCATGGGCAGCAACTCCAACCTCGCGCACAAGAACAAGCGGGTTTTTCTACGCGATTCCGGCGGTGCGCCCCGGTACCGGGAGCGGTGTGATGAGGTGGCGGCTAACGGCTACGGCGGGTTGCGCTTGAGTTGAGTACAACATGAGTTGAGTACAAAGGGTTGGACTCGCTTGGACTGGGCCGCTGTTGCATTTGACTAGGCTTAGCAGGACGCTTCGGCCCTGAGCCAATCTCTGATGCAGTTGACTTCCGACACTGTCAATCTCTACTGCCATGTCCATACTGACCGCCGAAGAAATCGCACGCTGTCACCAGACCGGGATGCTATTCCCTAAAGGGGACCTCTAACAAACCTACTGCGCGACGCTATGGCTGCGTTGCGCGGTGCTCGCAATCCTCATGTATTTACCCATACACTGCGGTTCCTGCGCGCCGTGCGCCGCGCCTTGCCCTAAGGCCGCTCGCTACGGTTTTTAGAGGTCCCCTAAACGGGTATTGAGCGAAGCGCGAACCGCCGGGGCGCTGGGCGAGTTGCAACGCTATGAAGCGAAGACCGGGGGCCAGTCAACGGTAAGTGGCGTTATGAATTCCACCTCGTGTTCTCTTGGATTGACCGCATGATACGCCTTCAACCGATCTTGGATCTGATGGAAGGGGTATTGGGACCGGGTTTGATGGTGTGGCCATCCCATCTTTATCCCGAGGAACCGGGTGATGGCCGGTTTATCTCCCGGCACCAAGATTGCGCCCACTGGGGACTCGATTCGCAGCAGATACCGACTCGGTGCGCGGGCGCGACGAATACGGTCACTTCGAGCTGGAGGCTACCGGTGAGAGGCCGGACGAATGCGTGGCGCTGCACGAACGTATCGGCGATATCCAGGCTAAGATTTATCTGGATGATACGGAGCGCGCCGGCATAGGTGGTCTGCGCGAGACGAATACGTTTCACAACACCGCCTGAATACTTCCAAACATAGGATTAGCGATGGTAGATCTTCTAGGCTTGGATCCGGCCCGTATCGCGCGGCTGCGGGATCCGGCACGGTATGACTTGGTGGACCCGAGCCAGCTATGGACCGTGGTGCAAAAGCCGGACGGTGGAACGGTACTGGACGTGGGCGCTGGCGTTGGCTTCGTCACATTTGCTTTTGCCTCTGAGCTGCCGTCGGCCCATATCGTGGCTTGCGATATTCTGCCGGGAATGCTCGATTTACTGACCGAAGACGCCGGGCAACGCGACGCCCGGAATATCGAATGCCGCGTAATGCCGGGGCCGGTTGATTTACCTCTAGCCGATGGCGAGGTGGCGATGGTGGTCATGCTCCAGGTTCATCACGAACTGGATGAACCGGAGGCGCTGTTACGCGAATGCCATCGCGTGCTCAGTCCCGAAGGCTGTCTGGCCATCGTTGATTGGAAAGATGAGGATATAGACGGCGTGCCGCCGGCTGGGCGCCGGGTACCGCTGCCAGTCATCCGCGAACAACTCAGTCGCGCGGGTTTTACACAGATTGCCTCTCACCCGCTCTATACAGCGCACAACTGCGTTACGGCGCGGCCCTGAGAATGCAACAGAAGGGACATTAGCTATGCTTGCCGTTCGGGTCACGGTGCGGGTTGAGCCGGCGTTGCGCGATGAGTGCCTAAAAACCATCGAAACGCACGCCCCGGGTTCGGAAAAGGATGAGCCGGGATGCATTCGCTGCAATGGGTTGCAAAACACCGGTGATGAGAATGTGTATCGTTTCTACGATGTGTATGAGAGCGATGAGGCGCGGGCGGCCCACCGGGCGGCGTCCCGCTACGCGGTGTGGACAGCGGCCGCGCAGACATTGGAGGGGCCACCGGAGCGGGCTGAATGTACCCGCGTATTGCCTGCTGACCGAAGCTACTGGCGCAAATAAGTGGCGTGAGCATCACACCGCAGACACCGGAACTGGAGGCGCTGGGCGTCAGCATACGGGCGGGCGCTGACGAGCTTGAACGGACCCGGCGCATACCCTCTTCATTGCTCGATGAGTTGCACCAAAGCGGTGTGTTGAAACTGTTGTTGCCGCGCTCGGTGGGGGGCGGCGAAGCCGCGCCTGCCGATTATCTAGAGATCATTGAATATCTCGCCAAGTTCGATGGATCCATCGCCTGGAATGTCTTCGTTGCCAACAGCGCGGCCATTATCGCCGCATTCCTGGAGCACCCGGTGGCACTGGAGATATTCGGCTCCGGCCGCTCGCTGCTCGCTTGGGGGCCGCCTAACTCCCACCGCGCTCACGCCATTGAAGGCGGCTACCGCGTAAGCGGCGAATGGCATTTTGCCTCGGGCTGCCGGCAGGCGAACTGGATGGGCGTGCATTGCCAAGTGGTGGAGTCCAGCGGCCAACCGCGCCTTGATCACCGGGGGCAACCGGCCGTTCGTACGCTGCTGTTTCCCGCCGAGCGGGCGGAACTCATCGACAATTGGGACACCCTCGGTCTTCGCGGTACCGCTTCGGATGGTTACCGGGTCGCTGATTTGGAGGTGGCCGAGGCGTTTAGTGCGACCCGCGAAGATCCCGATGGACGGGTCGAGCAGGGGCCGCTGTACGCCATTCCCATGCAGGGTTTATACGCCGTGGGGGTGGCCGGGGTCGCGCTTGGCATGGCGCGCGCCATGCTGGACGAATGTGTGCAGCTGGCTACCCACAAAGCGCCAAGAGGGTTGGGGCGCCTGGCCGACAGCGCCACCGTGCAAGGAGATATCGCTCGAGTTGAAGCGGTATTGGAGTCGGCCCGCGTGTGGCTGAAGCATATCTTGACCGATATATACCCATCGCCATTGAAAATGCGAATATAGAATACTTACATTAGCTAGCTGATTATGGTCAAAATAAGCTTATGAACAATCATTTAACACCGAGCGAGCGCGATGAACTCATAAAATCTCATCGTAAAGAGAGAGATGGGCGTATTCGAGACCGAATAAAAGCTGTTTTAGCTTTTGATGAGGGTTATAGTTATTCAGAAATGTCTAGGATTTTGCTTTTAGATGATGAGACTATTAGACGCCATGTCGATGATTATTTTTCTAAAGCTAAGCTGAAGCCCGAAAACGGGGGCAGCAAAAGTGATTTAGACGAGAATGAAACAGCAAAGCTCGTTAAACACGTAGAAGGAATGACTTATCCTTATGTTAAGGACATTTGCACTTATGTGAAGTTGAATTTTGGTAAGGTTTACAGTGTAAGCGGCATGACAAAATGGCTGCATCGCAATAATTTCTGCCATAAGAAGCCTCATGCAGTGCCAGCGAAAGCAAACGCACAGGCGCAAAAAGCGTTTGTCAAAGACTATGAACATCTTTCGAAAGACCCTAAAAACAAGGGTTTAATCTATTTCTCGGACAGTTTTCATCCGCAGTATCAAACGCGGTTGGCCTGTGGATGGATTTTAAGAGGCACTCGAAAAAGTATTGCCACAACGGCTCGTCAAACACGATTGAATTTCATTGGTGCTGTATCTTTGGATGGTCACAAAATAATCCACACTGAAGTTGGCGGGTGAATGCGCAAACCATTAAATCGTTTCTAAAATCTCTACGCAAACGGCATACACCAGAGAAAGACATTCATGTAATTTGGGATAATGCGGCTTATCATAAAAGCAAAGACGTTCAGTCTTATGCCAAGGACTCAAACATTAAATTACACTATTTGCCGCCCTATTCACCGAATTTAAATCCAATTGAGCGACTTTGGAAAATGATGCATGAAGCGGTTACTTATAATCGGTACTATGAGAAGTTTATAGATTTTCGGGAAGCATCTTTGAATTTTTTCAAGCGCATTGGAAGACGAAAGATTTTATTGAGAAAAAGAATCACTGATAGGTTTCACATTATTAATGCACCGATGTTCGCATCTTGAAGTGTGATGGGTATATACACGCAGGTAAGTCATCATCCGGTGAGTTCCATAGGCTTGGATGATAGGGCTAGAGTGCGCCTCGGTTGCAGCCACGCCATCAAGTCCTGCGTGGAAGTTGCCGAGACCGCTTACCGCCTAGCTGGCATGAGCGCCATCTTCAAAGGCGGCGTTTTCGAACGCCGCTATAGAGATATCCGCACGCTGTCGCAGCAGATCCAGGCTAGGTATGCGCATTTCGAGGCGGTGGGAAGAATCATGCTAGGCAATCCGCCCGCGGTATTTTATTAGTCCATCGGCCCTTTGGCTTGTCGGCGCCTAAGTACCTGGAATGAATCCGCTTGCATACAACGCGTAGCCGGTGATCCCTAGCCACGTCAAGATGAGCAGGGTCCACGGCAGCTTTGCCGAAGCCGGCGGCGATGGTGGCGGGGTTTCCATGGCGGCGGCGGGGGGTTGCTTGTATTCCCGCTGCCGGCGTTGCTCTTGTCCTTGGCGCGCCTTGGTTTTTTGTTGTCTTTTGTGCTGTTGAATGCCTTTTTCTATACCCTGCGCGATTAACTTGGTGTGCTCTTTGGTTTGCCCTTCTCGCTTGATGCCATTGGCAATGCTGAGGGCTTCGGCGCGGGTCTCATCGGAAATCTGCGCTTTTCTTCTTTTGTATTTGGCCATGGCTTACTATCGATGTTGTAGCATGAACGGCTAGCGCTATTGGGGAGACTATCGATGAGCACCACCGCCCTGGAGGCCGCCGAAGAGTTGGAGGCCCGTCAAATCGGGCAATTGGAGGAGCAGTTCATACAGCGCTCGCAACTCTATCATCTGGCCGATGGTGTTTTGCAGCCTACTAACCGCCCACCTGGTGTTAGGGTGTTAATGAAAGAGGATCCGCGCCTGCCGGCCATGCCCAAGGCCCCCACGCTCATCGACTTCTTCAAGCTGCGCTTCTCCGCTGGCCAACAACATCTGTTGCAAAGCGCCCGCCTGGCCCGCAACAACGGTTTGCCGGACAAGATGGTGCTGGCTTGCTTGCTTCACGACATCGCCGTTATCGGCTTTATTCGGGCCGAGCATGGGTATTGGGGCGCGCAACTGCTGGAGCCGTATGTGGACGAGGAGGTGAGCTGGGCCATCCGCATGCACCAGGTGATGAAATTCTTTCCCGACGAAGCCATCGGCTATGAATATCCGCAAGCTTATGTGCAGATGTTCGGCGCCGATTTCGAGCCGGAGCCGTATGCCGTCGCCGAATACGAGCGGGCGCGTGATCACAAATGGTATCTGTCCGCGCGGATTATCTGCCTCAACGATGAGTACTCATTCGATCCCGGTATGCACCTTGAGATCGAGGAGTTCGAGGATGTTATAGGCCGTCATTTCAAACAGCCAAAGGAGGGGCTTGGCAACGACAACTCGCCAAGCGCCCATATGTGGCGTACTTTGCGCCGGCCTTGCAGCGCCCTTTAGCGGGGCCGTTAAAGCGCGTATTGGTCAATCTTGCTTTGCGCTTGGGTGAGTCCTTTACCGCGGATTAACGAGGGGTCTTGCCATTTGGCCAGCGCCGCGCTGGCATAAGCTTGTGCGATGCGCGCTTCGGCTTGCGCCGCCGGAAGCCAGGTGCTTTCCCAGGCGCTATCGTGGATATTGCCCGCGCAGAACTCGGGCATGGTTCTATCCGTATAACCGTAAACTCGGCACAATCCGCCGCCGCTACCGTCCTCATAGTCGCCCACGTAACTCATCCACGGGCAGGCGGCGTGCGCTTGGGTCTGTAGGTGTTGGCCTAAACTCGCGATACGGTTGCCCACGTCCCAGCCCGGAATGACGCTTTCCTCCCAAGCGCCGCCGCCGGGCAATTGCCATTGGGTTTTATTTTGCTTTGTATTCAGCCGGGGCCGAGTCACCAAGACCTCGGTATCAGCGCCTTCACCGCGGGTGCATAGCGCCCGAGTGGCAGTCACACCTTGCGGGTGGGTGATCGCGATCAGCCGCTTGTTGGTGGGCGACAGCGCGCCGGCCACTGCCGGTACGTTGACGAAATAACCAGCGGCCGGTGGCGCATCGGCGGCAGCATATTTGTTGAAGACACCGATGCGGTCACGGGCGGAGTTGTTCGGCGGTGCCCAGTGCCAAGTGTACATATTCATCAGCAGCAGATCGCCGCGTTTGAGCTGCGCGTCGATGAATTGATTGTCCTGTGGCCGCTGCGGCGCACCGCGGTGCAAGGTTTTCTCGCCGCGGTCCTGTACTAAGTTGAGCTGGTGCGAACCGGGCGCCACCAGCAGCGGTCCGGTCTCTTGGTCAAAGTCCGTCAGAGCGAGAATGGCGAACAACCAGTTCATCGACGAACCCACTGGCCGCCAACGCTTGTAATCGTTGTGCGCCAGGGAACCCGGATCCCCCGGTGTACGTACGTAGATAACGTAGGCGGTCAAATGGCTAGGCCCGCCCAGCAGTTGCTCGGCAGGGGAGAGCACTTTTGGGTGCTCGATGATATAGGCAAAGCGGGGATCGGCAGCGCTCTGTTCGCTCAGTGTGTACTTGGCCGGCTGTGGATACACACAACCCGGTGCGTAGGCGCCATCGGGGATATTGGCCGCGATGGCGCCATCCAAGTGTTGCAACTCGCGCTCATCGAAATGGGAGCGCAGTATCAGGTAACCGTGGCACTCGTAGAACGCCCGATCGTCAAGCGTCAGTTTGATGGCATTCATGATCCCTAACCGTATACCAGCAGTTCTAGGCCTTGGCGCATGGTCACATGGGCCATCTTTTCAAGCTGCGCATCGCTTGCGCTACTCACGGGGTGATCGATAACCACGAATGGGTAATCCGGCATCCCCAGTACCCGGCTCATGAGTTCCGCAGCGCTCACGAACTGCGTGGTCATCACGGCGATGGCGGGAATACCTAATTTTTCCGAAGCTACTGCATCATGCAAACTGCACGACGAGCAACTGCCTCAGTCACCCAGGCCGCTGACCACCGCGTGCCATTGGCTGACTTCCTCCATGATGTGGCGATCGGCGGGCGCGCTGTAGTTGCTCTTGACCTGCAGGCGCACATCGGCCACGCCGAACTCCTCGCGCAGGATGCGGCCCAGATGGGAGAAATAAGCGGTGGTGCCTTCTTTGCCGTTGGAGATGAAGCCGACGGTCTTGCCCGCCAGGCTATCGCAGCGCGGCGCCCGCTGGCTGCCGGCTACCGCCAGCTCATGGCTTGGGTCTAGCACGTGAAGCGTCATGGGAATCCTCCAGTGAGTGGATGGCCAGTGAGTGGGTGGCCAGTTATTGAATGGGCGGTGGGCCGCAAGCAACGCAGGCGCCTATGGGCAGCGTCACGGCATGGCTCTTGTGGCCCAACCAGGGTGGAATAACGGCGCCGAAGCCACCCGCCGGTCCGCCAGCGGCGATGATTAAAAGTTGCTCGGGTGAGTCCATCGCGCTGTACTCGGTGTCACCGCGATCACGCACCACGGCGGTTTTACCCACGCTGGCCCATTCACGCCGGTAAATTCTAGCCCGCTCGTAGAGGTACTCGCTGATGTCGGCTTTGGTCCAGCCGGCGGCCCTGATGTGCTCGCGCAGTTGCTTGGGGATGACGATGGCGTAGTTGCCCGGCCAGATGGAGTAGTTGCGCATATTGGCGCGCATCTCGGCGGCGAAGGTTTCTAGGATTTCCTTGGGATCGGTAGTCCATTCGTTCATGAGTTGGCGCGGCGCGCCGGCGGCCATGACGGTGACCGCAGAGACTTCCGGCGGCACACCTCGTATTGCCGCCACTGAGTCCCAGGGCGAATCCTCTTCGTCTTCCGCCAGGCAATAAGTCAGTTTGCCCGGGTGGCCCAAGGTGGAGCGGTCGATCGCGCCGGGCCGCACGTCCAGCAGATTGATAAGACCGAGACGTAGGGCGCGGCCGATGACGGTGGTCGCCCGATCCGAGCTGCCGAGCGCGTTGAAGCGGCTCTCGGCGCCGATCTCCAGGCGAATGGGCCCATTCAAGATAAGTAACACGGCGCAGCCGCCGGTGCTGGCCGATGAACCGTGCAGTAGATATTCCTGTTCAAGCAATGCGGTCCAAGCGGCCACCACCACCGGGAAGTGCATGGGCAAGCAGCCGGCCATGACGGCGTTGATGGCGAGTTTTTCCGCCGTAATGGGGCGCTCGCGCACCGGTTCGATGCCGATGATCTGCTCGCCCGGCAGGCCCGCCCACTCCAAGCAGGCTGAGACCGCCTCGGCGGTGGGCGGCATGATCGGCAAGCCGTCGGTCCAGCCGTTGCTGTGGTAAAGCTCCTGTACCGCGAAGGTGTCATCCGCTTGGTAGATCGTTGCTGTCAGAGCCATGGGAACGGTCCTGCTCAGGGCGTGTGTAGGGCGTATTCGATGCCGCTCATTATAAAGCGCCCCGCGCGCACCGGTGTAGCCATGGCGCTGCACCGATCGGGGGACTAGAGCGCTAGACAGTGCGCTGAAGACGTGCAAACACGCCTCGGTGTGTCCGGAGCTGCTTTGAATGAGGGCACTTTCTCAATTTGGCACGCAATTCGCTTAACAGCCGTCAGTTGCTTAAGCCATCATTCGCGGAAGCTAAAATTATGGCAGGGGTATTGGAATTGGTTGTATGGGCGGGAGGGTTACGGCACGGTGGTGTACCGGGACGGCAATGATGAGTTTGCCGCGTCGTTGACACTGGCGGCCCCCATCTGAGTGGATGAAGGGCCGCGGATTTGACGCTATTATCTTTTGCAACGCACGCCTATACGGAAGCCCCTACAATGTCCGACCGGTTGATCGCCGTTGTTAAACGCGACTGTCCCACCTGTGAATTGGTAGAGCCGGTATTGGCTCAGCTAGCGGAGCAAGCGGGCCTTACTGTCTACTCCCAGGATGATCCGGGGTTCCCAGCCGCAGTGCCGCAGGTGATCGATGACAGGGATCTAGCTGCCTCGCACCGCATGGGCATAGAAATAGTGCCCACGCTCATCCGGATATCCGGCGATGAGGAAGTGGCCCGCCAGATAGGGTGGCACCGGGGTGATTGGGAGGCATTGAGCGGTGTGGATGGGTTGGGCGCCGGGCTGCCGGAGTGGGGCGCTGGTTGTGGCGCCATCAACGCTGAGCCGGCGGTGCTGGAAAAGCTCAAGATCAAATTCGGCCAGACCGGCATACAGTCGCGCTTGGTGGACATCGGCGAAGCGGAAGATGAAGCCGAAGCTATGTTCGACCGGGGATGGTCGGATGGGCTGCCGCTGGTGCCGCCTACCGAGCAACGGGTGTTGCGGATGCTCGCTGGCACCACGGAAGATCCGCGCACGGTATTGGGACTTTGCCCGCCGAACTTGGTGGCACTGACGGTGGAGAAAGTGGCCGTCAACGCGGTGATGGCGGGCTGCAAACCCGAGTACATGCCCGTTGTGTTGGCGTCCATGCGGGCGGCATTAGAAGACGATTTTGCCCTGCACGGGGTGTTGGCGACGACCATGTTCGTGGGCCCGGTGCTGGTGGTGAACGGTCCTGTGCGCCACCGGATCGGCATGAACGCGAAAGGCAACGCCCTCGGCCAGGGCAACCGCGCCAATGCCACCATTGGCCGTGCCATCCAGCTTATAGTGCGCAATGTGGGCGGTGGTCTGCCGCAAGGTGTCGATCGCGCCTGTCTAGGCAATCCCGGCAAGTACACGTTTTGTTTCGCGGAAGACGAAGAAGGCTCGTGTTGGGAGTCGCTGGCCGTTGAACGCGGTTTTACCGCCGGGCAATCAACGGTCACGGTGTTCGCCGGCTATGGCGTGCAAGGGGTGGTCGATCAGAAAGCGCGTGATCCGCAGTCTCTATGCCACTCCTTCGCCGCCAGCCTGCGCGCTTTTCATAACGTCAAAATCGCCCCCGCCGGTGACGCTATCGTGGTGGTGTGCCCGGAGCATGACCGCACATTCAAAGAGGCGGGGTGGAGCAAGCAGCAGTTTTTGCAGCGGCTCTACGCGCTTTGCGAGATCCCAGGCGAGGAATTGGTCACCGGTGTGGGTGGTATTGCCGAAGGCATCGCACAAAAACTGGCGGACCGCTCCTTTAACAAGTTCAGGCCGGGTGGTCTTCTGGCCGTACGTGCTGGCGGTGGCGCCGGGATGTTCTCGGCCATCATCGGCGGCTGGTTGGCCAGTGGACCCAAAGGCAGTATTCCCATCACTAAAGAGGTGAAATCATGACGCGACTGGTGGATCCCACCGGTGAGCTCTCACCGGTACGCCGCGAGCGCTTACCGCGCCCGCCCGCACTAGCCGGACTTACCGTCGGCATCTTGGACATTTCAAAGCCACGGGGCGATGTGTTCCTGGACCGGCTGGACCAGCGGCTGAGCGCCTCGGGCATTGGCGTCAAGCGTTACGTGAAACCCACTTTTGCCCGCCCCGCGCCGACCGGGTTGCGCCAGCAGATCGCGACGGAAGTCGATGCGTTGGTGGAAGGCTTAGCCGACTGAGGTTCATGCACATCGTGCTGTACGCATGACATCGTGGACCTTGAGATGCGCGGTATTGTAGGGGTAGGGGTCGCCACCACTGAATTCGTGGATGCGGCGCAAACCCAGGCTGATGCCCTCGGTTACGATCCGGCAATGCTGTTTGTGCAACATCCCATCCAAGACCGAACCGACGAGGAGATCCGGGCGATCGCGGATTCGGCTTACGACAGCATCGTGGGTTTGTTGACCCAGCGTAATTAGCCGTTGAGCTGATCAGTCGTGCACCAGTCCGGTAACAGGCCGGACTGCCGAAAACGCCTGATTTCGTCCAAATAGCGTGGGTCGCCGTAGCGCCGGTATTCACAATGGCACGACCAAGCGTATTTCAATACGTGTGCCTCATCGAGACTGGCGGGAGCGGGTGCAACGTTGCCGGTGGACAGCGGTGGGCGGCCAACTATGGTGTGGGCGGCCAATAACGCACCGGTTAGCGCTGGCAACAGTAATCGCTCCTCAAGCACGCCGCCGAGGATGCCAGCGGTGTGTGTTGCCGTCACCATATGCAGGGCGAAAAAATCCCGTGTGCTGCGGTATGCATCCAACGCGGCGGCGGCACAGAGGGTCAGATTCTGCGCACAGCCAACTGGATAGTTGCCGGTATCGATAAGCTCGATCAACCGTGGCGTAAATCCACTGGCCGCGAAATCGATGGGGCCGCTTCGAGTTTGTGCCGCGAGCGCTGCGCGAAGGTTGAGCGGATCGGCTGTAGTAGGCACTGGGCGGTGCACGCTGACGAGATAAGCGAGGGCCACGGCGGTCTCGTCATCGGAACGAAAATCGATCGCATAACCTAGGCGGATCAGTGGATGAAAAGCGTGGGATGCCAGGCTTTCGATGAGGTGCGGCAATACATCTTTTACTACTACTTCCCTGGTTGTTTGCGCGATGGCTTGCACAAAATAGGCGCGTAGGCTCGGGTAGGCGTCCGCATTGCCGATGCCGCTACGCCAGTCGTCCATGGGAGTGGGCAATATATCGAGTGGGCTGAGCGTGGGAGTGTAAGAGGTGCGGAAACGGGTCAATTCCGCTTCGCTGCCGCCTAGACCCGCTATCGCACATAGTGCCATCGGTAGATGGTCGCTGAATCCGCTGGGCTGTTTAGTGGGCCAATAGGACGCGCCGTGCTCTACCTGCTTATTAAGCGTCTCCATAGTTGGCGTCTCCATAGTTGGCGCTCCCGTCTTCTACTGGCACCGACACCGTACAGTACAATTTAAAGTCAAGTTTAGGTCAAGGAAAGAAAAATAGGCGGATCAAGCAGTGGTACGGGCACGGGCCAATAACAAGGCCGGCAATACCGTTAAGAAAAAGACCACAGCAATAGCGATGGCGGCATCGTTGAAGGCTCTTGATTGGGCTTGGGCGGTGACTACTTCGCCTAGATAGCTGAGCGCACCGGCTTGATGTTCCGGTATCGCCAGCCCGGCTTCACTCAACAATTGGCTCACCTTGGCCAGCAGTTCCCGAGAGGTGTGATTGGCGGCGGTTTGCGTTGCGGCCAATGCCTCGGCGTGAAATTGGGTACGTTGCTCGACGATGATAACGAGTGCGCTGATGCCGAAAGCACCGCCCAATTGGCGAAAGAAGTTCAAGGTGCCCGAACCCTGGGCCAACTGGCTGCCGGGAAGGACACGGGTCGCGGCGGTGCGCAGTGGCGAATTGATAAAACCCATGCCGGCACGCCCGAACATGACGATAAGAGCCAAGGTCCAAAATGACGTGTTCGCGTCCGCCCCGCTCATCATCATGAAGCCGATACCGAGGACGATGAGGCCAAAGACGATGAGATAGTGGGCGGGTACCGAATCCGCCAGGCGGCCTGCCACCGGCAGTGCGACCATCAAGACGAGACCGGCGGGGGCCAACAACAGTCCCGCTTGCGTGGGCGTAAAAGAGAGCACGGTTTGTACGAATACCGGGATGTAATAGGTGGTGGCGAACAGCCCACTGCCAAATACGAAAGCGATAAGACAGGTTGAAGCGAAATGACCATTGGCGAGTACGGCGAAGTCGAGCAGCGGCGAGGTGGACTTCAACTGACTGTAGACGAAGGCGGCACCGGCGCCTGCGCCGGTCAGGCTGTAGAGGAGGATCTGATCGGACAGCCAGCCCCAGCGCTGGCCGTTGCTAAGAGCGGCCAGCGTGGCCACCAGTGCGGTGGCGAGCAGTAATACCCCGGGCCAGTCAAACGCTCTTGGCCGGTGGTGCGCCTCGCGCCCTGGCAGGAAGTTGGCGCCGGCTAGCAAGGCGATGGCACACAGGGGTAGCGGCATGAGGAACATGTAGCGCCAGCCTAAAGTGTCGATAGCGATGCCGCCCGCCAACGGTCCTATGGCCGGTGCCAGCACTACGCCCATGCCGTAAACGCCCATGGCGAAACCACGCCGTTCGGGCGGGAAGACGAGGGCCAGCACGACCATGGAGAGGGGTTGAATCACGCCGGCCGCCATGCCTTGCATGGCGCGGCCTAAGGCCATGATTTCGATGTTCGGGGCGGCGGCGCCTAGCAGCGCTCCGGCGACGAACAACATCAGCATATAGACGAAAGTTGACCGGGTGCCCAGGCAGTCCAGCAGCCAGGCGCAGAGCAGTTGGCTGACGGTCATGGTGGCGAGGAACGCCGTCGCCATCCACTGCACTCGATCAAGACCGATGCCAAAGGAGCCCATGACCTGCGGCACCGCCACGTTGACGATGGTTGCTGAGAGCACGGTGCTGATGGACGCGCCCACCACGGTGATGGTGGCGATCCACCGGTAAGCGTGGCCGTAGCGCTCGAAGTAGTCCTTGAATGTATCACCCGTGTCAGCCATGGGAGGAGTCTGACAGATCGCAAGCGTGGTGCGCTTCGGGTGCAAGTTGACGCGAAGGCGCAAGGGCGGGAAATATGGCTGCCATGCAGCCTATGAAAAGCCGAAGCTGTTGGCAAACGATCGGTGATCTTCGTTTGCACTGCCTTGACGCCCATGGATACGCCGGTAGGGGTCATCAACCAATCGTCGTTTAGCCGCACGCTGATGTTGCCGCTTGCACCGAAGATTCATTCATGTTGGCGAATGTCCACTGTTAACAAGAAATTGTGAAAAAATCACAGAATTCCGCGCTGACAGATTTTTGTGAGTGTCAACATTCAGCGTGAAATGTTGCGAAAAAGAAGCATTAAAAACAACTGCTTATCTCTCCTGACTGCCCGGTGAACCCCGCATTGGTTACACTGTGCGGCTTCATTGATGGGCCACGATGGACTTGGGTGTGGATAAGACCGTTGTGTTGCATGAGGCTGACAATGTTGCCACCAGCCTGGGTGCGCTTGAGCGGGGCATCGTCGTTAATCTGCCTGATGCAGGGCTGTTGACCGTTGCCGATACTATTCCGTTCGGTCACAAGTTGGCGCTGTCGGATATCGAAGCGGGCGGTGACATCGTTAAGTATGGGCAGGTGATAGGGCGGGCCACGAGGCGTATAGAGCGCGGTGAGTGGGTACACACTCACAATGTTGAAAGCGCCCGGGCCAGAGGAGATATAGCCGGCGTAGAGCGCGACTAATGGCAGCTTTCAGCTTCATGGGCTTCAGGCGGCCCGATGGCCGGGTGGGGGTGCGCAATCAAGTGGCGATTGTGTCGGCGATGGACAATACCAATCCCAGCGCCGCGCGCATCGGCGCGATGGTTGCCGGTACCGTGGTGCTATCGACGCCGTTTGGCCGCGGGCAGATCGGGCATGACTTCGACGTCACCTTGCGCACGCTGGCCGGCCTCGCCAGCCATCCGAACATCACTGCCGTGCTGGTGCTCGGTTTGAGTCTCAAAGCGGGCGAGCCACTGGCGGCCCGGATCGCGAAGACGGCTAAGCCGGTTGAGGTGCTGGGCCTGCAAGATGTGGGCAGCGCCACTTTGCTGACCGCCCGTGGCGTGCAAGCCGCCGCCCGATTGGTGGCGGATGCATCGGAGTCAGAGCGCGAGCCTTGCGATCTGTGCGAGTTGGTGGTGGCAGTGGAGTGTGGCGGTTCGGATACCACGTCCGGTTTGGCCTCGAATCCCGCCGTGGGCCGGTTCGCTGATCGACTAGTGGATGCCGGTGGCACGGTCATCTTATCGGAGCCGACTGAATTCATGGGCGCCGAACACCTGCTGGCGGCGCACACCGTCAACGCGGCAGACGCCCGGCGCATTGACGATATGGTGCGCTGGTTTGAAGACGAAGCGAGGCGCAACGGCGTCGATATGCGCGGCACCAATCCAACCGCGGACAACATCGAAGGCGGGCTCACCACGTTGGAGGAGAAATCCCTAGGGGCTATCGCCAAAGGCGGCACCCGCCCCATCGTGAATGTCTATCCAGTGACCTAATCCGTTATTACAGGGGTACGGTTTTAAAAAAGCATGGACTCAATAATCACCATGACCTGAGAGCCGCCTATGCCTGTGAACGCTACCGGCAGATTACCCAAACCAATGCGCCGGTCATTGCAGGAGATCGACGATGCCAGAAGCCAGCAGACAAAAAAGCAAGGGAAATCATTGCTCAGGGGCTGGGGCATAACCGGACGGATGTGGTTGCCAGTTACATCGGCTCATCCCAGTAGCACAGACTTATTTTTTACTCTTGCGCTCTATCCATTTCAAGCCTTCAGCACTCAGCCGGTAGCGTTGCCTGGGGTTGTTCGGACTGTCAGGATGGGTCATCTGCATCCAGCCTGCCTCAAGGGCAGGCTTCAGGTAGTTCTTGCGAAAACTGGTGCGGTGCTTTAAGCCCAGTTTTTCCATAATGACGGGCGCAGGCATAGGGGCATTGAGGCTGTGATGTAACGTCATCAGCAGCCTGCTTACTTGGTCACTTGCTTGGTCATATGCTTGGTCACTTTCAACAGGAAGTAACGTTTCCGTATTCAGAGCCTCTTGCAGAGCCTGCTCGATGGCTTGCAGCATAAAGCTGATAAAAACTGTGGCATCACTGGTCTTGTCTGCCTCTCCCAGTGCCTGATAATAAGCTGCCTGCTGATCACGAATAATAGTCTCTACCGGCAGATAAGCCAGTGGCTCACGCCATCGGGACAGGATCAGTGTCTGCCAGAAACGCCCCATACGACCATTACCATCGGTAAAGGGGTGGATAAACTCGAACTCATAATGAAAGACACTACTGACAATCAATGGATGAACACCGGCATCCTGAACCCATGAAAGCAGGTCTGACATCAGCCTGGGCACCTGAGAGGCCGGTGGTGGCATATGGACCAACCGATCGTCCCGGTAAATACCCACACCCGAGTCACGCCAGCATCCGGTTTGATCTGTCAGCCCTTTCATCAGTGCGGAGTGAACACTCAGCATATCGTCAGCACTGGCTGGGTTCAGGGTTGGCAGCAGGTCATAGGCGGCAAAAGCATTCTGCACTTCCTGAATTTCTCTGGGTTGCCCCAGTATCCGTTTGCCCTCGAATATGGCCGTCACCTGCTCCAGATTCAGGGTATTGTGTTCAATTGCCAGCGATGCCTGAACCGTGCGAATCCGGTTTCCCCGCCGCAACCGGGGTGTCACGGACTCCCCGGCACTGGCACTGTACCGTCCCAGTAGCTCACTGATATTGGCTACGGCATCGAGAATGCCGGGAGTAATGGTATAAGGGGGCTGATATTTCGCCATAGCGGTTTGCTGGCACTCTTGAGTCCGACGCCGCTTTTGAGCAGGGGCAAGATGGGAAGGAATGCCTGCTGTCTCATCAGGTGTGAGTTCAGGAAAGGAATTCAGGAGTCACAGGGACTGTGAACCCCCTCCATATTTCAGCACCACTATTTTGTCAGTGAGAGCATCAGCTTCTCAGTCGTATCATCGCAATGCTGGTAAGGATTGCACTGAAACCTGCATCTTTGTCACTAAAATTTTCCCACCAGATTATCTGCCTTGATCTAGACTTCTCTCCAATTGTAGAGAAGCACTTTTTTACCAGTGCCGTTTATACCAGCACTGCCGCTTCTCACCATGTCCCGCCATGGCAGCAAATTCTGCAATGCCTATATTGAACTGCGAAGCGCAACAGTAAGGTTGCCAGGGTCGGTTTTTTCCGGGAGAACAGCGCATTACGCTGGTCCGGCCCGGAGTGCCGCGGTTTGGGCGGCGGTGAGTGGCCGTAAGGGTTGGCCGCGCAGTAGCAGGAAGAGCTTGGCTGTCTCTTCTAGCTCTTCCGTCGCGTAGACGGCGTCTTTCAGGCTGGTGCCGGCCACCACCGGGCCGTGGTTGGCCAGCAGCACGGCGTGGTGTTTGGAGGCCATTTCGCCGACTACTTTGGCCAAGTCGGGAGCGCCGGGGGCGTAGTAGGGGAGCAGTGGCAAGTGGCCGATTTTCATGACGTAGTAAGCCGTCAGTGGCGGTAACACGTTCGTCGGGTCGATGCCGTCAATGCAACTCACGGCCACGGAATAGGTGGAGTGCAGGTGTACCACTGCGCCGGCTCTAGGGCGGGATCGGTACATCGCCAGATGGAGCGAGGACTCCTTGGTCGGCTGGTGGCCGTGGCGCCATGCACCGGTGTCATCGAGTTTGGCGAGGGTGGCGGGATCGATGCCGCCCATGGATACGCCGGTGGGGGTCATCAACCAACCGTCGTCTAGCCGCACGCTGATGTTGCCGCTTGCACCGAAGGTGAGTCCTCTGTCGAATAGCGACTTGGCCATGGAGGCGATGTGCTCGCGTGCCGAAGATTCATTCATGTTGGCGAATGTCCATTGCTAACAAGAAATCGTGAAAAAATCACAGGATTCCGCGCTGACAGATTTTTGTGATTATCAACACCGGGCGCGAAATACTGCGAAAAAGAAAGCTTAAAAACAACTGCTTATCTCTCCCGGCTGCTAGTTGCATGGCGCATTGGCTACACTGTGCGGCCTCATCTAATGGGCTACGATGGACTGGGTGTGGATAAGACCGTTGTATTGCATGAGGCTGACAATGTTGCCACTAGCCTGGGTGCGCTCGAGCGGGGCGCCGTCGTTAATCTGCCTGACGCAGGGCCGTTGACCGTTTTAGATGCCGTTCCGTTCGGTCACAAGTTGGCGCTGTCGGATATCGAATCGGGCGGCGACATCGTTAAGTATGGGCAAGTGATAGGGCGGGCCACGAGGCGTATAGAGCGCGGTGAGTGGGTACATACTCACAATGTTGAAAGCGCCCGGGCCAGAGGAGATATAGCCGGCGTAGAGGGCGACTGATGGCCGCTTTCAGCTTCATGGGCTTCAGGCGGCCTGATGGCCGGGTGGGGGTGCGCAATCAAGTGGCGATTGTGTCGGCGATGGACAATACCAATCCCAGCGCCACGCGCATCGGCGCGATGGTTGCCGGCACCGTGGTGCTATCGACGCCGTTTGGCCGCGGGCAGATCGGGCATGACTTCGACGTTACCTTGCGCACGCTGGCCGGCATCGCTAGCCATCCGAACATCGCTGCCGTGCTGGTGCTCGGTTTGAGTCTCAAAGCGGGCGAGCCACTGGCGGCCCGGATCGCGAAGACGGCTAAGCCGGTTGCAGTGCTGGGCCTGCAAGATGTGGGCAGCGCCACTTGGTTGACCGCCCGTGGCGTGCAAGCCGCCGCCCAATTGGTGGCGGATGCATCGGAGTTGCAGCGCGAGCCCTGCGATCTGTGCGAGCTGGTGGTGGCAGTGGAGTGTGGCGGTTCGGATACCACGTCCGGTTTGGCCTCGAATCCCGCCGTGGGCCGGTTCGCTGATCGACTAGTGGATGCCGGTGGCACGGTCATCTTATCGGAGCCGGCTGAATTCATGGGCGCCGAACACCTCTTGGCGGCGCGCACCGTCAGCGCGGCAGACGCCCGGCGCATTGACGATATGGTGCGCTGGTTCGAAGACGAAGCGAGGCGCAACGGCGTCGATATGCGCGGCACCAATCCGACCGCGGACAACATCGAAGGCGGGCTCACCACGTTGGAGGAGAAATCCCTAGGGGCTATCGCCAAGGGCGGCACCCGCCCCATCGTGGAAGTCGTCGAGTACGCCGAGGCGCCTAGCCGTAAGGGTTTGGTGGTTATGAATACCCCCTCGGCCGCCTGTGAATCGATGACCGGCTTGGTTGCTGGTGGTGCGCAGATCATCGTTTTCTCGACCGGGCGCGGGAACGCCATCGGCGCGCCGGTGGCGCCCACCGTCAAGGTGACGGGTAACCCGCATACGGCGGCTGGCATGGCGGAGCATATCGATGTGGATGTAAGCGGTATCTTGAGTTCCGGTCTGGGGCTGGACGATGCGGGTGAGCTGGTTTGGCGGCAGGTGGGCAAGGTGGCCGGTGGCAAGCTGACCCGCTGTGAAATTTTGTATGAGCAGCAGCTTTCGGTGAGCCGCTTCGGGCCGTCGGTGTAGTGTGAAGGACGTTTTTTCTTTCCCTGGAGATCTCGATGTCGATGGTGAATCTGTCACTCGCGCAACTGCACGAGTTGACCTGCTCGGTACTGCGCGCCAACAACACGAGTGAGGCGAACGCGCAGGCGGTGGCGCGGGCGCTGGTGGCAGCCGAGGCGGATGGACAAAAAGGACATGGCGCGTCGCGTATTCCGTCGTACGCGGCCCAGTCCCGCAGCGGCAAGGTCGATGGTTTTGCGGCACCGTCGTGCACCGAGATCGGGCCGGGCGCGGTGCGTATCGATGCCCGCTGCGGTTTCGCCTACCCGGCGCTTGAGTTGGCCATAGAGGCGCTGCGCCAGCGGGCGCCTGAGTCGGTGGTTGCGCTCGCCTCTATCGGCAACTCGCATCACTCCGGCGTCGCCGCCCACCACGTGGCGCCGTTGGCGAAAGCCGGTCTCATCGGTTTGAGCTTTGGCAATGGTCCCCAGGGCATTGCGCCGTGGGGGGGTAACAAAGGGCTCTTCGGTACCAACCCTGTCGCTTTCGCCGCGCCTAGAGCGCAGGCGCCGCCGCTGGTGATCGATATGAGCCTCAGCAAGGTGGCCAGGGGCAAGGTCAACGTGGCGGCGCAGCGCGGGGAGTTTATACCCGAAGGCTAGGCGCTTGATGCGCACGGCGCGCCCACCACCGATGCCAAGGCCGCCCTGGCCGGGACCATGCTGCCCATGGGGGATGCCAAGGGGGCGCAGCTTGTGTTGATGGTGGAGATTTTAGCGGCAGCCCGCCAGATAAGGAGGAAGCTCCACGTTTTGGCTTCTATCTTCAGATTTATCAAATCAATGACTGTAATGCTGAAATATGCCAGCCCTTGGGATAAGCGCCAAAAATAGGAAGTGACCTTTCTGGAGGCTGGCGGAGGTTCAGTGGTAATCAGGTAGAATTTTGAGGTGTATATTCACATACATAGCTCTTAGATATTAAATATAATTTGGCATGTGCCCATAGCATTTTCCCAGCTATTCCCGCTGGCGTTTTTAGAACGAATTTTTATAGGTTGTCAGCCCCCTTAAGGGTGCTAACTCTTACGAATGCCCATCGTATTCAAACTAAAAACATCCTAGAAAGTTTGCGGTTTGAAAATTTGTAAGACCGCTACAGCTCTTTATTACCAAGGGCTTCATAAATTAGCGGGAATTGCTGACATTTACCAGATCATGATTTCAGCTAATTAATGTTTTTAGCAAAATTTGGCACGATTCTATATTCAGAGAAACAAATCCCTCCCAGCTATACTGATCTTTAGGGCACCTGCTAAAAATAGTCATTTTTTCGCGAGTGCAAGGAAGCACCGCGCGCAGAACCGTAGTGTATAGGTGATACCTGATGATTCGAGCACGGCGCTGACGCCGCAATCGCGGAAAAAGTGCATTTTTAGCAGGTGCCCCTCAGTCGTTATACTGGTTGAATAGTTATCTTGAATCCAAGGGCTTTAGCAACTTTTGAAATCGTTGCAAAGCTTGGATTTCCTTCAGGTGACAGAGCTTTATACAAACCTGCTCGTGTCATCCCGGCTTTTTGTGCAAGTTGGGTCATATTTTGCGCGCGAGCAATGTCTCCAAGAGCAGCGGCGATAAGAGCTGGATCTCCTTCCTCTTGGCAAGCCTCTAAATATAGGTGTATATCTTCCTCTGTTTCTAGGTAGTCCGCAGTATTGTAATGAGTGAATTTTTCGGCCATTTATCAGCCCCTCCATTCTGACGCAAGCTCTTTGGCTTTAGCGATGTCATTTTGCTGTGTACTTTTGTCTCCACCGCATAAAAGAACAACTAAAACCGAATTGTGCTGCATGTAATAAACCCGATAACCGGGGCCATAGTCGATTCTCATTTCGCTGAGGCCTTCGCCTACAGGTTTAATATCGCCTGGATTACCGAGACTTAGCCTTCGAATTCGCATCTGTATGCGTGCTTTTGCACGATGATCTCGCAGTTTCCGCAGCCACCGGTCAAAAGTTGCAGTTTTGATAATATCGGCCATGTGTAAACTGTAATTTTCACAATCTGTGATGTCAACTATGGTTTACGCATGAGTATAGGAAGAATAAACGCTCTATTGCGTCTACTCAACGACTGAGTGGAATAGGTTACAGACCATTGTTGAGCGAATCAGTGGGTGATTGAGCAGGCGTTTGGGATGCCAACCGTCTCTTTAGACCGGCAATGGGCCGCAAATTTGTGCTCTGCTTTGCTGGGCACAAGCGCACTCTCGCCGTTCAATAGCAACGCATCAGAACCAGGATGTGAATAGCTCCGCTTGCGGTGGCGCCCGGCTCTTGGGTAACGCCCTGGGCTCGTTGGTTCTGGTTTTCTCCTTCAAGTGATGTGGTCAAGGATTTTGTTGATGACCGCCGGACCTTCAATGCAGGCAATGACTTTCATGGTGCCACCGCAGGCACTGCACGTCTCGATATCGATTAGGCGCCTTCACCCGGTGACAGCGCATCGCGCCCTAGGGGTTTTCTCCCGGGGGTTTTCGCCCTAAGGGTTTTCGGCATAGACACCATCAAGAGACAACATATGGCAATGGACATTGAGGTTCAGAGCACTGCCGAAGCGTTGCATCAAGGTGGCCGCGCCGGTTGGTGCTGCCGCCTTGCGGAGTCCAGCCTTTTTGACCAGATGGGTGGACCGGGCGCTATGGACAATGCCCAGCACCTTTACCCATCAACTGCGGGTGCTGCTGCCGGCGCCGCGGGCCGCTCCGGAGGCGGCACTGAGGCGGTTGCGGGTTTCCCGCCTGCTGGACGTATTCCGGGGCGCCGTGCCAGCTGAATCGGGCCGTGATCGCCGATGCGCTGTCCCGGTTCGCATCGCGGCTTTGTCGCGAGGACAACGACGGCGTGGAGATCGAGGTCAATCCATTGTTCGTCCTGGCCGATCGCGTCTGCGCGGTCGATGCGCTGATGCAGGTGCGTGTGGTGTGAGAACCACGCGCTGAAGGGCGCCCCTATCGCGCTTCCTGGCTGCACAAACCGTCGGGCGATGAAAGCCGTTGTGCAATCGGCATTTAGCCCGAACGGCGCTTGAGCGGCAGCGCCCGCCGCGTACTTGCGCAGACAGTCCCCGAAGTGCCGCGCGGCTTCCGAACGGCACTGTAGGAAGAATGATCGAAGAGGAGCGCTGACCATGAACGACATTGCGAACGATCGCGCCGGGCTGATGCTGAACCCGCCGCACCTGGGCGAACTCATCCGGGAGAGCATGGACGATGTGGGCTGGAACGTGACCGAGACGGCGGCACGACTCGGCTGCGAGCGCGGAACGCTGTCGCGCCTGCCGAACGGCAAGGCGGACGTGTCCGCGAACATGGCGCTCGCGCTGGAGGACATCGGCTGGAGCACCGCCGAGCACTGGATGCGGATGCAGGCAAGCTACGAGTTTGCGCAGGCGCGCCGGGACCAGAACGGCGCGCGGGCGCGCTGCACGCATGATCCGGTTCCGCCCACCGGCGGACCAGCGGCCGCAGGCGACGTGGACCTTTGCGAACCGCCGCCACGTACCCGGATCCGGCACCGGGTTACGAAAGAACTGCGAACGGGGACGCCAACTAAAAATATAGGTGCGTGATCGTTGCAACACTTTCTGGGTTGCTCCTAAGCACTCCAACTATAGCGACCGATGACCGGAAGACCGAAGCGGAAAAATGGAAAGCTGAGTCCAAGAAACGATATAGAACTGGGCGTCTTGAAGTTTGTCAATTTTGGTCATGGCAGGTGAAGCATATATTGAAGACTTCAGGCACCGCTAAAAATACACTTTTTCCGCGCTTGCGGCGTCAGCGCCGTGCTCGAATCCTCAGGTATCACCTATACACTGCGGTTGTGCGCGCGGTGCTTCCTTGCACTCACGAAACAATGACTATTTTTAGCGGTGCCTTTTAAATGTATCGCGATTATTATATGAATTCGGCCTCATTGATAACAATCGGTGACGAACTGTGATAATGGATTGGTTGCTTTGCCGCTTATGGGTTGTTTCAAAACTGGTATATGATGGTGAAGTGCTGGAATCGATAGCTTGTGAGGCTAAATGTAGGTCTTTTCTTTTTACAATAGCTGTTTTTAATTGTTGAAAGGCAAAGGCACTATCGCCATCCATAACATAGCCGATCATGCAGCCATAGGGTAATCGTTCGGCATATTTTGCCGTGACATAACGCATAATTCCTTCTTTGGCATAAGCATCTGCAAGCGAACGGATGCGTTTCCCTGTTGCATCGATAACGTTTAATCGTTTGCATTCGTAGGCGATATAACGTTCATGATCCTGGTCGAGAAAGAGTGCCATATCCAGAATACCTTTGGTGGTAAAGTCACCCAGCCTATCTTCCTCACGCAATTTAAACTGTAGGCACAGGAATCCCAGCTTGACTATACCTCCATCTTTCCTCAACAGATCGACCAAGCGTTCGGTGATCTTGTCTTCCTTTGCGTCAATAGTTAGTCTAGCTATTACGGTTGGCCAAACACGCGTTACACAGCTTATCAGTTCGTTGTCAATGTCTTTGAGGTTACTGAGCCAGCGCGAGGAGCGTCCAATCGTCATGGGATGTCCTTATCCAGCTTGAGTCAATAAATCAGCCGCAATCGCATCGGCATCCGCCAATGCGGTAGAACCCAGCCAAAACCGCTTTTTCCTGGGTTTCACCAGATAGAGCACATCATCAATAAAAACTCGTAGATCGGGGATCAGTTGAAAATTTCCGGGCATATGCTGTGGCAAGGCATCCCATATTTTTGTGAGCACGGCATCCATATCATTAGTTTGATTGTTATTGAAGTATTTTTTATTTTTATCGTTGCTCAGTTGCACACCAATCACCACCAGATCAGGTGATGTACCCACTAATTCCACCACTGCTTGGTAGGGTTTTTCCAGCCAATGGCATAAACTCTGTACCAGCCATTTTGCGTAAAATGACCAGTCTTGTTCATTGGCATCTTTCCACAAAGTAGGGATGGTTTTTGAGCTTGAACGTGGCTGCATACTGGGAATAACATATTTCAGTGTATCTTCAATAAGTAGGATGTCAGCTTGATCTAAGCCAAAGTATTGGTAGATGATCTGGTCAACCGTTTGCATCTGGTTGGTAATCTCAGCCTGTAGCAAATTGTCTTTGCGTTGCAATAACCCGTCAATCAATTGTATGGCTTGATCGAATGCACGGTTCGATTGGTGTTTATGGCTTGTGTCGTCAGGCATGAGGAATGGAATATACAATAGTTGTTCCTGGTGGACTTTAGCTCGCTCCATACCGGTATTTGAACTGTTATGAAACAAAAACCAGGCAACCAAAGAGCTGTTTAACAGGACGGTTAAAAATTTGGCCGTTTTTTCATCTTCTTTGTCAAAACTGATTGCCTGAATAGAGTGCCTAAAACTGAGATTCTGGACACAGTAGCTTGCTCGTAGTCTCCCGGATGCCCCTATTCCTTGTGGAATTAAAATAGAGGGGGCTTTGAAGCCCCGTTCAAAGCCTTTGCGACGAACGGTTTCTGTTGGCCATGGTGCGTTTAGATTCTGGCGTAACACTAAAGGTTCGAATGCCTGTATATCCAAATGAGGTATTTGTGTCACCAGCGATGAATATGAAGGTGTATAACTTGGATTTGCTAGGTTATGCTCTTGAGCAGGTATGAATCCTTGTCCAATAATCCACTTTTCATGTTTGACATTGATTTTTTTCTTGGAATTTTGATAGGTTATCAATCTACCTTCAAGCCGAGGTAGGCTGGATAGGTACTGAAATAATTTGGCATCGGGCGTCTGCATCCACATCCGGCGTTTCAGCAACAATGGATCATCCTTGACAAGTTGTATGGGTAATCTGGCCTGGTCAGCCGTACTGAGCATCATCAAGCGTTTTGTCTTTAGGTTCAGGTCTGCTTTTGGCGTCCAGTAATCAAATCGGTAATACGGCTTATCCGCACATTTTGGTTTGTAGATGGCCAGTGCTGCCGGGGCATCCCCGCCTGCAAAAAGTTGAAAACGAGTATCAGCAAAGTTGATGATGCGGATAAGATGTGCATCGTTTAACCATTGTGATCGCGTAGCAATAAAAGGCTGGCTGTGGTTGGTTAACAGGCTGGTTGCTTTTAACAGTAGAACAACAACACCGTGCTGCCGAATATGGGCGAGTGCTTTCCAGGTAAACCCCCAGGCGATTTCCTTGGCGGGCATTTTATATCCATATGTCTTGCACCATTGCTCAGCACTTTTTTGGTCGCCACGCCGGCTGACCCATGGGGGATTGCCAATCACCAAGTCATATTGCTTGTTTTCATGAGGCACCGTGAAGAAATCTACCGCGTTTAGTGTTTTTCCGCATAGCTTGGGTAACAAGCGGCCTTTTCCCATCAGTGCCAAGATTTCTGATGGCCGCGTATTTTCAAGCAGGGCAATATATAGCGAGAAGGCAGCAACACGTATCGCCTCTTTTTTGATATCAAGCCCGTGCAGCCGATTTAACATCGATAATAAGGCCGGCCATGTGGGGCGTTGTTGGTGATGGCTTACCTTCCACTCATCAACCATTTTTGCAAAAAAACGAACCAGGAAAATTCCTGAACCACAGGCTGGATCAAAATAATGCCCCTGTTTTTTTTGCTTCTCTGAAAGTGTTGACCATGCTTGTTCAGTCACCAGATCAGCCAGAAACATGGGGGTATAGTAGGCACCGGATGTTCGTTTGGTGACTGGGTCGAATCCAAGAAAACGACCATAGACAGCACTGATCAGGCCAATTGGAACGAACCTGAAATCATAAGGCCAGAACTGATATTGTCCTGAATCTAAACGAATGTTGCCAGCACGAAATTCGGCAATCATTTCAATATGCCCGGTATTGATGGTTTCAAGCGGTTCTTTTTCATCGAAAGAACAGGGGGCAACAAACAAGTCGCCATTAAAATGCTTTTTCAGCAGTTTGAACAACTTTAAGAACTCATCTGGACAGCCATCAGCAAGCAAGGATTTTAGTGAATTAATACCAGGATTAATTGTTGCCTTTTGGAAATATCTGGCATTAATGATGCCCTTATCTTCCAAATAAGCAATAAACATGACCTGCATCAATAATGCCTGTGCGGACGCAAGTGGCATGTTTTTCGCCACTAAGCTTTTTACTGTGGCTTCGAGGTTACCTAACAATACTTGGTCAACCCGGTAGTCGGGTTTGAATTTTTTTTCATGTTCGGCAATGAATCGACCTGATTCGACGCCGAATACCAAATTCTTGAGTTCCAGTGCGTCGTTAACAAGGTTCAGGATGTGTACGAGTTTATCCGCCAGATCACCATCAAGTGATGGGAGCTGGGCTAATGAATAGGCGCGTAATGTATCACCTGTGATGACGACTAACAGTGAAACAAGCCCTTGGTTCCATAATGCTTTATGGATTTGATTAATTTCATTCTGGTTAAAATTTTCTTGCACCAGAAAAGCGATGGTTGGAACATTCGAGACACAGTGTATTGCAGCCAAGCCGAGTTCGTCGAAGGATTGGCGTATTAAAGTACCGTGAGGGATAGCGCTTAGATTATCCGATGGTTGAATAAACTCAGGAGGAGTACGTTGCCCCAAGCGCAACGTGTCCAACCATTGTGTTGTTACCATGTTAACCGACATTGGCTAATCCCAATGGTAGTTGGGCTTGTTGAGGTAAAATGCTTAGGTATTGATAGACAGGCGATTGTACGGATTGTGGGTCTATAGTAATTCCTTCCTGTGAAATCTTGCCGGGCGCTCCCTGGAGCAACCTGTATTTAATCTTAGCACAGTTCCATGTTTTAAAAATAAGTTTGTGCAGGTTGAGTATAGGAATAATAAACGCACTATTGCGTCTACTCAACGACTGAGTGGAGTAGCTTACAAACCATTGTTGAGCGAATCAGCGGGTGATTGAGCAGGCGTTTTGGATGCCAACCGTCTCTTTAGACCAGCCATGGGCCGGACATGTGTGGTCTGCTTTACTGGGCACAAGCGGACGCTCGCCGCACAATAACAACGCATCGGAACAAGCACGTGAATAGCTCCGCTTGCGGTGGCGCCCCACTGTTGGGTAACGCCCTGGGCTCGCTGGTTGTGGTTTTCTCCTTCAAGGGGTCAAGGATTTTGTTAATGACTGCCGGCTCTTCAATGCAGGCAATGACTTTCATGGCGCCACCGCAGGCACTGCACGTCTCTATATCGATAGTGACAACCCGTTTCAGGCGTTGCGCCCACGTCATGGCGCCCACGTCATAGCTGCGCGGCGCTGCGAAACGGTTTGTGCTGCAACGGATCCCCTGGTTTTATTGCCTTTGCCCCGCTTGGCCGGTATCACCAACGCCCGGTGTTTACCGTTCGGCGCGAACAGGCCATGAAATCGGCTCAGGTTAACGCGGGGCCTGGGTACCAAGGCTGCTAGCTTGGCGATGAAATCCGAAGGCTCGAAAATTACCCGGGTGTACCATCCCGGTAGGGTGTCTTGAGCGGGTAACGAATCGTTCCACTGGAGGTCGGTGTCAGGCGCTGTTGCGATACGGCGGGTCTATTGATATATCAACACAAGCGCGCTCCAGCTTGTCTCGTCGGTGAGGCTAAGCCACGCCCCCGCAGGCAGTGAAGAACCGGCCACTTTGGCCGCCTGCGCCGAATCATTGCCGTGCGCACATGGCCGTACAGTTTGCCAGGTGAAAACCTTGCGCCCCTGATGCGGCCCTATCGCAATACGATCAGTCATCGGCAATACGGTCAGTCATCGAGTGGCCGAACAACTGCTGCCAAACACCAGGTAGCTATTTTCGGCGTCCCGCTCAAGCAATCCTCTCCTTGCAAGGAACTGGACAACAGCGCTTTATCCGCAGTGGGTGACCACGTTGATCGTCATCGATTCAATGATGCAACCGACCCCTGGGCGGACTTCCACACCGCGCGGGATCGGGCAAGGCAAGGGCCGTGCGTTCGACAGCCGGGAGGCTTATATCACTGGTGGCTCATATCACAGGTTTTAAGCTCCGGCCCGCTGGCACCTGCGCGCAAGAGTCTGTCGTGCGATATGTGGCGTATTACGCCTGCCGGCGGTTCCGGGTGGAAGAGGTCGCTTGCGTTAATTTATTGCTGGCAAGCGACGGGTCGTCCTACGCCACCGGTGCCTAAATCCCCGTTGAGGGTGGTTATGTGGCCAGCTAGGGGGATGGACCAGCGTAACCGGCTGATTTCCCGGCATTGACTACTTCTGTCATGCCTACATTGAACTGCGAAGCGCAACAGTAAGGTTGCCAGGGTCGGTTTTTTCCGGGAGAACAGCGCATTACGCTGGTCCGGCCCGGAGTGCCGCGGTTTGGGCGGCGGTGAGTGGCCGTAAGGGTTGGCCGCGCAGTAGCAGGAAGAGCTTGGCTGTCTCTTCTAGCTCTTCCGTCGCGTAGACGGCGTCTTTCAGGCTGGTGCCGGCCACCACCGGGCCGTGGTTGGCCAGCAGCACGGCGTGGTGTTTGGAGGCCATTTCGCCGACTACTTTGGCCAAGTCGGAAGCGCCGGGTGGGTAGTAGGGGAGCAGTGGCAAGTGGCCGATTTTCATGACGTAGTAAGCCGTCAGTGGCGGTAACACGTTCGTTGGGTCGATGCCATCAATGCAGCTCACGGCCACGGAATAGGTGGAGTGTAGGTGTACCACTGCGCCGGCTCTAGGGCGGGATCGGTACATCGTCAGATGGAGCGAGGACTCCTTGGTCGGCTGGTGGCCGTGGCGCCATGCACCGGTGTCATCGAGTTTGGCGAGGGTGGCGGGATCGATGCCGCCCATGGATACGCCGGTGGGGGTCATCAACCAACCGTCGTCTAGCCGCACGCTGATGTTGCCGCTTGCCCCGAAGGTGAGTCCTCTGTCGAATAGCGACTTGGCCATGGAGGCGATGTGCTCGCGTGCCGAAGATTCATTCATGTTGGCGAATGTCCACGATTAACAGGAAATCGTGAAAAAATCACGAAATTCCGTGCTGACAGATTTTTGTGATTATCAACACCGGGCGCGAAATATTGCGAAAAAGAAGCCCTAAAAACAACTGCTTATTTGTTTGACTGCCCGGTGAACCCCGAATTGGCTACACTGTGTGGCCTCATTGATGGGCTACGCGATGGACTGGGTGTGGACAAGACCGTTGTGTTGCATGAGGTTGACAATGTTGCCACCAGCCTGGGCATGCTTGAGCGGGGCACCGTCGTTAATCTGCCTGACGCAGGGCCGTTGACTGTTTTAGATGCCGTTCCGTTCGGTCACAAGTTGGCGTTGTCGGACATCGAACCGGGCGGTGACATCGTTAAGTATGGGCAAGTGATAGGGCGGGCCACGAGGCGTATCGAGCGCGGTGAGTGGGTACACACTCACAATGTTGAAAGCGCCCGGGCCAGAGGGGATATAGCCGGCGGAGGGCGCGACTAATGGCCGCTTTCAGCTTCATGGGCTTCAGGCGGCCTGATGGCCGGGTGGGGGTGCGCAATCAAGTGGCGATTGTGTCGGCGATGGACAATACCAATCCCAGCGCCGCGCGCATCGGCGCGATGGTTGCCGGTACCGTGGTGCTATCGACGCCGTTTGGCCGCGGGCAGATCGGGCATGACTTCGACGTTACCCTGCGCACGCTGGCCGGCCTCGCCAGCCATCCGAACATCGCTGCCGTGCTGGTGCTCGGTTTGAGTCTCAAAGCGGGCGAGCCACTGGCGGCCCGGATCGCGAAGACGGCTAAGCCGGTTGCAGTGCTGGGCCTGCAAGATGTGGGCAGCGCCACTTGGTTGACCGCCCGTGGCGTGCAAGCCGCCGCCCGATTGGTGGCGGATGCATCGGAGTTGCAGCGCGAGCCCTGCGATCTGTGCGAGTTGGTGGTGGCAGTGGAGTGTGGCGGTTCGGATACCACGTCCGGTTTGGCCTCGAATCCCGCCGTGGGCCGGTTCGCTGATCGGCTAGTGGATGTCGGTGGCACTGTCATCTTATCGGAGCCGGCTGAATTCATGGGCGCCGAACACCTGCTGGCGGCGCGCACCGTCAACGCGGCAGACGCCCGACGCATTGACGATATGGTGCGCTGGTTTGAAGACGAAGCGAGGCGCAACGGCGTCGATATGCGCGGCACCAATCCAACCGCGGACAACATCGAAGGCGGGCTCACCACGTTGGAGGAGAAATCCCTAGGGGCTATCGCCAAAGGCGGCACCCGCCCCATCGTGGAAGTCGTCGAGTACGCCGAGGCGCCTAGCCGTAAGGGTTTGGTGGTTATGAATACCCCCTCGGCCGCCTGTGAATCGATGACCGGCTTGGTTGCTGGTGGTGCGCAGATCATCGTTTTCTCGACCGGGCGCGGGAACGCCATCGGCGCGCCGGTGGCGCCCACCGTCAAGGTGACGGGTAACCCGCATACGGCGGCTGGCATGGCGGAGCATATCGATGTGGATGTAAGCGGCATCTTGAGTTCCGGTCTGGGGCTGGACGATGCGGGTGAACTGGTGTGGCGGCAGGTGGGCAAGGTGGCCGGTGGCAAGCTGACCCGCTGTGAAATTTTGTATGAGCAGCAGCTTTCGGTGAGCCGCTTCGGGCCGTCGGTGTAGTGTGAAGGACGTTTTTTCTTTCCCTGGAGATCTCGATGTCGATGGTGAATCTGTCACTCGCGCAACTGCACGAGTTGACCCGCTCGGTACTGCGCGCCAACAACACGAGTGAGGCCAATGCGCAGGCGGTGGCGCGGGCGCTGGTGGCGGCCGAGGCGGATGGACAAAAAGGACATGGCGCGTCGCGTATTCCGTCGTACGCGGCCCAGTCCCGCAGCGGCAAGGTCGATGGTTTTGCGGCACCGTCGTGCACCGAGATCGGGCCGGGCGCGGTGCGTATCGATGCCCGCTGCGGTTTCGCCTACCCGGCGCTTGAGTTGGCCATAGAGGCGTTGCGCCAGCGGGCGCCTGAGTCGGTGGTTGCGCTCGCCTCTATCGGCAACTCGCATCACTCCGGCGTCGCCGCCCACCACGTGGCGCCGTTGGCGAAAGCCGGTCTCATCGGTTTGAGCTTTGGCAATGGTCCCCAGGGCATTGCGCCGTGGGGGGGTAACAAAGGGCTCTTCGGTACCAACCCTGTCGCTTTCGCCGCGCCTAGAGCGCAGGCGCCGCCGCTGGTGATCGATATGAGCCTCAGCAAGGTGGCCAGGGGCAAGGTCAACGTGGCGGCGCAGCGCGGGGAGTTTATACCCGAAGGCTGGGCGCTTGATGCGCACGGCGCGCCCACCACCGATCCCAAGGCCGCCCTGGCCGGGACCATGCTGCCCATGGGGGATGCCAAGGGGGCGCAGCTTGTGTTGATGGTGGAGATTTTGGCGGGGGCGTTGTCGGCGTCTAACTTCGGTTATGAGGCGTCGTCGTTTTTCGCTGGCGAGGGCGATCCGCCACGGGCGGGGCAACTGCTGCTGGCCATCGCTCCCGATGAACTGTCTGCCGGCACTTTCGCGGGCCGCGTCGGCGAGCTGTGCGAGGCGATACTGGCACAGCCCGGCACCCGTTTACCCGGGACATCGAGTCTGGCGGCGCGGGCCAAAGCCGAGCAATCGGGTGTCGATTTACCGCAGGCGCTGTACCGGGAACTGTTGCAGCTAGGCGGCGGCAGTTGATCGCTGGCGTGCTGAATGACAACGCTCAATTTAAATCTGCAACAACTTAAATCTGGAATAACGACCAATGACTCACTTCGATGTAGGGCTGCGGGACATCCCGCTTAAAGAGGTGGCCGCCGAGGCCCAGCGCTATGAAGCGATCGGCTTCGATACGGTGTGGAGCTTTGAAACCGCGCGCGATCCGTTTTTGCCGTTAACGCAGGTGGCCATGGCGACCGAGCGGCTGCGCTTCGGCACCAATATTGCCGTGGCCTTCGCCCGCAGTCCGTTCGTGACCGCGCAGTTGGCATGGGAGCTTCAGGCGATGAGCGGGGGGCGTATGGTGCTCGGTTTGGGCACGCAAGTGCGGGCCCATGTGGAGCGGCGTTTTTCCATGCAATTCGACCATCCGGCGGCGCGGGTGACGGATTACATAGACACTCTGCGCGCCGTGTGGCGCACCTTTCAAGATGGCGACAAGCCGTCGCACCGCGGTCCTTTCTACCAGTTCACCGCGATCAACGATTTCTTCAATCCGGGGCCGATCGAGCATCCCGAGATCCCGGTTTACCTGGCTGGGGTCAATGAGCGAATGTGCCAGGCCGCCGGTGAGGTGGCCGATGGTTTTCAAGTGCATCCTATGCACTCCCCCGGCTATATCAACGATGTGGTGCGGCCATCGTTGCGCGAGGGGGCGGCGAAGCGGGGCCGCGATGCGGATGCCATGATCTTGCATATACCGGTGTTCGCCATCAGCGGGGAGACCGAGGCTGAGCGCATGGAGGGTGAAATGTCGGTGCGCCGCCAGGTGGCGTTTTATGCGTCGACGCCTAGCTACCGGCGTTTCCTCGAATATCACGATTGCATGGGCGTGGCCAAGGAACTCAGTGCTCTCATGCGCCGGGGGGATGTGCAGAGCATGCCCCGCCTGGTGCCGGACGCGCTGATGGCAGCGGTGGCCGTTCACGGCAATGGCGCGGCACTGGGACGGGCGCTGAAAGCCCGTTGCCGGGCGGCGGGCGTGCAAAGCGGTTCGCTGTATCGGTCCATCATGCCGGACACGCCAGCAGGTGAGTGGCAGGGGGTTGTTAACGCGTTCAAGGCTGCTTGAGCGCGGCCGCCCGGCGTCCCGAATGGTGCGGGAATTCTGCACAGAGGACATCCCCAACGCCGGGCGCAGACCCATTTAGAGCATCGGTCAGGCTAATCAAGCCAGAGCAATCCCGGCGGATCCATCCCGGCTGGATCAATTACGTGGTAAGACCTGCACATCGACCTGAATACGGTTGCCGGGGTGGTAGTCCAGCCGGGTCGAGTAGACCCGCCCTTGGTAGCGGTAATCGACCAAGTAGCCGTCGTTACGCACTTCCTGGTGGTGGCTATAGGTGGTTTCGCAACGCCGCTGCGTACCGGTGTAGGTGGGCTGATAACTCGATGGGTGGCGCCGGCGGTGGGAGAAATCATTACCGAGCGATGCGCCTAGTACCGCGCCCGCCACCGTGAGCAGGGTCTGTCCGTCACCACCGCCGAACCGGTTACCCACCAAGCCACCGATGATGCTGCCCACGATGGGCGAGGTGTAAGAGCGCCGGGCGCGGTTATGCCGGCCATAATCGTAATTGCGCGGCTGGCGGTAGGTCACCCGCTCGTCCCAGCAGCGTTCCACCGGACGCGATACCCGGACCGTGCGCTGCAGGGGTTGCACCCGGATCACGTCCGCGTAATCGGCATGCTTGTCAGTGCTGACCGGGGTGGCGCCGAAGGGCTCTACCGCGTCCGGTGAAGTGTTGAAGTAAGACCTGTTATGGAACTGTTGCGCCGCGCCAGGTCCGGCGTAGAGCCCGGCCGATAGCATGGCGGCGAGAATCGCGCTGGCGGTGTGACGGCGAGACAACATAGTGGGAAGTCCTCGGCAACGGTGTGTGTGGATATGGGCGCCATGATGCGCCCGCTTGGCTGAACCGGACCTGAACGGTATTTTCACGGAACGGTGTCTTCATGATGGTGAGCGAGCGCACACTTTTGTGTCATCATGAGCGATTGTTCTCCCGCCTCATCTTATCCATGTCTGCCACTACCACCGCTGCGCCTGCGCTCGTGAAAACTCCGTTATTCTTGATTGCCGGCTGCCATGCCAGCCTGCATTGGGGGCTGGCGACTTTTTATGTGCTCTTGCCTTTCATCCAGCAAGAACTGGCGTTGAATTACACCCAGACCGGGCTGCTGGCCTCGGTGGTGCATATTGCCTCTTTTGCCGTCAATCTGCCAAGTGGCGCGCTGGTCGATGTCTCCGGCAAACGTCTGCTGTGTCAGCTCGTATCCTTGTTTTTGGCCGGTGCCGCCCTGGCCGGCTTCGGCTTGGCCGGCGAATTTTGGATGGTGGTGCTGATGACGGCGGTGTTGGCCGGTATGAACACCATGTGGCATCCGGCTGCTATTTCTTTTCTGTCCAGCAACTACCGTGAGCAACGGGGGCTGGCACTGTCGTTTCATACGGTGGGGGCCAGTATAGGGGATGCTTTGGCGCCCATCGCTGTCGGTTCCTGCGTGGCCATCCTCGGTTGGCAAACGGCAGGCTTGGTGGGGGCGGGACCCCCTCTTATCGCAGGATTGTTGCTGTGGTTTTATTTTGCCGGGGCTAAGGATGCCGATGCCGAGGACGCCAGCGCCAGGCCGAAGGCGAACGCGCAGCGGCGCAGCTTTAGCGAATACCTGGACGGGATGGGTACGGTTTTGCGCGATGCCCGGGTCTGGGCGGTGTGTTTGCTGGCCGGTTTGCGCGGCACTTGCCAAGTTGGGCTACGCGCTTTCGTCCCCCTGTATATCGTCAACGAGATGGGCGCCAGTGCTGTGTGGATCGGAGTGGTATTGCTCGCGTTTCAGGGCACGGGTGCGTTGACTACACCGAGCGCCGGCGCCGTATCCGATCGCATGGGCCGGCGGACGGTTTTGCTGGCCGGCTTGTTGATAGGTGGCGCTGTGGTCATCGGCATGCCCGCGATCACGAGTCCACTGATGTTTGCCGCCATAGCGGCTGTTGCCGGGGCCAGCTTGCTATCCATGCGGCCTGTTATTCAGGGTTGGGCGCTGGATTTGACGCCACCTCATCTGGGTGGCTCCACCATCAGCATGGTATTCGCTATCCAGGCCCTGTTCGCGGCGGCGGTGCCAGTGGTGAGCGGGCTGGCGGCGGATGAATGGGGCATTGCTGCCGCTTTCTATTTATTCGGCGGCGCGGCTTTTGCCGCCGCAGGGGTGGCTTTCTTAGTGAGCGAACCCCAGCAGTGAGCGAACCCCAGTACGGGCCGCGATAGTGCCCGCCGCGGCAACTCTCAACGGTTGCGGTGATCGCGCGACAGTCCCGGCGCATGGGGTGGGCGTAGGAGTGATGCTATTCAAGACTGACCAGACCATGGCCGGGCGCACTTGACCGGGTCCATACACCAGCGGATAGCGGCAATGAGTGGCGCTGGTGTGACCGCGGGCGGGCACTTCCATGACCGCCTCCTGCGCCTGTTTAACCAGGTAACCGAAGCAGTGTTCCTCCATTGAAATGACTTTCTAGGCGTCCTCGGGCGTGGCAATGGGTATACCGGCGGGGTTGAGCGAGCGCGGATCGCCCATGCCGCGGTAACTAGATGGCCCCCTACGGTCAGAAGCTGGGCGGCCTTGCCACTTGATAGCCGCGTTCTAACATGCCGTGGATTAGATAGAGGCCGGTAGGGCCGGTGCCGCCGATGATAAGCGCCTGTATGGGGATTCGATGTTCTCGGTAAGGGCAGGGCGGGTACTCTACGCACGCCTAGTGTGAATGATGATCGGATGGTGTTTGCCCCGGTGATGGTTCGATAGGCGCCGCTGGCTCGGACTCGCCTCGCGCCGCCGCCAACACGCCGGCATGCAGCGGAGGAGTCGCTGTCTCAGGTGGTGGGATCGTCACGCCGGGAAAGCGCTTAGGGGCATCCAATAGGGCGTGGGCGATAATCCACGCATGCTGCTTGGGAAAGTCAGCGCGCGATAACAGAAGGAATTTGTCGAACTTAGCCAGGATACGAAGCGGTATGCCGCCATAGGCTGCAAAGCGGCCAGTACCCCGGTAGAGCTCGAGGGCGGTAGCGGAGCAGGCCAGTACTAGCTTTAGCTGATCGGTACTTATCAAACTGGCAAGCCTTGATACTGTGCGTGCGCGAGTCACCCGGGCATTACTTTCCGGCACCAGTGACGCCAGTGCTGCAGCCACCTCTTTGCCGAGTGTATAGGTGCCCTGCTCTTCGCGGGACGTGCCGATGATGAGATGACGCCTGCGGTAAACTTGCCACTGTTGATAAGGGGTGTGCGCCGCTACCTCCACCATCCACGCCGGCAGCAGCAGGCTAAACGCACCCAGTGCGGCGGTGAAGCCCCGCCGGCTTGGATCGACCGCCGTGTGGTTGGGCTTAATTGGCCGTGCAGCCATTGATGAGGCACCTGCTAAACATGCACTTTTCCGCGATTGCGGCGTCAGCTCCGTGCTCGAATCATCAGGTATCACCTATGCACTGCGGTTGCGCGCGCGGTGCTTCCTTGCACTCACGAAACAATGACTATTTTTGGCAGGTGCCCAATGGTAGCGTCACCAGTGGCGGAGCCCGGGCCGTCAGCCCAGGTACCGCTCAACGCTTTAATTACGCAGCTTGTCGAAAACGTCTAGATTCAATACCGCGCTCACCACGTAGTTGGGGACGTCCACTACCTGCCCGACCCGAAGATCAACGGCAACGCTCGCCAACACATACGCTTGCTCGCGGCTTAAACCGTGTTCGCGTTGAATGTAAGTTAGCATTTCGATGAGAGCGTTGCGGGCCGCCAGCGTTAAGTCTTCGGAAAGATTTTCAAGTTCTCCTATCTTTTTCGAATCCAGATAAGTGACGTAGGGTGGAATTTCATCTTTGCTTTTGAGCGGCATACCAAGGGTTTGGTAAAACCGGGTGGGTTCTATGTTACGGATTTCACTATTGCCGCTTACGTGAGGCACCCGGTAGTCGGCGCCTTTACCGGGCAGTAGCCGGGTGCGCACCGTGACCACCGCGCCCATTTCGATGGCAGTCCCGGAGACTTCGCCATCCCCTTGGGCGTAATGCACATCGCCCACGAACAGCCCGCAACCATCGACGAAGCAGGGAAAGATGATCTTGGTGCCGACCTGCATTTGTTGCACATCCATATTGCCGCCGTTTTCGCGCGGCGCAATGGTTCGCAAGCAGTCCTCTTTGTGGCTGCCGCTAGGCCCGCATACGGCGCTAGGCCGCGCGCCGGTTGGCTGCGGTCCTAGGGCGATACCGCCAAACTCCGCCAGTTTGGCTTCGCGTGCTTTCCAGGCGGCCACTTCAGCTTTACCTGGCAACACGCCGATAGAACCTGGAAACGCTTCGTAGGGGATGGTGACACCTGGCATCTGTTCGGAGACAGCGCCGCGGCTGGTTGCTTTCCAGTTGACGATGAACGGCTCGGGAAACAGGTCTCGCAGGAAGCCAAAGCCTGGCACTATCAAGGTATAGCCGTATTGATCAGGTTTGATCGCAAGAATTTCGACCTCTAGCGCGTCACCGCGCTTGGCACCCTCGATGGCGACCGGACCGGTCATCGGATGAACCAAGTTCAGATCGACCGCTGCCAGATCGTCCGCCACCGAATCGATGCCTAAATCCGAATCCAGCGCATCGCGGGTGTGAAATACGATCGCATCTCCGGCTGCGGCTGTCGCGATCGCCGGAATGGCTGGGTGATACCGGTTCATGCAATGGGGATCGTCCGCACAGTGCTCCCCGGATTTTTTGATCTCTACGGTTTTGAGCCATTGCTGATCGGTGGTATCGGCGTTGACCGTCATTGAGAGCAAGACGCCAATGGCTGCGTGGGTCATTCGGCTGGTTAATGTCATCATGGTGTTGCCTCCCGTGGTATTTCAGGGCACCTGCTAAAAATGCACTTTTTCCGCGATTGCGGCGTCAGCGCCGTGCTCGAATCCTCATGTATCACCTATACACTGCTATCACCTATACACTGCGGTTGCGCGCGCGGTGCTTCCTCGCACTCACGAAACAATGACTATTTTTAGCAGCGCTCTTCGGTTCTGCACAAACTACGCCGCGGCGTGATGGCGGCGCCCGCGTTGCGCGGCGCTTTGGTAGAGAATGGATTCTTTGAGTTTCTCCGCCTCCCGACCCCGGGCAATATCCGCTGGCGCGGCGAAACTGTTGGGCCGCGGGGCCAGCAAGAAGTGGCCATAGCGATCATCTCCGCTCACTAGACTCGCCATGGTTCTCGTACCATCGGCCTGCGCTATGCTGGCCGGGATATAGCGGATGGCTACGCCGATACGCCGCTCGCCGGTGGTATTGGGATTCGATGCGTGGAAGGTGCGTCCGTGATGCAAAGACATCTGCCCGGGTTCGAGTTCGGCGTCAACGGCTTTGCTTTCGTCCACTCGCACGAGTAGCGCCTGCCCGCGGGAGAGTAAGTTGCCCTCGGCGAAAGAGTCGGCGTGCTCCCGATCACCGGTGAGATGGGTGCCGGGAACGAAACGCATGCAGCCGCTTGCCTTGCTGGCCGGGGATAGCGCTATCCAGGCGGTGGTTTCGTATACATCGTCCAAGCCCCAGTAGTGCAGATCTTGGTGCCAACTGACATAGCTGGTGGTGCGCGCTTCCTTGATGAAGAAACTCACGCCCCAGACCAGCAGGTCATCACCTAGCAAGGAGCGCACCGGCGTGAGGAGCGCCTCATCGCGGATCAACTCATCGAGCCAAGGCATGAAAAAATGCGGGTAGGCGCCCATTGAGCCGTACTCGGGGTGTTCCTTGAAGAATGTCTCGCACCGCTCGAACTCGCCTCTTAACGCTGCGGCCCGCCCCTCGCTCATGACGCCGATAGGGCAATAAAATCCATCGCGGTGGTACTGTTCGGTCAACATGGCATATCGCTGCGCATTTAGCTGTAGCGCCAGTGTACCTTCATCGGCAGGATCATGGGCAGTAGGATGTTGTGGGGTATCAACGGTGAGTGGATGCACGGGCGAGGTAGTGATGAACCGTGGGTGAGTGGGTGCAGTGGACAGCGCTTTTAGCGGGACTTAAGTTTTCCCGCAGGGCCGCGCTGGCGCGATGGGCGTCTGTGGTTTTCCGGCCTCTATCGGCATGCAGTGATGGCCGTCTCCCTGGATGGCAGGTGCGAGACCATCGCGCGGGGGCAGCCGCAGCCTTCCGGGTTGGGCGGGTTGCCCGATGGCCGTTTGCTCATCGTGTCCATGTTGGCTCGGCGGCTGATGCGGTTGGAGCCTGACGGTTTACAGGTACCCGCGGAACTTCTCTCAGATCATTCGATGGGAACGGCCGGGCTCTGGAACAGGATTTACCCACGGTAATCGCCTGAGTGGGTCAATGTTATGTTGCAGCGCACCAAACAGTGCGCTAGCATAGCCGTCGGATGTTGCACTGCAACATGACCGATAACAGAACCCGATAACAGAACATTGAGGTGGACCAGATGAATGAGACCTTATGGCAGGCGCATGAGCGCTTGTTGAACGCGGCGCAACGGGTTGGCACCATCGCTATAACCAATCAGACCCGTGCCACTCGGCAACATGCATTGTTTTTGCATAAGTTTGCCGCTGCCGCCAACCGGCAGATGGCGCTGATAAGCGAATGTACCCATCCCGCCGAGTACTTCGGCAAAGCAAGCGAAGCACACTGCGAGACAGGACAAGAGCTGGCGCGGCTCGCCTGGGAAACGCTTGAGTTACACGCGGCGCTGAATGGCTCGCTGGCGAGCGCAGTCCAACAAGAGTTGACCGCCGCATTCGGTAACAAAGCAGCTTAAGCCGCCCCTACCTCGAGAGACGGGCTACTGAACCGTAGCCCGAAAACTATGTCCCTGGAATCTTTCTCTAAATCCGCGGGTGCCGCCTGGCCTTGCGCAGCTTTCATCGCTGGAGGCCGCGCGGCCTATCTTTACACCGCCTATGAGTTGGCCCACGCCGCGGTTTATCCCTACCGGGCCTTAGGGCGCAATTTCGAGTTGTTATTCAGCCACGCCAATAGTCCCTGGAATGGCCTGCCGGTGGCGCGTATGGTGCGGGCCGGTTGGCAGGTCTTCGATGAGTTGACCAGGCGCTACGGCAAACCCGAATTCGGCATCACGTCGGTATCGGTGCAAGGTGTTGAAACCGCCGTGGCCGAGCGTTGCATGTCCGCACAGGCATTGACCGCAAAGCCGTTCGGGCGCTTAGTGCATTTCGACAAGGGTCAAGCGGGCGAGGGGCAACCCAAAGTGCTGATCATCGCGCCCATGTCCGGGCATTTTGCCACCCTGGTGCGCGGCACCGTGCGCGCCATGTTGGAACAGCACGATGTGTACGTGACGGATTGGCAGGATGCACGGCTGGTGCCGGTGGTGCAGGGTACCTTCGATCTCGATGGCTATATCGACTATCTGCTGGCGTTCTTTAGATTCCTGGGCCCGCGCCTGCACGTGATCGCCGTGTGCCAACCCTCCGTTGCCGCCTTGGCGGCCACCGCTTTGCTGGCGCAGGAGGGTGATCCTTGTCAGCCGGCGTCGCTGACGCTGATGGGCGGGCCTATCGATACGGACGCTAATCCAACGCTGGTCAATGAATACGCCACTGGTCACACGCTTGACTGGTTTCGCCGTCACACTATTACTTATGTGCCGTTCCCCCATATGGGTGCCATGCGTCCGGTTTACCCCGGTTTTCTGCAATTGGCAGGATTCATGGGCATGAACGCGGACAATCACATAGACGCTTTTCACCGTTATTTCGAGCGCTTGGTGAGGGGCGATGCGGATAGTGCTGCCCAGCACCGGCGTTTTTACGATGAGTATTTATCGGTGATGGATTTGACCGCTGAATTTTTCCTGCAAACCGTTGATCGGGTATTTCAGCAACGGGCGCTGGCCAGAGGGGTGTTCGAGCACCGTGGCCGGCGCGTTGACTGTGCCGCCATTGAAAAAACCGCGCTCATGACGGTTGAGGGCGAGCGTGATGACATCTGCGGTATCGGTCAAACCCAAGCAGCCCATGCACTGTGCTCGAATCTGAAAGAGCATCAACGCACCCATTATGTACAACCGGGTGTTGGGCATTACGGTGTATTCAACGGCGTGCGCTGGCGCACGGAGATCCGCCCGCGCATCCGCCAGATGATCATGACCGTTGAACAAAATGGCTGAGGAGCGAAACCATGAGCAGTAAGGAAAAGAACGGGCCGAAGCTGCCCGATCCTGTGGAGTTGGCCAAGACCTGGGAAGCTATCGCCGCGAAGACCCGGACCCTCATCGAAGGATTTGTCGCTAAACACGCCCAAGCGCCTGAGGGCGGCCCACAAGAGACCGGCTCGCGAGCCGCGGAAGCGGCCATTTTGCTGCGGCCCTTGCAAACTTTTATAGAGCGCACGGGTAAAGATCCGAGCCGCCTGGTGGCAGCGCAGATCGGCTTTTGGCAAGACACGCTCACCCTTTGGCAGCGCGCCGGGATGCGCGCCATGGGCCTGCAGGCCGAGCCCGTGATCAAGCCATCCAAGGGCGACAAACGCTTTCAGGATGAGGCTTGGAGCGAGAACCCCGTATTCGATTTCATCAAGCAGAGTTATCTGCTCACTGCCAAATATGTGGCCGAGTCGTTGCCCGCTAACGAGGCGATAAGCACTGCGGGCGGCGACCAAAGGGGGCAGCAGCTAGAGTTCTACGCGCGGCAATTCGTAGATGCCATGTCGCCCACTAACTTCGCCGCCACCAATCCGGCGGTGCTGCGTGAAACGGTGGACAGCGGCGGCGAGAATCTGGTCAACGGCCTCAAGAACTTATTGGACGATCTGGAGCGTGGCAAGGGCAAGCTGCGCATAAAGATGACCGATCTCGAACGGTTCGAAGTCGGTAAGAACGTGGGTACCTCCGCCGGTAAAGTGGTGTTCGAAAACGAGCTGATGCAGCTCATTCAGTATGAGCCGGCCACGGACACAGTTTATGAAAAACCGCTGCTCATCATCCCGCCGTGGATCAATAAGTTCTACATACTCGACTTACAACCGAAGAATTCTTTTATCAAGTGGGCCGTGGAACAGGGCCACACTGTTTTCGTCATCTCTTGGGTAAATCCCGGCAGCTCACTCAGTGAAAAGCGTTTTGACGACTATCTGCTGGAGGGGCCACTGGCGGCGCTGGACGCCATCGAACAGGCAACCGGAGTGCGCGGCGCTAATTTGGTCGGCTATTGCTTGGGCGGCACGCTACTCAGTTGCACCATGGCTTACCTCGCCGCCAAAGGCGATAACCGGGCCAAGTCGGCCACCTATTTCGCCGCCCTGGCGGATTTTTCCGAACCCGGAGAACTCGGGCTTTTTATAGACGATGAGCATTTGGCGCTGATCGATCAGCAAATGGAGCGCGACGGTTATCTGGATGGCGCCACCATGGCGTCCACTTTCAATGCGCTGCGCTCCAACGATCTCATCTGGAGTTTCGTGATCAACAACTACCTGATGGGTAAACAGCCGTTTCCTTTCGATCTGCTGTATTGGAATTCCGATTCCACGCGCATGCCCAAGGCGATGCATCGATTCTACCTGCGCGAGATGTATGTGAAGAACCGCTTGGTCGAGGCCGGTGGTATTACCTTAGACGGCGTGGCTATAGACTTAGGCGCGGTACAAACACCCGCTTGCATTATTTCCACCAAAGACGATCACATCGCCCCCTGGCAAGCCACTTACCGTTCGGTGCACCTGTACGGCGGGCCGGTACGCTTCCTGCTCGGCGGCTCGGGGCATATCGCCGGCATTATCAATCCTCCCGGCGCCAACAAATACGGCTACTGGAGCCATATTGGAGCAAACGGCGAATTCCCGGCTAGCGCTGATGCGTGGTTCGAAGGTGCGCAGTACCAAGAAGGATCATGGTGGCCGGAATGGAAATCCTGGGTGCGCCGCTACGGCGGCAAAAAAATCGCTGCCCGGATCCCGGGTGAGGGCGGCTTATCCATTATCGAGGACGCCCCTGGCAGATATGTGCAAATGGGCGATCTCACCTAAGAGCACCTCTAAAAATGCACTTTTTCCGCGATTGCGGCGTCAGCGCCGTGCTCGAATCCTCAGGTATGACCTTATACACTGCGGTTGCGCGCGCGGTGCTTCCTTGCACTCACAAAAAAATTACTATTTTTAGCGGCACCCTGTAAGACTCATACAACGATTCGTTAAATTTCATAAGGACTTTTGGCCGTGGCATTTACAGCCCCCATTGATTCATTTCGCTTCTCCGATAGTTATCAAAGCGCGTTTGCCGGCAAGCGCGTTCTCATTACCGGCTCTGGCCGCGACGGTGGCATCGGGCAGGCGCTGGCACTGGCGGCCGGGTTGAATGGCGCGGCGGCGGTCGGTGTTCATTTTCACCGCAGTTACCGGGATGGTTTCGATCTGGTGGTGGCGTTGAAGGAACTGGGCATCCAATCGTTTGCGCTTCAGGCCGATGTTACCAACACCGGCGATCTGTGGGCCTCGCGCAGCTATATCGTCGAGCAGATGGGCGGGCGCGGACCCGACGTGGTGGTATGTAACTCCGGGCTGACGGAATCGGGTTACCGCTTTGGCCGCGCCTTAGCGGAGATAGACAACGAAAGCCGGGGCGAGCGGCGGGCCAGGGTGCGGCAATCGTTCTTGGATAACCTGAAAGAATCCAAGGAAGTGGTGGACACGAAGGTGGATGGCTTTTTGGCCATGACCCATCTTTGGGCCGGTGAGGCGGTTTACCACAAACAACCCTTGCAGATTGTTTATGTGTCATCGCGTCAAGCCATCGAACCGGGCGTGGCGGTACCCGGTTACGTGATCGCTAACTGGGCGGTGCTCCAATTGCCGCAAGTGCTGCGGGTTAATCTTGGCCGCGCCTCCGATTTAGTCGGCGCGTGCTGTTTGATGCTGCCTTTTGTACGCACCGGGATGACGGAAGCTTACGCCGGCAATGAAAAAGTCTTCGGCCGCTGGCAGCCACGCATGCTGGAACCGTTCGAGGCGGCGCAGGCGGTGGCACAGCTTCTCACCCGCCCTCAAGAAGAGCTTGATCTGGGTAACTTCGAATTGCTGGTGGAAGGCACGGCGGATGACACCCGCCTGTCGTGGTCACAGGTAAAGTTGGTGGTAGAGGAGCAGGCTCTGCCTTGGAGCGCGGCGGCGCCTTTGGCATTTGCCAAAAGCTGAGGGTGCCTCTAAAACGTAATTGCCCGGAACTGCTCGGCACTGAGCCGTTTTATCCGGGGCGAGGCGCTACCGCGCAACGCGCCGCCAACACCGGTTCGGTTTGCCGGTAGCGCCTGGGCCGCCACCCTGGTGACATGCAGCCTACCATTTATGTGGCCGCCGATGGCTTCGCGTAATACTCGACACCTTCGAGCCCTTCGAAATCCGAGTCTTGCGTCCACACAGTGGCGTTGAAGCGCCGTGCGGTTGCGTAGATGATACTATCGGCTAGAGGCAACTTTAGTTCGACGCCAATTGTTGCCGCTGCGATTGCTAGCGTTGAATCTAAAGGCACGACCCGCCCTTGTTGCATGTGAGCAACTACCTCTAGTGCCGATTCCTCAGTCTTTTGACGAAGGATACTTTTGAACACTTCCGTCAGTATGATGCTTGGCACCAAGAGCTCATCAAAGTCTTCAATTGCCCCCTTGTAAATCTGCGGGTGTGAATCTGTGGGCATTCGCATCACCAGCGAAGTACGAAAGCCATGCCGATGAGTCCACAATATTCATACCCGGTCATCGTCTCTCTCGACCTCCGTGTTAATGCCCTTGAAGGCACCTTTAAGTCGTCTCATTGGCCATAGAGGAATTAAGGGCGCCTCTAAAAATAGTAATTGTTTCGTGAGTGCAAGGAAGCACCGCGCGCAGAACCGCAGTGTATAGGTCATACCTGAGGATTCGAGCACGGCGCTGACGCCGCAATCGCGGAAAAAGTGCATTTTTAGAGGTGCCCTTAACTCTATCCGATTTTGATACGTGAGTACTTGCACCTTTTGGCCTGAGATTATTCCCACGGAATCCCTTATGTCCTTCGGAATCACGATTTGGAACTTAGGCGAAACTGTTACAGTCGGCATCACAACACCATCGATGAGGGTTGGGTATTACGCTATATAGAACGATCGTTGTTCGCAAGCCAGATAACAATTAGGCGTTTACCCGTCGTGCGGAGCATAATCGATAACCGGCTGTAGCACGTATCCGTGCTGGACTGAGTGGGATGAACGTTTCCGCCCCCCCCTTACGATCCGCTCCACGGATCAACCCGGTGACCCTTCGCCTGAGGCGCGGCGGCGTTGACGGCGCGCGGTTTGTTTAAGGTTATTCGAAGACGTACCGCGCACCGTCTCCCACGGCCACACCACCACGGGGGCCGGTGTTGTACCGGTCGGCGAAGTTTGCCGCCAGTGGCCGCCCATTGCGGATATTCACCCAGAGTCTGAACAAGCAGCGCCGCCGCTCGGGTTCGCCGTGATCATCGAAGTGGGTGCGGGAGTGAAACACGCTGTGGTTGCTCACCATTTGTAGGTCGCCGGCTGCCATGCGGAACTTGAATCCGTACTCCGGGCGTAGCGTTATCTCCCGCAGTTTAGCGAGTGCCGCCTGCTCATCGCTTGTGAGTGGCACGCCTCTTTTGTTCGCCGCGTTTTCGATCATGCGCGCGTTATAGGAGCAGCTCACACGCCCAGCGAAATCGCTGTAAACAGGGATGCGATCGTGGGTGAGTTCGTTGATGTCGCCCGTTGGACCTTCACCGCGCAGATCGTTGAAGAAGCCACGATGCAATATAGGCAGGTGCTCGGGATGTTCGCGCAGCAGTGCGTTGTACGCATTGGTGGCGCTGACCACGCGGCTGTCCCCGCCACGGCGGGCCGTGCGCACACAGAGCAAGGTGGTCATATCCGAGGTGTCCACATGGGGCAATAATTGCGCGTTGGTGGAGAAGCCGCGGGTGTTTTGCTTGCCGTAATCGTTGCCGTGGTCGCGCACCTCGGCCAGCAATTGGCCTTTGGAGTTTTGTGAGATGACCTCACCGGCGTAAACCCCGAAGCCCCAGTAGAGCAATTTGCGCGTGTTATGGCTGTAGCGCTCAACCGGCACCCCTTTGAGCAAGGCGACACCGCGGCCATTCTCCACGCCCTCCACCAAGGCTTCTATGCGTGGGCCAAGGGTGGGTAATAGAAAGTCATCGTTATCGAATTCTCCTACTTGAAGACCACGTTCCTCGGCTTTTAGAGTGGCTTGGTGTAGCTCGGCGGTTTCTTCTGCCGTGAGGGTGTGCCGCCAACTATCGTCAGCGGCCAGTTCATCGGCCACCCAAGCGGATGGTTCGTCAATGGGCGTGGTTCGAATAGCGGTGTGCGTTGCTTGCATAACTCAAGTGGGCCCATGGCCAAGAGTGTTTAGGCCAAATCGGGTGTTCAGGCCAAATTGGGTTTTCACCAAAGAATAGAGGGTGTCCTCGCTCGCATCCGGGACGGCTTGGTTATTTTGTGCCCTGGTGCCGGCCACCACCTTGCTGACGGTGAGCTTCTTGTGCGGTGCCGGTTCCTTGAGCGTCAAGTCGTTATTGAAGTACTGGAACAGGAGCTGTTCATTGCCTTCGCCCGTTCGCATAGCCCCAGTTCGCATAGCTAACAACACGAGTCCACCGTGTTCACCGCCGTGCTCTAAGTGTGGAAGCTCGTGAGGACCGCCGCAGTGATCATAGTGGCCTACTTCGCGGCGCTGCGGATCGGCCGCTAACAGTGCCTGCCAGGAGTTGGCATCCGGATCGCGGTGAACCACCTGTTCCCCCCTCAACACGAAGGTTTCCGTGACGGCGAAGTGGCGGTGCAACGGACAGCCGAAGCGGCCCGGCGGGAAGCGCATGAGCATATGCAGCACGCCGCTTTCTTCGTCGTAGTAGGGAATGCTGATCTCGAAGCCGACGGTGTAGGGATAAGCCGCCGGGTTCATCGAGCCCGCCGCCCATGCGAACTCGTGTTCACGCCGCGCCCAATAAGTAGCGAGATCGGCTTGGCTCAAGGCTGTGTTATTCGATTCTTGTGCTAACAATTCCTCAACCCACCGGTAGCTTCTATAGCGCACGCATCTTAGCAAGCGGGCGGGCGCGGGCGCTCAAGATTTATTGCTTCGTGGACCAATGAATAGTAGCTTGCCGCCCTTTTCGCGGCGGAGCTCCCGTCAATGGAGGAACTTTTCTCATCACCGGATATCAGTGATTTTCCTCTCAGTTTGCATCTGGCGATGATTCAAGACGATGTGAGGATGAAAGCTTTTTCGCAGGCGTTGCGCCAGTCCATCACGCCTCAATCGATAGTCATAGATATAGGTACCGGCACTGGCATCTTGGCGTTCTTGGCGGCCCGCTACGGGGCACGCAAGGTCATCGGCTTGGATCGTGGCGGGCTCATACGCGAGGCGCGCCGTATCAAGGCGCTGAATTTTGCCGATGCGCCGGTCACTTTCCACACCAAGGACGTGATCTGCGACGAGTTGCCCCGGGCCAAGGCGGATGTGCTGGTATGCGAGTTGCTGGGTAATTTCGGCATTGATGAAAACGTGGTCGAGGTATTGATTCGAGCCCGTACCGAAATGCTCAAGCACGGCGGCGTCATGATCCCGCGCGATCTGCGGCTGATGATGGCGCCGGTGCAGTGTACAAAAGCGTATAGAGGGGCGGTCTCTTGGCAAAAAAAACAATGGGACATCGATTTTTCGCCACTGCAGGAGCGGGCCTATAACACGGTCTATCAGACTTCCGGTGAAGAGGTGCAATTACTGGCGGCACCGGTGGTTTTGGCCGCTATCGATTTCACCACTATCGAGGGGCCGATCACCGTATCGCGCGTCTCCATTACTTTCAGACGGGCCGGCAAGCTACACGGATTATCCGGGTGGTTCCGCTCTACTTTAGGTGATGACATCGTGCTCGATTCAGGGCCCGATACGGTGCAGACCCATTGGGGTCAAGTATTCTTTCCCATCGGTGAACCGCTTAGCGTCAAGCGCGGTGGGCGGCTGGAGGTGGAGTTTAAGGAGCGCCTGGCCGGTGATGAGATACGATGGAGTTGGAGCGGCGAGATCACCCCGGCCGAGGGGGCGCAAGCAGTGCTTTTCAACTACCGCGCCATACGTGAGTTTCCCGGCTATCTTTGATGTGAGGTCTTGGCCGATGACCGCTGTTGTAATCCGGGACGCAGGTGGCGGCGACGCGACAGCCGTAGCGTGGATGAATGAAGCCGAGGTGCAATGGACCAGCCCGATGGACATTGCCCGGCTGGCAACACTCGCCGGATTGGCGAGCTACTATCGCGTTGCCGAAGTCGATGGGCAAATCGCGGGATTCGTTCTGGCGATGCATGGCGGGTGTGGATATGAGAACGAGAACTTCGAGTGGTTTGAAGAGCGTTATAGCCGATTCTTGTATATCGACAGAGTCGTCGTCGCCAAACAATACACCGGCCAGAAGGTAGGCAGTACTCTTTACCAGGACGTGTTCTTCGCCGCCGGCGGGCTCGGACTTGAGCGCGTTGTGTGCGAATACAACTGGCTGCCGAGGAACGTTCCCTCGGAGCGCTTCCATGCTCGGCTGGGGTTCAAGGAAGTCGGTCAGCGGACAGTCGCCAGCGCCACCAAGGTGCTCTCGATGCAGTACCGCGCAATCACTCTAGCCGTTTAAGATCTCACGCCCTGCTATCCCAGTAACCGCTTGCTGGCGACTTCCGGGTGTTCGACCGAGTCGGTGGTGGTTCACAATTGGGTTGCAGTGGGCGGTCTTACCATTTCGATGTGCTCGATGCCGTCTTCTAGATACGGCTCACCCACCTCATGAAAACCGAAAGCCTGGTAAAAGCCGAGCAGATAGGTCTGCGCGGCGAGGTAGATCCCTTGCGCCGGGAAGAGCCCGCGCGCGCGTTCAATGCCTTCTTTTAACAGCGCTTGCCCGTAACCGCACCGGCGGTGCGCCGCGCTCGTCGCCAACCGCCCTAGGGCCGGTCCTCGATACTTGCCGCTGGGGGGAATGACGCGAAGACAGGCGGCTAGAGCCCCATCCTCCGCGCGGCCCAGCAGATGCCAAGCGCACTGGTCGAGATTGTCTATGTCCGGATACAAGCATGTTTGTTCGAGGATAAACACGTCTTGGCGTAACTTGAACAGGTCAAACGCCGCCAGCGCATCCAATTCCCTCAGTTTTGAGAGCTGCCAATTAAGCACGAATAGTCAACCTCCGCCCGTCCCCGCATCTTCCGCAATAGGCTACATAAAAACCGAAATTCCGGCTGCAAAACCGCGTCTTCCCCCGGCAGGCACTCGCCTAGCGCAGCCCCAGCGTATCCGTTTTCAGTCGTTTAGGCCCATCCGCCGAAATTGGCGAGTTCTCTCGTTGATTGGATACAGGGCACCAGCGTGCGTCCGATCTCGCGGCGCGCTGACAAAGTGGCCACCATCAGCCGCTGGCGTCCTCGCCGGCCGGCTGTATTGCGCTGTTAGCGCAGATCATTCCGATCAGACTACGCGCCTGGATAGCCCACGATGGGAGATTAATTCCATCTGGCTGAATGTTTCCTGTTGACTGTCCCGTCGCGAATTGATCGGCTATCCCCCACATCCTGTTGTTCAGAGCGTGTCTTTGACCCTCCGTCAGTGATTCCCACCAGTCCGGAGCAATGAAGGTGTTCTCCAAGTATTCGAATATGAGCCGAACCAGCGCGCCTGTCAGTTCGTTCGTCGGAATTGCACTTAAGCTCTCGACAAAGGGAACACAACGTGTGTCACTGCCGGGAAACCACACGAGGGCCACGTATCCTCGGGAGCCGTCATAAAAGCTAGTGATTGTCAATAGATCGGCGTGCTCGCTAGGATCAGACAGATCATGTAGCTTGGTTCCGTCAAAAGTCTCCTCTGGAAATATTCCACCCGAACACATAACGGGCGGTGGTCCTGCAGTTTCGACCACGTAAGCTCTTACTGACGAGAAGCTGCCACGGAGAAGGCACTCGTGCATTTCTCGCAGGTGACGCGAGTTGTCTCGTTGACCAGCCGCTAGACCGATGTCGAATGAGGAACTTAGGGCCTGAATTGCAAACTGGTCTGGTTCTGGGCGGCCTTTATCTGCATTCTTCCGCACATCTGACAGTGCGGCGCTTGCGTCTTTCGTATAGATCTCTCGAGCCAAGGCACGGTATGCCAGTAAGAAGCACTGTTCTTGCAACGCATTAAATGCCTGCGTCTCAAGTGGAGCGAAGAACTCGGTGTCGTGTTTTGAACAGAATCCGGTGAATGTTGAAGCTTTATTAATTCCAACTAGTTCCGGTGGTATCTTGCCTTTGTGTTTGGTCAACTTCGCAAACGTAGGGACGTACCCATATACGTGTCCTTTCCGTGAAATGCTCTTGAGACTGGTTGATTTGGGCACGGTGTGAGCCCGAATGGCGGGTCCACGACATTCGCTTTTCCAGTCAGGTGGTACTGAGCACGTCCTCTTCGAATAAGCCTTATGAAGCTCTTGCTCAGCTTCCCACGGATTCTCGCGTTCTTGATACTCGCGCTCCAAGTGGCAACGCTTATACTTCTTACCCGAGCCACACCAGCAAGGGTCATTGCGACCTAGTTTCTTGGCCATAAGACTATCCGCGTTGAATGATGCGGCATAAACCACGCCGCAGGGCCTATCTTGCAGGCTTTCGTATTGTCTGCGGCGCGCTTCATGCCACCACAGATAGGCGTGCTGAATGACGTCACCTGGATGCGGGGGCCCTCGGGTCACGCTAACTCATGATCGTAGCTTGCAGCAGAAGCTGGCGGCTCAGCGGCATCGAGTAAGGCAAGCTCCTCGTCTGTCAACTCGGTGACATGTCATGCACGCCGGGTATCGAGGCTTTGTAGGCGCCGATACTCATCGGCCGCAATCAGCACTGCGTTATCATGGCCGTGATGGGTAACCATCACGGCTTCTCGTGATGCCGAATCGCGGCATCGCCCAAATGACTGTTGCCGCTAGGCGACGGTGCTCTTCGCCAAATTGAGTTCCTCTAAACATGAGTTTCCGGGTGGTACATGTATTTATGCAAAAACCAAGACTCGCAATCGCCGCCGGCGGGCGCAAAGCGATGCTGGCGGGCGCCAACCCGCCTGTAAGGGAGCGCGGCCTCATAGCATTTGATTCCGGTACCATAAGTGCGTTAAGCCCCACGCGAGTTGAGTTTCATGACAATCACCGGATCATATACCGACATCGAGGTCACCCTAGGCGATAACTACGTCGCCGTGGTGGAGATGCAACGTCCCCCGCATAATTTTTTCGATATCTCTCTTATCAATCAGATCGCCGATGCTTATAGCGCCATGGATAAACATCCCGATTGCCGCGCCATCGTACTGGCGTCCCAGGGTAAGAACTTCTGCGCTGGCGCCAACTTCGGTGCGGGCAGTGAAAGCGCCGGCAACGCACAGCGCAGCGGCGGTGGCAAGATCTCCGGCCATCTGTATCGGCACGCAGTGTGCATATTCGAGGCTAAAACGCCGGTTATCGCCGCCGTCCAAGGAGCTGCTATCGGCGGTGGCTTGGGTCTTGCGGTGTCGGCGGATTTTCGCGTGACTTGCCCTGAAGGGCGTTTTAGCGCCAACTTCACGCGCCTAGGCTTTCATCCGGGATTCGGTTTGACCTATACCCTGCCGTTACTGATCGGGCACAACAAAGCCGCGCAGTTGTTCTACACTGGCCGGCGGGTCAAGGGCGAGGAGGCCGTAGCCATCGGTCTCGCCGATAAGTTGGCGACGCTGGATACGGTGCGCAGCACGGCCATTGAGTTGGCCGAGGAAATCGCCGGTTCCGCGCCGCTGGCGGTGGCGGCTACCCGCGCCACCCTGCGCGGCGACATCGCCGAGCGCGTGCGGGCGGCCACCGAGCACGAATTGGCCGAGCAGAACCGCTTGCGGCTGACCAATGATTGGTCCGAAGGCGTGACCGCCATGGCCGCGCGCCGCGCTCCCCGGTTCACCGGGACCTAGGGCTGCCTAAGCCACTCATCTTTTTGGGCCGGACTGGCCAATGCTGGCCAGATCTGCAACATGCTCACGTTTGCGAAGGAACCCTGCCATGGATCCGCGCTATACCCTGGTCGGCTGTTCATTCGTCATTCAAGGCGTAGTTATCGGCTCCATGTTCGCCTACGGCGTGTTCCTGCCCTTCTTGGAGGCGGAGTTCGGTTGGTCTAGAGCCTTACTCTCATCGACTCTTTCCACCGCCTCTTTAGTGATGGGGGTGTTCGCCATAGGGGGCGGTCATCTAGTCGATCGCTACGGCCCGCGTTGGGTGTTGAGTGTCACCGGCGTCATCTGCGGGCTCGGTTATGTATTGACCGGAACACTCTCGGCGCCGTGGCAGCTTTTTGTCTATTTCGGGCTCATGGTGGGGATCGGCATGAGCACCCACGATGTGGGCACATTGCCGGTGGTCGCGCGCATCTTCGACAAACGCCGTGGTGCCATGACCGGGGTCGTCAAAGTGGGCACGGCTGTTGGCCAGATCATCATTCCCTACACCGCCACCGTGCTCATCGCCGGCTTGGGCTGGCGCTGCGCCGCTATCGCGCTTGGCTGTGGTGGCGCAGTCCTGCTGCTGCTGGCCGCGCAAGGTCTGAATCCATCGCGGATCCGCCGGCCAGGCGGCCCTGAGCACGCAGGAGCGGCGCCGCGTAGCGGCTATAGCTTGCGCCAAGTGCTCAGCCGGCGCACTTTTTGGACCCTGTGCGTCACTCAATTCACTTTCATGCCCGCCCTGATCACTATTCCATTGCATCTACCGGTGCACGGCACTGATCTCGGTATGACGGTCACGGCGGCGGCGGCGCTGCTCTCGGTGATCGGTGCCACCAGCGTGGCGGGCCGGCTCGTCATCGGGCGTATCGCCGATTGGCTCGGTGGCCGCAGAGCATTGTCGTTATGTCTTGTGTTGCTGAGCACGAGCCTGGCGCTAGTGCCGGCGCTCACGTCGGCCACGGCGCTCTATGGTTTTGCCGTGTTGTACGGCTTTGCCCACGGCGGTTTGTTCACGGTGATATCGCCCACGGTAGCGGAATACTTCGGCATGCGCGCCCATGGGGCGATTTTCGGCGCCATCGTCTTCTGTGGCACCCTGGGCGCCGCGGCGGGGCCAATGGCGGCGGGCTGGATATTCGATGTAGAGGGCAGCTACGCGCTGGCATTTTGGGGATTGGCTGGTCTGAGTGCCGTTGCTTTTGCTCTGATAGCCACGCTGCCGGCCGGTGAGAGTGAGCGCAAAATAAGTTGAAAACCATCGATTTCAAGCAGGGGGAGACAACGCATGGCTGAGGTACCTTCGAAAGTGTGGCGAAACAATCCCGTGGAGCTGCGCGCGGCGGGTTTTGCGCCGGGTGAGGCGGCGGACTGCAGTGCCGTCGTCACCATCGCAAGCCCTTACACCAACGCCCACCGCTGCAATAACCGGGTGAGCCGCATCGCCGATCTATTGCAAGAAGCGTTGCGCGCCAGGGGCGGTCAGGGATTGCTGGTCGGCACACCTGCCGTGTCGGACGCGCTCACCCAGGGCACCGTCAACGCCGGCTTTAGCTTGATCTCGCGCGATCTGATCGCCGATTGCATCGAAACCGGTCACCACGCCCACCACGGCGACGCCATGATCGTGATCTCGGGCTGCGATAAAACCGGCGCGGCGGCAATGATGCCCCTGGCCCGCACCAATGCACCCGGGTTGGTGATTTATCCGGGCACCAGCTCGCCGGGCTGCGTCAATTTTGGTCCCTGGGCCGATAAGGGTAATAACCTCACCATCCTCGACTGGGCCGAGGCGAAAGCGGCCATGGAAGCCGGGCGCGTTTCCAAGGAGGAGTTCGCGCAATTGGAGCGTTCGGTGATGCCGGGCAGTGGCACCTGCGGGGCGATGTTCACCGCCAACACCATGAGCACCATCGCCGAAGCTATGGGCATGATGCTGACGCGCGGAGCCTCTCACCTGGCCGATTACGACGCCGCCAGCGATGTGCACGATGACGTCAAAGCGCAGATCGTGGCCACGGTGGCAGCGCTTTACGGCTTGATAGCCTCCGGCTTGCGGCCCCGCGACATCATGACCATGAAAGCATTTGAGAATGCGGTGACCACGGCGTATGCCATGGGTGGCTCCACCAATATGTACTTGCATCTCTTGGCCATCGCGCGCGAGGCTGGCGTTGACCTTACCATCGAGCACATTCAGGCCATTGGTGAAAACGTGCCGCTGATCGGGAACTTACAGCCCCACGGCCCCTATGCCATGGTGTCGTTGCATCAATTGGGCGGAGTTCCCATCGTCATGAAGGAACTCCTGAATCATGGTTTGCTGCATGGCGATGCGATGACGGTGACCGGTCAAACGATGGCTGAGAACCTCGCGCAGGCGCCTTCCTTGAGCGCTCTGGGCGAACAGGATTTGGTGTTCCCCGTGACCGCGCCGGTGGCCGCCCCCAACCATCACATCAGCGTATTGTCGGGTAACCTGGCACCCGAGAGTTGTGTGCTGAAGTTGAGTGGCAAAACCCTGGAGCGAGGCGAGTTCCGGGGTAAGGCGCGGGTGTTCGAAAGTGAACAGGCGGCGCTGCGGGCGATCCGCGAAGATGCGATCGTGCCGGGCGATGTGATAGTGGTACGCAACGTGGGTCCTGTGGGTGCGCCCGGCATGCCGGAGATGGTGATGCTGACGGTTCAACTGCAGGGCCGGGGGCTGGGCAAGGACGTGGCTTTGATCACCGATGGCCGCTTCTCCGGCGTCTCCCACGGTATTCTCATCGGGCACATTTGTCCCGAAGCGGCAACAGGAGGACCCATCGCCGCGGTGCGCGATGGTGACATGATCGTCATCGAGCCGGCGAATAGGACGTTGAACATGGAGGTCGATAACGCTGAGATTGAGCGCCGCATGCAAGATTGGCAGGCGCCTAGTGTTTTGGAGAAAGTGTCCCTCGGCTCTGTGCAACACAAGTACGCCCGCTTGGTGTCGTCAGCGCACTATGGTTGCGTCCTTTAGCGTAAGCGAGGAACTTGGCCTGGATATATTGCCAACCGTGGTGAAAAAATCACGTTAGTTGAGTATTTTAATCACAAGATAAAAATCCACCCGCTGAATGCGTGGTCGGAGTTCAACGGCTTTGTGTTTAAGTGGCCGAGGCATCCCGCCCAACTGAGCGTGATGCCAGCGGCCTTTAAAAATAGTAATTGTTTCGTGAGTGCAAGGAAGCACCGCGTGCAGAACCGCAGTGTATAGGTGATATGAGGATTCGAGCACGGCGCTGACGCCGCAATCGCGGAAAAAGTGCATTTTTAGAGGTGCCCTAGTGATTGTCCTCCAACTAACGACGTTATCTGTGATTTGTTAGAGGTGACCACTAGCCTGACACAGGGCGTGGTGGTGCTCAGGCTCAAGCGCGCTTTCACCGGCGGTACCACCCACCTGCTGTTCGAGCCCGAGCGCTCCATGGCCCGTCGCGCTGCCCGGGCACCGCCGGGGATATTGTCATGCATCCGGCGGACGATTAGGTGGCCGACTTCATGGCCGGCCTATCGCAACTTAAAGGGGTCAAAGCCAATAAAGTTCTAGGGGGAACATCGCTGCCGAACGCGTGCGGCTCACCTGTGAGTTCGTGGTCACGCGCCCGGACTACTATGTGGCGGCGTTAGGTATGTTCGGCGCGACGCATTGCACCGCTACCTGCCCAAAGATTCCAGGTAATCCGCGATCACAGCAACGCCCTTATTAGTGTTGCCTTGCTGTTTACCTTCCGGGGTCGTGGCAATCACAATCGCGGTCTTCGATGCTTGAAGCGTGATCCCACCGGCATCCTTCTTCTTGCCGTAGACGATGTTGCCGTCCTCTTCTCTGAGAAACTGGTACTTCACTCCCTCGGCAACGATACCGGAGGCCATGAAAGGCGTGAAATCCTTCGACTTGAAGGCCTGGGCAATGGCCGCTCCCTCCCCACTGGCCAGCTTCAGGGCATTGGGATGGGCAACCGAGGTCCAGAGCGCACCGCCGTCCAGACCGATGATGCAGGCTTTGTCCGCATGCGTAGTTCCGGACGCGTCTTGCGTCTGTGCAATCAGATTATCGATATAAGCATCCCAAGACCCTGCCAAGGCGGGCAGGGACCAGGCGGCGGCAGAGACTATACCCATCGCCATTGAAAATGCGAATCTAGAATACTTATATTAGCTAGCTGATTATGGTCAAAATAAGCTTATGAACAATCATTTAACACCCAGCGAGCGCGATGAACTCATAAAATCTCATCGTAAAGAGAGAGATGGGCGTATTCGAGACCGAATAAAAGCTGTTTTAGCTTTTGATGAGGGTTATAGTTATTCAGAAATGTCTAGGATTTTGCTTTTAGATGATGAGACTATTAGACGCCATGTCGATGATTACTTTTCTAAAGCTAAGCTGAAGCCCGAAAACGGAGGCAGCAAAAGTGATTGAGACGAGAATGAAACAGCAAAGCTCGTTAAACACGTAGAAGGAATGACTTATCCTTATGTTAAGGACATTTGCACTTATGTGAAGTTGAATTTTGGTAAGCTTTACAGTGTAAGCGGCATGACAAAATGGCTGCATCGCAATAATGTCTGCCATAAGAAGCCTCATGCAGTGCCAGCGAAAGCAAACGCACAGGCGCAAAAAGCGTTTGCCAAAGACTATGAACATCTTTCGAAAGACGCTAAAAACAAGGGTTTAATCTATTTCTCGGACAGTTTTCATCCGCAGTATCAAACGCGGTTGGCCTATGGATGGATTTTAAGAGGCACTCGAAAGAATATTGCCACAACGGCTCGTCAAACACGATTGAATTTCATTGGTGCTGTATCTTTGGAGGGTCACAAAATAATCCACACTGAAGTTGAGCGAGTGAATGCGCAAACCATTAAATCTTTTCTAAAATCTCTACGCAAACGGCATGCACCAGAGAAAGACATTCATGTAATATGGGATAATGCGGCTTATCATAAGAGCAAAGACGTTCAGCTTATGCCAAGGACTCAAACATTAAATGACACTATTTGCCGCCCTATTCACCGAATTTAAATCCAATTGAGCGACTTTGGAAAATGATGCATGAAGCGGTTACTTATAATCGGTACTATGAGAAGTTTGTAGATTTTCGGGAAGCCTCTTTGAATTTTTTCAAGCGCATTGGAAGACGAAAGATTTTATTGAGAAAAAGAATCACTGATAGGTTTCACATTATTAATGCACCGATGTTCGCATCTTGAAGTGTGATGGGTATATACCCATCACGCACATACCGTGCAGTACTCGCCTTCGTTTAACCATCATTCGTTCAATCATCATCATACCCTCTTCTGTACTATATATACATATGCTCAATAATTAATCAGTATAAATCCTAGAGCCGCCCACGACAATTTGTCAAACTGTTGCCATACGACGGCTTGCCATACGATGATTTGCCATACGATGGTTTGATGTTGTCTACGGTGCTTCGCGTTGCGCCTGCGGGTGGTCATCGAAGTGCGGACCCAATAGCTGCGCGAACTGAGCTATGAAGTGGCTTACCGCGGCTAGGCGCCGTTGGCGCTCATCGTGCCGCAAGCGGGTTCCGCATCTTGATTTCGTAGTCATCCCGAAGTGACGTTGCGTTGTGACTGGGGCCATCAACAGTGGCCCCAGTCACAACTTAAAGACTGGACGCGGCCGTTTCGCCATGAATACTTTTCGGAGAACGCAATACGCGTTTTTGAGGCCAAGATTTCATGCTCCGAGATTTGCTGCCTGCTCACTGGCAACCGGTTTACGATCAGGTACGGTTCGAATGGCGCACCACCATCGGCAGGTGGCGCAGCAAAGTCGCGCCGCCGCCGTACGCCTATCTTCAGGTTGGTTGTGGCGACCGGCTGCTCAAGGGCTTTTTGAACACGGATGTGTTTTCCAACCGGGCTGCAGATAGGGGGGTGGATCTGCGTTTTGACCTGCCTTTCCCCGGCCGGTGTTTTGACCTGCCTTTCCCCGGCCGGTGTTTAGACGGCGTCTACGCTCATCACGTGGTCGAGCATTTGAGCCACGACCATGCGTGCCGTTTCATGGGCGAAGCGCGGCGCGTGCTCCGCGCCGGCGGCACTCTCAGGATCATAGTGCCGGATCTGGCCAAGTTTGCCCGCGCTTATTGCGATAAACCCGACGATCTGAACCACAGTGCTCAGCTCTACCCACCCTGGCATCGGCAAGACAGTTGGTCCACGCCGCTGGAGGTGATGGACTTTGCTTTTCGCGACTCCTACTGGAACCCTCACCTCTCGTCCTGGGATGAGCATTCTTTGCGGCTACGTTTGAGTGAGGCCGGCTTCGACTCCGTTACGGTATGCACCTGTGGGCAATCCCGCGATGCGATGCTCTCGGGTCATGACAACGAGACCTGGGAGGCCCAATCCCTTTATGTAGAAGCCTATGCCGCAGCATCCTGAGACCGCCGCTATGCGTGGCGTCATCATCACCGATGACGGACGGCCCAGCGATCAGCATGACATTGATGCCATCGCCTTGGAAGAAGACACGGCACTTACTTCTTAAGCGCAGATAATTTTTCTCAGAGATATGATCTCAATATGATGTATTTAATCAGCTAAATCAAATCCTACTGCTGTCCCATAAACTTTTGAATGAGATTAGAATTAAAGACTATTCCCCGCTGATTTGTTAAAATAGAGGTTCAGAATATGTTTAAATATCAATAAGATAATGCTCTTGATCCATAATACTAATTCGGAAAAAAATTACCCGACATTAATTCAGAATATATCTGACATGCTTTTCATAGAAAAACCGTTTAATTATTTGCGTATTGTGTTGCAGTGAGTGCAACACCGAACGAGCCAAGGCCACCCGTTGCTCCTTTGTAGCCACCACTGTCCGCCCAATCCGTTGGCTTTTTACATGATGCCATACTAGCTCATCAGGATTGAGTTCCGGTGAATACGGCGGTAACCATACTAACGTGAGCTTACCTTGGCTAGTGCGGACAAATTCTTGCACTTTCTTGGCTCGATGAATGGGATGGCCATCAACAATCAAATAGACCGATCGTTTGGCGTTGTGCAGCAAACGCCTTAGAAAGTCGATAAAAACGTCCGCGGTTACCCGTGATTCGGTTACCATGAAACGCAGGTGACCCTTCGGCGAAACGGCTGACAGCCTATTCACGCTAAAGCGCCGACCCGTTTTCGCTACAACTGGCGTATCACCCCGTACCCCCCAAGTGGTACCACGATGATAATCCGACCGGATCGTCGATTCGTCGCCAAAATAGACCCGCGCTCGCCGCCTTTTCGCTTCTCGTTGTACTTCAGGCCAAGTTTCTCTTAACCATACCTTAACCTGATCAGGGTTTTGCTCGTATGCCTTAAACCCAGGGCGCTGCGCACTCATCCCCAAACGAGACAGGATATTGCCCACTGAGCGCTCACTGACCTCGATGCCAAATTTATCTTTCAGTCATATCTGAATCATCGAGCGCGTCCACAAGGCATCGTGAAAATCCAATTGCAACGGATTCGTTTTAACTAGTTCACGTAAGCGATCCGCATATTCATCGGGACACTTTCTTGGGCGGCCCGTGATCTTGCCGGTGGACAGCGCCTGTTCACCACCTTGCTCATATCTGGATAACCAATCGTCAATGCAAGAACGATGAAATCCGAGGGCTTTAATTACTTTTTCAGGGCTTTCACCCGATAATACTTGCGCAACCGCGTGCCTGCGGATGGCTTCTCGCGCGGAATGGGGCAGTGAGCGACCGTCTGTCTTTTTCATAGTATCAATATAACACATTTTATTAATTTGTGTCGGGTAATTTTTTTCCGAAGTAGTAACAGCGTATTTTCACAATGACTGAAACTGATTTCCAGACATGAATTTGAAACGCTTGCAAAAAACCATCATAACGGCCGTGCATTGAGGACAATGTCACGCTGGTCACAGTTTGTGGCGTTGAGTTTTGCCCAACTCGCCGGTCGCTGTAGTTTGCGAGATATTGTCAGCAACCTGGATAAACAACGCCGCAAAAGTTACCATTTGGGTATCGCTAATGTCAGCCGAAGTTCTCTGGCTCGTATTAACGAGCAACAGCCTTACCCACTCTACGAAGAATTATTCTGGAAGCAACCGACACGATGTCAAAGCTTGGCGCTTAAGGATGGGTTTCGCTTTAAAAATAAGCTTTATTCCTTGGATGCATCGACCATCGATTGATGCTTATCACTATTTCCTTGGGCTAAATTTCCTTGGGCCAAATTTCGTAAGACCAAAGGCGCGGTTAAATGACACGTTGGTCTAGCCCATGATGGTTTTTTACCGACCTTTATGACTATTACCGAAGGCAAACAACAGGATATTACACAAGGTCGTAGTTTAGAACTGGATGCGGGTTCTATTGTGGTGTTTGATCGTGGCTATACGGACTTCACAGGGTTTAACTTGCTCAATTCAAAAGGGATTTATTCTGTCACTCGGTTGAAAGCCAATACAAAATACCGGGTTATTTCTCGCAATCAGACGAATAAAGAGCAGGGCACCACCTCAGATCAGACGCTGGTTTTAACGGACCCTAAAGCCGATACCTGTGCGATTAAATTGCGCCGGATGGGTTATAGTGACTCAGAGATCGGCAAGCATTAGGTCTATCTCACCCATCCATTCAAATTGACTGCCAAAACCATCGCGGATATTTATAAGTCGCGTTGGCAAATCGAGTTATTCTTCAAATGTATCAAACAAAATTTGAAGATTAAGTCATTTGTAGGCACGTCAAAGAATGCTGTCATGACTCAAATAGGGGTCGCTATATGTATGTATTTAATGATTGCTTACCTGAAATTCTGTGGCCAACTCGATTTAAGCATTCAACCGATCATCAGACTCTTTTCAACTCACTTATTTGAGCGAAGAGACCTCTGGGGACTACTCAAAAAAGACCCTCCAGACCCTATTGAAACTCAGGTACAGATACAGTTTACATTCTCATGAAAGTTTATGGGACAGCAGTGATGTTGATGACATCGTTTTCCTGTAGTGCAGCAAATACACTATCGAGTACACCATTTTCCGCCCAGCGATTGGCCCGAGTATAAATGCTGTGCCAATTACCAAACTTTTTCGGCAAACCTCGCCACTTGCAACCGTGTTCAGCGACATATAAAATGGCGCCCAACACCAGTCAATTGGGTATTTTGACGTTACCTCTTTGAACAGGAAGAAGTTTAACGTGATGCGGTGATTTTCATACGCGAAGTCTATCATAATTAGTGTTAACAGGCCCTAGTACCAGACTGTTATTCTCCGTTCGAGTCTGCATTTACTCAGGACAACCTGTCCTGCCATTTTCTTATTTCCAAACTACAGGATAGCCAACATGACCAACGTTACCCCCGGCGGAATGATTGCAGTAAAGCACGAGTGGCCTTCAGAGCCAACTTATTGGAACGGCCAACAAAAGGGCTTTTACAACCTAGATACCTTTCTCACCATCAACAAAGCACCCACTGGGAAGAGTTACTATTTCTGGGCTCAGCAGTTCTGGTTTGATGGAGGCGATGGTGGATACATGGGCCTGCAAACCGGTGCCAACCTAGGCGGCAAGGAACAGAAGATCGCCATCTTTTCAATTTGGAAAGCGCTCGATGCCAAGAAAGGTGATGGTCGTGACGCATTTGCGGGCACCTTTGGTGGCGAGGGCACGGGCTACAGTTGTAAGATCGCTTATGATTGGCAGGAAGGTACAGAATATCGCTTGCGTTTGTGGGAGATAGCGGACGCACGCAAGCCCACTGAGCCCGAGTGGTGGGGCGCATGGGTAATGAACATGAAGACCAAACAGGAGACATTCATCGGCCAAATCCAGGTTCCAGCCGACTGGAAGTGGATGACTAGTAGCACAAACTTTTTCGTCGAGTATTACTTGAGCGTGTCGGCCTGTGATCAGACCCCGTATGCCAAGGCTACATTGCATGCACCGACGCGTGAGAACAGTACTGTCCATCCGACGGGCGCACCAACGCTTGAGACATACGGCAATTGCAAGTCCGTCGCGAAAGTCACTCTTGGTTCTGGCAACGCAGCAATATGCGAAACGGGCAAGTAAACTGCGAGGAAGCTGAATAACAAGTCGGGCTCTTCGGCAGAATCTGTGGGTGAATTGACCTGTATGTAAGAAGTGATTGGTGCCGATTAGAGGCCGAACTCACCCACCCCCTGCCCACCGCGGCGCGAGTAGGGGCGAGGCTTGCTGGCCGTGTACAAGGCGTGGATGAGTTGGCCGTGGCGGTATCGAAGCCGGTAGCCTATTGCGCGCAAGGGCAAGCTCTCGTTCCCAAGCTTTGAGAAGATGGGGTGGCTACAGCCCACCGACTCAGAGCAAAAGAACGAGAGGGAACTGAAGACTCTCTTGAATCAGATCGAAAAGCACCGTTCATTTGTCTATGACGAGGTGCGCTGGGTAAAAGGAGCAGCCCGGTTGACGTTGGCAGTGTTGGTTCGCCCCCGCGCCCATTCGCGCGCCCACTGCCCGGGTTGCGGCCGCCGCGGACCGGGTTATGACCCGCTAGCGCCGCGGCGCTTCGAGCCTGTGCCGCTGTGGGGTATCGCGGTGTTTTTAGTCCATGCGATGCGCCGGGTGAACTGTGCGGGGTGAAGGTGGAGGCGGTGGCGGGGTGCGAGGGCAAGCACCGGTTCACGACCGGCTACGCTTGGTTTTTGGCCAGATGGGCGAAGCGCTTGCCGGGGCAGGAAGTGGGCGAGGCGTTTCAAACCCGTTGGGCGCAGGTGTAGCGGTCTGTACCGATGGCGCTGGCGTGGGGCCGAGCGCACCAGAACGTGAGCGGCGTCAGTGCCATGGGTATCGATGAAATGGCTTGGGCCGGCGAAGCGCGTCAGTTACGCGAACACGGCTATGAGCCGGTGCTCAAGCACAGTCGTTGGTTACTCCTCAAACGCCCGGAGAATCTCACCGCCAAGGAGCCGCCTAAGCTGGCGCAGTTGTTGCGGTACAACTTACGCGCTGTACGCGCCTACTTGCTCAAGGAAGATTTCCAGTTTTTCTGGAGCTATCGCAGCCGCTACTGGGCCGGGCAATTCCTGGACCGCTGGTGCACGTGTACCCTGCGCACAAAGATTGAGCCGATGCAAGAAAGCCGCCAAAACATTAGGCAAGCATCGTGCGGTGCTACTCAATGGGTTCAAGGCCAAAGGCGAACGTTCTTCCGGTCCGGTGAAGGGTATGAACACCCAAGCAAAACTGACCCTCAGAAAAGCCTTTGGCTTTAGGGCGTACGAAGCGATGGAAACAGCCCTATATCACGCACTTGGCAACCTACCCGAGCCGGAATTCACCCACAGATTTTGCTGAGGAGGCTTACTTTCTACAGAGAAGCTTTGCCAGTCGATGATGGCGTTTGGTGTGGTCTGCCGGATACTGGTCATATTTGAACTGGAGTTATCTATAGCAGCATCGCCGGGCGTCTGCGTTGCCACCTTGCGGGTTGGCTAGAGACGCACTGGATAAAGTGAGCAATAAGATGGCCCAAAGCCAGTGTATTAAACGGATTATTAAACGGATCATATATTCCTCCCTGACGGCGGATGTCCGCTGCAGATGAGTTGCCTATCTTAACTAACTGCGTCCTGCGCCCTTTTCCTACCGCCTTATGGGCGCCTGCCAAAAATAGTCATTGTTTCGTGAGTGCAAGGAGGCACCGCGCGCACAACCGCAGTGTATAGGTGATACCTGAGGATCCGAGCACGGCGCTGACGCCGCAATCGCGGAAAAAGTGCATTTTTAGGAGGGGCCCTTATCAGGATACCCGGACCCCACCCTGATCAGTTTCTTAGTCAGGGTGGGGTCCGGGTACAATCGCCTGGGCAATACAATGGCGGCCGGACGGTAGTCGTGAGGGTAGGCGATGTTGCGCGAGCAGATTGAAGCGAAGTGGATCGATACTTTTGTAGAGGTGTTTGAGCGGTGTGGCACCACTGCGGGCGATGTCGTTGCCGTGCTCTGCGAGTCTCAAAGCCGGGCGGTCAATGTGGAGCTGGCGCAGCTTGCCTTGCAGCGTATCGGGGCGCGGATTTTCACCCTGACCATGCCGACCCCGCGCCAGAGCGCGCCGGTGCCCATCCGATCAACCGGGGCCAGCGATGCTATTCAGAATCTCGCACCGGTGATCGAAGCGTTGAGCCAATCTACCCTGGTGGTGGATTGTACGGTGGAGGGTTTACTCCACGCACGCGAGCTGCCGGCCATCCTGAGCGCTGGGGCGCGCATCATTATGGTGTCCAACGAGCATCCGGAGATGTTGGAGCGGTTGCGGCCCGATCCTGCGCTCGAACCTAAAGTTAAAGCCGGTATACGGGCGCTGCGCGAGGCCAAGACGATGCGGGTGCACTCGCCTGCAGGTACCGATCTCAGTGTCGATCTGACTGGGGCACGGGCGGGCGGCGGCTGGGGCTACACCACCCGCCCTGGAACCATGACCCATTGGCCTGGCGGGCTGTGTTTGGCATTGCCGGCGGCGGGCACTGTCAACGGTACTGTGGTGATGGCACCAGGCGATATAAATCTCACGTTCAAGCGCTATCTGGAATCTCCTATTACCTTGACCATAGAGAACGACTATGTGACCGCCATCGGCGGCGATGGTTTTGATGCTGCTTTGATGCGCGAGCACTACGCAGCATGGCGCGATGCCGATACCTATGCGGTTTCTCACCTCGGCTGGGGCATGAATCCCGCCGCCCGGTGGGATGCGCTGACTTTCTATGATCGCACCCAGACCAATGGCACTGAGCAGCGCGCTTTTGCTGGCAACTTTCTCTACTCGACGGGCGCCAACGAGGTGGCCAACCGTTATGCGCTGGGCCACTTCGATCTGCCCATGAGAGGGTGCACGGTGGAACTGGACGGAGTTGCGCTGGTGCGAGAGGGGGTTTTGCAAGGGGATTTGGCGTGAGCAGTAGGCCCTCGGCTGCGCGCAGAGAAGACCTCATCGAACTGGCCGATTGGCTGGGCCGGGAACGGTTCGCGGCCCGGGCCAAGGACGTCGATGTACAGGCCCGTTTTCCAACGGAGAATTATGCCGATCTCCATGAGCACGGGTTTCTCGCGCTTTGCATTCCACAGCGCTACGGCGGCCTGGGCGCCGACTATGAAACCTATTGTCAGGTGGGGCGGCGCTTTGGCCGCCACTGCGGCGCCACCGCGCTCACTTTCAACATGCATACCTGTTCGATGATGTGGAGCGGTGAGCTGGCTGACGCTCTGCCCATGACAGATGGGCAGCGCTGCCTGCATGAAGAGCGCCGCGCCGAGCACTATCGGCGGGTGGTGCAAGAAGGTGCCATCTTCGCCCAGCCTTTCTCCGAAGGCGCCGGCACCGTCACCAATAGCGCCCCCTATGGCAGTACCGTGCGCAAAGTGGACGGTGGTTGGATCATGAATGGGCGTAAGGTGTTCGCATCGCTCTCAGGTACCGCCAATTACTACGGCATGTTGTGTACTGAAGAGCGCGGTGATGGTCACCGCCCAAGCCTGCGCGACACCCAGTACATGGCGGTGCCCGCCGATGCGCAGGGGCTCGAAATCGCCGGTGATTGGGATCCCTTGGGCATGCGCGGCACGGTCTCGCGTAATCTGTTGATGAAAGACGTGTTTGTCCCCGATGCCCAGGAGATGATGCCGGCCGGACTCTATATCCACGCGGTTATGGGTTGGCCCCACATGTTCTTCACCCTGGCCCCTACCTACATGGGCATCGCCGAGGCCGCGTTTGATTTCACCGTGCGCTATCTGCGCGGAGAGGTGGCAGGGGCACCGCCGGTCAAGCGGCGCATGTATCCGACCAAACAGATAGCCGTGGCGCAAATGTCGATTCAACTCGAGCAGATGCAGGCCTTGTTTCTTCGCACTATCGCCGAGGCGCGTTTTGAGCCGGCCAAGAGCGAGCGCTTGCGCGCTTATGCCGCTCAGTACACGGTGATGGAAGGTTGCAATGACATCTGCCGCCTGGCCATCCGTACTTGCGGTGGGCATTCCATGTTGAAGTCGTTCCCCCTGGAGCGTATGTACCGGGACAGTCGTTGTGGCGCGTTGATGTTGCCCTGGACCGCGGAGTTGTGTCTGGAGCGAATTGGCCGCGGCTCTCTTTACGAACCTGGCGAGGAGGACTGAAGCGGTTCGCGCAGCGGCTAATTCCTGTTGCGAATTAAGCTCGCGAGCTTAAATTGTCCAGTTGTTTGTTTTCAACGAACAGTGTTTACGAGAACAAGTTCCGTTAAAAGGGCACCTGCTAAAAATAGTCATTTTTTCGTGAGTGCAAGGAAGCACCGCGCGCAGAATCGCAGTGTATAGGTCATGCATGAGGATTGGAACACGGCGCTGACGCCGCAATCGCGGAAAAAGTGCATTTTTAGCAGGTGTCCAGTCCACTAGATCAATGGCCCGGGTTCACGTAGTCTTCGGGAAGCACGCAGTCTCCGGCGGGGCGTCCTAGGGGCACAGTGCAAGGGAGCGTAATCATGTCTGTTCAGGTAACAGCTATAGCGGATAAATCGTTTGGTGCGATCATCACGGGCATCGATCTGAGTGAGCTTGACCAGGCGGCGTGGCGAGTTGTTGAGGATGCGTTCCATGAGTTCGCTGCGTTGGTCTTTCCCGCTCAGTTCCTGAGCGAGAAGGCGCAGGTTGCGTTCGGCTTGCGTTTCGGTGAGATCGAGATTCTGCGCGAGAATGCACAAGCGGTGCGGATCAGCAACAAGAAACCCGATGGCACGCTGTATCAAGCCGGTGATTTTCGCTTCAAGACGCTACGTGGCAACGAAGGATGGCATATCGACAGCACCTATATGCCGCTGGCCGCCAAAGCAGGGTTGTTGTCGGCTATTGCGGTGCCGCCAGTAGGTGGGGAAACGGAGTTGGCCGATATGCGGGCGGGTTACGACTGCTTGGATGAGGCAACCCGGGCCGAGATTGCGAAGCTGTCCGCTTATCACTCCCTGTATGCGTCTCAAGCCAAACTGGGTTATTCGGTGGCTACCGGTGCTGGCTACGGTTATCACAACAAAGGCGCGCCGTTACGGCCGCTGGTCAAGGTGCATCCGGTAACCGGACGAAAAGCACTTTGTATTGGCCGTCACGCTTACCGTATTCCCGGTATGGATGACGCGAAAGCGCAGGCGTTGTTGGACGGCTTGTTGCAACGTACCTGTCAAGGGGCGCGGGTATATACCCATCACTGGACCGTGGGGGATCTGCTGGTCTGGGACAACCGTTGCGTTTTACATCGCGCGCGGCCGTACGATTTCAATGAGGTGCGGGTGTTGCAAGGGACCCGCATTGCTGGCGATCCGGCTACGGAGCTTGCCGCCACTGGCCGGGATGAACGGGCCAGTGGATTTGCCCCGTCCTGTTCTAACAGATAGCGGTATCTCAGATATTGACTGTCCACCATCGCCATACGTCCAGGGCCCTGGACGTACAGGGTTTTGCCGCACTAAAGTCGAGTATAAGAACAATAAACGCGCTATTGCGTCTAATTAACGGCTGAGTCAAGTCCACTATCTCAACTCTTATCAGTCAGGATCCGAATCTTACATCCCGATGCTGCCAGCGCTTTCAATGAGCTAATAAAAATGACTTATGCACGTCTGAGATCTGAGAAATCTAAATAATCGCGGTATAAGTTAAGCCCTGTGAAGACGTCCTTATCCTACACCCCCTGCCAGTTCAAACAGGTAATCCCCCGGAGGTTCTGATGGCCGGCGTTTTTATTTATTGGGACAACTCGAACATCTTCCACGAAGCGCAACGCTTGGCCGAGGAGCACTCGGAGGGTCCTAATGCGCGGTATCGCATCCGGGTGCACTTTGACAATATGCTCCGACTGGCGCACGCGGACCGGCCGATCGAGCGGGCCTTAGCAATGGGCTCGATTCCACCGGAGATGCGGCAACTCTGGAACCGGATGGAAAACAACGGAATTGAAGTCGGATTATTCGATCGCGGTGGCCGGGAACGGGACGAGCAGGAAATGCCCGACCGCCTCCTGCAATTGCAGATGCTTGAAGACGCCTTGGACTACAACGGAGATCCTGGCATTGTCGTACTGCTTACAGGTGATGGGGCCGGTTATCGGGAAGGGGCGGGTTTCCATAGCACACTGGAACGCATGCACCGGCGTGGCTGGCGTGTAGAGATCCTGTCTTGGGCGCACTCTTGCAACCAACGCATGCGCCACTGGGCTGAGGACAACGGCGTGTTCGTGCCTCTGGACGACTTCTATGATGCCATCACCTTTCTGGAACCTTCGAGACCTGGCTTCGAACTTGCCCAAGCCCGCGATGCGGCTTCCCTCGATTTGTCCCGCCGCCCGATGACATCGTGAGAGTATAGGAAGCTAATAAACGAAGTATGCAGGGTTGTTGCCGGCTATTGAGGTGCCGCCAGTAGGTGGGGAAACGGAGTTGGCCGATAGGCGGGCGGGTTACGACTGCTTGGATGAGGCAACCCGGGCCGAGATTGCGGATCTGTTCGCCTATCACTCCCTGTATGCGTCTCAAAGGGCACCTGCTAACAATAGTCATTGTTTCGTGAGTGCAAGGAAGCACCGCGCGCAGAACCGCAGTGTATAGGTGATACCTGAGGATTCGAGCACGGAGCTGACGCCGCAATCGCGGAAAAAGTGCATTGTTAGAGGTGCCCTTTGTATTGGCCGTCACGCTTACCGTATTCCTGGTATGGAGGACGCGAGAGCGCAGGCGTTGTTGGACGGCTTGTTGGAACGTACCTGTCAAGGGGCGCGGGTGTATACCCATCACTGGACCGTGGGGGATCTGCTGGTCTGGGACAACCGTTGCGTTTTACACCGCGCGCGGCCGTACGATTTCAATGAGGTGCGGGGGTTACAAGGGACCCGCATTGCTGGCGATCCGGCTACGGAACTCGCCGCCACCGGCCGGGATGAACGTGCCAGTGGATTTGCCCCGTCCTGTTCCAACAGATAGCGGTATCTCAGATATTGACTGTCCACCATCGCCCTATACGTCCAGGGCCCTGGACGTATAGGGTTTTGTCGCACTAAAGTCTAAGTCGTCTCTCAGGCAATGGTGCGGAGCAGCTAATGGCTGGCGGTTGGGCGCGAGATGGCGCAGTTCAAGACCAGATTGAGGCCACCGTGCAAGATGCGGTCAAGCGGGCGCGGCAACAACTTCCACGAGGGGAGGGTGCCGAACATTGCGGCGAATGCGGTAGGGAGATCCCCCAGGCACGGCGCCAGGCCGTGCCTGGGGTGCGTTTTTGCATAGAATGTCAGCAGGCCGCAGACGAGGAGCGAAGCCGCAGCTTTGCGGGTTACAACCGCCGCGGCAGCAAGGACAGTCAGTTGCGCTAGCTTAGGTTTTCGGCATTTTTCTGAACGCGCAGTTTTAGAGGTGCTCTTTATTCGTATCCAGCCATCGTGCCACTTTGATACCGCGCCCTGTTTACCGAGAAAGCGGTGCTGATCAGCATCACGCTGGCGCCCCTGTATGTTTTCTCCACTTGGCTTGGCGCGCGGTAGTTCTCGGCAAGTGGCCGGGAGCACTACCACCATGCGGCACTCTTGGTGCTCGTTGTGACCGGATTGGTGGCGTTAGCGGTAGCAGTTCGGGATTATCTGACGGCGTCTTGATGCCGCCCGCACAGTGGTTATGCCACCGCTCGCCGTGGCTGCGGGCGTGCGCGGGGCAGACCGGCCGCCTCGTCTAGGCCCAGCATGAGGCTCATGCATTGGATGGCGGTGCCCGATGCGCCTTTGCCAAGATTGTCCAGGATCCCTACCAGCAAAAGATGTCCGGCGGGATTAGCAACCACCTGGAGCCGGATCAGGTTGGTGCCGTTCAGCGCGGTTGGATCAAAGGACCATTCGTCACGTGGCGGTTCGTGTGCCGTACCTGCATCCGGTCCGTCGTACGGCATGAGTTCAACGAACGTTTCGTTCGCATACCGGGTGGCAAGCGCTTCGTAAACGGCTTTTGCCGTGGTGCCCTCTGCCAATAAGCCCCCGTGCAGCGGGATCTGCACGCGCATACCGCAGGCAAACGGGCCTACCGCCGGGATGAATTGCGGTGCCTGCACGAGTCCACTGTAACGGTGCATCTCGGGGACGTGTTTGTGCACTTTATCAAGTGCATAAGGGGCTTCGTAAGGATGGGCCTCCAAGCCCGCCGGCGCCGACTCCCAGTGCTCGATGAGCCCACGCCCACCGCCCGAGTAGCCGGACAGGGCGTGTATCGATACAGGGGTGCCGGCGGGTAGCAATCCTGCATCCACCAATGGCCGGATCAGTAACAGGAAGGCGCACGGATAACATCCCGTATTGCTGATCCGCTTGGCCGTGCGAATAGCGCTGCGTTGCGCGGGTGACAACTCGGGTAATCCGAAGGTCCAACCGTCCGCTACCCGGTGCACGGAGCTGGCATCAATGATCCGGTTGCCATCTTCCAGCGCCCATCTACCCGCTTCCTTCGCTGCCGCATCCGGCAGACATAGAACGGTGACGTCTGCCTTGCTCATGGCCTGACGCCGCGCCGGCGCCGACTTGCGATCTGTATCGTTCAGCGTGAGCAGGTTCAGATCGCGCCGCTCGGCTAACCATTGCCGAATGCGAAGACCGGTGGTGCCAGCGTGCCCGTCGATGAAAACGAGTGAAGTCATGAGGCAGGATTTTAATGAGATGGCCGTTTTTGTGCCATTGCGATGTTGCTGTACAGAGTAAGCGTGGACGCTAGATGTTATCAGATTCACGGTGATGCGCGGCGCGGGCGTGTGGTCTGCGTACAAGTTCCCCACAAGCCTGACTGCTAAGATGCGTCAGTGGGTGTTGCCACTTGACTTGGCTATTCACTTGGCTCGGCTATTGTTGAAGGACTGCTCGCGACAGCCGGTTTGACGGTGCTGGCGTCTATGCTGGCCAAATTAAACGAACACCGTTCTAGTTGGAGTCTGGCCATGTTGCCATTAACCGCTAAACCTCCGCGGGAGTGCAGATATCGATGACGCCTCGGGTCGAACTCATTTTGACTATTGCCGTCTGTGCCCTGGGTTTGGGGTACTTCACCTGGAAGGCATGGATCGCTACGGATAAGGAGCAGCTGACTTACACCGCGCTCGTCATTGTGGGTGCAGTGTTTGCGCACCGTGCTGTCAAGGATGTATTGGACAGGCTACGCGGCCGAGAAGGTGATGAAAACGTGGCGGAAGACAAGGATGCCTAGCCGCCAGGATTTATCGGCCCAGTTATTGAATACTTCGTAGGGCACCCGCCAGTTGCGCCGCCAATGCCGCATTGGCACGGATCAGCGCCATGTTCAATGCAAGCGTTTGGCCCGATGAGAGTATTCTCAATTGCTCCAATAAATAGGGCGTCAATTGGTGGCCAAAGATGCCGGCGCCATCAGCACGCGCCAGTGCCGTAGTCAACCACGCTTCCAGTTCCGCATGATCGATGGCGTATTCTTGAGGTGGCGGTTGTACCACCAGTAAGCCATTCTCAAGGCCCATCGCCCGGTGTTTGTGGATAACCCGCGCGAGGCTGGCGGTGTCTTCGAACCTGGCATCTACCGGCAATCCGGTATGCGCGGTGAAAAAGCCGGGGAACTGCTCTGTTCTAAAACCTAATATAGGCACGCCGTTGGACTCTAGTACTTCCACCGTTTTAGCTAAATCGAGCATGTATTTTGCGCCCGCGCACACCACGGCCATGGGTGTGCGCCCGAGTTCATTGAGATCAGCGGAGATATCGAACGTGTGTTCAGCGCCCCGGTGAACACCGCCGATGCCGCCCGTGGCAAAGATTGTTAAGCCGGCCCGGTGTGCGCACCACATGCTGGCAGCAACGGTTGTGGCGCCCGTTTTGCCTCGCGCCACGGTTGTCGCAAGATTGCGCCGGCTTACTTTCTCGGCGCCTTGTACGCGGGCCAACTGTTCTATCTCTCCATCCGAGAGACCTACCGTGATGGTGCCCTGCAAGACGGCGATGGTCGCCGGAATCGCCCCGTGTTCTCTTACCGCCGCTTGCGCACCCAATGCGCACTGCACATTCTGTGGCCACGGCAAGCCGTGGGTTATCAACGTGGATTCTAGGGCCACCACCGGTTGGCCTTGGGTTAAGGCATCGCGCACCTGCTCTTGAACTATCACCTTTTAGCGCGCCGTTAACTAAAATCGATAAAAAATGGAGCGCGTGAGCCGTCGGATTCGGCGATGGGCCAGCCCGTCCGCGCACGGCGAAATAAAAAGAATCGCCGGTACCTGTCTTTTGCGCCCATCGGTTGCATATTCATCAATACATGGTCTTGCGCATATGCTCTGCATAGTTACGGTCATATTCAGCACCGTCGAAAGGGGTATCCGATAACGCCTGTTGGATAGCCCCGGCGGTGGGTACAGCGTTCCTGGGCACCTGCGCCTCGTGTTGCCAAAGTTTGGCCCGGGCCAGGGCTTTTTGGCACTGGAAATAGACCGTATCGACGTGCACCCGGATGACGCTTCGGGGCAGCTTTCCGTTCATCGGGAACCGCTCGATCAGCGCCGGTTCTACGGTGATATCGGCGCGGCCATTGATGCGCAAGGTTTCGCCTATGCCAGGAATGAGAAACAACAATGATACCCGGGGGTCGCATACGATGTTGCGCAGCGTATCGATACGGTTGTTGCCGCGTCTATCAGGTATCAATACGGTTTTGGCATCGGCAACGTGGACGAAGCCGGCGGGATCGCCCCGGGGTGAGCAGTCGGTACCGTCAGGGCCTACGCTGGCGATGACGACGAACGGGGAATGCTCGATGTAAGCACGGTAGTGATCGCAGAGGTAATCGAGCTCCTTGGTGAGGGCGCGGGGCAGCGCTTCGCCGTAGATAGCCTCCAGCGCTGCCAGATCGCTGACTCGGTGCTCATCGTGAGTTGCTGAAACCAAAGCCATACTCCTCGCGTTTTGCCGCCATGACGATAACAGATGGAGGCAGCGGCCTGCGGGCCCCCTATCACTCTGCGTGCCCCCCATCACTATGTGGGCTTAGCCGTGACCCCTTTGGGACTGGCGGTGCGCCCGCCATCGACCACGTACTGCGCGCCTGTCACATTCGCGGAAAGATCGCAGGCCAAGAACAGCACCACGTTGGCCACCTCTTGCGGGGTACCGTAGCGGCCTAGCGGAATGGAGGCTTCGTAGTTGCGTCGCACGGCGCCCGGATCATCCGGGCTCACTTGCGCCGCGATGTCGTGCACCATGCGCGTATCGATAGGACCAGGGCACACGGCGTTCACCCGTATGCCCTCACCGGAGACTTCGCCAGCGGCGACTTTGGTCAAACCGATCACCGCGTGTTTCGAGGCCACGTAAGCCGGCATGCCGGGACTGCCGACCAAGCCTGCGACGGACGCGGTGTTGACCACGGTACCGCGCTTGCGTGCCAGCATGACCGGCAACACGTGGCGCATACCTAGAAATACGCCTTTAACGTTGACGGCGATGACCCGATCGAACACCTCCTCGTCGTACTCGGCGATGGGGGCAACATCCCCTGCAATGCCGGCGTTGTTGAAAAAGCAGTCGATGCGCCCAAACCGGTCCAAGGTTGCTTTGACGTAGGCTTGCACGTCGGCTGCTTGGGTGACGTTGGCCGCGGTGTGAGAGGCAGTGCCGCCCGCCTGGGTGATGGCGTGGGCCGTGCTCTGCGCCGCGGCTTCGTCGAGGTCTACCACCATGACCGAGGCACCGCGCTCGGCAAAGGCCAACGCCGTGGTTTTACCGATGCCGTTACCCCCGCCAGTGACCAAAGCGATACGATCAGTGAAGTCCATGGTGACGCTCCCCCCTTTGATATAGGTGCGTGTGATATAGGTGCGTGCTATCTATGCGTGGCGCCAATGCTAGCATTTGAGGTGAATTCAACAGAGCCGGAGTATGGCGGTGCACCGATTATCCGAACCTTTTCTGCTGGCCAACGCCCATACTTTCGTGGGCCTGGAAGTGGCGTTAACGGATTGGGTATTCATCGATCAGATCCAGGCCAACGTGTTCGGCGAAGTCACCCGCTGGACACCCTGGATGCACAGCGATCCGCAGCGCTGCGCGAAAGAGAGTCCCTACGGCGGCACCTTGCTACACGGCTTCATGATGGTGTCACTGCTGACCCACTTCCTGGACATGGCGAGACTGCGCCCGGCGGATGCCAGCCGCTCCTTGAACTACGGCATGGACAAAGTGCGGGTGTTGCAGCCGGTGGTTATCGGCGACGGCGTGCGCTTGCGCGATCGCATCACGTTGCTCGACGTGAGCGACAAGGGTGGCGGTGTTGCCGCCCTAGACCATCACCGAACCCTGGGCGCGAGTACGGGATTATGAGGATTTCACGCCAGATAACGATCCCTACGGCGAGCACGACTTCGGGGCCTTCGAGGCCGGAGACCTGGGCAAGTTGTTCTGGAAGATAGATTGCTATGACACTGAGCTTAGCTACGGTAGCGAAGACCCGGCCGATCCGGAGAAGACGACCCGTGTGCTCACGCTGACGCTGGCCCACGAGTACTAGGGGCGGGAACGAATGCCATTGACATGAATGCACCTCATGATGTGTAGTGTATCTTGTGAGGTACGATGCCAGAGACACCAAAACGCATTGAACTCCGATTCTTCCGAACGCTATCGGGGAATGAGCCGGTTCGGGAGTGGTTGCTTGAGCTGCCCGACGATGACCGGCGCCGGATAGGGATCGATTTGGCAACGGTGGAGTTTGGCTGGCCTATCGGTATGCCGCTTTGCCGGGCGATCTCCTCACGGCGAGGCCTCTGGGAAGTGCGTACAGATCTTTCGGGCAGGCGGATCGCGCGGGTGCTGTTCTGCGTGTCCGACGACCGGCTACATGCGCTTCATGGCTTCATCAAGAAGACCCAGAAGACGCCCGAGCGAGACCTCGACCTCGCTGAAAAACGCATGAAGGAGTTACAACGCTATGAGTAGCAAAACAAACAACCCGCATATTGGCTCCTCCCTGGAAGAGTTGCTGCGCGAGCAGGGCGCCTTCGAGGAGACCCAGGCGCATGCCATCAAGGCCGTGTTGGCTTGGCAGCTTCGCCAGGCGATGGACGAAGGCCAAGTCACGAAATCGGAGATGGCGCGGCGCATGGGCACCAGTCGTGCGCATCTGGACCGTCTTTTGGACCCGGAGAACAACCGCGTTCAGCTCGATACGATGCTCAAGGCAGCCCATGCAGTAGGGCGCGAACTGAAGTTGGAGCTGGTGTAAGTGAATCTTGAAGCATGGAGGGCATGAATTGAAGGAGCTGCTGGACAAGCTTTCGTCATACAACCTCTTTAACAAAAGTGGCCCCGGAAAATTGTACAGCCCATTAAGTGTGCTCCTTATGCTGTATCAGGCCGCCCTTGATGCGCCGACCTGAGCCAAGTACACCGCATCGGGGGTGCGTCGGTCCAGTGCGCTGTGGTGGCGCCTGGCATTATAGAATTCGAACTATCGAGCCAGCCCTGCTCGTCACTGTGCGGGTGTCGCGTAGGCGCGCAGTGACACCTCTTCATACTTTACGCTGCGCCACAACCGCTCGATGAATACATTATCCAACCACCGACCCTTGCCGTCCATGCTGATTGCCACCGCATGGGCCTTGAGCCCGTCAGTGAAGTCCTTAGAGGTCAATGGTGAGCCCTGCTCGGTGTTGAAGATTTCAGGGCAACCGTAACGCTGCCGCGCCTCTTCTAGGGCTTCGACACACAAGTCCGGCACCATCGTGTTCGATACCCGCCATGCCATCACCTTGCGTGGGTGCCAGTCCATCATCGCCACTCAATACATAAAGCCCCTGGCCATCGGACTATCACCAATCTCTGCGGCCCGGACCTAATTGGCCCGCTCGATGACACCCTCTGTGAGCAGGTAGGGATAGACCTTGTGAGCTTTGTCCGGCACCGAGGTACGCCGCTTCGGATAGAGCGCCTGAATACCCATCGGGCACATCAAACCTTGCATACGCTGACGATTGATGCGATAGCCGCGCTCGTGCAGGGCATCGCCCATACGCCGGCTACCGAGAACAGGGGGGGGCAGATACCGTTCGTCAACCCTGCGCATCCGTTCCAGTTCTTTCTCACTCACCGCCATTGGGCAGTAGTAGGCCGATGAACGCGCGACATCCAGCAACTCGCACCGGGCCAGTCTTGGGCAACGGGTGAGCCCCGTGAATAGCCGCTAGGCGCTCGCTCACCGGTCGCGCCCTAGAAACGTTAAAAGAAAGTCGTTCTCCATCGTCAATTGGCCTACCTTGGCGTGTCATGTCTCAATCTCGTGTTCGTTGCGTTGGGCCTCTAGCGCATTGCCGCCGAATAGCTCTTCGGTGCTATCGACTAAGCGCCTTTTGCAATCCTGGTTCTGATTGGAATGGACATCGAATGGCTCTGCTAGCTCAGCCAAAGTAGGTTCGTTCTTCAACGCCGCCAGGGCCACTTTGGCTTTGAATGCAGGACAATGATGGCGCCGTTTTCTTTCGGTCATCTTCTGCTCTTATCAGCATCATCGTCACGCAGAAGATCCACTTAATCGGCGCTGATCCTTGGCTAGGCTATGGGGGCCACCTCAGACCGGCTCTTCGAGGTAATGCCGATACACCACGATCACCGCTGATGCTTAGCACCCCTTTAATGCCTTGCTACTGTTGCTGTCATTCTGCCTCCTTCATAGCTATACTGCCGTTGCCACTTGGCGGCTTTAGCAACTGAATGTTCCGCACCTAAATTGCTTCTAAACAACGAGGTATTCATATGAAGTACACTAAATTTTTAAACATAATCATTCTATTATGTTTCTTTTCTTTGTCATCAAACGCAATGGCAAGAAGCTGGACTTGTCATGCAACAATACACTTAACTGGCTCTACTCATTCGTACACTGTGCCTAACTGGAGTATGTCAGCTAAGTGGCTCCGCGACCGGGAAAAATTTTGTCGAAATGCTGTCAAAGCTCATTGGCTATATAATGGGGAAATATGGGCACATATCCAACTATCTGCTGAAGAGCAGAGCAAAATATGTCAAGACGGTAAAGCAACTTTTCGTGTTGATTATGGCTTCGACAGGAGAGAAAAAAGTTGGGAGTTTTCTCATGAGGTTGGCGCCCCACCTTGCGAATGTGGTGCTCCTAAATGCCCTTCTGATGAATGGTATATTGACGGTGGTGGACGGTGTGCTCGCCTAGTATGTGAGAACGTTAAGCTGCCTAATCGCGAATATTTAGAACATGGGGAGGGTATTTATATTTGGGAGGATGCTATTTATCAAGCGCAACGACCGATTGCCCACTGCAAATTTAAATAAGATCAATTGCAAATAATGGGCACCTGCTAAAAATAGTAATTTTTTCGTGAGTGCAAGGAAGCACCGCGCGCAGAACCGCAGTGTATAGGTGATCACTGCTGTCCCACAAACTTTTGAATGAGCTTAGAATCAAAGACTATTCTGCGCTGATTTGTTAGAATGGAGGTCCAGAATATCTTTCAATATCAACAGGATAATAGCCTTGAGTCACAGTAATAGCGTATTTTCACAGCTGCTAAAACTGATTTCGAGACATGAATTTGAAACCCTTGCAAAAACCCACCATAAGGGCCGTGTATTGAGGACAATGTCACGCTGGTCACAGTTTGTGGCGTTGAGTTTTGCCCAACTCGCCGGTCGCTGCAGTTTGCGAGATATTGTCAGCAACTTGGATAAACAACGCCGCAAAAGTTACCATTTGGGTATCGGTAAGGTCAGTCGAAGTTCTCTGGCTCGTGTTAACGAGCAACAGCCTTATCAACTCTACGAAGGATTATTTTGGAAGCTGCTGGCACGATGTCAAAGCTTGGCGCCTAGGCATGGGTTTCGTTTTAAAAACAAGCTTTATTCCTTGGATGCATCGACCATCGATTGATGCTTATCACTATTTCCTTGGGCCAAATTTCGCAAGACCAAAGGCGCGATTAAACTACATGTTGGTCTAGCCCATGATGGTTTTTTACCGGCCTTTATGACTATTACCGAAGGCAAACAACAAGATATTACACAAGGCCGTAGTTTAGAACTGGATGCGGGTTCTATTGTGGTGTTTGATCGTGGCTATACGGACTACACGTGGTTTAACTTGCTCAATTCAAAGGGGATTTATTTTGTCACCCGGTTGAAAGCCAATACGAAATACCGAGTGATTTCTCGCCATCCGGTGAATAAAGAGCAGGGCATCACCTCAGATCAGACGCTGATTTTAACGGGCCCTAAAGCCGATACCTGCCCGATTAAGTTGCGCCGGATGGGTTATCGGGACCCACAGACCGGCAAGCATTACGTCTTTCTCACCAATCAATTCGAATTGGCTGCCAAAACCATTGCAGATATTTATAAGTCGCGTTGGCAAATTGAGTTATTTTTCAAATGCATCAAACAAAACTTGAAGATTAAGTCATTCGTAGGGACGTCAAAGAATGCTGTCATGACTCAAATAGGGGTCGCTATGTGTATGTATTTAATGGTTGCTTACCTGAAATTTTGTAGCAAACTCGATTTAAGCATTCAACAGATTATTAGACTCTTTCAAGTCAATTTATTTGAGCGAAGAGACCTGTGGGGACTACTCAAAGGAGACCCTCCAGGCCCTATTGAAACTCAGGTCCAGATACAGTTTACATTCTCATGAAAGTTTATGGGACAGCAGTGATAGGTGATACATGAGGATTGGAGCACGGAGCTGACGCCGCCATCGCGGAAAAAGTGCATTTTTAGAGGGGCCCGATAGATATTCGCTTCGATATACGGCACGGTTGGATGGCGAACTAGCTGAGATCACTGCTGTCCCACAAACTTTTGAATGAGCTTAGAATCAAAGACTATTCTGCGCTAATTTGTTAGAATAGAGGTTCAGAATATCTTTCAATATCAACAGGATAATAGCCTTGAGTCACAGTAACAGCGTATTTTCACAGCTGCTAAAACTGATTTCGAGACATGAATTTGAAACCCTTGCAAAGACCCACCATAAAGGCCGTGTATTGAGGACAATGTCACGCTGGTCACAGTTTGTGGCGTTGAGTTTTGCCCAACTCGCCGGGCGCTGTAGTTTGCGAGATATTGTCAGCAATCTGGATAAACAACGCCGCAAAAGTTACCATTTGGGTATCGGTAAGGTCAGTCGAAGTTCTCTGGCTCGCGTTAACGAGCAACAGCCTTATCAACTCTACGAAGGATTATTTTGGAAGCTGCTGGCACGATGTCAAAGCTTGGCGCCTAGGCATGGGTTTCGTTTTAAAAATAAGCTTTATTCCTTGGATGCATCGACCATCGATTGATGCTTATCACTATTTCCTTGGGCCAAATTTCGCAAGACCAAAGGCGCGATTAAACTACATGTTGGTCTCGACCATGATGGTTTTTTACCGGTCTTTATGACTATTACCGAAGGCAAACAACAAGATATTACACAAGGCCGTAGTTTAGAACTGGATGCGGGTTCTATTGTGGTGTTTGATCGTGGCTATACGGACTTCACGTGGTTTAACTTGCTCAATTCAAAGGGAATTTATTTTGTCACCCGGTTGAAAGCCAATACAAAATACCGAGTGATTTCTCGCCATCCGGTGAATAAAGAGCAGGGCATCACCTCAGATCAGACGCTGATTTTAACGGGCCCTAAAGCCGATGCCTGTCCGATTAAGTTGCGCCGGATGGGTTATCGGGACCCACAGACCGGCAAGCATTACGTCTTTCTCACCAATCAATTCGAATTGACTGCCAAAACCATCGCGGATATTTATAAGTCGCGTTGGCAAATTGAGTTATTTTTCAAATGCATCAAACAAAATTTGAAGATTAAGTCATTCGTAGGCACGTCAAAGAATGCTGTCATGACTCAAATAGGGGTCGCTATGTGTATGTATTTAATGGTTGCTTACCTGAAATTTTGTAGCAAACTCGATTTAAGCATTCAACAGATTATTAGACTCTTTCAAGTCAATTTATTTGAGCGAAGAGACCTGTGGGGACTACTCAAAGGAGACCCTCCAGGCCCTATTGAAACTCAGGTCCAGATACAGTTTACATTCTCATGAAAGTTTATGGGACAGCAGTGAGCTGAGATAGAAGGCGACAATCAGGGCTGGGGGAGCATCAAAACCTTTTACCGAGTGCCATGCGTAAGCGCAGGACGGCACCGCGCCAGTACCCACGCCACTTGCAAATAACCACTTTCAAATAACCGCGTGGTGGTTTTGGCTAGAGCAACGGCCCCTAGCGATTAGATGGTCAACGCCGGGGTGGCGCAGCGAGTTAGCGCCGCGTTTCCGCGCGTAGTTCGGCAATTGGGTAGTGGTTGGCTTGTAGTCGGAATAATTCGTAAGGGGGCGGGTAACTATGCGCAATCAGTTGGCAGATCAGCCCGTCACAGAAATTTGTGAATTGGCGTATCTTGTTGATGTCAAGAAAGTTATTGCTGATTTGAAGAGCAGACTGTAAGGAAAATTTGGGAAAGGTAATCGGCAATATATTGCGAGTTGTAAAACCGCGCTTTTTCGTATTGGGCGAAGATGGCTACCGCTGAGTGAGCAACACCGGTCCTGGGCCGCGGGTGGCGGCCTGATCTTTGGGGTTGTATAGCGCACAGCGCCGCAGTGATAGGCAGCCACATCCGATGCAGCCGCTCAGGTTGTCGCGCACTTTCTGCAAGATGCGTATACGTTCATCCAACTGTTCCCGCCAGCGGCTAGACAGCCGCTCCCAGTCTTTCCTGGTGGGGGTGCGGCCGTTCGGCAATGCGGCCAGGGCTTGGCCTATCTCGGTCAAGGTAAGGCCCAACGCTTGGGCCACCTGGATAACGGCGATGCGCCGCAGCGTGGCCCGCTCGTAGCGCCGTTGATTGCCATCGGTGCGGAGCGACTCGATAAGGCCCCTAGATTCGTAGAAACGTAGGGTCGAAGCGTTGACGCCAGCGCGTTTCGCGGTTTGGCCGATGGTCAGAAATTGCGCTGGTTTTTGGCTGTCCATGTTTCTTTTGCCCACGTTTCTGTTACTCAGGGAAGGGGCTTCAACGCACGCTCACTTAGAGCTGATGCCAGTCTCTGGCCGGTGGCGGCTTTGTTTAGGAAGGTAGCGAGCGTGCTGGCTTATAGCTGGATCGATTATCTAGGGGAGGCCTGCGTTATTCGATTGTCCTTGTTTTTAGTCCTATCCCTACAATTCGTCCATTGCTTGTAATTGCCTGTAAGAGTATCCGGGCTAGGGAGTTGTTTTGAGCATCGCTTCTCTTCTGATCGCCAATCGAGGCGAAATCGCCATTCGCATAGCCCGGGCCGCGGCCGATCTCGGTATCGAAACGGTGGCCGTTTACGCTGAGGATGACGCCGCCAGTTTACATGTGCGGGTTGCCGATACCGCTTATCCGTTGCCTGGCCAGGGGGTGGCGGCCTATCTGAATATGAAAGCGATCATCGCCATAGCGGCAAAGCACGGCTGTGATGCGGTGCATCCCGGTTACGGCTTCTTAGCCGAGCGGCCTGATTTCGCCGCCGCCTGCGCCGCAGCGGGACTGACTTTCGTAGGCCCGGGCGAGGCACTGCTCGCTTTGTTTGGCGATAAAGCGAAGGCGAAAGAAGCCGCCATCGCCGCCCAAGTCCCGGTGAGCAAAGGTATAGCTAGGCCGGTGAGTTTGGCTGAGGCCAAGGCATTTTTCGCCGGGCTTGGTGGTGGCCGCGCGATGATCATCAAAGCTGTGGCTGGCGGCGGCGGTAGAGGTACCCGGGCAGTGTTGAGTGCTGAGGCGCTTGAGCAAGCCTTCAACCGGTGCTGCTCGGAAGCACAGGCCGCTTTTGGTAAAGACGAGGTTTACGTCGAAGAGTTCATCACTCGCGCCCGTCACGTAGAAGTGCAGATTCTTGGCGATGACACCGGCGCGGTGGTTCATCTGGGGGAGCGTGAGTGCAGTGTGCAAAGGCGTTTTCAGAAAATGCTGGAAGTGGCGCCGGCGCCCGCTTTGGATGATGCATTGCGCGATCAGATCATCGGTGCGGCGCTGCGCTTCGCCCGGCATGTGCGCTATAACAATGTTGGTACCTTCGAGTTCCTGGTCGATACGGCGGCTCAAGATAACGGTGAGACGTTTGTATTCATTGAGACCAACGCCCGTTTGCAAGTCGAACACACGGTGACCGAAGAGGTGACGGGGGTAGACATCGTGCAGAGCCAAATTCGCTTGGCGGCGGGGGAGACGCTGGCTGAGCTGGGGCTCGCTGGCACGGGTCCGATCAAGCCCAGAGGCTACGCTATTCAAGCCCGGGTCAACCTGGAGACTATAGGCGCCGATGGAACGGTTAAGCCCGGTGGCGGAACCATTACTGCTTACGAAGCACCCAGTGGCCCCGGTGTGCGCACGGATGGATTCGCCTACGCCGGCTATACCACCAGTGGTTTATATGACTCGCTGCTGGCTAAGGTGATCTGCCACGCACCGTCGCCACAGCTGGCCCACGCCGTTTCGCGCACCCGGCGGGCGCTCGGTGAATTTCGCTTGGAGGGGATCGGCACCAATATCGATTTCCTGCAAAATGTGCTGGCCGCGCCTGCTTTTACCGCCGGTGATGTGCATACCCAGTGGGTGGATGAGAACATGCCCGTGTTGGCGGCGCCAAGCGAGTACCGGCGAGTGCACCCGGCGGCGCCGGCTTCGTTAGGCGATGGCTTCGCTGGCGCGCGCGTAGACAGCGGTGATCCGCTCGCCTTGTTCGCGCACGATGCCCGCGTAAAAGCCAGCCGATCACAAGCGCGCTCTTCTACCGGGCCGGGCGAAGTCACGGGGCCGGACGGCGCCCTGGCAATGGTGGCGCCTATTCAAGGCACTATCATTTCGATCGCGGTGAAAAAAGGTGAAGAGGTCTTGAAAGGCCAACCCATCGCCGTGCTGGAAGCGATGAAGATGGAGCATGTCATCGAAGCGCAATCGGGCGGGCGGATATGTCGAATAACGATGGCGCCGGGCGAGGTGGTGCGCGAGGGGTTTCCTGTCGTTTTTATAGAGCCTGCCGGCGAAGGCGCAGATGCTGAATTCTCCACTGGCGCCGCCGCCGTCGATTGGGACTACCTGAGGCCGGATCTGCAAGAGGCCATTGATAGACATGCTTACACACTCGATGAAAACCGGCCTGAAGCAGTAGCGAAACGAAAAGCGCTGGGCTACCGCATGCCGCGTGAGAACATCGCTCAGTTGGTGGACGACGGATCATTCGAAGAGTACTGGCCTCTGATCACGGCGTTTCAGCATCAACGCTATGACATCACCACGTTGCGCCAGAAATATCCGGCCGACGGCGTCGTCGCTGGCACTGCCTCTATCAACGGGGATCTGTTCGGCGATGAGCATTCCCGCGCCATCGTGGTGCACTACGATTACACCGTGTTGGCCGGTACCCAAGGCCGGCGCAATCACTACAAACAAGATCGCATGTTCGAGCTGGCGCATCGCTTCCGCTTACCTGTGATCTTGTTCTCCGAGGGCGGGGGTGGCCGTCCCGGCGATGACGATGTAGGGCCACGGGTGGCTTTCGATACGCACACTTTTACCACGTTTTCTAAACTGAGTGGCTTGGTGCCCATGGTGGGCATTAACAATGGCCGCTGTTTTGCCGGCAACACGGCGCTGCTGGCCTGCTGTGACGTCATCATCGCTACCGCATCATCGACCATCGCCATGGGCGGGCCGGCCATGATTGAGGGCGGCGGTTTAGGGGTCTACACACCGGAAGAAGTGGGGCCGATGTCGTTTCAGGTGCCCAACGGTGTTGTTGACATCCTAGTTGAGGATGAGGAAGAGGCGGTCACGGTGGCGAAGAGATATCTGTCCTACTTTCAGGGGCCGCTCAGTGCATGGCGCGAAGCGGACGATCAGAGAAAGCTGCGGCATATAGTGCCCCAGAGCCGGGTACGCCTGTATGACATGCGTGCAATCATCAGGACGCTGGCCGATAAAGACTCCGTGCTCGAAATACGCGAGCAGTTCGGCATCGGCGTGATCACCTGTTTTATCCGCGTCGAAGGGCGGCCGATGGGGGTTGTTGCGAACAATCCGCATCATCTAGCGGGCGCCATTGATGCGGACGGGGCTGATAAGGGCGCGCGTTTTTTGCAACTCTGCGATGCTTTTGATATTCCGGTTCTGAGTCTGATGGATTGTCCCGGTATCATGGTGGGGCCGGAGCATGAGCGCACGGCTTTGGTACGCCACTGCACCCGCATGTTCAACGTGGGCGCGAATATGACTACGCCACTGTTCGGCGTGATCGTGCGCAAAGCTTATGGGCTAGGCGTTCAAGCCATGTGCGGTGCTAGTGCTCTGGTGGGTTTTTTCACCGTGGCGTGGCCGACGGCGGAGTTTGCCGGGATGAACATCGAGGGTGCGGTGAAGCTGGGATTCAGGCCGGTGCTGGCCGCCATCAATGATCCTGACGAGCGCAAAGCGGAATTCGATAAACGCGTAGCGGACGCTTACGAGACGGCGCGGGCGGTTAATGCTGGGACGGGGGGTGGCTTGGATGACGTGATCGATCCTGCCCAGACGCGGCGCTGGATCGCCAATAGCTTACGCCGCCTGCCGCCGGTTCAGGCGAGAGCCGGCAAAAAATACCCCTATATCGATCCGTGGTAGCCGAAGCTGTGCCTTAGAACTGATGATCGCCGAGGCTCTAGCCGCCGTGGCCATAGCCGTTGTGGCGGCACTTCAGCTAACTGGTTTCGCGCCGGCCCCGCCTGCAATAGCCATTGCTCAATCCTGTGCCATCGCCGGTACCCCGCCGCGCTAGTGGCTGCGCGAGCTGAGGGCCGAGGGAAGTCTTGCCCAAGGATATATCGCGGCGGCGGCGATACAGCGGTTTTTACCGGCTTAATGGGTGCATAAATATTGATAATGCGGCGAAGTAGCTCAGCATTTTTGTGGCCATTGTCGCAGGCGCACGAACTGGTTACAGTCCGCACCCGGTGTGCCATGACTTCGCCCGATGGATGCTTAGATGATAAAGCCGCACGGCTCCGATGAACTCAATCCTCTATTCATACAAGACGCGAACGCCCGGGCACAGCGCGTAGCGAGCGCACGTGAGCTGCCCAGTGTTTTGGTGAGTTCCGCCTCCGCCGCCAACGCGGTGATGCTGGGATGTGGATATTTCAATCCTTTAACTGGTTATATGAACAAGGCCGATGCGCTGGCGGTGGCACAGTCCATGCGCACCGGTGAGGGCTTGTTTTGGCCCACGCCGGTCTTAAATCTGGTGCCGAGTGCTGCGGCGATCACACCCGGCCAGCCTATCGCCCTGACCGATCCGAACGTTGAGGGCCACCCGCCGTTAGCGATACAGCGCGTGGATGCGGTGGAAACGTTTTCCGGCGAGGAGCTGGCTTATATCACGGCGCAAGTGTTCGGCACGCAAGACAGCGCTCATCCAGGGGTTGCGAATTTTAATGCGCAAGGCAATGTCTGTATTTCCGGGCCTATTGAAGTGTTGAATTATTCTTACTTCGAAACGGATTTTCCCGATACTTTTCGCACGGCTGTCGCTATCCGCGAGGCGATCGCTGCGCGCGGTTGGCATAAAGTGGTAGCTTTTCAGACCCGCAATCCGATGCATCGGGCTCATGAAGAATTATGCCGTATGGCGATGGAGCGCCTCGGCTGTGACGGGTTGGTGATTCATATGTTGCTCGGTAAACTCAAGCAGGGCGATGTGCCCGCAGAGGTACGAGACGCGGCTATTCGTAAGATGGTCGAGCTTTATTTTCCCGCTAACTCCGGCATGGTCACCGGATATGGTTTTGACATGTTGTACGCCGGCCCCCGCGAAGCGGTGTTGCACGCTATCTTCAGGCAAAATATGGGCGCTACGCATTTTATCATTGGCCGCGACCACGCCGGGGTAGGCGATTATTACGGTGCTTTCGACGCGCAGAGTATTTTTGATTCGATACCGGCAGGCACGCTTGAGATAGAAATTTTCAAAGCGGACCATACCGCATGGTCAAAAAAGCTCAACAAAGTGGTCATGATGCGCGAAGCGCCCGATCACGAAAAAGACGATTTTGTATTACTGAGTGGAACCGCGGTGCGGGAAATGCTCAGTCATGGTATTGCGCCGCCCAAGGAATTTAGCCGGCCCGAAGTGGCGCAGATACTCATCGGATATTATAAAAACTTATAGTGTTCATTTGACAGGTTTTGATTCTACGCTGAATGCTTGCAGCCGATCCCGGATTGCTTGCGGTAGCGCTGCCGCCTGACGTGTCTTAGGATCGAACCCTACTTCCACTAGATCATAGGTGGCGTGCACTGCGCCGGTATCCACGTGACGCATGCGCAAAGTGATGGTCACGCTCTTGGTGCCGATGCGGCTGACACCGCCTTCTATACGCACTAAGTCGCCGGCTTTAAGCTCTTTGATAAAGTTGGTGCTAGCATTGGCACTCACGGTGTGAATACCATGCTCCGCCTCCATGGCCGCCGCGCCGATGCCGGCTTCGGCATATAAATGGAATACCGCGTCATCGAACAGATGTCCGTACCAGCGTACATTCATGTGCCCGAATTGGTCGTGGTGCCAGGGGTGAACCACGCCTCTGAAGACTTCGCGCCATCCGTCGTTCACAAGCCAAGATCTCCAAGTGGTAGCGCCGCTGCGGCTGCCTCTCATCATGCTAGCGCAACACTGCGCTGCCGGGTGGCGGTCATTTGTAGCCCGCAGGCGCTATGGGCACAATGGGCGCCAGCGCTGGTAGGGCACCTGCTAAAAATGCACTTTTTCCGCGATTGCGGCGTCAGCTCCGTGCTCGAATCCTCATGTATGACCTATACACTGCGGTTCTGTGCGCGGTGCTTCCTTGCACTCACGAAAAAATTACTATTTTTAGAGGTGCCCGGTAGTCTTTTCTTACCGCGACTTCGTAAGCGCAATTCTAAAACACGTCTTGAAGGAGAATGGCCGTGGACATCGGCGTTATGATTTTTCCAACTGATACTTCCATACAGCCCGTCGAACTCGCCAAAGAAGTGGAAGCACGGGGCTTTGAATCGCTGTGGTTTCCCGAGCACAGCCACATTCCGGTCAGCCGCGAGACCCCCTGGGGCGGGCGCGAAGGGGCGCCGCCGTTGCCGGAGATGTACTGGCGCGCCCATGATCAGTTCGTCGCCCTTGGCGCTTGTGCTGCGGTGACCGAGAAGATTCGGCTAGGTACGGGTATTACGCTGGTGGCGCAGCGCGATGCTATTTGGCTGGCTAAGGAAGTGGCCAGTTTGGACATGATCTCCAATGGCCGCTTTGAATTGGGCGTCGGCTATGGTTGGTGCAAGGAGGAGATGCGCAACCACGGCTTGGCATTTAAGGATCGCCGGGCGCTGTTGCGGGAAAAAATTCTGCTGATGAAAGAGTTGTGGGCTCAGGATGAAGCCAGCTACAGCGGCGAGCACATCCAATTCGAAAAGAGCTGGGCGTGGCCTAAACCTACCCAAAAACCACATCCGCCTATCGTGATGGGTGGGGCCATTGGTCCGCAGACGGCGGCTCATGTGGCGGAGTTCTGCGACGGTTGGTTACCGCTTGGAGGAGCCCACGACGTGGCGGCTGGTTGGCGCCGTATCCGGGAGGCTTGCGAAAAAGTGGGCCGGGATCCGGCCAGCCTATCGCTTAGCATGTTCTACGCCCGTGCGGTGAAGCCGGACGCTATGAAAGCCCACGCTGATATGGGCGCGCGCCGGGCCATTATGCCTTTGCCCTCTAAATGGGCGGATGCGGTCTTGCCGCTACTGGACCAATACGCGGCGTTGATCGGTTAGTCTTGACTCCAAGCGTAATCTTGACTCCAAGCGGTGGGGAGGCGCCTATGGGGAAGGTATTTTATCTCTCCCCGTGGCGCAACTGCCCACCTGCTTTGGCAATATATCTGAGAGTCAACCGCTATGGCGTCTGCGGTCCGCGCGGGTACTTTTCATTACATGCAAGCGCCGGTGGCGGCGTCGCTCTACCGCAACGGCCAAGTGGGCGCCTCTAAAAATAGTCATTGTTTCGTGAGTGCAAGGAAGCACCGCGCGCACAACCGCAGTGTATAGATGATACCTGATGATTGGAGCACGGAACTGACGCCGCAATCGCGGAAAAAGTGCATTTTTAGAGGTGCTCTTAAGTTTGTACTGAGCATCATTATGTTATTACCCAAATGTTATTACCCAAGGGCCGCGTAGTACTCATATCCGGTGCCAGCCGGGGCATAGGTTGGGCGGTGGTGCAACACCTCTACAGTGTTGGTTATCACCTCAGCTTGGGTGTCCGTGACGTGGGCGCCGTTGCAGCGCAACACCGCATCATGGGATGAAGGCCGCGTTATGGTGAGTTGTTATGACGCTCAAGATCAGGCCACCCACAGCCAATGGGTCGCGGCTACCGTGGAGCGCTTTGGGCGGGTTGATGGTTTGGTGAACAACGCCGGCATCGCCGTTAGCATTGAGTTGGAGGACGGTGACGACGTGGAACTCGACCGGCTTTGGGCGATCAACGTAAAAGCGCCGCTCTCGATGATCCGAAAATCGTTGCCCCAGCTCCGGCAAAGCGGCAGCGGGCGGGTGGTCAACATCGCCTCCGTGGCCGGTAAGGCCGTTTACGGAAGCGGTATCGGCTACTCCAGATGCAAAGTCCGAAGCCAGGCTGCGAGTGGTTGAACAAGAACGTGTCTTTGGGACCGGGCTTGCTCTAGCGGGCAAAGCGCGGCGTGAGGTCAACGGTTAGCATGGCCGGGATCGGTGATGGCAAACGACCCTGCGGCGGTGTCCGCACTTGTTCGGGCACCAATGCGAGGCGCGCTGCGGAACCCAGTGCGCAACGGAATGGGTGGACGTGTCAGCACGCGCTCCGGAACGAGCCGCCGGGCAAGCGCCAGCGCGCAGCGAGCGCGAGGGCTATCCGCCCGAAGGGTCGAGACCGCGCAACGGGCTCGACAGGGTAGCCCGGTCGCGAAGCGACGCGCCCAAGGGACACCAGCGAGGAACGGCTTGCCCGCCAAGCGGTGCGGCGGTAGATCGGTCCCAACGAACTACGGGCTGACGGTCTCGTCAAGGAAGGCGCTTACGCGGCGTGCAACCGCATCCTCGTCGGTAAGCTCGCACCCCCATAGCGTAAGCCCCGTCCACCCAGCCGCAGTCAATTCGTCGAGTTGGTCGGTGTGGCGTTCGACGTTGCGAGCAATTTTCGCCTGCCAGTACTCGGCGTTGGTTTTCGGCAAGCGGCTCCCGCGCTTGCAAGAGTGCCCGTGCCAGCAACATCCGTGAACGAAGATGACCTTGCGACGCGGGCCGAACACAATGTCCGGTTTACCCGGCAAGTCCTTCCTGGGCAGCCTGTACCGATAGCCCATACGATGCAGGAGCCGCCGCACCGCCATCTCGGGTTTGGAGTCGCGACCTTTGACGGCGCGCATGGTCCGGCTGCGCTGCTCCGAGGTCATGGCTATGATCGTCGGATGGCAGTCGGGTCGGATTCCCTCTGCACTGCGCTATCTCGAACAATGCGCGCCGTCTGAACTGTGTTGGCGTCTCGATGGGCAACGTCGAAGCTGACGTAGTTGATTTCTTCCGGCGTGCTGTTGTTCTGCTCCAAGAACCAAGCGATGGCGCGACGGCCAAGCCACGCCATCGAGACATTGTGCTGCTTCGCGAGCTTTTGAAGCTCCTGGTATTGCGTTTTGCTCACCCGACTTCCTCCTCTTGCAGGAGCCAACCGGCTCAAGTCCCGGTGATCCGATGGTGCTGGACGGTTATTCGGTAGCCTCGCGGCTGCCGTATTTCCTTTGGAATTCGATGCCGGATGAGCGTCTGATAGAGTTGGGCTCAAAGCATCAGCTTGGCGGGGGACGTCTCATCGAAGAGATCGACCGGATGTTGGCCGATCCGCGATCGGATCGCTTTGTAAAAGATTGTCTGGGCCAGTGGATCGACCTGCGCGACATCAATTTCACGAGCCCCGACCGCAAGCTTTATCCAGAGTTTCGCAATGATCTGCGCGACGCCATGCTGCTGGAAACGCGGGCTTGGTTTCGCGAAATGCCAATATCACCGAGTTCAAACAGATTTTGCTTCAAGATGAGGAAGCCATCGCGCGAAGCCTGATTGAACACCTAGTGCTCTATGCAACCGGCGCGCTAGTCAGTTTCGCCGACCACCGATCCGTGGCCCGGATTCTCCAGCGGAGCAAGGAGAGCGGATACGGACTTCGCACCTTGATTTACGACATCGCCAAAAGCGTTTTGTTTCGCAAAAAGTAGATGACGATCAACGAAGACCTTGCCGGTTTTCTTTTAAACGCCCCGAACACGCTAGGGCAAGCAAGTGTCTCAGTTGACGCTAGGAGGGATACCTCGGCAACGTTATAATTAGGATATGGCTCACTGAACCCATAACGCCGAGTAAGGTCATGCTTTTAGAAAAAGTTGTCATACGTGATTTTCGTGGTATCGAATATCGAGAAATCGATTTTACAGATGAGTTGAAACGAGTCCGCATGGTTGCTCCCATTGCAGGGCCGAACACCTCTGGCAAAACTTCTATTCTTGATGCGATTTCACTTTGTCTGATGCCGGTCACTGAAATGTTCTATTTGCCGGCAATTACATTGACGCCTGCTGCGATTGTTCGGCGAGGGGCCATTCAAGCGAAAGTTTCGTGTACAGTACGGTTCTCGCCGGAGGAAATTGATGCGTTGAAGGACATCGCGAAGAAAGCCAATCCAAATTACATAAATCGTATCCCTGCTGCGGAGCGAGTCATCGTTAACTGGGAATACCCGGATCGTAACGGAAAATATGAAACGGGTTTTTATAAGTGCGATCCTTCTGACGGCTGGACGCTCTTCAAAGGCCGAATGCTCACCAAACGCAATCTTTATCTCGCTTCGGTTTCTCTGGGGCAATTTAAATCGCATGGCGGCGTATTTCAATTTGATCAACAACGGCAAGGTCTTGCGAAGCGGATTTCGCGAGTTGAGAAAGAACTCTTGAACGTCTCGTTAGATGAGGACTACGTCGAGCGTTTGACGCAGGACGACGGAGCTAAGGAATTCACCATCGATCCCAAAATTATTCTCTTGTCGTTGGCCATGCGTGCAAACGCCGAGCAAGACGCCGAGGCGACTCAGAAAAAAGACTTCGAACGTTTGCGAGAGTTATACGCTACGACGTGCCGGCCACATACCATCAAGGGGCTATATAATACCGACACGGGATTAGATATGGAGTTTTCGGGTCCGGAAGGAATCTACGGCTTCCACGGACTCAGCAGCGGTCAACAAATGATACTTCTGTTACTCCTTAACTTCGCCACCAAGCACATCCACCGTTCGATCGTCATGATTGACGAACTTGAGTTGAATCTCCATCCATTGTGGCAAGATCGGCTTTATCAATCGTTGCATAAACTCGGTGTGGAAAATCAAATCATCTTTACGACGCACTCGTCTTATTTACGAAAATCTATCGGTCGCAACATTGTTCTTTCAACAGGTGAGCTTGCGGAAACTCAAGCGTAAGGAAACAGCCATGAAAGAACGATGGCTTTATTGCGAAGGCCAATCCGATGCACCGGTATTGAAGGCAGTGTTCGCCGCTCTTGCAATCGATGCAATCCCCGAATCAACAGGTGGAAATCCTGCGGAAATCGCGCGTTGGCAGCATGAGAACGGCGTGGCGGCGGCTTCCATTTCCGATCGGGACTATCGCTCATTAGCAGATTGTGACGCAAGTTATAACGTTGGTAGCGTGAAATTCCTTTGGCGACGGCACTCCATCGAAAATTACCTGCTTGAACCAGTGGTGGTTAGTAAGACGATCGAAAATATTAAACACTCGTTACAGGCAATGCCGCATCCACCAGCATGCACCGAAAACCTGCCGGAGAACAACATCAATGCAATCAAAAACGATCTGGTCGAAGCTGGAAAGCAGATAATTCGGAAGGAATGTGGTTGCCTGTGTATTCACAACCTGTGGGTTGATTTACGGGAAAGTCTTGGGCGGATTCAACAACGCATTCCCTGCATCTTTACTTCCGGAAACAACACGACCGAGGAGGAATGTGTTACAGCATTGAAAGCCGAAGTAAGCCGCTTGGTGAGTGCGGCATCAGAAGCGTCAATTGCGCAAGACTTACAGGAGGCCGAGATTGCTGCGCGTTATGCAACTCGTATTGCGCAAATGCAACAAGAGAGTTACTGGCAAGACATGACGTTTCTACATGAATTCCACGGTAAAAGACTGTTGCGGGAACTCCGGCAACAGTTAGATAAATCCTATGGCTTCCATCCTCCTTCAGAACTTTTTTTCAAGAGTTAATAAACGCAATCGAGGACACCGCCCTCGCAACCCCTAATGCTGATTGCCTGAAGGATTTCCACAAGTTGGGCGCGCGAATCTTGAATTTAGGCAATTGACCTCTGAATTCCATGTTTCTATGTAGGGGCTCGCCGGCCACTCGATGAACAAGGTTGTAAGCTCTCAAAAAGTTTCGCCCGCTTATGAAAGAAGTCGTAAATCAGACCATGCCCAAAAACCTCACACCTAAATCAAACCCCATTTCCCGCAGAACGATGAGTATAGGAAGAAGAAACGCGCTATTGTGTCTAACCAACGACTGAGTGGAGTAGGTTACAGACCATTGTTGAGCGAATCAGTGGGTGATGGAGCGGGCGTTTTGAATGCCAACCGTCTCTTTAGACCAGCAATGGGCCGGCAATTTCTGGTCTGCTTTGCTGAGTGCTTTGCTGAGCACAAGCGAACTCTCGCCGCTCAATAGCAAGGCATCAGAACCAGGATGTGAATAGCTCCGCTTGCGGTGGCGCCCAACTCTTGGGTAACGCCCTGGGCTGGTTGGTTCTGGTTTTCTACTGCAAGTGGTATGGTCAAAAATTTTGTTGATGACCGCCGGACCTTCAATGCAGGCAATGACTTTCATGGTGCCACCGCAGGCACTGCCCGTCTCGATATCGATAGGGCACCTGATAAAAATAGTAATTTTTTCGTGAGTGCAAAGAAGCACCGTGCGCAGAACCGCAGTGTATAGGTGATCACTTCTGTCCCATAGAGCATACTAACCCTTTGAAATTTATGGAAAAACTGTTTTCATGTTTCAAACAAAATGCCATAGTCAATCTTTTATGGAAATCAATAGGTTATACGCTGTGTTTAACTATTTTGTGGGACAGCAGTGATAGGTGATACATGAGGATTCGAGCACGGCGCTGACGCCGCAATCGCGGAAAAAGTGCATTTTTAGAGGTGCCCTTTATGGACAATGCCTAGCACCTGACCCATCAACTGCGGGTCGCTGGCAAACAGAAAACGAAGTTGAAACGGCAAGCTCAACACCCATTGGCGCATGGGTTCGCGTGGTCATACCTCTTCTACCCACCAAGCCGCACTCTCGGCCATAGGCCGTGCCCCACAGATCGGGCAAAAGCTTCTGCGCTTGCAGCTAAAGGCAACCTGCGGCTCACGGTTGCAGCCCTCGCAACGTAGCCGCAGAAAACCTTGTTCCAGACGAGCGTAGGTAAGAGCTGCACTACAGGAAAACGATGTCATCAACATACAGGTGGAGCAGGTATCTTTGGACAGTACAACAGTCAAAGTTCACCCCGATGGGACTGGCGCGTTAAAAAAACGGTCCACAGTCGATGGGTCAATCCCGAGCCGGGTGGACGACGAAAATTCATAGGGTTGCAGCAGATGCCACAACGGCAGTGACCTTTTCTCTGTCCCCGGGCCACGTTGGGGATGCGCAGCAGGCCGGAAGTGAGTGAAATCCTTTGAAAACAATGGCTGGGACGGGACTCAAGTCATCATGGACAAGGCCTACGAAGGCGATGAGACCCGGCAGTTGATAGTCGATTTGGGGAGGGAGCCCGTTGTGCCAGCGAAAAGCAATCGGCTGAGGCCTTGGAAATACGACAAGGCGCTGTATAAAAAGCGAAATGAAGTAGAGAGATTGTTTCGACGGCTGAAAGGATTTCGTCGAATCTTTTCACGCTTCGACAAACTGGATGTTGTTTTTATGTTTTTTATCCAGTTCGCCCTTATCGTGCAGGCGCTGAATAGTGTTAACAGGCCCTAGACAACCGGTACCCGTTTGGCGGCGATCGCGGCCGGCGAGATAACTTCTATATCCAACGGCACCTGCCAGCGTTTGGTGCACTGTATGTGTGCCGGGGTGTGAGCCGCGGTTGCGCCCCTGATGATGAAGCCCTTGTAACCGTTGACCATCACTTCGTTGCATTGGTGCACGTAAATGGGAAAACCGCCTATGTATGGCATGAAAACCCGCGGCCGGCCCGGCAGGTTCGCGCCCACGTACCACGAACTACAGGTGGAGCGCAGGGAAATAGCGGCCACTTCATTGACGTGTTCTACCCACCGATCTTCATCGGCGGCGGTGGGCTCTATGGTGCGCGCGCCCACCGTGCGCAGGTGAGCGATACAGTCCGCCACCCAGTCCACATGTTGCTCGATGGCTTGGATCATGCTGGCTAGAACAGAAGGGCTGCCTGGGCCTGTAATCATGAACAGATTGGGAAAGCCGGCAGTGGTGAGGCCCAGATAGGTGCGCGGACCGGCCCGCCACTTCTCGCTAAGCGTCAAGCCGCCGCGGCCGGTGATGGCGATGCGTTCGAACGCGCCGGTGATGGCGGCAAAACCGGTGGCGCACACGATCGCATCGACTGGATATTCGACGCCGCCGCTGACAATACCTTGCTCTGTCACCCTCTCGATGGGTGCTTTGGATACGTCAACTAACTGTACGTGCGGTTGGTTGAAGACTGCATAGTAGCCGCTGTCCACGCACAGGCGTTTACATCCGAACACATTGTCCGGGCACAGCAGCTCGGCGGTTTTGGGATCGCGCACGATGGCGCGGATCTTGCGGCGGGCGAATTCCGCTATCGTGTCATTGGCTTGTTTGTCGAATAGCAGGTCCCCGTATGCGCCGAGGAAGGGTAAGCCGCCTCTGGCCCAGCAGGCTTCGTATTGCCGCTCGCGCTCCCCAGGGCTGGCGGCCAGCGCCGGTTTCGTGTTGAAGGGAAAATAAAATCCGGTCGGCCGCGCGCGGGCTTTGGCCCGCAGCTCAGGATAGGCGGCTTTGATGGTTTTCACATAGTGCGGATCCAGCGGCGCGTTCCACGCCGGCACGGCGTAATTCGGTGTGCGCTGGAATACGGTAAGCGATTTGGCTTGTTCGGCGATGATGGGAATGGATTGGATGGCCGAGGAACCGGTGCCTATGACGCCGGTGCGAAGGCCGGTGAAATCCACTGCCTCGTGGGGCCACTCCCCGGTGTGCAGTAGCGGGCCTTTGAAACGCTCAATACCTGGAAACGGTGGGCGGTTAGCGGCAGACAAACAGCCCACCGCCATGATGCAAAACTGCGCGTTAACCCGCTCGCCGCGATCGGTTTGCACCCACCACCGGCCCGTTTCATCATCGAATTCAGCGGCTGTGACGCGGGTGTTGAACAGGATGTCTTGGCGCAGGCCGAACCGCTCGGCCACGTGCCGTGCGTACGCCAATATCTCCGGTTGCGGCGCGTATTTCTCAGTCCAGTTCCACTCCTGCTCCAACGCCTCGCAGAACGAATATGAATACTGCATGCTCTCCACATCGCAGCGCGCGCCAGGATAGCGGTTCCAGTACCAGGTGCCGCCCACGTCGGCGCCTGTTTCGTATACTCGAACGCTAAAGCCGAGCTGGCGCAGGCGGTAGAGCATGAACATGCCGGCGAAGCCTGCACCGACGACGACGGCATCCACACTCGTTCCGGTTTCAGGAGAGCGGTCATGATTATGACTATGGGAGCCGGAAGTGCTCATGCTTGTTTTCCTGTGGGTTCATGGTGTATTGCTTGGTGCTGACCGAAGGAGGATATCGATGCCCCAAGGAGAAATCGACACCCAAGGGGGAATCGATACCCAAGGAGAAATTGATACTAATCGTAAGCCGGTGGTGTGAGTTGTCTGCGCCCTGGCCTACAGCGCTCGCGCTTCTAGCCTACAGATTTTATTAACGCCTTGAGCGATGATGAGCCCCCAGCTTGAGGTAACCATGGACAAGGAATGATGTTATGGAAGTGAATCTGCGAGACGAGCGGATTAAGCAACGAATCTTCGAGAGTTTGGACGGCCCTTCTAGGAACGCCTTCGAAGAGCATATACGCGATTTGGAGGCGTACTTAGCCGGCGAAGATCCGGTGTCAAAATTGATGGATCGTCTGCGGGACAAGGTTGCCAAAGACGGCCTCAGTTCCATGTCTGAGCCGCAGCGGCTCTATTATGCGTACAACGAATTCGCCTGCTGCGTGGTCAATGGCTCAGTCTTGAATTTCTTCAAAGAGTACCCCGAGGAGGTGCGTGAGAGCTATGTCGCTTGCCTGCGTATGTTGGATGAGGCGGAGCTGATACCCGCCTATGAGGACGTGCGCCGGCGGGTGTTGGCCGGCGAGTTGGACGATGATGAGTTCATAGAGATAGACGATGCACTAGGGCCACTGTCCATGCGAGTGGATGAGTTCGAGCCGATCATGGACGAGTATGCCGATCAGCACGGGCTGTTCGATTGAGCCCCCCTACATAAGGCTGAGCCCCCCTACATAAGCAGGATCGGTAAGGCTTGGCGGTAGGCGTCCTCGGCTCGCGCCTTGATTGCAGTCGGTGTGCGGCTGCCGAGTGGGTGCTCCACCATGACGAACGGATAGTCTGGCAAGCCCATCATCGAGGCGATGTTCCTGGCCGTCACCTCGAAGGGATGGGTGCACAGTACCACCGCCGGTTTGCCTAGCTGCTCGAAAGTGATGCCGTCATGCAAACTGCACGTTGAGCACGAGCCTCAGTCGCCGGAGGCAGTGATCATGAAGTCACACCGTTCGGCTATCTCGGCAAGAGTATCCGTTGGCGCCGGGGCGCTGGCGTTGGCCTTGGAGAACAGGTCGAGGACGGTGCAACTGTTGCGCTCGCGAAAGAGGGCGGCGGTTTCGGTGAGCAAGGTGTCGGCGTTGACTTTGCCGTTGGTGAGTAAGCCGATGGTGCGCCCGCTCAGATCATCGAGCAACGGGGCGCGGATGCAAGCCCGCGTATCTAGGGCGACGGTGGGATCTAATAATTGCATGGGTGGGTGTACTCTCTCTAGGGGATCCATCAATGGTGGGATCTATCAGTCGCAGTCTATGCAAACGCCGATGGGCTTGGACTGCATGAGCGAACTGCGCTCCCGGCTCCATGACGGAATGAAGCAGGAGTGGCCACCCGCGTCGCCGCCGCCTACCGTGACCAGAATATCGGCGGGTTCCAGTCCTCTGTGCATGTCTTCGCGGCCTTGCAGATCATAATCCTGCTGGCGGAATTTACCCAGGGCTTTCATGCCTTCCACGGGACGCTTTGCCGCTTCGAACAGATAGCGTTGTACATCCGTCTTGGAAAAGCCGGTGCTGGCGGTGATGTTGGCATGTTCCGGCGAAAGCACGACAACCGATTGCCCGAGGGTAATACAGCCGTAGTTGGCCATGGCATCGGCGACGGTATCCAATATCGCCTCCGGCGTATTGCCGCCGTGATTTTCTACATTGACGAAGCCGCCGCCAGCGTACACAGTGACCGAGCTGACACCCGGCGGGTAACCCTGCTCTTCGGTCAAGCTGGGCCAGGGATTCAAGTCCGCCCGCTCGGCGATACAGAAGCTGTACTTGCCAGGATGGCCTTGGGTGGATCGGTCGGAAATACCCGGCACCATGCGAAACACGTTCATCACGATCAGCCGGACCGCTCTGCCGATGGTGGCGTTGGCGCGGTTGCCGGGTCCAAATAAGCTGCCCCCCGCATTCATGCCTATATCGTCCGTCACCGGGCCACTGACGATGAGCAATGGCGCCGAGCCGCCGGTGCTGGCGGTGGAGCCGTGAAAGTTGAACGGTGCCTCATCCATCGCCTCGAGGGCGGCGGTGATGACGGGGAAATACTCCGGTAAACAGCCCGCCATGACGGCGTTGATGGCGGCCGCTTGTACCGTGCATTTCAGCCCCGTGGCTGGGTGTTGCGCCAGCACCGTTTCCGGCGGACGGCCCTCTAAAGCCCGCATCGCTTCGACTCGGGAAGCCTCGGGCGGCACTACCGGTAGTCCATCGGTCCAGCCTTGCTCATAGCAGTAGTCGATGGCTGCCAACAGGTCGTCGGCTACCTCATGGGGGGTGGCGTGTATTGGCGTGGCGGCTTATCCCACGGTGGCGGTTCCTCATGACGAGTATGGGTGACGAGGAGCAGGTTATGCGGCATGGCGCGTAAACACACTATCATAGCGGGGTTTTACCTTTGTTGAGGGCGCCCCGTCTGAGCGGCAGGGATCGCGCCAGTCCATCAAAGCTGCTCTTGGCGGATGTCACGTGGGCCAGGACTTCCCGCAGCGAGGTGGCGGTGCCAAGACCGTGGCCCGTGGTGTAGTCGTAACTGTGATCGGCGGCGAATAATAATTCCAGCGCCAATCATATAAGAGGCTTTCGGCCTTTTCACGTGCACCCAGATCAAACATCGGGTTATAGATTTGCTGGAATTGTTCTGACCTGACATATTCGCTCACGATGGCATCAATCTCTGCATCGCTTGGCCACAGATCTTGGTTAGAGTAATGGGATTACCTTGCGTGTCGGTACCCAAGACATCCTGTTCGATATCAAAACGCACGGTGCCGGCAATCGCATACGCGACCACCAATGGTGGTGATGCGAGGAAGGCTTGTTTGGCATACGGATGGATGCGTCCATCAAAGTTACGGTTACCCGACAATACTGCGGTGGCGTACAGGTCATGGTCAATGATCTCTTGTTGGATTTTGGGGTCTAATGCACCCGACATGCCATTACAGGTCGTACAAGCATAAGCCACAATACCAAAGCCCAACTTTTCCATTTCGCTGAGCAAGCCGGCTTCTTCGAGATACAGCCTGGCGACTTCTGAACCCGGTGCAAATGAGGTTTTCACCCAAGGTTTACGTACCAAACCTAATGCCTTGGCTTTTTTCGCCAGCAATCCGGCAGCAACCACATCGCGTGGGTTGGAGGTATTGGTACAGCTTGTGATAGCTGCGATGATGACGGCACCATCGGGCATTTGGCCTGCTTGTGCTTGCCATTCACCGGCAATGCCACGCTCAGCCAGTGCATGGGTTGGCAAACGACGATGTGGATTGGATGGCCCTGCCATGTTGCGCCCGACCATCGATAGAGCAAACTCCAGCACACGCTCATATTCGGCTTCAGCCAAATGGGTACGCTCTCAATATGATGTACTTAAGCAGCTCAAACAAACCCATATTGATCGAGCTTACGCCAACATTGCTCCCAACGAGCATCCGTGTGGGTCAACCCACGCAATGACAAAACGGCTTGAGCCCCAGCCTCCTTCCAGCGCATCCCTGAATGGCATAGGCGCTGCCTAACCAATGGGCCCCTCTAAACATGCACTTTTTCCGTGAGTGCTAAGGAAGCACCGCGCGCACAACCGCAGTGTATAGGTCATCACTGATGCAGCGCTTCAAGCTATATTTGATGCAGAAATTGAAATGGAACTCGCTGCTTGACTACCCGCATCGCAGCTACCGCACCCAGCGCGATGTGTTCTTGAGGTAACGACTAATCAATTGGTAATTCACTCGGTACCCGAGAGGGTACGCCAAGCGGGAGGGAATGGGCACTTTTTCCGGTCAGCGCGTGCATAAAGTCGATCAGGTCGTTAATGTCTGCGTCATTTAATTCGATGGATTGTATGTCCACTTTTTTTCGCACCCTCTGTATTTCCCTTCTGTCGTCCCAGACCACGAAATCAATTCTAGCGAGCCAGGGTGCCGAGATCAGGTTTGCCTGATCAGGAGTCCACTGATCGAAGGCGGATTGTGGATTCAGGTGGTGGCGGATGATGCCCTCTAAGGTTTGATAAGCGCCGTTGTGTCCGTACGGGGCGGTGAGTTCTACGTTTCGTAATATGGGAGTGCGAAATCGATAGGCGTCTTCCAATCTGTCACTGGTTCCCATCAAGCCTACATCTCGGACTAAAGGATCGAATCTTCGGGTTCTGCCGGGGCCGAATGGGGGGAGGGCCAGGGCGTGGAATTCTTGGTCCGTTAACAGCGGACCCGAGTGGCAACTGGCGCAACTGGCTTTTCCATAGAACAGGTTGAGCCCGCGTTTCTGAGATTCATTCAGCGCATCCTCGTCACCGGTTAAATAGCGGTCGAATGGCGAGTCCATGCTGTTCCATTCGGTGCCCATGAAGGCGGCGAGTGCTTCGCCGATTTCAACGATTGATACTTGTTCTGGCGATGAGATGTGGTCGAAGGCTTGGACGAATTTTTTTCCGTATTCTGGAATCGTGCGGACGCGTTTGGCGATGATGGGCCAGACTCGGTCGATGCGGTCGTGAGCTGCGCCTGCCACCTCATTTTCTTTGGGGTTCCCGGCCATCTCGAATTGGGAGGTCATGGGTAAGAGGGATTGCGCGGCCAGTAGATTGCTCAGCCCTTTGGGTAACCATTCCTCTGCCGGAGAGTTGAAACCATTTTCATAGATATTGGACTCGGTCAGTCTGCCATCACGAAACATGACGCGAATTTCTTTTGCTGCGAGATTCCACAGACCGGGGGCATTACGGGGGATGCGTTTCTTGATGCGGTTGTCGCCCGTGCCCGGGAGGCGGGTTGGGCCGAGTCCTTCACCACCTTCTCCGATACCCAGAGATAAACCATCGCTGCCGCCGAATTCAGGATGATGGCAGGTACCGCAGGCGATGTTTTGATTGCCCGACAGAATTTTGTCATAGAATAACAATTGCCCAAGCTCCACCTGGGCTGGATCGAAGGTGATGAAATCTTCGAGGCTCAGTGGCGGTGGTAATGGGTAGGTTCGCTCTTCAGGTTGGGCGAGAAGTGGAACCAGTGCGAAACATAAAATCAATAAATAAGAGAACGATAGATGAAACGAACAAAGCGTTCGGCTTTTTATCTGCTCCTGATCAGTATTGGAATGTCGCTGCCCATCGCCTCCCAGGCGGAGATTGAAACGGCGAGGGATTTGATGGAAGCGGGTCATTTCGAAGAGGCGATGACTGAATTACTTCCAGCCGCGAGATCCGGCAATGCGGATGCGGAGGAGTTGATTGGGGTTATGTATGCAATGGGGCTCGGCGTGGAGCGGGACGATGTTCGCGCGTTTGACTGGTACTTGAGAGCGTCGATGAAGGGCCATCCGGGGGCGCAAAGCGGGGTAGGATGGTACTACGAGATCGGCCGGGGGATGCCTGCGCCCGATTTGGTTCGGGCTTATATGTGGTATGTGTTGTCGGCGATTGGCGGTGATCCCGATGCGGCGATCAGTCAGGAAGAGGTGGTAAAGAAGATGACGAAAGCCGAGATAGAAAAGGCCCATATTTTGATTGATGACTATCGCGTGTGGCTCTACCCATTTAGGTAGAAGAGACTAAGTAGGTAGCAGGAGACTAAGTACGCTTGTTGCAACGAAGAGGGAGTCGAAATCGACTCCCTCTAGGGCACCTCTATCAACTTTATTGCTGACTCAAGACTTAGTTGAGGCAAGACTTAGTTGATGTCCTTCGCGTTAGCCGCGCTGATTGCGCTTTCCGCTTCTTCTACCGCACTGATCAGAGCGTCGAATACCTCTGGGCCCCCTCTCACGTTGGACTTAAACCACTCGTAAACCGGCGCTGCTGCGGATTTGAAAGCGGCTTTTTCGCCGGGGGTAGGAACATAAAGATCGCCACCACCAGCGACGAATTCTTCGTATGCAGCAATGGATTTACGTTTGGGAGAAGCGAATGTGGCTTGTCGCAAGGCAATGAACCCATCAACAACGACTTGACGCAAATCTTCAGGCATACCCATGAACTTGTCGTTGTTCATCCACCACAGCGCACCCATGTAAGCGTGACCATCCAAAGTGATATATTTCAAGCCGGCATCAGGAAATTTCATGCCCATGATATCGGTGATACCGTTTTTGGAGCCTTCGACCACACCGGTTTGGAAGGAAGTGAAAAGCTCCGGCCAGGGGATCGGAGTAGGTGATGCGCCCAGCGCTTTAACCAACTCTTGTGGCAGATCCGCGACAACGGTCCGTATTTTCAGCCCTTCCATGTCGCCGGGGTTTTGAACACGGCGCTTGGTATTGGCGAAGTTCCGCCAGCCACCGGTATTACCGATTGTCATCAATCGGATCTTAGCGCCTGAATCGGCTAGGGCCATATCCCGGACGGTACGGGTGAAGTCGCCCGACAGTACCGCTTCGGCCACTCGGTCGCTTGCCATCAGATAGGGTAGGTCTAGAACCTGAACATAGGGAAAAGCACCCGCAGCACCGCCGGAAGTGGAAATGTAGATGTCGATTGTGCCGTCGGCAACACCCTGCAAGCACTCAGCGCCTTTGGAGCAAAGTTGCGTACCGATGAATAGTTCGACGCTGATCTTGCCATTGGAAGCGGCCTCGACGTAGTTCTTGAAAACCACAAGGCCGTCATAGTCCTCGTCATTCTCATTGGAATTCGCCGTCGCGCGGATATTAAAATCTGCCGACATCGCTGCCGGCATACCCCCGGCCAATAGACTCGCCCCGAGCGCAGCCGTACTGATCAACTTAAGAAGTTCATTCATTTCCATTTTCCAGTTTTGAACTTATGTTCAGTGTTGTGTTGAGTTAAGGATACCTGAACCAGTCAGAGTTTTCCTCACTAAAGGGCACCTCTAAAAATGCACTTTTTCCGCGATTGCGGCGTCAGCTCCGTGCTCGAATCCTCATGTATGAGTTATACACTGCGGTTCTGCGCGCGGTGCTTCCTTGCACTCACGAAAAAATTACTATTTTTAGAGGCGCCCTAAAAACGCCGACAGAATCGGCCCCGATAAATCTACGTCTTTTACAAAACCAAGCCAAACCGGTATCCCCAGGGAGATTGCCGGAAAATAGGTAATGAGAAATATAACCAATACCTCAATGGCGAGAAAGGGCAGGATGGCCCGTGAAATGGTCTCGACTTTCACCCCTGATACCGACGATGCGACGAACAAGACCAAACCCATTGGTGGGGTGGCCAGTCCTACCGTCAAGTTGACGGACATTACCATAGCAAAGTGCACCGGGTGAATGCCCATATCAACAAAGATAGGTGCGAGGATGGGACCCAAAATAATGATTGCTGGCCCGGCGTCTAGAAACATGCCCACCACGAATAGCAAGATATTGATCAGCAGTAACAAGAACAACGGATCGCTGGTAAGGGAAACAATGAACAGCGCGAGGTCTTCGGCAACATGAGAGAGGCTGACAACGGTCTTGAACGCCATCGCCGCACCAACCAGCAACAGAACAACGCCCGACGTCGTCGCGGCGCGGATCAATACATCCGGTAATTCGGAAAGCTTCAGCGTCCGCAGGACGACCAGACTCAAGAATGCAGCATATGCCACTGCCAGGGCGGAGGCTTCTGTTGGCGTGGCAACGCCGCCTAATATACCGCCTAAAATAATGATGGGAGTCAGCAAGGGCAAAACCGCTCGTTTTGCAACATTGCTAAATGGTATCGACATGAAGCAGCGCTGGATGAACAGAAAAACTTCTGCCAATACAAGACTCGCAAGCCACAGTCCTATGGTGATGTGCCATCCGGTAGCGTCATCGAAGCCGGATATCTTCGACACTAACGGGACGAATAGCGCGGCCAGAAGCGAACGCATGATGATTTTGGCGGCGATGTTCTCTGATCTTGAGAGGTATACGTCCGTCAACTCTACTTTTTTAGCCGGAGGATAGTCGTAGCGATTGGCCATTAACCGGGTGATCGTCATCAACCCTAAGCCCACCAACACCCCTGGAATGATGCCGCCGGCGAACAGGGCGGCCACCGATACTTCCATCACATAAGCATAGATGATCATAATTCCGGATGGTGGGATGATGGGGCCGATGACGGAAGAGGCTGCAGTAATAGCGGCAGCAAATTTACGGGAATAGCCTTCCTTCTCCATAGCGGGTATCAACATACTCCCAAGCGCTGACGTATCTGCAACAGCGGAGCCTGACATGCCGGCAAAAAGCATGGAAGAGAGAATGTTGACTTGCGCTAGTCCGCCTCTGAACGATCCGATAATGGCTTGCGAAAAACCAATCAGTCTTTCGGTGATGCCACCTCGGTTCATCAACTCTCCGGCGAGCATGAAAAACGGGATTGCTAAAAGAACCCCGTTGTCGATGCCGTTGTAGACATTGCGATACATCAATGCGATATCGCTGGCCTGACCGTTGAAATAAAGTAACAAACCAGGCGCTGCCAGCATAGCGAAGAACACGGGCACGCCTATCAGCAAAAATATCAGGAACAACGGGAGGAACAGCGCTAGCATAGTCTAGGTTTCCTCCGTCCCATGATCGCGGCCTGATGGTGGGAGGTCTTTCGCAAGCCCTAAAAATCGGCCGATTTGCCGTAGAAATAACTCCACAGAGACGGACAGCATGACGATCGATAACACCGACATGGCGAGATAGATATAGGCGGTCTTGAATCGCAAATTGGTGCCGAGTAACCGATTGATCCCGCTCTCCTGCAGCAGTCTGTTTAACCCGGAAGAATCGAATAAAAGCGGTGCGCAATAGTGGGCCCAGGCATGTTGCAGCATAATCACGATAACCAGTGTGCATAACAACAAAATCATAAACATCAGAACTGAACGAATCTTCTCTGGCAGCAGGCCCGGGAACATGTCGATGGAGACAAAACCAGCCGCGCGATACGCGGAAGGGGCTACCACGGCCATCATCCAAATCATGAACGCCCGCGCAGCCTCCTCCGGCCAAGGTAGGGCATTGTTCAAAACATAGCGGTAAAAAACCTGTAGCAATATTGCGAACACCATCAACACCATCGCCACGCAGCCAATGCCTCGGCCGAAGCGAAGTACGCGATCATTGACCGCGCTCACTAGCGCAAGCGAGTTTGAGAGTAACACCATGCGTGGTTTGTTCATCACCTCATTTTGCATTATTCAACCGGCGCTGTCATCCGCAATGACAACGATAGCGTCACGATTGACCGCATACATGGTTTGACCACAGGGTTGCTCGGTATTTCGAGGACGGTTTTAATGGGTCAGGGAACTTCATGCCCCTGGGCAGCAGGGTAAATCTCAAACCAGGTTTCACGATCAATATTGATCCGCATCGCATCCGGCAATTTGCCAATTCGCTCTAGATTGTTGGTACCGACGACGGGCAGAATTTTCGCTGGATGCACGATCAGCCAGGCGCATGCTATTGCATCCATACCGACACCGTGGTTGTTGCTAATTGCTCTAGCAAGGTTTGCAGCGGCAAAACGGCAGGATCCTCCTGGTCGAACAATGCGTCACCGCCCAGAGGAGACCAGGCCATTGGGTAGACTTTGTGTTGTTGAAGGAACGCCACATCGCCTTTCGCCTGAATATGAGAAGGGTAACGCGTTCCACTATTTTCTTTCTCCAATGCCAAGAGGTGTATCCGGCACACTCGCAGGCCGCCGGTTCTGCAGTTGCGGAAATGAGCAGGTATCCAAGTGGGGAAGCACTTTAGTGCCAAAATGCTCACATTCTTCAACATGCGGATAACCCGAAAAGATGAATGTACGCATCCCCATCTTCTTGTAATTCTCGATTTCTGACAGAATTTGGTCGGGTGATCCGACCAGCGCCGCGCCACAGCCGGAGCGAGCCCGTCCCACACCGGTCCAAAGATGGGGTTCAATATAGCCCTCTATGTCGGCAAGCTCCCGGTTTCTGGATTGGTGGGAGACACCAAGAGAAGTGGCGTCCAGCGCTCTTTCGCGAATCAATCGCCCTTGTTCGTCGTCCAGCTTCGAGACCAGCTCTCTAGCGTATTCCCTCGCTTCCGCTTCGCTATCGCGAACGATCATATGGACCCGAAGCCCATAATCCAGGACCCGACCGTATCTTTCTGCACAGGCGTTTACTGCTTTCATCCGCTCGGCCAGATCTTCTTTTTTCTCCGGCCACATCAGATAAACGTCGCAGTGCTCCCCGCATAACTCCAGCGCCGGGGGGGAGTAGCCGCCAAAATACAGCAGCGGTCCGCCGTTTTGTTGGTAGGGTCGCGCAGGGTCGGTGGTCAAACCGCTGAACTGGTAGATTTCTCCCTGATAATTTATTTCATCCTGGGTCCAGGCTTGTTTGAGAATTTCCACGACTTCTTTTGATCGCTGATACCGGTATTGGCTGTCCTCTTTCTGCCCTGGGAAATCGGACGAGATGATGTTGATGGTCAGTCTGCCTTCCAGCATGTGATCGAGGGTCGCAACGGTTCGGGCCAGCATGATCGGTTGCATCTCGCCGCAGCGCACGGCGGCAAGCATATTGATGTTCTTGGTTAAAGGTGCATTTCCCGCTACAAAGGTCAGTGTGTCCTGTCCGACCTGATACGAAGATGGGCAGAGAACGTTACGGTATCCGAGCCGATCCGCGGTTTGGATAACTTTTGACGTGTTCTCCCATGACGAACGCAAATGTCCCTCCGGCGTACCCAGGTAGCGAAAGTCATCCGAGCACAAAGGGGCAAACCAGGCGACCTCGGCTGAATTCGTATCCGCTGAACGGATTGGCACAATGGACATAGGCTTAGTTTCTGGCGAGACTGATCATGGACGAAAAATACTGCTTGCAGAGAAATGTATCAATATGGCAACTCAAAATTTCGTTTGTTAATGGATCAGAAGACGCGCCACGCTCCCCATCGACTTCCTTTGCATGTCGAGATCAGCGAGATGCTTGCCCGTGAGATCCAGGCTGGCATTCTGTTCGAAGGCACCAAGCTTGCGCCAGAGCGGGCGATGGCCGAGAGCTTGCGCGTGTCGGTGGGGACGTTACGAAAAGCATTGTTGGATCTTGAGGAAAAGGGTTTGCTAGAGCGCATTCATGGCTCTGGGAACTATGTGCGAAGCGCCTTATGGCTTCTTTAGGCTGGAATTGATTGAGGGAGGGGGGCTACCTACAGCGGAGGTATTGTCAGTTAGTTGCTTGAATAAACCGAAAGGTGTTGGCGATATAGGCCCTAGTCAAAAAGGTTATCGCATTCGCCGATTGCGGAGGCTTAACAATGTACCAGCAGCGATGGAAGAAATTTGGTTAGACGCGGATCGGTGTCAGGTTGTTTCCAAAGATGACTTGCCGGATTCGCTCTACCTTTTCTACAAAGAGAAACCGGGTTTTGGATTATCAGGGCCGGTCACTTTGTTAGTGTTGCAGCACCACCAAGCTGGAAACCAGCCGAATTCGCTACACCGATAGGGAAAAAAGAGATCGAAACATGGGGCTATGTAGAGCGCCTGAGCTATGATCAAAATACCATTTGCGCGGAGTTCTCCAAAACTTGGTTTAATCCGACGACCACACGGTTCGTAGCGCGCTGGCAATAATTTTTTGTCGCAATCAACATACCCAACACTTAAGAGAGACAATCTTGAAGACTTTACAGTACGGCCTGATCGGATGTGGAATGATGGGCCGCGAACATATCCGCAATATCCAGCTATTGGACCACACCCGAATCGCGGCTATCGTAGAGCCTGATGCGGGCATGGCGGCGAAAGCCAAAACTCTTGCCCCAGATGCGGTCTTTTGTGAATCGATCAGTGAATTGTTGAATCTTCCCAACATCGATTGTTTGGTGATCGTCAGTCCCAATCATTTACATGTAGAACAACTTCTAGAGGTCGCGGAAACTCGACCGCTGCCCATATTGGTGGAGAAACCGCTGGCGACCGACCCGAGCCAAAAGGCTTTTATCGATGAATTAAAAGCCAACTACTCCGCGTCGATCTGGGTAGCGATGGAGTACCGCTATATGCCTCCTGTTGCGATGCTGATCGAAAAGGCGGGCGCGGTGACGGGGGGAATACAAATGCTGACAATTCGGGAGCATCGTTTTCCGTTTCTACATAAAGTGGACAATTGGAACCGTTTCAACCGTAATAGCGGCGGCACGTTGGTAGAAAAATGCTGCCACTTTTTTGATCTGATGCGGCTGATACTGCAATCCGATCCAGTAACTATCATGGCATCTGCCGGGCAGGCTTATAATCATTTGGATGAAAGCTATGAGGGAGAGACACCGGATATCTTCGATCACGGTTTCGTGATTGTCGAATTTGAGTCCGGCGCCAGGGCCTCGCTTGAGTTGTGCATGTTTGCAGAGGGTGAACGCTATCAAGAATCCATCTGCGCTGTTGGACGCAAAGCTAAGATCGAATGCCTGGTTCCAGGCCCAGGTCGATTTTGGCCAGATCACCTTGGCCCGGCCCCGATACCCCAATTGATTGTCTCGCCGCGATTCCCTAAAGGTCCGCAGATGCTGGAAATCCCTGTTGATCCCGAGTTACTGGCTGCGGGGGATCATAACGGGTCAACTTTCTACCAGCATCGAAAGTTTCAGCAAGTTGTCCTCGGCTCCCATCACCCCGAGGTCACCGTTCATGACGGCTGGATGGCAGTGGCAATGGGGATGGCGGCTCAACAATCGGCACAAACTGGGCAGAGTGTAAGAATGGATCGGATTTGATGTCTTCAGGGCACCTCTAAAAATAGTGATTTTTCCGTGAGTGCAAGGAAGCCCCGCGCGCAGAACCGCAGTGTATAGGTCATACCTGAGGATTCGAGCACGGCGCTGACGCCGCAATCGCGGAAAAAGTGCATTTTTAGCAGGTGCCCATCATTGAATTGCACATGGGTTCAGCTCTGCATCTATGCCGCGCTACCTTAACATTGGATTGATGGGCCGCGGCGCTGTGTTCGCCCGCGCAATCTCGCCGGGCGCCCGACACATACGTTATGTTGTGCGCTCTTAGACTGAGGCGGGGGTGAAGCGTGGGACCTGAAGTAGTACCGGTGCAGTGCGATGAAGTATTGCCCGGGCGTGCCGATGTGGTGGTGGCCGGTGGGGGTATTGCGGGCGTTTGCACCGCACTCTACCTGGCGGAGCGTGGTGTTGATGTGGTGCTGTGCGAGAAAGGCCACATCGCCTGCGAGCAGTCGAGCCGCAACTGGGGTTGGGTGCGCCAGATGGGACGCGATCCGCGCGAGCTACCGCTCATCGTCGAATCGTTGCGTTTGTGGCGCAATATGAATAGTCAGGTGGATGGCGATACTGGCTTTCGTCAGTGCGGCATTGCCTACCTGGCTGAGACGGAGGCTGATTTAGAGCGCCATGAGGAATATCTGACCCACGCGCAACCTTTTCAGATAGGCTCGAGACGCATTTCGGCGGACGAAGTGGCGGCGCTTTTTCCCACCGCTAGGCGCGCCTTCGCCGGCGCTCTTTATACCGCCAGCGACGGGCGCGCAGAGCCGCAGCAAGCAGTGCCCGCTATGGCCCGCGGCGCGCGCGCCGCGGGCGCTAAATTATTCACTCGATGTGCAGTGCGGGGATTCGAGACGGCTGCTGGCGCGATACACGCCGTGGTGACGGAGAAGGGCGTGATTCGCTGTGATGCACTGGTCGTGGCCGGAGGGGCGTGGTCGCGGTTGTTGATGCGCCGCCACGGGGTGGCGTTCCCTCAAATCAAGGTATTTTCCACCGCATTTAGAACGCAGCCTTTGCCCAACGGCCCGGAGGTATCGGCTTCCGGTGCTATCTCCGGGGCCGGATTCGCTTTCAGGAAACGGGCCGATGGTGGTTACACCATCACCGAGGGCGGTGTCGCGGTGATTCCCATAGTGCCGGATAGTTTTAGTCTGATGCTGGATTTTTGGCCGGTTATGCGTGCCCAGTACGGCCAGGTCCGGTTGCGCTTGGGGCGCGAATTCCTGGATGAGCTGCTGCGCGCCAAACGCTGGCCGCTGGATGCCCCGGGTCCGTTTGAGGCGGTGCGAGTGTTGGATCCGGTGCCGCGGGCCCGAACAGTGACCACAGGGCTGGCCAATATCGCCCGCGTTTTTCCTGAGTTCGAAGGGGTCAAGGTGGCGCAGAGTTGGGCCGGGGCGATCGATTTCACACCGGACTTGGTGCCGGTCATCTCGGCGGTGGGCGCGGTGCCGGGCTTGCACCTCATCGCCGGCTTTTCCGGGCATGGCTTCGGTATAGGTCCGGGCGCGGGTTATCTGATGGCGGATATCGTTATGGGCAGGCCGCCGCTGGTCGATGCACAGCCCTACTGCTTGACCCGGTTTGATTGAGCGGCTCTGGAGGTGCCCTAGAGGTATGCCCTAGAGTCTAAAGCCACCGTGCCGGCGCCGCACCATGTAGCTTTCGAATTGTACGCCCAGCACGAATAACAACAAGATAGTAAAGCCGATGGCGGCGATATCGTAAGCCGTTAAGCTTTGCAGCCTAGCGTTCCAATCGTGCAGTGTTGGCGGCGGCGGTGGTGGCGATGGTGTTGCCGCGGTGAGGCGTGCGCGCAAGTCGCGGGCAGCGGCCCTGGCTGCCGTGAGTTCACTCTTGAGGCTGCGGTTTTCCTCGGCCAGATGTTGCATCTCGCGCAAGGCATCGCTGGGTATGGGCGCATTGGTGTGGGTGGCCGATGCCGCGCGCAATTCACTCACCTGCGCCCGCAGCCGCTCGATTTCGGCTTGTAGTTGTCCAGCTTGCTCGCCGCCGCTAGTGTGCTGCCCGCTAGTATGTTGCGTTCCGCGCGGCTGGCTAAGAGCGTTTATCTGTGCGTCTTTCGCTTCTATTGCCGCCTCTAGAGTGTGGGTGATCGCCGCGATCTGCCGTTTGCGGTTTTCCTCCGAGTCGAGCAGGTCGCTCTTTAGCCGTTCCGCCTCGCTACGCAGCGTTGACAACTCGGCCCGCAGCGCTTCGTTGCTGGTGATGATCGCCTTCAAGCGCGCTGCCACAGGCCGTGCCGATGCGATGTAGGCGCCATCTACCCATCCTTCGCGGCCGTCTTTGGTTTTGACGCGTACGAAGTTGCCCTCCCGTTCGAGCACCTCTAATTCCGTGCCCGAATCGATCATTCCCGCTATGGGTGAGGTGATCTGCCGCTCCGTATGCAAGCCGAGCTGTAATTCGTCGATGACGAAGACCGTCTGCGCATGGCTGATTGACGAGGTAAGAGCGAGCAGCACGCCACACACCGCCGCATACATTCGCTGACGGATGTTCATGACGCTACATTCTCCGTTGTCCCCGGCCTCCATGTCCCCGGCCTCCATGTTCCGGGCCTCCATGTCCTGGGCCGCAACTGTGTAGGGCCAATCCATGGTGACGAAGCAGCGCGGCGGTGTGCGGATCGCGTCCCCTGAAGGCGCGGTACAACTGTGCCGCATCCCGGCTGCCGCCCCGGGCCAGGACATGAGCGCGAAACGCGCGGCCCACGTCCGCGTTGAAAACACCCCGCTCTTCAAACAAGGAGAAAGCATCGCTCGCCAATACCTCCGCCCATTTGTAACTGTAATACCCGGCAGCGTAGCCGCCAGCGAATATGTGCGTAAAGCTGTGCTCGAAGCGGGTGTACGGCGGCGGGCGTACCACTGCTACTTCCGCGCGCACTTGGCCGAGTATTGCCTGCACTTGGCCGGCGCCGTTGGCAGGTTCGTACTCCATGTGCAAGCGCATGTCGAACAGGGCGAATTCGAGCTGGCGCACAAACGCCAAGGCGCTCATGAAAGTGCGCGCCGCGCGCAGCTTGCTCACTGCGGCCGCCGGCAGCGGCGCGCCGGTATCGATGTGCGCTGTCATCAGCGCTAGTGCTTGTGGTTCCCAGCACCAATATTCCAGCAGTTGGCTGGGCAATTCGACGGCATCCCAGGCGACGCCGTTGATGCCGCCTATGCTCGGATAATCGACCTCGGTTAGCAGATGATGAAGGCAGTGGCCGATCTCGTGGAACAGGGTCAATACTTCATCGTGTGTGAGCAGCGCGGTGCCGTGCGGGATGGGGGGCGTGAAATTGCACGTCAGGTAGGCAACCGGTAGTTGTTCGGATGCGCTCAAGTGATGCTTACTGCGGCACTCGTCCATCCACGCACCGCCGCGCTTGCCCTGCCGGGCATAGAGGTCCAGGTAGATATAGCCGATGGTGGTGTTATCGTCGCCATGGACACGAAACAACCGGACGTCGGGGTGCCATGTATCGGCCTCATCGCAGCGCACCGCGCCGATGCCGAACAGGCGCGAGAGCAAGGTGAACAAACCATGCAGTACGCGATCGATGGGAAAATAGGCCCGCAGCGCCTGCACATCGAGTCCTAGTGCCTCCTCCCGCCACCGCTGCGTGTAGTAGCTCACGTCCCAGGACTCCAATGTATCGAGTCCATCGCGCTCGCGTGCGAACCGCTGTAACTGCGCCAACTCCGCTTGTGCATAGGGTTTCACTTTGGCATTGAGATCGCGCAAGAACGCCACCACTTCTCGCGCACTGGTGGCCATCTTGGTGGCCAGCGAGCGATCCGCATAGGTGTCGAATCCGAGCAGTCGGGCAGCATCGTGGCGCAGCTTTAAAATCTCGCCCATCAGGGCCGTATTATCGAAGCGAGCATCACTGGGCGGCTGCTCGGAGGCCCGCGTAACCCAGACCCGGTGCAGTTTTTCGCGCAGACGCCGGTCCTGCGCGTAGCCCATCACGGCAGCAAAAACGGGAAAATCCAGCGTGAGCAAAGCGCCGCTCGAACGTGCGTGTTGCGCTTTGACGACGGCGGCATTGCGGATGTCTTGCGGTAGGCCGTCCAGTCTTGCGATGTTCTCGATGTGTAGCTGCCAGGTTTGCGATGCATCCAATACGTTTTCCGAGAATCGGTTGGTGAGCTGCGCCAGTTGTAGGGTGATCTCGGCAAAGCGTTGACGCGCCGCCTCATCCAACCCGGCACCGCTAAGACGCATCTGTTGGAGTTTGTAGTCCAGCCAGGCCCGCTTGTCCTCATCCTCGCCATAGCCATCTTCGCCATAGCCATCCTCGCCGGTCCCTGTGGCTTGGCTCATGGCCGTTTGCAGGTGGCTAAGCGCTTGAAAGAGTCCCGGGTGTTGATCGGCTTCAGTGTGAAAAGCGCTCACCTTGGGCAGGCAGGCTCGATACGCCGCCCGCAACTGCGCGGTGGCGGCCACGGCATGAAGATGGCGTATGGGCGACCAGGCGTTGTTCAGCTTATCCAGTAGCGCTTCTAGTTTTTCGGCGATGACACTCAAGGCGGGAACCTCGCCCGCTACTAATTCGTCCAATTCGGCACGTGCCTGCAAGAGCACGGCATCCATGGCCGGCTCTATGGCGCCAGGTGTAATAGCTGTGAAGCGTGGTAGTTGTTCGCCAGCGAGTAACAAGCCAGCGGGTGGAGTGGGTTCCACGGCTGCGTCCACCGAAGTCTCCTGTGGTGAATATCCCCCTCAGTGAATATCCCCCTCGGTGAATATCCTCTGCAGTGAATATCCAGGTGAGTATTCGCCGCGGCGATGCACTGCCGCGGGCGCTCGAGCAGGCGGGGAGTTTACGACAGGTTTATGCTTGACACATGACAACCCGGCTGCCGCAGCGCTGCTACACTGCAATGGCTGCTAACGCAACGGTTGCCAGCGAGTAGATGAGAGGAGGAGATGAGAGCATGAGTGAAATACCCGGCCACCTGAAATACGTACGCACCCATGAATGGGTCCGGGATGAAGGCGATGGGAAGGTGTATATAGGTATCACCGAACATGCCCAAGAACAGTTGGGCGATGTGGTTTATGTGGAATTGCCCGAGGTTGGCCGGGCGGTGTCGGCTGGTGAGGAGGTGGCCGTGGTCGAGTCGGTCAAAACCGCATCGGATATCTACGCGCCGGTGTCTGGCGAAGTGGTAGCGGTGAACGAAGCGTTAGCCGATAACCCTGAATGGCTGAACTCAGGGCCGTACACGGACGGCTGGATGATGTGCATCGCCCTATCCGATGCGCACGAGCTTGACGGCTTGTTGGACAGTGCGGGCTATGCGCAAGCCGTGGCCAAGGACGGTTAGGCAGCAGCGGTAACGCCGCCGTCAAGACCACTTTCGGTGGGCACACACCGGGCACTTGGTACTGCGTTTCAAGCGCAAGTTGTGCCACTCCATGCGGGCCGCATCCAGGAGTAACAAACGGCCTGTCATCGACGTGCCCATCCCGCAGAGCAATTTGAGCGTCTCGGTTGCCTGTACCGAGCCGATGACCCCGAGCAACGGCGCCAACACGCCCACCAACGAACACGGCTCACCTGCAACGGAGTTATCCGGATACAGGCACCGGTAACAGGGGCTTTGCGGCTTGGCCGGCTCGAATACGCAGACTTGCCCTTCCATTCGCACCGCCGCGCCCGACACCAGCGGCGTGCCCGTACGCACGCAGGCGGCGTTCAGCGCAAAGCGCGATTCGAAGTTGTCACAAGCATCCACCACCACGTCGGTGCGCTCCACCTCTTCGATCAAATCGTCCCCGTCTAGCGATGTTGGCACGGTGCGTACCCGCACCCCTGGATTCAGCGCCGCTAGCGCTTGGCGCGCGGAATCGACTTTATTCTCATTGATAGAGCCGGTGTGGTGCACGATTTGGCGCTGTAGGTTGGATAGCTCCACCCGATCGTAATCGACCAGCGTCAACTCCCCTACACCGGCGGCCGCCAGATACATGGCAATGGGCGAGCCGAGTCCACCAAGGCCGATGATGAGCGCCTTCGCGGCCAGTAGGCGGTGTTGTCCCGCCTCCCCTATCTGCGGTAGTTGAATGTGCCGCGCGTAGCGGCTTTTTTGCTCCGGGGTCATCGCCTTAGCTGTGGGTGACGGAGCTGTGGGTGACGGAGCCGTGGGCGATGGTCACCCGCTCGCGTCCGCCGTAGTCGCGAAACGTGTTCGCGTTGTGCAAACCGGCCTCGGCACACAGCGCCCGCACACTGCCGCCCTGATCATGGCTATGCTCGATCAACACCGTGCCACCATCGTGCAGATAGCCACCCGTGGTGACTAGCAAGCGTTTGATAACATCCAATCCGTCCGCGCCGCCAGTAAGCGCTAGGCGCGGTTCGAAGCGCACATCGCCTTCATTCAAGTGCGGATCATCGTCGCGTATATAGGGTGGGTTAGAGATCACCACGTCGAACAACATATCATCCAGTGGCGCAAACAGATCGCCCTGGTGGACTTCAATGTTGGGGATATCCAAGCGGGCGATATTATGGCGGGCCAAGGTGACACAGGCGTCGCTCACATCGGTGGCGAACACGCGGCATAGGGGCCGCTCCAGCGCCAGAGCGATGGCGATAGCACCGCTGCCGGTGCCTATATCGGCGATGGTCACCTCTCGCTTTTGCGGGATATGCTCTAGCGCCAATTCGACCAGCCGCTCCGTGTCGGGCCGGGGGATCAAAGTGTCCGGGGTAACCGCTAATTCCACTGACCAGAATTCTTTACGTCCGGTGATATAATTCACCGGCTCGCCGCCGGCGCGGCGCTCGATGAGGTCCGCGAAGGCGTCGCTTTGCGCCGCTGATATCTTGCTGTCAGGCCAGGCGAACAGGAATGCCCGGCTGGTATCCATCGACAGCGCCAGCAGGATTTGCGCATCCAGGCGCGCCGAACCACTGCCCGGTGTCAATGCCGCCGTGCCATGGCTTAACCACTGGGCAATTGTCGATGGTTGCATGGGGGTCGATGGTTGCATGGGGGTTGACCGTTGCGTGGCAGCCGATGGCTGTGGGTGCGTGGGCGCGCTCATGCGCCCAGGGCCGCCAGAGCCTGGGTTTGATCTTCCGCGATCAGTGGCTCGATGAGTGTCTCAAGCCGCCCTTGCATGACGCCGTCCAGTTGATACAGGGTTAAATTGATGCGGTGATCGGTAACCCGGCCCTGGGGAAAATTGTAGGTACGGATGCGCTCCGAGCGGTCACCGCTACCCACCAACCGGCTGCGTTCGGCGGCTCGCTGCGCCGTCTGTTTTGATCGTTCACCATCTAGAATGCGGGCCTGTAGCAACGACATGGCCCGGGCCTTGTTCTTGTGCTGCGAGCGTTCATCCTGGCACTCCACCACGGTGCCGGTGGGGATGTGGGTGATGCGTACGGCGGAGTCGGTTTTGTTGATGTGCTGCCCGCCGGCGCCCGAGGCACGGTATGTATCGATGCGAAGATCGTTGGGCTCGATAGGGACTGCCTCGATCTCGGTCAACTCCGGTAGCACCGCTACGGTGCATGCGGAGGTATGAATACGCCCTTGGGATTCCGTCTCTGGCACCCGCTGCACCCGGTGGGCGCCGGATTCGAACTTGAGCTTGCGATAAACCCCCTGTCCCACCAGCCGGGCGATGATCTCGCGGTAACCGCCGTGCTCGCCCAGGCTCTGACTCATCACCTCCACGCTCCAGCGGTGGGTTTCGGCGTAGCGGTTGTACATGCGGAATAGATCGCCGGCGAAGATCGCCGCCTCATCGCCGCCCGTGCCGGCCCGGATCTCCAAAAACACATTGCTCTTATCCGCCGGATCTTGCGGGATCAGCAGCCGGCGCAATCGCTCGGCCAAGGCCTCGCGCCGCGCCTGCGCCTCACCCATCTCTTCGCCGGCGAGGAGGCGAATACTCTCATCGATGTCGCTCAACATCTGCGCGGCGCTGGCGATGTCGTCCTGCGCTTGGTTGTATGCATCGAAGCACTCGACTACGGGGGTGAGTTCATGGTGTTCTTGGCCGAGCGCACGCAGGCGTTCTTGATCGCAGAGCACTTGCGGATCGCCAAGTAGGTGCTGTACCTCCTCGTATCGTTCTTTAAGCGCGCCAAGGCGCTCGATAAGCATGCTATTAATCATCGATTTGTTCGAGCTTAAACAGTGTCTTAGCCGCGTTCACGGTGTTGTGGTCGCGATCGGCGCCAGCCGTTTTGAGCGCGCTGGTAGGTTGGTGAATGAGCTTGTTGGTGAGGGTATTGGCGAGGAAGCGCAAAGCCTGTTCGGCTGATTTACCCGCCTCTATCTGAGCCAGTGCTTTCAGCAGTACTTCATCGCGGGTGCTGCTCGCTTGGACGCGCAACGCTTTGATAAGGGGCACCACATCTTGTGCCTCCAGCCACCCCATCAACCTGGGCACCTGGGCGTCGATGATCTGTTCCGCCTGCTTGGCCGCCTCTAGCCGGCCGCGCCGGTTTTCCTCAATGACATGATGCAGATCATCGACTGTATAGAGATACACATCTTCGAGGCCGCCCGCTTCACTTTCTATATCGCGGGGCACGGCGATGTCCACCATGAGCACCGGTTTGTGCCGCCGCGCGCGCACCGCTTGCGCGGTCTGCTGCGCAGTGAGTACTGGCTCTTGCGCGCCGGTAGAGCTGATGACTATATCCGCTTCGGCCAAATGCAAGGGGATCTCGCTCAAGGAAAGAGCGTAGCCACCGAATTCGGCGGCCAGCCTGCGTGCGTTGCCCACGGTGCGGTTGGCGACGATGAGCTTGGTCAGGCCGGAACGGGCCAGATGGCGGGCGGCCAGTTCAATGGTTTCACCGGCCCCTATCAGCAGGGCGGTACGTGCGCTCAGATCGCCGAATATCTGTTTGGCGAGTGTCACTGCGGCGAACGCCACCGACACCGGGCTGGAGCCGATGGCCGTATCCGTGCGCACCTGCTTGGCCACCGAGAAAGCGTGTTGAAACAGCCGCCCTAGGGCCCGTCCTGCCGTTCCGGTTTGCTGGGCGGTTTGATAGGCGTCCTTAACCTGACCCAGGATTTGCGGCTCGCCCAGGATCAGGGAATCGAGCCCGCTGGCGACACGGATGATGTGGCGTACGGCGGCGGCTGCGTGGTGGGTATAGATATGGGGTCTTACTTCTTGTGCGCTGATGCGATGGTAGTGTTCGAACCATTCGATGGCGCTCTCACCGCGGCCGCCGCGCAGGCCGCAGTACAGATCGGTGCGGTTGCAGGTCGATAGAATGGCCGCCTCTGCCACGTCTGTGCAGGTCACCAACTCCTTGAGCGCACGGGGCACTAGCGCCGGCGCAAATCCGACGCGCTCGCGTACTGCTACCGGGGCGGTCGTATGGTTGATGCCGAATGCGAACAGATTCATTGAACTATTGCAGTCCTATGTCACTCGATCCGTTATTGTAATGCGAAGCCGGACGGAATCTAACGCGAGCGTATAGAATCGCCCGGCGGATGGTTCGCGATTTTGGGGCCCGATATTGAGGATGGTGATGTCTGCGCTACATTCTAAGCTGGTGCGATGGTTAATCCGGCGCCTTGGCGCGGTGGACACCCCATTGGTACTAACGCCACTGATGGCAACATTAGTGGTGGCTGGTTGCGCCACTGCGCCGGTTCCGGAAGCTCAGCCCCGACTCGATAAGAGCGCGGTCCATGAACGTGGGCCCGAGAAGAGTGCCGAGGCGAAAGCGGAGCCGGCGCCGCCGGCTGAGCCGGTCTATTCCGATTTTGACAGCGGCACCCTCAACAAACTTCTAGTCGCCGAGTTCGCCGCCCACCGCGGCGATCTGGTGCTGGCGGTCAAGAACTACCTGGAAGCGGCACGGGAAACCCGGGATGCGGGCGTCGCGCAGCGCGCCACAAGTCTTGCGTTGCATGCCCGCGACAACGCAGCCAGCCTGGCCGCGGCATCGCAGTGGGCGTCGCTGGATGCAGATAACGCCGATGCGGTGGCCATGCACGCCGCCTTGTTGGTGCGCAATGGGCGCACCGATCGGGCCTTGGCCCGTTTCAATGACATGATCACGATGGCCGGCGATCAGCGTAGAGTAGCCTACTCGCGCATCACGGAAATCCTAGGGCGCTCAGGTAAACCACAAGAAGCGTTCGCGCTCATGGAATCGCTGTTGGTGGGCCGTCCCAATGATCAGGACGCACAGTTCGCGCTAGCCGAATTAGCTGCCCGTCTGGGCATGACGGAACGGGCGATCACCGAATTGAAGGGATTGCGCGAAGCATCGCCCGATGAGGAACGCACCTTCGACTTCTCGGCCCGCGTATTGCAATCGGCGCAGCGCGGTGAAGAAGCACTGCAAGTGCTGGAGAGTTATCTCGCTAGGCAGCCTGAAGCGCACCGCGCGCGCATGACCTACGGGCGCATGTTAGTGACAGCAGAGCGTTTCGCCGACGCCGGGGAGCAATTCGAACAGTTGACTGAGTCGCTGCCTGACAGCGCCGAGGCGCGCCATGCCTATGCCATCGTGCTCTTGCAAAACGAGCAATACGAGGCCGCCAAGGAACAATTCGAGGCGCTTATCAACGCCGGTAAGCGCTCGGATTCCTCCCATTACTACATCGGCCAGATCGAAGAGATCTTGGATAACGATACGGCTGCTCTTGAAGCCTATCGTAATGTCTACGCAGGCGAACTGCGTTTGAATGCGCAGATGCGGGTAGCGGTGCTGACGGCGAAAGCGGGTAACGTGAATGAAGCCCGCGCCCGCTTGCAGGGTCTGCGGCGAAGCTATCCTTCCGAGGCAATCAGGCTCTACCGGGCCGAGGCGGAGCTTCTGGCTAACCGCCAGAACTACGACGGCGCCATCGGCATCTACGATCAGGCTTTGCAGGCCCATCCACAAAATACCGATCTGCTCTACTCCCGGGCCATGGTGGCGGTGCGCGCCGAGCGCATAGCGATGTTCGAGCGGGACTTGCGCGATATTTTGTCAAGGGAGCCTGAAAATGCCGATGCGCTCAACGCGCTCGGCTACACACTGGCGGACAAAACCGATCGCTTTCAAGAGGCACTTGGGCTGATAGAGCGCGCCATAGCGCTCAAGCCGAACGATCACTACATTATCGATAGCTTGGGCTGGGTGCTGCATAAGTTGGAGCGTCACGAAGAGGCGCTAGAGCACTTGGTGCGGGCTCGGGATATAAGCCCCGATGCGGAGATCTCCGCCCATATTGTAAAAGTGTTGTGGACGCTAGGCCGGCAGGATGAAGCGCGCGCGGCTTTGCGCGAGGCGCTTGAGAGGGATCCCGAAGACAAGGCCTTATTGGATGAATTGCGCCAAATCGATGCCCGCTAAATCGACGCCGCTCGAGTCGGGCCTGCCGGCTAGTAGAGCGGGGCGTTGGTGGGGCGGCGCCCTGCTACTGGCGGTGGTGCTATTACTGGGCGGTTGCGAGACGCTGCCCGAGGAAGTGGCGCCGGCGGTGGTGGACGATCGCCAAGCCGCCTTTGAGGCGCGGCAAAAAGCTCTGGGTACCCTCGTTGACTGGAACGCCGTCGGCAAGCTAGGACTTAAAACCGAGCAGGATAGTTGGTCGGCGACAGTGCGCTGGACGCAGGCTGGCGGCGCTTACGAAATCCACTTGAGCGGGCCGTTGGGGCAGAGCGCGATGCGCATGAAAGGCGATGAGCAAAAGGTCACGCTACGCACCTCCGAGCCGCGCACCTATACGGCCCGCGATGCGGAGGCACTCATGGAAAAAACCATCGGCTGGCGGCTGCCGGTCAGCGGTTTACGCTACTGGCTGATGGGGACGGTAGAGCCCGGTAAACCCTACCAGCGCCTGATACTGGATGAAGGCGGCCGCCCATTGGCACTCGAGCAAAGTGGTTGGTCCGTGCGCTACGACGGCTACACCTTGAGCAAGACGATGGCAATGCCGGTGCGGGTGGCCTTGAACAACAAGGACATACGGGCGCGAGTGATCATTCGCCGTTGGCGTCTTTAGCCCATGGTTGCACTCGCTGGGCAATTTCCTGCCCCGGCCAAGATCAATTTGTTTTTACGCATTACTGGCCGGCGGGCCGATGGCTACCATGAGCTGCAAACCGTATTTCAGTTTCTCGATAGGGGCGACACGGTATCTATTCGGATGCGTGACGATGGGGAACTGCATCTGTTAACTGCGCTGGACGGGGTGCCGCCGGATGCCGATCTGACGCTGCGTGCCGCGCGCCTGCTCAAGGAACGCTATCCGCATACACCTGGAGCCGACATCAGTGTCATCAAACGGCTGCCCATGGGCGGCGGATTAGGCGGTGGCAGCTCCGACGCTGCTACCGTCATAGTCGCCTTGAATGCCATGTGGCAGCTAGGCTTGCCAACGCCGGAATTGGCCGCTTTGGGCCTGTCGCTGGGCGCCGATGTGCCCGTTTTCATCGCCGGCCGCGCGTGTTGGGCGGAAGGGACGGGTGAGATTATGACCCCGTTGCCGGAACTGGAGGAAATCACCGTGGCCGTGGTCTCGCCTGGGGTGCGGGTCTGCACCGCTGCGGTATTCGGTGCGAAGCAATTGACACGGAATTGCTTGCCTTTGACAATACACGGCTTTCCTTTGGCTGACGGTAAGCGCCGTGCCCATGAGTTGATGGCCGCGGGCAACGTGTGCGAGTCCGTGGTGCGTGGTGTGTATCCGGGCGTAGGCGAGTGCTTGGATTGGCTGGCGCAATTCGGGCCTGCGCGTATGACGGGAACGGGCTCAGCCTGTTTCTGTGTGCTAGGTGAAGCGGCGGCATTGCCGCCACCACCGGTGGCCGAATGGCGGGTGTTCAGCGCCAAAACGCTCAATGAGTCGCCGCTTCGCAAAGCCGTGGAGACGGGGCCGTGGAAGCGGAGCCATGCGAAAAGGACATGAGTTGAGTTTTTTTTGGGGTGTAGCCAAGTGGTTAAGGCACCGGACTTTGACTCCGGCATCCCAGGTTCGAATCCTGGCACCCCAGCCAATGTTATTGGCCAAGATTTCTGGCCAGTAAAAAGGCTAATACCAGCGGCTCAACACCCGTGGTCATACGGGTGGCCACATGCGCGGTTCAGTCGATGAGCAGCGCCAAGACCATGAGCGCCAAGATAATGAACGAGCTGTTCGACGTACGCCATAGCGAGGAGCTGGCGACATCCTCTATGGCGTTGCTGTGTGGTAATGCTAACCGCCCACTGGCCGAGCGCGTTGCCCGCCATCTGAAGATGCGCCTGTCCAAAGCCACCGTCGGCCGGTTCAGCGATGGCGAGATCAGGGTGGAGCTGGTCGATTCCGTCCGTGGCCGCGACGTCTTCATCATTCAGCCCACCTGCGCGCCGGCTAGCGATAACTTGATGGAGATGCTGGTTCTCATCGATGCTGCCAGGCGCGCCTCGGCCAGCCGCATCACCGCTGTGATGCCGTATTTCGGCTTCGCCCGCCAGGACCGGCGCTCGCGTTCCGCCCGGGTGGCCATCACCGCCAAGCTGGTGGCGGATCTGATCTGTACCGCCGGCGCCGATCGGGTACTCACGGTGGATCTGCACGCCGATCAGATCCAGGGTTTTTTCAACGTGCCGGTGGATAACATCTATGCTTCACCGGTGTTGCTCGGTGATGTATGGCGCCACCCCTACGATGACCTCATGGTGGTCTCACCGGATGTGGGTGGTGTGGTGCGCGCCAGAGCTCTGGCGAAACGTTTGGACGACGCCGATCTAGCCATCATCGATAAGCGGCGCCCGCGGGCCAACGAAGCCGAGGTGATGAACATCATCGGCGATGTGCAAGGACGTACCTGCGTTCTCATCGACGATATGGTCGATACCGCCGGCACGCTGTGCCAGGCGGTGGCAGCCCTGAAAACGCATGGCGCCAAGCGGGTGGTGGCCTACTGCACTCACGCCGTGCTCTCCGGACCGGCGGTGAACAACATTGCCGCCTCCGCATTGGATGAACTGGTCGTGTCCGACACCATCGGGTTATCGGCGGCGGCCGCAGCGTGCAAGAGCATTCGCCAGCTCAGCATCGCCGAGCTATTGGCGGAGAGCCTTAGACGAATCAACGTAGGCGAATCCATGGGCTCTTTGTTCATGGATTAGCGGTACGCACTTTTTGGAGACAAGTCATGAACGAATTCGAGATCATCGCCGAGCCGCGCACTGCCCTGGGCAAAGGGGCTACCCGCCGCTTGCGCAAAAGCGGAGCGGTGCCGGCCATTATCTATGGCGGCGGCGAAGCACCCGAGTCTCTGGCGCTGGCGCGCAATGTCATCCGCAAGCAACTGGAGAATGAAGCTTTCTATTCGACCATCTTGACGGTGACCACGCCGTCCGGCTCACAAAAAGCCGTGCTGAAAGCGTTGCAGCGCCATCCCGCGACCAATGAGGTCATGCACTTGGACCTCCAGCGGGCCAGCGACACGCAGGTTTTGCACATGAACGTGCCACTGCACTTCATCAACGAAGACAAAGCACCAGGCAAGCGGGCCGGCGGCATGGTGCAGCACGCCATGATCGACGTGGAAGTGGTGTGCATGGCCAAGGATTTGCCGGAATACATCGAGATCGACATGGGCGCTATGGAGCTTGGCGGCACCATTCACTTATCCGATCTCACTTTGCCCGAAGGGGTGGAGCTGACCGCGCTTACCCATGGAGAAGATTCGCAAGATCTGCTGGTGGCTGGCGTCGTCGCCACCCGTGATGAGAGCGCGGGATCTGCCGGCGAGGGTGAGGAGAGCGAGGACGGTGCGGAGTCCGAGTAATTTTTGTCTTGGACAGCGGCGGCGTGAACCTGCATGAACTGTACCCCTTTAGCATTGGTTGCCGGCCTTGGCAATCCGGGCAGCCGTTACCAGGCGACCCGTCATAATGCGGGTTTTTGGTTCGTGGAGCAGGTGGCCCATAAATGGGGTGGCAGTTTCCGGGCTGAGGCAAAGTTCGCCGCAGAAGTGGCTGACACGCACATTGAAGATCAGCGCCTGCGGCTGTTGAAGCCGATCACCTTCGTCAACAAAAGCGGCCAAGCAGTGGCGGCACTGGCCCGCTTCTATAGGCTGAAGCCTGCACAGATCCTCATCGTCCATGATGAGATCGACTTGAAACCTGGCGTCGCCCGCCTCAAGCTCGGTGGCGGCCCTGGCGGCCACAACGGCCTCAAAGACATCATCGCGCACCTCGGCGATCGCAATTTTCACCGCTTGCGGTTGGGGATCGGTCACCCGGGGCAGCGCGAAGAAGTTGTCCACTTCGTCTTGAACCGCCCGAGCGCTGGCGAGTCTAAGGCCATCGATGAGGCCATTGATGCGGCGTTAGCGGACTTTGCCAAGATAGTGGCAGGCGATATGGCTGGCGCCATGAACCGGCTGCATCGAACGCAGCCGGCAACAGTGGCCGCTTAGGCTTGCAAGTGGCGGTACGCGCCGGTACGATCGCGCGCCCTTCGCGCTATGGCTACGTAGCTCAGCCGGTTAGAGCACATCACTCATAATGATGGGGTCGGTGGTTCAAGTCCACCCGTAGCCACCAAATTCCGATGTAAAGGCTGGTCTTGTAACGCTTCTTTGGACCGCCAAACAGGCTCATGTCGCGCATCAACCGGGCGATGCGGTGGCGGCCCACAGACCGTCCTCGGTCAAGCTATTCGTCGCTCACCTTGGGGCGACCATACCCGCCGTCCGATTCGGCGTGCACCTGGGCCATCGCAGCTTTGAGTGCTGGGTTCTCAATGGCGTTGCGGCTCGGTCTTGCGTCGCAGCCAAGCGTAGTAGCCGTTTGGCTTGAGCTGCACTAACCGGCCCATCATTTGCATCGAATAGTCGTGTCGATTCTTGTCGATGCGCGCCGACTTCACTGGCGTCACTGGCAAAGTACGCCGCCGCGCTTTTAAAAAACCCTGTTCCTTTGTTCACCTGCGCCCACTCTAGGCGCAGCGCCATCAGTGCTGCATCGCAGGGCTTGACCTTGTCGAACAAACGCCTGCGACCCGTGCTCTTCTAGGTCACGCTTCCACCGATGCAGCACGCTGGTGGCAATGCCCAGATCCTTCGTTGTGCCCACAATGCTCTGCCCAGACGACATGGCCAACTCTATGGCTTCGCGTTTGAACTCAGCGGTGTATTGACGTCTTTTCTTAGTTCCCATCAAACACCTTCACGGTCATTAAGACCCTTAATTTAGGTGTTCACTTTTTCGGGGGAAGACCAATACCGATTAGGCGACTGCGAGCGGCGCCGGTTCAGGGAATGCTATTGGATTTTCCTTGGTTGGATTCAGCAATACCGACTTGCAGTCTGCGCACTTCTGCGTACCATGCTGGATACACAATGTGTATCCAAGCGTAAATTGGTGAACAAGACGAAAGATTTGAGGTTGCGAGTTGAACCGGAACTGTACGAGAGCTTTAGAGAGGCTTGCTACCAGCTGGACCTATCAGCGTCGCATGTGCTTCGCCGGCTAATGCAGCAATTCGTTGAGAAAGTGCCACCCAACCAGGAAGCGTTTTGGCTCTCAGGCGGCACCGTGAGCGACCGCGACCTTCAATGAAGCCCCTCCGTGGCACGTTCAAACATCTTCCGGGGATCAGCGAGGCGAGCGAGGAACGGCTATGGCAACAGGGGGTTCACGACTGGGCACAGGTCGCCGATCGAACGTCGTCGCAGTTGGAGTTGTTTGAAGGCCAAGTATTTACTCTCGAAGAAGGCGTGCGCGACTCGGAGCGAGCCTTCTTGAACGGAGATGTCAACTATTTTGCCGCTAGGCTTCCGCGCCCAGATTGGATACGCATCGCGGCTGCATTCCCTGAACGATGCCTCTTCCTCGACATTGAGACGACGGGTCTAAGTTCCTTCTACGACGTAGTGACCCTAGTAGGATGGTCGTACCGAGGACAGTATCGAGCGATGGTAGACCCCAGCTCGATGACCGACCTGGTGACTGCATTGGAGTGCGAGCCACTGTTGGTCACATTCAACGGCTCTCGCTTCGACTTACCGTTCTTGACAGCTCACTTCGGTACGGATTTCTCGCACTGTCCGCATTTGGACTTGGTCTATCCGGCGAGAAGGGTGGGGCTCAAGGGAGGCCAGAAACGAATAGAGCAGACGCTGGGTCTTCAACGTCCGGGACTAACCACGGGCATTGATGGCGCAAAAGCAGTCGAACTTTGGTTTGACTACAAGGAAGGCGACCTGCAGGCCCTTGAGCGACTTATTCGCTACAACCATGCCGACATCGAGGGAATGAAGGAAATACTCGAGCATGTAATCGCGCGATCCATTCATTCCTCCGGGAGCGGCCATCAGCACTTTGCGCGTTCAGAGGTCCAGATTACAAGAGACCGGCGCTCAACCAGAAAGATCATAGTCAGTCCGTTTTCTGGAGCAGTTGGACCCAGAGTTGTTTTTGAACACCTGCATGCGAATGCGAAGCTTGTCTCCGCACCGATCGTGGGAATTGACCTAACAGGCAGTGAAGCTCGAAAGACCGGTTGGGCGTGCGTAGAAGGCCGCAGTGTTTCGTGTTCCCTAATTTCGACTGACGAAGAGCTATTGCAGCGGACGGTTGATGCAAAGCCTTTCTTGGTATCAATTGACTCTCCACTGTCTCTACCAAAGGGGAGAACGTCTGCCTTCGACGACGATCCCGCGCGGAACCAGTATGGAATTACTCGGTACGCGGAGCGCTTACTCCGTAGGCGAGGAATTAATGTCTACCCGGCGCTAATTCCAAGTATGCAAAAGCTCACGGAACGGGGTAGCCGGCTCGCGACCCGGCTCCGTCAACTGGGGGTGCCGGTTGTCGAAAGCTACCCGGGCGCAGCGCAAGACATCCTTGGGATCCCGAGAAAGGGAACGAGCCTTCATCACCTGAAACGGGGACTGGAGCGCTTCGGATACGATCTTGACCTGCACTCTTTGTCGCACGATGAACTCGACGCAGTGACTTCAGCTCTAGTCGCACAGTTTCTGGTCGGGGGCCACTTCGAGCTACTGGGTACCGCTGAGGAAGACTTTCTCGTTGTGCCAACCATCGATCCGAATTCCCGTTTCATGGATACGCACGCGGTTGTTGCACTGAGCGGCCGCCCCGCCGTTGGGAAGACAGCCGTCGGCAAAGAGCTCCTAAAGCACGGGTTTGTTTACTGCAGATTCAGTGAAGTTCTGGCAGATGCGCTTGGGGGGGCACCGACTCGTGACGAGTTGGCAAAGTTCGGTGCGGAGGTGTTCGAGCGGAGAGGTGGACAACGATGGCTACAGAACTCGCTTGCGGAACGCGTGGCCGGAGCAGAAAGGATAGTCATCGATGGCTTGCGGCACCCCGAGGACCATGCGTTTCTTTCGGAGACGTGGCCAGGTAAATGCTTGCACGTGCATCTCTGTGCCGAGCGAGAGCTCCGGGCGCAAAGGTACATGAGTCGAGAGAAGTGCTCACGCGAATCGTTCGATGCTGCAGAGCAACATGGCATCGAGCGAAACGCTGCAGTCTTGCATGAATTAGCTGGCAAGGTGATTGAGAACAATTCATTGCTGAGAAAGGCGTGTAACCAAATTCTGAGCGAACTGGAGAAGTAGAAATGACAGTTACGGTCGTCGTCGGGGGGCAGTACGGCTCTGAGGGTAAAGGAAAGATTGCTCATTGGCTCGCCAGAGAACAGGACGCTGAACTGGCAATCCGCGTAGGCGGGCCAAACTCGGGACACACAGCCGTGTCCGCGGGACAGGCCTTTCCCCTGAGGCAGGTGCCGACTCCCTGCCTCCATGACGGTGTGATTGGACTGCTACCCGCCGGTTCCTACATAGATGTCGATGTCTTACTTGCGGAGGTTAAGCTGCTTGGTCTGACGCCACGTCGGCTGGTGATTCACCCTGACGCTGTCGTGATTGGGGATGCGGCGCGCCGGCTTGAATTCCAACGTAGATTAACGGACAAGATTGGTTCCACGGGTCAGGGGGTCGGGGGAGCAATTGCGAAAAGGGTGCTTCGCGATCCCGATGTGATGTTCGCCAAGCATTGTCGAATGCTCCGTGATTTCGTCAGTCGTGATGCCCACAACCTCGCCGGAGGATACATAAAGGAGAGACGTCGGGTTGTCGTGGAAGGTACCCAAGGGTTCGGTTTGTCGCTGCTTCACTCGGGTCGCTATCCTTACGTGACCAGCCGCGACACGACTGCGGCGGCTGTTCTCTCCGAGGCTGGTATCAGTCCGCTGGCAGTGGATTGCATCGCCTTAGTTCTGCGAGCTTTTCCCATTCGGGTAGGCGGAAACTCGGGCGTCCTTGAGAACGAGACTACATGGGAGGACGTGACTTTACTGAGTGGCTCGTGTGTTCCACTACTAGAACGCACGACAGCAACACGTCGCATTAGACGAGTAGGGCGGTTTGATGCCGCTCTCGCACGAAGGGCGGTTGAGCATAACTTGCCGACTATTGTCGCTCTGAATCACGTGGACTACTTTGACTACGCGGTCCACGAAAGAACAACGCTCTCCGACGTTTGTTATACGCACGTTGCAGAAATCGAGACGCAGCTCGGATGTCCTGTCCAGCTGGTCGGCACAGGCCCCTCGACCATAATCGAGAGACCATCAATAGGCTGGCAGTTCAACTCCGCCGCTTAAAGGGATATGGAGTATGAACCATGAATCTGAGGATATTTTGAGGTTTGATCTGTTTCCTGATATCCAACCTTCTCTTCTTAATTCAGTTGACATTGCGAAATACGCCGAGCTCGGCTGTCTGGTTTCGGACTTTGATAGTGACCGGTTGAAGCCCGCGTCCTACGAGATGCGGTTTCTTGGGGAGCTCCACTACTGGGATACTGAGGATGGCGAGAGGAACGAAAAGCGCAAGATTGTCGTTTCGGAGGGTGAGGAAGTGGAGCTTCCTCGAAACTCGATAACCTATCTCTTATTGCAAGAGGAGTTCTGTCTTCCCCAATACATCGCCGCAAGGTTCAATCTCAGTATTGGGATTGTCCATAAAGGGCTACTGTTGGGAACAGGGCCTCTCGTTGATCCCGGGTTTTCTGGCAGGCTGCTAATCCCACTACACAACCTCACGGACCAGAACCATGTTCTCATTGGGGGAGAGGGACTGATTTGGGTCGAATTCACCAAGGTGAGTCAACACGCGTACTGGCGTGAGAAGGATGAAGAGAAGCCCGATAACCTTGTCCTGTTTCCGCCGAGAAAAAACTCGCTGAGCGCCCATCAATACTTTCAGAAGAGCGGCGTCTGGGGCGGTGGTGTCGTGGGGGCTTTCAAGGGCGAACTCAAGAAGGCAGTCAGTGCGGCGGAAGGCGCGAAGAAAAAGGTGAAATCCCTGCGTTCTTTCGGGTTCGTTGCAGCTCTCGTGCTGGTAGTTGCGGTGTTCACGCTCATTGTGGCGGCTGTCCCGCTGGTTAGAGATGCACTTAAGGCGTATCAGGAGGCTGAGATCATGCTGCTTGAAGCAGAGGAGTCCCTGGAGAAGGCGAATGCAATCCTGAATGAAACACGCAAAGAGAGACGTGACTTTCACGAGAAGCTAATCGAGTTGATGGGGGAACCCGAATCTCCGTTGGACGCGCGAAACGGCAGACCACAAGTGCGGCCCGAATGAATGAGCAAGTAACGTGTAAGCAGTTGGGGAATCTCGCTGAATGGTGAATCAGCGGCTCATCGAGATTGTAGGTGGAATTGGTTCCGGAAAGACAACGCTTGCAAATCGGCTGTCTGTACCCCGCGTATCAGTCGTTTTCGAGGACCACAAACTAAACCCGTTCTGGCGCGCGTTCTATGAGACGCCAGAGGCCCATGCGTTTGAGACTGAGCTTACTTTTCTGTTGCAGCACTATCACTTCGCTAAGCGGTCATTGGAGTCAGACGCGCTAGTAGTGCTGGATCATTCTCTTGAGCTGGATCTTGCTTACGCGTTGGTTGGGCTTCCCGAGAAGCGAAGAGAGATATTCCGACTTGTGTATCAGGAAGTGAGAGCGGAGCTTGGGTACCCTTGCTGGCTGATTTGGCTGCGCTGCAGCCCCGGTGAACAAATGCGGAGGATACGATTCCGGGGGCGACCCGAGGAGGAGTCACTCTCAATCAAGTTTCTCGCCTCATTGAATAGGAGTTTGGAGCATTCGCTAGCCTCTGGGAGCCGGGCGAGCGAATTGGTAGTGATCGATTCTGAGATGACCGATCTTCGTCGGGATGGCGACTGGTTACTGCAGCTGCGGAAGCGGATTGGAGCGTAGGTACCAAGTCGCGGTGCAATCCAGTGAACGAGTATCTGGTGAGCAGTCGCAGGTCAAGCAGCCAGCACTTCCAGGCAGCGAGTAGAGCCGCCGCACATGCGACGGCACGCTCGGTTCGGAGGTACTACAGCGGCTCTTTTGTTGGGAACTGAACGACATCGGCCGGTCCGGCTTGCGTTTCTCCCGAGCGCGTTTCCCTCTTCATCTGTGGGAAGCTCGCTACCGTTGTCGCTCTCGACTCATCGAAGAAACTGCTATGAAGGCCCAGCAGTTCCTCGAGGGCGTCCTGAGGGTACGGCAGCACCTGGAGAATATCGCTCTTCTCGACCACACATTCTTGTAAGAGGAGATCGATGCACCTTGCGAGTAGTCGAGGGCGCTCAGGCTGCAACTCTTCATCCAGCGGTTCGTGACGTGCCCAACCCCACCTCGCGCGCTGACGCCACAAAGACTGCGTAGTCTTGTCGTCGAGGAGATCAAGCTGACGCGCACGATACAGCATTGCACCTATTGACAAGCGCCAACGTGACTTGAGATGCAAAAGATGGTCGAGCGAAGCAGCGTAGAACTCGTCAGAGAAGGTGGACGCTGGCAGCTGGAATGCGCCGCCGAAGCGTTGCGCCTGGTCCTCCATGAGCCTGTGTCCAGAGCTCAAATTGAAGAATTCGGGCGCGACATGGCGATGAAGTATCAAGTGTCCTAGCTCGTGCGCGACATCCAACCGGGACCGTGCGGCGCAGTCTTTTTCATTGCCTAGTAGCACAACGGGGGGGCTGCCGGACCTCCACTGCGAGAATGCGTCGATCTTCGGGTGGCCCGCGGTCGCGCGAGAAACTACGACACCGTTACTCTCAAGCAACAAGACAGTGTTTGAGATTACTCCGTCGCCAAGTCCGAATGCCCTGCGCGTTTGTTCTGCCAGCGCCTCAATTTCGGAGGATGAGATTTCTCGAGGGTCACTAGGGACATCAAATACCGGCAAGTTGACTCGCGGAAGTTCAAGGTGCTCCTCCAAGAATGCGCAGATAGACTGAATCCAATTGATACGCCAGTGCGCGCGTGTTCGCGCAGACTTCGATGTTGCGTGGACAGATCGAAAAAACGTGAGTTCGCCCGGCGTGACGGCTCGTGGCTGCAGAAAAAAATGTTTCGGGAATCTAAGCGCGTCAACGAGTGCTTTGAAAGCGGTAGGGCTCGGTGAGACTGTGTCACCCTCATACCGGCGGACGGAGAGCACGGGAAGTCCACAAAGCTCAGCGAGGGCAACTTGCGTTAACGCGCGCGCCTCGCGCAGCCGGGTTCCCATGAACCCAATAGTTCCAGATGGCATAATTGCGCGCTCAACTGCCCACCATTGGGCCGTTGTCTTCGCGTTTTCGGATCTTCCGGAGTTTCGGTTGTGCGTTATCGACGATGTGTTCGGTAGTACGCGCATTGGCGACCACGTTGGTACAGAGCTCGGTGAGATCAAATGGTGCGCATGCGACGCTGGACAGATCCGGTATAGGAAACGAAAGTTCCATGAACCCGACCACTCGTGGGTCGGCCCGGCTAGGACCATGCGTCAGCAGCAGTAGGCATCAAAATTCGGATCGGGGCCGAACTCTATCCCCAGCTCCTCAGGGGTGAACCGGGAGTACAACAGGTCACCCTGACCTTGATTTAGAGCGGCGTAACCACGTCTGTAGCTACAGTCCCGAGGAGGCAGCCCTTTGCCGTCGGCCCGCGCCGCGGTAAGCAACAAACGACCGGCCCTCAGCAGCGTGTAGTTCCAGCCACCAACGGTGCGCGTCTCTACGTCCACGCGAGCTGTCAGCTGGCCGAGCCGGAAGAGCGCTGCATCGACCATCGCAGAACGGATGTTACCCACAAGGTTCTGCGCCTGAGGCTCCGGATGATCACTATGGGCTCTTTCATAGGCCGCCGGGTAGATACGCGGAACCTCCTGCTGCAACCTTGACAACAATTCCGTCGGAACGTTATGGGCCAGTAGATCGCGAAACTTCACCAGCATGCCCTATCTGAGATGTCGCGTTGCAGGATATCACAAAAAGACGATTAGTACGAAAAACATATCAAATAGAGTCTGATCGAGGTGCCTTGCGGGTCGCTAAAGAGCCAGCACGCTCGTGTGTTGGGTCTCGGCTCGGCGGTCGGATTTCGGAGGCGGTCTAACGTACCGACGCCAAGAAACGAGTTTCTAGTAACGCTCTTTTGGGTGAATTCTCAATTCGTCTATGCGCGCGAACGGCCCAGGCCATAAAGGGGCACAATCGGGGGCATACGAGTAATCAAACTCAAAGAAAGATTAAGAAAAACAAAAGCGTAAGGGGAAAATAGCAGGGCACCCATAGCCACCAAATCCCAATTCGGCGATGTCTGGACGAGCCCACGAGCCTGCGTATACGTTAGGCGTATACCCCGCACCTCGCTGGTCAACGCCTGGGAGAAGCGCGATGGATGAGAGTAGCCAACAAAGATAATGAACGTGCCCGAGAATCCCGTAACGCATTCTCAAACCGATCGATGCATCCCTCGACTGGGAGGATGTGCCAGTATGGCGCAACCACTGGATTGTCGAATCGTTTATGTAGAAGCTCAGACGAGCCTACGGTAGAGGGGGCAAATGGCGCGCGGTGACCTCTTAGTTAACCCCGTGAGAGCGAGTGTTTCCGGCGACAAGAGCGCGGTACGTTCGGCAGCCGAGACGCTCATCGCGGAAGAGAAGAGCAAGCAACACGTTGTACTGGCAGGCCGGCTTACGCGCGTCCTGCAAGCGAACGGCAGCGGTATGCACAAGCTACTTCCCGTTGCCGAAGACGGATATAGGGGGCGTGGATCCATATTGCGGAGATCACGCCTAGGCGAGGGTTGGGCGATATGGTTCTACCCGATACCTGGCGCAATTGTGCGCCATCGTGCCGCTCGACGGTGACTCCCGCCTTCTGAAGCCGTCAATGCCTTGACCGCCGGCGCCGCTCATCACGGTAACGTGGCATCAAATGGGCAAGGCGGCGTGAAGGCGGTCGCTCCGTATACAAGCCCGGTGCTGCCGAACATGAGTTCAGCACTAAGGGCTGGGCTGCAAGCGCATGGTCGAGCCGGAACTCCTATTTCCTGGCGGTGCGAAGCAGGTGCATATGAGATCGACCCGCTCGATCGGTTGCCTGGATCGCGGCCCACACACCGTGCGAGGATGTCTGCAATCCCCCCCGGGGGTAAGCCTAGCTTAGGCCGTGACCGCCTCCAACTGGCGCAGGCGGCTGCGATATCCGCTGATAACTGACTCTGCCAGAGCTGTAGGGAAACGCTCTGGCAACTCGCAAAGAGCATCGGCTATAGCTTGTTCGCTAATTTGTTGCAGTTCGGCGAATAACTCCTGGACAACACTCGCGTCCATGACGCTGGTTTTGGCGGTTTGCAGGAAATGCCGGGGGGGCGATGTCGTGCACGCGATAGTGGCGGTTGGTGCCGGCGGCCATGGCCATCTTCATTTGCCGCCGGCTTAGCTGCTTTGCGTCATAGAGTGGTTGGGCCGACATCACGTCGTAGAACGGCGCCAGGGAAAACCGGTTGTGCGGGTGTAGGAAAAGGCTGAAGTTTTTCGCATGGCCGTCGGTTGTCGCCAGCAGCCAAAATACTATTGCAGCCTTCATGATCAGCCGTTGGTCGTGTAACGGTTTGTCGGCGCCGGTGAACAAGCCGATCAGATCCGGCAGGCCCGGCCCGCCATCGCTCTCATACTTGGCTGTAGCTGCCACCGACAATGCCTGGCAGCAGTCTTCCTGTGGTAAGCGCAGTAATCGTCCGCCCTTGCTCCAGAGACGGTCAAACCGCTTCACGGCGAGCACTCTCTTGGTGCCGAAGTCACTATAGCTGCATCAGCGGCCGGTAGGCCTAGCGCATTGAGGAGTTTCATGCACAGATACTCGTTCTCGACCGACAGTGAGAGGTCCATGCCGCCGGGGCGCTTGCCGATCTCGGGTTTGAGAATATGTGTAGTCGCCGTCGTGCCGTGCGGGATATGCCACTGGCCTCGCCAATGGAGTAGAGCGGTTTTCTCTTGCGCTCCAGCCAACGAGATGCGCAATGCTTCATCCTTGCCGATGCCGACCCATGTTTGACATTTGGACTTCCAATCTAGGCGACTTTGCCCCGATTTCGCCGTTGTTCAAACATCCGCCGAACAATATCTCCGATAATGTCAATGAGTGAGTTTTTGAAGATTGTTTTGTAGTGCCATAAAATACATCATACCCCTTGACCCAGACCCCGCACTGCCCTACCGGCCCCCTTCATGTACCTCCGGCGCAGTTTCATCAAAAGCCGGCCAACCGCTGAGCCCTACTTCACCTACCGCCTCGTCGAGTCCGTGCGCACCGACAACGGCGTGCGACAGCGCACTGTGGCTCACTTGGGACGACACTTCGAGGTACCCAAAGAGCACTGGCCGGCCCTGGCTCAACGGGTCGAGCAGATAGGGGCAGGGCAAAATGACTTCATACCCATCGACCTCGAGCCACAATGGGAAGATACTGCCCCACACTTAAGCGCTCTGCTCTTGCACACCCGGGCACGCTTACACCCCCACTAGGATAGTGAGCCGGGCGATAGCCAGGCCATTGATGGGGAGCACCTCGAAGGGCTGCGCCCGCGCAGCGTGGCCCTCGAACCGGTTGCCTTGCAAACCGTGCGGCCTTTGCCACTCGACCGGCCATTGCGCGACTTGGGCTTCAACTCACGCCCACTCGCTGCCGCTTTGGGCCCCCTCATCGCCCGCATGGCCTGTCCGGCCCGCGCGGTATCCCCCTACTTGGTTGCAACAACAAAGTGCGTGAGGCGAACTCATTGCGCATGATGTTGCCAACCCCCCCCCCCCCCCCCCCCCCCCCGCAACCGCTCTATCGTATTGCCGATCGCCTCCAGGCCCATCAACCGGCGTTCGAAGCGTTTGTCTATAACCGTGAGCGTGAACTGTTTGAGTTCGATGAACTCATCACGCTTCATGATTGAACCCCCACCTATTTCGAAGGTACTGCCAGCGCTAATACATGAGCGGCCCTCGGTCAATCCCAAGAAAAACGCGCCGACTGCCCCCGGGCGACCTTGGCTTGGGTGCTCGATGCCAGTGGCTTTCCCAAGCGCAGTGAAATCTTTGCTGGCCATGTCGGTGAACCGCACACGCTGGAGACGAGGGGGCAGGCGCTCAGCCCCGAGCACGCGACGCAAGCCCCTACCGGGGTGCTCGATGCCGGCATGGCTACCGAAGAAAAGGTCACCGGGTCGAACGACAAGCCCTATCGCTCTGTGGGGGTCAGCCGTAAGCGCCCTCGTCCATTCGACGCCAACGAGGCGGTGCTTATCAAAGACCACGCTGATACCCCTATTCGGCGCGCAGCGTGTGCTCACTGAGCCCGGTGAAGTAGAACTGTACTGTCATTCGAGCCGGCGTGAGCATAGGGACCTCGATAGGGCGCAGGTATTGGCCAAGCGCTTCGAGCGGCGCCGGACAAGCTCGCCGCGGGCTTAGATAAGCCGCGCACGGTGAAGACCTATGCCAAGGTGCTGGAGCGCATCGCACGGCTCGAACAACGCTATGCGCGCGCCGCACAGGACTACTACGACATTGAGGTGAGCGAAGCGCCGGCCAGCGCTAACGCCAGCGCCCTCAAGGGGACGCGCACCCAGCCCATTGCGCTGACTTGGCCCGCGGTGTATGGCTTACGCACCCACCCAACCGATTGGGACGCGGCTACGGTGGGGCGCACCTATACGATGCCGACTGCTCTCGAAGCGGTCTTTCGCTCACGGAAAGGCGAACGGGGGCTGCGCCCGATTGAGCACCACAAGGCTGAGCGAGTCAGCGCTCATCGGTTGATTGCCGTACCGGCTTATCATCGGGTTCATTGCATCGGTTATCCACTCAAGGCCGCGGGTATAACGCTCAGTCGGGAGAGTGGGCGCCGCCGGTTCAGTGGACAGGAGCGGGTCACGGTCCGGTTCAAGCGCGCCGATGGGTGCACAGTGCACGTGCGCAAGAGCACACGCGCCGAGGGGCGCCAACCACTTATCTACGACGCGCTGGGACTGTCGCACTGCCCAGGCCAAACGCAGAAGGGGTGGATGTAGTCACGCGGGCAGGCCATCACCGTGTAGTGCCATAACGGCACCCCGCAATCCTCTAACATATCGATTTATAAGACAATTGATGACTGGAATGTCAAACATGGGCCAAGGGGGATTGGAGGAAGCTGCGCAGGCACTATTGTAGGCCCTTGAGGGGCCGGCGATCAGCGGGAGGGCTATTGGAGGAATCGCATAGAACCTTTTTGGCAGCATGTTTGGCCCAAGTCGCGCGACCTTGCCTCACCTGGGATTGCAGGAGCTCTAGCACGCATGAGCATCGCAGCACGCGGTGAGTTTCCTGTTGCATTGTCAGCGGTTTTCGATTGGTTACAACCGGTGGGGCGCCCGCACCACATCGTACGTCAGCTACACGCGATCTGGCTTGGTGAAGCGGTTCCCTTTGGATGCATTGCGTTTGTTGAACGCGATCCTCGGGAACCAACCCTGGGCGCCACGGGAATTGGGACAATGCTTGACAGCTATCGGGGAGGCTGAGCCTGACTTGCAACACGACCACCGGTATCAACGGCTAGCTCAGTATGCACGGCAACATGGTATTCAACTGTGACGGACTTTGTTTTTGAGTGCGCTGGGAAGGTCGTGTAGAACTCGTTTGGTCGGCGTGAAATTCGGCTTCTCAAGGCGGTGCATAGGCATGGATTAGGGTTAGACCAGTTTAGCTACCCTCTAGTGGACGTAGCTTTCCGTGTTTCACAAAAGACGCAACACGGATTTCCAAAAAACTGAGAACCGGTTCTTTCTACCGCTATGTTTACAAACGGCTAACTTCATTCGCCTGGCGAATTCTTGAAAAGAAAAAGCGAAGGCAAACGTTGCCGATTTTTGCCACTTTTTACTAATTCTTGTGGGCACAAGATTCTGTGCAAAGCACAAATTCCCCTGTCTAATCAAGAGGTTGTATAAAAGCCGAGTCAAATCGCCCCATGCTCGGCCAACACCGCCATTTCCTCATCGGTTTTGCCCAAAAGCCCCTGCTAGCTCTCACCGTTATGAGAACCAGGCGCTGGGTCCAGCAAACGCCACCCGGCCTGGCGTGCCCTCTAGCCGTGGCACGACGCCGGGCATGACCACTTCGCCTGCCTCCTCATCCGGTACGCGAATGATGTTGCCGCGGGCGTCGTAATGTGGGTCCGGGGCGATGTCCGCCGCTGTGTAGATGCCGCCGAACGGGACGTTGGCGGCGACCAGTTTGTCTTCTATTTCGCCAAAGTCCCGTGCCGCGATCCACTGCGCCAGTAGGGCTTCCAATTCGTCCGCTCTGGCGATGCGCTCGCGGTTTTGGCCAGACTTTAAATACTCAGGGACCCTGTCGGCGGTGATTCTGAAGGGTGCCTCATAGAGTGCTAGATCGATGAGTTGTCCTTTGCCACCAGCCTGGGCATCGCGCTGATAGAGGGCGAACATGGCCGCCAGGGCGGCGAAGGTGCCGGTGTTGTAGTCGGCGGTGGGGAAGGCGAGGCGCACGGGGAAGCGGTCTGGGAAGCCGGTGGGATACATATAGCCGGAAAATCCCAATGCAATGCGATCGTATCCCGAGCGTTTGGAGTAAGGGCCGGTTTGGCCGTAGCCCGATACCCGGACCATGATGAGGCGCTCGTTCAGAGGATGTAGGTCCTCCCAGCCAAGACCTCATCGCTCCAAGGTACCGGGGGTGAAGTTCTCCACCAGGACGTCGGCTTGTTCGACCAGTTCGCGCACTAGGGCTTGGCCTTCGGGTACACGCAGGTTGGCGGTGACGGATTGTTTATCGCGCGCTTCTACCCGCCAGTTGCCGGAGCGGCCCGCTTTGTCATCCACGGGCGTGCCTCTTAGTGCATCGCCGCGGCCTGGTTGTTCGACTTTGATCACTGCGGCGCCGAAGTCGCCCATCATGGTGGCGGCGAAGGGGCCGGCGATAAGCGTGCCGATGTCCAGTACGCGAACGTCGTCAAGCGGTAACGGTGTGTTCATGGTGGGGTGTCCAATGGTGCCCAGGGCTGCCGATAGGCAGCCCCATGATCGGAACCGGGCCAGACTAAACTTTCAGGCCCGCCGCTGCCCGGCGCGATTTGGCGACGTCTTTGATCTCATCGAAGGCCGCGCGCCGTTGGCCGATTTCCTCTGCGGATAGCTGCTCGACGTTGCTGAAGTCCAGCTTCCAGGAAGGGTCATCCGACCAACGCAACGGAGATTGCACGGTAGTGCGGGCGGCGGGTGCGGATTCCAGCACTTTGAAAGCGAGTTCCAAGGTAAACGCCTGGGATGCGCGATCATGCGGCTTGCCACCGGCGTTACCCAGCGGGAAGTCGCTGAATAAGAACCGCGGCACGCCTGCTTGTTCAACGATGTCTTTGGCGCAGCCCATGACGACGGTCGGGATGCCGTTCTCTTCCAGGTGGCGGGCTATCAGGCTCACGGTCTGATGGCACACCGGTCAATTGGCAACCAGTACGGCGACGTCCGCTCGGTCCGTCTGGATGGCGGCGAGGATTGCGACGGCGTCTTTGCCGATGGTGGTTTGTTGCGACCGGTTGGTCGGTGCGCCGTAGAAGCGCGGCGACACGGCGCCGATGCGGCCCTCTTGCGCGCGGCGTTTCATCTGCGCCAGCGGGAACCAGGTGTTGACGTCTTCTTGGCTGGTGTGTTTGCGGTCGATGCGGAGATGGGAGATGCGCACGTCTGGCTCACCCTCGGTGGTGCCGGTGTAGACCTGGTAGAACTTGGCGGCCGCGTTGTAGGCCGACCATGGACCCTGATCGCCTTTGTCCGGCTGGTAGGGCGCGGCGGTCGTCACCAGGGCCACGCGGCTTTGCGACAGCGGTTTGCTCAACGGCGTGAACGGCGTTTGCGGGTACTGCGCCCAACGGTAGGGTTGGCCGTAGCCAAGGGTCTGATAATAGGTACGAATGCGCTGTAGGTAGGGCACCGGCGCGGTGTCATCGGCGGTGCATCCCAGTGCTTCAGTTGGGTCGCTCATGGACTATCTGTTGCATCGAATGATAGGGCCCTGGCAAGTGTCGGGTTAATCATTAGCGGTTGCAACCGTGTCCATCCAACCGTGCCCATCTAAGGTGCTTAAGCTCCAAGGGCAGCGCCAGATAAATGCCCAATTGCGCCCCCATGTCGCAACTCACCCGCGCCTGCCCCCGTCCTCGGCGATAACAAGACGTGCGTGCGCAGCACGGTTTGCGTGTGTTCTTGCGCCGCTTGCGGATCGGTGGCCCAGCCGGGCACGGAATGTCAGTCCACCGCATCGTTGGCGCCGACATAGGACATCTACACGCCAGCGGCTGTGGCAGGTGCTTTCCACATGGCGCCGTGGCCGGTTTGGTAAGGCGCTAGCTGACCATGGGATCCTTCAGGAGCAATAGGATTGCCGCCGTGGGCGAGGGTAGTGCTAAGAGCCAAAGTTGCGCTTGCCCGCCGTGTTGAGAATGACACTGGAAACGATGGCAGTGCAGGCTGGGTATCAGCCTGATCCCACGACCAAAGCCGTTGCCGTGCCGATTTACCAAACGACGGCTTATGCCTTCGACAATACCCAGCATGGGGCCGATCTATTCGGCCTAAAAGTCCAAGGCAATATCTACACGCGCATCATGAATCTCACTCAAGGGCAAGGGGTGTTGGAGGAGCGGGTGAATGCCATGAAGGACGTGAACAGCGCCACTGGCGCTGGCGCCCGGCTCTAGGGTAACGCCCTGGGTTCGTTGCTTGTGGCTTTGTCCTTGAAGGGGTCAAGAATTTTGTTGTTCACCACCCGGTCTTCGATACTGGCACTCACCTCGGCCTTTGCACCGCAGCACTCACCGGTTTCAATATCGATATATTCAATACCCGTTGCAGGCGTTGCGTCCAGGTCATGGCATCACGCCGCATCTGATAAGAGTTTGCGGTTCAACGGAGACTCTGGCTTTGTTACCCGTGCCCGGCTTGGCCGGTGTCACTCACGCCCGGTGCTTGAGCGTTGGGCGCGAACACCCCATGAAAGCGTGCCGGGTTAACGCGGGGGTTGGGTAGCAGGGCGGCCAGCCTGGCGATGACATCCGAAAGGTTCGAACATGACCTGGGTTGTACCCTCCCGGTAGGGTGTCTTGAGCGGGTAACGAATCTTTGCGCTGGAGGTCAGGGCCAGGCGCTTTTCCGATACAGCCGGCTGCGAACTATATCCGCACAACCGCTCCCGCTTGTCTCGCCGGTGAGGTTCGGCCACGGCCCCCGCAGGCAGGGAAAAACCAGCTACTTTGGCAGCCTGCGCCGACTCATCGCCGCGCGCACGTGGCGGCACGGTTTGCCAGGTGAAAACCTTGGCGTCCCTGATGCGGGCCCAGCGCAACACGGTAAGTACGCAATACGGTCAGTCATCGAGTGGCCGAACAGCGGCCGCACCGCACCCGCCTGTCGCTGCGCAAAGACCAGGTAGCTGTTGCCGGCGTCCCGCTCAAGCAATCCTCCCCTCTCAAGGAACCGGGTAACGCGTTGACTTAAGGCTATAGGTTGACTCAGGGCGATGGGTTAAACGTAGCAATTCTTCTTGAGCCGGTGCCTTCACCCGGTGGCAGCGCATCGCGCCCCAGGTATCTTCGGCATACCCACTGTCAAGAAACAGCAGGTGGAAATGAACATTGAGGTTCACAGCACCCGCTCATGTTGGCAATCTTCGCAACGCACCCCTAGACAACCCTGTTGCAGACGGCCGCAGCTAAGAAATTCTTCGAATTCACGCTGAACGGAGTTGGGCAGCGAGCCCCCCTGGGCTGCAAGGCTCTCCTTTCATCCATCCACTGGAGCATTAAATGGGGCTTGGGGCACCTCTAAAAATGCACTTTTCCGCGATGGCGGCGTCAGCGCCGTGCTCGAATCCTCATGTATGACCTATCACTGCTGTCCCATAAAGCATACTAACCCTTTGAATTTATTGGAAAAACTGTTTTCATGTCTCAAACACAATGCCATAGTCAATTTTTATGTAAATCAATAGGTTATACGCTGTGTTCAACTATTTTGTGGGACAGCAGTGATAGGTCATACATGAGGATTCGAGCACGGCGCTGACGCCGCCATCGCGGAAAAGTGCATTTTTAGAGGTGCCCTTTAGCGTTGATACGAGCTAGACCTTGCCACCACGCCATCCCACTACAAGGTAAGTCCCATGATCAAACATCTTCAAACTCGTAGTGCCGCTACCTCGCATAACCAAAGTGTGGACTGCGGTGTCGATCCCGCCGCGTCTTTAGTAGAAATGTTCGTCAACATCGTTCAGAAGAGCAGGATAGATGCGGGTCAATGTCCGGCATTGCGGCCGGTTTTTCTTAAGCCCCATGGTGTGGCGAAAGGGACATTCAAGGTGAAGCCCGACTTGCCAGCGAATCTCGCTGTCGGGCTTTTCCAAGGATCGGAGTATCCCCTGTGGGCGCGGTTTTCGTCGGATACTTTGCCGACGATCAACGACTACAAAACCACCTGTGGTGTCGGCTTAAAGCTGTTTAATACACCAACACCAAAAATCATCGGTGCGCCGGAGGATGACACCTTTGATTTCATTCTGCAGAACTTTCGAGTGTTCTTTGTGGATACCGCGACGGACATGTGTGAATTCACCAAAGCCGGTGTTATTGATGGCGATTACGGGCCTTATTTAGAGCAGCACCCTAAGACGGCGAAACTCCTTGATGAAATGGCGCAGCCTGTTGGATCCGTCCTGGCGACTGCTTATTGGGGGATTCTACCTTTCTCTTTGGGGGAGTCGCAGTATGTCAAATATCTACTTAGACCGACAATTGTCGATAATCCACCTCACGAACAGCCCGCAGACCCGACGTATCTTGCCAAGGAGATGGCGGATCGATTGGCGGCGCAGGATGTGACATTCGAGTTTTGTCTCCAGCTTCGAACCAATCCCGAAACCATGCCATTGGATGAGGCGACTGTTGCGTGGCCGGAATTGGAAAGTCAATTCGTTCCCGTTGCCGAGGTGGTGTTCCCTAAACAGGATATCAACGCTCGAGGTCAGTCGGAATATGGCGAAAATCTGAGTATGAATATTTGGCGGGTAACCGAGGATCATCGGCCGCAAGGTTCTATCTCTGAAGTGCGCAGGGTGGTTTATGAGGCGTCGGCATTACAAAGGCGAAATGCCAACGGCGTTCCGGTGGGTGAACCGGTGAGTCCAAAACCCGACGATGTCTTGCCACCTTGTAAGGATGAAGTGATCGTTAGGGCAGCGATTCATCCGGGTATCGGCGTTGCTCGGGTTGGCGACGCAGAGAGCGAGTTTTTTATCGGCCCCGAGGTGACCACCCCACCCTCAAAGTCCAATGGTTTTTATCGTACTTCTCAAGGGTCGCTGAAACGACAGGCGGCGAGATTTCGAATCTATGGTTATAACGCTGCTGGCGACGTAGTACGGGAATTAACGGCGAATAATGCCGACATTACCTGGACTGTCCATGTCGCCAATACCAAAGCAGACTGGTTCCATTTCATTACTGCAATGGATATTCCAGAAACCGCTGACTTGGTAGTGAAACGGCGTAATCCAGATATCCGGGGAGATGATCGCAAAGCATTGGTGATCGATCCTGGTCCGCGAAGCATTAGCGGTCTTTCAGTATCAGGGGGCCATCAACATCGTTTTCATACCGGCGAATTTAAAGGCGAGACGGTTTATCTAGGCGAACTACAAACCGATGCAGAGGGCCGCTTGCTATTCTTGGGTGGTCATGGGAAATCTACCTCACCGTCCGGTAAGCCCCCGTACGATCCTGCGGACCCGGATTCCTTCAACAACGCGGCGGACTGGTATGACGATATGTCTGATGGTCCGGTATCTGCGACGGTGAGTATTAGCGGACAAACCGTCCCGGTGGACAGCGCATGGGTGGTTACTGCGCCACCGAACTACGCGCCGGATGTGATCGGCTGGCGGACGCTATACGATCTCTTAGTTGATGTTTATACCCAAAATGGTTGGATGGCGGTGCCTGAGGTGACCTCCTTTACCAAGGATGTGCTGCCCCAGTTACAGCGCCTGTCTAATTTACAATGGGTCAATAAAGGGTTTGCCACCATGTTTGGTAAAGGTGGACCTATCGATTTCGAAGATCCTGATTTCGTTGCAAAGCTGTCGAAAAAACCACTATCTGCCTCAATCGATCCTTATGGTGCACTAAGACGCCAGATGTTCAACGCGTTTCGCCCTCATCAACCCAGAGTTAACGAACCTCGTCTGTGGCCTTGGTTATATGGTGACGATTTCAGTGGTGATCACTTTCAGGCCTCCACTAATACCATGCTAGCGTTGCCCGCACTTAAGCATCTACACCTGGAGCGCTGGGCCAGCGGTACTTTCGAAGCAGATTGGGATCCGGCAACAAAACCGCCTGCCGAGCTTAGCGATGTCCCCCTTGCCGAGCAGGGTGCGATGCTGGATCAGGCCGCGTTACACTTTTGTCTCGCAGATGCATTTCATCCCGGCTGCGAAATGACCTGGCCGATGCGCCACGCCAGTATGTATCGAGAACCGTTTAGAATTCGTGAAAGTGCCGTTCCAGAATCCCCGGATCAATGGGGTAGTACTTTGGATCAAACCCAGGTGCTCGCGCCGAATGGCCCGCTTTATGCGCAAGTCCCTGGGAGCATCTCACGATGGATGGGACTACCCTGGCAGGGTGACACCGCCTACTGCAGAGCGGGGTACGGTTCCGACTACGACATGTTTCAACCCAGCTTCTGGCCTGCGAGGGTGCCCAATACGGTGTTAACCGAAGCGGATTACCAGATCGTCATCAATGAAAGCGAACCCAGAGAAGCCCGCGTCGCCGCTTTTAGCCGACGGTCAAGTTGGAACCGGTTCATTGATACCGCTGGAACGGTACCGCAGATCATGGAGAAAATGATCGCCGATTTCGGCTCCCAAGGCATCGTCGAAGCGCGGCCGGGGGTGAAGAACGACCCTGAATTTCCAGAGGTGATTTACGTCGAAAATGTCGGTTATCAGCTCGCCGAGGATCTCAGAATGGCCGCCGCCGCTGCCGCTGTAGAAATTGGCTCTCGCCAGGCGAAGTTGGCGCAAGCGGGTTGGGCGAGCGAGAAGCATTTGCAAGACGCCATTAAGTTGCGCAAGCGCGAGAGAATCGATTCGTAACAATGGGTAAGGCGTGCGTTGAGCCAGATCGACAGTGTTTTTGATACTGCCATCGCTGGAGCAGGACCCGCCGGGCTAGTTGCCGCAGTTCGACTCGCTAGAGCAGGCCGCCGGGTTATATTGCTTGACCGGGCGGTCACTGACACGCCTAAAATCGGTGAATCCTTACCCGCTTCTATCGAGACGCTATTTGCGAAACTTGATTTAGCACCGCTGGAATCTCCCCCTCATCGCAGGATCCCCGGTAGTCTATCCCTATGGGCTGGTGAGATCCGCTCGCAGGATTTTGTGATGCAAGCCGAGGGTTCTGGCTGGCGTCTCGACCGTCTCGCGTTCGAGCAATCGCTTGCGAACCAGGCGCTACAAGCCGGTGTAAGTCGCTACGATGCTTGGCTGAAACACTGCCAGCTTACTGATCAAGGTTGGGGGATCGAAACTGAGGATGGGCATAAGGTCCGCGCCAAGTGGTTAGTCGATGCTACTGGCCGTAGAAGCGTGGCCTCAAAAATCCACAACATCAAAAAACAGAAATCACCGCCACTCATCGCCATCTGGGGCATCGGCAAAGCCACCCAAAACCTGGTCCCGGACGCTCGTACTATAACTGAATCCGACGACTCCGGTTGGTGGTACGCAGCCCACCTACCAGACCACCGCCCCCTAGCCATCTACCACACCAGCGCAGCAAAGGCGCCAGTGTTAAAACAAGAACCTCAACGTTGGCTAAAACAGCTTGTGCAAAGTCGCTTGATCTCCAAACACATCGATCCGGAGGCGTTCGCCAATACCGAACTTCGCGCTACCGATGCCCGTACAGCATGGCTATCCAATGCCTACGGCGATCATTGGATAGCCACAGGAGACGCTGCATTATGCTTTGACCCCCTGTCTTCTCAAGGTATATTCAACGCTATTGCTATCTCTGATATGGCTACCAAAGCTATTCTCTCTTCGAATTCTGACAAAGCGCTTATACAATACCAACAGAAATTGGACGAGGTACGAAACATTTACTACTTCGGCAAAAGATTACCCGACACAAATTGATAAAATGTGTTATAGTGATGCTATGAAAAAGACAGACGGTCGCTCACTGCCCCATTCCGCGCGAGAAGCCATCCGCAGGCACGCGGTTGCGCAAGTATTGTCGGGTGAAAGCCCTGAAAAAGTAATTAAAGCCCTCGGATTTCATCGTTCTTGCATTGACGATTGGTTATCCAGATATGAGCAAGGTGGTGAACAGGCGCTGTCCACCGGCAAGATCACGGGTCGCCCAAGAAAGTGTCCCGATGAATATGCGGATCGCTTACGTGAACGGGTTAAAACGAATCCGTTGCAATTGGATTTTCACGATGCCCTGTGGACGCGCTCGATGATTCAGATATGACTGAAAGACAAATTTGGCATCGAGGTCAGCGAGCGCTCGGTGGGCAATAGCCTGTCTCGTTTGGGGATGAGTGCGCAGCGCCCTGGGTTTAAGGCATACGAGCCAGACCCTGATCAGGTTAAGGTATGGTTAAGAGAAACTTGGCCTGAAGTACAACAACAAGCGAAAAGGCGGCGAGCGCGGGTCTATTTCGGCGACGAATCGACGATCCGGTCGGATTATCATCGTGGTACCACTTGGGGGGTACGGGGTGATACGCCGGTTGTAGCGAAAACGGGTCGGCGCTTTAGCGTGAATAGGCTGTCAGCCGTTTCGCCGAAGGGTCACCTGCGTTTCATGGTGAGCGAATCACGGGTAACCGCAGACGTTTTTATCGACTTTCCAAGGCGTTTGTTGCACAACGCCAAGGGATCGATCTATTGGGTTGTTGATGGCCATCGGATTCATCGAGCCAAGAAGGTGCAAGAATTTGTCCGCAATAGCCAAGGGAGGCTCACGTTAGTATTGCTACTGCCGTATTCACCGGAACTCAATCCTGATGAACGGGTATGGCATCACGTAAAAAGCCAACGAATTGGGCGGACAGTGGTGGCTACAAAGGAGCAACGGGTGGCTTTGGTTCGTTCGGTGTTGCACTCACTGCAACACAATACGCAAATGATTAAACGGTTTTCTATGAAGAGCATGTCAGATATATTCTGAATTGATGTCGGGTAATTTTTTTCCGAATTAGTATCAACAACGACGAGACGCGCTATACCGAGTTGGAGTACGCTTTTTCGAAACACCTTTTTGGGTCGAGGTATAGGTATAGGAAGACTAAACGCCCTATTGCATCCAACTCAATAGTTAAGTGGAACGGGGTACAGGCTAGTCTTGCGTAATTCAGGTGGTGTACGCTCAGGATGGTTGCATAGGGTCCGCCTATTTTGCTCAGAAATGGGCTGGACATTTCCAGTAGTTGTCACTGGCCATGAGCGTGCTCGCGCCGCTGCTTAACAACGCATCGGAACAAGGACGTGAACAGCGCCACTGGCGCTGGCGCCCAACTCTAGGGTAACGCCCTGGGTTCGTTGCTTGTGGCTTTGTCCTTGAAGGGGTCAAGGCCTTGAAGAGGTCAAGGATTTGTTGCTCACCGCCGGGTCTTCGATACTGACAATCACCTCAACCTTTGCACCGCGGCGCTCACCGGTTTCAATATCGATATATTCAATACCCGTTGCAGGGAATACCCGTTGCAGGCGTTGCGCCCAGATCATGGCATCACGCCGCATCTGATAAGGGTTTGTGGTTCAACGGATACCCTGGCTTATCTTACCCGTGCCCGGCTTGGCCGGTGTCACTCACGCCCGGTGCTTGAGTGTTGGGCGCGAACACTCCATGAAAGCGTGTCAGGTTAACGCGGGGGTTGGGTAGCAGGGCGGCCAGCCTGGCGATGACATCCGAAAGGCTCGAACATTACACTCGAACATTAGCTGGGTTGTACCCTCCCGGTAAGGTGTCTTGAGGGGACCTCTAAAAACCTACTGCGCGAGGCTATGGCTGCGTTGCGCGGTGCTCGCAATCCTCAGGTATTACCCATCACTGCTGTCCCACAAAATAGTTAAACACAGCGTATAACCTATTGATTTACATAAAAAATTGACTATGGCATCGTGTTTGAGACATGAAAACAGTTTTTCCGGAAATTTCAAAGGGTTAGTATGCTCTATGGGACAGCAGTGAGCACCTATACATTGCGGTTCTGCGCGCGGTGCTTCCTTGCACTCACGAAAACATTACTATTTTTAGAGGCGCCCTATTGGTCAAAAGACAAACAGACCAAGAGGCCAAAGGAATTTATGAGCATGCGCGTTCCCAAAATCTATCGGTGGAGCAGTAGGAGTTGCAATAGGGAGCGCAGCTCACAAGATCGGCGATATGACTGGCGAAACCAAATTCTTATCAGTATTTAATCGTCATTTTCATTTTCTTCTTCATCTTCATAATCGCTTGTTAGAACATCCAAATAATCCTTTTCCAGAAGGCCTAAGTCCTCCCTGGCTTCTGCAAATTTACCTTCTTCCATGCCCTCACTAATATACCAATGCACGAAAGCTCTTTGGCTATACATGAGATCATATTTTTTCGATATTCTTTGATTGAATAGAGCTCGGTTTATAGCTGTATTATTGCCAATCATCAAACCGGTTATATTCAGGGGATAAATCGTCCAGTTCGTAGGGGGAGTGGGAAGCATCTCACTTAAACCAATTTTAAAACCTGTTGACACCTCTTCCACAAAAGTGACTTTTCTATTCGTTTTAAGCCACTGCACCATTGCGTTAGCTACTTTAGCTTTGACACCTCCTCTATAGGTGAGAGAAATCGCCATATATTTATCTTCTTCAATATCAAAATCAACAATTTTAGTCAAAAAATGGCTGGGTGAAAAGAGATTTTCCGATAAGTTTTGAACGTCTTGGTTCTCTGTTTCACTTTTTTCCTTCGTGGTAAAACCTGCCAGGCTTACTGTCATAAGATGGAGCCGAGAATAAGGAACCAGATTCGTCTTAAATTCATCAAGATCAACATTGAATTCCTCTTCAAACCGAAGGGAAGCCGTTATTCCAGAAGCTGCATGGGCAATTAATTCATTTAGGTGATCATATGTAGGTTTTTCGATATCAAGCCACTTTTGGCAATACTCCACTAATGCTTCATTATCAAAAATAAAGCTAACGTCCGTATATTTCAAAAGCCAATGTGTTGACAATAACGCATTGTAAGGCTCAACAACACAATGTGACATGGTAGGGCTAGGATATATTGCGAAAGCTATTTTACTTTTTTCCCGATAATCGACTGCCAGTCTTTCCAAAAGTAATGCACCAAGGCCTGAACCAGTACCTCCACCTAGCGCATGAAAAATGATAAAACCCTGAACATTATCGCAAGAATCAACCAGCTTTCTTACGCGATCATTCACCTTGTCAATGATCTCTTTTCCGACTGTATAATACCCTCTGGCAAAGTTATTGCCCGCATCCTCCCTACCAGATAGCAAAAAATCAGGATGAAAAATAGCAGCGTACTGACTATTTTTCACGTCGTTAATAACATTAGGCTCCAAATCAACTAGTAGGGAGCGTGGAACAAATTGACCAGCACCAGTTTTCTCAAAAAAACATTCAAATGTTCCATCATCATGTGTGCTTGGATTCGTACCATATCTTCCAATGCCATGCTCTGCCAATATGAGCTCCCAGAATTTGGTTGCCGCTCGAATACCTGCTCCACCTACCCCAATGGTTATTATTTCTCTAGTCATGATAGTACCCTTTATATGGTCTCTAAATATGTTTGATATTGACGAAAATTACATATCTTATTAATAATCTTCCTCTTCTTCCTCTTCCACATTAACGACGGCATCTTCTTCCGCATCTTCTTCATCATCGTCCAAATCAACGACAGCATCTTGCTTATCCTGATATTCAGTGATCAGATCTCGCATATTTTTATCTGCTTCCTGAAACTCCATTTCATCCATGCCTTCTCCTTTATACCAAGGCAAGAAGGCTTTACTTTTATACAGTTTTGCAAATTGCGCGGAGATACGTTGGAAAATTCCTTTCATGGCGGTGGTATTAGCGATAACGACAGCACTTATTAGGGTATTTTCAGGTGGTGTATCGATAATATCTGACTTTATGCTATTGGGTATCCACGTAACAAAATCATCCGACATTTTTTGTTGAACCTTGGCAGACTCCTCATCAACCTCTCGCCTAGTCGTGTTGCCACGAAAGCCATAATAAACCGATAGATACTTACCATCGTCTGATGTGATGTTTGAGAAGAAATTCCGAGAAGACCAAACTTGCTCGGCAAGTTCTTGAACGGTCAACTTGATCTTGTTTCCTTGGCCAGGAGCAAACAAGGGTGCTCTTGCCAATAGCAAAAAATGTAGATGAGGAAATGGGAGCAGATTACAAGCCATTTTTCTCAAGTTCCCATTTCCCATACCTTCAAATCGTAAGGGTGCGGTCACATCAACCATAGCTTGCGTAATAAACCAATTTAAATCTGCATATTTCGGCTCTTTTTGTTGGAGTACATTATGGGAAATATTGAAAAGTGCCTCATTGTCAATGACAAAAGTCATATCGGAATATTCTGAAAGCTTATGAATCGCCAAGGTCGCATTATAGGGTTCAACGACGACATCACTGATTTTAGGAGAAGGAAAAACCGAGAAAGTAGCTATCATTCTATCAGGATAGGCATCCCGAATTTTCGAAAGCAATAAGGTACCTAAGCCGGATCCGGTTCCGCCACCAATTGAGTGGAAAAGAATGAAACCTTGTGGAGAATCACACGCTTCAGTTTCCCTTCGAACTACATCCATAATCTCGTCAACTAGTTCTGCACCTTCCGTATAATAACCTTTGGCAAAGTTGTTGCCCGCACCCGCAGCACCAAACACAAAATTATCGGGTCTAAACAGTGATGCTGTAGGACTGGCTTTAATCACATCCAGGGTGCCTGGTTCCAAATCCACCAGGACTACTCTTGGTGTAAATCTAAACTCTCCTGTTTCTTTAAAAAAAACTTCGATCTTAGCTAATACCGCATCATCCTGTGCATAGGTGCCACCTTTTGAATGCTGAAATTCACCGTTTTCATCGATCTGATGCTCTTTACGGATCGCATCCCAAAAAGCGGTTCCTAGTTGATTGCCGCATTGGCCGACTTGTATACAAATTATTTCATTCATATTTGAATCCCTTATTAGGTTGTGTTGACATTTACAAATAAGTAGATAGTGGTATAATGTATCGTCTAAGCCGGATGAAGGACAGAAGCGAAATAAAGTGGATGGGAAGACTAAACGCTCTATTGCATCCAATCAACAGTTAAATGGAACGGGGTACAGGCTAGTCTTGAGTGATTGTAGGTGGTGTACGCTCAGGATTGTTGCATAGGCTCCGCCTATATTGGTCAGCGATGGGCTGGACATTTCCAGTATTTTTCACTGGTCATGAGCGTGCTCGCGCCGTTGCTTAACAACGCATCGGAACAAGGGCATGAACAGTGCCACTGGCGCTGACGCCCGGTTCTAGGGCACCTGCTAAAAATGCACTTTTTCCGCGATTGCGGCGTCAGTTCCGTGCTCGAATCCTCATGTATCGCCTATCACTGCTGTCCCGCAAAATAGTTAAACACAGCGTATAACCTATTGATTTACATAAAAAATTGACTATGGCATCGGGTTTGAGACATGAAAACAGTTTTTCCAGAAATTTCAAAGGTTTAGTATGCTCTATGGGACAGCAGTGATCGCCTATATACTGCGGTTCTGCGCGCGCTGCTTCCTTGCACTCACGGAAAAATTACTATTTGGAAAAATTACTATTTTTAGAGGTGCCTTACAGAAGAATCGGAAACAGGGGCGACAACCAATCCTTACGCTACTAGCCAAGCACAGGGTAGAACGCATTCTAGCAGTAGCAGCAAAAAGCGCAGCCTGACTGGAGCGTAACCTTCACTGCGTTACTTCAACCCCATTGGTGCACATACCTCGGGGCTCATCGGTGAAGACCCTCAGGGCATTGCGAATAACTGGGTGGCGTACATTGCTCAAGTGGCCGTTGGCGTGCGCGAAAAGCTTTCTGTTTTTGCGCTAGCCGGGCATTAGCGGAAGCTTTGGCTGAACCAGGCCTATGCCATCAACTCACCGCGCTCAAATGCCGCGCTCCTGCGGTCAACGGCTTGTTACTGGCTGCCAGGCAACCCGCTCAAGCGGCTGCGCACTAGGACCGTATCAGCGCAGAAAGAACGGTGGCTGATGGCGAGGCTGCCTAACGGCATCGCTGTTGGTGTCATCCATGCGCCGAATTATATGACGGGCAAGAAGCGGCTCTTTTTCGATGCGGTTGAGACTTTAGCGCGCCGGTGGCGAGGTGGTCGCGCTCTGTTCGGGGGTGACCAATGCTGGGATCCCGCCGCTAGATGGCAATCCGGCGGCTTTTCACCCTTGGGAATATGCCCTTGGGAATATGCCCTTGGGAATATGCCCTTGGGAGTATGCCCTTGGGAGTATGAGTGGGTGCATCATTTGCTTGAGGCTAGGTGGGTGCCACGCGGTCCGCTGCGTATTGGTCGATGACCGATTGCAATTCCTGAGCTCGCCGCAAACCGAACGCCTGCGGAGCAGCGTTCTGACCCTCGCCGTACCAGTACGGTTGCCCGATATACCTTTGGTGAGATCCCGGACGGTGGCAAAGCGCTCAGACTGTCAGGAGCAGGTTTTCACGCTCCCACGGAGTCACCACGCGCATGAACTCTTCGAATTCGTGGTGCTTAATCGTGCAATAAACGTCGATGAACTCTCTACCCAGCAGCTCGATGATCTCGGGACAATTCTCGAGCAAGATCATGGCGTCCAGCAGGCTGCGCGGAAGCGTGTGCGGCGCGCTATAGGCATCGCCTTCGAACGGTTCCCGCGGCGACACCGCCTCGACCATCCCGAGGTAACCGCACGCCAAACTGGCGGCGATGGCCAGGTACGGATTGGCATCCGCGCCCACCAGTCGGTTCTCCAGCCGGCGTCCTGCTGATTCGGAGCGCGGCACCCGTAGACCAACTGAGCGATTGTCCACGCCCCATTCGAGATTGATAGGCGCCGCTTCGCCCGGGGTAAGCCGTCGGTAGGAGTTAACGTAAGGGGCCATCAAAGCGATGGCAGCGGGCAGGTATTTTTGTTGCCCACCAATGAAGTGCTCGAACAGGTTTGAGGCGCTACCGTCTTCGCGACTGAACAAATTGCGCCCCGACCGCGCGTCCACCACGCTTTGGTGAATATGCATGGCGCTGCCAGGTTCGTGATTCATCGGGCGAGCCATGAACGTTGCATAGCAGTCATGGCGGATGGCGGCCTCTCGAACCATCCTTTTGAAAAGGAAGGCCCGATCGGCCAGCTCCAACGGATCGCCGTGCTGGAGATTGATCTCCAACTGTGCCGCACCACCCTCTTGGATGATGGTATCGATTTCCAACCGCTGCGCTTCCGCGTAGTCATAGATTAGTTCTATGACGGACTCGTACTCATCCACTGCGGCTATGCTGTAGGACTGTCGACCGACCGTACGGCGCCCTGATCGGCCCACTGGTGGCTGTAGCGGAATGTCCGGATCGCTGTTTTTCTGAGTCAGGTAGAACTCCATCTCCGGCGCCACGACCGGGCGCCAGCCCCGCTCCGCGTAGAGGGCCAATACCCGCTTCAACACGTTGCGCGGCGCGCATCCCAGGGGCGCTCCATCCGTCTCGTGTAAGTCGTGGATGACTAATACGGTGGGTTCATTGGCCCACGGGACGAACCGCCAGGTGGACAGATCGGGGACCAAACTGACATCCCTTTCCGTCCAAAAGTCATCTCGGTCGAACCGCGCGTAGTTACCCGTGATGGACTGATGGAAAATTGATATGGGCAGGAAACTTGCCTTCAGATCAGCGAATTTCGCCGCCGGCATGGCTTTACCGCGCGCGACACCTGCCAAATCCGGCGTGATGCACTCCGCCTCTTCGATGTGATGCGCGCGTAACCAGTTGCGGGCCTCCTCGGAGGTGCGCGGTGGCAGCTCGGCGCCAGGCACAGAATTCGATGGTGTGTGCAGAGTGTCCATAGCTCGTCAGTTTAGCTGTCAGTGCGACGCGACAGGTAAAGCGCAAGGCGGCGCCAGGACTACTGCTGAGGAACGTTGCGCGCTACAGTCGCCCCGTTGAGAATGCCGGCGCACCGGCACCACATCGTCACATCACTGGAGAGTAAACCATGGCTACGTTTGCGCCTCGCGCTTTCGTGCGCACGACATTCGCCGCTACCGCGCTCGGTGCGCTGTCGCTGGCAGCTAGTGCTGCAGATCATCAAGTCGTCAACGTCTACAACTGGTCAGACTATATCGACGCGTCGGTTTTGGCCGACTTCACCAAGGAAACCGGCATCAAAGTCGTCTACGACGTCTTCGACTCCAACGAGCTGCTGGAAACGAAACTGCTGGCCGGTTCATCCGGCTACGACGTGGTCGTGCCGAGCGGCTCTTTTCTCGCACGGCAGATTCAAGCCGGTGTGTTCCAACGACTGGATAACAGTCAGCTCCCCAATCGTAAACACATGTGGCCGGAAATCGCTGCGCGCACCCAGCAGTACAACCCGGACAACGCGTACGCCGTAAACTACATGTGGGGCACTACAGGCATCGGCTACAACATGGATGCCGTCAAGAAGCGTTTGCCCAACGGGCCGCTCAACTCTTGGGCGTTACTGTTCGATGAAAAGAATGCCTCGAAGTTGAAAGACTGCGGCATTCATGTGTTGGATGCCCCCACCGAGATCATTCCGGCCGCCCTTCGCTACTTGGGCCACAAAGGCAACAGCCACAACCCAGCTGAGATCAAGGAAGCAGCGGCGCTGCTGAAGAAAATTCGGCCCTTCGTACAGAAGTTTCACTCCTCCGAGTACATCAACGCGCTTGCCAATGGCGATATCTGCCTAGCCGTCGGTTGGTCCGGTGATGTATTTCAGGCCGAGGCCCGTGCTAAAGAAGCCAAGAATGGCGTCAGCATCACGTACATCATTCCGAAGGAAGGCGCGTTGATGTGGTTCGACATGATGGCGATTCCCGGCGACGCGAAGCACGTGGAAGCCGCGCACAAGTTCATCAACTACATCATGCGCCCGGAAGTGATTGCCAAGGCGTCCAACTACGTTTTCTACGCTAACGGAAACTTGTCGTCGCAGAAGTTGTTGGACCCTGCGATGCTTGAAGATCCGGCCATTTACCCGGACCAATCGACGTTGAAAAATTTGTACGTCACCACGCCATACCCGCCCAAGGTGCAACGTGTCGTGACCCGTGCATGGACGTCGGTAAAGACCGGTCAGTAACGCTTCGGCGCGAGCCGCGCAACAACCGCGCGGCTCGCGTTGCGACTTGCTAGTAGTCCAGTCAGATGGCGGGTGAATTCGCTCCGTGGGCGGACCGTGACGCGCAACCGCTGGTGCGCTTTGAAAACGTTACCAAGCGATTTGGCGACTTCGTTGCGATCCGCAATCTCAGCGTAGACATTTACGAGCGCGAGTTCTTCGCTCTGCTCGGTCCGTCCGGCTGCGGCAAAACCACGTTGATGCGGATGTTGGCCGGTTTTGAATCGGCCAGCGAAGGACGTGTGTTGCTCGCTGGCCAGGACTTGGCCGGTGTACCCCCAAATCGCCGCCCTGTGAACATGATGTTCCAGTCCTACGCGCTATTCCCGCATATGAGTGTTGCGAAGAACATCGGCTTCGGGCTCGCTCGTGAAGGCAAACCCAAGGCCGAGATCCGAGCTAGGGTCGATGAGATGCTGGCTCTTACACAGCTGGAGCCATTTGCTAACCGTAAACCTCACCAGCTTTCCGGCGGGCAACGCCAACGGGTAGCGCTGGCACGGTCACTGGCCAAACGGCCACGACTTGTCCTTTTGGACGAACCGCTTGCGGCGCTCGACAAGAAGCTGCGCGAAGAAACTCAGTTCGAGCTGATGAACATCCAAGAGAGTATTGGTGTCACGTTCATCATCGTTACGCATGATCAAGAAGAGGCCATGACGGTCGCCAGCCGTATCGCTGTTATGCAAGGCGGCGAACTGGAGCAGGTATCGCCCCCAATAGAACTCTACGAACGACCCAACTCCCGCTACGTCGCGGACTTCGTAGGCGACGCCAACATTTTGCAAGGCAATGTAGCGACGATGTCGGAGGGCGTGGCGGGGCTTGCCTGGAAAGAGAACGAACCCAATCTCAAAGTATCGGATCGGGGCGTTGCCGTGCCGGCAGTAGCTTCAACCGCCTGGCTATCAGTGCGCCCAGAGAAGGTTGAGATTAGTCACGATCGACCGGCTGGCGCAGACAACGCAGTCTCCGGCCATGTTTGGGATATTGCCTACACCGGATCGACCTCCACTTATCACGTCAGACTGGATGACGGCACTATCGTCAAGTCCAGAGAAGTGAATCAACATTCCGTCGCTGATCGCCGATTCACCTGGGAAGACTCCGTGTGGCTTCACTGGCCGGCCGCCGCTGGTGTGCTCTTGACTCGATAATGCGCAACGACAAGCCAGCAAAGTCGCGCTACATCCTCATTGCTGTTCCGTTCGTGTGGCTGGGTGTCTTCTTTCTCATTCCGTTCGGCATCGTCGCCAAGATCGCCCTTTCAGATGCTGCCATTGCACGCCCACCGTACACGCCGACTTTCGGCCTTTCCAAGGGATGGGAGGGATTCGTGGGCCTTGTCTCGGCATTCGATCTGGAGAACTTCGTCTGGCTGACCGAGGAAGCTTTGTACTGGAAGTCTTACCTCTCCAGTTTAGAGATCGCTTCCATTTCCACAGTGCTCACGCTGGCCGTGGGTTTTCCCATCGCTTACGGAATGAGCCGGGCCAAAGCGTCATGGCGTCCCACGCTGGTCATGCTCATCATATTGCCGTTCTGGACGAGTTTCTTGATTCGCGTCTATGCGTGGATCGGTATCTTAAAAAAGGAGGGTTTACTAAACCTCGCGCTGACGAGCCTCGGGCTCGTGGATGAGCCGCTGACCATTCTCAACACCAACGTGGCGGTGTACATCGGCATCGTTTACTCCTACCTACCGTTCATGGTCCTGCCCATCTACGCGAGTCTGGAGCGGCTGGATGATTCGCTGCTTGAAGCTGCGTACGACTTGGGGTGTACACGAATCAGCGCGTTCTGGACCGTGACCTTGCCACTCGCCATCCCGGGAGTGCTGGCGGGCGCCCTGCTTGTCTTCATACCGGCCGTCGGTGAATTCGTTATTCCCGATCTGTTGGGCGGTTCAGACACATTAATGATTGGCAAGACGTTGTGGGTGGAATTTTTCTCCAACCGCGATTGGCCCGTAGCGGCGGCAGTGGCCGTGGTTTTGCTGGCGCTGCTCGTCGTTCCCATCGTGCTGTTTCAGCGCGTGCAGGAGCGCAATGCGGGATTGGTGAAATGAGGCGCAGTAGTTGGTTTTCGCTGACCAGTGTCACTTTTGGGCTCGCGTTCCTGTATTTACCTATCGTGATCTTGGTGATCTTCTCTTTCAACGAAGGGCGTCTCGTTACGGTTTGGGCCGGATTCTCCACCAAGTGGTATGTCGCGGTTTTTCAGAACGAAGCGTTCCTCAACGCCGCTTGGGTTACGTTGCGTGTGGGCGTGATTTCCGCGACCGTGGCCACCGTGCTGGGAACGCTTGCGGCTTTGACCTTGCTACGTGCCGGGCGCTTTCCAGGCCGCACACTGTTCAATGGCATGATCTACGCGCCGCTGGTCATGCCTGAAGTCATCATGGGTTTGGCCCTGCTCCTGTTGTTTGTTGCGGTGGAGTTCGACCGAGGCATCTGGTCGGTCACTATCGGACACATCACCTTTTCCATGTGTTATGCCGCCGTAGTGGTGTCATCCCGGCTAGTGAGCATGGATCGATCGCTTGAGGAAGCGGCGCGAGATTTGGGGTGTACGCCAGTGAGCGCGTTTTTGCTGGTAACGCTCCCTGTGATTGCTCCCGCGGTCGTTGCCGCATGGCTGTTGGCGTTCACACTGTCGTTGGACGATCTGGTCATCGCGTCGTTCACCTCGGGCCCAGGTGCGACCACCTTGCCGATGAAGATCTACTCGCAGGTCAGGCTGGGCGTAACCCCCGAAATCAACGCGCTTTCAACCATGCTGATCGCACTGGTTTCCACCGGCGTTGTGTTCGCCTCTGCGGTAAGCCGTCGATTTGAGCGGCGCATGGAGCGTGAGCGTCAGGCCGTCGCATAAATGAACAACTCTTCCATACCAGCAGGACCCTACTGTGGCCAATGAACCGCCCGTCCATGACGAATTTAGCGCCGGCGATCTAGCGTTTACGCGTCAGAGCGCGTACGGGACCGTGGCTGAAGCCACGTACGCGGGGGCGCTCAGTTTCATGCGTCGGCGCTATTCCAAGGACTTGTCCGACGCAGACGTGGCTGTCGTGGGGTTTCCCTTCGATCTTGCAACCACCAGCCGGCCAGGTGCACGACACGGACCACGAGGCATTCGTGCCGCCTCCGCGATGCTGGCATGGGACACCGTTTGGGGCTGGGGATTCGACCCGTTCGAACGGGTGGCCGTGATCGACTACGGCGATTGCCAATTTGACCCGGGCGTACCGCAAGCCATTCCGGCCGCCGTTGAAAACCAATTCAAGAAGATACTGGCATCGGACGTGGCGACGTTAATGCTCGGCGGCGATCACTTCGCCACCTATCCGGTATTACGCGCCTATTACGAGAAACATGGTCCACTGGCTCTGGTGCACTTTGATGCACATACCGACACCTGGCGCGACACCCAAGGGCGTATAGACCACGGCACGATGTTCTTCCATGCTGCGGAGCAAGGACTCATTGATGTTTCTCGATCCGTTCAAGTTGGAATAAGAACAAACAACCCCGAGACACACGGATTCAAAATCATCAACGCTGATGAGGTTCGTGCCAGCGGGCCGCAGCGCGTATCGTCGGCGATACGTGAACGCGTTGGCGATGGTCCGTGTTATGTCACGTTCGATATCGACTGCCTTGATCCATCCTGCGCGCCCGCAACGGGTACCCCGGTCGTGGGCGGTCTGAATACTGGGGATGCACGACAAATACTCCGGGGCTTGGCAGGCCTCGATGTTCGAGGAATGGACGTGGTTGAGGTGGCGCCGGCGTACGATGTCAGCGAAATTACCGCACTCGCAGGCGCCAGTATTGCCTTGGATTTACTGGCGCTTTATGCCGCGAGGCGCCCAGATCGCGATGATCAGAGTTAAGGGTATGAGTATAGGAAAACTAAACGCCCTATTGCATCCAACTCAACAGTTAAGTGGAACGGGGTACAGGCTAGTCTTGAGTGATTGCAGGTGGTGTACGGTCAGGATGGTTGCATAGGGTCCGCCTATTTTGCTCAGAAATAAGGTGGACATTTCCAGTAGTTGTCACCGGCTATGCGCGTGCTCGCGCCGCTGCTTAACAACGCATCGGAACAAGGACGTGAACAGCACCATTGGCGCTGGCGCCCGGCTCTAGGGTAACGCCCTGGGTTCGTTGCTTGTGGCTTTGTCCTTGAAGTGTGACGGCGAGTGCATCTGCGACGAGGATCTGTGCGGTGGCGTGTGCGTGGGTGTCGAGTTCAACCCGCTGCACTGCGGCGACTGTGACAACTGCGACAATGCGTGTGATGCCGGCGAAATCTGCGACGAGGAGGAGTGCGTGACCCCGTAGTTCCCTCTGGGCGGCCGGAGCGCTGCGGGCTTACTTGCGAGCCGCGCCGAGTCAGCTTCGGTCCATTGCGGGTCCGCCGCGGCAGCCATCGGGAACTGCGGGACGCACCCGCAGCTACAGCAGGGCGCGCAGCGAGGCCGGTGCGCGCTCCAGCATGTCGGGCGTGTCCAGGTCGGCGCCGAGGGCCGGTCGCTCGATGCGCACCACGCGGCGGCCGAGCTGCCCGCTCAGCGCGACGTGGGGGCGTAGGGAGCCGCCGCTGCCGAAGGCGGTCGGCCCGAACGGCAGTGCGCAGTGCAGGGCGTTCGTGTTGAGGCTTGTGTGATCGGGGGCGAGCGCGGCCGCGTCCGCCGGCGTGTCGAGCAGCGCGGCCACGCTTGCTACGTCGAGCGCCGGCAGATCCGCCATCAGCACGAGCGCGGCCGTTGCGCCGCGCTCTACCAGGGCACCGAGGCCGGTGTCGATTACGCAGGCGAGGCGCGGACGCTTCGGGTCGAAGTCCGCGTCGTGCAGTGATTCGACGCCCAACGCGCCGCCGCACGCAGCCACCTCATCATCGCCCGTGAACAGCAGCGTGCCCGCGAGGCCCGCCTCGCGCAGCGCCGGCTCGGCCAGCGTGCGCAGCGTGTGCTCGCACATCGCGCGGGCCAGGCGTGCGCGCTGTTCCGGAGCCAGGTGCGCGCCCAGCCGAGACTTTGCGCGGCCGAATGCTTTCACCGGCACCAGCGCCCAGGTCGTCATGTACGCCCTGCGCGGTTGTGCGCCGCGTCGAGTACGACCGTCGCAAGCTCGGCGCTGATCGCGCGCGTCCTCATGAGCGTCTAGGCACCGACGACCGCCGCATCGGGGACGGCCGTGCGCAGCGCCTTCTCGTCGCCGGCCTGCACGATCCACGCATCGACCAGCCGTTCGCCGGCGACGCGCCGATAGCGCGCATCGACGGCGGCGGGCGCAACCTCGATACCATCAATGCTCTGCAACATGCCCGGCAGTGGTCCCTTCACCGAGTCGCCATCGACGATGGCGACTGACCGCGACGGCCGGCAGCCTGAGCACGCGCTCCAGCACGCCGGGGCGCGCGAGCATCGGTTCCACCGGCACGTATGGATTGCTCGGACCGAAGACGACCGCGTCGCATTCGTCGAGCGCCCGCAGCAGCCCGGGTGCGGCTGCGGCTTCGCGGTCGAAGCGCACCTCGTCCACGCGCGGGCCGCAGCGGTGGCGCACGAACCAATCGTTGAACGGCAGCTCACCGGCGCCGGTCGCCACGCAAGTGGGGCAGGGCGCATCGCTCATCGGCAGTACGCGCGCCTGAACGCCGAGGCGCGAAAACAGTTCGGCCGTCACTTTGCTGAGCGCGCGACCCTCACGCAGCCACTGGGTGCGCAGCAGATGCGTGGCCAGGTCGCGGTCGCCAAGCGCGAACCAGTCCTCGCCACCGTAGCGCTTCATCATCGCGAGCGCGGCGAAGCTTTCGTCGGCGAGGCCCCAGCCCCGCTGCTGGTCGCCCAGATCGCTGAGCGTGTAGAGCACGGTGTCGAGGCCGGGGCAGATGCGCAGGCCCCAACGGTGTCGAGGGTGGTCGAAGTCGCAGCCGGTGTTGACCACGATGGTCAGCTGCGACGCGTCGAGGTGCTTGCACAGCCCGTGGAGCAGGCGCGCGCCGCCGACGCCGCCGGACAGCGCGACGACTCTCACGCGTACAGGTCCTCGTGCGGCTCGCGGCAGAGCAGGCTTGCGGCGTCGTCGATCGCCTCGAAGCGCAGGCCGCGCATCCAAACGCAAGCGCGCCCCTGCGCGGCCTGCCCGGCGACGAGGTCCGCAGCCGCCGCGACCTGATCGGCGAATGCGGTCTGCGTGAATTGCAGCTCGCGCCCGTCCAGGTCGCGCGCGCCGCTGCGACCGTGCCCATATCCAACCGTGCCCATCTGAGGTGCTCAAGCTCCAAGGGCAGCGCCAGGTAAATGCCCAATTGCGCCCCCATGTCGCAACTCGCCCGCGCATGCCCCCGTCCTTGGCGATACAAGAGGTGCGTGCACGGCACGGTTTGCGTGTGTTCTTGCGCCGCTTGCGGATCGGTGGCTCAGCCGGGCACGGAATGTCCGTCCACCGCATCGTTGTCGCTAAATAGGACATCTACACGCCAGCGGCTGTGGAAGGTGCCTTCCACATGGCGCCGTGGCCGGTTTGGTAAAGCGCTAGCTGACCGTGGGATCCTTCAGGAGCAATAGGATTGCCGCCGTGGGCGAGGGTAGTGCTAAGAACCAAAGTTGCGCTTGCCCGCCGTGTTCAGGGGGCAAGGTTGTTAGTGTGGCCTCGGTGGCCCAGATCCGCGTTGCCCCAAGCGGCGCGCAAAGGAGCCGCACTCTTGCGGACCCAGCGCGGACTGTTACACCCGCGGAACCGTGGTGCATCACTGTCAATCTTTTTCGCATCTGCATCTATGCCTGAACAGATGTTGTAGTTTGCGCTAGCCGCTAATTTTCTGTTCTCGCGTTAGCCTCGGTTAGCGAATGGCTTTCGCTGCCACTAGAACGCTGCTGATTGTATTTCCAACGGCGGCGTGTTTAGGTGCGCCCAAGGCTCTTCAATACATTGCATTGGCAGTGTTACGTTAGCCGCTTGCTATTTAGCTCATCACCCTCGATGAGTGTTTTTGGAATGAAACTGGAAACGATGGCAGTGCAGGCTGGGTATCAGCCCGATCCCACGACCAAAGCCGTTGCCGTGCCGATTTACCAAACGACGGCTTATGCCTTCGATGATACCCAGCATGGGGCCGATCTATTCGGCCTAAAAGTCCAAGGCAATATCTACACGCGCATCATGAATCCCACTCAAGGGGACCTCTAAAGCGGGTGCGCACTAGGACCGTACCACCGGAGAGAAAGAGCGGTGGCTGATGACGAGGCTTCCTAACGGCATCGCCGTTGGTGTCATCCATGCGCCGAATTACATACTCAGCAAAAATCGACAAAAGGCGGCTGTTGTGATACGCGCAGGCCCCACTGAAATTCAGCAGGTCAGAGCAATGCAGGAAAAGCTCTCCGTCAATACGCCATCTTGTGTATATCACTCGACCAAAGGACTGCAAGAGTTTGCCAGGACACTGTGGATTGCCGATGTATTTATCAGCGGTGCAACAGGGGTATTGCATATTGCCGGTGCACTTGATATTTTTAATGTTGGTTTCTATCAAAGCAGACGTTCAGTGTCCGCCCTTCGCTGGCAAACGCTAAGAACCTGTCCATAATCTCTCATTTCCCGGCTAATCTGGGGAATGAGACAGAAGTATCCCAGCGATATTACTTGCGAGCAGTTCCAGCACATACTGCCAATCCTTGAAAGTGCAAGGAAGAAAACCAGCCCCCGCACCGTTGACCTCTATGAGGTCTTCTGTGCCGTACTCTACCGGCTGAAGAGCGGTTGCCAGTGGCGCATGATTCCCTATGACTTTCCCAAAGGGAAGACAGTCTATGCCTATTACCCAATCTGGAGTGAGGTCACAGGAGATAACCCGCCAAGCGTTCTTGAACGTGCTTTAAAAAAATCAGGGTGGCGCGGCTCGTATCAAACAGGGGCGCAACGCATGGACGAGTTTCCGCATCGTTGATGCCCAGAGCGTAAAGAATACCGATACGGCGACCCATCAGGGGTATGACGCTGGGAAGAAAGTCGGTGGAATCAAGCGTCATATTGTGGTTGATACGCTGGGCTTAGCACACGCTATTGCCGTCACCCCAGCGAATGTGACAGACCGTGCGGGCGCCTTGGAAGCGTTCACAAAGCGTAAATTCGACCTGTCGAGAGTCGAGTCTGTGCGGGTGGATGGTGGCTATAGCGGCAAACCGTTTTCCGATGGCATAAAGGAACAGAGCGGGGCGACAGTACAGGTTGCCAAAAGGAATGAGCTACACACATTCACAGTGCTCCCTCAGCGTTGGATTGTTGAGCGTTCCTTTGCCTGGTTAGAGAAATGTCCTCGGTTATGGAAAAACTGTGAGCGTAAACTGAATACCAGCCTCCAGTTTACGCATCTGGCTTTTTGGGTTCTTCTGCTGAGAAGATTATGAACAGGCTCTAAGTGCCCCCGGGCACAGGCTGGCATGGTCACTGCCTGAAAAAAATAATAGGGAACTCGGTGGAGATATAGACTACGAAAAAATTTCAAAAAAAATTTATTTGCATCTTTTTAAAAAATCTACTTACTTTTTTAAATTCTTGAAAAATAAATCCATTGAAAATTTTAATGATCAGTTGGTACCAACCAGCTCCCATTGGACCGGGGTTCTATGCCGAACTGGTTCGCTCTTTTGTGGAATATGGTCACGAAATCGAAGTAATAGCTCAAGCTTGCTCTGGCTCAGCAGCATATGACCAGAAAATATTGAATGTATATGGGGTGAAGATACATCGCCTTCCCACCGACCCGGGTTCTTCGGTTGTTCTTCCAAATGCGCGACAATTTAAGATCGTAACTAACTTTATCAAGTGTGTTCTTAATCGACAAAAGCGCATGGATGCCCTGCCCGATGTTTTCATCTTTGGCCACGAATACTGGGTATGGTACAAAGCAGCTTTAGAAGATTATGAAATTCCCTTTATTGTTAACTTGAGAGGGGCACCAACCAGATTAGTTATCCAGAAAAAATTTACCCCTCAAGATACTGAACTTTTTTTGTCTTTTTTACACGCTTCCCACTATATAGTTTCGGTCAGTAAAACTTTTGAAAAATTCTTGATCGATAATGGTATACCTCAAACCAAAGTAACAACGATAGATAATGGTATCGATTTGTCACTGTTCCACCCTATATCAACGTTTCAAAAAGAGTCTGAAGTACAGCGCTTAAATAAAAAAAGACAGCAACTCAATATACCGATAACGAATAAAATTATTATCAATATATCAATGCACTACCATCATAAGCGCGTTATAGATTTTGTAATATCTGGATTAATAGTGCTGGAGCAGAACAAAGATATAACGTATGTAATCGTTGGCGAAGGACCGGAAACAAAGCAAATACTAGACCTTATCAACACATCTAGGTATGCTGATCACTTTATTTATCTAGGTGCTCAAGAACACCGACAGGTTCCTGATTTATTAAAAATGAGCGACCTTTTTGTTTTATGCTCCGATGGAGAGGGGTTTCCTCGCGTTGTTCTGGAAGCCTTTGCCAGCGGGCTCTTGACATTGATTCCACAAACAACCCAAACCATAGAATTTACAGATAACGATACCAGAGCTATGAGCTATCATTTGGGTGATTGCTGCCATTTAGCGAAAAAAACTTTGGATGCCATTCAATTGTCTCATAGTACTCGGCAACGCATGATTATCCATGCCTTACAATTTGTCAGAACTTCATGTTCTTTTGATGTGCAGGTTTTTAAATATATCAACTTGATTAATAGGCTTATTATTGTTTCCGGTTAGGTGTGAAAGTGGCTTACAGTCATTAGGGCACCTCTAAAAATGCACTTTTTCCGCGATTGCGGCGTTAGCGCCGTGCTCGAATCATCAGGTATCACCTATACACTGCGGTTCTGCGCGCGGTGCTTCCTTGCACTCACGAAACAATGACTATTTTTAGCGGCGCCCATTAGACGAGATTTTTTCAATGAGTATGATCACATTACAACCTAGTGTTGACTTTTACGATTATTTGAACGAAAAACAAATTTTTGAACTTATTAGGCGAGGGTAGTGCTAAGAGCCAAAGTTGCGCTGGCCCGCCGTGTTCAGGGGGCAAGGTTGTCAGTGTGGCCGTGGTGGCCCCGATCCGCGTTTGCCCCAAGCGGCGTGCAAAGGAGCCGCACTCTTGCCGGCACAGCACGGACTGTTACACCCACGGAACCGTGGTGCATCACTGTCAATCTTTTTCGCATCTGCATCTAGGCCTGAACAGATGTTGTAGTTTGCGCTAGCCGCTAATGTTCTGTTCTCGCGCTAGCAGCGGTTAGCGAATGGCTTTCGCTGCCGCTACAACGCTGCTGATTGTATTTCCAACGGCGGCGTGTTTAGGTGCGCCCAAGGCTCTTCGATACGTTGCATTGGCAGTGTTAGGTTAGCCGCTTGTTGTTTAGCTCATCACCTTGAGGAGTGTTGTTGGAATGAAACTGGAAACGATGGCAGTGCACGCTGGGTATCAGCCTGATCCCACGACCAAAGCCGTTGCCGTGCCGATTTACCAAACGACGGCTTATGCCTTCGACGATACCCAGCATGGGGCCGATCTATTCGACCTGAAAGTCCAAGGCAATATCTACACGCGCATCATGAATCCCACTCAAGGGGTGTTGGAGGAGCGGGTGAATGCCATGGAAGGCGGCGTAGGCGGATTGGCGCTCGCCTCGGGACAGGCGGCGACCACGTACGCCATTTTCACTATCGCAGAGGCGGGCGACAACATTATTTCGATGCCCACTCTGTACGGTGGTACTTACAATCTGTTCGCCCATACCCTGCCGCAGATGGGCATAGAAACGCGCTTCGTGGCCCCCAACGATACCGCCGCCATCGCCGCGAAGATAGACGCCAAGACCAAGGCGATTTACTGCGAGTCCATCGGCAACCCATCCGGTGCCGTCTCCGATTTATCCGCGCTGGCCGATGTGGGCCACGCGCACGGTGTGCCGGTTATCGTGGATAACACGGTACCGTCGCCCTATCTGTGCCGGCCTTTTGAGCATGGCTGCGATATCGTGGTGCATTCGTTGACCAAATACATCGGCGGTCACGGCACGATTATAGGCGGCATGATCGTGGACTCTGGTAAGTTCGATTGGGTGGGCAACAAGGAGCGGTTCCGGCGCTTGAACGAACCGGATGTGTCGTATCACGGCGTGGTGTATACCGAGGCGGTGGGTGAATTGGCTTACATTATCCGTGCCCGCGTGGTGCCGCTGCGCAATACGGGCGCTGCCATCGCGCCACAAAATGCGTTCTTGGCCATTCAGGGCATAGAAACTCTGCCCCTGCGCATGGATCGGATCTGCGACAACACACTGGCGGTGGCGAAGCATTTGCAGGGGCACGGCAGCGTTGCATGGGTGCGCTACGCCGGTTTGGATGATCACCCCGATAAAGCGCTGACCGACAAATACTGCGGTGGCCGGGCATCGGGTGTGCTGAGTTTCGGTATCACGGGTGGCAAGGCGGCCGGCGCTAAGTTTATCGATGCGCTGCAACTCGTCACCCGCCTGGTGAATATCGGCGATGCCAAATCCTTAGCCACGCATCCGGCCACTACCACGCACCGGCAGTTGTCGCCGGAGGAACTGGCTGCTACCGGCGTGACGGAGGATTTGGTGCGCTTGTCCATCGGCATAGAGCACATCGACGATATCGTGGCTGATCTGGACCAAGCACTGGCCGCCGCTAGCTGATGGAGCTCAAATGATCGAGGGCGGGCCTCTCATCAGAGGTGCCCGCCGCGGGCTCACACCACGATTGTCATCAAGGCTAGGAACAGCAGTAAGAACAATACCGCCCGTCTGACGGCCACCTCGCTGGCCCGTCTAAAACCTTTGGCTCCGGCGATGGAACCGCCCAGATAAGCCACCGCCATAACCGCCACCGGTGCTAGGTCGCTGATCCCGAAAACGCCGGTGAAACTTTGAGTGATGAGCAGCGCCACGCCGGTGAAAAAAGCCCAGACGATGGCTTGAGCCCGGCTGTGGGCGCTACTTTGAGGCAAGCTGGACACATAAGCCATCATCGGCAAGGCGATGAACACGCCGCCCATGACCACGCCGGCGGCGGCCGACAGCGGCCAGCTAACACTGGCGTGGGGCATGGTGTTGCAGCGCCAACCCGCCAGCATGGCGGCGGTGCACAGGACCACCAAGATACCGAGCCCTTGCCGTAATGCGTCTGCATCCATTTGCAATACCGCCAGGTGACCGATGGGCACCGCCGCCGCTGCCAGTACGAACCAGGGCCACACCGGCCGCCAGCCCGGTTGGCGGTAGACGTCCGGTATGAGTTTGATGTTGCTGATGAGATCGACGACGACGACTTTGGAGACCACGGACAAGGGGCTGTAGAACGGCACCAGGAACAGGGTGAGTACCGCCGGGCCGCCGAAACCGGTAAAGCCCCGAATGCAGCCGGCGATGGCTGCGGCCAGCGCGAAGAGCACGAGTTCGAAGAAGCCCGATTCCACGGCTGTGAACAGTGCCCTTCGGTTTATTCGCGGACCGATTGCAGTAAGCGTTCCAGCGCCGCATTAACCCGAGCGGGTGCATCCAACAGGGTGAAATGACCACAGTCCGGTACCCGCTCGATGTGTACCTCCTGCACCAAGGCTTGCAGCTCGGCATGCCAGGGGATCGCCAAGGTCTCGGTCATGGCCACTCGCTCGTGCGCTTCGTTGACGTGGGTGCTTTGGATAACATGCACCGGTACGTTCAGGGCGCTGTAACGCTGGTCGAATTGGCCAGCGTCCCAACGCAGCAGGCCCATTATGATCGGTACGGCGACTTCCGCTGGCCGTGTTATGGCCCGCTGGATGATGCGGTGTTTTTCCTCTTCATCGGAGCTGGCGATGAACATGTTATCGAACAGGATGGAGAAGTGTTCTTTAAAACCGCGTTGCTCGATGAGCGCGCGCACCGCCTCCACCGCCGCTTGCGGGTCGCCTCTGGCTTGCCGGCTGCCATCGACCAGGGCGACGCCTCGTACTATCTCCGCTGCTTGCAACGCCGCCTCCGTGGCCACCCGGCAGCCCATGCTGTGACCCACGGTGATGGCGGATTTCACCCCCAGATGGCGCAGTAAAGCGGCGACATCCGCACCCATGGTGGCCATGGCATAGTCATCCTTAAGGTGCATCGACTGGCCGTGGCCGCGCAGGTCCAGGGTAATGACCCGGTAGCCGGCGTTTTGGCAAAACGCGCTCTGGTGGTACCAATCGCTGCCGTCGCAAGTCATGCCGTGGATCAAGACGGCGGCAGGTTCGGTGCCCGCCGTGGCCTCGTAGTGGATGAGGTGGGTACTCATGCTTTCAGCCTTTACCCCTATCAGTTTTTACCCCTGTCAGTCTTTACCCATGGCTTGTTCCGCCGCCTTGGTCGCCTTGAACGCTGCGCGCGCCTGTAAGCGCTGCCAGTAATCCGCGGCCCGCTCGGGCAAGCCGGTTTTAATGGCCCGCTCGGCCAGCATCACGGTGTAACCCGTCATGATGTCCGCGGCACTGAATTCGCCGCCGAGCAGATAGGGGCGGCCGGCGAGGGCTTGATCCACCGCTGCCAACGCCAGCCGGGCGCGGGCGATCATCTCATCGAGCACTGCTTGAATGGGTTCGGCGAAAGCGCGTCTGTGGTTCACTGTTTCACCGATGGGGCGTGAAAAAGTGGCCTCTGCGAACCAGCTCCACTGTAGATATATAGCGTGCTCCGGCGTACCGGCCTCGGGTTGGAGTCGGCCGTTGCCATAGCGGTCCAGGACGTATTGCACCATGGCGCCCGATTCGAACATGGTGAGATCGCCATCGGTCATGACCGGCACTTTGCCGACGGGGTTGAGTTTGCGCCACTCTGCGCTGGCGCGGTATTCGGGGGAGAAGTCCACCGGCGTCAATCGATAAGGAATGGCGAGCTCTTCGCATACCCAGATGACCCTGAAGGCGCGGGTGAACGGCACATGGTAGAGGTTGATCATCGACTGTCTCCTTAGTGTTTTACGTTTTGGGGCTTGATGTTTTGGGGCTTGATGTTTTGGGGCTTGATGTTTTGAGCGTTATGGTTTTACCCGCGGCGATGACCATGGTAGTTCTATGAATGTTTTTTATGTCGTCCAGAGGATTGCCTTGCACGGCCAGCAGATCAGCCGCCTTGCCTGCGGCGACGGTGCCGATGTCGCCGCGGCCCAGCGCCGCGGCGGCAACACTGGTGGCGCTTTTCAACACTTGCGCCGGTGCGAGGCCCGAACCCTGCGCCATCAACACCAAGTCGCCCGGATAATCGCGTATATGACAATGGCTGACGCCGGCATCGTTGCCGCAGATTAGCCGCACGCCGTGATCCGCCAGCCGCCGGGTGAGTTGCAGGCGTTGTTGCAGGCGTTTGGCGAACTGCTCTGCACGTGCATCGGGCTGGTACGAAGGATCGTTGAAGTATTGGGTGACACCGCGAAATACGGTCGGGCACACGTAGATACCTTTGGCGGCGATGTCGCCCACCATCTGCTCATTCCAGCCGATACCGTGTTCGTTTTGCAAGGAGCAGTGCTCGATGGTGGTGACAGCGGCGGCAATGGAACGGCGCACGCCTTCTTCCGCGTGGGCGTGGACGGCGGTGCGCCGGCCCGCTTTGCGCGCTTCCTCGCTGGCGGCGCATAGCTGCGCCTCGGTATATTGGCAGATGAGTGCGTCGGAGCCGGGCGTGGTGTTGCCGCCGGTGGCGAAGAGCTTGATGAAATCGACACCGTCTTTGACATGGGCGCGTACCGCTTTGCGCACTTCGTCTTCCGAATCCGCTTCCGTGGCGCAGTACCAGCAGTGCCCGCCGGTGGTGGTGACGGCGCCGGAGGCGATGATTCTAGGGCCGGGCAACAAGCCGCGCATGACCGCATCGCGGGCCGGCAGCGCCAGGTGTGGCCAAGTGCCGCAGTCGCGTACGGTGGTGATGCCCACGGCTAAGGCCGCATGCATGTTCTCCACGATGCGGATCATCTTGAGAGCATCGCTCTCCGAGCGGGCATCGTCGAAGACGGTGGGCGCGGCGCTGAACGATAAGTGGGTGTGCATGTTGATGAGGCCGGGTAGCAACGTAGCATCCGGCGGTAACACTATGGGTTGTGCAAACCGCTCACTGATGCGCTCGCCTAAATCAGCGCGCGCGCCCACGTCCGTGATGGTCCCATGCTGGTAAACCACATAGGCGTGCTCGCGCACGCTGGCGCCGTCGAAAAGGCGGTCCGTGAGGATGATTTGGGCGCTGCTCATGGGCGCTGCTCCCTGGCGGCGAAATGCGCCACTATACACGATGTGTGACCGCTTCCGGCTGCGTCGCCGACGATAGCAAAGACGGGGTATCCTCTTGGCGTCAAGTGCCGGGGATAGGAGAGGCAACCATGTCTAGTCAAGACCGCTACGACCCCAATACATTCAGTGCTCTCAGCTACCACGATGGGTTGGACGATTTTCGTGCCGGTAAGGACAACCCCCGGGCGTACCTGGAGCGTTGCCTAGCCACCATTGCCGAGCGCGAGCCGGTGGTGCAAGCGTACGCCGCCATCAATGAGACAGCGGCGCGGGAGACGGCTGACGCCAGCACTGCCCGCTGGCGCGCCGGTAAACCGCGCTCGTCCATAGACGGCATGCCCGTTAGCATCAAGGACTTGCTGGAAACCAAGGACATGCCCACCGGCATGGGCTGCGCCGCTTACGCCGGCAACTTCCCCAAGCGCGATAACGCCGCCGTTTGGGCGCTGCGGCAGGCCGGCGCGGTCATCCTCGGCAAGACGGTAACAGCGGAGTTGGGTGGCGCCCATCCCGGTCCTACCACCAATCCGTTCAATGAGCGTTGCACCCCCGGCGGGTCCTCCTCCGGCTGCGCCGCTGCCGTTGCCGCGCGCATGGTGCCGGCGGCCATCGGTACCCAGGTCGGCGGTTCGATCATCCGTCCGGCCGGTTATTGTGGCAACGTGGCTTTTAAGCCGACACAGGGTGGCATCAACCGGGGTGAGCGGCAAGCCACCAGTATGAGCACCCACGGTGTGCATGCCGGTAACGTCGAAGATATGTGGCGGGTCGCCATCGAGATCGCCAACCGTGTGGGGGGTGATCGCGGTGCGCGAGGATTGAGCGGCCCGGCGATGGCACCTGCGCCAGTCAAGCCGGCCCGGCTGCTGGTGTTGCGAACCCAGGGCTGGCCGGATTTGGATGAGGTTAGCAAAAGAGGGTTCGGGGAGCTGTTGGACGGGCTTGCCAATGCCGGCGTGGAGATCATCGGCAGGGAGGAGCGGCGCAGTTTGGAGGCGTTGGAGCGCGCGCTCGGTGATGCCCGCAACGTGTGTAACTCGATAACGGGTTGGGAGAACCGCTGGGCCACCCGCAATCTGGTTGACCAGCATCCCGAGGGTGTCAGCGCGCGGGCCAAGGCGGCCTTGGCGGATGCGGAAACGATGAGCGTAGAGGACTACCGCGCCGCACTGCTGGCGCGCGAGTACGCGCAGCGCTGTCATGCAGCCCTGCGGGGAGTGGCCGATGCTATCGTGTCTCTGGCCTGTCCGGGTCCTGCCCATGAATGGCTGGGCGATCAACCGGGCCAGCCGCTAGCGCCCAGGCCAACGGGCGATGCGGTGTTCAACTACCCGAGTTCCATGTTGTTTGCGCCGGCGGTGACGGTGCCGTTGATGAGTGTGGGCGGGATGCCGGTCGGGGTGCAGTTCTTCGGCCAGCAACACGAGGATGCGCGTATGAGCGCCCATGCCCGTTGGGCGCTGGATACGCTCACGCCTGTTACCGTTTGAAGAGCGTTAGCGCGATGGCGAAGAAAAAAACACCCGAGAAAAAAGGACCCGAAGCTAACACCGCTAGCCGGCGGCGTGGCGCCAAGACCAAGCCGATGATCCATCTGGCGCAGTTTTTGGTGCACGGCCCGAGTTATCACAGCCTGGCCATGTGGCGGCATCCCAAAACCGAGTTCACCCGCGACAACTGGGCCAGGCCCGCGCTCTATCAGCATATCGCCAGGACCTGCGAGCGGGGCCTGTTCGATATGGTGTTCTTCGCTGATTTGAACTACATCTCCGATAGTTACAAAGGCTCGCTGGAGCCGGCGCTGCGTTACGCCGCCCAGGCGCCGGAGCATGATCCGATCCCGCTGCTGTCATGGCTGGCGGCAGTGACCGAGCGCATCGGCCTCGGCGCGACTTTCTCCACCAGTAACCAACATCCATTCTACGCCGCGCGTATGTGGGCCACTTTGGATCACCTGACCGAAGGGCGCGCCGCGTGGAATGTGGTGACCTCGATCAACCGCAATCAGCAAGCCAATTACGGCACCGAACGGGCGGCGGCGGATACCCGCTACGATCAGGCTCACGAGTATATGGAGGTATGCCGCGCTCTTTGGCATAGCTGGGATGAGGACGCCGTGGTCATGGACAAAGACAACGCCGTTTTCGCCGATGCTGCCAAGGTGCGCCGCATCGAACACGAAGGGCGCTTTTTCAAATCCCGCGGGCCGCTCAATGTAGTGCGCTCGCCGCAAAACGGCCCCGCTATTCTACAAGCCGGTACTTCGCCTAAAGGCATCGACTTCGCCGCTAAGTATGCCGATGGCATCTTTGCCATCCAGCCACGCCCGGAAGATGCGGCGGAGTATTTTCAGGCGGTCAAAAGCCGCATGGATGAGTATGACCGCGAGCCTGACGAATGCCGCATCTTATTTGGCGCGCAGCCGATCATCGGCGAGTCCGAGGCCGATGCGCAGGAGCAGGCGGAGGAACACAATGCCTTGGTGCCGCTGGATGCGGGCATGAGCATTCTGTCGGCCCATCTGGACTACGATCTGTCCAAGCTCCCGTTGGATGCGCAGATGGCTTTCAGGACAGAGCCTGAACTGCACCGCATGCGTACGCGGTTCTTGAAGCCTGATGGCGGGTCCATGACCCTGCGTGAAGTGGCGGCCCGTCACGGCCAGAGTGTGGGTTTGCCGCAGTTGGTGGGTACGGTGGCCAGTGTGGCCGATCAGATGGAGGCGTTTATGGATACCGCGGGCGGTGATGGATTCATGATAACGCCCATCTACAGTCCGGGCGCTATCGAAGAATTCGTTGACCGGATCGTGCCGGAGTTGCAACGCCGGGGACGTTTTCGTACGCAGTACAAAGGGCGCACGCAGCGCGAGATATTGCGTCAAGCGGATTAGCCGGGGATAGGCGGGGATATGGGGACGTAACAATGGGTTTTGAAATTCGCCGCTTAAACGGGCCATTTGGCGCGGAAGTGTTGGGTTTGACCGAGCCGCGGGCACTAGCTCGCGATGACGTGCAACGGTTGAATCGAGCCTGGGTCAACCATGTTGTTTTGTGTTTGCGTGAGCAGCATGTGGCGCCGGATGGATTGCTACGTCTAGCCCGCCTGTTCGGGACCCCGGCGCGGCAGCCGTTGCAACGGGCCGAGTATCAGGTGCCCGGTTATCCGGAGTTGCGGGTGTTGTCCAGCGAACACGTGGATACCCATGGCGACAAAAAACCGCTTTACACCGGCGGTAGTTGGCATACGGATCATTCCCATCTGCCAGAACCGCCGTGGGGCACCATGCTCCATGCCATCGCCCTGCCAAGCCGTGGTGGCCAGACCAGCTTTACTGATCAAACGGCTGCTTTTGCGGCGTTGAGTGGTGAAGATAAAAGCCGGTTTGAAGGTTTGATGGGGCATCACATTTATCTCAGCAAGTATTCGAAGCGCCGGCTGCAAGCGATGACCGCCGAGGAGCGAGCGGCTGCCCCCAGTGCACGGCATCCGTTGGTGCGGCGCCATGACGTGACCGGACGCCCGGCGCTCTATTTCAATCCCGTGCGCATAGAGCAATTCGACGGCATGACGGAGGCGGCCTCGCAGGCATTACTGGCGCAACTCACCGCCCACTGCGAGCGCGAGCAGTTTGTCTACCGGCATAGCTGGCAACTCGGCGATGTGCTGATCTGGGACAACCGCCAAGCACTGCATAAGGTGGCCCACGATTACCCCGCCGGTGAGTTGCGCTTGATGCACCGCACGCTGGTGGGCTCCACGGCTTTGGCGGAGGCGATGCGGGGTGGGCCAGAGACTTAAAGAAAAGGATCGACGATATCCAATCCGCAATCGCAAAAACCAGCAACATTGCGGGTTGCAATAGCAAATCCATTCGCTTTGGCGGTGGCGGCGATCTGAGCATCAGCGATGCTCATCGGTGCTCCTAGCGCCCGTCTAGTACTCATGAGAGCGCCATAATGGCGAGTTGCCTCGAAATCGAAAGGCAAGACACGCCCAGCGAAGGCGCGCCGCAAAAAAGCATCAAACGTGGCCGCCAAAGCTGTGCGGCGGGCGCCTGGCGGAAGACGCTGGATGCCGAACTCGATTTCACCAACGGAGATCGTGGTAAAAAACAAGGTCCCGGAAGAGGTGTTATTCAACCAGTCAACTACGGATGGTGCAGGCACCGGCTTCATTACCTCGGAAACAACATTCGTGTCGAGGACGATCACGGCCGTTCAGGATGATTTGACGGTTCGATTGCAACTGATTCTATCGGCATAGGCTCATGTGGAGGCCGCGCGGGCAATTCCAGTGACACACCGTGGCTCTTGCCAAACATAGAGCAGGCTAGATCGCCGATCTTCTCCGGGGTGGTGACCGCCGCGGTAAGAATGCGCCTCGCTTCTTCCTCCATCGACACCCCGTTTTTCGCAGCGCGAACGCGTAGCTTCAAAATGGTGTCCTCGTCTAGTTTTCTCACACTGATATTGCCCATTGAACGCCTCCGTTGAATACGCCAACAATGCCAGCAGATGCTATCATTATTGGCATTGCTCTCAAAGTAATCGATGTACATGTTCTTCGTTGGACATGACGTGCGATGCGCTCGTCTGCATCGCTAGGTAACGAGATCACGCAGCCGTTGCAGATGCTTCGGGTCCCGGTCGGGGACCATGAACACGGCGTCGTCGTAGCCGAGTTCAGCTAGACGGGCCATGCGTTCCCGGCCCTCGGACTCGCCGCAGCGGACATGGAAGGGGCCGTCGTCCGTGAGCGGTTCGCTGGCTGCGTTTAAATGACAGGGGATATTGGTAACGATGGCGCGTTTGCCGCCTTCGCGCCTGAACACTTCGATGCCTGAGTGGAGCGCGCTCACGCTGCTTCTCGCGCCCGAGGCAATCCAACCATCGAATTCGCGCGCTGCCCGCGGGATCCATTGGGCGCCACTCCAACTGCCGATCAATAGGGGTGGACCGCCGCGCACATTGGCGGGCGGATGCAGCGAGACGCCGTTGATTTGTTCGCCGCGCCAGAGTTTGCGCATGGTCTGTATGCTTTCGTCCATTGCTTGCATCCGCGAGGCGAAATCCACTCCGGTCAAAGTGAAATCGGTGCGGGTGGAGCCGGCGCCCACGCCGAATGCAAAACGGCCATCCGTTGCCGCCTGCGCTGTTAACACCCGCTGCGCAAGCTCGGCGGGCCGTCTAAGGGGTACTTGTAGAATGCAGGTGCCCACTTCGATGTGCTCGGTGACCAGGGCCGCTACCGTTAAAGCGATGAGCGGGTCGGGCAGCATCATGCCGCGTCCCAATGCATCGAAAAACCATAGGCTGTCAAAGCCGATGCTCTCGGCTAAGCTGGCGTCCTCGGTCATCCGTTCGCGTGTCACAACGCCGGTTGGCTTAGCCCCGATAAAACTCACTCCTATTCTCATAGCTTCGTTCTCATAGTCTGCTTGTGTTGCGTCACTACAGTTCACTTGGCGAAGGATTGTGGCGCACGCCGTCGCAACTGCGCACCTGGAGCGAACCGTGTTGGCGATTTGTTGTCTGGCGGGGGAGCGCTAGTAACGCTTTCACTCGTTCATGAAGGAACACAGTCTGGATGTCACTCCTTAAACGCATCATAAAGTGGACAGGTTTTGCTGCTTTAGTTCCGCTGTTCGCATTGTTATGTTACGGCGCCTTGGCGTTTGTGTTGATGCTGTTTCCGGTGGCGCCGGTCAAGCAATCTGAGCCGGTCTTTATCGATGCGTTCGTTATTTCCAACGGCGTTCATCTTGACTTCGTGTTTCCCGCCGCTAGCGAAGTGGCCGATTGGACCCAGGTGTTTCCGATGGCCGATTTTCCGCACCTGCAAGCGCCACTACCGCTTATCGCCATCGGCTGGGGCGATAGGGCGTTTTATCTGCATACACCTCATTGGCGTGACTTGACCTTGGAAAGGGTGGTGGGGGCATTGTTTGGCGGCAATGAATCGGCCGTGCATGTGACTTATCTGAGAGAGGGTTGGTTGACGGAGCGCACCTGGCGGCTGCCGCTGACTCGAAGCCAGTACCGGATGCTCGCCGACTATGTACGGGCGCAGTTGAAGATGGATGGTCCGCGGGCGCGGCAAGTGGTGGGGTATGCTTATGGCCGCGCGGATGCGTTTTACGAGGCGTACGGTTCTTACGATATTGCTACGACCTGCAATACCTGGCTGGGTGATGGGCTGCGTCAAGCGGGCTTATCCGTAAGCCGGTGGACGCCGTTTGCGCAAAACGTCACCGCCTCGCTGGAAAAGCTGGGCAAGCTGGAAGAATGAGATCGGCGATTATGAAGCGCGCATTGGAACAATTGGCGCAGGATTTGGCGGCGGCGCGTGCCGGCGGTTGGACCGTTAGTCCGCCTGCCGATGACCGGTCTGCTTTATCTCTAGAACAGGCGTATGAGGTACAGGAGCGGGTAACGGCCCTGTTGGGCGCAGAGAGCCGCGGTTGGAAGGTGGGCTCGACCAGTGTTGCAGCGCAACAGCGGTTAGGGACCAGCGAGCCCGGCGCGGGGCGGTTACCGCGGCAATATGTCTTCGAGAGTGGCGCGCACGTTGGTGTGAGCCCGGCTCATGATGTGCAAGTTGAGGTGGAGTTCGCGTTTCGACTGGGGATGGATCTGGCGCCGCGGGACGCACCGTATGAAGCCGGCGAAGTACGGCAAGCGGTGGCGGCGTTTATGCCGGGTATAGAACTGGTGGGTAGCCGTCTTGTCAGCGGTCTTGCCGGTAGTGGTAGGGCCTTGGTAACGGCTGACGGTGGTGCCAATGTGGCGTTTATAGCAGGCCGCGAAGTTGCGTTAACCGGACCATGGGATCTGGTTGACCACGAATGTTCTCTTCGTATCAATGGCGAGCAAACCGTCACGGGAACCGGCGCCAGAGCGTTGGGTGATCCGGTACTCGTGTTGACCTGGTTAGCTAATCATCTTGCAGCTAGGGGAATGACCTTGGCTAGCGGCGAGATCGTTACCACGGGTACCTGCACCGGACTTGAGCATGTGACTCACGGCGATGTTTTGGTGGGCGATTTCGGCAGCCTAGGCGCGGTGGAAGTGCACCTCAAGCCGGTAGATGAATAAATCCCGAATAACCTAGATAGACACCGATCGCGAGAATAAGAATGCCCGAGGCAAAAGGCGCGGCGCGGTAAAGTCGATCAACATTGCCAAAGCGTTGGCGCGCGTAGTTTAGACCGGCGGCGGCGGCTACCCCCACGAGCACCAATGTCAGTGCCAAACCGATGCTGAAAGCCGCCACCAGGGTGATACCCAAGCCCACCTGCCCGATGTGTAAACAAAGCAATAAGACGGTAATCGCTGCTGGGCACGGAATAAGACCTCCGGTCAGGCCAAAACTGACGGTTTGAGCGAAGGTCGCCCCGCCGCCGGTAAAGCGTTTTTCTATTTCCTTGGCATGCGCCCAGGCATGGGCATCATCGCCTTCATGGCCGTGGCCGTGATGGTGGCCGTGGCCGTGATGGTGGTGGCGAGGCGCCCGCCGGCGGCGATGAAAACGCCACAGCATGGTGAGGCCGATGGCCGAAATGATGATGGCCGATACCAGGAGCAAGTAAGGTTCCAGTTTCTCGCCGATGAGTTCATCGCCGTATTTGAGGGCTAATGCGGCCAGCAGCCAGACGATGAGGGAGTGGGATATGGCCGCGGATATCCCCAGCAGCACCGCCTGCGTCACCGTTCCACGCACGGCGATGATGAACGCCGCCATCATGGTTTTGGAATGGCCTGGTTCCAGTCCGTGAAGGCCGCCTAGGAATAAACCGGCAAGGGCGAGATAAGCCACCGATGCAGACCCGCTTTCGATCAGGCTCACGATGTCCATGGCACACTCCGCTTAAGTCATAAATACTTAGCTATTTGTTTGAAATCCGCTAACACGGCCGTTGCCGCGGGTCCTTCTTTCAATTGGTCCTCCAGGCAGTGGTCGATGTGATCGCGGATGAAGGTCTGTTTCGCTTTGCGTACGGCGGACTCCACCGCCTGGAGTTGTTGCGCCACCTCGGTGCAGGGGCGGTCTTCTTCGATCATGGAGATGATCTTATGCAGGTGCCCGTGCGCCCGCTTGAGCCGTTTGACTACGCCGTCATGGGTTTGGTGGATGTCACTCATGGCCGCTGGCTGACTAGTGGCGGGGTTTGCTTATCCTATCCTGGGGGTGAGGATAAATACCAGGTTCATCGATCACACTGCCTCGCTCTTCCCCGCGCGCGGTGATACGGTTTCGAACTGGTGCTGGCGAACAGAGCGCGGCGAGGAGCAAATCGCGATGCTCGAAGTGGTGATATTCGATCTGGACGGTTTATTGATCGACTCCGAGCCGTTGCAATACCGGGCGTACAAGGAAGCGTTCGCAATGCATGGGATCACTATTGAGCTGGATGATTGGCCGCTGTGGCACCGGCTGGAAGCATCCGCCGCCCGCTGGTTGCAACATTTCGGTTTGCAAGGCGATGCGGAGCGCATACGAGACTCTAAAAAAGTGATTTATGACCGGTTGATCGAGCGCGAGTTGGCGTTGAAGCCTGGCGCGCAGACCTTGGTGCGAACCCTGGCCGAGCATTTTCGCCTCTGTGTGGCCTCCGGTTCGCGCTTGGAGTCCATTGATGCGTGTGTAGAAAAATTCAACCTGGGTGGTTGTTTTGAAGCCTCGTTTTCCGCCACCACCCAAGCGCGTAAGAAACCTTATCCCGATGTGTATCGGCACGCGCTTCGCCAGATGGGCTGCGATGCCGGAAGCGCGCTGGCCATTGAAGATTCTGTCACTGGATTGCAAGCGGCCCGGGCCGCCCATATTCCATGTATTGTTTGTCCTGACTCATTTATGCCAGTCGAGGTGTACGGCTACGAGGACGCGGCTCTAGTTGTCGAGTCGCTTGAACAGTTGAGCCTGGCACGAGTGTGCGGTATTTCAGCTAAAGTGCGCGCCTGATACGGTTTGAGGAACCGGTGGTCGAGTCGTCCATCGTCAAGGATCCGGGTACCGACCGGGAACAGGCGCTACCCGAACGAGCGCGTAATATCGCGGCGCTGGCCCAATTGGAGGTGGCCCCATTGGAAGTGGCTCGAGCGGAGGTGGTCCGATTGGAGCATGGCAATCAGGCGGGCTTTGAGGCGGAATTGGCTTTCGCCACCCTCATTGCCCCGAAGTTGACTATTCAAGGCGGTACCCGGGAAATCCTGCGCGGCATCGTCGTCCGTGGGCCAGGCCTGCGGTAAAGCCTTTCCCAGCCGCTTGTTTGAGCCTATTGTTTGAGCCTATTTATTTGGCCCTACTTATCTGAGCGAAGTGTTATGTCAGGTCCTCTCTCCGGCTACCGGGTTATAGATTTCACCAATGTGATCGCCGGACCGTTGGCGACCATGGTTTTGGCCGATCAGGGCGCCGACGTCATCAAAGTCGAGGCGCCCGATAGACCCGATTACACGCGCCATGCCGGCTACGCGCAGGCGGGCCTGACCGCGGCTTTTCTCAACAACAACCGCAATAAGCGCTCTATCTCAATCGATGCCAAGAGCGCCGCCGGTAAGGAAGCCTTAAAACGTCTGGTAGCGACGGCGGATGTGTTCATGCAAAACTTCAGGCCCGGGGTAGTGGAGCGCCTAGGCATCAGCGAGCCCGAATTGCGCGCCGTGTGTCCCGATCTTATCTATGTGTCCATGAGCGGGTGGGGAGAGCGTGGTCCGTTCGCCCACAAGCCGGTTTACGATCCCATCATTCAGGCTCTGTCCGGTCTTGCCACGGTACAGGCCGGCTCGGACACGGAGCGCCCGCGTCTCATACGCACTATCTTGCCGGACAAGTTGACCGGGGTGACGGCGGCGCAGGCGGTGGCCGCGGCTTTGGCTGGCCGGGCCAAGACCGGCCAAGGCCAGCATGTCAAAGTGTCCATGCTGGATGCGGTGATTGCTTTTCTATGGTCATCGGACATGGGCGGTCAAACCTTCATCGGCAAGGAAGTGGCGGAGCAGCGGGCGGCCACCTTCATCGATCTCATCTACGAGACCAAAAGCGGTTACATCAGCGTATCGACCATGACGGACAGTCAATGGCAGGCGTTTTGTGCCGTGAGCGGCCGCCAGCATCTGTTGAGCGATGCCCGCTTCGCTACCCCGGCACTACGCGATCAGCACGCTGACGAGCGGCTTGATCTCATCCAAGAAGCGTTGCGCGAGAAGACTGCCGATGAGTGGTTGCAACTGTTGGACGATGCGGGGGTGCCCTGCGCGCCGGTGCTAAAGCGCAAAGAGATGATCCATCACCCGCAGGTGGAGGCGAGTGGCATTATCGTCGAGCATGAGCACCCGCATGCCGGGCCGCTGCGTCAGGCGCGCCCCGCCGCCCGTTTCGAGGCAACGCCCACGGCGGTACGCCGGGGGGCGCCACTGCTCGGTGAGCACACGGTGCAGATCATGCGCGAACTCGGCTATGACGAAGCGCAGATCGAGGCGCTGGTGGCAGCGGGCGCAATACGCCGGGTTTGATATTGTCAATTCGCTCCAGGGTCAATTCGCTCCAGGGTCAATTCGCTCCAGGGTCAATTCGCTCCAGGGTCAATTCGCTCCAGGGTCAATTCGCTCCAGGGTCAATTCGCTCCAGGGTCAATTCGCTCCAGGGTCAATTCGCTCCAGGGTCAATTCGCTCCAGGGTCAATTCGCGCCGGGGTCAGTTCGCCCCAGGAATTAGACTCCTCGCGGTAACAACAGTGCCTGGACCTTGGTGCCTGGCTCTAGTTGTGCCCTAGTTCTCTCTCAACCAGCAGGGACCTCAAGTATATTGCCCAGTCACACGAACAGCATTTCATTCGCTTGAGCGCCGCTGCTGTTGATGGCGCTGATGCCGTTAGAGCGGGTGCCGATGCCGTTGGTGGGCCAAGAGATGATGGCGCAGGGTTGGGTGAGTGGGGAAGGGTCAGCGGCGCTCGGGAACCTCCACGGATGAGCTGAACTGACTAGGGATTTGACATCCCAGGATGAACGATACGTGAGTAACGTACTGGATAGGGCTATCGGAGACGAGGACCTAAAAGCCACCACGCCTGCCTTGAAAGTCCTGGTCATCAAGGACTCTGAAGATGACGCGCTCTTGCTGATCGGGCAGTTACGCCGCGCCGGATATGAGGTGGAAGGTACTTGCGTGGCGGATACTGATCGTCTAGTCGCCGCCCTGCATGACGGGTTGTGGGATATTGTTTTGACCGACCACGATATGCGGGGCTTCGATTCCATCGAAGCGCTGCGCATAGTCAAAGCTTTCGATCCGGATCTGCCGGTTATTATCGTGTCGGGCGCCATTGGCGAGGTCTATGCCGTGGAGGCGATGCGTGCCGGTGCCCGCGACTATGTGGTGAAAGGCGACGCGGCCCGGCTGATTCCGGCGATGGAGCGGGAACTGGAAGCGGCCCGCGAGCGGCGCGCTACTAAACGCATGGAAATGTCCGTGCAGCATCTGGCTGATCACGATAGTTTGACCGGTCTTTTGAGCCGCCGTGCTTTCGAGCGGCGCATCGAACATGCCTTCGATACGGCGCGCGAGGACGGTGCCACTCATGTGCTCTGCCACATTGATCTGGATCATTTTGACGCGGTTAACGAAGCGGGCGGCCTGCAAGTGGGCGATGTGCTGCTGCAATCGGTGTCGGCACAGTTGCGTGCCAGTTTGGCGGAGCGCGATGCGATAGCACGCCTGGGTTCCGACGAGTTCGGGCTCCTGCTTGAACATTGCACCCGGGACGACGGGCTGGCAGTCGCCCGTAAGCTGTGCTGTGCCATCGACGGCTTGCGCTTCGACTGGCAGGGCGAGAGCTACCGCCTCAGTATCAGCGTGGGCGCGGTGGTGATAGACGCTGCTAGCGGTTCCGTGGCCGGTATTCTGCGTTCGGCGAGGTTAGCGCTGGGGACCGCCCAGCGCGAGGGTGGTAACCGCGTGCGCCTGGCCACGGAAACGGATGACAGTGTGGTGCACCGGCGCCAACAGATGGCCTGGGTGGCGCGTTTGAACCGGGCATTGGATGACGGCAGGTTGGAGCTATGGGGCCAGCCGATCATCGCTGTCGCCGGTCCGGGCCAACCGGGCGCCCAGGGTGTAGAAGCCCAGGGCGTTGAAGCTCAGGGTGTAGAAGCCCAAGGTGTAGAAGCCCAGCGTATAGAAGTACTGGTGCGGCTGCGCGATGAGGACGGCACGGTGGTGGCACCCGGTGTGTTTTTTCCTGGTGCCGCGCGCTATAAGCTGATGAGCCGCATCGACCGCTGGGTGGTGGAAGCCGCTTTGAGCTGGCTGGAGGCCAGGCCGCATGGCGATACACGCTTGAATATCAATCTTTCGGGTCAATCCCTGGGCGATAGGGAGTTCTCCCGTTATCTGTTGGATCGCCTGGCTGATGAGGACTCACGGGCCGCACCTATTTGTTTTGAGGTGACGGAAACGGCGGCGGTGGCCAACCTTACCGGCGCCCGTGACATCATGCAGGTCCTGCGCGAGAAAGGTTACGAGTTCGCGCTGGACGATTTCGGCTCCGGTTTTTCGTCGTTTACCTATTTGAAGGCACTGCCTGTCGATTATTTGAAGATCGACGGTAGTTTCGTGCGGGATATGGACCGCAGTGCGGTGGATACGGCCATGGTGAGGTCGATTAACGACATAGGCCACGTATTGGGTATGCGCACTATCGCCGAGTTCATCGAGTCCGCTCCTGTGCTCGAGCAGTTACGGACACTGGGTATCGATTATGGGCAGGGATACTACATCTGCGAGCCGCGTCCATTGGATGTAGTGGTGGAATAGCAGTGGCCGAAAAAACCCATGCAGCCCGCGTGCGGGCCTGGGGTTTTCCTGGTGTATTTTCAAGTCGGTGGCGATGTGCCTGCATTCGCCGCCCAGCTAAGCCGTTTGCATCAGCAATCGGGCGAGACTGTTTTGTTGTTCGCCGCCGCCTCCGAGGCGCCGCGCCTGGCGCATATCATAGATGCATTGAGGGTGCTCGAGGTGCCGTTTTTCGGCGGTATTTTTCCGGCCGTCTATCGCGCTGGCGAGCGCTTTCAATCACTTACTCGTAAGTCAAGCGCTATCATCACGGCTTCATGATTACGCCGCGCAGGCAATGCACTTGGGGGGAGTATGGCTGACGAAGTATTGGTTCACATTGACGGTGCCGTGGGCGTGTTGGAACTCAACCGCCCGGAGAAATTCAACTGTATCTCCAAGGCCCTAGTGGCGGGCCTCAATGAAGGTTTGGATCAGCTGGAGGGCAATGCGGATATCCGCGCCGTCGTTCTCAAAGGGGCCGGTAAGGTGTTCTGCACCGGCGCCGATCTCGAGGAGATATTGGAGACCCGCCAGAGCGCAGCCGGCTTACATGCGCTGCTGCGCGATCTCCTGCACGTGCTGCGCCGGCTGGAGACCAGTCCACTGCCTATTATCGGCGCGGTGCATGGACTGGTCTTGGCGGGCGGGCTCGAGATCACCATGGTGTGCGACGTGGTCTTCGCCGCCCGCTCGGCCAAGCTGGGTGATCAGCACGCCCAATACGGCTTGGTGCCGGGCGGCGGCAACTCCCAGCGCCTCACCCGGGTACTAGGCCGGCGCAGGGCGCTGGATCTCATGTTCTCGGCCCGCTGGCTGGAGGCGCAGGAGGCGCACGCATGGGGTCTGGTCAACTACGTGGTGGACGATGACCAACTCATCAATGCAGCGATGGCTTATGCGCGCAAGCTGGCCGCCCACAGCGCGCCAGGACTGGCCATGATGAAACGCATGAGTGACGCGGGCTCGGACTTGACCCTGGAGCAAGGCTTGGAATTGGAAATCAAGATGGCCGTCGAGGGCCTTCGCGGCAGCGATGCCGATGAAGGCCTGAAGGCGTTTCAAGAGCGGCGCGTGCCGCAATTCGGTCAACGGCAGGTGGGGTGAAGGATAAGCCAGGTAAGGATAAGCCGATGGAGTGGGTGGGACGGGTGCGTAGTCTGTGGCGCTATCCGGTCAAGAGCATGCGGGGGCAAGTGATCGAGCAGGCGTTCGTGGGTTACGCCGGTATCTACGGCGATCGGCTGTATGCGTTCAGATCGGAGAAAAGGTCCGCCGTGTTTCCGTGGCTCACCGGCAGGGAACTGCGGGACATGTTGTGTTATGTGCCCCGTTTTGCTCATCCCCAACGCGCATTGTGCCCGCCCCATTGGCAACAGGCGCGGGAGATTGAGCCCGGCTTGTCGCCTATCGATGCCAGCGCGGATGATTTGGCCTTGCGGGTGGAGACGCCCGCAGGGGCGCTATGGCCGGTGCATGATGAACGGTTGTTGCGGGCGCTCGAGCAGGGCGCGGGGGAGCGCCTGAGCCTCACCCGGTCCGATAAAGCGCTGACGGATTGCCGGCCTGTGTCCATCTTTTCCCTACAGAGTGCTACCCGTCTTGGCGAAGAGCTGGGGCTAAGCATGGATGTGCGGCGCTTTAGAGCCAACATCGTGGTGGATTTGCCAGAGACCGGGGGTTTTGCCGAGGACGCTTTTGTAGGGCGGCGGTTGCACCTCGGGGACGAGGCGGTGGTGGCCGTGGTCGAGCGTGATCCACGGTGCGCCATGGTGACACTGCATCCCGAGACGGGCGAGTCCAATCCTCGCATTCTCAAACAGATCGTCCGCCAACATGAAGGCCGGGTCGGGGTGTACGGTGCAGTCATCAACCAGGGGGTGGTGGGTTCCGGGGACGATGTCTGTTTGGATTAGCCGCCGTTCTGGAGTCGCTCGTTGGGCGGTTGTTGCATGAGTTGTCCGACTTGAGCAACACCGGCTGCATCACCTGGCCGCGCAAGCGCTTCCTCCGGGTCTCACTAAAACTTCAAACGGGGCATCCAGCAAGGCGATGGACGAATCGGATGCGTTTTGGATGTTGCCGCGCCATTCAATCAATGATCCCTTGCATGGGCTGGGGCTTCCCCCAGGACCGGCAGAGAAGGCGCCAGAATAGTAAGCGCACTTTTCCCGTGGCCACTCGGTCGAAAGAGCCATTCGCCAGGCCGTTCCTCACCCTAGGAGTGTTTGCAGTGAAAAATCCCCTATCTATTGCCGCGCTGATGTTGATCGCCGTTATGGCCTATCCGGCTCATGCCGGCAGCGGTGAAAACTCGCTTATCAAGTGGCGCGGCTGGAGCGATGATCTGTTCGAGGTGGCGGCCCGGGAAGGCCGCTTTGTGTTGCTGGACTTGGAAGCGGTGTGGTGCCACTGGTGTCATGTGATGGACGATGAGACCTATTCGAAGCAACCCATCGCCGATCTCATCAACGAGAAGTATATCGCCGTGCGGGTGGATCAGGACGCCAATCCGGATCTCTCCAACCGTTACGGTAATTGGGGCTGGCCGGCCACCATCGTGTTCGCCCCGGATGGCACGGAGATCGTCAAGCGGCGCGGTTTTATCCCCGCGCCCATGATGTTGTCGCTGTTGCAGGCCATTATCGATGATCCGTCGCCGGGACCCTCGGTGGTAGCGCAGGCGGAGATAGAGCCGGCGGACGTGGGGCAGTTGACCGGCGCCCAGCGCCAGCAGTTGTTGAACGACTATTGGAAGGTCTACGACGCGGACCACGGCGGCTGGGGTAACGTCCACAAGTTTATCGATGGCCCTACCCTGGAGTATGCGCTGGCGCGGGCGGCGCAGGGCGAGCGGCTGCACGAGCTGATGGCGCGGCAGACGCTGACGCAGGCCACGCATCTGTTGGATCCGGCCTGGGGGGGTGTTTATCAGTATTCCGACCACGTCGATTGGCGCTCGCCGCACTACGAGAAGATCATGTTGTCCCAGGCCAGCGCCCTGCGGGCTTACGCGTTTGCCCATGCCCTGTGGGGCGGGCGCAATGCGAGTTTCCTGGAAGCAGCCGGTAACGTGCAAAAGTATTTGCTGACGCGGATGCGCTCGGCGGATGGCGCGTTCTACACCAGTCAAGATGCCGATGTGGACGCGGCCATGGACGGCGCGGCGTTCTATGCGCTGGATGCGAAGGCGCGCGCAGCGCTGGGCAAGGCGCCGGTCATTGATCGCAATCACTATGCACGGGAGAACGGTTGGGTCATAGACGCACTGGGCGCCTTGTATGACGTGACCGGTGAGCGTGAAGTGCTGACGGCGGCGGCGCGGGCGGCGCGCTGGATATTGAGCCACCGGGCGCTGGAGGGCGGCGGTTTTAGCCACGGTAACAACGACAGGGGCGGACCGTTCCTGGGCGACTCGGCGGCGATGGCGGCGGCTTTCGTGCGTTTGTACGGATCCACGGGAAACCGAGAATGGCTGGGGCACGCCGAGGCGGCGCTGCAATTCATAGAGCAGCACTTTCGCTCGGCCCGGGCCGGCTACGTGAGCCATCCGGTGCAGCCAGGGGCCATCGGCGTGTTCGCCAAGGAAGTGGTGTTGCTGGAGGAGAACGTGGACTTGGCCCGCAGCGCGCTCAGGGTGCATTGGTACTCGGGGGATGAGCGCTACCGGCGCATGGCGGCGCAGGCGATGCGCTTTTTGGGCTCGCCTACGATTACGGATAACCGGCTGTTTTTGCACGGGGTGTTGTTGGTGGACGCGGAGTTCACAGCAGAGCCGGTGCACATCACCATAGTCGGGCACAAAGACGATGCTAGAGCGCAAGCCTTACATGCCGCGGCGCTTCGCTTTGCGGCCGGTTTTAAGCGGGTGGAGTGGTGGGACAAGCGCGAGGGGCCGATGCCGAACCCGGATGTACAGTATCCCGGCTTGAACCGGGCCGCAGCGTTTGCTTGTTCTAATAGAACTTGTTCGTTGCCGGTGTTCGCGCCCGAGGATGTGGCGGCGGCGGTGCGCCGGTTGATGACCCCCGAAAGTGGCTGACGGGCGCGGTATCCGTCGGTGTAGTACCGCTGTCGCGTCACGATGTTGAGCCGTTTGATCTCACCCTCCACTGTAGATTAAACGAGCGACGGCGGTGTGAACGAGAGCGTTATTCAGGCTTTGAGCGCGGCACTCGAAGCGGCGCTCGATAACTCGGCGACGAGAAGATTATCGATCGATCCCGTGCCGCGCTCGAGCACCTCGCTTGCGCGTCTGGCCGTGGAATCGTCATCATCATCGAAAATCTTGATCGGCTTTTCAGGGCAGGTCTTGGTTGCGTGACGGCGACACGCCTATCCGAACGATCGCTGAGCGTGGCGGATCCAGTGCGGCTCTTAATACTATGCACGGATTGTTCTCAGGGGAGTGGCACCTCTATTCGGTTTCGGCACTTCCCGCTCTTGCGGCAATGATGCGCTCTGTATTCCGCAGCGGTAATCCGGCTCTAGTGCGCGAGGCGATATCGGCGGTAGAAGCTTCTTCCTATGCCGAACAAGCTAGCAGGCTATGCGCTCCTTTCCGTTATGGTCTTGCCATTTCGGAGAGCGGGTCCGACGCGCTTTTCGATGAGCTATCGCCTGAAATGGTTGATGCGGTGATGCTTGTTCTTGGCGAAGCCCGTGAAGCGGAGGGCTAAAACGAGTGTGTCGAAGAACACTGGGTCTTTATTCCTGGTTATGCTGATGTCACCGCCACCGGCCGGCGCAATGCGCCGCAGGGGTCGGCGCGCTTCCGGCGTCGCGACGCCGCGTCCTAGTGGCGGCAAAAACAGCCTTCGCACGCTCTACAGATCCGGCTAGGGAAGTTAAGATGAGTGAGCGGAAGATTGATGTTCGATTGCGGTACTAATACTGCCAATGCCCACAATACTTGCACAACGGCGAGAATAAATTGGTTAACACATTGGGTACCTGCTAAAAATAGTCATTTTTTCGTGAGTGCAAGGAAGCACCGCGCGCAGAACCGCAGTGTATAGGTGATACATGAGGATTCGAGCACGGCGCTGACGCCGCAATCGCGGAAAAAGTGCATTTTTAGAGGTGCCCAATTGTCAGACTACTAGATCCGAATGGTGATGAGCATGGTATCTAGTAGTGAGCATTCCTGGGAGTCAGTTGCCTCCGAACCGGCGAGAGTCAGTTGGGCGGAAGTTGTGAAAACCGTTCTGGAATCGCTCGGATGGAAGATAGCGTTCTCATTGATCTTTTCTGTAGGGGCTATAGCGGCGGCGGCAGGCTGGGGTGTGGCTTACTGGACTAGCAGCGTTTACTACGAAAGACACGAAGAGTCGATTTCTCGCCTACACGATGGATTCTTGAATACACAAAACGCAGATCGCGCTGCTTTTCAGCGGGGGTTGGGTGATATGCAGCGGTCATTCGAACGCATTCTTGCAGAGCGGCAGAAGTCTTTGGATCGGATATTGGAGGAGCGAGGGGAGCGTTTGGACCGTATCGCGTCTAGATTCGTTACAGCTACTGAAAAACTTGAGTCGGGGCTGAAAGCATCTCAACAGCAACACCAGGTTGCGATTGCCGGCTTCAGAGCCGAAAGCGACAGGCGTTGGCAGGAACTGACCGGGCAACTAGGTGCTATCCGGATGCAGAGTGCTAAAGAAATTGCGGCGCTTCAGCGTGAGAATGGTGAGCGATGGGAGGACTTAGCGGACCGATTGCGAAAATCGCAGGAACGAAACGCCATCGATCTTGCGTCCATGACGAAAGGATTGGAGTCCGCTATGGCTAAAGGTTTGGCTGCTAATGGGAGCCAAACCGAGGGTTTGGCGGAGGCCCTGGTTAAACTAAACACAAGCGTCGCAGATCTCAGGAGTACGGTCGCGCCCATTAAAGAGGCTCCAGGTTTCCCGCTCCCCCCTAGTACTGGATCACCGCCCGCCCCGCTTTCTCCCGCGCCACGATGAGTTTCATGATCTGTGCCGTGCCATCGCCGATCCGGAAGCCGAATACATCCCGCAGCCGTTGTTGATGGGGTAAGTCCATGCTGTAACCGGAATGGCCGTGGGATAGCAAACACTGCTCGATGATTTCACCGGCGATCTTCGGTGCCCACCACTTGCACATAGCCGCTTCGGCGGTATGTTTCTCGCCTTTGTCGCGCAGCGCCAAGGTTTGATAACACAGTAAGCGGCAGGCCGTGTATCGGGTTTCGCCTTCGGCCAGGGGAAAAGTGACCCCTTGAAATCGGGCTAGCGGTGTGTCGAAAGCACGCCGCTCCTGAATATACTCCCAGGTCTCGTCCAAGGAGGCGCGGGCCGGCGCGAGGCACTGCAAGCCGATGAGGGCGCGGCTGTAGTCGAAGCCTTGCATGACTTGGATGAAACCGCAGCCTTCTTCACCGAGGCGCTGTTCCAGCGGCACGAACACGTTGTCGAAATACAACGAGCCACGGCCTACCGCTCTTGAACCCAGGTCGTTGAAGCGTGAGCGGCTGACGCCCGGTGAGTATAGATCCACATAAAATGCGCTGATCCCTCTGCTCTTGGCCTGCGGTTCGCCGGTGCGGGCGAAGAGCACGATGCCATCGGCTTGGGCGGCCAGGGAGATGGAGGTTTTCTCTCCGTTCAGCAGGTAGCCGCCACCGGCTCGGGTGGCTTTTAGAACTAAGTTAGCCGCGTCCGAGCCACCCTTGGGTTCGGTCAGTCCAATGGCCACCAGATGTTCGGCGCGAAGCATGCGCGGTATGAGTTGTGCAGCCAGGGCCGGGGCCGCGTAGTCCGCCAGGATGCTGCCCGTCAGCGATGTCAGCAGCGGTATGTAGCCGACGTTGGGATCGGCGTAGGCAATGGCTTCCATGGTGATGCCGGCGGTAACGCTGCCAGCATTCAAACCGCCTAGGTGTTCCGGTAATTCGGGGCCTAGCAAGCCTAGTGCTCCCATCTCCAACAATATGTCCCGGTCGAAACGCTCCGCTCGTTCGAGTTTCCGATAGTTCGGCGCTAGCCTTTCGCGGGCGAAGCGTTCCGCCGTTTCTTTGATGGCGTATTGCTCTGCGGAGAATTCAACGGACATGCCTGTATCTCGCAACCGGCTTTCAATTGATCCGCGTGCCCGGGATCTGATTGGGAAAGAAATCATCGCAACCGCCGCGCCTCAATACATCGGCGGTGGCGCAATGCAAGCCACCACCGAAGGGATAAGCGTGACGGAAGGGTACCGGGATGACTTCGAAGCCGAGCCGGTCCAGTTGCTCTAGTTGGTAGACCTCGCTGGCCTCCGCGCAGACGGTTTTGTGATCGATGATGAGCACGTTCATGGACAGCCACACGCTCGAGTAACAAAGTGGCGGGGGTTGCTGATGGGCGGGTGGCGCGGCGTTCACGATCTGCCAGTCATTGCCGGCGAAGATTTTGCGCTGCTCATCCGGTAGCCGGCGCTGCGGATTGTTGATGATGAGACCGGGGCGCAGCGGCACGAAGGTGGCGTCTATATGGATGGGGTAGGGATCGCCGGGGAAGTTCACCGAGTGCACCCGGTGATCGGGGAAATGGCGTTGTAACCATTGCATGCCGCGGCGGTTGGTGGTGAGGCCGTGCTGGCAGAACAGATCTTGGCCTAGCCGCAAGATGTCCGCCGCATCGAATAGCGGTTCATGCTCGGTGGTGACGAAATCCAGCGCTGCCGTGCGCCGCAAGCGCTCCTCAATGGTGATCTCGTCGAAATAACCGCTTTGGTAGGAAGCATCCGTCAGCCGTGGCCGCGGCGCCTGTTCCCACCGGAACAGCGGGTCTTCATCGAAATAACGCTGCATCAGCGGGTGGTACGCCAGGTATTCGAAATAGCGGCAGCGAAACGACATGGGGGCACAGAGGATTTCCCGTCCCACGGTCAACAACACGTCCCGCGGTGGCATGCAGCCGAACATGGCGGTGGTGTGGAAATCCGGGGTGATCACCGCTTGGTTCCATTGAATGGGCGTGGGCCGGTCTACCCGGATGCCGCGTTGTTCCAAGGTATTTGCCAAGTTATCCAGCTCCGCGTTGGCTCGCTCCACCGTCTCCAGCGGGCGCGGTCCCCACAGGCCGTGCATATCGCTGTCCTTGGGCACTTTGGCTTCGGTGGCTGGTTCGCTGGGCGGTATGCAGGTGTGATCGGCGCGCCCGACGATGACGTGTTGTAGCGGATCGAAATCATTCCAAGAGCAAATGGTGGTGGCAGCCATGGTCTATACGGCTCCGGGCCGGGACAAAAACAACGAATACTCCCACGCCGCCCGGCGCTTGGGCAAGCGCGGATCAGTGCGCTTCTCGGCACTTTCGCCGGCTTAGGAATGCGGCCAGCACGCGGCTGGTGTGGGTGTGGCGTTTTCTGCGCACCAACGCGGCGGGGGCTCCCTTGGCCACCACCCGCCCGCCGCCCGCGCCGCCTTCGGGGCCGATGTCCAGCACATGATCGGCTTCGGCGATGATGTCCAGATTGTGTTCGATGACTATCACCGAGTGGCCGGCGTCCACCAGCCGGTGCAACACGAGGATGAGCTTTTCCACATCGGCCATGTGTAAGCCGGTGGTGGGTTCGTCCAGCACGAATAGGGTTCGGCTGGCCGCCTTGGCCAGCTCGCTGACCAACTTGACCCGTTGCGCTTCACCGCCGGAGAGCGTTGGGCTGGCCTGGCCGAGGGTGAGATAACCCAAGCCGATGTCGCGGAGCAGCGTCAACGTGCGGTGCACTTGCTCGTGGGCGCTGAAGAACTCGGCCGCCTCTTCGATGCTCAACGCCAGCACTTGGCTGATGTTCAAGCCTTTGTGGGTGACGGCTAGGGTTTCGCTATTGAAGCGCCTGCCGCCGCAGATGTCGCATGGTACCCGCACGTCCGGCAAGAAGTTCATTGCGATGCGCTGCAGGCCCTGGCCTTCGCAGGCGTCGCAGCGCCCGCCTTTGACGTTGAAGGAGAAGCGGGCGGGGCCGTAGCCGCGTAACCTGGCTTCGGTGGCCTCGGCGTAGAGTTTGCGGATGTAGTCCCAGATGCCTACGTAGGTGGCGGGGCAGGAGCGTGGGGTTTTGCCGATGGGGCTTTGGTCTACTTCGAGGACGCGCTCGAGGTGGTTCAGGCCGTGTATTGCGGTGCAGCCGGTTAGACGTCCCCGGTTGTTAGGATTGTTTGACTTTTTGGGCGATGATTTATGGGGCGATGATTTTTGGGGCCGGCCTGGTTTTTTAGCGGGATTTTGGCCCCGTTTGGCCAGAAGATTTTGCGCGTTGCGCAGTAGCACCTCGCGCACCAAAGTGCTTTTGCCACTGCCGGAGACCCCGCTCACACACACCAGTCTCTCAAGCGGGATAGCCACGTCTATGTGCCGCAGGTTATGGGTACTGGCGCCCTCTATGCGCAGGACTTTCCCGGCCTTGCCGCGATGGGTGGTGACTAGCGGATGCGCCAGCGGCGCCGCCAACATGGCGCCGGTGACGGAGGTGGGCTGACGTTGCACTTGGGCCAGGGTGCCGGCGGCCACCACTTCGCCGCCGTTGACACCGGCGCCGGGGCCCAGATCGACCACGTAGTCCGCCCGCCGGATGGTGTCTTCGTCGTGTTCCACGATGACCACCGTGTTGCCGTTGGCTTTGAGGCCGTCAAGCGTATCGAGCAGCAGGGCGTTGTCGCGCGGGTGCAGGCCGATGGTGGGCTCGTCGAGCACGTAACATACGCCGCGAAGATTGGAGCCCAACTGCGCCGCCAGGCGGATGCGTTGCGCTTCGCCGCCCGACAGGGTGGGGGCGGCCCGGTCCAGGCAGAGATAACCGAGGCCCACGTGTTGCAAGAATGCAAGGCGCGAGTACAGCTCCGGCAGTATGTCACGGGCGATGCCGGCCTCGCGGCCGTGCAGTTTGAGGGTGCTTATGGTTTTGGCTGCTGCGACCACGGTGAGGGCGGCGTATTCGGCGATACCGCGGCCCTTGAAGCGCACCTTGCGGCCGGTGGGGTTCAAGCGCGCGCCAGCGCAAGCTTGGCACGGCTTCAGTGCGTTCTCATCCAATTCGGCCCAGGTGGATTCCTCGCCGCTTTGCTCTTCATCGAAGGCGCTGATCGCAAGGCCGGTGCCGAAGCAAGCCGGGCACCAACCATGCTTGGAGTTATAGGAGAACAGGCGCGGGTCCAGCGGCGCGAAGCTGCGTGAACAGCTGGGGCAAGCGCGCTCGGTGTTGTAGAGGATCTCTTTGCGCCGGCCGGCCACCCGCACCAAGCCCTTGCCGTGTTTGAGGGCGGTGGCAAGCGCGGTGGCGAGCTTGTCTTCGCCGCCTGGTTCTATGTGTAGTTTGGCAACGGGTAAGTCGATGTCGTGTTCCACGAAGCGGTTCAGCCGTGGCCAGGGGCGTACTGCTAGGGTCTCGCCATCGACGCGCAGATGGTTGAAGCCTTGCCGCGAGGCCCAGTCCGCCAACTCGGTGTAATAGCCCTTGCGGGCCACCACTTGCGGTGCTAGCAGGGTCACGTCTTGGCCCTTGAAACCACTCATGATGGCGGCGGCAACGGCCTCTTCGCGCTGGGCTCGTATGGGCACATCGCAGTCCGGGCAGTACTGGGTGCCTAGTTTTACGTACAGTAAGCGCAGAAAATGATGCACTTCGGTGACGGTGCCCACCGTGCTCTTGCGCCCGCCGCGGCTGCTGCGCTGTTCGATGGCGACGGTAGGTGGCAGGCCGGTGATGGCGTCCACCTCGGGGCGGGTGGAGGGTTGCACGAATTGGCGGGCGTAAGCGTTGAGCGACTCCAGATAGCGTCTTTGCCCTTCGGCGAACAAGATGTCGAAAGCCAGGGTGCTCTTGCCACTGCCGCTAACACCCGTGATCACCGCCAGGCAGCCGCGCGGAATATCGACGGTGACGCCCTGCAAATTGTGTTCCCGGGCGTTGATTATGGCGATGGCGTTATGCTTGACGCCCCGCTTTGGCGGTTTTTTTGCCGCTGCGGCTAGTTGCTCATAGAGGCCCGCCAAGGCCCGGCCCGTGTAATTTTTGTTGTTGCGCTGAAGCTTCTCCGGCGGGCCGGCGAACAGTAGGGCGCCGCCCTCGTCGCCGCCTTCGGGGCCTAGATCCAACAACCAGTCGGCGGCGCGGATGAGGTCCAGATTGTGTTCGATGACCAGCACGGCGTTGCCCGCAGCGATGAGTGCCCTGAAGGCGTCCAGCAACTTGGCGACATCGTGAAAATGCAGTCCTGTAGTGGGCTCGTCGAACAGGAAGAGGGTGCCCAGCATGGCTAGATCGGAGCGGCGCCTCATCTGCTTGGCGAGATGGCCAGCCAGCTTTAGGCGCTGCGCTTCGCCACCGGAAAGAGTAGGCACGGGCTGGCCTAGGCGCAGGTATTCAAGGCCCACGTCCAGCAGGGGTTTTAACGCCAGATACAGGTCCGGATCGCTGCTGAAGAACGCTAGCGCCTCGGCGATGGTGAGGTCCAGGACCTCGGCGATGGAGTGGGGCGTGCCCGCCATGCCGGTGAAGGGGGGCGCGTATTGCACTTCCAATACTTCGGCCCGGTAGCGTTTGCCGTCACAGTCCGGGCAGCGCAGGTAGACGTCGCTCAAGAATTGCATTTCGACGTGTTCGAAGCCGTTGCCGCCGCACCTGGGGCAGCGCCCGTTGCCGGAGTTGAAGCTGAAAGTGCCGGCAGTGTAACCGCGCTCCAGGGCTAAAGGCTGGCCGGCAAATAGTTTGCGGATGACATCCAGGGCGCCGACGAAGCTGGCGGGATTGGAGCGGGTGGTTTTGCCTATGGCGGTTTGATCGACCATCACCACGTCGGTGATCAGAGATTCGCCGCTGATAGCGCCGTGCAGGCCGGGCACGCCGTCGGGACGGCCCAGGCGGCGGCGCAGGCCGCGGTAGAGCACGTCGTGCACCAAGGTGGATTTGCCCGAGCCGCTGACGCCGGTGACCACCACCAAGCGGTCCAGGGGAATGGTGGCATCCAGGTTCTTCAAGTTGTTTTCGCGGGCGCCGTGCACCGTGATGCAGTGGACATCTTCAATGCTGTTTCTGCGGAGGCGCGGGCGTGGGGGGCCAAGTGCCTCTCTTGCTAGGTCAGCGTCCCCTGAGTCATCGTTGTCTGGAGCATCGCCATTTGGAGCATCGCCGTTTGGACTATCAACGGTACGGCGTCCCGACAGATATTGCCCGGTGAGAGAGCGGCGGTGCTTCAACAATGCCTTGGGCGGGCCGTGAAACACCACCTCGCCGCCGCTTTCACCGGCTTTGGGGCCCATGTCGATGATGCGATCGGCGCTCATCATCACCATGGGATCATGTTCCACCACCAGCAAGGTGTTGCCGGCATCGCGCAGGCGGGCCAGCACTTGGGTGACCCGCTCCATGTCCCGCGCATGCAGGCCGATGCTGGGTTCGTCCAGCACGAACAAGGTGTTGACCAATGAGGTGCCCAGCGCGGTGGTGAGATTGATGCGCTGCACCTCGCCGCCCGACAAGGTGCGCGATTGGCGGTCCAAGGTGAGATAACCCAGACCCACTTGGTTGAGGTAGGACAGCCGGGAGCGGATTTCACCCAACAGTAGTTCGGTGGCCTCATGCAGGGCGCCGGGTAAAGTGAGGCGCTCGAAAAAAGCGCTGCTGCGGGCGATCGGCAAGGTCATCAGATCATGGATGCTGAGGCCTGGCAGCGCGCGCGCATCGACCACGGTGATGCCGCTGTGATGGGGCGTGATGCGCTGCTCCGGCGCCAGCACTGCGTCCGCACCCGCTTTGCTCCCCAGGCGCCAGTCGAGGGCTTCGGGCACCAGTCTGGCGCCTTCGCAGACGGCGCAAGTGTCATAGGATCGGTACCGCGCCAGCAGCACCCGGATGTGCATGCGGTAGCTTTTTCTCTCCAGCCAGTCGAAGAAGCGGCGCACGCCGTACCACTTGCCCGAGCGCATGGAGCTTTCGCCTTCCAGCACCCACTGCCGGGTTGACTCATCCAGCTCATGCCACGGGCAGGCGGTATCCAAGCCGCGTTTCTTGGCGTGTTTCATGAGATCGCGCTGGCACTCTTGGTAGCTGCTGCTCTGGAACGGCTTGACGGCGCCACCGGCGAGGGATTTGCGGGTATCGGGCACCACCCGATCGAAGTCGATGCCCATGGTGCGGCCAAAACCGCGGCACTCCGGGCAGGCGCCTAGGGGCGAGTTGAAGGAGAAGAGATTGGGCAGGGGTTTGCCGAGTTCCCGATCGCACTGGGCGCAGTGCAGCCGCGCCGAGAACGAGCGCTGCCAGGCGCTATCCTGCCAGGCGCTGTCCTCACCGGCGCTGTCCTCACCGGCGCTGGTCACACGCACCAGGCCACGTCCGTGCTTCAAGGCCGCCTCCAGTGCTTCGATGAGTTGCGTGCGCCGTTCGGGTTCCCTGCGCAGGCGCGCCTGTACCACTTCCAGGTGTTCCGAGTCCGCTTTGGGCGGTGAATCTGCTTTGGGCTGTGAATCCCCTTGGTGCGCCGTATCCGGGGCCGGAGCACTGTACACGCGGGTATAACCCTGGCGCTTCAAGACGGCACGGATCTCCTGTTCGGTGAAGTTCTCCGGGACTGGAACGCTGAAGCGGATTTCCATGCGTTGCGCCGCCGCGCCGTCGCTTAGTAGCGCATCGGCGATAGAGTGGGCATTGTCGGTTCGCACCGGGTCGCCGCAGCCTGGGCAGTACGGCGTGGCGATGCGGGCGAACAACAATTTCAGATGGTCGTTGAGTTCCGTCATCGTGCCGACGGTGGAGCGTGAGGTGCGCACTGGGTTGGTCTGATCGATGGCGATGGCCGGTGGGATGCCATCTATGCGCCGTGCCGCCGGTTTGTCCATGCGGTCTAGGAACTGGCGGGCGTAGGGCGAGAAGGTTTCCACATAACGCCGCTGGCCTTCGGCGTAAATGGTGTCGAAAGCGAGTGAGGACTTGCCCGAGCCGCTGATCCCGGTGATGACGGTAAGGCGCCCCAAGTCCAGATCGATATCGATGTTTTTGAGATTGTTCTGGCAGGCGCCGCGTACGCTGATAACGCCCGCGGTCTTCGCCTTCACGCGCTGGTCTCACTGAGCGGAAAACGGAACGGGTGTGACATGGGAAAATGTGTTTTTACTGGCTGGACGGGGCGTGCGATCATAATCGAGCCTGTGGCCGGATGGTGTGCCGCGCCATTACCTCGTCTACAGGGCGCCTGCTAACAATAGTCATTGTTTCGTGAGTGCAAGGAAGCACCGCGCGCACAACCGCAGTGTATAGGTGATACCTGAGGATTCGAGCACGGCGCTGACGCCACAATCGCGGAAAAAGTGCATTTTTAGCAAGTGCCCTAACAAAAGAGACATTATGACGGTTGATACTTCCCCCCAATTCAAGCCGGCGACCGCGGCGGTTGAGCCGATCCGCTTGGTGGACGAGGGTGGCACTTTGCTGCCCGGTGCCGAGCCTGCGCTGCCCATGCAGAAGATTTTCGAAGGCTTGCGGCTGATGATGTTCGCCCGTGCCTTCGATGCCAAGTGCTTCAGTTTGCAACGGCAGGGCAAACTGGGCACTTTCGCGCCTATGGTCGGACAGGAGGCGGCGAGCGCTGGCTCGGCGCTGGCTCTGGACAAGGCATTGGATTGGATAGTGCCGCAGTACCGGGAGTTGCCCGCGCAGTTGCACCACGGCCATCCGGTGGAACTGATCGCCCGTTACCGGCTAGGGCATCCGGAAGGGGGTTCTCTGCCCGCCAATGTACGGGTGCTGCAATACCAGATCTCGCTGGCGGCGCAACTCCCCCACGCGGTGGGCTTGGCCTGGGGCATGAAGCTCAAGGGCGAGCCAGGGGTGAGCATCGCTTATTTGGGTGATGGCGCTTCCTCGGAGGGGGATTTTCACGAGTCCTGTAATCTGGCAGGGGTGGTCAAAGCGCCGGTTATTTTCTTCATTCAGAACAACCAATGGGCGATCTCGACACCGCGCGAGATGCAATCGAGGGTATGCGATCTGGCGGCGCGGGCGGCCGGTTACGGGTTTTGCGGGGTTTCGGTGGACGGTAACGATCTGCTGGCTGTGCATAAAGTGACCGAGCAGGCCAGGGCGCGGGGCCTGGCGGGAGAGGGCCCCACGCTGATCGAAGCCCATACTTACCGCATGTGGGCGCACACCACTGCCGATGATCCCGGCCGCTATGTGGACGAGGCGGTGACGGCGCGTTGGGCGAAGCGCGATCCCATCCTGCGGGTGCAGCGCTATCTGGCTGGCCTGAATGCGTGGAGCGATGAGCAGGCGCAAGCCTGGCAGCAGGATATCGCCGCCGAGATCGAGACTATTTTTGAGCGGGCCATGAGCGAGTCATCCGGTGCGCCAGAGGACGTGTTCGAGCACATCTTCGCGCAGCGCACCGCCAGCCAAGAGCGCCAGCGCCGTTTCGATCTCGGTTCGGAGGGTTGAGCCATGGCCGAGTTGACTATGATCGAAGCGATCCGCGATGCGCTGGCGCTGGAGCTGGCACGGGACGAACGGGTTTTGGTGATGGGCGAGGATGTGGGTCATCTAGGCGGTGTTTTCAGGGCCACGGATGGTTTGCGCCAGCGCTTCAGTGCCCGCCGGGTGATAGATACACCGCTGGCAGAGAGCGTTATCGTAGGCTCCGCTTATGGTCTTGCGCTGACCGGGTTCGTGCCGGTGGTGGAGATCCAATTTGCGGGCTTTACGCAAAACGCCTTCCATCAGATCTGCCAGCAGGTGGCCCGCTCGCGCTTTCGCACCCGTGGCGCTCATCCGGTACAGATGACCATCCGCACACCGTTTGGCGGCAATGTGCGCACACCGGAGTTTCACAGCGATTCGATGGAGGCGGTTTTCGCCCAATCCACCGGCCTTAAGATCGTCATGCCGTCCACCGCTTACGACGCCAAGGGTTTGCTGCTGGAGGCGATCCGCGATCCGGATCCGGTGATGTTCTTCGAGCCACTGCGCGGTTACCGTTCGACCCGCGATGAGGTGCCCCTTGGCGACTATACGGTGCCATTCGGCCAGTTGCGGGTGGTGCGCGAGGGCACCGATGTGACCCTGGTCACGTGGAGTGCCAGCGTGCCGGTGGCGGCGGCGGCAGCGGCGCAGTTGGCCGATGAGGGGATCAGCGTGCAGGTGGTGGACTTGCGCACCTTGGTCCCGCTGGATGAGGCCGGTTTGGTGGCGGCGGTGGAGCGCACCGGGCGCTGCGTGGTCTTGCACGAGGGGCCGGCGGCGGCGGGTTTTGGCGCTGAGGTTATCGCCTTGCTACAGGGGCAGGCTTTCTACTCGCTGGAAGCGCCGCTGCTCAGGGTCACGGCGCCAGATGTACCGTATCCTATGCCGGGCGTGGAGCACCACTACATTCCCGATGCGGACAAGGTGGTACGGGCTGTGCGCTCGGTGTTGGTGGATTGAGTTGGCAGCCTGTTACCCCCGGTGGGTTACCTTGCGGCGAGTTATCCCCTAGCCAGTTATTCCCCGGCAGTCTATATCACCAGCGGTTTATATCACCAGGGGTCTATATCATCCAGGGGTTTATATCACCCAACGAGTTAGCCTCATGAGCACGTACGAGTTTTTGTTGCCCGATGTCGGCGAAGGCTTGAGCGAAGGTGAGATCGTCGAGTGGCACGTGGCGATCGGTGACACGGTGAAGAGGGATCAACTGCTGGTGGAGGTGCAGACCGACAAAGCGATAGTCGAGATCCCCTCGCCGGTGACCGGCACCATCATCGCTTTAGGCGGCGCGCCCAACGACGTGCTGGCGGTAGGGGCCATGTTGGCGACGCTGGAAATAGCGGCGGCTACGCCAACGGGGACGGTGCAGACCAGAGGCACCGATAGTGTGGCCGGCGGCGCTGCGCCGGCGCCAACATTGGCGCTATCTGCAACTGGGGCGTCATCCGCAACCGGGGCGCCGCGCCGGCCACGGGCGAGTCCGGCGACCCGCAAACTGGCACGCGATCGGGGTGTAGACTTGGCTACCGTGCAAGCCTCCGGTGCGCGTGGCCAGATCACCCATGAGGACGTGCGGCGCGCCGCTGAATCGGCCCAGTCCTCGTCCGCAGCAGTGCCGCCCCCCTCTGAAGCCTCATCCGTAACGCTGCAGCCGGCATCGCCGGAGCCGGTATTAGCTGAATCAGGACGGTCCGAATCAGCGCTGGCACCGGCGGTGTTATCTGCCGCCGTTAGCGCCGTTGGACGCACGGAGCCGCTGCGGGGATTACGCCGCCGGATCGCACTCACCATGGATAAGGCGTGGCGCACCGTGCCGCATATTTTTTCCATGGATACCCTGGATGCGGTGGCTTTGGTCGAGGTCAGGGAGGTGCTAAATCATGATTTGGCCGGGCAAGATATCAAGCTCAGCTTCTTGCCGTTTTTCGTCAAAGCGTGCGCCGCCGCGCTTCGCGCCGAGCCGCGTTTCAATGCCAGTATCGATCTGGCTAACGAGTCGGTGACGTACCACGCCGATGTCAACATAGGCATCGCCACGCAAACGGCGGACGGCTTAATCGTGCCGGTGGTGCACCATGCCGATACCCGCTCCTTGGTCGATATCGCCATCGAGATCGCGCGCCTGGCTGACGCGGCGCGCGACCGGCGGGTGAAGCTCGAACAACTGACCGGGGCGACCTTCAGTATTTCCAACTACGGCAGCTATGGCGGACATACCGGCACCCCCATCATTCGCCCGCCGGAGTGCGCCATCGCCGGCTTTGGCCGTATCGAAGATGCGGTGGTGGCGCGCGGCGGGGTAGCGGTGGTGCGCAAAACCCTGCCGTTTTGTGTGTCCGCCGATCACCGGCTGAATGACGGCGAAGATCTGGGGCGCTTCATAGACACTATGCGCCGTTACTTGGCCGCGCCGATCCGGTTGTTGGGGCAGCGCTGAGCATGGTAGTGGGCAATATCCCCGAGGCTATGGACATGGTGGTGGCAGGGGCCGGCCCCGGCGGCTACACGGCAGCGCTGCACGCGGCCCGGTGCGGCCGCCGGGTACTCTTGGTGGACGAGGCGGGCGAGGCGGGCATAGGCGGTGTTTGCCTGAACGTGGGCTGCATTCCCAGTAAGGCCTTAATCGAATTGGCGCAGGCTGCGGAGCGGACCAGGACGGCGCCGGCGATGGGCCTTGCAGCGGCGGTCTCGGGGGTGGATCTGGCCGTGTTTCAATCCTGGAAGAGCGCCCAGGTGAAGACGCTCAAGCGGGGTGTGAAGAGCCTGCTGGACAAGGCCGGTGTGGCGGTGCGCCGCGGGCGCTTGCGGGTGCTGGGAGCGCATAGTGCGCTGGTCGATGATGGCGAGGGCGGGGCCCAATTCATCGACTTCAAGAGCCTCGTCTTGGCCACCGGTTCAGCGCCAACACCCCTGCGGGCGTTGCCGTTTGATGGTGCACGAGTGCTCGACAGCACCGGCGCCTTGAGCCTTGAGGCCTTGCCGGCGTCGCTGGTGATCGTAGGCGGTGGTTACATCGGCGTTGAATTGGGTACGGCGTTTGCCAAATTGGGCGTTGACACCACTTTGGTGGAGGCCAGCGGCAGTTTACTGCCGGCGCTAGAGCGCAATTTGTCACGCGCGGTGGCCAGACGTTTGCAAGCCCTCGGTGTAAGGGTGATGACCAGTACCGTGGTGACGGCCATGGATGAGCGCTGCCTGGTGGTGGCGCGCCCAGGCGTTAAAGGGCTAGAGATAGAAGGCCTAGGGACGGCTGGGGCCGCGGCGGTGGTGGAAGAGCGCCTGGCGGCGGAACGGGTGGTGGTGGCCGTTGGCCGCACCCCCAACACCGCCGATCTGGGACTGGCTGATGCCGGCATAGAGGTAACGGCGGCTGGCCACATCGCCGTAGGTGCTGATCGCTTGGCGGCACCGTCCATCGCCGCCATCGGCGATATCACAGCGGGCGCAGCGCTGGCCCACAAAGCCGCCGCCGAGGCGCCAGTGGCGGTTGATGCGCTCAATGGCAAGCCCGCCGGCTTCGAACCGGCCTGCATTCCGGCCATCGTTTTCTCCGATCCGGAATTGGCCACGGTGGGTTTGACGCTGGCCGAGGCCAAGGCCGAGGGCATTGATGCGAGGGCTGAGCGCCTGCCGCTCACCGCCTCGGGCCGTGCCGCGATCATGGGCGCGCAGGTAGGCGCCACTGAAATTGTGGTAGACAGTGCGGACGGTACCCTTTTAGGGGTGCACATTGCGGCGCCACACGCGAGCGAACTCATCGCCAGCGCGGCGCTGGCCCTGGAAATGGGGGTTTGTGCCGAAGATCTGGCGCTCACTATTCATCCTCATCCTACTTTGAGTGAGCAGCTGGCCGAGGTGGCCCGGCGGCTTACCCGGACGTAGGATCGTTACGGGCATAGGACGGTTATGAAAACGGTTTTCATACCTTTAGTGGGCGTGGCCGGCTTGTTCGCTTTGCTATACCTGGGGCTCGGGTTGGATCCGCGCAAAGTGCCTTCCGCGCTGCTGCACAAGCCGGCCCCGGCGTTCGACTTGCCGGTGCTCGGCGACAATACGGACCGGCGGGTTACCGACGCCGCCCTCAAGGGCCAGGTGACACTGATGAACGTGTGGGCCAGTTGGTGTGTGTCGTGCCGTCACGAGCACCCCTTGCTGGTGGCGCTGGCCCGTAGCACTAACATCGACATCGTCGGTCTCAACTACAAAGATGAGCCGGCGGACGCGCTGCGCTGGCTGGCGGCCCTGGGCGATCCATATCGTCTGAGCATGGTGGACAAAGAGGGCCGTGCGGGCATCGACTGGGGGGTTTACGGTGTACCCGAGACCTTCGTGGTGGACGCCGAGGGTATTGTTCGCATGAAGCATATAGGACCGCTCACCGCGAGCAGTCTCAAGGATAAAGTCTTGCCGCTGGTGCGCCGGCTGGAGGCAAGCGGCGGCTGACTCGTGGCCGAGCGCCTATGGTGAACAATTAGTCGGGGTACCGGGTGCCGCCTGAAAACACGGTGCTGAGGAGCATGACGATGAACGGGTTTGAGCTGCGGGGGGCGAGGCTTGTCAGGACGGTAATTGCCAGGGCGATAATTACCAGGGCGATGATTACCGGGGCGATGCTTGCTTTGGTTATGTCGATGATGATGGTGCTACCCGCGCGCGCGGAACACACCGAAGAGCTGGCCGCACAGGTCATGCGGCTATTACCTAAAGTGACTGGCGCCGAGGCGGTGGCGTCGCCGATCGACGGGATCTACGAAATCCGCTTCCAGGGCGGCATTTTATACGCCACCCACGATGGCCGTTATGTATTCGGCGGCCCGCTGCTGGATCTCGAAACCAAGCAGAACTTGACGGAGAACTTCCAACGCGAACAACGGGCCGAAATCCTGGCGGCCGCCGCCGAGAACACCATGATTATCTTCGAGCCCAAGGGGCCGGCCAAATTCACTATTACTACGTTTACGGACATCGATTGCGGTTATTGCCGCAAGATGCATGAAGAAATTAAGGCCATTACCGATGCCGGTATTCGCGTGCGCTATATGCTGTTTCCGCGCAGCGGCATCGGCTCGGATTCGCACCGCAAGGCGGTGGCCGTGTGGTGCGCTGACGATCGCAACGATGCCATCACGTACGCCAAGGCGGGCCATGATCCCGGTCACGAAACGTGCAGCAATCCCGTCGAAGCACACATGAAATTGGCCCGTAAGCTGGGCCTTCGCGGTACCCCTTTCACCCTGACCGAAGAGGGTCATCCCATCAATGGCTATGTGCCCTCGCACAAACTGGTGCAACAGTTGGCGGCTTTGAAAGGCTAATGGCTGAACAGCTGTTGCAGGTGCTGCCGATCAATCCGACTGCGGCGCCTGAGGATGTCGGTCTGGATGCGGCCAGGTTGGCCCGCATCAGTGCATGGATGCGCGGTTATGTGGACGGCGGCAAATTGGCCGGGGCGCTGGTGCAGGTGGCGCGCCGCGACCAGGTGGTGTTCACCGATTGGTGTGGTGTGCAGGATATAGATACAGCGGTACCGATGACGCCGGACACCATTGTTCGTATCTATTCCATGACCAAGCCTATTACCACCGTCGCCGCTCTTATGCTCTACGAGGAGGGGCATTTTCAGTTGGACGCTCCGGTCTCGAAGTTTATTCCGGCCTTGGGCGGGCTGAGCGTGTTCGTGGCAGGGGACGCCAGCAATCCTACTTTGGTCGCTAGCGAACGGGATTTCACCGTTCGTGAGCTGATGAACCACACCAGTGGTCTCAGTTACGGCTTTATGGAGGCCACGCCTGTCGATGAGCTTTACCGGGAGCACAGCGTTGATTTCCAAACCGCAGATGTGCCGTTGGCGGCACTGGTGGCCAAGCTGGGCGAGTTGCCTTTGTTGGCGCAGCCAGGTACGCAATGGAACTACAGCGTCTCAACGGACGTGCTGGGACATCTGGTGGAGATATGGTCGGGGCGTGATCTAGCGTCGTTCTTGCAGGAGCGGATCTTCGCAAAGCTGGGTATGCACGATACCGGTTTTCATGTGCCGCAAGATAAAGTGGCCAGATTTGCTTCCAACTACCGGCGCCGCTCCAACGGTGAATTAGGCCTGATCGACGCGGCAGCGCACTCGCGCTACCTGCAACCGGCTGTGACTTACTCCGGCGGCGGCGGCTTGGTGTCCACCGTAGCGGACTATATGCGCTTTGCCCGCTTGCTGGCGCGGCGCGGCGAGTTGGATGGGCAACGTGTGCTTTCGCGCAAGACCGTTGAACTCATGAGTTGCAATCATCTGCCGGGCGATATGGCGGCCATGGGACAGCCCCGTTTTAGTGAATCGAGCTATGAGGGCATTGGATTCGGGCTGGGGGTGTCGGTGATGTTGGATCCGGCTCGTGCCCAAGTCGTTGGCAGCCCTGGAGAGTTCGCCTGGGGCGGCGCGGCCAGTACCGCTTTTTGGGTGGATCCTGTGGAAGAACAGATCGTGATACTGCTGACCCAGTTGATGCCGTCATCGCAATATCCCCTGCGCCGGGAGCTGCGGGTGCTGAGCTATCAGGCCATTGTTGATTGAGCCCCTGTTGATTGAACCCTTCGTTGATTGAGGTTGCCATTTATCGAAGCCGGCGTTGACCGAAGAGGACTACAGCGCCGCGGGCAGTAAGCCGTTAACCGTGCTAACCAGGGTTTTAGGATCCACCGGCTTGCAGAGATAGGCGCTGTTGCCCCAACTCAGCACATGTTCCTCCGAGACGCTCTCGCTGTATCCGGTGAAGAGGATGACGGGTAGGCCAGGCAACAACACACGGACCTGCTCTACCAACTCCACCCCTGACACGTCCGGCATGGTCTGATCCGTGATTAGGATGCTGGGCGCCGCACTATCTAAACGCTCACTGGCCAGGCGAAAGTGTTCCAAGGCGTTGCGGCTGTCCACGAAAATATCCACCTCGAAACCGTGTAGCTCTAATAGTCGGCCTACGAAACGAGCGATCGAAGATTCATCGTCAACGACGACGATGCGCGCTTTAACTTCAATGTTTGCCGACGCGTTCATGGAGATGAAGGATCACAGTATGCTAGGCCCCGCCAGAGCTTAGCGTAATGGTAGCGGGCAAAACTTTGAACCCAGTCTAGGTTTTGGGTGTCGATGCCGGGGCTTGGTGTACCATCCACGCTTGTGTTGTCGATTCACCACGAGCAGATGAGATGGGTCCACTGCACGGTACGAAAATCATCGAGCTGGCCGGTATCGGGCCGGCGCCCATGGCCGCGATGTTGCTAGCAGAACTGGGGGCCGAAGTGGTCCGTGTCGATCGGGTGGCCGATGCCGGATTGGGCATTGCGCTAGAGCCTAAATACCGATTGCTCAACTGTTCCCGGGCTCAACTGTTCCCGGGCTCAACTGTTCCCGGGCTCAACCGTTCCCGGCCATCTATTGCAGTCGATTTAAAGAGCCCCGAAGGGCGAGAACTTATCTTGGATTGGGTAGAGGGAGCCGACGCACTCATTGAAGGTTTCAGGCCGGGTGTCACGGAGCGTTTGGGGCTGGGGCCGGAGCCCTGTGCGAAACGCAATCCTAGACTGGTCTATGGCCGGGTGACTGGCTGGGGACAAGCGGGCGCCCTATCCCAAGCCGCTGGCCATGCTCTTATACTACATCGCTTTAACCGGCGCTCTGGCGGCCATTGGCAGGGCCACCGCTTAATTTAGTCGGTGATTGTGGCGGCGGCGCCCTATATCTGGCATTGGGCGTGGTCGCGGCTATGTTCGAGGCTAAACGCTCCGGGCAAGGACAGACGGTGGATGCTGCGATGATAGACGGCGCCGCTTCGTTGATGACGGCGGCCTATGGCTTGTGGGGCTCTGGCGCCGCGGCTAATCCGCGTGGTTACAACATCTTGGATAGCGGCGCCCATTTCTACGAGGTCTACGAAACCAGCGATGGCAAATACATATCCCTCGCGCCCATTGAGGAGAAGTTCTACGCGCAATTGCTGCAACGGTTAGGGGTGAGCGCGGACCAACTTCCGCACAGCCGCGGCGATGCCGGGGCGTGGCCGCTGCTTAAGGAGCAGTTGGCTGCTCTCATCGGCCGCAAAACCCGGGCGCAGTGGTGTGAGATTTTGGAGGCGAGTGACGTGTGCTTTGCGCCGGTGTTGGAACTGGCCGAGGTGCACGCGCACCGGCACAACGCTGAGCGTGAGACCTTCGTCAACCGCGGCGGAGTGATTCAGCCGAATGCGGCGCCCCGCTTTAGCCGCACCCCCTCGGCCATTCGGCGGGCACCGGCGGCGGTGGGGGAAAACACCCGTGAGGTGCTGGCGGCTTGGGGGCTCGATGAGTCACGGTTCGATGCTTTGTTCGCCGCCAAGGTAGTGCCAGGGCGGTATTCGTAATTGCCGAACATGAAGCGCTCTATCCCGGTAGCCCGCTCTGCACCTATGGTGGCCAGCCAGACGCCGAATACGCCGCCCATTAAATTGCGCACCGCGCCGCCCGAGCTGATGCTGGCGAGCATGCTCAGGCCGAATAACGTCAGCGCGAAATACTCCGGTGGCCGGAACTCATAGGCTACACGGGCCAGCAACGGCGCGGCGATGCACGGGACTAAAACAGAGAAGATGCTGCTGATGAGCCACTCAAGGTACTTGGCGGACTTCGGCACGGGCGCTACGAGGAGCACTCATGCCAGTAGCCACAGACACCTCTGTTTTGCTACTTCTGTTTCATCCCGATGCCAACCCTCCTATAGGGTGCCGCTAACAATAATCATTGTTTCGTGAGTGCAAGGAAGCACCGCGCGCACAACCGCAGTGTATAGGTGATACCTGAGGATTGGAGCACGGAGCTGACGCTGCAATCGCGGAAAAAGTGCATTTGTTAGAGGTGCCCTATAGTCCCAGCAACCGGTGCGCCCTTAGAGCGCTCGCAGGAGCGTGTCTGGTATTTAATCGATACCCTTGAACAAGAGCGCAAACGAGTGCTCGTTCCTACGCCCGCTCTGAGCGAATTGCTCATTCTTGCCGGCGCAGCAGGCCCTGAGCTGCTAGGGCAGATAACGGGAAGCCACCGGTTTGAGAGCGCTGCATTCGACATCAAGGCATCGATCGAGTTGGCCGCCATGACCCGAGAGGCTATGGATTCGGATGGCCAGCGCGGCGGCGTTGAAGCCCCGTGGGCAAAGATCAAGTTCGACCGGCAGATTATCGCTATTGGGGACCTCTAAAAACCTACTGCACGACGCTATGGCTGCGTTGCGCGGTGTTCGCAATCCTCATGTATTACCACCCATACGCTGCGGTTCCTGCGCTCCGTGCGCCTTGCCCTAAGGCCGCTCGCTACGGTTTTAGAGGTCCCCTACTGCTAAATCAAGAAATGCGCACGTGATTTATACAGATGACGGCGACTTAGCGAAATTTGCAGAAAAGGCTGGCAGCTGCGCGATTGGAGCCATTGATCTACCGCTACCTCCACTCGGCCCACAAGCTGAATTGGATCTTTAGAATCGGAATTTACTCATGAATACTCATGAAGCCGAAGATGAAAAACGCCAAACCCAGACTTGTTCTCCTCGATATGCAAGCCTTTTTAAGGCCGCATAGGAAAATACGTAGTTCCGGACAACATCGCCAACTTCGGCTGAATCCAATCCACCCACTCACACAACATAGGCCGTGTCTCGCGCGGATCTATGAGGTCGTGTACGGAGAACGATTCCGCCGCTGGATACGGCTTGCGCGATTGCATGAGCTGGTCTTCAAGCCCCGCTCGCATAGCACTCGGATCTTCCGCCGCCTCCAACTGGCGCCTATAGGCAACGGCCACGCCTCCCTCCACCGGCAAAGCCCCGGATTGCGCCGAAGGCCAAGTCAACCGGTAAGTATCCGGACCATAGTGAGCCGCCGAGGCGACACCAAAGTTCTTGTGGATTTGCACAGTAGCCCAAGGTGTAGCGGCCTGCGACGCGGCCGCCACGGCCGCCATGCCATAGCGGAGCGTGCCATCCGCCTCGGCATCCGGTCCAATCATAAAACCCGGTTCATCGATAAAATTAACCAAGGGCAGATGGAAGGTATCGCAAAGCTCGATAATACGGCGCATCTTTTGCGCCGCTTGCGCCGTCATGGCGCCGGCGACAAAGCGGCAATCATTGGCGGAAATGCCAACGCTCTGCCCATTGATGCGGGCCAGTCCGATAACCAAACTTTTGCCATAACCACTCGCTAGCGCAAAGAACGAACCCACATCGACCACGGCAGCTATGATCTTGCGCACATCAAAGGCTTGACGCCGGTTGCGCGGCACTATGCTGAGTAGTTCTTCTTCGCACCGGTCTACCGGATCACCGGTGCTGATACGTTCGGCGTGCTCCCAAACGTTAGTGGGCAGATAAGACAAAAAACGCCGCATGCGAGCAAACGCGTCGTATTCATCCGCGGCCACCTGATCCACCAACCCGCTGCGCCGATGCACTTTGGCACCGCCCAGCTCATCTTTGCCGAGCGTAACACCCAACGCCCGTTCCACCAGCGCCGGCCCGCCGATCATGATCTGCGATGTTGCTTGGGTCATGACCGTAAAGTGCGATGCGGCCAAACGCCCCGCCGGAAATCCGGCCACCGGCCCAAGCGCCGCGGACACCACCGGCACCACACCCAGGGCATCGGCGATGACACGAAAGCGGTGCGGATCGTAGAGGGGAGCGCCCACCGTACGCGGCGCTCGCGGATCCGCATTCCCAGCCGGCACACTGCCGCCGCCCCCTTCCAAGAACCGCACCAGCGGTACTTTGAAATTAACCGCTAGATGCTCGGCATACACACTCTTACGCAGACCGGCCGCATTAGGCGACCCGCCTTTCAACGTGAAATCTTCCCCGCCGATAGCCACCCGCCGGCCATTCACGGCACCGAGCCCTATGACGTAGTTCGCGGGCGTAAACGATTCGACGTCCTCCAGCGACGCCGACAAATAAGCCGCGCCCGCCATACGTCCATGCTCACGAAACGAACCATCATCGACAAACGCATCAATACGCTCGCGCACCGTCAACTTACCGTAGTTGTGCTGCCGGCTGATGCCCGCCTCACCGCCTTGCGCCCGCGCCAGCTCGCGGCGCTTGGTGATCTGTTCGACTTCTTTTTCCCAACTCATGGGTATGCCTCCAGCCGGCCGCGCTACTGATGCGGTGCTGATACAGCCCGCGTAGACAGTTGGGCACCGCTAACAATGCACTTTTCCGCGATTGCGGCGTCAGCGCCGTGCTCGAATCCTCAGGTATCACCTATACCCTGCGGTTCTGCGCGCGGGGCTTCCTTGCACTCACGAAACAATGACTATTGTTAGCGGCGCCCAGTTGGACGAATTCGGACAATCCGCCAAACGCTGGCGGTTACGCTTGGCGCAGTCCTTTGGCACCCATGCGCCATCGGTCATGATGCCCAATGTTGTACCCTCGTCGAATTCGCCCTAGAAGATAACGCCCTAGAAGATAACAAACCTCAGCACCGCCATAGCAATTCCGCCAAAGTAATGAGGACCTTCAAATGAAGCTCGGCTTATTCCTCACTCCCCAATGGCCCCGAGGCGCGGACTTGAGCAAGGTCACGGACGGCCTGCTCGAGCAAGCGCGGGTGGCGCGGGCCAACGGCTTCTCCTCGGTACTGGTGGGCCAGCACATGGTCACTGGGCCGCGGATGCAACTGGTGCCGCTGATGGCACGCTTGCTGCCCGCAATCGAAGGCATGCGGATCGGGGCGGGGGTCATGCTCATTCCAATGTTGAGCCCGGTGCTCATCGCCGAGGAAGGCGCCACCCTCGATTGGATGTCGCACGGCCATTACGTACTGGCCGGTGGCCTCGGTTACCGCCCCGAGGCATTCGAGGCCATGGGCACCCGCAAAGCCCACCGGGCCAAGCGTATGGAAGAAGCGCTAGAGGTGATCAAGCGTCTTTGGACCGAGGAGCGGGTGAGCTACCATGGCCGCCACTATCACCTGTCCAACGTGGCACCTGTCCAACGTGGCACCTGTCCAACGTGGGCGCTAGCGTGCGGCCCAAGCAAAAACCCAGACCCCCCGTTTGGCTGGGCGGCGACGTGGAGCCGGCCATTCGCCGGGCGGGCCGCTTGGCGGATGCTTGGTTGGGCTCACCGACCTGCGATTTCACCCAGCTAGCAGCGCGGATGGAGTGGTTCAAGGAAGCGTACCGCGCATCTGGCCGCGGCGAGCCGGGCCCCTGCCCGGTTATCCGCGAGTGTTTCGTGGGCCGTGACCGCCGCCGGCTGCCGCTGGGGCGTCTCGTGGGATCTGGAAACACCTCTGTACTTCGCGCCTTCCCCCGGCTTCGTGGAGAACCTGACCCTCAAGCGCTCTAACGCCCACGACATCGCCGCCGCCGAGTGCATGAACGCCCGCGAGAACGTGGGGATGATGGATATCACCGGGTTCTCACGCTACGAGGTGACGGGACCGAATGCGCCGGCGTGGTTGGATCGATGGGTGGTATCAAAACTACCCGGACCGGGCCGTGCACGGCTCGCACCGATGTTGGCAGAGAACGGCCGGCTGAAGGGTGACCTCACGTTGTTCAACTGGGGCGATGGCAACTGGCGGATCATGGGGTCGCATTGCCTTCGCGCCTGGCACCTGCGTTGGTTCGATGACCATCTCGATGAGAGCGTCAGCGTTCACGATCTGGGCGAAGAGAGCTGCGGCTTCGGCCTGACTGGGCCGAACTCGCGAAAGGTCATCAGCAAGTTGACCGATGAAGACATTGGTTCACTGCCGTTCATGGGTTGTGGCGGCTTCGGCACCGGTCTCGTTCGAGCGAAAGTTGGACGCATGTCGGTGGCAGGTGAACCCGGTTACGAAATCAATTGCCGCTACGGCGATCACATCAAATTGCGGCGCATGTTGTCGGAGGCGGGCGCGGAGTTTGATCTGAGGGAATACGGCTCTAACGCCATGTTGTCGGTGCGGTTGGAGAAAAGCTTCGGCATCTGGCCGGCGGAGTTTACGCAGCTCTATATACCGGGTGAGACGGGACTTGATCGGTGGATTGCCTGGGACAAAGGCGAGTTTATCGGTAAGGCGGGCGCGATCGCGGAGCGCGATGGGAATGGGCCTTCGCGGAAGTTGGTGACGTTGGAAGTTGATGCTGACGATGCCGATGCGAGCGGCTATGAGCCGGTGTGGCCAGGGAGCGAGATAGTCGGGTTCGTTACTTCGGGTGGATACGGACATGCGATTCAAAAGTCGTTGGCGATGGCTTTGGTTGATACCGGATCGGCGAATGAGGGACAGGCTTTGTCAGTGCATATTGTTGGGAAGGAGCGGCCGGCTCGGGTAATTGCTACGTCGCTGTACGACCCGCAGGGTAGTGCGATGCGTGGGTGAGCACTCACGTCCGGGCGCTCGACGCCCTTTTTGCTCAGATGCGTAACGGTTGTCAGGGCGACGAGCAAAAGCAGCATTCGCCGCTTTGGGTAAACCCTCCTCTACAGCTTTGGGGGCGGGCTTACAGTCTGCACGCATAGCTCCTTGAACCAGGTGTGCAACTGATCGCAATGCACGCGCTCCGGCCGAACTGCCGTCAGCTCGAAGCCGGGGATATCGAGCGGCGGCTCGAATGCAACCAACCTGTTGCCGGTGTGCGCCAACGGACGCTCGGGTACGACGGCGATCAGGTATGGCGGCGAGCAGGTCGGAACGGATCAACACGGCGTCCACGGCTGAGAATCCCGGTACAACAAGTCCCACGTGCCGCTGCCGGCCGATACGGCCCAGGGCTACATCGGTAGGTCCCCGAAAGTCGCCCCGGTCGGGAGACACCAACAGATGCTGCGCATTGCAAAAAGCGTCCGGACTCACAGGCCCGCCGGCTAGCGGGTGGCCGCGCCGCATAACGCCGATATAGCGTTCGTGGTACAGCACCTCCGAGTACAGATTACCGGGTGAGAACTCCGGTATGGTGAGGGCGATATCCAGGCCGCGGCGGCGGAGTTCGTTCGACAAGGTCCTGGAATCAATCGGCCGTACCGCCAGGCGCAAGCCGGGCGCCAGTGACCGCAGGCGGCCGAACACGCCGGCAATTAACACGGTCAACATGTAGTCCGTCGGACCGACGAGCATGGTGGCCTCGACAGTGCCTGGGTCGAATAGAGGCTGGTCCATCAGTTTGCGGAGCTGGCCCAGAACAGCGCGTACCGTAGGCGCGAGTTCTTCGGCGCGTGGCGTAGATACGACACCACGAGCTTGACGCACGAATAGTACATCGTCGAAAAACAACCGCAGCCGCGCCACCCTGCCGCTCGAGCCCTGTTGAGAAACACCCAGACGGTCAGCAGCGCGTGAAATGCTTCCTTCTTCGATGATCGCGTCAAATGCCTGCAGCAATCGCGGCTCCAATCGTGCAATATCGCGTTTCGCGGTGTTAGAAATCACCATTACTTGATTGCGCGGTGCAAGCCTACCGTCCTCAAATGCTCAGTGCCGGACGCGCGGTCACGCGCTTCGGGAAAGTTCGTTTGACAGCCCGGAATCATCACCTGGAGGAAGGACATGAAACTCTACGCCGATCCGATTACGGTCAATTGCCGCAAGGCCATTGCCGGTCTCAAGTTTCTCGATGTCGATTACACCCTCGAAAAAGTGGACTACTTTCAGGGCGAGCAGAAGGGGGACGCATTCGTTGCGATCAATCCCAATGCAGCGTTGCCAGCAATGACGGACGGCGACCTGGTGCTTTGGGAATCCAACGCGATTCTCCAATACGCGGCCGACAAGCATGGCAGGTCCGCCGCCTACCCGACGGATCCGGCCAGTCGGGCCGACATCAACCGCTGGTTGCTGTGGGAGTGTTCGAGTTGGTTCGCGACCTGCTACGTGTATCTCGTCGAGAACTGCGTGAAGCCAATTCTGAACGATTCTCCGGACGAGGACGTGCTCGCCGCACAGGCACCTAACTTCCATAAACTGGCTGGGATCCTGGATGCACGTCTCGCGAACAACCGCTGGCTCTGCGGCGACGCACCGACCATTGCTGACATCGCCGTTGCGGCACCGATGCACTTGCACGGATGGGCGAAGCTTCCGCTCACGGAGCATTCGAACCTTTCCCGGTGGATGACACAGGAAGTGGAGCAACTGCCTGCATGGCAGGAAAGTCACGTTGGCGAAGGATTCACCGTCTGAGCTCCGAAAAACCGATCGACCCGCCTCCATTGATCGGCGGGCCACCCCACGCTGCCGCCAACAGAGGGCTTCAATATGGCAACCGCCTTGACCGATGCTGTCGTTCGCGAGGGCGTGTTCCAGTACCTGCGGCCGTTGACTGAACCGTCACTGTTGCGCAACGGCAAGGTACTGACGCGCCGCAATTCGGACGGTAGTGATGGCGAGTGGGTTGGCGTCGATCTGGAACCACGAACGATGCCGGTGCGAAACGCCCGCGCTCTGCCGCAAAGCGAGCAGTGCACCCTGTTCGCGAACGGTTTCGAGCTACGGGCCAGTGTCCTGCCGGACCGTGCTCTCGACTTCTTGAATCACCTTGAGGTAGTGAAGCGCTATTACGACCACTGCGCTGTACTGGTAAAGGAGGCCTGCGGCGCAATGGTCGTGCAAGCGTTCGACCACAATGTGCGCTCAGCGAGCGGCAAGGCCGGTAGTCGGCGGATCGCTGGCGGACAACAGGTCCAAGGCCCTGCCCACATTGTGCACGGCGACTACACGCTCGTGAGCGCGCCACAGCGGCTTCGTGATCTGAGCCAGCCCCCTTCCGGAAACGACACACTCGCGGCGTCTCATGACCGCGAAGCCGGATTGCTCAGTTGTGACTTGGTACAACGGGTGGAGCGAGGTGCACGTTTCGCCATCATCAACGTTTGGCGCAACATCGATACCCGGCCGGTCGCCGTCAATCCGCTCGCACTATGCGATGCGGCCCGGGTGCGGCCTGAAGATTTGGTGGTGTTCGAGATCCACTATGCTGACCGTGTCGGTGAGAACTATTTTGCACGTCACTCTGAACGCCACGAGTGGTTCTTTTACCCAGCCATGACGCAAGACGAAGTGCTGCTCATCAAGCAATGGGACTCGGCCGGCCGGTTCGCCCGCTCTGCTGGCCGGCTGGCTGACTCCGGTACCGACGAAGCGCCTTCAACTTTCAGCTTTCACAGCGCCTTCGAGGACCCTCTGGTACCTGACGACGCTCCAGACCGGTGGAGCATTGAAGTGCGATGTATTGCCATCTACGAGTGATGAGGACCACCGCATGAAGGGTGACGGCCGCGTGATCATGATTTCCGGCGCCAATCGAGGCATCGGCAAGGCCATCGCCCGGATGCTCTACGAGCACGGCTTCACATTGAGCTTGGGTGTGCGCAGGCCTGAACAGACATTCGGACTGGAGCCCGGATGGGATCCGCAGCGTGTGCTCTACGCGCGCTATGATGCACTCGACCCCGGCACTCACGCGGACTGGACGCAATCGACCGTCGATCGATTCGGCCGTCTTGACGGCCTTGTAAACAACGCAGGCACCGTGGTCCGTGTCACCGTAGAGGACGACAAGGAAGCCGAACTCGATGAAATGTGGGCCGTTAACGTCAAGGCGCCACTGGCCATGATTCGCCACACGCTGCCACACCTGCGTAACAGCGGTTCGGGCCGCATCGTTAATGTGGCATCCATTGCTGGAAAGGCGGTTTACAACAACAACGTCGGCTACGCCATGACCAAGTTCGCCGCCGTGGCGCTGTCGCATGCGACGCGACGCGCTGGCTGGGAAGACGGCGTACGTTGTACGGCGCTTTGCCCGGGCTTTGTCGCGACCGGCATGACGGCTGACGTTGAGACGTTCCCGCACGACCAGATGATGGAGCCTGACGACGTTGCGCAGATGGTACTGACGCTGTTTACGCTATCGAACAAGGCGTCGGTGGCAGAACTGGTCATGAACTGCCGTGACGATGTGACGATGTGAAACTACAGGTGGCCGAAATTTCCCGGACGGCCATCTTTGAAAAGCAATGCCCGTCTGAAGACCGCGCGCAAAACTGCTTCGGAACCAGACGAACCGCATACAGACGCATCTATTTCCCGGGTTTGTGCACTATCCCCACCTGCCGGCAACAGGCGTCAAGACCCGGCTAAGCACCGTCATTCCATCCTTACCCGATAGAGCAACATCTCAATTGCACCGAGTCCTGGCACACGGCATCACCGGACGGTCCGCGCCGCGATAACGGGGCTTCCTTCAGGCAAGGTTTTTGATGAGGGTGGGCGGTGACGTTCTCGCACAGCCTGACACACGCTCTTGGGTCCGCCCCTGACCCACCTGTGCACCGGCAGCGGATTCTGACGAACATCCGCGCATCGTAATGGCACAAAACCACGCTTTCGCAGGCATATGGAGAGATTCAGACGTCCTGGATCCGAATTGGGTCGCTACGGGTGTCCTCCAAAGGACAATCGATGAGGTTGTTTTTTCCCCGATATTTTTAGGACACAACTCCATCTGTACCCTCAAAATGCCCCGAACTCGTGCCCTCATCCGAGCCTATTGACAACCTTTGTCGTTCGGTCCTGTGTCGGTCAGATCGCGAGCATACGCGAGAAGTCGAGTGATGCTCGTTGCGTGTCGGTGCAATTAGACTGCGCCCTAATGAGGCGAATGTTCAGTGAGAAGTACGGCAAAGCTCTGCCGTACTGCATTGGCCGCCAGGTTGACTGTGCCTGCCGAGGCTCACGGATCGTAGGACATCCGTAGACTGGAACGAGGCTCTTTGCCGGGTGCCCTCTGCGAGTGCCCGCAAACTCGGTGTATCGGGAAGCCAAGGTTGCTGGCCGTAACGGAACTGCTGGTAGTCGAAAAACACCACGGCGCTGATGATGTCCAATGTTGGAATCGAAGCGTGAGCAACGTTATCCCTACTCTCTTCGAGCCGCTGTGCGCCTTCCACCATCGTGCGCCGTCCGCGCAACCCGACAGGCGTTTCATCGAACAACGCTGGCGCCGTGACCTTTCGCGTGATGATGGTATGAACGGACGCATCAATGGCACCCATGGCAATGCCGGTCCGAGAGAGGATGCCGGCCATAGCTGAAGCGTTCGCGCCGAGCAGGCTTGGCCCGTCTGCGTACGTCTGCTCCAGCCACTGCACGATCAGCAAGCTTTCAGTCTGCTCCCCCAAAACGCTTGTCAAGCGTCGATGACACCAAGTTGCTTTAACATTCCGAGGTTATCCAGCAGCGCCCGGTGTTCGATCAGGACCCCGTCGCGGATCTGAAACAGATCGAGCGCGCCGATATCGATGGACTTTCCGGTCGCTTCCAGGTCGCCGAACGCGCCAGTATGCGTACCCTTCACGCGCAGACGTACCAGGACCTTTTCTCCTTCGGCCACAAAGTCCTCGAGCGGCAGATCCATATACACAAATGCTGGCATCAACGCATCATGGAGCTGCAAGACACCTTCGGGGCCGCGTACTTCGAACGGCAGTCCGGGATCGTGGCGTACGAAGTCCGCAGCGATGTGTTTTTACATCCACTCCTTGTCACGCGCGAGAAAAGCACGAAAATAATCCCGAGCGATCGGTTTGTTGTCTTCCAATACGCTCATGGGAATTCTCCTCGACGTTCAGGCTGCGGCTACGTCAAATCCAAGCCGCGGAAAATGAATGTGCAGTGCGCCCGCATCCCCGTTCTGGTCGCTGATGACGATCTCGTTGCTGTCAGCCGCAACGAGCGTGCCATTGACCGTCACCCGGGCGTAGTCGTCCGGCGTGATTGCGACCTGAGTGCCGGCTTTCAATCCGCTCGGGTCACCATTGGGATCGAGGTGCATGACTGCACTCGGCGAAGCAGTGCGAGCAGCCTCGACGGCGTCTTCGGAACTGATTGGCGAGGAAACGCCGTGCCCGATCGCGACGATCCGGTCATACCAGGGCGCCAATGCTTCGAGCCCCAGCAATGCATCGACGTCCGGCGGGCAGTTCTTGCGCAGCAGAAACACGGTCTGCCAGCACGCGAGGTCGGCACCGCTAAGGGTATCTCCGAACAGGAATGGCCGTGCGGCCAGTGCTTCTTGCAGCCAGCTTAACTGGGCGCGAATGAACTGCACGTGTGCGTCTAGCTGCGGCGCCATGGCTTCCTTGGAGATATCGATACCGAGGTAGCCTTCTTTGCGGTCCTTGATGATCTCCGCAGGCAGATGCTCGCCGATGAAGTGCACCAGCACACCAATGGTCGGGATCCACATCTGGCGCTCCCAGGCGAAGCCAAGACCCCGCGCCACTCCCTAGCTGCCTGCGGGATACAGAGGCGGCGACGAATGCAGCCGATCGAGCGCCGCCAGAATGATGTTCGTATCGCAGTAAATGTCCGCGCCGATTTGCAGCACAGGGATCCGGCGGTAGCCTCCGGTCAACACCGCCAGCAGTGGCCGCGGCGGAAACGGGACGACTTCGGCGGAGCGCCAGGCAAGGTTCTCGAGACCGAAGACCGTACGGATCTTCTCCGCGAATGGTGAAAGCTCGTAGTGATGAAGGATGATTTCTGACATGGGTTGCGTTCCTCTGATACATGATTACGGTCGTCTTTGACGGCAGGAGTCTCAGGGAGTCGAGACTCGAGAGATTGAACGGTTGCGAGTGGTTATTGCGTTCGTGGGACGCTCGCTGGCAATGGATCACGCCCCTGAATGAGATCGCTGGCGCGTTCGGCGATCATCATTACCGGCGCGTTGATGTTGCCGCCGGCGAGGTCCGGCATAACCGAGGCATCAACGACTCGCAATCCATCGACACCTTTTTACACGCAGTTGTGGGTCAGCGACAGCAAGGTCATCAACGCCCATCTTGCAAGTGCCTGCCGGGTGGTGGGCCGTCGCCGATGTGGCCCGGATGTACGCATCAATTTCCGATTCGGAGCGCACCTTGGGTCCCGGACCGGTTTCCTCGAGCCCGAGTCGCCGCATTGATGGCTGCAGTCCAATGTCGCGCCCTGCTTCGAGAACAAGAACCTGGACCGACGGGTCCCGGTCAGCCGGTTCGCCAACACGCAGCCGGCCGAGCCGGCGCCGATGATCACGCAGTCAAAGACGCGCTTGCTGCCAGTCTCTGTCATGCGAAGCTCCTCCGGTTCGCTCGGCGTGCCAGCGGCGCTCGGTGCGCCAGCGGCACTCGGCGTCATCCCATGCTTCGAGTGGTTGCAGATCGGGGATCCAGGCAAGCCCGTCTTGCCATCGCAGGAGCGTGCTTCCGGTGAGACGACCACGTCCAGCAGGCTTGGCCGATTGGCCAGGGCGCATTCGATGGCCGGCGCGAGATCTTCCTCGCGCTCTACGCCTTCGGCCTGCATACCGCAGGCTCGCGCCATTTGGGCGTGGTCCGCGAACTGGAGACGAGTACCCACCACCTTGCCGTGGTTGTCGGCCTGATCATGGACCTCGATCTGCCAGGCGCCGTTATTGGCGACAACGATCAGTACCGGCGCCTGGTGACGTACTGCAGTGTCGATCTCCATTGCGTTGAATCCGAACGCGCCGTCGCCCGTAGCGACGATCACCTGCCGTCCCGGAAACGCGAGACTCGCGGCGATGCCAAATGGAGTGCCGATCCCAATGCACCCGAGCGACCCCGGATCCAGATATATCGGCGTCGGAGTATAGGAAGAATAAACGTCCTATTGCATTCAATCAACAGTTAAGTGGAACGGGGTATATATGCAAGAGTGCATACAGCATACCGCATCAATTAAAAATCCGATACTGCCGGCGAAAAAAAGCGCACGAACGCCTTTGTCATTGATTCTTTGGCGCGAAAGGCGGAACGCTTAAGTAGGCAAGACGGCGTTGCTCACGACGTGCCAAGGTTATGGATTGCAGTGTCAGCCCGGAGAAAAACGTGAATGTTGCGATTATTGCAATCGAAGCCGCCAGAACCGCGCTAGGAAGACGTGGCACCAAACCGGTTGCAAAATACTCGGCAAAGACCGGCAAACCTATGATGAGACACAGAAAATACAAAATAGCCGATATTGTCCCGAACAAAGCGAAAGGCCGCTCCTCTTTCATTAATTTTGTGATCAATCGCAAAATACGAAACCCATCGCGATATGTACTCAACTTTGAAGACGAACCAGGCAATCGATTGATGTAGACTGTATCGACGTCTGCTGTAGGCAGACGTAATTCCGAGGCATGGATTGTCAATTCTGTTTCAATTTCAAAGCCGCGCGAAAGCGAGGGAAAACTCTTCACGAACCTTCTGGAAAATACTCGGTAGCCTGATAGCATATCCTTGGTTTGCCGCCCAAAAATTCTGGCCACCAATCCTGTCAGGATTTTATTGCCAAGTCTGTGCCCCCTTCGGTAAGCTTCTTTGATTTCGGTTACGCGACATCCATAGACCATATCAAGCTGCTCATTCACCAATTTTTCAACCAGTTGGGGAGCCGCTCCGGCCTCATAAGTATTATCCCCATCGACCAATACGTAGATGTCAGCCTCAACATCGGCAAACATTCGGCGAACAACGTTGCCCTTACCCTGTTGCTTTTCAGACCTGACGATTGCACCGGCAGCTTTCGCCACCTCAATTGTTTTATCGCTTGAATTATTATCGTAGACATAGATCTTCGCCTCAGGCAGCGAATGCCTGAATGCCGCAATGACTTGAGGAATCGGCACTTCTTCATTGTAGCAGGGAATTAAAACAGCAATGTCGGATCTGGCGATCATAAGGCAACTCGAATCGGATTGGAGATCACTGTTCAGAAATACTATCGCACCCTTTTAATGGCTTTCGCAGCAGCACTTCTGTTAGCAAGTATTGGCTGTAAATAACAATCGCCAGCAGCAAGAACGGGTATGAACTAAGCAGGTATCTTGCCGTTGAAACATTAATGAACGCGATAAGAAAAAGATGGGCCTGTCCGATACCCGTCATGGTGATCCACATCAATTTGGTATGCACAGTTTCACTCTTGACGCTACTAATCGTCAGGGCCTTTGTCAAATGTAAAAGACTCAAGAGCAAAAGCCCAAAGGACACAACACCCATAATAAAGAATGCCGGCGTAACAATTATGGAAATAAGCGATGGTGGACGGATCACATCCGTCTCCGGTTCCGCGGGAAGCAACATGGAGGGAATGGGAACGTTGGTCTTCATTCCAAGCGCATCAAAAGCGCTTTGGGAAGCGGTTGTCCACAGATCAAGATAGTGCGAGACGCTCGTTCGCAGATATGCACCTGGATTGTTGAGAAACACTTTTTTGCCATATTCCTGCATCACTTCGCTGACCGAAATATCCATGCTTTTTGCAGCTATTTTCAAGTCGCTGCGCACCAGTTGATATTGGGCATGCACTTCCAACTCAGCAAGACGCGTCACTTTGCGTAAAATATTCTTTTCTGCTTCGCGCCACATTTTGGCTTCATAAAACGCATTTTTCACTGCAGTTTCAAGCTGATTGTAGGGACCGGACGAAAATGTATCATTGTAGTGAGGATCCGTAGTCATGATAGCCGCTTTACCGAACAGCGTCAGACCCAGGAGTGAATTTCGTTCCTCATGATGACTAGAGTAAAGAGCATATTCGAGGATCAGGGCAGCGATGAAACCGAAGGCCAGTGTAGACAGTGTGGATAGCCATGCCGCATGCTTCGTTCGCAAATATAGTGGCAATGCGAATACAACCCCCAGTATCAATGCCAGAAATGCAGGGCGGATAGCCATGCCGAGACCGCAAAGAAACCCTATGCCTAACCAGGGTGAAAGAGACTTCGGATGTCGTGCCGCAAGCACGATGGCAATAATCAAGAGATTCGAAAGAGGCAAGGTGAGGGCTTCGGTCAATATCGTAACTTGTGCTTGAACAAGGTAGATGTTGAGCGCAATCAAACTTCCGAACAATGCGGTCATGTAGAAGGTGAGGACATGGCGATGCAAGACCCAAAGTAGGAGGGCAAAGCTTGCGACAAATAACACACATTGCAGGAACGCAATGGTCTCCAAGGAGCATCCAATATTTTGTAATGTTTGCAAAAATATCGGGTAAATCGCGGTACGGCTGCTTGCGAAGCTGATATATCCGCCGCTGTCTGGCTGCAACAGCGGGTATAACCTTGGCCCGAAAGCAATAACAAGAATCGCCAGGATTGAAGGAAACCAGACAGCTAATGTTGCTTGCAATAAAATTTTGTATTTCATAATTTTTTATAAACCTGGCGGAAACCGCAATTTTATGGATGCAACATACATTTCTTGAAAAGCTATCCTTTGTTTATTCAATTGTGGCGTTAACACACATCGTTACAACTGATCACCTGTTGTGATGGTTCAAAAAAACCCGTGCAAGATTGATTTGGGCTGAGATTTTTATAAAAAACAACCTTGGGCGATTGGCCTATGGCTGCGTGCGTGCCAACTGCCGCCGCGTCAACTGCAGCACCGGCCTGTTTTGGCGCTAGGCGGTGCGACACCTTCGCGCATGACGAGGCGCACTGCCAGCGCGCCACACTCGAGCGGGCGGGCTGCTGTTACATGGTCCGCGCAGCCAGCGCAGCGCCGAGTGTCGATGGTGATGGCTTGTTGAGGCTTGAGTTGCAGCGCCTCTTCACTGACGGAATCACCTCACCCACGTATTGTTCGAGCCCGAGGACTTCAGCGCTCGGCTGGCCGCATTGGGGCCACGCTCCAGGGCACAGCGGGTGAGGTATCACGGCCTCTTGGTGCCCACTCAAGGCCTAACAGCGCCGGCTTATCGGCGCGCCGCGCAAACCGCAGCACCCTAGGCGGCAGGCTCAGCTCGAGCCCGCCGATAGCGCGACCTCGCGGCAAATTGGCCGTTTATAATTCCTATCCGTATCCGCTACTTCACACAGGTATCGATGTTGCTGTTGTCGCAGACATCCAGGCCCGTGTAGATCGGATCGGCCACGGACTTGCCCGCGACGATATCCTTCAAGATGTGCATGGCTTTGTAGCCCATCTCGAACGGACGTTGCCCAACCAAGCCGTTGCCGAGGCCGTCCTTGGTCTGCGCCAGTTGCATGGGCAGCGTGTCGGCTACCACGATGGTCAATTGGCCCGCATCCATTTTCGCCTTATAAGGCTCGGCCGCTTTGCGATAAGCGTTGTCGAACCATTGTGTGAAAGCGCCTGTTGACAAGAAGGCGGTCAGATTCGGGTTAGCCGCTAAAATGTCGGTCATACCTTGCACAGCGATGTTGCCGTCGTCATTGGTGACCAGGGGGCAACCCCCGATTTCTGTCCAACCGCCCTCGCCTTTGAGCGGAGCACCCGGCGCAGTGCCCATGTCCTTGCCGGCGAGCGTGTCGCGGGCGCCTTTCAGACGTTCGTTGTGGTTGGCCGCCGCCGCGCCTCCGGTTTGCAGACAGAGCGTGCCGCCGTTCGCATGACGCGCCTGCACCAGTTTGGCGAGATTGACGCCGATGTCGTAGTTGTTGGTGCCAACATAGGTGGTGCGCAGCCCCTTGTCCTTTTCGAGCAAGTCCGAATCCCATGTCATTACCGGTATGCCGGCCCTGACCGCTGCCTTGAGCGCTTTAGCCATGGCCGGCGCGTTCGATGGCGCCACCGCTATCCCATCGACCCCCTTGGTGATGAGGTCTTGCACGATCTGGATTTGCTCAAGCTCGGTATGTTCGCCCGGTCCGATGTATTCGCAGGTGACATCCGCAAGTTCTTTCTGGGCCTTGTAGCAGCCGTCACGCGCAAGATCGAAGAATGGGTTGTTCATCGCTTTTGGCACCAGCGCAAAGGTGTAATCGGTTGCCATGGCCGCCGCTGGCAGCAGCGTTGCGGCGATCGCGGTTGCAAAGAATTTTTTCATGTTCCCTCCTGTTTGAAGATATAGATGCGTGGGCAGAGCTATCTGCCGCCGCGGTTACGGATCTGTTCCAGCAAAACAGCGATGATCAGAAACAGACCGACGAAGAATTGTTGCCACAGGCTGTCGATGCCAGCGAGCAATAGCGAATTGCGGATGAGTTCCATCAGGGCGGCGCCGATGGGCGCGCCGACCGCGTAGACCACACCGCCCATCAGGTTCGCGCCGCCTATCACCGACGCGGCGATGACATTGAGTTCTTGGGAGACGCCGATGCCGTTGGTCACCGAGCCGGTGTAGCCAACGAACATGAACGCCGCGAGCCCGGTGCACAGCGAACAAACCACGTACACCGAAACGATAACGCGCTCCACCGGAATACCCGCAAGCTTAGCCGCCGGTGCATTGCCGCCAATCGCCAACACCCAGCGGCCCCAGGTCGAGTAGCGCCAGATCCACCAGAACAGGGCGGTCATAATGATCAAAACCCACACGACGTTCGGTACGCCCAGAACACTTTCGCCGCCGATCCACTCGAACAATTCCTGGTCGGGACCGAACTCGTAGATCATCTTGTTATTCGACACGACCATCGCCAACGACCTCGCTATGGCGAGCATCCCTAAAGTCACCACGAACGGTGCCAAGCGTAGATAAGCGATGAGGATGCCGTTGACCAGGCCCACGGCGGCGGCCGTCAGCATGCAGGCAACAAAGCCTGCCTCGATGCCAAAACCAGCTTGCATGATCAGTCCGAGCATGATGCCGCTCAGGGCTAGCAAAGACCCCACCGACAAGTCGATGCCAGCGGTGCAGATCACCGCCGACATGCCGAGTGCCATGATGCCGAAGAAAGCAAAGTTGCGTGTGATGTTGAAGAAATTGCGCTCGGTGAGGAAAACATCCGACACGAAGCTCATGACCACGCTGATCGCCACAATGGCGACGAAGACCCAGAAGGGCTGCGTGCGCAATATCCCTTGCAGTCCGGTCAGTTCCTGACGCGACGTGATGCTCTCGTCGATGTCCGCGTGCGATGTCCGCGTGCGCCCGTTCATGCCGCCTCTATCGCTCCTGTAATCAATCCGGTCACTTCCTCGGGGCTGGTGTCGCGGACTGGCCGATCAGCCACTTTGCGCCCGCGCCGCAGCACCACCACCCGGTCGCATACCTCGAACACATCAGGCATGCGGTGACTCACCAGCACGACCGCGTGACCGGTGTCCTTGAGCCGCGCTATCAATGCGAGAACCTCCGCTACCTGCCGGACCGAAATGGCTGCGGTGGGCTCGTCCATCAACACCAGCTTCGGATCCGACAAGCGCGTGCGCGCGATGGCCACCGCTTGACGCTGGCCGCCGGACATGCTTTTGACCAGATCGCGGGGGCGGGTTTCGGATTTGAACTCGGCGAACAACCGGCCCGCGCGCTCGTACATGGACTTATGGTCAAGGTAGCGAATCGGCCCGAATTTCTTCTTCAATTCGCGGCCCAGGAACACATTGGCCGCCGCCGTCAGGTTGTCGCACAAGGCGAGGTCCTGATAGACGATCTCGACGCCATTGTCGCGGGCATCGACCGGCTGGTTAAAAAAGACTTCACGATCTTCGATGCGGATGGTGCCGGCGGTCGGCGGGAAGTTGCCCGCGACGATTTTCATGAGGGTCGATTTGCCGGCACCGTTGTCACCCATCAAGCCTACAGCCTCGCCGCGCTCGATATTGATGTCCACCCCCTCGAGTGCGTGGATGGCGCCAAATCTTTTAGTGATGCCTTGGAGTGCTAACAGGCTCACGTCAACTCTTCCCCCTGAACGTTGCAATGGCGCTGCTAGTGGCGTTGGGCAACAAATCAAGCAAAGTGCGCACAGTTATTTTGCGCGGTAGTTTGTGCGAATCACAACCCTGCAACAACTATGGCAGAATCGGCTTGCGCTCGAGAGGGCGAACTATTCGGCGGTTTGCCCGCTGGCTTGCAGCACCAGGGCTTGTTCTGGTGCGGGCGGCGCGGACGGGTAGGCGCCCCACACCGACTGGTCGAAGTTGACCACTGAACCGGTCATCATGCCGGCATCCGCGGATGCCAAGAAAGCAACGGCACGGGCAACTTCCGCTGGTGCCAGCAATCTACCGAATGGTTGTTGCGCCGATGCGGCGATCACCCAATCCTCGGGGGCGCCGTGGTATTCGGTCTGAATCCGGTGCTCGCCATCGGAGGCCATCCAGCCGATATTGAGTTGGTTCACTCTGATTTTGTTGCGCATGACGGCGAACGCCGTGTTGCGGGTCAGGGTTGCGAGTCCACCCTTGGATGTGCAGTAAGCGGCGATGAACGGTTGACCGGCAAGCGCCGAGGTGGAACCGATATTGATGATCGCGCCCTCAACGGCATCGCGGATCATCAGTTTTACGGCGTCTTGCATCAAGAAAAACGGCCCGCGAATGTTGACCGCCATCATGCGGTCGAACAGTTCTTCCGAGGTGGTGAGAATATCGCCACGATCGGTGATGCCAGCGGCGTTGACAAGCACGTCAACGCGGCTAAACCTGCTGTCACAGGCGGCGACTATTCGGCGGCAGGCGGCGACATCGGCGAGATCGGCGGGGACGAACTCGACCGGGCAACCGGTTTCATCGCTGATCGAGGCGGCGATGGTTCTGCCTTTTTCAACGTCGCGGCCACAAGTGACCAGACCCGCGGCACCGGCCTGCGCGAAAACTCTTGCGATTGCCGCGCCAAGACCCTGCGTACCGCCGGTGACGATTGCAATCTTTCCATCGAGTCGGTTCATTACGCTGATCCTGATAAGTTAGGTGCCTCTATAAGTTAAGTGCCACTATAAAGTAAGTGTTTTTAACTACCTGACGACTTCATACCCTGCGGCGCTCATTACTCGAATCAGCTCGGCATGTCCCTTATGGGCCATTTCCAGCGGTGGGTTGATCGTGGGATCTTGCTCGGCCTCGACCACAAACCAGCCTTCATAACCGTGCGCGGCGAGGCGTTTGACAATGGGCTCGAAGTCGAGTGAGCCGTCACCCGGTACGGTAAAGACGCCGTTGACGACCGCGTCCAGAAAAGATGCCCGCGTCCGGTCTAGCGCTGCTAGCACCGCCCGGCGTACGTCCTTGACATGCACATGAATGATGCACGCGTGGTAGTTGTCGATGACCCGCTGAACATCGCCGCCAGCCATGACCAGGTGCCCCGTATCAAGCGTCAGCGAAACACCCTCGCCCGCGTGATGCATGAAAATATCGAGTTCCGCTTCGGTTTCAATCACCGCGCCCACGTGATGATGGAAGGCGAGCGGCATGCTTTGATCGGCACACCAGGCGCTAAACTCGCCGACGCGGTGTGCATAAGCCTTGATGTCATCCGCGGCCAAGACCGGTTTGGTGGCAAGCGCTCGCGCACGGTCGCCCTGAATTGAACGGCTGATTTCTCCGTAGACCAGACAAGGCGCCTTGGCGGCGATAAAGAAATCCAACTGCTGGCGGACGTTCTCCTTCTCCGCGTCCAGATCGCCCTCTAGCAGCGAACCTGAGTACCAGCCGCCGCACACGGCGATATCGTACCGCGCCAGAATAGGCGCCAGCACTGTCATGTCCAGGGGGAAGCGGCGGCCAGTTTCCATGCCGCTGAAGCCCGCCGTGGACGCCTGGCGCAGACATTCTTCCAGCGTCACGCCGTCGGAGAGTTCCTCCAGATCATCGTTCCACCACGCGATTAGGGCGATTCCAAGCCGTGCCTTCATAGTGTTCAGACACTAATGGCTCAGACGCCAATGCGCTGCTTGGCGCGAATAGCCTCGTGGGCAGCGCGCGCTTCGTTGACGCTAGCCCGCTCGGATATCTGGGGCACGCCCACATCCCAATCGGCGTCCCCCGGCACCCAACTGTACGCGTCCGTCGCAATGGACAGCACCGTAGTGCGATCGTTGGATTTCGCCCAGCGCAAACCCTCCTCGAGGTCCGCCAGGCTATCGCAGTGACGCGCTGACGCGCCCATGGCTTCGGCATGCCGCGCGAAATCGACATGTAACGGATGTCCTGGTTCCGCGATACGGCAATCTTTCAGCAGATTGTTAAATCCTGACCCGCCCTTGAATGCTTGCAACCGGTTGATGACGGCGAAGCCGCCGTTGTCGCAGACCACGACGATCATCTTATGCCCGGTCAGTACAGTCGAATAAATGTCCGAGTTCATCATCAGGTAACTGCCATCGCCGACCATGACTATAGGCGTTCCGCCATCCTGACTGGCCATTGCGTGACCCCAGCCCGCCGATAGCTCGTAACCCATGCAAGAGAAGCCGAATTCCAGATCGAACGTGTGCGGATCCTTCACCCGCCAGCCTTTGGCAACTTCACCGGGAATACCCCCGGCTGCTGCCACCAGCGTGTCGTTGGGCGCCGCTGCCTGATTGACGGTGTGCACGACCTGCGCATAAGTCGGCCGCGGCGCATTGGTAGGCGCTTGGTGCTCGTCAAGCAACACATTCCACTGGCTGAACAGTGCCTGTGCATGACGTAGATGGCCGGGATCGGCACGCCAGCCGCCCAGTGCGGCATCCAACTCGGCTAGCGTCTCCAGCGCGTCACCGACGACGGGCAGCGCCCGGTGCTTGTGCGCGTCGAAGCGCGCGGCATTGATGGCGATGAAACGCGCCTCGTGCGAGAACGCCGTCCAGGAGCCGGTGGTGAAGTCTTGCAACCGCGTGCCGATCGCCAATACCACATCCGCTTGCGCCGCCAGCGCGTTGGCACTGGTCGAACCGACCACGCCGATAGGCCCGCAGTGCACCGGATCGGTGTGCGTCAATCCGCCTTTGCCGGCAATGGTTTCGACCACTGGCACGCCGCGCTCGGCTGCGAACTTGGCAACGGCGCTCTGCGCGCCGGAATAACGCACGCCGCCGCCAGCGATGATCAGGGGTTTTCGCGCCGTTTGCATAAGCGCGGCCGCGGCCGCGAGTTGCCCCCGGTCTGGCCGCGGACGGGGAATGGTCCAGACCTTGGGCGCGAAGAAAACCTCCGGATAGTCGAAAGCCACTTCCTGGGTGTCTTGGCATAGGCTCAAGAAGGCCGGACCACAGTCGGCCGGATCCAGCATGATGGCGATGGCCTGCGGCAGGGAAGAGATAATTTGCCCCGGTTGGGTGATGCGGTCCCAGTAACGGGTGACCGCTTTGAACGCATCGTTAACGGTGACAGTGGGGTCGCCGAAGTGCTCGATTTGCTGCAGTACCGGATCCGGTACCCGGTTAGCGAAGGTATCCCCCGCCAGTAGCAACACCGGCAGGCGGTTAGCGTGCGCCGTGCCGGCCGCCGTCACCATATTCAACGCACCGGGGCCTATCGATGAGGTAGCGATCATGATCTGGCGGCGGCGCTTCGCTTTGGCGAAAGCGATTGCCGCCAGCGCCATAGCTTGTTCATTCTGGCCGCGCCAGGTCGGCAGTCGGTCTTGCACCGCTGCGAGGGCTTCGGCCAAACAAGTGACGTTGCCGTGGCCGAAGATGCCGAACACGCCGGCGAAGAGCGGTTCGCGCTGGCCGTCGATGTCAATGAACTGACTGCATAGATAGCGCACAAGGGCCTGCGCCATCGTCAGCCGAACAGTGCTCATAGCTGCATCTCCTCCGGAAGTCATTGAAATCCTGATTGACGGCATTTTACTATCGCAATAATCGTTGCAATGGTAAATGTCGGAGCGGGTAAATGTTGGGGCGCGAACGTTGAAAATAGCTGTTTTCGGCTGCGGACGAATCGGCCGTATGCATGCTGCCAACATCGCCGCGCATCCGCAGGCGGAACTCGCTGGAGTGTACGACGTGCACGCTCCGTCGGCCCAGGAAGTCGGTGCTTCCCATCACGTGCCGGTCGCTGCCAGCGCGGCGGAATTGCTCGAATCCACCGAGGTGGATGCGGTACTGATCGCCACCGCCACCGACACCCACGCCGATTACATCGAGCAGGCTGTAGCCGCCGGCAAGCCGGTACTGTGTGAGAAGCCGATCGATTTAAGCCTCTCGCGCGTCAATCTTTGCGCCCAGAGGATCAGCGGCTCGCCGGTGCCCATTCAGCTTGGCTTCAACCGCCGCTTCGATCCGGGCCACCGCGCCGTGCGCGACGCCCGACACGCAGGCGAAATTGGGGAATTGCATCAGGTCATCATCACCTCCCGCGATCCCGAACTACCCCCGCGCACTTATCTGGAGTCAGCCGGTGGATTGTTGCGCGATATGACCATCCATGACTTCGACCTCGCGCGTTTCATGCTCGGGGAAGAGCCTGTGGAAGTCTTCGCCATCGCCCAGGCGCTCATCGATCCGGCCCTAGGCGCGGAGCTGGACGAGGTCGATTCCGCGATGATTATCATGCGCACGGCAGCGGGCAAACAGTGCCACATCAACAACTCCCGTACCGCCGTGTACGGTTACGACCAGCGGGTGGAATTGCTTGGCACCACGGGCATGCTCGTCAGCGGCAACCGCAAGCCGCACGCAGCGAAACGGTTCACCGCGGCGCGCACCGAAGCCGCGCAACCGTATCTTTACTTCTTCATCGAGCGCTATCGCGAAGCGTTTGCCGCCGAGATCGCCGCGTTTGTGGAGTGCGTCGAGCAAGGCACCGAACCCGAAGTGGGATTCGAAGACGGGCGGCGCGCGCTCATTCTTGCCGAGGCCGCCTACCGTTCGCTGAGCGAAGGCCGCATGGTCGGCGTCCACGAGGTGGAGTAACAATCCCGCATGGCGAACTCGAAGCGTGAACTCAACCTCGGCCTGATCGGCGCGGGATTCATGGGTAAAGCCCATGTGTTTGGCTTTGCCATTGCGCAGCGGGTGTTTGACCTGCCGTTCCAAGTCGTTTTGCATACGCTCGCGGAGGTTAACGCGGAACACGCGGAGCGTGCTGCTGGTGCGTTGGGCTTTCAGCACGCAACGGATGATTGGCGCTCGATGTTGGACGATCCCGCCGTCGGTGTGATCGACATCACCGCACCCAACGCCCTGCACAAGGAAATGGCATTGGCGGCCATCGCCGCCGGTAAACACGTGTATTGCGAAAAACCGCTCGCGCCGCGCGCCACCGACGCGGCGCAAATGGCGCGCGCGGCGGCGACCGCCGGCGTCCGCACGCAGGTCGGCTTCAACTATCTTTGCAACCCGATGGTGAAACTCGCGCGCGCCATGATCGAAGCGGGCGAACTCGGGAACATTCGCAGTTACCGTGGCGTGCACGCCGAGGATTACATGGCGCACGCACGCACGCCTTTTACCTTTCGCCATGATCCATCGGGCGGCGGTGCGTTGGCCGACGTTGGCAGCCATGCGCTGGCGAGCGCCGAGTTTTTACTCGGTCCCATTGACAGCCTGCTGGGGGATTGCGTCACCGTGATTGGCGAGCGGCCCGATGGCCGAGGGGGACGGCGCCGGGTAGAAGTAGACGACATCGGACGTGCGCTACTGCGTTTCGAGAGCGGTGCGAGCGGCAGTGTTGAGGCGAACTGGCTGGCGACGGGACGAAAAATGCAGCACGACTTCGAGGTATATGGCGACCAAGGCGCGCTGGTTTTTAGCCAAGAACGTCTCAATGAACTGCACTTTTATTCGGTCGATGACCGCACTGGCCGCCGCGGATTCCGCCGCATCGAAGCGGCGCCGGAACATCCACCGTACGGCGAATTCTGCGTCGCGCCGGGCCATCAGATCGGTTTCAACGAGCTGAAGGCGATCGAAATTAAAGGCTATCTCGAAGCTATCGCCGGAAACCGCCCCGAACCATTCGGCTTTGCTGCGGGTGAGCGTGTTCAGCATCTGGTCGAATTGGTGCAGCTATCCTCGCGCGAGGGCGGCTGGAAGAAAGTCCGCGGCTAAAGCCCCACACCCGCGCTGCATCAGAGCAAGAGTCGCCGCCCGGTGGGCGCGATAGTGCGACTCATATCCGGCGATGGGTGGAAGTGACGTGATGGACCGTTTATGCGTTGCGACCGGCCGGTGCGTGCGACGGTTTCGATGGCTGTAAGCGCTAGCCCGTCGGCCACCCCCCATGTCGCCGTTTTAAAAGTCGTGTCGCCGTTTTAAAAACGAAAGCCGCCGCGGTCTAGGCTTTGCCGCTGACGCTCGCGGTCAATACGGCCGGATGAGCCGCGCGCACCAGCAAGCCGCCGTGTCGAGTGCACGGGCTGTCGTGAGGTATCACGGCCTCTTTGCGCCCAGCCCACGAACTCGATGGCTCGATTACACCGCGTGCGCGCCATTGATGCTAGCCGCTGCCCGCGCTGCGCTGCCAATGGGCGTGTCATCGGCGTCATCACCGGGCCCAAGCTCGTACACGGGTCCTCGAATACCTCAACCGGCGCGGCCTCGCCAGCGCCGCGCCCACCACTACACACTCTCGAATATAATTAAACAAACTTCGCCTCTTACTTTTCTTCACCGCACCGAAAATTGATACTGTATACTTGTCGGTCTTGAGAAGCCTATTCGGGGCACCTCTAAAAAATGCACTTTTTCCGCGATTGCGGCGTCAGCTCCGTGCTCCAATCCTCAGGTATCACCTACACACTGCGGTTGTGCGCGCGGTGCTTCCTTGCACTCACGAAACAATGACTATTGTTAGAGGCGCCCTTCGCTCGCTTTAAATGTATTTCCTCGGCTGATTAATGAAAATATCAAAGAACACCCTAGAATGGCTTGCAGGTTATTTCGTTCCTCAAAGCGAAACAGTGCAGACCTTTATCGATTCAGATAGTCTGCCTTTTAACACTTATATCGAGGATCGGATTGACATCATTCGACAAGCTGCATTGGCCTACATCCATCAGAGGTTTCCACGCCCTATTGCGGATTTGGTAACTATCAATGCCTATAAAACTGAAATCCCTTCCGATTGGCGCAGCGAAATATTTTACATTAATGGCGAGTACAATGCACTGTTCGCGCAACTGTTCCCCGCTGCGCATCAGGTTCTTCTCACTCTTTGTCAAAACCATCCCGCCATTCAGGGTATCGGCATCTCCATGCTTGGTTCTAAGAGCCGTATCGAACCACACCAAGACTACAACCCTCTATTTTATCGTTACCACCTCCCTTTAGTCTGCGACTCGATTGGCAACACTATTACTGTCGGCGAAGATAAACGCAATTACCAAGAGGGCAAGGGACTTGCATTCGACTTTACCAGCGTTCATAGCGTGCAAAATAGTTCCGATAACCCGCGTATCAACCTAATGATTGATTTTTATAAGCCGGATGTCCTCAAGCGTTTAGGGCCGGCCCAGAGCTTAGTGCTTGCACTCGCACAGCGATTCTTACGGTTGTTTGTCCCAGAGCTTCGACACCTCCAAAATTCCCTACCGCAGTATGATCAGGTCCGTATTGGCAATTTGGTAAGAGAACTTGATACCAGCGAATTTAGGAATTATTCGCCGCTGGTAATGTGCAAACTCTGGTTTTATCGATTGTGCCGTCTTAAAAAAGATCAGAACGCTATCAAGCAGTTTGGCGCACCGCAAATCGACAAGCTCGGCCTCAACGCTAATGATGTCGATAACTACACTAGGATGATCTGTATGGCCGTGTATGCGGACTGGGCTGGCGCCGAGCTCTACACAATGCTGCCCCGCAAACGCCTTGACAACATCGTCGAGTGTTGCAGTCACCTGATATCAAATCAGGTACCCGACGCTTTTCTTGAGGCCGGTGTGTGGCGGGGTGGCGCTGGTATCCTTATGCGTCATGTATCTTGTGTCCTGCGTGATGATCGGGAGGTTTATCTTTTGGATTCATTCTCTGGTATGGAGAATATTTCCACCGCGCCCGTTACCGGGCACAGCGGCAATGAAGCCGAACTGCATGATACTCACAGCGAGGAGGAATGCGATGTACTGTGTTCGCAGATTCTCGAAAAAGCTGCGCAGCATTTTGAACATCCGGTGATTTCGACCAGTGTCGAACTGGTTCAACGCAATATTGAAAAAAAACTCGGAACCGTAAACGGTTTTACTCTCATACAAGGTTGGTTCTCACCGACCTTCCCTTGGCACGAGGTACCGGAGCTTGCAATGTTGAGGCTAGACTGTGACTACTATTGGCCCACTCGCCACTGCCTCGAAGGGCTTTATGACAAGCTGGCCCCCGGTGGATGGGTTATTCTGGATGAATATTACCTGCCCCATTTTGGCGAGCGGTTAGCTGTAGACGAGTTTCGGGCAGCGCGCGGGATTAATGATCGCATTGTGCGCATTGATGAGAATAGTGGCTACTGGATTAAGAGTAGCGCTAAATAATTACTATTCAGACTAAATGGAGCAGAAATAAATGGAATAAGGGCACCTCTAGCAATAGTAATTTTTTTGTGAGTGCAAGGAAGCACCGCGCGCAGAACCGCAGTGCATAGGTGATACCTGAGGATTCGAGCGGGGCGAATACTCTAAAACCCACGGAACAAGAGCGCCGGAAGCCACAACGCTAGCTGCGGCAATAAGAGCACTGCGGCCAACACCACGCCGTGCAGCAAGATGAACGGAATGACGCCTCGGTACATTTCCACCAGGCGGATCGCCGGCAGCGCGATCCCACGCAGGTAGAAGATCGCAGGTGCCATCGGTGGCGTCAGGTAACTCGTCTGAATCATGATGAGGAAACAGATGCGGAACCATACCTTGAGTTCACCAACCGGCAGATCGTAGTAATTGAATCCGGTGACGATGGGTATCGTGATCGGGACCACTATCAGCATCAGCGAGATCAGGTCCAGCACGAACCCGGCGGCGAATGCGAGCAACAAAACGATTGCGAGCGTCGGCCATGCGGATAGCTCGGCCGCCTGCAGCAGGTTTTGCGTGCCAACCAGCCCGCCGGCCGCGGTGAACACGCCCGCGAACATCGTCCCACCCAGTAAGATGAGTAAGATCATGGCGGTGATAACCACGGTCTTGACCAGCGCTTCCTGGAGGATGCCGAAGGTAAGCTTACGATAGAGGAGCGCCAACATCGTCGAGCCGACCGCGCCGCACGCAGCCGCCTCGGTGGGCGTCGCCAGCCCGGCGAGAATCGAGCCCAGCACCAGTGTGATCAACAAAAATGGCGGCAGCAGCGCGGTCGCTGTCATCCATAACTTTTGCGACAGAGGCGGCTCGTTTTCAGCGGGCGGCAACCGCTTGCCATCCTCCGGCCGCAGCGTGCACCGCACCAGCGTATAAATGATGTAGAGGACCGAGCGAGCCGCCCGCGCAGATGGTGCCGGCGATCAACGAGTGGTTGTACGCGTAGCGCATCATCACCGGAATTGCGAGGAGGCCTACTACAGTCTCGGTCGCACCGACGATGCCAGTGGATGCCGCAAACACGACGCACAGTAAAATCGTACCGATCCCTAATCCACCGGGCAGTCGGCGGGTCCACAAGTGGATAGCCTCGAACAGCCGCTCGGCCACGCCCGATCGCTCGAGCAGCGAGCCCATGAAGATGAAAAGTGGCATGGCGCCCAACACGTCATGAACTCCATGGGCTAGGTCTCCGTGGGGCCGAGTCTCCCGAGGGGCTGGGTCTGCGGGCGAAGGGTGGTTCCACGCCAAACAGCTGCGACTGTGCCGGAGCCTTGCCCGCCGCTGCTCCCCCCTGCTGCCGCGGGCCTAATGGTGGGCGAATCATCCACGCGATTGGCGCGAATGCCAAGAAGGTATCACCCAGTTGGTTGAGCCAGAACATTCGAATCGTATGCCAATACGGTTCATGTGGCGGCTACAGCGCGTTGCATACCCCAACGGGTAAGCTACCGCATCCGCGGTGGTTGAGAGGAAGGCGGGCGATTGCGCCCTCCCGCCCGTTTTGATGTGCGACGCGCACCTGCGCGCCGCCCCGGTGCTGCTTTTTAGTTCATGCCTATCGGGAAGCGGAAGAAGTTCCAGTTGTTCTGCATAGCTTTCTGGAATGCGCGACGGTGGTCGAGCGCTCGTTTAAACCACGCGTTCTTGGCCGCTTGGGCGTCGGACCATTGCTGCGCGGCTTCGTTTGCCGCTTTGATGAACTCCGGGCTCAACTTGACGAACTCGTTGCCGTGCTCACGCATCTTGCCAAGAGCGGCGACGTCCTTGTAGGAGTAGCGGCTCCAGCTATCGAGCGTGTTGATTTTTCCAGCGAGCTTCAGGAGTTCTTGATCTGCCTTCGGCAGGCGCTGCCAAACATCCATGTTGACCATACATTCTTGCACCGCGCCCGGCTGATGTACGCCCGGCATGATGATGTACTTCGCGATCTTGTGGAAACCGGAAAGCAGGTTGACCGATGGCGAACTCCATTCGATCGCGTCGATGAGGCCACGCTCGAGGGCTGGATAGACCTCAGCGCCCGGCAAGATCACCGTGGACGCACCAAGGTTTCCTGCGATCTCAGCCCATGCACCCGCGGTGCGCATCTTTAGCCCCTTGAAGTCCGCGAGGGTCTGGATGCGCTTCTTGGAATGTAAGAAGATCTCCGTTGGGAAGACGCCGCAGGCAATCGAAGCGACGTTGAACTTTTCTTTGCGGTACTCGAACGCAAGCTCGGCGCCACCAGCCTGGAAGAGCCATAGACTGGAAGAGCCATAGAAATGAGTGCTTCTGGATTGAGCCCACCGGCCATGCCGGCGAACACCACGGTCGCCTTATCGATGCCCCAGTCATAGCCCATCCAGTTGTGGCCGGCCTGGGCGACGTTCGATTTGACGGTGTCGGTTACCTTCAATGCCTTACCCAAGGTGCCGCCCGGGAATACCTGCAATCTTGATGCGATCAGCCGTCAGTTACTCGACCAGCATGGTCCAGCCCTTGGCATCTCGCTCGAGAAACGGTCCGCCGCCCACGGCGTTGCCATACTCCATCTCTCTGCGGCGGCGGTTGCCACCGGCGCCGCGAGTAGCGCTCAGAGTGCGGCGCTGAGAGCCAATTTTTTTGCTTTTTCTATCATTCGAAGTCTCCTCCCAAGTGGTACCAATCGAGCAGTGGTATCGATCGGGCCGATGACCACCGATGCGCGCAACTCGAATGCGTCCATGCCGGATTGCCGGCCCCGATTTCCGTCTCGTGACGGTTGCTGGCATCTGCTCCGAAAGCAATCTTAAAGCCGGCGCTCGCACGCCGGTTGCTAGCCTTAAGACACTAGCCAAGACGCCTACGCCGACTGTGCATGACCTGCCGCTGCGTTCGGCTTTTCAGGTATCGCCTATACACTGCGGTTGCGCGCGCGGTGCTTCCTTGCACTCACGAAAAAATGACTATTTGTTAGAGGTGCTCTTTTGCGAATGCGCAGCCTGCTTGAGATCGGTCTTCACATATTTCGTTTCGTAGCCGTTAATCAGATGGCCGAGCAGGCCGCGATTGAGATCGGAGGTCCCGAACAGCCAATCCGCAAACGGCAACGTAAGGTTCATGTTCACCTCCATCATGTTCGAGGCATCATGATGCGCACTGTGGTGGCGCCGGATAGTGTTGACGAACGGGCAGTAGCGCACGAACCAGTTCTCTTCGACGTGGCAGCAAAAGTGCATAAATTCGTATAACAAATAGATGCTGGTCGTGGTCGAGACCATCAGCCATCCGACATTCGCGCTGACGAGAAACCCCGTTATTAGCGCGGGCGGAATGGTCATCAGAATAAACACGACCAGGGCATAAGGCGGAAACACCGTGACCCGCCAGTCGTGCTGCCCGGCGAAGCGCATCTCATCGCGCGTGAAAAACTGATGGTGCATCAGTGTGTGGCGCGTATAGATAGCGCGCGAGCCTTTGTCCTTCTTCGGCCGATGCATCACTTTGGTGTGGATCCACCATTCGAACAGATTGGCGATGACCAGTACGGCCGGTACCGTCAGCCATTCCCACCAGCGCACCTCCTGGATGTGGGCGCCGTAGATATAAAGCGCTCCAAATCCCATCGTATAGATGATGAAAATGTGCAGATAGCCGTTGTACCAGGTCGCAATGCGCTCACGGTAGACCTGGCGATAAACACGCTGGCGTTGCGACATCGGGGTCTCGGTAAGTTCCATGGGGCGTCCTCCTGATTGCGGTGTTGAGCCGGTTCGTCTGTCAATTCAGAAGTCTCGCACTCGTGCCTCGCATAGCCGCGGCCTTACCAGTCGAGTGCTGACCTTGTGATGTCCTCAATGTGATCAATGAGCCGATCGCTTGCGGCGGCTGCGCCCACACGGTCGCCAGCGGCGATGGCATCTGCCACGCACGCATGCGCCTCCGCGGTGATGCCTAAATCTTCCACGTGCCGGTTGTGCATGAACCAGAAACGGCGTGAGAGACCCGCCATCAATGCGATGGTCTTGACGGCGAAAGTGTTGCGGGCGGCGGCACTTACCCGCTCATTGAATTCGCGGTCCAGCCGCATAAAACCGAGCGCGTCGCTGGTGCGTGCCGCTTCGCACATGGCGGCGGCGAGCGCTGCGAATAAAGTGCGCTCCTCGAGCGTAGCCCGCAGCGCCGCGGAGCGGGCCATGAGCCGCTCGATCTCGCGCCGTACCTCGAGCATACGAAGCTGCGAGCGGACGTCGAACTCCGAGACCAGCACACCTCGGCGTGGCAACACCGCGACCAGTCCTTCTCGCTCCAGGCGATGCAGGGCCTCGCGCACCGGGGTGCGGCCGATGCCGAGCGCCTCGGATAGCCCGGCTTCCGACACCACCTGCCCCGGGGCAAGCTCGAGCGTGACGATGCGTTCTTCGAGCTCGCGATAAGCGCGATCGGTGAGGCTCTCACGTGCTCTGCGCCCTGGCGGCGCCTGTTCGGCGAGATCAATTCGCTCTGCGGTTTGCAAGATCATCGCGGTGGCGGGCGCTCCGGTCTTATTGCTCATTGGCATGGAGCTGATATATTACTCATATTCCAGAAGGACACAATGCCCAATTTACACAATGCCCAATTTACACAATGCCCAATTTACACAGGGCCCAATCTCAGCTCGGGCCTGAGCAAAGGGTTGCATCCGATCCGAGTTCGCGCGTAACGAGCTTTGAGCGAGCAGACTTGGGCCTCATGCCGTTTTGCACCAAGCGAAGGTTTGCACCCAATGGAAGAATTACACCCGATGAAGACCTACGCAGGCGACCGCACCATCGACGGGATCGTGGTCACTGTCGATGGCGAGCTGCTCGATGAGCGCACCGACCTCGCCCGCTATAGCGAGACTGGGTTCGAGTGGACATACGAGGGCGGCGAGCCCCGCCAGCTTGCGGTTGCAATCCTTGCTGATCACCTCAGCGACGATGCCCGCGCGCTTGAGCTGAGCGAACCGTTCATGCGTCAGGTAGTGGCCTACTTCGACAACAGCTGGGAGATGAACAGCGCCGACGTCGATGCCGCGTTGGACACACTCGCCTGAGGTATACCGGCTGCCGGACCCACGGGAGGTCACCATGCCCACTCATCTGAAGATCCTCGTCTCCATATGCGCTCTTTTGGCGTCGGCCGGCATGTTCTGGTTCGACCCCATCACGGACGGTGCAGCCCGTTGGGTAGCGCTTGCGCTCGGCCCCTTCGCGGTTTTCGCGATCTGGGTGTTTCCTGAGGCGAAGGGGGGCGAGATTCGTAAGGAAGCCGCGCGACGCCGCGCGCAATAGGCGGGCGGCGAGCGGAAGCCGTCGCAAATACTGCGCGCGCCGGCCCGGCCGCGCCCTCGTGCGAATCGCCTACGGGTCGCGAACTCATCGGTCAACGCCTCTGCGCGCTTCGTGGCCGCCAAACCAGAACGCGTGCGCTCTCGAACAAGATTGCGCCCGTGTGGCCCCGGCGCGACAGCGCCACTAGACATCCGCCGAAGGAGATATCGATGGCAAGCCACACAACCGGCGATGGCGGGATCCCGCCACGCGATGCGCACGAGCGCGGATTGACCCGCGTAATGACACTTGGCGGCGCTTACGGCACACGCAATTACACGGTAAAAAGTCTGCGTGAGCAAAAAGGCAAACGTGTACTGACGGAGACGCTGCCGTTTTCCGTGGCAGAGGCTCTCGCCGCCGAAGAGGCTGGTATCGATACGATGAAAGTTCGCTTCGACCCGCAAAACCCCGATTCTGCAGCCTCTATCCGGCGCGCTGCACCCAATACGTTTATGGCGTTTTCCGTGCCGTTGATCGCGGCGGCCAGCGCCGAGCAAGCGGTGCGTATCGGTTATGACGCGATGGCTGTAGGCGCCGATGCGATCATGTGTCAGTGGAGTCCGCGCTTTATTGAAGCGGCCGCGGAAGCCGGCATTCCGGTACAAGGACACGCAGGATTGGTACCGCGGCGTAGCACATGGACTGGCGGCTTGCGCGCTGTAGGCAAAACTGTCGATGAAGCAAAATGGGTCTATGACCAAATCAAGACTTTCGAAAACGCCGGCGCATACGCAGTAGAAGTAGAGGTGATCCCGGCTGAGTTACTGCTTGAGATCTCGCAGCGCACGACGCTGATGACGTCATCCATCGGTGCTGGCAGCGGTGGTGACATCCAGTTTTTGTTTGCGGAAGATATTCTTGGCAACGGCCCGCCGCCTTACCCGCGTCATTCAAAACAATACCGTGAACTGTACAAGCTGAAAGAAGCCATGCAGCGCGAACGTGTTGCTGGTTTTCAGGAATACATCGCGGATGTGCAAAGTGGTGCATTTCCCGGCCCTGAACACGTGATCAAGGCGCCTGACGGTTTGATCGAGGGCTTCTTACGATCATTGGATGAATGAAACGACCCATGCTGAGCCAAACTGAAATCGACTCTTACCGTGAGCACGGTTACTTGGCTGATCGAAAATGAGAGGATGCTTAAGGTGCTGGATGGCAAGACCGCATGGCGCCCTCAGATCTGCACGCGGCACGCGACCTCAAGGGTAAGCACTCAGATCGATTTGCGTCAGCCTGACGAAATCCGCGAACAGGGTCGCGGGCCACTGGAATCCTCGGGCGCCAACTGCGTTCACTTACCGGTGATCCCGGAAGGCGGGTCCACGACCCTAGACGAATTAGTGGGGGATACCGGCTAGTGGGGGATACCGGCATTTCCGGCGCGGTGCCATCGGTAGGGCTGCTGGACATTGACCTGGAGGCGCTTGGTATCGATGCGCTGGCGGTATCTACACAGAAAGGATTATTAGGTTTGTATGGCCTCGGTTTGAGGCCGATATTGATACGCTGCTAGCGCTCGCTCGCCAATGGAGCCGCGAACCTCCCCGTCTACGCAGGCAATAGCGCACAGATTTGGCTGCTAAATCTGCTCACGCTATGGCGCCTGACCCACTATGGCGCTTGACCCAAGCGAAAGCACCATCAGCTAAATCAACCTCGTATAGGATGTCAATACTGCGCCGGTATACACTGTAAACGTTATGCCCTAGATGAAATAGCGTTCAGCTCGATAGCTCAAAGCTTCGCGGGCAGGGTAGACTTAACGTCTGATACGTTTTTCGAATGGGTCTGCAAACTGATCTAAAGTCTTTAGTAAGTTTGATAAGAAGCAGGTGTGCAAAACTCTTCTATATTCATATCTGAGTGCGCTGGCCCTGTTCCTGCCGCTGGCGCACGCCGATAGCCATATGCAACTCTCTGAGGACGGCCTGCGTTTCGCCGACGGTAACGCTATCCACGGCGCACCGTTATATAAACGGTATTGTCGAGGCTGTCACGGCAAAGATGGCCGCGGCGGTGGGCACACCTTTATGCCACACGTACACAAGCTCACCCAGAAAGACTACATCAACAATATTCCCGATACTTTTTTGTTCCTGGTCATTAGCAAAGGCGGAGAAGCGGTAGGTAAGAGCAGTTACATGCCAGCCTGGGAAACCGTTTTATCACCATCAGACATCAAGCACGTTATCGCTTATATCCGCAGCTTACCAACCTATTAACATACTTTTTGTTAACATACTTTTTGGGGAGACGCGCTTTGGGCAGCGGGCCGAACAGCGTCACTGGGCTATACCCACATCGATACTAGTCGAGCACAACGGGAGGAGAGATAGATGAGGTCGAATATTTATGCCGCATGGTCAGCCGGGTTGTTGCTGGCCGCATCGTGCGTCGTCAACGCGGACATGCAAGGCACCGGAGAATCCGGTGGTTGGGAAAAACGCACCGCCGTACCGCCTGATCCGTCTAAAGTCGTGGTGCCCAATGGCTACGAAGTCGGCATTCTCGTCAAAGGCCTCAACGCACCGTCGGCCGCGACCGTTGACGCCGATGGCAACATATGGGTCGCCGTATCACCGCCACTGCTCGGTAGCCCGGATGCGGATCAATTCGAGACTGCCCACGTTAAAGTTTTTGATACGAATGGCAAACTCATCAAGGAAATCGGTAAAGGTGTCTTCAAAACCGTAATGAACGAAATCGCGTTCTGTGCCGAGGATGGCAAAGTTTATATCCCGGAATACGGAGAAAAAATTTGGGCTGTAGATGGTTTGGAGGGAGAAGTTAAACTGATTATCAAAGATCTGTTTATGGGTGATCACCGTAACGGCGGTATCACCTGTAAAGACGGTTATATTTATTTTGCCCTCGGCCTGCCCTCGAACACCGGCTTTGCCGATCCGGACAATCATGGCTGGACCGATATCCCCAATGATCCGTTCTGGGTCAAACATGATACTGAAGGTTTCGGCACAACGCCTCACGATCCACCCTGCCGCGATATCATTCATACCGGACTGAACGTACGCTCCTCCGACGGACGCCTCACGGGCGCTTTTCTACCGGTAGGCGTGCCCGCCGAACCCGGTATGAAAATTTCTGGCAAGGTGCCCTGTGGCGGCTCTATCATGCGGGTGAAAATGGACGCCGCGGATGCTGAAGGCATCTATCCGCATGAAACAATGGAAGTATACGCCATGGGTTTCCGCAACCAATCGGGTGTTGCGTTCGGTCCTGCGGGAACACGCTTCGAACACGCTCTAGCGGTATCGGACAACGGTGCGAACGATCTTGGACATCGGCGTATCGCCAATGGACCGGAAAAGTTGTGGCTAGTCACGCAAGCCGGGCAAGATGCGGGTTTTCCGGACAAAGAAGGGTTTTTATTCGTATCCGGCAAGCGTTATGGTTGGACCCACTACGAAGGCAACCCCATACAGCGCCCCCATCCGAATCTTTACCTCGGCGATGAGCCTTGGGTACCCACGGTCTGGCCCTATAAGTTCCAACACCATGTATCGGGCGTACGCGGCGTGCCGCATATCATCGCCAATCCGAACCCGAACGGCTACATCAATCCCATCTTGGAGTGGGACACCAATAATCCCATCGACGGCATCGCCTGGAGCGCAACGGGTTTTGGCAAAAACAATCATCTATTCGGTGCCGTTTATGGAATTTTAGACACCGGCCCTGAAAGCATCACGCCGACGTGGCCAGTTATCCTGGACGTGGAATTTCTTGAGCCATCAGGGGTTAAGTGGTCGTACTTCGCGCGTAATATCGAAATGGGTCCCCAGGCGTATCAGAAGCCGGAGAATCGGGGCGGCTTAGAGCGTCCTAATGATGTCTTGTTTTCCAACGACGGCAAAACCATGTATATCGTCGATTATGGTGAGGTTTACACCGACTTTGAAATGCCATCGCCGTTCTACACCGTGCCGGGTTCAGGTGTTGTTTGGACCGTCACGTACACTGGAAAGTAACCTACGCTCAGGCTTGGCAGTGTGTATATTCCACCCTCGGACCGGCTCAGTGTGGTCTAGGTCCGAGGGTGGCCAGAGGGGGTGCCTCTAAAAATAGTCATTGTTTCGTGAGTGCAAGGAAGCACCGCGCGCACAACCGCAGTGTATATAGGTGATACCTGAGGATTGGAGCACGGAGCTGACGCCGCAATCGCGGAAAAAGTGCATTTTTAGCAGGTGCCCTAGAGCCGCAATGTACTTCTATGGCGCAATGCTAGCCTCTAGCCTCGCAGCCGTTCTCCGCCCCGCAGCCGTTTTCCGGTTGATGCATCGAACATAAATACACGCTCCGCGCCTACCTTGACCCCCACCGTTTCTCCGATTTCCAGCCGTGTTCGCCTATCCGCTTTGACGGCAACTCGGCAGCCGCCAATCTCGACGGTGACCAGTACACTCTCGCCCGTTAGCTCGCTTGCGTACACGCTAGCATCGAAGTGACCGGCACCTGGCGGAGCGATTTGCAGATCCTCGCTACGCACGCCGAAGACCACGGCGGATTGATCGACTACGTCCGTCACTTTGGCGATGGGCACCCCACCCGCGGCGAACACGCCATTTTCAACGGCACCCGCCAACAAATTCATCGCTGGAGAACCGATAAAGCCCGCCACGAATAGGTTTGTCGGGTCGTCATAAATGGCTTGCGGTGTACCCAACTGCTGGATTTTACCCTCGTTCATGACTGCCACCCGGTCGGCCAATGTCATGGCTTCGATTTGGTCATGCGTGACATACACCGTGGTGATCTGCAACTCGTGACTCAGATGTTTGAGTTCGGCGCGCATGGTCACGCGTAGCTTCGCGTCCAGATTGGACAATGGCTCATCCATTAGAAACACCCGCGGCGTGCGCACAATGGCCCGCGCCAATGCAACCCGTTGACGTTGCCCGCCTGATAGAGCGCGCGGCTTGCGATCCAGTAATTGTAGTAGTTGGACTTTCGCCGCCGCCTCTCGCACTTTCGCCTCGATGTCGGCTTTCGAATAACCGCGCACCTTGAGTGGATAAGCGATGTTGTTGCGCACCGACATATGCGGATAGAGCCCGTAGTTTTGAAACACCATGGCCACATCGCGATCTTTGGGCAGAACGTCGTTCACTATCTGGCCACCGATCCAAACTTGACCACTACTCGGCTCCTCCAGCCCCGCGATCATTCTCATGGTCGTGGTTTTGCCGCACCCCGAAGGACCAAGCAACACCAAAAATTCGCGGTCTTCTATAGCCAACGACTGATTATCGACGGCGGTGAAATCACCCCAGCGCTTGCTTAGATGTTCTAGCTTGACGCCGGCCATCAGCGCACGGCTCCCATGGTCATGCCCTGCACGAAGTGTTTGCGAATGGACAGTGCGAGTATGAACATCGGTACCATGATGATAATGCCGGCCGCCGCCAACAAATTCCAAAGATCGCCTTCTTCGGCCTTAAAAAGCGCCAACCCTACGGTCAATGTGACGGCATCCCGGTTGGTCAGAATGAGCGCGAACAAGAAGTCGTTCCAGGCGATGATGAAACAAAATATAGCCGCGGTAATGATGCCGGGCGCGGCCAGCGGCAACACGATGTTGATGATGACTTGGAGGCGCGATGAGCCATCGACTAACGCCGCTTCTTCGGTGTCGATCGGGATACCATCAATGAATCCTTTGATCATCCAAATGGCGAAGGGCATAACGATGGACAGGTTGATAAGTATCAGTCCAATGCGTGTGTCCAGGATGCCTAGATCTCTAAACAGGATAAAGAAAGGCAATACGATGACCACTGCCGGAACGAATTGGGTGGCGAGGATGGTGACGAATAGGGCGCGTTGCGCACGCAGCCTGAAGCGCGAAAAAGAATAAGCGGCAGCCGTTGCGATGGGGATGGCGATAGCAACGGTGATGGCGCAGATGAGGGTGGAGTTCCACAGCTTTTGGCCGAGATCATAGGGCTCGGAGAAGACGGTGGCAAAGTTTTCTAGTGTCGGCGTAAAGAGCAGTTTTAACTGATAAACATCAACGTGTTGCTTGAAGGCGGCGAGCATGATCCAGGCGATGGGCACCATCATGATGACGCCAGCCGTCAGGATAAGCACTACCCGCACGGCTTCCCAACATTGTTGCTGCTGGCGGTTCGACAAGCCCATCGCTAGCGTTCCTTGAATACGAAATAGGTATAAGCCCAGGCCAGGAAAATCATCGGCAGGACCATGAGCCAGGCGACGGCGGCGGCATAGCCCATGTCGTAATATTTAAAACCGTTGAAATAGACGTAGTGAGCGAGCGTTTGCGTGGCGTTGCCTGGGCCGCCGTTGGTCAGCATGTAGATCTGATCGAAGGTTTTCAGAGAAAAAATGGATTTCAAGATGACTACGATCATGACCACAGGGAGCAATTGCGGCAACGTGATGTCTTTGAACACTTGCCACGATGATGCGCCGTCCACGCGCGCCGCCTCAATCGTATCGGCTGGAACGGCGGCAAGCCCGCCGATGAGCACCAAAGTCATGAATGGCACTCAACCCCAGACATCGGCCAGCACACAAACGGCAAATGCCAGGTGCGGTTTTGACAACCAGGCGATCTGCGCCAGCGGCGGAAATAACAAGCCGAAGAAGGCGTCGAATAGACCGAACTCCGGGTTGAACATGAACCTGAAAGAAACCCCTACCAAAGCCGGGCTCATGGCGAACGGCAAGATAAGCAGGGTCTGCACGGTGACGCGAAGCCGGCCGCCACGCACTAACAGCATGGCTAAGGCCAGTGCGAGCAGGGCCGTCAAGGCCACGGTGGCCACGGTATACATGGATGTCACCCAAACGGCGTTCCACATATCGGGCGCTTCGAACAGAGCCCACTCGTAGTTCTCGAAGCCAACGTACGGACCCGGTTCATTTGACCGGGATAGCTTCCAACTGCGCAAAGAAAGCTGTAGGGAGTCGATCAGCGGCACCACGGCGGTGGCAAATACCACCAGTACCGCTGGCGCCACGAGCAGGTATTTAAGATACCGGTCTTTCACGGCAGCGCATCGCAGATTAAGCGCATCGAAGATTACCGGAGCGACAGGTATTGGGGCGACAGGTATTGAGGCGTGGTTACACCGCGCCCCCTGAAGAGGCCTAGCGGCAATGCCCCGCCCGGCGCAAGACCTTGGTCGCACGCTTTGCGGCTGCGCTCATCAATGCTCTCGTATTACCACCACCCGCGGCTTTTGCGATGGCACCTGCAATGATGTCGGCCACTTCGGGCCACTGCGCGATCTGAGGCATGATGCTGGATTCTTTCAGTGAATCCCAGGCCGCTTGCTGAATCCTATCGTTGGCTTTATTGACGTCTTCATCTTGCAGATTAGCGATATGCGTCACCACGTTGTTGACGATTTTTTTGCCGCCCACCTCGCGCTCCGTCGCATTGCGTTTTTCAAGTTGAGGGTTAGACAGCCATTTCATAAATTCCCATGCCGCATCTTGATTGTTGGAATACTTGGAAATCGAGAAAGGCATCGAAATGGCGTAGGTGACCGCTTTGCCTTGATAAGTAGGCATACCGGTGAAAGCCACCTGGCTCTTGTTCAAGACCGAAGATTTAGGGTTGGTCATGGATGAATAAGCCCACCACCACACTGGAATCATGGCGGACTTGCCCTGATTGAATGATTGGCGCGCGTCCTGTTCAACAAACGACAGCGATGCGGGGTTGGTCACTTTTTGCACCGTGTGCAGGCCGACATAGTCTTCACTCGCCTTCAGGCCCGCCTCACTCGCCCAGATTGGGCAATGGTTGGCGTCGAACACATCCGCGCCAGCGGCCCAGAGAAAATTGAGCCAGATAAACAGGGCCTGACGATTGCCATCGTTGTGGTAGTACAGTGCGATTGGCTCAATGTCCACGTTCTTAGCTCGGATGGCTTGGCCGATCGCAATGACGTCGTCCCATGATTTCGGCGGCGCCATAGCGAGTGCCTTGAGCACATCCGTGCGGTAGAACAGAAGCTGAGCGTGCGCCCGCAGCGGGAAGCCGAGGGTGCGTCCCTCGAACGATGCGGATTGGGCGAACGCTGGCGGATAGCGGTCCATCGAAATGCCGTCGGCTTCGAGCCGCTCGTCGATAGGGACGAGCCAGTGCGCATTGGGCGGCCCCCACGAATCCAGATAGTTGACTACGTCATAGCTGCCATCGGCGGCAACGCCCACGGCGGCGACTTTCTCTTGCAGGGAAGCAAACGGGATGAATGTCCACTGCGTTTTAATGCCCGTCAGCTCGGTAAATTCCGGGTCGCGCAGGCGTAAGCCGTCAAACTGGGGGGTGACGACGGACAGAATCTTGATGGTAGTGCCGGCGTACGGTTGGCCCGCTTTCAGCGCATAGGGTAGGTCAGCGGCGACCGTGTGGGTGGGTGAGGCGGCAAACCCGAATGCTAACGCGGCCGTCAAAAACCGGCGTGCCAGTGAACTGAGTGATGTCTTCATATAATCTTCTCCCGGTGCCAAAGGATTCAGTGTGCAACCGGCCAGTGCTGACATTGGCCAGTGCTGACATTCGATTGCATACGTTTGCAGACTGTACGCGCATCGCCATCGCACCGGCAATGGTTCCCCTTTGGCCTTAAGTGGACCTGCTAAAAACCGTAGCGAGCGGCCTTAGGGCAAGGCGCACGGCGCGCAGGAACCGCAGTGTATGGGGGGGGTAATACATGAGGATTGCGAGCACCGCGCAACGCAGCCATAGCGTCGCGCAGTCGGTTTTTAGGGGTCCCCCCTTAAGTGGGTGCGCGGCCCGGCAAGAGCGCCCGGAATGTGTGCTTATGAAGCAGTCAAAAGCAGATCATGCCAACCTGACACCGGTGGATGAGGAACCGCGATGAAAGGCTTCGATCCGAAGTGGCGAGATCTGCCCGATTACATCCTGGGCGTGACACGGGAGATCTGGGAAGAACGCAACATTGCCAGGCTGAACGAATACTATGCGAGCGACATCGTTGTGCGCTCGCCCGGTTGCGTTGTGCTGGGCAACCAGGCTGTGATTCAGGCTACGCTCGCAACGCTCGCGCAATTCCCCGACCGTCAGCTGTTAGGCGAGGACGTGATTTGCAGCGGTGACGAGGAGACCGGTTTCTTGTCCTCGCACCGCATACTCAGTACCGCTACGCACGCGATGGCCGGTGCCTTCGGAGCGCCGGCCGGAAAAGCGCTTCGGTATCGCACCATCGCCGATTGTGCTGTCCGTGATAACCAAATCTACGACGAATGGCTGGTACGGGATCAAGGCGCTATCGTGCGCCAGCTAGGGGTAGAGCCGAAGTGTTATGCCGCCGAACTCATCGAGTGGGAGGGCGGTCCTCACTCCTGCGCTGAGCCGTGGACCCGCGCGCGCGATGTAGTTGGCCGCTATCAGGGCGGCGGTAACAAGCATCCGGTGGGAGCGCGCTATGCGGGTATTTTGCAACGCATCATGGACGCGGACATGGCGGTAATCAGCCGCGAGTATGATCGCGCCTGCCAATTGGAACTCCCTGGCGGCGAAACCGGGCACGGCCATGGCGCCGCGTACCAATTTTGGCTCAACCTTCTAAGTGCGCTGCCTGACGCGGAATTTCGCATCGACCACATGATCGGCCGGGATGATCCGGGCGAGCGGCCCCGTGCCGCCATGCGCTGGACGCTATCGGGCACACATGACGGCTGGGGCGCTTTTGGCGCTCCCTCGGGCGCCCCCATCGACCTATTGGCGATCTCGCACGCGGAGTTCGGACCGCGCGGCTTGAGCCGCGAATTCGTCCTCATTGACGAAACGGCGATCTGGAAACAGATAGCCCTGCACACGGGATAAGGTAACAACGCAGATGGAATCGGCTGCCACCATCGTGCGCTATGGCGAATGGGTGCCGTGCCGTAGTGCGTTTATCGATGCTCACACGCCTGGCTCCGACAAGAAAGACAACTACTGCATCGTGGGCGGTGGCGTGTCGGAGAATCCGGGGCAGCACGTCCATATCGAGGCGACGCCCGGTTTTAATATAGGCGCCGCCGGTCAGCCGCCGCGGTGCCGCAACTCATTACACAGCCACCGCACCGCCGAGGTGTTCTTTGTGTTGAGCGGCCGCTGGCGGTTCTTTTGGGGGCAATACGGCGATGCGGGCGAGGTCACCCTGGAGGAAGGGGATGTTTTCGACATTCCCACCGGCGTTTTTAGAAGCTTTGAGAACGCCGGCGTGGACTATGGCATGCTCATGTCGATACTGGGCGGCGATGACGCAGGCGGCGGCGTCACTTGGGCGCCACACGTATTGGAGGAAGCGCGGGCCCATGGCCTGGTGCTAGGCGAGAACGGCAGTATTTACGACACCGCGGCCGGCCAAACATTACCGGCCGGGGTCGCGCCCATGGCGCCGCTTGGGGCGGATGAGCTGCGCGGCTGCTCGGAGCCTTGCGCCGCGCAGGTGGTGCCTCGCTTCGTCGCCCGGCATCTTGACTTAATGGCGCTCGCCCGGCGCGAACCCGCGCGGGTCATTGGCCAGGCCGCCCTCATCAATGATCGGCCAGGCTTCGAGTTGGAGATGTTGACGCGCGGCTCGGAGCCGGATACGCCGCGCCTTCTAGAACGCGAGGCCTTCTAGAACGCGAGGAAGTGGTGATGGTGCACCGCGGCCACTGGCGGCTTGACGGGGAATCGGAGGCACATGTGCTGGCGCCGGGCGATGTCGCCATTTTGAAAGCGGGCTCCCGGTGCTCGCTACAAGCCAATCCCGCACAGGCCGCCAGTGCTTTTAGAGTACGCGCTACGGATGATCCGCCTGGCCCCACCCGTTGGCCTGATCCCGGCCGTTGAATCGTTAGCCGTTGAATCGTTGGCCATTCAATCCTTAGGCATACACGTCGTGAGCAAGATTCTGACTACGCATATCGGCTCGTTGCCCCGAACACAAGAAGTGGTTGATCAGATTTTTTGCCCGGGAGCGGGGGCAGGCGTTTGACCAAAGCGCTTTCGATGACTGTATGAGCGATGACTGTATGAGGCAAGCCGTCGGTGAGACGGTAAAGTGTCGGCGCGAGGCCGGTATAGATATCGTCTCCGATGGCGAGCCGGCTAAGATTTCATACGCCACGTATGTGAAAGACCGCTACTCGGGTTTTTCCGGACCAAAGCCTCGAAGCTCTTTAACCGCACGGGTTATCCGCAGGCTAAATCACTGTACCAACACGCTCTAGAATTAAACCCGGACAAGGGTTACGCCGATTGCGGATTGGCCACCATTGTTTGGCAGTTTGAGAATGATTTGGAGCGCGCCGCTCACCACATGCGCAAAGCCATGGAGGCGGAGCCCAGAAACGCCGGTCACATCTATTGGCCGGGGCGTATTGATCATGCGCGGGGCGAACCGGAGCTCGATAAGCCGCTGTTCAAGCAATACGTGAAGCGGGCGCCCGATACATACAATGCGCAAGATCTCAAGAACAACCGAGAGCCTCTTCTAAATAAGTGGGTTCTATCGCAGATGGGGATAACCGCGCGCGGCTGCCTCATCTTCTATTTCGTCTATGCGCTCGTAGTCACTTATGGGTCTAATCTCTACTCCGCAGAGCAACAGAGCTTGGCAAACAGTGGCTAAGGCGGGGCTTTGTATAGCTGCTTGCAGTGCTGTTTGTAGATGGCGTACCTCATCATCCGTGCAGTGCAGCCGTGTGATGTAGGGTAGGCAGGGCGCCCATGCTGTGTCGCCGATAATGCGTATGCCAGCCAGCGCCTGTGGTTGCCATTTAGCGGCTAGTTCGTAGGTGATCGCATCGACTGCGCAAACATCGGCAGCCCCTTCACGTAGCCATTGGATAGAGTAAAGATGGGCACCGCTGATATATACCTTTGAGAAAAATATGCCGTTTTCAGCCAACGGTGCCACCGCGTGGCGAAACGCGGAGAACCCGCTCTGTGAATCCGCGCTATTGATGACGGCCCGCCGTCCCCGTAGCGCCTCTAGTGATTGAGCGGCATCATTCTCGCGCACGAGAATGTAACTGCAATAGTCAGAACGTGCGTCCTCCTTGAGCCAATAGCGGGGCGTGGCGACCAGGCGTATTTTGTCTTTGAGTGCATGGGTGAGTGGATAACCACAGGTTTGTGAAAACAACAGATCATCGGCCAGCCAGTCACGGGCGGTCTTGGGATCGCGTGTCAAGGACTGTGGTACCTGCCGTACTCCGAGCGAACGCAGGTGTGTGGCTATTTCCCTCCACAGGCGATCATTCGCCGCCCGCAGCGGCGGTAAGTCGTACATGGGTAGAGAGGCTTTGAGCATGGCTTACCCCAATAAGGCACCTCTAAAAATGCACTTTTTCCGCGATTGCGGCGTCAACTCCGTGCTCGAATCCTCAGGTATCACCTAGACACTGCGGTTGTGCGCGCGGTGCTTCCTTGCACTCACGAAACAATGACTATTGTTAGCGGCGCCCAATATATGCTGGCGCATCAGATCATTGCTGGAACTAATGATAGGCAGGTGCTTTTGACAGGACAGTGGCAGTTAAAGGCAGTGGCAGTTAAAGGCAGTGGCAATTCAAGACGGCGGCAATTCAAGGCGGTGGGGCTTTAGACCGTAGCCGGGATCCGCTGAGCGCCGCCGCCAACACGATCGGTATAGGCTCCACCGGTAAGCGGTATTTTACATCGCCGACTGGTCCGTTCATGACGGCAATGTAAAAAAGCACGGCGAAAGCGAAGACGATTGCCAACAGCGCTTGCCGCCAACACTGGAGCGCTGCGGCCAACTGCAAGAAGCAGGCTCGGCGCCAATGGTGCCAACAGCGCCATCGCCAGCGCGTTGCCTGGCATCGCCAGCAGGCCCATTTCCCTGCGCTCAAGTCAATGGGGCCGGCCTTGGGAGCAGGGCTCCCGCCCGGCGGTTATTTCATCCCGGTTATTTCATCACGGTCGCAGGATCACCGAGCAGATTGTAGACATTGAGCAAATACCGCTCGCTGCCGGCCGCCTGCGCATAGTGGCGTTGGGCGCTTAAGATGGCTTCTCCGAGTATCAACTCACCGTCGGTGAAGGTGGCGTTGTAGAACCCCTCACTCAGCAGCCATGCCTGGGGGTTGAACGATAACCCCACCGGTGACCACACCGCTGCCGCACCCCTGTCGGGGAGCAGCAACAAGGTCTCTGCAACCGACTCTATGCCCTGAAAGGTGAACTGGCCGGCTAAGCGTGAAAACGCGGTCACGATCGGCAAGCGCTCGCCATTGTCCAAGTTCGCGATAGCTTCAGAGGTTAACCGGTAGGGCGTGCCCAGGGCGCCTAGACCGCCATGGCCCAGGAAGTTCACGAACGCCAAGCCTTGATGCAAACTGGCTCGCAAGCGCTCGCGTGCCTCATCGGCGGCCAAGCTGTCCAGGGGTAGGCTGTCCAGGTATGGGCTGTCCAGGTATGGGCTGTCCAGGTATGGGCTGTCCAGGTATGGGCTGTCCAGGTGTGGGCTATCCAGGGGTAGTGCGCCCATCGAATGGCTGTTCGCCACCCGCGCCGCCACCGCTTGAGTGTCTTCGATGAAATAGCTATCGGCCTCTGGCCTATCCGCCACCATCAGCACATCACGCTGCCACCCCCCGGTGCTGTTCTCGTAGGCGATGATCTTGGTGATGACGGCGCTCAACTCCGCCGCGTTGATCACAGGCAAACGCCCGATGGCGAATTCGCCGAGCCCATCATTGCCATCGACATCGGCCAACCGATTATCGGACGGGTACAAGCCCTGCGGGGTCGGTGTCAAGAGAGTAGGGATCAACGCCTCGGACACACCCAAATAGTTGCGGTAGTCGATGGAGCCGGCGCCCGCCAACACCACATAACGGGGCGCGAGCGCCCAGTGTGAATGCGCGTAGTGCAAGAATGACCACAACGCATCCGCGGTCTTGATACCGTCGCTGAACTCATCGTAGATATCTTCGATGTCCACCACCATGGACGCCAGGCCCTGGGCACGGCGATGCTCAGCGAGCACTTGAGCGGCCTCGGCCATATCGGCCGTGGTGATGATCAGGTGCTCGACGCGGTGAGCGCGCGAGCGCAAATGGGATGGCACATCGGCGATGACCGCGGCGGGCCTGCGTGCCGCCTCGATAGTGGTCACGACGTAGTGGCGGCCATCGGCCTTGGTGGCGAAGCTGACATCGCGCCCGCCCGCCGCGCCACCGATGGCCACGCCCGTCAGTACCGTAGGCGCCTGCGGGTTGTGCACGTCCAATACGAGCGCAGCCGCGCCGGTCAAGCCGCTGACCGTCACCGCCGTGCGCCCGCCGCTGGTGAACGTCAGCCGGTTTTGCCTGGCCGTGAAGCGCCGTGAGTATTCCAATTCGAAGTCGTTGATATAAAACACACTCGGTTGCGCCGCCACCCCGGAACTGGCGCCATTGACTTCGAGGGTATTGTCGCCATCGTTCAAAACGCTGGGCGGCACTTCGAAGGTGGCTACAAACGGCGCCATCCCCGCCCATTCGGCCGTACCTAATTCAACCCCGTTCAACACCACGGTGGCCCGGTGATCAATGGGCGCGTCCGTGTCAGAGCCGCCGTGCAAGCGCACGGTCAAGTCAGCGGCCGTGGCGGCGGCGGGATCGCGCCCCGGCGAGGCGATTGGAAAAGCCGTGACTGAACAAGGCCGCGGGTGCGTGGCGCAAGAGCGCAACACTAGCTGCTCGTAGCGCAGATCCCACATCCAGTAGTCATCGTCCGGGTCATTGAACAGATGGGTCAGCGCGTACCGGTTGCCATGGGCATGGCTTGTGGCTCTATAGCTGCCCGCGCCCGGCGCACGCCCGGCCGGCGCCGCCGCCACCTCCGCCATCTGCAAGGCCGCGCCTTGTTGGAGCCAGTACACATTCTCCCCGCTTTATGGCGTATCTAGCGGCTGCGCGTAGAACAGGAGGGCCGAGGCGTCTTCGGCCATCCGGGTGGCAACCCGCTGGCCGTTGTTGCGTAACGCCATCAACCCGCGTTGCCACAACTGTTGCACGTGGTCCACCGTGTGGCCCATGGCCGCGGCCACCGCACTCGCCTCGAGCCGGTACAGCCCTGGCTCGGTGGTGATGACCTTGACCACCGGGCCGCTGTGTTGCAAACGTTGCGCCGATGCCCGCGCGCGGGACTCCAAGCGCGCCGCCTGGCGCGTCTCGTGGCTCGGGTCTAGCGGGCGCTCCATGCGCGCAAAGTCAGCCGTCAGCCAGTGACCTTCGCTTATTGCTTGCGCGCCCACCGCTTGCGCGCCCACACTGGAGGCATCCGCTGCCACCGTCACCGTGTACTGCCGGTCAGTGATCGGATGACCGGTGCCGTCCACCGCCACGAGCCGGTAGGTGAGCCCATCGCCGGCTTGCACAGCGCGGTCCACGAAGCGGTACACCCCGCCTGTGTGCGAGTGCACAAGCGCTGGCAATAAATCCCCTGGCAATAAATCGTGATGCAAACGGGTGAAGGTGCCGGCTGCGGGATCATAGCGCTCCAGGTGAAACCCTACGGTGCCGTGCTCGAACAAGGTGCTCCACTGCACCGTCGCCTCTTGGGCGTTGGCCTCTTGGGCATTGTCGTAAGGTGCGCTGGCGTAGGCCACCAACTGGTCAACGGCTGTACGCGCCGTTGGCTCGCCGTTCAGGTGCGTACTGGTAGCGGCCGTCAGTGCGGCCGATACAGGCCCGGTCTCGAGCACCTCGGTGCGCATTGCCGTCACATCGCTTTGTGCTTGCACATCATCGCTGTGCGTTGCTTTGACCGTGTTGGGGGTGCCTGTGAAGGTCTGGCTTGTAGGGGTGATCTGCAGGGATTTTGCCGCATCGTTAAAAACACCTGCTCTGATAAGTATATCATAAGTATAAGCATAGTCTATGCTACTCGTTTGATGGATAACAGTGTTGTTACCGAAGTCAACGGAGGCGAAATGCAAAATACTGTAAGCACCACCAAACTCCGTGAAATCTTCAGGGTGCAGACGGAAAATAATGGTCCCTGAGTCATTGTAGTACTCAGGATAATAGATACCAAGTCCACCCGTTCTTGTAAAGTTATGGTCATATGATGTTTTGCCGCAATTACTTAAAGCCTTTGTGGTTTTATTAAAATCGCAAATAGTTATCTCTTGTAAAATGTTTTCTAAGTGAGGGTGACTAATGGTAGTAATAGTAATAGTGTTTAAAAATACATGATCGGTTGTTGCATTAAAGGCGATGGAGTTTCCTGTAGATAGAGATTGTTGTGTGCCTTTACTACAAGAACTTAGGTCTCCAGTGGTGATGCTGACATTACAGACGATGACCGTATGTCCATTAACATCAGTGATAACGGCCAGAGTATTGTCTGCGCTCAGGGCCATTCCGCGAGGGGCGATACCGGTAACCCCCTCAACAGTAACAGTAACATTTTTACATCCACTGAATTGACCTGTGCCACTGACTTGGCAGGTCGTGATCGAGGATTGTTGTGACAATATAAAGATACGAGATTCATCGTTACTTAATACAAGATCAGTAACCTTCGAAAATAGACTAGAGCTGATGTTGACATTCTGACACTGGCTGAAAGTTCCATTACTTGGATCGACTCGACAGCGCGCGAGTTGTCCTGGGGTTTGAGTGTCAACAAAAGCAAGATTTTGTCCAGCATTGAAAATCGCATTTTTTACCCCACTGATAGAAGAGGGCAAATTGTTATGCTGACAGTTCCTAACATAGTACAGCCCTATCTCACAAAAAACAGATTGAGGATTATGCAAACCAGTTCCTACGCCAATGAAAGTGGGTTGTTCGAGTAGTACTGTGATCGTCACTCCACTATTGTTAGCATTAGTTCCTCTAGCGGTAATGGTGTAGGATTGCGTTAACTCAGCAGGGTTCGCAGGGACGCTGTAATTCAAAGTGCAGTTATCTCTTGGGGCTAAGGTGGTGATGGTAGTAGTAGTATCCAAACAACTACTTGTTGCAAGAAAGTAATTTCTAATTGCTTCAGGGATATTGAGACTAACACCTTGTATTGAGCTAGGACCTACATTAGTGAGCTGGATGCTGCCACTCGTGTTGGGCGCAAAAACTACATTCCTGATTTTTTTGTCATATTGTTCGAAATAAAAATGCCCCTTTTCAGGAATGTGGATATCTAATATAGCTTTGTTGTTTAAATCGGTTGCTGTAGCAATTAAGGTGTAATCTCCAGGGGCGGTTGGGATTGTTGGGAGTGCAAAGTATATGGTGCAACTTTGACCTGATTTGAGTAATTGAGAGTTAGCACACAAATTATAAAAGAGTACGTTCCCAATATTAGAAGACCATTGGAGCGGATTTAGGGTGATGTTGCTCGTTCCAGTGTTGATCAACTGAACGAACCTGCTATCTCCCTTGACGAGGGTTAAGTCCGAGATATTTCGGCCATGTTGTCGAAAAAACAAATGGCCAATGCCTGCAATCTGGATTGGGAGGAAGTTGTCACTGTTGCCAACGGATTGTCCAGTGAAGCGAATCGTATAATCCCCTCCCTCTATATCACTGGGAATTGCATAGAAGATATTGCAACTACTGCTGACTCCAATGGTAGTTCGTGTTGGAATACAAGTGGTGCCGTGCCCACTAAAATACTGCTTGATAGCTGGAGGGATTGTGACGCTAAATCCGGTGACTCTGGCACCGCCAGTATTTCGGATCTTGATCTTTCCGCTGGCACCGGCTGCGAGATCCAAGTTGGTTATCTCCCTTCGATTTTGAATAAAGACTAAGTGTCCTTGGGCAGCTAAGTTGATGTCAAAAGCGGTTCCACTGTTAGCTGCGCCCACTCCGGTCAGGGTGAGGGTGTAATCCCCTGCGTGTGGCAGCGGGGAAGGAATACTGTAGTCTAAGTTACAAAAGGCATTTGTTTCTATACTGATATTTGAGGTTTTACATGTTCCAGAAAAGTAGGATGCGATGGACGAAGGGAGCACTAAGTTGAAGTTCGTGACAGTGGCGGTTCCCCGGTTGGAGATCCGGATACTGCCAGTGCCTCCTGCCACCATATTTAGGTTTTGCAGTTGCACTCCGTTTTGTTCAACGACCAAATAGCCTGTGCCGGCCACCGTGAGGTCCAAGGAGACAGGAGAGTTGTCGGCTTGGGCGGACGAGACGGTTAAAGTATAGGGACCCGGTGCAGGTACAGTACTACTACCGGGCGGCGGTACCTGATAGTTTATGGTGCAGGAGGATTGAGCCCCAAGGGGGGTGGTTTGTGGAGCGTTTGGTGGAGGATGGAGATCACAAGGGGAGCCTGTGACTTCGAGCCAAGAAGGAACGGAGAGACTGAACCTGAGGTCTTGCTTACCAATATTGTGGAGTTCAAGGGTCCGGTCGTCGCCAGGGACCACGGTGAGCGAGGTGACGTCCGCTCCGTTTTGCCTGAAAACCAAGTGTCCTTGATTGGAAATATCCATAGTTAAGGTGTGGGGGGAGTTGTTCGCTCCGGTGCCCGAGACGCTAAGGAGATACTCATCGGCCGAGGTATTTGCAGAGATCTGATAATTGAGTTGACAGGTTTTTGTGGGCTGAAGACCTTCTGGTGTGGTGCTGGTGCAGGCATCGGAGATTTGTCCTTGCAGTGCATCCGGAATGTTAACCCTCATACCGCTGATGGTTCTGGATCCAGTGTTTTGGATCGCTATACTTCCCTGAGCCCTAGGATAGAGGTCGAGGGAAGAGATTTCCTGGCCCCCTTGTATAAAGATAAAGTGGCCGTCAGCTCCAGTGATGTTGATGTTTAGGTTAGCCGAGATCGGAGCAGAGGACGTATTCGTGCCGTTCGCGGTCAAGGAATAAGATCCTGTTTGGAAGTCCCTAGGAATACTGTAAGGGATGGGGCAGGTACTGTGAGCCTCCAGTGTTTTGCCGGCGGGACAGTCGGAGGTATTGAATCCCTCTAATCCGGCAAGGTTAAGTGTTGTAAGGATGGCCGGATAATTCCCCCGATTTCTTAGGTAAAGGGTCCCTTGGACTTCAGCTTCGAGGCTGAGTTCCTTGACAGGTTTGTTTCGTTCATCCAGAAAGTCGAATTCGGCAGGGGACCGCAGCTCCGCATTGGCGCCATAATTGGAGGCAGCCCATCTCCAACAGCTTCGCACGCTACCAGCTAGCTGCCACCCCTGAGTTAATCCGGATTTCAGATCGGCACAGGAAGTGAGGTCGCTAGTATAGAGCCCTTGGAGGGTTATTTTGCCAATGGAGTCGCGGTATCCTTCAGTTGAAATTGTGTGGGCCTCGATAGTGGCTGCATTATCTCTATCAACGGGGCGCTGGGTCATTCGGTTGGAATAGACGGGGGTGGCACAGACGCCCGGTTTGAGGAGCCAGCGCTGAAGCGGTTCCTTAACTCGCATCCGATAGCAACGAGTGAAACGGAGTTCGACCACATCAAGGGACTTATTGCAGATATGAGGCGATACTGGCTTCCAAGAATAACTGTCGGTTGCGGCGGAGCATGTGTCGTCGGCCGACGCATTGGAGAGGCTGAGCATTAGGAAGACCAGGGATATTCCTAGAGATTTGAGAACCCGTCTCTTTTCGAGAGAGCCAAGGCCGGGGTAAGTAAAACAAGCGATCATTGGGGTTCCCCATGTCGAAGCCGATGCCAGAGATTAGGCATTTAATTCATATTCAATGTCAAGTCTTTTGTTGAGGTCAATACACGGCACAACGGTTCTGACCGCCCTGTGTGGATTTATCGTCTTGTGTGGATTTATGCGGGTGCCGGGGGTTTGCATTGCCCGTCAGGCGCAGCTAATCAAACACAATTGTGATGTTTCAGGCGAATCGGCCTATGGTTGCAGCTACGCTGTTTTTGCTCTTCTTGGCCTTAGAGGCGCCCTTAAATGCGTTCCATGGCGAAGCGGCGCGGGCGGGTTATAAGTTCTCAGGGCCGGGTCCGGTGCTAATGAGTTCTTGGCGCCAGCGGGCACAACCGGGCGCGCTGGTTGTTTAAAGGTGCTCGGACTCTACCCCGCTATTCGGGACAGATAATTCACCGACATGTGGCGCCTGCGTATTGGCTATGACGAAGGTTCACTTTCTGTGTGTTCAGCACTTGCTGCTACGGGTCTGCTGCATACTTGCGATCATCGCAGGCCTGGGTGGTGAACTAACAGTACGAATGCGTGACACCACATCTTTCGTGCAAGCCATTGGACTTTGCCTTCTTTCTTCTGCGTCCCAAGTAGGTTTGCGGCGATAGATAGAACGCGGTAAACGCGTCTTCAAAGTCCGGGGCGACAGAGCGCTGGGCTAAGCCGGTTGCCATGAGTTGCCGTTGCCAGGTTTTCAACTTGGGCCGCTGGCCGATGAAGTCATAGTCGGCGTAGCTTTCGATGAGGTGGGCCCGGTGCAGGAGCGTTAGCCAAGCGATATCAGCCATGCCAATGGTGTTGCCGCCGAAGAAAGGAGAGCCAGTCAGTTGTTTCTCGACCTTATCGAAAGCCATACCGAGCTGTTTGCTTCTCTCGGCCAACGTGGCGCCGTCGGCGCTACGCTGGGCGCCGCATTGCACCAGATAGTGTTTGGCCGCCAGATAACTCCAGGCTCGATTGAGTGCTTTGTCCTCAGGAGATAGCCTTTCTTGCAGGGGCTGGTAGGCCTCTTCTATGTATTCGGCGATAGCGTCGGATTCGAACAATGCAGTACCGTTGTCCGTGATCAAGATGGGTACTTGGCCTCGTGGTGACAGATCGAGGAACCACTGCGGCTTATCACCGAGATCGATGTATTCGACGTCATAAGCGATGTTCTTGGCCTCGAGCAGCGCGGTCACACGTTGCACGAATGGGCAGATTTTGAAGCTGACGATTTTCATGATGGAGCGGATCGCTGCGAAATGGTTGAGTGCCGTGAGATAGTAGATTAGTCATTCCAATGATTCAAGAGATATTGAAATATGAATGAACCTGAAGTACTCATGATTTTGAGCGCGATGTCACAGCAAACGCGGCTGCGTATCATCCGCTACTTGGTCCGGTGTGGTGCCGAGGGCGCGTGTGCTGGGGATATCGGCGCGCATGTGGCGGCGGCTTCGTCGCGCGCCTCTTTTCACCTGGCCGCGTTGGAACGGGCCGGGATCATCACGTCGCAGCGGCGCTCTAGAAGTATTATCTACCGGGCCGAGCTGGCAAGACTGGGCGGCGTGATTTCTTATCTGTTGCATGATTGCTGTGCTGGCCATCCGGATGTTTGGTCATGCTGTGCGCCTGATGCGGCGTGTTGCTGAGCACTCCTTGCATCGTTCAGGTGTGGGCTATTCGAATTTAGCGGAACTCATGATGGTACTCTTTCCCCAAGCGGTGAGCAGACACGGTACTACAAGCCGATGTCCCGGTTTTCATCTGTTACGATCGCATTGATTGTCCTCATCCCCTGCGGGCACTACGAGGTCTTAAGATGAGCGTGCGGTTCGGACTCATGATTCGCGGGCAGTTTCCCGCCGGCGACAATTTGGCCGCGCGCTTTGATGAGCTCTGTGCCCAGGCCCGCCTCGCCGATACCCTCGGATTTTCCTGCATCACCAAGGGTTCGCATTATGGCGCCGCGCCGATGCAGGATTTTAATCAGATACCGTTTCTTGCGCGGATTGCGGCCGAGGCGCCCCATTGCCGCTTGAATGCCGGTATCGTGCTGCTGCCCATGCACAAGCCGCTCGATATCGCAGAGCAGATCGCCACCCTCGATGTGCTGTCCAACGGGCGGGTTATCTTTGGCTGCGGACTCGGTTACCGGGAGGTGGAATTCAAAGCTTTCGGTACTACGGGCAAGGATCGGGCGGCGCGCTTGGAAGAAAATCTAACGGCCGTCAAACGCTTATGGACCGGTGAGCGGGTCACCCTGCGAGGCTCTCATTTCGAGCTGGATGACATCGCTCTTAGCACCTTGCCCGTGCAGCGGCCGCATCCGTGCATCTGGATGGGGGCGAACGCCAATCCTGGCATACGCCGGGCCGCCCGTATGGCCGATTGCTGGTATATCCCGCCGCACAACCCGCTCGATGTGGTTATGCGGCAATTGGATGTCTACCGGCGCGCGCTGGATGAGGCGGGTAAGCCGTTTCCAGCGGAGCTACCCATGCGCCGCGAGGTGTTCGTCGCCGCTAGCCGGGCGCAAGCCTTGCGTTTGTGTGGTCCTTCGCTCGCGCACAAATACGAGACCTATCACCAATGGGGGCAGAGCGAGGATCTCCCCGAGGGCGATACGCTGTCACGGCCGCTGGATGAACTGGTCGATGACCGGTTTCTTATCGGCTCGCCGGCGCAAGTGGCTGAGGCGTTGATCGCGTTTTGCCGTGCCACCGGTGTCAATCATGTGGTGCTCAGTATCCATTGGCCAGGGATGGAGATGAACGTGGCTAACGATGCTATCGAGCTATTCGCCACTGAAGTGATGCCAGCAGTGCGCTCTGGTCTTTAATGTTTGTTGGGCCTTTGATGGACAGGCTTTTGACTGGTAGGCGGGGAAGTGTCGTAACGGTGTCACATTGAATGGCTTCAATGGTGCCATCGCCGTGCCCCCAAGGTGTGAACACTACGACTGATCGAGGAGTGCTCTTGGATACTTTGCCTTTTGATAAACCAGGCCGATTCTGGCGCGGTAATCTACACACCCATTCGACCCGCTCCGATGGCATCTATTGCGCCGAGGAGGTGTGCCGGCGTTACCGGGAGGCGGGCTACGATTTTCTTGCGATCACCGATCATTTTACAGCCCGCTACGATTGGCCGATTACCGATACCCGGCCCTACCGCGGCGACGGCTTCACCACGCTGATCGCCGCCGAGCTGCACGCTCCGCAAACACAGATCGGGGAGAGGTGGCACATCAAAGCAGTGGGTTTGCCGCTGGATTTCGCCCCGGCCACAGAGGGCGAAACGGGGCCGGAAGTGGCGGCCCGCGCCCATGCGGCGGGTGCTTTCGTGGGCATAGTGCATCCATCGTGGTACGGGTTGACCGCGGCGGATGCCGACGCTTTGCCATTCGCTCACGCGGTGGAGATATATAACCATGGTAGTGCCGTTGAGGTCGATCGTGGCAACGATTGGCCGTACGCCGATGCACTGCTGAACCGGGGCCGGCGCATCTGCGGTTATGCCAGCGACGATGCCCATCATCTGGACCATGATTGGCTGGGGGGTTGGGTATATGTGCACGCCGGGTCACTGGAGCCCGATGCGTTGCTGGACTCGCTAAAAGCGGGCCGCTACTACTCGAGTCAAGGGCCACGGCTGCACCATGTGGCAATGGCGGGCGATGAGGTCACGGTGCGTTGTTCGCCGGCGCGAACCCTCTCGTTGCAAGGGCGGGGCGCCCGGTCCGTTTTTCAAAGAGGCGACGGCCTGCGTGCCGCCACGCTGCCGCTCAAACGCTTTCGCGGTGGTTGGTTCAGAGTGACCGTCACCGATATGAATGGCGCTAAAGCCTGGTCGAATCCCGTTTGGTTAGATGATTGAACGCCCCTTAGGTCATTGACCACGGGGAATCATTGAACGCCAGGGCGATAAGTCGCCAGTGTTTCGCTATCATTTCGGACCGCTTACGCTTATGGAGTCTGAAATGACCTACCCGGTTCATGTCTTCGCCGGTGATCCGCTCGACCGCGCCGATGCGCTCAGGCGCGATGAGTCTTGGATACAGGCGCGGCTGGCGCGGGAAGATTCCAGGTTCCTCACCTTCGACGAGCTCAAAGTGCTGGCGGAGCGAGGGCCGCCAACCGCCCTCAGTTGGGTGGGACCGGCGGTATTGTCCATCAAAGCACCGGGCGCTGCGCCACTATTTTTGGGTACCCGCGATGACACCGCCTATTTCGGCTTGGACGTGTCCGGGAATGGAGAACGTATTTACACCAACGGCGCCTCGCCTCATGCCGCGTTCGAGGATGCGCGCAATACCGCCGCGCATTTAAGTATTGCGCAATCGGGTACCCTGGCCCACGCCAAATCCCTGGTGGATTGGCATGCCCGTCATGGTTTTTGCGCTAATTGCGGTGCCCGTACTGCGGCCCATTTCGGTGGCAAGGAGCGTATTTGCAGCGGCTGCGGCGCGCATCATTACCCACGCACCGATCCGGTCGCCATCATGCTCGTTCACCACGGTGACCGGTGTCTACTGGGCCGCAGCCGCCGGCGGGTCACCAAGCTGTACTCGGCGCTGGCCGGTTTCGTGGACCAAGGTGAATCCATCGAGGGGGCGGTGCGGCGTGAAGTATGGGAAGAGGCCGGCATCCGGGTGGGTGCGGTGCGCTATCACTCGTCGCAGCCTTGGCCGTTTCCGGCATCTTTGATGATCGGGTGCCTGGCCGAGGCGATCAGTACCGAAATCGTAGTCGATGAACACGAGCTGGCCGACGTGCAATGGTTCGACAGGGAGACGGTACGCAAGGTGTTGGACAAAGCACCGGATGCCGCTCGAGAGCTTGAGTTACCTGGCCGCATCGCCATCGCTCACCATCTGATCCGTGCTTGGATAGCGCCAATGGCTGGCTAGATCGAAAGCCTGGATATATGCGTCAGGGTGAGCGCCCATGGAAGATATTATCTAGGGCGCCGCTAAAAATAGTCATTGTTTCGTGAGTGCAAGGAAGCCCCGCGCGCAGAACCGCAGTGTATAGGTGATACCTGAGGATTGGAGCACGGCGCTGACGCCGCAATCGCGGAAAAAGTGCATTGTTAGAGGTGCCCTCTAGTGGTGCCTTAGTGATGTTCGGGGAAAATGCCACAGTGAGCATAGGTGTGACCGGTTAGCCACCGTGGTGATGGCTCAGTACACTAGGTCAGCTTGACCATTGGTGCGCGGCGACGTAGTTTGCCGCCATGTTCATGCGTTCGTTTGTGCGTTCCGCGCTGGCTCTTCATCGCCCACTCGTTTGTCTATTCCCGCTGGTGAGTCTATGCCTGGCGGCGAGTGGTGTGGCGGTGGGCGCGGAGGCCACCGTCGCCGTGGCGGCCAACTTTAGTGAAGCGGCCAAGCGGTTGGTGCAGCGTTTCGAAAGTGCCTCTGGCCACCGGGTCCGGTTGGTTTCAGGCTCTACCGGAAAACTGTTCGCCCAGATCGTCAATAGCGCTCCGTTTGATGTGTTTTTGGCTGCCGATACGGCAACGCCGTCGGTACTGGTGGAGCGGGGGTTTGGTATCGGTGAGAGCCAGTTCACCTACGCTTTGGGGCGCTTGGTGTTGTGGAGTGCCGATCCGCAACTGTTGCAGGGGGATGGGGCGGCGATTTTACGGCAAGAGCGGTTTCGCACGCTTGCGATAGCCAATCCCGAGCTGGCCCCTTATGGCTTAGCGGCGCGGCAAACGCTTGCGCATCTAGGACTGTGGCGGCGCCTGGCGTCGCGCATCGCCAGAGGCGAAAACGTGGGGCAGGCGCATACATTGGTGGCTACCGGTAACGCGGAACTCGGGTTTGTAGCCCGCTCGTTTTTGTCTGCCGAACAGGCCTCTTCCCCGGTGTTGGGAAGCCGCTGGGATGTGCCCGCGTACATGCACGATCCCATACGCCAAGACGCGGTGCTCACCGCTTACGGAAAAACGAATGCCGCCGCATTCGAATTCCTCGCTTTTGTACGCAGCGCCGCAGCGGGGCGGATCATCCACTCGTTCGGTTACGCGGCCGAACGGCCATAGGATATCAACGTGCAGGTGCAGGATCTCGGGCCGCTTTGGCTCACATTGCATCTAGCTGCGACCACTGCCTTGGTGTTGTTGGCCGTCGGTACGCCGTTGGCCTGGTGGTTGGCGCACACCAAGCATCCGTTCAAGCCGGTGTTCGAAGCGGTGACCGCGTTACCGCTGGTACTGCCGCCAACCGTCCTCGGCTTTTATCTGCTGCTCTTGTTTTCACCCAATTCAGCATTCGGTGGCTGGTGGCTGCAAATAACAGATACGACCCTGACGTTTTCCTTTACCGGTCTGGTATTGGCGAGCGTGATCTATTCTTTCCCGTTTACGGTGCAGCCGCTACAGAGCGCTTTCGAAGCCATCGGCCGCGGGCCGTTGGAGGTGGCAGCGACGCTGAGAGCGGGTTTTTGGGATCGCTTTTTTTGCGTCGCCGTGCCGATGGCGAAGCGGGGTTTTTTGACTGCCGCCATTTTGACCTTCGCCCACACCCTGGGGGAATTCGGTGTGGTGCTCATGGTCGGGGGCAACATTCCCGGGCAAACCCGCGTTGTTTCCATCGCCATCTATGAACACGTGGAGACGTTGCAATATGCGCAAGCCCATGTGCTAGCGGGCATTCTCCTAGTGCTGTCCTTCACCATTCTCCTGATCGTGTACGGACTCAACCGTTATGCCCCATTGGGACGGGCTTAGCGTATGGCCGTGCTCGGGTTTAGCGCCTATATCGACTACCCCGATTTCGCATTGGGCGCCGAGCACAACTTCGACGTGCACGGTATCACCGGTTTGTTCGGCCATAGTGGCAGTGGCAAGACGACCTTGCTGCGGGCCATAGCGGGCCTGGAGACGCCGGTGAGAGGCCATGTCCAGTGGGATGGGACTACCTGGTTCGACAGCGCTAGGCGGATCAATGTGCCCACCCACCGCCGCGGCGTGGGTTATGTGTTTCAGGATGTGCGGCTTTTCCCTCATCTGCGGGTACTCGGCAATTTGCGGTTCGCGGCGCGCCGGGCGCAGCGCCAGGCTGATGGCCCTGCTTTGGATGATGTGATCGATGCCTTCGATCTGTCCGCACTGCTGCCCCGTGATGTCACAGCGTTATCCGGCGGTGAACAGCAGCGGGTCGCTATCGCGCGGGCGTTGGTCTCGCGTCCTTCGCTACTCCTGTTCGACGAACCGCTAGCGGCACTGGATATGGGGCGAAAAGCGGAGATCCTCTCCTATGTCCAACGTATTCCAGAGCGGTTCGGCATCGGCGCCATCTATGTGAGCCACGCGCTGGATGAGGTCGTGCAGTTGGCGGAGCACCTGGTCGTGCTGTCCAATGGTGCTGTAGCGGCGTATGGCAGCGTCGCCGAGGTACTGGAGCGTCTTGATCTGGGGCCGGTGACGGGCCGTTTCGAGGCCAGTGTTGTACTGCAAGCGCGCGTGATCGCCCATGATCCGTACTATCGGCTCACCACCTTGGCGCATGGTGAACACAGGCTGTATATCCCGCTGATCGAGAACGCAGCCGGCGCGCAAGTGAGGGTGCGTATCCGCGCCCGTGATGTCTCCCTCGCTTTGCTCCGCCCGGAGAACACGAGCATTCGCAACCGGCTCAAGGGGACCATCAGCCAATTGGCCGCCGAACCGGATACGGCTTATGCAGAGGTGTTAGTGGACATAGGCGGGGCGCAGGTGCGCGCGCGGCTGACCCGGCGCTCGGTTGATGAACTGGGTTTAAGAGAAGGGCTCGCCGTGGTGGCGATGGTCAAGAGCATCGCCCTCGACAAGCCGATCTCCCTATAGGGCATCTCTAACAATGCACTTTTTCCGCGATTGCGGCGTCAGCTTCGTGCTCCAATCCTCAGGTATCACCTATACACTGCAGTTGTGCGCGCGGTGCTTCCTTGCACTCACGAAACAATGACTATTGTTAGAGGCGCTCTTTATGCGCAATAAACCATGTTTATGGTTATCGATGAGTCAGTGTCGTTGATGATTAATCCAAATACCGGCTTAAAGCGGAGTTAGCGCGCAAGGTTTTTCCGGCTTTGGCGTTGCATTTTTTGCACAACATTTGGGTCAGTTGCCGCTGCGTATCTGGATCCGTGATGGTCTCTAGTTGAGTGATTAAACCGGCGATTTTACCCATTTGGGCAGGTGTCAAGGCGTTGATTTGTTGGCGTAGCTGCGCGGCGAGGCCGGTCGGGTCTTCATCCGGGACAGGCTCAGTGGGCTCAACTTGAATCATCTGCCCATAGCCGGCGCTGGTTTTGGCGCCGGCGCCTAGTACCAGTAATGCCAACTCTAGCCATTGATGGGCTTGCACTTCCCATCGACGTGCTTGCGCGCTACCGATGGTACTGCGGTTAATAGCTTGTAGTCTGAAGATGAAACGTGTATCGCGTGCTGTGGTGAGAAAATAAACCGGTACCGGGTCCTCACGCTCATCGGGGGCACTATGCTCATCGGGGTCAATGGGCGCTGAGGGATGATTTTCCCGGATACGCTTATAGTAGCTGGTGTAATGATTGTTGCTGATATCGACTTCAAGGGTTGGCCAATCAGCTGGATAAGCATCTAGAAAGCGGATCACACCACGTTGTGGTTTTGCCTTAACTTCGGTTTGCTTTGTTGGATCTGAACCTAGCAATAAGCAGGTTTGTGAAAAGTTTGTTTGTTCATCCAGTATTCTATTGTCATGCGCCAGCTCCGCGCCACGTCTGCATAAGCCTTTGACGGCGCTGGCCGGCAAATACACCGAGCCGGTCAAAGGGTCCAGGCTCAAGCCGTTTTCGGTCGGGTGGCTGATGCCCAAGCCGCTGGTGAAGCGCCAGGTGCATTGATATGTTTTGCTGAGCGTAGTTTGCTCGCTGGCCAAAATGGCACGCTGGCGGGCGTGCACCGCCTTGAGCGCACGCCGGCCTTGTTCGGCGTAGGCTTTGTAATTCTTTGCGAAAGCCGCTAAGTATTCTCTTAGGCCGCCACTTTTCTCAAGGTCGTCACGTCCCCTGCCGTCATGGCTCTTTCAGGCCAGCCCGTAACTGGTTTCAGAGCGTGCCCAGATCGCCAAGAAACGGTGATAGACCAAGCTGGGATTCGCATATGCGGGATCGATGGGCCCGATAGCGGCGCTCTGATTGGCGGCGATTTGATTAGTAATGGGTTTACTCATGGTTGCGCATTTTGGTGTGCTTTGCCCATATCCATCCCTTTGCTGAATAGCTTGAGTGCTTGGGCCAGTGCTAACAGCTCCTGCTGCGCCGCGATATATGTTTGGCGATCGGCATCGACCAGGATTTTTATCCAACCGGTGGGGTGTTGCGGAGCTTGTTGGGCGAAGGGTATGCCGCACTGTGTGAGCCACCGCAGCAGGCCGCTGGCGAGCTCCCTCGCAAGTTCTTGACCCGCGTTCAAGCCCAGCACGGTTTGCAGCGCACCTTGCAGGCGCAGCGCCACGGGGAGTCCAGCGGTGAGATCCTTGAGTTCTTTGAGTGCTTTGGCGTCGCGCCCGTATTCGTTGACTAATTGCCAAGCATAGCGGGTCCGGTGCGCGCCCAGATCACTGAACGCCGTGCCTTCAATGATGGTGGTCATGCATTGTTCTTCCCCGCTTTTGAGAAAGCGCCATGTACACAGGCCTTGACCTACGGTTTCGTTGCCGCCGATCTGCACAACCCGCTCGGCGTGGCTTTGCTCCGATGTCTCACCCGGGCGCGCGGCGGGCGCTGCCTGGCGGCCGTTCCCGGTGCTGCCTAGCGCCCAGTACTGTACAAAGAGGTCTAGGGCCTGAGGTGGACTACTACCTGGTGGACTACTCGGCGAGCTATTCTTAGCCTGATTTTCGTCCGCGTTGTTTTCTATTACCACTTTACGCCGTTGTCCCACGAAGCTCGCGAACAAACAATCGGCAGGTAGGTACTCTTCATACCAAAGGTTGCCTTCCTGCCGGTCATAAGGGTCTTGTGGATTTCTCCATTCATCCGTGGTTTTGCCATCGGTGAGCTGGATTCTTGCCGCCACAGGAATGGCTTGTGTGACCAAATAAGCAAAGTCCGTGTCCGGTAGCATTACCAATCCCATCTCCATCTGCGCCCGGCCGAAGGCATCGGGACACCAGTTGGCTAACAAACGCAAACCTTCGCAAAAGCCGATCTGGTCGGTCTTGTAGACCAGATCTTCAATGACTAGGGTGTTGCTAGCGATTGCAGGATTGAGCACGGCCGCGTGTGATGGGAGCAGGTTACGCAGCGCTTTGGCAATATCGTCCAGGGCTTGTTGTTGATCATGTTGGATACCCAATACGTTCAGATCCCTGGACAGCCGTGCGAGGATCATCGGGCAAGTCGCGTGTACAAAAGGGCGGTTCAATGAGCGCGCCGGATAAGCCAGCAAGCGCGCTTCGGTGAATGCCAATGCGGCGGCATACAGTGAAGTATCTTGCTCTGGGTTTGGCGCCTCGCCAGCAGCGGTCTCGCCAGGGGCGGTCTCATCGGGGGCGATTTCACCAGGGGCGATCTCATCAGGGGCGATTTCACCGGGGGCGGCCGCTGCGGACTGTACCAGCGGGCCAAACAAGCGGTTGATGTCATTGGCCTGTAGCGATGATGGCGCTGTTTGCTGGCCCTCAAAACACTCCCTGGCGACACCTTTGAGCGCTGTTGCGGGAATCATCGGAAAGCCGGTAACGGCGTCGCGGGCGATCGGCAAATCCACTCCATACCCGGCTTGGCCACTGCCTACATGCAAGGGGGACAGGGTGTATATAGTGCTGAGGGTAGAGCGTACCCAGGCCCCGAGGCGTGTGTTTTGTGCGTTGTTCATCTAAAACTCCTTGGGTTACACGGCGGGCGTGTGCTTCGGCCCTATGCCCACCAGTAGATGACCAAAGCCGAAGGTGGCGTCGCGCGGGCAGCCGAGAGCGTGACTGTTGTTCAGCCGTGCCAATGCTTGCCGCCGTTGCCCAGGCTGGCCGCCTGCAAGTTCTATCAACCAAGCACTGCCGGCGGGCGCATAGGATTGATTAGCCCGCCACTGGCTGCCACCGGCGGCCATATCCCAGCCGCCCAGGGTGCGCGGGGCGCCGTTGAATGCGGCAATGGCTTTGATCTTGATGGCGGCGGCGATGGCGTGGGGCATGTCGTGGGGCCAGCGTAGCGCGACGCCGCCGCCCAATGGCAGGCCGTGTTTTTCATCCATCGCTACCGGGGTGAGCGCATACATCCAAAAGCACTGTCCAGGTGCATAATCACAGTGCTGTAAATGCTCGCCGTCCAACAGAGCGCGCCAGCCAGGATCCAGTGGCGGGCATGATTCAAAAGCCACTAGACGGCTTTTGCGGCCCGTGTGGCCCAGGCCGTTTTGCAGGACGTCCTCCGGTATGCGCCCCGGGTCTTGCGGTGTTTTACTGTGGGCGTCGATGCTGAGCGCGCCCCAAAAACCGCTTGCACAGTCCATGCGTATAGCCCGGTTGGTGTAAATCATCGCGTCTTCGGCAAGTCCTACGCGCTCGTCGTTGTGCCGGGTCGAAGCCCTGGGACCAGGACGCTCCAGCTTGATGCCGGGTTGAAGTTGGTGGCGCACGAAAGGTGGCAGTAGCCCAGGCGCATGCTGGTGCCAAGCAAAGCCACTGTTGTTGGTTGGATAAAGATCATGACGGTGTTGACGACCAGCGCTCAGCGCCCAATACAATCCTGCCGCATTCAGCCAGCCGTCCAGGGGGACGGCATCGCGCACGCGTGGATTGCCTAGTAGCCAGCGCAAAGTACCCGGCTGCGGATGGCGGTCGTCCATGGCGGGTTGCTGTGACGGGACGAACTCGGGGAACAGGGGGTCGCTGGGGAACGGTTCATCGGGCGGCGCCGCTCTTTGAACGGGCTCGCATGAAGGCTCTGCCTGTGAGCTGTGCTTATCGTTGGACGGCTTGGGGCAGGGTACACGGGACAAGAAACGGGGTGTAGGTGCCCAAGGCTGTAGCCGTTCGGTGCCCTCGGCCCGCATGATCCGTGCCGCTACGGGGCCTTTGATCTGCCATCCTTCGGGCAGCCGGTCACCAGTGCCCACCAAGCGCGCGCACTGCGCGCGGGCGTGGCGCGAGTGGCTATCCAGATCCAGCGCCGGCTCCACCCGGTAGAGCAACTGGGTGCGGATCAAGCCTTGAAAAGTCTTGGGCGTGGGTGGAAAAGCGCTGGCGTCGCCATGGTCTTCGCCGGCACGGGTGGTACGGGGCGGGCCGAAAAACAAAGGTTCCAGTGGCCGTACGAAAATATCCGTGGCGAAAGGTATGTTCACTCCTCTTCCTCCTGCTGGCGCGCCAGCGCACGTGCGATCAGCAGTGCCCCTTCCGCGCGCCCGGGTTGGTGTTGCCAGCCGTCGCGCCACAACGAGCACGCAGAGCACGCGGCTTTTTGGGCGGCGGTGGCTGGGTTCGATTCAAGTGCCGTCCTGAATACGCCCCGCAGTAGCTGTTCTAGGTGGGGCGAGGGTTGTGAGCCCTTCTCGTCGAGGGGCGCTAGCAGCGGCGCGCTCTGTTGCAATTTGTACGGTAAACGGCCAGGTAACAAGCCGCTCTTGAAGCCCTCAATGACCTTTTGCATGCGCTCGTAAGCGCTGCATGGAGCGCCGTCGGCGGCACAGCCGGGTACGTTGCTGGAGTCTTTGAGCAGCGCCTCGGCTTTGACGCCGTTGCGCGAACTCAAGCTGAGCGCGATGGCGTTGCGTCCCGCTTGGGCTTTGGCGCGGGTTTCGAGCAAGTGCTTGGACTGGTCCAATAAAAAGCGCAGCGAGGTTTTGAAATGGCCATAGGCGATCCCGGCTGACAAGGTGACGCCGGCCCCCAGCATGGGCAGGATCTCGCCGCTCTCCTGTCCGGCCCAATCGATCCGGGCCTCACCACCGACCGCGTCTTCTATATCGTCAGCGCCAAGCGGTAATACCACCGGCGTGCCGTGCTCTGCCGGTCTGGCTGGAATTAGAAACCGCCCTCTAGCGCGTTCTGGGTCGTGGGTGGCCGCTACGCTGCCGTGCCTATAGTCCCAAGCGGAGATCTGCGGCTGCGTGTCGATCACCCAGGCGGCGGAAAACAGTTGCCGCAAGCGTGCCGCGATACCCAAGGCATCGCTGGCCGGTGCCAGCGCCAATACATCGTCACCGCCGGCATAGAACAAGCGGCCGGAGAATTCGCGCTCTACCACCCACGGCACCAGGCGGTGGCTGAATTGCGCCAGCATGCGGCTGATCACGGCATGCAATGATGGTCCCATCAAGCGCGGCTGATGCAGCAGATCGAGCCAGCCCGAGTCGATTAAGTGGGGGTGTTGGCGGATCTGTTGCAACGCCTGCGGATGCAATATGTGGCGCCATTGCGCCTGGATCTGCGCCGCATCGCCCAGCAATAGACGGCCCATGTGGTCGCCATCCAGCCGGATGACGGCGATGCGGCTCTCGGGGGGATCTATAGACTCTTGGTCGGTGGCGCGCCGCAGTTCGCGTACGGCTTCATGTAGCGTCTTTAGCGCCCCTACCCGTGCTTGATCGGCCTGTTCGGCGCGGCGTATCGCTATCTCCAAAGTGTGAGGAAAAACGGCATTTTGTGTATCCAGCGTGGTCAAGCGAAAAGCCAGGGGGTTAGCCCGCGGCCCGCCGAACTCGGCTAATGCACCCAGCGCCCGGGCGAAGCCGGTGCGGATTAAGCCGGCCTCCGTATCCGTATACGCTTGCACGACGGCGTTCATTGCGGTGCGTATGCGCTGGTGCTTGGCCTCGTCGCGCTGCGCGGCTAGACACAGTTGGCGTACATATTTGACCGCTGCGATGGTCGCGGTGGATGGGAATGGCACGCGGGCGCGGCCGTCGGCATCGCATATCTGATCCAGGCGCCAGCCATAACCGGCCCACACCGGATTGATGCCGGTTAGCTCCCTGTCAGTTAGCTCCCCGTCATCGGTACCGGCTTCGACCAAAAAACGTTTGACCGCGCAGACACCGCATAGGCGCTCGGTGCCCTCATTGCCTGGATTAAGGCGGTTTTTGTCATACCACTTATGGCTGGGAGGGGGGTGCCAGAAGGTACGTGCGCGGTCGTTGTGATGGCCCTGTTCGTGGTTATACAGCGCTTGGCGGCGGCCACATCGGGTGCAATTTTCGCCGGACTCCTCGCTCAGCGCGGGCTCGCTGTTCTCTTGCTTGCGCAACTGATGGCGGATGCGCAGTTGATGGTGCAATAAGGCGTAGTCGTGGCCCGATGATTGTTTCATCAATCCGGGGTTGGTATGGGTGAATACCCGCCGGGCTTCGGTGTAACGGCCCCAATCGGTGGCACTTACCCAAGCGCGCAATTTCTCTTCGCGCGTTTCCACCGCAGCACGGTCTTTAGTGCTAATGGGTGGCGCCGACGCCGGCAGCGCGGGACCGAACAAAGCGCGCGCATCGCTGATCCGCAAGGGCGTGCTCCAGCGCAATGCCACCCAGGTGCAGGCAAAAGGCGAGCGCCCGGCATGGCGCTTGAAAGTCTCCTGCCAAGTGCCTTCGCCCCGCTGAACAAGCAACCAGCTTTCCACCTGCGCAGACAGCGCTTGCCAGCGTTGCTCTACCGCCTCTTGGGCTCGCTTGGCGAAGGTTTCCAGAGGTTCTAAATGACCGGCTTGGTCATCGCCGCCGCCCAAAGGCAATATGGCGGTGAAAGTATTGGGCAGTACCGCCGCGTATGTGCCCGGATGCTCCAACTCTTCGGGCAATATTCTCAGGTCCTTGGCCAGTTTGGATGGGTCCAGCTCGGATTGGCATTGCGCGAGCCACACATCGGCGCGTGGATTGCCGCGCAAATCCGGATAGATGATGCAGTCGGGGCCGTAATGCGCCACGATGGGCTGCATCGCGCTCCAACTCATCTCCGCCAGCAAGAATGAACTCATCCATAGATCCGAGCTGCTGCGCGATTCGCTGATGAAGCGGCCCACCGGCCCCAGTTCGAAGCGAAACAGCCACGGCGCGCATATGTGGTGGTCTGCGTTGGCTTTTTGCGTTGGCGCTTTGGGGATAAATGCCAGAGCGCTGGCGAGGCGGTTGTGATCCCAAATCGCATGATCGGGGGCGCGGGAATCGGCCGGCATGATCTGCCACAAACGTCGCTGCACCGGCGCCCCGGCCGCCCGTTGGCGCAATGCCTCTTGGGTGCTGCGCCACAGCATGAGATGCCGGTTCTTTAAGCCATCCGCGTCTTGCCAGATCGGATCATCGGGGTAGCGTGTGTTCTTCTCATCCCCGGTGTCTTGTTCTTCTTCGCGCTCGAACTCAGCCGTATAGTTTTCTTCCGCCGCGATGAGGTCTCGTTTTTCGGCTTTAGCCTCATCGCCTAGAGATTCCCCCAGCGGTTTGACGCTGAGCCAACAAGGTTCTAGGGGATGGCTGACCAGCGGCTCATCAGGCCATTGCACTTTGATCTGTTTTTTATCCTCATTAGGTAGATGCATCATGGGCCGGTCCGCACCGGTAGCGGTGAGATCCGGCGCTTTGTTGTAGATCCACTCGAACGAAACCTCGGTCAGCTTCTCCAGGTTTCGCAGTGCAACCTTTTGATGTCCGCCAAAACCCTGGCCTTGAGGATAGGAGGCATACGGTTTGGCCACCGGATCGTGCAGCAGTTGCACGATTTTGCGCTGCCAAAATTGCAACTTGCTGATGTTTTGACCGGATCGTTTAGACATAGCTACTTCAGGGCGCCTCTAACGATAGTCATTGTTTCGTGAGTGCAAGGAAGCACCGCGCGTACAACCGCAGTGTATAGGTCATACCTGAGGATTCGAGCACGGCGCTGACGCCGCAATCGCGGAAAAAGTGCATTTTTAGGGGTGCCCTTAAGCTCATATGAACAATTTGCTGGCCCCGTGGTGCTGCATGAATACATCCAATGTGCCGCCCTGCGATGAGCAGGGGCCGTGGTGCTCAAGTGGCGGCAAAGGCTTTTGGTGGCGGCGCGTGGCGACCGGTTGGTCGATCCCCGGTACGCTGCCATCCATGCGCAACAGCAGCGGCAGCAAACGTTCGCCAGCCACGATAGGCCGCAGCAACAGCAGGCTGCCATGGCGTTGACCGGGCTTGGCACCGTCAACGAAAGGAACGATTTCAATGGCCTCCCGTTGCCGGTAAAACCGGAACGTGAGCGGCAGGCCGAAAGTGGCGCGTTCGGGTGTATGTTGCATGTGGCCGCCATGGCGCAGCGCGCTGCGCGCATGGCTGCGATCCGGCTCGTAGCACTGCCTGAAGCTGTGCATCGCGCTGCCGAGTTCTGCTAGACAATGGTGCCACTGTTGGTGTTCGAATGATTTGGACAGCAACGCGAGGGTGGTGGCTTCACCTAGATAGGGGTGCTTGGGTGGGCCCCCTGCTCGCAGTACTTTATCGTCGGGGGCACCGAACCACCGTTGAATTTGCGCAACTGTTTGGCGCAATTGCCGCAGCCAGGCGGCGCCCTCGTTGTTCTGTGCGAGCAAGGGCAGGGCTTGCAAAATGGGCGCGAGGGTCGCGGCGTTAACGCCAGCTTGCGGCGTTTGCGGATCGATGCGCCACTGCATGAGTTGCAGCGCACCAAACCCGCGCCTGGCTCTGGAGCCGGCGGCGCCTACATGGCCCAACAACCAAACGCAGGCCAGTACTCGACGCAACATATCTGCCGATGGTTGCTTAACAAAGAACAGTTGCAGCTCGAAAGTATGTTCGGGTTGAATGAATTGACGTTTTCGGCCGCCGCTTAGATCGAAAGGATAAGACAGGTATTTAAGGCCCAGGTGTTTAGGGCCGTCAATGCGGCCGTTGCGGCCGGAGGGTGAAAACGCAGCGGTGCTCCAATCGCGCGTACACGGCGTGGGACCGTCAACTCGCAAAGCGAATGCGCCGCGCCCGTGCTGCCCGCCTGCGGCACCGAACAGTTTGGCCTCCTCTTTGGCGCAATAAGGTTTGATGGCACGAAACCACCACCGCAACAAGGCTTTGAATGCCGGCGCGCGCAGCTCTGGAGCGTCATCCGCGCCCGCCATGAATAATGGTGTAATGACTTTGAATTGCGCATTGATCTGCACCCACATAAGCTGGATCTCTCCCCGGTTGCCGCGCTGAATTATCCGCTCAGCGCGCCCATTTCAGTGCGCCCATTCATGCCCCTTGAGTGCCGCCTTGAATAGGTCTGCGGCCCGTTCACTTTCATTGCTGTTATCGTATTCCAGTTGTTCGATGACGGGGCCTGTTGCCGGGCGCCAATCCACGAAACGCAAAATACGCAAGCTGCGTCCAGGTGGCGGCGCCAGTAGCTCAAGCAGATGATTGCTCAGGTCTTCATGGTGGCTGGCGATGAAAATTGGTTCTTCCGGGTTTAGTGTGGGTGAAGCTCCAGTCTCCCACAAAAGAACATGATTGCTGTCTTCAAGTTCTCGGTATTCCGATGGCCACGAGCGTTCCGTCGGACGGTCTGGATCTTGCTGTTCATCCCCTCGGCCACTCCGTTGGTCACACGATGTCGGAGATAGTTGAGAATCCCTTCGAGATGATTCTTGACCGTCAACGCAACCGTCTTGATCGGCTCCAGTTGGCTGCGTCTCGCCCCACCGAACCAGCGTTGGAAGAACTCGCGCCCCGCTTCGACGCTGGGAGCCTCCCAGAGTTCGCCCAACATTTCTTTAATGGACCACGCGCGACCGGTCTTCAGGTTCACAGCCTTCAGGCTTTCAAAAGATTCCTTCCGTTTTTCCGGGAGGTTCTTCTCGGAATAAAGCCACAAATACTTCGTGCCTTTGAGGAGAGCGATCCCTTCTGCCTTCAGAGTTCGATTTTCCTCGCGCCGCACCTTGTCGACTGCCTTATTGACGGGCTGCGCAATGTGGAATCGATCAAACACAATCTTGTCTTTCGCCAGCGGAACCGTCTCCACGGTCGCCAGGTAGAACGGCTCCCACATGTCCATCGAGATGGCTTCGATCGCACCGAACTGCGCCGGCGTCAGCCTCTCGTAATACTCCACAAGACTCGCTTTGGTCCGCTCTTGGGAGATATGGACGACGGACGAATGGTCGAGATCGTAGACGAGGGTGAAATAGTTGTGGCCCTTCTTGTACGCCTTCTCGTCGACCCCGACTCTTTGTGGGAGCTTCGTCGCCTTTGCGTTCTCGTCCCCGAGCGACGGCGCGTTGCATGATACCGAAGGTCTCGTCCCAAGAGAGACCGTTGAGACGTCGGGCTCCTTCCACTGTCTCGCACTGTTGGAGCGTGTCGATCACATGGCTCTCCATCAGGGTTGTGAACCGGGACGATCCCTCTGCCCAAGGGGCTTGGACTTGGCGAACCCCGTGCTCTGGACCCTTCACTCTCGGCAGCCTCGCATGAATCCACGTCTTGTATTCGAACAAGTCTCGATGCCTCCAAGCCCGTTCTCTTCCGTGGTCGTAGCAGGGCAGTTCCTGATCGCAATCTGGACACTTCCATTTGGTCCCTTTCTGGTGCTCAAGCCAGACATGCACTTCTTTCGCCTCTTCGTCGACATCGACGTGATGGACGCCCCAAGGGGCTACGAGAGAGAGGACGGCTTCTAAAAATTGGTGCTCAGTCATTCTGGGCTCTCACTGGGGACTGGAAAGTTTAATCAGGAGAGAATACAATACCCATTCAAAATCCGGAAGAACCTGAAAATTTGCCGGTAACAATCGCTCTCTTGCGCTTGCCCGTACGCCAGTTGCCGCCACAAGATGACCTCCCGGGATAAATTACTCAGATCATATCCCGCCGATACATCGTCCAGCAGTAAAATCCGGTGCGGCAGAAAACGGCGTAAATACAGATTTTGGGCAACTAACAAAGAAACGCCTAGCTGACTTTTTTGACCGCCGGACAGGTGCATTAAGGAACGGCCATCGTCCGCTCTGATCGCCAGGCGCAACGGACTGTCATCGGCATTCGCCCGGTTCAGTTTTCCGTCTTCAGACAGACGAAACGGATACAAACCATCGACCATGCGAAAGCGTTGGACAATGTAATTGAGCGTGTCAGTTAAACCCGCAAGATACTCTGGAGTGCGGGTTATTTCATCAAGTAGCTCGTAGGCACCGCGTAAGCTTTGATCACGCTTTTGTAGTCTGCTCTTTTTGCTCTTGAAGTCATCGAGTTGGCGGGCTCTATGAGTCCACTCGCAATCCGCTGCCCATGCGGTGGCGAAGTCGTGCCAAATCCCTTTCACAAATAGCTCTTGCTCGATGTTCTCCAACGCGCGTAATTCTTCGGATTTGCGAAGCGCTCTATTCTCTTTCTCTAGCTTGGCTTTTTCGTTGGCAAGCTTCTCACGCCGCCGTAGCGTTTCGCTTATTTCATTCCACCAGTATTCCAAGCATTCGGCGAGTGCAGCCGCGTGTGCTGTGTCTACGGCAAGAAACGCTTCTTGCAAATCCTCAATGCGGCCTTTTTCTACGCCGCGCTCGCGCAGTGCCGTTTTGTTACCCCAACGCTTGGCATTGTCACGAAGTGAACGCAGCACGGCCAAGGCATCGCAATGTCTATTTCCATCTGCATCCAAAAACCATTTATTGACTATTTCCAGAGACGGATGCTGGGTGTCGATCGTTTTTATGCTGGCGTCGATTTGGGCAATTTTGGCCTGAACTGCTGCTTGCTCGTTCGCCTCATCACCGGCACGTTGTTTAGCAACGTTGATGAGGTGGTCCAGATCTGCCCGTAAGCGTGAGCGAAGTGTCCGAATTGATGGCTCTGCCGTAGCAAGGGATGCATTGCTTGGTAACTTCGCCGCGGATTTGAAAGTGTCTAGCAGAAACGACTCGGCGCTGCTCTGGCCGGCGCTTGGCACCATTGGCGGCAGTTCCGGCCATCCTATTGCCCGCTGTTGGAAGGGTTCATATTGACCGAAGAAAAGAGGGTACGCTTGGCGTAACCGTTGCGGATGGTTGGGGTTGTTTTCGATATCGGCGATATTTTTGTCCAGCGAACGGATCGATTCACCAAGGTCCTGTAACGCCGTGTTCGATGCAGGATCCAATGTGCTCAGCAAAGCCAAAATTGCCGCATGTGGTTTTTCGACCACATCGCGTAGCGTGCGCCCCGACGCGGATTCATCGAATAATCGATTCACATACTCGGGGAAATAACCGCAAAGCCGGAAGGCCAACTCCGGGTCGTCAATGAGGCTGGAATGGGAAAAACCGTCAGGCCGTGGAAAAGGATCAAGCGCTCCCTTCGAGGAAGGTTCCGGATAATCCCATTCGACTCTAAATGTTCGCGGTTGCTGTGCGCATTTGCATTGGATTTCAATGGCGCCCTGCCGTTGATAGCAGCCATTGCGCTTAGAGGTCAGGGCTTGCCGCCAGTTCGGCAAAAAAGTGTGACCGGTTAAGATAGCTAGTAGTGCTTCCAATAAGCTACTTTTGCCGAAGCCGTTCGGTGCTTGGATCAGCACAATGTCTGCATCCACATCCAGCTTATGTTGACCGATGAAGCCGCGGAAGTTCTCCAGCGTGAGAGAGGTAATTTTGGATAGACTATCCATCTTCGTTTAGTGCCCCGGCTTATTCAGGCGCGAGATAATGTTTTATGCGTTGTTCCATCTGCGCCTTGTTTTGTGGCGTTGAGCCGCCTACCAATGGCACTAATGTGGTTAGCTCATCCATCAGCACCGGGTCAATGCCCCTGGCTTGAGGGCACCTCTAAAAATAGTCATTGTTTCGTGAGTGCAAGGAAGCACCGCGCGCAGAACCGCAGTGTATAGGTCATCACTGCTGTCCCATAGAGCATACTAACCCTTTGAAATTTCTGGAAAAACTGTTTTCATGTCTCAAACACAATGTCATAGTCAATTTTTTATGTAAATCAATAGGTTATACGCTGTGTTTAACTATTTTGTGGGACAGCAGTGATAACAAGTGGGTCAACGCGACGGCCAAGAAGCGGTGCTTCTTGGTGCCCTCCGCGCTCCGGCGGCAAGTGAGCTACACCGCTGAGGGATCCCGACGAAATCATGCGTTGTGAGCCTGTTCGACAAGGTCGCGCAGATTTCGTTTCGAGTCAATGAGTTCGCTCGCGCTGGTCGTATAATCAGTTCGCTTTACCACTTCGAGAGCTAGAAAAGGAATTGATAATACGTTGCGTTGAGTGACGGTATTGGCTTGGAAATGGCGATGCTATTGCATGGATTTGGCGTGAAGACCCATCCATCACAGGCCAATCGATGCCCAGGCGGCGAGGAGGGTCAAGACATTGAACCGTTCGATGTTTCGGCTGCGTGCCGTAGCGAGCACAAAACCGAACGGATTAAAGTTGCGGTCACGAAAAGCCAGTTCAATCTGCATTCGTCTACCGTACCAAGCGGTGATAGCCTGTGGGCCGAACAGTTCGGGCGGCCAGTGTGTCGCGATGAGCCAAGGCTTGGATTGCTGTTTGCCAAACACCTCGGCTTGCGCGTGTCCGCGCGTGCGGTTGGGGTGACGATGGGCAGGCGTCTTTTTCACCAGATGGAGGTGGCATCGGTCTGGCGTCCTAGATGCCATTTGAACGCTTCCAAGAGGTTTTGGTTTGCGCCTGGCGTTGACGCAGCGACCAAGAGAGGTAACCGAGAGTTGGCGGCCACGAACTCAACGCATCGACGGCGCAGGAAAGAGCAGCGCTGCGTGAGCGATGACATCCAGGAACGGAGTTAAAGACAGACTTGTGCAATACCCGGTCAACGCGCATGATGTTTTCACCCGGTCATTGAATGGTTTAGCGACGAAGATTTAATCAGAAAAGCTGATCCGGACGAAGGCTATAGCCTTTACGTCGTTACTACGGCTTCATTTGGGCGATTCCTGGGAGAAACGGAAAATCTCTGCGAGTACATCTGGCGTCTCCAATTCGTTCTGCCCTGGATCGGCGGAATCGAGGAGGAAGATGATTCGTGAGAGAGCGATCGACCTACCAGAAGAATACTGGCTTGGAAATCGCAGATAACAAGTGGTTGCAGCCGACGACCATTCCGCTACGTGAAATGTCCGCGGCTGAACCATCCCGTTAAGTGTCTCAATCGTGTCAGGGCAACAAAATCATAAAGGGATAAATTATGACTTTAGCTAGAACAGCTTCAATTATTTATATTCTTTGGGGGCTTTTACATGTTGTAGCAGCTTTTAAAGTTTACACTCTAGGTCAAAGCCTTGAACCCAGTATGCTTCAAGGGCGCATTTTCCAAAATGCTTGGAATCTATTGTTTTTCGCCATATTCGGCACTGTAGTGGCAATAAAACTAAATTGGAAAAATAGCAAACTAGGCTATTGGTTAAATTGTATTGTAGTAAGTGCAGGCGACATCGGGTTTGTGTTATTCGTCCTTGTGCCTGGTTATTTACCAATTATACCTGGTGCTCTAGGTCCAATACTGTGGCTAGTTGCGCTTGCTATTTCAACGGTAGCTTTATCGCGTGAAAAAGCCACTTAACAAGGCGTTCAGTTGCAGCCTAAAGCGCGCCTCGGTTTGTGGCCGCTGCGCTTTTACCACGAACCAAGCCGCACTTTAGTCTGCAACTTAATTGGTGTTATGCCTAAAAGAGGGAATAAATGCCAACACTGAAAAATCGAATGATATTCATTAGTCATGCATGGCAATACAACGGCCACTATTGGAAGTTGGTAAATTGGTTTAACGAGAAACCGAATTTCTCATGGAATAATTGCAGCGTACCAAGCCATGATGTTCTTACAGACAAAACACCGAAAGGTCTTAGCGAAGGTATGACAAGGCAGATGCGCCCTGCACAGGTAGTTATAATCCTGGGTGGTATGTACGCAGCTCATAGCAGTTGGATTGATTATGAAATTCAGGAAGCTCAAAGGATGGGAAAATCAATAATTGGCGTTAGGCCGTGGGATCAGCAGCGTGTTCCACTTAATGTGCAAAATGCGTCATCAATTCCTATGGTTGGTTGGAATCGGGCAAGTGTAATACAGGCTGTAAGAAACCTGACATGAATGAAGAAGGATACCTAAAAGAACGCCTTGATGACCAATTGACATGGTATAGCAAGAAAAGCCAACATAACCGAAAATGGTTTAAGCGCCTTAGGTTGATGGAAATTGTGTCTGCTGCGCTAATCCCATTTTTGTCTGGCATGGGAGACAAAGTTGCATACTCTCAATGGATAATAGGTGGTCTTGGTGTTGGTATTGCAATCGCAGCGGCAATCACTGCTTTATTCAAATATCAGGAAAACTGGATTGAATACCGAACAACGGCTGAGCAGTTGAAACACGAAAAGTACGTTTATCTTACCAATGCGAAGCCTTATGACACAGAAGAAAAATTTCATTTATTAGTGGAGCGTGTTGAGTCACTTATCTCAAAGGAAAACTCAGCGTGGGCTTCCATGGCAAGAAAACAAAGTAATGTTGAAAAAAAGGCATAAAAAAGCCATAAACACGGATCGCAAAAAGCGCCGGGAAGTTCACCCAGCCGGAGCGCAACAAGGCAAGAAATGAGTCCGAAGTCTGGCGCAATGCCATGGAACTCCTCAAGAGCCATTTACGGCAGACAGCAGGCGCTTTGCATGAGGCGGCAGACTTTGGCGATGTCTACTTCAAGGACTTCGGTAACCTGGAATTCGAAAAATATTCGGCGCTTAAGTTAGGGGAGTCAGCGAAAAGAGCATGGTTCTTCCGAATCGATTTTCGCAGCGGCGGCAAAACCGCTCGTTACCTGATGTTCTTTGGATATGCTCACTCTAAGCTCCATGGCCAATGTGATGTTACCCTGCATGTTGCTAGAGAAGATCCTCCAAACTTCTATCACTATGAACGCCTCGACACGATAACAGCGCCTAACGTGCCCGATCTCGTGGAGATCGGTTACTTGATGAGCGAAGAGAGATTTATGGTTCGTAGTCGATCAAATAACATCGGTTCAGGGCGTGTCGAGGAATTCGGTCGGCGATTCTTTGAGGATGTTGTCAGCAAGCATTTCAGCGCCTAGCCAAGAGTGCGCATTTCGCCCAACACACACGCCCTGAGTGGGAGCGTCAACCCACTTCAGGGCGATTCGGCGAGTTTGGCTAGAAGCGGCGAGCCGCGGCCTTTCATGGCGGCTCAGTAGGTCGCTTCGTGGTAGGTCGTCTTCGTCTTCCGGCACTGGTGCAGATATGTAGCCACTTGAACGCAACAGTTCGCAGCGCAGATTGATGGGACTTCCCCTTCGCTTCTCTGGGGCTGATAGACGCCTGTGGCCCAGAACGAATGCGGTAGTGTCAAAGCTGCCCCCTCGAGGAAGGTTTGCCGAATGAAAGTGGGACCACCTCCAACGCCAGTGAACCCCATTGGAATGGCCACTTCTTTCACTCACCGGAGCCATGCCCGCGTACTTTTAGAGGTCGGTGGCAGTCTCAAAGCGAGCGCGCTGTTCCCCCAATGCGGCCAACACCCGCGGCGCCAATACCGGCCCAGCGCCAGGGAAGGAAGCGAGCAGGTCGTAGTCCTCATGGCCGCTTGCTTTGGATTCGACCGCCTGATTGAACCGCGCGATTGCCCGTCAGGTGGTACGAAGCTGTTCGACCAAGGATTGGACCCTCAAAACGTTGGGCGCGATTATCCCAAGGTCGTCAGTGAGAGGCAGCGCTGAGTGGATGTCATCAAGGCGCGTGTCGATGAGCTCTGGGTATCGCACGTTGTGTGGGTGGAAGAACTTTGGCCATGTTGAGCGGCGCGCCTGCGGCACCGCTTTGAGCGTTGGTCAACGTGGCAGACAGTCACAGAAGATATCGGTGTTGTTGTTCTTAATTCATTGAAGTGGCTGAGGAAAGTAGCATTTAAGAGCACTGCTCAGGCGATGGGTGAAGCGGGTTGGGTCATCGACCCGGCGCCGTCTTGATTGAACTAGCTCGATCAGGCTACGCCTAAGCGCACTGTGGGGCTTGAGCTTATCGCCATGTAGGGTGAGTCACTCCAGGGCGAGTGGCGTATCGCTAGGGTCATCTTTGGCGTCACAGGGCACCCACGTGTGGCGGTATGTGGCCAATGGGGCCCGATTGATGGGGAACCATACGAAGCAATCGGACTGGCTCAGGGCGGTGACTATAGGCCCCTTGAACCGTTCCACTGCGACGGCTATGGGCGCACCCTTGAAAGGCTGGCGCCATTGCTGCGCCCACGGCTCAATGTCTTCAGGTGCGCAAGGACGCACGATTCGACCGTCTCATCGTGCCCTGCGCGCCAACAGCTATCCTGCTGGGCGTCAGCCCAATCCAAGCCTATGCAGGCGAGGAACTGATGGTCACACAACGGAGGTTTCATGATACAGACCCTCGGGTGTAGGGTAAGCATTCAGGACATGCGTGCCCGAGTTCTGCGAAGGCATTATAGCTGGCCGGTGGTGCGGCGAGCCCTGAGTATTCGAGCCCTGAGTATTCGTTGACGAGTTCGGGCGCACCTGCGGGTTCGAACGTATGTGGGTGAGCGTCGTGGGCTGCTGGCTCCATATGCGTAACCCGCAGATGCATGTCCCGCCTTCACTGATCGCTACCTGGCCGTTATGAATCAAGTTCACAGAAGACAGGACAGTCAATTTATAAAGTGGCTCGAGGGGACAGCCAGGATGCTGTGCGTACTGATTCCCTACGCGGTCGGAATAGGCCCACCAAGGCCTGCACACGGATTGCTATTCCAGCAGTTAAGGTGCGTTGTTCGGCGATTCAAGGTGCGCCTACGGCCGGTACCGCGTTCAACGATACTTTTGAGTCGGACCGGCCCATTCACTACGCGAATGTTCCAGCCTCTTAAGGGCACCTCTAACAATGCACTTTTTCCGCGATTGCGGCGTCAGCGCCGTGCTCGAATCCTCAGGTATCACCTATACACTGCGGTTCTGCGCGCGGTGCTTCTTTGCACTCACGAAAAAATGACTATTTTTAGAGGGGTCCAATAGCTTGGTAGAAAGATCTAAGGTCTTTTTTCTTGGCAGGATCAATATTAATTTTATGTGTGAATGTGGGTTTCAGGCTGTGTCTAAATACACAGACGCAGAACATAGCCAAGAAACTGCTAGGCTTGCCGGCATCCCCATGCAGTGATGCCCAACGCTTGCCGGGCTACGCCCGGGGATCGTAAAGTCTGGTTCCGGTGCCACCCCAAGGATGGGCGCATGGAGCAAACACTACAAGAGTTGTATAGCCGCCACTTCGCCGACTACGCCCGAACGCATTATCTCAACCGCGACTAAGTAAGCGCCGGCCACGCGCTGATGCCGTGCCGTACCGCTCGCTTAGGTGGGCATGTGTTGCGCTGTGAAGCCGGCCGCGGGCAAGGGGTTGGGTACAAGGGGGGGCGTGTGCCGATCGACTATCACATCGAGTTCGCTGGCCATGACTGCGCCGTTCCCCCCCCCACCGGCGCGAGGCCATGGTGCGTTGCACCGACAAGACCGTCGAGGTGCCGCACGCCGGGCAGCGGGCCGCCAGTCAATTGACGATGCTCAACCACCCGACACTGGAAAAACATCAGCCGCTGAAGTGCCACGGCATGGCCCGTGCATTCTCCGGGCAACTCGAGATCGCCGAGACCGCCGAGACCGCCGAGACCGCCGAACTCAACGTTGAGGAGCGCTTCGCCCTGATGGCCGGCCGAGAGTGCACCGGGCGCCGTGACCGCCAACTCACCAACCGGCGTGACCTGCTCGAAGTCATAGCGGAGCGACACCAGCGCCGGGCCACCATCGCCACTAGCCAGTTGCCGGTCGATAAAGAGCATGACTATATCGCCTATCCGGCACTCGCCCACCCGGCACTCGCCGGCGCCAGCCTCGACCGGCTCGTACACAACGCCTACACGTTCAAGCTGAAAGGACAATCGATGCGAAAATACAGCGCAAAGTTGACCCGAGCTGAGCACACCGGCTCTTAGTCCGAGCCGGCAGCGCCGCGCCGCGGGCGGTGCTCAGGGTCGAACCGGATGACCGGGCCGTTTCACACCCGAACAGGTGAGCCGTTTCACCGGAATGCGCAAGAGGTCGATGCTCTTTCCTGGTGGCTGTGAACGTCTGCGACCGTGCGGATAGAACGCCTCCTTGGGTATGTCGCCGCGAAGTATCGCTGTCTGCCACTCTACCGCGTCATTGGCCATTCCGACCGACAGCAGTTCAGCGTTCCAGATGAGGTCAACGAGAACGGATGCGGCTACCGGAACTCGCTTCATTCGCACCCCTCACGCCGTCGTCGGGCCGGACTCAATCACGCTCGACCTACCACCCTTGGGTAGGTACCGGTACAGAGTCGCCGGACTGCACCCGAGGCGTTCCGCAACCTCGGCGACTGTGAGCTCCGGGTCGGCTAGCAGAGCCTTGGCGGCGGCGACATCTTGGTCGGTGAACGACCTCGGACGACCGCCCCGGCGCCCTCTGGCCCCCGCCGCGGCGAGTGCCGCCGTGGTCCTTTCGCGAATGAGGTTGCGCTCGAACTCGGCGATGGCTCCGAAGACCTGGAAAATCAGCCGCCCACCCGGTGCTGTGGTGTCAAGGGACTCGGTCAAGCTCTTCAGCCCGACACCGCGCTCGTCAAGCACCTGAACCAGGCCGAGCAAGTCACGTAGGCTGCGTCCGAGCCGGTCCAGCCGCCAGATCGCGATGACATCACCCTCGCGAGCGAAGTCCAGCGCCTCTGAGAGTCCCGGACGGTCTGCCCGCGCCCCGGACATGCCGTCGGTAAAGACCCTCTCGCAACCAGCCTCCTGGAGCGCGAGGTCTTGGTCCGCAGTGGACACCCGTGCGTATCCGATAAGCATTGCTGTCGTGGTACCATCCCTCTATCAAAACTCGTGGAGCATGTTAACAAACTGAGAGAGGCTTTTCGAGAGACAGTTTTGAGTCAAGGTTCACGTTTCGACCGATTGGTTTCGGTACCGCGCCGGGCGAACCTCGAAAACGAACGTTTTTTGCGAGTGTCAGTGCCAATGCCTGACACGAGCCTTTGATGCGCCGGCGCCAGACCAGATCGGAGAATTTTCTCCTCCGCCTGCACGTAGGATGATGTTCTTGGCGAATTGTGCAAAGTTGCTGAGGCTCAGCAACACCGGCGGCGAGATGGGAGTGGGTTGGACTGAAGCGTGGCTAGCGCACATCAATTGAAAGCCCTGCTTCGGGCACACATCGATAAGGACGACACCCACTTCCTATCGGTAGCGATGCAGGTGGCTGCGCACGAGGCTAAGCGAGGCCACGGAAAACATGCGGCCGAGTTGCGGGAGCTAGTCGAAGAAGCAAAGGCAGCGAAGATCCGCACTGCCTCACCGACGCCCTTGGTCAAGCCACGCGGAGACCTGTCAGAACGCCTATCGGTAAAATACACCTAGCTGCGGTTGGCCGATCTCGTCATCGACGAGCGCATAAAGGAACGCCTGCTTCGACTGCTCCGGGAGAACCGGCAAGCGCACAAGATTCGGTCCCACGGCCTAAGTCCAAGAAAGAAAATACTCCTCATTGGGCCACCCGGCACCGGCAAGACCATGAGCGCGTTAGTGCTTGCGGGCGAGCTTGGCCTTCCATTGTTCGTCGTCCGGATGGAAGGGCTCATGACGCGCTTCATAGGAGAGACTGCCGCCAAGCTCCGGGTAGTGTTTGACGCGATCCAGTCAACTCGCGGTGTCTATCTGTTCGACGAATTCGACAGCATCGGAGCAAAGCGCGCCTACGCGAATGACGTGGGAGAAGTCCGACGCGTTCTGAATAGCTTTCTACATTTCATCGAAACGGATGAATCCGACAGTTTGCTTATTGCGGCAACGAATCATCCACAACTTCTTGACCGAGCGCTGCTTCGTCGGTTCGATGATGTGCTCGAGTACGGCCTGCCAGAGCAATCCTCCGTTCAAGCCACGCTGAAGTCGAAGATCGGCCATTTCCCTTGCGGGCGTCTGAGTTTCAAACGGCTTGCGCAGGCTTCGGCGGGTTTGAGTCTGCAATTTTCCTCACGAGTCTCTGAGCTTTCGTGACGAAAACTCGGGCGTGTCGGAATCCGCCTTGGCGTTGAGTGACGCGAAAGGGACTATTCGAAGCACAGTTCCGAAAGGTGCCGCGTACTCCAGCGGCACCCGGCGTGTGAGACGCTCCGTGGTACTTCTCTACTACCATTCAGCCCGCCTCACGTATGGCCCGGGCTTGCTAGTCGGATAGTAGATACTGTGTCACCAAGGCTCGAGTAAGCGCCTCGCCGCGATTGGTCAAAGCCTCGATGTTCTTCTCCGTCATCCCAGAGAAATTTGTCGGGTAATTCACGACTTCGCTGCGGTTGACCCAGTTGGCGGGCTTCAACGGCACCCGCTCGTCTAGTTGCCCCAACTGAGCATAGACGAAGCGTTCCAGCCGACCATCGGCTGCATGCTGGTGTAGCCGATGCTTGGTAGAATCTTGGACCTTGCGCATCACGGTGTTGACGATCTGAACCATCCGACTGCCCCATGTTGACGGCTCCGCCGCCCCCGAGAACTGCCCCGCACCTGCGTCGCTCGCGACGATCACGTCGGGCGCGTAAGTTATCGCACTCACGCCACGGTCCCTGCCAGGTTCCATTACGCTGATTCCAAGATTCTCGAAGACTCCTCCGTCCGTAACGATGACTCGCTCGGAACGTATTGATCCGTCTTTCTCGAATTCATGAACCCAATCGAAGGGAGGTAACAGAGGCGGGAAAGCCGCAGAGGCGGCAATGGCATCGGCGACTCGAAGGTCACTAGCAGCAAACCAGCCAAACCGCCAGGAGCCAGCTTGTTGATTGCTCATGCGAAATGCAGTCCCTGTCCGTAGCTCGCAACCGTTGAACACGATACTCTTCTGTTGCCTCGTACTTGCGCTGCATCGTTGTTTTCCAACCAACTCTTCGAGTGCATCCGCGATCACATGGGTTCGTGAGTACCATCGACGAATCGGCCAGTGTATCCGTTGAATCCACGGCGATAGTCGAGAGCCACCAGGTGTTAATGACGCCGCAGCACTAAGTGCAAGGCGGGCCAAAACAGTCCCTCTCGTGGGCAATGTTGACAGTAAGAACGCACCGATCATGGAAGTAAGGCGGCGAGGATGAGCGAGCTTCCAAAGTCCCGGTACTACCAGTCCGCGCCGTAGAAATCCTAACGTTCGGCGATCTATTTCACAGAAGGATTCGTCGGAGTAGCCCAGAATCCCCGTCATCACTGCCCCCCCTGATACGCCGGACACAACATCCACGTCATCCAGCAGACCGAGGTCGTCTAGGGCTCGTAAAGTTCCCAAGTGGAATGCGACGGATCGAGAACCGCCGCCAGAGAGAGCCAGACCGATGGAGGCTTCATAGCTCTTCACGTCGGGTATGGTGCTCCTACCGCCGCTCGGTTCGACCTGCAACGTCAGTCGTTCATCTTCCAACACAAGTGAATGCTTAACAAAGGAGTAGACACCAATCTCTGGATCAGGCCCCGAGGCGTTGCCGACGATAAGCATCAGTTGGTGAGTGCCGCCTTCTGGGCTTGCGGCGAAAATTGAATCTATCCCGGCATAGTCGGTCACGCTAGGGGTCGCCGCACTCGACGGGTGCGAGTGCCATGTGCCGATGTAGCTAGCATCTCCCCTCGACCGATCAGCGTGCGCTTCGCACAAGCGAGTCACGCCTCCCGTCCCGCATACGAAACCGGTCTCGGAGTGCTCGCTTCCCTCCGGTGGACCGCTAACTGCCGATATCCACCCGATTCCTAGAATCTCGTCAAACTGACCGAACATAAGGCCTCCCGTTTCGACAGATCGGCCTTTCCTTCGCTCATTCGCCCGTAACCACCCCCGCACGTCGCGCCAGGCGTTGACCGATAGTCGGTACTGTTGCCCGCCGCCATTGATTACGATGTCGGGAGCAAATCGGAACTTATGATCTCTTGACTCGTTAACGTCTTGAGCCAGCAGCGTCCCAGTCGCGTAGACATCTTTATCGGCAAGGCCCTTCGCCAACATGTTGAGCATTCGGGCCGCAAGGTTCGCAACGTCCGCGTGTGATCCAACAAACGTTGGATCAGAGCAGCCTGGCTCAGGCTGGCGTGTCGGCTCTGCAGGCTCGTCCTGCCAGAATGCCTGTACCCAACCTTGAAGCCAGGATCGATTCATCGCGGCGAGTCCTAAGCGACGGAACACGTCGAGCGTCCCCCCAGTGTAATCGCGTGGAGTCAATACAACAGCCGCATGCTTGACTCCACCGCTAACCATCATCGCCGCAATCGGAGCCGACCGCCGGCCTTCCTTCACCACCGATTCGAGCTTTGTACGAACTCGAAGAGAAGCAGTTGTATCGATAACAAGGTCAACTCCTTCATCCCAATCTGTTCCGTCCAGATGTCGAAGAATATCCCTTGAATGGACATTGATGACCGTCTCCCCAGATACGGCTCGCAGGCGTCGCGCCAGCGCAGCCGCCTTCCCATCGCTGATATCAACCTCTTCGAAATTCTGCCGAACGAGCACTCCGGGGCCCACAATCTTCTTGTCATAAAGGGTCGAGTCTCTTCGCGCTCGCACGTACTAGGTGTTCAGCGAGCAGTCCGCCGAGGGCCCCACAGCCCCAAACCGCGATTGACTTACCTCGGAACCACGCTGCGGGAGCGCCATCGTCCCGACGAACAACAATTTCAGGTCGATTCTCGTGCACGTAACACCACCGGACCCTACTTTGAGCCTGCCACTTGAATAGCTCTGAGAAAACCGAATCGATTAACACACGCAGTTCGTCTGGGGTCTCCTTGCCCTGGAATCGATTCATGACATCACAAGCGAGCGCGGCATTCTTCAGACGTTGGACATGTTCAGCTTCGATCTCCCACACGGAGAGATGTTGAAGACGCCGGTCGGGTTCGGAGACAACCCCACGTGACGGAGCGCCGACTACAACTAGCATTGGAGCATTAGGCGCAGTCCGCTCTGCGGCGAGCATCAGGTGAACAATTGTTTTTGTAGTCTCGAGCCCACGTTGCTCCATCTGCTGGAGCAATTCCCGGACCGTGCGTGGGTATTCGAATGACAACTCGAAGTCGAGAAGTATCGACGCAGCAAAGTGTTCCCCAGGCGTGAGTTTGTAAGCCTCCTTCCAGTCCATGATTTCGACGAGGTTGGCTCGCCTCTGGAGGACGACTGCCGCCCCAAACCATGGCCACTTATCCCGGCCTGGCGTGTTCGTCTGAATTAGGACTCGCGTGTCAGACTCCGTGTAGGCAACCGGTGGATGCATTGGAGCCTCAGGAGCGTCCAGTGCATTTGTCGCCGCCGCTTGAAGCCAGGCGCTCAGTTGTCGGATATAGCCAATCATGCCCTCCGAGGGAAACCACTGAGAATCAGGGGCGACATACAGGCAGAGGTGACTTCCCCATTGAACATGGGGATTCCCTGAGAATCGTGTGTGTGCGGTGGTTACTCTCGGAAGGTGATACGGGAAGTCAACAGGAATCCATAGCCGGAGGCTTTCTCGGGCATGAAGTTGTAGCCCCTCCGCCGTTTGCTCGTAGTGCGTGCAATCAATTGATACATCGACTGCAAGAGCAGAATCGAAGCGGGCATCACTCGTAATGTTGTCAATGCGTAATGCCGAGCCCTCTACGGCGGCGATCCGGCGAAGTTGGCGGAGTGCTAGTTCTTGCCCCTCACTTAACTCCACGACCGAACCCAACCGCAGTGGCAGGCGCGGCGGCTGCGCCCGAGCCAGCAGCCGTCAGCGCAGCGTCTAGAGGTTCCGTTGCCGCCTGTTTCCCTGCATAGGCGAACCCTGCATCCGTCACTTCGAAGATGATCGGATACGGTTTGTGTTTACTCGGATGCTGGTGAGTGCAGAGAAACTCGTTAGGAACGATCCTCAGGTACTGAGCTTTCGCGACAGCATGTGGTGGGTTGTCGCCTGGCTTATTGCGGGAGGGGACGGGGTGGGAACTAGCGACAATGAATCCAGGACTCAGCGCAGAATTGCCCATGTCACGCACGATGTCCGCGCGGAGCTTCTCGTCGTCGTCCATCCTCACCTTTCCAGTACATGGCGGACTTCGAGCAGTGATGAGGCGCGAGCATCGCATTCCAGGCCAGGTCTCGCGGCTGGCTACGGTCGAAGATCCGTCGGATGGTTGGGTATCGTAGGTCGCCCATCAAGAGCGCCCGCCCGAGACCTGAGCCGTTTGCAAGGCTGACCTGGAAGGCGAGGCTGCAATCGTTGCGGTCGCCGAAGCTATCGTCCTTGAACGGCGCGTGGACAAACGCTCTGAAGTAGTCGCCATGGTCCTCTCCATCAAGGACGGATATCGCGGTGCCGGGAATCGAGAGAAACGCATGCGGAAACCTAACGAACTCGGGTCTCTTCAACAGGTCGTCGTACCCGACTATGCGAATCCGATTTCCTCGGCCTGGATCGCCGCCCGCGCAGATGGTCGCTCGAACTCGGCGCTGCGCCTCCTGGTGAAACGCCTCGGCATCATCGCAGAGGGCTTCGTTCGCCTGGAACTCACGAAAGGTCCGTGGAGACATCCACAGTTCGGATATGAAGACGCGGTTGAGCAGATCAGCGAATCCTTGGCAGTGGTCGAGATCCGGATGGGTCAACGCGAAGGTTGATAGGAATGGCTGGCCGTCGAGGGTCGGAAGGATCTGTTCCAACTCGTCGATGACCGACCAGGCGGGATCGTCGTTGTCTTCAGACTTCGCCATGTGTCGGATGTCCACCTGCAGGTAGGCGGTTTCAGCGACACGAATGGTCGTGCTGTCTCCGGTGCCGACAGGCCAGAAGATATAACCCCGTTCCGGTGGTGAGATCGCCATTTCCGCTGCCTCGCTTCCCGCCGCGACGGGCAAATCAGGTGAACCGATGGGTGCAGATCGAACCATGGTATCCACGAAATGTCAACTATGCAAACATGTCAACTATATTGACCGTTATCGTGGTTCACAGAAGTCAACTACATTGACATTCCTCGCACCGACGGCTAAACTTCTCAGCGGCATGCGGGTACAACGCACAGAGCAAACTTTCCATGCCCAGCAGTACTGGTACGGCGAGAACCGTTGACGTGATAGACGAGCAGGATCTGTTCAGCACCGTTGGGAAGCGAATTCGTGACCAAAGAAAGCGAGCCAAGCTTACGCAAGCTAAGCTCGCCGAATTTCTCCACCTAGAGCGCACTTCGATCACCAACATTGAAAAGGGCCTTCAGAAACCTCCGCTAGGTGTCCTCTACCAGTTGTGCGCCCACCTCAATTTGTCGCTAACCGAACTGCTGCCGCCGTTGGAGGCAGTTCTAGTGGCAAGGGAAACGGCTACCGAGAGCGTCACCGTGGGCAGTGACGCTGTGGAACTCCCGCCGAAGACCGCGTCTGTCGTGCGTCGGTTGAGTTCCCGAGGTTCCTGACAACTCTACGGGCTCACTTGGAACTGATACTAGGAGGACTTATGCGTCATCGACTAAGTGGCATACGAGCTAGAGCGATCTCGTTGCTGAAGAAGAATGACCTTTTCCGCGCACCTGTTGATGTCGTTGCTCTGGCCGAACGCCTCGGCCTCACGGTCGTTCTCGAAGAACTCGACGACGACGTGTCAGGTCTCCTGATGGTGAAAGGAGGCAAAGCGATCATTGTCGTGAACGCTGAACATCACCCGAATCGCCAACGTTTTACTGCAGCGCATGAGTTAGCTCACTATGCATTGCACAATAGTGGTGCTGATCACTTATTCGTAGACAGGAAGGTCTTCTTTCGGGATGAGGCTGCAGCAACTGGCGAAGACGTGCAGGAGATTGAAGCAAACAAGTTTGCCGCAGAACTTCTGATGCCGAAGGCTTTGCTGGGGCAAGCCTTAGAAGATGAGAATATCGATCTCCTTGATGACTTCGATGTTCATCGCCTAGCACGCAAGTTTAAGGTGAGCGAACAGGCTCTTGGCTTTCGCCTTGCTTCATTACAACTAATTTCATAGAAATGGGCAGGCTCCATCCAAGAGATTAGCGCGGAATGTCCCAGAGCAAATTCCCACACTTGTCCAAGGCACCCATCAAAGAGGCGCTTATCGATATTCGGGTCAGAACAGGTCAAGACATTGTCGTCGAGAGTCTCAGAGTCGAAAACGCATACATTCGTGATAACTATCCTCACGTCAAAGATCATAGGATGGGCATGCTAGGACTCCAACTCACTGAGGAGATTCAAACAATATCAGCGGCCCAACCGAAGACAACCGGTTTCATCTTTACCTCGGGAGATGGACGGCAAATTGCCCAGTTTCGAACTGACGGCTTTATTTTCAACAGACTTCGTCCTTATGAGCGTTGGGAATCGATGAGGGACGAAGCGAGGAGACTGTGGGATATTTACCTTGAGACCGCTTCACCAGACAAAGTCGTAAGGGTGGCAATTCGATATATAAACATCCTTGAGTTGCCACTGCCTGTACGAGATCTAAGTCGATACCTCACATCGCCTCCTGCGCCACCTGAAGGCGTTCCACACTCACTTCTGAGTTTCCTGAATCGTTTAGTAATTCACGACGAATCTACGAGTGCAAAGGCGATCCTAACTCAAGCATTAGAAGCGTCAGACAAGGACATAGCTCCGGTGGTCCTTGACATTGATGCATTTCACGAAGGTGCTTTTGACCCTCAAGGTGACGAGATCTGGACAAGCTTCGAGTGTCTACACGACTTGAAGAACGAACTCTTCTTCAAGAGCATAACTGACGCCACTGTGGAACTGTGCCAATGACCGCAACCGTCGCCCTGCATCCGAGCAATATATTCGCATACAAAGAAAGCAGTGCCGTAAGCGAAGCTTCAGTGAAGCTAGAGTCGTTGCTTAGATTGGTTCGAAGACACTATCTAGAGCCAGCTTCTCGCCTTTCCATCGAAGCGACATATCAAGAACTCGTCTCGACGTTCGAAGACTGCTCGATGCCAAATTGGGACGGATATGGTGCAGCAGCTATCTCGCAAGCATCTCTATACAACGCCCTTAGATTTCTCGACTTGCTCCCGCCCTCTTTGCCATCGCCAGAGGTCACGCCCGAATCGGATGGAACAGTAGGACTAGAATGGTATAAAGGGAAGGATTGGCTTTTCTCAATCGACATCGGCGGCGACGGTAAGATCACATACGCAGGAATGTTCGGCGAGGGCGTTCAATCACACGGAACAGAACGGTTCGATGATTCGATTCCTCAAACGATTCTTAGCAATATTCGGCGGATCTACGAGTCACCATCACTTGGCCAATGACGTAGCGACCGACGAGATCATATCGAGGTACGTATTCTCTGGTCGCCACATAAGGAAGACTGACTTTTCAGTGAAGCCTGCTGCCTTTATGCCTCATCGTGGCGAGACCTCGGTGTTCCGTGTAGATGGCCTGTCGAACGAGGAAGTGTGGCATATTGGACTTCACTTCGTTGGCTCAACACGCCGCGAAGTTCTGAAGGGACGGGCAGACTTACAGGTGGCTGACGTACATGCAATCAAGCTGAAGGTCGAACCTGACATCACTCCCCATCCCCGTCACGCGAACATCATTGAGTGGCCCGAAGAGAAGCACGAGCAGAAGATGTTGGCGGTGAGACTGGCGAACGTAGCAGCCACCTATCCGCCGCCCGGCGAGCCCGTTCTCGCCTAGAGACAGCTTCTACAATCCCCACCAAGGCGACGAAAAAACAATAGCTTACGGGGCTACGACTGCTTGATGATGTAGAATACCGGGACGACAATAACCCGATATAAGTCAAAGAGTTAGCTTGTAACAGAGTGCCGCGACTTTTAATCAGGCGACCGCAGGTTCGATCCCTGCACGGCCCACCGGTAAACTCCCTTCTCTAGACGGTAAGTTAGAGACCGCATGCTTGGATGCCCACGTGCGCTGCGGGGCTGGGCCACGCACCAGCAGCTTTTTAGACTCCATCGAGATCACTGCGGCCGCGCCGGCCTCTTTGCCCTTCAGCCGTTTTAGCTGAACAATCAACCGGATATTCTGCTCATGGCAGGACTGGCCCTGTATTGCAGGACTGGCCGCTGAACGAGAAGCAAAAAGAAATGCGGGAAAGAATGATGCGGCTCGACGGCAATACACTCTCCGCTTGGCAGCCCCAGACCGAAGTATACGCACGTTGCGGCTGGCTCTTGTTTGCCGGTGTGGGCTCATGAGCGATCCCAGCGGCGTACGGTGCGGTTGTTCACATCGAAGCCGGGCAACTTGGCCGGCAGCTTAGGTTTGACCGTCACCGCGCTGATGTTGGGATAGGTGGGCAGCAGATGGCCGATGTACCTCCTATGGGCATCGAGGGCTTTATCACAGCTAGGCGCCGCGTGCTCACTGGCATCAATACTCGCGGTATCCTGGCGCAAGTAGTGCCTGGCGGGGTTACGCGATAGCCCTAACTGGCGGGCGATGTGACGAATAGAGCCCCCTCGCCCTTCGTCATACAGTATCTTGATTGTGTGGCTCATTGGCCACCTCTTCATGCATGCTGCGACTGGCGAAAATGGCGCCTAGCCTAGAGCGTGTGCCGGCCTTTAGGCCACCGACGGGGGGAGGGCAAAACTGCTGGCCGCTACAGGGTCAGTTTAGGTGGCCATTAACAGCTTATGCCGGGTGAGCGGCCAACAGGTTGGGTTCACCACCAAATCGCATGATGGCGAGCGGCGCCAGCGCGAGACTGAGACTGTGCGTTTATCAGGCCACGCTTTCATCGCCCGTCATGTGCAATACGTGTCGCCCGCCGGCACAGCACAGGCTCGCCATTGTGGCCTGCACGCCAATGCTAATCGGGGGCGGTTGAATACGGGTGCGTGCATGGTTCGCCCACGCCCCGGTCACGCCACCGGCGGTGCTCACCTGGGAAGCTGGCCTGATTCGGGCTAGACAACCGCGGGCCGCCATTGGCACCCAATACGGCGCGCCGCTGCGCTACGCCGGGTGGGTCGATCCTCAGCACGACCGGCTGGAGTCAGGGGATGACAATCAAAGCACAAGCGGGTACAACAGGCGGCGAAGGCACTGGGTGCGCTAAGGTGAGATATGGCCCAAAATCCCTTCAAACCGCCGCCCCTCTGGACAACCGGCGCGACATTAATCGCCGAGGCGTGTAACGGGGGGACGGTGGTGGTCGCTCACATTATTGGCACTGCTATAAGTACACGTGCCGCCGTTGTAGGCCACGGGCGCATAGAAACCCCATTGCTTTGCCATCGGCGTGGCCCGGCGCTTTGCCATCGGCGTGGCCCGGCACTATCCGGTGGCGGTCAGTTCAACAAAACGTTAAAGCGCACGCGATTGAGCGCGCTGCCTGTAGTGGCGCAGCGCCCGCTACGTTTAACTCTTCGTGCGGCTGCGCAGAATATCCGTTTCACCGGAAATGCAGAACGGATGTGTAAGAGAATCGGAGGTTAGAATGAGCGAGATACAGCCGACATACAGTTATGCACCATTCGGGAAGCTCGCAAAGGTCATCGTAGGGTTAACCGGAGTTCTGCTCGTGGTCCCTGCCTTGATAAACTCGGGTGTCGATGTGTACAAAGCCGTCATGAAGATCCCCGGATCGGAGGCGGAAAGAACCAACCAGTCTCTTTTCAAACGGCACTTTGGGAAGAGCCCTCTGGCCAGCGCTGAAGTGCCGGTGAAGACCGAAGTCGGAAACGTCGGTATGCAGTTTCAGGTCTATGAAGGCGGCGATGTCTATGTCCGATACGGTAGCAGTAGTCAGTGGTTTGCATCACCATTGCGAGAAGAGCCGCTCGCGGCCGCTCGCTACCCGAGGCTGATTGCCAGCGCGCACGCGCAATCATTGCAGTGGAGGGCTCCAACCGACCCTAGAGCGCGGTTGGACATCTATGAAGACGGTAAGCTAAAGCGTGAGTGGTACCTGGAAGACGGAAAAAAGTGGACCTTTGAAATAGATCCTCTTACAGGTAAGTGGCAGGCTCCAACAGTGACACCGTACGAAAAAATCCCGCAAGGAGCGATTCAAGTTACGCCAAAGTACATTTTCCCGGAACTGGACCTGACAGATCCGAAGAAGTCGTGGGGCGGCGGAAACATGCGGCGACGTCCTTGAGGCCAAATTTGAACTGTTGGGCACCTCTAAAAATAGTAATTTTTTCGTGAATATGAGAAAGCACCGCGCGCAGAACCGCAGTGTATAGGTCACCACTGCTGTCCCACAAACTTTTGAATGAGCTTAGAATCAAAGACTATTCTGCGCTGATTTGTTAGAATGGAGGTCCAGAATATCTTTCAATATCAACAGGATAATAGCCTTGAGTCACAGTAACAGCGTATTTTCACAGCGACTAAAACTGATTTCTAGACATGAGTTCGAAACCCTCCCCAAAACCCACCATAAAAGTCGTGTATTGAGGACAATGTCACGCGGGTCACAGTTTGTGGCGTTGAGTTTTGCCCAACTCGCCGGGCGCTGTAGTTTGCGAGATATTGTCAGCAACTTGGATAAACAACGCCGCAAAAGTTGCCATTTGGGTATCGCTAAGGTCAGCCGAAGTTCTCTGGCTCGTGTTAACGAGCAACAGCCTTATCCACTCTACGAAGGATTATTTTGGAAGCTACTAGCACGATGTCAGAGCTTGGCCCCTAGGCATGGGTTTCGCTTTAAAAATAAGCTTTATTCCTTGGATGCATCGACCATCGATTGATGCTTATCACTATTTCCTTGGGCCAAATTTCGCAAGACCGAAGGCGCGATCAAATTACATGTTGGTCTGGACCATGATGGCTTTTTACCGGCCTTTATGACTATTACCGAAGGCAAACAACAAGATATTACACAAGGTCGTAGTTTAGAACTGGATGCGGGTTCTATTGTGGTGTTTGATCGTGGCTATACGGACTTCACGTGGTTTAACTTGCTCAATTCAAAGGGGATTTATTTTGTCACCCGGTTGAAAGCCAATACAAAATACCGAGTGATTTCTCGCCATCAGGTCAATAAAGAGCAGGGCATCACCTCAGATCAGACGCTGATTTTAACGGGCCCTAAAGCCGATACCTGTCCGATTAAGTTGCGCCGGATGGATTATAGTGACCCAGAGACCGGCAAGCATTACGTCTTTCTCACCCATCCATTCGAATTGGCTGCCAAAACCATTGTAGATATTTATAAGTCGCGTTGGCAAATCGAGTTATTCTTCAAATGCATCAAACAAAATTTGAAGATTAAGTCATTCGTAGGCACGTCAAAGAATGCTGTCATGACTCAAATAGGGGTCGCTATGTGTATGTATTTAATGGTCGCTTACCTGAAATTTTGTAGCAAAATAGATTTAAGCATTCAACAGATTATTCGACTCTTTCAAGTCACATATTTGAGCGAAGAGACCTGTGGGGACTACTCAAAGAAGATCCGCCAGGCCCTATTAAAACTCAGGTACAGATGCAGTTTACATTCTCATGAAAGTTTATGGGACAGCAGTGATAGGTCATACATGAGGATTCGAGCACGGCGCTGACGCCGCAATCGCGGAAGAAGTGCATTTTTAGAGGTGCCCTTGATAACCCTTCTGCAATTTTTGCATAACACCGGCAGGTTCACGCGCGTCCATCTGTTGCTCCGATTCGACCAATGGCGGCGGGGCGAGTTGGCTCAGATCCTTAAGCTCGGGTTCATCTAGGCGCCCCGCCGCTGATGAGTTGTCTGGCGGGCTTGGCCGGTTGGGTACATATAAGCAGAATTGACCCCGGTGCCAATCCTGATCCGCACTCCAACTTTGCAGTTCTTGCCAACTTTGCTGCTCTTGAATAAGCGGTGGGTGGGTTGCGTTATCCGAGTGCAGCTTGAGCACGACGGACACAGGTCTTTGTATGCCATAGTCTTGCGCCAGATCAGTGATGCGGTGTATCAGGACGTACAAATCGTGCTTGGCGCCGCCCAGACCGGTAGCTGGGTTCAGTTTTGCCACGTCCAGATAGGCGTAAAATGCAAGAGACACATCCGTGACTTGGATATCTTGCGCGCGCCAAGCCTGGTAATTGAGTTGCGCAGGCTCTGCGGCTGGAGTTATTGCTGCGCTCACTGGTGATCATTCCTGTTTTTGGGTGTATCAAGATCAATACGGCGCAACGGTACCCGGCGGTCAAACTCTCGGTTTGGCCGTAGCGCCGCGCGCGCGTAAGCGTAGCTGTTTGCCAACTTGTCAGGCACTTGGCTGCGTGCTATCCATTCTTCGGCGGAGAGGAAAGAACTGCGCACATGGCGAATTTTGTCGATAGGGGCTGAGTCTGAAGTGCGGATCAATTGACTCGCGCGTAAACGGTCCATGTGCAGGGTTGGGAGTTGTACGAACTCAATTTTGCCGCTGGCGGCCGGATGCCATTGGCTTGTTTTACTGGGTTGTAGCGCCAACTGGCTATGCTGACCGGGCTGCAGTGTCCAGCGTGTGCGGGTAAAGGTCTGTTGAGTTCGGTTCGGCACTTCGCGTGAACGAATTAAGTAAACCGGATTCTTTGATTGCGCCCAGCTCAGGCCCAGGCCAAAACCCGGCACTTCATCAATGTGTAAAACTGCTGATGAATGGTGTCGCAAACGTTGTAACAAGCTTGTCAGGATGCTCAGAAAACTTAAAACAAACAAAGGGTCATTGCCTAAAGGTAGGTAGTAATCGTGTTCATTCACACGGTTTTCGGCGGGCGCTAACGACGGTTGCATCACCAGCAGCCAACGCCACAACACACATGGTCCAAGCTCATCCAATAGCCCGTTGTTGGAGGCGGGCTCGAACAGATAAGGATGCCGGCCCCATAGCGCTGTTGCCGGCGGGGTTGACGAGTCGTCATTGGGGTAGAGTTCACAGATGAGTGCATCGATCCAGATGCGCCATGGCACATCGCGCTCGCGCAACCATTCCGGATAAGGTTTGGATACTGAACACTGCTTGATGAGAAGACGCCGGTACAGCGCTTGGAATAGGCGCTGCATCAGCTCATCGGCAGGTAGTTTGTCTGTTACAGGCGAGGCGAATTCTTTGGCATCGTGGCCAGTCACCGAATTGGCCAATGCTTGCGGGTACGCAGCGCCCGGTGGGGTTTGAATTTGATGGACGCTCCAGAATGCGCACAGCAATTGTAATTGCGCGAAACTAAGTTGTGGTTCGAAGGCGTGAACAAAGGGTGCGTTGGGGAGTTTCCACACCTCCTCAGGAGACGGTCTTTTGGGCACCTCTAAAAATGCACTTTTTCCGCGATTGCGGCGTCAGCTCCGTGCTCGAATCCTCATGTATCACCTAATACACTGCGGTTCTGCGCGCGGTGCTTCCTTGCACTCACGAAAAAATTACTATTTTTAGAGGTGCCCTTTTGCCGTTGCCGTCGGTTTGAAATTCGGCGACTAGCGCAAGCATGGTATGACGGATCTGCGGTTCGCCGGAACCGAAGCCGATGAAGAAAAGGCTGCGGTTTCTTGCGCGCATGCGTAACAAGTTGTCCGCCCATTGACGGTTGTTGAGTGCTTGCAGCTCGCGTTCGGTGAGTTCAATACGGAAATGTCCGTCGTCACCGGCGCGTATTGCTTCCTTGCGGTAATGCTCGGCACAGCCATTGATTTTGTAGATTTTAAGAAGAGTGTCATCGATACCGGTGGCTGCATCAATACGGATCGCTCTACCACTGTGCTGGCGCAAGCCCTGCAGATCATGGATGATGGCCGAATGCAGTGGCGGGCCGGATTTCGACAGTTCATGTCCGAAGCTGCGTTCATAGGCGTTTTCTATGCATGTGTCATAGTTAGTGGTAATGACTTCATCAATGAATCCTTCTCTGGCCATATATCCTAGATACCGGTGAGCGCGGCTTGGATGTAGTTTGGTGAATTTTTCGATCCGTGATAGACGCAGTATTCGTGCTTGACTCAATCCCAGCCAGGCGGCGATTTCGGCGACATGGGCGAGACTGGATGACTGTCTAGCGCTGGCTAATTCGGAATCGATTTTGGCGCGTATCTCCCGGTGTGCGCTGTCAGTGGCTACAGCTTTGAGTTTTTGCTCAAGCGTGACTATTGTGGGCGCCGATAAGAGTGACAGGATCTGTTGGTCTTCTTGCACAATGCAAGGCGGTGCATGGTTTTGTATGGCGCAGTGTAGGTCTTGAACTAGGGCCGCAGCGCTAGGGTTTATCAGGCCATCTGACGCCCGCGCGGCCATAGAGAAGCCTGCCCCTGTAAATGGAACGATATGCTTACTATCAGCCACCGGCCGCACAGGCTAAAAATCAGGAAACGGATCGCGCATGCCTTCACGCAGCGGCACTGCGAACGCATTTAGGGTCATGGATACGGTGGTGTAGTAACCGATGGTGATGACCAGTTCTATGAGTTGGGTTTCGCCGAGTATGCTGGTGGCGGACTGGTAAGTGGCGTCGCTCAAGCGATGCCTCGCCAGCAGTTCGCGGGCGACCTGGTAAGCGATGCGCTCGTCATCGAGTACGAATACGGGCTCCTCGCCAACCCGGATGGCTTCGATGATGTCTGCGGCTACGCCGGCATGGCTGGCGAGAGCGGCGTGGGCGGCGAATTCGAATTTGGCGTGATAGAACGCGCCCACCGTGCAGATCCCCACTTCCTTGGCGTTTTCGGGTAATTCCGTGTTGTAGCGCACGGCGGCACCGAGGTTTTGCACCGCGTTGCCGACCCCCGGCACCCGTACGTAAACACCGAACGGGCCGGCTAAGCCGATCTTGCCGCGGGGACCCGATTCTATCGCCTCCAATACGGCCCGTTGTGCATCGTTGAGTGTCTCTTTGGAAATCGTCGATAGCCGGCTCATGGATGCTCCTTAAGGTTTGTTGTAAAGGTTACGGCTGACCACGTAAGAAGGCGGCGCGCCGCCCTTTGTCTAGGTGCTCTATAGAGTAGCGCAATAGGGTGCGTGGCATGGTGCGGCAGTGTTCCACTAAAAACGGTTCCACCGCTGCTTGGTCGCGCTTGCCGATTTCTCGCAACATCCAACCGGCGGCTTTGTGCATGAGATCGTGCTCATCGGTGAGGCACCGCCGGGCCAGTTTTAAGGTGTCGGCAAAGTCGCCTTCTTTGATGAAGTCGTAGGTGGCCAGTACGGCGATGCGCCGGTCCCACAGCACGGCCGAGGCGATGAGTTGATAGAGGATGGCGCGATCGCGTTGGCGTAAATAGCGGCCAACGACATACGGGGCGGAGCCGTCCACCAGATCCCAATTGTTGACCCACTGTTTGTTGGCAAGATAGAAGTCATAGATTGCTTGGCGCCGATCATCAGGGAGGCTCTTGCTACACCACCCGGCCAGCATGAGGACGGCGAAGAGGCGTTCTTCGTGATATTTGGAACGCAGCAAAGGCCGCAGCGCCGGCAGCTTGATGGTGCGGAAGCGGCGCAGCAGTTTGCGGATCTCAGGGACCCGGATGCCTAGGAACATATCGCCCTCGCCATACTCACCGGGCGCGGTCTTGAAGAACCGTTGGGCGTGCTGCGCGGTCGCGGGATCAGCTTTGCCGCGCAGGGCTTCGCGTACGTCTTTGGCGGTGGCTATGGGCTGACTCGCTATGGTCATTGGCAGCGGTGGCGCGCTCGGGCAGACTGCGTGCAGTGAATACCATTGGCGGGGTGAAGTCTATGCGGCTTTTGCGCGGCACCGCGTTGCATTTTTGTGCGGGCAATGCCGGGCAGGTTTACACAGTCTATCGTTGCGGGTTAGGCCAGCGCGATGATGGGCGTTTGGTGAATGCTCATTGGATCAGCGAACCCGAGATGCGGGAGGGGATGGGTATCTGCGGCTACAGGGCAAGGTTTTGGACGATGCCAAGCCTTATATGGGGCAACTTTCCACCGGCCAGGACGGGCGTTTAGTCGATGGGTATTGTGCTGGTTATTTCTTCAGTATTAACCGCCTGAGTAAAGAACCCTGTGAGCTTTTTTATTTCATTGTTCGATGTCGTTTGTGGCGTTGCGGACGGATGAAGACGATGAGTTTACGAGACCTGTTGAAATAACCGGATACCGATGTTTTATCCACAACCCGCCCTCGCTGACACCGCGGAGTTCTACAGGATTGATGCCGCGCTCAAACTCGATCCGCGAAAGCGCTCTGATCTTGGCCAATACATGACCCCGGTGCCCATATGCCGCTTCATGGCGAGTATGTTCAGCTTTTTTCCAGACCCTATGAGAGTTCTAGATCCCGGTGCCGGGGTGGGATCGCTGACCGCGGCGCTGGTGGAGCGGGTGTGCGAGGAAGGAAAGCCGCCATCTGCTTTGTCTCTGATCTGCTATGAGATAGAGCCTTTGCTGGCCGGCTATCTGCGGGCGACTCTGGCCGAGTCGGAAAGCCGATGTGCCGCCGCGAAAATTCTCGCCACATCTGAAATCCGTACAGTGGATTTTGTTCTTGATCCGCTGCGCGGACCTCAAGCGGACCTCTTCGATAGCGCCGATGACGACGGGCTGACTCATGTCATCATGAACCCGCCATACAAGAAACTTGGTTCCACGTCTGAGCATAGACTGGCTGTGCGTAAAGCCGGGCTGGAAACCTCTAATCTCTACACGGCGTTCATGTTTCTTGCCGCCCGCAGGTTGAGACAGGGCGGCGAGTTGGTCGCGATTGTTCCTCGCTCTTTTTGCAACGGCCCGTACTTCAAGCCGTTCAGAGAGCGGTTCTTCTCGATGATGAGCCTGCGGCGTTTGCATATTTTCGCAACGAGAGATTCTGCTTTTAAAGGAGATGAGGTTCTACAGGAAAACATCATCTTGCATGCGGTGAGGAACGCTTCGGCGTCGAAAGTGCTAATTACCGCAAGCGAAGGGGGAGGGTTTTATATCGACAAGAGCACTGGCGAGTGCACTGTTGCGGATATGACGCAACGCAGGGTCGATTATGCCGCGGTTATTCGTCCGGACGACCCCGATGGTTTTGTTCACATCGCGTCCAATGATATTGAGCAAGCGATCATTGAGCGGATGGGACTGTTCACCGCCACCCTCGGTGATATCGGTCTTTCTGTGTCCACGGGCCCAGTGGTAGATTTTCGGCTCAAGACTGATACACGCTCTCAGCCCGGGCCTGGCACGGTACCTTTGTTGTACGCATCGCATTTCAGGGATGGCGGGGTCGAATGGCCTATTCAGTCGAAGAAACCGAATGCTATTCAAGTCACTGCTAGCAGCCGCCGGTGGCTGTGGGCGAACAGAGGGCATTTCGTTGTTATAAAGCGATTCACCGCTAAAGAGGAACGGCGGCGGGTGGTGGCTTATGTGTACCCGTCCCATCTGCCAGGGGCGCTGGTCGGCTTCGAGAACCACCTCAATGTTTTTCATGCCGCGCAAGAGGGGGTCTCGCAAGCCCTGGCCCAGGGTCTTTGTATTTACTTAAACAGCAGTCTTGTTGATCGCTATTTCCGGCAGTTCAATGGGCATACGCAGGTAAACGCTACCGATCTACGTTTTTTGCGTTATCCGAGCAGGGAGGTTCTTGAGAGGATCGGGGGCTATGGCCCGGTTTCGACACTCTCCCAGGCCGGTATCGATAACATCATAGAAAAGGAGATCGCCCGGATGAGCGCTGGTGAGAATCCGTTGAATGCCCAGGAGAAGCTCGATGAGGCCCTGCTGATATTGAAAGCACTCGGCATGCCGAGAACGCAGCACAATGAGCGCTCTGCTTTAACCCTATTGGCTCTTGTGGCCCTCAAGCCGGCGGGAAGCTGGCGCGATGCCGGGCAGCCTTTGATGGGTATCACTCCCATTATGGACTACTGCCGGGAACACTACGGCCGGGACTATGCTCCGAATACCCGCGAGACTTTTCGCCGGCATACGATGCATCAGTTCGTGGAAGCCGGACTCGCCGTCTATAACCCGGATGCGCCCGCCAGACCGGTAAACAGTCCCAAGGCTTGTTACCAAATTAGTGATGAAGCTCTAGAGGTTATGCAGACATTCGGAACCGGCCATTGGCAGCAAGCACTCGATGACTTTGTTGCAGGCCAGCAGAGGCTTGCGGCGCAATAAGCGCGACACCGGGAAGTGCAGATGATTCCCGTGCAGGTAGCCGATGGAGAAGAAATCGCTCTCACGCCTGGCGCTCATAGCGAGTTGATAAAAGAAATCATCACGCAGTTCTCGCCAAGATTCGCGCCGGGTGCCGAAGTCATTTACGTTGGCGATACCGGGGATAAGGCGGGATATTTCCAACGAGAGCGTCTTGCCAGTTTCGGGGTGGAGGCCGATGAGCGCGGCAAGCTGCCGGATGTGGTTCTGTACTACAGGGGACCTCTAAAAACCGTAGCGAGCGGCGTTAGGGCAAGGCGCACGGAGCGCAGGAACCGCAATGTATGGTAATACATGAGGATTGCGAGCACCGCGCAACGCAGCCATAGCGTCGCGCAGTAGGTTTTTGGAGGTCCCCTACAGGGAAAAGAGCTGGTTACTGTTGGTGGAGTCGGTGACGAGTCACGGGCCGGTCGATGCAAAACGGCACGATGAACTCGCCGCACTCTTCGGCAACGCCGGGCCTGGCTTGGTATATGTCACGGCTTTTCCTAACCGGGGCGTGATGGGGCGGTATCTAGGTGTTATTTGTTGGGAAACGCAAGTGTGGTGTGCTGATGCGCCGAGCCATCTTATTCACTTCGACGGGGAAAGATTCCTGGGGCCGTACGATTCTTAACTTGGTTATGGCTGGCAGGGCGATGATGCGCTAGTGCGTGATTACGCTGTCCCGGTGATAGCTTTTTGCCTGGTTGCCGGCTGCCCGAGGGCGCAAAGTGCAGCCAGTGCGAGTAGGCTGCCGGATATCCACAGTACCGCATCCGTGTCCCACGTATCAGCGGCGATGCCGCCAATTAAGGGGCCGGCGCTCTGCCCCACCTCGAAGACGATGGTGAAGTAACCGATCCATCTCGGCCATAGCGCCGGTGGCCGGGCCAGCCGGGCCATGTTGGTGGTGGCCGCCACGACTACCATGAAGCTGCCGGAAAACAACAAGAACGACAGTGCCAGCAATAACCCATGGTGGTGTAGTAGTGGCAGGAGTACGCCTAGCGCGCAGGCGCTATTCATCAGCGCTAATGCTCTCAGCTATTGCGCTTTGCATTTATCTACGGGTGCGTGAGAATCGCCGCTTCCATTGCGATCGGAGTTAACCCACCATGACGGCGAAGGTTGTCTAAGTTGTTTTTTGAGAGGGTGCCACTGTCCCCCGTGGCTGGTGTTGCAGTGCATGGGTTCGACTTGCGCGCGCCCTTGAGCGGTGCCGCCAAGGCGGCCATCGACGAGGCGCTCCTGGGGGAGCTGATGGCATTCGCCACCCAAGATGACCCACCCAAGATGAGTATGGCTACAGCCACGCCTGGCGGCCCGGCGCTCTGCTGATGTGGGTAACCGCAGCCTCACGCACCGGGCCGTGGCCAACTTCGATATGAACCAACACCGCCGGGTCCTTCCCCGCACCGTCATTCGTGGCACCGTGCGGTTCCAAGATTTTTTTATTTAAGATTTCAAATCCTGAGAATTCTTGCATGCCGTTGATTAACAAAGCCGATCTCACCACAGCCGGTGAGGCCCTGTTTAAGGCCGCGGGCGCTAGCGAGCACGAGGCCGGGACCGTTACCCGTCACCTGGTGGGGGCCAACCTGGTGGGCCATGAATCCCATGGCGTTATTCAGATCCCAACTTATGTAGAGCGTATGGCTAAGGGGCATATCGTGCCTCGAGCGCCCATGAAAGTGATCCGTGAGTCGGCCACCACGGCGGTCATCGACGGCCATTGGGGGTTTGGTTACACCACTTCCGAATACGCCATGGAGAAGACCATAGACAAAGCGCTTGGCAGCGGCGGCGTGGCGGCCTGTACCGTGCTGCGCCAGGGTCATGTGGGCCGGGTGGCGGATTATCCCATGATGGCGGCGAAGGCCGGTTGCATCGGCCTCATGACCGCCGATTCCGGCCGCTCGCCCAAGGCGGTGGCGCCGTTTGGCGGCCGGGTGCCGCGCTTGGGGACCAATCCCATCTGCATCGCGGTGCCGTCGAACTTAAGTGGCACTTTCGTTCTGGACATGGCCACTTCCGCCGCCGCCGCTGGCAAACTGAAAGTGGCGCGCGCCAAGGGTGAGCCGGTGCCGTCAGGCTGGTTGGTGGATGAGAACGGCGCGCCTAGTACCGATCCGTCGGCGGTGGCGCGAGGCGGCGCCTTGCTGCCGCTGGGCGGCGCCGAGGGGTTTAAGGGTTACGGCCTTGCCGCCATGGTGGAAATTCTGTCAGGCATATTGCCGGGACTCGGTTTCGGCGTCGATCCGGACGGTTTTCACAACGACGGTGTTTTCATGGCGGCGTTTGCAGTGGAGGCGTTTTTACCGCTGGAGCAATTCAAACAGCAGGTGACGCAGTTCGCTGAATACCTGACGGCGACGCCGCCGGCGCAAGGATTCGAGCGGGTCTATTACCCGGGCGAACTGGAGTATATGCGCGAGCAGCAACGCACCGGGGAAGGCATACCGCTCGATGACGGTACCTGGAAGGCGCTTGGCCAATTAGCCGATGAGCTGGGTGTGGCGGAGGTGTGGCCGGGTAGCTGAGGCCGCTTCAGGGGAGCCGGTCCATGCCTCTATCCGTGGCCCGCATGAGCGCTGCCGGTGGTGCCGAAGTCGGGGGCGTTGATCCGCGCTCGCCGTTGACCGCCGGGGTGGCGGCGGCGCTGGATGCGGCGCTGACGGAATACGGTGTGTTGCTCTTCAGGGAGCGGCCGCTAACGGCCCGGCAACTGACCGCTTTTGCCCGCGTTTTCGGGCCTATTCAGCCGCACGTGCAGCGCAAATATCAGCATCCCGAGGTCCCTGATGTGGTCATCATGACCAACCGCAACCCGGATGGCAGTTTCGATGAGGCAGGCGCTAGGCGCGGTGCGATAGAAAATCCACGCGACGGCTGGCATTCGGATCTGTCCTATGATCCGGTGCCGGCCAAAGCGACTCTCCTGCATGCCATCGATATCCCCTCCACGGGCGGCAACACCTGCTTTACCAATGTCACCCTCGCGTACCACGCCTTGGCGCCGGACTTGAAGCTGCGCTTGAATGGGCTGATGGCGGAGTTCCGGTACGGTGGCCATCAGCGTAATCCCAGCGCGCGGGTGGCGGCGCAAGCCCTGGACGCGAAAGCACGACAACAAGCCAGCGCGCGGCATCCGGTGGTCAATGCGCACCGGGTAACGGGACGCCCTGGCATCTATGCCAATCCGCTACTCGCCTCCGCCATCGTGGGTATGGCGCAAGAGGAGGCTGAGGCGCTGCTGGAACCATTGTTCGACGCCATCGACCGCCCGGAATTTCGCTGGGAACACGAGTGGCGGTTGGGCGATACCTTGGTTTGGGATAACCGCGGTGGCGTGATGCATAGCGGGCGGCTCGATTACCCGCTGCATGAAGCCCGGCGTTTTATACGCACTACGGTTCGCGGCGCTACCCTCATCCCGTTTACTTATCGTCCATAGCGGGGGGGTCCATAGTGGGGGGGTCCATAGTGGGGGGTCCACAGTGAGTTAGCGGCATGGTCTTGTCACCGGGAGACGGTTAACTCGACTGGCTACCACAACGGCGTAGATCCCGCTAGGATGCGCCCCCCTCCTAGCTGGCCAGTCAAGTGAGCGAAGCCCAAGTGATGAGCGGACCCGACTTCGAGAAAGTGCCTCTAATTCCGGCTATTGCCCAGGATGCAGCCTCGGGCAAGGTGCTGATGATGGCGTATATGAACGAAGCGGCTTATGCCGAGACTGTATCGACCAGGCGTGTGTGTTATTACAGCCGTAGCCGCAAGAAGCTCTGGCGCAAGGGCGAGGAGAGCGGCAACGTGCAGCACTTAAAACGCCTCTTCTATGACTGCGATGCCGACACCATTTTGGTACAGGTGGAGCAAGTGGGCGGCGCGGCTTGCCACGAGGGCTACGAGAGCTGTTTCTTTCGCGAGGTCGAGCCGGCGACTGGCGCGTTCAGGGTCGTCGGGGAGCGCGTTTTCGATCCTGAAGAGGTGTATGAGTAGTCATGTCCGAACCTGTTCTGAAACTTGGAATTCCCGCCGGCAGCTTGATGGATGCAACCGGGGCGTTGTTCCATCAGGCTGGTTATCGCATCACTTTTTCATCGCGTTCTTATTACCCCTCCATTGACGATCCGGAGATCGAATGTATGTTGGTGCGCGCCCAGGAGATGGCGCGTTATGTATCGCAGGGCATTTTGGACGCCGGTATCACCGGACTCGATTGGATCATCGAGACCGGTGCCGATGTGGCGCAGGTGTGCGAACTCACGTTCTCCAAGGTGAGCCGTAGGCCGGCGCGCTGGGTGTTGTGCGTGCCCAACGATTCGCACGTGCAGTCGGTAAAAGATCTGCAAGGCGCGCGGATCGCGACGGAGGTGGTGAATCTGACGACGCAGTTCTTGGCCCGGCACGGGATCACGGCGCAGGTCGAGTTTTCCTGGGGCGCGACCGAGGTCAAGCCACCCCGCTTGGCTGATGCGATCGTGGAGATTACGGAGACGGGTGATTCTCTGCGGGCGAACAATCTTCGTATCGTTGAGGAATTGTTGTCGAGCACGCCGCGCCTCATCGCCCATCACGGTGCGTTTGCCGATCCTTGGCGGCGCAACAAACTCGACAACCTGGCACTCATGTTGCAATCGTGTTTGGCTGCCGAAGGCAAGGTTGGGCTCATGTTGAACGCGCGGGCCGAGGCTCTGGATGCGGTGGTGGCGATCTTGCCGGCGTTACAGACGCCCACCGTGTCGTCGCTGTCGGCGGCAGGCTGGCACAGCGTGAATACCATCGTCCCCGAGTCGGTGGTGCGCACTATCGTGCCGCAGCTCAGGGCGGCCGGTGGGCGTGGTATCGTTGAGTACTCAATCAACAAGATCATCGATTGACAGAGGCGGCCATGATCGACGAAGTATGCGCAGCGGTGGGGCGTGTTGCTGCGCAATTCGCCACGGAATGCGATGAGCGGTTGTACCGGCGAACATTGGTGCCAGAGGATTTTTCGGTGCTGGCCGATGCGGGCCTGCTAAGGCTCGGATTACCCGTTGAGCGAGGCGGATGTTGGTTGGGCGCGGCGGCGTCCGTGCGCATGTACGCGCGGGTATTCAGAGCCTTGGCAGCAGGCGATCCATCGATTGCTCTGGTGACGGCCATGCACCCCGCAGTGCTGAGCTTTTGGCTGGAGTCCCACGAGGTAGCGCCGGAGCGCGCGGCCGCGCTGGCGGCGCAAAGAGCGCGAGTGTTCGATGATGTGGCGGGCGGGCATTGGTTTGGCACCGTCGCCTCGGAGCCCGGTAGCGCCGGTAACCTGATGGAGACTAAAGCCGTGGCCCGCCCTAGCCCTGATGGCGATGGCTGGGAACTCTCGGGGCACAAGCACATGGGCAGTGGCTCCGGTATTACCTCATTCATGATCACGGTGGCGAAGCCGGAAGGTGAGGCCGATGCCGAGCTATTTCTTTTGGACACCCGCGGCCACCCCTGGGACGGCAGTAGCGGGATGCGGTTGCTGGCTGAGTGGGACGGCCATGGCATGGCGGCGACGCAAAGCCACGCCTTTATGTTTGACGGCATGCCGGCCCTCAGGTTCGCCAATCCTGGCAATATCACCACTATCGCGCCGAAGGTCTTGCCTTATATTTCATCCACCTTCGCCGCCGTGACGATGGGTGTGCTCGATGCCGCGATGGGCGCAGCGCAGCAGACCATAGGGCCCAAAGCGCGTGGCCTGAAGCCGTATGAAAGAGTCGAGTGGAGCAAAGCGCAAAACCACTATTGGTTGGCCGGGCAGGCGCTTGGCGGCATGGTGGGCGCGGTAGAGGCGGATGAGGATGCCGGGTTGACGGCGCTGCATGGCAAGATCGCCATCGCGGAATTGGCGCAGAGCACGATGGAATCAGTAGCCAGGGCTATCGGTGGCCGTTCCTTCTCGCGCTCGCTACCCTTCGGTCAATGGGCCTTGGATGTAAAAGCACTGGGTTATCTGCGCCCGCCGTGGGCGCTGGCATATGATCAGATGTATGAGGCGTTTGAATTATCTGTTCCTTGAATCCTTGGCGGTGATCACGATGGCCGCGCGTTTGTATCTTGTTTGTTATTTGATTACAGGGCGCCTGCTAAAAATAGTCATTGTTTCGTGAGTGCAAGGAAGCACCGCGCGCACAACCGCAGTGTCTAGGTGATAACTGATGATTCGAGCACGGAGCTGACGCCGCAATCGCGGAAAAAGTGCATTTTTAGAGGGGCTCTTTACTCAATCCGCTCTAGTACCTCTGTGCACAAGTGCTAGTAGGAAGACGGTAGGGAGGGCGGCAAGGTGCTGTAAACTCTGCGCCCGCCGCCGTTTAGAGATCCTCTATGAACGCCTTGCCGGAAGAGTTATTGGCCGTCCAAGCACCGTCACCCGCTTGGTTCGACTGGGCTATAACACAGCCGTACACGGCCCATCAGATTGTGGTTGAAGGATGCCGGATCAACTATCTGAGCTGGCCTTATCTAGGCACTGAGGCAAAGCCGCCCGGCATATTGTTTATTCACGGCGGCGGTGCCCATGCCCATTGGTGGCGTTTCACCGCGCCTTTTTTTGCCGGGCAGTTCAAAGTCGCCGCGATGGACTTGGCGGGTATGGGAGATAGCGGTACGCGCGAGGACTACGCAGCGCATCTGCGGGTGGCGGAGATCCAGGCGGTACTGGACGCGGCTCACCTGGGCGAGAAGCCATACCTGGTCGGGCACTCCCTGGGCGGTTTTATGAGTGCGCTCTATGCCAATTATCACCGCTCAGCTCTGGCTGGTACGGTGATAGTCGATTCACCGATCGTGCCGCCCGAGCATCCGAAGGCGCCTGGACCGCCGCCGGATATGCAAAAAGTGAGGACCTATCGCGATTTTGCTACGGGCTTGGCGCGCTTCGCGCTGCGGCCAGAGCAGCCGGCCGCACCTAGGTACCTACACGAATTCATCGGCCGGCATTCGCTTCAGCGCCAGGAGAGCGGTGATTGGACTTGGAAGTTCGATCCGCTCTCCTTGCATCCCAGATATTTCGCGGAGCCATATCACGAACATCTGCAATCGGCGACGTGTAAGCGGGCGCTGATATACGGTCAACATAGCGCCCTCATAAGACCACAAGTGGCGCGGTACATGAGGCGCATCATGGGTGCGCAATCGCCAGTGCTGGAGATCCCCGCAGCTTATCACCACCTCATGTTGGACCAACCCATTGCATTCATCAGTACATTACGCATGTTGCTCGCGATTTGGTTGCAGGCGCGCAATTCTTGATGGCGTCCCTGGGGCGGCGTCCGTTAGCAGGAGCCGCCGGCTTTTGGCGCTGTCGCCCGGGCTTGCTTGGCTATTGCGGGTAGCTACCGGTTGCTGCGCGGTGTTGAAGTTAAGCGCTCTGGCAGTGTCCGCCGCATTGGTCCCAACCCGAGCGTTTGGCATGGACAGTAATCAACCACCACCTGATGCGTGTTGTCCATCACTGCCTAGGCAAGGTCTATGGCTCTAACGGTGCTCAGGCTTTCATCACACGGTGCATATCAACTGGTGCCCGAGATCGCACACTTGTTGTTCGATCGTCTTAACTTATGCGCTCCTTGTCGTGGAGCTATAAGAATTTGTCGATTTCGTTGCCATTGGGCACTATTATTATCGGCTCGGCTCTAGCTGCTCAAGTGTGAAGGATGTATTAGAATGACCATTCAGGACATCGTAGCAAGCTTGCCCGAAGCACGGAAGAAGCTCCATTCAATAAAGGAAATCATCGTCGCCAATGCGGTGATGATCAGTGAAATCCCTGCTCCAACCGAGTTCGAGGAGGAACGGATTCAGTTCATTAACAACCGGTTCGAGGAACTCGGGCTTCAGCACACATCGATAGACGAAGCGGGGAATGCACAAGCCATCCTTCCCGGAAGAAACCCGTCTCACAATATCTTGGTCGCGGCTCACGCGGACACCCTAAAGGACGAAGCGCGATTCGGTGCAAATGTTTCCATCGTCGAGAACGGGATCGCCGGCTGGGGGATCGCCGACAATGGCCTAGGCCTGGCGGCGCTGGTGTCTTTGCCGGAGATTCTATGAACGCTGGAGATCGAGCTCGATGGCGATGTGATACTGCTAGCGGCAACGCGCAGTCTGGGCCGTGGCGATCTCGGCGGCATTCGTTTCTTTCTCGATCAGGTCAATCGATCAATCAGTGCAGGCGTTTGCTTGGAAGGTGCTCAGCTAGGCCGATTGAGTTATTCGTGTCCGGGCATGAACCGAAGCAAGATCGTGTGTAACGTTCAAGCCGGTGGCACCGAACGGCCTCACCAGGGTGGCCAAAACGCGCTGGTAACGATGGCGGAAATCCTCCGCCGCATCCTTGACATCCCCATTGCGCAGAGCCCCAAAACGGCTGTAATCATGGGCTCGATGTGCGCGGGCACCGGTTACACGTCCCCTCCTCTTCGGGCGGTGCTTCGATTTGAAGTTCGCAGTGAGCAAGTGGGCAAAGCGCGCGAAATTCGTGAGCAAATTGAAAAAATTATCGATGAGGTAAGTGCTGAGACTGGAGCGTCCACTTCGATCGAAGTTCTCGCCCGTCGAGCACCCGGTGGCGTTGCAGCTTCTCATCCTCTGGTCAAAGCCACCTGCGACGTCATGCGTGGTCTCGACATAACGCCGGCGTTTCAGCCTAGCGCCGGCGACTTGGCGGCCCTGATCTTTAAAAAGATACCGGGCGTCACCATTGGGATCTCGCGCGGGTATCACATTCACGAGCCTACCGAAAACGTCGAAATCAAACCTATCTTCGACGGACTGGCGCAACTCGTAGGAATACTTCAATTCATCGACGCGCATCCTGCACAGATGGAGCCGCCGCTGGATCCTAGTGATTTGAACAGGAAAGGAATCGATATATGAGCATAGAAGACTGGCTCGACAATAACACATTCCACCACAGTCAGTTCTCGGACTTGACCGCCCTGGTGGAGGCGAAAGAACGAGCCGGGCTCAGGATTTCGCTTTGTATTCCAACGCTCAACGAAGAGCAAACGATCGGCAAGGAAATCGTCATTTTGAAGAGCCAATTGATGGACCGGTATCCAGTGCTGGATGAATTGGCGGTCATCGATTCTGGTTCAGAAGACCGCACGCTCGAAATTGCCTCTCATTTTGGCGCGGACGTTTATCTTTCCTCGGAGATCCTACCGTCTCAAGGCTTCAAACGGGGTAAGGGAGAAAATCTCTGGAAGGCGGTCCACCAGCTCGAAGGCGACATTATTTGCTACATCGACGCGGACATCTCGAACATTCACCCGCGCTTCGTCTACGGGCTCGTCGCACCGCTTATACAGCGGCAGGACATCCAGTATGTCAAGGCGTTCTATGACCGGCCGCTCGCCTTCAGCCAGGGCCTCCGCCCCGGCGACGGAGGGCGGGTCACGGAGATCCTCGTGCGGCCGCTATTCAGCTTGTTCTACCCGGAACTGACGGCGATCATCCAGCCGCTTTCAGGTGAATACGCAGTGCGCCGCCAGGTGTTGGAAACGATACCGTTTCCGATCGGGTACGGAGTGGAGACTGCTCACCTTCTGGACGTCTACCACCAATATGGATTGACCGCATTTGCCCAGACCGATCTCGAGCAGCGGGTGCACCGCAACCGGTCGATCCAGGCGCTTGGAAAGATGAGCTTTGGAATTCTTCAAAGTTTCCTCAGCCGGGCCAAGTCTCATGGAATCGTGAACGACTGCCAGGAACTGAGCAATATCCACAGGACCTTTCAGGTGAAGGATCACAGTCACGAACAACTGCTCACCGATATCATCGAGGAGGAGCGTCTACCGATTAACACTGTCGCCGAATATCGCGAAAAGTACGGGCTCGACAGGAGCCGGGCGGCGGCAGAGTGATGCGCATCGCCATCTTGCACCACCACCTGCGGCCCGGCGGCGTCACCCGGGTCATGGAAAACGCTGTCGCCAGCCTGGACGGCAGCGGTCATGAATGCACCGTACTTATCGGCGAACCCTGCCCGCAGCGATCACCGCTGAGGGATGTTGCCCGCACGGTCGATGGCTTGAAGTACCGCGCATCGGCGGGCAACCTCACAGCGCAGGAGTTGGCCTTGCGGCTTAGAACCGCCGCGGGTCCGCCGCCGGACGTTTGGCACTTTCACAATCACTGTCTTGGAAAGAACGTGCTCCTCGCCGATGCCATCGCCATCCTGGCGCAGCAAGGCGAGAACCTGCTTTTGCAGATCCACGACTTCGCCGAAGACGGACGGCCCGCGAATTATGCTGTAGCCAGTCAAGCCAAGTCGCTTTATCCGCAGTCTGCGCGCTGCCATTACGCGGTGCTAAACGGGCGGGATTACTCGATTTTAAAGGGTGCAGGGCTGGCGCCGGATCGTTTGCACTTGCTGCCGAATCCGGTAATGGTTCCCGAGATACGGGCAACATCTTTTGCAACCGGGCGCAGAGTGCTGTTCTATCCCACACGCGGCATTCGCCGGAAGAACATCGGAGAATTGATCCTGCTCGCAGTTCTGCTCAGTGAGCATGGTTTTGGCGTTGCTACCAGCCTAGCGCCAGACAATGAAGTGTGGCGCCCGGTTCACGCCGGCTGGGAAGCGTTTGCCAGACAGCACCAGATCAGCGCGTCTTTGGGGGTGGTGCAAAACACTGCCTATGGCAGCCATAGCTTTGGCGAATGGATGACCACCGCGGATGCTATTGTCACAACAAGCATTACAGAAGGATTCGGCCTGGTTTTTCTGGAGCCGTTCCTTTTCAACAAGCCGTTAGTTGGCCGGGATTTGCCGGACGTCACCAGGGATTTCCGCGCTCTTGGACTCAGCTTTGCGGGCTTGTATCAGCGACTGCTCGCGCCATGTGATTGGATCGCACTCGAGCCGATCGAAGCGCAGATATCGGAACTGATTTCGCGCCAGTACCAGATCTGCGGCCAAACTGCACCTCCCGGGGCCGCAAAGCGCGCCCTTGGGGCGATCTGCCATGAGCATTACATCGATTTTGGCGGACTGGGCGAACCGGCTCAAAAAGCTGTCATTCTTCGCTGTCTAGCCAGTCCGCCGGCCCGCGAGGCAGTGAGCGTTCTCCTATCCAACGGCGCGGTACTAGGCGCCGCCAATTGGCTCGTTGCTTCAATAAACCAACCGGTGAAACAGGAATGCGCGGCTCTCTTAGAGGAACATTTTTCTCTTTCTACCTATGGCCGCAAGCTGGCTTCGATCTACCAGACAGTGGCCAATGGAGACGGTGCGATGACGCTTTTCGATCAAGAGCCCTTCGATCAAAAGAAGGTGTTGACTGCATTCCTTTCGCCGGAAAATTTCCACTGCCTGAAGACGGCTTAGTGCAATGCTGTCAGATCTCCTTGCAATCATGGACGATCAATCATCTGTTCTCGCTCCGTCGCCCACGGCTCTGGCAGCGAAGACTCCTACATTGAAGGGCATCCGGGCAGTCGTCTTTGATATCTACGGCACACTGTTTGTCTCCGGTGCCGGCGATATGAGTTTGGCGCAGCAAGAAGACCGCGAAGCGGCGATGCTCGACGTATTTGCACGGGAGGGTCTTGCAGTGCCCGAGGACTGCGCGCTCAACGCCACGTTCCACGATCTGATCAAGACGGCCCATGAGGACAGCCGGGCAAAGGGCATCGACTTTCCGGAAGCCGAGATCCGCGAAATTTGGCAGAAACTCTTATCGGGTTTGGGCCATGAGTACGATGGAGCACTCATCGAGCGCCTATCCGTTCGCTTTGAAACAAGCGTTAACCCGGTCTGGCCAATGCCCCGGCTGGCATGGACTCTGCGCCGGATCCACCAGCGTGAGGACTTCACACTTGGCATCGTTTCGAATGCCCAATTCTATACGCCGCTGTTGTTTCAGCACTTTCTTGGCAAGAGCACGCACGACCTGGGCTTCGACGAAGAACTCTGCATTTGGAGTTATCAGGAGAGGATCGCGAAACCCTCGGCATCGCTCTTTGCGAAGCTGAAGTCGGCGCTGGCCGATCGTGGCATCGCCCCGGCCGAATCGGTTTATATCGGCAACGACATGCGCAATGACATCGTGCCCGCTGCGGCCGCGGGATTGCGCACCGCATTGTTTGCCGGCGACCAGAGATCACTGCGCCTGCGCGGCCATGCGCCAGAGAAATTACCCTGCGATTTGATTCTCACCCGCCTCGATCAGCTGCCGCGCTGTCTGGCCTGAAGGCGCTGATCACCGGGTTCGAACCCGGTTGGCAGCGGGGTTCAGTGGCGCCCACAATAGCGCGCCTTATCCTCACACCGCCGAGGGAATCACCGTGCGCCAAACCACCCGTCTACGCGAATTGCTAAAAGCCCCCGAAACCCTGTTCATCCCGGGTTGCTACAACGCCATGACCGCCAAGATCCTGGAGCAAGTAGGCTTTCCGGCCATTTACATGACCGGCTACGGCACGTCCTTGTCTCTTCTAGGCATGCCCGATGCGGGCCTTGCGACGATGAGCGAAATGCACCTGAACGCGAGATATATCGCCAACGCCGTGGACATCCCGCTGGTGGCTGATGCCGACAACGGCTACGGCAACGCCATCAATGTGATCCGTACCGTGCGTGAGTACATGCAAACGGGCGCCGCCGCCATTCACATCGAAGATCAGGTCATTCCGAAACGCTGTGGTCATGTGGCGGGCCGCTTGGTGATCCCGATCGAGGAAGCGGCGGGCAAATACCGCGCCGCCGCGGATGTGCGTGATGAACTGGATAAAGACTTCATCATCATCGCCAGAACCGATGCGCGCGGCGCCCACGGCGGTACCCTGGATGATGCCATTACCCGGGCCAACGCTTATCTGCAAGCGGGCGCCGACATGGCTTTTGTGGAGGGGCCTACCGATGAGGGTGAAGTGCGGCGCATCTGCAACGAGGTCAACGGACCAGTGCTGTACAACCAGACCGGCATTTCGCCCCGCTTCACGCAAGAACAAATGACCGAGATCGGTATTTGCGCCACTATCTTACCGAGCGCCAGTTTGCGGGTAACCATGCAGGCGGTGTACGACTTCGCCGTGGCCCTGCGCGAGGAGGGCGCGATGGCGGAAAAAACCTTCTTCCAGGATTTCCATGATCACCCGCTCGGTGACTTCCACACTTTCGCCGGATTCAATCGAGTGCGCGAGTGGGAGGAGGCTTATCTAGAGCCGGAGCAGTTGGCGAAATACGCTGACTCTGTTGGCCATCAACCCAAGGCGGCCGAGTGAACACATGCTCGAACGACGAACAAGCGCTTGCACGGGCGGTGGCATTACATCGCTCCGGGCACTTCGAGCGGGCAGAAAAAGCATACCGCGCGTTGTTGAATGATGCGCGCCATGGTGCGGTTGCTCATCGAATTTAGGCACGTTACTGCGCGAGCGAGGCAGGATTTTCGATTCTAGGCACGCAAGGCCGCAAAGCCTTCTTGAATGGCATTGATTTGCGCCAGCGCCGCGGGCGGCAGCGGACCTTTGTTCACCGCGGCGGCGGCGGCTTGCAACTCCTCCAACGCCGCAATACCGATCTCCGTCGTCGGCAATGCAGGGTTCGAGATGGCGTAACGGATGGCGAGTTCCGGTAGATTTTCGGCATAGCCCGCCTCGACCAACGGTGAGAATTGACGGGCGCGGTTCACATCGGTGGCGTAATCGGTGTCCGATCCGATCGGTGCGACGACCGGCAGGCCGAGCGGATGGCGCTTGGTGCTGCCCGAAAGCGCGCCGCCGGCGAGCACGCGCACACCGATGGCGCCGACGCCATGATGTGCGGCAACAGCTAGTAGCTGGCGGAAGTCGTCGGCTGGATAACCTGCTGGCACCGCTTGGCCCGCGGAGGGCACCAACAGGTTATAGAACACCTGCGCGCTGGAAAAATGACCACATTTGACCAATGCATGCAGATCATCCGCCTCGCCTTTGGCGGTAAAGCCTAGGAATCTCGTCCGGCCCGCCGTGCGAAGTTTTTCGAATACGGGCACGACTTCATCCAGCACCTGCTGCACAGTCAATGTGCCCCGGTGGTCGGGGCGGCCCAAGGTGTTGTGAAGCTGGAAGATATCTACGTGATCCAGACGCAAGCGTTTGAGGCTCGCTTCTAGTGATCGGGTGATGGCTAGTTCCACCTCACGCATATCAGCATCGCGCAACCCTACTTTTGTGCTCACGACCAAGCCATCGGTGTTGCCGTTCAGTGCCCGGCCCAGGTTTGTCTCCGAGGCACCGTCGCCATAACTCGCCGCCGTATCGAAGAAATTGATGCCGTTGTCGCGCGCCCAGGCGACCGCGCGGTCCTGATCAGCGGGGCGGCCTTTGGTCATTAGCCCGCCCACCGCGCCGCAACCGAATGTTAACCTGGATACATCAAGTCCGGTGTTGCCAAATTTTCGCTGTTCCATCGGTAGGACTCCGTTGCGATCGATCGCGTTGACGATCAATCCGGTTGTTTAGCGGGAAATTTGTATCTGAAGTCGCAATGCGCCGCGCCCCCCAGAATAGTCCGGGTCCGGTTGAGTTCCGCATCCGGTGCGAAACCTTCGATCATGGCGAAGTCGCGGTTGCACGAGAGGATGGCGCCCAATTCGGGAATACCCAGGTCACGGTACATTTGCGCATAGCGGCAGCGTTTGACATCGAATGCAACGGCGTCTTGCGTGTTATTCAAAACGTCCAGTTCCAGCGCGCCGCCGCGGGTCCAGGCCTCCAAGCTGGCCATGAAAGTTCGGGCGTCATTCGCGCCCAGGCTTGCGGCCATCTCGGCGCCTTGTTCGCGGGCTATCTTGACGATGGTTTTAGCCAGCACTGCCAGGACCTCGTCGCGGCCGAATGCTTCGCTCATGGCATTGATGACCGGCGCGAGAATACGGGCTTCGACCTCGCGGCGTTTGAGAACGCCGATGTCTTGGGTGAGGGTATCGGGTTGGCTCATGGCAGGTCCTCTAGCGGGAAGTGTAGGGGGGAATTGTAGAAGGAAGTGGTTGCGCCGGTCCGCTCTGGCCAATCATCGCCGCCGCGCCCCCGCCGTACACTGCGCGCACCAAAGCCGCCATCGAAGTTGATGATGGCGCGCGGTGGCCATGGGTGAGTTCTCTGGTCGCCGCACCGTGCTCACTCGTCGTGGGCTTGCGGGTCGATGTAGATGTCGTCGCCTTCGAGCTTGAGCGGATAAGTCTGCAACGGCTCGTATGCTGGCGCCATCCGCACTTCACCGGTGCGGATGGCGAAGCGCGCTAGATGTAGCGGGCAGACGATCTCATCGCCTTCTATATATCCGTCGCAGAGCGAGAAGCGGTCATGGGTACAGGTGTCGTCGATGGCGAAGTATTCATCATCCAGCGCCACTATGGCGATGGGATCGCCGTCCCATTCGAATTGAAACGGTCGGTCCGGTTCGACGTCGAAGCGCGAGCAGGCGCGCATAAATGCCATGGCGCTTATCTCCCTTGGCCTCAAAAAAACATGCTTAAGTTGTTGGCGAGCACGGTACTCTGATCGAGCACGATATAACGTTCCACCAGCGACCAGCGCAGCGGCGAGTCCGCCCGGCGTAACCGGTCCGTGCGCCCGCCCACCAAATGATCGACTTGGCGCTCGAGGCGCGAGCGGTATAGATGAAAATACGATGAGGCGATGACTACCTGCGCATCATCGGCCGTGAATACCCGCACATTGGTGATCAGATGGCGGGTCCTGGAGGGCGGTTCCTCGGCCCAGGCCATGCCCGTCTCCAGACGGCGGATGCGCATATCCATGGAGGCTTTGGTGTCGTCGAAGAGAAAGCTCTGATGGTCTTCGGACAGTTCCTGATGCCGCTCACGCTGGGCGCGGTTGAAGCGCAGCGGCATGCGGTAGCGCAGATCGTCGGCGAGCAGGGCAAACCAATCGCGGTAGCGGCGCTCATCCAAGAGTGCCGCCTCGGCATAGAGAAATTGTTCTATCTCCCAATGCAGTTCGATGGGCGTGGCGTAGGCCGATTCGATATAGGGGGGCAGTTGCACGGGGGGCACACTCTTTGCGGCGCAAGCCGCCATTATGATCGAACTGGTGGGATCAAACCGATGGCGCGGACGGAGGATATAACGCCGCCCAATCATCGGTGATCAGCATGTCCGCCCAATGAGCATAAAACCCCCGCGCCGCTTCTTCGCCATAGACATTGCCGATGATGCCGGGGAAGTCGGGATGATCAGCGCGGGCATGGCCTTTGCCCATGCCGATATTGAGGCGGGTTTGCCGGGCTTTATAACCTTTCAATACAGCCTGAATCATGACCCAGTTTTCACCGTCGTCCTGTTCGTAAACGCCCCCCGGGCTAAAGCTTCTGATGACGCCAACGCGGGCGTCCTCGACGACCGCCGGTGGCGCATCGGCGAAGATCATGGTCATGGCCCAGACCTCGATTTCGTGGGGCCCGCGCGGGTGCCAAATGCGCAAGGTCTGCACGCCTGGCAGGAACGACAGGGTGGGGAACACCGTCATATGGCCGCCGCGCATACGCTCGGCGCGAAGACGGCCAAGACGCCGTCTGCCGCTTTCCAAGGCGGGGCCGGCATAGTAAGCACGCGCTTGCGGCCCGCCCATCACCGGGCTCGCTTCGCGTGCTTGTTCCTCCGGATCCTCGGACTGCGGGCCGGTGAAAAAACCCATGCCGTGCCCGCCGTGCAGGGCGCGGAATTGAACACCGCGGTTGGGCCACGCCGCCTCGGACATGGGCGCGCCCGGCGGCAGTTTGGCGATAGTGGGGGATATGTGGGCCAAGGGCGCGTGGTACATATCGCTACAGAACTGCTCGGCGGCGAATTTCCAATTGCAGCCGATCACCCATTTGGTGACCCCTTCAATGACACTGGTGCCGGCATCCACTCGATCGAAAAAACTGTCCATGTACCAAGCGGCATCGCCCAGGTAATCGTATAACGGCGGTGCGTCAGGATCCCAGGTGGCGAAGATCAAACCACGGTACGCTGCCACCTTGGCCACTTGGATGGCACTCCACTGCGATTTGTCCAGTTCGCCGAAGTACCCATCTTGCTCGCGCGGTACGCTGATTAACTTGCCACTCATGTCGTAAGACCAGCCGTGATACGAGCAGGTAAAAGCGCGCGCGTTGCCGCCGTCGGCGCGGCAGATCTTCATGCCGCGGTGGCGGCATTGGTTTAAGAAAACCCGCACGCTCTTATCTTTTTGCCGCACCGCTAATACCGGATCTTCGCCCATATAGGTGGCGAAGAAATCGCCCACCTTCGGGATCTGCGCTCCGTGGGCGATAAAAAGCCATGTCCGGCCAAAGATACGCTCCATCTCCAGGGCGTAGAGTTCGTCATCGGTGTAAATGCGCGGGTCCAAAGTGCCGGAGCGCTCGTCCACCAGTCCCCGGATTTTGCTTGCCGGCCAATGGCCGTTGGTAGTCTGGCTCATGGTATTCGCTTCACACCACCCGTAGATCTGTGAAAGACTGTATCTGCGCCGCGCCATAGCCGGGTTCGGTCAGGACCTCGCCGGTGGGTTCGCTTAATTGTGGCGCGCTGCGTCTGATGTCACCGGGTGTGGCGTACCGGTTGAGGGGGTAGTTGGATAGCGGACTCGGTCCTGAAGCCGCCGGGTATTGCACCGGTTTTAGGCAACCTAGCGCATTGATATGAGCGTCATCCAAAGCTTGTTGCGGCGTATGGACGGGACCGCCCGGAACCTTCGCCGCCGCCAGCGCCGCCTCAACGGTGCGCCCGGCACACCAGGCTGGCATGCGTTCGGGGAGAATGGTGCCGTTGCCGCCCCTGTCGATGCCGGTCTTGAAGCGCTCGTCCTCCAGCAGGCCGGCGACATAGCTTCCGAAATCGAGTACCCGTACCCCTTCTAGCACACATTGCATCGCCTATTCTCGTGCCGGTAAAAATGTGCATAGCCTGTCCTAGGCGCGGGGTGGTGACAACTCTTGCCGCCCGGGCCGGCTATTGCTGGAGCGGTTCGACGAGGAGGGTTTTTGCGGTGGTGAGTGAACTAATGGCTTTTGAATAGGGCCGTACGCTTCTCTACCCGCGCCCGTACTCCTTCCTGCCGCCGCATCGTTGCTCCGGCTGACGGTCCGTACCTGCTGGTTGAGATCGGCGTGCGCCATGTCATGTTTGTGGGACAACAGTGATAGGTGATACATGAGGATTCGAGCACGGCGCTGACGCCTCAATCGCGGAAAAGTGCATTTTTAGAGGTGCCCTATAAGGAGTTTGCAACTGTTTTCAGTACCCATCTAAGTCTTGTACTTCTAGCATCAGGTTACTGACTTCGGTTGCATGTGATAGTCATGCACTTATTCTACGAATCCACGAATTACCAAATTTTTGCTAAGTCTTCTTGAATTTGCCAAATTCTTGGTTTTCTACTGGAGTTCCCATGGCAACTGACAAATCCGAATGGGTCATCGGCAAGCAGTTGGACCGGCAGGCCCGCGCGCGTGGCGATGCGCCCTTTGTGCAGTTTGAAGACGGTGAGCCCTACACTTTTGCCGATGCGCAAGCGATGTCCTACCGCGCCGGCAACGGCTTTGCCCGCGTTGGCGTTGAATTCGGCGACAACGTGGCGGTGATGATGAATAACTGCCTCGAGTGGCTGTGGTGCTGGTGGGGCTTGAACCGTATCGGTGCCGTGCAGGTGGCCATCAACACTGCTTACCGGGGCATGTTTATGACCCACGTGCTGGTCAATGCCGGGGCCAGGATCGGGGTCATGGACAGGGAGTTTTTGCCTTGGCTGGCTGAGGTGGAAGATAGCGTGGCGCTGATGGAGACGGTGTTCGTGCCCGGTGAGCCGTTGGCGGCGGGTGACATGCCCGCTTTTAAGCGCATTGAAGTGCGCCATTTCGATGAGTTGATGGCGGCGCCAGCCGAGCCCATTGATGTGGATGTGCGCTACAGCGATATCGGCATGATCATGTACACCTCCGGCACCACCGGCCCGTCCAAGGGGGTGTTGATGCCACACGCTCATCTGTACCTGTTCGGCTACGGCATGCAACTGCACCTGGCGCTCACCGAGGCGGATCGCTATTACATCTGCATGCCGCTGTTTCACGCTCAAGGCTCGCTGATGCAGACCTATGCGACGCTGATCGCCGGCGCCAGCGCTGTCTTGACCAAGTTCTTCAGGGCCAGCAGTTGGATAGACGATGTACGCAAGTACAAAGCCACCGTCACCAATGCTTTGGGGGTGATGAACGATTTCATTTTGCGCCAACCGGCTAAGCCCACGGACGCGGACAACGACTTGCGCATGCTCTGCGCCGTGCCGGTCACGGCGGATACCGTGGAAGCTTTCCGCAGCCGGTTCAATATTGCCCAATTCAGTGAGCTGTTCGGGATGACGGAATGCAATATTCCGGTGAACCGTCCTATTGACGCACCCGCTGAGCCCGGCTGCACCGGCAAGGTGTGGGACGAGTATTTCGAGGTCATCATCGCCGATCCGCAGACCGATGAAGAACTGCCCACTGGCGAGGTCGGCGAGATTTTGATCCGGCCCAAGGAGCCGTTCTGTTTCATGCGCGGTTATAAGGACATGGATGAGCACACGGTGTCCACGTGGCGCAATCTTTGGTTCCACAGTGGCGATGCCGGGCGTATGGATGAGCGCGGTTATCTTTGGTACATCGACCGCATCAAAGACACTATCCGCCGGCGCGGCGAGAACATTTCTTCCTATGAGGTCGAGGCGGTGTTCCTCGAACATGCCGCCGTGGCCGAGGCGGCGGCGGTGGCGGTCAAGGCTGACGCGGGCGGCGAAGATGAGGTGCTGGTGTGCATCGTGTTAAAACCCGGCGCGGCGCGGCCCGATCCGGCGGCCCTGCTGGATTACTGCGTGCCCCGCATGCCGTATTTCGCGGTGCCGCGGTATGTTGAGTTCATCGACGAAATACCGAAAACGCCGTCGCAGAAGATTCAGAAAAACAAGTTGCGCGAGCGTGGCCTCAGCGAGGCTACTTGGGATCGGGAGCGGGTTGGGTACAAGGTGACGCGGCACGGTTAGTCACGGCGGCGGTTTGCGCCTTCGCGGGTGCAGCCAGTGAGGATGGCGGCAGAATGGCGGCAGACTACCCAACCCGGCTCGACGAGAAGGTGGGCGCGTTCAGTGAGCAACTGGCGCGAAGAGCGGATGTTGCGCTGGCGGTGTATCCGTCCGCCGCCAGCGGATACCGCATGCGCTGTGAATTCCGTATCTGGCATGAGGGAGAACGGTCCGGCTATGCCATGTATGAACCCGGCAGCAAGAAACTGCGGGGGCTCTCCGAGTTTTCGCCGGCCTCGCCCGTCATTCAAAAAACGATGCCGGCGTTGTTGGCGGCGGTTGTTGCCGATGCGCATTTGCGGGCGCGTTTGTATGCGGTGGAGTTCTTATCGACCTTGAGCGGTGAGCTGCTCATCACCTTGATTTACCACCGCCGCTTGGATGCAGCCTGGGAACATGCCGCCGCGGCTCTTGGCGGCGCGCTCAATGCTTATGTCATAGGACGCAGCAAGAAGCAGCGGCTGGTGGTCAGCCAGGACCATGTGACCGAAGCGTTGAACATAGCGGGTAGGACTTACCGTTACCGGCAGATAGAAGGCGGCTTTTCCCAGCCCAATGCGCGGGTCAATGAGCGGATGATCACGTGGGCGGGCCAGCAGGCCGAGGGTATAGGCGGCGACTTGCTGGAGTTGTATTGTGGCAACGGCAATTTCACGCTGCCCTTGGCCAGGCATTTTCGCCGGGTGCTGGCCACTGAGATCAGTAAAACCTCACTCGCCGCGCTGGCCTGGAGCCTAGCGGAGAACGGCATCGACAATATCGCTTATGCCCGTCTTTCCGCCGCGGAGGCGCGCGAAGCGCTAGACCGGGTGAGGCCGTTTAGAAGGCTCGCCCACATTGATTTGGATAGCTACGATTTCTACACCGTGTTAGTCGATCCACCTAGAGCGGGCGTTGACCGAAGCACTATGCAATTACTGCGGCGCTGCGATAATGTTCTTTATATTTCATGCAATCCGCGCACCTTGTTCGCCAACTTGGATGAGTTGGGCGAGTCCCATGGGATAGAGGCAGCGGCGGCATTCGATCAGTTTCCACTTACGCCGCATTTGGAGGCAGGCATCAAGTTGCGGCGGCGCTAGCTGAAGGCGCTAGCGCCTGGGGCGGTTAGCGGTTATCGAACTGTGATGGTGCCTTTCATGCCGGCATCGTAGTGGCCGGGAATGAGGCAGCCAAAAGAGAAAGTACCCGCCTGGGTGAATTTCCATCCCATGATCTGTTCTTTGCCCGGAGCCACGTGAGCCATGTGGGGTTCATCGTGTTCCATGCCCGGGAATTTCTTCATCAGCTCGGCGTGCTCGTTTAATGTTCCCTCGGTGCCCAGCACCAGTTCGTGCAGGAGCTGGCCTTTGTTGCGCACCACGATGCGAATGATTTCTCCTCGCCGGGCTGCAATTCGGTTCGGCGTGAAGCGCATCTGATCGCTCATGTCCACGGTGATGGTTTGCGCCGCTTTGGCCGGATCCGCGGCCTGTCCGAAAACATGTTTTTCCGCTTTCGAGTAGTCGATGGTCCGTGCTTTCTCTTGATGGCCATCGTTTTTATTGCCGTGCGCCAGTAGCGCCGTGGGCAGCAAGGTGGTAGCCAGCAAAGTGATCGTCAGGACGGTTTTCATGGATAACTCTCCGCATCAGTCAATAGCTTAGTCATTAGTCTTAAGAAACTTCGTAGGCCACGGTACCTTCAGGGTGTTGGTACCAGCCCGGATCGCTGTAGTCGTTCTTGGCTAAACCCTCGCGCACTTTGACTACGGTGAACATGCCACCCATCTCGATGGGGCCGAACTGTCCATGGCCGGTCATCATGGGTGCGGTGTTTTCCGGCAATTCCATCTCCATGGCGCCGTGATCGGCCATGCCTTTGTCGCCCATCACCATGTATTGAGGGACCAGATTATTGATACGCCTAGCGACTTTGCGGTGATCAACACCGATCAACGTTGGGACATCATGACCCATGGCGTTCATGGTGTGGTGTGACTTATGACAATGGAACGCCCAATCGCCTGGATAGATAGCATCGAATTCAAACGCGCGCATCTGCCCGATGGCCACATCCACCGTGACCTCGGGCCAGCGCGCCGCCTTGGGCACCCAGCCGCCATCGGTGCCGGTGACTTCGAAGTCGTAACCATGCAAATGCAGCGGGTGATTGGTCATGGTGAGATTGCCGGCGCGTATTCTTACCCGATCCCCTTGGCGTATCACCAGCGGATCCAGCCCTGGAAAGATACGGCTGTTCCAGGTCCATAAGTTGAAATCGAGCATGGTGTTGACCCGCGGGGTCATGGTGCCGGGTTCTATGTCGTACGCGCTCATCAGGAATACGAAGTCCCGATCGGCGTGATGATGCCGGTGATTGTCGGGATGCACCACGAGAAAACCCATCATGCCCATGGCCATTTGCACCATTTCATCGGCGTGGGGGTGGTACATGAAGGTGCCGGATTTTTTCATCCGGAATTCATAGGCGAAGGTTTTGCCCGGCGCTATCTGCGGCTGGGACAAGCCACCCACGCCGTCCATGCCGCTCGGTAATAAAATGCCGTGCCAATGGACAGTGGTGTGCTCCGGCAACCGGTTGGTGACATAAATCCTTACCCAATCGCCTGCCACGCATTCGATGGTGGGGCCGGGTGATTGGCCGTTATAGCCCCATAGATTCGCCACGCTGCCGGGCGTGAGTTCGCGTTGCACCGGCTCGGCCGTTAAATGAAATTCCTTCCACTTGCCGTTCATGCGCCACGGTAAGCTCCAACCGTTGAGTGTCACCACGGGATGAAATGGCCGTCCATTGGGCGGTAGCGAAGGTGGCTTAGTGGTGGCGCTTTTCTCTTCCGGCGCCTCTGGCAGCGAGGCGGCGCCCGCTTTGCTGACCAAGGCCGCGCCGAGTACAGCGGCGGTGGAGGTTTTGATGAAGTTTCGTCGTGAGGACATCATGAGACTCCTTTGTTAGTGTCCGCCGCCGTTGGCGGGACTGGCCGACGCGGCGGCGGCAAGATTGACTGGCGGCGCCTTGCCGGTGAGCATGGCCGAGCGCAGCGCGGTATCGGCGAGCCAGAATTGACGTAGGGTTTCTAGATATGCGTTGACGCTTATGATTTGTTCGCGGGCATCGGCGATTAAATCGAATACACCGGTCAACATGCCGTTGTAACGCAGCAACTGCTCATCGGAGATGCGTTTGCGCAGCGGTACGATTTCATCCCGGTAATGCCGGGCGAGATCGTAGGCCGTTCTATAGGAAACATAGGCGCCGCGCACCTCGGAGCGGGCGGCGATAGCAGCGCCCCGCAGGCGGTTTAATGCCTGTGAATACTGCGCTTGCGCTTTGTTGGATTTGATCTCACCGAAGTCGAAGATGGGTACTTCTAAAGACACTTCATAACCATCCCTGATGGCGTCGCCCCGTTCTCGCACTTGCGCCGGACCCAGTTCCAGTACATTGAGGAAGCCTATGGAGCGGGTCATTTGCAGATTGGCCGCCAGGCTTTTGAGCGCGTGTTTGGCTTGCCGCAGATCGAGACGCTGATCGACGGCTTGTTGCTCGAGGTTTTTTATCTCGCGTGGCGCCTCGGGCAAGTCCGGCAGTTGCTCGGGCAGCTTGATGTCCGCCTGCCCGCCCCATAATCCCAGCGCCCGCACCAGCGCTTCTTGCGCGCCTGCCGCTTTTTGCTCGGCCGCCGCCAGCGCTGCTAGCGCTTGCGCGTGAAACAATTGCTCCCGTGCATGTTGCAGTCTGCTGGAGTTGCCCACAGCGCTCATTCTGGCCATGAGTTCACGGCTGGCGCCGGCCGCTTTCAGCACTTGTCTTGCGTAATCGACCGATTGCCGCGCCGCCACCGCTTCGAAGTAAGCCATCCGTGCATCGGTGGCGAACTCGATGGCGCTGCGTGCGGCGGATAGTTTGACGCTTTCAAAGCGCTCTTCTTCAATGCCGTAGCGTATGGGAATGGTCAAAAACGCGAGCAGATTAAAGTGCAATCCACGTTCAACTTCCTGCCCTCCATTGCCGGTCGTCTTGGCGAAGGAAAAACCCGGATTGGGGATGCGGCCCGCTTCGACCAGCGCTGCTTCTTGCATTTGCAGCTCGGCCAATTCGGCTTGTAGCACAGGATTGTTGAGCAGTGCGATCTGCTCGGCGGTAGCGGCGGTCAGTGTTTGCCCCAGTAATGTGCGCACCTGCTGCGTGGCGAGCGCTTTGCTCTGCTCATCGCGTAACCAATGCGCATCGTGGCCAATAGCGTTTTTGACTTCCTCCTTAACGGCGGTAAATCCGCCATCCGGTGAAAAGTTCGCGCAACCGCTCAAAAGCAGCGCGCAGCAGCCGCCTGCCAACGGGGCGGCGATGGTTGTTAGCGTTTTCATCAACGCCCCTCCTTTTGAAAGCCGGTGATATAAAACGTGGAGCCTTCCATTTCGATGGTAAAACCGACTTCTTCCCCTGCCTTGATCTGTTTTAGTAGAGCCGGATCTTTGACTCTAAAAATCATGGTCATGCCGGGCATGTCCAGTTTTTGAATGGGCCCATGTTTGAGTTTGACTTTGCGCTGTTCGAGGTTGACGGAGCGCACTATGCCGCGGCCATCGCTGCCTGGAGGAAGAGTGGCGTGCGGGCTTTTTTCAGGGACCTGTGCCGGTGGTGTTGGTGTTGGTGTTGGTGTTGCGATTTGTTCTCCCCGTAACGTCTCTTCGGGAATGAAGCGCCCGTCGGCGTAGAAGAGTTTACGCCACGGCAAGCGCTCGCGGTTGGTCTCGCGAAGATAGGTGCCAGGCTGTTGTTTGAATAAGCTTTGGTAGGTAGTCGCGGGAACCGCTGCCGTGGCATCGGCCGGCCCCCCTTTTAGATCGGTTGTTGCATCACAGAATGCGGGATCCGCGATAGCGAACGTAAATCCCGCGATGAAGGAGGCGCGTGCTAACGCGCCGCGCGATAATAGGATCAACGAACTGCTCCTCGATTTGGGCGGGCGTTAACACTCGCCCGCACAGGGGAAAGGGTTGTAGGGGTCCCCGCGTAGCTCAGCGGTGCATGCACACGGTGAACGCGGAGCCCTAAAGTCCTTGGAACTAAACTCTCTACGGAGAAGGGTGGTTTATTTTAGGAGGCCGGTAAAGAAGGAATGGCAGCGGCGGTGGAATGGGCGCTGCCTCCATGGCTTGTACTCTGCCACCGGGGCACGCCTGATGAGCAGGGAGGTCTGTGGCGGCTATCGAGTTGACGCAGTTCCAACACAGGGCGAGATCGCAACATGTGTGATCGGATGACGGCGCTGGATGATCAGGCGTGGTATCTGTGGCCGCGCCCATGTGTTGAGCGCAGCCTTCCACGTCAGTGCTGGTTGTAACCGCGCCAGCGAATGCGCTCACCAAGGTGCCGTATAAATACAGCACCAAGGCCACGTATCTAATCGGATGTGAACGCATTGCCCGCCATATGAATCGCTTAATAAGCCAAATGGCTAAACGAGAGTGTAACAATCGTTTTAGTCACGTTCCACTAGTCCATTGAACCACTAGCTCAGCGCCAACTGCTGCACGTCAGCGAAGGCGCCCGCCCGGTCAAAGTTCTCAAGTGCCGCGAACAATTGCGCCGCGGCCTGTGTCCCGCTATGCGGTGTCACCAGCGGCATGAATTTGTCTTCTAGATCATTCCAATCCATGGGGTTTTCCGGGTTGCCTAGGGAGGCTTCGACGCTGGAAGACAACTGCCCGCCACCGCTCAGCGTGACCCGCATGCGCGCCGCCGAAGGTTCCAGATCGTCAACGGCATTGAGTTGTACTTGCCGTTCGAGGTCGCGCAATGCCTCGTCGGCCAGGCGCTCGCCGGTAAAATCCGTTGCGGTGGCGCGGTGGCCATGCAAACCCAGCGACACGCAATAGCTGAGGGAGAATTTACCGGCGAGCGGTGTGTGCGGTTCGCGTTGGTTGGCCACTTGGGTGGCCAGCGGATGCACGTCTACTTCTACCCGCTCCACCGCCTGGCCGCCGAGGCGAGGGAATAGGGCGCGGGCGCAATCGATGGGTGCGTGGGTCAGGCCGCAGCAAGCGTAAGGCTTGAGCGCGTTGCGTTCGATTTCCCAGTGTTCGCCTAAGCCGGTTAGGCGCATGGTCACCGAGCCGTCTTGCACCAGCGCGCTGGTGAGATTGCGCGGGTCGTCCAATATAGCGGGCGAGCCCTCGAAGCCGCTGGCGGCCAACTCTGCCGCTAGCACGCCATCGGCGGCGGCTTTACCGGCGTGAAACGGTTTCGCCATGGTGCCAAAAGACGTGGTGAGGCCGGATGTTTGGGTGGCGGCAACGGCGATGGCGTGTTGGATGCCGGTTTCATCCAGTTCGAGCAAGACGGCTGCGGCGATGGCGGCGCTCAAGCGGCCATGTACGCCGGTTGCATGCCAGCCGGCACCGGTGACCGCTTTGCCGACGCCGTTGGCGCCCAACCGGGCGCCGATCTCGAAGCCGGCCAGAAAAGCATCGATCATGGTCCGTTCACCGGTCCCCGCCGCGGGCGCCAGCGCCAGCACGGCGGCCCAAGTCGGCGCGCTCAAATGTGCCAGGGAAGGGAAATGCAGGTCGTCGTAATCGAGGCAATGCGCGAGGGTGCCATTCACCAGGGCGGCGCCCACCGGCGCGCTGGTGGGCGCCGGTCAATAGCGGTGAGTCACCCTGCATGCCCCAGGCGTTCACCACTTGGGCAACTTTCTGGCCTGCCGGCGCCTGCCGGGCGCCCAACGCCACGCAGAACCAGTCCGTCAGGTTCATCAAGGCCAGCTCATTGACCTTGGCTGGGCGCTTTCTACCACGGGCGTTAGCCGTGAAGCGAGCGGCTGACTGGAGGAGCTTGGACGTGTTTGATTCCGTTTATAGCGACACTGAGCGCCTGGATCAGTGGGCCTATGGTGGCGCGCCATTGACTAATGGTCTTAGCGGTGTAGGAACTCTGTGGACTTAGGCATAAAAGATCAAACAGCGCTGATGATAACAGGTGCGCAGGATCTTCCCACTGGTTCGGGCGTCGTCGAAGCGACTTGCAGGACCTTAGCCACCCAACGCTTAATGCGCTCGGGCAGGCGACGGCGGCACGAGGGTGGGCAGATGATTTTGACGTTTCGCGCACCTGCCCAAAGCGTACGTTTGACTGGGCATGGGACATGCTATCGGCAACGTACTGTCACGCAGTTTATGTTGGCGACAACGTCATTTAGTTTCCTCGAAAACAGGCGGCGCGACGCATCGATTGCAAACCTGAATTGCGCCTGGACAAAACTCGGAACGAGAGTGTCCGGGAGGAACCGGCGGACTCGCTAACGGGGCACTCGCAGTGGCAAGATTCGAACTCACGCCCCCCTGTCTGCCGAAGACAGTCCAGGGAAGCGCCCCCAGGTGTTTTCAATGAATTACGGCGGCTTTCGGGGGCGGTCTCTATGCCTCGAACTGACTATATTACCTTGCTATAACCGCTGCTACGATACGCTTATCCTGGGCCAAAAAGGGGAAAGACGACAGGCGAACACATTACGAGTAGGCATTCATGCAGGCATCCATAGCCGCACAGTAAGCCCTATTCCGCCTGGCTCTATAGAGTGTCCTTTGGGAGGACGGGGTGTCCTCTGGAGGGCTAGAGAGTGCCTCTTTGGGAGCGCACTCTCGTCGGGTCAAATAGTCTCCTTAATTCGACACATATCTCATCTCTCCTGAGTATCAGATGAACAACACATATCCTCTCACTCGCTTGAGCAACCCAGAGAGTAGCTGCATAGACTACTTTTGCCGTCCAGTCGGGGTGTGGCTGAACTATAATGTGTTTATGCTAAGGTAGGCACGCCATAATGCTGCACCTTATCCCAAAATTGCCCCTATCGGCCTGGTGTCATCACCAAAGCCCTCAAACTCATCACGGCTCTCAGGCCCTTATCCTTCCAACGCATCCCCGACCTACAAAAACGTTGTTTGACTAACGTCTTACAGGCCGCATCATACACCAAATTACATTATCGGTTAGCTGCACCCTCCGGTCGGCTTCATAAGTTACTGATTTATATAGTTTCTTTTATTAGAAGCATCTCATTCCTCACTCTGTTGTTCGCGTGCTCTCTGGAGGGGCGTCTCTGATTTACCTGTAAACCACCCTCCTTTTCGGAGGACTCACCTCTCATAAAGCACCATATGGTCTCTTCACTCGGACATTCTACGGTCTTTTCTGTTCCCTAGCCTCCTGCCATATAGGTCCAAACAAGTTTTCCTCTCGAATACGGGTGAACAGAAATGCTGCTATCCCTTTGAAAGTACGGCACTTTCACGAGATTCCGTGGGATCTCTGCTGCTTCTTCTCAGGCGTTAGGGTAACGTAACTCCAAACGCACTAGGTGTGTGCTGTATCACTGTTCTTCTTGAGAAGGATGATAGCGTACCCTTGTCCGGGCAGAAGTAGCTCGTCTGGGTTAGCGAGCTTCCAACAAGTGTATTCCTCGCTATCAGTATATGGATTGATAGGCTTGTCTCGCGTCGTATGATCGAGGCCAGTTTCCGTAAAGTAAAGGTCGTAATCACCGCTGATCTTTGCCCCCACTGTGAGCCCCTTGACAAACCGCTTCATAGTACCAATGAGGTATGGTTCGGACTCGATGCTCTGAGTAATGTCGTAGCTCCTTTCGAGCGTTACTACGCGATCCTCATCGGACGAGCGACTCCCAAGAAATCTCTCGAGCGGGAGCCGAAATTTGTACTCCTTTTCGGCTTTATCGTCCGCTTTATCGTCCTTTGAGAGGATATCCTCATACTTTTCAACAAACCTCCCATCCTGGACAATAGGCTCCCCATTCACGATGAGGGTCTTGAGCAGGCAGGTGCCTTCAACCGTTAGTTCTTGTGAAAACACCGGCTCCGGGGCATTAGGGGCAATTACCAGCTTCGTTCGTGTGATGTCAGTTATTGAAGCTATGCCTTCCTGAACACTAATCTCATATCGAATTTCATGCTCCGTGAAATGATAGTGCAACTCTGCATCCAAGAACTGCTCCATAATACGCTGGCTGGCGTTGAGATGAGTACTAGGCAAAATCGATCTCAGTAGCGATTGAGTTAGCTTCAACCATTTGTCCTTGAGATCATCTACCCCGAAAGCTGTCTGAGGGTTGTGGATCGCCTCGTGAACGTTCCCTTGTACTAACTCTCTGAAGCTGTCCGTTCTGAACACCTCCTGAATCTGCTCTTTGAAGAGGTCCGTGAACTGTGCAGACTTCATAATCGCCGCAAAGATGCCAGCACCAAGGATCGCACTTCCCCCCTTCACGGCGGCATCCCCGGCCCCATCGATCATTGCGTCCAACCAGGTTCCCAATGTGGCACCCACAAAAGTAAGAAGCGCCCCGCCTAAGATTAGGACCAGTGTGACGTTTTCCATCATTGGTCTAACGATGGTGCGCAGAACTATCTTTCCTAGTGCTGTCTCCGAGACCCGGGCAAAAAACTTACCCATCAAGATTCCCTCCTACCACCGACATATGATGGCGACGAGCCTGTGTGCTCCGAAAATGACCATTTTTGAGAAATCTTGCCAGATTTTCGACAACAGTCGTTTTGTTCCGGTTATGGCATCTCACAACCGTATCTCTTGAGAATTCTCTCATTTTGGGTAACCCTCACGGGTTTTGAGAGGCGGATAATTGCCGCTGGCCAAGATCGGCTATGCCGGAGCCAGCACCAACGACCGAGGTCTGCACCTTCAATCCGAATGCGCTCCACGAGCTTGGATGCGAGAAAATATTCTCGGATACGCAATCTGGCGCCCGATCCGATAGGGGCTGCAAGTTGTAATGAGCGTGGCGAGGGATGGTGATGTAGTGGTTGGCTGGAGCGGCTTGGACGTTCGTTGCGGGACTTTCTCGGTCTGATTGAGCGTTTAGCAGCGGGTGGAGTTGGCCTGGCCGGCCTGACAGAGCACTTGGACACAACGACTTCCTGGAGGGCGCTTGGTCTTTCAGGTCTTCGGTGTCATAGCGGAATTTGATCCGGAAAAGGACCGCCGCTGGACTACAAGCTGCCGGGGCATGTGGACACAAAGGCGGCCGGCCTCGTTCCCCGATAGATGAAAGACATAGCTGCTGCTACGGCGTTGCTTGCTGAACCTGAAATTACGGTGGCCGAGGTGTCCGCTAGGTTGAATACCAGCCCGGTGACACTCCATCGACACCCACCCCAAGGGGGCTCCGAGTTGGCCCGGGTCGGATGACGATGTGCGTGATGAGCGGCCTGCAGACAGCGGAATCACTGCCAAACTCTGCGCGAAAATGAAGCTCGTCTGTTCGATTTCGAAAAATAGGACCATCGCCAAATATCGGCATCGAACATGGGTGGTGTACTCGCCGCCAGCCCAACGACACGGCAAGCTTGATGTGCACCATCAGGCCAAACTGCCCAAGAAAGCGGTATCGCACACATCGGTTCCGGCAAACTCCGGCGTATCTTTCACGAGGTGGCCCGTGACCGTCCGAGAGCAACACTTATCCGCAACCTTCGCTGAGCCCCGTACCCTGGCTCACTGCTTCATCTCATCACACCACTTCGATACTCCGGCATCATGCAGAATGCGGCCTTTATACTGACTATCCCCACGCACAAATGCAGTATCAAGCTGACCTAGCCAACCAACAGCAACGTGGCGGCATGCGGGGCGGTCTTATCGGCGATGGGCTAAATGTGCTTTCGGGAAGATTTTCCCAATGAACTAACTTCTGGCAGCATCTTTGAGAATTTGGTTGACCTTGGTTTGCCACCCCTTACCCAGTGAGCGGAAATAGGCGTCAACTTCGGGATCAACTCGAATGTCCCAGCGAATCTTTGGGTTGGCTTTTGGGGGACGCCCCGGACGACGAACGACCTTAGCACTAGCAAACTCTTCGTCAGTCAAAGGCAGGTTATCCGGATCGTCGAGCGCAGCGGCGGTGATCGCGGCATCTTCATCCTTAGTCGGCATGATGACACGCTTACCGTTATCGAGCGTTACCCAGTTCTCATCGGCTTCCATAGTATTTGACCTCTCTAGAGTTCGCTTTGCGCAGGCTGATGATCCGAGTTGAATCGCCGCGCATTGTATAAACAGTAACATGCAGCCGCCCATGCAGTGCTGCATAAGCGATATAGCGAAGCTCCCCATAGTCACGGGGGTCTTCGATAATTAAGGCGTCGTCCCGGTCCAAAGATTTAGCTTCACCCAAACTAACGCCATGCTTGGCAATATTTGCTTGATCCTTGGCTGAGTCGAATTCAATGTGCATGAATATTATTGTACACACAAATAATATTCATGCAACAGGAGAAATGTTCTAATGATTGGACTTTTGGGAATGCACAACTAAAACGGACAAAGTAAGCCTATCCGGGGTGGATTGCTGGGGATGGGTCAAGGCGATAACGATCTCTGGGGCAAATATCAACGCACCGACTGCGCTTGCGCTTTGCTGGATTTGATCTCACCGAAGTCGAAGATGGGCACTTCTAAAGACACTTCATAACCATCCCTGATGGCTTCGCCCCGTTCTCGCACTTGCGCCGGACCCAGCTCCGGTACGTTGATGAAGCCTATGGAGCGGGTCATTTGCAGATTGGCCGCCAGGCTTTTGAGCGCGGGTTTGGCTTGCCGCAGATCGAGACGCTGATCGACGGCTTGTTGCTCGAGGTTTTTTATCTCGCATGGCGCTTCGGGCAAGTCCGGCAGTTGCTCGGGCAGCTTGATGTCCACCTGCTCGCCCCATAATCCCAGCGCCCGCACCAGCGCTTCTTGCGCGCCTGCCGCTTTTTGCTCGGCCGCCGCCCCCAGCGCTGCTAACGCTTGCGCGTGAAACAATTGCTCCCGTGCATGTTGCAGTCTGCTGGAGTTGCCGACGGCGCTCATTCTGGCCATGAGTTCACGGCTGGCGCCGGCCGCTTCCAGCACCTGTCTTGCGTAATCGACCGATTGCCGCGCCGCCACCGCTTCGAAGTAAGCCATCCGTGCCGCGCTCGCCGCGCCGCGCTTTTCCGGGGGTCGGTTTAGCCGCGGTGTTCATGCCCCTGCCCACCGAACCGGAAGAAGGTTCACCCCTGGCCTTGAATCAATGGCGGGCCGTCGTTACGCGAGCTTGGGCAAACAATGGCCTGCATGTGGCCACATTGCTCAATCGCCCGTCCTTGCAAGCACGTCGAAAACAGCGTCCCCGTACTCTTCAAACTCGTCCGGATTCGTCCCGAGCCGCAGCTTTACAGGCACCCATTCCCTGAATTCGACAAGATCCGCCGGGCGGCGGTCGAGCAAGACGTCAAGCATCTCGGGTCGCAGCAGCGAGCGTCCGCGGTCGTAGTCTGGGTGTGCTTGTTCGATTGCAAAACGTAGCGCTTCGAGTGCCTCGCGGGCCGCACTGATTCCGAGCGCTGCTTGGTCTGCGACAAGTGCCACTTCCTCTAGTGGCACGGAGCCACGGGGATGGGGCGCCTGCTCCCTGGCAATGGGCGCCGCATCGGTTCGTTCCCCGGACTTGCCGGCTATCGCCTCCTCTTCACCTGCATTTTCACCTGCATTTGCCGGCGGCGCCGGCAGCGAACGCCCTACATTGGGCGAGTAGTCAGCTGTCGCGGCAGTTCTTGCGGCTTCGTCAAGTGCCAGAAGCGCCTGTAGTGGTATGGATTCACGGGGATGGGGCGTTTGCTCCCTTGCGAATGACGCCGCATCGGTTCGTTCCCCGGACTTGCCGGCTATTGCCTCCTCTTCACCTGCATTTTCACCTGCATTTGCCGGCGGCGGCAGCGAACGCCCCACATTGGGCGAGTGGTCAGCCGTCGCGGCAGCTCTTGCGGCTCTGTCAAGCGCCAGAAGCGCCTGCAATCGGCCGTGTAAGCGCTCCAATTCCCGTTCGGCATCCCTATACCAGTCCATCGACCAAACACGCTCGAGCGACCACCCTAGGTGTTCGAGCACTTCCTGCCGCAGCCGATCGCGGTCGCGGGCCGAGAGCGACGAGTGATAAGAGGCTCCGTCACATTCGACGCCCGCCAGGTAGGCGCCCGGCCGGTCAGGATGTTGCACGCCGATATCTAGATAGAACCCGGCCGAGCCAACCTGCGCGACACACTCGTAGCCATAAGCCCTGAGTCCTTCGAGTACAGCTAGCTCGAATTCGCTGTCCGGCTCACGGTTTTCGCCAGTGCCTGCAACACTGGGCTCGAGCGAGCCGGTTTCTGCGAAGCGCAGAAAAGCCTTGAGTGCCTGAAGCCCGCGTTGCTCCCGCTCCCCCGGTGTGACATCGGCCTCCTGCATCGACGAAAACACCTCCATCCGCGTCTTCGCGCGAGTAAACAGGACGTTCAGGCGACGCCAGCCATCGGCGCCATTGATGGGCCCAAACCGCTGCGGCACCCGAGCGCCCGGCTCCGGTGGACCGTAGGTCATGGAGATGATGATCACGTCCCGCTCGTCACCTTGTACATTCTCCAGATTCTTCACGAACAGGGGCTCAGCACGGGCAGCGAGCTCAGCTAGGGTTTGATCCAGATCACCCGCCCGCTGTAGATAGCGTTCCAGGCGCTGCTCGATGAGGTCGCGCTGTTTGATGTTCATCGCGGCAATACCGATCGACTCGCCGGGCCGGCGCCGAAGGTGAGCGACGGCTGCATGCACGATCGCCTCTGCTTCTGCTTCATTGCGCTGAGCACTAAACACGCCGCCTTCGACGAAATGAAACCGCACGCCCATTGCGCCGGTATCCGCAACCGGGCTTGGAAAGAGCATGAGCTGCCCGCCGTAGAAATGGTGGTTCGAGAATTCGATGAGCTTGGGATGCCGGGATCTGTAATGCCACCGCAGCATCTCGTTGGGCCATTGGGTCTGTGCCATCTCGAGGACGCTCTGCGCGCTATCCACGACGGCGTCGCCGTCTTGTTCTTCTTCATCGGCCACCTTCTCGAAGAAGCGCGTGGGCGGCAATTGCTTCGAGTCGCCAACGATCACGGCTTGTCCGCCCCGGGCGAGCGCCCCTAGCACCTCTTCAGGGCGCAGTTGCGAGGCCTCGTCGAAGATGACCAGGTCGAACCGTAGCGCTTTTGCCGGCAGGTACTGGGCCACAGAGAGAGGGCCCATCATGAAGCAGGGTTTAAGTGCTTGTAGCGCGTCTGCGGCGCGGGCGACGAGCTGACGAATGGGGATATGCCGGCGCTGTTTGGCCGCTTCTCGCTCGATCAGCGCCCGCTGCGTGAACTGTGCGGCCCGCCCTCCCGTCCGGCCTCTAGGCACGGGGTTCGCGGCCAACTGGGCGGCAATCATCTTTGCACGGGCGAGCATCAACTCGGCATCACTCTTCGCGTAGCGCTGTTGCAGCCGCCCCTGATCGCCGAAGCCGAACTCCGCGAGTACCGGGTTGGCCGCGAGCGCTGTACGCCCGAGGCGGTCGAAGAGCAAGAAGTCATAAGCATCGCGAAGTGCCTCTGGAGAAACCTCCCCGCGTATATATGACTCTACGAGGCGGCGCTGGGCATCGGCCATCGGGCGCCGCAGATGGCGGTCCACGTCGAGCCAATCCGATAGCCGATCCGTCGAGGCGACCGCCCGCTCGACGCGCTCAGCGACCCTGTCTAGCGTTGCCTGTGCGAAGCCGAACCAGAGCGGGCGGTCGAGATCGACGCGCGCTGCAAAAGCGGCTTCCGCGTCCCGGTAAGCGGACCAATGACGGTCTAGCGGTTCAAGCCGTGCCACCCACCCTTCGAATTCGTTGTCGTGGAGTGCGCCTAGTCGCGCCGCGAGAGGGTGTTGGAGGGTGGATGTGAGGTAAGTAGCCCATGTATCCGCCCCGGCAGTGGCTGTTTTTTCGATCGCATCAAGCGCCCGTGCGACCCGTTCAAACCGTGCGGTCTCCAAACGGTACAGATCTCCAATTTGCTCCAGCGTCAGCGATTCCGCTCGCACCAGCGCCATTGCGGCCGCCGCCGTATCGCCTAGCCCCGCGCCTAAGGCCTGTTGCACTGAGGCGGCCCAGGCCCGGGTCTGCTCTGCCGCTTCGAGTCTGCGATGAAACGCTTGTGGATCCACACCGCAAATGAGGCCGGCATCCGCATCGTTCGCAAACCTCTCCCGCGCTTCGAGCCAGGCAACCGCGTCACCGAGGCACTCGAGCGCTTGCTGCCAGCCGGTAGGACGAACACCAATGGCGCGTTTGAGTTCTCTGCGCGCGCGGCGCCAGCGGCCGTCGAGCCATGCGAAGATGGTCCGTCCCCAAAGCTCCTTGCTCAGGTCTCGCAGGGACGGCGCGGTGTATTCCGAGACGGCGGCGAGGTCAAAGATCCGGGAGATCTTGGCCTCAAGCTGGGTCACGTCCTCGAGGAGCCCACGGACCCGCTGGAGCCGCTCGCCGTCCTTGCGCGACATGACCAGAGTTGAGTCGTAGGGCTCTGCCGGAGCGGCCGCGGCCAGTGCGACTACAGTACAGAGTGCTCGCAGTCCTCGCGGTCCGGGATCAAAATCGACCTCAAGCGCCCGCCCCACGCTCTCGCGGAGTCCTTCCACAGTGCGAATGGCTTGGCGGGCTTCGCTCAATTCCGGCCGGCGCCGATGCAGTGAAACCAGCACCTCGACGAGACCTTCGTCAACCTCCTCCTCACCAGCACCTAGATCCGCTAGTCTTGCCCGCGCCGCATCTAGCACAGGAGGCGTCGCCCCGGCCCAGGTGCGCGCTGCCTCAATGACTTCTAGTTCGTCCGGTTTTCCTAGCACTCGGGCGGATGACACGCCGGCCCAGGGATGTTCGCTAATGCACTCACCCTCTCTGAGCGCATGTACAACCGCCTCACCCAAGGCCAACATGCCCTGATGCGCTTCGCGGCGGCTGGTGCGGGTCACCTCCAGCGCCTCCTCTTCACCGATGTCGGGCAGGCGGCTCCCCGCGCCACCTAGCCGCAGCCTCGCTCTGCCGGCCTCGAAGAAGAGGTCTGCAACAGGCAGTTCAAGCTTGCCGACGGTACTGCGGATCGCTTGCACGTAAGCTTCTAACCGGTCACGCTCGGCGATCAAAGTGTCACGTCCGGTCTCGAATGCACGCGCCACATCGGGGTCGCGCTTGACCGCAAGACGGTGACGCAGGTCGTCGATCAGCGCCGCTTTTCTGGTCTTGTGGCTGTGCAGTTCGAGGACAAAATCGCCGAGTCCTAGGTGATCGAGACGCCGCCGCACCACTTCCAGTGCGGCAAGTTTTTCCGAGACGAACAAAACGGTCTTCGAACGGGCCAGCGCCGCCGCAATCAGATTCGTGATCGTCTGTGACTTCCCCGTCCCCGGTGGTCCCTGGATGACGAGTGACGCCTCGCCTAGGGCGCGAAGGAGTGCGGCTGCCTGCGTACTGTCGGCGCGATCGACCAGTTCCAGCTTGATGTCGATGGCAACGGGTTCAGGGGGAGGCGCTGATGCGAAGAGAGTGCCGTCACCGGCGCCCGCGCCGGCGAGCAGCTGGCGGATGAGGGCATTGTCCGCGGGACCGCGTCCTTTGGGCCAGTTCTCCTCGGCGAGATCCCTATATATCAAGAGTTTGCCGAATTCGAAGAGCGAGAGGGTGCAGTAGCGGCGCACGCGCCAGCCGTCGAAGTCTTTCACCAATCGGCGGACCCGACGAAAATATTCTTCAGGGGTAGTGTTTTCGGCCAGCTCGGGGAGAGCGAGTCCGAATTCGTCCAGGAGCAACTTCTCAAGCGAGAGATTCGGCTGCAAGTCTTCCCCGGTGGAACTCAGCTTGTAGACGTACTGGCCGCGCCGATTTCGCTCGCGCTGGATTTCGACCGGAATAAGCATCAAAGGCGCGAGCATGCCGCGCTCACTTTGCTGGGCCCGCCGCCACTCGAGGAAACCGAATGCCATGTAGAGAAAGTTGCTGCCGGTCTCTTCGATTGCCGTATTCGCATCGCCCCTGAGTTTTCTCAGCCGGGTTTCCAGTGGTTGGTGATAGAGGAGGGTTTGAATGTTGCGGTCAGCGTGACGGCGCTCTTCCGGGTGCTCCTCGGAGAGCGGTAACTCGAAACCCGGCTCGATCCCCACATGCTGAGCCCACACCTGCGGATTGGGTAGCGGCAGTGTCCCGTCGGGGTTCGGTGCGCGCGGGACGTTCTGCTCCGCCGCGTAATACGCCCTCAGCTCTCGCATTGATGGTGCCGGCACGGCATCGAAGGTGAAAAGTGCATCGTTGAGGAGTCGCTCGAAGAGCGGGTCCGGCATCTCGTCGATGACGCGCAGGCAGTTGGTCGGTGTATGGCGGAAGTTGAGGAGCCTGTTGCGGGCGGAGAGGTCGAGCAACTTGGCGCGCGCAGCCTCAATGAGTTCCTGAACCTCCTGGGTCACAGCATCCGGCTGCCCGGCGGTTGAATGCTGTGGTCTTGTGTCCGTGGTGTCATTCATTCACGGGCTCTTCCTGGTATTTAGCTCGTGGGTATCTAGCTGGTGGGCGGGGAGTTCGAGGTGTGTTTGCGCTGTGTTTGCGCGGTGGCCAGTTGGAACCTGGCCGCGTGCGCGCCAAGTGCAAAGACTGAACAGCGCCTCGATCCGCCGGTCTGCAAGCCGCTACACCTCGCCTTGCCACACGATCTCTATCACTTCGTTCAACCCCGCCGCCCGGAACTTCGGCGGGCAGGTCTCAAGCGCATCGAACCGGCTGATCGGAGTCAGCGTGGGCCAGTACCGGGCGGCTTCTTCGGGCATCACCGAGAAGGGCGGGCCATCGACTTTCGCCTGTTCATAACTCAGCGTCAGCAGCAGTTGAGTGGCACCGTCGCGCAAAAGCGAGCGGGTGTGGGCCGCGTACGCTGGCCGCTGCTCCGCGGGCAGCGCGACCAGCGCGCCCCGATCGAACACAGCATCGAAAGGCGCTTGGCGCAGTGCGAAGTAGTCGCCGCAGTAAATTTCAATCGGCTTATCGCAAGTGAAATACCGCAGCAGCTCGCCGGCTGGTTCCTGCGTGTACGCCAGGCCGTTTTCTTCGAAGAAGGCTTGCACGGCCACCGGCGAAAGCTCGACGCCGGTCACCGCATGGCCGCGTTCGGCGAGCCACAACAGGTCCACGGATTTGCCACACAACGGCACCAGCACACGGCCTCCCGCCGTTGCGTTCCACCAATGCCGCAGGTGGGCGTTCCCCTGCGGCTGATGCCAGCCGATATTGCCTTGCTCCCAGCGCTGCAACCAATCTTCTGCCACGACGGTCTCGACTGTGTGAACTCCCCTGCGTCCGGAGTCCGTATCATACGTCTATCCCTACCCCCACCGTCAGCCGATCACGGAGGATGAGCCGAATACGCTCGGGCATGCGATGGCGGCACGAGGGTGGGCAGATGATTTGACGTTTCGCGCACTTGTCCAAAGCGTACCTTTGACTGGGCATGGGACATGCTGCCGGCAACGCACTGTCACGCAGTTTATGTTGGCGGCGACGTCATTCAGTTGCCTCGAAACCAGGCGGCGTGACGCATCGATTTCAAACCTGAGCGGCGCTTGGACAAAACTCAGAACGAGGGTGTCCGGGAGGAGCCGGCGGACTCGCTAATGTGGCACTCGCAGTGGTGAGATTCGAACCCACGCCCCCTGTCTGCCGAAGGCAGTCCGGGGAAGCGTCTACACACGTGTTCAATGACTTGCGGGGAAAACGGGGTTGTTTCGCGCCCTGCATTGACCGGATGGTGTCGTTATAACCGGTGCCGAGTTTCCGGCGGTAGCGGGCCCTCAGCAGGGCAGGGCGGCTCAACCGTGTAATGCTCTCAATGTGGAGGGTGAGTGGGTGAGCATCTCGGGTGGCTCTTCGAGGCAATCGATCCGAAGTGGGTGTGCCCCAAGGGGATGGGAACGTTGCCGCCACTAGGCCACGAGCGCACTCAGGGGCATTGCGGCTCCGAATAGCTCGACGCTCCATGACGCTTCTTCGTCACTTAACGTTCTACGCAGGCGCACATGGCCATAGCCACCGTGAACAGGACGCATTGATCGAACGGCTCCGCGCATCATTCGCTCTACAACCTTCGGGCGATTGCTTCGAGGCGCATCGGGACTCGCAGTGATGTACGCGCAGGATGTTCGGCTACAGATGCGGTTGGCATCAGACGGGGTGGGGAGTTTCTTCTTGCCCCTGGGGAATGGAGTCACGACTGCCAGCGGATTCGCGCAAAGCAGGTTTGTCCAGATACCCGAGTGGTCTCCATTGTGGGAACCGTGATGGGCAACCTTGAACACGGAGGCGTTTCCGGATGGGCGCGTCGTCGAGGTCAAAATCGCCGACCAGCCCGCCAGCGGATTCGACGTTTCTTCTAGGTCCGATCCGAGGAGGACAGTGTGAGGACCCACACGCAACCATGCTGCCACAGCAGCGTGATTTGGAGACAATGCCGCCACTCGTCGCTTGGGCGTGCCTTCTACCGGAAGTAGAGCGCTCAGCCCAAGTCGCGCTGCCAATATCGATGCATCGGATGGTGACAGGGAATGGAATTCGGCATCTGCTCCTGATACGGACACTTCACGTTCGCGCCGCCACAACAGGCGGTCGGCGCTTGCCCACTTGGGTGAATGGCTCATCGCGGGGTGACGGTGAGCACGCTCTTCTAGAACGCCGATGATGCTACGGAATTCCTGAGCGCCAGAGCCGCCTTCCAGCATTGGCCTTCTCGCGTATGCATTGACGACGGTCAAGAATTCCTTGGTGTTCAGGGCATCAGAGCAAGCGAACTGCGCGTCATCACAGGCTCGCAGAGTATCAGCCAATCCTCGTATATGGTCATCATGCCAGTGCGTTGCCATCACCAGCTTTACACTATTGGCCGGTTCTACACCAAGTCTGTCTAGGTACGCGAGCGCGGCGGGTCGTTTGGAGGACCGGTCAATACAAGAATCAATGATTATCCAGTCACTGTCGGCCAAGTGTGCAACGATGCACTCTCCGTAACCAGGCCCCAGAACGGAAATTTCGACCTCATTTGCTGCGGGAGGATTCGATAAGCTCATTACCCCACCCGAGCTTTTGGCTTGTGGCTTGTGCTTCTCGTTTTGCTTGTTGGATCTCGCGCTTAGTCCAGGTTGGCAAGCGACGAAAGCGAATAATTGACTGCCGACGCACTTGCCTGCTTGCGTCGGTGTGGTAGCCAATACACCAATAGAAGACCGAACCCGCTTGAACGAGAATCCTGTCCTCGTCCGTTATCTCGTCGAGTAGAATTTCGGCTTCTTCATCTGGTGCTTGCCCGTTGAGGTCAACTAGACGGGCAATGAATGAGTCATCTAATACCTCAAGGACAACGCCCTCCAACCGTTCAGCGGATTTGGATGAGCTTCGTCTTTGCGCGCTCCTTGGACGCCATAGCACTGGAACGATATCGCGGCTGATCGGCGACAGAAGATTGGTCAGAAGTTCCACGTCTATGTCATCGATTCGATTCGCACTAGATGTTCGGGCGAAAGAGCCTGAGAGATAGGGACGCAGGCGCTCCTGAGAGATTGAGTTTTCTGGATCGCCCTCCACAAGGAATCCAACTCTTGCGCTTGCTGAATCGGACCGCTCCCTCTCGACCTCATCAAAAAGCAATACATTCTGTGATGCCATCAGCGTTCCATGAGAGTGTTGATGATGCTTCTAGAGCGCTCTAGAGACTGAACCCAGGAGTTCTGGAGAACTTCCATCATACCCTTCGAGCCGGTAGTTGAATCTTTCCCTTTGAGCATGTAGTCATCGTTGACCGCTAGGTGAATGCCATGCGGTGATAACTGCCGCGACGGCTGAACCTGTACCTGAATATGGCCATCGTATTCATCCGGCCTGCCACCTTGCATCGTCAAGTTGGCAAGTCCTGGATTATCCAAGAGCTCTGTCCACAAGTCCTTGGGTGCTATCTTGTGTCCAAAGCTGTGCCAGGCATCTTCGGACGGCATCCGAAAATGCATCTGGACGTTGATGCCCATCCTCCGAACAGGGGTGTGGCTCAGCAGGTCGAACGTGCCGAGGACAAGGTCTCGGAGGACTTCGAAGAATGCATCTTGGCGCGTATCCGCTGAGAACCTTTCTCGTGTCACCTGAACCTGTACCCATTCAAGGCTGAACTCCACCACGTCCGGGTGGATGATCTTGACTTCGGCGGTCTCGGCTTCCGTTGGACGAATGAGTCCCTGTGCTCCAAACCACGATGGCTGGAATATCTTCGGGTTGAAATCCCCAAGCAGTACGACACTCGTACCGTGGATGTCTGGTTCACTTGACATGTAGGAGGCAGGTTAGGGCCGAGCATCGAATGATGCCAGCGTCAACTCCCGCCGTCGATGGAGGAGAGGCGTAGGGCACGGAGCAATCCCCACTTTTTTCGGCTTCGAATCCCTCGCTTCCTGACAACTACGGTTCATGAAACAGCCTGCCCAGGCTGCTTTGGAGGCTAGCCGCTCGGCATATTGGAGTTTTGCGGGTCGTCGTTCTGCCTCGCTTACCTGTAGTCGTGTTGCTGAACCTTCCTCGGGAAGGTTCATGGGCTATCGGTGGTGTTCAAGGACGCGGCCCAAGGGGTGGCAGCAGGCGTTCCCCGCTACGTGTAGAGCAGTAAGTCTGGAAAAAAACAATAGGTTATTGCACCAGGTACGTTAGCCTCCTGTATGCCCATGTGGAAGTCGCTGATCGAGGAAGTCACCCCGGAGGTGTTCAGCGACACAGGAAGCGCCGGGGGCTTTGACGAGCGGGCAGATCAACATGCTTTTTTAGGCAGCTTGGCTTGATGTTGCATCGAGCTTCCCTCGGCCCGGCGTTGGCCGACATAACGCTAGTTGCCAGCGCTTCGATTCGGGTTAGCTGATGGTGGCGTAGCAAAAACATTCGTTGCCCTCGAAGACATTCAAGCCCTTGCTAGGGGCGGGGCCGATGCCGACTACATGCATGTCCGGGCCGGTCTTCGTGCAAGGAGGCGCTTCCACATCGCATCGACGAGCGTCAACCGAAGTCCCTTCCAGCAGGGGCTTGGAGCCGGTGTGGACTCGTGCGGTACCTGCCCGTCGCAGGCCGGACATCACTCCGGGTTCACGCGCTACTCGAACAGAGAATGCTGCTCGAACACATTGGCCGTAGCCACGAACTGCTGCTGAAGTGGGGCTTCAGCGTCAGACTCGATATCGGAGAAGAACCCGAGTACTTCCCGGTTGATGACGGGATTGGGGTAGCTTCTGGACTCCGCTGCCAAGATGACTGCCGGGGTGAACTCGCGCGCCGAAGAAGAGAGGTATCTCGCCGCAGCCACAGTAGTCTTGCTTGCGTCCATCAGGCAAAAGTGCCTGAAGGCCCGCACGGCGGCGCCGAGCGGGTTCGGATTCTCCGTCAAGACGATATCCAGCAGCCGGTTTTGAACCTCTTCGAAGTACCGCGCGCGCGTGATGAAGCGCCGCGTCCGCCAGTCCATGAGGATTGCATCCCAATTCACGATGGTGGTCGAAGTCAGCGAAGCGATGCCCTGGTAGCGGACATGACCTTGCCGTACTGCCCAAGTGTCCCGCGCATGCCAAATATCTACCGGCCACCCGTCTATGCTCAAGCGGAATCCGCCGAAGCGATTCTGCTGCGCGCCCATGGAATTCAGATGTCGCACGATGCCGTCCCAATGGCCTTCAACGACTACATCTGCATCCGATTCGAAGCCTCTTGCGCCGAACAGCGCCACATCACGCAGGAGGCCCCCGAAGAGGAAGATTTCGCCTGTCGGTGCCGCAGCGCAAAGATAGGACAAGAATTCGGATATCGAGCGGGTAGGGGTCGAGATCGCAGTGCGTTCCGGCGAGGGCGCCTTGCCGGAGAAGAGATCGCTCTCGCCCTGCTGCAGCGCAGGGGAGCGTGAGCGGCTGAGCAGGCGCAGGACGCGGCGACGAAGCTGAGACTCGGACTGTGCAATGCGGGTCTTAGGAAGCGCCACTGTGCAACTCGCTCAGTTCTTCGTATTCCCGCATGAGGTACTGTTCCGTCATGCCCGAGATGGCGTCACACAGAAGACGCTGCGCGGCGTACCGTGTCTGCCCGGATGATTCGTACACGCGCCGGTAGTTCTCGGAAATCTTGCCGTACGCGTATTTCTCGAATGGGCTGCGGCGGTTCTTTGGCGTCGAAATGGCTGGCCAGAGAAGGGTCATCAGCCCTTTTATGTAGTTGTTGCCTTCAAGTTCGAGTCTTAGCACTTCGCTGTGTCTAAATCCGTGGTGGCGGTCGAACGCCTTGAGGGTTGAACAGAGGACGGAGCATGGCGAATTCTCGACCAGATCGAATCCAGGCGGGATGGTGAAGCCGAGCATCGAATCGATGTTCTTCACGAACACGTCGGTAGCTGCCACGACCATCATGGCGATCGCCTTGACGCGGAACATCTGCATAGAGATATCGTTGAGTTCTCGTGAGCTGAGGGACTCTTTCTTGAACTCGGCATTCTTCTTCTGGGCGACTTCTACAACTCCTTGCACCACTGGATCGTCGGGCGCGTTGGAAGTCAGGTAGTCGATGAGGTCGTAATATGAGGCGTATCCCTTCTTGACCGTATCCTCGGCATCGATCACGGAGTAAGCGATATCGTCGCAAGCCTCCATCACGTACGCGAGTGGGTGCCGCACGCCTGCTCGCAGTCCCGTCTCGGACCACACTTCCTCGGCGATGGCCCGCTCGCTCTCAAAGACACCGAACTTTTTGAAGCCACCCCGATCATTGGAATCGTGCAGGCTCGGATATTTCAACAGCGCCGCCAACGTGGCGACGGTGAGATTAAGGCCGAATTCATCGTTCAGTACCTGCAATCTCGTGAGCAGGCGAAAGGTCTGGGCGTTTCCGTCGAAGCGGAGGAAGTCGTCGTGTTGATCGACGTTCTCGCTGTTCTCTTTGAACCATTCGCGAATCGCTGCTTCGCCTTGATGCCCGAATGGCGGATTACCGAGGTCGTGAGCTAACCCAACGGCTGCGAGTAGGGCCGGGACGCTTCGCTGTACCTGTAGAGGCTGGTGTTCGTCCTTGAAAACTTGCTCAGGATGGTCGAAAGCCAGCCTCATCCCGATGCTGCGGGCAAGATTGCTGACTTCGTGCGAATGGGTGAGTCTGTTGCGTATTGCGACGTTCTCTTCCAGTGGAAAGACCTGGGTCTTGTCGGCGAGGCGTCTGGTTGGGGCGGCGAACAGAATTCGGTCGTAGTCTCGCTCCAATTCCTGTCTGCCTGCGCCCGTGTTCATGGACTCCGAAGAGCCATGAAGTGACTTGCGGCGAGTAGGGCATAGAAGTCGGGTCCAGGCGAGGGTCATCCATTCTCCATTAGCGACTGAGGGGCGCTAGGCTCTGGCGGACGGGAAGGGGCCTGCGCCGATCCTGAGTTGCCGTGGCCGTTCGTATCATTGTGACCGATAAACCGCCTAGCGGTCGCAAAAACGTTCGCTTTCGAAAAATAAGGCCACCGCCGAATATCGGCATCGAATATGGATGACGATCCGCCAAGGCCCGGGCAGAGGGCCGCTTGGTGGGGAGCATGAATGGCTGCGCGTATGCGTATCCCGAAGAGGCGTTAGCCGCTTGTTCAATAAAGATTTCCAGTGCTTCGCTGTTTTACCTGTCTTGATTCTCACGCCAGGAATCGGATGCGTTTCCCCGGACCCATATCGAGATGACGGCTTTTTCCTCAGCACCCATTTCCAGCTGGGCTTGCAGACACAAGTTCTCTGTGTTCTTCACGAATGCCACGGCTAGCGAGTCAGCCGTTTGCCCGTGAGAGGTGAGGTCGTGCCCATTGTGCACGATGCTGCGAATCGCGAAGGCGACGGCATGGCGGGATATGCCCTTGAGGGACACGCGAACCCATATGTTCTCCACAGTGGTGTTAAACGTAAACCCATTCGAGGCAACTTCATCGACGATCTCTTTGAATAAGTGCGTGTATTGGGCGGGTGACAACAGCGGAACCTCAGTCGCCGATGAAATGGCGGCGGCGGTTTCATAAATGTCTGCATAGGCTTTCCATTCAGCTTTTCCGCCGTCTTTTTCATCGGGCCGGGAAGGTTGCTGGACTCCAGGAATGTAGAGTTCTCCTCCTGCTGCTGGCGAAAATGCAAGCTCCCCCTCATCAAAGGCTTCAGCCAGCAGTCCCTTGAAATTTCGATGTCCCAACCACTTGGATCGGATAATCTCCTGTCCGAAGGTTTTCTGTACTAGCCCCGCTAACATCGCCATGTTCAATGGAGTGTTGGCGGCACTTAGCTGCTCGACTACAAACTCGACGACAGTCGCCCGCTTGATAGACTTCGACTCAGCTCGCAGTGCATCCGTCAGTTCCGCGTCCAGCACCGCGGTCGCGTAGATAATAAGCGAACCGTCCGTTGCATCCTTCACCGCGGTAAGCGACGTACTCTGGTCGCATATGGCCGCTGCCAGTGCGTCCCCCGAACCGAACCCGAGCCAGTTTTCACTGCGTCTGAACTCATAGAAGTTCTTGAGAACGGCCAGCAGCGAGGCGTGGCTCAATCCACCGTCTAACTGTAGTGCTTCTTTTTCCACGGCTTCGGCGATATCGCCCAACAAGGCTTCTGAATTCGAATCGGCATCGTCAATGGACTGCAGCAATTCCTCGGTGTCGATCAGCGTGTCCGCCGCTGCTTTATACGCGAGTGAAGGCATGCCGACCGGCAGAACAGCGATTCTTCGATTGTGTGCCCGCAGCCGTAGCAGCACGGGAGTAAAATCTGCATCGGCAGAAAAAACGATAAATTCATCAAACCTAGTCGGGTGTTCCAATGCATCCATCATGTCCATGACAAGATGGATGTCGGCACTGGTCTTTCCTCTGGTGGTCAGCGGAGGGCAGTCTATGACTTCAAACGCGGACATTACGAAGTGATGGCGAAAATTGCCGAAATTCCTCGGGTTCAGATAGCACTTCCGTAGCAGTATCCGCCGGCGCTTACCCGAGAACCCGTCGGGCACGGGCATTTCGCTTTCCAGCCACTGAAGCCAATTCGATACCCGCTCCGCGAAGTTTGTCGCTCGATTTAGGTCTTCTCCTTTAAGAGTTATGAAAATGTTGTCGAAATCGACGAACAACGCGGTCGAAAAAGTGGTCGATGAAGCAGCCACGCTACTGGTATCCAATGTTGTTTTTTGTGGGTCGGTATTGGGTCGATTCGGAGTACGGTGTACTGGTTTGTTGAATTATTTTCTACTCCTTCCTCCAAGTAAGAGCGAATGGGGATATTAACGCAGATCGATTGTATCGGACTCGCCGAATGTTGACGGGCTCTGCGGCCAGCGCTTGAGAGCCGCTTGGGGAAGTGCTTTACCGGCTGCTCAGTTGATCTTTGTTTAGGGCACCGCTAAAAATGCACTTTTTCCGCGATTGCGGCGTCAGCGCCGTACTCCAATCCTCAGGTATGACCTATACACTGCGGTTGTGCGCGCGGTGCTTCCTTGCACTCACGAAAAAATTATTATTTTTAGAGGCGCCCTTTAGGTGGGTTGGTTGCTCACAATGACCTGGTACTCGCAGTTATGCTTCATCCCATCCCAACATTGACCGTCTGGTCTGGCGGGCCTATGGCGGCGCGCGGGCGGCGGGTTATCTCATCGATATAACGGACGCGGCTGCCGTGGTGCGCGCGTTCGCGCAAGCTAGCGCGGCGCTAGGGCCGGTGGACATTCTCATTCACTGCGCCGCGATTTCGGATAACAAGACGTTCATGGATTCAAACGGGGAGGATTGGCGCCGCCAATACCGAATTGCGCCAGCGCCGGGAAGAGGAGGTGGCGGCGTGCCTTGGGCCGGAGCGCTGCGCCGGGTTGCAAGCCAAGATACTGCAGCGCTATCCAATGGGGCGCTTGGGGGAAGCGGATGATATCGCCGCCATGATCGCTTTTCTGGCCAGTAAACGGGCTGGGTGGGTGACCGGGCAGGTGGTGGGTGTCAATGGTGGTTTCGCCATGCCTTAGGCCAAGAGAGTAGCCCCCAAAGAGTAGCCTCATGGGTTTTATGCTGAATGCAGAGTAGCGCCTGCTGCGCGAGTCCATGCGGCTGCTGTCACTGCACGCGCTCGAGCGTATTGATGCCGGGGAGCGAGCGAATGGCATCTCCGCCATGGCCAAACGTTATGCCTGCAATGCCGCCGAGAAGGCGGTGTCCAGCGCCATGCATGTGTTCGGCGCCATGGGGATCAGCCAGGAGTTGGGTTTGGAGCGCGTGTTCAGGGACGTGCGCATGCTGGCCATCCCCGATGGTACTTACGAAATCCTGACCCTTATCGCGGGCCGGGAATTGACCGGCGTGCCGGCGTACCGCGCTTAAGACCAGCGATTATTCGAGATCCCTGGGTTATTCGAGATCCCTGAATCTGGGTGTGCGGCGTTCCTTGAAGGCGGCGCCGGCCTCCTTGGCTTCGTCGGTTTGGTAATAGAGTCCGACGGTCTGAAAGCCGGCCAATGCGCTGCCCCGCAGGTGCTCGGTGTCGGTGTTGAAGGAGCGCTTGGCGATGGCCAATGCCATGGGGCTGCGCTCTAGCAGTTCGCCGCACCAGCGGCGCGCTTCCGCGTCCAACTCTTCGTCGGGGACGGCGATATTGGCTAAGCCCATCGCCACCGCTTCATCGGCGCTGTAACGCCGGCACAGGTACCACAGTTCGCGGGCTTTTTTCTCGCCCACCAAACGGGCCAGGTAAACGGTGCCGAAGCCCGGATCCACCGATCCTACTTTGGGGCCCACCTGACCGAATTGGGCGCTCTTGGCGGCAATGGTCAGATCGCACAGGGTGGCCAGCACGTTGCCGCCGCCGATGGCGTAGCCGTTGACCCGGGCGATGACCGGCTTGGGGGCGTCGCGAATGAGCGAGTGGATGTATTCGATAGGCACGCCGATGGTGCCGCGGCCACGGCGTTCCGATTTGTCCTAGGCATTGTCGCCGCCGATGCAAAACGCCTTGCTGCCGGCGCCCGTGAGCACGATAACGCCCACCTTTTCATCCCAGGCGGCATTATCCAGTGCTTGGATCAGCTCTTCGTAGGATTGCGCCCTAAGCGCATTCAAGCGCTCCGGGCGGTTGATGGTGACGGTGGCGACGCCATCGCTGCGGTCGTAGAGAATGTCGTCGAAGTGGTCCACGGTAACGCTCTTAGCTGTTTTTGATAGCTGTTTTTGACCTACTTGCTTTTGAGGACTTATTTACCTTTGAACTGGGCGTTTCTCTGCTCCAGAAACGCGTTCATGCCTTCAATGCGATCCGCCGTGGTCCACAGCACCGTGGTGAGTTCCCGCTCGAATTTGAGCGCATCGATGAGGCTCATCTGCCTGCCGCTATTGACGGCTTTTTTGGCATACCAGACGCTAAGCGGTGCCTGTTTGGCGTAGTTTTCAATCAGCTCGGCGGCGCGCTCCACTACCGCCTCCGGGGCCAGGACTTCCAGTACTAAACCGATCCGAAGCGCCGTGGGCGCGTCTATGAAGTCGCCGCTGAACAGCAGATGTTTAGCCCACTGCTCGCCCACTAGCCGTGGCAAACGCTGGGTGCCACCGGCGCCGGCCACGGAGCCGATTTTGGCGCTGGTGATAGCGAACTTGGCGCCGTCGCCGGCGATACGCACATCACAAGCCAGGGCCACCTCCAGCCCCCCGGTTAGGCAATAGCCGTTGATGGCCGCCACCACCGGTTTGCTGAGCGACTCCAGCGTTTCATTGGCGCGGGTGAAGTGGGCCAGCAGGCGATCGGTGGCGCGGGGTGATCGCGCTTCAAGAGCGCCGCTTATGTCGGCGCCGGCAGAGAACGCTCTATCATCGCCGGTGAGGATCACGCCGCGTACCTGCGGATCATCATCTAGGCGCTCGAGGTGCTCGCACAGCTCGGCCAGTAGGTCGCTGGACAGGGCGTTGCGTTTATCCGGGCGGTTAAACGTCAGTATGGCTGCCGCGCCGCGCCGGGATGGCAACATCAGAGCGGCCATCGCTTACTCCGCGAAATAGTGGAAATTGTCATCGCCCAGGCCGCTCAGCATGGCGCGATTTAACAGCGGGGTCCTAGACAGGCGGATCGGGTTGATCAGCACCGGCCAAGAGCGGCCTTTGCGATCGGTGATCTCGGCGACTTGTCCATCGGCGTGCGGCGAACTGATGAACTCGTTGAGGGTCTGTATAGGTGTGACCAACTCCGGCCAGCGGGCGGCCAGTTCGGCGCGGCTGGCACCGCCAGCGAACGCCTCTAGCGCTGGCGGCACTTGCGTATCTTCGATGAGCACCTGCCCATCGGAGCAGGTGGCGATGCGGGTTTTCTCGTACACCGTGGGCGCATTGTTCCAGGTGAGTTGCATGGCCCAGGCGGCCACGTCTTGCATTGATACGTCGATGAACTGCCCTTTGCCGGAACCCTCCCGGTGGAGCAATGCGGCGAGGATGAGCCCGACGCTCAGATTGGCCCCCAGCACGTCCGCCAAGGACATGCCGGTTTTGACTGGCAGGCCCTCGGATCGGGTGCGGTCCATCACGCCGGCCATGGCTTGTATGACCGTGTCGTAAGCGGGGCGGCCAGGGTATTTGGAATCGGCGCCGAAGCCGCACACGGCGCAGTAGATAATGCCCGGGTTCAGCGCTTGCAGGCGCTTGAAGCTGAGCCCCATGCGGGCCAGCGCGCCCGGTTTCAGGTTCTCGACCACGATATCGGCGTTGTTCACCAGGGATTCGAGTTTGGCCAAGTCATCCGGTTGCTTGAGATCCAGGACGACGTTGCGTTTGCCGGTGTTGTTGACCACGTAGAAGGTGCCCACGCCGTGGCGTTGTGGCGCCCACCCGCGCATAGCCTCGCCGCCGGGCGCTTCGACCTTGATGACTTCCGCCCCTAGGTTGGCGAGATAGCGGCCCGTCAATGGTGCCGCCGTGTAGTGGCCCAACTCCACCACCCGTATGCCGGCGAGGGGCGCGGCGGTGCTAGCCTCGCCGCGCAGCTTGGGCGGCCTCAGCCGGGTTTTTTCAATCTGCTCAAACACCCAATCGCGGGCTTCGTCTGGCGCCGGTACGTCCGTCAAAATGGCGCCCGGTGTGGCTGATGCGTGCACTAAGCGTCCAGCGCCGTACCAGTGTTTGCCGTCGGCGCCGTTCAAGGTGGCGATCATCTGGCGGTGGTTTAGATTGGCCTCGCGGGGGTAGCCATCGACGGGCACTACAGCGCCGCATGGGATATTGGCTTCCAGCAAGATGTTGGACACTTCGTCAAGGGTGAGGGTCTTGGTCCACGCTTGCACGTGGGCTTCCATCGCGTCCAGGTTTTGCCTGCGGGCCGGGCCGCTGTCGAAACCCGGCGCAGCGGCCAGCGCTGCGTTGCCGGTGAGGGCGCAAAAGCGTTGCCACTGGATCTCGCTGGCCATGCAGATCAGCAGCCAGCCGTCAGCGGCGCGGAAGATGTTCCACGGCGAGGCCAGTAGATGGCGGTTGCCGGTGCGCCGCGCTGGCGCATCGGGCAGCTCCGTTAGTTTGGACATGAACACGGCGTGGGAGGAGATGGCGCAATCTAGAAGCGACACCGATACGCGCTGGCCGCGGCCGTCTTTTTCCTTGGCGTATAGCGCGGCCAGGGCACCGGCGAAGCCGTGTAGCGCGGCGGTCACTTCGACCGGGTTGCCATCGACCAGGGTGGGCGGTCCTGCGGGCAAGCCGGTGGTTTCCATCATGCCGCTGAACGCTTGCACGGCGGCGTCACTGCGCCCGGCCAGTGGGTGAGCGGCGCCCTGCGTGACCGTGGTGATGTCGATAACGATGCTGCCGCCGGCGCTGGCTTCCTCCAGCACAGGGTGATACTCGCCATCATCGTCGGAGGAGATGATGATGACGTTGCAGAACGCCGCTAAGGCGCTGAGAGCGTCGCCGTCGTCAGCGTCATCGGCGCCGGGGCAAAAACTTCGTTTGCCCGCCAGGAGCAGCGCCCGGGTGCTCGGCGTGGCGTCTATTTTGGGTATCCGTCGGGGGGCTATCTCGACGGCTATGACCTCGGCGCCCAGCTGCGCGAATAGCGATCCGCACAGCCTGGCGCCAGTCCGCTGTCCCAGTTCCAGCACGCGCAGTTTGCCAAGCGCGCCCGGCATCCCAGCCGTTGCCGTCTCAGCCGTTGCCGTCTCAGCCGTTGCCGTCTCAGCCGTTGCCGTCTCAGCCGTTGCCGTCTCAGCCGTTGCCGTCTCAGCCGTTGCCGTCTCAGCCGTTGCCGTCTCAGGGGTTGACGTCTCAGGGGTTGATGTCCGGGGCGTCATGCGCAGTCCTCAGGCCGTGTTGTGGTTGATAGCAAGAACGGGTGAGTTCCGCCAAGATGGGCAATAAGAAGGCTTTGTTCTGGCCTATTTTAGCCCGCGTCAAACCGTTGAGTTGGTAGAGTATCACCAGCCATTCACCGGTTTCGTGGAGGTAGTAATCGGGTTCTAGTCCCGTCTGGTTACGGGTGGGTTTGTACCACGGAACGGCGCTCCGTACATCCCTTGGCCTATTGCGCCGGAGCCGTGATTGAAAGCCGATTCTACTTCCCCGAGGAAGAGGGCTGGCCTCTATTTTTCCTCACTCACGTGATCCAATACCTTCCCTGGAACCAAAAACAGGGCGGCCTCCGCACCTACCTCGAACTCATCGGCTGTCGCTCCTCTTTTTGACGCTTGTTGAACACGTTGCCGCGGTCGCAAGTCGCCATTTCCTCGACTTCTTTACGTCCAACATCCGCAACCCGAATACGCGCGCGGCTTACGCTCGCGGCGTGGGACATTTTCTAGCCTGGTGCGACAAGTCGTATCCAGTAATCCAGCTTCGTCGGTCCGCGGACCGGGACAGGTCGTGACCCGCGGTAAAACACCGGTGCTCGATGCTGAAGAAGCGCGCTTGCTGCTGGACAGCATTCCGCTGACGATTATCACCGGATTACGCGACCGCGCTCCGATCGGGCTCATGATTTACAGCTTTGCTCGGATCTCGGCTGCCGTGGCCATGAACGTCGAGGATGTGTTTTGGCAGAAAGGGTGGCGTTGGGTGCGGCTGCATGAAAAAGGCGGTAAACGCCACACGATGCCGGCGCATCACAACCTGCAGGATTATGCTGGAGGAATATCTGACTGCGGCTGGGATTGCGGATGATCCGAAGGGGGCGTTGTTTCGGACAGCTCGGGGGCGGAGCCAGGTGCTTCAGCCCACGCGGCTATTGCGATCGAATGCTTGGGATATTGTGCAGCGGCGTGCGAAAAACGCGGGGATTCAAGCAAAGATCACCAATCACACTTTCCGAGCGACCGGCATCACTGCGTACCTGAAGAGCGATGGCAAGCTCGAGCACGCTCAGGCCATGGCGGCGCACTCCTCAACGCACACAACACAACTCTACGATCGACGATCGGCGCGGAGATGAAGTTAGCTTGGACGAAGTGAAGAGATATCGGGATTTGACGTTGTCGAACAAACAGAAACGGTTGACAACGATCTGGAAATGGGAACTATATGAAGCGATGATGAAAACGATTGAAAATATCTCTGCTGGCGAGGTGAGTCGAATTCTGGCCAAGAGAATTCTGGCCGAGAAAGGTAAGGCAAACCGCCGGAGGGCCTAAATTTGAGGCAATCTCTGCATCGACATTCATTGGCCACCCGGCCTTAGGTTATTGTCAAGACGATGCCACACCGACGGGACAACAACTCACTCGAATGTGCAAGGAGGAATCGATCATGGCCGAAAAGCTCGATTCGCTAAGTGTTGAAGCGCTGCGTGCGGAGCTCGTGTCGCGCACAACTTCAAAGGTACCGGGGCCACATCCCGCAACGAGTGCCTACCGAGCTCGAGAAGCACGTGGCGACTTCAAGGGGGTGGACTCTTGGGACATTGTTGAGTCCTTGCGCTCGAAGCAAAAGGTGCTGTACGGCGACGGCGACCGCATGGAGATTCATGAAATTGCGGATGAGCGCATCCAGCGATTGGCCGATAGCGTTGCGGCAATATTCAACGTAGGCGACATCGTCAACAAGGGCGACGGTACTGTCTCGCTACCACGTACTCGCATGGCGGAGTCATGCCTGGCGGGCAGCGCGCCGTTGTGCGGCGGAGAACCTTTCAAGGATCAGCCGGCCGGGGCCATCTGCACTGCGTTTCTGGTAGAGGATGACGTCGTGGCGACGGCCGGCCCCCTGCCTTAACGAGTCAAATTTGCACACACGGCGATTCATATTTGGTTACCGCGTGGTTACCGGCGGCACGGCGGTCATCTCGGTACCGGAGGATGACGTCTACGTTGGGATGGAGGTGCTTGGCTGGGAACTGGACCAGTCGGGCGCGGACTAGGCGCTCGTCAGGCTAGATCGTCCAGCAGCGGGGCGTGCACCGCTGGTTGTACGCGCCGGCGGCAAGGTCGCAGATTCGGAACGGTTATTCGTCATCGGACATCCTGTCGGATTACCACAGAAGTTTGCCGGCGCCGCGGAGGCTCGTACGTAACACCCACGAAGATTATTTTGTCGCCAACCTCGACCCCTTCGGGGGCAACTCCGGTTCGCCAGTTTTCAATGCCGACACACTAACGGTCGAGAGGATCCTGGTGCGCGGCGAACAGGACTTTGCGCCTATGGACGGCTGTTTCGTGTCGATGGTGTGTCCGCCCGGTGCAGGGCTGCCGCGGCGAGGACTGCACGCGGATAACGCTGGCGTCCGAGACCGCCTGGCAAGTGGCGTCTAGGTCGGAGTCGAAAGACCCACCGACACGTCAGATAATCATGTCGAAACACACTGAGCCGGCCACGCCAATCGGCGCTGGCTGCGCCCCCCGGAGAGGCAGACTTGATCAGGAAAATCGTACTCGCCCCGCCCATGGCCTTCGCGCGCTTCGGAGGCTCGGACATTCCGCTGCAGAACTTTGGGCTGAGTGAGCCCGATACCCGACCACGAGGAACCAACAAGGCCCGGATCGTCCCGCTGCCAACACTGGTGGTTCAGAACGATGGCTCCGTCCAAGAGTCAACACCCCGCTCGGACAAGGGGCGACACCTCGACTCCATCACTTTCAAGGACGTATCCGGCTTTCGACCAGTTGCGCCGTTCTTCGAGGTTTGGGGGGCGACCAAAGCAGACGAATCCTTGCATCTGCTGACCGTGGCCGAGTTAGAGGCCGCCGGGTTTATCCTGGGCGACGTCAAGTGGACGCTAAAGGTGGGCAATGCCAAGGCCTACCACTGCACGTTGATGGACGATGACTATTTCTCGTGCACATAAATCGTCTCTGGCGACGAGCACGACGAGATAGCGTTGCTTGCCCACTCCGACCCAGCCACGAAGCGACCTTTGGTAACCAAGGACAAACCGATTCCGGTGGGTCGGTTCAGAGTTATTCGACCAACCGGCGACTTTAATCATTTACGCGTGCGTTACACACCGCCCAAGGGACTGGTTTACGGGCCCACCGATCTTGACTCGCGCCCTACCGACCTAACACTTCCCGCCGGTCAGCGAATACTTAACCCGCGAGCGCCCTGGTGCCAGTGGGACCCGACTCAACTACCGGAGTCCAGCCCGTTGTTCGGCGACGGCAGAAACAATCCCGGCGGACTTTACGTCACGGCCAACGACGACCCCAACAGCCGGCGTTCCGTGGGCATCATTGATGACATGGTGGACGGACTGCTGACGGTGACGATCAGCGACGATTTGGTTGCTCATGCCCGGCTCGCGGTATCGCCGCCGGACTTCGCGCCGGATAGGCGTCCCTTCGTCAGTCTCGCTGACGGCCTCAAGGACAGGGTGGACCGGTTAGACGAAGTGGAGTCCGGGCTGTTCGAAGACCCCGAAGCGCTTGACGCCATCGTTCGCGATATTTTCGAACGGATCTTCGAGACGGCCGCGAACAGCAACCTCGACGCGCAGAACCAGCGCTCGGCCGGCGAAAACGCACGAACGGCCAACTTCCGACAAGAAGTATCACCCGGACCCGCTTGGCCGATCGTCAATGGCCCAAGCGTGGACGGATTGCCGTTGACGTTGACGGGGCGCCGCCGCCACAGGCAGCTAAGCAACTTCGAAATATTGAGCGCGCGCGTCCGCGACGGCACCACGGACCTCTCGCGCTGGATCAGACCCCCAATCGACGACAGCGAGTACTACGACTCGCGCATGCCGCCTTTGATGCGCGGCTCCGACCGCAGGCCAATGCACCTCACCCGCCGCCAGTAACGCATCCTCATGCGCTGGCAGGCCATGGTTCGTGGGCGCTGAGCCGTGTTGCAAGCTAAAGACTTTCATCGATTCGACACGGCTTACGGTAGCCACGTACTGCTATCCGATGGTAGCCGCATCCTCGACGTCCCGCCGCAGGTTACGGCCAGTGAGCTTGATGCATTGGGGCTAGCGAAACGCATCGACGCGCGGCCAATGGACCCGCCACCGCTCTACGCTTTGTCGCTCAACCTTGCGCAGGCCTGCAACATGAACTGTACGTACTGTTATGCAGGCGGCGGCCCGTTCGGCGGAAAGGCGCGCACCATGAGCCGTGAAGTAGCGTTCGCTGCCGTTGATCGACTGTTAGCCGACAGCGGCGACAGCGACACCGTTGTCGTCGGCTTCATGGGTGGTGAACCGTTACTGGCACGGGACATGCTGCGAGAGACGACGCAGTACGCGTCGATGGCTGGCGAACGAGCGGGCAAGCGGGTTAAATTCAGCATGACCACCAACTTGACGTTGGCGCGAGACGGCGACCTCGAGTTGTTTCGTGATCATGATTTCAACTTGACTGTCAGTATCGACGGCAATCGCGCCGCGAACGACGCACAACGTCAGTTCAATATCGGCGGCAGCGCGTACGACAGCGTCGTCGCAACTCTTGAGCGGATCGCCGAAATCGGCAGACCGCGCCACCTCTCGGCCAGGGTCACGGTGGCCCGCGACTTCCCATCACTGCTGGATCAGCTACGCCACGTAATTGGGTTGGGCTTCGACGACGCAGGTTTCGCACCCGTGCTCTCGGCGCCCGAACGCGACGTGGCGATGGATAGCGCGGCACTCGCGCGATTCCTCGAGGAAATGATCGCGTGCGGCCAGCACACCCTCGAGGAGATCATCGCTGGCAGGCCGTTTCCGTTCGCCAATTTCGAAACTGCGATGTTCGAGATTCATCGTGGCTCGCACAGGCCGTATCCATGCGGGGCTGGCGCCGGTTACCTGAGCGTGAACGCCGACGGAGAGCTGTACGCTTGCCATCGGCTGATTGACGACGACCTCTTCGCGATGGGCACCATTGCAAGCGGCGCTGACGTCAGCGCCAGGCACGCCCTGCTCACGCGCAGCCATATCGATACCCAGGAGCCCTGTCGTGGTTGCTGGGCTCGGTACCTGTGCGGCGGCGGATGCCACCACGAGGTTCGTCATCGCGGCCGCCCAAGCTGCGATTACATTCGTGGGTGGTTGGATTTCTGCCTCAAGAGCTACGTTACCTTGCAAGAACACAACCCCCGGTACTTCGCGGCGGGCTCGCGACCCGCCCTGGCACGTTGAGGAGAGCGCCGGATGTCCGACGATCAAGGCTACAAAATTATTCCACGCAACCTGACCGCAATGGCTGACATCGCGGTTGCAGGCAATCCGATCAACACGCGCCCCGAGTCCGGCGTGGACAACTGCTACCCCGGTCTCGAGTTCGACCAGCGAAATCTCGACAAACGATTCTTCCCAGGCCTTGTGTTCGAATTTCACCGGTCCGATGGAGCGGTGCTGCGCTCTACCGACGACCTACCGGGCTCCGGCCTTACGGAAGCCGATTTTGGGCGCAACATCTTCCTGGTCGGCCTAGCGGGGCAGTTCGGTTTTGACGCTACCGCGTCGTTCCGCAACGCGATCGGGCTCAATGGATTGGGCGTCTGGCGGCTCATTCACGACCTGCAGCCGGGGCCGGTAGTCGTAGTTGTCGCGCGTGACACCGGCACCGCGTTCGACATCGAAAGCCCCGCAGTCATCGAGAAAATTCGTCAAGCACGAGACGATGGCAAGGGATTCGCTGTGCGGGACGGTAAGACGTTGGTGTACGCCACTTTCGTGGGCGAGCGCGCGCGCTACCTTGATGAGGACGGCGTTGTGGACCCGGACACCTACCGTCCAGGCGAGCTGTCGCAATCGCTGTGCGTGCCGTGGCAGTACGACTTCCGCGATTGCGGCTGCTGGTATTGGGCATCCAACAAGCCCGATGTCGTCACCAGTGAAGAGGGCCGTCTCCGGCACATCGACTTCATGCGCGATCTCCGTGGCCCTCTACGCGACGAAGCTGATGTCGCCGGACGCAGCATCCGCGCAACACGCGAAATGGGCTACAACCAGATGATGACCGACTGGCAGCGCCTGGCCATCGTTCTAGACGACCATGAGAGCGTGGCATTCGAGCCTGAGGAGGCCCCCGCACCAACGAAGCTACTAAGTCGCGACGCGGTCGTCGCTGAACTACGCAAGCTGGCAGGCGTGGAGCACGCGCTGTGCGTGGAGTACCTATATGCTCACTACTCGCTAGACGCTGCTCGGGACCGTCCTGATGACGATGCGGCCGACTTTGACAAGCGGCGGTACGAGGCGTCTAACGCCGTGTTCAGGGTGGCCATTGACGAAATGCGCCACCTGCGCTGGGTGAACCAGTCGCTTCGACTGCTCGAAGGTGCGGCTTACGTGCCGGCGCTCGACCGGGCTGACGTTGTAAGCACTCGCCTCAATCAGCAGTTCGCGCTACGCCCGCTCCTGCCGAGAGTATTGCAGGACTTTATCGACGTCGAAGCGCCGAGCCGCGTCGAGACCGACGGGCTCGACGGAATGTATGTGCGAGTCCTGCGAAGCATCCAAGAGCAACCCGGTGATTTCAAGGAGATCGGCGACGAACTCATTGGCCTCGTCAAACTAATCATCGACGAAGGAGAGGACCACTTCGAGCGATTTAGCAACGTTCAGCGCGTGCTGTCCGAGGTCCCGGTTGGTCGCTGGTTTCGGGCCAGCTGGGGAAGCCCAGAAGAGCCACAGTTTGGTCAACCGACTGAAGCGGAAAACCCCGAGGATGCGGCACTCCAGCAGCTGTCCGACATGAACTACAGCGTCATGCTTCGGACGCTGCACGTTGCGTTCGCCAGCCCGACTGGCGACGTGCAACGAACTATCGACCAAGCGCGGCGCGCCATGTTCAACATGCACGACGTTAATCGCCTGCTCGTTGAGCGCGGCGAACGCCCATTGTTCAGATTGAGCGATACCGCGCGCGATGCGCTGGCCGCAGGAAAGGCAGCCGACCGCCGTGCCGCATCGGAGAACATGCGCGGTCTCCTCGACGCGCTAGGCGAGGAATTCTCGACGCCGCCGTTGATTGCCCTATTCGGCGCGCAGCGTACTGCGCTCACGGAATTACTCCAACTCGGATAGCGTTGTGCGGACCCATTCGGCCAACGTCGCGGAACGGCTAAAAGACGCGGCGGCGACCGCCGCCGGCCGCTCGCGATGCCGGATCTGCGTTATCGGCGGTGGACCGGCCGGTGCAGTTGCGGCCAAGCGGCTGGTGGAGATGGGTCATGGCGCATGGTTGCTCGAACTCGCGAGCTTTCCACGCTCGAGAGTCGGCGAGTCGCTGGTACCAGGTGTCATCCCTCTCCTCGACGAGCTTGGCGTACGCGAGGCCGTCGAGTCCGCAGGCTTCATTGAGGCTGGTGCTCCACACGTACTGTGGGCAGGCTATGTTGACCGACAAGGCCCCGAGGCGCCCGACAGTGGTCTGCTGGTAAACCGCGGCCAGTTTGACACGCTGCTACTCGATGCGGCGAAGGCCGCTGGGGTGCAGGTTCTCCAGCCGGCGCGGGCCGGGTCGCCGTACCGGCACGCGGGGGCCTGGCGAATTCCCGTCACCCACGCCGACGGTCGAAGCAACTTCGAGGCAGACTTTATCGTCGATGCCAGCGGATCCGCGTCGCTATTGCCGGGCAGAAAACATCGGTTGTCTCCCGCGACGCTCGCACTCTTCGCCTATTGGACGGATGTGCCGTTGACGGGATCTTGTGCACGGATCGAAGCAGTCTCCGCCGCATGGTTTTGGGGCGCGCCACTACCAGACGGCCTGTTCAACGCGACGGTGTTCATAGATCCGACATCCATCGCGGGACTTCGCGCTAGTGAGCTTCGCGACCGCTATTGCGAGTTGTTAGCGCAATCGACGCTACTTCGTCCATGCCTCGACGGCCGGCTAGGCAGCGTCATACACGCCTGCAGCGCGGCCACTCGCATAGTGCAACCCGTGGCCAGTACTGACTTCATCAAAGCGGGTGACGCCGCCTTCTTGCTTGATCCGCTGTCATCACAGGGCGTACAGCGTGCCATCGTGTCGAGCCTGCAAGCTGCGATCGTGGTGAACACTTTGCTGCGCAGGCCAAGCGACGCGTCTACCGCTCTGGCATTCTACGAGGCACGGCAAATCGAGACCATCGACGCCGACCTTCGGGTTGGCCGGGAAATCTATCGGCGTCAGGCCGAGGCGAGCGGCACGCCCTTCTGGCATCGCTACGTATCGGACGTAGTATCGGACGTACCGGCCCCCTCTCCACCGGTCCGTATCGCAGCACCGAATTCTTCACAGGTAGTCATGCTTGCACCGGCGGCGTTCGTTGCGCCAGCGCCAGCGATTCGCGATGAATTCGTAGAGACGCTACCGGCCCTGCACCACCCGCGGTTAGAGCGGGCCGTCGCATTCTTCGGCAATACCCCTATCACCGCCTTGTTGCGCGCACTGGCAACACCCGTGCCGATCTCGACTCTGTACTGCAAATGGACCAAGCTGATGTCCGCATCGCGGGCCATGGAAGCCCTCGCCTGGTGTTGGGACAATGGGATCATGGTACCCGAGGCGGGAATTCCAGACGATGCTGAGCGGCTGCCTCAAATACAGCACTCGGGCTCCCTTCGCGACGCGCGCGTCACACGCTTGGGTTCGTCCCAACAAAGGTACGTGAGGCGACCTAGGCTCAATTTCTGATACGGCTCAATTTCTGATACGCATAATGGTCTGGGCTAATTGGGATGACCGCAGGATTCGGAAAAAATCGTACGCTAAGCTTCCTGGACCCTGCGTAGCGGACGAAGCTCGGCGGCTGTGGCGGGCCCGCGCTGCGGCCAGACATAGTCCCCCGTCAGATTGATGTGCTCCCGACCAAGGGGCGAGAGGTGCTGCGACCTCTCGTCCTCGACCGACTCACCCTGCTCGCGTAGCACCTGGATTGCCTGCTCCAGATAGACCGTGTTCCACAGCACGATCGCGGCGGTCACGAGGGTGAGACCGCTAGTGCGAGGTCGCTGCTGCTCGAAGCTACGGTCTCTGATCTCACCCAAGCGGTTGAAAAACACCGCCCGGGCCAAAGCATTGCGCGCCTCGCCTTTGTTCAGCCCGGCGTGGACGCGCCGGCGCAGCTCCACACTTTGCAGCCACTCCAGGATGAACAGCGTGCGTTCGATGCGTCCGAGCTCTCGCAACGCGACAGCCCAGGCCGTTCTGGCGAGGATAGCTCCCGAGCTTGCGCAGCGTCAGCGAGGCCGTCACCGTCCCCAGCTTGATCGAGACCGCCAAGCGCAAGATCTCAGCCTGATGGGTGCGCGCGTGACGGATGTTGAGCGTCCCGCCCACCATCGACTGGATGGCCGGGTAGTCCGGGCCCTTTCCGGGCACATAGAGCCGGGTGTCCTTCAGGTCGCGGACCCGCAGGGCGAAGCGGAATCCCAGGAGTGAATCCCGCCGTGTCGGTGTAGTGCTCTTCGATACGCAGGTCAGATTCGTGATAGAGCAGACCATCGAGCACGTAGGTGGCATCGCGCACGCCCACGCTGATCAGGCGTCATTGCAAAGCTTGTTCGTAGAATTACTCTAAGCGACAAATTTTCCCCTCGTCGGCCTACGACCTACGACCGGCGCGGTTGGCAAAGGGGTAGCCGTTACTGGAGAAAGCCGACATTACTATCCGGGCGCAACAGGCAGATTGCGCGCAAGCGATATTCGACTTATCTCTCGTCCGCTAAAGCCTATCTTGGTGCGAGCCATTTCAGTATTTGACCCTAAACGTCGGGCTCTCCTCCGGCCGGGTCTGCCGCCGATCATAGAGCCGCGTAGTTGATACATTCGCATGCCCGAGCCACTCCTGCACCTTAGCAATGTCAGCATCGTGGGAAAGGGCATTGGTGGCGGTCGTCGCCCGCATGGCGTGCGGCCCAAAGTGCTGTAGATCCCCCGAGATCCCCGCTGAGGCGGCGTACCGTCTTACCACTTCCCGATAAATCGACCCGGGATTGAGTGCTTTGGTGAGCCCCGCGGCCGTCGCGTTGTTGCGCACCGGCCGGAATAAGGGACCTTTCGCATCATCTGAGTGCCCGACAAAGGTCAGATAGTCCTCAATCAGGCGCTGCGCGAGCGGATGCGCCGGTACAAATCGGAGCTTCTCCCGTTTCCCCAACACCCGAAAGTGCCGCACCCCCTGACGCTCTTGCAGATCCCTGACCGTCAACCGACAGAGCGCCTCACGCCGCAGCCCGTGATAAAGCGGCACCGCCAGGATAGCCCTGTCTCTCACCCTTAAGCGTCTCCGGATCCGGCGCCGCCATCAGCGCTCGAGCTTGGTCATCCGATAACGCTGGCGTTACCTCCTCACTGGCATTGGCCTTAGGCCGCTGTACGCCGTGGACCGGATTGTGGGTGATGGCGTTGCACTCACAGAGATAATCAAAGAGCGAGCTCAGGGCTGAGAGCTTTCGCCGAATGGTGAACGGGGCGAGTTCGCGCGTCTCGAGGTCCCGGCGAAAGGCCAGGATGTGGGCGCAGGTGACAGCGCGGAATTCGGTCGGCCGCGCGATCCCGCAGAACCCGGTGAACTCGCGCACGTCGTTTTGGTAGGCGTGCCGGGTCTTCTCGTTTTGGATGTTGGCGAACCACTCGAACTCCGGCGGCATGTCGGCGAGGCCCTGGAACTCGGCCGCGGTGAGGGCTCGAGGTTCGATGCTTGCGAGTTGGTTCGATTCGGGCGTGTCGAGGGGCGTATTCATGCCCTCTTTTGTAGCTTGGATTTACCCACGATAAAAACGATTATCGTGGGTAAAAGAGCCTCCAGCGCGGTTTCCATCAAACAACCATCAAACAAACCGAGAGTTGATAACCTATTGACCTTTAAAGGGTTTTCTTTAGCCTCTATATATGGCGAGGGCTCTCCAGCGGAAACCCGTCAAACAATCTCTGGAGAGCGCGGGACAGACGTCGCCCAAAACGGCAAATATTGCCGATTCCGGGTTCCGGCATTCGGATCGGCGATTACGATGAGTCCCGCTTCTAACGCTTCGTTGAGAAGGCGAGAAGCCACCGCTGCGTTTTTTCCGACGATCCCAAAGCGCTCGCGGAGCGAGGTGTTCGTCATCGCCTCACGAGTCAGGTATCGCAGGCAGGCATGTTGATAGGTCGCCCGGATCCGGTCGGGCTTCTCCATAGCTTTAAGCTCTTTGTGAGCAAACAGCACCGCTCTTGTAAATCCATCAGGTCTCTCAAACAGTGGTGCCGGCAACTGAAATAACTCAACCTCAAGAACCACTTTGTCGATACCACTGCCGCGTTCTTCGCAGATACCAAAGCGGCGCATCAACCCGGCCAGGGATTCGTTGCGTGAGCGCGGTGGAGAATCTATGAAGCGCTGCGGGTCTACTAGCGGCTCGCCCGGGTTGGTGATCTCTATTCGATCGGTGAAGATTTCTACCATTGGGCCGGCGCCAGTCACAGAGAAGTCTTGATGGATCAGGGCGTTTGCCACCAGTTCACGTACCGCCCTCTCGGGAAACATCGCTATAGTGCGGCGCAAAGCTTGTCCCAATACTTCATTAGCCGGCAAAAGCCCGTTGATATAGCTGACGAGTCTCTCGAAGCCAGCCGCGTAACCTCTTGCCCTCTCTTGTTCTTTTAACGTCTCAGTGCGGCGGGTGCCACTATACTGGACTACCCGAACAGCTTGGCGGCGAAGCGTATGAAAGTCCTCCAACCGCTTTGCGAAGAGAATTCCGCCGAGGTGGGTGATATCCCAATGCCCAGCATCGCTCCGTCTAATCAGGCGTTCCGCAGCCAGCGCAGTAAGAATGCCTTGCCTATTATCCGGGAGAGGAAGCTCCAGTAAGTCAAAGTACGACGGGTAGTCGAGCAAGCTTAGGACGTCCTCCTCAGTGCCAGCGTCCTGCCACGCAATCCCTTCCTCAAACGGCGTTTGGTCGAAAATGCGCCACAGCGCACGCTCCTTTTCCGGGAAGTCCTTGAGCTTTTTCTTATAGGAGCCAACCCGGATGTACTCCTGTCCTGAGAAGCGCACCGGTTGCCGGGCGGCAAGGGTGATCTCCAGGAGAACGATGGTGAGTTCATCTGCTGCTATCGTGTTGAATTGAAAGTCGATCTTTGGTTCGAGGAGGCGGAGCAGCCAGCTCTCGAGTTCCTCACGCCCCACCTTTTCCTCATGCGGCTTGAAGCGCGTGCCGACTAGAGTGTGGTCATTGTCGCGAACGCCCCACACCAGGTAAGCGTGTGTCTTCCCCACTAGGGCTGCCGCATTTGCCAGGGCTGATATGTATTGGCCTATATCGTCGGGCTTGAAGTTGTTTTCCTTAAACTCAACCCACTCAGCCTCACGCGGCAGCGCACAAAGCTCGCCCAGCAGACTCTGGAGATAGTTGGCCCGGCGAGTAGATGACATACCACAACTCCTGAATAAGCGGGACCTTCCCCGCGGCCACACGGCTTTCAAACGGGTGCTTGTTGGCGAATTAAGATCTGCCCTCCATAGCAACTACGGTATTTTATCGTCCACAAGTCACCTGGTGGCGAAATTAAGGGTGCGCCTTCTTCTCTTAAGCCCTCATCCTCCTGGACCCGCTCTACTCTGACCACCACCCCATCGTCTTCCGCTTACTCACCGGCAGTGACGGCAATTAGCGAAATGACTACGCCAAGAGGTACTTGAGAGAGAGCACGTGATGGACGACGGACCGGTTCGACCCTAATTGATGTTCCTCTGTAAGAAGCCCATTCTTTGGCCAACTAGCTGAGGCTTGAGGTCTGATGAACCCGGTTGCGCCCTGAGTCCTTGGCCGCGTAAAGAGTCTGGTCCGCGTTTTCTATGAGGGCGTCCGGGGTGCCTTCCATTGCAGCAGCTTGGGGGATTTCTTGGGGACGGAGCCAGAGCAACTGCCTGATTGTGCTACTTTTACCAGATGGAAACGGCTTGGATCCCTGGCTTGGAGCGCATTTTTGGCCAGGAGATTGGTAAAACACTCACCGTGCCTGGAATACTGATAGCGCTTACTTTTGGCCCCCAAAAATAAGGTGCTAAGCCTCCCAATCGGTCTTCCACAGGCATGTTGTCTTTTCAAAACAGGAGGTTATGTTGGTCCGTCCCCGATTGATGTTCCTGTCTGCTGATGGTGGGCCATTGCCGGAGGTGGCGCGGTCCGCGGGATTGAGATCCTTGCGGTTGGTGGAGCAGGCGGTACGCCAGGAGAGCGGTGCTCTGCTCGATACCTTCGATGGCTTGATCTATCGCTCGGGTGCTTATCTGCAAGCCCGGCACGAAGGTGGTAAGAGGCTGTTTGAGCTGATTTCGCTGGAGGGCCACACGATAGCGTGTGCGCCGGTGGCGAAGCGGGCGGCTTTCGCGGTGGATCTGCCGTGCGGAGAGTTGCGCGAGCAACTGAGTCAAAGAGCCGGCGTGCGTAGACTGCTCACCCGCGCGCGGTTGGATACCTCGGTGATCGAGTACCGCGTCCTGGACGGGTTGGATAAAACCGTTGCCAGGGTGGCACATACCTGCGGGACTATTGCCGCGAATCAGGCCGATGGGGTTAGCGCCCGATTGCCTCACACTGTTTCGCTGCTGCCGCTGCGCGGGTTCGAGCAACAGGGTGAAGTCATCGCCGCCGCGCTGAGCGAAGGATCTTGGTCGCGCGTGGCTTGTCCTTATCCCCATTGGATGAGCGCGGCGGGTTTGGCGCCGGAAGGGGATGCGCCGAAACATGAAATAGCCCTTGATGGCGCTGGCGCCAGCATCGCAGGCGTGTGTCATGTGTTGAAGAGTTATCAACACTCGATGCGTATCAATGAGTCGGGTACGCGCGAGGATGTGGATGCCGAGTTCCTGCATGACTTTCGCGTGGCGGTGCGGCGTACCCGCTCGCTCATGGCGCGGATGAAGAAGGTGTTCGATGCCCGGCGGTTGCAACACTTTCGCGCCGAGTTTTCCTGGCTTGGCGCTTTGACCGGGCCTACCCGTGATTTGGATGTGTATCTGTTGGGATTCGATGGCTACCGGGTTGGCTTGAGCGAGGCGGAGAATCAGGCGCTCGATGTGCTTCAGCGGTTTTTGCGCAAGGACAAAAGCAAGGAGCAACGGCTGTTGGCACGCGGCTTGGCGAGCGCGCGGTATGTGCAACTACAGCAGGATTGGGGCCGTTTTATCGCCGATGCTCCCAATGGGACACTGACGAAGACGGCCGGGCAGAGTTTGCAGCAGGTTGCCAATGGCGCGATCGGAAAACAACTGCAACGGGTGCGCAAGCTTGGCCGCTCGATAACACCGGATACGCCTGCCGCGGCAGTGCACGCGCTGCGCATTGAATGCAAGAAACTGCGTTATCTGCTGGAGGCATTCGGCTCGCTTTACGGCGGCGCCGAGAGCAAAGCACTGACCAGTGCGCTGAAGCGGTTGCAAACTACACTGGGGGACTTCAACGACTATGAGGTGCAGGTGCACCGGTTGCGGGATTTCGCAGCGCGCATGGCCGCCAGTCAAAAGAGCGCTGTCCCATACGACACATTTATGGTGATGGGCCGCTTGGTGGAGCGTCTGCAATCTCTTCAGGGCGAGGCGCGTGAGGAATTCCATGAGCGCTGGCGCCAGTTCGATAGCAAGAAGCATGCGGCTTACGCGGCGTGCGCTTTTGCCGACGCGGCGGTATGAAAGTGTTGGCCCTCTACAGCGTCAAGGGCGGTGTAGGCAAAACCTCCAGTGCGGTGAACTTGGCGCATCTGGCGGCCCTATCCGGTTTTGAGACCTTGCTGTGGGACTTGGACCATCAAGCGTCCACCACTTATAGCCTGCGCTTACAGGCCGGTGGTGGTGGCGCCCGCCGGTTGTTGAAGGGTAAGGAACGCCTGGATACGCTCATCAAGGCATCGGATTACGACAAGCTGGATGTGCTACCGGCGCGGTTTTCGTTTCGCCAGGCCGATGCCGCCTTGGTGGAGCTTAAGGATGCGCTTAAACGTTTTCGCCAGTTGATAACACCGCTGGCGGAGGTCTATGACCTGCTGGTGTTCGATTGTCCGCCAGGTTTGACCCTCATGGCGGAGAGCGTGTTGCGCGCGGCGGACGCTGTTATGGTGCCGGTTGTCCCAACGCCGCTGTCACTGAATTCATTGCGCCTGCTGGCGCGGCATATGGGGAAGTCCTGCGCTGACGGCGGCCTCGCCGTGTGGCCGTTTTTCTCCATGGTGGATGTTCGGCGGGCGCTGCACAAGAAGATATGCGTGCAAGGTGCCTCGTTGCCCTATGCGCCACTCGAGACGCATATTCCGTACGCCAGTCAGGTGGAGCAGATGAGCTTCGTGCGGGAGCCGCTGACCGCTTTCGCGCCCAAGTCGGTGGCCGGCCGCGCTTATGCTTCACTGTGGTCGGAAGTGCGCGCGAAACTGATGCTTTAAACTGGTGCTTTAAGGAGTGATGCCATGAAAATTACCTTGATGTACGCGGGGATCCTCGGCCTGATTCTTATCGTTCTCACTTTTAGGGTCATCATTTTGGTGCGGGCGAAGGCGAACCTCATTTACGGTGACGGGGGTAACCCGGCCATGACGCCCGTAGTGCGGGCGCACGGCAATTTCATCGAGTTCGTGCCGATGGCGTTAATCCTGCTCGGTCTGATCGAGGTGAATGGCGCCGATACCACGCTGCTACATGTGTTGGGCATAGTGCTGGTGCTCAGCCGTATCGTTCATCCATTCGGGCTACAGGCCGAGCGGATGAATACCATTGCGCGTTTTCTGGGCGCGGCCAGTACATTTCTAATGATTGCGGTGGCGTCCTTGACAGCTCTGTGGTTGTCCTTTGGCTAAGACAGCACCTAGGGGAGCGTTAAAACCCACTAGCCGCCGCCTGTTCCAGCGTCGTCCAGAAGGATTGCGCCGAGGAACTCGGCGTTAAGAATACGAACTCGGGTTCGCCGCTGATGGCCATGATCTGTACGCCCAGATGCGCCATGACAGTCCGGGCAACATGTCCTGGCGGGAACACGCTAGGGTGCAGATCCAGCGGACACAACCGCTCCAGGACGGTGTAACACGCCGGACCTCGCAACTTGATCCGTGCCCAAGCATCACTTTGATCGGTGATGGCGGCGCAGTGGCCTAGCGCTTCGCTCATGCGCTGGGTGAACGGATAAGGCTCATCAGTTTGCGTGGATATGAACCACTGTTCGTGTCCGCCCCAACTGACGGTGACAGCTTGGCCACCCACCCACCGGCCACCCACCCATCGGCCAGGCCCAGGTAAGTCCACACCGCACTGTTGCCGCACGGCGCCAGCCAACGCCGCCGCCTTGCCGTGATGGCTTTGTAGCGAAACCAGGGTGAGGGCCTGCGGTGAAGCGGCGAATTCGGCGCTGGCGATGCGCTTTGCGCTAAGCGGTAATGTGGCCCTTAAGGTTGTTTTATCCACGCAGGCGCTCTCCTTCGGGGTCGAGGAAATGCGCACTGACGATTTCTACGGGGACGATGTTATTCCTCACCAGGTCCACCGCTCGAACTCGTTCACCGATCCGGTCGAAGCCGTGTTTGATGAAGCCGAGTCCGATAGAGCTTGCAAGGCTGGGCGAGTAAGCCACCGAAGTCATATATCCTTCGTCGTGTTGCGCCTCGAATGGGGCGTCCAAAGGCAGAAAATGTGCCCCCGCTGTTAACAGGTGTGCGGGGTCCACTGGCTTGAAACCAACCAGGACGGGGCGATCCGGCGCATTCAACCCTGGCCGCAGCGACATGATCCGGCCGATGCAATCCTTCTTTGCCGATACCATGCGGCCAAGACCCAGATCGGCGGCCGTGGTGGTGCCGTTCAATTCGTTGCCAGCCGGATGGCCTTTTTCCACCCGCATGACGCCTAGCGCTTCGGTGCCGTAGGGCAGCACCCCCAGGGGCTCGCCGGCTTCCATCAAGGCGCGCACCAGGGCGTCGCCATAGCGGGTTGGAACGGCGATCTCGTAGGCCAACTCACCGGAAAAAGACAGCCGGAATAACCGCGCCGGCAGCCCGTTGCAGATGCTCACCTCGCCCGCCGCCAGGTAGGGGAAAGCATCGTTGGAGATATCACAGCCGGGGTCGATGACCGCTTGCAACAACTCGCGGGAGCGGGGGCCGGCCACGGCGAACTGCGCCCACTGATCGGTGACGGAGATGATCTGTACATCCATGGTGGGCCAGAGCACCTGGCGGCAATACTCCATGTGCCGGAACACGCCAGCGGCGTTGGCGGTGGTGGTGGTCATCAGATAGTGGTGCTCGCCGAGGCGGGCGCAGGTGCCGTCGTCCATGACAAAACCGTCCTCCCGTAACATCAAGCCGTAACGGGCGCGGCCGATTTTCACCGTCGAGAAAGTGTTGGCGTAGAGGCGATCCAGAAACTCGGCGGCATCGCTACCCTGCACATCGATTTTGCCGAGGGTGGTGACATCGCAGATGCCAACGCGCTCGCGTACGCCGGTTACTTCCCGGTCCACGCTCTCGCGCCAGTGGCGCTCGGTTCCCTGGACGAACCATTGCGCTCGCAACCACGCGCCTGTCTCCACGAACACCGCGCCATTGGCTTGCGCCCAGGCGTGGGACGGGGTGAGGCGGGTGGGCCGGAATTCGCTCCCCCTGGAGCGGCCCGCCATGGCGCCTATGGAGACCGGGGTGTAGGGCGGTCTGAAGGTGGTGGTGCCGGTTTCGGCAATGCTCAGTCCCCGTAGCTCGGCCATCAGCGCCAGCGCGGGTACGTTGGCGATCTTGCCCTGATCGGTGGCCATGCCTAGGGTGGTGTAGCGCTTCAGGTGCTCCACCGATTTGAAACCTTCCTGGTGCGACAGTTTGATGTCGTCCACGGAAACGTCGTTTTGAAAATCGACAAAGGCTTTTTTCGTACTGTTGGCGACATACCAGAACGGTTTAAGCCGCACCGGTGCGTCTTCCGCTGCCGGAATTTCAGCCGCACCTGGTGTCAAGCCGAGGGCGCTCAGCGCCTCGTTGGCGCGGGCGGCAGCGCTGGCGAGAACGCTCGCGGTTGAGAACCGGCCATCCGCCGCACCGGCAACACTGAGCCCCGCCGGCAGATCGGGCGATGCCAGGAACGCGTACAAATGCGGGTTCCAAACCGGCTTGGCACCGTGGTGGCAGGTCAAGTTGACCACCGGATTCCAGCCGCCGGAGACGGCGAGGGCGTTCGCTTTTATGTGCCGGGACCGGCCACTGGCTGCGACCACGTCCAGGCCATGGATATCGGTGCTGCCGAGGGCGGCGCGGACTTTGGCGCCGCGCAGAATTTCCACTCCTGCTAACGCTTCGGCGACACCGGGAGGGCCTTCGGCATCGCCGCGCACATCGATGAGCGCCGTGATCGTGGCGCCCGCGTTTTGCAGATCCACGGCAGTGCGCCAGGCATCGTCGTTATTGCAGAACAGGGCCACATGGGTGCCGGCCACCGCGCCGTAGCGGTTGGCGTAAGTGCGCATGGCGCCCGCGTGCATCACCCCAGGACGGTCATTGCCGCCAAACAGTATGGGCCGCTCGATAGCGCCGGATGCCAGGATGGCGCGCTTGGCGATGATTTTCCACAGGCGCTGGCGCGGCCAACCGGGGGGCGCTGAGGCCAAATGATCGGTGACTTGCTCCAAGGCCCCGTAAGTGCCGCCGTCGTATACACCGAAGACGGTGGTGCGCGCCATCACCCGCACATGGTCCATGGTATTCAGTTCGGCGGTGACTCGCTCGGCCCAGACGTGGCCAGGCTCATCGCCGATGGTCAGGCTTTCGCCGAGCAGGCGTCCGCCGGTCCTGAAGTCTTCGGTGACCAGGGTGACCCGAACACCTGCACGGGCCGCCGTGAGTGCCGCCAGCAAACCGGCTGGGCCGGCACCGACGACCAATAGGTCGGTGTGCAAGAAGGCTTTTTCGTAACTGTCCGGATCGTCGGCGCCCGACAGGCGGCCCAAACCCGCCGCGCGGCGAATCAACGGCTCGTAGAGTTGTTCCCAAAAAGCCGCTGGCCACATGAAGGTTTTGTAGTAAAAGCCGGCGCGCAAAAATGGCGAGAGCCGATCGTTGATGCTCAAGACGTCGAATGCGAGCGACGGGAAGCGGTTCTGACTGTCCGCTTCGAGTCCGTCGAACAGCTCTACCGTGGTGGCGCGGGTGTTGGGTTCGCGCCGCGTGCCGCCGCGTAGTTCCACCAGGGCGTTCGGCTCCTCCGAACCAGCCGTGAACGGGCCCCTGGGCCGGTGGTATTTGAAGGAGCGGCCCATCAGCATGACACCGTTGGCCAACAGTGCCGAGGCCAGGGTATCGCCCGGATGGCCGCTGAAGAGGCGGCCATCGAACCTGAAGCCGAGGGACCTGTCCCGCTCGATGAGACCGCCGCGGGGGGCGCGGTGAGAGGTGGAACCAGCCATCAGCGTGCGCCCTCGTCTTGCGCTCTTACGATATGGCTGATGGCGTGCGTGCGGGTGTTGCGGGTGACCACCAGCCACGAGCGGCAGCCGGCATCGTGATACCACAGCTCGCGGTGTTCGCCGGCAGGGTTGTCGCGCAGGTGCACGTAATCGTGGAATCGGGCCGCCGCATCCGCTGCCGCCGGATCCGGGCGATCGGTCAACCGGGCGTCGCCAAGATAGGTGAATTCGCCGTGTTCTCGCGGTCCGCACAGGGGACAATCAAGCCGCATAGTCGGTGTCCTCGCAGGCTATTCAGTGCAGGTTGGGTTGGGCGCCCGCGCCTTTTTCATCAATGGGCAAGCCACGCTCGAAACGGTCGAGCCGGTAGGCGGTGGCCACCTCGTGCGGCGTATCCGTGGCCAGCAGATGGGCGAAACACCAACCGGAGGCCGGCGTCGCCTTGAAGCCGCCGTAACACCAGCCGGCGTCGAGGTACAGTCCTTTAATCGGGGTGCGGTCGATGATCGGCGAGCCGTCCATGGACATGTCCATGATGCCGCCCCAGGTGCGCACGATGCGGGCGCGGCCGATGGCCGGCATGAGCGCCATCGCACCTTCGCAGACGTCTTCCATGGCCGGCAGATTGCCGCGCTGGGCGTAGGAGTTGTAACCGTCTATGTCGCCGCCGAAGACCAGGCTGCCCTTGTCCGACTGGCTGATGTAGAAGTGACCGGCGCCGAAAGTGACGACACCGCCGATGATGGGTTTTAGGCCCTCGGAGACGAATGCTTGCAACACGTGGCTTTCGATGGGCAGCCGCAACCCGGCCAGCTTCATCACCCGGCCACTGGAGCCGGCGACCGCCACGCCCACTTTGCCGGCGCCGATGAAACCGCGCGTGGTATCTACGCCCTCGACTCGGCCGTGTTCTATCTTGAAGCCCGTCACTTCGCAGTTCTGCAGGAGATCGACGCCGCGCTGATCGGCGCCACGGCCGTAACCCCAGGCGACTGCATCGTGGCGCACCGTGCCGCCTCTTCGTTGCAGCAAGCCGCCGCGGATGGGGAAGCGGGCAGTGTCGAAGTCCAGGAAAGGATAGAGACGGCGCACCCCGTCGGCATCGAGCAATTCGGCGTCGGCACCGTTCAACCGCATGGCATTGCCGCGCCGGGCGAAGGCGTCGCGTTGTGCGTCTGCATGGTAGAGGTTCAACACGCCGCGCTGACTGACCATGGCGTTGTAGTTGAGGTCCTGCTCCAGACCCTCCCATAGCTTCAGGGAGTGTTCATAAAAAGGTCCGTTGCCATCCAACAGATAGTTGGAGCGGATTATGGTGGTGTTGCGCCCCACATTGCCTGAACCTAGATAGCCTTTCTCCAATACCGCCACGTTGGTAAGACCGTGGTTGCGGGCCAGGTAATAAGCCGTCGCCAAGCCATGGCCGCCACCGCCGGCGATGATGACGTCATAGTGTTTTTTCGGCTCAGGCTCGCGCCACATGGGCCGCCAGCCGCTGCCGCCGGTGAAAGCATTCTTGATGAGGGAAAACAAGGAATAGCGCATCGGCGGATCCGGGTGGTTAGGGGCAATGACTGCACGCGCAGTATGTCAAGGTCCTGACGGTCGGCAAAGCCGTGCGCGTGTACGGCGCGGGCCTCTCAGGCGGCCGCATCGATCAGGGATTGTTTGGCGGCGCTCAAGTGAGCGCGCATGGCGGTGGCGGCGGCCTCTGCGTCGCGGTTGCGAATGGCTTCGAAGATGAGCCGGTGCTGGCGGTTATAAGCCCTTATCGCCTCGGCGCTCAGCACGGTTTCGCGCATGCGCGCCCATTGCTTATTGCTGCGCACTTCGTTGAAGCGCTTGGCGGTCCAGATGAGCAGAGAGTTTTGGGTGCATTGCGCAAGACTCAGGTGAAACGCTTCATCGGCTAAGGCGAACTGTTGGGCTTGTTCTCGGCAAGCCTCCATGTCGAGGAGCGCCGTTTCCGCTTGCATGAGACCGTGTTCCGTGGCGTGTAGCACTGCCAGCCGTACGATCTGCGGCTCCAAGGCAAAGCGGGCATCAACCAATTCCAGCGGACTGGTGGACTGCAATATGGACGCGCTTTGGTTCGCTTCGGAGTAACACACGTAGGTGCCGCTGCCGGCGCGCCGCTCGACGAAACCGTTGTGTTCGAGCTGGTGCAAGGCGTCGCGCACAGTGCCCCTGGAGACGCCGAATTGCTCGGCGATGGCCCGCTCTGCCGGCAATCGTTCATTGACGAGGAAGGTGCCCGAGGTGATCTGCCGGCGGAGGTTGGAAGCCACGTCACCTGAACTTATCCGCTTGGACACGCCCGGTACTCCTCCAAGATAGTTCATCTGGAACATAGCTTATGCTGGAAGGCGCCAATATTGGACCAATTTCGGTCTATTTGGTTGCCATCTGGTTCTGGTTTGGTCATCATGGGCACCCGCTGGCCCGTGTGACATGCGCGCCCAGACTATACACGTACCGCCGCAGAGTTGAGTGCTATACGTTGACTCGGCGAAGCAAAAAAACACATTGTGAGGAGGTATGAACAGCATGACGATGGATATTGAAGGCTTTGTGGAGGCGCCAGGCCGTGCCGAAGCGGTAAAACAGGTCAGGGGGAAAATCAATACGCTGGGCGTCGATTATCTCTACTTGCAGTTCGTTTCCATAACCGGTCGCATCTGCGGTAAAGGTATTCCAGCCGATCACTGGGAAAGCGTGGCCCAGAGAGGTTTTCAACTGGTCTACGGTGCCACCGTCAATCTATTCTTGAACCGGCATGGCGAGTATCTAGGGTATGGGCCGCAGGACAAGGAATTGGTCGGTATTCCCGAGCCTGAGACTTTTTGTCAGTTGCCCTGGGATAAACGGGTCGCGCGCGTGTGGTGCACCCTGTTTCGCAACCGTGAAGAGCGCCAGGATCCAGGTGCCTTCCTGACCTCCGATTGCCGCGGCAACCTGCGCCGCATTCACGATCAATTCAAAGCCGAGCACGGTGGCTTGCATCTGCGCCACGGCTGCGAGCCGGAAATGATGTGGTTGAAGCGGGGCGAGGACGGCAAACCGGATGGCGGTTTTTCCAATCCTTATTGTTATCACATCGATCAGTTCGAGAGCCTGCGGCCGGTATACCTGCGCGTGATCGACTATTCGCGCGCCATGGGTCTGGACATGATCCAGGGCGATCATGAGGATGCACCCGGACAGTTGGAACTCAATTTTACTTTCGACGATCCCATGCGTACCGCGGACCGGTTGACCACCTACCGGCAGATCTGCGCGCAGGTGGCCCGTGAATTCAATTTGATCGCCTGCTTCATGTCCAAACCGTTCATGGGTGTATCGGCCTCCGGTTGCCACCACAATATAAGTTTTTGGCGCGGTGGCGCAGAGAGTCTTAAAGCGCTTGGAAACGATCTTTCATTTACTACATTCCCCAGCATGGACTACAACTTCACCTACCTCTCGGGGGGTGAAAATACATTCATGCCCGATACCGATGATCCGCAGATGCCGGGTAAGGTGGGGCTGCAAGTGGTGGGCGGTATAGTCACCCACTTGGGCGCTTTGACCGCTATTGGTTGTTCCACGGTGAACTCGTACCGCCGCCTCTGGGATACCGGCTTTTGGGCGCCGGTGTTCGCCGACTGGGGTTATCAGAACCGGACTACGGGACTGCGCATTTCGGCACCTGGACGCTTCGAATACCGCGCCGTGGACTCCATGGTCAATCCGTATCTCATGGCCGGTGCCATCATCAAAGTGGCCGATGACGGTATCCGTAACGATATCGATCCGGGTCCACCGGAAGACCGTAATATTTACCAAGCGATGGAAGCGGGCAAGCAAGTGCGCAAACTGCCCATGACGCTGGGCGATGCGTTGGCGGCGCTGGAAAAAGACGATGTTGTCCGTTCGGCGATGCCCGGTGAGATGCATCGCTTGTACCAGGAGTACAAACGCGATGAGTGGGAGCGATTTTTACACACTACCACCGAGTGGGATGTGGATACATATCTGGATTGTTTGCCGTAGTCGACTTCAGGGCGGCACCTGATTTTTTTACAGAGGACACGAACGCATGTGTGGAATAGCTGGCGTCATTCATCGTGGACGCAATTCGAATGTGGGTGGCCAGATGACATCCATGTTGCAAGCTTTGAAACATCGCGGGCCTGATTCCACCGGCTTCGCGATCTACGGTGAAGCGCAGCGCGGCGTCTATGTGCTGCGCTTCAAACTGGCTGAGAAAGAAGACATGGATCGCGGTTTCCAGATCCATGGCATGATCGAAGCGCGCCTGGCCGAAGTGGAGCGGCGCATGGCCGAACGCGGCGTGGTGGTGGAAGAGCGCGATAGTGCGACACCGTATGCGCGGCGCTACCGGATCCGCTTCGACGGTGACATGGGCGAGTTGGCCCGGTATATCGAAGATATTGACGGCGCTGAAATACTCTCGATCGGCAACGCCCTGGAGCTGGTGAAAGATCTGGGTGATGCTGAGACTGTGTCCGGCGAGTACTGCCTAGGGACTTTCACCGGTACCCATGGTATCGGCCACACTCGTATGGCCACCGAATCGGATGTGGATATTCGCTCCGCTCATCCGTACTGGGCATTCCCCTATAACGATATCGCGGTGGTGCATAACGGACAGCTCACCAACTACTGGATTATGCGCCGCCAGATGGAGCGTATAGGGCACCGTTTTCTGTCAAGTTGTGATTCCGAATTATTGGCGGTCTACACGGCGCACAATCTCAACAATGGGGTATCGCTGGAAGAATCGCTGGAGCGGTCCATTCGCGAGATCGACGGTGTTTTCACCTATTTGGTGGCGACCCATGATCAGCTCGGTATGGCTAAAGATACGATGGCGGCCAAGCCGCTGGTGCTCTATGAAAGTGATGAACTCATCGCATTGGCATCGGAGGAAGTTGCTATCCGGGCCATTCTGCCCGAGGAGATCGATACCTATGATCCGTATGACGAGGAAACGAGGGTATGGCAAGCATGAGTGCTGTAGATGAACGCTCGTACGAAATGGGCATGCACACCGAGCAGTTGTCCGGCCGTACGCAACAGATATTTTTCTCATCGGAAGAACACGAGAATCTGGTTTATCCGTGGGCGCCCGAGGTTGATTTCAACCAGCGCATCGAGATAGACGTGGCAGCGTTGCAGACCACTGAAGTCAACGCGAAACTGCGTGAATTGATGGACGGCGGTTACGGTTCCATCGTGATCAAGAATCCACGCGGCAAACATTCCTTAGGTGTCGGTATCTTGAACCGGCTGAATCTTATCTTCGAGGGCTCCTTGGGTTACTTCGGCTGCGGACTTATCGATGGCCCCAATGTACGCATCAAGGGCCGTGTGGGGTGGTCTTGCGGTGAAAACATGATGGCCGGCGTCGTCGTCGTGGAGAAGAACGCAGGATCTACTTTCGGGGCCGCTATTCGTGGCGGCGATTTGGTGTGCAAGGGCTCGGTGGGTTCGCGCACCGGCATCGACATGAAAGGCGGCACCATCTTGATCGGTGGCGACACCGGCGCGTTTTCCGGTTTCATGATGCAGCGCGGACGTATCGTGGTGTGCGGTAACGCGGGTAAGAATCTAGGCGATTCCATGTACGACGGCACTATCTACGTGGGCGGGACGATCCGTGATCTGGGGGTGGATGCGGTGCCCGCCGAATTGACCGATCTAGACCAAGCTTGGCTTACCCGCAAGCTCACCCAATACGAGATTTTGCCTGCGCAAGGCGTAGCCCATTTCACCAAGATCGTTGCCGGCAAGCAGCTCTGGAACTACGACAATCTGGAACCCAGCGAAAAGAAGCTTATTCTGTAAGCGGCCGGTCAAGGAGAAGAGTTTATGACTAAGCCCGATATGGCCCCCAACCCGCAGCCGGCCAAGAAGCCACGGCGCAATACCAGTATCCTCGGCAGGAGCGCGATCTTCACACCGGAGGTGATAGACGATATACACATCAAATCCGAACTCGGGCGTTATCGCATGCGCGGGTTCTCGATGTTCAAAAAGATCCCGCACTGGGATGATCTGACTTTTTTGCCAGGAACCCTCACGCGCTTCGTGATCGAAGGTTATCGCGAGAAGTGTGAGACCAAAACGGTCATCGGTCCGCGCGCTAAAAAGCCTTTGGAATTGGATATTCCTGTTTACGTGACGGGTATGAGCTTCGGCGCGTTGTCTTACGAGGCGAAAACCGCGTTGGCGCGCGGTGCGACCATGGCCGGTACCGCCACCTGTTCGGGTGAAGGTGGCATGATCCCCGATGAGCGCCGTTATTCCACCAAGTGGTTGTATCAGTGCATACAATCGCGCTACGGCTTCAACCCGCATCACCTGATGTTGGCCGATGCTTGTGAATTCTTTATCGGACAGGGCTGCAAGGTGGGGCTGGGCGGTCACTTGATGGGACAGAAAGTGACCGATCAGGTAGCGGAGATGCGCAGCCTGCCAGCCGGTATCGATCAGCGCTCGCCGGCGCGGCACCCGGACTGGCTGGGGCCGGATGATCTGGCATTGAAGATCCTTGAAATTCGCGAAGCTACCGATTGGCAGATCCCCATACAGCTTAAATTGGGTGCGGCGCGGGTTTACGATGACGTGCGCATGGCGGTGAAATGTGATCCCGATGCTATTTATATCGACGGTATGGAAGGCGGCACCGGGGCCGGTCCTCATTTAGCGTCCGAAGAGACCGGTGTGCCCGGCATGGCGGCAGTGCGCCAGGCCCGCAAAGCGATTGACGATTTAGGCAAGCGAGGAGCGATCTCGCTCATCTATGCCGGTGGCATCCGCAACGGCGGCGATGTGGCTAAAGCGCTGGCGCTTGGCGCTGACGCCATAGCTATAGGCCACTCCATATTGATGGCGCTTAATTGCAATAAAGATATTCCCGAGTCGGACTACGAAACCGAAATAGGGGTAGAGGCGGGTTATTGTTATCACTGTCATACCGGCCGCTGTCCGGTTGGTGTCGCCACACAAGATCCGCTTTTGCGCAAGCGCTTGGATCCGGATGAAGCGGCGGAGCGGGTTTACAACTTCTTGCATACATTGACCATTGAGGCACAGATGATGGCGCGGGCCTGTGGTAAGACGGATGTGCACAGTTTGGAGCCTGAAGATCTGGCGGCTCTTACCATGGAGGCCTCCGCCATCGCCGGTGTGCCGTTGGCGGGAACCGACTACACCGTTGGTGTGGAAGATTATCACCACCTTTGATACGGCTATCGTTGAGTGGCAACGGCGGGTTTAGCCGCGCCGTGCGCTCCGGAGAAAAAGCATGGCTGGAACTAGCTACAAGGGTTCTCAGTTAAAAGGGATCGATCAGTTTCTGGGCGAAGATGGCTTGGATTCGCAGCGCGAGAAAGAAATCGGTCAACACATCGGTTATCGCTATGACGTTAACATGGTGCCCGACTATGAACTGTTGACGCCGTTTTTGCGCAAGTACATCGACTATATGGGATGGGACGACCTCAACTGGCTGGAAGATGTGCACATGGGTTACGAGGAGGGGCACGCGGCCGTTTTCGATCGCAATATCAACGGTTGGGTAAGGGTACCTGAAAACATGGAACTGCCCGATAGCCAACAGGAACGGGATATGATCGCACGCGAGTTGCTCATCAAGTTTCAAATGTCCGAGCGTCATCCCTTGGTGCAGCTACGCCAGGCCTACAAGAAGTTCTGACGGTAGCGCGCATGGCATCGGTTCATGGCGGACCATCCAAGGCGGTACGCTCCAATCTCTTGCGCATGGACAGTGCCAAGCAGGCGCTGAAACTGGCGTTCCTGCGCTGGCAGTGCCGGCTTAGGCAAATTGCTGTACGCCAGCATGATGGGCGGCCAAGCGATGGCATGATGCCGGCGGTGTTTGCTCATGATGATAGTGATGTATCCAGCGGACATATCATTACTGTACTCAACAAGCTACCCGAGTTTTCCCGCACCATGGAGTTACAGCACTTGGTGCGCTACACCCATGATCCCAAGGAGCGGCGCGCTGCTGGCGTTGAATTTCTAAGCGAGCGTTATTATCAAAGAGCCTACGAGTTTTCCGATACGGTGACTTGCACTTTCGCGCCGGATTCCGAGGGTGCTCGCCAACTGCTTGCCATGAAGTCGTGCCGATTGCACTTCGAACAGTTCGGGCAGATCTACGAGACGGTCTGTACCGTTTGGCGCATATCGGTGAACAATCCGCTGTATCAGGCGACCTACTGGCATAATTCGCTGTTCAATCCGGCGCTTGCCGCCGATTCGATGATCCTCGGTTTTGAACCTCATTGGGAGCGCAGCGAGGCGCAACCGTCACCTGTATAAATGGGAGCGCATGTCGGGTGCCAGCATTTAGCTACCAGGGCCTATAGATATGACTGTGAACATGCAAGGATTCGAACCGTTTCGTGTCGATAGCAGGCGCGGGCCGGTTCGCCTGCCTGGACTGCCTCGGCTGCCGCTGAATATGGAGCGTTATCCGATCCCCGGTGGTGGTTCGCGGGCCATCGAACTGGAGCGCGGTGATCAACTTACCATTATCGACTTGGAAGGCTTGCAACCGTGTGAACTGATCGTCTTCGGCAGCGGTGGTGAGAGCGATCCGGCCCTGATCGGTGCCACCGCCAGTGGCAAAGCGCAGTTCACCTACGAGGTATTGGGGGTGGCGGAAAGCAGCGCCAGGCGAGTGCTGCGAGATTTATTACGGCGTGGATGGGATATTGCCTCGGCCCAGGCCGTGCGCTTGCTGGGCGAAGGTTCCCGCGCGGGTGATAGTGTAGCGTTCACCGCGCATGAGGCCGCGACAGTATTGCTCGTAGCGCCCGGCAAGCCGATGGCGGCCCATGAACAGAATCCGCTAACGCCGTTGGCCGCCTATGTGCGCCGGTCCTCGCGGACTAATGACAAAAATCCAGTAGCTCCGCCCGAGCCACTGGCCGATATGCTCAGCGATATCAATATTCCTCCCGGTACCGGTAAAGCGTATGAGGTGAAGGCTGGCCAGTACTTGCAGATTATCGATATCAAGGGCAGGGAATGTACCGATTTTCAGGCGTTCGGCTTGCGCGGGCTCGAGCGCGACATCGATCCCACTACCACCCGATCATTGATGGGCAAGCTCTATCCCGGTCCCGGTTTGTATTCCAAATACTATTGCGTCGATCAGGAACCCTTGGTGCAACTTATCCAAGATACCTGTGGCCGGCACGATACCTTCGGCATCGCTTGCTCGGCGCGCTACTACGAAGACATGGGCTATCCGGGGCACCTCAATTGTTCCGACAATATGAATGCGGAACTGGCGCCTTACGGCGTGCGGGCACGGGGTGGGTGGCCGGCGATCAATTTCTTTTTCAATACGCAGTTGGATGCGGCCAATAATCTGGCTATGGATGATCCATGGTCTAGACCGGGCGACTACGTGTTGTTGCGGGCGTTGACGGATTTGGTGTGCGTGTCCACCGCGTGTCCTTGCGATATCGATCCGGCCAATGGCTGGAATCCTACCGATATTCAGGTGCGTATTTATGACGCAAAAGAAGATTTCAAATCTGCTGCGGGATTTCGTATGACTACCAGTTCGGATGTGGAACTCACCCGGGACACCGGTTTTCACGACAGTTTTGCCGCCCACACCCGTAACTTTGGCGAATACAACGGCTATTGGTTAGCCCGGGATTTTCCTGGTCATGGTGCTATCGCCGAGTACTGGGCCTGCCGCGAGCGGGTCATCGTGACGGATTTGTCACCACTTAGGAAGTACGAGGTACTGGGGCCGGACGCCGAAGCGTTGTTGCAGATGTGCCTCACCCGCGATGTCAAGCGTTTGAGCACGGGTCAGGTGGTGTATACGGCTATGTGTTACGAACACGGTGGCATGATCGACGACGGCACGGTGTTGCGTCTGGGCGATAACAATTTTCGCTGGATTGGAGGTAATGATCAGTCCGGCCTGTGGTTGAGGGAACAAGCGCAACGGCTGAATTTGGATGCCTGGGTTAAAACCTCTACGCGCGAATTGTGCAATGTCGCGGTGCAGGGGCCGCGCAGCCGCGAAGTACTCTCTTCCATCGTGTGGACAGCCCCTACTCAAGCAACGATCGATGAGCTTGCGTGGTTCCGTTTTGCGGTGGGGCGGATCGGGGATTTCCACGGTGCACCGCTGGTGGTGTCGCGGACCGGATATACCGGTGAATTAGGTTATGAGGTGTTTTGTCACCCGCAGGATGCGAAGGTTGTATTCGACGCCATTTGGCGAGCAGGGCAACCGTACGGTATGACCCCGCTCGGTTTGGCGGCTCTGGATATGCTGCGCATCGAGGCTGGCTTGATAGCCGCCGGCGCCGAGTTTTGCGATCAGACCGATCCGTTTGAAGCGGGCATAGGTTTTACCGTGCCGCTCAAGAGCAAAAACGATGATTTCATCGGGCGTGCAGCCTTGGAGCGGCGCCAGGCCAGCCCGGTGCGCAAATTGGTGGGTTTGGATCTCGCAGGGGGTTCGGTGCCAACGGGTGGTGACTGTGTACGCCTGGGCCGGGCGCAGGTGGGTGAGATCACATCCGCGGTGCGCTCGCCCATGCTGGGCAAAGTGATCGCTCTTTGCCGTATGGATGTGACCCGCAGCGAGCCTGGTATCGCCGTGGAGGTGGGGCAACTCGATGGCCAACAAAAGCGCATCCCGGCGACGGTGGTGCCGTTGCCCCATTTCGATCCTGAAAAGCTGCGGGTTCGGGGGCGATACTTAGGAGCAGCGCCGGCCTAATGGACGTTCGGCAATAGGAGCAACCTCCGTGGGGCACCTCTAAAAATGCACTTTTTCCGCGATTGCGGTGTCAGCTCCGTGCTCGAATCCTCATGTATGACCTTATACACTGCGGTTCTGCGCGCGGTGCTTCCTTGCACTCACGAAAAAATTACTATTTTTAGAGGTGCCCCGTGGTTAGTCCTGGAAAAAGCGTTCATCCGGCGGTGGACGAAGAAGCAGGTTGCCAGTTCAACCTCGCTACATGATTGAGCCAAGAAATAGTCAATGACGAGGAGCAGAGCATGTCGGGCCGAGTTGCAGTGATTGGGGCAGGACCTTGCGGACTATCGCAACTGCAAGCATTCGAAAGTGCACGGCGCGGCGGCGCCCGGATCCCGGAGATCGTATGTTTTGAGAAACAAACGAGTGCGGGCGGATTATGGAACTACGATTGGCGCACGGGTACCGATGCGTACGGTGAGCCCATACATGCCGGCATGTATCGCTATCTGTGGTCCAACGGCCCCAAGGAATGTTTGGAGTTCGCCGACTATACGTTTGCGCATCATTTCGGACAACCCATTCCATCATTCCCGCCGCGCCCTGTGTTGGCCGACTATGTTCTAGGCCGGGCCAAGGCCTTCGGTCTGCGGCGTTACATCGAAACCAATACCGTGGTGCGGCAGGTGTCGTTTGACCAAGACGCCGGTTCGTTCGCCGTCACGGTACGCAACCGCGATAAAGACGAGCAGCGCACGGAGCATTTCAGCCACGTTATCGTTGCCAGCGGGCATTTTTCCGTGCCTAACATACCGCACTATGAGGGTATAGAGTCGTTCCCGGGGCGGGTGATGCACGGCCATGATTTCCGCGAGGCCCGTGAGTTCAAGGGCCGTCACGTACTGGTGGTGGGCGGTAGTTATTCGGCGGAGGATATCGCGTTGCAATGCCATAAGTATGGTGCTGCCTCCGTGACCATTTCCTACCGTAGCGCCGCCATGGGTTTCCATTGGCCGGACACGGTGGATGAGCGAGCGCTGCTGGCGTCTATCGACGGTGCTGAAGTTTCATTCAGTGATGGATCGGCAAAAGAATTCGATGCCATTATTTTCTGCACCGGTTATTTGCATCATTTCCCGTTTCTGGATGACGAACTGCGCTTGCGTACCGGTAACCGGCTCTACCCGGCGGATCTCTATAAGGGTATCTTCTGGCGTGCCAACCCGAAGTTGATGTATCTGGGGATGCAAGATCAGTTCTACACCTTCAGCATGTTCGATTTACAAGCCTGGTATGCGCGGGATGTGGTGATGGGGCGCATCGGGTTACCGGATGGCGCGGCCATGGACGCGGATATGGCGGCGTGGAGCAAGCGCGAAGAAGCACTGCCGGATCCCATTGCGCAAATCGATTTTCAAACGGACTACTGCAAAGATCTACACGAGTTGGTGGATTACCCGCACTTTGATCTGCAACTATTGGCGGATAACTTCAAAGAGTGGGAGCACGATAAAGAACACGATATCCTGACTTACAGAGATAAAGCGTTTCGCTCTGCCTGCACTGGGGTTCTGTCGCCGGTGCACCACACCACTTGGCTAGAAGCTCTGGACGATTCCCGCGAGGCTTATCTGGCCTGCGGCTAGTCGATCTGAGCGCGCCGGTAATACCCCGGCATCTAGAACGATGTCGTTTTTGTTGGAACGGGCGAGCGCTGAGCTGAAGCGGTGTTTTTGGCGCGATGGTTTCGCTGTCGCGCCGCGGTTTCTCTCGCCCGATGGGGTGAGGGCGGTAGCAGCGCGCTTCGCCCCTCTGTTTGCCGGTGAGTTTGAGACCGGTATTCAACCGGATGAGTGGAACTGGCGGCCAGGACGTGATGGGAACGCGATCACCCGCCAGATCTGTAATGGCTGGAAGGCCGATCGCACCATCGCCAAGATCGTTTTGGACGAGGTGGTGGGCCGCATCTGCGCTGAGTTGATGGATTGGCCCGGTGCTAGGATCAATCAAGACAATGTGTTGTGGAAACCCGTGGGGGCGAGGGCTTTGGGGTTTCATCAAGACGATAGTTACCAGCGTTGGATTGTCCCCCCATCCATGGTGAGCTGCTGGATAGCCTTGGATAAGACGGCCCGCGATGGCGGCACCATAGAGTACGTCAGGGGTTCGCACCGTTGGGCCGTGGATCCGCCCATCGCCCAGTTTCATGATCCCGCAGATCCCCTAGCGCAGGTTCGCATGGCCGCACGCGCGGCCGGTGTCGAACTGGACATAGTTCCTGTAGAAGTCCCCTCCGGCAGCGCCGTATTTCATCACGGCAGCGTGTGGCACGGTTCAAGAATAAATCTGGGCAACAGCGACCGCCGCTCGCTGGTGGCCCATTGCATGTCGTCCAGCGCCGAGTTTCATCCGGTCCATACCAGCCCGATCTATAGCCGTTACCGGCACCATGGAACTCTCGCCATGGATGAGTCTTTTTTCCCAACTCTATGGCGCAAGGACGGCTGGCGCTCCCCTTTCATCGAGGGGTATCTGCAATAAATTGCATTAGAAAGTCTAAAAATGTACCCAAAGCGTACCAATTTCTGACTGTTTTGGTAGAAGTTGGAGGGCCAATGCTCCAGAATTCGAGTTGGGGGAGCAAGTCAGACCCATCGCGGTTAGGACTGGTCTGTTTTTCGGATAGTTGAAAACGGACACGGCTTACTTGATAACCGGACTTGATAACCGGGGTTTACTTAACTGTCTGCGCGGCGGCAGGTAAACCGGGCAGTTGATCCATCTGCAGTTGATCCATCTAAGGGGGGAGGGAGTCATGTCTCCACAAGAAGTAAAAGCAGCCATCGAGATGACCACGGCCATCAATCTCGAAGTTTATTACTACTGGTGTACTGCCATCATGATTCTCATACATGCCGGTTTCCTGATGTATGAGATGGGCGCTTCGCGGGTCAAACATACCCTGGCGTCCGGCACGAAGAATATCCTGGCCTTCGCCTTCATGATCCCGACGTTTTACATGTTCGGCTGGTGGATTTATCTGGCCATGTACAATGGATTGACGCCGGACTTCGAAGGCGCGGCCGCCGGTGTGCCGTGGGGCGACAATATGGGGCCGAACCTACAGGATAATGCCTCGGGCGTGTTCTGGGGGGCATTTACGCTCTTCGCTTGTACCACTGCGTCTATCATGTCGGGCGCCGTGATCGAGCGCATCCGCATGGCCGCTTTCATTGTCCTGGCGGTCATCTTGGGCTCGGTGGTTTGGATCCTATCGGCCGCGTGGGGCTGGCATCCGACCGGCTGGATGGTGTTGAAGTGGGGCTACCACGACTTCGGTGCTTCCGGTGTGGTCCACATCATTTCCGGGTTCTTCGCGCTCGGCGTTCTCGTCAACTTGGGACCCAGGATAGGGCGCTTCAATACCGATGGCAGTGCCAATCCCATACTCGGGCACAGCGTGCCCATGACCACCGCGGGGCTCATGTTGATCGTGGTGGGCTTCTTCGGTTTCCTAGGGGGCTGCGTGGTCTATGGCGGCACGGCGCAGTGGACCAATATTTACGGCGGCGCCACTACCCTGTCCGCAGTGTGTTTTAACACGCTGATGTCCGTAGCCGGCGGTATCATCGGCGGCTACGCCCTTACCCGCGACCCGTTCTGGATGATGTCCGGTGCTCTTTGCGGCGTCATCTCGGCGGCGGCGGGCTTGGATATGTGGTATCCACCGCTCGCTTTCGCGGTCGGTTTCGCCGGCGGCATCATCGGTCCATTGGCCGCCGGTTTGCTGGTGAAAATGCGTATAGACGATGCGGTGGGTGCGGTCTCGGTGCACGGCATCTGCGGCATCTGGGGGGTACTCGCGGTCGGTATCTTCATGGGTAATTATCCACAGCCTACGGCGGCTATCCCGGCCATTACCTTCGGCGGTCAATTCATGGGTATGTTGGTGATGGTGGCCTTAGGTTTCATCCCCGGTTACGTGCTGTCCTTGGTATTGAAGATGCTCGGCATCTTGCGCGCCGGTGACGGGGTGCAAAAAGCCGGTATGGACGTGGAAATACCGGTTCCGGCCTATCCGGAAAATATCCGTTCAGACGCATGAGATGAGCTTCTCGGCGAGTACTCAGGAGTTAATAACGTGTTTGATTCAAGTCCGATTACAACTTGGGAAGGGGTCGGCGCATTCTTTACGTTTGCAGGCTCGGGCGGTGCTACTTTTTGGTTTTGGGTTTCGGTGGTGCTTTGCATAGTGCCACTGGTGGTCGCGTTGCGCGCGGAGAGCGCCGCCGAGAAAGTCCATCGGGACTGAGTTGTATTGGGTCGGGTGGGAACATGCCTACTCTCCATAGGGCCTATCTATAGATCGTTTCGGATTCGCCAGGAAGCGGGCGAGGTCAAAAAGCGATAGTATTGCCGACATTTAGCCACTTCGGAGTCTAGACTCAATGCGCTACAACCGAGTTTCCGCTGATTGTCATATAGACCTTTGCTGGATGCCTCCGACCCTATTCGTGGAGGAGGCGAGCGCCGCGTTGAAAGATCGTATGCCTTATGTCACCGAGGATGGCCCCGACGGGCCGTATTGGACGTCCCGTAACGGGCGCTCCTTCGGCCTTAAGAACGGTGTCGGTCCAGCCGGTGCCAAATACGTTCCCGGCCAACATGCCCGTGCGGATCTGATGGCGGCTACGAATCTCTATGAAGACGGTAAAAAAGACATACGCCGTGTGTCCGATCCGCACCTTCGCATCAAAGATATGGAGCGCGACGGCGTGGATGCCGAGGTCATGTACGGCATCCTGGGCGCTGCCACTAAGCTTGGTGACAATGAAGCGGCCAACGAGATGTTTCGCATCTACAACACGTGGCTGAAAGACTTCTGCTCACATTATCCCGGCCGCCAGATCGGTCTTGCTTGTTTGCCGTTCGGTGATATTGATGCGGCTGTCAAAGAGATCTACCGCGCCGCCGAACTCGGCTTGAAGGGATTAGAGTTGTCCTGTTCGTGGGATATGGAACCCATGTGGCATCCGTGCTGGGAACCTTTGTGGCAAGCGGTGAACGAGGTGGAGTTGCCGTTGCATTTCCATACCTTCCCGCAGATCAGCCCGGATGTGATGGAACACTGTCCGGCGCAGGCCCGCCGCTCGGTGTTCTTCACCGTGGTGTCGGGATTTCAGATGCACCTGGTGGATTTGATGGCCGCCATCATTGGTGCGGGCGTCTTGGAGCGTTATCCGAATGTGCGCATCGCTTTCGGTGAAAGTGGTATAGGGTGGATCCCCTACGCCCTAGACCGTATGGATTTTGAGTGGCAAGACCGCTTCGGCGATCTACAACTTAAGATGAAGCCGTCCGATTACTGGCGCCGTCAGTGCAAAGCCACTTTCCAATACGACACCATCGGCGCCAAGCTGGTCGATGATATGGGTGTTGAGAGCTTGATGTGGGGCTCTGACTATCCGCACGGGGATGGCGTGTGGCCGCAGTCTAGTTCATATATCGAGAAGCAGTTCGCCCATCTGCCGGCGGATTATGTGCGCAAGATTACCTGTGATAACGCGGTGGAGTTCTATCGCCTGCAAGCGCGCGCCGAGGCCTCACAAGCCGCGTGAGTGAAGCTGCAAGCTGCGCATTGACCAGAGGTGCCCTAAAGCGTAAATCCAAGTTATCTTCGCCCTAAGTCTCTACCCACATACGGTGTAAGTTTTCACAGAGGTTGACTAGGGTTTGCCGCGGTTTCGAGCTGAGCGGCTGGCTCTCCTCGATCCACGAGCGTACTTGCTGCAACTCGAAGAGCATGCGGCGCTTGTTCATGTCGCGCACGAAGCTCTCGAACCACATGACACATGCCCGCCGCTCGCCGCCGGTCACTTGCGTGACCCGGTGCACGAAATAAGTGGGGTAGAACACGCCGGAGCCGGCGGATAGTTTGTAATTACGCTCGCCCTGATCCGTGCGGACGACGAGTTCGCCGCCCTCATAGGTGTGCGGAGGATCCAGAAAGATGGTGCCCGATATATCCAGTCGCATGGCCCGGTCGTTGAGCTGGCCCAGATGTCCGTCCGTATGATCACCGTAATACATGCCCGGCTTGTACACTGAGAGCAGCGGCGGGCTGATGGCCTTGGGGATGAGAGCGTAGCTCAAAAACGGATGGCGGTTCAAAGCACTACGCACGGTGTTACGCACCTCGCCGGCGTGTTGGCCGAGTTTGAGCTGGAGGTTGTGCTTGACGGATCGCAGATCACCAACGGCGGTCATGGCGCCTTCGCTAGCGCGCTCATCGGTGAAAAGAGCCCGTAGGTAATCGAGTTCATCTGAGTTGAATAGGGCATCAGCGACGACGATCATAGCTAGCTGGGTCTGAACAGCAAGGGACGTGACTTAAGTATACAGGGAGTTAAGCGTTCGACTGCGGCGAGAGTTCAGCCTTAAACGTTTCCTACAATTTCAACTGGGATAATGTTCTTGACTGGTAGAAGGGTCTTGATTGGGAGAGAAGGCTATGATCGGATATGTCACGCTTGGAACCAACGATGCCGCTAAAGCTATCGAGTTCTATGACGCACTGCTAGGGCGTGTTAACACTATTCAACGCCTGCACGATAAGGGCGAAGTGGATAAAAAACACAAAGACAACATCCAGTTTGTCGAAGCGTGAAAAGATTCGACGAAATCCTTTCAGCCGTCGAAACAATCTCTCTACTTCATTACAATGAGATAAAAGAGCACCTTGAGACTGGGGCGTTTAAAAAGACCGATAAAGAGCACTTATCAGCATCGGTCACTTATTTTAAAAATAACCAATCCAAGATGCGTTATTCACGACATCAGTCGGACAATTTACCGGTTGGATCAGGTGTGACTGAGGCTGCTTGTAAAACGTCGGTTAAGCAGCGCCTATGCCATTCAGGGATGCGCTGGAAGGAGGCTGGGGCTCAAGCCGTTCTCTCATTGCGTGGGTTGATCCACACGGATGCTCGTTGGGATCAATGTTGGCGTAAGCTCGATCAATATGGGTTTGATTTAGCTGATTAAATACATCATATTGAGAGCACATCTATAGAAAACCGGGCTTATGACAGTGGCCCATTGGATAAGTGGCCCATTGGATAAGCGCTTATCAGAGAAAGGGATAGAACTGATCGCCCCCCATAAACGCAACCGGTCGAAAGCAGCGACACAAGATAGTCGAGTTTCGAGACGATAGAAACGAAGATGGAAGTTTGAAAAAACATTCTGACTTAGTAATCTCTCGCTTTCAAGGCAGCGGATAATCCTCCAGGCTGATTCCGTAGGATGAAAAGGACTTAGCTGGTGGATGAGTTGACAGCTAAGTTATAGACCCAAGTCGTATACACGGAGGCGCGTTAGGAACGATACGCGAGGCGGTGGGCGATGAGCAGGCTGCCCAAGACGCACTAAATTGGCTAAAGCAAGAACAGAACGAGGATGGCAGTTGGGGCGCAACGGGGGCGATTGAACCACTGTACACCGCCGAGGTGGTGTTGGCGCTCGGGGCATGGCAGCGGCGCGATGGGGCGTATTACCGGGGCATCACATGGTTGGAGAATCATGTGGCGCGCGGTATCGACTATCAGGCGCGGCGGCTTTTGGTGCTGGCGGCTCACGGCGATGAGGTGAGCGCTGAGTTGCACGCCTTGCAGCGCGCTCAACGGCTACGGACTCCGGGTAATGGCGGGTGGGGCTTGAGCGCCGGTTACGATGGCGCCGCGTTGGATACGGCATTGGTGCTACAAGCGTTGAGCGCGCTGGGCCGTACAGATACGGGCGAGGTTTCCACGGCGCTGGCTTTTCTCGAGCACGTTCAACGTCAAGAGACTTCGATAGCCGATCGAGGCTGGGGGTTTAGCGAAGGACAGGCGAGCGATGTGATGGTCACGGCGCAGGTGCTGCAAGCGTTGCGTGCTTTTACTGCGCTAGATGCGACGTTAGTGGGCTCGGTGGCACAAGGGGTGTCTACTCTGACTGCGCTAGTGGATACGTCCAGTCCTGTAGTGGATAAAAGTCAAGCGGCGCTGGCGCTCTTACGCCATGACTCGGCCTCAGGCAGCGCCCGCCAATGGCTCGATGAACTGCTGAGCGCGCAGTCGGCGAATGGCAGTTGGCAAGACGATGCCTTTCTGAGCGCGTTGGTGGTGCGGGTGCTGGCGGCGGCCGGCGGCGCGGATACCGCGGCGCTGGAACGAGTGGTGCATATTCCGGATGCGCGGCTGCGAGCGGCACTTAATGCGGCCTTGGGCAAAGCGGCTGGAGATGCGCTGACCGTGGGCGAATTGCGTCAACTGACGGCGCTGGATTTATCGAACTTGGGTATTTCCGATCTGACGGGCTTGGAGGCGGCGTCGAATCTAACGAGTGTGGAGCTACGCGGCAACGCGATTAGCGCTCTGACACCACTACAGCATGTCCCTAATCTGGCCACGCGATTCAGTCCCATAGCCATCACAAGCGGTGCTATCCCCAGTGATGTGGCGAGTACGCTAGGGGCGAGGGTGAACCCCAGTGGTTTATCGACCGTGGCTTATCTGGAATGGGGGAGCAGTGTGGCTTATGGGCGGCGCACCGGGGAGGTGAGCCTAGGTAGTCATCCTGAGCGGGTGAGCTTGACCCATCACTTGACCGGCTTGAGTCCCGATACGCGCTACCACTACCGGGTAGTGGCGCGCAATGCGGCGGCCCAAGTGGTGGGCGCGGATGTGTCGTTTACGACCTTGGAGGCCATTCACCGCGGGCCCGTGGCGGTGGCGGATGCAGCCATGACACGCGAGGAGACGGCGCTTCGGTTGGCGGTGTTGGAGAACGATGTCGATGGCGGCGGGCAGGGGTTACGCATTCGTTCGGTGACCCAGCCGAGCGATGGCACGGTGAGCCATGACGGGACCGAGATGGTGTACACCCCGGCGGTGAATTTCACTGGGGTGAACCGCTGGACGTATGTGCTTGAAGAGGGTGCGGGTGACACGGCGGTGGGGCAGGTGACGGTGACGGTGCGGGCGCCTGCGGAGTTTGGCTATTTCCTGCTGAACTCGCCCTCCGGTGCTCCCCTCGATACGACCGCATTCAAGGTGATGAGCCTGGTGGCCGGCAATACCCTGACCGTAGGGGATAGGGCGTTAGCGCTAGACCGTTACGTGCAGCAACGGTTGCCAGCGGTGGCGGATACGGGCACGGGTGTGTGGGTGCGCGGCACGGGTCCTTTCGATCTCGTGCGCGATAGCGCCAGTGATGGCCTGCACGCAGGTTTGCCGATGGCGCTGTCATTCGCGGGGCTACAGTTTCAGTTCACCCGCGTCAATACGGCTACGACTGGCCCTTCGGATCCGACCCTGCACATATTGAGCCCTTACGGTGACGCCACGGTGCAGTTGGGCACACGCTGCGGTGGTGGCGTGGTGACGGCGCGGCGCGATACGGTGTTGAGTTTGAATGCGCGGAGTTTGGGGACGGCGCTGGACTGGGGATGCACAGTGCAAGCGGATCTGCCGGTGCTGGTGGCGTTTAGTGATGAGGGCCGCCGTGAACGGTTCGCGTTATATCCATCGGCCACTGAGCTGTGGGGAGTGCGCAGCGGCACGGTGTGGGTCTCGGCCCTGCAAGCCGATACCGAGGTGACGGTCTACGCGAGCGATGGTACGCGAGGCGCCTATCGGGTGGGCCTTGAACCGCAAGCGATTGAGCTTGGAGACGATAGCGACCAAGGGCGGGGGAGTGCGTTGCATATTCGGGCGGCGCAGCCGGTGGTGGCGGTACAGGGCAGTGATGGCGATGGGTTCTCTGGCGCTGCGTTGGTGGGGCGCGAGGCCTTGGGCCGTCGCTACGGGCTGGCCGCGGCGGGGCAATATCTGGGGGTGGTATGCCCGCCCTCGCCGGTGGCGGCCACGGCTATTACTGTCGATGTGTACAACGCGGCGCATCAACGCGTGTCTACGCAGGCGTGCGAGGGAGATGGGTTGGCGCCGGGTAAGGTGTATGTGGGCAGTTCCGGGCACGGCGCCCATATTGAAGCAGGTAGCTATATCGAAAGCGACCAGCCGGTATACGTGTTGTTTGAAGTCAGTGCCCACGAGCAAGAGCAAACGCTATTGGGGGCCGTGAACGTGCCCCCGCGCGCGCAGGTGGATGTAGCCGAATTAGCCGAAGACACGGCAGTCCGCTTGGCGGTACTGAGCAACGATTCGGACAGTGATGGAGATGCATTAACGGTCACGCGGGTGCAGCCGGCTAGTCATGGCACGGTGACGCGACAAGGCAGCGATTTTCAGTACACCCCGGACACGGATTTCCACGGCGTCGATGAATTTTCATACCGGGTGAACGATGGTCGAGGAGGACAGGATACGACTACGGTAAGGCTGACAGTGACGCCGGTGAATGACACACCGGTTGCCGCGGATGAGGCTATCGAGAGTGACGAAGATGAAGCGGTGCGAGTGGCTGTTCTGGACAACGACACCGATGTGGACGGCGATGAATTGCACGTCGGCACCGTCTCCGCGGGCGCCCATGGCGCGGTGGCAATAGCCCGGGATGGGCGCGGTATAGGGTACCGGCCGGCCGCGGATTTTCACGGTATCGATCAGTTTGTTTATACCGCGGCGGACGGTCATGGAGGCGTAGCGTCGGCGACGGTGCGAGTGACGGTGAGGCCGGTGAACGATGCGCCGGTGGCGGTGGATCAAAACGAGACGACGGCCGAGGAAGTGGGGATTGCCGTGCGGGCGAGCGTGTCGGATGTGGATGGAGATGCACTCAGTGTGAAGGTGCTGACACCGCCGGGGTTTGGGACCGTAACGAGCACTGATGGCGGCGTTTTGCACTATGTGCCCAAGGTGAACTTCAACGGGCTCGATAGCTTCAGGTACCGGGTGGAGGATGGGCAAGGCGGGCGAGCCGAGGCGACGGTGACGGTGCAGGTGGTCGCGGTCAATGATGCGCCGGTGGCGGTGGCCGATGCGGTGCGCACGGTGGGCGGGATCGAAATCGTTGTGCCGGTGTTGGCGAATGATGTGGACGTGGACGGGGATGCGTTGCAAGTGAGCGCGGTGACACCGGCGGGTCATGGGGAGGTAAGCCATGATGGTACTCGTATTCGTTATACCCCGGGCGTTTATTTCGCAGGTATCGAGCGGATTGACTACACGGTGGTCGATGGTCAAGGCGGGAGCCACAGCGCGGCGCTGACGATTACGGTTGAAGCGCCCGAGGTGCCAGCGGCGCCGCGTCTGGTGGAGCCCCCTAAGGAAACGGAGGTGACGATACTGGCGCCGCCACTGGTGGTCGCGCACGAGATTCATGATCCACGCCTGGAAGTGGGGTATGAATTCGAGCTCTATGAGGATCCGCAGATGCAGGTGTTGGTGCGTCGCGCGACGGTGACGGCCGGCACACAGACGCTTACGGCGTGGCCGGTATTCCCGCCGTTGGATGCGGATAACCAGTGGTACGACTGGCGCGCACGTGCGTTCAACGCCGGTGGGCACAGTGTATGGGTGAATGGTGATTTTTTTGTCAACACGGAAAATGACGCCCCCGGTCCTTTGCCATTGAGTGCGCCAGGGATCGGCGTGGAAGTCGATAGCCTAAAGCCGACCTTGGAGGTGGTTAACAGCGTGGATGTGGATCAGGGCGCGGCACCGCTGACCTATGTATTCGCAGTCTATGAAAACGACCCCGGCATCAGCCCGGAAGTCTGGCCATTGGTTGAGTCTTCGGCGCTGGCGGCGGGCGACGAAGGGGTTACGGCGTGGCGTGTTGAAGTGGCGTTGCGGGAGAACCGGGAATACCACTGGCAGGTGACGGTGAGTGACGAGCACGGTGCGCGAACGCGCAGCGACGTGGGGCGCTTCTTTGTGAATACGGCGAACGAGGCGCCGCGGTCGCCGGCGGTGGCCGCACCATGGGTGGACGAGGAAGTGCCGACGCAGGCGGTGCGCTTGCAGGTGCACAATGCGGTGGATGCAGATCGTGACACGCTGCATTACACCTTTGAGCTGGATCGGGGCGAGACCTTTGACAGTGCATTCCAACAGCGCTCCGAACGGCTGCCCGCGGGTGTGGGGACGACGAGTTGGGACGTTGAGGGGTTAGCCGACAACACCTGGTATGTATGGCGAGTGAAAGCCGATGATGGCGTCGCGGAGAGTGGTTGGACCAATGGCCGGTTTTTCGTGAACACCCAAAACGACGCGCCCTCGATACCGACGGTGCGTAATCCGGGGAACGGAGCATGGGTTGAGACGCGCAGGCCGGCGTTAGCCGTTAACGCGAGTACGGACGAGGACGAAGATGCGCTGGACTATGAGTTCGAACTCTACACCGACCTTCACCGCCCGGCGGTACTCACCAGCGCTGTCGAGGTTGAGCCGAGGTATGAATCGACCAGTTGGACGCCACGGATGTTGTTGGATGACCACCGCTGGTATGCGTGGCGAGCGCGAGCCGTGGATGAGCATGGAGCGGCGAGTGCGCCGATGGAATGGCAGTGGTTCTTTGTCAATGACAATGGAGTGGATGATGCGCCGGAGTTGGAATGGGTGCTGCCCTACACGGATATAGAGGTACCGGCGGAGGACGGCCAGGTTCGGCTGCGCTGGGAAGATAGCGATCCGGACAGCAATGCGCGGGTGTCGTTGTATTACGATCGCGCGGGCGCCGATAGACCCGTCGGGACCTTGATTGCCGCGGATATAGAGGAAGACCTGGATGATTGGGGCGATGAGTACCTGTGGGCGGTGTCGGGCTTGGCCCCGGGACCTTATCGAGTGTATGCACATATACGCGATGCGCGCAATGAAGTGCGGGCGGATGCCCCCGGTGTGGTCACAGTGGTGGCCCCGGTGCCAGTACAACCAGGGGACTTGAACGGAGATGGGGTGACGGATGTCGCGGATTTTTACCAGATGGCGGCGAGTTATAGGGCCTGCACCGGGGCGCCGAATTTTATTGCGCGAGCCGACTACGATGCGGACGGTTGTGTGACGCGGCGGGATATGAAGATTTGGTATTACGACTATTACTTAACCCGTTAAGCGGGTGTGGGTATGAAGGCGGGGTGCAAGATGACAGACACAGCGAAGATGACAGACACAGCGAAGATAACAGACACAGCGAAGATAGGGGTGTGTCTAAGGCGGCTGTGGCGGTCGCAGCCAAGTGGCGCGCTCCCGGTGGCGGTGTCGTTCGGCGATGGCGGGCATGGGGTGGCGTCAGGCGAATCGTTGAGTGTGGGCAATCGTGTGTGGACAATTGTGTGTGGACAATCGTGTGTGGACAATCATGGCGCATCGACCAGCGCCCGGGTGGGGCTGGGGTTGGGAGGCTGGGTTTGATTCGAGTGTATCGGGGTCAGTGGGGACGCCCGCTTTGGAGGCGTCGCGGCGGCCCGGTGCATCGCTAGGGCGCCGGTATCGGGAGAGTCAGTGTTGCTAGCCAGTGCGGTCTTTAGCGCGCTTGAGATCGGACGGCCGGAGTTGCTCCTCGGGGTGAGTGCGGTGGATGGACTGAGCGGTTCGTGCTGGCGGGCTCGGCTTCAACAAGCGAGCTCAAGTGTTGGGCCGGTGGTTTCAGGGAGGGCGTGGGGCGCTTAGCGGGCCCGAAAGCCTCGGATCCTGGAACGGTGTACTGAGAGGGCGCGCGGCGCTGGGCAAGGCCATTGCGGCACTGACGGGTGAGAAGAGGATGAGCCGAAAGAGAATGAGCCGATTGAAACGAAAGACTTGGGCTCGGGCTTGGCTGGCGGGTGCCGGGATGTCTGCCGCGGTGTTGCTGATGGTATCGGGGATGTCTTGGAGCGAGCCGGTGAGCGCGGCACCACCGGTGGAGTCCGGGCGCTCCTTGAGTGCGCAGGCGTTGACGCAGGTACGGGCAGCGGGAGCCGTGGTGCTCAAAGCCCGCCGTCACCGGCGTGCGCAGGTGTTGTCGGCGCCGCTGCTAAAGACATTGCAGGCGGTGCGGCGGGCGTTGATGACAGAGCGCGCGGCGCTGGCGCGGGTGGTGAGGCCGGCGCAGTTGAACCGCCAGCCGTTGTCGTCGTCGGCGGCCATTGCGGCGGCGTCCACTGAAGAGGCGTCCATTGCAGCCACCGCGGCGGCGGCGCCCGAGTTGTCGGCAACCGCGAACGATAGCCAGGGCAGTGGCGTGGCCTTGGAGCGATTGGTGGCCCGAATCGATGCACTGCAGGCACAAGCGCACAGTCGTGAACAGCACTGGCGGCAGGCCGGTGAGAGGCGGCGCACACGAGTAGCGGCGCGGCGGGTAGCGCAAATAAAAGCCCTGAAGATGGCGGTGCTGGAACTGCGCCAGCAACCGCCGGCGGCGCGGCTTGAACAATTGAATCGTTTGATTGCGCGCACAGGGTTAAGACGCTGGCGCCGCGTGCCGCCCGCCGCGGCGCCGGGCAATGCCGTAGGGCAGGTGAGCGCGGTTACGGCGGCATCAGCGCCGGCATTGAAACCGGACGTGCCGCTCACGTTGGCAGTGACCCATCAGCCAGCGCGCCCTGAGCGTCAGCCTGGCGTTCGGTTGTCGCTGGAACCCCCCGTCTCGGCGAGTCCGTCGTTGTCGGCGCGCCGGCATCATCGGCATGCCATACGGGTGCAGCCGTGACACCACGGGGGCGCACAGCGCAGATGGAGATCCGAGTCCGTCGTTGTCGGTGCGCCGGCACCATCGGCCTGCCATACGGGTGCAGCCGTGACACCACGGGGGCGCACAGCGCAGATGGAGATCCGAGTCCGTCGTTGTCGGTGCGCCGGCACCATCGGCCTGCCATACGGGTGCAGCCGTGACACCACGGGGGCGCACAGCGCAGATGGAGATCCGAGTCCGTCGTTGTCGGTGCGCCGGCACCATCGGCCTGCCATACGGGTGCAGCCGTGACACCACGGGGGCGCACAGCGCAGATGGAGATCCGAGTCCGTCGTTGTCGGTGCGCCGGCACCATCGGCCTGCCATACGGGTGCAGCCGTGACACCACGGGGGCGCACAGCGCAGATGGAGATCCGAGTCCGTCGTTGTCGGTGCGCCGGCACCATCGGCCTGCCATATGGGTGAGGCCATGACAATACGGGGCGGGCGGAGTGCGGATGGGGATCAAGGAATGAAAGCGAGGGTCGCGCCGTTATTGAAAACGCTGCTAATGAAAACGCTGCTAGTGAAAACGCGGTGGCGCACCGGGGTTAAGGCGTTCGCCCTCGCCCTTGGATGGGGACTGATGGGCTGTATGAGATCTGCGGCGTGGGCGGCGAGTGTCGATGCCTCCGCGCTGGCGCAGACCGAGGAGATAAGGTTTCTGGGTGAGGCGGCGGCGCCACTGCGCGAGCGAGCGCAGTCGTTGGGCAGCGCGGTGATGATCTACGAATACCTGCGCAATGAGAGCGAGTATGCGCTGTACCACGGCGCCCGCAGCAGTGCGGTGAACACCTTGTTGGGCCGCCGGGGTAACGATGTGGACCTGGCCTCGACCTTGATCGCGATGCTGCGCTCGCAGGGCATCCCCAGTGTGTACGCGGTGGGCCAAGTGCGTTTACCGGCGGCGGCGTTGATGAATTGGTTGGGTTTGCGGGACGTGGACCTAGCCGTGAGCGTGCTCGAAGACCAGGGTATACAAGGGGTGTCGAAGAGCGCGGCGGATGACACGGTGACGTTCGAGCATGTGTGGGTGCGGGCACTGGTGGGGCACCGGCATTATCGCGGGGCGGGTCCGGTGGCGGTGGATTGTGCGCCCGACCCCCCGTCCTGTGTGTGGGTGGACTTGGATCCCTCGTTCAAGTTGCGCCAAGCCGTGCCCTCGCGCATCGACCTCTATGAGGCGGTGCGTTTTGATGAGACGGCCTACTTCGGCGCGATAGCCAATGCCGATCCGGCTTATCTGGACAAGAGCCCGCTGGAGATCTACGAAGAGCAGGTATTGGCTTATTTGCGCGCGCAGCATCCGGGCAAGAGCATAGCGGATGTGATAGGCAAGGGCGCCATCATCGAAGAGCGTGCGGGTTTATTGCCGGCCTCGTTGCCCTATGCGGTAGAAGGGGCGGTCGCGACCTATGCCTCGGTGGCGGCCCACGATGGGGCGGTGAGTCCGAAATGGGGCAAGCAGGTGACGCTGAGCCTGGACTTCGGCACGGGGATTATGTTCCGTGCCCCGCCGGTGTCGTTAGCGGCCCTGACGACCCAGCGTCTGACGTTGACCTATGAATTGGGCACGCCGGAGCGGCTGGTGTTGCGCTTAGGGGGCGAGGATCTGTATGTGCCGTTGACGGTGGGCTCGTTGACCCTCAATGGACAGGTGGTGGACGAGGGCTATCCGTTCGCGATGACGCTGACCCTGGACGGCGCGCCCGGTACGCGCGCAGGGGATGCGGACCGTCAAATCACGGTGCGCTACGAGCAACTGGTGGTGGGCGGCTACTACCTGATAGGCACCGGCGGGGATAGCTCGAACTACAGCCAAGTGCACCGGGCGGCGGGACAACTGTTGGCGGCCAATGAGCACTATCCCATCGTCAACGACGCGGACGCGGTGCCCTATGTAGATAGCAATAGCAACGGCCAGGTGGACGCGGGCGAGCGGCGTTTGCTGGACCATCCGGCGGCGCAAGACGCACTCACGGGCGGCTTACTGTACACGGCGATGTCGTTGTACTTCGCCCGCTTCAGAGAGGCGGTGGAGCGGCTGGAAGGCCTCAATCATGTGGTGACGCCGATAGAGGGCTTTATCGGGGTGGTGAGCGCGGTGCATGAAGTGGAGTACCTCGATGACACCGCGTTCTCGGTGATGCCCGGTGGCTTGTTGATCGACATGAAAGGTCAGCAATTCGCCGGGGTGTGGCGCGATGGCGCCACCGCGCAGTATGCCAATCGTCACTTTGAGTTACTGGGGGCGGTGACCTCGTCGCTGGAACACGAGATCTGGCAAGAACTCACCGGTTTTGATGCGGTATCGACCCTGCGCGGGACGCAGTTGGCGCAAGCGGCCGGGGCGAGTGTGCTGAAGGTGCAGGCGTCGAGCCTGGATGCGGCCTATACGGCTATCGGCTTCAGTGACACCGCGCCCGCGCCGTGGCAGATGCACCGGCGCGAGCTCTACGGCACCCGCCCTGTGTCCTGGTCGCACCCCTCGCCCCATCAAAGCCTGCATCTGCTCAAGCGGGCCGTGGCTGTGAACACCCCGGCACTACGCCGCGCCTTGGTGACATATACGTACACGACACCGGCCAGTGCCCAAGACGCGTGGCTGGGCTGCGTGGACAACATCGAGAACCAACTGCGTGACCTGTTGGTGCGCTTCGGCAATGTCAGCCTCAATCCGTTCACCTATTGCGAAGGCAGCGTACTCTCGGGTCCGATACAGACCGTATTGACCCAGACCGAATCGCTCTATCGCACGGTGATAGTGCCGACCTACTTAGGCGCGAATTACCTGGCGTTGTTCGATGAAACACAAGGCTTCGAGCCGTCCGCGTACGTGTATCGCGAAGCGCTGGTGCCGGCGGACCATCACCCGGCGAGCCGGGTACAGAGTATGCGCGACCAACTGTCCCTCATTACCTCGAATCATCGCCGCGAATGGGTGCTGCCGTCGCGGCGCACGGTGGGCGAGTTGTATCGATTCACCGTATACGTAGACAAGATCCATGACGGCGTGACGGGGGACTTGACGAGCGTGTCGTTTCAGATAGCGAACGAGTCGTTGAGCGCGGGCGGCGGTTATGTGGATGGCGCGCAAGTGCTGGACCCGGCGCAAGCGGGGGCGGTGTTCGACAATGCGGTGTTCACCGATCGGACGCTGACCGCGCACATCAACAATGATCGGATCATCACCCCCTCGACCGTGGATCCGGTGAGCACAGTGACCGGGAACCTGTACCACGATGAGACGGATGTGTGGATAAAAGGCCGGGGCTTGCCGCTCGCGTTGACGCGGACCTATAACGCGAGGCCGAGCCGGGTCGAAGGCGTGGCCGGGGTGTTGGGCTTGAACTGGACGCACTCGTACAACCTGCGCTTGCGCGCCAACGACTACGGCGCCCACCCGAACACCCCCGTCAGCGAAGCCCCGGCCAATGGCGATGGCGTGAGTTCGTCCATCACCTATGTGGATGAACGCGGCGGTGAGCACAACTATGTGCTGAGCGATGAGGGCAATGGCAGGCTCACGGCACAGGCGCCAGCGACGCGCTTTGAGACCTTGGCCTTGGACCGCCCGTCGGTGGGCTGGCACACACTCGCGTTCCGCAATGGGGTGCGCTACGTGTTCGATGCGCAAGGCGGAGATATCAAGGTGCCGGGCCAGACGGCGCGCTTGGCGCGTATCGAAGATCCGTACGGCAATGGGTTGACGATGCGCTATGACGCACAGGGGCGCTTGGCCCAAGTGAGCGACAATTTAGCGCTGGCGGGCCGTACCGGCTTGAGCTTCGCGTATGACGGGCAGGGGCGGCTGGGCACGGTGAGCGATTGGAGCGGGCGCAGTTGGACGTATGGCTATGACGCTCAAGGGCGTCTCACCTCCATGCGCAATCCCTTAGGCGACACGGTGCGCTACGGCTATGAGGGAGAAGGTCATCTATTGGCGAGCATCACCTGGCCCGAGCCAAGAGCAGGCGGGGTGGAGCGCACCCGCTTCGCGTACTACCGCAACCGGCGGGCGTTTCACTATGTCAATGCATTGGGCGAGACGGAAACCCTGGACTACGACCTGTACCGCAAACGCACGCGGGTCACCCATCCACGGGGCTTCGTGCGGGCGTACTTCTACAACGGGGAGGGGGTACTGACGAAGCTGACGGAGCCCGATGGCGCGGTGCGTTTATTTGCCCACACCGCCGATGGATTGCGCTATGAGAAAACCGACGGCTTGGGGTACTCAACCGGTTACTCCTACCGGCGCGACCGCGGCATTGATGGGCGGGCCAGTGACACCGGCGGCAACGTGAGCCTGGAGCGCGATGCGCTGGGCCAGACGGTTGAATACGACTACGGGGTGCACGACCAGTTAACGCGGGTGGTGGACAAGAACGCGGGGGTGCGCCAGCGGCATTACTACGCCAATACAGCTATTGCGTCGGGTGCGGTGGCCGGGAAGCTGGCGCGCGAGACAGTGATGCTGGACGGTGAAGAAGTCACATGGGTGGCCTATACCTACACCGCGCAGGGCAACGTCAAGCGCCAAGTGACATACCTCGAGCCCGATAATCCGAGCCGTCAGCGCCACACGGACTACACCTACACGGACAACGGGTTGAATGTGGCGCGGGTGACGGTCCAGGGTGCGAACGGCGGGCAGGTGCTGCGCACGGACTACACGTACGACCCCCTGGGGAGGCGGGTGAGCGAGACGGTGTGGCGGCGGCGCTCGGCGGCGGATGCGACACTCATAGCGTTGCGCACGCAGTACGAGTACGACGCCCTGGACCGGGTGGTGATGGAGACCCATCCGCGCGGGGACCGCAGGCAGACGGTGTACGACGCGAACGGGGCGGTCATCGAGGAGCGGGTGCACTACGCGCAAGCAGATGGGCGCGCGGTGAGCCGCACGGTGGCACGGCATACCTACGATGCGGCGGGCCGGCGCATCCGCAGCACCGATATCGATGGCCACAGCCAAAGCTATGGGTACGACGCGGGCGGCAACGTGATCGCGCACACGGACGCGAACGGTCACACGACGCGCTATGAATATGACGCGATGAACCGTCAAACGGCGGTGGCGGATGCGAACGGTCGGCGCACGCAGCGGGTGTATGACCTCAATGGCCGGCTGGTCCGGAGCACCGACGCGAACAGTCATAGCACGCGCTACGAATACGACGCGCTGGGCCGGCAGACGAAAATCATCAGCGCGCTGGGCCATGAGCGCGAAATACGCTACGACGGCAACAATAACGTGACCCATCGCCTGGACGCGAACGCAACCGCGGGCGAGGGCGCGGTGAACGCGCACGGGGCGAGCGAATTCAACGAGTACGACGCGCTGAACCGGCTTATCCGGCAGGTCAACGCGCAAGGCGGCGAGACACGCTATGAGTACGACTTACTGGGCAACATGACGGCGCTGACCGACGCGAAAGGGCGCACCACGCGCTGGATATACGATGAACTGGGCCGGGTCATCGAAATGATAGACCCGCGAGTGGAAACGCCTGAAGACCGCACCGAGCGCTACCGCTACGACGAAGTGGGCAACCGGCTGACGGTCACCGACCGCAACGGTGAAGTGACGCGCACCGACTACGATGAACTGAACCGGCCGACGGTGACAGCGTTCCTGGCCGACGGCAACACACTCACCCGCACCTACGATGCCTATGGCGACATCATCAGCCTGAGCTACGGGCACGTGCAGTATGACTACCGCTACGACCGTCAACACCGGATGACGCGCAAAACCGACCGGCGCAGCGGCCGCACCATGCACTGGACCTATGACGCGGCAGGCAACCTCACCACCAAGACCGACTATCAGGGGGAAGTGACCGAATACCAGTACGACGCCACCCACCGCCTGGTGGCGCTGCGCAACACAGCCCATGTGCAAGTGAGCTATCACTATGACGCCGGTGGACGCCTGCTCAATCGCATCCTATCGAACGGCGCACGCAGTGATTATCACTATGACGCAGACAACCGCTTAACGCGCCTCACGCACCTCAGCGCCGATGGCACGGTAGTGAGCGACCCTCGCTACACCCGCGACCGGGTGGGCCATATACTCACGCGAACAGACGGCACCGGCACGGACACCACCACCACCTACACCTATGACAGCCAATACCGCCTAACGCAGGTGGACGCACCGGGCGATGCGCACGACCAATCCTACACCTACGACCGCGTGGGCAATCGGCTGACCCACACCACCGCCAGCGGCACCGCGGTGTATGCCTACGACGACGGCAACCGGCTGCTCACGGTGCGGGCAGGCACCGCGGATGGCCCTATCCAAAGAGCCTACCGCTACGATGCCAACAGCAGCCGCACCGAGCGCTGGGCGGGCGCGCTGGACACGGGCACCGTGACACACCGCTACCGCTACAACCAACAGCGTCTAGTCACGGAACTCATCACGCCACGGGATGTGAACCGCTACAGCTACGACGCGAACGGCTACCGGGTAGCGAAACACGACCGTATGGGCGCCCACCAGTATCTGCTGGAAGGAGAACATCTGGAGGCCACCTACGACGGTTACGGCCAACTCAGAGCTAAGTACTTGAGAGGGGTAGTCGTCGATGAGTTGGTGCACGGCTATCAATACGACGCCGCCGGCAACGCGAGCAGCGCCACCTACCATCACGACACAGTGGGCAGCGTCACCGGACTGAGCGGCCACGCGGGCGCAGTCACCCAAACCCTCACTTACGGCCCCTTCGGCGCGGTGCAAGGACAAACCGGCCACAGCCCCAACCGGTTGCGTTACACCGGCCGTGAACAAGACGCCGACACGGGACTGTACTACTACCGGGCGCGCTACTACGACCCCCAGGATGGCCGGTTTTTATCGGAAGACCCACTGGGCTTTGCCGCTGGGGATGTGAATTTCTATGTCTATGTGGGGAATAATCCGGTTAATGCGAACGACCCGAGCGGACTGGACGCCCGTGTAAATGTGGATGGGAACAAAGTTGATATCGAGATAGCGGTTAACTACGAAGGAGATGGAGTTAATTCGCGAACAAAAGAACTTGTGAGGCAAGGTATAGAGAAATATTGGACCGGCAAATTCGGGAAATATAATGTGACAACAAGAGTAACTGAGGGGGGTTGGTTTGATTTTTCAGATAATGATGTGGAAATAATTTCTGGAAAAGGAGTTTCGAATGTGAATCGAGTGGGCGGTGACGAAATGACCTTATATACCGATACGCTAGATTTTTCATGGGTGGCGGCCCACGAAGCTGGCCATATGATGGGATTAAAAGATCGGTACATACCTTACCATGTTAGAACTTCTAGAGGTCGCGAAAGAACAACAACAGCTGTTCCAGGTTTTGAGAATAACATAATGGGATCATATGGAAGGAAAGGAGTTCGAGAGCAAGATATTACGGACATTATTAACGCTAATAAGTCTACATTTCAAAAGACTTGGGAAAGAGCCCAGAACTTTTTTATACCATCGAAAGAATCGGCATCTGTTGGAGCGGGTGGAGGCTTTGTTCTTTACCCGGGAAGATCGAATTTAAATATGCTAGGGCAAGTATACAGAAAATAACTATGTTGTTCGGCTCAAGGTCTCCTATTGTGCGTTTCATTCAAGGAATTGTGTTTCTATGTGGGATTGTGTGCTATTCCGTGGTTCGGTCTGACTCGCCGTCGCCGGAGCCGTATAGTTATGTGGTTTGCTCGAAACGTACGATCTATTGTGCTCATGTTTCACCAGAAGATGGCATTAAGGTATTCTTGGCTGAAGAAGGAGCTAAGCACGCTGACTCTTTGTATAAAGTTTCCGTTTGGAATGAATTAATTTATATTTCCGACAATGGAAAGATGCTAGTATCGGTTCTGCACTGGTTTGTCTCCGAGCCAGATTCAAAGGTGCCGATAATTCGTGTTTGGAAAGAAGGCAAGCAAATCAGAGACTATTTCCTGTCTGAGATAGTTGGCCAGAAAAAGTTGGAGAAGACGGTGTCTTATTACATTTGGGCTCGTAGTATAAAGGGAATTGCTGAAAATGAAGTGTTCGTGATTGAGTTGTACGATGGTTCGTTTGTTGAGCTGAAATTAGACGAGACGAAATAACCCGAACGTTGCATTAATCAGCCCTGAAGGGCTTGCTAGGGCGTGTTATTAATTCGGCAAAAAATTACCCGACATCGATTCAGAATATATCTGACATGCTCTTCATAGAAAAACCGTTTAATCATTTGCGTATTGTGTTGCAGTGAGTGCAACACCGAACGAGCCAAGGCCACCCGTTGCTCCTTTGTAGCCACCACTGTCCGCCCAATCCGTTGGCTTTTTACATGATGCCATACTAGCTCATCAGGATTGAGTTCCGGTGAATACGGCGGTAACCATACTAACGTGAGCTTACCTTGGCTAGTGCGGACAAATTCTTGCACTTTCTTGGCTCGATGAATTCGATGGCCATCGACAACCCAATAGATCGCTCGCTTGGCGTTGTGCAGCAAACGCCTTAGAAAGTCGATAAAAACGTCTGCGGTTACCCGTGATTCGCTCACCATGAAACGCAGGTGACCCTTCGGCGAAACGGCTGACAGCCTATTCACGCTAAAGCGCCGACCCGTTTTCGCTACAACCGGCGTATCACCCCGTACCCCCCAAGTGGTACCACGATGATAATCCGACCGGATCGTCGATTCGTCGCCAAAATAGACCCGCGCTCGGCGCCTTTTCGCCTCTTGTTGTACTTCAGGCCAAGTTTCTCTTAACCATACCTTAACCTGATCAGGGTCTGGCTCGTATGCCTTAAACCCAGGGCGCTGCGTACTCATCTCCAAACGAGACAGGACATTGCCCACCGAGCGCTCACTGACTTCGATGCCAAATTTGTCTTTCAGTCATGTCTGAATCATCGAGCGCGTCCACAGGGCATCATGAAAATCCAATTGCAACGGATTCGTTTTAACCCGTTCACGTAAGCGATCCGCATATTCATCGGGACACTTTCTTGGGCGACCCGTGATCTTGCCGGTGGACAGCGCCTGTTCACCACCTTGCTCATACCTCGATAACCAATCGTCAATGCAAGAACGATGAAATCCGAGGGCTTTAATTACTTTTTCAGGGCTTTCACCCGATAATACTTGCGCAACCGCGTGCCTACGGATGGCTTCTCGCGCGGAATGGGGCAGTGAGCGACCGTCTGTCTTTTTCATAGTATCATTATAACATATTTTATTAATTTGTGTCGGGTAATTTTTTGCCGAAGTAGTAACACTAGGGCGCCTCTAAAAATAGCAATTGTTTCGTGAGTGCAAGGAAGCACCGCGCGCACAACCGCAGTGTATAGGTGATACCTGAGGATTCGAGCACGGCGCTGACGCCGCAATCGCGGAAAAAGTGCATTTTTAGAGGTGCCCACTATTCAAGGCCTGCACGATAAGGGCGAACTGGATAAAAAACACGATGTGCTGACAGGTATTGTTCATAACCCAACTGCGGTATTTGATTTTAAGTTTGGCCAACAGGGTATTACTAATGCCTGGGAGACCAATCTGCGCAGTAATCTCCCCAGCTCATCAAACGGTATACCGGTAACTGAAATACGACCGCATACAGGTGGCTACCAGCGCGTTACAGGTGTTGGTGCTGCTTATACTACTTCGGCAAAAGATTACCCGACACAAATTGATAAAATGTGTTATAATGATACTATGAAAAAGACAGACGGTCGCTCACTGCCCCATTCCGCGCGAGAAGCCATCCGCAGGCACGCGGTTGCGCAAGTATTGTCGGGTGAAAGCCCTGAAAAAGTAATTAAAGCCCTCGGATTTCATCGTTCTTGCATTGACGATTGGTTATCCAGATATGAGCAAGGTGGTGAACAGGCGCTGTCCACCGGCAAGATCACGGGTCGCCCAAGAAAGTGTCCCGATGAATATGCGGATCGCTTACGTGAACGGGTTAAAACGAATCCGTTGCAATTGGATTTTCACGATGCCCTGTGGACGCGCTCGATGATTCAGATATGACTGAAAGACAAATTTGGCATCGAGGTCAGCGAGCGCTCGGTGGGCAATAGCCTGTCTCGTTTGGGGATGAGTGCGCAGCGCCCTGGGTTTAAGGCATACGAGCCAGACCCTGATCAGGTTAAGGTATGGTTAAGAGAAACTTGGCCTGAAGTACAACAACAAGCGAAAAGGCGGCGAGCGCGGGTCTATTTCGGCGACGAATCGACGATCCGGTCGGATTATCATCGTGGTACCACTTGGGGGGTACGGGGTGATACGCCGGTTGTAGCGAAAACGGGTCGGCGCTTTAGCGTGAATAGGCTGTCAGCCGTTTCGCCGAAGGGTCACCTGCGTTTCATGGTGAGCGAATCACGGGTAACCGCAGACGTTTTTATCGACTTTCCAAGGCGTTTGTTGCACAACGCCAAGGGATCGATCTATTGGGTTGTTGATGGCCATCGGATTCATCGAGCCAAGAAGGTGCAAGAATTTGTCCGCAATAGCCAAGGGAGGCTCACGTTAGTATTGCTACTGCCGTATTCACCGGAACTCAATCCTGATGAACGGGTATGGCATCACGTAAAAAGCCAACGAATTGGGCGGACAGTGGTGGCTACAAAGGAGCAACGGGTGGCTTTGGTTCGTTCGGTGTTGCACTCACTGCAACACAATACGCAAATGATTAAACGGTTTTCTATGAAGAGCATGTCAGATATATTCTGAATTGATGTCGGGTAATTTTTTTCCGAATTAGTAACTTCCTGAGTGATTATGGCAGTGGCGATAGCTCTGCTGGTGGAGGCTTCGTTCTTTATCCGAGTCGTCCCAACACGAATATGATGCAATCTGTGTATGCCAAGTAAGATGGCGGCGTGGTCGATAAAAAAACATGAGCTACAGAGTTTTCTGGAGAAGGAAGTTGCTCCACGATTCGGATCTAAATGGATTGTAAGGCCGCATTGCGAATTGCAACGGCGTAGCGGTTATTTTATTCAGGGGCTTTCTTTGTTCAGGTTGTCATTCGGGCCATTATTCCGTGTTGATCTATTTAATAGTATGTTGATACCTGAAATCGACATGATTACCCTCTTTCCACTAAGAGAACGCAAAACGCGGTTGTCAACAGGATCGTGGTTTAGCCGGTTTTTGATGCCCAAGGAAGTATGGATAGAATGGGATAAAAGATTCGACGAATTGGATAGAATAGTGACTTTGATCCATTCTCAATTGGAACCGCCTTACGATCAGGAAATTACTTTAGAATCCGTGCTGCGTCTGATTAGCAGGGAGCCACATAAAGACGACAACTTTCCCCAAATATGGGCACGGGCGGTTATCCGTGGGTTGTTAGGCGACATGCAGTTCGCCCGGCAAACAATGGAACAGCTCATTGATACGTTTAGTGCAGCAGCGGAGAAATACAAAGCGATGGGAGACGAGTCTTACCAATCACGCATAAGCGTGGAGGTTCAAAGGAAAAATAGTGCTAGAGAAATGTTGGAAGCTATGAATGACGATAAGTCGTTTCGTGATTATTGTGATGCTTTAACAGACAAAGCGGTGGTAAAAGCAGGGTTCTTGCCTAAATAGCGCGACAACCTGCATAGATAGCGGTTTGAGTGCTTGATTGATCCTTCGGTTCCATCCAAAGAGCTTATCGCTACGATGCCAATGGCAGCCGCACTGAGCGTTGGGACGGGTTGAGTGGCCACGCGGGCGCAGTCACGCAAACCCTCGCCTACGGCCCCTTCGGCGCGGTGCAAGGACAAACCGGCCACAGCCCCAACCCCCTACGCTACACCGGCCGCGAGCAAGACGCCGATACCGGGTTGTACTACTACCGCGCCCGCTACTACGACCCCCAAGACGGTCGCTTCTTATCGGAAAACCCACCGGGCTTTGCTGCTGGGGATGTGAATTCCTATGCCTATGTGAATAACAATCCAATCAACTATGGTGAAGTGACGCGCACCGGCTACGATGAGCTGAACCGGCCGATGGCAACACACTCACCCGCACCTACGATGCTTATGGCGACGTCATCAGCCTGAGCTACGGGCACGTGCAGTATGACTACCGCTACGACCGTCAACACCGGATGACGCGCAAAACCGACCGGCGCAGCGGCCGCACCATGCACTGGACCTATGACGCCGCAGGCAACCTCACCACCAAGACCCACTATCAGGGGGAAGTGACCGAATACCAGTACGACGCAAGCAGCGCCACCTACCATCACGACACGGTGGGCAGCGTCACCGGGTTGAGCGGCCACGCGGGCAGCGTTGAAAACACCCTAAGCTATGACCCCTTCGGCGCGGTGCAAGGCGAAACCGGCCACAGCCCCAACCGCCTACGCTACACCGGACGTGAACAAGACGCCGACACCGGGTTGTACTACTACCGGGCGCGCTACTACGACCCCCAGGATGGCCGGTTCCTATCGGAAGACCCACTGGGCTTTGCCGCTGGGGATGTGAACTTCTATGTCTATGTGGGAAATAATCCGGTTAATTACAATGATCCGTCGGGACGGATCTGTATTCCTTGTGCAGCGGTAATCCCTCCGCTATTAAAAGCCGCGGGTATCGGAGCGGCCACTAGTGTTGCAACCGGAGCTGCGATTCGTGGGGGTATCGCTGCCGCGCAAGGACAAGATGTAGTTGATGCGATAGCTGGCCCCGACGCCTTTGCACTAGACCTAGGTGTAGGGGCTGTTGGAGGTGGGGTGTTTCAGGGCATTAATATAGCGAGACAGTTACCTACCATTGCTTCAGGCTTGTCACGTTCTTCACAGATTCGACACCGGCTGTCTCTCAGCGGTGCTACCGTGGGTGGTGGGAGGAATGTTGCATTTGCGGAAACTACGACTGGTGGTGCTACTAGCCGGTTGATAGGGATAAGTGGCCGGCATACTAGACCGGGAATGGTGAATTTGCCAGAAAATACTATCTTCCAGGCAGCTGCAACCCCGGCCTCTCTTGGGGATGAGGGCGTAGCTCAAAAACGGATGGCGGTTCAAAGCACTACGCACGGTGTTACGCACCTCGCCGGCGCGTTGGCCGAGTTTGAACTGGAGGTTGTGCTTGACGGATCGCAGATCACCAACGGCGGTCATGGCACCTTCGCTAGCTCGTTCATCGGCGAAAAGAGCCCGTAGGTAATCGAGTTCATCTGGGTTGAATAAGGCATCAGCGACGACGATCATAGCTAGCTGGGTCTGAACAGCAAGGGACGTGACTTAAGTATACAGGGAGTTAAGCGTTCGACTGCGGCGAGAGTTCAGCCTTAAACGTTTCCTATAATTTCAACTGGGATAATATTCTTAACGGGTAGAAGGGTCTTGATTGGGAGAAAGACTATGATCGGATATGTCACGCTTGGAACCAACGATGCTGCTAAAGCTATCGAGTTTTATGATGCACTGCTAGCGCATTTGGCAGTGAAGCGAATGTCCCCAAATGATCGCATCACGCTATGGTCGGCGGCTAAGGGTCAGCCCATGCTCGGTGTCGCGGTGCCGTTCGATGGTGCTCCAGCGACCACCGGCAATGGAACTATGGTGGCCGTGAATGCAGGTTCAAAGGAAAAAGTCGATGCGATGCATGCCGAGGCGCTTTCGCTTGGGGCCGCCGATGAAGGGGCACCAGGGCCGCGCGGAGCGGGCAACTTCTATGGCGGGTATTTCCGCGATCTGGACGGGAACAAGCTGACGGTTTTCTGTTTGGAAGGGTAGTTTGCGTATCGCTGGAGGGCGGGTCGTCACCACGGCGAAGCCCCGTACTGGTGGCGCGTCCACGGTATAGGTGGCGGCCCAGGTGTTGACTGGCGGTTGCGCGACTATTGAGGCGCGCGATCGCACCATCAGGCTCCATGATCAGGCAAGGGTCTATATCAACGCGATGCGCTGGACCAGCTTCGAGACCGCCGCGCCGTTATTTCGTAACCGCGACGGCAGTCTTCCCGAACTCAATTTGGAGCAATACCAAGGTATTCGCGTGACGTGGGTCAAGCGCTGCGCCGGATGTGCTGCATTACGCCCATGATATGGGTGTGATGCATTTGTCGGCCGATCCCGATGTGTCCACCGGTGTGCTCGATGCGACCGCCACCGGGGAGGCGAAGAGGGAGATCTTCGAGCGCGTATGCAAACTCAAAACCTTCACCTAGTTCAGTGACATAGAGCCGAAAGAACTCGTGTTGAATTCCCTGCTGCGCACCTTCAAAGCAGGTGAAGAGGCTATCGCAAAGGTGATATCGCTGATTGCCTCTATGTGGTGTTGGAAGGGGAGGTCGATGTGCGCGTGGATGCGCTTGAGTTTATCCATCTTGGGCCGGGTGAATTTATTGGTGAGATCGGCATACTCACCGATTCGCCGCGCATGGCAACTGTAGTGGCTCTGGACCGTTGCCGGTTGTTGTCCATTCCACACAGCTTTGTGCAGAACGGATCACAAGGATGTCAGCTACGCTTGAAAGATGCGCTGCTCAAGATGTTAGCGGCTCGGTTCGTTGGGTCCGCCGAGGTAGCGGATTAATCGGTCGGCTTGGTTTCTTCTAACGGAATGTTGGCTTGGGTTTTTTGCGTTTCGTCGCCGAAGGCGAGCACGTCATCTGGTGCGTCCTGGGCGCTCTCGACATCGCCCACGGCCTCGTACTCCCTAGCCGAATCAGGTTGTGTGTCAATCTCTTCTTGTATGCTGAATTCATTGGTGAGAGTGATCGTCTCCACCTCATCCTCATCGAGTTGCATGAGCGCGCCGCCCGTGTCCGCGTCAAGGTCTAGCTCGAATTCGATCTGCGGCGAGCTTGTCGTCGTGGATATAGCATTGTCTTCGGCGCTGGTGATTCCCGATGTGGGACTAGGTTGAGCGATTAACGTATCCATCTCGTTGAAGGACAACTCGCCCGATAGCGAATCATCGGACGATAACTCACCGGGTAGCACTTTATCGGTTGTAGCCTCATCTGCGTTTTCAGCACCGGCTTTGGCGGCATCCCCGGGTGAAGGTTCCAGCGCTGCCGAGCTGAAAGCCGCTTTCAGCGATTCGGCTTGCCCGCCGAGCGAGGGTCGCTCAGCGAATAGTTGCGCATAGGCGTCGCGGGTCTCGTCGAATTGCGCTCTTTGATTCGCCTCCATGAATACTTCGAGGAGTTTGAGCTTGTATTGATGGCGTTCCGGGTATTGTTCAATCGCCTGGCGCGTGGTTGCCTCGGCCTGCTCGAAGCGTTCATAAGCGATGTATACATTGGCTTCTTGCAGTGGATCATTGTGTCCGGCTTGATCGGCCTGCGCGGTGGGTGTGCTGGCCGTGTCCTCTTGTAACATTAGCGACGACGCAGTGTGGGTGGCCGTTTGGTCATCTAGCGGCGATGGTTCCATCAACTGCGTAATAGCCTTATCCAGAGCCTCGTTGCCGACTACCGCGGCACCACTGAGTTCCCGCGTCGGCATGACTTCTTCCAGCCCCTCGCGGCGGCGGCGAACCAGCGCTGTAAGCGCTAGCAAGACAACGATTGCAGCCAGGCCACCGCCCAACAAAATCGGATCGACCGGAAGCGCGTCCAACGCCGCAAGCGCCTCGCCGATAAGAGAATCGGCAGGTGGTGAGGGTGCGGGGACAGGTGTAGGTACGACAACTGGCGCCGGAGCGGGTGCCAGAACCGGTGCGGGACCGGGGGCTTTAGCTGAGACCTGACTGGAAGCGGCTTCTAGTTGGGCCGCTCTAGCTTCGGCTTTTGCCAATGCGTCCTCGGCGCGGGTGAGTTCGGCCCGAAGTGCTTTTATGGCACTTGCCTTGTCTTCGAGTTCTTCTTTGAGGGTGTCAAGCCTGGCTAGAGCCTGTTCCAGGGCTTGGGTCAGCTCAGCGACACGGGCACGGGCGCGCTCCAGCTCCTTTAGGACCACGTTGAGTTCTGCCTGTACCGATTCGGCGTTACGGCTGGCGGCGTTTTGTTGCGCAGGCCCGTCAATAGGGTAGACCAGCAGCATAGCGAGTACTGCGATCATCAGTGTGGCAACAGATTGTCGAACGGCGAGAGTCATTGGCGATCCGGGGCCATACGTGCTTGAGAAAGCGTAGACGCCGCCGCGGCAGCCGCCAGTGATGCGGAGGATTTTCTATCTGTTTTTGGCACTTAGCGCTCAAGCCTTCCCAAGCCTTCGGTTAATGCTTCGGTGCAAAGGTACTGGATGATTAGCTCCCATAGCGTAAAACGATTGTGGGCACCTCTAAAAATGCACTTTTTCCGCGATGGCGGCGTCAGCGCCGTGCTCGAATCCTCAGGTATCACCTATACACTGCGGTTGTGCGCGCGGTGCTTCCTTGCACTCACGAAACAATTGCTATTTTTAGAGGCGCCCTTGTGCTGGAATCAGCACCGCTAGATAATGGCTGATCCGCAGAATAACTGCGGGTTTGTGCTACCTTGGCATTGTTTTTCTTGGGGGTTTTACCTCTATGTCCGATTCTGATGCATCCGAACTCGCGCCACGCCGGAGCCGGGTTCGGCGGCTCTTGGTGGGTTCCGTACGACTCGTGTTGCTGGGTGTGGTCCCGTTGATCGGTGCGGTCGTGGGTCTGGAACTCTATGTTTCGTCCGGCCGTATAGTGGCTACGGAAAACGCCTACGTTAAAGCTCACAAGGTGGCGATCAGCGCGGATCTCACGGGCCGTGTGGTGGAGGTCAACGTGGTCACGCACAGCCATGTGAATCAAGGGGACGTGCTCTTTAGCTTGGACCCGCGCCCGTTCGAGATCGAGTATGCCAGAGCTGAAGCAGAACTCGGCGTGGTGGAAAACGACATCCAAGGCTATGTGGCGGTCTATGAGATGGAGACAGCAAAACTCGGTATGGCGAATCAGGACTTGGCGTTTTATGCGCGCGAGTACGAGCGCCAGAAAAAGCTGTCCAAGGGAGGGCTTGTGTCTAAAGCCAAAATTGATCGCGCCGAGCATGATTTACAAATGGCGAGAGAGCGCATCGGCGGTATCTCACAGGCGATCAATAGCGCGCTTACCCGTATAGGTGGCGATCCGGAGCTGTCGGTCACATCCCATCCCGCTTATTTACGTGCCGTGGCGGCGCGGGACGAGGCCTTACTCAACTTGGATCGCACAGTAGTGAGGGCACCCGTGTCGGGGATTGTCAATAGCGTCGAGTTGCAGCCGGGCGAGTACGTGGAGGACGGTAAGCCAGTTTTCAGTATCGTGTCCGATGAACGAGTTTGGGTGACGGCGAACCTGAAGGAAACAGAGCTTACGCACGTGAAAGTAGGGCAGGCGGTATCGGTGACGGCGGATGCGCATCCGGACTTGCGCTTCAGTGCTATTATCGAAAGCATCGCGCCTGCTACAGGGGCGGAGTTTTCGTTATTGCCGCCGCAAAATGCCAGTGGCAACTGGGTAAAAGTGGTGCAGCGTGTGCCTGTGCGGGTGGCGCTGTTCGATGACCGGGCGCGTGATGCACTGCGGGTGGGCATGAGTGTGCAGGTCGATATAGACACGGGGCAGGAGCGGCGGTTGCCCAAATTCCTCGGACAAGCCATGGCGTTTATCCGTGCTAATCAAGACCGCGTGCCATTTCTGAAGGAGGGCATGCAAGCAGTGATCAGCCACCGCGAGCCGATCAAAGCCGTAGCGGCAAGCCAGGCGGCTGAAACGATGGTGGGTGGCGAGAAGTCAACTGAGAGCGAGAAGACCAATAATGTAACCTATTGATTAATAATATTAATCCCTGAATTCAAGTGATAAGTGCATAACCGGATAAATTATTTGCATCCAAGCCAGTCAGTCCCATAAATACTTCAGCCGGCGTCCTAAAGCCTAGGCACTTTCTAGGTCGATTGTTCAGTTTGTGGAGCGCTTCAAGAACTTGCTTAGTGGTGACATCGATAAGCGTCATTGTCTTGGGAAAGTATTGGCGCAATAGCCCATCGGCATTCTCGTTTTGACCTCTTTCCCAAGAATGATATGGCTTCGCAAAATAGGTATCACATTCTAGCTCTTTAGCTAGCGTCTCGTGTTGTGCAAACTCTTTACCATTATCGAAGGTAATTGTTTTAACGTGGGCTTTGAGCGCTCTGAGCAATGCGACTATCGCGTCTTTAACAGACTCGGCCTTTTTTCCTGCTAATGGTGGCGCTAGAGGCAGCTTACTGTTCCTATCATCGAGTGTCACAGTCGCACCTTGGTGATGTGTTGGCCAATGAGGGTATCAGCCTCCCAATCGCCTACACGTTGACGATGATTGGCAGCTTCAGGACGCTGCTCGATATCAACGCGATGAGGAATACCTGTGCGATTACGCGGCGACCCATAGCGCTTGCGATAGGTCTTAGTCTGGTGTCGAAGATGTTGATAGAGTGTTCCTCGCGTTTTTTTGTCTGTCAAAATGTACTGATAAATCGTTTCATGATGAAGCGTAACGACGCCCTCTCGTTTCAGGCGCCCTGCCACCTGTTCAGGGCTCCAGTCTTGTTCTATGTAGTGGTGGATGAGTGATTTTACTTCGTCCGTCAATTTGGCTCTTCCCTTCTTTAAGTGGGCGGTTTAGCATAATCTAAAACACTCAATGCAAAGATGCGTCAATGCGCGACAAGAAACTCTATTCTCGAATACTAGGTATTGAAACACCCTGGTTCGTGTCTGATGTCGAGCTGTCCCTTCAGGCGCAACAGGTTAAAGTCTTTATTGAGCACACTGGCAAAAAAGGCTGCCAATGCCGTGTTTGCGCTAAGCCCTGTCCGGGTTACGACCACATTATCCAGAAGTGGCGGCATTGGGATACCTGTCAGTTCCAAATTATCCTCGTCGCCCGTGTTCCCCGTGTCCAATGCCCTGAACACAAGGTGTTGGCCATTGACGTCCCTTGGGCTGAATCAGGCTCCCGATACACAGCCCTGTTCGAAGCCTGGGTCATTGACTGGCTCAAAGAGGCAACAACCAAGGCTGTTGCACGACCAATGAAGCTTAGCTGGAACGCCATTGATGGTATTGGGCAACGTGCCGTGAACAGAGGTCTTGCTCGCAGGGATGCCCAATCTCCAAAACGACTAGCTGTCGATGAGACCTCTTTTCAAAAGCACCACGAATACGTCACAGTAGTGACTGACCACGATAAAGGCGTCGTTATCCATGTCGCTGATGATCGTAAAAGCGACAGCCTCAATGAGTATTTTGATACGTTGGCGGATGACGCCAAAAAAGGTATCGAATGTGTGACGATGGATAGGTCCAAGGCTTATATCAAGTCAGTCAGGCAAACTATTCCGCAGGCAGACCGGAAGATAGCATTTGATAAATTCCATATTGCCCAATCCCTCGGTAAAGCGGTCAATAAGGTTCGCATAGAAGAGAATAAAACCCTTATAAGCAAGGGTGTAGAGTGGCTAAAGGGAACTCGTTACAACGGGCTGACAAACCCTGAGAACCTGTCTAAAGAGCAGTGGGATAACTTTGAACCACTGAGACACTCAACCCTTAAAACAGCTTGTGCCTGGGCTATCGGTGAACTGGCGATGAGCTTATGGGATTACCCATCCACAGCTTGGGCAATCAAAGCCTGGAAGAAGTGGTTGAGCTGGGCTCAGAGATGTCGCCTAGAACCCATCAAGGAAGTGACCAGAACGATTAAAGCGCATTTGTGGGGCATCGTCAACGCTATTGTTCTTAAGGCCAACAATGGACGTGCGGAAGGCATTAACAGCACGATTCAAAGTTTGAAGAATCGAGCGTGTGGTTTCAGAAATCGTGAACGATATAAGGCAGCGATCTACTTTCATTTGGGTGGGTTGGATTTATATCCCACTGGCATACATCGCTGAAAACCGCCCACTTAAAGAAGGGAAGAGCCTCCAATTCAGACAAGAGCCTATTTGAGTCGCTCATAGGTTCCCTCTTCTTCGTTCGAGTTCCCTAGCTGTTCTAATATCTTGCTTCGTAGCAGGGCGGGTAACCTCTTTATCGAGATTTGTTTTCTCATTCGGGCCAACATTTATCGATCTAGTTTGAACATGGGGAGTTGGTATGCTCGTCTGAGTTGCTTTATCAAAATGGGTTTGCCCTACTAAATCAATGTGACCTTTAGTTCCAGGCGTGCTAAATGGAACACTGTTCTTTCCGAGTTGCTGTTGTAGCTCACCAGCCACCTCGTTAACATTCTTCCCTACACTCTTTGAGGGAGTACGCTCTCAATATGATGTATTTAATCAGCTCAATCAAATCCATCAGGCACCCAGGCAATGCCACAGGTTTTTGTCCGGGCTGATGGCCAGACTTGGTTCCTTGTCGTCGTGGAACGGGCACAACCCCAGGTAGTCCTTGCCGTGCTGCTTCAGATTGATGCCCGAGGGCTCCACCAGACGCACCCAAGCTACTTCGCGTTTCAGGCGGTCGAGTTCTGTGTCTGGGGTGCGGGCCATAGGCGTTTTCCTCAAAAAACTTGTCAATAGTCTCTACAGTGCATATCATGATAGACACTTTGCTTAGTTTCTGGCAAGGCATATTTATGAGGGCCATACAATGGCCAACCAAGCTCATCACTGGATTCAAGGTCTGGATATGTCCGTCTTCGCCGAACGCCTGCGCTTGCTCAGGCAAGCCCGCAACATCACACAAGCCCGGTTAGCTGAGCTGCTAGAAGTCAGCCCACGGGTCTATAACCGTTGGGAGAAAGGCGGCAATGTGCCGCATTTCGATACCATCGTGAAGATTGCCGACATTCTCCAGGTTGCTCTGGATGAGCTGGCCGGACGGCAGGAACCCTCACAAGACTTGAAGATCAGGAACTACCAGCTACGCCAGCTTTGCCAGCAGTGCGACAATTTGCCGGATGAAGACCAGCAGGCACTAATTGTCATAATAGACAGTTTGGTGAAGAAATCAGATGTGACAAGGGTCATCGGCAAGTTGGCACACGGCTAACCGATTACAGCGAGGAACTCAGCATGCATGCCGCTAAACAAGAAGCGCTCAACGTCATCAACCAACTGCCGGAAAATACCGACATGGATGAGATCATGTACCGGCTCTATGTGCTCGATAAGATCAGGAAGGGTCAGGAGGCCGTGGAACAGGGCCAGACCCTCACCAGTGAGGAACTAAAGCGGGAAATTGATTCATGGTGATCTGGTCGCAACCGGCCAGGGCCGATCTGCGTTCCATCCATGATTTTATCGCTCACGATTCCCGCTTCTATGCCAAGAAGGTTGCCCAGGATATCCGCGAGAAGACCGATATTCTGGAGCAGCTACCCAGGACCGGCAGGAAAGTGCCAGAACTCAATGAGGATGCGGTCAGGGAGTTGTCGCTCTACTCCTACCGGATCATCTATGAAATCAAGGAACAAGGGATATTCGTGTTAGCCGTGGTGCATAAACGACGGGATTTGAAGGCTGAGGAAATTGAGCGGTAGCTTGTTCCGAGTGAATCCTCAGTCACTACTCAGCTTGAGAACTTAAGCAATAGGAAATTTGAAATTATCGCCATCTGCTGTCCTGCCGACAATTACACTCCCACTAATACGATATGTCTCTATTGTGTCAGAACACATATTCATCCATATTTGGTCTCCATCGCCAGATAAACCGATAAACCCTGTCTCATCTTGGACAATTATCCCTTCTCGTTCAGATGCAACAAACTCATGGAATACCGTCGGAACTCTGTATTTGAAAACGAGATTCCCTGTGGCTACCTCATACCCTGCCACTGTATCGGTAATGCCAACATAGACCATACGGTTGTGTAGAAGAACTTCTGGCAATAAACCAACATCCGCGAAACCAATGGGTATGCAAATACCTTCTTCCTTAAGCCTTAGATACCCCCAAGTATTTGCTTCATCTGTGATTAACTCATCAAAAACACCGCATTCACTGGAATCTAATCGAGCTTGCATATCACTCTTAGAATCGCATTGAACCCAAAACTCTCTATCCATGAGCTTACTTCGCCATGATAGTAATCACTTTTCCAGCCTCTTCGACAAACTGGATTTTCGATCCAGTCCCAGTAACTCCTGGCAGGAAAAATTCCCTCAGATTTCTACCCGGAACATTTGAGCCACCAGGAACAATCGAGGAAGAGTCATTAAATGCGTCATTAAATCTTCGAGTAACCTCAGCACGATTTTGAGGCGTATCAGCAATACCAATTCTGTCGACATTGCCACGAGCACGCTGGGTGTTTTTAGCATTCGCTTGATTGATATTTTTATTGAAAAGGAAATCTAACTTTCGGTTATTTTTGCCGAAATTCAATCCCCTCTTTGTGGCAAGAAAATCTAATTTTCAGACAATATCTCGTCAACTATCACATCATCAGACAAGTCTCTATGCCACCAGTACTTATCAGGATCAAGCCCTCTACTGCGTTTTCGTTTATCAGCAATAGAAAATAATGCCAGTAGTAGTCGGAAAGACTTCTGTCTTTCATTTTCTGGAAGATTGATTGCTTTGGTAAGAACTTGTTTCAGTAAAATGTTTCCTTCTGGCTCATCTCGTTGAGCCTTAAGTAACAGCTGGCATGGAGTATAAGTTTTTCTGAGCCCACTTAGGAATATTGCTTCCTCTACGTCCCGACCTAACCCTCCTGCTTGAAGGATAAAAAATGCCAACTTAGTTAATACATCCAGTTGGAAATTATCCGCTAGATCAACAAACCACTCAACAGCTTTATTAACTGACTTAATCCCCTGTGCTAACTGATTCAGGTATATCTCAATCTCTAAACTCATTTCACTGTTACTGCGGCCGGAAAGTAATGTGCGGCTGATTGGGATTTACAGGATTATATCCAGGTGCATTCGAGTTATAGCTTTGCGAAACATCAATACCTGTCTCACGTCCCATTGAATTTTGAGCGCCGCCATGCGTTCCTCTTGGGACAGAACTACTGGCTGAATGTCTTCGTGAAGACTTTCCAGACATCACATAGTCCCAATCGGACATCGGATTTGCTTTACCTGATGCCCTACTTCCAACCACGCTTATATCTTGTTTTGTTCTGTTGGCTGCGTTCTGTATACGAGCAATATCGGAAGGAGACAAATTGTCTAGCTTAGCTCCACCGCCAACGATTGGACTCTTTGGCGGACAATTATGAACCCATACCCCCCGCTCCCCGACAAAATAAGTATAGAACTTGTCAACACTGATATCATAGGCAAGAAAAGCACTCTCATGCGTGCGCGCCGCCACAACATCAAGGGACTCGCTCGCCGCTGTCATTAGCTGCATACCCGCCGACACACTATCCGCCCGGATAAATCCTCGCCCTCTGACATAGAACGGGTGTTCGGCCGTGGTGACGAGGGTCTCCATACCGCCGTCATGGGCAATACTCAGGCTGATTTGGCTGGCATGTTCTCTCGCGCCCACGCCCGTGACCGCTTGGTAAGCCGTCTCGCCGGTGGTCTCATGGCGCGAAAAGACTAAGTCCCCCCTCTGCAAGGACTCGATGGGCACCGGGCCCTGTTCGGTGAGTACCGGGGTGCCGGCGGGGAAACTGCAGGTGCCTTTGAAGAGGCCGCGGACGATGCCATACAGCCTGCGGGCACTGTTGGCCATCTTCGCCACTTGTTGGCCAATCAGGGCGCCGGGCGCCGCACCCACGCCCGCGCCTAGTGCGCCGAACCCGGCGCCCACCGCCGCGCCACCGAGGCGCAGCGCGGTTTCTTCTATGGCCGCCTGTGCCGCCTGTTCGTGCCGGCCATAGAGAGCGAGTCCCTTCGACTCGGCGTAGGGAATACCGGTGGTCCCGGCCGCCGCGGGCAGGAGTTGGGGGGCGGCGCGGCTCACCCGGTCCCAAAAGCTGGGCCGTTTTTCATAGCTGGTTCGTTGGGCGGTTGAGTTGTTGTGGATGGAGCCGGTGGCCACGGTGCCGAAGGGGTCGACGAACATGACCGGGTTGTTGGCGGCATAGGCGTATTGGTTGACGCCATCGACAAAGCCCAGCGGGTCGCGCTGGGTGAACCGGCCGGTACTGGGGTCGTAGTAGCGCGCCCGGTAGTAGAGCAGGCCGGTTGCATCCGCTTCGCGGCCGGTGTAGCCGAAGCGTTGCAGGTGGCCGCTACGGGTCACGACAGTGCCCCAGGCATCGTATTGGTGGGCGCCCAGTAGGGTGCCGGCGGCATCGGTCATGGCCACGACGGAGCCGAGGCCGTCTTGTTGGTAAAACTGGCTGGCGCCGTTGGCACCGGTGTGGATGAGCGGGTTGTCGATGCCGGCGTGGGTATAGCGGCCCGCCGCTTGGGTCCAGGTGCCGCCGTAGTCGGCCACTAGGTTGGCGCCCGAGTAGATAAACTGCTCGGTCGCCGCGCCTTGTCGTTTCTCGATGCGCCGGCCGCCGGGGTCGTATTGGTAGGTCTCGAGGGAGCCATCGTCGAGCTCGGCGCTATTCAAGCGGTCCAGGGCGTCATAGTTGAGTGTCAGGATGGGCAGTACGCCGCCGGCCAGTTGGCGGGTCAGGTTGCCGTTGTCATCGTATTCGTAGCCCATGTCCGTGCTGGCGCCGTCCTCGATAGTGAGCAATTGATGGGCGGCGTCGTAGGTGTAGGTTCGAAGGCCATCACCGTTGTTTTGGGTGGCGCGGTTGCCGTACACGTCGTAGGCCCCGACACGCGGGGCTTTTAGGCACTAATTTTGGCGCCGAAAATTGCGTCTGAAGGACCAGGAAGCACCAATATTCTACCGCACTCCTTGCTATTTCAGGGGATTGTGCTGGTTCGGTCCCGCGAGCGGGAGGATACTGTGGTCATTTCTGTATCATATGCCATTTAATCTTTAGCCTTGGTCGAATATAAACCGAGGCTTTTGATTCAACTCCGGTGACATTGAACAAACAAGATAGATACTCTCCTGATGCATCACGTTGCATTCTTATTTCCTCTACGCATTCTCCACTAACCACCATCAATTCTTCGTTATTGAGCACCAGCCTGCTTTGTATTGAACCTTCAATTTCGTGAAAAGAAAAGAACAGCTCAATACCACCCCTCTCATTTACAGCCTTATAGCAAAAGTATCCATCTTCCGGAGCGCTTTCTACAGGCTCACTTCCAAAAAAATCAAGAAACTCCAACTCATCAGGCACATTGAGCATGGGGTTACCTCTTTGGGATCATGGTAGTAAAGCGGCGTGTACCATCAGACATAACCTGAAAAGTTGATTCTAACCTAGTTGCTTTCCCTGACGAACCAAATAGCAAGGAATCTCTAATTTCGAATGTTCCGTGCTTATTGGAAAATGTTCGCAAGACATTTCCCTGCTGGCTTACGGCACTAGATAAATGGTCTCTTAAAATTTTGTGACCCGCAGCATTGTCCGAAATACCGAGGCGTTTCATTTCAAGTGCTAACTGATTTGAGCGCGCAGCGTTGTGAGCATTGCTAGTCGATTTGCCAAAAAGATAATTAAATTTTTTCGGATCGACTACACTCTTTGGCGGACAATTGTGAACCCATACCCCCCGCTCCCCCACAAAATAAGTATGGAACTGATCAACACTGATATCATAAGCAAGAAAAGCACTCTCACGCGTGCGCGCCGCCACTACATCAAGGAACTCGCCCGTCGCTGTCACTAGCTGCATACCCGCCGACACACTATCCGCCCGGATAAATCCTCGCCCTCTGACATAGAACGGATGTTCGGCCGTGGTGACGAGGGTCTCCATACCGCCGTCATGGGCAATACTCAGGCTGATTTGGCTGGCATGTGCTTTCGCGCCCACGCCCGTGACCGCTTGGTAAGCCGTCTCGCCGATGGTCTCATGGCGTGAAAAGACTAAGTCCCCCCTCTGCAAGGACTCGATGGGCACTAGGCCCTGTTCGGTGAGTACCGGGGTGCCGGCGGGGAAACTGCAGGTGCCTTTGAAGAGGCCGCGGACGATGCCATACAGCCTGCGGGCACTGTTGCCCATCTTCGCCACTTGTTGGCCAATCAGGGCGCCGGGCGCCGCACCCACGACCAGGCCTAGTGCGCCGATCCCCGCGCCCACCGCCGCGCCACCGAGGCGCAGCGCGGTTTCTTCTATGGCCGCCTGTTCCGCCTGTTCCGCCTGTTCGTGCCGGCCAAATAGCGTCAGGACGCCCGACTCGGCGTAGGGAATACCGGCGGTCCCGGCCGCCGCGGACAGGAGTTGGGGGGCGGCGCTGCTCACCCGGTCCCAAAAGCTGGGCCGTTTTTCATAGCTGGTTCGTTGGGCGGTTGAGTTGTTGTGGATGGAACCGGTGGCCACGGTGCCGAAGGGGTCGACGAACATGACCGGGTTGTTGGCGGCATAGGCGTATTGGTTGACGCCATCGACAAAGCCTAGTGGGTCGCGCTGGGTGAACCGGCCGGTCCCGGGGTCGTAGTAGCGCGCCCGGTAGTAGAGCAGGCCGGTTGCATCCGCTTCGCGGCCGGTGTAGCCGAAGCGTTGCAGGTGGCCGCTACGGGTCACGACAGTGCCCCAGGCGTCGTATTGGTGGGCGCCCAGTAGGGTGCCGGCGGCATCGGTCATGGCCACGACGGAGCCGAGGCCGTCTTGTTGGTAAAACTGGCTGGCGCCGTTGGCGTCGGTGTGGATGAGCGGGTTGTCGATGCCGGCGTGGGTATAGCGGCCCGCCGCTTGGGTCCAGGTGCCGCCGTAGTCGGCCACTAGGTTGGCGCCCGAGTAGATAAACCGCTCGGTCGCCGCGCCTTGTCGTTTCTCGATGCGCCGGCCGCCGGGGTCGTATTGGTAGGTCTCGAGGGAGCCATCGTCGAGCTCGGCGCTACTCAAGCGGTCCAGGGCGTCATAGTTGAGTGTCAGGACGGGCAGTACGCCGCTGGCCAGTTGGCGGGTCAGGTTGCCGTTGTCATCGTATTCGTAGCCCATGTCCGTGCTGGCGCCGCTATCGATAGTGAGCAATTGATGGGCGGCGTCGTAGGTGTAGGTGCGAACGCCATCACCGTTGTCTTGGGTGGCGCGGTTGCCGTACACGTCGTAGGTGTAGGCGCCGATGAGCGAGTCATCAGTGGCGTCGGTTACCTGGGTCAAGCGGTCGAGCGGGTCGTAGGTGTAGCGCCGTTCGCGGGTGGCGCCGCCGAGGGTCTGGGCGTAGGTGTCGCGCAGTCCGGCGGCGTTGTAACTGTAGGCGTGGCTGCTGATCTGCGAGCCGTCAGCGCGGCGGTTGACGAGGCGGCTCAAGGTGTCGTCGGCGTTGTAGTGATAGCGCGTGGCCAGGCCGTTATCGAACCAGCGCTCGGTGAGGCGCCCAGCGGCGTCGTAGCCGAAGTTGACCAGGGTCCCGTTGGGCGCCCAGATAGTGGCCAGGCGGCCTACGGGATCGTACAGGTACTGGGTGAGGTGGCCTTCACCGTCACCCATGGTATTGAGCAATCCGCCGGCGCTGTAGTGGTATTCGATGCTTTTCCCGCCGCGGTGATCGGCTTGTCGCACGAGGCGGTGAGCGGTGTCGTATCGGTAGCTGTAGGTGACTTCCGGTGCTTCGACTTGGGTGACTTGGCCCAGGGCGTTGCGGGTGTAGCGGGTGGTGTGGGGGGTTGCATCCGAGGCATGGCGGTAAGCCCGGCGCTCGGTCACATAGCCGCCGTAGGCGTAGTCGCGTTCGACTCGCTGCCCTTTGGGGTCCACCAGGGTGATGAGGTTGTCGTGGAGGTCGTAGGTGAACGTCCAGGTGTTGCCGTTGGCGTCGGTCTGTGAGAGTTTGCGCCCGAAGTCGTCGTAGGTGTTGATTTGCTGAACGGTGGTGAGGTCGGCGCCCGCGTTCGTGCCGCTGGTCTGGGGGGTATGGCCGGCGGCTATTTGCACCCTGTTGCCGAGGGCATTGTATCGGTAGGTGGTGACCGGGCGGATGGCCGGAAGATCGGGGGCTGCGTTGTGCAACGGACCGGCCACGCGCACGACCCGGCCCAGGGCATCGTATTGGGTGTGGGTATCGCGGCCCAGATGGTCCACTACGCGCGTGACACGGCCGACTGCGTCGTATTCGAAATCGACGTACCGGTTGAGCGGCGAAGTGCGCCGCCTGAGCCTGCCGTCTCCGGCGGCGCCATAGTAGGTGTGCTGTATTTGATGGCCGTTGGGATCGGTGATGGAGCGCACTCGGCCGATGGCATCGTAGTCGCGTACCACGGCGTGGCCTTCTTCGTCGTAGACGCGCACGGCACGGTTCAACGCGTCGTAATCGATGGAGGTACGAAAGCCGTCGGCATCGACCACGGCGGTGAGGTTGCCCAGGGCGTCGTATTCCGAGCGGGTGACAAAACCACCGGCATCGATGCTTTGGACGGGCCGGTCCAGGGCGTCATAGAGGAATCGGGATTGGTCAACCACCGCCGGGGTGCCGCCCGGCGTTGTGACCGTCAGGCGGTGGCCGGTCATGTTGCCGTTGGCGTCAAACCGATAGCGCCGCGGCCACCCCTGGGTGTCGGTGGATAAGACCAGGCGTCCGGCTCGATCGTAGTGGTGCTCGGAGCGGTACCAGTTGTCGTCGATGCTCGCCGTGGGCCGCCCTAGGGCGTCGTAAGATTGTGTGACTTGCCGGCATTCGGTGGACCGCTCGATGCGCGCGTCGCCATCGAGGTCGCCGCACCGGCGTACGGTGACCGGATTGAGCCCGCTGGTGGCGTTGGCGGTATCGGTGTAGTCGAACTCCGCCGTTGGGCCTTGTTGTGTTTGAAAATCTCTAATGCGCTTGATGATGAGCGGATTGCCGTGGGCATCGAAGGTCTGTTGAGTCCAGCTCAAGATCGCGGCCGGCACGGGCTCCCACGTGGCCGGATCATAATGCGCGCCGGTGTTCGCCTTCAGTACGAGAGTCTGGGTGATATTACCGGCGGCATCGGACTGATGGAGGGTGATGTTGCCGTTGGCGTCCTTGACCTTCATGGCTTGGGCAAAGGCGTTGAAATGGCTGTATTCGGTGGTCGCGCCGGAGGGAGCGGTGATGCGCGTGACGTTGCCGTTGGCGTCGTAGTCGTAGCGGGTGGTCAAGCCGGCGGCATCGGTGCGGGCGATTTCATGGAACGGGGCGAGTGGGTCGTACGTATGTGCCATGCGCCCGCCGTTCTCATCGATGGTGAGGGTGGGGCTGCCGTTCTCATTGAAGAAATAACGCTTGACGAAGCCGCGCTCATTGGTGGTGGTGGCCTCGCGGCGATAGTCGTTGTCAGTGAAGGTCAGGGTGCCGCCCCGATCATCGGTGTGGCGCAACACCCGTCCATTGCTGTAGTACTCGAAGGTCATGCCGTTGCCGTTGGGCTTTTGGGAACGGCGCAGGGCGTGATTGAGATTCACCCCGTCGGCGAGGCCGTAGTACTCGTACGTCAGGCCCGGTTGCTGGCCGCTGGCCGCGAGCGGGTTATCGACGCGCTCCAACTCGCCGTCGGCGTTGTAGTGGTAGCGCCACTCGCGCCCCGTCGAGGGGTAGGTCCAGTCACGCAGGTGGGTCAGGCGATGGGCCGAGTCGTACAACAAGGTGATGACCCGGTCGAGGTCATCGGTGACGGTGTCCAGGGTACCGGCTGGGCCGTAGTCGAAGCGAAGGCCGTTGCCATTGCGGTCTTCGAGGCGCAGCACGCGGGCTGTTTGGCCGACCGTGCCGGGGACATTCTCGAAGAAATAGCTGAAGCCGTTTTTCTCCCGAATGCGATAGCGCCCATCGGGCTCGCGGCTGGCGGCGAAATAAAAGCCCTGCGGTGGGGTGAACGCGGCGCCGATGGCGACACCGCCGGCGGCGCCAGCGACGGGGATGAAGCGCTGTCCGCCATCACCGGTGGTCCAGGTGACCGATGAGGTCAGGGTGTCCTCGTCAGAACCTTCCACATCGGCATCGCCATCGCTGTCCTCGAAGGTCAGGAAGTGATTGAAACTGTGCGTCCAGCCGTAACCGAGGGGCGCCGTTGAGGCGTTGGGATGGGCGGCGGCCAGACTGTTGTAGGTGCGTTGAAAGGAGATAGGCAGCCCGCCGCGGCCCATGACCCGCAAGTCCTGCTCGATATCGAACAGGTTGCCGGTGGCCATGTTCACCGGATCACCGCCGCGCGAGGTGCCGTGGGTGGTGCCGTAGTTGATCATCGAGTTGAGGGTGGCCGGGGCGAGCGCCGTGGGCGTGGACGCGCCAGGGGCACCGGCGCGGCGGGCCGGCAAGCGGTAGGTGGGGGCGCTGGGCGTGCGGTTGACCGTGTAGCCACCAGCGAAGGGTCCGATTTTGTAGGTGGCGCTCAAGCGGTTACCGGACTGGCGCGTGGCCACGTAGATTTGGCCGGTCCATTCACCGTAGTCGATAAGACTGACGGGGATTTTGATGTCATGGCCACTGTTGAGCAGCCCTTGGAGGGTGTTCTTGGTCGCTTGGCTGTAGTCGAGCGCGCCCTCGCCGACCTGTAGCTTGGGCCACTCGGTCGCTTGGTTGGCGGCATTGATGTCCAGCACTTCGATGCCGCTGTCGTTGGCGAATTGCAGGCCGCGCACGGCGCTGACCGCGTCCATGCGGGCGTTTTCCTGCCACACATAGGATTCGAGCGCAGACAAGGCATAACCACCCAAGACGAAGGCTTCAAAGGAGGTCCGGCCGGTCTCCAGATGGGTGCTGCGCGACTGGCCGCCGGGCACGTCGATGAGGAAACCGCTGTTGGTGACGGCGTAGGGCAAGTCGAACAGATAGCTCACCTCCGTGCGGCTGGCGGTCAAGCCAATGTGCAGTCCGCTTTCGCCGGACTCGCCGTACAAGCGCCCGACCCGGTGGTACGCATCGGCGATGTAGTGCAGGTACTTGAGGCCCACCAGATGCAAAAACTCCCCTAGCGTCGCCTCCTTGTCCTCGGCTGGGTCGGGGGTGTTGTTGATCCCTTCGAGCAGCCGGGCGGCGCGCGCTTGAATCAAACGCTCGGAGGTCTGATGGCTGTAGAGGTGCAGGGCGTGATAATCGAAGGCCGAGAGCGTGTCGAAGCGGGTGGCGTTGAGGGTGGCGCCCCCGAGTTGTACCTCGAGCGATAGGGTGCGTTTGGGCAAGCGATCGACCCGCACCACATTGGGGTCGAGGGCGGTGCCGCCGTACCACTCGTTGAGCGCGAAGTAACAGGTGGGCGCGGAGGTCGGGTCGAGGTTGACGGCGACCCCGTCCACTTTGAGCACCGGGGTGTGATCCCGGACGCACTGAACGGCCCCGTTGCGCTGGATATAAAGCGCACTACCAGGGCCGTAGCGCGCCTCCAGTTGGCGCAGGTAGGCGCGGCGCTCGGCGTCCAGCGAGCCGCCGGTGCCGGGTTGGAAGGCGAGGGTGAGCCGTTTGAGGGCGATGGCCGGTACATCCAACACGGCATGGCCCAAGGTGGCGTTGCTTTGGGCGTTGCCCACGTCGATGGACAGCGTATAGCGGTGTTTGGCGGGCAGGGCCGCGGTCTCGGCGGTGGCGGTGCCGTCCCAGGCCAGGTATTGCCTGACCTCATAGGGCAAGGTGGCGGGCAAGATATCGAGGGTGAGCGGCTCGGTGCGCCCGGTATAGGGCACATCGGCCAAGGTGTTGTTGCCGTAGCGCGGCGCCAGGGTTCGGATATGGGCTTGGACCTGCGCCTCGAACTGTTCGTGGGGCAACAAAAGAGTGCGCGTGCTCAGATAGCTGGCATAGTCGAACGATACATCGATGGCGATGCCGTCTTGATAGGCGCGGTTCTTGAAAGCGGTATCGATGGGCACCCAGCGGTGGCCGCGGTTACTGGCGCCGGAGCCCCGATAGTTCCGGTACGGGATACACGCCTCGACCCACACCTGGGTGAAGAAGACGTTATCTCCGGAGCGGCTCGTCGGGATTTGACCCGAAGCCAACAGAGCCGCGGCACCGACCGCGGACCGGGCGCCTAGCCAGCGGTAGAGCCGCTCGTCGTTGTAGAAAGCGACCTGGCCCTTGACGTAGCGCGCCGGGATGTTCGAGGCGCGCAACAGCGCGAGGGTGAGCGAGGCGTGATCGGTGGCGTTGGCGGCACCGCTGATGAGCGCGCCCTGAGCGCCTTTGAGTGAGCCGAAATACGCTTCGAAATCAATCTCATTGCTGACGTACTCGATGATGCGCACGGGCGAATAGCCGAGCGATTGGGCCAGCGCGGCGATCTCTGGTGTGACGGCGACTTCGGCATGGACAGTGGCGGCGGGGCGGCCTAAGTCCGCGGCGGTGTAGTCGCAGGTGGCCGCTTCAGAGGGGGTGGCGGGCGGTTGGCCCACTGTGATGAAGCGGGCAGGGGTGATGAAGCGGCCAAGGTCTGAACGGCCAAGGTCTGAACGGCTGGGGCCGAAGCCGGCGCCGTCGATACCAGCGGTGGTGAATTGGGCGGCAGGGAAGCGGGCCGGTGCAAAGCGCGCCAGGGTGTGGCCGTCCAGTAAGCCATCGAAAGCGCCCACCCGGCGGGCGCGCGTGTGTCGCGGCGGCGGCGCGGGCTTCGAATCATCGTCGCGCAATACCGGCCGCTCATGGTGCACCGTGGGCGCGTTCTCATTGAACGGTGGCGCCACGTAGCGCCGTGGCGCCGGGATATTGGGCACCCCTGCGGTGCGCGCCTGACGCCGGCTGCTTTCGACCCGTTGTCCCCGGCGCCATTGGCGCAGCGCCTTGCGCGCCTCGGACAGGGCCCGGCCTTGTACCTTGGGGGTTCGGGCCTGGTGGATGGCGCGCAAGGTCGCGAGCACCTCGTCGAAGCGGCGCTGCACGCGGGCGGCGAACCGGGGACGCTGGCTGCCCGGTTGGCGCGCGACCTTTTCAATCAGTGCCGGGCGCAACTCGGCAATGGCCGTGATATGGCGCTGAAGCTGGACTTTGGCTTGGGTGGACAGCAATACCCCGGTAGGCGTCGCCCGGCGAATGCGCCGCAGCGTCCTGCTGGTGTCCTTGAGCGTTGCGACCAACTCATGGGAGGTAGTGTCCAGGGCGCGTACCAGGGAGGCTTGCACGGCGCTGGCGATCAGTTCGCTATGAATGCGCCGGCTCTTGTTGCGTTCTTGGGCGCCAGCGTCGGTTATGGCGAGGAGTGCCAGTAGGGCGCCTAGCGTTATGGCCAGCGCAAGACGCCTGCCGATGGCCATGTGTGTTCTTATGGCCTGGTCGAAATATCGGTGCTGGGCAACAGACCGCGCGAGGCCGAGTGGAGATTGAATGAACTGAGCGGGCGTGAGCCAAGTCGCCAAATAGGTGATTGCACCAAGCATGCCTGCTGTTCCGTGACCGGGTTGGGGCTCGTAATCCTAGAACCGCGTACGTCCTGTTATGAAACTGGGTGTACGCGGGCTGTCGCACTGTGGGCACATCTTGTTGCCTATGCAGTGGCAGCGTTCTAGGAGGCGCTGAGTGTACGCGGTATTGGGTGTTGGGCTTAATGTTCCCCAACCCCACCCTTAGCCTATCAATTTCGCTACCAAAAAGTACATTCTAACGTCCAATCTATGTCATTTAAGGAGGATGATGCTTGGTCATTCAATCAATTGTGTTGGTTCGCCCCCGTTATTGTGGCTCACTACATAGGGCACCCAATGGCGGAACAACTCCCATACATCTAACTTTGCGTTCGACAACAATCTATCGACTTGTTTGATGGCATGTTTTCGTAACCCGTCTCGCGCTTGCGCTAAACCCTGGCCAATCAAGTGCACGGCTAGAGAGGCACTGGTGATGACACCCAGCGTTGCGTTAGCCAACGAGTACACTCGCTTCGCATGAACGTCTTGGGCAAACACATAGGTAGGGGCAGGTAGGATCTTATATTGTATTGATTTTCCTAAATTTTTGGTGAACTTAGTAAGCCCCATTCGAGCAGAGCTTAGGAGATAACAACACAATACTTCCTATCTCTGGAGGTTTCGAATGGGCAGATTCAAGCCAGGGCCTGTTAACACTAATTATGATAGATTTCGCGTAGGGAAATCACCGCATCGCAATTTGAAATAGGGCTGTCCTAGACAACGAGCCCATTTCACTTCTAACCCATTGAGTTAATTGCTTTAATTGGCTCTTTGGGTCACTGTTATCAAAACGCCACTCACATTCCTTCAAAAATAGGTGAAAATGCTCTCGTGCCACCCCGTTGAATCGGCGCCAATGGCGCTTCGCCTGATTCCAGACATTCTCAATACCGTTCATGGGGGTTTTGCTGGTCAGCAAACCGTTCACTGGGGTTAATACGGTAGTGCTTGAATTCTGATACATCCAGTGCGTTATAGCGGCCGAATGCGTCCGTGTAAACCATACTGTCCGGCCTTACCTTTTGCCCAATGTTCGGCAGTAATGTATCGGCTTTGGCATTGGGTATCAGCACCGTAAAAACCTTGCCATGTCGCTTTAACAGTCCCAATACGGGCACTTTCCCTAACGCGCCCCGGCCTCGTTTGCCTTTGCGCCTGCCACCCCAATAACGTTCATCTGCTTCTACTTCACCTTCAAGCCACTCCAAGTGCTCGCTGTGCGCATAAATCAGCTGCCGGAGCCGATGAAAGTAATAGCTTGCAGTCGTCTTATTCACACCTACCCACTGGGCTGCCGTTCGTGCTGTTGTTCCCGCGACAAATAGCTCAATCAATCGTGATTGTTTATGCCAACTCAGCCTGCTTTTTCTCATTCAGCCATCCTAGATAAAAACGGTTATCTAGGATGGCCCCTTATTTTAAATCAGCCACTAGTGCTTCCCTCGCCGCCGCATCTACCGGGTTAGCTGCATAACGGTAATTATCCAAGTCAACGCCCATAGCTAGCGCAGCGCCACCTTTGAGGGCGTCTATCATGGATCGCTCGAGTGCAAAACGTACGAAATGCACCGCTGAGGTTTTGGCGCCAGTCTTACGGTCCAGATCCTCGTCAGCCAGGCCGAACACCCATTCGTGGCCGGCCACGGCCACCCACAGACGATCTTCTATGCCGTAGAGGCGTTCCAGTGCCGCGTGCCGCTCATCTACGTCCGGAAATTCGAGCATGAAGGTTGCTTTCCAATTACTGCCATCCGGGATAAGCGGATTGTACGCGGCTAGCTCCTCTTCGATGGCCTTAGCCTCGAAGATACGCTCGATTCGCAGCATCTCTTGGATCTGGTATTGAATGGTCAGCCGGTCCTCGAAATAGAGTGTCGCGTTAGGACCTAAGGCCACTTGGCGCGCTTTTTTGTGGGCCAATACACGGGCGCGGAATTGAGCGCGTTGCGCCGCGTAGGCCTCAAGCGTGAACAGATCCGAACGGGTTAACATGATTGAGCCTCGTTGTATGTCCTAAGCTGTGCGGGGCGATTAGATGCCATACGCTTTGCGCAGCAAAGACAGCGGATGTATGGGCCGCTTAGCGTCACAGGCGTGGGCGATGTGAGTGCCTGCCATCGGACAGTCGCTGGCGATATGGTCGGCCTGTCGCGACTGCACCTGCCGCACTATGGGCCGCACGATTTTCATCGACGCTTCCCGGGTTTCCTTCTTGACCGCGTAGGTGCCGTCATGGCCCGAACAGCGCTCTATGGTATTGACTTGCGTATCCGGGACCAGGGCGAGGATGTCGCGTGTGCGCGGACCTATATTTTGCACCCGCTGGTGGCAGGCGGCATGGTAGGCGATGCTGCCCAGCGGCGCTTTAAAATCGGTCTTCAGAAGTTTCGCTTTATGCAGATGCGTCAGGTATTCGAAGGGGTCGAAGAAGGCGCGGGCGACCTTCGCTACCTGCGGGTCGTGCGCAAACAGGAGCGGCAACTCTTGTTTGAACATGAGAACGCAAGACGGTACCGGCGCCACTATGTCAAAACCGTCATCGACCATGGCGGCCAGCGGCGCGATGTTCTTTTCCTTGGCCCGTTCAACGGCGTTCAGATCGCCCAGTTCCAGTTTGGGCATACCGCAGCAGTGCTCCTCGGTGGCGAGGGTGACCGCAATCCCATTGTGCTCGAATACCGCCACTAGGTCTTGGCCTATGTGGGGTTCGCTGAAATTACCGTAACAGGTGGCAAATAGCGCCACCTTGCCCGTAATCGGCCCCACCGGCTGCACCGAGCTGACCTCGGGCGCCCGGCCTGCCAGCCGCCGGCGCAGCGGTGGGCTAGAGTACGGCGGTAGCGGGGCATCTTTGTGGATCCCTATGGCCGCTTCCATGGCCGAGCGTACGGCGCCACTATTGTTGGCCGCGTTCACCGTGTTCACGATCACCGGTAGCGAGGCGAATTTGCCGATGGCGTCGGTGCTGGTGATCACTTTGTCACGCAACGGTGTTTGACCCTTATGGTGTTTGACTGCTTTGGCCCGCAGCATTAGGTGGGGGAAATCCACCGCCCACTCGTGGGGCGGTACGTAGGGACACTTGGTGAGGTAACATAGATCGCACAAGTAGCAGTGAGCGACGACTTTTGCATAGTCTTCCTTGGCGATACCGTCCACCTCCATGGTCTGCGACTCATCGACTAGATCGAACAGGGTCGGGAACGACTGGCATAAGCTTACGCAGCGGCGGCATCCATGGCAGATATCGAACACCCGTTCGAGTTCCGCATTCAATGCATCTTCATCGTAGAACGATGCGTTCTTCCAATCGATGGGATGCCGCGTGGGCGCCTCAAGGCTGCCTTCTCGAATTCCGGTTGTGGCCATGCAAGGATTCCTTAGGAAACACGCTTTTATGGGGAACAGGCGGGGCTATGGGTTCAGCCCCCGCCGGCTATGGACCATCCCTAAGCGATGGCGGCGGCCAGGTTATAGGCGGTACCACCGATGGGCAGGCCGGTGGCGGGATCGCCGCAAGCTTCTAAGTACTCCAGGTGTCCGTGGGCATGTCCGGTCTCACCCTCCGCCGTTGAGCGGAATACCGCCGAGACATCGTTGTCACCCTCCACGTCCGCTTTCGCGGCGAAGTAGAGGTAACGGCGGTCGGCTTGGGATTCTCCGGCAAAAGCGTCTTTAAGGTGCTGCTCTGTGTTGCTGCCTTTGAGTTCCATCGAAGTTGAGTCTTTTGCTTGGCTTGAAATGGGGGACGCATTATCGGCTGCTAGGTGCCATTGCTCCAATCGAATATTTCTATCATCGCAATATGAAATATATCGATGTGACGTCGGTGTTTAGCGGTGTGAGCCCGCTTTTACGACGTGCTTGAACAACGGGAGGCTACGCCCTATGTTAGAACCCAGCCGCGTGATCAGTCCTTGAAGAGTTGTGATGCGATGAACATTGATGGCGATACGCTCAACGCTAGGTTCAGTATCGGCCAGGTCGTAAAGCACAGACTGTTTCCGTTTCGCGGTGTGATCTATGACGTGGACCCGGAGTTCGCCAACACCGAGGAGTGGTATCAAGCGATTCCGGCCCACATACGGCCACGCAAAGATCAGCCTTTTTATCACCTGTTGGCCGAGAACGACGAAGGGTACTACGAAGCCTACGTGTCAGAGCAGAACTTGCTGATAGACGACACCGGGTTGCCGGTTGAGCATCCGTCCATACCCGATATGTTCGGTGAGCTGGAGGACGGGTTTTACCGTCACGCGCCCGGTTTGGGGCACTGAGTCCAGCCCAATCCTTCTGCCCCGCACCGATACGGCCCGCACCGATACGGTTCGCGTCTCCCCATAGCGCACTTGGTTGGTGCGTTCTCTCGCCCGTTAGCAGGTTGTTACGGGAATATTCCTGCGTGGCTAGGGGGCGGCACGAAATTTGCTTGTAGACGGCGCAAGTTTATTCATCGGGGACAATCCTATGGAGCCGTTGCCGTCGGGAACCGACACATTATTCGTTCTATTAGGCGCCATCATGGTGCTAGCCATGCATTCAGGCTTTGCTTTTCTTGAGGTGGGTACGGTTCGCCACAAGAACCAAGTGAATGCGTTGATGAAGATCCTAACCGACTTTTCTATCTCCGCTATTGCGTATTTTTTTATCGGTTATGCGGTGGCTTATGGCACCAGTTTTATGAGCGCGGCGCCAGAGCTGGCCGTCAACAACGGATATGAGCTGGTTAAGTTCTTCTTTTTGCTGACCTTTGCCGCGGCGATTCCGGCCATCGTCTCAGGTGGCATCGCCGAGCGGGCAAGGTTCTATCCGCAGCTCATCGCCTCCGCCTTCCTCGTTGCCCTGGTGTATCCGTTTTTTGAGGGTATCACCTGGGGTGGCAACTACGGTGTGCAGGCCGCCATCGAGCAGCATTTCGGTGCCCCGTTTCACGACTTCGCCGGCTCTATCGTGGTGCATGCGGTCGGTGGATGGATCGGTCTAGCCGCGGTGATGTTACTGGGTGCGCGCCATGGCCGTTACGGTGCCGATGGCCGGGTGATTCCCTCCCATCCGCCTTCCAGTATTCCATTCTTAGCCTTGGGAGCGTGGGTGCTCAGCGTCGGTTGGTTCGGCTTCAACGTAATGTCAGCGCAGAAAGTGGGGGATATCAGTGGATTGGTCGCGTTGAATTCGCTGATGGCCATGGTGGGCGGCGTTTTAGCGGCTCTTATCGTGGGCAAGAACGACCCCGGGTTTGTGCATAACGGTCCGCTGGCCGGATTAGTTGCCATATGCGCCGGCTCCGATGTCATGCATCCGGCTGGTGCGTTGATTACCGGCGCGGTGGCTGGCGCTCTGTTCGTTGTCACGTTCACCATGGCACAGAACCAATGGCGTATCGACGATGTGCTGGGGGTGTGGCCATTGCATGGTCTTTGTGGCTTGTGGGGGGGGATCGCCTGCGGCATCTTCGGCCTGGAAGCGCTAGGCGGCATGGGCGGGGTGACATTCATGGCCCAGTTGGCCGGCAGCATCCTCGGCGTGCTCATCGCCGTGGTGGGCGGCGCCCTGATCTATGGTGTTATCAAAGCCCTAGTGGGGATCCGTCTTACCGAGGAACAGGAGTACGAGGGTGCGGATTTAGCTTTGCACCGGATTAGCGCAAGTCCCGGAAGCTAATCTGGCGGAGAGCTAGTACTGCGGGGTTAACGATTGGCAAGCTGGCTGGCCGCAGTCATGGTTATTCGAGCTAACAGGTAGCGTGGGGGCGGGGAACGTGTAAGGATCGCCGCCCCTTTTTTGTTTCCAATCCCTGCCGGGCGGCTCGTATGGCGCGCAAACTCTATATCAAGACCTTTGGTTGTCAGATGAATGAATACGACTCGGCCAAGACCGCCGAGTTGTTGGCTGATAGTCACGGGCTGGAGACTACGGATAACCCTGAAGAGGCGGATGTGCTCCTGGTCAATACTTGCTCGGTGCGGGAGAAGGCGCAGGAGAAAGTGTTTTCCCAACTCGGCCGGTGGCGCGAGTTGAAGGAGCGAAAACCCGGTGTGGTCATCGGTGTGGGAGGCTGCGTGGCTAGCCAGGAGGGGGCGGCTATTCGCGGTCGGGCGCCGTATGTGGATCTCGTCTATGGTCCACAGACCCTGCAACGGGTACCGCAGATGTTGAATGAGGTCGAGGCGACCAGTGGCCCGCAAGTCGATGTGTCTTTTCCGGAAGTGGAGAAGTTCGACCGCTTGCCGCCGGCGCGCGCTGAGGGTCCATGTGCTTTTGTTTCGGTGATGGAGGGGTGCTCTAAATATTGTACTTTTTGTGTGGTGCCCTACACCCGCGGAGAAGAATTTTCCCGTGGCTTCGAAGATGTCCTGCTAGAAGTGGCTGGTTTGGCGGAGCAGGGTGTGCGCGAGGTGACGTTTCTAGGTCAGAACGTCAATGCGTACCGGGGCCGGCGCGATGACGGTAGCGAAGCGGATCTAGGGCAGCTCATCACTTACGCCGCCGCCATTGAGGGCATCGGCAGGATCCGCTACACCACGTCGCATCCGTTGGAAGTGAACGCATCGCTCATCGAGGCCCACGCGCGAGTGCCGCAACTGGTGGGCCATTTGCATCTACCGGTGCAAACGGGTTCGGATCGGTTGCTCGGGTTGATGAAGCGCAATCACAGTGTGGCGCACTACCGCGCTATCGTCGGGGCGTTGCGCAAGGCCCGTCCCGATCTGTTTTTGTCATCGGATTTCATCGTTGGCTTTCCCGGTGAGACGCAGGCGGATTTCGCTGCAACATTGGCTTTGGTTCGCGAGTTGAACTTCGATCACTCTTTCAGTTTCATCTATAGCCAGCGGCCGGGAACACCCGCTAGCGAGCTGGCCGACAACGTACTGATGGCGGTCAAGAAAGCCCGTTTAGCGCAGTTGCAAGCGCTGCTGGCGGCGCAAGCCAAGGCGTTCAGCGAGGCGATGGTGGGCACTAGGCAGCGCATTTTGGTGCACGGACGGGCGCGGCGCGATGCCGATGAGTTGGCCGGGCGCACTGAAAACAACCGGGTGGTGAATTTCCCTGGGCCTAGCACTTGCATCGGGCAGTTCGTAGACGTGACTATAACTGCCGCCTTCGCCAATTCCCTGCGCGGACGCTTCGCAGGCCCGAGCCGGCTCGAGGCTTGAAGTCCCTGCGCCGTCAAAACGGTTTCAACCAATCTTGTGAATGCCCCTATCGAACCCGCACAGGAAGTGCGCGATCTACAGCTTTCGCCAAGCGACAATGAGCGGCTCGCTAACTTATGCGGGCCGATGGACTCTCACCTGCGCGAGATCGAGCGGCGCTTGACCGTGCAGATCAGCAACCGCGGTGCCGACTTTATCTTGCAAGGCGAGCGCCATGCCGTGCGTACTGCCGAGCGGGTGTTGACGCGGCTCTATGCGCAGACCCGGACGCAAGCACTGGATGCTGAGCGGGTACATTTATTTTTACGTCAGTCCGGCGCCGAGGAATCAGCCGGCCACGAGCCTGACGATACGGCGGTGAAGATCCGCCGGGGACTTATCCGCGCCCAAGGCGCGAATCAGGCCAGGTATCTCTCGCGCATTGCCGAGCACGATATCAATTTCGGGGTAGGCCCTGCTGGTACCGGTAAGACCTATCTGGCGGTGGCCCGTGCAGTGGAGGCGTTGGAGGCGGATCGCATCCGCCGCGTGGTCTTGGTACGCCCGGCAGTGGAGGCCGGAGAGCGTCTCGGTTTTTTGCCCGGGGATCTGGCACAGAAGGTCGATCCTTACCTGCGCCCGCTCTATGATGCGCTCTACGAGATGCTTGGGTTCGAACGGGTGGGCCGGCTGATAGAGCGCAACGTCATCGAGGTGGCGCCACTGGCTTATATGCGCGGGCGTACGTTGAACGAGTCTTTCATCATCCTGGATGAGGCGCAAAACACTACGGTCGAGCAGATGAAGATGTTCCTGACCCGTATGGGTTTTGGGTCCAAGGCAGTGGTGACGGGCGATATCACGCAGGTCGATCTGCCGCGGGGACAGATGTCCGGTCTGCGCCAAGTTATCCATGTGCTGCGCGATGTGAAGGAGATCAGCTTTACTTTTTTTGAGCCGCGCGATGTGGTGCGCCACCGTCTGGTCGCCCGCATCCTCGAAGCTTATGAGGCGCATGAAACACGCTTGCGCCGCGATGGTGAGGAGCATGGCTAGCTACGATGCGAAGGGCTGACGGCTGGCAAGTGTTCGTCCAATATTGCGCTTCGGGTCATGAGTTGCCGGTCGAGGATGATGTCGCCGCCTGGGTTGTGGCGGTCTACGCTATGGTGGGTCCCGCCAGGGTAGGGGACTGGAGGGTGTGCCACGGCCTGGAGGTAACGGTCCGCTTCACCACTGAAGCGGAGGGGCGCAGGCTTAACGCTACCTATGCCGGTAAAGATAAGGCGACCAACGTGTTGTCGTTCCCTGCCGAGGTGCCGGATTATGCCGCAACCGGTCTGCTCGGCGATATTGTGATCTGCGCACCCGTCGTTGAACGCGAGGCTTCGGCGCAGGAAAAAAATCTCTTATCACACTATGCACACCTCGTCGTCCATGGCACGCTGCACTTGCTTGGATTCGACCACCAAGATGAGCAGGAAGCAGAACAGATGGAGTGTTTGGAGTGCGATATCTTGGCAGCACTGGGATTCCCTGACCCCTATACGCGATGAACGAAGACCGATCCGAAGGCGGGAGTCACTCGCGCACTTGGTTGGATAGAGTCCTGAGCGCGGTGTTGTCCGCCGAACCCAAGAGCAGGGACGAACTCATCGACATGTTGCGCGATGCGGAAGACCGCAACCTGGTCGATGCCGACGTGCTGTATATGATCGAGGGTGCGTTGGCGGTGGCTGATCTGCAAGTGCGCGACATCATGGTGCCGCGTACCCAGATGGTGACGGTGGATAGTGAGGCCGAGCCCGAAGCGTTTATAGACTCGGTTATCAATTCCGGTCATTCGCGCTTCCCCGTTATCGGTGCCGATCGGGATGATGTGGAGGGCATCTTGCTGGCCAAAGATCTGCTGGCCCATTTCGCTGTCCAGGAGGCGGGCAGGTTCAACATCAAGGACGCCATGCGCCCGGCTGTGTTCGTGCCGGAAGCGAAACGTTTGAACGTGTTGCTGCGGGAATTTCGCGCCAGCCGCAACCACATGGCCATCGTGGTGGATGAATACGGTGGCGTGGCTGGGTTGGTGACCATTGAAGACGTGTTGGAGCAGATCGTCGGCGAGATCGACGACGAGCACGATGTGGAAGAGGAGCGTTACATCAAGGAACGTAAAGACGGAGAGTTCTTGGTCAAGGCGTTGACGCCTATAGAAGACTTCAACGAATTTTTCGCTACCGACTACAGCGACGAGGAATTCGCCACTATCGGCGGTTTGGTGGTCAAGTCGCTGGGGCATTTACCGGGGCGCGGTGAAATCACCCGACTCGGCGGCTTCGAGTTCGAGATTTTGCGGGCTGACAAGCGGCGCGTGCACGTGTTGCGCATGCGCCGTGTCTGAAGTAGAAAGATTTTTTTTTCAAATACCTAAAGCCCTGCGTTTTGCAGCGGCTTTGGGTGCTGGCGCTTGCTTGCCATCAGCTTTTGCGCCTCTTGCATGGTGGCCGGTGGCACCGGTTGCGTTTGCCGTTCTCCTCGTATGTGTATACGGCAGCAGTAGCTGGACAGCGGCTGGAATAGGCTTCGTTTTTGGCGCTGGCATGTTCGGTACCGGGGTAAGCTGGATCGCCGAGAGCTTTCAATACAATCATGTCCATGGGCCGGTGGTGTGGGTCTTGTCCGCCGCTTTTGTTCTATTCCTCGCACTGTTTCCAGCTCTTTGGGCATGGCTCTGTCAATATCTGCGCGGGCGTATGGGACGTTGGGCGTGGAGCCTTGGTTTAGCGCCGGCGCTTTGGATCTTGATCGAGTGGTTGAGGGGCTGGTTCTTGACCGGTTTTACTTGGCTTCAGTTCGGTATTTCTCAAGTGGACGGTCCAGCGGCGGGGCTTGCACCTATTACCGGTGCCTATGGTGTGGGTTGGCTGGTGGCAGCCACTGGCGGCGCTCTCGCTTTGCTGGTGCTCAGAGGGCCGCGCCCGGTGATGCTCGCGGTGGTCTTGGCGGCGGTTTGGTTATCGGTGCCGCTCCTTCGGACGATTGAATGGACTCGGGTTGCTGGTGAACCTTTCAAAGCCGCTTTGGTGCAGGGTAATTATTCCCAGAATATCAAGTGGTTGCCGCAAAACCGCGGCCCTACTTTACACCGTTATCGAGCGTTGACGGAGCAACATGCGGATGCACAGTTGATCGTATGGCCGGAAACAGCAGTGCCCATGTTGGCGAATGACGTCCGGCCTTACCTCGATGAGTTGGACCGCTTCGCGCAAGATCAGCGTATGAGTGTGTTGGTGGGCGCTCCGTTTCGCGATCCCTCCGGTAAGCACTACTTTAATTCCATGCTCGGCCTGGGGCTGATGGATGGGGTTTACCACAAGCAGCATCTGGTGCCGTTCGGTGAGTACTTGCCTTTGGCTTGGTTGACCGGGCCCATAGTGCGTATGCTGGGGGTACCAGCGCCTTCGTTCTCTCGCTGGTCCGGGCCGCAACCGTTATTGGCCCACGGCTCGCTACGGCTAGGTTTGTCAATCTGCTACGAAGCGGCTTTCGGCGCGGAGATCTTGCAGGCCTTGCCCGAGGCTACCGTTTTGGTCAACGTCAGCAACGATGCCTGGTTTGGCGATACTTTGGCCCCTTTTCAGCATCTACAGATCGGGCGCATGCGGGCGCTTGAAACAGGACGCTACATGTTGCGTGCCACCAATACAGGGATTTCGGCCATCATTGCGCCCGATGGCCGGATCATCGCCCGCTCGCCGCAGTTTGCGACCCATGTGGTGCGCGGGGAAGCCGTGCCGAGGACAGGAATGACACCTTATGCGGTAGTTGCCGACTGGCCGGTTGTTTGGGCGGCCGGGGCAATCGTTGGCTGGCTTGTCTGGCGCAAGAAAAAGCACGGACAACATAGTGGGCGCCTCTAAGAATAGTCATTGTTTCGTGAGTGCAAGGAAGCACCGCGCGCACAACCGCAGTGTCTAGGTGATACCTGAGGATTGGAGCACGGCGCTGACGCCGCAATCGCGGAAAAAGTGCATTGTTAGAGGTGCCCTAGTGAGTGTCAGGTTATAAGTGAGCTTAAGTCGTAGGTGAGTAGCTGGGCGGAGCTAGGCGGTCTTTTCGTTGCCGCATTTTTGGCGGCTACTTTACTGCCGGGTGGCTCTGAAGCGCTTTTGTTGACGTTGGATATCAAATCGGACTGGCCGGATGCCGTGTTGCTTGCGGTGGCCACCCTCGGTAACGCTCTGGGAGGTATGACTTCGTGGTTGCTGGGACGGTGTTTGCCGGTGGATGCGCTACAGGATGCGCGCCGTCAACGAGCTATTGCTTATATCAAGCGCGTGGGGGCGCCTGCTTTGCTGCTGTCTTGGGTGCCACTATTAGGCGATCCGCTGTGCGTGGCCGCCGGCTGGCTCAGGATCCCATGGCCGATCGCTTTTTCCTACATCACGTTGGGCAAAGGATTGCGTTATGCCGCTTTACTGTGGCTGCTTTGAGGCGAGATTCTTGGGCGTCTAACCGGCCTTGTTTAGGGTGTTTCGCGTATCTACGGTTGCCTAGCATGAACTGGCGGCTAGGTATGGCCATGGACTTGCCGCGCACCACTATACCCACGCCGTCTACATCCGACACACCGTTAACGTTCACCACCGTTCGACGTGCTACAGTGCATGAGAGGGGATGGCGGGAAGAGTGGATGACCTCCTCGTGCGTTTTTTGTTTTTATCAAAGTCCGGTCACCGCTATGTCCTATTAGCCGGTATGTCTAGCAACCAGTGAAATTGTTTCCATTCCTTTTGTGGTGGCCGGAGTTACGCCACACGGGTGTTGCACGCGCGGATCTCATGGCCGGTATCACCGGCGCCATCGTCGTGCTGCCGCAAGGCGTCGCTTTCGCCACTATTGCCGGCATGCCACCCGAGTATGGACTGTACGCGGCGATGGTGCCAGCGATCATCGCCGCCTTATTCGGCTCTTCGCATCATCTGGTTTCGGGACCTACAACGGCGGCGTCCATCGTCCTGTTCTCCTCGCTGAGCGCGCTTGCTGAGCCGGGCTCGGCGGACTTTGTACGTTATGCTTTGACGCTGACATTCTTAGTTGGCGTTTTGCAACTCATCATGGGACTTGCCCGCTTAGGCGTGCTGGTCAATTTCATCTCCCATTCCGTCATCGTCGGATTCACCGCTGGTGCGGCCATTCTCATCATCGCCCATCAGCTGCGCCATTTTTTCGGCTTGGATATTCCTCGCGGTTTGCATTTTCACGAAACCCTTTTTGCCATCGCTTACAATCTTGAAGACGCCAGCTGGGCGTCCGCTGTGGTCGGCGTGGTTACCCTCGCCGCCGGCATTTTGGGCAAGCGTTGGCTGCCGAAGATCCCATATATGATTACCGCGCTGGTGGTGGGCAGCGGGCTCGCCACGGTGCTGGCGGTGGTGGGCGGCGTGGAACTGGCGGTAGTGGGATCGATTCCGGCGGCGCTGCCACCGCTGTCGGCCCCCGATTTGAGTTTCGATACGGTCAAGCAGTTGGCGCCGGCGGTCGTCGCAGTCAGTCTGTTCGCACTGACCGAGGCGGTGTCCATCTCCCGCTCCTTGGCCGCCCGCTCCGGTCAGCTTATCAACGGTAATCAGGAGTTTATCGGTCAGGGTTTATCCAATTTAGTGGGGGCTTTTTTTTCTGCCTATGTGGCCACGGGATCCTTCAACCGCAGCGGGGTTAATTATCAGGCTGGAGCTAGAACGCCGCTAGCTGCCATATTGGCGGGCGTGTTTTTGATGGCCATCGTGGTGCTGGTGGCGCCACTGTTCAAGTATTTGCCGAATGCCGGGATGGCTTCGGTGCTGTTCCTGGTGGCGTGGGGCATTATCGATTTTCATCACATTCGCAAAATCATGATGACCAGCCGGTCGGAGTCTATGGTATTGGTAGCAACCTTCGCCGCGACCCTGCTTTTGGAACTCGAGTTCGCCATCATGCTGGGTGTATTGCTCTCTTTGGTGATATACCTCTCGCAGGCCTCGCATCCTCAGGTTCTGGTGCGGGCGCCCGATCCTGCTCTGCCTAAACACCGTTTCAACACCGGCGCACATTTGGTTGAGTGTCCGCAATTCAAGATGGTACGGGTCGATGGTTCATTGTTTTTCGGCGCGGTTAATTTTGTGGCCGAACGGTTGCGGGTCATTGCTAACAGACATCCGCAGCAAAAACACCTGCTGATCCTGGCGCGCTCTATAGGCTTCATTGATGTGGCGGGGGCGGAACTACTAGCCCGCGAGGCGCGCAACCGTAAGGATATGGGCGGTGCTCTCTATTTGCATGCGGTCAAACCCCAGGTACGTCAGACTCTGTCCGAGGGCGGTTATCTGGATGAGATCGGGGAGCAGAATTTATTCGAGACCAAGAGCGAGTCCATAATCGAAGTGTTCTCCCGGCTGGATCGCCGCATTTGCGCCCGCTGCGATAGACGTATTTTCATGGAGTGTGCCAATGTGCCACGCAACGAGGCACCTTACCGGCGCGTCAGTGAGGATGAGGGCCGAACATAAGCTCCGAACATAAACCAAGGAGCAAGAAACGCTCAGATACCATCCGTGATGACATCCGGGCCGATGACATTGAACAAAGCCTGTTTGGAGCCCGTGAGCGTGAAAACCGAGGAGCGGTAGCCCCAAGCATTCAATTTGAAGCGGGCGGTGATGGTGGTGCCGTTCATCAACCGTAATAACAACGGCGATTTGATGGTGCCGTCCTCTATCTCTCCTAGCGTCAGCCGTGCACCGCGTGGATCGGTGGCGCATAGCTGTCCCGGTATCTGGGTGATGGGGGCGTCATCGTCCACTTGCACTGTGGGACAAAGGCTTGTGGAGAGACGTTCCAAGCCATTGCGCAGGCGTAAACTCAAGTGCAACGTACCGCGGGCATCTTGGTATACGCGCAGCGCATCGCCATTCACAGCCGCCACCACGGCGACGGCTTCAACGTGACCGCTGCTGTTGAGTGCGGCTCTTTCCGTTATCCAGCGATCGCTTTGTTGGGCAGGTGCGCTGCCAGCGGCCAAAGCGGTGGCCAGGGCAGCGGCAATGCTATTTGAGATATGGCCATTTGAGATATGGCTACTCGAGATATGGCTACGCTTCATCGGCGGCGCTCCACGGCAGTGAATTTAGATCGATATTGCCCCCCGATAGGATGGCGCCTATACGCTTGGCGCCTGGCGGGGGGCCGTGCTCCAGCAGTGCTGCTAGAGGCACGGCACCGGATGGCTCCACCACCAGTTTCATGCGCTCCCAGATAAGCCGCATGGCGGCTACTATGGCGGCTTCCGAAACGGTGAGTATGTCCCGCACGTGCTGGCGCATGATGGCGAAATTGTGCTCGCCCACGCATGTCCTGAGACCATCGGCGATGGTAGTGGGCCGGTCAACCGCAATGATGTGCCCTGCGGCCAAGGACCGCTTAGCATCGTCTGCCGCTAGCGGTTCCGCGCCGTAAACCGCGGTGGCCGGTGCCGTGCCCGCTGCCAAGGCCGTACCTGCCAGTAAGCCGCCGCCGCCCACTGGTGCGATCAGTATATCCAGATCACTGAATTCCTGGAGTAACTCCAGGGCGGCGGTGCCTTGACCGGCAATGACACGCGGATCGTCGTAGGGGTGCACTAGCGTGCGCGGGTGTTCTTGCTGGAGCCGGGCGACGGTGGCCTCCCGGGCTGCTTGCGTGGACGCACAGAATTCGATCCGGGCGCCATAAGCTCTGACCGCGGCGATTTTCACCCTGGAGGCATCCTCCGGCATGACGATGCACGCTTCGATGCCGCGGATCTGTGCCGCCAAGGCCAGCGCGCCGGCGTGGTTGCCCGATGAGTGGGTGATGACGCCGCGGGTTGCACTGGCTTCGTCTAGCGAGAGCACCGCGTTGCACGCGCCGCGGAACTTGAACGCGCCGGCTCTTTGCAAATTCTCGCATTTGAATACGATCTCAGCCCCTACCAGCGCATCTATAGCGCGCGAACTCATGTGCGGCGTGCGGTGTGCATAGGGCGCGATGCGGCTCGCCGCCTCGCGCAGATCACGCCGCGTTGGCAGTTTAAGGACAGTCATCTTGAGGCATTTCTTCCGTGCTGATGGGTTCGGTGTGCAACTTAGGCCAAGCGCTCATCACCGCTTGCACCAAGGTGGCTAGCGGGATGGCGAAAAACACCCCCCAAAATCCCCACAGCCCACCGAACATCAGCACCGCTACGATGATGGCGACCGGGTGCAAATTGACCACCTCGGAGAACAGCAGCGGAACTAAAACGTTGCCGTCCAGCGCTTGGATGATGAGGTAGGCGGCCAGCAAAATGGCAAAGTCGGAAGTAAACCCCCACTGGATATAGGCCACCAGCGCCACCGGAAAAGTGACCACCGCGGCGCCGATGAAAGGGATGAGTACGGACAGACCGACCAGTACCGCCAGCAGCAGGGCGTAGTTGAGTCCTAGAACGGCGAACGTGACGAAGCACGCCCACCAGAGGATGAGTACCTCCCAGAATTTACCACGCACGTAGTTGCCGATCTGATTGTCCAGTTCGCGCCATATGGTGTGCGTCAGATGTACGTCCCTCGGTAACAACTCTCGCGCCCATTGCATAATGCGGTCTTTGTCCTTCATGAAGAAGAACACCAGCATGGGCAGTAGCACGGCATAGACGGTGAGGGTGATAAATCCGGCCACGGATGACATGGATATGGATACCACCTGCCGTCCGAGTATGGTGATCTCGGCGCGCAGCACATCGATGATTTCCCGTACCTGTTCTGCGGTGAATACGGCCGGATAGCGCTCCGGCAATTGCAGCAACAGACCTTGAAATAGCCCGATCATGGCAGGGACTTGGCCGATGAGATCGGTGGCTTGTCTGGAGATGAGTGGCAGCAGGCCGACGATGACGAAAATGACGAAGATCAAAAATGCGCTGAATACGATGAACACGGCCGGCAGCCTGGGGAAGCGCATCAACTGCAAGCGTTGCACCACGCCCTCCAGCAAGTAGGCGATAACTACGGCGGCTAGCACCGGCGTCAGCATCTCGCCGAAGTTGATCACTATGGCGAAGAAGACTATGAGCAACAGCGCAAGGGTGAAAACTTGCGGATTGGAGAAATGCTCCTGGAACCAGACTTTGATCGCGTTGAGTGCCATGGGGTGCTGGTCTAGGCTATGGGGCGACGTATTATACTCATGGGTGAACTGGCTGAATGGGCCACTCGTTGACTCTCATGCACGAATGCGGTTATGCGTTTGGCGGCTGTGCGTTTGATGGTAGTGAGACATGCATAGGGCGTAGCGCCGGCGCACGGTAAATAAACGTCGCTGCTATTCGCCGCCGTGGCGATTGCCCGGTTGGCGATATTGCGCCGCCGGCTTAGTTGCAGTGTTCCCTTTAACCGGTGCGCCCTGATATGGTTATCGCTGGAGTACTGAGCTGGACAACTAGCGATGAACCTTGACGATGTGATGCGCACCACTTTTTCTGCCCGTGACTACACCGCCGAGGATTTGCCGGACAGCGTTTTGTACCAGATCTTGGATAATGCGCGGTTCGCGCCAAGCGGGGGTAACCGTCAGGGTAATCGGGTCATCGTGGTACGCGAAGCGGACACCAAAGAGGCCTTGGCACGGTTGGCAGAACCGGCGGCCAAGCGCTACATGGCGCAGATTGAAGCGGGAGAGAACCCGTGGAATGCGGTGAATCCAACGGCGGTGTCCGAGCAGCAGATCGAGGCAACGCGGGCGCCAGCTAGGCTGATCGACTCGTTTCGACACGCTCCGGTGGTGTTGGTATTCGTGGTGGACTTGTGTGTGGTGGCCTCGATGGATCAATACCTGAGCCGCATTGGCGTGATAAGTGGTGCTTCTATTTATCCTTTCGTGTGGAACGTTCTGTTAGGCGCCCGCCAGGCGGGGTTTGGCGGCACCATTACAACGCTGGCGGCGGCCGAGGAACCTAAAGTCCAATCTCTGCTGGGTATTCCTGAGCATTTCGCCGTTGCTGCGGTGGTGCCGCTAGGCCGGCCGGTCAAACAACTCACCCGGCTCACGCGCAAGCCGGTTGCGGCGATCGCCACCCGCGAGCGTTTCGACGGCGCTGCTTTTGCGCCCGAGTAAGCGCGCTGCTCAGAACAGCTCTAGTTGTGGCCGTTGGCGGCGTGGTGGTTGGAATAATGAGCAATCGAGCGATGCCACGCCGGCAAAGCCGAGCTTTTTCTTGGCCACGTGAAAGCGGCGGGCGATGAGGCTGGCGAAGATGCCGGTGCCGGTCATGCGGGTGCCGAAATCCGCCCGGTAAGCGCGGCCGTGATGAAGATCATGCACTCTGGCCATCACATGTTTTGCACGATTGGGGTAGTGCTCTTCGAGCCACTGTTGGAACAGACTGTTAAGTTCCAAGGGCAGGCGCAAGGTGACGTAATGAGCATCCAGGGCTCCAGCGGTGTGTACCGCCGCTAAAATGCGCTCGAGCTCTTCGTCGTTCAAAGCCGGGATGACGGGCGCGGCTAGGGCCGATGTTGGAATGCCATGGGCGCTGAGGGTTTCGATGGCACGCAGCCGGCGTTCGGGCGAGTTGGCACGCGGCTCCATGCGACGCGCCAGATCCGTATCTAGCGTGGTGACCGAGAGGCACACGGATGCGAGTCCGCGCTCCGCCATGGGCGCTAGTAGGTCTACGTCCCGCTCCACTAACGCGGATTTGGTGACGATGGCAACCGGGTGATGGCACTGCGATAACACTTCTAGAAGCTGACGGGTGATACGTGCGCGGCGCTCGGCCGGTTGATACGGATCGGTATTGGCGCCGAGCGCAATGGTAGATGCGCAGTAGTGCGGATGAGCCAATTCCTGTTCAAGGATACTGGCCGCGTCCGGTTTGAAGAACAGTTTGGTTTCGAAATCCAAGCCCGGCGATAAACCTAAAAATGCGTGGGTGGGGCGGGCGAAACAGTAGATGCAGCCATGCTCGCAGCCCTGATAGGGGTTGATCGATTGGGAGAAGGGCACATCGGGCGATGCGTTGCGCGAGATAACGCGCCGGGCTTTGTGCCTGGTGAGGGTGGTGTGAATTTTTGCGGGTGCCAGTTCCAATGAACCCCAGCCGTCGTCCTCCAAAGAGCGCTGTTCCATTTCGAAGCGGCCGGCGGCATTGGACAAGGCGCCGCGCCCTTTACGCACCAGTTTGCGCGGATCATCGCTCACCACTTGCGATGGCCTTCTTTGCCGGAGTTTTCGCTGTCTGGTTCGCTGCTGCTGATGCGCTGTACGCCTTCCTCGTCACCTACCAGCAACACATCGGCAGGGCGTGCAGCGAATAGACCGTTGGCCACCACCCCGGCTATCTGGTTGATGTCGTGCTCCAATGCTATTGGCTGTACGATGTCCAGATTGTACACATCGAGTATTTGATTGCCGTTGTCGGTGACGAAGTCCTCCCGCCAGAACGGATTGCCACCCGCTTTTAGCAAGGTCCTGGCGACATGACCTCTAGCCATGGGGATAACCTCCACCGGCAGGGGGAACTCACCTAGGCGCGATACGATTTTGCTGTCATCGACGATACAGATAAAAGTTTCGGCCACGGCAGCGACGATTTTCTCCCGCGTAAGAGCGCCGCCGCCACCCTTGATAAGACACCGGTCGGTGGTGGCCTCATCAGCGCTGTCTACATAGAGATCAACAGCATCGACGGCGTTTAAACTATGCACCGCAATGCCTAGTTCCCTGAGACGTGTGGCCGTCGCATCGGAGCTGGCCACGGTGGCTTTGAGCCGGTGTTTGCTGCCGGCGAGGGCGTCGATGAAGAAGTTGCTGGTGCTGCCGGTGCCTACGCCGACAACCATGTCGTCTTCTATATAACCAAGAGCCGCTCTCGCGGCGGCGCGTTTTCTGTAGTCCTGAGTCACGGATGTGGTGTCCCGGGCTAGCGGTCACCGGAATTATATACAGTTATCGGAAAATTCCCCACTATTATTTCGCTCCTATTGCTCTTACTCGCTTATGTCTCGCCAATACGTCGATCGGATACTCAAAGCGCGCGTTTACGATGTCGCAACACAGACGCCGCTGCACGATGCCCCCAATCTGTGCGCCCGCCTAGCCAACCGGGTGTTGCTGAAACGGGAAGACTTGCAGCCGGTGTTCTCCTTCAAAATCCGCGGAGCCTATAACCGTCTGGTGAGCCTCACTAGTGAGGAACGGGGGCGCGGCGTGATCGCCGCGTCCGCCGGTAACCATGCTCAGGGTGTGGCCTACTCGGGACGCCACCTCGGCATCGCCACGACCATCGTCATGCCGAAGACCACGCCGCCGATCAAGGTGGACGCTGTGCGGCGGTTTGGCGCGGAGGTGATTTTATACGGCAGTTCGTTCGACGAGGCCCGCCAGCATATGGAAACCATGGTCGAACGGACCGGTTGCGTGTATGTGCCCCCGTTCGATGATCCCATGGTGATCGCCGGGCAAGGAACAGTGGGCATGGAAATTTTGCGCCAACACACTGATGCCTTGGACGCCGTGTTCGTGCCGGTCGGTGGCGGTGGGCTCATCGCCGGTGTTAGTGCCTACATCAAATCGCTTTGGCCGCAGATCCGGGTGATTGGGGTTGAACCGCGAGATGCGCCCACGCTGGCCAGCGCCTTGCAGGCGCAGGCGCCGGTGACCCTGACTCAGGTGGGGATATTCGCCGACGGGGTGGCGGTGGCGCGCATTGGCGACGCGCCATTCGAGATCGCCCGGCAGTGCGTGGATGAGGTGATTTTGGTCTCGACCGATGAGATCTGCGCGGCGATTAAAGATATCTACGAGGATACCCGCTCGATCGCGGAGCCGGCGGGCGCGGTGGCTACGGCGGGACTCAAGCGTTATGTGGCCGAGAACAACCGGCGCGGTGATACGCTGGTGGCCATCGACAGCGGTGCTAACGTCAACTTCGACCGGCTACGCCACATTGCCGAGCGGGCTGAAATCGGCGAGCAACGCGAGGGTCTGCTGGCTGTCACCATACCTGAACGCAAGGGCAGTTTTCGGCGCTTTTGCCATGCCATAGGCCACCGTCAGATCACGGAGTTCAATTACCGCTATGCGGATGCGCAAGATGCCCAGGTATTCGTCGGCCTGGAGTTGCGCGATGGTGTGGGCGACAAGGACGCGCTCATCGCTAGCTTGCGCGAGCAAGGCTATAGGGTGCTGGATATGACGGATAATGAGTTGGCGAAATTGCATGTGCGGCATATGGTAGGCGGCCACGCTGCGCAGGTGACCGACGAGAAACTGTACCGCTTCGAGTTCCCGGAAAGACCCGGCGCTTTGCTGCGGTTCCTGACCCACGTGGGCGCGCGGTGGAATATTTCGCTGTTTCATTACCGCAATCACGGTGCTGCTTATGGCCGGGTTTTGGTTGGTGTCCAAGTCCCGGATACGGACGGGGAGGCATTCGCGCAATTCCTGGCCAACATCGGCTACCGCTCGGAGCGGGAGACGGACAACGCGGCTTATAGACTCTTTTTGAGTTGAGGTTGTCAGCAGCTCTATGGGCTATCACTCCATGGCACCCCTACTCCATGGAACAGATCGCTTGCCACTCGGCTTTGCCCACAGGCATGACGGATAAGCGGTTGCCCTTGCGTACCAGTGCCAGATCCTTCAAACCCACATGCTCTTTTAGCTCTTTTAAGGAGAGAGTACGAGATAGCTTACGCACGAAGCGCACCTCAACGAGAAACCAGCGCGGATTATCCGGGTCGCTTTTGGGATCGTAGTGCTTGTCTTCGGCATCAAAAGCGGTGGCATCAGGATAGGCCTCGCTTGCTACCTCGGCGATACCGACGATACCGGGTATCTCGCAGTTGGAGTGATAGAAGAACACCTGATCACCGATGCACATCTCATCGCGCATCATGTTACGGGCTTGGTAGTTACGCACGCCGTCCCAGGGTTCGCGTTGATTCGGGCGCTGCGCTAAGTCATCAATGCTGAATTCCGATGGTTCGCTCTTCATCAGCCAGTAATTCATGGATTGCTCCTGTTAAAGTATCGTATCGCCCTAAGTGTTGTCGCCGCACCGGCCACGCCGCGCTTTGAAGAGCCGGTAACCTTTTTGCGTTAGCACCGCGTCCAGCGGCACATCCCAAGGTTCATTGCGTAGCTGTGCAACCTCTTGCGCACTGAAAGCAAGCCCCACCAATAAGGGCTTGCGCCAGTAGCGGCGAAAGCGGCGGAAGGCGAATGTCCGATCATAGTAGCCACCTCCCATACCTAGACGGTTGCCGTCGCTGTCGTACGCGACTAGCGGCGTGAAGATAACGTCTAGCGTTTTAACGGCACGTTCCGTGCGCGGCCCCGTGGCCGGCTCCATAATGCCGAAGGCGCCGCGCCGGAGCGGGATACCTGCTCGCCATTGCTTGAACCGCAAGGTGTTGGACCGCCGAGTGTTGAATGGCAAGGGGGGTCTGCCCAGACAGGGCAGCCACACGGTGCAGCCGTGTTTACCCAGCATAGCCATGAGAGGATAGGTGTCGATCTCGCCATCGGCCGATAGAAAACAGGCGAAGGTTTTAAAACGCCGGCGCACCAATTGGGTAGCCGCTATAACAGCCACGCGCCGGGCGGCCTCGCGGCGTTCGCGCCGGGGTAGCGCGCGGCGCTTTCGGCGCATGTGTTGACGTAGTTGCGAGCGGATGAGCATAGGCGCCGACCGGAAATGCCGTTATCAGGTCGAGTGCTTGAACCGAAAGGTCCAAGTCGGAAACCAGTTTAAAGCCTCAGGCTTCCCGCTAACCCAGGCGGTTTTGCACAACAGCTTCAAATGCCGGTATCCAGGGATCACGAGAAAGGTTCAAGAGTGCCGAATCCTGACAACGAACACCCCAGAAGGCGCGCTGCACAGTCTACGCTCTATTCACTCGATCTGTCGATTCAGGGAGGAGTCTATCCTCGCTTTTAGGCGTGTCAGTCCATCGTTGAGTGCCTGGGTCTCTTGTTCGTGCTCGCGGCTGAGGGTGAGATGCTCGTGGACCACGTTGAGTGCCGTGACTACGGCGATCCGCTCGGTCCCTAGAGTTTTACCATTCTCGCGCGCTGCCGACATGCGTTTGCCCAGTACCTGCGCCGATTCTTTCAAGGATTCCTCTTCGCCAGCCGGGCAGGAAACGACATATTCCTTGTCCAGGATGTTGATGGTGACCGGGATCGGTTCGCTCATGGACTTACCTCCATCGCTTTTAAGCGCGCGATCATCGCTTCTACCCGGGTTCTAGCCAGTTCGGATTTCTCTATGAGCGATGCCCGCTCGGCCATCAGATTGCTCTGTTGTGTGCGCAGGGCGGCATTTTCCGCTTGCAACTCGTCGCAAAGCGCGATGAGGTCTTCCACTCGAGATTCCAAACTGGTCAATGCGGCTTTGGGCATATTTTTGCAAAACTATCCGGTGAAGGCATCGATCGCTGACTTTAAGAACAAGGGCGCTGACTTTAAGAACTAAGGGCACCGGCTTTAAAGACAAGGGCTGTTTCTCTGGGGCCGCAGAGGCGGGCAGACGCATCTTTGGGTAATTTATAAGGTCGGCAGAACCCTCTTAAAACTGAGTCAAGCTTCCTTCTATATCAATAACTTATGGAGAACATTGAAGCAAAGTATAAGGATGCGGACTATAGAACCGGTAGTAGCCATGGGTCAACAACCAAAATGTCTGGCGAGTGTTGTTCTTCGGCGTGATTTTAATGGGTTTTTGCAGTGAGGCGCAGGGACCTGCCAAAACCACCAGTCTAGTGCGGTCAATGGTAGGATCCTGCCACTTTCAATAACACCCGGTGGACAATGGTTACGGCAATGCTCGATTTTGAGTCTCTTGACCGCGAAATGACCGCAGCGGGCGCGGAACTGCCCACTGCGGAGGTACATGGTTTGATGAGTGCGCTAGCGTGCATTCCCAGCGAATACCACTCGGGTGAATACCACTCGGGTGAATACCGCCCCGGTGAACACTGCATCGCCTTGGTACAGGCCGAGGCACTGGGTCAGCGTATCGGTGAGCCTAGTGCCGCCCGCGGTTTGGTGGTGCTTGAGTCGGCGTTCGATTCGACGGCCAAAGCGCTGGATTCCGAGGAACTGGCGTTTCAGCCGGCGCTACCTAGGGATGACGAACCGCTAGGCGATCGCACCGAGGCCTTAGGTGCTTGGTGCGCCGGTTTCCTGGCCGGCTTAGGGCTTGCCGGAATCGGTGATTTCGAGTCGATATTTTCCGTGGATACGGTGGAGTTCTTGACCGATTTGCGCGAAATGAGCCGGATCGAACTCGATCCGGACGAAGACTCGGCCGCGGAGCGTGCCTATGTGGAGTTAGTGGAATACATGCGCATCGGAGTCATCGTCGTACGCGAAGAACTCGATGCCCTAGGTCCCCGGGCGACCGCCAAGGTTTTGCACTGAAGGCGGGGCATGGTCACTGCGGCCTGCGTGTCTTCGCCGATGTTCGACCGTAGAGCCGATGATCGACCGTAGAGAATACGCACGCCGCCGCCGCCGGGTGGTGGAGAGCTTGGATGACACCTGCATCGTCATCGTTCCTACTGCCCCGGTGATGCTGCGCAACCGGGATGTAGAGTACCCCTTTAGGCCCGATAGTGATTTCTACTACCTGACCGGTTTTGCCGAGTCCGAGGCGGTTGCGGTGATGATACCTGGCAGGGAGCAGGGCGAGTATCTGTTGTTTTGCCGTGAGCGGGATTCGCGTAGGGACCTGTGGACGGGCCGGTGTGTAGGGCTTGAGGACGCTGTATCCAAGTTCGGTGCCGACGACGCTTTTCCGGTGAGCGATCTAGACGACATCCTGCCGGGCTTGATGGAGGGGCGCTCCAAGGTTTATTACCCGATAGGCAAATATGCCGATTTCGACTATCGAGTGCTGAACTGGGCCAATCGGTTGCGGCGCCAGCGAAGGGGCCGCTACTCCCAGGGCAGTGCCGAAATCGTGGCGCTCGATCATATCTTGCACGATATGCGTCTTTATAAGAGTGCGGCTGAGCTTCGCACTATTCGGCATGCAGTGGACGCTAGTGTGGCCGGTCACAAACGCGCCATGGCCGCCAGCCGGCCAGGTCTGCACGAGTACCAGCTAGAGGCCGAGGTGCTACACGAATTCGCCCGCCACGGCTGTAGGTGGGCGGCTTATCCCAGCATCGTCGCAGGCGGTGTTAACGGCTGTGTCATGCACTACACCGACAATGGTGCACTGTTGAATGACGGTGATTTGGTGTTGCTGGACGCCGGTGCCGAATACCAGTTCTACGCCGGCGACGTCACTCGTACGTTTCCGGTCAATGGCCGTTTTTCCCCGGTCCAGCGGGCCATATACGAGTTGGTTTTGAGCGCTCAGCAGGCCGCCATAGACGTTATCCGCCCAGGTAACGACTGCAATGCACCGCACCGTGCTGCGGTGGCGGTGATCGCCGCCGGCTTAGCCGATCTCGGTGTGATCCCCGGGCCCGCGCGCACGGCCGGGGAGCGCAGCGATTACCAGCATTTCTATATGCCTTCTACCGGTCACTGGCTGGGCTTGGATGTACATGACGTGGGCGATTACAAAGTGGAAGGCGCGTGGCGCGCGTTCGAGCCCGGTATGGTGACGACGGTGGAGCCGGGCGTCTATATACCGCCTGATGCCACGCAGGTGGCGCCGCGCTGGCGTGGTATCGCCGTTCGTATAGAAGACGATGTGGCGGTCACACGCCACGGCCGGGAAGTGCTGAGCGCTGCGTTGCCCAAGGCGGTGAACGCGGTGGAAGCGCTGAGCGGGGCTTCAGATCACGATGAAGCGGGTTAGGCGGTAATGGTTTGGTGATGGCAAGGATGAGTGAAACAGTAGTGGATGTTGTCATTGTTGGCGGCGGTATTACCGGCTCGGCACTGGCACTAGGGCTGGCCAGGCGAGGAGTGGCCGTCGTGTTGGCTGGCGGTGCGGCCGGCAGACAAACCGCGGATGTGCCAGTTCAAGGTAGACAAATCCCGGAGATGCAAGTCCCGGGTGGGCATGTCTCTGGTGCTGCGCAGCGGCGCCCCATCGCGCTTGCTAAGGGCTCGCAGCGCATATTGCAGCGGCTCGGCGTGTGGCAGCGCATGGCGCCGGGGGCGCAGCCTATTTCGACGATCGTAGTGTCTGAAAAAGGCTGCTTTGCCAAAGTGCGCCTCAGTGCCGAGGAGATGGGCACAGATGCGTTCGGCTACGTGAGTGACGCGCTTTCTATTCAGGCGGCCTGTGATGCGGCGCTAGATGCGCTGGCGATGGCCGGGGCACGGGTGATCAGGATTGCAGGCGGCGGGTTGGGAGCGATGCAGCGTGGGCCTGATGGCGTGACCATCCCCCTTGATGGCCGCGGCCAACTCATTCGCGCGGCATTGGCTGTAGGCGCGGATGGGTCCGGTTCAAGACTGCGCCAGGATGCGGGTATAGCCACCCGGGTGCGCCGCTTCGACCAAGCCGCGTTGACCTGTACCGTGTGGGCGCAAAAGCCTATTCCAAGACGGGCGTTCGAACGCTTTACCCGGCACGGGCCACTGGCACTGCTGCCCATGGGGGATAGCCGGTATGGCCTGGTATGGTGTGTGCGAAGCGAGCGGGCCGAACGTTTGCAAAGCGCTGATGAGGGTCTATTCGCCGACCAACTCTGCGGTGCATTTGGCCGGGCCATGGGCCGTGTTACCCCCTGTTCGGAGGTGGCCAGATTCGACCTTGAGAGCGTGCGTGCCGAGCGCGTGGTGGGTGAAAAGCTGGTATTGATCGGCAATGCGGCCCATCAACTCCACCCGGTGGCCGGACAAGGCCTCAATCTCGGATTGCGCGATGTGGATGAGTTGTGCGCGCTCATCGGTAAAGCGCGGCAGCAAGAGGGCGTGGACTGCGGCAGCGCCCCCTTGCTGCAAGCTTACCGCCACCGGCGCGCAGCCGACCATTGGCGGATGCAGTGGGCTACGGATATGCTGGGTGGGATATTTTGTTCCGCAGGGGGGGCGCTAGCCGGCGCCCGTCAAGGGGGCTTACTGGCGCTGCAATTGTTGCCCCTGGCCAAGCGGCAACTTGCCCGCACGGCCATGGGTCTGTTGCACCGGTGAGCTTATCTCGTGTTTATGACGCTGTGATCGTCGGGGGCGGCCCTGGCGGCATGGCGGCGGCGTTGGCTTTGGCCGCCAGAGGCCTCTCGGTTTGCTTGGCTGATGCGCTCGGAGAGCTTGCCCCGTTGCCGGCCAGCGGTTTCGATCTGCGTGTGGTTGCGCTTAACCGCTCATCGCAACAGTTTCTCACCCATCTCGGAGTGTGGCCGCATTTGGATAAGACCCGCATAGCGGCCTTCGAAGCGATGCGTGTGTGGGACGCGCAGGGCTTTGGGGAGATCGTCTTTGACGCGGGGACTCTGGCCACTTCATGTCTAGGCCACATCGTCGAGACGGCCAATCTCATGCACGCGCTGGAGCAGGTGCGAGCGGCGCATGACAACTTAACGGTAATGCGCGGCGTGCGAGTGACTTCGATCCACTGCCAAAGCGATGGCGTGTTGGCGAGGTTATCCGATGGTGGACGGATTTCAGGCCAGGTGCTGATCGGGGCGGACGGCGGCCGTTCGGTGGTGCGCGAATACTGCCGCATAGAGGCCTGGACCCGCAGCTATGAACAGGTGGCGGTGGTCGCCAATTTGCGCATGAGCGATGGTCATGCCAACACCGCCTGGCAGCGTTTTATGCCATCGGGTCCGCTCGCCGTATTGCCATTGCCTGGCGATTACGCGTCCATTGTTTGGACCACTACACCGCAATCCGCCGGTGAACTATTGGCGCTAGGCAGCGATGAGTTTGCCCAAGCCGTCGGCGAGGCTTTCGCTTGGCGGCGTGGTGAGGTCGTGTGGAGCGGCTCAAGGGGCAGTTTTCCGCTGTTCAGAGTGCGTGCACGGCACTACGTGGCTACCAGAGTAGCGCTCATGGGGGACGCCGCGCATACCGTTCACCCATTGGCGGGTCAGGGCTTGAACCTAGCTCTGATGGACGCGGCGGCGCTCGCTGATGTTCTGGGTGAAGTGTTTGCAAGCGGTGGCGATATAGGCACTAGAACGGCCCTGCGGCGTTATGAACGCTGGCGCAAGACCCACAACCTCGCCACGCAATACACCATGGATGGCCTGCGTTGGTTGTTCGGAAATTCCTCTACGCCATTGCGGATATTACGCAACCTCGGGCTGTCGGCGGCGAGCCGCGCCGGGCCGTTCAAAACAGCTTTAGCGCGGCTCGCTTGCGGCTTGTCAGGTGATCTGCCGCCCGCCGCCCGCCCGCCGTTGGACAGTTGACCGCCCATGGTCTATGGCCTCCTATGATCTATGGACTGAAGTGATCTATGGACTGAAGTGATCTATGGGCTGAGGGCCATCGCTGAAGTCCAATTTAGGCGCGGGCGGTCATGAACTCCGGTACCGGATCGACTGCTACCAGCCGGGCAAGCCAGTCAGTGGCCGCCGCGTAGGTACGCGCTAACCAATGTTCGGCTCTGGTCATAACATGCGCCAGGCGGCGGCGGATGCGTTGCCGCGCGTTGCGCGCGGCCTCGGATTGCTCGTGTTCCAACAGTGGTCCGCGATAGACGGCGACCGCCAGCGCAAGTAATCGTTCCAACTCTTGGTGGTCGGCTTGCGGATCACCCAGTTCCAAGATGGTGGTGGCCGTATCCAACGCCGCTTCCAGTATCCACCGATCAATATCGCACTGGCGTGAGTCCAGGGTCAACCGGCCATCGGTCAAAGTGACTAGCTTGGTCATGCCGGGTTTGCGGCGCATGCGGTACAACGTGTTGTTAAGGGCGCCTAGAGCGTAGCCGGTTTCACCGTGCGGCCAGAGCGCGCCGGCCACAGTGGCCGCTGGCACGGCATGGCCGCCGCGGGCGAACAGTTCGACTAGCAGAGCCCGGGCGCGGCCGGTGGGCTCCAAGTGTTCCTCGCCAATGTGGATGGTTAAAGGGCCGAAGGTGCGTACAAAGATCGGCCGCTCCGGTTCGTATGCGGGTAGAAATGCTGCGGCGGATTCCAGGATACGGGCTACGGGATCGAGCTGCGTGTACTGAAGCGATGTCATCTAGCTGTCCTCGAAGAAATAATTGAACATCGTTCAATTAAGATAACAAAGATTTTGAACGATGTTCAATAGCTAGAGAGGTGAATGGCTTCACTTTTTAGGGTGATCAATGAAGACGAGGGCGCTGTCTACTGTTCTTGGAGGCCAAAGCCTTGGAGACCAAAGCTTTGAAGACAAATGTGTTTCAGGAGTGGGTTGTTGTAAGCCCTGTTTCTAGTTGGTCGATCAGGGTTTCTATGACATCGGCTGTGGTGTAATCAGCGTTGAGCAAGTTGAGTTGCTGGTTGATGCTGAGCACACACACGCCGTGTACGGCGCTCCACACGGCGGTGGTTTCATTCCAGGTAAGCGCTTCTTCATCCACTTGCCGAAGATCGGCCAGTGCCCCACGCACCAATGAAAACAATCCATGTATTTTGGCTTGATACCACGGCGGCATGGATTGGCGGCCCGTGAGTTTGTGCTCGAAGACCGCCAGCCAGCGGTTGCGGTGGGTTTGGGCGAATTCCAGGTAAGCGCGGGCGAGTGCGCGCAGGCGATCGCAAGGTGGTAGCGGATCATGGGTCCGGGCGATGCAAAAAGCGTGCATGTCATCCAAGGTGGCAGCGTTCAAGTGAACGATGATGTCGCTCAGATTGGTGAATAGAACATACAGGTTCCCAGGGGAGTAACCGAGTTGCGCGCCGATCTTGCGGGCCGTTAGCCCGGTGAGCCCTTCTTCGCTGACAATGCTGGCGGCGGCCTTGATGACTAGACTGCGCAGTGTCTCGCGGTTGTGTTCGTTACGCCTGCCGGCCACGGAATGTTCCTCGCCTGTTGCTCTGGAAGTATTATTTTCGTTGCGCAATAACTGCTCGCATACGCCACGCCGACGTTATCATGTCGGGCCATTCAAAGTAGCTATGACAGGTGCAGCCCGATCATGTGTGGTCCAATCAGATATAGCCGTCTGCGCGCCGTGATGCGGCTATTGGCTCTTGCGACGATGTTTGCTTTATTGCCAGGGCCATTGCTGTTGGTGAATCGAATCTATCCGCGCTGGCGTTTTGCCTTGTTGCGGTGTTTTTTCAGGACGGTCGTGTACATCTGTGGGCTGCGCTTAAGGGTGTCGGGGCCCGCTCCAGACCCGGGTGCTTTGTTGGTCGCCAATCATGTTTCTTATCTGGATATCGTCGTGCTGGGCGCTACAGTCAACGCTAGCTTCGTCTCCAAGGCGGAAGTGGCCAAGTGGCCGGCTATCGGGTTCTTATCGTCCGCTGCCGGTACTGTTTTCATCGATCGCCGGGCGCGTTACGCCGGTGAACATGTGGCGGCATTGAGCGCGCGTCTTAGCCGTGGTGAAAGTCTAGTGGTGTTTCCCGAGGGCGCGTCGTCGGATGGAAGCGGGGTATTACCATTTAAAAGCACACTGTTCGGGGTTGTATGCGCCGCGCACGACGCAGCCACCGTGGTGCAGCCGCTGACCCTGTGCTACGGCTCGCGCTGCCACGATCAGCCCATGACTCCGCAATACCGGGATACTTATGCCTGGTATGGGGGCGACGATGATGCCGATTTCGTCCCCCATGCATGGCGTATGCTGTGTGGACCGGGCTCCCAGGTGGAGGTCCGGTTTCACCCACCCATGCTGGCTTGCGCTGAAACGGACCGGAAATTTCTGGCCGCTGAATGCCAGGCAGCGGTCGCGGCCGGTATTCGTGCGGCTAGCGACGAGCACTTGCAGTTCCGGGTCGAAGCTCTCGGTTGACTGCCCGCAAATTGCACGTAAAAGGCGGCTTGAACGGAAATGGAAGGTTTGCACACCACCGTATTGTCTCACTTGACACTGCTTCGCCGGGGCAAGGTGCGCGATATCTACGCGGTCGATGATGCCCACCTGCTGATCGTGGCAACCGATCGCATCTCCGCTTTCGATGTTGTGTTGCCCCAGCCGATCCCAGGTAAGGGCGTGGTTCTTACCCGCTTAACGCGGTTTTGGCTAAACCAGTTTGCCAGCGAAGTTCTCACCCACGCTGCCGAGTTGCCGCTGGCGGAGGTTTTGCCGGATCCGGCCGAGCGTGAGTTGGTGGGCCAGCGGGCCATGGTGGTACGGCGCTTTCAACCGCTGCCGGTGGAGGCCATTGTGCGCGGCTATATTATTGGCTCGGGCTGGAAGGATTACCAGGCAACGGGGGCGGTAAGTGGCGTGGTGTTACCCCGGGGGCTGCGTTTGGCGGAGCGGCTTGCGCAGAGCATTTTTACGCCCTCTACCAAGGCCGAGATCGGCGCTGGCCACGATGAGAATGTGAGCTTTGCCGCCATGGCCGGTATGGTAGGTGCCGAGGTCGCCGAACAGATCTGCCGTATCAGCATCAAACTATACGAGCGTGCCCGGCGCCACGCCATCAGCCGGGGCATAATCATTGCCGACACCAAGTTCGAGTTCGGTTTGGATGAGAGCGGATGTGTGGTGCTGATCGATGAAGTGCTGACCCCTGACTCCTCCAGATTTTGGCCGGCGCACAGCTATAGCCCGGGCCGCAATCCGCCGAGCTTCGATAAGCAATATGTGCGCGACTATCTGGAGGCGCTCGATTGGGACAAGACGCCACCGGCGCCACGATTGCCCCCCGAGGTGATCGCAGGGACGGCGGCGCGTTATGCCGAGGCGCAGCGGTGCTTGACGTGACCCGCGCCGGGCATGCGAGCGCGGCGGCGCGGTTGGATCACGCTTACGGATTGCTCACGCCCGATGCGGTGGTGGTGGCGGTGGAGTCGGCTGGATTCGAGTGTGATGGGCGGCTGCTCGCACTCAACAGTTATGAGAACCGGGTCTACCAAGTGGGGCTAGAGGGACAACATCCGATCATTGCCAAATTCTACCGCCCCGAGCGGTGGACGGATGAGGCTATCCTTGAAGAGCACCGGTTCGCTATCGAATTGAACGAATTGGATATTCCCGTGGTGGCGCCTCTCACCGGCCCCAGTGGCTCCACCTTATTGTCACACGGGCTTTTTAAGTTCGCGCTGTTCCCGCGGCGGGCGGGGCGCTGGCCGGAATTGGACACGGTCGTGCAACGGACTGTGTTAGGCCGTTTGCTCGGCCGGATCCACCGGGTGGGGGCGGCTAGGCCTTTCAAACAACGCCCGGCCATCAATGTCGCTGGTTACGCTTGGGCGCCTCTTGCGCACCTGCGCGCATGCACCTCGATACCACCCGATCAACATGACAATGTGCTGATGGCCGCCGAGGTTTTGTTGGGCGCCGTCGCGGAGCGGGCCGCGTTCGATGCGGTACGTATGCAACGGATCCACGGTGACTTTCACCTAGGTAATGTGCTGATGGCCGGTGATGGACCCAGTGTTGTCGATTTGGACGACTGTTGTACCGGACCAGCGGTGCAAGATCTTTGGATGTTATTGTCCGGCAATGCCCACCAGCGTGCCGCTCAACTGAACGATGTGTTAGCCGGATATACCGAGTTCGCCGATTTCGACCAGCGTGAATTAGCCGTTATCGAGGGGCTGCGAGCGCTACGCATGGTGCGCTATAACGGGTGGATTGCCGAGCGCTGGCATGATCCGGCGTTCGAGCGGGCATTTCCGTGGTTTACAACGCCGCGCTACTGGGAAGAGCAGATCATTTCGTTTCGTGAGCAACTCGAGGCGCTGAACGAGCCGCCACTACAGCTTATGTCTGTGTGAATCACCTCGTTGTTTGTGCCCGGAGGCCATGGTAAAAAGAGCGCCGGGGTAAAATCCCTGAACGATTTGAAGAACGAGAGCGACTGAACGCCGTCCGCGATAGCGCGGCGAACCCGTTTAAGCTATGGTCGCCTAGCGTATAGACGCTAGCCGTTGGCCGTTTGGGGATCTTAGCCATTTGGGATCTTGAGTGTTATGCATCGGGTAATGTTGCTCAATTCCAAAGGCGGGTGCGGCAAGACCACCATCGCCACCAATCTGGCTGGTTATTACGCCAGCAGTGGCAAGAACACGGTTCTTATCGATCACGATGGCCAAGGCTCCGGCACCCACTGGTTGACGACTAGGCCGCCGCAAGCACCTGCCATCCATGGTATAGAGGCTTATCGAGAAGCGATCGGTGTCACGCGTAGCTTTCTGCTGCGCCTGCCGGAGAATACCGATCGCATCGTCATCGACACTCCGGCTAATGTGCAAGGGCAGCAGTTGGCTGATCTGGTCAGCCGGTCCGACTCCATTATCGTGCCGGTGCTGTCCTCGCAGATAGATATCGACGCGGCGTCCAAATTCATGCGTTCGTTCGCGCAGTTGCCGCGTGTGCTTAACGGTGATGTGCGGGTGGCCGTCGTGGCCAACCGGGTTCGCACCCACACAGTGATGTATCTGGATCTGGAGCGCTTTTTAACCCATTCCGGATTCGCCTTCGCCGCCCGCTTGCGTGACACCCAAGCCTATATAAGAGCGGCTGAGTGTGGCCTTGGTATTCACGAACTGCGCGCCGGCGGCGCCCGCAAGGATCTGGATCAATGGGCGCCGTTGATAGCGTGGGTAGAGGAGGGCGCCAGCGAAACGCCGGACGCGCTCGGCACGGCTTACTGCATTCGCCCCGCGGGTAAGGAAAAAGCCACTTCGCGCCAGCGCGCCTTCGCTTTTTCGCTGAAGGCGGAGGGCTAGGTCTATGTTAGGCGCTGGCGCGGGCTTTGAGTACGGCCACCGCAGGCAGCTCTTTACCCTCCACGAATTCCAGAAAAGCGCCGCCACCGGTGCTGATATAGGAGATACGCTCGGTCAATCCGAATTTATCTATGGCTGCCAGTGTGTCGCCCCCTCCAGCGATGGAAAACGCGCTGCTCTGCGCGATGGCTTCGCCGAGTAGCCGGGTACCATCGGCGAATTGCGCTAGCTCGAATACGCCCACTGGCCCGTTCCAGATGATGGTTTTGGCCGCCTTCAATGCTCGTGCTAGCGCCGCTGCCGAGCGCGGGCCTAGGTCTACGATGAGTTCGTCATCGGCTATTTCGGGGACTGGCCTGACCACTGCCAGTGCATCTTCATCCACACTTTTGGCCACTACTACATCGGTAGGCACAGGGATAGCGCCGCCGCGTTTTTGCGCATCCTGCATAAGCTTTTTGGCCGTATCCACCAACCCCGCTTCATATAAGGACCGGCCTACGTTGTGGCCGGCGGCGGCAATAAAGGTATTGGCGATGCCGCCGCCCACGATCAACTGATCGACGATGCCGGCGAGGGACTCCAGTACCGTGAGCTTAGTGGAAACCTTGGAGCCGCCTACAATCGCCGCCAAGGGCCGCGCCGGCGATTCCAACGCCCGTCCCAAGGCATCCAATTCGGCGCTCAGCAGGGGGCCGGCACAGGCGATGGGGGCGAACTGCGCGACCCCGTGGGTCGATGCGTGCGCACGATGGGCAGTGCCGAAAGCATCCATCACGAATACATCGCAAAGTGCTGCCATGCGCTTGGCCAACTGCTCATCGTTAGCTTTCTCGCCGGGATTGAAGCGCACGTTTTCGCAGATCGCGATATGACCCGGTTCGACGGCTGTGCCGTCCAGCCAATCGGCGCAAAACGTCACCGGTACGTCCAACAAACCGGCCAGGTGGCTAGCGACGGGGGCGAGGGAGAATTGCTCCTGCGCCCGGCCTTCCTCGGGCCGGCCCAGGTGTGACATCACCATCACCCGGGCACCTGCCTTGGCTGCTTGTTCGAGGGTTGGCGCCGCTGCTCTCAAGCGGGCGTCATTGGCCACCTCACCATCTTTTAGCGGCACATTGAGGTCTTCACGGATCAACACCCGCCGGCCGCTCAGCGCAACCGCCTGCATCGTCAAAATCGGCATCGGTAGCGTCGTCCTCAGGGGGCGTTAACCAGGGCCACGGTGGTATCCAGCATACGGTTGGAGAAACCCCACTCGTTGTCGTACCAGGACAGCACTTTGACCAAGCGGCCACCGATCACTTTGGTGAGCGGTGCTTCATAGGTAGAAGAGGCTGGATCATGATTGAAATCGATGGAGACCAGGGCTTTGTCGTTATAGGCAAGAATGCCTTTGAGCGAGCCTTCCGCCGCTTCACCCATGATGTCGTTGATCTCTTCGATACTGGTATCTCTCGCTGCGCTGAAAGTGAGATCGACCATGGATACGTTAATGATGGGCACGCGTACCGCAAAACCGTCCAACTTGCCGTTCAGTTCCGGCAGGACCAGACCCACCGCCGCGGCGGCGCCGGTTTTGGTGGGGATCATCGAGGAGGTGGCGGCACGGGCGCGGCGCAAGTCCGAATGGTACACATCGGTTAGGACTTGGTCGTTGGTATAAGCGTGAATGGTGGTCATGATGCCCGCCTCGACGCCGATTTTTTCGTGCAAAGGTGCCACTAGCGGTGCCAGGCAATTGGTGGTGCACGAGGCGTTGGAGATAACGGTGTCGCTGGCTTTTAAGGTGCCGTGATTGACACCGAATACGATGGTGCCGTCCACATCGGCGGCGCCGGGGGCCGAGATAATGACCTTCTTGGCGCCGCCGGCCAGATGGCCGCCCGCTGTTGCCTTGCTGGTAAAAAAACCTGTGCACTCATGCACCACGTCGATGTCCAGGCCGCCCCAGGGCGCCTTGCCCGGATCGCGCTCGGCGAAGACCTTAATGCGATCGCCATTGACGACCATGTCATCGCCATCGACCTCAACCGTACCGGGAAAGCGTCCGTGGGCGGTGTCGTACCGGGTTAGATGAGCGTTGGTCTGGGCATCGCCCAGATCGTTGACCGCCACGATTTGGATTTCGTCAGTGCGTCCGGACTCGTATAGCGCCCGTAGAACATTCCGTCCGATGCGTCCGTACCCATTGATCGCTACTCGAATGGCCATGTTTGAGTGTTCTCCAGTATTGGGTTGAATGACCTTGCTCCAACTTTAGGGCACCTCTAAAAATGCACTTTTTCCGCGATTGCGGCGTCAGCTCCGTGCTCGAATCCTCATGTATCACCCATACACTGCGGTTCTGCGCGCGGTGCTTCCTTGCACTCACGAAAAAATGACTATTTTTAGAGGCGCCCTTTAGCCCGTCCATTTTACGGTATTGCAGCCATGACTTTAGGGGCTATGAATTGATGACACGGCGTACCGTGTCGGCGACGTTTTCAGCGGTGAATCCGAAGTGCTCGAAGACGTGGGCTGCCGGACCCGATTCGCCAAACGTGTCTAGGCCAACCACGGCACCGTGCAACCCGACCAGGGCGTACCAACCGTCGGTGACGCCCGCTTCCACGGCGACCCGCGCCCGTATTTCAGGCGGCAGCACCGCATTGCGGTAGTCCTCGGGCTGCTGTTTGAAGACATCTACGCTGGGCATCGACACCACTCGCGTTCCTATGCCTTGCGTGTTGAGGCTGGCTGCGGCGGCCACCGCTAAAGCCACCTCCGAGCCGGTGGCGATGATGAGCGCTCGCAGTTCTCCCGCGCTGGCTACCAACTCATAGCCACCCCGTTTGATGTTGTTCAATTGATGGGCGGTGCGGGCCTGATGGGGCAACTCTTGACGGGAGAACAACAAAGAAGTGGGGCCGTCGCGCCGTTCTACGGCTGCTTGCCAGGCAACCGCCGATTCCACCGCGTCGCATGGCCGCCACAGCGACATATTCGGCATGAGGCGTAGCGTGGCGGTTTGTTCGACGGCTTGGTGGGTAGGCCCATCTTCGCCTAAGCCGATGGAATCGTGGGTGAACACGAAGATGGTGCCTATTCTCATCAAAGCGGCCATGCGCAGTGCGTTGCGCTGGTATTCCGAGAACATGAGGAAGGTGGCGGCATACGGGATGAAACCGCCGTGCAACACCATGCCGTTGGCGATGGCGGCCATGGCGAATTCACGTACCCCGAAGTAGATGTAATTGCCGTCGGCATCATCGGCCGTGACGGCTTTGGAACCGGACCAGATGGTCAGATTGGAGCCAGCTAGATCGGCCGAGCCGCCGGCCAGTTCCGGCAGTTCGGGGCCGAAAGCTTCGAGGGCGTTGCGCGAGGCACTGCGCGTCGCGATGCTGGCCGCTGCGCGATCTATTGTCGCTATCACTCGGGCGGCATGGGTTGGCCAGTGCGCCGGCAGCGCGCCAGCCAAACGGCGTTCTAATTCATCGGCTAGCGCCGGGTAGGCCAAGCGGTACGCTTGCATATTCGCGTCCCACTTGCGGGTGCGTTCGTGGCCGCGTTGACGGCCGTCCATAGCGGCGTAAATTGCCTCGGGAATCTCGAAGGGTGGATGGGGCCAGCCCAGGTTGTCGCGGGCGAGAGCCACTTCATCGGCGCCCAAGGCGGCTCCATGACTGGACTCTTTACCTTGTTTATTAGGCGAGCCGTAGCCGATGATGGTTTTGCAGCACACAAGGCTAGGACGTTGCGTGACTGCGCGGGCAGTCCGCAGCGCGGTCGCCACCGCTGGTGCATCGTGGCCGTCTACATCGGCGATCACATGCCAACCATACGCCGCAAACCGCGCCGCAGTGTTCTCCGTAAACCAGCCTTCGACTGCACCATCAATGGAGATACCGTTATCGTCATAGACAGCGGTGAGTTTGCCTAGCCCTAGCGTGCCGGCCAGTGAGGCGGCTTCGTGGGAAATGCCCTCCATCAGACAGCCGTCGCCTAAAAAGACGTAAGTATCGTGGTCGATGACCGTATGTCCGGGCCGGTTGTAGTGCGCTGCCAGCATGCGCTCGGCTAGCGCCATGCCCACCGCGTTGGCGAAACCCTGCCCTAGGGGGCCGGTGGTGGTCTCTACGCCCGGTGCGTAGCCGTATTCGGGGTGCCCCGGGGTCTTCGAGTGTAACTGTCTGAAGTTTTTCAGATCATCGACCGTGAGTTCATAGCCCGTAAGATGCAATATGGAATAGAGCAACATAGAGCCATGACCGTTGGAGAGCACGAAGCGATCCCGGTTTGGCCAATCGGGCCGCCCCGGGTCGTGCCGCAGGAAGCCGCTCCAGAGCACTTGTGCGATGTCGGCCATACCCATGGGCATGCCGGGGTGGCCGCTGTTGGCGCGTTGCACTGCGTCCATGCTGAGTGCCCGTATGGCATTGGCTTGCTCGCGTTGCGTAACCATTGAATTCTCCAGCTTGAATAAGGTCGTCAGGCCCCTGCTGTTATTCGGGCGGCAATTATCGGGGTAGGTTGCTGCCAGCGAGCCGGCGAGATAAAGCAAAAACTGTTAAGCATGACAAGGGGTATGGCAACAATGCAGTCACCCAATGTTGCGAACATTGGCAGTGGCTGACGCTATTACAGACGTAGACAACTCTAGTGAAGATATGAAAAGCATTGTTTTATGGAAAACCGAAGGTGTTGGTGTGGCGCAAGATAGTGTAGTGGAAGATATCTACAAAGCCCCTGCCGTACTCCTCGTCGATGACGATCCGATGATCTGCGATTCATTGGCGTTCGTCCTGAAGGAACGCTTCGACGTGCGCGTATGTAATTCCAGAGCGCAAGCCATGGACACTTTGAGAGCTTTGGGTGCGCGCGTATCTCTTGCTCTGGTCGATTTAGGACTGCCGCCCTCACCGCACGAATCCGGCGAGGGGTTCACCCTAGTGGACGAACTACTGCGCTTCAATCCGCAGATGAAAGTGGTGGTGCTGTCGGGGCAGAACGATCGCGCCAACATTCAGCACGCGCTGACGCTAGGTGCGGCCGATTTCGTGGCTAAGCCGTGTGACCCGCAAATATTGCTGGCGCGGCTGGAACATCAGCAAGCGATGCTTGAAGCGGAACAAGCGACCCGGTTAGCGCAGCTGCGCTGTGACGAACTCATCGGCACCAGCGCAGCCATGAACACGTTGCGCGAGGAGGTGCAGCGTTTTGCCAGCACGCCGTTTCCGGTATTGGTGCAAGGCGAGTCGGGGACTGGCAAAGAACTGGTTGCCAGAGCTTTGCACGACGGCGGTAATCGGGTCAAAACCCCTTTTGTTTGCGTCAATTGCGCGGCGTTTACCCTCGAGTTATTGGACGCACAGCTTTTCGGCCACGCCCGCGGAGCGTTTACCGGGGCCAACTCGGCCCGCAGCGGTTTCTTCGAAGAGGCTGGCGAGGGGACGCTGTTCTTGGATGAAATAGGCGATTTTCCGCTGGAGTTGCAGCCCAAATTGCTGCGGGTATTGGAAGACGGCGAGTACTATCGTGTTGGCGAAACCCGCACCAGACGGGCCACCGCCAGGATCGTGGCTGCCACCAATCGCGATCTGCTAGAGGAGATACGTCGCGGCAATTTCCGCCATGATCTCTATCACCGGCTCGGCGTTTTGACTATTCAAGTCCCACCGCTGCGATCGCGCAACGGCGACAGTTTCGCCCTGCTCGAACATTATCGTGGCTTTTACGCGGCGAAGATGAAGCCATTTACCTTGAGTGGGGAAGCTGAACGGCGGTGGGCTCAGTATGCTTTTCCAGGCAACGTGCGTGAGCTGCGCAACATAGTTATCCGGCTAGGCGCAAAATATCCTGGGCAAACGATCAGTTTGACAGCGCTGGAAGCGGAGTTGGATAGTCGCTCGCAGTTGGATGCCGGGACCATCGAGCGTTTGAAAGCCGGTGAGTTTCAATTGGACGCGGTGCTCAGTCACTGGGAGCAGCGTTATATCGAGTCGGCGCTTGAATTGAGCGGTGGCAACCTGAGTGAGGCGGCGCGTTTACTGGGCGTTAACCGTACTACTTTGTACTCGAAAATCCAACGCCTGTCGGCGGGAGTATAGACCGTGTACGTACTACCACTGAGCGATACCGTGGAGATCGTCTAACTGGCCAATCCGAGTATCTGCGCTGATGAAATCGTCTTTCCGCTAAGTTAGCGCTAAATAGCTGCACCTAACCCGCATCCGTCACCGATTCCCCATTTCGAGTCGCAGTTCTTATGAATGATGCTGCTCTCAGCGATGTAGCGCAGGGAGCGGCGCCGATTGGCGCAATCGGTGCGGGTTCAGGCGAGGTGAAGAGCGATATTTCGTACTTTGCGAGGCCAGGTGGGCGTTGATTGCGCGACCGGCACGTGCGGCGACCTCGGCGTCACGCCGATGACCGGTCTAGCGTGTAAGGGAGTGACGCGCAAGGCTATCCGGACCGATTCCACAACGGTGCTGCCTGTACGTTCGCCAGCACCCGGGTAAAGGTCTTGGCATACCGATACGCCGGCGAGAACGACAGCCCTATCCGCCGGGCCGTGACCTTGACCCGCGCTGCGATCGGCAACGGCTTCAGCCGAAGCGTCGCGCACTGGGCGCGGGCGAACTGTGTGCCTTCGGTTCCGAGTCTTCGCAGCGCGTGCATCAGCACATAGGCGAACGAGGAGAAGTGCAACCGCAACGGGTTCGCCCGCATCGTGTGCGCGCGGGTGCGGTCGGCAAAGAGGTCGAGGGGCGGCGCCTTGATGCGATTCTCCCTCTCGCCGCGCGCGCAGTAGAGCTTCTCATACAATCGCTTGGCCGAGGCCTGGCGCGGCGAGAGGTGGGTCACCACGAACCGCGGATCTCCCCCTTCGACAGAGACGCCGCCTTGCCCACCACCGGGCGGCTGCGGCTGCACGATTGGCGAGTGCGGTAGGTGAAGTCGCGCAATCGCCGGGCCGGCTTGCCGGTGCGACGATGAACACTCTGTGCTTCATGCATCGCGCTGCCCAGGGCTCGCGCCAGTCCCAGCACGAAGCCGACCCCATGGTCCTCGCACCCCTTCATCACTGAGTCGCGGCGCAATCGCGAATCGCCCCGGATGGGGATTCGGGTGCGCGGCCAGTGCCGGCGAATCTGCCCGACAATACGTTCGAGTTCTTCGAGACAACCCGCCGAGGCGTCCTGATTCGATTCGCGCAGCCGCGCACACAACAGAGGCTCGCCGCAGACGATGTACAGCGGCAGGTAACAGTAGCAACGGTGGTCGCCGTGAAAGAATCGCCCTGCCTAGTGACCGTGCAACGGGTCATCGCTCGCATCGAGGTCGAGCCACAGTTCGCGCGGCGCCCGCAAATGCAATTCCACAAAGAACTCGACCAACAACTCATCAAACCCTTCCGGGCGCGCGACGATGCGCTTGTAGCGCTCGTGCGCTGCCGCCTGCGGTTCGCCGATCTCCATGCGGTTCAACGGACACGCGCGTGCTCACTGCGGTGCGCTTGTCCACCTCTCGCAGCAGGACGCCTCCGGCGTCCGGGCTGATGCGTCCACCATCGAATCGACCCGACCCGTGAGCGAACGCCATCCCAGGGCGTGAAACTCAAGCGGTTCACCCGTACACTGTGTCTTCAAGGCTGCTTCCCCCTCGTGTGGCCTAAACGATTGATCCCACAACCGCTATGCCACCGGAAGCAGCCTTTTTCTACCCCCTTGGCGAGTTTTTCGGGTTAGCCGGGGACCGGGGTCAGAGCATGTCCACGACCCGTCGTTTCGCGTCCGAGCAGCCTTCGACGTATCGCTGCGTTGTAGACAAATCGCGGTGGCCAGCAAGCTGTTGCACATCCCGGAGGCTCCCGCCAGCCTGGACGATCCTCCGTGCCGCGCTCGTGATGAAAGTCCGCTGCCCCTAGTGGCTGCTGCAACCGATAAGCCCAATAGAGCAATAAAGCCTGTCGAACCAATTGGTTACAGTCTCCGCCGACATCCCCTGCCCGCGCTCCGGGTCGATCACTGGCCAGTCGAGACGAGCTTGGCCACCGGCGTCCATCACCATCTCCCACGTCGGGCTGGCGATCTCCTTTGCTCGGAGACCGGCGCGAAAGGACAGCAGCACTATGACTCGGTCTCGCTTAGGACGCCGGGTGGTAGCTACGTGCTGGAGCACCAGACCCTGCTGTTTGGAACTGACCAGTTTCGCTTGGCGACCTAGCGGCATGGTCGGCTTCACTCGTGGCAGAATCCGAGAAGAGCGGAGTTTGCCACGGCCGTGAACCGCTGTCGCTGATGAAATTCACATAACTCATTGATCTAGCTACACTAGTGTGATTGCTACAGATTTCTCCACGAAAGTTCGTGGTGATAGGCACCAAATCCCGGTATCAAGTTCATTGGGCGGGCTCGACGGAGACGCGGATGACTGAGACCATTGCCACCCCACAACAAGGCTTCTAAGGAACGTGGCTAGTGACTTGAGTTCGCATCTTACTGACCCTATATACAGTATACTAGGCATGTGCGGGTGAGGGGCGAGGGTACCGACTCATCCCAGGAGGACGCCGTTGGACCGTTCACCCGACTCGGTTTGTTTTTGGACGAGTATTGGCCAATCTTGCTGGTCGTGCTCGGCGGTGTCTTTATGGCCTTCGTTCCCAATCTGCTGCCCGCCCCGCTGGATATGCCCCAGGGAACAAAGCAATGGCTCCGGGCGTCAGGCGCTCTGACAATCATCTTCGCGTTCGCCCTCGGCAACATCCACGTCTACAAGCGAACCAGCCGAGCGAACACGCTTAGCCGGGAGAAGCGAAAGCTAGAGAAGATAATTCAAGGGTTTGGTGACGACTATTTCGATATCTGGAGAACGAAGCTAGGTCACATCGCCAAGACCCTCGGCTTCGGTGACCAGGAGCGAGTGAGTATCTATCGATACTCCGACCACGACCGAGCGTTCTACATGTTAGGTCGATACTCGGAAGGACCGGACTTCTCTCGCCGAGGGCGCGGCGTGTATCCTGACGATCAGGGTTGCATCGGCGAAGCCTGGAAATCCGGTGAGGCAGTTGCGCGTGACTTGCCGGATCCGGATTCGGAGCCGGACAAGTACGCGAGCGTAATGGCCGACTGCTGGAACATCGACTCTGAAACGCTTCGCAAGATGCTGATGAAGAGTAGGTTGATATTCGCGTTTGCGCTCCGTGACCGTGCAGACCTGCAACGAACAGCGGTGATCGTTTTCGAGAGTACAACAGTTGATGGGTTCGATGTAAACGATGTGCGCACATTCATCGACGGAATCGCAGGGCGTGAGATTGCACACTTGATCGAAGTTCTGCGCCCACTTGAACCCTCGCCGGATGTGGCGAGATCGAGAGGTTTCTGAAATGGCAGATCTACCGGATGTGATCGGGTATCTATACCAGCACTACCCGCATAAGTCGGAGTTGTCCAAAGCTCGTTTGACGAAGATGGTGTATCTGGCCGACTGGAAGTCCGTGTTGGAGCGGAATTCTCAGCTGACAGACATCGAATGGTTCTTCAACAACTATGGCCCCTACGTCGATGATGTCTGGCAGATTGCGTTCCAGGCCAACAAGTTCAACCTAGAACACGGGCAGAACATGTTTGGCGGCGTGAAAGAGACAATGTCTATCAAGAAACCGTTCTCCCCTGCCCTATCCGCAGAAGATAGGTGGATACTTGATCATGTCATCAAGCAAACAAAGAGGCTGTATTGGGACGATTTCATAAAACTTGTCTACTCGACCTACCCAGTGTTAACCGGAGTTCGAGGAGAGAATCTAGATTTGGTTGGCGCAGCGAATCGGTACCGAAGCGAAGGTGCGAACCGACTCACGACTGCGCAGATGCAGCCGTAGGAATGCCTAGGTGTGCGATTCCACAAAGAACTCGACCAACCACTCATCGAATGCTCCGGGGCGCGCGACGATGCGCTTGTAGCGCTCGTGCGCTGCCTGCGGTTCGCCCAGTTCCATGCGGTTCAACGTGCTCGCACCGGCCAATGCCTAGCTGCGCTCGCGCTCGCCAATCCGCTTCTCGCCCGTCACATCCCTCTTGCCCACCAGCAACGACAGCACCGTGTCGCCCCGCAGTTCCCTAGGGTCGTCGAGATCTTCATATCCGAGCGCGAGGGCAACAATGCGCTGCGACACCCACTCATGCACGCGGTGTTCGACGCTCGCCGCATTGCGGTAATCATCGAAGCATCTGGACATGCGCGCGGTCACTGCGGTGCGCGTGTCCACCCCTCGCAGTAGGACGCCTCCGGCGTCCGAGTTGATGCGTCCACCATCGAATCGACCCGTGAGCGAACGCCGTCCCAGGGCGTGAAACTCAAGCGGTTCACCCGTACACTGTGTCTTCAAGGCTGCTTCCTCCTCGTGTGGCCTAAACGATTGATCTCACAACTGTTATGCCACTGGAAGCAGCCTTTTTCTACCCCCTCGGTGAGTTTTTCGGGCTAACTGTGCTCCATCATGGCCGCTTCCCGGGAACGGTTGAACGATGCCGAGGAAGCGCGCTGCGCCCACTTCGAGCATGCAGCGCGCCGGCGATGGAGTGCTTTTCATTGTGCCCTGGCGTCACAACAAGGGCGCTCGTTCTACCATCGGCAGGCTCGGGTGTCCTGCTGGTGGCCTTAACTGTGTTAGCACCCGGGCTGAGCACCGGCAGGCACCCGCGTTCCCTCTCAGTGATCTACCTTTGCGAACAGTTATTTAGTCAATAACTTACTTGATTGGGCTTTTCTGCCTTTGCCTAATGTCTGTCAATACGTGGCGTTGGTTCGTATTACAACGCGAAAGCTGTGCGGCTGCGACCTACTAAAGACAAGCTCTCAGATGACACGAGGCCTCATCTGTTTGATCTAGCCTTTGCGCGTTCTTTGGACCGTGAAGAAGATCTGCTGTGGAAGGGTTATCGAGTGATGCGAAGAGTGCACTGGGCAAGCTGAGCGAGGCGATTCGGCTTCGGCACTATTCGATACGAGCAGAGCAAGTTTATCGAGGATGGATTAGGCGCTTTTTGTACCGTGCCCGCCGGCTTGATCTCGCAGCGCTGAGCGCTTGGCATGCACGCCGGTTGTTGCCGGACTTGGTCACGCAATGGGCTGTCGCGCTTTCCACTCGGGATCAAGCCTTACACGCGGTAGCCATCCACTACGCGCAAGATAGCCAGGGCACGCCGTCTTCGCCTCGCCACTGGTGCATATCTGAGCAGCACCTCCAATGCAGCCCTCCCTGCACAAGATACTCGCGCGCTCCAGCTTAAGTCTGGACGGCGGCGCTGGGGATGAATGCGCTGGGGATGAATACGGTGACGGATATACTGAGCAGCACGGACAAGCTGATGGTGACCGAGGTGTTTCGCTGGCTAATAGCCCGGATAACAACCGCTCACACTTTCGCTGTCTGGGCGCTACTAGTTCGTGTAGTGATGGCGCTTACCGCCGCTGCACTGACGAGCGCATGCGAATCCATAGTGCCCGAGCCGCGCCCTGCTGTTACCGGCCATGTCTCGGTACCTGCCCCGGCGGTGGCTAGGTCTGGTGCTATCCCGAGTCCTGTTACCCGTTTGCCGGCACCGCCGCGCCCGGTGCCGGCCCCCGCGGCAGAGATCTATACGGTGGTCGTCAACGGCGTGCCGGTGCGTGAGTTGCTGTTCGCCTTAGCCCGTGACGCCGCTATCAATGTAGACATTCATCCGGATCTCCAAGGCGCGGTAACGCTCAATGCCATCGATCAGTCGTTGCCGCAGATCTTGGAGCGTCTGAGCCGGCAGGTGAATTTGCGGTACGAGTTTGACGGTAACCTTTTGGTCATCACCCGGGATCAGCCGTTTTTGCGGACCTACACCATCGACTACGTGAATCTGGCCCGCGAAACCATCGGCTCAGTGAGCGTGTCTACCCAGATCGCCACCACTTCGGGAGGCGCATCCGTGGCCGCTGCAAGCGGCGACAATAACTCTTCTACCGCCATTGAGAGTACCGCCAGCCATGCGGTATGGGAGAGATTGGTAGCGGCTGTCAACGCCATGATCGTGTCGAATCAGGCGGCGCCTGGCGGCTCTGCGGTATTGGCCAATCCCGAAGCAGGATTGCTGAGCGTGCGGGCTAACGCTAGGGAACACCGGGAGATTCAAGCTTATCTGGACCGCGTGGCGGCCAGCTTGAAGCGGCAAGTATTGATTGAAGCGACCGTGGTGGAAGTGACTTTACGTGACAATTTCCAGGCCGGCATAAATTGGAGCAAGGTGGCGCAAAAAGCGGGTGTGACCCTGACGCAATCCATTATTGGCGGCACCGTGGCCAATGCGCCGTTCTTCTTGCTCCAGTACACCGATGCCACTGCCAACAGCAGTCATTCAACCACTGATCTGACGGTTACTGCGCGGTTACTCAAGGAGTTCGGTGACGTGCGGGTGCTCTCCAGTCCCCGGATCATGACACTCAACAACCAAACAGCAGTGCTAAAAGTAGTCGATAACCGCGTCTACTTTACCGCCGAGGTATCGACCCAGACCGATGCCAACGGCAATGTCGTCACGAATATCGAGACCACACCGCAGACGGTGCCAGTGGGATTCGTCATGACGGTGACCCCGCAGATCACGTCTACCGATGCCGTCACGCTCAATGTGCGCCCAACTATTTCGCGCATTTTGCAGTTCGTCAATGATCCCAATCCGAACCTGACGGTGGGTATCAACAGGGTGCCGGAGATACAGGTGCGCGAGTTCGAATCCGTCCTGCAAACCCAAAGTGGGCAAATCGCCGTGTTGGGTGGTTTGATGCAAGATAGCCGGAATAAAGACACCGACGGCATTCCGCTGTTGTCGGAATTGAATGAACTCGGCGATCTGTTCAAGTTCCGCAACAACGCTTTTACCAAGTCCGAGCTGGTGATCTTCGTGCGTCCATGGGTGATCCGCAAGCCCAGTGTGTTAGCCGGCGACCTCGGTAGCTATAAGCGTAATCTGCCGGAAAACTTAGGCACCGTCGCGCCGCAACTATCACCCCAGGGTAAGCGCTTGCAAGGGGTCCAACCTTGAGGGCACCTCTAACAATGCACTTTTTCCGCGATTGCGGCGTCAGCGCCGTGCTCCAATCCTCAGGTATCACCTATACACTGCGGTTGCGCGCGCGGTGCTTCCTTGCATTCACGAAAAAATTGCTATTTTTAGCAGGCACCCTTGAATGGGTTTCAGCTTTGAACGGGATCAGGCAATGAGCCTGCTAATGGATGCGCTAAAACGCGCGGAACGCGCCCGTGAAGCTGAGGAGCGCGAGGGCGAGAGGCCGCCGCCGCAATCGGCTTCGTCGATCCCTGAATTCGGCTTGGACCCGGTGGATTCGGACGCCACCGGCCATGGTCTCGCGCTAGAGCCGGTCCCTAGGGACGAAGAGGCGGACCTAATCGAGTTCACCAGTACCCCCCTGCTTGAAAACACCGCTACCGGCCTTGAACTGTCGAGGTTGCCTGAGGATGGCGCAGAATCGGGCGGCGGCACGAACCGTTCGAGTTTCCAGCTTGATGGTGCCGACGCGGAAGACTTCTCAGGCGAACGTGAAGATTCACTTGAAGCCGAACTACCGCCTGTAGTGCCGGGCGCCGATGCAATAGAAGTCAGTGCAATAGAAGTCGAGGACACCTCTGTCGCGTTGCCATCGCTCGAACTTGCAAGAGCGCCGGTGGACTCTTATTTCGATGGCACCGACGCAGTCATTATCTCTGCAATACAGACCGGGGAGCCTGAGCCGTCCTGCGGCCAAACCGCCACCGCCATCGACGGGCTGCGCTTGGGTGAAGACACTGAAACCCAGCCTATGGCGCGGCGGGTATTCGATGCTAAAGCGCAACCCTCTAGCGGCCGCGTAGCACGAACCTTCGTGTTTATAGTGCTCCCGCTACTGTCAGTGATAGGCGCGGTTGGGGGCGTGCTCTTTTGGGTTTCCACCGCGTCGGCGCCGGCGGTGGCGGCGCGTGACGGTAGCCCGCAAACGTTGCTCGAGGCCGTATTGGCACTGCTAGGGCCGGTACCGCCGCAAAGTTTCACCACGCCGCGGTCCAGGGCGCCAGTCACACCCACACCAACCGATATCGCCTCGCAAAGCACTGGCCGTGGTGTCCCGGCGAGCGCAGTACCTGAGCCCGCGGTGGTGTACGCGGATCCCGGCAGCGTTGATACAACCACCATCGCTGCGGTGAGTGCCGGAACACAGCAAAAGCCCACTGATGCCGGTCGGGTACGCCGCGCCGAGCCGGTGCAGCGGGTAAAAGACGCGTTGGCGCAAGGTTCTGCTGCTATTGCAGCCCGAGGGGCGGACACGCAATTGATGTCTGGTAGGCCGATGCCCGAGCAGGGCGATTTGTCGGTGCAACCGCTGCCACCTGAAGTGATAGAGGTGCCGCCCGCGACGCCGGCGGCCGTGGACTTGGAAGCGCACAGTGACTACACCGGCGAGCAGATTGCCACTGCTGCGCCCGCCCGTAGAGGGTCGAATGCGAGAGCAAGGGCCGCTCACAGGGGCCCATTGGTCACTAACCGTTCAGCGCCGTCTACTGCAGTCCAAGGTGGTCCTGAGAGCGGGCGAGCCGAGGATGAGCGGTCTTCGGGCAGGCGCAGTGGCCGATTCGCACCGGGCGCATTCGGATCGGCCACTGCGCGGGCTCAGGCGCGGTTGCCGCAAGGCCCCAGCGCGTCCGGCACTATCGGTATTACGCGCCGGCCCGCGGTGGACCGCGTATCACCGGTGTTGACAAGCGCTTATTCGGCCTACGAGCGCGGTGAGTTGGCGCGCGCAGCACATGCTTACAAAAAAATCTTGAGCATCCATCCGCATCAGCGCGACGCACTGCTAGGCAGTGCCGCGGTGGCGGCGCGCCAGGGGCGTTTAGGGGCGGCCCGGGCGGCGTACGCAAAGCTGCTGGCATTGAACCCCAAAGACAGTACCGCGCGCTCGGCGCTGTTAACCTTGAGCCCCTCCGCTGACGTACAGGCCACCGAGAGCGAGTTCAAGTTGATGCTGGCCGAGGAACCGGATGCGGCCCATCTATACTACAGTTTGGGCAATCTCTACGCATCGCAAGGCCGCTGGCCTGAAGCGCAGGCGGCGTATTTCGGTGCTTTGCGCCACGATGCATCCCATCCCGACTACGCGTTCAATCTGGCCGTCAGTTTGGATCACATGCGCCAGGAGGCAGCCGCGTCAGACTACTACAAACGCGCACTGAGGCTGGCCGGCACGCGCGACGCGGGGTTCGATACAGCGGTGGCGCAGTTGCGGGTGAGCGCCATGGCGGGCGGCAATTGAGCCGCGCCTGTTGCTCGGCTGTGCAGGGCTAAGCAACACCATGGACTGTGTTGCGGCGATCAATCTGGGTGCTCCGCCTGGCCGGCGGCGTATCGGTGAGTTGTTGGTGAGCCGTGGTGTAGTCACCGAAGATCAGGTGCGCATTGCCCTTACCGAGCAAAAGCGCAAGCGTGAGCAAAAGCGTGAGCATCTGGGCAACATTCTGGTACGGCTCGGCTTCGCCACGGAAGCGGTTATTCGCGATGTGCTGGGTGGTGCCCTGGGCTACGAGCCGGTTGATCTCTCCAGGGTAGTGGTCGGTAGCGAGGTGGTGCAGCTTATTCCCAAAGACGTGGCCCGGCGTTACCACATCCTGGCTCTCACGATGGATCAGGAAAAACGTGAATTGTCGGTGGCGATGTCCGATCCGTTTAACGTCATCGCCCTGGATCAGGTACGAGCGTTACTCGGTGGTGACATCGAAGTCAAAGCCGTGCTCGCCGGTAGCACCGAGATCGATGAAGCCATTGATCGATTCTACGGCTATGAGCTTTCGGTCGATGGCATCTTGCAGGAGATCGAAACCGGCGAGATCGACTACCACAGCCTCGAAGCGCAAAGCGATGAGTATTCTCAGCCGGTGGTGCGCCTGGTTAACGCGCTTTTGTCCGATGCGGTCAAGCGGGCGGCTTCGGATGTGCACTTCGAACCGGAGCATGAGTTTCTTCGCATCCGTTATCGCATTGATGGGGTGTTGCGCCAGATCCGCAGCCTTCACCGTAATTACTGGGCCGCTATCGCCGTGCGGCTCAAGGTTATGTCGGGGATGAATATCGCCGAGATGCGCGCGCCGCAAGACGGGCGCATCTCGCTGCAAGTGTCGGGTCATCCGGTGGACTTTCGCGTCTCCTCGATGCCTACCACCCACGGCGAGAACATCGTTTTACGTGTTCTGGATCGGCAAAAAGGCATCGTTGCGTTGGAAGCACTGGGGTTGTCGGATGAGGCGCTAGCAACATTGCGCCTCATGATGGCGCGCCCGGAAGGCATTATTTTGGTCACCGGTCCGACGGGCAGTGGTAAGACTACAGCGCTTTATTCGATGCTGAACCACTTGAATACCGAGCAAGTCAACATCATGACGCTGGAAGATCCGGTGGAATATCCGATGGAAATGATCCGCCAGACTTCGGTGAACGAGGCGGTCAAGCTGGATTTTGCCAATGGCGTGCGCACGATGATGCGCCAGGATCCGGACATCATCCTGGTCGGCGAGATCCGCGATGCGCAGACTGCCGAGATGGCGTTTCGCGCTGCCATGACTGGCCACCAGGTGTTTTCCACGTTGCATACCAATTCGGCTGCGGGGGCGATCCCGCGGTTGCTCGATACCGGTATTCCACTGCATATCATGGCGGGCAATATCATCGGTGTGATAGGGCAAAGGCTGGTACGCAAGCTGTGCGTGTATTGCAAAGAAGCCTATGAGCCAACCCGTATGGTGCGCCAATTGCTGGGCGTAGGCATCGGCATCGGTACGGAAATGCCACCCATCTACCGGCCCTCGGGCTGTGCGAGCTGCGATCACACCGGCTACAAGGGCCGTTTGGCGGTGGCTGAAGTGCTCAAATTCGACCAAGAGATCGATGAGTTGGTGGCCCGGCGGGCCACGGTGAGCGAGATCACCAAGACGGCACGCAACAACGGGTTTGTCACCATGGCCGACGATGGCGTACGCCGCGTGCTCCAAGGGGTGAGCAGTCTGGACGAAGTATCGCGGGTGGTCGATCTGACCGACCGGCTGACTTGAGCGCAAACCTGTGCCTTTATTGCAATACAAAGCGATTGACGAGCGCGGTAAGACCACCAGCGGGCGCATCGAAGCGGTCAATGCCGCCGATCTGGAAATGCGCCTGATGCGCATGGGTTTGGATCTCATCAATTATCGACAGGTGCGCACTTTTATCCGCCGCGGCGGCCGGGCGGTGCCGCGGCGTGAACTCATCGCCTTCTGTTTGCATCTGGAGCAATTGGTGTCCTGCGGTGTACCGCTGATCGAGGGCCTCACGGATTTGCGTGATTCGGTTGAGGCGCCGCGGTTGCGCGAAACCATCGCCAGCATGATCGAAGCCATCGAAGGCGGTGAAACTCTGTCCGGGGCCATGGCGTTGTACCCGCGGGTGTTCGATCATGTATTCGTAAGCCTTATCCGCGCGGGCGAGCTGTCCGGGCGAGTGGGGGAGGTGTTACGCAAGGTCACCGAAAGCTTGAAATGGCAAGATGAGCAGGCCGCCCATGTCAAACGGTTGATGGCTTACCCTCTAGTCGTCGCGGTGGTGGTGGGCGGTGTAGTGCTATTCCTGATGTATTACCTGGTGCCCCAACTGGTCAGTTTTATCAAAACCGTGGGTCAGGAGCTGCCGGCGCATACCCGGGCGCTTATCGCCGTGTCCGATTTCGTCGTCGAATTCTGGTACCTGGTGGGGCTCGGGCCGTTCGTCGCGTTCGGGGTTCTAGTCTTGCTGAAACGGGCCAGTCCGGCGGTGGACTTGGTTCTTGACGGCCTCAAGTTACGGCTGTGGGTAGTGGGGCCGATCTTGAAGAAGATCATCTTGGCGCGTTTTGCCAATTATTTTGCCATGCTGTACGCCTCGGGTATCACCGTGCTCGAGTGCATCCGCATCAGCGAGACCCTGGTCAACAATAAAGCAGTGCAGGAGGCGACGCGCCGGGCGGAGCGCCGGATCCGGGAAGGCGCCAGCATCAGCGCCGGATTCGAGAGCGCCGGCCTGTTTCCACCGTTGGTGCTGCGCATGTTGAGGGTCGGGGAGAGTAGCGGTGCGCTGGATACGGCGCTTTTGAACATCAGCTATTTTTACGAACGGGATGTGCGTGAATCGATCGAGCGTATGCAGGCGATGATCGGTCCGGCGATGACTTTCATTTTGGGTGGAGTCCTCATCTGGGTCATGATCTCGGTGCTAGCTCCCATCTACGATGCCATCACTCGCCTCGATATTTAGCTTCTCGCCACGCCGCGTATTGATTCTGTCCGCAGGGCAGTTGGCGGTTTTTGACTGGCGCGCGGGCGCGGTGAATCTGCCGCCGTTGGTATTCGAGAACAGCGAATGCGGACTCGGGGATTTCGCCCGCTATTCGAGTTCCGGGCCATCTATCCCGGCTTATTTCTTGGTGGATGTGGTGGAGGAGGAGTTTCGTGAAGAAACCATCCCGCATGCGATGGGGGCCGATCGATGGGCGCTGCTACGCAACCGCCAAAACCGCTTGTTCCGCGAGTCGTCTCACTCCGGGGCGATCATTCAGGGCCGTGAGAAGGACGGGCGGCGTGACGATATAGTCCTGTTCTCGGCGCTCATCCGCCCCGAGTTGGTGACGCCGTGGCTGGCCCGGCTCACCGAGGCGAAAGTACCGCTAATAGGTATCTATTCGGTCCCGGTTCTAAGTCCCGGGGTGCTGAAAAAGATCCAGCTACGAACGCACGACGTGCTGTTGGTCACGCTCCAGGAATCCGGCGGTTTACGCCAGTCCTACATTCGCCGTGGACACCTGAAAGTGAGCCGCTTGGCTATGGCGCCACGGCTAGCTCCTGGCCAGCAAGCCAGCTACATCTTGACCGAGATAGCGACCTTGCGCCGTTATCTGAACAGCTTGAGGATGTTCGATTCGGGCACCGCCATGGATATCGTAATCTTGGCCGGGGGCAGCCTGCTCGATGATCTGCGGCGGATGGCGGTGGCGTCGGAGGATGTGCATCTGCAGGTGCTCGATTTGAACGACGTGGGCCGCGGCCTCGGTATGCGCACGCCGGTCAACTCGTCCTACGCCGATGCCCTGTTCGCCCATCTGCTGGCACACCAGGCGCCGCCGAACTATTACGGGCGCAGTGAAGATACCCGCTATATCAACCATCACCGTGCACGCCTGGCGATGTCCGCGATGAGTATCATCACGGTGTTGGCCAGCATCGCGTTCAGCGGATTTCGGTTTGGCGAAAGTGTTTTAACCCATCACGATGCGGCCAGCATCAGTGAACAAGCGGTGTTCTACGAGAAGCGCTACCACGCCGGCAAACAGGGCCTGACCGGGCTCTACAAAAAAGTCGGTCTGCCCGAGGATATAGGGCTAAGCCCCATGGAACTGCGCCAAGCCGTGCAATTGGTCGAGCAGCTAAAGGCGTACCGCGCGCACCCATGGCCGACATTGGTTGCGCTAAGCCGCGGGTTGAAGGTTTTCGATGCGGTGCGCATCGAGCGCATTGTGTGGGGCACCAGCATCGATCCGCAGGCACAGTTGAGCGAACGCGGTAGCATCCTGTCCGATCCTAATGCCCGGTTCGCAGTGGTTGCGCCATCCACGCAGGAGGCCGGGGTCTACTTCCATTTGGCGCGTGTCAGCGGGCGCATCGAACCTTTTGATGGGGACTATAGGGATGCCCTGGACCAGGTTAACCGCTTCGCCGGGTTCTTGAGTCAACTCGACGGTGTGCACGGCGTCGAGATCCGCCGCCAGCCGTTTAATGCGAGTTCTAGAAACCGCTTGCTCGGCAATGTCGCGGGGGCCAGGGCGGCGGCGAGATTCGAGTTGCGCCTAGTGCTCAAAATAGGCGGCAAGGCCGATGCGGCTGGCTGATGTCGAGTGGCGGTTGCTGCGCGGTTCCATGATGGTTTCGGCCATCTGCCTCACGCTGGGTGGGGCATTGATCTATGGCGCGGCCCAGATCGCCGCGGAGGCGGAACGCAGATACATGGCCGATAGGGGACGCTATCAGTCGGCCCGGGCCAGGTACCTTAGGTTGGATGATGAAAAACGCCTGCTTGATGAGTTTGCCCCGAAGTTTGCCCTATTCCGCGAGCACGGTCTGATTGGCACCGAGCAGCGTCTGAGTTGGGTTGAGGCTTTACGCGCTGTGGCGGTAGGGTTGAAGCTTGCGGCCTTGCAATACGAGATCGGCACGCAGGAAGCGTTTAGTCCTGAGTTCACCGTTCCCGCCGGCAGCTTCAAGGTGTTTAGCACGGACATGCAGTTGAAAATGGGGCTACTGCATGAGGGCGATCTGCGGGCGCTGTTGACCGCGCTCGAGGAGGCGGCACGTGGACAGTTCAGTGTCACCAACTGTCGTTTCGATCGCAGCCCCGGTAGCTTCGACGATACCACGGTGGCCAGCCGGGCGAACTTGGAAGTGCGCTGCAATCTACGATGGCTATTGGTAAAAAACCGGGTCCGGCGCGATGAGACCCGCTATGACGATAAGCAGGGCGATGATAGGCGGGGCGATGATAGATAGGGCAACGAAACGGGCGCCGTGGCATGGGCGCTTACTCGCACTGGCGCTTATCACCTACTCATCCAGCGGGCTGGCACAGGAACTCGGCAGGTTGTTTGCCACCCCGGAACAACGGGCCGCATTGGATGTGGCGCGCGAAGCGTACGATCCTAACCGCCGGGAAGTCATTGTTAAGCGAGTACAAGCCGCCGCTGCGCCGCCGCCACCACCACCGTCCCAACCGATGCCCGAGTTGCTGGTGGAAGGTTTGGTGATTCGCTCCAGCGGGCACAATGCGGCGTGGGTCAACGGTACCGGGATGCTAAGTGGTGAAACCACCGCCGATGGCATACGGGTCGAAGCGGACAAGACCACCAGGGGTGTGCGCTTTGTACTGCCTTCCGGTGACGGCACCAGCGCTGTCAAACCCGGACAGTTGTTGAACCCTGATGCGGGAGAGGTGCGCGAACAATACATCTTGCCCCCGGACGATGAGGCAGCGCCAAAAAGCTGAGCGCTGCCGGCCTGTGCTTTTGCGAGATTGGAATTGACCACCCGCTCCTATGCGTCGGTTCACACTGTCATTGGAAAAGGACGGTCCATGAGGCGTGGGGTGTGGGCGTACGCTTACAAGCAAACGTCCCTGAAGACGGCGAGAAGGCGATTGACGGTGTATGGCCAACCCATTGAACGCCAGCGCATGTTCGTTGTTCAGCGGCGACAGCGTGGCATTGTGCTGATGAGCATGCTGTTGGTGGTGACATTGGGAGCGGCGGCCGTCACGCTCCACGAGCTGAATCAGCGTGCCCGCAGCGGCGCGGGGCGGGATCTTGAAACCGTGCGCAAATCCAATGCGGCGTTAGTGCAAGCGCGCGAGGCGTTGTTAGGCGCGGCCATCGGCGATGTGGCGGTGTATGCCGGTTCGCCGCTGCGCCCAGGTCAGCTACCGTGGCCCGATCGGGCGCAAGATCGCATTTACGATGGTAAGAGCGATTGCGTGACCAACAACTTTCGCAGCTATCATCTCTTGGGCCGCTTTCCCTACTTGGGCGAGATAAGTTGTCATTTTGGCGGCAGGCATTCATCCGTGGTAACGCTGGATACGTTGTACCGTGATGGCAGCGGTGAACCATTGTGGTATGCGGTGTCGCGCAATTTGGTCAACCAAGGTCAACCGCATCTTTCCATCAATCCGGATCTGGTAGACAACCCCCTGTATCCATGGATGCGGGTATGCGATTCGCGCGGCCGGTTGGTGGCCGGCCGGGTGGCCGCCGTCATCATCGCTCCCGGGCCGGCGCTGGCCCATCAGTCGCGTAGCGGGCGCACCCCCGATGCAGGACAGTACTTGGAGCGCATCAGTGTGCGCGATGCCCGCGGGCTTCAAAGTTGGCTCAGCAATGACGAGTACAACAATGCACCGGACGATAGTAACGGTATGCGTGGCCCGGATGAGTGCCGTCAGCTTAGCGGGGGGCATGAGGCCATTGGCGAAGAATTCGTCATACCGGTGGGCGGTGATTCCGCGCAAGCCGCTCTCATCAACGATCAGTTGGTGTACGTCACCGCCGATGAGCTCGTCGATGGCGTGCAGCGGCGGGCTATGAGTGTTGTTGCCCGGGCCTTGGAAGCGTACCGGGATGGGGCCGTGGCAGGCGGTGGAATACGGGGCCGGTTGCCGTGGATGAGCCCTTTCGCCAACGCTTGGGAAGGGCGGTCGAATCCGGATACCGATACCACGACCCTGATGCTGGAAGGGCAGGCCGATGGTGGCGGCACCGCTGCGCTACACGACGATGACAGGGTGTTCGGGCCGCATCTGGTAGGGGCCGCCATCCGTAATCTCACCACCGGCGCATCCGGCGTAATCTTGGGCGTGTCCGAGCCGCCCGATGGCAATCTCCTCACTTCGGTCTTGCTGGGAGGCATGGATGTGAACTCCGGCACTTCTCCAAGAGATCGCTTCAGCGCCGGCGATACCTATCAGATCGCGACCTTCAGGGGCGATGCGAAGAGGATGACGCGAGAAGGTCAATTAGCGTTTCACCACCCGGATCAAGCAGAGGACCGGGCGGCCAACTTCTCGGTGGCTTGGGATTTCGCGGTGACCGGCGCGCTGGCACCGCCGGCACTCAGTGTGATTTTGGCGCCTTCCTCACCCGCGCCCAATTATCCAAGCAACTTGTTGGAGTTCGTGCGGCGAAGCCGCCTGGTGGGTGAAGTGACCGTGGATGAGGGTGGTGTTTGCCGGGTGGATGGTGTGGGCACGGGGTTGGTGCGTTGCCAAGGCCGGATGGTCCGGTCGCCTTATCTCGCGGCAAGAATCGAACAAACAGCCGGCAATGACGTCACCTTAACCCGTGTTGCCAATGCATTGGATACTGCGGCGCAGCCGTTTACGTTGGCGCAGTGGGGGATTGAGCGGGGCGATCGGATCCGAAATTTGACCGACGGGTCGCAGGGTATTGTTGCCGCTTTGGATCCGTTGACCGGCAAAGCGCTGCGGGTGGTGGCCTTGTCCGGTGGCACCGGTAATCGGTTGAGTCTTGGTGATGAGGTGAGCGTAGAACCGGCTGCTCAAGCGTTTACCGGAACCGCCACGGGTGGCTCGCGAACCACTTTGCAAGATGTGTCGCGGCCGTTGGACTTTCTCGCATTGGGCGTGACGGCGGGCGATGTACTGGTCAATACCACGGACGGCTCATATGCGTTCATCAGCGCGGCGACGGCGACGGAACTCGCCTTCAGTGCACTGGTGGGCGGCGCGGAGGGTGAATTTCAAGTTGGCGATCACTATGAGATTAGGTCGGATTTCATCGTTCAGCGGCGCATCACTTTCGATCTCTACTATAGCGGTGTGGAGTCCAAGCAGGCCTCCGCCTTGAATCTTCGCACTATCACCGCTGGCAGCCCAACCGCCGCCGCCAGGTTGGGTGGTTTGCCGGTTCTGCCAGCGGCCGCGTTGGCCAGCAACCGGCCACTACAGTACGCGCCATACGCCGTGCGGGTAGACGATCTGGACCGCGGTGGTGCCGTTGTGGGGAGCGCGGTGGCTGATGTCAACAACGGTGGTGCCGGAGCGGATGTGTATCTATCGACCAGAGACATAGAGCGCGATTTCGTGATCGGCGATGACATTCCCGAGTGGTTCTACGATAACGGCTGGTATGAGTTCATCTATGTGGCGGTGGGTAGCGGGTTCTCGCCGGCCGGCACCGGCAATTGCTCGGGTGGTGGCTGCATAGATGTATTCAACCGGCGTCGATCGCGCCGCGCCGAAGCGCATTTGAGCTACATCAATACTGTACAAGCCGTGGTGGTGGGCGCCGGGTCTAGCGTGAGCAGCAGCGAGATTCGCCCTGCTGGGCAGGTGCGTCCGTCGGCGGATGTAGCGGATTATTTCGAGGAAGAAAATGCGCAAGTGTCGAGTGCGCATCAAGTTTTGGGTGGTTTTGGCGATGGTGAATTCGAGGTGGCTCCCACCGGCATCCCGCTGACCACGCTACGGCGCGAGTCCGTGTTCAACGACCAAGTTGTGAGCATTTGCGCCAATAGGGATTGCAGGAATTGACATGCGCTCCCATGCCACCGGTTTTGCTTCCTGCGCGGGTTTCACATTGGTCGAATTGGCGATCGTCCTGACGATTATCGCCACACTGCTAGGCACATTGCTGGTGCCCCTGGCGACCCGGGTGGAGGCTAACAATATCCGCGCGACCGACCGTGCGATGGCGGAGATCCGCGAAGCTTTGCTCGGATATGCCGTGATCAATCGGCGGTTGCCGTGCCCGGATACCGATATGGACGGGTCGGAAAACGGCGGGGGGGCGGTGGTCTGTGCCGCCGATGAGGGATTTCTACCATGGGCGGACTTGGGCGCCGCCTCGGTTGATGCCTGGGGACGGTTGTACCGCTACCGGGTGACCGCGGCATTTGCCCGAGAGGGTCTGAGCCTGAGTGACACGGGCGACATTCATATCGTGAGCAGGGGCGACAATGCTAGCACCGCCGGTATTGTCGAACAGCGCGGGCGCATCGCGTTGGGTACAGGGGTGCCGGTAGTCGTCCTCTCGCACGGGCCGAACGGTTATGGCGGAACCACGCTGAGCGGCACGCGGATCGCCGATCCCGATACCACCAACGATGAAACGCGCGACGAGCGTAATAACCGCAATGATGCCAGTTCGGAGTTCGTCTTCCGTGGTATCAGCGCCGAGGGTAGTCATTGTGATGATGCCATCGAAAGCAGAAGCTTGTGTGCTTTTGACGACAGGGTGGTGTGGCTATCGGGCAACGTGCTCTTCAACCGTATGATCACGGCTGGCGTTTTGCCCTAGAGCCGTTTTGCCTTAGAGCCTTTGTCGGAGTACATGACTTTGGGGGCCACTGCGGATCCTCTCGACGGCGCGGAGCTTTTCAGGGGCGCCTGAACGGCGGTCGTCTTGACGGCTCTTCGGATAAAAGCGACCGCCCCTTATTGCCGGCAGCAGCAACGACAGCGCCGTGGTGTGGGGTTTGGCAAACACCGGGGACCGCGCGGACAGTTGAAGGGCGATGCGGCCCGGCGTATCGACACACAATGCCTTGATTGCATTGCAATCGCGGATAGAATAGGTCGTAGCAACGACTGGAAGGCGCGATTATGGCGAGCATCACGATCCGCAACCTCGATGACGCCGTGAAGACGCGCCTGCGGGTGCGGGCTGCAGGCAACGGCCGTTCGATGGAAGAGGAGGCGCGGCTGATCCTGCGCGATGCGGTAGAGAGCAAGCCGAGGTCCGGCAATCTCGCCGAGTCCATACGCGCCCGGATCGCACCGCTAGGCGGTGTGGACCTGGAGCTTCCGCCGCGCGAACCTGCACGCGAGCCGCCGACCTTCGATTGAGCACGGTACGATGACCGTGCTGCTAGACACCAACGTGGTATCCGAACTGCTGCGTCCGTCGCCCGACCCGGCGGTGGAGAGCTGGGTCGCGGAGCGCCCGGCGGCTGAACTGCATTTCTCGGCGGTCGGCGAGGCGGAGTTGCGCTACGGGGTGGCGATCCTGCCGGCGGGCCGGCGCCGGGATGCGCTGACCCTGGCCATCGAGGCGATCCTGCGGGAAGACTTCGAGGGCCGCATCCTGCCGTTCGACAGCGACGCCGCGCGCGAGTACGCGGATATTGCCTCCGCCCGCCGTGCTGCCGGCCGCAGCGTGGCGCCGGCGGACTGCCAGATCGCGGCGATCGCCCGCTCCCGCGGCATGGCGGTGGCGACGCGCAACATCCGGGACTTCGAGGGTATCGACATCGAGATCGTCAATCCGTGGACGGCGGCGTGAGCGGCACGACCGAAGCCTTCGCGCGGGTCGAGATCGACGCCTTGCTCACGGACGCATCGTGGGACCTGACCGACGGGTCTAGCGTGCTGTTCGAACACGCGTTGCCTGACGGTACGCAGGCCGACTACGTGTTGTGCGACCGGCAGGGCCGTCCGATGGCGGCGCTCGAAGCCAAGCGCGCCGGCATCGACCCTATCGCCGCCCGGGACCAGGGCCGCCACTATGCCGAACAGCTCGACGTCCCGTTCGTCTTCCTGTCCAACGGGAAGGAAGTGATGAATCAATCACGCGAAAAAAGCGTTTATGACATCCTGGGGCGCGACCCGGTTCACCCGTTCCCTGCGAGGATGGCGCCGGGCCTCGCGCTCGAAGTGATTGCAGAATATCGGAGGCCCCTACGTATTCTTGATCCCATGTCCGGATCTGGCACCGTGCTCGCCGTCGCGCACTCCAAGGGGCATCGAGCCGTAGGTGTCGATATGGACCCTCTTGCCGTGCTTATCTCAAGAGTTTGGACCACGGCCGTCAATGTGAAGACTGTTCAGGATATGGCCGAGACAGTGCTTGAGCATGCCCGCCACATGTTTGCTTCTTTGCCCACGCGGGATGCCTACCCCAGGGACGCGGACTCCGAGACTCGTCAGTTTGCAAGGTACTGGTTCGATGGCTACGCGCGACGACAACTTGCCTCGCTCGCTACGGCCATAGAACAGGTTCGAGATAACACAATCCGTGAAGCGCTGTGGTGTGCGTTCTCGCGTCTCATTATCAGCAAGCAATCTGGTGCATCGTTAGCGATGGACCTGTCTCATAGCCGGCCCCACCGAAAGTTCAAGCGTGCGCCAACTAAGCCGTTTCGGAAATTTCTGTCCGCTGTTGAACGCGTCACGACGAACAGCATTGATGCAAGTAGTCAGTCTCCCGGACCTGTGGCACAAGTGTATGAAGGGGATGCCAGACACCTCGATCTGTCAGACAGTTCCATCGACTTGGTAATAACGTCTCCTCCGTACCTCAATGCGATCGACTACTTGCGGTGCAGTAAGTTTTCGTTGGTATGGATGGGATATTCGGTCAGCGAGGTCCGTCGGCTCAGAGCCACTACGGTTGGCACTGAGATAGGATTGGACGCGCGCGACGATCAGGAAATCCAGAAAATTCTGTCCGCACTAAAGTTGCGGCCGAAGTTACAAACGAGACAAGAGGCAATGCTGGCTCGGTACATCAATGACATGCAACGCGCTGTGGGAGAGACCTCTAGAGTACTCAGTGCCAATAGGAAAGCGGTATACGTGGTCGGCGAGAATACTATACGCGGTACCTTTGTTCGCAATGCGATGATCGTGGAGGCGATCGCTAACAGCACAGGGCTTCGCTGTACTGCCCGCCGCTCCAGAGAGCTACCGGCGAACCGGCGATACTTGCCTCCTCCGTCGAATCAATCGGATATGGCAAAACTCGACAACCGCCTTCGCCGCGAGGTTATTCTCACGTTCCAGAAAGCGGCGTAACCCCCTAATCGCTACTTAACCGTAGAGGGTGAATTGGATCCATTGGGCTCACTCACAGCCAGTCAAGGTCCGGACGTTGTGGTGGACTTGTCGCATCTTGTATGCAACCGGTGCCTGAATCCTCCTCAACGGGGTCGGTGCTCAACCTGTTGATCTCGCACTGTTGGGTGGGTTCTCCCTTGCTGCTCTTCGTCTCCTTTCCAACCGACCGCTTGGTGCTCCCGGAGCTGAGCCACATCGGAGTTCGTACATCGGGGCGTGCCTTTGTCCCGCTTGGTCTGGAGAACTCGGACATGATAGCAGATGCGTCGTCGTGCTCTGCATCTTCCGGCAACGGCATCGACTCGGCTCGGAATCCCATGGCGCGGGCGATCGGACGACCGCCACCTGCCCGGCGGCCTCGCGAAGCGCCGCATCGTCGAGGTGGGCATAGCTCGCCGTGGTCTCGCGCTGGCGGTGTCCGAGCAGGCGCCCGATGGTGGTGAGCCCGACGCCGTTCATGACGCCCTGCGAGGCCCAGGTGTGCCGGCAGTCGTGAATGCGAAGGCCGGGCAATGCGGCTTCCTCCCGGATGCCGACCCAGAACGTGTAGAGCTTGTCCGAGGTGAGGTCCTGGGGGAATACCCGCTTCCGCCCCTCTGGCCGTGGAAGCGTCGCGAGTAGGCTTGCCGCTTCCGGCCCGAGCCAGATCGTGCGCGGTCCAGTCTTGGAATCTTCGAGCCGCGCGCTGGCGCCGTCTTCGGTCAACTCGCCGATCTCGTCCCACTTGAGATTGATGATTTCGGAGAGCCGTGCCCCGGTCAGGGGTGTTCTTCCCGGCGTCGGTCCAGCACTACGTCGAGGCGTTCGAGATCTCCGACGATCTCGCGCCGGTGAACAGCAGGAGTCGGATCGCGGCAGCGGCCTGTCTGTCCTCGGCATGGTCGAGCACGAAGCCGAGACGCTTCAGCTCGTCCAGCGACAGGAAGCGCTCGCGCGGGGTCGTCTTGTAGCGGCGCATGTTGCGGCAGGGGTTGGAGCCCTGGGGACGAAGGTCCCAAAGCTCGGGCGGCGCCGGGCGGGATGCTTGAAACCGTGCGCGACCGACCGTGCGATGGCGGAGATCCGCGAAGCTTTGCTCGGATATGCCATGATCAATCGGCGGTTGCCGTGCCCGGATACCGATATGGACGGGTCGCAAAACGGCGGGGGGCTGTGGCCTGTGCCGCCGATGAGGGATTTTTACCATGGGCGGACTTGGGCGCCGCCTCGGTTGATGCCTGGGGACGGTTGTACCGCTACCGGGTGACCGCGGCATTTGCCCGAGATGGTCTGAGCCTCAGTGACACGGGCGACATCATGATCACGGCTGGCGTTTTGCCCTAGAGCTTTTGCCGGAGTACATGACTTTTGGGGTTTGGGGGCCACTGCGGAGAATGTTCCCTGGAGGGTCTCGATTCGCTATACGTGAGTTCAAAAGTTACGTTACCGGACTCGAGGTGTTTCGCATAAAGGCGAAAACCATGTTGTTCGGCGTGTTTGGCGGCCTGAAATAAGCCGATGCCGAGTCCGCTTTCCGAGGCTACGGGCGCTTTTAGCAAATCATCCAACAGCTCCGGCGCCAGCGCGTGACCGGTATCGCGCACTGCCAAGCGCAGCTTTTGCGATGTTGCCTCCAACTCTACGCCGATCTTGACCGACGCATCTTGCTGTTGCTTGTAGCGGGCGTTTTCCAGCAGGTTCTCGCCGACGCTGTCGAACAGCTCTTCCGGTATATCGTAGGGCGTTTCGATATCCGCATGGAGTTCTACATCCGAGCGTTCGTGCCGTTGGCAAAATGCCGTCCACCAATCGGCGATGGATATTTTGCGATGGGCGATCACCTGAGGCGTTTGCAGTTTATCGAGTGCCAAGCGCAAACGCGAACTCAACGCTGGCAGTTGCCGCTCGAGCAAGTGTAATAATTCATCGCGTTTTGCCGGCGGCGTACCCTCTATCGCGGCAGTGAGGCCATATAAAGATTGCAGCAGATTTTTGATGTCGTGGGTGATGCGCGCGCCAGTCTCGTACACGGCTTCCATGTGCGCCCTATGGGTGAGTTCCGTCTCGTGTGCTTTGGCGCGGTGAAAATGTGCCAGCAGGCGGATAAGCAACTTACCGTGCAGCGACAGGGCCGTACCGATGCGGTCGTGAAGGTAGACAGTAACCCGGATCCCCTCATCGTGGATGGTGAAGGCGTTTTGCGAGGTGTCCCCAAGATGGGTCGGTGCCGCAGCGGGGCGGGCACGCCAAGTAACGCCTAGTACCCACGGTAAAGCCAGCAGTTCACGCATCGCCGCAGCTAGAAAATCGTCGGGTTTGCGCAAGCGTCTTGCCAGCGTGGCGATGCGGTGAAGCCAGACTTCGAATGGTGTGCCTATATTCATCAAGTATCGTGTCCAGAGTTGACCCAGGCCGCTGAAGCCGGCGAAAGGGGCCCACAACCAACTGATGGCGAGCAAGAATACGCCGATGCTTGCGGTCGTTTGAAATAGAGCTACCGGGTAACCGACGCCGGCATCGAACCAGCGCAGTAACGCGCCCATGGCGAGCACCGAGACGAGTAAAGAGACGGTCAACCCGCAGAGGAAGTCCACTGCATGGGTGGCGCGCGGCGCGGTCTGGTGCGCTGGGACCAGGAGTAAAACGCAGGGTACCGCCAGCAAACCATACTGGGCGATGGATCGGACCAGGCCGGAGATATGGATCCCGAACATGGGAGGCACGGCGCCGATCAGCAGCTCTATCACCAGAAATATCATGGTTATCATATAAGCGGTTCGTGCGCGCCGGCCCTCGGTCATGCGCCCGCCCACCAGGCCGATGAGCAGCACTAGCCAAACCGTGATCAGCCCCCAGTCCATCCACGCTACCGCCGCGACTATGCACAGGATGGAGATCCCGGCGGCGGCCATTGCCAGTTGCTTCTCGCGGCGCCAGATCGGTTGCCAAATTAGGAACAAGCCGAAGTGGGCCAGCCATAGCGAGCGGGAGGCGGCGCTGCCGAAGTCCAGCCATAAAGTCCCGTGCAGGACGAACAGCATAAGTCCGAGAATGCGATACTCGTGACGATGAGCAAGCAGGACGTTCAGGCGCATGGTGTCAGTGAGTGCTCTGCTGGAAACTGGACAATATTCAAATCAGACAACGGCCCAACCGGACAACGCAGGAACGATGCGGATCAATTCTTCTATCGAAGCCATAGCGAGGTATACCTTACTTGAAGCGGTGCGCAACCGGCTGTTGTGGTTAACCCTGGCCGCTATCTCGCTGACCATGATCATGGCGGTGTTTTTGGCGCAGGTGGCGCTCACGGAGGCGGCGGAATTTCGGGCTGCGCTGCTGGGTGCTTGCTTGCGCCTTGAGGCGGTTGTTCTGGTCAGTTTGTTCGTCATCACGAGTTTTGCCCGCGAAATCAACGATAAAGGCTTCGAGATGTTGTTGTCCTTACCGATAAGCAGGGCCGATTTGCTGCTTGGAAAACTACTGGGATTCGCCGGCCTGGCCCTGGTCATCGCCGCCCTCTTCGGCCTTGCGTTGAGTTTTACCGCGCCGCTAGGGCAAGTGTTTATCTGGACGGTGTCGTTAGCATTGGAACTGCTGATGGTGACCATCCTTAGCGTGTTGTTCTCGCTCACCTTCGCCCAGATCCCCGCCGCCATGGCCGGGGTGCTGGCTTTCTATGCCTTAGCCCGCACTATGGCTGCATTGCAACTCATGGGCAAAGGACCCATGCAGATAAACGAAGGGCTGGTTCACGATGTCATGGTGTCGGTATTGGATGGTTTGGCTTATATGCTGCCCAGCTTGCATGAATTTACCCGTACCGAATGGTTGGTCTATCACACCGCTCAGTGGCGCGATCTTCCAACCCTGCTCGGGCAGGGCGCCGTCTATTTGGGTCTTTTGACGGCCGCCGCTCTTATCGATCTGTACCGGAAAAACCTATGATTCGCGCGTGGTTGCAACGCGACAGACCGTTTTCTCAGGTGCCGCGGTGGATATTGGTGGCGGCGCTAGCGACACTGTGCGCGCAACTGATCTGGCACGGGGTGCGGGCGCCGCCACAAGCGTTGGTGAGCGAACTTCCCGAAGCGCCTGAACCGGTGTTTGTCAGGCTGGCTTCCCTGGAAGAGCCCGTGGCTGCCGCCAAAGTGGCGCTGCTTTGGTTGCAAGCCTTCGATGACCCGCCTGGGGAGACACTCGCTTTCAAGGATCTCGATTACGAGCGGCTAGAGGCTTGGTTACGGCTGATTATGGAGTTGGATCCTCGCGCCCACGCGCCACTGTTAGCTGCTGCCAAGGTGTACACCAGCACGCCGGACCGGGAGCAGGTTATGCGGATGATGGCGTTGGTGCATGAACAGTTCTTGGCCGCGCCCAATGCCCGTTGGCGCTGGTTGGCGCACGTGGCCCTGTTGGCGCGCTACCGGCTTGAAGATGCGCAGTTGGCGCTGCGCTTTGCCAGAGATATCTCCTCCCATGCGGCGGCTGATACGGTACCGTTTTGGGCCCGTGATCTGACCGTTTTGTTGCTCGAAGATCTATGTGAACTGGAAGCTGCACGGGTGATGGTAGGAGGCCTGTTGGCCTCCAAGACCCTGAGTGACCCTGGCGAACTGGCATTTTTGCAGCGTAAACTCGAGGCATTGAACGCTGCTGAAGGATGTCCGCCCAGGGTTGAGGGCGAATTCCCTAGCCTAAGTCCTTCTGTATTCGGTCCATCGTCTTGAAGTCTAGGCGCTTGCGGCACTGGGGGCTGCCCTCAGGGCAAGTGTTTGGTCTTGTATTGTCGAATTTTCGACAGAGTGTCGAGCATTCGACAGCCCGTTTCGCTGCATACTGCCAACTCTTCGCGCGCAATGCGGCACGCACGGGCTAAGCCACTGATTTTAACCCCGGATCGGCCTGAAAGCCGGGTGACAAGATGTTGGCACGATAGATGCTTTTGTTGCTGGTATATGTACCTTTGTTCTGGTGTGTATGCTGTTGTCTTGCTCGAGGTCTTGAAAGACGTTTTAGCGGACGAGGCGACACTGTTGTGGAGAGTCGGTCGATGCGTCAGCGCCAAAGCGGATTTACCTTGGTTGAAATAGCCATTGTGTTGGTCATCATCGGGTTGTTGTTGGGCGGTATTATTCAGGGCCAGCAGCTTATCAACAGCGCACGGGTAAAGAACCTGGCGGAGACCAATAGTAGTGTGCAAGCGGCTTATTTCGGTTTCATCGATCGATACCGGCAGGTCCCGGGGGACATGAATCAGACTGCCGCGCAAGATGCGATCGGTGTGACGATTACCGGTGGTGGCGATGCCAATGGCATTCTTTCCGTGTCCTCCGGCCTGCCGTACCGCGAGCCCAATGCCGCATGGGAGCATTTGTCGAAGTCCGGTTTTATTCAGGGTAGTTATAGTGGTGGCGGTGGCGAGCCAACGGCCGCCAACAACAATGCGCCTTTTAATGCATTCAACAATTCGATGATCCTCGGTGTATCACCGGATTATCTATCGACTCGGACAACGATCCCGCCGCGCTTGCAGTTCATCATCGGCCGTGGCATCCCCGTTGGCGTCATTCGCGAATTGGACACTAAGGTGGATGACGGTAATCCGGCGGCAGGTGTGTTTCGCGCCACTTTAGCTACGCCTACCCTGTTTTTGGGGACAAACTCCTGGGGCGGTTCGGCGGCGAACTGTACGACTACCGCAACGGGGTCAACGACTGTTATTTACAATGTCGCTGGCGGTGCATCGGACTGTAACGGCTTGTTCTTGTTTTGAAGCAGGCCCGCCCTGAGCGCTTGTCGGATCAGTGAGTGTGAACGATATCGGCTAACACGGATGGGTGCAGGTATAGGGAACGGGGTCATACAGATCAGGGGGTTGGTGAAGCGCTTTGGCGATCGATATGTGCTTCACGACATCGACTTGCAGATCGACAGCGGCGAGATGTTCGCCCTGGTCGGTATCAATAGCGCCGGTAAGACTACAATTATCAAGAGTTTGCTTGATTTCGCCAGCTTTGAAGCGGGCGAGATCATGATCTTTGGCAAGCGCCATGACCGTCATGAAGCCCGCGCCGAACTCGCTTACCTGCCCGAGCGTTTTGTGCCTCCTTATTATTTGACAGGCCGCGATTTTCTGAAGTACTCGGCCCGCCTTCATGGTGGCCGGTACGATGAGGAGAATGCGCTCGTAGTGATAGATTCTCTGGAATTGGACGCCAGCGCTCTTGCCTGGTCAGTACGCCGATATTCCAAGGGGATGGCGCAGAAATTGGGTCTGGCGGCCACATTTTTGGCCAATAAGCGCCTGCTGGTGTTGGATGAGCCCATGAGCGGGCTGGATCCCAAAGCCAGGATCTTGGTTAAGCGGGCCTTGCTGCGCCAGTGCGATACGGGGTGTACGGTGTTTCTGACCACCCATATGTTGGCGGATGTTCACTCTCTTTGCGATCGCCTAGCTGTGTTGCACGCAGGCCGGATCGTCTTCTCGGGCAGTCCGGCAGCGTGTCTCCAACAGTTTTCGTGTGACTACTTGGAAGATGCTTTTTTAGCTTGCATCGAGGCCGCCTGACTTTTTCCCTGTGCCTCGATTGCCCCGTTAAGTCAGTTCAACCCACAAGCTGCTTTCGTAAGCGCCTTTTTGTACAGGAGCATAGATCCCATCCAGCCAAGCGGCGTGATACTGGCGTAAGTAGTGGCTCGCAGCCAGTATCTTGAAGCGCCCGGTGCCGAGCAGCGCTGCCACTAAAAGCTGCTCGTTGTAGTTGCGCCAGTTCCATGCTTGTGGATAAGGATCGGGCAGAAAGATATCGTGGATGTGTACCACAACACCGGGTGGCAATATGGGCAGAACACCGGTGAATAAGCGATCCACGTCGGTACCGGGCATGAGCACGTGGGAACCGTCGATGAACAGGATATCGCCAGCCTTCAGCCCTTTGAACAGCGATACCGGGCAATCCGACACAGTGCTGCGGTAGACCTCGAAGCACAGCGCATCAATGGGGCGCCTTGGCTCGGGGTCGATGGAGATGAGGCGCCGCCTGTTGTCGCCGTTTTTGGTGGCTCTAGGTTCTAGCTCCCGGGTCTCTAGAACTCGGGTTTCCAGATCTATGGCCTCTAAAGCTCTGGCCAAAAAGCGGGTGGAGTGTCCCGAGCCGACTTCGACAATGGTGGCGGGGGCGAGAGTGTAAACCATAGTATACGCGAGGGCTGCGTCAAGGCCACTGAACCAATCTTGATCGAAACGTGGCCCGTGCGGGTCGCCGGCTCGTTTAGTGCCGAATGTGCGCAACTTGGTCTCTAGCGCGAACACCTGCTCCAAGTAGGTGCGCATGGCCGGTGCGGCGTGCGCGAACCGCTCTCTTAACCAATCGGGTATTCCGGGCGATAGGTTCGCCGCGTAACGGTGGGGAATGTAGAACCCTTCAGGCTTGGTGTCGCCGCCGGCCCAATGCTCGAGCGTTGCCCGCGCTCCAGCTAAGGCCTGCGGCGGCGGGGAGGGGTTCGGCGGCGAATCCATGCAAGTAACCTTTTAAGTTGTATGAGTGCGGGTGTTTTCCGCCCCTTGGCTGCGATAAAGTGCCAGAACCGAGGCCAGTCCGAAGCCCGAATCGAGCGCATGCAACCAACCATCTTCAAGTTTGTTTGGCGCTACAGCAAGCGCCCGCAGATCCTGCTGTTGATTCTGACTGCACTGTCATTCCCATTTCTGTGGGTCAGTCTCGAGCTGCCGAAGACGATTATCAACGAGGCTATAGGTGGCAGCGACTTCCCCCGCGAGATCATGGGGCGAGAAGTCGATCAGATCGACTATCTGCTCATCTTGTCCGTGGCCTTCTTGATCGTGGTGCTCTTCAACGGTGGCTTCAAATATGCGGTCAACGTCTACCGGGGCGTGATCGGCGAACGCATGCTACGCCGTTTGCGCTATCAACTGCTGGGCTATGTCACCCGCTTTCCGCTACCGCATTTTCGGCGTGTTTCCCAAGGCGAAGTGGTGTCCATGGTGTCCGCCGAAACCGAACCGCTAGGCGGTTTTATCGGCGATTGCTTGGCTGTGCCGGCCTATCAGGGTGGCACGCTGCTCGTCATTTTGGCGTTCATGTTCGTGCAGGATTGGGTGATGGGTTTGGCGGCCATCGCTCTTTATCCGGTGCAAGGATGGCTGATCCCCAAGCTGCAACGCAAGCTCAATCAACTGAAGAAAGAGCGGGTGGTGCTGGTGCGCAAGCTGTCCGAGCGCATCGGCGAGGTGGTCTCCGGCATGCAAGAGATACACGCCCACGATACCTCCCAGCTCGAGCTGGCGGATTTTTCCGAGCGCTTGGGCGATATCTATACGGTGCGCTACAAGATCTATAAACAGAAATTCCTCATCAAGTTTCTGAATAACTTCATCGCCCAGATCACCCCGTTCTTCTTCTATTCCATTGGCGGCTATCTGGTCATCAAAGGCGAACTCACCCTAGGGGCGCTGGTGGCCGCGTTGACCGCGTACAAAGATCTCTCCGCGCCGTGGAAAGAACTCTTGAATTATTACCAAATCATGGAGGATGCCCGCATCAAGTACGATTTGTTGGTGGAGACTTTTCAACCCGATGGTTTGTTGACAGAGCGGGTGCAGTCGGCTGAGCCGAATTCGGCGCCGCTCACTGGGCAGATCATCGCGACGAATCTGAATCTGCACGAGGATGCCGATGCCTCGTTTGTAGCCGGAGCAACCTTCAAAGTGGACGTCGATCGCAAATTGTCGATCGTCGGTCCCGGCGGCAGCGGTACCCACCGCTTGGCCACGGTCTTGGCCGGTCTTAACAAGCCATTGGGTGGTTCACTGACTGTGGGTGGTTTGGATGTTCCTACGCTACCGGAGACTTTTACCGGCCGGCGTTTTGCTTACGTCGGTCAAGAGCCGAGGTTGCGTGCGGGCACGTTGCGCGATGCGCTGTTTTATTCGCTCAAACACAGGCCCGTAGCCAGTGCCGATGATGGCACCGGCGATCCGCAGGCAAACTTGCGCAAGCGTGAAGCCGAGTTGTCGGGCAATTCGCCGTTCGACATCAGAGCCGACTGGATCGACTACACGGGAGCACAGGTAGCGGGGCCTGATGAACTGGTAGGGCGGGCCATGGATGTGCTGCAAATTGTCGATTTGCATCAGGATGTATACCAGTTGGGACTCTCCGGTACGGTTGCTCCTGAACAACGCCCGGATCTGGCCGAGCGCATCATGCAGGCGCGCGCCGAGTTGCGCGACCGGCTGCAAGATCCGGCGATCGCCCCCCTCGTCGAACTGTTCGATGCCGAGCGTTATAACACCAACCTTTCGGTGGGCGAGAATTTGCTGTTCGGCACACCGCTGGATGCTACCTTGGACGTACAGGCTCTGCATACGAATGCGTATATGCGCAAGGTGCTGCAAGAAACCGGACTTACCGATCAATTCCTGACTATTGGCAGGACCGTGGCTGAGTTGATGGTCGAGTTGTTCGCCGATGTTGCCCCCGACAGCGAACTCTTCGAGCAATTCAGCTTTATCAGCGCGGACGATTTGCCCGAGTTTCGGGCGATGTTGTCGCGCACCGAGGAGGGTAAGACGCAAGGGGTGAGCCCTGATGATCGGACTATGATGCTGTCGCTACCCTTCAAGTTGGTTGTGGCACGCCACCGCTTGAGTTTGATCGACGAATCCTTGCAAGCGCGCATACTCGAAGCGCGAAGAGTATTTGCTACCGGGTTCGGTTCAGGGCCGCCGGAGGTGGATTTCTATGACCGTGACCGTTACAGCGCCACCGGCTCTATCCAAGACAATATCCTGTTTGGCCGCTTGGCGTATGGTCGTGCCAGAAGCGCTCAACAGATAGGTGCGCTCATACGGGAGGTGGTCGATAAACTTGCATTGCGCGATGAGATCATGGAGGTCGGGCTCGATTATCACATCGGCATAGGCGGCTCGCGCTTGAGTTCGGCCCAGCGTTTGAAACTGGCCATAGCCCGCTGTGTGATCAAGCGTCCCGACCTTTTAATCGTGGACGAAGCGACGGCTGCATTGGATGGTGCGACACAATTGCGCATCATGAACAATCTGCTCGCCGAGATGGGCGAGCGTGGCTTGATCTGGGTGTTGCACCGTGCCAGTCTTGCCGAGCACTTCGACCTGACTATGGTACTGGATGAAGGAAGGGTCGTGCAGTTGGGACCTTACGGTGAGTTGGTCACATCGGGAACCTTGCTAAAGCAATTGGTGGCCGAGGCCTAATCCGGCTTTGCCTCCGATGGGCACCCGTATTTTCAGTACACGCTAGTTCGTTATCTCTCCCCTTTCTTCTATCGAATAGCAGCGGAGGAGTTCAAGTGGATCTGCTTCAGGAAGCGGAACTATTGCGCAAGGTGCCGATGTTCTCGCGCCTCGAGCCTGCGAAGCTCAAGCTGCTGGCATTCACTAGCGAGAACTTGAGTTTCGAAGATGGAGAGGTGCTGTTTCTGGTCGGCGATCCGGCCGATTCCGCTTACGTCATCATGGAGGGAGAAGTGGAAGTGATGGCGGAGACGGATGCCGGTGAAGTAGTCGCTGTGACGCTCAAGCAAAATCAGCTATTCGGTGAGATGGCCGTGCTCAGCAATGCGCCCCGCTCCGCCACCATCCGCGCCAAAGGGCAGCTACGGGCGCTGCGCATCACCGATGAGGCTTTCATTAAATTGCTCTCGGACAATCCGGATGTGGCGCTGGATGTATTGCGTCAGTTGAGCGATAAATTAGCCGCGTCGCATCGGCAATTCGAGGATTTGCAAAGGAAGTGGCTGCGAATGGAACAGCCGGCTTCGGGATAAGCGGTATTTTTTTCCTGTTTGACTCTATCCCCGGTGCCGCCGTCGCAGATATACGCCGTCGCAGATATACGAGTGTGGGCGGGAGTGAGGCCGACTGCGAATGCCGTCCACCAGCGCTCGTATCTTAATCTATAGCCATGACACATTTGGTCTAGGGCATTTGCGCCGGTGCCGCAGTATCGCGCATGCACTGGTGGCCCAGCGCAAGAACCTGTCCGTGTTGATACTGTCGGGATCACCCATCATCGGCAGTTTCGACTTCAGAGCGCGGGTCGATTTCGTGCGCATTCCCGGTGTCATCAAACTTCGCAACGGGGATTATTCCTCCCTCAGCTTGCACATGGACATCGCAGAGGTGATGGATTTACGCGCTGCCATCATCCGCAACACCACGCAGGTTTTCCAGCCCGATGTTTTGCTAGTAGACAAAGAGCCGCTCGGTTTGCGCGGTGAGATAGCGTCTACGCTCGAAGATGCCAGCGCACGCGGTACTCATCTGGTGCTCGGGCTTCGCGATGTAATGGATGATCCCGATGCGTTGGCGCGGGAGTGGGCGCGCAAAAACCCAGGCCCCGCGCTGCAGAACCTTTACGATGAGATCTGGGTCTACGGATTACCCCAAGTGTGCGATCCGCTGGCAGGTATCGAGTTGCCGGCAGGGGTGCGCGAGAAGATGCGCTACACCGGTTACCTGCGCCGGACGTTACCGGTCGGGAAGCTGCGCTATACCCATAGCGATCTGGCGGCACAGCCCTATGTGTTGGTGATGACCGGCGGCGGCGGCGATGGCGAGGCGCTGGTCGATTGGGTACTCAGAGCTTACGAGAAAGATAGATCCATTCCATTTAGGGCTCTGCTGGTACTGGGGCCGTTCATGGCGGCTAAGTTGAGGCGCCGGTTCCGCCGGCGCATAGAAAAGCTGGCGCTGGTCGATGCGATTACCTTCGATGCGCAGATCGAGCATCTGATACAAGGCGCGCAAGGCGTGGTATCCATGGGCGGTTACAACACATTTTGCGAAATTCTCTCGTTCGACAAACGCGCCCTCATCGTGCCGCGCCACGCGCCGCGGCGCGAACAGTTGATCCGCGCCAGGCAAGCGCAAAATCTCGGCCTTATCCGGATGCTCAGCACTGAAGCTGGCCGGGACACCGATGTCATGATTGCGGCGCTACATCGGTTGCCCGAGCAGCCGCTACCCTCCGAGGTTACCGTCGATGGTCTACTGGATGGCCTGACGCGTATCGGAGCGTGGGTCCATGGGCAATTGCGTGCCCGTGGGCACGCTGGACGGGTGCGCTGGGCGCAGGGCGTCTGAGGAGGGGCGCCAACGGTTATGCAAAGAGCGGCTCAGGTAGCGCTGGGGGCGACGAGAGTAGCTTTCGTGCTCAAGGGTTACCCGCGGCTTTCAGAGACTTTTATCGCTCAAGAGATCCACGGACTGCAATGCCTGGGTCTGCGCATACACATCGTATCGTTACGCCACCCCACCGATCCGCACCGCCACCCGGTGCATGAGCAGATCGAGGCAAAGGTGCAGTATTTACCGGAGTATTTGCACCAGGAACCGCTGCGCGTGCTGCGCGCTTGGCGGCGGGCGCGGCGCCTGCCCGGGTATGCCCGGGCACGGGCTGTTTGGTGGGCGGACTTGCGCCGTGATCCGACCCGCAACCGGGTACGCCGTTTCGGCCAAGCTTTAGTGCTGGCGGCGGAGTTGCCACCGGATATTAGCCATCTGCACGCCCATTTCTTACATACACCGGCCAGCGTGACCCGCTATTGTGCCATGTTGAAGCAGATGCCATGGACCGGGTCGGCTCACGCCCGCGATATCTGGACCAGTGCCGAGTGGGAATTGCGCGAGAAGCTGGCCGATTGTCAATGGGTGGTCACTTGCACCGCGGTCAATGAACACTACTTGGGCGGTCTTTGCGCCCGTGCCGGGGTGGTGGAACTGATGTATCACGGTTTGGATTTGGCCCGTTTCTCACGGCAGCCGCGTGCTTGTTCAGGGCGAGATGGCCGGGCTGCAGAGGATCCGGTGATGCTTTTGTCGGTGGGCCGCGCAGTGGAGAAAAAAGGGTATGACGATCTACTTGAAGCACTAGCCCGATTAAGTCCGGATATCCATTGGCGTTTTACTCATATAGGCGGCGGCGCCTTATCCGAGCAGCTAAAAGCCAAGGCGGCTGCCTTGGGCATAAGCGGGCGCATCAGTTGGTTGGGGGCAAGAGCACAAGAAGATGTTCTACGGGCGTACAGAAGCCACGACGTCTTTGTGTTGGCTAGCCGTATCGCCAGTGATGGCGATCGTGACGGGCTGCCGAACGTGCTGGTGGAGGCGCAAAGTCAGGGCTTGGTCTGCGTGGCCACGCGCGCTGGTGCCATCCCGGAACTGGTCGAACACGGCACCAGCGGATTGTTGGTGGAGCCGCAACGCCCTGAACAATTGGCCCGAGCATTGCGCGAGGTGATCTGCGATCCTGAGCTGCGTGGCCGCCTGGGGGAGGCAGGGAGCGCCGTTGTGCACAGTAAATTCTCCATGCAAGGTGGCTTGCAGCGCTTGCTCGGCAAATTCGCCACTATGCGCGGGAGTGCCGCGCTGGCCGTTCGCGCGAAGAGCTAATGGAACGGCGGCGTATCGCGTTCTACGCTCCGTTAAAAGCACCGGATAGGGGCAGTTTGAGCGGGGATAGACGGATCGGCCAGCTATTGATGCGGGCTCTGCTGGAGGCGGGTTACGATGTTGAACTGGCGGCACGCTTGCGTTCCCGCGAAAGCAAAGGGGATGTTGCCCGCCAGCAGCGGCTGCGGTCGGCCGGCGAGCGCTGGGCCGAGCGCCTCATCCGCCGTTATCTGCGCCGGCCGGCAGTGGCGCGTCCGGCGTTATGGTTCACGTACCATCTTTATTATAAAGCGCCCGATTGGATAGGGCCGGCGGTCACCCGGGCGCTTGCTATCCCGTACGTGGTGGCGGAGGCTTCCCACGCACCCAAAAGGGATCGGGAACCTTGGCGTATGGTGCATCGGGCGGCGGCCGAGGCGATCGGCGAGGCCGATATCATCATCGCTTTGAATAGCGATGATGTGGGGTGTTTGGAGCAGTTGGTGCCAGCGCATCGCATCGCCAAGCTAGCGCCTTTTATAGACATTGATGCTTATCGTCCCAGACACACAAAGGAGGCGCTGCGGGCGCGGCTTGGCGGCGCACTTGGCCTGCATGCAGCGCGGCCATGGCTAGTGTGCGTGGGCATGATGCGCGCTGGCGATAAGTTCGCATCTTACCGCGTCCTGGCCGCTGCTCTGTTGCGGCTGCTAGGGCTGGATTGGCAGTTGCTGATCATCGGTGACGGGCCATGCCGCGAGGCCGTGGAAGACTTGTTCGCGCCCATGGCCGAGCGGGTGCGATTTGTTGGCAAAGTGGAGCCGGAGTCAGTGGTGCAGGTGTTAGGGGCGTGTGATCTCTACGTGTGGCCGGCGGTCAACGAAGCCTTCGGCCTGGCTTTCCTCGAGGCACAAACCGCTGGGCTGCCGGTCGTGTCCTGCCAAACCCGGGGCGTGCCGGACGTAGTGGCGAACGGTGAGACGGGGTTGCTGATCCCGCCAGATGATGCTCGAGCGCTGGCGCTTGCCGTAGAGGAGTTGCTGAAAAACGACGCCAAGAGGATGCAGATGGCGGCGGCGGGAGCGCACCGGTGCCAGCGCTTGCACGGTATTGCGCCCGCAGCGCGGCGGCTGAAGACGCTGTTGGATCCACTGTTCAGGCGGCGAGATTAGCGCCGTGCGCTGTTGGTTGATTCGCCATGCGCGCACCGCCTGGAACGCCGTTGGCCGTGTTCAAGTGCAGGCCGATATTGCGTTGGACGCAACCGGTGTCCGGCAGGCGGCAGGTTGGCGCTTACCGGCTCAGCCGCACCGCTGGTTCGTAAGCGCTAAAAAGAGCGCAGCAGACGGCATCACTGATGGGTGCGGGTGCGGACTAGATGACTGTGGCGCTGCCACTCATCGAGATGCATTGGGGCGCGTACGAGGGCAGAACTCTGGTCGAGCTTCGGGCCGGACTCGGCGATGGCATGGCCGTCAATGAAGCGCGCGGCTTGGATTTTAAACCGCCTGGTGGCGAGAGTCCGCGGCAGGTGCAGGTGCGAGTCTTGGCCTGGTTGCGGCGGCAAGCGGCGGCCTGGAGTGATGGGGAGGCGGCGCTGGTATCCCACCAGGGGATGTTGTGCGCTCTACTCGCCTTGACGATCGGCTGGGATATGCGAGGTAAGCCGCCGGTGCGTTGGGGCTTTGAGGGTTGTGCCCAGCTAATACCGCTCGATAGGACCGGCGGCATCGCGGCGGTTGCGCACATCATACCGCTGCCGGCGCAGGCCGGGCGATGATGCCACGCCTGGTTGTAGTGGTGCAAAACCTCATGGGTGTTGGCCACCAGCGCCGGGCAGGGGCGATCTGCGCCGCTGCCGCGGCGGCCGGATGGGGGGTCACTCTTATAAGCGGCGGTTATCCGCTTAGAGGGTTTACGCCGTCCAACTATGGATTCGTGCAATTGCCGCCGGCGCGGTGTCCCGATCTCGAATTCGATCGTCTGATCGACGAGCACGGGCGTGAGGTGGACGAGGGTTGGCGTGAACAGCGTAAAAACGCTTTGCTGGACGCAGTGGCCAGGAGCAAGCCCGATGTGCTTTTGCTGGAAACCTTTCCTTTCGGCCGCAAACTATTGCGCTTCGAATTGATACCTTTGCTGAACGCGCTTTCGCAGTGGCGCCCGCGCCCGGTTATCGCCAGCTCTATACGCGACATCATCGAGTACCGTGAAAAACGACGCCGCTATGATGAGATGGCCGCCTATGTGAATAAATACTTCGACCTCGTTTTGGTTCATTCCGATAGAACTCTGGTCCCTTTGGAAGCGACGTTTCCACCTTATCCAACCATCGCCGCCAAAGTTCGCTATACCGGATATGTTTATGAGGGCGAGTTCCCGACCGGGTGGGGGCCTGCGTCTGGGGGGGAGGGCGTGTCCGAGGATGCTGATGAGGGCGGTTGCGGTGAGGTCATCGTCTCCGCCGGCGGTGGTGGCTATGGGCGTCATCTGCTACACGCCGCAGTGAAAGCGCATCCGCTGAGCGGGCTAGCACGGCGGCGCTGGCGCATCTTGGTGGGAGATAATGTCGCAGATGGCGATTTTGCCGCGCTTAAATCCGCCGCCGAACACCCGTTAACTGTGGTGCAGCGTGTTCGGCCCGATTTTCCTCAGCTATTGAAGCGGGCGCATCTTTCTATTTCCCAGGGGGGTTACAACACAGTGCTGGATGTGCTGCAAAGCGCAGTGCCGGCGCTCATCGTCGCGTATCACGACCGGAGCGAACGGGAACAATTATTGCGGGCGCGCATTTTGGCGCAAGCAGGATATGTGTCGCTGCTGCCCAATGGGGATTTGACGGCACGATCCCTGGCCACCGCGGCGGTGCATGCGGCCGCTTTCACGCCCCGGCCCCATCGCATTCAAGTGGGCGGGGCCGAGCGCACTGTAGATTTTTTGGCCGAGGTGCTTGCGGGCGGCGCAGGGCGGTAGATGTCCATTAGCGCGCCATGGGTGGTACTGCTGCATGTGCATCATATGATGGGCATAGGCCATCTGCGGCGGGCGGTGATGCTCGGCGTGGCGATGGCTAAGCTGGGTATGCGGGTGCACATCGCCTCAGGCGGCATGCCGGTTCCAGGGCTGAGGCTTGGAGAGCTAGGGCCTGGGGCGCTCTGTGTGCATCAATTACCGCCAGCCCGGGCCGCCGATCTCAGCTATAAGTCACTCGTCGATGAGGATGGTAATCCGGTAGACGATGAGTGGCATGCCCGGCGCCGCGCCGCATTGAGTGCATTGGTCGAAGCGGTGGTACCGCATGCTTTGATTACAGAGACTTATCCGTTTGGCCGGCGGCGCTTGTGCGGGGAGTATGAACATTTGATAAAAAAGGTGCGCCAGGTACGTCCTGGCGCTTTGGTGGCGAGTTCCGTGCGGGATATTCTGGACGGCTTTCCAGGGCCGCCTGGCCGCGTTGAGACCGTGCTCGCCACTGTAGAGTTACACTATCAGACGGTTTTTGTGCACGGCGATCCTGCGGTGGTGCCGTTGGATGAGAGTTTTCCGGTCGATGAAGCGCTGGCTCGCAAGCTGGTTTACACCGGCTACGTGAGTAGCCGTCCGGTGTCGGTGGGGGCGGAAAATGACGGCCTGGGTGAGGTGCTTGTTTCCACCGGCGGCGGTGTGGTAGGTCAGGGGCTGGTGCGTGCGGCGGCGGCGGCGCGCGCGTTGAGCGCGGTACTCGGTGAGCGAACGTGGCGGATCCTCGTGGGACACAATCTTCCGGAGGCGGATTTTCAGGCATTGCGCATGGCCTCACCGCCAGGGGTCATTGTGCAACGTAACCGAACCGATTTTTATACCCTGCTGAGGAATTGTGCGGTATCCATTTCCCAGGTGGGTTATAACACCTCGGTGGACATACTGCAGGCCGGTGCCCGTGCCGTGGTGGTGCCGTTTGCGTCGGACACGCAATTAGAGCAGCAACGCCGGGCGCAACTGCTGCACGCGCGCGCGCTAGCGGTGGCCATCGCGCCGCACGAGTTGTCCCCCGCGCGCCTAGCAGCGGCCGTGGACGAGGCCGCGCTGGCGCTGTCACCGGCCGATCGTAGCGGATTGGCTGACATCGGATTGGCGGGCGCTGAGCGAACGGCGCGGCTGCTGGCTGGCCTACTATGCGAGCGCGGGTGACGGGCGCACGGGTATGGACCCATGAACGCAGCCGCTTGGGTTGGCTTGCAAAAGGAGTTGGAGGCATGGGCTGAGACAGGACGGTCCGTGTCCTTGTGGTGGCGCGACGATGACGCCGTGGCCGACAGCCACGCCCTTCGCACCCTGACCGCCATCAGCGGCGAGTACGATGTGCCTTTGGCCATGGCGGTGATTCCGGCGCCGCTGGAAACATCGCTACCGGCTCATCTGCGGCGTTGCCAAGCGCCGGTCTCGGTTTGCCAGCACGGTTTCGCCCATGTCAACCATGTCTTGGCGCCGCTCAAGAAGTGCGAACTCGATGCCGCCAACCCGACGCAACGCCTAAAGCAGTTGGCGGCCGGCAAAGCACAGTTGGAGGGGGCTTTTGCCGCCGCCTTCAGTCCGGTTTTGGTACCGCCGTGGAACCGTATCGCCGCGCCGCTGGCGAGCCGGTTGCACACGCTCGGTTACGCCGGTTTGTCCACCTTCGCCGAGCAGTGTTTTCCCGCCGCTGCACTGCGGCAAAACAATTGCCATGTGGACATCATCAACTGGCGGGGCACACGTGGTTTTGTCGGGCAGGAGGCGGCTTTGGCTGCCCTCACCAGGCATCTTCGCCGGCGCCGTCAGGCGAATTTGGAGCACGGTGAGGTCACGGGCGTCCTATCGCATCATCTGGTCCACGATGAAGCGTGTTGGTTATTTCTGGATCGCCTGTGGAGCACGCTGCGCCGGTATTCGCATACCGTATTTTGCTCCCTGGCCGATCTATTCAGCCAAGACCTACCCGGAGGATGAATGAGCAGTGAGATAACCGGCGAGTTGCGCTATCCCATGAGCGCTCTGCTCCCGGATATGAGCCGTGCCGGGCTCGGCCTGCTCGCCACCGCACTCATGCTTGCGCATTTGCCTTTGGACTCGGTTGCATTTGCCGCGTTTACCGTGCTCGGCATGACATTTGCTTGTTTTGGGCTCTTGACCGCATGGCGCGGGCGGCTGAGAATTCGCGTCTCCCCCGAAGCAGTATTCGTCAACCCTGGCGCGAAGTGTCTTGAACGGGGCCGGCTTAGTGGATTCAGGCTCGATTATTATTCTACGCGCCGCGATCGCGAAGGGGGATGGATGCAGCTAACGCTGATAGATGTTAACGGCGTGCGTGTTCAAGTGGACTCCCGGCTTGACGGTTTTCATGGCTTCGTTGCGTCTTCCTTGCTTTGCGCTAAGAGTAACCAACTCGATCTGAGTCCGGCTACACTGGCTAATTTAAGCGCGATGGGACTCGCTAGCTCCGAGGGCGGAGATCCAGGTTCATGAACAATCTCTTGGAGGTGCATGATTTACAGGTGGAGTTCCAACTTCACCAACAGGGTTCTGTTCATGCGGTAAGAGGGGTGAGTTTCAGGGTACGGCCTGGATCCACAGTGGCATTGGTCGGTGAATCGGGCTCGGGCAAGTCGGTGATTTCCCAGAGCATCATGGGCATCTTGCCGCAAGCTGCCCGCATAACGGGCGGCTCTATACTGTTCAATGACGGCAACAGCGATGTTGTCGATATCGCTAAGTTGGATGCCGATGGCTCCGAGATGCGTGATATTCGCGGTGGCCGCATTTCGATGATCTTCCAGGAGCCGATGACATCGCTATCGCCGCTGCATACGATAGGTTCGCAAATTCAAGAGGCCGTGCTCTTGCACCGTTCGGTCTCTGATGCCGAGGCGCGGGAGTTGGCGGGCGATATGTTGCGCATGGTGGGATTTCCCGCTCCGCCGCGCGCGCTTAGGACCTACCCGTTCGAATTGTCCGGCGGCCTGCGCCAGCGCGCCATGATCGCTATGGCTCTCATCTGTCACCCCGCGCTTTTGATCGCCGATGAGCCCACCACCGCGCTGGATGTGACCATTCAAGCGCAAACGCTCAAGCTCATAGGTGATTTGCAGACTGAACTCGGCATGGCGATGTTGCTGATTACCCATGATCTAGGTGTGGTTGCCAATATGGCCGATGAGGTCGTGGTGGTTTATCACGGCGATCTCATCGAGCGCGGAAATGTGGCGGATATCTTCGGCTCGCCCAAGCACGATTACCTCAAAGCGTTGATGCGCGCGGTGCCGCGCATGGGGATGGCGGGGGGCGAACGCCTGACACCGATACGGGAAGTTGCGCGGGTGGAGGACAGTCATCTAGACCGCAAGCAGCCCTGGACGGAGGTAGACGAAGCGGCGGGTCCTTTGCTGGATGTGCGCAACGTACGCAAGAGCTTCAGGGTGCGCAGCCAAGGCATGTTCGCCAGTGGGGGGTCGCTGGTGCCGGCGCTTAACGACGTGAGCCTCTACATCGCACGGGGCGAGTGCCTGGGGCTGGTGGGAGAGAGCGGTTGCGGCAAGACCACGCTCAGCAAGATCATCCTGCGGGTATTAGAGGCGGATACCGGCGAGATCACCTATAACGATCGTGGCAAGCTGGTGGATCTGCGGGCGCTTAGCGATGATGAGTTGATCACCTACAGGCGCAAGATTCAGTTCGTCTTCCAAGATCCGGTGAGTTCGCTCAATCCGCGGATGACGGTGTTCGACATCATCAGTGAGCCACTGACTATCCACGGTATGCAAAGCCGGGAGCAACGCGTCGAAGTGGTCAAAGAACTGATGCGGCATGTGGGTCTGGACCCGCGCTTCCTGGCCCGCTATCCACACAGCTTCAGCGGCGGTCAGCGCCAACGCATAGGTATTGCTAGGGCGCTCGCTCTAGGGCCTGAATTGCTTATCTGTGATGAGCCGGTATCGGCACTGGATGTATCGGTACAAGCACAGATTTTAAATCTGCTAAAAGATCTGCAAAGCGAACTCAGCCTGACTTATCTATTTATTTCCCACAACCTGGCGGTGGTTGACTATATGGCTGATCGTATTGCCGTCATGTGCCAGGGGCACTTGGTGGAAACGGCGCACAGGGAAGCGATATTCGCTGATCCGGTTCATCCGTATACCAAAGCCCTGCTGAACGCAGTGCCGCGGGCTGAACTCGACCAGCCGCTTGATTTGGCTGCGCTCATGGAGGGCAAAGCTTCCGATCCGTCCGCATGGCCTGCGCCTTTTGGTGTGACTGGCGGGACCACACCGTCGCTCGTGCAAGTGAGTGAAGGACATTACGTGCGCGCCGAGCCCTCTATTGTTGCGGAGACCCACGCATCATGATGTACGAAACACTTACACGCACCTGTTGGGCACCTCTAAAAATGCACTTTTTCCGCGATTGCGGCGTCAGCGCCATGCTCGAATCCTCATGTATCACCTATACACTGCGGTTGCGCGCGCGGTGCTTCCTTGCACTCACGAAAAAATTACTATTTTTAGAGGCGCCCTATTGTCTTGCTGTTCTTGCCGTCCTCTCGTTCCACGGGCCGGCGGCCGCGCTCGAGTACAGCGAGTCGCCGGCTCTCAAAGAGTTGGTGGATGCGGGCAAGCTGCCCCCGCTCGAAGAGCGCCTTCCGTCCGTGCCCCGTGTGGTGAACCTCGAAGGAGAGGGACAGGCCGTGGGGCGCCACGGTGGAGAGCTGCGTGTGCTGATGGGGCGCTCCAAGGATGTGCGCATGATGGTTGTCTACGGCTATGCGCGGCTGCTTACCTATAACGAGAACTTCGACTTGGAACCCGATCTCCTGGAGAAGGTCGAGGTGCAGGGCGAGCGCCAATTTACCCTGTATCTGCGTCCCGGTCATAGATGGTCCGATGGGCGCCCGTTCACGGCGGAGGCATTTCGCTTCTGGTGGGAAGATATCGCCAATCACGATGAGATATCTCCCGTGGGACCGCCGAAGAAGATGATAGTGGACGGCGAAAAACCGAAGTTCGATGTGCTGAACGAGACTACAGTGCGTTACACCTGGTCAAAACCCAATCCTTTTTTCTTGCCGGCCCTGGCCGGAACCAGGCCACTTTATATCTATGCGCCCAAGCACTACCTCAAGAAGTATCACAAGTCCTATACCGAGGCGCAGAAGATAGAAAAACGAGTGAAAGCGACTAAAGCGCCCAGTTGGGCGGCCTTGTTCAACCGTAAGTTTCGCCCGTATAAATTCAAAAGCCCCAAGCTGCCGACCTTGCAGCCCTGGCGCAATACGGTCAAGGGTCCATCACAGCGCTTTGTCTTCGAGCGCAATGCTTATTATCACCGGGTTGACGCCAAGGGCCAGCAGCTTCCTTATATAGACCGGGTGATCATGAATATTGCTGCGGGCAAGCTGATCCCGGCCAAAGTAGGAGCGGGTGAAGCGGACCTGCAGGCGCGTCATTTGAAGTTCAGCGACTACACTTATTTGAAGGGTAGCGAGAAGCGTACGCAGAACGATGTGCGTTTGTGGTCTACTACCAAGGGCGCCCACGTAGCGCTGTTTCCTAATTTGAATGTCGAAGATCCGGTGTGGAGGACGCTGGTGCGGGATGTGCGCTTTCGCCGTGCCCTGTCGCTAGGGATCAACCGCCGCGAGATCAATCAAGTCATTTATTACGGTTTGGCCACCGAAGGTAACAATTCGGTGACCGCCAGTTGCCCGCTTTACCGCTCTGAATACGTCACCGCATGGGCTGATTTCGATCTGCCAAGGGCAAACGCGCTGCTTGACGAATTGGGTTTGGACAAGCGCGATGACCGGGGGCTGCGTTTGCTTGCGGATGGCCGCACCATGACGGTGGTCGTAGAGACCGCCGGCGAAGATACCGAGCAAACGGACGTGCTGGAGTTGATCCACGATTCGTGGCTTCAGCTAGGTATTAAATTATTCACCAAACCCATGCAGCGCGAAGTGTTTCGCAATCGCATATTTGCCGGCGAGACGTTGATGGCGGTGTGGGGGGGTCTCGAGAACGGAGTACCTACGGCGAACATCTCGCCGGCGGCGCTCGCCCCCACCAGTCAGCAGCAATTGCAGTGGCCGAAGTGGGGACAGCACTTCGAGACCGGAGGTAAGTCCGGTGAAAGTGTGGATATGCAATATCCACAACGGTTGATGGAACTCAACCGGCGGTGGATTAGCGCAAGCGATGAGAAAAGCCGTGCAGACATTTGGCGCGAGATGCTGAGCATTCATGCCGATCAGGTTTATTCTTTTGGTTTGGTCCAAGAGGTGCCGCAGCCCGTGGTGGTCAGCCGCCGGCTGCGTAACGTTCCCAAGAGCGGCATCTACAATTGGGAGCCGGGCGCGCATTTCGGTATTTATAGACCGGATACTTTTTGGTTTGACCAAACCGATGCATCGCGTCTTGCCGGGACCGTCCAAGGAAGTTCCGGCTGATGTTTCGCTACCTCATCCATCGCATCTTGGTGATGGTGCCCACGTTGTTGGTCATCAGCGCTTTGATATTCGTGATTATCCAGTTGCCTGAAGGCGACTATTTGGATACCTACATCGCGGAATTGGAAGCGCAAGGCGAGAGTGTAAGCGCGGAGAAGCTGGCGCATTTACGCAAGACCTATAAGCTGGATTTGCCACCATGGCAACAATATTTCTACTGGCTAGGCGGACTCTTACAAGGCGATCTGGGGTGGTCATTCGAATATAGTCTGCCGGTTAACGAGGTGGTGGGCGATCGGCTGTTCTTGTCCTTCGTGGTGTCGTTCTCCACCATCGTGTTCACCTGGCTGGTCGCCTTTCCCATCGGCGTCTATTCGGCCACTCACCAGTACAGTTGGGGGGACTACGGTCTTACGTTTATCGGGTTTCTGGGCCTGGCAACGCCGAACTTCTTATTGGCACTGGTGTTGTTGTATGTGGCGAACGTGTATTTCGGCACGTCCATAGGCGGCCTGATGGACCCCTCCTTCGTGGGGCAGCCGATGAGCTGGGCTAAATTCCTGTCCGTGCTCGAACATCTTTGGATCCCGGTAGTGGTGATCGGCACTTCCGGAACGGCGGGCATGATCCGCCGCCTGCGGGCCAACCTGCTGGATGAATTGCAAAAACAGTACGTGACCACCGGCCGTGCCAAGGGGCTGCCACCTATGCGGCTGTTGGCAAAATATCCGCTGCGCATGGCATTGAATCCTTTTGTTGCCGACATCGGTAATTTGTTGCCGCAAGTGGTCTCCGGCGCCGCTATCGTGTCCGTGGTGCTGTCTTTGCCCACTACCGGCCCTATGTTGCTGGACGCTTTGCGCTCGCAGGATATGTATCTCGCAGGTTCGTTCCTGATGTTCTTATCGCTGCTGACCGTTATCGGCATGTTCTTGTCGGATATTGCGTTGGCGGCTCTGGATCCGCGTATCCGCCTGCAGGGAGGAACGCGGCGGTGAGTGCTAGTGTGGGTGGACTGCAAGGAGAGTACCTCGATCACTATGTTACCGAGAAGCCATTCGATCCCCAATCCATTGAAGCACTGACCGAGGAGCAGGAACGCTATTATCTGGCGTCGCAGTGGATGATGATGTGGTGGCGTCTTAAACGTCACCGTTTAGCTGTAGGCTCCGGGCTGGTGCTCGCCATCATGTACTTTTCCATCCTGGTGAGTGAGCCCTTATCGCCGTATAACCTGCATACCCGCAATACGGAGTTCATCTACGCACCACCGCAAGCGGTGAATTTTTTTCATGAAGGCGAGTTCGTAGGGCCATTCGTTTACGGCTTGGACTACCGGCTGAACATGGAGAACTTGAAGCGAGAGTACACCCTCAATCCGGAAAAAGTGGACCGTATCCGGTTCTTTTGCTCCGGCGATGAGTACCGCTTCTGGGGGATATTCAAGGGCGATTTCCATTTGATTTGTCCGGCTTCAGGCGGCACTTTATTCCTGTTGGGCACCGATCGGTTGGGGCGGGATATTTTTTCCAGAATCATCTACGGGGCCCGCATCTCGCTGACTATAGGGCTGGTGGGGATCACCATCAGCTTTATCATCGGCCTGACGCTAGGCGGTCTGGCGGGTTACTACGGAGGCTGGGTCGATAACGTGGTGCAGCGTTTGATAGAGATCATTCGCTCATTTCCCGAGTTGCCGCTGTGGATGGCACTGTCCGCGGCGCTGCCTGTTACTTGGAGTCCGCTTGGGGTCTTCGTCGGTATTACCGTGATTTTAGGTCTTATCGACTGGACTGGGTTGGCCCGCGCCGTGCGCTCCAAGTTGCTTGCTCTTAGAGAAGAGGATTTTTGCACTGCCGCGGTTTTGATGGGAGCGAAGCCACGGCGGGTTATCGCCCGCCATCTTCTACCGAATTTCATGAGCCATCTGATCGCCTCGGCGACGTTGTCGATTCCGGCCATGATCTTGGGCGAAACAGCCCTCAGTTTCCTAGGCCTCGGCTTGCGCCCACCGATCACGAGCTGGGGCGTGCTCCTGAATGAAGCTCAAAATATCAATGCAGTCGCACTTTATCCGTGGCTCATGTTGCCGGTGGTGCCGGTTATTATCGCTGTGTTAGCCTTTAACTTCCTAGGCGATGGTCTGCGTGACGCAGCCGATCCTTATAAGACGCTTTAGCTACAAGACGCTTTAGCCAGATCGCAAGGAAGCGGCAGGTGTTCTACATCGACACGGGGCTGATGCTCGCCTACGCTCGGGGACTAAAAACCACGTCCCGCACGCCTACCCTGCTGTGGGAGGCTTGATAAGGGACTAGCATAAGTTCGCAATTGAGGGATGGAGAATCATGGCTATCTCCCCTGAAAGCCAGCGGAGTGTGGGTCTGGATCGCTTCTTGGATCATTGTCATCGGAGACACTTTCCGGTCAAGTCGGCGATTATCAATGCTGGCGATCACTCCGATGAACTCTATTACCTAATCAGCGGCTCGGTGTCGGTTGTTATAGAAGACGACGACGGGCACGAAATCATCCTCGCTTATCTTAATGCCGGCGATTTTTTCGGCGAGATAGGCATGTTCGACGAGAAACATGAGCGCAGCGCCTGGGTGCGTGCACGCGCCAAGTGTGAGGTCGCCTCCATCAGCTATGAGCGCCTGCGCACCTTGGCTGCGGAGTACCCTGACATATTGTTCGCCATGCTCTCGCAGTTAGCTCTTCGGCTACGCAACACTAGCCGTAAAGTCGGCGATCTCGCTTTCACTGATGTGTCCGGACGGGTGGCATGGGCGTTATTGGACCTTTGCCAACAACCCGATGCGATGACGCATCCCGATGGCATGCAGATCAAGATAACGCGCCAAGAACTAGGGCGAATTGCCGGGTGTTCGCGGGAGATGGTGGGACGAGTGCTGAAGAACTTGGAGGAGCAGCATCTCATCACCGCTGCGGGTAAAACAATAGTCGTGTTCGGGGCGCGCTAAGCAAAGCATTCAATGAACTCTAGGGCGCCTCTGAAAATAGTCATTTTTTTCGTGAGTGCAAGGAAGTACCGCGCGCAGAACCGCAGTGTATAGAGGTGATACCTGAGGATTCGAGCACGGAGCTGATGCCGCAATCGCGGAAAAGTGCATTTTTAGAGATGCCCTCCAAAGAGTTCATTGAGCCGCTCACCTGGGTGAGCGGCCCGCATGAAAGCCTCTCCCACGAGGAAACCATAAACACCCGCGGCCAGCATTCGTTCAACGTCTGCACGGGTGTGAATGCCGCTTTCGGTGATAACGGTGGTGTTCTGCGGGACACCGGCCAGAAGATTGAGAGTGGTCTCCAGGCGCGTGTCGAAAGTGCGCAGGTTCCGGTTGTTGATGCCGAGCAGCCGTGGCGATAAGGCTAAGGCGCGATTGAGTTCGCCGGCATCGTGGATTTCGACCAGAACATCCATACCTAGATGCGCCGCTAGCGCGCTGAGTTCTGCCAGTTGCGTATCCTCCAACGCGGCCACTATCAGCAAAATGCAATCCGCGCCCATCACCCGTGCCTCGTAGACTTGGTAGGGATCGACGAGAAAGTCTTTGCGGATGATGGGTAAAGCGCAGGCCGCGCGCGCTTGCACTAGATGTTCAGGGGCGCCCTGAAAAAACTGCCGATCCGTGAGTACCGACAGGGCGCTCGCGTGACCCGATGCGTAGCTGGCAGCGATATCCGCAGGCCTGAAGTCCGGCCGTATCACTCCTTTACTAGGCGAGGTTTTTTTGATCTCTGCGATGACAGCCGGGACACGCTGCATCACTCTTGCCTCCAGGGCGGCGGCGAAGCCGCGCGGCGGCGGCGGCGCGTCCATGGCTTGTTCGCGTAGTGCTTCGAGTGGCCATTGTTGTTTGCTCTGGTCTATTTCCCACGCTTTGTGGCGCAGGATCCGCTGGAGAATGTCGGCCGGCTCGTCCTTATTCATCGGCACTTGCCAGCGCTTGGGAGAAGGTAACAAGGGCGCGCATGCGAGCGAGCGCTTGGCCGGATGCAATGGTGTTTTTGGCCAGCGTGATCCCGTTGGCGATGGAGTCAGCCAGTCCGGCCACGTAGAGCGCCGCACCTGCGTTGAAAACGGCGATATCGAATGCCGGGCCTGGCTTGTTCTCCAAAACACCGATCACCATGGCGAGGCTTTCCGCGGCTGAATTCACCTGTATGGCCTCAAGTGGGCTTGACTCGAAACCGAACTGTTCCGGGGTGAGGCGGTAGGTGGTGACGTCGCCATCTACAAGCTCGGCCACACTGGTGGGAGCGCCTGCGCTGATCTCATCTAGACCATCGTCCGAATGCACGACCAAAACATGATTGGATCCGAGTTGCTGCAGAACCAGCGCTACAGGTTTTACCCATTTCTTGGCGAATACACCTAATAGTTGATTGGGCGCGCCCGCGGGGTTGGTTAGCGGCCCTAAAAGGTTGAATACAGTGCGCACCGCCATCTCTTTGCGTGGACCGATAGCATGGCGCATGGCGCCATGGTGATGCGGCGCGAACATGAATCCGATGCCCACTTCTTCCACGCAGCGTTTGATCTGCGCCGGTGTCAAACTGATGTTGATGCCGGCCGCCTCCAGTAAATCGGCAGCCCCCGAGGTGGATGACACGCTGCGGTTGCCATGCTTGGCCACTTGGCCGCCGGCTGCAGCGACGACAAATGCCGCGGTGGTTGAGATATTGAAGGTGCCGGTGGCATCGCCACCGGTGCCTACTATGTCCACCACATGAGCGCCACTGACTTCTACCCTGGTAGCCAGTTCGCGCATGACACTGGCGGCCGCCGCGATCTCATCGACAGTCTCGCCTTTCATCCGCAGGCCGATTAAGAATCCACCTATCTGCGCTTGGGTTGCCTCACCGCTCATAACGATGTGCATCGCTTGGCGCATCTGTTGCGCGCTCAGCGAACGGCCTTCGGTGACGGTGCGTATGGCATGTTGCATGTCCATGAAGGCTTTCCTCAACTCGGTTGGCGGCGGCGCACGCTAGTCAGGAAGTTATCGAGCAGGGCGTGTCCGTGCTCGGTCATGATCGACTCGGGATGAAATTGCACTCCCTCGATCGGCAGCCCACGGTGCCTGATGCCCATTATCTCTTGCCGCTTACCCGCTTCGCCTTCGATCCACGCGGAGAGTTCGAAGCAAGATGGCAGGGACTCGTGTTCTATCACTAGTGAATGATAGCGGGTGCAACGGTAGGTGCCCGGTAAGCTTTGAAACACGCCATGGCCATCGTTGGTGACTTGCGACGTTTTGCCATGCATGACCGTTTGCGCCTGCACTATACGTGCACCGAATGCCTGGCCTATACATTGGTGTCCCAAACACACGCCTAAAATGGGTAGGATGCCTGCGAGTTGCTCGACCAAGTTCAAACAGATCCCCGCTTCATTCGGTGTACACGGACCCGGCGAGAGTACGATAGCATCGGCGCCTAATGCGATTATCTCGTCCATTGCTACTACATCGTTACGCCAGGTAGTGACTCGGGCTCCCAGTTCACCCAGGTATTGGACCAGGTTGTAGGTGAAGGAGTCGTAGTTGTCGATCATCAATACGTGCACGGCGGTGTCCTCATCGATATCTCAGCGCAAGCCCTTGCTGGCGGCCTCGACGGCACGAATGAGCGCGCGGCTCTTGGCCATGGTTTCCTCCCATTCTGTGGCCGGATCCGAATCGGCGACGATACCGGCCCCGGCTTGAACGAATACCGCACCGTCTTTTACCACTGCGGTGCGTATGGCGATGGCGGTGTCCATGCCGCCATCGAAGCTTATGTAGCCAACAGCACCTGAGTAGACGCCGCGTTTGGTGACCTCGAGTTCGTCCAGGATCTCCAGCGCCCGTATCTTGGGCGCGCCGCTGAGCGTACCGGCGGGGAAGGTAGCCGCCAGTGCATCCATGACACTCATGGATGGGGCTAGCTGACCGTGTACGTTCGACACGATATGCATGACATGGGAGTAGTATTCGACGGCGAATTGCTCCGTAACCTCCACCGTGCCTATCTGCGCCACGCGGCCTATATCATTGCGGCCCAGATCGATCAGCATCAGGTGTTCCGCGCGCTCTTTAGGATCGGCCAGCAACTCCTGCTCGAGGACTTGGTCCGCTTTCGCGTCAGCGCCGCGTGGGCGCGTGCCTGCCAGCGGCCGTAGCGTAATTTTGCCGTTCTCCACCTGAGTTAGGATCTCCGGCGATGAACCCACCACCTGGAAGCCGCCCAGATCCAGATAGAACATGTAAGGCGACGGATTGAGACCTCTTAGCGCCCGGTAGAAGTCTAGTGGATCACCGTCGAACGGTGCCGTGAGCCGCTGGGAAAGGACGATCTGCATGGCGTCGCCATTGACGATGTACTGTTTGCAGCGGCGCACCGCTTGTTCGAATTCTTCGCGTCCGAATCCGGAGACGAAGTCGTCTTCGCCCACTACGCAGCGCGACCGCGGCCGATCGGCCGGTAAAGTGGCGGAGCGTAACAGACCGGCCAACTCTTCAATACGGGCGTTGGCGCTGGCCCACGCATGGTCTGTGCCGGGAATGGCGTGGACAACGATGTACAGACGTCCACGCACGTTGTCGAATACCAGCAGTTGGTCGGAGACCATCAGTAAGATATCCGGTACGTTCAGTTCGTCAGGATGGGGATTAGCGCCCAATCGAGGTTCTACATAGCGGACTGTGTCATACCCGAAATAGCCGACCAAGCCTCCGGTAAACCGGGGTAACACCGGCACCGGCGCTGCTTTGATCGCGGCCAAGTACTCGCTTAACCACTGTAGGGGATTGCGGGCTTGGTGATGCTGCGTGACAGTGCCGTTTTCGCACACCTCGATGGTCTGTTCGGTGATCCGGATAATGCTGCTCGCTTGTAGCCCTATCATCGAATAGCGGCCGCTTTTCTCGCCGCCAGTGACCGATTCCAGCAAGTAGCTATAGGGGACCCCGGCAAGCTTCAAGTACGTGCTTAAGGGGGTGTCCAGATCGGCTAACACCTCCCGCACCAGGGCAATGCGGGTAAAGCCCTGGGCGGCCAGGGCCTCGAATTCCTGAAGAGTCATGGGTTCGCAACCTGTGGAGCAAGAAAGAACGAGTGATTAAAGCCGTCCTGCGATTGCCGGTTCTGCGTCAGTTCAGCCTGGCCATCGCCAAGAATATGCAGGCCAAGGGCACCAGGGACATGTTTTGCTCATGTCAATGCGCACTCATCAGTAGGGAAGGCAGCGTTACCAGGGTGTCTATCAGCGCATCCGGATGTGCCGCTGACAGGTCATGACCCTGATTATAACCTTATGTAACGCGCACTGCCGCACCTCCGCGGCCGCTCTTGCCGCTTTGATGTCGTTAAAAGAAGGCGAGATCGCAAAGGAGTTAGCGCATCTACAGGATCAAGCTGCTTGAGTCTAGGCTGGCTAGCTTGTGCCGCAGCGTGCCGATGGCGGCGCTATAGTCATCGCTGCCGAAGATCGCCGATCCCGCCACGAAAGTATCGGCGCCGGCGCGCGCCGCCTCCGCGATGTTGCCGGCGTCAATGCCACCGTCCACTGCTAGATGGATGGCGCGTCCTGAGCGGGCTATCCGCTCTTTAGTCTGGCGCAATTTGGTAAGCGTCTGCGGGAGGAACGCTTGGCCGCCATAGCCCGGATTTACGGACATGATCAACACCGTTTCCAAGCGATCCAAGGTGTGGTCCAGCCATGTCAGCGGTGTCGCCGGATTAAAGACCAACCCTGGATGGCAGCCCCGGTCATGGATTAGGGTGAGGGATCGGTCCACATGTAGGGATGCTTCGGGATGGAAAGTGATGTAAGTCGCCCCCGCGTCGGCGAATGCCTCGATGAGCGGATCCACAGGCGTTGCCATGAGATGCACGTCGATGGGTGGGGTTATCCCGTATTCGCGTAACGCTTGGCACACCATGGGGCCAAAACTCAAGTTGGGGACATAATGATTGTCCATCACGTCGAAATGAATGAGATCTGCGCCAGCCTCAATGACTGCATCCACTTCCTCGCCTAACCGGGCAAAGTCGGCTGCGAGTATGGAAGGGGCAATGCGGAATTGATTCACGGCGTTGGCTCTCACGGTTGCTGCGGATCGCACTGTAGCAGCTTAAGTACAGGCGCACCTGTGCGTTCAAAATTTTTGACACTTTGTAGCGCTTTATGCACATTAGCAGCAAGCGCACAATAATTGGACTGACGGTCTTGACAATTTTGTTCTAGCTTGCCCCGACAGTCAGTAACTGCATGAAATACAACACTTAGTTGTAAATATTCAAAGATCGTAGGATCAGACCATGAGCCCGCGAAATAGCGCCTATCCTGGATTTTTTACAAAGTTATCCACAACGTTGTCCACGGTCTTCGTGGATGAATAGCCCTTTGTGGATGAATAGCCGCTGTAGATGAATAGCCGTTGTGTTTCCGCTAGAGCCCAGCGCTGTGAAAAAGAGCAAGCGTAAAGCTCGGCGCCTGCCACCCAAGGCGCTGAAAGCGGTGGAGCGTGGTTTACGGGCGCTGCAAGCTGGCGATATGGGAACGGCTGAGACAGCCCTTCGCACAGCCGTCAAAATTGCACCGCGCTATGAGGAGGGCTGCTTTCAGTTAGCGTTGCTGATGGCCCGCACTGGCCGCTTGGATGCTGCCACGCAGCTTGTTCGAGAGACGGTGGGCGGCGGTACCAAGTCTGCCCGCATATGTGCGCTGCAAACCCGGTTGCTCACTGAATCGGCGGCATTAGACGAGGCGCTGGAAGCCGCGCTGATGTGGTCGCGGCTGGCTCCCGATGACTCGGAAGCCTTGGTGCAGGTAGGCCGCCTCCAGCTACGGTGCGGGGATTACAATGCGGCGGCGGCGGCGTTTGGCTCGGCTCTAGATAAGAATCCCGGATGGCTTGACGGTCACTTTGAGCATGCGTTGGCTCTGTTGCAGGCAGGACGGGATGATGAGGTCCGTGCTGTACTGGAGCACGTGCTTGCGGCGCATAGGGGTAACTTGGCTGTAACGGTTAATGTCAGTGTCACCTACCGCCTTTTGGGCGATGTAGAAAGAGCGATGGCGATCATCAAGCACGCCGAGACGCTGGCGCCCGATGATGTGGATGTTCTGCAAAATCTCGGTTTGTCTTACATGGACACCGGCGATATTGACAAAGCGGAGGTTAGCTTCGAAAAAGCGCTCGTTGAAAAACCGTCCGATGCAGGAATTTGGTACAACCGGGTTAGGGTGCGGCGCTTTTCGGCCGGTGATGAGGACATCGTGGAAGCACTGGAGCGGGCGGTGATGATGCCTGGGCGGGCCCCCTTGGAGCAGGCGACCGCTGAGTTCGCTCTGGGAAAAGTGCTGAATGACTTAGGCCACTATGAAAAAGCGTTTGCCCGTTTTGGTGCTGGTAACCGCCTGCGCGCGCAGTTGTCGAAGTACGATCCACAAGCGGCGGTGGAACGGGCCCGCCGCATCATGGACACCTGGCCGGATGCTGTGGAAGTCGGCGCTATGGCGAACCCCACTACTCAAGTCCCCACTTTTCAGGCCCCCACTTTGGTATTGATTGTCGGTATGCCGCGATCGGGTACCACGTTGGTCGAACAGATCTTGTCGCGCCATCCGGCGATTCACGCCGCTGGTGAGCAACGGCAGCTTCCGTCGCTTATTCAGCAGTTGCAGCGCCTGCAGGAAGGGGAGTACCCGGAAGTTGCCCGTCTCGTGTCCGCCGCTCAATGGTGTGAGCTGAGAGGCGAGCAGCAGCGAAAGCTCGCGCGGCGGGCGGGCGGTAAACCGTTGATTACGGACAAGCTACCTACCAATTTCGAGCATTTGGGCCTGGCGACTCATGTCTATCCGGGTGTGCGGATTATTCATTGCCGGCGCAATGCGATGGATACGTGCTTTGCCAATTACATTCAATTTTTTACCGAAGGCCATGATTACGCTTACGACTTGCGCCATATCGCCCACTACTATCGGCTTTATCGAGAACTGATGAGCCATTGGGAGCAGACGTTAATCGCGCCCATGTTGCATGTGGACTATGAGGCGGTGGTCGATGATTTGCCTGCCGAGGCGCGCCGCTTGGTGGATTTCTTAGGGCTCGGCTGGGAGCCGGCTTGCGCTGAACATACGGGCGCGCGGCGTGCGGTAGCGACGGCTAGCAACTGGCAGGTACGTCAGCCGATCTACCAGGACGCCAAGTACCGGTGGAAGCGTTACGGTGCGCTTTTGACGCCGCTTCAGGAAGCTTTGCGAGAGTACGCCGTGAATTGACTGTTCGGGGTCAGAGGGTTTGTTTAGGGGGCATCTCTAAAAATGCACTTTTTCCGCGATTGCGGCGTCAGCTCCGTGCTCCAATCCTCAGGTATCACCTATACACTGCGGTTGTGCGCGCGGTGCTTCCTTGCACTCACGAAAAAATGACTATTTTTAGAGATGCTCTAGAGAAACTCATGATAAAAAACCCCCGCCTGAAAGGCGAGGGTCTTGGAGAGGTTTGCTACCTAGAGACACGATACATTTATTACCGAATCTTCCTTGGCGAGCTCAGTGCTTCAGTATGCTTTAGAAGCGTACACGGGCACCCATCTGGAACATATCAATGTCTTCGATGCCACCGACGCCTTGTACATCAGTGTCCATGTTACGGTATCCCGCATACAACTCGACGCGCGGCTCGGACAGCGTATGGACAAAACCGATGCCCCATATGGTGGTATCATAATCCGTGCTATTACTTGCGGTTTCGCCATCGAAATCATGATTGCCGTATTGAGCGGCGATCGCGTTGGCGCCCCACCGGTGGCCCAGAATCAAAGACAGTGTGCGGCCATCACCCACATCGCGCCCGGCATTACCGTTTGCACCGTTACCGTTACCTCGGATAAGGTCACTACCTCGGATAAGGTCACCACCGCTGTATTGCACGGAGAAATTCGTGCCCTGGGAGAGCAGGATGGAGCCGGTCATTCCCCATTGTTCGGATGTTTGAACAGTAGGCGCACCGGCAGCGTCACGCGCATCCTCAGCGTCATTTTCGAGATCCTCATAACCACCGGTGATTTGGATTTGAGCGCCGGAGAAGGTGCTGCTCAAGCGTGCACTAGCCTGCCAAGTCTGATTGTCGCCAACCGATACTCGGGCAGACAGGGGGCCGAAGCTCGGGGTGTCATAACGAAGTACATCCCTGTGATTACCATCGAAACTCCTATAGGAAGTGCCTGCCGTCAGATTGGCGTTCTGGCCACCTTGTTGTATTTGGACCGTGGCATTGCCAGTTCGCTTGAAAACGAGGGCGGTGCCCATCGTGGCGCCGTTGGCGACACCAGCGAGGAACACAGGGCCGGCCAATGTAGCATCGGCTATACCATCGTAGGCCGTAGAAGTATGACCGACTAGCAAACGACCCCAACCGCCGCCGAACCACAGGTTGCTGTGGCGGATGTTGAAGGCGCCGTCGGTAGCGGTATCGTTACCGTTCCGGCCTTTCAAAGTGATATTGGAGCTAACGTTGGAAGCCCAAGCGGTTTCGAGATTTACCCCCACTTTCATGCCGCCGATGCCAAGGTCACTGCTGCCGGTGATACGGAAACGGGACGCAGATTGCGCGCTGTCCGCCTGGACGACATCAGAGTCAAAACCATCATCACCGAAAAAGATGAGTCGGTTAACATGGCCACTCACGGAAGCTTCGATGGCATTGGCAGCCATCGGAGCAGCCATGGCGCTGGCGATTGCAACGGCCAAAAGCTTTTTGTTCATAACTTTCAAGTCCCATTAAAATTTGCGGTTATCTGTCTGCTTCTCCCCCGGAGCTACGTGGTCCGAGGAGCTTCGCGAACGGCCCTCTGTCGAGGGAACCGGCGTGATTATGCGGATCTCATGTTGCGTTTGCAACACCTGTTTTTGTTTTTTTGCTACATGTGGTTAATGATCAACGGTTAGGGTAGATTCAGTTGTAAAAAAACAACAATAACCATCAAAGTTTAGTATTTTGTTGTATGTATGCAACACTTGCATCGATTGCAGCACGAATATCATTGGCGATGGTGGCGATATGTTCTTCTTCCAGGATGAGAAGCGCGCGCCGTTTTTTCCGACTTTATCTTTTCTGACTTTATCTATGAGTCCTTCGCCCCGGATGACGTCCTGCACGGCCAAGGCGCCAGCGCAGGCCGCAGCATGACTCATATGAGCGCGTCCGTGTTGGAAAAAACCCGAGCCGTTGCGTATGGCGGCGTGGATTGGTTCGGTGCAGAGCACCGCCATGGGTGGCTTTAAACATTACCTAAAGACCACCGTAAAAAGCTTCGGCTACAGCACGTCGGAGGCGGCGTCCGCCAGGCGTGAGCGCTCGCCTCGGCGCAAGGTGACGTGCCCGGCGAACGGGTGACGGCGGAACCGGTCAACGACGGCTGCCAACCCGGACGTCGTCTCCGTCAGGTAGGGTGTATCGATTTGCTCCAGATTGCCGATGCACACGACTTTAGTGCCGGGACCGGCCCGCGTCAGTAGTGTCTTCAGTTGCTTGGAAGTGAGGTTTTGCGCCTCATCGATAATCAGGTAGCGGTGTAGAAAGGTACGCCCGCGCATAAATGCGGGCGAGCGTATCTTGATGCGCGAATTGAGCAGTTCGTTAGTGGCGGCCCGGCCCCATTGGGAGCCGGCCGGTTCACCATCGGTTAGCACTTCCAGGTTGTCCATCAGCGCGCCCATCCAAGGTGCCATTTTCTCCTCTTCAGTGCCGGGCAGGTAGCCGATGTCCTCACCTACTGCTATCGTCACTCGGGTGATCACGATCTCACGGTAACGTTTGTCATCTAGCGTTTGGGCGAGGCCGGAGGCGAGGGCCAGCAGCGTTTTGCCGGTGCCGGCAGTGCCGAGCAGGGTCACTAGCTCCAGGTCCGGGTTACAGAGCATATTGAGGGCGAAATTTTGCTCGCTGTTGCGCGCGCGCACTCCCCACACGCCACCACGCTCCCCGCTATAGTCCGTCGCCTCGCGCACCCTCGCTTTCTCGCCACCAACGTGCTCTACGATGAAGTCTTGAGGCTTCGCCGAGCCGACACTAAGGCACAGGTTCGGGTGCCAATCACGCACCGGCGCGCCGCATATCCGGTAGCGGGTCATGCCCTGGTGTACTCGCGGATCGGTGATGTGCAGCTCCTGCCACTGCGTGTCGGATAAGGCGCGTACGCCGGTGGGTAATAGCGCTGCATCCTCGACACTGCGGTCGCTAAAGTAGTCCTCCGCGACTAACCCCAGCACTTGCGCTTTGATGCGCAGGTTGATGTCCTTGGAAACCACGATGACGTTGGCTTGCGGATGTTGAGTGCGCAATGACAGAGCATGCCGCAGGACTGGCTCGGTGCTCGCAGGCTCAGTATTTACCGGCGCCGTACTCGCTGTAGGGTCAGTGTCCGGTGCGTTTAAATGAAAAAACAGCCGGCCTGCCCGCATCGCTCCGGTTTGTGGCAATGGGATGCCTTCCTCTACGGGCGCATATGGTATGCGCTCCAACAGTGCGCCTAGCGTACGCGCCGCTTCGCGGGCGTTGCGTGCCAGTTCGGAATTGCCGGAAGTGGCGGCATCGAGCTTTTCCAATACCGTCATCGGCACGTAGATGTCGTGTTCGTCAAAACGGAAAATGGACGCGGGATCATGCAGCAAAACGCTGGTGTCCAAAACGAACACACGCGGCTTGCCCGACTGGCGTGATAGGTTCATTTATTTGATGACGCTCATGTCGGCATCCAAATTGAGTTCATCGCAAAACTCGAGGAACTCGTTGCGCAGATGTGCAATCGCGGTCTTTTCCGGCACGCCTATGGTGATGCTCACGGAGAACATGGGTGTGCCCGTTTGCGCGGCTAAGAAGCAATTGGAATAAAGGTCTTCGATGCCGATGTCCCGTGTGGCGAAGAAGCCTGTTATCTCTTCGAGGATGCCAGGCCGTTCCAGCGCGACTACTTCCACGCTGTATGGGATAAACCATGCGCCGGTACGTAATTCGGTGCGGTTGAGAGCAATGGTTAAACCCAGTGCATTCGCTGCTTTGGGTAAGCCGGCTTCGAGTTTGGCGACAGCGCTCCAGTTACCCCGAACTAGGAATTGGGCGCAAAGTTGTGCACCCAGAACAGACATGCGCGAATCCTGCACGCTGCATCCGGCATCGCGCACCACTCGCGTTAGTTCGTATACGATGCCGGGACGATCTTGACCGACGGCTGATGCTACTAAGTAGGTTTGCATGCTCGTTCGCTCTTGACTCCTAAGCCGCCGCGCCATGATACCTGTTGGTGCCGGTTGCCACAGGTGTGTATTGCATGGATATCGCGCTCAACTCGGGAACTCGTGGTGCTTGGGGATGTCGGTGTAGAAGGGCTTGAGAAACAATCCCACCTGCGGTGCTCTAAAACTTTATAGATGATCGATATAGATGATCGATTGTTGCCCGCATCACGGTGCGCGAAGTACGATCAAAGGCCAATCCTAGTAGAATAGAGTCAGGCATGTATACGGGAAGCATGGTGGCGATGGTCACACCCATGCAGCCGGATGGCAGTGTGGAGCAAGAGGCCCTCTCGCGTTTGGTCGAGTTTCATATCGAGCAGGGTACCGATGCGATCGTCGCCGTTGGTACCACCGGTGAGTCCGCTACCTTGAGTCATGTGGAGCACTGTCAGGTCGTGAGCGACGTGGTTGAGCTGGTGGCCGGTCGCGTGCCTGTCATCGCGGGTACCGGTGCCAATGCCACGTCCGAAGCCATCGAGCTTACGGCCTGCGCTAAAGAAGGCGGCGCTGATGCGTGTTTGTTAGTGACGCCTTATTACAATAAGCCGACCCAGGAAGGTCTTTATCGGCACTACACCGCGATCGCCGATGCGGTAGATATCCCGCAAATTCTATACAACGTACCTGGCCGTACCGCCTGCGATATGTTGGCGGATACCGTGATACGCCTATCATCGCACCGCAATATCGCGGGCATTAAAGAAGCGACCGGCGATATCGAACGCATTCATGCACTGGTTGCCGCAACCCCCGACGATTTCGCCATTTTGAGCGGTGAGGATTGGTTAGCGTGTGAAACCATGCTGGCCGGAGGGCAAGGGGTCATATCGGTAACGGCCAATGTGGCGCCGGCACTGATGCGTGAGATGTGCGATGCCGCGCTCGCCGGGGAGGCGGAGCGGGCGAGGTTGCTGGATGCCAGACTCCAGCCGCTGCACAAAGCGTTATTTTTCGAATCCAATCCCATCCCTGCCAAATGGGCAGTGGCGCAATTAGGGTTAATAGGTCCGGCTATACGCTTACCGCTCACGCCACTATCGCCGTCGCTGCACGGTGGTGTGCGGGAGGCGATGGCGGCCGCTGGTCTATAATATTTCGGTTTACGCTATTGACCGCAACACTGCAGAGAAAAATGAGTCCAACCCGCGTAGCCACGCTGCTCGCGGCGGCATTGGCCGGCGCCGGTTGCAGCTTGCAAGAAACTATTGATGAGATGATGCCGCAGCCGAAATTCGAGACTGCGCGCAAATTGCCGCCACTGTCTGTCCCACCGGGACTCAGTGATAAACAGATAGCTGATCAATACCAGGTACCTGATGGTGGACACAGCGCCAGGGCATGGGAGCAAGGCAATCGCGCCGGCACTGGCGCGGGTGATGAAGTACTGCCTATACAGAACGACGTGCGTGTCGAACGTAACGGTGACAAACGCTGGTTGGTAGTGAATGCGCGGCCTGCCCAAGTCTGGCCCAAGGTGCGCGACTTTTGGACTGAAAACGGCTTTTTGCTGAATGTGGAAGATCCGACCATCGGCATCTTGGAAACCGATTGGGCGGAGAACCGGGCGGATATTCCAAAAGGTGTGGTCGAACGCCTGATCAGCAAGATCTCCGATCGCGTTTATTCCGCTGCCACCCGCGATAAGTTCCGCACCCGGCTTGAGCGAGGTGCTCAGCCCGATACCACGGAAGTCTACGTCTCCCACCGCGGCGCCCAGGAAATCAGTGACGTTCAAAACTCGGATACGAGCAAATTAGGCGGTGAAGCAGCCAATTACAAATGGGCTCCCCGTCCGGCCGATCCGGAATTGGAGGCATTCATGCTCAACCGCATGATGCAGTATTTCGGGGTCAGCGCGCAGGTGGCGAGCGAGCGTATCGCGGACACTGGAGAGGCACCGCCGCGGGCCCATTTGGTCGAGGATGATACCGGCGCGATGATACTCGCGTTACGTGAGGATTTCTCCCGCGCTTGGCAACGTACCGGTCTTGCCCTGGATCGGATTGGATTTACCGTTGAAGATCGCGATCGTTCAAAAGGTCTTTACTTCGTGCGGTATGTGGATCCGGCCACCGAAGGTATCGAGGACGACAGTTTTCTCGGCAAGCTGAAATTCTGGGACGATGATGAGAAGCCTAAAGATACGGAGTATCTGATCAGTCTTGCGAGTACTGAGAACGTTACCCAGGTTAGCGTTCTTGACAAGACGACGCAGCGAAGCCGAACTAAAACTGCGGTCCGCATCCTGAGTCTTCTGCACGACGAGTTGAAATAAGGGCACCGCTAAAAATAGTCATTTTTTCGTGAGTGCAAGGAAGCACCGCGCGCGCAACCGCAGTGTATAGGTGATACCTGAGGATTCGAGCACGGCGCTGACGCCGCAATCGCGGAAAAAGTGCATTGTTAGAGGTGCCCGTAAGAGGTGGCTCCTGCGCGCTGCGGTAGCGTTCACTGCATTCCAGGTTTTTTGCCTTAGGCCCTGCTAACTCAGCGGCGCCGTTTGACGTGTTTTATGAGGCGTTTACGCCGCCGCTGTTGGCCTGGGGTGAGGGTGTTTTTGCGGTCCTTGAACGGGTTCTCGCCGGTTCGAAACTCCATTGATATGGGCGTTCCATGCAGCGCCAGCGCCTGGCGAAAGTATCGTGTCAGATAACGGCGGTATGCCGACGGTACCGCTTCGGTCCGATTACCGTGAATGATCACTCTGGGTGGATTGGTGCCGCCTTGATGGGCGTAGCGTAGCCTGATACGCCGCCCGCGCACTAACGGTGGCGGATGGCGTGTCATAGCCTCCTGCAGTAACTCGTTCAGTTCAGGGGTGGCCAAATTGGCGCTGGCCGCGGCCCAGGCCGCATCAACGGAGCTTAGGAGATTGCCGACGCCGCTGCCGTGTAGCGCGGAGATATAGTGGATGTTGGCGTAGTCGATGAAGCCCAGCTTGAGGTCTAAGTCCCGGCGTGCTTTAACCCGCTGCTCGGGATTCAGGCCGTCCCACTTGTTGATGCCGATGACTAGCGCCCGGCCTGTGCGTTCAATCTGCCGTAGTAAGGTTACGTCCTGCTCGGTCACCCCTTCCGAGCCGTCAGCTAGCAACAGGACCACGTTGGCTGCCTCAATCGATTGTAGGGTTTTGAGGGCGCTCCATTTTTCAATGCGGTCGTTGACTCGCGCGCGCCGCCGAATCCCTGCGGTGTCGACGAGTACGTAGGGCTTCCCGCCGTGCTCGAACGGGATGCTGATACTGTCGCGTGTGGTGCCGGGTGCATCATGCGCAATCATTCGCTCTTCCTTAAGCAACCGGTTGACCAGGGTGGATTTGCCTACATTGGGCCGTCCTATAACGGCTATGCGCACCCGGTTGTGGTCTTCGTTGGTGTCATCCTCGTCGGTGGTCTCTGCGGTATTGATGGCGGGGGTGTCGATGGCGAGGCTCGCCATAATCTGCGCTGTCAAAGCACGAACACCGCTGCCGCGGGCGGCCGATATGGCATACGGGGTGCCCAGGCCCAACTCGTGAAAGTCAGCGGCGGCGACGTCTGCAGACAGACCCTCGCTTTTGTTGATAGCGAGAAAAATCCGCTTGTCGCTTCGGCGTAATTGATCAGCCAAGGCGGCTTCCGTCGCGCTGGGTCCAGCCCTTGCGTCCAATAAGAAGATGAGTGCGTCGGCTTCTTCCATGGCCAGTTCGGCTTGACCAGCGATAGCCCGGGCCATTGCCGCCCGTTCCTGGCTGATGCCGCCTGTATCAATGAGTACGAAACGCTGTTGCCCATCGTCGCCAAACCCGTATTGACGGTCTCTGGTGACGCCCGGTTCATCGCCCACCAGTGCGGCGCGGGAGCCGGTGAGCCGGTTAAAAAGCGTTGACTTGCCAACATTTGGCGCCCCGACGATGGCCACTACAGGGAGCATGTTCGTATCGGACCAAGCGGGCCGCTACGCCCTACTCAGCCGGGCGTAGCGCGGCGATGGTGCCGTCGGATGCGTAGATGTACAGCAAATCCTTGCCGACTAGCGGGGAGGCGACGATAGGCGCGCTGCTCACTCTCGCACGGGCGGCGAATTGTCCGTCTTCGCGGCGCAACCAATGCACATAGCCCTCCAGATCGCCCACGACGACGAAATCAGCGAATGAGCGCGGGGCGGTGGCACGGCGGAACTCGAGTTTCTTCTGGCGCCAAGACGAAGCGCTGGTGTCTCGTTCCAAGCTCCAGATATGGCCTTTCTCGTCGGTGACGAACACGAAGTCCGAGTCCACGTCTATGCCTGAATGCGAAGACATGTCTCGGCGCCATTCCACCGCACCTGTGGTTGCATCCAACGCAGCGATACGTCCTTGAAACGTCACCGCATAGATCAGCCCATCAATAACGGCCGGTGTGGAATCGATATCAACCAGGCGCTCCAACTCGGTACGCCCGCGAGGCACCGCGATGCGGTTCTCCCATACTACCTGCCCGTCTTGGATGCCGAGTGCAATCAATCGTCCACTGTCGAATCCGCCGATAACGAGACCGTCATTCAGTGCTGGGGCCGCCGTACCTCTTAGACTGAGAACGGGTACGCTGCGATCGTATACCCAACGCCGTTGCCCTGTTCCCACTGCAAAGCCGAAAAGCTTGCCGTCCACGGTGCGCACGACGACGATGCCATCGGCTACGCGCGGCGGTGCTAACACTTCACTGCTGACTTGTGCACCCCATAGCGGTAGTCCATCTTGAGACCTGAGGGCGACGATCTCGCCGTCTTCGCTGCCGACCACCACTAGGCCATCGCCGGTACCGGGACCTCCAGAGATAGTAATTTCAGTATCCGTACGCCAAAGCGACTCGCCGGTTATCGCATTCAGTGCGACGACGTCGCCATCGGCTTCCGCCGCATAGATGCGTCCGTCGGCCAGCGCGGGGGTCAATCCACTGCCGCCGCGGCCTCCGCCATCGCCGATATCGCGGCTCCACAGCGTCTTCACTTCGGTGGTGGCATCGAAGTCTTGCAATGGAACTGGCGGCTCGTTGTTATCGGTGCCCAACATGTAATCACCGATCGCAGTGCAGCCGCACAACAATGAGGTGGCGAGAAACAGACTTGTTATTTCCGTGGGGAATTTCATGCGTCTGGCGAATGTTCGACGTTCAAGGTGCCGAGGTTGTCGAGGGCCAGGCGCAGGCGTAACCCCTGAGCGGTGTTGGCGTCCAGTGCGTCTAGAGCACTTTGATACGCTTTGCGGGCGGTCTCGATGTCCCCTTTGCGCTCGGCGATGTTCCCGCGTAACGCCTGGAAAGCTCCAGCGTATACGCTATCGCTAGGGGTGGCACTGGCAATGGCTTCGGCCCTGGCTGCGTCGCCCGCATCTAAAGCCAGGCGCGCGAGCCGGAGGCGGGCAATATCACGGTATTCTAGCTGTGTAGAGTTATTCGAGATCCACTCCAGTTGCACCGCTGCACCATCCGAGTTGCCTTCCTCCAGGGCGGCTTTAGCGCGGTAGAAAGTCGCAAGGGTGGCATAACCGCTATCGGCGAAGCCGGCGATCAGCGTTTGCGCGGTTGCATCGACTTTGGCGTAATCATCGTCCTCGGCCGCTTGGACGATCTGGGAGTAAAGCGTAGAGGCCGCTTCGGCTTGAGCCGTTCGATGGGCTTGCCAGGCAGCCCACCCAAACATACCACCCAGACCCAGAACTAGACCGAAAACGGTGGTTTTGCCGTTTTCATCCCACCATTTTTTGAGCTTTTCGACCTGCTCTTGATCGGATTCGTATATCTCGGACATGTAATTGCCTTAGGAGTAGGGTGATTCGCGCGGGCGAGGGGCAATTGTAGCAGTAGCTCCCGATGTATTAGCGCCGGAGTATTGGCACTCGAGTGGATCGCCTAAGAAAATCGCCTAACTGGTGTTATCTAGATGCCCGGATCCCTGACTCTTGATACGCTCCAAAGTTGTCTTGAGTGCTTCGATATTGATGCTCTGTTGTTTGCCCTCGCCTAGTGGCTTGATGGCAACGGTGCCATCGGCGAGTTCTCGCTCACCGGCGATCAACGCAACACTAGCCCCCGAGCGATCGGCCCGCTTAAACTTGGTTTTGACGCTGCCGCCTTGTGCATCCACCACCAGGCTGATACCGGGTACCGTGTCGCGGATACGTTCCGCCAAAGGATATAAGGCCCAATCCGCCGCATCGCCGATGCCGACCAAGTAGGCGTCCGGGCGGGGTTCCTCGACGGCTTGATTTTGGGCTTCACGCAGCTCGATGATGCGTTCAACGCCCATGGAAAAACCGATCCCGGGGGTATCGGGACCACCCAGTTGGCTGACCAGTCCGTCATACCGCCCACCGCCGCAGACAGTTCCCTGGGCGCCTAGCTGGTCAGTGGTCCACTCAAAAACGGTGCGTGAATAGTAATCGAGCCCTCTGACTAGCCGGTGGTTGACTCTGTAAGCAAGCCCTGCTTGATCGAGGATGGCGGTCAAGCCAGCGAAATGCTCCGCGCATTCACCGTCGATGTGATCCAATAACCTGGGCGTGTTCTCGATCAAGGGCTGCAGCTGCGGGTTCTTGGAATCCAATATCCGCAACGGATTGCTGGCCAGTCGGCGCAGACTGTCCTCGTCCAACTGTTCGCGGTGCGCCTGCATATAGTCCACCAACCGGGCACGGTATTGGGCGCGGGCTGCGCTGGTACCCAAGCAGTTGAGTTCCAGCTCTATGTTTTTGAGTCCTAGCGCCCGCCATAAACGGGCGAGTAACAATATGATCTCGGCGTCGATGTGTGGCCCGGGCATGCCGAATGCCTCGGCGCCGATCTGATGGAATTGGCGGTAGCGGCCTTTTTGCGGTTTCTCATACCGGAACATTGGACCGGTATACCAAAACCTAGGGGTTTGATTGCGCAATAGCGTGTGTTGCAACGCGGCGCGTACCACGCTGGCTGTACATTCGGGGCGCAGGGTTAGGCTCTCGCCATTGCGATCGTCGAACGTATACATCTCTTTTTCGACGATGTCGGTGACGTCGCCAATGGATCTTGCAAAGAGTTGCGTTTTCTCAACTACGGGTGGGCGTATCTCCCCATATCCGTAACTTTCCAACAGGGCACGGGCGGTATCTTCAACAAATTGCCACTTGGGCGCGGTGGCGGGCACGACATCGTTCATGCCGCGCACGGATTGGATTTTGCTCATAGCGCGAGCCCGCTAACCCTCCCCTAGCGTGAAGCGGGCGAGGCCACGGGTTGCAGTCGGTTCGTACAGTGCGCCATTGTATTCCACGCGAACGCCATCGGCGAATCCGAGCAGGACTTGCAGGGGCTCCGAGCCTTTTACATCAATGGTGTCGCCGGCCCTTCCGGTGTTGTAATAAAGCCGCTCGCCATCTCGGTCGTACACTTCTATCCAAGACGATGAGCGTACTTTGAGCACCAGCCGGCCTATCCCTGGCGCTCCGACTGGATTTTGCTGCAGCGGAGGGGCAATCTCTACGGCTAGCTCGTTTGGCTCTGGCGCCTGCGGCTCAACTGAATGGTCTGAGCTGTTTTGTGAGATTTCCGTGACTATGCTGTTGGGCGCTTCAGGTTTTGGTCCATCTTCGGGTAGTAGCTGTGTAACCGCATCGTAGAGACCCTCCGTTTGAGCGGATGGATCCACCAGGAGTGGGTCTAGCGGGCTTGGGCTTAACTGAGATTTACCCCAAAGGCCTACGCCGATCAACATGACTAGGGCGAGGGCGAGGGTGGCGATGCGCATGGCCGGATCGCTGGCTTTGGTTTCCTCGCTGGTGGAAATGTCCGCCACCAGGGGCGGTGGTTCCAGTCCTCGCCGGTCGAAGCCGTCAATGAGAGGCTCAGGGGCGATATTGAGCAGCCGGGCGTAGCTGCGCAGATACCCTCTGACAAAAGTTGGTGCGGGCAGAACATCATAGTTGTCCGCTTCCAAGTTGCTGATGGTACGTATGTCCAAGTGTAGATGGGTGGCCACCTCTTCGAGGCTGAGCGAGCTGGCCTCTCTTGCGTTTTTAAGACGTTGACCCGGCCCTAAGTCCAATTCGACTGCGGGGGAACTGAAGACTTCAGATTGGCTAGTGTTCATCGTGCCTCCGATGCGAGCAGTTCTCTAGTCTCCGGCGCGTCAGGATAATTGGCTTTGAGCAGCATTGCATAACTCGAAGCTGCGTTCTTATCGCCCAATTCGCGCTCTATACGCACGCCTAACCATAAGGTCCGCGGCGTATGTTTGCCCATTTCCAAGTAGCGCTGTAGATAACCGCGGGCGGCCGGATCACGACTTTTGGTGACGCTGATGTCAGTCATCGCCACTAAAGCCGTGGGTAGCCGCGGATTGCGGGCCAGTGTTTCACGGAAGAATTTTTCTGCTTCATCCGGCCGGTCATTGTGCAGCAAACTCAAACCGGCATTGGTGAGTGCCACTTCAGGTGCTTGGTAGAGCGGGTTTTGCAACGCGCTCTTGAAATTCACCAGGGCTTCTTCGACACGACCTTGCCGGCAAAGAAAGCCGCCGAAGTTGTTAAAGGCGGCTGAGTCGGAAGAATTCGACCTGACCGCCCGCCGAAGATGCGACTCCGCCAGCTTATATTTTCCCAATCTTTCATAGAGAAGTCCGATCGCATTGAGAGCCCCGGAGTAATTCGGTTGGATTTCCAGGGCTTTTTTGAGGCGCTTGTAGGCGAGTTGGTACTTGCCTTCGCGCATGTAGCCGATACCTAGATCGGTATTCAAAGCGGCAATCTTATCGACTTTATGCTCCTCGATTGGATTGTCCGTTACCACCAACGCGCTGTTGCAACCCCCGAGGAACACTGAGGCCAGCAGCGTACATATCAAGCTCGCTCTGGACATGATGTTATTCACTTTTCTTGTGAAAATACATGAATATAATGCTACAACTTCATGATATGTCAATAGGTTAGAGAAATATTTGAAAGACACAGCTATGCCGCTGCTGCCAAGGTGTGCGATCGCTGAACCGGCGTGCATAGGCCGGCTAGTTGGCTCAAGTGTTGAGCAGACCTCTTCGGGCTGCTACCCGCGCACTGCGCGGTTTGACATTGCCCGCTAGCTGACCGCAGGCGGCGTCAATGTCATCGCCTCGCGGGGTGCGGGTAATACAGATGAAACCTGCTCGCAACAAAATGCCGCGAAAAGCGTCGATACGGACCTGCGGCGAGCGTTTGTATGAGTTATGTGGAAATGGATTGAAGGGGATCAGGTTGATTTTGGACGGGATGTCGCGCAGCAACCGTGAAAGTGCTTGGGCATGAGCGTCGCTGTCATTGATCCCGTCTAGCATCACATATTCGAAAGTAATGCGATCGCGCTGTAGTCCTTGCACATAGTGCCGGCATGCTTGCATGAGTTCGGCGATGGGGTACTTCTTATTGACAGGGACTAACTCACTGCGCAGAGCATCGTCCGGCGCGTGCAATGATACGGCCAGTGATACAGGACAACGCTCGCGTAACTCGTAGATCTTGGGGACTATGCCAGCGGTACTTAAAGTGATACGCCGTTTCGCCATGCCCCAGGCTAGAGCATCGGCCATGAGATCCATGGCGGAGGTTACTGCATCGAAGTTGAGCAAAGGTTCACCCATGCCCATCATGACTACATTGGTGATAGGGCGGCCACCGTCTTCCCGCCGCGGCATTAAGCTATCGGCTAACCATAGTTGACCAATGATTTCCGCGGCCGACAGGTTGCGATTGAAGCCCTGTTGTGCAGTGGAGCAGAAGCTGCAGTTGAGCGCGCATCCTGCTTGCGAGGACACGCACAAGGTGCCGCGCTCGCCGTCCGGGATGAAGACCATTTCAACGGCGTTACCGCAATCGATCCGCACCAGCCATTTGCGGGTGCCATCGGCGCTTAAGCGCTCGCCGATGATTTCAGGCAGGCTCAGCTCGTAGTCTTTTTGCAGCCGGGTGCGTAGCTTCTTGCCAAAGTCGGTCATGCCGGCGAAATCCAACACACCGTGTTTGTGTACCCACTTCAGCATTTGCCGCGCATGAAAAGGCTTCTCCCCCATGGCTGAGAAGTGCGCCTCAAGAGCGGTACGATGGTGGCCGAGCAGGTTCAACGGCCTTATCTTCAGCGGATGCGGGGACAGATATCCGACTGGGCGAAGAAAAAAGCGATTTCCTGGGCTGCATTCTCCGCTGAATCGGAACCATGGGCTGCGTTGGCCTCCACTGATTCAGCGAAATCCTTACGGATGGTGCCATCGGCGGCGGCCGCCGGATCGGTCGCGCCCATCACCTCACGGTTCTTGGCGATGGCGTTTTCGCCTTCCAAGACTTGTACCATCACCGGTCCCGAGGTCATGAATTCGACCAGGCTGTTGTAAAACGGGCGCTGGGCGTGCACCGCATAGAATGCCCGCACCTCGGCCTCGCTCAGATGTTTCATCTTGGCGGCCACTATGGTCATGCCGGCCGCTTCGAGGCGGGCGTAGATCCGACCGATCAGGTTCTTGCCTACGGCATCGGGTTTGACGATGGAAAGGGTGCGCTCGACGGCCATTGGAGTTCTCCGAAAAAGGTTCCCCTAAAAAGGATTTTTCTAACAATGGGGGGTGGGCAAAACCACCCATTATAGTGCTAAAACCCTATGCTCTCTCCGCAACCGCATTCATTTTTGACGTTAGGGTTATCGTAGACAAACGTTTCATTCAGTCCCTCGCGCCGAAAATCGATGCACGTGCCGTCCAGAAAAGACAAGCTCTTGTCATCGACCACCACTTTGACACCGTGGGTTTCGTAGACGTGGTCGTTGCCGCTGATTGCATCGGCCAGATCAACCACATAAGCAAAGCCCGAACAGCCGGAGGGGCGCACGCCAAAACGAAGCCCTACGCTGTTCTCGGTCAGGAAACTTTGCACCCGTCGTGCCGCTGTTTCCGTTAACGTCACCGCCATTACTTCAGGTCCTCAAAAAACTTTAATGCAATGATACTTCGACGACATCGGCGCCGGCCCGTTCGCGATGTTTGGCGATGAGCTGCGCGAGGTCGATTTCGCTTAGGAAGGTTTGGATACGATGGCTCAAGTCGGCCCACAAATCATGGGTTAGACAAGGACCTTGATGGTGACAGTTCTGCTTGCCGCCGCACCGGGTGGCATCAACCGTCTCATCCACGGCACTGATGACATCGCCCACCGCTATCTTCTCCGCGGCCACGCCGAGCCGGTATCCGCCGCCGGGTCCGCGGGTGCTGCTCACCAAGCCACGCTTGCGCAGTTGTCCGAAAAGCTGTTCCAGATAAGACAAAGAGATACCTTGCCGCTCAGCGATTTCGGCCAGCGATACCGGTCTGTCTTCGTGGTGCAATGCCAAATCCAGCATCGCCGTCACCGCGTACCGGCCTTTTGTGGTTAATCTCATGAATTGCCGAAGGCCCACTTATCCACAGTGGCCGGAAGCTCACATAACCGAGTAATTTTGTCAAGTATTCATGCCCAGGCGCGGGTGGGGTAACTACTTCGGCCGCGGGCTATATACAGTCTAGACGGGCCAATTGCTCTTTTAGCTGTTCTATCTCGTTCCTGAGCGTTGCCGCCCGCTCTCGTTCCTTGGCTACTACATCCGCCGGCGCCCGTCCTACAAATTTTGCATTGCCGAGCTTGGCTTCGCATTTGCCGTAATCTTTTTGTCTATTCTCGATTCGTTGAGTGAGCCTAGTTTGCTCGGATTCTTTGTCTATGAGCCCGGCTAGAGGAATGAGCAGCTTGAGTTGGCCCACCAAGGCGGTGGCAGATGCCGGTGCCTGCGCGTCAGCCGCAACCCAGTTGAGCGAGCCCACCCGCGCTAGCCGCGCGATTAGCCGCTCGTGGGCTGCTACCAACTCCCGGTCTGCCGCATCGCCGTCTTGTAGCCACACATCGAGTTGGAGAGAGGGTGCGACGTTCATGGAATCCCTTATCTGGCGAATGCCGTAAATAAACGACTTAAGCCATCTCGCCTGCCGGTCGGCATCCTCATCCACCGCGTTTGGGTCGGCTTCGGGATACGGCTGCGTCATTATCGTATCCTCGTCCTTGCCCAGGCGGGCCGCCACCTGCAACCAGATCGCCTCGGTGATGAACGGCATAAGCGGGTGGGCAAGGCGCAGCGCGTGTTCCAGCACTTCGAGCAAAGTTCCACAGGTAGCGCGCCGTGCGGCTTCGCTGGTGCCCGCGTCATCGAGCGGTACTTTGGAGAACTCGATGAACCAATCGCAGTATTCGTTCCAGATGAATTCATGAATGGCCTGGGCGGCACGATCGAAGCGATAGTTTTCAATGGCGCTGCTGATCTGCCCCGTGGTTGCTTGCGCTTGAGAGATAATCCACCGCTCGGGCACGCCCAACTCGGCTTCACCTCCATTGTGAGCGCCCGGCTTGTAGCCGTTCGTTCTGTCCAGCACGAAACGGGCCGCGTTCCACAGCTTGTTGCAGAAATTGCGGTATCCGGCGACGCGCGAGAGATCGAAACGGATGTCACGTCCAGTGGTGGCCAGCGAGCAGAATGTGAAGCGCAATGCATCGGTTCCGAACGCGGGGATACCCGCAGAGAAATGTGCGCGGGTTGCTTTCTCGATGCGCGGCGCCATGTCCGGCTGCATCAAACCCGTGATGCGCTTCGCCACCAGCGCTTCGAGTTCTATACCGTCTATCAGATCCAAGGGATCTAGGATGTTGCCCTTGGACTTGGACATCTTGTTGCCATCGGCATCGCGTACCAGTCCATGGATATAAACCTCCCGGAACGGCACGTCGCCCATGAAACGCATGCCCATCATGATCATGCGCGCCACCCAGAAGAAGATGATGTCGAATCCCGTGACCAATACCGAGCCGGGATACCAGGTACGCAGGCGCTCGGTGTCCTCTGGCCAGCCGAGCGTCGAGAACGGCCAGAGCGCGGATGAGAACCAGGTGTCTAGAACGTCCGGGTCCTGGGTCAACGCTATACTGTCATCCAAGCCGTTGTCCCGGCGCACCTCATCCTCGCTGCGGCCCACATAGATGTTGTCTTGGGTATCGTACCAAGCCGGGATCCGGTGTCCCCACCAGAGCTGGCGGGAGATACACCAGTCCTCGATATTGCGCATCCACTCGAAGTAAGTCTTGGACCAGTTTTCCGGCACGAAGCGGATCCGGCCGCTCTCCACAGCTTCTATGGCCGGTTTGGCCAGGGGGGCGGCTCTGACGAACCACTGCTTGGTGAGATAGGGCTCTATCACCGATTGCGAGCGATCGCCCCGCGGCACCGCCAGGCGGTGTTTGCGCACCCTGCCGAGCAATCCTAAGCTCTCCAAGTCAGCCACGATTTTCTCACGCGCAGCATAGCGATCCATACCGCGGTAAGCTTCCGGCGCATTGTCGTTGATGCTGGCATCGGGGTTGAGGATGTTGATCTTCGGCAGATTGTGACGCTCGCCAACGGCGTAGTCGTTGAAATCGTGGGCCGGCGTAATCTTTACACAGCCGCTGCCGAACTGCGGGTCCACGTATTCATCCGCGATGATCGGGATGGTTCGCCCCGTCAGCGGCAGTTCGGCGTGCTTTCCGAGCAGATGGCGGTATCTGTCATCCTCCGGGTGCACGGCAACCGCGGTATCGCCGAGCATGGTCTCCGGCCGCGTAGTGGCCACCTCCAGCACGCCGTCGCCACCTCCGTTATGAGCCCCTGCGGTGAGCGGGTAGCGCAAATTCCAGATGTGCCCGTCTTCCTCTTCCGATATCACCTCCAAGTCCGATACCGCGGTATGCAGCACGGGATCCCAGTTAACCAAGCGCTCGCCACGGTAGATGAGCCCTTCTCGATAAAGACGCACGAATGTTTCGAGCACGGCCGCCGATAGTCCTGCGTCCATGGTGAAACGTTCGTGACGCCAATCGAGTGAAGCACCCATGCGCCGCAACTGCTGGGTGATGGTGCCGCCCGATTCGGCTTTCCATTCCCAGACCCGTTCGACAAATGCATCGCGGCCCAGCTCTTGCCTGGTTTTACCTTCGCCGTTCAGTTGCCGCTCTACCACCATCTGGGTGGCGATACCGGCGTGATCGGTGCCCGGTTGCCACAGCGTGTTATCGCCACGCATCCGGTGATAGCGGGTGAGGGCATCCATGATGGTGTCTTGGAACGCGTGCCCCATATGCAAACTTCCCGTCACATTGGGCGGCGGGATCATGATGCAGTAGGGGGTGCCGTGTCCCGCTGGGACAAAATAGCCGCAGGCTTCCCAGCGGTCATAGCACTCACGTTCGATAGCGGCAGGATCGTAGGTCTTTTCCATTGCTTTAAATTGAGTGGAAGTGGGAGGGGGCTAGTGCCGCTGGTTCATTGGCGCTGGCGGTGACCATGATACGGCGGTGACTATGATACGGGGTTAGCGCGATGCGGGGGTTCGATACCGGGGCTGATGTAATACGGGCGGTCAGTCCCGCCCGCGAGCCTCTAGGTCGGGCGGTGAATCGTATGCTTGGTGGGTAAGTTCGTCGAGAATTTCCGGCAAGACGATGGCGACGTGCTGCTTGATCTTGGCGCGTATGTGCTTGGCTGCTGCCTTGAGGGCTTCATCGACTCCGCTTTGCACGATGACATCGATTTCGCTGGCGAGGCGATCGAAAAGTTGCTGCGCTCTAGGGGAGAGTTCCAGCATGACCTGCTCCGCATTGCGCCCAGCGCTGTATCCAGGCCGCAACACCTCATCGAGCAAGGGGATGGTGTACTGTCCATCGTTTGTCGCCACACCATCGCCCACCAGATCCTTGCGCGAGTCGAGTATTTCCTCTAGTGCGCCCAATGCGTTCAGGGCTTCATCGCCGGCCCGGTCCTCGGTTGTGTGGTGTTCGGCCACTATCTGTTTCGCCGGGGCCTGCTGCCACGTCACTGGCTGCACCGGGATCGGTGTATTTTGCGGTGGTGTTGATTGATCACAGCTCATGGGTGTGCAGCTCGAAACCTAGATTTCTATAATGGCGGAAGCGGTCTCGCCCCTTGGCGCGCCCTTCCTGCGAGGCATCGACGATTTCCGTGACGCGGGCAGGGCAGGCGCTTTCGCTTGGATGATCATGCCCTAGATTGACCAAAACGTCAGCGAAACTAGGCGGATAAGCATTACAGGCGATCAGAATTGGCGCCTCTACCGCTTGTCCCGCCTGCCACCGCTCGTGTGGCACAAAGCTGTCATCTTTAAACGTCCAAAGCAAGCTGTCTACGCTCTCGGCTTGTTTTTCATCGGCGGCGCGGACGAGGACTTTGTAACCTTGGCGCCATGCTTTATCCGAGATGCGGCAGGCGGTCAGCAGGCGCGCGTTTTCTCCCCCGCGGCTGATGACGTAAAAATCAACCCTGGTCATTGTGGTCCGATCAGGTGGCACGGGCGGGTTTGCTTCGGCTGCGCTTGCGTCCTGCACCATGCTTCAATACGAACTCCGTAAGTAGGCCAACTGGCCGTCCAGTGGCACCTTTTTTGGTCCCCGAATGCCAGGCGGTACCGGCAATGTCCAGGTGCGCCCAGCGGTAGTCCGTGGCGAAACGGGCGAGAAAACAAGCCGCGGTGATGGCGCCGCCATAGCGGCCACCCACGTTGGCGAAGTCGGCAAAATTGCTGTTGAGCGACTCCTGATAATCCTCCCAGATGGGCAGCCGCCAGACCCGGTCGCCACTGTCCTCACCGGCACGCAAAAGCGCGTCCGCCAGTTTGTCATTATTGGAGAACAAGCCTGACGGGTGTTGACCCAAGGCGACCATGCAAGCACCGGTCAATGTTGCGATATCGATGATCACATCGGGCTCGAAGCGCTCGGCGAAGGTCAGCGCATCGCACAATATGAGCCGTCCCTCGGCATCGGTATTCAGGATTTCCACGGTCTTGCCGGACATGGTGGTGACGATGTCGCCTGGTTTGATGGCGGTCCCGCTAGGTAGGTTCTCCGTGGCGGCGATGATTCCCACCACATTGACGAGCGCTTCCAGATCGGCCAGCGCCTGTAATGTGCCCAAAACACTTGCGGCGCCGCACATATCGAACTTCATCTCGTCCATGGTGCCGGCCGGCTTGATCGAGATACCACCGGAGTCGAAAGTGACGCCTTTACCCACCAGCACGATGGGCTGGCGCTCGGCATCACCACCGGAGTATTCGATGGTAATCAAACGCGGCGGTTCGGCACTGCCTTGGGCCACCGCCAGGAAGCTACCCATGCCCAGTTTGCCGAGTTCGGACTCGGTTAGTACGCGGCTCTTTAGCTTCGGTGATCGGCCCGCCAGTTTGCGTGCCTCCTCGGCCAGGTAACTAGGTGTGCACACGTTACCGGGCAAATTGCCCAAATCTCTGGCAAGAGAGCGGCCCGCACTTACGGCCTTCGCTTCGTTGATAGCCCTTTGCGCTGCGCGTAGCTCCCGCCGGCTGTCTATGGCGATAACGCCTTTGGCCGGTCCACTGACGCAGGGCTCCGGTTTGCTCTTCATCTGATCGAAGCGGTAACCCGCATCGAGCATCGCCTCGGCAATGCATCGCACCCGCCAGGGTAGACCCCGATCTTTGACTGCGACGGCGCCCAGATGCGAGGTGGCGCTCTTGCATTTAAGTTTCGCTAATGCACCGGCAGCGGCGGCGGCGGCGCGCCGGAAACGCCGATCGTCCAGTTCGGCCGCTTTGCCCATTCCTATCAGGAGCGCCCGTTGCGCCGGAGCGGCACCAACGGTGTGGATAATTAAGGACTCGCCCAACTTACCCGAGATATCGCCGCCGCGTAGTACCTGACTGAGGCGCTTACCCCATGCTTCATCGGCGACCTGCCCCGGGGCGCTCAGACGAGTACCCTGAAAGATGGGTATGACGGCGCAGTCGGTACGTTGCGTGGCGATATCGGCCACTGCGGCGTTAAGATCCATGGAGTGCTCCCAAGCGGTGCGTCGAAGTCCGTGCGCTTTGCGCTAGCTAACCTATAGGTCGCGCGTAAGCGGCGGCTGATCGGACCGCCACTTCACGCTAATGAAAAGCCTGCAAATCGACGGTTACCGAAGTTGTGATTGGCACCGGCGCCGGCGGGCTCCACCGCCGAAAGTGTATGCTCTTTGCCGATGGCGGCGCAAAGCGCGATGTGGGCTATGTTCGCCTCTCAGCTCTTGTGGTACCGATCAGTTGCCATTGCGGTGATTTTGGCCCACTGATTTGGCCCACTAATTTGGTAATCTCGGCTGGTCTGTCCCAAAATGAGAAGTTCGAAGTGATATGCCCGAAGTGATGCGCCCCGAATAATGCATGATTCCGGCATTAGCCAAGCCCGCCACTGCGGATATCACCGTGTTGGGGGATCGGTGAGAACGCTTGCAAGAGCAACCCAGGCTACTACATCGTGCAACGCTTTATCATAGAGCGCTACTTAGTCCGGGAGAGTTTGCAGAACTTTCTCGCCGTTATCTCGGTTCTTTTGCTGATCTATATCAGCAACCGCTTCGTGCGCTACTTGGCGGAAGCCGCCGCTGGCGAACTGGATAGTTCGGTCATCCTGCAATTGCTGTTGCTCAAGCTGACCGCCAACTCGGTGGTTTTGTTGCCTCTTTCTCTGTTCATCGGTGTCCTGCTCGCCATGGGCCGGTTTTACCGAGACAGCGAAATCGTGGCGATGCAAGCCGGTGGAGTCGGCGTTCAGCATTTGGTGCGGGGCATTGCTGTGATGTCCGTGGTGTTCGCGCTGTTGGTGGCTGTCATGTCCATGTATGTGGCGCCAATGGCGGCGAGCAGTGCCGCCGACGTCACTCATCAAGCCCGCAGCGATTCCGAAGTGACCGGTATCTATCCCGGTAGCTTCAAAGACTTCGACGAAGGCGATCACATTATCTATGTGGAAGATGCTTCCACCGATCGGACGGATCTCACCAATGTTTTCGTGCAGGTGCGCCGTGGTGAAGCGCTGGATATCGTGTACGCCGCCGGTGCCAGCCAGTTCGTCGATAAGGGCAATGGGGATCGCTTCATGGTGCTGCGCGACGGACACCGGTACGAGGGGGAGCCGGGCAGCGCCGATTTTGTTATCCATGCATTCAAAACCCATGGGGTGCGGGTGGTAAAAAAAGCATCGGGCGGTGCGTACCGGCGGTTGGAGGAATATGGCCTGAACGAGTTGTTGCGCGGCAGTGGTCACGCCACCCAAGCGGAATTGCAATGGCGTGTCTCGCTCTCACTGAGTTCTGTTTTGTTGGCCTTACTGGCCGTGCCTTTGGCGCGCGCCTCATCGCGCAGTGGTAAATACGGCAAGTTATTCACCGCGGTGCTTATCTATTTCATCTACAGCAACGTACTCAGCATCGCTCAAAAAGCAGTCGAGCGGGGCGAGTTGAGTCCGTATATAGGGGTTTGGCCTGTGCATTTGATAATGGCGGCGATCGTCGCCTACCTGCTGTTCATGATGGCAGGAGGCGTTACCCGGCTGCGCGTTAGCCGCCGCCTCGGGATGGTCTGAATGGTCGGCTTGTTAGATCGTTATGTGGGCGTACAAGTTATCGCTGGCACTATGCTGGCGCTGGCCTTGCTGCTGGCCGTGTTTTCGTTCATCGATTTCATTGAAGATCTGGATTCAGTGGGCCAGGGCAGCTATACCGTTGGTGGAGCCATCGAGCATAGTTTGCTCACCATGCCCACTCGCGCTTTTGCACTTTTTCCGCCCGCCGCGCTCATCGGCACACTCCTCGGTCTAGGCGTACTAGCCGCCAACCGGGAACTGGTGGCGATGCGCGCCGCTGGTGTATCGCAGCAGCGTATCGCGCTGTCGGTGATGAAATCCGGCGCCATCTTGGTCATCTTTGCCGTGATCCTCGGTGAGTTGGTGTCCCCCAACACCGAGCAGATCGCACAGTCGAAGCGCAATGATGCCATGAGCAAAGAGCAGGCTCTGCGTACGGCCTACGGTTTTTGGGTACGCGATAAGAACAGCTTTATCAATATCCGCAACATATCGAAGAACGATGATCTGGAGAACGTCTATATCTATGAATTCGACAGCCAACGCCGCTTGCGCACCTCGACCCATGCTAAACGTGCCTCTCATTCCGGTGAGAATTGGTTGCTCATGGACATCGTGCAAAGTGAGGTCAGTAAGGCGGGGGTGAGGCCGCGGGAATTGGCGCGAGCGCAATGGAAGTCCCGGTTGTTACCGGATCTAGTGACTACGGTGGTGGTGAAGCCGGAGAGCCTCTCGATTTGGGGCTTGGTCAAGTATATTCAGTATCTACAGGAAAACGGTTTGGCCGCCTCGCGGTTCGAGGTCGCGTTGCTCAATAAGTTTGTGTTCCCCTTGGCGACGGCGGTCATGATCTATTTGGCGGTGGCGATTATTATGGCGCGCAATTCGCCACTGGCCATTGGCCAACGCATCGTGATCGGTGCCCTCGTCGGGATCGGCTTTCATATCGCCCACAACACCAGCATCCGTCTGGGGCTGGTCTACGAGCTGTCGCCGCTGGTGACGGCTTTAGTGCCCACGATTATCTTCGCCTCGAGTGCGCTGATGCTGATGCGCCGGAGTATGTAGCGCCGCCGCAGATCCTACCGCCGCAGATCCTAAGGGTCAGGATCCATGATGATCACGGTGCGCGATAGGCGGTCATGCCAAGTCAGCTTTTGCGCGTCCTTGAAAGCCCAAAGAAAGCCTAGCCCTAGGGGGATAGCACTTATGAGTGCGAAGCATACGCGGGCTAACGCGTCGCGCCAGATCAACGGGGTTTTATCAAAGCGGACCATCTTGAGGCGCCACGCCCGCATGCCCGGCGTGTAGCCGGCGCGTACCCAAAAGCCGGCGAAATAAGCGAATAGAGCACACAATAAAAACACTCGAAGTCCCTGGGAATAGGGCGAGCCTGCCGGAATGGCACCCTTCAAATCGGTGAAGCCCACCACTGCGGCGACGTATAGCGCCGTGGCGCCCATGAGGAGGGCAGTGGCGAGTAGCATGTCATATCCAAGGGCGGCTAAGCGTCTCAGGGGACCGGCTGCGGTCACGGTGTTATCCCGCTTGGAGAGATATAGGAGGACACAGGCGAAGAGGATGCATATATGAGGCGAATGCAGCAGTACAACTCAAGCCCGAGGCAGGGTCACCCCGGTTTGGCCTTGATATTTTCCACTCCTATCGGCGTAGGACGTCGCGCAGATTTCGTCGGATTCGAAAAACAACATTTGCGCGACCCCTTCGTTGGCATAGATCCGTGCTGGTAATGGAGTGGTGTTGGAGAACTCAAGCGTGACGTGTCCCTCCCACTCGGGCTCTAGCGGCGTCACGTTAACGATGATGCCGCAGCGGGCATAGGTGGATTTGCCTAGACAAATAGTCAGCACTTGCCGCGGGATGCGAAAGAACTCCACCGTTCGCGCCAAGGCAAAGGAGTTCGGCGGAATAATGCAGACATCGGCCTGCAGATCCACAAAGCTCGAATCATCGAAACGCTTGGGATCGACGATGGCTGAATTGATATTGGTGAAGATCTTGAATTCGTCCGCGCACCTAACATCATAACCATAGCTGGACGTGCCATAGGAGATAACCCGGCCGCCGCCGCCGGAGCGCACCTGCGAGGATTCGAAAGGCTCGATCATGCTGTGTTCGGCGGCCATGCGCCTTATCCAATGGTCCGACTTGATGGTCACGGCCAGTGTCGCTTGTCAGTCGTTCTTGATAACGATGTTCGGGAAGGCTTGCGTATAGTTCTTGGCCTGCAAGGAGAGCTTCGCGGCTACACGTCTGGCGATGGCGCCAAATTCCCGTGCGATAGCGCCCTCGGGTGTGTTGACCACCGTCGGTCTGCCACCGTCCGCGTCTTCCCTGATGGTTGAATCCAAGGGCAGAGCGCCCAGGAAATCGACCGCGTGTTGCGCCGCCATACGGGCTCCGCCGCCGGCGCCGAAGATGTGCTCTTCGTGCCCGCAATTCGAGCAGATATGAGTACTCATATTCTCCACTACGCCCAGCACCGGTACGTTGACCTTCTCAAACATCTTGAGCCCTTTGCGGGCGTCTGAAAGTGCGATGTCCTGGGGGGTAGTGACGATCACCGCGCCGCTCACCGGGATTTTCTGCGCCAAGGTGAGCTGAGTATCGCCGGTGCCCGGGGGGAGATCGATGACGAGATAGTCCACGTTACTCCAGTTGGTGTCGTTGAGCAGTTGTTCCAGAGCTTGGGTGACCATGGGACCACGCCAGATCATCGGTGTTTCCTCATCGATGAGATAGCCGATGGACATGGATTGAATCTGATGGGAGACGATCGGTTCCAGCGATTTCCCGTCCTTGGACTCCGGACGCTCATTGGCCCCTAGCATGCGCGGTTGGCTAGGGCCGTAGATATCGGCGTCCAACATTCCCACCGTGGACCCTTCGGCGGCCAGGGCCAGAGCCAGGTTTGCCGCCACCGTCGATTTGCCTACACCGCCCTTGCCGGAGGCGATGGCGATGATGTTCTTAACCGATTTAAGCGGTTCTACGCCTTTTTGCACGGCATGGGAGGCGATTTTCCAATCCACCTCCACAGTGACGGACTTTACACCGTCCATGGTTTCAACCACGCTTTTGAGCGTTTGCGCGAGTTGCTCAGCATAGCTCTTGGCGGGAAAACCAAGTGTAACCTTTATCGTGACCACACCGCTCTTAACCTGTGTATTCTTGAGGGCCTTGGCGGTGACAAGGTCCGATCCCAAATTGGGGTCTACGTACTGCGTGATGGCCGCTTCGACTTGCTCGCGGCTTAACTCGGACATCGCCGGCTCCTCAACATTAAATCGGGATTACATCGAGCCAAGGTCTAGCCGGTCCAACATTTGATCGGATCGCCTCTTAGATCAGATTCACCCCTAGGTCAGATCAATCCCTGGGTCAGATCAATCCCTGGGTCAGATCAACCTTTGATTCGGATCAATCATGGGCTAACCATGGTACAACACCCGGGCCGCGCGGTGCGGTGTGTGCCGCCGGCCATTCCCTGATACAACTACTACTAAGCGGGCGCACCGCCCCTCGGAGAAGAGTCGAGCCGATGAACCCCGCGCAACAGCGCCGAATCCTAGTGACCAGCGCTTTACCTTATGCCAATGGCCCCATCCACCTCGGGCATTTGGTGGAATATATTCAAACGGACATCTGGGTTCGCTTCCAACGCATGCGCGGGCACGAGGTGTATTACGTGTGCGCTGACGACGCGCACGGTACGCCTATTATGTTACGGGCCGATGCCGAGGGTATTTCGCCGCAGGCTCTTATCGAGCGGGTGGGTGTTGAGCACCAGAGGGACTTCGCGTCCTTCGGCGTGTCCTTTGATAACTACTACACCACTCACTGCGAAGAGAACCGGGTGCTGTCAGAGTACATTTATAGTCAAGTGCGTGATAAAGGCCATACGCGAACCGGCAAAGTGGCGCAAGCGTATGACGCGGTCAAAGGCATGTTTTTGCCCGACCGGTATGTGAAAGGCACCTGTCCTATTTGTAAAACGCCCGATCAATATGGCGATGCTTGTGAAAACTGTAGCGGCACGTACGCCCCTACGGATCTCATCGATCCCCTATCGGTGGTGTCCGGAACGCCACCGGAGATCCGCGAATCGACGAATATTTTCGTCAAGCTAGGTGATTTTGAACCAATGTTGCGGGCATGGGTGCGTGATGGTGGCGGCGCGCGTGTGCAGCCTGCCATCGCCAACAAACTGGATGAGTGGTTCAAGGCGGGCCTGCAAGACTGGGACATATCAAGGGACGAGCCTTATTTCGGCTTTGCCATTCCCGATGCGCCCGGGAAGTATTTCTACGTTTGGGTGGATGCCCCCATCGGCTACATGGCGAGCTTTCGCAATCTGTGCGATCGCACGGCGGGGCTCGAGTTTGACGATTTCTGGGCCGTAAGCAGTACCGCTGAGGTGTATCACTTCATCGGCAAGGACATCGCTTATTTCCACACTTTGTTCTGGCCGGCTCTGTTGCATGGCGCGGGGTTTCGTATGCCCACGGCGGTCAATTGCCATGGTTTTCTGACGGTCGATGGCACCAAGATGTCCAAAAGCCGCGGCACTTTCATTATGGCGGCCACGTACAAAGAGTACTTGGAGCCGGAATACTTGCGGTATTACTTCGCTTACAAGCTAGGTAACGGCATTGATGATCTGGACCTCAATCTGGACGATTTCGCCGCCCGGGTGAACTCTGATCTGGTCGGCAAGCTGGTCAATATCGCTGCCAGGTGTGATCGTTTTATCAGCAGGGCATTCGACGGTCGATTGGCCGACAGCCTGCCGCAACCGGAGCTATATCAGGCGTTCGTCGATGCTGGCGAAGAGATCGCCGCGCTCTACGAGGGCCGGGAGTTCGCCAAGGTTTGCAGGCGCGTGATGCAGTTGGCGGATCGGGCCAATCAGTACATCGACGAGCATAAGCCTTGGGTCATGGCGAAAGATGCCGAGCAAGCCGCTCAGGTGCAGCCCGTGTGTACTTTGGGCCTTAATTTGTTCAGGGTACTGATGGTGTATCTGAAGCCGGTGTTGCCAGCGCTGGCGGAGCGTGTCGAGCAGTTCTTCGCAAGCGGTGCTCTGATCTGGAACAGTGCGCACACGCCGCTGCTCGGTTGCCGCATCAACCGATTCGAGCGGTTGCTGAACCGAATCGACAAAAAAGCGGTGGCGGCAATGGTGCAAGCCAGTAAGGAACCGGAGCAGCCGGCGCCTGCTGCCGCTGAACCCGTCGCCGATGAGCCCGTCGCCGCTGAGCTTGGCACCGCCGAGCCTGCGCCGCAGTGGGAGCCGCTTCAGCCCACCATCGGCTACGATACTTTTGCCAAGGTCGATCTCAGAGTGGCGCAGGTGATGGCCGCTCACCGGGTGGAGGGTGCCGATAAGTTGTTATCGCTCAAGTTGGATCTGGGCTTTGAAGAGCGCACTGTACTCGCCGGTATAAAATCGGCTTACGATCCGGCCACTTTGAGTGGCAGAAAAGTGGTAGTGGTGGCCAACCTGGCCGCCCGCAAGATGCGCTTTGGCACCTCCGAGGGAATGGTTTTAGCGGCCGGTCCGGGAGAGGCCGACATATGGTTGCTAGATATCGACGATGGGGCGGTGCCGGGCCTGCGGATACGTTGAGCCGATACCACGGCCACCGTTAGCCGCCCACTTTTGACGGCAGGCATATGCAATACGCTAACGGTAACTGGGCCGATGGTGGTTTTGGACTGATCATTTTGGTGACGGTCTTGGTCAACAATGCGGTCCTCAGCCAGTTTCTGGGCTTGTGCCCGTTCATGGGTGCGTCCAGGCGGATGGCTACCGCGCTCGGCTTGAGCGTGGCCACCGGTGCTGTTTTGGTCCTGGCCAGTGCCGTGGCTTTTGGGTTGGATCGTTGGGTGTTGCAACCGCTTGATGCGGTATACCTGCGTACCCTGGCGTTCATTTTCGCTATCGCCGCTGCGGTACAGGCGATAGAAGTAGCTACCCGCGCTGTGAGCCCGTTGTTGCACCGTGCCTTAGGTATTTATTTGCCTCTGATCACAACCAATTGTGCGGTGTTGGGTATCGCTCTGTTAAGTGTGCGTAATGCTTCCAGTCTAATGGGTGCGGTCACTTATGCTGGCGGATCCGCGGTCGGGTTCGGATTGGTAATGGTCGTGTTTACGGCGTTGCGCGAGCGGGTGGATGAGCGCGCGGTCCCGGCGCTTTTTCGCGGCGCGCCCATCGCCCTTGTAGGGGCGGGGATCTTATCGCTCGCTTTTATGGGCTTTACCGGCCTAGATACCAGGTAATGGGCAGCATCGGTGCCGCGGTACTGCCGGCTTTGGTGATGGCGCTGTTGGGCGGCGTCGCCGGATGGGCACTCACGTGGTTGCACCGGCGCTTGCCCCGTGATGAATCGGGCTTAGTGGCTCGTATTGATGCGCTGTTGCCGCAGAATAAGGGGCTCAAGCAGACGCTCGTAAACTCGCACCGTTTAGTCCAGCGTTATGTTTGCAACACACGCTGTGTGCTATTATTCATAGAAATCAAATTGAGATATGGAACATGTCTACCGCGATAAATTCGGTAGTTGATCAAGCGCTTAAATTAACTGCGTCTGAGCGCTCCGATGTAATTGAAAGATTACTTGCTAGCTTGGATGTACCTGATGCTTCTATTGATGCAATATGGGGAAAAGAGGCAGATGCACGTATAGAGGCTTATGAAAAAGGAGAGATTGAAGTAGTACCTGTACACGAGGTATTTAAAAAATACCAAAAATCGTGAACATTTCATTTCTTAAAGTCGCCCAATTAAAGCTAGATGAAGCGTTTGAATATTACGAATCTACTCAAGAGGGTCTGGGTTTTAGGTTTCAAGCAGAAGTAGAAAATGCTATTTCTCGGATAGAGCGGTTCCCAAAGATGTACCAAGAAATAGGACGTTACTCTCGTCGATGTTTGGCACATAAATTTCCGTATGGGGTAATCTATCAAGTCAGGAAAAAACCCAACCAAATTTTGCTAGTTGCTATTGCTCACTTGCATAGAAAACCGGACTATTGGTATTCAAGAGAAAGGCAAACATAACAAAGCCATAAACCCGGATCGCAAAAAGCATAGCTCCTCATACCTCGTCGCCCTGCTTTTTGCTCCCGGTTATGGCAGTCGTTATGAATTAAAAGGAGTTCTCATGAAATTAACGATGGCCTTCATATTCGTATTTTTGTTATGCGGAAGAGCTGTTGCTGATGAGGCGCCATCGCTTTTTGTTGAAGGTGGCACAAAATCCTTATTTGTAAGTAAAGAGCACCTTTAAAAATAGTCATTTAAAAATAGTCATTTTTTCGTGAGTGCAAGGAAGCACCGCGCGCGGAACCGCAGTGTATAGGTCATACCTGAGGATTCGAGCACGGCGCTGACGCCGCAATCGCGGAAAAAGTGCATTTTTAGAGGCGCCCTTAGGTATTTATTTGCCTCTGATCACAACCAATTGTGCGGTGTTGGGTATCGCTCTGTTAAGTGTGCGTAATGCTTCTAGTCTACTGGGTGCGGTCACTTATGCTGGCGGACTCGCTTTTATGGGCTTTACCGGCCTAGATACCAGGTAATGGGCAGCATCGGTGCCGCGGTACTGCCGGCTTTGGTGATGGCGCTGTTGGGCGGCGTCGCCGGATGGGCACTCACGTGGCTACACCGACGCTTGCCCCGTGATGAATCGGGTTTAGTGGCTCGCATCGATGCGCTGTTGCCGCAGACCCAGTGTGCTCAATGCGGGTTTGCGGGATGCCGCCCGTACGCCGAGGCTATCGCCGCCGGGCAGGCCGCCATCAATCGATGCCCGCCCGGTGGCGAGGCGACAGTAGCTGCTTTGAGCCAGTTGCTGGACCTGCCGGCGCGGCCAGTCGATGTCGGCTTCGGAGTGACCAAACCACCGCAGGTGGCGTATGTGGATGAGTCGCGGTGTATCGGTTGCGCGCTGTGCATACCGGCGTGCCCGGTGGACGCTATAGTAGGAGCGCGGCGTTATACCCACACGGTGATTGCCGCGTACTGCACGGGTTGCGAGTTGTGCTTGCCGCCCTGTCCGGTTGATTGCATCGAACTGCGGTGTGCGCAACCAAAGCCCGGGGGCATGCCTTCGTGAAATGGTCTTGGCCGGGCAAGTGGTGGACCGCCGCGACATCAGATCCACTCGAGTATCGGAATTTTCAGTATCCGCACGGCATTCACCGGATGCCGTTGCCGGCTCGCCTGTCGTTCGCCGGAGCCAGCGACACGCACTGCATCGCCGTCAGGCAGGGCGAGGCGGCGATGGTAGGACAGGTGCTGGCGATACCACTCGGTGATCACCATGTCCCTTTGTTGGCGCCGGTGGATGCCACGGTGCGGATATTGACACAAGACCGTGGGTCTTTCCGTATTCATCTACAGCCGTCCACGGCCGCTATAGCCGCAGAGGCCGTCGAGAGGCATGATTCCTTGACCCTAGCTAGCCTAGTGCGTCAGGTGCGGCGCGCGGGTGTGGCTGGTATGGGTGGCGCCGGATTTGCCACCCACCGGAAGTTGGCGCTGGCCGCTGCGGCCGGTGTACACACGCTCATTATCAATGCAGCCGAATGCGAGCCGGGTCTGGCCAGCGATGCTTACCTGTTGCGTTACGATGCGGGGCGGGTAGCGTTGGGTGTACGGGCGCTGCGCCGCGCACTCAGTTTGAATCGGGTGGTCTTGGCAGCCAAACAGGCTTACCGGATAGCGGGCGTAGAGTGCGTTCGCGCTGCGTCGAACTACCCCGCGGGCGATGAGCGTGTATTGGTCCGGCAGATCACCGGCAAGCAGCCGATGGGCGCCCTGCGGCCCATAGATATGGGTGTCGTAGTGTTCAATGCGGCAACGGTGGCGGCCATAGGGGACGCGGTGCGGAACAAGCCGCTGGTGCATCGCTTGGTGTCTGTGAGGGGTCCGGCGGTTCGCCAGCCGCGCGTGTTGCAGGTGTTGCTAGGCACGCCATTCGAGGATGTGCTGGCCGCGTGCGGGACCGTCGCTAGCGGGCTGCGCATTCTTGAAGGTGGTCCCATCATGGGCCGGCCGGTCGAGCCCGATGACGGGATCGGTCCCGCCACTACTGGTGTTTGGGCGGAGCCCCCTGGTGGGCAGCCGGTGCGATATCCGTGCATTCGGTGCGGTCTTTGTGTCGATGCATGTCCTATGGATCTGCATCCGCAAGCCATCTGGGCGGCGTCCACGAAGCAGGCCTTAGGCGAGGCAACACTTGACGACAAAGCACTTACACTTCGCGCCGTGGACGGCTGCACGGGCTGTCGCGCCTGTGATTTGGTTTGCCCGAGCCATATAGCATTGGCTAGCCGTTTTTTGGCTTTACAAAACAGCCGGCGGCAGCAAGCGGCGGCTAGAAAGGCGGCCAGCGCCGCTTTGGCTCGTTTCAAGGCGCATCAGGCAAGAGCGCTGTCACGGCAGGCGCGGGCTCGAGCGGGCGTGCGGCAGGGGAACGAGTCCGCTGCTGATATTCATGCAGTACTGGCGGCCGCTAAGCGCCGCCGCGGCCGTTCTTGATGCTGCTGAGAGTTGTGCGCTCCAAGGTCTCCCGTTCAGTGCCTACTACCATGTTATTGGTGGCGGTGGCATTGATGCCGGCGGTGGTGATGCAAACGCTGAGTTTCGGCACTGGGGTACTCAGCAACATCGCCATGCTGGTGGTGCTGACGGTTTTCTTGGAAGTGGCCGCCGCGGTGTTGCGCCGCCGCCCGCCGCTTGCGGCCTGTAGCGATGGCAGTGGGTTGGTAACTGCTTTGTTATTGGGCCTGTCACTGCCTCCAGGGATTGCCTTCGGCCCGCTCTTCCTCGCTGCGATGTTCGCCATTGTTTTGGCCAAGCATCTCTACGGCGGGTTGGGTCACAATCCATTTAATCCGGCCATGGTTGGATATGCGGCAGTACTGGTGACATTTCCCGCCTTACTTGGTCACTGGCCGGCGGGGGCGGATGCGATAGCCGCTCCGGGCTTGCGGGGGATCGATGCGCTGACGGCGGCGACGCCGCTGGATGAGCGGCGGCAATTGCCCATGGCCGCAGAGTTAGGGGTGGTGTTGGCGTTGGCAAAGTGGGACCCCTGGCCGTGGATCAATGCCGCGTACATGGCCGGAGGCATTGTGTTGGTGGTGCTAAGAGCAGCGGATGTTTGGTTAGTGGCGGGATTTCTCCTAGGGTTGGTAATCTTTGCTTATATGCCGTTCGCGCACGCCGAAGGATTTATCTTCCACGCATTGCACGGTGCCACCATGGCAGGAGCATTTTTTATCGTGACCGATCCGGTCTCTGCCCCGGAGCAGCGTGCCGCCCGCTTCATCTACGCCGCGGCCATTGCCGCCATTACCGTCACTATTCGTGAAGTGGGGGCATTTCCGGACGGACTCGCGTTTGCTGTTTTATTGATGAACGCGGCTGGCCCGGCGTTGGACCGTCTAGTGCGTGCCTGGTCTCGCAGATGAATGCGCCCGGCACTGTGACGGGGGCGGTACTGTTGGGCGCTGGCGCCGCGCTTGCCGCCTGGCTCGCTGGAGTCACGGCGCAGCACAGCGCTAGCCGGATAGCGCACAACCAGGAAGTACAAAAAAACGCCCGCATCGAGCAACAACTACCCTGGCTAACTGGAACACATTGGCGGCGATATACGAAGCGCCGGCATATGCGAGGGCGTGGCGTGTTGCTGACGATAACTGGCCCGGATGGAGTCTACAGGGTTTGGTCTCCATGGTACGCCGAACAGGGCTACAATGGGCGCATCGCGTTGCTCATAGCGCTCGATGAGGCGTTCTGTATACGTGCTCTTGATGTTTTGTCGCACCGCGAGACGCCTGGGTTAGGTGATCGTATGGAACGCCGGCACGGTGTATGGCTGGACCAGTTCGTGGGGCGCTGCGCGTACGGTGCGCCGACTTTGCATAGGCCGTGGTTGACCCGTGCCGATGGCGGTTCAGTCGATGTATTGACTGGGGCAACGGTTACTTCCAGGGCTATAACCGCCGGTATTCATGCGGCCTTGAAGCAAACCGTTGAGCTAGGCAGATGATGCGACAGCTAATGTGGCGCAGTATCTGGCGTAACAATCCGGCTACCGTACAACTGCTGGGCCTTTGTCCGATGTTAGCCGTCAGCAATACTGTGATTAACGCGGTGGGCCTTGCCGCTGCCACCACGGCTGCTTTGCTGATGCTGAGCGTGTGCGTATCGGCGAGCCGGCGATGGGTGGCGCAAGAGGTACGTTTACCGTTTTACGTCATCGTTTTGGCCACAGCGGTCACGTTGACAGATTTATTGATGGCGGCGTACGCCTTCGAATTGCACCAGCGCCTCGGCATTTTTATTCCACTCATTGTCACCAATTGTGCGCTACTAGGAAGGGCGGAAGCGTTTGCCTCGAAACACGGTCCTTGGTCCGCTGCGGTGGATGCTATTGCCACTGGCCTCGGGTTTACTATTGCGCTCGTGAGTTTGGGCGCACTGCGCGAGGTGCTCGCCTTGGGCACTTTGTTGAGCGGTGCGGACACGTTATTTGCTGGTGGTGAACGGTGGCTTATCCAGGTGCACTCCGATGAAGGGGGGCTTTTGGCACTGCTGCCGCCGGGAGCATTTTTCGGATTGGCGTTGCTTGCCGCGTGCACTAATTTGCGGCGCGATCGGTGGCCGGCCGGTGGTGGGCGGCCCATGGATGCCAAGGCTGTAGATACGAGGCCGACGGATGCGATGGGAAACAGTGGCCGTGAGTAGAGGATTGACCGGGTGAATGCTGAAAAGAGGACGGCAATATTCTCCCGCCTGCGGGCGGCCAACCCCGAGCCACGTACGGAGCTGGAATACAGCTCTCCTTTTCAATTGTTGATCGCCGTCATTCTCTCGGCGCAAGCGACCGATAAGAGCGTCAACGTGGCCACCCGTGGCTTGTTTGCCGCGGCGCCTACCGCTCACGCTATGGCCGCGTTGGGTGAGCAGGGCGTGCGCCAATACATTCGCACCATCGGTCTGTTCAACGCCAAAGCCAAGAATGTCGCCGCCACATGCGAGGCGTTGGTGACACAGTATGGCGGTGAAGTACCCGCTGAACGCGAATTTCTAGAAGCGCTTCCGGGGGTTGGCCGAAAAACCGCCAATGTGGTTCTCAACACCGCCTTCGGTCAGGAAACCATGGCTGTGGATACGCATATCTTCCGCGTAGCTAACCGCGCTCGCATCGCCACCGGTAAAAACGTACGGCAGGTCGAAGATCGCCTGATGCGCCTCGTTCCAAAGCCATTTCGCCTGCATGCGCATCACTGGCTCATTTTGCACGGGCGGTATGTGTGTAAAGCGCGTAAACCCTTATGCGCCGCCTGCGCCATATCCGATCTTTGCGAGTACGAGCATAAAACCGATGTTTCCGGCTGATCGGGGCCAATTGCGGGCATGCTATGCGCAAGCGTTTCACAAGTGGCAAACAAAAGCGCCGCTTGAACCGCTAGAGGCATTGGTCGGCGAAGTGGTGGCAGAGCATCCGCAGTACCATCGACTGGTGAAAGTGGCCGGCAAAGCTAGGAAAGAGGAGGGTACTTTTGAGTTCGCCAGGGGCGAGCCCAATCCATTTTTACATTTGAGCATGCATGTGGCCTTGTGCGAAGGGCAAAGCTGTGCTCGGCATAATGCCGAGCACAGCATGATGGAGTGTCTAAGTGAGATCATGTGGTCGGCCCAGACGAACCATCGCCCGCCCGATGAAGCGGCGTTTTTGCGCTGCTTGCGCCGGTAGCTCCCCGGCGCTGTGGTACTGCTCCGAGTGCCTTCCTTGAGGTAAGAGGATGCACGCGCGTGCCGCTTCGGAGCAATGCTATAGTTTCCTAGTATCCGGTAATGGGAGGAAAAACCATTGCTCCAGCGTCTGCGCAACGCTTGGGTGCAGATGATATTGAGTCTAGTCGTAGTCACTGCTTTTCTCGTTTTGTCGGGCCCGTACAGGGGGTACTTCGAGCTTCTGACCCGCTTGGAGTACATGGCTTACGATGCACGCTTGAATCTGTACATGCCTGGCGGAGTTGATGATCGTATCGTCATTATCGACATTGATGAGAAAAGTCTGGCTGCCGAGGGCAGGTGGCCTTGGGGCCGTGACAAGACAGCGCGTCTCATTGATGTCTTATTCGAAGACTACGGGGTCGGTTTGCTTGGATTCGACATGGTCTTCCCCGAGCCGGACAATAGTTCCGGGATATTGGTTCTGGAGGAATTGGCCCGCGAAGAGCTAAAAAACTTGACGGGATTTAGCGAACAACTGGAGCGGTTACGCCCACGCCTGGATCGCGATGCGATATTCGCCCGGTCTCTCGCCAAGTATCCTGTGGTGCTCGGCTTTTATTTCTCCACCATTCCCAATTTGGCGGTCGGAAAATTGCCGCCGCCCGCATTCGTTAAGGCGCAATTCGAAGGGCGCGATATTCCGTTCATGTCCGGGCCCGGTTTTGGTGCCAATCTAGCTCAACTCCAAGACGCAGCTTCGGGCGCGGGGCATATTACGCCGGCGGTGGATGCGGACGGGGTCATAAGGCGGATACCGTTGCTGCATGAATACGATGGTAAATACTACGAAGCTCTAGCGCTTACCATCGCCCGATTGGCGCTTAATGCCAAGTCTTTGATGTTGGGTTTTCCCGAGCAGGCCAAGCCGGGGTCCAACTACCAAGGTATGGAATGGATTGATGTAGGTAATCGCCGCGTATCGGTCGATCAAGAAGTGCGTGCGCTGGTGCCCTATAGGGGTAAACAGGGGAGCTTTCCCTATGTCTCTGCCACCGATGTTTTAAACGCGAAGGTGTCCCGCTCACGGTTGGAGGGGCGCATTGCCCTGGTCGGTACTTCGGCGCCCGGGCTTCAAGATATACGCTCTACCCCGGTGCAGGAGAAATACCCCGGTGTTGAAGTCCATGCCAACCTTATTGCCGGCATTTTGGATGGCACCATCATGCACGATCCCATGTATACCTTAGGGGCTGATTTCCTGATAGTGGCGCTGTTCGGCGTAATACTCGCCATCGCTTTGCCATTACTGCGGCCTATCGTCACTACCATAGCCAGCGCTGGCGCTATGGTAGTGTTTTTAGTCGCCAACCTGTGGGCGTGGAATGACAATTTGCTGTTATCCGTAGTGCCGGGTACTTTGATGATAGCGTCCTTGTATCTGCTCAATATGTCCTATGGCTTTTTCATCGAGTCTCGTGGCAGGCGTCAATTGGCTGAGCTATTCGGCTATTACATTCCACCGCAACTGGTCGATGAGATGAGCCTGGATCCGGCGCACTATTCAATGGATGCCCGCAGCCGGGAAATGACCGTCCTGTTTACCGATGTACGGGGGTTTACCACCATCTCCGAGGGATTGGAGCCGGCTGAATTGTCTGCTCTTATGAATGAGTTTTTGACGCCTATCACCGCAGTCATCCACCGTCACCGCGGCACTATCGACAAATACATGGGGGACGCGGTGATGTGCTTTTGGGGGGCACCGGTGCCCGATCCGGATCATGCTAGGCGCTGCGTCGAATGTGCCATGGAGATCGTTGCGGCGGTGGCGGCGTTGGGGCCACGTTTCATCGAACGTGGCTGGCCGGCCATCAGCATCGGTGTTGGCATCAACACTGGCGATATGAACGTGGGAGATATGGGCTCTGAGTTCAGGCGTGCATATACGGTTCTAGGCGACGCCGTCAACTTGGGTTCGAGACTGGAGGGGCTGACCAAAAACTACGGCGTGCACATTATCGTTAGCGAGAGCACGCGTGCGGTGGTACCCGGTATTCGTTTTCGCGAACTCGACAAGATCAGGGTCAAGGGTAAGCACGAACCGGTGACCATCTTCGAGCCACTAGGGCGTAAAGAAGCCCTTGGCGATGAGGTGCGCACGGAGCTTCGGCTCTATGCCCAGGCGCTATCTTTGTACCGCTCTCAGTCATGGGACAGCGCCGAGATCCAGTTCGTTAATTTAAAGAACACTTACCCGTACAGGGCGGTGCTTTTCGAGCTGTTCATCGAGCGCATTGCTCAGTTTCGCCGCAATTCACCGCCGCCGGATTGGGATGGCACCTTCACATTCGAAACGAAGTAATAAACGAAGTAATAACAGGGGAGTCGCGAAGGGTTGGACGGGCGGCTTAGCCGCCTATCACGAAAAACTCCAATTTAACGCCCGCTAGTTCGATGACGTCGTTATCTCTGAGCCCGTGAGCGTGGCCGCCTATGGAGTTGCCATTGACCACGGGTTGAGAGCCCTCTACGTGGGTAATGAAATAGCCTTGAGGGCGCCGCGTGATGACGGCCACCTGTACCCCGGGCCGCCCCAGAGTAATAAGCGCCTTGCGCAGTTCGAGTTCTTTACCTGCGCCAGGCCCGCTCAGCACTTGGATTTTCCCGAGTGGTAGCTCACCTTCAGCGGCCGCTGCAAACGGGCGCTCTGCTGGCTGCTCATTGCCGGCTTTGGTGGCTGACGCGGCGTGGCTTGCCATTCCCGGGCGGATGACCATGGTTTTCTCGAAGTCGTCCTCGGCCGACGCTTGATCGTTCATATACTTCAGTTCGTGCTTACCGATACCGATGATGTCGCCGTTTTTGAGAGCGTGTTTTTTAATGAGTTTACCGTTGACGAAGGTGCCGTTGGTCGAATCCAGGTCCTCCAGGAAGGAGTCGCTGAGAATCGTAATAATAGCTGCGTGCTGGCCGCTGACCGCCAGGTTGTCCACCCGGATGTCGTTCTTGGGTTTACGCCCGATAGTGATCCGCTCTTTGTTCAGCGGGAACTCGCCGAGGACGGAAGAGTTCAGGCTCAATACTAGCTGCGCAGGCATGGCTTCAATGGTCCCAACAACCTAAAATAATCAGGAGAACCAGTCTAGGAACCTCGAATACCAGCTCCGCTTGGAGGATGGAAACGGCTTTAGGGCCCGCGCAAGGATCACTGAAATGTTGTCCCTGCCGCCATTGTCGTTGGCAGCTTGTACGAGAACACCTGCCACCTTATCAAGGTTAGCACTGTATTTCTCGAGCGTTAAGTGTATTTCGTCATCCTCGACCAAATCGGTGAGGCCATCGGAGCACATCAAGTAGATGTCCCCCGGTATGACCGCCTCCTCCTGGACGTCCGGAATGACAGAATCCTCGATCCCCATGGCTCTGGTCACGAGGTTTTTGTTTTGCGACTGTTTCGCCTCCTCATGAGTATAGAACCCCTTGTCGACTAATTCCTGGAGCAGAGAGTGATCAACGGTAATTTGTTCAAAACTGCCTCGACGTAAGCGGTATAGCCGCGAGTCGCCTACGTGGGCGATGGTCATGCGGTCGTCGTAAAACATGGCGGCGACCAAGGTAGTGCCCATTCCTTGACACTGGGGCTCGCTTAGGGCTTTATGGCGAATGGAGCCGTTGGCCTGCTGCACCGCTTCTTTGATCAACAACGACTCGCGGGTATAGCCGGAGTCGTCATCAACATCGCTGCGCTTGATACCCTGAAGGCCGTCGCGCACGATGTTCATGATGCTGGTGACGGCCATGGCGCTGGCGACTTCACCGGCACGGTATCCGCCCATGCCATCAGCTAACACGGCCAGTCCTATCGCGGTGTCGGTGCCTATACTGTCTTCATTGTGGGAGCGCTTGCGTCCCACATCGGACAGCCCGGTTACTTCGACTTTGCCTTCGATATTCATTCACTGTGCGCCTCAGGCAAGCTGTGCCTTACATAGACGTAGCTCGTTCGCCATTTCAGAGCCCCTCTGATAGCGGTTTTCTACATCTTTTTGCAGCGCCTTATCCATTACGTTCTTCACACCGTCAGGCAAGTCACTGTTGATAGTTCTGGGATCAGGATGTGGTTCGTTGGCAATATGGAACATCAGTGTAGCCATCGAATCGGCCTTAAACGGTAGCGCTCCTGTAGCGAGTTGATAGAGCATTACCCCTAAGGAGAATAAATCAGACCGGCCATCGACACGTTTACCCGCCAATTGCTCCGGTGACATGTAATATGGAGTGCCGAGTACCATGCCGGTCTTGGTTTTGTTCGAATCGGTGATGCGAGCGATGCCAAAATCGGTCAACTTGACGGCGCCACTTTCCGGCTCGTACATGATGTTGGCCGGTTTGATGTCCCGGTGTACCACGTTCTGCCTATGGGCGTAGTCCAAAGCGTCCGCCGATGCAATCACGATATCCAGAGTCGTTGGCAGCGGCAGCAGGTTGTCTAGCTTGGTGTAGGGATCCAAGTCTTTACCCTTCAGGAACTCCATGGCGATGTAGGCCAGATCGTGGTCATCACCGACGTCATAGATGGTGACTATATTCGGGTGCTGTAACCGGCCCGCGGTTTGCGCCTCACGGAAGAACTGCTCTTTCGCCTCCTTGAGCTGATCGCCGTCGAACTCCTGCGCCAATGCCATGGTCTTGATCGCCACGGTGCGATCGATCTTCGGGTCTTTGCCCAGATAGACGATACCCATCGCCCCCTTGCCGAGTTCGGACTCGACACTGAAGCGACCCAAGGTAGGTTTTTCGATGGTGCCGTCCATGACCAGGGTGGCGGCAGCGGAACTCATCATCGACGCGCCGCCGATGAGCACGGTCTGCTCCATCGCTTTGCTGCGATTCAGCTTGTTGGCTACGTCGCGGAAATCCGCCGCGTGCCGGCTGATATATTCGTACACTGCCGCTGACTTGGCGAATTGGCGTTTACGCTCAAATTCTGGTGCTAAGTTATACAACAAATCGAGATTCGCTTCGTTGATCGGCAGGCGCCTAAACATTTCAAACGCCTGATCCAAATCGCCACCTTGCTGTAACTTTAGACCAAGTTGCTTATTTGTGACGGCCGATTCGATATCGCTCACGATCATGCTGCGCTCGGTGACCAGGAAGCGCTTAGTCGTCAATACTGCGTGGCCCACGATGAGCAATACCGCCGGACCGACCAAGGAAACCCACATCGCTTGGTTTATCAGGAGTCCGATTTCGGTCGCCAGAAGAACGACAGCCAATGCGATAGTGATGGCGGCGGCGGTGGCGGCGCGCAGCTTTGGCAGTAACGCGATGATGTACGTGGCTATTAGCACAGCGACTAGCAAAGATACCGAGGAACTCCACACCGGGTTGGTAAAGAAGTCCTCATTCAAGATCGAAGAAACTACGTGGGCCAATACCGTAACCGGGGTGGCTTGGGGCTCCACCGGCGTTTTGAATGCGTTGCCAAGTCCAATGGCGGTGGGGCCCACCAGGACGATCTTGTCTTCGTATTTGCTGAGTTTGAGAGAACCCGTAAGTACGTCGTATGCCGAATCGATTTGGAACGCCGGGTCGTTTCCGTCGCCATAGAAAAAGCTGTAGAGCTGTAGAGCTGTAGATATTCATCGGTGCCGATGGTCAACCGCCCTAGGCGGATGCCCTCGCCCAGGCGCACTTCCATATCGGCGGGAGATAAGTTCAAGCTAGCCGCCGCGATCTGTAATGCGAGGGAGGGGAAGTAGCTGAATTTGTTACCACCTTCATAATACAAGATGACTAGCGGATCGCGCCGCAAGCCACCGTCCGGATCCGGCAATTGCGTCAGACTACCTAGCGCCATGGCCGTTTCACCCAACTCCGCTATGGGTGACGCCGCGCGAATCGTTGACAGCGGATAATAATCACCGGCGGCATTGATCCGATCAACCACCTTTTCTATGCGCTGGTTAGCTACGTAGGTGGGCAGAGGGTTGTCCGGATTGCCTATAGGCTCACCTTTCTCGAAGAATATGGGCAAGATGACATTAGCGGACTTGTCGATGGTGCTGGCCAGCAATTCGTCGGCGTTAAAAGCGTTGCTGGCTTCGGTCAGTGCTTGCTCAAGAAAGGCCAAGTCTTCTTTAAGAGGGCCATTAAGTGTCGAGTTTTTGTAGAACGCCTGGGTGACGGCCACTGCCTCGTCGCTACTCGGCAACGTGCTCAGCAGGTTGCCTAACTCCTCGGCTTGGGCACCGGCTTTCAATAGGCTGGAGTTGGTGTAGAACTCGTTTAGGGCGGCGAACGCCTCGGAGCCGGCGTCCTGTTGTGGCTCCAGGTAAAAGATGGCAGAACCGATGACTTTGGCTCCGGCGCCGGCCAGAGTCTCGATCAGTTGCGCTTGCAGGTCCCGTGGCCATGGCCAGCGTCCAAGATTCTCCAAGCTTTTGTCATCGATTGCCACCACCGCAATGCGATCGCTAGGTTCGCGCTCCGAGTGGCGCACGCCAAAGTCGTAGACAGCGAGTTCAAGGGCGTTGAGCAAGCCTTGGGATTGAGCGGTGAAAAAGGCGGCCGCGACCAATAGCCCAGCGAACCAATCCTTCGTCCAAAAGCTGTTTTTCACATTACACTCACTTATTGTATTGAACTAAATATAAGTCATATCATACTGAAAATACAGATAAAAGTCAGCGCATATTTTGCCGCAGGGGTATATCCCACCGGCGGCTGGGGTTACTCTAATAGGTATGGTGATACCATTCAAAAAAATGCAGGGCCTCGGTAACGACTTCGTCGTGTTGGATAATCTTACCGGCAGCTTGCAATTCGATGCTGTCACCGCGCGCCGCTTAGCCGACCGCAAACTAGGCATAGGTTGCGATCAAATTCTAGTCCTGGAAGCACCAAAGAACACGGGTACGGACCTCACTATGCGTATCTGGAATGCCGACGGCGCGGAAGTGGAGCACTGTGGGAACGGCGCCCGCTGCGTGGCCCGATTTGCCAAGGATGCGGGTCTTGTCGAGACCGATACGGTATCTATAGGGCTTGCCAAGGGGGTAGTGACTGCCCGATTGCGCTCAGGTGGTTCGGTTTCCATCAATATGGGCGAGCCCTGTTTCGTTCCTTCCGAGATTCCTTTTATTGCCGCGAATCAGGCTTTGAGCTACACCTTAAGCGTCGCTTCGGGCGCCGGTGATGTAGGTGCCGAGGATGTGAGTGAAATAGAAATCGGCGCCGTGTCTATGGGGAACCCGCATGCGGTCATCGAAGTATCCGATGTGGCCGACGCCGATCTGGCGACGCTAGGCGCCGCGGTGCAGATGCACACGGCTTTTCCCGAAGGGGTCAATGTGGGCCTGGTAGCGCTGCGGGGCCGGCGTTGCGTGGATCTGCGGGTATATGAGCGGGGCGTTGGTGAAACGCTAGCTTGTGGCACTGGTGCCTGCGCCGCCGTAGCGGTACTGCGGTCCCGTGCGGTGGTGGATAACGATGTGGCTGTTCATCTTCCGGGTGGACGGCTCGATATTAGCTGGGCCGGACCTGGTCAGGTATTGTGGATGACAGGTCCTGCCAGTTACGTTTTCGAGGGGGAGATCGCGCTTTGACCATTGACAACCGTGGCGCCGTTACCGTAGCGGATGAGGACCGGACGCTGCTTCAGGCTTTACGCCGCAACAAAGATATATTCAAGCGTCATCCCGAGTTACTGGAAGGTCTTGATTTGCCGCATATCGCTGGCGGTGCCACGTCTCTGATCGAGTATCAAGTGCGGCAACTGCGGGTCCGCAACAGTAAGCTACAACGGACTTTGAAAACACTGATGAGCAATGCCCGTACCAACGAGTCTCTCAGTGCGCGGATGCATCAACTGTGTGTGTCTTTGTTAGCGGCGCAAAATGTAGTGGATGCGCTGGGGCAGGTGTATGGCGCGACGCAAGACAGCTTCAACGCCGATCTGACCGCGATCCGCCTCTACTGCGCAGCCCCGCCAGGGGAGCGGGGCTGCGGCGAGTTCGTGGGTCGCGACGGTGCTTCGAGCGTCACCATCGACGAGTGCATTGCCCATGCTAAACCGGTGTGTGGGATGCTTGGCGACGACACCTTGCAGCTTTTGTTCAAAGAGCGGGCGGGAGAGGCCGGTTCATGTGCCCTCGTGGCACTAAACGGTGTGCGATGGCGCGGCGTTCTCGCCCTGGCGGCAAAAGATCCGAAGCGCTTCGGACCCAATGTGGGGACTATTTTCCTGGTACAGCTGGGGGAGTTGGTCAGCCACGCACTGCTGCGTGCGCAAAACGGTTATTGATGATGGCGCCCGGCTCTGATGGAGAGCAGGCTGTGATCGAGGACAGGCTGTGATGGAGGACGGGGGGCGCACCGCGTCGTTTTTGCGTTATCTAGCCTGCGAGCGCCGCTTCTCTGCACACACCGTAGACGCATACGGGCGTGATCTGAGCGCTTTTTTGTGTCACCTGGAAGCTGAGGGTGCCCCATTGATGGAGGTAAGCGCCGCGCACATACGACGGTTTGCCGTTGCCTTGAACCATCAGGGTAAAGCGGGCCGCACGGTGCAGCGTGCGCTGAGCGCCGTGCGCGGCTTTTACGAATACGCCATCCGCGAGGGCTGGTTGCAGTTCAATCCGGCGCGGGCAGTGAGTGCGCCCAAATCCAGGCATAAGCTGCCCGAGTGCTTGGATGTGGACGCGGCCGCTCAGTTTTTGCAAGCAGCCGGTGACGGCGGCGGCAAACCCGAGCTGAAGGCGCGGGATCTCGCTATTGTGGAGTTGTTCTACTCATCGGGTCTGCGCCTGTCGGAGTTGGTGGGCCTTGACGTGCGGTCTTTGGATATGGACGAACGGCTGGTGGATGTGGTGGGCAAGGGTGGCAAGGTCAGACGGATTCCCGTGGGCAGCGCCGCGTGTACGGCTTTGCAAGCTTGGTTAAGCGTGCGTCAAGTGCTGGCGAACAGTGGTGAGCCAGCGTTGTTCGTCTCGCGGCGTGGCACTCGCCTCGGCGCCCGCGCGGTGCAAAAGCGGTTGGCGGCGCAGGCTCTGCAAGCGGGCACGGGGCGTCATGTGCATCCCCACATGCTTCGTCATTCGTTCGCTACCCATTTGCTAGAGTCGAGCGGTGAACTGCGGGCCGTGCAAGAACTGTTGGGACATGCCGACATTGCCACCACCCAGATCTATACCCATCTTGACTTTCAGCACCTGGCGAGGGTGTACGATGGCGCGCACCCGCGGGCCAAACGCAAAGCCTGAGAGGTAACTCGTGTAATATTTCGCGCCGGTGCCAGTTTGTGTGGAGCCCTATGGCTTGAGCCCTATGGTTTGAGCCCATGGGTTTGGGGTCGGCCCATGCGGGCGTTGAAACACCGCGGTGACGGCTTGGTCAGTGCCTCATGAAGGTTTTTTAATTGACTCGAAATTTTGTTAAAGGAGTTGTTCGTGCAACAGTTCGATGGCACGACCGTTCTGTGCGTGCGCCGCGCTGATCAGGTAGTGATCGGTGGTGACGGCCAGGTGTCGTTCGGTAACACGGTCATAAAAGGCAATGCACGCAAGGTTCGCCGCCTATACGGGGAGCGGGTATTAGCGGGTTTTGCCGGTGGCACAGCCGATGCGTTTACTCTGTTCGAGCGGTTCGAAGGTAAATTGGAGAAGCACTCCGGTAACCTGATGCGCTCGGCTGTGGAACTGGCCAAGGATTGGCGCACCGATCGCATGTTGCGCCGGCTAGAAGCGATGTTGCTGGTGGCCGACCCACATCACTCATTGTTACTCACGGGTAATGGCGATGTGTTGGAGCCCGAGCGTGAGGTGGTCGCCATCGGCTCTGGAGCGGGTTTTGCGCAAGCGGCTGCGTTGGCGCTAGTGGATGGCACGGAACTCGGCGCCGAGGACATCGTCAAGCGGGCGCTTTCTATCGCCGCGGACATCTGCGTCTACACCAATCACTCCTTGACTATTGAATCATTGACTACCACCTGAGTGCTGCTCGCCCGCTTAAGGCAAGCACCCGGTAGAACTCACCAAAGGCTCAGTATTACCTCATGTCGCAAATGACTCCGCGGGAAATCGTTCACGAACTCGATAAGCATATCGTCGGTCAAGCCAATGCGAAGCGCGCCGTGGCTGTCGCGCTTCGCAACCGTTGGCGCCGTGCCCAGTTGCCCGATGAGTTGCGCGAGGAGGTGACACCTAAGAATATTTTGATGATCGGGCCCACCGGAGTCGGTAAAACGGAGATCGCCCGCCGCTTGGCCCGCCTGGCGGATGCCCCTTTTATCAAAGTCGAGGCGACTAAGTTCACCGAAGTGGGCTATGTGGGGCGCGACGTGGAGTCGATTATTCGCGATCTAACCGACACCGCCATCGCCATGGTCAGAGAGCGGGAAATGGAAGCGGTGCGCCACCGGGCGGAGGACAATGCCGAGGAGCGGCTTTTGGATGCGTTGTTACGGCCAGCACGCGGCACTGAGCAGAGCGAGGACAACGCCACGCGGCAAAAATTCCGCAAGATGCTTCGTGAAGGCACATTGGATGAAAGAGAAGTAGAGATAGAAGTGGCGGCACCCGCCATCGGTATGGAGATCATGGCGCCTCCGGGCATGGAGGAGATGACCAGCCAACTGCGTGACATGTTTCAGAACATGTCCGGCCAACGGGTACAGACCCGCAATATGAAGGTTAAAGAAGCGTATTCTTTGTTATGCGAAGAAGAGGCCAGTAACCTCATTGATGAGCACGACGTCAAAGCGCGGGCGCTGCGGGACGTAGAGCAAAATGCCATTGTTTTCATCGACGAAATCGACAAAGTATCGCGGCGTTCGGAATACGCTGGTACCGATGTGTCCCGCGAAGGCGTGCAAAGAGATCTGCTGCCGCTGGTTGAAGGTTCAGCCGTCAGCACCAAATACGGCATCGTTCGCACCGATCACATCTTGTTCATCGCCTCCGGCGCGTTTCATCTGTCCAAGCCCTCCGATCTAATGCCTGAATTGCAGGGTAGATTGCCCATCCGCGTCGAGCTAGATGCGCTCGGGGCGGGTGATTTCGTGCGTATCTTGACTGAGCCGGATGCGTCACTGACCGAGCAATACGCGGCGCTTCTAGGGACTGAAAGAGTCACGCTTGAGTTTTCTGACAAGGCGATCGAGAACATTGCCGAGATCGCATACAGGGTCAATGAAACCACTGAGAATATCGGCGCGAGGCGTCTGCATACGGTGATGGAAAGATTGGTTGAAGCGCTATCGTTCGAAGCCTCCGATCTGGAGGAGCAGACGGTTTCCATAGACGCGGATTATGTGAAGGAGCATTTGAGTGAATTGGCCGGTAACGAGGATCTGTCACGCTACATTCTCTGAGTGATAGGGGTGAGACATGACGATGGCGGAAGTTCCCTGCGCGATAAGCTACCACAGTAAATCGCGCATTTTGGAAGTTACCTTTGCCGCTGCCACCTATAAGATGAGCGCGGAGTTCCTGCGGGTGCACTCGCCGAGCGCTGAGGTGCGTGGGCACGGTCCTGGTCAGGAAACCCTCCAAGTGGGTAAAGAGAATGTGGCTATAGAGCGCATCGAGCCGGTCGGTAACTATGCGGTGCGCCTATGCTTCGACGATGGGCACGACTCCGGGCTTTATTCGTTTGAGGAACTATGGCGTCTGGGAGCCGATCATGACCGTTTGTGGCGGGACTACCTCGTGCGTTTGCAGGCGGCAGGACACCAACGCCAGCCGGTTTTGCAGGTGGTGCAGCCCAAAGATTCGGGTGGATTATAGTTCCAGGTATCCCGCAGGGAATGGTTAAGCAAACCCATTTTGGCTATCAGCAGGTGGCACCGGCGGAGAAGACGGCGCGGGTAAGGGAGGTCTTCGATTCAGTCGCCGATCGTTACGATGTGATGAATGACCTCATGTCCCTCGGTTTGCATAGGCTGTGGAAGCGTTTCGCACTTGCCGCGAGCGCGGTGCGTGCGGGTGCCCATGTGTTGGATTTGGCCGCGGGAACCGGCGACATTACCCGGGCACTAGCGCAGCGCGTAGGCGATGAAGGTTTGGTTTATTCCACCGACATCAACGCCCGCATGCTGGGCGCTGGCCGGCGCCGCCTCATCGATAGCGGCATCGTGCGCAATGTGCGCTTCGTACAGTGCAATGCGGAATCCTTGCCGTTCGCCCGGCGAAGCTTTGATGCCGTCACCATCGCGTTCGGTTTACGTAATGTGACGTACAAGGACCGCGCGCTTGAAGCTATGTTCGATGTGCTGCGCCCTGGTGGGCAGCTTCTGGTCTTGGAATTTTCAACCCTACGTGTTCCATGGCTACAGCCACTGTACGACAGGTATTCTTTTAGCGTTTTGCCATGGCTAGGCAAAACGGTCGCCGCAGATGAGGCCAGCTATCGTTATCTAGCGGAGTCTATTCGCGTCCATCCGGATCAGGAGACGCTTTTAGCAATGCTGCGCAGCGCCGGGTTCGAACGCTGTGATTGTCTCAACTTATCTGCTGGTGTAGCTGCTTTGCACCGCGGATACAAGCTATGAATTGGCTTCTTGACACTCTCTCCCACGCGCTAAATGAAGCTATTGCGGCGGATCCTGTAGCCGGCCAGCTCGCCGCGCGGCTGTCCTATTGTCAGGTCACGGTTCATGTGGATGGTTTCGGGCTGGTGGTTAGCGCTTTGTTGGAAGACGGAGCCGTCGAGCTAGTGAGGCAGGATGGCTTATCGGAATGTGGCGAAGGGCCGCCTGTGGACATCGAAATTTCAGGGCCTCCCGTGAGCTTGCTCCGACTCGCCATGGATCCTGATGGGATGCAGGTGGCGGGCGAGCGGAGTGTAAACATTAAGGGCGATGCCCATAAGCTGCAAGATCTGCGTCAATTACTTGCGCGCCTCGAGTTCGATTGGGAGGAGTGGCTCGCCAAACGGGTGGGCGACGTACCTGCCCGTCAAATCGGCAATGCATTGCGGGATTTGCAAACATGGAGCCGTCAATCAAAAGCTAACTTGCTCGAAGATCTTAAAGATTATCTGGTGGATGAAATCGAGCAAGTGGTTAGCGTGGACGAACTCTGTGAGTTTGTGCGGGAAGTGGATATCGTCCGCGACGACGTCGAACGGGCCAGCGTCCGGATAAGCCGTTTGGAGCGTCTTGGACGCACGACATGAGGCGGATTGTAGGGACGCTGATACGCTTGGTGCATATCAACTCGGTACTGTTCAGGCACGGGTTGGATGAGGTGATTTTAGCGACTCGTTTATTGCGGCCTATTCATTTCGTGCACTATCTGCTGCCCTGGAATTGGTTTCGTACCGTTCAAGAATCCCGTGCCGTTCGCGTTCGCAAAGTACTTGAGGACCTCGGTCCTATTTTCGTCAAGTTCGGTCAGATATTGAGTGTCAGACGCGATCTGTTGACTGAAGATTTGGCATGTGAGTTGTCGAAATTGCAGGACGCCGTTCCGCCTTTTGATGGCGCTCAGGCGAGAGCCATCATCGAAGCGGCATATGGCTACCCGTTGGACCAAGTGTTCGCTTCGTTCGATGAGGTGCCACTGGCTTCCGCCTCTATTGCGCAGGTGCACGCCGCCACCTTGCGCAATGGGCAGGATGTGATCGTCAAGGTAGTCCGCCCTGGTATACGCGGCACTATCATGCGCGATGTGACGATCATGCATTTCATCGCTTCCAGAGCGGAGCGCTTCTGGCATGAGGCACGCCGGTTGCGGCCGCGCGAGGTGGTACGCGAGTACGAGGAAACACTGCTCGATGAGTTGGACATGCTGCGCGAGGCGGCTAGCGCGTCCCAGCTCAGGCGTAACTTCGAGCGCTCTGATCTGCTGTATGTCCCGGAAGTCCATTGGCCGTTGACGCGCCGGGACGTGATGGTGATGGAGCGTATACGCGGCATCCCCGTGAGCAATATCGAGGCGCTTGATAGGGCTGGTATCGATAAGCGGGAGCTGGCGGAAAGAGGCGTAGAGATTTTCTTTACCCAGGTCTTTGTGGACAATTTTTTCCATGCGGACATGCATCCGGGCAACATTTTCGTGTCCCCGCTGGGTGAGCAAAAGCCCCGTTACATCGCCGTGGACTTCGGCATTATGGGCACCTTATCATCCAATGATCAGCAGTATTTGGCGGAGAACTTCGTCGCGTTTTTTAATCGGGACTACCGCCGGGTGGCAGAACTGCACATAGAGTCCGGTTGGGTGCCATCTGCGACCCGCGTCGATCAGTTCGAGGCAGCCATACGCAGTGTTTGCGAGCCCATATTCGAGCGTCCCTTGAAGGAGATCTCGTTCGGACATCTGCTGGTAAGGCTGTTTCAGACCGCCCGGCGTTTTCACATGGAGGTACAGCCCCAGTTGGTGCTGCTGCAAAAAACCGTGCTCAATATCGAGGGCTTGGGCCGCCAACTTTACCCGGACTTAGATCTGTGGATGACCGCCAAACCTTTCCTCGATCGCTGGATGAAAACGCAGATAGGGCCGCGGGTGGCGCTTGCCGAGTTGACCCGGCAAGCGCCGCAATGGGGCCAGATGCTGCCACGGATCCCGAACTTGGCCCATGACGTGTTGAGCCAGGCGCGCCGCGGCGAATTACGCTTGCAACTGCAAAGCGAGCAGATCGATGGCCTCACTCGAGGTCTTAGCCAGCTGGGCCGCCGGCTGGTGACGGCCGCTGCTGGCGGGACCAGTATTATCTCCGCCGCTGTATTGCACGCTGGGTATGCTCCGGCCGTTACCATCATGTTCGGACCGTTGCCGGTCAGTGTCTGGTTGCTCGGTTTGCTCGGCGTGTTGTTGTTGGGGTGGGCTTGGTTATGCGACCGATGATGTGCAAGCGAATGATGTGGACGTCAGTGTTGGGCAGGCCCTAGGACGACTTAGCGCCGTAACACGCTCAGACCACGCAGGAGATTCAGCGCCTCGTAAAGCGCATAGTCCTCGCGGGCTAGCTTGGCGGCATTCTTTACCGATGTGTCGCCATCGCCGCTTTCCTGTCCTGATTTCAGGTGTCCACTCAAACTCGCTTCCGACGGTCGTCCCCCGGTGGTGGGTATATCTCGTACTTGTACATTTTGTAACACTATGTCCGGGCTGATGCCTTTGGCCTGAATAGACACACCGGACGGCGTGTAATACCTGGCAGTGGTCAGTTTGAGCGCGGATTTGTTCTTGAGATCGATGATGTTTTGCACTGAGCCCTTGCCAAAGGTGCGCGTGCCCATAATGATGGCCCGCTTGTGATCTTTGAGAGCACCGGCCACGATTTCCGAGGCTGATGCCGAGCCGGCATTCACCAACACCACAATAGGTGCGCCGTTCAAGCTGTCCGTGGAGGTCGCATGGTGCACTGTCTGCGCGGCCGCGATGCGGCCTTGAGTGGAAACGATAACACCTTGGGTCAAGAACGTATCGGACACCCCTATCGCCGCATCCAGGGCGCCGCCTGGATTGTTGCGCAGGTCCAGTACCAGGCCACGCAGAGGTTCGCCATTGGTTTTCTTCAACTTGGTGAGTTGGTCGCGTAAAGCGTCCGGGGTAGGCAATTGGAACTGACTGATGCGGACATAGCCATAACCCGGTTCAACCAACCGCCCCCGTACACTGGTGAGGCGGATGACATCGCGGGTGACGGTGATCTTGATGGGTTTGTCTTCGCCCTCGCGCACAACGGTCAGTACCAGATCGGTGCCGGGTTCGCCGCGCATTTTCTTGACCGCATCGCCTAATGACATGCCCTTAACGGGCGTATCGTCCAGGAATATGATGACGTCCCCCGCCTTGACGCCCGCTTTCGCCGCCGGTGTGTCGTCGAATGGGGCGATCACTTTGACGAATCCGTCTTCCATGCTGACTTCGATGCCAAGACCGCCAAAACGGCCGCTGGTATTGGCATGCAGATCATCGGCTTCCTGTGGCACCAGATAGATCGAGTGGGGATCCAGCCCGGCCAGCATGCCCCGTATGGCGTTTTCCAACAGCGTTTTGTCGTCTACCGGTTCCACATACGCTTTTTTGATCTGGTCGAATACGTCGCTGAAAGTGAGCAAGTGTTCCAGCGGCAGTGGCGGTGGTTGATTACGGGCGGCGAACACAGTACTCGGCATGGCGCACATCACGCTGAGCAGTGCGTAAGCGCTTAGGTGTGAGAAGCGTGCGGTTAGTTTCATCAGCGTTTCCGTTGGTGTGGGGGTGCCGCTGCAAAAGCACCTCCACCAGGTTATATCTCTAGCTGGCCGGCCCAAAGAAGAGCCGTTCCCGGGTCTGCATTTGCCTCGGCGCTTGTGTGTTGTGACGGCTTATGCCGGCTTAGAGGGACGGCCTTTGCACCAGGCGACAGGATCCTCCGGTTGCCCACCGCGGCGAATTTCGAAGTATAACCCTGATTCGCGTTGTCCACCCGAGTCGCCAACGGTTCCAAGGCGGGCGCCGGCTTGCACCCATTCGCCCGGTTCCGCTAGCACTTCCAAGAGGTGTCCGTAAAGACTCATGTATCCGTCTCCATGCTCGACTATCAACAGTAGGCCAAAACCTCTCAACCAATCGGCGTAAGCCACCCGGCCGGCGGCGATGGCGTGGATCATCGTCCCGGCGCGCGCGCTCACCCGCACGCCACGCCAATGGGCGCCACTCACCTCTCGCTGATGATCGAAAGCATGGGTTAGCGTTCCCGCCGTTGGCCAGGGTAAACGGCCACGTAAGGTGGCGAAAGGTTCGGGCTCCACGGCACCGGCCGCCAACTCGCTTGCGTCCGGTAATTTGCGTCTTGCCGCGGCCAGTTGGGTGAGGACCCTCTCTAGTTGGGCGGCATCTTGTCTGAGGGCTTTTAGGCGTTGCCCTGAATCGCTTATCCGGCTATTTAGCTCGGCCAGAATCTGGTTGCGTTTGCCTCGTTGTAGTTCGAATTCCTTATGGGCAATGGCGCTTTGCTGGTGAAGCTGAGTGAGCCGGTCCTTGCGCTGCGCAATGCTGCGTTCGAGTGCACGCATATCTTCGAGTTCGGCGGCGAGCGCTTGCAGGCGCCGGGCGCGGGCCCGCACTACATAGCGGTGGTAGGCAATGGCGCGGGACAGACGGCTCGGGTCTTCCTGATTGAGAATGAACTTTAGGTAATCCTGTCGATCAATAATGTAGTCTGCCCGAATTTGAAATCCGAGCTTGGCCGTCAAGCCCTTCGCGGCGCGCGCTTTGCGTGCCAGTGTTGTTCGAAGATCGTCCAATTCCTTGTTCCTTGCCCGGCGCAACCGCTCTAGCTGGCGCAGCCGGCGCAGAACCACGGAGCCGTCGCGCTCCGCTTGCTGCACTTGGTCGGCCAAGCGCTGTCGCTCGTGCAACGCTTGGGCGAGACGGCGCTGTTCGGCGTTGATTTCTTGTTTGAGCCCCACCAACTCCTCGCGCTGCCTACTTTGCGCTATGGCTTGGATTGAAGTGGCCGGGTGTGAATCGGCTTGGGCGTAGGCTGGTTGAGTCTGTGCACAGAGCAGCACTAGCGATGCCGTCACTGGATATGACAGGCGGGTGCGTGATGCGGTGGGTGCGGGGGCAGGCAAAATAACCGTCGGTAAGGTCTGCTGTATGTAGCCGGCATTGTCGCATGAGACGCCATGCGAAGCCGATTGCCTGGCAGCGCGCTTCGCGCTAACCTCCTGCGCCCTCGGCCCACATGCTACAAGCTTATGGAACAGTTCGTCGAATTCGCCGGAAATCATCCAATTTTGTTCGCCGCATTCGGCGGCATAGTCGGTCTGCTGATTTGGACCACTATGCAGACCGCCGGTGGCAACCGGTTGGCGCCGGCTGACGCTATACGGCTTATCAACCATGAGGAGGCGGTAGTTTTGGATGTGCGCTCGGATGCCGAGTTTCAAACTGGACATATAGTAGGCGCCGTGCATATTCCCGAGGGCCAGTTGGATACGTCCATGAACCGGCTCCAGAAATACAGATCAAAGCCGGTCATAACGGCCTGTCGCACCGGCCAGCGTTCCGCCGCCGTTAGCGCTAAATTACGTAACGCCGGCTTCGAGCAGGTATTCAATCTGAGTGGCGGTATAGTCGCCTGGGAAGGCGCCAACCTTCCTCTGACTCGTAGATAGTTTTGGTGAACAATAGCAAGCCTACATAATGCCAAGTCAACATGAAGCATAGGACCGGCGCCAATAGAACCAGCGGTTCACCACCCCTCACCACGGAGTAACCCATGTCTGAGACCAGTGCGCGGCCCGGAGCGGGAGGCTCAGCAGAGGATGGCGAGCCGCAATTCGACATCAACAAGGTGTATACCAAGGATCTGTCTTTCGAGACGCCCAATTCGCCCGATATTTTTCGCGTTGACTGGCAACCGGATGTCAACATCAACCTGAGCACGGAAGCTGCTCACTTAGACGGGTTGCTATTCGAGGTGGTTTTGGCCGTCACGGTCACGGCTAAGGTCGCTGAACAGACGGCGTTTCTGGTCGAAGTCCAGCAAGCCGGGATCTTTACTATTGCCGGCGTTCCCGATGATGAAATGGGCCAGGTGCTGAGCAGCCTTTGTCCCGGCATTTTGTTTCCTTATGCGCGCGAAGTGGTATCGGATCTAGTGGTCAGAGGCGGCTTTCCTCAGGTGGTGCTCACGCCGGTTAACTTCGATGCGCTCTACTACAAGCATACGCTGGAGCAGCAAGGCGGTGGCGATAACGCCTAAGAGCGGTTGCGGCACGGTCATCGCCGTTCTAGGGGCCGGCGCGTGGGGTACGGCGTTGGCTTGGCGTTTAGCCGCGAATGGCCACCACGTACAGTTATGGGTACGCGATGCCGCGGCTGCTGGGCGCATGCGAGAGGCGCGAGAGAACACGCGCTATCTGCCCGGTGTGCGGTTGCCGCCGCTGCTTGAAACCACGCACGATCATCGTCAAGCGCTGGCGTATGCGGATGACATTCTTCTCGCTACGCCGAGTCACGCTTTCGAGGACGTACTGCGGTTGGTGGCCGGTGTGTGCAACCCAAGCCGGCTGGCCTGGGCGACCAAAGGTTTTCAACACGGTAGTGCGCGGTTATTGCACTGCCTGGTCGAGGATTGTTTCGGTGATGGCTGCGCGCGGGCGGTGTTGTCCGGTCCGACCTTCGCCGCCGAGGTTGCCAGAGCATTACCGACCGCGGTTACTGTGGCGGCCTCTACCGAAGCTTTTGCCCACCGGCTACAGCAGTTGTTTCAGGCCGGGACATTCCGTGTTTATGCGAGCGATGACATCGCTGGAGTTGAGATCGGCGGGGCACTAAAGAACGTATTGGCCATAGCAGTAGGTATCTCCGATGGCCTCGGTTTCGGAGCCAATGCGCGCGCCGCGCTCATCGCCCGCGGCCTCCAGGAAGTCTACAAGGTAGCGCAGGTCTATGGTGGGCGCAGCGAAACCCTTATGGGACTGGCGGGTCTTGGCGATCTCGTGCTGACGTGCACCGATGACCAATCGCGCAACCGCCGTTTCGGATTACTCGTGGGTGGCGGCAGGTCGCCCAGTGAAGCTAAGGCCGAGCTGGGATTGTTAGTGGAAGGAACTGCCTGTGCCCGTGAGGTAGAACGCATCGCCGCCGAGCGCGGCTTAGACCTCCCGATCATGGGAGCGGTGGCCGATGTGGTCGCTGGGCGTGCACAGCCAATGCAAGCCGTGCAGCGGTTGTTGGCGCGCCAGGTTAAAAGCAATTTTTAGCCGGTAAAATTATACTGGCGGAATTATAGGGAGCGTAAATCGATTGGCTAGAGATTCAGGTGGCCAAGGATTTAAGCGCATAGAGCGAACGTATTAGACATAGACTAGGGGATAAAATATAGGCGAACCACACTGTAGTCCGCCTGATTGCTTCGGCTCCTCCTGCTGGCGCGTCGCATCGTCGGCCTGGTTCTTATGTTGCCAGGTTCTAGGGCTGGATCCTTTAGCCGTCAGCTTATTATTGTTTTGCAAGCGAAACATACCATGAATAAAGCACAGAGCTACTGCGTGCTCTGCGGTGCGGCTTGACCATCCGACACAACGTTGATGTATGCGATCTGCGAATGTTCAAGCGCTTTTCGCAGCGAGGATCCGTCCTGTGCATGCAGGGCCAGGGTACCGAAATGGCTCTACACAACGATCGTAGCGAGTAGGTTGTAGTTGGCAACCGATGAGCCGCTCTTGTTCAAACCGGTTGGATTATATCTGATGTTCCGCCGCATTCCAACGTACATCATTGGCCACGATGAACGATGGGACGTGCGCCGCGCCGCCATCACTCACCAAGGTCCACGGGCCGCTCTCTTCGATCACCGTTTGCATGATGCCGAAAAGCGTGACTGGGTGCAAAGGTGTGGCATCCTCGGCGGCCAGCGCCCGCCAGTGAGGGGGAGGGGTAAATACGAGAGCCTCTTGCACTTGTACGCCCCAACTTTCCCTACCAGCGGTTACCCCGCCGGCGGTTACATTACTCAAGCGTTCTTCTAGCGCCTTAGTTGTGAGCACCGGGTGACCGATCACGGGCTGGAACAAGTGGTCCCCAGCACGGCGCCGATCGGCCCGCAAGCCATCCATATCTGCAGCTAACGCGATGAACTGCACACTGTTCTTAAAGGGCGGGGTAGCGCCACAACCCAGGATGAAATCCAAGTGTTTAGCCGCCAGGACCACGGTGTCTGCTTCACCTACTACCTCAGCTAGCACAGGCCCTGTGCGGGGTTCTGCATGCCCCCGGGGACTTTCCGCCGCCAGGTAGGGAATATCTGCGCTTCGGCCAAGCGCGCGCAGGGCTGCGGCCAATGCCCCGCGGTTCGCGCTGGGGCCGGCGATGATCATGGGTTTTTTCGCCTCGCTAAGCAGCGCCGCTGCCCGTTCAATGCTGGCCATGTCCGCTGTTGCTAGGGGCGGCGGCGCAATTGGCATAGCCACTCCAGATCCTTCCGGCCAATCTCCTTCTAACAAATCGGTGGGCAAATTCACTTGCACCGGGCCCGGTGTTGGCGCCGCGCATAGAGCGAGGGCGCTAATGACACGCTCCAACATGGCGCCGCGGCTTTGCGGCGTCCAAGCCGCTTTAGTCACAGGCCGGGTCACAGCCGCCTGATCCATCTATTGAAAATGCCCCTCCCGGTTATTCAGTACTGGAGCGTGTCCACTCAGAATCACCAACGGGGACTCGCAACACTTGGCGGTGTATAGGGCTGAGACGGAATTGGCGTGACCTGGGCCCGCAGTCACCAGAGCCATGCCGGGCTCACCGGTAGTCCGTGCCCAACCATCGGCCATATGTACCGCTGCCGCTTCGTGACGCACGTGGACTATCTCGATCTGGGCGTCGATGAAGGTGTCATATAGCGCCATGATCTGATTGCTCGACAGTGAGAAGACACGCCGGATACCGGATTGGCGCAAAAGCTTGGTGAAGAGGATTGCGCCTGTTGTCTTACTGATCCCCGGGGCGGTGTTGGTTCCCGTCGTTTGACTCATCACGACTTGCGCCCATCAAAAGAGCGCGATCCTACGTCAGTGCAACCCGCTTAGGCGAGATGTGGTTTATGCCAGGCGGTAAATAGTGACCGTCCGAGCTTTGCCGCGGATGGGCACTTCGCCCAACTCGGTGGGAACAAACTCTACGCCGCCCAGTTCCACCGCTCTTCTCGACGCGATAATCCTGGATCCGTGTTGTTTGTTGAGTTGTTCGAGGCGGGCGGAGAGGTTCACCGCGTCGCCGTGGATGGTGTAATCCGCGCGCTCGGCCGAGCCCACCGCCGCTGCTACCACTTCACCGGTGTTGACCCCTATACGCACGCCCAGCCGCAGGCCACTGCCGAAGGTCGCTTGTTGTACCGACTCGTTAATGGCGATGGCGGCGCGCAGGGCGCAGGCGGCGTGGTCGGGATTGCCCTTGGGCACATTGAAGGCGGCCAGCATGGCATCGCCTTGAAATTGCATGACAACACCCCGGTGGGCACGGATGTGGGCCTCGACGATGGTGAAGAATTCGCTGAGTAACGTGACTAACTCGGCCGGCGAACACTGCTCGCCGATGGAGGTAAATCCTTCTATATCGAGATATAGAAGCGTGGCTTCACTGAGCTGGGGTTGTGCCACTTGGCCCTCCGATACCAGCGCGCTTACCAGTTCGCGGGGCACGAAGCGCACTACGGCGTCCAGGGCGCGAGTCATCCGCAGCATGGCGGTGGAGAGGGATTTGACCTCCTGTACACCCGAGCGCACGTAACGGACTTTGGCAAATTCCAGCGCCTCTATATGATGGAGTTGATCCACCAGCGCCGACAGGGGCCGGTCTATGAGCCGGCGCGACAGCGCTAGCGCCACAATACCGATTGTCGCCACCAATAGGATCAAGCCGAGGGCCAGACGCTCGGTACTTTTCTCGATAGTGCCCAAAAAATCCGATTCGGGAATAACTGTGACCACTAACCAGTTGGAGTTGGGTACCGGCGACACACCGATGTAGTGGACGTCGCCGCCGCCGCTCAGGGCGGCGCGTACTTGGATTTGCCGGTTCAGGGCCGTGATATCTACGGCCTCAGCGTTCAACGTGTTGCGCACCGTATCCAGCATGACGCCCATGTGCTGTGGTGGCGTGTGGGTAGCGACGCGGTTCCAGGCGCGGTCGGTGATGAATACGGTGCCGCTTCGGCCCACCGAAAGGGTGCGCAGGAATTTCTCGATACGATCGAGTGCCACCGATACGCTGAGCACACCGACGAATTCATCAAAAACCCGCAGAGGCAGCGCGGCGCTGACCGCCGGTCTTGCGTCTAGTGGTAGTGAGTGAATGCTGGTCCATTTCACCTGATTGGCGTCCTCCTCGGCAGCGCCGAGTTCGTACCAAGGCAAGGTGGTGGCGAGGAGATTAGAGGCGGTGATCTCGCGACGTTGGAACCAGATATCGCCATCGCCCACCGTGTAGTGGTCGATGCGCTGCTCGCCCATACCACTATCTTTGTCGAATTTGCTGAGTTCTACCATCTGAACGGAGCCGTCTTCGCCTTGGCGGGCGCCGAATAAAGTGCCGTCCGGAAAGCCCACTGACACCCAAGACAGGTTGGGATGGGATTGCAGATGGGCGAGGAATAGAAACTCGCGCTTGGCTGCATCGGTGCTGGAAATCACCCGTTGGAAGAGAATGGTGTGCAGGGCGCGCAGATTGGCGCTGGCATTGCTGAACTGCTCGCCGATTTCCCGCGTCACCCTGGCGACGATTTCCCGATCCAGTTCCTGTACCGCTTGATCGATGCCAGCGCGCGCGGTGAGAAACCATGAAATATGCACCACCGCGGCAGTCGCGATGACGGTCACTAGCGTGGTCAGAGCGAGTATAAGGCGCAGGCTGAGCCCGCGCTCTTGCTCTTGTGCGCCGCTGCCTTGGGCGTTTTCGCCACTGCCTTGGGTTTTTTCGATGGTCGGTACGTTCACGATGCAGCCTTGGGCTGAGTGGGCCGCCGCGGCGTTCCTCGCATAGGTGTGATGTTCCGCTTGCTCATAAACCGTTCCTTCATCGTGCACCACCCGCGCCGGCGAATTGCAGTTGCCGCCAAGCTTCGTAGCAGGCGATGGCGACGGCATTTGACAGGTTGAGACTGCGCACTTTGGGGCGCATCGGGATCCGCACCACATGATGGCACACGCCGCTGTCCAACAATTCTTCGGGCAGTCCCCGCGTCTCCGGGCCAAACAGTAGCGTATCTGATAAGCGGTAACAGATGTCGGTGTGAGCGAGGGTGCCACGGGTCGAAAAAGCGATCAGCCGCCGGGGCGCGGTAGAACGGCTGAAACTGGTCCAGTCATGATGGCGGGTAACCGTGGAGAACTCGTGGTAGTCCAGGCCCGCGCGGCGTAAGTCCCGGTCATCCATGGAAAACCCGATCGGTTCTATAAGATGCAATTGAGCCCCGGTATTGGCGCATAGGCGTATAATATTGCCGGTGTTGGGTGGGATCTCGGGCTCGAACAGGGCGACTTCGATCATGCCAGGACTCGACCATGACAAAAAGCGCCTGCAACGGCTGCGGGTGAATCTCTGCGGGCTATCGATGGACTCACCGGTGGTGCTGCTGTCCGGGTGTGTAGGCTTCGGCGAAGAGTATACGCGGGTAGCCGGTTTCTCCAACCGCGATGTGGGGGCCATCTGTCTGAAAGGTACCACCTTGGCGCCGCGGCTCGGTAATCCCGCTCACCGGGTATATGAAACGACCGCCGGCATGTTGAACTCCATTGGCCTGCAAAACCCCGGGGCCAAGCATGTGGTAGAGCGCATCTTGCCGGCCCTGGACTTCAGTGAAACCCGCTTCATCGCTAACCTGTCCGGCTCGTCGGTGCAGGAGTACGCCGCTGTCACCGAATTATTCGATGACAGTCCCATCGATGCCATGGAGATCAACATCTCCTGTCCCAACGTGCACCAGGGCGGCATGATCTTCGGCAATGATCCGCACATGTGCGCCCGGGTTGTGGAAGCGTGCCGGGCGAAGACGCGCAAGCCGCTCATCGTCAAGTTATCGCCCAATCAAACAGATATTGCCGAAAGTGCCAGGCGGGTTATAGAGGCCGGTGCCGATGGGCTGGCGGTGGTTAATACTTTCATGGGCATGGCTATCGATATCGACAACAGGCGCCCGGTCATCGGGCAGAACACCGCCGGCTTGTCCGGCCCGGCTATCAAGCCGATGGCGCTGCTCAAGGTGCACCAAGTCTACCAGGTGGCGCGCCATCACCAGGTGCCGATCATTGGCCAAGGCGGCATCGTCAGCGGTACTGACGCGCTGGAATTCATTATCGCTGGCGCCAGTGCGGTGGGTGTGGGCACGGCGCTGTTCTACGAGCCCCTGGTGTGCAAGAGCATCAACGCGCAGATAGACCAATATCTCACCGAAGCCGGGCTGAATTCGGTGAGCGAGTTGACGGGGACGTTGGAATTGAACGCACCGCCTGTTGCTTTGTTGAAGGAGGTGGCGCAGTAGGTTCCACCAGGCCGAATACCGCCGCGGCTACCAACCCGCAGAGTATAGAAGGCCGGTGCGGGCGCAGAGATTTTTCGTGCTCGCATGACGCGCTAGACGAGAACCAATTCATTGATTTTCTATAAACTTGGACTCTAACAGCCGTCGATTGTGTAGGACGCATTGGTCCGTCACTGATGCAGCATTCAGCATTGAGGTTTACTCTCATTGGTGGCTGGACTGGCCAGGTTCCGCCAAGCAATGCTTGGTAGCAGTCAAGAATGTGCGTGCCGAAAAAAGATGCCACGCCATCTACCAGCACCCCGGCTCCAATCGAATCACAGTTAGGAAAATCCATGGACTTTAGTGCTTATCCATTCGCCACCCACCGGCTACCGATGTATGCCGCTAACGGTGCTGTCGCCACCAGTCAGCCGTTGGCCGCGCAGGCTGGATTGGCCATGCTGCGCGCGGGCGGTAATGCGGTGGATGCCGCCATTGCCACCGCCGCCGCGCTGACCGTGGTGGAGCCCACCTCGAACGGTATCGGTAGCGATGCCTTCGCGCTCATCTGGAAGGATGGACAGTTATACGGGTTGAACGCTTCGGGGCGAGCTAGCGCCCAATTCGATGCACAGGCTCTGCGGGCTGCCGGTCACGATGCCGTGCCGGCCCATGGCTGGGAGGCGGTGACGGTACCCGGTTGTGTGGATGCGTGGCGGGCGGCGAACGAGCGGTTCGGTGCCTTACCCCTGTCCCGCTTGTTGCAGCCGGCGATCGATTTAGCCAGGGATGGGTTCCCGGTGTCCCCGGTGGTCGCCTTCTTTTGGGCGCGGGCTGCGATGGAATACGCAACATTGGCCGGGGTGCAGTTCGATGGTTGGCGCGAAGCGTTCTTGCGCGACGGCAAACCGCCCGCGGTGGGGGAGCGCTGGTGCTTGCCGGGACACGCGCAGACGTTGAGCGCACTGGCGCAGCGCGGGCCGCGGGATTTCTATGAGGGTGCCATCGCCGAGCGCATCGTGGCCTTCTCGCAGGCGACGGGCGGTGTCTTCAGCGCTGATGATTTGGCTGGGCACCACAGCGAGTGGGTACAGCCCATCAGTACCCGCTTGCGCGGCTACGAAGTGTGGGAGATCCCGCCCAATGGGGCCGGCATTGCTGCATTACAGGCAATAGCGATGATGGACGGACTGCCGGTGGCGCAAGACCATGTGGATGCGAACGGTTGGCATCAAGCTATCGAGGCAATGAAACTCGCCTACGCGGACGCCGCCCGGTTCGTGGCCGATCCCGCCTGTGGTCCGGTGCCTACAGCCGCTTTGTTGGCCGATGATTACATCGCTTCGCGCCGCCGCCTGATCGGCGGCGAAGCGGGCACACCCCTGGCCGGCACACCACCCCAAGGCGGTACGGTTTATCTTTGCAGCGCCGATCGCGATGGCATGATGGTGAGCTTCATTCAGTCGAATTTCGAGGGCTTCGGTAGCGGCGTAGTGGTGCCGGGCGCGGGGATCTCCATGCAAAACCGCGGTATCGGTTTTACCCTGGAGAAGGGGCATTTGAATGAAGCCGCACCGGGAAAGAGGCCTTATCACACCATCATCCCCGGATTTTTGACGCGCGGCGCCGAGGCGCTGGGTCCTTTCGGTGTGATGGGTGGCTTCATGCAGCCACAAGGCCATCTGCAAGTGGTGTTGGGCACGGTGGATCACGGGTTGAATGCGCAGGCCGTATTGGATGCGCCCAGATGGCGCGTGGAAGGCGGTAAAACGGTGTCCGTTGATAGCCGTACCCCCGCTGCCGTCGCCGCTGCGCTGAGCGCCAGAGGACACGATGTACAAAGACCCGAGCTGGACATCGGCTTTGGCCGCGGCCAGATCATCTGGCGTTTGGCCGATGGTGTCTATGAGGTAGGTACCGAATGGCGCGCCGATGGAGTGGCGGCGGTCTACTGATCGGCAGGCTCTTGGCAATCCTCTTGCGCTGGGCGAAGCGCCTGGTCAAGCGCCTCGATCCAGTGCATCACGGGCCGCTCGGTGCCGCTTTGCAGGTGGTGCATACAGCCGATATTGGCGGTCAGTATATGGGTGGGTCCGCCCCGTTCCAGATGGTTGAGTTTACGCTCGCGCAACTGTTCGGAAAGCGCCGGTTGCAGCAGTGAGTAGGTGCCGGCGGAGCCGCAGCACAAGTGCGTTTCGGCGTTGGCCGTCAAGGTGACGTCGAGGCGGCGCAAGATACCCTCCACCACACCGGGCAGTTGTTGTGCATGCTGCAACGAGCAGGGCGGATGGTAGGACCAGCAGGCTTGTTCCAAGCCGGTTAAAGGGAGTGTTTCTATCGCTTCTTTAGCCATGATCTCCGCGAGGTCGAAGGTGTGGTCGCTAACGCGCCGTGCTTTGGCCTGGTATCGCGGATCGTCGGCTAACAGCTGAGGGTATTCCTTGACCATGGTGCCGCAGCCGCTGGCCGTCATAACGATGGCTTCCAGACCCTCGTCCAACGCTTTACACCAGGCATCGACATTAGCTCTTGCGTGGGTTTTGGCTGCGTCCGCCGCGTCCATGTGATGGTCCACTGCCCCGCAACAGGCGCTGCCGGCGCGAAGTTCAAGCGTGATGCCAAGCCGGTGCAGGACCCGCGCAGCGGCGGCGTTGATGCGCGGACCCAGCACTGGCTGCACACATCCGCCCAACACGGCCATGCGCCGCCGGTGGCTGGATCCGGGCTGCTCGCTTGGCCAAGGTCCGGCCGGTTCAGGTAGTTTGAATTGGCGGGACAAACGCTCGGGCAAAAGCCATTTGAAGGCGTGCCCTACGGAGAATATGGCGGCGAATAACGACGGACTGGTCAGCACTGTGCGCATGGTTGCGCGCGCTACTCGTTCGCCAAGGCTGCGCCCCACCTGCCCGTGCACCACCGCCCGGCCTATATCCACTAACTCGCCGTAGCGCACGCCCGAGGGGCAGGTGGTCTCGCAATTTCTGCACGTAAGGCAACGGTCCAGGTGTAATTGGGTCACCGTTGTCGCCGCTTCGCCTTCTAATAGTTGTTTGATGAGATAGATGCGCCCGCGCGGACCGTCCAGCTCATCGCCCAGTAGCTGATAAGTGGGGCAGGTGGCATTGCAAAAGCCGCAATGTACGCAGCTACGCAAGATGGCGTCAGCCCGCTGGCCGCGGGGCGTATCGCGAATGAAGTCTGCAAGATTTGTTTGCACGTAAACTCTCGCGGTGGCGTGGTCAGAGGTCCGGGTGCATGCGTCCGGGGTTCAATATCCGTTTGGGATCAAACGCGGTTTTCAGCTTTTTGTGTAGCGCGAGCAAAGTCGCGTGCGGCCCCAGCGCGCGTTCGTGCACCGGGCCTTTAATGCAGGCCGCATGACCGCCCGCGGCCGCTGCCGCCGCGCGGATCACACTGCCCTCGGCGCGGCTGCGCAACCAACGCTGGCTGCCGCCCCAGTCGTGCAACCAGTGGCCAGCCACGGGCAACGGTGGCACCGCCGGCGGCAACGCTAGCCGCCAAAGAGGCGCATCACCGGTGAAGAACGGGTTTTTTTGGTCGGCCAATTGCCGCCACCAAGCAGCATCATGCACTAACGTCTCCCCGCCGATTTCCCGACTGGCGGCCGCTACCCCGGCGGCGGAGCCGGATAAGCGAATGTAAACCCGGCCGTCGTGATAGGCCAAGCCGGACAGAGGGAACGGCTCGCCACCGAGCGCAGCCATCTTCTCGAGGGCCTGCGTCTCATCGAGTTCCAACACCCGGGTGATGTTCACAGCCGGGCGTGGCAACACTTTCATACTGGCTTCGAGCAGCACACCGAGGGTGCCGTGGGCGCCCACCATCAGGCGGGCGATGTCGTAGCCGGCGACATTCTTCATCACCTCGCCGCCAAAATGCAGGTTTTCGCCGCGGCCATTGATGATGCGCACCCCCAGCACCAAATCTCTGGCGGCACCAGCGAAGGGGCGGCGTGGCCCGGACAAGCCGCACGCCAACACGCCGCCCAAGGTGTCGCCCTCGCCGAGGTGCGGTGGCTCGAAAGGCAACATCTGGCCGGCTTCTTCCAGGGCCGCTTCTAGGTCGCTAAGCGGGGTACCGGCGCGGGCGCTCAGCACCAGCTCGGTGGGTTCGAAGGTAGTGATGCCGCGGTGATGAATCACCGATAGCGCCTCTCCTTGCACCGGTAATCCCGACTGCGCTTTGGAGCCCGAGCCTTCTATACGCAGCGGCGTGCCTTCGTGGTAGGCGGTCAGTACTGCCTGGGTCAGCTCATCGGAGGCGTCCAAGGCCGAGTTGCTCGGTGCGCTAGACACGGTTATTAAAACCGCTCCAAGTGCGCAAACGGCAGCGCGCCGTGATGCACGCGCATAGCGCCGAACTCGGCGCAGCGATTGAGCGTAGGTACCGCTTTGCCGGGATTGAGCAGCGCCCGCTCGTCGAAGGCGTGCTTGACCGCATGGAACTGCTTGAGTTCTTCGGGCGGAAACTGAACACACATCTGGTTGATCTTCTCCACCCCGACCCCGTGTTCTCCGGTGATAGTCCCGCCGGCCAACACGCATAGCTCTAGAATGCGCCCTCCCAACGTTTCAGCCCGCTCTACCTCCCCGGCTTTGTTGGCGTCGAACAAAATGAGCGGGTGTAAGTTGCCGTCGCCGGCGTGAAACACATTGACCACCCGCAAGCCGAACTCGCGCGAGGCGGCGTCTATGTCGGTTAATACCTGCGGCAGTGCCCGGCGCGGAATGGTGCCATCCATGCAGTAGTAGTCGGGTGAAATCCTGCCCACGGCGGGGAAAGCTGCTTTGCGGCCGGCCCAAAAACGCATGCGTTCTTCTTCCGAGGTAGAGACGCGCACCTCGGCGGCGCCGCAGCCGTACATTACCTGGCGCACGACGTCGATGTCCGCTGCCACCTCGGCCGTAGTACCGTCCAATTCACAGATAAGAATGGCGGCGGCATCCACCGGGTAGCCGGCATGTACGAAATCTTCCGCCGCCCGGATGGCCGGGTTGTCCATCATTTCCAGCCCTGCCGGAATGATACCTTCGGCGATGATGCGGCCAACCGCTTGAGCGGCGTTTCCCACCGCAGCGAAAGCACCTAGCAGTGCTTGTGCCTGACGCGGCTTTGGCAGCAACTTGACCGTTATCTCAACGATAATGCCCAACATGCCCTCGGAGCCGGTCATCAATGCCATCAAGTCGTAGCCAGGTGCATCCGGTGCCAGCGAGCCCAGGGTCAGCCGCTCGCCTTCGACGGTAACGATTTCAAGGCGCAAGATGTTGTGCACGGTCAAGCCGTATTTGAGGCAATGCACGCCGCCGGAGTTCTCCGCCACGTTGCCGCCTATGGAGCAGGCGATCTGCGAGGAGGGATCCGGTGCGTAATAAAGTCCGTAGGGCGCTGCCGCCTCCGAGATAGCCAGATTGCGTACCCCCGGTTGCACCCGGGCCAGGCGCCGTTCGGCGTCGATGTCCAGGATTTGATTGAACCGCGCCAGGGACAGCAGCAGGCCGTCGGCTAGCGGTAAAGCGCCCCCGGAAAGACCGGTGCCGGCGCCGCGCGCCACCACCGGCACGCCATGTGCATGAGCCGTGCGCATGATGCGCTGTACTTCCTCTATGGTGCGCGGCAAAGCCACCGCCATTGGCACTTCACGGTAAGCGGATAAACCGTCGCATTCGTAGGGGCGCAGTGCTTCGCGCTCATGCAACACCGATCCGCTGTCCAGGAATTCGCGTAGCGATGCGACCAAGCTGGCCCGGGTGCGGGCCACTTCGTCAGCATCTATAGTGCGTTCCGATACAAAGGTCATGGCAGGTAATATCCTCGAGCTAGAGTGCCGCCCAAGAGGAGGCAGCCTAAATGGGTAGCGGAAGCGCCGCAATTGGTTGGCGCTCTGTTAGCATACGCGTCCCGTCGATCGGCAACTAACCATGCACCGCGAGCGTAACGCAAAGATAATTGCGACGCTTGGTCCGGCCAGCAGCGATGCGGCCATGATCGAGCGTCTGTTCTTGGCTGGAGCCGACATGTTCCGGCTCAATTTCAGTCACGGCAGCCACGATGAACACCTGGCTCTGGTGCAGGCCATCCGGGCGCTGGAGGAGAACCAGGGTAAGCCCATAGGCGTGCTCCTGGATCTGCAGGGGCCGAAGCTGCGGGTGGGTGAATTCGCTGACGGACCGGTGCGCTTGCGCGAGGGTGCCCGTTTCAGCCTCGATCTGGCCGATGTGCCCGGTGATAGTACCCGGGTGCGGTTGCCTCACCCGGAGATCTTCGCCGCCGCTGAGCCCGGCATGCAGCTTTTGTTGGACGATGGCCGGATCCGGCTGCAAGTGAGCCGGTGCCAAGAGAACCGCCTGGAGACCATCGTGCACACTGATGGCGAGTTGTCCGATCACAAAGGCGTTAACGTGCCGGATATGGTGTTACCGCTGCCACCGGTGACGCAGAAAGACCTGGATGATCTCGAATTCGGGTTAGACCACGGCGTCGATTGGGTGGGCTTGTCTTTTGTGCAACGGCCAGAAGATTGCGAGGCGTTGCGCGAGCGTATCCAAGGCCGGGCGGCGCTGATGTGCAAGCTGGAGAAGCCGGCCGCACTGAATCGGCTAGAGCCCATCGTTGAAGCGTGCGACGCGGTGATGGTGGCGCGCGGCGATCTGGGCGTTGAATTACCGCCCGAGCAGGTGCCCAGCGCGCAAAAGCGCATTATCCGCGCTTGCCGCAAGGCCGGCAAACCGGTGGTTGTGGCCACGCAAATGCTCGACTCGATGATGCGCCAGCCCGTCCCTACTAGAGCCGAGGCATCGGATGTGGCCACCGCCATATACGATGGCGCCGATGCCGTTATGTTGTCGGGGGAGACGGCGGTTGGCGACTATCCGGAACAAGCGGTGTCCATGATGGAGCGCATAGTGTGTCGATCGGAGACCGATCCGTACTACGCCGAAGTGCAAAAAGCGCGGCGTTTGGAGCCGGAGAAAACCACTGCGGATGCCATCTGTTGTGCTCTGCAGGCGGTGGTGGACACGCTGAAAGTAAATACCACGGTCATCTACACCGAATCGGGCTTCAGTGCGCAGCGCGCCGCCAGGGAGCGGCCGGCGGCAGCGATCTTGAGCCTTACGCCCAAAATCGCAACGGCGCGAAGATTAGCCGTGACCTGGGGCGTGCGTTCGGTGGTCGTACCGGTGTTGGAAGACGCCCAGCAAATGGTCGATAAAGCGTGCCAAACAGCGGTGAATGAAGGATTTGCCGCGCCGGGGGAGCTGATAGTCATCGCTGCCGGTATGCCGTTCGGCACCGCGGGCACTACCAATCTACTGCGGGTGACCCGCATTCCGTCGCATTAGAAATAAAAAGCAGGGCCACGCAAGCATCTCTAGCTTGCATTAAAACCAAGCGCGCTATAATAACCCGCTTTCCTCGACTCTCTCGTATTCGCGGCGGCCCGAAGGTTTAGGGTCCGGCGCCGCCGCTTAGAACCTGTTCAAGATCTGACGATTTTGGACATCTGACCTAAACTATTGTTATCCATAGTCATAGCGGCTGCGAAGGCAATGACAGACGAGCGAATCTACCCGAGTGACCTATCTCGCCAACAGTTCGAGAAAGTTAGACCGATCCTGGAGGCGGCGCGTCGGCGAACCAAGCCAAGACAACTCGATCTCTATCACGTGTTCAACGCAGTGTTGTACGTGCTGAAGACCGGCTGCCAATGGCGCATGTTGCCCAACGAGTATCCAAAGTGGCGAAGTGTGCATGAGTATTTCACTATCTGGCGGCAATCGTCCCCAGAAGACTCTTGCAGCGCCTTGGACAAGGCGTTAAAAAAATGGGTTGGCGAGGCCCGCGAATCCCAGGGGCGCAGTGGCAAAGCCAGCCTGATCATCGTTGATGCACAGAGCGTGAAGAACACAGACAGTGCAAACCACAAAGGTTATGACGCAGGCAAGAAGACTTCTGGTATCAAGCGGCACATAGCTGTGGACACTCAGGGATTATTGCACGCTGCTTTTGTGACCACGGCAAATGTCACTGATCGAGCTGGGGCACTGGCCGCACTTGCTGCTCAAGCAGATGGGCGCCTCTCGGAGGTTAGGTGTGTAGTGGGCGATGGCGGGTACACGGGGATGGCTTTCGCTGGCGAAGTGCTGAGATTAATCGGAGCGAACGTCGAAATTATCAAACGCTCGGACACGGGTCGTTTTGCCGTCCTCCCGAAGAGGTGGGTTGTCGAGCGAACCTTCTCATGGTTTGAGAAAAACCGCCGGTTGTGGAAAAACTGTGAGCGGCTAATCGAAAGCTCGTTGGGCATGATGCTACTTGCAAATATTGCGCTGTTGCTTCGGAGATCTTGAACAGGCTCTAAGGTGTGTCAGTGATGAATCCCAGCACAGAAGACTTACGCATCGCCGGCACCAGCGCGGTGAGTACCCCTCAAGAGTTGCACGGTGAGGTGCCCATCACCGAGGCGGCGGCGGCGTGTGTACGCATGACGCGTGATGCCATCCACAGTATTTTGCACGGCGAAGATGACAGGCTGCTCGTCATCGTAGGGCCGTGTTCAATTCATGACACGAATTCGGCGCGCGAGTATGCGGCGCGTCTCGGGGAGTGCAAAAGCCGGCTGGCCGAAGACTTGCTGGTTGTCATGCGGGTGTATTTCGAGAAGCCGAGGACGACGGTTGGTTGGAAAGGTCTCATCAATGATCCGTATTTGGATGGCAGCTTTCGTATCAACGAGGGCCTGCGTCTAGCACGCCGGTTACTGGTGGATCTCAACAGCACCGGGGTGCCGGCGGGGGTCGAATTTCTAGATCTGCTGACGCCTCAGTACCTGGCCGATCTGGTGAGCTGGGGGGCCATAGGTGCGCGGACCACCGAAAGTCAGCTACACCGGGAGCTGGCCTCCGGCCTGTCCTGTCCGGTCGGCTTTAAAAACGGCACCGATGGTAACGTCAAAATCGCCGTCGATGCGTTGCGCGCGGCGCGCGAGCCACATCACTTTCTATCGCTTGAGCAAGCCGGTCAGTCGGCCATTTTCACCACCTCGGGCAATGAGGATTGCCACATCATTTTGCGTGGCGGTAAGCACCCCAACTATGATCCGGTGAGCATTGAAAGCGCCGCCAAGAGGATTGAAGGTGCGGGCTTGCCGGCCAATGTCATGGTGGACTTCAGTCATGCCAACAGTGCCAAACGCCATCAGCGGCAATTGACCGTGGGACGTGATGTGGCCGAGCAGATCGCGCAGGGCGACAAACGGATCATGGGCGCCATGATCGAAAGTCACCTGGTGGCTGGCAGCCAAAAACAAGATGGTAAATCCCTCGCCTCCCTGGTGTACGGCCAGAGCATTACCGATGCCTGTATCGGCTGGGAAGACACCACGGATTTGTTGGAGGAGTTGGCCGGCGCTGTGAGAGTACGCCGTGGCGCCGGTTAAAAACCCCGCAGGTGAAGGCTCGAGATGATGATGGAACTCAATCCACAGTTTGTACGGATCAAAGACATGCAAGGCCGCCTAGAGGCCTTGAGGGGGTTTCTTTGACTTCGACAACAAGAGTGAGCGCTTGGTCGAGGTGACTAGGGAGCTGGAGGATGCCGCTGTTTGGAATGAACCCGAGCGCGCCCAAGCGTTGGGTAAGGAGCGCGCCGCGTTGGAGGCGGTGGTTAACACGTTGACCGCCTTGGACGGTCAACTCAAGGAAGCGCAAGAACTGCTCGAATTAGCGCGAGAAGATGACGATGCGCATATCGTGCAAGTGGTCGAGGTTGATTTGGACACGCAGGAAAAGCACCTCGCCGCGTTGGAATTTCGCCGCATGTTCTCGGGGGAAATGGACGGCGCCGATGCTTACTTGGATGTGCAAGCCGGCTCCGGCGGCACCGAGGCGCAAGATTGGGCCGATATGTTGCTTCGCATGTATTTGCGTTGGGGTGAGCGCCGCGGGTTTGCCACTGAACTCATAGAGGCATCGCCTGGAGAGGTGGCGGGTATCAAAAGCGCTACGGTTCATTTCAAGGGGGCTCATGCTTACGGTTGGTTGCGCACCGAAAGCGGCGTGCACCGGCTGGTGCGTAAGTCGCCGTTTGATTCGGGCAACCGCCGCCACACCTCGTTTGCCGCCGTCTTCATATCGCCGGAGATCGACGACAGCATAGCGATCGACATCAATCCTGCGGACTTGCGCATCGATGTTTACCGGGCCAGCGGAGCGGGTGGTCAGCACGTGAACCGTACCGAGTCGGCTGTGCGCATCACCCATAATCCAACGGGCGTAGTGGTTCAGAGCCAAAATGATCGGTCGCAGCACAAGAACAAAGCGCAGGCGATGAAGCAGCTCAAAGCCAAACTCTATGAGCTCGAGTTGCAAAAGCAACGGGACATGCAGGCGGATGTGGAAGATAACAAAGCCGATATCGGCTGGGGTTCGCAAATCCGCTCCTATGTGTTGGATCAGTCGCGTATCAAAGATCTGAGAACCGGGGTAGAGATCGGTAATACCCAAGCGGTGCTCGATGGCGATCTGGATCGGTTTATAGAGGCGAGTTTGAAGAGCGGATTGTAAGGCGCGGGCTAGGCCTCAAAAACACCTCCGCCGCTGCCCGCACATTGCCAGCATTCGCCGAACTGACCTTCGATGGCCTCACCGCATTCAGTACAGGTCCAAGACGCCAAGTTCTCTTGAACTCCTGGATACATGAATTGCTCCACCAAGGTTCTCGCTATGGTTTCGTCCCTTTCGTCCAGTACCCAAATTTCAGGCCAGCACTCGTTCAACGGCAAATCGCCCGCACCGCCCCCTAACAACTCATTCTTGACCAGGCAGGCGATGCCGTTGCCCTCGAGAACCGCCCGTAGATGGCCAACTTGCACCAAGTCCGGATGCATGAGTACCCGCTTCATCGCCCGTACCTCACCCACCGGATCTCATTTCGAATAACGTTTGGCCGCCATACGTAAGCGCAGAGCGTTCAAGCGGATAAAACCTTCCGCATCTTTTTGATCGTACGCACCGCGATCGTCTTCAAACGTGACAACGTTGGCATCGTATAGGCTGTCGCCCTCGGAGCGCCTGCCCGCGACTAAAATGTTGCCTTTGTAGATTTTCAGTTTTACCTCGCCGTTGACGTATTCTTGGCTTTTATCGATGAGCGCTTGCAAAGCGATACGCTCCGGACTCCACCAATAACCCGTGTAGATGAGTTCGGCATAGCGCGGCATGATTTCGTCTTTCAAATGGGCAAGCGCCCGATCCAGCGTAATCGACTCGATAGCCCGGTGGCCGCGCAGCATGATGGTGCCTCCAGGCGTTTCGTAACAACCACGCGCTTTCATGCCGACGTAGCGGTTTTCAACGATGTCTATACGGCCGACGCCGTGCCGTGCGCCAATTCGGTTGAGTGTGGCGACCACCTCGGCGGGTGTTTTCGCCTCACCGTCGATGGCGGTAATGTCGCCCCGTTCGTAGGCCAAAGTGACGTATTCCGGTTCATCGGGTGCCAGCGCCGGATCGACCGTCCACCGCCACATGGACTCATCCGGCTCGGTCCACGGATCCTCGAGTTCGTTGCCCTCGTAGGAAATGTGCAGCAAGTTGGCATCCATCGAGTAAGGCGAGGCATTGCCGTGTTGTCTATCGATAGGGATATTGTTCTCGAAGGCGTAAGTGAGCAGCCGTTCTCTCGAGTTTAAATCCCATTCCCGCCACGGCGCGATGATGCGCACATCGGGTTTGAGCGCGTACGCACCGAGTTCAAAACGGACCTGGTCGTTGCCCTTGCCGGTGGCGCCGTGGGCGATGGCGTCGGCGCCCGTTCCATTGGCGATTTCCACTAACCGCTTGGCAATAAGTGGCCGTGCAATCGATGTACCCAGCAGATACTCGCCTTCGTAGATCGTGTTGGCGCGGAACATGGGGAAAATGAAATCGCGGGCGAACTCCTCGCGCAGATCATCGACGTAGATTTCACTGACGCCCATCGAAGCGGCTTTCGCCCGCGCCGGCTCCAGTTCTTCGCCTTGCCCCAGATCGGCGGTGAAGGTGACCACCTCGCAGTGGTATTGCTCGTGCAGCCATTTGAGGATGATCGACGTATCCAGACCGCCCGAGTAGGCCAGCACCACTTTGTGCACATCACTCATCAAACACTCCCCTATTGCGGTTGGATGATCTTGACGCATCCACATTAGAAACCCTAGATAATACGAGAATCATGGCCGATGAAGCATAACCGGTGTGCCACGCCGGTGCCGCGATGAGCATAAGAGCACCTTAAAAAAATGCACTTTTTCCGCGATTGCGGCGTCAGCGCCGTGCTCGAATCCTCAGGTATCGCCTATACACTGCGGTTGCGCGCGCAGTGCTTCCTTGCACTCACGAAACAATGACTATTTTTAGAGGTGCCCATAAGGCTTGTTGATAACACAACGCTTGGAGGACTTGCTGTTGGATAACATCCGGACTTTTGTGGACAAGCGTTGGGACGAAGACATCATCCCCCAACTGATCGAGTACATCCGCATCCCTAACAAGTCTCCCCACTTCGACCCCGACTGGCAAGAACACGGTTTCATGGAGCAGGCGGTGGCGCTTATCGAAGGGTGGTGCCGGGCGCAACCCGTAGCGGGATTGCAGGTGGAGGTCATCCGTTTACGAGGGCGCACCCCGTTGATTTTCATGGAAGTGCCGGGTGCCGTAGCACACACCGTGCTCTTATACGGTCATCTGGACAAACAGCCGGAGATGACCGGATGGCGCGATGATCTGGGGCCATGGTTGCCCCATCTGGAGGACGGCAAGCTTTACGGAAGAGGCGGGGCGGACGATGGCTATGCGGCGTTTGCCGCGCTGACCGCTATACATGCGTTGCAACAAGCAGGTATTGCCCATGGGCGTTGCGTGATCTTGATCGAAGCGAGTGAAGAGAGCGCTAGCATCGATTTGCCCGCCTATATAGATGCGCTGGACTCTCGCATCGGCTGTCCGGATCTGGTGGTTTGTCTGGATTCGGGTTGTGGCAATTACGATCAGCTCTGGTTAACCACGTCTTTACGCGGGATGGCCTGCGGCATATTCAGCGCTTTGTTGGTCTTCTTCCAATAATATCTTGACTTTTTCTATCTGATGTTTTAGCGCAGAAGTCAGTTCTGGTGCCAATGTGACAATGCGGTGCTTATAGCCTTTTCCGTTCCAAATTCGAATGTGTCCAAAATCGAAATCAATATCGTTCACGCGAAGACGTATCAACTCAATACGTCGCAACCCGGAGCCATACATAATGCACGCCATTAAGCGGTGCTTTCCTGACAGTAGAGAAAGCAAGCTTTGCACCTCGGACGGTGTTAGCACTGATGGCAACTTCTGTTGACGCCGCGCACGATGGCACTCGCTGACATCGCCTAAAGGCTTTTCCAGAAACTTGTCATACAAAAGACCAGCGCATTGAGTGCCAGCGACTGTGTGCTGGAGGAGACCTTGCGTTTAACCGCCAAATACGTCAGGTAAGCCACGATCTCACCCCGACCCATGTCGCTTGGGTGTCATTTTTGGCTAAATATGATAAAGGATTTTATCCACCGGATATAGGTGTGGATGGTGCGCTTGCTGTAACCACGCACCCGCATATATACCCATCACACTTCAAGATGCGAACATCGGTGCATTAATAATGTGAAACCTATCAGTGATTCTTTTTCTCAATAAAATCTTTCGTCTTCCAATGCGCTTGAAAAAATTCAAAGATGCTTCCCGAAAATCTATAAACTTCTCATAGTACCGATTATAAGTAACCGCTTCATGCATCATTTTCCAAAGTCGCTCAATTGGATTTAAATTCGGTGAATAGGGCGGCAAATAGTGTAATTTAATGTTTGAGTCCTTGGCATAAGACTGAACGTCTTTGCTCTTATGATAAGCCGCATTATCCCAAATTACATGAATTTCTTTCTCTGGTGCATGCCGTTTGCGTAGAGATTTTAGAAAAGATTTAATGGTTTGCGCATTCACTCGCTCAACTTCAGTGTGGATTATTTTGTGACCATCCAAAGATACAGCACCAATGAAATTCAATCGTGTTTGACGAGCCGTTGTGGCAATACTTTTTCGAGTGCCTCTTAAAATCCATCCACAGGCCAACCGCGTTTGATACTGCGGATGAAAACTGTCCGAGAAATAGATTAAACCCTTGTTTTTAGGGTCTTTCGAAAGATGTTCATAGTCTTTGACAAACGCTTTTTGCGCCTGTGCGTTTGCTTTCGCTGGCACTGCATGAGGCTTCTTATGGCAGAAATTATTGCGATGCAGCCATTTTGTCATGCCGCTTACACTGTAAACCTTACCAAAATTCAACTTCACATAAGTGCAAATGTCCTTAACATAAGGATAAGTCATTCCTTCTACGTGTTTAACGAGCTTTGCTGTTTCATTCTCGTCTAAATCACTTTTGCTGCCCCCGTTTTCGGGCTTCAGCTTAGCTTTAGAAAAATAATCATCGACATGGCGTCTAATAGTCTCATCATCTAAAAGCAAAATCCTAGACATTTCTGAATAACTATAACCCTCATCAAAAGCTAAAACAGCTTTTATTCGGTCTCGAATACGCCCATCTCTCTCTTTACGATGAGATTTTATGAGTTCATCGCGCTCGCTCGGTGTTAAATGATTGTTCATAAGCTTATTTTGACCATAATCAGCTAGCTAATGTAAGTATTCTAGTTTCGCATTTTCAATGGCGATGGGTATAGTCAGCAATGGATAGCAGAAAAGGGGATCTGGTCATCTCGAAATCCTTTTCAAGAAAGTTGGGGGCAGGATACGCTTGTTGTTGCAAAAATACAACAGGACTATAGGGAACAATTCCCTATAGTTTTTCGCTGATTGTCCGAAGTAGGTAAACTTTTTTATATTTCAATTAGTTACGGTAGCAGCCTTGGCGGTTGCAGAAAATTATAGGGCCGCCCTATAATAATGTTACAGAGGCCAGCGGCCTGTGTAACATACTGTTAGAAATTTAACGGAACAAGGATGCTTAACGATATAAAAAACAGTATTCAAACCCTATCTCAATTGAAAGGGCTTCGTAATATTCTCTGGATTACGTTAGTTTCCATTCTATTTATGTTTATATTCGAAACATCTACTCAGTTCTTTGCAACAAGCTCACTTCAAGAAAAAGTTGAGTTAGTTAAAAAACTCTCTGAATTTGAGGCATCAGAATCAAACAAGGAAAAGATTGTAGAGCTACAAAACGCGGTTATTTCTGAAGCACAAAACGTAGTTTATTACTCAAATTCACCCGCCTCATACGCTTTTTCGAAAATACTCGCTTTTTTTAAAGGCTTTTACTTGGCGTTACCCATTTTTTATTTTGTGCTCAAAGGTCTTGTTTATATTTTCAGGAAAACTGAGGATGAAATTCAGCAGCAATATGCGGTTTTAAGTGCTATGCTATTCTCTGCAGTATCATGGTTTGCGACCTTACTAGGTCTAATATCAGCCATTTGGAATAAAAGCGAAAACATCTTAGTTTCATGGGTAGTTTTCCCTATTTCTTCCGCAATCATTTTTACATTGTTCTTGATTTGGCTGCTAGTGCTACAAATTATCATGTACAAAGGTGAAAGCAAAAAAACAAAAGATGAGGAATAAAATTTTTAACAAGCACATTAACACGGACTGCAAAAACCGCTTCGCGGCTTTTGCATCCGGTTATGCTTGGCGTTAGGCACCAAGACCAAAACGTCTTTCAAAAATAAAGTCACAGAAGCTCTTGCAATTACCTGCAAAAGAGCGTCTTATGATTCGCGCCATTCAAGTCAAAAAGGAGAGCATAGTCTAGTAGCATTAGCTAAACAAAAACGCTACCCCTGAGTGCAGCAACACCCAGAGGCAGCTAACCACAACCGATAACATGGGTATCAATTATGGCTAAGAAACATCATAAGCCAGAGTCTCGCTCGGCTAAAGCAAAATTGCCCTACCCCCGCCGTCTTAAAGTCCATTCAGGGCATTACGACTACCAATCCACCATCAACCCGTCCGGTTACCGCAAATCCGCACCTGTGCCGTGGATCACTGCTGTCCCATAAACTTTCATGAGAATGTAAACTGTATCTGGACCTGAGTTTCAATAGGGCCTGGAGGGTCTCCTTTGAGTAGTCCCCACAGGTCTCTTCGCTCAAATAAATTGACTTGAAAGAGTCTAATAATCTGTTGAATGCTTAAATCGAGTTTGCTACAGAATTTCAGGTAAGCAGCCATTAAATACATACACATAGCGACCCATATTTGAGTCATGACAGCATTTTTTGACGTCCCTACGAATGACTTAATCTTCAAATTTTGTTTGATGCATTTGAAAAATAACTCGATTTGCCAACGCGACTTATAAATATCTGCAATGGTTTTGGCAGCCAATTCGAATGGATGGGTGAGAAAGACGTAATGCTTGCCGGTCTCTGGGTCACTATAACCCATCCGGCGCAACTTAATCGGACAGGTATCGGCTTTAGGGCCCGTTAAAATCAGCGTCTGATCTGAGGTGATGCCCTGCTCTTTATTCACCGGATGGCGAGAAATCACTCGGTATTTCGTATTGGCTTTCAACCGGGTGACAAAATAAATCCCCTTTGAATTGAGCAAGTTAAACCACGTGTAGTCCGTATAGCCACGATCAAAACACCACAATAGAACCCGCATCCAGTTCTAAACTACGGCCCTGTGTAATATCTTGTTGTTTGCCTTCGGTAATAGTCATAAAGGCCGGTAAAAAACCATCATGGTCCAGACCAACATGTAGTTTAATCGCGCCTTTGGTCTTGCGAAATTTGGCCCAAGGAAATAGTGATAAGCATAAATCAATGGTCGATGCATCCAAGGAATAAAGCTTATTTTTAAAACGAAACCCATGCCTAGGCGCCAAGCTTTGACATCGTGCCAGCAGCTTCCAAAATAATCCTTCGTAGAGTGGATAAGGCTGTTGCTCGTTAACGCGAGCCAGAGAACTTCGACTGACCTTACCGATACCCAAATGGTAACTTTTGCGGCGTTGTTTATCCAGATTGCTGACAATATCTCGCAAACTACAGCGACCGGCGAGTTGGGCAAAACTCAACGCCACAAACTGTGACCAGCGTGACATTGTCCTCAATACACGGCCTTTATGGTGGGTTTTTGCGAGGGTTTCAAATTCATGTCTAGAAATCAGTTTTAGCAGCTGTGAAAATACGCTGTTACTGTGACTCAAGGCTATTATCCTGTTGATATTAAAAGATATTCTGAACCTCTATTCTAACAAATTAGCGCAGAATAGTCTTTGATTCTAAGCGCATTCAAAAGTTTGTGGGACAGCAGTGATTGCATATATACCAATCGCCATTGAAAATGCGAATCTAGAATACTTGCATAAGTTAGCTGATTATGGTCAAAATAAGCTTATGGGCACCTCTAAAATTCAAGAATACGCTCCATTTCTACCCACATGACTTCGGGATTTCTCAGTCAACATCGAGTGACGACTACTTCATGCCGGATGTCGCGTTTCTCAGCTTTGATAGGCCGACTTCTCCTGTCCAAAAAGGGTGATTTTCCCTTTTTCTCAAATCGCAGACATATCTCTCCTGCACAAAGTCACGAAGCGTCTCATGTTATATACCCTGTTCATCATGCCAACCTTCACTTCAGTACGCACAAGCCCTATCACTCGTGAGTAAAGTCCGCCTTGCTCATGGGTCAATGACCCAAAAACGTGCTCAACCCTAGCACGGATTTTTGAACGCTTAGTATTCGACTTCTTGCTGCGCTGCGATAGCGGATTACGCCTATTGCCCTTTTTGTGAACAGGGCTACGCCTCTCCATCGCCGCCAAGCTGATTTCATGGTTCTCGCTTTGATAAGCACTATCCGCCCATACATCAGCCGATGTGTTGTCCGATAATAGTTCAATAAAGACCTGTGAATCGTGAACTTCAGCTGAGGTCACTTCATAGTCGCGAACCCATTTGTGCGCGTTATCTACCGCTACATGATTCTTATAGCCAAAATGCGTTTCCTCATTCTTCTTCGCCCAGCGCGCATCGGTATCCTTCTGCCTACCTACGTTGGGATTATCCTTGAAACGTTGAGGTATCTCCCCAGCTTTTATCTGCTCGTTCTCGGCACGAGAGTTTCTTTGCTTGGGTACATCAACAAAGCTGGCATCCACTATTTGACCTTTTCGCGCCTTATAGCCTTGAGCATTCAACTGCTCATCGAAATCGTCGAACAGCGTGCGCATCCATTCGCACTCAACGAGTTGTTCCCTGAATAGCCCTATCGTTTTAGCGTCAGGGATCTTGCCTTCTGGGGTCAGACCAAGGAAGCGACAGAAAGAATATCTGTCTCTAATTTGATATTCTGCTTCATCATCAGATAAATTGTATAAATGCTGTAGAACCAGGACTTTAAACATCAAAACGACATCGTAAGGCTTGCGGCCCGCTGTGCTTTTTCGGCTCTTTTCTCGAATAACAGTCAATGTGGGTCTGAAGTGCTCCCAATCTACCAGCCTATTTAGGCTTATGAGCGGGTCGCGCTCATCCAATTTCTGATATCGATTATCTAAATCAAAGAAACCACACTGCAACATTGCCTACACCTTCGCCCACTAGGACTGTTTAATATTATAGCATTTAGCCTATTTTTAGAGGTGCCCTTTACTAACAATCCACGCTGCTGGTACTAAACCGTGAATCACGTATCAGTAGTTAACAAGGCAAGTCAAAACGCCCTACGGGCTGGACGCGCTAACGCGCGCCTTTGCTTGCGGCGTTAGAAGCCTAAATACCGAAGGAGCAGGTATCTAAATGAATTTCACGCATTACAAGTTTGACCGTTTATCTAGTGGCGATATTATCGAAGTCACTTTGCAAGGAAGTGCGGCCAATGTTCGGTTGATGAATAACTCAAACTTTCAATCATATAAAAATGGAAGAAAGCATCAATACTATGGTGGGCTAGTTAAGCAATCACCATTTAGGCTAAATGTACCCAGTTCGGGTCAATGGCATGTAACAGTTGATATGGCAGGGCTTAGGGGGCAAGTTCGTTCTTCTGCAAGAGTTTTGCCTGGGGCATTACCAGTGGCTAGAGAAGCTTCGTTGGCTTCTGTTCCTAGTTTAGTTCATCGAGATGAACCTAATCCAAACTTTCCAGAGGAAGACTACCACAAAGAATTTGATGTATTTATATCGCACGCATCAGAAGATAAAGATGAAGTGGTTCGCCCTTTAGCCGAAGCTCTGAAAAGCAAGGGGCTTGAAGTATGGTATGACGAATATGAACTAAAAATAGATGATAGCCTTCGAAGAAAAATTGATAGTGGTTTAGCTAAAAGTAAATTTGGTATCGTTGTATTATCTAAGCCTTTTCTAAGTAAAGGCTGGACAAATTACGAACTCGATGGATTGGTAACCAAATCAGTAACTCAAGAGCAGGTGTTGCTTCCTATTTGGCATAAAATTTCCAAACAGGAAGTTATTGATTACAGTCCTTCGTTGGCTGATAAACTGGGACGAAATACAGCTATGCACACAGTAGAAGAAATCGCGTCTGAAATCGCTGAGGTTATTAATGCTGCGTAGTCCGGCTTCTAGCAAGGCCATTAAATTCGCTCCCTACGGTCGCCGGACGCTCGCAAGTTCGCGCCGTTTATGGCGGCGTTATGCCGCAAGGAGATAATCATGAGAACCACAAATCATGTGATTCTTTCTGTCCTTATTGGTATGTCTGGGTTGGTGCCACTAGAAGCAATCGCGGAAAATTCCATAGCCAATGTCTTTGCCGGCCTTCGGACTAGAGCTAATTGTGTTGAGGAGTTGAAAGGCATCTGTAATGGCTCCCTTATTTTCTCGCACGGTATATCCAGGAATTATTCAGAGAACAACTCAATGAATGGTGAATTTTCATGGGACGCTATCCTGATTGTACCGGGATCCGCTCCAGTAAGTGTTACCTTGCATTGCGTGCGAGTCAAATTGTCAGCAATAGAAGGGATTAGCGACGAACCATGGACCGCATCATTTGCTGAGTTAGTTAAGAAGAAGTGATTTTGTAGAATATGAGCGTATGGGAAAACTGTCATCGAGGGATTCCAATGAGCGGAATATTCAAACTTCTGTTTTTCTCACCAAAGAAAGATGAAAGATTATTCAAACCCTTCTCCTATATTGCGTTGGGAGATCATGGAGTTAAAGACAATTATCATCTGTTGACTCCACAACTCCTTGAATCTGAGGTGGACGGAAACATTGACTATCTAATCACTGAACTTGAGAAAATCCGGAAGCAAGCGAAACGTAAGTACAAGAAGGCTAATGCCAAAGAAGATGAAAGCGACCGCAGAAGGACCTAACGAATACTTCAACCGAGGAGCGATCACTCGCCCATAGAAGCATGTCAGGCTACCGCGGCATAACCCGGCGCTCCAGCCGACAGCCAATTCGCTTCGCGGCTTGTCTGCGGCTGAGCTTGGTCGTTATGCCACTCGCCAAACGACGAAGATTTCTCCATGCTACGCAAGATGAAGAGCATTTACCTTGAATCCAGCGTAGTCAGCTACTTGGCGGCGCGCCCGAGTCGCGACTTGGTAGTTGCGGGAAATCAACAGGTCACACGAGACTGGTGGGAGACGCGTCGTGACGAATGCGAGCTCTTCGTTTCAGAAGTTGTCGTTGCGGAGTGCGCAGCCGGTGATCCAACCGCCGCCTCCGAGCGAAGGGTATTTCTTGCTGGCCTGCCGGTCCTCACGACAACGGAGGAGGCGGAAGCTCTGGCGGATGCGTTGCTCTCTGCCATGGCGTTGCCCCAGAAGGCTGCTCTCGACGCTCTGCACATAGGTCTGGCCGCGACCAATGGCATCGATATCCTCTTGACGTGGAACTGTGCACACATAGCGAATCCCTTCATGATGCCGCAGATCAACGCTGCGTGCGTGGAGTTTGGTGTCATTCCGCCAACGATCTGTACACCACTACAACTTATCGAGGCATAGGACGATGTGGAAAGACCCAATTGTCGAAGAAACCCGGAGCAGGCGCGAGGAGCTTGCTCGACGTTTCAACTATGACATCAAGGCCATCGGAGAGGAGTTGAGGCGCCAGCGCAAGGCGAGTGGGCAAAAACCGTTCACTCGCCCACCGAAGCGTGTCAAACCTACCGAGGCATAACAAGACGCTTCAACCGACGGCCAATCCGCTACGCGGCTTGTCCGCGGCTGAGCTTGGTCGTTAGATTTCACCGCTCGGTATCGCTATGCTGGGACTAAGCAACGCTGCGAGGTGGCAACATGGCCGTGTCTTCTGAATCTCTGCTTCGTGATGCGCTAGAACTCTCCGCCGGTGAGCGGGCAGTTCTAGTGGACGAATTGCTTGAAAGTTTGGGAAAGCCGGATCCCAAAATCGAAGCCCAGTGGCTCAAGGAGGCAGAAGAGCGCCTTGCTGCCTATCGTCGCGGTAAGCTTGAAGCTTACGATGTCGACGAGGTCTTTGCGGAACTGGGCAAAAGTGATTGAAGGTTCGCTTTCTTGGTCCTGCCCGGTCTGAACTACGGGACGCGGTTGAGAGACTGAATTCTGAGGCACCTGGCACCGGCGATCGGTTGCGTGATGAAGTTCGGGCGGCCATTGATCGCATCAAGGCATTCCCAGATGCCTGGCACCACATGGGTGGTGGCATCCGGCGCTGTAGAGTTCGAGGGTTCCGGTACGGCGTTATCTACGAACCGTCTCCAGACGAAATAGTCATAATTGCAGTAGCTCATTTCAGCCGGGAGCCCGGATACTGGAGGACTCGCAGAAAGTGAAATCTAACAAGTCGCTCCAGCCGACGGCCAGCCCGCTACGCGTTCTGGCCGCGGCTGAGCTTGTCCGTTATGCATTTTAGGCAGTCATGAGAGTGTTTCTAAAAGCTAAGCATTGGCAGCTTTTTATTGTGATAGTCGGTTCAATGTTTCTCACCCAGTTGGGAATAGTCACACCATCAACAACCGGTTTCGAAATAAGCCAAGCGGCGATGTTATTCTCAATTTTAATTATGGGTTTGCTTTACTTTGGTTGGCTGTGGGCAATTGCAGATGCAGGCGCGAAATCTTTACCATCAAGTTTGTCGTCTTCGCCCAGACCTATGCAGGCAGGGCTAATATATGCACTCACTTACATGTTATTGAGTAGTTTGTTCTTTTTTGGGGAAGCGAACGGTTTGCCCGGTTACATCATTGCAATGCACTTGCTAGCAATGGCATCGATTTTTTATGGCTTAGGATTTACCGCAAAACAACTATGTAAGCTAGAACAGCAGAAGGACGTATCATTTTTCACGTATTCCGGTCCGTTTTTTTGCTCTGGCTTTTCCCTATTGGGGTCTGGTTTATTCAGCCTAAAGTTAACCAACTACTGGGACAAGAAAATGCATAACAAGCGCATGCAGTCCGACCATCCAATTCGCTACGCGAATTGTCTGGCGGCTGATGCGGGGCGTTAGGCCCCCAGAACTAAGCGTCTTTCAAAAAAATAAAGTCACAAAAGGTGTTGCAATTCCTTGCAAAAGAGAGTCTTATAAGCTACGGCGTTTAAACAAAAAAAGGAGTGTATGATTTAGCAGTATCCATTAAGCAAAAGCGCTACCCCTGAGTGCTGCAAACACCCAGAGGCAGCTAACCACAACCGATATTCGAGGTATCAATTATGGCTAAGAAACATCATAAGCCAGAGTCTCTCTCGGCTAAAGCAAAATTGCCCTACCCCCGCCGTCTTAAAGTCCATTCAGGGCATTACGACTACCAATCCACCATCAACCCGTCCGGTTACCGCAAATCCGCACCTGTGCCGTGGATACAACTCAAAGGCTATTGGCTCGGTCAAGCGGGTTTTCCCATCGGCACTGAGCTTGAAGTTAACATCAGCGAACAGCGTGTGGTGATTACTCCCGCTTCTTCTGATTGTACAACTTTAGGTTATAGTGGGCATAAGTTAAGTGGCCAGCGTCGAATGGGCGCTGGCCACTGCACGCATCCCGTTAGCGCCAGAAGCGAGCGCCCAGCCCATGGACAAGTTCTCCGGACCCGAAGACCTATACGACGAACTCGTCGAGAACTCCGATGAGAACTGGCTACTCGGCCTCGTGGCTTTTGCCGTGATAGAGGAACAGCGTATCGAATGGCTAAAGCACCAAACCAAACGCACTGGAACACCCCCTTCCCCTGCTGAAATCCAAGCTTGGTATCAACAGCAGCCGGAGGGAGTCCTTCTCAGAGCCCGGGACACCGCGGAGGCGAGACTAGGGGACTATTCGAACTCAATTGTCGAGGAAGTTGTCGAAGAACTGAGACCAGATATAGAACGGGACGTAATCGTCAATGAAATCCGCTCAGCCAATCGTTTCTGGCCCCAGTTTGGAGTCAACTTCGCCGGAGGATTCGCAAGTGCACTGGTATTCTCAGGGCTCTTGGTTCTGATGGCGTTCCTCGTGCTAAACGACATATCGCCCGTGCAGTTTGGGGCGCATGCGCCAGTGAGCGCGGAGGAGAACAAAGATGGCTAAACGAGAAGTGACCAGCAAACGGGCTGCAACCGCGGCATCGAAGGTTCTGAGCAGCAAGTCTGCTAGCAAGTCAGCAAAGTCTGCGGCCGGATCTGCGCTATCGCAAACCAAATCACCTCGAAAGAAGACTTCATCCAAAGCGGGCACTGCTGCATCTAAGACACTCCGAGGAAGCGGTGGAAGCAAAGCCGCAAAGACCTCCGCAGGTTCAGCTCTCACACAGCGCCCGAACAAGAAGAGATGGATTGCGCTAACAAGGCCATGAACACGGACCGCAAGAAGCGCTGCGCGCTTGTTGCGGCCGGTTATGGCTGGCGTTATGTGTTAAGTCGGTCCCGCCAGTAGCCTGGACGCCTTGCATTATGTGCCACTGCAACTACTTCAACAAACTCGTGACCAGTGCGACGAACGACAAGCGCATATGGAAAGCGTTTCAGGAACAACCGCTGTACACCTCTGGCAGTAAGTTCGGAACTGATGGCCGTGAGAGGAGCGAAATCATCACCGAGCAGTACCAGAGCATCATGCACCGCACTCAGGAACTGAAAACCCAATCCGGGTCTCTTGTAGTCGTAGTGTGCTGCAGCTTCCTCGATCTCTGTTGCGGCCTGCGCAAGGACGCGTACAACGGGCATCAGGTCTTCCCAAGGCGTTGTCGAACTTGCGAAATTGTCTCTTCAACCGAAAGAAAAGTTGCTTTACCTTGGTCAATCGTGTCCAGGCGGCGCAGAATCTCAAGCTCCCACAGTTCTTCCGCGTCGGCGTCTGGCGGCCCATCAAGGCTGGCAATTAATGCTGATGCCAATTCGGCTCGCTCTGAGTTCGGCAGTCGAAAAGCAAGTTCTCTAGCAGAATCAAGGGTCTGGCGAGACATAGGAATACCAACGGTGGTCGTTAAGTTTCGTTGGCGGGATCATAGCGCACCTAACAAATAAGGCTAGGTCGCGCGTAGCCGCGACCTGCTCCGGTGTTGGACAAGCCCGGGGTTAGGGCAGCCTTAGTGTATGGCAATTAGTTCGAGGTGTTCGGCGGCAGGCGGGGTTTGGCGGAATTTGGGCTTTGTTGAAGCCAAGCGGTAGCCTGAGCCAGCCGGGCCAAACTTGGAGGATGCCATAGCCCAAGACCCACCCTCCCTATAGTGAGTGTGGCGGCGCAATCCAATCGCCTGCGCCGCAAGGCTAGCGTTTCAGGCAGCCATGCCGTGACTCACCCCCCCGGTAGTGGCGGTCCGAGTGGCGAGATAAACGCCCTGTTTGGTATGAACGACCCACCTCGCATGGGAGAACCGCAGTGCGGGCAGTGAAAAGGTCTAGCCGTTTTGGGTGACACCGGCGCCGGTGCGATGTGCCGTACCCACTGCACGAGCCGCCATAATGGCTTGGCGTTGCCATGAAGCAAACCGTAGTTGCGCACCGGCGGTATGCGCTTGGGCAGGAGGTGCATGGCGATACGCCACAGGCACTCGACTAAGGGCCAGGTCAGGCGCTCCTATTTGCGGGTCTTGGCGTGGCGATAAGGAAAAGTAACGGTGCACTGAGCGCGTTCGAACCGAACCATATCGCCCTCGCCAATCACAGCGCGGTAGAGAGAGCGGGATAGATATTTCAGTGCGGGTAAACCGTTGCCAACCGATTGACAGTGCCTCCCACTTCTTGGGCCACGATTTAGGCAGCGTGAGCCCGCTGTTGCACCACTCATCAAGACACTTCACCCGCAACACCTTGGCCAGGGCGAAGCCATTGAACAGATAATCGCGCTCATCCAGCGCGCGCCACAGGCAAGATTGACCTGACTGACGCTGCACACTCCCACCCGGTATGAGGACCGGTAGATGGGGAGGGTCAGTCACTCGGGGCGAGTGAGTGGGCAGTACGGCACAAAAGCCGCTATCGGCGTTGAGTGGTGGAGGATTGATTCCGAAGGTCTTGAGGGGTTGAGCGACAGCGGCGAACAGGCCAGCCTAGACGCGCTCAGGTTCGCGGTAGGCCAAGGCGCGTAGCGCCGCGGGCAGGGTAACAGTGGCCATGAAGTCAGGGACCGGCCAGCGCTTGGCCCGCTGGCGCTCCAGCCCGTCCGGGGCGCTGGCGTGTTGGCACCGGGGACAACTACGGTGACCACACGAACGCCTTCGAGAGTGTTGATGAGCCCAATGGGTGCAATCCATCGAAGTCGCCCCCACGGCACCCGTGCGACCAAGAGCGATAGCCTGTAGGCCGTGGCGTTGATGAGCGGTGAGCGGGGGCCGGCGTGTTTAATCAACTCAGCCATCCCGCTGCGCACCAACTCAGCCAATCGAGGTGAGGCATTGATGCCGAGCCCGCCTCAGCCCATAGGGTGCGCAAGGTTGATGCAAACTGGCCAACCAGGGCCTCCGGCATTGCCTGGGCATCGCCCGCGCTTTTCTCGGTCATAGGCACATAGCGAGCGGTGGTCTTAGGACAGGCGTGCCCCCGTTGATGCTCAATAGCACTGAGTGTGAGTCCCGCCTCCAACATAGGTGGGGCGTCGCTATGACGAAGGGAATGAATCGAGACGCGCTTTAGGACCCGTGCATCAGCAACGCCCTGCTGAAAGCCCTTTTGCCCGTTGGCGCGGTCCAATGAGCCGGGGGCCGAGGCCCCGTCACGGCGAGGGAACACCCCTCGTGGATGGCGATGAGGGCACCACAGCTTGCGCAGAACCGGCAACGTCATTGACGGCAAAAGCACAAAGCGAGCTTGCTGGCCCTTGGGGGGGCGGATAGGTACCTGCCCGCGCTCACGGTCGATGTCGGCGCACCCAAGGCGCCGTGTGTCACCCCGGCGCAGACCCAACGTATCCGTGACGAACCCCAAGCACTGAAGGTCAAACCGGCGAGTGATGTGGAGAATGCGGGCACGCTCATTTGGCGTCAGGCTATCGGGTAGGCGCTGGGTCTTGGGCGCCTTAGCGAAATCGAGCCCGGGCCATGATTGAGCGAGGACTTCTGCGTAGAGAAAGCGAATACCGTGACGGTCAATCTTCATGGGGGCCCAGGCAGGCGTTTGGAGCAGGCAGTCGACAGGGGGGTCGAGCTTCTGCCTTGGTGACATCGCCCGGGCAGCGCTTGAGGTGTTCGCCCAGGCGGCGCACGCCTGTGGCATAGCCCGCAATGGTTTTACGGGCATGGCCTTTGAGTTTTAGGGCGCGTAGGCGTTTCTGGTATAACGCCTCAAAGCCGGACTTCTCGTGTGCTTGCCTGAGGCGGGTTCCCAATGACACACGCCGAATTGCGGGCACGGGGAAGTCTCCGCTTCATCTAAACCATGAGTAAAAGCCAATGGCTTCAAGCTGCCGCGTAGCGGCTTCGTCCAACAATCGGTTGCAGCGGACGGTCCGCTGCGCGGCCCGCCGCTGAACCGGAGCGTTCAGCTCGTAACAACAGAGGTCAATCCTAATGTCTGAAGAACAGAAGATAGATAAGGACTATATAGATAAGCGAGCTGATGGATGGATCAGTAAAGTTGAGAAGCTGTATGCTCAAATAAAAGATGCACTGAAAAATGATTCAGACGTTGGCTTTAAATCTGAGCAGTATATGATTATGCAAGAGGAGTTAATGCAGAAATACGGAGTCCCTCCAAAACAGGTCCCAATTTTTGATTTATTTGTAGGCAATCAATTAAAAGCCACATTTAAGCCAATAGGCCTTTGGGTTGTTGGAGCAAAAGGAAGGATAGATATTCTTACAAAAGAAGGCTCTTATATACTTGTTGACCTTGGGGATGATGAATCACACCCTAATTGGAAAGTGTTCACCCCTAAAAACAGAAAAAAAGGTAGTCCATTTGATAATAAGTTTTTAGAAACGCTGGTACATTAAGTCATGAGCATATTTGATGAATTGGAAGCGCAGTATGACGAAATTACTACTTCGGCAAAAAATTATCCGACACAAATTGATAAAATGTGTTATAGTGATGCTATGAAAAAGACAGACGGTCGCTCACTGCCCCATTCCGCGCGAGAAGCCATCCGCAGGCACGCGGTTGCGCAAGTATTATCGGGTGAAAGCCCTGAAAAAGTAATTAAAGCCCTCGGATTTCATCGTTCTTGCATTGACGATTGCTTATCCAGGTATGAGCAAGGTGGTGAACAGGCGCTGTCTACCGGCAAGAGCACGGGCCGCCCAAGAAAGTGTCCCGATGAATATGCGGATCGCTTACGTGAACTAGTTAAAACGAATCCGTTGCAATTGGATTGTCACGATGCCCTGTGGACGCGCTCGATGATTCAGATATGACTGAAAGACAAATTTGGCATCGAGGTCAGCGAGCGCTCGGTGGGCAATAGCCTGTCTCGTTTGGGGATGAGTGCGCAGCGCCCTGGGTTTAAGGCATACGAGCCAGACCCTGATCAGGTTAAGGTATGGTTAAGAGAAACTTGGCCTGAAGTACAACGAGAAGCGAAAAGGCGCCGAGCGCGGGTCTATTTCGGCGACGAATCGACGATCCGGTCGGATTATCATCGTGGTACCACTTGGGGGGTACGGGGTGATACGCCGGTTGTAGCGAAAACGGGTCGGCGCTTTAGCGTGAATAGGCTGTCAGCCGTTTCGCCGAAGGGTCACCTGCGTTTCATGGTAACCGAATCACGGGTAACCGCAGACGTTTTTATCGACTTTCCAAGGCGTTTGCTGCACAACGCCAAGCGGATCGATCTATTGGGTTGTTGATGGCCATCGAATTCATCGAGCCAAGAAAGTGCAAGAATTTGTCCGCACTAGCCAAGGTAAGCTCACGTTAGTATTGTTACCGCCGTATTCACCGGAACTCAATCCTGATGAATTGGTATGGCATCACGTAAAAAGCCAACGAATTGGGCGGACAGTGGTGGCTACAAAGGAGCAACGGGTGGCCTTGGCTCGTTCGGTGTTGCACTCACTGCAACACAATACGCAAATGATTAAACGGTTTTTCTATGAAGAGCATGTCAGATATATTCTGAATCGATGTCGGGTAATTTTTTGCCGAATTAGTAACAACCAGTATTCAAGCATAGAGTTTGAAGCTAGAACCAAGAGTTGGAATAACAAAGAGCAACAATATCAAAGAAAACGAGAACTAAATGATCAAGCATATTTCCTTTTTATGTTCTCTCGCCTAGAGGATCGAATTAGATCCCAAAGCGCTGCTTTGATAACAAAAAAACAAACTTCTATCCGTTCGTGGCGACAAAGAGCGGCTTGGGATATTCTTCCTTCAGATTCAAGAGATGACTACCCATTTAAAAAACGTCTAGCCTTGCTAACTGAAAAAGGCGCTACCGACTACAATCTGGTATCTGATTATTACAAAGAGCGTAATGCGATAGCACATGGAGGTTCGTTTACGAGGCCTATTTCTATGCCTACAGTTATATCTGAGCTAAAACGCCTGTATCGTATATTAAAAGCATAACAAGGCCACTCCAGCCGACGCGCCAAAGGCGCGCGCGGCTGAGCGGCAACGTTAGGTCGAACAACGCCTATGGACGCACCAGAGCGCTTGGCGCATATCAGACAGTGGCATCGGGAGTTCAGACGGTTGCTGCCCGACGCTGACGACGTTCACCGATTGCCGGACCCGGCCAAAGATGTTGTGGCGGAGCTATGCCACAAACTCTACGGCAACGTCGAGGCACTCAAGCGCAGCTGGGAACACGCCCTCCACTACAGCGAGAAGGTAGCACAACAGGTCCCAACGGAATCTCTACGCTACTACCGAAACCATGTCGCCCCGGACGAAAAGGTCATCGAAACCGTCCTTCGTACGCTGCGGCCAGAACTCTTCGAATTCTTCGAGTTCTGGTCGGAGTTCGTGTCCGCGCAATTGCTGCACGGCAAGATCCACCGAACGTTCGAAGTTGCGCTAGAGCGCATGCATGACCTGGTCAGGGACTTTCCAGAGCTTGAGAAGGAATTTGCCCTAGAATCGGCGGACGAAGTGGTCTCGTCTGATTTGATAGATTTCGATCCAGACGATTGGACACGCAACACTAGACGTCTTCGACCGGTCATGGTGGGAAAGCGGACCGACTGTATTCCCGCTCATATCAGGCTAAGACTGATCGAGATGCATAGAACTCTGACGTTCGGAAATTGGATCTCTGCGGCCGTCTTAGCGCGGAGCATCCTCGAGTACGCGATCCTCGACAACGCGGCTCGGTGGAATATCTCCTTGACCTGGGACGTCACAATTCAGAGTCGCCGTGAGCGAAAACGGAAGTCTCTGGAGGATCTCGTCGATGCGGTGGCCGAACAGATTCCTCGCCTCAAGGAAGAAATGCACTACATCCGAGAGGAAGGAAACGCGTTCGCGCATCCAACTCGCGAACGCGTAAGCAAGGAGCGTCTATTCTCACGACGCGATGTCGCTTTCGAATGCTATGAGAAGCTCGTGGGAATTCTTGAAGATGTGTACCTGCCTGACGACATGACCTAACAAATAAGGCTAGGTCGCGCGTAGCCGCGACCTGCTCCGGTGTTGGACAAGCCCGGGGTTAGGGCAGCCTTAGTGTATGGTAATTAGTTCGAGGTGTTCGGCGGCAGGCGGGGTTTGGCGGAATTTGGGCTTTGTTGAAGCCGAGCGGTAGCCCGAGCCAGCCCGGCCAAACTTGGAGGATGCCATAGCCCAAGACCAACCCTCCCTATAGTGAGTGTGGCGGCGCAATACCATCGCCGGCGCCGCAAGGCTAGCGTTTCAGGCAGCCATGCCGTGACTCACCCCCCCGGTAGCGGCGGTCCGAGTGGCGAGATAAACGCCCTGTTTGGTATGAACGACCCACCTCGCATGGGAGAACCGCAGTGCGGGCAGTGAAAAGGTCTAGCCGTTTTGGGTGACACCGGCGCCGGCGCGATGTGCAGTACCCACTGCACGAGCCGCCATAATGGCTTGGCGTTGCCATGAAGCAAACCGTAGTTGCGCACCGGCGGTATGCGCTTGGGCAGGAGGTGCATGGCGATACGCCACAGGCACTCGACTAAGGGCCAGGTCAGGGGCTCCTATTTGCGGGTCTTGGCGTGGCGATAAGGAAAAGTAACGGTGCGCTGAGCGCGTTCGAACCGAACCATATCGCCCTCGCCAATCACAGCGCGGTAGAGAGAGCGGGATAGATATTTCAGTGCGGGTAAACCGTTGCCAACCGATTGACAGTGCCCCCCCCCTTCTTGGGCAACGATTTAGGCAGCGTGAGCCCGCTGTTGCACCACTCATCAAGACACTTCGCCCGCAACACCTTGGCCAGGGCGAAGCCATTGAACAGATAATCGCGCTCATCCAGCGCGCGCCACAGGCAAGGTTGACCTGACTGACGCGGCACACCCCCACCCGGTATGAGGACCGGTAGATGGGGAGGGTCAGTCACTCGGGGCGAGTGAGTGGGCAGTACGGCACAAAAGCCGCTATCGGCGTTGAGTGGTGGAGGATTGATTCCGAAGGTCTTGAGGGGTTGAGCGACAGCGGCGAACAGGCCAGCCTAGACGCGCTCAGGTTCGCGGTAGGCCAAGGCGCGTAGCGCCGCGGGCAGGGTAACAGTGGCCATGAAGTCAGGGACCGGCCAGCGCTTGGCCCGCTGGCGCTCCAGCCCGTCCTGGGCGCTGGCGTGTTGGCACCGGGGACAACTACGGTGACCACACGAACGCCTTCGAGAGTGTTGATGAGCCCAATGGGTGCAATCCATCGAAGTCGCCCCCACGGCACCCGTGCGACCAAGAGCGATAGCCTGTAGGCCGTGGCGTTGATGAGCGGTGAGCGGGGGCCGGCGTGTTTAATCAACTCAGCCATCCCGCTGCGCACCAACTCAGCCAATCGAGGTGAGGCATTGATGCCGAGCCCGCCTCACCCCATAGGGTGCGCAATGTTGATGCAAACCGGCCAACCAGGGCCTCCGGCATTGCCTGGGCATCGCCCGCGCTTTTCTCGGTCATAGGCACATAGCGAGCGGTGGTCTTAGGACAGGCGTGCCCCCGTTGATGCTCAATAGCACTGAGTGTGAGTCCCGCCTCCAACATAGGTGGGGCGTCGCTATGACGAAGGGAATGAATCGAGACGCGCTTTAGGACCCGTGCATCAGCAACGCCCTGCTGAAAGCCCTTTTGCCCGTTGGCGCGGTCCAATGAGCCGGGGGCCGAGGCCCCGTCACGGCGAGGGAACACCCCTCGTGGATGGCGATGAGGGCACCACAGCTTGCGCAGAACCGGCAACGTCATTGACGGCAAAAGCACAAAGCGAGCTTGCTGGCCCTTGGGGGGGCGGATAGGTACCTGCCCGCGCTCACGGTCGATGTCGGCGCACCCAAGGCGCCGTGTGTCACCCCGGCGCAGACCCAACGTATCCGTGACGAACCCCAAGCACTGAAGGTCAAACCGGCGAGTGATGTGGAGAATGTGGGCACGCTCATTTGGCGTCAGGCTATCGGGTAGGCGCTGGGTCTTGGGCGCCTTAGCGAAATCGAGCCCGGGCCATGATTGAGCGAGGACTTCTGCGTAGAGAAAGCGAATACCGTGACGGTCAATCTTCATGGGGGCCCAGGCAGGCGTTTGGAGCAGGCAGTCGACAGGGGGGTCGAGCTTCTGCCTTGGTGACATCGCCCGGGCAGCGCTTGAGGTGTTCGCCCAGGCGGCGCACGCCTGTGGCATAGCCCGCAATGGTTTTACGGGCATGGCCTTTGAGTTTTAGGGCGCGTAGGCGTTTCTGGTATAACGCCTCAAAGCCGGACTTCTCGTGTGCTTGCCTGAGGCGGGTTCCCAATGACACACGCCGAATTGCGGGCACGGGGAAGTCTCCGCTTCATCTAAACCATGAGTAAAAGCCAATGGCTTCAAGCTGCCGCGTAGCGGCTTCGTCCAACAAAAGATTGGAGGGGACGCGCTTACCTTTGTCCGACTTTGTTAGTTTCATCACGGTGAGTGCGGGTTGATCCTCCTCGCTCTCCGAGCGGCGCGCCCCTCACCCTCATCGTTATGTGGGAAGAACTCCATCGCAATGTACTCCGAACCGGGGTTGCACTTGCGATCCCGTCGGGGATGCTGACGCTGATCGCCGAATGCAATCAATCCAGCACCGATACCTCTCACCGGGCGGAATCAAATGATGAGTTGAACCATGAAACTCAAGAGTCGAATCCGTCTGCGGCAGGAGAAGCGATGAAAATCCAATACCTTGAGATTGTGACACCGAAAGTCGATGCCTTGTGTCGTCAATACTCAACAGTATATGACATTATCTTCAGTGAACCCGATGCCAACTTTGGTGGCGCTCGCACCGCGAAACTGGATGGTGGCGGATTGATCGGCATTCGTGGACCTTTGCGTGATACGGAAACACCAGTCGTGCGACCGTATGTCCTTGTCGATGACATCAAAGTAGCTGTCGAGTCTGCCGCTGAAGCGGGAGCCGAAATCGCGATGCCACCAATGGAGATTCCCGAACATGGCGTGTTCGCGATTGTTATCCACGGTGGCATCGAGTGTGGGTTCTGGCAAGATTGATGTCCACGACGCAGGCCACGCAATCTTGAAGCAAGCAGGGCTGAGGTAGGTCAATCATGCGCTATATGGTCGTAATCGAAGAAGATAAATCAAGCTGGGGAGCCCACGTGCCGGATCTACCAGGATGTATTGCCGTGGTGACAGTCGCGAAGAAATAGTCGCTCTGATCCGTGAGGCTATTGATTTGCATATTGAAGACCTAGCGGCTCAAGAAATCCCAATTCCTAACCCTTGTTTAGACAGTGAATTCGTTTAAGTGTCAGCAGCATAACAAGAGCGTAGAAGGGACGCGCTTACCTTTGGCCGACTTTAATTTGGCTCGCCACGTTGGTTGCTGGTAGCGGCGCTCCGGTTGCTTCTGGGCGCGCCCCTCACGCAAAACGTTAAGTGCAAAATAAACCAAGAGGTATCACCACATATGACAAGCATGCTTGAAAAGGCTTTTAATGCAGCATTTAAATTGCCAGATATAGAGTAAAATACACTTGCAAGATGGATGCTCGAAGAAATCGACTCAGATAAAAAATGGGATTCTCTTTCTGCAGAATCGGAAGATGTTTTAGGCCAACTGGCGCTTGCAGCGTTGTCGGAAGAAAAACAAGGAAGAACAAAAGAGCTAGATATGGATGAACTGTGATATCAAAAACGACAGCCAACTTTTGGAAAAGCTATCGTGCGCTACCGGTAGACGCTAGGAAAGGAGCGAAAGAAGCATATTTGCTATTTCAAAAAGATCCATGGTATCCGAGCCTGCGTTTCAAAAGAGTACATTCGAGTCTTCCTGTTTATTCCGTGCGCATTACAAAGGACTATAGGGCTGTTGGCATATTGGAAAACGAAAAGATCGTTTGGTTCTGGGCTGGTTCTCATTCGGATTACAACAACTTGCTAGAACAAATGAAAAGCACTTAACAATCCACTGCACCGGAGCGCTTCGGTCGCTAACCCTCCCTACGCGTCCGGTGAGTGGTATGGCGGCTAAGTATGTCGCTTCGTTGTAATGTGTTGTCCGATAATAGATCAATAAAGACCTGTGAATCGTGAACTTCAGCACAGGTCACTTCATAGTCGCGGACCCACTTGTGCGCGTTATCTACCACCATATGATTGTTATAGCCAAAATGCGTTTCCTCATTCTTCTTCGCCCAGCGCGCATCGGTATCCTTTTGTCTGCTCGTTCTCAGCACGAGGGTTTCTTTGCTTGGGCACATCAACAAAGCTGGCATCGACTATTTGACCTTTTCGCGCCTTATAGCCTTGAGCATTCAACTGCTCATCGAAATCGTCGAACAGCGTGCGCATCAAATCGCGCTCAACGAGTTGTTCCCTGAATAACCCTATCGTTTTAGCGTCAGGGATCTTGCCTTCCGGGGTCAGACCAAGGAAACGACAGAAAGAATATCTGTCTCTAATCTGATATTGCGCCTCATCATCGGACAAATTGTATAAATGCTGTAGAACTAGGACTTTAAACATCAAAACGACATCGTAAGGCTTGCGGCCCGCCCTGCTTTTTCGGCTCTTTTTGCGGATAACAGTCAATGTGGATCTGAAGTGCTCCCAATCTACCAGCCTATTTAGGCTTATGAGCGGATCGCGTTCATCCAATTTCCGATATCGATTATCCAAATCAAAGAAACCAGACTGCAACATTGCCTACACCTTCGCCCACTAGGACCGTTATTTATCATATCATTTAACCTATTTTTAGAGGTGTCCAGAAGATGAGAAATCGTCTTCCGCGGCAAATAAGCCCAGTCCACAGAAACGGCCTGCGCCTAGGACCAAAGGGCCAGGCAATATCGCTGGGTTTCCTTGGGCGTCTCGCCACGCAATGCGAACGTGGAAGGTGGGAAACTTGCGCAAATGGCGAGGGATCCGATAACGGTCCACGCGTTCGGCGCCCGGCCAATATCCCACTTTGCGCCAATCGATCAAAGCGTGTTCGGCGAGCGTCGAGGAGAACCCTGCGTGGAGGACCGCCTTGCGGATCAACGCATCGATTCGCTGCTCGCGATAGCTTAGCAAAATCCGCTTCCGCCCGGCGTCTTGACAATTTCGTAAACGCTGCAAATCTTGTTTGCGGTCTACGTTGCCCGGCAACACCAGCGGCGTGACGGTCGCCCAAACAGATGCTCCATCTAGCGGAGCATATCGGACCGCGACCCGATCGTTTTGCGGTATCAAAGAAACTAACGTATCGGGTTCTTTGGCTCCCTCCTCCACAAGTTCGCAGCCGGGAAAGGCGCGCCGCAGCCAAGCGATTTTGTCGCTATGTCCCGCCTGCGGAATGTAAATCAACGCCCGGCGAATCATCCCCGGATGGCTTGCGGGCCCGTCGCGGCGGCGCGGCTCCAAGTTGGGCAGGGGCACATAAGCGAAACGGCTTTGCCCGACGGATCGATGCTTTTCTTCGCCCCGTTTTTCCGCGTGGCCTTGAACCATCCGTTGAATGTTTTCTTCAGGCCAACCGGCGGCCTGCGCGACTTCCGCGACCGCGTGGCGCAACATGGCAGCGACGCAACACGCGTTGCGAGAGGTAAATGCTTGAAATTTATCTCCATCGGTTTGCAGCAAACTGAAGGCGGCCCACGGCAAGGCGGCTTGCTCCCAGTCGCGGCGGTAATGCAAATGTTCATAAGCAGCCGGGGGCAAGGGAGGAACAGGATTCAATTTATCGCCCTCCAACCGTTTGAGAAAAGCTTGATGGCGCCGCTCCAAACACGGCCGTGATGAAGCCTTGGGCACCCGCAACGGCGGACTTCCCAAGGCTTGCGCAAGCCAGCGTTCGCCAGCGAGTTGTAGGGTTTGCCCGGCGTAGAGAATGTCCGCGCAGCCCGCCGTCAAATCCAATCCCCAACCCACCGACGACACCCGGGAAGCCAAGCCTGTCAACACTTCGACATGTTGCCGCAGGGAGTCTTGCAACGGCCACAGATAAAAAATCCTCTATTGCTCCGGCGGTTCGCCCAGCACGTAGATGGGGCGAATGGTTTTCATGGTTCGGTGTTCATCAAAAAACAATTTCCGCAAACTGCGATCCGCCCCTAGCGATTTCAATGCGCGTTGGTGTTGCGTGCGGCCAATCTCCAGCGATCGGCCCACCCGTCGGGACTCTCGTATCGAAACCTGCTCGGTCTACGAGGCCGGGATCCTCTACCGATTACCTGTCGCCGAGCCGGGGAAGCTTACGACTCATCGAAATCCCTCTGTTAGGTTACAAATGCCTCGTTGTTCGAGGGCTGGATGTAGGATGTTGTTCAACTGTGTACAGTTTAAGGATGCAAGACGTGATACGTACCACAGGTTAGAGGATGATATGGCCGAGAAGAGTAAAAGCGTGCCCGATGAGCGGCGCGCTGCCTGGGGTGAACGGTATACGCCGCGTTACAGTGGCGTGGCGACGTTCATGCGGTGTGCGCTGGTTGAGCAAGCCGCGCGATGGGAGGAGGTGGACGTGGGTTTCGTCGGCGTGCCATTCGACGGCGGCGTCACCAACCGTCCCGGTGCCCGTCATGGCCCGCGCGCCCTGCGCGAGCAGTCCACGTTGATGGGCATGGTCAACCACCAAACCGGTATGCGGCCCTATGATCACCTGAGGGCGGCGGATCTGGGCGATGTTTACATAGAAGGCGTTTACGCGCTGGATGTGGCCATAGCCGAGATCGAGCGGCATTTCGCCCGGCTAGCGGCGGCCGGCGTGGTGCCGATAAGCGCGGGGGGCGATCATTCCATTACGCTGCCGATCCTAAGAGCACTGTCCGAATACCACGGTCAACCACTGGGCCTTATTCACTTCGATGCCCATTGCGATACCGGTCCGGAGTTATTTGGGCACAAGCATCATCACGGCGGCCCCTTCCGGGTGGCGGCCGAAGACGGTGTGTTGGATCCCAAGCGCACTGTCCAGATCGGCATTCGTGGGCCGGGGGAGCCGTTATGGGCTTTTTCTTATGAATCCGGCATGACGGTGATCCATATCGAAGATCTCTATGCCATGGGCCTGCCCGCTGTCATCGAGAAAGCGCGTGAGGTCGTCGGTGACGGTCTGACTTACTTGAGCTTTGATGTGGACGGCTTGGATCCGGTATACGCGCCGGGCACCGGCACGCCGGAGGTGGGCGGTTTCAATACCTTTGAGGCGATGCAGATGTTGCGGGGGTTGGCGGGGGTCAACTTTATAGGTGGCGATGTGGTGGAAGTGTCGCCGCCGTTTGATTCGTCCAATATCACGGCTCTTAACGGGGCGCAGATGATGTTCGAAATCCTCTGCTTGATCGCTGCCACCCGGCAGTAACCCTTCGAGCCTGCAAAGAGTTCCAACGATGAAAGAACATGCGCAAGCGATAGTGATTGGCGGCGGCCTGGTGGGTTGCAGCATCCTCTATCACCTCACCCGATTGGGCTGGCGCGATGTGATGTTGCTCGAACGCGATGAGCTGACCTCCGGCTCCACCTGGCATGCGGCAGCGGGCATCCATGGCCTGCACGATAACAACAACATCACCAAACTCCAGTATTACACGATGAAGCTGTATTCGGAGTTGGAGCGGGAAACCGGCCAGAGCTGCGGTATTCAAAGGCCCGGCGCCATCTACTTGGCGCAGACCAAAGACCGCGAACACCAACTGCGCATTCAAGCCGCCAAGGCCCGCTACTTCGGCTTCGAGTTTCACGAGTTGAGCCGGGCCGAGGTCAACGAGCTACACCCGCTTATCAATCTTGATGGCATTCGCTGTGCCATGTTCGAACCCGATAGCGGTTATGTGGATCCATCGGGGGTTACCCATGCTTACGCCCAAGGGGCGCGCGCCAACGGCGCGCAAATCCACCGCTTTACGCCGGTCACGGCCACCCGTCAGCAGGGCGATGGCAGTTGGATGGTGAAGACGCCTAAAGGGATTGTGCACACCGATGTGGTGGTCAACGCAGCCGGTTTGTGGGGCCGGGAAGTGGGCCGTCTGGCGGGGGTAGAGCTGCCGCTGATGCCGATGGAGCATCAATATTTCGTGACCGAGGATATGCCGGATGTGATCGCCACGGGGCGTACCTTACCCTCGGTGGCCGAGCGGGACGCGGAGTATTACCTACGCCATGAAGGCAACGGCATGCTGGTGGGCGCGTACGAACGGGACGGGCGTTTTTGGTCGGAAAACCAAACGCCGGCGGACTTCGGCCATGATCTGCTACCCGATGATCTGGACCGCATCAGCGAGAATATTCTGCGCGCCTGCGAACGCATTCCGGCGCTGGCCGAGGCCGGCGTCAAACGGGTGATCAACGGCCCCATGATCTGGTCGCCGGATGCATCCGCGTTATTTGGACCGGTACCGGAGTTGCGCAACTATTACTGCTGCAACGGCATTATTCCCGGCTTCAGCCAGTCCGGCGGGCTCGGTATGTGCCTGGCCCAGTGGATCGTGGAAGGCGAGCCGGAGCTGGATCTGTTCGCTTGGGACTTGGCCCGCTACGGCGATTGGGCGGCCAAGCCATTTGCCAAGGCGCGCGCTCTCGATTGCTATTCGCACCGCTTCAAAATCCATTTTCCCTACGAGGAGCGCGAGGCAGGGCGTCCCGTGCGCACCCGGCCTGTCTATGCGCTGCAAAAATCCATGGGCGCCGTGTTCGGCCTCAACTATGGCTGGGAGCATCCGCTGTGGTACGCGGGCGAAGGTGTGGAGGCACGGGAGGATTATGGCTTCGAGCGGCAAGCCTGGTTCGAGCCGGTGGCGCGCGAGTGCCTGGCCTTGCGTCAGGCTGCGGGCATTATCGATGTGTCCAATTTTGCCAAGTACGAGATCAAAGGACAGCAGGCGGGCGAGTGGCTGGATAAGGTGGTGGCCAACCACGTGCCCAGTGAAGATGGCCGCATGTGTTTGGCGCCGATGCTCGGCAAACGCGGCGGCATCGCCGGCGATTTCACCATTACCAAGGTGGCGGACGGTCACTATTTGATGATCGGCTCCGGCATGGCGGAGCGCTATCACAAACGCTTCTTCGACGCCGTGGCGAAGCCCGCCGGGGTCACGATGCGCTCTCTCACTGACACTTGGTGCGGGTTTAACGTGGCCGGCCCTCGATCCCGCGAATTGCTCTCCCGCCTCACCAATACCGATCTGTCCAACGATGCTTTCAGGTTTATGCGCTCTAAACGGCTCGATGTCGCCGGCATTGAGACCATGGCCTTGCGGGTATCGTTTTCCGGCGATCTGGGATGGGAGTTATACGTCGATGCGGGCCAGCAAGTGGCACTCTACGAGGCGCTGCTCGAAGCAGGGCGTGATCTGGGGGTTCACCCAGTGGGTTCGCGGGCGCTATTGTCGCTCAGGGTGGAGAAAGGCTACGGCAGTTGGGGGCGGGAGTATGCGCCGGAATATTGGCCGCAGGAGGTGGGCTTGGAGCGCCTGATTAAATTGGACAAGCCTGAATTCCTTGGCCGCGATGCTTATCTGGCCCTGAAGGATCGTCCGCCCCGGGAACGCCTGGTCATTATGCGAGTGGAGGTGGACAACGCCGATGCGGTGGGTGCAGAGCCCATTTTCTTGCCGGATGGAAGTCCCGTTGGGCGGGTGAGCTCGGGGGCTTTCGGACATAGCGCCGGCTGCTCATTGGCGCTTGGTTTCGTGACCGCCGAGCATGCCGTGGCCGGTAATGAAGTCGATATCGCGATCCTAGGCCAGCCGCACCGGGCGTTATTATTACCGCAGGCACCGTTTGATCCCGAAGGGAGGCGGTTGCGCAGTTGATTGAGTCTACGGGTTGTCGCGGCAGCGGGCAGTCCAGCAGCCGGGCGCGCTGTAGACGGACTTAAGCCACATTGTTTAGTAGTGACTATTGTTTAGTAGTGGCTTGCCATCGGCAATAGAATAGGAGAAGAGAAGTGGGACAGAAGTACGACGTACTGATCCTGGGCGCGAGCTACGGTTCGCTGTTCGCGGCCAAGCTCCTGTTGGCAGGCCACAACGCGAAACTCGTGTGTCTGCCGGCCGAAGCGGATCTCATCAACGAGCAGGGCATTCGCGTGCGCATTCCCGTGCGCGGCAGTAAAGACACCGTTGCATTGGACTCGGCTACCCTCTCCGGCTCCTTGTCTGCGGGCGGCCCGGCGGATGTTGACCCCGGCGCGTTCGACCTCGTGGTCCTGGCCATGCAGGAACCCCAGTACCGCGCGAATACGGTCCGTGAGCTGCTAGATGCGGTGGCGCGCTCGGGACCGCCGTGCATGTCGATCATGAATATGCCGCCCCTACCCTTCTTGCGGCGGATCGCTTCACTGGCTCCGGCGGAGCTGGCGCATTGCTATACCGATGCAACGGTATGGGACAGCTTTAACCCCGATCGCTTTACTTTGGCAAGCCCGGATCCCCAGGCATTCCGCCCCCCGGAGGAACCACTGAATGTGCTTCAGGTAAGCTTGCCAACCAATTTCAAGGTCGCGCGTTTTGCATCCGATGCGGATACGCAGATCCTACGCACGCTGCAACGCGATATTGAGGGCGCCAACTTCCAAGGGCCGGACGGGCCACTGGAAATACCAGTGAAACTCAAAGTACACGAGTCGGTGTACGTGCCCCTGGCCAAGTGGTGCATGCTGCTAGCGGGCAATTATCGTTGTGTAGGGGCAACGCAAATGCGCAGTATCCGCGACGCGGTGCATGCGGACTTGGATGAATCCACAGCCGTATACGATTGGGTCGCCGAGCTATGCCGTGAGCTCGGCGCGGATCCGGCCGATCAGGTGCCCTTCGAGAAGTATGCCCAAGCGGCGGAGGGGCTATCCAAACCCTCTTCCGCCGCCCGTGCATTAGCCAACGGTGCCACTCACATCGAGCGGGTCGATAAAGTGGTGAAAACCATAGCCGAGGGACGCGGCAAAAAGCTGCCGGCTCTGGATCGCATCGTCGAGACGGTCGATTCTTGGTTGGCGCGCAACCGGGCAGCGTAGAACGCGCGCCGGCTTCATTTTTACAAACCGCGAGGCGGGTAACGCTTTGCGGGTGAGAAAACTCAAGGGCGCCTGCTAAAAATAGTAATTTTTTCGTGAGTGCAAGGAAGCACCGCGCGCAGAACCGCAGTGTATAGGGGATACATGAGGATTCGAGCACGGAGCTGACGCCGCAATCGCGGAAAAAGTGCATTTTTAGAGGTGCCCTCAAGGATCAGACGTGCGTTTTAGCCCATGCTGCCTTGGTCCGTTCATCCGCAGGCGTCGAATCGGCAACTACCGCCTCATTGTAATCCGCGGACCCTATATCCCCGTCAATCGCTATCCATGTCAATCGGCGGCGCGTGGTGACGGTCCAGGCAAACAACCCGTGCGGCCCTCTGCGTACGGCCCCGCCACCGCCTCCATGAGGCCGCTATAGCGGTTTAGCTTGTCCTAAAATGGGCGAATGCTCAGACATAAGGACCGTAATTTATACAGGATTGTCTCCCTCAATCAGGCCAAGTGCATCCTGTGAGCTAACTTCGATAGAAAAAACGGTTAACAAACCAAATTCAAATAAGACAGCAAGATCTTTGAAAGCCCAGCCCGGATAAACCTGGTTAGCGAGCCAAGCATCCGATCAATCCTGGTTGGCTCGCTAAATTGGCGATACGGGCTGGTGAGTGTTGTCTTGGTGTTATTGTCCGGCGCCGTCGATGAGGCTCCCGGAGGGATCGAACGCTTTTAGCCAAAGCCCGATCTTGCAATCAAAAATTGCAGCTTTGTCTTTGCCGACTACCAAGATGCCACCGGAGATAAAGGTGACTTTGACAATGGCAGACTGAGCATCAAATACTTCCCAACGTTGTTGTCCCCGGTCCCAGGCGGCGACCGTGGTTTCCGTTTGAACATAGACGCAGGTGGCATCCGGCACACTTGACCCACTTGCCGGTGAGGGGGCCGCGGCCGGTGTACACTTACAACAGCAGCAACATTTTTCGTCATCACCGCCATCACCGCCATCCGGATCGTCGGGATCATCTTTATCATCGGGCTCGTCATCATCGTTACCTGGATGATTGCCACCGGGTTTTTTCCTGCCGTCGCGAATTCTACGGGCTTCCTTTTTCGCACAATTGATTTCCCTGCGCGCTTCTTCTTTGGCTGCATCTCCAATTAGGTCATGCAATTCTTCAAGCCGTCTGATCACAACACCCAGATCTTCTTCGTTTAGTCCAAACTCCTGGGCCATATCGAGCTTTTTATTAATTCGCTCTACTTCTATGTTCAGTTCTTCCAGTCTTTTGAGGCCACGTTTTCCAGAACTCATGTGAGTAGTCTCCTTCGTGTTTTTTTGGTTTTGTGATTATAGGTCCAGCAAACTGCTTAAATAATGGTCATGAAACGGTAATCTAATGTAGGTTATTTACCATAACCTAGACCAAGCATAGTTCATTCACCTGACGTGTGTCAGCGAATGGAGGTGTTTATCGACGTGGATTTAAACATAGGCACCTGCTAAAAATAGTAATTTTTTCGTGAGTGCAAGGAAGCACCGCGCGCGCAACTGCAGTGTATAGGTGATACCTGAGGATTCGAGCACGGAGCTGACGCCGCAATCGCGGAAAAAGTGCATTCTTAGAGGTGCCCACATGACTGACGCGGCTGTTTCCGGCGTCTAGCATTCAGGCGTCCACCGCAATGGTAACGCGGTTGGCAGTACTGTTATGGTGGCTGCCAGCGGCTGGCCTATCCTGTGCGCCGGCGCCTCACGCCAATGTTATTAAACACGCGCTGAAACTAGTCTATCTATCGAGCTAAGATCGGCACCTTGTGCGGGATCGATATTCATAAGATGAGCGAGCAACGGTGAAAGAAGGCCGAATCAACCTCTACAGCGACACCCAAACCCGGCCTAGCGCGGCCATGCGCGAAGCGATGATGCAAGCACCCGTCGGTGATGAGCAGAGCTTGGCAGACCCTTCCGTGAACCTGCTATGCGAGCGAACGGCGGCTTTGATGGGCAAAGAAGCGGCGGTATTTTTGCCCTCAGGCACCATGTGCAATGAAATCGCCTTGATGGTGCACTGCCGCCCAGGCGATGAGATCTTCGCCCATGAAAGCGCCCACATCACCCATTTCGAGGGCGGTGGCCCGAGCGCTCTGTCCGGTGCGCATGTGCGCTCATTGCCGGGCGAACGGGGCGTCTTTTCGACGCGGGCACTACAACAGGCGATCCGTCCCGATAGCCGCTATTTCCCGCGCGCCCGGCTGGTGGAAATCGAGCAAACCGCCAATCTGGCCGGCGGCACCCTGTGGAGTTTAGAGGAGATAAAAGCCGTGACGGCCCTGGCCCGCGAGCACGGGTTGAGCGTGCATATGGACGGCGCACGTCTGGCAAATGCAGTAGTCGCCTCCGGTATATCCTTCGCCGAATACGCCGTCCACTGCGACAGCGTGTGGCTGGACTTGAGCAAGGGCCTTGGCTGCCCGGTGGGAGCGGTGCTGACGGGCTCGGCGGCTTTTATTGACGAGGTGTGGCGTTGGAAACAGCGCATCGGCGGCGCCATGCGCCAGGCCGGCATGCTAGCCGCTGCGGGTATCTACGCCCTCGAACACAACATCGAACGCCTGGCCGAAGACCATGCCAACGCCAAACGCTTCGGGGCATTGATACGTGCCGTCGAAGGGGTGCGCTTAACACCAGCGGAAGTCGAGACCAACATCGTATTTTTCGATGTTGCCGCCACCGGCGTGGATGCCGACACCATCAGCGAGGCATTGGAAAACAGGGGGATCAACGTGGGTGCGTTCACTACCACCACCCTGCGGGCATGCACCCACCTGGATGTCACCGCGGCCCAAGTGGAGGAGGCGGGAGCAGCTTTTGCCGAGGTGGTGGAGCAGCTGCGCTGAGCGGGCCTGTGATCGACACGGCCCCATTGCACTTCACATCGGAGATTTCGGCGGCGCATATCGCTACCGCGGTTCGTTTCGAGTCACGCTTGAGGCCGCGCTACTTCAGCTTGGCGCACAGCGGCGAGCCGTGGTTCCGGCTGCTGCGAGGCAGCGTGCCGGTGCTGCTGACCGCGCCCCATGCGACCGCTGCCATGCGCCACGGCCACTGGCACGGACCGGATGACGGCACTGGCTGGCTCGCGTATATGCTGCACCGGCTGGCGGGCGCCAGCGTTTTGCACACCACTCGAGGGAGCCCCTCCGATCCCAACTACTACGACGACAATGCCTTCAAGGCGGCGGTGAAACATGAGTTGGCGGTGCGTGCTCCCAAGATCGTCTTGGACGTGCACGGTTGTCATTGGAGCCACCCTTTCGATATCGACTTAGGTACCATGCATGGACGCTCGCTGCTCGGGCAAAGCGAAATGCTCCATCGTCTGCGCTCAGCGCTGCGGGCCGAGGGACTCAGCCGTCTTTCCGATAACCGTTTTCCCGCCGCCCGCAATGCCACCGTGACCAAGTGGGTGGCGGATCACGGCACACCGTGCGTCCAGCTTGAAGTGCAAAGTACTTGGTTGCATCCGCAGCGGGATCGCAACCGGGCCCATCGCAGCGCGCGGCTGCTCCAAGGACTCAGCCGCTATATCAAGAGCTTCGAGCCATAGGGCACCTTTAAAAAATGCACTTTTTCCGCGATTGCGGCGTCAGCGCCGTGCTTCAATCCTCGGGTATGAGCTATACACTGCGGTTGCGCGCGCGGTGCTTCCTTGCGTTCACGAAACAATGACTATTGTTAGAGTTACTCCATAGTGGAGAAGAAGAAAAAAAGAGCCGGTTCGGCCAGCCGCGGCGGACTCGCGCCAATGGTTGAAATCCGCTTACTGAATGACGCCCGCAGGTACCACGAACGGGGCAATGCCGCGGCGGCGGAACAAAGCTACAAGCAACTGTTGGCGATGAATCCTAAACACAGTGGCGGTCTTTATCATTACGCCATTTTCGCTTTCCAATCGGGCCGCGGTGAGCTGGCCCTGGGGCTTATGGAAAGAGCCCTAAGCGCCGGCTCCGCCAGCGCCGAGCTATACAGTAATTACGGCGAAATGCTACGGGCCGCGGGCCGGTTGGACGAGGCGCTTGCACATTTGCGCAAAGCTGCCCGCCTGGCGCCGGACATCGCCGATATTTGGAACAACGCAGCCGGTGTGTTGTTCGCGCTGGGCCGGTTGGATGAGGCCGAACGCTTCGCCAAGCGGGCGATAAAGCTGGCGCCCGGGGCCATCTTCGGATATCTGGCACTGGCCGAGATCCTATGGGCAAAGGACGATATGGCCGGCGTTATCGAAGCCAGCGGCAAAGCCCTCAGTATCGTCCCGGGCTGCACGCAGGCCATTGCCCGCCGCGCGCTAGCCCATATCGCTCTAGGCGACGCGGCGCTCGGGCGCAGCGGTTTGGACCAGGCGTTAAACCTTGAACCGCAATTAAAACCGGCGCGCCTCGCCATGGTTGATCTGCTACTGAGTGAAGGCGACTTAATAGCGGCGGAACATTATTTGACCCCGCTTATGGCCAGGGCGCTCAGCGAAGTGGAGGTGGCGGCCCGTCTAGGTGCGTTGCGCAGCGCCCAAGAGCGTTATCTGGATGCACTCCCGGCCCTCGAGTGCGTCACCGCCAACGAACCCGGCAATGTGGATGCGCGCATTCAGCTCGGCTGGGCCGAGGCCAGTACTGGCCGGCTGGACAGTGGCCTCGCGCGGCTGCAAGCGGTGGCTGACGAAAACCATGTCCGCGCCTATTTGCTATTGGCCGAGTTGCAAACCATGCGGGGTATGGCGGCGGCGGCGCAAGAGAATTTTGCCAAAGCCGTGGCCCTTGCCCCGGATGACACAGCAGCGCTTCGCGGTTACGCCGACACGCTGGTATCGGCGGGAGATTTCGCTGGCGCCAGAGCAGTGTTACGACAGGTTCTGGATTTAGCCCCGAATGATGGCTATGCCTACGAAGCGCTAGCCGATATGACCAGGCGCGCCGACTGGGATGCGGCGGAGTTGGAGCGGATGGAGGCGGTCGCTGAAGACGAAGCGCTCGCCGCGCCGATCCGTGCGGCCGCTTGGTTTGGCCTGGCGCGCCTGGCCGATGGCGCCAAGGACACCGAGACGGCGTTTATCCACGCTCGCCGTGCCAACGAATTGATGCGCTCGGTCTATCCGTTCGACGCAGGAGCGCACAACGCCTTGGTGGACCACATCATGGAGGTTTTCTCCGATCTTGGAACATTCAGTCCGGCGTTGGGCGCCGATGAACAGCGTCCTGTTTTCATTGTGGGTATGCCGCGATCGGGTACTTCGCTGGTGGAACAAATTCTCGCCAGTCACTCGCAGGTGAGCGCAGCAGGCGAAGTGACATTCTTTGACGATATACGCTTTGCCTCGGGAGATAAATTCCCGCAAGGCTGTACCGCGCTCACACCCAATGATGGGCAAGCGCTGCGGGACAAGTATTTGGATACCCTCTCTTGGGCCGGCCTCGAGCGGCGTTACGTCACGGATAAATTACCCCCCAATTTTCTCTATCTAGGATTTATCCGGGTACTCTTTCCCCGCGCGAAGATCATTCATTGCCGCCGTAATGCCATGGATACCGGTCTTTCGCTTTTCTTGCAGAATTTCACTTCGGCACGAGGTAACGCTTTTACCTTCGCCTTGGAGGATATCGGTTATTACACCCTCGCTTATCAACGGCTGATGGCACATTGGCGGCGCGTTCTCGAGCCCCCCATGTTCGAGTTGGACTACGAAGATCTGGTGCGCAGCCCGGAACCGGCGATCGCCGGGCTGCTCCGGTATTTGGCACTCGATTGGGAAGATGCGTGCGTCAATTTTCACCAAACGCGCCGTGCTGTATTAACCGCCAGCCGCGTGCAAGTGCGCCAACCCCTCTATAGTCACGCGGTGGCCCGGGCACAGCGGTATGAGGCGTATTTGCGCCCGCTAAAAGCGGTGCTCGATTCGGCTACCGGCACAGGGAACGCACGTTGATGCGTTCCCTGTGGATCGATGCGGATGCCTGTCCCGTGATGATTCGGGATATTCTCTTCAGGGCTGCCGATAGAGCAGCCTTGCGGTTGACGCTGGTCGCCAACAGTCCTATCACAACGCCCGGTTCCAAGCATATTCGTGCGGTCCAGGTCGCCAAGGGATTCGACGCCGCCGATCACTACATCGCCGAGCGAGTGCAGCCTGGCGATCTGGTCGTCACGCAGGATATTCCGCTGGCGGCGGAAGTGGTGGCTAAAGGGGCAATCGGATTGAATCCACGGGGAGAGTTGTACACGGCGGAAAACGTAGCGAGCCGGCTAACCATGCGCGACATCGCCGATGAACTACGGGGTATGGGCGAGATCCGAGGCGGGCCTAGCGCTTACGGTACTAAGGAGAAACACGCTTTTGCGCGCCAGCTTGATCGCTGGATCGCCGCTGGCAGGTAAAAGCTGACCCTGTCCCAGCGCCTAAATGATCCAGCGCCCAGATGATGTTGAGTCTCATCGGCAACGCCCAAGCCCTTACCTACCGTAGCTTGGCCCAGCTAGTGGGCGCAGAATTGGCATCGGTTCATCAGCGCCACATCGAAACTCAGTTAGCAGGCGACATCGACCAGCGCGAGCGCATTGACTACCGCTACGTCTTAGCCTGTGTGCGGCGATCACGATCGCCCGAAGCCTACTTCGCCGCACTCAACGCGGCCAATGCTCAAGCCTTTGAGCTATGGGGTTACAACGCCCAAGCCCAAAACAATATGTAGACGCGATGTGCACAACCTTCACTCCCTCATTCATCAAATGCCGCCGCGGCAGGGGTCGCCAGTGGACAAGTGATTTTCGTCCTGGGTATGCCGCGTTCCGGCACCTCGTTGATAGAGCAGAGCCTAGCGAGCCATAGCGAAGCCCACGGCGCTGGCGAACCACTTTTTTGCCGAAGCTTTCAATCACCAAAATCAGTGCATTCCGAGCCCATCGCCCCAGTACAATAAGTCCCACCCGGCATCGGCCCATACGCAAGACCAAGTTCGACTTGGAGGAGGCGAACATGAACGCTCGGGTTATTTCTTCGGTATTGGGCGTGGTTATGATGGTAAGCAACGCCGCACCGCTGGCGGTCACCGTGCAAAAAGGCGCGTTGACCGTCGAGTTTCCCAACGAGCCGCAGACGGCTGAAGCGGTGGATGAAACCAACTTAGGCGAGGTGGCGCGCTTCGCCGCCGTGTCGGTAACGCCGACCTGTGACTACGCTCTGTTCGTGCACAGTTATTCACCGCAGATCGTTGCCCTGCTCGGCAAGACCTCGCTGCTTGGAAAGACGGTGCAACAATCGGTGGCCACTCACCGAGCACGGGTTGAACGGATGCGGCGCGCTGAACGTAAAGGCGTTGAGGTCATTGAGATGGATTTCGCCGTGCAGGCGGATAAAAGCACTGGCCGCGCGCGTTTTTTACAGGTGGAACATCAAGTCTACGAAGTCAGCACCCTGTGTGAGGAAGGCAGCCAGCCAGACGCCGACTTCTTCGGTACCTAGCCCCAGGTCGTGCGAGCTACGCCGCCAACTCCACCTTGGCGGCACAGAACTTGAACTCCGGGATCTTACCGAACGGATCCAAAGCTGGATTGGTGAGGGTATTGGCCGCCGCTTCGGCGTAACAGAACGGCACGAATAACACACCGTCCGGCACCGCGGCATCGATTTTGGCTTTGAGTTCGATGATGCCACGCCGGGTGGTGACGCGTATTTTATCGCCAGGCGCGGCGCCCATCTTGCGCAGGTCCGCCGAAGAGAAGCTCGCCACCGGTTCGGGCTCGATCTCATCGAGCACACTGGCCCGGCGGGTCATGGCGCCGGTGTGCCAGTGTTCCAACTGCCGGCCAGTGGTCAAAATCATCGGATAGTCATCATCCGGTTGCTCATCGGGCGGCACGATGTCGGCGGGCACCAACTTGGCGCGGCCATTGGCTGTCGGGAAACCGTCGCCGAAGACGATGGCATTGCCAGGTTTATCGGGCGCCTCGCACGGATAGGTGACCGCGCTTTGCGCCAACAGCCGCTCCCAGGTGATGTTATCGAGCGATGGCATGACACTGGCCATCTCGGCATACACATCCGCCGGACCTGAATAATTCCAGCCCAAGCCCATGCGGTTGGCGAGCTCTTGAATGATCCACCAATCCTGCCGCGCAGCGCCAGGTAACGGGAGCGCCAGCCGGCCCATCTGCACTTGCCGGTTGGAGTTGGTGACAGTGCCGTCTTTTTCCGGCCAGGCGGAGGCGGGTAAGACCACGTCGGCGTGAAACGCTGTTTCGGTCAAGAAAATATCCTGCACCACCAGGTGTTCCAGCTTGGCCAAACCGGTGCGGGCGTGCCCCACATCCGGATCGGACATGGCCGGGTTCTCGCCCATGATGTACATGCCGCGGATCTGATCCGCGTGTACCGCATCCATGATCTCGACCACGGTCAAGCCACGCACCGCATCCAACTCAGCGCCCCAGAGGTTTTCGAAGTTAGCCCGGATATTGTCCATTTCGACGGATTGATAATCCGGAAAGACCATGGGGATAAGCCCGGCGTCGGAGGCGCCTTGCACATTGTTCTGACCGCGCAGCGGATGCAGGCCGGTGCCCGGCCTGCCAACCTGGCCGGTGATCATGGACAGGGCAATGAGGCAGCGGGCGTTGTCGGTGCCATGCACGTGTTGTGACACGCCCATGCCCCAGAAGATGATCGATGCCGGCGAGGTGGCGTAGCTGCGGGCCACTTGGCGGATGGTTTTGGCGTCTATGCCACAGATGGGCGCCATCTCCTCCGGTGAGAAATTCTCCACATGTTTACGCAAGCTCTCGAAGCCCTCCACCCGTGCCTGGATATATTGCTCGTCATACAAACCTTCGGTGCAGATGACGTTCAGCATGGCGTTCAAAAGAGCCACGTCGGCGCCCGGTTTGAAGGCCAACATATGGGTGGCGTGGCGCTCCAGAGCTTGTCCTCGCGGATCCATAACGATCAGTGTCTTGCCCGCTTTAGCCGCGTTTTTAAAGAAGGTGGCCGCCACCGGGTGGTTCTCGGTGGGATTGGCGCCGATGACGATGATGCACTCAGCGTCCAGTGCGGCGGTAAACGGCGCCGTCACCGCCCCCGAGCCGATGCCTTCCAGCAAAGCGGCCACCGAGGAGGCATGGCAAAGCCGGGTGCAATGGTCCACGTTGTTGGTGCCAAAACCCGTGCGCACCAGTTTTTGCACCAGATAAGCTTCCTCGTTGGAACCTTTCGCCGAGCCGAATCCAGCCAGGCCCGCCGGGCCGTGCTCGGCCCGTATGCGGTTGAACCCTTGCGCGGCCCTATCCAGTGCTTGTTCCCAGGTGGCTGCGCGAAAATGGCTGAGCGGGTTGGCCGGATCCAATTGGATGGCGGCCGATTTGGGCGCGTCATCGCGGCGGATCAACGGTTGGGTGAGCCGGTGTGGGTGGGCCACGTAATCGAAGCCGAAGCGGCCTTTGACACACAAGCGCTGTTCATTGCCTGGTCCGTTGCGGCCTTGCACGGAGATGATTTCATCGTTTTCGATCTGATAGGTGATCTGGCATCCCACGCCGCAGTAGGGGCATACGCTATCGACTTCGCGCAGCCCGGCGCGGCGATCGACACCGTTCTCATCGAGCCGCTTGGTTTCCATCAAGGCGCCCGTGGGACACGCTTGCACGCATTCACCGCAGGCCACGCAGGTGCTATCGCCCATGGGATCGTCTTGGTCGAAAACGATCTTCGCTTGCGCCCCCCGGTACGCCATACCGATGACGTCGTTGACTTGCACTTCACGGCAGGCGCGCACGCACAAATTGCACTGAATGCAAGCGTCCAGGTTGACCCGCATGGCCGGGTGCGACGGATCGCAGGCCGGCATCCGGCGTGGCGGATAGCGGCTTTCGGTGAGGGCTAGTTGCTCCGACCAGTGCCAGAATTTGGAATCGTATTCATGGGCCAGATCACGCGCGGGCTGATCGGCCATCAGCATTTCGAACACCGAGCGGCGGGCATTGCTGGCGCGGGCGCTGGTGCTGGTGACGTTCATGCCCGGTGTGGGGATGCGGATACAGGATGCGGCCAATACCCGCTCGCCATCGATCTCCACCATGCAAGCACGGCAGTTGCCGTCCGCTCTATAACCCGGTTCGTCGGCGTAACAAAGGTGCGGAATATGGGTGCCGGTACGCTTGGCTGTTTGCCAAATGGTTTCTCCCGGCAGAGCCGTTACCGCTTGACCATCGAGGATGAATTCAATGGAGCCGCTCATTTCAGATCCTCCGGAAAAAACTTCAGCACGCTGAGCAACGGATTGGCCGCCGCTTGGCCTAGGCCGCAGATCGATGCATCCGCCATGGTCTGGCACAGTTCACGCAGCGGCTCGGATTGCCATTGCCCACTGGCCATGAGCTTGACCGCTTTCTCGGTGCCGACCCGGCAGGGCGTGCATTGACCGCAGCTTTCGTCCTCGAAAAAACGCATCAAATTGAGCGCCACGTCGCCCATGTTGTCCTGCTCGCTCAGGACCACGACGGCGTGGGAGCCTACAAAGCAGCCGTGCGCGTCCAAGGCGCCGAACTCCAGCGGCAAATCGGCCAAGCTCGCCGGTAATATGCCGCCCGAGGCGCCGCCGGGCAGATAACCTTTGAGCGTGTGTCCGGGCAGCATGCCACCGCAGTACTCATCGATGAGTTCACGGACGGTGATACCGGCGGGGGCGAATTTGACGCCGGGATCATTGACTCTTCCGGAGACGGAAAAGCTACGCATGCCCTTGCCGCCATTGCGGCCTTCATCAGCGAACCACTCCGGCCCTTGTTGCAAAATATCGCGCAGCCAGTAGAGGGTTTCTACATTTTGTACCAAAGTGGGGCGGCCAAAGATGCCGACTTCGGCGACATACGGTGGCCGGTGCCGCGGCAGGCCGCGTTTGCCTTCGATGGATTCGATCATCGACGATTCTTCGCCGCAGATATAAGCGCCCGCCCCGCGGCGCAATTCCACCTCGGCCTCGCCCAGCAGGCCGGCGGCTTCGATTTTGGGCAGCTCCGCCAGCAGGATTTCCCGTACGAATGGGTACTCATCGCGCAGATAGATAAACACGGTTCGCGCCTCCACCACCCAGGCGGCGATCAGCATGCCCTCCAAAAAGCGGTGCGGATCGGTCTGCAGATAGTGCCGATCCTTGAAGGTGCCGGGCTCGCCCTCATCGGCGTTGACCGCCATCAACCGGGGACCGGGGTAACTGCGCACAAAACCCCACTTGCGGCCGGTGGGAAAACCGGCGCCGCCTAGGCCGCGTAAGCCGGAATCCGACACGCTCTGGGTAACGCTGTCACGCTCATGGGTACCGGCGTAACAGGCTTTTAGCAGTTCATAACCGCCTGCCGCACTGTAGGCTGCGAAATCGATGTACACCGGGATACGAGGATGAGTCTGTCCCGACTCTACGGCGGCGGCGATGGTGTCCACGGTGGCCCGGTCGATGTGGTGATGACCGGCTTCGGCAACGGGCGCGGTGGCACAACGGCCCATGCAGGGCGCACGCACTACCCGCACGCCAGCGCCCAAGTGCCCGGGCAGTTGTTCTAACAGTGCTTTGGCGCCGGCCAGTTCGCACGACAAGCTATCGCACACCCGCACCGTGAGTGGCGGTGGCGGCTCTTCACCTTGCCGGACGATGTCGAAGTGAGCGTAGAAGCTGGCGACCTCGTATACCTCGGCCTGGACCAAGCGCAGCTCGTGGGCCAGCGCGGTTATGTGCGTGGCACTCAAATGGCCGAATTCATCCTGGATGAGGTGTAGGAATTCGATCAGATGATCACGGCGCCGGTCACGCTCGCCGAGCAAGCCCTGCACTTCGCGTAAAGCGGTGTCATCGACTTGACGGCCCTTGTTGGTAAAACGCTTGCGCCGCTTGCCGGCGCCGGGCACGTGTTCAATAGCGACTGGAGCGGTTGAGACTGTCATAGAGACATATCCTTTGCGCGCGGTGTATCACTGGCACCGTGCTGGATGCAAGAGGCGAATAGGGTTGACCGGGACGGGGCAAACCGGGTGATGCACGATCCGTTTTGTAAGGTCACGGACCTTGCTCATAGGCGACCGCCGACTTGCCGAGGGCGACACTCTTTTTGAGCGCGGGTGCCACTGTCAAGCCCCTAGCTGCCCGGCGCAGGACCATCTGCTCGGATGCTATCCACCTAGCTGCTATCCACCTAGGGCTTTAACCAGCGTGGTACCCAGAGCGGCGGGCGATTCGGTGACATGAATGCCAGCGCTGCGCATCGCTTCCATCTTGTCGCCAGCGCCCCCCTTGCCGCCGGCGATGATGGCACCGGCGTGGCCCATGCGCCGCCCGGGCGGCGCAGTGGCGCCGGCAATGAATCCGGCGATGGGTTTGCGCGTGCGGGACTGCTTTAAAAACGCCGCCGCATCTTCCTCGGCGCTTCCACCGATCTCGCCGATCATGATGATGGCTTCGGTCTGGTCATCGGCCAAGAACAGCTCCAAACAGTCGATGAAGTCGGTGCCATTGACCGGATCGCCACCGATGCCTATACACGTGGATTGACCCAATCCGGCCGCCGTGGTCTGCGCCACCGCCTCGTACGTGAGGGTGCCGGAGCGCGAGACCACGCCCACTTTGCCAGGGCTATGAATATGGCCCGGCATGATGCCGATTTTGCACTGCCCCGGCGTGATGACGCCCGGACAGTTCGGCCCGATGAGCCGCGTGGAGGACGATAGCAAAGCCCGCTTGACCTTGACCATATCGAGCACCGGAATGCCTTCGGTGATGCAGGCGATCAGTTCTACTCCAGCATCTATGGCTTCGAGAATGGCATCGGCGGCAAACGGCGGCGGCACGTAAATGGCCGACGCGGTGGCCCCGGTGGCCGCTACTGCTTCGGCGACGGTATCGAAAACGGGGAGAGCCAGATGGGTCTCGCCACCCTTGCCGGGGGTCACTCCACCGGCCATCTTGGTGCCGTAGGCAATAGCTTGCTCGGAATGAAAGGTGCCTTGGGCGCCGGTGAACCCCTGGCAGATGACTTTGGTGTCGGCGTTGACTAGAACTGCCATGGCCGTCAGCTACCCCCTTGCGCATCAACGACTTTCTGCGCCGCATCGGCCAAATCGTCCGCGGCGATAATGTTGAGGCCGGATCTGTCCAAGAGCGCTTTACCCTGCTCTACGTTAGTGCCCTCCAGCCGTACCACCAAGGGCACTTTTAGCCCCACTTCCCGGGTGGCGGTGATGATGCCCGCGGCGATGAGATCGCAGCGCATGATGCCGCCGAAGATATTCACCAAGACGGCTTTGACATTCGGATCGGAGGTAATGATCTTGAAGGCGGCCACCACCTGTTCAGCTTTGGCGCTGCCGCCCACATCCAGGAAATTGGCCGGGCTAGAACCGTAGAGCTTGATGATATCCATGGTCGCCATGGCCAATCCGGCACCGTTGACCATGCAGCCGATGGAGCCATCGAGCTTGATGAAATTGAGATCGGCCTCAGCCGCTTCCACTTCCGCAGGATCATCCTCGTGCGGATCGTTGAGTTCGCGGATCGCTGGATGGCGGTAGAGCGCGTTGTCATCGAAGTTCATCTTCGCATCCAACGCGATGACATCACCCGCTGCGGTGACCACCAGCGGATTGATTTCCACCACACTAGCGTCGAGTTCGGTGAACGCTTGGTACATAGCGAGCATGAATTCGACGCCGGAGCCGATCTGCTTGCCCTGCAATCCAAGGCCGAAGGCGAGCCGTCTAGCCTGAAACGGCATCATGCCAACAGCCGGATCGATGCTTATCTTGAGGATTTTCTCCGGCGTCTTTTCCGCCACTTCTTCAATATCCATGCCACCTTCGGTGGAGGCCATCATCAGCAACCGCGAGGTGGCCCGATCGAGCAGCAGGCCAAGATAAAGCTCGCGCGCGATATCGCAAGCTTCCTCGATGTACAGGCGCTTGACTTCGCGGCCCGCAGCCCCGGTTTGTCGGGTAACGAGCACGTGGCCTAGCATGCTCCCGGCATCGCTGCGCACCTCATCCAAGGACTTCACCACGCGCACGCCACCGCGCTTTTGCGGGTCACCTGCGAAGTGCCCAGCGCCACGGCCGCCCGCGTGGATTTGCGACTTAAGCACCCAGACAGGTCCACCCAGGGACGCGGCCGCTCGCACCGCTTCATCCACGGTGAAGGCCGGCGCTCCCCTAGGCACCGCCACGCCGTAGCCGTCCAGCAGTTGCTTAGCTTGATATTCGTGAATATTCATCGGCGCGAAATGCCACCCCTTGACCGTTACATGTAACTGTTACATGACCGCTTCGATGCCAAGCTTGCCGAAGCCCTGTTTTTCGAAGTTGTCACGGAACGCATCACGCAGTTTGATCGCGGCTGCATCATACGCCGCTTTGTCGTCCCAACTGGCTCTTGGATCCAACACCTCCAAATCCACACCGGGGCATTGCCGCGGCACCTGCAAGTTGAACACCGGGTGCATGTCCAAGCCGCCACCGTTATGCAGTTTGCCGCTGAGTGCCGCATTCAATAGCGCCCGGGTATCCTTGATCGGCATGCGTGGCGCTGCGCCGGCGGGTCCGCCACGCCAGCCGGTGTTCAGCAAGATACAGCGCGCTTCGTTGGCTTCCATCTTCTCTTTCAACAATTTGGCGTAAACCGATGGGTAATGGGGCATGAACGGAGCGCCGAAACAGGCGCTGAAAGTGGCTTGCGCTTGCCTAAGGCCCACTTCGGTTCCCGCCAGTTTCGCGGTGAAGCCCTGGATAAAGTGATACATCACGCCGTTGCCGTTCAACACCGAGACCGGCGGCAACACACCGAAAGCGTCAGCGGTCAGCAGCACGATGGTCTGCGGATGGCCGCCGCGTGCACCGGTGGCAACGTTGGGATTGCACGCAAGCGGATAGGAGAACCGGATGTTCTCGGTGATGGAGCCGTCCCTCAGATCCAGCTCTTGCGGATCGGTTTCCTCCATGGGTTTACCGGGCAGCGGCGGTACGTTTTCGATGATCGTGCCGGGCATGGACATGGCCGCAGCGATGACCGGCTCGGCTTGCTTGTCGAGATCGATGAGCTTGGCGTAGCAGCCGTCTTCCAAATTGGAAATGCCATCACCGGTCCAACCGGTCTCATCGTCACCGATGAGTTGGCGCGCCGAATCGGCCGACAGTGTGGTCTTGCCGGTGCCGGAGAGGCCGAAGAGAATCGCCGCATCTGCGCTGCTGCCGATATTGGCCGAGCAGTGCATGGACAGATAACCCATATTCGGCAGCAAGAAATTCATCACCGTGAAGATGGTCTTCTTGACCACGCCGCAATAGTCGGCACGACCCGCGACCAGCACCACTTTATTGCGCATATCGACGATAACCGCCCGCTCGGAATGACAGCCGTCACGCTCCGGCTGGCAACGGAAGGACGGTACGTTGAGCATGGTCCAGCGTTTGCCCTCCACATCATCGACACCAGGCACTTCCTTCGGGAACATGTTGTAGGCGAACATGGCGTGGGTGGCGAACTCGCCGACAAAACGGTAGGGCACGGAGTAGACTGGATCGGCCCCCGCGAACACATCTTGCACGTAGAGATGGCCACCGCGTTGATTGCAGTGTGCTACCACGCGCTCGAGCAGCGCTTCGAATTGCTCCGGATCATATTTTTGCAGGTTATCTTTCCACCACACCTGAGCCTCGAGGTCGGGCCAGGCGACCATGAAGGTGTCATTCACCGGCCGGCCGGTGCAGGTAGGATCGGTATAGAAGACGAGCGGGCCGTTGACACCCAGTTTAGTGGCGAATGCCTTGCGCTCATCCTCCGGTCCACCGCGCCGTGTTCTTCCCCGATCATGGGCCAGCGCTTCGTAGAAGAGCCGCTCTTTGGGCAAATTGTGTTTGAACTGAATGCCTGAAAGGCCCAGCTTGCGCTGGAGCGCGCCGGAAAGGTCCATAGTTCGGATTACTCTCAAAAAAAGAATGAAAAATTAAAAGGTGGCCTGGAGTGCCCGTTTATGTAGCGCGAGCGGCGGCGGGCTAGGCGAAGTAACGATTCGGAACCATAACGTTTTCCCAAGTCCGTCTCAATACCGTTGTACGCACAGCCGGGCGACCCTGATCGGAGGGTGGCGGTTCAGTCTCATATATCGCGCTGGCGGCGCAGGTAGGCAGGTGCCGGAGAGTCGGCAAACTGCGGCATTTTCCACGTCCGGTAAGGCTAATGGGCGCCGCTAAAAATAGTCATTTTTTCGTGAGTGCAAGGAAGCACCGCGCGCACAACCGCAGTGTTAGGTGATACCTGAGGATTCGAGCACGGCGCTGACGCCGCAATCGCGGAAAAAGTGCATTGTTAGAGGTGTCCTAATGAGAGTCCGGCTATAAAAAAGCAGTGGTACGAAACGCTGGGGTGCGGTAGCGTGGTCAGCAGCGAGATGAGAATGGGAAAGACCCCGTTTCGCTATATCCCATCCTATTAGATACATCCCATATCCCATTAGATACCCTGAGGAGGGGGCTTGAATCCATGAAGCGTAGATCACTGGCCGCGGCTCTAGCCGCGATGACTGCTGTGGCGCTAGTTCCGGCGACGGCAGCAGCTTGGAAGCCAACCAAGCCCATCGACTTTGTCATCATGGCAGGTAAAGGCGGCGGCGCCGACAAGATGGCGCGTTTGATGCAAAGTGTGGTGGAGAAACACGGTTTGTCCAGCCGGCCGCTAGTGCCCGTGAACAAGCCGGGAGGCTCGGGCGCCGAGGCGTTGGTGCACTTAAACTCCAAAAAAGGCGACAACCATACCATCATGGTGACGCTGAATAGCTTCTACACCACACCGATGCGCCAGCCAAATCTCGGTGTGGACTCCCTGACCTTTACGCCCATCGCGCGCATGGCTGAAGACACCTTCTTGTTATGGGTGAACAAGGACAGCGGCATTACCGACGTGGCCGGCTTCGTTAAAGCGGCCAAGGCGGCCGGTGACAAGTGGATTATGGCTGGCACCGGTAAGGGTCAAGAAGATCAGCTACTCACCAACTTCTTGAACAGCGCCTACGAGCTCAACATGAAGTACGTGCCGTTCAAGGGCGGTGGCCGAGTAGCCAAGGAGTTGGCCGGTAACCACGCCAACTCGACGGTCAACAACCCATCGGAACAGTTGGGCTTTTACGAGGCCGGTAAGACCCGGGCGCTAGCTGCGTTCACACCGGAGCGCCTGCCCTTGTTTCCCGATGCTCCTACCTTCAACGAGTTGGGCAAGGACTTCGTTTATTTCATGCAGCGTAGTGTTGTAGGCGCCCCCGGCATGAATACGGAGGCCGCCGCGTACTACCGTAACCTGTTCAAGAAAGTATACGACTCGCAAGAGTGGCAGACCTACATGAAGGAAAAGAGTCTGCAAGGCGACTTCATGACCGGTGCCGAGCTGCAAGCGTACTGGAAGCGCGAGCGGGATATTCACGCGACCATGCTCCGCAATATCGGCGAGATCGAATAGCCGAGGCCAAGTAAAAAGTGGCCTAGTAACGGGCTTTTTCCATTCGAGCCGGCGCTTTATGGCCGGCTTTTTTGGTTTGGGCTGTTACTCTCTAATATCCACCCCCTATTATCCAACCCATACTTAAATATGGGCTAACTTCCATCCGAGGACCCAACGGTGACCCGGGATGAACTCAAGCGCGCTGTTTGCGCCGCCATCGACGCCCGCGAGGACGCCATCATCGAGATAGGCGAATCCATTTTGCGCCAACCGGAGACTGGATTTCGCGAACACCGTACAGCGGCTTTCGTCGCCGAGAAGATGCGCGAGATAGGTTTGCAACCACAGACGGGTTTGGCGGTAACGGGCATCAAAGCCATTGCCGGCAGTAATGGCAGCGGGCCCACCATGGCAGTCTTGGGCGAACTCGACAGCTTATGCATACCCGGCCACCCGTTCGCCGATAGCGACACGGGCGCCGCCCACGCCTGCGGCCACAATGCCCAGGTGGCCGGTATGCTGGGCACGGCGATCGGCTTGATGCAAGCCGGTGCTTTCGAACACTTAGGTGGCAACGTCGCCTTCATGGCGGTGCCCGCCGAGGAGATGATCGAAGTTGACTACCGCTTGGGCCTGCGCGAACAAGGGCACATCGAGTTCTTGACCGGCAAGGCGGAGCTGATTCGCCTGGGACATTTTGACGATGTGGATCTGGCCCTCATGTGCCACACCAAGAACGATACAAAAGCCTCCCACGTCGCCAACAGCTCCAATGGAGCACTCATCAAACGCATTCGTTTTCTGGGCCGTGCGGCCCACGCCGGCGGGGCACCGCAAAAAGGCATCAACGCGCTGAATGCGGCGAATCTGGCGATGACCGCCATCGCGCTTCAGCGCGAGACCTTCTACGACTCCGACACCATCCGTATTCATCCCATCATCACCCACGGCGGCGACGCGGTGAGCGCCGTGCCGGCTGAGGTGACCATGGAGACTTTCGTGCGGGGCCGTACGCTCGAAGGCATTGTAGACGCGAATCGAAAAGTCGATCGCTGTTTGCGGGCAGCGGCGATGGCGATAGGGTGCGAAGTCGAAATTGAAACCACCGCCGGTTACTTACCCCAGAATAACGACACCACGATTACCGAACTCTGGGGTGAGAACGTCAAAACCCTCTATGGTGATAATCAGTTCTCCGTCGAAGAACACCGTACCGGCTCCACCGACATGGGGGATTTAGGCCACCTGATGCCGGTCTCCCATCCGTATATCTTCGGTGCCAGTGGCGTCAGCCACGGCGCGGACTATCTTTTGGAAGATAAAGAAAGCGTCTACGTCAATATGGCTAAGTTGCTGGCCATGACCGTAGTCGATTTACTCTACGGCAACGCTGGCGAAGCGCAGGAACTTCTGCGCACCGCTAGACCTAAACTCACCAAGGAAGAATATCTGGCTTTCAATCGTGAGATGAACGGGACGGAGCGGTTTACCGGGCAGGCGCGGTAGCGGATATAGACATGGCGACTTTATACGACGGTTTGACGCGAGCGCAGATAACACTCATCGAGGAGAGTCACGTTTTCTTTGTCGCTACCGCCGACAGTAAACTCGCCGCCACTCCAGCGGGCCTAGGACCGGTCAATATTTCACCTAAAGGTGGCGTACCGCTACATATCATCGATCCCAATCTGGTGGCCTATCTTGATTACCCCGGCAGTGGTAACGAGACGGCACGCCATCTAGCAGCCGGTGGTCCCATGACTATCATGGTGTGCTCGTTCCATACCAGCGATGCAGCGATTGTGCGTATGTACGGCAAAGGTACGGTGCAGAGCTTTGATGATTGCCCTTTTGCCAAGCGGATAGTGGAAACACCCGCAAAGGAGTTGGTATCCAAACCACGGCAGATCATTGCTCTTCGCATCGAGCACACACAAACGAGCTGCGGCTACGGCGTGCCCGTGTTCCAGTTCGAGCGCGACCGGCGCAAAGCGGATCGCGGCCGGCGGTTCAAGGAGCGATGAAGCCGTTCCTAAGTCGCTGGCTTTGCGGCTACAGTAATCTTCAGCCCGTCGATAGCATTCGGCAGTTGCGTGCTCACCACCGCATCACCGGCATTTAACTCCGCGCTTCGCAGCAGCATCAAAGTCTCACCGTCTGTTCGCATCTCACCGACGCGCTCCACCGTTAACCGGCGCATGCGGTCACCCTCCACTCTAAAGACATGCTTGGCGCCGTAAATAGCCTGCGGAGGTAGCGCGATAACGTCTCGCTCGATACCGAGTTGAACGGTTAACTCCACAGTCAGCCCCAACGGTAAATTGTGCGCGCCCCTTTTGATGCCGAACAAGGCATCAACCCCGCCGCTACCCCGCCCCACCTGAGCGCCTAAACGTTGCAAGACCGCCTCCACTGCCTGACCTTCAACGACCGCGGCCGCCGATACGCTCTCTGCGTTGGCAAGCGCCCGCCGTACTGAGGGTACATACCGCGCCGGGATCTGAGCACGCAATTCCAGAGCCTCGGAATCAAACAATTGCAGCAGCGGCGTGCCCGGTTGCACGCGATCTCCGACCGCCACCTGCACCGCAGAGACAGGGCCGGCAAAGGGTGCACGCACTCGGGTCCGATCAAGGTCGAGTTGTGCCCTATCTTTAAGCGCGGCCACTTTCGCCCGCCGGGCTTCGAGTTGCGCTAACCGGCTCGGGTGACCGAGGATGGCGGTGCGCCGCGCATCCACCGCCATGGAGCGCTGTTCCTCGTCTTGGCGCGCAGCATCTAACTGCGCGCGTGAGCCGACATGGGTGCGGGCCAGATCCTCGGCCCGTTTGACCGCCCGTCCGGCCAACTCCAGCACTTTGAGTTCGCGGGCCAGCGCATCTCGGTCATTCGAGTGGTGCTGATTCTCGATTTCGATTTGGGCATCGATTTCCGCCAACTCAGCCTCACGTTGGCGCAGCAAGAGCTTAGCCTCCCGATCATCGAGGCTCGCCAACAACTGCCCAGCCTTGACCCGTTCCCCCTCGAGCACATGCACTTCCACCACATCCGCCGTGATAGGGGCTGTTAACCGGGCAGTGCGAGGCGTTTCCACCCGTCCATACAGGACTAAAGTTGGCCGGTAGCCGCCGCGCACCACTCTAGCCACAGTCACCAACCACTCTTTTTCCTGAGTGGTCACCGGCTCACCTTCCGGTTTAGTCTTGACCAAAGCGAGGGCACCAGCCGCGGCCGCGGCTAGGATCACTACCGGCAGAACAATGCGCGATATCATGCTTGTATCAGTGGTGGCCGCCGTGCCGCGGATCAAGACGATTGATGCTTAGGTGTGCGCGGCAGTGCGATAGTTCAAGTGCGATAGTTCAACCGCCAGCCTCCAAAGAAACACCTGTCAAGAAACATCGGAAAAGTAGTCGTGAAGCCCATAAAGAAAGAACCGCCCCGAGGGGCGGTTCCTGTGAGGTTGTGTGCTTGTCAACCTCGGCTGACCGACTGACTATCAACCAGCCATGCAAACCACGCGAAACTCGAAGGCTTGTCCTTTAGCTCGCGTCACCTGCGAAAGTTGAAAACAGCACAGACAAACACTCACTAGACATAGATCACCTCCTTTGCGTAATGGGCCTGGGCGCTAGCGTAACATTGTCTTAGCCGGCACTCCAAGTGCTAGTTTCACCGAGAAGAAATCCGCTTCGGGCGGTTGCTGATCTCAGACAGACTTCTCTCAAGCCGGAGATGCCAATCGAAGTGGACAAAGACAGCCGCTCAGTCGTGATCAACGCAATCACGCAGTAGTATTTGCACAGATTTTACACATATATCGTCGATAAAACGGAGCACACAAGCAAGTGACCAAGCAAAAGAAAGTTAGGTGGACTATCGATATGCCATCGGCACTCGACCAGCGGCTTACCGCATTAGCGGATAACTTAGGATTGACGAAATCCGAAATCACACGCCGCGCGTTAGTTCTCATGGAGCAAAGCCACGACGCCATCACTGCTGGCAAACACGTCGGTATCGCTACGGCCTCGGAAAATTTAGAAACTGAATTCATTGGTATTTAGTGCGTCATGCCTAAAATCGTTGACATCGCCGAACACACCGGAGACTACCAAGTTGCAGTCCGTAGTCATACGGCGATGTGGGAAACCATCAGAGAGAACGTTCGTTTCTTCACGGCCATAATTCTTATTGTGGCCATCTTTTTTACACTGCTCTGGGTGCTCCTTTTTGGGCCGGCCTGCTCTGACAAGGTGATATCTGGCTGTTATTCGGCAACCGATCGGCAATGGGTGCAAACTATATTGAATACGCTGATCGGCGCTTTAATTGGTACTGCGCTTATAGCCCCATCCCGAGACGAATCTCGAAGGTAGTCTACTCTATGGCGAGTACGCTTCTCTAACCGGGCTACAGCGAACAGCACGAGGGCGCCTCTAACAATAGTCATTGTTTCGTGAGTGCAAGAAAGCACCGCGCGCACAACCGCAGTGTATAGGTCATACCTGAGGATTCGAGCACGGCGCTGACGCCGCAATCGCGGAAAAAGTGCATTGTTAGAGGCGCCCACGAACCGCGGAGCAACTCCAAGGCGGTTACCGTGACCGGCAACCGTGTCCTTTAGCCACCCTTATTCAAATGGGGATGCCCCTCACATAAGCTCCTCGGCGCGCACGTACTCAAGCGTGTCGTCCAAAGCCGCTTGCCAACGGTCGAAGAGCATATGGACTTCATCATCTTCAATGATAAGAGGCGGGCAGAATGCGATGCGTGTTCCAGCGCAGGGGCGCAGCATAACGCCCCGGCGCGTGCAGGCTTCACTGGCCCAGGCAGCCACTTGCGGGTCGAAACTCTCCTTAGTCTCTTTGTTCTTGACGAGTTCCACCGAGCCGATGAGACCAACCCCTTTGGCGTCACCCACCAACGGATGATCAGCCAGCGCGCTCAGCCGCTCCTGCGCTACCTTGGACACCGCGTTGACATGGCTGGCGATGTCGATCTCATCGTAGATCTTCAACGTCTCCACCGCCACCGCAGCGGCAACGGGGTGGCCCGAATAGGTAAAACCGGTGCCCAAAATACTGTTCGCACTGGCGTAATCGCGGATAGCGCCGTATATCTTCTCGTTCAACATGACCGATGAGATCGGCAGATAGGCCGACGACAACTGTTTGGCGTTGATGATAATGTCCGGCTCTATGCCGTAAGTCTCACAGGCAAAAGTATTGCCAGTGCGGTAAAATCCGGTGATCACCTCATCGGCCACCATCAGCACATCGTATTTCTTCAGCACTGCTTGAATAGCGGCGAAATAACCTCTAGGCGGTGTAATCGCGCCGCCCGCGCCCATGACCGGCTCGGCGACAAAAGCGGCCACAGTTTCCGGGCCTTCCTCTACAATCATCGCCTCCAACTCGGCGGCCCGGCGGGCGGAGAATGCTTCTTCGCTCTCCCCCGGTAAGCCGTAGCGGTAGTAATGGGCGCTGCCCGTGTGCAGTATTCCCGCAATGGGTAAGTCGAAACCTTTGTGCATGGGCGTCAAGCCGGTCAGGCTGCCGGAGGATACAGCGATGCCGTGATAACCCCCATGGCGAGCAATGATCTTCTTCTTTTCCGGGCGGCCCACGGCATTGTTGTAAAACCACACGAACTTCACCATGTGGTCATTGGCTTCGGAACCCGAGTTGGCGAACCACACTTTGGACATAGGCACCGGCGCGATGGAGAGCATCTTTTCCGCCAAATCGATGGCGGGCATGTTGGAGCGGTGAAAAAAAGTGTGATAGGTGGGCAGTTTACGCATCTGGGCCACTGCCGCCTCGATCAGACGCTCATTATTGAAGCCTAGCGAGGTACACCACAGGCCGGCCATGCCCTCTATGTATTCATTGCCTTCCAGATCTTTAACGTAAATGCCGTGCCCCTCTTCGAGGATGAGTGGCCCATCTTTTTCGTGCTTGCTGGGGTCAGTCATGGGATGCAGCACGCAAGCTACATCACGGGCATGGGGCGAATTCATCACTGCGGACATGGGCCGGCTCTCCAATGCGTTGGGCCTGCTGCGTGCGGCCCGAAAACAATACGGGTTACCTCTAAAAATGCACTTTTTCTGCGATTGCGGCGTCAGCGCCGTGCTCGAATCCTCAGGTATGACCTATACACTGCGGTTCTGCGCGCGGTGCTTCCTTGCACTCACGAAACAATGACTATTTTTAGCAGGTGCCCCACGGTCGTCTCTGGCGTCGGTCTGCGAAAAACTCAAAACACCATTCGACTGAGGCTCTCAGCTACACAGGCAGGTTTCTCCTGACCCTCAACCTCTACAACCACTTCCTGCATCGCTTCGATCATACCGCTTTTGATCTCGGTGCGTTTCAGGGTACGCCGTGAGCGGATGCGGGCACCTACGGGAACCGGGGACGGAAAGCGGACTTTATCAAAACCGTAGTTGATGCCCATCTTTTGGCCTTCTAGCTTAGGCAGGCCTGAGCCATCGTCAGGCCGCGGCAAATGGCCCATGATCGATAGGGTCAGATGACCATGGGCAATCGTGGTGCCGAACGGGCCGTTCTTAGAGCGCTCTTCATCGATATGAATCCATTGATGATCCATGGTGACATCAGCGAATTGATTGATTCGATCTTGCGTCACCTCGAACCAATCGCTGGGCGCTTGAGGTTGATCGATGTAGCTTTGCAAAGTGGTGAGGGCTTGTTGCAGCGCGTCAGCGGACATGCTCTTACTCCTGAATTATTCCTTAACTTATAGCCTCTTAATCATATAACAATGGGCACCTAGGGGCGGACGCCGATGTGAGAGATTTTCAGCAATAACCATGAGCGCACAATCCACTCACCGGGATGGAAGCCCACGCGGCCCGGACGCTCGATGAGGCAGGCACCATTGAACCTGGCATTATCGTTTACGGCTGCACGGCCAGTTCCGCTGTTGGTGATCCTGATGGGTACGAACGGGATCTGAACGATAAAGCCGGTTACAGCGCGGTGACAGAGAAGGCTGCCCTGGTGTCGGCGTTCAAGCCCACCGCGTCCCGGTAGTGGCGCGCGTACGGCGTGTCGTAACCCTCGGCGTAGCGGGGCATCGCCTCCCACAGGTGCGTGCCTTCCAGGAAAGCTAGACCACGGGCGCCTATATCGACCCCTTCCAGGGAATCTATAAAGCCGAAGATCTCGGGGCGCTTGGAACCGAAGTGTTCGCCCATCTCTTTGACAAAAGTCAGTACGCCGGGGCCTACCATCACGTGATAGAGCACTTCGGTGTCAGCGGGAATGCGTGGAAAATATTTGGTGAACGACGATTCAGTGGGCGGTATCGCCAGCAGGGCAGCGATGCTGCCGCCGCGCGCTTTGACGGCAGCGCTGAAAAAATCGCGGTGATCATAACCGAAGGCGTAGTCGGGGAAAATCATGCTCACACGCTTGCCTAGATTGTCCATCACCCATGGGGCCATGGCGGTGACTTGGGCACGCACATCGGTGATGCCCGGCTGAAACACATAACGGTTCAATTTGCCGGAGGCGACGTGGTAACCCTCGCTGACCACGAAATACGGGATCTTGAGTTCCCCTGCCCGCGGCGCGGAGCCGATCACCACATGAGAGAACAGCGGGCCGTAGACGAAATCGACCTTAGCCTGGGAGGTCAGTTTCTCGACCACCTCGGCGCCCCGCTTGGGATCGGTGCCATCGTCCTCCGCGAGCAGCTTTACAGGGCGCCCGGAGATGCCGCCATTGGCGTTGATGTGGGCCGCGGCGGCATTGGCGGTGCGCTCGTACCAGCGGCCATAGGTGGCGCCTATGCCGGTACGGTGAACCTGAAAACCGATGCGCAAAGGCTTGTCGCTACCCGCCGCGTGAGCGCCGATGGCGGCGGGCGACAAGGTGATACCGGTGGCCAGTGCGCCTGTTCCCAGGGCGGCGGTTTTCAACAGCGCGCGCCTGGACGTGCCAGTCGATCGACTTAAGCGATCATGAGTGCTTCGTGCAGTCGTCATCTGTTTGCTCCTATATTGGCCACCTCAGATGGGTTTAGCCAATGATCTGCGCCAATGATCTGCGCCAATGAGTCTGCGATTGTGCCGTGCGTGGGGGGATAGTGCGAGCGGCGATGACTGACAGCTAATTCGAGTGCGATCAACTCCAGATCAGGGCAGGCGTGTGGCCCGGCTTGTAAAACCGCAACCGTGACGTGTGTTCTTATAGAACAAACCCGCTGCTCAAGATAGCAGACCTAAGTATTCGCTAGACCCGTAGCACAAAGTGCTGAACACACAAAAAGTGAGCCTTCCTCATAGGCGGCATGGAAGTGCCACTTATCGATGAATCACCAGTCCCGAATAGCGGGATTGAGTCCGGGCCGCCCTGCACCACCTCCCTCTTCGGCGCCCGGTTGCGCACCCTGTGCCCGCTGGCCTTGAGAGCTTATTTGCGCCCGCGCCGACGCCTCATACTGGCAAAATGATGCATAAGTGCCGGGTGGGTCCTTCGAAATCCGGTGGTCGGATGCAAGAACGACTACGGTTGTGGAGCACGGTGGAGTGTTGAACTGACGGCAATATTGATGATGTGTGGTTACTGGTTAATCAGGAATATACTGCACTAGGAATTTTCTGCCTAGTGCAGTATATCTATATCCGTCTAATACACTATTAGGCTTTACTCAGGTTAGGAGAATACCAATGAAAGATAAGGCGATCGTTATTGTAACCGAAATATTAGATAAGCATCTTAAAAAGCTTATAGATAAGTATTACCCAGTTGCCAAGTTATCCAAAGACGACCGGGAATACAACAAAAATATGAATAAAGGTTCCAATTTAATGATAGGAATCTTAACTCAGAAACAAGCACAAGCCAGAAAAATCGAGGTCGAACAAGCCATTAAAAACTTTGGCGAAGCACAGATTATTCGCCCAAACGCCTGGGCTGCAATTAACTCAGAAGCAAAATGCCTTTATTTACTTAGTGACTATTCCTCGGCAAGCAAGCGAAATGCAATAGCAAAAGAGCATATCAATTATGGCCTTAATGATCGACCAGCGGATAAAGAGAAAGAAATAAAGCGAGAAGCGAGCTTTTATAATCTCGAATCGATGATAAACCTTGCATTGGGGAAATATGATGATGCAATAAGTCAATGTGTAGAGGGGCTTTCGTTAACTCCCAATAATATTCATATGCGCTTAGGTTATGTCCGAGCGTTATGCCTTAAAGGCGAGATTACTTCGGCCATAGAACAAATCAGTGTAATTGAAAGCTTGGATGGATTTGAGTTGTGGGCACATGATTTTAAGGCGAGAATTGAACAGGAAGGCGACTTTAAGCCTCTTCGTAAGAATTCAAAGTGGAAAGAAAAATCCAAGGAATGGGATGTGCTCACAGAGAAAGCCATAAAAGAGCACAGAGAATCAATAGAAAAAGAGAAAGACAAGAAAGCAAAGATAAAGAAAACTGCAGGATACGCAGCATTGTTGGTCATAACTGTCGGCGTAAACTTCGCTATAGGAGAAATATTCTCCTTGCTTGAAATAGAGGGAACTGCAATTGGCACTGAATCCGGTGGGGAAGAATCAACTTCCACAGAAGCTCCAGTGCAAGAACAAAAACTCGTCGATCTGGAGCCTTTTGGGGGAGATCACGAAATCGCCGACTTGGAACCGTTTGGTTCTGAGAGTATCGAGGGAGCCGCACTTGACTTGGAGCCATTTGCAACTCAATTGGCCTCAGGAAATCCATGGGTTAGCGATCTTTTGATCGCGTAAGCCTAACAAGGGCGTAAACTCGGATCCCATAAAGCGCCGCTTCTTCGTCGCTCTGCTTTACGGGTCCGGTTACGCCAAGCATTATGCGTTGAGGCTGTAGAAAAAGCCAAGGAACTTCTGCAATTGCCAGTGCTCTGATCGACCAACGCAGCGTTAAGAGCGCCGGTATAACCGCATTCGGTGCCTATGTACCCAGGCTTCGTCTGCAACGCAGCGTGGTCGCGCAGGCCAACACCTGGTTCGATGCCTCGCTGGGCGCACATGCCAAGGGCGAGCGCGCCATATGCAGTTGGGTGAGGGTACCGTCGCCATGGCGGTGGAGGCGCTGCGCGATATGGCGCAAGCAGACGCACCGCAGGCTTCGTTCTTGGCGTCTACTACCTTGCCGTTCGCCGATCAACAAAACGCCGGCATCGTCCTTTGCCACCTGGGCCGGGTGCCTGCGGGTGTGGCCAAGGCGTGTGGCATCAGCGCCGGTGTCTTAAGCGCGGCCTGCTGGCCGACATCGGCCATAGCGGTGTCGCCCATCCCCTGCTGATGCTGGCCGGGGTGCTAGCGGGGGCGCAACCCGGTCAACATGCGGTTGCTTGCGGCGCCGCCGATTTTGCCCTGGCCATGGGTGTGGAGAAACTGAAAGACACCGGCTACGGCGGCCTCCCCGCCCGTACCCGCGGTATCACCAACGATATGTTCGCGCCGAACGTATCCGCCCCCGGCGCGTTCGCGCAACTGGCCGCCGGTTACTGTGGCACCCACGGCGTGGGCAAAGACGATCTCAAGCGAGCCATGGCCCACGTATCGGTGAAGAGCCACGCCAACGGCGCCAACAACCCCAAGGCGCATCTGCAACGGGCGATCACGCAAGAGCAAGCCGTGACAGCGCCGCTCATCGCCGAACCCATCGGTTTATTCGATTGCTGTGGCGTCAGCGACGGCGCCGCCTGTGCCATCGTCACCACGCCGGCGATCGCCAAGAGCATGGGCGCGAACGAGCCGGTGACAGTCAAAGCACTACAGTTGAGTGTGTCCAACGGCGAGGAGGCCGCCTTCAACGACTGGAACGGCGCCCATTTCAAAACCACCCGCATCGCCGCCCAACGGGCCTATGAGGAGGCCGGCATCAAGGATCCACGCCGGGAAATCAGCGCCACCGAGGTGCATGACTGCTTCAGCATTACGGAACTGGTGACCATGGAAGATCTGGGTTTGGCTGATGAAGGTAAAGCATGGAAGGCGGTGCTGGACGGCAATTTCGATGCCGCAGGTGAGATCCCGTGCCAGATCGACGGCGGCCTCAAGTGTTTCGGCCATCCCATCGGCGCCTCGGGGTTGCGCATGCTCTACGAGCTGTATTTGCAGTTGCAGGGCCGGGCCGGCGAGCGCCAGCTGGACGATCCGCGCCTCGGGCTGACCCATAACTTGGGCGGTCATCCCGCGCAGAACGTTTGTAGTGTGTCCATCGTGGGCCGCGGCCTAGGCTAGTAGGACTCTACTCATTGCGGAGCAGCCTCAACACCCTGCTTGGGGCTGGCGCTCTTGCAGAGTTCTTGAAAACTCTGCACTAGAGGCCCGTTCGGATCGCACAGTTCCAAAGACATCTCGAAGTGATTAGCGCCCGGAATCTCAAGAGCGCTACAGGGACCGTCGGCACGCCGCCAAGCGGCGGCAAACTCCTGCGACTGGCGGCGGTATTCGTTTAACTCCGCCTCTCCCCAAGCCACCACGATGGGGCAGGGCGACGGCGGTATCTGGTGAATCGGACTGAGTGCCCGTGCCTCTTTGGCAGTGAGCGCGAGAGGCTCGTTGCGCGAACTCAAGCGCACCGGCTCCAAGTCGTAGATGCCGCTCAGCAGCAGCGCGCCGGCCAAGGGGGATGCGTCCCGTTTGAGGCGCGTGCGCCAGTCGGTGGCGGCCACCATGCCGGCGAGAAGAGCGCCGGAGGCGTGACCGGCCACGAACATCCGATCGGCCGAATAGCCGTATGCCTCGCCGTGCCCGGCTAACCACTCGAAGGCCAACAGGGCATGGTTGACCTGCACCTCCGCGCGCACGTCCGGAATAAGATCGAATTCCACCGTGGCGAAAGCGAAGCCGTTGGGTATTAGCGCGAGAGCTGGATAGCCAAACAGATCCTTGGTGTGACGCATCCACGCGCCACCATGAAAAAACACCACCAAAGGAGCATCCGGCACCTGCGCCTCGAAGAGATCAAGGCGTTGATTGGCCTCCCCGCCGTAGCGCAGATCCCGGTGTACAGTGAAATCAGCCACCGCTTGGGCGGTGAGTTCCTCCCACTGCTCGACATACGGGGCAATATCGGGCACCAGTGTGCTTTGATCGTACTGGGTGTCCAGTTCGTTCTGCGTGAATTCGCGGAATACTTTTTGCTCACTCACGGCAACTCTCTCGCGGCTGGCGGTTCTCGTTTAGAAACCGGAGCACAACACGGTTGAACACCTCTGGGGTTGAACACCTCTGGGCGCTCGATGTTGACCAAATGGCCGGCGTCCGGGATCACGTGCAAGCGGGCGTCAGGCATGCGCGTCACCATGGACGCACCGATAGCGGGTGGTGTCAAGCGGTCGTCGGCGCCGAAGACGAGTAGACACGGCACGCGGATAGCGGGCAGATCCGCCGCCCGATCATAGAAGGCCGTCGCTGCCACCGTTTTGATATACGACGCCTTGTGTAGCGCCGCCATGCTATCGACTAACCGTTGAAAATGCGCTGCGCTGGCCGCCGGCCCAAGCAGGGTTTTGGCCACCGTAGGCGCGATGTCGATGGGCTCTTTACCGGCCACCAGGGGATCCTTGCGCAGGCGCACGAACGCCGCCCGCCGCTCGGGTGTGAACGAGGCATCGAAGGCGGCGAAGGTGTCGCACAGAGTGAGCGTGGCCACCCGCTCCCGGTAACGGGGATAGAAGTCCATCAGCACCCGTCCGCCCATGGACAAGCCGACCAAGTGGGCTTGCGCCGCGCCTAAGTGATCCGATAACCGGGACAGAGCATGAGCGAAATCGGAAAAATCCAGGGCACCCTCGTAGTCGTCCGACAAACCGTAGCCCCGCGCGTCCAGGGCCACCGCCCCCCAGCCGGCGGCGGCGAAGGCGGGGAGCTGATCATGCCAATTGGTACGGTTGCCACCGATGCCATGTAGAAACACGGCCAGTGGCCCTGCGCCAGCGCTGTCATACGCAAGGCGCGGCGTGCCCGCCACGTAGTTTGTCGTCCAGTCAGCCAAGGGCCGCATCTCCCAGGGAGGCTATGGGTGCGCATGATGATTTGGCTTCGGCGCCATGAAAAGACCTAAGGGCATCATTCGCATCGGTTCGAGTTAACCCTGGACGCCGGAGCTATTGAATGTTACAGCGGTTGCTTTAGACTGCCGCGCGCCACGGCCGTGGCCGTTTGTAGGACCATTCCGGGAGATAAAGCATGACTGATCGCGTCGAAGCCGGCGGATTGAGTGTTGACCGCTCTCTATACGAGCTGGTCGCGCATGAGATGGCGCTAGACGTGGGGGTGGAGACGGACGCTTTTGGGGCTAGCCTAGCTGCGATCGTGACCGAGCTGGGGCCGAAGAACAAAGCCTTGCTCGCCCACCGGGACGCGCTACAAGCGAGGATCGACGAGTGGCACCGGGAGCGCCGGGGCTCTGTCCATGACAGCGCCGCCTACCGGGCATTCCTGGGCGACATCGGCTACCTGGTGCCCGAGGGCGAGGCTTTTAACGTCTCGGTGGAGAACATCGACGAAGAAATCGCCCGCATTGCCGGGCCACAGCTCGTAGTACCGGTCACCAACGCCCGCTATGCGTTGAACGCGGCCAACGCCCGCTGGGGCAGTTTATACGACGCACTGTATGGTACCGATGCTATAGCCGAGAGCGACGGCGCGGAGCGCGCTGGCACCTATAACCCGATGCGCGGCGCCAAAGTGGTGGCCCGGGCGGCGCAATTGTTGGACGAATCGGTACCGCTCGGCGCTGCTTCCCATGCGGATGCGGCGGGTTACACGGTGGCCGCTGGCGCGCTGCGGGTGGCGCTGGCAAACGGCGGCACGGCAGGCCTTAGCAACGCCGAGCAATTCGCCGGCTACAGGGGCGCCGCCAACGCGCCCAGCGCCGTGTTGCTGAAGCACAACGGACTGCACATCGAAATCCAGATCGATCCGGGCCATCCCATCGGCCAGGCCCATGCCGCTGGCGTGAAAGACGTCCTATTGGAGGCCGCTGTTACCACCATCCAGGATTGCGAGGACTCGGTGTCGTGTGTGGATGCGCAGGACAAAGTGCTGGCCTACCGCAACTGGTTGGGGCTGATGCGCGGGACCCTGGAATCCTCCTTCGAGAAAGGCGGCAACACCCTGGTGCGCCGGTTGGAGGCGGACCGGGAATACACCGCGCCCGATGGAGGCGTCATCACCTTGCATGGCCGCAGCCTGTTGCTGGTGCGCCATTGCGGCATCCACATGTATACCGATGCCGTCACCTTGAACGGCGAGGACATCCCCGAGGGTTTCCTGGATGCCATGGTGACGGTGCTGGCGGCCATGATTGATCTCAAGCGCCGCGGCAGCCACACCAACAGCCGTGCTGGCAGCGTGTACATCGTCAAACCGAAATTGCACGGACCGCAAGAAGTGGCCGCCACCGTGGAATTATGCAGCCGGGTGGAAGATGCGCTGGGCTTGACGCGCAATACGTTGAAAGTGGGCATCATGGACGAAGAGCGGCGCACCACCGTCAACTTGCTGGAATGCATACGCGCCGCCAAGGAGCGGGTGATGTTCATCAATACCGGCTTTTTGGACCGCACCGGCGATGAAATTCACACCTCCATGGAAGCGGGGCCGTTTCTGCCCAAAACCGAACTCAAAAGCGTCACCTGGATCGCCGCCTATGAGGACTGGAACGTGGATGTGGGCATCGAGGCGGGACTACCGGGCATGGCTCAGATCGGCAAGGGCATGTGGGCCATGCCCGATGAGATGGCGGCGATGATGGAAGCCAAGATCGGCCATCCCAAGGCCGGCGCCAACTGCGCCTGGGTGCCGTCGCCCACCGCCGCGACCTTGCACGCCATGCACTACCACGCCATCAACGTGGCCGAGCGCCAAGGCCAACTGGCCAGCCGGCCCAGGGCCAGTTTGGACGACATCTTGACCTTGCCGCTGCTGCAAGAGCGCAACCTGAGTGAGGACGAGATCAACCGGGAGCTGGAGAACAACGCCCAGGGGGTGCTGGGGTATGTGGTGCGCTGGGTGGAGCAGGGGGTGGGTTGCTCCAAAGTGCCGGATATCAACGACATAGGTTTGATGGAAGACCGCGCCACTTTGCGTATTTCCAGTCAGCATCTGGCTAATTGGCTGCACCATGGGGTAGTGACCCGCGAACAGGTGAGCGCGGTGTTCGAGAAGATGGCGGCGGTGGTGGATGAGCAAAACGAGGGTGATGCGCAGTACCGCGCCATGGCGGCGGACTTCGATGCTTCCATCGCTTATCAAGCGGCTTTGGATCTGGTGTTCTTGGGGCGCGAGGAGGCTAACGGTTACACCGAGCCGGCTCTGCACCGGCGCCGGCGCGAGGTGAAGGCGCGGGCGTAGAGAGCGGTTGCCGATGATGCCTGCTCAGTGCGTGGCTACAATGCGGGGCATCGCGTAGCACACAAGGAACATCGCCCACGGGCCGGGCATTCGACTGGGATGTATTCCTTCAGAATCCTACGCGAGATCCCACGCGAGATCCTACGCGGCGGCGGATAAGCCCAGGGTCGCGCGTTTGGCCGAGCGGCTGGAGGCCGAAGGTTTGCGGGTAGGGTTCGACCGCGCGGAAATTGACCCTGGAACCGATCTACTCGCGCAGATAGAGCGTGGACTTGAGCGCTCGCCGGTGTTGCTGCTGTGCATGTCAGCCGCCGTCTTTGCTTCCGAATGGGTGCGCATCGAGCGCGATACGCTGTGTGTATTCTTCGACCTGTAAAACCATCCACTGCGCCACCCCCTTGACCTGTTCACCGGCTTGGCCCGTTGCGTCCACGAATAGGCGAGCGCGGCGCAACGCCCATCACTGCCAGCACTGGACGGCAACACACTTGAAGATATGCACACCTGGCTGGAAGCCTTGGACCACTGGCCTGGCGGTGGAACGGGTACTGCTTTGCCTTGATGAACAGACCGATGCCCGGCTTCAACTCAAGCAGATGACGGGCTTGCTGCGCGCCACCATTCAACACCACCGCCGGGTGCGGTTTCTGGTATCCGGCACGGCCACTTTCGACGAACTCGGCGCCCCGTGGACCGATACGTTCATCAGTGCCTAGGAGGTACGCCTCGGACCACTGGCACCCGGCGTGGCGGAAGCACTCGCTCGCCAACCGCTGCCCGAGTCCGAAGGCTGCCCGAGCACAACCGTGCCAGAAGCGGTCACCAAGGCTGTGCTAGCACGCACCGGCGGCCAGCCCTACCCAACCCAACTTTTTGGCCACTGGCTCATCGACACATTAAACGAAAGCAAACGGCGTACCGCCCTGCCCGAGGACATCGACGCGGTAGAGGAACTCGTCTGCGATAAAGCCGGCGGTTACTTCCGCGAGAGCCTGAACCCACGCGGGGCTGAGTTCGGTGTACGCGCAACCATCGAAGCAATCGTTACTGGCGGTGCGGCAGCGGAGCTGTCCGGAGAGCAGAAACGCTTTCTGGTCGGACGAAGACTATTGACAGGGGAAGGAAAGCTGGCCTTTCCTGTGCCCGCACGCCGGCTGCAAGACTTCACGTAGCGCCACGATTTGGGCAAAACCAAAGCTTGGGGGTCGTTCGTAGCTTGCGTGCAGATCGCTGACAACATAGAAAACACAGCGGCACTCAGCCTATGGGCACCTGCTAAAAATGCACTTTTTCCGCGATTGCGGCGTCAGTTCCGTGCTCGAATCCTCAGGTATCACCTATACACTGCGGTTGTGTGCGCGGTGCTTCCTTGCACTCACGAAACAATGACTATTGTTAGAGGCGCCCCTATGTAGGCACGTGCGTTGACGCTTATTGCATCGTGTATATGATGGATTTATTTCGTCCCACGGGGATCAACTTGTCATGCCCACCATCGTTAAAGAGGTGCCGCTGACCGATGTACCACCCGGTTGGCGTGATGGCTTGGACGGGGCTGCCACTGTACGGGTGACGCTTGAATGCGTCTGCGAGGGCCGGACAGCCCTTGACAACAGTCGCTTGCGCCGCCTACTGGACGACATGGAGCCTATCAAACCACAAGACGCCCATGACGACAGTGCGGCTGTGCTTGCGCGAGTGCGGGAGGAGCGCCTCAGCCGGCTCGGCTCATGAGGCGGGTGGTTCTAGACACTTCCGTTCTGGTTAAGTTCTATCTGCAAGAAGAGGGCTCTTTCGAGGCACGCCAACTCATCGAGCGCGTCTATGACGGCTCGCTCGAGATTCATATTCCTAGCTTAGCGCTCTACCCTAGCTTAGCGCTCTACCCTAGCTTAGCGCTCTACGAAGTGGCCGGTGTTTTAATTCAGCGGCTATCCCAGGTGGCGGCGGAGCGCTATCTGCAGGCGTTCTTGGCACTCGTTGAGACCGGTGCATTGCGATGGCATTCCGGATGACATCAGGGTCCTCGATGCAAGAGCGCAACTTGAGTGAGGACGAGATCAACCGGGAGCCGGAGAACAACGCCCAGGGGGGTGCTGGGGTATGTGGTGCGCTGGGTGGAACAGGGGGTGGGTTGCTCCGAAGTGCCGGATATCAACGACATAGGTTTGATGGAAGACCGCGCCACTTTGCGTATTTCCAGTCAACATCCGGCTAATTGGCTGCACCATGGGGTGGTGACCCGCGAGCAGGTGAGCGCGGTGTTCGAGAAGATGGCGGCGGTGGTGGATGAGCAAAACGAGGGTGATGCGCAGTACCGGGCCATGGCGGCGGACTTCGATGCTTCCATCGCTGATCAAGCGGCTTTGGATCTGGTGTTCTTGGGACGCGAGGAGGCTAACGGTTACACCGAGCCGGCTCTGCACCGGCGCCGGCGCGAGGTGAAGGCGCGGGCGTAGAGGGCTTTTGTTGATGATGCTTGCTCAGTGCGTGATTACAATGCGGGACATCGCGTAGCACACAAGGAACATCGCCCATGGGCCTGGCATTCGATTGGGATGTATTCCTTTCCCACGCGGCGGTGGATAAACCCAGGGTCGCGCGCTTGGCCGAGCGGCTGGAGGCCGGGGGTTTGCGGGTATGGTTCGATCGCGCGGAAATTGACCCTGGTGCCGATATCGTTGCCGGGATAGAGCATGGGTTTGATCACTCACGGGTGGTGGTGCTTTGCATGTCGGCGACCGCACTTATCTCCGAATGGGTACGCATCGAGCGCAACATGGCGCTGTTTCGTGACCCTGGCAATAATGATCGCCGCTTTCTGCCGCTGTTGTTTGAGGACTGCCGCATTCCGGCGTTGCTGCGTAGAGTCAAGTACATCGATTGGTGTGACGAATCGAAGGAAGCGTGGCGGGAACTATTGGCGGCGCTTGCTCCAGATGCGCCACCGCTGCCCGAGGTCGAAAACGGACCGTTCAACCCCTACGATCCATACACGCTCGCGCTGGGTAGCGGCTTTGTTGGCCGGGCCAATGAACTGCGCCGTTTGCATAACGCCATGGAAGAGATACATAGCGTCTCCCTGGTGGGAGACTGGCGTATCGGCAAAACATCATTGCTGGCTGCTTTCGAGTCCACGGCTTTGCAAGCTGGGCGTGTAGTACGAACGCTGACCGGTGAAGGCCCCGAAGGTCGGTCGCTCGCCGCGATGCTGGTGGCCGTCACCGGGCGGTGTATACCCGCGTCCGATCCGGACAAGACCCTGGATCCTGACACGGCGGCGGAGCGGCTACGGCAGTGGGCGCGGCAACATACGCACGGCCCTTTACGCCCGTTACTCATCGTCGATGAAGCCGAGGTTTTTACCCGCATCGTCGAGCACCGCTTCTTGGAGCGGCTACGCGGCCTCGTGCAAGCGCGCGAGGCCATATTGATATGGTGCACGCGGCTTGAGCTGGATCGCCTGTATCAGCAGCTTGGCCGTACCTCGCCGTTCGGCAATACGCTGCGGCAGGAGCGCTTGGCGCTACTCGATGAAGCAAGTGTAGAGAGTTTGCTCGGATGGAACGCGGGCGTACTGTGCGCGGAAGACCTGTCACTCATTCGGGAATGGGCCGGCCGGCACCCTTATTTCATACAGCTACTGGCTTACGAGTTGGTGGACGCCCGGCGAAGCGGTGCATCGCAAAAAGAGGCCCTGGATCGTTTCGTGGATACGGCACAGGCTCGTTTGCGCGAACTTTGGAAGGTCCTTGATGAAACCGATCGTCAAGCGCTACAACTGTGTGCGGAAAACGGTCGCAGTGACCGCCGGTCCCTGCGCCTACGCGGTTTGACCGGGTCCGATGGGCGGCCATTTGGCCATGTCCTGACCGACTGGCTGACGGCGGGCTGACAGATGCCACCGGTAAGCCAGGATACCGGCAGCAACGGCATGGACGCCGCTTTTCCGGGCTTTGCACGGTTTGTCCGGATGTTCTGGATGCAGCCGATTCTGTTACACCGGCTGCTGCGGTCGTCAGACGTTGAAACTGATGCTAGCTGGTTGGCGCTGCGCCGCGGTACCGCGGCGCAGCGCCAATATGCGCGGTACTCGCTACTGATGCTCGTTGTGCTGATGCCAGCATTCACCTTTATTGTAGGGTTTGTGCTGGAAGCCGATTTCGCCGGCGTGGCGTTCGGCGTGGCGTTCGGCGTGGCGGGCGGCGTGGCGAGCGGCATGGCGGGCGGCGTGGCGGGCGGCATGGGGTTCGGCGTGGCGGGCGGCGTGGTGGAAGGCATAGCGCTCGGCGCAGCGGTCAGCGTGGCATCCAGCGTGGCATCCAGCGTGGCATCCAGCGTGGCGTTCGGCGTGACGGGCGGCGTGATAAGGGGCGTGGCGAGCGGCGTGGCATTCGGCGTGGCGAGCGGCGTGGCGTTCGGCGTGGCGTTTTCGATCAGCTTCCTCCGGATCCCTATATCCGTTGTGGAAGTGACGTGGTTGACTATCTGCCGGACCATCGAGCGACTGTGGGGGCGCTCCACCCTGCCCTGGTGCCCCGTACGCTATCACGACCTCAGTTACCTGCCACTGCCGGGCCTGCGCGCCCAGCTTCTCTCGCCGTATGCTGATCCAGAGATGCTCGAAGACGTGCTGGCGGCGTGCACGCGGGCACCGGGGCAGCGGCGCATCGCCCGCGATGTGCTCGCCGCGTTGCAGGCGCGCGAGTTGCGTGATCTGCTGGCCACAAATCATCTTCGAGCGATAACCGGGCTGCGTGGCCGCTGGTTGCCAGGTTTGGCGGCGCCGGAACCACGGCTGGTGCAATGGCGTGACTTCGTCGCCGCGCTGTTAGCGGCGCAGATCGCTCTGGGACCCCGTCACCGCTTGCAACAAGTGCAACGGGCCGAACGCATTCTGGAGCAACTCCGCACCGGCCTACTCACAGACAGCCGTTTCGAAGCCGGCGAATATCTGCAAACCCTGGAGACGGCGCGGCGCTTGAGCACCGCCATGCGCCAAGAAGCGCAAAAGCTCGCGGCGGAACAACTGCCGAACCCGTTTCGCCCCGACGGCAATCCGCTGATCCCCGAGTTCGGCGCGGAAACCTTCCGCGGGCGCGCCGATGCTGCGCGCCGAATCGAACTGTTGCTGAGCGAGCAACAAGCCGCCGCCATCGCGCTGCTGGCGCCCCGCCGTATGGGCAAGACCTCGCTATTGCGCATGCTGCCGCAAATGTTGCCCGATACGCTGTGTGTCTTCTTCGACCTGCAAGACCATCCGCTGCGCCAACCTCTTGACCTGTTCACCGGCCTAGCCCGTTGCGTCCACGAACAGGCGAGCGCGGCGCAACGCCCATCGCTGCCAACACTGGCCGGCGACACACTTGATGATGCGCGCACCTGGCTGGAAGCCTTGGACCACCGGCCTGGCGGCGAACGGGTGCTGCTTTGCCTGGATGAATTCGAACGTCTGGAAGACTTGGCTGATGAGCAACCCGATACCCGGCTTCAGCTCCGGCGGATGATGGGTTTGCTGCGCGCCACCATTCAACACCGCCGCCGGGTGCGGTTTCTGGTATCCGGCACCGCCACCTTCGACGAGCTCGGGACCCTATGGACGGACACGTTCATCAGCGCCCAGGAGGTACGCCTCGGACCACTGGCGCCCGATGTGGCGGAGGCACTCATTCACCAACCGCTACCCGAATCCGAGGGCTTCCCGAGCACAACCGTGCCAGAGGCAATCGCCAAAGCGGTACTGGCCCGCACCGGCGGCCAACCCTATCTCACCCAACTCTTCGGCTATTGGCTCATCGATACACTGAACGAAAGCAAACGGCGTACCGCCCTGCTCGAGGACATCGATACAGTAGAAGAACTGGTCTGCGACAAAGCCGGCGGTTACTTCCGCGAGAGCGTCAATCCACGCGGGGCCGAATTCGATGTACGCGCAGCCATCGAAGCGATCGTTGCCAGCGATGCAGCGGGCGATGCGGCGGTGGAGCTGTCTGGAGAGCAAAAACGCTTTTTAGTCCGCCGAGGACTATTGACCAGAGAGGGAACGCTAGCATTTCCCGTGCTCGCACGATGGCTGCAAGACTTCGCGTGACGCCGCGATTTGGGCAAAACCAAAGCTTGGGGGTCGTTCGTAGCTTGCCTGCAGATCGCTGACAACATAGAAAACACAGCGGCACTCGGCCTATGTAGGCACGTGCGTTGACGCTTATTGCATCGTGTATATGATAGAGATGCCCTAGATTTATTTCGTCCCACGGGGATCAACTTGTCATGCCCACCATCGTTAAAGAGGTGCCGCTGACCGACGTACCACCCGATTGGCGTGATGGCTTGGACGGGGCTGCCACTGTACGGGTGACGCTTGAAAGCGTCTGCGAGGGCCGGCCAGCCCTTGACAATAGTCGCTTGCGCCGCCTACTGGACGACATGGAGCCTATCAAACCACAAGACGCCCATGACGACAGCGCGGCTGTGCTTGCGCGACTGCGGGAGGAGCGCCTCAGCCGGCTCGGCTCATGAGGCGGGTGGTTCTAGACACTTCCGTTCTGGTTAAGCTCTATCTGCAAGAAGAGGGCTCTTTCGAGGCACGCCAACTCATCGAGCGCGTCTATGACGGCTCGCTCGAGATTCGCATTCCTAGCTTAGCGCTCTACGAAGTGGCCGGTGTTTTAATTCAGCGGCTATCCCAGGTGGCGGCGGAGCGCTATCTGCAGGCGTTCTTGGCACTCGTTGAGACCGGTGCATTGCGATGGCATGAGGCAAGCGCGAATTGGCTCACGAAAATGCCCGCCATCGCTGCCACCGACACCAAGAGCCAGGGTTATGTCTCACCCTATGACGCGGCATTTCATGCCTTGGCGTTGCATCCGGATGCGACTTTCGTGACGGCTGATGCAGCCCATATTCGCAAAACTTGGACAGGAGGTTGGCGAGAAGCCGATTGGAGCCGTAATATCGCTCGCGGAGTTCATATTGTAAGTCATGGGAATTCGTTTTTTTCTCCTGCGCAGCCGCTTCCCATGCGGCATACCGCTCGGGGGGACCTTGGGTTTCACCGCGGCCTCGTCAATGGAATAACCCGCGTTTTCTCGCGCCCACCGCAAGACATCCGGGTTGATTGTGGCTCTAGGGCGGCTCATTACACTGCTCCGTCAAGCGGCGTAATCGTATTGTTTTTTGGGCACCGGCTGATAAAGCGGGTTCAGTCGCTCTGGCGAATAACACCTCGCGCAATCAAAGCATCCACGGTGTCTTGTTCAAAACCATATTCGCCCAGTATTTCGCGGCTGTGTTCACCGGCCCGTGGCGGTTGCCGCCGCACCGTTCCCACCGCCGCCGATTCCATCTCGAAAGGCAGGCCCGCTAGCTGGCCCCGAAGACCCGGCTGCAATTCCACGTCCAGCAATCGTCCGCCCGCCTGCAAGTGCGGATCGCCGAACAGATCATCGGGCGTGGCCACCGGTGCGAACGGGATACTGATTGCGTCAAACAAGCTCTCGAGCTCCGCTTGGTTACGCCTCTTGGCGAGCCCGGCCACGATGGCAAGCAAAGTGGGCCGCTCCCGCACCCGGTCTTCATTGGTGGTGTAGCGTGGATCCTCCAGCAGATCAGGCCGCTTAAACGCCTCGCAGAAGCGCCGCCAGTGATTGTCGCTGGTGATGCCGATGAAAATCTGCTGGCCGTCTGCCGTCTCGAAGGGCTCGTAGATGCCCCAGGCGCCTTCGCGGGCGGGCATCGGTGGCATGCTGCGGCCGGTGATGGTGGTGCCGGCCATGTGTTGCGCCATGAGAAAAGTGGTGGACTCGAACAGGGCCGATTTCACCGATTGTCCTCGACCGGTACGGGCCCGCTCGGCCAGCGCTGCCAATACCGCCACCACGGCGAAAGTGCCGCCCATGATGTCGATGACGGAGGTACCGGCGCGCAGGGGCCGCCCCGGCGGTCCCGTCATGTAGGCCAGCCCGCCCATGAATTGGACCACCTCGTCCAACGCCGGACGGTGCTCATAAGGACCGCTCAAAAAACCCTTCAGCGAGCAATAGATCAAACCCCCGTTACGCGCTTTTAAGGTCTCGTCGGCAAGCCCCAAGCGCTCCATGGTGCCCGGCGCGAAGTTCTCCATGATGACATCGGACTCGGCCGCCAAATCCAGCAACAGATCTCTCCCGGCGGGCGCTTTGAGATCGATGGCCAGGGAACGTTTGTTACGGTTGAAAGTGCCGAAAAAACCGGCGGCGAAGCCACTCAAGCGGCGGGTACGGTCGCCCTCGACGGGCTCGATCTTGATGACATCGGCGCCTAGCTCGGCCAGCAACAGGCCAGCCGACGGTCCCATGATGGTGTGGCACAGCTCCAGTACGCGGATCCCGCGTAGCGGTAGGTTCGCAGGCTCCTTATCGTTCATGGCGTTAGATAATGCCTTGGCCGCGCAGCGCCGCTAGCTCCTCCGGTCCAACGCCGATCGGCGCGAAAACCGCCTCGTTGTGTTGGCCGACTTTAGGCGCCGGGGTGCGAATGGCGCCCGGTGTCCCGGATAGCCGTACCGCGGGCACGGGCATGGGCATAGCCGCCATCTCCTCGTCCGGGAAATTCGCCAGCACACCCCGTTCGTGCACGTAGCTGTCTTCGACGATATCGGCCACGGAGTAGACCGGACCCACGGTCACTGCCCGCTCGGTGAAGAATGCAACCAATTCGGCTTGGGTATGGCGCGCCATGAACGCCGCCACGATTGGGTCCAACTCATCGTTATTGGCGACCCGATCCGCGTTGGTGCGGAACCTGGGATCATCGATGAGTTCCGGGCGTCCTATGGCCCGGAAGAGGCGCTCGGCCATGGATTGCATGGAGGCTGATAGGGCGACGAATTTGCCGTCTTTGGTGCGATAAGCATTACGCGGCGCGGTGGTTTGCGAGCGGTTGCCAGTGCGCTGCGGTTCCCGGCCCGTTAACTGATAAATAGCGGCGTTCGGACCTAGAATCGAGTGCAGGGGCTCGAACAAGGATAAGTCGATGATCTGGCCTGGTCCGCCGTTGGTCTCGATGGCACGCAACGCCACCATGACGGCGAATGCGCCCTGCAGACCGGCCACCATGTCGGCCAATGCCAATGGCGGCAGGACAGGCGGGCGATCGCCGAAACCGTTCATGGCGGCAAAACCGGAGCGGGCCTCGATCAGGCTGCCATAACCCGGATCGCCCGCTTTGCTGCCGGTTTGGCCCCAACCGGAGATCCGGGTCACGATCAACGCCGGATTGCGCGCGTGTAGCTCATCGGGTCCCAAGCCCCACTGCTCCAGGGTGCCGGGCCTGAAATTCTCCACCAGCACCTGCGCCGTGGCCACTAAGTCCAACAGCAGCTCACGGCCCCGGCTTTGGCGCAGATCCAAGGTGATGCTTTTTTTATTGCGGCAGTAGTGCTTGAAATGAACTTCAACGCCGTCGGTGCGCCAATTGCGCAGATCATCGCCCACGCCGGGGCGCTCGACCTTGATGACCTCGGCGCCGAAGTCGGCCAGTTGATGCGTCAGCATATTGCCGGACACCAAGCGGGACAGATCGAGCACGCGCACGCCGGCGAGCGGCCCATCGGCGTGGGGAGCGTAGTCGGCTACTGGTAATGGGAGTGTGGGCGTAGACATAAGGGCACCTCTAACAATGCACTGTTTCCGCGATTGCGGCGTCAGCGCCGTGCTCGAATCCTCAGGTATGACCTATACACTGCTATGACCTATACACTGCGGTTGTGCGCGCGGTGCTTCCTTGCACTCACGAAACAATGACTATTGTTAAATGACTATTGTTAGAGTTGCCCATAACGAGCTAATGCACCTCCAAGCCGACTGCTGCCGATAACGTAGGACCGATCTCCCGGTTGAGCACCAGATCAGCATGACCGTCCAGATCCGTGGGATCGCGGTTGAGAATGACCAGCCGCGCGCCCCGCTGCTTGGCATAGACGGGAAATCCGGCTGCTGGATATACCACCAAAGAGGAGCCGATGGCGATAAACAAGTCGCATTCGCCGCTCGCTTTCTCCGCCCGCGCCATTTCATCTTGCGGCATGCTCTGCCCGAAGGAGATGGTCGCGGTTTTCACCAAGCCGTCACAGGCGGTACATACGGGTAAGGTGCCGTCACGGGCAAATGCTTCGAATATCGGGGCCAATTCGTAGCGCTTCGCGCAACTCAAACATTTGGCGTAGGTGCTGTTGCCGTGTAGTTCGATGACTTTGTCGTCAGGCACGCCGGCGCGTTGATGCAGACCGTCTACATTCTGAGTGATGACCTCGCTGGCCTGGCCCATTTCCACCAAGCGGGCCACGGCCACATGGCCCCGGTTGGGTGCAGCCACCGACATGGTTTTGTCCGACTCTATTTTTTGCCTCCAAGCCCGGCGCCGCGCCTCCTCGGAGCTGATGAAATCGTCGAAATAGACCGGCGTTGTTTTAGACCAAATACCGCCCGGGCTCCTGAAGTCCGGAATACCGGATTCGGTACTGATACCCGCCCCGGTGAAAATAGCGATTCGCTCAGCTTCTTCTAGGTAGCGGTGGAAGGTGGTCAGATCCGGATCCAAGGCGATGGGATCGCTCACTACTCAAGTCCCCCGGTGCTAAGGCGCCCCAATGGTAAGTCCCCCCAATGGTAAGGCGCCCAGTGCTAAGGCGCCAATACAGGGGCGCATCGTACGCAAAGCTCCGGCTGTGTGCATGCCGGCGAAGCGGCTGTAGCCGGAGCGCTGTCAGGCGAATACGAGCTTGGAAAACCCCGTGTCAGCCATCTTGCGCCGCGCCGCCCGTTCTTGTTGCGGAGTGCGGCCATAGCGCTCGCGGTAGCGTTTGGAGAAATGAGAGTGGGAGCTAAAGCCTACAGCGACCGCCACCTCCAACACGGGCATACGTGTTTGTTGCAGCAGCAGCCGTGCCTGACGCAGCCGTAAATCCATGTAAAAGCGTGCCGGCGAGATACCGGTATGGGCCCTGAAAAGCCGCTGTAAGTGCCGCGTGGTCACACCCACGCGATGGGCGATGGCCTCCGGCGATACCGGCATCTCCAGGGTTCCCTCCATTTCGCGGATGGCGCTTTGCAGTTTGCGTGGCCGGGCGCTCAACTGCGCTAGCGGCACGGAGCGCTGTTCGTCATCATGGGTGCGCACGCGCTCTAGTTGAAACTGTGCCGAGAGACCTTCAGTGATCTCCCAGCCGTGCCGCTCCGCGATGAGACGTACGAAGAGATCGGTCACGGCGGTACCGCCCGAGCAGGTGTAGAGGCCACGGTCGATCTCGAATACACGGCGGTTGGGATTGATGCCCGGATAGTGTTCGCATAGCCAGGGGGCGGATTGCCAATGAATGGTGCAGCGCCGGCCGCGGATGATGTCGGCTTTAGCCAACACGAAAGTACCGCCACCGATGGCGCCTAACCGGGCGCCGGTCCGGTCTAGTTTTTGTAACCACAGCAGTAAACGCGCAGGCACCACGGCATTCAGGTCCGCATCGGCTAGATCCGCATCGGCGCACACGAAGACCCAATGTTTATCTCTGTGTTTATCTCTGTTGGTTTTATTGTTATTGGTTCGAGGCCCATTGGCTTCGATAGTGTTGTCCACCGGCACCAACACGCCGTTACTGGCCGCCACCGCTGATCCGGTGCATGACAAGGTTTGCCATTGATAGGCGGTCCAGCCCAGATTGCTGTTCGCTTCACGCAGTGTCTCGAGCGCCGCCGCCAGATCCAGCATGGTAAAGCCTGGCAGTAGCACAAAACTGATGCATTGGGCGGCATTTTGCCCTGTCATTTGATTCCCGCTGAGAGCTGAAGGTAGCCGTGTAGCCTGCGCTTAGGTGACGCTTCAAGCGCGCGCATAGGCTACGCTCTTGGAGGCGCTACACACCTGCGAGAATTTCTAAGGCGAGTGGGTAGTTATCCTGCGGAACTTTACGGCACTGAGCGGATGACGCGCTCTATTCGGCCAAAACGGCGGGGCGTAACCAGACCGAGTGCTTCGATTACTGATGCTTCTATTAATGGGGGGAGCGATTAACGGGGAGAGCGATTGACAAAAGGCTGTGCGGCCTCTTAGACGGAGCTTCGTTTTAAGCTGATTTAAGCCGACTTCGGCGGGGCGCTCTTTTCGTCGGCCATGATCAGCGGGTCTGGCTTCGGCACGGGCGGTGTGGAGACACCGGCTTGCGCTTTATCGACGAGTTCTGCACTTAAAGATTTTTGATTCTTCGCACCCAAATCCCGCAACAGCTCCACTTGCCGCACCAGATTGCCGCTCCCTGTGGTCAATTTCGACATGGCCTGGTCGTGGGCTTTAGCGGCTTGGCTCATGCGTATACCGATATTCTCCAAATCGGCCACGAAGCCGGCGAATTTGTCGTAGAGTTTTCCTGCCCGCTCGGCGATGGCCTGCGCGTTGCGGTCGCGCCGCTCCACTTGCCATAGGTTGGCCACCGTACGCAGCAGCGTCATCAGATTGGTCGGTGAGGCGATCGTGACATTGCGCTCCAGAGCAAAAGAGGTGATTTGCGGATCGGCATTGAGCGCCGCCGCCAGCGCGCCTTCGATGGGTACGAACATAATGACGTAATCGGGCGCCGCGCCGATCGCTTGCGCGTAGCTTTTACCGGACAATTCACTGATGTGATGGCGTACCGATTCCAAATGGGCGCGTAGCGACTTGGTCCGGGTGTCCTCATCGCCCTCAGCATTGACCCAGCGCTCGAAAGCGGCCAGCGACACCTTGGCATCAACGACGATGCGGTGGCCATTGGGCAGATTGACGACGACATCGGGCCGCAGCCGCTTGCCTTCACTGTCCGCCACGGTCTCTTGGCTGACGAATTCATCGCCTTCGCGCAGTCCCGATTTCTCCAGAATCGTGGTCAATACCAATTCGCCCCATGCTCCCTGGACATGGGTTTGTCCCTTGAGCGCCCGCGTTAGATTCTCCGTTTCCTGCGACATGGCTTGGGAGCGGGCGCCGAGCATCTCGATTTGCTTGGCCAGGCTGGCCCGCGCTTGCGCCGCTTGCCGTTGCGACAGTTCCAAGCCCTGCTGGAATTCGACGATGCGGGTGCGCAACGGATTGAGCAGCCCTTCAATTTGCTCGCGGTTTTGCTGCTTGAACGATGCGCCTTGTTGCTCCATCACATCCTGGGCCAGAACGCGAAACTCCTTTTTCATCGCTTCACGGCTTTGTTCCAAATCCGCGATGCGCTTGGCGGAGAACTCCCGCTCCTTGGCCGCTTCGGCGCGCAGCCGTTCGTTTGTGCTGTGCAGGGCACGCAGTTCTGCCTGCGCCTCGGCTAAGCGCGTATTGCTCTTGTCTATGGATTCTTCCAGTTCCGATGCGCGGGCGCGTAAATGGTTACCCGCCTCTTCAAGGCGTGCGACCTCCTGTTCAGCGGCGCTGCGCGATTGCGTTTCGCCATCGGCCCGCGCCCGCTCTTGGCTGCAAGCGTGCTCCAGTTGCTGAATGCGTTCGGTCAGGGCCGCGCCCGGATCGGGCGCTGAGCGCCGGTTCAGCCATGTGACTAGCAAAGCAACCAGCACGGCGGCCAGCACAGCGCCGGCTAATCCGGCCATCAGGGCAACGGTGAAATCCATGCCGGTGAGTTTAAGCTTCAAGCGTGAAGCGGTCGGCGGGAAAATACTTGGCCAAGCGGTCATCGCCGGCATAAGCGTGGCCGTGCATGCCTTCAGCGCGCGCGATCCTGGCGCTGACAGTACCGACGGTGCGGTTGGCATCGCGGCTCATGCGCTGCCAGGTCACGGTCTTGGTGAATTTGGCGACACTGAGCCCGCCGGTATAGCGGGCTGCGCCCTTGGTCGGCAAAATGTGGTTGGGCCCCGACGATTTATCACCGTAGGTGACACTGGTTTCCTCCCCTAGGAACAGCGAGCCGTAGTTGCTCAGGTGCTCTAACCACCAATCCAAGTCCTCGGCGTGCACTTCCAAGTGCTCCGGCGCATAACCGTCGCTCAAGCTCACCGCCTCCTCGCGCGTGTCCACCCACACCACTTCGCCATAGTCGCGCCAGGCATCGCGCGCCGCACCGCGGTTGGGCTCTTCCAGCCGCTCTATGTAGTGGGGTACCCGTTCGATCACCCGCTTCGCCAACTCACCCGATGTGGTGATCAACCAGGCGGGAGAGTCCGGGCCGTGTTCCGCCTGGCCGACCAGATCGCTGGCCACCAACTCCGGATCGGCGCTCTGATCGGCGATAACGGCGATCTCGGTGGGGCCGGCGAACAGGTCGATGCCCACGCGGCCAAAAAGAATGCGCTTGGCTTCGGCCACGAAGCGGTTACCCGGCCCCACTAAAATATCCGCCGGGTGACCGCTAAAGAGCCCGAAGGCGAGGGCGGCGATACCTTGGACGCCACCTAAGGCCAGGATGGTGTCGGCGCCGGCCAAGTCGGCGGTGTACAGAATAGCCGGATGCACCCCACCGCTAGCGCCGCGCGCCGGTGAGCAGGCGATCACCTGTTTGACCCCGGCGACCCGCGCCGTGGTGACGCTCATGAGCGCGGATGCGATGTGCGCGTAGCGCCCGCCCGGGATGTAGCAGCCGGCGGTGTGTACCGGGATCAAGCGCTGGCCGGCGGTGACTCCGGTCGGCAATTCGGTGACGAATTCCTGGGTGCTGGCGCGCTGCGCTTCGGCGAAGGTCCTGACCTGCTCGTGGGCGAACCGGATATCGTCCTTGAGCTGTTGACCGAGCGCTTGGCCGGCCTCGGCAATGGCTTCTTGGCGGACGATGATGGCGCCGGTCCAGTGGTCCAACGCCTCGGCGTATTGCCGCGCCTTGGCCTCGCCGCCGGCCTCGAGGTCCTGGAGCATGGCCGCTACCCGCTCGCGGGTGCCGTCCTCCCCGGTGGCCGGGGTTTTGGTGGCTTGCTTGAGATATTCGATGCTCATCACGATTCCCTAAAGGTAGATAAGACCGGCGATCACCACAGCCACGCGGCGCCCCGTACGCCGCTTGAGTCGCCGTGCAGGGCCTGGCGCAGGGGGGTGGTGCAACGTTCGGTGAAGACGTATTGATGGAGCAACCCGGGAACGGATTGGTAGATGAAACTCACATTCGACAAGCCGCCGCCCAATACGATGACGTCCGGGTCCAAAATATTGATGACATGGGCCAGCGCCCGCGCCAAGCGGCCGCAGTACCGTGCCCAAGCCGCCGAGGCGGCGCGGTCACCGGCCTGCGCCTGCGCGGCGAGCGCCTGAGGGGTCAAGGCACCGTCCGCCTCCACGTCGAATAGCCGGACAAACCCCGGCCCCGACAAGAAGGTTTCTATGCAGCCGTGCCGGCCGCAAAAACAGGGCGGCCCGGGGATTTCGTCCGCCTCCGGCCAGGGCAGAGGATTGTGGCCCCACTCACCCGCGATGGCGTGCCGGCCGACGAGCGCCCGGCCGTTGATGGCGATGCCGCCGCCCACACCGGTACCCAGTATGACGGCGAAAACGACGGCCTCGCCAGCCGCGGCGCCGTCCACCGCCTCGGACACCGCCAGGCAATTGGCGTCATTCATGACCCGTATTTCCCGCTCCAGGATAGCGCTCAAATCGGCGTCGAAACGCTGTCCGTTGCACCAGGTGGAATTGGCGTTAACCATCAAGCCGGAGCGGGGTGACAAGGATCCGGGAATACCCACACCTACGGTGGCGCTCATCGCTAATTCAGCCTCGAAGGCACGTACCAGGTTAACGATGGCGCCCAGCGTTGCCGGATAATCGTGCTTTGGCGTTGGCACGCGGCGGCGTTTCACGACAGTCCCCGCCTCATCCAGGGCGATCGCCTCGATTTTGGTTCCGCCTAGGTCGATGCCGATGCGCATGGCGCCATTGTATCCTCATGCTTCATCGCGTTGGTGTAGGATTGCGCCGCTTTTTACCACGGCGTTAAACCCGAACAGGACCACATCCGCGCGGTTATGGCGACCCCACGCGAGCAGATGAGAGAGGCTTTCGCGGCAACGGCGGGCTGGTCTGGCGCCACCGCCACCGCATTGCCCGCCGACGCCTCCTTCAGGCGCTATTTTCGTCTTCAGCGGGACCGAGAAAGCTGCCTCATCATGGATGCGCCGCCGGACCAAGAGGACGTCAGGCCGTTCGTACTGATCGCGCGGCACTTGGCGAAGCTTGGCCTCAGCACGCCACGGATATGGGCGGCGGACGAAGCCAACGGATTCTTGCTGCTAGAGGATTTTGGCCAAGCTACGTTCACCCAGTTGTTACGTGACGGCGGCGATGAAACCCGGTTAATGGAGGCGGCGGTGGATACCATCATTCACCTGCACCAGTGCGCCGCCGCCGCCGACATCGCCGTACCCGATTACAGCGTCGAGATATTGTGCGAGGAAGCGTTGTTGTTTCCCGACTGGTTCGTGCCAGCGTATTACGGTGAACCCTGTACGCCTGCGGCACGCGACGCCTACATCGGCGCCTGGACCCGGACCTTCGCCTCCATGCCACCCGCGCCGGTGTCATTGGTGTTAAGGGACTATCACGTCGATAACCTGATGCTGCTAGCTGCTCGGTCAGGGGTACGGCGCTGCGGCCTGCTCGACTTTCAAGACGCGCTCATCGGGCCGGTGGCTTACGACTTGGTGTCACTGGTCGAAGATGCCAGACGGGCAATCCCGGCCTCCTTGCGCAGCGCCCTCATCGACCGCTACTGCCGGGCTTTCCCGCAGATGGACGCGGCGCTGATCCGCGATTGGTGTGCCGTTCTGGGAGCGCAGCGCCATGCCAAGGTGGGCGGCTTGTTCATCAGGCTGCACGAGCGCGACGCTAAGCGCGTGTATCTGCGGCATATCCCGCAGGTACTCGGGCTACTGCGAGGTCGCTTGGCGCACCCGGCTTTGGTCTTGCTCAAAGCCTGGTTCGAGCAACACGCCCCCCGTTTTGAGCAGGCGCGTTTTGAGCAGGCCCATTTTGAGTAGGCCCATTTTGCTTAAAGCCCCAGCTATTGAGTTTGCTTAAAGCCCCAGCTATTGAGTTTGATCATTGGCCCGGCGCGCCTCGCGGCGTGCTTTACGGGCCGCCTTACGCGCCTCACGCGAGCGCGCCCATTGCTCGCGTTGTTGCGCCGTCAAAATACCCTCGATGCGCGCTTGCGATTCCTCGCGAAGCGCGCGGCGCTTGTCACCTTGCTCACGCACGATGGTATCGAGCTGCGCCCGCTGCTCGTTGCTGAGATCAAGCCGCTCGGCCATGCGCTCCACGTACCGGGCGGCACGCCCCTCTGCCCGCTCGGGACCGGCGCTGGCGTTACCCACAAAAGCGGTGGCGCAGAGGATACCGAGGAGCCAAGCGATCAGTGTGTGTTGCATGGTGCGTTCATCGTGTTGCTGTTGTGGATAGGGTTATCTTGCCATCCTCTTGCGCAAGCATCACGCACACAATGTGCAACGATCGTGACAATTATTCCCCGTAGCGGTAGCCAACACCGTACACCGAATGAACGAGATCCCTACCGGGCGGCCGTTGACCTAACTGGCGCCGCAATTTTTTGATGTGGCTGCCGATGGTGCGAGCGGACACGATGCGGTGATCTCGGCAGGTTGCCGGCGCCCGGCGAACGCCACCAAGCCGCGCTCTATGCACCAGTGGGCAAACCCGAGCATCACCGCCCCTGTTGCCGGGGCCGGCAACACAAAAATGACAAAGAGCTTGGTGCGGATGTGCATAGCGGGTCATTATGTCCCGCGATCGGGCAAAGAATGTGAATAGGGGGCCGGCTTGGACGGGTTGGAGCAACTGATACCGTGGTTTGACGAGGCCTTGAATGCGCCCGCGCTGGTGCCCGATATACGCCAGCGCAAACCCGATATCACGCCCCTGCAAGCGTACCGGCTGCAAGCCGGCATCATGGCCGCTAGGGTGGCGCGCGGTGATCGCATCGCCGGCTACAAAGCGGCTTTGACGAGCGCCGCCATGCGCGCGCAGATCGGGGTGCCGGAACCGCTGCTAGGCACTCTGCTAGCCTCCAAAGTGTTCCCGGAAGATGAACCGGTGTCGCTCTGCGGCAAAGGATTCTTGCGCGCCACCTTGGAGCCGGAAATCGCCGTCGTTCTAGGCGCCGAGCTGCAAGGCCCCGGCGTCGATGCCGTACAAGCATTGAGCGCTAGCGCCGGTTATCTGCCGGCCATAGAACTGGGCGACTACCGCGCCGCCGACGCCGTCGGCCATACACTGATAGGCAGCGTGGTGTGCAACACTTTCAACGGCGGCATTGTCCTAGGCCGGCCGCTCACGCCGCCCGCCGGCATCGATCTGCGGGTAGAGGGCATGAGCCTGCGGGTCAACGGCGTGCCCGCCGGCTCCGGTACCGGCATCGAGGTCTTGGGCGATCCGCTCAACTCGGTGGCGTTCATGGCCAACAAGCTGGCTGAACTCGGACTCGGTTTGCGCGCCGGCATGGTGCTGATGACCGGCTCTATTATTGCCAGCATTGCCGTTGCGCCTGGCGATCACGCCGAGGTAGCGTTCACCCGCCTAGGCACCGTGCAGGTGCGCATCGCGGATTAACCGACATTGAAGGATTAACCGGCATTGAATCCAAGAGAGGCTATGAAATGGCTGTATATTTTATTGTTCACGCGACCATCAATGACGCGGACAAGATGAAAGAGTACGACGCTGGCGCCGGCTCCACTGTCAAAGATCGTGGGGTCAAAGATCACGGCGGCGAGGTGGTGAGCCGCGGACCCTACCGAGTACTGGCTGGCGAATCCGCCGGCAACATGATGGTGGTGCTCAAGTTTCCCAGCAAAGCGGCGGCGCAAGGTTGGTACGACTCACCGGCATACCAGGCGGTGATCCCAACCCGGCTGCAAGCCATGGACGCGACCTTTACCCTGGTGGGCGAGTAACCGTTATACCGCTATGAACACATCGATCAACGTTTTGGGTGAAACCCTAGTCCTTTGCAGCGCAGCGCCCATGACCGGATTTTTCCGCGACGGCTGCTGCAACACCAGCGACGATGATCTGGGCTCGCATACCGTGTGCGCCCAGATGACGGCAGCGTTTTTGGAATTCTCCAAGGCCAAGGGCAATGATCTGAGCACCCCGCGCCCCGAATTCGGCTTCGCCGGACTCCGGCCGGGCGACCGCTGGTGCTTGTGCGCGGCCCGCTGGCTGGAGGCGTACGAAGCCGGCAAACCGCCACGGGTGTATCTAACCGGCACGCATCAACGGGCGCTCGAGATCGTGCCGCTTGCGTTGTTGCGGGCACACGCCACCGATCTCAACTAGGTGGTCTCAACTAGGTGGTCTCAATCGGGTGATCTCAATCGGGTGATCTCAATTAGGCGGGCAGTTAGCTAATACGGCCTGCGGAGTTGGGAGAACACCGGAAAATGCTTGGTATCGACAGCAGGGGTGCGACTCCCCCTGGGGACGCCATCATTATTCCGGTGCCCGGTGTCCATCGGGGCCAGCCCGGCCAAATCAAGCTTTTCATCCGCGTCACCGGTCATGTTGTGACGGTCGATACCGGTGGCGTACTCGATGCGGCACCCTCCGCTGATGGGGTCGAACTCGACCTTCTCGATGGGTTGCTGAATGAAGTCTTTCAAGCGCTCCCCCCGACCTTCGCGGATCTGTCGCCCGGTGTGTCGTAGCAAGCGCTCAATCTGACCATCGGTGATCTTTGCCAGCGCTCGTGCTGCCGCATACTCGGATTCGCAGTTCTGGATGTCCTGTTGCAGGCCGCGTCGGGTCTGTTGCAGTTCGTCCACCTTCTCCAGCGCTGGTGTCGGGTCTTGCTGGGGTCGGGTCTTGCAGGCCGCAAGCAAGCTCCAGATAACGGTCCATACGCGCAACGACCTCGGCCTCCTGCCGCCGAAGGGGTCCGGCTGGATCGCGATCAGGTGGCTGATAGGTCTTTAGGGCCTGTTGAATCAAGGCACCGGCGAACGAGGGCGACTGCAAGTCCTTAACGACCCGGCGCACGATGGTGTTCTCCACCACATCCTTGCTGATCCAGTAGCTTTTGCCACCGTCCGGCTTCGTTCGGTAGTGCTTGCGCCGATCCCCGTACCATGGTTCGCCGTCCGGCCCCTTCAGCAGGCTGGTCAGAAGGTAAGTCGCGGGGGTGCGCCGAGCCTTCGAATGCGTACTGCCTTGGAGCCGCTGGAGAATGACCTCGGCTTCATCCAGGGTGATAAGGGCCTCGTGCGTGGTTTCCGGCGGCACCTGCCACTCGCCGCGTGGCCGGCGCTTGGTGCCCGTCTTGTAGCCGTCGCGTAGCCGTTCGTTGTTGACGTTCCAAACCGTGAACCCGGCATACATTAGCGCCTGCCACTCCATGTCGTTCAAGCTGGATTTTGGCCATGTGATACCGAGTTCTTCGACCCAGCATGTTCGGGAGCGGCCTTGTGCCCGACCACGCGAATACCTGCCAACGGCGTGCGCGTCCTCGTTGGTTTCCGGAACCGACTTCAGAACCGGCTTACCTTCTCGGTAGCTTCCCGTCTCGACGTGACGAATCCGGTAACCTCGCGGTGCTCGCCCGCCAACTCGAAATCCGTTGCGGGCGTTCTCGGCCATGCCCTGGAGACCTTTTTCCCGCGACATCCCTTTTCCCGCGACATCAACGAATGGAACGGGTCCATTGCCTCCATGATGGACTCGAACAGCTTGTCCATGGCCGAGCCGTTCGATGGCAGCTTCGAATAGTGAATCTCGCCCCCGCGCTCAGCGAGCTGATGCTTGCAGACCTGGGCGAAGTGCGGGTCTTTGGACAGGCGGCTGGTATCCACGGCCAACCGCAGGCTCCAGGCGCGGTCCGGGCGGGTCGGGCCGTAGAGAAGCCGCTGGAAGTCGGGCCGGTCTTCGTCCTTGGCGGACTCAACCGCATCCGCGTACTCAACGACGATGACCCACCCATGACGATGACCCACCCACGACGCTGAGCGAACTCCCGCAACTCGTGCCGTTGGACCGAGATCGACAGGTCCGAGCGGTCTTTGCTCGACCGCAGGTACACCGCAGCCTTGTTGTTCATGCGCGTTTCCCCAGGGGCGGGCAGAGCCGGGACCAGCCGCCGGTCCGCACGTGCATCGTGTTCGTGCCGGATCCGAACCGACCCCGATCTATACCATTTTATTGGACAAGCATCGCTCAGGCGGCGCAGGATAAGGCCCAGGTTCTAATTGGGTGTCGCGCACATGCAAGCAGCCGAAGACCGATGGCTGTCGGTGGCCGAGATCGCCGACTATCTCGGGGTGAAGCGGGACACGCTGTACAAGTGGATCGAGCGCAAGAACATGCCCGCCCACAAGGTTGGCCGCCTGTGGAAATTCCGCAAGGACGAAATCGATATGTGGGTCAGGACGGGCGGAGCGGCGGTCAGGGATTAGCGGTGCTATAGCCACGATACCCGCCGGCGGCGGTGCACGTCGGCCCGCTAGTCAATCGATCACACGATAAGTCGGGGAAACATTGTGATAACAGGAGCAATCAAGTCGCAGGTCGATGCCATTTAGAACGCATTCTGGTCGGGTGGCATCACCAACAGCCTGACCGTCATCGAGCAGATGTCGTACCTCCTGTTCGCCAAACGGCTGGACGAGCTGCACACGGCCCGCGAGGCCAAGGCGAACCTGCTGAAACGCTCCATCGACGAACCTGTGTTCACTGCGGACCAGCAGCAATTGCGCTGGTCACGCTTCAAGGACGAAGCGCCGCAGGCCATGTTCGAGCAGTTCCGCGATGAGGTCTTCCCGCTCATCAAGGATTTCCATGACGGGCGCGAGACCGCGTTCAGCCGGTTCATGAAGGACGCTGTGTTCGTCATCCCAACGCCATCGCTGCTCGACCGGGTGGTCCATATGCTGGACGACCTGCCGATGGAGGACAGGGACACCAAGGGCGATGTCTACGAGTACATGCTCGGCAAGCTCGCCGTCGAAGGTCGCAATGGTCAGTTCCGCACGCCACGCCACATCATCCAGATGATGGTGGAGTTGGTGGAGCCGACCCGCACCGACACCATCAGCGATCCCGCCTGCGGCACATGCGGCTTCCTCGTGGCTGCTGGCGAGTACCTTCGGGACCATGACGCCGAGCTGTTCCACATCAAGGAAAACACAGACCACTACCATCGCGGCATGTTTCATGGTTCGGACTTCGACGCATCGATGCTCCGCATCGGCGCGATGAACATGACTTTGCACGGGGTCGAAGATCCCGACATCCGTGGCGTGGATGCACTCTCGGGCGAGAACGGTACCAACCGTGAGGCTTACTCGCTGATCCTGGCGAATCCGCCATTCAAGGGATCGCTGAATTACGACGAGACGGCCAGTGATCTGCTCCAGTTATCCAAGACCAAGAAGACCGAACTGCTATTCGTTGGGCTGTTCTTGAAACAGTTGAAACCGGGTGGCCGGTGCGCATGCATCGTGCCGGATGGTGTCCTTTTCGGGTCAAGTAAAGCTCACAAAGCGATCCGGGAAGAGCTGGTGGAGAACCAGAAACTGGATGCCGTGATCTCGATGCCGTCTGGGGTGTTCAAACCCTACGCTGGGGTGTCCACGGCAGTGCTGATGTTCACGAGAACGGATTCGGGTGGTACTGACGATGTGTTCTTCTACGACATGCAGGCGGATGGTTACAGCTTGGACGACAAGCGCGACCCGGTGGATGCGAATGACCTACCTGACATAGCGGCGAGGTACCGGCAATGGAGAGCTGGTGATGGCGATTTCAGCGACAAGAGCCAGAAGGCTTTCGTGGTTCCGAAGCGTGAAATCGCTGAGAACAAATACGATCTGTCCATCAACCGATACAAGGAGGTCCAGTATGAAGAGGTCGAGTATGACCCGCCAGCGGCGATTCTGAACCAATTGGAAGCGCTGGAGGCTGAGATTCAGTGTGACCTCAGACAACTGAGGGAGCTTGTTGGGGCATGACCACGGTTGAGTCCGTTCCCATCGGCACTGTCGTGTCCAAGGCAGCGACGTGGGACCCAAAGTCGAATGGGCACGGTGAATTCACGTACATCAATATAGCATCGGTGTCTCAGGAGAAGAAGGCGGTCACCGCGCCACAGCAGATTGACTGTTCCGTCGCGCCGAGCCGCGCTCGCCAGCTTGTCCAGTGTGGTGACGTTCTCGTTTCGACGGTAAGACCAAACTTGAACGCGGTGGCGCTACTCCCAAACAGCCTCGATGGTGCCACTGCGTCAACGGGCTTCTGTGTGTTAAGACCAGTTCCAGGAAGGCTCGACAGTACCTACCTCTACCATTGGGTGCGAACACCACAGTTTGTCCGGGAGATGACGCGTTTGGCTACCGGGCAGAGCTATCCAGCGGTAAGCGATACCATCATCAAGGACTCCACACTTCCCCTCCCACCACTCAAGGAACAACGCCGCATCGCCGCCATCCTGGACAAGGCCGACGCCATCCGTCGAAAGCGCCAGCAAGCCATAGGGCTGACCGAGACCTTTCTTCGGTCGGTGTTTCTGGACATGTTCGGTGACCCATTCTACAACCCGAAAGGTTGGGACTCCGTTGCACTTGGCAACCTACTCTTGGTGCAGCCACAGAACGGTCTTTACAAACCATCGCAAGAGTACGGCACAGGTGTTCGAATATTGCGAATAGATGGCTTTGATGCCGGTTCTGTTCATGATCTTGATTCGCTAAAGAGAGTTCGAGCGAGCGCCAAGGAGATTGAGACATACGGACTCCTACCATCTGACGTTGTTGTCAATCGCGTAAACAGCCGGAGTCATCTGGGCAAGTGCGCTCTTGTACCTGAGCTTGTTGAACCAGTTGTCTTCGAGTCGAACATGATTCGCATTCGCTTGGATACGTCGCGTGTGCTGCCGAGATTTGCAACGGAATTCCTCACAAGTCAGTACGTAAAAGACCAAGTTTTGAGGGCATGTAAGGATGCGGTGAACCAGTCGAGCATAAATCAAGGGGACGTGCAGGCGCTCCGCATGCTGGTTCCTCCCATTGGTCTTCAAGAGAAATTCGTGGCAATCGCCAGATCTACCGCAAAGGAAAGGATGAGGCAGACAGTGCAACTAGGCCGCATGGGCACGCTCTTTGAATCATTGTCATCGTGTTTGTTTGCATCCGGCGGTGCAACTCACTTCGGCTCGGCTGCATAACTTGTGGCATCGAACTTCGACTTTCTTGGTCTGAATTGGGCAAACCTAGCTGCCGACGCTCAGGAGTCAGAAGGCACGGCGTTCGCCCGACCTCGCACGTCTGCCTTCTACGCCCGCCGCACACTCGAACTCGCGGTCGAATGGATCTACGAGCATGATCGCAGCCTCCGGGCACCATACCAGTCGAACCTGGGTGCGCTGCTGCACGCACCAGATTTCCAGAAGATGGTCACACCTGGGCTGTTTAGGCAGATGCGGCTCATTCAGAAAGTCGGCAACCAAGCCGTCCACTCCAACGCGAAGTTGCGACCTCATGATGGCGTCCAACTCGTCAAGGCGCTGCATCGCGTACTCGGTTGGCTGGTACGCCAATACAGCCGTGATGCGGTTTCCATCCCACCGTTTGACGAGTCCCTGCTGCCGTCCGGTGACGACACCGGCAAGGATGCCAACGCAGCACAACTGAAAGCGCTCGAAGAGCAACTGCACTCGAAGGATGCCGCTCACGCCAAGGCCGTAAGCAAGCTCGCCAATCGCGACGAGGAACTGACAAAGCTCCAAGCCGAGATTGCTGACATCAAGGCAGCGAACGAAGCACGGATGGCTGAGTACTTGGAGTCGTCCAAGCCGGACTACACGAAGAGCGAAACCGAGACCCGTACACTCATCATCGACGTGCTGTTGCGAGAAGCCGGATGGGAGCCGGAAGCGCCGAGCGTGCGCGAGTACGAAGTCACCGGCATGCCGATACCACCAAGCACTACCGGCACTGGCTACGTGGATTATGTGCTGTGGGGCGATGACAAGCTCCCGCTCGCCATCGTGGAGGCGAAGAAAACTTCGGTAAGCCCCAAGGTCGGGCAGCAGCAGGCGAAGCTGTACGCAGACTGCCTGGAGGTGATGACGGGCCGAAGGCCGGTCATCTACCTCACCAACGGCTACGAAACGATGCTGTGGGACGACCTGTTCTACCCGCATCGGACCGTCCAGGGCTTTGCCAACAAGGACGAGATGAACCTTATGGTCAACCGGCGCACGGCCCGGAAGTCCATGAAGCACTCGCCCATCAAACACGAGATCATCGACCGGTACTATCAGGAGGAAGCCATCCGGCGCTTGACCGAACGCTACGAGACGGACCATCAGCGGGCAGCGTTGCTGGTGATGGCAACAGGGTCTGGAAAGACGCGAACCGCTGCCGCCGCCGTGGAATTGCTGATGCGCCAAGGATGGGTTCGCCGCGTGCTGTTTCTGGCCGACCGCACAGCACTGGTCAGCCAAGCCAAGCGAGCGTTCGCGGCACATCTACCGCACGCATCCGCCGCCAATCTCGTCAACGAGAAGGAAGGCGACAAAACCCGGCTGGTGTTCAGCACCTACCACACCATGATGCGGCTCATCGACGAGCGGCGCGATGGCGAAACGCGCCGGTTCGGCACCAACTACTTCGACCTCGTGATCATCGACGAGGCGCATCGCTCCGTGTATCGGAAGTTCGGTGCGATCTTCGAATACTTCGACGCACTACTGCTGGGCCTCACCGCGACGCCTAAAGCGGACATCGACCGAAACACCTACCGGCTATTCAACCTCGAAGACAACGTGCCCACCTACGCTTACGAGTTGGATCAAGCCGTTGCTGATCAGTACCTAGTGCCGCCAAAAGCCGTGTCGGTGCCGCTGAAATTCCAGCGCGAAGGCATCAAGTACGCGGAACTCACCGATGAAGAGAAAGAGGCGTGGGAGAGCGAAGCCGGATTCTTCGATGATGATACCGGTGCCATGCGCGAAGAGGTTGACCCCGAAGAGCTGAATCGGTGGCTGTTCAACCGGAACACGGTAGAGAAGGTGCTGGCCTTGGTGATGGATCACGGCATCAAAGTCGCCGGGGGTGACCGGCTCGGCAAGACCATCGTGTTCGCGAAGAACCAAGCCCATGCCGAATTCATCACCGGGGTCTTCGACGCGAACTACCCGAAGTATGCGAGTAGCTTTTGCCAGACCATCAGCCACAGCATCAAGTACGCCGACACCCTGATCGAGTCCTTCGAGGGCAAGGATAAGCCGCCCCACATCGCCGTCAGTGTGGATATGTTGGACACCGGCATCGACGTGCCGGAGGTCGTCAACCTGATCTTCTTCAAACGCATCCGCTCGAAGGTCAAATTCTGGCAGATGCTCGGACGCGGTACCCGACTCAGTGTTGACCTGTTCGGGCCAGGGCAGCACAAGACCGAGTTCTTCGTCTTCGATTTCTGCGCCAATCTGGATTACTTTGAGGTCAACCCCGAAGGCGCGGGCACATCAGTGCCGGAACCGGTATCGCAGCAGCTGTTCAAGCGACGCTTGGAGCTGGCAATTCGCCTGCAAGACCGGGACGACGAGGCGACCAAGCAACTGCATGGCGACGTTCTCGACGCTCTGCATTCCGCTGTTGCCGGGATGAACGTGGACAACTTCCTTGTTCGACCCCGGCGGCAAGAAGTGGAGCGGTGGTCGGACCGCCGCCGTTGGGATACGCTCAGCATCGGTGATCAAGCCGAGATCGTGGCGCACGTCTCGGGCTTACCCACCGACTATCAAGAGTCTTCAGCCGACGAAGAATTCGCCAGGCGCTTCGACTTGCTGATGCTCAACCTGCAACTCGCAATGGTAGAGGCCGACCCAGGATTCGAAAGATACCAGCGGCAAGTCCGTGAACTGGCCGAAGGTCTGGTGTCAAAGACGTCAATCCCGATGGTGGCTCGGCATAGGGAGCTTATCGAGCAGGTAGAGACCGAGGAATGGTGGGCCGATGTCACCTTGCCAATGCTGGAAGCTGCCCGCAAGAAACTTCGCGATCTCATCCGGTTCATCGACCGGCAGGCACGCCAGGGCAATGTCTACACCGATTTTGTAGATGAAATCCGTGAACCGGCCGGTGACTACAAGCTGGTTGCCGCCGATCCGAATTTCGCCAACTACCGAGCCAAGGTCGAACGATTACTTCGCGAGAATCCGGATCACCCTGCCGTCCGCGACCTCCGGGACAACCAGCCGGTTACAGCAGATACCCTTGTTGAGCTGGAGACCCTGATCTTCGGAGACGGCAACGGAGAGTCGAGAAGGGCGTTTTTCGACATCTATGGTACCGGGCAGCCGTTGGGCCAACTCGTTCGTCAGATCGTCGGGCTGGACCGTAACGCGGCAAAAGCCGCGTTCGCAGAGTTCCTTGCCAAGAAAGCACTATCGCCCGACCAGATACGCTTCATAGATGTGATCGTGGAGCATTTGGTCGTGAACGGCCTGATGGACCCCGCCGAACTGTTCGATCACCCGTTTACGGATTTTCACCACGAGAGCGTACTCGGCGTAATGCCGGACTTTGCCGAAGAAGTCGTAGCCATCATCGAAGAAGTAACGCGAAACGCATCCGGCAGCAGCGAGTCACTTTGAGGCGTTAGCACTTCCAGGGGAATGACTCGCGCATGCCCACAAGGCGTAGACGCGAAAACACAACGACTGAAGCCCCCCGGTGGTTCGACAAAGAGCGTTACCCTGCTGCGGCGCGGCGGTTGAACTCGACGGGTTGGCTATACCAAATCTCTGCGCGGCTTGCGCTCGGAGCATATCGGAAAGACCGGGAAGTCGATGCCGATATGCCCTGGCACCAGCCGCATTCATGGGCACACGCCGGAGAGCAACTGTGGCAAGGCATTATGGAACAAGGCGTGCTTCCATTATCCGACGACGGGTCCATTGGAACGATTGACCCTTAATCTGGCATTGCCCTGAATCATCAGACTACGACTGCGCCCCTCTACGCTCCCTTCTCGTCTGCCAAGTCCACGAGGCGTTGGAAGCACGATGCGACAGTGGTGAACGGTGGCAGGGTCCTGATGACGGCGGCTATGCCCAGATTTCTGGTCCAGTCAACTATGACGGTATCGATAAAGACACGGAAGCGATTCCGTTGCGGGCCTTGTCCTCTCGCCTTTATTCCCAAGCTACGGATTTCGGACCGTTCACTTCTCTCGTTGGTGTTGATTTGAACGTAGACGACAACACGCTGCTTGAAGCTTTCGCCAGATGGCTTCGACTCGCGAGAAATATGTGAACTGATCCGCACTGTAATCAGTCGGTTGCCGTACACCCGCACAAGCACACGTAAGTGACTGATTCTTCGTCCTCGGCCAACGCCGATATCAGCGGGGTTATCCGTACACTCCCGTTGGTACCAAGATGGTACCAACGAGCAGCGTGGTCACGATGATGCCGGACAGGCAGACTCGGCACGGTGACGCCACGCCGAACCGCAATCCGGCTTCGAGCCATTCTGGACCAGCGGGGGCGCGCCGGAGTGATACGCCGCGCGATGGGCTATTGGTTGAACGCCGGGGTCATGGACGCGGGTGAGGTGAGCCATCCCGAACGGGGTACGCCCCAGGGCGGGGTGATCTCACCGTTGCTGAGCAACCTATATCTGCACGAGGTGCGTGACCTATGGCTCGAACACGAGGTCAAGCCACGGCTCAGGGGCCGGGCCTTTGAGGTCCGGTTCGCCGACGACGCGGCGTTGGTCTTCGAGCATGAGGAGGATGCGAGGCGGATGCTGGCGATACTGGGCAAGCGGTTTGCTCGCTTCGGTTTGCGCTTACATTCGGATAAGACCGAGTGGGTGGACTTTCGCAGTCCTCAACGCAATAGAGGAAAGCGCTCGCAGCGCGCGCGTAGCCTACAACGATTGGGGTTCACCCACCACTGGGGACGCTCACGGAAAGGGCGCTGGATAGTGAAACGCAAGACGGCCCGTGAGCGTCTCACGCGGGCGCTGCGCGAGAGCAGGCGGTGGTTGTGCCGGCCCCGCCCGTCACGGGCGCGTTGCGGACCGGCCTGCGGTGCTCAGCGACAAGCTCAAGGGCCATTACGCCTACTATGGGAGCACCGGGCTATGGGAGTACCGGGAAACGCGCGAGCGCTCTCGCGATTTCAGCGTGGGGTGAGACAGTTGCGGCGCAAGTGGCTGAACCGTCGAAGCTGGCACTCAGGAATGGACTGGGAGAAGTTCGCCCGCCTGATTGAACGCTATCCTCGCCCGCCGATACGCATCGTTCACAGCATATACCGACGTGCAGCGACACCATCGCCTGAGAAGCCGGATGCGGGCATTCCGCACGTCCGGATCTGTAGGAACCGCCGGTGGGAAACCACCCGCGGTCGCCCGGCGTCCGGATTACCGACAGTTTCTTAACAATCCGTTAATTCGCTTCAGGTATTCAGTTTCGGGGGAATCTGTAGATCACTTGCAGACAAATATAATATGATATGATATGATATATCATATCTATGATACGATTCGATAAAACATACCAGCGGTTGCAGGTGTTGTGTGGCATTACACTCCGGGGCGTCGAGTGCTTGAAAAGCACTGTATCTGAAATCGTAAACCCGTATTCCGCAACACAAGATAAGGGATCGTCATCGTAGACTGCCTGAACAGGTGTCATTCAGGTAATACATTTTATTGGAACAGAGCATCCAATGGTTTCAAACTCGGAGAAACATCAATGAGTAAAGAGTATATGGCAACAATAGCAGCGGTATTGCTATCTATGAATCTTAATGCCGGGCCATCCGATCATGGAGAGCGGCATATCCAGCAAGAGGCTCATCAGCACGGACTGGCGGAAATTACACTGGCGGTAGAAGGTGACAATATTGAACTGAATCTGGAATCTCCGGCCGCCAATATCGTGGGTTTTGAGCACCGCGCTTCAACACCTGCCCAGCGACGAATTATCGATGAAGCCAAAAGGACGCTCGAATCGTCCAAGCAATTGTTTTCGTTTATCGGAGCGCGTTGTGAATTAACAGAGTCGGAGATTGACGTTTCTGCTGTGCTAGGCACTGAAAACGACGAGCATGAAGAGGATGCACATGGGCACCATGAACAACCCGATCATGCCGATACAGACCATGAAACACACAGCGAAGAAACACACAGCGAAGTTTCAGCCAATTACCGGTTTCACTGCGAGCAGGGCTCTAGATTGGCAGCCATTGCTTTGAACTTTTTCGAGTTTTTTCCGGGTATTGAAACACTGAAAGCCGTTTGGGTAACTGACAGCAGTCAGGGTTCTGCTGATCTGACAGCCAAATCGAACACGATTTATCTACGGGGAAGTCCATGAATAGAGTGCAGAAGATCATTGGGCGCGCGGAACAGCACTGCAAAGAGCATGGTTCCCGTCTTACCAGTAAGCGCAAGCAGGTGCTTTCGGGGTTATTGAAGTCGGAAAAAGCTTTATCTGCCTACGAGCTGGTGGATTACTGCAAAGATGCGTTTGGCGACAATATACCGGCGATGTCTGTGTATCGGATTTTAAGCTTTCTACAGGATGAACACCTGGTACACAAACTTAAGCTGGCTAACAAGTATGTTGCCTGCTCCCATATCACCTGCGATCACGCGCACGAGGTAGCGCAGTTTTTGATATGCGGGCAATGCCAGCGGGTTAAAGAGATTAATATAAGTAAATCAATAATAAGCAAGTTACAACACAGTGTAGCAGAAGCAGGTTTTCATTTGCTCAGCCCGCAGTTGGAAATGAACTGTCTCTGCGATAGCTGTATCAGTAGTGCAGCCTAACATCGCAAGTAGCATCACAAAGAGGAAGATAAGATATGAATAACCTACAAACCATTACAGATAAAACCGCAATATGCCTGTCTCTATTGTGTGCAGTCCATTGCCTGGCTATGCCCTTAGCTGCTGTATTATTACCCTCGATAGTTGCCTTGCCACTGGCTGACGAAGTATTCCACCTTTGGATGCTGACTGCTGTGCTGCCAATCAGCGCCTACGCCCTGACGATGGGCTGCAGAAAGCATAAACGCTACCGTCTCTTATCGATTGGCGGAATGGGATTGCTTATCCTGAGCATAGCGGCTTTTGGGGGGCATGAAAGGCTTGGCGAGATATGGGAAAAAACCCTCACGGTCATAGGGGCAGTGACTATTGCGCTTGGACACGCGTGGAACTACCGTCTGTGCCAACATCAGGATAAAAGTGCAGCGCTATAGGCAGCTTTTAGGATCGTTCTTTTATGCGCGGTACCGATAAGAACTCAAGTTTCGGAGTTGAAATTACTATAGTCTAAATCAGCCCTGTATATATCTATCCATCTTCCATGCGTAATGTAAATGAGTCCAATTGCAGGCTTTGAACAAGAAATTCGTTAACACGGTCTTCAATACTCTGCATAACTGTCGCCACTGAACAGCCAAGATCTTTTTCTATATCGTGTAAAGTTTCACCTATTAGCATTCGAAATAACGCCCACAATTGTTCGAAAAAACTCACTCTATTGAGCTGATCTCGTATAGTGACTCTTGCATCGCTAATGCGAAGTTCTTGAGTCGTCAACTTGGCATGAACCAACATCAAATAACGAATCGCACACAAATGGATAGAAGCGACGTGCGAGACAAAAGTCCTTGTCTGCTCTGTCACAAACCCTAGATGCTGCTTCGCTTCCTTGAAGTAAACCTCTATCCCCCATCGCAACGCATGGATTTCTAGCATCTTACTGACGCTAAGACCCACATCTGTCGTCACAAATAGCGCCCAGTCCTTTTTGCCAACGTCCCCTTCACCCGGCCCCTTCACACCGCGCACAAACAACAACTTCACCTGCCTCCAATCGGGTTCACTTCTCGTGCCCTGCGACACATTCAACTCCACTTCCATCGATACTGTCTTCCACGGTCATCCTTGCACTTTTCTCCATTGACCTTTAACCGCCTGGGCATAAAGCGCTTTCGCGCCCCACTCAACTTTCTTCCCCTTGTCGCTCACCGCTCGGTACTTGAGCTTGCCTTTGTTCATCCGCAAGATGGCGCAAACGCCTAGCGAAAAGGCCATATCAATCATGCGTTTGCTACCGAACCACGCATCCGCTACCAAGGACTGCGCCTGCACACCGTTAGCTATCGCTCGCGCCATCATGGCCTGGGCCATTGACAGTTTATCGTGCGTACTCGCTTCAACATAACGAGCCTGCGCCACACTACCCGCCTGGTGCGGATGATTCAAAGCTTGCGCCTTGCTCTGGCTGATAAACCGCTGTCAATCCAATGGCATAAACACCTCTTCTGTTGCCAGACCCAAGGTCAATACCTGATGACCCATTACAGGTTTGCCGCTGGCGGGGTCAAAGTGACGGGAAACACCCTCCATCTTTTTGCCCCGCCGAGTTTTGATTGAATCATCCAGGACGAACACATTCAATGCACTATCACTCACTTTGTGCCGGGTGTGGATTTCCTTGGCGACCTGATAATTGAACGCTCGCCAATCGATATCTTCGCGCTTTAACAGGTCGTACATCACATCCTTTTTCGCTTCACTGAATAAGCTCAACGCTTTGCGGCAAAACAGGGCAATCGAGGAGACCTTGAGCCATTTCCACACTCACAGTAAAAATACTGTCTGTGTTATCTCAATTCCGCTTCGCTTGGTAAAGTTCGCTGCTTTAATCAGTCGGTTAAACTTCAGCACATTCCAAGTATCTGCAAACAGATTATCAAGGCAGTGTTTGGGATCGGTGAGAACTTCTGGGCACCTGCTAAAAATGCACTTTTTCCGCGATTGCGGCGTCAGCGCCGTGCTCGAATCCTCAGGTATCACCTAGACACTGCGGTTGTGCGCGCGGTGCTTCCTTGCACTCACGAAACAATGACTATTTTTAGCAGGTGCCCTTCTTCTACTAACGATGGAAGGGCGTTATTTTTTGTGTCACCATTCATGGGGGTCTTCCGCGGTATCAATGTTTTGTTATGTAAGCTGATATTATACCGCGCGCAAGGCCCTTTTTCTTCTAAATCAACATCCTATATTCGATTTTTTATCCTGTTTAAACCCCGAAACTTGAGTAAGAAGCGCTCTTTATCGGCCTTTTAAACGACCCACTCTCAAGGTGCTCTTTTAGCTCATTGTATAAGCCGGGTCGCTGAACCCGATTGGCTTTTAAGTCGATGACACGCTTGGTCAAGCCACTCTTTACGTGCAACACCCTGTCTTTTTCCTGAAAATAGCGCATCGGCGGCTTGGCCCAAATAACCTACAACATGCCAAAAATCCACCCACTGTCGGTCAGTTCTAGACCTCAAATAAGACCCATTGCTTCTCGCTCCATCAGCTATGGCAACATAGCTTGCCTTGGGATACCGTTCCTTGACCTTCGATAACTCTTGATCAAATCGATCATAAAGCTTCTTCTTGCCATACTCCGGTGTAGCCCCCATTTGAATGGTATGCAGTCTTTGCCCTTCGCGATCATGAAGACTTATAGTACCCACCATGGACTCGCGCCAACCGCCTTCAGTCAACAGCATACAGGTCCCATCTATGCCAACACTCACGCTCTTAACCGGTTTGTCTAATTGCGGTGGGGCATAGGTCCATGCCTGTTCTTTCGCTTGAGCGACGCCTCCCACTGCGTCACCGATGGATTTCAAATAGCTTCTCGCTATGCTCCGACCATGACAGTGCTGCAGGTCGAACAAGGCTCGACTAGAGCCCAGTTCCGCGTATTGACAAGAGAGCAACTTGTCATAGGCGATTCCAACACTGGGTTGAGGAGGGCACATTGTCCAAGATATTGTGTACATTAGCCCAAGACCTATACGATAGAGGGAAAATCGATGTATAAGAATGTTTCATGGACGGTACGTTTGCCAGTGCTAAAAAAGGGGTTGTGGCGTTGGGAAAACTAAGCGGGGCAAGGGTTCGAAGCTCATGGCGGTGGCAGACAGCACGGGTCTTCTTATCGCCATGAGCGTCGGTTGTGCGTCGCCCCATGAAGTCACGCTCGTTGAAACAACACTGGCTGCTGGATTCATATCCGGCCCGCCCAAACGAGTGATCGGAGACCGGGCTTGCGACAGTGACCCACTGGATAAGCGCTTATCAGAGAAAGGGATAGAACTGATCGCCCCCCATAAGCGCAACCGGTCGAAAGCAGCGACACAAGATGGTCGAGTTTTGAGACGATATAAACGAAGATGGAAGGTTGAGCGGTTATTCGCATGGCTGCATCATTTCAGGCGATTGATGACTCGCCATGAGTTCAAACTACAAAATTACCTTATTTTTGAGACCGCTTCCAACTTCTATATTCATCGCATATACAAGATAAAACATAGAAACATATCATCTAAAAGCGATATAAGAACGACTAAAGTGTATTATGCAATACGCTGGTGTCTTATCTTATACAGATGATACAATTCAGCGAGAAATTATAACATATGAAAATTATCTTATTTCCATACAAAAGTATGGTATTGAAATTTAGTAATATCTTAATATCTCGCGAACTACTACTTCGGCAAAAGATTACCCGACACAAATTAATAAAATGTGTTATAGTGATGCTATGAAAAAGACAGACGGTCGCTCACTGCCCCATTCCGCGCGAGAAGCCATCCGCAGGCACGCGGTTGCGCAAGTATTATCGGGTGAAAGCCCTGAAAAAGTAATTAAAGCCCGCGGATTTCATCGTTCTTGCATTGACGATTGGTTATCCAGGTATGAGCAAGGTGGTGAACAGGCGCTGTCCACCGGCAAGATCACGGGCCGCCCAAGAAAGTGTCCCGATGAATATGCGGATCGCTTACGTGAACGGGTTAAAACGAATCCGTTGCAATTGGATTGTCACGATGCCCTGTGGACGCGCTCGATGATTCAGATATGACTGAAAGATAAATTTGGCATCGAGGTCAGCGAGCGCTCGGTGGGCAATAGCCTGTCTCGTTTGGGGGATGAGTGCGCAGCGCCCTGGGTTTAAGGCATACGAGCCAGACCCTGCTCAGGTTAAGGTATGGTTAAAAGAAACTTGGCCTGAAGTACAACAAGAAGCGAAAAGGCGGCGAGCGCGGGTCTATTTTGGCGACGAATCGACGATCCGGTCGGATTATCATCGTGGTACCACTTGGGGGGTACGGGGTGATACGCCGGTTGTAGCGAAAACGGGTCGGCGCTTTAGCGTGAATAGGCTGTCAGCCGTTTCGCCGAAGGGTCACCTGCGTTTCATGGTAACCGAATCACGGGTAACCGCAGACGTTTTTATCGACTTTCTAAGGCGTTTGTTGCACAACGCCAAGAGATCGGTCTATTGGGTTGTTGATGGCCATCCAATTCATCGAGCCAAGAAGGTGCAAGAATTTGTCCGCACTAGCCAAGGTAAGCTCACGTTAGTATGGTTACCGCCGTATTCACCGGAACTCAATTCTGATGAGCTAGTATGGCATCATGTAAAAAGCCAACGAATTGGGCGGACAGTGGTGGCTACAAAGGAGCAACGGGTGGCCCTGGCTCGTTCGGTGTTGCACTCACTGCAACAGAATACGCAAATAATTAAACGGTTTTTCTATGAAAAGCATGTCAGATATATTCTGAATTAATGTCGGGTAATTTTTTTCCGAATTAGTAAATAAGTAGGTGTTTTAATCATTCCTGTCCCTGTCTTTACAGGGATAAACTCGGCAGGAATGACAATACCCGAAAACTTAATTTACAAGATATCAACTCAATGTGGGCGTAAAGTCTACACAATTACCACAAGGAGAAACCATCATGGCGAGCGCAATTCCATCACTGGCTGCATTTGGCGGCGCACGGGGCATTGGCAAGCAAAGACCGAAACCGAAGGATGGTAAACAGATTCTTTTGTCGGAACTCAATAAAGACTATGCACGCATGGTCGATACTTATATTTATGATTACCCACAACTGGTGCGCGACTGTTGCGATCCGTTTGCAAACGTTACGGATGATAGTGTAAAGGTTGCTGTCATCGGTGCCGGGTTTGCTGGCGCAACGGCAGTCTATGAACTTCAGCGTGCAGGCATCACGGACATCACGGTCTATGAAGGGCGTGGTCGTATCGGTGGGCGCGCAGATTCACCGACCTTTACAGACGAGGAGGGCAGAGCGTATATCAACGAATTGGGTCCCATGCGTGTGCCAGAAAATTCCAAACTCTTTTGGCACTACCTGTCGGAGGTTGTCAAGAAAGACGATCCCGAAGCAGACCCATTCCAGACGATTTTCCCAAACCCCGGCGTTGTCGCCACACAACTGATCTATCGGGGCATTCCCTATACATGGAAGGACGAAGACTATCCACAACCACCCGCTGGAGCCAATCCAGAGGACCTAGTTGATTGGGAACAACTGTATAACGATATAGGCGAATTTTTGGGGTCTCTAACACTCGCTGGCATCACATACGAAGAGGTAGCCGCGTTCCTCCGGAAAGAAACGCTTACCGAAGCGGAGAAGACAAAAATTCATATCTATTGGAGCTATTTCCTAGAAAAGTTCGATTATATGTCCTTTGTGGCCGCGCTTGAGGAGTTTTTTGGCGATAGATGGGGGGCAGAGCAATATAACATGTTCAGCACCTTGGGATTGGGTACAGGTGGTTTTGGGCCGCTGTTTCCTGTCTGTTTTTTAGAAATACTCCGTCTCTTCCTCTGGGAATATCAGAATGAATACTCGCCTCACATCTCTATGACAGAAATTGTCGAAAAGTTGATCGCTGAGACACCCATGCGCTATGAAACCGTGACCTATGTGGGCATTAAGCATGATGATCCCAACAAGGTCAATGTCCATAGCATTAACCCTCTTTTGAAGAGTGCAGATCGCACTGCGGTCGAGACATATGACTATGTGATTGTCGCCACAACCTTGCGTAGTATGCAGATTGGCATGAATTTGGATGCCAACGTCGCGCCAACCCGCTATTCAGGCAGTACTGCTGTCTTTGGTGGTGATGCCAACGAGATGATGCGTGAGTCATTGCGCATTCCTCATATCATGAATTCATCCAAACTCTTTGGGTTCCTGTCGCAGAAACCATGGGTGGTTGATCCTGACAATTGGCCGCATCATCCGGCTGAAGGTGGTGAACCTGTTAAATGCGTTTTAACGGACACATTGGCACGGCAGATGTATTACCTCGACCCATATGAGATGTGCGATGACGCTGGCTCTAATGTCCTCATCAGCTATAACTGGGGGGATGATTCGGTCAAAATCATGGGCATTTTGGACTATGAAGAGGATCAAGTGTCGAGCGCAGGGGCAACATCCAATTTCAACCTCAAAGAAGCCTATGAAACCGGGCTGGAGACCGCCATTGCGGATAGTCCCGTGGCTGCATCTCTGAAACAAATTACCATCAATAACCAAGAGGACCATCTAGTGTCGGTTGTCTGGCAACAAGAACCGCTCATCTTTGGTGCGTTTAAATTGGATTATCCAAACCAATATTACTATGTCAGTCAACTTGCCTATCAATATCACTATGCGTCCCAAGTTGAACCAGAGCAGTCCAAGCGTGTCTACCTTGCAGGCAACAACATATCCTTCCAGGGTGGCTGGATTGAGGGCGCCATGCAATCAGCCGTGAATGCTGTCTCGGCAGTTCTATTGGATATGTCTACCAATGGACAGGCGACCAATTTCAGAATGAACGCCCTATTCTGTCAAAATCCATTCCAAAATGTGTTGGATACATTGGGTGAGAGATATCTATTGCCACCAATAAGCCCACGGTCAGCTTAAGTAAACCTAAAAAAATTAGATAAAAATACTACAACGGAATCGATCACTATGACGACAGCGACTGGTCACAACTCGGGTGGGTCATGTTGCGAGGGTTCGCCGCCATTGTCGAATCTGGCCAAGAGCACGATGAGGCGCAGCGGGCGCTGCGGTGGCGTTATCCCCAGTATGTTGATATGCCGATCGATGAACTGCCCGTGATCGCCGTGCGTGTCGCGCGGGCGGCGGCCTGGGGCAAACTCGAATAATCAGCGCATAGCCACGGGCCGCACAGGGCGGCCCGTGGCGCCTTTGAACTCGGTGGCCAGCAAGACGAAGCAGAACACGTGACACTGCCCGGCTGCCATCTGTTCGGTTTTTAGGTTTTCGGCAAGGTAAACCACCGGCCTCGGCCAACGTATGCCGATGCACCGGCAATACGAGTTCGGGGCGGCGCGGGTTGGGCACTACCTTCGGTAACTTCGATGCCTGCCATTGCGCCCGCAGCCATAAGCTGCTCCCCATAGACTGCCTATGCAACCACAACCGGCGGCCTTCAGCCCGAGATAAGCTTTGCCAGGCGGGGCGTAGCCGGTCATCATGGATACTGGATCACAACGTCAAGCACCACCGCGACCCATGTTGAGTCTGCTGCATGCGGTGGCGGTGAAGGCAGAGCTTTTTGATGGACTATCGTAAGGAACTTGCACGTCAAGGTTCTGCCCGCCATCAGGTGGAACCGCAACCAATAACGAACGGGATCGGGGCTGATCAGCCAGCGATTACCGGAGTTATTGATGTTATGGCGGGGAGGCGAATCCAATGAGCGGGTTTGCCGCGGGCCATGCCAGTGGCGAGGACTGGCGCGAATGTGTCAATGAATGCTTGGCCGAGCTTGAGTGGTCGCCGGGTTCATCCCTAGGCTTTGTCTACTGGACCGATCAGCTTACTTCCTATCTGCCGGATATTTTGGCCACTTTGCGCGAGTACACCGGTATCGCCGATTGGGTAGGCACGGTGGCCATGGGCATTTGCGGTAACAGCGGTGTACATGTGGATGAGCCGGCGCTCAGCGTCATGATCGGCGAATTTCCGGCTGATAGTTTTAGGGTTTTTACACCCATCAAAAACAGTGGCATGTGTGATCTGGATGAGGCGACCAAGGATTGGATCGTCGCCAGATCGTCCTATTTAGCGCTGGTGCACGCCGATCAGCACTCCCGTTCTTTGGATCAATCCATTAACAGCTTGGTCAATTTCATGGAGGGTGGTTTTCTGATCGGTGGTGTAGGCAGTGCACGCGGCCGCTGCCCGCAAGTGGCCGGCGGTGTTGTCCAGGGTGGCTTGTCGGGGGTTTTGTTCTCTGAAAATGTGGCTGTTTCCACGCGCCTATCACAAGGATGCAGCCCGATCGGGCCATGCCGCACCGTTACCAGTGGACGCAGCAACATCATTTTGGCAATCGATAACCGGCCAGCGTTGGAGGTATTTAAGGAGGATATAGGGGAAGTTCTGGCCAGGGACTTACGCCGTGTTGCCGGCTACATATTCGCCGGGTTCAGCGTACCGGGCTCGGATACTGGCGAGTACTTGGTCAGAAATCTAGTCGGTGTCGATCAGAACAGCGGGGCATTGGCCGTTGGTGAGTATGTCAAGCCAGGCGATCGGATGATGTTCTGCCGCCGCGATCCGCAAACCGCGGTGGACGATATGGAGCGCATGCTCAAGGAGTTGACCCGGTCCCTGAACGGACAAAAACCCAAGGGAGGGATCTATATATCTTGTTTGGCCAGGGGCCCTAATCAATTCGAACCGCCGGATCTGGAGATCATTTTGATTCGGCGCTACCTGGGTGAATTTCCGTTGACGGGTTTTTTTGCCAACGGCGAAATCTCTCATGATCGCCTATACGCTTATACTGGGGTGCTGACGCTTTTCTTATAGATCCCTCAGATCGCTTGATGTACCCAAAGGAAGTCCACTGTGAAAATTGCATACTTGATTCGTGTCCGGCCCGATCTTGAAGACCTCATCCCCGGCGATGTCGAGCACGTATGGACGCATGTGGGAGACGATGGTCGGTACGATGATGATACCCTCGCACGGGTGGCGGATGCGGACGCTTTTGTCGTCGGTATGGAGCCGGTCAACGAGCAGATATTAGCCGTAGCCCCCAAGGTCAAAATCGCGCAGCGGCTGGGCGTAGGCTATGAGACCATCGATCTTGAGGCCACGGCTAAGCGCGGCGTTTATGCGTGCAACGTCGAAGGGGTCAACAAAGAAGCCGTCGCCGAGCACGGCATGATGTTCATGTTGGCCCTGGCTAAACAGTTCCTGCCGGCGCAACAGCACACCCAGGATGGGGATTGGGCGGCGGCGCGAGCGCTGACGAGTTCCGCCTTCGAATTAAAAGGCCGAACCCTTGGCATCATCGGTTTTGGCAATACCGGTACGTCCTTGGCCCGGCGGGCACGGGCGTTCGAGATGGATATCGTCTTTAACGATGTGCGCAATATCGACAGTGACATCGTCAATGCATTGGGTGCCCGCTCCGTGAGCAAGGAAGAGCTGTATCAAGTAGCCGATTTCGTCAGTATCAATACCGATCTGAATGACAGTACCCGCGGCATGTTCGGCGATGAGCAGATCGCCTTGATGAAGGATGATGCCCGCCTTATCTGCTGTGCCCGCGGCGGTATCCTGGATGAACAAGCGGTGGCCAACGCGCTCCGCGAGGGCCGGCTGGCGGCCGCCGGCATCGATGTTTTTGCCATTGAGCCGATCGCCGGCGATAACCCGTTGAAAGGTATTTCGAACTGTATCTTGACGTCGCATGTGGCGGGTGTGGTCAGCGACAGTACGGCACGTACGTGGGAATGGGCGCATGACAACGTGCGCGCCGTGGTGCTGCGCGGAGAGCGCCCCAATTGGATCCGTAACGGTCTATAGTGCGAAATCAAAACGCGTGCATCCGGTGCGATCTGGCCGAGGTGGATCTCATATAGCGTGAGCTGCTACACAATGCTCCGTCGGTTGTGTAGTTGGCGTAGATGTTTTCGGCGTAGATGTTTTCAATGCTACGATTATGCGGTCACTTCGATGAGCGAGGGCCCCTCACCGGCAATCGCTGCGTTAAGTGCTCTGGTGAAAGACTCGGCATCTTCCACGCGGATACCGGTGACCCCCATACCTTTGGCCATAGCGACCCAATCCAGGTTCGGACGGGTCAGATCCAGCATATCCAGGGCTTTGCGTCCAGCATTGCCGGCCCCCACCCGGCTCAACTCGCCTAACAAAATGTCGTAGCTACGGTTGGCGAAGATGATGTTGGTGACGTCCAGGCCCTCTCTTGCCTGGGTCCACAGCGCCTGCAGGGTATACATCGCGCTGCCGTCACCGGATAAGGCGAACGTTTTGCGCTGCGGGCAGGCAAGGGCGGCGCCGGTAGCCAACGGCAGGCCGAGTCCGATGGCACCGCCCATGTTTTGTAACCAGTCGTGCCGCGGCGCGCCGGCGGTCAGCGGATAGAAGCCGCGGCCAGTGGTGACCGACTCATCGGCGACGATGGCATCCTCGGGCAAACACGCGCCTAGCACGGCAGCGATGGCGTCCTTAGTGAGTGTTCCGGAGGGTAACGGCGGGCGCTGTAGGGGCTGTAGTACTGGCGCGGTGTCTTTAGCACCCACTTCGTCGGCCAGCCATTCAAGCGCATGCACGATGTCTTCATCCAATTCGGCGAGCCGGTGTAGCTCACAAGTATCGGGCATCATTACGCTGGGTTTATCAGGATAGGCAAAAAACGCTACCGGCTTATTGGCACCGGCCAGAATGATGTGTCTGAAGTCTTTTAGCTGCTCTAGCGCCAGATCGACGGCGAATGGCACCCGCTGCACCGAGAAACGGCCAGCGCCCCGCTGTAGCCGTGCATTGGACCAATTTGATTTGACGCTGACGCCAGTGTGGGCGGCGATGCGCCCTGCCCAGGCTAGACCGTCGGCCATCAGACCTTCACCGGCCACCAGCAGCAACGTGGGTTCGCCGCTGCGCAGGATCTTGGCCGCCTGTTTGATGGCCTCCTGTGGGACTTGAGTGCGCTTGGATGGAGCGGCTACCGGCGCTGGCTCGCGCGCCTCATTCCAGGCTGTGTCCGCCGGCAAGATGAGGGTGGCGATCTGCCCTGGCGTGATCTGCGCCGCCTCCACCGCCCTGGCGCCGTCAGCCGCGACCTTCGTGGCATTGGGCGAGGTGCGCACCCAATGGGACACGGGGCGGGCGATGCCTTCTATGTCGGCGGTGAGCGGTGCGTCGAACCCGAGGTGGTAGGTGGCGTGCTCGCCAACGATGTTGACCATCGGGCTGTTGGCTTTCTTGGCGTTATGTAGGTTCGCCGCCGCATTGGCCAGTCCCGGGCCTAGATGCAGCAGCGTACAGGCTGGTTTGCCGCTCATGCGCGCATAACCGTCGGCGGCGCCCGTCACCACCCCTTCGAACAGCCCGAGCACACAGCGCATGCCCTCAACCCGATCCAAGGCCGCAACGAAATGCATCTCCGACGTACCGGGGTTAGCAAAACACACCTCGACGCCACCTCCGACTAGGGTTCGAACTAAGCTTTCGGCACCATTCATAAAACGCACACCCTCACACTCAAAGTGCGCCAGATTAACCGATCTGCCGGCCAGCTTCGCCCGCCAGTTGTATCGGCCCGCGGTGCCCAGCAATGCCGGCGCCTGGATGGCACATCGCTGGCCGTTGACGGCTATTGGCTGATCAGCGTTATATGGATGAGGGTCGGGTCGAATGAGGTACACATGATGGGCGATGTCTGGGGGGTAACTACCTGGTTCGAGCAATGGGGCGAGTGTGTTGCCGCCGCCGATTTCGCGGGCGCGCGCGCATTGTTTGTGCAAGACGTGGTGGGGTTTGGCACTTACCGGGATAGGGTGAAGGGGCTGGATGCTCTGGAGCACGGGCAATGGCGTTCCATTTGGCCTTCGATCCGCGATTTCGCCTTCGATCTGAATTCCTTGGAAATTTTGTTTTCTCCCGATGCCCGCCAGGCGGTTGCCATGATCATCTGGAATTCAACCGGCATTCGCACCGATGGCACGGCCTACCCAAGACCCGGGCGGGCCACCGTCGTATTGCGGCGCGACGAGGGGGTTTGGCGTGGCTTGCATACCCATTTTTCCCTGTCTCCGGCGGCGTCCGAATCGAGCTTCGGTGATGAACTATGCGATCGCTAATCTGGGCGGGCCTGATTGCGTGGACCTCGCCGAGGGCGATCCCGTTCAGTTCAAGCAAGTGCCGCCGTATACCGCCAGCATCAAGGCGGGTGAAGCGCAACGGGCCGAGTACTTGCCGAATAAAGCAACGCTTAGGCTATGGGATTACCGCGTAGAGGAAATATCGGGTGCCCGGATGAAGGGCGAGAAGGCGATTTACAGGTTCGGCGATCCATAACTGATGAGCGGTTTGACCCGGTTTCAGGTGCCGTTCAAGGCTACCGTCAACTCACTCAAGCGGGTCTTTTGATGTCCGTTCTCATCAAAGTTCTGCGGGTCCAGCCATTGTCCATAGGCGGTTTTAAGGGCCGGCCATTCTTCGTCGATGATGGAAAACCAGCTCGTGTCGCGGCTGCGTCCCCGAACGATAACGGCACGGCGGAAATGCCCCTCGTATTTGAAGCCAAAGCGAAGCGCAGCCCGGCGTGAGGGGGCATTGAGGGCATTGCATTTCCACTCGAAACGGCGGTAACCCAGTGCGTCGAACACATACTGGGCGAACAGAAAATTTGCCTCGGTGGCCACTTGGGTACCGGCGATGGCTGGACCCCAATAGATGTTGCCGATTTCTATGCATTGTTGAGCCGGGGTGATGCGCAAGAATGATTGACGCCCCTCCACCTGCCCACTGCGTTTGTCGATAACGGCGAAAAACAGCGGATCCTCCGATTGCGCTGCGCGGGCTACCCAGCCGGTCAATTCTTGTTTAGATGAAGGTGCCGGTTCGCCTAAGTACAAGAAACGGCCGGCGGCGTCCGCCGGCGTGGAGGCGTGGAAAAGTGCCTCGCTATGGCGCTTTACATCCAATGGCTCCAGCCGGCAATAACGTCCGTCCAATACGGTGCGTTGTGGGCGTTGCGCTGGCTCGGCGTTCCTCATGACCGGGCCGATGGGCAAACCCGATTCGCCGTCTATCTCACGGGGGATCTGCTCTTCATGCAAGCTGTGCATCAGTTGAGTATTCCTCTGATGAGCGGATGAGCATGCACCGGACTGCACCGGTGGCCAGTCGCAAGGTCCCAAGCTTTGCACACCTGTGGAGCGTGCTATAGATCCGTTCCTCTTGACTGCGCCGCCGGCGCCTACAACGTCGCCACGTAGGTGCCGCGCCTTTGCAAATTGGCGGCATATTCAGCGGGAAAGCTCTCGGCCACGGCGCCGGTCACCATGTCCGTCGCCAACAGCGCATCGGACCACGCCCTGAGCCGCGGAAACTCATCCAATAGTCCCGTGTTCAAATTGGTGTCACAGAAGGCAAAACGCTGGAAGAACGGCGCGTAAGCGGCGTCCACCAAACACAAGTTCTCGCCGCTGAAATACGGCCCGTTGTCGCCGCGCTCCGCGGCCACCGCTTGTTCCAGACGGGCCAACTTCGGTTTGGCTGCTGCAATGCCTGCCGCCATGGCGGTCTCATCCTTGGCGTAGTAGATCTTGCCGAGCATGGCGGCAAAATCCGCTACGAAATCGGTCCAGGCGCGGTGCCTCGCCCGATCCAGCGGATCCTCGGGATGGAGCGCGGGTGCTACCACTTCGTCCAGATATTCGGCGATGGCGTTGGACTCGAACAAAGGCACCTCGCCCACTTTCAGCACCGGCACTTTGCCATGTGGAGAGATGGCCAAAAACCAATCCGGTTTCTCGCGCAAGTTGATGTAAGTCACCTCATAGTCCACCGATTTAGCACGCAAAACGATCACGGCGCGCTGTACCCAGGGTCAGGTCACTGAGCTGATAAGATGCAGCTTTTCGTTCATGGTCGAGTTCTCCCCATACCTATCATTTATCTAAAGTGACGGCCGGTGTTGCGCCCAAGGCCGCGCTTGCTCAAAAGCCGCCGCTGCGCGCAACACGGTCGCATCTTCGAAACGCCGGCCCACGATTTGCAGCCCGCAGGGCAGGCCGTCAGCGGTGAAGCCGGCGGGAACGCAGGCAGCCGGGTTCATGCTGAGGTTGAACGGATAGGAAAACTCCGCCCAACTCAGCCAATCCCACGGGTGGCACGGCCAGTGCTCCGGCATCAGCCGCCCGGCGGGAAACGCGGCCACCGAAACCGCTGGCGTCAGCAACAGATCCCATTGCTCGAAAAACTGATGGATCTGCGCGATGTAAGCATGTTTTTTCTCCCGCATAGACAGATAATCGAGCGCCGTGGCGGTTTGCGCGGACTCTATACAGGCAACCAAACCCGGATCCATCCGCTCCCTGTAATCATCCAGAAACCCATTCAATTCCAGCTCATGGGCGGCCCAGAAAAAACGCCCGATGTCGGGGCCTTGGCGACCGAAGGGTATCGCCACCTCTTCCACTTGAACCCCCAAGCTAGCAAACGTCTTCACCGCCTCAGCCACCAGCGTGGCGATCTCGGGATCCACCCGCGCATGTCCCAGATCGGCACTGAAGGCCACGTGCAAACCGGCGATGCCGGTATGCAATTGCTCGCAATACGCGGCCGGTGGCGCTTCCAAACTATAGTGATCCAACGGGTGGCGCCCGGCCATGATCTCCAGCATGAGCGCGGCGTCGGCCACGGTGCGGGTCATCGGCCCGGTATGCGAGACCTGATCGTTGTTACGCACCGGCACGTTGGGGACCCGCCCAAACGTAGGTTTGAGTCCGAATACGCCACTGAAGTGCGCTGGCATGCGGATCGAGCCGGCGCCATCGGAGCCTTGATGCAACGGACCGTAACCGGCAGCGGCCCCCGCCCCGGCACCCGCCGATGACGCGCCCGCGTTGTACCCCAGCCGCCACGGATTGGAGGTAATCCCGGTGAGCGGGCTTTGGCTGACGCCCTTCCAGCCGTGTTCGGAGGTGGTGGTTTTGCCGAGCACCACCGCTCCCTCGGCGCGCAGCCGTGTCACGAATGGGCTATCTTTGGCCGGCATCTGGCCCTTGGCGGTAAAAGAGCCCCGTTCGGTGGGTAAGCCGGCCACATCCGCCAAGTCCTTGATGGTCACCGGCACGCCGTGCAGGCGTCCAGGCGCAACACCGGCCAGCAACGCTGCCTCGGCCTGCTTGGCCTGCTCCATGGCCAGATCCGGCGCAAAAGCTGAAAACGCATTCAAGCGGGGCTCCAGCGCCTCTATACGCTCGATGACCGTTGCCGTCACTTCAACCGGCGACAACTCGCGCCGCCTGATATGTTCCACCATCTGCGTGGCGGGCATGAAACAAAGATCGGTTTTGTCCAACGGGGTAGGCTTTCAACTTGGATGGCGTGCACGCCCTTTGTGCCGCCAGCGTCGGCCTCCGCTCAGCACATGTCAACCCTGCCCGCACTCGAGGCAGGTATAAGGCTCGCTGACCCATAGCTTCAGGTCAGTTACCGGGCGCATAAGGCCGGTACAGAACCTCCGTTAGCCCGGCGCCTATAATGAGCACCGCGCCCATACCATGGTGCGTTCCGAACGGTTCGCCGGCGTACAACGATGCACTTATCACGCCTACCACCACTTCCAACATCAGAAGAACGCCAACCCGTCCTGGGTCCAGGCGGTTAACGCCGAACATCATCAGGAAGTTAGTCGGCACCAAAAGCAGGGCGGTCACGGCGACGAATGTCCATGACGATGCGCTTAAGCGCTCCAACGCAAGGCCAGAGGCCGCCGAGCCGGTGGCCGAGGCGCCTAGCGCTAAGGCGCCGATCACATAGGCGAGAAGCAAGGCGCAGAGCGCGCCGCCGGCGGCAAATGCGAGAACCTGCTCGAACGCAGCTAGCTTTACGCCCCGGTACATGACGAACGTGCCGCAGGCCCACAGGGCGCCAGAGATGAGCGCCATCCAATCGCCCGCATTGCGCGGCCAAGGCCAGCCGCCATCGCCACTTAGAATAATGGCCAATCCGCCGAAGCCGCAGATAAGAACCAGTGCTCGCGCGCGGGTGACTGGAACACCTAGAACGAAACGCATCAACAAAGTGCTCCACACCGGCGTCAGGTAAAAGAGCAAGATCGCGTTCACCACTTCGGTCAGCAATATGGCCATACCGTAAAGAGCGAAAGCCGCACCGGCCAGCAAGGCCACCTGCAAGATTTCGAGCGCGCCGGCGCGCAGCGCACGCAGACGCCAGGGTAGCACCAGCAGCAACAGTAACGCGCCAGCGGCGAAGAGGATAAATCCGGGCCAGCCGCCGGCCAGACCAGCCTTGTGCTCACCGCTTCCGGGCGAGGTCCTCGGGAACTTCGTCGCAAAGAGCATCCGTCACACGGCGAATCTCGCCTAGAAGCGGCTCCGTCAGCACGTTCGGGAATACGCAGAAGCCCCGTTCAATGAGGCTCTCACGAGCGTCGGCAGCCGCGGCGACGGACAAATCACTCACGGTAACGCTCGTTTGGCAGTTGCTGCTGGCAGATCGACATATCCCCCTTTGGCCTTCCCCCTTTGGCCGGCCCGATCCACTGCAAACAGGTTGTTCGCACTTGTGGCAGAGCGCCGTATACTCGGACAATCAAAGAAGGAGGATAGCGGCCGACAAGCAGGGATTGGAGTCCACACAGGTAGTCCGTCCAGCGAGACAAGCGAACGTCGGTGGTGGATACACGAACGCTCGTGATGGCAGTTCAACCGCTTCCTGACACCGCCCTGAAGAAGGAGTGGAAGTTGTGAAGAGCGAACACCCCCTGGGAATACCAACGGCTTCGAGCGCCGCGGTTCTCGAAGCCCACGAAGATCAAGGCCGAACTGTTTCCAGATTCGACCGCTGGTTGTTGCGCCGCGTGATGCAAGCGGCAGGCAATCCGCCTATCCATGCCGCGCTGTGGGACGACATCGATTCGTATGTGCCTGACGGACACTCGTACGGACGTATCGTTTTTCGCAACCGATCCGTGCTGCTGGGACTGATGAAAGCGCCCGAACTCGCGTTCGGCGACGCCTTCAGCGAAGGGCAGATCGATCTCGAAGGCGATCCGGTGGAATTGCTCACGCGTTGCTTCGGCACGGCCAACGACCTCGGCCCGACTGGTTTCAAACGCTCGATCTTCGGCCGCTTGCCTACGGCAGAGACCAACACGACGGCCGGCTCGAAACGCCACATCCACCATCACTACGACCTCGGCAACGACTTCTACAAGCTCTGGCTTGACGAAAAGATGGTCTACACGTGCGCGTACTACCCGCGCCCTGATGCCACTCTGGAAGAAGCCCAGATCGCCAAGATGGATCACGTTTGCCGCAAGGTTCGCCTCGAGCCGGGGCAGACGGTCGTCGAGGCGGGCTGCGGTTGGGGCTCTCTGGCGTTGCACATGGCGCGGAACTTTGGCGTCAAGGTACGAGCCTTCAACATATCCGCCGAACAGATCGCTTTCGCACGGGAACGCGCTGAACGCGAAGGACTCACGGACCAGGTCGAATTCGTTGCGGACGACTACCGCAATGTGTCAGGGACCTACGACGCCTTCGTTTCGGTCGGCATGCTCGAACACGTTGGGGCCAACCACTTTGATCAACTGGGCGAGGTTGTTCGACGCTCGTTGAAACCCGACGGGATCGGATTGATTCATTCGATCGGGCGCAATCAGGCAATGGCAGTCAACGAGTGGTTGGAAAAACGCATCTTCCCGGGCAGCTACCCGCCGAGCCTGCGCGAGATGATGTCGATTTTTGAGAACCGATTCTCCGTTCTCGACATCGAGAACATCCGCCTGCACTACGCGAAGACGCTGATCGAATGGCTCGACCGTTTCGACCGCAACGCGGACACCATCCGCACGATGTACGACGAGCCTTTCATCCGCGCCTGGCGGCTTTACCTGGGTGGCTGTGCTGCCTCATTCATTTCCGGCACCCTGCAGCTGTTCCAGGTCGTCTTCACACACGCGGCGAACAACAACGTCGCGCTGACGCGCGAACACCTGTATCCGTCCGCGGGAACGAACGACACCACTCCCACTTCCACCCACACCTGGCAGCAATTCGACTGAGCGCCACAGTGGAGTATGACGCGATCGTGATCGGCGGCGGGCCAGCTGGGGCCGCCTGCGCTGCGCGCCTGGTCGAAAACGGGGCGCGTACGCTCGTTCTCGATCGCGAGGATTTTCCTCGCCTCAAGCTTTGCGCCGGCTGGATCACGCCGGAAGTCGTCGATGATCTCGACATGAACCCCGACGACTACCCGCACCGGTTCAACACGTTTGACGAGATCGTCGCCCACGTTAAGGGGCTCACGTTCAAGCTGCGCAACCCGCAACATTCCATTCGCCGCTACGAGTTCGACAACTGGCTGTTGCAGTCGGCGGGCGCCGAAGTGATTCACCACAACGTCAAGGAAATCCAGACCGACGACACGGGCTATACGGTGGATGGCAACTGGAAAGCCCCGTATATCGTTGGGGCGGCGGGCACGCGCTGCCCGGTGTACCGGACGTTTTTTCGCCAGGTGAATCCGCGTGCAAAGGAATTGCAGGCTGCGACTTTCGAGCACGAGTTTCCATACGAGTGGAAGGATGAGCGCTGCCACCTCTGGTTCTTCGACAAGGGATTGCCGGGCTACGCCTGGTACGTGCCGAAGGCCGACGGTTACCTGAATTGCGGTATCGGTGGTATGTCGATCAAGCTCAAGGCGAAGGGCCAGGACATCAAGACGCACTGGGCGCACTTCATCGGCGTGTTGCGCAAGAAAGGGTTCATCACGGGCGACGACCTGCCTCTTGATCACGAGCCGAAGGGTTACAGCTACTTCCTTCGAGGCGGTGTCGATACCGTGCGCGTGGGTAATGCCTTCATCACGGGCGATGCAGTGGGACTCGCAACGCGAGATCTGTGCGAGGGGATTGGTCCTGCGATCCGCAGCGGGCACCGGGCGGCAGACGCGATTCTCAACGGGTCGATCTACACACTCGATGACCTGCAGACCCACAGCTCATCGTATGCACCAGTGCGCAAACTGCTCGACTTTATGTTCGTGGGTTGACCAGACCACCCGTACCGATTGCGGGGAATCCCATGAGCGAGAACGGTACCGTCACGGGTACGAGGCACGACCACATCTATCACGTCGAGGTCGATCGCTCCGACAAGATGAACGGATTTACCCCGTAGATGTTCGATGAGCTGTCGGAACCTCTCACGATCCTCGATACCGACCCGGATCTCTGGGTCGGCGTCTGGTCGTTCGCAGGGAAGCACACGATTGCGGGCCTCGGTTTGCCCCGGTTCGCCGGGTCAATGCAGTCGGGCGAGCGTGACGCTGCCAATGCTGCCGACGACCGTGTGGACGCGTTTGCCCTGCGACGTCGGTGCAGCAAACTACTCGTGGTCGCGGTCCAGAGTGTAACGTTCACGATCGGCATCGAGCATGATGCTGGCCGCCGATATCGCAATCGCCGCCGCCGACTGTCGTTTCGCACATCGAGCCCAAATGCGGACTCGCCGTCTTTGGCGGCGCATATGTTCGCTATATCCAGCGCGCCGGCCGGGGGAACGCGATGTATCACCTGTTCGGCCACCGTACGCTCGCCAATACCCGCCAAAAGGCTGAATTCTTGGTGAACACATACCCCAGAACGAAGATGAGAAACGACGAGGTCAAACGATATCAATCCCCCCCAAAGCGTTTGTAAGGCGCCCGTAGCTGTTCTGGAGCGCCGCCAGAATTAGCAACAACATCAGCGGCACCAAAAGCAGCACGAAAACAAGCGCAAAACGCATTGCCCGATTGGCCAGCCGATCGAGCCTTTGCTCAAGACTCCGGGCGGTAGCTTTGCTGATCGCGATTAGGACGAGAGTCATTACCAGAACGTATAGCACGTACCAAAGGTGATTCCACGTGGGAGTTGTCATCGGCCACCCAGATCGATCCAAGGCGGGAGAAGACAAGTCAAGTAGAACGTCCAAAATCTCCCGGGATCTATGCCATGAGCCCGTAGCTCGTAGTAACTTTAGGGGGTGATGATCACCAACATGCCGAACACGAGGGGTACAAACAGGCGGGAAAAGCGCCGGGCCAAAAACGGTCCCTGCTTGACCTTGTCATGGCGAAACACAACGCCGCCCCCAAAATGAAAAACAAGAGCCACAATCGCCAGCTACTCATCAACACCATCGGCAGCTCCATCCAGCCAACAGGCGCCTGCGGGCTCTTAGCATGCCAGCCCCATGGGCTGTAGAACATGCCAACGTGAAACAGAATCAATAAGAAGAATGCGAAGACGCGAATCCAATCAAGATCGTAACGGCGTTGATCGACTTCGATCATTTGCGCCCCCTAAGGCATGCAGTTCACGAGCCATCAATGCTTATGGAATGAGTTTGCTTTCGGATCCTTTGCGTGCCGTTTCAGGGACAACTCCCGATCCGTGATCATGGCGCTGGCGCTAGCCATTCGCGCAACTTCTTCCAGGCGCCGTTGTTCATTTCGGGCGTTACCGAAACTACGTGCGTCCCGTCGGAAATGGACTCTGGTCGGCGTGCTCCATCATCAGACGCGAAAGACACTCGAACAGATGTGCCGATGTTAAGCGTACGTAACACCCCGTTGCCCGCGCATGAGAGATGATCGTAGCGCTGCCGATCGGTTATGAACACGAGAAAGTTGGGGCGCATATCGGTCATCGGTGAACGCGTCCTCCACGGCGAATCGTACCGGCTGTCAGCGCAGACGACGTACGCGTCAATTCAGTGTCGGCGAGCGGCCGCATGAATGCGAGCGTCACCGCCTATCGCTATCGACGAACGATCGAGCGAACGATGACGATCAGCGTCAATAATAGGAACGCCAACGCGACCGGGTAGTCGATCAAGTTGGTCAACTTGGCTTCGGTCAATATGTAGGCCTGGCTGAACGACAGTTCGAGCATCGGCGTTAACACAAACCCGATGATGAACGGTACAAATGGATAACCCAGCTTGCGCATCAGGTAACCGAGTATCGCGAAGGCGACAGTTAAGCTTACTGCGAAGAAGCTCTGATCATTGAGGAATGCACCGACCAATCCGAGGAATACGAGGGCCGGTAAGATGATCGCCTTCGGTACCGACAGCACCCGCGCAAACACCGGTAATCCGAATCCACCGATAATCAGATTCACGGCATTGGCCATGACCATGGCCGCGAACATGCCGTAGATTAGCCGGCCGTGGTCGTCGAACATCCACGGACCAGGCGCAAATCCGTGGATGATGAACGCACCAACGAGCAACGCAGCCGTGACGTTGCCGGGAATTCCGAGCGCAAGTAACGGGATCAAATTGGCCCCAACCACCGCGCTGTTTGCCGCTTCGGCGCCCGCGACTCCCTCGATCGATCCCTTGCCGAATCGCTCGGGCGTCTTGGATGCGCGACGGGCGGCGCCGTAGCCAAGGAACCCGGCAATCGTCGCTCCCAATCCGGGGAGCGCACCGATACCGGTGCCGATAACGGCGGAGCGCATCAAGGTCCGCCACAGGCCGAAGAACTCGCCGAGATGAAGACGATCATCCGGCGCCCGCTCGCCCCCTTGCTAAATAGCGGTATTGCCGCCGCGTACGTGATTCTCGATCTGGATGAGAATTTCCGACACGGCGAGCATGCCGATGCCGAGCGCCATCAGGGGGATGCCGCTCTGCAGCTCAATGTGCCCGAAGTCGAGCCGCGGCATGGACATCGTCGGATCCGTGCCGATGCAGGCAAAGAAGACGCCTAGTGCCGTGGCGATCAAACCCTTGGCCACCGACCCACCGAGCAGCCCGGAAATCATCGCGAAGGCGAAAACGATGAGGCTCATGATCTCTACCGGACCGAGCTTGAGGGCGACCACGGCGATTGGCGCCGCCACGAGGATGAGCACGACGTCGCTAAATAGGTCGCCTACTACCGATGCGCCCAAGGCAGTATTCATCGCCTTCATGGGGTAGCCCTTCTTGGCCAGCGGATGGCCATCCAATGCGGTGGCCGCCGCTTCCGGCGAACCCGGGGTGTTGAGCAAAATTCCGGAGATGGAACCGCCGAAACTGCCGCCCTTGTTCACCGAGATTAAGAAGGCAAGTGCCGCCAATGGCGACATGTAGTACGTCAGGGGGATGGCAATCGCGATGGCCATCGGCGCATTCAGGCCAGGAATGGCGCCGACTGCGATACCGAGGGTTACACCGGCCAGAACGACGACGAATATCGAAACACTAAAAGCGTCTTGAATCCCAAGAAAAACCGTTTCCAAAGGCGTGGCTCTCGTTTACGGCAAGGCGAGACGCAAGCCGTGCCAGGCAAGGGTGTAGGCAGCGAGGGGCAGGACAATGGCGACGGCAATGAGCCACCCCGCGATTCGCAACGGGGGCCGCATCGCGAGCCCAATCGCGGCGATCGCCATGGCGCCGCCGATGCGAAACCCGAACCACGCGAACAATCCGACGGCGGCCGCCAGCGCCGCGACCGCCACTAGGCTGAAGAGCACCGATCGTGTATCGAAATCCACCGGCTCCGCCGCGCGGCCGAGTGCGTTGGAGAGGGCTTGGATGATCGCGAAGATTGCGATGACCACGGCCGCGACGATTGGCAATAGCACCGGCGCAATTTCGCCGTCATCGCCGGGGGCGGCCTGTTCTGGAATGACCCAAATGGCTGCTGCGGCTGCCGCCACGGCCAGGACGAGTCCAGCCGCGGTGTCTACCGTGCGCCGTGAAACCACCTCACGAGACCTATTCTTGGAGGCTCTCGACCATCTTGACGTTGGCTTCGTAGGTCGCGTTGACCGCTTTTACCAGACCTTCTGGTCCCATCTGTTCTTCGACGAACGGGAGCTTCTTCAGAATCTCGCGAACGGCCGGGCCCTTCGTGCCCTCACGAATCGCATGGACCAGCTTTGCTTTCACGTCTTCCGGCAATCCCTTCGGGGCGGCAATCATGAAGTGCGCTTCGAAGGCGATCGGATAACCGAGTTCTTTGAGGGTTGGCGCGTCTTTAGCGGACCAAAGGCGTTCGCTTCGCAGACTGGCCAATACCTTCACTTCACCTTTCCGGACTAGCTTGATGAAGGCCCCGCCGGAGAAGCCGAGGTCAGTGTGGCCGCCGAGGACGTTCTTAACGGCACCCGAACCGCCTTTAGTCGGCACGGAAGTGATGGTGACGCCTTCTTTCTTGCTCACGTACTTCGTCAGGAGTTTGTCGAACGGAGTGACCGCGGAATACGTGAGCTTGTTACCCTTTTTTGCGTAGGCGAGCATTTCTGCCCACGTATCGTAAGGGGCATCGGCACGCGCGTAGACGGCTTCCTGGGCCTTGGCAATCGACTCTATGTAGTCGAAGTCGTCCTTTGTGTAGGGCGTTTTGTCGGGCGCGAACGCGGGGTTAAAGGCAAACGTTGGGGTGACTGCCATGACCAAGGTGTAGCCGTCCGGCTTGGCCGTCTTAACTGAAGCGGCTGCTTTGCCGCCACCGGCGCCAGCCTTTACTTCCTTAACCACCGGTTGCCCGAGAATGGGCTCCATTTCCTTGGCGAGGGCGGTGGCGAGGGTGTCGGTGCCGCCACCGGCGCGAAAGCCGACAACCAGCTTGATCGGTTTTTCGGGAAACTCGGCCTGAACTGCCGCGGGCACGGACAGGCCGGCCGCCAATACGCCCATGGCGAGTGCGAATAGTTTTTTGGTTTTGCCAATCGTGGTCATCTTCTCCTCCCGTTGTGAGCGTTGGCGTCAATTTTAAGTCCGGCGGTGCGAAGCCGGCGAAGTGCAGCCCGCCCGGCGGGCCGTCAGCCTCGCCATTCTAACCCCACACCGCGCGGCATCGGGATCCCGGAGTCATTAGTCCTCAGACCGACGGACTATTCAGTAACTCGAGATCAGAGAGCGATCGCAGTTACGCATCAAGCCACGGGAATTCCAGACCCGGTCGGGCGGGGTCATTGGTTGTGGCGTTGGCTAGCGGAAGTCTGACCCAATCATGCCCGTCCGTCCCCCGTTGCGTGCATCGCGCAGATGAGAGACGACCGCGGCCAGCCGCGGAGGTTCTATGTTACAACGAAGCGCGGCGGCTCGCGCGCGGTGACGGTTTCGCACCAGGTAGTCCTAACGGCTCCGCGATCAACGATGCGACCGGTTTGGCACTACGAAGAGGAGATACGAATGGAGCTTGAATCGACAATTCAGGTGTTCGGAGTAGGGTTTGCGGGCGGTTTGCTTTTGGAGGTAATCCATTGGTACGGACTCACCCGCGACCCTAACTTTAGCGCCTATAAACGATCCGCAATCTACTGGCTCATGTCTGTTGGAATGGCGGGGGCTGGGGGTCTACTCGCGATGCTCTATTTCGGGGATCAAGCAGATGGACTGCTTGCCTTGCACGTTGGTATTTCCGCACCGCTGATCCTGCAAAAGATGGCGACCACCGCGGCAATTTCAGGTGGCAAATCGACGCAAGCGAGCATCATCAATTTCTTCCACTGGTGAACCGATGCGCGTCGCCTCGATTTCGATAGGAATCGTCGCATATCGTGATTCACATCTCGCGTCGAGTCAGATTCGCCTGCAGTTTGCTAGCGCTGATGCGATGGCGTTTCATCGTTACTTGACCTCCGCTTGGGCCGGAGAACGAGACCTGCATGTTTGTCTCACCGACGGCGAGGCAGACCGAGACGGGCTGGGTCAGGCCGTCAATGACATCGCATCGAGCGGGGATTTCGACCTCTTCGTGCTTTACCTGTCCGGACACGGCGAAACGAACGCACACGAGGGTTGGTTCTGCCTCGCGGACGCCGCCGCCGGCGAGCCGAGCCTCACGCGTTCGGAGATCGACCAGCTACTCGCTTCGGTCGATGCCGACCAGGTGCTACTCGTTGCCGACTATTGCTTTGCGGAGGCCAGTCTGGCGGGCAGCGATTTTTTTTCTGCATTGGAAGGGTGCTCCGCCCGTATTTACATTGCCTCCGCGCGTAGTACACAAAAGGCCTGGGAAGATAAGCAGCTTGGGCGATCGATTCTTTCGGACGTGCTGCTAAAGGCCATGTCGTCGGGATCCGCGCTTGCCTACCGGGACGGAACCATCGACGTCGAAGCGCGGCTCGTACCGCACCTTCGTGAACAGGTCCCGCTGGAGGCGACCGTACACAAGCGCGGCACGGTACAAGAACCGGTCATGGGTGGCACCGCTTCGAAGCCCATGTTGCTGCCAACGGTTGCCAGTCGTGACCTGCGACGCAATCTCTCGATCAGCGCCACGATTCGCCTACGGGTGCGACGAATTCTCACCGTTAGCGCCGCCGCCGTGCTCGTGATTTGGCTAATTGCGGACCTACTCTTCTATCACCTTGCCGTCGGTGCGAACGGCGCGATCCTCGTGCGGCCGGGCCTGGCTGCGTTTTACGAACTCACCCCCTTCCATTTGGGCAAGGAAATCGACACTGGATTCACCGTCCGGGATGTTTCGCCCCGTGCTCGCGATGCCGTGCGTCGCTTGAGCGAAGGCAGCGAGTACGGCTTCACGACGCGCAAAGACCGAGACGGTCTTGCCCGCTGGTTATCGATGCTCGAACCGGTTCTCGACGCGCTCTTCCGCGGCCCGGGCACAAATGCTCGCTCGGGCGGACTCGCCAACGCTAGAGAGCGAGCAACCGCCGCCCGCCTGGGAAGTGGCGTTTGTTTCGGTGGCGCGCAACGAAGGTACTCGCAGCATTGCAGACCAAGTCTATCCGACGTTACCCGCAATCGATGTCGATTGTTCGTATCCCGTGAAGCAACAACTCGACTTCTCCCTCCTCGACGTGCGCACGGGCGTGTTCGCCCGCGACCTCCAGTGGCGGGCCCTTCGAATTGAAGACGCCGACCACGCGAACGAGCTTGTCGAGCTCGTGATCGCAGTGACGTATCGTGTTGCCCATTCGGAGGACCCCGGACAACTCGCGGCGGACATCGACGCGCTTGCCGAAGCAACGTCGCGGATGCGCTCGCCACGGTGGCCGCAGTTGCCCCAACTCAGTGGTTGGTGCGAGGGAGCCCCAGCCGCGTTGGTTCGTGCACTCACTAGCCGCGGGGATTCCCGTGCCGCCGCCGAAACGGCGCTCGTGGCGTTGCTCCCATCTGCGCCCTCGCCACCCGGAGAGGATTACCCTCACGGCCAACTGGCCGCAATCGCCGGTCTTACCGCCCTCGCAAGCCGGGCTGGATTGACTCCGCGCACAGTTGAGGGAATCGTCACCTCATTCGAGAAAAGCGGCCAACCGCTCGGCCTCAACACCCCGCTCAATCGTCTGCTGTTCCAAACCGCGGCTTACCAGTCGCTACCACAACCCTTCCGCGAGCGCGTGTTCGAGCTTGTGCAGCGCAAGTCCGGGGCCGCAGACTTCGAAACCGTTGAGCGGTTCCGGTTGTTGTCGCGAAATGCGATCTACTTAACGCAGTCCGAGCAGAACACTCTACGCAAGTGGCTCGATCGGGAGGGTAACGACAATCGCACGCTCAGCCGCCTCCACGAAGCCATTGGTTATCTCGCCCGAGCCATGCCGATATCGCCGCGGGAGATAGAATGGCTCGTGGCCCGCCTATCCCCCTATAGCTGGCTTTCACCTCAATCGTTCGGTTACCGCGGAGAGTGGGTCATTAGCGCTTCGGATGGAGAGGCCGCCATTGCGCTTTCCAGAGTCAATCAAAGCCAACCTCTGGAGCCAGCGGTCATCAATCGTCTCCTGACCATAGCGGCACACCGCTCCGACCTGCCGAACCGATCTTCGATGCTGAGAGGGTTGGGCTTCGCAACCGAATCGCTCGACCAAGCGATTGTCGAAGCTCTCTCTCGCAACACGACTTCGGCGATTACACGACGGCTTTACGTCGATATCGCGGTGGCGCAACTACGCGCGATGCCAAGCGCCGAAGTTCGCCGCACCCGCGACGCTTTGCTCCAGCGTTGGCAGAAGAGTCGCGCGCCCGAATTGCGCGTAGCCGTGGGCGACATCATTGGCCGGACCATGGAACCCGGATGGCAAAACTGAATCCAGGCGGGTGGCCCTGACCGAAAGGTATTCGCGTGAGACTTCAGGGAGTGCGTCTTGCGCTCTTTGCAGGCGACAAATCCCAATGGCGTGAATCGCGAATAGTCAATTCAAACCACCCGATCCGCGCGCGCCTCGAGTAGCGCCAGGGGAGCTAGGCGGCGGTCGCATGAATTGCAAAGGCCCAGGGCTTGTGAACGAGCCCTCGCCTGACACTTTCTTGACCGCCAGTGCGGCACCGGTCGCGCTCAGCCCCGACAACCACGGGCCGCGCGCGGGCCTCGCGTTTGGCCAGGTGCCCGAGGATGGACGCCAGGTGCCCGGGGATGGACGCGATAAGCGCCGGTTCGGTGATTACCGCCAACACGTTCACTGATCCGCCACAGCGCGGGCAGATGCTGAGAGCGATGTCGAACACCCGCCGCAGCCGCTGCATCCATGTCACCGAGGCGCCTGGAGGACCTGACGTGGGCTCCTCGTCTGTGCATACCCGCGCCTTACCGCTTCGTAGGCCGCGGGCGCGTTCCCCGCGCCCACCCCGGAATGTGCGAAGGGCGCACCGTTCGTCTGCTCACCGGTATCTGCTGAGGGGCGGGATGCTCTGTGGGTGGCTCTCGCAAGCGGCCGCTGATGGGGCTGGCCGGCGCTTTGGATGTGCCCGTTTGGAGATTTTTTACCGGCTACGAGCAGGGCGGAGACTGTGCGGTTGTGAGTGCAGGCCAGGGCGTTTTAGTGGGGCGGCTCGCCAACGCAAGGCTAGAGGCCGCGCAGACCGAAGAATCGGTGGCCGAGGAGCCGCGCGCTAAGGCGCCTATAACATAGGCGAGAAGCAAAACGCAGAACGCGCCGCCGGCGCCAAAGCGCCACCCGCAGAGGGTGCCACCACCGCTGTCAGCCGCGCTGCCGACCTGGCCCTGACCAAGGTGTTAGGCGGCTCATCCAACCCGCTCGATCATGCTATAGACGTTGGCGGATACGGGATGCTAGCCAGCCACTAACTTCAATGCCTCTGGCGGCGCTTGACCATGGCCGTTCACGAGTCCCTCGAACAGGCGCACCAAGTCGATGAAAGCCATCTATTTAGCGCCGTCGAAGAACTGCGTCCATGAGCGGCCACCCGCACGGCCCGGTTATTGTCCGACCTGGTGGCCTTGATGACGCTGCCGTCGCCGCCCTGCCTGCGTTCTTCCTTGATGCGGCTCACCTCATCGAATAACGCTATGCCGGACAGTGGTTGCGCTACCACCACCGGCCAGACCCGGCGCAGCACGACTTGCGGGAGGAAGAGCTGGCGCCGTGAGAACGGCTGCGCAACCCAGCAAGGGATTGTAATCTCGACACCTATCCGAACGCCTGGGCAGTCTTTGGCCGGGCACACCGCGCTAAGTGTATTGCCGGCTCAGCACCCCACAATCGCTCACCGCTTCAAGGCCGTTCACCGGTGACATAGAGATATAAGATTCCACCTACGAACACCCATCAGCCGCCGCGCACCGGCATTCAGACCATTCGGGTCAACTCGTTCAAACGCCTGTGACAGGCGATGAAATGTTTAGGATGAGCCGCGTGAATAGGCGCGTCTTCGCGTTTGCACCGACCTTCTATCGCCACCGGACAGCGGCGGTAAAACGGGCACCCCACCGCTGTTATTTCCACCCCGCGGGCAATACCGGCTGCCATCTCCTGTTTTTGCAGGGTGTCTTCGAGCCAGCCGATGCACAGTTCGGGTACGGAGTTGATGAGTAACTGGGTATACGGATGAAACGGTGGCGCCAACACGAGGTACTTGCCGACCACTTCGACGCCGTCGTTGAAGCGCGACAGGGGTGCGAGCAGCTTGTCCGGCAATGGCATCATGCCATCTTCGTCATCACGCATTCGTATTCGGTCGATGCCGTTGCGCGGCTGGGTAGCTCCAGGTCGGACTACGCTGCGCTAATCCGACCTGCGGGTCTGCCCGCGACAGCTGCGGTCGCGCGCCGGAACCCGCGTCGGCCGGCCGTACACGACCGCCGCCGCGGTGTTCCACGGCAATCGACGGACCGGGGCGCTGTTCATCGCGCCGCGACATCGACTCCGTGGACCGCCTTCGCCGTCTCCGGCGAGATGCGTCCGGCCGCGACGTCCGCGGCCACCGCCGCCGGGTCGCGTTCGTGCGGGTCGCCGAAGCCCGCGCCGCCCGGGGTATGGAGGACGAGCCGTTCTCCGGCCGCGATGCGTTGCGTGCCCTTGCCGTTCAGTACCGCGCCCGAGGCGATCCGCACACCGCTGCGGTCGCCGTATCTTCCGCGCGAGGGGTGGATGACGCGGTCGAAGGATGCGAGCAGCTCGAAGTCCTTGCCGATGGCCGACTCGATCTCGATGACCTGGCCGAGCCCCCCGCGCCAGCGCCCGTGACCGCCGGAATCGGGCCGCATCTCCTTGCGCCAGAACACCACCGGCGACACCTGCTCGTTGATCTAGACCGGCGTGCCCCGCACTCCGCTCGGATACGCGGTGGCGGAGAGCCCGTCCTTCGACGGCCGCGCGCCGGTCCCGCCGTTGCACACCGCGGTGACCGCGAACAGCGCGCCGCTCGACTGGTTCGCGGCGCGGTCGCTCTCGCCGCGCATGGTGACGTTCCACAGGCACGCCGCGCCCTCGGCCGGCACCCGCTCGGGGACCGCCTGGATCAGCGCGCCGAGGACCACTTCAGGCAGCATCTGGCCGATGATGTGGCGCGAGCACACCAGGGCGGGGTAGGGCGCGTTGAGGACGCATCCCGCGGGCGCCGCCACCCTGAACGGTGCCAGCGATCCCCAGTTGTTCGGCACGTCGGCGGAGACGATGCACGAGAGCCCGAAGCACGTGTAGGCCGAGGTGTACGCCATCGGCACGTTGACCCCGTGGTTCGACTTCGGCGACGTGCCGTCGTAGTCGATGGTGATGCTGTCGTCGGCGATTTCGAGTCTCGCGACGAGGTCGAGGGGACGCTCGTAGCCGTCGATCCGCATCGAGCTGCGGTACTCGCCCCGCGGCAGCTTCGCGATCGCGTCGAGCACCGCGCGGCGCGCGGCGCGAGCTCTCGCAGATGTACTCGCCGCGGTCGAACTCGGTCATCATCTCCACCTGGCGTTCGCAGCCCACGTCGTTGCACGCCGCCAGCGAGTACACGTCGCCTTCGGATTCGACCGGCTGGCGCGTGTTCGCCCGGACCATGGCCATCAGGGTCTCGTTGAGCACGCCGCGGTCGGCGAGCTTGAGCATCGGGATGTAGATGCCTTTCATGTGCACGTCGGCCGCATCGGGGCCGAAGCCGATGCCGCCGATGTCGGTGAGGTGCGAGGTGCAGGAGAACAGCCCCACGAGCCGGCCCCGGTGGAAGTACGGGGTGGTCAGCACGAAATCGTTGAGAGGGCCGGTGCCCATCCAGGGGTCGTTGGTGATGTAGATGTCGCCCTCGTGCATGGTCCCCACGGGGAGGTGGCGCAGGAAGTGATCGACCGATTCCGCCATGGAGTTGACGTGGCCGGGGGTGCCGGTCACGGCTTGCGCGAGCATCCTTCCGCGGGTGTCGAATACGCCGGCGCAGAGGTCGCCCGCCTCGCTGCACGATGGGCGAGAACGCAGTGCGGAGCAACGCTTGCGCCTGCTCCTCGACGACCGCGATCAGGCGGTTCCACATGATCTGCATGCGGATGGTCTTCAGGGCGTCGGTGCTCATGTCGGTGGTCGTCGTCCCGTGTGCGAGTGTTGCATTGCACGCGGCCTGGCCGGAGATCGTTGCAGATCCGCAACGCCGGTGCATGCCGCCGCCCCGGGCGTGCGGGAAGCCCGGCCCTATGAGTCGATCAGCCACGCGAGCAGGGCGGCTGGCGCCGCGACGACTTCCGGGCCGGCGAGGTCGAGCTCGGAGCGGGTGGCGATGATCCCGCGCCAGGGGGATGCCTTCAGGGTGAGGGCATCACGGCGCCAGCTTCCATCCACGTACTTCGATTCGATGCTCACCCCGCCGAAGCCGGGACCGACGAAATCGATCTCCTTGCGGGTGCGGGTGCGGTGGTGAAGCACCCGATCGAACTCGACGTGAGCGCCGGGCCCGGCTCGCTCGCTCGCCCGCAACAGCGCCATTCCGAGCTGTTGTTGCGAGAGTCGGGGGAGATCGAAGCCGGCACTCGGTGCGAGACGCGCGTACACCGGATCGGTGAAGTAGAGCTTGGCCTGGGCGCCTAGCTTCGGCCGCAATCCGTCCTCGCGATGGCAGGGCCAAAGCACGAAGGCCTCGCGCAACTCGTCGAGCCGGTATTTGAGGGTCGTTTGCGAGACGCCGATATCGTTGGCCATGGATGCGACGTTGACCGGCGCGCAGAGTCCGGCGGCAAGCCGGCGCAGAAGATCCGTCGTCTGAGCGCGCGACCAGCTCGCGCGGCTGAAGGCATCTCCATGAATGACGTCGGCCAGGCTCGCCCGGAGGGACTCGGCTTCTTCGCGCGACGCGACATGGCTCGCCACCGCGCTCGGAAACCCGCCGACTCGCAGGTAAGTCTCCCAGCCCCGGATCATGACGTCCAGCCAGGGTGCCAGCCGCTGTCCGGCTTCAGCGAGTCGTGCCGAGGTCAGAGCATCGATGCCGAGCGGTTCCGTGTTCTCGGGCGGCGGCTCCGCGGAACTCAGGCGCAGGAACGACCGGAATCCAATCGGGAGCAGCACCCGGTCCGAATCCACAGCTCCGCCGCGCCGCCCGGCGAGCGCCTTCGTCGCCGCGGTCAGGTCCGCGGCCGACGAGCCGGTCAGTACGACCGTATCGGTCCGGAAGCGGGTGTCGTTGTCGCGCAGCCACTTGATTCGCTCCGGCCAGCCGTCGGTGATTCCGGTGATCTCGTCGAAGAACCAGAACCGCCGGACACCCTCCGGCATCAGCGACCCGGCGGCGTCGATCAACATTCCAAGGTCGCGGCTGCGCAGGCCATCCACGGCCATGTGCGCGATGCGGCGCGGTTCGATTCCACCGGCGATCAGGTTCCTGATCGCGAGCTTGACCTCGACGGTCTTGCCCACGCGCCGGGGGCCACGCAGCATGTAGAGGCTACCGGGCGTCAAGTTCGACAGAACCCCCGCCTGGTAGCGGAACGGGGCGTCGCCAGCGTCGCGAAGGTCGGGATCGCGCGCCGGCCATCGCTGCGGGTCGCGCCACCAGCGGTTGGTGGCGATCAGCGATTGTTGTGCTTCGCCTCGCTTCATCGCGATCGGTTTCCTTGGCGCGGTGGCGATCCGTGGTTCGTATCGCAGAAAGCATACATTCTGATTCAAATGAAAGAGAAAATGTATACATTTTTCTTTATGAAGTGAGGAAATTGTATGCTTGAGTGTTTGATGTCCTGGTGTCGAAGACTCGGAGCGTGCGCTGACGACTACGCCATCAACACCCGCGAATCACGGAGGTCAACCGATCATCGGTCTCGCGCAGATTGTCGGGAGTGCTGGACCACGGTGGTGCTTTCCTGTCGTGGCCGATCCTCCCGGGCGCAGAGAGGTGGAACTCGGCGATGGTGTTCGTTTGGTCCTCATGGGACAATTGAGACCCTCGATTCGTGCCGAACGGTTGCGGCGCAACGAGTCCATTCGTGGGGCGTTGCGCGAACGCTGTCGAGCCAACGGTGTCACTCCTTCGACCGGAGCACCAACCAGGGCCGCATCGCTGGAATCCATGTGAGGCGAAATCTCCATCTCCATCAGCATCGGACGCCAAGCGATGGGCACTGACCTGCGCCGGGTACGACATTCGTCTGCTGGACCGAACACGTTCGGTCGCCTGTTCGCGACAGCAACGGGTTCTTGTCCGCACGAGTATCAAGCGCGACTCGCCTGTGGCGAGCGCCATTCGCGCGGCTACGATGATTGGCTGAGCGACAGTAGCGCGTGTGAATCGACGCTCATCGAGATCCCCACGGGCTTTGGCAAGACCAGCGCGGTCGTGCTGGCTTGGCTATGGAACCGCGTCCTGAAGCTTCGAGATGACTGGCCGCGTCGTCTCGTCTATTGCCTTCCCATGCGATCCCTCGTCGAACAGACCTTCCGGAACACGCGCCAATGGCTGGAGAGCCTGGAGCTTTCGGATGAAGTCGGCCTTCATGCGCTCATGGGAGGCGAAGATGCCGGCGAATGGGATAGCCACCCGGAGCGGAACGCGGTGATCGTCGGCACGCAGGACATGCTCCTCTCCCGAGGCCTCAACCGTGGGTACGGGATGAGCCGGTATCGCTGGCCGATGCACTTTGGGCTGTTGAACAACGATTGCCTGTGGGTCATGGACGAAGTGCAGTTGATGGGCTCCGGACTCTGGACGTCGGCGCAACTGGACTGGATGAGGACTGATCGCTTCAGAAGCCTGAAACCCTGCTTTACGTGGTGGATGAGCGCAACGATGCGGCCGACGTTTCTCGATACGCCTGATCGCAGGAAAGCGGAGTTGCCCGCCCCGAGGCGCGTCCTCTTGGGTGAGTGCGACCAGACACACGAGATTCTTCAGGCACATCGTCCATGCGGGCTATGGAAACCGTCAGCCTCGACGCGAACCACGCGCAAGAAAAAGCCCACCGGCGAGAAGCTGTCGACATTCGCACAGACCCTGGCGGAGGCGGTAATCGATGAGCATCGAGAGGCGAGCTTGTGCCTTGTCGTCTGCAACACCGTCTCGGTCGCGCAGCAGGTATACGCAGCGCTCAGCAACGCCTGCACCGGTACCTCTGACGTCGTTCTTCTGACATCGCGTTTTCGGGCGAAAGATCGCGCAGTTCATCAAGACAAGCTTCTCGCCTTCGAAGCATCGCGCAAACGCACCGTGACCGACGGTATCGTCTCGATTGCAGGACTCATTTGCGTGTCTACACAAGTGGTCGAAGCGGGAGTCGATATATCCGCGCGGCGGCTGTGGTCGGAAATCGCCCCTTGGCCATCGACCGTTCAGCGTCTTGGTCGCCTGAATCGGGATGGTCGCCTGAACGAAGACGCCCACGCCTGGTTCTGGGAAGGTCCGGAGAAGCCGAAGCAAAGCGCACGGTTCATCGGTCCCTATGAGGCCGGCGCGGTGAAGCTCGGGCGCAAGCTCATCAACGAGCTGAGCAAAGAGTGCGAATCCGATGAAACGGTATCTGCGAGGGACGCCTTGGCGAGGTTGAGCGCCCGGGACGAAATCAAAGGCTTGATCGAGAAGGCACTGACACCCGCGCAGGAACCGTGTCCGAGGGCCATTGATGTGCACGGGCTCTTTTCGACGGAAGCGGATGTCTTCGGCGGCTTTACCGATGTAAGCCCATTCGTTCGCAATCAGGACAAGAACGCTGACGTGATCGTCTTCTGGCGGAAGTGGCGCTCAGGCGCCGAGTTGCGACGCTCGGAAGGATTGACCGGTCCGGCGTTCACCCGTGACGAAGGATGCGCGGTGGCCATCGGCCGATTGCGCGGGTTTCTGGAGCAGAAGAGCGCGAAGAAGAGGAACGCATGGATTTGGGATGACAGGCGTGAGGCATGGGAGCAGGTTCGCGCTGCGGAGGATATCCGTCCCGGCATGTTGGTGATGCTGCGGCGCGATGACGGGGGCTACTCCCGCGAACTGGGCTGGACGGGAAGCGGGAGCGACAAGCTCGATGATGCGCCGCCGCCCGGTGAACCGCACGAACGGTTCGAGGATGACCGATACAGCGAGAGCGGATTCTGGGTCACCTTGAGGGATCATCTGAAGGACACCGAGCGGGAGGCGGCGCGCATCGTCCAGGCGATGAACCTGGACAGCGATATCGGCTCGGCAGTCGTTCATGCGTCGTCGGAGCACGATATCGGCAAGGCCCTGCCCCAGTGGCAGAACGCATTGCCGAAGCGGCCACCGCAAGAGGGCGGCGCCTGGGCAAAAGCGCCGTACCAACTCGCGGTGATCGCGGATGCTTCTACGGCAGCGCGGGAGACCGAAGCCACTCTGCGGAAGCGGGATCTGCGGTATTGCCGAGCCGGATCGGTGCAACAGGAGGACGGTCGGATCAAATTCATGTGGCACACGGATGCAAGCGTGTCTTCCGCGGCCCTCGAATGCATCCGTGCAACGCCCAGCGTCAAGCGCGCATGGAATGTTCCTTTCCGGCCCGGCCTGCGCCATGAGGCGGCGACGGCCCTGGCGCTGTGGCACCGCTACTATCGAGGCGGGAGCAACGAATTCACTGCTCTGTCGATCTATCTCTGCGCTGCACACCACGGCAAGGTGCGGACGGTTCTCACGTCACGAACCCCCACCGGCGAGGACGTGTGCGGGGTGAGCAAGACCACGGCCTCGCTGCCGTGGAACGAGATGCCATTGGACTTCTCATGCGCGGTCGATGGCGCCTCCGGCGACTTCTCCGAAGACGGGTCGGAGTTCATCTTCGCAGCACCGGGCTGGACCGGGCTCGTCGCCGACCTGCTCGGTGCGTGGGAACCGGACGCGATACCCGGTGTCAGTGGCGCGGTGCCGGAAGGCGAACCGCGCAATCTCGGGCCGTTCGCGCTGGCGTATCTCGAAACGCTGGTGCGTTGCGCCGATGAACAAGCCAGCAAGACACCCAGCATGAAGCGAGAAATAGAATCGCCGTGAACATTCTTCCTGTCGTACCACTCAACGGATTGAGAGCGGATTCGCTCGGTACTTACCTCGCATCGCTCGGGCTGTTCTCGCTTATTGCCCGGCAATGGCCGCGGGTCAGGGCAGTTTGGAAGAATGCCAGCTTCTGCCTCGTTGGTGGTCCCGCCACGCTGGAACAAACCGTCGAGTTCGTGAGCGAGATTGGCCAAGAAAACACCTGGACCCAATACGAGAAACCCTGGGACAAGGCAAAGAAGGCGGATGTAGGGAAGAAGACATCGACACAGACGACGCTTTGGCGTGCCCTGGAAGCGGAGGAACGACTACTGCCTGCCTTCGGAGCGCACTTGGCACTTGACGGCCGGGTAAGGATGAACCCTCTGCTCGGTACTGGAGGAAATGCCGGGAAGCGAGATTTCGCAAAGGGCTGGCAGGACGCGGTCCAGATCATCCAGAAGCCACCGCAGAAGCAAGGTCGTGAAGTGCTCGACAACGACCTCAAAGCCTTTCTGGTGGGCGGAGCCTGTACATACCTGAGTTCCTTTCAGGCCGGATCGTGGTTCGGTGCGGCTAATAAAATTTACAATCACGGCAACCCGAGCGCTCCGCCCGACTCGTCACGTGGCAAGAAGCAACCCTTTCGAGAGGGAGAAATCACACCCTGGGCGATGGCGCTGGCGTGTGAAGGCTTGTCCTATTTCGCTGGCGCTCCTTCCCGGCAACTCGGCAGCCGCCGGCAACCCAAGGGTGCTTTTCCGTTCGTTACCGCAGCAATAGCACCACGAGGTGCCGGTGAAGCCGGCGGCATCGAGGCAGAAATCTGGGCACCGATCTGGGACCGGCCAATGACGGAGCCTGAGCTGAGATCACTGTTCCTGCGCGGAAGAGCCGAGATTGGCGGCAAGGGCGCAGTTTCCTCCGCAGCATTCGCGGCCGTAGTAGTAGGCCGAGGGGTCGATGCCGGTGTAGTGGAGTTCCGAAGGTTCCTGCTTCTGCATACGACCAGCGCACAGACGTTCGAATCCCGCTTGGCGACTGTTGTGCCGGTCCCGAAGACGAGCCCGGACGATGCAACCACGAGAGCAATTCGTACGATTGTCGCACTTCGCGATGTACTGCCATCGGATCGGAGGGCCGGCCAGCGATGGCGGTTCTCCGGTTTGCGCGGCCCGCTCGAGCAGACGCTGATCGATTTCGCCGCCGCACGGCCGGGCGAAGGTCGCACCGAGCAAGCTTGGGCGCTGGTGGATGAAATGACTGAAGCGCTCGTCAAGGTCGATAGGAACCGGACTTTTCGCAGCCACAGCGTTCGATTTCGGCTGTTGCCGGGCGAGTGGGCAGCAAAGTTGTTCCAGGACACACCGCCAGACCGGGAAGCCCGTTTGGCGCTGGCAATGTCCTCGCTGGCGCAAGCACCGAGTTCTCCGCAGTTCATCGCGTACCGTATCGGCGCGCGGAAGAGACCGGGTGGAGCGCACTGGGAGTTTCCCGAGTCCCCGCCCGCCCGCCGAATCTGGAGCGATGCCGAGTTGACCGAGAACCTGGGTGCGATGGCGCAAAGGCGTGTCATGGAGGCATTGCGGAAAGCAGTCTCGCGGCCTCCATTCGACGCCACGATGCGAGTGGCGCTTGATGACATGCACGCGTGGTTGTCCGGTGAGGTAGATGAAGGGCGAATGCGTCTCTGGCTGGATCGCCTCTGCGTGTTCGACTGGAGAGGTGAGGCAAATTACAGGGCTGCTGGGGAACTACGGGGCCGCTTCACCGGCCCTCGACCGGCCGTTGACGGTGCGTTGGCGCTCTACGCCCTGTTCCGACCGCTTGTGAGCGATTGGCTGTTCCGTCGAGTCCTCCGCAACAGCGACATTCAAGCCGAGCAGATATCGACCTGTGCTCGTCTTGACCGCGTCATCGCGATGCTGCGGCGTGGCGACGTGAGCGCTGCTGCGGATGTAGCGCTGGAAGCATACCGCTCCGCGGGCGTAGCACTTGCTGATTTCAATACTCTCCCTGCCGGACCTGATCCGGCACGCCTGCTGGCCGCTTTGATCATCCCGGTTCGTGACGAACAGGTGCTTGCTGTTTTCCGGCGTTGGCGTTCGCCGGCCGAACCCAGCACAGAATGAGGAAAACACCCATGACCGACCGCTCGCTAAATCCGGCCACGCTACTGAGCAGCACGGATCTTCGTCTGACGCTGCACGCGAGTCTCAAGCCGGCTGCAGGCTTGGACCGATTCCAACCGGCGGGTTTTCCCGAGATCGGACACGTCATTTACGATGCGCCGCGTGCCTGTAACCGTGTGCAGAAGGTCTGCATCGTGGACAGTGCGGCCAGCATGGCGAATCATCTGGAGACCGTGTGCTTGGCGAGCGAGCATTCACTGGAACTGGCGGATGAACTTGCCGGCATGCCCTATGTCGAGTGCCGGACGGATAGCGGATGGCCGAACGTAGCGGATGACGACAAGAGGCCGGAGCAACTCGTTGCCACGACGCTTTCGGAAGGGCACCGGTTGGCCTCGACCTACTTCCTTGACGGGGTACTCGTCAGTGATGGCAAGCCGGGAGACGAGAAGTTTGGCACCGTGCTCCGTAATAAATTCGGGATCGCTGACCTCGGCAAGAAGTCCCATCCGCTGCCGGAACAGTGGTGGACGGTCTTCACGACGATCTTCGGTTACGACCCAAACTCGCTCGTTCACGGGGTGCTCTTTCCCGCTATGGGGATCAAGCTGCCGAGAATGCTGACGGCGCATCTCGAAGCGTTTGACGCCGCCCGGGTGCGCAGCTCCGGTGTCAAGTTCGACAAGCTCGGCAAAACGTCGTCGGGGCAACCGATCTTTTCCGTTGACGAGGAGACGGCCAGTGAAATCATCGCCACCTTCGTCATCGACCTGGCGTTGCTTCGGTCATTTGGCCGGGAAGACCGCGGCCTGAACAGTGCGCAGAAGGAGTTCCTTCTCACTCTCGCGCTGTGGAAAATCGAGCGTCTCCTGCGAGGTCCGTTCCGCTATAGAAGCAACTGCGACCTCGAGCTTGACAAACTACTTATTCGCGGCTGCGACGAACCCGCCGCGCTGCCTGCCGTCGATATCAAGGCGGCTATCGAGGGGGCGGAATTCAGAGACCCGCCCGTGACGACGGTCTACTGGCCGGCAGAGGAGCTGTTTCGTACCGGTGCCGACGAACGAGATGAAGGCACCGACTCCGACGAAGAACAAGACACCTAACCTGACGGGCGTTTCGATGCGAGTCGTCCTTCGACAGACATTCCCTCTTGGGCGGTTCCACGCGAATCCATGGCGCGTGTTTCCATTCGAGGACCCTCATGGGGAATGGCCGCCCAGTCCTTGGCGGTTGCTTCGTGCGATTCTCGCGAGATCGCATCAATTGGAGCGGGAACGTGACGTCCAGTGTCAAGCGTGGCGTGATGCGTTGGTCGGGGCGTTCTGCACGAGCTCGTTCAGTTGGCACCTGCCGCCGTTCAGTTGGCGTGGCCCGGGACTGCGGCAATACCAACCGGCAACATTCGAGTGGGACCCTCCCGGGCGCACGAAGAAGGTAAAGGGCCAGCCTGTGAGCATCCCGGGCGAGAGAACTTACAGGTCTACCCTGGTACAGGACAATTTCTGGGTGGTGGGCAGTTCGAAGGCGGTCTCGGATACGGGCATCGTATGGTGGATTGTGGAAGGCGATGCATGGTCGAAAGAGCACTTCGGCTTGCTCGATGCCTGCTTGGAGCGGATGACCTATTTCGGACGTGCGGAGGCGATCACTGAAATTCAGCGCGTCGAGAAGCTGCCGAACGACACGGACATCAACTGTGTACTGGAGCAAATGCCCTCGTCGGGTTCCGTTCCGGTGCTTGTCCCAACGGTGGATGCCACTCCGGTGCAGGTTCAGGCGGTCACGGACGATCCTTCGATTGTGAACTCGACCGTACCTCCTGGCGCTCGTTGGCTGCACGCCAAGCGCCCCGTCAAGCCGCTGGCGAAGTTGCCACGTCCAAGGCCGCGGATACGGAAACCGGCGCGCCTCGTTCAGTTTGCCATCGGTACCCGGGTCAGCCCACCACCCAATTCCATCGTCGTCATGACGCAACGCTTTCGGGGACGTGTCATCCGGGAATTTCTTGAGGGAAGCTGGCAACGCGCAAATGCGGCACAGCGGGAAGCCGCGCGTCTTCTCTCCGGCAAGGAGGCCGACGGATCACCCTTGCGGGATCATCGGCATTCACATGCCCGATTCGGGATTCTCTTCGACCAGGAGACAGGCAAGGCGGCGAGATTGCTGGTTTGGCGTGAACAACCATTCACTGACGAAGAACAACGTGCCATCTTGAATGCGGGCGAACAGGAACTCCCGCTCTCATTCGCCAAAGCCGGAGTACGGGACCCGTGGACCATACGACTCGTACCTCTGGATTGGCAAGAACCGCCGCCGGCCGGCTTCGGAGACCAAGCCCGTGGTCGCTGGAAAACCGTCACGCCCTACGTTCCACCGCGTCACGTGTACGATCGTAAAGGTCGGACAAAGCCCGGGGAATCACCGGAGGAGCAACTTTGCCTCGAACTCGCTCGGCAGGGATACGATACGACTGATGTGACGATCAGGGTGGACGATCAATCCGCGGAGTGGACGCGGGTGCATAGACCACGACGTCATCAAGATGAGCCCACGAACACCGAGAGGCGCGGCTACCAGGCATCGCTCACCTTCGCCACGCCGGTCCGCGGCCCCATTTCGCTCGGCCACTCGTCGCACTTTGGTCTCGGGTTGTTCGCTGCCCTGGACGACGAATAGTTCAGTCACCGGAATATTCGCACAAGAGGACGGAACATGCCGACTGCTGCGCCGGTTCCGAACTGGGGATGAAGTTCGTGACGGCGATCCTCGTCGGTTTGAGGCGCAGCCTCGCCAGGTACCCGCCACCTCGGCGCCTGTGACAGAATCGATCGCGCACCGGCAGGACAACTCGGAGCGCAGCGATGGATGACGCCACCGAGGTGAAGACCCGGGACATCGACCCGCGGCTCTTCGATCTGTACGACGAGTAGGGTGAAAGCCGCACCGGTCAGCAAGGCCACCTGCAAGATTTCGAGCGCGTCGGCGCGCAGCGCACGCAGACGCCAGGGCAGACAGCAACAATAACGCGCCAGCGGCGCAGCCGCTTTCAACTCGATAAACAATCCAACTAGGCGCTCATAAGCTTCCTTCAATGTGCGCTTGTCTCGGTGTCAATGAGTGAGAACTCACTTCTTTTGACGGCTGTGCTCCGTTAACCGCCCGACGCTGCTTACCAACAACGGCCGGCTCGTTATCGCCTCATGATGTTGGCTCGCAATGGCGAGGCGAACGGATGAATTCCACCCGTCACACACCAACGCTGTCATGCACGCCATCGATTGACAGCGTTTGAACGGTTGTGGGGCATAGCCACCCCATCCCCATTGATTCTTCAACTCATCGAGAGGATTCTCACAATCACCTCGGTCCCGATAGTGATGGAATCACTCCCCCCATCACTGCATCGGTCGCTGACCCATACCGAGTCCTCATCAACCCTAATAGCTTCGGGCTCTTCCAAGAACGTGAACGCTTGCGGTTCGCCGGCTCGGTGATAGTCCACGCCAAGCATAGATGGGTCGCTCGATACGCGCTTTCGCACCCACACCACTCGCCGCGCTTTACCCATCCCCGTAGGGGTACTTGGTCAGGGAAGAGCTGGCGCCGTGAGAACGGCTGCGCACCCCAGCAAGGGATTGTAATCCCGACACCTACCCGAACGCCCGGGCAGTCTTTGGCCGGGCACACCGCGCTCAGCGTATTGCCGGCTAGGCACCCCACAATCGCTCATCGCTTCAAGGCCGTTCACCGGTGACATAGCAGATATAAGATTCCGCCTACGAACACCTATCAGCCGCCGCGCACCGGCATTCAGACCATTTGTGCCAACTCGTCCAAACGCCTGTGGCAGGCGATGAAATGTTTGGGATGGGCCTCATGAATAGGCGCGTCTTCGCGTTCGCACCGACCTTCTATAGCCACCGGACAACGGCGGTAAAACGGGCACCCCACCGCTGTTATTTCCACCCCGCGGGCAATACCGGCTGCCATCTCCTGCTTGTGCAGGGTGTCTTCGAGCCAGCCGATGCGCAACTCGGGCACGGAGTGGATGAGTAGCTGGGTATACGGATGAAACGGTGGCGCCAACACATCGTCTACCGGCCCTTGCTCCACCACCCGGCCCGCATAAAGCACTACGATGCGATCGGCGAAGGAGGCCACCGTGGAGAGATCATGGCTGATAAAAACAAATGAAACACCGGTCTTCTCGCGTAGAGTCTTGAGCAGGCGAATCACGCCAGCACCGACGATGCTATCTAGCGCCGAGGTCACTTCGTCGCACAGCAACACTTCCGGATCGGCGGCAAGTGCCCGCGCTAGGTTGATACGCTGCTTCTGTCCGCCGGAAAGCTCATGAGGATAGCGGTCGATGAAGCCGACCGGCAGTTCCACCAAGCGCAGCAAGTCGGCAATGCGCTGGCGTTTGGCAGTGCCGGTGATGGCGCCATAGAATTGCAGCGGCCGGCCCAGGATTTCCGCGATGCGCTGCTTCGGATTGAGCGCCGTGTCTGCCATCTGAAAGACGAACTGCACTTTGCGTAAGTGGTCCAGCGAGCGGTTGTTCAAGCTGTGCTCGAGCACCTCTGCATCCAATTCGATGCGGCCCTTGGCGGCCGGCAACAGGCCGGCCATCACTCTGGCCAAGGTCGATTTGCCACAACCCGATTCACCGATCACGCCCACCGCGTGGCCGCGCTCTATATCCACCGAAATCTTGCGCAACACAGTGATTGCCGGATCGCCATTGCTCACCTTGCCGTAACCGGCAGTGACGTTGTCTACCCGCAGCCGCGGGTGTTCGGTGAGGTGTGAATCGTCGGTGGTATCGCCCTGTCCGGCGGCGGGGGTAGGCCGCACCGCCGCCATCAGGCGCCGGGTGTAGTCGTGGGCCGGGTGGTGAACAATCTGCTCGGCGCTGCCCATCTCCTGGATCTCACCGCCGTACAGCACCACTATCTCGTCGGCGATCTGCGCCACCACGGCCAGATCATGGGTCACATAGATAGCCGCCGAACCCTCTTCACGGATCACTTTCTTGAACGCCTTCAAGACTTCGATCTGAGTGGTGACATCCAGCGCCGTAGTGGGCTCATCTAGCACCAACAAGTCCGGTTTGCCGACCAGTGCCATCGCCGCCATCAAACGTTGTAACTGCCCGCCCGATACTTGGTGCGGGTACCGCCGCCCCAACCGCTCGGGGGCGGGTAGCTCAAGGGCGCGGTAAAGCTCCACCGCCCTGGCATCGGCTTGCGCCTGGCTGAGGACGCCGTGGAGCACGGTGGACTCGGTCACCTGTTCACCGATGGTGATGGCTGGATTGAATGTGGCCGCGGCGCTTTGCGCCAGATAAGCCACATGCTTGCCACGCAGGTTGCGCCATTCGAGCGGCTCCATGGCCAACATGTTTTTTCCGTGCAGACGGATCTCGCCGCTGGCAAATTCCAATCCCGGTTTGGTATAAGCCAAGGCGGCCAGGGCGATCGTGGTCTTGCCGGAGCCGGATTCACCGATCAGCGCGCACACTCTGCCCGGCTCGATAGCGAAACTCACGTCTTTGACGATGGCGATGGGGCTGCCGTCTTCGCCGCGCGCCTGAATGTTTAGATTATCGACTTCTAGTAATGCCATCAGACCATCTTCTTGGCCAGGCTGCCGCCGGCGGCGGCGGAGATGTCGTCAACGATAAGATTGATGGAAATCGTGAACGACGCGATGGCGAGCGCAGGCCAGATAGCCGCGTAAGAACCGTAGCCTAGACCCTGCAAGTTCTGCCGCACCATGGAGCCCCAATCCGCCGTCGGCGGCTGCACCCCTAGACCGAGGAAGCTCAAGCTGGAGATAAACAGGACGACGAACACCAGGCGCAAACCGAAGTCGGTGGCCAACGGCATCGCCGCGTTGGGTAACACCTCACGGCGGATGATCCATCCGATACCCTCGCCACGCGCCCGCGCCGCCTCGACGAAGTCCTGCACCATGATGTCTTGGCCCAACGCCCGGGCGATACGGAACACGCTACTGGCATAAATAACGCCGGCGGTGCCTATAAGAATGGGTATAGAAGAGCCCAGGGCGGCGATAACGATGAGGCCTAGCATGATGGTCGGCAAGGAGAGAATGGCGTCGTTAACACGGCTCATGCCCATGTCCGTCCAACCGCCTTTCACCGCTGCCGCGATACCGGCGGTGATGCCGATGAGGTAGGCGAGAACGGTGGCGGCGAAGGCGATGCCTATAGTGGTCCTGGCGCCCCACATGATCCGCGACAAGGTATCGCGGCCCAGGTAATCGGAGCCTAGCCAGGTAATGGCGTAGTCCTCATCGTCCACGAACTCGAACTGCTCAGGATCATAGTCGGAGCAGTAGATGCCGGACGGCTCGCCTTCATTGGCGCACGCCACATATTTGAGATAGGAAGGCAGATAGCTGTCGTCGGCGATGAAATCCGCCTCATGATAGGGCGCGATCCAAGGCCCTGCACAGGCGATGAGGGCCCAAAAAGCGACGATGGTCACCGCAATTTTACCGGTCCAGGACAGCTTGAGGCCCCGTTTAGGCGGCGCATCCGGCAGTTCCGCGAATTTGTCGTAAGCGTCGGTGACGCCTTTTTCCCCGGCCGTCATCGCATGGTTTGTGTCAGCCATGATGGCTCCCTTACTTCGGATGCCGCAAACGCGGGTTGGAGAGAATCGATGCGATGTCGGCCAGCAAGATCAAGACCACATAGGTGCCACAGAAAATCATGCCGCAGGCTTGCACCAGGGGCAGATCGCGGGTCTGCACTCCGTCAACCATGAGCTTCGCCAATCCCGGGTAGGCGAAGATAGTCTCGACGATAACGACGCCGCTCACCAGATAAGCAAGATTCAGCGCAATAACGTTGACGATGGGGCCGATCGCATTGAAGAAAGCGTGGCGCAATATGATGCGCCGCCGCGGTATGCCTTTGAGGATAGCCATCTCGATATAAGGCGAACTCATCACGTTCAAGATGCCCGCGCGCGTCATGCGAATCATCTGCGCCGCCACCACGATGACGAGCGTCAAGATCGGCATCGCCAGCGCCCGCATAAGCTGCCAAAACGATTCGGTGCCGCTCATATAAGCGATCGCCGGCAACAGATTCCATTGCACCGCGAGGAACAGAACCAGAAAGGTCGCGATGAAGAACTCCGGCACGGAGACGAGGCTCAAGGTGCCGAAGGTCAAGACGCGGTCTACCCAAGTCCCCGGGTACATGGCGGCGATGAGCCCGAGGACTACAGACAGCGGTACGGCGATGAGCGCGACTATAGCGCCCAACAATAAGGTGTTCGCAAGCCGTTCGCCGATGAGGCTGCTAATGGTTGCGCCGCCAGCCTTGGAGATCCCCAGATCCCCCGTGGCCATGTCGCCCAGCCACTCGAAGTAACGCACTGGCGCGGGTTTGTCCAAGCCGAGCTCGGCCCTGAGTGTGGCTAAGTTTTCAGGGGTAGCCGACTGCCCCAATATGATCTGCGCCACATCGCCAGGCAGGATTTCCGTACCGGCGAATACGAGCACCGACACTACCCAAAGAGTAGCGCAACCGATCGCGATGCGGCGCAGTACCATCTCGCGCATGCGCTGTTTCCCCCTCGCTGTATACACGCCCTACAGGGATCACCCCATAGGGACAGCTTTGGCCGCTCGGTGTGAGAACCCCACTACTCGCCGGTGCAATGGGTAACGTAAACACACGCGTTTTACCCGCTGCCCGTACCGCTATATGTTCAATAGGAAGGCTTTGGTCGGGTGGCGGCTGTGGCAATCAAGAGCGTTTGGTCCGAGGGTGATCCTGGACCGAACGCAGATCATACGAGCAGCCTTGAGAATTAAGCTTTCCAGGCAAACTCCGGCCACTCGGCACCGCCTAGCGCGCCTAGCGGTACGGCCGGAATACCGTGAATATCCGCGGCTACCGCGTCCACGTAGTTGCGGTGCATGGGGATCACCATGCCAGAACCATCGTGGGCCAGGCGCTGTAGTTCGCAGTACATCTCGTGGCGCTTGGCCTCATCGGTAACGCCGCGCACCTCTTTCAAGATCTTGCCGAAGCGCTCGTTCTTCCAGAACGTGTCATTCCAGGGCGCATCCGGGGCGAACGCCAAAGTGAGCATGACGTTGGCGGTAGGACGCATGTTCCAGGTAACCACGTTCATGGGGGTCTTCATCCACACCGCGCCCCAGTAACCATCGTTCGGCACTTTCTTGATCTTGAGGTCAAGACCGATCTTCTGCGCGTCACGCTGCACCATCAGACACATATCGGTGATCCCTGGCGCTACCTCGGCTACGTGCAACTCGGCGCTGCTGATGCCGGACTTCTTCAGGTGGAACTTGGCCTGGTCCGGATCATGGTCGCGCACCGGTAGCTCTTTGCAAAAGTCGGGGCCGTAAGCGACGTTGATCGGATGATCATTGCCCACCGTACCGTGTTTCTTGAGGATGGATTTGACCATCCGCTTACGGCGTGGCAGGTGCTTCATCGCCATCACGAAGTCTTGATTGTTACCGGGTGATGAATTGAGCAGGCAGCAGATACCCACATAGGCACCGGACGGTACCGAACTCACCTTGGCGGCCGGGTTCTTCTCGACCTGTTTGATGGCTTTGGGGTCTAGCGCTTGCATGAGCTGGATGTCGCCGGACAGCAGCGCGTTGGTACGCGCCACCGAGTCGGTGATAGCGAAGATTTCGATCGCATCGAAGTTGCCGCCTTCCCGCCAGTAGTCGTCGTTGCGCACGTGAACGGAGCGTACACCCGGCTTGAATTCCTTCAGGCGGTACGGGCCGCTACCCACCGGCGCCTGGAAGTCTTTGGTGTCTTTTTTGAGGACCTTGAAATGGAAGGTCGCGAGCACCGCCGGCAAGTCGGCATTGGGCGCATCCATGATCGCCTTAACGGTGTGGCTATCGACCTTTTTCCATTCTTTAACGCCGGCAACTAATGTCTTCGCCTTGGACTTTGAGCCGTCCATGGTGTGGCGGTTCATGGTCCAGATCACGTCATCCGCCGTCAGCGCGGAGCCGTCGTGGAACTTGACGCCTTTTTTCAGCTTGAAGGTCCACTGCGTCACCGCTTTGTTGGCACTGAATTCTTCGGCTAACTCCGGCTGCGGCACGATGCTGTCGCGAAATTGGGTCAGCGAATTGTAAATAGCGCGACCGCGAGAGTAGTCGATGGTGGATGTGAACAGTTGCGGATCCAAAGTATCCGATGGGCCGTGCAGATCGGAAGCAAAACGCACGCTGCCGCCTTTCTTGGGCGTAGCGGCGACGGCTTGGCCAGCTTGGGTGAACAGACTGCCACCCGCGGCGGCACCGATACCGATGGCGCCCAACACGGTCAGCATGTCACGGCGCGAGATACCGTTTTTCACTGCATCCACGATCATTTTCTTGTCGTTGGCATCGATATCGCTCAGCGTCAACTCGTCACGAATCGGCTCTTTACTCATACGGATTTACTCCAGGAATGAACTCGTCTTATTGCTGTGCCCGCCCGCTTTTCCGAGTCCGGGTGGGCACAGCGCTGCGGCGGGCATCATAGCAGCAGAACCCAAGTATTTGGCCGCTCGGTGTGAGAACCCCACTACTTGCCGGTGCAATGGGTAACGTAAACACACGCGTTTTACCCGCTGCCCGTACCGCTATATGTTCAATAGGAAGGCTTTGGTCGGGTGGCGGCTGTGGCAATCAAGAGCGTTTGGTCCGAGGGTGATCCTGGACCGAACGCAGATCATACGAGCAGCCTTGAGAATTAAGCTTTCCAGGCAAACTCCGGCCACTCGGCACCGCCTAGCGCGCCTAGCGGTACGGCCGGAATACCGTGAATATCCGCGGCTACCGCGTCCACGTAGTTGCGGTGCATGGGGATCACCATGCCAGAACCATCGTGGGCCAGGCGCTGTAGTTCGCAGTACATCTCGTGGCGCTTGGCCTCATCGGTAACGCCGCGCACCTCTTTCAAGATCTTGCCGAAGCGCTCGTTCTTCCAGAACGTGTCATTCCAGGGCGCATCCGGGGCGAACGCCAAAGTGAGCATGACGTTGGCGGTAGGACGCATGTTCCAGGTAACCACGTTCATGGGGGTCTTCATCCACACCGCGCCCCAGTAACCATCGTTCGGCACTTTCTTGATCTTGAGGTCAAGACCGATCTTCTGCGCGTCACGCTGCACCATCAGACACATATCGGTGATCCCTGGCGCTACCTCGGCTACGTGCAACTCGGCGCTGCTGATGCCGGACTTCTTCAGGTGGAACTTGGCCTGGTCCGGATCATGGTCGCGCACCGGTAGCTCTTTGCAAAAGTCGGGGCCGTAAGCGACGTTGATCGGATGATCATTGCCCACCGTACCATGGTTCTTGAGGATGGATTTGACCATCCGCTTACGGCGTGGCAGGTGCTTCATCGCCATCACGAAGTCTTGATTGTTACCGGGTGATGAATTGAGCAGGCAGCAGACACCCACATAGGCACCGGACGGTACCGAACTCACCTTGGCGGTCGGGCTCTTCTCGACCTGTTTGATGGCTTTGGGGTCTAGCGCTTGCATGAGCTGTATGTCGCCGGACAGCAGCGCGTTGGTACGCGCCACCGAGTCGGTAATAGCGAAGATTTCGATCGCATCGAAGTTGCCGCCTTCCCGCCAGTAGTCGTCGTTGCGCACGTGAACGGAGCGTACACCCGGCTTGAATTCCTTCAGGCGGTACGGGCCGCTACCCACCGGCGCCTGGAAGTCTTTGGTGTCTTTTTTGAGGACCTTGAAATGGAAGGTCGCGAGCACCGCCGGCAAGTCGGCATTGGGCGCATCCATGATCGCTTTAACGGTGTGGCTGTCGATCTTCTTCCATTCTTTAACGCCGGCAACCAATGTCTTCGCCTTGGACTTTGAGCCGTCCATGGTGTGGCGGTTCATGGTCCAGATCACGTCATCCGCCGTCAGCGCGGAGCCGTCGTGGAACTTGACGCCTTGTTTCAGCTTGAAGGTCCACTGCGTCACCGCTTTGTTGGCACTGAATTCTTCCGCTAACTCCGGCTGCGGTACGATGCTGTCGCGAAATTGAGTCAGCGAATTGTAAATGGCGCGACCGCGAGAGTAGTCGATGGTGGATGTGAACAGTTGCGGATCCAAAGTATCCGATGGGCCGTGCAGATCGGAAGCAAAACGCACGCTGCCGCCTTTCTTGGGCGTAGCGGCGACGGCTTGGCCAGCTTGGGTGAACAGACTGCCACCCGCGGCGGCACCGATACCGATGGCGCCCAACACGGTCAGCATGTCACGGCGCGAGATACCGTTTTTCACTGCATCCATGATCATTTTCTTGTCGTTGGCATCGATATCGCTCAGCGTCAACTCGTCACGAGTCGGCTCTTTACTCATACTAGATTTACTCCAGGAATGAACTCGTCTTATCGCTGTGCCCGCCCGCTTTTCTGAATCCGGGTGGTCACACCGCTGCGGCGGGCATCGTAGCAGCAGAGCCCGAATATCTGGACAACCCCGTCAAAAAACAGCTAATTACCGGCGACAGACGGCAGTTGGAAAACAACATGGCGCCCGTCATAGGCCCGTCATAGGCATTCAGAGAAAGCTTTTTTGCGCTACTTTGGAGTCCCGTTAAAGGCGGAGAAGTAAGTCATGGCTATAGCCGCAAAATCCATACTCGTCATCGTCGATGTACAAAACGACTTCTGCCCCGGCGGCGCGCTGGAAGTTCCAAATGGCGATCGGGTAGTACCCATTGTCAATGCGCTAAGCGGCAAATTCGCCGAGCACATCCTGACCCAGGACTGGCACCCACCGGGGCATAGCTCATTTGCCTCGACTCATCAGGGCCGGGCTGCATTCGAGACCATTACGCTCAGTTACGGCGAGCAAGTGTTGTGGCCCGATCACTGCGTTCAAGGCACGCCGGGCGCCGCTTTTCATGCCGAGCTCCGAACCGATGGCGCCTCGCTCATCGTCCGCAAAGGATTCAGGGCGCATATCGATTCCTATTCGGCGTTTTATGAAAACGATCAAAAAACGCCCACGGGTTTCACCGGATATCTGCGAAGCCGTGGCTTCGAGCATCTCTACATAGCCGGGCTGGCGACCGATTTTTGTGTGGCTTTCAGCGCTCTTGATGCCCGCAGAGAAGGGTTTGGCGTGACGGTGATAGAAGATGCTTGTGCCGCCATCGATCGGCAGGGCAGTCTTGCCGCGGCATGGGACAACATGGGCCTAGCCGGGGTGCAGCGCGCGCATAGTCGAACTTTGCTAGGGAGCCACGCCCTATAACACACGCCCTATAACACCTGTGAGACACCAACGTAGCGGGCGAGTGGCGCCGGCTCGGCGGCCAGTTGCTCCGGCGTACTGCTCTTGGCGATGCGCCCGTTCTCTATGAAGACCACGCGATCGGCTACGCGCAAGGCGACATCGAGCTTCTGCTCCACCAGCACCATAGCCACGCCTGCGGCTTTGAGGCGTTGCACCGTGTTTATCACCCGCTGCACCATGGCCGGCATCAACCCCTCTGCCGGCTCATCCAAGAGCAGCACTTTGGGTTGGGTGCTGAGCGCTCTTGCCATGGCCACCATTTGTTGTTGTCCGCCGCTCAACTCGGCGGCGGGCCGTTCCAGCAGCGCCTCCAGGGCCGGAAACAGAGCCAGCACATTGGTGTTCAATACCTTGGCACGCCGCTCGGTTGATCCACCACGTACGGCGCGCCCCAGCGCTAAATTCTCACGCACCGTCAGCGCACCGAACAGGCGCCGGCCTTGGGGTACATAGGCCAGCCCGTAACCCGGTACGCGATGCGCCGGCAGCTTGGCGATCTCCGCCCCGTCCACGCGGATGCTGCCGGCTTTGACCTCCACCAATCCCATGGCGGCTTTGAGCGTAGTGGTTTTACCGGCGCCATTGCGGCCCAGCAAGGCCACTGTTTCACCGGCGCTTACCTCCAGCGACACGCTGCGAAGCACCTGAACGGGCCCGTAAAACGCGTCGATGGCGTTGAGGGTCAACATGACGGTACCGCGCCAGTACCCAAATAAGCGGCCTGCACCCGCTCATTCGCTTCGATCTGCGCCGGCTCGCCCTCGGCGATGATCCGGCCTCGGTCCATGACGGTAATGCGCGTGGACAGGTTCAGCACTACCGTCATGTTGTGCTCGATCAGCAGCACGGTAGCCCGCTGGGCGACCTTGCGGATGCACTCGCACATGGCGGCGATGTCCGCCTCCGCCAGTCCCTGGGTGGGCTCGTCCAGTATGAGTAAACCGGGTTCCAAGGCGAGCGCCATGGCCACTTCCAGCAAGCGTTGATGCCCATAGGGCAAAGCCGCCGCCTTGGCCTTCGCGTAACCCTCCAGTCCTAGTGCTGTCAGCGCCTGCCGGGCGCGGTTTTCCAACAAAAGCCGGTTACCGAACACTCGCTCCCACCCGCGCAAGTGACGCCGCTGGGCCGCCAGCATCACGTTGTCGAGCACAGTCAAACCGCCGAACACACTGGTCACTTGAAAGGTGTAGACAATGCCGCGGGCCACCCTGGTCCACGGCCGTTCCCTGGAGATATCTTCGCCGAGGAACTCGATCCGGCCGCCAGTCGCGCGCAAGCGCCCGCAGATCATCGAGACCAGGGTGGTTTTGCCGGCGCCGTTAGGGCCGATGAGGGCGTGTATATCGCCTCTGTTGACGGTCAGATCCACATCATCCACGGCCTGGATACCGCCGAAAGCATGGCTCAAGCCCTGCGTTTGTAATAACGGTCCCTGTGATGATGGCTCTTGTAATAACGGTGGATTCACGGCAGCCATGGCAGGAATTTGCCTCTAACGAAGCCCAAGATGCCTTGCGGAAAGAACAAAACCAGTGCCAGTAACACAAGGCCCACAACAAAAAGATAAGCGTAAGTGATGCTGCTGGTCAGATCGATGAGGTAATACATCAAACCGGTGCCCAGCAGCGGGCCAAGGGTGGTGCCGGCGCCCCCTAACAAGGACCATAACAGTGGCGAAATGGAGTGCAGCGTGGCGGCGAAAGACGCTCCTACATAGGAAAATACCAGAGCATAAGCGCCACCGGCCGCACCGGCTAAAACAGCTGAAAATACCAGCGCTGCCAGTTTGTACGCATAGGTGTTGTAACCGAGCAGCCGGGCCCGGTCCTCGTTTTCGCGAATGGCCACCAGCACCCGGCCAAAGGGCGAGCGCACCACGGCTAAGCAGAGCAGCAAAGCAACAGTAAAAGCGGCCAAGGCCAAATTGTATTTCACCGCCGGCTGCGCCCAATACGCAGGCAGATGTTTAGCCAACGTAAAACCCTGATCGCCAAGGGTGACCGTATTGCAATAAAGGATCGTGAGATAAGTGGCTTGGCCGAACATCATGGTCACGATCAAAAACGATACGCCACGGGTACGCAGGGCAAATGAGCCGAAGATAAGTGCGTAAAGTGCCGCCCCGGCGATACCGAAAACGAATGCGGCGGCGGCGCTGAACTCCCAGTAATACACGCTCAAACCCGTGGCATACATGCCGGCGGCGAAGAACATCGCGTGGCCCAGGCTCATCAAGCCGGTGTAGCCGAGGAGCAGGTTGTAACCCATGGCGTAGACCGCCAGCAGCATGATGCGGGCGGCATTGGTGTGGTGATAGTCCGGCAACACCCACTGCGCGCCGGCAAGCACCGCCAACACCGCGATATGCAAGATAAGCGCTTTATCTCGCACGGCGCGCGCCCTATCGCTGCTGCCCGTCTGTAGGCGAACCCACTCTTGGCGCGCTCATCAGTGGACCTCCTTGCCAAACAAGCCTTGGGGCCGTACCACCAACACTAGAGCCACTAAAACGGTGGCGAGGATCTTGGCCAAGGTGGGGGAGAAAAACACCGAGATCACACCATCGCTGAGGCCGATGATAAAAGCGGCCAATACGGTACCGCGAAGACTGCCCAAGCCGCCGATAATGACCACGGCGAAAGACAGCAGCAGAGGATCCAAACCCATCAAATAGTGAGCCTGCTGCAGCGGCACGATCAGTACCCCGGCGATGGCGGCCAGGATGGCGCCAACAGCAAACACGAGGGCATAAACCTGGCGCACCGGCACGCCGTGGGCCTGCGCCATTTCAAAATCTTGTTGCGTCGCCCGCATATAGAGCCCGAGCTTGGTCCGGCTCATCACCAGCCAGGTGGTGATGAGCACTGCGATAGAGGCGCCGATCACTACCAACTTGTAGCCGGAATAACCGAACCAGGGAAACACCACGCGGAAATAAACCGGCGCCGCCACCGGCCGGGCGTCCGGTCCGTAGAGCGAAAGCGCCGCCTGCTGCAAAATGTAGAGCAAGCCGATGGTGGCGACGATGGTGCTTTCCGGGTGATAAGCGATGCGCCTTAAGATCAACCAATCCGTCAGCAGGGCGAGGCTGCCCACCACCAGCGCCGCCACCAGCAATCCGGCGATGAATCCGCTGAGCGGATCATCTTCGAAGCGGGCGGAGGCAAACCAGGCGAACACAGCGCCCAGCATATAAAACTCGCCGTGGGCCACGTTGACGATGCGCATGACCCCGAAAACCAGCGACAGCCCGAGTGCTGTGACCGCCAGCACACAGGCGGTCACAGTGCCCTCCAGCAGCGCTAGGAACAGATGTGGGCCGAAGTTCACAAAGCTTGCTGGGTGTAGTCCGCCTCGGCCAAGTATTGACTGTCCTCAATGGAGGTGCGGTGCACCACTGTCAGCTTGCCACCGTCCACCCTGGAGATGAACTGCTGGCCGAAGCACTGGTGTAGCGCACCGTCGAACTCCTTGTAACCTTGCGGATGACCGATGCCTTCGTTGAAGCCGCGAAAGCCCTCCAGCGTCTCGATAAGCGCGGCTACGTCCCTGGGCGTGCGGGTTATATAACCGCTTTGCTCCACCGCTTGTTTGATGGCGTACAGCGTCTCCCAGCAGCCGAACATGTGGGAGTTGGTGGAAACATCCCTGGGATCTTCGGCGCTGGCCCCCTCGGCGTTCAAGCCCACCGCGTCCCGGTAGTGGCGCGCGTACGGCGTGTCGTAACCCTCGGCGTAGCGGGGCATCGCCTCCCACAAGTGCGTGCCTTCCAGGAAAGCCAGACCACGGGCGCCTATATCGACCCCTTCCAGGGAATCTATAAAGCCGAAGATCTCGGGGCGCTTGGAGCCGAAGTGTTCGCCCATCTCTTTGACAAAAGTCAGCACGCCGGGGCCTACCATCACGTGATAGAGCACTTCGGTGTCAGCGGGAATGCGTGGAAAATATTTGGTGAACGACGCTTCCGTGGGCGGTATCGCCAGCAGGGCGGCGATGCTGCCGCCGCGCGCTTTGACGGCAGCGCTGAAAAAATCGCGGTGATCATAACCGAAGGCGTAGTCGGGGAAAATCATGCTCACACGCTTGCCTAGATTGTCCATCACCCATGGGGCCATGGCGGTGACTTGGGCGCGCACATCGGTGATGCCCGGCTGAAACACATAACGGTTCAATTTGCCGGAGGCGACGTGGTAACCCTCGCTGATCACGAAATACGGGATCTTGAGTTCCCCTGCCCGCGGCGCGGAGCCGATCACCACATGAGAGAACAGCGGGCCGTAGACGAAATCGACCTTAGCCTGGGAGGTCAGTTTCTCGACCACCTCGGCGCCCCGCTTGGGATCAGTGCCGTCGTCCTCCGCGAGCAGCTTTACAGGGCGCCCGGAGATGCCGCCATTGGCGTTGATGTGGGCCGCGGCGGCATTGGCGGTGCGCTCGTACCAGCGGCCATAGGTGGCGCCTATGCCGGTACGGTGAACCTGAAAACCGATGCGCAAAGGCTTGTCGCTACCCGCCGCGTGAGCGCCGATGGCGGCGGGCGACAAGGTGATACCGGTGGCCAGTGCGCCTGTTCCCAGGGCGGCGGTTTTCAACAGCGCGCGCCTGGACGTGCCAGTCGATCGACTTAAGCGATCATGAGTGCTTCGTGCAGTCGTCATCTGTTTGCTCCTATATTGGCCACCTCAGATGGGTTTAGCCAATGATCTGCGCCAATGATCTGCGCCAATGAGTCTGTGATTGTGCCGTGCGTGGGGGGATAGTGCGAGCGGCGATGACTGACAGCTAATTCGAGTGCGATCAACTCCAGATCAGGGCAGGCGTGTGGCCCGGCTTGTAAAACCGCAACCGTGACGTGTGTTCTTATAGAACAAACCCGCTGCTCAAGATAGCAGACCTAAGTATTCGCTAGACCCGTAGCACAAAGTGCTGAACGAGCTGGCTTTGTTCCGTTCGCCTCGACCGTCAACCATGAAAAAGGACTCTGCGCCACTACCGGCTCTACGTGTTGTCACCTGCTCGGCTCTCGCATCAATATGCCCACCCGGTGTTGTTACCGGAGGGGCTGTGCTCGTCGGGGATTGAAGTGCGGTTTGTCAATCACAAGGTGAGCACCACGCCCGCAGAAGAGCGGCTGGTGCAGCCCCAAGGAATGTTTGGCGAGTATGAGCCGGCGCTGCGCATCGAACGCCACTGGCGCGTTCGAGAGCTAGAAAGGGAATTGATGATACGTTGCGTTGAGTGACAGTATTGGCGGAGTAAAAATTCACCCCCTCCCTCTTCTTGATGTAACTACAATATCCCACATGGAACTGGGATGGGATGAAGAAAAACGACTATCAAACCTTAAAAAGCACCGGATTGACTTTGTTGGGGCTGAAGAAGTATTCGACGGTTACACGATAACCCTAGAAGATGATAGAAACAGCTATGGAGAACAAAGATTTATCACCTTTGGCAGGCTTCAAGGTCGTGTCGTGGCAGTCGTTCACACTGAAAGACGTTCACACTGAAAGAGATGAGAACATACGGTTAATATCTATCCGTAAGGCGACGAAACATGAAGAAAGAAGCTACTATTCAACAATCACATACTGACTGGAAAGCAGTCGATGCCATGGAAGATAAAGATATAGATTTATCTGACCTGCCAGAGATACCTTCTGAAAAATTTGCTAATGCCATAGTACGAAAAAATTCAAAGCCAATACCAAGAAAAACTCAAATAACACTATGTTTGGATACCGACGTTCTTAATTGGTTTAAAGCTCAGGGAAAAGGTTATCAAACAAATATCAATGCCTTATTAAAGGCATATATGGAAGCCCATCAAAATCATGATTAGGCGAATAGTTTCAGCACGTTAGAATACACTCAAAATTAATCAGCTAATCGGGTAACCGGAGATCTCTAAGCTCCAGCCCCCGCAACACCCTGCATGCGGCTCCGCACAGGGCATTTCATCAGCCGTGATGACAGGCAATCCAGCCGTCCCGAAGTGAGAACAGGCCTTGTTGTTTCAGGTACGCCAATCCCAGTGCAGCATTGATCCCGTGGGACTTGGCACTATGCCACCCGCCTTTGCTGGAACCCCCACCAGCCAGCGCAGCCTTTAGCGGAAGTCCAAGTTTGATCAGGTTGCGTATCTCGGTACGCGGCCTGCCCCACTGTTTCCACTAGCCCATCCTGACCCGCTGGTGTATCCCGTGGTCAAGTTCAACACCGTGTTGGTATTGGTTGCCCATCCCATAGTAGGGCGCCGCTAAAAATAGTCATTTTTTCGTGAGTGCAAGGAAGCACCGCGCGCAGACCCGCAGTGTATAGGTGATACCTGAGGATTGGAGCACGGCGCTGACGCCGCAAGCGCGGAAAAAGTGCATTTTTAGCAGGTGCCCTTAGGGTCGTAATCAACCGCGATCACCCGCATCGTGTTCGGGTCCAAGGGTTGGCCTAGTGCGTCGATCGGCCATACGCGGTGGGCCGCTAAGCATTGCTACAGGCGCTCAAGGCTAATGGACTGCCCTTGGTCACGCCCTATCCTGCGGCCGTCAACAAGTAGCAGGAGTCAGGATTTAAATTTATTCTGGACCGGAAAAAACGCCCGCTGAAAACATTGTTTTCGAGCGGGCGTAAACTTTGCAAGTGGCCGATTTACCTCGACCGAGTGGCGTTGAGCGACGGCTTTGATTCAGAGGTCAAAGCGATCGAGGGTCATCACCTTGACCCAAGCATCGACAAAGTCGGCGACGAACTTTTCTTTCGCATCGTCAGCGGCGTACACCTCGGCGACGGCGCGCAGTTCGGAGTGCGAACCGAAAATCAGATCAACGGGGGTCGCGGTCCATCTTATTTTACCCGTCGCCCGGTCACGGCCCTCGTAAACACCTTCGGCCCCGGATGACTTTGACCAGGCGGTGGACATATCCAGCAGGTTGATGAAAAAGTCGTTGCTCAAGGCGCCGGGTCGATCGGTGAACAGGCCATGGTCCGACTGCATGGCATTAGCGTTAAGCGCGCGCATGCCCCCTACCAGCACGGTCATTTCCGGTACCGTCAGATTCAGCATATACGCTCTTTCCACCAGCATTTCCGCCGGTGACAGGCGGTTGGAAGCGGCGTAGTAGTTGCGGAATCCGTCGGCGGTGGGTTCCAGCACGGAGAAGGAATTCACGCCGGTCTGCTCCTGCGAGGCATCGGTGCGCCCCGGCGCAAAAGGAACTGCCACTTGGTGTCCGGCGTTGGCGGCGGCCTGCTCGATAGCCGCTGCGCCGCCCAGCACGATCAGATCCGCCAGCGATACCCGCTTGTCGCCGGACTTTTGGTTGAACTCCTGTTGAATGGTTTCCAAGCGCTGCAACACTTTCGCCAACTCGCCCGGATCGTTAACCGGCCAGTCCTTTTGCGGCGCTAGCCGCACGCGCGCGCCGTTGGCGCCACCGCGCATATCGGTGCCACGGAAGCTAGCGGCGGAAGCCCAGGCGGTTCGTACCAGTTCCGGTACGGTCAAGCCGGACTGCAAAATCCCGGCCTTGAGCTTTTTAATATCCTGGTCGCTGATCTGCTGGTAATCGGCCCCAGGCACCGGATCTTGCCAAAGCAAGACTTCTTGTGGAACTTCATCGCCGATATAACGCGCGCGCGGGCCCATATCCCGGTGGGTCAACTTGAACCAGGCTTTAGCGAAAGCGAGGCGGAATGCTTCCGGATTTTGCTGGAAGCGCTGAGCGATCTCACGATAGCTGGGGTCAACTTTCAGCGATAGGTCGGTGGTGAACATTACCGGGACGTGTTTTTTGGAAGGATCGTGCGCGTCCGGCACCAGATTGGCCGCCTGGCCGTCCGCTGGAATCCACTGGGTAGCACCCGCCGGGCTCTTGGTTTTTACCCATTCGAAGGCAAACAAGTTGTCCAGATATTGGCTGGTCCAGGCAATCGGGTTGGCCGACCATGCGCCCTCCAGCCCACTGGTAATGGTATCGGCGCCTTTGCCGCTGCCGCACCGGTTGGTCCAGCCGAAGCCTTGTTCTTCAATGGCGGCGGCGGCCGGTTCCGGGCCTACACACTCCGCCGGGTTGGCGGCGCCGTGGCCTTTACCGAAGGTGTGCCCGCCGGCGATAAGCGCTACCGTCTCTTCGTCATTCATCGCCATGCGGCCGAAGGTTTCGCGGATATCTTTTGCCGCCAGCAGCGGGTCCGGGTTGCCGTTGGGTCCCTCCGGGTTGACGTAGATCAGACCCATCTGCACCGCGGCCAGCGGTTTGGCCAGCTTGCGGTCGCCGCTGTAGCGCTCGTCGGCGAGAAATTTGCTCTCCGGCCCCCAGTAGACCACATCGGCTTCCCAGTCGTCCTCGCGCCCGCCAGCGAAGCCGAAGGTTTCAAAGCCCATCGATTCCAGTGCCACATTGCCGGTTAATATCATCAGATCGGCCCAGGATATCTGGCGGCCGTATTTTTGCTTGATCGGCCAGAGCAACCGACGCGCCTTGTCCAGGTTGCCGTTGTCCGGCCAGCTATTGAGCGGCTCGAAACGCTGCTGCCCACCGGCCGCGCCGCCGCGGCCGTCGGCCACCCGGTATACCCCGGCGCTATGCCAGGCCATGCGGATGAAAAACGGCCCGTAGTGACCATAGTCCGCCGGCCACCAGTCCTGTGACGTGGTCATCAAGGCCTCGATGTCTCTCTTCAGTGCGTCGAGGTCGAGGCTGGCGAATGCTTGCGCGTAGTCGAAATCTTCGTCCATCGGGCTGGATTCGGCGGTGTGCTGGCGCAGCGGGCCGAGGTCCAACTGTTCCGGCCACCAGAACTGATTGGATTTTGCCTGCGGTTGAGCGATGGCGTTAGGCGCGAATAACGGCGCCAGGGCGACCGTTAACGCGGCGATTATGGATATCTTTCGTCTGATCATGAAAATTGCACCTTCCAGGTTTATTGTCTGTTTCGGCGCATGTTCAAAACAGTTTTTTAAAACAGGGTTTCAGGCATGCGCAAGAATGATCATGACTGATCATAAACGAAATGGCTAATTCAACAGTGATGGCAAAGTATCGGGAGAGTGTGATGAGCAGGTCAGGCAGGTGGGCCGCGGTGCTAGGCGAAGGCGTTGGACGCGAGCCTACTTCGAGTGCGTGCATCGGCGCTTAAAAATGGCCATCATCATAAGCTCATAAGAGCAACGGACAGGACCACACATAAGGAGCAAGCTACGGGCGGGTGTTCATGGGCTCAACTCATTCAAGGCGCTGCCGCGGTGCTGGAAGAATTGCGCTACGGCAGGCCGAGTCTCGCGCCCGACAATAGCCTGCCTTGCGGCACACCGCTAGGCGCAATGGCGCGGCTCTTATCAGCCTGTTATCTCTTGCTTTTGCCTGGGTTTTGCCGTATCTAAAGCCGCCTTGAACAGGACGAGCTACCCCTCGATCGCCTGTGTTGTTGCCCCCACCCCTGCGGCAGCACCGCCAAGTTGTTGAGCGCGGCCCTATGCGGCTTCGCCTATTCGTGTACGCACGGCCGCCCGGTGTTGATACTTGCGGTGTCGATGCCCAAGGCCGTGAGCTGCAACCAGAGAATTGACTATGTCCATGGACTTCACCATCGATACCATTGCTCAGGCGGCCTGCCGGCCCAAGCCCACCGACGAGAGCCAATTGGGCTTCGGCAAGATCTATAGCGATCACATGTTCACCATGCGCTGGACCCCCGAAACCGGCTGGGTGGAGCCACGGGTAAGGCTGTTCGAGAATTTGTCACTATCGCCAGCGGCGCTGGTATTGCACTACGGCCAAACCGTGTTCGAAGGATTGAAAGCCTACCGCAACCCGGCAGGCTCGGTGAATTTGTTCAGGGCAGCGGACAACGCCGCGCGCTTCGCCCGCTCCGCGCAGCGGCTGGACCTGCCGCCGGTGCCTGACGACATATTCCTGGAAGCATGTAAAACACTGATCGAACTGGACCACGAATGGATCCCGCGCTCCCACGGCACCTCGCTCTACATCCGCCCCACGATGATCGCCACCGAGCCCTATATCGGACTCAAGTCCTCATCGGAGGTCTTGTTCTATGTCATCACCGGGCCGGTGGGGGCCTATTACCCGGAGGGGTTCAGCCCGGTGAGGATTACGGTCTGCGAAGGCTATTCCCGCGCCGGCCCCGGTGGCTTGGGGTCGGCCAAGACGGCTGCGAACTACGCCGCCAGCTTGCGCGCGGAGAAAGAAGCCATCAAAGCAGGCTTTACCCAGGTGTTGTGGCTGGATGCATCGAGGCGGCGTTACGTCGAAGAGGTCGGTTCGATGAATATCTTGTTCAAAATCGACGGCACGGTGGTTACGCCGCCTTCCGGCGACACCATCTTGGCGGGGATCACCAAAGACTCCGTGCTGGAATTGCTGCGCAGCTGGGAGGTGGCGGTGGAGGAGCGCCGGCTGACCATCGACGATGTGTTGAGCGCCCATCAAAACGGCCAGTTGGAAGAGGTATTCGGCGCCGGTACCGCCGCGGTGATCTCGCCGGTGGGACAACTCGCTTACAACGACAAAACCTACAGCATCGGCAACGGCGAAGCGGGACCCGTGGCGCTCGAATTATTCGATGAACTCATGGGCATCCAATACGGACAGCGCCCCGATCCATTCGGCTGGATTACTAAAGTAGATATCGCCTAAGGTCCATAAAAGCCTGAGGTCCATAAAAGAGTCGGGAGCGCGCACAGTGGGTGAATTGTTCTCGGGACGGCAGATTGTTCTGGACACTTTTACCGCCGCCGGTATCGAGTTTCTATTCGGCAATCCCGGCACCACCGAGCTGCCGCTCATCGAAGCGCTGCCCGACTATCCGAACATCCGCTACATCATGGCCCTGCAAGAGGCGATCGCAGTATCCATGGCGGATGCGTATGCCCAGGTGAGCGGCAAGGTGGCGGTGGCCAACTTGCATGTGGGCCCGGGTCTGGGTAACGCCATCGGCTCGTTATATAACGCCTGGGAGGGGCAGAGCTCTTTGCTCGTTACGGCGGGACAGCAAAACACCCGTTATCGCCTGCGCGAACCCGTGCTGTGGCACGATTTGGTGGCCATGGCGGGACCGGTGACCAAATGGAGCGTGCAGGCGGAATCGGCCCATGAGTTACCCGATATCATGCACCGGGCCATTAAGATTGCCCGCGAACCACCTACCGGCCCGGTGTTCGTGGCCCTACCGCTCAATGTGATGATCGAGCAAACGCACCACGCGCCTATTCCTCCATCGACTATCTTCACGCGCTCGGTACCCGATGCCGAGGGTATCGCGCTCGCCGCCCGGATGTTGATGGCGGCGCAGCGTCCGCTCATCTTCTGCGGCGACAAGGTAGCCCGGGCGGGGGCGGTCGATGAGTTAGTGGCTTTGGCGCAGGCCATCGGCGCTTCAGTGCATGGCGAAATACTGCCCGCGCACTTAAGCTTCCCCAATCAGCATCCTTGTTTTTCCACCCGTGGCGCGGGCGATTACGCTCAGATCCGTTCACTGACCGCAGATGCGGATCTCATCGTGTTGGTGGGCGGTGAGTTTTTCGAGGAAGTCTGGTACGTCGATACAGCGCCGTTTCCCGATGGCGCCAAGGTCATTCAGATCGATCACGGCGCGCGCAACCTAGGGCGCAACCACCGCCTGGATTGTGGCTTATTAGGCGACCCCAAGCTTTCGCTGCAAGCGCTGCTGGCGGCCCTGTCCGAGCGTTCCGATGCCGCCCACAGAAGCGCCGCCGCTGACCGAATGGAGAGGTTACGGGCACGTAAAGAGAAAGAACACACCTCCCAGCGCTCGCGCATAGAGCGCACCCAAGGCAATCAACCCATGTCCACCGCCAAGCTCATGGACGAGATCGCCAAGGCCCTACCCGCCGGCACGGCGCTCGCGCGCGAAGCGATCACGGCGGATAATGACATCAACCGCACCCTGGATTTCAAGTCCGCAGGCGATTATCTGGGCTCCCGTGGCGGTGGCATCGGCCAGGGTTTACCGAGTGCTATTGGGATGAAGCTGGCCTATCCCTACAGGCCCGTGCTCTGTATATCCGGCGACGGCTCATCGCTCTATACCATTCAAGCCCTATGGAGCGCGGCGCACCACAAGATCCCCGTGGTCTTCGTCATTTTGAACAATCAGGTGTACCGCGTGCTCAAGTACAACATGAACCGGTACCGCACGGAGGCCGGGATCACGCACAGGCAAGGTTATCCGCATCTGGATCTGAGCGATCCCGCCATGGATTTCGTAGCCCTGGCCCGGGGCTTTGGACTGACAGCGGAGCGTATCGTCGAGCCTGGTGAGGTGAGCGCGGCCATCACCCGCGCCTTCGCTAGCGGCGAGCCTTATCTTTTGGATGTGGCGGTAGACGGCAAGGTCTGAGACCCAGCCCATGTTTAGGGCCTATGCGGCCCGCGCAGCGCCATGCCGGCGCCTGTAGGTCAAGCCCCACTCGCGCGTGCCGGCGTAGATAGGCGGCAGCGGACGCCCATTCGGTAGCGTCAGCCACAAGCGGTGCATGCAGCGCGGGCGCGCCGGATCGGTGTCCACGTATTGGGTGCGGGCGTGAAAGCACGAGTAATTATTGGCCAATAACAGCTCCCCTGGCGCCAGTTTGAAAGACAACGCCAGTTTCGGCTCCGCTGCAATCTCATCTAACCAATCGAGTGCCGCTAGTTGCGCCGCCGACAGACGGGGCACGTCATCAAAGCGCTGCGCCAACTCGATATAGCGGCGTTTATACAGCGCACTCATATAGCCGCCGTGATAGATGAAGATCGGCACGGATTGGACTTTTTGCTCCCACGGATGTTGGGCCCGCGAGTCGAAGTGAAACGGCTCTTGCAGCACCGACGCTAAGTCGGGATAGCGCCGCACCAACTCATTGAATACGCTGGTGGAGCTGACCAAGCGGGATGTTCCACCCGTGTCGCTTTGGCGCACACACATGAGGGCGAAGATATCTGCCCCATCAGTGTGGAATTCCAGTTCATTGTTGGTCTGAAAACCACGCACGTTGTCCGTGCCGTCCACCGATTGTCCGGTGTCCGTCACTACGTGCAGCAGATTACCGGCCTTGTCTTGCGGCTCCGGTTCCCCTAGGTATTGACCAATACCCCAAAGCATGACCAGATTGGCGGCGTCATCGAAGTGCTGCACCGGCAAGCCGCTCAATAATTGAAAACCACGGCCACCTTCCAACTGCCCGCGTAAACCTTCGAGTTTCGCACCCAGAGTTGGCAAGACGAAATCGGCGCGGGATAATTCCGTCGCCGGTTTGCCGCTTGCCACCGCACTCTTAACCACTTCTCTCAACTCGTCCCTGGCCGTATCGTCGAGCGTCATACGCCAGTTCGGATCGCCGGCCAATGCCTCGCTGGTCCACGCGGCGGGTGTGGTCAAAGGGTGCAAGAGTGCGCTGCTCATGGAGGCGATCCTGGGTTGCTAATCGAAAGCTCAGTTTGGCCAGAGGTTAACACGTGGGCGAAACAGGCGAGACCTGCACACCGGCGGGCGCTCTATGTATTGAGGGCACCTCTAAAAACGCACTTTTTCCGCGATTGCGGCGTCAGCGCCGTGCTCGAATCCTCAGGTATCACCTATACACTGCGGTGGTGCGCGCGGTGCTTCCTTGCACTCACGAAACAATGACTATTTTTAGAGGCGCCCTTGAGTCCTGTGTATTGAGTTAAGTCAACAAGTGAGCATTGTTATGAAAAAGTTCGACAGACCCCACGTCGCAATTGTTGGCGCAACCGGTGCGGTCGGCACGACGATGCTCTCTATCCTGGAAGAACGCAACTTCCCGGCCGCGAGCCTGCGTCTGATCGCATCGGCTAGATCGGCAGGCAAAACGGTGTCTACCCAATGGGGTGATATCACTATCGAGGATCTGGCGACGGCGGACCCCTGCGGCATCGACATCGCGTTATTCTCCGCTGGCGGTGATCGCTCCAGGGCATTTGCCCCTGAATTCGCCGCCGCCGGTGCTACCGTCATCGATAACTCATCGGCGTTCCGTATGGATGCGAACGTGCCCTTGGTGGTGGCCAATGTGAACGACGCCGCCATTGAGGAACACCTGGGGATAATCGCCAATCCGAACTGCACCACTATGGCCTTGATGATGGCCGCGGGGCCACTGCACCGGGCCGCCGGCCTTCGCAGCATGATCGCCACCTCATACCAGAGCGTGTCGGGTTCCGGTCAAACCGGCATGGCCCAATTGGCCGCAGAAGTCGATCACTTCAACGCCAACCGCGATGGGCTGGCGGTGGGCGATTGGACCGCGCCGGGTGGTGAGGTCTACGCCCGCCCCATCGCCTACAACGTATTGCCGCTGGCCGGTTCGATTACCGCAGCGGGTTACACCGACGAAGAGTGGAAACTGGTCCATGAGACCCGCAAGATTTTGGGCCGGGATTCCATCCGCGTCGAACCCACCTGCGTGCGGGTGCCGGTGATGGTGGGTCACGGCATCGCCGCCACCATGTGGTTCGACCGGGATATGGATGTAGAAGAGGCAGCCCAAGCACTACGCGAGACGCACGGCGCCCAATTGTGGGACGACGGCAAAGTGCCAACGCCACTGGACTCAGCCGGTATTGACGACGTGCTGATCGGCAGGTTGCGCCGCTCGGTGGGCCATCCAGGGGGCATCAGCTTATTCGCCATCGGCGACAACTTGCGTAAAGGCGCCGCTCTCAATGCGGTGGAGTTAGGAGAGCGGTTACTCAATTGACGGTGTTTTGAACGTCGAATCTTGAACAATGGGCGTCGCGGCAGTGGGAGTACGCCACACTTCGGCTGTGGTGTAATAGTGGTGCTGTATGGGAGAGAGCACCGTTTCGTTTGAGCGGTGACGCCGAAGGAGCAACGACCCCAGAAACTCTCAGGCACCCGAACCATGCAGACCTGCGGACTGGATATCCGCCTGGTGAATCTGGAGAGAGGCGCGCCCTCAGTGGTATTAGGTAAGCGCCCGCCGAAGGAGAAAACCGTTCACTTCGAGCCGCTCGTTATGAACGGATAAGCTCTCAGGCACCCTGACAGATGGGGACATGGGCCCACCTTCAATGCGGTGGACACCTCAGTTCCAACGATCATCAGTACAGGGTGCTCATCATGCGTGTTGCCGTTCTTGGTGCCGGGATCACCGGCGTGACCACTGCGTTCGCTCTTCTTGAAAAAGGCTTGGATGTCACGGTATTCGATGCCAACCGTTATCCTGCCATGGATACTTCATTTGCCAATGGCGGCCAGCTCTCCGCCTCTAACGCCGAGGTGTGGAATCACGCCGGTACCATCGCTAAAGGGCTGACGTGGCTGTTCAAGCGCGATGCCCCTCTTTCCATCAGCTTGCGTCCAAGCTGGCGCAAAATCGCCTGGCTGGCAGAATTTATCGCCAACGTGCCGAACTACCGCCAGCACACCATCGCCACCGCCCGCATGGCGGTGGAGGCTAGAGAACACCTGTTGCACATGGCTGCCTGCGCTGGCGTCGATTTCGATCTCGAACGCCGGGGCATACTGCATTTTTATCGCGACCGCAGCAGCTTTGAACACGCTCGAGCGGTCACGGAACTGTTGCGCGAAGGCGGTGTGGACCGGCGTCCAGTGACCAATCAGGAGATCCACGCCATAGAGCCGGCGCTATCAGGGGATTTTTACGCTGGCTTTTATACCGCCTCGGATTTCTCCGGCGATATTCACAAGTTCTGCCGGGGGCTTGCGCAAACATGTGAGCGCCGTGGTGTCACGTTGCGGATGGAAACGCAGATCCATGGGCTGCGAACCGGCAGTGACGGCGTGAGTGTGTTGTCCGCCCGCGGTAGCGGCCAAGTAGAACCCGAGTATTTCGACGCGGCCGTCATATGCGCTGGCGTCGGCAGCCGCACGCTGGCTTCCATGGTGGGAGACAGGCTGCCCATCTATCCGGTCAAAGGCTACTCCATTACGGTACAGCTAACGGGTAATGAGGCACGCCATGGGGCGCCCACCGTCAGTCTCTTGGACGAGCAAACGAAGATCGTGGCGAGCCGTCTCGGACCCGATCGGTTCCGCGTGGCAGGAACGGCGGAACTCAATGGCGAGAACCGCGACATCCGCGCCGACCGGATACAGTCTCTGTTGAACTGGGTGCGCGATCTCTTTCCCGCGATCAATACCGATCACGTGGTGCCGTGGGCGGGCCTGCGGCCAATGCTGCCGGGCATGATGCCCCGGATCGGACGCGGCGATGCGCCGGGGATTTTCTACAACACCGGGCACGGCCATCTAGGCTGGACCCTGTCCGCGGCGACCGCGCAGGCGGTAGCAGCCGCCGTGACCGCGGCATCCGCAGGAACGGCGCGGCGCGGCTGGCTCTGCCCGGTTTGACCTGCGGGCCGGCGGCGCGCAGGCGCGCGGCGTGAAGGCTACGAAATAAAGATCATGCAATAGGAACCCCCGCGATATCGGCGACACCGGCGATTAGCTGGCGGATGTCTTCATCGTCGGTGAAATAACCGGGCGCTATCCTGATCGCGCCCTCGCGGGCCACGGTGCCACGGTCTTCGTGCACCAAAGGGGCGCAGTGCAGCCCAGCGCGTACACACACGTGGTGGTCGGCATCCAACATCTCGCCGGCCTGGGTAGCGGGAATACCGTCAATATTGATGGCCATGGTCGCCACCCGTGGACGGTCAGGGCGGGGGCCATACACGGTAACGCCGCGCATGGCGCCGAAGCATTCGATCAGGGTCCGGGTGTGGGCCAGCTCCTTGGCTTGTATATGAGCGAGCGCAAAGCGTGTGACTTCGCTGTGACTGTGGCCACTGCGATCCGACACCCCCCGCTGCGCTTTGCCGAGTTCGGCGAACCAGTGCTGCGCCGCGTTGAGCCCGGCGATGCCCGGTACGTTGACGGTGCCCGCTTCCAGCCGGTGGGGGTAGTTCTCCGGCTGAAAAGGTTCGATGGAATCCACTCCAGTGCCGCCGAAGCGGTGCGGCCTGATCGCCACCCCCTCGGCCACGATCATGCCGCCAATACCCATGGGTCCGAAGAGCCCCTTGTGGCCGGTAAAAGCCAGCACGTCTATGTGCGCCCGCTCCATGTCAACGTCCAATACACCGGCCGTTTGCGCCGTATCCACCACGAAATAAGCATCCGTATCCGCCACCATAGCGCCGATGGCATCTATATCTTGTACTGCGCCTAGAACATTAGAGGCATGGGTGACGGTAACCATGCGGGTATTGGGCCGCAGCGCCGCCCGCAGCGCATCGGGATCCAAGTAACCTTGTTCGTCGGCTTCTAGCCAGGTCACTTCTACACCGTGGTCCCGCGCCAGATGATTGGCCGGGCGCACCACGGAATTGTGTTCAACACGGCTGGTGATCAGATGATCGCCCGGGCGCAATAAACCGAACAGCGCGATGTTGAGCGAATCGGTCACGTTCTGCGTGAACACGACCCGTTGCGGTGACCCTGAAAAGCCCAGAAAAGCTGCCAGAAGGCGGCGGGTCTCGCTGATCATCCGCTCCGCTTCCACCGCCAGCTCATGGCCTCCCCGCCCCGGATTGACGCCGAAGCGGCGCAAGAAGCGATCCATTTTTTGATACACCACTTCCGGCTTTGGCCATGTGGTAGCGGCGTTGTCGAAATAATAATGCTCGCGCATCGATCCCACTCAGTGATGTTTCGAGGTGCGTAAAGCCTGTAGAAAAATCCACAGGCCGGCAATCAAAATGGCGCTGGAACCGAGACCGACCACCGCCCCCCAGAACCAATAAGCGCCACCCAGTGCATCGGCGATCTGCGCCGTATCCGATAGCAACCGCCCGCCCGCGGTATGGGCGAATTCCATAAATAGATAATCGCTGTGGGAGAAGGCGCTGAGGCTGAGCTGCATCGCCAAAAACACCACCACCACCTGATTGGTAAACGGCGCGGCTTTATAAGCGACGAAGAAACACACTGCCGCCACCAGGCCGACAAAGACCAAGACGAACACGTTACCCACCACCAGTGCCACGGCCAGCAAACAACCCGCGCCGAAGATGTATAGCGCGGCCCGCGCGAGACCGGCGTGCCGGCCGATAACGAATAACAAGCCGGCCAGCACCGCGGGTCCTAGCAATCCTCCCGCTGCGATCAGGGCGCGCTCGAAAGCGTTGGGCGCACCCCGGTGACGGGCGATGCCGGAACCGTCTGCCCACATGCGCAGATCTTCGAACTCGCTGCCCACGGCCATAGCCGCCAACCCGTGTCCCATCTCATGGGCAAACGTCGCCAGCAGCAGCAGAGGATAGAGCACATAATATCCAAAAGGGATGAAGTAAAGAGCGATGGTGGCGCCGGCGGCCAAGAGCAACGCTTTTTGCACCCGGCGCGCACGCGCTTCTCGGTCGAGAGGAAGTTCGCTCACAGCACCGGCTCCACGGTATCCTGTGCACTCGTGCTTTTATCTATTATGGCGCCCCCATCCATGACACCCCTATCCATGGCGTCTCCATCCATAGGCACGCTGACCCATGAAATGAGGAGGTTTGCATGAGTCTTAGCGATGTCAAAGCGCTGACCTTCGATACCGGCGGCACCATTCTCGATTGGCACACGGGATTTCGCACCGCCTTGGCCGAATTGGGCGCCCGTCACGGCGTCGAGGCCGACTGGGCAGCGCTGGCCAACGAAATGCGCCGCCGCTCGCTGAAACGTATGCTGAACCTCGGCGAACACGGCCCGCCCGCCTACAACTTCGACGGTGCTCACCGGACCGCCCTGGACGAGATACTGGCCGAGAACGGCCTCGATGGTGCAACGCAGGAAGAACGCCATCACATCGCCTGGGAGGTGGTGCACAACTTCCTCTGCTGGCCGGACTTCCCCGCCACATTGCCACGTCTACGCGAGCGTTTCATCTGTGCCTCTTTTACCATTCTCAGCTTTCGCATCATCATCGATACCGCGCGCAGGAACGGGCTTAGCTGGGATGCGGTCATCTCCTGCGAGGCCATCGGCCAATACAAGATCTTGCCGCACTCATACCAAACCGCCGCCCGTTATCTGCAACTCTACACGGGCGAATGTTGCATGGTGGCCTGCCACAACTTCGACCTAGATGCTGCCAAAGCCCAGGGCTTCAAGACCGCCTTCGTGCGCCGGCCCGATGAGTGGGGCACTGAGGGGCCGCCCGATGCAGAGCCGAACCCGGCCCATGACATCATCGTCGATACCTTCCCGCAGTTGTACGAGGCATTGACCGGTTGAGTGCCGCAGGGGTCAAAAAAGACCGGGCAAGCCAAGGCTCTCCCGTAGTGTTGCGCCTGTGCAGTCCTTGATGGTGCAGTCCTTAGGGTGCAGTCCTCATGGTGCAGGCCGCGTCTTTGCAACCCGAGGATCACCAGAGGCACGAAATCTTCGCACGCACCCGGGACATGGGTAGCGGCTCACGCAAAACCATCGCCGGCGCGACCCTTGAACCACGCCTGCAAATCGCCGGCCACCAAATCGTCGGCCACGCTAGCCGGCGTGTCTACCGAATGGGGCACTTCCTTTAACCCGTGCCGCGGCGGCTGAATTCCACCACATCAGCGATGGTCGGATCGCGTTTGCCGCTCATGGTGACGGCGCGATCGCGGCTCGCCTGCAAGCCACCGATGTTAGCCAGCGCCTCACCGGTAAACGCCGCGTCCATCGCTTTGGAGGCGAAGTCGAAATTGAGCGCTGCGAACAGCAACGCCAGGGTATCTATGCCAGGGTATTTACGGGTCTAGCCAGGCTCTCGATGAGGGCGGCCTTATCCTCGGGCTATGGCTTGCGTCTCGCCGACGGTGACGTAGATGGCAGGTGCCGATCTGAGCGAATCCGGATCGCGCCCGGTGGCTTGCGCATCGGCGCGCACCTCCGCGTAGAGTTTCCAACCCACCTCGAGGTTCGGGCTAATGGCAAGATAGCAACTCGCCCCACTGCACGGCGAAACGCCGGCCACGGCCACTGCGGCCCGCCTGAGTGAGGACCGGATGTTTTTGCGCTGATGGTGGCACCGTAAACGGTCCGCGCACTTTAAACCACGCACCGTTATGATCAAACCACCTGACTTTGCCCGGAGCAGCGAATACCCCGATTGAGCGATCCGCGGCGGCAGCAAGCCTCCCGAAGGCGGTAGACTTCGGTACTCTATACCGCCCAGCCGGAGACCGTCTTCATGTCCGAACAAAGCTTCGCCGCCCTGTATGCTGCCCGCTTCGGCGAACCGCTATCCGAGGCGTTGGATGGCCCGGTAGAGCAGGGGGTGGCCAATATTCTGCGCCGGCGCACGGTACGGCAGTTGGAGTCAACACCTATTGCGGCACCGTTGATGAGCCAATTGTTAGCCTGCGCCCAGTCGGCCCCCACCAAGTCCGACTTGCAGCAGTATTCGATCGTGGTCATCGAGAATTCAACAACCCGCGCCACCATTGCCGAGTGGATAGGCACCATGGCGTTCATCGTGGAATCCGGCGCGTTCTTAGTCTTTTGCGGGGACATACGGCGCAACCGCAAACTTGCGGAGGTGCATGGCCACCCTCACGTCAACGACAACTTGGACAGTTTCTTCAACGCCACCGTAGATGGCGCTTTGGCCATGCAGAGCTTTATCCTGGCCGCCGCCGCGGCAGGCCTCGCTACCGTTCCCGTGAGCTACATCCGCAATTATGCCGCTCGGGTGGCAGACTTGTTGAAATTGCCGCAAGGCGTGTTTCCGATTGCCGGCTTGGCCCTTGGTTATCCTAAATGGCAAGGCAAAGTGTCCATGCGCTTGCCACCGCAGGTGGTGGTGCACCGGGAATGTTACGACGACACCGGCCTGCAAGCGGCGGTGCAGGCGTACGGCGATAGGCGCCATGCAAGAGAACCTATAGTACCGGCCAAACAAAGACACACGCAGCGCTACGGGGCGCTCGACAAGTGCGTCTGGTCAGAGCAGGTGACCCGGCAATTGTCGGTGCCGGAGCGTCCGGATTTTCGCGCCTTCATCAAGGCGCAAGGATTTTCCCTGAAGTAACCCGCTGTGGCGTAAACCGGCTCAACTCACTTGTATGGGTTCAACTCACTTTCTGGAGGACACCACTGATGCCATTTAGTCCGGCCTCAAAAGCCCTGTCTGACGTCAAGGTGCTGGATCTGACGCGGGTACGCTCGGGGCCTACCTGTGTGCGGCAATTGGCCGATTGGGGAGCCGATGTCATCAAAGTGGAGTTGCCCGAGAGTATGGAAGCCGATGGTGCGCTGGGCGCCAAGCGCCACACTTGCGATTTCCAAAACCTTCAGCGCAACAAGCGTAGCCTGACCTTGAATCTGAAGGCAGCGGACGGTTTGGCGGTATTCAAGCGGCTAGTGGCCAAGTCCGACGTGGTGGTAGAGAACTACCGGCCCGATGTCAAACACCGTCTGGGCATCGACTATGCATCGCTAAAAGCCATCAATCCGCGCATTATCCTCGGTTCCATATCCGGCTTCGGGCAGGACGGCCCCTACGCCAAGCGGCCCGGCTTCGATCAGATCGCGCAAGGCATGGGCGGGTTGATGTCCATTACCGGATTGCCCGGACAAGGTCCGGTCAGGGTGGGCATACCGATCGCCGATCTGACCGGTGGCCTGTTCTGCGCGCTCGGCATCTTGGTGGCTTTGCATGAGCGGGAGCGGTCCGGCGAAGGACAGTGGGTGCATACCTCGTTGCTGCAAGCCCAGCTTTTCATGCTGGATTTTCAGGGCGCCCGTTGGACCATGGACGGCGAGGTCCCCGCTCAAGCAGGCAACAATCATCCCACCAGCATCCCCACCGGGGTGTTCAAAACCAGCGACGGGCATATCAACATCGCGGTGGCCGGCCAGACCACCTGGACCCGTTTCGCCGAGTGCTTCGAGGGCATCGACTGGCTGGACAACCCGCACTACGCCACGGCGGCGCTGCGCTCGCAGAACCGGGACATGCTCAACGCGCAGATCGAAGCGCAAACGGCGCAGTTATCGAGCGATGCCCTGATCGCCAGGCTGATCGAAGCGGAGGTGCCTTGCGGCGAAATTCACACCATCGATAATGCGTTTGAAAACGAACAGGTCAAGCATCTAGGCCTGGTACAGCGCGTGGATTCGCCGGCCCTTGGCACCCTCAACCTGGTCGGGCAACCGGTGGCCTTGGACCGTACGCCTAGCACCATGGCGGTGGCGCCGCCGGAGCGGGGCCAACACACCGATGAGGTGTTAGCCGGGCTGGGTTACAGCGCCGATGAGATCCGGGTAATGCGCGATCGGCAGATCGTCTAGCAGACCATTGATCAAATACTTAGGAATCCCCCTAGATGGCATCAGACAAGATCCTCGTAGAGGCAAGTGGCGGCATCGGCAAAATCACGTTCAACAATCCCGCTAAGCTAAACGCCGTCTCCATGGAGATGTGGAGCGCGGTCGATGAGGCCCTCACCACCTTTGAGGCGCAGGGCGATGTGCGGGTGCTCATCCTGACGGGCGCGGGCGGCAAAGCCTTCGTCTCCGGCGCCGACATCTCCAAGTTTGAGAGTGAGCGGGCCAGCAAAGACGCGCAAGCGGCCTATGCCGCCCAAACCAAACAGGTTTACGACCGCATAGAAACCTTCCCCAAACCCACCATTGCGCTTATCAATGGCTACTGCATAGGTGGCGGCCTCAATCTAGCCATGGTCTGTGACATTCGCATTTGCTCTGAGAAATCCCGTTTCGCTTTGCCGGCGGCGAAACTGGGCATCGGCTATGGTTATGATGCCCTGCGCCGCCTCATGGCTGTCATGGGTCCGGGCGCCACCCGTGATATCTGCTTCTCCGCCCGGCAACTGAGTGCCGGAGAAGCGTATGCCAGACGCATCGTCGATCAGGTGCTGCCCGAAGAGGCGCTAGACAGCGCCGCCATGGACTACGCTGCCCGTATCGCGGGCAATGCCCCTCTTACCCTCGCGGCGATGAAATTCATCACCGCAGAGCTGCTCAAAAACCCCGATGATCGTGACATGGCCCGATGCGCTGAGCTGGCCGAAGCGTGTTTCAACTCCGGTGATTTCATTGAGGGACGCCGCGCTTTTATGGAGAAGCGCAAACCGGCCTTCACCGGTACTTAAAACATCCGCTATTGCAAGGTGTGGCATCGAAGAGCGCGGCATCGGCGGCGATATGTTCGATCGCCCCCCCCCCCCCCCTTCTCTTGCTGTTTTTGCACCGGCGTCACGGTACGTCAATGTCCCCTCATGACGGGTTTACGGTGTCAGAACAATGATGGCCCCAAAATGGATAGGCCTTAAGACTGCCCGCAGCCTCACACTAGTAACCCACAACAACGGTCCTCATCATCAAAGCTGCCATGATCTAACGCACACCAGGGCGTTCATCCACCTCCGTCAGGTACGTTTAAGAGGCTTGCCGGGGCTCTATCAACCTGCTTTCCCTAAACCCGCTCGCGGTTGAAGCGGGGCCGCGCACCACTGCCATAAACGGTCAAAGCACCGCTCTCACCGGTCGCATTAGGCCTGCCGAAAATCCAATTCTGCCAGGCGCTTAGGCGGCCGAAGATCTTGGTCTCCAGGGTTTCCGGTCCAGCAAAGCGCAAATTCGCCTCCATGCCCACCATGGCGTCCGGTGAGAACGCGGCCCGCTCTTCGAACAACAAGCGGAGCTCGTCTTCCCAGTCGATGTCATCTGGGGCGAAAGTGACAAGGCCGTGAGCCAGTGCCTCCTGCGCTCGCAGCGCTTGTCCGTTTAGGCCTTGCAATGCCGGCAGGCTACCGGGGGTGCCGAGGAAGCGCGTAGCCAGACGGCTCAAGCCGTTGCCCATCTCCAAGCCCTGCCAGTTAAAAGCATCCAGTGTCAAAACCGCCGGCGGCGCATTGCCGCCTTCGAACGAGCCTTCCAGCATGTAACTGCGATCGGCGGCGAACACCAGTTCAGCCAAAAAGCCGGCGAAACAACTGCCGGGCTTCACCAGAGTAATCAGGGTCCTGGAGGTAACGTCGATGCGCTTTAACAAACGCCTCCAGTAAAGAGCGATCTCGCGGGCCAGCCAATGGTCCGCTGCCTGGCGCTTAAGGAAGCGGCTGTATTGCGCTACCGCATGGATGTCCCCGGCGCTCGCGAAACTGAATGTGCCAAGCTCGGCTTCGTTGGCACGCAAATGCAAGATGGCATCGTCCAGTGCGCGCGCTAGAGCCAGAGGCCAAAACAGTGCGTCCAGCGCGCCGGCGGATTCGGGGCAGGGTGTGTCCGGCCCCTCGATGGTGAAAGCCGCGCGCCTGAGCTGCCGGTCTAAATCGACTTTGAGGTACGGGTAGCGAAGCGCCTCTTCGGTCATAGTCCGTTGCAGATCGCTCAGGACGATGCCCCGCCCGTTCGATGGACGGTCGGACTGCGCGGCCAAGCCGCTGGCGCGATCAGCCACCGCTTGTTCGAATTTAGAGCTGGGCGAAATCTCATCCACCAGGCGCCACGCTTGCGCCCGCCGGCCCCGCACCCCTTCTTCCAAAGTGCAAAAAACATCGGCAAGGTCGCGCCGCACCCCCCGTTTGTCTACCACCCGCGTCAACCCGCCGGTGCCCGGTAGCACTGCCAGCAGCGCCACCTCCGGCAACGACACGGCGGCGGCACCGTCATCGACCAGTAAGATGTGCTCGGTGGCTAACGCCAGTTCGTAGCCACCACCCGCGGCGCTGCCGTTGAGCGCGCACATGTAGCGCTGCCCGGAGTGAGCGCTGGCGTCCTCCATGGCGTTGCGGGTTTCATTGGTAAACTTGCAGAAGTTCACTTTGTGAGCGTGACTGGCGCCGCCCAGCATGCGGATGTTGGCGCCGGCGCAGAAAATGCGCGCCTTGGCCGAACGCAGGATCACCGTGCGTACCTGCGGGTGCTCGAAACGCAGACGCTGTACCGCGTCGGCCAGTTCTATGTCCACGCCCAAGTCGTAGGAATTCATCTTGAGTTCGTAGCCATCGAACAAGCCGCCGTTCTCATCGACGTCCATGGTCAGTGTGGCCATCGGCGGCGTTGTCGCCAGATGCCAATGTTTGTAGCGGTCCGGATGGGTTTGAAAATCAATCATGGACTTATTGGTTTCCTCGGAGCAGATTCAATTTGGGGCGAATTTAATGCGGGACCGCTAAAAAAGAGCCTGATCTGGCAGGCAATGTAGATGAACGCCGGATTGGCGGCCTGGGTATCCATTTTGTCAAGATGTTAATGGACAAAATGGAATACCGCCGCAGCAAGGGACTTAACCGCTTGTTGCTGTAAAAGGATCTGTACGCAAGGATTGAATATCTCCAGGCAATTCCAGCACAACCCGGAAAGCCGATGTCGCATGCAGGGAACAGGACATTATAGAGGCAGTCCCCGCGATCATCAGATGATAAATTTTCCACAGCGTTTCACCCTCGCGTTCGACAATTTCGTCTTTGTTCGCTTCCCAACGCTCGTTACATTGTTTGGTCCATAGATAATAATTAAGCCTGTCGTTATCGATACGGATAACTTCCAATGGCTGGTCGGAAACCGCCTGAATAAACTCGGGCATATACCCATCACACTTCAAGATGCGAACATCGGTGCATTAATAATGTGAAACCTATCAGTGATTCTTTTTCTCAATAAAATCTTTCGTCTTCCAATGCGCTTGAAAAAATTCAAAGAGGCTTCCCGAAAATCTATAAACTTCTCATAGTACCGATTATAAGTAACCGCTTCATGCATCATTTTCCAAAGTCGCTCAATTGGATTTAAATTCGGTGAATAGGGCGGCAAATAGTGTAATTTAATGTTTGAGTCCTTGGCATAAGACTGAACGTCTTTGCTCTTATGATAAGCCGCATTATCCCAAATTACATGAATTTCTTTCTCTGGTGCATGCCGTTTGCGTAGAGATTTTAGAAAAGATTTAATGGTTTGCGCATTCACCCGCCAACTTCAGTGTGGATTATTTTGTGACCCTCCAAAGAGACAGCACCAATGAAATTCAATCGTGTTTGACGAGCCGTTGTGGCAATATTCTTTCGAGTGCCTCTTAAAATCCATCCATAAGCCAACCGTGTTTGATACTGCGGATGAAAACTGTCCGAGAAATAGATTAAACCCTTGTTTTTAGCGTCTTTCGAAAGATGTTCATATTCCTTGACAAACGCTTTTTGCGCCTGTGCGTTTGCTTTCGCTGGAACTGCATGAGGCTTCTTATGGCAGACATTATTGCGATGCAGCCATTTTGTCATGCCGCTTACACTGTAAAGCTTACCAAAATTCAACTTCACATAAGTGCAAATGTCCTTAACATAAGGATAAGTCATTCCTTCTAGGTGTTTAACGAGCTTTGCTGTTTCATTCTCGTCTAAATCACTTTTGCTGCCCCCGTTTTCGGGCTTCAGCTTAGCTTTAGAAAAATAATCATCGACATGGCGTCTAATAGTCTCATCATCTAAAAGCAAAATCCTAGAAATTTCTGAATAACTATAACCCTCATCAAAAGCTAAAACAGCTTTTATTCGGTCTCGAATACGCCCATCTCTCTCTTTACGATGAGATTTTATGAGTTCATCGCGCTCGCTCGGTGTTAAATGATTGTTCATAAGCTTATTTTGACCATAATCAGCTAGCTAATGTAAGTATTCTATATTCGCATTTTCAATGGCGATGGGTATATACACCATCCTGAAGGTGCCAGGCCAGATATATTGGGTAATGTAAGCTGATGTATTGTCTTTATATTGATGGGAAGCGAAATCCAGGTAAATCCGCCCGCCCGGTTTGATCAGGGTCATCAATTTACGCATGACAAAATCGTAATCGGACAGGTCTTCTATTACCCCCATCATGGTAATGCCATCGTATTTTTGTTCCGGCTTAAAGCTAAAGAAATCCTGATAATGTACCTCTGCATTCAAATCAAGCCGGTCAATTTTGTTCTGCGTGAATTCGCGCTGATGCTCCGATAAAGTAATCCCGGTAACCCGCATGCCTTTATCGGAAAAATAGTTGATCACGCCACCCCAACCACAGCCGATATCCAATAAACGGTCACCCGGTTCAAGCTGCAATGCATTTTCGATATATTCCATCTTGCGCACGGCGCCGTTTTCCAGGCTGTCATTTTCATCTGCGTATATGCCTGGGGTATAGGTGTGATAAATCTGCTCCGCCATCACAAGCTGGATATTATTGGCGTCATAATGCTTGGCGATCCAGTCCGGGTTACATTTTTCCCTGCACACCAATTTGGGTTTGAGCGTGCGCCAGGTTTTGATCCAAAAGTTATTGTCCGGAACATGGATTTTCAACGACAGCGCCCTGATGAAATCACCTTCAATATCGATATCACCATCAATATAGGCATTCGCGATATTCAATTGATTGAATGACCGTAATGCTTTTGAACCTTTTTTATTACGTATCCTTACCTTAAAGGCCAAATCGCCCTGGCCAATTTCGATGCTTTCGCCTTCGAGCGTATGCAATAAAAAAGAAAAAGGAATCGGCTTATCCTGAAAAGCCCGTGTCATGAAGTCGGCCAATAGGCTCATTTTTTATCCCTCGAGTTGACAGTGCATAACGGCATAGTACAGCACCGCAATCACGATCAAAGTCGGCAGGGTGTATACAAAGATGCCGAAAATCAGTGAAATCGCCAGTCCGCTGAAGCTCGGGTTGTCAAGAATAAACAGCGCACCCAGCGTCGCGGCCAGACCGGTTAACAAAAGGGCGCCTCTAACAATAGGGTACCTCTAAAATTCAAGAATAAGCTCCATTTCTATCCACATGACTTTGGGATTTTTCAGTCAACATCGAGTGACGACTACTGCATGCCGGATTTCGCGTTTCTCAACTTCGATAGGCCGACTTTTCCTGTCCAAAAAGGGTGATTTTCCCTTTTTCTCAAATTGCACACCTATCTCTCCTGCACAAAGTCACCGAGCGTCTCATGTTATATACCCTGTTCATCATGCCAACCTTCACTTCAGTACGCACAAGCCCTATCACTCGTGAGTAAAGTCCGCCTTGCTCATTGGTCAATGACCCAAAAACATGCTCGACTCTAGCACCGTTTTTTGAGCGCCTAGCATTCGACTTCTTGCTGCGCTGCGATAGCGGGTTATGGGCACCTCTAAAAATAGTCATTGTTTCGTGAGTGCAAGGAAGCACCGCGCGCACCACCGCAGTGTATAGGTGATACCTGAGGATTGGAGCACGGCGCTGACGCCGCAAGCGCGGTAAAAGTGCATTTTTAGAGGGGCCCTTTAGGCTTATGAGCGGATCCCGTTCATCCAATTTCTGATATCGATTATCTAAATCAAAGAAACCACACTGCAACATTGCCTACGCCTTCACCCACTAGGAACACTGTTATTTATATTATATCATTTAGCCTATTTTTAGAGGTACTCTTGTGTCGGTTTTTCTCGAACCAGCCTCTCAACACCTTGTAAGTCAACCAGGGCGTGAACACAAAAGCCACTACCAGCGAGATGATCATCCCCATGCTGGCGTTGATCGGAATCGGGCTCATATAAGGCCCCATCAGACCGGACACGAAGGTCATCGGCAGCAGCGCGGCGATCACGGTGAAGGCCGCCAGAATCGCCGGGCCGCCAACTTCATCCACCGCTTTCGGAATCGCCTCCAGCAGATTTTTGGCGCCCAGATGGATAGGCCGGTGGATAGTCTCGACCACCACGATGGCATCATCGACCAAGATGCCGATCGAGAAAATCAACGCGAACAGCGACACCTGGTTGCGGGTGAAGCCCCAGGCCCATGAGGCGAACAGCGTAATCAGCAGCGTGATCGCCACCGCCGTGCCGACGATGATGGCCTCACACCTTGAGAGCGTGACTGGCGCCGCCCAGCATGCGGATGTTGGCGCCGGCGCAGAAAATGCGCGCCTTGGCCGAACGCAGGATCACCGTGCGTACTTGCGGATGCTCGAAACGCAGCCGCTGTACCGCGCCGGCCAGCTCTATGTCCACGCCCAAGTCGTAGGAATTCATGCTTGAGTTCGCAGCCGTCGAACAAGCCGCCGTTCTCATCGACGTCCATGGTCAGTGTGGCCACCGGCGGCGTTGTCGTCAGGTGCCAATGTTTGTAGCGGTCCGGATGGGTTTGAAAATCGATCATGGGCCTATTGGTTTCCTCGGAGCAGATTCAATGCGGGGCAGATTTAAGCGTTCCGGGCTTATACTGGCGTGCGGGTCGGGGCTGGCTCCGTCCTAATGTAAAGACTCAAGGGCACCTGCTAAAAATGCACTTTTTCCGCGATTGCGGCGTCAGCGCCGTGCTCGAATCCTCATGTATGACCTATACACTGCGGTTCTGCGCGCGGTGCTTCCTTGCACTCACGAAAACATTACTATTTTTAGAGGTGCCCTCAAATACGACAATGATAGGTGTGGCCGATGGCGCGCGAACATTACCCAAGTGAAGGCAGCATTGTGGCAGGCATGATCTGGATGCTGGTCATCCAGGTGCTGTTGTTCTGGTTGCCGTTCTTCGGCCCCCTGATCGCGGGCGTGGTAGGCGGTAAATCCGCTGGCGGGATAGGCGCCGCGCTGGCGGCCGTATTCCTGCCGGCGATCATTTTCGGTGTGGGTTTATTCTTCTTAGGTTCTTTACTGAGCGGTATACCGTTAATCGGCGCCGTCTTCGGTTTAGGCGCGGTGGCGCTGGTATTGACTCAAGTCGGGCCGCTTCTGCTCGGCGCCATCATCGGTGGGATTATCGCTTAGGGCTCAGGCGCTTAGGGCTCAGGCGCTTAGGGCGCAGGCGGCCGCGGCATAGGTTTGAAGCCGAATTGCGCTGCGGCACAGGCGCTTCTAATGGTTGCAATAGGTATGAGTTGACCTTGCCAGGGCATGGCGAGATCGGCCGGCTCGCCCTCCACGAGTTGCTCTAGCCGCGCTTCACGGCCTTCGTCATCCAGGGGACTGCCATCGCCCGCACACCATCTATCGGCGAGCCTCTCCAGATCACGGTCGTCCAGCAGGGCGATACCCTTATCGGTTTGCAGCAACACACTGCCCGTCTCATCGACCCAGGCGCCACTTAAAGCAGCCACTGGCTCGCCGGTGTGCAAAATAAGCGCCCCCGCCGGGTCTACTTGCACCACCCAAGGCGTGTATGCCAGTTCCACATAGACTTTTTGCGGACCGTTTTGAAAAGCGTGATGACCGTCACCATCGGCCAGGTAATTGCGCGAGATGAAGTGACGCAGCGTTTCGTTGGCGATGGTCTCGCCCTTGATGAGCCAGCGGCCCCGCCGGTCCAAGCTGAGCCAACCATACACCGCCGGCACGTTGGGCCAGCGGGCCATCGCTTTTAGCACTGCTTGATCCATCGTCTAGTGTCCTGTCCAACAAAGGCTGTCCAACCAAACGTTGTCCAACTAGGGGCGCGCGCTTTTGCTCCGCAACAATAAGCCGCCGCCAGCATGGGAGCGGGCGCACTGCACACTAAATTTGCGTGCCTGCCCCCGTCTGGCTACCTTATTGGGCTGAATGGGTATAGCGAGACGGTATAGGCATGACCAACATTACTCAACAATTGGCCGAGTTCGCCGCCGGGCTGGACTACGACGATCTCCCCGCCGAAGTGACCCACCGCGCCAAGCAGTTGCTGCTGGACATCACCGGCATATCTTTACGCGCGCGCCATGACGCCGATTCCACCGCCACCATGCGCCAGGCGCTGGAACGCCTAGGACTGGCGGCGGGAGAGGCCACCGTCATTGGCGATGAAGGCGGTTTCGCACCCACGGCGGCGGCCCTGTTGAACGGCGCCATGGCCCATTCGCTGGATTTCGATGACACTCATGCCGCCGGCTCGCTGCATTCGAGCGCGCCCATCGTGCCGGCGGCGCTGGCGGCGGCGCAGATGGCCGGCGCCAATGGCCGCGACCTCATCGCCGCCATCGTCGCCGGTTATGAAGTGCAGATCCGGCTGAGCCTGGCCTTAAATCCCAAGGAGCACTACGAGCGCGGGTTCCACCCCACGGCCACCACCGGCACTTTCGGCGCCGCCGCTGCCGCGGGCCGGGTACTCGGTTTAGATGCCACTGCTATTGCCAGCGCTTTCGGCATCTGCGGCTCGCAAGCCGCCGGCTCCATGCAATTTCTGGCCGATGGCGCCTGGAACAAGCGTTTTCACGTGGGCCACGCCGCCGCCAACGGCTTGCTGGCCGCGGCGCTCGCCGCCGAAGGTTATGTAGGCGCCAGCGAACCGCTGGAGGGTCAATCCGGGTTTTTCCGGGCTTACGCACCCAATCCCCAGCCGCGACTGGCCATAGCCGGTCTTGGCGAGCATTGGGAGACCTTGTCGCTGGCGGTCAAGCCGTATCCTTGCTGCCGCTACAGCCATGCGGCGCTCGATGGCCTGTTCGCCCTGCGTGAGGAGCACGGTATTTCACCCGATGAGGTGGAAGCGGTAGACATTGGCCTCTCGCAGACAGGATGGCGCATCATCGGCGCTCCACAGCCTGAGAAACGCGCCCCCAAGAATGTGGTCGATGGCCAGTTCTCCATGCCTTTTGTAGCCGCAGTGGCACTGCGCGCCGGGCAGATGACCTGGGATGACTACGCCCGCCATATCGATGATCCGCACACCCTGGCTCTGTGTCGGAAAGTCAGTACCCGCGTCGATGCGCAGGTAGACGCAGAGTTCCCACAGCAGATGAGCGGCGTGGTGAAAGTGACAACGCCGCGCGGTGAGTTCGAGCGTTTTATCCGGATCCCCAAGGGCGAACCGGAGAACTTCGTCACCGATGAGGAGTTGCGGGCTAAGTTCGATGGCTTGGTGGAACCGTACCTGTCCTCTACCCAGGCCGCCGCCCTGGCCGAAGGTTTACTCAGCATTGAAGGGCAAAACAACGTTGATGCGTTGCTGGCGCTCAGCCGCCCCGGCGTTGCGTGAGCGCCCATGAGCGGAGGCGCCCATAAGCGGAGGATTACATGAGGGCACCTCTAAAAATGCACTTTTTCCGCGATTGCGGCGTCAGCGCCGTGCTCGAATCCTCAGGTATCACCTATACACTGCGGTTGCGCGCGCGGTGCTTCCTTGCACTCACGAAACAATGACTATTTTTTAGAGGCGCCCATGAGTACCAGAGAACAGGTGGAGCCCGGCCGCTACCGTGAATCGTTCGGCCGCTATTTCGAAGATTTCGAGGTGGGCGACGTGTACGAGCACCGGCCCGGGCGCACCGTCACCGAGTCGGACAATACCTGGTTCACCTTGCTCACCATGAACCAACATCCGCTGCACTTCGACAAGGTGTACGCGGCTAACTCGGAGTTCGGCCAACCCATCGTCAACAGTTGTTTCACCCTGTCCGTAGTGGCGGGCATGAGCGTCAGTGATCTCAGCCAGAAAGCCATCGCCAACCTGGGTTGGAGCGACATACGCATGCCGGCGCCGGTGTTCGTGGGTGACACGCTCTACGCGCAATCGGAGGTGCTCGACAAACGCGAATCCCGATCGCGCCCGACCCAAGGCATCGTCAAAGCCCGCACCACCGGCTTCAAAGCAGACGGCACCGTGGTCATGGCCTACGAGCGCAGCATGCTGATCCCGAAGCGGGGCCACGGTGTGCAGGAGGCGGGGCCGCGGCCGCGCACAGACTAGATGGCCGCCAGTTCGTTAAAACCCGCTGCTTGCTCCGAGGAAGAAGCCCAGATCCTGGACGCTGTTGACCGCTTTCTCGAAAAAGACGTGGCGCCGGTGGCCCATGAGCTGGAGGCCGAGGATATCTGGCCGGCGGCGATCGTGCACAAAATGGCCGAGCTGGGTCTGTTTGGCGCCACCATCGGCACGGAGTACGGCGGCCTCGGGCTCTGCGCCAGCACCTACACCAAGATCGTCGAGCGGGTATCAGCGGTATGGATGTCCGTCTCGGGCATCTTCAACTCCCATCTCATCATGGCCGCCGCCGTGGAGCGCTTTGGCACCGAGGCGCAAAAGCGCGCATGGTTGCCGCGTTTTGCCAGTGGCGAGCTGCGCGGTGGTATCGGTCTCACGGAGCCGGATTGCGGCACCGATCTGCAAGCCATACGCACCCGCGCTCACCGTGATGGCGATGAATACGTCATCAACGGCGCCAAGATGTGGATCAGCAACAGCGTGGAAGGCCATGTGCTGGCACTACTGGTGAAAACCGATCCACAGGCCAAACCGGCGCACCGGGGCATGAGTTTGATTTTGGTGGATAAGAGCAAGAGCCCCGGCCTTAAAATCCGCGGCAAGCTCGAGAAACTCGGTTACAGGGGCATCGACACCGGCGAGTTCACTTTGGAAGAGTGCCGGGTGCCAGTAGCTAATCTGATCGGCGGTAAGGAAGGCCGTGGTTTGCAGCAGATCTTGGGTGGTCTGGAGCTAGGGCGTATCAACGTGGCGGCGCGGGGCGTAGGGGTGGCGCGGGCGGCGCTGGACAAATCCGTAGCTTACTCCCAGGTGCGCACAACCTTCGGTCAGCCCATCTGTCAGCATCAGTCCATCCAGATCAAACTGGCGGAGATGGCCACCCGGGTGGAGGCCGGGCGTTTGCTGCTGGAATCGGCGGCAAAAGCCTACGACGCGGGCGGGCGCTGCGACATGGAAGCGGGCATGGCCAAGCTCTACTGCACCGAGGCGGCGCTCGATAATGCCACCGAAGCCATGCGTATCCACGGCGCTTACGGTTATTCCAAGGAGTTCGATGTAGAGCGTTATTTCCGTGATGCGCCGCTGCTTTGCATCGGCGAGGGCACCAATGAGCTGCAACGTATCATCATTTCGCGCCAGCTCATCGAGCGCAATCCGAGCTGAGCGCTATGACTGATCCCACCCCGTCTTTGCCCCTGGCGGGACTGCGCGTGCTGGCCGTGGAGCAGTACGGCGCCGGTCCGTTCGGCACCCTGTTCTTGGCCGATCAGGGCGCGGAAGTTATCAAGATCGAAAATCCCCACGATGGCGGGGATATGGCCCGCGGCGTGGGGCCGCATTTCTTCGGCCCTGGCGACAGCCATTTTTTCCATGCATTCAACCGCAACAAAAGCAGCATCACCCTGGATCTGGGCAAACCGCAGGGGCAGCGTTTATTGCACGAGTTGGTAGGGACCGCCGATGCGCTGATCAGTAACTTACGCGGCGATGTGCCGCAAAAGCTGGGGCTTACCTACGCCACTTTGGGTGTATTCAACCGCCGCATCGTCTGTGCCCATTTGAGTGCTTATGGCCGCACCGGACCGCGTGCCGCTTGGCCTGGGTATGACTACCTGATGCAGGCGGAGGCGGGTTATTTCTCGCTCACCGGGGAAGTGGACGGGCCGCCTAGCCGCTTTGGCCTGTCCATGGTCGATCTGATGACCGGGCTGGGGCTAGCTTACGCCACCTTGACAGCGCTGATCGCGGCTAGGAGCAGCGGCATTGGCCGCGATATCGATGTCAGCCTTTTCGATATGGCTTTGTTCAACCTCGGTTACCTGGCTAACTGGTATCTCAACTGTGGCGTGAACACCGCCAGGCTGCCCCGCTCCGCCCATCCGTCCCTGACGCCGTGCCAGCTCTACCGCACCCGTGATGACTGGATCTACATCATGTGCAACAAGGAGAAGTTTTGGCCGCTTCTGTGTCGGGAAATAGGCCGGCCAGAGTGGGCGCAGGACAGCCGCCTCGCCACCTTCGCCGCGCGCCTCGAGCACCGCGATCTGATCACTGAATTGCTAGACGGCGTGTTCGGCCAAGCGGATACGGCCACCTGGCTGGAACGGCTAGGCGGGCGGGTACCGGCAGCCCCCGTCTACGATGTGGCGCAGGCGCTGGACAATCCCTTCGTCACCGGGCACGGGCGGCTGCAAGCGTTGACCCACGACAGCGGCGTACCCTACCGCATGGTCTCGCCGCCCATCGCCACTGAAGGATTAACGGCCCCGGCACGGCCGGCGCCCGACTTAGGGCAGAACACGGATGCCGTATTCGGCGCGCTGGGTTACTCCGCCAGCGATTTGGCCAAGCTGCGGGCCGACGGCGTTATCTAGCTTTTGCCTCTGCCCTGGGAGAGATGAGCCGCCGATCGTCTGCCGCGGCCCAGCGACGCCAAATGAGCCAAATGCCTCAATCTTGGTTGCGTCGTCCCTTTGAAATAACTGTGTGTGAAATAACTGTGTGTGAAATAACTGCGTGCAAAGCAACCCAATGGTTTGGCCCGAGTGCATAGGCGTAAAATGCAACGGACCGTTATATTGTCTTCTTAAGAGCACCAATTCCCCCTATCCAAGAGCACGCATATCGCGCACAAAAAGGAGTCGAAGGAGCCGGTCGAATTCGACGCCATTTTCGTCCAGGTGTAGGGACAGACACCGAACCCGCCCGGCAAGAATCTAACCGGGTAACGCCACAGGGCCATCAGCGCACAGCACGATCACCGCTGCTTACTCAGCCGGCGCGTGCTCATCCGTGTACCCCGGGCCTTGGTAATAAGTGCCCCGCCCCGCGATCTTCTCGATGCCTTTCATGCTCTTGTGCGCCAGCACGGCAGCGCAGGCCGGCAGGTCCGGATCCATTAACCACAAGCGCAGCAAATGCCGCCGCCGCGCCGCATCCTCGTGGTCCTCGAACGCGGTACGCCGGTGCAGCAGCACGCAGTTATTGGTAAGGGTGGCATCGCCCGGTTCGAGTGCGAGATCCAAACGTATATCGGGCCGGTTCGACACTTCATCGAAATAATCGAGCGCTTGCGCCTGTACGCTGGTCAGCTCGTAGTGGCCTTCGTCCACCGCCAAGTCTATATAACCGCGTATGTAAACGATGTTCGGAACGCCGTCCGTCACCGAGAAAACGGGGATGGGCGCGGGCGTAATGGGCGGCCCATCAATAGTTTCGCCGAAGCGGTGCAGATGAAAACCCTGGTAGAGCGTGTCCATCAGATGGGGCCGCGTTGCCAGAATTTCGTTGTGTATGGTCAAAGCGCTGGCGTAGCCGCTGACGCCGCCGGTGGCCGCCGGCCGCAAGCACAACATGCCGATGTAATCGCAACGATCGGTGTGCAACTGCAACTGGCGGGCGTTGCGGTAAGCCCGTTCGCGGGGATCTTGGCCGCCCACGTTGATGACATGGCCGACGAGTTCGCCATCGTTGCTCTGGGATACGGCAGTACCGAAATACGAGCCTAGCCCGAAGAACAACCGGCCGGCCTCCTCCGGATCTAGCTCATCGACCGGCATGTTGCGCAGCCAAACCAAGCCTCTTCCGGTTTTAACCTCATCCACCCAGTGCGGCAGGGACTCGAGCGCGAGCGGAAATGTTGCCGGAGTAAGCGCCGCTAGTGGCAACGAGGCGCAAGCCTTGAGCGCGTCCAATAGAGCGCTCCGCTCGCGGCTGCTCAACTCGTAAGCAAAGCTATAGGCGCAGCCCAAATCGCCGACGCGCCAGGCGGCGGGGGTTGTGAATGGTTGATACATGATGGTTGATACATGGTAGTTAGGAACGTTTAGCTCGGTATGCTTCGATCGCCCGCTTCAGCTCGTCGTACTCCTCACACGGGAACAAACACACCCCGTCGAGTATTTGCAGGTGCTCTTGCGCTCTGCCGAGCTGGTCCGTCTCGAGATAAAGCTCGCCGATGTATTCATTGGCCCCCCGGTGCTGCGGGTTCAATGATAGCGCCCGGCGATAGGACTTGAAGGCCGCAGCTACGTTGCCGAGCTTGCGCTGTGCATAACCGAATAGATTGAACAGATCCGCGTTGCCGGACTCTAGGTCCATAAGCGGTTCCAAGATGTCGAGTGCGCTTTTGTAGTTGCCGGAGTCGATGGCGGCTTGCGCTTCGGCTAAGCTGCTTTGGTTGGCGCTGCTCCCGGAGGCCTCGCCGGTGCCGGCGGCGGACACTCCAAAAGACAGGACCATACCGGCGGCGAGCGCTGCCACAAATCCTCTCATGTTATGCATGAAGCCTCCTTCTATTTAGGTATCAGCTTATTTGGGTAAACGCCTGCATGAGTTCCATTAGAGTGAAAGCCGCGTTGAAATCCGTTCATCAAGCTTATGCACTTCGCGCTTTTGCAACGGCTGTCGATGTCCTGAACACTGGTAGTTTTTAGCACAGTTCCCAGCCCGGTGCCCGCCATTCAGGGCCTTCGCTTCGGGGCTTTCGCTTCGGGGCCTCGCTCAATAAGGCCACGTTCACGCGCCGGGCCATGCTATGTTTTGGCGATGTTCGCTCTACCCCCACCGTTGGCATCCGCCCTGGGCCGTCTTGGCGCTGTGTTGCTGCTCGTATTCGCCATCACGCTCCTCGCCGCGGCGATGTACGTGTATCGGTGCAACGCGGCTCACACCATTGAACGCCTGCTGGATGCTCGCCCGGCCCTCTCCTCTACTCACGTCTGCTCTGCCGGGGTGCGCCCGCTCTTGCGCGATCTTTCCACCATCTCGCCAGCGTTGGTGGCGGTTACGGCCATCCAACTTTTGCTCGGGGCTATGCGCCTCCTGGGCCTGGGCCGCGCCGAGCTTTTGGCCGGCGAGCGTTTCCCTTTTCACCGCAGTTACAAGATCTACTACGTCCAGCTCGGCCTCATAGGCACAGTGATCGGATTCGTACTCGCTTTCTCCGCGATCGACTTGAATGCCGGTGAACAAGCAGACACGCAGATTCTGCTGGATGCTTTAGGGACCGCGCTTTGGAGTACCTTATCGGCGCTAAGCTTGGCGTATGTGTTCTGTCCGGCGGCGGAGCAAATCTATCAACAACTCGCTAAAGCGCGCGCCGGTACGCCGGCACGTGCGGATCCGGCCGCCGCCGTCGCCCGCCTGACGGCGGAAGTGGTGAGTGCGGCGGATGCGTTGCACGCGCTGTGCGCGAGCGCCAATGCTTGTGCCTCGGGGCTCGAGCTGCACGATGTGAACGTGAAGCTAGGCCAGTTGGAGATAAGGCTCAACCACATCGCCGAGTCGCTTGCCCGGGTAACAGCCTTGACCGAGGACATGGTCCACGGCGTCGATCAGCTGCAGGCCGCCCGCGGCCATCACGAGACCCGCCTGGACGCGGTGGAAGCGCAAACGCGCAGGTTGGATGAGCGGACGTCCGGTGTTGCCGAAACGCTGCGCAACGCGTTCACCCGCCTGGACAAGGTATGAGGGCACCGCTAAAAATAGTCATTGTTTCGCGAGTGCAAGGAAGCACCGCGCGCACCACCGCAGTGTATAGGTGATACCTGAGGATTGGAGCACGGCGCTGACGCCGCAATCGCGGAAAAGTGCATTTTTAGCAGGTGCCCATAAGCCGGTGGACCACTGATGCACGATGGTAAACAGCTTATAGAGATATTAGGTGGCGGCGAACCGAATCAGACATCCATGGATGTTCTGCTTCAGCTCACGCTTCCAATCGTGCTGATTTTGGCGCTTGTCATGGCTACGGAAATCAGCCAATTCAGCCGTACCGTCGCCTCGCTAGAAGCGCAAACCAAGACTCTTGCACAGCGGGCGCAACACGCTGAAGAGGAGGCCCGCAGCGCCCGCGAAGACCTTGCACGCAGCGCCGCCGGAGAGTTGGTCAAGGAACTCGAGCAGATGGTGTTGACGATCCAGCATCAATTGCTGATCAAGGCAGTTGAACAAGTGGCAAAGCGGGAGCGGGAGCGGTTGAAATTAGCCGATTACGCCAGCTTCGCACCCGCGCCTAGCGCTCTGTTCGAGCAAAGAGTGCCACCGGCGTTTCGTGAGACCACCGCCGGTATCGCCGCCGCCTTCAACGGCGCTAGGGCCAGGGCTACAACCAAACGGCGTTGGGCTGCATCCGCTCGGCAAGTGTTCGCCGAATTAGTCGCCCGGTACCTGGAGGACAATGCGCCTATGCGCCGCCGTGGCCGCACGCTTTCCCGGATCACCCCTGAGAACCGGCCCATCTACCAGGGGCTGATAGATGGGCAGCTACAGCTTATCCGGCGCGAAGCATTCGCAGTGCAGTTGGAATTGTTGACCGCTTGGCTGGAGGATGCGGCGCTCAACAGCACGCTGGATGCGGGCAACGCGCGCGCGCTGTGGCAAAAGCTCCAGGTGGCCCGTGGGGATGAGTTGGAGGCGCTTATGGATCAATTCGTCAACCTCAAGATCCGGGCCGCATTCGCCGCTTTGTCCAGGCTTGGCATGGAGCCACTGGAAGACGTGCGGGCTACCGCTATAGGCAGCGCTCGATGAAGCGGCGCGCCGCGGCGTGGCTTTTGGCAGCAGCGCTAACAGCCACGCTTCAGCATCAAGCGGCCCTGGCACAGGCGCGATCAAGCGCACCAGTGAGCGGCAGCGAGTCCCGTTTCATAGATGCGAAATCGATGGCGGCGGCGAGTCTTGCCGTGCAACAAGCCTATGCCGGTCTAGCCAGCGAATTATCCGGCAGCGAAGCGTTGGCGCAAGCCATTCTCGCGGCGCCGGCCAATCATGCGAAGCCGCAGGCCAGCCGCGCCCGCCTCGCTGCAAGCGAGCACTACAAGCTGCGCCAGGCGTTCACCCGGCAACTGCACAAATTCGCCCAGGGTATGTCCAGATTGCCGCAGAACTGGGTGGCGAATACGCTGCAACGGCAGGAGGCGCGGCTGCACCAACAGGTGACGGCGCTGATAGACAACCACATCAATGCTCAGTTCGCCGTCAGCCGGCGCCTTGCCGTCAGCGAGCAGCGCCAGCTCTTGCAAGTCGATGTATTGCCACCGGCAGCGGATATAGAAGACATCGTGCTGGCGGATCTGCCCGGCTTCATGCACGGTGGGATCGATGCGCTGGCGCAGTTCGCCGCGCGCCACGGGCGTACATTAGTCCGGCGCATGGTGGACAAAGCGCAGCACAAGCAACCGCTGCTGATGGAGAACCGCGCCCATATGGCGCAGTTGGCAGGCGCCGCAGTGCGCGCGCGGATGGCGGCGCTGTGGCGGCAATTGAATAGCATCCGGCAACACAACGGCGCTGGCGCAGTGGACCGCGAGACAGCGGCGGCCAATATGCAGCGCGACCTCGAGCGCTTGGCCGCGCCAGCGGCCAAGGGCGAGCCGTGGTCGGGTATCTTCCAGTTGGCGCAGCGCGAAACCGAGGCCCGCGCCGCGCGCTTGGAGCAGGCGGCCACAGTCGCTGCGGTAGCGGCCTGGTTCAGGCACGGACGCTGCGAGCAGTTGTTAAACCCGCCGATGCGCGAAGTGGCGCAAAAAGCGCCGGGTGATGTTCCACCTAGCTTGGCGGCCCATGAACAGCGGCTCTATCCACGGCTCGCCAAAGCGGCGTGGGACGAGGTAGTGCAAACATTGAGTGCGCGGGTGCGCGATGCGGGAAGGCGGCAACGGTTGCGCGATCGGCTATTGCCCTTGAAAGCGCAACCCGAGACCGCTTTGAACGCATTCGAGTGGTCTTTCGATACTTGTCTTGGCGCCAGTCTGAGCGCCGCCCGTCAGGCCATTGCCGAGCGGGAATTGGCGCAGCTGTTGCCGGCTATCGCCGGACGCACTCTAGCGCTAGAGGAAAATGCTATCGCCAAAGCCGTTCGCGAGGAGCGCCCGATCGCCTTGCCTGGCCGGGAGCGTTTGCGCCTGCAGGAAAGCGGCCGGCTTTTCGATGAGCGCCAAAGCGAATTGGCCAATGAGGCAGTGGCAGCTTACCGCCGGCAGTTGACCCTGGCCGGCGAGCCGGCGCGGGTGGCACGCTTCAGGGCCGAGATCGAAGCGCTGGCTTCAGCCGATAGAACAGCAACAGCAAAGGCCGAGTTCGCCGGGCGCTATCTGGCGCAGGTGGCTGCGCAGTGGCAAAAGGTACAGCCGGACACGGTTATCGCTCTGGGCGGGGGGCGGACCAACGGCAAATATCTCGCGCTGTTTGACCGCATCGAGGAGGAAGTCGAGCGCTTGATTACTCTCGAATGGCGCAAAGCAGTGGCAACAGCCGCTCAAGAGACAGTGGTCGTGAGCGCAATGCCCTTGGAAGAAGAGCAGCCACCGCCGGTGCCGGTGGCAACCGTGGCCGCCGTGTGCCCGGATCCGAGTTGCGAGGCGGCGGCGCACACCTGCGCCCGCTTTGCCACCGCGTGTGAAGACGGCAGCTGTGGCGCGCAGGCGATGCAGTGGCGCGCAGCGTGTTTAACGCTGGCACAACAGTGCGCCGGTTCGAACTGAGTCGGGGTTTACTCGAGCGCACAGGTGCGGAAACCGGCGAAGATGTCGTTGCGAGACGGGCCGAAGAAGTTTCTGTACAAGCCGGTGATGTAACGCGAGCGGGTGGCCCAACTGCCGCCGCGCAACACCCGCGTGTGTCCGAACAAGGTCTGGGAATACTCTTTGTACGCATCGGCAACAAAACCCGGATAGGGGGTGAACGGGTCATGGCACCATTCCCAGACGTTGCCCAGCATCTGCCGGCAACCAAAAGCACTGTCGCCGTCCGCTAGCGCGCCTACGTCCACGCAGCCCACGCAGCGCCCGTCCAGATTGCAGCCGGCGGCCGCCGTCTCACCACCGTGAGATCCATCGCTGCCCGATTCATTATTCCCGGATTCATTACTCCAGGGATAGCGGCGCTTGACCGCGGCGAGCTGGGAGCCGTCCGCGCAGGGCTGGCCCAGGGCAGCCACCTCCCACTCGTGTTCACGGGGTAACCGGCGCCCGGCCCAACGGCACCACGCGCTCGCCTCGTACCAGTTGACGTGCACAACGGGGTGATAGGGGGCTAACGGGGCAAGCGCATCGAACTGGCGCTGGAGCCAACCGCCCGCGCCATCGCGTTGCCAATACACCGGATGGGTGGCATCCACCGATTGCCGCCAGGCCCAACCCTCGTCTGTCCAGAACTCGCGGCGGCCATAGCCGCCCTCGTCTACGAAGGCCCGAAACGCTTCGTTGGTCACCGGCGCGCGCGCCATGGCGAACGGCCGCACGGTCACCGCATGGGCCCATTTCTCATTGTCGAAGACGAAGGGGGCATCGCCCATGGCGCCCACTAAGAACTCCCCACCGGTGATGTGCACATCACCGTCCAGCGCGCCGCCGGCGGCATCAGCCGGCGGGCCGAGTTGCGCTTCCAGGGCGAAATCCGGGCGCGGGTAAGCGAGGGTTTGGCGCGCCCAGGTGAACGCCTCGTCGTGCATATCCTCGTGAAAAACGGTGAATTGGTAGAGATAGCTCTCCAGCGCGCTAGCGGTGCCCGCGCCCAAGCGGCCGATGAGGGCGTCTTCCACCCGCTGCAGGTAATCCAGTGTTTGTTGCAGCGGCGGCAGGGGCAGATCCCAGCGCTCGTGATGGGCGATGGCAATAGAGTCGTACAGCAGATGGCCATCGTGCGTGAGCGGTGGCCGCCCGAAACCTTGCTGCAAGATAAAATACTCGTGGAACCAGGCGACGTGGCCGATCTCCCAGCGCAGTGGATTGACGATGGCTAGCCTAGGCCCCATCAATTGCTCATCATCAAGCCCTTGCAACAACTCGTGGGTACGGGCTCGCGCGTCCAATAACGACGCTTTTAGACTGTCGCGGGAGACTTCTTTGACCGGGGGAATGGCGATCATGGTAACGGTCTGCGTAAGGTCATGCCGCTCAACATTAGCTTGATTACGCCCGCAGAGAAACGGGCGCTTAACGGCAACAGCGTAACCGCCAACCGCTGGGCCCGGATCTTGACCGGTCTAGGGCACCGCGTATCAGTGGCCAACTCCAATGACGGGCAGTGGCATTGGAACAATTGCGATCTGCTGGTGGCCATTCACGCTTTCAGAAGCGCCCGCGCGATAGAGGCTTTTCGATCACGCTACCCTGGGCGGGCACTGATCGTATTGCTGGCCGGCACCGATATATACCGCTTCCAGTTCAGCGCTCCACATATCGTGCGCCGAAGTTTGCATGCAGCCTCTAAATTAGTAGCGTTGCATGATCAGACGGGCGATGATCTGCCGCCCGAGGCCGGGCCGAAGCTGCGCATCATTCGCCAATCGGCGCTGCCTTTGCCGCAGCCGCTCTCGCCTTCGAAAAAAACCTTCGACGTTTGCATCGCCGGTCATCTACGCGAGGAAAAAGATCCGCTGCGCACCGCCCTCGCCGCCCGCCTCGCGCCGTCTTCCTCCAAGCTGCGGGTAGTGCACCTAGGCAAAGCCCACACGCGGCAATGGGCCGCTGCTGCCCGCACCGAGATGCAAACCAATCCACGCTATATCTGGCGCGGCGAGGTGCGCCGCTGGCAGGTGCGCCGTCAATTCGCCCGCGCCCATGCCATGGTCATCAGCTCGGTGATGGAAGGCGGCGCCAACGTCGTGTCCGAAGCTATAGTGGCCGGATTGCCGATCATCGCCTCGGATATCTCCGGCAACCAAGGCATGCTAGGCCCGGCCCACCCAGGATATTTCGCCACCGGTGACGAAACATCGTTGGCCGAGGTGCTGGTCCGGGCCGAGCGCGATCGTGTATTTCTAGAATCTGTAAGAGCCACCAGTCTCGCTAAAGCACCGCTCTACCACCCGGACCGGGAGCGGGCGGCTTGGTCCGCGCTGCTGGAGGAGCTATAGGGCGCCTTTGAAAAATGCACTTGTTCCGCGATGGCGGCGTCAGCGCCGTGCTTCAATCCTCAGGTATCACCTATACACTGCGGTCTTGCGCGCGGTGCTTCCTTGCACCCACGAAACAATGACTATGTTTAGCAACTGCCCCCATGTAGGTTTGTTCGGTGCGGATTGAATAATGACGCGCACGAATCAGACTCGACATCTGTTGCAACGAAGCCCGATAGGCCTCATCCAGCCCGGTTTGATGCGCAACACGCTCAGTTGAATCGGCCACGAGTTCTGTTCGCGCAATGTTGCATGATTGGGTTCTAGCGACCGGGGCCGCTTCGCGCCAAAACCACCAATCTACCGCTTGACCCGCAGGCGTATCGGTCAAATCAACCAGTCATCAACGCAATGCATCCACCGCTTGCTTAAACTGCCCATCCTGTAATCGATGTTGGCGCGGCAACATGCACTTAACAAGTAAATTCAGGTGACGCCTACGGCGCACCTGATTTAGGCATTAGGCCGTAGGCCGTGGACTGCGTGAGCGAGATTGGATACGTTGTACCCGAGAATCCTTGAACGCTTCAGATCTCGAAAGATCTCGAATCCGTGAGCGCCGATATGCCGTTACGCTTCATGCCTTGGATGAGATGGATGAAGATGCGCTGTCTGTATTTGACTTGGAGAGGACGATTCTCACTGGAAAAATCATAGAGCGGCAGCGTGATCAGGCAACTCGGGAATGGAAGTACTTGGTGCGAGGGAATGCCATCAATGGGCGCCAAGTGGTGATGGTCGGCAAACTGGGACCTACAGACAAACTCGTTATAATAACAGCGTGGACAAATGATGAACAAGCTGAAATGTGACAACTGCGGAGAGCACCAAGCTCGAATTCGTCATGTCTCTCGTAGCTATGGTTCTGGTAAGGATCTGCTAGTGCTCGAAGGGATTCCATTGATCTCGTGCCCAAGATGTGGGGAAGGCTATTTCACTGCCGAAACACTTCACGAGGTCGAACGCATAAAGCTTCATCGGGAGGGATTCGCAGAGATCAAACCGGTGTCCGTCGCGAGGTTCCATCATGCGGCCTAACCCGGCGCTCCAGCCGCGGCCAAGCCGCTACGCGGCTTGGCCGCGGCTGAGTTTGGTCGCTGAGCGATCCCCACGATTTCACGCGGCAAATGCCTGTTCGTGGACGAGGGTTGGAACCGTTTTCGCCGCTTCGAGGCGTTCGGCTTTGGTGACTCTGAATCGATGACTTCGAAGGCGTTCCCGGCCCGGAAAGAACGTCGATAACACCGGTGCTCGAGTCTCGGTGTTGGCCTGGAAGTGCCGGCTCAATCCTCGGGCCCTTGCGACCCAACCTGCCAGCCAGTACACCAACGTCGCCCGCGTGCCGATCAGCCACAACACGTCGAGCCGATTCACCTCTGGGCTGCGTGCATACCGCAACCCGAACCCCCAGCGGTGCCCCTTCACCTCTCGAAACGTCTCCTCAATCTGCAGGCGCAGGGCGTAGAGCCGCACGATGTCGCGCCCCGCTCCTCGGCTGTGGGGCAACGAGGTCGCCAGCAGCCAAGGCGCCCGATAGTACCGCCGCCACCGAACTCGCCCTACCTGATTGCGCCGAACTCGCGCTCTGCCCGCTCCCTGGTGGGACTTCTTCGCCCGATACCGCCCACAGCGATAGGGGTGGCGACGCGACACTCTGGCCGCGCCAACAGGCGTGGGCTGACTCGCCGCCTGACTGTAGAGCCCGGTCCTCGTCCACCCAGTCGTTGTTCCATCGAGACCATACTTCACTCGCTTGCGCACCCGTCCAACCCCATCCCAACCGTAGCTCTGCACTTCCCGGAACCACGGCCCGCGCAACCCGGCGTCGGTGACAAGGATGGAGCCGCACTCAGTGGGCAGCACCGCACGAAGGGGGCGCAAGAACCGACAGTGAGTCCGGGGGCTGTTGGAGCGACTCGGTCGATGAACCTCCTCGTAGCGGGTGAGCGCACGCCCCCCAACCGGCACCGCTGCCTTGAGCATCAGACGGTCGTGACCGGGCTCGCAATCCGACCCATCCACGAGGATGACCGGGGAGCGGTTCGCACGCAGCACCCACCGGGCCATGGCTTGGTAGATACCTAGGCGCTCCGCGTGCAGATGGACGTGTCCAACGAGGCGATCGACACACTTGATGTTGGGTTTCGTGAAGGCGCCCGAGGCGAGGCTGCGACCGATGTGCGTCAACGTCAGCTTCCCACCACTGAGCAGCCCGCCGGCCACCTTCACCAACGCGCCCACTCGTCCCGGATGGATGAACGGACACGCGTTCGTCAACCCACTGTGCAACAATCTCAGCTCGTGCAGGCTGTCCTCTCCGATTCGTCTTGGAGGTCTCGACAACACCCATTAGATCAGATGACAGCAAGATCAGATGACAGCAGGCGCGTCGATCCTTTATGTGATTGATCCCTCAGATGATCCTCACTCGTATTCGTGGGGATTCATCAGGGGCTGGCGTTAGGCGTTCAATATTTCAGATGTTTTAGCTATTTTTGCTGTTTGAATGTTATGGAAACGTTTAATTTGAAGTAAGCGGTAATGACTGAGAAATAGTATGAAGAAAATACTTACTGCTCTGATAGAGCGTGAAGGAAACTCTTATGTGTCCCTTTGCCCAGAACTCGACATTGCGAGTCAAGGCGATACAGTACAAGAAGCCAGAGAACATTTAAAAGAGGCCATAGAACTTTTCTTTGAAACGGCCTCTCCAGAGGAAATCAACATGCGTTTGCATGATGAGATATACATAACTCAAGTAGAGGTTGCCGTTGGCTAGGTTGCGTATCCTGTCAGGTGAACAAGTTTGTGCCATTCTCCTGAAAAAAGGGTTCACCCGAATTCGTCAGAAAGGCAGTCACATTGTAATGCAAAAAGTGATGGGAAACTCCACTATTACAGTTCCTGTACCGAATCACAAAGAAATAAAAACTGGGACGTTTCAATCTATTATTCGCCAATAAGGCAGCGGTGAAGGAGTTCGGCATCGCATCCCCGCGTATCGTACAGAGCACTCGCGCGCATGTTGTCTTTGCATGACTACCCGTCCGACGCGAAAGCGAGTACAACCGAGGAACCGGATGCGGGAAAACCGCACGTCCGGGACTGTGCGGGGGGCGTCCGGTAACGGGCGTTCCTACCGCGAGAGCAGTATTGATCGTAAAATATAGTATTTGTAACAGTGAATGGAAGATTGTGAAAATCATTGCCAAGAGGGAAATTCAGCATGGCCATAAATTTCACTTTGGATTATTGGTTGGATGACGGCTGGTATATAGGAAAACTTCGAGAGGTGCCAGGGGTTTTCAGCCAAGGGAAAACACTCGACGACTTAAAGTCGAATATCCGTGATGCCTATGCACTAATGATGCAGGAGACATCTGATGTGCCTGTCAAAGAGTTCCAATCGACTAAATTCCCGGTGGAAACGGCTTGAAACGAAGCAAGTTTCTAAAGGAACTCAAAATTGCCGGTTGTGATTTGAAAAGACATGGTTCAAGGCATGATATTGATGTGAACTCCCAAAATGGAAAACGAGCGCCAGTACCTCGACACAATGAAGTCAAAGACAGTTTATGCAAACTCATCAGGCAACAACCGGGAATACATTCCTAAGATGGCACTCCAGCCGGCCGCCTAAAGGCGGCGGCTGAGTTTAGCCGTTAGCAGTATTTCCACCGCTAGTTCTCTGCACCTTGCTTGTTGAGTAGAAAAGGTATATTTTATACTCGTGAGTGAGTTCGAATATGACGAAGCTAAAAGCCGAGCTAATCTGAAGAAACACGGTATCGACTTCTTTTCCGCCCAAGAACTGTGGAACGACCCAGATGCTTTGGAAATTAAGGCTAGCTCGGCTGATGAGCCCAGGTTTCTTGTTATAGGCCTTATTCAAGGCAAGCATTGGTCCGCTGTTGTGACGTATCGCGAAGACAAAATTCGCCTAATATCAGTAAGGCGATCACGTAAGAAAGAGGTATTGCTTTATGAAAGCTAAAGACTTCGACAAAAAATTCGACCGAGGGAAAGAAGACATTATTGATGATCTTGATCTTTCGACTATGCGTCGCCCAAACCAAGAACAAAAGCGCATCAACGTCGATTTCCCTTCTTGGGTCGTTGACTCCCTTGACCGAGAGGCGGCTCGTATTGGTGTCACCCGCCAATCAATTATCAAGGTCTGGCTAGTTGAGCGCTTGCAGTCTGAAATTGCCAACAAGTCAAGCAAGCGGACGCAGTAAACTGCGCCTCTTCTCGAAGCGTTATGTGGCAAATCGGGTTCTTGGATGTTTTTGGATCTATCTGAAGATGGTAAGGCAATCATACATTTCTATAAAGATTGGGGTGGGTCGTTTTCTTCTAGTCTACAGCAATACGTTGATGAGCTAGCTTATTATAAAGTGCATCTCTAAAGAAGAAGATTCTGATTGTATTTGCTATTGCTTTGAAAATAGATAGGCGTAGGGATTGATCTGCAAGGCGCAGCGATGGAAGCGGGCGCCGTTTGGCAGTGTCAGCGCAGCCTCAATTGCCTCTGACAGAGGTGCAGACGGATCCGTGCTCGCTGCCGTCATCGATTTTTTCTCATTAGCACTGCGTTACTGCCCCCACTGCTTCAATCCTACATGTGTGAAAGCCTACACGCGTGAAAGCCCCTAGGAGCACACATTAGCCTACCTCTCGAATTGCGCCATGAAGCGGCGGTCTATCCAATCCTTCCACCGCCAGATCCAGGCGCCTTCCAGAACCAGCCGGCCGCCGCGGCTGGCGACGGCGCTTTTATCACCGGTGCTGATCAGCGTGAGGAACTTACGCTGCGGTGTGAACCGCTTCGGTGCTTGCCCGGCCAGCGCGCGGGTCAGATTGTGGGCCAGCGGCGGACCTTGGCGCACCGCGAAAACACCGGCTTTTTGGCGCGGAAAAGCGGCTACATGCGCGCAATCCCCGGCCGCGAACACGTGCTTGTGGCTGGTCGATTGCAATGTCGCGTCGGTGCGGATGAATCCAGCGCTGTCGGTCACAAAGCCGGCTGCCGCCATCCACGGCTGGGCAGCGGCGCTGGTCGCCCAGAGGACTTCATCGAGGGTAACTGCCCCTTGTTCGGTGCACACCGAGTTCTCTGTGACCGCGTAGACCCGTGCCTGGTGCAAGTAGATGCCGCGCCGGCGAAGAGTGCTTTCCAACCGCCGCCGGACCCCATGGGGATGGTTCGGCAGGAGGCCCCGCTCCGAGGCGAATAGATGGAATTGCGCGCCGGGTTTGACGCTGGCCAAGGCGTGATGGGCGGCGAGAATGAGCTCCACGCCCCCAGCGCCGGCGCCCACTACACCCAGCCGCAGGCGCATGACATTTGCCATTCGATCAAACAACGCCCGCCATCGCATTACGAACTGGCTGATGGGCTTGACCGGCGTGGCGTAGATCTCGGCGCCGGGGGTCGAGCGGCAATCGGGGGTGGCGCCGATGTTGATGGACAAGACGTCATACGCTGCCTCTTCTTTGCGGCCCCGCACGACGCGCCGCGCCAGATCGAGCGCGATGACTTCATCATGGACAAAGCGCACGTTGGCGCGCCGGCAAAGCGCTCTCAGATCGATATGCATCTCCTCGGCGCTGTAATGGCCGGCCAAGAATCCAGGGAGCATGCCGGAGTAGGGCGTCAGTGGCTCCCGGCCGATCAAAGTGATGCGCGTATCCGGTGGCGGATGGTCTACGAAATGGCGCAGGACGATGGCATGGCTATGGCCACCGCCCACCAAGATTAGATGCTGGCCCGATTGAGTTGGCCCCGATCGATGCGCCATGGCGACAAATTCAAGCTGGCGTGAAAGTGGTTGAAAGCCGTAAACGTGCCCGGATATGCCGGGATGCGGCGTCCACCGCGATGTTCAAGCAGGCGGTGAAGGCGATCAACACCATGGCCCGGTCGAAGCGAATGTCGGCGAAGGAACTATCGACGAAAAAACCGAGCGTATGAATGCCTAACATGCCGAGGATGGCCGTCTCGCGCAGAATGACTTCCCATCTATAGAACAGAAAAGCGAGCAACTGGCGGTACACCTGCGGCAACACCTCGTAGAAATAGAGATTCAAGCCACGCAGCTTGTCCGCCCGCCAGGCCAGGGTTTGCGTGTAGCGGCCGATGAGATGACCGATGATCGCCGCGTTGTGGACGCTTAAGGCGATGATCGCCGGCAACATGGATGGGCCCAGCAGTTGCAGCAGCACATAAGCGAGCACGTATTCCGGCGTCGAGCGGGCTATCACCAGGAATAGGTGCCCCGCTGCACGGCCCGCCGCGTTGGTGAAGAACGGCGAGATGAGAGGAAAGAATACCAAGGTCAAAAAACCCGTTGCCACCAGGGCCAGCATGGTGAGCACCAAGGTGTTGAAGAGCCCTGGCATGGCTTGTTCCGCCAGCAGTTTCCACAGCCACTCCCAGGTGTTCAGCCAGGTTTGTATGTCCATGGCATCGCCGGTGCGTAAGGGGTGCGGCAAGATGTCATGAGTGAAGAACTGCCAGGCGGTGGCGGCGGCGACGGGAAAGCCCTCCGGCAGCACCCACAAAGCGCCCAGCAGGTAGGGAACTAGCAGTTGCCGGCGCATCCAGATACGGATGGAAGCGATGACGGCGAAGAACACGATGAGTAGCGCCGAGGCTTGCGAATAATCGCCGTTGGCGAAGGCGGCCTCCAGGTGAAAACCCATCGTCGGTAGCCCGATGAACCCGAGTACGGCACTAGAGCGCAGCCCGCATTCCAGCCGGTATAGGCTGTAGCTGCGGAAATGGGCGAGTACATTGGGGAGCCGCGCGTATAAAAAACCGGACAGCCTGGAGGTGCCGGGTGGCAGTGCGCGTAGTGTGGCCGTGCTGGATTCTTCCAAGATCTCGGCGTAGACCTTGGCGATGATGCCGGCGTAGGGAATGGCGATGGCGAAAATGCCCGCCCACGGGGTCAGCCCGATCACTTGCAGGAAAATAAGCGCCCAGAACAGTTCGTGGACGGCGCGCACCACCGCGCAACCCACCCGTACCCCGCGCCAGTGGAAAGCCAGCGCCAGTATCATGCCGAGCACGTTGCCGATGGTCACGCCCAGCAGGGCGAAGGCCACCGTGTACAAGAACGACTCGAACACCCGATCGGTAGCGGTGAAGTCGGGTGTTACCGCACCCAGCGCTAACCGCCCCATCTCTGTCCACGGATCCAGCGTTGAGATCTCGATGTCGGACAGAGCTAGACAGACGATGCCTACAACGGCGAAAACGCTGACTGTACGCTGTAGCGGCGATGGCCGCCACGCGGGTACGGACACCGGCGAGTTAGGCGAGTTACTCGGCGTAGAACTCACTGAGATCGTCCGGGCGTATTGCGCGAGTAGGCCGGTCCAATACCACCCGGCCATCGACCAGGCCGATCACTCTCTCGGTGTATTCCAGGGCGAGCGCTGTGTCGTGCATCGCCAGCACCACTGTCTGGTGGACACTGGTCATGATTTCCATTAAGCGCTTGGATTGATGCTCATCGACGCAGGACACCGGCTCATCCCCCAGCAGGGCCGGTGCTCCTTGATGCAGTGCCCGCGCCACCGCTGTTCGCTGTTGTTGGCCGCCGGAGAGTTGGCCAGCCGGCTCGTACAGCTTGTCCTCCAGTTCGACGTGGACCAGAACGGGTAGGACTTTTTGCACCTCGCAGCGCAGCGGTTTGATGAGATTGGCCAAGTTATAGAGCGCGTTGTGCCGGCGCAGGTGCGCCATATACACGTTGTGAAACACGCTCAAGCTCTCGACCAGGGCGAAATTCTGCGGCACCAAGGCCGCGTTCTCACCGGTTTCACGGGTACGCTCGAACAGCAGCCGCAGCAGCGTCGATTTGCCGGCGCCGCTGGCCCCGACCAAGGCGATCTTCTCGCCGCGATCGATGGACAGGGTGACACCGTTTAAGGCGTGAGCGTCCTGGTATTGGACGCTCACGTTGTCCAGGACGCAGAACAACGCTCAGTCGATCAGGCCGATCTCCTTAGCCGTATCGAGGATCGGTTGGTAGTCTTTGTTGGCTGCCGGTACGAACGACTGACGTGGAAAAGCTTCCAACAGCTGCGGTGAGCTGATGTCCAACAGGGCTTGGGTGACCTTGGCCTCGAAGCCGGCGCCGAAGCGGTCATCGACGTCGCCGCGTATGCTCCACTGATAGTCCGGGTAAGTGGGCGTTTGCCAAATCACGGTAACCTTGGCCGGGTCTATCTTGCCGAGCCCCGCCTCTCTTTCCCAGACCTTGAAGTTGACCGCGCCCACTTCGAAAGCGCCCGATTGCACCAGCGCAATGGTCTTGGAGTGATCGCCGCTGAAGCCGACCCGCTTGAACACTTTATCCGGTGCTGCGCGCAAAGCGTTGCGCACATGAAATTCCGGCATCAGCCGTCCGGAGGTGGAGCCCTTGGAGCCGAAGGTGAAGGTTTTGCCTTTGATGCCTTGCGGGAACTCTTGGCTGTAGCTGAGTCCAGTGGCCGTGTTGGCGATGAAATAGGTGATGAAGAATTGGTCTTCATAACCTTGGGCGATGGCCTTGGAACCCTCCACCAGCAGGCGCGCCCGCACGCCGGATAGCCCGCCGAACCAGGCCAGTTGCACCTGATTGTTCTTAAACGCGGTGACGGCGGCGGCGTAGGATTTGACCGGAATGTAGGTCACCGTCAGGTCCAGCTTTTGGGCCAGGTAATCGGCTACTTGCTCGAAGCGGGCGCGCAGCCTGGTTTCGTCTTGATCGGGGATAGCCGTAAATACAAAAGTCTTGGCACAGGCCGTGAGCGAGAGCGCTGTCAGAGCCGCCGCGCACGCGAACTTGGAAACGACGTTCATCGGAAAAGATGTCCTTGAGTTGAGCAAGCGCGCAAGCTAGCGGTTGAACCGCTCAATAGCAAGGCGGATTTCGCCCGAAGTTCGGTGCGAATTCAATCGCTTTTGTCTGCGTGCCCGCACGATGGTAGTTGAGCATATGTAGGGCCAGGGTACCGTAGCCGCTCGGGTACTTGCGCTTGCAGATATCCGATGAGTTGGGCGCGCTCGGCGGAGCTGCGCCAGGCGCGCGGGCTGGAGCCGAAGGTTGCCAGCGAATGGGCCGGTGGCATTGGCGATTTGCCGCGTTGCGTGGCGGGCAAGTCCCACATGCGCAGGCGATAGAGCATGCGCGGCGCGCAGGCTTGTATGCGCGCCGCGACGGTGGTTTGGCCGCCGCCAGGTAAAAAACCACCATGCAAAAAACCGGGCGGAAAAGCCGAGTCTTGTGCGTGGCAACGGCCGCAGTAGCGCGCCAGTACGGCGCCGTTTTGTCCATCCTTGACGGCGAGCAATTTCCCGGCGACAGCGTTGTCGCTAGCGTCATCGAGCTCAGGTGGCGGCCAAGCGGCGGCGATGCTCCCCGCACCGGTGGGCCAATCAGCCAAGGTGCTCATGCCGAGCCGCTCCAGCAGCGCGTTGAGCGTAGCCTCCGCACTAAACGGTGCCGCGTCAAGCGCTGGCGCGCGGGTGGCCACCATGTCTTCCACCATACCCAAGACCGGTTTGAAGTCCGCGGAAACCAGCGTACGCGCCAAGCCAGCGGCCAAATCCACCTCCAACAGCCGGATGAGATTGCCTTTGGGAGTGCGTACCCGCAGGCCCGAGCCTTGTTGACTCAGGACCGCGTGGGCGATGGTCTCATGCTGCAGCCGTCCGCCTAGGATGAGGACAGGGTGGTAGGTCACGTTGCCCAGGGTCAGGTGGTCGAGGCGGCCTTCTTTTATGGTGCTGCCTAGAATCACCATAGTGCCTTCCAAGCGGGTATGGCCCTGGCTGTGTGACGACAGGCAATCGAAGCGCCAGCGGGCGGAGCCGTCGGCCCGCTGGCGGTGGCTAAGCGAACAGGGGACAGGTGCTGAACGGATGGGCGCTGAACGGATGGGCCGGTGGGCATCGCGCTCACCTAACACACGGTCCAGGCGGCTGATCAGGGTGGCTGGGATCTGTTCACCCAGGCCGGCGATGAAGCGTTCCAGCACGGCGGCGTTCGGCGCGGGCCAGTACTCGGCTGGCGCCCGCGGCCTTAGCGGATCGGCGAATGAAGGCACCGTACCCAGGGTCTGCTCCGCCAGCGCGTCGTGATCGATGAGATCGGCGGTGGGCACCGCTAAGCCGTGGCGCCAGTTGGCCCGCCAGTGGTTGCGCTGATGGCCCAGCAATTGGGCGCGAAACTGCATGGAGGTCCGATCATGGCCGGCGCCGTCCGTCAGCCGGTGTTGCAACATGGCCACCAGCGCCGCGCCCCGGCAGGCATAACCGGCGGCATTACTAGGACCGCAAGCGTCGCGCCATAAGCGCTGCCAGGTCACCAACATGGCGCCTCTATCGGTGGCCGCGTCCACGTGCTCCACGGTGGGTTCCACATTGACCAGCGTGCGCCCTTGGTAGCGGCTATGGTGCTTGGCCAGACGGTTGAAGATCCGTGGATTGGCGTTGCTCTCGGACCACGGCGCACGGGCGAATAAAGGGCCGGCGTTCTGGTGGCAGCTAAGACACACGCTTCTTTGCGCATAAACCAACCGCGGCCCTTCACCGGCGCGATAGTTGCGTATCACTTGGAATTCGAAACGGCCCAAGGCGGGATTCCAGCTAATCGCCTCAATGATGCCCGCTCGCGGCTGAAATCCCAGAAACAAGCGATCTTTCATGCTCGGCAGCGCATCGCTGCCCGGCTCGGTGTCAATGGCCACGACGATGCGTGGCGAGGCGAAATAATCCGGTGCATTGGCGTGGCGTTGCAGGGAGCGGCCTAGGGGGAAAAGCACCTGCTTGATGGCGGGGCGGCCATAATGATGAGGTCCCGCGTAAGGGCCCAGTTGATCCAACAAGCGCTTGAACGGATAGGCGATGAGCGAGCCGCCCCGAGTGGCGTAATCCAGCAAGGAGCGTCCGCTGGCCGGTATGTTTTCGCCGGGTTGCGCCGGATCGGCGCTCCAAGTGGGCTTGGGTTGGACCAATAACGGATGGGCCGCGGCCTGTAACTCCGGCAGTAGATTCTGCCGCAGGAACCGGCGTACATCGTGCAGCGCGGCCAGGCTCGCCGCCTGATCGGCGGCCAGGTAGGTGTTGCCTTCCATGGGCGGATGCATGACGCCATGGTCGAAGTCATGGCCCACGCCAGCGAAGATGCGCGTCACCAGCGGCGCGCGGCCATGCTCGGCTTCGCGCACCAACTCGCTACAGGCTTGCGGTTCGATCCAAACATCGCGGCCGCCCGCCAGGACTAAGGTGGGGGCGGCGAAATGTCCGGGCTCGGGTGCGCGGCAGTCCGGGTAAAAAGCGACGCCAGCGCGAAAGCGTGCGCCACGTTGGTGAGAGGCGGCGGTGGTCATGGCGTGCAGGGTTGCGCGCATGGACCAGCCAATCAGGCCGATGCGGGTGCTGTCCACGCCTTCAGCAGCGGCCAGCCTGGCGAAAGCGGCGTCCAACCAGCGTTCTTCCTCGGAATGTATGGGATCGGGGTGGGCCGGCGGCACTGTGCAGGGATGAGCCACCCCCGGTAGCGCGGGCCGTTCCAGCAGCAAAGTACGGTAACCCCATTGGGTCAGGCGTTTCGCCCACCAGCGGTGGCTGTTCTTGATACCCCGGCAATCGGGCCAAAGAACCAGCGCCGCGCCGGTTCCAGTGCCTTCGGGGATCAGCAATTTGGCCGGCAGTGTCACGGCGCTGGCAGGCAGCGACAGTGTCAGTGGTGACCCTGGCCCATGTTTGAGGGGCTCGGCGTAGGCCGTGGCGCCCATGATCAAAAGACCCAGCCCCACAGCAATGAGCCGCCGCATGGCGAGGCCAGTGGTGTTTCGCCAAAACAGCAGCGCGGCGTGCTCGATTGCCATGCCGTGCTCCTCGACGCGGTGCATTTCGCTCCAGCAGTGTGCCTGGAAACGAAATGAGGCGCATGCCGCCGCCTGCTACGCTTTGACCCGCTAGGCACCGGACGGGGGATATAAATGAGGCGGATATTGCTGGCGGCGGTGGCGGCGGTGGGATACTTGCTAGCGGGCGAGCCGGCGCTGGCGCATACCAGCGAGCGTGGCTTCATCATGTTGCTGCCCACCCATCTCTATCAGATTGGCGGGACCGCCGCCGTGGTGCTGTCCTTCGCCCTTCTGATCGTGCTGCCGCCGCATTGGTTAAAAGACGGCGGCTGCCGCGTTTATACCTGTTGCGGCGTACCCTGGTTGCTGGTGAATCTGCTGAGCATTGCCGCTTTCATTTCGATGATTGCCATCATCTTGGCCGGGTTCATGGGCAGCCGCGATCCGTTGGCCAATCCCCTGCCCTTAACCCTCTGGTCCCTGGTGTGGGTCGGTTTGACCATGGCGCACGTATTGGTGGGTAATCTGTGGCGGTACCTCAATCCTTGGCGCGGCGCGGCTCTTTTGGGTGGTCAGATGAGCGCCCGCCTCGGTCATCCTTACCGTCCCCCCCTGATGCTGCCCAAGGCGGTGGCAACATGGCCCGCGGTGGCGTTGTTGTCAGCCTTCGTCTGGCTGGAACTGGTCTATCCCGCGCCCATGGATCCGTTCACGTTGGCGGTCCTAGGTCTTGGTTACGCGGGCCTCACCCTCACCGGGATGGCCGTGTTCGGCGCCGGCGCATGGTGGCGCGCGGGGGAGCTGTTTTCGGTGTTCTTCTCGATAGTCTCGCGGGTGGCGCTATTTAACCTGGCGCACCGGCATTGCCCGCAAAACCCACGGCTGTGCCTGCAGCTAGGGGTGCCAGGGCGGGCGCTGGTTGCTCAACCAGCGCTTAGCGCCTCACTCATCGCTTTCATCATAATAGCCCTGGCCAGTGTGTCCTTCGATAGCTTTTCCCGTACCTTCACCTGGTTCGCGTGGAATGGGAACAATCCGCTGGAGCCGCCCGGCCGCTCGGCCATGATCGGCGCTAACTCCCTCGGGCTGATCGCCGCGCCGTTGGCATTATGGCTGGCTTACCTGAGCGCGGTGGTGCTGGGCAGTGTGTTATCCGGACAGCGTCTGTACGCTACCCGCAGGCGCGTTAACCTCTTTGTAGTTTCCATTATTCCCATCGCCGTGGGTTACCACTTGGCCCACTACCTCCCGGCCTTCTCGGTGGACGCTCAGCACGCGCTAAAAGCACTCTCCGATCCGTTCGCGCTCGGCTGGAATCTCTTGGGCTTAAGCGATTTTCACGTACGGGCGTCCCTGCTCAGCCACCATCACACCATCGAGCTGTTCTGGTACGCGCAAGTGGCGATCATCGTGATAGCCCACGTGGTCGCCGTGGTGGTGGCCCACGCGCTTGCGGCCCGCGACGCATATGTCATGGGGACCCGGCTTGCGCTCATGCTGGGTGAGTTACCGCTCACTGTGCTGATGGCGGCTTATACGCTGCTGGGATTGTGGCTGTTATCGACGCCGACGGCGGGATAGCGCCCACCTGGATAGCGCCTATTCCAGATCATCCGACCAAGCGGGAGCATCGTTCACCGGAGCTGGCGGGTGATATTCGATCCGCTCGCGGTCGCGGCCGAACCGGTCGCGCGGATACAGTACCGGCGGATGCTTGCCGGCGGTGGCGGCCAGTCCATCCAGCCGCCCACCGGCCAGCCGGCTTAAGTGCCGGAAGTGCGGCCATAAATGCCCGCGTAGTTTTGGTTCCAGGTAGAGTTTCAGCAGTGCCCTAAAATCGGCGTCCAGGGCGAAAAAATCGCTGCCCCGGCAATCCGGTGCGAGAGCATCCGAACCAATGGGGCGCCTGCTAAAAATAGTCATTTTTTCGTGAGTGCAAGGAAGCACCGCGCGCGCAACCGCGGTGTATAGGTGATACCCGAGGATTGGAGCACGGCGCTGACGCCGCAAGCGCGGAAAAAGTGCATTTTTAGCAGGTGCCCATAGGATTAAAATCCGCGGGCAAGACAAGGGTCATGGCAGTTCATCCCCAGCGTATGCGATGGAGTGGATGGTACTGCCCGGATCACTTAACTGGCTCATATCACTACTGAGGAGACATCCATGACCAATATCGTCACGCAACCACTCAACTACCAAGCGGGTGACGCCACCATGCACGGACATATCGCCTACGACACGGACGCCGGCGCCCGCCCCGGCGTATTGGTGGTGCACGAGTGGTGGGGCCTCACCGATTACTTGCAGCGCCGCGCGCAGATGCTGGCCGAACTCGGTTACACCGCCTTGGCGGTGGACATGTACGGCGGGGGCCAAGTGGCGACGGCGCCCGATGCAGCCGGCGCGCTGATGAACGGCGTACTCGGCGACATGAACCTCGCCACTCAGCGCATCCAGGCCGCCTACGATGCCTTGGCCGGCAGCGAGCACACCGACGCTTCACGCATGGCATGCATGGGTTATTGCTTCGGCGGCGCCATGTCCTTGCACGCGGCCCGCCTAGGCATGGACTTGCGCGGCGTGGTCAGCTTCCACGGCTCCCTTGGCAGCACCCACGCCGCCGAGCCCGGCAGCATCAAAGCCCGCATCCTGGTCTGCCACGGCGCCGCCGATGCCCTGGTGCCGGATGAGCAAATAGACGGCTTCAAGGCGGAGATGACGTCCACCCAAGCCAACTATGAATTCATCGCCTATGAAGGCGCCCTACATGGCTTCACCAATCCCGACGCCACCGCCAATGGCGACAAATACGGCCTGCCGCTGGCTTATGACAAAGCAACGGACGAGCAATCCTGGGCCGACATGCAGCGCTTCTTTAGTGAAGTGATGATCTGAGTTATCAATAACTGATCATTGAGGGCCAATCATCAACCCCGGACGCATGGCCTCGGCCGTGCTGCCGGTCCGGGCGGCTCACACTGGTTCCATTGACCGGACTAGCCCTGGCGGTGCGCTGAGTTCGCCACCTCCACACCCCGGACCAAGACCCTGGCAACGGTAACGCGGCGAGTGCTCCTCGAAGAAGTGTCCGAGGCTTGGCGCGAGGGATTAGACGAGGGTCTCACCGTTCATATCACCCCGCGGACCGGTGTGGTCCCATCACCGCAACAACGTTTAACGCAACGCCAGGCGGGTTTAACGCAACGCCAGGCGGCCATCCAGCGGGCACCACCTGTGCCGGGTCCGATGCTCCCTCATCGGATGGCCACATAACGGTGATGCCGATTTCAGCAACGCTCGCCTTGGTCCGGTCTCTTTGGTCGATATGAGCAAGAGCTAACCGCGCTTCATAACAAACAAAAACAGCCCCTCCTGGCTAGCAAAACCAAAATGGTCCAGGCACAGCGCCAGGCGCGCAAAGCGCTTGAAAACGCCCAGCAGGAACGCTGGCAAAAAGAAGAAATGCAGAGAATTTCACGTATCCGTAAAGGCTTTAAAAGCATCTGGGATAAGCTTAATAGCCGTTACTGGAAAACCAGGAAACGCAACGAGCAGGAGACCTGTAAAGCCTATTTGCGTGACCAAAAGGAGCGTAAAAACCTTATTCAGGCACAGCCCGGCGAGCGCCAGTCCTTACAGACCAAGATGGATCAATTACGCATGCAGCATGATCTGGAAAGGCAGGAACTAACGCGTGATATGTCCCAAGGACACCTGCTAAAAATAGTAATGTTTTCGTGAGTGCAAGGAAGCACCGCGCGCAGAACCGCAGTGTATATGATACCTGAGGATTCGAGCACGGAGCTGACGCCGCAATCGCGGAAAAAGTGCATTTTTAGCAGGTGCCCGTAATTCCATATCGCGCCCCATGCGCTCATAGTCGATGTACCAAACGAGATTTTCAGGGATCTGGCTGGTGTCTTCGGTCAGTTCCTCGGCATAATCCGCTAAGGATTTGTAGCAGCCGGAATAATTCTCTTCCATAGCTTTTCTGGCATTTTCGATGCTGCCACCAAAGTGGTTCAGCAATTCACCTGCAGGCTCTGGATGCTCTTCGATAAAACAAGCAACTTAATGCACTGGCTGGATACCTTCGTATTCGCTAACCGAGTAACCGCCAAAGCCTTTATAGTCATGAATCGCGTACCCTTCGGCGAAACCCTCCGGGCTTTCCGACAGCATCTTGTTAATTTGCTCTTGAATATCATCAAGGTCTTGGGTCGCGTCAACCCATACGCTGTGTAATTTGCCGTCGTTATAAGCTGCAAGATCTGCCACGTGAATTCTAATTTCTTCACACATTGCCTTTGCTCCTGAATTCGCTGTTGAGGTTCTTACAAGCACCGCTTGTGGTGCGCTGCTCATGAACCTCTGACGACTAGGCCGACTAGGCGGGGGTGAAAGAATTCAAAAAATTGCGGAAGGTTTGGCTCCGCTAAAAGCCGTCATTTTTTTGATTTTGAGGGAATGCGATGTCCCTAAATGGGCACCCCTACATAATCCACATTCTGTAATTTTCCGATCAATAAAATCAGCCACTTACGCTTTCTCGAAGCGCGAAACTCGTAATTTTTAGAGGTGCCCTAAATGCTTTTCCTTCAACACTCACTTGCAAGGTGAACAATACCTTCTCATCCAAACACGCTGGCTCGATTCGAGACTGCCATCCAAATGCTTACCGTTCACCGGTAACACTCCGTGTTTTCTAGCCGCAACCTACGGCTTTTTCGAGTGACCTATCTTTAGCGCTAGTCAGCCATAGACCAGCAAACGTGCCTATCCAGTGTGGCACGCTTCTCTATACATTTCGACCACAAGGTGCAAGTCATGACCTCCTGTACACAAGCAGCCACACGAAAGGCCGCGATGGTCGCGGCCTCCAACATCAGGAGGTAACAATGAAACTGGTGACACGATTTGAACTGGCAGCCAAGAACGAAATCGAGTTGTACGCATTACTCAGAGAGGCATTTAATGAACTTGCCGGAAGCGAATTGGATAGCTTTCAGCGCAGAAACGCACCGGCATCCGTCGAAAACATTCAAAATAAGATAGCTTCAAGGGCACTGAGCCCTTGATTTATCTTCACTGCTAAAGATTGCGCGACTAAAATTATTGATCGACCTTTCGAGCAACCCATTGAGTGTGCTCTTTGGAAAAAGCATTTTCGCTACTCATAACAAAGTCTGAAAACTGCTCTTCTGTTTCAACAAATTCGGCCTTGCCCTTGATGATGCCAATTTCATGTATCGCTAGAGAATAAGAAGAGTTCAACTCATTGTGCTTTTTGGCCTGTAACCAAGTACTACTTCGGCAAAAAATTACCCGACACAAATTAATAAAATGTGTTATAGTGATGCTATGAAAAAGACAGACGGTCGCTCACTGCCCCATTCCGCGCGAGAAGCCATCCGCAGGCACGCGGTTGCGCAAGTATTATCGGGTGAAAGCCCTGAAAAAGTAATTAAAGCCCTCGGATTTCATCGTTCTTGCATTGACGATTGGTTATCCAGATATGAGCAAGGTGGTGAACAGGCGCTGTCCACCGGCAAGATCACGGGTCGCCCAAGAAAGTGTCCCGATGAATATGCGGATCGCTTACGTGAACTAGTTAAAACGAATCCGTTGCAATTGGATTTTCACGATGCCTTGTGGACACGCTCGATGATTCAGATATGACTGAAAGATAAATTTGGCATCGAGGTCAGCGAGCGCTCGGTGGGCAATATCCTGTCTCGTTTGGGGATGAGTGCGCAGCGCCCTCGGTTTAAGGCATACGAGCAAAACCCTGATCAGGTTAAGGTATGGTTAAGAGAAACTTGGCCTGAAGTACAACGAGAAGCGAAAAGGCGCCGAGCGCGGGTCTATTTTGGCGACGAATCGACGATCCGGTCGGATTATCATCGTGGTACCACTTGGGGGGTACGGGGTGATACGCCAGTTGTAGCGAAAACGGGTCGGCGCTTTAGCGTGAATAGGCTGTCAGCCGTTTCGCCGAAAGGTCACCTGCGTTTCATGGTAACTGAATCACGGGTAACCGCAGACGTTTTTATCGACTTTCTAAGGCGTTTGTTGCACAACGCCAAGCGATCGGTCTATTTGATTGTTGATGGCCATCGAATTCATCGAGCCAAGAAAGTGCAAGAATTTGTCCGCACTAGCCAAGGTAAGCTCACGTTAGTATTGTTACCGCCGTATTCACCGGAACTCAATCCTGATGAGCTAGTATGGCATCATGTAAAAAGCCAACGAATTGGGCGGACAGTGGTGGCTACAAAGGAGCAACTGATGGCCTTGGCTCGTTCGGTGTTGCACTCACTGCAACAGAATACGCAAATAATTAAACGGTTTTTCTATGAAAAGCATGTCAGATATATTCTGAATTAATGTCGGGTAATTTTTTTCCGAATTAGTAAGTACTGCCCCAGCTGCTGTAGCAATTACTTCAATGGGTAAGTCCGACGTTGGCGAATATATTTTGTACAAGAGCAATGTAATCGCTACCAGATGCAATATGACTGATACCCAAAACCAGAATTTGGCTCTTCTCCTATTGTAAGCCGACTTTTTGGTATACCAACCAGCTTGGTCTTCAATCCTCTGTCTCTTGTATATTTCGAGCCTCTGAGAAATGGGGTAGTTTCGAATTTGACTCATAGTTTCCGAAATAGGATCATTTGACGCAGCTGAAGAATTCAGCGAGTGTGATAGGCCCTTGTTTTGATCAAGTATATCCTTAAGATCATCTATCAGTTGTCTCCGAACAATTGCCACATCGGCGCAATCAGGGTAAGGGTCAGCTCTCATCATCCAACGCCATGAAATTGTCTTAACCGATTCGGCAACAGCTCTACCGTTGTACCAGACATCATCGGGGCGATTGACTCTGAGGAATATAAGAATTCCCAATGTAGCCAGAAACAACATTACCGATACAATCGCACCGGCAACAAACTTTGGCCAAGCAAAAGAAACTAGCGCTGCTAAAACTAATAATCCAAGATAAAAAAAGAGCCCCCCAAAATATATCTTTTGCGCCTCAATCGAGGCTTTATCAGCAGATTGATACAATCCTGGAAATGAATTTTCCTCCACAAGAAGATCATCTGCCATTGAATTTCACCTATCTGTTTTTGGATGCTTCATCTACAGCGTTCATAATCGATTCGTGGCTCCATTTACTAATTCGGAAAAAAATTACCCGACATCAATTCAGAATATATCTGACATGCTTTTCATAGAAAAACCGTTTAATTATTTGCATATTCTGTTGCAGTGAGTGCAACACCGAACGAGCCAAGGCCACCCGTTGCTCCTTTGTAGCCACCACTGTCCGCCCAATCCGTTGGCTTTTTACGTGATGCCATACTAGCTCATCAGGATTGAGTTCCGGTGAATACGGCGGTAACCATACTAACGTGAGCTTACCTTGGCTAGTGCGGACAAATTCTTGCACTTTCTTGGCTCGATGAATGGGATGGCCATCAACAATCAAATAGACCGATCGCTTGGCGTTGTGCAGCAAACGCCTTGGAAAGTCGATAAAAACGCCTGCGGTTACCCGTGATTCGCTCACCATAAAACGCAGGTGACCCTTCGGCGAAACGGCTGACAGCCTATTCACGCTAAAGCGCCGACCCGTTTTCGCTACAACCGGCGTATCACCCCGTACTCCCCAAGTAGTACCACGATGATAATCCGACCGGATCGTCGATTCGTCGCCAAAATAGACCCGCGCTCGGCGCCTTTTCGCTTCTCGTTGTACTTCAGGCCAAGTTTCCTTTAACCATACCTTAACCTGAGCAGGGTCTTGCTCGTATGCCTTAAACCGAGGGCGCTGCGCACTCATCCCCCCAACGAGACAGGCTATTGCCCACCGAACGCTCGCTGACTTCGATGCCAAATTTGTCTTTCAGTCATATCTGAATCATCGAGCGCGTCCACAGGGCATCGTGAAAATCCAATTGCAACGGATTCGTTTTAACCCGTTCACGTAAGCGATCCGCACATTCATCGGGACACTTTCTTGGGCGACCCGTGATCTTGCCGGTGGACAGCGCCTGTTCACCACCTCGCTCATACCTGGATAAGCAATCGTCAATGCAAGAACGATGAAATCCGAGGGCTTTAATTACTTTTTCAGGGCTTTCACCCGATAATACTTGCGCAACCGCGTGCCTACGGATGGCTTCTCGCGCGGAATGGGGCAGTGAGCGACCGTCTGTCTTTTTCATAGCATCACTATAACACATTTTATTAATTTGTGTCGGGTAATCTTTTGCCGAAGTAGTATTTAGAGAGCCAATTGAAACCTTGGATATATGGCATCATTCAAATCCGTCGGCTCCTGACTATTTATACGACATTGAAGAATTTCTTGATGAGCCCACAGTCGAAGAACGTGAGTGGATTAAGGGCAAATACATGAGTCAGGCTTTTACGGATCTTAGAAATGGATACATCAGTGCATACCATAGCTTGAAATATGAGCATAATTTTCAAAAGCGCAGTGACATACTCAATAAATGGTATTTATTCTCGGCAGAGCACTTTGAAACACATGGCTAACAATGCCAAAAACTCGGACCCCAAAAAGTTGCGCTGCGCTCCGCTTTTCGGGTCCGGTTATGGCTGGCGTTAGCGAAGGAAGCCGAGATGCCCGCAAACAGCTTCAAGATTGATGGTGAACCGGTGCACTCGATGGAAGAGTTCGAGCGACAAGAAGGCCAAACTGGTTGGTCCCACTTGCTCTACATGCCCGATATCTTCGGTGGCAATGGTCGGACTCCAGTTGTCATTGAAGGAAAGAAGTTCGCAAGCGTTTCATTCAAGGACACTGAAATCCGTCGTGTGCGCTTCCTTAGGTGTCGCTTCGAAGGTTGTCTGTTTATTGGTGCGTCCTTTGTAGATTGCGAGTTTACGGACTGCGAATTCGTTGATACCAATACCGCAAAACTCCGTGTCGAGCGCTGTCTGTTGGACCCAATGTGTTTCAAACAGAACTTTGACCTCGTTAACGACACCAACATCGCGATAGATCTCTATCACGCGGTGTACAGGAATGCTACCGAGGAACATCAGCCCGAACATGCACTCGAAAGCCTCTATCGTATGAAACACGCTGAGAACGCGCATCTCGACTCGCAAAGAAAGCGGAAAGTCATTAGTGCAGGAACTTATGCAACGCGAAAGGCGTCGCATCTGGTCTATGATTTCGTCTCGGGCTATGGACTTACTACTTCGGCAAAAGATTACTCGACACAAATTAATAAATATGTTACAATGATGCTATGAAAAAGACAGACGGTCGCTCACTGCCCCATTCCGCGCGAGAAGCCATCCGCAGGCACGCGGTTGCGCAAGTATTATCGGGTGAAAGCCCTGAAAAAGTAATTAAAGCCCTCGGATTTCATCGTTCTTGCATTGACGATTGCTTATCCAGGTATGAGCGAGGTGGTGAACAGGCGCTGTCCACCGGCAAGATCACGGGTCGCCCAAGAAAGTGTCCCGATGAATATGCGGATCGCTTACGTGAACGGGTTAAAACGAATCCGTTGCAATTGGATTGTCACGATGCCCTGTGGACGCGCTCGATGATTCAGATATGACTGAAAGACAAATTTGGCATCGAAGTCAGCGAGCGTTCGGTGGGCAATAGCCTGTCTCGTTGGGGGATGAGTGCGCAGCGCCCTGGGTTTAAGGCATACGAGCAAGACCCTGCTCAGGTTAAGGTATGGTTAAAGGAAACTTGGCCTGAAGTACAACAAGAAGCGAAAAGGCGCCGAGCGCGGGTCTATTTTGGCGACGAATCGACGATCCGGTCGGATTATCATCGTGGTACTACTTGGGGAGTACGGGGTGATACGCCGGTTGTAGCGAAAACGGGTCGGCGCTTTAGCGTGAATAGGCTGTCAGCCGTTTCGCCGAAGGGTCACCTGCGTTTTATGGTGAGCGAATCACGGGTAACCGCAGGCGTTTTTATCGACTTTCCAAGGCGTTTGCTGCACAACGCCAAGCGATCGGTCTATTGGCTTGTTGATGGCCATCCCATTCATCGAGCCAAGAAAGTGCAAGAATTTGTCCGCACTAGCCAAGGTAAGCTCACGTTAGTATGGTTACCGCCGTATTCACCGGAACTCAATCCTGATGAGCTAGTATGGCATCACGTAAAAAGCCAACGGATTGGGCGGACAGTGGTGGCTACAAAGGAGCAACGGGTGGCCTTGGCTCGTTCGGTGTTGCACTCACTGCAACAGAATATGCAAATAATTAAACAGTTTTTCTATGAAAAGCATGTCAGATATATTCTGAATTGATGTCGGGTAATTTTTTTCCGAATTAGTAACAATGGAACTAGCGTTATCTTTAATATGCTTTGGTATATTGGCCGGGGAGTTATCGCCTTTGTAAACACCAATGACGCCTTTACCCATTTCCTTGCTTTTTTCGATTTCCCACTTAACCCATGGGCTGTTCATACTCTGATTCGATAGATAAACCATTGTGACGGACGTTTTTTCTATCTTTTCGCAAATTTTCCTCTTTATATAGTCGGAGTCTTTGCTATCAAATGCTTTTCTAACTGAGTAGTCTGAGAACTTCAGGTCAGATCTTTCATTTTTTACTTGACCACGAAGTAAGTTTACTTCGTCCATATCTTCGTGTGCGAAACTAATAAAAACATTTCTGGATTGAGCTTTTTCAGCTGACTTGATTCTCTCTTTGGCTTTTTCTTCAAGCGTCTTTTTGTCTGTCGGTGAAAAACCGTATCCGCCGCCTCCACCCATATTAATTCTCCTCAAATTGAAATTCTAAGCATGATATACAAACTCCACACGGTAGCGCTTTGCCTGCATGGCAAGAATATGAGTCGTAGATACCTTTTTCTTTGGCCAACGATACAACGTCAGATTTATAAAAATCTCGAAGCGGTGTAACAATTTTAATTGACTCTCCCATAGCCTTAGAGATCGAATATACCCATCACACTTCAAGATGCGAACATCGGTGCATTAATAATGTGAAACCTATCAGTGATTCTTTTTCTCAATAAAATCTTTCGTCTTCCAATGCGCTTGAAAAAATTCAAAGATGCTTCCCGAAAATCTATAAACTTCTCATAGTACCGATTATAAGTAACCGCTTCATGCATCATTTTCCAAAGTCGCTCAATTGGATTTAAATTCGGTGAATAGGGCGGCAAATAGTGTAATTTAATGTTTGAGTCCTTGGCATAAGACTGAACGTCTTTGCTCTTATGATAAGCCGCATTATCCCAAATTACATGAATTTCTTTCTCTGGTGTATGCCGTTTGCGTAGAGATTTTAGAAAAGATTTAATGGTTTGCGCATTCACTCGCTCAACTTCAGTGTGGATTATTTTGTGACCATCCAAAGATACAGCACCAATGAAATTCAATCGTGTTTGACGAGCCGTTGTGGCAATACTTTTTCGAGTGCCTCTTAAAATCCATCCACAGGCCAACCGCGTTTGATACTGCGGATGAAAACTGTCCGAGAAATAGATTAAACCCTTGTTTTTAGGGTCTTTCGAAAGATGTTCATAGTCTTTGACAAACGCTTTTTGCGCCTGTGCGTTTGCTTTCGCTGGCACTGCATGAGGCTTCTTATGGCAGAAATTATTGCGATGCAGCCATTTTGTCATGCCGCTTACACTGTAAACCTTACCAAAATTCAACTTCACATAAGTGCAAATGTCCTTAACATAAGGATAAGTCATTCCTTCTACGTGTTTAACGAGCTTTGCTGTTTCATTCTCGTCTAAATCACTTTTGCTGCCCCCGTTTTCGGGCTTCAGCTTAGCTTTAGAAAAATAATCATCGACATGGCGTCTAATAGTCTCATCATCTAAAAGCAAAATCCTAGAAATTTCTGAATAACTATAACCCTCATCAAAAGCTAAAACAGCTTTTATTCGGTCTCGAATACGCCCATCTCTCTCTTTACGATGAGATTTTATGAGTTCATCGCGCTCGCTCGGTGTTAAATGATTGTTCATAAGCTTATTTTGACCATAATCAGCTAGCTAATGTAAGTATTCTATATTCGCATTTTCAATGGCGATGGGTATATTCAGCTGAGAGTATGAAATCGTCAGTTTGATCAGGGAAGATTGCGGTATCTTCTTTGAGAAGGCCAATCGAAACTGATGAACAATTATTTTGAATAGAGTATGCGCTCCCAATCAATAGAAATAGCATATTTCTGCCGGGAAGAAATGCCTCATCTACGATGTGCTTTTTGCGACTTGTAAGGCCAGAGGTAATGGTCTGACCAAACCCAGAAATATCTATCAAGTTGGGGGGAGAAAGATCAAAACATTTTGCATGTTTAACTGCCGCAGCATGCTCCCTTTCGTAGTTTAACTGCCCGTAGTTTATAAATAGGGATCTTTGCTCAACACCAGCTTCTCTGGCTAACAGCGACATCAAACAAGAGTCCATCCCTCCAGAAAATAGAATTACTGTACTCAAGATAAAGCCCTTCCATTTAAAGCTCTCATAATAAACCAAAGTGCTTGATCAACAACGGAAGCCGGGAATCCGAAACTGCGAGCCAACTCGATAAAACGCTCTTCTACCTCCTCGTATTTTTCTATTTTTGACACATTATTATAGCAAATTGATTCTCCACCAGAAATCTCTAAGTATTTCATAATATGCCTGTCTAAGATGGCCATATCGTTGGTCAACCCGATATTTTTTAGGTAATGGCTAGCTTGTTTTGGGCCAATTCCAGGACAAATTTTGATTAGTGCTCTTCTTAGTGAAGAAGGATCGGGATAAAAAGATATTAACCTCCTAATATTCCCAAATTCATCGTATATCCTTGATAGCGAGTGCCAGATGTAGTTCGCTCCTTTTTTAGGGTATCTATATCTTTTGTACACAAGATTTTCTGTCACCGATTCGGCTGGCGCTGATAAAGCCTCCTCTAGTTTAGCAGAACTATCACTGTCTAGAATATAGTCATAAAAAAGCATGCCCTGTTCTTTTAAAATTGACGCGTACGAAATACTTATCTCGTATCTGACACCGCTTCCGAGTATGCAATTAGCTAATTCATAGGCTAATTCGGATTCCGTCGTTTCTTCATAATTGACCTTGTGTATACAAGCATTAATATCGCCGCATAACCCTTCAACAGCTTTATCAATTCTCCACAGCTCCATATATTTCTTCCCCCTGAGATTCATCTGCTAGAACTTCAGAACAATATTCCTCTACAAAACTTTCAGAAAGGTATTGACGCATTATGTCCAATTCTTCGCTAGCTATAATGGCTTTCTGCAAAGCACTCATCCACTTCTCATAGAATGCTAAATTATGCATATAGCACCGAGCGAAAAACGTCAAACCCTCATCTGCCCCCCAAGGGCTTTGAGATTTATACAAATCGAGCTGTAATGGGTGGTGTAAAGTTGCGGTTTCATAATCGACGACAGTTTGACACCAATCTAAACCATCAAAGGAGTCGGCACCTGAAAAAGCATATAACATCATAGAAATAGGATTTCCGGTGCCCAAAATATGAAGATTTTGATACCTCTCTTGATTATTTAGAGCTTTTCTAACAGCTCTAATATTTTTTGCTATTTCGATTACTCCCTGCCCCAGTTCTCGCTCAGGAATGGCAATTAACTTTGGATTACAAGCTTCACTCACTTCACGGCAAAATTCGGGATACTTGGCTGTATCAGGGCAATGCACAATTGGCGAAATGTGGCTTTCAACCTGGTATGGAATTTTTTTTATCGAGTTAACCAGTTCAGCAGCAGATGAATTAGGCTTAGATAGACAATATTCATCATAGCTAAAAGTGTAAGAAACTTTATTTCTTTGAAGTGTTTTGAGGTACCTATTTTTACACCATCTTTTGGAGCGTGACCAAACAACCTCATAGATTCCAGAATCCCATAAAACAGTTTGATACTGCTCTTTTGCCTGCCTCATTACCGCATGAAATCGCTTGCTGTTGTTCGATTTATAAGCATCAAAGCACGAAACCAGGAACTGGGGGTGATTTGCGGAAACCAGCAGATCAATATGATCAATTACTGACCACATGTTTTTGGATACACAAGAAACTGATGGGTAAAAAACAGGTGTAGCTGCTCCTCCAATTGTTTCAAAATCTCTTTCCATAGCTATTATCCCCAGCCTCTCTTAAAAGTATAAATTTATGGTAAGGTTACAACCGAATTTGCCAAGCGCTTCTCTTGACTTAAGGGTGTAGTATACAAGCGCTGCTCGATTCCATAAAGTAAATATTTCAACTCATCATCCGTCTTGATCTCGAACTTGCCATTATCTTTATCAAAATTTAGTTTGTGTCCGCCGCAGTAATCTTGGATATATTCAAGCATTTGGCTTCTATCATCCTTCGATAAGCCGTCTAAGGTGTTTTTTGGCAAGCGCAATACGTTTTCTATTCGGTTTAGAAACTTTATTAATGTCATAACCGTCAGATAGCTCAATGAATGATTCATCGAGAAAACTGCCAACTTCTTCGTTTGTGGCTTCTTTGTAAAGGATATCAATGCCTTTGAAAATACTGGATATTGTCGCAAACTTTTGGAAAACAAGAGTATCCGATTCTTTTAAATAAACAGCGTCAGGTATTACTACTTCGGCAAAAGATTACCCGACACAAATTAATAAAATGTGTTATAGTGATGCTATGAAAAAGACAGACGGTCGCTCACTGCCCCATTCCGCGCGAGAAGCCATCCGCAGGCACGCGGTTGCGCAAGTATTATCGGGTGAAAGCCCTGAAAAAGTAATTAAAGCCCGCGGATTTCATCGTTCTTGCATTGACGATTGGTTATCCAGGTATGAGCAAGGTGGTGAACAGGCGCTGTCCACCGGCAAGATCACGGGCCGCCCAAGAAAGTGTCCCGATGAATATGCGGATCGCTTACGTGAACGGGTTAAAACGAATCCGTTGCAATTGGATTGTCACGATGCCCTGTGGACGCGCTCGATGATTCAGATATGACTGAAAGATAAATTTGGCATCGAGGTCAGCGAGCGCTCGGTGGGCAATAGCCTGTCTCGTTTGGGGGATGAGTGCGCAGCGCCCTGGGTTTAAGGCATACGAGCCAGACCCTGCTCAGGTTAAGGTATGGTTAAAAGAAACTTGGCCTGAAGTACAACAAGAAGCGAAAAGGCGGCGAGCGCGGGTCTATTTTGGCGACGAATCGACGATCCGGTCGGATTATCATCGTGGTACCACTTGGGGGGTACGGGGTGATACGCCGGTTGTAGCGAAAACGGGTCGGCGCTTTAGCGTGAATAGGCTGTCAGCCGTTTCGCCGAAGGGTCACCTGCGTTTCATGGTAACCGAATCACGGGTAACCGCAGACGTTTTTATCGACTTTCTAAGGCGTTTGTTGCACAACGCCAAGCGATCGGTCTATTGGGTTGTTGATGGCCATCCAATTCATCGAGCCAAGAAGGTGCAAGAATTTGTCCGCACTAGCCAAGGTAAGCTCACGTTAGTATTGTTACCGCCGTATTCACCGGAACTCAATCCTGATGAGCTAGTATGGCATCATGTAAAAAGCCAACGAATTGGGCGGACAGTGGTGGCTACAAAGGAGCAACGGGTGGCCCTGGCTCGTTCGGTGTTGCACTCACTGCAACAGAATACGCAAATAATTAAACGGTTTTTCTATGAAGAGCATGTCAGATATATTCTGAATTAATGTCGGGTAATTTTTTTCCGAATTAGTAAGTTGATGACGAGTCTGTTATCAGTTGTATCTAACTTTGCTGCCTCACCGAAAACGGCGCTTTTTTTTTGGCCAAGAATAATGAAGGGGTAATCTTTTGAAAACAGAAGTCATTGCCCTGAACAGCACATATATAAGCGATTCCGGAAAATTGGTTCTTAACCAGGTCATCGTAATCTTTTGAATCAAATTCATTTTTTAATAAGGACACCTCTAAAATTCAAGAATAATCTCCGTTTCTATCCACATGACTTTGGGATTTTTCAGTAAGCATCGAGTGACGACTACTTCATGCCGGACTTCGCGTTTCTCAGCTTCGATAAGCCGACTTTTCCTGTCCAAAAAGGGTGATTTTCCCTTTGTCTCCAATTGCAGACATATCTCTCCTGCACAAAATCACGAAGCGTCTCATGTTATATACCCTGTTCATCATGCCAACCTTCACTTCAGTACGCGCAAGCCCTATCACTCGTGAGTAAAGTCCGCCTTGCTCATGGGTCAGTGACCCAAAAACGGGCTCGACTCTAGCACGGATTTTTGAACGCCTAGCATTCGACTTCTTGCCGCGCTGCGATAGCGGATTATTCCTATTGCCCTTTTTGTGAACATGGCTACGCATCTCCATCGCAGCCAAGCTGATTTCATTATTCTCGCTTTGATAAGCACTATCCGCCCATACCTCAGCCGATGTGTTGTCCGCATCGTTTTAGCGTCAGGGATCTTTCCTTCAGGGGTCGGACCAAGGAAGCGACAGAAAGAATATCTGTCTCTAATCTGATATTCCGCTTCATTATCGGACAAATTGTATAAATGCTGTATAACTAGGACTTTAAACATCAAAACGACATCGTAAGGCGTTCGGCCCGCTCGGCTTTTTCGGTTCTTTTCTCGGACAACAGTCAATGTGGGTCTGAAGTGCTCCCAATCTACCAGCCTATTTAGGCTTATGAGCGGATCGTGTTCATCCAATTTCTGATATCGGTTATCTAAATCAAAGAAACCACACTGCAACATTGCCTACACCATCACCCACTAGGAGTACTGTTACTTATATTATATCATCTAGTCTATTTTTAGAGGTGCCCTAGTTTTTTGTCGTGAGATAAATACATCAGCCATTGCGCTTCACTGTCACCTTTGTTTGCTAGTTCCTCAAGTTTAGCCAAGGCGTGTGTTTTGTTTTTGAAAGTGGGCCCGGAGAGCGTGCGGTCTGTCGGCGAAGAAGTTGCGATCGACACATTCATGGATCGGCCGCACGCGTTCTTTACGGATCGTTGTCGAGTCCGCCAACCGGGGGATTGAATACTGGGGAAAGTTGTTGGTGAAATGACTTTCCAGGAATACGTTCTCGATGCTCACGGTTCGTACAGGCCCTTCGGCTCCAGTTGGTCTTCATCGTGCTGCGTGCTGGACGCGCTTTACCTTGATCTCGTCGGCATGTTCCATGGCGCGGGCGAGATCGTAAGCGGCCTGGAGCCGGTACCACGTTTGCGCACCGCCGCCGAACGCCTTGTCGAGACGGATCGCCATCTCGGGCGAGATGCCGGAATGGCCGTTGACGATGTCCGACACCTGCTTGCGGCTGACGCTCAGCCGCTTGGCAGCCTCGGTCACGCTGAGGCCCAACGGTTCCAGACAATCGTGGCGCACCGACAATCCCGGATGGGGTGGGTTCTTCATCGCCATGTCTTCGTCCTCCTAATGGTAGTCGATCAGATCCACGTCGCAGGCATGGACGCCGTCGAAGCGGAAAATGATGCGCCAGTTACCCGAGACGCTGACCGACCAGAATCCCGCCTGATCGCCCTTCAAGGGATGAAGCCGGTATCCGGGCAGGTCCATGTTGGCGGGCTCGGCCGCCTCGTCCAGACGGGCCAGGATGCGTTCCACCTTGCCGGCCTGCTCGGGCGGCAGCCGGCGCCGATCCTCTTTCTCGTAGAGGAGCTTCAGCCCCTTGTGCCTAAAGCCGGTGATCATGGACCCAGTGTAACCCGTCACTTATCATTTTACAGTGCTCAACTTTTCCTACCAAGGCTCGACGGACTTTCCCAGTCTCTTCGAATAGCCGGGGATTCCGCCGCACCTGAGCGACCGGCAGGCCAATGGCCGACGAGGCCCGCCGCGCGGCCTTTGAGGTGTTGGCTAAGCGCTCTAATGCCAACATCCGCACGGAACAGATCCGCGTCGAGATCGGTGAAGCCCAAGACGACCCGGCACTGCGCTGCCGCCAGATGGACGCAGCCCTCTATGCCCGGATCAACCCGCGTCATGATCTATCCAAACCCGCCCGGCGCTATGCCTATGCGACACCGGTAGACATGGCAAAGGAACTCCTGACGCTCAGAGGTGACACGACCATGGGGCTGTCGCCCGCCAGCCTGATCAGCCGGGCGCTGCACACCACGTCAGATTTCTCCATCACCCTCGGCGACACCGTGGGCCGGGTGCTGCGGGACAGCTATCTGGCCGCCCCGTCAGGCATCCGCCAGTTGGGCCGCCAGACCACGGCCAGGGACTTCCGTTCGTCACGTATGGCGTGCATGGGTTATTGCTTCGGCGGCGCCATGTCCTTGCACGCGGCCCGCCTAGGCATGGACTTACGCGGCGTGGTCAGCTTCCACGGCTCCCTTGGCAGCACCCACACCGCCGAACCCGGCGGCATCAAAGCCCGCATCCTGGCCTGTCATGGCGCTGCCTATACTCTGGTGCCGGATGAGCAAATAGATGGCTTCAAGGTGGAGATGCAGACCACTGAAGCCAACTATGAATTCATCGCCTACGAGGGCGCGCTACATGGCTTCACCAATCCCGGCGCCTCCGCCAATGGCGGCAAATACGGTCTGCCGCTGGCTTATGACAAAGCGACGGACGATCAATCCTGGGCCGATATGCAGCGCTTTTTTGGTGAAGTGATGGCCTAAGTTATCAATAACTGATCATCAAGGGCCAATCATCAACCCCGGCAGCATGGCCTTGGCCGTGCTTCCGGTCCGGGCGGCTGATACTGGTTCCATTGACCGGACTGGCCCTGGCGGCACGCTGAGTTCGCCACCTCCACACCCCGGACTAAGGCCATCAGCCGTTTAACGCTTCACTGACGGCGCGCCAATATCATGTGAAACGTTGTGCGAGAATTCACACATGGCGACGAATCTGTCATTGATCCGGATTTGCTCGAACGCGCTGTCGGGATCAGCGGCGAAAAAACGAAGAAGGCTGTTGTCACTAAGGCACTTAAGGGCGCCTGCCAAAAATAGTCATGTTTTCGTGAGTGCAAGGAAGCACCGCGCGCGCAACCGCAGTGTATAGGTGATACCTGAGGATTCGAGCACGGAGCTGACGCCGCAATCGCGGAAAAAGTGCATTTTTAGCAGGCGCCCCTCAACCTTCCAAAGACGCAGTCACTTTCGCATCGATCTTGATCTACTCTGCATGCTTTCGTGATTTGGTGGGGTCGTAAATCGGCATCGCAATCACTGTCGCTGTCGTTTCGATGCCGCCGCCTTTCAACTCCAGCAACGTTCCGTCTGCGATATCCGGATGAATGTGGGCTAGGGCCAGTGATTTCCCAAGACGGTGAGAATAAGCAGGGCTATTGATACTGCCCGCGGACTCACCGTTCAAGGTAAGCACTTCGTCTCCCACGACCATGTCGCCATGAACAATATCCAACCCGGCGTTTCTGATTTTCGGAGACGCTTCTGCTGCCATCAAAGCGTCCTTGCCACGAAAATCCTGCTTGCGACGGTGGACGGTAAATCCCAGGCCGACTTCCCAAGGCGTGTGATCTTTAGTCATGTCATAGCCGTAGAACAACAATCCAGCTTCGATGCGCACTTTATCAAGCGCCGTGAATGAGCACGGCATTACCCCGGTCTCGACAAGCCGGTCCCAGATATCGACCGCATGCACAGCGCCGACAAAGACTTCGTAACCACGTTCTCCCGAATAACCAGTTCGGGATATTCGGCAAGGATGGCCAAACAGATCAGCCGGAGCCTGTTGAAAGTAGCGCAGGGCGGCGAGGTCGATGGAGCAGTTCGCATCAAGGTGTTCAAGCGCCTTCGGCCCCTGAACCGAAATGTCGTGCAGGTCATCGGTAAATTCCAGGTGCACGGCCTGGCCTGACGACGACGCTTCTAGCAGGGCCATCGTGTCGCCGGATCCATGGACAATCATCCATTCATCCGCGCCATTGTTCGAAACGATAGCGTCATCCGCCATCGTGCCTCGCTCCGTTAGAACGGACAGATAGGCTGATTGCCCGGGGCCGATCCGACTCATTTCCCGTGTGGTCAAATGGTCCAAGACCTTCGCGGCGTCGGAACTCCTGACGAAGACCTTCTTCAAGGGCGACATATCGAACATTCCGGCTGCTTCGCGAATCGCATCATGTTCGTCGTTCGGATCGGTATCGTATGTCCAAGCGGTTCCCATTCCGTTCCAATCTTCCAATCCGGATCCCAGGGCACGGTGACGCTCTGCCAATACAGAGGTGCGGCTGAGTTCTTCGGTCATGTTTGGTCTCCCCTCGGTCAATACCATTTGTCTTTCATTTCTGATTTTCGCCGGGCGGCGTAGTCGTCAAGCGCTTCTGCCACACCAGGGTCAAGTGGCGGTTTCTCATAGGAATCGAGCATCGTTTTCCACCGAGCGTTCGCACGCTGCTCCAGCGTTTTGGAGCCCGCCTCGACCCACGTCTCATAAGGGCCTGCTTCTGGCAGTTCAGGCAGGAAATTGGCATCGCGGAAATGTCGAAGCGTATGCGCCGTTGACAAGAAGTTCTGGCCCGGACCAACCTCCTTGTACGCGTCGCGGCCCATCGCTTCGGTGTCAGTCGAGAAGCCCTGGACCATACGAATCATCGCCCCACAATGATCGAGGTCCATTACGAATTTCTCGTATGACATGGTTAAACCGCCTTCTAGCCAACCCGCTGCGTGCCAAACCTGATTGGCTCCGGACAAGATGGCCGCCCACATGGCGCTGGTGCTTTCCTGCATCGCCTGACCGTCACCGGCATTCGCGGCGGTTAGCTGTCCGCCACCGGATCGGACAGGCACACCAAGATGTCGCCCCAACTGTGCTAGAGCAAAGGTGGTGAGGTTCGCTTCCGGTGAGCCAAATGTCAGGGCACCGGACTTAAGGTTCATGGTCGAGTGAAAGCTGCCGAACACACATGGACAACCTGGCCGGACCAGTTGGGTTAGAGCGATACCGACCATTCCCTCCGCCAGTGTTTGTGCGGCCATCGCTGCCGGGCCGAGTGGCCCCATAGCGCCTCCAAAAATGGCGGGGGACACGGCAACGCATTGATTCGCCGCAGCATAGACTCGTAGCGCTGCCGACATCGTGTCGTCGTAGACCAATGGTGAGTTCACATTGATGTTGGCTTGAACCACTGCGTTTTTGTCCACGAAATCAGCGCCGTGGACAATTCTGGTCATTTCGATTGAATCACTCGCCCGCGACGCAGACGTGACACCGCCCATGAATGGCTTTGTTGACTGCGTTAGGTGAGCGTGGACCATGTCGAGATGCCGCTTGTTGACCGGCACATCGACCGGCTCGCACACCGTTCCGCCCGAGTGGTGTAGCCACGGTGACATGTACGTCAGCCGAACGAAGTTGTGAAAGTCCTCCAGCGACGCGTATCTTCGCCCGCGATCCAGATCGGTCACGAATGGCGACCCGTAGCCAGGCATCAAAACGAGGTTCGAACCGCCGATACGCACGTTCTTCGATGCATCACGGCCATGCAGTGTGAATTCGCTGGGAGCCGTAGAACAAAGAGCACGAACATGGCCAGGGTCAAAGCGGACCGTGGCACCGTTCACGGTGGCGCCGGACTCCCGAAAGAGCGAGAGAGCGATATCATCGCCACGAAACTCGATTCCGATCTCCTGCAGTATCCAGTCAGCCTGTGCCTCGATCCGCTCCAGCGCTTCTGCCGTGAGAATTTCGTAGCTTGGAATTGCACGACCGGCCGGCCCGCGGCTCGAAATGGCGGGGTTACGGCCTGCTCTCCCGCCACTTCGCCGGCGTTTGACGACACCCCGCTCGCGGGCGTCAGCCTCGCCTGAGTGGAGCCTGCTCACTGGTATATCGACGTAGTTTTCATCACGCGCAGAGTGAGGCCCGCGCTAACGATAGGTAAAGCGAATTATCTTGCACTGTGCGTTCAAAAAAACTAAACGTAGCTTATGAGGTTCAAACACTACGAAGGTTTGCGCACGTTCTGCGTGGTCGCCCGGCACGGACGGATTTCCTCGGCCGCGGAAGAACTCAACCTAACCAAGGGTGCAGTCAGCCATCAGCTCAAGGCGCTGGAGGCCGAACTTGGGTTTGACGTATTCGATCGACAGCCCCGGGGAGTTCGAACGACGCCCAAGGGGCAGCATCTGCTCCATACCGCCCGGTCCGCCTTCGACATGCTCGATCGCCAGATTGGGAACCTTCGCGAAGAACAACGGCGAGCCGTGACCCTAGGGCTATCAACGTATCTCGCGCCGCGCTGGCTTTCGTCACATCTGACAAGCTTTATCCAGGCTTATCCTGGCCTGCGGCTGCACATACAACCGATGGTCGATCTCTTTGACCTCAAACGCGAAGGAATAGACGTGGCGATCCGCTGGGGCAAAGGCGATTGGAACGACATGCTAATCGTGCCGCTATTCGGGTGCCCGGCGTTTCCCGTAGCCGCGCCTCGGATTTGTGACCGCCTCCGTGATGAGAGTATCGAAGACCTGATTGCCGATTTGACCCTGTTGGATGACACAGATGAGAGCACGGTATGGCCGGAGTGGCTGAATGCTGCCGAATTGCCGGCGTTCGCCCGGCGAGCGTCTCTGACAATTAGGTTGGCACAATAGACGCATTATTCGCGCATCTGTGCATCAGTCGGGAATTAGCAATGCTTAGCACCGATCGCGATTTCGAAGGTGTGGCCTTTTGTTCGCTGCTGATGTTATGGAATCCCAAATGATTCCAGCCAAACACAAACGCATGAGCTGTCTTTATGAATGATGGCGTCCCCAGGGGGAGGCCACGCTATTGCGGTGCTGTACGGAGTATCGTCGGTAGCACTAACGCGGTGTTTCACGACCCGTCAACAAATGCCGTAACCATATGCAGTGGTGAGTGCAAGCTAAGGACCTGTAAGTCTCCCCGCACCGATTCATACAAGCGTGAAGCGAAATAATTCCGCGTGCACCGCATCGCCAGCCATTTCGTACTCAATGGCCCGCTCAGTCATTCCGCTAAGCCGCCCTCGCGTGATGGGTTGAACCGCGCCGGCACATTGCTTGTAGGATTATCGTTCGCCGACTCGAACTCGCTTGCTGGCGGTGGCCCCGATGGGCGTGGATGTTCGGGCCGGAGCCAATGGTCTTGGTCAAGTGAACGCGGGGGACGAAGGCGCGTGCCAAGCCATTGGTCCTCGAACAGACCGACTCTGCTACGATGCCGATCATTACCCATATCCCGAACGGGTCCGCATTGGCGCGTGCGTGACCCCTGCGGGTCAGGATCGACTTCACCGTTGTGACGTATATGCAGGAGGAGAAACATGGCAAATAGCGCGGCTCACGAACAGAGCGCACAGTTCCTCGATAACTTCGGCGGGGCGCTCGAGTCGGCGGACATCGAAGCCGCGACCGCACTGTTCGAGGAAGATGGCTACTGGCGCGACCTCGTAACGTTTACCTGGAACATCAAGACGCTAGAGGGTAAAGCGGCGATCGCCGAGATGTTGGGTACTCAGCTCGCCCAAGTCAAACCGAGCAATTGGTCCATCGACGAGTCAAAACCACCTAGCGAGGAAGACGGCATCGTCACCGCATGGTTCACGTTCGAGACCAACGTGGCTCGCGGCGAAGGATTGGTCCGGCTGCGTGACAACAAAGTCTGGACGCTGTTGACCGCGATGGTCGAACTAAAAGGCTTCGAGGAAACCAAAGGGGCGGCTCGGCCTCCAGGCGTGGCGCATGGCGCGTACCAAGACCGCACGACCTGGAAAGAAGAGCGGGCGGCGGAAACACGTGCACTCGGCTACGACCGGCAACCTTACGCCGTCATCATCGGCGGCGGACAAGGCGGCATCGGCCTTGGTGCAAGGCTGCGGCAACTAGGCGTGCCGGCGATCATCATCGAGAAGAACAACCGTCCCGGCGACAGTTGGCGTAATCGCTACAAGTCGCTGTGTCTGCATGACCCGGTCTGGTACGACCACCTGCCATATCTACCCTTCCCGGACCATTGGCCGGTGTTCTCGCCCAAGGACAAGATCGGCGACTGGCTGGAGATGTATACGAAAGTCATGGAACTCAATTACTGGACGCGGTCAACCGCCCAGTCGGCCTCCTACGACGAGGCGAGTGGCGAATGGACCGTTGTCGTCGATCGTGATGGCGCGGCGGTTGCGCTTCGTCCGAAGCAGCTCATTCTCGCCACCGGCATGTCGGGCAAGGCGAATATGCCGGACTTTCCTGGTATGGATAAGTTCCGGGGAGAGCAACACCACTCTTTCGAACATCCTGGCCCGGATGCGTACACCGGCAAGAGAGTGCTCGTCATCGGCTCCAACAACTCCGCGCACGATATCTGCGCGGCGCTTTGGGAAAAAAGCGCGGATGTCACCATGGTCCAGCGCTCATCCACGCACGTCGTTCGTTCCGACACGCTCATGGAGATCGCTCTGGGCGCCCTCTATTCCGAGGAGGCCGTCAACGCCGGTGTCACGACCCATATGGCGGACATGATCTTCGCTTCATTGCCGTACAAAGTCCTACCCGCGTTGCAGATCCCGCAGTATGAAGAGATGAAGCGCCGGGACTCGGAGTTTTATGCGGGATTGGAGAAGGCCGGTTTTTGGCTGGACTGGGGCGATGACGACTCGGGTCTGTTCATGAAGTACCTGCGTCGCGGTGCAGGCTATTACATCGACGTTGGCGCCAGTCAGCTGATCATTGATGGCAAGGTCAAACTGGCGCACGGTCAGGTCACCGAGGTCACTGAATCAGGTGTGAAACTGGACAACGGACCCGAGTTACCTGCCGATCTCATCGTCTACGCGACCGGTTATGGCTCGATGAACGGATGGGCCGCGGATCTCATCGGACAGGCCGTCGCCGATAAGGTCGGCAAGTGCTGGGGGCTTGGTTCCGACACCACCAAGGATCCGGGGCCATGGGAAGGCGAGCAGCGCAACATGTGGAAGCCGACGCACCAGCAAGCGCTTTGGTTTCACGGCGGCAATCTGCACCAGTCGCGGCACTACTCCATCTACGTCGCCTTGCAACTGAAGGCTCGAATGGAAGGTATTCCAACGCCGGTGTTCGGTATGACACCGGTCCACCATCTACACTGAGCCGCAGCACCCCGGCGCACCGGCACCGGGGTGCTCATGGGTCTATCCGAACACAGCTCACCGGACCTGCGGAATCGCGTGGCTGATACCGCTAACCTAAAACGGCATGCCGTGCTTTATTTCTGGCGTGGCGAAGACTTCGTTAAAGGAAAATGATCTTGCCACAGCAGCCTATGTGATGGACACGCAGAAGTTCGAACCCTATGAGGATTAGCCGATCAGCCCTGTCCATTGACACAAGCCAATAACTGCGCTTCCCATTCCTCATTGACGCGTGTCGCGATAATTTCTATGCGACTTTCCAGGCAGTCATCGAGTTCAATCTCGGTGAGGGCATCGCTCGTCAGGTTGTAACCAAATATGCCTTGTTGGGTAATGAATATCGCTTTCATACGCTCAACAGAAAGGCTACTCAAAAAGCCAAACACCTTGTCTCGATCAAATAATTTACTCACATCAAAACGCCAACCGACACTTTCAAACCCCTCACCCTGATTCACCGCTTTGATATAACCACATTCGGGCATGGGGACTTCATTCAGATTAATGGGTTGAGCCGGATCGAGATGCTTGTGGACTGCATGCGATGTAGCAGCTGTTTTTCCTATCAATAGATCAGGTTTTAGAATACCTTGCTCTGTGAAAACTACTTTGGCCTTTGATGCCCCGCTGTCTTTTATAGAGTCCTTTACATAAGACTCAAGCCTGATTTTGTCCCCCGGATCGTATAGATCCTGCTTGTTACCCACGACAATATCCGCAATGGCAATTTGCTGGTTAAAAGTCGCGTGTTCTGTATAGCGTTTGTCCGCAAGTTTACGCGCATCGACCAGGGTCAGAATTTTTTGAATGGACAGCACATCGCGGTAGTGATCTTCCGATAACACCTGTAGCACTTCAACGGGGTGTCCCAGGCCTGTGGGTTCGATCAACAGGCGGTCGGGCTTGGCACGGGCGAGTAATAGGTTCAAAGCAATTTGCATCGGCAAGCTGGCGGCACAGCACATGCATCCACCCGGTACTTCACGAATGAAAACACCTTTGTCCTCAGCGTGCTGGCCTTGAAACAAACTGCCATCCACGCCGATCTCACCAAATTCGTTAACCAATACTGCCCATCTTTCATCGGCTGGCTTGTGTTTCAGCAAATGCAAGATAGCGGAGGTCTTTCCGACTCCTAAAAACCCGGTGATGATATTAGTGGGAACAGCCAGTATCTTCTTACTCAAGTTTCGGGGTTTAAACAGGATAAAAAATCGAATATAGGGTGTTGATTTAGAAGAAAAAGGGCCTTGCGCGCGGTATAATATCAGCTTACATAACAAAACATTGATACCGCGGAAGACCCCCATGAATGGTGACACAAAAAATAACGCCCTTCCATCGTTAGTAGAAGAAGTTCTCTCCGATCCCAAACACTGCCTTGATAATCTGTTTGCAGATACTTGGAATGTGCTGAAGTTTAACCGACTGATTAAAGCAGCGAACTTTACCAAGCGGAGTGGAATTGAGATAACACAGGCAGTATTTTTACTGTGAGTGTGGAAATGGCTCAAGGTCTCCTCGATCGCTCTGTTTTGCCGCAAAGCGTTGAGCTTATTCAGTGAAGCGAAAAAGGATGTGATGTACGACCTGTTAAAGCGCGAAGATATCGATTGGCGAGCGTTCAATTATCAGGTCGCCAAGGAAATCCACACCCGGCACAAAGTGAGTGATAGTGCATTGAATGTGTTCGTCCTGGATGATTCAATCAAAACTCGGCGGGGCAAAAAGATGGAGGGTGTTTCCCGTCACTTTGACCCCGTCAGCGGCAAACCTGTAATGGGTCATCAGGTATTGACCTTGGGTCTGGCAACAGAAGAGGTGTTTATGCCATTGGATTGACAGCGGTTTATCAGCCAGAGCAAGGCGCAAGCTTTGAATCATCCGCACCAGGCGGGTAGTGTGGCGCAGGCTCGTTATGTTGAAGCGAGTACGCACGATAAACTGTCAATGGCCCAGGCCATGATGGCGCGAGCGATAGCTAACGGTGTGCAGGCGCAGTCCTTGGTAGCGGATGCGTGGTTCGGTAGCAAACGCATGATTGATATGGCCTTTTCGCTAGGTGTTTGCGCCATCTTGCGGATGAACAAAGGCAAGCTCAAGTACCGAGCGGTGAGCGACAAGGGGAAGGAAATTGAGTTGGACGCGAGGGAGCTTTATGCCCAGGCGGTTAGGGGTCAATGGAGAAAAGTGCAAGGATGACCGTGGAAGACAGTATCGAGGGAAGTGGAGTTGAATGTGTCGCAGGACACGAGAAGTGAACCCGATTGGAGGCAGGTGAAGTTGTTGTTTGTGCGCGGTGTGAAGGGGCCGGGTGAAGGGGACGTTGGCAAAAAGGACTGGGCGCTATTTGTGACGACAGATGTGGGTCTTAGCGTCAGTAAGATGCTAGAAATCTATGCGTTGCGATGGGGGATAGAGGTTTACTTCAAGGAAGCGAAGCAGCATCTAGGGTTTGTGACAGAGCAGACAAGGACTGTTTGTCTCGCACGTCGCTTCTATCCATTTGTGTGCGATTCGTTATTTGATGTTGGTTCATGCCAAGTTGACGACTCAAGAACTTCGCATTGGCGATGCAAGAGTCACTATACGAGATCAGCTCAATAGAGTGAGTTTTTTCGAACAATTGTGGGCGTTATTTCGAATGCTAATAGGTGAAACTTTACACGACATAGAAAAAGATCTTGGCTGTTCAGTGGCGACAGTTATGCAGAGTATTGAAGACCGTGTTAACGAATTTCTTGTTCAAAGCCTGCAATTGGACTCATTTACATTACGCATGGAAGATGGATAGATATATACCCATCACACTTCAAGATGCGAACATCGGTGCATTAATAATGTGAAACCTATCAGTGATTCTTTTTCTCAATAAAGCCTTTCGTCTTCCAATGCGCTTGAAAAAATTCAAAGAGGCTTCCCGAAAATCTAAAAACTTCTCATAGTACCGATTATAAGTAACCTCTTCATGCATCATTTTCCAAAGTCGCTCAATTGGATTTACTACTTCGGCAAAAGATTACCCGACACAAATTGATAAAATATGTTATAGTGATGCTATGAAAAAGACAGACGGTCGCTCACTGCCCCATTCCGCGCGAGAAGCCATCCGCAGGCACGCGGTTGCGAAGTGTTATCGGGTGAAAGCCCTGAAAAAGTAATTCAAGCCCTCGGATTCCATCGTTCTTGCATTGACGATTGCTTATCCAGGTATGAGCAAGGTGGTGGACAGGCGCTGTCCACCGGCAAGATCACGGGTCGCCCAAGAAATTTCCCGATGAATATGCGGATCGCTTACGTGAACGGGTTAAAACGAATCCGTTGCAATTGGATTTTCACGATGCCCTGTGGACGCGCTCGATGATTCAGATATGACTGCAAGACAAATTTGGCATCGAAGTCAGCGAGCGCTCGGTGGGCAATAGCCTGTCTCGTTTGGGGATGAGTGCGCAGCGCCCTCGGTTTAAGGCATACGAGCCAGACCCTGCTCAGGTTAAGGTATGGTTAAAAGAAACTTGGCCTGAAGTACAACAAGAAGCGAAAAGGCGGCGAGCGCAGGTCTATTTTGGCGACGAATCGACGATCCGGTCGGATTATCATCGTGGTACCACTTGGGGGGTACGGGGTGATACGCCGGTTGTAGCGAAAACGGGTCGGCGCTTTAGCGTGAATAGGCTGTCAGCCGTTTCGCCGAAGGGTCACCTGCGTTTCATGGTAACCGAATCGCGGGTAACCGCAGACGTTTTTATCGACTTTCCAAGGCGTTTGCTGCACAACGCCAAGCGGATCGATCTATTGGGTTGTTGATGGCCATCCCATTCATCGAGCCAAGAAAGTGCAAGAATTTGTCCGCACTAGCCAAGGTAGGCTCACGTTAGTATGGTTACCGCCGTATTCACCGGAACTCAATCCTGATGAACGGGTATGGCATCACGTAAAAAGCCAACGAATTGGGCGGACAGTGGTGGCTACAAAGGAGCAACGGGTGGCCTTGGCTCGTTCGGTGTTGCACTCACTGCAACAGAATATGCAAATAATTAAACGGTTTTTCTATGAAAAGCATGTCAGATATATTCTGAATTGATGTCGGGTAATTTTTTTCCGAATTAGTAAAAGAGCACCTTGAGAGTGGGTCGTTTAAAAAGACCGATAAAGAGCACTTATTAGCATCGGTCACTTATTTTAAAAATAACCAATCCAAGATGCATTATTCTCGACCTCAGTCGGATAATTTACCGATTGGATCAGGTGTGACTGAAGCGGCTTGTAAAACATGGGTTAAGCAGCGCCTATGCAACTCAGGGATGCGCTGGAAGGAGGCAGGGGCTCAAGCCGTTGTGTCATTGCGTGGTTTGACCCACACGGATGCTCGTTGGGATCAATGTTGGCGTAAGCTCGATCAATATGGGTTTGATTTAGCCGCTTAAGTAGATCATATTGAGAGCATACCCTCATCAAAAAGCAGCACCAATCATGGGCCGGCCCTATGTTTGGACTATGCAATGGGATCGCTACCGGCATAACGGGCTCATTCGTGGTCCCGGGAGTGATGTACCTCCAGGCCATCGGACTCAGTAAAGATGAACTCATTCAAGCGATGGGGATCCTATTCACCCTGTCCACTGTCGCGCTCGCCATCGCATTGCAAAACGCTAGCTTGTTAACGCTTGAATCCGGTATCGCTTCAGGGCTTGCCGTAGTGCCGGCAATCATCGGCATGATGGTGGGACAGCGGGTGCGTAGCCGTTTGTCCGAAGCCGCGTTTAGACGTTATTTTCTGCTCTCACTGGGCGCACTCGGTCTTTACATCATCATCAATGCTGCTTAAGCATCATCCAATAACGCTTGCACCCTATCCATGAGTTCATCTTTTTCATAGAGATCGAAGTAGACGCCTGCCAGTAGAGCGGGCGGACCGAAGAAAAAACGCTCATACAACACTTGTCTATTGCCGAATCCCGATACGGCCACATCGTGGGCCAAGCGGAAAAGACCCACACGCTCGCGGCTAGTTGAATTCACCGTTTGAAAATATTGCTCGACGTCGTCGGCCAGATCGTTAGCAAAATCCGCCTCTGCCGGCGTCGCCATCAAGGAGCTAGACCCCAGCAGTTGTACCGCCTCCACCATTTTCGGATACATCTTTGGAAACAGATTGCGCGATGTATCCAACGGCCTTCTAAGTGGCATAAAAACACCCCACTCATCGACATGTGCTTGCGCCTGCGCGCTAAAGCGAAAAGCCCGCACGCTCTCGGCCATGCACATGATCTCAGCGATCTGTCCCTTGATATTCATGTCTTTGTCTTTGCCGGTTGCTTTGGCTATCTTGCACAACAAGCCGACCAAAAACTCCGCTTTGGCCAACTTACCGCACACCACTTGGTGCATCATGTGAACGACAGCGTTGGTGCGGGCGAAAGCTTGATTGCACAACGATGGGTTGCGATAGATAAAAACCCGCTCCCAGGGCACCAGTACATTCTTGAATGTGACCACGCAGTCCATTTCTTCGAAACGCGAAGCGAGCGGCGCGTCGAAATGGGACTTGCCGTGGTCATAGCTATCGCGGCAGATGAGTTGTACACCTGGCGTGTTGATAGGAATGGCAAAGGCGAAGGCGAAAGGAATGTTGTCCGGCGATCCTTTGATAACGGTCGATGGAAACACTTCTATCTCATCAGCATGCGGCCCCAAGGTAGCGAGCAACCTAGCGCCATTGACGATGATCCCCGCAGCGGTTTCCTTGACCACCTGCAAAGCCACTTTATCGCTGTACTTACCTGCCTTAGCGATATCGTAGTTGAAGGTGGGATTGACCAAGGTGTGGGTCAGCACTTTGTCGTGGGAACGTATGTATTGGTAGTAGTTGCGCATGTTCTGCGCGTATTGATCGCCGTCTTCGGCCAGAAAATCCGCGGCGGCGGCGAAGGCGGTAATGGATGCGTTTTTATAGTCGGGGGTACGGCCAAACATGCCATGGGACCAACTGGCCCATTGGTAGAATGCCGCGCCGCGTTTTTCAATATCCTCCTGCGAGCGCGGCATTAAAAATGAGGTGGCGAAACGTTTACCGTTTTCGGTAAAGGTCAATACATCTTGCAGCGCCGGATCGAATTGCCGGTCCAGGAAACCGGCCAGCGTACGTGCGCCACGGCTCAAATACGGATGGTGGGTGACGTCGTCTACACGCTCACCATGGAGCCAAACTTGGCGCCCGTCGCGAAGCCCCTCCAGATATTGCTCGCCGGTGCGAATGCCATCGCCATCGCCATCGCTGGCAACATCAGCACCACCCCCCACTACACCATCAACTGACACCACTGACGCCATTGTTCCGCACCATCCCAGTTAAAACCGGTCTGCGCGGTAAGGTGCCAAATCCAAGGCCGGCGGTCTACCACAAATGACATCCACCACTAGCCGGCTAGTGGCTGCCCCGGTGGTCCAGCCGAGATAGCTATGCCCTGTATTCAAGAACAAGTTGTCATACCTGGACCGCCCTACTATGGGCAAGCAATCCGGGGTCATCGGCCTGAGCCCGGCCCATTCGACCTGCTCCGCATGATCATCCACATAGGGTGCCGCCGCCGGATAGAGTTGCTTCGCCACATCCCGCAGGGCGTTCAACCTAGCCGCGTTGATCGACTTGTCATAGCCCACAAACTCAGCGCTGCCGACGGCCCGCAACCGCTTTCCAAGCGGCGTGACACCGACGTGCAAGTCATCGTCTACAACAGGCACTGTAGGGGCCTGATTCCAACCGTCCACGCCGAAAGTGACCGAGTAACCTTTCACTGGCCTCACCGCTAGATCCAATTTAACGGTCTTGGCCAAATCAGGGCTGAACACGCCACCGGCCACTACCACCACATCCGCTTCCAGCTCACCCTCAGTAGCAGTAACCACAGAGCGAATCCTGCCGCCCTCAGCCCGCAGCGATAACACTTCGCAGCGGCTACGCAGGGTGACCCCACATCTTTGCAGGTAATCAGCGAGGGCGCGGCAGTATAGATAGGCGTTACCTGACTGATCGGCGGGGAATGAAATACCGCCCGCCATAGCCTGCGCGCCAGCTTCCAACGCAGGTTCCACCTCGACGACTCCGCGCCGGTCCAACACCTCACAGGCGATGCCATGGGATTCCATATCTCTGGCATTGGCGATGCCTTTTTCGAGCGACGATGGCGAGCGGTAGAGCATCAGGGTACCGTTGCTCAAATGCTCGAAACCTTCCGCTAAGGGATCCGTGGCCAGGCGCTGGCGGATTTTTTGAAACTCCACGACACTTGTATTGGCAAGGGCCACATTGGCGCGAATGGTTGCACGGAAGCGCTCCGGAGAAGAGTGACGCAAGAACTCGATGCCCCAGCGCCAAAATAACGGTAGTGCCCGCGGCCTGAACAAAACAGGCGCCTGTTCATTGCCGATGGACTTCAGCAGCACTTTCCAAATGCCGGGTGCATTCCAAGGCGCGGCGTGGCTAGGCGTGATGAGACCGCCATTGGCGAAACTCGATTCCAATGCCACGCCATCCAACCGCTCCAATACGGTGGTCTCAATCCCTGCGGCATTCAGGTACCAGGCGGTTTGCAGACCAGCCAGGCCGGCGCCTATTACGATTGCGGTGGTCATAACGAGTGTCCCGCCGGGCTCAAGAACCGGACTAACACAGGCGTCACCTCTCGCGGATGGCTCATCAACAGATTGTGCTCCAGATCCGCAAAGACATCGCAGCCGATGGCATCACCCAAAAGCGCTTTCACCCGCTCCACATGTTCAGCGCATACGATGGTGTCGCCCGAGCCCCAAACCAAGCGGACCACAATCGGCGTACCAGCTAATTTACGGTACTGCCTAGACTGATCGCTCAAGGCGCCGGAGCGGAACAAACTGAGCAGTGCCCGCCCAAATCCGGGTATCCGTGTCTGGCGCACGAAGCGCTCCGCGAGATCATGGCAGCCAATGGCGCCATAGCGCCGCCGCCTTCGCCGTACCAGCATCGGCACTGTGTATAGGTGCGTAATCAACTCGCCGAGTAGGGGCACTCGAAGCATGCGCGTGGCGGGATTCAAGGCCATGTAGTCGAGCATGGGCGCGACTAGCATTATTTTGTCGAAGCGGTGCGGATGATTGCTGGCGGCGCCCGCGAGCACGGCAGCCCCTAGCGAGTGTCCGAGCGCGCTCAGCGACTCGTCAATGGACACTGCCTCCAGCACCTCTTCGACCTGCTCTATTAGAACTTCAATAGGCAACGGTCCGCGCGGCTTGCTGGAATCGCCGTGGCCGTATAAGTTCATTCTGAGAGTGCGAAAACCAGCTTTAGTCAATTCCGGCACCAGCCGTTCAAACTGCCAGCTAGGCACGGTGGCCCCATGCACTAGCAACACGAGCGGTCCGCTATCCGCACCCTCGGGCGGGCTGTCCCAACACACATGAGTAGCACCCCTGCTAAGCTGCAATTTTTGCACGCCAGACATAGCACCCAGACACGCCATCAGCCATGTTCGAGTTCGATTTACCGCTGCACCTGATACTGCCGGCCGTGTTGCTGGCCGCCTTCCTAAAAGGCATCACCGGACTCGGCTTCTCCACCATCTGCTTGGCCCTGCTCGCCAACGTCATCGATCTGCGCATCGCCCTGGCGCTGATATTGATACCGTCGTTATCCAGCAATATGATCGTCATGGTTCAGGCCGGCCATTTCATTGCCACGGTCAAGCGGTTTCGCTGGCTGTACATTGCAGCTATTCCCGGACTCATCATAGGGCTTGGCATTCTCGGCCAGTCAACCCCGGCGGCGTTGGCGGCGTTTCTAGGCATAGTATTAATACTCTACGCGCTGTTCGCGCTGGCCCATCCTAGCTTCATGTTGAATACCCGCGCGGCCACCCGGTTAGCGGCGCCCGCCGGTTTCATTACCGGCATCATTAACGGCGCCACCGACTCGCAAGTGATGCCGGCGTTACCCTACCTCATGTCGTTGAACCTGCATCGAGAGGTACTCGTTCAAGCCAGCAATATCTCATTTACCCTAGGTTCCATCATCATGTTCGCTGGCCTCACCCGCCTCGGATTCTTGGATCTCACCACCCTCGCCCTCTCCGCACTCGGGGTCATCCCCGTTTGGATAGGCATCATGGTGGGTGGATGGGTGCGCATCCGGTTGCCGGAGAAATGGTTCAGAACGGGCGTACTCGTGATGCTGATTATCCTCGGCGGTAACCTGGTCAGCGCGTTAAACACTGCGTGAGCAACACTCACTTCGCAAGACATGGCAAGATGCCACCGCATGGAGGCTAGAGGGGATTTACAGTGAGCGGTGAGAACAATAGCGGTATCGACAGTGGCGCACAGCAGTTCCTGGATATCTTGGCGGCGGCAACGGCTAAGGGTGTGCCTAGCTTGCATGAAGTGAGTCCGGACGAAGCGCGGGCTATGAACATGCGCTCCAAAGAATTGTTCGGCTCCGACGGCCCGGATATGGAGACCGACGATCTGCGCATCACGGGCGCGTCTGGCCCTATAGACGCACGGCTATACCGCCCCGCTGACGGCACCTTAGCGCTCATCATCTACTACCACGGCGGCGGGTGGGTCATCGGCAACATCGCAAGCCATCATGGTCTTTGCGCGCGACTGGCGGCGGCCTCAGGCGCGGCGGTGCTGTCGGTTGAATACCGCTTGGCGCCGGAACACCTATTTCCCGCCGCCGTAGAAGATTGTTACGCCGCTTTGTTATGGGCGGCGGAACACGGCGCTGAACACGGCCTAGACACCGCGAGAATTGCCGTCGCCGGGGACAGCGCCGGGGGCAACCTGGCCGCCGTAGCCGCGCTCATGGCCCGGGAGCAAGACGGCCCGGCCATCGCTTACCAAGCGCTGCTCTACCCCGCTACCGATATGCATATGGAAACGCAATCCCACAAAACTTTTACCCAACATCTGCTGACGCCGCAATCCATACGCTGGTTTCAAAACCATTATTTGCCCACTGCCGCCGCTCGGGATGACTGGCGCGCATCGCCACTTCGCGCCGGCAACCTTTACGGTTTGCCCAGCGCCTATGTGATGACCGCCGGCTTCGACCCTTTGCGCGACGAGGGCGCGGCTTATGCAAAAGCGTTGGAGCGGGCTGACGTAGACGTCACCTATCAGTGTTTCCCCGGGCAGATCCACGGCTTTCTCACGTTGGACAAAGTGATTCCGCAGGCGTTGGAGGCTATTGATGACGCCGCCGCGAACATTGCCAAAGCTATCGACTCCGACGCTCTAGGGGCATGAGCGGGGTCAACATGCTGGTCAACTTCGCTGCTTCTTATCCGATGACGGGTGCAGAACCCGGCCGGCCAGGTAACAGCAATCGGGTGGAGCGTTTCCATGAATCTAGACGCTAAAGTTGCCATAGTCACCGGTGCGGGCGATGGCATAGGCCGGGCGATCGCGCTGGCCATGGCCGCGGCTGACGCCCATGTGGCAGTCACGGATATCAATGAAAACGCGGCCCATGAAACGGTGGCGCTCATCGCGCAGGCCGGCAATCCCGACGCGCTTGCCATTGCCGCCGACGTGGGTGAAGTCGCGCAGATCAATGCGATGGTGGATAAAGCTGCGGCTCACTTCGGGCCACTCGATATCATGGTGAACAACGCCGGTGTCACCCGCCGTGCCGACATTATGGATCTGACCGAAGAAGACTTCGATTGGATCAACCGCATCAACGCCAAAGGCGTTTTCTTTTGCCGGCAAAGGGCTGCGCGGGAAATGATTCCACGGCATCAAGGTGTCATCATCAATATCGCCTCCATCGCCGGCAGAGGTTTCGCCGGCACCACCAACGCGATTTACGCCGCCAGCAAAGGTTGCGTTATCAGCTTGACCAAAATCGCCGCGCTTCAGCTCGCTAGATACAATCTGAATATCAACGCGGTGTGTCCCGGGATAGTGGCAACGGGCTTGATAGAGCGGGCCCTGGCAACCCGGGCAGAGCAATTCACTGCTGTCCCACAAACTTTTAAATGAGCTTAGAATCAAAGACTATTCTGCGCTGATTTGTTAGAATGGAGGTCCAGAATATCTTTCAATATCAACAGGATAATAGCCTTGAGTCACAGTAATAGCATATTTTCACAGCTGCTAAAACCGATTTCTAGACATGAATTTGAAACCCTTGCAAAGACCCACCATAAAGGCCGTGTATTGAGGACAATGTCACGCTGGTCACAGTTTGTGGCGTTGAGTTTTGCCCAACTCGCCGGTCGCTGTAGTTTGCGAGATATTGTCAGCAATCTGGATAAACAACGCCGCAAAAGTTACCATTTGGGTATCGGTAAGGTCAGTCGAAGTTCTCTGGCTCGTGTTAACGAGCAACAGCCTTATCAACTCTACGAAGGATTATTTCGGAAGCGACTGGCACGATGTCAAAGCTTGGCGCTTAAGGATGGGTTTCGCTTTAAAAATAAGCTTTATTCCTTGGATGCATCGACCATTGATTTATGCTTATCACTATTTCCTTGGGCTAAATTTCGCAAGACCAAAGGCGCGGTTAAGTTACACGTTGGTCTAGCCCATGATGGTTTTTTACCGGCTATTATGACTATTACCGAAGGCAAACAACAAGATATTACACAAGGTCGTAGTTTAGAGCTGGATGCGGGTTCTATTGTGGTGTTTGATCGTGGCTATACGGACTTCACGTGGTTTAACTGGCTCAATTCAAAGGGGATTTATTTTGTCACCCGGTTGAAAGCCAATACACAATACCGAGTGATTTCTCGCCATCCGGTCAATAAAGAGCAGGGCATCACCTCGGATCAGACGCTGATTTTAACGGGCCCTAAAGCCGATACCTGCCCGATTAAGTTGCGCCGGATGGGTTATAGTGACCCAGGGACCGGCAAGCATTACGTCTTTCTCACCAATCAATTCGAATTGACTGCCAAAACCATCGCGGATATTTATAAGTCGCGTTGGCAAATTGAGTTATTTTTCAAATGCATCAAACAAAATTTGAAGATTAAGTCATTCGTAGGCACGTCAAAGAATGCTGTCATGACTCAAATATGGGTCGCTATGTGTATGTATTTAATGGTTGCTTACCTGAAATTTTGTAGCAAACTCGATTTAAGCATTCAACCGATTATTAGACTCTTTCAAGTCACTTATTTGAGCGAACAGACCTGTGGGGACTACTCAAAGGAAGACCCTCCAGGCCCCATTGAAACTCAGGTCCAGATGCAGTTTACATTCTCATGAAAGTTTATGGGACAGCAATGATCTAAAAAGCATAGGAAGGATTATCTATGGGAAACACAACAATCCAATCCATTTTGCATATCAATGAAAAAGCAGGCCAATTTGGTGGCACCGAAGAATATATTGAAAGCTTAGCCAAATTACTAAGTCCAATAGGAATCTCTTCTCATCTGATTTATGATCAATTGCATGGGAAAATGACCAAAAATATGGCGTCTTCAACACGAATTTCCGGTTTGAGTGATCGTCAAGGTAACAAAGGTATTGGGCGGAAAGTACTTGAGGCTGTTTCCCAGATCAATCCTGATGTTGTTTACGTACATAATATATTTGAACATGAAATCATGCAATCTTTGGATATACCTGACAGAAACTATAAAATACTGTGGTATGTTCACGATCACTATCCAACCTGTTTGACGGAATTAAGGGCTATCAACGCAATGCCCGAATCCATCTGTCGTGCTGCATTGTCTGAAAACTGTTTATCAAATATTACAGAAGGCTATTGTATTAAAAGACATGCAGAACGGTATTTTTCAAATGAGGCATTGTCTGCCCGCATCGCATTGCTCGATACGATGCAATATGCTGATGCTATTATTGTTGTCAGCGAGTTCATGCAGGAGACTTTAATAAAAAATTTACCCAGCATTGCGTCAAAAACTTACGTTTTACCCCGACAGGTAAGAATAAGGGGCACGCAGATTGCTGCAGGACATGTCTCAAAAAATAGTAAAACATGGGTTGTCGTTTATAGCGGCAGAATCACATACGAAAAAGGTTTGCATCTTGCTATTAGCGCCTTATCTCAACTACAAACCGACCGGGAAATTTTATTTAAAATTGCCGGTCCAGCGGAAACTTCGGACTATTGGTCACATTGTCTAGACTTAGCCCAACAGGCTGAATTTGATAATCCTTTCCTCAAAATTCAATATGAAGGCCATTTGAGTTATGAGCGTATTGATGCTCTCTATGCCGCTGCTGATATTGTGGTTATACCTTCTCTATGGGGAGAGCCCTTAGGTACGGTTGCAGGAGAAGCACTTGTTAATGGGGCCGCTGTCATAGCTTATAATGTAGGTGGAATTAGTACGTTTATACAACATGAAAAGACCGGTATTTTAGTCGCTCCTAACGATATCCTCGCATTGACAGATGCGTTTATGAAGCTGTTGTCTGACGACAAATACCGTCATTCTCTAATTGAGGCCGGGCAGCAATTGATTCTCAATCAATTTACCGGCAACACTCACTTACAAGCATTATCGAGGTTGCTCTAAATGTAGGCATGTTTGCAGACCTAACGCTGACCTTGAGCATCGGTAATTTCTGCTGATTCTCATAGTAACCGTGGGAAAATACTATCGAGATTGAGCTTCCTGACTTGAGCCTGCCCGTACCTGGACAGACTGGCTGGTGGACAGACCGGCGAGTGGCCTCACGATTTCAACCGAGGGGTGCCGGTATGTTGAGCTACGCAGACTCGGCGCGATGCCTGGAATAACGACTAGCCGCAATCATGAAATCTGAAGTGCATACTCGACAGCACCTAACGGTCCAGGACAACGCGGCTACGGGCATCGCACTCACCGTTGGGAACGCCGCTCTTGTTCCATTGGTCGAGAGCGGCATTAAGCTTTTGGGCGGAACAACCTCGTCTGCGCAGATCGTTCTTACACGCTTTGCTGTCCAAGTCGTATTCACTGCCCTACTCCTCGCGTTGATTCCCAAGCTGAGGCAACCGCTGCCATCGCCACTGTGGCCCTTGCTTTTGCGCGGTTGCTTGCTCGCACTCGGCTCAGGATTGCTCTATGCGGGACTTGCGGTTATGCCGCTGGTGGAATCCTCGGCGATTTTTTTTATTGAACCGCTGCTGCTGACATGCTTGGCGGGGCTATTACTCGGTGAACCCGTCGGTTGGGGCCGTCTGATAGCCGTGACCGTTGGCCTGGTGGGAGTGTTGATGATCACGGGGCCGAACTTTGAGCATATCGGCTGGCAGGCCAGTTTCCCGGCGCTTGCCGCCTTGTGCTTTTCCGGATCGGCATTGTTGACACGCCGCTGGGCCGCGTTGGCCAATGTGTTTGTCTTTCAGTTGGTAGCGTCGGCAACAGCGCTGGCGCTCGCGGTGGCCGCCCTGATTGCCGCGGATATTCTCAACGTGGCGGCACTAGCGCCGCACCTACCGACCTTGTCCGAGGCCGGTTTACTCTTAGGCATAGGCGTAGGCGCCACGGTGACCAATCTTCTGTTAACACAGGCGTTTCGTATCACGCCGGTATCAGTTATAGGCCCTTTTCTCTATCTCGAAATCGTCGGCGCCGCGCTCTTAGGCTACTTGTTTTTCCAGGAAACGCCCGAAATAGGGACAGTGCTAGGCGCTTTATTGGTGGTCAGCGCGGGTGCTTACACCTGGCGCTGGGGAACGTGACAGCGATGCTCATAGGGCTTCGCGCCAAGATAACAGCCCGAGGTACCAGTCCCGGCCAGCACCAGGTCCTCGCTTGGTCTCTATCGCCAAAACCGTCCTACTCCCACACCGACTTCGACTAGAATGACCGTCCGCGCTCCCAAGCGGCCACACAAGAGCACCGGCTATGAACGCCGCCACCCAGCCGAACTGTGATACCGCCCACGAACACTTCGACGTCCTTATCATAAGCGCTGGCATTTCCGGTGTGGGCGGCACCTACTATTTGCAACCTTAAGCATCCTCTCATTTATATGAGTGAAAAGGTTTCTGAAAATGTGGGGTGTCGCTTAATCATTTCACCGGAACGTACCATCAATGGTCTAAGCCTAGCCTCAGGCATGTTTCTTAGCAGCTCGTACAATAAAGCTCCTTGACGGAACAGTGAATGCGTGTGGATCTTCACCGTATTGGCTTGCAAATACCGCTCATAACCGAAATTTTCCCCTGCCGCACCCAATAATGTCAGCACACTCACCGCCAATGCAATTGAGTAGCCACAGCCGGCCGCGCTGTTCAGGGCTATTGACATGGACCGCCCTCATCCCCGTGCCCAATCGCAAATCCTCGATGCCGCGAAAACTGCACTCCACCCCCCCAATGTTTGCCATACAACGTCATTAACCGCTTGGCACTGGCCTTCCCGTCACTGGCTGCCAGAGGCCGCGCTTCCTTCATCCCGTTGGCGTGCACGCACACCACCGTATTGACGCCGTATTGTTGGCGGATGACCTTGGCTTGCCGTAGCCCCTCTCTGCCAACATAAGTGAGACACTCAGCGCTCCTAGAATTGCAGTAGGGCGAACTCGGTGAACACTCATGAAAATGCACAATGAAGCGATGAATATCAAACCGAACACCGCAGGACCGCGCGCCGACGCCGCGCAGGGTCTTCCCGACCCTGAAGGGGTGGCCAAACCCATCCGGCGCCAATTCAGCGCCCAGTATCGATCCATAGAGCTAAATAGGGTTAGAAGACCGCTTACTGTTTCAGTCGATAGCTTTCTCCTGTGAGCATGAAAATTGGTGAGTGACGGATGATGCGCCCGATGCTGGGCACGGCGGCGTTGTCATCGTGGACGTTGTCATCGTGAAAGAAGCCGCTCCATGCGGTGAAATCCTTGTGGGTGGTCAGGATGCTTGTGGGTGGTCAGGATGATGGCGCGATATTCATAGAGGTTGTTGATGAGCTGGAACAGGTTGTAGCGGGCCTGTTTGCTCATCGGTAGAAAGCCCAGCTCATTGATGATGAGCCCGTCGAATTTGCTGATGGGGTTGATTTTCTTCCTCAGCCCAGCGCGTATCTCAGCCAGCTCCAGCGTTTCGGCCAGCCTAGTCGCGGTGTTGAACAAGCCCTTGTAACCAGCATCAACCGCTTTTGGTCCGATACCAAGGGCCAACTGGGTGTTAGCCACGCCCGGTGGTCCGATGAACACCACGTTGCCGCGGTTGTCGATGAAGTTAAAGTCCAGCGGCGGGTTGACTGGGCGCTGGGTAATAGCCTGTTGGTGACAGTAATCCAACGCCTCCAGTGACTTGAGCGCAGGGAAATTGTCCCGCTTGCGATGGCGCTGTTGGCACTCCTACCGCGCGAGTTGCTCGGCGAACCGCGGATAGGCCGGCTCGTTGGCCTCGGCCTGTTCTAACAAGATGCCCAGGCACTGATTGTTCGCCGCGCAGGCGGTCCAAGTAATGGTGGGGAGTTGGAGCGGCGTAGCTGCTCGCACAGCTCAGGCCCATGTCCTGCACCGAAGGCGTCGAGGCGCACTTGCGGCACCTCACCGGGGGTGCCATGGATACGCTGATTGGCCACCTGTTGGCACCATTGGCGCCGATGCTCTTCGAGTGCGGGCCAATCATCAATGTGTATTGCGGCGAAGCCGGGCAGTCAATCGGGAGCAAGCCGATGACTTTGTCGAGTGCGCTTTCCCAGTCCTGTCCTAGCCAGCGAGGCGGGATATGGATTATGCCTGTAAGTGCTCGGCTTGGAGCGTTTTAGCCCTTGGTTCTCCTCATCGATTCTCTTTTCAAATTGAGCGTGTAAGCGTGGTGCACGGGGCACTTTAGAATGGCATCGGCGAAGGTTGGGTCGGTGATGGTGGCAGGCCATTTCTCGGCCGCTGGCGGACGGGTGACCAACATTGAGCGGTCGCCCTAGCGGTCCTCCAGGACTTCGAGTAGGTCGCGTTGATTGCCGGTGTTGCAGGTGACCATGCCGCCGTCGTCGATGAGCAACAGTTCGACCTTGGCCCGTGACGCTAGGAGCTTGGCGTAGCGGCCATCGCCGCGTGCCATGGTCAGCTCTTGTCCCAGCGTGGCCGTCGTAGTTACCAGGCGCACAGACCATCCAGGACTGGCCCAGGCCGGCGGTCCGGTGATGAATCAAGTTGTGGGTGCTGGGCAATCTACTGACAGGGGCGCAAGACGTGGATGAGGGCTTGGTCCGGGGCGCGCTTGTGAGCGGTAGTCGAGCTCTTCGATACCGGCGTTGTGGCGCCGCTTGGCGCGCCATCGCCGGGCGCTGATGCGGCGGTTGTCGCGGTAGGTCATCTCGCGGTCAACGCGCAAGCCGAGCCGCTCTTCGAAGGACAGCGCGTGCAACTCGGGGGCATTCATCTGCTCGGCCAGTGCGGTGGCCATACCCGTGAACTTAAGGGCGTGAACTTAAGGGCGTAACTTAAGGGCGTGAAGTTTCTCTGTCGTGGGATGGTTCAACCTAGGCAATCGCTCTCCTTTTGAGCGTGTATGGGTTGGTGGTAGTAGTCAGTCCCGGGCAGGTTCTCGTGCTGGGTTGGCAAGGCATATTCGGTGACTAATGATGCTCGGCTTCGCTCTGGAACAGTGTTCGGCTTGCGCTCGGAATAGGGCTTGGGTTCACGCCGGAATCGGTGATCGGCTTGAGCCGGATGGCACAGGTAACTGGCTAATCTCTATAATTAACTTCTGTCCAGAGCCCATTCGCCCGCCAGCGCATCGAGCGCCCTGGAGGCGCGCCGTTGACCGGCTGTGCGAGCGGATGGAGTGCGCTGCACTCGTGTGGATGGAGGCGGTTCAACAGAGGCGCGACGGGATTTGCTTACCGACGGTGGGGGCGGGCGCATCGAGCCATCGGCGTCATCGTCCCGAGGACACGGGGCTATCTAGCGTTGTTGAGCAGCACGCCGATGCGTTTTTCAAAGAGCACGGCGAGCGAAAAAGCGGGTTGGCGCGGCTCATTCGCGAGGAGTTCGAAGCATACTTGCGCTGCGGGCGCTTGGAGCACAGCTTCATTCGGGTCAAGTGCACGGACTGTCGTCACGAGCACCGGGTGGCGTTTAGCTGTAAGCGCTGCGGCTGGTGCGCATCGCGGCGCATGGCCTAGAGCGGCGCGCACCGGATCGACAACGTGTTACCCCGGGCACCGTACCGCCAGTGGGTGGTGTCGTTCCCCTGGCCGCTACGCATGCTGTTCGCGCCCAATGCACGCGAGCGGGCATCGGGCGCGCCAGAGTAGCGAGCCATCCGGCCACCGGCGATGAGTCCCAACCCAGGTTACTCCCCACGCCAATGAACTCGATGGCCCGATTGCAGCGGGTATGGGCCATCGACTTGGGCGGGTGCCCCAATGGTGGCGGCGAACTGCAAGTCATCGCTGCTCTCACCGCGCCTGGCGTCATCGCGCGCATCATCGAGCCCATAGTCCTAGAGCCCATTAGTCCTAGAGCCCATTAGTCCTCGGGCCCATTGGAGTGGCTGGGCGTATCCCGCCGCGCGCACCGCCGCAGGCTCTGGCGAGCTGATGCGAAAGATACCTGCGCTTAAGAGCCGCCGGGCGAGCGCCCGCACGTCAATCGCGCCATTGCGCCTGTAGCTCTAGTGTGGTAAGCGCTCGGCTCGTCAAGGGTGGTAAGCCCACACCGACGCCCACCCAGCCCAGGGTGGCGATGAGCAACCCAAGCCTTGCCGCGCGACGATTGGATACTTCGCTTTCGACCCCGAATGACCGGTTATCATTATTATCTTCTTCTCTTCTTCTGTTGGCGCGGGATCGCTCAGGTCGGATCGACCACGCCCATGGCGATCAGGCGCAGCGCAGTCAGGGACGGGACGAAGAAGTAGTCGCCGCCCCGGGTCTCCACGAAGGTCTTGAGATTGCTCATAACGTAAGGGGGCTTGCCCGATGCGGGAGCGGCGGGAATGACGTAGCGCTTATGGTGCGTGTGATTGCCCAGCATGGGACAGGTGTGGTTGCCCAGGTTGAAGTCCAGCCCGTACTGGATCCATTGCTGCTGGACGAACTCGAACTGCCGGAAGATGTTGGCGCAGATCGCCATGAAGATGACGCCTTGCTCGGTCGTGTCATCACCCTCGCCCAACGCGGTGGGGCCGTAGGGCAGGCCGCGGCGCAGGATCCGCCGGCGCTTGTTGAGCTGGGTCGTGGCCGCCGGGTTCGCTCCGTCGGGTCTGTTGCTCGGGTCCAAGTAGTCGCGGGTGTTGACCCGCCGCAGGTGGGCGCCCAACGGGCACTTGATGCCCTCCATGTCGTCACCGTAGCGAAAGTCCGAGGGCTCGATCGACTTGAAGTAAGCCTCGTAGGCCTCGACCCGCTTCAAAGGCTCCGTCGCACAGAAGCCCTTTGTCTCGCGAAAGGTCTTCCAGGCCTCGTAGGTCGGCACCCTGGAAAGCGGGACACCGTCGGGCCAGCGACCGGCCATCTTGGCCATGAGCGTTTCCTTTGCCTCGTCCGCCTCGACGCCCATGACCGTGCCGTAGCGCGCGGCCTCCTCGTCCAAGACCTGGCGAAACGAGCCCAGGTTCTCGTGCAGCTTGCGATAGACCATGAAGGTGCCATTGTGGGTCAGATCCTCGGGCACGGCGGCCGGCGGCAGCTCCTGGCTCTCGTCGGGGTGGCCGAGGATAAATTCGCCGGTCGCCAGCGGCACCCAGCCGGACTCCTGGTCCATCCACTTGCCCCGGCCGACCACCCTCGTGGCCATCTCGGCCGCGGGGATCTGGCCCTCGAAGACCGGATCGCCAATCCCGTCGGTGAAGCCGAAGTGCTCCTTGCGCGTGGGGATCTTCTTGTCGTCGGGCAGGGTCTCGAACACAACGTTGGCGGCTTGATACTCCTGGTCGCCGTTCGGGCCGTTGGTGGCCAGGATGCGAACCTTGTTGCCGAGCGCGGCGCAGCGCTCGCGCAGCCAGTCCGTCTGAGCCTCCAGAGCTTTGACCGGCCGGTCGCTCCAGGGCTCGGCCTGGGCGTTCATGGAGATCCAGACGTGCACGTCCTCGCCCTGGCCCTGGCCCGACCGGTTGGCCCGCCAGATCGGATCCCAATGCGCGCACCAGCCCTCGTCATCGGCGCTGACCTTACCCTCGTCCCGGTCGCCCAGGATGAAGGCACGGGCCTTCATGCCGTCAATGAACTCAGCCGGCATGCCTTGGAGCGAGCGGGTCGGCAGGGCGAGCCTCAGAAGGCCCAGGAAGGTGAAGCCGATGTTGAGGGTGACTTGCGGCCTGGACTCGGGAGTCCAGCGGGCGGCTGTGTTGACCTTCTCGCGCACCTGGTCCACGAACGCGCGCCCGGCCGCCGTCTCCTCAATGTGCAAGAAAAAATAGCGGGCGAAGGGAAAATTGAAACGCCCGTAGGCCCGGGTCACGTTGCTCTGGATGTCGTTCAGATTGAGTTCTCGTGTCATGGCGTGGTCCCCCTCAGCTCTCGATGATCGCGCCTTCGCGGGCGATCGAAATCACGCCCGGACGCTGGCTGGGTGCCATCTTGTAGTCCGGCTTGTGACGCGCGAGGAATGCGCCGAAATCCGCATGCAGGGACGCGGGATCCTTGCCCTGGCTCTCGACCGCAAAGTCCGCGAAGTGCTGCTGTAAGTAGAGCGACTTGAGCACCGACGGCAGATCGGCATAGTCGCCCGGCGGCATGGGCCGATTGCCATTCCATAGAGCGTAGCGATAGGCGATCCAGGCCGCGAGAGCGGTGGCCAAGAACCCGACCGAGCAGGTCCAGCCGACCAGCGGCTGTTCGGCGCGCCGAACAGCCACCAGAGGAAGCCGATCAATGTCACCAGGGCGGGCACGGCCACCAGAGCGATTAGGCCGGTCACCGGGAGACCGTGGAGCTTAGGCGGGCGGATCCAGTAGTCGTTAAACGGCATTGTGGTCTCGACCTGGCAGCGGCCCAGGTAACGCGCAAAGCCGTCGGCGTCGGAGACCTCGTTGAAGCCGACACAGTTGTCGTAGATTTCGCGCAGCTCCAGATTCATGGTCTGCCACAGCCGGCGGGCGTAGGCGTCGCGGACAGCGTCCTGCTCGGCCGGCGTCAGTGTTTCGGGCAGAGGATCGCCTTCCTCCTTCACCGCATCGAAATCGGCGGCGAACATCAGGTAGGCGCAGTTCAGCCTATCGACCTTTTGGGGAACGAGCGGGTCTTTGCCGGTGAGCGCATTGACGATGGCATCGCTGCGTGGTCGGCCGTTGTAGACCACGTCGTCGAGCACCATAAAGCGGCAGAGGTGCGTGTGTCGATCACGCGCAAAGGGGCTATTGATGCCGATCTGCTCGGTCGCCGGTGACTGCAGGGCCGTCGGCAGTATCGCCAACGTCGTCCGCAGCCGCTCGATATGGGATACCTCCACGCCGCGCTCGTCGGACGCGCTGCCGTGCTTGATTGGCGCCAGCGTGGTCAGGAAATAGTGGCCGGTATCAAAGTTCGGCATTGAACATCTCCAAATGCAATGGGGCTCGGCCGGGGCTACGCGCCCGGCCGGTTTTTTTGCGCAAACAGGGTCTCTTCCGCGCGCCGGACGAAGGGACCCCGGTTGATGTCGGCCCGCTCGGTATCCAGGCTCGCCACCGGGCCATAGCCCGGATCGCCCAAGCAGCCCTGCACGCGCAGCAGCGCTGCGCGGTAGGACTTGGCGAAGTCCTCGGGGCTCTCGCGCCGGTGCCGCGCGGCCAGGTCCTTGAGGGCGTCATAGACCCGCATGGCGCACTTGATGTCGCGCTGCGCCGAGCCAGGCGTCGCGTTGTAATAGTAGTTGGTATAGATCTGATTGTGGGTGATGTAGTCTTTAAAAGGCGTGATCGGGATCGAGTTGGGGTACTTGGTCGCCGTGTACCAAAAGAGGTCCAGCCCGTTGGGGATTCCGTCGGAGAAGGCGTCGATGTACTGATCCCAGGTACCGTTGAAATTCGAGCAGAAGATCATGTAGTCGTTTTGCAGATCTTGCTTGCCTTGCCCCAGGTCGGGCCACTGGTCCCGCCGCACCAACACCCAGCGCGCGAAATGGATAAATGACAGCCCGAGCAGGCCGGCCAAACTCTTGGGAGTGCCTCGTCCCACCATGAAGATAAGCCGGTTGATCCACAAAATCATTGGTTTGGTCGGCGTCACTACGTTCATGGCGTAGGCTTTGCCGGCGATGTTCGACATATCCCCCTCCCACCGAATGCGGACTCGCGATTTCAGTGTGATACAAAACCACGACCACCACAACAGGATTCGCGATTGGGGCCGCTGCGGAACAGGACCCGCGGCCTTGTCGCGTGGTGCGGCAGGCCATAGAATTTTGCTTCGGAAACGACCACGGCCCGTTCGCCGTCGCATGGGGTGGGAGGCCTCAGCCATGAGGGTTGCCGAGGATTGGTTCGCACATCGCGATTTGGGCGACGGCGTCACCCTGATATGGGAGCGCTGGGCGAACTCAGGTCTGCGCTGCAATATCTGGCTCGTGCAGGGGCGAGATCGCAATCTCCTGATCGATAGCGGACTGGGGCTACGCTCCCTGCGGGAAGAGTTGGCGTTTCTGAGCGAGAAGCCGGTCATATGTCTCGCCTCGCACAATCACTTCGACCACATCGGCGGCCACCACGAGTTCGAGACCCGCCTGTGCCACCGTGCCGAGGCGGAGGTCCTGAGCGCGCCGACCCGGGACAACACGCTGATCGAGAACTTCGTCGAGCTTGTGATGTTCGAGGCGCTGCCCTATGCGGGTTTTGCAGTGGCGCGCTACGAGATCGTGCCGGCCCCGGCCACTGGTTTCGTCGATGAGGGTGACGTGATCGACCTGGGCGACCGGCACTTCTCGGTGTTGCACTTGCCGGGCCATTCGCCCGGCTCGATCGCCCTATGGGAGCAGGCCAGCGGCCTGCTGTTCACTGGCGACGTGATCTACGATGGGGAACTCTACGACTTTCTGCATCACTCCAGCATTCCGGACTACCTGGAGAGCATGGCCCGCTTGCGCGCCTTGCCGGCCGAGACGGTCCACGCTGGCCATTACGCCAGTTTCGACCGCGCCCGCCTGCACGCGCTGATCGACGACTACGTCGCCGGCAAGCGCTTGAGCGTCTGCCCGGCCGGCGCCCGGTCCGCAGAGTCATGCTAGATAGTGTCGTCACAAGATAGTTGCCCAGATAGCCAAACAGCGGATATGGACGGCCGCCAGGAAAGAGGCCGCGTTCTTGGCATACCGAGTGGCAATCCCGCGCCATCGCTTCAGATGAAGAAAGGCATTCTCGACCCAATGCCTCAAACGGTATAAGGCCTTGTCATAGGCCCCCCTGTCATAGGCCCGTTGCTCTTTGCGGTTGCGTTTTGGCGCAATCACCGCCTCAATAGCCTGTGGTTGGCAATGGGCCACAATCTCATTGGTATCCTAGGCGCTATGCGCCAACAACGCTTCGGCATCAATGCCTTCAATCAAAGTGCAAGCCTGTCCGCAATCCGCTGCGGTACCCGCCGTAACAAGTGCTCCGACCGGCATACCATGCGCATCCACGGCCAGAGGTAGCGTGGTGTTGAGCCCCCGTTTGTACGGCTCATCGCTTGGTTACCTCCCTGAGCACCGGCGGCTTGCGGGTGTACCTTGATATGACTGGCATCAATCATCAACCACTCATAATCAGGGTCATCCACCCACCGTTCCAGTAAGCGTTCCCAACCCCCTTTGTCTCGCCATCGACAGAACCGGCGGTGGGTATTCTTCCAGTCCCCATAATCGGGCGGCAAATCCCGCCAAGGAGCGCCGGTACGCAAAATCCAAAAGACCGCATCGAGAAAACGGCGGTTATCATGTGCGACACCTCCCCAACTCCCTGCCTGACCCGGCAGGTAAGGCTCCAGTAATGACCATACGCGAGCGGATATATCGTGGCGACGATGGGATGAACTCATGGGGGCAAGCTCTCAGTAAGATGGGACAGAATGCGCTCATCATACCTTTCATCTATCTTGTGACGACACTATCTAGAGCGTATTCGGTGAGGGACCCCGGCCTCTTGGCGCCCCATGCACCCCCGCGCCGCCTCATCGTCGCGCCCCGCCCCAAGCCCAGCGCCAACCCTACCGAAGAGGATGGGCCGCCCAGCGCGCCACTGAACGAGCGGGCTCGATTGAAACGCCTATTCGCCATCGATAGCCGCCGCGGCCCACGCTGCGAGGGTGAGGGGTGTGTCGTTGCGGTTGTCACCGAGCCAGTGGTGAGGGCTTGGAGCCGCCAACACCTTAACCGCCGCGGCCCCGCTCCCCTTAATGGCACCATGGCATCAAGGCCGCGCTGAGCCCACCAATCGCTTGTGCCATTCGAGCCCATGGCCCGCGGTTAACGCACGTCACGACACACATGCCCTCGGATTCAATCGCCACGGCTGTAGGCGAGCGACGCGCCTGACGCAGGGCCTGGTCCAAGCCCCTCGCTGCGCCGATGGGTGGTCCCGGGGCTTCGCCTTATGAACCCACCTCGATACTCAGCCATGCTGCCCCAAAGGCCCCTTCAAATTTCCTATCCCCCACGCAAACGCGTAGGATCGGGCAAAAACAAGCACGAACAAGGGGGAGTCTAGGGACGATGCCAGGTGTTGTCCTGAACAATGTCGTCAAGGCCTTCGGCGACACCGTGATTATTCCCGACCTGTCACTAGACATCGCCGAGGGCGAATTCGTAGTGATCGTCGGGCCCTCCGGCTGTGGCAAATCCACCACCTTGCGCATGATCGCCGGTCTGGAGCGGGTCACCAGCGGCAGCATCCATATCCGCGACAAGGACGTGACCTGGGCGGCCCCTAAAGCGCGTGACATTGCCATGGTGTTTCAGTCCTACGCGCTGTATCCGCACATGAATGTCGCGGGCAACATGTCGTTCGCGTTGCGCCTCGCGGGCACGCCCAAGGCCGAGATCAACGAACGCGTGCAACGCGCGGCAGACATTCTCGAACTAACCGAATATCTGGATCGCAAACCCAAGGACTTGTCCGGTGGCCAACGCCAGCGGGTTGCCATGGGGCGGTCGATTGTGCGCGACGCCTATTGCTTTTTATTCGACGAACCACTGTCGAATCTGGACGCCAAGCTCCGCGCCAACATGCGGACCGAACTCGCTATCCTGCACAAGCAACTCGATCGTACAATGGTCTATGTCACCCATGATCAGATCGAAGCCATGACCATGGCCAACCGCATTGTGATCATGGATCAAGGGCTGGTGCAGCAGATCGGTACGCCGCGCGACGTGTATACCGCGCCGGTCAATCGTTTTGTCGCGGGCTTCATCGGTTCGCCATCAATGAATTTTCTCGATGCCGAACTGCATGCAGAAGGTGACCGACTATTGGTGCGTGGCGAGGGATTCAGTCTACCCGTACCGCAGCGCATGCATGAGCGCGCAGCAGCGCACGACAAGCGCGAAGTCACACTGGGATTGCGACCGGAACATTTCGCTTCGGAGCGAAGCGACGAGGACACTCATCACCCCATCGAACTTTCGGTCGATGTCGCCGAGTACATTGGCTCAAGCCAGTTTCTCGCTGCCCATATCGGTGAACGCGCAGTGACTGCCACCGTTTACGCGGGCCCCGATGCGGACCCGATGGAGTCCGGCGAATATTTCTTCGACGTGACGCGTATGTATCTATTCGATCGTGCTGAAGAACATGCGATCTGACATGCGATCCAGTGTTCTCGACGCGCGATTTCGATAGAGCAATCCAACACTAGCAATAGAGCAATCCAACACTAGCAAAGGAGGATGAGGGATGTTTGACAAGTTATTGAAGGGCGCGGTGGCGACGGTCGCTGCTGCTGCTTTCGCCATATCCACGGCGTTGGCGAACCCTTACGAGAAATATGCTGGAACGACGATTGTTGTCAGCTGGCCGGCCTTGAGTCACTTCAACAAAGCCGAAGCGCTGATCGAACAGTTCACCGAAGAAACGGGTATCGAGGTTGAAGTCGATGCACTGCAGTACCTCAAGCTGCGTGATCGCCAGTTGCTCGAAATGTCCAAGTCAAAGGGTGAATACGACGTCGTTTCCTGGGTGGTGATGTGGAAGGGCGAGTATGTTTCCAAGGGTTTGCTGACCCCCTTGAGCCAGTTCTTCACCAACGGCGCACTCGTTGACCCGCATTACGACATCGACGACATCGCTGATGCCTATCTGCAAAACGGTGGTGTTGTTGGTGGCAAGAAAGGTTATATGCCGGGCAAATCAGGCGCGCTCTATGGTGTGCCCTTCGGTGCGGAAACCTCGATCCTCGCGTACCGCAAGGATATCTTCGAAGAGCAGGGCCTGGCGGTTCCGGCAAACTACGATCAACTGCGCGACACCATGCAGAAGTTGAAGGCTGCCGGTATTCCTGCATTGACTTCGCGCGGCAAAACTGGCCACCAAGTCACTGCCGGTTGGTTGCTGCATCTGGCGCCGCTAGGCGGCAAGATCTTCGACGACGAGTGGAACCCGGTATTCAACAATGCCGCCGGCGTCGAAGCCGCGCGCGTAATGCGTGAAATCGCACAAACCGGTCCGAAGGGCGTGCCTTCTTTCGGTTTCGGCGAAGCCGCCGCTGCTTTTCTCGGTGGCGATGCTGCGATGTACATCGACACGCTGAAGATTGCCGCCATGGCGCGCGATCCGAAGTTGTCGAAGGTCGATGGCAAGGTCGGTTACGCATTGCATCCGGTCGGTAGCCGTTGCGGTTCGGAAACCGGTGGTTTTGCCGTGGGCATCCCGGCCAACTCGCAGAACCAGGAAGCAGCCTTCCTGTTTATTCAGTACATCACCTCGAAAGCGGGCGATCGCAAAATGGTCGAGCTAGGCGGCGATCCGATCCGCATATCGACCTACAAGGCATTCTCCTACAAGTTCGCTGAATACCCTGTGATCCTCGAGCAGTTGCCGTGTGCCGATGCCGACTGGCGTCCGCTGATTCCGGAATGGAACGAGTTGAACATCGACGTGCTCGGCCAGGCGTTGACAGAGGTCATCACCACCGACAAGCCGATTCAGCCGATCATGGACGCTGCTGCAGAAAAAGCCCGTGCCATCATGCAGCGTGAGGGGTATTACAAGTGGGCTGACTACCGCAAGTAGTCAGTTAACCATTCATGGCGGCGGCAGGGAGGCCGCCGCACGTTATTCGCCTCGAGTTCATGCACGCAGTAGCCAAACCGCCGCGCGATTTAAGTTCGCTTTCGCCGTATTTTTTCGTGGCGCCCGCCGTAGTCGTGATGCTGGGTGGTTTGCTCTACCCGGTGATTGATGCGCTGTACCTGAGTTTCTACGACTGGGAAATCGGCACCGACTTCGAGGATGCCGAAAATGTCGGGTGGGCGAACTACATTCGCCTGCTTGGCGATGAAGATGTTCGCGAATCCATCTGGGTGACATTTCGCTTCGGGTTCTGGACCATCACGCTCGAAATGTGTCTGGGCATCGCGCTCGCTTTGTTGCTGGAAAAACCCATTCGCGGCGCTTCGCTCTTCCGTACGATTTTTATTCTGCCGTTGATGGTATCGCCGGTGGTTGTCGGTTTGATCTGGCGCTATCTGTTCGACGCCCGCGTCGGCTGGATTAACTATTACCTTGGTGCCTGGTTCGGCATCGAGCCGCAAGTCTGGCTGGGTGATGCGGACCTCGCATTCTTCGCAATCGTTTTCACCGACATCTGGCAGTGGACGCCGTTTATTTTCATCATTGTGATCGCCGCGCTGCAGGCGTTGCCCTCCGAGGTACTGGAGGCGTCGCGTATAGATGGCGCCAATTGGTGGCAGCAGATATTTCTGGTCAAGCTGCCGATGCTCTCGTCGATTCTTGTCGTCACACTTTTGATGCGCCTGATCGACGTTTTTCGCGCTCTTGAAGTGATGTACATCATGACCGGTGGCGGACCAGGGCGCGCGACCGAGCTAATGTCCTTGCATATCTACAACCGAGCTTTTGATGCTCAGTTGCTCGGTTATGCTTGCGCAATTTCCGTACTGTTGATTCTGATCGTTTTCCTGCTTTCGCTCGGTATCCTGTTGATTGGGAATCCGATGAAGGAAAAAGCCGATGTCTAGTTCGCCACTCGATAATCCCTGGCGAGTTGGCGGCCATTACCTCCTGTTGATGGTCCTGGCGGTGCTTTGTTTGCTGCCGATTTGGGTAATGGTCACCACATCCTTGCGTGATCAGATCAGTATCCTAGACGGCAATCCCATCTGGTTCTTTTTTGTCCCGACAATCGAGAACTACGAGTACATAGTCGGTCGTGGCAAGTTCGATCGTTACCTCGGCAATTCGCTGATCGTTGCCACCGTCTCAACCTTTCTGACTTTATTGTTTGGCGGTCTTTGCGCTTACGCGCTGGCGCGTGCGGAATTTCGCGGTCGCCGCATGATTGCCAACACCACTTTACTCGTTCGCATGGTGCCGCCGGCAGTGCTCGCGGTTCCCGCGTTTTCGATGGTGGTTTTGTTCAATATCGAAAACGATCTGGCTGTGTTGATCTTTTTCTATACGGCGTTGAACTTGCCGTTTGCGATCTGGTTGTTGTTCGGGTTCTACAAACAGATCCCCGTAGAGTTGGAGGAGGCAGCCGTTGTCGATGGTGCCAATCCATTACAAGTTTTCTTTCGCGTACTGTTGCCGCTGATGACTTCCGGTTATGCCGTTGCGGGTATCTTCACGTTTCGCATCGCTTGGAACGAATTCATTCTCGCCTTGCTGCTGACGGGTAGAACGACGCGAACGCTACCGGTCGCAGTTTCCGGGTTTCTCACTGACACCGGGGTGGAGTGGGGGCGAATCATGGCGATGGGAACGCTGATTGTCATACCGCCGTTATTGTTCACGTTTTTCGCCGCCCGTCAGATTATCCAGGGCATGACAGCCGGCGCTGTCAAGGGGTAGGACATGTCGCGCTATTGTCGATGCGGGTTTCTTGTTGCAGATCGATTGCCCGGACCTAGGTATGGGCAGGCACACAACCTACAAGCACGAAACTGAGGAGACCTTCCTCCACGCTGCTGCAGAGCAAGTCGAAGTGCTGAATGCGGCACTCGGCGGGATTTCCAGCGGCAGGATGCGCTTGCACATCTGTCGGGGGAACTACGAAGGGCCGCACACCCGCGACATAGGACTCTACAAGGTCGTACATCTCCTGCTTCAAGTCCGCCCGGATATTTTGTTGTTTGAAGCTGCCAATCCTCGTCGCGCGCACGAATGGCGAGTGCTTCAAGCGGTAGGGTTGCCGCCGGAAAAGGTTCTTTGTCCCGGCGTCATTGACTCGACATCGAACTATGTAGAGCATTCGGAACTGGTTGCCTGGCGATTGCAGAAATTGGTCTCGAAACTCGCATTCGAACTGTCGAGCCAAAGTCTCCCGTCGTGCTATGTGCGCACTCCTATGCCGGGATGTTTGCTAGAGTCCTCTGCGACAGAAGCCCGGGACTGGTGGCCGGGGTGGTCTTGATCGAATCCTTGTGGCCACAGGATGGCCAGAGCACAATGGATCTTCTGGCGGCCGAGGCTCGAGCAGCGGTTTGCCAGCGTATTCGCGACGAGGGTGAAGGTTGGCGCATACCACCACCGTCAGTTCGGCAATTCGATCTTGGCGATGAAGTTCTGGAACGAAGTATTGAGCCGAGATCATCCGATCAGCCAGCCGCGACTTTTAACGATGCGGTGAACCTGCAGGGCGACGCACCGCGGGGTACTTACGTCCTCGCCAACGATCGTGATCCTCAACCCTATGCCTCTACAGCCGAGGAACTTGCCACCCATGGTTGGCGAGTTTTGGAAATATCCGGGGGACATTCCTTGATGATTACCCAGACAGATTGTGTTGCACGTTTGCCGATGCAAGCAGTCGGCGAGGTAGCCGCAACATGAGACGAGAAGTTGCTCCGGTGTTCGACGACCGTTCGCAGGCTTGGTTCGGCGATTCGATGTCGATTTCGAAAGAGGAAATGCTCAGCCGCGTGTGGCGTTTCGATGAGCTGACACCGAGTCCGCGAGCCTTCCTCGATTGCACCCTGCCGGGTCACATTCGCACCCTCTATTCGGCACTTGGACACGGTGCTGACGATGAACAATTGGAAGGCACCGCGGTTGAGGCGGCGGAGAACTACCACATCGATTTCATCAAGGCCGAGCCGGATAACGGGGCCGCACTGCACTCGCACGGCTCCGAAGAAACCTTTGTTGCAATCGCCGGGCACTGGGATGTGTTCTGGGGCAATGAAGGCGAAGAGAGCGTCACGCTTTCGCCGCTAGACGGCATGATTGTGCCCGCCGGGGTGATGCGCGGGTTTCGCAATACGGGTACCGAGCGTGGTGTATTGATGGCCATTCTCGGCGCGCACAATGCCGGACATTGCGTATGGGCGCGAACGCTGCAGGAGCCGTTCGCTAGAATCACGGAATAGGCGAGGCATGATGCAAACGGTGCGCTGTGTCGTCGTGCTGCTTGCGCTCGCTTCGTTTGACGTGGCCGTTGCGTGCGAACCGCCGATCGACCTGCACCGTGCCTGGCATGGGCGGCTGATGGCGCTGGCCTGGTCGGTATTGATTCCAATCGGCGTGCTGATGGCGCGCTACTGCAAAGTGACGCCGCGCCAACCCTGGCCCGAGGTGCTCGACAACCCGGCATGGTGGCATGCCCACCGCGCTACCCAGTACGTCGCAGTCGCATGCATGGTTATTGCGATTTACTTGATCTTGAACGCGCCGCCCGACCCGACACGTACCTCGAATGTGCATGGTGTTGTGGGGTGGTGTGCATTTGCGCTTGCTATTGCGCAGTTGATCGGTGCCTGGTTGCGCGGTAGTAAAGGCGGTCCGAGCGAAGCTGCGCCCGATGGCAGTTGGTTTGGCGATCACTACAACATGACCAGCCGGCGTCAGCGGTTTGAATCAATCCACAAGACAGTCGGATATTTGCTCTTGATGCTGGCCGCGATAGCGACCGTATCGGGGCTTGCGACGGCGGCGGCACCAGTGTGGATGCGGATCACCATCACCCTATGGTGGCTCGCGCTGATGATTGTTGAGTTTCTCTTCATTGAGCGAGGTCGAAGTACAAGCTTGCAGGAATAGCTTGGTTTGAGCTTGGTCAAGTTGCTGAAAATGAATGAAGGCAGCTAGATCAGAATAAAAATCATTCATCCCAGCCAATTCCCAATCTAGGAAAATAATCGTCTTTCCTTTTAAGAAATGACCATAACAGAGGTCATTATGGCAAAAGCGGATATCATTTGGGTTGGCGAAGCCAGCCAAATTTTGGCGGATAACTCTAAAAAATGGGCTGAATAGTTTGACCTCAGGGTCATTCTCTAACAGCCTGCCAATAGCGGTCGAAGACACTGGTAATATTAATTTGATGCTTAATCGAGAGGAGAGCATGAATTTGACGTATGGCTGCGCCAAACTCAGGCAGAGCGGTGGATGTTTTGGCCTGCCCGGATTCTTCGGTCCATTGAAAATTAGAAATTGGCCCCTGCAGCATGTGGATCGACTGGCTGAATGAATGCCCACGGCGTCAGGTTACCCACAGTGCAGTGGGGACTAATCTCGTTGGAGTGGCCTCGCCACTGCTCAATGATGACATTGGCATCAACTCGGTGGCGAAACCACTCCCTGTTCAGACACTCGTCGCGGCACTTGTCGTTGAAGCTCTCGTTCGTGCCGTTTTGCCCAAGCTTTCCAGGGTCGGGCTTTCCAGGGTCGGGCTTTCCAGGGTCGATGGCCGCTGTGTTGATGTGTGCCTGAGATAGCCACTGCACGATGGCCTGAGAGACACACTCAGGGCGTTGTTCTGGGGCCACGCCCCAAGCCCAGCGAAGAGGATGGGCCGCCCAGCGCGCCACTGAACGGGCGGGCTCGATTGAAACGCGTATTCGCTATCGGTAGCCGCCGCGGCCCACGCTGCGAGGGGGAGGGGCGTGTCAGTGCGGTTGTCACCGGGCCAGTGGTGAGGGCTCGGAGCCGCCAACACCTTAACCGCCGCGGCCCCGAGCCCCCTGATAGCACAATGGCATCCATGCCGCGCTGAACCCACCAATAGCTTGTGCCATTCGAGCCCATGGCCCGCGGTTAACGCACGTCACGACACACACGCCGTCAGATTCAATCGCCACGGCTGTCGGCGAGCGGCGCGCCTGACGTAGGGCCTCGTCCAAGCCCCTCGCTGGGCCGATGGGTGGTCCCGGGGCTTCGCCTTATGAACTTACTTCAATACTCAGCCAGTCTGCCCCAAAGGCCGCTTAAATTTCCTATCCCAAAGTTCCAAAATCTTGAAAATCAGCAGTAATTTAAAGTGACATTAGAGTTTTCCAGAAATTAGGTTGGGGGCGTGACTGAGCTATACCCTCAACCTAGATCAACCTATCAAAATTAGCAGAGTCAAATACCAACCCCCCTTTTTCAGAACAGGTCGCACAGAAGACACTAATTTACTGAGACATACTTAAAGGCAGAGCGGCAGGCAACACGAGTGCGTTTAGCTGCTGTCTGCCATAACTCCAAAACTACATTTTCCAGGTTATGTCCATCAGCTTTAAGCATTCGTGAAATCATGCTAATTTCTCCAAAACCCCAAAACAAGCCCGCTTCTAGCAAGTAAGGTTCATTAGTTTCTTTATGTACTCGAAAGTCGTACAAAGAATAGTCTCTACAACCTAATGCAATATGAGCCGCTCTAGCCGCATTTGCTAATTTCTCAAATAGCTCTGGTGCAACATTTGCTGGACAAACTGGCTCTGCCAAGGGCTTCTCAGGTTGCTGTCCAGGTGTTCCGTCAGGTTGGAGATCATACTTATCATGTAGAGTTCTAATCGGATGATCTTCAGTAACTACTAGTTCGGCAAAAAATTACCCGACATCAATTCAGAATATATACCCATCACACTTCAAGATGCGAGCATCGGTGCATTAATAATGTGAAACCTATCAGTGATTCTTTTTCTCAATAAAATCTTTCGTCTTCCAATGCGCTTGAAAAAATTCAAAGAGGCTTCCCGAAAATCTAAAAACTTCTCATAGTACCGATTATAAGTAACCTCTTCATGCATCATTTTCCAAAGTCGCTCAATTGGATTTACTACTTCGGCAAAAAATTACCCGACACAAATTAATAAATATATTACAATGATGCTATGAAAAAGACAGACGGTCGCTCACTGCCCCATTCCGCGCGAGAAGCCATCCGCAGGCACGCGGTTGCGCAAGTATTATCGGGTGAAAGCCCTGAAAAAGTAATTAAAGCCCTCGGATTTCATCGTTCTTGCATTGACGATTGGTTATCCAGATATGAGCAAGGTGGTGAACAGGCGCTGTCTACCGGTAAGATCACGTGCCGCCCAAGAAAGTGTCCCGATGAATATGCGGATCGCTTACGTGAACGGGTTAAAACGAATCCGTTGCAATTGGACTTTCACGATGCCCTGTGGACGCGCTCGATGATTCAGATATGACTGAAAGACAAATTTGGCATCGAAGTCAGCGAGCGCTCGGTGGGCAATATCCTGTCTCGTTTGGGGATGAGTGCGCAGCGCCCTGGGTTTAAGGCATACGAGCCAGACCCTGATCAGGTTAAGGTATGGTTAAAAGAAACTTGGCCTGAAGTACAACGAGAAGCGAAAAGGCGGCGAGCGCAGGTCTATTTTGGCGACGAATCGACGATCCGGTCGGATTATCATCGTGGTACCACTTGGGGGGTACGGGGTGATACGCCGGTTGTAGCGAAAACGGGTCGGCGCTTTAGCGTGAATAGGCTGTCAGCCGTTTCGCCGAAGGGTCACCTGCGTTTCATGGTAACCGAATCACGGGTAACCGCAGACGTTTTTATCGACTTTCTAAGGCGTTTGTTGCACAACGCCAAGCGATCGGTCTATTGGGTTGTTGATGGCCATCCAATTCATCGAACCAAGAAGGTGCAAGAATTTGTCCGCAATAGCCAAGGGAGGCTCACGTTAGTATTGCTACTGCCGTATTCACCGGAACTCAATCCTGATGAACGGGTATGGCATCACGTAAAAAGCCAACGAATTGGGCGGACAGTGGTGGCTACAAAGGAGCAACGGGTGGCCTTGGCTCGTTCGGTGTTGCACTCACTGCAACAGAATACGCAAATAATTAAACGGTTTTTCTATGAAAAGCATGTCAGATATATTCTGAATTGATGTCGGGTAATTTTTTGCCGAATTAGTAAATTCGGTGAATAGGGCGGCAAATAGTGTAATTCAATGTTTGAGTCCTTGGCATAAGGCTGAACGTCTTTGCTCTTATGATAAGCCGTATTATCCCAAATTACATGAATTTCTTTCTCTGGTGTATGCCGTTTGCGTAGAGATTTTAGAAAAGATTTAATCGTTTGCGCATTCACTCGCTCAACTTCAGTGTGGATTATTGTGTGACCCTCCAAAGATACAGCACCAATGAAATTCAATCGTGTTTGACGAGCCGTTGTGGCAATACTTTTTCGAGTGCCTCTTAAAATCCATCCATAGGCCAACCGCGTTTGATACTGCGGATGAAAACTGTCCGAGAAATAGATTAAACCCTTGTTTTTAGCGTCTTTCGAAAGATGTCATATTCCTTGACAAACGCTTTTTGCGCCTGTGCGTTTGCTTTCGCTGGAACTGCATGAGGCTTCTTATGGCAGACATTATTGCGATGCAGCCATTTTGTCATGCCGCTTACACTGTAAAGCTTACCAAAATTCAACTTCACATAAGTGCAAATGTCCTCAACATAAGGATAAGTCATTCCTTCTACGTGTTTAACGAGCTTTGCTGTTTCATTCTCGTCTCAATCACTTTTGCTGCCCCCGTTTTCGGGCTTCAGCTTAGCTTTAGAAAAGTAATCATCGACATGGCGTCTAATAGTCTCATCATCTAAAAGCAAAATCCTAGACATTTCTGAATAACTATAACCCTCATCAAAAGCTAAAACCGCTTTTATTCGGTCTCGAATACGCCCATCTCTCTCTTTACGATGAGATTTTATGAGTTCATCGCGCTCGCTCGGTGTTAAATGATTGTTCATGAGCTTATTTTGACCATAATCAGCTAGCTAATGTAAGTATTCTAGATTCGCATTTTCAATGGCGATTGGTATATCTGACATGCTCTTCATAGAAAAACCGTTTAATTATTTGCATATTCTGTTGCAGTGAGTGCAACACCGAACGAGCCAAGGCCACCCGTTGCTCCTTTGTAGCCACCACTGTCCGCCCAATCCGTTGGCTTTTTACGTGATGCCATACTAGCTCATCAGGATTGAGTTCCGGTGAATACGGCGGTAACCATACTAACGTGAGCTTACCTTGGCTAGTGCGGACAAATTCTTGCACTTTCTTGGCTCGATGAATTCGATGGCCATCAACAACCCAATAGACCGATCGCTTGGCGTTGTGCAGCAAACGCCTTGGAAAGTCGATAAAAACGTCTGCGGTTACCCGTGATTCGCTCACCATGAAACGCAGGTGACCCTTCGGCGAAACGGCTGACAGCATACTTACGCTAAAGCGCCGACCCGTTTTCGCTACAACCGGCGTATCACCCCGTACCCCCCAAGTGGTACCACGATGATAATCCGACCGGATCGTCGATTCGTCGCCGAAATAGACCCGCGCTCGGCGCCTTTTCGCTTCTTGTTGTACTTCAGGCCAAGTTTCTTTTAACCATACCTTAACCTGAGCAGGGTCTTGCTCGTATGCCTTAAACCGAGGGCGCTGCGCACTCATCCCCAAACGAGACAGGACATTGCCCACCGAGCGCTCACTGACCTCGATGCCAAATTTGTCTTTCAGTCATATCTGAATCATCGAGCGCGTCCACAGGGCATCGTGAAAATCCAATTGCAACGGATTCGTTTTAACCCGTTCACGTAAGCGATCCGCATATTCATCGGGACACTTTCTTGGGCGACCCGTGATCTTGCTGGTGGACAGCGCCTGCTCACCACCTCGCTCATACCTGGATAAGCAATCGTCAATGCAAGAACGATGAAATCCGAGGGCTTTAATTACTTTTTCAGGGCTTTCACCCGATAATACTTGCGCAACCGCGTGCCTGCGGATGGCTTCTCGCGCGGAATGGGGCAGTGAGCGACCGTCTGTCTTTTTCATAGCATCATTGTAACATATTTATTAATTTGTGTCGGGTAATTTTTTGCCGAAGTAGTAACTCGTTCTGGATTTCCTGATATCGGCTCATTGCTATACGCTCCTTTGGTGTGTTATCTTTTCAAGCATAACGTCGCAAATAACCGGTGCAATGCGAGCGGCAGCGAATATTGCGTTCGGATTGATTTGCCTTGTTATATTCCGATTATTTGGTTTAATCCGTCTACGATTTCGGCCAACTGCTCTGGCTCGACGATTCCTAATTTTTTCCCAATTCGCTCTACCGACAGGGTGCGTATTTGGCTAATTTTTACCCAAGACGGTTTTTGTAGTTGTTTTGATTCAAGAGCATAAGTAAGAGGAAAGCGGGCTTTTTGAGGTTGGCTTGTTAAGGCCATGGCAATCACGATACCAGAGCGCTTATTGAATATGTCGTGACTTAGAATTACCACCGGCCTTCGACCAGCCTGTTCGTGACCCCGAGTTGGGTGAAGGTCTGCCCAACGTACCTCACCCCTTAATATTCGGGCCATTCCGATAAATCCTCCGTTAAGCCTTCTTCTGCCAATGCCTTTTCAAACTCAGGATCTAATTTTGCGCATTCTTGCGCTAAAATGCTTTGATTCAGCCGGCTCAGTTTCTCTTTGATCGCCGCCTGGATGGCTCGACTTCGATTGGGAAACACGCGCTTTTTCACCAGTGCATCGATCTCGGCCAGCATTTCGGATTCCAAGGTAATTGCTATTTTGCTACTGCTCATAAAGAACCTCCGTTAGTATGATTATTGGTCATACCTAAAGGCTTGTCAAAGAATATAACGCTTAGCATCACCGGTTGCCAAAAGATGCAGAGCGAAGCGGCGCAGCTTTTGGCAGTCCGAATGTATGCTTTTGTGTACGCCCAGCATGGGCACGAACGAATGGGGTGAAAGTCCTCTGTAGGAAAATCACACTCCATGGCAGTAGATATTGCTACGGAAATTAACTACTAGCCACCCGCAAGGGCGAAGCGGTGAGGCAACGTCTGAAGGAAGCGTTAAGCCAAGCGGCGAGTTGATGAACAAGACCGTCATAGGAGGCGTAGGCTGAAGGCGAGATGGCCCAAGACATCGAAGCCCTGTGATTGAACGGCCAGCGTCAATGGTGCAGTGGTGCAGCGAAAGTGCGTGCTCTTAGTCTGGGGAGAACTGCTCGACAGGCGAGCGGTAGATAACCCGTCAGGCCACGGGTAGCTCAAGCCTGGGCCTGTCCGTAGGCATCGCCGCAGAAGAGCGAACCCGATGCAAACCGATAGCGCCTGGCGGGGTCACTCAGTCGGTGACCGAACAGAAGTCAGCAGAGGGCCTAGTCGCCCAATGCCTCGCGTAAGGGTGGGGACAGGGTGAAGGCCTGAACATTCACCACCCAGGAGGCGCCTTGCCCTACCGGCCGCCCCGCACACCGACCGGAGTGATTGGGTGAAGCAGCGTAGGGACGAGCAACCCGCCTTGAGCACCGCTCGACTCGCACACCTCGTGTGGGCGGAGAATCGCCATCGGGCCTGGAAGCGTGTTCGAGCCAACACAGGGGCACCGGGTGTGGATGGCAGGGCTATCGATGCCTTCCCCGACTGGGCTAGGGCCAACGGGCGCGAGGTAAAAAGTGCGCGGTTGGCGGGGACCTATCACCCAGCCCCGGTGCGCCGGGTTGAGCTACCCCAGCCCAACGGCGGTATACGTGTGCTGGGCATTCCTACGGGACTCGCTCGCCTCATTCAGCCAGCCATTGCACAACGCCTGATGGCGTTGTTCGACCCGGACTTCTCAATCGATAGCTATGGGTTCAGGCCGGGCCGCGATGCCCATCAGGCGGTGCACCCGATACAGCACGAGAGTGCGCACAATCGGCGTCATGCTGTGGCTATCGACCGGTCGAAGTGCTTTGACCGTGTTAACCAGGATCGGCTGATGACCCGGCGGGGCCGAAAGATGCAGGACAAACGGGTAGTGAAGCGGAGCAAGCGCTCCTTGCAAGCAGGCGTCTTGCCAGGCAATCAGCTTGAAGCGAGTCACCGGGGTGTCCCTCAGGGCGGACCATTATCGCCGTGGTTGGCAAACAGTCTGCTTGACCCGCTAGACAAGGAACGGGCGCGGCGCGGGCATCCTTTTGCCCGATACGCAGATGACATCCTTATCGTGCTGGGCCGCCAGCGCGCCGGTGAACGCGTGCGGCGTAGCCCGACACATTATCGGCAGAAAGGTCTGCCAGTGGTAGTCAATACCGATAAAAGCCGCGGGGTCAAAGTCAGTAACAGCCAGTGCCCGGGGGTTACCTTCCGGGGCGGGCGTATCCACTGGTACGCCAAAGTGCTGGAGAAGTTTAAACAGCCAATACGGCCACTGACCAACCGGCACTGGGGTGTATCGATGCGTTACCCGCTTGACAAACTCAGCCACTACCTTCGGGGCTGGAGCAACTATTTTGGTAGTGCCAGGGGGTATCAACGCGGTATCGATCGAGCGCATTGGATTCGACGACGCCTCCGTATGGCCTACTGGCGACAGTGGCGTAAGCCGCCAACCAAGGTAGGGAACCTGATAAAGCGTGGCGTATCCATACAGCTTGCACTGGCCTGTGGACTGACCCGCAAGGGGCCGTGGCGTCGGTCAAAGACACCCGGTATTGAGCAGGCGTTGTCCAATGCTTACCTGAAAGCCGAAGGTCTTTATTCCCTGCGCGAGGGTTGGATCAAGCTTCACTAGGGGAAATGAAACGCCCTGTGCGGACCCCCATGCAGGGTGTTGTGGGCAGGGACGGCTAGAGACCGTCCCTTACCTGATTATGTGTCGTTTGCTTAAATCTTTTCACTATTGACTGAGAGAAAGAAACTCAGTTCTATTCCTTTTAGTTTCAAGCTTACTTTTTGAAGATACGGGGTAGCCAGTTATATGCCTGCCTGACGATGTTACACAACAGTCATCCCATTCTATCCACCACCGTGGATACTTAATCTCACCCTCAAGTAAAGATTTTACTAATTCGGAAAAAAATTACCCGATATCAATTCAGAATATATCTGACATGCTCTTCATAGAAAAACCGTTTAATTATTTGCGTATTGTGTTGTAGTGAGTGCAACACCGAACGAGCCAAGGCCACCCGTTGCTCCTTTGTAGCCACCACTGTCCGCCCAATTCGTTGGCTTTTTACATGATGCCATACTAGCTCATCAGGATTGAGTTCCGGTGAATACGGCGGTAACCATACTAACGTGAGCTTACCTTGGCTATTGCGGACAAATTCTTGCACTTTCTTGGCTCGATGAATTCGATGGCCATCAACAATCAAATAGACCGATCGCTTGGCGTTGTGCAACAAACGCCTTAGAAAGTCGATAAAAACGTCTGCGGTTACCCGTGATTCGGTTACCATGAAACGCAGGTGACCCTTCGGCGAAACGGCTGACAGCCTATTCACGCTAAAGCGCCGACCCGTTTTCGCTACAACCGGCGTATCACCCCGTACCCCCCAAGTGGTACCACGATGATAATCCGACCGGATCGTCGATTCGTCGCCAAAATAGACCCGCGCTCGCCGCCTTTTCGCTTCTCGTTGTACTTCAGGCCAAGTTTCTCTTAACCATACCTTAACCTGAGCAGGGTTTTGCTCGTATGCCTTAAACCCAGGGCGCTGCGCACTCATCCCCAAACGAGACAGGCTATTGCCCACTGAGCGCTCGCTGACCTCGATGCCAAATTTATCTTTCAGTCATATCTGAATCATCGAGCGCGTCCACAAGGCATCGTGAAAATCCAATTGCAACGGATTCGTTTTAACTAGTTCACGTAAGCGATCCGCATATTCATCGGGACACTTTCTTGGGCGGCCCGTGATCTTGCCGGTGGACAGCGCCTGTTCACCACCTTGCTCATATCTGGATAACCAATCGTCAATGCAAGAACGATGAAATCCGAGGGCTTTAATTACTTTTTCAGGGCTTTCACCCGATAATACTTGCGCAACCGCGTGCCTGCGGATGGCTTCTCGCGCGGAATGGGGCAGTGAGCGACCGTCTGTCTTTTTCATAGCATCACTATAACACATTTTATTAATTTGTGTCGGGTAATTTTTTTGCCGAAGTAGTAATTCCAATTTGTTGTAGCCCAAGGATTTATATGAAAATGGAAGTCCTTTCAATTTCTTCCTCGGGACAGATTCGACTACATTGTAACCGGGCTCTTTCAATACCTCTGAATAGGGTGTCGAAAATGAATTAATTGCTGCCAGCCAATATAAAAGCGCTAACTCTTCGTCATATTCAATTTTTTGCTTCCGCTTGTCACGAATCAGGGCTCTCGTGGCAATTGCTGCTTCTCTAAAGGATGCAGGCAATGGCAAGTTTTCTATAGCTAGTGCCAGACGTTTTTCAGGCTCTCCTCTAAATTTCTTTATACGATCAGCCCAAAATTCACCTGTTTGTAGTTCATCTCTATGGCGCGACCAGAAATCTGCAGCATGTTCCTCTGCTTCTGAATCTGTTTCAGTTTTATGCCATGACTCAGTCATCGAGCCTCCCTTAAGGCTAACGCTAGCCATCAGCCGCCGCTTGCGGCGGTGGACGAATTGCGGCAGCAATTTCGGCCACCGGGGCAAACGGTCGGTTGCATGGCATTGTTAGCGCCAAACCATGTTTGGGACCGACCCCTGCTCCAACGGCACTTTCGCCGTCCTGCGACCCCGAAGACGAACTCGGTCGCACCCTTGCATCCATTGCGCACCTTCTCGTCGCCACAGGAGAGGAACGATCGACGTGCTCAGGAGCGAGGACCGCGCGACCTGGCCACGCGACGGTTGGCTCCCCAATCGCGAGCTGGTAGAGACCTGCCTACGGCTAGTTGGGTTCAAGCACTACCTTCCAGTTCGTACGGGTCCGACTCGCCGACGTCGAGCCAGGTGCCCTGCCAGATACAGACGCTCGTCAATCGATTCAGCCGAAACACGTATCTTCGCTTCAGTCGACGCTTCGCCCTCAAATGCGAAGTTGCCTAAGCCATGATATTCGTCGATCATTTTCCGCAGCCTCGCACTGCCACGGAACTTGGCGCCGTCGTAGCTGCCCGAAAACTCAAGCGCAAGCGAATCATCCGTGAGAATGCAACGCGTGACACTTGCTGCGTAGTGGTCTTCCTCTTCTTCGGAAGCGTAGTCGAGCGTCAGGGTTCCTGTGTACATGGCTCATCTCTCCAGCGCTAACGCTTGCGTTCAGCGGCGCGCAGCGAAGCGAAGCGTCCGCTGCAACGTCATTGTTAGAGACGCCCTAACGCCTATCTGAAATCTGAGGGACTTTTCTCGCTACGCGATGGTTGGAGCAAGCTTCACCCTGCTCAATGAACCGCCCTGTGCGGACCCGTATGCACGGTGGTGTGGGGAGGGTAGAGACCTTCTCTTACCCGGTTAGCACTTGATTTATGCGTATATGATTGTAATATACAGAAATGATTGATTGGAACCAAATTATCGGCTTTGACTGGGATCATGGAAATGTCAGAAAAAGTGAAGAAAAACATGCTGTTAGCCGATTTGAGGCTGAACAGGTGTTGTTTAACGAGCCTCTGCTAGTAGTGGATGACGTGAAGCATAGCAAGAAGGAACTGTGTTACCACGCTCTTGGAAAAACCAATGATGCCCGTTTGTTGCATATAACTTTTACCTTACGTTCGGCTGATACTTTAATTCGCGTGATTTCAGCTCGTGATATGCACCGGAAAGAGAGAAACATTTATGAGCAAAATTAAAAATACTCCAACATTTAAAACAGAAGCCGAAGAAAGAGCTTTTTGGGAAAAGCATGACTCCAGTGATTATGTTGACTGGAAAAAAGCTCAATCCGTTTCAATGCCTAATTTGAAACCATCTACTAAAACTATTTCTTTGAGGCTCCCCGAAGGTTTGCTAGACAGCATCAAAATCGAAGCTAACAAACGCGACATGCCTTATCAATCTCTTATCAAAGCATGGCTTGCTGAGGATGTTAAGCAAAGTCGCAATGCCTGAAGGGCGCCTCTAACAATAGTCATTGTTTCGTGAGTGCAAGGAAGCACCGCGCGCACAACCGCAGTGTATAGGTGATCACTGCTGTCCCACAAAATAATTAATCACAGCGTATAACCTATTGATTTACATAAAAAATTGACTATGGCATTGTGTTTGAAACATGAAAACAGTTTTTCTGGAAATTTCAAAGGGTTAGTATGCTCTATGGGACAGCAGTGATAGGTGATACATGAGGAGTTCGAGCACGGCGCTGACACCGCAAGCGCGGAAAAAGTGCATTGTTAGCAGGTGCCCAGTGTTGCCGGCCCTGCTTTGCGCGGCTAAGCCTGCAACCTTGACTTTACAAGGGGCACCCACAATCCGTCAGTATCTAGACCGTGCCGCCCAGCCGGCACGCGCTCACCGATAGTGCGGTTATCGAGGCTTTCTTAGCGGTGCGTTTCGAACTTGAAAAAGAAAAGCGGGGGCGCTTTGTGAGCGGTGGGGTGGGGTGTTGAGTTAGGCGGCGGCTAAAAAAATAGGTGGTTCCCCGTCCGAGGTGGACGGGGTGTAGTCCATGCGGCTGTGATCAGGGTCATCGTAACAATCCGGTTCTTCGAACCGGCCAGTCTCCCAATATTCATCGGCTTCGTTTTGCAACTGTGCCCGTTGGTCGCGCCGGGCGGCGGTTTTACTGCGCGTGTGTACGTGACCTTTGTTTAACAACGCTGTCCAGCCAATTGGCCGGCGGCTTTTCACTTTCTTGTCCATCGAATGGATCTCCTGGCTAAAGGGCACCTCTAAAGTTTTAATGTCGATCACCGTTCTTCCCAAACGAAAAAACCCGGCGCTAGCGCTACCGGGTTTCATACCGTGAATCATCTAGCTGGGTGAGTCATCTAGCTGGACGCAGCCCGAAGGCACCTCCAACCTAGATGGAGTACTTACGGGTTCTTGGCTTTCTCTCCCGGTAT